>NZ_PEFR01000001.1:0-2395000 GCF_002754655.1 Verrucosispora sp. CNZ293
GCACATGGCGGGCCTCGGCGGCGACGGCTTCTGGCTGCTGGCCGAGCCCGATGGTGCGGTGCACGCGCTGAACGCCTCGGGCCCCGCGGCTCAGGCCGCCACCCGCGACTACTACGGCGAGCGGGGCCACACCGAGGAGGTGCCGTCGCGCGGCCCACTGTCGGCGCTGACCGTGCCGGGCGCGGTCGACGGCTGGCGGCTGGCCCACGAGCGGTACGGCCGGTTGCCCTGGGCGAGTCTGTTCGACGACGCCATCCACTACGCCCGGCACGGCGTGCCGGTGGCTCGCTCGCTCGCTGACTGGCTGGTGGAGGATCTCGATCTGCTCGGCGCGGAGTCCTCGACCGCGCGGCTGTTCGTGCCGGAGGGCCGGGCGCGGCGTGAGGGGGAACGGATCGCGCAGCCGGAGCTGGCCCGCTCGCTGGAACTGATCGCCTCCCAGGGTGCTCGTGCCGGCTTCTACGAGGGCGACCTCGGGCGGCGCTTCTGCACCGGGATCGCCGCGCAGGGATCGCCGCTGCATCCGGACGACCTGGCCGCCTACCAGGCCCACTGGGAGGAGCCGATCGCCGTCGACTACCGGGGGCACACCGTGTACGAGATGCCACCGAACACGCAGGGTTTCGCCGCCCTTCAGCTGCTCAACCTGATCGAGGGCTACGACGTGGCCGCCTGGGGCGACGGCACCCCGGACTACTACCACCACCTCGCCGAGGCGGTGAAGCTGGCCTTCGCCGACCGGGACGAGTGGCTCACCGACCGGCACTGGGTGGACATCCCGATTTCTGACCTGCTCGACAAGGCGTACGCGGCAGGTCGCCGCGAGCTGATCCGGCCGGACCGGGCGATGGTCATGGCCGACGTCGAGCCGGGGATCCGCTTCGGACCTCAGGCCCGCCGTCGCGCACCGGAGGGCGACACCTGTGCGTTCTGCGTCGTCGACGAGCACGGGCTGGTCGTCTCCGCCATCCAGTCGATCTACCACGACTTCGGCGCCGGACTGGTCTCCGGTGACACCGGGATCATCCCGCAGAACCGGGGCTCCTTCTTCTCCCTGGACGAGCGGCACCCGAACCGGATGGAGCCGGGGAAGCGGACCTTCCACACTCTCATCCCGGGTCTGGTCTGCGTCGACGGCCGACCGTGGTTGGCCTTCGGGTCGATGGGGGGCGAGGGGCAGCCGCAGACCCACGCGGCGCTGCTCACCCGCCTGATCGACTTCGGTTACGACGTGCAGCAGGCGATCGAGTCTCCCCGCTGGCTGATGGGCCGTACCTGGGGCAGCAGCGCACAGGACCTCTCCCTGGAAGGGCGCATCTCCGACGAGGTGGTGCGCGAGTTGCAACGCCGTGGCCAGCCGGTGCGGATGATGCCGAACTGGGACGACAACATGGGCCACGCCCAGGCGATCCGGATCGACGCCGAGCGGGGCCTGTTGGAGGCGGGTGCCGACCCGCGTGGCGACGGTGCCGCCATCGGCTACTGAGGCGGGCGGGACGAGGTGATCCTGGCCGTCGCGCTCGCCTGGCAGGTCGGCCTGGCGGCCTGCGTACCGCTGCTGGTGCGGCGCTTCGGCCGCGACGCCGGCTATCCGCTGGCCGCCGGGTACCTCGTCGCGGCGGCGCTGCTGCTCATCCGGCTACCGGTGATCCTCGACGACCGGGAGGTCGCCGTGGCCTGGCGGTGGCTGCCCAGCCTGGAGGCGCACGCCGCGCTGCGGATGGACGCGCTGGGGTTGGTCTTCGCGCTGCTGGCCCTCGGTGTGGGCGCGCTCATCATGGCCTACTGCCCCCGCTATCTCGACGGCAACGAGGTGGAGCAGGAGCGGGTGTACGTCACGATGACCCTCTTCGCCGCCGCGATGCTGGGCCTGGTCCTCGCCGACGACCTGCTGGTGCTCTTCGTCTTCTGGGAACTCACCTCGATTCTCTCCTTCGTCCTGATCGGGCAGGGCGGCCGGCCGGCGGCCACCGGCCCCGCCGTGCAGGCGTTGCTGGTCACCGTCACCGGCGGTCTGGCGCTGCTGGCCGCCATCGTGCTGCTGGCGGTGCACCTCGGCACCACAAGCCTGGACACCATCGTGGCCGAGCCGGAGCGGCTGAGCGGGGGGCCGGCCTGGGTGGTGGGGACGCTGATCATCGTCGCGGCGTTCACCAAGTCCGCGCAGCTGCCGTTCCACTTCTGGCTGCCCGGCGCGATGGTGGCGATCACGCCGGTGAGCGCCTACCTGCACGCGGCGACGATGGTCAAGGCCGGCATCTACCTGCTGATGCGCTTCTCGGCGGTGTTCGCCGGCTCCTGGGCGTGGGACGGCACCCTGATCGCCGTCGGTCTGCTCACCGCGATCCTCGGCGCGCTGCTCGCGCTGCGTCAGTACGACCTCAAGGCGCTGCTGGCGTACTCGACGGTCAGTCAGCTCGGCCTGCTGGTCGGGGTGATCGGCGTCGGCACCCCGGCCGCCGACGCTGCGGCGATCCTCTACACCGTCGCCCACGCGCTGTTCAAGGCGACCCTGTTCATGCTGGTCGGCATCATCGACCATCAGGCGGGCAGCCGTGACGTGCGGGAGCTGGCCGGGCTGCACCGGGTGATGCCGGCGACGGTCTGGCTCACCGTGCTGGCGGCGATGTCGATGGCCGGTCTGCCGCCGACCATCGGTTTCGTCGGCAAGGAGGCGATCTTCGAGTCCCTCGGTGAGGCCCACGGCGGATGGTTGCTGGGTTGGTGCGCCGCCGGGCTCGGGGTGCTCGCCTCGGTACTCACCTTCGCGTACGCGGCCCGTCTGGTGCACGGGATGGTGGAGGGGCCGACCCGGCAACGCCAGCTGCGCGAGCCGTCCTGGGCGTTTCTCGCCCCGGCCGCGGTGGCCGCGGTGGTGGCGACCGCGCTCGGTCCCACGGTGGCCGTGCTGAGCCCGCTCGTGGAACGGGCCGCGAACGACGCCCGCCCGGAGGGTACGCCGCCCTACCTGGCGTTCTGGCACGGCTTCACCCCGGCGTTGGGGCTGAGCCTGCTCACCGTGCTGCTGGGTGTGCTGATGTTCCTCGGCCGCGTCCGGGTCGACAGGTGGCTGCGGGCCGTGCCGACCACCCCACCGTTCGCCGAGTTGCTGGAGCGCGCCCGACACGCGCTGCTGCACGCCGGTTCGGTGGTCGGTCGGACCGCGCACGCGTCGGGTCCGACGCCCTACCTGGCTCGACCGTTGCTGGCCGCGGTGGTCCTGGCCGCGGTGGCGGCCGTGGCGCTGCCGGACGGGCCGGTCAGCCTCGGCGGCGCGCCGGGTCGGCCCGGTGACTGGCTGCTGCTGGTACTGCTCGTGACGGCCCTCGCCGGGCTGCTGGTGGTGCGGTCCGCGCTGGCCGCGATCGGGCTCACCGGAGTGGTGGGGCTGCTGCTGTCCGCGTGGTTCCTGACCGTCGGAGCACCTGACGTGGCACTGACCCTGATGCTCGTGGAGGTGCTGACCGCGGTGGTCGTCATGCTGGCGCTGCGGCAGCAGCCGCGTCGGCTCGCCCCCGTCGGGCGGCACTGGCCGGTCACCGGCGCGGCCCTGCTGGCGGTCGCCATGGGCGTCGCGGCGGGCGCGGGTACCGCCGTGTTGACCGGCCGCGACCGGCTGTCCGACCCCGGCCGGTGGTACCTCGACCGGGCGGAGGACCTGACCGGCGGTGCCAACGTCGTCAACACCATCCTGGTGGACTTCCGGGCCCTGGACACTCTCGGTGAGGCGGTGGTGCTCGCGGTGGTGGCACTCGGGCTGGTCCGGCTCACCGCCGGTGGTCCGGTCGTGTCGGCCGACGCCGATCCCGCCGACGAGGACCTGGTGCTCTGCCTCGCCTACCGGGTGCTCGCACCGGTGATGCTGCTCGCCTCGGCGGTGCTGTTCCTGCGCGGGCACGAGGAGACCGGTGGCGGCTTCATCGGGGCGTTGCTGGCGGGTACCGCCGTCGGGCTCGGCCAGTTGGCGCACCCCGGCGGGGCGCCGGTGCTGGGCCGGCTCAGGTCGGTGCCGCTGGCGGCGGTCGGGCTGCTGGGCGCGACGGTCGCCGGTCTGGCGCCGCTCGTCGCCGGCCGGCCGCTGCTCACTCCACTCACCCTGGACACGCCGGGGCCGGTGCCGTCGTTGTCCACGTCGCTGCTGTTCGACCTGGGGATATACCTGATGGTCCTGGCGCTGGTGGTGGCCGCGGTACGACGCCTCGGCGTACCGCCGGCCCGCCC
The DNA here is from genome assembly GCF_002754655.1 of Verrucosispora sp. CNZ293. Classification (NCBI taxonomy): domain Bacteria; kingdom Bacillati; phylum Actinomycetota; class Actinomycetes; order Micromonosporales; family Micromonosporaceae; genus Micromonospora; species Verrucosispora sp. CNZ293. The sequence continues at coordinate 4,222 of NZ_PEFR01000001.1, forward strand.
GGCCGTGCCATCGGGGGCCGGAGGCGCCCGGTGAGTGCCGCGTTCGTGGTCGGTGTCCTGGTCGCCGCGGGGGTGTTCCTGCTGCTGCGGCCGGGCCTGCTGCGGGTGGTGCTGGGCTTCGTGCTGCTCGGGCACGCCGTCAACGTGGTGCTGCTCGCCGCGGGTGGGCTCGGACGGCGGACCGCGGCGCTGGAGGAGGTGGGCCCGGACACCGCCGACCCGCTGCCGCAGGCGTTCGTGCTGACCGCCATCGTGATCACCTTCGGGATCACCGTCCACCTGCTCGGCCTGCTGCGGCGCGATGCCGGCGGACCCACGAGCGGTGCGGATCCCGCTGACGAGGCTGATTCCGACGGTGCCGGCGGACGCGACGACACCGGCGGGCACGGCGCAGCGGGGCGGCCGGGGTGAGCGGTCTTCTGCTGATCCCGGTGGTCGGACCGCTGCTGGTCGCCGGGGTGCTGCTCGCCCTGCCGGGTCGCATCCGGCTGCGTCGGGTCGGCGCGTTCGCCACCATGGGCGTGGTGCTGGTGGCCGGGCTGGTCCTGCTGGTCCGGACCAGCGATGGCGCGGTGCCCGTCCTGCGGGTCGGTGGCTGGCCCGGCCCGATCGCCATCAGCCTGGCGGCGGACGCGCTCAGTGCCCTGCTGGTCACCGTGACCGCAGTCGTGGTGCTCTGCTGCCTCGTCTCCGCCGTCGGCTCCGGGGACGACCGCCGCCCGCACTTCCTGCCGCTGGTGCTGGTGCTCTCCGCCGGGGGCAGCGGCGCGTTCCTCACCACCGACCTGTTCAACCTCTTCGTGCTGATCGAGGTGATGCTGGTGCCCTCGTACGTGCTGCTGAGCCTGGCCGGCGGGGCCGGGCGCGGTGGCGCGGGACGGGTGTACGTGGCCACGAACCTGCTCGGCTCCACTCTCCTGCTGGCCGGGGTGGCGCTTGTCTACGGCACCACCGGAGTGGTCGGGCTGGGCGAGCTGGCCGGCGCGGCCCGCGACGAGCCGACTGTCGCTGTCGCCTGCGGTGTGGTGCTGCTCGCCCTCGGCGTCAAGAGTGCGCTGGTGCCGCTGCACGACTGGCTGCCCCGCACCTATCCGGTGGCCTCGCCGGTGGTGGTGGCGCTCTTCTCCGGGCTGCTGACCAAGGTGGGTCTCTACGCGGTGATCCGGATCTACGCGGTGGTGTACGACGGAGATCCCGGGTACCGCTGGCTGCTCGGCGCGGTGGCGCTGCTGTCGATGGTGGTAGGCGTGCTCGGTGCCGTCGGTGCGGACTCGATGCGGCGGATCCTGACCTTCCACATGGTCAGCCAGATCGGCTACGTGCTGCTCGGTCTGGCTCTGTTCACCACTGCCGGCCTGGCCGCGGCGGTCTACTACCTGGCCCAGTACATCCTGGTGAAGGCGGCGCTGCTGCTCTGCGCGGCGGCGGTACGCGTCGGCCGGGGCACCGACCGGCTGGACGGTTCCGGCGGGCTGGCCGGGCAACGTCCCACGCTCGCCCTCGCCTTCGCGGGGGCGGCGCTGTCGCTGGCCGGCCTGCCGCCGTTCTCCGGTTTCGTGGCGAAGTTGCTGCTGCTGCGGGCCACCGCGGAGACCGGCGCCTGGCTGGCGATGGCGGTCGCGGTGCTGGTCAGCCTGCTCACCCTGCTGTCCATGCTGAAGATCTGGAGCGCGCTGTTCACCGGTGCGCCACCGGCGTCGTCGACAGTGGCGAAACGGATCGGTCCGACGCTTGTCGGACCGCCGCTGGCCCTGGCCGGCCTCTCCCTGGCGGCCGGGCTGGCAGCTCAACCGCTGCTGGTGGTCGCCGACACGGCGGCGGCCGGACTGCGTGACCCGGCCGGCTACGTACGGGCGGTGACCGGCCGATGAGCACCACGGTGATGACGGTCGTCCGTCGTACGGCGGTGCGGACTCGCCGCGTGCTGCGGTTCGCCGGCTACTTCGCGGTCCGGCTGGTGCAGGCGAACCTCGCGGTGGCCTGGGAGATCCTGACGCCCGGTTCCGGGCTGGCGCCGGCGGTGGTGCGGGTACCGCTGCGGGCGGCCACCGACACCGAGGTGGCGGCCGTGGCGCTGGCGGTGAGCCTGACCCCGGGCACGCTGACCCTTGGCGTGCACCGGGAACCAGGTGCCGCGCTGTCGGTGCACGGCATGTACGCCGCCGACCCGGTGGCGTTCCGCCGGGAGGTGACCGAACTGGAGTGGCGGCTGCTGGCCGCCCTGCGCCCGGCCACCCACCCGGACGGCGGCCCCGACGGGGGCCGGTCGGAGGTGATCCGGAGGTGACGATGTTCCTGCTCGACGCGGTGCTCGTGGTTCTCGCCGGCTCGATGGCGGTGGTGATCGTCCGGCTGGTGGTCGGCCCGACCGACGCCGACCGGGCGGCCGCGCTGGACCTGGGCTTCTTCGTCTTCCTGGCGGCCCTGGCGGTGCTCGCCGCCCGCCTGCGCGCCCCGGACCTGCTCGACCTGGTGCTCAGCGGGACGCTTGTGAGTTTCCTGGCCACGGTGGCGATGGCCCGGCTGGTGCACCGGAGGCAGCGGTGATCCGGACCGTGGCGGCGTCGGCGCTGCTGCTGCTCGGCACGGGGCTGATCGCGATAAGCGCGGTCGGTCTGATCCGCCTGCCGGACGTCTACCACCGGATGAACTCGGTGGCCAAGGCGGCCAGCCTGGGGCTGAGTTGCGTCCTGCTCGGCGTGCTGCTGCTGATTCCCGGCTGGCGTACCGCGGTGGTGGTGCTGGCCGCCGTCGGGCTGCAACTGTTCACCGCGCCGGTCGGCGGCTACGCCCTGGCCCGGGCCGCCTACCGCGCGGGGACCCCACTGGCGTCGATCACCCGCTACGACGAACTCGGCGGCCGGGCCGGCGAGGGCGGCGACGAGCCGGCCCGGGACTCCGCCTGAGGGGTAGTGGGAAGCGGCGTCGCATCACGCGCGGTACACTGCCGGGCATGGCCGGAGTCTTCCTGCTTCTTACCGGGCCGTGCTGATGCGCTGAGCGCGCGACAGCACGGCGGCCCCTCCTGCGTGAGGGGCTTTTTCGTGCCCGCCGCCGGCCCGGAGACGGGCCGTCGAGGCAGACCCGAGACCAGCCAGCACTGCGACAGACTCCGCCGAGCGACGCGAGGAGAAGGCCATGACCGAGGCAGAGGTCCCACCGTTCCGGTACACCGCGGCGCTGGCCGACGAGATCGAACGCCGCTGGCAGGACCGTTGGGAACGGGAGGGCAGCTTCCACGCGCCGAACCCGTCCGGCCCGCTGGCCGACCCGGCCCACCCCCGGTCGGGTGCGGAGAAGCTGTACGTGCTGGACATGTTCCCCTACCCGTCCGGTGCCGGGCTGCACGTCGGGCACCCGCTGGGCTACATCGGCACCGACTGTTTCGCCCGCTACCAGCGGATGGCCGGCCGCAACGTGCTGCACGCGATGGGCTTCGACGCGTTCGGCCTGCCCGCCGAGCAGTACGCGGTGCAGACCGGCACCCACCCCCGGACCACCACCGAGGCCAACATCGAGCGGTACAAGGCGCAGCTGCGCCGGCTGGGGCTGGCCCACGACCAGCGGCGCTCGGTGGCCACCATCGACACCGACTTCTACCGCTGGACCCAGTGGATCTTCCTGCAGATCTTCAACTCCTGGTACGACCGGGAGGCCGGCCGGGCCCGGCCGATCAGTGAGCTGATCGCCGAGTTCGCCGACGGCACCCGGCGGACCCCGGACGGCCGGCCGTGGGCCGAGCTGTCGCCCGCCGAGCGACGCGCCATCGTCGACGACCACCGGCTGGCGTACGTGTCGCAGGCGCCGGTGAACTGGTGCCCCGGGCTGGGCACGGTGCTGGCCAACGAGGAGGTCACCGCCGACGGCCGTTCCGAGCGGGGCAACTTCCCGGTCTTCAAGCGCAACCTGAAGCAGTGGATGATGCGGATCACCGCGTACGGCGACCGGCTGCTGGACGACCTGGACAAGCTGGACTGGCCCGAGCCGATCAAGCTGATGCAGCGCAACTGGATCGGCCGGTCCCAGGGCGCGCACATCGACTTCCCGACCCCGGCCGCCCCGATCCGGGTGTTCACGACCCGCCCGGACACCGTCTTCGGGGCCACCTACATGGTGCTGGCCCCGGAACACGAGCTGGTCGACACGCTGGTGCCGGCGGCCTGGCCGGCGGGCACCCGGGACGCGTGGACCGGCGGGCACGCCGGCCCGAGGGAGGCCGTCGAGGCGTACCGCAAGGCGGCGGCGGCCAAGACCGACGTGGAGCGGCAGGCCGAGACGAAGGAGAAGACAGGCGTCTTCACCGGCGCGTACGCCACCAACCCGGTCACCGGGGGACAGATCCCGATCTTCATCGCCGACTACGTGCTGGCCGGCTACGGCACCGGCGCGATCATGGCGGTGCCCGCCCAGGACGAGCGGGACTGGGAGTTCGCCGAGGTCTTCGAACTGCCGATCGTGCGTACCGTGCAGCCGCCGGAGGGCTTCGACGGCAAGGCGTACACCGGGGACGGGCCGGCCATCAACAGCGCCGCGCCCGAGCGCGGCCTGGACCTGGACGGCCTGGGGGTGGCCGACGCCAAGGCCCGGATCATCGCCTGGCTGGAGGAGACCGGCAGCGGCCAGGGCGCGGTGACCTACCGGCTGCGGGACTGGTTGTTCAGCCGGCAGCGCTACTGGGGTGAGCCGTTCCCGATCGTGTACGACGCCGACGGCGCGGCCATCGCGCTGCCGGAGGAGATGCTGCCGGTCGAGCTGCCCGAGGTGGACGACTTCTCCCCGCGTACCTTCGACCCGCAGGACGCGAACAGCGACCCGGAGACGCCGCTGTCGCGCCGCCGGGACTGGGTCGAGGTCGAGCTGGACCTGGGTGACGGCCCCAAGCGGTACACCCGGGAGACGAACGTGATGCCGCAGTGGGCCGGCTCCTGCTGGTACGAGCTGCGTTACCTGGACCCGACGAACGACGGCCGGTTCGTCGACGCGGACAACGAGCGGTACTGGATGGGCCCGCGCGGTGAGGGCGACTGCGGCGGCGTCGACCTGTATGTCGGCGGGGCCGAGCACGCCGTGCTGCACCTGCTGTACGCCCGGTTCTGGCACAAGGTGCTGTACGACCTGGGCCATGTGTCCTCGTTCGAGCCGTTCCGCAAGCTGTTCAACCAGGGCTACATCCAGGCGTACGCGTACACCGACGCCCGGGGCGCCTACGTGCCGGCGGAGGAGGTCGCCGAGCGCGACGGCGGCTTCTTCCTGGGTGACGTCCAGGTCAACCGCGAGTACGGCAAGATGGGCAAGTCCCTGAAGAACGTGGTCACCCCGGACGAGATGTGTGCCGCCTACGGCGCCGACACGTTCCGGGTCTACGAGATGTCGATGGGCCCGCTGGAGGTGTCCCGTCCGTGGGAGACCCGGGCGGTGGTCGGCTCGTACCGGTTCCTGCAACGGGTCTGGCGGGCCGTCGTCGACGAGCGGACCGGGCAGTCGCGGGTGGTGGACGCCCCCGCCGACGAGCAGACCCGGCGGCTGCTGCACAAGGTCATCGACGGTGTCCGGGGCGACATGGAGCAGATCCGCTTCAACACCGCGATCGCCAAGCTGATCGAGCTGACCAACGGGGTGACCCGGCTGGCGGGTACCCCGCGCGAGGTGGCCGAGCCGCTGGTGCTGATGGTCGCGCCGTTCGCCCCGCACGTCGCCGAGGAGCTGTGGCAGCGGCTGGGCCACGACACCTCACTGACCTACGCCGACTTCCCGACCGCCGACCCGGCCCTGCTGGTGGCCGAGACGGTCACCTACCCGGTGCAGGTCAACGGCAAGGTCCGCGCCCGCATCGAGGTCCCCGCCGACGCCACCGAGACCGACGTACGCGCAGCGGCCCTGGCCGCGGTCGCCACCACCCTGGCCGGCAAGGACCCCCGCAAGGTCATCGTCATCCCCACCCGCATGGTCTCCATCGTCGCCTGACCCCACCCCCCACCCTCCCGGCCCTCCCCGACCCTCCCGGGAGGGCGAGGGGGTGGTTGGTGAGGGGTTAGGGGTGGCGGCGGGGTAGGGCTGTGATGGTGATCAGGGTGGCTACTGCGGCCCAGGCGGCGTAGGTGGTCCAGGCGCCGGTGACGGTCGCGGGATAGGGGTTGTCGAGCCAGGCCGGGGGGCCGGTCGGCTCCATCAGCCGCTGCCACGCGGGGAGCGGCATGGCGTGCCGGAGCAGCGCGCTCCAGCGTTCGTTCTCGTCGACGGCGGTGGGCAGCAGGAGCAGCACCGTCGCGGCGGTGACGATCGTCGGCGCGGTGTGCCGGATCAGCGCGGCGAGGGCCATACCGACAAGCGCGCAGAGCGGCACCAGCAGCGCGGAGGCGGCGATGCCACGCAGGGCGCCGGGGTCACCGACGGACATGTTCGCGCCGACGTCGGCGAGGATCGCCTGCGACACCGTGAACGCCGCCGCCGCCCCCAGCGCACCCAGCAGGGTCAGCACGCCGGTCAGCACGGTCAGCTTCGCGGCGGCGACGGCGCTGCGCCGAGGGACGGCCGCGAACGTGGTACGCATCAGCCCCGAGGCGTACTCGCCGCCGATCGCGACCGCGCCGACACCACTGGCCGCGAGGACGACGAACATCTGCGCCTCGGTGGGGAAGGCGTCCCAGAGCGGGGAGCGCACCGCCCGCCGCTCGGCCGGCCAGTCCGGCCAGCCCGCGTGGGTGGCCAGCGCGGCGTGGCCGGCGAGGCCCACCATGGCGAGCAGGATCAGGGCGAAGGCGGCCCAGGTGGAGCGCAGCGACCAGAGCTTGATCCATTCGGCGGCGAGCAGGTCACGGAAGCGTGCCGGACGGGTGAGGGTGGTCGGCGTGGTGGGTCGGGTCACGGCGGTCATCGGCTCTCCCGGGCGGCGTACTCGACATCGGCGGCGGTGAGCGCCATGAAGGCCTCCTCCAGCGAGGCGGTGCGGGGGCTCAACTCGTGCAGCGGGATCCGCAGGCCCAGGGCCAGCTCCGCGATCCGCTCGGCGCTCACCCCGGTCACGGTGAGCGCACCAGCGGGATCCGGGCGCACTCTCGCGCCGGCGTCCGCCAGCGCCGTGGTCAGGGTGGCCGGCTCAGGGGTACGCACGACGACCTCGGCGCGGCCGACGCGGGCGGCGAACTCGTCCAGGGACTCCTCGGCGATCAGGCGGCCCCGGCCGATGACCACGAGGTGGTCGGCGCAGTGCTCCATCTCGCCCATCAGGTGACTGGAGACGAAGACCGTGCGGCCCTCGTCGGCGAGCCGGCGGAACAACCCCCGCACCCAGCGCACCCCCTCCGGGTCCAGGCCGTTGAACGGCTCGTCGAACATCAGCACGGGTGGGTCGCCCAGCAGCGCGGCGGCGATACCGAGGCGCTGCCGCATCCCCAGCGAGAACGCGCCGACCCGGCGGTCGGCGGCGTCGTCGAGGCCGACCTGCCCCAGCACCTCGTCGACCCGGGCGGCCCCGATGCCGTTGCTGCGAGCCAGGCTGGCCAGGTGGGCGCGGGCGCTGCGCCCGCCGTGCACGTCCGCGGCGTCGAGCAACGCGCCAGCGTGCCGCAGCCCGCGGGCAAGAGCCCGGAACCGGACGCCGCCGACGGTGGCGGTGCCACTTGTCGGGGTGGTCAGCCCGAGAACCATGCGCAGGGTGGTGGACTTGCCGGCTCCGTTGGGGCCGAGGAAGCCGGTCACCCGGCCCGGCCGGACGGTCAGGGTCAGGTCGTCGACGGCTGTGGTGCGGCCGTACCGCCGGGTCAGGCCATCAAGTTCGATCATGCCGTTCACGCTGCCGGTCGCCGGGCCCGACCGCGTCACCCCACCGGCCGTACCGCGCACCAGGGCGGTGGCCTGCGGGCGTACGCCCCCGGGCCGATGCCGGTGCGGCGCGGAGCTGGATACCGTGTGCCGGTGAACGCCATCGCCCTGCTCCGACCGCGTGGCGCCGTGCCGGTGTTGCGGGCGGCGCTGGTGTGGGCCGGGGTCGCGCTCCTGCCCGCGCTCTGGGTGATGGCGCCGGCCGTGGCGCACAGCGGCGACGGTGTCGGCGTCGTGGGCTGGTGGCTGCCGGTGCGCTACCTGGTGCCGGTGCTGATCGTGGCGCTACCGGCGGGTCTGCTGCGCCGCCGGCCGCTGACCGGGCTCGGCCTGATGCTCGCCGGTGCGACGCTGTGCAGCGCGACAGTGCACGGCCGGGACCCGGGATACCTCGGTGATCTGTTCAACCTCCAGTTCCTCGCCGTCGACGCGGCGCTCGCCGTGGTCGCCGCGAACCGTTCCCGTCGGGTGTCGGTGCCCGCCGCCGGGGTGGTGCTGGTGACGCAGTTGCTCGCGGCCTTCGTGAACCTCGGAGTCGAGCCGGTGAACCAGGCCGCGCTGACCGTGCTGGCGGTCGCGGCAGCCTGGATCGCCGGCAACTCGGTGCGGGCCCGGCGGAACTACGCGGCCGCGCTGCGCGTCCACGCCGCCGCCGAGGCGGTCACCGCCGAACGGCTGCGCATCGCCAGGGAACTGCACGACATGGTCGCGCACAGCATCGGTGTCATCGCCATCCAGGCCGGGGTGGGAGCGCGGGTGATCGACACCCAGCCGGCGCAGGCCCGTGCCGCCCTGGCCACCATCGAGGCGGCCAGCCGGGACACCCTGGCCGGGCTGCGGCGTACCCTCGGCGCGCTGCGCCACGGCGACGGGGATCCGGCGTCGCTGGAGCCCGCGCCCGGGTTGGCGGACCTGGACCGGCTGGTCGCCGCCACCGGCGACGCCGGCGTTCGGGTCGAGCTGTGTACGACCGGCGACGCACCCGTCCCGGCCGAGGTCGACCTCGCCGCGTTCCGCATCGTCCAGGAGGCACTCACGAACGTGGTCCGCCACGCCGGGGTCGACGCGTGCCAGGTCATCGTCGAGCGTGGCGACGACGCGGTCACGGTGGAGGTTGTCGACGACGGCCGTGGCGGCCCGATCGGCGTCGACGGGCACGGACTGATCGGCATGCGCGAGCGGGTGCTGGCAGTCGGTGGCCACCTACGGGCCGGGCCGCGCCCCGAGGGAGGCTTCCGGGTGGCGGCCCGGCTGCCGGTGCCCTCGGAGATCGTCGTCCCGGCTGGCGTCGGCCGGGCCGAGGCGGTGGACGGGTGACCATCCGGGTGCTGCTCGTCGACGACCAGCCGCTGGTGCGGGCCGGGCTGCGCGTGCTGATCGCCGACGTGCCGGACATGGCGGTGGTCGGCGAGGCGGGCACCGGTGCCGAGGCGGTGCGCCTGGCTCGTGAGGTCGTGCCCGACGTGGTGCTGATGGATCTACGGATGCCGGGAACCGACGGCATCCAGGCGACGCGGACGATCACCGACTCCGGCGGTCCCGTCCGGGTGCTGGTACTCACCACGTTCGACGACGACGAGCACGTGCACGCCGCGCTGCGGGCCGGTGCGAGTGGCTTTCTGGTCAAGGACATGGCGCTGGAGGACATTCTCGGCGCGATCCGGGTGGTGGCGGCCGGGGACGCGTTGATCGCACCGGGCGTCACCCGGCGACTGATCGCCGAGTTCACCCGCCGGCCGGCGGTGCCGTCGCCCCGGCCGCTGTCCGGAGTGACCGATCGGGAGCGCGAGGTGCTCACCCTCGTGGGTCGGGGCCTGTCCAACGCCGAGATCGCCGCCGAACTGGTGATCAGTGCGGCCACCGCCAAGGCGCACGTGGCCCGGCTGTTCAGCAAGCTCGGCGCCCGGGACCGGGTGCACCTGGTCATCGCCGCGTACGAGGCCGGCCTGGTCACCCCGCCCCGCTGACCCGCACCACTCCCACCCCCGCCCCAGGCTCACCTGCGTCCGCACCTTCGGGGAAAGTGCTGCCTCGACCGCCGCGGACCCAGCACTTTCCGCGGAACTGCGCGGCCTGCGTGAGGTGCGCGGCCTGCGTGGGACGGTGGTTGGGGGGCGGTCTTGGGTTGCTCAGGGGAGGGGGCGGCGGAGCCGGCGTTCGGTGCGCCACCAGCGGACGAGCAGCACGGCGCTGGCGATGAAGCCCAGCGAGGCCGGGGCGGCGGCGAACCAGTTGATCTCGCTGGGGCTGGTCACGGCCGCGCCGACCGCCGCGTAGCCGAACGCGGTCGGCGCGGAGGCGATCACGCTGCCGACGAGGAACGGCAACACCCGCGCGCCGGTGGTGCCGTAGCCGTAGCTGACCAGACCGAAACCGGAGATCGGCAGCAGCCGTACGGTGACCACGCCGAGGACGCTCTGCCGGGTGAACCAGCGGTCGAGGCGGGCCAGCCGGCCCCGGACGCGTTCGGCGACGAACTCACGGCCCAGCACCCGGCCCACCGTGAAGCCGATCAGCGCCGCCAGCAGCGCGGCGCCGAGGGCGTACGCGGCACCTTCCAGGGCCCCGAATATCGCTCCTGCGGCGAGCGTGATGAACGTGCGGGGGACCAGTGCCACCAGCAGCAGCGCTCCGCCGAGCACACCGGCCACCGGTGCGAGCCGACCCATCCGGTCGGCCAGGTCGGGAAGTGCCGTCGGGTCGGGCTGCGGCACCAGCAGCAGCGTCACCCCGAAGGCGGCGAGCAGGAGCAGCAGCAGCGAGAACCGGGTGACCGACGGCGTCGTGGCGAGCAGCAGGAGCCGCCGCGCGGTGGCTGGGGCGGTGAGCGCTGTGTCGCCGTACCGTGCGTCGTCGCCCGGGCCGGCACCGGGTTGGGCGGTTTCGGCACCGGGTTGGGCGGGGTCGGCCGACGTGGGGTCGGGCTGTGGGACGCCGGCTGCGGACTCGCCCGACCGGCCCGTCCGCAGGAGTCGTCTCCGCAGCCCCCGGATCATGCCCGGGCGGTGGCCACCGCGGTCCGGCGTTCGGCGCGCAGCCGGTCGGCCCAGGTGTCGTCGAGCGGCGGGAGGTGCTGCGCGCCGGTCGCCCAGCGCAGCAGCAGGTCGGCCAGGGCCGGATTGCGGGCCAGCGCGGGGCCGTGCGAGTACGTGCCGAGCAGCTTGCCCCGCCAGGCCCCCTCGGTGGCACCGTCGTTGCCGACGCCGGCGGTGACCCGGGCCAACGGGGAGACCCCGGGGCCGAGGTGGGTGCGGCCGCCGTGGTTCTCGAACCCGGTCAGCGGCGGCAGGCCGAGGCGGGCGTCGATGTCACCGGCCAACTCGCCGACGGCCCGGCTGGGGCCCCGGTCGGAGGAGAGGTCGAGCAGTTCCAGGCCCTGGTACTGGGTGCCCTTGGCGAAGAACGAGGTGCCCAGCAACTGGTAGCCGGCGCAGACGCCGAACACCACCGAACCCTGGGCGACCGCCCGGTGCAGGCCGCCGTCGGCGAGCAGCCGTTGCGCGCCGAGCGCCTGCGGGCCGTCCTCGCCACCGCCGATGAGGTAGATGTCGGCGGTGGTGGGCAGCCGCTGGTCGGAGCGGACCTCCAGCACCTCGACCGGGAACCCGCGCTGCTGAGCCCGGCGGGCCAGGATCAGGGCGTTGCCCCGGTCGCCGTACGTCGACAGCAGGTCCGGGTAGATCCAGACGATGCGCAGGGTCTCAGTTGACACGGTCCAACTCCGCTCGGATGTCCTGGAACGCGGTGTAGTTCGCGATGACCTCCAGCCGGCCCGGCGGCACCGCCCGGACCGCCTCGTCGAAGGTGCGCACGTACTGGAAGGGCACGTCGTTGACCTCCAGGCGCACGGCCAGGTCGTACGCCCGGTCGCCGGTGATGAGCACCAGACGTCCGCGCAGCGGGGCGAAGTCGACGTCGAAGAGCCAGGAGGTGTCCAGCCCGTCGGGGTCGCGGGCGTTTATGGACAGCAGGGTCGGCGCCTCGTCGGCCATGTCGAACGCCTCAAGCCAGCTGGCCGGGTTCTTGGCCAGCAACAGCCGTACCGTGCGACCTTCCCGGACGACCTGGGCGTAACGCCCGGCCACCGAGGTGACGTCGCCGAGGCGGGGGACCGCGTCGAAGGGGCGGACGCCGAACTCGGCGGCGACCGCGAGCGCGGTGGCCGCGTTGCCGACGTTGACCTTGCCGGGGAGCTGGAGCTTGACCTTGTACCAGGCGCCGGTCGGGTCGAGCACGCCCTCGTCGTCCACGGTCCACTGCGGTTCCGGCCGGCGCAGCGGGCAACCGGTGCACCACCACTGCTCGCCGGAGCGCTGGATGGTGGAACCGCACTCGGGGCAGACCCAGGAGTCGTCGTGCCAGCGTTGTCCGGCGGAGAACCAGGTGACGTGCGGCGGGGTGATCCGCTGATCGTGGGTGGCCGGCGGGGTGGCGGCCCAGACCACCATCGGGTCGTCGGCGTTGGCGACCACGCGGATGTCCGGGTGTCGGGCCAGTGCGGCGCGCCATAGCTGCGCCATCATGGCGACCTCCTTGGCCCGGTCCAGCTGGTCACGGGAGAGGTTGAGCAGCGCCACCACGTGCGGGTCGGTCGCCTCGATCACCTGCGCGAGGTAGTGCTCGTCGACCTCCAGCACGGCGTACGGCGTGCTGCCGGCCTTGGCCAGCGCGGAGGTGTGCCCGGTGGGCATGTTCGCGCCGAACGAGTTGGTGGCGACCCGGCCGAGCACCCCGACGGCAGCGGCCGCGAGCCGGGTGGTGGTGGTCTTGCCGTTGGTGCCGGAGATCAGTGCGATGGCCCGTCCGGCGGAGAGGTGGGCGAGCAGTTCCGGGTCGATCTTCAGGCCGAGCCAACCACCGATCACCGACCCGTCGCCCCGGCCCGCCGCCCGGGACAACGCCGCGGCGGTCCGGGACACGGAGCTGGCCACCTTCGCCCGCAGGGGCATCTTCGCGTCCGTCACGCGAGCGAGGTTACCGGACCAGCGGACCCGCGAGATCGGCACCGACGGCGATCCGTTCGGCTCGGCGCGGCCGGCGCCCGGTCGGATGACCCTCGGCCGGACGGAGTCGATCTATGTCGGAAAGCGGACCCGCCCTGGCGGGCCGCGCGGCCCTCCACTCCGCTCCACCCCGGCTGACGTGCGGTTTTGTCGTGCGGCGCGGCGCGCCACGCGGTCGAATCTGGTTGCGAGTGGAGGGAAGTGGAGTAGAGTGGGGCGCATTGGTGGGGCCGGGAGGGGCCCACCGGCCCGGGGGGTCAGCGGCGCGCGAACGCCGCTAAAGGGCGAGGGGGTTGGGCCGATGTTCCTCGGCACCCACACTCCGCGCCTGGACGACAAAGGCCGGTTGATCCTTCCGGCGAAGTTCCGGGATGAGCTGGCGGGGGGTGTCGTGATCACCAAAGGGCAGGAGCGCTGTCTCTACGTCTTCCCGACGCCTGAGTTCCAGCGGATCGCGGAGCAGTTGCGCGCGCAGCCGATGACGCACAAGGCGGCCCGGGCCTACAGCCGGGTGTTCTTCGCCAGCGCGCACGACGAGGTGCCGGACAAGCAGGGTCGGGTGGTCATCCCGGCGCACCTGCGCACCTACGCGGGGCTCGACCGGGACCTGGTGGTCATCGGTGCGAGCACCCGGGTGGAGATCTGGGACAAGGTCGCCTGGGAGACCTACCTCGCCGAGAGCGAAGACGACTTCGCCGACATCGAGGAAGGGGTGCTGCCCGGCGGTCTGTAGGGCGTGGCGACGCCCGACGTACTGCGAGATCTCCAGCCGCTTTCGAGTTCCTGGCATCCCTTCCCCGGTGCCAGGCGCACGATCCGACCCACCGGGCCACGGCCCGACGGGCGGGCGGAGAGCGGATGGGGATCTGGCGGTACGACGGCACGGCGTCGTCCGACGAACAGGGCGCGGATACACAACCGGTTCAACCAGTGGGGGTCGACATGGGGGAGCTACGCGGCACGCATGTGCCGGTGCTGCTCGAGCGGTGTCTCGAGCTGCTGGCCCCCGCGCTGGGCCGGGGTGGACGCACCGTACACGTCGACGCGACGTTGGGTCTCGCCGGTCACGCCGAGGCGGTGCTCCAGGCCCACCCGGAGACGGTGCTCGTCGGCCTGGACCGGGACACCGAGGCGCTGGCCCACGCCAGGGTCCGGTTGGCCCGGTTCGCCGACCGCGTCCACCTGGAGCACGCCGTCTACGACGAACTGCCCGAGGTGCTCGACCGGCTGGGCTACCCGTCCGTGGACGGCGTCCTGTTCGACCTCGGTGTCAGCTCGTTGCAGCTCGACGCGCCCGACCGCGGGTTCGCGTACGCGCAGGACGCGCCGCTGGACATGCGGATGGACCAGACCCGGGGGATGACCGCCGAGGAGGTGGTCAACACCTACCCGCACCCGGACCTGGCCCGGGTGCTGCGGGTGTACGGCGAGGAGAAGTTCGCCGGGCGGATCGCCTCGGCGATCATCCGGGAGCGGGAACGCGGCCGGATCACCTCGTCGGCGCGGCTGGCCGAACTGGTCCGGGAGTCGATTCCGGCACCGGCCCGGAGAACCGGGGGACACCCGGCAAAGAGAACGTTTCAGGCTTTACGGATCGAGGTAAACAGAGAACTGGCAGCGCTGGAGACAGCGCTGCCGGCCGCTCTGGACAAGCTTGCCGTCGGCGGTCGCCTGGTGGTCCTGTCCTACCACTCGCTGGAGGACAGGCTCACCAAGCAGGCGCTCGCCGATCGGGTCCGCAGCACGGGCCCGATCGACCTCCCGGTCGAACTGCCCGGGTCAGAGCCGACGTTCCGGCTGCTCAGCCGGGGCGCGGAACTGCCCGGGGAGGCGGAGGTCACCGCGAACCCGCGGGCCGCATCGGTGCGCCTGCGGGCCGCGGAGCGGATCGACCCGCAGGCACGGCAACGGGGGCGTACCGACCGCGAACGGTACCGCCGCCGGGTCAAGGCGATGCACCAACCGGGGACGGGGTCGGCCACGGAATCCGGTCCGGATCCGCGGCGGGCGCCGGGGGACACCACGGACGAAGAGGGGGAGGGGACATGAACGTAGACAAGCGTCGGGACATCGCCGGCGCCGGGCAGCGCACACCGCGGTCGGGGGGCCGGATCGCGGCGGAGCGGACCCGAGGATCGGGTGACGGTGCCCGGCGGACGGACCGGCTTAACCGGTCGGCGGAGACTCGCGCCCGGGGGGCGCGCGAGTTTCCGACCCAGGGCAACGCGGCGCTGCGTCCGGTGGAGCGCACCGCTGTCGCGGCCGAGCGCGCGGAGTCGCCGCGGCTGCGGGTCGCTCCGCCGCCGCCGGTGCGGGTGCCGCGGGCGCCGTTCGCCGCGCTGGTGGTGGTGCTTGTCGTCGGTGGCGTGCTGGGCATCCTGGCGGTCAACACGAAGATCAACGAGAACGCCTTCCGGCTGGACGAGTTGCAGCAGCAGCAGACCAAGCTCGACGTGGAGCAGCAGCAGCTGAAGAAGCAGATCGCCGAGTCCGAGTCGCCGGGCAACCTGGCCGCCCAGGCCCGCAAGCTGGGGCTCGTCGAGTCGGGCGAGCCGGCGTACATCCGGCTGCCGGACGGCAAGGTGATCGGCGTGCCCCAGCCGGCCGGCGGGCAGCTCTCCATCGCCAGCCAGCAGGGCGCGGAGGGGTAGGCCGTGCCACCGAGGTCGGAGGAACCGCGCCGGGACGCCGAAGGCTCCCGGCGCGGTTCCTCGCGTGGCGGCGGGCAGCGGGGGGTGCCGCCCCGTTCGGCGGGGGAGCGGGACGCGGAGCGGGGCATCGGCGGCATCTCCGACGCCCGCGCCTACACCCCGCGAGGCCGTTCCGTCCGTGAGGGTGGCGCGCCCACCGCCGGGCGGGCGGAGCAGCGGCGTACCCCGCGCAGCAACCGGTCGCAGGATCCGTTCCGGCCGGCGCTACAGGTCCTCGACGGCGGCCGGGTCACCGCCGGCCGTGCCGCCGGTCGGCCGGGCGGCCCGGCCCGCCGTGACGGTGGTGCCGGTCGCGCCACGGTGACCCGTACCGTCACCGATCGCACCCCGCGCGACGAGCCCCCGGTCACCGCGCCCCGGCGGCGGGTCGCCGGTCGGGAGCCGCGTCGGGGTGACCGGCCGCCCCCGCGCCGGCCGTCACGCAAGCCGCCCCGCCCGCCCCGGCTGGCCGACCCGGGGCGTCGGCTGCGGCTGGGCACCGCACTGACCCTGGCCCTCTTCGTCGCCGTCGGCGTGCGGCTCGTCGTGCTCCAGGCGGTCGACACTCCGGCGTACGCCGATGGCGGGCTCGCCGACCGCATCACGACCGTGCCGCTGCCCGCGCCGCGCGGCACCATCTTCGACCGCTCCGGTGAGGCCGCCCTGGCGCACAGCGTCGAGGCCCGGTACGTCTACGCCGACCCGACCCGGGTGGTGGACGTCGCGGCGACCGCGCGGTCGCTCTCCCCGCTGCTCGGCATCCCGGCCTCGGAACTGGCCGAGAAGATGAAGCCCCGCAAGCGGATCAACGGCGTGGACTCGCAGTTCGAGTACCTGGCCCGGGGGGTGGACATCGGTCGCGCCAAGGAGATCATGGCGTTGAAGCTGCCCGGCATCGCCGCCCACCGCGACGAGCGGCGCGAGGTGCCCGGCGGTGACCTGGCCGCCAACCTGATCGGCTTCACCAGCCCGGACATGGTCGGGTTGGAGGGCCTGGAGGCGCGTTTCGACGACGTGCTGCACGGCGAGGACGGCCAACGGGTCTTCGAGGTCGGCCTCGGCGATCTGGCCGCCCCCATTCCCGGTGGTTACAGCAGCACCACGAAGGCGAAGCCGGGCAGTTCGGTGGTGCTCACCGTCGACCGCGACCTGCAGTACATGGTGCAGCGCATCCTCAGCGAGCGGATGCAGCAGGTGCAGGGCAGCACCGGGGCGGCCGTGGTGCTGGACGCGCGTACCGGCGAGGTGCTGGCCCAGGCCAGCCACCCCACCTACAACGCGGCGAAGCCGTTCCCCAGTGAGCCGACCGACCGGGAGGACGCGGCCACCAGCTTCATCGTCGACCCCGGCTCGGTGCACAAACCGATCACGTTCGGCGCCGCCCTGCAGGAGGGGGTGATCACCGCCGACACGTCGTTCCCGGTCGCCAACGCGATCCGCAAGGGCGACACCTGGTTCCGGGACACCCACCAGGCGGACGGTCGGCGGATGAGCGTCGCCGGCATGATGGCGTACTCCTCGAACGTCGGCACCATCCAGATCGCCGACAAGCTCGGCGCGGAACGCCTGCTCGACTACCAGCGGCGGTTCGGCCTGGGTAAGCCGACCGAGGTCGGCATGCCCGGTGAGGCGAGCGGGCGGCTGCTGCCGGTACAGGAGTGGAGCGAGTCGTCGCACGGGTCGGTGCCGATCGGGCACAGCGTGGACGCCACCCCGTTGCAGATGGCCGCCGCGTACGCCGCCATCGCCAACGACGGCGTGTACGTCCAACCGCACCTGTTGAAGGAGACGATCGCCCCGGACGGGAAACGGACCCCGGCGCCGGAGCCGGCGACCCGGCAGGTGCTCAGCCCGGACAACGCCGCCGCGCTGCGTACGATCATGGAAGCGGTCACCACGGTGCCGGACGCCACGGGTCTGGCCGCCGCGGTTCCGGGCTACCGGGTCGCCGGCAAGACCGGCACCGGCTGGCGGCTTGTCGACGGCAAGAAGCAGCCCGGCGAGGTCGCCTCGTTCATCGGGATGGCACCGGCGGAGAATCCCCGGTACGTCATCGCGGTCTTCGTGCACAGCCCGAGCGGCGGCGGGGGGCAGATCTCGGCGCCGGCCTTCCGGGACATGATGACCTTCACCCTGCGTCACTTCCGGGTACCGCCGTCGACCGAGGCGGCACCGACGTTCACCGTTTTCCCGTAGCCGCTACCTGCGGTTCGACTCCATGAGACGGAGATTCAGGCGCGCCGTGCGGCGTGGACCGAGCGACCGGGTAGGGTCTGACGCCGTGCGCGGCAATCCTCGTCCCCGTTCCGTGACCGGGGTCCGGCTCGGTGACCTGGCCGCCCGGCTCGCCGTGGCGTCCCCGACAAGTGCCGATCCGGTGGTGACCGGGGTGACCCACGCCAGCGGCGAGGTCCACCCCGGTGATCTGTACGCGGCCCTGCCCGGCGCCCGACGACACGGCGCGGAGTTCGCAGCCGACGCGGCGGCGGCCGGCGCGGTCGCGATGATGACCGATCCGGCCGGTGCCGAGCGGGCCGCCGGGAGCGGGCTGCCGACGCTTGTGGTGGCCGACCCCCGGGCGGTGCTCGGCACGCTCGCCTCGACCGTCTACGGCGATCCGACGGCCGGGCTTACCGTGATCGGAGTGACCGGCACCGCCGGCAAGACCTCCACCGCTTACCTTGTCGAGTCGGGGCTGCGCGCCGCCGGGCACACCACCGGCCTGATCGGCACCGTGGAGACCCGGCTGGGTGACCTGGTGATCGACAGCGTGCGGACCACGCCCGAGGCGACCGACCTGCACGCCATGCTGGCCGCGGCCCGTGAGCTCGGGGTGACCGCGGTGGTCATGGAGGTGTCCAGCCACGCCCTGGCGATGGGCCGGGTCGGTGGGGTGCGGTTCGCCGTCGGCGGCTGGACCAACTTCGGTTCCGACCACCTGGACTTCCACGCCGACGCCGAGGACTACTTCGCGGCCAAGGCGCGCCTGTTCGACGGCCGCTGTGCCGTCGAGGTGCTCAACCACGACGACCCCGCGCTGAAGGCGCTGTTCAAACCGGATACGGTCAGCTTCTCCGCGGCCGGGGACCCGGCCGCCACCTGGTGGGCCGACGAGTTGACCGGCGAGGGGTACGCGCAGCGGTTCACCGCGCACGGCCCGGACGGGCTGGTGCTGCCCGCCCGGGTGGCGCTGCCCGGCCGACACAACGTGTCGAACGCCCTGCTGGCCATCGCCAGCCTGGTGGCCGCCGGGGTCGACCCGGTGACCGCCGCGGAGGGAGTGGCCGCCTGCGGGGGCGTACCGGGCCGGCTGGAGTCGGTGGGCGTGGCCGGCGGGGTGCGCGGAGTGGTCGACTACGCGCACAAGACCGACGCGGTGGTGGCCGCGCTGGCCGCGCTGCGGGAACTCAGCACCGGTCGGCTGATCTGTGTCATCGGCGCCGGCGGCGACCGGGACCGGGGCAAGCGACCGGCGATGGGTGCCGCCGCCGCGGCCGGTGCCGACGTGGTGGTGGTGACCGACGACAACCCCCGTACCGAGGATCCGGCGGCGATCCGTGCCGAGGTGCTGGTGGGTGCCCAGCAGGCCGGCGCGGCGGCCCAGGTCATCGAGGTGGGTGGTCGCCGCGCGGCGATCGACGAGGCGGTGCGGCTGGCGGCGCCGGGTGACGTGGTGACCCTGCTCGGCAAGGGGCACGAGCGGGGCCAGGAGATCGCCGGTGAGGTGTACCCGTTCGACGACCGGACCGAACTCGCCGACGCGCTGCGGGGCCGCTTCGGGGATCTGGAGGGCCAGTGATCACGCTCAGCCTGGCCGAGGTGGCCTCGGCGGTCGACGGACGGCTGGTCGCCGCCGATCCCGCCGCGTCCGTCACCGGCAGCGTGGAGTTCGACTCCCGCAAGGTCACTCCCGGCGGGCTCTTCGTCGCCTTCGACGGGGAGAAGGTGGACGGCCACGACTTCGCCGCCGCGGCGGTGGCGTCCGGCGCGGTGGCCGTCCTGGGCACCCGCGAGGTGCCCGGGGTGCCGATGATCGTCGTCGCCGACCCGCTGGCCGCGATGGGCCGGCTGGCCCGTGCGGTGGTGGACCGGCTGCCCGGGCTCACCGTGATCGGGTTGACCGGGTCCTCCGGCAAGACCACCACCAAGGACCTGATCGCCCAGTTGACCGCCCGGCTCGGGGAGACGGTAGCGCCGCCCGGCTCGTTCAACAACGAGTTGGGCCACCCGTACACGGCGTTGCAGGCCGGACCGACCACCCGCTACCTGGTGATGGAGAAGGGCGCCCGGGGCATCGGGCACGTGCGGTACCTCTGCGAGGTGGCACCGCCCCGGATCTCCGTGGTGCTCAACGTCGGGGTGTCACACATCGGCGAGTTCGGCTCCCAGGAGAACATCGCCGTGGCCAAGGGCGAACTGGTCGAGGCGCTGCCGACCGACGGCCTGGCGGTGCTCAACGCCGACGACCCGCTTGTCGACGCCATGGCCTCCCGGACGGTGGCCCGGGTGGTCCGCTACGGCGAGTCGGCGCACGCCGACGTGCGGGCCGTGGACGTGAAGCTGGACGAGCGGGGGTGGCCCGCGTACACCCTCGTGACGCCGGAGGGCAGTGCGCCGGTGCGGCTCGGGCTCACCGGCCGGCACCAGGTCTGGAACAGCCTGGCCGCCGCCGCGGTGGCCCGCGAGTTGGGGATGCCGCTGGCCGAACTGGCCATCGCGTTGGGCGCGCTCGGGCTGGTTTCCACCCGTCGGATGGACGTCTTCGAGCGCACCGACGGGGTGACCGTGATCGACGACTCGTACAACGCCAATCCGGCGTCGATGGCGGTGGCGCTGCGGGCGCTGGGCGGCATCGGCGCGGGACGGCGTACCGTCGCGGTGCTCGGCTACATGGCGGAGCTGGGCGAGTTCGAGGCGCAGGGACACGCCGAGGTGGGCCGGCTCGCGGCCGAGCTGGGCGTGGACCGGTTGCTCGTGGTCGGCGAGGCGGCGGCGTCGATCCACCACGGGGCGACATCGGTAGGTGACTGGGGAGGAGAGTCGGTGCTGCTCACCGATCAGGCGGCGGCCGTCGAGGTGCTGCGGAGCGAGCTACGGCCGGGCGACGTGGTCCTGGTGAAGGGCTCCCGGTACCGGACCTGGGAGGTGGCCGACGCGCTGCGCGTCGACGCCGTCGGGGACGGTACGGGTACGTCGGCGTCGGCCGGAGGTGGCACCGCGTGAGAGCGGTAATCGTGGCCATCGGGGTGGCCTTCCTCGTCTCGCTGTTCTGCACCCCGATCGCGATCCGGGTCTTCACCCGGCTCAAGGCGGGGCAACCGATCCGGGCCGAGGGCCCGCAGATGCACCAGGGCAAGAAGGGCACGCCGACGATGGGCGGCGTGGTGTTCATCCTGGCCACCGTCATCGCGTACGTGGCCGGTCACCTCGCCCTGACCACGCTGCCGGACGCGCAGATCGCCCAGGTCGAGCCGACCATCACGGCGTTGGTGCTGCTGGGGCTGATGGTCTTCTGCGGCGCGGTCGGCTTCATCGACGACTTCCTGAAGGTGCGTAAGCGGCACAGTGGCGGCCTGAGCGCGCGCGGCAAGCTGCTCGGGCAGATCCTGGTCGGTGCGGTGTTCGGGGTGGTCGCGCTCTGGTTCCCGTCCACCATGACCGACGCGTCGGGCGCGGTGACGAACACCGAAACGGTCGGCAGCACCACGCTCAGCTTCATCCGGGACATCCCGGCGCTGGACGTCACCAAGATCGGCGCGGTGATCATCTTCATCTTCGTGGTGATGGCGGCGACGAACGGTGTCAACCTCACCGACGGTCTCGACGGGCTGGCCACCGGTGCCTCGGTGATGGTGCTCGGCGCGTACGCGGTGATCGCGTTCTGGCAGTACCGCCACTGGTGCGCCGACCCGGCGTACACCGCGAATCCGGACAACTACTGCTACACCGTCCGGGATCCGCTGGAGATCGCGCTGATCGCCGGGGCGGCGGCCGGGGCCTGCGTCGGTTTCCTGTGGTGGAACACCTCGCCGGCCCGGATCTTCATGGGCGACACCGGAGCCCTCGGCCTCGGTGGCCTGATCGCCGGAATGGCCATGTCGACCCGTACCATCCTGCTGCTGCTGATCATCGGTGGGCTGTTCGTGATCATCACGATGTCGGTGGTGATCCAGATCATCTCCTTCAAGACCACCGGCAAGCGCGTCTTCCGGATGTCTCCGCTGCAACACCACTTCGAGCTCGCCGGCTGGAGCGAAGTCAACATCGTGGTCCGCTTCTGGATCATCGCCGGCATCGGCGTAGCCATCGCCCTCGGCCTCTTCTACAGCGACTTCCTGGCCAACATGGGCTGACCCACCCCCTTCGGGCCGCCCCTCCGGACGGCACAGCCACGTTGATCATGAAGTTATTGCCGCCCTGTCCGGCGTGGCGTGGCAACAACTTCATGATTAACCGGGTGGGGGCAAGTGCGACACGCCGAGTGGGCGATAGCGGCGGTGTCGGATGACGACAGCGGCGATGATGGCGTTGTGGGGGAGGCGCGGGACGAGAAGGGTGTGGCACCGAGCAGGCGACGGTCCGGTGGCGAGGCGGTGAAGGCTGCCAGCTCGGTGAAGGCTGCCGGAGCGGTGGATGCGGCTGGCGGTGCGGTGCGAACCGAGGACCCGCCGCGACCACCCGGGTCAGGTACGGGCAGCGGTGCTACCCGTTCGGCCGGGGCGGGTGCCGTCGGCGTCGGGCCGGACGGTGGCGCGTGGCGGGGGCTGGACGCGGTGGGGTCGCTGGCGGCGCTGCGTGGCCTGCTGTCCCGGCCGCTGGCCTCCTACCACCTGCTGCTGGCCAGCGCCGGGTTGCTGCTGCTGATCGGGCTGACAATGGTCTTCTCGGCCACCAGCGTGCGGGACTACGCCCAGGGTGGCAACGCCTCGGCCTCGCTGACCAAGCAGGCGATCTTCGCGGTGATCGGCATCGTGGCGTTCTGGGCCTGCCAGCGCCTGCCGGCCAGCACCTACCGGAGTCTGGGTCGGCCGACCCTGGCGGTCGCGGTGGGGCTGCTGATCCTGCTGAACCTGCTGGTGGCGTACGGGCGGCTGACCGACGGCGACGCGAAGATCGGCCCACTGGAGGCCAGGCTGCTCTGGCTGTACGTCGGCGAGATCAGCCTGCAACCCTCGGAGCTGGCGAAGTTCGCGCTGGTGCTGTGGGGCGCGCACGTGCTCGCCCGCAAGGGCGCGGCGCTGGGCTGGTGGCGGGAGTTGGCCACGCCGCTGTTCCCGGTGGTGGGGCTGCTGTTCGTGCTGGTCGGCTACAACGACCTGGGCAGCATGCTCTGCCTGCTGGCCCTGGTGGTGGGGCTGCTCTGGGCGGCCGGGGTGCGGCTGCGGGTCTTCGCCGCGCTCAGCGCGATCGGTCTGCTCGGCATCGGTCTGCTGGTCGCGGTGGCCTCCCTCGGCGCCGGATCGGGCGTACGGGGTGAGGAGAACTACCGGCTGGCCCGGCTCACCGTCTTCTTCAACCCGCCGCCGTTGGACGCCTGCAAGGAGCAGCTCTGCTACCAGATGGTCCAGGCCCGCTACGCCATCGCCAACGGCGGCTGGTTCGGCACCGGGCTGGGCCAGGGCCGGACCAAGTGGGCCTGGCTGCCGGCCGCGGAGAACGACTTCATCTTCGCGGTGATCGCCGAGGAGCTGGGGGTGGTCGGCTGCGCCGTGATCGTCACCCTCTTCGCCGTGCTCGGCTACACCGGCCTGCGCATCGCCCGGCGGGTCGACGACCCGTTCCGGCGACTGGCCGCCGCGGGCGCCACCGCCTGGCTGGTCGGGCAGGCGTTCATCAACATCGGCGGGGTGATCGGGCTGCTGCCGCTGACCGGCGTACCGCTGCCGTTCATCTCCGACGGCGGCAGCGCCCTGGTGGTCACCCTCGCGGCGGTCGGCATGCTCGCCTCGTTCGCCCGTGCGGAACCCGATGCGGCCCGGGCCCTGCATGCCCGTCCGCCGGCCCGGTGGGTCCGACTAGTGTGGGCACCGTTGCCGCCGCTTCCCGGCCGGCGTCGCCGCGCGGCGACGCCGTCGACGGCCCGGGGCCCCGTGCCTCAGGCACGCAGGCGGCGCACGGACGACCAGGCCACACCGCGTGGCACCCGGGCTGCCCGGGGTCGCGGCGGGACGGCGAGCGAGAGGAGACGTTGATGGGTCCGCTGCGTTCGGTGGTGCTCGCAGGAGGTGGCACCGGGGGGCACATCTACCCGTTGCTCGCCTTCGCCGACTGCCTGCGCCGGCATGACCCCGGCGTCCGGATAACCTGCCTCGGCACACCGAAGGGCCTGGAGAACGAGCTGATTCCGCCGGCCGGGTACGACCTGCGGAATATCCCCGCCTACCAGCTGCCCCGGTCGATAAACATGAACCTGGTCCGTACCCCGGGCCGGATGTGGACCGCCGCCCGCGCCGCGGGCAAGGTCATCGACGAGGTACGCGCCGACGTGGTGGTCGGCTTCGGTGGGTACGTCTCGGTGCCGGCCTACCTGGCCGCCTGGCGCCGGGAACTGCCCATCGTGATCCACGAGGTGAACGTGCCGCCGGGGGTGGCCAACCGGCTGGGGATGAAGTTCACGAAGCATGTGGCGGTGGGCTTCCCGCACCAGCCGGCGCAGGCCGAGTCGCTGCGCGACGCCCGGGTGGTGGGCGTACCGCTGCGGCGCAGCATCGCCGGCCTGGACCGGGCCGCGATGCGCAACGCGGCGCGCGCCCACTTCGGGCTCCGCCCCGACCTGCCGGTGCTCTTCGTCGCCGGTGGGTCGCAGGGTGCCCGGTCGATAAACCTCGCGGTCGCCGGTGCGGCGAAGGAGCTGGCCCGCAACGGCATCCAGGTGCTGCACGTGATAGGTGCCCGCAACGAGCCGGTGTCGGTCCCGACCGACCTGCCGGTGCCGTACGTGACGCTGCCGTACCTGTCCGACATGGACGCCGGGTACGCCGCCGCCGACCTGATGCTGGGTCGGGGCGGGGCGATGACCTGCGCCGAGGTCGCCGCGATCGGGCTGCCGACCATCTACGTGCCGTACCCGCACAGCAACCAGGAACAGAAGCGCAACGCGCTGCCGGTGGTCGAGGCCGGCGGTGGGCTGCTCGTCGACGACGCCGAGGTCACCCCGGACTGGCTCGAACGCACGGTCATCCCGCTGATCCGTGACCCGCAGCGGCTGCACGCGATGGGTACCGCCGCGGCGGCCTACGGCCGGCGCGACGGCGACGAGGCGCTGCTCAACTTCGTCTACGAGGCGGTAACCCGATGACCACGTTCAGCCCGGCGGGGACGCTGACGGCCGAGGATCTCGGCCACATTCACCTGATCGGCGTGGGCGGCGTCGGCATGAGCGGGCTGGCCCGGCTCTTCCTCACCCGGGGCCTGCCGGTCTCCGGCAGCGAACTGCGTGAGTGGCCGTCGCTGGCCGGCCTGCGGGCGCTCGGCGGGACCATCCACATGACCCACGAGACGGCAAATCTCGACGGGGTCGACACCGTCGTGTACTCCTCGGCGATCCCCGCGGACCATCTGGAGATGGTGGAGGCGCGGCGGCGCGGGCTGCGGGTGCTGCACCGCTCGGAGGCCCTGGCGGCGGCGATGACCGGTCGCCGGACCGTGGCCGTCGCCGGTACCCACGGCAAGACCACCACCACCTCGATGGTCACCATGGTGCTTCAGCAGGCGGGGGCGGATCCGTCCTTCGTGATCGGTGGGGAGATCTCCGAGGGTGGCTCCGGGGCGCATCACGGCACCGGCGAGTACTTCGTGGTCGAGGCCGACGAGAGTGACCGCTCCTTTCTCATCTACCGCCCGTTCGTCTCGATCATCACGAACGTCGAGGCGGACCACCTGAACACCTACGGCGACCTGGCCAACCTGGAGGCCGCCTTCGCCGAGTTCGCCCGGCTCACCGATCCGGACGGCTTCGTCATCACCTGCGCCGACGACGCGGGTGGCCGGCGGCTGGCGGCGACGCTGCGCGCCGAGGGGCGTCGGGTGTTCACCTACGGGGAGGCTGAGGACGCCGACCTGCGGCTTACCGACATGGCCTCCTCGGCGCGGGGGGTGCGCTACCTCGCCCACATCGACGGTCGCCCGCTCGGCGAGTTCCGGCTGCCGGTGCCGGGCCGCCACATGGGACTCAACAGCGCCTCGGCGGTGCTGGCCGCGTACCTGCTGGAGTTGCCGCTGCCGGCGGCGGAGGCGGCGCTCGCGGCCTTCCCCGGGGTGCGCCGACGCTTCGAGCGCAAGGGTGTCGTGGACGGGGTGCTGGTCTACGACGAGTACGCCTACCACCCGACCTCGATGACACTGGCCCTGCGGACGTTGCGCGAGGTGGCCGGCGACGGCCGGCTGATCGTCGTCTTCCAGCCCTACCGGCTCTACCGCACCCGGGAGTTGCAGGCGGAGATCGCCGAGGCGCTGGCGATCGCCGACGAGTTGGTGCTGCTGGAGGTCTTCGGGCCGGGCGAGCAGCGTGCTCCGGGCGAGGGCTCGTTGGCGCTTGTCGAGGCGGTGTCGTTGCCGGCGGAGCGGAAGGTCTTCGTCGACGCGTGGGAGGCCGCGCCGGTTGAGGTGGCCCGTCGGGCCCGCTCCGGCGACGTGGTGGTGACGATGGGGGCCCCGCCGATCTCGCTGATGGGCGACGAGCTGTTGGCCGCGTTGGCGGCGCGTACCGCCGGTGGGCAGGAGCTGACCGGCACCGTCGCCGGCGGGGTGACCGGCGGGTCGACGAGTATCGGTGGCAGTGTGCCCGGAGCCGTCGGGGTGGACGGCGTGGCGCCCGTCGCGGAATGAGTCCCGGTCCGGCCCGTGGCCGCGGCACCGGTGTGGACGGTGGTGCGGGGCGTCGCCCTGTCCGCAGGTGGCAGCTGGTACGCGCCGGCAGCGACGCGGTGCCCGCGTCCACCCGGCGGTTCATGGCCCGGGCCCGGCGGCGTCGGATGCGGGCGGCGCTGCCCTGGGCGGTGGCCGGTGGTCTGCTCGCGGTGGCCGGGCTGGTGGCGTGGACGCTGTTGGGCACCGGCCTGTTCGGGGTGCGTGAGGTGCGGGTGGAGGGTGCCGAACTGGTGACGGCGGTGCAGGTGCGGGACGCGGCGGGGGTGCCGGACGGCGCCCCGCTGGCCCGGGTCGACCTGGCGACGCTGGCGAAACGGATCGGTGCCCTGCCGCCGGTGGAGCGGGTCACCGTGACCCGGGACTGGCCGGACGCGTTGGTGGTGCGGTTGACCGAGCGCACGGGTGTGGCGGTGGTGCCGCGTGGGGAGCAGTTCGCGGTGGTCGACGCCGCCGGGGTGGTGTTCCGGACGGTGCCGCAGCGTCCGGACGGCCTGCCGCTGGTACGGCTGGCCACGCCCGGTCCGGAGGATCCGGAGACCCAGGCCGGCCTGGAAGTGCTCGGCGTACTCACCCCGGAGCTGCTCGACCAGCTGGTCGAGGTCAGTGTCGAGGGGTTGGCGCGGATCAGCCTGAAGTTGCGTGACGACCGTACGGTGTTCTGGGGCGACGCAACCGATGGCGCGGACAAGGCGCGGGTGGCCACCGCGCTGCTCGACCAGGACGCGGCCCGGATCGACGTGAGCGCGCCGGACGTGGTCACCTTCCGGTGAGCGGCCGATCAGTGGTGAGCCGTCTCGCTACACCGGCGACACGCCGGAGCGGTCCTTGGCTCATCGCTCGGCTGCGCTTACGTTGCCCGGAAGAGGATCAGTGGTTGACATAACTCTAACCCTCTAGTAGAGGGTGAGGGTTTACCTCTCGACCTCGGTGGTGGTAGCTGCGTCGACCGTCGGTCCGGCCAGGCCGTAGCCGGTCGGGGAGTAGCCGATCTCGAAGGGAAAGGACCGGAGATGACACCTCCGCACAACTACCTGGCGGTCATCAAGGTCGTCGGCATCGGGGGTGGCGGCGTCAACGCCGTCAACCGGATGATCGAGGTTGGGCTCAAGGGCGTCGAGTTCATCGCGATCAACACGGACGCGCAGGCGCTGCTGATGAGCGACGCCGACGTCAAGCTCGACGTCGGTCGGGAACTCACCCGTGGCCTGGGCGCCGGCGCCAATCCGGACGTCGGCAAGAATGCCGCCGAGGACCACCGCGACGAGATCGAGGAGGTCCTCAAGGGAGCCGACATGGTCTTCGTGACCTGCGGTGAGGGTGGCGGCACCGGCACCGGTGGCGCGCCGGTGGTGGCGAACATCGCCCGGAAGCTCGGCGCGCTGACCATCGGTGTGGTCACCCGGCCGTTCTCCTTCGAGGGCAAGCGTCGCCAGGTGCAGGCCGAGGCCGGTATCGACGAGCTGCGCAACCAGTGCGACACCCTGATCGTCATTCCCAACGACCGGCTGCTGGCGCTCGGTGACCGCAACATCAGCATGATGGACGCCTTCCGGACCGCCGACCAGGTGCTGCTCTCCGGTGTCCAGGGCATCACCGACCTGATCACCACGCCGGGTCTGATCAATCTGGACTTCGCCGACGTCAAGAGCGTGATGAGCGGCGCGGGCAGCGCGCTGATGGGCATCGGCAGCGCCCGGGGCGAGAACCGTGCGGTAGAGGCCGCCGAGGCCGCCATCTCCAGCCCGCTGCTGGAGCAGAGCATGGACGGTGCCCGGGGCGTGCTGCTCTCCATCGCCGGTGGTTCCGATCTCGGCCTGTTCGAGATCAACGACGCGGCCCAACTGGTCACCGACGCGGCCCACCCGGACGCGAACATCATCTTCGGCGCGGTCATCGACGACGCGCTCGGTGACGAGGTGCGGGTCACCGTGATCGCGGCGGGCTTCGACGGCGGCACTCCGGCGTACAAGGCGGCCGAGCCGACCCGGAAGACGAACCAGAACCAGCCGGCTCAGCCGAGCACGCCGGTCCTGCCGTCGCCGGCTGCTCCGGCCACGCCGCAGTCGCCGCGCCGGGTGCTCTTCGACGACGTGGACGTGCCGGACTTCCTGAAGAACGGGTCCTGAACCCCGCCGATGACCGACAGCCAAACCCCGGCGGAAGCCGACCGGCGCGCGGAGATCGCCGCCGGGCTCGCCCGCGTACGCTCCCGCATCGCCGATGCCTGCGCCGCCGCGGGCCGGGACCGGACCGAGGTGACCATGATCGCCGTCACCAAGACCTACCCGGCGGCAGACGTGGTGACGCTGGTCGCCCTCGGGGTGACAGACGTGGGGGAGAACCGCGACCAGGAGGCGGCGGCCAAGGCGGTGCAGGTAGCCGCCGCCGGAGTCACCCCGCGCTGGCACTTCGTCGGCCGGTTGCAACGCAACAAGGTCAGGTCGGTGCTGCGGTACGCGGACGTGGTCCAGTCCGTCGACAGCGTCAGGTTGGCGTCCGCCCTGGACGCGGGCGTCACGTCCATCGGCCGGGACCGGCCGTTGGACGTGTTGGTGCAGGTCAGCATCGACGGTGATACGGCGCGGGGCGGCGCGGTGCCGGACTCGGCCGACCCGGATGTGGGCCTCGGCCCGGTCACCGAGGCGGTCGCCGCCGCCGCTGGGCTGCGACTGGCCGGTCTGATGGCGGTGGCACCGCTGGGCTGGGAGCCGGAGCGCGCGTTCGCCCGGCTGGCCACTGTCGCGGCGCTGGTGCGGGCGGACCATCCGCAGGCCACGGATTTGTCCGCCGGGATGAGCGGCGACCTGGAGACGGCGATCGGTCACGGCGCGACACATGTCCGCGTCGGCAGTGCGTTGCTCGGAATGCGTCCCACGCTGCGGTAGCCTGGCCGCGAGGGAAGCAAATTACATCAGTGTTGTTTGTGGGAACGGTCTTCCCGGCGACCGGGGGGCGTGACGTGCAACGCGAATTGCGCGTCGAGGGATTGCCGTTCCAGTCCGGTGGGCAGGGATGGTCCACTCGCGACAGGCGACACGGCGGGGGCGTGTGCCGCACGGCGGACGGGAAGGGCGCGGGGATGGGTGCACTGCGCAAGGCGGGGGTCTGGCTCGGACTTGTCGAAGAGGACGACGAGCGGGCCTACGACGACGGTGGCTACGACAAGGGTGGCTACCGGGAGTCGCGTTACCGGCAGAGCCGGTACGCCGAGGAGTTCGCCGACGAGGAGGACGAGGCGGAGGAGCCGCCGGCTCCCCGGCCACGGCTGGGTGAGCGTGGGCGCCTGAGTGAGCGTCCGGGCCGGCTGGGCGAGGCCGAGCGGCTGGAGTCCGAGCGCTCCGAGCGTCCGGAGCGGGCCGAGCGGTCCAGCGTCCGGTCGATCACCCGGTCCACCGGCGAGTCGTCCGGCGCGCTGACGTACCACACCCGGGACAACCTCGCCCTGGCGCCGCAGGCGCAGCCGCGCGAGCGCCAGTTGGTGCCGGAGGAGGAGCAGCGCTACCAGATCACCACGCTGCACCCGACCACCTACCGGGAGGCGCGCACGATCGGCGAGCACTTCCGCGACGGGGTGCCGGTGATCATCAACCTCACCGAGATGGATGAGGCGGATGCCCGCCGTCTGGTGGACTTCGCCGCCGGGCTGGCCTTCGGGCTGCGCGGTACGATCGAGCGCGTGACCAACCGGGTGTTCCTGCTCTCACCGGCCAATGTCCAGGTCACCGCGGAGGACAAGGCCAAGATCGCTGAGGGCGGGTTCTTCAGCCTGAGTTGACCCGCCCGACCTGAGGGACGTCGCCTGCCGTGTTGTCGATCTTGTTACAGGTTCTCTACCTGGCCACGTACATCTTCCTGATCGTTCTTTTGGCCCGTTTCGTGCTGAGCGCGGTGTTGCAGTACGGCCGGCGCTGGCAGCCCGGTCGGGGAGCGTCAGCCGGACTGGAATCCGTGTGGAGCGTCACTGATCCCCCGCTCCGGGCGTTGAGGCGTGTGATCCCTCCGCTGCGAATTGGTACCGTGAGCATCGACCTGGCCTCCCTTGTGCTCCTGGTTATCCTGTTCGTGCTGATGAGGTTTGTGTTAGAGCCGGCGATCATCAGGACCGCCTGATGACCGACGCGCTATCGCGGCCGCAACTGACCCGAGGAGTTTCGATGCCGCTGACCCCGGCCGACGTCCACAACGTCGCCTTCAAGAAGCCGCCGATCGGCAAGCGGGGCTACGACGAGGAGGAGGTCGACGCCTTCCTGGACGAGGTCGAGCGCGAACTCGCCCGTCTTATCGAGGAGAACAACGAGCTGCGCGCCCAGGTGGAGCGCGGTGGGCGGGGCGGTGCCCCCGCCGGCCCCGGCGGCGACGCCCGCCTGGCGGCCGAGCTGAACGACGTCAAGGCCCAGCTCGACCGGGTGCAGCGCGACAAGGCCGCCGCCGAGCAGGCCGCCCGCGCCATGCAGGCCGAGCTGGAGCAGGTCCGCTCCGTCGGTGTCGGTGGCGCCGCGGCCGGCCCGGACGGCGAGCAGCAGGCGCTGCGCGTGCTCATGATGGCCCAGCGCACCGCCGACGACCACGTCTCCGACGCTCGCCGCGAGGCCGACCAGCTGCTCTCCGAGGCCCGTTCCAAGGCCGAGGAGGTCACCCGCGAGGCCCGCGCCAAGGCCGACGCGCTGGAGCGCGACGCCCGGCAGCGGCACCAGGAGGCCATGGGCGGCCTGGACGCCAAGCGCACCGCGTTGCAGAAGCACATCGAGGAGCTCAAGCAGTTCGAGCGGGAGTACCGCACCCGGCTCAAGGCGTACCTGGAGAGCCAGCTGCGTGACCTCGACGGCCGTGGCCAGGGCCTGGAGGCCGAGATGACCCGGGGCGAGGGTGCCCGGGCCGCCGGCAACGGGCTCGCCGCGGCGGGTCTCGCCGGGTCCTACGGCGGGGGCCGCTCCGGCGCGCTTGAGGCCGGTCGCTGAACCGGGTCGGTGACTGCCGCCAGCGCGGCGATCACCCGCCCTGCCTCATCGGTACGACACGGCGAGGGTGAGCCATGATAGTCATCAGTCTCGCGCTCATCCTCGTCGCGGTGGTGCTGCTGGTCTTCGGCCTGGCCGGTGGCTCCAGCCCGCTGCTCGTCGTCTCGATCGGGGCCAGCCTGCTGGCCGCCGTGGCACTTGTCGCCGGTGCCCGCCAGGCGGCCGGCCGCGCTTCGGCTGCCAGCGGCACCCAGACTGGTCGCGACAGCGACCGGCGTGAGTCGGGCATTCCGACTCAGCAGACCTCGGCAGACGTGGACACCGGTGATTCCGGGTGGCGGCAACCACCCGGTTCGCCGGTGTCCGAGGCGCGTGAGCGGCCCGGCTTCGCCGACGGGTACGACGACGAGCCCGGAGCCGAGGAGATCACCGTCGAGCAGGCGGCCCGGGTGGCCCGCCTCGCGGACGAGGTGCGGGTCGTCGATGGTCGGCCGCGCTACCACCTCGACGAGTGCCCGCATCTGGTCGGCCGGGAGCATGAGCCGCTACCCGTGTCGGAGGCGGTCGAACTCGGCTTCACCCCCTGCGCGCACTGCACGCCGGACACCGTGCTGCTGTCGGAATCCGGACGCCGCTGAGTCGGTTCGATGGACGATGCGCTCACCGTCGCCGTGCGGGTGAAACCGGGGGCCTCCCGGGCGCGCGTGGGTGGCCGGTTCGACGGCCCGCACGGGCCCGCTCTGGTCATCGCGGTGCATCCGCCGGCGGCTGACGGTCGGGCCACCGAGGCTGCCCGTCGCGCGTTGGCCGCCGCGCTGGGCGTCCGGCCGGCCGCCGTGTCGCTGCGTACCGGCGCGGCGAGCAGAGACAAGCTCTTTCTGGTCACCCCGTCCGGGCCGGATCTGGCCGGCCGGCTGAGCCGGCTACGGGACGGCGCGGAACGGGCCGGCTGAGTGGCGGTGATCTGCTAGCGTTCCCTTTGCCCCGAAATGGCAGTAACCGGGGTGGAGCGGGCGTTTCGGTGCGGCACGTTGTCGGACGCCTTTACGTTCCGTATCCTTGCCAACCTCCGGAGTGCGCGGCCCCGTCGCCGCGCGCCCGTTTTGTACCTGGGGCGGTCGATGCTGGCTGCCCCTGTCGAGGTGTCGCGGACTCACCGCGGCTCCGTGGCCGAGGGAGCGACGATGGCCAAGCCAGCCGAGACCAGGACCGCCGGCCGCAAGCCTGCGGTGAAGTCCACCCGCAGCGCCGCGGAGACCGAGAAGATCCGAGCCGCGCTGGCGGCGCGGCACGAGGAACTGCGAGCCGAGTACGATCAGACGCTGAGCGAGATCACCGAGCTGCAGCGCGACCGCCTCACCGACTCGGCCGGGGACGACCAGGCCGACACCGGCACCAAGACGTTCGAGCGGGAGCAGGAGATCTCCCTCGCCAACAGCATCCTGGAACGGATCACGCAGGTCGAGCGCGCCCTGGAGCGTCTCGACGAGGGTGGCTACGGCTGGTGCGAGCGGTGCGGCAACCCCATCCCGGTGGAGCGGCTGGCCGCCTTCCCGTCCGCCACCCTCTGCGTGACCTGCAAGCAGCTGGAGGAGCGGCGCTGACGGCACGCTCCCCGGCGTCCGCGCGCGGCGGTGCGACGGCACCGCCGCGATTGTCGATGGGGAGCAGATGAGCGCAGCACCGCCCGCTGGATCCGGCACCACCGGGTCAGGCACCGCCACGAGATCGCGGCGCCGGTCCGTCACGATCCTCCTCTCGCTCGCGGTGTTCGCGCTGGCCGTCGACCTGTTGACCAAGCACCTGTCGCTCCAGCAACTGAGTGATCGCGAGCCGGTACGGCTGCTGGGTGGGGCTCTCTACCTGTCGCTGACCCGCAACAGCGGGGCCGCGTGGAGTCTCGGCAAGGACTACACCTTCATCTTTCCGATCATCGCGATCGGGGTGCTGGGCTGGATCGCCTGGATGGCACGGACCCTGCGCTCGGTTCCGTGGGCGATCTCGCTGGGCCTGGTGGTCGGCGGCGTGGTCGGCAACCTGATCGACCGGATCTTCCGGGCACCGGGCTGGTTCGTCGGGCACGTGGTCGACATGTTCAGCGTCTTCGACCCGTACGGTCGGGTCTTCCCGATCTTCAACGTCGCCGACAGCGCCCTGGTCTGCGGCGTGCTGCTCGCCGTCGGGTTGGAGTTCACCGGCCGCCAACGCGACGGTACCCGGGCGCTGGCCGAGAACCGGCGGAGTGACGCTGATCGGGACGACGCAGCGGTGGGCGGCGACCCCGCCGACCGGCGGACAGTCGACGCAGGCGGACAGAGCTCCACCGACAGCGACGGCGGACAGCGGGAGCGGGCATGACAGCCACCTTCGCCGCCGGCGGCGACCAACGCAGTCTGCCGGTACCCGACGGACTCGACGGGATGCGGCTGGACCAGGCCGTGGCCCGACTGTTCGGCCTCTCCCGTACCACCGCCGCCGCGCTCGTCGACGCCGGCGAGGCGCTTGTGGACGGCGCGGTACGACCCAACTCGCACAAGGTGCGGGCGGGTTCCTGGCTGGAGGTGACGTTGCCCGCGCCGGCCACGGCACCTGTGGTGGTGCCCCAGGCGGTGCCCGGCCTGCGCGTGGTGTACGCCGACGACGACATCGTGGTGATCGACAAGCCGGTCGGCGTGGCCGCGCATCCCAGCCCGGGGTGGACCGGTCCGACGGTGATCGGTGGGCTCGCCGCGATCGGGCACACGATCGCCACCAGCGGTGCCGCCGAGCGGCAGGGCGTCGTGCACCGGCTCGACGTCGGCACCACAGGCGTCATGGTGGTGGCCAAGAGCGAGCAGGCGTACAGCGTGCTGAAGCGGGCCTTCAAGTACCGGGAGGTGGAGAAGCGCTACCACGCGGTGGTGCAGGGGCACCTGGACCCGTTGCGCGGCACCATCGACGCCCCGATCGACAGGCACCCGCACCACGACTACCGCTGGGCCGTGGTCTCCGGCGGCAAACCGAG
Organism: Verrucosispora sp. CNZ293; assembly: GCF_002754655.1. Lineage (NCBI taxonomy): Bacteria > Bacillati > Actinomycetota > Actinomycetes > Micromonosporales > Micromonosporaceae > Micromonospora > Verrucosispora sp. CNZ293. The sequence goes on from NZ_PEFR01000001.1 coordinate 38,567, forward strand.
CATCACCCACTACGACACCATCGAGGCGTTCCCGTCCGCGAGCCTTGTCGACGTCCGGCTGGAGACCGGCCGGACCCACCAGATCCGGGTGCACTTCTCGACGCTGCGGCATCCGTGCGTGGGTGACCTCACGTACGGCGCCGATCCGACACTCGCCGCGCGGCTCAAGCTGGATCGGCAGTGGTTGCACGCCAGAGAGTTGAGCTTCGAGCACCCCCGTACGGGGGACGAGGTCCGCTTCGTCAGCGACTACCCTGACGATCTGGGACGCGCGTTGGACATCCTCCGCGACTGACGCGTCCCGCCCGTTCCGACCGACCGACGAGGGGACCGCCCGTGCGCGCCGGCGATCTGCTGCGGAAGTTGGACCAGCGACTGCTGCCCCGCCTCGCGGCCACGGTGACCCGGCTGGGCCACGGTCCGAGCCGTACTCCGCTGCTCGGCTGGGTGGCGATGCTGTCGTGCGCCACGGTGCTGGCCACGGCGGTGCTCGCCACCGGTGGCCCACCCGTGCCGGATCGCACGGTCGGTGAGGTGACCCGGGTGGGCGTGGTCGAGGGCGACTCCATCCCCCGTTACGAAGCGGCTGCCGCCGCCGACCTGGCCGCGTTGGCCGGCCGGTCGCTCGGCGACGGCACGTACGCTCTGGTCTCGCTCAACGAGTACCTCACCCCGGCCCGGCTCGCCGCGGTGGTCGGCGACGTGGGAGTCGCTGTCGTGTTCGGCCGGGTGCCGCTGCCGGAGCGGCAGACCGAGATCGTCCGCATTCCGGCCCAGCGGGTACCGGAGGACGTGACGGCCGGGATGGTCAAGCTCGCAGACCGTAAGGAGCGGGAGGCCGCCGACTACCGCGCCCGGGCCACCGCGTTGGGCGGCGGTGGGCCACAGGAACGCGAACTGCGCGAGCTGTATCTCAGCGGCGCCCGGGTCGCGGCGGCGGAGGCGGCCGCGTACCGCTCCGAGTGCGCCTGTCTGTACGCGCTCGTGGTGCGCGCCGAACCGACAAAGCTACGTGGCGTGGCGGCCCGGTCCGGGGTGCGGGTGGTGGATCCGGCTCCGGAGGTCCGGCGGTTGGAGCGGACGGTGTTCACCCCACCGCTGCCCGAGCAGCGGGACGTGGTCCGGCCGCCGGTGGATCGGACGGCCACACCGGACCCGACCGTGAGCCCGACCGCCACCGCCACCGCCGCTGCCACCGCCAGCCCGCCCACGCCGGCACCGACCGTGGCGGACCGCTCGCCAGTGCCGCAGGTGACGGATTCGTCACCGTCACCGGCACCGCCGTCGCCCGCCCTCTCGACGTCGACCTGGACGCCGTCCACCTCGGCGGACATGGTCGACGAGGATGATCCAGAGCCGACACCGTGACGGTTGTCGACACATCCGGTTGCCGCCCGGTGTGGCCTCAATAGGCTTTCGTTCGTAGCCTGTCAGACGGAGACCGTAGCGCTGGGGAGGCGATCCGTGGAGGGCAGCGAGACCGGTTGGGGACGACCCGCCGAACCGGCACCGCGGTGGCGGGCGCTGCTCGACCGAGCCCGCCTCGGCGGTCGCAACGCGGAGCCGCCCGCCACCGAGCGGCGGGCCGAGGAGCCGCCGCCAGGGCCACCGTCACCCGAGCCGTTGCCGCGACGGGGGCCCGGCACCGGCTACGCGGGGCGGGTGCCAGCCGTCGGGCAGCCGGCGGACCGGCCGTACGGCGAGGAGCCCGCCTACCGGGCCGAACCCGCGTACCGGGTCGACCCGGCGCGCCCCGCCCAGCCGTACCGGGGACAGCCGGGGCCGCCGCCGTACCCGGCGGTACCGGAGCCGCGCCGGCCGGAGCCGGTCGAGTCCCGGTACACCCTGTTGGACAACGGCTACCGGCACGCCGCGCCACCGCTGGAGTCCCGGTACGCCCTGCTGGACAACGGCGGCTACCAGCCACCCGCCGCGGCGGTCGCGCCGCCGGCCGTGGCCCCACCGGCTCCGGCGTCGCCGGCACCGTTGCCGGCTGTGGTGCCTCCGGTGCCGCCACCGGCTGTGGCGCCGCCGGCCGTGGCCGGCCGCCCCGGGCGCATCGAGTGGCGGGCGCAGAGCGCCGGCAGCGATCTCGAACGGGCCGCCGCGGCGCTCCGGCGCGATCTGGGCACCCCCCGGGTGATCGCCTTCGCCAACCCCAAGGGCGGCGTGCACAAGACGACCGCCACCGTGCTGGCCGCGGCCACCGTCGGCAGCGTACGCGGCCGGGGTGTGCTGGCCTGGGACGACAACGAGTTGCGCGGCACGCTCGGGCTGCGCGCCGGCAGCGCCCGGCACGCCCGCACGATCCGGCACCTGGTGGCCGATCTCGTCCAGATCGAGATCCGGGAGGGCGCCGAGCTGTTGGAGATCCTGGACGACTACCTGCGGCACGCCTCCGACGGGTCGTACGACGTGCTCGCCGGTGAGGAGAGCCCCCGGTTCGCCCAACGACTGGACCAGTTCACCGTCAAACGGGTGCTGGAACTGCTGCGCCGCACCCACGACGTGATCTGCGTGGACACCGGCAACAACGTGGAGAGCCCGAACTGGCGCACCGTCATGCAGGCCGCCGACCAACTGGTGGTCACCACGGTGCCGCGCGAGGACGCCGCGTTCAGCGCGGACTGGATGCTCGACCTGCTGCACGAGGAGGGGATGGGTGAGCTGGCCGACAACGCCGTCACTCTGATCTCCTGCCCGACCCCCGGTCGGTTGCCGTTGCAGAGCGATCTGGAGAAGCACTTCGCCACCCGGACCCGGGCGGTGACCGTGGTGCCGTACGACCCGGCCCTGGAGACCGGATCGTCGATCGAGTACCACCAGCTCCAGGGCGACACGCGGCAGGCCTGGCTGCGGGCGGCCTCGACGATGCTGGAGCCGTTCGGCCGCTGACCGCATCCGGGACACCGGCCGTCTGCTGCCGGTGTCGGACGGTGTCGCCCTCGGCGAGGTGCCGCGGTGTGATCGGGTGCCAGGTGGCCCGCGGCCACCTGGCACCGCGACACGGTGTACGACCGATGCGGGTAGCTGCGAGGATCATCAGGTGAGCCCGACCACCCCCGCCGCCGAACCGCCCGCACGGCCCCCGGCGGCCCTCCCGACCGACCCGACGACGCAGGCCACCGAGCCCGCCGGGCCGTCCACCGAGCCCGCCGGGCCGTCCACCGAGCCCGCCGCGTCGTCCACCGAGCCCGCCGGGCCGGCAGCCGAGTCGACAAGCACGCCGGCGACCGTGGCCGAGGCGTCCTCCACCGAGGCCGCCGGGCAGCCGGGAAGGCGTGGCCGAACAGCGGCGTTCGGGGTGGCGACGGTGCTGGTGATGGGCCTGCTGGGGGCGCCGCTGGGGTGGCTCTGGGCGGCGATCGCGCCGGACACGCCGGTCGTCAAGAGCGCCGACGGCGCGGTCTACGGCCAGGCGCAGCCGGAGCAGCCGATCGCCGCCGACGGGTGGTTCAGCCTGCTCGGGCTGGCGTTCGGGGTGCTCGGCGCGCTCGCCGTGTGGTTCCTGCTGCGTCGCCACCGGGGACCGGTCGGGCTGGTCGTCGCCGCGGCCGGTGGGCTCGCCGCGGCGCTTGTCGCCTGGCAGGTGGGGCGTCGGGTCGGCCTGGCCGGCTACCAGCGACTGCTGGAGACCGCACCCGACGGCACCCGCTTCAGCAAGCCGGCCGACCTGCGGGCCGGCGGGATCGAGCTGTACCTCGACGTGCTGCCGGTGCCCTACGGCAACGTGCTGCTGCCGGCGTTCGCCGCCGCGGTGACGTACACCCTGCTGGCCGGCTGGTCGCGGTGGCCGTCGCTGCGGCCGGAGCCGGAGCCGGACCTGGCCTGGCTCGCCGCGCAGCCGCCAGCGGCTCCGAAGCTGGACGGGGCCGGGCCCGGGCCGCAGCCGCCGCCCTCCCCGGCGGCGGGAGACGTCAGTTCGGGGTCGGCGGGGGAGTCGCCAGCTCCGCCAGCGGCACCGGAACCGCCCGCACCTGGCGCAGCAGAGCCGCCTCGCGGTTGAGCAGGTGCAGCTCGGCGCGGAGTCGGGCCGCCGTGCTGTCGATGGCGAGCAGTCGCTGACGGTCGGCCACCGTCAACGCCGCGGTCGCGGCGACGAGATGGGACAGCACCGTCGGGTCCTCGGGTAACTGCTCGGTCAGCTGACCGGCCTCGGCCCGGATCAGGCCCAGGTACTGCCGGAAGACGGCGATCACCCGGGCGGCCAACAGGTCGGCGGTCTCGTCCGGGCCGTCCGGCTCGGGCAGCCACTGCACCTCGGCGGTCAGGTACGGCGCGGAGTCGCGGTCGACGTCACCCACCCGGAACCGTCGCCGCCCCACGGTGACGATGTCGTAGCCACCGTCCTCCAACTCGGTGACCTGCCGCAGCTCGGCCGTGCAGCCGACCTCGTGCAAGGTGACCTCCGCCGCACCTGACACGTCGGCACCGGCGGCGACCTCCCAGCCGCTGCGGATGGCCACCACCCCGAACTCGCGCGGTGCGCCCTCGGGCAGCGCCATCAGGTGCCGGACCAGCGCCCGGTACCGCTCCTCGAAGATGTGCAGCGGCAGTACCAGCCCCGGGAAGAGCACCGTGGCGAGCGGGAACACCGGCAGCCGTGCGGTCACGTGATCAAGCGTAGCCCGATCGGCGGGCGCGGGCGTGTCCCGGCTCACCGTCCCGGACAACGGGCGGCGCCGGTCGGCCCGGCGGACGGCCGCCTAGACTCGCAGGCGTGTTGAACCGGATCGACCTGCGCGGTGGCGCGCGTGACCCGCGCCACCTGCTGCCTCGCGCCCAGCTCGACGTCTCGGTGGCGGTCGAGCGCATCCGCCCGATCGTCGCGGCGGTGCGCGAGCATGGATATCCGGCGGTCCGCGAGGCCAGTGAACGGTTCGACGGGGTCGCCCCGGAGACGCTGCGGGTGCCCGCGGCGGCCATCGCGGCGGCGGAAGGCACGCTGGACGGCCAGGTCCGGGCGGCGTTGCTGGAGTCGATCGCCCGGGCCCGGCGGGTGCACGCCGATCAACGACGGGTCGACCACACCACCCAGGTGGTGCCGGGCGGCACGGTCACCGAGCGGTGGATCCCGGTCGACCGGGTCGGCCTCTACGTTCCCGGTGGGCTGGCGATGTACCCGTCGACGGTGGTGATGAACGTGGTGCCCGCCCAGGCGGCAGGCGTCCGGTCGCTGGTGGTGGCCAGCCCGCCGCAGAAGGACAACGGCGGTCTGCCCGATGCCCGGGTGCTCGCCGCCTGCGCGTTGCTCGGTGTCGACGAGGTGTACGCCGTCGGCGGTGCCCAGGCGGTGGCGATGCTGGCGTACGGCTGCGCCGTCGACGCCGCCGGCAGCGGGCACTGCGCCCCGGTGGACGTGATCACCGGCCCGGGCAACATCTGGGTCACCGCCGCGAAGCGGCTGCTGCGCGGGGTGGTCGGCATCGACGCGGAGGCCGGCCCGACCGAGATCGCGATCCTGGCCGACGACACCGCCGACCCGGTGCACGTCGCCGCCGACCTGATCAGCCAGGCCGAGCACGACCCCCTCGCGGCAAGCGTGCTTGTCACCCCGTCGGTCGCGCTGGCCGACGCGGTGGACCGGGAGCTGGCCCGACTGGTGCCGGCCACCAAGCACGCCGAGCGGGTCGGCACCGCGTTGGGCGGCGAGCAGAGCGGTGTGGTGCTTGTCGACGACCTGGCGGCGGGGCTGCGGGTGGTCGACGCGTACGCGGCGGAGCACCTGGAGATCCAGACGGTGGACGCCCGTCAGTGGGCGATGCGGGTACGCAACGCCGGAGCGGTCTTCGTGGGCGCGTACTCGCCGGTGTCGCTCGGCGACTACTGCGCCGGCTCCAACCACGTGCTGCCCACCGGTGGGTGCGCCCGGCACTCGTCCGGGCTGTCGGTGCAGTCGTTCCTGCGCGGCGTGCACGTGGTGGAGTACACCGAGCAGGCGCTGCGGGAGGTCGCCGGCCACGTGGTGACGCTGGCGAACGTGGAGGACCTGCCGGCGCACGGCCAGGCGGTCACCGCCCGGTTCGGGGCCACCCCATGATCGGGCTGGCCGACCTGCCGATCCGTGACGAGCTGCGAGGGCTGTCGCCGTACGGCGCGCCGCAGCTGGACGTGCCGGTGCGGTTGAACACGAACGAGAACTCCCACCCGCTGCCGGAGGCGGTGGCCGAGGCGATCGGCAAGGCTCTCACCGCGGAGCTGCGCGACCTCAACCGCTACCCCGACCGGGACGCGGTGGCGTTGCGGGCCGACCTGGCCGGGTATCTCGGCCACGGGCTCACCGCCGACGGGGTGTGGGCGGCCAACGGTTCCAACGAGGTCCAGCAGCAGCTGCTCCAGGCGTTCGCCGGGCCGGGACGCAGCGCGCTCGGGTTCACTCCGGCGTACTCGATGCACCCGCTGCTGGCGCTCGGCACCGGCACCCGGTGGGTACCGGCCCGGCGGGGGGCCGACTTCGCGCTGACCGCCGACGAGGCGGTCGCGCAGGTCCGCGAGCATCGGCCGGACGTGGTCTTCCTCTGCTCGCCGAACAATCCCACGGGCACCGCGCTCGACCCGGCGGTGATCGCCGCGGTGCTCGACGTGGCACCCGGCATGGTGGTGGTCGACGAGGCGTACGCGGAGTTCGCCCGCCCGGGCACGGTGAGCGCCGTGGCGGTGCTGCCCGGACACCCACGGCTGGTGGTGACCCGGACGATGAGCAAGGCGTTCGGGTTCGCCGGTGGCCGGCTGGGCTACCTGGCGGCCGATCCGGCGGTGGTGGCGGCGGTGCAGCTGGTCCGGCTGCCGTACCACCTCTCCGCGCTCACCCAGGCCGCCGCGCGGGCCGCGCTGGCGCATCGCGACGCCCTGCTCGGCACGGTCGCCGAGATCGCCGAACAGCGCGACCGCATCGTCACCGAGCTGCGCCGCCGTGGCCTGCGGGTCGCCGACAGCGACGCGAATTTCGTGTTGTACGAGGTGGGTGGCGACCAGGCGGTCGCCTGGCGGTCGCTGCTGGCGCACGGTGTGCTGGTACGCGACGTGGGCCTGCCCGGCTGGCTTCGGGTCACCGCGGGCACCCGCGCCGAGACCGACGCCTTCCTCGCCGCCCTGGACAGCACTCGACGCGAGGGCTCCATCGCCCCGCAGCCGCGACCGACGAAAGGCAAATCATGAGCCGGACCGCCCGGGTGGAGCGGATCACCAAGGAGACCAAGGTCCTGGTCGAGGTCGACCTGGACGGCACCGGAGTGGCCGAGATCAGCACCGGGGTCGGTTTCTACGACCACATGCTGCACCAGATCGCCCGGCACGGTGGTTTCGACCTGACCGTGCGTACCGTCGGTGACCTGGAGATCGACGCGCACCACACGATGGAGGACACCGCGCTGGCCCTCGGTGCCGCGTTCGACCAGGCGCTGGGCGACAAGGCGGGCATCCGCCGGTACGGTTCGGCCACCGTGCCGATGGACGAGGTGCTGGTCCGGGCGGCCGTCGACCTCTCCGGCCGGCCGTACGTGGTGCACGACGAACCGCCCCTGGCGCCGTACATCGGCCCGGTGTACCCGACAAGCATGACCCGGCACATCTGGGAGTCCTTCGGTCAGGCGGCCCGGATCACCCTGCACGTGGACGTGCTGCGGGCGGCCCGGCCTGGTGGCCATCCGGACGCCCACCATGTGGTCGAGGCGCAGTTCAAGGCGGTGTCCCGGGCGCTGCGCGAGGCCACCGCCGTGGACCCGACGGCCGGCGGGGCGATTCCCAGCACCAAGGGGGCGTTGTGACAGGCCCGGGTGCGGCGCGACGGAGGTGTCGCCGATGAGCGGCATCCTGCCCACCCTGCTGCTGATCCTGGCCGGCGTGCTCGTCGGTGGGGCGCTGTCGCTGCACCGGCAGGGGGCGCCCCGGAGCGCGGTGGTCGTCACCGCGTTGCTGGCCGTGCTGGCCACCGTCGCGGGCGTGCTCTGGCTGCTGCCGGGAGACGGGTCATGACCGGCCGTGCCGGCGGCGGGGCCCGGCCCGGTGGGCGGCGACGCGTGGTCGTGCTCGACTACGGCTCCGGCAACCTGCGCTCCGCCGAGCGGGCGCTGGCCGCGGCCGGAGCCGACGTGCTGGTCACCGGTGATCTCGCCGCCGCCGCCGACGCCGACGGTCTGGTGGTTCCCGGAGTCGGGGCCTTCGCCGCCTGCGTGGCCGGCATCGAGGCGATCGGCGCGGGTCCGGTGATCGCCGGGCGGGTCGCTGCGGGCCGTCCGGTGCTGGGCATCTGCGTGGGCATGCAGATCCTCTTCGAGTCCGGCGACGAGCACGGGGTGGTCACCAAGGGGCTGGGCCTGCTGCCCGGCACGGTCACCCGGCTCGCCGCCGCCCGGCTGCCGCACATGGGCTGGAACACCGTGCAGGCACCTGTCGGCTCGACGCTCTTCGCCGGGCTGCCTGCCGACAGCCGGTTCTACTTCGTCCACTCGTACGGTGTCGGCGACGCCGCCGCGCTCACCGCCTCCGGGGCGCGGGTGACCACCGCCCACCATGACTGTGACTTCGTCGCGGCGGTGGAGCGGGGCGCCTTGTCGGCCGCCCAGTTCCACCCCGAGAAGTCCGCCGACACCGGCGCCGCGTTGCTGCGCAACTGGCTGGCCACGGTGCCCGCCGGTGGCTGAGCCGATGGGTGACCCCCGTAGGGAGCGATGGTGAGCAGGGAACGGGCCCAGCGTCGGGCGGCCCGCGAGGCCGAGGCGGCCCGGCAGCGGGTGCTGCGCGAGCGCGCCACCGCCCGTCGGGCACGGCGTCGGGCGCTGGTCCGCCGGGTGGTGCCGACGGTGCGCCGGGGCCGGACGGGCCGACTGCCCCGATACTCCCGGGGCGAGCGGGCCGCCATCGTGGCGCTCACCCTGGCCGCGATCACCCTCATCTGGGTGCTCGTGCCCGACCTGGCGTTGCGCGTCGGGCTGATCCTGCTGTTGCTGCTCGTCCTGCCGGTGATCGTGGTGATCGCCCTGGACCGTCGTTGACCATGCGAGAGGGACAAGTCACATGAGCCTCACCCTGTTGCCCGCCGTGGATGTCGTCGACGGCCAGGCCGTCCGCCTCGTGCAGGGCGCCGCCGGCAGCGAGACCGCCTACGGCGACCCGCTGGAGGCCGCGCTGGCGTGGCAGCGGGACGGTGCCGAGTGGCTCCACCTGGTCGATCTCGATGCCGCGTTCGGTCGGGGCAGCAACGCCGAACTGCTCGCCGAGGTGGTCCGCCGCCTCGACGTACGGGTGGAACTGTCCGGCGGTATCCGGGACGACGCCTCGCTGCGCGCGGCGTTGGCCACCGGCGCCGAGCGGGTGAACATCGGCACCGCCGCGCTCGAGGATCCGCAGTGGTGCGACCGGATCTGCGCGGAGTACGGCGACCGGGTCGCGATCGGGCTGGACGTGCGCGGTCGGACCCTGGCGGCCCGGGGCTGGACCCGCGATGGCGGCGACCTGTACGAGGTGCTGGAGCGGCTCGACAAGGCGGGCGCCTCGCGGTACGTGGTCACCGACATCACCAAGGACGGCACCATGCGGGGACCGAACCTGGACCTGCTGCGCGAGGTGTGCGCCCGTACCGACGCTCCGGTGATCGCGTCCGGTGGAGTCTCCACCCTGGACGACCTGCGGGCGCTGGCCGCCCTGGAGTCGGTGGGCGTGGAGGGGGTCATCGCCGGCAAGGCGCTCTACGCGGAGGCGTTCACCGTGGCCGAGGCGCTGGCGGTCCTCGCCAACCCGTGATCCGGCTCCGGCCCGGCCGCGTCATCGTCCCGACGGCAGAGGAAGGACACTCCCGTGCCCACCAATCGTGAGATCCAGCTGGCCTCGCGCCCGCGGGGCTGGCCCACCGAGGACAATTTCCGGCTCGTCACCGCCGAGGTGCCCACGCCGGGCCCGGGGCAGCTGCTGGTGCGCAACCAGTACATGTCGGTGGACCCGTACATGCGTGGGCGGATGAACGACGTGCGGTCCTACGTGCCGCCGTTCGCCCTGGACGCACCGTTGGACGGCGGGGCGGTCGGCGAGGTGGTCGGCGGCGAGGTCGACGGGTTCGCCCCGGGCGACGTCGTGCTGCACGGCCTCGGCTGGCGGGACTACGCGCTCGTCGAGGCGAAGGCCGCCCGGAAGGTCGAGCCGGGTCTCGCGCCGGTGACCGCGTACCTCGGTGTGCTCGGCATGACCGGGTTGACCGCGTACGCCGGGCTGCTGGAGGTGGCCGCGATGCGCGAGGGCGAGACGGTCTTCGTCTCCGGCGCGGCCGGCGCGGTCGGCAGCATGGTCGGCCAGATCGCGCGGCTGCGCGGTGCGGGCCGGGTGGTCGGCAGCGCCGGGTCGGCGGCGAAGGTCGAGCGACTGCTGGCGCTCGGCTTCGACGCCGCGTTCGACTACCACGACGGCCCGGTACGTGACAGCCTGCGGGCCGCCGCCCCGGACGGCGTCGACGTCTACTTCGACAACGTCGGCGGCGAGCACCTGGAAGCCGCGATCTCGTCGATGAACCTGCACGGTCGGGCGGCGATCTGCGGCATGATCGCGCACTACAACGACACCGAGGCGCCGGCCGCGCCGCGCAACCTGGCGCAGCTCATCGGCAAGCGGCTGACCCTGCGCGGTTTCCTGGTCAGCGATCACAACCACCTGCGGGATCAGTTCGTCCGGGAGGTCTCCGGCTGGCTGCGGGAGGGCACGCTGTCCTACGACGAGACGATCGTCGACGGGCTGGAGAACGCCCCGGCGGCCTTCCTCGGCCTGCTGCGGGGGGAGAACCTCGGCAAGATGCTGGTGCGTCTGTGACCGGCGGCGCACGCCGTCGGCCCGGTGGGGCCGGCAGGCGGCGTACCGGCGGCGATAGGCTCGGCACATGACGGTGGCGGTGCGGGTGATCCCCTGTCTCGACGTGGACGCGGGACGGGTGGTCAAGGGCGTCAACTTCGTCGACCTGCGGGACGCGGGCGATCCCGTCGAGCTGGCCGCCGCGTACGACCGGGCGGGCGCCGACGAGTTGACCTTCCTCGACGTCACCGCCTCCAGCAGTGACCGGGGCACGATGCTCGACGTGGTCCGGCGTACCGCGGAGTCGGTCTTCATTCCGCTGACCGTCGGCGGTGGTGTGCGGACGGTGGCGGACGTGGACACGCTGCTGCGCGCCGGCGCTGACAAGATCGGGGTGAACACGGCCGCGATCGCCCGGCCGGAGCTGCTCGCCGAGATCGCGGAGCGGTTCGGCCGGCAGGTGCTGGTGCTCTCGCTCGACGTGCGGCGGGCGCCGGTGGGCACCACCCCCAGCGGCTTCGAGGTGACCACCCACGGCGGCCGGCGCGGCACCGGCCTGGACGCCGTGCAGTGGGCGCGGCGCGGCGCCGAGCTGGGGGCCGGCGAGATCCTGCTCAACTCGATGGACGCCGACGGCACGAAGGCCGGCTTCGATCTCGAACTCATCGGCGCGGTGCGCCGGGTCGTCGACGTTCCGGTGGTGGCCAGCGGCGGTGCGGGTGCGGCGGCCCACTTCCCGCCGGCGATCGGTGCCGGCGCGGACGCGGTGCTCGCCGCCAGCGTGTTCCACTTCGGGGAGCTGACCGTGGCGGAGGTCAAGGACGTGCTGCGCGGCGCCGGTCACCCCGTCCGCTGAGGCCGGCGGGGCGCTGCCGCCTGTGGGGGTGCGGGCGTGGCCGACGGCGCTGCGCTCAGCCGCGGCCGGAGTGCCCCTCCGGGGAGCGTCGGGGCATCGGGATGAACCGGACCAGGTACTCCTGAACGGCGGCGGCGTGCTCCTGCTCGTCGAGGTGCCAGTCCGCGGTGCCCGGCGCGTGCCGCCGGCTGAGCACGCCCTGCACGGTGTCGACGGTGGTGGCCAGCCCGGCGCTGGGTCGGGAGCGCCACAGGTGCTCGCCGTCGGGGGTGAGCCGGAACCAGCCGTCGGAGACGTCGACCAGCCCGGCGCCGAGCAACCGGCGGATCGCTTCCTCGATGTCGTGTCGCTCGGGAATGCTCTGGTCGAGATGGTCGGCCGTGGAGAGCACGTCGGCGAGGCGTACCCCCTCGGGGCGGCGGGTGGTCGTGGACCGTCGGTGGCGTCCGGCGCCGCTGGCGATCACCAGCGATACGAAGATCCATGCGTCGGTGCGACGCCAGGCGTTGTCCCCCATGCGGAGATTCTGCCGGGCGACCCGGCTTCAGGAAAACACCGATCGTCGCACTGCGACAGTGAGTGGCGTCATGAATGCCGACAGTCGATGCGGCTGGACGGGGCGCACCGGATCCGGTATGAGTCGGTGGCGCTGGGTGGTCGTCAGGTGGCCGGGGCCGGCGTGATCCGTTCCGGTGCCGGGGGGTTGGGTTCGGCGACGTCGAACAGCGGCAGGAACAGCTGGGCCAGTGGCCCGATGCTCAGCGCGTAGGCGACGGTGCCGATGCCGACCGTGCCGCCGAGCACCGCTCCCACCGCCAGCACGCCGATCTCGATGACGGTGCGGATCAGGCGGAGCGACCGGTTGGGGTGGCGGGCGACCAGGCCGGTCATCAGCCCGTCCCGGGGGCCGGGTCCGAGTCGGGCACCGAGGTAGAGCGCGGTGGCCGCGCCGTTGCCGACGATCCCGGCGACCAGCAGGACGATCCGCAGCGGAAGTGGCCCCCCGGGTGGCAGCAGGGCCAGGGTCGCGTCGACCGCCAGGCCGATCACCACGACGTTGGCGACGGTGCCGAGGCCGGGGCGTTGGCGCAGTGGGATCCAGGCCAGTAGCACCAGTGCGCCCACCGCGATGACCATGGTGCCCATGCTCAGGCCGGTGAGCCGGGACAACCCCTGGTGGAAAACGTCCCACGGGTTCAGCCCGAGCCCGGAGCGGATCATCAGGGCCATGCTGAAGCCGTAGAGGACGAGCCCGACGAACAGGTGCGTCAGCCGTCGGACCGGCCGGTGCCGGAGGTTGCCAATCATTGCCACGCATGCCACTGTAGGTGCCAATTGCGCTCACGATAGAGCCAATATTGGGAGAGTGGCCATGGTGAGTCAGGTGCGCGGGGTCCAATTGGCCCGGCTACTCGGGCAGTGGCACGCCCTGCCCGGTCGGCGACGCAGCCCCGACTACGCGGCACTGGCCGGCGCGGTACGCGGTCTGCTCGCCGATGGGCGGCTACCTCTCGGCGTGCGTCTACCGGCCGAACGGGACCTGGCCGAGGCGCTGCGGATCAGCCGTACCACGGTCACGGCCGCGTACCGCGAGCTGCGCGACAGCGGGCACCTGGCCAGCCGCCGAGGCGCCGGAAGCTGGACGATGCTGCCGGGGACGCACCGGGTGGCGCCCAACGGGCTCTGGATCCCGCTGGACGACCGGGACATGCTCGACCTCGGGGTGGCCGCGCTGGCGGCCCCGCCTGAACTGCTGCCGGCGGCCCGCGCGGCGGCGGAGGACCTGCCCCGCTACCTCAACGGCGCCGGGTACCACCCGATCGGGATCATCGAGCTGCGGGAGGCTATCGCCCAGCGGTACACCGAGCGGGGTCTACCCACCTCGCCCGACCAGATCATGGTCACCAACGGCACGCAGCACGCCCTGGACCTGGTGCTGCGGCTGGCCCTCGCCCCGGGTGGCGGGGTCCTTGTCGAGTCGCCGAGCTACCCCAACGCGCTCGCGGCGCTCGCCGCCCGCCGGGCCCGGATCACCACGCACGGCCTGGCCGCCGACGCCGACGGCTGGGACGCGGATCTGCTGCTGGGCACCCTGCGGCAGGTGCGCCCCCGGGTCGGGTACCTGATCCCCGACTTCCAGAACCCGACCGGGCACCTGATGCCGGCGGAGCTGCGCGAGCGGCTGGTGGCCACCGCGCACGCGGTCGGCACCGATCTCGTCATCGACGAGTCGTTCGTGGACCTGCCGCTGGACGGGACCGACCTGCCGCCGCCGACGGCCAGCTTCGACAGGCACTCCCGGGTGGTGAGCATCGGCGGCATGAGCAAGCCGTTCTGGGGCGGGCTGCGGATCGGCTGGATCCGCAGCTCGGCGCCGCAGGTGCAGCGGCTGGCCGCGGCGCGGGTGGGTGTCGACATGTCCAGCCCGGTGCTGGATCAACTGGTCGCGGTGCACCTGCTGGATGTCGCGCCGGCAATCGTGGCCGCCCGGCGGACACAGTTGGCCGTGCAGCGGGACGCGTTGCTCGGCGCGCTGGCCGCCCGGCTGCCCGAGTGGCGGGTCACCATGCCGCGTGGCGGGGTGACGCTCTGGGCCGAGCTGGACGGCCCGATCTCCAGCGCGCTGGCGCGGGCCGCCGAGGAGGTGGGCGTACGGCTGGCGCCCGGGCCGCGCTTCGGCCTGGACGGCACGCTTGAGCGTTTTCTGCGGTTGCCGTTCACCCTGCCCGTCGCCGACCTGGTCGAGGCCGTCGGGCGGATCGCGGCGGTTCGCTACGACCTGGACCGGGCGGGGCAGCCCCGCTGGCGGGAGCCGAGCGTCATCGCCTGAACAGGTGACTCGCCACTGCCCGTGGCGCGACACGGATCGGCCCCGCACCCGGGGGAGGGACGGGTGCGGGGCCGAAGCGGTGGGCTGTCAGATCTCAGCGACGGTGCCGACGTACATCTTGTCGATCTCGTCGGAGAAGTTGTTCTCCACGCCACGGCGCTTGATCTTCAGCGACGGGGTGATCTCGCCGTCCTCGATGGTCAGGTCACGCGGCAGGATGGTGACCTTCTTGATGGTCTCCCAGCGGTTCAGCTTCTGGTTGAGCTGGGCGACGTACTCCTCCACCATGGCCTGGGCCTCGGGCGAGGCGACGATCTCGGCGTACGGGCGGCCCTCCAGCGGGGTGCCGGCGGCCCAGCCGGTGATGGCGTCCGGGTCCAGCGTCACGAGCATCGTGCAGTAGTTGCGGGCCTGGCCGATCACCACTGCCTGCGAGGTGTACGGGCAGGTGGCCTTGAACATGCCCTCGATGTGCGACGGTGCGACGTACTTGCCGCCGGAGGTCTTGACCAGGTCCTTCTTGCGGTCGGTGATGCGCAGGTAACCGTCGTCGTCGAGGCTGCCGATGTCACCGGTCCGGAAGAAGCCGTCCTCGGTGAAGGCGGCGGCGGTCTCCTCGGGCAGGTTGTGGTAGCCCCGCATCACCGGCCGGCCCTTGAGCAGGATCTCGCCGTCGGTGTCGATGCGGCACTCGAGGTCGCCCATGGCCTTGCCGACGGTGCCGATCCGCAGCCCGTCGGGCGGGTTGACGAAGTTGCCCGCGCTCGTCTCGGTCAGCCCGTAGCCCTCGGAGATCGGCAGGTTCGCCGCGGCGAAGAAGGTGGCGATCTCCGGGCTGAGCGGAGCGGCGCCGGAGACCAGCACCCGGATCCGGCCACCGAGCCGGGCCTGGAGCTTGCTGAAGACCAGCTTCTCCGCCACCGTGTACTTGAGCTTCAGCCCGCCCGGCACCGGCTTGCCGGCCTGCTCCAGGGCGACCTTCTCCTTGCCGACGCCAACTGCCCAGGCGAAGATCTTGGCCTTCGCCCCGCCGGCGTCCTGCGCGGTCGTGACCGACTTGTTGTAGACCTTCTCGTAGACGCGCGGTGCGCCGCACATCAGCGTCGGGCGGACCACCGAGAGCAGTTCGACGAGCTTGTCGACCCGGCCGTCCACGTACGTGGGCAGGCCGACGTGGGTGGCGCCGCAGAGCAGCGTCTTGCCGAACGAGTGGGACAGCGGCAGCCAGAGGTACTGCAGGTCGTCCTCGCGGAGCAACCCGACCGCCTCCTGAGCCACACCCTCCCAGCACCAGCCGCCGTGCAGCAGCTCGACGCCCTTGGGACGGCCGGTGGTGCCGGAGGTGTAGATCAGAGTGGCCAGGTGGTCCGGGCCGATACCGGCGACCAGGCGCTCGATCAGCTCCGGGTCCTCGGCGAGCCGCTGGGCACCCTGCTCCTCCAGTTGCGCGAGGGTCAGCTGGGGCACGGCAGCGGACGGGTCGGGGGCACCGTCGAAGAGGACCACGTGGGTCAGCGCGGGCAGTTGCGCCCCGGCGATCTTCGCCGCCTGGTCCGGGTTCTCCGCGAACAGCACCTTGGAGCCGGAGTCGGCGATGATGTAGGTGGCGTCCTCGGGCTCCGTGGTCGGGTAGACCGTGGTCGTGGCGCCGCTGGCGCACATGATGCCGAAGTCGGCGATCACCCATTCGAGGCGGGTGTTCGCCAGGATCGCGACCCGGTCCTCCTGACCGACGCCCAGGCCGTGCAGGCCGGCGGCGATCGCCTTGGCCCGCTGGGAGACCTGTTCCCAGGTCAGCCAGACCGGTCCGGCCGAGCCGGGGTGGGCGAAAGCATGGCGGTCGGGGGTCGCCGCCACACGCTTGAGGAACATGTCAGGAATGGAGCTGTACGGTACATCGAGAGCCATCGCTGTAGCCGCCTTCGGGGGTGGAGGCGTGACGGTCGTCACGGTCGGTGTTCGTTACCGAAGGGTATTGCCTGTCCCCGGGCGTCGGCTAGCCCTGACGATCATCGACCAGCCCGTTCCCCCGGAAATGGCACCTTCGGCTCACGCGTAGCGCGCTGCGGCCCGTGACCAGTCGTAGGTGGCCCGGATCCAGTTCCGCCGGGTGTCCAGCGCCGCGCGTACCGCGTCGCCGTGGCTCGCCAGCAGCTTGCTCTCGGCCGCCAGGTACGCGCCGAGTCGGTCGTTGAACCGGTCGGCGGCGATTCGCAGCGCCACCGACTCGTCGCCGGTCTCCCTGGTCAGGACCGTGATCAGGTTGTGCGCGTCCGGCCCGCCGTGGTGCTCCTTGCGGTAGGAGAAGACATCGTTGCACCAGCAGATCAGGTCGGCGGCGAGCATCTCCAGGGCGGCCCAGCCGGGATCGGCCCGGCGTACGGCGGGCGGAAAGCCGTCGAGGGCCAGGTCGGTCAGGGTCAGACTGGGGTACACGGCGCCTGTGTGCCGGCGCATCTGCACGTACTCGTCGACCGGCGGCACCCGTTCGTGTTCCCGGTTCGCCGCCTCCCACAACAGCGCGAGCAGGTACTCGCGCATCCCGGCGACGAACCGCAGCAGCACCGCCGGGCGTCGGTGGCCGCGTACCCGCTGGCACAGGTCGGCCAGGCCGAGCGCCAGCGTCCCGGCGGGGCCGGGCGGCACCGGGCCCGCCGCGCCCTGGCGGTCCAGCACGTCCAGCAGGGCGGCCACGGTCGGCGCCAGCCGGGTCGGCTCGGCGCCCAGTCCGTCCTCGTCGCAGGCGTCATCCATCACGAAGAGCCAGGAAATCAGGTCGGTGAGCAGGCGTAGGCGTTCCAGCGGGGCCTGCGGGCAGGCCCGTCCGGCGAGACCTGCGGCGTCCGCCCGGTGCAGCCGTTGCCCGTTACTGATCAGGCCAAGCTCCTGCGCCCAGTCGGCGCTCTCCCGGGCCACGCGTTCGGTGTCATCGTGTCGGACACCAGTGAACGGGGGCTCGCGCAGGGCCGAGACCACAAAGCTTCGCATCGCGCTCCCTGTCGCCGCCCCCCACGAGGCGGCGCGGGTCAGCGTACGGGAGCACCGATGGTGGTCGGTCGATGAACCGAGTAACGTTTCGGATTTCGCCGTGACCGGTTCCGCACAGACGGTTAGAAGCCCAGGTTGGCGGCGCGGAGCCGGTCGGCTGATGCCGGGGCGCCGTCGAGTTGCACCCGCGCCGCGCGCTGCCGGCCGGACAGGAACAAGGCCAGCTCGCCGGGCGTGCCGACCAACCGCAGCGGTTCGCCGCCACGGCCGGTGGCCACCTCGCCGTGGCCGGGAGCCTGGACCAGCATCTGGGCGGGAAAGCGGCGCAGGGCCAGCCGGCCGAGGGTGGACACCCGTCGCCACAACGCCCGCTCCAACCCCATTGGCAACTCGCGGGGCTGCCAGCCGGCCCGGGCCCGGCGGACGTCCTCGTGATGGATGAAGAACTCGAGCGTGTTGGCCAGCTCGTCGGTGACCGGGTTGCTCACCGGGCTCCACAGCGGAGGACGTCGCACCTGGCTGAGCAGCTCGGTCCAGTCGAGGGCGGCGACCTGGCGTCGGACCCGTTCGGCGTACCCGGTCAGCGGTGGCAGGAAGATGCCCGTCGCGGCGTCCGGGCGGCGCTCCCGGACCACCAGGTGTGCGGCGAGGTCACGGGTGGTCCAACCCTCGTTGAGGGTCGGGGCGTCGGGGCCCAGGGTGGACATCAGCTCGGTGAGCGCCTCGCGCTCCGATCGGGCGTACCGCGGCATGACAGTGATCGTAAGCCGGTGCGGACGAGGCCGCGTCCCGAGCGGGGCGAGCGGGGCGATCCGGCTCGCGGGTGACGTCGGACATATTGCCGCGGGTCGGCGTACCGGGCGCGTAGCGGTAAGGATGAGGGAGGATTATGGCGGCTTACGGCGGGGGAGAATGTGGCGAGCGGGACTAGTCGGGACGTGCTCGGTCGTGGGCTGACCGTCCTCGGGCGGGCCATCCGGGAACAACCGAGGATCTTCGCGGTCGCCGTGACCGGCAGCGTGCTGTTCGGCCTGATGGTGGTCGCCAGCGCGTTCGTGGTCGGCGCGGTGGTCGGTGAGGTGGTGGTGCCGGCCGTGGAGACCGGTTCGGTGCCGGTGGGCGCGCTGGCGCTGGCCGCCGCGGCGCTGCTCGGGTTGAGTGTGCTGCGGGTGGTCGGCATCTTCGGTCGACGGCTCGGTGCCGGCTACATGCAGTTCCGCCTCCAGGCCGCCTACCGCCGCCGGGTCACCCGCCGTTACCTGGAGCTGCCCCTGTCCTGGCACCACCGCAACGCCACCGGCACGCTGTTGTCCAACGCCAACTCCGACGTCGAGGCCGCCTGGCAGCCGATCGCGCCGCTACCCTTCGCGGTGGGCACGCTTGTGATGCTCGTCGGCGCCGTGGCGTCGCTGTTCGCCGTGGACTGGGCGCTGGCGCTTGTCGGGTTGGCCGTGTTCCCGGCGCTGTTCGCGCTCAACGTGGCGTACTCCCGTCGGATGGCCCCCGTCAGGCGCGGGCGCAGCGCCTGCGCGCCGAGGTCAGCGGTATCGCGCACGAGAGCTTCGACGGCGCCCTGGTGGTCAAGACGATGGGTCGGGAGGCCCAGGAGACCGCCCGCTTCGCGGCCCGGGCCGGCGAGTTGCGAGACGCGTTGATCTCGGTTGGTCGGCTCCGGGGCGTGTTCGACCCGCTGCTGGAGACGCTGCCCAGTCTCGGCACCCTCGCGGTGCTGGTGGTCGGTGCGTACCGGCTGCGACAGGGCGCGATCGAGGTGTCCGAGCTGGTCAGCGTGGCCTTCCTGTTCACCGTGCTGGCCTTCCCGGTGCGGGCGATCGGCTGGGTGCTGGCCGAGCTGCCGCGCAGCGTCGCCGGCTGGGACCGGATCCGCCGGGTGCTCGACGCCACCGGCGAGATGCCGTACGGCGACATCCGGCCGGACCCGGCCGTGACGACGCCGGCCACGCTCACCTTCGCCGACGTCGGCTTCGCCTACGAGCCCGCCGAGGCGCACCTGCCCGGCGCCGAGGTGCTGGGCGAGGTCTCCTTCACCGTGCCGGCCGGAAAGACGGTCGCCCTGGTCGGGCCGACCGGTGCCGGCAAGTCCACGGTCACCGCGTTGGCGGTCCGGCTCGTCGATCCGCACTCGGGCACGATCAGCATCGACGGGGTGGACGTCCGGGACCTGGCCGCGGACGTGCTCGCCGGCACCGCCGCGCTCGTCGCCCAGGTGCCGTTCGTCTTCGACGACACCGTGCGGGCCAACGTCTCGCTGGACCGGCCCGGCGTCGACGACGAGGCGGTCTGGGCCGCCCTGCGGCTGGCCGAGGCCGACGGGTTCGTCGCCGCGCTGCCCGACGGGCTGGACACCATGGTCGGCGAGCGGGGCACCTCGCTCTCCGGCGGCCAGCGGCAGCGACTCACCCTGGCCCGGGCGTTGGCGGGTCGCCCCCGCCTGCTGGTGCTCGACGACGCGACAAGCGCTGTCGACCCCCGGGTGGAGGCCGCCATCCTGGCCGGGCTGCGCTCGTCGGCCGGCGGCGGTCCGGGCGCGTCGATCCTGGTGGTGGCCTACCGGCGGGCGACCATCGCCCTCGCCGACGAGGTCATCTACCTGGAGCAGGGGCGGGTGGTGGCGCGGGGCACGCACACCACGCTGCTGGCCACCGTGCCGGGCTACGCCGATCTCGTCACCGCCTACGAGCAGGCCGAGGTTGACCACGACCGGCAGCGCACGTACGACGAGGTCACCCCGATGACCTCCGGACTGGAGGTGGACCGGTGAGCGCGAGGAGTGAGCTTGCGAGCCCCGCAGTCGCGAACGAAAGGCGGATCCGGTGAGCGCGAGGAGTGAGCTTGCGAGCCCCGCAGTCGCGAACGAAAGGCGGATCCGGTGAGCGCGAGGAGTGAGCTTGCGAGCCCCGCAGTCGCGAACGAGAGGCGGATCCGGTGAGTGTGGGCTCGGTACGGGTCGACGAGGCGCCCGAGCGGGCCGAGTCGACGTGGCGGACGCTACGTCGGGGGCTGGCGCTCTCCCCGGAGCTGCGGGTCGGGCTGGCCGGCACGCTCGGCCTGGCGCTCGTGTACATGATCGGCCGGGTGGCCGTGCCGGTGGCGGTGCAGCAGGGCATCGACCGGGGCATCACCGGTGGGCTGAACCTGGACGCGTTGTTCGTTGTGGTCTCGGTCACCGCGGCGGTGCTTGTGGTGACCACGACCTGCGGTTACCTGATGATGCGCCGACTGTTCACGGTCAGCGAGACGGCGCTGGCGGGGGTGCGGGTACGCGCCTTCCGGCACGTGCACGACCTGTCGATGCTGCACCAGCAGTCGGAGCGGCGGGGCTCGCTCGTCTCCCGGGTGACAAGTGATGTCGACCAGATCACCCAGTTCCTCCAGTGGGGCGGGGTGATCCTGCTTGTCAACCTGGGTCAGTTGGCCGTCACCACGGCCGTGATGCTGGCGTACTCGTGGCAGTTGACGCTCGTGGTCTTCGCCGCCTTCGGGCCGGCGGTGCTGGTGATCCGGCTGCTCCAGCGCCGGCTCGCCGCCGCGTACGGGGTGGTCCGGCAGCGCACCGGCGCTCTGCTGGGGGCGGTCGGGGAGAGCGTGGTCGGCGCGCCGGTGATCCGCGCGTACGGCATCGCGGGGCGGACCGCCCGCCGGTTGGACGAGGCGATCGACGGTCAGCGGCGGGCCCAGCAGAAGGCGATCCGGATCAGCATCCTCGGCAGTTCGGTAGGTGAGCTGGCCGCCGGGCTGGCGTTGGCCGGGGTGGTGGTGCTCGGGGTGTTCCTCGGTGCCGACCGGACGCTGAGCATCGGTGAGGTCACCGCGTTCCTGTTCCTGGTGACGCTGTTCATCCAGCCGGTGCAGATCGCCACCGAGGTGCTCAACGAGGCGCAGAACGCGATAGCCGGCTGGCGTCGGGTGCTCGACGTGTTGGACGTCGAACCGGACGTGGCGGATCCCGGAGCGCAGGGGCGCGAGCTGCCCACCGGGCCGTTGGACATCCGCTTCGGCGGGGTGCGTTTCGCCTATCCCGGCGGGCCGACCGTGCTGCACGACATCAGCCTGGAGATTCCGGCGAAGAGCCGGGTGGCGGTGGTCGGCGAGACGGGTAGCGGCAAGACCACCTTCGCCAAGCTGGTGACCCGGCTGATGGACCCGACGGCCGGCGCGGTGCTGTTGTCGGGGGTGCCACTCACCGACGTGCGTTTCGACTCGCTGCGGTCCCGGGTGGTGATGGTTCCGCAGGACGGCTTCCTGTTCGACGCCACGGTGGCCGACAACGTCCGCTTCGCCCGTCCGGAGTTGACCGATGAGCAGCTCACCGCCGCGTTCACCGAGCTGGGTCTGGCCGACTGGTTGGACGGGCTGCCCGCCGGGCTGGCGACCGGGGTGGGTGAGCGTGGTGAGGCGCTGAGCGTGGGGGAGCGTCAGTTGGTGGCGCTGGCCCGGGCGTACGTGGCCGACCCCGACCTGCTGGTGCTGGATGAGGCGACGAGTGCTGTGGACCCGGCCACCGAGGTGCGGTTGCAGCGCACGCTGGACGCGGTGACCCGGGGCCGGACCACCCTGGCGATCGCGCACCGGCTGTCGACGGCGCAGAACGCCGACGAGGTGATCGTGGTGGACCGGGGGCGGATCGTGCAGCGTGGCTCGCACGACGAGCTGGTCCGCGAACCGGATTCGGTGTACGGGCTGCTCTACGCCTCGTGGCTTGAGCAGACCCGGTAGACGACACGGGGCCGATGCCATACCCTCCGAGTTAGGTAAGCCTAACCTCAAAGGAGGTCGTGTCATGCGGCCCAGCCCCGCTGAGATCGTCCGGACCCTGGTGGCGGGCCGGCTGCCCGGCCTCGTCCACCTGGCCTGCCGGCCCGGTCTGCACCACGTACGCCACGCCACCGATCCCGAGGGGCGGGTGCTGCTGCTGGTGCCGGTGGTCAGCGATCTCGCGGCGGCGCTTTGTCCCGGCACCGACGCCCGGGCCGTCGCGGTGGTGCTCGACGTGCTCGACCTGCCGCCCGCCGCCGGGGCGCCGTCACTCGGCCGGGCCCTGGTCTCCGGTTGGGCCCGTCGGTTGGTCGGCGACGAGGCACGCGCCGCCGCTGTGGACTTCGCCGCGGTCGAGCCCACCGGCGACCTGCTGGACGTCGGCACCCGCTTCCAGCTGTTCCGGTTCGAGGTGGCCGAGGCGCGCTGGCACCGGGCCGGCGACCTGCGCCGGATCGACCCCCAGGCGTACGCGGAGGCCGAGCCGGATCCGTTGCACCCGGTCGAGGCGGGGCTGCTCACCCACCTGGGCGAGAACCACGCTCGGCGAATGACCGACTACCTGCGCCGGCAGCTCGGCCTGGCCGCCGGTCCGGCCGAGCACGCGCCGCGCGTCGAGCGGATCGACAGGTACGGGATGCTTGTGACCTTCGGCCGACCGGGCGCCCGGCGACGGGCCCGACTCGCCTTCGGGCGACGGCTGGCCGACCAGGCGGAGCTGACCCGACTGCTGCACCCGGTGTTCTGCGCGGGCTGACCCACCGTCCCGCGGGTCTCCGCCGGTCGCCGCGGTCCGTCGGGTCTGCGCCCGGTCAACCGGCGAGGTCGCCGGTGAGATAGCGATGCACGGTCGGGCCGACCGTGGCGATCAGGGTGTCCGGCGCGACGGAGGCGACCGGCTCCAGCCGGATCACGTAGCGCATCAGTGCCAGCCCGACGAGCTGGCTGGCCACCAGCGACCCGCGCAGCGGCACCTCGGCCGGGTCGACGTCGAGCTGGTCGAGGACCCGGCGCAGCACCTGGGTGGTGAGGAACTCGCGCAGCAGCCGGGCGGTCCACTCGCTGCTGACCGCGGAGCGCAGCAGGGCCACCCCGGCGGCGCCGGCCGGCGAGTCCCACACCGTGACGAACATGCGTACCAGCCGCTCGCCGAGGCCGTCACGGTCACCGGCGAGCACCTT
Organism: Verrucosispora sp. CNZ293; assembly: GCF_002754655.1. Lineage (NCBI taxonomy): Bacteria > Bacillati > Actinomycetota > Actinomycetes > Micromonosporales > Micromonosporaceae > Micromonospora > Verrucosispora sp. CNZ293. Next base: position 61,971 of record NZ_PEFR01000001.1, read on the forward strand.
CGGCAGCAGTTCCCGGGGGTCCACCGGAAACCGCATGGCGGCCAGGAAGAGCTGCTCCTTGGTGCCGAAGTAGTGGTGCACCAGGGCCGGGTCGACCCCGGCGGCGGCGGCGATGGCCCGGATGGTGCTGGCGTCGAAGCCGCGTTCGGCGAATGTGGACCGGGCCGCCTCCAGGATCGTCTCCCGGGTGCCGGGGTTACCGGGTCGCCGACCGCTACGCCGTACCATCGCTCTCCCTCGCTCCGTTCCGACGGCCGGGCCTGTCCGGCGGCGCGGCCCGCGCGGCCGGACAGGCCCGCCGCCCTCAGCCGCTACGCCGGCGCAGGGTGGCCGCGGCGAGCACCAGCGCCAGCACCGCCGCGGCGGCGACGACGGCCACGTCGCGCCACATCGTCCCGGTCGGCTCGGCGTGCGCGCCGACCTCCTGCAGCGCCTCGACGGCGTACGACAGGGGCAGCACGTCACTTGTCGCCTGCAACCAGCCGGCCATCTCGTCGCGGGGCACGAACAGCCCGCAGAGCAGCAGTTGCGGCGCGACCACGACCGGCATGAACTGTACGGCCTGGAACTCGGTGCGGGCGAAGGCGCTGCACAGCAAGCCGAGCGCGACGGCGAGCACCGCGTTCAGCGCGGCGATCAGGATGACCAGAGCGCTGCTGCCGGCCGTCTGCAGACCGAAGACCCAGTACGCGACGGCCGAGGCGATGACGGCCTGCACCGCGCCGGCCAGCCCGAAGGCGATCCCGTACCCGAAGAGCAGGTCGGTCTTGCCCAGCGGGGTGGTGAGCAGCCGTTCCAGCGTGCCGGTGGTCCGCTCGCGCAGCATCGCGATGCTTGTCACCAGGAACATGATGATGAACGGGAAGAAGCCGAGCATCACAAGTGCGATCCGGTCGAAGGACGACGGCTGCCCGGGCGGCGCGGGCTGGTCGGCGTACATGTAGTAGACCAGGGTGAGCAGCACGGTGGGCACCGCCACCAGCAGCGCGACGGTTCGCCGGTCGTGGCGCAGCTGCCGCAGGATGCGCGCCACGGTGGCGGACAGAATCCGCGGGTTCATCACGCCTCCCCGGACTGGTCGGGCTGACTGGCTCTGATCAGCCGCAGGAACGCCTCGTCGAGGTCGTCCACCCCGGCGGTGGCCCGGACGGCGTCCGGGGTGTCGTCGGCGATGAGCCGTCCCTCGCGGATGAGCAGCAGGCGGTCACACCGGGCGGCCTCGTCCATCACGTGACTCGACACCAGCAGGGTCGTCCCGGTCGCCGCGAGGGCATGGAACCGGGCCCAGAGGTCCGCCCGCAGCACCGGATCCTGGCCGACGGTGGGCTCGTCGAGCACGATCAGCTCAGGGTCGCCGACAAGCGCGCAGGCCAGCGACGCCCGGCTGCGCTGCCCGCCGGAGAGAGTGCCCACCAGTTGACCTGCGGCCGAGGCCAGCCCGACGTCGGCCACCGCGCGATCGGCCTCGGCCCGGTCACGGCCGTGCAGCGCGGCGAAGTAGCGGGCGTTCTCCCGCACCGTCAGGTCGGCGTAGACGCTCGGTGCCTGGGTCAGATAACCGACCCGGTGACGCAGCGGCGGCGAGCCGGCCGGGGCCCCGAGCACCGTCACCGTGCCGGCGCTGATCACCTGCACGCCGACGATCGCGCGCATGAGCGTGGTCTTGCCGCTGCCGCTGGGCCCGAGCAGGCCGGTGACCGAGCCGCGCGGCACCGTGGCGTCGATCCCGTGCAGCACCCGCCGTCCGCCCCGGTCCACGACCAGGCCCCGAACGGCGATCGCGTCCGCCATCGCCCACCTCCCTAATTCATCGTCCGATGAAATCAACGGTAGATGAAATACCGCCGGTTCGGCAAGACGTGGCCCGGGGTCGCGCCGGACCGGCTGTTGCTGGGACCCTCGAACGATGGACATCGGTACGCGGGAGCCGACCTTCACCGTCAGCGAGGCAGCCCACCAGGTGGGCCTGACCACCCACACCTTGCGGTGGTACGAGCAGGAGGGGCTGGTGGCCCCGGTGGGCCGGGACTCCGCCGGGCGGCGTCGCTACACCCCGCAGGACGTCAACTGGTTGCTGCTGCTGACCCGGCTGCGGCGCACCGGCATGCCGGTGCGCGACATGCGTCGTTACGTCGAGCTGGCCCGACAGGGCGACGGCACGCTCGGGGCCCGTCGGGCACTGTTCGAGGAACACCGGGTCCGGGTGCTGAACCGGATGGCCGAGTTGGAGGAGGACCTCAAGGTGCTCGACTTCAAAATTGACCATTACCGGCGGGCGGAGCTGGGCGAGTTCGACTGACCCGGTGCGAAGTTTGGCGAAACACCCTTGGTGGTCGTAAATCCCATAGCACGGTCACCAGGCCCCAGATCGGACGCCAGGTCCGTCACCGGTCATTGCGCCCTGATCGGACGTGCGGCACGATGGCGCAGTGGATCACGCTCCGTCACCGGACAGTGGGTTCTTCGACGACTGGGCAGCACGGCTGCGGGAGCGCGCCGACCGGCCTGTGGTGGGCATCCTGCTGCGCGGTAGCCACGCCCGCCGGGCCGCCACCGCGCACAGCGACGTCGACCTCGACGTGCTGCTCGGTGGCGCTCCGTACGCGGCCCGCCAGGCGTACCTCGCGGAGCACTCCGGTCGGCTGACCCACGTGTCGGTGGCGGCCCGGGACATCCGCTCGTGGGTGAGCCGGCTCGGCGAACCGGCCGACTGGGCGTTCGGTCTGCCGGTGACGGCCCCCACCCGGCTGCTCTGGGCCGACCCGTACTGGCGGCACCGCATCGACCTGCCGGTGCTCTGCCAGCCGGCGGACGAGCCACGGCTGGAGGAACTGATCGCCACGCTCGGCAAGGTGGCGGCGGCCCGGGACGACGAGGATTCGCTCGGCGCCCGGCTGGCCGCCGCCGACCTGGCCCGGCTCTGCCCGTCGGTGCTGCGGCTGGCCAACCCGTCGGTACGGGTGGTCTCCCGCCGGTCGGCCTTCGCCGCCGCACTCGACCTGCCGGTGGCGCCCGACGGCTACCGCGAGGACATGCTGCGCTGCCTCGGTCTGCGGCCCGGCTCGATCGGCCAGGTGTGGGCGGCGGCGGCCCGGCTGGTCACCGGTACCCTGCCGCTGATCCGCCGGCACGCCGCCGAGGTGACCCGGGCCGCCGGGCCGGATTTCGCCGACGCCCTGCTCGACGGGCGTCTGGATCGCTACGTGGCCCAGTTGGGCCGCCCCGGCGGCGGTACGCCGTCCGTCAGCCGGGAGCCCGCTGGGGTACCCGCGCCGCGTGCGGGACAATGGGTCACTGTGCCCGTACCTGACGCGCCGGTGACCGGCGCCCACCCTGACCAGCCGGAGCCGCCGGGCGGTTCGCAGTGGCCGTCGCGGCTCGACCCGGAGATCGCCGGCCGTCTGCGCCGTACCCCCGACGGCCTGGTCGCCGCCGTGGTCCGTCAGCACGACAGCGGTGAGGTGCTGATGATGGCCTGGATGGACGACGAGGCCCTGCACCGCACGCTGACCACAGGTCGGGCCACCTACTGGTCCCGCAGCCGCCGCGAGTACTGGGTCAAGGGCGCCACCTCCGGCCACCACCAGTACGTCCGTTCCGTGGCACTCGACTGCGACGGCGACGCGGTGCTGGTCAGCGTCGATCAGGTCGGCGCCGCCTGCCACACCGGGCAGCGCACCTGCTTCTTCACCGAACTCCCGGTCACCGGCCCGGTGACCTCGTGAGCGAGCGAACCATTGGGCTGAGTAGCGACGGTCGGGTGAGCCCGGACGCGGCGACCTTCACCGAGCTGGCCGCCCGGTGGCGGGTGGTGCCGGTCACCCGCCGACTGCTCGCCGACGCGGAGACTCCGGTCGGCGTCTACCGCAAGCTCGCCGGTGGCCCTGGGACGTTTCTGCTGGAGTCCGCCGAACAGGGGGTCGGCTCGTCCGGGCTGGCCTGGGCCCGGTACTCCTTCGTCGGGGTGCGCAGCAGCGCCACCCTGGTCGAACGCGACGGCACCGCCGCCTGGCTCGGCGTGCCGCCGGCCGGGTTGCCGACCACCGGGGACCCGGTCGAGGTGCTCCGCGCGACGGTGACGGCACTGGCCGGCCCGTCCGGCGCACCGGGTGACGGGACGCCGCCGTTGACCGGCGGCATGGTCGGCTATCTCGGCTACGACCTGATCCGTCGTTTCGAACGGCTGCCCGCGATCACGGAGGACGATCTGCGCCTGCCCGAGCTGGGCATGATGCTCGCCACCGACCTGGTGGTGCTCGATCACTTCGACGGTTCGGCGATCCTGGTCGCCAACGCCATCCTGCCGCCGCTGGACGAGCCGGGCCGTGACGAGCGCGTCACCGCCGCCTACCACCACGCGGTGGGCCGGCTGGACGCGATGACCACGGCGCTGTCGCGGCCCATCCCACCGATGGTCGCCACGGTCGCCCGCCCGCCGGCCGGCGAGGTGCGCAGCCGTACCCCGGAGGGCGGGTATCCGAAGGCGGTGGAGGCGGCGAAGGAGGCGATCCGGGCCGGGGAGTGTTTCCAGATCGTGCTCGCCCAGCGGTTCGAGCGGGAGACCGACGCCGACCCGTTGGACGTCTACCGGGTGCTGCGCACCACGAACCCCAGTCCCTACATGTACCTGCTGCGCTTCGACGACTTCGACATCGTCGGTTCGTCGCCCGAGGCGCACCTGAAGGTGACTGGCGAGGTGGACGGCGAGCGGCGGGCGTTGCTGCATCCGATCGCCGGCACCCGCCCGCGCGGCGCGACCCCGGACGCCGACGCCCGGCTCGCCGCCGAACTGCTCGCCGATCCGAAGGAGCGGGCTGAGCACGTGATGCTCGTCGACCTGGGGCGCAACGATCTGGGGCGGGTGTGCCGGCCCGGCACTGTCGAGGTGCCGGAGTTCGCCACCATCGAGCGGTACAGCCACGTGATGCACATCGTCTCCACAGTGGTCGGCACCCTCCGGGCGGACCGCACCGCCTTCGACGCGCTGGCCGCGACCTTCCCGGCGGGCACCCTCTCCGGCGCGCCGAAGGTGCGGGCCATGGAGATCATCGAGGAGTTGGAGCCGGTCCGTCGGGGTCTGTACGGCGGAACGGTCGGGTACTTCGGCTTCGCCGGCGATCTCGACATGGCCATCGCGATCCGGACCGCGCTGATCCGCGCCGGCCGGGCGTACGTGCAGGCCGGTGCCGGTGTGGTGGCCGATTCCGATCCGGCCGCCGAGGACCAGGAGACCAGGAACAAGGCCGCCGCGGTGCTGGCGGCCATCGCCGCCGCGGAAACGCTCAGGCCGGCCCGGTGAGCGCGAGGAATGTAGCGCAGCGGAGTCCCGCAGTCGCGAGCGGAAGGTGGGCTCGGTGAGCGCGAGGAATGTAGCGCAGCGGAGTCCCGCAGTCGCGAGCGGAAGGTGGGCTCGGTGAGCGCGACGGAGGAACCAGGGACCACCGGTGCACGGCCGGCGCGGGGTCGGCGGGAGCTGGCGTACGCCGTGCTGCTCTGCCTGGCCGGCGCGGGGCTGGCGCTGTGGGCGGCGACCCGCACCTGGGTGGTCGGGGTGGTCGGCCGGTCGGAGCCGATGATGCTGGTGGAGGAGGGCCGCACGGGCGGGCAACTGCTGCCCTGGCTGCCGGCGTTGGCCCTGGTCGGCCTGGCTGGCGGCGGTGCGGTGCTGGCCACCCGGGGTCGGCCGCGTCGGGTGCTCGGCGGGTTGCTGACCCTGCTCGGCCTGGCCGTGGCGGCCGGTGGCGGTTACGGGCTCGTCGGTGATCTCGGGGATCCGGTCACCTGGCAGTGGCCGGCGCTCACCCTGCTCGGTGGGGTCCTCGCCGCCGGGGGCGGTTCGTTGACCCTGCTGCGCGGTCACCGCTGGCCGGCGATGGGTGCCCGCTATGACCGTCGGCCGTCCCGGCCGGCCGGGACCAGCGGGCCGATCGGTGGTGCCGGCACCGTCGAGGCGTGGGAGGCGCTGGACCGGGGCGAGGACCCGACGATCCGCTGACCGACCGGGCGGCGCGTGCCGTCGCGGCGTGGTCAGCCGACCGGCTGGCGGGCGCGCGCCCGGGCGGCGGCGAGTTCCGCGACGAGGCGGTCCAACTCGGCTCGCTGGTCGGCTCGGGCCCGGTCGGCGCAGATGGCCTCCCAGGCGTTGCCGGACGCGGTACGCATCCGGTCCGGTCCGACGACGGCGCGCTCCAGGGTGTGGACGACACCGACGGCGAGCGACGCGACGGTGCGCGAGATGGTGGTGAGTCCGATGGTCTGGTGCGGCGCGGAGGTACTCATGATCACCCCGGGGAGAGATCGTCGTGGCGGTGGGGCAGACGCGTCATTGAGTGTGCCCGAGCCTGATGTTGCTCGGCCCGGGTTTCGTGGTGATGACTGCACCGTCAACTCTGCGGTAGGGGGCGTGACCGGCACAGGGACCTTGGTCCTTGAGCTTGGTCACAGCATCGACGCGGGCGGATAGCCGACCCGCCACGGGGTGATCGGTCAGCCTGCGCATGGGCGAACGTCGATGGTATCGTGACGCAGAGTCACAATGCGTGCGCGCAAGTTGGCCATTATGCCCCAGCCCATTTCGTGAGGAGCGCCATACCCCCGGCGGTCGGGTCCAGGTGGGGCCCCCTAGCATCGGCCCATGACACCCGGAGAGGGGAGTCCGTTGGTGACTGCTGAGCATGCGCACGCGGAAGGGGACGAGGCCGGTTCGGCGGCGCCCGTCAGCGTGCTCGACGAGATCCTGGCCGGCGTCCGGGAGGACGTGGCCCGGCGGCAGGAGCAGGTTCCGCTGGAGCGGATCCGCGAACTGGCCGCCGCCGCGCCGCCGCCGCTGGACGCGTACGCGGCCCTGCGCCGGCCCGGCGTCGCGGTGATCGCCGAGGTGAAGCGCTCCTCACCGTCCAAGGGCAAGCTGGCCGAGATCGCCGACCCGGCGGATCTGGCCGGCGAGTACGCGGCCGGTGGTGCCCGCGCGATAAGCGTGCTCACCGAGGGCCGCTGGTTCGGCGGGTCGCTTGACGACCTCGCCGCCGTGCGGGCCGCGGTGAACATCCCGGTGCTGCGCAAGGACTTCGTGGTCTCCAGCTACCAGGTGCACGAGGCTCGCGCCCACGGCGCGGACCTGGTGCTGCTTATCGTCGCCGCGCTGGAGCAGAACGTGCTTGTCGGCCTGCTGGAGCGGATCGAGTCGCTGGGCATGACCGCGCTTGTCGAGGTGCACGACGAGGAGGAGGCCGACCGGGCCATGGAGGCCGGTGCCCAGGTGATCGGGGTCAACGCCCGTGACCTGCGTACCCTTCAGGTCGACAGGTCGGTGTTCGAGCGGATCGCGCCCGGCCTGCCGAGCAACGTGGTCAAGATCGCCGAGTCGGGTGTACGCGGCCCGCACGACCTGATCCGGTACGCCTCGGCCGGCGCCGACGCCGTCCTCGTCGGTGAGGGGCTGGTCACCCAGAAGAGTCCCCGGGAGGCGGTGGCCGAGTTGGTGAACGCCGGCAACCACCCGGCGACGCCCCGTCCGGTGCGCTGACCCCCACCGCTGACCGTCGTGAGCGAGAGGACCCGTGATGAGTGCTGACGTCACGAACACCGAGGTGCCGGCGCAGTTCCCCGACGCCGCCGGGCACTTCGGCACGTTCGGCGGCCGGTTCGTGCCGGAGGCACTCGTCGCCGCGCTCGACGAGCTGGCCTCGGCGCACCAGGCGGCGATGGCCGACGAGACGTTCCGGGCCGAGTTCGCCGGGCTGTTGCGCGACTACGCGGGCACGCCCTCGCTGCTCTACGAGGCCCGCCGGTTCTCCGCCCGGGCCGGTGCCCGGGTGCTGCTCAAGCGGGAGGACCTCAACCACACAGGCGCACACAAGGTGCGAAACGTGCTCGGTCAGGCGCTGCTGACCCGGCGGATGGGCAAGCGGCGGGTGATCGCCGAGACCGGTGCCGGTCAGCACGGTGTCGCCACCGCCACCGCCGCGGCCCTGTTCGACCTGGACTGCGTGGTCTACATGGGCCAGGTCGACACCGAGCGGCAGGCGCTGAACGTGGCCCGGATGCGGATGCTCGGCGCGACTGTCGTCCCGGTGACGACCGGTTCGCGCACCCTCAAGGACGCGATGAACGAGGCGATGCGGGACTGGGTCGCCAACGTCGACGAGACCCATTACCTGATCGGTACCGCCGCCGGACCGCACCCCTTCCCGGCACTGGTCCGCGACTTCGTCCGGGGCATCGGCGAGGAGGCCCGGGCGCAGTGCCTGGACCTGACCGGCGCGCTGCCGGACGCGGTGACCGCCTGCGTCGGCGGCGGCTCCAACGCGCTCGGCATCTTCCACGCCTTCACCGACGACCCCCAGGTGCGGTTGTACGGCTTCGAGGCCGGCGGCGACGGGATGGACACCGGCCGGCACGCGGCAAGCATCACCGGCGGTTCCACAGGCGTGCTGCACGGCACCCGGACCTTCGTCCTCCAGGACGCCGACGGCCAGACGCGGGAGTCGCACTCGATCTCCGCGGGCCTGGACTACCCGGGCGTCGGCCCGGAGCACGCCTGGCTGCACGACACCGGCCGGGCCACCTACCAGCCGGTCACCGATGACGAGGCGATGGCCGCGTTCGAGCTGCTCTGCCGGACCGAGGGGATCATCCCCGCGATCGAGAGCGCGCACGCCCTGGCCGGCACCCTGGCCATCGCGCCGAAGCTCGCCGCCGAGCTGGGTCGGCAGCCCACGATCGTGGTCAACCTCTCCGGCCGGGGCGACAAGGACGTGCACACCGCCGGTGAGTACTTCGGCATCCTCGACAAGGAGTGAGGCCATGAGCGAGCGGACCAGCCGGATCGGAGTGGCTTTCGACAAGGCCCGGGCGGACGGCCGGGCGTTGCTGGTGGGCTGCATGCCTGCCGGTTTCCCCACGGTCGAGGGCAGCATCGCCGCGATGAAGGCGATGGTCGCCGCGGGCGTCGACGTGATCGAGGTGGAGATCCCGTACTCCGACCCGGTGATGGACGGCCCGGTGATCCAGCGTGCCAGCGACATCGCCCTGGCCGGTGGGGTACGCACCCGGGACACGTTGCGCATCATCGAGGCGGTCGCCGCCACCGGCGCCCCGGTGGTGACGATGACCTACTGGAATCCGATCGAGCGGTACGGGGTGGACGCGTTCGCCCGGGACCTCGCCGCGGCCGGTGGGACCGGGCTGATCACGCCCGACCTGATCCCCGAGGAGGCCGGCGAGTGGCTGGCCGCCTCGGACGCGCACGGGCTGGACCGCACGTTCCTGGTCGCGCCGTCCTCCACCGACGAGCGGCTGGCGATGACGGCGGCGCACTGCCGGGGCTTCGTCTACGCCACCGCGATCATGGGTGTGACCGGGGCCCGGTCGCAGACCTCGCAGGCGGCGCCGGTGCTGGTGTCCCGGGTACGGGAGGTCACCGACCTGCCGGTCGGCGTCGGGCTGGGCGTGGGCACCGGCGCGCAGGCCGCCGCCGTCGCCGGGTACGCCGATGCGGTGATCGTCGGCAGCGCCCTGATCCGCTGCCTACTCGACGCCCCCGACGAGGCGGCCGCCCTGACCGCCCTACGCACCCTCAGCGCCGAACTGGCCGAAGGCGTCCACCACCCCACCCCCTAAAACCCCACACCCACACTCCCCACCCCACCCCGCGTCGATCTTGCAGTTTTGGTCACCGTTTTGTGTTGAATGCCGCTTATGTGGCGACCGAAAGTGCAAGATCGCGGGGGTTGGAGCGGGGTGGGGGTGGGTGGGGGCGGTGGACCGGGGTGACGGTGGAGGGGTCCGCAGCGGTAGCGTGTGCACCCGTGAGTCTCGCCTCGCCGACGTCCCTGGCCGCCATTCCCAGCCCGAGCAACGCCGTGTGGCAGCTCGGCCCGATCCCCATCCGGGCGTACGCGCTGTTCATCCTCGCCGGCATCGCGGTGGCCTGCTGGGTCACCGAGCGGCGGCTGCGCCGGCGCGGCGTCGCCCCCGGCGCGGTGCTCGACATCGCCGTCTGGGCGGTGCCGGCGGGCATCATCGGCGCCCGGATCTACCACGTGATCACCTCACCGCAGCAGTACTTCGGCACCGGCGGTGACTGGATCAGGATCTTCTTCATCCACGAGGGTGGGCTGGGCATCTGGGGTGCGGTCGCCGGTGGCGCGATCGGCGCCTGGATCGCCGCCCGGCAACTGGGCATCCCGCTGACGGTGGTCGCCGACGCCCTGGCGCCGGGCCTGCCGCTCGCGCAGGCGATCGGCCGGCTGGGCAACTGGTTCAACAACGAGCTCTACGGCGGGCGGACCGACCTGCCCTGGGGGCTGGAGATCCACCGGATGGACGGCGGGCAGGCGCTGCGCGACGAGGCCGGCCAGCCGATCCTGGAGGAGGGGCTCTACCACCCGACCTTCGCGTACGAGTTGCTGTGGAACGTCGGCGTCGCCGCGATGGTCTACTTCCTCGACCGTAAGCTGCGGCTCGGCCGGGGCCGCGCCTTCGCCCTCTACGTGATGGGCTACACCGCCGGCCGGTTCTGGATCGAGATGATGCGTACCGACGAGGCCAACACGATCCTCGGCGTACGGGTCAACGTCTGGACCGCCGCGCTCGTGTTCCTCGGCGCGCTCATCTACTTCCTGCGGGTGCGCGGGCCACGGGAGTACCTGATCCCGGTCGGCCTGCCGGCCGTGGCCACCGCCCCGCCGGCCACCTCCGACGTCTCGCAGGTTGACCTGTCGGCCAAGGGGGCCACCACCGAGCCGGCGGTGCCCGAGGGCTACCGGGTGGTCAGCGAGGAGCAGTTCGAGCACTGGCGTCGGACCGGCGAGGCTCCCCCCGAAGCGGCGACCCCGGTCGACGGGCCCGCCGACGGTGAGGAGAACGGGTCGGCGTCGGAATCGCCGGCCGGTGGCCCGGCGGCGGAGTCCGCGACTGCGCGGCCCGCCGACCGCGACAGCTGAGGTCAGGAGACGCCATGCGGACCGCTGTGGTGGTCGGCGGCGGGCTCGGTGGCCTGGCGGTCTCCGGCGCGCTCGCCCGCTCGGGCTGGCAGGTCACCCTCCTGGAGCGGGCCGACCGGATCCGCCCGGAGCCGGCCGCCGTGGTGCTCTGGCCCAACGGGGTCCGGGCGCTGCGTGCGCTGGGGCTCGGCGCCGGGCTGGACGCCATCGCCACCGCGCTGCCCGACGGTGGGGTACGCCGCCCGGACGGGCACTGGCTGGTGCAACCCCGACCGACACCGGCGGAGCGCCTCCCGGTGGTGGTGCACCGGGAGGACCTGCATGACGCGCTGATCGCGGGTCTGGGCGAGCGGGTCGAGTTGCGTACCGGGGTGACGGTGCGGACGGTGCGCGCCGCCGCTGGTGAACGGCCCGCCGTCGGCGACGGCCGACACACGTACGAGGCGGACCTGGTCGTCGCCGCCGACGGTACGGACAGCGTGATCCGTCGCCAGCTCGCCCCCGGCTCGGGCGTGGTCAGTTCCGGCTGCGCCGCCTGGCGGGCGGTGATTCCCTGGTACCGCGCGCCGAGTCTGCCCGATTCGGTGGGTGGTGAGATCCTCGGTGCCGGTTACCGTTTCGTGGCCGCCTCGCTGGGTGAGCGCGGTTCCTCGGGCGCCTCCAGCCGTGGCGGCATCTACTGGATGGCCACCGCGGCCGGTGCCGCCCGTCCCGAGCCGCCGGAGACCCAGCTGGCGCTGCTGCGTCGCTGGTACGCCGGCTGGCCCGCGCCGGTCGACGACCTGCTGGCCGCCACCGAGCCGGCCGACCTGGTGCAGCGGGAGATCCGGGAGCTGCGTCCGCTGCCCCGGTCGTACGGCTTCCCGGCCGGGCCGGGTGGCGTGGTGCTGCTCGGCGACGCCGCACATGCCATGCCCCCGCACCTGGGCCAGGGGGCCTGCCTGGCCTTCGAGGACGCCGCGACGCTCGCCGTACTGCTGCGTGAGTCGACCCTGCCCGACGCGGTGATGGCGTACGACCGGGCGCGGCGACCCCGCGCGGCGGCCGTGGTCCGGCAGACCCGCCGGATGTCCGCCGTTTTGCGCACCCGGGGTCGCCTGGCGCTGCGTGCCCGCGACGCCGCCCTGGGCACCATCACCCCCCGCCTGCTCGGCACCGCCGCCACCATCGCCGCCCAATGGCGCCCCCCAACCTGACCCCCATCCCACCTCGTCGCGTTGATCAAAAAGTTTTGGTCGCCAGAAGCGCGGATCCCGACCAGAACTTCTTGATCGACACGGCAGGTCAGGCGTGCAGGGGGGCGGGGGAGGCTATGCAGGCGGTGCCGACGCGGCGGAAGCCGACCCGCAGATAGACCCGGGCGATCTCGTCGCTGCCGGCGGAGAGGAAGACCAGGTCGGCGCCGGTGGCCAGCAGGGCGCGGGCCAGGGTGGCGGTGACCGCCGCGCCGAGCCCTCGCCGACGCGCGGTGGGCAGGGTGGCCACCCCGGCGATCTCGGCGACGTCGCCGACCCGCATGGCCATCCCGCTGGCGAGTGGGCCTTCGGTGGTGCTGCCGGCCAGCGCGGACAGGCGGCTGCCGTCGGCGACCCGGGACCGTTCCTCCTCGACCGCCGCCGCGTCCAGGCCGATGATTGCGGCATCGCGGTCGGCAGCGCCGGCGTCGCCCCGTGCGGTACCCGGGGCGGCGAACCCAACAGCCGCCACCGCCCGCCGGGCGGCCACCGCCGAGTCGAAGTCCCCATCCGCCGGGTCGAGCAACCGCACCGGCCCCGCCAGCTCCGCCGGATCGGGCAGCGCGGCCGGGTCGAGCACCATCAGCGGCGCTTCGAGGACGCAGAGACCGGCCGAGCGGGCCACCGCCAGCAGCGCGGGGCTGGTGTCGTGCACCCATTCGAGCGCCTCGGGCAGGCCGAGTTCGCGCTGGCGTGCCCGCACCGCTGCCACGTCGGCGAGGGTCGGCGACCCGGCGGCGTCGCGCCGTGGGCGGGCGTAGAACGGCCATCCCGGGCCTTCCCGGACGAAGAGCACCAGAGCTCCGTGATCTTCCACACGGGCCGCATCCCGGGGCACCGCGTCGTAGAACCGTTCCAACCGGTCGAGGAGGTCGGTACGCTCGGAATCCACGCGGCGAGATTACAGGTCCCAGAGTCTGGACGGTGTGATCAATCTGCACTGGCCTTGCGGGCTGGGCCCTAACGTAGACTCAATAGTCCGATACAGGGCCGACGTCGTCCCGACCATGTTCATGCCTGAGCGACGACAGGAGGCCCGGTGGCCCTTGCGTACCCACACCGCCCCCAGCCGGCGCCGCGAGAAGGCCAGGTAGCGTCCCCTGCCGGCCTCCACGACCCCGCGTACGAACATGACGCGTGCGGCGTGGCCTTCGTGGCGGACCTGCACGGCCGACGCTCGCACACCGTGGTCGCCAACGGCCTCGGTGCGCTGTGCCGGCTGGACCACCGGGGTGCCCGGGGCGCGGAACCGAACACCGGTGACGGCGCCGGCATCATGATCCAGGTGCCGGACGCGTTCCTCCGCGCGGTTGTCGAGTTCCCACTGCCCCCGGCCGGCGAGTACGCCACCGGTCTGGTCTTCCTGCCCGACGACGACACCGCCGAGGCCCGCGCCCGGCAGGTGGTCGAGAAGTACGCCCTGGTCGAGGGGGCCGAGGTGCTCGCCTGGCGGGACGTCCCGGTGGACCCGAGCGACCTCGGCGAGACGGCCCTGGCGGCGATGCCGCGGGTCCGACAGGTCTTCCTCGCCGCGAAACGGCTCACCGACACCCCCGCCGGTCCGGCCGGCGCGTCGCTGAGCGGTATCGAGCTGGAGCGGGTCGCCTTCTGCGTACGCAAGCAGGCCGAACGCGAGTCCGCCGAGCGGGGGGTGCCGGCCTACTTCCCGTCGCTGTCCGGCCGGACCCTCGTCTACAAGGGGATGCTCACCCCGGAGCAGCTTCCCGCGTTCTACCCGGACCTCACCGACGAGCGGGTGGACAGCGCCATCGCGCTCGTGCACTCCCGGTTCTCCACGAACACCTTCCCGTCCTGGCCGTTGGCGCACCCGTACCGCCTCATCGCCCACAACGGCGAGATCAACACCATCCGGGGCAACCGGAACTGGATGCAGGCCCGCGAGGCGCTGCTGCGGACGCCCGACCTGCCGGGCAACATCCGGCGGGTCTTCCCGGTCTGCACCCCGGCCGCCTCCGACTCGGCCAACTTCGACGAGGTCCTGGAGCTGCTGCACCTGGCCGGGCGCAGCCTGCCGCACGCCGTGCTGATGATGATCCCCGAGGCGTGGGAGAACGACCCCGACATGCGCGCCGACAAGCGCGCCTTCTACCGGTTCCACGCCAGCCTGATGGAGCCGTGGGACGGTCCGGCCTCGGTCGCCTTCACCGACGGTGAGATCGTCGGCGCGGTGCTCGACCGCAACGGTCTGCGTCCGGGTCGCTGGTGGCAGACCGCTGACGGTCTGGTGGTGCTGGGCAGCGAGGCGGGCGTCCTCGACCTCGACCCGGCCGCCGTGGTGGCCAAGGGTCGGCTCCAGCCGGGCAAGATGTTCCTGGTCGACACCGTCGCCGGGCGGATCGTGCACGACGACGAGATCAAGACCGAGCTGGCCGCCGCCCAGCCCTACGCCGACTGGCTGCACGCCGGGCTGATCGAGCTGGACGACCTGCCGGCCCGCGACCACGTGGTGTACACCCACGACTCGGTACGCCGCCGCCAGCAGACCTTCGGCTACACCGAGGAGGAGCTGAAGATCCTGCTCGCGCCGATGGCGCGTACCGGTGTGGAGCCGATCGGCTCGATGGGCACCGACACCCCGATCTCCCCGCTGTCCACCCGGCCACGGCTGCTCTACGACTACTTCCATCAGCTGTTCGCCCAGGTCACCAACCCTCCGTTGGACGCGATCCGGGAGGAGTTGGTGACCAGCCTGGCCACCACCATCGGCCCGGAGGGCAATCTGCTCGATCCCGGCCCGGCGAGCTGCCGGCAGATCGTGCTGCCCTACCCGGTGATCGACAACGACGAGCTGGCGAAGATCCTCTGTATCGACGAGGACGGTGACCTGCCCGGGTTCAAGGCGGTGCGGGTCTCCGGGCTCTACCGCATCCGCGACGGCGGCGCCGGGATAAAGGCCCGGCTTACCGAGATCTGCCGGCACGTCTCCGAGGCCATCGAGGACGGCGTACGGATCCTGGTGCTCTCCGACCGGGACTCCAACGCCGACCTGGCCCCGATCCCGTCGCTGCTGCTCACCGCGGCGGTGCACCAGCACCTGGTGCGGGAGCAGACCCGGACCCAGGTCGCGCTGATCGTCGAGTCGGGCGACTGCCGCGAGGTGCACCACGCGGCCGTGCTGATCGGCTACGGCGCCGCCGCGGTCAACCCGTACCTCGCCTTCGAGTCGGTCGAGGACATGATCTCCACGGGGGCGCTTGTCGGCGTCGAGCCGAGGACGGCGATCCGCAACTACGTCAAGGCGCTCGGCAAGGGCGTCCTGAAGATCATGTCCAAGATGGGCATCTCGACCGTGTCGTCGTACTGCGGTGCGCAGGTCTTCGAGGCGGTCGGGCTGCACACCCGACTTGTCGAGCGGTATTTCCGGGGCACCCCGAGCACCATCAGCGGCGTCGGGCTGGACGGCATCCACACCGAGGTGGCGGCCCGGCACGCGCTGGCCTGGCCGGCGCCCGGCGCCGAGTCGGTCGAACTGCTGCCGGTGGGCGGCGAGTACCAGTGGCGTCGCGAGGGTGAGCTGCACCTGTTCAACCCGGAGACGGTCTTCCTGCTCCAGCACGCCACCCGCACCCGGCAGTACGACGTCTTCCGCGAGTACACCGCGAAGGTCGACGAGCTGGCCGCGCGGGCGGGTTCGCTGCGCGGGCTGTTCCGGCTGCGCGGCGGGGTGCTGCCGCCGGTGCCGATCGAGGAGGTCGAGCCGGCCAGCGAGATCGTCAAGCGGTTCGCCACCGGCGCCATGTCGTACGGGTCGATCTCGGCCGAGTCGCACGAGACCCTCGCCATCGCGATGAACCGGCTGGGCGGCAAGTCCAACACCGGTGAGGGCGGGGAGGACGTCGAGCGGCTGCACGACCCGGCCCGGCGCTCCGCCGTGAAGCAGATCGCCAGCGGTCGGTTCGGGGTCACCAGCGAATATCTCGTCAACGCCGACGACCTCCAGATCAAGATGGCGCAGGGGGCCAAGCCCGGCGAGGGTGGGCAGCTGCCCGGCAACAAGGTCTGGCCGTGGATCGCCCGTACCCGGCACGCCACCCCGGGCGTCGGTCTGATCTCGCCGCCGCCGCACCACGACATCTACTCCATCGAGGACCTCGCCCAGCTGGTGCACGACCTCAAGTGCGTAAACCCGGCCGCCCGGGTGCACGTGAAGCTGGTGAGCGAGGTCGGTGTCGGCACCGTGGCCGCCGGGGTGGCCAAGCTCAAGGCCGACGTCATCCTGATCTCCGGCCACGACGGCGGCACCGGCGCGTCCCCGCTGAACTCGCTCAAGCACGCCGGCACCCCGTGGGAGCTGGGGCTGGCCGAGGCACAGCAGACGCTGCTGCTCAACAGGCTGCGGGACCGGGTCACCGTGCAGGTCGACGGGCAGCTCAAGACCGGTCGGGACGTGATCGTCGCGGCGCTGCTCGGCGCCGAGGAGTTCGGCTTCGCCACCGCGCCGCTGATCGTCTCCGGCTGCATCATGATGCGGGTCTGTCACCTGGACACCTGCCCGGTGGGTATCGCCACCCAGAACCCGGTGCTGCGTGAGCGTTACACAGGCAAGCCGGAGTTCGTGGAGAACTTCTTCCTGTTCCTCGCCGAGGAGATCCGCGGCTACCTGGCCGAGCTGGGCCTGCGCAGCATCGACGAGGCGATCGGGCGTACCGAGCTGCTCGACTTCGCACCGGCGGTCGAGCACTGGAAGGCCGGCGGGCTCGACCTCGGTCGGGTGCTGCACCTGCCGGAGCTGCCCGAGGGTGCGGCCCGCCGGGGCGTACGCGCCCAGGACCACGGCCTGGAGCTGGCGCTGGACAACGACCTCATCGCTCTCGCCGCGCCGGCCCTGGGTCCTGTCGGGCCCGACGGGTCGGTCCCGTTGGTGCGGGCCGAGGTGGCGATCCGCAACGAGCACCGCAGCGTCGGCGCGATGCTCGGCGGTGCGGTCACCCGTCGCCACGGTGGCGCGGGACTGCCCGCCGACACCATCGAGTTCACCCTGCGCGGCACCGCCGGGCAGTCCTTCGGTGCGTTCCTGCCGCGCGGGGTGACCCTGCGCCTGCACGGCGACGCCAACGACTACGTCGGCAAGGGACTCTCCGGTGGCCGGCTGGTCGTCAGGCCGGACCCGGCGGCGCCGTTCGTGGCCGCCGACGCCGACGCGGGCGAGCGCGCCGAGGACCAGATCATCGCCGGCAACACCATCCTGTACGGCGCCACCGCCGGTGAGGTCTTCCTGCGGGGCCGGGTCGGAGAGCGGTTCGCGGTCCGCAACTCGGGCGCGGTGACTGTCGTCGAGGGGGTCGGCGACCACGGCTGCGAGTACATGACCGGCGGCACCGTGGTGGTGCTCGGCCCGACCGGCCGCAACTTCGCCGCCGGGATGTCCGGCGGTACGGCGTTCGTCTGGAACCTCGACCGACGTCGGGTCAACACCGAACTTGTCGACCTGTCCGCTCCGAGCGAGGCGGAACGGACCCGGCTGCACGAGCTGGTGCAGCGGCACTTCGCCGAGACCGACTCGGCGATTGCCGAGCAGCTGCTCAAGCGCTGGCCGGAGGCGGTGGAGGAGTTCACCGCAGTGGTGCCCCGGGACTACCGCCGGGTGATGGAGATCATGCGGGCCGCCGAAGCCGCCGGCCAGGACGTCGACGACGCGGTGATGAGCGCCCTGGCGGCACCGGCCCAGCCGGCCGCCGGCTCGTCCGCGTCGGTAACGCCCGCCCCGCGGGCGGTCGCCCAGGAGGTGGCTCGTGCCTGACCCGAACGGTTTCCTGCGCTACGGCCGGCGGTTGCCGGCCCGCCGGCCCGTGCCGGTGCGCATCAGCGACTGGCGGGAGGTCTACCCGCCGGCCGGTGAGGGACTGATCCGCGAGCAGGCCACCCGCTGCATGGACTGCGGCATCCCGTTCTGCCACGACGGTTGTCCGTTGGGCAACCGCATCCCGGACTGGAACGACCTGGTCCGTACCGGCAACTGGGACGCGGCGGTGGAGTCGCTGCACGCCACGAACAACTTCCCCGAGTTCACCGGCCGGCTCTGCCCGGCGCCCTGCGAGGCGGCGTGTGTGCTCGGCATCGCCGGCGGCGCGCCGGTGACCATCAAGCAGGTCGAGGTGGAGATCGCCGACGCGGCCGGGGCCCGGGGACTGACCCCCCGACCGGCACCCGTGTCCTCCGGCCGGTCGGTCGCCGTGGTCGGCTCGGGCCCGGCCGGGCTCGCCGCCGCGCAGCAACTGGCCCGCGCGGGTCACGCGGTGACGGTGTACGAGCGCGACGACGCGATCGGCGGCCTGCTGCGGTACGGCATCCCCGACTTCAAGCTGGAGAAGCGCCACATCGACGCCCGGCTGGCGCAACTGCGCGCCGAGGGTGTCGTCTTCCGGGCCGGGGTGAACGTCGGGGTCGACATCACCGCCGAGCAGCTGCGTGCCCAGCACGACGCGGTGCTGCTGGCCTGCGGTGCGTTGCAGGGCCGCGACACCGACACCCCGGGCCGGCAGCTGCGCGGCGTACACCAGGCGATGGCGCACCTGGTGGCCGCCAACCGGGTGGTCGCGGCGGCCGGCGAGGACCGGCCCGCGCCGGCCACCCTCCCGGACGGTACGCCCATCGACGCGGCCGGCAAGCACGTGGTCATCATCGGCGGGGGTGACACCGCGGCGGACTGCCTGGGCGTGGCGCACCGGCAGGGCGCGGCCGGCGTGCACCAGCTCGACCTGTACCCGCAGCCGCCGCGCGGCCGGGACGAGGGCCGCGACCCGTGGCCGACGTGGCCGTGGATCCTGCGGGAGTACCCGGCCCACGAGGAGGGCGGTGAGCGGGTCTTCGCGGTGGCGGTGCAGGAGTTCGTCGACGACGGCAGCGGTGCGGTGCGGGCGGTGCGGATCGCCGAGGTGAGCGTGGAGAAGCGCGACGGCCGGCGGATCGTCACTGTGGTGCCGGGCACCGAACGGGAACTGCCCGCCGACCTGGTGCTGCTGGCGATCGGTTTCGAGGGCACCGAGGAGCAGCCGTTGCTGGCGCAGCTCGGGGTGGCCCGTAACCCGCGGGGCGCTGTCGACTCCCGGGCGGACTGGCAGACCGAGGCCGACGGGGTCTTCGTCGCCGGTGACATGCACCGGGGCGCGTCGCTCATCGTCTGGGCGATCGCCGAGGGTCGGGCCGCCGCCGCGGCGATCCACACGTACCTGGACGGCGTGGGCGCCCTGCCGGCACCGGTCCACCCGGCCAGCCAACCCCTGGCGGCGCGCTGACCGCCAGCTGCTGACGAGGTCCGCACGAGGCCGCGTCCACGCGGGACGACCGCGCGGACGCGGCCTCGTCGGGTCCGGCACCTTAACGGCTATTCACTTTATCCAACTGTTTCGATAGCATTACCGACCAGTAACAACCCTTGGCCTCGCGCGCGGCTCTCGGGCTCCACCACCACCCCCGTGGAGGTCCGTCATGCCACACCGTCCGTTGGCCCGCGCCCTGACCGCGCTGGTCGCCCTCTTCACCGCCGCTGTCGGCGCGCTGGCCGTCCCCGGCGTCGCCCAGGCCGCCGCCCCGATCCACTACGTCGCCCTCGGCGACTCGTACTCCTCCGGCGTCGGTGCCGGGCCGTACGACCTGTCCACCTGCCTGCGCAGCCAGAAGTCGTACGCCCCGCTGTGGGCCGCCGCCAACGACGTGGCGAGCTTCCGGTTCCCCGCCTGCGGCGGCGCGGTCACCGCCGACGTGCTCAACAACCAGTTGGGCTCGCTCTCCGCCACCACCACGATGGTCACCATCACGATCGGCGGCAACGACGCCGGGTTCGCCGACGTGATGACCGACTGCCGCTTCGGCAGCACCTCCACCTGCACCAACGCGGTGAACGCGGCGAAGGCGTTCGCCACCGGCACGCTGCCGGCCCGGCTGGACCGCACCTACGCCGCCATCCGGGAGCGGGCGCCCAACGCCCGACTGATCGTGCTCGGCTACCCACGGCTGTTCGAGACCCGCTACTGCGGACTGCTGGCCATGAGCACCTACAAGCGCACCATCCTCAACGAGGCCGCCGACGTCCTCGCCACCGTGACCGCCGACCGGGCCGCCGCGGCCGGCGCCACCTTCGCCGACACCCGACCCACCTTCGCCGGCCACGGCGTCTGCGGCGCCCAGCCGTGGATCCGGGACGTCACCGGGGTCATCGAGGCGTACCACCCGAACGCCGACGGCTACCGCTACGGCTACCTGCCCGCGCTCAACGCGGTCACCGGCTGACCGTGCGGTGCGGCCGACGGTCCGGTTCGGACCGTCGGCCGCCGTGCGTCGCGACCGGGTGACCCGGCGGACCGACACGTCCGGTTCGGACACGTGCCGGTGTCGCCGCCGTCCGTTAGGGTTTCTGCGACCAGGCGGCGCTCGGCGGTGAAGGGCAGGGGTGTGGGCAGGCTCGCGTCGACGTACGAGCAGGCGGTCGCCGCCCACCGGGCCGCACGCGCCCACCTCGAATCCGCCCGCACCGCGCTGAACGCCACCACGCCGTCAGCCCCGGTGGTCGACACCGACCTGCTGGGCCGGCTGGCCCGGGTCGGCACCGCGCTGGCCACCCCGATCCCGGGCACCCCGCTGGCCCGCCAGCCCGTTCCGGTACGCGTCGGGGAGGCCGTCACCGCCGGCGGCGGCTTCCCGGTCCTGCTGCCCCTGGGCGCCGGGCACCATCTGGCGATCGACGGCGACGCCCGCCACCCGGCGGTCGCCGGGCTGCTGCGGGCCCTGGTGCTGCGACTGCTGGCCACCGCCGCGCCCGGCGGCGTCCGGGTCGCCGCGCTGGACACCGCGGCGCTCGGCGCGACATTCGGTCCAATGCGACCACTTCTCGACGCCGGAGTCGTCGACCCGCCGGCCACCACCGAGGCCGAGGTCGCCGCCCTGCTCGACGCCGCCGAACAGCACGCCCGCGCCGCCCGGCAGGCCGACCGACCGGACCAGGACCTGCTGGTGCTGGTTGCCGCGTCGATCCCCTCGCCCCGCGAGGCCGCCCGACTGGGCGCGCTCACCCACGCCGGTCCGGCCGCCGCCGTCTGTGTGCTGCTCGCCGGCTGGCCGCCGACCGGGCCGGGGGAGTCCGCCCCACCGCTGGGCGCCACCACCGTGCTGCGGCTGACCGACGGGTACGCCCGGGTCGGCGACCCGCCCGGTGCGCCGTTCAGCGCCGACGGCAGCGGCCTGGCCGCGCCGGTGATCCTGGACGGAGACCCGCCACCGGCCTCCGTCGCCGCGCTCGCCACCCACCTGGGCGAGGCGGCCCGACGCGGCGAGGCGGTCGGCTTCGCCGACCTGCTGCCCGGGCAGCGCTGGACCGTCTCCGCCCGCGCGGGCCTGCGCACCGTGGTGGGCCGCGTCGGACGTGACCCGGTCACCATGGCGTTCGACGACGCCACCCCGCACTGGCTGGTCGGTGGGCGTACCGGCGCGGGCAAGACGGTCTTCCTGCTCGACGTCCTGTACGGACTGGCCGCCCGCTACTCTCCGGCCGAGTTGCAGCTCTACCTCCTCGACTTCAAGGAGGGGGTCAGCTTCACCGAGTTCGTGCCCACCGAGCGCGACCCGTCGTGGCTGCCGCACGCCCGCGCCGTCGGCATCGAGAGCGACCGGGAGTACGGCGTGGCCGTGCTGCGCGAACTGCGCCGCGAACTGCACCGGCGGGCCACCGCGCTGAAGCGGCACGGCGTCACGAAGCTCGCCGACCTGCCCGCCGACACCGCCGTGCCCAGGATCGTCGCCGTGATCGACGAGTTCCACGTGCTGCTCGCCGGCAACGACCCGCTCGCCCGCGAGTCGGTGGACCTGCTGGAGGATCTGGCCCGCAAGGGCCGCTCCTACGGCGTACACCTGGTGCTGGCCAGCCAGAGCACCACGGGGATCGAGGCGCTCTACGGCCGCGCCGAGGCGGTCTTCGGGCAGTTCGCCCTGCGGGTGGCGCTGCCCGGCGGCGGGGGAGTTCTCGACCACCTCAACGACGCCGCGGCGACGCTGCCGGTCGGCTCGGCCGTGGTGAACACCGCCGCCGGTGCACCCGGCGCGAACTCCGTGATCCGCTTCCCCGACGCGCACGCGGCCACCGACGAGTTGACCCGGCTGCGCCACGAGCTGTGGCAGGCCCGCCCGGCGGGTGCCCGCCCGCCGTCGGTGTTCCGGGGCTACGAGAGCGCCCACGTCGAGGAGGACGCCACCTTCACCGGGTTGCGCCCCGGCGGCCGACGTCCCCTGGCCCTGGTCGGCCGGACGGTCGACGTGGACGGCACCACAGCTTTGTTCATCATGGACACCGCGCCGGGCCGGCATCTGGCCGTGGTCGGCACCTCGTCCGCCGGGGCCGAGGTGCTACGGGCGGCCACCCTGAGCCTGGCCCGCCAGCACCACCCGGGCGAGGCCACCTTCCTGCTCGCCGCGCTGGTGGCCGCCGCCGACCCGGCGGCCGACGACACGGCCGCGACACTTGCCGCCGCCGGGCACCGGGTGGACCGACTCGACGCCGCCGCCCTGCGGGACCGGATCAGCACCCTCGCCACAAACCTGGCCGGCAGGCACCGGCCCGGCGGTGCACCGCCGCCACCTGCCGGGGACAGCGCCCCGAGCACGCCACCTGCCGTGCCGGCCGGCCGGGACAGCGCGCCTACGGGTTCTGGCGGTGCGCCGACGGGCCCGGACGTCGGGTCGGCGGGGCGGGCCTACCTGGTGGTGTTCGGGATGGACGCCGCTGCCGGCCTGCTCGGCGAGAGCGACCCCACCACGTTCCGCTCCGGCCACGACGACCTGCGGGTGCTGCTGCGGCAGGGGCCCGGCCACGGGGTGCACCTGCTCGGCTGGTGGCGCGGCCTGCGTCGGCTCGCCGACGACCTCGGCGGCACGCAGAACCGCGACGACGTCGCCTGCCTGGTCGCGCTGAACGTGCCCGGCGCGGATCTCGGCCTGCACCTCGGCGTGCACGACCTCGCGTACACCCCCCGTGCGGATCGGGCGCTGCTTGTCGACCGGCACGACCAGCGGGTCCGGTTGATCGTGCCGTTCGCCCGCGACGGTCACCCTTCCGACGGGCAGGAGTGAGGCGTGTCCACCTTCGACGAGTACGCGGCGCTGGCCCGCCACCTCGCCGTGCAGCAGCGCGCCGGTGAGCAGGGCGCCGCTGCCGAAGCCGAACGGCAGCGGGATCTCGGCGCCGCGGTGGAGTACCTGGACCGGCGGCTGATCGCCCAGGGGCAGCGCCTCGACCACCTCGGCCGCGCCATCGGCGTCGCGCCGGGCGGCCCGGCACCGACTGCGGCCGGGCCGGGCGGCTTCCCTCCCGGCGGGCCGCCTGCCGGTGCACCACAGGTGTCCGGCCCACCGGCCCCGCCCGGTGCACAGGTGTCCGGCCCGCCGGCCCCGCCCGGTCCTGCGTGGAGCGCGGCTCCGGTGTCCGGGCCGGCTGGTCGGCCGCTGAGTCCGCCGGGGTCCCCGGTCACCGCCACCGGACCGGGGACGGGGTCGGCCGGCGGCGCAGCCGCCGCGCCGGGGCGGCCGGGCGTCGGGGCGTACCCCCCGGCCGGGGTGGGACAGCCGGCCCCGGCGCTGCCGGTGGCGGTGAGCACGACGGCGGCGGGGGTGCCGAGCCCGCGTGCGGGCGAGGTCGACCCGGCGACGGAGCTGGAACTGGCCCGGCGCTGGGCCGACGAGGCCGACCGGCACGGGCAGCAGGCTGAACTGCTCGCCCAGCAGCCGGCGCTGCTGCCGACGTGGTCGTCGCGGGCCCGAGCGGTCGCGGTCTACGCCGGTGCCGCCGGTGTCGCGGTGCTGCTGTTGCTGGTCCTGGCGTTCGGCTGGAGCCTTGGCGTGGTCGGGTTGGTTACCTTGCTCGCCTGGATGCTCGCCGGCCTGCCCGCCATGGCGCTGATCGGCGGCTGGCTGGTGCTCGGCCGCTGGGGGCGGCCCGCCGTGGGCGCCGCCACCCCGCCGCGCCATCCGGTCCTGGGGTTCCTGCTCTGCTTCCTCGCGGTGCCCCTCGCCTACTGCGGTTACCTGCTGCTCTTCCGCGCCATGCGCTGACCTCCGCGTCGGCCGGTCCACCGGATCGGCCTCGGCAGGGCGGCCGGCGGGTCGGGGCGATGCCGGGTGCGGTTGTGGTCGCCGGGGCGGCGACAGACGTACCCGCCGTCGGCGGCGCGGGGCGCTCGGGTGGTCGCGGTGCATGTGTGGATCTCGTACCCTCCTGTGTGGTTGCTGCTCGTGTGGAAGTGGCGACGCCTGTGTGGTGCGATCGTGGGGAGGGCGTGTGAGCGCAGCGGAGATGATCGCCAGGCTGGCGGCGGCGGCACAGAAACTGGACGAGGCGAAGGCGAAGACAGCGGCGGCGGCGCAGGACGCGGCCGAGGCGCGCCAACTCGTCGCCGGTGCCCTGCAGGGGATCGCCGCCGGGCCACTGATCAACATGATCGACTCGTACCGGCAGGCGCTCGCCCAGGCGGCCCAGGGGCACGAGCCCGCCCGGCAGCACGTCCAGGAGACGATCGCCAAGGTACGCGCGCTGGGTAACTGATTCTGGCCAGCGGAATCCGATCGAGGCGGTGGGATGAGCAGCGACGAGACGCGTGACGGAGGGATGCTCGACGGCTTCCGGATCGGGCAGGTGCCGGCCGGTGTCGGCGACGAGGTGTCGGACTTCGCCTCCGAGTGGGACGACGTACGGCTCGCCAGCCGGGTCTGGGAGCGACAGACGCCCGACGGCCATCGGGTGGATCTGCGGGTCCACGTGCTGCGCGGGGAGCGGCTTGTCGACCTGACCGCGCTACGGGACTTCCTCCGCGAGTATCATGAACGCGACCCCGCCGAGTGGCACCTGAGCGAGTTCCAGCACGATGACAGCGCCGGTCTGCACGACGGAGTCCAGGCGTTCTGGCTCGTGGAGCCCGGTGTCGCGGTAAGCGTGCTGACGCTCCCGGAGTTCAGCGAGTCGCTCCTGCCGACCGCCCGGTCCATCCGGGCCGGCAACACCGACGCAGGGCGGTGACGAGGCCGGGCCGGGCGCTCACCGCAGCCACCGTACGCGTTTCTCGACCTGGCGGATCATCTTGCGCCACGCGGTACTCGCCGACCCCGAGTCCATGGTCTCGAGCCGACGGCGCGCGCCCCATCCGGCGAGTGGTCGGTCGACGATCCGCATCAGGTCGTCGAGCGTGTCGATTGCTGAGCCTGCGCTCAACAGGCCGAGCACGTCGGCAATCTGGAAGGCCTCCGCGATCTCCATGATGAGATCGCGGTTGGTGATGAAGAGTCGAGGAACCCAGTCGGTCACCGGACGCCTGATGTTGTAGAGAATCAGGCCGAAATCGAACGACCGGTCGTCGTCGGCGCTGATTCCGTTCTTCAGGATGGAGTTCATGAAGTCGTCCCAACCGGGAACGCCGGCCAACTCGTGGCTCCCCGTCTCGGTCAGGTATCGGTGGAGCGTCTCCGTGGAGCGGAAAAGGAGCAGTTCGCCGTCGGCGCCGGGAAAGAAGACCACGGACCCCTGGCCCTCGGATCGAGCCAACAGCGTGTAACCCGCGGCGCCATCCGCCAATGAGACGGCTATCGGGTCGATGGTCAGCGGTCCCGGCAGATTAGCCGGCTCGTACCAGGGGTGGGTCCACCGGGCGCTGGGATGCTGATGCTCGCGTGCTTCCCGCTCGCGCATCTGCGCCAGACGTTCGGCCTCCGCCCGCTCGCGGGTCACGCGTTCGCGGGCCTCCTGCTCACGGGCCTCACGCGCGGCGTGTTCCCGGGCCCGCTGTTCGTGTGCCGCACGCTCCCGGGCTTCCTGTGCGCGTGCCTCGCGTTGCTGGGCGGCCCAGTCCTGGGCCCGCTGCCCACCGTCAGCCTGCTGGCGTTTCGCGCGTTCCCGTTCCTCGGCCCGGCGGGCCTGGCGTTCGCGCGTCTCGCGTTCCCGGACGTCGGTGAGCAGTTTGTACGCCCGGTTGATCTGCTGCATCTGACGTGTCGCTTCGTCGCGCACATTTTCCGGACTGGATTGATGCTTGTCCGGGTGCCAGACCTGCACGAGGATCAGGTAGCGCTCTCGAATCTGCGCCAGCGACGCTTCCCGGGTGACGCCGAGAAGCACGTACGGATCCTGCTCGTTCGGGGACATTTTTTCGCCGGATCCTCATGGGTGCTGGACGCGTCCGCCGGTGATGCTAACAGCACCTGTCGATGCGGTGGATCGAGCCGCCGCCGCAATGATCAGAGTCGTCCATCCGGGACAGCGCCGCCCGCAGCGCGGACCGGAACCCAGTCGGTGAAACGCCGGTGCAGGTCCGGCAGGCGGGTGCCGGGGTCGCGTTCGGCGAGCTGCTCGATGGCCTCCTCGCGCAACGTCACTAGGTAGATCATGAGGCCGGGAATGTTGCTGCGATACTCGGCGAGCAGGCGCAGTTTCGCGGGGGAGCAGGGCCAGGCGATGCCGCAGCCCCGGCAGCGCCACGTCGGGCGGGACGGTACGTGCTCACGGGCGGGCGTGCTCATCGGGCGGCCCTCGCCGCAGCAAGCCGGGCCGGTATGCGGTGTCGGGGCGGTGCGCGGTGTCGGGGCGGCGGCGCGGGGCGCATCCCGTCGGGGCGTACGTACAACTCGCGGCGGTCGATCGCCTCGCCACGGGAATCGAGCTGGTACACCTCGATCCACGCCCAACCGTCGTAGGTGCTCCGGTCGGTCCGCTCGCGGATCACCCGAACCACGATCGGTGTGGCGAACTGCGGGGATGCCTCGCGGGTCAGCAGGTACACGCCGGCGGCGACCAGGGGCGTCCCGTCCTCGCGGGTGCCCGCCGGCGCTTCGGGCGTGCTCCTTCCACCCTGGACGCTCAGCGCGGCGTCGATCATGCAGTTGTGGTCGTTGACAGAGCGGAGCAAACCGGCTGATTTCGGGTGCCACAACTGCATGATCGGCGGGCGTGGGGCGTGGGGCGTGGGGCGTGGGGCGTGGGCGGGTCAGGGGGTTGGTGGGGCGGGTCGTTCCAGGGTGGCTTCCGGTAGGTGGCACCGCACGATCGCCCGGCAGGAGGTCGCCAGGAGTAGTCCGATGCCGGCGGCCATGATCGGGATTCCGGCTCCGAAGGGCAGCTCCGTCACGTAGTCCAGCGCACTTCTCTCACCGATCATGCCGAAGCTGGCCGCCACCACCGCCATGGCGGTGACCAGGGTGCCCACGGCGGCAACCATGCCGGCCATCGCCGCCGCCATGACCTGCCGTGCCCACAGCGCGGCCCCGGCGGCCAGTAGCAGCCACCCGAAGGTGAGCAGCGTCCAGCCACCCCCGCTCCCGTCGTCAGGCGACGCGT
The DNA here is from genome assembly GCF_002754655.1 of Verrucosispora sp. CNZ293. Lineage (NCBI taxonomy): Bacteria > Bacillati > Actinomycetota > Actinomycetes > Micromonosporales > Micromonosporaceae > Micromonospora > Verrucosispora sp. CNZ293. The sequence goes on from NZ_PEFR01000001.1 coordinate 89,477, forward strand.
ACGCCCAGCCGGAGAAGGACCATTGGGCCCGGGGGCGTGGACGGAACCAGGGCAGCAGGTACCCGACGAGGGCGAGCAGGGTGGCCAGGAGCATGCCGAGGTCCACCGAGAACACCGAGGACATGGGGTTCTGCTTAGCCGTGGACATGAGTCTCCTCGTCCTAATGTCAGGAGCGCCGCGTCCTATGTCGGGTCCAGGAGATCGAAGACCGACCACATCGGGTATCCGCTCTACGGGTCGGTGAGCAGGAGCCAGTCGGTGTCCAGGCGCTCGACGTGCGTACCGTCGGGCCAGGTGTGGGTCCCCGAGGTGGTGGCGCGGGCCTGGTCGAACAGGGGACGGCGGGCCAGGGTGACGCCCTCGAACGTGACCGGGCCGTGGAAGCGGGCGCGGCCGAAGCTCGTCGCCCCGGCGAAGCGGGCGTCGGCGAATGAGGCGTCGGCCCCGAACTCGGTCCAGCGGAACAGTGCCATGTCGGCGAAGTGGGTCCGCCGGAGATCTGCGTCGCTGCCGAACGTCGTGTGCTCCATCGAGAGTCCACCGTGGAACACCGCGTCCCGGAAGCTGGCGCTGCCGGTGACCGTGGTGTGGTCGAAGGTGACGGTCCGGCGGAAGGTGGTGCCCCGCCAGGATGTCTCGCCGATGGTGGCCCGCTGGCAGGACAGCCGGCCGCCGATCTCGGCACCGTCGGCGCTGAGCCCGCCGGTCACCCGGGCGTCGTCCAGGACGATCGTGGCGTCGCCGGCAACCTCGTCGAGCACGAGGGTGTCGAAGCGCGCCCCGAGGGCCAGCCGCCCGGTCACCGTGGCACCGGCGAGTCGGGTGGTTCCGGTGCAGGTCGCGCCGGTCAGGTCGGCGTCGTCGAGGGTGCAGCCGGCGGCGTCGAAGTCGTCGAGTCGCGCGCCGGTCAGGTCCAGCCGCATGCCGGGCCAGTAGGCGTCGCCGTCCGTGCGCAGGTGCCGGGTCAACACCCGCTGCGCGCTGCGGCGTACCTCCGTCTCTCGCGCGTCGTCGTCCGGCGACGGCATCCGCAGGTACGCGCAGAGCACCCCCACGATCGTCGTACGCTGCGCCGGATTGTCCTGACCGAGCCGTTCCAGGGCGTGCAGGCCGCCGAGGCGTACCGCTGCGTTGTCGTTGCCGAGCAGTTCGACAGCCCGGGTGTACAGCTCGGTCAGCCGGCGCTCGGCGGCGTCGTGCGCGGCGGCCTCGGCCTGGCGTTCCTGGTGGCGCTGCCCGGCCTCGGCGACCGCCTCGGTGTGCGCCTGCACCCGATCGCGGTGCGCCTGGTCGGCGGCGGCGACAACCTCCTGGTGTCGCTGCGCCCGCTCGCTGATCCACTGTCGTCGGGCGGCGAGCAGCAGCGCCAGTCCGCCACCCGTGCCGGCGACCACCGTCAGCCCGGTACGGATCGCGTCGATGCGCAGGGTGGCCCGGGTGTCCGGCGCGGTGGCACTGTCGGCTTCGCCGAGCAGCCAGTGCAGCACCCACCAGCCGAGCAGGGCGGCCAGCAGCAGCCCGACGAGCACCAGCCACCACGGCATGACCCGCAGGCGTTCGTCGGGGGGTGAGGCGCCAGGCACGGCCCACAGCATGCCACCGATCCGTACCCGGCGTGGGGCCCCGGGGCTCGACCACCGGACGGCCGGAGTCGCTGTCGCGGCCCGCCACCGGAACCTGCCGGGCGACCTGTCGCGGGTTGCGGTATCTCGCGGTTTCCGGCCGCCGGGAAAGCCCGACACGCCGCAACTCGTGCCGCCGACCCGGTGCTGGTCTGGGGTGCTGTGGGGCGGCCGGGGTTGCGATGCAGCGGACGGCCCGGTAGGTCATCATGATGCAGATCAGCCGATGGTCCGGGTGCCGACCCGGCGGCCGGTCGTGAGAGTCGAGGATGGCATGGAGTTCTTGACCAGTCCTGAGCTGTGGATCGCGTTCGCGACCCTGCTCCTGCTGGAGATCGTGCTGGGCATCGACAATGTCGTGTTCATCTCGATCCTGTCCGGTCGGTTGCCCGAGCACCAGCAGGCCCGGGCCCGGACGATCGGCATCTCGCTCGCCCTGATCACCCGCCTGCTGCTGCTGGCGTCGTTGTCCTGGATCATCGGTCTGACCGCACCGCTGTTCACCGTGCTCGGGCAGGAGATATCCGGGCGTGACCTGATCCTGCTGCTCGGCGGAATATTCCTGGTGGGCAAGGCGACGTACGAGATCCATGAGCACCTGGAAGGCTCCGACCACGCCCGGGAGGGCGGCAAGGTGGTCTCGTTCGGCGCGGTCATCGCGCAGATCCTGGTGCTGGACGTGGTCTTCTCGCTCGACTCGGTGATCACCGCCGTCGGCATGGTCGACGAACTCGCCATCATGATCGCCGCCGTGGTCATCGCGATGATCATCATGTTGGTCTCGGCCGGTGCGGTCAGCAGGTTCGTCAACCAGCACCCGACGGTCAAGATGCTGGCCCTGTCGTTCCTGCTGATCATCGGTGCGAGCCTGATCGCGGAGAGCTTCGACCAGCACATCCCGAAGGGCTACGTGTACGGCCCGATCGCCTTCTCGATCTTCGTGGAGTTCCTCAACCTGCGGGTCCGGGCACGGCAACGTCGCCAGCAGGAGCGGCAGCCGGTGCAGTTGCACCCGACGTACGTGAAGAACGGGCCGAGTCGGCCCGAGCCGGAGCCGGAGGTCACCCCGGCCGGCTGACCCACGTCGAACCCGACGCCGCACGCACCCACCCGGTGCGTGCGGCGTTCGTCGTCCCTGGACGGTCGGCTCGGCTCGCTGGCGCGATGCCTGGTGGAGCTGCGGCTACCCGCGCGTAACTTTTCATTGACGTTTCTGGATCGTGACCCGCATCATCAGTGCACGGTCGATCGGACATCCCACCGCCTCCACCCGGTAACCCCGGGATCCCCTTGGGAGGTGCAGCGATGCTGCTCCGAAAGGCTGTCCTCGTCCTGGCTCTCACGGTCGCCGCCGTCCTCGCCGCCCCCGCGGCCACCGCCGCTCCGCCCGATCCGGCAGCGCCCACCCGCGTCACCGGAACCGTCATCACCGGCGCTACGCCCCCTGCTGGCGGCATGCCCATTGCGTCCGACGCACCTACCCGTGTCGCCGGTGCCGACGGCACCGCGACCAATGGCGCGGCCGGGGCCGACGCCAGCCTGCGGGCGTTGGCCGGTGCCAACCCGGTCATCGTGGTCGGTGGGCTCAGCGGCATCGCCGCCGTCTACGAGCCGCTCGCCGCCCGGCTACGCGCCGACGGCTACCGGGTCTGGATCTACCAGCTGCCCAACCTCGGGCTCGGCGACATCACCGCGTCCGCCGCCGGGCTGCGCGGGTACGTCGGGCAGGTCCGCTCCGCCACCGGAGCGGCCAAGGTGGACCTGGTCGCACACTCCGAAGGCGGCCTGGTCAGCCGCTACTACATCAAGAGCCTCGGCGGCGGCGACGCCGTCGAACGCTACGTCAGCCTCGGCACCCCGCAGTACGGCACGTACGTGGCCAACATCGTGGCCTTCCTCGGCCTGGGCAGCTGCGCCGGAGTGGTCGCCTGCCAGCAGATGACCATCGGGTCGTCGTTCCTCACCGCCCTCAACGCGGGCGACGACACCCCGGACCCGGTGCGCTGGACCACCGTGCGAACCTGGCAGGACGAACTGGTCCGACCTGTCGACAACGCGGTGCTGGCCGACGGAGCGACAAACGTCCTCATCCAGTCCCGGTGCCCGTTGCGCGTGGTCGGCCACCTCGGCCTGGTGCTCGACGGCACCACCTACACCGTCATCCGGCAGGTCCTCCGCGACACCGCCATCAAACCCAACTGCGTCGCCCTGTAAATCCCACCGCGACCCGGCGACTCCCACCCAGTCGCCGGGTCGCACCCACCCGAGAGACCATCCGCCGCCGTCAGGAGGTGGCGGTGGAGAGTGCCTCGTACTCGGCGTCGGTCAGTTTCACCTGGGCGGCGGCCACGTTCTCCTCCAGGTGCGCCACCGACGACGTACCGGGGATCGGCAGCATGACCGGCGAGCGCCGCAACAGCCAGGCGAGGGCCAGTTGCGCGGGCGTCGCGTGGTGCTCGGTGGCGACGGCGTCCAGCGGACCGCCCGGCCGGGCCAGTTCGCCGGTCGCGATCGGGAACCACGGGATGAACGCGAGATCGTGCCGTTCGCAGTGGTCGAGCACGTCCTCCGCGTCGCGGTTGGCCAGGTTGTACAGGTTCTGCACCGACACGATCGGCACGATGCGGCGGGCCGCCTCGATCTGCTCGACAGTCACCTCGGAGAGCCCGATGTGGCGGATCTTGCCTTCCTCCCGCAGCAGCGCCAGCTCACCGAGCTGGTCGGCCAGCGGCACCGCCGGATCGATGCGGTGCAGCTGATAGAGACCGATGGACTCCAGCCCGAGGTGGCGCAGGCTCAGCTCGCACTGCTGACGCAGGTACTCCGGTCGGCCCACCGGCCGCCAGTCGCCCGGGCCGCTGCGGGTCAGGCCGGCTTTCGTCGCGATGAGCAGGTCGTCGGCGTACGGGTGCAGCGCCTCGCGGATCAGCAGCTCGGAGACGAACGGCCCGTACGAGTCGGCGGTGTCGATGAACGTCACCCCCAGCTCGTAGGCGCGGCGTAGCACCCGGACCGCCTCGGCCGGGTCTTTCGGGTCACCCCAGATCCCGGGACCGGTGATCTGCATCGCGCCGTATCCGAGCCGGTCGACTTGAAGATCGCCGCCGATGCGGTAGGTGCCGGACTCCTTCGCAGGCCGGGTGCCAGCTTCGAGCGCCATGTGGACCACCTTCTCGGATCGCTGCCTGTCGGGGCCCCAAGTTACCCGGTCGGCTTTGGGATAGCGCCCGATCACCGTAGCTGCTACCCCTGAGCGGGACGGTGCCTGTGACGGGAGGGCTGGCATGTGGCGGCGGTTCAGGTCCGATCCGGTGCGGCGGCTACGGGAGCGGCTGGACGGCTTCGGGGCCACCATGGAGCCCCGGTGGGTGCTGGAACCCGCGGCCCTCCAGGAGGCCCGACCGGTGTACGAACTGCTCGACGGGGCGGCCGGCGGCGATTCACTCGACGAGCACCAGGCCGAGGCCCTGTTCCTGCTGGCCTGTCTGCACTGGTACCGGTACCAGATCCTGCCGGCCGGGCAGGACGCCGCAGACCTCGTGCAGGCGGTCGGGCTGACCGAGATGCTGCTGCATCTGGCACCGCAGCGGGTGCCACCGTCGCTGCTGGCCCTGCTCCGCGCCCACGCGCCCGCCAGCGCTGGTTCCGCCCGGACCGGTGGCCGGATCCCCGCAGCCCGCTCCGCGCCCGGCCGATCCGGTGGCGACGCGCCGGCCGCGCTGTTCGGCCAGGCGGTCATGCTGATGGGCGGCGCCGAACGGGCCGGGGACTACCGGGTGGCCGACCAGGCGCAGGCCCTGCTGGAACGGGCCCTGGCCGGCACACCGTCGGACGCACCCGAGCGCCTGCACTACCTGTCCGCGCTCGGCCGGGTGCATCGGGATCAGTACCTGCACCTGGGCCGGCAGCTGTCGCTTCCGGCGGCGATCGACGCGCACCGGGAGAGTCTGGAGTCGACCCCGGCCGGCGACCCCGAACGCCCGACCCGGATGTTCAACCTCGGCAACGTCCTCGGTGACCGGTTCGAGCAGGCGGGCGACCCCGCCGCGCTGGACGAGTCGATCCACCTGCTCGGCGACGCGGCCCGGGTCGCTCCCGCCGACTCGCCGGTGTGGCTGATGGCTCGGGTCAACCTCGGCGGGCGGCTGCGGGAACGCTGGGAGCGCCGTGGTCAGCCGGCCGACCTCGACCGGGCGGTCGACGCGCTGGCCCAGGCGGTGTCCGTCCGGGCCGATCCGCCTGTGCTCTTCGCGTACGCGACGCTGGCCAGTAGACGATTCCTGGTCAGCGGTGCCGACGGCGACCTGGACACGGCGATCGACGCCAACCGTGCCGCGCTGGCGGCCGGACTCAGCGGCGACCAGGACAGCCTGGTCCGGGCCACCCTGGCCGGGCTGGTCGGTGAGCGTCACGAGCGGCGGAAGGCCCCGGCCGACCTGGACGCGGCGATCGAGGCGTACCGGGCTGCGGCTACCGGGCCCCGGCTCGACGGGCAGGACCCCGGCGGGCTGAGGCAGGCCGAGGGAAAGCTGCTGTTGTCGCGTTACGCGCTGCACCGCCGCGCCGAGGACCTCGACGAGGCGTTGCGACTGCTGCGGATGGCCGCCGACGAGGTGACCGACCCGGTGGAGCGGGCCGGGCGGCTCGGCGATCTCGGGTACGCGCTGGGCCGTTGGCACGCCGACCTGGACGGATTACCGGCCCTGCGGGAGGCCGGCGAGGTGTTGACGCAGGCGGAGCGGCTGCTGCCGGTGGATCACCGGGATCGGCCCGACCTGCTGAACAATCTGGGTAACACGCTGCGTGAGCTGGCCAGCCTGGCGGGGGAGCCGGACCTGCTGGAGCCGGCCGTGGCGAGGTTGCGTGAGGCGGTCGCCGCCACGACGAATTCCGCGAAGCTGCCGCTCCGCCTGTCGAATCTTGGGCTGGCGCTGCAGGAACTCTTCGCCCGTACCCAGGACCTGGGACTGCTCACCGAGGCGATCGCGGTGCTGCGGCGGGCGCTGGCCGCTGCCCCAGCCGAGAATGCGGACCGGATGCTGAGCCTGCTCAACCTGGGATCGGCCCTGAACCGGCGTACCGAACTGGTGGTCAACGCGGCACTGCCGGCCGACGGCACCATCGCACCGGAGCAGGCCCGGGCCGCCGCGCTCACCGACGCCGCGCAGGCGGTCGCGCTGTTGCGGGAGGCAGCGGAGCTGGCGCAACGGGAGGCCGAGCCCGGTGAACGCGTCCGGATCGTCGGCACCCTCGCGCTCAGCCATCTGCTGCGGCACCAACTCGCCGGGGACCCCGTCGCGCTCGACGAGGCGGTCACCCTGCTGCGGGCGCTCGTCGACGCGCCCCCCGTCTCGGCCGGTGACCGGTACCGGCTGTTGACAAACCTCGGTAACGCGCTGCTGATCAGATTTCGGTCCGGTCGGACCGGCCACGACGCCCACGAGATGCTGACCGTGTACCGGGCGGCGGTCGCGGCACTGCCCGTCGACCATCCGGAGCGGACGATGTGCCTGAGCAACCTGGCCGCCGCCGTCGAGGAGATCGCGCAGGCCGGGTCGGGCGGCTCCGGTGACCTGCCGCCGGTCGACCTGGCCGAGGCGATCGACGCCCTGCGCGAGGCCGCGGCGATCGAGGCGGCGCCGTCGCTGCTGCGGGCCGGTGCCGCGCGGACGTACGCCGGTCTCGCCGCCGAGGTCGGCGACCTGCCGGTGGCGCTTGCGGGCTACACCACCGCGATCGAGCTGCTCGACCTGGTGGCCTGGCACGGCATGGACCTCGACGACCAGGGCCGGCTGCTCGGGCAGTTCCCGGGGCTGGCCGGCGACGCCGCGGCGGTGGCGATCGCGCTCGACCGGCCGGAACGTGCGGTGGAACTGCTGGAGTACGGCCGGGGGGTGCTGCTGACCCGGGCCCACGACGCGGGTGCCGACCTGGCGGCGCTGCGCGCGCGGGCACCCCGGCTGGCCGAGCGGCTGGCCGCCACGCAGGCCGCCCTCGATCGCCTTGATCCGTTTACCGGTCCGGCCGGGCCGGGACCGCTCGGTGGGCCCGCCGCTACTGTCGTTCCGGTGGCGGTCCCACCGGTGGCCGACGAGTCGGGGGCGGGCTCGGAGCGACGACACGAGTTGGCCGTCCAGCGGCGCGAGGTGCTCGCGGAGATCCGGCGGTTGCCCGGCTTCGAACGCTTCCTCCGCCCACCGCCCTTCGCCGACCTGGCCCGGGCAGGCGAGGACGGTCCGGTGGTGCTCGTCAACGTCGCCGCCCGGCGCTGTGACGCGCTTGTGGTCAACGGCGGGCGGGTGACGACGGTGCCGCTGCCCGAGCTGAGCCTCGGGGAACTGCACATGCGGGCCGCGTACTTCCTGATCGGTCTCGCCGAGGCCACCGCGCCCGCCGGCGACCCGGGTCCGGAGGCGCAGCGCCGCCGGGCCGCGTTCCGCCGCCGGATCCCGGAGACCTTCGACTGGCTGTGGCGGGTGGTCGCCGCCCCGGTGCTGGACGCGCTGGGCCCGACCGCCGCACCACCGGCCGGCGCCGCGCCGGCCCGCCTGTGGTGGTGTCCCACCGGGGTGCTCACCCTGCTGCCGCTGCACGCCGCTGCCCCGCTGGACGGCGGAGCCGGGGTCCTCGACCGGGTCGTCTCGTCGTACACCGCTTCGTTGCGGTCGCTCGTCCGGGCCCGGCAGGGGCCGGCGGCCAGGTCCGCGCCGGTCACCTCGGCCCTGTTCGTCGGGATGCCCCGCACGCCGGGGCTGACGGACCTGCCCGGCGCGGCGGGGGAGCAGGCGGTGGTACGCCGGCACCTGAGCGACGTGACGTCGCTGACCGGACCGGCGGCCACCCCTTCGGCGGTGCTCGACGCCCTACCGGGAACGCCAGTGGTCCACCTGTGCTGTCACGGTACCCAGGATCTGGCCGCACCCGCCCGGGGTCGGCTCGCGTTGGCGGGTGGCCCGCTGCACGTGCGGGACCTGTGGCGGCCGGCGGACACCACGGCGGCGCTCGCCGTCCTGTCCGCCTGCGACACGGCGCGGGGCGGTGCCGCCCTGCCGGACGAGGCGCTGACCCTGGGCACCGCGTTCCAGTTGGCGGGTTTCCGGCACGTGATCGGCGCGCTCTGGGCCATCTCCGACGAGCTGACCGTGCAACTGTGCGATGACCTGTACGGCGCGCTGGCGGTGCCCGGCGGCCTCGACCCGGAGCGGGCCGCGTCCGCCCTGCACCACGCCGTCCGGCGGGTCCGTGCCGCCCTGCCCGGACTGCCGGAACTCTGGGCCGGGTACGCCCATTTCGGCCCCTGACCGTCGACGCCGCGCCGCTTGCCGGTGCGACCGGCCGCTGATCTCGGCCGGTGAACCGGGGACCGCAGGGTCAGGGTTGGCCGGGGGCGTACCAGGTGACGCCCACGGCGGCGATCAGCAGGGCGGTGCAGAGCAGCACCAGCAGCACCCCGAAACGCAGTGCCCGGGCCGCGGCGAGGGCTTCCCGGTGCTCGCCGAGCGGGGCCGGGGGCAGCTCGGCGACCGGCGACACCGACAGCGGCCCGTGCGCGGCCCGCAGCAACGCCAGCGCCCCGGCGACCCCGGCCACGATCGCGGCCAGCAGCAGGACGCCGACCAGGGCACCCCAGCCCGGTGCGAGCGTGCTGACGTCGGAGCGTCCCCGGATCAGGCTGAAGCCGACAAGCGCGACGAGCAGGCCACCCAGCCCGTTGCGCCAGGCCAGCGCGGCGGCCCGGACCCGGTCCAGTTCGCCGCGCAGCAACGTGGCGAGTTCCTGTGCCCGGCGCAGGTCGGTGAGCGTCGCCGGGGGGCCCGGTCGCAGCCGGATCACGACTCGACCTCCAGCGTCACCGTCCAGTACGCACCGCAGCCGGCCAGCCCGTCCGGGCGGTCCGGATGGTCGACGGCGCAGCCGCACAGCAGGGTCCGGTAGCCGGGATCGACAACTGCCGCGGGTGTCTCCCGCCGGTACACCTCGTCCACGATCGGGCAGGTGATCGGATGCTGGCAGCGGGGGCAGTCGCCGCTGAGCAGCACCGCCGGACCGTACCGGCGCACCGAGAATGTCTCCGCGACCCGGGTGGCGTACCCCTCGTCGGTGACCTCCGCGTACGGCAGCGGCTCAGGACCCCGCATCGATGCACCCTCCCGCCGTCGGCCGTACGCCATCGACCACACGGTAGCCGCCGCCCGCCCGCCGGTCATCCGGCGCGCGGGCGGCCCCGGCCCTCGACGCGGTGGCGGGATCGGCGGAGCGCCGGTGCGACCTGACCCGTCCGTGGGAGGCTGGGCGGTACCGCCGCGTGCACCGCCTGGCGTCGGCGGGCCGTGCGAAGGGGAAGCCATGTCAGGGGAGCCGCAGGTCGACTTCGCGCTCGACACGTACGAGTGCATCGTGCTCTATCCCGGCGCCGCCGGGCGGGCGCTGCCGACCGAGACCGTGCAGCGGTTGCAGGCCGAGCACGCCAGTCACATGCAGGCGATGCAGCGGCGGGGGATCATCCTCGTGGCCGGGGCGGTGGACGGCCAGGCCCGGGATCCGGACCCGCCGCTCGGGTTCGGTCTGGCCCGGACCGGGTCGGTCGACGACGTCCGCAGCGTGATGGAAGCCGACCCGGCGGTGCAGGCCGGCCTCTACCGGGTGGACGTGATGACCTTCCTCTGCCCGGCCGGCTCGCTGGAGTTTCCGCTGGTCAAGACGGAGAGCTGAGCGGGTACGACAGCGCTCACGAAACGTCACCGGATGATCGCCATCGGCTGCCCGCCCGGAGCGCCCCGACGTGCACTGGCACCAGGGGCGTACCATTCCGGCGCGCGGTCGCCGTTGCCCGCCATCGACGTCCGGAGCGGCTCACGCTCGCCGGCTGTGCGGGTGAGCCGCGTGCCGTTGGACAACTGTTCCACATTGCGCAAGGGGTCGGCCGGTGGTCCGACCCGGAGGAGAGACTAGCCTGATGGGCGTGACACGCCGCGCGAAGATCGTCTGCACTCTTGGCCCCGCCACCTCGTCGCCCGAGCGCATCCGTGGGCTCGTCGAAGCCGGCATGAACGTGGCGAGGCTCAACTTCAGTCACGGCAGCCACGCCGACCACGAGTCGGTGTACCGGCTCGTCCGGGAGGCAGCCGAGGCGGCGGGCCAGCCGGTGGCGATCCTGGCCGACCTTCAGGGGCCCAAGATCCGCCTCGGTCGGTTCGCCGACGGGCCGCACGAGTGGCGTACCGGTGACTCCGTGGTGATCACCGGCGACGACGTCGTGGGCAGCAAGGAGCGGGTCTCCTGCACGTACCGCAAGCTTCCCCAGGAGGTCAAGCCCGGTGACCGGCTGCTGATCGACGACGGCCGGGTCGCCGTCGAGGTCACCGACGTCACCGGCAACGACATCCGGGTGCTGGTCACCGAGGGTGGGCCGGTCAGCAACAACAAGGGCGTCTCGCTGCCCAACGTCGCGGTGAGCGTGCCCGCCCTGTCGGAGAAGGACGCGGCCGACCTGCGCTTCGCGCTCGGCCTCGGTGTCGACCTGGTCGCCCTGTCGTTCGTCCGCTCCGCCGACGACATCAAGCTGTGCCACGCGATCATGAGCGAGGTCGGTGTGCACCGCCCGGTGCTGGCCAAGGTCGAGAAGCCGGAGGCGGTCGACCACCTCGAAGCGATCGTGCTGGCCTTCGACGGCGTGATGGTGGCCCGTGGCGACCTCGGCGTGGAGCTGCCGCTCGACGAGGTGCCGCTGGTGCAGAAGCGCGCGGTGCAGTTGTGTCGGGAGAACGCCAAGCCGGTCATCGTGGCCACCCAGATGCTCGACTCCATGATCGAGAATTCGCGGCCGACCCGCGCCGAGGCATCCGACGTGGCCAACGCGGTGCTCGACGGCGCCGACGCCGTGATGCTCTCCGGCGAGACGAGCGTCGGCAAGTATCCGGTGCTCACGGTCAGCACCATGTCCAAGATCATCACCACCACGGAGGCCGGTTCCCTGCTGGTGCCCCGCCTCCAGCACGACCCGCGTACGCACGGCGGTGCGCTGACCGTGGCCGCCTCCTCGATCGCCCGGGCCATCGGCGCGAAGGCGCTCGTCGCGTTCTCGCAGACCGGTGACACCGTGCGCCGGCTCAGCCGGCTGCACTGCGACCTGCCGCTGCTGGCCTTCACCCCGGTGCCCGAGGTGCGCGCCCAGCTCGCCCTCTGCTGGGGGGTGGAAACCTTCCTGATGCCGTTCGTGCAGCACACCGACGACATGTTCCGCCAGGTCGACCAGGCGCTGCTCGGGCTCAACCGGGGCAACCCCGGCGACTACGTGGTGATCGTGGCGGGCAGCCCGCCCGGCAGCCCCGGATCGACGAACACGCTGCGCGTGCACCAGCTCGGTTCGCTCGTCGACGCCGCCACCGCGCGGGCGTTGCAGTGACCGACGGCTCGCTCGTCGGCCAGGCCGCCGTCGACCAGCTGCTGGAGGTGCTCGACCTCGCGCCGACCGGCACCATGTCGTTCCGGGGGATGAGCCCCCCGGTCGGCCCGCAGCGGGTCTACGGCGGCCAGGTCGCCGGCCAGGCACTTGTCGCCGCCGGGCGCACCGTCGACCCGGAGCGCGTGGTCCACTCGCTGCACGGCTACTTCGTCCGCGCCGGCGACCCCACCGAACCGATCGAGTACGAAGTGGAGAACATCCGCGACGGCCGCTCGTTCTCGGTGCGCCGCTCGGTCGCGCTCCAACACGGCAAGACCATCTTCTTCATGTCCGCCTCGTTCCAGCGGCACGAGGAGGGACTGGACCACCACGCCCCGCTGCCGCCGGACGTGCCGGAGCCCGAGTCGGTCCCGACCATGACCGACCGGCTGTCCCGGTACCCGGAGCGGCTGGGCATCTGGGGGCAGATTCCCCGACCCATCGACGTGCGCTACGTCGGCGAACCGGGCTGGGTACGCCCCGGCGACCGGCCGGCCGACCCGCACCAGCGGGTGTGGATGCGCATCGACGGCAAGCTGCCCGACGACCCGCTGCTGCACGCCTGCGCCCTGACGTACGCCTCCGACCTGACCCTGCTCGACTCGGTGCTCTCGGTGCACGGCGAGGTGTGGGGACCGGGTGGGGTGGTCGGCGCGAGCCTGGACCACGCCCTGTGGTTCCACCGGCCGTTCCGGGCCGACGAGTGGTTCCTCTACGACTGCTGGAGTCCGTCCGCGTCCGGAGCGCGCGGGCTGGCCACCGGCCGGATGTTCACCGTCGACGGCAGCCAGATCGCCAGCGCCGTGCAGGAGGGCCTGCTGCGCCGGGTCGGCGGTTAGGTCCTGTCCCGCCGGTGGTGTCCCGCCGGTGAGGGCCCGGATACCTGGCGGTTAACCTGTCCGACATGCGTCTCTCAGCCCGGGTGGACTACGCCCTTCGAGCGGTTGCCGAACTGGCCTCGGTGACCGGGGTTGGACGTGGTCGCCCGGTCACCGCCGACCAGATCGCGCGGGCCCAGCAGATCCCGCCGAAGTTCCTGGAGAGCATCCTGCTGCAACTGCGCCGCGGTGGCGTGGTACAGGCCCAGCGTGGGCCCGAGGGTGGCTACTGGTTGGCCCGGCCGGCCGAGGAGATCTCCCTCGCCGAGGTGATCCGGGTGATCGACGGGCCGCTGGCGCACATTCGGGGCCAACGCCCCGAGCACCTCGGATACCAGGGCGCGGCCCGGGCGTTGCAGGAGGTCTGGATCGCCCTGCGGGCCAGCGAGCGGCAGATCCTCGAACTCGTCACCATCGCCGACGTGGCCCAGGGCACCCTGCCCGAGTCGGTCACCAAGCTGGTCGCCGATCCCGGCGCCTGGACCTGACGAGCCGCGCGGCGCTGACGCCGGCCCGATCCCGGCCCGACCGCGGTTCGCGGGCGCTCTGGCCACCGCCGACGGTGTGTCGTCTCACTGACTGATCGAAGGCTTGACCGGAGACCGGCGATGCCGCATTGTCGACCAAGTTGATAGGAGATGCCGTCTAGTCGGGAGGCGCCATGCGCAAGCTGCTCGTCATCGCACTGGTGGGGCTCGCCGCGCAACTTGTCGACGGTTCACTCGGCATGGCGTACGGGCTGACCTCCTCGACGTTGCTGCTGCTGGCCGGCGTCGCACCGGCCGCCGCCTCCGCCTCGGTGCACCTGGCCGAGATCGGCACCACCCTCGCCGCCGGCACGGCGCACTGGCGATTCGGCAACGTCGACTGGCGGGTGGTACGACGCATCGCGGTGCCCGGCGCGCTCGGCGCCTTCGCCGGCGCCACCTTCCTCAGCGCGCTGTCCACCGAGTCGGCCGCCCCGTGGATGGCCGCGATCCTGTTCACCCTCGGCGCGTACCTGCTCATCCGGTTCTCCCGGCCGCTGCGCCGAAACCCGGCCGCCGGCCGGCTACGCGGGCGGTTCCTCGGCCCGCTCGGCCTCGTCGCCGGCTTCGTCGACGCCACCGGCGGCGGCGGATGGGGCCCGGTGGCCACCCCGGCGCTGCTGGTCAGCGGCCGGATGGAGCCCCGCAAGGTGATCGGCTCGGTGGACACCTCCGAGTTCGTCGTGGCCTCCGCCGCCAGCCTCGGCTTCCTGATCGGCCTGGGCACCGAGGGTTTCCTGCTGCCGATCGTGCTCGCGCTGCTCGCCGGTGGTCTGATCGCCGCGCCGATCGCGGCCTGGCTGGTGCGCATCGTGCCGGCCCAGTTGCTCGGTGCGGCGGTCGGTGGCGTGATCGTGCTGACCAACGCCCGCGTCCTGATGCGCGCCGGCGACCTGGGTGGTCCGCTGCCGGTGATCGTCTACCTGCTGCTGGCCGCCGGGTGGATCACGGCCCTGACACTTGCCGTCCGGGTGCTGCTGCGGACCCGCCGCGAACGGGCCCTCGCCGCGACCCACCCCACCGCCGCCCACCCCACCGACGCGCTCCCGCGCACCCCCGAGCCCGTCGCTGCCGGCGCCCCCACCCCCACCGAACACTGAGCGCACCGCCCCCACTGATCCCGGTTGACCATGAGGTTGTTGTCGCGCCACGCCGAACCCGTCGACAACAACTTCATGATCAACGGGAGGGTCGCTCGGAGTCAGTTCGGGAGGGAATCCGCAGCGCGGGAGATCAGGTCCCAGGCCTCGTCGACGTGGGTTTGGGTGGTCTGGGGGGCGCCTACGGCCAGGCGTAGCGTGTGTCGACCGGCGACCCGGGTGTGGGTCAGGTAGACCCGGCCGGTGGCGTTGACCGCCGCCAGCAGCCGCTCGTTCGGCCCGTCCGGGCCGCGCAGCCGGAAACAGACAAGGGCGTACGGGTGGTCGGCGACAAGTTCGAAGCGCTCGTCGGCGCGGACCCGCTCGGCGAACCCGGCGGCCAGCGCCACCCCTCGACGGATGTGCTCACGCAATCCCTCCACGCCGTACCAGCGGAGCACGAACCACAGCTTCAACGCCCGGAACCGCCGGCCCAACGGCACCTGCCAGTCCCGATAGTCGATCACCGACCCGGACTCGGTGGCCGCGTTGCGCAGGTACTCCGGCAGCACCGTCAACGCCTCGACCAACTCGCCCGCGTCGGTCACCCAGAAGGCGTCGCAGTCGAAGCCGGTGAGCAGCCACTTGTGCGGGTCGAAGCAGTACGAGTCGGCGTACTCCAGACCCGCGTGGCCCGAACGCAACTCCGGGCAGACCGCCGCGGCACCCGCGTACGCGGCGTCGACGTGCAGGAAGACACCGTGCTCGGCGCAGATCGGCCCGATCTCCGGCAGCGGGTCCACGGCCGTGGTGGAGGTGGTGCCGACGGTCGCCACCACCAGGGCGGGCACCACCCCGGCCGCCTGGTCCGCCTCGATCGCGGCGCGCAGCGCCGTCGGCGACATCGCCCGGGTCACCGGATCGACAGCGATCAGGCGTACCCCCTCGGCGCCGAGGCCCGCGATCCGGGCGGCCTTCTCCACCGACGAGTGCGCCTCGGTCGAGGTGTACACCCGGTAGCGGCTGTCGACGCCGGCCTGGCGCCACCGGCCGCCGGCGGCCCGGTGCACCGCGATCAGGGTGGCCACCAGGGTTGCCGAGGAGGCCGAATCCTGGATGACGCCGCCGCCGCTGCCGGCGGAGCGGAACCGCGCCGGCAGGTCCAGCAGGTCGGCCAGCCAGTCGAGCAGCACCGTCTCCAACTCGGTGCAGGCCGGGCCGGTGGCCCACAGCATGCCCTGCACGCCCAGCCCGGCGCTGACCAGGTCCCCCAGCACGCTGGGGCCCGAGGTGTTGGCCGGGAAGAACCCGAAGAAGCCCGGATGCTGCCAGTGGGTCAACCCGGGCGCGACCAGCTTGTCCAGGTCGGCGAGGACCGCCTCGACCGGCTCGCCCCGGGCCGGTGGCCCGGCCGGCAGTCCCGCGGCCACCGTGCCGGGCGGATCCTGGGAGGTCACCGGGCGGTCCGGGAGCGTCGCCCAGTAGTCGGCGACCCAGTCGACCACCGCGTACCCGGCCCGGCGGAACTCCTCGGGAGTCATGTGCGCAGCCACCCGGCGAGTGGATCAAAAGACCAGCTCCGGGGGCAAGGCAACGGATCGATTGTGTGCAGAAAACGCTTGCCCTAGCATCACAGATGCGCGGGACCGCACTCATGGGCGTCGATTAACTCCGCTAGCGTGGCGCGGTCCACTGGCCCGGGCACGGCCAGCGGACCAACGGCTCGTCGGCTCCGGGCACAGCCGGCCGGCCACCGCACGCCACGCGTCCGACCTCCACCGGAGGAACCATGCCTCGCACCGCCCACCGGGCGACGCTGCTCGCTGCCGCCACCGCCGCCACCGTCGCTGCCGCCGGCGTACTGACCACCCTGACCGCCTCGGCCGCCGCCGCTGGATGTCGCGTCGACTACCGCGTCACCAACCAGTGGACCGGCGGCTTCGGCACCGACGTCACCGTCACCAACCTCGGCGACCCGGTCAACGGCTGGACGCTCACCTGGTCCTACGCCGCCGGGCAACAGGTCACCCAGGCCTGGAACGCCACAGTCACCCAGTCCGGCGCTCAGGTGAGCGCCCGCAACGTCGACTACAACGCCGCCATCGCCACCAACGGCAGCGCCAACTTCGGCTTCAACGGCTCGTGGAACGGCAGCAACCCGACACCGACCAGCTTCGCGCTGAACGGCACCACCTGCACCGGGGCCACCACCCCGACCAGCGCGCCACCCTCACCGACCACGTCCCCGCCGTCACCCACCACACCCCCACCCACCACACCCCCACCCACCACACCCCCACCCACCACACCCCCACCCACCACACCCCCACCGACGACGCCACCGTCCGGGGCGATGCAGGCGGAGAACCTGGACCGGGGCCTGACCAGCGTCCGCTCCGGCTCGGCCAACCTGGTCTCCTGGCGGCTGCTGGGCACCGAGACCACAGGCGTCGCCTTCAACCTCTACCGGGGTACGACAAGGGTGAACTCCAGCCCGATCACCGGCGCCACCAACTACCTCGACAGCGGCGCGCCGGCCGGCACGGCGTACACCGTGCGGGCCGTGGTGGGTGGCGCCGAGCAGGCCGCCTCCGCGCCCGCGTTGCAGTTCCCCTCCGGCTACCTCGACGTGCCGTTGCAGGTCCCGCCGGGCGGCACCACGCCCAGCGGCGAGGCGTACACGTACTCCGCGAACGACGCAAGCGTCGGCGACCTCGACGGCGACGGCCGGTACGAGTTCGTGCTCAAATGGGACCCGTCCAACGCCAAGGACAACTCCCAGTCCGGCTACACCGGCAATGTCTACGTCGACGCGTACACACTTACCGGCACCCGGCTGTGGCGCATCGACCTCGGCCGCAACATCCGCGCCGGCGCCCACTACACCCAGTTCCAGGTGTACGACTACGACGGTGACGGCCGCGCCGAGGTGGCCATGAAGACCGCCGACGGCACCCGCTCCGGCACCGGCCAGGTGATCGGCAACGCCGGTGCCGACCACCGCAACTCCGCCGGCTACGTCCTCGCCGGGCCCGAGTACCTGACCATGTTCGACGGCCGCACCGGTGCCGCCCTCTCCACCGTCACCTACGACCCGCCGCGCGGCACCGTCTCCTCCTGGGGCGACAACTACGGCAACCGGGTCGACCGCTTCCTCGCCGGCACGGCGTACCTCGACGGGCAGCGCCCGTCGCTGATCATGGCCCGTGGCTACTACACCCGCGCGGTCATCGCCGCCTGGGACTTCCGCAACGGCACCCTGACCAAGCGGTGGACCTTCGACTCCAACGCCTCCGGCAACGGTTCCGCCGCCGGGCAGGGCAACCACAGCCTCTCCATCGCCGACGTCGACGGCGACGGGCGGCAGGAGATCGTCTACGGCGCGGCCACCATCGACGACAACGGCCGCCTGCTGTGGTCGACAGGCCACGGCCACGGCGACGCCGGGCACGTCGGCGACCTCGACCCGTCCCGCCCCGGGCTCGAATACTTCAAGGTCAGCGAGGACGGCAGCAAGCCCAGCTCCTGGTTCGCCGACGCCCGCACCGGCCAGATCCTCTGGTCCACCCCGACCGGCGGCGACAACGGCCGGGGCGTCTCCGCCGACATCTGGGCCGGCAGCCCCGGCGCCGAATCCTGGTCGTCAGCGGTCAACGGACTGGCCAACACCCGAGGCCAGAACATCGGCCGCAAACCGTCCTCGACGAACTTCCTCGTCTGGTGGGACGGCGACCCGGTCCGCGAACTGCTCGACGCCACCCGGATCGACAAGTACGGCACCGGCGGCGACACCCGCCTGCTTACCGGCAGCGGCGTCGCATCCAACAACGGCACCAAGTCGACCCCGAGCCTGTCGGCCGACATCCTCGGCGACTGGCGGGAAGAGGTCGTCTGGCGTACCACCGACAGCCGGGCCCTGCGGATCTACAGCACCCCGACGCCGACAGGCACCCGGATCCACACCCTGATGCACGACATGCAGTACCGGGTCGCCATCGCCTGGCAGAACACCGCCTACAACCAGCCCCCGCACCCGAGCTTCTTCATCGGCGACGGCATGGCCACCCCGCCCACCCCCGACATCCACCTGCGTTGACCGGCCGGGGCGGCAAGCGGTAGAAGAAAGGAAAAGGCACCGGGCCGCAATCGCGGAATCCGCACAACTGCGGCCCGGTGCCCCACACCGCGGCACCCCCGACCCGTCCCGACCGGGGAGTGCCGTACCACCACCGGATACAAAGTTAGGCGGCCTCCGCGTCGCGAGGGTGACGCTGCCGTGAAGATCGTGTTTCACGACCCTCGAAACGCTGTGACCTGGCCCACCATGCCATCCCGGCCACCGGCGCCCGCCCCGGTGCCGGCGACCGTGTCAGCGCCGCAAGCCGCCGGCCACCTCGGACGCGATCAACTCGAACGAACGCACCCGGTCGGCCACGTCGTACACCATCGCGGTCAGCATCAGCTCGTCCGCGCCGGTGCTGGCCAGCAGCTCACCCAACTGCCGGCGCACCGTCTCCGGAGAACCACTGGCCTGACCCTGGCGGCGCTGCGCCAGGAACTCCCGCTCGAATTCGGTGTACGGGTACGCCGCCGCCTCATCCGGCGTGGCAAGGGCCTCCGGCCGCCCCGACCGCAACCGCAGGAACGACAACCCGGCCGGCCCGGCCAACCACTCGGCACGCTCGTCGGACTCCGCACACACCGCGTTCACCGCCACCATCGCGTACGGCCGCTCCAGCCACCGCGACGGGCGGAAACTCTGCCGGTACAACGCCAACGCGGGAAGCGTGTTCTGCGCGCTGAAGTGATGCGCGAAGGAGAACGGCAGCCCCAACGCGCCGGCCAACTGGGCGCTGAACCCACTCGAACCCAACAGCCACACCGCCGGCCGCTGGCCGCGCCCCGGCGTCGCGGTGATCCGCCCCGACCCGGTCTCGTCGAAGTAGCCCATCAGGTCGTTCAGCTCCCGGGGAAAACCCTCTGCCGACAACCCCTCCATGGTCCGCCGCAGCGCCAACGCGGTCACCTGGTCGGTGCCGGGCGCGCGTCCGATGCCCAGGTCGATGCGGCCCGGATGCAGCGCCTCCAGGGTGCCGAACTGCTCGGCCACCACCAACGGAGCGTGATTGGGCAGCATCACCCCACCCGAACCGAGCCGGATATCGCTCGTGTGCGCGGCCAGATGCGCGATCAGCACCGCCGGCGCCGACGACGCGATGGCCGGCATGTTGTGGTGCTCGGCCACCCAGAACCGGTGATAGCCCAGCTCGTCGGTGCGGCGCGCCAACTCGGTGGTGTGCCGCAACGCCTCACCGGCGGAGGCGCCGGCGGCGACGGGGGCGAGGTCGAGGACAGACAACGGAACATCGATCACACGGCTGGCCAACCCGGCGTGCGTCCGTTCTGTTCCCGACCCGGCCCACGACGTGATCAACCTGACCCGCGGGCCTGCTCGAAGATCAGGCTGGTCTGGGTGTGCTGCACCGCCGGATCCACCGCCAGATGGTCCAGCACGAAGTCGCGCAACGCCTCCGCCGAGGCCGCCCGCACATGCAGCACGTAGTCGTCCGCGCCGGCCACGTGGAACACCGACACCACCCCCGGCAGGCGCACCGACCGGGCCCGGAACGCGTCCACCGCCGCCCGCGCGTGCTCGGTCAGGCGCACCGACACCAGCGCCTGCAACGGCAACCCCAACGCGGCCGGATGCACCTCGGCGTGGAAACCCCGGATCGCCCCGCACTCCCGCAACGCCCGGGTACGCGCCAGACATGTCGACGGCGCCACCCCCACCCGTTCGGCCAGCGCATTGTTCGGCAACCGGCCGTCGCCGGCCAGTTCGGTCAGGATGGCGCGGTCGGTGTCGTCGAGGGCCGCGAACGGCCGAACATCGTTCGGTGCGGGGGGCATGCTCGCATCCTCCATCGAACAGCAGCCGATCCGAAAGCGATTATGCCGAATAATATTCGGAACTATTGCCCCTGGTGGGCGCGATGTTCGATCCTCTCGACATGACGACCGTGGACACCCGAGCCGTACACGCCGGCCGCGACGACCTCACCGCCCTCGGCGTCCACGTGCCACCCATCGACCTGTCCACCACCAACCCGCTGCCCTCGGTGGACGCCGGCGGCGACGCCTACGAGACCCTCGCCACCGGCGGCACCCTCCCCACCGGCGCCAGCGCCGTCTACCAACGGCTGTGGAACCCGACAGTCGCCCGCTTCGAAACCGCCCTCGCCGAACTGGAAGGCACAGCCGAAGCCGTCGCGTACGCCAGCGGCATGGCCGCCCTCACCGCCGCCCTGCTCGCCGCCACCCGCGACGGCCGCCGCCACCTGGTCGCCGTCCGGCCCCTCTACGGCGGCACCGACCACGTACTCGCCACCGGCCTGCTCGGCACCGAGGTCACCTGGGCCCGCCCCGACGACGTCGCCGCCGCCATCCGCCCCGACACCGCCCTGGTGATCGCCGAAACCCCCGCCAACCCGACCCTCGACCTGATCGACATCGCCGCCCTCGCCGACGCCGCCGGCCCGGTGCCCCTCCTGATCGACAACACAGTCGCCACCCCGGTCCTCCAGCAACCCACCCGCCACGGCGCCAGGCTGGTGCTGCACAGCGCCACCAAGAGCATCGGCGGCCACGGCGACGTCCTCGCCGGAGTGATCGCCTGCGACGCCGAGTGGGCCACCCGACTGCGCCAGATCCGCGCCCTCACCGGCGCGATCCTGCACCCGCTCGGGGCGTACCTGCTGCACCGCGGCCTCCAGACACTGCCGCTGCGGGTCCGCGCCCAGCAGGCCGGCGCCGAGAAACTCGCCCTCTGGCTCGCCACCCACCCGGCGGTCCGGCGGGTCCACCACCCCGGCGTCCACGACCCGGCCGGGCTCATCGGCCGCCAGATGTCCGGCCCCGGCAGCCTCCTCGCCTTCGAGGTACGCGGCGGCGCGCCCGCCGCCGCCACTGTCGCCGACGCCTGCCGACTGATCACCCACGCCGTCTCCCTCGGCGGCGTCGACACGCTCATCCAGCACCCGGCGTCACTCACCCACCGCCCCGTCGAGGGAGCGGCCAAGCCCGACGGCGGCCTGCTGCGGCTCTCGGTCGGCCTGGAGGACCCGGAGGACCTGCGCGCCGACCTGGAGAACGCGCTCGCCACGATCTGACCTGGCACGATGAGTTTGACCTTCGGCGTGCGGGCCGTCGCCGGTCGGCGTCGTCCGGGTGGGTCACGACTTCGGGCCCACGTGGCGGTCCAGCGCGGCGACCGCTTCGCGGCGGGCGACCGAGAGACTGTTGGGGCGGTTCATCCGCCAGCCGATGCCGAGCAGGTCCAGTGCCCACTGGCAGAGCCCCATGATGTCGGTGGACTCGTTGACGAACATGTAACGCGGGTAGACGTACGTCTTTCCCCGAACGGTGACCCGGTTCGCGATCCGGCAACCGTCGGAGTGGAACAGGCCGCGCAGAAAGTCACCGGGGACCGCCCGGACAATGGCCACCTGCCAGTCGGCAAGGACGATCCGCCGCTCGTGCTTCTTGCCAGGCCCGTGTTGCGGCAACAGACAGGGCCAGTGTGTGCCATAGCTCTGTACGCTGACGCAACCCTCCTGCTGGACCCGCTGCACCTTGGTCGCCAACACCGTCCGCATGGCCGCCTCGCATGCGTCGATCAGGCCGGGCCACGCGTTGCTGCATGAGATCCGGAGAACCGGCACTCGTGCGGACGTCACCAGGTGCCCGTCGCCGAGATAGAGACCGAGCAGATAGGCGTAGGCGGCATCGATTGTCGGGTTGCCGACGTCGGTGCGACATCGGAAGCACCGAAAGGCGGTGCTCCGCATCTTCGGCACCGGCCGATCCCTGCACCAGTGACGGACTGTCGGATAGGGCAGGCCGACGCTTCTGGCAACCTCGGCGACTGTCGCACCAGCCAGGTACAGGCTTCGTGCGCGTTCCCGCACCTCGGGTGGATGCATGGCGTCATCGTCGAACGCCCGTACGACATTTTCGGTGTCCCCGGTGGGATTCGAACCCACACTGTCGGAGGTTTGAGCTCCGTTTCTCTACCGGTTGGAATACGGGGACTTTCTCGCTCAACGCCTGTCGCGTCGCCCCATAGGTTACCCACTACGCTAGGAGCGGCGACACCCGGTACCGCGGGTGTCAGGGCACAGACTGGGTGGGAGTGGCTCGTGGCCGAGACGCAGACGGATGCCGCGCGCAGGCGGGTACTGATCGCCGAGGACGAGGCGCTGATCCGGCTGGACCTGGCCGAGATGTTGGCCGAGGAAGGCTATGAGGTGGTCGGCGAGGCCGGTGACGGCGAGGCCGCCATCCGGCTGGCCGAGGAGCTCAAGCCCGACCTGGTGATCCTCGACATCAAGATGCCGATCATGGATGGGCTGGCGGCCGCCGAGCGGATCGCCGGGGCCCGGATCGCCCCGGTGATCATTCTGACCGCGTTCAGCCAGCGTGACCTGGTGGAGCGGGCCCGCGCGGCCGGTGCGATGGCGTACCTGGTCAAGCCCTTCCAGAAGAGTGACCTGGTGCCGGCGGTGGAGATCGCCCTCTCCCGCTACTCGGAGATCGCCGCGCTGGAGGCCGAGGTGGCCGGGCTGACCGACCGGCTGGAGGTCCGCAAGGCCGTCGAGCGGGCCAAGGGCGCCCTGATGACCACCTACAACATGAGCGAGCCGCAGGCGTTCAAGTGGATCCAGCGCACCGCGATGGACCATCGGATGACCATGAAGGAGGTCTCCGACCGGATCCTCGCCGAGACCGCTGGCGGCGAGGTGGCCGAGCCGGCCTCCTGACCGGCACCGTCCCGACCGCCGCTCATCGATACCTCGCGACGAGTGCGCCTCGCGACGGGTGCGGTGGCCAGCACCGGGCGGTGCGCCACAAGCGCCGCCGGTGCCAGCAGCGCGTCGGGCCGTCGCCGAGGAGCGCGGTCAGGGCCTAGCATCTGGCCACATGGGCATGGGGTGGCTCGGGGGTACCCGCCGTGGCGGTGGTCGTCGTCTCTTTCCGGTGGTGTGCGGCCTGCTCGCGGTGCTGCTGGCTGGCTGTCCCGCAGCCGGCGGTGAGACCGACGAACCGGAGCCGGCGTCGTTGCTGTGGCAGCGGGTCCAACTGCCGTCGCCCGACGGGCCGGGACGGATCGTGGTGCGGGATCTGGCCGTCTGCGGCGGCCGTTGGTACGCCGGGGGCGCGGTGGCCGACGGATCCGGTGGCACCCGGCCGGCGGCGTGGTCCAGCCGGGACGGTGCGCGGTGGACGCCGGTGCCGGTGGTGGCCGATTCCTATTACGGGCAGCGGAGTGTGTTGTTCTCGATCGCCTGCCGGGACGGTCGGGCGGCGGCCGTCGGAGGCAAGGTCGGTGGCGCGCACGGCAATCCGCGGGTGAGCACCTGGTGGCAGCGCGGGGACGGCGCGCTTGTCGAGGTGGCGGCGTCGTTCGAGACGTACGGCGGCCCGAAGGCGGTGAACGTGTCCCGGCTGGCCGCCGGTCCCGCTGGCTGGCTGATCGTGGGCAACCGGGCCAGTGGGGCGGCGGCCTGGGTCTCGCCGGATGCCGCGGAGTTCACGTTGATCGAGGGTGCGCCGGAGCTGTCCACCGACGAGCAGGGCGTGACCTGGGTGTTTGACGCGGTGGCCGGGCCGCCGGGGTGGTTGGCGGTGGGTGGGTTGCTGGCCCCGGGTCGGATCGACAGGGATCCGGTGGTCTGGACGTCGGTGGATGGGCGTGGCTGGCGTCGCACGGTGCTGCCGGGCACCGAGGCGTACGAGGAGATTCAGCGCGTGGTCCTGGTCGACGGCACGCCGGTGGCTGTGGGCCTGCGTGGTCGGGGGTTCGGTGCGTGGCGGCAGGAGTCGACGGGCTGGGCGGCTGCCGGGGGGTTCGGTGGGGTGGCCGGTGGGGTGCCCTCAGTTGGTGGATTGGCGGCTTCGGCTGGTCGGGTTCTGGCGGTGGTCTCCGACGGTGAGCGGTACGGCGGGTGGTTGTCGGTGGACCGGGGCGACAGGTGGCGGGTGGTCGAGTTGCCGGTGGCGGCGCCGGTGGGGGCGGACCGGGCGGTGGGTCTGACGGCGGACGGTGGGCGGTGGTGGCTGGCGGTGGACGACGGGTCGGAGACATCGCTGTGGGTCGGGCAGTTCGCCGGGACGCCGCAGTGAAGCCGATCGGTTACTTTCCGTGGTTGCTTTAGGTGGTGGCGCGCGTCCGTCCGGGTGGCGCCTCCGGCTGTCGGTAGGGCGTTTGCGGTGATTGATGACGTCCCGACTGGCGGACGGTCAGCCGCTCAACGACCGGTCAGCGGATTGACCTGTTACGGGAGTGGCGGCATTCGGGGCCGTCTTCGTAACGGTTTCGCAGACCCCGGCCCAGCCCCTTCCGAGACCGTATGAGTGTGGGTACGCTCCGCCATCACGAGCCGTAATGCAGGGGGTCTCCTTGCTGGGCCGGTGGTGCCGCGCCACAGCCGTCGCCACCGCCCGGATCAGGTGCCTGTCCTGCTTCTGGAGGAGGTCAGGAAGCCGTGAGGCGAAGCTATTCAAGGGCGCTGGGTACTGCCGCGCTCGCCGCGGTGCTGGTGGCCGCCGCGGGCTGCCAGGACACCGGCAGCAGCAACGGCGATGACGCCGCGTCCGGGGACTGCGGTGGCAAGATCGCCATCTTCGGTGCGTTCACCGGCGACAACGCGGGTCTGGTGCTGCCGTCGCTGAACGGCGCCAAGCTCGCGATCAAGAAGCACAACGACGCGAACGCCGACTGCCAGATCGAGATGGTCGAGTTCGACACGCAGGGTGACCCGGCACAGGCCACCCCGGTGGCGAACCAGGTGGCGGGTGACACCTCGTTCCTCGGTGTCATCGGTGGTCACTTCTCCGGTGAGTCGGACGCCACCATGCCGGTGTACGAGGCCGCCGGTCTGGTGATGGTCGCCCCGTCGGCGACCCGTACCGACCTGACCCAGAAGGGCAACAAGTCCTTCTTCCGGGTGGTTGGCAACGACGGCACCCAGGCGGGTGCGGTGGCGACCTACCTGAAGTCGCAGAACGCGCAGCGGGTCTTCCTGATCGACGACGCCAGCGCCTACGGTGCCGGCATCACCGCCGAGCTGACCAAGAACCTGGGCGCCACGGTCGCCGCCAGCGACAAGATCCAGGAGCGGCAGTCGCAGTTCGAGGCGACCATCTCCAAGATCAAGGCGGCGAACGCCGACTTCGTCTTCTACGGTGGCTACACCCGTGAGGCCGCGCCGCTGGTCCGCCAGATGCGTGCCGCGGGTGTCGAGGCCAAGTTCATCGGTCCGGACGGTCTCTACGACCCGGCCTTCCCGGCGGGTGCGTCCGGTGGCGCCGAGGGTTCCATCATCACCTGCCCGTGCCTCCCGGCCGACAAGGCCGGTGGCACCTTCACCGCCGACTACCAGGCCGCGTACGGCCAGGCGCCGGGTTCCTACGGTGCTGAGGGCTTCGACGCCGCGCAGATCTTCGTGGACGCCTTCAAGGACGGCAAGAAGTCCCGTGCCGAGATCCTGGAGTACGTGAAGAACTACGACAAGCAGGGCGTGTCGAAGTACATCAAGTTCGCCGAGAACGGTGACGTCGACCCGAGCCGCGTTGTCATCTGGTCCTACGAGATCAAGGGCACGGCGTTCGAGCCGCTGCAGGAGCTCAAGCTCAGCTGACGACCGGCACCGAGTGCGGCCGGGGTTGTTCGTTGCCCCGGCCGCGCTCCATGCAAGGAGACCTGGTGAATTTCGACGATCTCTTCGGCCACATCGGCCAGCACACCGTCGACGGGTTGTCCAAGGGGGCGATCTACGCCCTGATCGCCCTGGGCTACACCCTGGTGTACGGCGTCCTGCGCCTGATCAACTTTGCCCACTCCGAGGTGTTCATGGTCGGCACCTTCGCGGTGCTGGGTCTGTGGACCGCTTTCGGGGTGGAGAACAACCCGCCGATCGGCCAGGCGGTGCTGCTTCTGGTGCTCGGTCTGATAGTCGCGGGGCTGGCTTCGGGCGGCACCGCGCTGGCGATCGAGCGGATCGCCTATCGCCCGCTGCGGCGCAAGAACGCGCCGCCCCTGATCTTCCTGATCACCGCCATCGGCCTGTCGCTGGTGCTGGTGGAGATCTTCGGCCTGGTGCTGCCGAAGTTGCTGGGCGACGCGGTGCCCTCGATGTTCGGCCGGGCCCGGATCATCCTCGGCATGCCGACGATCATCGAGTCGAAGACGCTCTTCACGGTCTTCGGCACGTCGGTCACCAACATCCAGGTGATCGTCTTCGTGGCGGCCGTGGCGATGATGGCGGTGCTGGACTGGTTCATCAACCGCACCCGGTACGGCCGGGGTGTGCGGGCGGTGGCGCAGAACCCGGAGACGGCGGCGCTGATGGGCGTCAACCAGGAGCGCGTGATCATGCTGATCTTCGTGCTGGGCGGCATCATGGCCGGCGCGGCGGCGCTGTTGTGGAGCATGCGGTTCGGCTTCACTCAGAGCAGCATCGGCTTCGTGCTCGGCCTCAAGGCGTTCACCGCGGCGGTGCTCGGTGGCATCGGTAACCTGCGCGGCGCGCTCGTGGGCGGGCTGTTCCTCGGCATCGTCGAGGTCTACGGCGCCACCCTCTTCGCGTCGAACTGGGAGGACGTCATCGCCTTCGTGGTGCTGGTGGTGGTGCTGATGTTCCGGCCGACCGGCATTCTGGGTGAATCGCTGGGGAGGGCCCGAGCATGATCAACAAGATGCGAGAGCTGGACCGCAGCCGGGTCAACGCCCTGCACTCGGTCGCCGACCGGTGGAAGGCGTTGCCGAGGTGGCAGCGGTCCCTGGCGTTCGTCGCCTTCGTGGTGTTCCTCTACTACCTGCCGCTGCTCGGCATACCCGGCCTCACCTGGTTGCGTACCGACTCGATCTCGGGCGGCAGCAACTGGGCCGGTGTGCTGTTCACCTGCGCCGTCTACGTGCTGGTGGCGATCGGCCTCAACGTGGTCATCGGCCTGGCCGGCCTGCTCGACCTCGGCTACATCGGCTTCTTCGCCATCGGCGCGTACGCGGTGGCGTTGTTCGGTTCGGTGAACTCGCCTGTGGTGCAGTGGTTCCAGCGGGAGTTCGACCTGCCGCCCACCTGGGCGGTGACCTGGGCGATCTGTGCCTTCATCGCACTGGTGATGGCGCTGATCTCCGGGGTGCTCCTGGGCTGGCCGACGTTGCGGTTGCGCGGTGACTACCTGGCCATCGTGACGCTCGGCTTCGGCGAGATCATCCGTATCGTGGCCCGCAACATGGAGGGTGTCACCCGGGGCCCGCAGGGCATCGCGGCGATTCCCGGTCCGGAGGGCCCGCCCTCATCGGACAACCAGATCTTCGGCCTGATCGACATCAAGCCCTGGTACTGGCTGGCGATCACCGTCGTGTTGCTCATGGTCTTCGCGGTGCGGCGGCTGGAGCACAGCCGCGTCGGCCGCTCCTGGCTGGCCATCAGGGAGGACGAGGACGCTGCCGCCGTGATGGGCGTCTACCCGTTCAAGTTCAAGCTCTGGGCCTTCGCCATCGGCGCGGCCCTGGGCGGCTTTGCCGGCTTCCTGTTCGCCAGCCGGTACGCCTTCATCGACCCGACCCAGTTCAACGTCAACCTCTCCATCCTGTTCGTGGCGATGGTGGTGGTCGGCGGGTCCGGCAACATGGTTGGCGTGTCGGTGGGTGCGGTGCTGTTGGCATACCTGCCGGAGCGGTTCCGGGAGATCGCCGACTACCGTTGGCTGGCCTTCGGACTGGCCATGGTGCTGGTGATGATCCTGCGGCCGCAGGGTCTGATCCCGAGCCGGCGGCGGGCCCGCGAGTTGAAGGACCGCGCGGCGGAGGCAGAGGAGGCGCCCGCTCATGTCTGATGAGACGAACACCCCGGCGGCGCCGAAGATCCCGGCCCAGCCGGGACCGGCCAGGACCCTGCTGGAGGTCGACAACGTCACGCTCCGCTTCGGCGGCGTGGTCGCGCTCAACGAGGTCAAGTTCGAGATCAAGGAAGGCGAGATCCTCGGCCTGATCGGGCCCAACGGGGCCGGCAAGACCACCTGTTTCAACGTGATGACGGGTGTCTACAAGCCGACCTCGGGCGCGGTCCGGTTCCGTGGCGAGCGGGTCACCGGTCGCAAGCCGCACCAGATCAGCCGGCTGGGCATCTCCCGGACGTTCCAGAACATCCGGCTGTTCCCGGAGATGTCGGCGCTGGAGAACGTCATGGTCGGGACCGACTCCCGGCACAAGACGAGCGTGCCCGGCGCGTTGTTCCGGCTCTACCGGGTGCGGCCGAAGCCTGAGGAACTGCCGGAGGTGACCGCCTCCGGTGGCATCGTGCGCACCTGGCAGCAGCTGCGGCGCTCGTTCGCCAAGACCTTCGGCCTGTCCCGGCACATCCTGGAGGAGCGGGCGGCCGAGGACAAGGCGATGGAGTTGTTGCGCTTCGTCGGCATCGCCGACCGGGCCAACGACGCGGCACGCAACCTGCCGTACGGCTACCAGCGGCGGCTGGAGATCGCCCGGGCGCTCGGCACCGAGCCAAAGCTGCTCTGCCTGGACGAGCCGGCGGCCGGGTTCAACCCGGCCGAGAAGGAGGATCTGCTGGGGCTGATCCGCCGCATCCGCGACAAGGGCATCACGGTGCTGCTGATCGAGCACGACATGCGGCTGGTGATGGGAGTCACCGACCGGATCGTGGTGCTGGAGTTCGGCAGCAAGATCGCCGATGGCCTGCCGGACGAGGTCAGCCGAGACCCGCGGGTGATCGCGGCATACCTGGGGGAGCCCGCCGATGCTGCTTGAGTTGGACAACGTCAGCGTCTCGTACGGTCGGATCGAGGCGTTGCACGGCATCAGCCTCACCGTCAACGAGGGGGAGGTGGTGGCCCTGATCGGCGCCAACGGCGCCGGCAAGACCACCACCATGCGGGCGATCTCCGGCACCCGGGCGTTGTCCGGCGGTCGGATCACCTTCAACGGCGAGGACATCAGCAAGCTCCGTGCCGACCTGCGGGTGGTCCGGGGCCTGTGCCAGTCACCCGAGGGTCGGCAGATCTTCCCCGGCATGACCGTGCTGGAGAATCTGGACATGGGGGCGTACACCCGGCGTGACCACGCCGGCATCGCCGCCGATCTGGAGCGGGTGCTGGAGATGTTCCCCCGGCTGCGGGAGCGGCGTAAGCAGGCCGGCGGCACCCTCTCCGGCGGTGAGCAGCAGATGCTCGCCGTCGGCCGGGCGCTGATGAGCCGGCCGAAGCTGCTGCTGCTGGACGAGCCGTCGATGGGCCTCGCGCCCATGATCATCCAGCAGATCTTCGACATCATCGTGGAGATCAACCAGCAGGGCACCACGGTGCTGCTGGTGGAGCAGAACGCGCAGCAGGCGCTCTCCCGGGCCCACCGGGCGTACGTGCTGGAGACCGGTCGGATCGTCAAGGAGGGCACCGGTCAGGAACTCCTGCACGACCCGTCGATCAAGGAGGCGTACCTGGGCGTGGCCTGAGGTACGTCGTACGGCGCCGGCCGTCCGCCCCTGGTGGGTGGGCGGCCGGCGGCGTTCCGGCGCTGCCGCGCCAGCCTTGTCGGCGGTACGGACTAGAGTCGCAGCCGTGACAGCTACGACCCCGCGCCTGCTCCTCGTCGACGGACACTCCCTGGCCTACCGGGCGTTCTTCGCCCTGCCTGTGGAGAACTTCTCCACCACGACCGGGCAGCCGACGAACGCGGTCTACGGCTTCACCTCGATGTTGATCAACGTGTTGCGGGACGAACAGCCGACCCACATCATCGTCGCCTTCGACGTCTCCCGCCGCTCGTTCCGTACCGACAGGTACGCGGAGTACAAGGCGGGTCGCAGCGAGACCCCCACCGACTTCAAGGGCCAGGTAAGCCTGGTGAAGGAGGTCCTGGCGGCGCTGCGCGTCCCGGTGGTGGAGAAGGAGGGGTACGAGGCCGACGACGTCATCGCCACCCTGGCCTGCCAGGCCCGCGACCAGGGCATGGCGGTGCTGATCTGCACCGGCGACCGGGACGCCTTCCAGCTCGTCGACGAGCAGATCACCGTGCTCTACCCGCGTAAGGGCGTCTCCGACCTGGCTCGGATGGACCCGGCGGCGGTCGAGGCGAAGTACGGCGTGACCCCCGGCCGCTACCGCGACCTGGCCGCCCTGGTCGGCGAGACCAGCGACAACCTGCCCGGCATCCCCGGGGTCGGCCCGAAGACCGCGGCGAAATGGATCAACGCCTACGACGGGGTGGAGGGCGTGATCGCCCGGGCCGACGAGATCAAGGGCAAGGCGGGTGACAGCCTCCGGGAACGGCTCGCCGACGTGATCCGCAACTACGAGATCAACCGGCTGGTCGCCGACCTGGAGCTGTCGCTGCGTCCCGAGGACGCCCGCTGGCCGGGATGGGACCGCGAGGCGGTGCACCAGGTCTTCGACACCCTTCAGTTCCGCATCCTGCGGGACCGTCTCTACCAGTACCTGGAGGCGGTCGAGCCGGAGGCGGAGTCGGGCTTCGACCTGACCGGTGAGGTGCTGGCCGCGCCCGGCGCGCTCGTGGGTTGGCTGGAGACGCACGCGCCGGCCGGCACCGGCGTGGGCGTCGCGGTAAAGCTCGACACCGGTCCGAACCGCAGGCACACCGCAAGCGTCACCGGGATGGCCCTGGCCACCGCCGACGGCGCGGCGGCCTGGTTCGATCCGGCGCAGCTGGAGCCCGGTGACGAGGCGGCGCTGGCGGCGTGGCTGGCCGACGAGACCCGGCCCAAGGTGCTGCACGACAGCAAACCGGCAGTGCTCGCCTTCGCCGCGCACGGCTGGGAACTCGCCGGCATCGCCCGCGACACGCAGATCGCCGCCTACCTGGCCCGCCCCGACCAGCGGTCCTACGACCTGACCGACCTGGCGCTGCGCTACCTGCACCGGGAGCTGCGGGTCGACTCCCCGGAGACCGGCCAGCTGACCCTCGACGGGCTCGGTGGCGACAGTGAGGCCGAGCAGAACCTCATGCTGCACGCCCGGGCCACCCTCGACCTGGCCGACGCGATCGACGCGGAGCTGTCCCGCGACGGTGAGCAGTCGGCCCGGCTGATGGCCGGGGTGGAGCTGCCGCTGATGCGGGTGCTGGCGCAGCTGGAGCGCACCGGCATCGCCGCGGACACCGACTACCTGACGGAGCTGGAGGCGCACTTCGCCGCCGAGGTGAAGGCCGCCGCGCAGGGCGCGTACGAGGCGGTGGGGCGGGAGTTCAACCTGGGCTCACCCAAGCAGTTGCAGGAAATCCTCTTCGGCGAGCTGAACCTGCCCAAGACCAAGCGGATCAAGACGGGTTACACCACCGACGCCGACGCGTTGCAGTGGCTCTACGCGCAGAACCCGCACCCGGTGCTGGCCCACCTGCTGCGGCACCGCGACGTGGCCAAGCTCAAGTCGACTGTGGACGGGTTGCTCAAGTCGGTCTCCGACGACGGACGCATCCACACCACCTTCAACCAGACGGTGGCCGCCACCGGCCGGCTCTCCTCCACCGAGCCGAACCTGCAGAACATTCCCATCCGCACCGAGGAGGGGCGACGGATCCGCCGCGCCTTCGTGGTGGGGGAGGGCTTCGAGTGCCTGCTGACCGCCGACTACAGCCAGATCGAGATGCGGATCATGGCGCACCTGTCGGCCGACGACGCGCTGATCCAGGCGTTCAACTCCGGCGCCGACTTCCATGCCGCGACGGCCTCGTCGGTCTTCACGGTGCCGCTGGCCGAGGTCACCCCGGACCAGCGGCGCAAAATCAAGGCGATGAACTACGGCCTGGCGTACGGTCTCAGCGCCTTCGGCCTGTCCCAGCAACTCGGCATCAGCGCCGAGGAGGCGCGCGGGCTGATGGAGAACTACTTCGCCGGATTCGGCGGCGTGCGGGACTACCTCCAGGAGGTGGTCGCCCGGGCCCGGCAGGACGGGTACACCTCCACCATCCTCGGCCGCCGGCGTTACCTGCCCGACCTGGTCAGTGACAACCGGCAGCGGCGGGAGATGGCCGAGCGGATGGCGCTCAACGCCCCGATCCAGGGCTCCGCGGCGGACATCATCAAGGTGGCCATGCTGCACGTCGACACCGCGCTGCGCGACGCCGGCCTGCGCTCCCGAATGCTGTTGCAGGTGCACGACGAGTTGGTCTTCGAGGTGGCGCCGGGAGAACGGGCGGCCCTTGAGGAGCTGGTCCGGCGTGAGATGGGCGGGGCATACCCGCTGTCGGTGCCGCTGGAGGTGTCGGTGGGCGACGGCCGCGACTGGAACAGCGCCGACCACTGATTCTCCTGTCGGAGGGGTTTCGGGGCTGCCCCGAAACCCTGACGTGGTTCCGGAACGCGGTTCGGGCGCGGTCCTATGGACGACCCGTGCGCAGTTTCGGGGAAGTGGCTGCCTCGCGGGCCGGCTGACACAGCAACTTCGCCGAAGTTGTCGCCTGCTTTGGGTGGGTCCGCAGTTCGGTGCGGGTCTCAGCGGCCGGGGCCTCGGCGGGACTTGGGTGGGGTGCCGTGCCGTTCGAGGGCCTTGCGGGAGGGGCCGCCGGGCGGCGGCAACGGGGCCTTGACCGGGTCGTGACCCCAGTTCATCAGCGAGTACCGCCACCGGGTGTCGCGTACGTCGCCGCTGGGACGCTGCGCCATGTGCCGGCGGACGTAGCCGACGACCTTGCGCATGTGCTTGTAGTCGGCCTCGGTGAGCT
This sequence comes from Verrucosispora sp. CNZ293, assembly GCF_002754655.1. NCBI lineage: Bacteria > Bacillati > Actinomycetota > Actinomycetes > Micromonosporales > Micromonosporaceae > Micromonospora > Verrucosispora sp. CNZ293. The sequence continues at coordinate 122,785 of NZ_PEFR01000001.1, forward strand.
GGCCACGCTTGCGGCGGAGCAGGTCGATGATCTTACGGCCGGACTCGTGGCCGACTGTCTCGCCGCCGCTGCCCTTGCGCCGCCAGCCGACATGCTTGGACTCGTCGCTGTCCAACCACGTCGACAACTCGCCCGGCTTCATGTTGACCGCCTCGGTGAACTCCCGGTAGGTCTGGTCCGGATCGTCACGACGGCTCACGGCGCAACACCTCCGGGCGGTGGGCCACGTCCCGGCCCGAGTCGTCGTTGCGGATGCGGTACTGCGGTTGCTCCGGTGTGGCGTTCACGGCGTGCCCGCGTACGTGGGTGCGTTCGGTCAGCTTCTCCTTGACCACACCGTGGGCCCGGCCGCTGTGGCTGGCCCAGGAGACGTGGTCGCCCGTGCGGAACTCCTTGTCGGCCATGGCGCTCGGGTACCCGGGCGACTCCGGCGGAAACGCCGCTGCCCCGTCCACCGGGTCCACGGGGACGAGGCAGCACTGGATCTGTCGGCTTACCTGAGGACGCGCCGGTCCGGGTCGAGTGAGCGGGGCAGCGTGATGACGATCCACTCGTTGTCCTCGGCCACCCCCGGGGCGCGGCCGGTGGAGAACGGGAAGTTGTTGTCGTTCAGTTCCGCGCTGTCGGCGGCGAGTTCGTACTGTCGCTCCCCGCCCGGCCCGATCCGGTCGCCGAGGCGGTACGCGTAGACGTGCACCGGGTCCTGTTCGATGCGCCAGTAGAAGGGGATGCCGGCGGCGGCGTACTCGTCCGGCAGGGCGAGCAGGTCGTCAAGCGTGTAGTCGGCACGCTGCTGCCGCATCGGATCCGGACACCAGGGGCCAGGTGATGTCGGGACGGGCTCGGCGCTCACGCCGGCCCTCCGCTGCGCTGCGGGCCGGCGTGAGGCACCACGGCACCGAGTCGATGATTCGCTCGCCGGCGCTCGCTCATGACGTGAGCGTAACGCCACCCCGGGACGGCATCGTCGCACTCGCTGTCCGGGACGGCGCCGGACCGGGCAGCCGGCAGGCTCAGTCGGCCGGTTTCTCGGTGACGAAGATGGCGGTGCCGGGGAAGAGCCGGCCGCGTAGCGGGCTCCACTGCCCCCAGATCCCCTCGTGTCCCTCCGGCCACTCCGGTTCCACCAGGTCCAGCAGCCGGAAGCCGGCACCGACCAGTTCGCGTACCCGGTCGCCGAGGGTGCGGTGCTGTTCGACGTAGCTGGCCCGGCCGTGGTCGTCCTGCTCCACGTACGGGCGGGTGTCGAAGTACGAGTGCACGGCGGTGAGCCCGCCCTCCCCCGGGTCGTCCAGGAAGATCCAGCGCATCGGGTGGGTCACCGAGAAGACCCACCGGCCGCCGGGGCGCAGCACCCGGTGCACCTGGCGCATCAGCGCCGCCGAGTCCTCGACGAACGGGACCGCGCCGAACGCCGTGCAGGCGAGGTCGAAGCTCTCGTCGGCGAAGGGCAACGCGAGCGCGTCGGCCTGGACCAGCGGCACGCGTACCCCGCTGCGGGCGTTGGCCTGCGCCGCGTGCCGCAACATGCCGGCGGAGAGGTCCAGCGCGACCGGCCGGGCATGCTGGGTGGCCAGCCAGCGGGAACAGGACGCGGCCCCGCAGCCGACCTCCAGCACCCGCCGTCCGGCCACGTCTCCCAGCAGTCGGGCGTCGGCCTCGCGTAGTCCCTCCGGGCACCAGACGAAGTCCACGTCGCCCAGGAAGCTGCCGTGTTCGGCCTGGTACGCGTCGGCGTCGGTGTCCCACCAGCGGCGGTTGGCGGTGCGGGCCTCGGCGTCACCGACCTGGCGCCGGGTCACCCGGTCCTCGTCGTCCACCAGGCCACGCTAGGCCCTGACGACGGGGTGGCCGGCGGCGGCCCGTCACGCCGTACGGCGTGTCTGGTCGAAATCTCCGCTTTCGCGGCTGGTGCGCTGATGAGTAGACGGGAGGGCTTGCACGCTGTGGTAATGCAGCAGGTAGGGTAGACGATGCGCTCGCGGATCGTGTGCCTCGGCAGGGAGCAGGTGCGCGGTCGACGGAGTCACATCAAGATCTCGTTCAGCGATTTCCAGGTGGGCCCGCCGACGGATCCGTTGGCGCGCACAGGTCACCGCGACACCAGACTGCTGTGACACACCATCCGACCGGAGCAACCGCCCACATGACGAGCAGCATCGAGGCCCCCTCGAGCGCCACCAAGGTCACCGTCGACGATCTCGGCTCAGAGGAGGCTTTCCTCGCCGCGATCGACGAGACCATCAAGTACTTCAACGACGGCGACATTGTCGAAGGCACCGTCGTCAAGGTCGATCGGGACGAGGTCCTGCTCGACATCGGCTACAAGACCGAGGGTGTCATTCCCTCTCGGGAGTTGTCGATCAAGCACGACGTGGACCCGGCAGAGGTCGTCTCGGTGGGCGACCACATCGAGGCCCTTGTCCTCCAAAAGGAGGACAAGGAGGGTCGGCTGATCCTCTCCAAGAAGCGGGCGCAGTACGAGCGGGCCTGGGGCACGATCGAGAAGATCAAGGACGAGGACGGCGTCGTCCGTGGTTCGGTCATCGAGGTGGTCAAGGGTGGCCTCATCCTCGACATCGGGCTGCGCGGCTTCCTGCCGGCCTCCCTGGTCGAGATGCGGCGGGTGCGCGATCTCCAGCCGTACGTCGGCCGCGAGCTCGAAGCCAAGATCATCGAGCTGGACAAGAACCGCAACAACGTGGTGCTGTCCCGCCGGGCCTGGCTGGAGCAGACGCAGTCCGAGGTGCGCACCGAGTTCCTCAACAAGCTCCAGAAGGGGCAGGTCCGCAAGGGCGTCGTCTCCTCGATCGTCAACTTCGGCGCCTTCGTCGACCTGGGCGGCGTGGACGGCCTGGTGCACGTCTCCGAGCTGTCCTGGAAGCACATCGACCACCCGTCCGAGGTCGTCGAGGTGGGCCAGGAGGTCGAGGTCGAGGTCCTGGACGTCGACCTGGACCGCGAGCGGGTCTCGCTGTCGCTGAAGGCGACCCAGGAGGACCCGTGGCGTCAGTTCGCCCGCACCCACGCCATCCAGCAGATCGTGCCGGGTAAGGTCACCAAGCTGGTGCCGTTCGGCGCCTTCGTCCGGGTGGACGACGGCATCGAGGGTCTGGTCCACATCTCCGAGCTGGCCGAGCGTCACGTGGAGATCCCCGAGCAGGTCGTGCAGGTCGGCTCCGAGGTCATGGTCAAGGTCATCGACATCGACCTGGAGCGTCGCCGGATCTCGCTGTCGCTCAAGCAGGCCAACGAGGGCTTCGTCGAGGGCGAGGAGCACTTCGACCCGACCCTCTACGGCATGGCCGCGACCTACGACACCGAGGGCAACTACATCTACCCGGAGGGCTTCGACCCGGAGACGGGCGAGTGGCTCGAGGGGTACGACAAGCAGCGCGAGACCTGGGAGAACCAGTACGCCGAGGCGCGGCAGCGCTGGGAGGCGCACCAGAAGCAGGTGCAGACGTCCCGGGCCGCCGAGGCCGAGGCCGCTGCCAACCCGCAGCCGGCCCCCGCGGCTGGCGGCACCACCACCTCGACCAGCGCGGCCCCCAGCCGCCAGGCCGAGGAGCCCGCGGGCACGCTGGCCACCGACGAGGCGCTCGCCGCACTGCGGGAGAAGCTCGCCGGCGGCAAGTGAGCCGGTGACATCTTCGGTTCGGCGTGTCTGACGCCTCGCTGCGATCTGAAGCTGTCGGCTGACAACAGAGGGCCCCGCCTCGACCCGGTACTCCGGGTCGAGGCGGGGCCCTCCCTCATCAACCCCTACCGCCCCGCTCATCCCGTTGATCATGAGGTTAGTGACACTTTGAAGATCAACAAGTGCCGTCAACCTCATGATCAACGCTGGGTGGGTTGGCGGGAAGGGCATGATCGGGTTGACTGGGTGCCGTGCTGAGGGTGGGGTTGACCGGCGGGATCGGTTCGGGCAAGAGCGCTGTGGCGCGACGGCTTGTCGAGCGGGGCGCGATGCTCGTCGACGCCGATCAGCTCGCCCGCGAGGTGGTCGCGCCCGGCACCGAGGGTCTCGCCGAGGTCGTCGCCGCGTTCTCCGACCGGGTGCTGGACGCCGACGGGGCCCTGGACCGGGCTGCCCTGGGTGAGCTGGTGTTCGCCGACGAGCCGGCCCGGCGCAAGCTGGAGGCGATCATCCACGGCCGGGTCCGCGTCCGTACCGCCGAACTGACAGGTGCCGCCCCACCCGACGCCGTGGTGGTCAGCGACGTGCCGCTGCTGGTGGAGGTCGGCTTGGCGGCCACGTACCACCTGGTGGTGGTGGTGCAGACGGCGGTGGAGACCCGGTTGGCGCGGCTGGCCCGCGACCGGGGGATGAGCGGGGCGGATGTCCAGCGTCGGATCGCCGCGCAGGCCGACGACGCCCGCCGGGCGGCGGTCGCGGACGTGCTGCTGACGAACGACGGCACCCTCGATGAACTGCACGCCGCTGTCGACGCGCTCTGGCGGCAGCGGCTGGTGCCCTTCGAGACCAACGTGCGCCACCGGCGGGCGGTGCGGGTGAACCAGGTCAGGCTGGCCGAGCCCGACCCGACCTGGCCCCAGCAGTACGCGCGGCTGGCGGACCGGATCCGGCACGCCATCGCCCCGGCCGACCTGCGGATCGACCACATCGGTTCGACAGCCGTGGCTGGCCTGGCCGCCAAGGACGTCATCGACATCCAGCTCAGCGTGCCGTCGCTCGCCGACGCCGACGGTGCGTTGGCCGAGCGGCTGGCCGACGCGGGTTTTCCCGCCCTGCCGGGCGAGTGGTGGGACAGCCCCCGACCGGTCGGCAGCGGCCGGTGGGAGAAGCGGCTGCACGGCAGCGCGGACCCGGCCCGCCCGGTTCACCTGCACGTGCGGGTGACCGGTTCGCCAGGCTGGCGGTATGCCCTGCTGATGCGTGACCACCTGCGGGCCGATCCCGACCAGCGGGCGGCGTACCTGGTGCTCAAGCGGGAACTGGCGGCGTCCGCGCCGGACAGCGGGGTGTACGCCACGGCGAAGGACCCCTGGTTCGACGAGGAGCACCTCCGGGCGGAGGAGTGGGCCGCGCGCACGGGCTGGCGTCCCTGAGAACGTGGCATCCGTTGACGCGGGCCGGTACCCGTCAGCGCTTGGCGGGCGGCGGCGTCAACCGTGGTACCCGGCCCGGGGTCAGGTCGAGCTGTGCCCAGGCGCCCGCCCGGGTCGGCAGCTCCAGCCGGCGCAGCATCCCGCCCCGATCGACCCAGTAGCGCAGCGGCCCTCGGGCGGTGTCGACCTGCACCACGTCGACGGTGCTGCCGGCGAGGGTGTCGCCGCGTACCCGTTGTGCGCTGCCCGGCACTCCGGAGCGCTGCGCGGCCCGGAGCGCGGCGGCCACCAGCGGGTCGAGGGCTTCCGTGCGATGCGGTCCGGCCCGCCATCCCGCGGTCGGTGGCGGCAGTGGTGGACGTGCCGGCCCACCGGTCGTGGCGTCGTCGATCCGGGTGATCTTGCGGCCGTGCTGGCGGACCAGGGTGCGTCGACCGTCGGCGTCGAGGTCGGTGACACCGAGGTACGCGGTGCCTGACGTCCAGCTCAGCCAGCCGCTGCCGCGCAGGTTGGTGGCGGCGGAGGCGGGCACGGTCAGGGTGACGGTCGCCCCACCGGCGGTCCGCAGGCGGGCCGGCAACCGGCGCCACCGGTCCCGTTCGGCGGCGGTCAGCGCGCGGGGCAGGCCGGGCCGACCACCGAGCGCCTCGACCGGCCGCAGCGTCGGTCGGTCGGCCCGGTTCAGGGCCACCGTGACCGGTCCGATTCCGGCGAGGTCGGCCTGTACCCGGTGCAGCCGGCCGGCCGGGTCGAGCCAGTAGCGGGCCGGGGCGCCCACCGTGGCGGTGCCGGCACCAGGGGTGCGGGTCGCCGGCGCGCCGGGACCGGGCGCGGTGATCTCCAGGACGTCGACCGGCTCACCGTTGAGATGTTCCCGGCCCACCCAACGGCCGACCCAGCCGGTCGTCTCGTCGGGCCGATCGGCGGCGAGCGCGAAGATCAGCCCTAGCAGTGGATCGAGGCGCCGGTCGGCGGGGAGCCGCCAACCGTCGGCCGGTGGCACCAACGGCGGCATGGCCGGCGTCGGCACGGCCGCCGGGTCGGGCCGGACCACCAGCACGGTGGGGGTGGCCTGGGCCAACCCTCGGGACGGGCCCGCGCCCGGGCCGCCCACGTCGAGATAGGTCAACCCCCGGGCCCAGTCGACCCAGCCGAGCAGGTCGGTGCGGGTGGCGCCAGTGCCGGCGGTGACGTGGAGACCGGCGCGCAGCTCCCGGTAGTTGGTCACCCGCATGGCGGCCAGGCGCTCTCGTTCACCTGCCGTCAGCTCCCGTGGCGGTGGCCCGTCCGGCGCCCAGTTGACGAGGGTCGCCACCAGCATCACGGCGGAGAGCACCGCGGTGAGGACCAGCCCGGTGAGGATGAGGCGACGCCGACGGTTGCCGTCACGCCGCGGGTCGTCGGCCTCCGTGGCCGATCCGGCCAGGTCCTCCTCCTCGGCCCGGTTACCGGCGGCCAGGTCGAGCAGCCCGCCGGAGACCACGGCCCGGCGGATGCCCGGCCGTGACTCCGGTAGCCGGGTGGCCGGTTCGGCGACGGCCAGTTTGAGCACCGCGGGCGGCACGGTGCCGGCCCGGTGACGACGGTTGGCCGCGCGGCGACGGCGGCTGTCGGGCGGCGGTTGTGAGCTGCTCTCCACGGGAGGATGAACGGCGCGGACCACGTGGGGGTGACGAGCAGGGGCGCTCGCGGCGGCCGGTCAGCGCTCTCGGCGCGACCACGTCCGGTGCGCACGCCAGGCATGCCGGGTGCTGCGACCCTCGGTGCCGGGGGCGGCGTGGCCTGTGCGGCCCGCCACCGGCCCGGTCGGCCGCCGCGAGCGGCCTACGGGAAAAGCGTAGCGGGGTGAGAAGAACCACACAATGCGAATATCGAAGCCGATCACGTGCTGCACGTAGTCGGCCGGGGCCGCCGCGGGGCGCGCCGCCGAACCCCACCGTGGCCTGACTCCGGGTCCGCCGGTGGCAGCGGCGAAACGGATCGGCTGTCGTAGCCCGGGCGTACCGTTGACGGCATGGCGCTCGACATACCCCGGCTCGACGGTCGTTTCCAGGTCATAAGTGATTTTCAGCCGGCCGGTGACCAGCCGGCGGCGATCGACGACCTGGAGCGACGGGTCCGCCGTGGCGACCGGCACACGGTGCTGCTCGGCGCGACCGGCACGGGCAAGAGCGCCACCACCGCCTGGCTGATCGAGCGGTTGCAACGCCCCACGCTGGTGCTGGCGCCCAACAAGACGCTCTGCGCCCAGCTCGCGAAGGAGTTCAGCGAGCTGCTGCCGGACAACGCGGTGGAGTACTTCGTCTCGTACTACGACTACTACCAGCCCGAGGCGTACATCCCGCAGACCGACACGTACATCGAGAAGGACTCCTCGATCAACGAGGAGGTCGAGCGGCTCCGGCACTCGGCGACGATGTCGCTGCTCACCCGTCGTGACGTGGTGGTGGTCGCGACCGTCTCGGCGATCTACGGGCTGGGCACCCCGGAGGAGTACCTCGACCGCGCGGTGCGGGTCGCCGTGGGCCAGGAGCTGGACCGGGACCAGCTGCTGCGCCGCCTGGTCGACATCCAGTACACACGCAACGACATGGCCTTCCAACGCGGCACCTTCCGGGTCCGCGGTGACACGCTGGAGATCATTCCGGCGTACGAGGAACTCGCCGTGCGGATCGAGCTCTTCGGTGACGAGGTGGAGAAGCTCTACTACCTCAACCCGTTGACCGGTGACGTGGTGCGCGAGGTGGACCATCTGTTGATCTTCCCGGCGACGCACTACGCGGCCGGGCCGGAGCGGATGGAACGAGCGGTCCGTGACATCGAGGCGGAGCTGGGCGAGCGGCTGGCCGAGCTGGAACGGCAGGGCAAGCTGCTGGAGGCGCAGCGGCTGCGGATGCGCACCACGTACGACATCGAGATGATGCGGCAGGTCGGCTTCTGCTCGGGCATCGAGAACTACTCGATGCACATCGACGGCCGGCTGCCCGGCAGCCCGCCGCACTGCCTGCTGGACTACTTCCCCGACGACTTCCTCACCGTCGTCGACGAGTCGCACGTGACGATCCCGCAGATCGGCGGCATGTACGAGGGCGACGCCTCGCGCAAGCGGATGCTCATCGACCACGGGTTCCGGCTGCCCAGCGCCGCCGACAACCGGCCGCTGCGGTTCGACGAGTTCCTGGAGCGGGTCGGCCAGATGGTCTTCCTGTCGGCCACCCCCGGCCCGTGGGAGCTGGAACACGCCCAGGGCGAGTTCGTGGAGCAGGTGATCCGCCCGACCGGCCTGGTCGACCCGGAGGTGGTCGTCAAGCCCACCAAGGGCCAGATCGACGACCTGATGCACGAGATCAAGTTGCGGACCGAGCGCGACGAGCGGGTGCTGGTCACCACGTTGACCAAGAAGATGGCCGAGGACCTGTCCGACTACCTCCTGGAGAACGGCATCCGGGTGCGCTACCTGCACTCGGAGGTGGACACGCTGCGCCGGGTGGAGCTGCTGCGCGAGTTGCGTCGTGGTGACTACGACGTCCTTGTCGGCATCAACCTGCTACGGGAGGGCCTCGACCTGCCGGAGGTGTCGTTGGTGGCGATTCTGGACGCGGACAAGGAGGGCTTCCTGCGCAGCGGCCGATCGTTGATCCAGACCATCGGCCGGGCCGCCCGTAACGTCTCCGGCCAGGTGCACATGTACGCCGACAAGATCACTCCGTCGATGGCGGACGCGATCGACGAGACGAACCGGCGGCGGGCCAAGCAGATCGCGCACAACGAGGCGCACGGCATCAGCCCGGAGCCGCTGCGCAAGAAGATCCACGACATTCTCGACGACATCTACCGCGAGGCGGAGGACACCGAGGCGACCCGGGTCGGCGGTGCGGTGCGCCAGTTGTCGCGGGGTAAGGCGCCGGTCAAGGAGACGCGCAGCCGGGCCCGGGGCGGCGCGGCCACGCCGGCCCGCGAGGGCATGGCGCGGGCCGAGCTGGCGCAGCTCATCCAGGAGCTCAACGACCAGATGCTGGCCGCCGCGCGGGAGTTGCAGTTCGAGTTGGCCGCCCGGATCCGCGACGAGGTCGCCGACCTGAAGAAGGAGTTGCGGGGGATGGACGCCGCCGGCGTGCGGTAGTCCCGGCCGGGTGGACAATCCACTTCCCACGGTGGGGGGATAGCGGAATGCGAGCGTCCTATTGCGCTACGTGATCGCCGTGCGTACTCTCCCTCGGTGGGGAGGCAGGGATGCCGTTGCCAACGAGTCCGGTCATTCGACGTGCGCGACTGGGCGCCGAGTTGCGTCAGCTACGCCGCCGGGAGGCGCTGACACTGGAACAGGTGTGTGAGCGACTCGGTTGGGCGTCCACCTCCAAGCTGTCCCGCATCGAGCTGGGGCAGAGCCGTCCCGACCTGGCCGACGTGCTCGACCTGCTCGACATCTACGAGGTGCCGTCGCGGCAACGCGACGCCCTGATCGTCATCGCCCGGGACGCGGCGACCAGCCGGGGCTGGTGGAAGTCGCTCGGCGAGATGGGGGAGCGGCAGCGCACCTACGCCGAGCTCGAAGCCGGCGCGGCGGGCATCGTGGAGTACCAGCCGGCGATCGTGCCCGGCCTGTTGCAGACCCCGGCGTACGCCCGACTGCGCATCGTCGCCGGTCAGCTGATCGACCCGACTGTGGACGTGGAGGCCGACCTGCGGGCTCGGGCCGCCCGGCAGGGTGTGCTGCGCCGCGTCGAGCCGCCCCGCTACACGGCGCTGATCACCGAGTTGGCCTGCGAGCCGGGGGATGATCCGGTGGAGGTGTGGCGTGAGCAGTTGCGGTACCTGCTCGACCTGGCCGCCCTGCCGCATGTGACGATCCGACTGCTGCGGATCGGCGCAAGCCGCACCCCGTTGCCGTTGACGCCGTTCTCCTGCTATTCCTTTCCGGACCCGGCGGACCCACGCACCGTCATGCTGGAGGCGCTGACCACGGATGTGCGGCTGACCACTGCGACCGACGTCGACAGGTACGAGCGGATGACCGACTGCCTGTTGGAGACGGCGCTGCCGGAGGAGGAGACGGTGCGGTTGCTGGCCCGCCGGCTCGACGGGTGATGCCCCGGCACCTGTCGGGCTGAGGTCGGCAGGTGGGGTAGGAAGGACCGCGATCGTGGCGTCGGCACCGGGCCCGGCGCCCCCGAAGCCGTCGGGGCCGGTGCCGACGCGAGACGCACAGTAGGTGGACGGTGTGACACTTTCTCGGTTCGGTGCGTGCTGCCCCGATGCCGTCAGGCGGGTACGTCGACGAAGTGTTCGACCCGCGGCGGCGCGGCGAAGTGCGGGCCGATCAGCTCACGCCACCCGGTGAAGCGTTCGGTGGCCCGGAAGTTCTGCTCGTGCGCCTCGACCGAGTCCCACTCGACAAGCAGCACGAAGCGGGAGGGGGACTCCAGGCCCCGGGTCATCCGTACCGAGCGGCAGCCGGGCGTGCCGGCCAGCAGCGGATGCCCCTGGGCGTACGCGGCGGCGAACGCCTCCTCGTGGCCGGGGATGACGTCGATGAGCGCTACCTCGAGGACCATGGCGGCAGCCTGCCACATCGGAGCCGGGGCCGTGTCGACCCGGTCGGGTTTCCGGTGCGGGCCGTCCGCGCCGCTACACCGCCACACCTAGTGACCCATCCTCCTAGGATGCCCAAAGAGGGTGGGGCCGCGGTCACATTCCGAAGGGCGTACCGTGTGCCGGTTGCTGAGCGGCTGCCGGAGGAATGAGACTGTGAACGTGTCCGGACTGGTGTGGGCGGCCACGCTCGTGGCTCTGACCACGGTCCTCGTGGTGGACCTGCTCATCATCGGGCGTCGACCGCACGAGCCGAGCGTGCGGGAGTCGAGCCTCTGGGTCGCCTTCTACGTCGGACTGGCCCTGCTGTTCGGCGGCGGCCTCTGGCTCACCGCCGGGGCGAGCGTGGCGGGGCAGTTCTACACCGGCTGGCTCACCGAGTACAGCCTCTCGGTGGACAACCTCTTCGTCTTCGTGATCATCATGGCCCGCTTCGCCGTTCCCCGGCAGTACCAGCAGAAGGTGCTGCTCGTCGGCATCGTCCTCGCGCTCGTCATGCGGGGCGGCTTCATCGCCGCCGGAGCAGCGTTGATCTCGCAGTTCACCTGGGTGTTCTACCTCTTCGGGGCGTTCCTGATCTACACCGCGATCAATCTCGCCCGGCAGGGCGAGTCGAGTGAGGAGGAGTTCACCGAGAACGTCCTGATCCGCTGGAGCCGGCGGGCGCTGCCCATCTCGCGCGGCTACGACGGCGCCCGGCTGACGGTACGGGAGAACGGCCGGCGGATGTTTACGCCGATGCTGATCGTCATGATCGCCATCGGTACCACCGACCTGATCTTCGCGCTCGACTCGATCCCGGCCATCTTCGGCATCACCCACGAGCCGTACCTCGTCTTCACCGCGAACGTGTTCGCGCTGATGGGGCTGCGACAGCTCTACTTCCTGCTCGGTGGGCTGCTCAACCGGTTGATCTACCTGAGTCACGGGCTCGCGGTGGTGCTCGGCTTCATCGGGGTCAAGCTGATCCTGGAGGCGCTCGCGGAGAACAATCTGCCGTTCATCAACAACGGCGAGCACGTCGGCTGGGCGCCGCACATCCCGATCTGGCTGTCACTGCTGATCATCCTGGGCACCCTGGCGGTGGCCACGGCGGCGAGCCTGGTCAGGTCCTCGCGGGACCGGCGACGTGAGCTGACCGCGTCCCGTCGCTGAGCCGTACCACCGGGCCCTGCCGCACCGGGTACGCCAGAGCGGTACCCGCCGCTGGGCGCGGGCCCGGACAGCCGGCGACCAGTCAGCGACGCCGGGCAGCCGGGGCGGTGCTCACCGTGCCGGGCCGGCGCCGAGCCGGTGGGCGCCGAGCAGGGTGGCGGTGCGCTCGACGGACAGCGGCTCCTCCAGCACCCGGCGATGCCCGTGGCAGGCGTGCAGCATGCGTCGCTCGCGCCGCGGCCCGGTGGCGGTGACGATGCCGATGTGGTGGATCCGGCGACCCGGCCGGGCGAAGCTGTACAGATCCCCCACCCGCTCGGTGCCCAGCTCCAACCGGCGGGCGGCGGTGGCCTGGTCGCTGGCGTCGCGGGGGACCAGCACGCCGAGCCGCCGCCAGACCAGGTGCACCAGTCCGGAACAGTCGATGCCGTACGCCGACAGCCCGCCCCACAGATATTCGACGTCGAGCAGGCGGGCCGCGACGGAGAGCACCTGCTCGGCCGTCGGTGGCGTGATGGGCGCGGCGACCACGTGCGCTGCCGGCAGCCACAGTGCCCCGGCGCGCCCCGGGGCATGGACGGGCTGCCACCCGTCGACCGGGTCACCGGCCCCGGCGAGACGGGTGCCGAGGACGACTCCCGGTACGGCGACCGGACCGGCGGCGGTGGCGTGCAGGGCGGTGACAGCGGTGTCGACGACCATCTGTGCGGTGCCGTCGGCACCCGTGGATTCCGTGGTCAACTGCGCCATCGGCAACCAGCCCGGATAGCCACGCGGGTCGAGTCGCGCCGACGGTTGTTCGACAGCCACCACGTGCGCCCAGCCGTCCGGCCGGAGTTCGGTGATCAGCACCCGCTCGCCGAGCAGCAACTGGCTGAGCACCGCCTCACCGACCTGCTGGGCGGCGGCCAGGCCGGCGACCCACGCCCCGACGTCGGCGGGTGCGCCGAGCGCCGGGGCGTCCACCGGCCGGACCGCGTCGGGGGAACTCCACAGGGCAGCCACGGCGACCCGGACCATCGCCTCGGTGCCCTGCGGCACGATCACACCCCCGGTCGGTCACACCCCCGTTGCTCGGACCATAGGGAAACCCGAGCCGTCCATCAATTCGTCAGTCTGGATTTTTACGGCGTCGGGCCGGCCGGCGTCGGGCCGGCCGGCGTCGGGCCGGCCGGCGTCGGGCCGGCCGGACGAGGTCCGTCGCGATCGGCCGGCGCCCGCCGTGGTCGGGCGGTGGGCGCGTGCCGCGAGGATCATCGGGTACGGCACGCTGTACGTGAGGAGGAGACAGATGGGTGAGCGCGTGAACGGGTCGGACTGGACGCTCGTCGGTGCTCCCAACGCGCGGGACCTGGGTGGGCTGATCGGGGTCGCGGGCCGGCGGGTACGCCCCGGACGGCTGATCCGTACCCCGGCGTTGGGCCGCTTGACCGACGAGGACCTGCCGGTGCTGGCGAAGCTCGGACCGGCCTGCGTGGTGGACCTGCGAGCCCGGTCGGAGGTGTCGGTGGCGCCGCCGGACCGGCTGGCGGGCGAGCCGACGGTGGTGCACCTGCCGGTGCACGACCCGGCGCATCCGGTCTTCACGTACGTCTCGGCCGTGCTGCTCGGCCACGACCTGAGCGGGTACGCGGAGTTGGCCCGGCAGGGGACACCGGCGGCGATGGCGGCGATCTACCGCTGGTTCGTCACCGGAGCCTCGGCCCGGGAGGGGTTCGCCGCGGCGGTCCGGTTGGCCGCCGACGAGCGGAACCTTCCGCTGGTCTACCACTGCTCGGCGGGCAAGGACCGGACCGGTTGGCTGACCGTGGTGCTGCTGCACGCCCTCGGGGTTGACGAGGCCGCGATCCGCGCCGACTACCTGGCCCACAATCCGATGACCGAGAGCCTGCGCGAGGTGCTCGTCGACGCGATGCGGCAGCGGCATCCCGGGCTCGACGAGGCGGCGGTCCGGCCGGTGCTGGAGGTCCGCCCGGAGTACCTCGACGCCGCGTACGCGCAGGTGCGGCAGACGCACGGGTCGTTCGGGGCGTACCTGCGCGACGGCCTGGGGATCACCGAGGAGACGGTGGCGGCGTTGCGGGCGAACCTGTTGGACTGAGCGTGGTCAGGTCGTGGCGGCCCTGCCAGACCTGGCGGGAGATGTCGGCCACCAGTTCACGGGCGTCGACGTCGGTCCGCGGGTCGGCCTGGTCGTCGCCGACGGTGGTGCAGACGACGAGCAGGTAGGCGTCGGCGTCGTCGGGGTAGACCACCGCCGCCCCGTGCCGTACGCCGCGTACCCAGCCGTTCTTGTGAGCGAGCCGGACGCCGGCGGGCAGCCCTTCGGCGATGTCCTGACGGATCTGCTGGGCGCAGAGCGCGTCCAGCATGGCGGCACACCCGGCCGGCGAGGCGAGCGGACCGTGGCCGGTGGCGCCGGTGGCGATGGCGCCGAGCAGCGCGGCCAGGTCGGCGGCGGTGACCAGGTTGGTGATCTGGGCTTCGCGGGCGGCGAAGTCCTCGATGCCGCGCCCGGTGACGCTGTGCCGGGCGCCGACCAGTTGCCAGACCTGTGCCACGGCGGGCAGTCCGACGTGTTCGATGACCAGGTTGGTGGCGAGGTTGCTGGAGCGGACGATCATGCGTTCGGCGAGCCAGCGCAGCGACGCCCGGCCGTCCAGGCGGTCCCAGACGGCCGAGTCGTTGTCGTAGGCGCGGCGACAGGAGTACGGCGGGGCGCCCGCCCGGGCGGAGGTGAACCTGTTGACGACCTCGACCGGGGCGTCCAGGTCGAGGTGGCCGGCCTCGGCGGCGCGGTGCAGCGCGGCGAGCACCGCCAGTTTCATCGTGCTCGCCGCGTAGTGGGTGGCCTCGGCGTGCCGGGTCCAGGTGGGCGGGGCACCGAGGGGCCCCGCCCATACCGAGATCGTGCCGGGCTCCCGGTCCAGCCGGGCATGGAGGTCGTCTCCGGCCATCGATCGGCTCAGCCGGCGTGCTTGCGACGGGCGGCGGTGCGGGCCCGTTGGGTCTGGTCGAGCACGACCTTGCGGATGCGGACAGCGGCCGGGGTGACCTCGACGCACTCGTCCTCGCGGCAGAACTCGAGTGCCTGCTCCAGGGACAGCTTGCGCGGCGGGATCAGCTTCTCGGTCTCGTCGGCGGTCGACGAGCGCATGTTCGTGAGCTTCTTCTCCTTGGTGATGTTGACGTCCATGTCGTCGGAGCGGGAGTTCTCCCCGACGATCATGCCCTCGTACACCTCGGTGCCGGGCTCGACGAAGAGCTGACCGCGCTCCTGGAGGTTGGTCATCGCGAAGGCGGTGACGTTGCCGGAGCGGTCGGCGACCAGCGAGCCGTTGTTGCGGGTGCGCAGCTCGCCGAACCACGGCTCGTACGACTCGAAGACGTGGTGCAGGATGCCGGTGCCCCGGGTCTCGGTGAGGAACTCGGTGCGGAAGCCGATCAGGCCGCGGGCCGGGACCAGCCATTCCATCCGGATCCAGCCGGTGCCGTGGTTGACCAGTTGTTCCATCCGGCCCTTGCGGGTGGCCAGCAGCTGGGTGATCGCGCCGAGGTACTCGTCCGGCGCGTCGATGGTGAGCCGCTCCACCGGCTCGCAGGTCCGCCCGTCGATCTCCCGGGTGACGACCTGCGGCTTGCCGACGGTCAGCTCGAACGACTCGCGGCGCATCTGCTCGACCAGGATCGCCAGGGCCAGCTCACCTCGGCCCTGCACCTCCCAGGCGTCGGGACGCTCGGTGGGCAGTACCCGCAGCGAGACGTTGCCGACGAGTTCCTTGTCGAGGCGGTCCTTGACCATCCGGGCGGTGACCTTGGCACCCTTGACCCGGCCGACCAGCGGCGAGTTGTTGGTGCCGATGGTCATCGAGATCGCCGGCTCGTCGACGGTGATCAGGGGTAGCGGGATCGGGTTCTCCGCGTCGGCGAGGGTCTCGCCGATCATGATCTCGGGAATGCCGGCGACGGCGATGATGTCGCCCGGTCCGGCGCTGTCGGCGGGCTTGCGCTCCAGGCCCTCGGTCATCAGCAGCTCGGAGATGCGGACCCGCTGGGTGCTGCCGTCGGTGCGGCACCAGGCCACGCTCTGACCCTTGGCGATGGTGCCCTGGCGGACCCGGCACAGCGCGAGGCGGCCGAGGAACGGGGACGCGTCGAGGTTCGTGACGTGCGCCTGCAGCGGGGCGCTCTCGTCGTACGCGGGCGGCGGGATGGTGTCCAGCAGGGTGCGGAACAGCGGTTCCAGGCTCTGGCTGTCCTGCGGGACGGAGCCGTCGGCGGGTTGGGTGAGCGAGGCGATGCCGTCGCGGGCGCAGGCGTAGACGATCGGGAAGTCGATCTGCGCCTCGTCGGCGTCGAGGTCGAGGAAGAGTTCGTAGGTGTCGTCGACGACCTCTTTGATCCGGGCGTCGGGACGGTCCACCTTGTTGATCACCAGGATGATCGGCATGCGGGCCTTGAGGGCCTTGCGGAGCACGAAGCGGGTCTGCGGCAGCGGCCCTTCGCTGGCGTCGACAAGCAGCACCACGCCGTCGACCATGGTCAGGCCGCGCTCCACCTCGCCGCCGAAGTCGGCGTGACCGGGAGTGTCGATGATGTTGATGGTGACCGGGTCGGAGCCATCCGCCGGCAGGTAGCGCACGCCGGTGTTCTTGGCCAGGATGGTGATGCCCTTTTCGCGTTCGAGGTCCATCGAGTCCATCACCCGCTCGGTCACCTCGCCCCGGGCGCCGTAGGCGCCGGACTGCCGCAACATGGCGTCGACCAGGGTGGTCTTGCCGTGGTCGACGTGAGCGATGATGGCGACGTTGCGGAGGTCGGTGCGAAGCTGCATGAGCTCCATCCTCCCGCCTGCGCGGGAGCCGCGTGGCGTCGGGGTCACCGGAGGGCGGGGCCGCGCGGTGACGGAGCGCACTGTCACACTTGCAGGGCAGTTCTGCCGAGGTGATCCGGGGGCGCCGTGCACGATCTGCTCAGTTCGGTGCAGAGCCTGCCGCCGTGGCTGATCTACGTGGTGGCGGCGCTGGTGGTGGCCGCCGAGACGGCGCTGATCATCGGGCTGGTCGCGCCCGGTGAGGCGACCCTGCTCCTGGTGGGCTTCCTCACATACACCGGCACGTTGCGGCTCGGTCCGGCGCTGCTGGTGATGATCGCCGCTGCCGCGCTGGGGGACGCGCTGGCGTTCCGCGCCGGCCGGCGGTACGGGCCTCGGCTTCGGGCCAGCAGGTGGGGCGTCCGGGTGGGGGCGGAGCGGTGGGCCCGCGCCGACGCGATGCTCGACCGGATGGGTGGGCGGGGTGTGCTGACCGCCCGCTGGGTGGCGTTCGCCCGCACGTTGGTGCCCCGGTTGGCCGGTGCGGCCGGGATGCGGTACCGCCGGTTCGTGCCGTGGAACCTGGCCGGGGTGATCACCTGGGTGGGTGCCTCGGTGCTCGTCGGGCATCTGGCGGGAGAGTCGTACGAGACGGTCTCCCGGCTGTTGGGCCGGGCCACCGGAGCGGTGCTGGTGCTGGTGGCCGCGCTGGTCGCGGTGGTGCTGGCTGGCCGGTGGCTGGGCCGCAACCCCGATCCGGCGCGGGCCTTGCTGACCCGGGCGGCCCGGTTGCCGCCGCTGCGGTGGCTGTCGGCCCGCTACGGGCTGCTGTTCTTCCTGCTGAGTCTGCGCCTCGGTCCGGCGTGGGCGTTGCTGGCGAACCTGGCGGCCGGGGTGGTGCTGCTGTTCGCGGTGGGGTTGGTGATCGCGTGGACCCTGCGGGCGGTGGTCCGGCACAGCGGGTTGTCCCTGGTCGACGGGGTGATCGCGAGCTGGTTCGCCGCTCGGCGGACGCCCGACGCGGTGGAGGCGACCCAGGCGGCGGTGTCGCTGCTGCGGGGGTCGTCGCTGATCGTGATGGTGGCGGTGGTGGCGCTGGTGCAGGCCTGGCGGCAACGGCCGTGGCGGGCGGATCTGCTCAGCGTGGTCGGCACGGTCGGTGCTTTCGTGCCGCTCGTGGTGCTGGCGGCGGTGGCCGACCTGGCTGCCGGCGGACGGGTGGTGCTGTTCTCCACCCAGAACGTGGTGGTGACCGCGAGCCTGTGCACGTTGGCGTGGCTGCTGTCGCGGGGTGCCCGGTGGCCGGTGGCGGTGGCCGCGTGGACCGTGGCGGCGGCGGGCGTGGTCACCATCGGCGGGGCCCGCTTGTACCTGGGCCTGAGCACGGCCAGCGGCACCGTCGGCGCGGTGCTGCTCGGCGCCGCCTGGACAGCGGTGTTCATGGTCGCCTGGGCGACCCGGGACCGTGCGGTGGCCGGGGGTGGCTCGGCCGGTCGATGATCCCGATGCCGTGCTCCGGGTGTTCGGCGGCTGTCGCGTGGTGCGGCCGGCGCGGTGATCCGGGGTCGGCCCGGCGGCTGTCTCGTGGGCCACGCGCGGCGGTGGGTAGCTGTTAGTGTGCGGCGGGTTAGTCACCGGCCGGAAGGGGTCGACATGGGACGCGGGGGCGCACGGTGGGGCGTCGCGGTGGTCGCCGCGATGCTGCTGCTGACCGGCGGTGGATGTGCCACTGTGGACACTCCTGCGGCGGAGGTGCCGGCACCGGTGGCGCTTCCGGAGGAGGTGCCGGACGCTTCGGGGGAGTCCAGCGGATCGGCGGTGCCGCAGGAGACGCCGTCGGCTGTGGAGTCGATGGGGGCCGCGCCGAAGGCCACCCCCGGTGCCAGTGCGTCGCCGTCGGCGACGAAGCGCAGCCCGAAGCCGAAGCGAGCCACGGCCACCGCCCCCCGGACGGTGCCGAAGCCGCCGACGGAGACGGAGGTACCGCCGGATCCGCCGAAGCCGCCCCCAAGCGAATGCAAGCCCAGCTACAAGGGCGATCAAGCCAGCCGTGCGCAGGTCAAGGCGGCGTTGACCGAGGCGGCCGGGCGGACGTACTGGCCGACGTCGGCCCCGAAGATCCGCGTCCCGTTGAGCCTGATCAAGGCGACGGCGTGGCAGGAGAGTGGTTGGCAGTCCAACATCGTGGCCTGCGACGGGGGCATCGGCCTGATGCAGGTGATGCCGGACACCGCGACCTGGATGAACCAGCGCTTCGGGCAGAGCTACGACGTGTGGGACTACCGGGACAACGCCTACCTCGGCGGCACCTACCTGGCCTGGCTGACCAAGGACATCGGCGATAGGTACTTCGACGCCGACTACCGGCTCGACGCCGACCTGTGCACCTCGGAGTTGGAGTCCTGCCTGCTAAACGCGGTCATCGCCGCGTACAACTTCGGGCATGGGGCGGTGGCCCCGGACGGTAAGGCGCTGAACATACCCAACCCGAGCTATGTGCGCAACGTCCGGGCGCTGATGTCGGAGTGTGTCTGCCTCGGGTTCTGATCGACGGTGACCCGGCCGGGCCACCAGAAACGTTCCCCGAGCAGGAACGCCAGGGCCGGGACGACGACCGTACGGACCAACAGGGTGTCCAGCAGCACGCCGAGGCAGACGATGATCCCGATCTGGGTCAGGGTGATCAGCGGCAGCACGCCGAGGACGGCGAAGACGGCGGCCAGCAGGATGCCGGCGCTGGTGATGACACCCCCGGTGACCCGCAGCGCGGAGAGCATGCCCTGGCGGGTGCCGACGGCGCGGGCGTCCTCGCGGGCGCGGGTGACCAGGAAGATGTTGTAGTCCACGCCGAGCGCCACCAGGAAGACGAAGGCGAGCAGCGGCACCGTGGTGTCCAGCGCGGGGAAGCCGAGCACGTGGTCGAAGAGCAGCCAGGCGCCGCCGAGGCTGGCGAAGTAGGACGCGACGACGGTGACCACGAGCAGCACCGGGGCGAGCAGGCCGCGGAGCAGCAGGACCAGCACGGCGCCGACCAGCAGCAGGATCAGCGGCAGGATGACGCGTAGGTCCTCGGCGTCGGCCGCCGCCGCGTCGTACGTGCCGGCCACGGTGCCGCCGACGATGGCGCCGGTGGGGGTGTCGCCGCCCGCCGGTGCGGGCGGCGCGGAGTCCGGTACGGCGGCGACCGCGTCCCGCAGGGCTTCCAGCGTGCGGTCGGAGGCGGTGGTGCCGGGCTCGGCGTCGAGCACCACGTCGACCTGGGCGACTGTGGGGCCGGCGGTGCCGGGGCGGGCGGAGGCGACCCCGGGCACCTCGGCGGCGGCAGCGGCGACCGCCGATACGGTGTCGGGTCGGGTCATCACCGCGACCGGCTGCGTGGTGCCGGCGGGGAAGGCGCGGGCAAGGGTCTGTGCCCCGGCGACCGCTTCGGGCTGTACCCGGAACTGCTCGGTCTCCGACAGCCCGGTCCGCAGGCCGAGGCCGCCCAGGGCGAGTGCGGCCAGCAGCAGCGTGGCCAGGGCCGCGACCGGCGCCGGGCGGCGGATCACGGCGGCACCCAGCCGGCCCCAGATCCGGCCCTCCCGAGCCTCGCTGCCGACGTGCGGTACGAACGGCCAGAACAGGCCGCGTCCGAGCAGCACCAGTGCGGCGGGCAGCACCAGCAGGGCCGACGCCATGGCCAGCAGGATGCCGGTGGCGCAGGCGACGGCGAGGGCCCGGTTGAGTTCCCGCTCGCTGAGCAGCAGGGTGAGGACGCCGAGCATGACGGTGCCGCCGCTGGCGAGGATCGGTTCGGCGGTGCGTCGCAGCGCGGCGCGCATGGCGGCGAAGCGGTCCTCCTCGCGGCGCAGTTCCTCCCGGTAGCGGGCGATCAGCAGCAGGGCGTAGTTGGTGGCGGCGCCGAAGACCAGGACGCTGGCGATGCCGGAGACCGCGCCGCCGGCGAAGTTGATGCCGACGGCGGGGATGACCGTGTCGAGGGCCCGCAGGGCGACCTGTTCGGTGGCGGCCACGACGGCCAGGGGCACCATCCACAGCAGTGGGCTGCGGTAGGTGACGAGCAGCAGCAGCGCGACGACTGCGGCGGTGACGGCGAGCAGGGTGGTGTCGGCGCCGTCGAAGACCTTTGTGAGATCGGCGGTGAAGGCCGGGGGACCGGTCACCTCGACGCTCAACTCGGCCGGTAGCGCCGTCAACGCCGTGCGGACCTCGGCCACCGTGGCGGCCACGGCCTCCTGGCCGCCCTCGGTGCTCAGCGGCACGGCGACCAGGGCCACGGTGCCGTCGGGGGACAGCTGCGGCGGCGCGACCTGACCGCCGGCGGTGAACCCGCCGAGGGCGCCGGTGCCGGTGGCGACGGCGGTGCGGTCGCCGTCGGTGAGGGGCGCGCCGTCGTCGCGGGTCACCACGACGATCGCCGGTTGGACGTCGCTGGCCGGCAGTTCGTCCTGGAGTCGCTCGACCTGGGTGGACTGCCAGCGGTCGGACAGGCCGGTGGCGGAGACGGGTGCCGGGTTGTCGGGGACTGGCAGCCAGAAGACGGCCGCGCCCACGACGAGCGCCGCGAGGAGGGTGAACCAGGCGTTCAGGCGACGGCCCGCCACGCGGGTGAACACGGACATCAAGACCCCCAGCCGAAAGTATCTAGACAGACGAGATTTTCGCCTATCAAGAAAGATGCTGCAACATCTCCCTCGTGGAGAATCTTGACGGACGAGACGAGGGTCTCATTCGGCTATGCTGCGAACCCGGGGAATCTGGAGGAAGCGGCGGGACGTGGCAGCTCACGGGATGTACCGTCGGCGCGACACGCGCCGGGACGTGTTGATCGCCGAGATCACGGCTGAGCTACGGCGGTACGGCGTGGACGCCCAGCACATCGGGCACGCCTTCGCCGGCCAGCACGGCCTCAACGCCACCGACCTGCAGGCGCTTATCGCGGTGATGGACGCCGAACTGCTCGGCGACCCGATCACGCCGGGGCGGCTCGGCGAACACCTCGGCCTCTCCTCCGGCTCGGTCACCGCCCTGATCGACAGGCTGGAACGCGCCGGACATCTGCGCCGGGACCGGGACACCACGGACCGACGCAAGGTGCTGCTGCGCTACGCCCAACGGGGCGCCGAGCTGGCGATGGGGTTCTTCCGGCCGCTGGGCGAACGTACCGACCGGGTGATGGCCGGCTTCCGCGACGACGAGCTGGAGGTGGTGTACCGGTTCATGACGGCGATGGGGGCCTCGCTGCGGGAGCACCGGGACGAGGTCCGTGCCGCCCGGACCGAGCCGCACCGACGTCGGGCGGAGTGAGTCGTGCTCGATCGCCTGGCGGCCGGACTCGCCGCCACCGCGCTGCGGCTGCCGCCGGCGCGCACCCGACGGGTCACGGTGACCCGGGACATCGCGTTGCGGGTACGCGACGGGGTGATCCTGCGCACCGACCACTACGCGCCCGACCTGCCCGCCGCGCCGACCGTGCTGATCCGCACCCCGTACGGCCGGGCCGGACCGATGCGGCTGCTCTGCCGGCTCGCCGCCGAGCAGGGGTTCCACGTGGTCATCCAGTCCTGCCGGGGCACCGGCGGCTCGGGCGGTGAGTTCGAGCCGTTCGTGCACGAGCGCGACGACGGGCTGGACACGCTCGACTGGCTGCGCCGGCAACTGTGGTGGACCGGCGCCTTCGGCATGTTCGGCGCCAGCTACCAGGGATTCGTGCAGTGGGCGCTCGCGGCGGACGCCGGTCCGCAACTGCGGGCGATGGTGGCGGTCGCCACCGCCTCGACCACCCGCGACTCCACGTACGCGGGGGAGTCCTTCGCCCTGGACACCGTGCTGACCTGGGCCGAGCTGCTACAGGCGCAGACCGTGCCGTGGTTGGCCCGGCAGTGGGAACTCAAGCGCGGCCAGCCGAGGCTGATCGCCGCCCTGGCCCACCTTCCGCTTGTCGAAGCCGACCGGGTCGCCACCGGGGTGACCGTGCCGTTCTTTCAGGAGTGGCTGCGCCACCACACCCCGCAGGCCGACTACTGGCGCAGCCGCGTCTTCGACGATCGACTGCACCTGGTCAGCTCCCCGGTGGCGATGGTCAGCGGCTGGCATGACATCTTCCTGCCGGCCCAACTGCGCGACTACCAGGCGCTGCGGGCCACCGGTGCCCGCCCGCGCCTGGTGGTCGGGCCCTGGACACACGGCAGTCCCGGGCTGTTCGTGGCCGCGCTGCGCGAGGGGCTGCGTTGGCTCGACACCCACCTCCGCGACGACCCGGCCGGTGACGAGCGGGCGGCCGGTGTCACCCCACGGTCCGAGCCGGTGGCGGAGGCGCCCGTGCGGGTGCACGTCGGTGGGACCGGCGGTGGCTGGCGTGACCTGCCCGACTGGCCGCCACCGGCCGACGCCACCCGCTGGTACCTGCACCCGGGGGCGGCCCTGCGCATGTCGGACCCGGTGCCGTCGCCGCCGGACGGATTCTGGTACGACCCGGCCGACCCGACGCCCTCGCTCGGTGGTCCGCTGCTGGTGGCCCAGCGGGCCGGACCGTTCGACAACCGCCCGGTCGAGGCCCGCCCCGACGTGTTGACCTGGACCAGTGAGCCGTTGGCCGCCGGGATCGAGGTGGTCGGGCCGGTCCGCGCCCAGATCCACCTGCGCAGTGAGCTGACCCACCTGGACGTTTTCGTGCGACTGTGCGACGTGGACCGTCGGGGGCGGTCGTGGAACATCTGCGACGGCCTGGTCCGGGTCGATCCGCAGCGGTTCCCCGCCGACCACGACGGCGCCGTCGCGGTGTCTGTCGAGATGTGGCCCACCGCCCACCGCTTCGCCCCCGGGCACCGACTGCGGTTACAGGTCTCCGGCGGCGCTCATCCCCGCTACGCGCGCAACCCCGGCACCGGTGAGCCCCTCGGCGCGGCTGTCACGCTGCGTGGTGGGTTCCGGGAGATCATGCACGACCCGGATCATCCGTCCGCAGTGGTCCTACCGGTTGTCCACACTGCCTCTCAGTCTTTTCCAAGCTGAATCAAAGCGCCTCTGAGCTGGGCATACGCCGGTAGACCGAGCTATCGTGGTGATACGCCCGGCGCCGTGCACCCGATTGGCCGGGCGCGCCTGTGAGCCTCTTCGCCGCGTACGCGGTGTCACTGTCGTGCTCGGCCCCTGACGATCAGCGAAGGGGGATCCATGACGCGGGCACCGGCTAATCTTCTCGCCGTTCGTCGTCTGCTGCTTGAGCATCTCGACCGTGATCCCAACCGCAGTCGCGACGAGGACCTCGAACCCAACGAGGTCGGCATCGTCGGCGACGCCAACCACCGAGGGGGCTACCACTGCGGGTCGGACCGGGTCGTCGCCAACGACTACTCGGTGGTCGAGTCGCCCCGCGACCGCAACGGCCTGACCCTCGACGCCGCCGCCCTGGACGTGGGGATGTTCCGCCTCAACTCCGGCGGCCGTACCCACAACCTGGCCACGTTCTCGACCTGGTGCGTGGCGCAGTGCGTGGCGAATGCCCCGGACACCCGGGACATTCGCGAGATCATCTACTCACCGGACGGCACCGTGGTCCGGCGCTGGGACCGACTCGGTCGGCGCAACACCGGCGACCGGTCCCACCTGTGGCACACCCACTTCAGTTTCTTCCGGGACTCGATCAAGGCGAACCGCGACCAGCGACCCCTGTTCCGCCGCTACCTGACCGCCATCGGACTGATCAGATCCGAGGAGGGGGAGAACGACATGACACCCGAGGAGCACAACTGGCTCAAGACCGTTCACCGCAACCTCACAGTCCTGGACGGGCGCAACCCGATCGGGCAGACCTACACCCGGATGTCGATGGGCGAGGACCACACGAACCCCGACTTCCGGGTCACCCACCCGACACTGCGCACCATCGGCGCCCAGCTCACCGCGCTGCAGAGCAGTATGGAGTCGCTGATGAACCGGGACTTCACCGACGAACAGGCGATCGTCGCCGGAGTGCTGGCCGGCCTCACCCCGCAGGAGATAGCCGCGGCGATCCCGCCCACCGTGGCCGAACAGGTCGTGAGTGAGTTGAGCCGGCGGCTGGCGGCCTGAGACGACGGACCGACGAGTGGCGGCCGGTACCGGCCGCCACTCGTCGCCGTGCGTTCAGCCCCGAGGGACCGTACGAGTCAGAGCGGACGGACGTTGTCCGCCTGCGGGCCCTTCTGGCCCTGGGTCACATCGAACTCGACCTTCTGGCCCTCGGTCAGCTCGCGGTAGCCGCCGGACTGGATGGCCGAGTAGTGGACGAAGACGTCGGGTCCTCCGCCGTCCTGCTCGATGAAACCGAAGCCCTTTTCGGAGTTGAACCACTTCACGGTGCCGGTTGCCATGCGTACTCTCTCCCTGTTCCATGCGGCGACCCCCGGCTTCCGCGCCGGTGATCGCCCAATACCTTCCCGACAGTAACCGGTGAATAGCGAATTTGCCGGCCGAAGCGCCTCAGGCGGTGCGGCGGATGCGCCGGGGCGGTCAGGATCAGGGTTCACCCTCAGGGGCGCCACCGGGAGGATGGGGAGGAAAACCCGATGTCCACGGTGGCGGCCAGGTCCTAGCGTACGAGACATGGCGGACCAGTTGGCTCAGGTCGGAGAGCTCCCCGTGGTCGTGCTGATGGCGGTGCTCGGGGTGGTCATGCTCTTCGACGCGGTGCCGCTGTTCGGGGTGCTCGTGCCCGGCGACGTGGCGGTGCTCGCCGCCGTGGCGGTCGGTAGCCCCACCACCGGGTTGGCGACCTTCGTCGCCGTGGTAACCGGGTGCCTTGCCGGTTGGTCGCTGAGCTTCCTGGTCGGTCGGCGGTGGGGTGACCGACTGCGGCACAGCCGCTTCGGCGGCTGGGTGGGCGAGGCGCGGTGGACGGCGGCGGAGGCCATCCTGCGCCGCGACGGTGGCCGACTGGTGCTGATCGCGCCCTTCCTGCCGGTGTTCAACGCGCTGCTGCCGCTGGCCGCGGGCGGGCTGCACATGTCGTACCGACGGTTTCTCGGGTTCGCGGCGCTCGGCGCGGCCGGCTGGGCGGGCCTCTACCTGGTGGTGGGCACCGCGTCGCGGACACTGGCCGGGCTGCTGCCGGCCGGAGCGAGTCCGCTGCTGGTGACCATGCTCGGCGGACTGCTGCTGGCGGCACTTGTGCTGCTGGGCACCCGGCGGCGGCTGCGCGCGGTCACCCGCTGAATCGCGGGTGGCTGTCGGACCTGTCGGGCAGGATCAGGACATCACCGCACCGTCCCGGAAGGAACCCTGCCGTGAGCACCGCACCGCAGCTCATCCGTCGCTACTTCGCGCTCGCCGGTGAACCCGACAGCGACGCCTACTTCGCACTCTTCGCCCCCGACGCGGTCGTCGAGGACGAGGGCCGGACCCACGAGGGCATCGCCGCGATCCGGGCATGGCGGCAGGAGGTGCCGCTGGTGTCGTACGAGATCACCGACGTGACGCAGACGCCGGAGGGGACGGTGGTCACCGCCACCATCACCGGCGACTTCCCCGGCAGTCCCTTCGCCGGTCTGCGGTACCGCTTCGAGGACTACGACGACAACCAGATCCGCCGACTGCGCATCGCTCCCTGACCGGCGCGGCGGTCACCAGCCGCGGGCGCGCCACTCGGCCAGGTGGGGGCGCTCCGCGCCGAGAGTCGAGTCCCGACCGTGCCCCGGGTAGAACCAGGTCTCGTCGGGCAGCCTGTCGAACAGCTTGTGCTCGACATCGTCGATGAGCGCGGCGAACCGCTGCGGATCCCGGTCGGTGTTTCCCACGCCACCCGGGAAAAGGCTGTCGCCGGTGAAGAGGTGCGGCACGCCACCGGGGTCGCGGTAGAGCAGCGCCACCGAGCCCGGGGTGTGGCCCCGGAGGTGGATGACCTCCAGAGCGCAGTCGCCGACCGGCACGACGTCGCCGTCGGTGAGGGGCTGCGCCTCGATCGGCAGCCCGTCCGCGTCGTCGGCGTGTACCAGCGCGCGGGCCCCGGTCTTGGCCACCACCTCTTCCAGACCCACCCAGTGGTCCATGTGCTGATGGGTGGTCACCACCGTGGCGAGCCCCGCGTCGCCGACCAGCTCCAGCAGGCGCGGCGCCTCGTTCGCGGCGTCGATGAGCACCTGCTCGCCGGTGTTGGCGCAGCGCAGCAGGTACGCGTTGTTGTCCATCGGACCGACCGACACCTTGGTGATGGTCAGCCTGTCGAGTTCGCGTACCGCCGGCGGGCCGCCGGGCGTGACTTCTCCGCTGTAGGTCATGGCTCCTAGATCCATTCGGGCGGGCGAGGCAACTGCCCGTCGGGGGTGACGGTCAGCGTGGTGCCGGGGTCACGGCCGGTCAGCCACGCGGCGAGGTCGGCCGCGGAACCGGCGATGACCGGCGCCTGTGCCCGGTCACCGAGCACCAGTTCGTGGCTGCTGCCGTCGAAGCGCAGCACCATCGCCGGTGCCTCGTCGCGATCGGCGAAGCCGCTTGTCACCTCGTGCAGCAGCCGGTGACCGAAGGTCGGTGACCAGTCCGTGGGCCGGTACCCGGCCGCCAGGTCGACGTGGTGGACCTCCAGCTCCCGCAGCCGACCCCAGACCAGCCTGGCGGCCGGCCAGGAGCCGTTGCGGGTCTCGACGGTGGCACCCCACGCGGGCACCGGCATCGCGGCGACGGCCTCGGCGAACCGGTCCGCACTGCGCCGCAGGTCGTCCAACTGTTCCTCAGGGGTACGCGAGGCACCCGCCTCGATGTCGGCGGTCCGGGCTGCGGCGCTGGCGTACATCGGGATCCGCTCGCCGGTGCGTGCCGAGGTGAGCAGGTTGACGAAGCCGTCAGCGTTGCGGCACACGTGGGCCAGCACGTGCCCTCGGCTCCACCCCGGCAGCAGGGACGGCGCCGCGAGGTCGGCGGCGTCGAACGAGGCCGCCGTCCGCAGCAGGCGGGCCGTGGCGTCGGCCACGTCGCCGGTCAGCAGAAGCGGATCCATCGTCACGTTGCTGACCCTAGCGGGCCCGCGTCCACCGCGTCGCCGGGGAATTCACTTCCGGTGCGGCGTGGTCCGACCTACCGTCTGTGCCAGCGACTTCCTCGACCCGGGGCGCGGACGCCTCGCCTGCTGCGGCGCGGCCCGGTGACCATCGAGGGAGGTCGAGCAGGTTCGCGCGCGGCGCCGGAGCGGAGGAGGTGGTGGTCATGCCGGTCACCGCACCCTTGGATCACCCGCACCGACCCTGAACGAGGAGCCATGACCATCACGTTGACCGCCCTGGGCTGGGACACCGACCGGGCGGCGCACCTGCGACGTATCCGTACCGACAAGCGTCCCGGCCGGGTGGCCCGCGTCGACCGCGGCGTCTGCACGGTGCTCACCGAGGACGGCCCGGTGCGCGCCTCGACCGGCGGAGCCGTACTGGCCGCTGCCGTCGGTGACGCCACCCGGCTGCCCGGCGTCGGCGACTGGGTGCTGCTGTGCGCCTGGCCCGACGGGCGGGTGACGGTGGAGGCGGTGCTGCCGCGGCGTACCGCGTTGATCCGGCGCACCGCCGGCAAGGACGCCGGCGGTCAACTGCTGGCCGCCAACCTCGATGTGGCCGCGGTGGTGGAGCCGGTGCACCCGGCGCCGGACGCCGCCCGCATCGAACGGCTGCTCTCCCTGGTCCACGAGTCGGGTGCCCGGCCGCTGGTGGTGTTGACCAAGACCGACCTGGCGGCCGATCCGGCGGCGGTGGCGCGTCAACTCTCCGCTCTCGCGCCCGGCGTGCCGGTGCTGCCGGTCAGCGCCGAACGCGGCACCGGACTGGACCCGCTACGCGCCGAGGTCGGCCCCGGGCGCACGCTCGGGCTGCTCGGTCCCTCCGGCGCCGGCAAGTCGAGCCTGGTCAACGCGCTCGTCTCGGCGGTGGTGATGCCCACCCAGGCGATCCGTCGGGTGGACGGCAAGGGTCGACACACCACCACCTGGCGGGCGTTGGTGCCGCTGCCCGGCGGGGGCGCCGTGGTGGACACGCCCGGGGTACGGGCCGTCGGCCTGCTCGACGGCGCGATCGGGCTCGACCGTGCCTTCGCCGACATCGCCGAACTGGCCGCCGACTGCCGGTACGGCGACTGCGGACACGAGGCCGAACCGGGTTGCGCGGTGCAGGCGGCGCGGGATTCCGGGGCGTTGACCGCCCGCCGCTGGGAGAGCTGGCGTCGGCTGCAACGGGAGATCGCCCACGAGACCCACCGCCGCGCCTCCCGCCCCACCCGCGTGTCCCGCGCCACCCGCCGCACCCCCACCCCCACTGACCCACCCACCCCACCCCACTGACCCACCCGCACTCCCCCCGCCCAGGTTCGCGATCATGCAGTTGTGGTCGTTGGTACGTGGCGGTCTGTCCGCTTTCACGACGTGCCACAACTGCATGATCGGCGGCGGGGCGGGGGTGTGGGAGGCGGGTGGGTGGGGGTGGGATGCGTGGGTGGGGGAAGTTGTCGGAGGTCGGGTCTACAGTTGCCGGGGCGCACTCTCCGCGCTCAGACAACCGCTGGGCTCACCACAAAAGCGGACAGATCTTCCTCTTCATTCTCACCCGGGAGTACACGGACCGTGGCCGACCGTTTGATCATCCGTGGCGCACGCGAGCACAACCTGCGTGACGTCAGCCTCGACCTGCCCCGGGACGCCCTGATCGTGTTCACCGGGCTGTCCGGGTCGGGCAAGTCGAGCCTGGCCTTCGACACGATCTTCGCCGAGGGGCAGCGTCGCTACGTCGAGTCGCTGTCGTCGTACGCCCGGCAGTTCCTCGGCCAGATGGACAAGCCGGACGTCGACTTCATCGAGGGTCTGAGCCCGGCCGTGTCCATCGACCAGAAGTCCACCTCGCGCAACCCCCGCTCCACCGTGGGCACGATCACCGAGGTCTACGACTACCTGCGGCTGCTCTTCGCGCGGGTCGGCGAACCGCACTGCCCGGTCTGCGGCGAGCGGATCTCCAAGCAGAGCCCGCAGCAGATCGTCGACCGGGTCCTCGCCATGGCGGAGGGCACCCGCTTCATGGTCCTCGCACCCGTGGTGCGGGGGCGCAAGGGCGAGTACGTCGACCTCTTCGCCGAACTTCAGGCCAAGGGGTACGCCCGGGCCCGGGTCGACGGCGTGGTGCACCAGCTCACCGACCCGCCGAAGTTGAAGAAGCAGGAGAAGCACACCATCGAGGTGGTGATCGACCGGCTCAGCGTCAAGCCCAGCGCCAAGCAGCGGCTGACCGACTCGGTCGAGGCGGCCCTGGGCCTCTCCGGCGGCCTGGTGCTGCTCGACTTCGTCGACCTGGCCGAGGACGACCCCGACCGGGAACGTCGCTACTCCGAGCACCTGGCCTGCCCCAACGACCACCCCCTGGCGATCGAGGACCTGGAGCCCCGGGTCTTCTCCTTCAACGCGCCCTACGGCGCCTGCCCGGAGTGCACCGGCCTCGGCACCAAGAAGGAGGTCGACCCGGAGCTGGTCGTCCCCGACCCGGAGCGCAGTCTGCGCGAGGGGGCGATCCAGCCCTGGGCCACCGGGCACAACCTGGAGTATTTCCTGCGCCTGCTGGAGGCGCTCGGCGAGGCGGAGCACTTCGACGTCGACACGCCCTGGCGGGCGCTGCCGTCGCGGGCGCAGAAGACGATCCTGCACGGCTCCGACGACCAGGTGCACGTGCGGTACCGCAACAAGTACGGCCGGGAGCGGTCGTACTACACCGGTTTCGAGGGCGTGGTGCAGTGGATCGAGCGCCGGCACTCCGACACCGAGAGTGAGTGGTCGCGGGACAAGTACGAGGGCTACATGCGCGACGTGCCCTGCGCGGCCTGCGGCGGTGCCCGGCTCAAGCCCGAGGTGCTCGCGGTCACCCTGGCCGGACGCAGCATCGCCGAGGTGTGCAACCTGTCGGTAGGCGAGTGCGCCGACCTGCTGGCCGGCATCGAGCTGACCGACCGGCAGAAACTGATCGCCGAGCGGGTGCTCAAGGAGATCAACGCCCGGTTGCGTTTCCTGCTCGACGTCGGGCTGGACTACCTCTCCCTGGACCGCCCGGCCGGCACCCTCTCCGGGGGTGAGGCGCAGCGGATCCGGCTCGCCACCCAGATCGGCTCCGGCCTGGTCGGGGTGCTCTACGTGCTCGACGAGCCGTCGATCGGGCTGCACCAGCGGGACAACCACCGGCTGATCGAGACGCTGGTGCGGCTGCGCGGCCTGGGCAACACGCTGATCGTGGTCGAGCACGACGAGGACACCATCCGCACCGCCGACTGGATCGTGGACATCGGTCCCGGCGCGGGGGAGCACGGCGGGCAGATCGTGCACAGCGGCTCGGTGCCGGCGCTGCTGGAGAATCCGGAGTCACTGACCGGGGCGTACCTGTCCGGCCGGCGGGAGATCCCGACACCCGAGGGACGCCGGCCGCAGACTCCCGGGCGGGAGTTGGTGGTGCACGGGGCCCGCGAGCACAACCTGCGCAACCTGACGGTGTCCTTCCCGCTCGGCCAGTTGATCGCCGTCACCGGGGTCAGCGGCTCCGGCAAGTCGACACTTGTCAACGACATCCTCTACGCCGTGCTGGCCAACCAGATCAACGGCGCGCGGCTGGTGCCGGGCCGGCACACCCGGGTCTCCGGCCTGGAGCACGTCGACAAGGTCGTCGGCGTCGACCAGTCGCCGATCGGCCGCACCCCGCGCTCCAACCCGGCCACCTACACCGGCGTCTGGGACCACGTGCGCAAGCTGTTCGCCGAGACCACCGAGGCCAAGGTCCGCGGGTACGGCCCCGGACGGTTCTCGTTCAACGTCAAGGGTGGTCGTTGCGAGGCGTGTTCCGGCGACGGCACGATCAAGATCGAGATGAACTTCCTGCCCGACGTGTACGTCCCGTGCGAGGTCTGCAAGGGCGCCCGGTACAACCGGGAGACCCTGGAGGTGCACTACAAGGGCAAGACCGTCTCCGACGTGCTGGAGATGCCGATCGAGGAGGCGGCCGAGTTCTTCTCCGCCATCCCCGCCATCCACCGCCACCTCAAGACGCTCGTCGACGTCGGCCTGGGCTACGTACGGCTGGGTCAGCCCGCGCCGACCCTCTCCGGTGGCGAGGCACAGCGGGTCAAGCTCGCCTCCGAGTTGCAGAAGCGCTCGACCGGGCGGACGGTCTACGTCCTCGACGAACCGACCACCGGCCTGCACTTCGAGGACATCCGCAAGCTGCTGCTGGTGCTTGAGGGCCTTGTCGACAAGGGCAACACGGTGATCACGATCGAGCACAACCTCGACGTGATCAAGAGTGCCGACTGGCTCATCGACATGGGCCCCGAGGGCGGCCACCGGGGCGGCACGGTGCTCGCCACCGGCAGCCCGGAGGAGGTCGCCGAGGTCGCCGAGAGTCACACCGGGCAGTTCCTGCGTACCGTCCTCAAGCTCGACGGCGCGGCGAAGGGGGCCGTGGCGGCGACCACGCGGGCGGCGAAGGCGAACGGCAGCCGGGCCCGGGGCGGTCGGAAGACCACAGCTGCCGCGCGCTGACGGGCCGACTCCGCCGGGCGGGATACCGACAGGCGGCGGTCGGCGGGTGGCTGACGGTCGGACGGCGCGCTCGGGTGGCCGATCGGGTGAACCGCCGGGCAGAGTGGTGCGTGCAGGGAGAGTAGCCACAGATCATGCACCGGAGTGACCGACGGAAGGGCGAGGCATGAGCGAGCCGCAGCGCAGCGCTGACATGAGCGACGATCAGGTGCCGGCCGGGCCTGGAGTGCGTACCCGCCGGGCCGTGCTCACCGGCGCGGGAGCGGTCGGCGCGGCGGTGGTGCTGGCCGCCTGCGGCGGCGAGGGCGACGACGGCGCGGCGCCCAGCCCCGGACCGCAGGTCACCGACACCGGTGACGCCGGCGGCGGGGACCGTGCGGGGGCCCAGTCACTGGCTCGGACCACCGACATCCCGGTCGGCGGCGGCGCGGTCTTCGCCGCCCAGGGCGTGGTGATCACTCAGCCCACCGCGGGTGACTTCAAGGGCTTCGATCCGATCTGCACCCATCAGGGTTGCCCGGTGTCGAACGTCGACGGCGGCACCATCAACTGCACCTGCCACGGCAGCAAGTTCTCCATCGAGGACGGCTCGGTCAAGGCGGGCCCGGCCACCACGCCGCTGCCGGCCAAGGACATCAAGGTCGACGGCGACCAGATCGCGCTGGCCTGAGTCGACCGCAGGACGCGGCCGGGACGGGGGTCGTCCCGGCCGCGCCCGGTGGCCTCACTGGCCGTGGACCGACATCTCCCAGAGCGAGAAGCCGTAGGAAGTGCCCCGGGTCAGCCCGTACATCCGCACGTACCGAGCCGACTGTGGCGCGAAGGTGACCACGTCGGTACCGCCGTCGCCGGCGCTGGTCGACCAGACCTGCCGCCAGGCGGCACCGTCGGTGGAGACCTCCACCCGGTAGGACCGGGCGTACGCCGCCTCCCAGGCCAGGACCACCCGACCGACCTGGCGTACGGATCCGAGGTCCACCCGCAACCACTGGTTGTCCGACCAGGAACTGGCCCAGCGGGTGCCCAGGTCACCGTCGACGGCGCGGCCGGGGCCGTTGAACAGTTGACTGCTGGAGGCGGTGGCCGGGCGGCCGGTGGCCAGGTTTGTCAGGTCGTCGCCCCGTCGGGCGGGGAACGAGACCACCTGCTGGTAGGTGGGGCGGTTCTGCCAGGCGATCGTGGCGTGCTTGATGCCGCCCAGCGGTGACTGGATGATGGCGTCGGCGCACCACTGGTCACCGGCGGCGCAGGTCGAGTCGCCCGGATAGGTCTGCGCGGCCGGCGTGGCAGCCGCCGTGCGCAGCGTGTCGAGCAGGATCTGCCGGCAGGAGGCCAGGTTCCCGTTGCCGCAGAAGGTACGCCCGGGCCCGCCGGCGACCGGGTCACCCAGCACGGCCCGCAGGTCCTTGTCGACCCAGCCCCACCATCCGTACTGGAACGCCGAGCCCTTGTGCGTCTGGGCGCTGCTTGCCGACGACGGCAGGTTCGACACGTCGCCCTGCTGGTGGCCGGAGGGTGACTCGTTGACCTGGAGGGTGTTGACCAGGGACTGGTACAGCTCCGCGCCGAGCGGATCGCGGAACATGCCCCGGACCAGCAGCGGCCACCAGGCGTCGAGGGTCCGGATCGCCTCGGCGTGCTGGTAGACCTTGCTGCCCTCGGCTGTCTCCACCCGCAGCGCGCCGGCCTGCCGCCACGTCTTCAGCCGGGCGATCTCGGCGGCCAGGGCGGTGTCGGTGACCGGCTGGCTCTCCAGCACCCGGATCAGCTCACCGAGCACTTCGGCGCCGCGCAGGTCGGTCAGCCCGGCCCGCTGGACCAGTTCGGTGAGCGAGGCCCGGTCGAATGTCCGACCCGCCGCGATGGCCGCCTTCACCGGCTTGTCCAGCAGGTCGCCGCGGTGCACGGCGCCGAAGCTGAAGTTGCCGTCGGCGGCACCGAAGTCCTTTGCCTGTTTGTTGTTCCAGCTGACGTAGTAGTCCTGGTTGACCGACTGCGGGTGGGCTGACGCCGGCGCGTACCGGGCGGTGCCGGTGTCCGGGTTGAAGTCCTGCCACTCGTACGCCCGGTCGGCCTTCATCGGCAGGCTCGGGTTGGTGCCGGCGGCCCGCACCGGGTTGAGCCCGGAGTTGAAGTACGCCGACTCGGTGGAGTTGACGTAGAACCAGTTGAACGCGTACTCCACGTTGTTCGCCGAGGTGAGGAACGCGCTGGCGGAGCCCATCTGGGTCGGGTCGTTGTACATCTGGAAACCGATGGCGGAGTCGGCCTCCCGACCGTAGGTGGAGCGCAGTTGGGTGAAGGCGTGCGGCACCCCGCCGACGGTGCCCCGCCACGCCACCAGGCCGAGCTTCGTACGCCAGGCGACCAGCTTGTACGACCCGGCCGCGGTGCTGTCGGCGACGGTGGGGCTCCACCTGTTGACGTGGGACAGCTCCTCCATCGCCAGGCACTGGCCACGGAACAGGTAGTGGTTGCTGCCCAGCGTCGGCGTGCCACCGCCGGGGACGCAGAGCGGCACGGCGTACGTGTCGGTGATGTCGTGCACGGAGGAGGTGGCGCTCCAGGCGTAGTCCTGGCCCCGGCCGAGCAGGACGTAGAGGTTGAGCCCGGCGAAGGCGGCACCTCGGGCGCTGATGCCCGGTCCCTGCAACTCCTGGACCATCAGCAGTTGCGGGGAGAAGTAGCCGGTCTGCGGCCCGAAGACCGCCACCGGGTGCCCGCTGGCGGAGTGCTCGGCGGAGATCACCGCGGCGTTGGACATGCCCCGGTGTGCCGGGTCGATGGTCAGCCCGGACAGCGCGGCGGCCAGCTCGGAGCCGCTGTTCGAGGTCGTGGCGGCGGTGGCGGAGCCGGTCGGGTCGGTGAAGACGGGCTCGGCCCGGGCCGAGCCGGCGTCCGGCAGCACCACGCTCGGCGCGTCGGCGGAGGCATCGCCGTACGGGAAGCTCTGCCCGTCGTGCAGGGTCAGTACGGTCTCCGGGTCGTTCTGCCCCCGGAAGCCGTGCCACACCCGGTCACCCTCCACCGGGCCGAACTTGGCCCGGGCGGCGATGCGGACCAGCGCGGACTGCATCTCGGTGCCGCCTCCGCCGCCGAACAGGCCACCGACGACACCGGCGATGGCGACCAGGTCGGTCATGACGAACGGCTCGGGCCCACCGGCGTTGGTGATCGCGTCGAGGTGCCCGGTGAGCACGTACTCGCCGGGGCAGTTGCGGTTGGCCATGCAGGTCCGGATGTAGGCGTTGACCCCGGCGATGTACTCCTGCACGTCGGCGTGGAGCTGCTCACCGCGAGCACCCTTCTGCCGCAGCGCGGCGACCTGCGCCGCCAGATCGGCCTCGGTGTACGGGGAGGTACGCCAGACGCTCTGCTCCAACGCCAGGTTACCCGGTGCACCGCCCGCGAACGGGGTCAGGGTGCCCCGGCCGACGTGCCGCAGCAGGTCCATGGTGAACAGCCGGTCCTCGGCTCCGGCGTAACCGGCGCCGAACATGGTGCCGGCGCGGGTGGTGCCGGTGACGTGTGGGACACCGGTGGCCCGGTCCCGCACGATCCGCACGTCCGAGCGGGGCGAGTAGTCGCGTTCCACCTGGTTGGGCGCGACGCCGAAGGAGGCGTCGTTGAAGAAGGTGTCGATCTGGTCCTCGCGCAGCCCGGCGTAGCCGTAGACGAGGTCGGCGTACCTGTCGAGCTGGTCGGCGGAGTGCCGGGGCAGGGTGCCGAGGGCCTGGTTGCCCAGGATCTCGACAAGTGTGGCGTTGCCGTTCTGGCCGGGCGGCAGGATCTCCGAGCATTCGCCGAGGCAGTAGTCGTTGGCGGCGAAGGCGCTCGCGACGTTCGCCGCGAGGGCGGTCACGGTGCTGTCGGGCGGGGTGGCGGTGGCCGTGGTCGGGGCCGCGACGAGCAGGGCGGCGACGGCGGTGGCGGTCGTGGCACCGGCGAGCAGCCGGCGGAGGGTGCGGTGACCGGTCATGGTGATCCTCTGTGGACGGGGGATCGGGCGGGATCATTACATGAAGAACATTCGGTTACTGGATGGTAGGCCGCAGTGCTCGATATTGGAAGGCGTCGATCGGGGCGGCGGGGTGCCGGCGTCGGCCAGGGTGAGAACGGCCATCCAGGGATGATTCGGGCTGTCGGGGGCGGCGACTAATCTCGGAGTGTGGCTGATCCGTCGACCTACCGGCCCGCGCCGGGCACGATCCCCGAGGCGCCGGGGGTCTACCGCTTCTACGACGGCACCGGCCGGGTGATCTACGTCGGCAAGGCGAAGAACCTGCGCAGTCGGCTCAACTCCTACTTCGCCGACCTGTGGGGGCTGCACCAGCGCACCCAGCAGATGGTCACCACGGCCGAGTCGGTCGACTGGGTCACCGTGGGCACCGAGGTCGAGGCGCTCCAGCTCGAATACCTCTGGATCAAGCAGTACGACCCGAGATTCAACGTCCGGTACCGCGACGACAAGTCCTACCCCTACCTGGCGGTGACCCTCGACGAGGAATACCCCCGGCTCCAGGTGATGCGCGGGGCAAAGCGCAAGGGGGTGCGTTACTTCGGGCCGTACTCACACGCCTGGGCGATCCGCGAGACGCTCGACCTGCTGCTGCGGGTCTTCCCGGCCCGCACCTGCTCCGCCGGGGTGTTCAAGCGGGCCGGTCAGGTCGGCCGGCCCTGCCTGCTGGGCTACATCGGCAAGTGCTCGGCCCCCTGCGTCGGCAGCGTCTCCGCCGAGCGGCACCGGGAGATCGTCGACGACTTCTGTGACTTCATGGCCGGGCGCACCGACACGATGGTCCGCAAACTGGAACGCGAGATGACCGAGGCCAGCGAGCAGTTGGAGTTCGAGCGGGCGGCCCGGCTGCGCGACGACGTCGCCGCGCTGCGCCGGGCGATGGAGAAGCAGACGGTGGTGCTCGGCGACGGCACCGACGCCGACGTGGTGGCCTTCGCCGACGACCCGCTCGAAGCCGCGGTGCAGGTCTTCCACGTACGCGGTGGTCGGGTGCGGGGCCAGCGTGGCTGGGTGGTGGAGAAGACCGAGGAGCTGACCACCGGCGACCTGGTGCACCACTTCTGCACCCAGGTCTACGGCGGCGAGCACGGCGAGGCCGACGTGCCACGCGAGCTGCTGGTGCCCGAACTGCCCGCCGACGCCGAGGCGCTCGCCGACTGGCTCTCCACCCACCGGGGCGGCCGGGTGACCCTGCGGGTGCCGCAGCGCGGCGACAAGCGGGCCCTGATGGAGACCGTCGAACGCAACGCGAAGGACGCCCTGGCCCGGCACAAACTCAGGCGGGCCGGTGACCTCACCACCCGCAGCAAGGCCCTCGACGAGATCACCGAGGCGCTCGGTCTGCGGACGGCGCCGCTGCGCATCGAGTGCTTCGACATCTCGCAGATCCAGGGCACCGACGTGGTGGCGAGCATGGTCGTCTTCGAGGACGGGCTGCCCCGCAAGAGCGAGTACCGCCGCTTCATCATCCGGGGGCCACCGACGACCTCTCGGCGATGTCCGAGGTGCTGCGCCGTCGCTTCGCCCGCTACCTCGACGCCCGCGCCGAGACCGGTGAGGTGGGCGTCGAAGCCGACGCCCTCCCGGCCGAGCTGGGCGCGACCGACGGCGGCGACGAACCGCGGATCGGAGCCCTGGTCGACCCGACCACCGGCCGGCCGCGCAAATTCGCGTACCCGCCGCAGTTGGTGGTGGTCGACGGCGGCGCGCCGCAGGTCGCCGCCGCCGCGCAGGCCCTCGCCGAGTTGGGCATCGACGATGTGGCGCTGTGCGGGCTGGCCAAGCGGCTGGAGGAGGTCTGGCTGCCCGACGACGACTTCCCGGTCATCCTGCCGCGCGCTTCCGAGGGGCTCTACCTGCTGCAACGGATCCGCGACGAGGCGCACCGCTTCGCCATCACCTTCCATCGGCAGCGCCGCTCCAAGCGGATGACCACCTCGGCGTTGGACAACGTCCCCGGCCTGGGCGAGGTACGCCGCAAGGCGCTACTGCGTCACTTCGGCTCGCTGAAACGCCTGTCGGCCGCCACCGTGGAGGAGATCACCGAGGTGCCCGGTGTCGGCCGCCGGACCGCCGAGGCCATCCTGGCCGCGCTCGGCGCCGGCGGCGACCAGCAGCAGTCGTGAATCCGGCCTGGCCGTCGCCGGCTGGTCTCGGTTGTCGCCCCTGTCGAGCTGATGGCACGGATGGATCGCCGAGGGCGATAGCGTGGACGGCTCAGCTCGACAGCATCCCGACCTGTACCCGTGGCCTGCGGCAGCGTTACCTGAAGCCGTGACTTGGAAGACCGTCACCTCAGCCCGTTACCTCGAAAGGCCGCCAACTCAGCCCGTGACCTCGAAAGGCCGCCACCTCAGCCGGTGATCGTGATCGCGCGTCCTGGCGGCTGCCAGCCGGTTCATCCGCTGGAACTCAGGCGGCCTCGGCGAGCACCCCGAGCAGCTGCTCGCCGTACTTGGCCAGCTTGTTCTCGCCGACGCCGCTGATCCGGGACAGGTCGGCCAGTGACGACGGCGCATCGGCCGCGATCTGCCGCAGCGTCGCGTCGTGGAAGATGACGTACGCGGGTACGCCCTGCTCCTTCGCGGTGGCCGCCCGCCAGGCCCGCAGCCGCTCGAACGTGCCGGCCGCCTCCGCCGGCAGTTCGGCGACCACGGTGGCCGCGCCCCGGGGCTTGGCCGCCTTCGCCGGACGCGCCGCCTCGCGGCGCAGCATCACGGTGCGCCGCCGGCCGAGCACCTCGCCGCTGGCGTCGGTGAGCGCCAGCGTGCCGTAGTCGCCCTCCACGGCCAGCAGTCCCTCGGCGAGCAGCTGCCGGACCACGCCGCGCCACTCCGCCTCGCTCAGATCGTCGCCGATGCCGAACACGGTCAACGAGTCGTGCCGGTGCTGGGTGATCTTGTCGGTGGCGCGACCGAGCAGGATGTCGATGCAGTGCCCGGCACCGAATCGCTGGTTGCGCTCGCGGTCCAGCCGGAAGACGGTGGAGAGCAGCTTCTGCGCGGCCACCGTGCCGTCCCAGGACTCGGGCGGCTCCAGGCAGGTGTCGCAGTTGCCGCAGCCGCCGGTGGCCGGTTCACCGAAGTACTCCAACAGTTGCGCCCGGCGGCAGCGGACCGTCTCGCAGAGCGCCAGCATCGCGTCGAGGTGGGCGGCGAGGTTGCGCCGATGCGCCAGGTCGCCCTCGGAGGTGTCGATCATCTTTCGTTGCTGCACCACGTCCTGGAGCCCGTACGCCAGCCAGGCGGTGGACGGCAACCCGTCGCGGCCGGCGCGGCCGGTCTCCTGGTAGTAGCCCTCGACCGACTTGGGCAGGTCGAGGTGGGCGACGAACCGTACGTCGGGTTTGTCGATGCCCATCCCGAAGGCGATCGTCGCCACCATCACCACGCCGTCGGCGCGCAGGAAGCGCTGCTGGTTGGCGGCGCGGGTGCCGGCGTCGAGGCCGGCGTGGTAGGGCAGCGCGTCGATGCCGTTGGCGACCAGGAAGTCGGCGGTCTTCTCCACCGAGGCCCGCGACAGGCAGTAGACGATGCCGGAATCGCCGGGGTGCTCGTCGCGCAGCAGAGCGAGCAGTTGCTTGCGTGGCTCCCGCTTCGGCACGATCCGGTACTGGATGTTGGGCCGGTCGAAGCTGGCCACGAAGTGCCGCGCCTCGGTGAGGCTGAGCCGGGTGGCGATCTCGGACCGGGTGGCGCTCGTCGCGGTGGCGGTCAACGCGATGCGGGGTACACCCGGCCAACGTTCGTGCATCGACAGGTTCAGGTAGTCCGGCCGGAAGTCGTGACCCCACTGC
The DNA here is from genome assembly GCF_002754655.1 of Verrucosispora sp. CNZ293. Taxonomy (NCBI): domain Bacteria; kingdom Bacillati; phylum Actinomycetota; class Actinomycetes; order Micromonosporales; family Micromonosporaceae; genus Micromonospora; species Verrucosispora sp. CNZ293. The sequence continues at coordinate 162,749 of NZ_PEFR01000001.1, forward strand.
GACACGCAGTGCGCCTCGTCGATGGCGAACAGGCTGATCCGCCCCCGGTCCAGCAGGCTCAGCGTGGCCCGGCTGGCCAGCGCCTCCGGCGCGAGGTAGAGCAGGTCGATCTCGCCGGCCACGAACTCCGCCTCGACCAGCCGACGAGTGTCCAGGTCGAGGGTGGAGTTGAGGAAACCGGCCCGGACGCCGACAGCGGTGAGCGCGTCGACCTGGTCCTGCATCAGCGCGATCAGCGGCGAGATCACCACGGCGACGCCGTCGCGGACCAGCGCCGGGATCTGGTAGCACAACGACTTGCCGCCGCCGGTGGGCATCAGCACCAGCGCGTCGCCGCCGGCCACCACGTGGTCGATGACCTCCCGCTGAAAGCCCCGGAACGCGTCGTACCCGAAGACCCGCCGCAGCACCTCAAGCGTCGCTGTCACCTTCTCGGCGGTGGGTGCGTCGGAAGCGGCCAGGTCGGTGACGCTCACGTCGGCGCTGCTCGGGTCGGCGGGGGAGACCATCCGAGGATTCTACGAGCGGCTGATCTCCGCGCTCGATCCGTGGCAGTTCCGGTGCTGCCGGTTCGGCGTGTCGACCACCTGGGGTGCCACAGTTCGACGCGGGGCGCCGCGCAGCCACTGATCAGGGCGGGGGGTCACGGGGTGGGTGGGACGGGGACGCGTTTGGCCCAGCGCACGTCACCGTCGGGGTCGACGTGGCAGAACGCCACCACCAGACGCGACGGGTCGGTCAACGGCAGGGCGCCGGGCACCAGTCGGAAGACGGCGATCAGGCTGCCGTCGGCGGTCGCGCGGGTGCCCACCGCGCCGACGTTGTCCGGGGTGGTGAACGTGCCCTCGGGCTCCTCGCGGGTGGCCGTGTCGGCGAGCCAGGCGTACCGCTCGGCCAGCACGTCGTACGCTCCGGCCCAGTTGGAACCGGTGCCGCCGTCGCGGTCCCAGCCGGCGTAGGGCTGCACCACCCGGGCGGGTTCCACCCGGGAGTCGAGCAGGATGACCTGGTAGTAGCCCTTCCGTGGCGGCCCGGACCAGCGCAGCCGCAACACCACCGACTGCCGGTCGGGGTCACCTATGACGTTGTCCACCGGCTCGGGCCAGCCCAACGCGACGACCGCGCCCGTCACCCCGTCCGGATCCGGCAGCACCGCCTCGACGGTCACCGCCACCTGGTCGCCGCCGCGAGCCCATTCGCGTTCGCGGTCGACGTAGCGGTCCACCGTGGCCAGCACCGCGATCGTGACCGACACCAGGGCAACCACCCAGCGCAGCCGCGCCCCGTGCCTGCCCATGGCCGGAGAATAGCCGCGGCGCGCGTCGCGCGCCGTCAGTCAGCCGACAGACCGGCCGGCGCTTTCGGTGACCCTGCCGGGAACGCGGCGGTGCGTCCCGCGGAGCCGGACACCGGCGAGCTAGAGTCGCTGCTTGACCAAGCCCGGCCGGACCGGCCGGGGCAGCGCGGCTGGAGGTTTGACGGGTGGGCGAGGCGCACACGACCGGTCACCGTACGGGCGTTCCCGGTGAGCAGACCGGGGCGACCGCCGAGACGGACACCACACTGGTCGTGGTCACCGGCCTGTCCGGCGGTGGCCGCAGCACCGTGGCCCGGGCGCTGGAGAACGTCGGCTTCTACGTCGTCGACAACCTGCCGCAGGCCCTGCTGCTGGACATGGCCGAGCTGGCGGTGAAGGCGGGTGGGGCGGCCCGGCGCACCGCGATGGTGCTCGACGTGCGCTCCCGGGCCTTCTCCACCGATCTGGCCGAGGCGATCCGGGAGCTGAAGGAGCGTGGCTACGCACCCCGGGTGGTCTTCGTCGACGCCGACGACGAGGTGCTGATCCGCCGGTTCGAGAGCGTGCGGCGCTCGCACCCGTTGCAGGGCGACGGCCGGCTCGCCGACGGCATCGCCGTCGAGCGGGGTCTGCTGGAGGAGGCCCGCGACCAGGCTGACGTGATCATCGACACCAGCCACCTCAACGTGAACCAGCTGCGCCGGCGGGTCGAGGAGCTGTTCGGCGGGGAGGACGCCCGTCGATTGCGGCTGACCGTGATCTCCTTCGGCTTCAAGTACGGCCTGCCACCGGACGCCGACTTCGTGATGGACGCCCGGTTCCTGCCCAACCCGTACTGGGTGCCCGAACTGCGCGAGCACACCGGGCGCGAGGAGGCGGTGAGCGCGTACGTGCTGGGGCAGGAGGGTGCGGACGCCTTCGTCGATGCGTACGCGGACCTGGTCAACGCCACCACTGCCGGGTTCGAGCGGGAGGGCAAGCGGTACCTGACCGTGGCGGTCGGCTGCACCGGTGGCAAGCATCGCAGCGTGGCGATCGCCGAGGAGTTGGCGGCCCGGCTGCGCCGCTCCGGGCTGGCGGCCAACGCCCAGCACCGCGACCTGGGGCGGGAATGACGATCCGGGTGGTGGCGTTCGGCGGCGGGCACGGTCTGTCCGCCTCGCTGCGCGCGCTGCGCCGTTGCGCTCCCGAACTGGACCTGGACATCACGGCTGTGGTGACCGTCGGTGACGACGGCGGGTCCAGCGGCCGGCTGCGTGCCGAGCGGGGCGGGTTGCCCCCCGGCGACCTGCGGCAGGCACTCGTGGCGTTGGCCGGCGACCATCCCGCCACCCGACGCAGCGCCGGGCTGTTCCAGCACCGGTTCGCCGAGGTCGCGGCCGGTGGCCGGGGTGACGGGCTGGCCGGACACGCGGTGGGCAACCTGGTGCTCTGCGGCCTGATGGAGTCACTCGGCGACCCGGTGGCGGCGCTGGAGCACGCCGGGGCGATGCTCGGTGCGGTCGGCCGGGTGCTGCCGATGTCCCGTCAGCCGGTCGACATCGAGGCCCGGGTACGCGGGGCGGACCCGGGCCGACCCGACGAGGTGTGCACCGTACGCGGACAGCACCAGGTGGCGGTCACCACCGGCCGGGTCGAGTCGCTGCGGCTCACCCCGCAGGCTCCGGCGGCGTGCGCGGAGGCGGTCGCCGCGATCGGCACCGCCGACTGGCTGATCTTCGGGCCGGGCAGTTGGTACACGAGCGTGCTGCCGCATCTGCTGGTGCCGCAGTTGGCCACGGCGATCCTGGCCAGCCCGGCGCGACGACTCGTCACTCTCAACCTGGCCGCCGAGAAGGAGACGCTCGGGCTCTCCGTCGCCGACCACCTGGTGGCGCTGCGCTGGTACCTGCCGGAGCTGACCGTCGACTTCGTGCTCGCCGACGCCAAGGCGGTGGGTGACCCCGAACCGGTCCACGGTGCGGCAGAATCCCTGGGAGCCCGACTGGTCCTCGCTCCCGTCGCGGTCGACGACGGCACTCCCCGTCATGATCCGGCTGCTCTGGGCGCCGCCCTGGTGCCTGTACTGGGCGCCGATCGTTAGACACGTACGTAATCTCCGGCGACACGCCGGAACCGGTCCGTGAGGGGACGCACAATGGCGATGACGGCTGCGGTCAAGGACGAGCTGAGTCGGGTCGACGTGCCCAAGCCCTGCTGCCGGCGGGCGGAGATGGCGGCGCTGCTGCGGTTCGCCGGTGGGCTGCACATCGTCTCCGGGCGGGTGGTGGTGGAGGCCGAACTCGACACCGGCGCGGTGGCCCGGCGGCTGCGGCGGGAGATCGCCGAGGTCTACGGCTACCCGAGCGAGATCCATGTGCTCGCCTCCGGTGGGCTGCGCAAGGGCAGCCACTTCATCGTCCGGGTGGTGAAGGACGGTGAGGCCCTGGCCCGGCAGACCGGGCTGCTCGACGTGCGTGGCCGGCCGGTACGGGGACTACCGCCGCACGTCGTGGCCGCGAGCGTCTGCTGCGCGGTGTCCGCCTGGCGGGGGGCGTTCATGGCGCACGGCTCGTTGACCGAGCCGGGGCGCTCCAGCGCCCTGGAGATCACCTGCCCCGGGCCGGAGTCGGCGCTGGCGCTTGTCGGCGCGGCGCGGCGGCTCGGCATCACCGCCAAGAACCGGGAGGTACGCGGCGTCGACCGGGTGGTCGTCAAGGACGGCGACGCGATCGCCGCGCTGCTCACCCGCATCGGTGCCCACTCCAGTGTGCTGGCCTGGGAGGAGCGTCGGGTCCGGCGCGAGGTCCGGGCGACGGCCAACCGGCTGGCGAACTTCGACGACGCCAACCTACGGCGTTCGGCCCGGGCGGCGGTCGCCGCGGCGGCCCGGGTGACCAGGGCGTTGGAGATCCTCGCCGACGACGCGCCGGAGCATCTGACCTCGGCCGGTCGGCTGCGGCTGGAGCACCGGCAGGCGTCGCTGGAGGAGCTTGGCGCGCTTGCCGACCCGCCGTTGACCAAGGACGCCATCGCCGGGCGGATCCGGCGGCTGCTGGCGCTGGCCGACAAGCGCGCCCGGGACCTGGGCATCCCGGATACCGAAGCGGCCGTCACGCCCGACATGCTCGTGGTCTGATAGGACGGTGGGGCGACCACCCGGCGCAGCGTGGCTCGGCACGCTCGGATATGGTCGCTGCGTACGGCAAGGGGGCCGGCACCGGTGTTTCCCGCCGTACCCACCGCCTCGACGGCGGTCAGGTCCCTCGGACCGCGGCGGGGTGGCCGGGATGAACCGTCAACGGCCGGCTCCAACGGTCGGCGCACACCGCTTCGCCGGCCGAGGGTCTCCACGCCGGCGGACCAGAACGCGAGGAGATGGGACCTGTGACCATCCGGGTTGGCATCAACGGCTTCGGCCGGATCGGCCGTAACTTCTTCCGGGCAGTGCTGGCGTCCGGCGCTGACGTCGAGGTCGTGGCCGTCAACGACCTGACCGACAACGCGACGCTCGCCCACCTGCTCAAGTACGACAGCATCCTGGGTCGCCTCCCGCAGGAGGTCAAGGCCACCGCCGACGAGATCACCGTCGGGGGCAAGTCCATCAAGGCGTACGCCGAGAAGGACCCGGCGGCGCTGCCGTGGGGCGACGTCGGCGCGGACGTGGTCATCGAGTCGACCGGCTTCTTCACCGACGGCACCAAGGCCAAGGCGCACATCGACGGCGGGGCCAAGAAGGTCATCATCTCCGCTCCGGCGAAGAACGAGGACGTCACGGTCGTGATGGGCGTCAACGACGGCCAGTACGACCCGGCCAGCCACAACATCATCTCGAACGCCTCCTGCACCACCAACTGCCTGGCGCCGATGGCGAAGGTCCTGCACGACACGTTCGGCATCCAGCAGGGTCTGATGACCACCATCCACGCGTACACCCAGGACCAGAACCTCCAGGACGCGCCGCACAAGGACCTGCGTCGGGCCCGGGCCGCCGCGCTGAACATCGTGCCGACCTCGACCGGTGCCGCGAAGGCCATCGGCCTGGTGCTGCCGGACCTCAAGGGCAAGCTCGACGGGTACGCGCTGCGGGTGCCGATCCCGACCGGCTCCGCCACCGACCTCACCGTCACCGTCGGTCGGGAGACCTCGGTGGACGAGGTCAACGCCGCGATGAAGGCCGCCGCCGAGGGCCCGCTGCGGGGCATCCTGACCTACAACGAGGACCCGATCGTCTCCGCCGACATCGTCACCGACCCGGCGTCGTGCATCTTCGACGCGCCGCTGACCAAGGTCATCGGCAACCAGGTGAAGGTCGTCGGCTGGTACGACAACGAGTGGGGCTACTCCAACCGCCTGGTCGACCTGGTGAAGCTGGTGGGTAGCTCGCTGTGAGCATCCGTAACCTCGACGACCTGCTCGCCGAGGGGGTCTCGGGTCGGCGCGTGCTGGTGCGCGCCGACCTGAACGTCCCACTCGACAAGCAGACCGGCGACATCACCGACGACGGCCGCATCCGGGCGGTGCTGCCGACCCTCGGTGCGCTGACCGAGGCCGGCGCCAAGGTCGTCGTCTGCTCCCACCTGGGCCGGCCGAAGGGTGCGCCGGACCCGCAGTTCAGCCTCGCCCCGGTCGCCGGGCGGCTCGGTGAACTGCTCGGCACGACCGTGCACGCCGCCACCGACACGGTCGGTGAGTCCGCCCAGGCGACGGTGGCGGCGCTCGCCGACGGCGAGGTGGCGCTGCTGGAGAACCTCCGCTTCAACAAGGGGGAGACCAGCAAGGACGACGCCGAGCGGGGCGCCTTCGCCGACCAGTTGGCCGCCCTCGGTGACGTGTACGTCGACGACGCGTTCGGCGCGGTGCACCGCAAGCACGCAAGCGTCCACGACGTGCCCGCGCGGCTGCCGCACTTCGCCGGCCGGCTGGTGCTGCGCGAGGTGGAGGTGCTCTCGCAGCTCACCGGCGACCCCGAGCGGCCGTACGTGGTGGTGCTCGGCGGGTCGAAGGTCTCCGACAAGCTCGCGGTGATCGAGGCGCTGCTGCCGACTGTCGACCGGCTGCTCATCGGTGGTGGCATGTGCTTCACCTTCCTCAAGGCCCAGGGTCACGAGGTCGGTTCCTCGCTGCTGGAGGCCGAGATGGTGGAGACCTGCCGCAACCTGCTGGAGCGCTCCGAGGGCAAGATCATGCTCCCGGTCGACGTGGTGGCCGCCGACGCGTTCGCCCCGGACGCCGCGCACGACACCGTGCCGGCCGAGGGCATCCCCAGCAAGCGGGTGGGGCTGGACGTCGGCCCGAAGACGGTGGCCGGCTTCGCCGCAGCGCTCAAGGGCGCCCGGACGATCTTCTGGAACGGCCCGATGGGCGTGTTCGAGATGCCCGCGTTCGCGCACGGCACCCGTGGGGTGGCCGAGGCGATCGCCGGGGCGGACGCGTTCAGCGTGGTCGGTGGTGGTGACTCGGCCGCCGCGGTACGGGCCCTGGGGCTGGACGAGAAGGCCTTCGGGCACATCTCCACCGGCGGTGGCGCGTCCCTGGAGTACCTGGAGGGCAAGACCCTCCCCGGCATCGCGGCTCTGGAGAACTGATGGCGAGCGCTCCCCGCCGGCCGCTGATGGCCGGCAACTGGAAGATGAACCTCAACCACCTTGAGGCGAACCTGCTGGTGCAGAAGCTGGCGGCCAGCCTCACCGAGAAGCAGTTGACCGAGGTGGAGACAGTGGTGCTGCCACCCTTCACCGACCTGCGCACGGTGCAGACCGTGGTGGAGGGCGACAAGCTGCTCATCGGCTACGGCGCGCAGGACCTGTCGCCGCACGCCTCCGGCGCGTACACCGGGGAGATCTCCGGCGCGATGCTGGCCAAGCTCGGCTGCACGTACGTGGCGGTCGGGCACTCCGAGCGCCGGCAGTACCACCGGGAGGACGACGCGCTCGTCGGCGCCAAGGTGCAGGCGGCGCTGACCCACGGGCTCACCCCGATCCTCTGTGTGGGGGAGGGGCTGGACGTCCGGGAGCAGGGCACCCACGTGGCGCACTGCACCGACCAGCTCGACGCGGCCCTCAAGGGGCTCAGCCCGGAGCAGATCCAGCGGGTGGTTGTCGCCTACGAGCCGGTCTGGGCGATCGGCACCGGCAAGACGGCCACGCCGGAGGACGCTCAGGAGGTGTGTGGCGCGCTGCGGGCCCGGCTGGCCGAGACCGTGGACCAGGCCACCGCCGACGGGGTGCGGATCCTCTACGGCGGCTCGGTCAAGTCCTCGAACGTCGCCTCGATCATGGCGCAGCCGGACGTGGACGGTGCCCTGGTGGGCGGCGCCAGCCTGGACGCCGAGGAGTTCGCGAAGATCTGCCGGTTCCCGGAGCACATCACCGGCTGATCGCTCGCTATCCTTGACTCCGCCCGTCCGCCGGTCGGTGCCGCCGTGCCCGATCTGCCCGGGCGAGGATCGTAACGAGAGGACTGACCCCCGCCATGCCGCTCTGGTTCGCCTACACGTTGATCGTGTTGCTGGTCATCACGAGCTTCCTGCTCGTTCTGCTCATCCTGCTGCACCGCGGCAAGGGCGGTGGAATGTCCAGCATGTTCGGCGGTGGCGTCAGCTCCAGCCTGGCCGGCTCGTCGGTGGCCGAGAAGAACCTGGACCGCTACACCGTTCTGGTGGGCATCGTCTGGTTCGCCTGCATCATCGGGCTCGGTCTCTGGCTCCGGCTTGAGGTAGGTACGGGCGTCTGATCCGACCCCACAGGCGTACAATCTGCGCGCGGTCCGTCACCCGACGGGCCGCGCGCAGTCCGTTTCACCCGCTGCACCGCGTCGCCCGCCGTCCACCCCTGTCGACGGCGGTCCCCTCCGACGACAGGAGTCAGCGCCGTGCCGAACGGCCACGTCATCCGGGGCGCCCGCGTCGGGTCCGCGCCCCCACGTCCCCCGAACGCCACCAGCCGGTCCCGTGCCGGTCGGTCAGCTACTGGTGCCGCAACGGGCACCGCACCGACATCCGGATCGTCGCCGACGTGGCGGCCCCGACCGTCTGGGACTGCCCCCGCTGCGGGCTGCCCGCCGGCCAGGACGCCCAGGATCCGCCGGGCCGGACCCGGGCCGAGCCGTACAAGACCCACCTGGCGTACGTGAAGGAACGACGTACCGACGCCGAGGGGGAGGCGATCCTCGCCGAGGCCCTCGCCGCCCTGCGTAACCGGCGCGGCGGGGGGTGAGCCCGCCGTCCCGGCACGCCGCGGGTCATCGCCGTGAATGCCGAGGTCTTATGCTCACGCAATGGCTGTGACCGGTTACCGTACGGGGTTGATCAGCGGGGCGCTCGCGATGGCCTTCGTCGGCAGTTCCGCTGCCGTCAGCCCGCTGCTCACCGACTATCCGGTGTTGACCGGTCAGGCGTGGCGCTACGCGGCCGCGGCTCTACTGCTGCTGGGCTATCTGTGGCTGCGCCGGCTGCCGTGGGTCCGGGTGGGCCGGTCGGACTGGGCACGACTCGTCCTGCTCGCCGCAACCGGTCTGGCAGCGTTCAACGTGTGCCTGCTTCAGGCCGCCCGGCACACCGACCCTCCGGTGCTCGGAGCCATCGTCGGGGCGGCTCCGCTGGTGCTCGCCATCGTCGGGCCGTTGCTGGCGGGTCGTCGGCCGTCGCCGCTCGTGGCGGCATCGGCGGTGATCGTGGTGGTCGGAGTCGGCACCGTCCTCGGCGGGGGGCACTTCAGTCTGCCGGGCGTGCTGTGGTCCCTCGGCGCGTTGGCCGGTGAGTGCCTCTTCTCCCTGCTCGCCGTCCCGCTGCTGCCCCGGCTCGGGCCGGTGCGGGTCAGTGCGTACACCTGCGCGCTGGCCAGCGTCATGCTGGCCGTGACCGCCCTGCTCGTCGAGCGGGGCGACGTCGCCACCGTGCCCACCGGCGTGGAGCTGCTGTCGCTGGCCTTCCTCGCGGTCTTCGTCACCGCCGTGGCGTTCGCGCTGTGGTACGCGGCCGTCGGGTCGCTGGGAGTGGACCGGGCCGGCCTGCTGGCCGGCCTCGTCCCGGTGGCTGCCACCCTCATCGCGGCCGGGATCGGCACCACCGACCTGTCGATGCAGGTCCTGCTCGGCGCCGTCCTGGTCGGGGCGGGCGTGAGCCTGGGCATGCTCCCTCCCCGGCGTCGACCCGGCGGCGGGGAGGCCGGCCACGGGGGACAGCGGCCGGCCAGCCGCCGGTCAGCGCAGGTTGAGCAGGTCGGCGGATTGCCGTAGCGCGTCCGCCGCCTGATCGGGGGCGATGCCGTCCACCACGCACGCGAGCAGCAACACCCGGCGGGTGTCCGCCCGCACCGCCTGGTGAACGCCGTCGCGGTGGGCGAAGAGCGACAGCACCCGAGCGTCGTCGGCCAGGATCAGCCGGTCCGGCTCCACCGCCACGTCCTCCTGGGCACCGATCGGTCGCAGGCGTTCGCCGCCCTGACTCAGGGCCAGCCGGACCGGACCGGAGAGCCGCTCCGCGTCGAACACGCCGAGCGCGACCATTGTCGCCACCGCCGTCACGTTCACCGCGTCCACAGTGGGATTGATCTTCGGCCAGTTGCCCAGCGGTTTCGTCCGCAGGCCACGCTCGACAAGTGCCTGGATCGACGGCGGCTGGCGGTCCGGGTCCACGCCGATCTGCCGCGAGAAGCGTCGGTAGGCGTCGATCGCCGGGTGTGCGCGGATCTCCGCCTTCGCCACCCCGTGCCACCGGCCGTGCTGCTGCGTCCAACGCTCCTGCACCTCGCGTGCGATGGCGTCACCACCGCCCACCTCGGCCTCGACACAGAGCACCCTGACATCGGGAAATGCTGCCGCGACCGGCGGGGAAACGGTGACCTCGGCCATGGGCAGGTGCGCCTGAGCAGTCATCGCACAGCCTCCAGAAGTTGCAGCGAATCGCCGACCTGCAAGCTTAGGTCCTCGGCCGTGATGATGCGTTCGGTGTCGATGAGGATGTTGTAGTGGTTGGGCCAGTGACACTCGTCGAAACCGGCGACGGTGCCGATCCGCTGCCCGTTGCAGACCACCACGTCGCCCCGCTGCACGACGGTGGCCGTACTGAACTCGGCGAATCCGAGGAAACCGACCGCGTCCACCCGGTCACCCGGCCGGGTCGGCTGGTCCGTGGTCGTCACCAACTCGTGGATCTCGCCCTGTCGGACACACCGCGACAGCCACGGCGACATGGTCATGCCGCGTTCGTCGCGCCTGTGGAACAACAGCTTCACGAACCGCGCCATCGTCGGTCGCTTCGATGGCGTACGCAGCCGTGGTTCCTTGCGCCGGGCGAGCGCGTACGCCTGCTCGACGAGGGCGACGATGTCCGGACCCGCATCGGTGTACGCGTCACCGAGCGACACCACGTGCCGGAAGTCCGCCATGATCGCGGCGTACTCGTGGTCGAGCGAGGACTTGAACCCGGAGAATCCGGCCAGCATGTCGGCCGACCGGACCGAGCCGTCCTTTCCGTACACGGTGATGTCCTTGACCTCGCCCGACGGCAGTGCCCAGTCCAGCTCGACGGTGACCGGCACGCCGCTGACGGAGCGCAGGTGGAGTTCGGCGCAGAACTCCACCCCACGACGGACATCGCCGATCGTGGCGTCGACAAGTTCCAGGTCGCCGACGATCGTGCGGACCGCGTCCAGCGCGTTCGGGCCGTTGTCGATGACACAGCCACCGCCGCCCAGATCCTGGTCGAGGTACCACGCCTCCGATCCGGTGTGCTCCTCGATGCGCTCGGAGTAGCGGCACACCAGACGCTCGATGGCGTCCGGATCGCCCACTCCGAGGCGCAGCGCGGCCACGTTGCGGTTGTACCGCCGGTGAAAGGCGGTGAACAGCGTCCGGCCGGACTCCCGCGCCAACGCCGTCAGCTCGTGTGCGTCCGCCAGATGCACGGTCATCGGCTTCTCGCAGCAGACGTGCACCCCGGCGCGTAGCGCGTCGGCGGCGACCTCGGCGTGCACCGCGTTCGGCAGGGTCAACACGACCGCGTCGACCAGACCCGAGGCGAGGAGTTCGCGGTGGTCGGTGTAGGTCGCGACGTCACGGCTGCCGTCGGCGAAGTCCACGAGCTTCGTGTCGTTGCGATCACAGACGGCGGTCAGCGTGAGGTGCTCGTCGTCTTCGATGGCCCGCAGGAAGTACGGAGCGATCACACCGAGGCCGATGACCCCGATCCTCATGCCGGTCCCACCTCAGCCAGCGCGACCGGGACTGTCACGTCGAGTTCGGCACCGAGCCGTACCAGCTGGACGGCGACGTGGTGCGGGAGTCGGATCCCTTCGGCGTACGACGTCGCGGCCCGCTCCGCCTCCGGAGCCCCCGGGTAGGTCACCCGCTGTCCGGGTGCGGCGGGCGACGACGACACCGTGTCCAACAGCGCGCGGGTCTCGGTCGGGAAACCGTCCGCGACGCCGAACGCGGCGGGGTCGATCACGAGGGCGACCTGGCCGATGTTCACGTCCTCGGCCGGTTCGGTCTCGGTCAGTGCCTGCGGCCGGGGCCCGTACGCGGCTCCGGCCAACGGTCCGCACAACAGGTCGACAAGCAGCGCGAGGCCGTACCCCTTGGCGCCACCGGTCTGCGCGGTGCCGCCCAGCCAGGCCACGTCGGCGTGCCCGTCGAAGTACGCGTCGGGGTCGGTGGTCGTCGACCCGTCGGCGGACACCAGCCAGCCCTCGGGGACCGGTCGTCCTTCGCGCTGGGCCGCCCGGATCTTGCCGGTGGCCACGGCTGTGGCGCTCATGTCCAGGACGAACGGCGCACCGTGCGAGACCGGCACCGCCGCGCTCAGCGGGTTGGTGCCGAGCAGCCGCTTGACACCGCCCAGCGGTGGGACGACACCCTGAGCGCCGCAGTTGGACATGACGATCCCGATCAGCCCGCTGGCGGCGACCCGGCTGGCGTAGTAGCCGGCGCTACCGAAGTGGCTGCTGTTGCGTACCGTCACCATGCCGAGGCCGATTTCCCGCGCCTTGGCCGCGGCCAGGTCGACGGCGGTCACCATCGTGACGGCTCCCAGGCCGTTGTCGCCGTCGACGACGGCCGTGGTCGGGGTCTCGACCACGACCTTGGGTTGCGCGTCGGGTCGGATGCTCCCGCTGCGCAGGCGAGGGGCGTAGATCCCGGCCAGCGCGTTGGTGCCGTGGGTGGTGAAGCCGTGGATGTCGGCGTAGCAGATGACCTCGGTGGCCGTCGTCGCCGCCGGCTCGTCGAGTCCACACCGCAGCAGAACCGTCCGTACGAAGGTGGTGAGCTGGGTGTGCTCGACCGTCACGCTGTTGGCCATGTCTCTCCCGTTACTGTGTCGGCACGTGGGCGCCGAAACGCACCACGAGGTCGCGGATCTGTCTCGCGTAGGTCGCCAGGTCGTCGACGCGTACCCACTCGGCTGCGGTGTGCGCGCCGTTCTCGTCGAGCCGGCCCGGTCCGCACACCGCGACGTACCGGCCGGGCCCGCCGGCCCAGATGGCGTCGCAGGTGAAGGCGCTGCCGTCGGCCAGGCCGTCGTGGCGGGGGAATCCCGCCGCGGCGAGCAGGTCTTCCATCTCGGGGTCGCGGTTGTCGAGCACCGGCAGTCCTCGCTTGAGCCAGTCCAACCGCACCACCCGATCCCAGTCGTCGACCAGGCGGGCGGTGAACGGGTTGCCGAGGTGTGCCTTGGCGAAGACGTCACGGGCCTCCTCGACCGCCCGCTCCAGCTCGTGCACAAGCGTCTCCGCGCTGACCTGGTCCCGGTAGGCGATGTTGAGCAGCAACTCGCCCTCGCCGTAGACCCGGTTGTGCGCGGTCCCGGTGTGCAGACCGGCGACGCAGAGCTTGGCGCCGAGGGCGGCGGCCCGGGGGCCGACCGCGCGGACCAGATGATCCGCGAGGAAACCCAGCGCCACCGTGGCGTTGTGCGCGTCGGCGGGATGGTCGTCAGTGCTGCCCTCGCCGAGCACCCGGAGTCGCGGGGTCATCGCCGCCGTACAGGCGTCCATGACTAGGCCGCCGGTCGGCTCGGCGAACAGCATCAGTCGACCCGTGTAGCCCTGCTGCACCAGCCATCGGGTGCCGAGGACACCCATCGCGCCGCCCTCCTCACCCGGCACGCTGGTGAGCATCACCTCGATGCGTCGGGCCAGCGAGGGATCATCCGCGAACGCGGCGGCGACACCCACCGCGGCGGCCACCCCGGGTCCTTTGTCGTCGACGGCGCCCCGGCCGTGCAGGATGTCGCCGTCGAGGCGCGACTCGATGTGCGGGCCGACGGTGTCGACGTGGAAGTTGATGACCAGCCGTCGCTCCGGTGGTGCCGGGTCTCCCATGGCCACCACCAGGGAGGGCTGGGCATCGAGGAAGGTGTCGGGGGCGGCCTCCAGCGCCCGCCGGACCGGCATCGGGATCTCCCCGGACGTCATGCTCTGCGCGGGCGGGCTGTCGTAGTGGCGGACCTGGAAGCCGCGCGCGGACGCACCGGCGAGGAACACCTCTTGCGCCTGCCGGGTGGCGGCGATCCGTCCGCCCTCCAACGGCGACACCGAGTCCACCGCCATGAACTGCCGCAACCAGTCCAGGTCGGTCTGCGTCCAGCAGGCTGTCACGGCTGGGCTGCCCCTTCGACGATGTCGCGAAAGCCCGTCGCGTAGGCCCGGTAGCTCTGCTCCAGCTGCTCCGGGTCGCCCGAGACCTGCAGGTGCGGAATGTGCGCCACGTGTGGTTCCAGGCTGTACCAGCCCCGGTAGCCTGCCGCTTCCAGCCGGCGGATGCAGGCGGCCAGGTCCAGCTCGCCGGCGTCGGGCAGGGTGAACCGGGCCTGGCCGTCCGGGTCTCGGTGGCCGTTCTTGATGTGGACGTGTTCGACCCAGGGCAGCACCTGCGCGAGGAACTCCTCGGCCTGGTAGCCGTACGCCAGGCCGTTGCCCACATCGAAGATCAGCCTGAGGTGCGGACTGTCGACGTGGTCGAGCATGCGCAGCGTGTTGGCGGCGGAGGCCCCCGCCCACCCCTGGCAGTTCTCGTGCAGCAGCACGACTCCGAGCCGGCCCGCCTCGTCGGCCAGCAACCGCATGCGCCGGAGCGACTCCGCGGCCCACGCGTCGTCCGGCCAGCCGTCGTTGGGGTACGACATGACCCGGAGCCACCGACAGCCCAGCGCGTGCGCGACAGTCGCGGTGCGGTTCAGGATCGACAGTTCGGTGTCGAGGTCGGTGGCGACGGTGGTGGACCAGTTGCCGATCGGCGTGTCCAGCACCGGTACCCGCAGACCGCTGGCCTCGATCTGCCGACGCAGGTCGGCCACCTCGTCGGTGCCGAGCTCGTGCAGACCCCGACCGTCGACCGTACGCAGCTCCACCCCGGACATGCCCAGGTCGCGGTGGACGTCGAGCTGTCTCACCAGGCCCGGGGCGGCCTCGTCACCGATGCCGCAGACCCGGCTGGCCCAGATCCCCACCGCTGTCATGCGCCCTGCCGGTAGAAGCCGGCGATCTCCTCGACGACCCGCTCGACGGTTCCGGCGGGCAGTTCCGGATGCAACGGCAGCGCCAGGCACTCGCGGGACAGGCGCTCGGCGACCGGGAAGTCACCCGGCCCGTGGCCGAGGTGCCGGAACGCGGGTTGCAGGTGCAGCGGCCGGGGATAGTAGACCTTCGTCTCGATACCGCGTCCGGCCAGGTACGAGCGGAGGTCGTCGCGCTGTGGCGCGCGTACGACGTAGGTGTAGACGGCCTGCCCGGTGAGGTCTCCGGTGGGCGTCAGCACGACGGGCGCGGCCTCGCGCAGCAGCTCGCCGTACTGGCGGGCCAGCCGGCGACGCTCGGCGAGGAACTGGTCGAGGTGCGGCAGCCGGCGCAGCAGGAACAGCGCCGTGACCTCGTCCATCCGACTGTTGAAGCCGACCAGGTGGTGCAGGAACCGAACCTTCAGGTCCTGACCGTGGTTGCGCAGCATCCGGCAGGTGGTGGCCAGCTCCGGATCGTCGGTGACGATCATGCCGGCGTCCCCGATCCCGCCCAGCGGTTTGCCGGGGAAGAAGGAGTACACCCCGGCGTCGCCGTGGCGGCCGGCGGGTCGGCCGGCGACCTGACCACCCAGCGCGACGGCGCTGTCCTCGATCAGGCGCATCGAGTGGCGGTCGGCAAGTGCCCGCAGCGCCGGCATGTCGGGGCTGCTCGCGAAGAGGTACGCCGGCAGGACAGCCCGGCTCGCCGTGGTGCGGACGGCCTCGACGGTCGCCACGGTCAGCATCGCCGTGTCGTAGTCGACGTCGGCGAAGACCGGACGGGCACCGCACAGCGCCACCGTGCTGGCCGAGGAGATGAACGAGAAGGCGGGGGTGACCACGTCGTCGCCGGGGCCGATGTCCATCGCCGTGAGGATCACCGTCAACGCGCCGGTGCCGCTGGCGACCGCGATGGCCTCGGCGGCGCCGGTTCGCCGCGCCACAGCCGTTTCCAGGGCCGCGACCCGGGACTTGAGGATGAACTCGTCCGACTCGCCGACCTCCCGGACCGCGTCCAGGACGTCCTCGGTCCATCCGGCGTACCGGGTGGGGTAGTCGAAGTACGGGACTGCCATGGTCACTGTCGCTCCCGGTAGAACTCGTGGATCAGCTCGCAGACCCGGTCGACGTGCTCGTCGGTCAGGTCGGGATACATCGGCAGTCCGACCGCCCGCTGGCTGGCCGCCTTCGCGACCGGTACGGGCTGGTCCACCCCGGCCCGGGTGATCAGGCAGGGCTGCTCGGTGAGCGGCCGGGGGTAGTACACCTCGGTGCCCACGCCGTGAGAGGTCAGGTACGCGACCAGCTCGTCACGTCGCTCACACTCGATCAGGTAGACGTAGTGGACGAGGTTGCTCTGCCTGCCGGCAGGAGCGAGCCAGGGGGTGCGTACCAGTGGCGCGAGTTCGCCGAGCCGTTTGTCGTAGCGCGCCGCCACGTCCGCCCGCCGGGCGATCTCCGCGTCCAACGACTCCAGCCGCCACAGCAGGAACGCGGCCTGAAGCTCGTCGCATCGGCTGTTGTAGCCGAGTTCGAGGTATTCGTAGGAGCCGTCGCTCGGCTGACCGTGGCAGCGCAGTTGGCGTGCCGTGCGGGCGAGATCCTCGTCGTCGGTGAGCAGCATGCCCGCGTCGCCCAGGGCGCCGAGCGTCTTGGTGGGGAAGAACGAGAGCACCCCGGCCCGACCCCAGCGGCCGGCGTGCCGGCCGTCGATGTGCATGCCGATGCCTTCGGCGCTGTCCTCCAGCAGTTGCAGGCCGTGCTCGTCGGCCACCTCGCCCAACGCCACCATGTCCGCCATCTGGGTGAACAGGTGCACCGGCATGATCGCCCGGGTCCGATCCGTGACGGCGGCGCGGACCCGTTCGGGGTCCAACGCGTAGGAGCCGGGCTGGATGTCGACAAGGACCGGCCTGGCGCCGACGTGCAGCACCGAGGAGGCGCTGGCGAAGAAGGTGTACGCGGGAACGATCACCTCGTCGCCCGGCCCGATCCCCGCCGCCCGCAACATGATGATCAGCGCGTCGGTGCCGTTGTTCACCGCCACCGTGTGCCGGGCGCCGGTACGCTCCGCGATCGCCCGTTCCAGTTCCTCGCCCACCGGTCCGAAGGTGAACCGTCCCGTGTCGGTGACCGTACGCAGCCTGGCGGCGAGCCCGGCCCAGTCCCGGCGGATCGACGCCGCGCCACTGAAGAACGGCACCGCGGTGGTGGAGGTCGTCGTCGGAGCACTCATCGGCACGCCTCCTTCAGCTCACTGATCAGGGCGGTCGTCTCCGCGATCCGCTGCTGCGGGGTGGTGGCCGCCCCGATTCGCTTGAGCAGCGCGCTGCCGACGATGACGCCGTCGACCTTGCCCCGCAGGGCGGCGACGTGTTCCGGTCGCGAGATGCCGAAGCCCACCGCGACGGGCGTGGTCGCCGCGGCTCGGACCCGGGCGAGGTAGGCGTCGAGCCCGTCGGCGAGCCGGTCCCGGACACCTGTCACCCCGTTGTCGGCGAGGCAGTACAGGAATCCGCGGGATTGTCGCGCGGTGCGGCGCAGCCGCTCGGGACTGCTGCCCGGAGCGGCGAAGAAGACCTGGCCCAGGTTGTGCCGTTCCGCCTCCACCAGCCAGTCCGTGCTCTCGGTGGCGGGCAGGTCCGGCACGATGAAGCCGTCGGCACCGGCCGATGCGGCGTCGGCGAAGAGTTTCGGCAGCCCGTACCGGAGGAAGGGGTTGCAGTAACCCATCAGCATGATCGGCACGTCGTTGCCGGTGGCCCGCACCTTGGCCACCAGGTCGAGCGTCGCCGCCACCGTCACGCCGGCGCGTAACGCCTGCTGGGTGGTGGCCTGGATGACCGGACCGTCGCCGAGCGGGTCGGAGAACGGTGCGCCAAGTTCGATGACGTCGGCACCGGCCGCGCAGGCGGCGTCGACGAGATCGACGGTCTCGTCGAGGCTCGGGTAGCCGGCGGTCAGGTATGCCACAAGCGCGGTTTCGCGCTGGCTGTCCGCGAACGCGTGCTCAAGTCGCCTCACCGGTCTGCTCCATCCCGTTCGCGTATCGCTGCCAGCGCGCTGACCAGGTCCTTGTCGCCGCGTCCGGAGAGGTTCACCAGGATGTTGCTGCCGTGCGGCAGTTCCTCAGCCAGTTCGAGCCCACCCGCCACCGCGTGTGCGGACTCAAGGGCGGGGATGATTCCCTCGGCGCGGCTGAGCAGCGCGAAGGTGGCGAGCGCCTGCTCGTCGCTGGCCGTTCGGTACTCGACCCGGCCGGTGTCCTTGAAGTAGCTGTGCTCCGGTCCGACGCCGGGGTAGTCCAGTCCCGGTGCCACGCTGTGGGTCAGCAGGATCTGTCCGTCGTCGTCCTGGAGGAGGTAGGTGCGGGTACCTTGCAGCACGCCGGGCTCGCCGTAGAGCAGCGGTGCGGCGTGCCGGCCGCCCGGACCCAGCCCCTCACCGGCCGCCTGTACGCCGATCAGGCGTACCGGGTCGTCGAGGAACGCGCTGAACATCCCGACCGAGTTGCTGCCACCGCCGACGCAGGCCACCACCGCGTCGGGCAGATCGCCGACGCTGTCCAGGAACTGCTGTCGGGCCTCCCGACCGATGACGGACTGGAAGCCGCGCACGATCGTGGGGAAGGGATGTGGCCCGACCACCGAGCCGAGCAGGTAGTGGGTGGAGTCGGGGTGGGCGATCCAGTCGCGGATCGCCTCGTTGATGGCGTCCTTGAGGGTCGCCGTGCCGTTGTCGACCAGACGCACTTCGGCGCCGAGCAACTCCATCCGCTGGACGTTCGGCGCCTGCCGCTCGGCGTCGACGCGTCCCATGTAGATGGTCGCGTCGAGCTGGAGATGAGCGCACGCCGCCGCGACGGCCACACCGTGCTGGCCCGCCCCGGTCTCGGCGATGATGCGCCGCTTGCCGATGCGCCGGGCCAGCAGAGCCTGCCCGAGCGCGTTGTTGATCTTATGTGCGCCGGTGTGGGTCAGGTCCTCCCGCTTGAGCCAGAGGGTGCAGCCGTTGGTCTCGACCCCCAACCTGCGAAGTCTGGTCAGCGGGGTGGGTCGCCCGACGAACCTGTTCAACAGGTCGTCCAGCTCGCTGAGGAAATCCTCGCTGGCCTGGGCCTTCTGGTACGCCGCCTCCAGTTCCTCCAACGGAGCCACCAACGTCTCCGCCACGAACTGGCCGCCGTACCCGCCGAACCACCCGCTCATCGCACAGCCTGCACGATCCGGACACCGCGTAGCGAACGGAGCTTGTCCGCCGGGTCGTCACTGGTGAGCAGGCTTTCGCCGATCAGCGCGGCGTGGAAGCCGTGCGCACCGATGCGGGCCAGGTCGGCCGGGGTGTGCAGACCGCTCTCGCTGACCGTCAGCACGGCGGGCGGGATCAACCGACGTAGCCGCGTCGAGTTGTCCAGGTCGACCGCGAAGGTGCGCAGGTCGCGGTTGTTCACGCCGACGATCCGGGCGCCGGCCCGGACGGCCCGGTCCACCTCCTCCTCGGTGAAGGTCTCGACAAGCGCGTCGATTCCGAGATCGTCGGCGGCCGCTAGGAGGTCGGCGAGCAGGGCGTCGTCGACCGCCCGGACGATGACCAGCACCGCGTCGGCGCCGCAGTCGTGTGCGAGTTGCACCTGCCGTACGTCGACCAGGAAGTCCTTGAACAGCACTGGAACGGTGACCTCGGGGTCGTTGGCGACCTGCGCGACCAGGTCCGGCGAGCCGCCGAAGTAGGCGGTGTCGGCCAGGACGGACACCGCAGCGGCGCCGGCTCCGGCGTACGTCCGGGCCAGCGGCAGCGCCTCGGTCAGGGGCAGCAGGTCGCCCTTGGACGGCGACTTCGGCTTGACCTCGGCGATGATGCCCACGTCGGTACCGCTCAGGGCGGCGGCGAACGTGCCGGGACGGGCGGGCGTGGCACGCCCGCCCGCCTTCGACACCGGCGCTCGCGCACCTGTCCAGGCCGACCGCTTCGCCGCGACGATGTCGTCGAGATGCATGCGGAACTCCTTGCTGGGTAGTGGTGACTGCGTCAACGCGAGTCGGGTCCGGCGGCGGTGACGGCGGTTGGCTCGCCGCACAGATCGTCGAGTCCGGCCGGTGCCACGGGCAGGGATCGGCAGGCCGGCGTCACAGGATTTCGATGTTGTCGGCCGGCGTCAGGACGTTGCGTGTGTCCAGCACCAGCGGTGCTGCGCTCCAATGCGGGTCCGCCGCGATGCGGTTGTGCGGGGTCACCAGCACGACGCAGTCCTGTGCGGCGAGTTCCGTGGGCGTCCAGGACGCCACGGGCACAACCTGGTTGTCGAGGACCATCGACGGCACCAGCGGGTCGTAGTAGCTGACCTGCGCGCCGCGGTGCCGCAGCGCCCGGATGATGTCCAGGGCCGGCGCGTTGCGCAGGTCGGCGACGCCCTCCTTGTAGCTGACGCCGACGATCAGCACCCGGGCCTGCTGGATCGTTCCGCCCCCGGCCGCGACGAGCTCCACGATCCGGTCGACGACCTGCCCCGGACGCTCGGTGATCCGTCGGTGTGCGGCCTGGACCAGGCTGAGGTCCGTGCCCGCCAGTTGCGCCAGGGGCTGGAGGAAGAGCGGATCGACCGGGATGCACTCACCGCCGACACCGGGACCCGGGTAGTGCGCGAGGAAGCCGTACGGTTTGGTCGCCGCCGCGTCGATGACTTCCCGGACCGGAATCCGCAGGTGCCGGCAGAGGTCGGACAGCTCCAGACTCAGGGCGATGTTGACCAGCCGGAAGGTGTTCTCGAAGACCTTCGCCAGCTCGGCGACCTCTGGGCTGGAGACCGGATGGACCTGCTCGCAGACCTGCTCGAACAACACGGTGGCCCGGCGGGTGCACTCGGGGGTGAGGCCGCCGACCAGTTTGGGCGTGTTGGTCATCCGCCAGCCGTCGGCGTTCGCTGGATTGATCCGCTCCGGAGCCATCGCCAGGTAGAGGTCGGTGCCGATGCGTATGCCACCCTCGCTGGTGAGCCGGCGCGCCGCAGCGGACGTGGTTCCCGGCGGAATGGTGGACTGCAACACCAGCAGCGTCCCCGGTCGCAGGTGCGGGACCACCACGGCAAGGGCGGCGTCGACGTGCGAGAGGTCGGCGACGCCGTGACTGGTCGGTGTCGGGACGCAGACGACCACGGCGTCTGCCGCCGCCATCGCGGCCGGGGACGTTCCTACCGACAACAGTGGATGCAGTTCCTCCAGCTCCAGGTCCGAGACGTCGGGCAGGTAGGACTCGCCCCGGACGATGGCGTTGATCTTCTGGGCGTCCGTGTCGAGACCGACCACTGAGAAGCCCGCCGCGGCGAAACCGGTAGCCAGCGGCAAGCCGGTGTAGCCGAGCCCGATGATGCCGACGACCGCCTTTCGGCTGGCGATGAGGCGATCGAAGTCGGCCACCTCGACAACGGTGCCGGCGCGCGGGTCCGCTGCTCTGGAATCGGTGGGCGAGCTGACCATAGTAACCATTTGTACAGCTCCAAGCGGTGGGCGTGAATGCTCGGCCACTGAGTGCCAGCGGCGATCCAATCAGCCGGCCGGTCGCCCGGCCCAGACCACTGAACGGGGACATCGGCAGACCAGGACCGGGTTACGCCACGAATCGTCTGGGTTGACCTGGGTGTCGTCCACGTATTGGTCAATCTTCGCTCGGCCGGATCGTCTCGCCGGTGCACCGTCCGGGCAGTAATTGCCGCCTATGCGATGGGCCGCTCCTGCTTCCGCACGAGGTGCATATGGCAATAGCGAGCACCAAAGCGTCGAAATGGGCGTAGTTCGGTGGTGCGGGCCGCTCGCGGCTACAGTGCGTCCGATTTCGCCTACTTTAGGTTGCCGGATCATCCCGGCGGATTTGGCTAAAGGGCGCGCTACGGGCGGCCCCTGATCCACGATGGGCACTCTGCGCCGGGTGGTCGGCGGCGTTGTTTCGTCGGCCACGATTCGGTGTCGGCTGCGCGGCGACGCTAGAATCCACTCTGCGTGCCATTGTGGGTGGGGCGGCGATCATCGGATTCGGTCATTGGTGACCGACCTAAAGTTCAGCACGTGACATCCGATGAGCAAAAGCCAAGGGCGATGCTGCCATGCTGAGGGGGCAATTCCAGAATGCCGTGGCATCTGACAATCAGCGTTTGCCGGGATGTCGACGAGCCGCTTAGTCGGCAGATCCAGAGCGCCATCAAGGAGAAGATTCGAAATGGTGTTCTCCTGCCCGGCGTGCCGCTGCCGTCGAGCCGCCTGTTGGCTCGTGACATCGGAGTGTCGCGCAGCGTGGTGGTCGAGGCGTACGAGCAGATGACCGCCGAGGGGTACCTGGAAGCCGTCCAGGGTTCGGGTACCCGCGTCGCCGCCCGGCCCGTCGTCGGCGTGGACCGGGGATCCAGTCTCGACGAGCCGTCGGTACCGGTCGTGCGCTGGGACCTCCGTGTCGGTGCGACGGACGTGACGAACTTTCCACTCCAGGAATGGCTGTCGTGCTACCAACGGGCGACGCAGAGCCTGGGGGCCAACGACTTGAGCTATCCGCCGATAACCGGCATCCCGGCGCTGCGTACGGAGTTGGCGAGCTACCTGGGCCGGGTGCGGGGCGTACGGGTGGAACCCGCCCACACCATGGTCACGATGGGCTTCGCCCACGGCCTCGGTCTGATCTGCCGGACCCTTCCGACGGTGGGCATCGACCGGATCGGTGTCGAGAATCCCGGTAGCGGCAAGCAGTTCCAGTTCATCCGCAGCACCGGCATGCGCGCGGTGCCCGTACCGGTGGATGCCGACGGCGTGGACCTCGACGCCCTGGCGCGTAGTGGTGTCCGCGCTGTCCTGATCACCGCGGCACACCAGTTTCCCACCGGGGCGATGATGTCGCTCGAACGCCGGCAAGCGCTGCTGCGGTGGGCGAGCGACGTCGACGGGATCATCATCGAGGACGACTACGACACGGAGTTCTGGTTCGACCAGCGGGAGCGACCACCGGCGATCCAGGGCAGCGACCCGGAGCGGGTCGTCTACGGCGGAAGCCTGAGCAAGGTACTCGCCCCCGGGCTGCGCCTCGGTTGGCTCGCCATGCCGGAATGGTTGTTCGGTGCGGTCGAACGAGCACGGGCCACATCGGACCAGGGCTCTGACAGCATCACCCAACTGGCGGTGTCGGAGTTCCTCCGTGCCGGCCTGCTCGACCGGCACCTGCGGCGGCTGCGGCCGAGGTACCGGTCCAGGCTGGAGACCGTCGTCCAGGCGGTACGGCGACATCTGCCCGGTGCGAGCATCAGGGGCGCGTCCGCCGGCCGTCATGTCTACGTCGAGCTGCCCCACCACGTGGACGAGGCGGCCGTCGTCGACGGCGCCCTGCGCCGGTCGGTTCTCCTGCGCGGGGGCGGGCACTTCCGTCTCGCCGAGACCCCCTGCCGCACCACCCGTCCAGCGCTTGTCATCGGCTACTCGGCGGTACGGCCCAGTGACATCAACGAGGCGCTCGCCCGCGTCGGTGAGTCCTACGCCTGGTACGCGGACCCCCGGCCTAACCGGAATGGGGCGAGCCTGACCCGTTCGATCGGGCAGCCGTTACGAATTCCGCGATCAGCCGCGGTTCCTTGATCCCCCGGCGCACCTCCACTCCGCTGGAGACGTCGACCCCCCACGGAGACAGTGCCGCGACGGCGGCCGTGACGTTGCCGGGGCTGAGGCCACCGGCCAGCATCCATCGCCCGGCCACCGGTTTCGTCCTCAGGGAGGACCAGTTCCACTGGTTGCCGGAACCCGGCTGGGGAGAGTCGATGATCAGCATGTCCTCGCCGTACGAGCCGGGTTGTAGGTCCTGCCCCTCCGCCAGCGACGTCGCCCTGATCAGGGCGACGTCCAGGTCGCGCAGCGCCTCGTAGTGCTCGCGGGGCTCGCCGCCGTGCAACTGCACCGCCCGAAGACCGGCGGTGGTCACACATTCGCGGATGACGTCGACCGGCTCACCCCGGAACACCCCGACGGTCAGCACCTGTGGCGGCACCTCGGCCGCGAGGCGGCCGGCCTCCGTCGGGGTCACTCGACGAACGCTCTCCGTCAGCATGAAGCCCACCGCGTCCACCCCGGCCCGTACGGCGGCGGCGACATCGGTCGAGGTCCTCAGGCCGCAGACTTTGATGAACAAGCATGTCCTCCTTCGACATCCATATTCTGCATCGGTGCCCGGGGCGCGACGGGAGCGCGTGCCGGGCGGGGTGGCGGTGTGGTGCCGTGGCCACGACTCGATCGCTACCTCGGGTCGCCCGAGCGCTTGAGGTTGGTGGGCATCTCGGCCTCCGGTCCCTCCGGTGCCTCGGCGATCCGTCCGGCCGGGGTGAACGCGAACACCACGGCCCCGACCATCAGGCCGATGCCGGCGATCAACAGGGCGCCTCGGGCGCTCAGGACGTTCGCCAGAACTCCGGCGAGCAGGCCGCCCAGCGGGATGACCGCCCAGGCGACGAAGCGGTAGGTGCCGCTGACCCGCCCGAGGAGACGGTTGGGGATGATCGCCTGGCGCAGCGCCACCGAGTGGATGTTGAAGATGGTGATGCCCACGCCGCTGACCACGTACCCCGCGCCGAGCAGCAGCAACTGCACCGTCGGCGAGCCGGTGGCCAGCGGCAACGCCAGTAGGCCCAGTGCTGAGGTCAGCACGCCCGCGACCATCGCCGGGCCGATCCCGAGGCGTCGCGCCAGCCCTCCCGCGATCAGTGAGCCACCGAAGGCGCCGACGCTGGCCGAGGCGATGATGAACCCCAGCAGCGCCGGCGACAGCTCCAGGTCCTTGAGGCCGTACAGGGGAAACAGCACGAGTACGACGTCGTGAAACAGGTTGAACCAGGCGGCCTGGAGGAGGACGGCCCGGAGAATGCGATGACCGAGGGTTGCCCGCAATCCCTCGCCGATCTCGCTCCACACCCCCCTGAACCCTCGGGACGTGGTGGAGCGACGTGGTTCACGGGTCTTGATGGCCAGCAAGGACGCGGCGGAGATCAGGTACGTCAGGCAGTCGACGATGATCGCGCCGGGAGCGGTGAACACCTGGATGAGCACACCGCTGAAGCCCTTGCCACCGGTCTCGGCGATGGATCGGGTGGACTGCAGCTTCGAGTTGGCCTCCACGAGCTGGGCCCGCGACACGAGCACCGGCACGTACGCCTGGTAAGCGACGTCGAACTGCGAGGTCAGGACACCGATCAGGAAGGCCACGACGTAGAGCGCCGTCATGGACAGCTGATCGGTCAGGGCGAGCAGCGGCACCACCGCCAGGATCAACGCCCGGCCGATGTTGGCACCGATGAGCAGGCCACGCCGTCGGTAACGGTCGGCCAGCACCCCGGCGAACAACGTGACCAGGGTGAAGGGCAGGTACTCGGCGACGTTGAGCAGGCCCAAACTGGTCGGTCCGGCGTCCAGGAGCAGAATCGCGGTAAGCGGTAGCGCCAACTCGGTCACTCGGGAACCGAGCATCGCGATGGTCTGTGCTCCCCAGAGCCGGAGGAAATCGGGGTGGCGCCACAGCGATGCCGCCACCTCCGGCGGTCGATCGGGCGACGGGGGGTCGGACAGCAGCGAGTCGGCTCCGCGGTCCTGGCTCACCCGTGCGTTCCGGTGGCGTCGCGCTCGGCCTGCGCCGGTGACCAGGACAGCTCGTACAGCTCGGCGGCCCGGGAGATCGCCTGCTTCACTCGTGCGGCGGTGGGCGCCCGGAACCGGAACGTGCCGGCCGTGTGGCGGGCACCGCCCGTGCCGTTGAGGACCGCGCCGGGCGGCGGCAGGGTCTCGTCGTACAGGTCGTCCACCCGGCCGCGCAGGGAACCGACCGCGTGGACGACCGCCGGGCGTACCGGTGGCTCCGGCATCATCAGGTAACCGGCCACGGTGCCGAGGTCCATCGCCGGCAGGTCCAGCTTCTCCCCGATCTGCAACCTGACCGAGGCGTCGATCAGGTCGACGCCGTACACGTCGCGCCAGACGAACCGCACCTGGCCCCCGCCGGCCCGGGCACCGATCTCCAGGAAGACCATGTCGGCGTGCTCGTCGTCGCCGATCGGCGTGTCGGTGCGGAAGAACTCCAGGTGGAACACGTCGTCGGTGAGGCCCAACGCGGCCAGCACCCGCTCGGTGTAGGAGATGACCCGCCGCTCGAACTCGGCATCGTCGTTGGCGACCGAGCCGAACGGCGTGCCCTGGGCGAAGTCGAGACATCCGGCCAGGCACTGCCAGCTCCGGACGACAAGCAGCCGACCGTCCTGGACCACCCCGTCCACCTGGTACAGCCCGCCCTCGACGAACTCTTCGCCCTCGTAGTCGGTGAACGACTCGTCGGCCAGCAGCCGGTCCAGCTCGGCCTCCGTACGGCAGACGAAGACTCCTTGACTGTCGGCACCCGCCCGGGGCTTGAGCACGATCGGCAGGCCCACCCGCCGGACCAGCTCCCGCACCTGCTCGACCGAGTTCGCCGGACCGTACGCCGGCACCCGCAGCCCGGCCTGCTCGATGTGCCGCTTCATGACCAGCTTGTCGCGGACCTTCAGTACCTCCGCCGAGTTCTTACCGGGCACGTCGAGGATGGCCCGCAACTCCGCCGCCGTCTCCAGGTCGAACTCGGACAGCGCGATGATGTGGTCGAACTGTCCGTACCGGGTGGACAACTCCTTCGCCTGAGTGGTGACCGCCGCCACGTCACCGAGATCGGGCAGCGTGACGATCGCCTCGGCGAGCTGCTCGTCCAGCGGCTCCCGACCGGCCGGCGTGGTCAGGTACGCCACCCGGTTGCTCCGGTGGTCGACGTAGCGGTGGTACTCGCCGAACTCGTTGCTCCATCGGTTGAGGATGAGAATGTGACTGGACACGGTCAACTCCTGAACGAGGCGGTGGCTGAGAAGATCATGAGAAGACGACCGCCGCGTCTGCCGCGTCGAGCAGCGCGGTCGTCTCCTGATAGGTCGCACCGGTGGCCACGACGTAGCCGAGCCGGCCCGACGAACTCCCTGGGTCCGGCACCTCGGCACCGGGCGAGTGCAGCAGGGAGATCTCCTTGATCCGAGGATCGTCGGCCACCCGGCGGCCGACCGTCATCGTCGTGAAGCGGCGGATCTCCGGCCGCAGGAAGTAACGGATGCCCGCGGTCTGTCGACGGACGCCGTGCGCCAGCGGGCCGATCGGCTCACCCAGGTGGGCCCGCACCGTGATCGCATGCATGTCGATGTCCTGGGCCAGCGACAGCAGCACCGGGATGTGATCGCCCGGCAACCTGGCCGCGAGTTCCATCAACAGCGGCCCCCGGTCGGCCAGCCGGACCTCGGCGTGGAACGGACCCAGCCCGAGACCGAGCGCGGCGACGACCCGCCGGACATAGGCGGCCATCTCGGCTGCCAGGCCGGTCGGCAGGTCGGCCGGCAGGACGTGGCCCGCCTCCACGAACCAGGGCTCCGCCCCGAGCATCTTCTCGGTGATGCACAGGACGTGTGTCACGCCGTCGTGGACGTAACCCTCGACGCTGAACTCCGGCCCCCGCACGTACTCCTCGACCAGGGCGACGGGCAACGTCTGCCGGTCCAGATAGGTGGCGGCCGGGTTGCGGATACGGTCGAACGCGGCCATCGCCTCGTCCAGCGTGTCCGCCCGACGGACGAACAGGCTGCCGGACTGGTTGACCGGCTTCACCACGCAGGGCAGGCCGACCTTGGTGACCGCGGCCTCGACCTCGTTCGGTTCGGTGACCAGCACGGCGGCGGGCTGGTCCACGGCCGCGTCGGTGACCGCCTGGCGCATCAGGTGCTTGTAGTGCAGCTTCATCGCCGCGTCGGGGTCGATCCCCGGCAGGCCCAGGTTGGCCGCCGCCCGGGCGGCGACCGGGACGTAGTGTTCGAACCCGGGTAGTACGGCACCCAGCGGCGTGGCCCGGTGCAACGTCTCCAGCATGTCGAGCACGGCCGTGTCGTCGTTCGTGTCGACGATCTTCACCTCGCTCGCGGCGGCCAACCGCTCACGGGGTACGGCTCGCTCGCCCCGGTCAGCGGTCAGCACCACCGGATCATGGCCGAGTTCCCGGGCGCGGTCGATGAGCAGGCAGCCGGACGACCTGGGCTCGATGATGATCAGCCTTGCCATGATGCGAACTCCGTCAGCTGGGGAAGCGCCACCTGAGGCGGAATGGTCACGGCGGTACTCCGGGCCTGGTCCAGCAGCTCGATGCTGCGTACGTGCATGCCGAGGTCGCCACGAGGTGGCGGGCCGGCACCGCGCCGCGAGTCGTACGCGGCCTTCAGGAACTGGGACAGCGGCAGATCCCGGACGATCTGGCGATCGCCACGACCACGGATGCGTACCTGCCCGTAGTCGTCGTCGGAGCTCAGCGGATAGTCGGCCACGATCTGGCCGTGGATGCCGGTCACCACCAGCCGGCGACGTCGGATGGGTGCGGTGAGATCGGACAGCAGGGTGCTGGTGACGGCCGATCCGTGCGTCAGCGTCACCGCGGCGCCACCCATGACGTGCCCGTACTCGTCACAGGAGGACATCGACCACCGGACGGCGGACTCGACGGCGGCGTCCGCTCCGGCCAGGTGCAACGCGAGCAGCATCTGGTGCGGCAACTCGACGTCGAAAGGCGTCGTGTGCGCGTCGGTCGCCTCCAGGTTCCGCCGGAACCGGGGCTTGCTCTGCTCCATGTGCAGAGTTGTCACCCGGCCGACCGCACCGGCGGCGACCGCGCGCTCCACCACCGTGCTCGTGGTGCTCTCCAGCCAGACGCTCACCGGCATGATGGCGATGTCGCTCGACAGGCTGGCGATCCGGTGCGCCTCCGCCACGCTTGTGGCGATCGGCTTCTCCAGGATCACCTGCCGGGCGCCGAGCGCGACGAGCTGCTCCACCCCGGCCAGGTGCGCGGCCGGGGGAGTGGTCAGGTGGAAGACCGCCCGACGCATCGGTACGGACATCGCGTGCAGGGCCCGCGCTGCTTCGGCAAGCGTCGCCACCCACTGGATCCCCGGCTGCGCCGGCACCGGACGCGGGTCCACGACGATCACGCAGTCGTCCGGGTCGAGGAACGGACGTAGCGCGCGATGGTGCAGGTCACGACCGGCTCGTCCGTAACCGACGATGACCGGCTGAAGGTCGCCTTGCATGAGGTGTCTCTCCCTAGGCCGCACCCGTGGGGCACGAAACGGAATCGAAAGGGCCACAGCCCTGCGACGACTGCGTTCCGCTAGCCGGACCGGCTCGACGACGGGGACACCGACGCGCTGATCCCGAGGGCCGGTTCGGACGGTTGTGGCTCGTCGACCAGATCCACGGTGAGCGTGCTGCGGGCCAGCTCCATCGCCGCGGTCAACGCGTCCAGGTCGGGAGCCTGGAACAGGACGTGCCCCACCCGCTGCGCCGACGAGGAGTACGGAGCGATCGTCTCGCCGGCCCGCACCTTGAGCTTGACGTCGGCCACCCACGGCTGGGCGCGCAGGGCGTCCAGGCCGTTGACGCGTGCCACCCGACCGGCCGGGAACTGCGGGAACCAGCTGGCGCCGTGCGCTCCCGGCGTCGCCGTCGAGGGCAGGGCGACGGGCAGATCCAGCGCCATGGCGATCAGCGCGGCGTACGGATCGAACCGGTGGGTGAGCGCGATGACGTCCATGATGTAGTCGCCGGGCGTGCGGACCGCGACCTCGACGATCGCCGGGCCGTCCGCGGTCATCCGGAACTCCAGATGCACGATGCCGGTCTGCATCCGCATCGCCGCCACGACGCCACGGCCCAGGCTGTCGATCGTGAACATGTCCGCACCGGACATCCGTGCGCCACCGACGTGCGCCAGCTCGACGAAGTCCGGTGGGCCGGTCGTCTCCTTCGCGGTGACGTTCTCGAAGATCACCTCACCGCCCCGGACGAGTGCCTCCCAGCTGTACTCCGTGCCGACGAGGAACTCCTCCAGCAGCACCTTCTCCTGGGGCAGCCGGGACCGGAGCACGGCGACGAGGGTGGGCTCGTCCAGCACCTGGACCACACCGGCGCTCCCGCTGCTGTGCAGCGGCTTGGCGATCACCGGATAGCGGTTCCGCGCCCAGCTGACACCCGCTTCGACATCCGGAACGATCAGGTACTTCGGTTGGCACAGCCCGGCGGTGGCGAAACAGCCACGTTGCAGGGCCTTGTTCCGTGAGACGACGGCGGCGTGCAGCGACGGGCCGGGCACGTCGAGGGCGTCCTGCACCAGAGCGGCGGCGATGACCTGCGGTTCGGCGAACCCCAGCACGCCGTCCGGTTCACACGAATAGGCGGCGGCGGTGGCCGCTGCCGCCCAGTCCTCCTCGGCGGTGCCCTCGGTGAGGATGAAGCGGTCCGCCTGCGGAGCGAGCCGGTCGCGGTGCAGCGCCGACTCGACCACGGTGACGCGTACCCCGAGGCGCTCGGCAGCTGTCAGGTAGGGGGTGCCCATGTAGCCGGCACCGATCAGCAACAGTTCCTTCACCGAAGCCCCTCCCGAGCCTGCACCGCCGCATGGTGATCCGACATTCCGGCGAGCGTGGACGAGCGAGGCTCACCTTCGGTCGGTGAGCACAGTCTTCGGCCAGGAGGGGGCGAGAGCCAGACCAGCTAGGTGACAGTCGCTGGTACCAGTTCGGCGCACCCGGCGTCGACAAGCGACGATCAGCCGGCGGTGGCGCCACCCGACGTGCCCGGGCCCTCGGTGGGCCCGGGCACGTCAGGTGCTCACGTCGTCAGCGCAGGCTGCGGAAGCGGGCCGGCAGGTCGGCCGCCGCGGCGCGGTCCAGCAGCCAGAGGGTACGTCCGGTGCCCTGGACCCCGGCCGCCGGCACCTGCACCGGGCCGGCGCCGGCCAGCGCCATGCCTACCGCGTGGGCCTTGTCGCCGCCGCCGGCCACCAGCCACACCTCCTCGGCGGTGTTGATCGCCGGCAGGGTGAGGGTGATGCGCACCGGTGGCGGCTTCGGGCTGCCCCGCACCGCGCTCACCGGGCGGCTCTCGTAGTGCACCGGGTGCTCCGGGAAGACCGAGGCGACGTGCCCGTCCTCACCGACCCCGAGCATCAGCACGTCGAAGTGGGGCAGCACTGCGGTGCCGGGCCGGGCTGCCCGGGCGAGTTCGGCCGCGTACCGGGCGGCGGCCTCCTCCGGGTCGGCACCGCCGTCCGAGGCCGGCATGGCGTGGATCCGGGCCGGGTCCACCGGCAGCGCGTCGAGCAGCGCCGCACGGGCCTGGGTCTCGTTGCGCTCCGGGTCGCCGGCCGGCAGGAACCGCTCGTCGCCCCACCAGAAATCGACCCGGGACCAGTCGACCGCGTCCCGGGCGGGCAAGGTGCCCACCGCCCGGTAGACCGCGGCGGCGATCCGACCGCCGGTGAGCACCACCGATGCCTGACCGCGTTCGGCCTGTGCGTCGAGCAGCCGCACCACCAGTCGGGCCGCGACCGCCTGCGCCAGCAGGTCGGCGTCGGCGTGTACGGCGACACTCGCCTCACTCATGGTGTCCTTCCGGGACCGCGTGGCGGTCGCTGTCGTGCGTAGCTGAGAGGTGGGGGTCAGGAGGCACTGCTCGTCGTGGAATGCGCGGTGACGCCGGCCTCGGCCCGTTGGGCGGTGGCCGGATCCCTCCAGACGTGCACCCGCTGGCTGGGCCGCCGGTCCAGGTTGGTGAGCCCGGCGAAGGCACCCAACGCCTCCGCGTACACCTGGTCGGTGCCGAGCCGACGCAGTTCCTCGGCCAGTTCGTCGCCGAGCGGCCGGCGCACCAGCGGCAGGATCCGATCCTCCTGGCCGGTACGCCGGAAGGTGGCCACGCTGTCCTCGCGGGTGAGGGTCAGCTCGTCGCCGTTGCCGCAGCGCAACTGCACCTCCCGCATCCGGGGAAACTCGCGGGTGCGGTCCCAGCGCGGCTTGATGCCGAGCCGGCTGCGCAGCCAGCCCCGCATCAGCGCGGCTGTCGGGTCGGTCGGCGGTGCGACCACCACCGCCTCGGTCAGCTGCGCGTCGGTGGTGTCGAAGGCGCCGGCCACCAGGGTGCGCCACGGGGTGATCCTGGTCCAGGCGAGGTCGGTGTCACCGGAGGCGTAGTCGCGGGCCCGCTGCCGCAGCGCCGCGATCGGGTCGGCGGCCTGCGCGGAGTCGGTGATCCGCCGGTCGGCCACCACACCGAGGAAGTCGGTGGCGATCTCCTCCGGCGGCTCACCGTGCCACCAGGTGACCACCGGAACGTCCGGCACCAGCAGCGGCATCACCACCGACTCGGCGTGCAGCGCCAACCGCCCGTACATCCGCATCACCACGGCCTCGCAGGGGCCCAGCCGCCCACCGACCACGATCTCGGCGTCCAGCCGGTTGCGGTCCCGGTCCACGTCGGAGCGGACCACCACCAGTAGCCGGCAGGGATGTGCGGCGGCGGCGATGGTGGCCGCCGCCTCAGCCTCGCGGACCCGCTTCTCATCCACCACCACGATCAGGGTCAGCGCCATGCCGCTGGCCACGCCGCCCGCGCTGCGCCGTTCCGCGGCGAGCGCCTTGACCACCTCGTTGCCGGTGGTGTCCCACAGTCCGATCACCGCAGCCTCCTGCTTCGCTCGCCTCGCGCCGCCGCCTCGCTTCGCTCACCGGCGGCGCGAGGCGCCACGCTACTGAGCCTGATGGTTCGCTCGCTACGCTCGCTCACGCCCGCCGCCAGGCCCGGCCCTCGCGGGCCAGCATCTCGTCGGCGGCCCGCGGGCCCCACTCGCCGGACCGGTAGGGTTCGGGCTTCGTGCCCTCCCAGGCGACCTCCAGCGGATCCACCACGGCCCAGCTCTGCTCGACCTCGGCGGCGTCCGGGAAGAGTGTCCGGTCGCCGATCAGCACATCCAGCACCAGCCGCTCGTACGCCTCCGGACTGGACTCGGTGAACGCCTCGCCGTACTGGAAGTCCATCGCGATGTCGCGGACCTCCATCGTGGTGCCGGGCACCTTGGAACCGAACTTGAGCACGACGCCCTCGTCCGGCTGGACCCGGATCACCAACTGGTTGTTGCCGAGCATCTCCATGTCGGCAGCGGTGAACGGCAGGTGCGGGGCCTGCTTGAACACCACGGCGACCTCGGTGACCCGCCGCGGCAGCCGCTTGCCGGCCCGGATGTAGAACGGCACCTCCGCCCAGCGGCGGTTCTGGATGCCGAGCCGCACCGCCACGTACGTCTCGGTGGTCGACGTCGACGGGACGCCGTCCTCCTCCAGGTAGCCCCTGGCCCGCTGCCCACCGACCCAGCCCGGCAGGTACTGACCGCGTACCGTGCCCTCGCTGACGTCCCTGGGCAGCGTGATGGCCTTGAGCACCTTGAGCTTCTCGGCCCGGATCTCGTCGGCGTCGAAGCTTGTCGGCTCCTCCATCGCCACCAGAGCGAGCAGTTGCAGCAGGTGGTTCTGCAACACGTCGCGGGCGGTGCCGACCGAGTCGTAGAAGCCCGCCCGACTGCCGATCCCGACGTCCTCGGCCATGGTGATCTGCACCGAGTCGACGTACTGCGAGTTCCACAACGGCTCGAAGAGGCTGTTGGCGAAGCGCAGGGCCAGGATGTTCTGGACCGTCTCCTTGCCCAGGTAGTGGTCGATGCGGAAGACGTCCTGCCGGGTGAAGACGTCGTCGACCAGGTCGTTGAGCGCCTTGGCCGAGGGCAGGTCGTGGCCGAACGGCTTCTCCACCACCACCCGGCGCCAGCCGCCGCACTTCTCGTTGTCGGCCATGCCGGTGCGGGCCAACTGCTTGAGCACCACCGGGAAGGCCGCCGGTGGGATGGAGAAGTAGAAGGCCGCGTTGCCGTGGATGCCGTGGCTGTCGCGCAGACCATCCAGGCAGCGCGCGAGATTGTCGAACGCGGTGTCGTCGTCGAACGACCCACCGACGAACTTGATGTTGTGTTCGAGCCGGGACCACACCTCCTCCCGCCACGGTGTCCGGGAGTGGGCCTTGGCCGCCTCGCGGGCCAGCGAAGCGAAATCGCCGTCGCCCCAGTCCCGCCGGGCGAACCCGACGACCACGAAGCCGGGTGGTAGCAGCCCCCGGTTGGCCAGGTCGTAGATCGCGGGTAGCAGTTTCTTCTGGGCCAGGTCACCGGTCACCCCGAAGATCACCAGAGCGCACGGCTCCGGGATCCGGGGCAGTCGCCGGTCCTGCGGGTCGCGCAGCGGGTTCACGCTGCCTCCTCGCTCCGCTCGTCCACGTCGTCAATCGTCATGCCCGTAGCGACCCACCGCGCCGCGACCGGTCCGGGTCCGTCTGCCGCTCGGTCGGGTGCCGGCGTGGCGGCGGACGTCCCCCGACCGGCCAGGGGCACCGGTCACCGCCGGCGACTCCGCCCAGGAGTACGGGTTTCCGGGCACCGGTAGATCAACGCCGACCGTACCGGTTGTCTGAAGAAGCTACTCACCTGCGAACCACTCGCGTACCACCGCCGACCCACGCCGCCACCCGGTCCAGGTGGCGGCGTGGGTGTCGCCGGACGGCACCGTCACGCATTTCCTCCGGCACGCACGGCGGCGTCGGCGTTGCCCCGGGCGGCGTCGCTGGGGTTGCTGCTGCCCTGACCCGCGGCGGCCAGCGACTTGCGGACGCCGTCGAGCAGTTCCTGCCAGCTGGCCTCGAACTTCTCCACGCCCTCCCGCTCCAACGTGGCGATCACGTCGGCCAGGTCCACGCCGGCCGACTCCAGGGCGGCGAAGACCCCCCGGGCGTCGTCGTACGCGCCGGTGACGGTGTCCGGGTGGGTCTCACCGTGCTCGGCGTACGCGTGGATGACCGACTCCGGCATGGTGTTGACCGTGCCGGGCGCGATCAGCTCCTCGACGTAGATGACGTCCCGGTAGTCCGGGTTCTTGGTCGAGGTGGACGCCCAGAGCGGCCGCTGCGGGTGCGCCCCGGCGTCGGCAAGTGCCTGCCACCGGTCCGAGGAGAACACCTCGCTGTAGCGCTCGTACGCCAGCCGCGCGTTGGCCACCGCGGCCTTGCCCCGCAGCGCCTTGGCCGGCTCCGAACCGATCTTCTCCAGCCGCTTGTCCACCTCGCTGTCCACCCGGGAGATGAAGAACGACGCCACCGAGGCGATCTTCGACAGGTCGTGGCCGTTCTCCCGGGCCTGCTCCAGGCCGGTGAGGAACGCCTCCATCACCTGCGAGTAGCGGTCCAGCCCGAAGATGAGGGTGACGTTGACGCTGATCCCCTCGGCCAGGGCGGCGGTGATCGCCGGCAGACCGGCCTCGGTCGCCGGGATCTTGATGAACAGGTTCGGCCGGTCCACCAGCCACCACAGGGCCTTGGCCTCGGCGATGGTCTTGGCCGAATCGTGTGCCGAACGCGGGTCCACCTCGATCGACACCCTGCCGTCGACGCCGTCGCTGGCCTCGTACGCCGGGCGCATCACGTCACAGGCCCACCGCACGTCGTACGTGGTGAGCATCCGGACGGCCTCTTCCACGTCCACGTCGCGGGTGGCCAGGTCACGCAGCTGCCAGTCGTAGGTGTCGGCGTCGCTCAGCGCCTTGGCGAAGATGGTCGGGTTGGTGGTCACCCCGACCACGTGCTGCTCCCGGCGCAGCTGGTCCAGCCCGCCGGAACTGAGTCGTACCCGGGAAAGGTCGTCGAGCCAGACCGCCACTTTCGCAGCGGTCAGTTCGCCCAGTCGGTCAGTCATGTTGCGCCAGCGCTCCCCTCAGTTGCCGGTCGTGAAACCGGTGATGTCGCCGACCCGGGTCTGCGCCGCGTGCGCGGCGGCGACGATCCGGTCCGGCGTGAAGCCGAACTGCTCGAAGAGCACGGAGTGCGGGGCACTCGCGCCGTAGTGCTCCAGGCTGACGGTCTCGCCGCAGTCGCCGACGATGCCGCGCCAGGACATCGCGATGCCCGCCTCCACGCTCACCCGGGCCTTTACCCCGCGCGGCAGGACCGACTCCCGGTACGCCTCGTCCTGCTCGAAGAACCACTCCTGGCAGGGCATCGACACGACCCGGGTGGGGGTGCCGCCGGCCTCCAGCCGCTCCCGGGCGGTCAGGCAGAGCTGCACCTCGGAGCCGGTACCCACGATGATCACCTCGGGCTTGCCGTTGGACGCCTCGGCCAGCACGTAGCCGCCCTTGGCGACGCCCTCGGCGCCGGCCAGCTGCGAGCGGTCCAGCGTCGGCAGCGCCTGCCGGCTCAACGCCAACGCCGTCGGCCGGTCGGTGTGCTCCAGCGCCTGCCGCCAGGCCCAGGCGGTCTCGTTGGCGTCGGCCGGCCGGACCACGTCCAGGCCGGGAATGGCCCGCAGCGCGGTCAGCTGCTCCACCGGCTGGTGGGTCGGGCCGTCCTCGCCGAGACCGATGGAGTCGTGCGTCCAGACGTAGACCACCGGCAGCTTCATCAACGCGGCCAACCGGACGGAGGGCCGCATGTAGTCGCTGAACACCAGGAAGGTGCCGCCGTACGGGCGGGTGCCACCGTGCAGGGCGATGCCGTTGAGGATCGCGCCCATGGCGTGCTCGCGGATGCCGAAGTGCAGGGTCCGGCCGTACTCGTGGCCCGGGAACTCCTTGGTGGCGTACTGGCTGGGGACGAAGGAGGGCTCACCCTTCATCGTGGTGTTGTTGCTCTCGGCCAGGTCGGCGGAGCCACCCCACAGCTCGGGCAGCACCGGGGCGAGCGCGGCCAGCACCTTGCCGGAGGCGGCCCGGGTGGCGACACCCTTGGCGTCGGCGGGGAACTCCGGCAGGGCGTCGGCCCAGCCCTCGGGCAGCGTCCGGCCGGCCAGCCGGTCGTAGAGCGCGCGGCGCTCCGGGTTGGCGTTCGACCACGCGTCGAAGGCGGCCGTCCACTCCTGCTGGGCGGCCTCGCCACGACGCAGCGCCGACCGGGTGTGGCCGAGCACCTCCTCGGTGACCTCGAAC
The DNA here is from genome assembly GCF_002754655.1 of Verrucosispora sp. CNZ293. Lineage (NCBI taxonomy): Bacteria > Bacillati > Actinomycetota > Actinomycetes > Micromonosporales > Micromonosporaceae > Micromonospora > Verrucosispora sp. CNZ293. The sequence continues at coordinate 199,433 of NZ_PEFR01000001.1, forward strand.
GAACCGGCCGGGTCGAAACCGAGGACCTCCTTGGTGGCGGCCACCTCGTCGGCGCCCAGCGCCGAGCCGTGGATCTTGCCCGTGTTCTGCTTGTTCGGTGCCGGCCAACCGATGATGGTGCGCAGCGCGATGAACGACGGGCGGCCGGTCTCCGCCTTGGCGGCCAGCAGCGCCTGGTACAGCTCCTCGACGTTCTCGTGGTAGTCGCCCTGCTCCGCGTCGCCGCGCCGCCAGTCGACGGTCTGCACGTGCCAGCCGTACGCGGCGTAGCGGGCGGCCACGTCCTCGCTCATCGCGATGCGGGTGTCGTCCTCGATCGAGATCTCGTTGTCGTCGTAGATGAGGCAGAGGTTGCCCAGCTGCTGGTGCCCGGCCAGGGCGCTGGCCTCGTGGCTGATGCCCTCCTCGATGTCGCCGTCGGAGGCGATGCACCAGATGTGGTGGTCGAAGGCGGACTCACCGGCCTCGGCCTCCGGGTCGAACAGGCCGCGTTCGCGCCGCGCCGCCATGGCCATGCCGACGGCGTTGCCCAGGCCCTGGCCGAGCGGGCCGGTGGTGGTCTCCACGCCGGGGGTGTGCCCGTGCTCGGGGTGGCCCGGGGTGAGCGAACCCCACTGCCGCAGCGACCTCAGGTCGTCCAGGCTCAGCGGGTAGCCGGCCAGGAAGAGCTGGATGTACAGCGTCAGGCTGGAGTGGCCGGCGGAGAGCACGAAGCGGTCCCGGCCGGGCCAGTTCGGGTCGGCGGGGTTGTGCCGCATCACCCGGTTGAACAGCAGGTACGCCGCAGGGGCGAGACTCATCGCGGTGCCCGGGTGGCCGTTGCCGGATTTCTCCACGGCGTCCATGGCCAGTACGCGGACGGTGTCCACGGCACGGCGGTCGAGGTCGGACCAGTCAAGTGCGGGGGGCGCGGGTCGGTTGGCAGCCACGGTGGTTTGTGCTCCTCGGCGAGATGGGCGGAACCCTCAGTGATGACCCTATCGAGCGCGGCTAAACGTGCGCCCGAGGATCTCAGCATGCTGGTCTGTACGTTTCGGGTGCGCTACACGGTTCAGCCCGCCGTCAGGCCGTCCGCCAGCCCGTCGGTGTGACGACTGGCACCGTTGCCGGGTCGCCCGGGCAGCCAAAACGACAACGCGTAGTGTGTGGGTCGGTGTGTGGACCCGAGCCGGTCCGGCCGCCGTGACCTCCCCTCCCGACGCCGGAAGGTGGCAATCCGTGAGCATGATCACCGAGCGCCCCGTCAGCAACCCTGCCGGGCAGACGCCGGTGCGTACGGCCGGGGAGACCCCAGCCCGCCCCCGCGACCTGCGGGCGGTGGTGGCGGCGTACGTGACGCTGACCAAGCCGCGGATCGTGGAGCTGCTGCTGGTCACCACGGTGCCGGCGATGATGCTCGCGCACGGTGGGCTGCCGTCGCTGTGGCTGGTCGCGGTGGTGCTTGTCGGCGGCTCGCTCGCGGCGGGCGCGGCCAGCGTGCTCAACTGCTACATCGACCGGGACATCGACCAGGTGATGCGGCGTACGAAGCGACGGCCGCTGCCGGCGCACACCGTGACGCCCCGCAACGCGCTGATCTTCGGCCTGGTGCTGGCGGTGGTCTCGGTCGCGTTGATGGCGGTGTTCACAAATCTGCTCGCCGCCGGGCTCACGCTTGCCGCGATCGTCTACTACGACGTGGTCTACACCCTGTGGCTCAAGCGCACGACGGCGGCGAACACCTTCTGGGGTGGCGCCTGCGGCGCCGCGCCGGTGCTGATCGGCTGGGCGGCGGTGACCGGCTCGCTGTCGCCGGTGGCGTGGGCGCTGTTCGGGGTGGTCTTCTTCTGGCAGATGCCGCACTTCTACCCGCTGGCGATGAAGTACAAGGACGACTACGCCCGGGCCGGCATCCCGATGCTTCCGGTTGTCGCGTCGGTCCGCCGGGTCAACGCCGAGATCGTGCTCTTCGCCTGGCTGACCGTGCTGACCTCGCTGGCCGTCTGGCCGCTGGGGCTGAGTGCGGTCTACGGTGTTCCGACGCTTGTGGTCGGCGCGATCTTCGTGGCCGAGGCGCACAAGCTCGCCGGCCGGGCCAGCCGGGGCGAGCCGGTCAAGCCGATGCGGCTGTTCCACTGGTCGACGACGTACCTGACCATCGTCTTCGCCGCCGCGGCCCTCGACGCCCTGCTCTGACCGCCTGCTCGCCGGTCGCTGCGGTGGGCGGGGCAGTGGGGCATGAGTGCCGTGTCTCCAGATGCGCCCGGTTGGTGACGCTTTCGCCGCTCCGAAAGACCCTGTTTGATGCTGATAAATACGGGCGAAACGTCTGTGGTCCCGCTTAAACCTTCGGGTAATGGGTATCACAAAAGCTTCACGGTTCTCGCCCGTTCGAGTGGCTGTCTGCTTAGGCTTCACGTTATGGCAGATGGTTCCGATACGACGCTGACGGCTGATCAGACCGCCTCCGGGCAGGCCTCCAACGGGCTGGTCGCGGGCATCAAGTCGTTCGCCGCCGAGCACGGCGGGGCGAAGGCGGTCATCGAGTACGTCGGCAAGCGCGGCGCCCGCATCGTCCTGGTGGGCTCCGACGGCGCCTGGGGCGACCAGTTCGCCGAGGACACCGTGACCGCCCGTGAGGCCTGCGCGCAGGCCGGGGTGGCCGTGGAGAACGCCTGGGAGCGGGAACTGATGGACCAGATGCGCCCGAGCAACGACCTGTGGCGTTCGATGGCCCGGCGCACGATGGCCCGTTGAGATAAGTTGACCGATCACCACCAGTCGACCCGGGGGAAACCCCGGGTCGCTCTTGTCACCTGCACCGATCTGGCCGACCTCGACGACGACGACCGTCTCGTGGTGGCTCCGCTGGCCGCGCGCGGGATCCTCGCCGAACCCGTCGTCTGGGACCACCCGGACGTCGACTGGGCCCGCTACGACCTGGCCGTGCTCCGCTCGCCCTGGGACTACATGTCCCGCCGGGACGAGTTCGTCGCCTGGGCCACGGGCGTGCCCCGACTGGTCAATCCAGCGGACGTGGTGCGCTGGAACACCGACAAGCGCTACCTCGACGAGTTGTCCGCCGCCGGTGTACCCACGGTCCCGACCGGCTGGGTGCGGCCCGGCGAGCCGTGGCAGCCACCTGCGGATCACGGTGAGTACGTCATCAAGCCGGCCGTGAGCGCCGGCAGCCAGGACACCGGCCGGTACGACCTGGCCGACCCGGGGCACCGGGACCTCGCGGTCGCCCACGTGCGTCGGCTCGGTGCGGCCGGCCGGGTGGCAATGGTCCAGCCGTACCTGAACGCGGTCGACACCGACGGAGAGACCGCGCTGCTCTTCTTGGCCGGCCCGACCGGGTTGACCTTCAGCCACGCCATCCGCAAAGGCCCGATGCTGACCGGGCCGGACGAGGGTGTCGACGGGCTGTACAAGGTCGAGGAAATCACCGCCCGCACGGCGCAGCCGGCGCAACTCGCCGTCGCGGAGCAGACCCTCGCGGCGGTGCCGGGCGGGTCCGACCGCCTGCTCTACGCCCGGGTCGACCTGATTCCCGGCCCCGACGGCACCCCGGTGCTGGTGGAGCTGGAACTGACCGAGCCCTCCCTCTTCCTCGGCCACTCCGCTGGCGCACCCGACCGCCTAGCCGACGCCATCCTCACCTACCTCACCCACCTCTCCCACCCCACCCCCTGACCCCCGCTGCCCCCCCGCTGCCCCCCCTCGCCTCGACGGGTTGATCATGAAGTTGTTGTCGTGCCACGCCGGAGAGAGTGACAACTACTTCATGATCAATGCGAGGTCAGGCGGGGGTGGGGGCCGGGTGGGCGGGCTCGGTGGGGGTGGGGGCGGCTGGCTGGGTTGGCGTCGGGTCGTCGGCGGGGTGGCGCTCGTGGGTTGACCAGAGCACGGCCAGGGTGGCGAGCCAGACCAGGCAGGAGCCGAGCATGTGCAGGCCGACCAGCAGCGCCGGCAGGTTGGTGAAGTACTGCACGAAGCCGATCACGCCCTGACCCAGTTCAACAAGCAGCAGGGTCAGCGCGGCTCGTACCGCCCGCGCCGGCGCGCCGACCGCCCGCAACGCCAGCCACAGGCCCACGGTCAGGCCGACGAGCAGGAAGACCAGGTCGGCGTGGATCTGGGAGATCGTCTGCGGATCCAGGCCGTTGCGGACGGCGTCGGCGTCGCCGGCGTGCGGTCCGCTACCGGTCACCGCCACCCCGACCACGATGACCGCCGCGCTGGCCACCACGGTGATCCAGGTGAGGGACCGCAGCGCCGGCGGCACCACCGGTACCTTGCGGCCGTCCGGCTCGCCCACCCGACGCCACAGGGCGTACGCGACGACAAGCAGCAGCATCGACACCACGAAGTGGATGCCCACGATCGAGGGATGCAGCTGGGTGCGGACGGTGATCCCGCCGATCACGGCCTGCGCCACGATGAGGAGGACGACGGCCAGTGCCAGCGGCACCGCACCCCGTCGGCGGGGCCGGTACGCGAGCACGGCCAGCAGCGTGGCGCCCGCGATCAGCACCAGCACGAAGGTGAGCAGGCGGTTGCCGAACTCGATCACCCCGTGCATGCCCATCTCGGCCGTGGTGGTGTACGACTCGTCGGTGCACCGGGGCCAGGTGGGGCAGCCCAACCCGGACGCGGTCAGCCGCACCGCCCCGCCGGTGACCACGATCGCGACGTTCGCGACGACGTTGGCCAACGCCAGTCGACGCAGCAGGGTGATGGAGACCAGAGATCGGGCGGGTCGATTCACGAGCCGAATCCTACGCAACGTAGTTGTCGCCGATCGGGTGACTCCGCCGGTGCGGTGGCTCGGATCACCGGGGTCACGTTTGCGGGCCCAGATTGAATTACGTAACGTGGGCGTTGTGAAAAAGGCGGCGGGACTCACCGGGCACCAGCCGACGGCCGGGCCGGCCGTCGGCGGGTCGTTGCCCGTCGTCACATCCGCCCCGCAGGTCCCGGCCGGCACCCAGGCAACACCGGCCGGTGAGCCGTCGACCCGGGACCGGGTCACCCTGCTGCTGCTGGAACGTCGCGCCGCCACCGCCGCCCAGTTGGGCAACGCGCTCGGGCTCAGCCCGGCGGCGATCCGCCGGCACCTGGACGCGATGCTCGCCGACGGTGACGTCGTGGCCCGTGAGCAGACCGTACGCGGTCACCGGGGGCGGGGCCGACCGGCAAAGGTGTTCCTGCTCACCGACGCCGCCCGGAGCCGGTGTGGCACGCACCACTACGACAACATGGCCACCGCCGCGCTGCGCTGGATCGCGCGTACCGGCGGCTCACGCGCGGTGGAGAGGTTCGCCGCCGAGCAGGTGGCCGCCCTGGAGACGCGCTGTCAGGCCGCCCTGGCCGATGCCGGCGACGATCCGATGGCCCGTGCCGAGGCACTCGCCGCGGCGCTGACCGCGGAGGGATACGCTGCCAGTGCCTCCACGATCGCCTCCGGCGGCCAGCTCTGTCAGCACCACTGCCCGGTGGCGCACGTGGCCGCCGAGTTTCCCCAGCTGTGCGAGGCCGAGACCACGGTGATCTCCCGCCTGGTCGGTACCCACGTGCAGCGCCTGGCCACCATCGCGCACGGCGACGGGGTGTGCACCACGCACATTCCGGGTTCGCCGCACGCCCAGTCCGGTAAGACCGTCACCACTGTGAGGACAGATAGATGACCGAGCAGATCGTCCAGCCCCTGACCCAGGAGGAGCAGCTCGCCGCCCTGGGCAACTACGAGTACGGCTGGGCCGACCCGGACGTCGCCGGGTCCTCGGCTCAGCGCGGCCTCAACGAGGCGGTGGTGCGAGACATCTCGGCCAAGAAGAACGAGCCGGCCTGGATGCTCGACCTGCGCCTGAAGGGTCTGCGGCTGTTCGAGCGCAAGCCGATGCCGGCTTGGGGCGCCGACCTCACCGGGATCGACTTCGACAACATCAAGTACTTCGTGCGCTCCACCGAGAAGCAGGCCGCCAGCTGGGAGGACCTGCCCGAGGACATCAAGAACACCTACGACAGGCTGGGCATCCCGGAGGCGGAGAAGCAGCGCCTCGTCGCCGGTGTCGCCGCCCAGTACGAGTCCGAGGTGGTCTACCACAAGATCCGCGAGGACCTGGAGGAGCAGGGTGTCCTCTTCCTCGACACCGACACCGCGCTCAAGGAGCACGAGGACGTCTTCAAGGAGTACTTCGGCACGGTGATCCCGGTCGGCGACAACAAGTTCGCCGCGCTGAACACCTCCGTGTGGTCCGGCGGCTCGTTCATCTACGTGCCGAAGGGTGTGCACGTGGAGATCCCGCTGCAGGCGTACTTCCGGATCAACACCGAGAACATGGGCCAGTTCGAGCGGACGCTGATCATCGTCGACGAGGGTGCGTACGTGCACTACGTCGAGGGCTGCACCGCCCCGATCTACTCCTCGGACTCGCTGCACAGCGCCGTGGTGGAGATCATCGTCAAGAAGAACGCCAGGTGCCGTTACACGACCATCCAGAACTGGTCGAACAACGTCTACAACCTGGTCACCAAGCGCGCCGTGTGCCACGAGGGCGCGACCATGGAGTGGATCGACGGCAACATCGGCTCCAAGGTGACCATGAAGTACCCGGCGGTCTACATGACCGGCGAGCACGCCAAGGGCGAGGTGCTCTCGGTGGCCATGGCCGGTGAGGGCCAGCACCAGGACGCCGGCGCCAAGATGGTGCACGCGGCACCGCACACCAGCAGCACCATCGTGTCGAAGTCGATCGCCCGGGGCGGCGGCCGGACCTCGTACCGGGGCCTGGTGCAGGTGCTGGAGGGCTCGTACAGCAGCGCCAGCACGGTCAAGTGCGACGCCCTGCTCGTCGACACTATCTCCCGCTCCGACACCTACCCCTACGTCGACATCCGCGAGGACGACGTGTCGATGGGGCACGAGGCGACCGTCTCCAAGGTCAGCGAGGACCAGCTCTTCTACCTGATGAGCCGGGGCCTGAGCGAGGACGAGGCGATGGCGATGATCGTGCGCGGCTTCATCGAGCCGATCGCCAAGGAACTGCCCATGGAGTACGCGCTGGAGCTCAACCGCCTGATCGAGCTGCAGATGGAGGGCGCGGTCGGCTGACGCCGAGCGGCGTCACCGGCGAACGCCATCCGTCGGGCCGGGGCGTGCGCCCCCTGACCGACCCTCCAGTCAATGACACCGTCGTCGTAGAACAGATCAAGGACGAGATGACTACCCAGGCTTCCGCGCCGCCCAGCACCAAGTCGCAGGCGCTGCGTTCGTACGATGTCGCCGACTTCCCGGCCCTGACCGGCCTGGAGGAGGAGTGGCGTTTCACCCCGCTCAAGCGGCTGCGTGGGCTGGTCGGTGACGACCCGACCGCCACCGGCACGATTCGGCACGAGTACGCCGACCTGCCCGAGGGCGTGTCCGTGGAGCGCATCGGCCACGACGACCCGCGGGTCGGCAGCGTGCTCACCCCGTTCGACCGGGTCAGCGCGCTGGCGTACACCGGAGCCGGGCAGGCGCTGTTGGTGCGGGTGGCGCAGGACGCCGTGATCAGTGGCCCGGCCATCCTCCGGGCGGTCGGTGGCGGCGTCGAGGGCCTGGCCTTCGGGCACACGGTCGTGGAGGTGGGTCGGTTCGCCGAGGCGATCCTGGTGCTGGAGCACGTCGGCTCGGCCACCCTGGCGGACAACGTCGAGGTGTCGGTGGGCGACGGGGCGAAGCTCACCCTGGTCACCGTGGCCGACTGGGCCGACGACGCGGTGCAGGCGCAGCACCTGAAGGTGCGACTCGGTCGGGACGCCCGGGTGCTGCACGTGCAGGTCACCCTCGGCGGCGAGTTGGTCCGCCAGCACACCACAGTCGAGTACACCGACCGTGGCGGCGAGGCCGAGCTGTACGGCGTCTACTTCGCCGACTCCGGCCAGCACCAGGAGCACCGCCAGTTGGTCGACCACACCGTGCCGGACTGCCGCAGCTACGTGGGCTACCGGGGCGCGTTGCAGGGGGAGAGCGCCCGCACCGTCTGGGTCGGCGACGTGTTGATCCGGGCCGAGGCGACCGGCACCGACACGTACGAGATCAACCGGAACCTGCTGCTCACCGACGGCGCCCGAGCCGACTCCGTGCCGAACCTGGAGATCGAGACGGGCGAAATCGCCGGGGCCGGCCACGCCAGCGCCACCGGCCGCTTCGACGACGAGCAGTTGTTCTACCTGATGGCCCGGGGCATCCCGGAGGCTGAGGCACGCCGGCTGGTGGTGCGCGGGTTCTTCGCCGAGCTGCTGAACAAGATCCCGGTGGAGCCCCTGCGTGAGCGCCTGGGGGACGCTATCGAGGCTCGGCTGGCGAAGGCGGGCGCCTGATGATCCGCATCTGCGCCATCGAGGACGTGCCGAAGGGCACCGTGATCAGCGCCGACGTCGACGGCACCCAGATCGCGCTCGTACACGGCGAGGACGACCAGTTCTACGCCGTGTTCGACGAGTGCTCGCACGCGGCCGTGGCGCTCTCCGAGGGCGAGGTCGAAGGCTGCACGCTGGAGTGCTGGTTGCACGGCTCCCGCTTCGACCTGCGTACCGGCGAGCCCACCGGGCTGCCCGCCACCGAACCCGTACCCGTCTACCCCGTCGAAGTCCGCGACGGTGACATCTACGTCAGTCTGACGCCGAGCAATGGAGTGACCCGATAATGAGCACCCTGGAGATCCGCGACCTGCAGGTGTCGGTGAAGCTGCCCGAGGGTGAGCTCAAGCCGATCCTGCACGGTGTCGACCTGATCGTGAAGTCGGGGGAGACCCACGCGATCATGGGCCCGAACGGCTCCGGCAAGTCGACCCTGGCGTACTCGGTCGCCGGCCACCCGAAGTACGAGATCACCGGTGGTTCGGTGACCCTGGACGGCGAGGACGTCCTGGAGATGTCCGTCGACGAGCGGGCCCGCGCCGGTCTCTTCCTCGCCATGCAGTACCCGGTCGAGGTCCCCGGCGTCTCGGTGGCGAACTTCCTGCGTACCGCCAAGACCGCGATCGACGGCGAGGCGCCGAAGCTGCGCACCTGGGGCGGCGAGCTGCGCGGTGCCATGGAGCGGCTGCACATGGACCCGGCCTTCGCCCAGCGCAACGTCAACGAGGGCTTCTCCGGCGGTGAGAAGAAGCGCCACGAGATCGTCCAGCTGGAACTGCTCAAGCCGAAGATGGCCATCCTCGACGAGACCGACTCGGGCCTCGACGTGGACGCGCTGCGGGTGGTGAGCGAGGGGGTGAACCGGGTGCGTGACACCGGTGACACCGGCCTGCTGCTGATCACCCACTACACCCGGATCCTGCGTTACATCAAGCCTGACTTCGTGCACGTCTTCGTCGCCGGTCGCATCGTCGAGCAGGGTGGCCCGGAGCTGGCCGACAAGCTCGAGGAGTCCGGCTACGAGCGGTACGCGGCCGGGGCTGGTCCGGCGCGGGTCTGATCCCGAAGGAAGGGCCGGTCACGACGATGACCACCATCGCGATCCCCCCGGGGATGCCGCAGTACGACGACGTGCCCCGCTACGACGTGGCGGCGGTACGCGCCGACTTCCCGATCCTCGATCGGGAGATCAACGGGCATCCGCTCGTCTACCTGGACAGCGCCAACACCTCGCACAAGCCGCGCCAGGTGCTCGACGTGCTGGCCGAGCACTACGCCCGGCACAACGCCAACGTGTCCCGCTCGGTGCACACGCTCGGCACCGAGGCCACCGAGGCGTACGAGGGGGCCCGGGGGAAGGTCGCCGCGTTCGTCAACGCGCCGAGCGTCGACGAGGTGGTCTTCACCAAGAACTCCACCGAGGCGATCAACATCGTGGCGTACGCGTTCTCCAACGCCTCGCTGCGGCCCGACGCCGACCCCCGGTTCCGGCTGGGGCCGGGCGACGAGATCGTCATCTCGGAGATGGAGCACCACTCGAACATCGTCCCGTGGCAGCTGCTGGCCGAGCGGACCGGTGCGACACTGCGCTGGTTCCCGGTCACCGACAACGGCCGGCTGGACGAGTCCGGCCTGACCGACCTGGTCAACGAGCGGACGAAGATCGTCTCGTTGGTGCACATGTCCAACATCCTCGGCACCGTCAACGCCACCTCGCGGATCACCGCCCGGGTCCGCGAGGTGGGGGCGCTGCTGCTGCTGGACTGCTCGCAGTCGGTGCCGCACATGCCGATCGACGTGGTCGACCTGGACGCGGACTTCATCGTCTTCACCGGGCACAAGATGTGCGGCCCGACCGGCATCGGCGTGCTCTGGGGCCGGACCGAACTGCTGGCCGCGATGCCGCCGGTGTTCGGTGGCGGCTCGATGATCGAGACGGTGACGATGGGCGGCTCCACGTACGCCGCGCCGCCGGCCCGTTTCGAGGCTGGCACCCCGCCGATCGCCGAGGCGGTCGCGCTCGGTGCGGCAGTGGACTACCTCACCGGCGTCGGCATGCCGGCGATCCAGTGGCACGAGAAGCAGTTGACCGCGTACGCGCTGGACGCCCTGCGTACCGTGCCCGGCCTGCGGATCTTCGGCCCGGAGGTGCCGGTCGGCCGGGGCGGCACCATCTCGTTCGCCCTCGGAGACGTGCATCCGCACGACGTGGGTCAGGTGCTCGACTCCCTCGGCGTGCAGGTGCGGGTGGGCCATCACTGCGCCCGTCCGGTCTGCGCCAGGTTCGGGGTGCCGGCCACCACCCGGGCCTCGTTCTACCTCTACACCACCACCGAGGAGATCGACGCGCTGGTGGCGGGCCTGGAGCAGGTGCGGAAGGTCTTCGGCTGATGCAGCTTGAATCTCTCTACCAGGAGATCATCCTGGACCACTACAAGCACCCGCACGGTCGCGGGCTGCGCGACGCCGAGGACCCGGCCGACCGGGTCGGCGAAGCGCACCACGTCAACCCGACCTGCGGGGACGAGATCACCGTCCGGGTGGCCACCGACGGTCAGCTGCTGCACGACGTGTCGTACGACGGGATGGGCTGTTCGATCAGCCAGGCGTCCGCGAGCGTGCTGCACGAGCTGCTGACCGGCCGGGGTGCGACGGAGGCGTTCGAGGTGCACGAGGCGTTTCTGGCGCTGATGTCCGGTCGTGGTCAGGTCACGCCGGACGAGGACGTGCTCGGTGACGGGGTGGCGTTCGAGGGTGTCGCCCGCTACCCCGCCCGGGTCAAGTGCGCGCTGTTGCCGTGGATGGCGTTCAAGGACGCCGCGGCACGCGCCGGTGTGGGCGCGAGCCCGACGGAGGTGAAGGCATGAGTGAGAACACCGCGCCGGCCGGCGGCAAGGCCGCCGTCGCCGACATCGAGGAGGCGATGAAGGACGTCGTCGACCCGGAGCTGGGCATCAACGTGGTCGATCTCGGCCTGGTGTACGGGGTGCACGTCGACGACCAGAACGTGGCCACCCTGGACATGACGTTGACCTCGGCGGCCTGCCCGCTCACCGACGTGATCGAGGACCAGACCCGCCAGGCGCTGACCACCGGCCCCGGCGGTGGTCTGGTCGACGACATCCGGATCAACTGGGTCTGGCTTCCCCCGTGGGGACCGGACAAGATCACCGACGAGGGCCGCGACCAGCTCCGCTCCCTCGGGTTCAACGTCTGACAGCTTCTCCGGGCAGGCTCCGGAGTGCCACCTCGGGCGCGGCATCCACCGGATGCCGCGCCCGACGTCTCGCTGCGGATCCGTCGACGGCTCGGGCCGCCGCGACAATGGCCAACCTCCCGGCGGCGGCCAGCGTGTCCCGGCACGGGGTGCTGGTGGTCGTGGCGCTGTCGAGCTGAGGGCGTGGGCGCATCGCAACCGACCCGGCGACGGCCTTGCCGGGTGTGGGGTGGCGGGGCGGATGCCTGAGGGCGTGGACGGTTCAGCTCGACAGCGTTGATGAGGCAGCGGCGCCGGGCGACCGGCAATCGGGGCGACGTCACGGTACCGAGCTGTCCGACGGGATCGAGAGGCGTGCCGCCCGGGTCGGAAAATCCGTGGCGCTGCTGCGCCGGCTCGCCGCAGGATGGCGCGGTGAGTGAGGCGTACCCGATGAAGCCGTGTCCTGTCGCCGTGGCCACCGCCGCGCGTCGACAGCGGCTCGCGTCGGGTCGCGTCTCGGCACGGCGTCTGTCGTGACCGGCGCGTTCCTCGCCGGTCTGGTCGCCGGCTACGGCGTGGCCGTCCCGGTCGGCGCGATCGCCGTGCTCATCCTCGGGCTCACCGCGCGGACCTCGTTCCGGGTCGGCTCGGCCGCCGCACTCGGAGTGGCCACCGCCGACGGGCTCTACGCCGGTGTCGCGGCGCTCGGCGGCGCGGTGGTCGCGGGCTGGCTCGCGCCGGTCGCCGGGCCGCTGCGGCTGGTCGGGGCCATGGTGCTGTTCGCCCTCGCCACCCACGGCACGTGGCGCGCCCTGCGGGTACGCCGCCCACGCAGTTCCTCGAAGCCCGCGCGTGGGTTGGACACGCCGGCCCGGGCCTTCGTCGGAATCCTCGCGTTGACCCTGCTCAACCCGGCGACAATCGTCTACTTCACGGCACTGGTGCTCGGTCGGGCGGACCTGGGTGGCTCCGGCGCCGCCGTCGCGGTGGTCTTCAGCCTGGGGGTGTTCCTCGCCTCGGCCAGTTGGCAGCTGCTGATCGCCGGGGGCGGCTCACTGATCGGGCGGGTGCTCACAAGTGACCGTGGCCGGCTGGTCACCGCCCTGCTGTCAAGTGCCATCATCACCGTGCTCGCCGTAGCCATGCTCCTCGGTGGCTGACCCGGGCGGCCCGTGCCGTACGGTCGGCTGATGAGCAGCCGACCCGCCGCCGGCGGTGGCCGGTGGGTGGAGGTCGATCCGGACCGGACCGCCCGCTGGGTCGCCGGCTTCGCCGACCGGCACGGCCCGCCCACCGTCACCGGGCAGGCGTACGGCCTGCTGCTGTCCGCCCCGGACGGTGCGACCGCCGAACTGCACACCCCGCCGGGGGCACCTGTCCTGCCGGAGCTGGATGCCTTCGTCCGGGAGGTCGTCACGCCGCGCCGGATCGGACTGTTGCTGGCCCGCAAAGGGGCGGTGGCGATGGGGGTGGCCGAGGGTACGCAGCTGAGCGTGCACAAGGTGGACACCCGCTACGTGCAGGGACGTACCGCCGCCGGTGGTTGGTCGCAGCAGCGTTTCGCCCGCCGCCGGGACAACCAGACGAAGGCGGCGCTGGCCGATGCGGCGGATCTTGCCGTACGCCTGCTGCTGCCGGAGGCCGACCGGCTCGACGCGTTGGTCGCCGGCGGCGACCGACGGGCGGTGGACACCGTGCTGGCCGACCGTCGGCTCGCCCCGCTCGCCGCGCGGCGCGCCGACCGGTTGCTCGACGTCCCGGAACCCCGGTACGCGGTACTTGTCGCCGCTCTCGCCGCCGCCCGGTCGGTCCGCATTCTGGTTCGCGAGCCGCAATCGGACGCCGGCCGCTAGGACACCGCCGGTGTGGGCTGGCTCGTCGCGCAGACGCGGGCCCGGTCACGAGTGACCAGGCCCGCTGGGTGTCGATTCGTCAGACCGCGCCGCTGAACGTGTCGCAGGAGGCCGGGTCGCCGCTCTCGTAGCCCCGGTTGAACCACCGCTTGCGGTCGGCGGACGAGCCGTGGGTGAACTCTTCCGGGTTCACCGGCCGGTCGGCGCGCTTTGAGATGGCGTCGTCACCGATCGCCTCCGCGGTGTCGATGGCCTCGGCGATGTCCCGTTCGGTGATGCTGGTGAAGATCTTCTGGCCGCTCTCGTCGGCGGTGCCTGTGGCGTTCTTCGCCCACGCGCCCGCGTAGCAGTCGGCCTGCAACTCCAGGCGTACCGACAGGTCGTTGGCGTTGCCCGGGTCGCGCTGCTGCTGGCGGCGAACCTGCTCGTTGGTGCCGAGCAGGTTCTGCACGTGGTGACCGTACTCGTGGGCCAGCACGTACGGCTGGGCGAACTCGCCCTCGGCGCCCAGTTGGGTGGCGAGCACCTCGTAGAAGGAGAGGTCGATGTAGACGAGCGAGTCGGCCGGGCAGTAGAACGGGCCGACGCCGGAGTCGGCCTGGCCGCAGGCGGTGTTGACGGCCTGGCTGAAGAAGACGGTGCGGGTCGGGCGGTACTGCTCGCCCAGCGCCTCCGGCAGGGCGGTACGCCAGTACGCCTGGATCGAGTTGACGTAGAGGGTGTTGCGGCAGTCGAGCTGTTCCAGGGCGTTCTCGGCGGCGCAACGCTGCTCCAACGCGGCGTTGTCGCCCTGCTCCTCGCCGCCGGTCATGGCGTTCAGGCCGAAGCCGCCACCGACGAGGGCCACCAGCACGGCGATGACGATGCCGACGATGCCGCCGCGCCCGCCGCCGATCGGGATGGGGATGCCCATCCCGCCGCCTCCGCCGCTGCCTCGCCGGTCCTCCACCTGGCTGGTGTCGATCCGTGCGTTCTCGTTCAGCTCCATGGTGACCCCGATCAGTAAGTGGCTCGTGGGCCGGAACCGGTCCGGTCGGCGATCCGGTACCCGACGATCTTGGTCGGTAATCCGCGTGGGGTGTCGGCCGGGGCCCGGTACACTTGGTGCCGTGCTGCGCTGCGAAGGCTGAACGCCCCGCGCCGACGGGTCACCACGATCCGCCGGCGCTTTCGTGTGCCCTGAGTCAGCCCTTCGGATCCCGAGAGCGAGTACCCCGAAATGATCACTGCCACCGGCCTGGAACTGCGCGCCGGAGCCCGGATCCTGCTGTCCGACACCACGCTGCGGGTGCAGCCCGGTGACCGGATCGGCCTGGTCGGGCGCAACGGCGCCGGCAAGACCACCACGCTGAAGGTGCTCGCCGGTGAGGGCCAGCCGTACGCCGGGCAGGTCGACAGGCGTAGCGCTGTCGGTTACCTCCCGCAAGATCCGCGTACCGGCGATCTGGACGTCACCGGCCGCGACCGGGTGCTCTCCGCCCGTGGCCTGGACGCGCTGATGGCCGGCATGAAGGAGTTGGAGGCTCGGCTCGCCGAGGACAGCGACGAGCGCCTGGTGCGCCGCTACGGCGCGCTCGAGGACCAGTTCGCCGCGCTCGGCGGGTACGCGGCGGAGGCCGAGGCGGCCCGCATCTGCGCCAACCTGGGGCTGCCCGACCGGGCCCTGGCGCAGACGATCGGCACCCTTTCCGGCGGTCAGCGTCGCCGCATCGAGCTGGCCCGGATCCTGTTCCGGGACGCGGGCGAGAACGGTGGCGGCATCCTGCTGCTGGACGAGCCCACGAACCACCTGGACGCCGACTCGATCACCTGGTTGCGGGGTTTCCTCGCCAACCACAAGGGCGGGTTGATCGTGATCTCCCACGATGGGGACCTGCTGGAGTCGGTGGTCAACAAGGTGTGGTTCCTGGACGCCACCCGCAGCGTGGTCGACGTCTACAACCTGGGTTGGAAGGCGTACCTGGAGGCGCGGGAGACCGACGAGCGTCGTCGCCGTCGGGAGCGGGCGAACGCCGAGAAGAAGGCCGGCGCGCTGATGGCCCAGGCCGACAAGATGCGGGCCAAGGCCACCAAGACGGTAGCCGCGCAGAACATGGCCCGCCGAGCCGAACGGCTGATGTCCGGCCTGGAGGAGGTACGCGTCGCCGACAAGGTGGCCAAGGTGCGTTTCCCCGCGCCCGCGCCGTGCGGCAAGACCCCGCTGACCGCGACCGGACTGTCCAAGTCGTACGGCTCGTTGGAGATCTTCACCGACGTGAACGTGGCGGTGGACCGGGGTTCCCGGGTGGCCATCCTCGGGCTCAACGGTGCCGGCAAGACCACGCTGTTGCGGATGCTCGGTGGTCTGCTGGAGCCGGACACCGGCGAGGTGCGGCCCGGTCACGGTCTGCGACTGGGCTACTACGCTCAGGAGCACGAGACGCTGGATGTGGAGCGGACCGTGCTGGAGAACATGCGGGCCGCCGCGGTCGAGCAGACCGACACCGAACTGCGGAAGATCCTGGGTGCCTTCCTCTTCTCCGGCGAGGACGTGGACAAGCCCGCCGGGGTCCTCTCCGGCGGGGAGAAGACCCGACTGGCGCTGTCCACTCTTGTCTGTTCCGGTGCCAACGTGCTGCTGCTCGACGAGCCGACGAACAACCTGGACCCGGTCAGCCGGGAGCAGGTGCTCGACGCCATCGCCCGCTATCCGGGGGCGATCGTGCTGGTCACGCACGATCCGGGGGCGGTCCTCGCGCTCAAGCCGGACCGGGCGATCCTGCTGCCGGACGGTGACGAGGACGCCTGGAGCGACGACCTGCTGGAACTCGTCGAGTTGGCCTGACCGGCTCGCGGCATCACCTATCGGGAAGCTGACATTGCATAGCGTGTCGGTTGGCGAATAGTTGATATCTGGCGCATGATCGTTCGAGACGGTCTAATAGGTGGGACCGTATCCGAACCGCACAGTCTGGGACGTGAGGACACAGCATGGCAGCCACTGGCACAGCCACCAGCACTGAGAAGGGTCGCCGGATCGTCGGAGCCGAGCGTCAGACGCTCGCGAAGGACCTCGTCAAGCGGTACACCGGGGGCGAGAGCATCCGGGCGCTCGCGGCCTCGACCGGGCGATCGTACGGGTTCATCCACCGCGTGCTCACCGAGTCCGGGGTGCAGCTGCGGCAGCGCGGCGGCGCTCGGCGTCGCAAGAAGGCGTGACCCGCCCGTCAGCGTTGTCCAGCAGCACCGCCACCACCACCGCGACCCGGGCCGCCCGGTGACCGCCGAGGCGACCGGGGTCCGGCTGGAATGCGACGGGCCGGTCGCCACGGTCACCCTGTGCCGGCCCGACGTGCTCAACGCGCAGACCCCGGCGATGTGGCGCGCGATGAGCGACTTCTCCCGGGACCTGCCCGGTGATGTGCGGGTGGTCGTGGTACGCGGCGAGGGGCGAGCCTTCTCCGCCGGCCTCGACCTGTCGGTGGCCGGTGCCTCCGGGCCCGGCTCCTTCGCCGAGCTGACCACCCTGCCGGAGCAGGAGTGCGCCGACAAGATCGCCGACTATCAGGGTGGTTTCACCTGGCTGCACCGGCCCGACATCATCTCGATCGCCGCGGTGCAGGGGCACGCCATCGGCGCCGGTTTCCAGCTCGCCCTCGCCTGCGATCTGCGGGTGTTGGCCGAGGACGCGAAGTTCTCCATGGCCGAGGTGGCGTTGGGGCTGGTACCTGACCTGGCCGGCACCAAGCGTCTGGTCGAGCTGGTCGGTTACGCCCGGGCGTTGGAGATCTGCACCACCGGGCGGCGGATGGACGCCGCGGAGGCCGACCGGATCGGGCTGGCCACCCTGGTGGTGCCCGCCGCGGAGCTGGACGACGCGGTGCGTGACCTGACCGCCGGGCTGCTCGCCCACAACCGGGACACCGTCGTCGAGATCAAGGCGCTGCTCGCCGGGGCTGCCGGGCGTACCCACGCCGAGCAGCAGCGCGCCGAGCGGGAGGCGCAGACGCGACGGCTGCGGGACCTCGCCGGCCGGGGAGAATAGGTAAGGACCGCTCGGGAAGATCCGGGTTACTCGCGTGGTTGTCGTAGTCATCGGGAGAATTGACCCGACGGTGTACGACGTCCTGATCCGGAGGTGAGCATGTCCAACCACATGGCCGCTGGCGGCATGGGCGGTTGGAGCATGCTCCGGTCGATGCGCAGCCAGGACGACATCGCCGCACACCGGCTCAAGCGCGGTGTCGCCCGCCGGATCGTGGCCTTCGCCCACCCCTACCGACGCGACATCGTCGTCTTCCTGCTGACCGTGATCGTCGCTGCGGTGATCGGGGTGGCGACCCCGTTGCTCGCCGGTGACGTGATCGACGCGATCACCCGGGGCGGCTCCGAGGCCGGCGCGCTGGTGATCCGGCTGGCCATGTTCATCGCCGCGCTCGCGGTCGCCGACGCCCTGCTGTCGCTGGCCCAACGGTGGTATTCGGCCCGCATCGGCGAAGGCATCATCCTCGACCTGCGGACCCGCGTCTACGACCACGTGCAGCGGATGCCGTTGCAGTTCTTCACCCGGACCCAGACCGGTGCGTTGGTCAGCCGGCTCAACAACGACGTCATGGGCGCCCAGCGGGCGTTCACCTCGACGCTGTCGGGTGTGGTCAGCAACGTGATCCAGCTGGTCCTCACCGCAGCTGTGATGTTCACCCTGTCCTGGCAGATCACGGCGCTGTCACTGGTGCTGCTGCCGGTCTTCATCATCCCGGCCCGTCGGGTGGGCCGGCGGCTGGCGGAGATCACCCGTGAGTCGTACGACCTCGACGCCAGGATGAACGCGACGATGACCGAGCGGTTCGGGGTCGCCGGCGCGTTGCTGGTGAAGCTCTTCGGCCGACCGGACGCGGAGGCGGCCCGCTTCGCCGCCCGGGCCGAGCGGGTGCGCGACATCGGCATCACCTCCGCGATGTATTCGCGGACCTTCTTCGTGGCCATGCTGCTGGTGGCCTCACTGGCCCAGGCACTCACCTACGGCCTCGGCGGCTGGCTCGCGGTCAGCGGCCAGGTCAGCGCCGGCACCGTGGTGACCCTCGCGTTGCTGCTCACCCGCCTCTACGGCCCGCTCACCGCGTTGAGCAACGTCCGGGTGGACGTGATGAGCGCGCTCGTCTCGTTCGACCGGGTCTTCGAGGTGCTCGACCTGCAACCGGGCATCAAGGAACGGCCCGACGCGGTGCGGGTGCCGCCGGGGGCGGGGACTGTCGAGTTCCGCGACGTCCGGTTCCGCTACCCGAGCGCTGCGGAGATCTCCCTCGCGTCGCTGGAGGAGGTCGCGGCGCTGGACCGTACGGTCAACGAACCGGTGCTCAAGGGCGTCTCCTTCAGCGTCGAGCCGGGGCAGATGGTGGCGCTGGTCGGGCCCTCCGGTGCCGGCAAGTCCACGCTGTCCATGCTGATCTCCCGCATTTACGACGTCACCGACGGGCAGGTGCTGGTCGGCGGCGTCGACGTCCGCGACGCCCGGCTCGACTCGCTGCGCGACGAGATCGGTGTGGTCACCCAGGATTCGCACCTGTTCCACGAGACCATCGCGGAGAATCTGCGCTACGCCAAGCCGGAGGCCACCGACGACGAGCTGTGGGCGGCCCTGGCGGGGGCACAGGTCGCCGATCTGGTCAGGTCGCTGCCCGACGGGCTCGACACCACCGTCGGGGAGCGCGGCTACCGCTTCTCCGGTGGCGAGAAGCAGCGCATCGCCATCGCCCGGCTGCTGCTCAAGGCGCCATCCATCGTGATCCTCGACGAGGCGACAGCCCACCTGGATTCGGAGAGTGAGGCGGCTGTGCAACGGGCGCTGTCGGTGGCGCTGACCGGGCGCACCGCCCTGGTGATCGCCCACCGGCTCTCCACCGTCCGGGACGCCGACCAGATCCTGGTCCTCGACGACGGCCGGATCGTGGAGCGGGGCCGGCACGACGAGCTGGTCGCCGTCGGCGGTCTCTACGCCGAGCTGTACCGCACCCAGTTCGCGGTGGCCGACTCACCCACTCCGTACGCCGACGCCACAGGTCCGGAGCCGGTGGTCATCCCGTCCCGGGAGTACATCGCCGACGAGGCCATGCCGCCCGCCGCCGCCAACTGACGGCTGCCGCGCCCAGACCGCCGAGCCGGTCGCCGGCCCGTTCTGCCCGGTTCAATCCAGGGCGGCCGAGCGGAGTTCGGCGAAGGCGGCACCGAGCGTCTGCGGGGTGTAGTGGGCGTTCAGGCCGCTGGGGTTGGGCAGCACCCACAGCCGGGCGTCGGCCAACTGCTCCGGTTGTGGCCCGAACCCCGCCTTCGGCCGGGCGAAGCCGACCCGGTACGCGGTCACGCCGACCACCGCGACCCAGCGCGGCCGGTACCGGGCCACCTTGTCGGTGAGCTGCCGCGCACCGTCGACAAGTTCGGCGGCGGTCAGCTCGTCCGCGCGGGCGCTGGCCCGGGCCACCATGTTTGTGATGCCCAGCCCGAGCGCCGGCAGGCCGTCCTGCTCGCTGGGGTGCAGCAGCCGTGGCGTGAACCCACCCCGGTGCAGCGCCGGCCAGAACCGGTTGCCGGGGCGGGCGAAGTGCCACCCGGTAGCCGCCGACCAGAGCCCCGGGTTGATCCCGACGAAGAGCACGTCCAACCCGACCGCGATGACGTCCGGGATGGTCCTGTCGACCGCCGCGGCGAGTTCTTCCCGGCTCGGACGCGGGTACGGTCCCGGCTCCGTGCGGCCCGGTCGGGCCGGCTTCGTCGACCTGCCGCCGGTGGTCCGCCGGTGGGGCGGCTGCCCGGCGGTCACAGGCCGCGCAGCGCGCCGCCGTCGACCGGCACGGTGACGCCGGTGAGGTAGCTGGCTGCGGGGGAGAGGACGAAGGCGGCGACCCGACCGAACTCGGCGGGGTCACCGATGCGGCGCAGCGGGATGGCGGCCTCCGCCTCGGCCCGGGCCCGTTCGGGGTCACCGGTGGCGGCGAACAGTTCCCGGTTACGGTCGGTCAGGATCCGTCCCGGCAGCAGCCCGACCACCCGTACGCCGCGCGGGCCGTACTCGTCCGCGACGTCCTTGGCGACACCGGCCAGACCTGGCCGCAGGGCGTTGGAGATGCCCAGTCCGGGCACGGGGCCGCGCGCCGAGGTGGAGAGCACCAGTGCGATCGCACCGCCGTCGGGCAGCGCGGCGGCGACAGTTCGTACCGTGCGGACGCTGCCGAGGAAGACCGTCTCGAAGGATTGCCGCCACTGCTCGTCGGCGACGGACGCGGCACTGCCGGCGGGCGGTCCGCCGACGGAGACCAGGGCACCGTCGACGCGGCCGAAGTGCTGCCGTGCGGCGGCCAGCAGCCGTTCGGGGGTCGCCGGGTCCGCCAGGTCGGCGGTGACGCCGACAGCCCGGTCGGGCCCACCGAGGCCGGCCACGGCGGCCTGCACCGCGTCGGAGTGCCGGGCGGAGAGCACCACCCGGGCGCCGTCGGCCACCAGGCACTGCGCGGTGGCGTAACCGAGTCCACGGGAGGCACCGGTGAGCACGTACACCCGATCGGTCAGTCCGAGATCCATGCCGAGGATCCTGCCCCAGTCGGCCCGGCGGGAAACAGGCCCGGGTTTCGGTTCAGGGGCGGGTCGGGCGCAGCAGGCGTACCCGACCGGCGACCTGGACGGCGATCGCGCCGCCGGCCCGTCCGAGGGCGGGGGACCGGCGGCGGCGCGGTGCCCGGTGCCCGTCGTAGCGGAACTCCGCCTCCCGGACGGCCAGTTCCTCCGCGCCCAGCGGCGGTAGGGCGGCGCGGGCGTGCAATGCGCGGGCCAGATCCCAGCCGTCGCGCAGCCCGCCGCCGGTGGGCCGGCCGTCCGCCCATTCGGTGAACGCCGTAGGCCAGTCAGGGCCGAGCCCGGCGGCGAGCAGCGGCCAGTGCCGGGCTACCTCACCGGCCCGCTTGCGCAGCAACGCGGCGCGGGCGGCGGCCAACGGTCCGGGAACGAAGCCGGGCGGCGGCGGACCACCGGCCACCAGGGCCGCGACCAGCTCCGCCTGCCGCGCGGCGAGCGATCCGGCTGCCGTCGCGGTCGGCGGTTCGGACCGGCGGGCCGGGCCGGTCCCGGCCGGTGTCACGTCACCACCGGGAAGCCGCAGGCGGCGGCGATGGCGTCCAGTTCGGTACGCAGCTCGGCCGCGGGTGGGTAGTACCCGTCGCGTTCCAGTAGTGCTGCTGGTGGGCGCTGCCGGGCGGACAGCTCGGCGAGCAGGTCCAACACCTCGCGTCCGATCGGGTCGGTGTGTGTGTCGTGGTAGAAGCCGCCGCGCTCGGCACCACCCGCGACGTGCAGGTACGCCACCCGTTCCAGGGGCAGCCGGTCCAGCAGCGCGAGCGGGTCGGTGCCCCGGTTCCGGGCGTTGGCGTACACGTTGGCGACGTCGAGCAGCAGTAGCGCCCCGGTGCGTTCCAGGATCTCGTTGAGAAACGACGCCTCGTCGAGTTCGTCGTCCGGCCAGTCGAACAGGGCGGCGATCGGCTCCAGCGCGATCGGCACCGGCAGCTCCGCCTGGGCGCGGACGATGTTGGCGCAGACCGCGTCGACCGCCTCGTGGCTTCGCGGTAGCGGCAGCAGGTGGCCCGCCTCCAGGCCGCCGGCGCGAACGAAGGCGATGTGCTCGCTGACCAGGGGAGCCGCCAGTAGCTGCGCGACCGCCGCCAGGTGGGCGACCCGGGCCGGGTCGACAGGTTCCGCGCCGCCGAGGGAGAGCCGCACGCCGTGGGGTACGACCGTGACGCCGCGGTCGCGTAGCTCGACCAGGTCGTCCGGTGGCGGGCCGGCGGTCGGTACCGACTCGGCGATCACCTCGACGAAGCGTAGGCCGGGC
This sequence comes from Verrucosispora sp. CNZ293, assembly GCF_002754655.1. Taxonomy (NCBI): domain Bacteria; kingdom Bacillati; phylum Actinomycetota; class Actinomycetes; order Micromonosporales; family Micromonosporaceae; genus Micromonospora; species Verrucosispora sp. CNZ293. Next base: position 221,727 of record NZ_PEFR01000001.1, read on the forward strand.
AACTCGGCGACGAATCCGGCGATCTCCGGGCGCCAGCCGATGCCGACGCCGTGCGGGGTGGTCATCCGCCGCAGCCTCCGCCGCCGCAGCCCCCGCCACCTCCGCCGCCGCAACTGCTGCCACCTCCACAGCCGCCGGCGCCGGCGGTGCTGCCGCCGCCGCACCCTCCGCTGGAGCTCGCGCCGCTGGCGGCGACGTGGCGTTGGATCTGAGCCTGCTGGGCGAAGACCGGATCGAGCGCCCAGAGCGAGGCGGTGCCGTAGAGAGCGACAGACATGCCCGCTCCCGCGGCTCCGTAGGTGGCGTACGCCGGGTTGGCGGCGGGTGCGAGGTGGCGGTTGCGCTGGCGCAGTGTCCGGAGCGCGGCCTCGGCCGCCCGGGTGCGGCGGGGTACCCGGACGAGCAGCACGGTGGTCAGTGCGGCGAGCGCGAGGACGGTGAGCACGAGGTACCAGACCGGGCGGTCGTTGGCGATCCCGGCGATGATCCGGACGACCCCGAGCACCAGCAACGCGACAAGCAGCAGCGGCCCCTGCCGCAGGGCGGCCCGGCGGTCCGGACCGATCGCGAGGCCGCGCTTGTCGAGTCCGTCGCGCAGCTCGGTGAGGGCGCGCTCGACCCATTCGGTACGCCGTACGTCCTTGGCCGGGACGCGCTGCGTCGCGGCGTAGTGGATGGCCCGGTCGAGTGAGGTGACGGCGGGCGGCAGCGGACCGTCGGCGGTCAGCCGGCCCGCCGCGTCGACACCGATCGCGCCCTGGCTGCGCAGCGCGCCCAGCGAGGTCCAGACGGCGAAGTCCGCACCGCCGTTGAGGTAGGCGACCTGCTGCGGGCTCACCTGGTCGGCGGGCGGAGCGGCCCGGCCGCCCAGCAGCGCCCGGCGGCGGATCAGCACCACGGCGACGGCGACCACCGTGGCTACCAGGTAGAGCGTGATGAAGGTGGGACCGGGAACTCCCCAGGTGTCGTAATCGACAGCGAAACCCGTCATGGCCTGCTCCTGTCGCGCGAGGGAACGCGGCTTCATTGTGGAGCGGCGATGCCAGCATCCGGCTGCCCGGACTGTCGAGTTATCTTCTCGTTACCTGACGAGTCAGCGTCGGCGCACCGCCTCCTCGACGAGGTCGAGCACGGCGCCCAGGTCGCCGGCCGGCCGACCCATGGCCAGGTGCAGCACCAGACCGTCATAGGCGAGTTCGAGGAAGCGGGCCAGCACGTCGATGGGTACGTCCTCGCGGAGCACGCCGGCCTCCCGTTGACGGGCCAGCCGGTCCCGGGTCGCCTCGGCGATGGCGGCCGACCGCTGGGCCCAGCGGGTGGCGAAGGCCGGGTCGGTGCGCAGCCGCCGGGACACCTCCAACTGGCTGCCGAGCCATCCGGTGGTGTCCGGGGAGACCGCTCGGGCGAGCAGGTCACGCATCACCTGGACAAGTCCGTTGCGGGCGACCGTCTCCACCATCGTCGCCGCGTCGTCCTCGGCGACGGCGAGGAAGAGGGAGTCCTTGTCCCGGAAGTGGTGGAAGATCGCGCCTCGGGACAGGCCGGTGGCCTCCTCCAGCCGACGTACGGTCGCGCCCTCGTAGCCGTGCCGGGCGAAGCAGGCACGCGCGGCGGCGAGGATCTCCTGTCGGCGGGCGTCGAGCTGATCCTGACTTACTCTGGGCACGTGCCGATCGTGTCAGCTCCCCCCGACTGGCGCAAACCGTACGTACGGCTTGGTGCTGCTGGCCGGGATCGCGCGGCAGCCGGCCCCGCCTGACATCACTGCGTAACCTTCTGCCCTGTCGGCGAGGTACCCGATTCCCGTAAGGTGCCCGAGTGCCGCTGCTCCTGCTGGATCTGGACAACACCCTGCTCGACCGGGCCGGGCCGTTCCGCACCTGGGCAGAGCGCTTCCTCGACGGCATCGGAGCGCCACCGCACGACATCGAATGGCTGCTATCCATCGACGCCGACGGATTGACGGATCGCTGGGACGTGGCGGACGCGATCCGGGACCGCTACCGGTTGCGGATCCCCTCCATCGACCTGGTGGAGGAACTGCACGACGGGGTCGTCGAGTTCACCCGGTTGGACCCGCTTGTGGCGTGCGCCCTGCGGATCGCCGACGACGCCGGTTGGATGCCGGTCGTGGTGAGCAACGGCGCGGTTCGGCAGCAGGACGCCAAGATCCGCCGCACCGGGCTGGACCGGTACGTCGCCGACTGGGTGATCTCCGAGGAGGCCGGGGTCAGCAAGCCCAACCCCCGCATCTTCGCGCTCGCCGCACAGCGGGCCAGGATGCCACTGCGCGGCGCCTGGGTGGTCGGGGACGGCCCGGAGGCGGACATCGGCGGCGCCACCGCCGTCGGCCTGCCGAGCGTCTGGCTGCACCGGGGCCGTCCCTGGACCGACGCCCGATTCGCCCCCACGGCGACGGTGGACTCCGTGATAGCCGCCATCGCCGAGATCATGGGCGCCTGAGTCGCTGGGGCGCGTTTCATCAGGCTCGCCCGGCGCAGCCGGGCCCGGCCCGATGGCACGCGCCCTAATTCGGTTGACCCGGGCGGAACTGCCGACGAGCATGGTCCGCGCATCGTGCACCCCGGGTGTGCGCCCGGTCGAGGAGAGGGGGTCGGTCATGGCCGTCTTCGCCTGTCACTTCCTGCCTCCCAAAACCTCGACAAAGGGATTTCCAGCGCGATGCGCGATGACGACTTTCCGGCGCCCGAGCGCCGTGTCCGCGGCGGACGCCGCTTCGACGACGACGAACCACGGTTCCTGAAGCGCGGTCGGCCGGCCGCCGCCGCTTCCACCGACTACGACGACGCGTCCGACCCGGGCAGCGACGAGACCTGGTCCTCCTGGGACGAGGCGGTGCACGGGCCATCGCCCCACCCGGAGTGGCTGGTCACCGAGTTGGCCGCGAAGGACACCGAACTCGGTGTGCTCAAGACCGGCAAGGAGGCCGACGTCCACCTGGTCCGCCGGGGAATTCCCGGCACCGACATATCCTGCCTGCTGGCGGCGAAGCGGTACCGGGACCCCCGGCACCGGCTCTTCCACCGCGACGCGGGGTACCTCGAAGGGCGCCGGGTGCGCCGCTCACGTGAGATGCGGGCGATGACCGGCCGGACGGCGTTCGGCCGGCAGATGATCGCCGGACAGTGGGCGGCGGCGGAGTTCGCCGCCCTGAGTCGGCTCTGGGAGATCGGCAGGCGCTACGGCACGATCACGGTGCCGTACCCGGTGCAGCTGCGGGGCACCGAGCTGATGCTGGAGTTCCTCGGCGACGCCGACGAGGGAACGGCCGCCCCCCGGCTGGCCGAGCTGCGACCCGCACCGGCCGAGCTGCGTGAGCTGTGGGGGCAGTTGGTCGACGCGCTTGTCGTCCTGGCTCGGGCCGGGTACGCCCACGGCGACCTGTCGCCGTACAACCTGCTGGTGCATGCCGGGCGGCTGGCGCTCATCGACCTGCCCCAGGTGGTCGACGTGGTGGTCAACCCGCAGGGGCGGGAGTTCCTGGCCCGCGATGTTCGGATCGTCGCCCACTGGTTCACCGCCCGGGGCCTGCCGGCGGACCTCGCGGACCCGACAGTGCTCACCGACATGCTGTGCCGCGAGGCCGGCCTGGCCTGACCCGACGGGCTCCGGGTGGCGGCGACCGCCGCCCAGAGCCCGTGCGCGGCTACCGAACCTGCCCAACCCGGCCACGCGGCGTGCCTGCCGACCGGGACCGGCCGGACCGCGAGGTGAGGTTGAGCGGCAGTTACTGCAGATACCGTTCGACCTCGGACACGGGGCGGGCGCCCTGGGCTTCGGGGTCGCCATGAGCCTGCCGGGCGGCGCGGCGGCGGCGCAGCAGGTCCCAGCACTGGTCGAGGGATTCCTCCAGCTCACGCAGGCGGGTGCGGGCCTCGTCGTCGGTGCCCGACTCGTGGGCCTGCGCCTGTGCGCGCAGCCGGTGCTCCTCGTCAACCAGATCCGAGATCCGGTTCAGGATGGTCGTGTCGTCCATGTCCCTGAGCCTGGCACAGCGAGGCCGACCACGGCCCGCATTCCCGTCGGCGAATCCCACGGATCGGCGCTCCGGGCCCCGTCGGTCGGGGCGCCGGTCGGCCGTAGCCATCGACAGCCGCCGAACGCCGCCGACCAGCATGACGTAGATCACCTATTCGGTCCGATCGGGGTCTCGGCGTGGGCGGACATCGACAGCACCGCAGCTGCGCACCGGTCGCCGGTTTCGTCCCCATGGGCCCTGGGCAGGCAGATCGTGGTGCGCAGGCGCTCATGCGGCAGGGCGGCGACGCGGCCGAGGGCACCGAACACGGTCGGCGCGGGAGCGCTGGAGCGCTCAGGTCCGTAGTGGACAGTGGGAATGTCGACCGCGAAGATTTCTCGCCACGCGACTAGTGAGAAACGCCGGTGCGATGTCATGCTCATTGCAACCACGGCAATTCGAAGAGTGACGCCCCGCACCCTTGGGGCCCTTTCAGGGGAGCCGACCCACGCCATGTCAGTCCAGAGTGTCGCCACCCGCCTGGCCCGGCAGATCGGCTTCAGCAGCTCCACCGGCCGCTGGGGTGCGCCGTGACGGCCCCGACGGTCACCACCTCGGCCACGGCGACGGCCGCCGTCGACGACGCGACAGGTGAACTGGTCGCGCAGCTCGAACGGGAACCGTCCGGACAGGTGAGCACCTCGGTCTACGAGACCGGCCGGCTCGTCGCCGACGCGCCGTGGCTCACCGGGCACGCACGGCGGCTGGGATACCTGCTCGGGCAGCAGGGCGCCGACGGCACCTGGGGTGGCGTCGGCGGTTACGCCCTGGTGCCGACGGCGAGCGCGGTGGAGGCGCTGCTGGCCGACCTGGTCCGGGCCGACCGGGCCGACTCCGGCGGCCACCTCAGGGCCGACCCGGCCGACTCCGGCGACCGCGCCAGGGCCGACCAGGCCGAGCCCCATGGCCTCACCCGGGCGGACCTGGCCGTGGCCGCCATCCGGGGACTGATCGCCCTGGCCCGGCGACTCGACGCCGAGCAGTCCATGCCGGACACCCCGGCGGCGGACCTGATCGTGCCGGCCCTGGCGGCCCGGATCGACATCCACCTGTCCCGGTTGCGCGACCTGAACGACCCGTTGCTGGCCGGGGCACCCAGAGCACTGCCCCCGGTGGACCGGCGGCGGCTCGACGCGGTAGGTGCGCTGCTCGCCACCGACCGACAGGTGCCCGACAAGCTGTGGCACGCCTACGAGGTGCTGGGACCGGCCGCCGCCGGCCGCCCCGAGGTCCGCCCGGTGGCCGGAGCGGTGGGCGCGTCACCGGCGGCCACGGCGGCCTGGCTGGGTCACCGTCCCGCCGCCGACCGGGCCGCCCGCACGTACCTTGACGACGTGGTGGCCCGGCACGGCGGTCCGGTGCCCTGCTGCACCCCGATCACCGCCTTCGAGCGGTCCTGGACCCTGGCCACGCTCGCCCGGGTGGGTCTGCCGGTCCGGCCCTCGCCGGGACTGGTGGCCGAGTTGGCGGACGCGCTCGGACCGACCGGCGCGGCGACCGGCCCCGGGCTGCCCGCCGACGCCGACACCACCTCGGTGGTGCTGTACGCCCTCGCCCGGCTGGGCCGTCCGGTGGAGCCGGTCAGCCTGGCCCACTACGACCTGGGCAGTCACTTCTGCACCTGGCGGGGAGAGGACGGGCACTCGGTCACCACCAACGCGCACGTGTTGGAGGCGTTGGGCTGGCACGCCCGACACACCCGCGACGGTGCCGGTCGGTACGCGGCGCGGGTGGCGGCGCTGGCGGACTGGCTCTCCGATCGGCAGCAACGCGACGGGCACTGGGTGGACCGGTGGCACGCCTCGCCGTACTACGCCACCTGTTGCGTGGTGCAGGCTCTGGCTGGATACGCGCCAACCGGTACGGCGACCGGTGCCCTCGACCGGGCAGTGGACTGGGTGTTGGCGACGCAGCGCGCCGACGGGGGCTGGGGCCGCTGGGCGAGCACGCCCGAGGAGACCGCCTACGCGGTGCAGATCCTGCTCGCCACCGGCCAGCGGAGCCGGCCCGACGTGCCACCGGCCGTCCGGGGGGCACTGGCGCACCTGACCGTCGATGGCAACGACCATCCGCCGCTCTGGCACGACAAGGATCTCTACGCGCCGTTGCTCATCGTGCGGGCGGCGGTGTTGGCGGCCCGACGACTGGCTGTCGAGGTCGCCGGACCGCCGTCGGAAGGTGCACCCGTGGCGGGTGAACCGGGCCGACCAGGGCATGATCATGAGGCTTGAGTTGACGCGGTGACGCTGTTAGGTTGCGCCGGGGTCGGTGTGCTGTGCGACGCATCCTGACTGACCGATCAACGAACTCAGGGCCATGGACGGTGTGATGGGTTCCCGCGGTACGAATCTTCGCACCAAGGTGGTGGCCCTGCTGGCCTTGTTGGTGGCGCTCTGGGGTTTCACCGCCTGGGTCACCGTCCGAGATGGCGTCGACCTGGTGGGTGTGCGGGTACTCGACGAGCGGGTGTTCGATCCCACCGAGCCGTTGCTGCTGCAGTTGCAGTTGGAACGGCGTACCTCGCTCGTCTACCTCGGACGCCCGGACGAGGGACAACTGGAGGAGCTGACGCGGCTGCGGGAACGCACCGACCAACTGGCCGCCGAGTTCGCCGAGTCGTCCGAGAACTGGCAGGTCGACCTGCTCGGCGGCGACGGCCTGCACGAGCGGGTCGCGGAGCTGAAACGGCGACTGGCCGCGCTGGCGGACACGCGGACCGCCGTCGACGGGCGCAACATCGGCCGTGGCGAGGCCGGTGCGACCTTCACCGAGCTCATCGAGTCGATCTACGAGGTGTACGACGAGCTCGGCAATCTCGACGACGATCAGGTCGCCGAGGACAGCAGCCAACTGATCCGGCTCAGCCGATCCCGGGAGCTGCTGTCCCAGCAGGACGCCCTGCTGGCCGGCGCGCTCGCCGCGAGACGGATCACCGCGGTCGAGCGGGCCGAGTTCACCCGGCTGGTCGGTGCCCGTCAGTTCGTTGCCGAGCAGGCGATCGTCCGGCTGCCCGAGGCGGATCAGCGCCGCTACGAGCAGATGGTCGCCGGGGCGAACTTCCGTCGGCTGGCCGACCTAAAGAACCAGATCTCGACCGGTAACGGCACCTCCCGACCGCCGTTCCCGGCCGGTGAGTGGTCCGACACCACGGGTGCGGCGCTGATCGAGCTCGGTGACGTGGTGCTGGCCGGTGGCGACGACGTCGTCACGAAGGCCACGCCGGTCGCGACAGGTGTCATCGTACGGCTGGTGCTGGTGGCCGGTCTCGGTCTGCTCGCGGTCATCGCCGCGGTGATCCTCTCGATCACCACGGCCCGATCCCTGGTGCGGCGCCTGCGGCGACTGCGCGAGGCCGCGCTCCAACTCGCCGACGAACGGCTGCCGACCGTGGCCGATCGGCTCGGGCGCGGTGAGCAGGTGGACATCGCCGAGGAGGCTCCGCCGCTGCGATTCGGCGACGACGAGATCGGTCGGGTCGGCCGGGCCTTCAACGTGGTGCAGGAGACTGCCGTCCGTACCGCTGTCGAACAGGCCGAGCTGCGCCGCGCCGTGCGCGAGGTGTTCCTCAGTCTGGCCCGGCGTACCCAGGCACTTGTGCATCGACAGCTCACCCTGCTCGACGCGCTGGAGCGACGCGAGCGGGACGCCGAGGAGTTGACCGACCTGTTCCGCGTCGACCACCTGGCCGCCCGGATGCGACGCAACGCGGAGAACCTGATCGTGCTCGCCGGCGCCACACCCGGCCGGGCCTGGCGGCGCGCCGTCCCGATGACGGACGTGGTTCGCGGCGCGGTAGGTGAGGTCGAGGACTACGCGCGCGTCACCGTGCCGGCGATGGGCGGCGCGTCACTTGCCGGGGAGGCCGTCGGCGACGTCATCCACCTGCTCGCCGAACTGATCGAGAACGGACTCTCGTTCTCCCCGCCGCACACCACTGTCGAGGTACGCGGACAGCTTGTCGCCAACGGCTTCGCCATCGAGATCGAGGACCGCGGTCTGGGTATGACCGGGGAGGATCTCGCCGCCGCCAACCACCGCATCGTGGACCGTTCCGAGCTGAACCCCGCTGACGCCGCCCGGCTGGGCCTCTACGTGGTGAGCCGGTTGGCCGAGCGGCATGGGGTACGGGTCCGGCTCAGGGAGTCCGTGTACGGCGGAACGACAGCTGTGGTGTTGATCCCGAGCACCCTGATCGTCCCGGACGAGGCCGAGTCGCGCTCGACGGGCGACGGCGGCGTGGTCGGGACCGGCCGGCAGCTACCGACTGCGGCCCAGCCCGCGGCCGGTGACGATGCCGACGGGTCCGAGTTGCCGACCAGGCCGCGGCGTCACTCCGGGCACTCCTCAGCGCTCGACGGACCGACCTTCCCGCTCGGTCTGCCGGTCACCTCCGCGTCCGGCGACGGCATGGCGTCACCGCCGCACCGGCCGACCGAGCCCGGCCCAGGAACCGGTGCCGGTGGGTGGCCCGACGTCGAACCCGCCCCGGGTCAGCCGGCACGACCGGTGACCCCGGCCGACGCGGGCGGCCCCACGGCTGCCGAGATCGAGGTGAGCCGCACCGAGTCGGGCCTACCGGTCCGGGTACGCCAGGCGAGCCTGGCACCGGCACTGCGGGCCGAGCCTGAGGCGGTGCCGGGGGACGACGACGTGATCCGCGAGCCCGAACAGGTTCGGCGCATGATGAGTTCGTACCAGACCGGCACCCGGCGGGGACGCTCCGACGCCGCACGGCTGCTCGGCTCTGGCGGTCGGCCCGGGCCCGACGATGAGTCCGATGACGCCGATCAACAGGCGACCTGACCGGGGTGCGTCGCCCGGCGAGCCGGGTGAGAACGGTCAGGCCCACGAGAGAGCACGGCGATGAGCCGGGGGAGAAGAGGACGACGAAGTGGCGCAGAAGACGGCTTCGAGTGCCGACCTGACGTGGTTGCTGGATGATCTGGTCGGCCGGGTCAAGCAGGCCGAGCACGCGGTTGCGCTGTCCGCCGACGGTCTGCTGATGGCGTCGTCGCAGGGGCTCAGCCGCGACGACGGCGAGCACCTGGCGGCGATGGCGGCCGGCATCCAGAGCCTGGCTCGGGGCGCTGGCAAGCGGTTCGGTGGCGGGCAGGTGCAGCAGACGATCATCGAGATGCGATCGTCGTTCCTGTTCGTCACAGCCGCCGGCCGCAACGCCTGCCTGGCGGTGCTGGCAACCGAGGATGCCGACGTCGGCCTGATCGCCTACGAGATGGCCATGCTTGTCACCCGGGTCGGCAGGTACGTCGCGTCACCGGCACGGTCGGCCGAGCAGACCGACGGGGAGACATCACCCGGATGACGGTGCCGGGAGATTCCGTCGAACCGAGCACAGCATCTTCGAGGCGGTTATCAATGGACTACGGGCACTCTGAGCGGCTGCCGGGCGCCGCGCTGCCCACAGCGATCAAGATTCTGATCGCCGGCGGCTTCGGGGTGGGTAAGACCACGATGGTCGGTGCGGTGAGTGAGACCCGCCCGCTGCGGACCGAGGAGGTACTCACCGAGTCGGGAGTGGGCATCGACGACCTGGCCGGCATCGAGGCGAAGCGGACCACCACCGTCGCGATGGACTTCGGTCGGATCACCATCAGCGACGACCTGGTGCTGTACCTGTTCGGCACCCCGGGTCAGGATCGGTTCTGGTTCGTCTGGGACGAGCTGGCACTCGGCGCGATCGGCGCGGTGGTGCTGGCCGACACCCGCCGGCTGGCGGACTGTTTCCCCTCCATCGACTACTTCGAGGGTCGGGGGACACCGTTCGTCGTCGCGGTCAACTGCTTCGAGGGAGCCCGGCGGTACCGGCTCGACGAGGTGCAGGCGGCGTTGAACCTCGACCCCGAGGTGCCGGTGCTGCTCTGCGACGCCCGGCAGCGGGAGTCGGTCAAGCAGGCGCTCATCATGCTTGTCGAGCACGCCATGAAGATCCGGGAGGCCCGTCGCGCCGGGTGAGGTGGCAGCACCACACGACTGAGGGCTCCCACCCCGCCGGGGTGGGAGCCCTCACCGCGTTCCGGTCAGTTGGCGATCATGCGCCGCAGCACGTACTGCAGGATGCCGCCGTGCCGGTAGTAGTCCGCCTCACCCGGGGTGTCGATCCGCACCACCGCGTCGAACTCCACGCCGCCGTCGGTGGCGACCTTCACCGTGCGCGGGGTGTCGCCGTCGTTGAGGGCTGTCACCCCGGTGATGGTGAACGTCTCGGTGCCGGTCAGCCCCAGCGACTCGGCGGTCTCGCCGGCGGGGAACTGCAACGGCAGCACGCCCATGCCGATCAGGTTGGAGCGGTGGATCCGCTCGTACGACTCGGCGATGACCGCCTGCACGCCGAGCAGCATGGTGCCCTTGGCCGCCCAGTCCCGCGACGAGCCGGAACCGTACTCCTTGCCGGCCAGGATGACCAGCGGCACCCCCGCCTCCTGGTAGGCCATGGAGGCGTCGTAGATCGAGGTCTGCTCCCCGGTCAGGTGGTTGACCGTGAAGCCGCCCTCCACCCCGGGGACCAGCTGGTTACGCAGCCGGATGTTGGCGAAGGTGCCCCGGATCATGACCTCGTGGTTGCCCCGGCGGGAGCCGTAGGAGTTGAACTCGTGGCGGGGCACGCCGTGCTCGGCGAGGTACGTCCCGGCGGGGGAGTCGGCCTTGATGGAACCGGCCGGCGAGATGTGGTCGGTGGTCACCGAGTCGCCGAGCTTGGCCAGCACCCGCGCACCGGCGATGTCGGTCACCGGCTCCGGCTGCTGCCGCATGCCCTCGAAGTACGGGGGCTTGCGGACGTAGGTGGAGTCGCCGTCCCAGGCGAAGGTGTCCCCGGTCGGGGTCGGCAGCGACTGCCAGCGCTCGTCACCGGCGAAGACGTCGGCGTACGCGGCGCTGAAGCCGGTGGCGCCGATCGCGGAGGCGATCACGTCCTGGATCTCGGTGGTGCTCGGCCAGATGTCGCGGAGGAAGACGGGGTTGCCCTCGCTGTCCTCACCGAGCGGCTCGTTGGCCAGGTCGATGTCCATCGTGCCGGCGAGGGCGTACGCCACCACCAGCGGCGGGGACGCCAGGTAGTTCATCTTCACGTCCGGGTTGATCCGGCCCTCGAAGTTGCGGTTGCCGGAGAGTACCGAGACGACCGCGAGGTCGGCCTCGTTCACCGCGGCGGAGACCTCCTCCGGCAGCGGGCCGGAGTTGCCGATGCAGGTGGTGCAGCCGTAGCCGACCAGGTGGAAGCCGAGCTTCTCCAGGTACGGCGTGAGACCGGCCCGCTCGTAGTAGTCCATGACGACCTTGGAGCCGGGCGCGAGGGTGGTCTTCACCCACGGCTTGCGGTTCAGGCCCTTGTCCACGGCGTTGCGGGCGAGCAGCGCCGCACCGATCATCACCTGCGGGTTTGAGGTGTTGGTGCAGGAGGTGATCGCGGCGATCACCACGGCGCCGTGGTCCAGCTCGAACTCGGTGCCGTCGGCGCCGGTGACCCGGGTCGGGTTGCTGGCCCGTCCGCCGGAGCCCACGGCGGCGTTGACCAGGTCGCGAGGCGCGTCGGCCGGGTCGTCGATCCCGTTGGCCGGGGAGTCGCTGGCCGGGAACGATTCGGCGCTGGCCTCGTCGGCGTGGCCGGTCACCCCGTACGGCTGCTCCTGCTGCGGGACGCCCGGCGTGCGACCCGGGTCGCCGCCGGTCTCGTCGGCGGACACGTAGTCGGCGAGCGCGGAACGGAACAGGGTCTTGGCGTTGCCGAGCGGCACCCGGTCCTGCGGGCGCTTCGGCCCGGCGAGTGAGGGCTCGATCGTGCCCAGGTCGAGTTCCAGGCGCTCGGAGTAGGCCGGCTCGTGGGCCGGGTCGTGCCAGAGCCCCTGCTCCTTGGCGTACGCCTCGACCAGGGCGACCTGCTGCGGGTCGCGACCGGTCAGCTCCAGGTAACGGATGGTCTCGGCGTCGATCGGGAAGATCGCCACGGTGGAGCCGTACTCCGGGGACATGTTGCCGATGGTGGCCCGGTTGGCCAGCGGCACCGCGCTCACACCGGGGCCGTAGAACTCGACGAACTTGCCGACCACGCCGTGCTTGCGCAGCATCTCGGTGATGGTGAGGACCAGGTCGGTGGCGGTGGTGCCGGCCGGCATCTCGCCGGAGAGCTTGAAGCCGACGACCCGTGGGATCAGCATGCTGACCGGCTGGCCCAGCATGGCGGCCTCGGCCTCGATGCCGCCGACGCCCCAGCCGAGCACGCCCAGGCCGTTGACCATGGTGGTGTGCGAGTCGGTGCCGACGACCGTGTCCGGGTACGCCTGGCCGCCGCGCTCCATCACCGTACGGGCCAGGTACTCGATGTTGACCTGGTGCACGATGCCGGTGCCCGGCGGGACCACCTTGAACTCGTTGAACGCGCTCTGGCCCCAGCGCAGGAACTGGTACCGCTCCTTGTTGCGGGCGTACTCCAGCTCGACGTTGCGCTCGAAGGCGTCCTCGCGGCCGAACAGGTCGGCGATGACGGAGTGGTCGATGACCAGCTCGGCGGGGGCGAGCGGGTTCACCTTCGTCGGGTCGCCGCCGAGCTCGCGGACGGCCTCACGCATGGTGGCCAGGTCGACCACGCAGGGCACGCCGGTGAAGTCCTGCATCAGCACCCGGGCCGGGGTGAACTGGATCTCGACGTTCGGATCCGCGGTCGGGTCCCACGCACCGAGCTGGCGGATGTGGTCGGCGGTGATGTTCGCGCCGTCCTCGGTCCGCAGCAGGTTCTCCAGCAGGATCTTCAGGCTGTAGGGGAGCCGTTCCTGGCCCTCCACCTGGCTGATCTTGAAAATCTCGTAGCTCGCGTCTCCGACGCGTAGCTGGGTCTTCGCACCGAAGGTGTCGAGGCTCGCCACGTCGTACTCCTTCACACCAGCGACCGTGAGTAGTCCTGAGCAGTCTTTCGCACCGGTCGGAGTGCCGCCGTGGTTAGGCAACACTTACCGCCGATTCTCGCCGTCAACAAAACCGTACGTCCGTCTTGCTATTCACGCAACCCGGTGTCATCGTGAGGACGGGAGGTGCACCCATGATCCACCACGTACAGCTCGCCTGCCCCCGGGGCTCGGAGGACCGGTCCCGGGCCTTCTACGTCGACATCCTCGGCCTCACCGAGCTGACCAAGCCGCCCGCCCTCGCGGCCCGCGGTGGTTGCTGGTTCCGGGGGTACGGCGCCGAACTGCACCTCGGCGTGGAGGACGACTTCCGCCCGGCCCGCAAGGCGCACCCCGCCCTGCTGCGGCCCGACCTCGACACCCTCGCCGCCCGGCTGGACGCCGCGGGCTATCCGGTCACCTGGGGAGACGACGAACTGCCCGGGCTGCGCCGCTTCCACACCCACGACCCCCACGGCAACCGCCTGGAGTTCCTCACCCCGACCACCCACTGACCTTCACGGCCACTGCGGTGCGCCGGGGTGCGGGGGTGGGGACGGCGAAGGGCCGACCCCTGGTGGGGTCGGCCCTTCGTGGTGGTGTTTTGGTGGGTCAGGAGGTGGCGTAGCCGCGGGTGGCGATCCAGTCGGCGAGGGTGTCGATGTTCATCCGGTAGGAGGCCTGGGCGGGGTTGGCGGAGTCGGCGATGGTGACGGTGTCTCCGTTGTCGCGGTAGCCGACGACGCTGATGTAGTGGCCGCCTTCGAAGCTGTGGGGGGTGCCGTCGGTGTCGGTGGCGGTGCCGGCGATGTTGGCGACCACGGCGCGGCCGTCGTCGATGGTGCGGATGATGTCGTCGCGCAGCTTGTCGGTCTGCTTGTCGTCAGCCTTGGCGCCGGCGATCTCGACCGACTTGTAGACGTCCTTGCCGGTCTCCTTGTTCAGGACGGGGGTGATGTCGTTGATGGAGTTGGTGCCGGCCTCGGTGGTGCGCATTTCCTTGGCCATGGTGTCGACGTCGATGTTCTTGCCCTGCACGCTCAGGGCGTTGCGGGCGGCGGCGGGGCCGCAGTAGTAGAAGTTGGGCTGGGCTTCGTAGCGGACGCCGAGTTCGCGTTCGCCGCCGGGCTTGCGGTCGGCGACCGCGCTGCTGACCTGGACGCCGGGGGTGGCCTGGGCGGCGATGGCGGGGCCGGCGATGCCACCGGCGGTGGCGGCGGCTGCGGCGATGGTCAGGGCGGTCTTGCGCAGGATGGTGGTAGCCATGATGTCGCACCTTTCGGTCGGGGGTGTGCGCGGCTGCGGCCCGCGGGGGTGCGGGTGGGCCGTGCGGAAAGGGGAGACGTGCTACGCGCTGGTCCGGCGTTCGGTGCCGGGTCCGGGTGTAACGCCGGGTGGGCCGGGGCCATTCCGGGGGGCCCTCGCGTGGGGGAGGGCGGATGGCTTCGGCGGTGTACCGGAGGGTGTAACGCCCGGCGGTGGGGGGTCATTCCGACCGGGGCCGGGGGCGGCGCCGGGGAGGCGCTCGCGGTTACGCCATGTATAACCACCGGGCCGGGCCCGCGATTCCACCGCAGGCGTGACCCCGGCCGCCTCATACCAGGTTATAACGGACATGCGGTGTCAGGCCGCCGTCGGCACCACCCGGGTGCCCCGGGGCGGGGCGTTTTCGGGTGGGGTGAAGGGGAAAGCCGGGCGGGCAGGAGGCCACCACCGAGGGGAGAGGTCCGTGCGGTTGCAGGGCCGGTCCATCGCCACCCGCGAGCGCCTGTCTCCGGTCGCCGGGGCGCCGCTGTGGTGTGACGCGCTTGAATTCGGACTTCGGGGCGATGGCGTGACAAACGACCAGCCAGCGCTGGCCGCACTCGTCGACCGACTGGGTGAGGGGTACGCCGCGGACGGCCGGGCGCGCGTCATCTACTGCCCGCCGGGGATCTACTCCATCCGGGACGCGGGCACGGTCTGGCGCAGCGGGGTGTCACTTGTCGGTGCGGGGCCGGGCGCGACCCGGTTCGTCCTGAGCAACGAGGGCAACCGGGCCGACCCGACCCCGCTCGCCTACTGGACCACGGTGCAGCACGGCGCCGACCGGGACCACCACATCGCCGACTGCACCTTCGCCGACTTCGAGATCGACGGCTCGGGCGTGGCCATGGCGGAGTACAGCTATCTGGCCAAGGGGCTCGGCCTGCAGTACGTCGTGCGCGGTGTCTTCCGCAATCTCTACATCCACCACACCGGCGCCACCGGACTCGGCTGCGACTTCCTCCAGGACAGCCTGATCGACGGCGTGGTGGTGGTCGGCTGCGGGCGACTGGACAACGGTGAGGAGTGGGGTGGCGCGGGTATCGGCATCGGCGTCGGCGGCTGGGGCGCGGTGGAACGTTGCACCATCAGCAACTGCACCACCCTCGGCAACGGCACCAACGGGATCTTCCTGGAGTTGCAGAAGCCGTACTGGACGCCGCCGCGTGGTTACCGCATCATCGGCTGTCACAGCCAGGCCAACCGGTTCGGCATCTCCGACTGGGGCGCCGACGGCCTGATCGTCTCCGCCTGCACGCTCACCGGGAACCTGGAGGCCGGCTTCGACGTCTCCGCGAACGGTACGGCGGGCATCGCCGGTCGAGGCGGCATCCTGACCGACTGCGTGATCGACCGCAACGTCCGCGACGGCATCAGCATGGGCAACACCCCCGGGCCGTACACGATCCGGGGCAATCGGATCAGCGGCAACGGGTGGTACGGGTACCACCAGCATGATCTGGGCACCGGCTACGACGGCCCGGCGTCGGACGTGGTGATCGACAGCAACGAGTTCTGGGACAACGGGCTGGACGGGATCCGGGTGGACCGGCCGATGATCGACGCGGCGGTGACGAACAACCGGATCCGCAGCAACGGGCGGCAGTGCGCCCCGGCGGCCACCGGTTCAGGTGAATCGGTGCGGTACGCCAGGCGTGCCGTGTCCGACCGAGCGGCGGTGTGGCAGCCCGACGGGCACCGCGGAAAGCTGCTCCGGGTGGGGTCCCGGCTGGCGCTCGTGGTCGGCAACACCGAGATGGAGCTGGACCTGGCCGATCTGCGGCCGGACGCGGCAATCGCCTGGAACGAGGACGTGCCGCCACCCGGCGCGAGCTACGAGTTGCCGGCGGCGGCACCGGTACGGGCCGGGATCGTGGTGAACGCCCACTTCGAGTCCGCGACGGTGCGCGGCAACCGGATCTGGGACAGCCGTGCGGACCGGACACAGAGTTACGGACTGTGGATCAGCGATCAGGGCGTGTGCGTCTCGTGCCGGATCGAGGACAACGACCTCGCCGGCAACGCCGAGGGGGCGCTGCGCCTGGACCGCCAACCGGTCGGCGGCCGTTGGGACCGCAACCACGCCGAAGTGGACTGACTGACGCCTCAGCCGGCCTCGTCGGCCGGGGCGACCGAGTTGGCCTCCGCGTGCCGGTCGCGCAGCCGGGCCCGGATCTCCTCGGGGGTGTACGCGCGCCGCCGTCGTTCCGCCCGGGCGATCACCACGCCGGAGGCCGCGACTCCGGCCAGACCGGCCAACCCGAGAACCTTCCACCACCGCATCCGTTGCCGCATCCGCTTAGGGTAGTCCGCTATGAGCATCAGCCTGGACGAGGCGGTGGAGCTGACCCGTACCGGCGATCTGTGGGTCTTCCGTGGCCGCAGCGTGCCCGATCGGGCCATCCAGTTGACCACCAACAGCCCGGTCAACCATGTGGGCATGGCGGTGGTGCTGGACGACATGCCACCGCTGATGTGGCACGCCGAGCTGGGCCGGTCGCTGCCGGACCTGTGGACCGGCACCCACCAGCGTGGGGTGCAGCTGCACGACCTGCGGGACGCGGTCTGCGTCTGGGCCAACCGGTACGGTCAGCGTGGCTGGCTGCGCCAGCTGGAGCCGCCCGCCGACGCGGAGATGGAGCGGTCGGTGCTGCGCACCATCGCCCGGCTGGACGGCACGCCGTTCCCGTCCACCGCCCAGTTGGCCTGGCGGTGGGTGCGGGGTCGGGTTCCGTCGCCCCGGCTGCCACTGCCGGCGTCCCGGCGCCGCAGCCCGGCGGCGCGGGACCTGGACCTGGAGACCGCGTACTGCGCCGAGGTCGTCGCGGTCACCTACGAGGCGATGGGTCTGCTGCCGGCCGGCCGGCGACCGAACTGGTACGACCCGGGTCGGTTCTGGAGCGGCGACGACCTGGGGCTGCACGGCGGCGCGCGGCTGGGCAGCGAGATCGAGGTGCGGATCCCACCGCGTTGAGGTTTCGGCGAGGTGCGCGCCGGCAATTGCTTGCGCTGTGACTGCTTCCACCGATCTCGACACGCTCACCGACTTCTTCGACAGGTACGGCGTGGCGCTGACCGCCGGTGACCTGCCGGCGATCGCCGGTTGTTACGCCCTGCCCGGGCTGGTGGTGGCCGACACCTACAGCTTCTCGTTCAACTCGCCGGCCGCCGTCGCGCTGTCCTTCGTGGGCGCCGCGCCGGACTACACCGAGCGTGAGCTGGTCGCGGCGCATGCCGACATCGAGCAGGTGCAGCAGGTCTCCGCGCTGCTCGTGGAGGTGGCGGTGCGCTGGGAGTTCCTGGACAGCCAGGGCCGGCAGGTGCCCGGTGAGCGCTACCGCTACCTGCTGCGCAGCACCGCGGAGGGGCCCGCGATCTGCACTGTCGTGCGGACGGGCTGAGCCACCGGTACGGCCGCGGTCGTCAACAGGTCAGGTACGGCACGTCGTTACGTCCGGTGCGCCGGGCGGGTCGGACGGCTTCGGCACCTGCCCGTTTCGCGTCGCCGGCCCGCGTGACTAGGCTGGCGCGTCGGCGACGACGAGTGGGGACCTCAATGTCAGTGCGGCCGTCCGGTGATGCCAACGACGATGCCACCGGTGACCAGTACGGCGACGGCAACCGTGCCGCCACCGGTGACCGGAACGGCGATGCCACCGCCGGGGGCCGGAACGGCGACGCCGTCACCGCTGACCGGAACGGCGATGACGCCGCCGGTGTGCATCCCCTGTCCAGGATGATCTCGTCCGCGCCCTGGGTGGTCGTGCTGGTCGGTGTCGCGGTGCTGGCGGTGCTGCTGGTGGTCGCGCTGTTGTCGTTCCGTGGTCCCGAGCGTCCGGTGGCATGGTCGCCAGGTCCGTCGATCACCCTGCCGGGCGCTGCGGGGGAGAGCGCCGAGTCGGCGCCGACGGCACGTTCGACCACCTCGACCGGCCCCGCCGGGTCGGCCGGTCCCACGGCCTCGGCCACCCCGACCGGCTCACCCACGCAGTCCGTCGGGACGCCGGCCCGACCTGTCGATCCGTCCCGTAGTGGAGCGCCCGCGCGACCGGAGGCCAGTCGGTCGGCGACTGCGTCCGCACCGGCGGCACCGGCCGACGGTGGTGGGGTGGTCACCGCCAGCTACGGGGTGAAGGACAGTGGCAACGGGGACTACTTCGAGGCCCAACTGGTGGTCCGTAACGGCACCGGGCGGTCCAGTGACTGGCAGGTGGAGTTGCGCTTTACCAGCGGAGTCACCGGCATCCGGGCCTCCAGCGGCCCGGGTGTCTCGGTGACCATCAGGGGCAGCGGCTGGTATGTGCTCGGCGGAACCGGCGCACTCGCGGCCGGGGCGCAACAGTCGGTGCAACTGCGTTTCACGCGCATCGGGGGCGGGGAGTACCCGGCACAGTGCACGGTCAACGGAACGTCCTGCGGGATCGGCTGAATCGACTGTCAGGACAGTCGGTCATTCGTCGGGCACTTTTCGACGTCGCTGAAGATCGTTACGCTTGCCGGGCTGCCCGCAGAGGAGAGACATGTCCGGTATGCGTCGCGCGCCCCGTCAGTTTCCGCCGCCCGGCTCCACCGCCGTGGCTTCCTCGCCGTGGATCCTGGTCTCGATCGGGGTCGTCATCATGGTGGTGCTGCTGATCATCGCGGCCGGCGCGTACCGGGGCCCCGGGCCGGACTTCCAGCCGGTGCCACCGGGGCAGCCGCCGGTCGCCGCCGCGCCGATACCCGAACGTGCCTCGTCGGCGGGCCGGGAGGGGTCGGTGCCGCCGTCGCTGGCGGTACCAGGGCTCTCCCCGCGTCGGACCGACCCGCCGAGCCCCACCCCTACGACGCCGGCACCACCGGCCGCCGAGCCGTCCCGTACGGCGGCGGCGCCCACGCCCGCCCCACCGCCCCCTGCCCCGATCGACGCGCGCTACCAGGTCTTGCAGACGTTTCAGGGCGGCTTCATCGCCGAGGTGCTGATCCGCAACACCTCCCGAGGTGATCAGGGGTGGGTGGCTCGGGTGGAGTACCCGGGCGGGCGGGTGGTCACCGCCTGGCTGGAGGGTGTTCCACAGGGGACGTTCAGCGGCGCTGGCGGGACGCTCACCTACCGCAGCGGTCCGGATCTGGCGGCGGGATCATCGGTGTATCTGCGCTTCCACATCGAGTCGGCCGATCCGCGGCCAGCGAGTTGCCGCGTCTCGGGACGGGCCTGCCGCGGCCTCTAGGCCCGCGTCTTTCGCAAGTGTCTGCTGTGTTGCAGGCTTGTTTGCAAGGTATTGCAGAATCTTTCGGCAAGGGCTAGCGTGCGGGCCAATCAGCGACCAGAGGAAGGCCGTCGATGAAACCCCCGCCGACACCGCGAAAAATCCTGCTCGCCCTCGTCTTCCTGCTCTCCGTCACCCTGGGCGGCACGCCGGTAGCGGTGGCCCCCGCCGCCGCGGCCGGCCGGTCCGCCGTCACCGGACCACCGAGCGCCACCGGCGCCGTCACCTGGCACCGCGAACCCTCCACCTCCACCCTGCTCGACGCCGGCCGCAGCCAGGGCCGGGCCGAGCAGTTCTACTTCGTGCTACCGGACCGGTTCGCCAACGGCGACCCGCGCAACGACCGGGGCGGTCTCTCCGGCGACCGGCTGCGCACCGGGTACGACCCCACGGACAAGGGGTTCTACCAGGGCGGCGACCTCAAGGGACTAACCGAGCGGCTCGACTACATCGAAGGGCTGGGCACCACCGCCATCTGGCTCGCCCCGGTCTTCAAGAACCGGCCGGTGCAGGGCGAGGACGACGACGTGTCGGCCGGCTACCACGGCTACTGGATCACCGACTTCACCCAGGTCGACCCGCACTTCGGTAGCCCCGCCGACCTGAAGAAGCTGGTCCAGCTCGCCCACCGGCGGGGCATCAAGGTCTACCTCGACGTCATCGTCAACCACACCGCCGACGTCATCGCCTACGAGGAGGACACGTACACCTACGTCGACAAGGCGACAGCGCCCTACCGCGACGCGCAGGGCCGGCCGTTCGAGGACCGCAACTACGCCGACGGCAGCCGGGACTTCCCGAAGGTCGACGGCGGCTCCTTCCCGTACACCCCGGTCTTCGAGAGCCGGGCCGACGCGAAGGCCAAGGTCCCGGCGTGGCTGAACGATCCGAGCATGTACCACAACCGTGGTGACTCGACATTCGTCGGCGAGGACAGCGAGTACGGCGACTTCTTCGGCCTCGACGACCTGTGGACCGAGCGGCCCGAGGTGGTCCGGGGCATGACGAAGATCTACGCCGACTGGGTGCGGTCCACCGGGGTCGACGGTTTCCGACTGGACACGGTCAAGCACGTCAACATGGACTTCTGGCCGCAGTTCAGCCAGGGAGTGCAGCAGGCCGCAGCCCGCGCCGGCAAGAAGGACTTCTTCATGTTCGGCGAGGTGTACAGCGCTGACCCGGAGATCGCCTCCAGTTACGTGCGGCAGGGCGGCCTGCCCGCCACGCTGGACTTCGGCTTCCAGGAGGCGGCGCGCGGATACACCGCGAACGACGGATCAGCAAAGGCGTTGGCCGACCTCTACGCCCGCGACGACCTCTACGCCACCCGGGACACCCACGCCGGCCGGTTGCCCACCTTCCTCGGCAACCACGACATGGGCCGGATCGGCTCGTTCATCGCCAACGGTCCCACCGACCCGGCCACCCATCTGCGGCGGGACCAGCTCGCCCATGAGCTGATGTTCCTCACCCGGGGCCAGCCGGTGATCTACTCCGGCGACGAGCAGGGCTTCACCGGGGCCGGCGGCGACAAGGACGCCCGGCAGCCGATGTTCGCCTCGCGCACCGCCGACTACCTCGACGACGATCTGCTCGGCACCGACCGCACCCACGCCGAGGACCAGTTCGACAGCGCCCACCCGCTCTACCGCACCATCGCCGACCTGGGCCGGTTGCGTCAGGCCCATCCGGCGCTGCGCGACGGTGTGCAGGTGACCCGGTACGCCGCCGACGGGCCCGGCGTTTTCGCCGCCTCCCGATTCGATCCGGACAACCGCACCGAGTACCTGGTGGCGGTCAACAACGCCGCCGCCGCGCAGACTGTCACAGTGGACACCTGGTCGGCCGGCGCCACCTTCACCGGTCTTTACGGCAGCACCACCCGATCGGGTGCCTCCGGCGACGGCAAGCTGACCCTGACCGTGCCGCCGCTGTCGGCGGTGGTGCACCGGGCGGACAAGCCGGTCGCACTGCCCGACGCCGGGCCGGACATCACCATCACCGCTCCCGAGGGGTCGCCGGCCACCCGCGCCGAGGTGACCGCGCAGGTCACCGGCGACCCGCTGGCGCGCGTGACGATGGCGGCCCGGGTGGCCGGCGGGAAGTGGACGCTGCTCGGCTCCGCCCACCACGCGCCGTACACGGTGCACCACGACCTGACCGGTCTGGCCGCCGGCACGACAATCGAGTACAAGGCGGTGGTCCGTGACGGTCGGGGCCGCACCGCGTCCGCCACCGCCACCGCCACCGTCGGCACCCCGGAGCAGCCTGGCTCGTCGCGGGACTGGCTGGTGGTCCACCACCAGCGCCCCGACGGTGACTACGCCGACTGGGGGCTGTACGCCTGGGGTGACATCGATCCGGAGTACGCCACCGAGTGGCCGCAGGGACAGCCCTTCGCGGGCAGCGACGCGTACGGTCGGTTCGCCTGGGTGAAGCTCAAGCCGGGGGCGAAGACTGTCGGTTTCCTGGTCGTTGACGCCAACGGCAACAAGGACGTCGACAACGACCGGACCGTGGACGTGACGCAGACCGGTGAGGTCTGGGTCAAGCAGGGCGACCCGGCGACGTACCAGACCCGGGAGGAGGCCGCCGGCGGACCCGCCCCGCCGGTCGAGGAGGGCATCGCGGTCATCCACTACCACCGGCCCGACGGCGACTACGACGGCTGGGGCCTGCACCTGTGGGACGGCGCGGCCACGCCCACCGACTGGGCGAAGCCGATGCCGCCGACGCGGACCGACTCCTTCGGCGCCGAGTTCCGGGTGCCGCTGGCCGAGGGCGCGACCGGGCTCAGCTACATCATCCACCGCGGCGACGAGAAGGACCTGCCGCAGGACCAGCGGCTCGACTTCGCCGACGCCGGCCGGGAGGTCTGGTTGCTCGCCGCGACACCGGGCCGGCTGCTGCCGGCCACGGCCACCGGCACCGCTACGGACACCGACATCACCAGGCAGCGGGCGCACTGGATCGACAGGTCCACAGTGGCCTGGCGCGCCGGCCCCACCGACGGTCGGGCGTACGCCCTGGTGACCGCGCCGGCCGGCGGGGTGCGCGTGGTCGACGGTGAGCTGGTCGGGACGTACACCTCACTGCCGCTGACCGCGCAGCGCAACGGGCTCACCGAGGCCCAGCGCGCGGCCTTCCCGCACCTGTGGGACCACCGGGCCTTCACCCTGGACCGGCGGGATCTGGCCAAGGTGCCGGCGGCTCTGCGCGGGCAGCTGCTGGTGACCGAGCGGGCAGCCGACGGCACCCTGCTCGGTGCCACAGGTGTGCAGATCCCCGGCGTGCTCGACGACGTGTACGCGCCGGCCACCTCGGCCCGACTCGGCGCCACCTTCACCGGTGGGGTACCGACCCTGTCGGTCTGGGCGCCGACCGCCCGGACGGTGTCGCTGGAGCTGTACGACACGCCGACGGCCACCGCGCGGTCGGTGGCGATGCGCCGCGACGACCGCACCGGCGTCTGGTCGGTACGCGGGCAGCGGTCCTGGCGCGGCACGTACTACCGCTACCGGGTGCAGGCGTGGCAGCCGGCGACGCAGCAGCTGGTCACCGCCTCGGTCACCGACCCGTACTCGGTGGCGCTGGCGGCGGACTCCACGCACAGCCAGATCGTCGACCTGACCGACCCGACGCTCGCCCCGGCGGGTTGGGCGCGGCTGCGCAAGCCGGCCGCTGTGCCTTCGGCAAAGGTGCAGATCTCCGAGCTGTCGGTGCGGGACTTCTCCATCGCCGACGACACCGTGCCGGCGCAGCGGCGGGGCACCTACCTCGCCTTCACCGACCCGGCCACCACCGGCATGCGGCACCTGAAGGCGATAAGCGACGCCGGGGTGACCCACCTGCACCTGCTGCCGGCGTTCGACTTCGCCACCATCCCCGAGCGCCGGGCCGACCAGCGGCAGCCGGACTGTGACCTGGCGGCGCTGCCGCCGGACTCGGAGCGGCAGCAGGACTGCGTGGCGGCGGTGCGGGAGACCGACGGCTACAACTGGGGGTACGACCCGCTGCACTACACGGTTCCCGAGGGCGGGTACGCGGTCGACCCGAACGGTGCCCGGCGCACCACCGAGTTCCGGCAGATGGTGGCCGGGGTCAACGACGCGGGCCTGCGGGTGGTCATGGACGTGGTCTACAACCACACCTCGGCTGCCGGCACCGACCCGAAGTCGGTGCTGGACCAGATCGTCCCCGGCTACTACCACCGGCTGCTCGACGACGGCACGGTGGCCACCTCCACCTGCTGTGCGAACACCGCGCCCGAGCACGCCATGATGGGCAAGCTGGTGGTGGACTCGCTTGTCACCTGGGCGAGGGCGTACAAGGTCGACGGGTTCCGCTTCGACCTGATGGGTCACCACCCGAAGGCGAACATCCTGGCCGTACGCAAGGCGCTGGACCGGCTGACGGTGGCCCGCGACGGGGTGGACGGGAAGAACATCCTGCTCTACGGCGAGGGTTGGAACTTCGGCGAGGTGGCCGACGACGCCCGCTTCGTGCAGGCGACGCAGGCCAACATGGCTGGCACCGGGATCGGCACTTTCAACGACCGGCTGCGTGACGCGGTACGCGGCGGCGGCCCGTTCGACGAGAACCCGCGCCGCCAGGGCTTCGCCTCCGGGCTCTTCACCGACCCGAACGGCGATCCGGTGAACGGCTCGGTCGCCGAGCAGCGGGCCCGGTTGCTGCTCCAGCACGACCTGATCAAGGTGGGGCTGACCGGCAACCTGCGCGGCTACCGGTTCGTCGACTCGGCGGGTCGGCAGGTCACCGGGGCCGACGTGGACTACAACGGCTCGCCGGCCGGCTACACCGCCGCGCCGGGCGAGGCGGTCACCTACGTCGACGCGCACGACAACGAGATCCTGTACGACGCGCTGGCGTACAAACTGCCGCAGGCGACCTCGGCGACGGATCGGGCCCGGATGCAGGTGCTCGCCCTGAGCACTGTGGTGATGGGCCAGGGGGCCGGGTTCGTCACCACCGGCACCGAGCGGCTGCGGTCCAAGTCGCTGGACCGTAACTCGTACAACTCGGGGGACTGGTTCAACCAGATCCGGTGGGACTGCGGTCAGGGCAACGGCTTCGGCATCGGTCTGCCGCCGGCCGAGGACAACCGGGACAAGTGGCCGTACGCGAAGCCGCTGCTCGCCGATCCGAAGCTGGTGCCGGACTGCGCCGCTGTCGAGTTGACCGACGCCCGCTACGCCGAACTGCTCCGGATCCGGGCCTCGTCGCCGGTCTTCGGGCTGCCCACCGCGAAGCAGGTGCAGCAGCGGGTCGCCTTCCCGCTGTCCGGTGCCGACGAGACACCGGGGGTGCTCACCATGACCCTCGACGCCCGTGGGCTCGGTGGGGCGTGGAAGTCCGTGACAGTGGTCTTCAACGCCACCCCGGAGACCGCCACCCAGCGGGTGACCGGGCTGCGCGGGGCGGACGTGACGCTGCACCCGGTGCTGCGCTCCTCGGCCGACCCGGTGCTGCGTACCGCCGCCTTCGACGGGTCCAGCGGCACGTTCACCGTACCGGCGCGCAGCGTGGCGGTCTTCGTCCAGCGGTAGTACCTGGCGGCGCTGAAGGCCAGGACATGCTCCGGCCCCGCCGGTCCGATCCATCAGGATCGTCCCGGCGGGGCCGAAGTCCCGTCACCCTGGTCCGGCGGAGCCGGTCAGGTGGTGATCAGCCGAAGCAGTTCGGGATCGGGGTGAAGGTGCCGGCGCAGTTGGTCGGCTTGTTGGCCGTGATGGCCGACTTGTCGTCCACGTTCACCTCACCGAGGAAGCTGAAGACGCCGCCAGCGGTGAGAGTGGCGAAGTTGTGCGCCACCTTCGTCTTCTCCAGGTCGATCACACCGGCGACGGTGAAGATGCCGCCGCCGACGCCCAGCGGACCGACGGCCCGGTTGCCGCTGATCTCGCTGTGCCGGAAGGTCGCCTCACCGGTGCCGTTGAACACGCCACCGCCGAAGAAGCCCGCCTTGTTCTCGACGATCTTGGTTTCCTCGACGTTGGCGATCGCGCCGAAGCCGAGAGCCAGACCACCGCCGACGCCGGCCGTGGTGTTCTTGGCGACCTCGACGTGTGCCAGTTCGAGGGTGCTGTCGTCGCCGGCCGCGGTTACCCCGGCACCGGCCAGGAGCGCGGTGTTCCCGGTGACCTTCGAGTACTTGACGGTCGTGTTGCCCTCGATGTCGAGCAGACCGCCGCCGAAGCCGAGCACCTCGTTGCTGGTGATCTCGGTCTTCTCGATCCACGCGGTGCCGCCGTCGATGTCCTCCCGGAAGATGAACGCCGCGCCGTTGGCGATGCCGCCACCGCCGATGATCGCATCGTTGTTCTTCACCGTCGACGCGGCGACCCGCAGGACGCCGGCGTTGAAGATGCCGCCACCGTAGAGGAAGGCGGTGTTGTCGGCGACCGTGGTGTGGTACAGGCTGGCCTTGCCGAAGTTGGCCAGACCACCGCCGACGCCACCGGCCTGGTTGGCGACGATGTGCGTCTCCTCGAAGGAGGCGCTGCCGCCGGGCTGCACGAGCACGCCACCGCCGTCGTTGGATTCCGGATCGGCCAGTACCGACGGAGCCGCCTTGGCCTTGGCCTTGAGCGCGATGCCCTTGGGCGCGGCCTGGAGCAGCGGCAGGTACTCCTTCTTCGCCTCGGCGGCCTTGGTCGCCTCGACGGAGTTCGAGAACCGCGACCAGACCGCTTCGGGGGTGTCACCGTTGACCGCGAATGCCGAGGTCTGGCCGTTCTTGATGGTCAGGCCCTTGACGGTCAGGTTGCCGCCGCGTCCCACGTTGAGGATCCGGAACTCCTCGGCCGTAGCATCCCGGACGATCTTGGTGTCGTGGCCCTTGAGCACTACGTTCTCCGTGATCACCGGAAGACCGTTGGGGCCGGTGCCGTCGGTCGCGTCGGACCGGGTCAGGGTGTAGGTGCACCCCTTGGCGAGGTTCAGGACACCGCCGTGGTTCTCGTTGGCGAAGACGAGCGCCTGGATCAGCTTGTCGCTGTTGCAGGGCACATCCTTGCCGTGGTCCTTCTTCTCGTCGTCCCGCTTCTGGTCGTGCCGGGCGCGCTCGTCGGCGGCGTTGTCGGCCCGGTCCTCCTTCTTGCCCTTGTGGCCCTCGGGGGCGACCGCGTTCTGGTCGCCGTCCCTGCTGACCTGCTGGGCGGTGGACCAGCGCAGACCATCGGTACCAACCGCGCCGGCACCGGTGGCGACGCCGACGGCGGCAATGCTGACCACGCCGGTGAGCCCGGCGACGCCACTGGCGAGCCAGAGCTTGCGACGCCGCTTGGGCGTCGCCTCCGGCTCGCTGGCGTTGTTCTTAGCTACATAGTTGGACATCGGAGCTCTCTGCCCTCTCGTCGTACCAGACAGGGTCGTCACGCACAGGCGAGCGTCCCCTGCTACAAATCGGTTGTAGCTCCCAGAACCACCGTATGAGAATGTTCCTCGCCTGAAGGGCTTATCCGAAATAACCCCACATTGGGTACGTCGGTGGTCGGTGACGCCCAGGCCCGTGCTGACCGGCACGCCGGGGCGGCTACCGCCCGGACGGCGCTGACCGGCCAGGTACGCCCTGGTGGGGATGGCTGGGCCGAAGATGGGGCTCCTCCGTAGCGCCCAGCGGTACGGAGGAGCCCCTCTATGTGGTGGTGCTGTCCTGTTGCGTGTCGCTCGCCTCGGCGATGGCTCAGCCGAAGCAGCGGTCAGGGATGACCGGACTGCCGATGCAGTTGGTCGGTCGGTTGCCGGTCACCGCGGACTTCCGGTCGATCTCCACCTGGTCGTTGTCGGTGTAGATACCGCCGGGTCGGTTGGTGGCCACGTTGTCGGCGACCTTGGTCCGGATCAGCGTGGTGACGCCGTCCTGGTTGACGATGCCGCCCGCGAAACCACCCGTACCCGTCGCCTGGTTCGCCCACAGCTCGGAGTCCCGCAGGGTCACCGAGGCACCGTCGTTGAACAGGCCACCGGCGGCGCCGTTGGCGGCCACGTTCTCCTTGAGCAGGCTGTGCGCGATGACGGCCGTGGAGTCCTCGGCGAACCCGAGGCCACCGGCGTCGTCGCTCGCGAAGTTCCGGACGACGAACACGTGCTCCAGGTTCACCCGGCCGTCCCCGAGCGCGACCAGACCGCCGCCGTCGAGGCTGCTGGTGTTGTCGGTGAGGTGGCTCTGGACGGCAGTGGTGTCGCCGCCGTTGACGAAGACGCCGCCGCCGAGCAGTCCGGTCCGGTTGTGGCTGATCGTGCTCTTCCAGATCCAGACCGTGCCGCCCGTACCGGCGAAGCCGTTGGGCGTGGAGCCGTTGGCGATACCGCCGCCCCCGGTGCCCGAGGTGTTGTAGACGATCTTCGACTCCTCGACCCGCAGCGTGCCCGCGTTGAACACACCACCGCCGAAACTGCCGGCGCTGTTCTGCTCAACCGTGCTGCTGCGGATCGTGGTGGTGCCGAAATTGGCGATCCCGCCGCCGTTTCGGGTCGCCTGGTTCTGCACGATCCGGGTGTGCTCCAGATCCGCGGTACCACCCCGCTGCACCAGGATGCCCCCGCCGTCGACACCGTCGGCGGCGATGCTCGGCGGCGCCGCATCCGCTTCGGCGGTCCCGGCCTTGGCCGCCTTGGCCGCCTTGGCCGCGTTGGCCGCCTTGGCCGTCTTGGCTCCGTCGGTTGCGGCCTTCGCTCCGGTGGCCTTGGCCTTGGGCTCGGTGGCCTTTGCGGTTTCGGCCGCCGTGGTCCCGGCGGCCCTGGCCGCGTCGATCCTGGCGGTCCCGACCCGGGCCGGTTCCACGGCACCGAGTCCCCGGGCCGTGGCCGGTGCCGCAGGCGTCATGCCCGGAGCGGTCTGACCACCCTTGACCGTCACGCCCTTGAGCGTCAGGTGACCACCACGGCCGACGTTGAGGATGCGGAACCGTTCGACGTTCGCGGCGCGGACGAGCTTGCTGTCGTCACCCTTCAACGTGATCGGTTTGGTGATCACCGGAAGCCCGTTGCCGTTGTCGCTGCGGGTCAGTTCGTACGTGCAGTGTCGGGCCAGGCTGAGTACGGCGCCGTGGTTCTGGTTGGCGTGCACGATCGCCTGGATCAGCTTGTCGGTGTCACAGGGCACCTCGTGCGCCCGGTGCTTGTCCCCATCGACGCCGTCCTTGCGGCCGGCGTCCTTCCGGCCGGCATGCTCGCCGGCCGACTCCTTGGCATCGCCGCTCTCGGTCGCTTCGGCCTTCCCGGCGTCGCTGACGTTCTGCCGGGCGTTGGACTGCGCGTCCGTGCGGCCCGAGCTTCCGGGTCGGTCGTCGCGGGCGGCCACCCCACCCAGGGCGGCCAGACCGACCACGCCGGTCAGACCGGCGACGCCCGCTGTCAGCCAGAGTTTTCGCCGTCGAAGTCCCGGCGGAGCCGGGGGTGGCGGAGCCGGGGGCGGCCCACCGTAGGAAGTGGTCACGTCATCAGACATCAGAGCCTTCCGCCCTTTCCTGCTACAGAGTGGCCCGCACCGAGCGAATGGGTGCGAGCAGCCACAAATGGGTTGCAGCCTCTGATGACCACCGTATGAGAATGTTCCTCGCGAGAAGGATGAACCCGAAATAACCCCGCATTAGCACCTGATCGGGCATCACTGCGTCATCTCGCGGGATCGGGGTGAAAGCGGCTGAGCAGGGCAGACGAGGGCGGGCCCCGGTCGGGAGCAACAGTCTCGTAGCTCCCGACGGGGCCCGCCCTCGTCAGCGTCGCCCGATCAGTCGGGCAGTGCGGGTCGCCCGATCAGTCGGGCAGTGCGGTCAGTCGGGCAGTGCGGTCAGTCGAGCGGCCCGGTCAGCCAGGCAGTCGCGGCCCGGCTTCGCGCTGCTCGGCCAGCCAGGTCTCCACCTCGTCGGCCTGGCGGGGCAGGCCCGCCGACAAATTCACCGCGCCGCCGGTGGTGACCAGGACGTCGTCCTCGATCCGGATGCCGATGCCGCGCAGTTCCTCCGGCACCAGCTCGTCCTCCGGCTGGAAGTACAGCCCCGGCTCGACGGTGAGCACGTACCCCTCGCCCAGGGTGCCGTCGCGGTACATCTCCTTGCGGGCGTTCGAGCAGTCGTGCACGTCGATGCCGAGCATGTGCCCGAAGCCGTGCAGCGTCCAACGGCGGTACACCATGGAATTCTCGTCCATCGCCTCGTCCACTCTCACCGGCAGCAGCCCCAGGTCGGCAAGTCCCTCGGCGAGCACCCGCATACAGGTCAGGTGGACGTCCTTGAAGGTCACGCCCGGCTTGATGACGTCGATGCCGGCCTGCTGCGAGGCGTACACGATGTCGTAGACCTGGCGCTGCAACGGGGTGAACCGGCCGTTGACCGGCAGCACCCGCGTCACGTCCGCCGTGTAGAGGTTGCGTCCCTCCACGCCCATGTCCATCAGCAGCAGCTCACCCGGGCGGGTGACGCCGTGGTTGTGCACCCAGTGCAGGATCGTGGCGTGCTCACCGGCACCGACGATGGAGCCGTAGCCGACGTCGTTGCCGTCGTGCCGGGCCCGCAGCGCGAAGATGCCCTCCAGCAGCCGCTCGGCGACACCCCGGTCGGCCGGCAGTGCCCGGGCCACGTCCTCGAAGCCGCGTACCGTGGCGTCGACCGCCTCCTGGAGCTGGGCGATCTCCCATTCGTCCTTGACCAGCTTCTGCTCAGAGATGGCGATGGCCAGCTCGCGGTCGCGGGCCGGCTGCCCCTCCTCGCGCGGGCCGTCCCAGGGCCGCACCGCGGTGTCCACCCGGGTGTCGAAGCCGCGCAGCACCCGGGTACGCGCGGGTGCCAGCTCCGCCAGCGCCGTGTCCAGCTCGGTCAGGTCGGCGGTGGGCAGGCCCAGCTCGGTCGACTTCTCGGTCAGGGTGTGCCGCCGGCCCACCCACAGCTCGCCGTGACGGCTGCGGAAGAACTCGTCGTTCTCCCGGGACGAGCGGGGACGCATGTACAGCGTGGCGTCGTGGCCGGAGCCGTTCGGCCGCAGCACCAGCACGCCGTCCGGGTCGTGGTCGCCGGTCAGGTACGCGAAGTCGCTACCCGGCCGGAACCGGTACTCGGTGTCGTTGGCGCGTACCTTCTCGCCGCCGGTGGGGATCACGAGCGTCTCGCCCGGGAAGGCCGCCGAGAGGGCGGCCCGGCGCTTGGCGTAGTTCGGTACCTCCGGCCGTGGGCCGACCGGCAGGGTGGTGTCCCGCCAGCCCTGCCGCATGAACGACAGGAACGCCTGGGGGAAATCCGGGTCGTGTGACTCGGTGCCGTCGGTCGGCTCGCCGTCGGTGCGTTCCTGTTCCTCGGTCATGCCCCGCTCCCTTCGCCTCATTGCTGGTCCGACGGTACCGCGAACGCGGTCGCGGGCCGAGCCGCCGGTGGCCGTCGCGGTGAGCCCGGCAGTGCCGCGACGACCGATCAGCACGCGTGGAAAGATGACGGACATGTGCGGACTCCTGGCTTTCTTCAGTGCGCGCGGCGATGCCGCCGCCCACCGCGACAACATCGCCGGGGCGTTGGAATGCCTGCACCACCGCGGCCCGGACGAGACCGGGGTCGAGGTGGTCGGCGACGCCTCCGGCCGGTACGCGGACGGGGTCTTCGCCCACAAGCGGTTGGCGATCATCGACGTCGCGCTCAGCCATGAGCCGTTGCCCTACGCCGACGGGCGTTACCTGCTGACCTTCAACGGCGAGATCTACAACTACATCGAGCTGCGCGAGGAGCTGATCCGCGACTACGGTGCCCGGTTCGCCACAAACGGCGACGGGGAGGTCATCGTCGCCGGTTACCACTACTGGGGCGAGCAGGTGCTCACCCGGCTGCGGGGCATGTTCGCCTTCGTCATCTGGGACCGGCAGGAGCGGCGCGCGTTCGGTGCCCGCGACTACTACGGCATCAAGCCGCTGCACTACCTGGAGACCGCCGACGGGCTCTACCTGGCCTCGGAGAAGAAGGCCCTGCTGCCCTTCGCCCAGTCGGCGTACGCCGGGGACGCCGGGGTCGACACGGCCAACCTCAGCCACTACCTGACCCTCCAGTACGTGCCGGAGCCCGGCACCCTGCACCGGGGGATCAGCCGGATCGGCTCGGGGGAGTACCTGACCTGGACGCCGGGCGGGCGGATCGACGTGCGGCGCTGGTACCGGCCGGTGTTCCGGCCCGCCCCGGTCTCCGACGAGCAGAAGCTCTACCACGAGATCCGGGAGACGCTGCGCGAGAGCGTACGCATGCACATGCGCTCGGACGTGCCGGTCGGCTCGTTCCTGTCCAGCGGGATCGACTCGACAGCTGTGGTCGCCCTGGCCCGGGAGTTCAACCCGAACATCCTCACCTTCACCGTCGGCTACGACGTGCCGGGATATTCCGAGATCGACGTCGCCCAGGAATCGGCCCGCCACCTCGACGTGACCACCATCCCGACCAAGATCGGGCCGCAGGACATGATCGAGGCGTTGCCGAAGATCGTCTGGCACCTGGACGACCCGGTCGCCGACCCGGCCCTGGTGCCGCTCTACTTCGTCGCGAAGAAGGCCGCCGAACACGTCACGGTGGTCCTCTCCGGCGAGGGCGCCGACGAGTTCTTCGGCGGGTACACGATCTACCGGGAGCCGCTCTCGCTGAGCGGCGTCAACGGGTTGCCCGGCGGGGTGCAGAAGGGCCTGCGGGCGGTCTCCAAGGCGATCCCCCAGGGGGTCAAGGGCAAGAGCTTCCTGGAGCGCGGCACCACGCCGATCGAGGAGCGCTACTACGGCAACGCCCGGATGTTCACCGAGGAGGAGAAGCAGCACCTGCTGCGCCGCTACGACCCGTCGGTGCGCTACACCGACGTGACCGCGCCGATCTACGCCGAGTGCACCGAGCTGGACGACGTCACCAAGATGCAGTACGTCGACCTCTACACCTGGCTGCGCGGCGACATCCTGGTCAAGGCGGACCGGATCTCCATGGCGCACTCGCTTGAGGTGCGGGTGCCGTTCCTCGACCGGGCGGTGTTCGAGGTGGCGGCGAAGATCCCGGTGGAGCTGAAGCTGCCGCCGCGCTCCGACGCCACCAAGTACGCCATGCGCCAGGCGTTGCAGGGCGTGGTGCCGCCGGCCATCGTCAACCGCAAGAAGCTGGGCTTCCCGACCCCGACCCGGGTCTGGCTGCGCGGTGAGATGTACGAGTGGGCCCGACACGTGCTGTCCACCTCCGGTGCCGGCGACCTGCTCGACCTGTCGTACGCGTTGCGCCTGCTGGAGGAGCACAAGCGGGAGGAGTTCGACCACTCGCGCAAGGTGTGGACGGTGCTGATCTTCTGCATCTGGCACGCGATCTTCGTGGCGAAGACCCTCGACCCGGGCATCCAACGCAACCAGTCGGCCCTGCTGACCAAGCCCGTCGTCGGCTCCATGGTGCGCTGACCGACACGCGGACAAGCGGAAGGGGGCCCCGCGAGGGGCCCCCTTCGTGGTGCTGGTGGTTAGCTGCTGGAGCAGGTCGCCGTGGGCGTCGCGCCGCTGCCGCTGGCGAGGAAGCCGAACGTCGTACTGCCGTTGGCCGCGACGGAGCCGTTGTACGACACGTTGCGGGCCGTCACCGATGATCCGGACGTGGTCTGGCTGGCGTTCCACACCTGGCTGATCTGCTGGCCACTGGGCCAGCTCCAGTTCGCGGTCCAGCCGTTCAACGCCGAGCTGCCGGTGTTCCTGATCTCGACCTCACCCTGGAACCCACCGGACCAGCTGCTGGTCACCTTGACGGTGGCCGTGCAGCCACCGGGACCCGGCGGCGGCGTGGTCGGGTTCGGCGGGGGCGTGGTCGGGTTCGGCGGCGGGGTGGTCGGGTTCGGCGGCGGGGTGGTGGGGTTCGGCGGCGGCGTGGTCTGGTTGCCGCCGATGCCGGTCACCTCACCGTTGCCACCGTCGAAGACGACGTCGGAGCAGCCGAAGAAGTTCTCCTGGCTGTCCGAGCGGACCCACCGGGAGTAGATGATGTGCCGGCCGCTCTTGTTCGACGGCAGATTGCCGGTGAAGTAGTAGTGGCCGTCGTTGGTGCCGACCGCGCCGCGCTGCGGCGGGTTGGTCACCGTCAGGAACGGCTGGGCCTCCAGGTCGCTCCAGGCCAGCGCCCGGGTCGGGCTCCAGCTGTCGCGGGTCACGTAGAAGTAGAACGTGCCCGGGTGGTGGGCCCAGTTGCTGTACTTGAACTCGATCGACCGGCCGGCGGTCAGGTGCGTCAGCGGCCAGTCGTTGCGGGCCAGGTCGTAGCCACGGAAGCCGGTGGCCCCGCCGCTGCACAGCTGGCCGTCCGGGATGAAACCGGTGGTCCGACCGTTGGCGTCCGAACGCAGCACGCTGAACCAGTTGTACAGCGAGTTGGTCCCGCTCTGGGCCACGGCGGCGGCGCAGGCCGGGTTGTTCGGCCTGATCTCACCGGTCTGGGTGAGGCCGTCGCGCCAGCAGAGGAAGGTACGGGCACCCGGCGTCATCGCCGCGCCGTGCGCGGCAGCCGGGTTGGGGGTGGCGATCACGATGACCGCCCCCGCGAGAAGAGTGAAAGCCGCAGTGACGAGCGCGGCCAAACGTGGACGTTGCACGGGTTCTCCTGACTCGCGGGGCGCATTGCGTGGGTGCGCCCCGCCGAACGCGCGGGATGGCGGATTGGTGCCGCCCCCGCTGCTGGGGCGGATGCGACTACGCGGCGACCGTGCGGATGGGGACGGATGGCCCAACCGGCACGCTGTCGCCAGCGGAGTGTCGACGCGTGAATGCCCTCGCGCGATGTGAAGCCCGGCGCCGGTGGACGCGCAGCCCCCGCGCCACCCGGCATCATCATCCCACCACGCCGGGTCGCGGGATGCAATAGCCACCGCTCGATGTGTGAATCGGGCCCGGTGCGCAGCGCGCAGCCCCCGCCAATACCGTGGCTTCCACGCCCCGGCACACACCCGCTGTGCCAGCCTGGGCATCACGTACGGCAGACGGAAGGACCTGACGATGGGATACGCGGTGGTGCTCGGCGAGGCGCTCGTCGACCTGCTGGACACCGAGTGCGACGGTGCGCCGGTCTACCGGCAGGCGATCGGCGGCGGACCGCTGAACGTCGCCGTCGGGGTCGCCCGGCTCGGTGGCGCGGTGCAGTTCGTCGGGTCGCTCGGCGACGATGTGCTCGCCGACCGGATCCGTGTCTTCCTCACCACCGAACAGGTGGGACTTGCCGGCGCGGTCACCGCCGCGGTACCGACCACGCTGGCGGTGGCCACCTTCTCCGGTGCCGAGCCGGACTTCCGCTTCTACGGCGAGCCGCCCTCGTACGCGCTGCTCGGTCCCGACGACCTCGACGTCGCGCTGGTCGAGGGCGCCGACGTGCTCTACTGCGGCTCGATCGTGTTGCTGGCCCCGACGACGCTGGCCGCCGCCCGCCGGGCCTGGGCGGCGGCCCCGGGGCTGCGAGTGTTCGATCCGAACGTCCGTCCCCGGCTGCTGTCCGGCCCGCAGGCGCTGGCCGGGCTGCGCGAGGTCGTCGCCGAGTTCGCCGCCGGGGCGCACCTGGTCAAGCTCAGCGCCGCTGACGCGGAACTGCTCTATCCGGGCGAGCCGGTCGAGTCGGTGGCGGTGTATCTGCGCGAACTGGGCGCGGCCACAGTGGTGGTCACCCTCGGGGCCGCCGGCGCGGTGGTCGCCGCCGCAACTGCCGATCCGGTACGCGTACCCGCCCCGACCGTCGACGCCGTGGACGCCACCGGCGGGGGTGACTCGGTGATGGCCGCCCTCGTCGCCGACCTGCTGACCGGCGGGGAGCCGGTCGAGGCCGCCGGCTGGCACGAGCGGGTCGGCTACGCGCTGCGGGTCGCCGGTCTGGTCTGCGAGCGGCCCGGCGGCGCGGTCGCCATGCCCACCCGCGCCGAGGTGCGCCAGCGCTTCGGCGACTGACGGGCCAACCCGGCCCGAGGGGTACCCGGGCCTCGAACTCGACAGGAGTTCGCCGCAGCCACGGTGACGAGGTCAGGCGGTGCCGTCGAGTTCGGCGTACCCACGCCGGGCGGCGGTCAACGCGTGGCGGGCCGGGAACGGGGCGTCGGCGGCGACCCGCTCCGGCGGTGCGCCGCCGGTGTGCCCGGCCCGGATCAGCCAGGCCAACTCCACGAGCTGAGCGTGCTGGGCCCGGACGAACTCCGCGTCGACCGGCTCGCCGTGCCCGGGTACGACCACCGTCGAAGACGAGATCGACCGGGACAGCTCGGCCAGCGCGTCGGGCCACTGCAACGGGTACGAGTCCTCGAACGCCGGCGGACCGGCCTGCTCGACCAGGTCACCGGCGACCAGCAGGTCGGCGTCGGGCACCTGCACGACCAGGTCGGCGTCGGTGTGGCCCCGCCCGGGGTGGCGCAGCACCACCCGTCGGCCACCGACGTCGAGGACCGCCTCGGTACGCACGATGTGGGTGGGCGCCAGCAGCGCGGTGTCGGCCAGCTCGGCGGCGAGTTCCGGATGCCCGGCGTGCAGCTCCGCGTACGCCTCCCGGCGCAGCCGGTCCGGCTCGTCGCGGATCGCCGCGGCGGCCACATCGTGGGCCCATACCGGCCGGGGCGGATCACCGGCGAGCGTGGCGTTGCCGAAGCAGTGGTCGAAATGGTGGTGGGTGTTCACAAGCGTCAGCGGGTCGGTGGTGACCACGCGCACCGCGGCGGCCAGCTCGGCCGCCTGCCCGGCGGTGGAGAGGGTGTCGACGAGCAGCGCCGCGCCGTCGCCCAGCACCAGCGTGACGTTCACCGCAAGCACCGGCTCACGGAGCACGAGCACCCGCTCGGCGACCTCCACGAACCGGCCGGTGGTGGTCATGCCGTCCCACCGGCGTGTTGGGTGATCTCGATGAACCGGCCGGTGTTGGTCATGCCGCCCCACCGGCGCGTTGCATGAACCGGAGCCGGTCGACCACGACCCGCTCCACCCGTCCCTCGGCGACGGTCTGCCCGCCCTCGGTGACGTCGACCTCGAACACCAGCCGACGCCTGTCGACCTCGGTCAGCCGGGCCTGCGCCGCGACCGTACGGCCCACCGGCGTCGCGGCCCGATGCTCCAGCTCCACCCGGGTGCCCACGGTGGTGGAGCCGCTGGGCAGGTGGCGGGCGGTCGCGGCCACCGTGGCCGCCTCGGCCAGGGCCAGCACCCGTGGCGTGCCGAGCACCGGGACGTCACCGGAACCGACCGCCTGAGCGGTGTCGGCGTCGGTGACTGTCAACTCGACCCGGGCGGTCAGACCCGGGGCCAGGGCTTGATCCGATGACTCCCGCATGGCCACAGCGTAGGTGCTCGGCGAGACCGGGATCACGCGGCCGGGCAGATGCGTCATGCTCGCCACGACGGGGCAGCTGCTCCTGCGCCTGCCCGCCACGACGGCGCAGGTGCTCCTGCGTCCGGTCGGGCCCAGGTCGCCGCTAACCTTGTCCGCGATGTCTGCCGTGACCGACCCCCAGCCCCCCGCCCCGACCGAGCCGCCCACCCCGCGCGACGGCGGGCGCCGCCGCGTGATCGCGATGTCGGTCTGGGGTGTCGCCTTCGTGGCGGGCTGGCTCGTCATCGGCCTGCCCACCGATCCGGTGTACGCGTTCTTCTGGATCTGGGCCGGCACCATCGCCTGGTACTCCGCCCGCCCGTGGCGCAGCCACCTGCGCTTCGCCCGGGACTGGGTGCCGGTGGTACTGCTGCTGGTGGCCTACAACCTCTCCCGTGGGTTCGCCTACCACGACGGGACCGTGCCGCACGCCTACGAGCTGATCCTGGCGGACCGGCTGATGTTCGGCTGGGCCATGGACGGCCAGGTGCCGACGGTCTGGTTGCAGCAACATCTGTACCAGCCGGAGGTGCGTTGGTGGGACGTCCTGGTCAGCTGGGTGTACTTCTCCCACTTCGTGGCGGCGCTGGCCGCCGCGGCGGTGCTCTGGATGGTCGAGCGCAGCCGGTGGGCGGCGTTCATGCGCCGCTGGTTCTTCCTCTGCGCCACCGGTCTGATCACCTACTTCCTCTACCCGGCCGCGCCGCCCTGGTGGGCCGCGCAGAACGGGCTGATCGAGGAGGTGGCCCGGATCTCCACCCGGGGCTGGAAGGCGTTCGGCATGCACGGGGCGGGCAACCTGCTCAACGCCGGGCAGTTGGCCTCGAACCCGGTGGCCGCGATGCCGTCGCTGCACACCGCCTTCGCCCTGTTCGTGGTGCTCTTCTTCCTGCGTAACGTCCGGCGCCGCTGGTGGCCGCTGCTGCTGGCCTACCCGCTGGCGATGACCTTCACCCTGGTCTACAGCGGCGAGCACTACGTCATCGACGTGCTGGTCGGCTGGGCATACGTCGGGATGACCTTCCTGGCCGTCGGTTGGGCCGAACGCATGTGGGCCCGCCGAAAGGCCCGCCACACCCCACCCGCCCCCACCACCGACCCGACCCCCACCACCGACCCGACCCCCACCACCGAGCCCGACCAGGCCACCCCACCAGCACCCCCACCAAGGCACCCTCCATCCCATCCCCCCGCTGACCCCACCCACCCCACCCACCCCACCCCCGTCCGGATCGCCTCGCCGATCTTGCGGTTTCGGTCGCCGATACGCACCTTTTGTCGGCATTGTCGAGACGAAAAGTGCAAGATCGCGGGAGTGGGGAGTGGGGTGGGGGTGGGGTGGGGTGTTAGGGGGTGGGGTTGCGGGCGGCTTGGCCGCGGGCGGTCAGCTCGGCCGCCAGGGCCCAGGCGTCGGCGAGGTCCCGGTCCACCGCCGCCGCGCCGGCCCCACCAGCGGTGTCGGCGTGCACGGTGGCCAGACCGAGCAGCCGCTGCACCGGCCCCTGCACCACCCGTACGCTCTGCAACCGGGCGTACGGCACGATCGTCAGCTGGCGGGTGAGCAGGCCGGAGCGGACCGCGAAGACCTGCTCGGCCAGGCCGGCACCGAGGATCTGGCGGCTCAGCGGGTTGACCCAGCGGGCCCGGGTCGGCGGTGGGCGCAGCGGCAACGACGACAGCGCCACGCCCGGTAGCACCTCGGCCACGATCATCTCGCCCGTCGGCTGGTCACCGACGGGCAGTAGCCGGTCGGGCCGGTTGCGCTCATCAGCCTCGCCAGCCGCGTAACCGGCCACCTCCAGGCGCAGCCGGAGCCAACCCTTCATCCGCCAGAGCAGCGGCCAGGTCACCCGCACGGTCTGCACCCGGTGCAACGGGACCGTCTGTGATCTGGTCTCCAACAGGCCGTTGCGGATCCGCAGCCGATCCTCGTCGCGGGCCAGCTGGAACCGCCAGTCGTCGAGCACCCGGCGGACCGGTTGCAGCAGGACACCAGCCATCGCGGTGAGCGTGCTCGCCACCGCTATGAAGGACCAGGAATCCTCGGACAGGAACTGCACGGCCACGAAGGCCACCCCGAAGGGCAGCAGGAACGCCTGCGGGGTCAGTAGCTGACTGATCAGCAGGTCCCGGTTGCTCACCGCGTGCAGCGGCCGGCCGGACGTCGGCGGTGGCTCGGCGCCGTCCGCCACCGCCGGCGACGGGGCAACCGGCACCGCGCCGGAGGGGTGACCGGCCAGGGCCAGCAGACGCTGCCGCAACGCCCCGGCTTCGCCGGCACTGAGGTACGCCAGCGGTGCTTCGGTCTTGCCGCCGCCGACCACCTCCAGCCGCAGCTCAGCCAGCCCGGTGAGTTGGGCGAGCAACGGCCGGACCACCTCGACGGCCTGGAGCCGTTCCAGCGGAATCGCCCGGGTACGCCGCCAGAGCAGCCCCTCGTGGATGCGCAGTTCCCGGCCGACCACCTGGTAGCCGGTGTTGTACCAGCTGATCACGGCAAGCACGCTCGCGCCGAGCGCGAGCACGATCACCATCGCGACGAACCAGCCGAACCCGACCCGGGACAGGGTCGACCAGGACAACCCGGCGATGACCACAACCAGCGACTTGGCGCCATGCAGCGCGGGACTCAACGGATGCAGCCGTTGCCGAGCCGGCGGACCCTGCGACGGCGAACCGGCCCACCCTCCGGGAGGCTGCGGCGGCTGCGAGCCGGCCCATCCGGCGGGCGGCGGGTGCGGGCCGGTCCATCCGGCGGGCGGCTGCGGCGAACCGGAGGGCGATGACGGCCCGGCCACCTGGTACGGGCCGCGCTGCGGGCCCTCGCCCGGCGCTGCTGCCTCGGCGGGCACTGCCGGCGCGGCATGATCGGGCGGTGGTGCCGCGGTGGGCACAGCCGGCCCGCCGTGCTCGGACGGCTGGCCGGGGCCATGGACGCCGAACCCGCCCTCGACCTGATCCCGCTCGTGCGCGGCGGATGGGTTCCGGTCCGGACCTGGACCGGCGGACCCGCTCACAGTCCTTCCGCCCGGTCCTCGCCGAGCGCGGTCAGGCGGTCCCGCAGCCGGGACGCCTCCGCGGGACGTAACCCCGGCACCCGGGCATCGCTTGCCGCAGCCGCGGTGTGCAACTGCACGGTGGCCAGGTCGAACGCCCGCTCCAGCGGGCCGGCGCTGACGTCGACGAACTGCATGCGTGAATACGGGACGATGGACAGTCGGCGGACCAGCAGACCGTGCCGGACCAGCAGGTCGTCCTCGCGTTCGGCGTAGCCCCAGGCGCGTACCGCCCGGACGATCGTCACCGCCCGCCAGAGAGCGAACACCCCGACGGCGCCGAGCGCCACACCGAACGGCCAGGAACCGGTGAACGCCCAACCGACCCCGAGCACGGCCGAGACGAAGGCCACTCCGGCCGCCAGGCGCAGCAACTCCACCCAGATCAGGTCGGTCGAGATCGACTGCCAGCGGACGGTGTCCGGCCACGGTTCGAGCGGGCTGGTCGGTGCGGTCGGCGGCGGAACCTCAGGTGCGTCATCGCTCACCGGGCTGACTTTCCGTTGTACGCGTCCACTCTTCGAGCGTAGGCGATCCCGCCAGCGGGGCGACCTCCCGCAGAAAGCCCCGCGCGTCGAGAAAATCTCCGAGCGAGGACCGGTGCGTCGCACAGGCGAGCCAGGTCTTGCGCCGCTCGGGTGTGTGCAGGCGGGGATTGTTCCAGCGCAGTGCCCAACGGGCCGGGGCACGACACCCACGGGCCGAACAGACGAGAGCGTCGGCGGCGATATCGGGGTGGGTCATCCCGCTCAGTCTAGAACGGCGGGGGAGAATGAGCGCCGGGCGGCCACGGGGGAAGCCGCCCGGCGACGGATGAATGGTACACACGCCGGGGTGGCTTTTGTCCACTGGCGATCGGCGATTCCTCCGTCCCGGAACGGCGTGGCGGAAATCGGTCGCTCCCTCCGTCGGTACTCAGCCGGGCATGCGAGGCTTGTTACCGCACACGCCGCGACGACCGATCACGCTGTGGAGGACCAGTGGCCCAGCCGACCACGCCCGACGCCCCGCCGCCGAACGGGGCGCAACCGGAGACGCCCGCGCCGCCGACCACCCCGGCGCAGGACGCCACCCTGTTGGAGCGGGCCCTGTTCGAGATCAAGCGCGTGATCGTCGGGCAGGACCGGATGGTCGAGCGGATGTTCGTCGCGCTGCTCGCCCGCGGGCACTGTCTGCTGGAGGGCGTACCGGGGGTGGCCAAGACCCTGGCTGTGGAAACCCTCGCCAAGGTGGTCGGTGGCTCGTTCGCCCGGGTGCAGTTCACCCCGGACCTGGTGCCGGCCGACATCATGGGCACCAGGATCTACCGGCAGTCCAGTGAGAAGTTCGACGTCGAACTGGGCCCGGTCTTCGTCAACTTCCTGCTCGCCGACGAGATCAACCGGGCGCCGGCGAAGGTGCAGTCCGCGCTGCTGGAGGTGATGAGCGAGCGGCAGGTGTCGATCGGCGGCGAGAGCCACCGGGTGCCCAACCCCTTCCTGGTGATGGCGACGCAGAACCCGATCGAGCAGGAGGGGGTGTATCCCCTGCCGGAGGCGCAACGGGACCGGTTCCTCATGAAGATCATCGTGGGGTATCCGACCGACGCCGAGGAACGGGAGATCGTCTACCGGATGGGTGTCGCACCGCCCGAGCCCACAGCGGTGTTCGACACCGACGACCTGATCGCCCTGCAACGCAAGGCCGACCAGGTTTTCGTCCACAACGCCCTTGTCGACTACGCGGTCCGGCTGGTGCTGGCCACCCGTACGCCTGCGGAACACGGCATGCCCGACGTCGCGCAACTGATCCAGTACGGTGCCAGCCCCCGGGCCTCGCTCGGGCTGGTCCGGGCCACCCGGGCGTTGGCCCTGCTCCGCGGACGCGACTACGCCCTGCCGCAGGACGTGCAGGACATCGCGCCGGACATCCTGCGGCACCGGCTGGTGCTCAGTTACGACGCGCTCGCCGACGACGTACCGGCCGACCACGTGGTGCACCGGGTGATGTCGACGATCCCGCTGCCGTCGGTGGCACCTCGGCAGCAGGCCACCCCGCCCGCCGCAGCTGTGGCACCTACCTCGGGGTGGCCCGGGCAGCGGCCGTGACCTCGACCACCCCTCGACCCGGTGAGCCGGACCGCCTGGCGGCCACCGACCGTTCCGGAGCCGTGCTGTCCCGGCTGCAACTGCTGGTGACCCGCAAACTCGACGGACTCCTTCAGGGTGACTACGCGGGCCTGCTACCCGGCCCGGGCAGCGAGGCCGGCGAGTCGCGCGAGTACCGCCCCGGCGACGACGTGCGCCGAATGGACTGGCCGGTGACCGCCCGGACCACCACCCCGCACGTGCGGCGTACCGTTGCCGATCGTGAGCTGGAGACGTGGCTGGCGGTGGACCTGTCGGCGAGCCTCGACTTCGGCACCGGTCGCTGGCTCAAGCGGGATGTGGTGATCGCGGCGGCTGCCGCGATCACCCACCTGACCGTGCGGGGCGGCAACCGCATCGGCGCGGTCGTGGGCAGCGGCGCAGATCTTCCGACGGCTCGACGGGGCCGACGCGCCGCAGCCGTGCCGGCGGGGCCGGGGCGACTGGTCCGGTTGCCGGCCCGGTCCGGACGCAAGGAGGCCCAGGGCATGCTGCGGGCCATCGCCGGCACCGAGATCCGGCCGGGCCGCGGTGACCTCGGGGCCCTCATCGACATGCTCAACCGCCCACCCCGGCGGCGCGGTGTCGCCGTCGTCATCTCCGACTTCCTCGCCCCGCCGGCCCAGTGGGCGCGTCCACTGCGGAAGCTGCGGGTACGACAGGACCTGCTGGCGATCGAGGTGGTCGATCCGCGGGAGCTGGAACTGCCCGACGTCGGGGTGCTCCCGGTGGTCGACCCGGAGACCGGCGAACTGCACGAGGTGCAGACCGCCGACCCGAGCCTGCGGCACCGTTACGCGGCGGCCGCCGCCGCCCAGCGGGCGGAGATCTCCGCCGCGTTGCGCGCCGCCGGCGCCGCCCACCT
Organism: Verrucosispora sp. CNZ293; assembly: GCF_002754655.1. Taxonomy (NCBI): domain Bacteria; kingdom Bacillati; phylum Actinomycetota; class Actinomycetes; order Micromonosporales; family Micromonosporaceae; genus Micromonospora; species Verrucosispora sp. CNZ293. The sequence goes on from NZ_PEFR01000001.1 coordinate 264,591, forward strand.
GCGACTGCGTACGGACCGAGACTGGCTGCTGGACATGGTGCGCTTCGTGGCCGCCCAGCGGCACGCCCGCACCCGGGGGACGACGAGATGATCAGATTGCTCCAACCGTGGTGGCTGCTGGCCGTGCTGCCGGTGCTCGCCCTCGCCGCGTTGTACGTCTGGCGGCAGCTACGCCGGCGCGACTACGCGCTGCGGTTCACGAACGTGGACCTGCTGCGTACCGTGGCACCGAAGGGCCTCGGCTGGCGTCGGCACCTGCCGGCCACCGCGTTCCTGCTGGCCCTGCTGGTGCTGGCCGGCGCGCTGGCCCGGCCCGCGGTCGACACCCGGGAGCCGCTGGAACGCGCCACCATCATGCTGGCCATCGACGTGTCGCTGTCGATGCAGGCCGACGACGTGCCACCGAACCGGCTGGAGGCGGCCCAGGAGGCGGCCAAGCAGTTCGTGGCGGAGCTGCCGGAGACGTACAACTTGGGGTTGGTCTCGTTCGCCAAGTCGGCGAACGTGCTGGTGCCGCCGACAAAGGACCGCCCGGCGGTGACGAGTGCCATCGAGGGTCTGGTGCTGGCCGAGGCGACGGCCACCGGCGAGGCGGTGTTCACCTGCCTGGAGGCGATCCGGTCGGTGCCGGCCGACGGGGCGGCGGGCATCCCGCCGGCCCGGATCGTGCTGCTCTCCGACGGCTTCCGTACGGCCGGAAGGTCGGTGGAGGAGGCGGCCGCGGCGGCACAGGCGGCGAACGTGCCGGTCTCCACGATCGCCTTCGGCACCGACTCCGGCCACGTCGACATCGGGGGGCAGCTGCAACGGGTGCCGGTGGACCGGCTGGCCCTGGCCGACCTGGCCGAGACCACCGAGGGATTCTTCTACGAGGCGGCCACCGTCAGCGAGCTGAAGCAGGTGTACCAGGACATGGGCAGCTCGATCGGCTTCCGCACCGAACCCCGCGAGATCACCCAGTGGTACGCCGGCATAGCCCTGCTGCTGGCCCTCTGCGCCGGAGCATTCAGCCTCATCTGGTCCTCCCGCATGATCTGACCCCCACTGGGGGATGGGGTGGGGTCAGTGGTTGGCGCTGGCTAGGACGAAGAGGACGGCTACCCAGACGGCGGCGAGGGTGAAGCCCAGGGGGGCGACGTAGCGGCTCATGACAGCTCCGACGTGGCGGCTTGGCGGCCCGGGCAGGCGGACCGCGGAAGGGGTGGATCGGGACGCGCACGCGAAGTCGTGACCGGGCTGCTTTCCGACGACACCCGTCCGGTCGGCCGCCACGACAGCGATGCCGGGCGGTGGAACGGGTGCGCGGGGAGCGGGCCAGCTCAGGCGGAGCGGGGCTCAGCGTGGCTGGCGGTCGGCCCGGCCACGACTGGGAGGATCGCTATCTGGCACAGCGATCACCTCCTCGGGTCGGGTTCCGGGGCGACGCGGGCCGCCGAGCGACCCGCAAACGTCGATCATCGTACACCCGGGTTGTGGACCCGGCTCACTCGGTCGACCGGCTGGTGCGCCGTGGCCGTTCATCGGTCGACGGCTGGCCGGCCGGCGCTGACAGGTGCTGTCGTCAGCCCGGGATCGCGTCGCCGGACGAGGAGCACCAGCACGGTGGCGAGTACCGGCAGCCAACCGATCCGGGCCAGCAGCCAGATCGGGTCGTCCGGGGCGGTGTGCAGCCCCGGCAGCGCGGCCCCGCCATGTGCGGCCAGCACCACCACCGCGACCAGCACCGGTTGGTGCCAGAGGTAGACGCGCACCGCGTGCCGGTTGATCTCGCCAACCAGCCGGTGGGGCAGCGGCCGGCCCAGCAACCGGACCAGCGAAGGCCGGGCGAGCAGGCCGAGACCGACCTGGGCGACCGCGAGCGCCACCACGAACAGTGACGGAGGAGCAAGATTGGACCGGGCATCGCCGGGCACCCCGACCGCGCTGGCCGGGTAGCCCGGGGCGAGCACGGCGGCCAGCCCGATCACCCCGGTGACAGCCAGCCATCCGGCGTCCCGCAGTCGGCACAGCCGGCCGTCGGCGTGGGCCACCCCCAGCACATACGGCACCGCCCAGGCCGACAGCACGGTCACCGGTGGCAGCCAGGTGCCGGCCGGGAGCAGCCGCACGGCCAGGTCGCTGCCGGCCACCACGGCCGCCGCGGCGACCGCGCTGCGCGGGATCCCCCAGCGGCGTACGGCGGCGCGCAGCGGGCCGGTGAGCATCACCAGGGCCAGCAGAGGTGCCAGGAACCACAGTCCAGTGGTCGACGCCGCACGGGATAGTCCGGTCCCACCACGGCGCGGCGCAGCCCCGCCAGGGCGACACGGACGGTACTGCGGTCCATATCCCGGCAGGGTAGTTCGAGCGGCCGGCTCCGTCGTGCGACCAGGGAGTGATCCATCCAGTGGTACCGCGGTATGACGTGCGGCGGTTAGTGATTACCGTGCGGTAACGCCTAGTCTCCAAGCCGCAGCGATCTTTGGGAGGGGACGCACCGTGTCGCGAACTGTGCTGGTTACCGGGGGCAACCGGGGTATCGGTCTGGCCATCGCCCAGGCTTTCGCCAAGCAGGGCGACCGGGTGGCGATCACCCACCGGGGCAGCGGAGCCCCCGACGGACTGTTCGGCGTGCAGTGCGACATCACCGACGGCGAGTCCGTCGACGCGGCCTTTGCGGCGGTCGAGGCGGAACTCGGCCCGGTGGAGGTGCTCGTCGCCAACGCGGGCATCACCGACGACACGCTGCTGCTGCGCATGTCGGAGGAGCAGTTCACCCGGGTGCTGGACACCAACCTGACCGGCGCGTACCGCTGCGCCAAGCGGGCCTCCGGGAAGATGCTGCGGGCCAGGTGGGGGCGTATGATCTTCGTCTCCTCGGTGGTCGGTCTGTCCGGTGGCGCCGGCCAGGTCAACTACGCGGCTAGCAAGGCCGGCCTGGTCGGGGTGGCCCGCTCGATCACCCGGGAGCTGGGCGGTCGGAACATCACCGCCAACGTGGTCGCGCCGGGCTTCATCGAGACCGACATGACCGCCGGGCTGACCGACCAGCGCAAGGCCGAGATCCTCAAGTCGATCCCGGCGGGGCGGATGGCCAGCCCGGACGAGGTGGCGGCGGTGGTCACCTGGCTGGCCTGCGACGGCGCCGGGTACGTCTCCGGTGCGGTCATCCCGGTCGACGGTGGCCTGGGCATGGGCCACTGAATCCTGAGCACGGAGGAATGAGGGTAAATGTCCGGACTGCTGGCCGGTAAGCGGCTGCTCGTCACCGGCGTCATCACCGACGCCTCGATCGCCTTCTCAGTGGCCAAGCTCGCTCAGGAGAACGGCGCCCAGGTCGTGCTCACCGGCTACGGTCGGCTGTCGCTCGTGGAGCGGATCGCCAAGCGGCTGCCCGAGCCGGCACCCGTGATCGAGTTGGACGTGACCGACCCCGAGCAGCTCGCCGGGCTGGCCGATAAGGTCCGCGAGCACGTCGACGGGCTCGACGGGGTGGTCCACTCGATCGGGTTCGCCCCGCAGAGCTGCCTCGGTGGCGGGTTCCTCGACGCCTCCTGGGAAGACGTGGCCACCGCGCTGCACGTCTCGACGTACTCCTACAAGTCCCTGGCCGTCGCGGCGCTGCCGCTGATGTCGCCGGGCGGCTCGGTGGTCGGTCTGACCTTCGACGCCACCCAGGCCTGGCCGGTGTACGACTGGATGGGCGTGGCCAAGGCGGGGCTGGAGTCGGCCTCCCGCTACCTCGCGCTGCACCTGGGCAAGCAGGGCATCCGCAGCAACCTGGTGGCCGCCGGTCCGCTGCGCACCATGGCCGCGAAGTCCATCCCGGGCTTCGAGCAGTTCGAGGACGCCTGGGCGGGGCGCGCCCCGCTGGGTTGGGACCTCACCGACCAGGAACCGGCCGCGCGGGCCTGTCTCGCCCTGCTGTCCGACTGGTTCCCGGCGACCACCGGCGAGATCGTGCACGTGGACGGCGGCTACCACGCGGTCGGCGCCTGACGCCGACCTTCCCGCTGTCTGTTTACGACCGGGACCCGGGGGCGTTGCCGGGACGCCGCAGGCCACCGGCAACAATGGGCCCATGGCGTACGACGCGGTGGTGCTGGTGTCCTTCGGTGGCCCGGAGGGGCCCGACGACGTGCTGCCGTTCCTGCAGAACGTGACCCGGGGGCGGGGCGTTCCGCCGGAGCGGCTGGCCGAGGTGGCCGAGCACTACCACCACTTCGGCGGGGTCTCCCCGATCAACGAGCAGTGCCGGGAACTGTTGTCGGCGGTCCGTGCCGACTTCGCCGCCAACGGGCTCGACCTGCCGGTGTACTGGGGCAACCGGAACTGGGACCCGATGCTCGCCGACACAGTGGCCCAGATGCGTGACGACGGCGTACGTCGGGCGTTGGCGTTCGTCACGAGCGCCTTCGGCGGCTACTCCTCGTGCCGGCAGTACCAGGAGGACATCACCGCCGCGCGGGCGGCGGTCGGCCCGGACGCGCCGGTGATCGAGAAGCTGCGCCAGTTCTGGGACCACCCCGGTTTCGTCGAGCCGCACGTGGACGCGGTGCGCTCCGCGCTGGCCCAGCTCGACCCGGCGCGGCGGGACAGCACCCGGCTCGTCTTCACCGCGCACTCGGTGCCGATCTCGGCGGCCGACAGCGCCGGCCCGCACGGTGGCCGGTACACCGCCCAGCTCGCCGAGACGGCCCGGCTGGTGCACGCGGCGGCGGCCCCGGACCTGCCGTACGACCTGGTCTGGCAGAGCCGATCCGGCCCGCCCCACGTGCCGTGGCTGGAGCCGGACATCAACGACCACCTGGAAACCCTCGCCGAGCAGGGCGTGACCGGCGTGGTGGTCAGCCCGATCGGCTTCGTCTCAGACCACCTCGAGGTGGTGTGGGACCTGGACACCGAGGCGTTGGACACGGCCAAGCGGCTCGGGGTGGACTTCGTCCGTGCCGGTACCCCCGGCACCGACCCCCGCTACGTGACCATGGTGCGGGAACTGGTGCGGGAACGCATCGATCCGGACGGGGCGCAGTCGCGCCGTCGCCTGGGCCAGCTGCCGATGTGGGACACCTGTCCCACGGTCTGTTGCGTCCCACCCCGCCGTCCGTCCTGACCGCTGCGACACCCCTGGGGATGATCATGCAGGACCGTAAGCCCGTCGAGAGCTGGCTCACCGACATGGACGGGGTGCTGGTACACGAGGGCCAGCCGGTGCCGGGCGCGCCGGAGTTCGTCAAGCGGCTGCGCACCTCCGGCAAGCCCTTCCTGGTGCTGACCAACAACTCCATCTACACGCCACGCGACCTCCAGGCCCGGTTGGCCCGGATGGGGCTGGACGTGCCGGAGCAGGCGATCTGGTCGTCCGCCCTGGCCACCGCCCAGTTCCTGGCCGACCAGCGGCCGGGCGGCACGGCGTACGTCATCGGGGAGGCCGGGCTGACCACCGCCCTGCACGCGGTGGGCTACGTGCTCAGCGACTTCGCCCCCGACTACGTGGTGCTGGGGGAGACCCGCACCTACAGCTTCGAGGCGATCACCAAGGCGGTCCGGCTGATCAACGACGGGGCCCGGTTCATCTGCACCAACCCCGACGCCACCGGGCCCTCGGTGGAGGGCGCGCTGCCGGCCGCCGGATCGGTGGCCGCGATGATCTCCAAGGCCACCGGCGTGGAGCCGTACTTCGTCGGCAAGCCCAACCCGATGATGATGCGGTCGGCCCTGAACACGATAAACGCGCACTCGGAGAGCACCGCGATGATCGGTGACCGAATGGACACCGACATTCTCTGCGGCCTGGAAGCCGGGCTGGAGACCATCCTCGTGCTGACCGGGATCAGTTCCCGGGTGGAGGCGGAGCGCTACCCGTACCGCCCCTCCCGGATCGTCAACTCGGTCGCCGACCTGATCGACGAGATCTGAGCCCGAGCCCGGTCACTGTCGTGCCGCGTCGCGGCGCAGGAAGTCGGTGAGCACCGGGGCGAGGGTGCTCGCCGGCACGCCGTGCCACTCGCCGGGCAGGCGGCGCTGCTCGGCGGCGGGCAGCAGCCCGGCCGTGGTGGCGGCCATCCCGGTCAGCTCGTCGGTGCTGCCGGCGCTGTGCAGGACGAGCGTCGGTGTGGTCACCCGGGCGAGCACCGTCGGGCCGGTGGCTTCGCTGAGCAGGCTGTCGTACGCCAGGGTGTGCGCCACCGAGACCATGGCGTGCCAGTGCGCGGTGCCGCGCATCCCGGCCAGCATCTGCTCGGGTACGCCGATCGAGGTCAGGAAGAACGTCACCGCCTCGGCGCCGGTCAGTCGGCTCAGTATCACGGTGAAGTCCCGTTGGCCGGCCTCGTCGTCGGTGTCCAACGGTGGCTCCAGCAGCACCAGCCGGCGTACGTCGAGGCCGGCGGCGGCCGCGTGCACCGCGAGCAGGCAGCCCGAGGAGTACCCGTACAGCGCGGTGGGCGCGTCGGCCTGGGCGATCAGCGCGGCGAGATCCTCGACCTCGCGCTCGGGGGCGTAGGGCGGTGTGTCGCCGCTCTCCCCGCGCCCACGGCGGTCGTAGCGGTAGACCGTGAAGTGGGGCGTGAGGAGGCCGGCGAGTTCATCGAGTGGGCTGTTGGCGCGAAAGTGCCCGGCGGCGTCGATGAGGATGAGCGCCGGGCCGGCACCCTCGCGCTGGTAGGCGATCTGGGTGCCGTCCCGTGAGGTGACCATCGGCATGAACTGAACCGTACAGTACAGTTAAGGTGTGCGAAAGGACGTCAACCGGCGCGGAATCCTCGACGCCGCCCTTGTCGAGTTCCTCGAACATGGTTACCTGGCCGCCGGGATGGACCGGATCGCCGCCCGGGCCGGTGTCTCCAAGGTGACCGTGTACGCGCACTTCACCGACAAGCGCGGCCTCTTCGAGGCGGTGTTCACCGGCGCGATAGCCGACGCCGAACGGGCCGGCTCGGCGTACGTCGACGCCCTTGCCGACTCCGACGACCTCCCGCGCGACCTGCGGGCCTTCGCCCGCGAGCACATCGCCACGGTCACCGCGCCGCACCTGCTCCAGCTACGTCGGATGCTGATCGGCGAGGCAGGGCGCTTCCCTGAGCTGGCCCGGGCGTGGCACCGCGCCGCGCCGGAACGTGGCCACGCCACCCTTGCCCGGGCCATCACCCGTCTCGCCGAGCGGGGCCTGCTGCGCGTGTCGGACCCGCTGCTCGCCGCGCAGCACCTGAACTATCTGATCCTGTCGATCCCGCTCAACGAGGCGATGTTCGCCGTCCGCGAGTCGTTCTCCGAGGCCGACCTGCACCGCTGGGCCGACGAAGCAATCCGCATCTTCCTAGCCGCCCACACCCCCTGAACGGCCCCTTACGAACCCCGCCCCCGTGGACCTTGCCTCCGTGGCTCCCGCCCTCCGTGAATCCTGCCTTTGCGGACCTTGCCTCCGTGGATCTTGCACTTTTGGTCGGGGCAGAAGCTGACAAAAGCCGCAATACGGCGACCGAAAGTGCAAGATCGCGTGAGCGTGGGCGTGGGCGTGGGTGAGGGGTGCGGGGTGGGGTTAGGGCGGAGGGGGGCGTTGCAGGCGGCTACGAGGGCCTGGCGGCAGGCGGCGGTGAGCGGGCGCAGGGCGGCGTCACGCTGCTGGGCCTCGTAGTTGTTGACCGCGCCGCCGGGGGCCGCGTGCCCGGCCAGGGCGAGCACCCGGTCCAGTACGGCGGCGCGGGCGAACAGTCGCCGGGACCGGGGATCGAAACCGGGTGGCAGGTCGGTGGTGCCGTCGGGGCGGCGTAGCGCCTCCAGGGCACCGGCCAGTTCCGGGCGCCACTGTGCCACGTCGAGTCGGGTGAGCGCGGCGGTGGTGTCGGCCAGCGCGGCGGCCAGCTCCGCCTCCGCCTCGGCGGCGCCGGGCAGGGTGAGGCAGGCGGCGGGCGCGTTCGCTGGCAGCGGGTGGAACCGCCAGAGCACCGTCTCGAAGGTGTCGCCGGAGCCGGAGGTGTGCACGCGTACCTCGGGGATCAGCCCCAGCGCGCCGGCGATCACGGCTTCGCCGGCCAGCAGCGCGGCACCGGCGAAATCACCCGGACCGGGCAACCCGCGCGGGTCACCCGGGGCGGGCAGCACCAGGCGGATCTCGTCCGGCGAGAGCTTGGCCAGGGTGGGCAACGCTTCCCGCAGCGACACGTCAGTCCAGGTGCCGGGCGCGTCGGCGACCAGGTGCTCCTCGGTGCCGGCGACCGCGTCGGCGACCTCGTCGAAGGGCACCAGCCCGGCGCGCCAGGCGCGCACCCAGGCAACGAACCGGCTCGACCGGCGCGGCGCGAGGATGGCCGCACCCGCAGCGGGGGTGGACATGCCGAAAGAGTACGTGGTGACGCCCGTCCGTGTCTCGACTGCCGCGCCCCCACCTCCCCGTCGCGCCGATCATGCAGTTGTGGTGGGCGGTAGGCCAGTGTTCGCGGCTTTTATGACGTGCCACACCTGCATGATCGCGATCGTGGGGGAGGGGCGGGGTGTGTCGGGGTTGGGGTGGGTGGGGCGCGGGATTAGCGTGGCGGCATGGGGCGGCGGTACGGCGAGGACGTGTTGGCGGGGGACTGGCGGCGGCGGAAGGTGACCCCGGAGGTCGACGCCGACCCGGATCTCGTGGTCGAGGATGCCGATTCCGGCTTCTGCGGGGCGGTCGTCGGCTTCGAGGCCGGCGCGGTCGTGCTGGAGGACCGGCACGGCCGGCGGCGCAACTTCCCGCTGCTGCCGGCGGCGTTCCTGCTCGACGGACGGCCGGTCACCCTGCGTCGTCCCACCCGGCCACCGGTGCCGGCGGCCCGGCGGCGCACCGCGTCGGGCTCGGTCGCGGTGGACGGGGTACGCGCCCGGGTTGCCCGGGCCAGCCGGATCTGGGTCGAGGGCGTGCACGACGCCGCCCTGGTCGAGCGGATCTGGGGCGACGACCTGCGCATCGAGGGTGTGGTGGTGGAACCGCTGTCCGGCATCGACGCCCTCGACGCCGAGGTACGCGACTTCGGCCCCGGCCCGAACCGCCGGCTCGGCGTGCTCGTCGACCATCTCGTCCCCGGCTCCAAGGAGAGCCGCATCGTGGCCCGGGTCAACTCGCCGCACGTCCTGGTCACCGGTCATCCCTACGTCGACGTGTGGCAGGCGGTGAAGCCGGCAGCGGTGGGCATCGCGGCGTGGCCGGTGGTGCCACCCGGGCGGCCGTGGAAGGAGGGCGTCTGTGCCGCGCTCGGCGTCGCCGAACCGGCCGACATGTGGCGGCACATCCTGTCCCGGGTGAACAACTTCGCCGACGTGGAGACGCCGCTGATCAACGCGATGGAACGGCTCATCGATTTCGTGACCGAGCCGGACTGACCCGCCGACCACACCGGCGGGGCCGTCGACAGCTACCGTGAACGACCTGATCCCTACCACCCCCGGGGGTAGCACGTGAGCCGGTTCGGGCAGCTGCGGCAGCGGTTGCATCAGGCGTACGCGACGGGTCGTGAGTCGGTGCGTACGGCACGTGAGCGGGAAGACGCGCGGCGTGCCGAGCGGGACCGGCTGATTCCGGAACCGGTGACGTCGACGGAGGACGGGGCCGTGTCCACCACGAGCCGCGACGACGCGGACGTGCCGAGGGGACTGCGGATCGCCGCCGCCTGGTCGTGGCGGCTCATCGTCATCGGCCTCGTCGGTTGGGCGTTGCTGCGGGTCTTCGGGGCCATCCGCGTCGTCATCGTCCCGCTGCTGGTGGCGTTGCTGCTCGCCGCCCTGCTGGCCCCGGCGGTCGGCTGGCTGCTGCGCGCCCGGTTCCCGCGTACGCTGGCCACCGCCGTGGTGCTCATCGGCGGGCTGGCCGCGGTGGTCGGCACGTTGACGCTTGTGGTCAACGAGTTCATCAGGGGCCTGCCCGAGCTGAGTTCCAGCGCCTCGGCCGGCATCGGGCAGATCCAGGACTGGCTGCGCGACGGCCCGCTGAAACTCTCCGACGGGCAGCTGGACCAGTACATCGAGTCCGGGCAGAACTGGATCAACGAGAACTCGCAGGCGTTGACCAGCAACGCGCTGGCGACCGCCGGCACCGTGGTCGAGGTGTTCACCGGCGCGCTGCTGGTGCTCTTCGCCACCTTCTTCTTCCTGCGGGACGGGGACCGGATCTGGCGGTTCCTGGTCGGGATGTTCCCGGTCGCCGCCCGCTGGCGGGTCAACGACGCCGGGCGTGCCTCCTGGCTGACCCTGGTCGCCTACGTACGCGCCACGGTGCTCGTGGCGTTCATCGACGCGGTGGGCATCGGCATCGCACTCGTGCTGTTCGACGTGCCGTTCGCCTTCCCCCTGACGGCGCTGGTGTTCCTCAGCGCGTTCATTCCGATCGTCGGCGCGACGCTCTCCGGTGCGGTCGCGGTCCTGGTGGCCCTCGTCGACGGCGGCTGGGTCACCGCGTTGATCATTCTCGGTGCGGTCGTCGTGGTGCAGCAGGTGGAGGGCAACGTCCTGCAACCGTGGATCATGGGCCGGGCGGTGGCGCTGCATCCGCTGCCCGTGGTGCTGGCGGTGACCGCCGGGGTGGTGCTGGAGGGCATCGTCGGCGCGCTCGTCGCCGTACCGCTCATCGCGGTGCTGAACACCGCGGTGCGCCGCCTGTCCCGACAGCGGCCGACGCCACCGGCGCCGACGCCATCGACAACCGTGCCCCCGTCACCGACGCCACCGACAGCCGTGCCGCCGACGCCACAGGTGCCCGACGCGGTGGTGGTCCGATCCACCGCGCCGTGACGGGTGCCGGCGGGGCCGGTCACCGGTCCCCGGCTCTGGTCAGGGCTCGTCGTCGGGGGTGCGGGTGAAGACGAAGGTGGCGATGTCGAGGGCGACCGGACGGCCTCCCTCGTCGCGCAGCACCGCCAGCACCTCGCCGTTCTCGACGCCACTGACGCCGCGCCAGCGGTCGGGGCCGTCCGGGGCGTAACGGCTGGTCCGGTCGCCGCGCAGGGTGCCGACAAGTTCTCCGGTGGCCCGGTCCCAGCTGACGTCGAGCGCGGTACCCATCCACCACCAGCGGCCGGTAAGCGGGGCCAGCTCGGCCGGTGGCGGTGCCTCGGCCGGCGACCACGGCCGGTCCGGCGCCGGTTCGGCGTCGAGCACCAGGGTGAGGATCTGGTGGCCGAGCGCACCGATTCCACCGGTGCGGAAGCCGTAGGAGTTGGCGAAGCCGACGACGCCGGTGCGGCTGGGACGGTGCACGGCGAGCGCGGCGACGTACCCGGGCATCGAACCGCCGTGCCCGACGTGGACCCGGTCGCCGTCGCGGGTGAGTTGGAGCCCGAGGCCGTACCCGCCGCGCCAGGAGTCCGGATCGCTGAGGATCACCGGCGCGCACATCTCGTCGAGCGTGGCGGGGCTGAGCACCGCCGGGTCCGGCTCGGCGAGGAAGGCCGCCCAGCGGGCCAGATCCGTGACGGTGGACCACAGTTGACCGGCTGGTGCCATCGACCGGCTGTCGGTACGCGGCTCCTCCCGCAGCGTGTCGTGCCAGGGGTGCACCACGTAGCCCCGGGCGAACGGCTCGGTGGCCGCGTAGGTGGTGCGGCGCAGGCCGAGCGGCTCCAGGATCCGGTCCCGCACCAACTGCGCCCAGGGCGTCCCGGTGAGCCGCTCCAGTGCCCCGCCGAGCAGCCCGTACGCCAGGTTGGAGTAGTGCCAGAAACGGTGCGGCGGGTACGCGATCTTCGTCGCGCTGAATCCGGTCAGCAGGGTGGTCAGGTCGACGCCCTCGCTGCGCTCCCACCAAGGCCCGTCGGGTTCGCGTTGCAGGCCGCCGGCGTGCCCGAGCAACTGCCGCAGGGTGACCGCGCCGGCCGCGGCGGCGTCGGGCAGGTGCCGCCGCAGCGGATCGTCGAGCGCCAGTCGGCCGGCGTCACGTTCCTGCATGATCAGCACGGCGGTCATCGTCTTGGTGATCGAGCCGATGCGGTACTGGAGGTCGGCGTCGGGGCATGGCTGCGTGCCGGCTGCGGCCAGGTGTGCCAGTGTCCCGTCGCGGACCACGCCGATGATCAGCGACGGGACGTGGCCGGCGGACTGCGTGTCGGCCACCAGAGTGTCGATCTGTTGGGTGGTTTCGGGACGCAGGGGCACGAATTCTCCCTCGGAGTGAGCGGTCGCGGCCCTGAGATCATGACAGTTCGATGACACGTGCACTGACATGTCACGATCGTTACGTGGATGCCGTGCTGTGGATCGTGCTGGGTGTGGTGCTGGCGGTCGCTGAGGTCTTCACGGCGACCCTGTTCTTGATCATGTTTGCGGTCGGCGCGTTCGCTGCCGCCGGTGCCGCCGCGCTCGGCGCGCCGGTGGCCGTGCAGGCGGTGGTCTTCGCGGTGGTCTCCGCGCTCACCGTCTTCGCCGCGCGACCGGTCATCCAACGACACAAACAGACCAGCTCCGACAGCAGCGACGCGACCTTCGGGATCGAGGCGATCGAGGGCTCGACCGCTCTGGTGCTGGAGGCCGTGGACGCCGACCGGGGCATGGTGAAGATCGACGGCGAGGTGTGGACTGCTCGCGCCTACGACGCCACTCAGGTTTTCGCACCCGGGGAGCGGGTGCAGGTTATCCAGGTCAAGGGAGCGGTAGCCCTGGTCTGGCGGGACGTCACTACTCCCGGTGAGCTACCCGAAACGGAAAGGTGAACGGATGGAGTTCGTAGTTCCCGCCCTATTGATAGCAGTCGCACTGATCGCGGTGGTCACCCTGGCCAAGTCGGTGCGGATCGTGCCGCAGCAGCGCCAGGACGTCGTCGAGCGGCTCGGCCGGTACAAGCGCACGCTGAACCCTGGGCTGAACATCCTCGTTCCGTTCGTCGACGCGGTACGTACCAAGGTCGACATGCGTGAGCAGGTGGTCAGCTTCCCGCCGCAGCCGGTGATCACCTCGGACAACCTGGTCGTGTCGATCGACACCGTCCTCTACTTCAAGGTGGTGGACGCCGTCCGGGCCACCTACGAGATTTCCAACTTCCTCCAGGCGATCGAGCAGCTCACCGTCACCACCCTGCGTAACGTGATCGGTTCGCTGGACCTGGAGCGCGCTCTCACCAGCCGTGAGGAGATCAACCGGCACCTCTCCGGCGTGCTGGACGAGACCACCGGCCGGTGGGGCATCAAGGTCACCCGGGTCGAGATCAAGGCGATCGAGCCGCCGCCGAGCATCCGCGACTCGATGGAAAAGCAGATGCGCGCCGAGCGGGACCGCCGGGCGGCGATCCTGACCGCCGAGGGGCACAAGCAGTCGCAGATCCTCTCCGCCGAGGGTGAGAAGCAGGCGGCGGTGCTGCGCGCCGACGGTGACCGGCAGGCCCGGATCCTGCAGGCCGAGGGACAGTCGAAGGCGATCCGTAAGGTGTTCGACGCCATCCACCAGGCCAACCCGAGCCAGAAGGTGCTCGCCTACCAGTACCTCCAGGCCCTGCCGCAGATCGCCAACGGCACCGCCAACAAGGTGTGGATCGTGCCGGCCGAGCTGACCAAGGCCCTGGAGGGCATGGGCGGCGCGCTCGGTGGGCTGAGCCAGATGGTCGGCGACGTGCCGAGCCAGGAGGCGTCCGAGGACGCCAGCGCGGTGGAGCGGGAGGCGGCCGAGGCCGCGCAGGCCGCCGCGCTGGCGGCCGAGGAGATCCACAACGAGGTACGCGTGGCCGAGGCGCAGGCCACCGGCGGCAACAGCCCGCAGGGGTTGCCGGCGCCCGAGCCGGTCTCCCCGGCGAGCCTGCTGAACGACACCTCGGACCAGCGCGAGCGCGGCTGATCCGATCCGCTGCCGGCCCGATCCGCTTCGGCGGTTCGGGCCGGTTCGTCGTCTTGGCCCGGTTCGTGGCCACCGCCGCCGTGAGATGACCCAGGATGCCGTAACTCGTGGTCTCCGCCTGGCTGGTAGGCCCGGGATGCCGTGACTCGTGGTCTCCGGGTCGTTGTTGGGGCCGGGATGCCGTAACTCGGGCAGGCGTCGGCGGGGCGTGCGACCGGTGGGTCCGCGCAGTGGAGGGGCGGATTACCAGGGGCCAGGCTCGGATGCGACGGCAAATGCGAGAAATGCTCATGGGGTGTCCCGGCGGCTGCCACCATCGGTCGTAGTGCGGGTGGTGACCAGGCATCGGGGCGCCTCGGCGTGTCCCGGCACCGCTCGTGGATGAGCGAGGTGACGCATGGAGCCGGTGCGGCGGCTGTGGTCCACGCCGGAGGTGCCCGGAGCCCACGACCCGAAGGGGCCGATCGGCACCCGGCGTACCGGTGGGGGATTCGGCGTACTCCCTTTCGTTGACGAGCCGGCACCGCCCGGACCCGCCACCAACGCCAGTTGGGCCTGGTCGTTGCGGCGGCTGGCCCGGGCCGCGGTCTGGCTGCTGCCCGCGTACGCGATCCTCTACGGCACGGTGGCGATGGCCAGCGACGGCGGGGTGGGCAACGACCCGTACCCAGCCGACGGGCGGGCGTTGTACCTGATCGGTTGGGTGGCCGCGGTCTGGCTCGGCCTGCTGGCCCTGCTCGGGCTGACCGGGTTGCTCGCCGCCACCCGCAGCCGGCACGCGGCGGTGGCCGGTCTGCTGGTCAGCATCGCCGGTACGGTGCTCATGCTGCCCTTCGCGGGGTTCGCCGAGCAGACCCCGGTCTTCGGCACCACCGCCCGGTCGCTGGTGCTGGTCGGCGCCACCTGTTACAGCGCCGGTTGGTTGCTCACCGGGTGGGCGGTGGCCCGCTCGGGGATGTTCAGCATCGGGGACGGGACGATGCTGATGATCGCCAGCCCGCTGCTCGGCCTCGGCGGCGCGTTGATCGGCTCGTTGCAGACCTTCGGGGCGATCTTCGTGCTGATCGCCGGCATCGGCATCTGCTACCGCTCCGGTCGCCTGATGCCCCGGGAGATCCTCCGCGACGCGACAAGCGCCAGCGTCGCCACGGCCGGCCCGGTCGGGCCGATGGGACCGGGCGCGGGTCCGCTGGGAACGGCCTGAGGTAACTGCCGATCCACTGGCGGCGACGGTCGTCGTTCCCGGGTTGTCGGCGTACCGCGACGGCCGTCGTTCCGGGTTGTCGACATGCCGCGACGGCGGGACGGTGGTGACCGTCGGATGCCCGGTTGTCCGTCCTGCGACCGGCTGTTCCGGATGTCCGGGAGTGTGGCTGGATCCTACGAATCAGTCGGCTGACCAGCATGGCGGTGGCTGGCAAATGGCGGTGAATTGCCTGACAACTAGCTAATTGCGGTGGCCGGACTGTGGCTTTCGCGGCAATCCTGGGGACCATGGCCACCCCTACGCCGCTGTCGCGGCTGTTCACCGTCGTGCTGGCCGGCGTACTCGCTGGCCTGGTCCTGGCGGTCGCCGCGCTGCCGGGCAACCTGTTGCTCGGTTTCGCCGCGAAGGCGGCGCTCGGGAACTACGCCGCGCTGCCGGACGCGTTGCGGACCCCGGCCACCCCGCAGCGCTCCTACCTCTACGCCAACGACGGCAAGACGTTGATCACCACGTTCTACGACGTCAACCGCACCGACGTGGCGCTGGCGGAGATCGCGCCGGTGATGCGCCAGGCGATCGTGGCCGCCGAGGACCGGCGTTTCTACGACCACGGCGGCGTCGACCTGCGCGGCATGCTCCGGGCGGTGGTCAGCAACGTCACCGAGGGCAGCGGGCAGGGTGGCTCGACGCTGACCATGCAGTACGTCCGCAACGTGCTCAAGACCGACCCGAGCCGCACCGCGGAGGAGCGGGCCGCGGCCACCGAGCCGACCATCGGACGCAAGCTTCAGGAGATCCGGTACGCCAACGCGTTGGAACAGCGCCTCGGCAAGGACGAGATCCTCAACCGCTACCTCAACATCGCGTACTTCGGCTCCGGGGCGTACGGGGTGGCGGCGGCGAGCCAGCGTTACTTCTCCAAGGCACCGGCTGACCTGACCCTCGCCGAGGCGGCGCTGCTCGCCGGCCTGGTGCAGTCGCCGGAGGCGTACAGCCCGATCGACGGCGACGCCGACGCGGCGTTGGAGCGCCGGGGGTACGTGCTGGACTCCATGGTCGAGACCGGCGCGATCACCGCCGCGCAGGCCGCCGAGGCTCGGGTCGAGACGTTGACGCTGGACCCGAGCGAGCAGGCCAACGGCTGCGCCGCCACCACCAGCGGGCGTGACGGCTGGGGCTTCTTCTGCGACTACCTGCGCCGCTGGTGGGTCGCCCAGCCGGAGTTCGGCGACACCGTGCAGGAACGGGAGCAGGCGCTACGGCGCGGTGGCTACCGTGTGGTGACGACGCTGGACCCGCAGATCCAGGCCACCGCGCAGCGCCAGGCCACCGGCATCTACGGGTACGACAACCCGCGTGCCGTACCGATCGCCGCCGTCGAGCCCGGCACCGGTCGCGTCCTGGCGATGGCCGTCAACCGCCACTACAGCCTCGACGACAACCCCGACGGGCAGGTCAACTACCCGAACACCGTCAACCCGTTGATCTCCGGTGGTGCCGGTGTCGCCGGCTACCAGGCCGGCTCCACGTTCAAGCTGTTCACCATGCTCGCCGCGCTGGAGTCCGGGCGGACGCTGTCCACCGGGTTCGACGCGCCCAGCCGGTTGCCCACCCGGTACGCCGCCGAGGGGGAGGGCAGCTGTGACGGTCGCTGGTGCCCGGCCAACTCGAACCCGGAGTGGATGGACGGCTACCGGATGATGTGGGACGGCTTCGGCCGCTCGGTGAACACCTACTTCGTCTGGCTGGCCGAGCAGGTCGGGCCGGAGAAGGTGGTCGAGATGGCGCAGCGCCTGGGCATCACCTTCCGCGCCGAGTCCGACGCTGACTTCGCCGCCGACAACGCCGCCGACTGGGGCGCGTTCACCCTCGGCGTGGCCGCCACCACGCCACTCGACCTGGCCAACGCGTACGCCACGGTGGCGGCCGAGGGGACGTACTGCGCGCCGCTTCCGGTGGTGTCGGTGACCGCGCCGGACGGGCAGCGGCTGGCGGTCGGTGACCCGTCCTGCCGGCGGGTGCTCGACGCCGACGTGGCCCGCGCCGCCACCGACGCCGCGCGCTGCCCGGTGGGTCAGCAGTCCGCCTTCGGGCAGTGCAACGGCGGCACCGCCACCGCCGTGAACCGGATCCTCGACGGGCGGCCGGTGGCCGGCAAGACCGGCAGCTCCGACCAGGCAGCCACGGAGAGCTTCGTCGGGTACACCCCGCAGGTCGCGGTCGCCGGTATCGCCGCCAAC
Source organism: Verrucosispora sp. CNZ293 (assembly GCF_002754655.1). Taxonomy (NCBI): domain Bacteria; kingdom Bacillati; phylum Actinomycetota; class Actinomycetes; order Micromonosporales; family Micromonosporaceae; genus Micromonospora; species Verrucosispora sp. CNZ293. The sequence continues at coordinate 281,799 of NZ_PEFR01000001.1, forward strand.
CCGGACGACCCGACCGACTCGGTAGGTGCCGCCGTGCAGGCCCGGGTCATCGACGCGGTAGCCCGAATCATCGGCACCGCAGTCGAAAACCAGCCGGCACAGTCCTTCACCCCGCCCAGCCGCGAACTCGTCGGCACCCCCCGCCGCCCGGTCGAACGCGACCCGCTCCCCGACCCCCGCCGCACCCCCGACAACCCCCTGTCCGACCTCCGCCGCTGGCTCCAAAACCGCGGCTAACCCACCCCCCACCCCTCCCACGTCCGCGATCTTGCACTTTCTGTCCCCGCATTTGCGGCGATGAGCCCATAACGGCGACCAGAACTGCAAGATCGCGGGAGTGGGGGGTGGGTTAGGGGCGGCGGGGGCGGTAGGTGGTTAGGACGCTGGGGATGCCGCGGCGGATGATGCCGGCCCAGTCGGTGTCGCCGCGCAGCATGGCGGCGGCGGTGTTGCGGGCCTGTTCGGCGGTGAAGTGGGGCGGCATCATCAGCTCGGCGGGGTCGACCAGCGCGTTGATCACCGTGGGGCGGTCGGCACGCAGCGCCCGGTCCCACACGTCGGCCACCTGCTCCGGGTGGTCGACCAACTCGCCGCGCAGCCCCAGCACCTCACCCCAGCGGTGGTACGCGATGTCGGGCAACTGCTGGCTGTCCGGGAACATCGGGGTGCCCTCGGTGGACCGCTGCTCCCAGCTGACGAAGGCCAGATCCCGGTTGTTGAGCACCAGCACCACGAACCGTGGATCGGCCCAGCCCTGCCAGTACTTCGCCACGGTGATCAGCTCGTTGACCCCGTTCATCTGCATCGCGCCGTCACCGATCAGGGCCACCAGCGGGCGGTCCGGGTGAGCGAACTTGGCCGCCAGGGCGTACGGCATGGCGCCACCCATGGACAGCAGCGTGCCCGACAGGCTGGCCAGCATCCCGGGGCGGACCCGGATGTGCCGGGCGTACCAGGCGGTGGTGGTGCCGCAGTCGACGGCGAGCATCACGTCGTCGGGCAGGCGGTCGCTGAGGGTGGCGAAGAGCAACTGGGGGTTCACCGGGTTGGCGTTCTGCTCGGCCAGTTCCCGTTGGGACTGCCGCCAGGCGGCGGTGGCCCCGGCGATGGTCTGTCGCCACCGGGTCGGTCCCGGGCCCGGGCCGAGCGCGGCCAGCAGGGCCCGCAGCGTCGGTGCGGCGTCACCTGTCAGGTTCACCTCGGTCGGGTAGCGCAGACCGAGCTGGGTGCCGTCGTGGTCGATCTGCACCGCCCGCGCCTGCCCCGGCGGCGGGTAGAACTCCGAGTACGGCATGTTGCTGCCGACGATGAGCAGCCGGTCGCACTGGTTCATCAACTGCCAGCTCGGTCGGGTGCCGAGCAGCCCGATCGCGCCGGTCGCCCACGGCTCGCGGTGGTCCACCGCGGTGAACCCGAGCAGCGCCGTCGCGACTCCCGCGCCGAGGCGGTGGGCGATCTCGCGTACCTCGTTCTCGGCGCCGAGCGCGCCCTGGCCGACGAGCATGGCCACCCGTTCGCCGCTGCCGAGCACCTCGGCGGCGTGCCGGATGTCCGCCTCCGGCGGCACCGTCGGGCCGCTGCTCGGCACGCTGCTGGTGTGGTAGAAGCCGTGCGCGTGCGGCGGGTTGGGCACCGCGGGCAGGTCCTGCACGTCGAGCGGCAGCACCAGAGCGGTGACCGTACGCCGGGCCAGCGCCGTCCGGCAGGCCCGGTCCACCAGGTGGCGTACCTGGGACGGGTGGTCGAGCTGGGCCAGGAACGCCGCCGCCACATCCTTGTAGAGGGCGAGCAGGTCCACCTCCTGGTAGTAGCCGCCGCCCTCGGCGGTGAGCGCGGTGTGCCCGACCAGGGCCACCACCGGCTGGTGATCCAGTTTCGCGTCGTAGAGCCCGTTGAGCGCGTGGATGGCGCCGGGGCCGCTGGTGACCAGCACCGCGCCGATCGGTCCGCCGCCGTACTTGACGTGCGCCGAGGCGGCGAAACCGGCGGTCTCCTCGTGCCGTACCTGGACGAACTGCGTGTGCTCGGTCGTTCGTTGCAGGGCCGAGGTCATCCCGTTGATGCCGTCGCCCGGGAAGCCGAAGTAGCGGCGTACGCCCCAGCAGGCGAGCCGCTGCACGATGTGGTCCGCGACGGTGGCCTCGCGGGGCAGCGGCCACGGGTCGGCCGGCACGAGCGTGCCGACGTGGTCTGCGCTCATCGGTGCGCCTTTCCGGGTCGGGCTGCGAACGGAGTGGCCCGGCATCCCCGGCCCGACATGAACGAAACCACCCGATCGGGACATGTTCCGGTCAGCCTGGCCGCAGGGCCAGCCAGACGAAGAGTGCGACGAGCCAGCCCCACCCGGTGACGATGACGGCGCGCTGGATGAGGCCGAGGCGCGGCGAGGTCTGCTCCCACGCCCAGCCGAACCAGCCGAGCCCGAGGAACAGGGCGAGGGCGACACCACCCGAGACGACTCTCCAGGCCATCCCGGGCAGGGTGAACGCACCGGCTGCCGCGGCGACCGGCAGGGACAGGAAGACGACGGCCCCGGCGAGATCGTGGCGCCGATGCGCGATGCTGTGTTGCTCCGGTATCCCGGCCGGAGCGCCCGGCGGGTAGCCGAGCATCGGATCCATCCGGAACACCCCGGACGCGACGAGGCCGAGCCCGAACACGGTGAGAACGACACCGATCAGGACGCTCGGGCCCGCGACGACCAGTCCGAGCGAGGCCACGGTGATCGCGGTGCCGGAGACGATGAAGTTGGCCGTCTGGACCCAGCCGCGCCGACCCAGCGCCAGGGCACTCACCGGATGACGCACCGGTGAGTAGTCCGGCCGACTCCCGCCGTCGACGAGGAACACCAGCACGAACAGCGCCGCACCGGCGGCACCCACCCACAAGGTCACCCGAGCCTTCTTCCTGAATCGGGCCGGAATCTGCGTCGGCCCAGTACACCCGTCGAGCCGGCGGCGGGCCAGTGCCGATGGTCATGCCGCCCGGCGTGCTCGGCTGCCGTGGCCGTCGCGCCTGGCGGCCGCGTCGCATTCGACGAAGGTCAGGTGGATAGGGTCGGCGGCATGGTCGCCCACCGCCTGACGCGGGACGAAGCCCGCCGGATCGCGATCCACGCCCAACTGCTCGCCGAGCCGCGCCCGAGCGACCTGGTGAAGGTGGTCGAGCGCCTCACGATCCTGCAACTCGACCCCACCGCGGCCATCGCGCCCAGCGCCGATCTCGTGCTGTGGAGCCGGCTCGGTCCGGCCTACGATCCGGCGCATCTGACCAGGGCGATCGAGGTCGAGCGCAGCCTGGTCGAGACGGTGGCGTACATCCGGACGCCGGGCGATCTGCCCGCCGTGATCGCCGAGGCCCGCGCCGCGACCCACCCGTCCGCCCGAGCCTGGATCGAGCAGAACGAGTCCTTCCGTCGGGACATCCTGGCGCTCCTGGCGGCAAGGGGTCCGCTGCTGTCCCGGGACGTCCCGGACACCAGTGTGGTGCCGTGGCCGTCGAGCGGTTGGACCAACAACCGCAACGTCACGAAGATGCTCGAACTGATGGCCCGGCAGGGCCAGGTGGCGATCTCCGGCCGGAAGGGGCGGCAGCGTTACTGGGATCTGCCCGAGCGGGTGTACCCGGTCGACCTGCCCGACCTCGATCCGGACGAGGCGGCCCGGCTGCGGGACGAGCGCCGGCTCGCCGCGTTGGGCATCGCCCGCTCCGGTGGCACGCTGACCCCGGGTGAGTCACCGTTCGTCGGCGTCGCGGGGGAGGAGGCCGTGGTCGAGGGCGTACCCGGGACCTGGCGGGTCGACCCGACGTACCTCGGGCTGCCCTTCGAAGGGCGCACCGCGCTGCTGTCGCCGTTCGACCGACTGATCCACGACCGGGTACGCACCGAGCAGCTGTTCGGCTACGAGTACCTCCTGGAGATGTACAAGCCTCGGGACAAGCGTCGGTGGGGCTACTTCGCCCTGCCCGTACTCCATCACGACCGGCTCGTCGGCAAGCTGGACGCCACCGCGGACCGCCGGGCGGGTGTCCTGGTGGTCAACGCCCTGCACCAGGACGTCCCCTTCACCCGGGCGATGACCGCCGAGGTCGACGCCGAGATCGACGCTCTCGCCACCTGGCTGGGCCTGAAGACCAGCCGATCCCAGCTGCCGTAGCCGCCACCTGCCGGTCAACTGCCGGTCAATCTCCTGGCTGCCCCACGGGCGTGGAAATAGCGTTCCTAATAACCGCTGCGGGTGACGTTTTCGTCAACGGGACCTTCCACAGCGGGCCATCCAACACCTGTTCGTGCCGACCGGTCAGCGACCGCGGCGCGGGCATCAGGAAGGGAGAGCACAATGTCGGAGATCACTGAGGTCGTCGAGACCGAAATCACCGAGCAGGCCACCCCCGAGGTCGAGGACTCGGCCGAGGCCGCCGACGTCCGTCAGCCGTCGACCCGCGTGATGTGCTGCGACCAGGCCGTCTGACGCGAACCGGTGGTCCGGGTCGGCGATGCCGGCCCGGACCACCACCGCTGACTCCGCTCGACCGACCGAGATTGGCTGCGAAATGACCGAAATCGTCGTCAAGCCCGCCGAGGAACTCCGCTGGGAGGTTCCCCACGACACCTCCACCAATCGGATCGCCGACCTCGCCGAGGTGCGGCGGTACATCGACGCCATCGACTTCGGGCCGCTCAAGCACCGGCTCACCCAGGGACGCGACGTGCTGGGCAGTGAATGGAGCCCGGCCCGCGCGGACTACTACGAGCGGCTCTACAAGAACTGGTTGTACCTGCGTCGTCGGTACGAGGGTGAACTGCTGCCGCCACACATCGACATCGACGAGTTCTGGCACGGTCACATCCTCGACACGCACGCGTACTTCGCCCACTGTGACCGGATCTTCGGTTACTACTTCCACCACTTTCCCTACTTCGGCACGCGCGGACCGGCCGACCGTACGAACCTTTCGAACGCCTGGCAGCAGACCCAGGACAGATACCACGCCGAGTTCGGCGAGTACATCTACGACTTCGTGGAGTAGAACGGTGACGTCGGACCCGCTGCTGTGCTACGTCCACATCAACAAGAATGCCGGTAACAGCATCATCGAGGCGTTGCTGAACAACTACCCCGGCCGGTTTCGGCAGTACCTCGTGTCCGGCCGGAGAAGCAACGGGGGGCCGGGGGCCAAAACCATCGACAGTCCGGACGAGGACGTACGGCAGATCGTCTCGGAGATCGTCGAGGATCAGCACCGCCACGACGCGATAGCACTCAACCTGCCGGTCGGCGTCCACCGCAGGATCGGTCGACCGGTCCGGTACGTCACCATGCTGCGCGAGCCGGTCGACCGCTGCGTCTCCTACTGGTACTGGGCCTACCGCAAGCGCGACACCGGCAATCTCTGGGCCGCGCTCCAGGCCGGGCTGCCCGACGGCGTGGCCGGCCTGCCGCTTCAGTTCCGCGACGACCAGGTGCGCTTCCTGTCCGGCACGACGAACGTCGAGACCACCGACGACGACCTGGCGCTGGCGAAGAAGGCCGTCGAGGAACACTTCGCCTTCGTCGGCACTGTCGAGCGGTTCGCCGAGTGCCAGGCCCGGCTCGGCGAGATGTTGTCCTGGAAACGGCCGGCCACGTTCCACCTGAACACTGGCGATCGCGACGATCAGCGACTGCTGCCACCCGAGGCCATCGACACCTTCCGTGCCGCGAACACCCGGGATATGGAACTCTATCAATGGTTGACGCGAAGCTACCTGCCGTCGGTACTCGGACGGACCTGACCGGCGGCACGTCCGCCCCGGCCACCGCCGCGCCGTCGGGCGAGCCACGGGTCGAACGCCTCGCCATCGTGGCGAACATGGTGATCGTCCCGCTCTGCTTCGCCACCGGGCGGCTCAGCGCGGACCTCGTCCAGCTGTACGGCGTGCAGACGCTCGGCCTCACGCCGGCGCAGGTGGGCGCGGCCCTGGGGTTGCTGGTGCTGAGCGTGCCCGCGCAACTGCTCGCGGTGCGGCTGCCCCGGCGTCTCGGGTTCCGGCGGACGATGCGGTTCGGATACGCGGGCGTGCTGCTCCTGCTGGTGCTGCTCGCCGCGGTGCCGGACCTGGACCGGTGGGGCAGGCCGGCCGTGTTCGCGGCGTTCGTGGCGGTGCTGCTCGCCATCGAGGTGGCGATCTCGGTCAGCTGGGGCGTGGCGTGGCACCCGTGGATGCGGGCACTCGTGTCTCCCGGCCGGCGGCCACGGTTCGTCGCCCGGATGCAGTTCGCCACCCAGCTCCTGAACGTGGTGCTGCTGCTCGGCTTCGGCCTGCTGGCGGGTGCCGTGGTCGACCGGACCGAGTACCGCATCCTCCTCGCGGTGCTGGCGGTGCTGCTCGTCGTCTCGATCACGACGCTGGGCCGCATGCCGCACACACCGGTGCCGGACGGCACGCACCCCCAGGCCCTGGGCGAACTGCGCGCCGCCGCCACGAACCTGGTCGCCGACGGCCCCCTCCGCCGACTCAGCGTCATCTTCCTTCTCGACACGGTGCTGGTGACGCCACTGTTGGCGATCTACGCCGTGCTGCACCTCGGCATCCCCGCCGGCACCGTGGCGGTGATCCTCGCGGTACGCGGACTGGCTGCGCCGATCAGCCTGCTGGCCTGGAGTCGGGTCGCCCACCGGATCGGCACGTACCGCCTCATCGTCTACACGATGGCCGGGACGGTACTCACCCGGCTGCTGTGGGTGTTCGTGCCGACGACCGAGGGCGGGGCGAGCGGGGCGAGCGTCGCCTGCTTCGCCGCCATCGTCGTCGTCTCCGCGGTCTGCGCCGCCGCTTACGGCAACGCCAACCTGACCACCTGGTACGACGCCGTGCCCGACCGCCATTCCCGGGCGATGTTCACGCTGCGCGACGTGTTCGCGTCGTCAAAGCTTCAGCTCTACTCGGCGGCCGGCGGCGCGGTGCTGGCCGCCACCGCCACCCTCGGCGCCGCCTCCTACGGCCCGATCCACGTCGACGCCTACAAGCTGCTGATGCTGGCCGGTGTCCCGGTCGCGGTGGCGATCGCGATGCTGTCGCGGCGGGCGCAAGCAGAAGGGGCATCCCGATGAGCACCCACCCTCTGATCGACTCCCTGCGGCCCCCGGTGGCCACCATTCTGGACACGCTCGCCACCGCCGAGGCACGGTACTGCCTGGGCGAGGCCACCACGTTCGAGCCGGCGAAGATCCACGCGGCGTGGCCGGACGTCTTCCGGCCGGACACGGTCGCCGCGCTGCGGACCGCCGGCATCGCCGACGGGGCGGGGCGCCCCTTCGTCGGCCTGGTGCTCCAGGCGCTGATCGAGGCGGAAACGGCGCCGCTGCACACCCGCATCGCCGAGCGGGAGAAGGCGGTGACCGTCACCGACGCCAGCGGCGCACGGATGGATCTCGCCCGTGCCCGACGTCTCGCGGCACGTGACGCGACGGCCCCGCAGCACCACCTGCACGAGCTGTACGACCGAGAGGTGGCTCCACTGTGGCTGGAGGCGCAGCAGCGGCGACTGGCCGTGGTCACCGCAGTCGGCTACCGGGACCTGATCGACTACGCCGACCGGGTACAGCGGCACGACCTCGGCCGGCTGGAGCGCGAGGCGCGGGGATTCCTCGACTCGACCCGGGCGCGGTACGAGTCGATCCGGCGTCCCCTGTTCGCCGCCGGCTCGTTCACCGTGGCCCAACTCATCGGCGCGGCACGCACCACCTTCGCCGACCCGGTGGACCTGGCGACCTGCCTGCCGCTGCTCCGCCTCCTGGTCGGTGAGCTGGGCCTGGAGTTCGCCCCACGGATCCGGCTCGACCTCGAATCCCGTCCCGGCAAGGTGCCCGGCGCGTACTGCCTGCCGGTGCGGGTGCCCGACGACATCGTCGTCGCCGTCTCGGCCGGCGGCGGCGTGGGTGACTGTCGACCGTTGTTCCACGAGGTGGGGCATGCGCTGCACTTCGCGTACACGGGCTCGGACCTGCCTGTCGACTGCCGCCGGATGGGCGACGAGGGCCTGGTCGAGGGCTGGGGCGTGGTCACCGAGAACATCTTCCTGCACCGGGGCTGGCTCGACCGGTCGTTCCCCGGGCGCACCGCGACGGCGCTGGGCCACGACACCGCGCAGCGGCTGTTGATCGTCACGCGGGCGCAGTGCGTCCGGCTGCTCTTCGCGGTCGACGCCGCCCGCCGCCCGGCCGCCCCGGCGGAACTGCGGTCCCGGTACGACCAGCTGATGGCCGAGCACCTCGGTGCCCGGCCCGGGCCGATCGAGTACCTGGACGTGCTCTGCGGCGATTTCGTCAGCGCCACCCGGCTGCGCTCCTGGGAGTTCGGCACGTCCATCGCCCACCTGCTCGCCCACGAGATCGGTCCGGACTGGCCAGGTGACCCACGGGCCGGGCGGTGGCTGCGTGAGCACTGGCGGGTGGGCGTCTCCCACACCGCGACCGAGGCGATCGACAGGTGGGCCGCGCCACCGGTGAGCCTGGAGGCGGTGGCGGAGAACCTGGCCGACAACATGATCAACACCTGACCACCCCGGTGGCCTGCCCACCATCCCGGCCATCGGGCCACGACTCGACAAGGCTTACGCCATCAAGTAGAAACCATCACCGGACATCCATTTCCCCGTCGAGCGGCTGACGGGTCCACTTCGGACCCGGTAGGCCATGAGTGGGTGGGCATGGCCCGGTTTAGTCAGATGGTGACGGCCCACCGGCGGCGGCTCGGACTGACCCAGGAAGATGTCGCGGCCGCCACCGGCCTGGCGGTACGCAGCATCCGGGACGTGGAGAGTGGGCGGGTGGCCCGGCCCCGCGCGTCGACGGTCCGGTTGCTCGCCGAAGCGTTCCAGCTGTCCGCCGCCGACCGGGCCGACTTCATCCACGCCGCCGACCCCGACCTGGCCGAGCCGGCGGGAGAGCGACCGCAGCAACTTCCGCTGGCCGTACCGGGCTTCGTCGGCCGCTGCGGCGAACTGGAAACCCTCGACTCCGGTCGCCACGCGGAGCCGGGAGAACAGCCGGCGGTGGCCATCTTCACGATCTCCGGGATGGCCGGGGTCGGCAAGACCGCGCTCGCCCTGCACTGGGCGCACCGGGCCGCCAGCCGGTTCGCCGAAGGTCAGCTCTACGTCAATCTGCGCGGCTACGACGAGGCCGATGTGGTCGATCCGAGCGACGCCCTGCGCGGCTTCCTCGAAGCGCTCGGCGTACCGGCCACCGGGATACCGGCCAGCCTGGAGGACCGCGTCGGCCTGCACCGCAGCCTGCTGGCCGACCGTCGGATGCTGCTGGTGCTCGACAACGCGCGCGACACGGCGCAGGTGCGCCCCCTGTTGCCGGGCGCGGGTGGCTGCGTGGTCGTGGTGACCAGCCGGGACGAGCTGTCCGGGCTGATCGCGGCGGAAGGCGCGCACCCGATCCGGCTGAACGTGCTCACCAGCACCGAGTCGATGAGTCTGCTCGCCAGCCGGCTCGGCACCCGCCGACTGGCCGCCGAGCCGGCCGCGGCGGCGGACATCATCGACTCGACCGGCCGGCTGCCGCTCGCGTTGTCGATCGTGGCGGCGCGGGTGGCGCTGCATCCCGGCTTTCCGCTCGACGCCTTCGCCGCCAGCCTGCGACCCGACGAGGCGATGCTCGACGCGTTGGCCGACGGCGACGTACGCGCGGTCTTCTCCTGGTCCTACCTGGCGCTGAGCCGACCGGCCGCCCGCCTGTTCCGCCTGCTGGGGCTACACCCCGGACCGGACCTGACCGCCGAGGCCGCGGCGGCGCTCGCCGGGGAGACCCCGGCGACCGTCGCGCCGCCGCTACGCGAGCTGACCCGGCTGCACCTGCTGACCGAACACCTGCCCGGCCGCTACGCCTTCCACGACCTGCTGCGGGCGTACGCGGCCGAACTGACCCGGACCGCAGGGGAGGCCGACGAGTCGCGGCAGGCCCGCCACCGGCTGTACGACTACTACCTGCACAGTTCCTACCCGGCGGCGGTGCTGATCCAGCCGCAGTGGCCGGCGATCGACCCGATCACCCCGGTGCCGTCGAACGTCAGATCCCCGGCGGAGAACCACGACGCGGCGCTCGGCTGGTTCGCGTCCGAACATCAGGTGCTGCTGCGGGCGGTGCGTCAGGCCGCCGAGACCGGCTTCGAGACGTACGCCTGGCAGTTGGCCTGGGCGCTCACCACGTTCTTCGCCCCGCGCGGTCTCTGGCGGGATCAGCGCGCCGCCCAACAGATCGCGCTCGCCGCGGCCGAACGCGTCGACGACCTCACCGGCCAGGCCGTCGCGAACCGGTTGCTGTCCCGCGCGGAGACCCGCCTCGGTGACCTCGACGCGGCGGAGAAGCGGCTGCTGCGCGCCCTGGACCTGCACCGGCAACTCGACGACCCGACCGGCCAGGCGTTGACCCTGCACAACCACGCCGAAGTCTGCTACATGCGGGGGCGCCCCGAGGAAGGGCTCCGCCGTGGACAGGAGGCGCTGCGCTTGTACCGTTCGGTCGGCAACCGTGCCGGCGAGGCGCGGGCCCTGAACGCGGTCGGCTGGCTCTACGCCGCCACCGGCGACTATCCACGGGCGATCGAGAGCTGCACGGAGGCGCTCGCCCAGCAGCGCGCCAGCGGCGACCACAACGGCCAGGCCGCGACGTTGGACAGCCTCGGCTTCGCCCACGCCCGGCTGGGCGAGCACGATCGGGCGGCCGACTGTTACGAAGAGGCGATCGCGCTGTTCCGGGAGTCCGCCGACCGCTACCACGAGGCCGAGACCCTTCAGCGGCTCGGCGAGGCCCGCGAGGCGATGGACGACATCACCCGGTCCGTCGAGGCATGGCGACGGGCGGCGCAGATCCTCGACGACCTCGGCGACCCGGCAGCCGAGCACGCCCACCGCGAGCTGTCCCGGCTCTCGCCACCCTGACCGCGCCGCTGCCCGGGGTGAACGGGTGTCAGCGCTGCCTGGTGAAGCCCAGGAAGGAGCGCCAGGCGGCGGGGTCGAAGGCGAGCACCGGACCGGGCTGTGCGTCCATCTCGCCGGCCTGATGTACGAGGCCATGCGCGACCTGTACCACCTCGACGCCCACGACGGTCCCGAGCCGACGGCGCTGTTCGGCAGGTTTCTCGCCTGGGCACGCCGTCAACCGTCGGCCTGACGCGCGCCGGGTGTCTCAGAGGTGGCCAGGGCTCGCGGTAGGCAGCGAACCGGCGATGTGGCGTTCGACATCGGCCCAGGTGGGAGTGGGTCGGCCGTAGCCGGGCACCGGACGGCGCTGCGGTCCGAAGAAGTACTGGTGGGCGGCGCTGCCCCGGATGGCGGCGTGCACCTCGGGATGGTCGTCGACGAAGTGGGTGAGGGCGAGGTCGCGGCAGTGGACCCGCTTGTCTGCCCGCGCCCGGCAGAACCGGACGTGGTCGCGGGCGACGCCACTGCGGCTGTGGAAGTCGTGGGCGGCGAGCCAGCGCAGGGTACGGGCCTGGACGCGCGGGCCGCACTTGGAGACCAGCCACACCCGGCCGTCGAAGAGGGTGACGAGTCGGGCGATGGTCTCGACGGCACCGGGCACCTCGGGGGTGGCCAGCATTGTCGCCTCGTCGCCGCTGAAGAAGGCGGTGTCACCGCCGCCCGGATGGGCGGGGCCGTCGATGATGACCCGGCCGATGTCGATGCCGAGTCGGGGGAGCGGTTCCGTCATGCGCTCAGGATCCGGCGCGCCTACCCGGGAGCGGAACTATTGTTCTGCACCGCATCTATAGTCTGAGGCTATGAAGGGGCGGGACCTGCTGGAAGCCGACGCGTTACGTTCGTTCGCGGTCTTCGCCGAGCACCGCAACTTCACCACCGCCGCGCAGGAGCTGCACATCAGCCAGCCCTCCCTGCACGTGAAGATCCAGAAGCTGGCCGCCGCGCTCGGCGTCGAGCTGTACGAACGCGACGGTCGCCGGCTGACGCTGACGGCAGCCGGCGAGCGCCTCGCCGCGTACGCGCTGGACTCCCGCCGACGGGCCGAGGAGTTCCTGCGGGAGCTGTACGACGAGTCCGCGCCGACGCTCACCATCGCGGCCGGGCGGGGCGCGCTGCGGTGGGTGATCGGCGAACCGATCCAGCGGGTCGGCGGCCAGGGGCGCCGGGTCCACGTGATCACCGCTGACCGGGATGCCGCCCTCAGCGCTGTCACAAGTGGGCGGGCCGACCTGGCCGTCGTCGCCCACGACCCACCCGGTCGGCAGGTCGAGGCGACGCAGATCGCCGCCTATCGACAGGTGCTCGTACTCGGGGACGGGCACCCGCTCGCCGCGCGCCGGCAGGTCCGGCTCGACGACCTCGACGGACTGGATCTCGTCGTACCCCCGGCCGGGCGTCCGCACCGCAGGGCGCTGGAGCGGGCCCTGCTCGACGCGGGCGTGCGCTGGCAGGTCGCCGCCGAGGTCGACGGGTGGGACCTGTTGGTCCATCTGGCCGCGCTGGGGGTCGGCGCCACAGTGGTGAACGGCTGTGTCGGGCTGCCCAACGGACTGCGCGCGGTCCCGATCCACGGCCTGCCGGAGATCCGGTACTGGGCCGCCTGGCGGCCACCGCGACGGGCCGTGGTGCAGGACCTGCTGGACCAGTTCGGGGTCGGCCGGTGACCGATCGGCTCACCTCCGCCAGCAGGTTCCTCGCGTACGTGCTCCGGCACCGTCCGGACGCCGTCGGCATCGCCCTCGACGAGGGCGGCTGGGTCGAGGTGGAGGCGCTGCTCGCCGCGCTCGCCGAACACGGTCGTCCGGTCGCCCGGCAGGTGCTTGCCGAACTGGTCGCCGGCACCGACAAGCAGCGTTTCGAGCTACGCGCCGGACGGATCCGGGCCGCGCAGGGCCACTCGATCGCCGTCGACCTGCGCCTCGAAGCCGTGGTGCCGCCGCCGCTGCTCTACCACGGCACGGTGGCCCGCCACCTGCCCGGCATCCGTGCCGACGGGCTGCGACCACGCGGTCGTACCCACGTCCACCTGTCGGCGGACCGGGAGACCGCCACCACCGTCGGTGCCCGACGCGGTGACCCCGTCGTGTTGACCGTGGACGCGGCCGGTCTGCACCGACACGGGTTCGTCTTCTACCGCGCCGTCAGCGGTGTCTGGCTCACCGACCACGTCCCACCCGGCTGGATCGGCGAGCCGGCTTGACAGGCAAGTGCTCACTTGCCTATAACTGTGCCTGTGGACGCTGAACCGGACCTGTTCAAGGCCCTCGGTGACGCGACGCGACGCACGATCCTGGACGAGCTGATCGACCGGGACGGTCAGACGCTCTTCGAGATCTGCGGCCGACTGTCCATCAAGCACAACCTGACCTCCTCGCGCCAGGCGATCTCCCAGCACCTCGCGGTGCTCGAACAGGCCGGCCTGGTCCGCACCCGGCGACAGGGCCGGTACAAGTTCCACCACATCGACACGAGCCCGTTGCGCTCGATCGTCGAGCGGTGGCCCATCGACCGAGAGGCACCAGATCCGTGATCCGTATCCACGTCACGAGCGTGCTCGTCGACGACCAGGCCAAGGCGCTCGCCTTCTACACCGAGAAGCTGGGGTTCATCAAGAAGACCGACGTACCCGCCGGTGAGGCCCGCTGGCTCACCGTCGTCTCGCCGGCCGACCCCGACGGTGTCGAGCTGCTGCTGGAACCGGCCGGCCACCCGGCGGTGGGGCCGTTCCAGCAGGCCCTGGTCGCCGACGGCATCCCGTTCACCTCGTTCGCCGTCGATGACGTGCACGCCGAGGTCGAGCGACTCAAGGGACTGGGCGTCGAGTTCACCCAGGAGGCGACCGACCTGGGCCCGGTGGTCACCGCCGTGCTCGACGACACCTGCGGCAACCTGATCCAGATCGCCACCATGAAGTAGCCGTACCCGCGTCCTCGACCGGTGGGCGCGGCCGTGCGTGGCCGTCGTGCCGGTCGGGCGCGGGCCTGCCAGCTCCAGCGTCGCGGGGTCCGGCAGAATCGGCGGGTGCCCGTCCACCTGATCACCGAGCCCGACGACGAGCGGATCGCCGACTACCGGGCGCTCACCGATGTCGAGCTGCGTACCCGCTGGGAGCCGCCGCACGGCCTGTTCATCGCCGAGGGAGAGCTGGTGCTGCGGCGGGCGCTGCGCGCCGGCTACCCGGCCCGGTCCTTCCTCGTCGACGCCAAGCGGGTCGACCAACTGGCCGACCTCGACACCGGCGACGCCCCGGTGTACGCCGCCACTCCCGACGTGCTGCGCGAGGCCACCGGGTTCCACGTACACCGGGGCGTGCTCGCCTCGTTCCGACGCAAGCCGCTGCCGACCGCCGCGCAGGTGCTCGCCACCGCCGACCGCGTGGTGATCCTCGAAGACGTCAACAACCACACGAACCTGGGAGCGATCTTCCGGGCGGTGGCCGGGCTGGGTGTGGACGCCGTGCTGCTCTCGCCGACCTGCGCCGATCCGCTCTACCGGCGCAGCGTACGGGTCAGCATGGGTGAGGTGTTCGCCGTGCCGTACGCCAAGCTGGAACCGTGGCCGACGGCGCTGGCCGACGTGCGGGCCGCCGGGTTCACCGTGCTGGCGATGACGCCGGCTCCCGACGCGGTGCCCATCCAGCGGCTGGCTCCGGCCCAGCGGTCCCGGGCCGCGCTGCTGCTCGGTGCCGAGGGCGCCGGGCTGACCGGCGCGGCGATGGCGGCCAGCGACGTCCGGGTGGTGATCCCGATGCGACGCGGCGTGGACTCGCTGAACGTCGCCGCCGCCACCGCCGTGGCCTGCTGGGAGCTGGGCCGCGACGACCCGCTCTGAGGCACCGCCAAGCAGCCCTTCAGGTCACGGACGGTAGCGTGTCGCGGGTGTTCCCTACCGTGCGTGAGGTCCTGGCCCTGGACCCGGTCCGCCACGGCGCGCCGCGCCTGGTCGCGGGAGAGGTCGGGCTGGACCGTCGGGTGCGCTGGGTGCACGTCGCCGAGGTACCGGACATCGCCACCCTGCTCGGCGGCGGTGAGCTGGTGCTCACCACGGGTATCGGGCTGCCGGGCGACGACGTCGGGCTGCGGGCGTTCATCGGCGACCTGGCCGGTGTCGGCGTCTCCGGGCTGGTGGTCGAGTTGGGCCGCCGATACCTCGACGGCGTACCCCGGGTGATGGTGGCCGCCGCCGAACGTCACGGTCTGCCGTTGGTGGAGCTGCGCCGGGCCACTCCGTTCGTACGGATCACCGAGGCGGTGCACGCGCTGATCGTGGACGCTCAGCTCACCGAGCTACGGGCCACGGAGGAGATCCACCAGCGGTTCACCGAACTGTCGGTGGAGGGCGCGGAGCCCGGTGAGGTGGTCCGGCAGGCGGCCGAGCTGTCCGGCTGCCCGGTGGTGCTGGAGAACCTGTCCCGCCAGGTGCTCGCGTACGACCCGGCGGGGGAGAGCGCCGAGCTGCTGCTGGACGGGTGGGAGCAGCACTCGCGGCGGATCCGGCCCGAGGGGCGCACGGCGTACGACCCGGACCAGGGTTGGCTGGTCACCATTGTGGGTGCCCGGGGACAGGACTGGGGTCGGCTGCTGCTGCGCTGGCCGCCCGGCGGTGACCTGGCCGATGGGCAGTCGCCGCCGGCCGGCGGGCGGCCCGTTCCGGTGCCGACTCCCGGGCGGGCCGAGGCGCCCCCGACTGGGCCCGGCGGCTCGTCCCCGGCTGGGCCTGGCGGCTCGTCGCCGGCTGGTCCTGGCGGCTCGTCCCCGGTGCCGCCGACCAGGCTGACCATCCTCGTCGAGCGGGCGGCTTCCACGCTGGCCCTCGGCCGGCTGATCCGACGGGACGCCGAAGGACTGGAACGTCAGCTCCACCGGACCCTGCTCACCGCCCTGCTCGACCACTCCTGGCCGGTGGACGAGGTGGCCCTGCGGGCCCGAGCGCTCGGGGTGGTGCTGGAGCGCCGTCATCTCGTCGGCGTGGTGGTCCGCCACCGGGCCGACGACGGCGGCGAGGACACTCCGCGCCACCGTCAACCGGCGGGGAGCGGTCCGCTCACCGAGCCGGGACACCCCGGCGAGGCGCTCGACAACGTCCCGGACGCCGGGCCGGCCCGGCTGCGTGACCTTGCCGAGGCCGTCGGACAGGCGCTGCGCGAGGCCGGCCTGACCGGGCTCACGAGTGCCCTGGACGACCAGACGGTCGGTGTCCTGCTCGCCCTGCCGGACCCGGCAGCGGAGGAACGGGCGCTTGCCGCCTTCGCCGCCGCGCTGCGCCGGGCCCGCTCCGACGCGTGCGCGACAAGTGGTGGTCGACGTTCTGTCCCCGGGCTGCTGGTCGCCGCCGGATCCGGCGTGGGCAGCCTGCGGGAGGCACGCCGGTCACTGATCGAGGCCCGTCAGGTCGCCGACGCGGCCCGCCGGGACCGCCGTGACCTGCCGATCTTCCGGCTACCACACGTCGGGTTGGCCGGGCTGCTGCACCTGCTGCGCGACGAGCCCCGGGTGCAGACATTCGTCGAACGGCAACTCGGCGCGCTGCTGGCGTACGACGCGCAGCATCCCCGGGAGCAGTTGTTCGGCACCCTGCGGGCCTACCTGGAGCAGGGCCGCAACAAGTCGGCGGCGGCGTCCGCCGCCCACCTGTCCCGCCCGGCGTTCTACGAGCGGCTGGCCCGGATCGGCCGGATCCTCGATGTCGACCTCGACTCGGTCGACGCCTGCCTCTCCCTCCACGTAGCCCTCCTGGCCCTGGACGCCATCCGCACCCCCTGACCACCCCATCCCACCGCCCGCCCTCTCCGGCCCCTGTTGATCAAGAAGCTTGCGTCATTTTCGATCTTCCTGAAGACCAGAACTTCTTGATCAACGCCGAGGGACGGTGCGCGGTGGGTGGGGTTGGGGTTAAGGGGTGAGGGTTTGGAGGGTTTTCTGGTAGGTGGGGGGATGTGGTGGTTGGCGGAGGCGGGGGTGAAGGTGTCGGAGGTGGCGGCGGTGGACCATGCCTCGTCGGGGAGGGCGGCGACCAGGGCGGTCACCACCGGGGCGTCGCGCCATTCGGGCTGCTGGGCGAGCAGGCTCAGGGCGACCACTGACTCTTCCACCTCGCCGACGCACTCGAAGGGCTTGTGGCCGTCGATGCCGAGCAGTTCGCGGTAACCCGGGATCTGCGCCTCATCGGCGAGCAGGTCGCCACCGAAGATGTGGGTGATCCGCTCGCGGGGCATGAACGGAGCCAGGGCCAGGAAGACGAACCGGCACTTGGGGCAGTCGCGGCACCACCGTTCGCTGGCGTCGCGGAGCTTGAACGCGGCGTTGCAACTGGTGACCACGTCGTCGTAGCGGTCGATGGTGGCGAACAGCCGGGCGATGTGCAGCTCCGACAGCGGGCGCAGCAGCGAGAAGTACGGCTCGGCCAGCCCGGCGTGTTCGGCGAGCGCGGCCCGCAGCAGCCCTTCCGCCTCGACGCCCTTGGACCACTGGTGGTTGATCTCGTGACCGTTCCAGATCAGGTTCGGGTCCGACGCCGAGCGTTCGTTGGACATCACCACCGGGCCCAGCCCGTGCAGTACGGCGGTGGCGACCGCGATCAGCGAGTTGATCGCGGTGACTGGGATGTGTCCGTTGCGGGCGCCGGCCGCGTTCAGCTCGAACAGCACCGGGTCGATGCGTCGCCGGGCCGCGAGAGCGGGCAGCCCCGAGGCCGCGTTCACCGCCTTGATCACGTGGTTCGGGTTGACCGAGAAGGGCACCGGGTCGAGGCCGGCCCGGCGCAGCGCCTCCAGGCTGACGATCGAGTCCTTGCCGCCGCCGACAGCCGACAGCGGGCGTCGGTCGGAGTTGTCGTACTCGGCGGCCGGCTTGACCCGTCCGTCGGGCACGCGCGGGGTCAGCTCCAGCACGTGCGGCAGTTGGTTGCGGTACGCGTACTCGGCGAGGCCCTTGGTGTAGACGGCCGTGACGAACTCGACGGCGGCCGGGCCGAGCGGTGCCGGCAGCACCAGCTGCCCCGGCGCGGCCGTCTTGTAGTAGCTGACCCCGGCCACCACGTGCAACAGCTCCAGCACCCGGCCCAGCGCCGCCACGGCGGCGTCCGACGGAGACTCCTCCGGCACCGGCAACGTGATCACCTCGGTGAACCGCTGCTCGCCGTCGGGCCCGGTCAGGGCGTAGTCGAACAGCGCCTCGCCGGTGGACAGGTCGATCGAGTAGGACGGGAAGGTGAACGCGTCCATCCGCGCCAGATGCGTGTTGAGCACACGCCATACTAGGCCCTGGTTCGTCCGGCCGTGCCCGGCTCGTGCGGACCACGCCCTGCCGCCGTCGTACCCGAGGAGAGCCTGTGCGCCTGTCTGACCTGCGCGGACGTAAAGTCGCCGTCTGGGGGGCCGGTCGGGAGGGGCGGGCCGCGGTGACGGCCATCGCCGCCCACGGACCGGCCGACCTGGTGGCCGTCGACGACAGTGCGAACTTCCTCTCGCTGCCCTGGGACGGGCCACTGGCGGAGGCCGCCCCGCTGGTCACCGGCGAGGAGGGCTTCGCCCGGCTGGCCGCCGCCGACGTGGTGGTCCGCTCGCCGGGTGTGCCGCAGACGCATCCCTGGCTGATGGAGCTGCGCCGCCAGGGCGCGACCGTCACCCAGGGCACCTCGCTCTGGATGGCCGACCACGGCGACCGCACCATCGGGGTGACCGGCAGCAAGGGCAAGAGCACCACGTCCAGCCTGATTCATCACCTGTTGGCCGCCGTGGATCGGCCGAACGTCTTCGGCGGCAACATCGGCGTACCGACGCTGGACCTGCCGGAGGCGGACCTCTACGTCCTGGAACTGTCCAGCTACCAGTGCAGCGACCTGACCGACTCGCCCCGGGTGGCGGTGGTCACCGCGCTGTTTCCCGAGCATCTCGACGCGCACGGTGGCGAACGGGAGTACTACCGGGACAAGCTCAACCTGCTCGCGTACGGGCCGCGCACGGTGGTGGTCAACGGCGCGGACCCACGGCTGGCGTTCGAGCTGGGCGACCGCGCGGCGGTCCGCGCCGGCACCGCCGACTCGGTGAACGTCGCCGCCGGCCCGGACGGTACGCCCTGGTTCCACCGGGTCGACCAGCCGCTCTTCCCCCGGGCGGTGCTGCCGCTGGTCGGGCGGCACAACGAGGGCAATCTCTGCGTGGCCCTGGCCGTGCTCGACGCGTTGGGCATCGACCTGGTCGAGCGTAAGGACGCCCTGGCCGTGGCGGTCGCGGAGTTCCAGGGGCTGGCCCACCGGCTGACCGAGATCGCCGACCCGTCCGGCCTGACCTTCGTCGACGACACCTTGGCGACCAGCCCGTACGCGGCCATCCACGCCATCGACGCGTACGACGGGCGGCCGTTGACGGTGATCGTCGGCGGCAACGACCGGGGCGTCGACTACACGCCGCTGCGGGAGCACCTGGCCGAGCGGGAGCTGACCGTCATCGGTATCCCGGACAGCGGCCCACGGATCATCGAGGCGCTCGACGGGCTGCCGAAGGTACGTACCGAACTCGTCGACGACCTCGCCGACGCGGTGCAGTTGGCGCGCCAGGTCACCCCGGCCGGCGGCGTCGTGCTGCTCTCGCCCGCCGCGCCCAGCTACGGCCGCTTCCGCAACTTCGAACACCGCTCCGAGGTCTTCGCCGAAGCCATCCACACCACCGCCCCGCCTGACCCTGTCCCCTCTGCTCACCCCCCGCCTGTCCCCGTCGATCATGAAGTTGTTGCCACCTTTTGTCCGATTTTCGGGCAATAACTTCATGATCGACGGGGACAGGCGGGGGGTGGGGGTGTGGTTGGGGGGTTTTACGCTGCGGGTGTTGGTGGGGGAGGTGGTTGGTGAGGGAACTGTTGCGGCGTCCGCGTACGGGGTCCCGTGCGCGTGCGGTGGGCGTCGCGCGGCTGATGGCGCACACCGACCCGGTCGCACTTGTCGGCATCGCCCTGTCGGTCTCGCTCTCGGTGACGCTGGACCTGACCGGCGCCGCCACCGGCGTGGAGTCGTTGCTGGCCGGCCTGATGGGCATCACCATCTCGCTGCTGGTGGACTCCATCGCCCGGGCCGAGCGTCGGTTCCACCTGCGGGCGCTGCTGGCCGGCCCGCACTGGCTGGTGCGGGCGGTCCCGGAACTCGCCACCGCCGCGACCGAGGCGGTGGACCGTCATCCGGGCACCCGGGTCGCCGAGGAGACCCAGCGCCGGTTCGAGCGGTTCCACGCCGACCTCGGGCAGCTTCGGCAGGGACGCATCATCCGGCCGGGCAGCGACTACCAGGACATGCTCGCCGCCACCCGGGACTGCGTACGGCAGTTGGAGGCGCTGACGAACGTGCTGCCCCGGCTGGCCTGGTGGAGCAGCGACATCGGCCGGCGGTACTGGTCGGAGAACCTCGCCGCGCTGGCCCGTGGGGTTGAGATCACCCGGATCTTCACCTACACCGAGTTCTCCGACGAGCTGGCGGAACTGGTGGCGACGCAGCGCCGGGCGGGCGTACGGGTCGGTCTGCTGTCGACGGTCGCGGTCCCGGCCGACCTGCACGTCAACCTGATCCGCTGGGACGGCGCAGCCTGCTGGACGGCGGGCATGAGCGCGCACGGCGAGATCAACGAGAACCGGTTCTCGGTGAACGCCGCCGACGTCGCCCGGACGGGCGAGACGTTCGAGGCGTGCCTGAGCCGGGCCACCTTCGACACCTGACGACGGGATGACCGTCCAGGGCGTACTGCTGGTGACCGCTGTGGTCTGGGCGGTGAGCCTGATCCGTCCGGTCCGGTGGCGGGCCTTCGTGGCCGCGCTGCCACTGCCGATGACCGCCGCGCTGCTGGCCACCGGCCTCCCCGTCGACGGCGCGCAACTCGTCGGGGTGGCCGGGCTCAACCTGTTCTTCGGCGTGGTGGCACTGGCGTACCACCGGTTCCGGTTGCCGATTCTGCTTGCCGACCTGGCGGGTGTCGCCGGCTACCTGGCGGTCGCGGCGGCGCTGCGTCCGTTCGCGCTGCCGTTCGGGCCGACGCTTGCCGCCACGGTGGCACTCTGGCTGCTCGCCATGCTGGTGTTGCGCCGCATCCCCACACCCGGCCCACCGGCGGGAGAGGGTACGCGGGTGCCGGCGGTGGCGCGGTTGCTGCTGATCCTCGGCGGTGCGGTGCTGACCGGGCTGCTGGGCCAGGTGCTGCGAGGGCTGGTGGTGACGTTCCCGTACGCCGGGGTGCTGGTGGCGGTCGAGGTGCGGCGGGACCTGCCGGCCTTCTGTCGGCACTTCGCCCGCAACAGCCTGGCGCTGCTCGGGTTCCTGGTCGGGGTCCGCCTGGGCCAGGACGTCTCGGTCACGGTGGCGCTGGTCGCCGGATGGGCGGGGTTCGCGCTGGTCGCGGCGGCGCTGCACCTTCCCGCGTACTGGCGCGGAAAACGCCACCCGGCAGCCCATTCGGCCACTGGAAACGCGGCCGAGAGGCGGGACGGCGACGGAAAGCGTTGACGTGTTGTCAACGATCCCGGGTCACCGCCGGACAGTCTGGCACTTGTCCCGGCAGCGACGGTGGTGAAAGCGTGCGGGAACGCGACCGAAGGGGCGACGATGACCGCCGACGACCTGCTGGCCCGGCACCGGGCCGTGCTCCCGTCCTGGATGACGCTCTACTACGCCGAGCCGATCGAACTCGTCAGTGGCGCAGGCCGCCGGGTCACCGACGCGCGGGGCCGCACCTACCTGGACTTCTTCGGCGGCGTGCTGACCAACTCGCTCGGCTACGACATCGCCGAGGTGCGCGAGGCGGTGCAGCGGCAACTGGCCACCGGAATCGTGCACACCTCGACGCTCTACCTGATCCGCCAGCAGGTCGAGCTGGCCGAGAAGGTGGCGCGACTGTCCGGCATCCCCGACGCGCGGGTCTTCTTCACCAACTCCGGCAGCGAGGCCAACGAGGCGGCGCTGCTTGTCGCCACGAACCATCGACGGTCGCACCAGATCCTCGCGGTGCGCAACAGCTACCACGGCCGCACGTACGCGACGATGGGCGCGACAGGCAACCGCACCTGGTCGCCCACCTCGCTCAACCCGCTCCAGGTGGCCTGGTTGCACTCCGGTGACCGGCTGCGTGGTCTGCTGGCCCGGCTGCCGGAGGCGGACCGGGTCGACGCGGCGGTGGAGGACCTGCGCGAGGTGCTCGCCACCCAGACCAGCGGGGACGTGGCCTGCCTCATCGCCGAGCCGATCCAGGGCGTGGGTGGCTTCGTGCACGGCCCGGACGGTCTCCTCGCCGCCTGGAAGAAGATCCTCGACGAGCACGGCATCCTGCTCATCTCCGACGAGGTGCAGACCGGCTGGGGGCGGACCGGCGAGCACTTCTGGGGCTACCAGGCCCACGGCGTCACCCCGGACCTGCTCACCTTCGCCAAGGGCATCGGCAACGGATTCGCGTTGGCCGGGGTGGTCGGTCGGGCGGAGGTGCTGGACTCGGTGTCCGGGATCAGCTTCTCCACCTTCGGCGGCAACCCGATCTCCACCGCCGCCGGTAACGCCGTGCTGGACTACCTGCTGGCGCACGACCTCCAGGCCAACGCCGCGCGGGTCGGCCGGATGCTCGGCGACGGCCTGCGCGCGGCCGTCGCCGACCTGGACCGGGTCGGAGAGGTACGCGGCAAGGGCCTGATGCTCGGCGTCGAGTTCGTCCACCCGGGCACCGGTGAACCCGACGCGGCGCTGACCACGCGGATCTTCGAGGCGTGCCGCGAGGGCGGGCTGCTCACCGGCAAGGGCGGGCTGTACGGCAACGTGCTGCGGATGGGGCCGCCGTTGACCCTCACCGAGGAGGAGGCCCGGGAGGGCCTGGGCATCCTGGTCGACGCGATCCGCTCCGGCGTGGCGGCGGTGAGCTGATGAACCTCATCGGGCATTTCGTTGACGGCAAGCGCACCGGCGGCACCTCGACCCGGCGTGGCGACGTGTTCGACCCGGCCACCGGCCGGCGTACCGCAGAGGTGGAGCTGGCCGGTGCCGCGGACGTCGCGGCAGCGGTCGAGGTGGCCGAGCGCGCGGCCCGTGCCTGGCGCGACGCGTCGCTGGCGAAGCGGACGGCTGTGCTGTTCGCCGTCCGCGAGCTGGTCAACGCCCGTCGGGACGAGTTGGCCGAGCTGATCACCGCCGAGCACGGCAAGGTGCTCGCGGACGCCGCCGGGGAGGTGCAGCGCGGCCTGGAGGTCATCGAGTACGCCTGCGGCATCCCCTCGGCGCTGCGCGGCGGTTTCAGCGAGAACGTCTCCACCGAGGTCGACTCGTACAGCCTGCGGCAGCCGCTCGGGGTGGTAGCGGTGGTCAGCCCGTTCAACTTCCCGGTGATGGTTCCCCTGTGGTTCGTTCCGGTGGCGGTGGCCGCCGGCAACGCCGTGGTGCTCAAGCCGAGCGAGAAGGACCCGAGCGCGGCGCTGCTGCTGGCCGAATTGTTCGCCGAGGCCGGCCTGCCCGACGGGGTGTTCAACGTGGTGAACGGCGACGCCGAGGCGGTCGACGCGCTGCTGGACCACCCGGCGGTCCGGGCGGTGTCCTTCGTCGGCTCCACCCCGGTCGCCCGGCACGTGTACCAGCGTGGCACGGCGAACGGCAAGCGGGTGCAGGCGCTCGGCGGGGCGAAGAACCACATGGTGGTGCTGCCCGACGCCGATCTGGACCTGGCCGCCGACGCGGCTGTCAACGCCGGGTTCGGCTCGGCGGGGGAGCGGTGCATGGCGATCTCCGCGCTGGTCGCGGTCGAGCCGGTGGCCGACGAGCTGGTGGCCCGGATCGCCGGCCGGATGAGCGGGCTGCGGACCGGGGACGGTCGGCGCGGCTGCGACATGGGACCCCTGGTCACGGCCGCACACGCGGCCCGGGTGCGGGCCTACGTCGAGGCGGGTGTGGCCGCCGGGGCGGTGCCGGTGGTCGACGGGCGGGACGTGACAGTCG
The DNA here is from genome assembly GCF_002754655.1 of Verrucosispora sp. CNZ293. Taxonomy (NCBI): domain Bacteria; kingdom Bacillati; phylum Actinomycetota; class Actinomycetes; order Micromonosporales; family Micromonosporaceae; genus Micromonospora; species Verrucosispora sp. CNZ293. Next base: position 305,720 of record NZ_PEFR01000001.1, read on the forward strand.
ACGGTGACCCGAACGGCTTCTGGCTCGGACCGACCCTGTTCGACCGGGTCACCCCGGAGATGTCGATCTACACCGACGAGATCTTCGGGCCGGTCCTGTCGGTGTTGCGGGTCGACTCGTACGACGAGGCGGTGGCGCTCGTCAACGCCAACCCGTACGGCAACGGCACGGCGATCTTCACGAACGACGGTGGTGCCGCGCGGCGCTACCAGCACGAGGTGGAGGTCGGCATGGTCGGCGTCAACGTGCCCATCCCGGTGCCGATGGCGTACTACTCGTTCGGTGGCTGGAAGTCGTCCCTCTTCGGCGACCTGCACGCCCACGGCGCCGACGGCGTCGCCTTCTTCACCCGGGGCAAGGTGGTCACCAGCCGCTGGCTGGACCCGCGCCACGGCGGGGTCAACCTCGGCTTCCCCACCCAGACCTGAGCAGGCGCAGGGTGCCCGCGCCGGCCAGGTAGGCCACCAGCGCCGCCACCGGCCAGCCGAGCGGCTCCGGCGCGGTCTTGGCCGCCGCGCCGTTGGCCGCCAGGGCGTAGACGACGGCGGCGTATCCGGTGACGGTGAGCGCCGCCCGGGTGCCCGCCCACCTGATCGACGCACGCAGGTGCCGGGGGCGACCTGTGGAGGCCTCGACCGGGCCGAAGATGGCGACCAGGACGGCCAGCACCACCGCCAGCATCAGCACCCACGGCAGCCGCCAGGCCAGCCAGGCCGCCGTACCGGCCTCCGGCGTGGGCAGCAGGCCGAGCCCGTGCAACGCGCCGACCAGCAGCACGGCCGCGCTCAGGTGCCACAGGAAGACCGTCAGCACGACCGAGTTGACGGCGATCACCGCCTGCCAGGGGCGGTCGCGGTGCAGCCACCGTTCCGCCCGATCCCGCAGCAGCAGGATCAGACCGAGCTGGGCGGTGGCGACCGCGAGCAGGGCCACGCTGGGTGGGGCGGCGTTCGCCAGCCGCTGCCCGGGCAGATTGATCATGCTGACCGGGTACGGGCCGGGGCCGGTGAGCAGGATCGCCACGGCGAGGCCGCCGAGCAGCATCGCGCTCGCGGCCCGGCGGGACATCGGCAGGCACCGGGTGCGCGGGCCGGTCCGGTGGCAGTGCCCCTGGCGGGCGTCGTACCAGGCGAAGCCGAGCTGGTGGACGGCGAGCCAGCCCAGCAGGTAACCGGGCAGGGCCAGGTCGGCTGGCCCGAGCGCGCGGCCAAGGTCACCGGCGGCGATCAGCAGCACCAGCGCCAACGGCACCAGCAGCCCGAGGCGCCGGTGCAGCGCGTACATGACCGGGGTCAGCGGCACCACGGCCAGGTAGGCGGCGAGAAACCACAGTGGGATGGTGGCGAACCAGACGACCGGGCGAACCTCGTCCGGTTGGGCACCGCCCAGCCGGGCCACCAGCGCGCCACCGGCGAGCACCAGCACCAGGGCACTGGTCGGGCGCAGCAGGCGGGCGCTTCGACCGAGCAGCCAGCCGATCGCGTCGCCGCCACGGCCGCGGTGGGCGGCCAGCGAGGCGGCGTTGGCGTACCCACCGACCAGGAAGAAGACCGGCATGACCTGGACCGCCCAGGTCAGCGGGTACGCCCAGGGCAGGGCGGTGAGGGCCGAGTGCCCGTCGGGTCGACCGCTCTCGTCGTACTCGACCGCCGCGATGGCCCAGTGCCCGAGGACCACCAGGATGATGGCCAGCGCCCGGAGCAGGTCGAGGTAGCGCTCCCGGTCCGGCGGCGTGCGGGCGGCGAGACGGGCCAGGCGGCGCATAGTCCGAAAGTATGCCGACGAACGCCGCACCGTCGGGACTATTCCACCAACTGCTCCGCCGCTGCCGGGGCTGTCAGCGCGGCGAGCAGCGCCGCCGTCTCCCGTAACGCGGCGTCGCGCAGATGGATGTGCGGCTCAGTGACACGCCACCGGGGAATCCAGATTCGGAGTCGGGTCAGCACGTCGACCGCGCCCTGGTGGGTGAATCGTCCGGCCCAGACCAGCGACTGGACGCGACGCGCCGCCTCGCTGAAATGGAAACTGTTCGGGCAGTTCGGGTTCAGCCCGGCCGGATGGGCCAGCCAGCGGAGAATGATGTCATCGAGGCGGGCTCCGGCGAGCCCGCAGCGCAGCGCATGACACCGGCAGAGCGACTGGATCAGGCTGTCCAGTTCGCCGTGCCCGTTCACCCTCACCGTTGCGTGCTCGACGGCGTCCAGGTAGGCCTCGACAGACCGCAGTAGCCGACCGGCCAAGCCCGGATAGCGGTCGAGACCTGTGGCGATGCCTTGCATGCGCCATGGGATGTCGACATCCTCCGGGTGCGTGGCGGCCCACTGCAACACCACGTCCGCAGTGGTCTCTGTCAGGGCTTTTTGGCGGGTGAGCTGCTTGCTGACGAAGACGACGTCCGGCGTCGACCGGTATTTGTCCGCCCAACGGTCGATGAGCGGCGACAGCCACTGCGGCAGGTCGGTCAGCTTCCTCATTGCTAGCAGCGGCGGTAGGACGAATCCGGCATCGACCGTGTCGTCGTTGTGCTGGAGCCAGGCCAAGGCGGCGTCTACCGCGTGAGTTGTCACGTCCGCTGGTAGGTCGTTGCGGTTGAGCAGCGGCGGTAGGACGAATCCGGCATCGACCGTGTCGCCGTTGTGCTGGAGCCAGGCCAAGGCGGTGTCCACAGCACGAGACACCACGTCCGCTGGTAGGTCGTTGCGGCTGAGCAGCGGATGTAGGACGAACTGGGCTTGGGTGAGGGTGCCGTGTTGGTCGAGCCAGGCCAAGGCGGTGTCCACAGCACGAGGCACCACGTCCGCTGGTAGGTCGTTGCGGCTGAGCAGCGGCGGTAGGACGAATCCGGCATCGACCGTGTCGTCGTTGTGCTGGAGCCAGGCCAAGGCGGCGTCCACAGCACGAGGCACCACGTCCGCTGGTAGGTCGTTGCGGCTGAGCAGCGGTTGTAGGACGAACTGGGCTTGGGTGAGGGTGCCGTGTTGGTCGAGGAAGTGCAGGGCGTGTTGGATGGCGTGTGGTGCGTTGTGGGGTGTCAAGTCGTTGCGGCTGAGCAATGGATGTAGGACGAACTGGGCTTCGGTGAGGGTGCCGTGTTGGTCGAGCCAGCGCAGGGCGTCTTCGATACCGTGATGAGCATCCTCCGGTCGCAGGTCGGTACGGCTCAGCAAGGTTGCGATGACGAAGCTGGCTTCCAGCGCCGTTCGATGCAGCGCCAGCCAGTCGGCCGCCACGTCGATCAGGAGGGCGGCCTGCGGGGTGGCGACGGTGCGCAGCCCTTTGTAAAGGATGTGGCGCGCCGGCAGTGATTTTCCGTGCTCGGTCAGCCAGGGCTCCCCGAGCTGTGGCCAGTGCTGGAACAGTGCCGGCGCCCACGCGGAGTTGTCCAGCACCGAGCCCAGGGCGTAGGCGCCCACGTCACGCTGGCTGGCCAGCAGCACGCCGGCCGCGTTCGCGTTGGCGGCCAACCAGGCCGTGCAATGCCCGGCGAGTGGCCCGTCGCGGTGCTGGAGGGCCATGTCGCGCAGCAGCCGGTCCAGGTTCATGGCGTACCGGCCGATGGTGCGGGCACTGGTCAGGCACGCGTCGAGGATCCGGTCGGCGACCTTCGTGCGGACCGTGTCGAGGCCAGCCCGCACGGTGGTGTGCTCCAGCAACTGGTCGACCACGATGTCGTGCACCGGTGCCAGGCCATCCGGCGTGTGGACCAGCCAGCCCATCGCGAGCAGGACGTCGAGCAGATGCTCGGCGCGGGACTCGTCGCTGTGCTCGACCCGGCCGCCGCAGGCGACCAGGGCCTGACGTGGCTGAGGGGTGGCGGCGGCCATCGCGGCGTAGACCTGAAGTCGCAGGTCGGGGTCGCGCTCGTCGTCCAGCCGTTCGGCGTGATGCAGCAGGTCGTCTTCGTTGAGCCGGCGGACCAACCAGTCGAGGAGGTTTTCCGGCCTCAGGTCGCCGATCGCCGACGACAGCCGCCCCGATCCGCCTGTGCCTCGGCTGCGGCGGCGATCAGAGTGGCGATGATCGGTCGTCGGCCGCACAACCGCAACAACCGTTCCGCACCGAGGATCGTTTGCGCCCTGGGGGCCAGTGCGGTGACGACCTGGTGCCGGATCCGGTCGAGGTGCTCGTCGTCGGGTCGCAACTCGACGGGTTTGAACACCTCGGTGAGTGGAGTGTTGTCCTTGTGGTGAAACCAGCCGGGCCGGGCCGATCCGAGCAGGGCCAGCCGGATGCCACGGGCTCGCGCGGCAGGCAGCAGTCGGTACCGGATCGCCGGATAGTCCAGGGCGCTGAGGTTCAGGTAATCGATGATGATCAGCAGGCGTTCGTCGGCGCAACCGGTCACCACCTCGATCAGCTGCTCGGTGGTGACCAACGGTTCACCCGGGCGTACGTGCAGCACCCGCCAACCCTCGTCGACCGCACGGCCGGCGACCTCCAGACAGGTGCGGGTCTTGCCGATTCCGGCCTGACCGACCAGCAGCAGCCCGGACTGGCCGGCCTGCTCGTGGAGGCGCCTCAGCAGCCGTACGGGATGGGCGGCGGCGTCGCTGTCGGTGGGCGACACGTAGGGCAACCGGTCGTCGCGCAGGTTGTCGGCCAGTTCGGTCAACGCCTCCGCGTGTTCGACGATCCCGGTCGGCAGCAGCTGCGGTGGTTCCCGTTCGACCTGGTCGAGTGAAGCACCGACCAGGCCGGCGAAGGCGGGGTCGGCGAGCAGCCGGGTGATACGTACCGCGTCCAGCCGGCCAGCACCGTACCGGGACGGCACCGTCACCATGACACCCAGCAGGAGTTGCCGATCGCCCGCGGTCAGCAACGGGGCACCCGAGTAACCGCTGTGCGGATGCGGCTCCAACACCGGCGTGCCGGAGTCGTCCCGTACCACCGCGCCGGTGTCGTCGCGCTGCGGCTGCGGCGGCTGCGGCGCGATCCGGGTGGAGTCCAGGGCATACCGGTGGTCCTCGAAGCCGAGGCTGGGCATGACCTGCCCGGGCAGCTCGTCGAGGTGGCGGCCGTCGTGCCCGACCTGGACCCAGGGATAACCGACGGTGAGACAGGGCACCGGCCGATGTCCGCGCAGCTCGCCGTAGCGGACGCGAGTCTGCTCGCGGGACCACAGTGATACATCCATCCGGATCAGGGCCGCGTCGGCGTCGAGGTCGTCGCCGCGCCAGATCACGGTCGCCCGGTGCTCCGGCTCACTGGGGCTGTCGCTGCGGGACACCCAGGTCGCCTCCCCGCGTGCACCCACGACGTGACCGGCGGTGAGCACCAGGTCCTCCCCGACGGCGTACCCGGAGCCGAGCAGCCTGCCGCGCACCTTCACCACCTGTTGGACGTGCGGCTCCAGTCCCGTCACGAGAGGTGGCCGGCGCAGGTGTGACGGTTGTCGTCGCTGTTGGTGCCGTCGGGGCAGATCGTGTTCCGCCAGACGACCCCGCCGATCGACGCGCCGGTCAGGTCCGCGCCGGTCAGGTCCGCGTTGCTGAAGTCGGCGTTGTCGAGCTTGGCGTGGCGCAGATCGGCGTCCCGCAGGTACGCATCGACGAAACGGGCGTTGCGCAGATCGGCGGTGGACTGGGCGGCCGGCGGGTTGGCGGCCCAGGCGAAGGCGACGATGCCGACGGCGGCGACGGCGGTGGCCAGCATCAGTTTGCGCAGGGCGTGCCGGAACTGGCTCTTGAGCGCCTCGTGGGTGGCGGTGTCCTCGATCGCGGTGATTCGTTCGTCGAGGTCGGCGATCCCGGCCGCCAGTCGCGTCCGTACCTCGTCACCGGTCGCCGGCTCGCGCTGCGCAGCGACAAGGTCCTCGCGGGCGGCGATGATGTCGGCCGGCGTGACGAAGCCCTGGAGGTACTTGGGGTTGCGCCGGAAGTGCTCCACGACCGTCGTCAACTCGGACCTTCGCTGCGTCCACGCCTCGTTCAGGTCGCTGACCAGCACCAGTTTCGGGAGCAGAATCTGCACGGCGGTCCAGATGGCGTACACCACAGTGGATAGACCGGCGACCGCGCCCGTCACCGCGACCCACAACCGGGCGTTGTCGACGGAGTCGGGTACGCCGAGCGGAAGTTCGCCGATGCTTGATAGTTGGCTGCCGGCCAGCATTGCCGCACCCACCGCGGCGGCGCTGGCGACCAGCCACTTGGCCGCGTCACGGATGCGGTCGTTGCCCCTCTCGAGGGCGTCGGTGCTGCCGGTGGCTTCCGCGTCAGTGATCATCGCGTTCGATGTCCACGCCGGGCTTCGGGCGGACGATCGGCGGCAGTTGGGCGCTGCCGATCCGACTCGGATCGAGGCCCACCTCGGTCTCGTCCACGCCACGCGTTATCCGGTCGGTGGTTCCGGGCGCGAGGTCGCTGGGCTGCCGGTGCTGGGGAAGGGAAGGGTGCCGTGGCTGCCGCCATGGATAGACGGTCAATCGGATGCGATGTGCGTGGGAGTCCTGGACGGGCGCGAGATGCCACGCTACTTCGCTGTCATTTTCTCGGATGGCCAGGTTCAGTTCCACCTCGACACCGTCGTTGGCGGCACCGGCTGTCGATCGTTGCAGGTCCCGAATGAGCGCGGCCAGTGCGTCGGTCAGTGGGATATCCGGCACTACGCCTCCAACATGGACTTCGACCGGTAGCTACCTACGACTGCACGTTAACGGACCGGCCAGGGCAACGAATCCACCGGTAGGGGTATCGGCGGTGACCTTATGAAGGGAACGAATCGGTGAGTCGGGAATGCGACTCCCCTGAGACGGATCAGGCGGATTCTGCTAGCCATTGACGACCCAATCGACGAGCAAGTATCGATTAATGGCGATCACCCGATGCGCCAGTGCGACCCAGCGGGCATGCGCGCCGGCCGGGCCGGCGGCACGGGCAGGTCGCGGGCGGGAGGCCGCGCCGCGCTGGCGGTGCCGCCGGTCGGAAGGGTGGTGCCGCCGACCACCATCGGCGGGTCTTCGCATGTCCGGAGCCGCCAGCGGGGTGTCGGACGCCGCCCCCGGCGGGGTGTCGGACGCCGCCCCCAGCTTCTTGGCCGAGGTGTGTTCATGCTGGTCGCGGCGGCTTCCGGGAGCCGCGTTCGCGGTCTCGGCAGCACCGGTGTCCCAGGTAACAGTTTGAAAACTTCGCCCACGGTCTTGACACGGAGGGGCCTTCAGTAAGAACTTTTACCACTAACAGTTAACAGTCTTTTCCGAAAGGCGTCCCATGGTTGATCACGAGGCGGACACCTCCGCGGGCACCGCGGTGGCCGACGTCGACGGGGTCGACCGGCGGGGTGCCCTCGGCGTCGCCTCCGACGGGACGCTGGCCCGGGTCCGCACCGGTGCCGCCGAACTGACCGGCGCGCTGCGCCGGGTCGCCGAGCACGTGCTCAGCGACCCGGAGGCGGCGGCCCGCGCGACAATCGTGGAACTGGCCGAACGCAGCGGCACCTCGCCGGCCACGGTCACCCGGTTCTGCCGGGCGATGGGCTTCGACGGCTACGCCGACCTGCGGCTGGGCATCGCCGCCGAGACCGGCCGGGCGCGCTCGGCCGGCTGGACCGTCGACATCGGACGCGAGATCCAGCCCAGCGACCCGCTGGAACGCGTGCTGGAGCAGATCATGGCCGCCGACACCCGGGCCATGCACGACACCGCCGCCCTGCTCGACCTGGCCGAGGTGGAACGGGCGGCGGTGGCGATCGCCGGGGCCGAACGGGTGAACATCTTCGGTGCCAGCGGCAGCGCGCTCGTCGGCGAGGAGATGCAGTTCAGCCTGCACCGCATCGGCGTGGCCGCGTGGGCCTGGAACGACGTGCACTCCGGGTTGGCCTCCGCCGCGCTGCTGCGTCCCGGCGACGTCGCGTTGGGCATCTCGCACAGCGGGCAGACCCGCGAGGCCATCGAGATGCTCGCCGAGGGCGGCAGTCGGGGCGCCACCACCATCGCGCTCACCGGATTCCGCCGGTCGCCGCTCGCCGAGCTGGCCGACATCGTGCTGCTCACCGCCAGCCAGGCCACCACGTTCCGGCCGGACGCGCTGTCGGCCCGACACCCCCAACTTGTCGTCCTCGACCTGCTCTACATCGCCGTCGCCCAGCGCACCCACGACCGCGCCCACGCGGCCTTCCGGCGTACCGCCCAGGCCGTCGACGGGCACAAGGCCGCGAGGGAGGCCAGCGCATGATCAGCGCCCAGGGGTACGCGGACGCCGTCCGGCCGGTCCTCGACCGGCTTGTCGAGCGGGGATCGGAGTCGCTGCACCGCGCCGCCGACCTGATCGCCGGCAGCCTGCGCGACGGCGGGGTGCTCCAGGCGTTCGGTGCCGGGCACTCGGAGGCGTTCGCCGCCGAACTCGTTGCCCGGGCCGGCGGGCTGGTGCCCACCAACCGGATCTCCCTGCACGACCTGGTGCTGCACGGCGACGCTCCGCGTGACGTGCTCGCCGATCCGAAGCTGGAACGCGACCCGGCCATCGCCCACCAGCTCTACGCGATCGCCGCACCCCAGCCGCACGACGTTTTCGTGGTGGCGTCCCAGTCGGGCATCAACGGCTCGGTGGTCGAACTGGCCCTGCTGGTCACCGGGCGCGGTCACCCGTTGATCGCGGTCACCTCGGTCGAGCACACCGGACGGGTGGCGCCGCGGCATCCTTCCGGCCACCGGCTCGTCGATCTCGCCGACGTCGTGCTGGACAACGGCGCGCCGTACGGCGACGCACTGCTGCCGCTCGAGGGCGGCGGCGCGGTCTGTGCGGTCTCCTCGGTCACCTCGGCGCTGCTGGCGCAGCTGCTGACCGCGGAGGTCGTACGACGGTTCCACCAGGCCGGAGAGGTACCCCCTATCTACCTCTCCGCCAACGTCCCCGGTGGGGACGAGCACAACCTCGCCCTCGAGTCGCGGTACGCCGGGCGTCTCCGGCGCACCGCCTGACCCGACATCACAAGGAGAGTCACACGATGTCCGTTACCCCCGATCTCGACCGCCGGACCCTGCTGCGCCGCGCGGCGGCCGCGGGCCTCCTGGTGACCCCGGCCGCCGGTCTGCTCAGCGCCTGCGCCGGCAGCACACCCGACCAGAACAACGACAGCGCCGGGGAGAAGAGCAACGACAACCCCTTCGGCGTGCAGGACGGCAGCGCCGTGAAGGTGGTCATCTTCAACGGTGGGCTCGGTGACGCCTGGGCCAAGGAGGACCAGGCGATCTTCAACGCCAAGTACCCGAACGTCACCGTCAACATGAGTTCCACCCAGAAGATCAAGACCGAAGAGCAGCCGAAGATGGCGACGCAGCCCAGCGACGTCGTGATGAACTCCGGCGCCGACATGATGGACATCAGCACCCTGGTCAACGAGGGTGCCATCGAGCCGCTTGACGACCTGCTCGCCGCCCCGGCCTGGGAGGGTGGCGGCACCGTCGCCGACAGCCTGTTGCCGGGCACCGTCGGCGACGGCACCTACCAGGGCAAGTTCTTCGTGGTGAACGTGGCCTACACGGTCTGGGGCAACTGGTACAACTCGGTGCTGTTCGACAAGGAGGGCTGGACCCCGCCGAAGACCTTCGACGACTTCTTCGCCCTCGCCCCGAAGATCAAGGCCAAGGGCATGGCCCCGTACGTGTACGACGCCGTGCACGGCTACTACCCGCGCTGGGCGCTGATGGCGACGGTCTGGAAGTCCGCCGGCAAGCAGGCCGTCATCGACATCGACAACCTGAAGGAGAACGCCTGGCGGGCCGAGGGCGTCCTGCCGGCGCTGGAGGCGTGGGAGAAGCTGGTCAAGGACAAGCTGCTGCTGCCCGGCAAGCTCGACCACACCCAGTCGCAGCAGGCGTGGCTCGACGGCAAGGCGGCCTTCATCCAGGTCGGCACCTGGCTGAAGAACGAGATGGCGGAGACCATCCCGCCGGGCTTCGAGATGAAGATCTCCGACTACTGGGGCCTGGGTGCCACCGACAAGGCACCCAACGACGTCTACGCCGGTGCCGGCGAGGGCATCGTCGTCCCGGCCAAGGCGCCGAACAAGGCCGCCGCCAAGGAGTTCCTGCGCGCGGTGCTGTCCAAGGCCGGCTCGGCGAAGTTCGCCGAGCTGACCAAGTCCCTGGCGTCCACCAAGGGCTCCGGCGACAACGTCCAGGACGCCGCCCTCGCCAGCGCCAACGAGCTGATGAAGAACGCCAGCTCGGACCTGATCTCGATCAAGCTCTGGAACTTCTACGCCGACCTGGACAAGGAGAGCCAGAACCTGTCCGCCGAGTTGATGGCCGGCCGGTTGACCGCCGCGCAGTTCGTCGACAAGATGCAGGCCGCCGCCGACAAGGTCGCCAAGGACTCGTCGATCACCAAGCAGACCCGCGACGCCTGATCCGAACGGAAAGAGTGAGTCCCATGCGGCACGGTGTTGCGCGTTTCGTCACGGGTTTCCTGGCCCTGCCGGTCGGGCTGTACCTCTTCTACGTGGTGTGGCCCTTCCTCCAGGCCGCCGGGTACTCGCTGACCGACTGGGGAGGTTACTCCGACAGGCAGCAGTTCGTCGGGCTGGACAACTACCTCCGGCTCTTCTCCGACGAGCTGATCAGGAAGGCGTTCTGGCACAACGTCTTCTTCCTGATCACCGTGCCGCTGTTCACCATCGCACTGGCCCTGTTCCTCGCGTTCCTGCTCAATGTGGGCGGACGCGAGGACAAGGCCGGCATCCGGGGAGTGTTCGGCTCCGGCCTGTACAAGGTGATCTTCTTCTTCCCGCAGGTGTTGTCCCTGGTCGTCATCGCGGTGATGTGGCAGCAGATCTACCGCGCTGACGGCCAGGGCCTGATCAACGGCATGTTGATGAAGATCGGACTGGTCAGCGAGGACGACCCGATCACCTTCATGTACGACCCGGAGCCGTTCCTCGGCGTACCGGCGGTGCTGTGGTGGCTGCTGCTGATCGCGGTCTGGAGCGGGGCCGGCTTCTACATGGTGCTGTTCTCCGCGGCCATGCAGTCCATCCCGAAGGACGTCTACGAGGCGGCCATCCTCGACGGCGCCGGCCGGTTCCACACGTTCTTCCGGATCACCCTGCCGCTGCTGCGGGACACCGTCTCGGTGGCCTGGGTCTACCTGGGCTTCATCGCCCTGGACATGTACGCCCTGGTGTTCGTCATGACGCCCAGCCAGGGCGGCCCCAACCACGCAAGTGAGATCTTCGCGTCGGTGCTGAACTTCACCGCCTTCCAGAAGGGCCAGTTCGGCTACGCCTGCGCGATGGGCGTGGCACTGGCCATCTTCACGATCCTGCTGGCCGCCCTCCAGCTGAGGATCACCCGTCGTGAGCGGATCGAGTACTGAGGAGACCTGGACGATGAGCACGGTGACCCACACCCCGGGTGGCCTGGCCGGCCCCGACCAGACTCCACCACCGGCCCGTACGCCGCCGCAGCGCGCCGCCGTCGGTGGCGGCCGGGCCGGGGCGCGATTCTTCAACGGCTTCTCGCACCTGTTCCTCGCCGTCTGGGCGATCATGGTGGTCTACCCGCTGCTGTGGGTGGTGATGTCGGCGCTCAAGACCGACTCGGAGGTCATCCGCAAGCCGCTGTCGCTGATCCCCGAGCGGTTGCAGTGGGACAACTTCGCCCGGGCCTGGACCGAGGGGCACATCGGGTCGTTCTTCCTCAACACCATCCTGGTGCTGACCGGCAGCGTCTTCCTCACCATGCTGCTCGGCTCGATGGCCGCCTACGTGCTCGCCCGCTACGAGTTCCGCGGCAACCGGCTGATCTACTACATGTTCCTGTCCGGACTGACGCTGCCGATCTACCTCGCCGCGGTGCCGCTGTTCAAGGGCGTCTACAACACCGGCGTGGTGCTGCCGTTCCTCGGCCCGAACAGCCACCTCATGCTGATCCTGGTCTACGTGGCCTGGTCGCTGTCGTTCACCGTCTTCTTCATGCACTCGTTCTTCCGTACCCTGCCGACCGCGATCGCCGAGGCGGGCATGGTCGACGGCGCGTCGCACAGCCGGTTGTTCTTCAGCGTGATGCTGCCGATGGCCAAACCGGGCCTGATCAGCATCGGCATCTTCAACGTCCTCGGCCAGTGGAACCAGTGGTACCTGCCGACCCTGCTCATGCAGTCGGTGGCCGGCGAACCGAAGAACCAGGTCATCTCCCAGGGCCTGATCGAGCTGTCGGTCAACCAGGGCTACCGCTCCGACTGGTCCGGCCTGTTCGCCGGGGTCACCATGGCGATGCTGCCGGTGCTCATCGTCTACATCGTCTTCCAGCGTCAGGTGCAGTCCGGCCTCACCGCAGGCGTCAGCAAGTAGCCCCGCACACCGCCGTGCAGGGCGCGCTCGGTCCGGGAACCAACGGCCTCCCCGTGAGTCCGACAGGTCCCGGACCGAGCGCGCGACACATCAGTCGAGGGTGATCCCCAACTGGTCGCGCAGGGCCGCACGCCCGGCGGCGGTGAGGCGTACGGCGCGGCCGGACCCGATGCGTACCACCCACCCGTTGCCGAGAAACAGCTCGCACAGCTTCGCGCCGACCAACCCGCCGAGGTGCTCCCGGCGTTCCGTCCAGTCGAGGCAACCCCGGACCAGCGGCCGGCGGCCCGGCCGGGACTGCGCCGGATCCCAGCCGATCAGGTCGATCAGCCAGGACCGGCCGGCCGGGGTGAGCGCGAAGCCGCCGCCGCAGTCCAGCAGCCCCCGCCCGATCATCGCCTCGGTCACCGTCACGCCGAGCCGTCCGGCCAGGTGGTCGTAGCAGGTACGGCCCCGGCGCAGGGCCGCGCTGGCGGTGGCCGCCCGCAACCCACCGGTCCGGACGGGACGCGGTTCGAACCGGGCCGACAGGTCCTCCAGCAGTTGCGCCACCGACGGGTCGGCGAGCTGCACGTACCGGTGCCGGCCCTGGCGCCGCTCGACGAGCAGGCCGCCCTCGACGAGCCGGTGCAGGTGCGCGGTGGCGGTGGAGGGCGCGACACCCGCGTGTGCGGCGAGTTCGCTCGCGGTCCACGCCCGGCCGTCGAGCAGGGCGAGGCAGATCCCCGCGCGGGTCTCGTCGGCCAGCAACGCCGCGAGCGCGGCGAGGTCAGCAGCGGAGGTCACCGGCCCATTGTCGGGTACGACGGTTCGGCGTTGGCCGAAGGATCGTGGCCGTAGCCTTCGCCGCATGCAGGAGATCCACGGCCGCGCGGCGGCCCTCGCGGTGCTTACCGACCCGACGTTCGTCGTGCCGCCCGTCCCACCCGCGTCCACCGGCGTCGCCTGGCTGCGCGCCACGGTGAGCCGGTTCAGTTCGGGCAGCGGGTACGAGCGGCGGCGCGGGTTGTCCGTCGCGATCCTGGACGCGATCCCGCCGGACTCGCTACGCCATGCCGGTGACTCCCACCCGGTGGCGGTCCTGGCTCACCGGCTGGGAGTGACCCATCCCGTGGTGGAGTTGATCCGCGACGTGGCGCAGGCGTACCAGCCCGGCACCGGCGACGAATCGCGAGCCGACACCGCCGTGCACCGGCTGGTAGCGCTGTTCGGCGGCAGGTTCGACGAGCCGACCGCGGCCCGCATCGGCGTGCTCGTCCAGGCGTGCGAAGCGACGGCCGCCCTGATCGACCGGACCCGGTACCGTCGCGTCGACGATGTGCTGCGCGACGATCCGCCGGTGCCGGCGACCAGGCGGCAGGCGACGGTCACCGTCACCGTGGCCGGCATGACCGTCGAGGCCGGCGCGGTCGTGCGGGTACCCCTGGCCGGTGACCTGGCGTTCGGCGCGGGACCTCGGCGCTGCCCCGGCCGCGCCCACGCCCTGGCGCTGGTGGCTGGAGCACACGAATGAGCGGTTTCGCGGCGCTGCACCGCACCGGTGAGCCGCTGGTTCTACCGAACGTCTGGGACGTCGCGTCGGCCCGGTTCCTGGTCGAGGCCGGATTCGCCGCACTCGGCACCACAAGCCTCGGCGTCGCGGCCACCAATGGCCTGCCCGACGGCGCGGGTGCCACCGGGGCCGAGACCCTGACGCTCGTGCGCCGGCTGGCGGTACTGCCGGTACACCTCACTGTCGACATCGAGACCGGATCGGTCGCCACGGCGGTCGCGGTGGCCGAGGCCGGCGCGGTGGGCGTCAACGTGGAGGACGCGATGGGCCCGGCACCCGAGCACGCGGCACTGATCCGGTCGGTGAAGCGGGAAGCGCCGGGGCTGTTCGTCAACGCCCGGACCGACACGCACTGGCAGCGAAACGGTGACCTGACGGAGGCGGTGAGTCGGATCCGACGCTACGCGGACGCCGGTGCGGACGGCGTCTTCGTCCCCGGTCTGGCCGAGCCCGCCGACATCGCGGCGGTCGTCGCCGCCGTAGACGTACCGGTGAACGTCCTGTTCCTGCCGGACCGGCACACCGTGGCCGCCCTGGCCGAGCTGGGTGTGCGGCGGATCAGCACCGGCTCTCTGCTGTTCCGGGCGGCCTTGGCCGCCGTCGTGGACACCGCGACAGCGGTACGCGACGGGGGCACCGTACGCCCCGACCTCCCGGCGTACGCCCGGGTCAACGTCGGGTCCGGTGAGCGCGTCGCCCGGGCGCCCGGGTAGGCGCGCCGGACGTCGTGCTCGGTCACTCCCCACCGGTCAGCGAGCATCGGTCCGCCGGCCGGCCCGGCCCAGCACCAGCGTGGTGCGCAGGTCGAGTGTCACGGTGCCGCCGAGGTCGTCGACAAGTCGGCCGAGCGCGGCCAGGCCGCGTTGCTGCTGCTCCGGTGGCCGGGTCAGGAACGGCCCGAAGGTCCGTACCAGGTCGAGGTAGCGCTGCCTGTCCAGTGGCAGTTCGCGACGGAAGACCTCCTTGTGGACGTCGAGGAACTGCCCGTGTTCGACGACGTCCTGATGGAACCAGTCCGCGGGCCGTTCCCGTACCGTCGGATCGATCGCGCGCAGCGCGGCTCGGATCGCCGCTCGCTGCTCGGGATCGGCGTAGTCGTAACGATGCCCGAAGATCGCCAAGGTGCCACCCGGCGTGAGTGCCTGCCGGGCGCGCGGGTTGCGGGTGGCGGGATCCAGCCAGTGCCAGGCCATGGCGCAGGCCAGCACGTCGACCCCATCGGCGGGCGGCACCCATTGTTCGAAGGTGTCGCCGTGGACACGAGCGTGGGGAAACCGCGTGGCCAGCAGTGCCGCCATTCGCGGATCGGGTTCGAGGCAGATCAGGGGCGCGCCGATCCGGGCGAGTACCTCGGTGCCCTTGCCGGTGCCGGCACCGATCTCGACCACCGAAGCCGGCGTGCCGCCGTGGTAGGCGACGAGTCGGTCGGCGATCTCGGGCGGATAGCCCGGCCGGACGCTCTGGTACAGGTCGGCTGTCGAGCCGAAGACGTCCACCACCGCACTCCTTTCGGTCACCGCGTCGCATTCGCGTCGGGTAGGGAATCGATCGCGGCCTGGCTGCCCTCGCTCAGGTCCATGCCCAACGCCTGAAGCATCACCACCAACGCGCCGAGCGCGAGGGTGCCCCGCAACTCCTGCGGTCCGGCGCTGGACAGCCGCCCGGCATGGTTCAGGGTCCGGCCGATCACGGCCCGGCAGTGTGCCGCGACCACGTCGTCGGAGCGGGCCGCCGCGCACGCCTGCAACCACAGGCCGGTGACGACGCCGTCGGCGATCAGCGTCCGGAAGCCGGCACGCATCGCCGGCAGCGGGTCGTCCGGGTGCTGGGCGGCCGTCTGGTCGAGCACCTGCCCGATCCGGGCCTCCAGCTCGTCCAGGCAGGCCAGGAAGAGGTTGCGCTTACTGCCGAAAAGCCGGAAGACGTACGGCTGTGACACGCCCATCCGGTCGGCCACCTGCTGTATCGACGCCGTCGTCAGCCCGTGGTCGGCGAAGACCCGCATGCCGATGTCGATCGCGTCCGCACGTCGCTGTCGGGCCGTGCTGCGTTGTTCCACCACACCCGGAGCCTGTCACTAGTAAGCACTTACAAACAAGACCGTGGCATCCGCCGGCCGGCCCGTCCGTGACAGTGGTTCCGCTCAGGACGTGGTCGTTGCGCCGGTGGTGGGTCGCGGCGCGGGTTGGAACAGTTCGATCAGGTTGCCGGCGGGGTCGGTGAGCAGGATCTGCCGTCCACCCGGGCCGGTGACCAGCTCGCTGCGGAACGACACTCCACTGCGGCGCAGTCGAGCGATCTCGGCATCCAGGTCGTCGACGACGAGGTGGATGCGGTTGCGCCCAGCGGCGGCGGTGTCGGTGGGGGTGGCGCGGGCGCCGGAGCTGGTCGGCCCGGACAGCAGCAGCCGTAGTGGGCCGCGCACCACGTCGGCGAAGGCGGGGGCGGCACTTGTGTGCAGGGTGAAGCCGAGATAAGCGGTGTAGAAGTCGACTGCGGTGCTGACGTCGTCGACCAGGTAGCGGACGCTCGCGTACTGGGTGGGTGCTGTCATGGCCGGATCTCCTTCGTGGGTGGGGCGGCGGTGAGCACGGGCAGCAGATGTCTGACCCGGGTGTCGATGTCGTCGGCGGCGCGTTGGAAGGCGGGATAGTCGGCGTCGGCCGTCGTGGTGGGATCGGGGACGCTCCAGTGGACCCGACGGGGCTCGTGGGCGAAGTCGGGGCAGACCTCCCGGGCCTTGTCGCACAGGGTGATGACGTAGTCGTACCGGTGACGGGTGACCGTGTCGAGGTGCCGGGGCCGCTGCCCGGCGACGTCGACGCCGAAGCTGTCGTGCAGTACGCGTACGGCCTGCGGATGCAGGCTCGGCCTGGGTCGGGTGCCGGCACTGACAACCCTGACCCGGTCGTCGGCGTAGCGGTGCAGCAGCGCCTCGGCGATCGGTGAGCGGGCGCTGTTGCCGGTGCACACGAAGAGCACGTCGAGCTTCCGCGAGCGCCGCCGATCCGCCGGGGGAGGTGCTGTCGCGGCGAGCAACGCGGGGTGCAGGGCCCGGCCGGTGTCGGCCAGCGCCCGCGCGCAGGCGTCCAGATCCAGGTGGTAGTAGCTGTCACGGCCGTCGAAGCTGCTGCGTGAGGCGTTGACGAGCCCGCCGTCACGCAGCAGCCGAAGGTGGTAGGAGACCAGGTTCTGCGGCTCGCCGACCATCGCCACCAACTCCCGGACCCGGAGATCGCCGGTCGTCAGCTCGGTCAACAGCCGCCAGCGCAGCGGATGGGCGGCCAGGCGCAGGAACGACGGAGTGGTACGGCTCGATGACGCCACGACCTGACATTACATCAAATCAGCTTGATGAGTCGTACCTATCCCGGCCTACGCCACCACCCCGCTCGCCTACCGGGCCGCGTTCCAGCAACGTTGATCCACTCGGCTGATGGCCTCGCCTGGTCCGGTGGGGCCGTGCCATCCGTGTTGTTCCATGGCGGCGCCGGTGGCGGGCCACCAGTGACATCGCGTCATGTGTGTGCCTGCCGGATGTCATGGTGCGGTGGTGACGTGGCGGCCCTTTCAGCAGGACCCGGTACGGGCTGAGATTGATGACATGTCCACCACACCGTTGCCTCAGGCGCGTCATCGACCGGCGGTCGACAGATCCCGACCCTTCGGTGCCCACCTGCGGATGAGCTGGTGGAAGCCGCTCGTGGTCATCATCGTGCCGCCGCTGGCCATGCTGATCTTGCAGGTGCTGTTCTACCTGGCGGTCGGCGTCGTCGAGGGCAGCGACGACCCGATGGCAGCCACCTTCACGCCGCTGAAGTTCCTAGCCGTCAACGTCAGCGTGGGCCTGGCCGGCGTACTGGCGCTTCTGCTCCTCGCCTGGCTCGCGAAGGTGCCGTGGCGCAGTCTGATCAGCTCACCGCGAGCATTCGACGCCCACCGCCTGGCGCGGTACCTGGTCGGCGCGGCGCTGCTGGTCGGTGCCGGGATCGGGGTGGTGGCGCTTGTCGCACCCGAAGCGCCCGGCTGGACCACCTTCGGGGTCACCGGCACGACTGTCGCCATGCTGGTGATCATCGTGCTGAGCACGCCGGTCCAGGCCACCGGCGAGGAGTTGATGTTCCGAAGCGCGGTGCTGCCCGCCGCCGCGTCCTGGGTGCGTGCGGTGAAGCCGGCCCTGGTCGTCGGGCTCGTGATCTCCGGCCTCGGCTTCGCCGTGGTCCACGGCTCAACCGATCCCTGGCTGTTCGGTTACTACACCGTGTTCGGCTTCGCCACCGGACTCATGGCCATCATCAGCCGGGGTATCGAGGCACCTGTCGCGTTCCACATCGCCAACAACGTCCTGTTCACGGCCGTCAACACGGTGATGGCGGGCGGCGAGGGCTTCGCGATCGACAGGTCCACCGACACCGGCGACGCGTCCCTGCTGATCCTCGCCGTCGTCAACCTCGCCATGGTGGTGCTCGTCTGGCTGCGCGAGCGGCGCATCCGGGCCCGGAGTTGACCCCCGTCGCTTCGCGCAACATCGGGTGAGCCGTTTTGTGTGGACCGACCCGCAGCCAGGCCCTGCCTCGGAATGGCAAGGTGGTGTCCATGGACAGGAAGCAGGTCGCCGACTGGATCGCCGGCTATGAGCGGGTGTGGCGGACGCCGGGCACGGAGGCGCTCGGCACGCTCTTCACCGAGGACGCGAGCTACCAGCAGGGGCCGTACTGGACCCCGGTTGTCGGCCTGCCGGCCATCGCCCAGATGTGGGAACAGCAGCGTAAGGGCCCCGACGAGGTGTTCCAGATGACCGGTGAGATCGTCGCCGTCGACGGTGACACCGCTGTGGCGCGCCAGGAGGTCCGCTACGGCGACCCGGTCGACCAGGAGTACCGCGACCTCTGGGTCATGCGATTCGCCGACGACGGACGTTGCCGGTCGTTCGAGGAGTGGCCGTTCTGGCCGGGACAGCAGCCGGCCACCTGATCAGGAGCGGCCGGACCACCGGCCTCAGCCAGATGCTGGACGGACTCAGGTGGCGCTCGCGGCGATGGCCGCGTACCTGCGGTCCGGGCGTTCCGGAAACTGCTGTTGCAGGCGCTGACGTTCGGTGAAACCGGCGCGGGCCAGGCGGGCGGAGAACTCGTCGGCGGGCCAGCGGTACGCGGTGCGGACCTTGTGGTCGAACTCGGCCACCTCGTCGTCGCTGTCGAAGAAGCCGATCACCAGCCTCCCGGCAGGCGCCAGCAGCCGGCGGAACTCGGCGAGCGCGAGGTCCAGTTCCGCTGGCGGCAGGTGAATTGTCGAGTACCAGGAGAGGATGCCGGCCACCGAGTGGTCGGGGACGTCCAGGTCGGTCATCGAACCGAGCCGGAAGACCGGCCCGGGAAAGTTCGCCCGGGCATGATCGATGAACTCACCGACCAGGTCGACGCCGGTCACGTCGGCACCGAGTGAATGCAGGTAGCCGCTCCAGTGACCGGGGCCGCAACCGAGATCGAGCACCGGTCCGTCCAGCCCGGCGAGGTGGCCCCGGATGAGGGCGAGGTCGTCGACGTGGGCCTGCCAGTCACCGTCGAACAGTGCGATGTACTGCGCTGACATTGACGAGTAGGCATCCCGTACCGGCTGGTCGCTCACCGCGACACGGTAGCCCGTCGCGAGGTGCTCAGGCGCGGCTGAGTACGGCGGCTCAGGCGGAGCGCGGCGGCCGGTTCATATGTTGGCACCCATGACCCCGACCATCGAACTTGAGCGCCTCGTCCGGACGTCAGACCTGCACGGCCTCGCCAGGCGGATGCAGCAGGCCGTCCTCGCCGCCGGCGCGCGGCCCGCGCACGACGATGTCCCCGAGGGCGTACGCGAGGAGCAGAACCGCGAGCGCCGGTCGCGTTGATCCGCCGGCCTCTGCTCAAGCATCCAGCCGATGAGTGCAGAGCCCGATTGGCGCGAATGCGCAGGCAAATGCATGCATTGCGGTCAACCAGGACCGACTCTGCTCGCGCCCGGCGGACCCGGCATCGCCATGCGCCGCCGAGCCCAGGGGAGTGGCGTTGTTCTACTGGTCGGTGAACGCGCCTGCGCGGGCGGCGGTGGCCGTGCTGCGGGCGACAAGTTCGGGAAGGTGTGCGTCGGCCGCCGTTCGCAGAAGCACCAGCTCGTGATACAGCGGAGCGGTCGCGGCGATGAGCAGCCGGCGCGCATCGGTGCCCGCCGGTATCTCACCGCGTTCGACGGCGCGCCGCGCGATGTCGGCGCAGCGGTCGTACCGGTCGGTCCAGAAGTCGCGCAGGGCCTCGGCGGCCTGCGCGGACCGGAACGAGGCGGCGATGAGAGCGACGGTCACCGGGTCGGCGGTCAGCGCTGCGTGAACCTCGTGGTTGACCGCGACCAGGTCGCCTTCGAGGGAACCGGTGTCGGGCGGGCGCCACGCGTCGACGCTCGCCTCGTGCAGGACGTCCGCCAGCAGGCCACCGACATCCCGCCAGCGCCGGTACACCGTCGTGCGGTGCACCCCCGAGCGCTCGGCCACCGTGTCGATGCTCAGGGAGTCGTAGCCGTGCTGCACCAACTGGGCGAGCGTGGCGTCGAGCACGCGGTGACGGACCGCCGCGCTGCGCCCACCGGGCCGGCGCGCGCGGCGGGTCACGGACACGTCGGGAACTTCGCTTGTCGGTCGCGGCGATGCCATGCCACGATGTTATCGCGACAACCGTAGTTTTAACGAGTGAGGATTCTCTTGGCACCTGACCCGACGGCCCTTCACCCGGTGGCGACGCATCCACGCGTGGTGTTCCTCAAGGCGTTGGTCGCGTCCCCCAAGATCGTCGTCGGGGACTACACGTACTACGACGATCCCGATGACGCGACCGGCTTCGAGCGGCACAACGTGCTCTACGGCTACGGACCGGAAAAGCTGATCATCGGCAGGTTCTGCGCGATAGCGGCAGGAACCCGGTTCCTGATGGCCGGCGGCGACCACCCGGTCCTGGGCCCGTCCACCTTCCCCTTCACCCTCTTCGGCGGCGAATGGGCCGAGCGGACCCTCGACGTCGTGCGCGCCATGCCCAGCCGAGGTGACACCATCGTCGGCAACGATGTGTGGTTCGGCTACCGGGCCACCGTCATGCCGGGCGTACGCATCGGCGACGGTGCGATCATCGCGGCCGGCGCGGTGGTCACCTCCGACGTCCCGGCCTACACGATCGTCGGCGGGAATCCGGCGCGACCGGTCCGGCGCCGCTTCAGCGACCAGGACATCCACCGGCTGCGGCGGGCCGCGTGGTGGGACTGGCCTGCCGATCTGGTCAACCAGCACTGCCGCACCCTGATGACCGGCACACCCGCCGAGATCGAACGCGTCGCCATCGAGAACGGACTGGAGCGAGCCCTGTGACATCCGTAGTCATCGAGGAACACGCAGTGACCGACACCGGCCGTGGCCTGTACGCCGTCACCACCGGACCCGACGGCGCCCTGTGGTTCACGCTCGCCCACAGCGGCCAGATCGGACGCATGGTCCCCGGCGAGGCGCCCACCACGTACCAACTCGACCCTGCCGGGCAGCCCACGATCATCGTCACCGGCCCCGACGGCGCGCTGTGGTTCAGCGAGTCTCGGGCCCACCGCATCGGCAGAATCACCACCGACGGTGTGACCACCCGATTCCCCGTACCCAGCCGCGACGGCGGGCCGTACGGCATCGCCCCCGGGCCCGACGGCGCACTGTGGTTCACCGAGATGAACGCCGATCGCATCGGCCGGATCACCACCGGCGGCAGATTCACCGATTTCCCGTTGCCGGTCACCGGCGCGTACCCGTCGGCCATCACCGCCGGCGCTGACGGCGCAATGTGGTTCACGATGAACCAGGCGAACGCGATCGGCCGGATCGACACGGACGGCACCATCACCACGTACCCGCTGCCGACGAAGGCCGCCGCCCCGGTAGGCATCACCGCCGGCCCGGACGGTGCCGTCTGGTTCGTCGAGATCGCTGCCGGCCAGATCGGACGGATCACCCCCGACGGCACTATCGACGAGTTTCCGCTACCGGACCGCGCCGGCCGGCCCCACGCCATCACCAGCGCTGACAGCGGCGACCTGTGGTTCACCGAATGGGGAGGCAACCGGATCGGCTCCATCACCGCGGACGGGAAGGTCGAGGTTCATGACCTGCCGACCCCGCGCTCCGAGCCGCACGGCATCACCATCGGACCAGACGGCGCCCTGTGGGCGGCGCTGGAAACCGGTGCCCTGGCCCGCATCGTCACCGCTGGAAGCTGAGCACCCACCCTCCTGCCCTCACGGCAACCGCGCGGCGCGTTCGTGGCGGTCGACTGCTCGGGCGTGGGCGATGGCGAGGAGTCGGTCGACCTCGGGCAGCATGTGCGGGCCGGGCATGACGATGCTGCCGAAGCCGTACCGCGCGTAGCCCGGGTGCGGTACGGGCGTGTCCAACCGGGCGAAGTCGAATTCGTGCCGGTGGTCCTCGAAAGCCTTCGGTGAAAAGCCGAACAGGCTCTCGAACTCGGTTCGGCCCAGGTCCAGGTTGAGGCGGAAGACGCCGGGACGGTCGAGTTGGGAGGCGTCGTCGAAACCGGGCACGTCGTGCTCGACGAGAGTGGCGAACGGCTGGCGGCGGTCGGGGCCGACGTAGAAGAACCGGTCGCCCCAGGCTCCCTCGGGCGACCCGTTCTCCTCGCTCGCCACGACCTGCTCGACGCCGGGCAGTGTGAGAATCCGCTCGGCGAGCACTGCCGCATCGACACCGGTCGGGATGTGCAGCACCGCGTCGGCGTGGTCGATGGTGGCCTGATCCAGCGGGAAGTAGCGGTAGTCGTGCGTTCTCCGTTCGGCCGCTGCTATCTCGGCTGCCCGGACGTACCGCGGGAGCGTGGTGTCCTGCTGGAGTCTGCCTTCGTAGGTTGACCGGGCGGGGGCCTCGATGCCGAGCGCGGGGGAGGCGCCGAGGCTGCCGACGATCACCGCGTACCGGTCGGTGAGCAACGAGGCGACGATGGCGCCCGCACCGGCCCACGAGACGTCCGTTCCGGCCATGGTCATCGTGCTCGATTGACGCTGGAGGTGAGTGTTGTGCGCGAACACCAGTGTGGGCCCGCGGTGTGCCTCGGCCGAGCGGATCGCGAGCAGGTTCTCGGCCATCAGCGCGTCCCGGACCCCGGCCAGGCGGGCGAAGCGTTCGTCCTGCTCCAGCGGCGCGGCAGCCGCTGCGTGGTAGCGCAGCACCGCGACAGCGGACGTGGCGTGCACGAACGCTGTCTGCCAGCCCTCGGCCAGTCGGGGTGCGTTCAGGTACAGCTCGGTCAGCAGGTCGTCGGCGATCACCCGCAGGCGCTGGGCGTCGGCCGAGCGCCCGACCGACCTACCGGGCTCCCAGACCGCTGCCGTGTCGCTCCACCGAGCCTCATCCCCGACCAGGCCGTCGATCTCCGCTGATCGGTCGAGGCCGAGGAAGTCGCAGACCCGAATGAGGTAGCGCCGAGGGCTCGGGGCGCCCTCGATCTCCAGCGGGGCGTCGAAGCCGTGGAACGTCAGGCGCTCGGCGGCCGACCGCCCGACGTTCCACTCGCGCATGCGCAGCAGCAGGTCACGGTTGGCCGGGGCGGCGCCGAGCCCGTGGCTGAACCCTTCGGCGAGCGCCCGGTCGAGGGTGACGGCGGTGCTGCCCTGGACGAACTCGTCTGCGACAAGCCCCGCCGCCCGGTCGCTCTCCAATGCGATCGACCGGTAGCCCTGCTCGGCCAGGGACATGAAGGTCTCGTTGCGGATCTGGAGGAAGGCGGACTCACCGTGCGTCGGCTCGCCGAGTGCGAGCAGCGTCGGCGGTACGGCAAACAGGTCGAGAAGGGAGGTCATTTCATCAACCGTATCGTTGAACCTCCGGTTGAGACTTGAGAGCGACGGAGCACGGTGAAGGCCACCAAACCCTCCAACCCAGGGGTACGCCGACCAGTCGACCTCGCGCGCCGGCACGGCCTCTCCCCGCAGGCCGTGCGTAACTACGAACGAGATGGCGTCCTGCCGACGGCCCAGCGCAGCCCCACCGGCTACCGCCGGTTCACCGAAGTGCACGCCAAGGCGCTGAGCGCCTACCTCGCGCTGATCGCGGGCCACGGCTACCCGGCCAGCGGCGAGATCATGCGTGCCGTCAACCGGGGCGACATCGACGCCGCGCTACGCACGATCGACGGCAGTCACGTCCTGCTTCAGCGTGACCGAGAGACCCTGGACGCGGTCGAGGCGGCGGTCGCCATCCTCACCGGTTCGCAGCGGCAACCGCAGAGCCGGAGAGCCGTGCCGATCAGCGTGCTGGCCCACCGCCTCGGCGTACGACCGGCGACCCTGCGCAAGTGGGAACGGGCTGGCATCCTGCAGCCGGCACGTGAGCCGGCGACCGGCTACCGCCGCTACTCACCGGACGACGTCCGCGACGCCGAACTCGCTCACCTGCTGCGCCGCGGCGGATACCGGCTCGACCACATCGCCGGTGTGCTGCGTCGGGTGCGCGAAGCCGGTGGCACCGAACCGCTCGTCGCGTCGCTGCGCCAGTGGCGGGAGCAACTCACCACCCGTGGCCGAGCCATGCTCGTCGGGGCCGCCCGGCTCGCCGAGTACCTCGACGCCGACACCGGGTCCGCCGTCGGCGCTGAACCACGCCGGCTCGATGTGGAGCCCTGGCGTCTTCGTGGTGGCTACGGCGGTCAGTAGCGGATCAACCGGTGCAGCCGGAGGAACGTCTCGGTGAAGCCGAGCTTCGGCCATGCTCGCGAGGAGAGCAGATTTGTCACCCGCCAGTCCGTGACCACGCTGTCGAACCCGGCCGACGCCGCCCAGTCGATGACGGCTGCGCCGAGGGCCCGGCCGGCGCCGACGCCACGGGCGTGCGGGAGGACCGCCGCGAACCCGAGGAACCCGGCGCGCTCCGGGCGGGCCAGGCTCAGGTGTGCGCTCGACTGTTCCAGGGCGCAGCCGACCGCCGAACCGATGACCTGGCCGTCGGTTTCGGCCACGAATGTGGCGTACGCCGGGTTGTCGATGTCGGCGGTCCATTCGGCGACGGCTTCCTCAAGCGTGCCCATTGGGCCGGCGGAGAAGGTCGGCGACTGTCCCTGGTGCCGCGGCAACTCAAGATCGAGCTGGGCGAGTGCCGGGATGTCGGCCCGGGTCGCGCGGCGCACCGACGGCCCGGTCGGCATGGCCGTTGCCGGCCGGATGGCGTGCGCGTGCTGCTGGCCGAAGCCCAGCCGGAACCAGGCCCGCACCAGTTCCGCGTCGTGCGCCGGCACGACCACGTAGTGCGCCGTGCGGCCCTCGTCGACCCAGCGGGCGGCGGCTGCCGCGTACAGGTCGCGCATCAGCTCGGGGTCGTTGACCGCCAGCCCGGCGGCCTCCACCCAGATGTTCGGCCCCCACAGCGGTGACGGCTTCGGGGCGCCGAGAACGAAGCCCACCGGGACACCGGCGCGGTACGCGACAGCTCCCGACGCGTCAGGCGTCTCGTACGCGGCGGTCAGCTCCGCCAGGGTCGCGGTGGCGTCCTCGAACCGGGCGGACAGCAGTGGCTGTGCGCCGCGGTGCCGGCGGTGCCGGTCGGCGAGCAACGGGGCGCAGGCAGCCAGGTCGACAGCCGTGAACGGCCGTAACTCGGTCGGGGACATGGCCGGCACCCTACGGGGCCACCGGCGTCGAGGTCATCCTGGTTTCGGCGGTGCGGGCGGGGCCTCGGCGAGAACCGGCTGCCGCAGGATGGTGCGCTGTTTTTCGGGTGCTACCCGTCGGAAGTCACTGAGATAGATCTCGTGGTGCTTACCGGTCATCCGTAGCCCCTGGGCGGGGATGAACTCGTCGTGCAGGTGGGCGAGCACGGCTGCCTCGTCATCGAAGGAGCCGACGTGCAGGGTCTGCAAGCACCGCCCTTCGGACAGGGTCTCCAGCCGGATGTCATCGAGGCGTGCGGGCTTGTTCTTGGCCCCGGCCTGCTCGGCGGCGGTGTCGACAAATGCCGTGTCGATCCAGTCGGGGACCATGAGCAGCAGGGTCCAGCTCCACAGTGACTTGTCCCGTGACGTGGTGAAGGCGGCCATGTCGTCGGCCCACCACAGGCCCTCCAGGGGTGGGACGACGTAGTCACGCCCGAGGTCGCGTTTGCTGGCGAACTTGAGTTTGTACGCCACCGGGTAGAGCGCTTCGACAGCGGTGGTGAAGGTCGGTGAGGTGTTGGGGTCGCCCTGACCGTCGATCATGAGGTAGCGCATGTCGGGTACGTCCACGATCCGGAACCGTCCCCGTGGCGCCTGGTAGGCGTCGACTGTCTTCTTGAAGTCAATCTTGGCTGTCATCGGTTTCCTGGACCGGGTCGAGCGGGGCACCGCCGAAGCCGACCTCGTTGCCGTCGGGGTCGCGGTAGATCACCTTGCGCACGCCGTTCTCGTACGTCTCTCGCGAGGCAGGTTGGATTCCCCGGGCGGCCATGTCTGCCACCCGCCTGTCGAGGTCGTCGACGAACACGGTCTGCAGGGCGTGGCCGGCCCGCTCGGGCAGTTCCTCGATGTAGAGGTAACGGTGCTCGGCAAGCTCCCACACCGCCTCCGTGTCATTCGGCACGAATGTGGGTGCGGAGCCCAGCAGCCGCTCGTACCAGGTGAGGGCACGTTGATAGTCGCTCACGGGGATCCCGGCGAAGAGGTCTACAGTCACGCGGTCACGCTAACCCGCCCTACCGACACACCCGAAGAACCGACGCCGCCGGCCTCGCCGGTGGCATCAGGACCGGGCCCGGAA
The DNA here is from genome assembly GCF_002754655.1 of Verrucosispora sp. CNZ293. Taxonomy (NCBI): domain Bacteria; kingdom Bacillati; phylum Actinomycetota; class Actinomycetes; order Micromonosporales; family Micromonosporaceae; genus Micromonospora; species Verrucosispora sp. CNZ293. The sequence continues at coordinate 332,352 of NZ_PEFR01000001.1, forward strand.
GGGGGCCAGGGTGGCACGGATCTGGTCGCCCGCGCCCCAGACGTCGTCGAACTGGGCCAGCACGGCGAGGTGCTGTCGTAGTTGGACGATCGGCATGCGATCCCGCCAATCGTCGTCGAGGGAGGTCAGCTCCGCGTAGACGTCGAAGAACCGTTGTGCCTCGGGTGGGGGCGAGGTGGACCACACGTGGGCGAGGTCGACCTCGGCCCACATGTAGGACACGGCCGGGTCGATGAGCGCGGGCTGCCCGTCCGGGGTGGCCAGCACGTTGTGGGCCCACAGGTCGCCGTGTGTCAGGCAGGCCGGCCGGTCCGGCAGCAGGTCGGGCAACCTGTGACACAGCCGCTCCAGTGCCGCCCGGTCCGTGGGGTCGAGTGCCGCGTCGACGCGGGGCTCCCCGAGCCAGCGCAGCAGCCGGTGCTGCGCGAAGAACGTGAAGCCGTCGTCCGCCCAGGTGTTGACCTGCCGGCAGCGGCCCAGCCAGTTGTCACGGTGCCACCCGAAGCGCGGGTGGGTGGTGCCCAGGTGCAGGCGGGCGAGGGTGTGCGCGAACCGCTCCCAGAAGCTCCGGCTGGGTGGCCTCGGCCGCAGCACCGACAGCACGAGCAGCTCCCGGCCCGCCAGGATCACCTCGGGGGTGGCCACACCGCCGAGGTCGCGCAGGGCGACGAGCCCTTCGGCCTCCGCGACGAAGACGTCGTCGGCCGGCGCGTCGGCGAGGGCCTTGACGAACACCGGTGGCGCGTCTCGACGGGTGGCGATGCCCGCGAGCGCGGCGACTCCACCTGTCGTCGGCTGCACCGTGACGACGTCCCGAATCCCGGCCCGGCGCAGCTGGTCCAGCAGGAAGGTCGTCAGGGACATCGCGACGGACTCCTCCCGGGCGAGACGCTCTGGCCGACAGATCGTATTGCGGCGGGCTGCCGGTGACGTCAGCGCTCCAGGTATGCCGTCAGTCGGTCGGCGAGTTGCCTGGGATGGCTGAGTGCCACGGCGTGGCAGCCGTCGATCTCGTCCGGGACGACACCGAGTCGGTCGGCGGCCACCCGCGTTGGAAGTCCACCGGGAAGAACCGGTCATCGCGCGCGATGAGCACCTTCGTCGGCACGTCCGGCCAGGCCTCCAGCGGCCACGGCTCGTGCCACTCGGTGCTGGCCTGCTCCCGTACGTGTGCCCCAGCCTCCGCGACGACCTCGGCCGGCACGCCGTCGTAGAACTGCTGCTCCTCGGTGAGACTTTCGGTGCCGCGGTAACCGGTGTTGTCCCACCAGTCCTCGGGCGGTTCGCCCGGGCGCGGGATCATCGGCGTGAGCAGCACGATCAGCCGCACCGGCAGCTTGTCGGCAAGCAGCGGTGCGGTGAACGCCCCGTAAGACTGGCCGACGACCACCAGATCGCTTCGCTCGCCGATCGCGTCGACCACCGTGTCGCGGAACTCGGCGAACCCCGCCGAACGGTCCTCGATCGGCAGCTCCGGCACCACCACGTCGTGGCCACGGCCGGTCAGCTCCGGGACCAGCCGATGCCAGTCCCAGGCGCTGCCGCCGCCGCCGTGGATCAAAACGAAAGTCGCCATGTCCCGGAGCCTGCCACGCGGGTACGACGGCAAGGGCCGGCGTGGGTGTGTCGCAGGGTCCGGGCAGAATCGCGTTCGTGCTGGTGGCGGTGGTGTCTGACGAGCGGGGCGGGGGAGTGCTGCAACCCCTCGACCCGGCGGGCGCGCCGCTGTCCGGGCCCGAGGCGGTCGTCGACCTGCCCGCCGCAGTGGCCGCGCGGGAGCGCACCGACCAGCCGCGCTGGGTCTGGGCGTCCGGTGCGGCGCTCTACCCGGCGCTGCTGCGCGCCGGGGTGACGGTGCGGCGGTGTCACGACGTGGAGCTGACCGAGGCGCTGCTGCTCGGGTACGCCGGCCGGTGGGGTGAGCCGCGTGCGCTGGCGGCGGCGTGGGCACGGCTGACCGGCGCGCCAGTTCCGGCTGATCCGCCGCCTCGGGTCGCCACGCCGCCCGGTGCCGGTCAGGCCGCGCTCTTCGACGCCGTGCCCGGGCCGCCGGGTCCGGGCATCACCGCGTTGACCCGGGTGTACACAGACCAGCTCGACCGGGTCGCGGCGACCGACGACCCCTGGCGGTTCCGCCTGCTGGTGGCGGCCGAGTCGGCAGGTGCGCTGATCGCGGCCGAGATGGGGGCGGCCGGGCTGCCCTGGCGGGCCGACGTGCACGACGCGGTCCTGGCCGAGCTGCTGGGTGAGCCGTCTCCGGTGGGCGGGCCGCCGCGCCGGCTGGCGGAGCTGGCCGGGCGGATCGCCGAGGCGTTCGGGGTGCGGCAGGTGCACGCGGACAGCCCGGCCGAGCTGCTGAAGGCGTTCGCGCGAGCCGGCGTGGAGCTGCCGAACACCCGGGCCTGGGTGCTGCGCGGGGTTGATCATCCCGCGGTGCCGCTGGTCCTGGAGTACAAGGAGCTCTACCGGATCTGGACGGCGCACGGCCGGGCCTGGCGGGACGCCTGGGTGCGCGACGGCCGGTTCCGGCCGGAGTACGTGCCCGGCGGGGTGGTGTCGGGGCGTTGGGCCACCCGGGGCGGCGGCGCGTTGCAGATCCCCAAGGTGATCCGCCGGGCGGCGGTGGCCGACCCGGGATGGCGGTTCGTGGTGGCCGACGCCGGGCAGCTGGAGCCACGGGTGCTGGCGGCCGTCTCCGGTGACGCCCGGCTCGCCGCCGCCGGGGCGACGGGTGACCTGTACGCCGCGCTGGCCCGGGACGCGTTCGGCGGTGACCGTGGTCGCGCCAAGCTGGCGCTGCTCGGCGCGATGTACGGGCAGACCGGTGGATCGGCGGTGCCCGCCCTGGCGGTGCTGCGGCGCAGCTATCCGACAGCGTTCGGGCATGTCGAGGCCGCGGCGCGGACCGGTGAGACGGGTGGGTTGGTGCGGTCCTGGTTGGGGCGGACCTGCCCGCCCGGTACGGCGGGATTCGGCGCCGACGACGACGGCCCGGCAGACCCGGAGGTGACCGGTGAGGTGCAGTCGCCCCGGGCCCGGGCGGCCCGCTCCCGGGGCCGGTTCACCCGTAACTTCGTCATCCAGGCCACCGCGGCCGAATGGGCGTCCACCCTGCTCGCGGTGCTCCGCGGTGAGCTGGCCGACACCCGGGCGGAGCTGGTCTTCTTTCAACACGACGAGGTGATCGTGCACTGCCCGGCGGGGCAGGCCGAGCAGGTCGCCGAGGTGGTGGAGCAGGCCGGCCGGCGAGCGACCGCGCTGCTGTTCGGGGACACTCCGGTCCGCTTCCCGTTGGATCTGTCCGTCGTGGAGTGCTACGCCGACGCCCTCTGAGTGCGGGTAGACGAACTTCCGATCACCTTGGACAAACTGCTGACCACCTGAACCGGCGGACAAATGTTCACCCGAATTTCTCGGCAGATACATGCCGAGAAAGCGGGGAATTCGTCCGCCTGAGGCCGGGTCGCCCGCTGTTCCCGCGTACCCCTGCCGTATGTCACCCTGGCTCCGCAAACGTGACCACTTCGATCGACATGGTGTCGGTACCGGGAGGCGGCATGGCCAGACGCGTGTATCTGCATATCGGTGCGCCGAAAACGGGAAGCACCTATGTGCAGAACGTGCTCTGGAACAATTGCGCCGCCTTGCAGGAGGCGGGCATTCTGTTGCCGGGTAGTCCGGTGGCGCACGACCAGGCGATGGCCGACCTGCGCGCGGCACCCTGGCGGGACACCGACGTCTACTGGACCTGGGACCGGTTGGCCGAGAAGGCCCGTGGCTGGGCCGGCGATGTGATCATCAGCAACGAGGGGCTGGGCGCGGCGACCGGTGCGCAGGCCGCCCGGGCTGTGGAGAGCCTGGATGGTGCCGAGGTGCACGTCATCGCGGCCGGTCGTGACCTGTGGCGTACCTTCCCGTCGTTCTGGCAGCAGAGCGTCCGGGCCCGCAGTGGTTGGCGGTTCGGTGCCTTCATGCGTGCGGTGGAGGAGGGCCGGGCGGAGGCTTTCTGGAACAACCACACCGCGCCGCGCATGCTGCGTCGGTGGGGTGACCTGGTCCCCGCGGAACACCGGTACCTGGTGACGGTTCCTGCGCCCGGCGCCCCACGGGACCTGCTGTGGCACCGGTTCGCCGGGATCCTCGGGATCCCGGACGGGCTGTGCGAGCTGGCGGAACCCACCTCGAACCCGTCGCTCGGCGCAGCCGAGATCGAGCTGCTGCGCCGGGTGAACCTGGCGTTGGGCGACAGGTACCCGCTGCGTACGCCGTACCAGAAGGTGGTACACCGGCACCTTGTCGACGCGGTGCTCAAACGCCGCGAGGGGGTGACCTTCGGCGTCGGCCTGGACCGGGCCGACTGGGTGCGCGAGCTGGCGGAGCAGCAGATCAAGGAACTTCAGGACTACCCGTGCCGGATCGTCGGTGACCTCGACGAGTTGCGGCCGACCGTGATGCGGCAGAGCATCAGCCCCGACGACCTGGGCGAGGAGCAGCTGCTCCAGGTAGCTGTCGAGACGATCGTCGGCATGCTGGCGCACGCCGATGCGCTCAGCCATCCGCCTCCCGGCGACCACGACAACGTGAACGTCCTCTCCCGGCTGAGGACCCGGGCGGCCGGCGGCGTCAAACGCCGGTTACGCCTGGCCACCCGACGCGAGCCGTAGCCCGGCCGGCACCGTCGTCACGTCCACTGGGGGCGGTGCCGGCCGTTCGCAGGCCAGCCCCGGGGCCGCCCGTCCGGGGCCGTGGCCGCGCCAGCGTGCGACGGCGGAGACGATCTGCCGGGAGTGCAGGAGCCGCACGTGGTCGTGGCGTGTCGGCGACGCCAACTTATTAAAGGGATCTTTCCCACCATGGGGCCGGTAAAAGCGATAAAAAGGGACGCAATGGTTGCCGGCTGAAGGGCGTCGACGTGTTGGCGGAGGTGTGGCCGTTCGTCCAGCAGCGCCACGGCGTCGGCTAGGGGGTGGTGCTGGCCCGACTGGTGCGACGTTCCGGCCCCGGCTCGCGTCCGCTGGGCGCCACCATGGCCGTCGCCTCGGACGGCGGTTGGACCGGTTCGGTCTCCGGCGGCTGTGTGGAGGCGACCCTGCTCGACGAGGCCCGTGCGGTCCTCGACGGTGCCGGCGCCCGGCTCACCTCGGTCAGCATCGGTGCCGACCTGATGCCGTGGGAACCCACCCCGGCCTGCTGCGGCGAGCTGGGCGTGCTGCTCTGTCCCGTGCCGACCGGCCCGGTGTACGCGGCCATCGGCGCGGCGCTGGCCACCCGCCGCCCGCTCGCGCTCAGCGTCGAGCTTCGGGAACCGTTTCGCTGGTCGACCGCGGCGAACCGGTACGGGCTGCCCGACGGCGACGACCGGTTCGTCGAAGAACTGGTTCCCGGTCCACTGTTGCTGCTGGTCGGCGCCACCGACCTGGCCGCCGCGCTGGCCGCCCTGGCGGTCCCGACGGGACGCCGGGTCGTCGTGGTCGATCCGCGACCGGCGTACGCCCAACGGGACCGGGTGCCGGCAGCCGACGACGTGATCTGCGTCTGGCCGGACGAGTGGTTGGCAGCGGGTCGCCTCGGCCCGCGCGACGCGGTGCTGGTACTGGCCCACGACCCACGCATCGACGACCGGGCGCTGCGCGCCGCACTGGCCGGACCGGCCGGCTACGTCGGTGCTCTGGGCAGCCGGGCCACGCACGCCCGGCGGCTGGCCCGGCTGGCCGGTACGCCGGGTCTCAGCCGGCTTGCCGGCCCGGCGGGGCTGGACCTCGGCGGGGTTTCCCTCACCGAGACCGCGCTGTCGATGCTCGCCGAGGTCATCGCGGTCGGGCACCGACGCGGCGGCGGCCGGCTGCGTGACGCGCAGGGCGCGATCCGGTCGGTAGACCGGATGACGGCCGGCGAACTGGTGCTGGGCGAGGCGCCCGTCGGCGGGTGAGCGGACACCCGAGGGTCTCCTGTTGACCTATAGATACCCAATTTACACCAAATGCCCCGCCACTCTCGTCCGACCGCCGTCGTTGCAAACGGTGTGCGTAGGACGGGAGGGTCGGGGTCACGCGGCCCCGACCGCTCCCACGCTGGAGGGAGCGCAGCTCTGAACCGGATCGCAGGAATGATCATCGCTGCGGGGGGTGGCCGCCGCATCGGCGGGCCGGAAGCCCTGCTGCACCAGGGCGGCAAGCCACTTGTCGACCAGATGATCGACACGCTGACGGAGGCGGGCTGCGGGCAGATCGTGGTCGTCCTGGGTGCCGCGGCCGACCAGGTCCGCGAGACCGCCGACCTGAGTCGCGCCACGGTGGTGGTCAACCGCGCCTGGGGTACCGGCGTCGGCTCGTCCATCCGGGCCGGCCTCGCCGGCATCGACGACGACCGGGTCGAGGCGGCGGTGGTGGTGCCGGTGGACATGCCGGGGCTCACCGCCGCGGCGGTCCGCCGGGTCACCGCGCTGCCCTTTCCCGACGTGCTTGTCTGTGCCACCTACAACGGCCTGCGCGGGTACCCGATGCTCTTCGGCCGCCGGCACTGGCCCGGTATCGCGACCCTGGCCAGTGCCGACGTCGGTGCCCGCCCGTACCTGCTGGCGCACAAGGACCAGATCGTCGACATCGCCTGTGACGCGGTGGCCGACGGCAGCCGGGTCGACACCCCCGAACTCATGGCCCTCTACGGCCTCTCCGTCCCGGAACAACGCGTGGGCGTCTGACTCCTTGCGGGGGTGGGGAGCGGGTTAGGGGAGGCGGTTGGTGGTGGTCAGGTGGCGGTACCAGTGGGCGGAGTCCTTCCAGGTGCGCTGTTGGGTGCCGTAGTCGACGTGGATGATGCCGAAGCGGCGGTCGTAGCCGTACGCCCACTCGAAGTTGTCCAGCAGGGACCAGACGAAGTAGCCGCGTACGTCGGCGCCGGCGGCCATCGCCTCGTGTGTGGCGGCGATGTGCCGGTGGAGGTAGTCGATCCGGCGGTCGTCGTGGATCGCGCCGTCCGGCGACACGGCGTCGTCGAAGGCGGCGCCGTTCTCGGTGATCATCAGCGGCAGCTCGGGATACTCGCGGTGCAGGCGCAGCAGCAGCTCGGTCAGACCGGCCGGCTCGATGTTCCAGCCCATCGCGGTGTACGGGCCGGGCTGCGGCAGGAACTCGACAGACTCGGAGCCGACCCAGGCCGAGTGCGCCGAGCGACCGTGCCCGTCGGAGTCCGACTTGGGCGACACACCGTCCCAGGCACGGACCAGCGTGGTCGAGTAGTAGTTGACCCCGAGCACGTCCAACGGGACCGCGGCGATGCGCTCGTCGCCGTCGCGGACGAACGACCAGTCGGTCACGGCGGCGGTGTCGGCGAGCAGGTCCGCCGGGTACGCCCCGTCGAGCATCGGGCCGAGGAACGCCCGGTTGGCCAGGGCGTCGATCCGACGTGCCGCGTCGGCGTCGGCGGCCGAGTCCGAGGCCGGTCGGATGACGTGCAGGTTCAGTGTGACCGACAGCTGCGCCGCCGGTGCCAGGTCGCGGATCACCCGGCCGGCCAGGCCGTGCGCCAGGTTCAGATGGTGTACGGCGGCCAGCGCCGAGGCCGGTTCCGTCCGCCCCGGCGCGTGCACTCCGGAGGCGTACCCGAGATAGGCCGAGCACCACGGCTCGTTGAAGGTGGTCCAGGTGTGCACCCGGTCGCCGAGCGCACCGACGATCTTCGTGGCGTAGTCGGCGAAGCGGGCGGCGGTGTCCCGGGCCGGCCAGCCGCCGGCGTCCTCCAGTTCCTGCGGCAGGTCCCAGTGGTACAGCGTCGCCACCGGGCGGATGCCCAGGTCGAGCAGCCGGTCCACCAGGCGGGAGTAGAAGTCCACCCCGGCCTGGTTGAGCGCGCCCGAGCCGCCGGGCTGCACCCGGGGCCAGGCGATGGAGAACCGGTACGCCCCGAGCCCGAGCGCGGCGAGCTGGTCGAGGTCGTCGGCCCAGCGGTGGTAGTGGTCGGCGGCCACGTCGCCGGTGTCCCCGTTCAGGGTGCGGCCCGGGGTGTGACTGTAGGTGTCCCAGATCGACGGCCCCCGTCCGTCCTCCTTCGCCGCGCCCTCGATCTGGTACGCCGCCGTCGCCGAACCCCAGACGAATCCCTCAGGAAACACGACGTCGCTCATCTCGCCACCTCCGTCACCTCGCACGCGTACCCGGACGACGCGCCCGCCACCAGCTCGGCGCTGGCCGTTCCGTCCTGGTAGCACACCTCGAACTCGGTAGCCGGCCCACCATCGGGTGCCGGCACCCGGACCCGGGTCCGCTGCCCCGCCACCGGGGCGAACAGGCGCAGCCGGACTCCGTCGGCCCAGGCGTAGTCGGGTCGGTCGGTGACCGAGCCGAACGGGATGACCGACCCGGGCCGGGCGAGCACCGGAACGCTGTCGAAGTCGTGCTTCTCGGTCATCCAGCCGGGTCCGGTGACCTGGGCACCGCTGAGCAGGTGGGTCCAGGTGCCGGCGGGCAGGTAGTAGGTCACCTGACCGTCGGCGCTCATCACCGGTGCGACGAGCAGGTCCGGACCGAGCATGTACTGCCGGTCGAGGTGGGCGGCGGTCGGATCGTCCGGGAACTCCAGGATCATCGGCCGCATCACCGGTACACCCTCGCGGTGGGCCTCCTCGGCCGCCGCCGCCAGGTACGGCATCAGACTGAGTTTGAGCCGGGTGAAGTGGCGCAGCACGTCCACGGCCTCGTCGTCGTACGCCCACGGCACCCGGTACGAGCCGGAGCCGTGCAGCCGCGAGTGCGAGGAGAGCAGGCCGAAGGCGATCCAGCGTTTGAACACCGCCGGGTCGGGGGTGCCCTCGAAACCGCCGATGTCGTGGCTCCAGTAGCCGAACCCGGAGGCGGCCAGCGACAGCCCGCCGCGCAGCGACTCGGCCATCGCCACGAACGTCGACTCGCAGTCGCCACCCCAGTGCACCGGGAACTGCTGCCCGCCGGCGGTTGCCGAACGGGCGAAGACGACAGCCTCGCCTTCCCCGCGTTCGGCCGCCAGCAGCTCGAAGACGGTCTTGTTGTAGAGGTAGGCGTAGTAGTTGTGCATCCGCTGCGGGTCCGAGCCGTCGTGCCAGAGCACGTCGGTGGGGATGCGCTCGCCGAAGTCGGTCTTGAAGCAGTCGACGCCCATGTCCAGCAGCACCTTGAGTTTGCCGGCGAACCAGTCGACCGCGTCCGGGTTGGTGAAGTCGACGAGGGCCATGCCGGCCTGCCACTTGTCCCACTGCCAGACCGAGCCGTCCGGATTGCGGACCAGGTAGCCGGCCTGCCGGCCCTCCTCGAACAGGTACGACCGCTGGGCGATGTACGGGTTGATCCAGACGCACACCTTCAGGCCACGCTCGTGCAGCCGGCGCAGCATCCCCTCCGGGTCCGGGAAGGTCGCCGGGTCCCAGATGAAGTCGACCCAGTGGAACTGCCGCATCCAGAAGCAGTCGAAGTGGAACACCGACAGCGGCAGGTCCCGTTCGGCCATCCCGTCGATGAACTCGGTGACCGTCTTCTCGTCGTAGGCGGTGGTGAACGAGGTGGACAGCCACAGCCCGTACGACCAGGCCGGCACCCGCGCCGGCCGGCCGGTGAGCGCGGTGTACCGCCGCAGCACGTCCTTCGGGGTGGGTCCGTCGATCAGGTGGTACGTCAGCGACTGCCCGGGCACGCTGAACTGGGTCTGCGACACCACCTCGGAGCCGACCTCGAACGACACGTGCTCCGGGTGGTCCACGAAGACCCCGTAGCCGGCGCTGCTGAGATAGAACGGCACGTTCTTGTACGCCTGCTCGCTGGCGGTGCCGCCGTCGGCGTTCCAGATGTCGACGGTCTGGCCGTTCTTGACGTACGCGCCGAAGCGTTCGCCCAGCCCGTAGATGGTCTCGCCGACGCCGAGGGTCAACCGTTCGTGCACGTACTTGTGGCCGTCGACGTCGGTGACCGCCCCGATGCTGCGCTCGGTGGAGGAGGTGACCAGCCGGTCGCCGCGCAGGAAGTCCACCCGCCACGGCCCGGTCAGCGCGACCCGGACGGTCAGCTCGCCGGTGGTCAGCCGCGCGCTGAGCCCGGTGACCTCCACCTGCACCGGGTGTGTGGTGTCCTCGGTGAGGGTGAACCGGGGCTGCTTGGGCAGCCCGCCGGTGTGGTGGCCGATGGTCACCCCGACCACGCCGGGCGCGAGGGAGAAGAACCGTACGGTGATCACCGGCCGGTTGAGGGTGTCCCCGCGCCCGGTGATCCGTCCGATGGGTGCGAAGACGGTGAAGGAGCGCTCGTCCGGCTCCACCGACTCCACGGTGCCGGGGCGCAGCACGCTGACCCCGGGACGCAGGTGCCAGTACCCGTCGGTGAACTTCACTTGTCGGCTCCTGCCGCCGTACGCGGTGGGCCACTGGAACCGCGGACCTCCAGCACGCACGGCAGCAGTTCCTGGTGGATCTCACCGTCGCCGGTCTCGACGTGCCGCAGCAGCGTCCGCACCGCGATCCGGCCCAGCGCCGAACCGGGCGAGGTCATCGCGGTCAGTGCGGGGGTGGTCAGCTCGGCGACCTGGGGTGAGGTGACCATCGAGACGACGGAGACGTCGCCGGGCACCGTCAGTCCTCGGGCGGACAGCTCGCCGAGCAGCCCGAAGACGGCGCTCTCGTTCATCGCCAGCACAGCGGTGAGATCGGGGGTCTGCCGTAGTGCGGTGGCCAGCGCGGCTCGACCACTGGCGGCGCTGGCCTCGGCGGGGATCATCAGCGGTGTCAGGCGGTGCTCGGTCATCGCGGCGGCGAACGAGTCACGGGTTCGCAGCGCCGGGCCGTAACCCTCGGCGATGGTGGCGGCCGAGTGGTTGACGTAGACGATGCGACGGTGGCCCAGGCCGACCAGATGCTCGACGGCGTCGCGGACGGTCCGGTCGAAGTCGATGTCGACGTACGACAGGCCGGTCGGGTCCTCGGTGCGTCCGATGAGTACCGTCGGCACGCCCGCCTCGCGCAGCACGTCCACCCGGGGGTCGTGCAGCTGGACCTCCATCAGCAGGGCGCCGTCGAGGATCCGCTGGCTGGCCAGCCGGCGCAGCTCGTCGAGGTCGCCGACGCCGATCGGGGACAGCACCAGGTGGTAGCCGGCGGCCACGGCGGCGGCGGTCGCGCCGGTGACGAAGGCGGTCTCGGTGGCGCCGATGCCACGTTCGTCCATCGGCAGCAGCAGCCCGAGGATCCGGCTGCGCCGGCTGGCCAGTCCCCGTGCCAGGGCGTTGGGTTGGTAGTCCAGCTCGGTCATGGCGGCGAGAACCTTGTCCCGGGTCGCCTGGGAGATCGGACGGGCACCGGTGAGCACGTACGACACGGTGCTGACCGAGACCTGGGCGCGCCGCGCGACGTCCTGCATGGTGGCCATCCGGCACCTCCTCGCGGTACGCCCCGCGGCGTCGTCGAAGCGCTTCGACTAAGCGGTTCGACAGAACGTAGGTCAGGTGTCACGACCACGTCAACAGGCAATGACGAACAGACGTCGGAGCCCGCTCGGTCAGCGGGCGGGCAGGCCGAACAGGTCGGCGGCGGCCCGCCAGCAGACCATCCGCAGCCAGTCGTCGCCCAGGTCGAGCCGGGCCAGACCGGTCAACTGGTCGGCGTACGGGTAGGGGATGTTCGGAAAGTCGCTGCCCAGCAGCACCTTGCCGGCCAGCCCCAGCTCATGCAGCCGCGACAGCTCGTCGCCGGGAAAGGGCACGAACTGGTCGAGAAACGGGGTGAACGCCATTGTGGTGTCCAGCCGTACCCGCTCGTGACGCTCGGCGAGATCCAGGAAGGCGGAGTAGTCCGGTGCGCCCAGGTGGGCGACGATCGCCGGCAGTCGGGGGTGCCGGGCGAGCAGTGCGGTGAACGGCTCCGGCCCGGTGTGGGCGGTGCCCACCGGAGCGTGCCCGGCATGCACGACCACCGGCACACCGGCCTCGGTGAGCAGGCCCCACGCCGGCTCCAACGCCGGGTCGGTGGGCGCGAAACCACCCACCTGGAGGTGCACCTTGAACACCCGGGCACCGGCGTCGATCGCCTCGGCGACGTAGCGTGCCGCCGCCGGCTCCGGGAAGAAGGTGGCCGAGGGCAGGCATCCGGGGGTGTCGCGCGCGAAGTCGAGCGTCCACCGGTTCAGCTCCTCGGCCATGCCGGGCCGGTGGGCGTACGCGAGCGCGCTGAACGCCCGTACCCCCAGCCGGCGGAGATGATCGACGCGTTCCGCGTCGCTCCACCGGTACCGGATCGGCCACTCCAACCCCACAAGCGGGCCGGCCGAGTCGAAGTAGTCCCACACCCGACGGCGCAGTCTCGGTGGCAGGAAGTGCACGTGCACGTCGGCCAGGCCGGGCAGGCCGAGCTGCTGCCAGAACCGTGGCACGGCCGCGTCGGCGGCCACGATCACCGGGTCGACGGCCTCGACGCTCACAGGTCGAGGTTGAACTTCTGCAGCACCGAGGGAGCGACAAGTCCGAGCGTGGCCAGCACCGACACGATGGTCAGCGCGGTGCGGACCACGACGATCTCGGTCTTGCCGCCGGCTCGCAGCGCGATCTTGTCGGGCAGGCTGATCGGTGTCCACATCCGGCGTTTGATCGGGATCGGCCAGAGAATCGGTACCCCGGCCCGGGTGATCATGTCACCGATGATGTGCACGAAACAGCCCACGCCGACGGCCAACCCGATCATCGGATAACCCCGGTCGCCGGGAAGGTTCGCGGCGGTGAACACGGCGGCACCGGCGGAGACCAGGGTGACGATGAGCCAGCCGGCCCGTTCGGCCCACTCGTCGAACAGGCCGCGCAGGGCGAGGCCGATCATGAAGAACAGGATGCCGATGACGGCCCACTTGCCGTACCGGGCGCAGAGGGTGGTGGTGCCCCAACCCACAAGCACGGTGAACGGAATGGTGTGGGTGAGCGTGCGGTGACCGTTGCTGCGCTTGGGATCGCGGCTGAGCTTCGTGGCGTAGTAGACGCCCAGCGAGACCTTCTCCACCACCTCGGCGACGAACAGCGAGAAGACGCCGAACGTACGGGCCACTGTCGCGCCACCCTGATTGCGGGTGACCTTGCCGGACAAATCGAGATCGGGCAGCAGCGCCCCTCCGGCACAGACGGCGGTGCCGACGGCCAACGCCAACGGCGACTGCTCGTAGTCGTAGAAGTGCTGTAGCGCCCAGGACCCGCTCAGCCATACCGCCGCGCCAGACAGCGCGTGCGACGGTCCCATCATCTCGGCTCGCCCTCCCCAGGGATCTTGAGCGCCAAAACTACGCCACTGTAGTTCGTGCCGACGCCGCAGGGGGACCACCCACAGTGTCCACTTCGGACAGCGATCGGAGCCGGTCGGTGGACCGGCCCGACCACCAGGGAGTATGGCAGCGCGTGAGGGTCGACCGGCCCGATCTGTCGGCCATGGGACGGCGGTGCCGCCCGGGGTGCGCGTGGCTGTCGGCGGAACCGGGGTCACCACAAGCGTTTGCGGGGCGCGCGGACTGTCACGTCGCCGAAGATCGCCCGGCAGTGCACCTCCACCACCGGTGCGCCCGCCGCGACCGGCCCGCTCAGCTTGGACTTCTTGTTACCGAAGACCGCGCTGCCGGTGAGCCGGACATCGGTGCCCTCCGCCACGACGATCGTGACGTTGCCGAGGATCGCCTCCGCGTCGATCCGGGTCACCCGCCCGGGCAGCCGGGCCTCGTGCAGCTCGATCCGGCAGTCACCGAAGACCGCCCGAGCCTCGATGCGCTCCGGCACCGGCCACGCGCCCTTACGCACCTCGTTGCCGAAGATGGCCAGCAGCTTCTCCGGGGTGGGGGCGAGCGCGCCGGTCGTAGGGCGGGCCGCCGCGTCGGGCAGGTCCCTGGTCACCCTGGCCAACTCGCCGCGGGTCTGCGCGGCGTGGGCGACGCCGGCCCGCTCGGAGTACTCGTCGAGGGTCAGCCGGCCCTCGGCCGTTGCCTTGCCGAGCAGTTCCACGACCTCCTCCCGCTCCCGGTCGGAGACTCGCAGCTGGTCGGTGTCGTCGTGCCGGTCCGGTTCCACGGCTCCGAGACTATCCGTGTCCCGCGCGGCGGCGACCGTGTCCCGCGCGGCGGCGAGCAGGACCCGGCCTACTGTCGGAAGCTGAGCCGGACGGTCGCCAACTGCTCCGCCGAATCCGTCCAGTCGTGTTCGCGCGTGATCCAGCCCAACGTCCAGGTACGGCCCCGGGGAGGGCGATCCGGCACGATCTGGGTGGCGCGCAGCCGGTCGCCGTGCGGGGTCAGCCAGCCGAACTCCCACTCCGTGGCGGCGCCGATCCGGCTGAGGTGGAACTCCTGGTAGCCGGGCAGGGTGCCGTCTGCCAGTTTCCGGTCCCTTACCGCTCTGAGCTGGGCGATCGGCTCGGTGGCGGCGTCGGCGCTGTCCGCGACGGTGAACGCGCGACCGGTCGCCGGATCCTGGAAGCAGGCCACGTCGTCGTCGCGGGAGTACCGCCAGTCAGCCGGTAACGCCACCCGGAAGCCGCCGGCGTCGGCATGCCACACCCAGCCGGCGGGCGGCCGGAACCCGTCGTGGGGGCGGGGCGGCGCGCTCCGCAGCGAGGCACCGTCGACCCACGGGCGTACACAGGGCAGCGGTGGGGGGACGAGGCCGCCTGGCGGCGGACCGGGCGGGCGTCGCCCGTCTCGCGGCACCTGGCCGCCGGGCCCCGGGGCGCCCACGTCGTACGGCTGAGGGCTCTGCGTCTCCGCACCGGGCGTCTCCGCACCGGTGCCCACCACCGTCAGCGCGGTGCCGATCCCGGCCGCCATCGCGACAAGCACGGCGCCCGCCGCCAGCGCCCACGGTCGGGTCACCGGTCCCCGCCGCTGCTCGGCCTCGGGGGTCGTGTCACGGGTACCGGCAGGCGGAGTGCGTGGTGGCGGCCCACCGGCGTGGGCCGGGTCGCCCTCACCGGCGTGGGCCGGGTCGCCGCCGCCGGTCCGAGCCGGGTCGTCTCCGCCGGGCCACGGGGGCGGCTCGTCGCCCGGCGGGTGCCGGGTCGGCTCGCTCCGCGACGAGGTCGGGGTCGTCGCCGCCCCGTCTGCCGCCCCGACCGACGGGGCGGTACCGGCGGGAGACGATCCGGCGGTGGGCAGGGGAGCGGTGTCCTCGCCTGACCGGTCGGGCTGGTCGGCCGGATCGGGACCGGCGGCGGCCAGCAGCCGACGGCGCGTCTCGGCGTGGCCGGCGCGGTGCGCGAGGTCGCGGCGCAGCAGTCCGGCCAGCACCGCCGACAGTGGCCCCGCGTGCGGTGCCGGGTCCGGTGGCGCGGAGGCCAGCGCGCTGAGCGTCGCCATGGCGGTGCTGCGGGCGTACGGGGCACGACCCTCGACGGCGGCGTGCAGCGTGGCGCCGAGCGACCAGAGGTCGGCCGGTTCGCTCGACACCCCCTCGGCGGCACGCTCCGGCGCGACGTACTGCGGCGAGCCCAGGATGGTGCCGGGCCCGGTCATCGTCTGGTCGCCACCGTCGAAGACGGCCAGCCCGAAGTCGGTGAGCAGCACCCGGCCGTCGTCGGCGACGAGGACGTTCGCCGGCTTGACGTCGCGATGCAGCACCCCGGCGTCGTGCGCCGCTCGCAGCGCGTCCAGCAGCGCCAGACCGATCCGGGCGGCCCGCTGCGGCGACAGCGGCCCGTCGGCGTCGAGCAGATCCTGCAGGGTGCGCGACGGCACGTACTCCATGACGATCCAGGGCGCGTCCGCCTCGGAGACCACGTCGTAGACGCGGACCACGTTGGGGTGGCTGAGCCGCGCGGCGGTGCGTGCCTCCCGCAGCGTACGGGCGCGCAACTGGTCCAGCTCGTCGCCGCCGAGCCAGGCCGGCAGCACCACCTGCTTGATGGCCACCTGGCGGTGCAGCAGCTCGTCCTCGGCCCGCCAGACCGTGCCCATCCCGCCGCGCCCGACCAGATCGAGCAGCCGGTACCGGCCGGCGATCACCGCTCGCACGTTTCCCCCATCCGCCGCCGTCCGGCGTACACCCTAGTGTGGATCGGGGATCACCTATCCGACGAGTCCACTCAGGAGGCCGCCCCTCCCACGGCGAGGAGGTTGCCGTCCGGGATGGCTATCGTCTGCCGGCGCGCGGGCATCTCGGCGGCGGCGCGCCGGGCGGACGGCGCAACGTGCTCGCGACGGGCCGCGGTGTACGTGTCGGCGGTGCGGGCGGCGATGGTGGCCCAGCCGTACCGTCGTCCGACCATGCTGCGCGCCTGCCGGGCGACCCGGCGGGCGAAGACCTCGTCGCCGAGGAGCTGGCCCACGGCACCGGCCAGCGCCGACGGGTCGCTGTGCGGGAAGGTGACGCCGGTGACGCCCGGCTCGACGATCTCGGCCAGCCCACCGGTGCGGGCCACGGCGAGTGGCGCCCCGGCCGCGGCGGCCTCCAACGCCACCATGCCGAAGGGCTCGTAGAGGCTCGGCACGACAGTCGCGTCGGTGGCGCCGAGCACCGCCGGGAGCTGGGTGTTGTCGAGGAAGCCGGTGAATCGTACGGTGCCGGCGAGGCCGAGCTGACGGGTGCGGTCCTCCAACTCGCCCCGGAAGGGGCCGTCCCCGGCGATCAGCACCCGCAGCCCGGGGTGCCGTGCGCGTAGCTTCGGCACCGCGTCGACCAGGTGCTGCACGCCCTTCTCGTAGACCAGCCGGCCGGCGTACCCGACAAGCGGCCCGTCCCCGGCGAAGCGGGCCCGGGCCGACGCGACCGCGCGGGGCCGGGCCCGCCAGGCCCGGTCGTCGACGCCGTTGGGTACCACGTCCACCCGGTGCTCGGGCGTGTCGAACAGCGTGGTGACCTGATCGCGCATGTAGCCGGAGCAGGCGATGACCCGGGTCGAGGCGTTGCTGAGCCAGTGTTCGACGCCGTGGATGGTGCGGTTCATCTCCTCGGGTAGCCAGCCCTGGTGTCGGCCCGCTTCGGTGGCGTGGATGGTGGTGACCAGGGGTAGGTGGAGGTGGTCGCGCAGGGTGATGGCGGTGTGGGCGACGAGCCAGTCGTGGGCGTGGATGACGTCGTAAGTGCCGGTGGTGGTGGCGTGCAGGGCGGCACGGGTGAGGGTGTGGTTGAAGGCCATCGTCCAGGCGAGCAGCGAGTTGGTGGCCAGTGGGAAGGCGACCGGGTCCTCGGCGGCGCGGATGATGCGGACTCCGTCGACGTATTCCTCAAGGGGTGCGCCGTCGGTGTGGCGGGTGACGACTGTGACCTGGTGACCGGCGGCGGTCAGGGCCACCGACAGCGCGTGCACGTGCCGGCCGAGACCGCCGACGAGGACGGGTGGGTACTCCCAGGACAGCATCAGCACCCGCTGCGAGCGTGCGGGGTTGATGTCGATCACGTCGGCGTTCGGTGACATACGCGCCCCCTTTGAGTTGTCTCCGCACACCCGTCGGAAGCCCCCGGGATGGGAGCGTTCGCGTTGCGGCCGGATCGGGACCAATCCTGGTCGTAGCTGGATAACCAGCGGAGACGTAACCGTTGCGGGGGTGTAAAGCGCTACCGGCGGACGCGCAGCAGCTCCGCGACCGACCACGCCTGGAACGGGCATCCGGTGGCGGTGTGCGGGGCCGTACCGTCGGCGGTCTCGCTCACCGAACCGAGGCCGTACTCGCCCAGGTGCGCCTCCAGACCGGTGAACAGGTCGTCGACCGGCAGCCCGGCCCGACGGCTGGCGTCGGCGTACGGGCCGATCAGCCACGGCCAGACGGTGCCCTGGTGGTATGCGGTGTCCCGCTCGGCTGGACCGCCCCGGTGCCGGCCCAGGAAGCCGGGACAGTCGGGGGAGAGGCTGCGCGGGCCGAGCGGGGTGAGCAGCCCGGCGCCGACGTGGCCCACCGTCTGACCATCGGGCTCCAGCGGCGCGAACGGCAACGACCAGGCCAGCAGCTGGTTGGGGCGCAGCAGGTCGTCGTCGTGGAAGGCGGCCCCACCGAGCGGGTACGCCGGTGCCGGCGCGTCGACCACGTCGTGCAGCCAGCCGGCCGGGGTGGGGAACCGGTCCCGGAACGCCTTGACCGCCCGCTCGTGCAGCCGGTGCAGCCCGTCGGCGTCCTGCCCGGCCAGTTCGGCCAGTTCGGCGATGCCGGCCACCCCGTTGACCCACAGGGCGTTGACCTCGACCGGCTTGCCGTGGCGGGGGGTGACCGGTACGCCGTACACCCGGGCGTCCATCCAGGTCAGGGCGGCACCGGGGGCACCGCAGGTGAGCAGACCGTCGGCCGGGTCGACGGCGATGCCGTACCGGGTGCCGGCCAGATGGGCGTCGATCACCGCGCGCAGTGCCGGCAGCAGCTCGTCGCCGAGGTCGGTGTCACCGGTGACGGTGACGTGTCGGCTGACCGCGTGCAGGAACCACAACGTGCCGTCGACGGTGTTGTACTCGACCCGACCGGTGTCGGCGGTGTTGGCGAGCATCCCCTCCGACAGCGTCGCCGCGTACGAACGCAGCAGCTCACGGCCGAGGTCTGCCCGCCCGGTACGCAGGAAGAGCCCCTCGTAGGAGATCATCGTGTCCCGCGACCAGGCACCGAACCACGGATAGCCGGCCACCACGTCCACGGCGCTGTCGTTGGTGCGTACGACGAACGCGTCGGCGGCCAGCGCCAGGGTCGCCTCGACGTCGTCGGCGGGCCGGGCCGCCGCCACCACCTCCCGGTTGCGTCGCCGGGCCGCGGCGACCACCTCGACGGCCGGCGGCGGTGCCGGTGCCGGATCGTGGGCCCAGGCCAGCACCGCCAGGGTGTCGCCGGGGCGGTGCAGGGTGTCGCGGAACTGGCCCGCGTACCACAGGTCCTCCTCCGGGTGCAGACCCCGCGCCGCCTCCTCGCGGTGGTACACGCCCCGCCACCAGTGGCCCTGTGGCGACCAGCCGGGCCCGGACAGCCGGTACGCCCCCTCGATCACCGCGCCGCCGTCGACCGGGTCCATCCGCAGCGGCGGTCCGTCGCCGCGCCGCTCGCCGTGCGCGTCCCGCCAGGTGCAGGCGGCGGCCAGTTCCAGCTCGACCGGACCACCGCTGACCAGCCGGTGTACCACGGCCACGCAGGAGCGTCCGGGGAGCATGGCCAGCTCCCGTTCGATCACCACGTCGCCGATCCGCCACCGCCAGCGCGGCAGCCCGTCGGTCAGGTCGAAGCGCTCCAGCAGCTCGAAGCCGCGCGGGTCCACGTCACCGGAGGCCCACTCGTGCGCGCCCAGGCGCACCCGGGCGCCGGAGGGCAGCAGCACCGCCGGATCGAGGCTGACGAGTCCCACCTTGCGGGAGGCCGGGGTTTCTCCCGGGATCACCAGCAGCCCGTGGTAGCGGCGGGTGCGCAGACCGGCGACGGTGCCCATGGCGTACCCGCCAAGGCCGTCGGGCACCAGCCACTCGCGGCCGGCGGCACTGGTCAGCTCGCCACAGACCTGCGAACCGTAGCGAATCTCGATCAACTTTCCTCCACCGCGGCGAGGTGTAACACGACACGACGACAATGGCCGCTGTGGTCAAGTACCCCGGCGGCGTCGAAGATGTTCAGGTGATCAATGACGGTTCGCCCTCTGCTCCGGCCCCCGACGTCGAGCGGATCCGGCTCGCCCAGGCCGATGCCGGGGAGCAGGACTGGCGCGCATGGGGTCCCTATCTGTCCGAGCGGGCGTGGGGGACGGTACGGGAGGATTACAGCGAGCACGGCACGGCCTGGGACTACTTTCCCCACGACCATGCGCGGTCCCGAGCCTACCGGTGGTCCGAGGACGGCATGGCGGGCGTCTGTGACGACCGGCAGACGTTCTGTTTCGCGCTCGCGTTGTGGAACGGGCGCGATCCGATCATCAAGGAGCGGATGTTCGGCCTCGGTGGCGACGGCGGCAACCACGGCGAGGACGTCAAGGAGTACTGGTGGTACGAGGACTCCACCCCCACCCACTCCTGGATGCGGTGGCGCTACCACTACCCGCAGGCCGCCTTCCCGTACGACGAGCTGGTCGCGGTCAACGGCCTGCGGGGCCGGGACGACACCGAGTACGAGCTCGTCGACACCGGCATCTTCGACGACGACAGGTACTGGGCGGTGACCGTCGACTACGCCAAGGCCGGCCCGAGCGACATGTGCATCGTGGTGACTGTGGTCAACCGCGGCGAGGAGGCCGACCGGCTGCACGTGCTGCCGCACCTGTGGTTCCGCAACACCTGGGCGTGGGGGCTGCCCGGCGGTGACCGGGTGCCCCGGATCGTCGGGTCCGGGCGGCGGCTCGTCGGCGAGCACTGGGTGCTCGGCCAGATCGTGCTCGAAGGCGACGGCGACCCGACGCCGCTGCTCTGCGACAACGACACGAACGCCGAGCGGCTGTGGGGGCTGTCGAGTCGTACCCCGTACCCGAAGGACGGCATCAACGACCATGTGGTCGACGGTGCGGAGACGGTCAACCCGGGCCTGGAGGGCACCAAGGGGGCGCTGCACTACGTGCTGGACGTGCCGGCCGGTGAGCAACGGCGGATCCGGCTGCGGCTGACCCGTACCGCCCCGCCGCCCGGCGAGGGCGAGCCGCCGCCGGCCGACCTCGGCGACGGTTTCGACGCGGTGGTGTGGGCCCGTCGGGCCGAGGCGAACCGGTTCTTCGACGCGGTCATCCCGGCCAAGGCCAGCGCCGACGAGGCGTTGATCGCCCGGCAGGCCATCGCCGGGCTGATGTGGGGCAAACAGTTCTACCACTTCGACGTCAAACGGTGGCTGGACGGCGACCCCGGCTCGACCCCGCCGGCCGGTCGCCGGCACGGGCGCAACAGCCACTGGTGGCACATGACCAGCTTCGACGTGATCTCCATGCCGGATCCGTGGGAGTACCCGTGGTACGCCGCCTGGGACCTGGCCTTCCACTGCGTGAGCATCGCCCGGGTCGACCCCGGCTTCGCCAAGGAGCAGCTGCTGCTCCTGCTGCGCGAGTGGTACCTGCACCCCAACGGACAGATCCCCGCGTACGAGTGGGCCTTCGGCGACGTCAACCCGCCGGTGCACGCCTGGGCGGCGTTGAAGGTGTTCGAGATCGACGGCAGCCGGGACCACGACTTCCTGGCCCGGATGATGCACAAGCTGCTGATGAACTTCACCTGGTGGGTCAACCGCAAGGACACCGGCGGCAACAACGTCTTCGAGGGCGGGTTCCTCGGGCTGGACAACGTCGGCCCGTTCGACAGGTCGGCGGCGCTGCCGGTGGCCGGGGTGCTGGAGCAGTCCGACGGCACCGGCTGGATGGCGATGTACGCGCTCAACCTGCTGGACATCGCCATCGTGCTGGCCGAGCACGACCGGACCTGGGTGGACACCGCGACGAAGTTCTTCGAACACTTCGCCTACATCGCGGCAGCCGCGTACGACCAGGGGCTCTGGGACGACGAGGACGCCTTCTTCTACGACGTGCTGCGGCTGGCCGACGGCACGAAGGTGCCGTTGAAGGTGCGCTCGGTGGTGGGTCTGCTGCCGTTGGCCGCGGTGACCCGGCTGACCGCGCGGACCCTGCACCGGCTGCCCGAGCTGGGGGCCCGGCTGCGCTGGTTCCTGACCAACCGGCCCGAGTACGCCTCGGTGGTGGGCGCGCGGCGGCTCGGCCCGGACGGGCGGCAGCAGCGGTTGTTGTCCATGTGCGGGCCGGAGCAGGTGGTGCGGCTGCTCGCCCGGATGCTGGACACCGACGAGTTCCTCTCCGAGTACGGGCTGCGGACGCTGTCCCGCGCCCACCTGGACAAGCCGTTCGCGGTGACCCTGGGCGGGCAGGAGTTCTGCGTCGGCTACGAGCCGGCCGAGTCGACGAGCGGCCTGTTCGGCGGCAACTCCAACTGGCGCGGGCCGATCTGGATGCCGACGAACTTCCTGCTGATCAGTGCGTTGCGGGACTATGCCGCGTTCTTCGGCGACGACCTTCAGGTGGAGTATCCGACCCGGTCCGGGGTGAAGAAGACCCTCGACGAGATCGCCGACGACCTGTCGGCGCGGTTGATCGCGCTGTTCACCCGCGACGGCTGGGGCCGCCGGCCGATCTACGGCGCGGCGCAGTTGTTCCAGACCCACCCGGACTGGCGTGACCTGATCGCCTTCCCCGAGTACTTCCACGGCGACAACGGTGCCGGCCTGGGCGCCTGGCACCAGACGGGCTGGACCGCCCTGGTCGCCGACCTCATCCTCACCCTGCGCCGCTGACCGGGCTGCCCGGCCGCGGCGGGGTCGATGCGGTCCACAGTGTCGTCCTCGGTGGGTATGGTCGCGGCCATGGGTGACTTCGTGCTGCGGCGCTGGCAGCTGGACCACTACCCGGGTGATCAGGCGCCACCGCATCAGCACCACCGGTCCACCGAGGGCTTCGTCGTCCTGCGGGGTCGGCTGGAGGTCCTGGTCGGCGTCGAACGACGGATCCTCGGACCGGGCGAACACGTGGTGATCCCGGCCGGCACCACCCACACCTTCGCCACCGTCGACCCGGAGGGCGCCGACCTCATCGCGATCATGTCGCCCGAGGTGGATGAGCTGGTCACGGCCCTGCACACCGCGTCCAGCGACGAGGAGCGGGCTGCCGTCTGGGGGCGGTACCACTCGACGGTGGTCGGCCCACCCGAGCACTGACCGGCCTTCAGTCGCCAATCCGTCGCGACGGGATGACCCTGCGTGACGCGGGGCTAGCATCGACGGCGTGTTCGGAGCAGACGAACCCGGCACCGGGCAGGACGGCGACGCCATCGTCACCACCGCCTGGCAACTGGCCGAGGCGGAGGGTCTGGCTGCGGTGACCACCCGCCGGCTCGCCGAACGCGCCGACGTCGACCTCGGTGCTCTCTACCAGCGTTTCGCCGACCGGGATGCGGTGGTCGCCGCCGTCGCGGTGCGAGGCTTCGCCGACCTGGCCGCCGCGCTTACCGACGCGCGTACGGTGGTCGACCGGCCGGCGGAGGTCTGGCCGGCGGTGATGGCGGCGTACCTGGATTTCGCGTACGCCAATCCCGAGGTCTACGACGCGATGTTCGCCCACACGCCGGAGCTGACCCTCGGCGCGGAGCAGGTGCCCGAGACCGTCGCGGCCACCTTCGCCGAGCTGCGCACCGCGTTGACGCCGCTGGCCGCCGGCCGCGACGCCGACATCCTCGCCGAGTTGGGTTGGAGCCTGCTGCACGGCATGGTGATGCTCACCCGCGGCGGCCGGCTACGCCCCGACACCCAGGACCACCGCGAACACCTCCTCAGCCAGAACCTCTTCCACCCCCGCCCCTCGTCCCGGTGATCAAGAAGTTTGCGTCAGCTTTCGCGGGCCGGGACGACGCAAACTTCTTGATCAACTGGATGGGTGGGGTGGGTGGTTGCGCGGGGTGGGGTGGGGGCGTAGGTTCGCTGGCACGCCGTCGAGTGGGGAGGAGGTCAGAACAATGTCCGATGTTCTGCGCCCCGTCCGCGCCCCGGCGTCCACGCGGATCTGACCCGGGGCGTCGCTGTCCCGGAGGATCTGCCATGACCGATCTGGTCGTCCGCCCGCTCGTCGCGGGCGAGGAGAAACTGTTCGACTCGATGCCCGACCCGTTGCCGCAACTGCGACAGATCAGCTACGCCGACGGGATCGCCGGCGGCGGCTACCGGCCGGAGCGCACCTTCATCGCGCTGCGCGGCGACCGGGTGGTGGGCCGCGCCGCGTGGCTGCTGCTACCCGGCTCCGTCGGCGAACCGTGGCTGGAACGGTTCGACCTGGACCTCAGGCCGTCCGCCGATGCCGCACAGTCGACCGACCCAACGCGGTCGGCCGGCACCGCAGCGTCGGCCGGCACCGCGAGGCAGGTCAGTATCGCGGCGGAGATCGGTGCCGCGTTGCTACGTACCGCGCACGACGCGCTCGGTGGCCCGAAGGTGTACCACGCGGCCCTGCCGGCGTACTGGCGTCGGCAACCCGAGGTGCGGGCCGTCGCCGAGGCGTCGATGGCCGCGGCCCGACTCGCGGGACTTGTCGAGCGGGGGGAGCGGATCAGGCTCAGTTGGACGGGCGGGCCACTGCCGACGCCGTCGGGCCGGTTCTCGTTCCGTCCCGCCGCCGACGCTGCGGAGATAGCCGCGCTGGTGGCCCGGATCGTCGAGCCGGTCGTGCTTACCGGCGCCGAGACCGCCCGCGCGGTCGCCGGGGTGGACCTGGCCCGCGACCCGCTGGCCTGGTTGACCGATACGCCGCCCGGCAACTGGCGCGTCGCCCTCGACGGTGACGAACCGGTGGGCCTGGCTGGGTCGACGGCCGACGCGTGTTTCCCGATGATCGCCTACCTCGGCCTGCTGGACGAGTCGGTATTGGGTGAGCTGGTGGCCGACTCGGTCGCGGCGTTGGCCGGCGGCGGGGCGTACGAGGTGGTCGCCGACGTGGACGCGCACCGGGTGGCTGTGGTGGCGGAGCTGGAGCGGACCGGCTTCCGCCGGGTTCGCTCCCGGGTGGTCTTCACCCCGGCCTGAGCCGATCAGGGACGGGTGCCCGGTTATCCGGTGGTCCGCCGTGCGTCTGTTCGCCTACAGTCCGCGAGGTGACGCGTGAGGCAGCCATCGAGCCGGGCCGGGTGCTGGTCTTCGACGCCGACGACACCCTCTGGGAGAACAATGTCGTCTTCGAGCGGGTGATCGACGACTTCCTGAAATGGTTGGACCATCCCACCCTCGACCGGGCGCAACTGCGAGCGGTGCTCGACGACATCGAGCGGGCCAACACTGTCACCCACGGGTACGGCAGCCAGGTCTTCCTGCGCAGTCTGCGGGACTGTCTGGAACGGCTGCGTCAGCGTCCGGCGACCGAGGCGGAGCGTCGTGAGATCGACGAGCTGGCGGTGGCGCTGGTGACCCACCAGGTCGAGCTGATGCCGGGGGTGGCCGACGCCCTGGACGAGTTGGCCGGCCGGCACGAGCTGCTGCTGCTGACCAAGGGCGAGCGCGAGGAACAACAGCGCAAGCTGGATGCCTGCGGGTTGGCGCACCACTTCTCCGCCGCGCACATCGTGCCGGAGAAGAACGTCGAGACGTACCTGTGGCTGGCCGGGCGGCACGGGCTGGACCCCGCTCGGGCGTGGATGATCGGCAACTCACCGCGCTCGGACATCCTGCCCGCCCGGGCCGCCGGCTGGAACGCGGTGTTCATCCCGAACGCCAACACCTGGGTACTGGAGCATGACGAGCTGGATCCGGCGGACGGCGGGGTGCTGCACCTGGCCGCCTTCCCGGACCTGCTGCGGCACTTCTGATCACTACCGTCGCGGGTGCCGGTGGGCGCTTTGGAGTATTTATACCGTTATGCCATAACTAGTAACTTTTGTGCTCGTTCAGTCGGTGGCGGGCCTCGACACGTCGAGCACGCCCGCCAGTCGAACTGGACGGGGGAACTCGATGAAATCTGGACCGCGAGGAATCGCGCTCGCATCCACGGTGATGCTGGTCGCCAGCATGACGACCGTGGGACTCGGGACGCCTGCGCGGGCCGCGCCGGGTGACGGGAGCACACGAGGCGTCGGCGGTCCGTCGGTGGCAGCGGTGCCCACCACCGAGACGCTCACGCCGGAGGAGGGGCCGCAGTCGGGTGGTCAGGTGGTGACCATCACCGGTACGGGTTTCATCGTGGGTGGCACGACTGTCACTTTCGAGGGCGTACCGGCGACCGACGTC
The DNA here is from genome assembly GCF_002754655.1 of Verrucosispora sp. CNZ293. Classification (NCBI taxonomy): domain Bacteria; kingdom Bacillati; phylum Actinomycetota; class Actinomycetes; order Micromonosporales; family Micromonosporaceae; genus Micromonospora; species Verrucosispora sp. CNZ293. The sequence goes on from NZ_PEFR01000001.1 coordinate 358,022, forward strand.
ACCGTCGATCCGACGGGCACGTCGTTGACGGCTGTCACTCCGCCCGGTGCGGTCGGCCCGGCAGCGGTCGTGGTCGGTAACGTGGATGGCACCGCACCGCCACTGGGCTACACGTATCTCGCCGACGGCAGTGCCGCTGTGGTGACCGGCCTCGCACCGCCTGCTGGGCCCACCGTCGGTGGTACGACAGTGACGATCACCGGGACCGGTTTCACCGGGGCGTTGGCCGTGGACTTCAACGGCCTGCCCAGCACCGACTTCACTGTCGACCCGGCCGGCACCACGATCACGGTGGTGTCCCCGCCGAACCCGGCCGGCCCGGCCCTGGTCGAGCTGATCTTCCCGGCCGGCAGGGTGACCGCGCCGGACTTCACGTACGTCGCGCCGACGATCACCTCCATCGTGCCGAACACGGGCCCGACCGCTGGGGGTACGACGGTGACGATCACCGGGACCGGCTTCGCCGGTACGACCGGGGTGACCTTCAATGACGTACCGGGCACCGATGTCGTCGTCGATCCGGGCGGCACCTCGCTGACCGTGGTGACGCCGCCGGCTCCGGTCGGCCAGGTCGACGTGCTGGTGCTCCTGCCAGGCGCGAACGCTGAGGCACCGGGAGGATTCACGTACGTCGCGGCTGCTCCCACCGTCACGGCGATCACGCCGGACGACGGACCACAGTCGGGTGGCCAGGCGGTGACGATCACCGGTACGGGCTTTGTTCCGGGTGGCACGACCGTCACCTTCGACGGCGTACCGGCCACCGACGTCACGGTCAGCCCGGCGGGCACGTCGTTGACGGCTGTCACTCCGCCCGGTGCGGTCGGCCCGGCCGTCGTGGTGGTGGCCGTCAACGGTGGCTCGTCCGCGCCGCTTGACTACGCGTACCTGGCCGATGGCGGTGCCGCCGTGGTGACCGGACTGACGCCGACGACCGGGCCGGATTCGGGCGGTACCCGGGTCACCATCACCGGCACCGGTTTCGCCGGTGCGACCGGGGTGACCTTCGGCGGGCTACCTGGCACCGGATTCACCGTGAACCCGGCCGGCACCGCGATCACCGTGGTGACGCCGCCGAACACCGTCGGGGTGGCCGAGGTGCGACTGGTGTTTCCCGCCGGCACCGCCGCCGCGCCAGCGTTCAGTTACCAGACCGCCCCGCCGGTCATTGATGCGCTGTCCCCGGATCAGGGCGCGACCCGTGGCGGTACGACAGTCACGGTCAGCGGTTCCGGGTTTGTTCCGGGCGGCACCGTGGTCACCATCTGCGGCCGGACCATCCAGGCCAGTGAGGTCACCGTGACGTCGGACGGTCGTTCGTTGACCTTCCGTACGCCGGCCTGCGCGGCTGGCAGCACCACAGTCGTCGTGAGCACCGCCGGTGGTGACTCCGGCGGGCTCACCTTCCGTTACGTGTCGCGGAAACTGCCGGTGACCGGTGACGCCGTTGCCACGTCGTTGACCGCCGGCGCGTTGCTGGTCGTCGCGGGCAGCTTCCTGGTGTTGCTGACCTGGCGCCGCCAGCGCACCGACTGACCCGGTCGGTTGGGCCGAGCTTCGGCCCGATGAGCCGTATACCTGTGCGGTCGTGGACCGCACAGGTATACGGCTCAAGCTCGATGTCCGCCGGCCACCCTGCCGGCCGGACGGGACGTCGACGCCTCAGGACGTCTCGCCCCGCACGATGGCTACCGCCACCCGGCAGAACTCGTCCATGTCGGGCTGGAATCCGGCCGCGATGTCGTGGTGCAGCCCGGCGCGGGTCTCGTCGAGCAGCCGCTGACAGACCTGCTCCACCGGCTCGCCGGCATAGCTGTCGCGCACCCGGTCCGCAGCCGCCTGAAGGGCAGAGGTCAGCTGCTCCTCCAGCGGCCCGCGCAGCTTCTCCTGCACCGGGTCGCGGGGGTCCAGCGTGACATGTGGCTCCGACATCGGCGCTCCCTTCGTCGGCGGCTGCGGTACCCCACCGCTGCCGTCGGTCAAACCCCGTCCGGTACGGCGGCGACGCGCACCTGGTACGAGAAGTCCTCGGCCGGCTGTTCCAGGTAGGACAGCCGGCGGATCTGCTTGTCGTCGTCGTAGAGGGCGACGTCGACAAGCACGCCGAGGTGGGCCAGGCCGATGCTGGACACCCGCTTCTTGTCCTGGAGCACCGCACACACGCCGCCCAGCAGGGTGCTGGCGTCGGAGGTGCGGTGGCCGGGCGGGCAGCGCAGGGTCAGGTCGATCTCGATCGGGCCGGACAGTGGCGTCCAGCCGGTTTGTTGCGCGGCCGCACAGGCGGCCTGCAACAGGGCGCGTACCCTCGTCGCCTGCCGATGCCCGGCGGCGAAGATGGACAGCGCTTCGGTCTTGACCGGTGGCAGGCCGCTCACCTCGAACGTCAGGGTGAGAGCGCGGGTGTCCTGCACCACGGCGGCACCTCCTCGTTGGGGACGATCCTGCCCAACCGGTAAGCCGGTGAGGGGCTGTTCCCGCGAGAACCAACCGATCGGGCGGGTCGGGGTCGGCCGGTGGCGTATCGACGGCGACGGCGTACGCGCTGGCGGCGGAGCGTGTTAAACGCTAGTCCACCCGACGGCCACCCGGTAGCACCGGCCGGTCAGTCCCGGGGCGGGAAGGCGCAGAACTCGTTGCCCTCCGGGTCGGCCAGCACCCACCAGGACACCGCATCGTCCGGCTCCCGCAGCAGGGTGGCGCCGGTCCTGATCAGCGCGGTCGGTGCCGGATCGGCCAGGTCGACGTCCCAGTGCATCCGGTTCTTCACGCTCTTCCGCTCCGGCACGGGGTCGAAGACCCAGTGGTCCCAGGGGAACCCGGCCGCGCCGGTGACCGAGGCGTGGCCCTCCTCGCTGACCTCGACCTCGCCGCCGACGACACCGGCCCACCAGCCGGCCTGTGCGGTCGGGTCAACGGAGTCCACCACCAGCTCGAACGGCCCCGGCCGGGAATTCTCACCGGGGGCGAAAGCGCAGAACAGGTTGCCGTCGGGGTCGGCCAGTACCCACCAGCTGATCTCCGAGTCCGGCTCGCGGACCAGCCGCGCGCCGGCCTCGAGCAGCGCCGCCGGGCTCGCCTCGGCCAACCGCAGGTCCAGGTGTACGCGAGTCTTGACGGTACGCCGTTCGGGAACCTGGTTGACCCAGATCGAGTCCGCGCTGGCACCGCCGGACGGGTCGACCCGGGTGTCGCCGTCACCGACGTCGACCAGTTCCCCGTCCAGAATTCGTGCCCAGAACCGGCCGAGGGCGTGCGCGTCGGCGGCGTCGAGACAGAGGTCCTTGAAGCGTGCGATCATCCGCCGATCATGCCGGCCGGCACCGACATCCGCCTCCGGAAACCCGTCGGCTGAGCGCCCGCGTGGTTCGGGCGTCGGCACCGCGTGGCTTGGCGGCGGAGGGTGGACAGTGTCGAGCTGAGCGGTCTGCGCCATCGCCGAAGGACCTCGCGGGTGGTCCGGTGGCCGTGATCCGTTCGCGCTCTCAGCTCGACAGGACCGCATACCCGCAGGTACCGGCGCGCCCCGAGCCTGGACCGGAGTGACGTGAGCCACAGGGTTCGGTGTTTAGGGCGTCTCGGCCCGGGCAGGTTTCGCGGCTCCCCACGTCGGGCAGTGTTCCAGCCACGAAACGCAGGGTGCGAAGCCGCAGGTCAAACGCCCTGACCGTCTCGCCGTGCGCCGGGGCACGGATACCTCCCCGGGTGTTGGCCGAGAACGAGGGGAGGGTCATGAGCGAGCGGAGTGATCCGGTCGGCGGTCGACGCCGGCCCCGCGTACGGATGGCGGCGACGGCAGCGGCGCTGACGTTGGTGGCACCGATGGCGGCGTGTGCCTCGGGCGGAGACGGCGGGGTGCCCACGATCAACCTGTACTACCCGCCGGAGCAGAACCTCCAGCAGGTCGTCGACAGGTGCAACACCGAGGCCGGTGGGCGGTACCGCATCGTCAACCGGGTGCTGCCACGGGAAGCCGACGAGCAGCGGGTGCAGATGGTGCGCCGGCTCGCGGCCGAGGACAACGGCATGGACGTGCTCGGTCTCGACGTGACCTGGACCCAGGAGTTCGCCAGCGCGAACTGGATCCTGGAATGGACCGGGCAGGACCGCGCCGAGGTGGAGGATGGCACCCTCGAAGGCCCGTTGGAGACCGCCCGGTACGAGGACAAGCTCTACGCGGCGCCGAAGAACACGAACGTCCAGCTGCTGTGGTACCGCAAGGACCTGGTGCCCGAACCGCCGACCACCTGGGACGAGATGATCTCGATGGCGCAGCGGCTGCGGGAGCAGGGCCAACCGCACCAGGTGCTCACCATGGGTGCCCAGTACGAGGGGCTCGTGGTGCTCTACAACACCCTCGTGGCCAGCGCCGGCGGCAACATTCTCAACGACGACGGCACCGAGGCCGTGGTGGACGAGGGCGCGGTGCGGGCGCTGGAGGTGCTGCGTACCTTCGCCACCTCCGGGGTGACCTCCCCGTCGTTCAGCAACGCCACCGAGGACCCGGTGCGGCTGGAGTTCCAGAGCGGCACCGGCGCGTTCCAGGTGAACTGGCCGTTCGTCTATCCGGCGATGCAGGAGGCCAACCCGGAGCTGGCCGAGCGGGTCGCCTGGGCCCGGGTGCCCGGCGTCGACGGGGACACCCCGGGCCGGGTCACCATCGGCGGGATCAACCTCGCCGTCAGCCGGTACTCGGAGCACCCGGAGGAGTCCTTCGAGGCGGCCAGGTGCCTGCGCAACGCGGAGAACCAGAAGTTCTCCGCGATCAACGACGGGGTGCCGCCGACCATCGAGAGCGTGTACGACGACCCGGAGATGGATGAGGCGTACCCGATGAAGGAGACCATCCTCGAACAGCTGAGGGACCCGGCGGTGCGACCGCTGACCCCGGCGTACCAGAGCATCTCCACAGTGACCTCGGCGATCCTGTCGCCGCCGGCGGCGATCGACCCGCAGGCGACCGCCGACGAACTGCGCGACGCCGTCGCCGCCGCGCTGGAGTCGAGGGGAGTCCTCCCGTGAGCGTCAATTCCACCCCGGCCGGCGCGGACGTGGCCGCCGACGGCACGGACACCGGCGGTGGCCGGCGCGCGGCGGTGCCCGCCCAGCGGGACAACCGGCGCGGCAAGGTGCCGCTGAGTGAGAACAAGCGGGCCGAGCGGCGGCTGGGTTGGCTGCTCTGCGCCCCGGCGGCATTCGTCATGCTGGCGGTGACCGCCTACCCGATCCTGTACTCGGTGTGGCTGTCGTTGCAGCGATACGACCTGCGCTTCCCCGCCGAACGGGAGTTCATCGGGCTGCAGAACTACGTCACCGTGCTGACAAACGAGTTCTGGTGGACGGCGTTCGGGGTGACCATGCTGATCACGGTGGTCACCGTGGCCGTGGAGCTGGTGCTCGGTATGGGCCTCGCCCTGATCATGCACCGCACGCTCGTCGGGCGGGGGATCGTCCGGACCTCGGCGCTGATCCCGTACGGCATCGTCACGGTGGTGGCCGCCTTCTCCTGGCGGTACGCGTGGACGCCCGGCACCGGCTACCTGGCCAACCTGTTCTCCGACGGGGCGCCGCTCACCGAGCGGGCCAGCTCGCTGGCGATCATCATGCTGGCGGAGATCTGGAAGACCACGCCGTTCATGGCGCTGCTGCTGATGGCGGGTCTGGCGCTGGTGCCGGAGGATCTGCTCAAGGCCGCCTCCACCGACGGCGCGACCGGCTGGCAGCGGTTCACCAAGGTCATGCTGCCGGTGATGAAGCCGGCGATCCTGGTGGCGCTGCTGTTTCGCACCCTTGACGCGTTCCGGGTCTTCGACAACATCTACGTGCTCACGTCGGGGGCCAACGAGACCTCGTCGGTGTCGATGATCGCCTACAACAACCTGATCCGGGGTCTGAACCTCGGCATCGGCTCGACGATGTCGGTGCTGATCTTCATCACCGTGGCGATCATCGCGTTCATCTTCGTGAAGCTGTTCGGTACCGCTGCCCCCGGCAGCGACGACGGGGAGAGGCGCTGACATGGCTGACACCACCACCCGGGCCAAGGTGCGCTGGGGCCTGCTGGACGTCGCCGTGGTCGTCTTCGCGCTGACCCCGGTGCTGTGGATCATGTCGCTGTCGTTCAAGACGCCGGCGACGCTCACCGACGGGAAGTTCATCCCCCGAGAGTGGACGCTTGAGAACTACCGGACGATCTTCGCCACCGACCAGTTCGTCCGCGCGCTGATCAACTCCATCGGCATCGCGTTGATCGCCACCGCCATCGCCGTGGTGCTCGGCGCGATGGCCGCGTACGCGATCTCGCGGTTGGACTTCCCCGGCAAGCGGGTGCTGATCGGCGTCTCCCTGCTGATCGCGATGTTCCCGCAGGTGTCGCTGGTCTCGCCATTGTTCGAGATCGAACGACAACTGGGCATCTTCGACACCTGGCCGGGTCTGATCCTGCCGTACATCACCTTCGCGCTGCCGTTGGCGATCTACACGCTGTCGGCGTTCTTCAAGCAGATCCCGTGGGATCTGGAGAAGGCCGCGAAGATGGACGGCGCCACCCAGGGGCAGGCGTTCCGGCGGGTCATCGCACCGCTTGCCGCACCGGGGCTGTTCACCACGGCCATCCTGGTCTTCATCTTCTGCTGGAACGACTTCCTGTTCGCCATCTCGCTGACCTCCACCGAGCGCTCGCGCACGGTGCCGGTGGCGCTGTCGTTCTTCACCGGCGCCTCGCAGTTCGAGGATCCGACCGGCGCGATCTGCGCCGCCGCCGTGGTGATCACGGTACCGATCATCCTGTTCGTTCTCTTCTTCCAGCGCCGCATCGTCTCCGGCCTGACCTCCGGCGCCGTCAAGGGATAGGTGATAACTCGTGGCTGACATCGTGCTCGACAAGGTGAGCAAGAAGTTCCCGGACGGCACCACCGCGGTGCGGGACGTCGACCTGGAGATCGCCGACGGCGAGTTCGTCATCCTGGTCGGCCCCTCCGGCTGCGGCAAGTCCACCACCCTCAACATGATCGCCGGGCTGGAGGACATCAGCTCCGGTGAGCTGCGCATCGGCGGGCAGCGGGTCAACGACAAGGCCCCCCGCGACCGGGACATCGCGATGGTGTTCCAGTCGTACGCGCTCTACCCGAACATGACGGTCCGGGAGAACATGGCGTTTCCGCTGCGGCTGGCGAAGCTGGACAAGGAGACGATCACGCAGAAGGTGGAGGAGGCGGCGAAGGTCCTGGAGCTGACGCCGCTGCTGGACCGTAAGCCGGCGAACCTCTCCGGCGGGCAGCGGCAGCGGGTGGCGATGGGTCGGGCGATCGTCCGGCAGCCCAAGGCGTTCCTGATGGACGAGCCGCTGTCCAACCTGGACGCCAAGCTGCGGGTGCAGATGCGTACCGTGGTGTCCCGGTTGCAGAAGCAGCTCGGCACCACCACCGTCTACGTCACCCACGACCAGACCGAGGCGATGACCCTCGGCGACCGGGTGGTGATCATGCGGGGTGGCGCGGTGCAGCAGGTCGGCCCGCCGCAGGAGCTGTACGACCACCCGAACAACCTCTTCGTGGCCGGGTTCATCGGCTCACCGTCGATGAACTTCCTGACCGCCACCGTCGAGGACGGCACGCTGCGTACCGCCCTGGGTGACGTGCCGATCGGCGACCGGATCCGCCGTGAGCTGGAGGGCGCCGACGCCCCTCGGGAGCTGATCCTCGGCATCCGTCCGGAACACTTCGAGGACGCCGAGCTTGTCGACGAGGAGACCCGGCGCCGGGGCATGGAGTTCACCGCCCCCGTGGACATCGTCGAGTCGATGGGCTCGGACAAGTACGTCTACCTCAGCGTCGAGGGTGAGCGGGCCACCTCCGCCGAGCTTGAGGAACTGGCCGCCGACGCGGGAGCTGCCGACTTCAGCGGTGCCGGGTCGAACCTGGTCACCCGGCTGTCGGCGGAGTCGACGGTCGCCGAGGGGGAGGACCAGCGGGTCTGGTTCAACCTGGAGAAGATCCACCTGTTCGACCCGTCGGACGGCCGCAACCTGACCCTGCACGAGGGCCGCGCCGCCGGGGCCCTCGCCGACTGACCGGGCCTGCCGGGTGCATCTGGCGGCATGGCAGCAACGGATGCACCCGGCAGACGGCCGGCGTCAGTGCGAGTGCCGAGGCACCTCGCTGCCGCTGCCACCGACGAGGAAGTCCAGGTCCGCGCCCGTGTCGGCCTGCTGTACGTGCTCGCTGTAGAGCCGTACCCAGCCTCGATCGGTCGCCGGGGGCGGCGGCTGCCAGGCGGCGCGGCGGGTGGCCAGTTCCGCCTCGTCGACAAGCAGGTCCAGGCGGCGCCCCGGGACGTCGAGGCTGACCAGATCGCCGGTGCGGACCAGCGCGAGGGGGCCGCCAACCGACGCCTCCGGCGCCGCGTGCAGGACACAGGTGCCGTACCCGGTGCCGCTCATCCGGGCGTCGGAGACCCGCACCATGTCCGTGATGCCGGCGGCGAGCAGCCGTCGTGGCATGGGCACGTTGCCCACCTCGGGGAAGCCGGGGTAACCGCGTGGTCCGGCGTTGCGCACCACGATCACCGTGTCGGGGGTGACGTCGAGATCCGGGTCGTCGGCCGCGACTACGTACTCCTCGATCCGGTCGAACACCAGCGCCGGCCCGGTGTGGGTGAGCAGGTGCGCCGAGGCGGCGGAGACCTTGAGCACCGCCCCGGACGGCGCGAGTGAGCCACGCAGCACGACGGTGCCCGATCCGGCGGGTTGGAAGGGCTCGGCCAGGGTGCCGATGACCTGCCGGTTCCAGCACTGGACCCCGCTGATGTTGTCGGCCACGCTCTTTCCGCTGACCGTGATCTGATCCAGGTGCAGCAGCGGGGCGATTTCCGTCATCACCGCCGGCACGCCGCCCGCGTAGGCGAAGTCCTCCATCAGGTACGTCCCGGACGGCATCAGGTTGACCAGCATGGGCACGTCGGCGGTGAGGGTGTCGAAATCTTCGAGCGTCAGGGGGACGCCGACGCGTCCGGCGATCGCGAGCAGGTGCACGACGGCGTTCGTGGAGCCACCGATCGCGGCGTTGACCCGGATGGCGTTCTCGAACGCGTGGCGGGTGAGCACCGTGGACACCCGCTGGTCCTGCTCGACCATGGCGACGATCCGGCGTCCGGCGGCGTGCGCGAGGGCGAACCGGCGCGAGTCGACAGCCGGGACCGCGGCGGCCCCGGGCAGTTGCACGCCCAACGCCTCGGTCACGCAGGCCATGGTGGAGGCGGTGCCCATGGTCATGCAGTGTCCCCGGCTGCGGGACATGCAGACTTCCGCCTCCGCGCAGTCGGCCACGGTCATCCGGCCGGCCCGCAGTTCCTCGGTGAAGCGCCAGACGGCGGTGCCCGAGCCGATGTCCTGGCCACGGAACTTGCCGTTGAGCATCGGGCCGCCGGTGATCAGCAGGGTCGGCAGGTCGACGCTTGCCGCACCCATCAGCAGGCCGGGGGTGGTCTTGTCGCAGCCGGAGAGCAGGACCACCCCGTCGAGTGGGTTGGCCCGGATCAACTCCTCCGCCTCCATCGCCAGCAGGTTGCGGTAGAGCATGGTGGTGGGCCGCATGAGCGGCTCGCCCAGGCTCATCGCGGGGAACTCCAGCGGCAGCCCGCCGCTCTCCCACACCCCCCGCTTCACGGATTCGGCCAGCTCCCTGAGGTGGGCGTTGCACGGCGTCAACTCCGACCAGGTGGTGGCGATACCGATCACCGGTCGGCCGTCGAAGACATCGTCGGCGAACCCCTGGTTACGCATCCAGGATCGATGAATGAACCCGTTGCGGCCGTCCGCACCGAACCACTGTGCGCTGCGCAGCTGTCGATTCGTCATCGACATCGGCACACCTTCCTGTCGACTGTCGGGCCGCGGCGAGCGCGGCGAACGATGAGCACGCCGTCGATCCGTCGACGGCAGCGGTGAGCTACCTGAGACCCCCGACGGACAGGCCGCCGCGCCAGTGTCGTTGGAGGCTGAAGAACGCGATGATCAGTGGAATCACGGACACGAGCGAGCCCAGGATGATCAGGCTCCACAGGGAGGTCCCGCCCGCGTTGTTCGCGGACGCGACGCCCTGCCAGAGGCCGAGGCCGACGGTGACCGGAAAGAGCCGGTTGTCGGAGAGCATGGCCAGCGGCAGGAAGTAGTTGTTCCAGGAGGCGACGGCGGACAGCAACAGGACGGTGACCACCGCGGGGCGCATCAGCGGAAGGGCGATCTGGACAAAGGTGCGCAGCTCTCCCGCGCCGTCGGCCCGCGCCGCGTCGAGGATCTCGTCCGGGACCGCGTCGCGGGCGTACACGTGCATCAGATAGACGCCGAACGGGTTGAGCAGCGAGGGCAGGATCACGGCCCAGACCGTGTTCGTCAGGCCGAGCTGGGCGAACATGATGAACGTCGGGATGACCAGGGCGGTGGCGGGCACCATCAACGCGCCGAGCACGACGGCGAAGCTGAACCGCCGGGCGGCGAAACGGTACTTGGCGAACCCGTAGCCGGCCATCACCGCCAGGACCGTGGCACCGATCCCACCGGCGAGCGCGTACAGCGTGGAGTTCAGGATCCACCGCAGGTAGATGCCCCCGTCGTAGGTGAACAACTGCCTGAGGTTGCCGAGGTAGTCGATCTGGTCGGCGAACCAGAGGGTGTTGCCGCCGCCGAACAGGCCCGGCGCGTCCTTCGAGCTGTTGACGATGACCCACCAGAACGGCACCAGAAAGTAGATCACCAGGAAGCCGAGGAGGATCTGCAGCGGAAGGTAGCGCTGTGCTCGGCGGTGGCCTGCGCTGACGCTTGTGTGGTCGGCCATCAGAGGAAGCTCCTCCGCTTGCGGGTGAAGAACAGGAACGCGTAGACGCAGATGAAGACGAGTCCGCCGAGGGCGAAGGAGATCGCCGACCCGTAGTTGAAGTTGGCGAGTCCGAACGCCTGCTGGTACGCGTACATGTTGGGGGTGAAGTCCGACCCGATCGTGCCCGCGGCGAGGTAGCGCAGGATCTGCGGTTCGTTGAAGAACTGCAGGGTGCCGATGAGCGAGAAGACCAGGATCAGGATCAGCGCCGGCGCGATCAGCGGGATCTTGATGCGGCGCGCGATCTGCCATCGTCCGGCGCCGTCCATCCGAGCGGCCTCGTAGAGGGTCGGATCGATGCCCTGGAGGGCCGCGTACAGGATGATCATGTAGTAGCCGGCCCACTGCCAGGTGACGATGTTGAGCAGGCCGTAGAAGATCAGGCTCTTGCTCAGAAAGTCCGGTGCGCTGGCACCGAAGAAGCCGAAGACGTCGGTCAGCGGGCCGAAGCTCCGGCTGTACAGGAACCCCCACATGACGGCCCCGATGACCGTGGGGATCGCATAGGGCAGGAAGATCATGAGGCGGGAGAAGCGGGCGAACAGGGAGGTCACCGCGTCCAGGATGAGGGCCATGGCGAGCGCGATGGCGATCTGGACCGGAATGGCGACGAGCGCGAAGCGAATGACGAACCACGCTCCGGACAGGAAACTCGGGTCGGTGAACGCCTTCACGTAGTTGTCGAACAGCACGAAGCTGGTGCCGCCTATGAGTTTCTTCTGGAACAGGCTGAGATAGAGCGCGTACGCCAGCGGGGCGATGAGAAACGCCAGGAAGACCACCCCGAACGGCCCGACGAAGAGCCACCCCGTCAGGTGCTCCCGGCGCTGGATCGTGCCTCGGGTCTTGCGCTTCTCATGGTGGGTGCGCGGAGCGCGCTTCTCGGTAATCGATGTCATCTTGGGCTCCGGGACGGTGGGCCGCTGGGGGTGGAGGGTGGGCCGGCCGGGGGAGGACGGCGCGGCCCACCCGGTCGGTCATCGGACGGTGAAGCCCTGCTCGGTGGCGTGCTTCGTGACGTCCTCCTGGAGCCGGTCGGCAGCCTGCGAACCGGTGACGGAGCCGGCGCTCATCTCGCTTATCTGCTTGGTCATGGCATCGAAGTAGTACTGGCCGAAGGGGCTGTAGACCACGCCCTGGTAGGCGTTGGCGGCCGGGACGTACACCTCCTTGTTCGCCTGCTGGCCGTCGAAGAAGGCCACCTTGAGATCGACGAACTCGGGGTTGTTGAGCGCGGTCAGATTGAGCGGGAAGATGATCTGGTTGGTCCAGCCGTCGGTGAGCGACTCCTGGTCGGCGTAGAGGCCGTAGGCGGCCTTGGCCGCGAGCTCCGGCTTCTTGGACTGGCTGGTGACCGAGAAGGCCGACCCGCCCCAGTTCACCTGGACCGGATTGTTCGGATCCCACTGCGGCAGGGGCGCCACCGCGAAGGTGCCGGTGTCCTGGCCCTGACCGACGCCGGCACCGGTCAGGTAGCCGGGCGCCCAGGCGGCCGAGATGTAGGTCGCGTAGTTGCCGTTGATGACCCCGGAGATGTACTCCGGGGTGAACTGGTCCTGCGTGCCGACCAGGCCCTTGCGGACCAGTCCGGCCCAGTAGTCCAGGACGTCCTTCGACGCCTGGTCGTTGAGCCGCACCCCGATCGATTCCGGCTGGGCGGGGTCGTAGGTGAACGGGGCCGCGCCCTTCTGGATCTGGAGCGCCATCATCAGCGCCGGGACGTTCGCGCCGAGGTCGCCGAAGAGCGGTCCGCCGGCGTCCTTCACCTTCTGCGCGGCCTGCTCGTACTCGGCCCAGGTGGTGGGCGGGGTGATGTCGTACTTGTCGAAGATGTCCTTGCGGTAGATCATCGCCAGCGGGCCGCCGTCGACCGGGACGCCGTAGACGGCGTCGCCGACCGAGACGTCCTTCCACGCCCCGTCGCCGTAATTGGCCCGCACCGCGTCGAGGCCGTACCCGCTGATGTCGACGAGCGCGTTCTGGATCTGGAAGGTCGGGATCCGGTCCATCTCGACCATGATCACGTCGGGCGCTCCGGTGCCCGCGGAGATGGCCGTCTGGAACTTGTCGTACTGGTCGCCGCCCTGTCCGACGTTCGTCCAGCAGACCTGGACCTCATCGTTGGCCTTGTTGAAGTTGTCCACGACCAGTTGCATGTTGGGGTACCAGGCCCACATCGTGACAACCGGCAGATCCTGCTTGGTGATGGTGTTCGTACAGTTGCTCGCGTCGCTGCCGCCTTCGTCGGAGGAGCAGGCGACCAGGCCGCTCGCGGCGGCGAGCATCGCCACCGTGGCGAGTGTTCGTCTCGTCTTCATTGACGTGGTTCCCTTCGGGCTCGCGGTGCACGAGGTTCCATGCGTCGACATCACGACTGGTGATCGATCCCAGGCAGCAACCTCCCGTCGACGCGTCGGGGAATGGCGGTGTACTCGTCTCGCAGCTCCTCCGGCAGGATCCATTCCGGGGCGTTCTGCCACGCCAACGGGCGAAGGAACCGTCGGATCGAGGTGGCGCCCACCGAGGTGTGCACGGCGTTCGTCGACGGCCAGGGCCCGCCGTGGTGCTGCGCCCACGACACCCGTACCCCCGTGGGGTAGCCGTCGAAGACGATCCGACCGCAGCGGGCGGCGAGCACGTCGACAAGCTTGCGTACGGTCTCGGTGTCGTCTTCCGGTCCGCTGTGGACGGAGCCGGTCAGCGACGGCGGCACCGTCGCGAGCGCGGTGTCGAGTTCGGCGACGTCCCGGTAGCGGACCACGACCATGAGCGGGCCGAAGCACTCCTCGGCGATCTCGGCGGTCAGGCCCGGCAGGTCGACCTCCAGGAGCGTCGGCGCCACAGTGAAGCCCGCACCCGCCTCGATCCGGGGCCGCGCGGCGAGGTGGGCGCCGGCCTTCTCCAAGGCGACGGCCCCACTTTCGTACGCGTCACGGATGCGCTGGTTCAGCAGGACCATCCCGCCGGCGCTGTCGACGGTCCCCCGGATCGTGTCGACCAGACGGTCGCCGCCCGGGCCCGCCGGGACGAACGCCAGGCCGGGCTTGGTGCACAGCTGGCCGCCGGAGCCGGTGAAGGAGGTGAACAGTCCTTCGGCGATCTGCTCTGCTCGACCGGCGGCGGCGCCGGGCAGGATGACTATCGGGTTCACGCTGCTCAGTTCGGCGTAGAGCGGAATGGGGTCAGCGCGTTCGTCGATGGCCGCCTGGATGGCGCGGGCGGCGCCGACGGAACCGGTCAGGGCCGCCGCCCGGATCGCCGGATGGCGCACCAGCCAACGGCCGGCCTGCTCCCCGTACACGGTCGTGATCACCCCGGCGGGCCCGCCCAGGTCGTGGATCGCCGACTCGATCGCGTCGGCGGAGGCGTGCGACGTCAGCGGATGGGACGGGTGGGCCTTCAGCACAGCGGGACAACCGGCGGCCAGCGCCGAGGCGGTGTCGCCGCCGGCCACGGAGAAGGCGAACGGGAAGTTGCTGGCCCCGAAGACGGCCACCGGTCCGAGGGGTACGAGCATCCGCCGTAGGTCCGGGCCGGGCCCGATGGGTGTGTCGGCGGCGTGGTCGATGGCCGCTTCCAGGTACCCGCCGTCGCGCAGCACCGCCGCGAACATCCGGAACTGGACCGCCGCCCGGGTGAGTTCCGAGTCGAGTCGCGCCGGTGCCAGTCCGGTCTCCGCCTCAGCGGTGCCGATCAGGTCTGCGCGACGGGACTCCAGGGAGGTGGCGATCGCGTCCAGCAGCCGCGCCCGGCCGACTCTTCCGCTGTCGAACAGCCACTGTGCCGCCCGGGACGCCTGCTCGGCGATCACCGCCACGCCGGACTCGTCCGTCTCGGTGAGGTCCGTGGTGCGGTGCCGGCCGTCGCGCGGGTCGGTGGTGGTGACGTTCACAGCAGTCCTCTCTTAGCCAGATTGCCCATGAGGTCGCGGACGCCGAACCGCCAGGGCTCGCACTGCTCCGCGTGCCGGACCTGGTTGACCAGGGTGCCGAGCGCCGGGCAGCTGATCCGCACCACGTCGTCGACCTTGTGGGTGAAGCCCTCACCGGGTCGGTCGCGGTCCTGGGTGGGGGCGAACATGGTGCCGAGCATCAGCACGGCGCCGTCGGGGTACTGGTGGTGCGGGCCGATCAACTGCCGCATCAGGGCCGCCGGTTCGCGCGACATCCGGGCCATTTCCGAGGTCGCCGCCAGGTGGAAGCCGTCCACCCCACGGACCTGGAGATCCACGGTGAGTTCGCGTACCCGACTGAGCGGAAACCGCTCGTCGAACAGCCGGATGAACGGACCGAGGGCGCACGAGGCGTTGTTGTCCTTCGCCAGGGGGAGCAGCAGCGCCGACCGACCCTCGACATCGCGCAGGTTGACGTCGTTGCCCAGGGTGGCGCCGACGATCCGGCCGCTGGACTGGGCGATCAGCGCCACCTCGGGTTCCGGGTTGTTCCAGGTGGACGCGCCGAGCACGCCGACCGGGACGGCGGTGCCGACGGCGGAGAGGATCTGACCCTTTGTGAAGATCTCGGCGTCCGGGCCGATCCCCACCTCCAGGTACTGGCTCCAGACGCCTTCTGCGATAAGCGTGGCCTTGAGCCGTTCCGCCTCCGCCGAACCGGGGACCAGGTTGTGCAGGTCGGCGTCGATGTCGGCGAGCATCCGGCGACGGATGTCCGCCGCGAGGGTCAGGTCTCCCCGGGCCCGCTCCTCGATGACCCGTTCGATCATCGAGACGGGAAAGGTCACGCCGGCGGCCTTGAGCGCTTGCAGGTCGACCGGGGCGAGCAGCCAGGGCCGGGTCCGGTCCCGGTCCGCCGAGGCGGTGTTGGCGAGCAGGTCGCCGAGGCCGCCGACCCGCGGCCCGTCCAATCCGGTCACCACCTTGGCGGGGTCAGGCAGCTCGCAGATGTCCCGGACGGTCGGGAACTGGTGGCTGACGTCGATGACCTCGCCGTCGCGGACGGCCACGGGTGAGGGGCCGTCGACGGACGGGTCCCAGATCCGGCCGATGAGGACGCTGTCCTCGGCGTCGACCGGTAACGCCTCAGCGGCAGTGCCGAACCAGGGCTCCTTGCTCATCGTCACTCCCCTGGCACAGGTCGGGTGTCGCCGAGCTGGAATCTGCAACGATCGTAGCGCCATATGCAACGGTGTCAATAGTCGGTTGCAGCTAGGGCGGACTACATTGCATATGATGCAACTGGCGACCGTCGGGGCCGCCTCCGGAGGGAGACACCACCTTGTCGCAATCGATTCGTCGCGCGGTCGACCTGATCCACCGCGCCGCGGAGCATCCGCTGTCGCTCACCGAGGCGGCGGCGGTCCTGGGTGTCCACAAGTCCACGGCCCTGCGGATTCTCCAGACGCTCGAATCGGCGCGCTTCGTCCGGCGGACCGGCGCCGGGACCTACGTGCTCGGCAGCGGCATCATCGAACTGTCGGAACTCGCACTCGGCTCGATGGACCTGCGGCAGTTCGCTGCCGCGCCGCTGCGCGCGCTCCAGCGCGAGACCGGCCACACCGTGCACCTGGCGCAGCTCACCGGCGACGAGATCATCTACATCGACAAGGTCGACAGCCCGGCCTTCGACGCGGTCAAGCTGCCGTCCCGGATCGGGCGCGCGGTCTCGATCTACGCGAGCGCCGTCGGCAAGACCATCCTGGCGTACCTGCCGACGGAGGAACGCGACCGCCTCCTGTCCCACGTCGTCTTCGAACGGTTCACCCCCACCACGTACGCCGACCGCGAGTCGCTCGACGCCGAACTCGTCCGCATCCGCGAACAGGGCTGGGCCGTCGACAACGGCGAGCACGACACGTACGTCATGTGCGTTGCCGCGCCGATCAGGGACTCACGCGGGCGGGTCATCGCCGCCGCCTCGATGACCGCCATCGAGGTGATCGCCAGCCTCGATCAGCTCAAGGACAGCCTGCCGCTGCTGCTCGACACCGCGAACCAGATCTCCGGCGAACTCGGCCACACCGCCGACCTCGGTTGACCAGAGTCCCGCCGCGCCCGTCAGGCCGGCGGGAACGGGTTGAGGCGGATGAAGACGGTCTCGGACTGGCCGTACTTCTCAAGGAAACGCTGCCGTACGGACGCCAGGTCCGGGTCACCTTCGGTGATCACGTCCACCCCGTGCACCGTCCCCGGGCACTGTCGGAGCTCGACCCTGACCGAGCCGTTCTGAGCGCGGGCAAGCTGGGCGATCACCCGGGCGTCGGCCAGGTAGTGCCGGTCGCCGATGTCGAGAAACCGGCACGAGTACCGCCGCCGGCCCTCGTCGTCGGTGAGGGTGACACCGGTCAGCCAGTACTCGCTGAGCGCCGTGCCGCCGTCCCACAGCTCGTCGGCGCGTTCCGTGACGAAGCTCCCGAGCGGCGACACCGTCGAAACCTCCAGTTGCGAATGGTCGCCGGAGAGCTTGCCCAGTGGCAGGAAGGACGCCAGCAACCTGTCGTCCCACTGGTACATCTGCACGGAGGCGGAGGCGGTGTAGAGCCGGACCTCGAAGCGTGCGCGGGAGTTCTCGTCAAGGCCCTGCCGGAAGGCTTCGAGCGTCTGCAGGTTGCGGCGCGATTCCTGACTCACGTCGCGACGCCCGGCCAACTCGGTCGTGCGCAGCACCGCAGCCACCGAGTCCGGGTGCATCAGCAGGACCTCGACCCGGCCGCCCCGACGGATCAGACCCGCCGCCGCGGTGAGGAACCGCTGGCTGTACGGCGGGGAGAACAGCCGCGAGAACGTGTGCAGGATCCGCACCGACGCGGTCGCGGTCATCACCCGGTCGGTGTACCAGGTGAAGTCGAGGTGGCGGTGTTCGCGGACGCGGCCCTGCTGGGACCGTCTGACGATCGGTGTCAGCGCGAAGATCACCACCAGCGCCCCCACAAACTCGGCGCCCAACTCCATCGCCAGCGTGCGGCCGTACTCGGCGGCACCGCGAGCCAGCAGGAGCATCACTCCCGACAGCCCGGCAAAGACCAGCAGGACCGGAAGCGTTCGCGTCCGCACGCCGTGGGCCAGGCGCACCCAGGTCGACCGCACCAGCCGTTCCATCGACGATCGCCGTGCCATGCCCGAAGCGTACGAGGCGAGGTCACCATCGGGCGATCGCCGACGTCGCAGGTGGACGGGCAGAGCCCGCCCCGCGTCCGCGTCGGGGGAGTGCGCGGAGCGGGGCGGGCGGCTATCTGGACCGGGCCGGCACCCAGTCGGTGAACCGTCGGTGCAGGTCGGCAGGTGGCTCACCACCACCCGATCCGGCGAAATGCTCGGCGGCCTCCTCCCACAACGTGACGAGATAGACCATCAGCCCCGGCATGTTGTCCCGGTACTCGGCGAGTAGACGCAGCTTCGCCGCGGAACAGGGCCAGGCGATCCCGCAGGCCCGGCAACGCCAGGTGGGACGGGACGCGACGTGCTCCTCCGGCCCGGCGTTCACCCGCCCGCCCGGGCGGCCCGGTAGCGGGGTGGGCACCGACGCGCGGCGTACGGGACCGGTGTCACGTGCACCGGGCGCATGCCCTGCGGCATCACGAACAACTGCCGTTTCTCCGTCGCGTCGCCGTGCCGGTCGAGCTGATAACAGTCGACCCAGGTCCAGCCGTACGGCGGGTGTCGGTCGAGCAGCTCGCGGATCACCCGCACCAGGATCGGGCTGGCGAACTGCGGAGATGCTTCCCGGTCCAGCAGGTACACGCCGGGAGAGACCCGAGGCGTGCCGTCCGCCCGCGTCACTCCACATGACGACGATCGAGCCGGGCCGGCCGGCCGGGCGCGGGTACGGCGGTGGTGGGCTTCGGAACAGGCACGGCGCGCCTCCTCAGTCGACACGGAGTTGAGAGAGGGCCGCCCGAGAGTGCTCGCCCGTCGGGCGGCCCCGTGCTGGTCCCGCCGGCGGGCCGTGCCACGCCCGCGGTTCCGCTGGTGACACTCTGATGTACCGGCCGTTACTCTCGGAAGGTGCTTCCGGCGTCCGGGCTGAGCTGGCGAAACGGCCGCCGATTCGGTGGCGACGTGAGTAGTCGATCTTCAACGTGGGGAGCCCTGAATGCCTGACATGCCGAACCCCGTGGCGTCCTTCATCGTGGGCGAGATCCGCCGGGCGCGGGGCGCGGCCGGCATGACGCAGGAGGCATTCGGTCGGGGCGCCGGCTTCAGTGCCTCCCACGTCAGCGCCGTTGAAGGCGGCACTCGGGCAGTCACGTTGGACTTCGCCCGAGGCGCCGACCGGGCGCTGAGCAACGGTGGCCTGTTCGAGCGGCTGGCGATGAAGCTCGGCACGCCGTCCTGGTTCCTGCCGTGGCTCGACGCCGAACGCGGTGCGACGCAGCTCCGCTACTTCGAGCCCAACCTGATCCCGGGCCTGCTGCAAAGCGAGGCGTACGCTCGTGCCGTCCTACGGCTCGACCCCCGCCTGTCCGATGACGAAGTGGAGCGTCGGGTCGCCGGTCGGCTCGAACGGCAGGCCATCCTCATGCGGGAGTCTCCGCCCCAACTTGTCGTTGTCGTCGATGAGGGAGCGATCCGCCGTGCTGGCGACGGGGGCGAGAAAATGATGGCCGAGCAGCTTTCGCACCTTTTAGCTTGCGCAGAGCGACCCAACATCAGCGTCCACGTCGTTCCGGCCGACGTTGGCCTTCACGCCGGGCTGTCCGGCCCGCTGTCCCTGGCACACATGCCAGATGGCAGTTGGATCGGACACCTCGAAAGTCAACTAGGCGGCGATGTCGTGGACCGGCCAGCCGATCTCGATACGCTCTTCGAGCGGTGGGAGAGCGTCCGTACCGAGGCCCTTCCCCGGCGACAGTCCCTCGACCTGATCAAGGAAGCGGCGAATCAATGGACCTGAACGGCGCGCGGTGGCGCAAGGCCACCCGTAGCGGCACCAGCGGCGGTAACTGCGTCGAGGTCGCAGACAATCTTCCCGGCGTCGTCGGTGTCCGCGACTCGAAGGACCCGACCGGCCCGGCGCTGACCTTCGCCCCGTCCGCGTGGCGCGCGTTCGTCGTACAGGTCACCGATCGGGCTTGACCCACACGCGCGGGAGCAGAGTGTGTTGCGGTGACCGGGCGATGCAGGCCATGGGCCGAGCGGATAGATCGACTGCATTGACAGAGATGCTCTTGACGCGGCGCTACCGAGGCAGAATGGCCGCGTGACGCGCGTGCGGCTGTTCCAACGGGACGACGCCCCGGCGGTGGCGGAACTCATCGAGCGGTGCCTGCGTGAGGTCAACAGCCGTGACTACCCTGGCGAGTTGATCGAGCGGATGTGCGCCCACTTCACCGCCGAGCGGCTGGCGCAACTGGCCATGGAACGCCAGGTCTTCGTCGCGGAGTGGGACGAGGTCGTCGGCACGGTGTCCCGTGACGGCAACAAGGTTTTCACGATGTTCGTGCATCCGGGGGCGATCGGTCGCGGTGTCGGCCGGCGGTTGATCGGGCATGTCGAGGAACTCGCGGCGGCGGACGGGTTCGACCACATGGAAACCGGCGCCAGCATCACCGGGCACGGCTTCTACCGTCGGCTGGGCTACGTCGACGTCCGCACCAGTGGTACCGAGTTCGGTCTCAACTACATCCTCCGTAAGCCGCTGCCTCGACAAGGTGGCCCCGCCGAGAGCGAGTGAAGCCGGCGGACGTTGCCACCGTGACTCGTCGGTGGGGACAGGTTGTCGTTCCTGGGCATATGCCGACGGCGTCGGCGATGACAGGGCCGCCGCCTTCTATCCTTCGCTGCACGTGGGTGTTGCCATTGCCGACGAGCGGCTGGGCGACGCGGTCGCCGCACGCACCGCCTTTGAGCAGGCGGCCGAGCATGTCGACGTGTTGCCGGCAGGTGCGTACGGTGAGCAACTCCGCACAGCCATCACAGAGGGCCTGCGCAGGCTGGCCTGATTCCTGGCTTTCCGCTCGTGCGTCGAACGTCGAAGGCGGCGACGCCGTGGTCGCCATTCACGAACTCTGGCGCCGGTCCAGCGTCAGTACGCGTACCCCGGAGTCCAGGACCGAGGTGTCAACGTGGGTGAACAGCGTGGGCTGGAACGGACCGGCGAACATCGGGATCCCCGACCCGATCACGGACGGGTGCTGTTTGATGATGAGCCGATCGATCTCGGATAGCAGGCTGTGGGCCAACGTACCGCCGCCCACCAGCCAGATGTCCAGCTCGCTGCCGTCCTGCTTGAGCCTGCGGACTCGCTCAAGGGCGTCGGTGCTCACCAGTTCGACGGTGTCGCCCGGAACCTGCCCCATGGTGGTTGAGAACACCAGGTGACGCAGGTGCGGGTAGGCGTCGTCCAGCCCGGCGTCCAGGCCGACCTGATAGGACGCCCGACCCTCCAGCACGGTGTCGAAGACCTTTCCCGGCCCCTCGATGCCCAGTGCGGCGCGGGCGGGTGCGGGCAGCGTCTCCGGAAAGTTCGTCACCATGTAGTCGACCAGGTCGGGTGAGACCGGGAAATAGCTCTGGCCGCTCGGGTCACCACCGTCCGGACCGGCGATGAAGCCGTCGAGGGTGGTCGCGACGTAGTAAGTGAGTCGGCGCATGGTTCCTCCATTAAACAGGGTGCTCAACTGTCCCGGTCGGTGGTGTTGGCCGGCGCGGCCCGGCATCCGGGTCACTGTGTG
Organism: Verrucosispora sp. CNZ293; assembly: GCF_002754655.1. Classification (NCBI taxonomy): domain Bacteria; kingdom Bacillati; phylum Actinomycetota; class Actinomycetes; order Micromonosporales; family Micromonosporaceae; genus Micromonospora; species Verrucosispora sp. CNZ293. The sequence continues at coordinate 379,522 of NZ_PEFR01000001.1, forward strand.
CCCACGAGCCTCGCCAGGCCGGCTTCCAGCTCGGGACGGCCTCGTTGTTGCCCTTCGATCGCGGTGAGTTCGGCGAAGAGCAGGCCGTCGACGAGGGCGAGCGTGGCTTCGGCCACCTCGCGTGGTGCCGCCACACCCTGCTCGGCCAGCCGCTGCTCGATCACACCACGCACCCGGTGCGTGCCGGCCGCCAGGAAAACGCGCAGCTCGGGACGTCGTACGGATTCGAGTGCGAGCTCGTAGCGGGCGAGAAGCCGCTCGCGGTCGGTGGTGAGCAGGTGATCGATGGCGCTCGCGAGGTCTGCGGCGAGCGTCCCGTCGGTAGCGGGGGTGAGGGCCGCCTCGTCCAGGTCGGCCAGCCGGTCGACGGCCGCCCGGAGCAGGTCGGCTCGGGTGCGAAGGTAATAGGAGGTCGAGCCGATCGGTAGCCCCGCCTCCTTGTCGACGGCCCGGTGGGTGAGTCCACGTCCGCCGGCCCTGGCCAGCGTCGTGATCGCCGCATCCGCGATGACGGTCCGACGGTCGGTCGCCATGGACACCTCCCTCCCTCTGCAGGTGTAGAGTAACATCCCTCGACACCTGTAGAGGAGGAGCCCGTGCCGAACGACTACCTGGTGCACGTCCTCGTGCTCGGCCTGGCCACCACCGCCGCGTTGACCCCACCCGCGCGGCCACGGCCGCTGGCGCGGGCCGCCTTCCTGGCCGGGATGGTGGTGAACGAGGTGCCTCACCTGATCCTGACGCTGCTCGCGGTGTCGACTGCCGCGGCGCTCTGGAGCGGGGACCTGCGCCGCGACGTGTTGTCGGGCGTCCTGCTGGCAGGCGCGGTCGCGACTGCGGTGATGCTTGTCGCGTTGATCCGCCGAGCCACCCTTTCCCGATCCGTCGCTGGTGCCGCGCTGCGAGCGGCGGGCATCGATCGCGCACCGGCGCGGCGAAGCTTGTGGCGCACCGCCCTCACTCCGCTGCCGTTTCGACCACGCTCCGTGCAGCGGCTGCGTAACCTGCGCTACGGCGACCATCGGCGTCAGCGCCTCGACGTGCTGCGGCGCCGTGACCGACCCACGGGTGGCCCGGTGCTTGTCTACTTCCATGGCGGCGGCTACTTCTCGGGCAGCAAGAACTGGGAGGCGCGCGGCCTTCTGCACCATCTCGCCGAGCGTGGCTGGGTGTGCGTGAGCGCGACGTACCGGCTCCGTCCCGGGGCAGGCTTCGAGGAACACCTTGCCGATGCGGCCGCCGCGATGGCCTGGGCGAGGACGCACGCAGCGGAGCACGGCGCGGACGCGTCGACGGTCGTGATTGCGGGCAGCTCCGCGGGCGCCCATCTGACCTCGCTGTGCGCGCTGCGCGCGACCCCGGACGAGCGCCCTGTCGCGGCGGTCTGCCTCTATGGCTACTACGGCCGCTACTACGGTCGCAGCGCCGAGGAGACTGTCGCGTCGACCCCGTTCGCGCTGCCGGCATCGGACGCGCCGGCCTTCCTGATCGCGCACGGAACCCTCGACAACTACACCTCCGCCGTAACGGCGCGTGCGCTGGCGGACAAGCTGCGGGCCGAGTCGTCGCAACCGGTGGTCCACGTCGAGTTGCCCGGCGGCCAGCACGCGTTCGACCTCGTCCGCTCCTGGCGGCTGACCGCTGTCATCGATGCCCTGGACGTCCTCCTGGCCGGCATCGACGTGCGAGCCGGAAACATCCCGACAGCCGGAGCGGGTCGACCATCCCGACCGCCATCCGACGAGGTAGCGGTCGGCCCACCATTCGCCATGGTCGCGGGGCCTGGACCTCGCCCCGGCTAGCCCCGGCTCAGGGCGTCGAGCAGCTCGGCCTCTCGGCCGGCGCTCAGGCCGGCGCGCCGGTCGCGGTGCAGCCCGGCCTCCCGCTCCCAGGTGAGGGTGTCCGCCAGCAGGTCCGGGCGCGGCCGATGACGCAGCCCGGCGGCGACGGCCGCCGCGCCGCTGCGCGCCGACCAGCCGGACCAGCCCGGCTCGACAAGCCACATCGGCAGCGACTCCGGGCCCATGTACTGCGCCACACCCTGGGCCACCAGCCAGTCGGCATCGGCGTCGACCACCGGACCGGTGTGCCCGCCGACCGCCCGGCACAGGGCGACCCACTCACCGAAGGGCACCACCGGCCCGACCGCGTTGAACGTGCCGACCGTGCCGGTCGCGGCGCTGTCCAGCAGCCAGGCCGCCAGGTCGCGGACGTCGACCACCTGCGTCGGCGCATCGGGGGTGCAGGGCACCAGCATCGGTGTCCCGGGGGCGCGGGCAGCTCGGGCCACCCAGTAGCCGGAACGGTCGGTGTGGTCGCCGGGGCCGCCGATCAGCCCGGCGCGGGCCACCAACAACCGATCGCCCACCTCGGTCGCGGAGAACTGCTCGCAGGCCACCTTCGCCTCGCCGTACTCCTCGCGGTCGACCGTGTCCCGAACCGTCGCCGGCAGGGTGGCCGCCGTCTCGTCGGCGCCCGGTGTGTCGTGGCTGGCGTAGGCGTTCACCGACGAGACGTAGCTCCAGTGCCGGGCCCGGTCGCCAAGCGTGCGCAGGGCCTGCCGGACGAAGCCGGGCTGCCACGACACCTCGATGACGGCATCCCAGTCACGGTCACGCAGCGCCTCGTACGCCGTGGGGTCGCTGCGGTCCGCCCGGACGTGAACCGCGCCGTCCGGCACCGCTCCGCTCTCCCCACGGGCCAGGCAGGTGACGGCATGCCCCCGGTCGACGGCCTGCCGGGCCACCTCCCGCCCCAGCCACGCCGTCCCGCCCAGCACCAGTGTCCGCATGGCGTCCAGCCAAGCAGCGGTGGCGCGACGCAGCCAACGGACTCTGCCGTAGGCAGAACACGGGGCCGACGGCGCGGCCCGGCGTCGACCTTCGCCCCGTCCGCGTGGCGCGCGTTCGTCGCTCACCGGGCCGCCCGCAACTACGGGGATGTTGCTGCCTCGCAGCGGCTTGATGCGACAACACGCCGATCGCCATGCAGAAAGCGAGCAGGGCGCGGGCCTCGATCTCCTCCGGGTCCGAACAGAAGGCGTCTGGCGCAGCAGCGCCATCCGCCGGTTGTCCACCGTGCGCAGCCGCTCGGCGACCAGCTCATCGCGCCGCGCCCAGGTGCGGATGGCGGCAGCAGCCGGCAGCGTTGGGGCGGCTGATCATCACTTCTACGAGTTCGCCGCCGACTGGCCGACGATCACCGACACCGTGCGCGCCTTCCTGACCACCGACCCGAGGTCCTGAGCGCTGTCGCTGGTGCCTTGCGGGTGGTCGGCACGACAGGTATCGTCGTCTGCAAATATTTGTCGCCTTTTCTTACGGGGGAAAAATGGCGCATCTACTGCGGCGACGCATGCTCTCATCAATTTCTGTTTTCGTCGTTTTGGCCGCCACGGTCACTCTTCCTGGTCGATCCGCTGCCGATCCCAAAGAGCCTGATCGCGATTTTGCGGCGCAGGTCGGCGAACCTTCGCTCATGCGTCACTCGGAGGTTGCCCAGGCGATCGGCGAGCTGGGTCATGGCGATTACCGCAACATCTTCTCGGGGATGCGTGTCGATCCGGCCAACGATCGGGTGACTGTCTATGCGACGGACCTTGAGCGGGCCCGGTTACTGCTGGATCGTGGTGTTGGCTCGCTCTCATCGGCCAAGCGGGGCGCCACCTCCGTCGAGGTGCGGGAGAGTAAGTACTCGCGTCACCAGATGGAGGTCGCCAGCAAAGGCATCTGGGACGCGGCAGAGCAGTGGAAGGACGCGGGTGCGCAGGTCTACTCCATAGTGCTGCTCAGTGACGGCAGTGGTCTGGAGGTCCGCACCAGTGATCCGGCTCGGGCCGCCTCCATCGCGTCGAGGTCGTTGGCGGTAAGCGCTCTGCAGGCGGCGGACATCCGGTATGTCAAGGGCGCCCCGGTCCGTCCGGCCGACCGGCACAGCCCAGCTGCTCCCTGGCAGGGGGGAATCCCCATCCGACACGACGTCAACATCTCCGGCTACCAATGCACGTCGGCCTTTGGTGTTCGCGACCGGACCTACAACGCCGAATACCTTGTCACCGCCGAGCACTGCTTCAACGTCGGAAACGGCATCGAGGCGCAGGGCGGTGCGGGAATTGGCAGGGTTCAGCAGGAGAACAACCCGCACGATGCGGCCATCATCAACGCGAACGCGTCATCTCAGGTCTGGGTGAATGATGACTATGTATTCAACTTCGGTGCCGCCCAGTACTCATGGGACGGTGAGTACGTCTGTCAGAGCGGCTACACCAGTTACCCCAACCGTTGCAATATCCGGGTGACGCACGAAGCAGTCCAGTGGAACTTCGGTGACGGCAAGGGTGTGCGGCTGGGAGTCGAAGGCTGGCAGTGCTCCGGCTGCGCGGCGGTCGCGAAGGGTGACAGCGGCGGGCCGGTCTGGGCGACTCGCTCCGATGGCGTGTTGACGAGTCGAGGAATCGTCAGCGGATTCCACACCGACGTGGATCCCGGCCGATCCGGCGAATATATTCTGTGGACAGAGACCCCGTCCGTGCTGACGGTGCTCAACCTGTCACTACAAACGTCATAGCTGACCGGGCGGTGCAGTCAGGTCCTGCCACCGGCACCGCCAGGTTGGCCGAGCACGGCGCCGACCGAGGGTTCGCCCCGGTCGGTGCCGCGCACGCGTCATGGTCCGCACGCCCCCGTGGGAAGACGTGATGTCGAAGGTCGTCATTTGGGCCGCCGCCGTCGCTGGCGCGGCAGGAACCCTCGTCGCGGTCTTCGGCCTGCCCTGGGCCTGGTACGGCGACCGGGCCGTACGCCTGACCGAGTTCCCGGGGTGGGCCTGGTATGTCGGCGCGGCCGTCCTGCTCAACGTGGTCACCGGTTGGACGATCGCCGATTCGGGCCGGCGAGGGTGGCTCCCGCTGGTGGCCGGTGGGCTCGGTGTCGTCACGATCGTGACCGCCGTCGTTGTCATGACCAACTACGCCGACGTGTTCCTCGGTCAGGTCGTCCCCGCGGTCCGTCCGTCGTTCGGACCTGGCGGACCGGTCGGGGTGCTGGCGGGGCTCGCCAGCCTGGCCGCCGTCGCCGGCTCGCGGTACCTGCGAAGGCCGGCTCTCGGACCGGCTCCACCGTAGACCCGGCCGCCGGTGTCCCGCCGCTCGCCGACGGTCAGCGCCACCACCGCGCCGAGCATGATCACCGAACCGACGACGGTGGCCACCGTGAGTTGCTCGTGCAGTAGGACCACCGCGATCACGGCGGCGGTCACCGGCTCTACCAGTGCGACGACCGACGCTGTGGTGGCCCGGACCGTGGCCAGCCCGGCGAAGAACAGGCGGTACGCCAGCGCGGTCGGGACGATCCCGAGATAGGCGAGCAGCCCGAGGACCTGCCCGATGTCGCCCGAGGTGGGCAGCGGCCCCTCGACTACCGCCAGCGGAAACAGGCAGAGCAGCCCGACGGCGAACCCACCGAGTGTCATCGCCGGTGAGTTGCCGCCGTCGCGGCCCCGCTTGCGGCCCAGCAACGTGACACCTGCGTATCCGGTCGCCGACAGCAGCGCGCAGAGCAGACCCAGCGTTGGTGCCGACCCGGTCTCGACCCCGCCGCCGCCGACCAGCAGGAGCAGGCCGGCCAGCGCCATTGCCACGGTCACCGCGCCGCGGCGACCGAGCGGTTCCCTGACCAGCAGGTGAGATCCGATGGCTATGAGAATCGGTCCGCAGCCCAGGGTCACCACCGTGGCGACGGCTAGGCCGGCGTAGCCGACCGCCGCGAAATAGGCGGTCTGGTAGACGGCCAGTCCCACCCCGGTCACGATGACCTGCCGCCATGTGGACCGGGGCAGGCCCGGGGTGCGGCGGCGGACGACCAGATGGACGGCGAGCAGGAGCAGCACCCCGCCGGCGAACCGCCAGAAGGAGACCGCGAGCGGCCCGAGACCGCTGACGGTGAAGAGGACCGCCGCCGCTGCGCCGCCGGATCCCCAGGCGATCGCCGCGACACAGATATAGAAGATTCCCCGCCCTGTCGTGGGCGTGTTCGTGTTCACACAGTTCTCCGTTGTCGTCGCCGCCCGGGCAGCACAGCAGCGCCCGGGCTCAGGAAGGTGCGAGCCGGGCCGGGCTCAGGTGCGGTTACCGGCTGGCCGGTGGCGACGAGACAACGAAGGTCACCAGGTGACCGTACTGTCGGCGAACGGGGCGGGCAACGGGTATGTTCAGTCGCTCCAGGTGACCCGGGGCGGCAGGGCGAGGAAGTCGGCGTACCGGTGCAGCGCCTGCTCGACCTGCTCGCGTCGGGTCGGGTCGAGGTCGGCGAGCGGGTGCACGGTCAGGGTGACGCGGGTCTTGGCCAGGCTGCGTTTCCAGGTGCCGACCACCCGACCGCCGACCACGACCGTGGCCTGGAAGACACCGTTGCCACCGGGGATGATTGCCTGCTTGTGCTCCGGGTCGAGCATCAGCGTGCGGTCCTTGTAGCCGAGCAGGTACTCGTCGAAGCCGGGCAGGGTCAGCACGTCCGCCACCGAGGTGCGGGGTGCGTCCAGCAGCGGCGTGTGCAGGACCGCCTCGGCGCCGTCGACAAGCACTGTGGTCAGGTCGGCGCCAGCGGCGGCGATGCCGCGTTTGGCGTCGGCGGCGGTCAGGCCCGTCCAACCGGCGAAGTCCTGCCGGGTGGTGGGGCCGTGGCTGCGGAAGTAGCGCAGCGCCAGGGTGGCCAGCGCCTCGTCACGCTCCAGTTGTCGCTGGTCTGGTGCCCACTCGTCGAGCAACGCGAAGGTCTGCTCGGTGCCGACGTTGGGGGCGATGCAGGTGACACCGCGCTGGGCCGCATACCACAGCAGGTGGTAGCCGCGCTGGCCGGCGCCGTCGATGCCGGCCGCGACGAGCGCGGCCACGCAGTCGGTGCGGGTCAGCCGTCGGCCGCCGGCGAGGGTCTCACCGAGCACCTCGGCCGCGCGGTCCGCCTCCGCCTCCGACAGGCCGAGGAACTCCCGCCGCCGTGCCGCACCGGCGAGCGCGCGTACGCCGGTCAGCTCCAGCTGCCAGCGGGCGTCGCGGGCCGGAACCAGGTGGATGGTGCCGCGCATCGGCCAGGTCCGCAGCGCCTCGCGGCGCTCCAACGCGGCGTGCACGTCGGCGTGGGTGGCCCCGGGCAGCCGGACGCCGAGCGACCACATGCCGCTGGCCAGATCCTGTGCCTGCATGGCACCGAACCACTCGACCACGTCGGCCACGCTCGTCGGCGCGGCGGTGGTGGGGTGGGGACGCAGCAGGAGGCTCGTCATCCGCAACGCGAGGGCTTCGGAGCCGCTCAGCGAGGTCGTTCCGGCAGGTGCCACGACGTCGGCCGCCTTCCTTCAGGGGGTCGACGGCAGCATAGGTGCGGACACCGACAAACTGACCGGGCCGGAACCGGTGCGGTGCGCCCCTGACCGCGCTACGCCAGCGCCGTTGGTGGCGGAGCGCGATCCCCCGTTCAGGCGACCGGTGCGGGGCGGCGACGCGGTCGCCGGCACCGGTGTCATCAGGATGACGTTTTCCTACCTGGTCGAGAACTGTGAACCACGCAACTTGCGGATATCTTGAGCAAGCCTGGCGGTGCTCGCGCTCAGCCCCGGCGGGGCGGCGGCACCCGGACAGCGGCCATACCCGCGGCGGTCGCGGCCTCGATGCCCAGGTCCGCGTCCTCGAAGACCAGGCAGGACGTCGGCGGTACGCCGAGCAGTTCGGCGGCGCGCAGGAACGGCTCCGGGTCGGGCTTGGGGCGGGCATAGTCACCCGCGCAGACCAGCACGTCGAAACGGTCGAGGATGCCCAGCGCGGTAAGCGAGGCGGTGACGGCCTCCCGGGTGCTGCCGGAGACCACGGCGAACGGGATGCGTCCGTGCGCGTCGTCGATGTGCCGCAGCACCCCCGGGATGCCGGAGGCGGTGGGCAGGAGCTGCTGGAAGCGGGACTCCCGGTGGGCGACGACGGTCTCCACCGGCATGTCCAGGCCGTGCTGTTCGTTGAGGGCGACGACGATGTCCGCGGTCGGTCGCCCGGCCCAGGCGTAGAAGAGGTCCTCGGGGAAGGCGCAGCCCCACAGGTCGAGGGTGTCCCGCCAGGCGGTGTAGTGCTGGGGCATCGAGTCGACGATCGTGCCGTCGCAGTCGAACAGGTACGCCTGGAATTCGCCGGTCGGCAGGGGCAGTATCACCGGCCCAGGCTATCCGGCGGCCCGCGACGGCCGGCCCGCCGGCTCAGAGCCGCCGATACATCACCAGCAGGTCGACGTAGCCGTCCGTGGGGTGTCGGAAGCCGTCCGGGATCCGACCCACCACCTCGAAGCCGAGGTTGCGCCACAGCGCCACCGCCCGGGTGTTCACGGCCACCACCGCGTTGAACTGCATCGCCCGGTAGCCGTCGGCGCGGGCCAGCTCCAGCACGTGTTCGCCGAGGGCCCGCCCGATGCCGCGCCCGGCCGCCGCCGGCGCGACCATGAAACTGGCATTGGCGACGTGCGCCCCGGGACCGAGCTGGTTGGCTGTCAGCTTCGCCGAACCGAGGATCGTGCCGTCCCGGTCGACGGCGACCACGGTCCGGCCGGGCGCAGGCACCAGCCACATCCGCCGGGCCCGCGCCTCGTCGACGTCCCGGGGCCAGGTGTACGTCTCACCCGCGGCGACGATCTCCCGGAGGAAGGCCCAGATGCCGGGCCAGTCGTCGGCGGTCGCGATCCTGATCTCCATCACCGGTCAGCGTGCCACCTCGCCGCTGCCGCCGGCCACCGGAAAACCGCCCGCCAGGCGCGGCTTACACCAACCAGGCGCGGCTTACAGCAGACCGGCGGCCATCGCGGTGGTGACTGCGGCGGTGCGGTCGGAGACGTCGAGTTTGTTGAAGGTACGCAGCAGGTGGGTCTTCACGGTCGCCTCGCTGATGTGCAGTTCGCGACCGATCTCGGCGTTCGACAAGCCCTGGCCCACCAGGCGCAGCACCTCCACCTCGCGGGCGGACAGCGTGCCGCGGGCCGGCCGGCGGACCTGGCGCAGCAGCCGGGTGGCCACCGACGGAGCCAGCACGGTGCCGCCGCGCGCCGCGGTGCGGACGGCGGTGATCAGGTCGGCCCGGGCGACGTCCTTGAGCAGATAGCCGGCCGCACCGGCCTCGACGGCGCGCAGGATGTCGCCGTCGGTTTCGTAGGTGGTGAGCACCACCACCCGGGTCTGCGGTGACTCGGTGAGGATCCGAGTGGTGGCTTCGACTCCGTCACCGCCGGGCAGCCGCAGATCCATCAGCACCACGTCGGGTCGCCGGTGGCGGACCTGGGTCACGGCCCCGGCCGCGTCGCCGGCTTCACCGACGATCGTGATGTCGTCGGCGCCGGCGAGCATGCCGGCCACACCGGCCCGGACCACGGGATGGTCGTCCACCAGCAGCACAGTGATCATCGGTAGGGCACCTCCACCCGGATCGTGGTCCCGGCGCCGGGTGCGGAGCGTACGACGAGCGAGCCGTCGGCCTGCTCGACGCGGGTTCGCAGCCCGGCCAGGCCGTAGCCGTCATTGGCGGCAGCGACGTCGAACCCGGCCCCGTCGTCGGCGATCTCCAGCGCGAGCCGCCTGTCGTCGCGGCGGAGCAGGACGGCCACCGCCCGGGCGTCGGCGTGCCGGCGAACGTTTGTCAGCGCCTCCTGCGCCGCGCGGAGCAGCACCACCTCCAGGTCCGTGCGCGGCGGCGGGCCGGTGCCGGAGACGACGCAGGTCGCCGGTACGCCGGTCTGCTGGCTGAACCGTTCCGCCAGCCGATGCAGTGCCTGCTCCAATGGGGCGCCGGTGAGCTGCGCGGGCGTCAACGCAGCCACGAGTGTCCGCACGTCGACCAGGTTCTCCCGGGCCGTCTGCCGGGCCAGCACCAGGTGCTGACGGGCCCGGTCCGGGGCGCCGTCCAGGTCGGCCTCGGCGGCCTGAACGAGCATCACCACGCTGGACAGGCCCTGGGCGACGGTGTCGTGGATGTCGGCGGCGAGCCGTTGGCGTTCGGCGGCGATGCCTGCCTGGTGGGACAGTTCGGCCAGCTCGGCCCTGGTCCGTTCCAGTTGGGCGATCAGGTCGGCTCGTCGGGCGCTCTCGTCGACGGTGCGTTGCGACCAGACCCCCAGGACGCAGACGACGAACACGATCATCACCGCGACCAGCAGCGGCGCGACGAGGTCGCCCAGGTCCGGTAGGCGGATGGCCAGGACGACGATGTGCACTGAGTTGAACAGCACCACCGCGAGCACCGCCGGCACGGCCGGCAGCACCATGAACATCTGCGGACAGAGCAGGAACAACAGGAACGAGGCGTTGCCGTTGAGCAGCACCGCCGGCACGTAGAGCAGGGCCACACCGGCGAGGTAGAGGTAGCCCCGCCAGTCCTCGATGGACTCGCGCATCAGCCTGCGGCCGAAGCCGAGGTACCAGCCGGCCAGGGCGAGGAACAGCGCGAGGCAACCGGCGCGGGCGACCGGCGACCACCACGTGTCGGCGGCCACGACCAGAGCGACCCCGGCACCCGCCAGCGCGAAATAGCTGTCCCAGAGCCGGAAGCGTCCGCTCCACGAGTCTGTGGCGGCCACCGACGAGGTCACCGGAAGCGTCGACCCTGCCAGCGGAAGGTGGTCAGACACAGCACCGTTCCTCCGATGCACCAGGCGGCCAGTACCAGCGCGATCCGGCCGTGTTCCCAGGAGGGTACGACCTCCTGGGGGAGGATGCTGTCGGGCAGGAACACCGATCGGAAGCCCTGCGCCATCCACTTGAGTGGGAACAGTGAGCCGACCGTGAGCAGCGGCTCTGGCAGTTGACCGACGGGTGTGTAGAAGACCCCCGAGATGAAGGCGAGCACCAGGTAGGGCAGGTTCATCACGGCGCCGGCGCTGCGGGCCGAGCCGGCGAGGCTGCTCGCGGCGATGCCGGTCAGGGCGCAGGCGGTTGCCCCGAGCAGGAAGACCCAGCCGAAGGTGAGCCAGCGGACCGGGTCGGTGGGCAGGGACAGGTCGAAGGCGAGCACGGCGATGCCGAGCAGCAGAACCGTCTCGCCGACGGTGACCACCAGGGCCATCAGGATCTTGCCGATGAAGTACGCCGACGGCGGCATCGGCGCGCCACGCAGCCGGCGCAGGGTGCCGTCGTCACGGTCGGCGGCGATGCCGGTGCCGAGGTTGATGAAGGTCGTCGAGGCAACCCCGGCAGCGATCATGCTCGGTGCCAGGTACTGCGCGGAGGTCACGTCGCTGCCGGGGTAGACGCCGTCGAAGATCGAGCCGAGCAGGGCGAGGATCACCGCCGGCATGGCGAAGGTGAACGTCACCGCGTCACGTTCCCGGAAAAAGCCTTTCAGTTCGATCGTCGCGCGGTGCAGGCCGAGCCGGACCGCCGAGGGGCGCTGCGGCGTGCCGGGGCGGACGGTGCTGGTCATGAGCCGTCTCCGATCAGGTCGAGGTAGACGTCTTCCAGGCTCGGGCGACTGACTGTCAGTTCCGGCACGGCGCCGCCGTACCGGGCGGTGAGCGTCGCGATGAGCGCGGCCGGGTCGTCGGTCTCCTGCCGGCCGTCTGCCCAGCGCACTACGGTGCGTGCGGTGGCCCGCCCGACGAGGGCGGCCGGGGTGGCGTCGGCGACGATCCGGCCGCCGGCGATGACGGCCACCCGGTCGGCCAGCGCCTCGGCTTCCTGCAGGTAGTGGGTGCTCAGCAGGATGGTGCAGCCCCCGGCACCGGCCAACTGCCGGATCAGGTCCCAGAACCGGCGGCGGGCCTGCGGGTCGAAGCCGGTGGTCGGCTCGTCGAGAAAGAGCAGCCGGGGACGGCCGACGATGCCGAGGGCGACATCGAGACGACGGCGCTGGCCGCCGGAGAGGGTCCGTACCCGGGCGGTGGCCTTCGCGGTGAGGCCGACCAGTTCGATGACCTGCTCCGGGTCATGGGGGCGGGGGTAGTAGTGGGCGAAGTGGCTGACCGACTCGCAAACGGTCAGCTCGCCGAGGTCGCCGCTGTCCTGGGTGACGATGCCGATGCGGGCGCGCCAGTCCAGGTCGGCGTGGGCCGGGTCGTGGCCCAGCACGCTCACCGCACCGGCGTCGCGGTGACGGTGACCCTCCAGGATCTCGATGGTGGTGGTCTTGCCCGCTCCGTTGGGGCCGAGCAGGGCCACCACCTCACCGGCACCGACGTCAAGGTCCAGGCCGGCGACGGCGGCTGTGTCGCCGTAGGTCCTGCGTAGGCCGCGTACGCGGATGGCGGGGGTTTCGGTCATGTCTTGATGGTCTGCCGGCCGAGGCGCGGTACGGGACGACCGGTGGACGGAACTGCGGTGTCCGTCGACAGGTGGACACCCCGGTGTTTGTCGGCGCAACCATCGGGTAGTCGCGAAAGCTGATCCCGAGGAGGAAGGACGAGCGATGGCGGCACAGGTCAAGGTGGCGGTGATCTACTACAGCGCGACCGGCATCACCTACCAGATGGCGCTGGCGGCAGCGGAGGCAGCCGGCGAGGCGGGTGCGGAGGTCCGGCTGCGCAAGGTCCGCGAGCTGGCACCGGACGAGGCGATCCGCTCCAACTCGGGATGGCAGGCGCACCGGTTGGAGACCCAGGACGTGGACGAGGCGCAGCCGGACGATCTCAGCTGGGCGGACGTGGTGATCTTCGGTGCGCCGACCCGCTACGGCATGATCGCCGCCCAGCTCAAGCAGTTCATCGACACCACCGGCCCGCTGTGGGCCCAGGGGGCGCTGGCCGACAAGGTCTACTCCGCCTTCACCTCCACCGCCACCGAGCACGGTGGGCAGGAGTCGACCCTGCTGTCGCTGTTCAACGTCTTCTACCACTGGGGCGGGGTCGTGGTGGCTCCCGGGTACACCGATCCGAGCCAGTTCACCGCCGGCAACCCGTACGGCGCGTCGCACACCAGCAACAACGGTGAAGTGCCGCCCGACCATGTCGCGTTGGGGGCGACCGCGCTCACCGCCAAGCGGGCGGTGCGCATCGGTGCCGCGCTCAAGCAGGGCCTGGCCGGCTGAGCGGTCCACCACTGTAGGACCGGCGGTCCGGGCGGGGGCTCTCAGTCCCGTCCGGACCGCCGGCCGTTCACAGCGCTACCCCGGATCGGCCCGGCTATGCCTGCGCCGCCGGGGACAACTCGCCGGCCGGCGTGGGCAGCAGGTCGGGCAGCAGCTCGGCCAGGACCGCCACCCCGTCCGGGCTGAGCACCGACTCCGGATGGAACTGCACCCCGGCGAAGCCGCGTCCGCGCAGGGCGTGCACCGAGCCGTCGGCCTCGTCGCGGGCCAGTTCCACCGGGCCGTACGGGCCGTCGTGGCGGTCGACGGTGGCGCGGGCGGTGAAGGTGGCGTAGAAGCCGACCCGGCGGGGCGTGCCGAAGAGGGTGACGGTGCGCTGCAACCCCTGGTAGGGCGCGTCCCGCCGGTGCACCGGCAGCCCGAGCAGGCCGGCGAGAAGCTGGTGGCCCAGACAGACGGCGAGCGTCGGGCGCCCGGCGTCCAGCAGTTCGGTGAGCAGGGCCCGCAGCTTCGTCATCTTCTCCGTGTCACCGGTCGGGTCACCCGGGCCGGGGCCGACCACCACCAGGTCGTACGCCCGGACCGGCTGCTCGTCCTGCCACGGCCGGACGGTCACCGACAGCCCGAGCGCGCCGAGCTGATGGGCCAGCATCCCGGTGAAGGTGTCCTCCCCGTCGACGATGAGGGCCCGTCGTCCGGCCAGGGCGGGCAGGGCCAGGGTGCCCGGCGGCCGCTGGTCGAGCCAGAACCGGGCCAGCGGGGCGTTGCGGGCGGCGAGGGCGGCACGCACCTGCGGATCGTCGGCCAGCCGCTGGGCCGGGTGCGGCCCGGCCGGTGCCTGCGGGCCGAGGCCGAGGGCGGCCAGCACGCCGGCGGCCTTGGCGTGGGTCTCCGCGACCTCGGCGGCGGGGGTGGAGTGGCGGACCAGGGTCGCGCCGACAGGTACCCGCAGCTCACCGGTGGGGGAGATCTCGGCGGTACGGATCAGGATGGGGGCGTCGAGGGTCTGCCGGCCCGTCTCGTCGTGCCCGAGCAGTGCCAGCACCCCGGAGTAGTAGCGGCGTCCGGTGCGTTCGTGGCGGGCGATGACCCGGCAGGCGTTCTCCATCGGGCTGCCGGTCACCGTCGGCGCGAACATCGTCTCCCGCAGCACCTCGCGGACGTCCTTCGAGCCCCGCCCGGCCAGCAGGTACTCCGTGTGCGCCAGGTGCGACATCTCCTTCAGGTACGGCCCGACCACCTGCCCACCGTGCTCGGCGACGGTGGCCATCATCTTCAACTCCTCGTCGAGGACCATGTACAGCTCCTCGGTCTCCTTGGTGTCGGCGAGGAAGCGCAGCAGCGCGGCCCGGTCGGCGGCGACACCGGTGTGCCTGAACGTGCCGCTGATCGGGTTCATCATCACCAGACCGTCGTCGACGCTGACGTGCCGCTCCGGGCTGGCGCCGACCAGGGTGCGGGTACCGGTGTGCACCACGAACGTCCAGTACGCGCCGCGTTCCCGGGTCAGCAGCGAGCGCAGCGCGGCCAGCGCGGCGGCCAGCGGGGCACCCTGTACCTGGGCGCGCAGGGTGCGGTGGATGACGAAGTTGGCGCCCTCACCGTGGCCGATCTCGTCGGCCAGCACCCGGGCCACGATGGCGGCGTACTCGTCGTCGCTGATGTCGAAGGCGGCGCCGGTGGTGCGGACCGCGGCGGTGGGCAGCGCGTCGAGCACGCCGCCCAGCGGCAGCCGGTGGCGGCTGTCGATGCGCAGGCATTCCAGGGGCACGCCGTCGTCGACACACTCGAAGCCTCGTTCGACGACCTGGCGGTACGGCACCAGGGCCAGCGTCGCCGGGTCGGCCGGCGCGGCGGGCAGCGGGACGTCGGCGAGCCGGTCGACTGTCGTCACGGTGCCGGTGAACAGGTCGAGATGGTCGGCGTCGTCGCGGCGTAACAGGGCGAACGGGCCGGGGTCGAGGCCGGCGGCGAGCGTGGTGAGCAGGTCGGTGAGCTGGTGCATCGGGTCTCCTCGGGCCGGGCGACCGCCGTCGGGGGGCGGCCCGGGGCCGGAGAAATGACCGGCGGCCGCCTCGTCGGGCGGCCGCGTGGGTGAAGCTACGCGCGGGGGAGGGCCGCCGGGTCGGCGGGCCACCAGCAGGTCAATCGCGCGAGCATGCGAACACTCTACGCGTCGGGGTGGTCGGTGCGGAAGCCGATCGGCGGACCCGGCGCGCGGAAACGTGGTGGCGTCGCGATCACCGGGTACGTTGACCCGCGATGAAGATTCTCGCGCTGGACCTGGGCACCTCGTCGGTGCGTGGGCTCGTGCTGGACGACGCCCAACCGCTGCCGGGGGCGTTGGCCCGTCGCCGCGTGGTGCTCGCCGTCGACGACGAGGGTGCCGGCACCCTCGACCCCCGCCACTACCTGGCCTGCCTGATCGAGTGCCTCGACGAGCTGCACGGGCAGGGCTGGTTGGACGGGGTGGAGCTGGTGGCGATCAGTGGCCAGTGGCACTCGGTGCTGCCGCTGGGTGCCGACGGTGAGCCGCTCGGCCCGGTCCTGACCTGGTTGGACACCCGCCCCGAGTCGCCGGCCACGGCTGTCGGTCCGGCCGACCCGGACGCCTTCCACCAACGCACCGGCACCTGGTGGCACCGTTGCTACTGGTCGGTGCGGCTGCCCTGGCTGCGGGCCCACACCGGTGGCCGGGTGGCCCGTTTCACCGGCCTGGTGGAGTACGTGCTCGGTCGGTTGCTCCGCGAGGCGCCGATGTCGATGTCGCAGGCTTCCGGCACCGGCCTGCTGGACCTGCACACCCTGGCCTGGGATCCGGAGGCCTGCGCACTGGCCGGCAGCGACGGTTCGGACCTGCCTGACCTGGTCGCCCGGGACTGGCGCGGTGGGCTGCGCGCCGAGTACGGCCGGCGGTGGCCGGCCCTGGCCGGGGCGCGGTGGGCGCCGCCGCTGGGCGACGGTGCCGCGTCCAACGTCGGCTCCGGCTGCGTGGACCCCACCCGGGCGGCGGTGACGGTGGGCACGTCGTCGGCGGTGCGGTTGTTGCAGCGGATGTCGACGCCGGCCGAGACGACAGTTCTGCCGCACCGGCTGTGGCGCTACCGGGTCGACCACGACCACGTGGTGACCGGGGCGGCGTACTCCTCCGGCGGGAACCTGTTCGCCTGGGCCGACCGGGTGCTGCGGCTGCCCAGCGGCCAGGCGTTGGAGGAGGCGCTGGCGCTGCTGCCACCCGGCGGGGGCCGGCCGGCGAACGTCCGCTTCGGCGGGGACCGTCCACCGGGCCGGCGACCGGCCGGGCTGGGTGAGCTGCGCGGGCTGGGCTTCAGCACCACCGCCGTGGAGATGCTGGCCGGGCTGATGTACGGGGTCTGCGAGCAGGTCGTCGACGACCTGGTGGAGCTGGAGTCCACCGTGGGTCGGCCGGTGGAGGTGGTCCTCGGTGGCGGTGCGATAGCCGCCTCGACCTGGTGGCGGCAGGCGTTCGCGGCGGTGCTGGCGCCCCGGACGGTCGGCTTCGGGCGGCACCCGGAGATCGGGGCCACCGGCGCGGCGCTGGTGGCCACCGGCCGGATCGCCGATGCCGTGGCGGTGGCCGACATCGGCCGGACGGATGATCAAGCGTCGGCGACCTCGGCATAGGCTGGCGACCAGCAGTACCCTTCCTTAACCATTCATAAGGGCAGGGCGTTGACACTGCTCTCGGGCCTGGTTGGATGGACGGCGCTCCCCGGACCGCGGCGGACGCGTGGGGGAGGAGGAGCGGGTGGGTGTAGGACCGGAGCAGGCGCACGGGGTGTCGCAGCACCGCCGGCGTCGGTTCGACGTCCGGGTCGTACCCCACAGGCGTCGCTCCCCCCTGCGGCTGCAGGACTGGCGGATGCGGACGAAGCTGGCCACGGTGCTGGTCATCCCGTCGGTCGCCTTCCTGGTCCTGGCGGGGGTGCAGACCCAGAGCCTGGTCACCAGGGCGAACACCCTCGGTGACTTCGCCGCCCAGGTCGGCATCGGGCGCGAGATCACCGCGTTGACCCACCGGTTGCAGCTGGAGCGCGACCGGACGGCCGGCGAGCTGCCGGCCCTGCGCAGCGCCGTCGACGAGGAGGCCAGCGAGGAGCGGCTGGCCGTGTTGCAGCCCTACCGCGACGCCGCCGACCAGGCGGCGGCGCAGCTGCGCGCGGCGGCCGAACCGCTGGCCGAGGCGGACGCCTCGTGGCGGGACGTCTACGTGGTGGCCTCCCAGGCGTACCAGCAGGTCGGCTACATCCGTAACACGCTGACCACCGTGGTGCTCAGCGACGACACCATCATCGGCAACTACCACCGCGCGATCGACGCGTTGCTGAATCTGCTCGCCCAGCCGACGCCGGGCGCCGACCGGCCGGAGCTGGCCGACGCGGTCCTGCGCTACGTGCAGTTCGCCCGGGCGAAGGAACTCTCCTCGCGGGTCCGGGCGGAGCTGTACTCTGCGGCCCGCGCCGGCAGCTACGACTCCGAGGACGCGGCCCAGCTGCCCGACCTGCGGGCCCGGCAGCTGACCGCGCTCGGCGCGTTCCGGATCGCCGCGACGAACGCACAGGTGGCCCGGTACGACGAGATGAGCCTTGATCCGGCCTTCGTCGCCGCCTCCCGGATGGAGGAGCAGGCGCTGTCGCAGGGCACGTCCGGGTCGACGGTGCTGGACGGGGAGCAGTGGTGGACCGCCAGCGAGGCCCGGCACGAGCTGTTGCGGGGGTTCGAGGCGGACGTGCTGGCGGACTCCTCGGGTCAGGCCGACGACGCGAGCGAGACCCAGCTGCGGGAGACGCTGCTGGTCGTCGGCGTGATCATCACGGTTCTGCTGGTGGCGGTGCTGATCTCGGTACTGATCGGTCGGTCGTTGGCCCGGTCGATCCGGCTGCTGCGCTCGCAGGCGCTGCGGATCGCGCAGATCGAGCTGCCCGAGGCGCTGGCCCGGCTGCGGTCGGTCTCCGGTGGCGTCCCACCGATCGAGGTCTCGCCGGCGGTCGTGCGTTCGCTCGACGAGATCGGTGAACTGGCCGAGGCGTTCGTCGCGGTGCACCGCAGCGCCGTCGGGGTGGCGGTCGAGCAGGCGAACATGCGCCGCAACGTCAACGCGATGTTCGTCAATCTCGCCCGGCGGAGCCAGGTGCTTGTGGAGCGGCAGTTGGAGCTGCTCGACGACCTGGAGCGCGAGGAGGGCGACCCCGAGCAGCTGGAGAACCTGTTCAAGCTGGATCACCTCGCCGCCCGCATGCGCCGTAACGACGAGAGCCTGCTGGTGCTGGCCGGTACCGAGTCGACCCGCCGGTGGAACCGACCGATCGGGTTGAGCGCGGTGCTGCTGGCGGCCAGCGCCGAGATCGAGCAGTACCAGCGGATCCGGCACGAGGCGGTGGCGGACCTGCACGTGGTCGGGCACGCGGTGGGTGAGCTGGTGCACCTGCTGGCCGAGCTGCTGGAAAATGCGACAGCCTTCTCCCGACCGGACACCATCGTGCAGGTGATGGCCCGGGTCGAGGGGCCCGGGGCGGTGATCGAGATCGCCGACCAGGGTCTCGGAATGAGCCCGACGGCGCTTGCCGAGGCGAACGCGGTGCTGGCCGCGCCGCCGGCCGCCGACGTGGCGACGGTCGAGCGGATGGGTCTGTTCGTGGTCAGTCACCTCGCCGCCCGGCACGGCATCGAGGTGCGGTTGCACGGCGGTGCCGGAGGACTGGTGGCCCGGGTACGGCTGCCGCATCCGCTGCTCGCCCCGGCGCCGCCGCCGAGCCTGGACCCGGTGCCGTCGCCGCGCGGGCTGCCCGCCGCGACGCCCCGGCCGGTCGCGCCGGCCAACCCGGGACCAGCGGATCTGCCGGTGGCCGGGCGGCGCCCGACCACGGTGCCCCGCCAGGCCCACCCGGTGCCGGTACGCGCCGAGGACGTGCTCGCCCCGGCGGCGGCACCGGCGACCGGGGGCAGCGGCTGGTGGTCGCGGGAGGGACCCTCGACGGCCGTACCCACTGTCGGTGCCGGCGCACCGGCACCGCCGGCCGTGCCGGTGACCGCCGGGACGAACGAGCGTGGCCTCCCGGTGCGGGTGCCGATGGCACAGCTCAGTGCGGTGACCCAGCCGGCCCGCCCGGATCAGCCGGCGAGTCGCAACGATCCGGACCCGGACGCCGTCGGCGGGATGTTGTCCAGGTTGTACAGCGGTGTGCGGCGGGCCGAGGCTGAGGAGACCACCGAGATACCCGTGCCGCCGCTCGGGGCGTGGAGCGAAGGAGGACGTAGGTGACGACGTTGTCGCAGGAGGCTCGCGACCTGAGCTGGCTGGTCAGCGCGTTCGCGGAGCGGGTGCCCGGGGTGGCGCACGCGGTGGTGGTCTCCTCCGACGGGCTGCTGGTGGCGATATCCGACCACCTGCCCCGGGACCACGCCGACAAGCTCGCGGCGGTGACCTCGGGGCTGATGAGCATCACCGCCGGCGCCGCCCAGATGTTCGACGGTGACGTGGTCAAGCAGACGGTGGTCGAGATGGGACGCGGCTACTTCCTGGTGATGCAGGTACGCGACGGCTCGATCCTGGCCACCCTGGCGGCGGCGGACGCCGACATCGGCGTGGTGGGCTACGAGATGGCCCGGCTGGCCAAGCAGGCGGGCGAGATGCTCACCCCCGCCCTGCGCGCCGAACTCCAGCAGGCGCTGCCCCGCTGAACAGGCGGGGCGGCGACTGCCGGTCGCCGGTGCCTGTCACGCCTGTGCGCTCGACGCGCTCACTCTGGCGAACGGCGTCACCGGGTACCAGCCGGCGCGTACCGGCGTCCTGGTGACCTCCGTGGCGGCGAAGACGTCCTGGGACCGCAGGGCGACGAGCGCCGCGCCGAGGGGCGCGAACCGGAAGTCGTAGATCATGAGCTGGCCGCCGGGCCGGAGGACCCGGGCCAGTTGCGTGGCTGCCGCCGGAAGGTCCGGCCAGTGGTGCAGGCTCAGCGTCGAGACGACCACATCGACGCTGCCGTCGGGATGGGGCAGGTTCGCCACGTCGGCGATCTCGAACCGAACGCGGTGGCCCAGCGAGCGGCTCGTCGCGGCCTGTTCGGCGACCTGGATCATGTGCGGGGACGGGTCGACACCGGTGAGCGTGACGTCGGGGCGGCGGTCGGCGAGTTCGTGCAGCAGCCGGCCCGGGCCGGTGCCGACGTCCAGGATCGTCGCCGATTCCGGTGCGACCGCCGCGACCTCTGCGGCGACCCGCCGGTAGAGGCCGCGCAGCGCCCAGCGGGACATCCGGTCGTAGGAGGCGCTGCGACGCCCGTCGAAGCCGGTGTCGTGGGCGGGGTGTACGACGGCGTGCAGCCGTTTGGCGAGCGACATGGCTTCTCCTACGCATATTCGATCCGGCCGGGTTCCGGATGCTTGACATCACCGGTGACGGTGCATCTTCATGTCCACATGAAGTCAAGGCGGCAGATGGCCATCGGTGAGCTGGCGGCGCTGTACGGGTTGGCTCCGCACGTGTTGCGGCACTGGGAGCAGATGGGGTTGCTGACCCCGGCCAGGGCCCCCGGCGGACGGCGGGTGTACGGCGCGGTCGACGCGACCCGGATCGCGCTCATCCTGCTGGCCAAGGAGGCGGGGCTGACCCTGGAGCAGACTCGCTACCTGCTCACCGAGGCGGCCGACAAGCAGGCCCGGGCGGCTCTGTACGAGCGGCACGGTGACCTGCTGCGCGCCCGGATCGCAGCGGCTCAGGAGTCGTTGGCCATCATCGAGCACGCGGCGGCGTGCGACGCCGAGGACATCACCGTCTGTCCCCGGCTGCGGGAGAAGGTGACGGCCCGCCTGCCGGCCGGGTTACGGCCCGACGGAGGTGCCTGGCCGGCGTCGGCCTAGCGAAGGCCGAGGGCGGTGCCGGGGTTGGTCGGACGGGAGGCGATCCACCAGGCGACGGTGGCGGCCACCGCGACGATGCCGCTGAACACGAACGGTGCCTCGATGCCGGCTCGGGCGGCCAGGGCGCCGCCGGCCAGCGCGCCCAGCGCGGTGCAGCTGTAGGTGACCAGGCGGGCGGCGGCGACGACCCGGCCGAGCAGCCCGCCCGGCACGAGCCGTTGGCGGATCGACAGCGCGGCGACGTTGAGCACGGCGAACGCCGCACTTGTGGTGACCACGACGATCACCGCGACGGCGCGGTGCCCGACGACGGCCAGCAGGGCCGGTACGCCGGCGGTGACGGCCATCGACCAGGTCAGCACGGTCCGGTGATGGAAGCGGGCGACGAGCCGGTCGGCGGCGAACGAGCCGACCAGTCCACCGGCCGCGCCGGTGGCCAGCAGCAGGCCGAAACCGAACGCGCCGAGCCCGAGGGCGTCGCGGGCGTAGAGCACGAAGATCGCGAACCAGGCGGTGTCGGCAGCGGCCACCGCGGCGGTGACGAGCACCAGGGTGCGCAGCATCGGCTGGCGGATGAGCCAGCGCAGGCCGGCCAGCGCACCATCGCCTTCGGCGGACGGCGGTGCGTCGCTGGTGTCCGGGACGGCCCGGTGGGCCAGGGTCAGTGGCAGGGAGAGAACGAGCATCACCGCCAGCGCCAGGGTGGCCCCGTTGACGGCGAACGGGATGGCGGCACCCATCACGAACAGCAGGGCACCGACAGGTGGGCCGACGAACTCGTTGCCGACGATCTCACCGGCGACCAGGCGTCCGTTCGCCTTCTCCAACTGGGCGTCGGGGACGAGCCGGGGCACGGCGGTCTGGGCGGCGGTGTCCCGGATGGTCTCGCCGACGCCGAGCAGGAACGCGGCGGCCACGACGAGCGCGATGGTGGCCCAGCCCAGGGCGACAGTGGTGGCCAGCGCGGCCAGCACCACGACGCGGCCGGTGTCGGCGGCGGCGAGCAGCGTACGGGCACCTCGGCGGTCGGCCAGGGCGCCGGCGAGCAGCCCGGAGACGAGCCACGGCAGGAACTGGGCGGCGGCGACGGCACCGACCGCCAACGGGTCGTCGGTGAGTGCGGCGGCCAGCAGGGGGAAGGCGGCCACCCGGATGCCGTCACCGAGGTTGGCCAGCGCGGCGGCGCTCCAGAAGGTCCAGAACGGCCGGCCCAGGCGGTTGCGATCACGCATGCGGGGATCGTACGTGCCTCGGCGGCGACCCGGACCCGGGCCGCCGCCGAGCTGCGGGTCAGACCGCGTTGTCCGCGATGACCTGGCGGTACCAGTGGGCGCTGCGCTTGAACACCCGGCGCTGCGTCGGGTAGTCGACGTAGATCAGCCCCCAGCGCTGCTCGTAGCCCTCGGCCCACTCGAAGTTGTCGAGCAGGGACCAGACGTGGAAGCTCTCCAGCGGCACGCCATCGGCGATGGCTCGCTGGGCGGCGGCCAGGTGGTCGCGCAGGAACGTGACGCGGCCGTCGTCCTCGACGGTGCCGTCGGGGCTGAGCTCGTCGGGAGTGGGCAGGCCGTTCTCGGTGACGGTGATCGGGATCGGCCCGTAGTCGCGGGTGACCCGGGTGAGGATGTCGTACATCCCGTCGGGGTAGATCTGCTGCCACTCCGCCTCCGAGGTGGGCCAGCGGCGTTCCATGCCGCCGGAGGCGGTGACGTAGATCGGGGTGTAGTACTGCACGGCGAGCAGGTCGACCGGGCTGGAGATGATCTTCAGGTCGCCGTCGCGGATGCCACGGACCATCCGGCTGTCGGGGCCGAGGTCGGCCAGGACGTCGTCGGGATAGCTGCCGGTCAACGCGGAGTCGAGGTAGAGGCGGTTCTCGTAGCCGTCGTAGAGGCGGGTGGCCTCGGCGGCGGCGGTGGAGTCGTCGGCCGGGTAGCAGGGGTGCAGGTTGAAGGCGGGACCGATGCGACTGGCGCCGCCTCGGGCGCGCAGGGCGCGTACGGCGAGGCCGTGGGCGAGCTGGAGATGGTGGGCGACCAGGTACGCCGCGTCGGGGTCCTGCCGGCCGGGGGCGTGGTGGCCGAACAGGTAGCCGTTCTGCACGACGGTCTTCGGCTCGTTGATGGTCAGCCAGACCGGCACCCGGTCACCGAGCGCCTCGAAGACGATGGCGGCGTAGTCGGCGAAGCGGTGGGCGACGTCGCGGGACTCCCAGCCGCCGGCATCCTGCAGGGCCTGGGGCAGGTCCCAGTGGAACAGCGTGGCCATCGGGGCGATCCCGCGTTCGTGCAGGCCGTCGACGAGGCGGCGGTAGAAGTCGAGGCCGCGTTGGTTGGCGGCGCCGGTTCCGTCGGGCTGGATGCGCGGCCAGGAGATGGAGAACCGGTAGCTGCGCAGCCCCAGGTCACGCATCAGATCGAGGTCTTCGGCATAACGGTGGTAGTGGTCGGCCGCGACGTCACCGGTGTCGCCGTTGCGGGTACGCCCCGGTGTGCGGCTGAACGTGTCCCAGATCGATTCGCCGCGGCCGTCCTCCTTGGCGGCGCCCTCGATCTGGTAGGCGGAGGTCGCGGCGCCCCACCCGAAGTCGGGGGGGAAGGACCGTCGGGCGGCCGGGTTCGACGCGGTGGCCGTGTTCTCGACCGGGTCGCCGGGCCGGCAGCCGGCCAGGCCGGTGGCCGTGGTGGCCACAGCAGCGGTGCCGAGGACGGCGCTGACCGGGGTGGCGGCGGTGGCCGAGAGCGCCGCGCGGCGCAGCAGGTGCCGCCTGGTGAGTATCGACATGGGTTCTCCTCGTGGATGGGGATGACCGCCTGAGCCCGGGAGCGCTCCCAACAAAGGCTAGAGGGTAGGCGGTCCCGCAGGGCCGAGTCGTCGCGAGGGGTGGGGCGGACGGACCTCGGTGGCGGGGTGACGTGGGGTGGGGAAGGGCGCTGTGCCGGTCGGGCAGCGGTGCGGCGGGACCGGGTGCGCCGAGTACCGCGGGCGGACCGGCGGTGCGCGCCCGGGCGGTCGGCGGGGCGTCGCGGATGGCGGTCGGCGGGCGGGTCGGCTGCCGTGCGGGGCGCGCGGGTGGTGCGCGTCTGACCCGTCGGCCTCTTTTCCCATCGTGAACGGGGGTTTAGTGTGGGGACGGGGGAGGGCAACCCCCGTCCCCACCGTGTTGCGGTACACGCACGTTCGGATTGGCGTCCCAGTTGTGCGTGTCGCGCGGGAGCCGGGCCACGCGAGTGGCTGAGGATCCACCTCCCTCCACTGTGGTGGGGTGATGGCTGACGGCGGTGTCCGGGCTGGCCCGCCGTCGGCCTGTGGCCTGTTCCCCGGAGCCGTGGGCACGACACCGGGCGATATTCCGGGTGGAACTCTGTCGATGGAAGCGCTCCCATCGACGTTGCTGCGACTGTAACGCCCGTCACGGCTTTGTGAAAGCCCCAAAACGAGATCGAAACAACTCAGTGTTTCCGGAAGTTTCCTTGCTGGCGTTGGGAGCGCTTCCATGGCACACTGTCGATCGACCGCGCGGAGCCAAGGTACGCGTGAGCGTGGGTCGCCGAGGGCTTCCGGCTCGTCCGGTACGGCGTCCTGCCAGCAGCGGGAGCAGCTGCCGTCCCATATGGCGCCCCGCCGCGCCGGCCCCACCCGGGCCGCAGCGACCACCATCCACTGGCACCTCGATGGACCCGTCGTCCCGAGGCGTCACCGCCGGGGCGCCACCGCCACCGGCCTGGTCCGAGGAGACACCGCGCAGATGAGAAACCTGGCTAGACGTCGGCGCCTGGCGTGGCTCGCCGCCGCGGCGCTGGCGATCGGTGGGGCGACAGTCCCCGCCGCCGCCGCACAGGCCGCACCGGCCTGCGACGTGGTCTATACGACGAACGACTGGAGCAACGGCTTCACCGCCAACGTCACCATCAGGAACACCGGCGACGCGATCAACGGCTGGACCCTGCGGTTCGCCTTCCCCGGCAACCAGCGGGTCACCCAGGGCTGGTCGGCCCGGTGGAGCCAGAGCGGCAACGAGGTCACCGCCGTCAACGAATCCTGGAACGGCAACATCGCGGCCGGCGGCAGCACCAGCATCGGCTTCAACGGCTCATACTCCGGCACCAACGCGAAGCCGACCTCGTTCTCGGTCAACGGGGTCACCTGCGGTGGTACGGCGCAGCAGCCCCCGACGGTCAGCCTGTCGGTGCCCGCCGGTCCGTTCACGGCCCCGGCGACGGTGCCGCTGACCGCCACCGCCAGCGACCCGGACGGCACCATCGCCCGGGTCGAGTTCTACCGCAACGGCCTGCTGGTCAACACCGACACCACCGCGCCGTACGCGTACACCCTGGAGAGCCTGCCGGCCGGTGACTACACGGTGCAGGCCAGGGCGTACGACAACAGCGGTCTGTCCGCGATCGCCGAGCGCTCGTTCACCGTCGGCGGCACCACCTCGCCGGCACTTGTCGCCGCGCCCACCGCGTTGACCGTCCCCGAGGGCGGCAGTTCGACGTTCAACCTCAAGTTGAACCGGGCGCCCACCGCGAACGTCGCGGTGAGCCTGGCGCGCACCGGCGACACCGACGTCACCGTCACTCCGACCTCGGCGACGCTCACCACGTCGAACTGGAACACCGGCGTCGACGTCACCGTCCGGGCGGCGGAGGACGCAGACACCACGAGCGGCACCGCCACCATCACCGCCTCGGCCACCGGCCACACCCCGGCGACGGTCACCGTCACCGAGATCGACAACGATGTGCCGGGCGGCGACGGCGAGTATGTGCAGCGCTTCCTCACCCAGTACAACAAGATCAAGAACTCGGGCTACTTCAGCCCCGAGGGCGTGCCGTACCACTCCATCGAGACGCTCATCGTCGAGGCGCCGGACCACGGCCACGAGACCACCTCCGAGGCGTTCAGCTTCTGGCTGTGGCTGGAGGCCTACTACGGTCGGGTGACCCAGAACTGGGCGCCGTTCAACAACGCGTGGACGGTGATGGAGAAGTACATCATCCCGTCCAACGCCGACCAGCCGACCGCCGGCGCCGCAGGTGACGCCACCTACGCCGCCGAGCACGACCTGCCCAGCGGTTACCCGTCCCAGTTGGACTCGAACGTGCCGGTCGGCCGGGACCCGCTGCGCTCGGAGCTGCAGTCGACCTACAACACCGGCTCCATCTACGGCATGCACTGGCTGCTGGACGTCGACAACGTCTACGGCTACGGCCGCTGCGGCGACGGCACCACCCGCCCCGCCTACATCAACACCTTCCAGCGGGGCACCCAGGAGTCGGTATGGGAGACCGTGCCGCACCCGTCCTGCGACACCTTCGCCCACGGCGGCCAGTACGGCTTCCTGGACCTGTTCATCAAGGAGTCGCAGGCTCCCGCCAAGCAGTGGAAGTACACGAACGCTCCGGACGCCGACGCCCGCGCCGTGCAGGCCGCGTACTGGGCGCTGACCTGGGCCAAGGAGCAGAACAAGGCGGCCGACGTGTCGGCCACCGTGGCCAAGGCCGCCAAGATGGGTGACTACCTGCGGTACGCCCTGTTCGACAAGTACTTCAAGCGGGTCGGCAACTGCGTCGGGGCCACCGCCTGCCCGGCGGGCAACAACCGCGAGGCCGCCCACTACCTGCTGTCCTGGTACTACGCCTGGGGCGGCGCGACCGACACCAGCCAGAACTGGTCCTGGCGGATCGGTTCCAGCCACAGCCACTTCGGCTACCAGAACCCGTTCGCGGCCTGGGCGCTGACAAACGTCGACGAGCTCAAGCCGCGCTCGCCGACCGCGGCGGCGGACTGGACCAACAGCCTCAACCGGCAGCTGGAGCTCTACACCTGGCTCCAGTCGGCCGAGGGCGGCATCGCCGGTGGCGCGACAAACAGCTGGGGCGGGCACTACGGCACGCCGCCGGCCGGCACGGCCACCTTCTACGGCATGTTCTACGACGAGGACCCGGTCTACAACGACCCGCCGTCGAACCAGTGGTTCGGCATGCAGGCCTGGTCGATGCAGCGCATCGCCGAGCTGTACCTGGTCTCCGGCAACGCCCGGGCCAAGGCACTGCTCGACAAGTGGGTGCCGTGGGCCATCGCCAACACCACGCTTGGTGAGAACTGGTCCATCCCGTCGGACATGAAGTGGACCGGCCAGCCCGCCAACTGGAACCCGACCAACCCGCAGCCCAACACCAACCTGCACGTCGAGGTGACGGTCAAGGGCCAGGACGTCGGCGTCGCCGCCGCCTACGCCCGCACGCTCATCGCGTACGCGGCGAAGTCGGGCAACGAGGCGGCGAAGACCACCGCCAAGGGTCTGCTGGACGCGCTGCACACCCACAGCGACGCCCAGGGTGTCTCGACCGTGGAGAAGCGTGGCGACTACCGGCGCTTCGACGACGTCTACGACGCCTCCACCGGGCAGGGCCTGTACATCCCGCCGGGCTGGAGCGGCGAGATGCCCAACGGTGACGCCATCGCGCCGGGGAAGAGCTTCCTCGACATCCGGTCGTTCTACAAGAACGACCCGGCGTGGCCGAAGGTGCAGGCGTACCTCGACGGTGGGCCGGAGCCCGAGTTCCGTTACCACCGCTTCTGGGCCCAGGCGGACGTCGCCATGGCCTACGCCGACTACGGGAAGTTGTTCCCCAACGGCTGAACGGACTCCTCCGGGTGGGCGGTGACCCACCCGGAGGCACCGGCCGGGCCTCGGGGGTAGAGGCAGGTCCGGTTGACGGCCTGACACCCACGGTCAGGCCGGGGTGGGTCGGCCCTCTGGCCGACGCAGCGGAGCGGTCGGCCCACCCCACCACCCCGACCCGCCGGCCACGGCGCGCACATCGCGAAAAAAAGTGACCGCCCCGGGATCACAACCCGGCCCGGGACGGAGTAACGTACATCACCGGAGAGGCCGCTCCCCCCGTGGCGGCCTCTCCCTTATTGTGTCGGCCCGGGCGCCTGCGGCCCGCTGTCCTCCGGCACCCGCCCGGCCGGTTCCGGCTCCGGTGTGACCGGGTGCCGCAGCCCCGGATGAGCGGCCGGCAACGACCGCCGCAGCACCGCCCAACTGAGCGCCAGCGCCGTCGCGACCAGCGGCCAGGTCAGCGCCACCCGGGCCGCGGTCAGCGCGAGGACGTGACCACCGAGGTACAGCGGCAGGAACACCGCCAGCCGCAGCAGGTAGGTCCCCGTCCACACCCAGCTGGCCCGGCCGTACGCCCGCAGCAGCGCCGGATCACGTCGCCAGCGCCCGCGCTGTCCCAGCGCCGTGCCGACGACCACCCCGAGCAGCGGCCAGCGCACCACGATGCTGGCCGCCCACGCCAGCGCGCTGGCGGCGTTGGCCAGCACCTGCACGAGGAAGAAGTCCTCGGCCCGCCCGGTGCGCACCACCACCAGCGCGGCCACGCAGACCGCGAGCAACCCGACGAGCACCGAGCGGGGCCGGTCACCGCGACGCAGCCGCCAGCCGGCCACCACCGCCCCGGCGACCAGGGCCGCCACCACCCCGACCAGCACCGAACGGTCACCGGCCAGCCAGCCCACCGTGAACGCCACAGGCGGCACGGTGGCGTCCACGGCCCCCCGACGCCCGCCGAGCAGATCGGCAAGTGACTCGGGTCGCCCGACCGTGGTGGCGTCCCGCTCTGACGTACCGGTCACGTGCCCTCCTTCACCTGCGGCCCAACCTATCTCCACGTCACGGGCGGGCCACCGGCCGGACGCCGGTAGCGTGCCGCTAAGTTGTGCGGGTGCGCGTGACGCCCAGGGGTGGTACTGCGGTATGGCTGGTCGTGCTGGCCCTGATCCAGGCGGCAGCCTTCATCGCCGTCTGGCGATTCGCCCTCCACACGGAGATCGGCCAGTGGATCGACACGGTGGCCCTCACCGGTAACCGGATCGGCCGCGACCACATCGAGGAACCTGTCGACCGGATCCTCAACGCGATGTCCGTGGTGTCGCTGCTGGCGGTCACCGTGACGATCGGGTTCATCGCGCTCATCCGAGGTCGGGTAGCCCTGGCCGTCGCGGCGACGCTGCTGATCGCCGGGGCCAACGTCACCACCCAACTGCTCAAGTACGGACTGAGCCGCCCCGACTACGGCATCGACCTGGAACGGGCGTACGTCGGCAACAGCCTGCCCAGCGGGCACACCACGGTCGCCGGCTCGGTGGCGGTGGCCCTGGTGCTCGTGCTGCCGTCGAAGGTGCGGGCCGTCGGCGCCGTGCTCGCTGCCGGCTACGCCGCGACCGCCGGGGTGGCGACCCTGTCGGCGGGCTGGCACCGGCCCAGCGACGCGGTCGCCGCGTTCCTGGTGGTCGGGGTCTGGGCGGCGCTGGCCGGGCTGCTGCTGCTGATCACCCAGCGGGAACGGGCGGAGGTCGCCCCCGGTGACGCGCACCGGCTGACCGCCCTGCTGCTGGGCGCGGCCGGGGTGCTCGCGATCACCGGGTGCGTGCTGGCTCTGTGGTGGCTTGCGGATCTGCGGTCCACCCCCGCGGTGGAGCTGGCTCGTCGTCCGCTGTTCGTCGGCTACGCGGGCGGCGCCGCCGGCATCGCCGGCTCGATGGCAGTGGTGATGGCGCTGGTGCTCACCGCCGTGCACCGTCTCGTTCCCCGCTACAAGGGCTGACCGGGTGAGCGCGGTCCGGTCGGCGTTCCACGACGAGTGCGACCGGCTCGGCGCGGTACTGCGTACCCTCGACCGGTCGGACCTCGACCGCCCGACCCGCTGCGCGCCGTGGACGGTGGCCGACCTGCTGGCCCACGTCCGCACCGGGGCCGGCCGGCTGGCCGACATGCTGGCCACCACGGTGCCCGGCCCGGCCCGGGTCGGTGCCGCCGGCTACTTCGGTGCGGCGAAGTTCCTCCCGGAGGTGGACGCCGACCGCATCGAGTCCGCGCGGTCCGAAGCGACCCGACACAGCAGCCAGGAACTGGCGGCTGAGCCCGGCACCGACTTCGACAGGGCCTGGCGGGCCACCCTCGCCGCCGTCGACGCCCACCCCGGCGACCGGGTGGTACGCACCCGGCACGGCGACCTGATGACCGTGACCGAGTTCCTGCGTACCCGGGTGGTGGAGGTCGGCGTGCACGGCCTCGACCTGGCCGAGGCGCTGGACCGGCCGCCGTGGCTGACCCCGACCGCCGCCCGGGTGATCGCCGACCTGCTCACCGGCGGGCGGGCCCTGCCGGCGCACCTCGGCTGGGACCGGCTGACCCTGATCCGCAAGGCCACCGGCCGCAGCCCGCGCAGCCGGGCCGAGCAGGACGCCCTCGACGCCGCCGGCATCCGGCTGCTCACCTTCGGCGGCTGACCGGCGCCCGACCGCCGCGCACCCGCCCGCGCGAGCCGCCACCGGCCCGGTAGCCGGAACGCGGCCGGTGGATGGTGGTCAGGCGGCGGTCCGGGGTGCCGGCACGTGCGGGACGGCGGCGCGCAGGTGGGCCAGGACCACCGGGTCGATCCGACCGGGCGCCAACCGCTCCTCCAGGTTCTCCAACCCGGCCCAGTCGACAAGCGCGTCCTCGGGCTCCGCCGGGTCGGCCGGATACCCGAGCGCGGTCAGCAGACCGGCGACCTCGGCGGCCAGCGCACCTGTCAGGTCCAGCAGGGTGGCCGGATCGGGCCGGCTGAACAGCAACGTGTGCACCCCGAGCAGCCTGTCGAGTTCGGTGACCGGGTCGGGGTGGTCGTCGACCCGCAGGTCGATCATGACGTCGCCGGTGCCGCCGTACCCGCCACCACGGCGCACCACCAGCAGCCCCGCGCTCTGCCGACCGCGCCGGTCGCCGCCGGCGGCCTCGCCGGCCCGCAGCGCCGCGAGCAGCCGCTGCGCGAACGGCAGGTCGGCACCGGCCAGCCAGGTGTCGCGCAGCGCGTCGACGACCTGCGGGCCGGTGAGGATGTTCCCCTGCGCCGCCCAGCCGTCGCCGGCCTGCCCACCGGCCCAACCCCGGCAGTGCTCACCGGTCCAGGTGGCGCCCGGCCCCGTGGCCGCCACCACACCGACCTGCCGGTGGTCGCGTTCCGGATCGGCGGCAACCAGGCCGGCGACCACACCGGCGGCGGAGACGCCGGTACGCAGCAGCGCCAGCCCTTGCGGCCGGTAGGCCAGGTTCACGTGCGCCTGGGTGGCGATCGCGCCGACCTCGGCCGCGGCGCCCGGCACGAGAGCCCCGGCAGCCAGGAAACGGCTGGCCACGACGATGCCGTGCAGCCGACCGTCGTCCGAGCGGGCCACGAGGGAGAACGTCACGTTGGGAAGGTTAGCGCTGGTGGCGGTGCTTCGGCCGCCGCCGCGACGACCTTGCCCGACGACGCCGGGACGGGCACCATCGACCGATGACGACGCGATGGGCAATGACGGTGCCGTTGGGCGGGATCCCGCTCGCCGACCACGCCGCGGTGTACGCGGCCCTGGCCGAAGCCGGCTACACCGACGTGTGGTCCTCGGAGGTCAACGGGGCCGACGCGTTCACCCCACTGGCGCTGGCCGCCGCCTGGCAGCCCGGACTGCGGCTGGGCACCGCGATCACACCGGCGTTCACCCGTGGCCCCGGCCTGCTGGCGATGAGCGCCGCCGCGCTCGCCGACGCCGCGCCCGGCCGGTTCGCCCTCGGCATCGGCGCCTCGTCGCCGGTGGTGGTCTCCGACTGGAACGCCGTGGAGTTCACCGAACCGTTCCGGCGTACCCGTGACGTGCTGCGCTTCCTGCGGGCGGCACTGCGCGGGGAGACCGTCGACGGCGCGTTCGACACCTTCGCCGTCCGCCGGTTCACCCTGGACCGAGCGCCGATGGTGCCGCCGCCGCTGCTGCTGGCGGCGTTGCGTCCCGGCATGCTGCGGCTGGCCGCCGCCGAGGCCGACGGAGTGATCCTCAACTGGCTCGCCGCCACCGACGTGCCCCGGGCGGTGGCCGAGCTGGGGCAGCGGCGTCCGCAGTTCGAGGTGGCCGCCCGGATCTTCGTCTGCCCCACCGAGGACGCCGGGTACGCCCGCACCCTCGGCCGGCGGATGATCACCAGCTACCTGACCGTGCCCGCGTACGCGGAGTTCCACAGGTGGCTCGGCCGGCAGGAGGCACTTGCCGACATGTGGGCGGCGTGGGCGGCCGGCGACCGGCGCGGCGCCCTGGCCGCGATCCCGGACGAGGTGGTCGACGCGCTGATCCTGCACGGCTCACCCGAGCAGTGCCGGGCACAGGTGAACCGCTACGTGTCCGCCGGGGTGGACGTACCGGTGCTGGCATTGCTGCCCACCCCGGAGGTCACCGCCACCGACCCGGCGGCCCTGGCCACCCTTGTCGCCCGGCTCGGGCTCGACGCGAAGGAGTCGGCGTGAACCTCACCGACCGGGTAGCGGTGATCACCGGCGGGGCCGGTGGAATCGGGGCGGCGCTGGCCCGGCGGTTCGCCGCAGAGGGAGCCGCCGCGCTGGTCCTGGCCGACCTGGACGGCGCCGCCGTCGAGGCGGTCGCCGACGCCGTGGGCCCGCTGGCCCGGGGCGTCGCGGTCGACGTCACCGACGAGGAACAGGTACGCGCCCTGGTCGCCGACACCGAAGGCCGCTACGGCCGGATCGACGTGTTCTGCGCCAACGCCGGGGTGAGCACCGGCGGGGGAGTGGAGGTCGACGACGCCGGCTGGGAACGGTCCTGGCGGGTGAACGTGCTCGCCCACGTGTACGCGGCCCGGGCGGTGCTGCCGGCGATGCTCGCCCGGGGCAGCGGCTACCTGCTGCACACCTGCTCGGCGGCGGGGGTGCTGACCGCCGTCGGTGACGCCGCGTACACCACCACCAAGCACGCTGCCGTGGGGTTCGCCGAGTGGCTGTCGGTGACCTACCGCGACCAGGGGATCCGGGTCAGCGCGCTGTGCCCGCAGGGCGTCGACACGGCGATGCTTGCCGACGGACTGGCCGCCGGTCACCTGGGTGCCCGGGTCATCGCGGCCTCCGGCGCGGTGCTCAGCCCGGACGACGTGGCCGCGGCGGCGGTGGCCGGGATGGCGGAGGAACGGTTCCTGATCCTGCCGCACCCCGAGGTGGCCGACTACGCCCGCCGCCGCGCCGAGGACCCCGACGGCTGGCAGTCCGGCCTGCGCAAACTCGTCCGCCGGTTGCGTGCCGTCGATCAGGACGCACCGCCGCCGAAGCCGGCAGCATCACCGTAGGTGGCGTTCGCGGCGATGGCGGCCCGGGCAAGCCTCAGCGGCGCCAGCGCAGCGGGCCCGGGTGCACCGACCAGAGCAGTCGCCGCCAGCGGGGACGCGCCGCTCGTACCGCCTCGGTGTAGACGGTGGCCGCCGCGGCGGCGGCACCGGCCTGCTCCTCGTCGGCCGTGCCGGGAGCGAAGCTGACCTGATTGACCAGCCGGGCCAGCTCCTCGGCGGCCCCGTACGCCACTGCCGGTGGCCGGACGTCGGCCAGGGCCTGTCGGGCCTGAGCGGCGACCTCGGTGGCGGACAGGTCGGCGGCGACCGGCCGGCCGGCCAGCCGCAGCGCGTCGGTCAGCTCCCGCCAGGCGCCGGCGATGCGGTGCCCGGGGTCGCCCCGGTGCAACCGGGCTCGGGTCTGCGCCCGGCGCAGCCCGGCGACGGTGATCAGCAGCGCCACGACGACGAGCAGCAGACCACCGCCGGTGCCACCGACAAGCACCGGCGTCGATAGACCGCCGCTGTCCGTGGGGCCACCGGGGGCGGCAGGCGCCGGTGGCGAGGCGGTCGGCTCCAGGGTGGGTTCCGGCTGCTCCGACGGTGGCGGGTCCTCCGGCTGGGGGCGGAAGTCCTCCTCCACCGGCCGGGGTTCCTCGTCCGGCCGGGGCAGCGGGTCGAACGCCACCCAGCCGAGACCGTCGAAGAGCACCTCCGGCCAGGCGTACGCGTCGGCCGCCCGCACCGGACCGGACCCGGGCGCGGCGAACCCCACCACCACCCGGGTCGGCAGCCCGGCGAGCCGGCCCAGCACCGCGAACGACGCCGCGAACTGCTCGGACGTGCCACGCTGCCCGCCACCGTTGCGCGGCCCGAACAGGAAGAACGCCAGATTCGGGTAGGCGTGGCCGCTCGGTGCGTCGGCGACCAGCCGGTAGTGCTCGGCCAGCCACTGCTCGATCGCCGCCGCCCGCGCGTACGGTGCGCCGTTCTCCTCGGCCAACTGGGTGGCGAGCCGTCGCAACTGCTCGGGTGCCCCGTCGGGGACGTGCAGCACCCGGGCCACCGCGTCGCCGGCCGGGGTGTTCGCGGTGGCCAGCAGGTTGGCATCGGGGCGTTCCCGGGCCGAGGTCACCGTGTAGCGCAGGCCGGGGGCGAGACCGTCGGGACGGATCAGCGTGCCGGTGCCCGGATCGTAGGCGACCCGGGCACCACTCACCTCGCGCGGGGTGGCTACCGCAGGCAGCAGCCGTCCACTGAGGTCACCCACGGTGATCTCCTGCCGCACGGTGTCGACCGTGGCGTACGGGGCCGGCTCCGTGGGGGGCAGGATGCGGCCGGCGTTGCGGTAGGTCGCCCCCACCCGCCAGGTGACCCCGTCGTAGTCGCTGAGCACGGCCAGCCGGATCCGCACCCCGGCACTGCCCGTCGCCGCACCCTCCGTCGGGTCGGTCGGGCCGGGTCCGTCGGTCGCCACCTGGAACAGTTCCTGCTCCGGGTTCAACGCCCAACCGGAGATCCTGATCAGCGGGTTCTCGTCAAGCGTCTCCACCTGCGGCGGCTCCACGTAGCGCCGTGGATCCACCGGACGGCTGTCCACCAGGGCGGCCACCGCCGGGCCGAGCAGCGCCGCCAGCGCCACCACCACCGCCGTACCGGCGGCCGAGGCCACCGCCAGCCGGACCCGTACCCCGGACCGCGCCGTCGGGGCGAGGCCGTCGACCGGAACCTCGTCGGGCGTCCGGGACGACACCGCCAACCCGAGCGCCGCCGCCACCACCAACGCCACAGTCGCGCCGATCGCCGGCTCCGCGTTCGGTCCGACAACGTACACCGCGCCGACATGCAGCAGCACCGGCGGCAGGTAGCCCAGCAGCACCCGCCCGGCCCGCAGCGCCACCTCCGCGCCGGCCAGCCCGGCCAGCCAGGCGGCCACCACCGGCAGCAGGATCGTGTCCGGCGTCGCCTCCACCGGGATCATCGCGGTCAGCAGCCGGGGAATCGCGTTGCGGGCGGCGTCGCCGGCCACCTCGACGAACCCGCCCGGCAGCTGCGCGTCGGCGGCGGCCAGCC
Source organism: Verrucosispora sp. CNZ293 (assembly GCF_002754655.1). Classification (NCBI taxonomy): domain Bacteria; kingdom Bacillati; phylum Actinomycetota; class Actinomycetes; order Micromonosporales; family Micromonosporaceae; genus Micromonospora; species Verrucosispora sp. CNZ293. The sequence goes on from NZ_PEFR01000001.1 coordinate 414,657, forward strand.
GCAGGCAGACCGCCGTCCACCCGAGCATGGCCAGCACCGACACCGGCGCGACCAGCCAGGACGGCAACCGCCGGGTCACCACGCTGACCAGCACCGACCCGACAGCCGCGCCGGCCACCAGCATGGTCAGCAGCGACCCCGCGTACACCCGGCCGAGCACCACACCGGCCAGCGTGACCAGCACGACGAGCGTCACCGGCACCGCCGCCGCCCGCAGCAGCCTCACCACCGGCGTACCCCGTCCCATTCGGCGGCGAAGGCCGCACCGTCGGCCGCGTCGACGACGACCAGGCCGGCCGCGCCCGGCGGCGTCGGCTCCGCCGCCCCGAAGATCCCGACCACCACCGACGGGTACGCGCCGCGCAGCGCGCCGACGTGCCCCAGGTCCTCGGCCGCCCCCGGTCCGGTGAGGACGACAAGGGTGTCGCCGAGCCGGTCGCGCCGCAGCCGCGCCGCCGCAGCCTCCAGCGTGCCCTCGCCGGTGAGCGTCACCGCCGCCAACCGGTCCAGCGGTCCACTCGGACCGGTACCGATCGACCCCACGGACGTGTCGTCGGCGGCGACGAAGAGCAGCACCACCGGCAGGTCCTCACGGACCGCCGCGGTGACCACCGACGCCGCCGCCTCGCAGGCCGACTCGAACGACTCCGGGTCAGGATGCGCGACCGACCGGTTGTCCAGCAGCACCACGATCCGGGGCAGGCTGGTGTCCACGTTCTCCCGCACCATCAGCTCACCCACCCGGGCGCTGGTGCGCCAGTGCACGCGACGCAACTCGTCACCGACCACGTACTCCCGCAGCGAGTCGAACGTGATCGAACCGTGCGGCACCGCGTCGACCCGCCCGTCGAGGCTGCGCCCCGCGCCGGTGGGCACCGCCCGCAGCGGATGAACGCGCGGGTACACCCACACCGGCACGACCTCGCCGTAGGCCCGGGCCAGCACCACCAGGCCGAGCGGATCACGGCGGGTCACCCGCAGCGGCCCGACCGGCACCACCCCGCGCCGGCTCGTCGGCACCGCGTAGCTGACAGTGGTGTCCGCGCCGGCCCGCAGCCGCAGCACCGGCACCGGCACCACCCGGTCACCGCAGCGGTCGGTCGCCAGCATGCTCGCCGCCCGCACCCGGCCCGCGTTGCGGACGGTCAACGTCATGGCCGCCGGCTCGCCCCGGGCCACCCGGTCCGGGTCGGCCTGCCGGGACACCAGCAGCCGGGGACGCCGGGCCGCGGCGACCAGGGCCACCGCCAGGGCGGTGCCGGCCGCCGCGCCGAGCAACGTCAGTTCCGGGTACCCGAACCGGAAACCCGCCGCCAGCAGCAGCACGGCCGCGACGAGCAGACCGATGCCCCGGGCGGTGATCCCCACGCCGGACCGCCGGTCAGTGGTGCGCCGGGGCCGGCTGGCCCGACGGCAGCGGCACCGGCACCGAGGCGACCGCCTGCCGCAGCACGTCCGCGGCAGTCACCCCGCGCACCTGGGCGTCCGGCGTGAGCAGCAACCGGTGCGCGAAGACCGGCTCGGTGAGAACCTTCAGATCCTCCGGCATGATCCAGCCCCGGCCGTCAATCAACGCGTACGCGCACGCCGCCCGGGTCAACGCGATCACCCCACGAGGACTGACCCCGACGCGGACCTGCGGATGGGTACGCGTGGCCGCTGCCAGCCGCACCGCGTACGCGTACAGCGGCTCGGCGATGTGCACCCGCCGGGCCATCCGGACCATCTCGCCGACGGTGGCGGTGTCGGTCACCGCCGCGAGCGCCTCGGGGGAGCGGACCGTCGCCCCGCGCAGCACCTCCACCTCCACCGACTCGTCCGGATACCCCACCGACAGCTTCACCAGGAACCGGTCCAGCTGCGCCTCGGGCAGCCGGTACGTGCCGTCCATCTCCACCGGATTCTGGGTGGCCACCACCAGGAACGGCTGCGGCACCGGATGACGCACCCCGTCCACGGTGACCGTGCGCTCCTCCATCACCTCCAGCAGCGCCGACTGCGTCTTCGGTGACGCCCGGTTGATCTCGTCGGCGATGACGATGTTGGCGAAGACCGGGCCGGGGTGGAATTCGAAGCCCCGGGTGGCCTGGTTGAAGATGGTCACCCCGGACACGTCGGAGGGCAGCAGGTCCGGCGTGAACTGGATCCGCCGCCACTGCCCCTTCACCGTCGCCGCGATCGCCCGAGCCAGCGTCGTCTTACCCACCCCCGGCACGTCCTCCAGCAGCACGTGCCCCTGGGCGAACAACGCGGTCAACGCCAGCCGCACCACCTGCGGTTTGCCGAGCACCACCGTGTTGACGTTCTCGGCCAGCCGCGCGGCCAGGGCGGCGAAGCCCTGCACCTCCTGCTGGGTGAGCGGTTCCTGGCTGTTCACGGTGGTGCTCCTCGGCTGGGGTGGATCAGCAGGTGGGCAGGACGTTGATGTCGTCGCCGCCCTCCAGGTTGAGCCAGGCCCAGGGGATGTAGTTACGTCCGCTGTATTCGACCTGCACCCACCAGGTGCTCTGCTTGTTGTCGTTGTAGATCCAGGAGTCGATGTCCGTGCCCCGCACCTTGCAATACGCCTTCAACCGGGTGCCGGGCTTCGCCCAGCCGACCTGGCGGTCGTTGTCCTGCCGGGGCACCGAGAAGATCTCGTTGCCGTTGCGGCCGTCGCGGTCCCGGTCGCAGTAGGTGCGCTGGTCGCCGTCGGGACCGTTCTCGCAGGTGGCGATGCCGAACAGGGCGTCGGTCTGCTGAGCCCTGGTGGCGGTGCCGCTGCCGGCGGCGTTCGTCGCCGTCACCGTGAACGTGTAACTGGTGCCCGGCGCCAACCCGCTCATCGTGATGCTCGAACACGGGCCACTCTTCGCCGGCTGACCCGACCGGGACAGCGTACAACTGGCCTGACCGCCACCGGCGTCCACGGTGAACGTCACGGTCGCCGCCGTCGCGGTCGCCGACGACCCGGTCACAGTCACCCGGGGTGCGGCCACCGTACGCGCCGTCGTCGTCGCCTCCGCACCCTCGCCGGCCTCGTTCACCGCCCGGACCCGCACCGTCACGTTCTGCCCGTCGCCGAGCCCGCCCACCGTCGCCCGGGTGTCGGTGACCTCGCTGCGCTTGTCACCCACCTGCACCACGTACCCGGTCACCGGCCGGCCGTTGGCCACCGCCGGCGACCACTGCACCGCCACCGTCCCCGGCTGGTCGGCCACCGTGCTCGCCCGCAACTCCAGCGGCTCACCGGGAACCGTGAACGGCACCACCGTGTTGCTCACCGGCGACGCCTCCGACGCCGCGCCCTTGTCGTTGACCGAGACCACGGTGAACGCGTACTGCGTGCCGTACTCCAGCTCACCGGCCTTCACCACCAACTCGGTGCCGGTCGCCTCACCCACCGGGGCGTTCGTCCCGGCCGACGTCGCCGACACCGCGTACCTGGCGATCGTGTTGCCCTGACCGTTCGCCTCCGGCCACGTCACCACCACCGTGCCGTCCGCCCGCGCCTCGGCGGTCACCTCGGTAGGCGCGTCCGGCACGTCAGCGGTAGGCGTCACCGGGTTGCTGGTCCGGGTCGGACCGGCACCCTTCGCGTTCACCGCGTGCACCGAGAACCGGTACGTCTCACCGTTCGTCAGCTCGGTGACCTCCACCGACCGCTGGTTCGCGCCGACCTCCAGGCGCTGCCCGGCACCCTCCACCACGTACCTGACGATCTCGGCACCGTTGGCCGCCGCCGGCCGCCAACTCACCCGGGCCTGCGCGTCACCAGCCGCCGCCGTCACGTTGCGCGGCGCGCCCGGCTTGCTCACCTGAGGCTTCTTCGGCGGCGGAGGCGGCGGCGGAGGCTCCGGCGGCGGATCACCACCGAGCACGTCGTTCGCGTACTTGTCGACCTCCCGCACCTGGTGCGAATCGTCGACCACCCGCGCGGTCGCCGCGTCCGGCGCGTTGATGAACAGGTAGTTCTCCCGCACCTCCAGCTCCAGCGGGCCACCCCACCGGCCCCGGATCGTGTCGGTCAGCTGGCCCGTCGCGTCGAACGCGTACACCGCGCCCACCGCCTCGTCCGCGCAGTAGAACCGGCCCGCCCAGGCCACCGCCGGACCGAGCCGGTCACCGTCGCCCGGCACCGTGAACGAGCGCACCTCGCCGCCGTCACCGATCGCGTGCACCTGCCGCTGCCCGGGCACCGTCACCGGCACCACCGGCCCGCTGGTACGCACCGGCAGGATGCCCGGCCCGGTCAACGTCGACGCCAACGCCGTGCGTCGGGTCGTACCGCCCACGACTGTCACCAACGCCCCGGCCGTGCGGTCCAGCACCGCCACCCCGTCGTCCAACGTGGAGACCACCAACTCGTGGCTCGCCTCCGCCACGTCGTACGACTCCACCCGAGGCGAACCCACAGCCGTCTCCGCCGCCTCCGACGGCAGCACCACCGGGGTGATCGCCGAGACGGTGCCCTCCGCCGGCACCGCGACCCACAGCCGGCCCTCGCCGTCGAACGCGCCACCGGTGATCCCCGGCGGATAGCGCACCGGCTCGCCCACCGGGGCCAGCGACCGCGGGTCCAACTGCCGCACCACACCCTGTACCGCGTCCACCACGAACGCCGCGTCCTCGTGCAACGCCACACTCACCCCGAGCCCGGGAGTGGTGGGCGTGGTCGCGGTGATCTGCAACGTCGCCAGATCCAGCGCGCTGATCTGACCCGTGTTCAGATCCCGCAGCACCAGCAGCCGATCGGTCTGCGTCACCTGCATCGGATGCTGCCGCGCCGCCGGTACCTCCATGCGCGTGTCAACCCGCGCGGTGACCCCGTTGACCCGCGCCAACTCACTGCGCGCCGCGCTCCACAACCACGAACTCGCGTCGTAGTTGGCCACCGCGTTGTCCGCCGAACCCAGGCCGAGCACGGTCAGTCCCATCGCCGCCAGCAGCGCCAGCACCGTACCCACGGTGACGAGACCACCGCGTACCCGGGACCGGGATCGTAGGGTTCGGGTCGCAACGGCCTCGTCGATGCTCGCCACAGCCGGCAGCCTCCCGTGTCGTCTCGGCAGGTGGCGCCCCCGTCGCGGCGACCCCTCCCCTGAGCCGGGAGCCATCATATGGTCACGCTGCGGACCCCGGGAACCCGCACCGTCCGCCTGTGGACACCCAGCGTGGCGTGTCGTCGGCGTGTCCCGCCACGACCGTCCGACCGGGACCTGTCACACCGCCGATCAGTCGGTCGTGTCGACCTGCCGCGACGTGCACACCTGGTCGGAGGTGGCGAACTGGTCGGTGTCGTAGACGGCCAGCACCGCGAAGCAGTAGTTCACCCGGGTGCTCAACCCGTTGACGGTGTAGCTGGTCCGACCCGGGTCCACCGTGGCCATCATGCCCAGCGACTGCCCGTTCCGCCCACCGGCCACCATGAACGGCACCAGCCCGTCCGACGGGTCCGTCCAGGTCAACGTGATCGTCGTGGTGTCATCGCGCATCGTCAGGTTCCCCGGCGGCGGGCCGACCGAACCCGGCGACGACGTCGGCGCCGACGAAGGCTCCGACGGAGATGCCGACTGCCGGTCCAGGACCAGCAGCCCCACCCCGATCACCGCGGCCAGGGCCACCAGCACCGCCACCACCGCCACCACGATCGCCACCCGGTTCCGACCCGGCGCCGGCTCCGCGGTCGGCATCGCCAGCGGCCCCTGGTACGACGCGGCGATCCCCGGAAACTGAGTACCGGACTGATTCCAGGCCGGCGGCGCGGCAGGCCCCGGATAGGGCGGCGGCGCGCCGTGGCCGGCGGGCTGCGGATAGGTCGGAGAGCCGTGCGGCTGGCCACCATGTCCCGGCAACCGGGGATCACCCTGCTGCCCGCCGCCCCCCGGCCCGTAGGCTCCGGCCCCGCTCACCGGCCCGTACGGGTTGGGTCCGCCGCCCTGGCCGTGCGAGGCACCGCTGACCGGCCCGTACGGCGCAGGATGGGCCGCTCCGCCGGTCGGCGGGTAGCCGACGGGTGCTCCGCTGGTCGGTGGATAGTCGGTCGGCCCACTGGCGGGTGCTCCGCTGGTCGGTGGCGCAAACCCGGATGATCCGCTGGTCGGCTGTGGGTGGCCGGCCACTGCGGTGGTCGCTGCCTGGCCCGCTGGTCCGCTGGTCGGGCCGGGCTGGGGCAGTGGTGCGGTCGACTCGTGCGGGCCGGCCGTCGGGCTGACCGGCGAGGTGCTGTGCGGCGGCACGGAGGAACCCGGCGGTGCGCTGACCGGCGGCACCCAGCCCGGCGGTCCGCTGACGGGTGGAGCGCTGACGGGTGGAGCGCTGACCGGCGGTGCGCTGATCGGCGGCGCCCAGCCGGGCGGTCCGCTGACCGGTGGTCCGCTGACCGGTGGTGCGCTGACGGGTGGTGCGCTTACCGGTTGGGCCCGACTCCAGGGTGCCTCGGCGGGCTGCCCCAGCGCCGGTGGCGCGCTGACCGACCAGGCCGAGGCGGGTGGGGCGCTCACCGGCGGCCCGTCGGCCGGCGGTCCGCTGACCGCCGATGACCAGGCCGGTGACGCGCTCACCGGCGAGGGCACGCCATCTGCCGGTTCCGGCGGTTGGGGCGTCCCGCCGGCCCGGGCCGCTTCCTCCTCCAGCAGCGGCCCGATCTGCTGGACCCGGATCGTGGGCCGGGCCCACTCGGGATGCCCGATGGAGGCAGCCTCGCTGCCCGCCGACGTCGCCCCGTCGGCGGTCGGCAAGGCCCCCAGCACGCCTGTCCGTTCGTCGTCCTCGACCCGCTGACGGGGAGCCGCTCCGGTCGACGGCGGGCCCGGTGTCGTGAGCGACGCTGCGGTGGGCGACGGAGCCGTGTACGACGGAACTGACGACGACGGAGCCGGCACCTCGCCGGTCGACCTGGACACGGCGGCACCCGAAACCGGCGGCACCACCGGCGCGGGTGGCACCGCAGCCGAGCGGGCCTGGTCGACAGGAGGCACGACCGGGCGGGCCGACCAGTCATGAGTAGCCGTCCGCGTCTGTGGCACCACCGGCGGCGGAGGCACCGTGGGCGGCGGCGGAACCCGTGGTGCGGCGGGCGGCACCATGGCCGATGGCGGCGGTAGCCGAGGCCCAGGCGGCGGTGCGGGTGCGGAGGAGACCTGACGCGGGATCTGCGGCACCACGGAAGAAGGTGGTACGACCGGCGGTGGCGGGATCTGCGGCGGCACCGCCGGCGGCACGGTGGGCGGCGGCGCGACCTGTGGTGGGGCGGGGGGTCCCGGCTCGACCGAGGTCGACGGCACCAGCGGAACGACCGGTGGCGACGGTACGACGGACCCGTGTGGTGAGCCGAGTTGGGGAGGGGCCGGCGCCGCTGCGGGGTCGCCGGCAACGCGATGATCGACGGCCGGCGCGGCTGCCGACGAAGAGGTGGAACGTGCCGGTGCTGCCGTCGACGCGTCGTGCGGCTTCCACAGGGTGGAGAGCGCAGCGAGGGACACCGTAGGCTCGTCAAGCGCTCCGTGGCCAGTCTGGCTGGCCGGACCAGAATGAGGGGCGGCCAGGACCACGGGCTGGGGAGCGGGAGCGGCGTCGCCGAGGTACTCCCGTGCCGCGCGTACCGCCGGATGGTCGGCGCCGAGCACGGCAGGGCCGGCGGCGGCCACACGGGTGTAGTTCCGGCGCGCCTCGTGGCGATTGCCCAACTCGTCCGCGACGGACCCCAGCTCGAAGGCCAACGCCAGCATCAGCGGATCGGCATGTGGCCAACGACGCTCCCCGGCGGCGAACGCCTCCTCCAACACCCGCCGGGCCGCGCTCGGATCGTCCGCCTCCCGATGCAGCCTGGCCAGCAGGTGAGCGGTGCTGAGCACGTCCGGATGATCCTTGCTGAACGGCGGCCGAGTGGACTCGACCGCATCGATCAGCAGGTCACGGGCAGCGGCGAGGTTACCGGCACCACGCAGCGCGAGGGCCCGTTGTTGAGCGACGGCCAGGGGGGAGGCATGGGGCACGAGGCCCATGCTGCCGGGTACGGGCACCTCGACGCTACCCGGCGACGGCCTGCCGCGGCCCCCTCACAACGACAGCCGGACGAGCCCGATGCCGATGTGCATGATCCATCTGCGGCGTGTACAGTAACTCCCCGTGCAGCCCACCGGGCGGCCTACCGGTGATGAAGTCACCGAGGCTGACACGGTAGGCTGAGCAAGTAGGTCCGGGTGGCGGAATGGCAGACGCGCTAGCTTGAGGTGCTAGTGCCCGTATAGGGCGTGGGGGTTCAAGTCCCCCCTCGGACACAGATTTTCCGCATCGGTGCGCATCTTGAGTGCGCATGCGCTGATACTACAGCCTGTTGGTACGGGCAGTTTGGCGTCGGGTCGCCAGTGGGGTGGACAGGGCCGTTAGCCGCCTGCTGTGACGTGCTCGCATACAGTGCGCGGCCGATAGCTCCCGGGGATGCCGGTGCCGATGGTGTCCCAGAAGGCCGGGGAGCCGTCGATGTGCCCGCCCAGGGTGTGCCAGGTGAAGCCGGGATTCTCCTCGCGTAGCGCTGCCATACCTGCGGCGGCAAGGCCACGCCGCTGGTAAGCGGGCTGGGTGTAGGGCTGCTCCACCCAGCCGATCCGGCATCGGCGGCAGAGCTGGTAGTCGACGGCGAAGGCGAATTCGTCGCGCTCGAGGCCGTCGTCGGTGCGGCCGCGTAGGTTCGCCGCTCGCATCCGCCAGCCGGGTCGCTCCGCCGAGATGGTGTCCTGCCACGGCGTAGCCAGCCGGGGCACAACCGGCCAACCGCGTCGCTGCGGCCACCGGTTGCCTGTCAGCCGGAGCAGAAACGCGCGCCACGGTTCGCTGCCGGAGACCCGCCCGACCTGCCCGGTGCTGGCGATCAGTCTCCGGATCGCCTCGTCGTGTTCGTGGCCGGGGCTCATTGCCGTGTCAGTCCTCGTCGCCGGCTTCGGCTTGGGCCTGGATCGCCTGTTCGACCAGCGCGTTGGCCAGATCACGCAGCCCGGCGACGACGTTCCATTCTGGCCGGATCGCCGGGTTCAGGCCACGGGCCTTTGCCTGCTCCCAGATCTTGTCGATGTAGTCGTACAGCGCCTGCCGGGCCCGCAGCTGCTCGGCTCGCCCGGCCTTGGTGAGAGCGGTCAGGCCGGCGGCGTCGTGCTCGGCGAAGGCGTCGGTGAGCTCGATCGCCATGCCCTGGTGGTCCAGCGTCTCGTCGGTGCCCATGCCGGTAACCCTATGGCACCGATCGATCACCTTGCCGTCCCTGATGTAAGTACGTCAGCTCGCTCAATCAGCTGCGGAGGCCGACGCCGAGCCTGCCGACCGGGCAGGGCTGCCCGCGCGATTCGCCTGCTCGCCAGGTGCCGTAGGTGTATGTGCAGCAGATCAGTACGCACTGGCTGCGGCACACCACGTTGACTTGGCGGTGCTCAGTCACAACGACACCCCCGAGTGGAAAGCCTCTACGCGCTTGGGCGCCGACTCCGACCGGCTGCTCTGCTGCTATCTCGACGGGGACGGCCAGCAGTGGCTCGATCCGGACCGGCGCATCCCGCTGCCCCAGGGTGGCTCCAGGCACGGCGGCCGGTTCAGCAACGACGACGTACGGGTGATCCTCCAGGAAACGATCCCCGTGCGGGCAAACCTGCTCAACGGATACGAACCTGCCATGAGCCTGCCGGCGAGCTGGGGCGACAACGGCTGGCTCAAGGAGCTACGACCTCTGTGGTTTCCGATCGGGCAGAGCGGTCCGATGCCAGCTGCCTGGGGTCGTCGAATGGCCCGCCTCGACCAGGAACTCGGCCTTGAGGTGCTCTCGACGGAGGACACGGGGTAGGTCGCCTTCGGTCAATCATCCGAGGGAGTGTGTCGAATTTCGACACACTCCCGCCGCCCTCCGAGGGCGCGCACGGCGCACGCGAGGCGGAGGCGTACCAGCCCGCGCCGCAGTCCGGTGCCCGGCCGGTCGACGTGCCGGAGCCGGAGCAGGTACGCAGGCCGAGCTTCGACGAAACCGACGAGCCGGAGGAGACGCACCTCGGCGCGCAGCGCCAGCCGCAGGAGCGCGACGACTGGCGCCACCCGCGCGGACACGGGGACACACCGGAGTACTGACTGGCCGCAGGCGTCGGCCGGCGGGCGGTGCCGGCATCAGCGGCGTTGACGTGCAACCGGCATAGGGGCGGAAAACCACAGGTCGCTCAGGACCGATGAGGACTGCCCATCGCGCCTGCATCAGTCACCGCGGCACGCCCTCGACGCCCGGCGCGGCGCGGCACAGGTGGCGGAATCGGCTGTCCGCCAGCATCCGCCACGCTGGTCGGGTTCCGACGATGCACCGGCGGCACCTGGTGTTCCCCGGCGCCGGGGGTGCCCGTGAGCCGTCGTACCGGCCGAGCGTGTACCTGTGCCGGTCCGGACCTTCAGTGCGCCGCGCCGCCCTCGCCGCCATGCCCGTTGTCTACCTGGCCTTGGTAGCCACCTTCGCGTTCGATGATCTGCGTGGCGGGAGCGGCCGGGCTCAGCGGCACGGCGACTGGCGCTGGAGCCGTGATCGTGTAGCCGTTGCCGAAGTCGAAGGTGACGAAGGCGTTCTGCCCAGGGCGCAGCGACTCGTTCAGCCCGACGAGCTGCAGCACCTGTTCAGCCTCCGTGTTGAGTTGGACGTGGCCGAGCGGCGGGATCTGCACCTGAGCAGGGCGCGCGGACGGGGCCGGCAACGCGCTGCCCTGAGGCGATGGGATGGCCGAGGGAATCGCGGTCGGCGCCACGGCGATTCCGGCGGCCGGGTCGGCGTCGGTGATGACCACGTCGCGGGCATCCTGGCTGGTGACGGTCACCGTGACGGGGCTCTCCGAGTCGTTGTAGACGACCACGTTCAGCACCGCGTTGTCGCCGGCCTCGTAGCCGTCCAGGCCAGGGAAGGCGACCAGCAGGCCGCGGATGGCGTACTCGCCGTTGGCGGTCTCGGCGTTGACGCCTTGGACCGACGGCACCTTGTTGGCGGTCTCGGCGATCTGGCCCGCGCCACATCCGGACAGCAGCAGTCCGGTCACCGCCGCCACACCGGCGGCTGGCAGGGCCGAGGCCCGCCGGAAGTCTCTGATCGAGCGCGTCACGTCGCTCCTCCTCGTTCCAGTCGCCCCCGTGCTCACTCCGGAAACAGTTGCGATACCCGCCCACGACACCTTCGAAGGCTAGTGGTGTCTGATCCGCCCGGACGCCGAACCGGGGATGCCACCTACCCGGGGCTTGCAGACCCTGCCCCGTTGCGGCGAGCACCCTTCATCCCCGGCCCGGTCGGAGTGGATCTCTCTCCGGGAGGACAACCTCCTGCCGGGCCCCGGCCAGCGGCGAGTAGTGGGCTTGAGGGCACTGCGGGGATCGGTCCGCCGGACACGGGTCCATGTTGGTTCCTCAGCGCATACGCCCAGAGATGCCTAAACTCGAACAACCAGGAACTTCACCCGGATTCGCACTGTGAGGCAGAAACGGTATGGGGAAAACCTCTCGCTCGGGTCTTCGCCGGACCTGGAGCCGCCCGTGGCCACCGGGACCGGCCCGCCGGCGGTTTATGGCAGGCGTCCGGCTGGTGGTGGCGCTGCTGCTGGCCGGCGGTGTGTACGCGTCCTTCGCGCCTGCAGCCCGGGCACAGGAGGAGCCGGGGATGAGCGCTGCCGCCGCCGAGGGTGAGGCGTTGTTCGAGGTCGGCTGTATCACCTGTCACGGACGCAGCGCCGGTGGTGTGGAGGGGCGAGGTCCGAGTCTGATCAACGTGGGCGGGGCGTCGGTGGAGTTCCAGGTGGGCACCGGTCGGATGCCGCTGGCCCGGCAGGACGCGCAGGCGCAGCGTAAACCGCCGCAGTACTCCGACGAGGAGGTCCGCCAACTGGCGGCGTACATCGACTCGTTGGGCGTGGGGCCGGTGGTGCCCGACGACGTGGACGGCCTGGTCGAGGACGTGGACCTGGCCCGTGGCGGGGAACTGTTCCGGATCAACTGCTCGCAGTGCCACGCGTTCGGTGGTGGTGGTGGGGCGCTGTCGTCGGGTAAGTACGCGCCGAGCCTGTACCCGGCCAGCGACCGGATCATCTACGCGGCGATGCTCAGCGGCCCGCAGAACATGCCGGTGTTCAGTGACAACACGCTGACCCCGCAGGAGAAGGCGGACGTCATCGCCTACATCCAGCGGGTGATTCAGTCGGATACCGACCCGGGCGGGTTCAACCTGGGCCGCTACGGCCCCTCCACCGAGGGCCTGGCGGTGTTCCTGGTCGGCATCGTGGTGCTGGTCTTCGCCAGCCTGTGGATCGCGGGCAAGTCATGAGCGAGCACGCCGCCCGGCAGGGCCGGGAACCGGTCGACGTCAAAGACCCCTCCTTGTCGCGCTTCGACATCGTCCGTGAAGGTGCTCGCCGTGACGATATCGAGATCGTCCACTACGAACCGCAGGTGGTGCCCGGCTCGAAGGCTGAGCGACGGTTGACGCGTCTCGTCGCGGCGCTGTTCGCCGTCGCGGGGTTGTCCTCGCTGGCGTTCCTTGCCGTGTTCATCTGGTGGCCGTGGCGCTATCGGCTGGTCGCCGACGTCGAGGAGTACTACACCCCACTGCTCGGTGTAACCATGGGAGTAGCGCTGCTGGCCATCGGGTTCGGCGTCCTGGTGTGGGGCAAGAAACTGCTGCCCAAGGAGGTGTCGATCCAGGACCGGCATGAGGGCGCTGTCTCCCCCGACGCGCAGCGGGTCACTGGGCAGACCATCCAGTACATGGCCGACGAACTCGGCGTCAAACGGCGGCCGTTGCTCGGCGTGTCCCTGCTCGCCGGGCTCGTCCCGGTCGGTGTGGTCGCCGCCGCACCCCTGATCGGCGGCCTCATCCGCAACCCACACACCGACCGGGAGCTCTACCGGACCGGCTTCGCCCCCGCCGACGAGCAGGGCGCGATCACCCGCATCCGTCTCGTGCGGGAAGACGGGCGCGCCGTGCGACCGGCGGATCTGCTGCCCGGCGGTCAGGTCACCGTCTTCCCCGGGATCCTGCACGGCGTCAGCAATGAGTACGCCGACTCGGTCACCCTGCTCATCCATCTTCGAGCCGAAGACGCGCTCAAGGCTCGGGAGAACAACGAGGAGGCCGGCAAGACCGACTGGATGTGGGGCAACTACATCGCCTACTCCAAGATCTGCACCCACGCCGGCTGTCCGGCCAGCCTCTACGAGCAGCAGACCAACCGGCTGTTGTGCCCCTGCCACCAGTCACAATTCCTGATCACCGAGAACGCCAAACCCATTTTCGGTCCCGCCAGCCGGCCTCTGCCCCAACTACCGATCGAGGTCGACGACGAGGGCTACTTCGTTGCCTCCGCCGACTATAAAGACCCCATCGGCCCCGACTTCTGGGAACGCCCCTGACGAAATCGGATGCCCGCCTTGGCCGTGCAGGTCAGTGCCCTGCTGGTGCCGACGCGGACGGCCTGTGCCTGCCCGCCCGCAGGGTTCGTATCGCGCTGGCAACGGAGGCGAGCACCACCAACAGTCCCGTGACGACGTCGGTGTACACGGCTGGCGGGGACACGGGGCGCTCAAGGTGATCAAGGATGACGGGAGACGCGAGTAGCCACAAGCCAGCGATGGCCGCGATCACGCTGAGAGCGGGCCGACGTCGGGGTCTGAAGTAGCGGACAAGTGACGTACCGGCGATAACGCCTCCCGTTATCGTCTGGTTCCAGGCGGCACCCGGCTTGACTGAGACGTACCCAAGCACATGGGGGGCGAACACCAGCCAGGTACCGGCGAGCACAGCGCAGCCGCTGAGGACGGCGCTGAGGGTCAACGGTCCGACGAGAGGTCGTCGGCTCTCGGGGCTCGGCGGCGGGGCGATCGCGCCCACCGGCGGCTCGAGTTGACGCGCCTCGTCCGGCTCCGTGCGTCGGTGACCGTCCATCGGCTGCTCCTGCCGTACCGCGGTAGCCCTACCGGTCGGGGTCCTCACCGGGTTCGGCAACCGGTTCGGGTGTCGGGGGATATGCGGGTCCGAGACCGCCGGGCAGCGGGAACGGCGGGTTGCCCCCCTCACCGAACCGGTCGGAACCGTGGTCCGATTCGACGGTGTCGACCGAGGTGTGCTCATCGTGCTCCACGAGGTTCACCCATATCCGATTCCGGTCAGCGCGACTGATGGCCTCGACCGGGACGAACATGGCGCTCGAGCCGAATCCCCACAATCCATCGTGCTTGACCCGCAACAACCGCACCGTGTGGTCGCGCGGGTCGACCACCAGATCGTCAACCCTGCCGAGTTCGTTGCCGTCGTTGTCGACAACCAGTCGGCCGCGCAGATCCTGATCCACGGCCACGACCGTGTCGTCGGTGTCGCCGAGCCGGCCCAGCAGCCGGTGCCTGTCCCTCGAAACCACGCCGCTCCTCCTTCGCTGCACCTGTCAGGTACCCGCTGCACTGCAACCTGAACGAGCAGCCCGCCGTGTGTCGACGGGTTGCCGGGATCAGGGTTGGGTGTACCCGGCGACGTCGATCCGGGGCTGGAGGCCGTCGGGTTGCGTCGGTAGGACGACGACGGCGTGCCGGACTCCCGCTCACGGAGCTGGTGACCCCTGAGCCACCTCCGCTCGCTGTCAGCGGCACGAAGGACGCGCGCAGCCCCGTTCGGCGGTCCAGGTGACTCTGGTCGGGTGCGGGGAACCCGATGGCTTCGCTGGTCGACGGGTCGCGGTTGTCTCACACCGCACCCTCACGGAAAGGGACGGAAGCTGACATGGCAACAGAGGAACGGTCGCCGATGGCCGAGACGGGACGTTATCCGGGCGCGGCGCCGCCGGCTGCCGTCGAGATCGACGCACATCCGATGCGCCATGGCGTGGGAGACCGGATAACCGGCGGCCCGGTCTGGGGTGGTTCGTCGTCGCGCTCGCCAGTTGGATCACGCTCGAGGTGCTGCTGGTCGCCCTGACCTTGACCGGGGTGAGCGCCGGACCCGATCCCGCCCCTGATCAGAGCGCCTGGTGGTGGTCCCTGCTGGCCGCCGTTGTCGCCTTGTTCGTCGGGGGACTCACGGCCGGTGCCGCATCACGTTGGCGAGGCCCGCGCGACGGGTTGCTGCTGGGGGTGACGGTGTGGGCACTGACGATGGTGGCGTTGCTGGTGTTGTCCGCGGTGGGCGCCGGTATCGGCTTCGGCGCGTTCGGTCAACTGTTCGGCACCGGACGGGTCGCGGCCGGACAGGAACTGCCGGCCTCCATCACCGAGACGGCGCAGGACGCCGCACTGGTCGCGCTGCTCGTTCTGGGCCTGACAGTTGTGGCGGCTGCCGCCGGGGGCGCCATCGGCGCCAAGATATGGCCCAGGAACGCCGATCGGGCGTCTCGACACTGACCTTGATCGATCCAATAGCGGTACCTGGATGGTTGATCGCCCGGGAACAAGCCGGGCGATCAACCACTGCCGATACTGGCACGGTACGGCTGGAATGAACCGCCCACGGCGCGCGACTGGCCCCGGCCGGGTCGGCTGGCAGGTCGCCGCGCGGGCGAGCTGGCGGACATCGTTGAGCAGCTGCCAGGATCGGCCTCGCTGAGTTCGTTGTCGGCCTGTTGGTCACGGTTCAAGCCGCGTTCCGGCCAGCGCTCAACGTCCGATCAGCTGGGCCAGTCGCCACGGCGGTAACCCCCTCGATGTCCGACTGCTGGTACTCCACGTCTGCCTCCCCTTGTCGTCGGCTCCCGGCGGTTGACTCGCTCGGGGTCGAACAGAAGGCGGTCAGGATCGGTGGCTCAGGAGTTGCTCTTGACCTGAACGGCGTGGGTCAGGGTCATCAGCAGTAGGCCGCCGAGGAGGTTTCCGGCGCCGGAGAGGACGATGTTGAGTCCGAGGTCGTTGTAGGAGACAGGGGCGCCGAGCCAGATGCCGAACAGCAGGTGCAGTCCGGAGACCACGACATGATCGAACGGGCCTAGGGCGAGGAAGAATCCCACCACGTAGGCCAGGAGCATCCGACTGCCCACCGATCCGACGGCGTGCAGCAGGTAGGACAGCAGGGTCAACAGGGTGCCGGCGGCGATGCCCCGGGTGAAGGTCGCCAGCCCGTCCTTGGCGGCGATCTCCTCGGCGACGAGGGCCAGGGTGTGGTGGGCGCGGCCCGGCAGCGTGCCGGGGACGGTGAACACGGCGGCCATCACCGCACCGCCGACGAAGTTCAGGACGAGCACCAGCAGCCACAGCCGGGCCAGCGGCCACAGAGCGGCGGGCCGTCGACGGGCTACCGCGGCGGCGACCGGGTCGAAGAAGTTCTCGGTGAACAACTCGGTGCGTCCGACCACCACGAAGACCAGGCCGATGCCGAAGGCCAGCGCGCCGACCAGTTGCCCCACACCGGAAGCGAAGTCGGGTGCGGCCAGTTCCCGGGCCACGCCCAGCGCCACGATGCCGAACACGATGGTGACCCCGGCGATGAACCCGGTGGACGCCTGCTCCAGCGCACTCATCGACAGCCGGCGCTCGCCCTCGGCGCGGGCGCTGTCGTAGATCTCCTCAGGAGACGGGGCGCGTGGCATTTCAGTCGGGTACCCCTACCGGCGTGGTCGAATCCGCCCCCGCCGACATGACCGGCACGATGAGGACGCGAGGACCGAAGGAGAGGGTCGATGAACGACTTCCGGCCGGGTGACGTGGGCGACGGACGGAGCCCTCGCGTGACATCGCGAGGTGGGCTTGGCGGTGTAACCCTCCCGGTCTACCTCTACCGCCAGACATGCCGTCGACGAGGCCGGTTTGGTCGGCTTAGGCCAGTCCGGCGCTGGCTGTCGCTGATCTCCCGGTGTTCGGCCGCACCCGGCGGGTAGACGCTGCCGAGGGCTGGCCGAGACGACAGGATGAGTCAGCAGAACCTGACTCAGATAAAGACTGGTGAGGTGGCCGAGCGTGCCCGCAAGGCGGGCGTGGAGAACATCGACCAGATGAACAAGGACGAAATGATCCAGGAGATGGGCCGGGGCCGGCCGCAGTCGAAGAGGCCCGCCCATGGTGGTGGTCGTGGCGACGCGCCGCAGCCGAAGGGCACCGACCCTGAGCAGTGGAAGAACGCTCCCGGTCATCAGAGCTGACCGCCCGGCCATTGACAGCCAGTCCTCCCCGGCACGTGGTGGCTGCCATCAGCGGTCACCACGTGCCACGACCGAGCGTGGGTGACCCGGCAGAGCTAGAGCTCGCTACTCAGGCTGCCGAGCGACGCGATGAAACGTCTGCTGGGGCCATCCGTCAAGGGGCTAGGTCCCCTCCGGGCAGGAGTTCCTGCCCCTGACACCTGGGGCTGATGTCATGCGCATTCCACGAGGAATGATCGATGACCTCCGTTGGAGCATCGTCGCGCCGCCGACCCCCGACCCCGCGGCCGCAGATCAGGCCGCAGGCCGGCTCGCGCTGCGGACAGCGAGGCTTGAAGACCTCCCGGCGATGTCCCGCGCCCACGTCGAGTTGCTTCCGATGGGACTGTTTCCGTCGCTAGGTGCCCGCTTCGTGCGCCGCTGGCATCGCACCATCCTGAAGTCGCCGTACGGCGTGGGGATGGTCGTCGTTGACACCGCTGCCGCCCAGGACGAGGTCATCGGGTTTGTACTGGGCACCGCTGACCATGCCGCCTACACCAGGGAGCTTGCGAAAGACCGGCCCACGATGGCGTCGCTCGCCCTCGCCGGGCTCGTCGCGCTGGTGGTGCGGCCTCGGGTCGCCCTGCGTGTCCTGGGAACGCGGGTCCAGCCATGGGCCCGTCGGGCGCTGCGCAGCTGGGCGGCCGTCCGGGTCCCGGAACGAGCCGGGCCGGTGGCGACGGCACCCGTGGCGGTCATGACTGCGCTGGCAGTGCGGCCGGCCTGGCGCAAGAGCGGCATCGGGGTGCTGCTGGTCGCCCGTTTCGTCGAGCTGGCGCGCCACGCCGGCGCGACGTGCGCTGAGGCCCAGACGTCCACCGGTCCCTTGGGCGCGACCGGATTCTACGAGCGGTTGGGTTGGCAAGCCGGGCACGAGCGGTCCACACCGGACGGTGACAGTGCGCGCACCTACCGCCTGGCCCTTGCTGACACGGGCCGCACCTCGGGGCCCTGACCTTACCGACCGAGCAGGTCCACCACGTGGTGCGCCACCGGTGCCGCCTCGATGTCGGCCACGGGGACGGGGCCGTCGGGGCCGCTGGGCAGCGGGCGTTCCACGAGCACCCTGTTCGGTGGTGGCGGTGGGACGCCGGGGGGCTGCCCGGCCCGCCCTGAAGTTCGGCGCCTGTTGCGGTCGTGGCGCTGAACACGAAGACCAAGGCGGACAGCGTGACCGCCCGGACGGTCAGGTAGGAGACCGCGAACACGACCGGCCCGGGCAGGTCGTCCGGCTGATCGATGAACGCCTGGGGGATAGCGATCGCCAAGACGATCGCCGCCGCCGCGATGCCGAACCCGACCAGCGGAAGCACTCCGTGATCGGCGTGGACGAGGTTGCCGAGCGCCGCAAATCCCGTCCAGCACCACCACAGCAAGGCCAACACCACAGCACCGAACAGCACCGACGTGGCGGTCGGGTTCCGGGATACCAGACCGGTCACGTTGAGGAATGCGAAGACGAAGACCAGATCATAAAATAGCTCCAGCCGTGCCCGGCTGCCCGGCGCTACCGGCATGAGCCACCGCGATCGAGGCACAGGCGGAGGGACACTCACCGACCGGTTTCCGCCAAGAACGTCGTCTTCTGGCGGGTTCTGGCGGGCACCTCTCCGGGCGCTGGCGTGTGCACTCGTGGTCAGAGCCTCTGAGCGGCGCTGCTCGGCGCTGGTCGCTGCCCGGGACCGGCGGGTAGCCTGCCCGGCGTAGACGGGTTGCATTCCTGCAGGTAGCCGGCCCTCCCGGGGCCTGACCCGATCGGATCGACACGTGACGTCACCCCTCGGCTGGATCGCCCGCCTCCCGGCGCGCCGGCCTCAAGGCTGGCTAGGTGGCCGAGGGTGGCTTTGGCGTCGGGCCGCACGTCGCGTCATCAGGGCCGCCCTGGTGCTGGCGGTCGCGCTGACCGGCGCGTACGCGGGCGTGCTCGTCGGCGCGCGCGGCAACGCCGACGTCGGTCCCTTCCGGGTCGAGTTCCGGCTCGTGCCGGCGGCCGACGGCGGCACGCAGGTCGCCGTACCGCCGCTGGGGTCGCTATTCCGGGACAGTCACGCCGGACCGACCCGCCTCACCGTCCGCCTCGAGGGCCTCGACGAGCGGCGTACGCAGGCGTTGATCGCGCATCCGCAGGATCTCGCGGCGACTGGCCGGTCGGCACCGCAGGACGTACGCGACGCGGTCGAGCGGTTGGGGTTTCGGACGCTGGCCGCCGCCACCCTCGGCGCGATGCTGCTGTCCGTGCTCGTCTTCCGGGACCCCCGCCGGGTGGCCTGGTCCGGTGCGCTGGCGCTGGCCGTGACCGCCGGCACTCTTCTGCGCCGCGGCGTCCACCGTCCGCCCGCAGGCGCTTGATGAACCCCGGTACGAAGGGTTGCTGGTCAACGCTCCCGCGCTCGTCGGTGACGTGCGGCGCATCGCTGACGACTACGACCGTTACGCCGGCCAGTTGCAGCGTCTCGTCGGCAATGTCGGCCGGCTCTACACGACTGTGTCGACGCTGCCGATCTACGAGGCCCAGCCGGACACGACCCGGGTGCTTCACGTGTCGGACCTGCACCTGAATCCGGCTGCTTGGCCCATCATCCAGACCGTCGTGCGGCAGTTCGACATCGACCTGGTCGTCGACACGGGTGACCTGACCGACTGGGCAGCGAGCCGGAGGATTCGTACGTGTCCATGATCGGCGAGCTGGATGTGCCGTATGTCTACATCCGCGGCAACCATGACTCGCCGGCCACGGCGGCGGCGGTGGCCGGTCAACCGAATACGGTCGTGCTGGACAACCGGATCGTCACGGTCGTCGGCGTGACGGTCGCGGGCATCGGGGACCCCCGGTTCACGCCGGACAAGCAGCGCCCCGACGTCGAGGGGGGAGGAGACGGTCGTCGCGGACCCGGGCGGTCAGTTGGCGGCGAGCATCCGCGCGGCCGGCCCGGTGGTGGACATCGCTCTCGTGCACGATCCGGCGTTCGCGTCTGCGTTGGGCGGTCAGGTGCCCCTCGTCCTGTCCGGGCACACCCATCAGCGGCGGGTCGACAAGCTGCCGACGGCGGCTGGTGCGCCCGTCACCCAGCTCATGGTGCAGGGCTCGACCGGTGGTGCCGGCCTGCGTGGGCTGGAGGGGCCCGAGCCGACCCCGCTGACGATGTCCGTGCTGTATCTGAACGACCAACAGCGTCTGGAGGCGTACGACGACGTCCGCGTCGGTGGCGCCGGCATGGCGCAGGTGAGCCTTGACAGGCATGTGATGCCCTTGACGGATTTGGTGCCGGCCGCCGTTGGCGGCGAGGATCCTCCGGTAGACCGGTGACGGACGAATGGTCGCGGCGTGTCAGCGGTCCGGCAGGCGTCGTCGGATCGCGGGCCGGTGAGTCGGTAGCGCGGCGGTGTCCAGGTCGGCGACGATGGCGTCCAGCAGTCGGGTGATTCGCGGCTGGGAACCGGCGGTGGCGCGCACGTCGTCGACGATCATTGCCAGGTAGGCGTCGTAGGGCAGCCGGTCCACCCGGGCTCGGACGATGCCGTCTTCGTCGCGGACGACCTGCGGGGCTGCGGGCCGTGTCGCGAGATGACGAAGTAGGTCGTGCGCCTCCTGGAGAGCGCGGACGGCGGTGGTGACGTCGTTGAGGGCGGGGGAGAGCGCCCGCTGGGCGATGTCGGTCAGCTGTCGGAAGCCGAAGCCGACGTCCTGGCCCGGCGTGCGTTCCACACCGGTTGTGACGTAGCGGGCGGCGTGGCCGGCGGGCACGGGGCGGGGCGTGTCGCCGGGTACCCGGTGCATGTGCAGCAGCGGCGCGCCGGCGACCACGAAGTCGCCCGGCGTCGGCACGACCACGGCGGCGCAGTTGTGTTCGCGGGCCAGCCGGGCGAGTGGCCCGAGGTCGATCTCGGTGACCATCCCCGGATCCGGAGCCGGCACGATCTGCACGACCTCGCCGAGGACGACGGGCTGCGTCCCATCGCCCTCCGCCGGCACGTTCCGGTCGATGGTCCGGCGGGTCTGCGCACCGATGGAGGAGATGATGTGGGACACCCGCATGACCGTGGTGATGTGGTGCAGGTAGTAGATGAACATTCCGGTGCTGGCCAGAACGAGCGACACCGCCACAGCCAGCGAGAGCTCTGGCAGCCGGTCACCGCCGCGGGCCGGCAGCGCGGCGAGCACCACCATCGCGAACAGGAACGTCGCCACGAATGTGCCGAGCGCCGACTGGATGACCCGGTCCTGGAGGAACGTGCGCAGTACCCGTGGGGAGTACTGGCTGCTGGCCAGTTGCAGCGCCACGACCGTGATGGAGAAGACCAGCGCCGTGAACGAGATCATCGCCGTGATGATCGACGACAGCAGCGACCGGGCACCGGCGGGGCCGCCGGGCAGGACGCCCTCGATCGGGAGATCCAGCCGCAGCTCCACCACCGACAGGCCGGTGGCCGCCACCACCGCGCCGACCGCGTAAACCGACGGAATCAACCAGAAGCTCTCCCGCACCTCCGCGAGCCGGTTGGACAACGGGCGCCCTCGGCTCATGACGCCGCCTCCCGGTGTCCTCGCGCTGATGTGAGGGACAGGGCACGGAGGGCAGCGGCGAGCGCGGCCCACGACCACCGAGTAGCCGGTGAGCACCGGTTCGACGATCGACGCAGGGGCACGGCGGGCTTCAGCGGGTGGCGGCGGTCGGTACGACCCTGATCTGCCGGGTGTCGCCGCCGCGCAGGTAGGTCACTGACACGGGCTGGCCGGGCTCGACCGACCGCAACGCGCCGATGAACGCCTCCAGCGTGTCGGTGCGCTCACCGGCCACCTGCGTGACGATGTCGCCCGGGCGCAGACCGGCCGTGGCCGCCGGACCGTTGCTGTCGACGTCGCGAACCAGGACTCCCCGGTCGGTGCCGGCGTTCAGCGACTGGGCGATCTGTGGGGTCAGGCGCGCCACCGCCACTCCGAGATAGGGCTGGGTGACCCGGCCGTCGTCGAGGAGATCGTTGGCGATGTCCAGGGCGGTGGCGGCGGGGATCGCAAAGCCGATGGACACCGCGCCGGTCTGCGGCGGCAGGTAGGCATCGTTGATGCCGATCACCCGGCCCGAGTAGTCGGCGAGCGCGCCGCCCGAGTTGCCCGGCGAGATCGCCGCATCGGTCTGGATCAGGTCGACCAGGGCGTTGCCCTGGCCCGCCGAACCGGGGATCTCCCGACCGACGCCGGAGACGATGCCGGCGGTGACGCTGTTGAGGAAGCCCAGCGGGCTGCCGAGAGCGAGGACGGGCTCGCCTGGAGCGGGGAGTTCGGTGTGGAACGGCGCGGGCGGTAGGTCGGCGCGCTCGGCGCGGAGCACGGCGAGGTCGGTTACGGCGTCGGCGGCGACCACCCGGGCCGGCACGCGCGTGCCGTCGGCGAGGGCGATCTCCACGTTCTCCTGGTCACCTACGACGTGCTCGTTGGTGAGGATCAGCCCGCCGTCCCGGAACACGACCCCGGAGCCGAGGCCCTGCCCGACCCGAACGGTGACGACTGACGGTTGCAGGTGGGCGACGATCTGCGGCAGGTCGGCGGTGGTCGGTGCCGGCGCGGCTGTCGACACGGCGGTCGGTCCCGCCGTCGCCGCGCCGCCGTCGTCGGCGGTGCAGCCGGCGGTGGCGATCAGCATCGCCGCGCTGCCCAGCAACGCCGTCCAGCGCGATCGGACCGTCACGGTCATGTCCCTTCCCGGGTGGTGGTGCGGCGGCGCCGCGGTCCTGAGCTCTGGCTGGCCCGCTACCCGAACCCCCCTGCGGCAAACCTCGGATCACCGTTGCGCGCCGGACCGTCACAGCCATGGGTAGCAACCGCCATCCGTTCGTCACGTTGTCCGTCGCGTCTGCCGGTAGGGCAGTGGGCAAGACGTGGGGAGCGAGTCGGGACGTACCGGCGGTCCTTCCCCGAGGATCTGCCACCGCTGTTGGTGTTCGGGATGGTTCTCCGCAGTCGGGGTCGGTCGGCTCCTGATAGTCGATGGTGGCGACGAAGAAGGCGTCATTGAGGTCGACGAGATCAGGGGTCTCGTCGGGAGGCACCATGGCGAGGTGCCGTGCCGGATAGGTGGGCTGGAGCGTGTGCGCTGTCGTCGTTGGCGGCAGATCTGGTCCTCGGGTCGGTGTTGCCGCTGGTGGTGCCTCATCTCATGCCGTCCCACGGCACGGGCCCAGTGATACTAGGCAGCGTTCAGGCAACCGGCTGCTTGGCGCCTTGGCCAGTGGTTGAAGCAACCGTTACCTGCTGCGGGTCATGCAGGCGGGTGGCGAACAGAGGCCGCAGGACCGCGGTGACAAGATCATGCGAGCTGCTGGCGTTGCCCGATCTCCTCGCGCAACCGCTGGCCTCGGTCGTGCCGTTCCGGATGCATGTGGTCAGTCAGCGGGTGGCGCGGCATGTTGATGCATTGCTGACCGGGGTTGGCTCGGCAGACGGGGCAGCGTACGAACTCTCCCGTTCCGGGTAGCGGGATGTTCTGGGACAGGGCGGCTGTGCCCACCTTGCGAATAGCGCGGTACAGATCCTCGTCTCGAGCCAGTGCGGCCGCGTCGGCTACGCTCCGCAGGCCGTCCCAGAAGAGACAGGCGGCCTGCTCCGTGTCGAGCTCCCGATATTTCGCGCGCCCGTCTCCCCGTCCTCGCCGGAAACAAACGCCCTACCGGGTCCTGATCTGGCCGTCTCGATCAGTTGGCGTCGATGCGGACGTCGAGGATTGGGCCGGTCTGGGTCCGCCGGAGCGCTGCGGAACACGGTCGCAGCCCGGGGGTTGAGGGGTGCCCGACCGGCGTCCGGCCAGGGTCGGTGGGCTCTGGGCGTGGTGGTGTTCGGGCGCCGGGGTGATCGTGTGCCAGCACGCGGCGGCTACGACAAGGCGGCCTGAACAGCCAGGCGGCGCGCCTCCTTTTCACCAGGGCAGCGCCGCCGACGCACGTCAGTGCGTGTGGAAGCCGTTCTCCAGATCGAACATCGTGCCTTCAGCCTTGGCCCGTAGCGCAGCGATGACCCGGCGTGTCAGCAGTTCCGACATCCGCTCCCGGATCTGCACCTCCGTGCACCAGGCCCAACTGCTCAACTCGTCCGGCGGCAGGTGAATGGCGGCCGTGCCCACCTCATCGAGGGCGCCACCGTCGTAGACGAACATCACGCCCTCGGTGCGGCCCGGCCGCGGCGGCACCCAGTCGGTCACCAGCAGCCGGCCGGGCACGACCGACTTGCCCAGTTCCTCCTTCACCTCGCGGACCGCCGCCTGCCGAGGGGACTCGTCCGCGTCAACACACCCGCCGACGATCTCCCAGTAGTCCTTGTACACGGAGCCTTTTCCAACCTGATCTGGCAGGTCAGCCCGGGTCGGCAGGGGGTGCTGATCGATGAGGGCGAGGCTCCAGGTAGGACAGCAAATCGACCAAAACCCGATGCCCCGACCGGGAGCCTCGCCATGCTGTCCTACCCTGCCACCATCCCGTTGTCCAGCCGGACCCTCAACCACCTCGCCGACCGCATCCGCGGCCACCGCCAGCGGCGCAAATCCCGGTGGAGGCGACTGACCCCGGGCCGCCAAGCACTACTGGCCCTGGCCCACCTGCGCAACGGCGACACCTACACCTGCCTCGCCGCCGGCTTCGAGATCGGCGTCGCGACCGCCTGGCGCTATGTTCAAGAAGCGATCGCCTTGCTCAGCGCAGCCGCCGAGGACCTGGACACCGCCATGCGGCGCATCCGGCAACTGGCCTACGCGATCCTGGACGGCACGCTGATCCCGATCGACCGGGTCGCCGACCAGAAGTCGTACTACTCCGGAAAGCACAAACGTCACGGCGTGAACGTCCAGGTCATCGCGGACGCGGCCGGGCGTCTCGTCTGGGCCTCGGCCGCGCTGCCCGGCTCGACGCATGATCTGACCGCCGCCCGCACCCACAGGATCATCGACGCGCTGACCAGCGCCGACGTCATGACTTTCGCCGATAAGGGCTATCAAGGCGCCCACGGCAGCGTGCGTACCCCGTTCAAGCGGCGCCGCTTCCGGCCGGAACTGTCACGCCGGCAGAAGGCGATCAACCGGGCGCAAGCGAAGATCCGCGCCCGCGGTGAACGCGCGATCGCCACGCTCAAGACCTGGAAGATCCTGGCCAAGGTGCGCTGCTGCCCGCGCCGAGCCACCGCGATCGTGCAGGCCATCCTCGTCCTGCACCACGTCGAAGTCGACCGCTACGCAGGATGAAAGGGCTCAGTGTGGGAGCACGATGATGCCAACCCGGCCCTGCGTGTTGGTCGTGCACCCCACGGCAGGGTCGGCCAGCGGTATGTGCATCAGGGAGGGCTGTACTCGCTCGCGGCGGAGCACAGCATAGAGATGTCCCGATGCCAGACGCTTCCGGTCAAGACGATCGGATAGCTGGCCTTCCTGACCTTCCCACCAACTGTCTCGACTGTTAACTGCATCGACAGCGGCTGAGGCCCGAACGCGGACAACGAACAGCCGAAGAGCGCCTCCACATCGACGGACACTGTACCTCCCGAGCGAACTAGCCAGGACTCGCCGCTGCTGCGGACCACGACATCTTGTCTCTGCGCTTGGGCTGACAACACGGTGATCGGCGCAGGGCCAGTGTTGATCACCGCAAGCTTCCCGTTCATCTGGGCGAGACCCTCCGATTCCATGTGCGCACCGTCATTCGTCGCGGGCATGACTACGAGCTGCACGATCGAGTCCCGCTGCTGCCGTTCGCGAGCGTCTCGTAGCCCGTTGACGCCGACACCACCCAGCACGACCCCAACTGCGAGGACAGCGACGAGACGGGAAACAGTCTGGGGTTGGGCAGGAGAGCCACCTCGGGTGGCGGTGCCGCCAGGCTGCGCATCATCGCACTCGTCGAGATCGATCGTGCTTTGCTCAGGCATGGCGAAAGCCTAGAGATTGATGCCGCAGATCTGGGTCAGGTCCGTGCTGTCGAATAGTCCTGTCGCTGAAGTCCCTGCCGTCACGGCTGCCATCGACGCCTTCGCCGAATCGCCCTTGTGTGAAGACTGTCAGCATCAGTAGGGCTGTAAGTGCGTGTTTGAGATGGGTTGATCAGGTCCGGTTGAAGGTGCGGCGGGGTTGCCGGCGGGCGGGTTGGCCGCGGGTGATGCGGCGGGTCATGCCGGCGATGGCGGCCCAGCGGATGAGGGCTTCGGAGACAGTCGGGTGGCGTTCGTAGTCGCGGGCCAGTCGACGGCAGGCGGTGAGCCATGCCAGGGTGCGTTCGGCGACCCAGCGGCGGGGGTGGACGGCGAAGCCGCGTTGGTCGGCGGGTTTGCGGACGATCTCCAGCGTCGTGCGTAGGGTGTCGCGGGTCCAGTCGACCAGCCGTCCGGTGAAGCCCTGGTCGGCGTAGACGTGCCGGATCGGGGTGAGCATGCAGGCGTGGAGCAGGGCGGTCTTGGCGCCGTCGCGGTCCTGCCAGCTCGCGGCGAGCACGGTGACGGTGACCAGCAGGCCGAGGGTGTCGGTGATGATGAATCGCTTACGGCCGTTGATCTTCTTGCCCGCGTCGTAGCCTCGGGTGTCCCGGCCGACGGTGTCGGCTCCCTTCACGCTCTGGGAGTCGATGATCCCCGCCGACGGCTGCGACTGACGGCCCTGCTGCACCCGCGCCTTGATCCGCAGCGTGGCCAGGAGCTTGTCCGTGACGCCGGCTTCTTCCCACCGGGTGAAGTACCAGTACACCGTCTGCCACGGCGGAAGATCCGCCGGCAGGTACCGCCACGGGCACCCCGAACGCACCACGTACAGGATCGCGTTGACGATCTCCCGCCGCGGGTGCTTCTCCCTGCGGCCGTCCGTGTTCGGCTCCGGCAACAGTGGCTCGATCAGCGCCCACTGGGCGTCCGTCAGGTCGGAGGGGTAGCCACGGCGCGCAGACACCGCGCCACCCTGCCCGCCCCGGCAACAGATGTCACGCCGCCACACCGTCCACAACAGACCTTCTCAAACACGCTCTAAGGGTTCTGCCAGACGGTCGGAACTGACAGCCGGGCCCTGGCACTGCTGCCGCCGGTAGCCTGAGTGCGTGTTTGAGATGGGTTGATCAGGTCCGGTTGAAGGTGCGGCGGGGTTGCCGGCGGGCGGGTTGGCCGCGGGTGATGCGGCGGGTCATGCCGGCGATGGCGGCCCAGCGGATGAGGGCTTCGGAGACAGTCGGGTGGCGTTCGTAGTCGCGGGCCAGTCGACGGCAGGCGGTGAGCCATGCCAGGGTGCGTTCGGCGACCCAGCGGCGGGGGTGGACGGCGAAGCCGCGTTGGTCGGCGGGTTTGCGGACGATCTCCAGCGTCGTGCGTAGGGTGTCGCGGGTCCAGTCGACCAGCCGTCCGGTGAAGCCCTGGTCGGCGTAGACGTGCCGGATCGGGGTGAGCATGCAGGCGTGGAGCAGGGCGGTCTTGGCGCCGTCGCGGTCCTGCCAGCTCGCGGCGAGCACGGTGACGGTGACCAGCAGGCCGAGGGTGTCGGTGATGATGAATCGCTTACGGCCGTTGATCTTCTTGCCCGCGTCGTAGCCTCGGGTGTCCCGGCCGACGGTGTCGGCTCCCTTCACGCTCTGGGAGTCGATGATCCCCGCCGACGGCTGCGACTGACGGCCCTGCTGCACCCGCGCCTTGATCCGCAGCGTGGCCAGGAGCTTGTCCGTGACGCCGGCTTCTTCCCACCGGGTGAAGTACCAGTACACCGTCTGCCACGGCGGAAGATCCGCCGGCAGGTACCGCCACGGGCACCCCGAACGCACCACGTACAGGATCGCGTTGACGATCTCCCGCCGCGGGTGCTTCTCCCTGCGGCCGTCCGTGTTCGGCTCCGGCAACAGTGGCTCGATCAGCGCCCACTGGGCGTCCGTCAGGTCGGAGGGGTAGCCACGGCGCGCAGACACCGCGCCACCCTGCCCGCCCCGGCAACAGATGTCACGCCGCCACACCGTCCACAACAGACCTTCTCAAACACGCTCTGAGGGCTCTTCCTTTGAACCGCCCCGGGTTCTGTGGAGTCTCTACAAGATCCGGGGCGGTTCACTTCTCTCTTGCCTGGCTGATCTGACCCGTCCCGCGACGGCATCGCGCCCACCCTCCTGTCGGCGCCGTTGACACGCCTCAGAGCCAGCACTCATCACCTGTCCCGCAGCCGCCGTATCGGCGGGCGCGGGCGTCAACCCCGATCCGCGTAGGCGGTCACCCACTCGGGTGACCGCCGTTTTGTCATGTCCAAGGAGGACACGATGCTCCGTCTCTACCAACACCCGGACGGCGACCTGATCGCCGTCGATCGCACCGCAACCCCATCCGATCCCCACACCGGTAACGCCGCGGCCGTCCGTGAGGACCGCCGATCCGGTCTAGTCGGCAACACGACCCCCGCCGGCATGGTGCCGTCGCGCGGACCGGGCACCGGCGGCCACCTAGCTCCCATCAGCCGGCGGGGGTGCTGACCTGCAAGATCAGGTTGGAAAAGGCTCACGGGCTCGACCAACAACGCCCTCCCGGCAGCGTCGGTGAACAGAACTGCCGCGCCCGTGCGCTTGCGTGGAAGCGTTGCCGTGTAGTCGCCGGATGGTGTACTCACCTCGGCAGGCTACCCGCGCCAACCGGCCCAGCACGTCACCTCCAGCGGTTCTCGGACGGCTGACGAGTATCCGGCAGTCATTGCAAGAACCGCGTATTTCCCCGTCCTGACCTTGCCCGGTGCCGCGTGGTGCCAGCCCGGGGGCGGTGCCCTTGGCGCGGAGCTCGCGGCGGAAGCCTTCGTAGTCGTAGCCGGTCGGCGTGAATCCGGTTGGGGCGTTGCCGCGGCGTTCCTCGGATGCCCGTTAATCCAGGGGATCTTGTTTACCAGGGGTATTTGCCGACTGATGTCATGGTGGTTGCCGCCGATCAGGCTTGCGGCGAGGAGATTAGGTCCGTAGCTGAGCCAACGCATGGTGGACTGCCTGGAATAGTTTCACTGGCTGCGATATCTGCGGCTGTCCACTTCTCGGCGTGTAACGCGGCCGGCTGGCGAACCACGACCGTGTTCCAGGTCAGTCTCTGCGTGGGGCCTGTGGGATCTGCCGCGCCGCCGTGGGAGCGACGACCGCCAGGGCCACAGCAGTTGCGGTGTGGCGACACAGATGACTACCACCATCTTGTTGGACAGCGAGCTGAGCAGGTTCCTGCTCTCGGTGTCGGGTCTATGGATCGATCTTGGGTTCCCCAAGAGATCACAGGTGCGGGGGCGGAGCCACGCCGGTCACCTTCTCGACGTCTGGTGGCGTAACCACGGCACCCGGATCTCTTCTCACGGCAGCGTCTTCCGCAGGTGCTGGCCCTGCATAGGGAAGTCGTCCAGTTGAGGTCGCTAGATTGTGTCCGTAATGACGGCCTTCAGGTGACGGACTCGATCGGTCATCGGTCTCATGGGTTCCGTCGCCTTGCCGCCGGCTAGAAGGTTGAGCGTTGGGCGGTCAGTGACGGCACCGAGTAACTGCCGGATGCGTTCCATCGGCCAGCGCAGTTCCTGTGCTAGCGCGGTGATGGTCAGCCCATGATCGGTGGCTAGCTCGAAGGCCTTTCTGAGGAGGGTCGGCTGTTCGCCGGGGAAGCCGTCGATGGGTTCGAGGGCCGGCTTGGACTGATTGAGGCGTTGGTAGGCGCGAGTCGCAGTGGCGTCGGTGTAGAGACCTACTTCGCGGCAACGGTAGATGAGGCTTTGGATTGACGTGCCCCATGTGCGCTGGAGTTCAGCGAACGCCGCGAAGTTCACTCTCGCGGGTAGAAGTGGGGTAATGCTGTCGTGCGGAGTGAGGAATTCTGCAGCGAAGGCGTCGGCGTCCCGTTCATGTCTGGAGTCACCGGGAAGGGCGTCGGCGTGGAGCACGAGATGGGCGAGTTCGTGCGCGACGGTGAAGCGCTGCCGGTATACATCCTGCGATCGGTCGCGACTGATGACAATGAACGGTCGCGGTAGCCGGGAGGTCGAGAAGGCGTCCACGGTACGGAAGTCGCCGTCGGCTGGCGCATGGACGAGGACGATGCCGTGGACCTCAAGGGTGCGCACGAGGTGGGGAACGGGCGCGGTGCCGAGATTCCAGTACTGACGAAGAGCTCGGGCGGCTTGGACTGGCTCGGTGGGAAGGCTTGCGCCGGGATGGATCTCGCCGCCGGCGAAGCCGGGAAGGTCTACGTGGGGCAGGAAGACGCGCCGTTCGAGGGCGTAGATGAGTTCCCAGACCTGCTCGGTGAAGGAGACGGCCTTGGCGCGTTGGTATGAGCGTGTCTCACGGAGGTGGCGGAAGTGTGCTGCTGAGGAGTCTAGGCGGGCGTAGGGGCGCCCGACCTGGAAGAAGCCGATGGGGTAGCCGAGGTGTTCGGCGAGGGCGATCAGAACCTCGGGTCGTGGCCGCGCCCCTGATTCGTACTGGCCGATGGCCGCGGCGCTGACCCCGACCCGGTCTGAGAGTTCCTTCTTGGTAAGCCCGGCGAGCTGACGGGCTTGTGTCAGGCGTGCCGAGTCGAACTGCCTGGCGACGGCACTGGCTGACCCCGAGGGCGACTCCACGGGGAGCCCGCCCGCAGAGAACAGGTCATCGGGCTCGTCAGTTCTGGGCATCGCTTCGCTGTTGGTGGTCGCTATGTTCGGCTACGGGGCTCACGGTGGCCTGCTCGGCGGCGGTACGGGCGCGCAGCGTCGGGCTGGCCAGCTCGGCCTGGTCGAATCGCGGCGACGCGGTCGAGACCGACGGCTGGGTTACCAGGCGAAGTCCGGGGATCGGGTCTGCGGACGGGACGAGCAGGGGTTGTGCGGATACCCAGCTCGCTGTGCCGGTCTGGCTCACGCTGATCTGGCCCCATCCGATGTTGAGCAGCCCGTGCCGCTCGTGCGCGGCGTAGTAGATGATCACGATACCGTCTGGTTCTAGCCCGCGCAGGAGGTCGGTGACGTGGGCGTCCGACTCGGACTCCATTCCTTCGAAGGCCGGCTGTTCATGATCGGGTTTGGGGCCGAAGAGCCGCGCCAGCTCCAGCGTCGTCTTGTTGATCTTCTTCAGGGCGCGAGGGCTGTCGTAGGCGGTCGCGAGGTCCTTCGCGTACTCCACCGGCAGCACGGCGACGTTGTTGATGACGACGATGCGGTAGCTCTTGCCCAGCGGGCGCACCGTCTGGGCGCCGGGGACCTCACCGAGGTGGTTGACCAGTTCCTCGTACCGCGCCGGCCAGCCTCCGCCGAAGGCGTGGCGCGACGTCAGGCGGACCGCGTGGTGGCCGTCCATCTGCCGTCCGACGGCGGCCTGGATGGCCGACGGGATGGCCTCCGTCAGCGTGGCTGCCACGTCGCGGCCGAACAGGGACGCCGCCCATGCTGCCGGCCGGATCTTCTTCGACACGATTTTTCCTCCTGCTTTACCTGCGTGCAGAAGGATAGCATCTGTGCTTTAGTTTTGAGCGCGATGACGCCACTTTGGTGACGCTGAGTGTGTTCCCGCAGATCACGCCGCCTTCTGTGTGACGTGATCTGTTGTGCGGACGTCGATCAGGCCGCACACGGTGTCCAGTTGCTGCGCTGCGGGTCGCCCAGGATGAGCGGCCGGGGAGGAAGGGGACGCATGACGGCGGATCTGACCAGGTTCGGCCGGGACACAGTCGTGACCACGGTGACGCAGGCCGCCAGTATCTGGACGTCGCCGGGACCGCCCGGCGAGCGCTGGCGGCAGGTGGCTGAACTGCACGGGCGGGTCGCCTTGGCGCACCTGGCGCACGGTGAACCTCTGCTGCCCCTGGTGGCCTTCACCGACCTGTTGACCGGCCCGCTGTCCGGGCTTCTGCCGGCCCCACTGAGTGAAGCGTGCGACGAGGTCTTGTTGGTGGAGGACGGACAGCTGAGTGCTGCTGCCGCTGACCTGCTGATGGAGAACCTCGCGCCGTCGATGACGGCCTCCGATGTCGTCGGCTGGTCGGTGCCGCGCCTGAGCGCGGAGAAGGTACAGGGCTGGCTCTACGGACAGATGCTGGCGACGGGCACGGAGGAGGGATACCGGCGGGCACGACGGACCGTCATCGACCACGCGGCGGGGGAGATGTCGGAGGTGATCGACGCGATCAAGGCCGCAGGGCTGCCCCGCGAGGGCCTGGTCGAGGAGATCCCCGCGTGGGCGTGGGTGGCGCACGAGGGGGAGCACTACTGGTTCGGGTGCCCCGTGTGCCGGTACCCGATGCGGTACCAACTCGGTCGGCTTGCCTGTGCCTACCCGCCGCACACGAAGGCTCTCGGCGGTTCGATCACCGTGAAGGCGGCGAAGGGCCGTAAACCGGCGGCCGGCGCGTGGAACGTCGAGCGTGCCGCGCAGTTAGGCGGACCACAGGTCACCACAGCGGTTCCGGTCAAGGGCCAGGTGTGCCTCGTCCGGCCGGCTTGGCGGTACTCGACCATCCCCGGTTGTGAGGAGGTCCGCCTGCACCGCGAACTCGAGATGATGCCGGGCGTCACCGCGAGACTGTGGCCGCACGTCGACCGGTACGACCTGGAAGTGAGGGCACCAGGACGACGGCGGCCCTGGCGGGTCGATGTCAAGGACTACACCGACCCCGCGCGGCTGGCCAACGAGCTGCTGAGGCGGGGCAGCATCGGCGAATCCGACCTGTTGATCGTCGTCCCCGACTACCGGGCGGGCCATGTGGCGGTCCTCAACGAACGGCTGCGCCTTGCCACCGGATCACGGCGCCGGTTCGCCACGACGTCTCACCGATTCCTCACCGAGGTGAAGAGGGCTGCAGCCGGATGAGCAACCGTTCGCGTTTCCACAGAACCGTCAACCGGTTCCTCATCGGACCGTCGCTGCGTCTGGCGCTCGGCCTGGCCGAACAGCTCTTCCCCACCGAGACCTGGGAAGGCGCGCCCGCGGTCGACCCCCGCGACGCGCGGTTCCTCCTCTCCGGCCAGCTCGGGGTGTGGAGCCTCTGGCGCGACGGCCTCACCGCCACGCAACGACATGCGATCGACCGCCTCATCCATCTGCGCCCTCGCCGCCTGGCCACAGAAGGTGGCCTGCGCGTCAGCCTCGACGAGCACCTGCGCAACAACCGGTCGCCCCGCTACCTGGAGGCCGGAGACTTCCTGCAGGTGATCGACGGTGTGCCGGTCGATGATCTGATCACAGCCGCGCTGCAGGAGCTGGAGGATGCCTCATCCCCGCTGCGCGTCCCCCCAGAGGCGCTGGCCGACAGGCGCTACAGCTCCTCGGTCTTCCTCGCCGGCCCCAGCCGCGACGAGTTCCGGCGCAACACCTACCTCATCCCGCGGGCGCCGATGCCCTACCCGCCCGTCCCGGTTCTGGACGCCACCGCGCCAGCCGAGGTGGTGGCCGACCTCGCGGACATGCACGCCACCGCCGAACTGATCGACAAGAAGCGCGGTGACGATCCCTTCCGCCTGGCGGAGGTCCTGGACGGATTCTCACGAAAGCTGCGGACGCCACAGGGCCAACCCCTCGACCGGCTGAAGCTCGCGGCAGGGCCCCTCCAGCTCATGATCGCTCCCACTGGTTCCGGCAAGAGCGTCTGGATGCGCGTCGCCGCCACCCACCTCGCCAGCCACAGAGGAGGCCGCCGCACCGTTGTCCTGCTCACCCCTGACGTCGAGAGCACGCTGGATCTTGTCGCGGCCATCCGCAGTGACCTCGCGGCGCTGAACCTCGACATCCCCGTCGTCGCACTCATGTCCCACAGACGGCTCATCGAGGTGGCCGTCCAGCGCACCAACGACGCACCGGAGGATCCGGCCGGTGCCAGGTGGACCTGGCAGGAGCTCGGCTACTCCTGCATGCTGAGCGACGAAGAAGGCGCCGCATGGCAGCCCGGCCAGGAACCCTGCACGGATCTGCACGAACCCGGCGTCGAAGGCCGCCACCGATGCCCTCTGATCGGAGCCTGCGAGAAGTGGGCGCCATGGCGGCAAGCCGCCGGCCCAGCCAAAATCATTGTCACCAACCACGCCTACTTCCAGCAGGGCTCGGTGCCGTTTCCCGTCATCACGAACGGCACACTCCACGGACGGATGAGCGCGCAGGAGCTGCTGCTGCGGCGCGCCGACATCGTCCTTGTCGACGAGGTCGACGCCTTCCAGGGACATGCGGTCACTCAGTCCGGCCGCACCCTCGTCCTGGCCCGTCGTGACACACAGAAGCTGCTCCTGGAGAAGCTCGACGACCAGCGCAAGGAACAGGTCGAATCCGACAACGTGCCGGGCGAACTCGAACTCGCCTTCCAGCGGGCCATCCACCGGGTCGAGTTCCTCTCCGAGCGCTACCTGGCCGCCGTCGTCAACGGGTTCATCGACCCGCAGGACCCACTCGGCCCCAAACAGGCCAGGCTGCACCTGCCACGCCGATGGGACAACCTCCTCGCCTGCCGCCTCTTCGGCCTCAACGAACTCGAAGACCGCCCCAGCGACGACCAACTCGACAGGTTCAAATCCCTGTTCACCCAGAACGAACCCGACCCTGACGCACTACCCGCCGGCTGGGCGGACCTACGCAAGGAACTGCGCCTCGTCGTCGCCGACGAACCGGAATCCGACCTGATCCACAAAAGAAGCCAAGGCATCGTCAGCGCGATCCAAACGATCACCACGCCCACCACCGACGAGGGCGAACCGGACGCCGACGCCGACCTGGACGAAACGGACTGCGGCCGTCAGACCGGGAAGGACGACGATCCGGCAGACCCCACCGCTTCGGCGTGGCAGATCCAGACCGCCCACCTTCTCCTACGTAGGGCGTTCCTCGGCGAACTCCAGCAAGGGCTCGCCGAACTGGAAGCCCTACTGCCGCTGATGCGCGACAGCGGCATGCGGCTCGCCGACGACGTCGAAGCCGCGCTGGACCGAGCTCCCTCCTGGCAGGCAACACCCGAAGGACCGATCGGCCGAACGGTCTTCGGATTCGCCGTCACCGGCGACCCGGAGAGCCGCTCCGACCGGCAGTTCACCGCAGAGATCCTCTCCGGCGACCCGCACGCCTACACCGCAGACCTCGGAATCACCACGGCTCCCGCGCTCACGGGCGCGCCCAGAGTCATCGTCGGACTCTCCGCGACCGCCTACCTACCCGGTTCCCCCACCAACCACGTCCATGCCGACGTCGCCTGCTACTACCCCGACAACGCCGGCATTGGCACTGGCAGGCTGACCGTCAGCAACGCGTCCGTCAACGACCACACGACCAACCGCGGGATCGTCATCTCCGGAGCAGCCCGCAACCGCAAGGCCCAACTACTCGAAGGCATCGGATCCGGCCTCTGGGACCAAATCCTCGAACAGAGACTGCGGGACCTGCACGACCACCGGGACGCCGAACGCCAAGCCCGTGCCCGGGTCCTGCTCGTCACGAACTCCTACGACCAGATGCTCGCCCTCTGCCGCGGCCTGATCGCCGGGGGAGCCCACCGCACCCGCATCGCCGTCGCCGTCCCCGCCGGTGACCGCCGCGGCCTGCAAATCCCCGACGACGTACTCGCCATCCCCGCCAGCCGGCTGCGGACCTTCCCGGGCACGGGCAGGGACGTGCTGATCTCACCTTTCGCACGGGTTGCCCGCGGGCTCAACATCGTCGTCGGCCACCGGTCCGCGCTCGACTCCATCTGGGTATGCGTCCGGCCCATCAAGCTCATCGACGAACCATCCGCACTGGTTGCCCACACCGGTGCCCACGCCCGCCGCAACCGGCACCCCGGCGAGGACCCGCGCAAGGAACTCGACGAACGCCACCGCATCGCCGCTAAACATCTGGAGCTCATCAACAGGTCCAACCCCGCCTTCGGGCGCCTGCCCCCCGACGTGCGAACCGCGATCTTCGCCGACGTCCTGGCCGACCTGATCCAACTCGCCGGGCGCGCAAGGCGTGGCGGCACCAACACAACTCTTCACCTGGTCGACAACGCCTTCCACCGAGGAGGCGCCGCACCGGGCAGCGACTTCGCCTCCCTCATCCGCAACCTCCACCAGCGATGGCGCGACGACAACCAACTGGACCAGGTCCGCTCCATCTACGGCACCACCATCGACGCGTTCTTCACGTTTGCCGGCATCAACGACAGGAACCCCTGATGCGCACCCTGGCCTTTCCCTACACCGAAGCGATGGCGGAGAAGATCCACGGCTACACCCTCGGCAGCGAGGTCAACGACACCTGGCAGGACCTGAACCGCCGATACACCCGCCACCCGAAGAACCTGCCGTACAGGGATCTGAGCCTCGGCTTGCGCTACGTGTCCAGCGACTACGCCACCATCTGCAAGGATCCCGACGGCCCCGGCACGCTGCTCCTGATGCGCAAGAAGATCGACACCGCCATCATCAGCCGGCTCTTCGCCGCCTTCGAACGAGACCTCGTGGCCAGGCACGGCGCACCATTCGAAGACCTCCTCGGCCCACTGCTACGCCGTACCAAGCCACGCACGATTCACATCGCCAAGTACCTCCAGGCGGGCACGGTGACACACGCCGACATCCCGAACTGGGTCTTCGACGTCGCCACCTGGCGCACTATCGAGCTCCTCCGAGGTGCGCTCAAGCTGCCCGACGGTACGGACCTGCTTCTCCGTCCCGACATCGACGGCAACCTCGTCGCCTTCAACCGCCCGCTTCCCGAGACGCACCCCAGGGCCGAACAAGGCATCCATTACATCAGTCTCGAACCCATCACCGTCCCCGGCTACCCCGGTATCCTGCTCAACCTCGACGCCCACATCAGCGCCACCACCGGCTTCCCCGGCAACGCCAAGAGCCTCTGGATCGCCACCGACGACACCGGCATGCTGCTCACCGCCAGACACCGCTACGACCGGCCCACCAACCGAAACGTGATCACCGGGCTCCTTCCCCAACTCGTCGACTCCTTCAGCATCCGCGGTGTGCCCGCCGACTTCACCGCAGATGACCTCCTCGCGACCCACCCCCGCATCCGCGCCCGGCACGCCACCAGACCCGACAGGCACCCCATCGGCTCCGGACCGGGCCGCCGATTCCTCGACTGCGTGCTCGAGCACGCCACCGCCAGGCTCAACACGGAGTCGCTCGTCCTGGAAACCACACCCATACGCAACATCGACGCCCCCGGCGACCCCGACCGGCACGCGAAACTCGCCTCGGCCGTCAACGCGGCAGCACGGCCGATCCACATCAGCGTCGTCTACCAGGACGACCTACAGCGCCACCGGTCCGCCCAGGCGCTCACCGAAGTACTCAACCTCCCCGAGAACAGCCTCACAACCGCAGGGAGCACCTTCCTCGACGGCGCGCTCACCATCACCTTCGACAGCGCCAAGACCGACATGCTGGTCGCTCCCGGACCCACGCACCTCCGGAACACCCTCGCCGAGCAGATCATCTCCACCAGGACCCCGGACGCCCTGCACCTCGTACTCGCCGAGAGCAACAAAGAACTCGCCGCAGCCAAGCCCGCCGAAGACCCCAAGCCACAGCTTCGCCGCGCCCTGGCCGCCCACGGCACCGTCAGCCAGTTCATCGATCCAGCGTCAACGCCCAAGCCTGACGCCGTCGACCACCCCGCCAATGCCGCCGTACGAGACCTCCTCCGGGCAGCGGGACTCACCGCCACCACACCCACCCGGGTGTTCTCGCGCCCCCTGCAGCCGCAGCCATGCGTCGTCGTCGGTCTCTACACCCGCGAACAGAACCAACCCGCCACCCGCATGATCAGCCTCTCCGCCCTCATTAGCGACGGAACCGACACACCCTGGCACATGCTCGGCTACCACCCCGACGCCCACGGCTGGAACGACCTCCCCACCGCCATCGCCGCACATCACGCCACCGACCTGAGCCAGTTCAACGACCCGAACCCCACCACCCGCACAGCACTGGCGCGGGCCTACACAGAACGGGCCCTGCACCAGCTCCGCACCCGCTACGACGACATCCCGATGATCATCTACATCGACGGCTCCAACCGGTACCCACTGTGGTCCGGCACCACCAACAAAAACCTGGGTAACGGACAGCTCGATGCGCTGCCCCACCTCGGAATGATCAACCCAGCCGACATCTCACTGGTCAGGGTCAACACGGCATCAGACGGCAAGCTGCCACAACCTGTCAGGGCAACCGGAAAGCGGGTAAACGTCGACGACGGTGCAGTCCCAGCCACCGAACGGCTCTACCACCTTCCCGGCGCGCACCAGGACACCTACTACCTCATCAACCGCTCGCGTAGCGACAAAGCGTTCCAATCCAGCGTCAGAGCTGGCCACCGTCAGACACGATTTGACCTCGCGGAAGTAAGAGAACTACGCACACCCTGGCACGCGATGACCTGCACCGAATTCCTTCTCCTCGAACACGGCGCCTTCGAACGCCAACACCTCGCGGCGCTCAGCGCGCGGCTGTGTGGGCATTCGCTGGCCTGGGACGGGCGGACAGCCCGACCCGCGCCCGTACACCTCGCTCGACAGATCCTGGAGGACCATCCCGGGCGCAAGACGGCTGCACGCTGAGGTGTGAACGGCCGAGGGGGCCCGCACACGGCCGGTCATTACACGCATACTGGACCGAGACTCTGGCACACGCGGCACAGCGCGACCGCCGATCGGGAGGACGGGGAGGCTTACCACCCACCCCGCGCATCGCAATGCCCGATTCTCAAACCACAACGCCCCGTTGAGCACCGGTTCCGGTTACCGCGCTGCCAGCTTGGTGGACACGGTGTCCGTCCTCCCACAATAGCCACGTGTGAACCTATCGATATGGTCGTTCTGTTGAACCAGATCGTGAGCTCGAACATCACGGCCCACCTCGGCGGTTGCCCGCCATGGTGTGTCAAGGTCCATGCCGAGGAGGAGTTGGGTAGTCCGGGCGACCGGGCCCGGGGGCACTCCCGGATGGTGATGCAGACCCATAAGGGTGAGGTCGGCGGGATGGCGGTGGAGATCTTCTCACTGGAGCACCTTGACCAGCCCGAGGAGAACACCCCAGCGGAGTTGGTCGTGTCCGCTCCGGATCCGCTCAGTCTGGCCGACGCCGGCTACCTCGCCACCTCCATTAGGAAGGCGGTCATGGAAGCCCGCCGATCGCACCGGCCGTACTGGCTGAGGCGGGCGTGTCCTTCCTGGTGTGTCGCGACGCACCAGGACGGCGACCATCTCGAGGATCGCATCCACTGGCCAGACGACTCGCCGCCTGTGCTGTTGTCGCTACACAGCTCAGTGAGTACTGCCGGCGAGTCGTGCAGCGATGGGACGTACCGGCCGCCGGGGCTGGAGGTCGACTTGGAGCAGCACGCCGACGCGGTCGAGCCGGTGGTGAAGTTCGTGATCGAGGGCGCGACGGCGGCGTTGCGGCTCACGCTGGACGAGGCTGAGCAGGTGCGGACGGCGGTCGGACGAGTTGTGGCCATGGCGCGCGATACGGACAACCAGCTGGTCGAGGCCGGATTGGCCGGTCCAGCGCCGAGGCCATACCGGCCGAGCCTCGACCAGACCGTGGCCGATCTGGTGGTCCACGACGAGGGCCTGACGGCCGAGCAGAAGATCAGCGTGTTCCGCGGCGTGGTCGCCGAGCGACTTACCCAGCAGGGTCTGAGCGTCGCTGAGCAGGCTGTGCGGTTGAACTGCACCGAGGAGCAGGTGCTGGACGCGATGGTGGACTTCGCGATGTGGTCGCACGCCGGCTACCTGCTTCCACCCGCCAAGCCGGCCGAGCCGCAGTGCCCGGTGTGGTGCGGTGGGGAGTGCCTTACCGAAGACGGCGTCCGCCTGCACGACCGGCACGTGGCCGCCGTGTACGGCCAGCACCACGAATGTGCCAACGACATCAAGGTGGCGACGGTCGACCTTCAGGCGTTCAACTCTCCCGACGGGTACGACGAGCCGCCATCAGTGACGCTGGCCATCGACAACCCGGAACAGCGCCCCACCGACATGACCAAGCTCGACGGGATGAACCACAACGCGGTCCGGAACCTGGCCGCATCGCTGCTGTCGGGCTTCTGGGACCGCACGACGATCCGGCTCACCCCTCAGAAAGCGGCGAACCTCGGCGCGTCACTGATCGCCGCATCCCGCGCTGCCCACAACAACACCGCAGTCAAAGCCTGACCACAGCGAGGATGTGGAGCGGTCCGGACCCTGCGCAACGAGGTCCGGGCCACTCATCCAGGGGACGGCTCAACCCGTGCAGATGACGTAGAACCAGTGGCCCCTGATCCCGAGGTGTGGTGCACCGTGTGCAGCTGCCGGCCGGCGAACTCCGC
Source organism: Verrucosispora sp. CNZ293 (assembly GCF_002754655.1). Lineage (NCBI taxonomy): Bacteria > Bacillati > Actinomycetota > Actinomycetes > Micromonosporales > Micromonosporaceae > Micromonospora > Verrucosispora sp. CNZ293. Next base: position 455,057 of record NZ_PEFR01000001.1, read on the forward strand.
ACGGCCCCGGGATGTCGGGCACGTAGGGCACTCCCACGTCCCGGTGGCCGAAATGACGTACCGGGCTAGCCACTCCCCGGCGCCGGTCTGCACCGCCAGGCGCTCCCTGGCTCGCCGCACCTTCTGAGCCCGGACCGGCCGGAGCACCGGAAGGTCGTAGCGCTGCTCGTAGGCCCCGCAGATAGTCCACGACGTGCCCGGCGGTCGGGAACTCCTCACCCTCCTGCCGCGGCATGCCCCACCCCGGCAGCGGGCTGTACTCCGCAGGGGAGAACAACCGCAACGACTCTCAGCCATGCCGCCACGCGCCACCCGGCTGCGGCTGGGCGTCGAGGATGACGTAATCCAGATCGGCGCTGCGCAGGTAGTAACCGGCAGCCAGGCCCGCCTGCCCACCCCCGACGACCACCACATCACCCGACCCGGGCACGCACGACACCTCCCTCGATCCATAGATCATCATGCCGAGACGGCAGAAGCGGTGGGTGCCTACACGAACTCACGGTGATCCTGCCCTCGTTCACCAGCCGATCGACGGTGTCAGCTGCAACGATGCACGACGTGGGAACTGTGAAGAGTGCGACGCCCGCCATCTCGCCCCTCGCCGGCGAGCCGATCGACCGCGCCGTTGCCGAACGGCTCGCGGGAGTGCTGAAGGCGTTCGCCGACCCGGCCCGGCTGCGACTGCTCAGCCTGATCCAGTCGGCCCCGCAGGGAGAGGCGTCGGTCAGTGACCTCACCGCGCCCCTCGGACTCTCCCAGCCGACCGTTAGCCACCACCTGCGGATCCTCACCGAGGCCGGCCTGCTCGAGCGTGACAAGCGCGGCGTCTGGGCCTACTACCGGCTCGTGCCGTCCGCCATCGCCGCGATCGCCGACCTGCTGACCCCGCCTCGCAAGCGAGCGACGAAGAAGACCCGCTGACCGACGCCACGGAAGACCGCCGCCAACGCCTCCTGACCCGGCGGCGGTCGGGCCGCAGGCGCGAAGGTTCTAACCTGCTTTCATGGGGGACGAGGAAGCGCAGCCGGAATTCAGGCAGTGGTACGACCGTGCGCTCGACGTCGGCCCGGCCGGAAATCAGGCCTTCTTCGGTCGGGACGTGCTGGCTGGCCTGGTACAGGGATCCGGGACTTCCGAGAGCACCGGCAGCAGCGGTGGGACCAACACCATGGGCCTGGGGCGACGTTGCTGGGCTGCGCGATGTGGATGGACGACCCGGAACTGCTCGACGAACTCGCCAGGCTGCAGGCTGCCTGCGTGGTGGTCAGCAAGCAGGCCCGGGACAAGAAGGTGCAGCCGCCGGATCTGCCCTACAAGCTTCGCCGCCTGGCCGACCTCAACACCCGCGCGCCCGGTCTCCCGGTGTGCTATTTCCCCCCGCTGGAGCAACTGACCTCACTGGTCGACGGTGAGCCCCCGATGATCGGACCCGGGTGGTCGCTGCCGCCCGGCGACGAGATGATCCCGACCGTGCGGACGATCGGCTTCCGCAAGGGCGTGGGCGCCAACGGGTCCATGCCACCGATCCTCCACGCCAAGCTGGCGCTACTCGGCCGCCTCTGGGAACACGACGAAGACGACTTCGGGCCGGCCGACGTCACCGCCTTCACCCCGAAGCGACTCTGGATCGGGTCAGCGAACTTCACGGCGTCGTCACGACGCAGCCTCGAGTTCGGCTTCTGGACGGAGGACCCCGTACTGCTGCGCGGTGCCGAGGAATTCCTACTGGACCTGATCGGCAGCTCAGAGGGCATCGACCCGGACGCCGACCTGCACCTGCCGGAACGGGCGCTACCGGACTTCGACGACTCCGCCATGGCGGAGGCGGCGGCCGAACTACGGTTCGCCGACCCCGAAGACGACTAACATCGCCGCACTCGGCCGCCCGCTCCCGCTGTCATCGAAGCGCGGATCACCGCGCCAAGGTCTGTGGGTGGCGCCAGCGGTCCCGCCTCGGTCCGAGTGAAGCGGGAGATGAAGGCGGTCATTGGGGAGCGTGCGTGCTACCTAATTGTCGACATCGCCAGAACCCTCGGCGCTCAGATCCGAGGGATATCGCGGCCCGCATGGTGCTCCGATGGTGCTCGGATGTTCGCTACGGATCAGAAGGTTAGGGGTTCGAGTCCCTTCGGGCGCGCCACGCGATCAAGGCCGTGACCAGCAGAAACGTTGGTTGCGGCCTTGACTCTTTCCCGCTATGTGCCGCGATCTTCCAGCATGTGGGAGCTCGGTGCTCCGTTGGTGCTCCAAAGTTCGCGTGCCGTCTGAGTGGCGGTTTGTGCTCGTGCGTGCCGACCAGTGCGTTTGCGTGTCGCCTGGTCTGGATCGAGGTGGAGGTGTGCGTCGGCAGGGCGTCGGTTTCCGTCCACTGTGGCCATTGGTGTGGATCTTCTTGGCTGCTGTCGCTGCGGGTGTGGTCGGTGGGCGTTGACCTGGGTTCACGGCTTGGCGGGTCGGGGGCTGCACCATGGGGTGGGGGTAGTGGCCAGTGGTGGCGGTGGTGTGGTGTGGGCATCTGATTTGCAATCACCGGCGCACGCTCATGGCTCGTAGCCGAGAAGCGTGCGGGTTGACGACCAGCATCGAGCTGGCCGAAGATCGCGAAAGTGTCAGTTGGGGGTGACGGCTTTGGGCTTCTGGGATGTCGGCCCCTTCGACAACGACGACGCCGCGGACTTCGCCGGCGACCTGGACGCCGTGACGGAGGACGCACGCATCGAGATGGTCGGCAGGGTGCTCGACCGTGTGGTCACGGCCGACGATGACGTCGACGTGTGGCATATCCCGAAGGCCGTAGCCGCAGCTGTCCTCATCGCTGCGCAATGCCCGGGAGGCGAAGCGACCTGTCCCATCTACGGCCCGTCCACGCCGATGCCGCAGTTGCCGAACTCGGCTGAAGGGGCTGGCCATCGACGCCCTCGATAACGTCCTCGCAGCGTCTTCCTGGCGTGCCATCGAATGGAACGACGTCTCGAAAGGAGAGCAATGGCGCCGGAACATCATCGCGCTACGGAATCTCCTCGACCCGCCGCAGCAAGAGACGCTCTTCGAGATATGAACGACGAGACCGGCGCTTCTGCCACCGACCGGCGGCGCGCTGAGTAACCGACCGCAGCACCGAAGCCGTCCCGGTCGTGGCTCCCCTCTGTGTCAAGACACCGCCGGGAGGAGAGTTCTATCCTGGGTGGTGGCGGGTCCGGGAAGTGACTTCTCCGAAGAGCCGGCTGGGGGATGAGAGCCGGTCACGTTGGAGCCAGTTGTCGTTCCCCGTTGTCCTCCCGGGCCTGCCGCTGTGGCCACCGCGTCGTTGGTCATGCTGCGGTAGATGATGTCGGACAGGCGTCGTTTCAGCGCGCGCATCGCTTCCATGGATGTCTTGCCGGAGGTCTTCTTGCGGTCGAAGTAGGCGCGTCCTTCGGTGGGGTTGCGTAGCTGGACGGTGGCCATGATGTGCAGCACTCGGTTGATCTGCCGGTTGCCGGCGCGGGAGAGCCGGTGTCGTACCTGCTCGCCGGAGGAGGCGTCGATGGGGGCGGTGCCGTTCCAGGAGGCGAAGTGGGCCCGGTTCGGGAACCGGGTGATGTCGCCGACCTCGACCAGCAGCCGGGCGGCGCCGGAGGGTCCGATGCCGTGCAGGTCCATCAACGTGGTGCCGGTGGAAGCCACCAGGTCCTTCAGTTCCTTGTCGGCTTCCTTGGCGCGCCGGTAGATGCGTTCGAGGTCGGCGATCAGCTCCGCGGCGACCCGCCGTCGGGCCTTGCCGACCGCGTCGCGGGGCCGGACCGTGGCCAGCAGTGCTTTGGCTTGGGCGGCGGACAGGCTCTTCTTCGCCCCACCCGGGATGAGTTCGAGCAGCAGTTGGTGCAGCTGGGAGACCATCCGGGTGTGGTCGGCGCCGAGGGAGCGACGCCGGTCGACCAGAATCCGCAGCAGGGCCAGCTGCTCATCGTTGACCACCGGCCGCAGCCCGGCCATGCGGGTGCCGACCAGCGCGATGGAATGGGCGTCGGTGGCGTCGGTCTTGCGGCCCTGCCCGGTGGCGAACACCCGCGCCCGGGCGGACAACTTCGGCGGGACGTCGACGACCTGCTCGCCATCGGCCAGCAGCCGTGTGGCGATGTGCCGACCGATGCCCTGGCAGCCCTCGATCGCCCAGACCCGGTGCGGCCACCGGCCGGCGTACTTCCTCATCGCCGTGTAGCCGTCCCGGTCGGTGTCGAACCGGCCGCCGCCGACGACCGTCTCGTCGCCGGCCATCACCTCAATCGTCGCCGAGCGCTTGTGCGGGTCCATCCCGATGACCACACGACCCGATGTGACAGTCAAGTGTCCTCCCGTTGCTCGATCCACCTGGGTTGTCGAGCCGGGAGGGCAACGCTACTTCGAGCCGAGCAAACCCCTCTTGAGCCTCTCCCCGCCCTGGAGCGACGCCCGAGCCGCGCAGGCCACGAGAGAGCCACACGACCAGCGTGGGCAGCCGAAATGAGAGCGACAACCCGGACGCCACGACCGAAGCCTGGCCGGGCCACGGTCGCAGGTCAATGAAACAAGTAGCCGAGAAGGGTGCGTGCCTCGGGTTCCGGTACAGCCATCCGAGTCGATGGCGACTCGCTCACATGGCGAGGACATACCAGGTTCGTTCGTTGCCGAACTGCATCCACATTCGGTTGTCTCGGCACACTGTTCGCCGTGCCCAGGTGGTTGGGCGGTGGCCGGTGGGCAGGAGAAGTGGCGCTGTCGTGGTGGCTTCGACCGGGCCATCGGTGATGCGGGAGAACGTGACCAGGTAGCGGCCGGCGGCTTGCGGGCCGTGTCCCTGGCCGGCTACGAACGCCACACGCTGGCCGGCAACGATGATGCCACTCGCGGAGCGGACGGGCGTTCGACGTACGCAGCGCACCCCGTCCTGGTCGATTTCTACAAGTGGGAAGCCTGTGTAGGGATACGCCCAGGTGCGGTGGATGCCGACGTTGAGCGCGTAGCAGTCGACCCAGCTCGCTGGGCCGTTCCGATCTTGGGTCGCATACCAGGCTGCGTCGCCAGCCGCGGTCCAGCGGATGAGGCCGGGCATGGACATGCTGGTGCGGTGGGGCGGTCGCGTGCGGTTCTGCCTGACCGGATGCGGCGCGCAGATGGAAGCCTCGTCAAAGTAGCTGATCCAGATATTGCCCGCCCGGTCGACCATCAGTTGCTCGATGCCGTCGCCGGCGTGAAAGGTGGTCCGGATCGAGCCGTCGGCGTTGACGATGCGCGCATTGTGGGGGATCTGCGCCTCGAGCTCGGCGACGGTCGTGGCCGCCGGCCCGGTAGGCATCCGGCATCGTGCCGCCGCTAGAACGAAGCCGTCACCGAGGACGTCGATCTTGGGGAACCGCAGGTCGAGTTCTGGGATGGTCACCTCGGTGACGTCGCTGCCGTCGATGACGACCGCAGTCGCGGCATACGGCTGGAGCGCTGCTCCCCGCTCGGTACAGGTCGCATCTGGAGCGACCAGTAGCGCGATGACACGTCCGGCGGCATCGACCGTGGAGGCCGCCACATTCCTGTCCGCATAGCGCTCAGGTAGGGCGCGCCAGACGCGCAGCCGTGCAGCTTGCCCGCTCATCAGGCGGTAGCGATGTCCATTCTTTCAACCATGCTGTGATCATGTCCGGAGGCAGGCTTCGATGCAAGGACGGCGACCTGCAAACTGGCCGAGACCCGACCCGCTAACCGGATTTGCCGCCGATGGAGCGCGGTCCTGCGCGTTAACGGCGCACGTCCCGGCCATCGGGCATCGGCCGCAGCACCTCCATCGGCGTGCGGCTGGTTCTGGCAGCCAGAGCGGCGATCGCTGTCGCGGGGAGAGCGGTGAGGTTCAACGCGTAGGCAGGCCCGTCGTTGCGCACCGCAGCGTCCGCGATGTTGTTGACGTCGGCGTCCTGGTCGGCGAGATTCGCAGCGACACCGCTGACAGCAGCCCGGAGCGCATTGTCGCCGGCCCGCCGCCCACAGCTCGAATATTCCAACCGGGGTGCGGACACTCCCTGCGACGCCCTGCGATATCGGTCGTCAGGTAGCCGTCGTGCACCCCGTCGAGGCCAGCCGCTACTCAGGACGAGGACGACTCACTACTTGACATCTTTAGTCAAGTACTTGACGATAGGTGTCAAGTGAAGGGGGCGGCGTGCGACCGGGTAATGAGGAACTTGTCGGGCAGCTCATCAGGTTGATCGACATTCGGCTGCTCGACCCGCTCGAGATCCTGGTCGACGGCCACCACGCCATCGACTCGCTGCGGACCGTCGTCCATGAGCAGGCGCACTCGTGGGCCACCACGATGGTCAGCGGCGACGATCAGGCAGCTTATGGCGTGATCATCCGAGCGATCTCGACGCTCTCTCCCAGCGATGGCCCATTCAACCCACCTCTCGACTGGTGGCGCACCCCACTCGGCCAAATCGTCGCGCGAAGGGTTGGCCACCCCACCGCCGAATCGGTGTCGTACGCGGTGGCCGGCGCCATGCTCGGCATCACCCGTCAGGGCGTCCATGACCTGGCCTCCCGCGGCAAGCTCGCCCGCCATGCCGAGGGTGGCGTGCTGTCCGCCGCTGTCCGCGACCGACTACTCCAGGAAGGAACCCGACGTGCCTGACCCCCTCGTCAGCTCCGGCCGCGTGCCGATCGCATACCGCGACTTCGGCGGATCCGGACGCCCGTTGCTGCTTCTGCACGGCGCGGGTGGCAACCTCGTCCAGATGACGACGCTGGCCGAAAAGTTACGGCCGGCACACCGGGTGGTCACCGTCGACCTGCGCGGCCACGGGCGCTCCGGTGACGGCCCGTGGCAATGGGACGATGTGCTGGACGACTTGGCCGCCGTCGCCGACAGCCTCGGTCTCGACCGTCCCGCAGTGGTCGGCGTCTCCCTCGGTGGGATTCTGGCCGCGCTCTGGGCACAGCGCCAGCCGGAGTGCCCCGGCGCCGTCAGCCTGGATGGCAATCCAACGCTGAGCCGCCCGGAGCAACTCGCCGGGATGGACCCAGGCCAGGCGGCGACGGAACTCGCCAAGCTGCGTGCCGCCTTCGACGGAATGGCCGCGATGCTGGCCGAGCCGCTCACCGCCGAACAGTTGACCGCTGCCCTGGCGGGGCAGCAAGCGATGGCCCAACGGTACGGTGCCGATCCGGATGACTGGGTGGCGGCCTTCGAACGTAACCTCGTGCCGTGCGACGACGGCAGTAGCCGGCTACGACCCGGACCGGAGTTGACCGGGCAGATGCGGGAGGCGATGGGAACGCTCGACCTGGTCCCCGCCTACCGGGATACCCGGTGCCCCCTGCTTCTCGTCCTCGCCACCGAGGACCTCCCCGAGCAAGGACCGTTCCACGAGCTGTACGCCACCTACCGCCGGGCCACCACCGAACGCCTCGCCACTGTGGGCAATCCGTACCTGCGGGTACTGCATCTGGCCGGCGCTAGCCACGCGATGGTCGCCGAACGCCCATCAGAACTCGCCGCCCTCATCACCGACTTCCTCAGCGAGGCGGCTCACCACTGAGCCGAACCGAAGGCGGGCGTGTCAAACACTTGCGCGTCCGCTTGACCGACGTTCTGCATCTCGGCCGGCGGTTGCGCCACCTCGGCTGATCCCGCCTCACGAACACAGTGAAAAGTGCGCACATCTGCCGCACCCCGCGCGGTTGGTGCTCCAGCCGGATGGCAGGGTTCTTGCATGTCGGAGGACAAGATCGGTTGGCTAAGTCGGGAGCTGGCGGTGCCGGGGGTGGCGCTGGCCGTGTACGACTCAGGCGTGCCCGGGCAAGTCATCCTCTTTCTGCATGGGCTTGGTGGATACGCGTTGGAGTGCTCTGCCGTCGCGTCGCGCCTGGGCAACGAGCACCGGGTGGTGAGCCTTGACCAGCGTGGTCATGGATCGAGCACCACGCGTCCGGATGACCTCAGCAGGGCGGCGTTCGTCAGCGACGCCGTGGCCGTGATCGAGAACCTAGATGTGGGTCCGGTCATGGTGGTCGGCCAGTCCTTCGGAGCCCACACGGCCCTCCTTCTGGCAGCAAGTCGCCCAGAGCTGGTGTCGGCGCTCATCCTCGTCGAGGGAGGCGTGGGCGGCGGCGGGCAGGAGGCAACCAACGAGGTCATCGACTGGTTCGCATCGTGGCCGACCCCGTTTGCCGACACAACGGCCGCCGCCACGTACTTCGGCGGGGGGAGGGCAGGTGAAGCCTGGGCGGCAGGTCTGGCGCCATCCGCCACGGGACTGGTGCCCCGCTTCGAGCTCGAGGTCCTCCAAGAGGCGATCCATGCAGTCAACGCCGAAGCGCGGTGGGCCGATTGGGCGGCTATCAGCACGCCAACCCTGCTCGTCAAGGGCGAGCGAGGTTTCCTAGAGCAGGCCGAAGCGGACGAGATGCTGGCAACCAACCCCATGGCCGCCATGATCGTCATCGACGGGGCCGGCCACGACGTTCACTTGGACTCTTCCGAACAGCTTGCCGCCGCGATCTCAACATTCGTCGGCGAAATCGAATCCCGCACCACTTGATCGACCGCCGTCCGCAGCAGCACCCGTGCGTTTACCGGATTTGCCGCAGACCGGGCGTCACGGAACGCAGCCGCTGCTCATGGGCAGGCGCGAGGACACGCCTGAGAAGGGTGCGTCCATCGTTCAGTGTTGGTGTGGTCAGTGCGTTCGTTGCGCCACGAACACGTACTCCCGCCCAGGGCGGTCTGGGGCCTCGCGGACGTCGATGGTGGTGAAACCGTTGGTCACCAGGGTCTCCTCAACGTCTGTTCGACTGCGGAACCTGAGGGTGGAGTCCGACTCCACCGAGAAGCCGTCAGAGGCGAAGGTGTACGTGTACCGGAAGGAGACATATGGCAGCGCCACCCTGGTGACTTCCATGCGCCGTTGGACCTCACCGATGCCAGGAAGGTTTCGGGTGACGGGGTCAGTGTCAACGACCCATTCCTCCCAGGCGCGGCGCTGCGGGCGTCTCGTCTCGAACACGAGGTGGCCGCCGTCGCGTAGCGCGCCATGGATGCCCTGGAGTGTCGCGCTCCAGTCATCGTCGTCAAGGAAGACTTGAGCCACGTTGCCGGTCATCAGCGCGATGTCAGCTGACAGCGCGGGGAGCGTCGTGGCATCCCCGTGGAGCCAGGTGACCGATGCGGCGCCGGGTTTGGATACCGCCACGTCGAGGGAGGCAACGGCGGGATCAACGCCGGTCACATGTCGTCCGCTTCTTGCCAGCAGGATGGCCAGGGATCCGGTACCGCATCCGATGTCGAGCACGTGTCGGGCGTCGAACTCGTCGACGATGCGAAGATATGCGTCGAGGTCCGCGCGGTCGCCATCGAACGCATCGTAGACAGGCGCGAGGCGCGGGTGGGCAAAGATCGCGTCGGGCATGGCACAGAACCGTAGCGATACGGAATGTCCGCGACCGGCAATAACCGACGCGGTTGCGATACCGCTCATGCCGCACCGAACGCGGCGGCCTGGTGTACTGCGTTACCGCTTCTGTGCTCGGTACTCGCGGAGCAGCGCCGTGATCTTGGCGTAGTCACGGGCGCCGCCGTTCAGCTCATTGAGCAACTCGTCTGGGCAGAGCTCATAAAGGTCGCCCCACCACCGGCAGGCCCGGTTGTCCCAGATCCGGTAGCCGCCGTCAACGCCCCTCGCCACGTACCTTCGCCTCGCCACCGGTGGCAAGGTAGCAATGTCGTTACCCGACTGCATGCGGATTGCGGCCACCCAGTTCGGCACGCTCATCTAGCCGCAGGTCGCGCGCTGGTCCGGGGACCGGTGCCGGGAGTCAGTAACAGTGGCACACTTCGCTCGTGAACGCGACGGAGGCAGTCGGCCGGCTCTCGGAGATCCTGGAATCTCTCGCGGCACAGGGCTTCGACACCCGACCGCTCGTGGTCGATTCGCCGGCTTCACCGAGCGAGGTCGAAGCGGTAGAAGACCAACTGGGGTGCAGGCTACCGATGTCGTTGCGGCACTGCCTGACGACCGTCGCCAGCCGCGTGGAACTCGCCTGGTTCGCACCGCCCGAGCACACCTTCCCTGATCCATTCCACGAGATCTTCTCCGGAAACCTATGTTGGTCACTCAACGGCCTGCCTGAGTTGATGACGGCAGTTCGAGGGTGGGCTGACAACGTGTTCCCGGATCCGAGTGACCCCTACGACAGGGTCTGGCATCACAAGCTGCCATTCATGGAGGTCGGCAACGGCGACTATCTGGCGCTGGACTTGAACGAGGACGCGTACGGGCGCGTCGTCTATCTCAGCCACGACGATGGTGAAGGCCACGGCCGGACGATGGCTTCCTCCTTCGAGGAGTTGCTCGTTCGCTGGATCCCTCTGGCCTGTCCGGGTGCCGAAGACTGGCAGTGGCTGCCGTTCTGCCCACGATCAGACGGGGGCCTTGACCCCTCGTCTGCGAGAGCCCACGAGTGGACTGCGCTTGTCCAACTCAAGAACGGCCCGTCCGCAGTCCAGGAAGTGTGAACGTCCGGATCTCATAGGTTCTTGTCAGCCTGCGGATGCAGGATGGCTGCTGGAGCGGTCGGCGGGTCAGCACTCTTCGGATCTGACCCTGGTGAGGTCTTGCGGCAGACCGTGCGCCCGCTGGTCGTGAGGAGATGCAACGGCTGATGGGATGACGTGCCCTGGTTAGGTACCGGTGAGCACTGGACTATGAGATCGCTGTCGTCTCCTCCGCGCTATCACCCGCACTGCCCATGGTGGAGGACGAGATGATTTGGATAGGAGACGACTGGGCCGAGGACCACCACGACGTCGAGCTGCTCGACGACGACGGACGGCGGATCGCCCGGGCCCGGCTGCCGGAGGGCCTTGAGGGAGTTGCCCGGCTGCACGCGCTCATCGCCGAGGCGATGCCGGCATCCTGGGCCGAGCTCGACCCGACGCAGGCAGCCGACCGGGTCTGTGTCGGCATCGAGAGCGACCGCGGTACCTGGGTACAGGCACTGCTCGGGGCGGGCTACCGCGTCTATGCGATCAATCCGATGTCGGTTGCCCGGTACCGGGAACGGCACTCCACCTCCGGCGCCAAGTCCGACGCCGGCGACGCCCACGTCCTGGCCGAGATCGTTCGCCTGGACCATGCCCACCACCGTCAGGTCGCCGGTGACAGCCCAGCCGCCGAAGCAGTCAAGCTGGTGGCCCGCGCACACCAGAACTTGATCTGGGACCGCACCCGCCAGGTGCTACGGCTGCGCGCCGCGCTGCGGGAGTTCTTCCCCGCCGCCCTTGAGGCGTTCGACGACCTCACCGCCAGCGACGCTTTGGAGCTGCTGGACCGGGCACCCGACCCCGACCGGGCCGCCCGGCTACCCCGGCTGACGATCGTTGCCGCGCTACGGCGTGCCGGGCGCCGCAAGCTCGACGCCAAGGCCGACACGATCCAGCAGACGCTGCGCCGAGACCAGCTCCGCCAGCCCGGCCCGGTGCAACACGCCTACGCGGCGATCGTGTCCAGCCAGGTCCAGATCATCAACATCCTCAACGTCGAAATCGCAGAGTTGGGGCAGGTGTTGGCCGAGCATTTTGGCCGGCACCGCGACGCTGACCGCTACTTGAGCCTGCCCGGCCTCGGCCCAGTGCTCGGCGCCCGGATCCTCGGCGAGTTCGGCGACGACTCCCACCGCTACACCGACGCCAAATCCCGCCGCAACTACGCCGGCACCTCACCGATCACCCGCGCTTCCGGCAGCCGCCGGATCGTGCTGGCCCGCTATGCCCGCAACCGGCGACTCGCCGACGCAGTGCACCAGTGGGCGTTCTGCGCCATGCGCGGCTCACCCGGCGCCCGCAACTACTACCAATCCCTGCGCCAGCGCGGCACCGGCCACCAAGCCGCCCTACGACAGCTCAGCAACCGCCTCGTCGGCATCCTCCACGGCTGCCTCAAGACCGGCACCACCTACAACGAAGCCACCGCCTGGGCCCACCTTCAACCCACCACTTGACAAAACAGAACATGGGATGTCTGCCGCCAGTACAGCCCACCGGGGGTCCGGGTCGCCGGGGAACTCGACTATCGCGACCAGTCGGTGTTGGAGCAGGCGTTGGCGGAGTCGTGTCGGCTGGACCGGCATATCAGCGTGAACCTGAGCGGCTTGGCCTACATCGACGCCACATGCGCCGCCACTATCGTGCAGACCGCGTTGCGGCTGCCGGCTTCCCGCCGGATGACCGTGTGGTGTCGCGGGGTGCCGGCGAAGATGATCGACCTCGTTGGGGCGCGTGACGCGCCCCGGTTGCGGGTAGTAGCCGCCCATGACCAGCCCTGACTCGTCGATCCATGCCGGGTCAGGTCCGATGCCGACGCATGTCCCGGAGGCGGTCGCCGTGGACCACCAGTTCGACGTCAACGGTCTATACGCGCTGCGGGCCGCACTCACTGCGCACGCCGATCATCTCGGTGCCACCTCCGATGAGGTCGACCAGTTGCTCATCATCGGTGGAGAACTAGCCACCAACGCAGTGCGCCACGGCGGGGGTCGAGGGAGGCTGCGGCTGTGGCGCGTGGGACGGCAACTCTACTGCCAGGTCACCGACGAGGACGGTGGCATGACTGACCCGGAGGCTGGTCAGATCGCGGCAGCGCCGACGGCGCTTGGCGGGCGCGGTCTATGGATTATCAGGCAGCTGGCCGACAACGTTGTTATCGACACCGACCGACACGGCACCACGGTCACCATCGCCATCAGCCTCGCCAACCCTGTTGACGCCAGCATCGAGGACAGGGAACTCGGCACCGAGCACACCGCGTAGACAGACGCGGAGTGACCACGGTTTGGACAGCCGCCGGCCAACGAAGGCACCTCCACCAAAGCATGCCCGTCCTCACCCACACCAACCCGGGGATGCGCGCCTGTTCCGGTGGGCGGGCATCTGGTCCGTTAACGGGTTGAAGCATGCGGTCCAGAGCGGGACGGCCCGCCTTCGGTGTGTGGTGACGGGGCGACGGTCCTCAACCGGAAGCACTGCCGACGGCAGCGGTTGTCCGTCGCCCCGTCGCCAAGGGGCTGCCGCCACGCCTGCTGGCCTTGCGTGAGCAAGCAGCGGAGCAGGCCCGTCGTGTCACCCGGGGCGCGGACAGCAGAGGAACGCCGCCGGTGTGGGCCGCACCGGTGGTGATGTCGGTTCCGGGGAATGCCGACCCGTCGGCATCGGCCCGTGCGACGTTGGTTTCACCCTGCGGACTCGGGGTAAAGGAGCGAGGCGGCGTGCAGATCAAGTCGAGCCGGTTGCGGTGGTTGCTGGTGCTCGGCGCGGTGCCGCCGGCGATCGAGGCGGCAATCCTCGTCGGTGTCGGGCTCCCAGCGGCTCGTGCTCTTGCCCCACAGGCCACCGCGGTCTGGCCGTACGACACGTACCATGATCTGCGGTGGTTGCTGGTCTACCACAACTCGTGGCAGACGTTCGTCCTTGGTCTGTTGGCCGTCATCGTGATCCGTGGCCTGCTCTCCGCCGGGCTGACCGCGTTGGCATGGCCGCCGACGGTGGACCGTCCTGCGCTGAGATGGTTCGTCTGGCGCAACGCGCGGGTCACCATGCTCGCCATGCTGATCATCTCGCCGTGGGCCGCGCTCTCGATCGGCTTCTCATCGGTCGCGCTGTCCTGGTATCTGATCGCCTCGCTGCTGCCGATGCTGTTGCTCGCCCCGTTCCTGCAACGAGCGGGAGTGTCCGCCAGCTGGTGGCGAGGGCTGCCCACCATCGAGCTGTTCGGCTGGTCGTTGCTGAACTTCGCCGTCCTGACCGTCGCCGGTGCGCTCATCTCGGCCGCACCCGGCTGGTGGTCGGTGCTGGTGGCCCTGGCGGCCGGCGCGGTGAACGGGCTGCTCTGGGGGCAGACCGTGGGCGCGGCCGTGCAGCCCGCCCGGGTCCGCTGGCGCCGGGTGCCGGTGGCACCGATCGCCGTCCTGATCGTGCTCGCCACGGCAGTGATGTCGGAATCGGTGATCGGCGTCGCGGCCGGGCAGCAGGGCGAGTGGGGGCCACCCATCGTCACGCAACGGCTTCCCGACCGCGTCCCGCAGGCGGTGATCGTGCTCGGCGGGCACAACTCCCGATGGTCCGGCGTACCGCCGACCGATCCCCGGGTCGAACGCTTCTCCTACCGAGGACTTGACGGTGAGGGCCGCCCACTGCCGTACGACCCGCGCGACACCCACCGGTCCCTGGACTCCAGCGCGGCGATCCTCGCGGCTCAGGTCGAGGCGCTGCACCGGCGCACCAGACGACCGATCGCCCTGATCGGCAAGAGCGAGGGAGCGATGGTGGCACGCAACTACCTGGACAACTACCCGAGGGCAAGGTCCCCGGTGACCGACGTGATGCTGTTCAGCCCGCTGGTCCGTCCGGGCAGCGTCTACTACCCGCCGCCGGGCCACTCCGGCTGGGGATGGGCCGCCGGCTGGGAACTACGCGCCCTCACCGTGCTGGCGAACCTTCCCAGAAATGTGAAGACCAGCCCGGACGAACCCTTCGTCCGATCGCTGCTCATCGACGCGCCGTTCTACCGAAACCGCGTCCTGTGCCCGGTGCCGGGAGTGCGCATGATCGCTTTCCTGCCGACGGTCAGCGCCATCGAGGCGCCACCCGGCGAGTACAGCCACATACCTGTCTTCCAGGTGCCCTCCTTCCACACCGGCGTGATCGGCCGGCCGGCTTCCCACGCCCGCGCGGTCGACTTCCTCTCCGGCGACTCACTCCACATGCCCAGACGGGAATACGGCGTGCTGCAACGGCTGGGCGCGGCCTGGCAGGCGCCACCGCTGGCACTGTCACTCAACCCGATCTGGTCAGCAACACGGGAAGGCGACCCCTCCTCCAGCGGACGCATCTGCCAGTCACGATGATTCACTCCTCCAGGGGGGTCCGCGCCTTACGGCCCGCCGCAGGCAACGTCGACGGCTACCACCGCCGCTGAGCGAAGCCGTCGCGGATCAGCAGCCAGACGGCCCCGACGCCCAACCCAGCCACCAACAGCACCCGCACGGGAGCATAGGCGAACAGGAGCGCACTGACCGCCACCGCAGTCGCGGTACAGCCGATGGCGAACAGCGTCGCCCAACGCCGGCCCGTCAGCACGGCAACCCCAGCCACCACGACGGCGGCGCTGACCACCAGCTGCAACCACGCCCAACCGGCGATGTCGATCTCGTGTACTCCGTGCTCGGTCACGACCACAAAGGCACTCTCACCCGTATGGGGATAGGAGGCGACCCCGTCCATCAGACCGGCGCCGACCAGCAATGCGCTCGCAAGCCATGGCCGACGACGCCCAGGAAACCTCACCCGCTCCGTCCGGGCCACCCCCGGGTCAGATCGCACCCTCCCACCCTACGAGGCCAACCGCCAGCACACCCACCTTCCCGCCAGAGCGTCACACCCCGGGCGTAGCGGCGCGCTACCTGACCGCCGTGCCCGACCGCCTCGACCAGCCGCTGACCGCGGTCAGCGACACCCTGTCGGCGGGGCCATCACCGATCTGCGGCACTTGCTCGACCTGCTCAACCGGGACCGCGACACCGAGACCAGGGTGTCAGCCACCGGTAATCTCGAGTCGCTTGTGAGCAGGTCTGGCGCGACGGCCAGCCGGTGGAGTTCACCTCGGAGGATGAGCCGTCGGCACCGAGCGGCGCCGCCGCCTACCGGGTCGTGCAGAAGGCCCTCACCAAGCCCTCAAGTACGCCCACGGCAGCCGTACCCTGGTCCAGGTGCGATACGGCGAGCGAGAGACTGCACTGGAGGTTGTGGTACCTACGGCCCGGTTGTGCCGTCCGTCGTTTCCGGCGGGAGCGGGCGGGGCCTGCGCGGGCTGCGCGACCGGGTTGAGCCGCTCGGCGGCGAGTTCAGCGCGGACCGGCGATCGGACGGCGGATTCGCCGTCCGGGCCCGCATCCCCGCCGGGAAGAGCAGCCGCTCGGCCGCCGCCGCACGGAGCGGCCGCATGAAAGCGCGCTCTGGCGGGTCTACTTTCATCGCTCCGGGGAGATGCTCGGTGCGGCGCTGGACGCCGTGGCCGACCGGGCCATGCTCGGTCGGGTCGCCGGCACGGCGCACATCGTGATGGTGCTCGGCATCGTCGCCACCGCGATCGGCCACGAGATCGTGCAGCAACACCCCCTCGACCGGCCTACCCGGTATGGATTGTGTTGATCCTGGGTGGCCCGGCGCTGTTCCTCTACGGTCGGATCCGCCTGGAGCGGGTCGTGTTCGACCGGCTGTCCCGCCGCCGCGTCGTCGCGATCGTCACCCTGGCCCTGGTCATGTTCCCGCTCGCGTTCACCAACACGCTGATCGCCTCCATCGCCGCCGCTGCGGTCCTGGCGGGTGTCGCCGTGGCTGACACCCGCCACTCCGCCGTGCGCCCACCGGAGACACCGTCACCTCCCGCCTGAGCGGGAACGCCCCTTCTTCGCCGATCCGTCGAGACGACAGTGCCGATACTTCGGCCGGACCTAAGCGATGTCTCGTAACTCGATTCCCGTGCTGGGCCTGGTCAGGTGAGACGTATCCCGTCGAGGAGCATGGTCAGGCCTCGCTCGTAGTACTCCTGCTCGTCGGGAAGTCCGAGGAAGAAGTCGGCGGTTTCGGTCAGGTGGGGGTAGTCCTGCGGGGAGAGTGACTTCAGCCGCGCGCGCTTGGCGGTGAGCAGGGACTCTCGCTGGGCCGGGTCGGCGACGGCGGTTTCACCCGGCTGGCGGATCACCAACCCGATCAACGCGTTGAGCAGGAAGATGCTCAGCTGGGCTGCGGCCACCGGCGAGTGCCCCTCGGCGCGCAGCAGTCCGATGACCCGCTCGGCCAGATCGATGCCGGCGTCCGTGCGCAGGAAGCGGAGGGGGGTGATCTCGGCGAGGGCGGGGTGCGCGCGCAGGACGCGCAGCAGGGCCGCCATCACTGTAGGCAGGTCGGGCTTGCCGCCGGCGGTCAGCTCCATTTCGCCGAGGATCCGCTCGACCAGCGCGTCGAGCAGGGCATCCTTGTCCTTGAAGTGCCAGTACAGCGCCATCGGGGTGACGTTCCAGGCGGCGGCGACCCGGCGCAGCGTGACGGCGTCGAGTCCGTCGGCGTCCGCGATGGCGAGGGCGGTGGACAGGAGCTCGCCGCGGTTGAGTCGCTCGGTGGCTGGGGGTCGGGGTGACATGAGACTCACTATATCTTGTAAACGGCGCTGTTGACGATCGAGCAAGGAAGCTCTACCGTAGATATACGTAGTAAATTTACGTCATATAGTAGAGGGTGGACATGGCTTAGACGTCCTCGACCGGCACCACGTCGGGCCCCGGTGACCGCACGGCGGAGAAGTTCCTCGCCGACGCTGAAACGTCGCCACGACGCTGCGTCACCCAGCCTGATGGCCCGACGAAAATCTGACCGGCCTCTGATGCTGGCCCTCGACGAATGCGACGAGGCCTCGATTGGCCGCGGGCTGTGACGGCGGCGACCGACCGTTTCGGCCGGTTCCACGTCGTCAACAAGGCGGGCAAAGCGATCAACGACGTGCTCGTAGAAGCGATACGCATCACCGGCACGTCGAAAGTCTTCAACAAGGGAGAATCTTGTGACCCACACCATTGTCATGACCGGCGCGACTCGCGGGTTCGGCCGTGTTGCCGTCGAGCGCATCCTCGAAGGTGATGCTGAGGCGCACCTCGTGCTCCTGGCCCGTGGTGCCGCGGGAGCTGAGCTCGCCGCTCATCTCGGCCAAAACGGACGCGCCGTGACATCAATCCCGACGGACCTGTTGTCAGTGGGCAGCATCCGCGAAGCGGCTGACGAGCTGATCCAACGGCTCGATACGGGAGATCTGCCACCGCTGCGCGGATTCATCGGCAACGCCGGCCTGCTTTACACGAATAACGTCACGGAGAGCCCGGACGGATTCGAAGCGACATTCGCCGTCAACGTGCTCGCCAATCACATCATTCTCCGCCTTCTGCAAGATCGATTTAAGGTGCCGTCACGGATCGTTCTCACCGTCAGCGACGCTCACTTCGGCGACTTCCGCCACAACGCGGGAATGATGCCTGCGCCATCATGGCAAGACCCGGCCAGCCTGGCCCGCACTCGCGCGTTCCCGAAGGCCGACACCGTCACCGCGGGAGGGACCGCTTACTCCACCAGCAAGCTTGCCGCGATATACCTCATCCACGAGTACGCACGACGTTTGCCACAGGGCGTCGACATTGTCAGCTACAACCCCGGGTTCGTGCCCGGTACCGGCCTGAGCCGCGATGCAGGCGCAGCTGTCCGGTTCGTGGGGCGATGGATCATGCCACTGATGACGCTGACCCCGATGGCGTCGAGCCAGAAAGTCGCCGGCCAGCACCTCGCCGACGTCGCGCTCGGACGCATCCCGGCACCTTCCGGTTCCTACATCGACCGCACACGAGTAGAGCGCTCGTCCAAGGAGTCCTACGACCCTGACCGTGAACGACAGCTTTGGGAGACCGTAGAAGACCTGTGCCTCTCAGTAGCATCCTGAGGGACACCCCGACGTTTCAGTGGATGCGTTAAGCGTGGTCTGTCGACCGCCCGGCGAATTGCCCGAGTAGCGTCGACGACGGCGTAGGGCGCGTCACTGAACCCCGCTCCGGTGGCATTGTGAAGAATGCCGGCAGTGGTGACCCGCCCGCCGGTTGCGTCAGCATCGGTCATTCAAGCGATATCTCGTAACCCGGTGACGGTCCGCCTCGGACGGCGGGTGATCATCGATGGGTGCAGGTGATCTCAGCCTCTCGCTCAGAGTTGATCCACCCGTTCACCGGCCTGCAGCCGGCGCAGTTCCGCCGCCTCGTGCGCCTGGTCGCCCAACGCGGCGGTGACGCCATCACCGACGGGCGACCGGGCCGGCCGTGGGCGCTGACCCTGCCCGACCGCGTCCTGCTGGTGGCTGTGTACTGGCGCACGAATCTGACCATGCGCCAGCTCGGCCCCCTGTTCGGGGTTTCTCACTCGGCAGCGCACCGGGTCATCGATACCCTCGGGCCGCTACTCGCGTCGGCGCCGGTACGCCACCGACGAAAGACCAGGTCGCGAACGTGGACGGCACCCTGATCCCGACCCGGGACCACCGGCTCGCCGCGCAGAGCAAGAACTACCGCTACTCGACCAACCTGCAGGTGGCGATCGATGCGAACACCCGCCTGGTCATCGCCCTGGGCGACCCACAACCCAGCAACCGTAACGACACGATCGTGTACCGCAGCAGCGGCATCAACACCCAACTCGCCGGTCGCGAGGTGTTGGCTGACGGCGGCTACCGCGGCAACCCCGACGTGATCATGCCGTACCGCAAGCCCCGTGACGGCAACGAGTTACCCGAGTGGAAGCAGGACTATAACGCCGGGCATCGCAAAGTCCGGGCCCGTGTCGAACATGCCCTGGCCGGCTCAAGACCTACAAGATCCTGCGCGACTACCGTCGCGCCGCCCGGACCTTGGCCCTCACCGCATCCGGAATCGCCCACCTGCACAACATCGCTCTGTCCAGTTGACTGGAAACCAGTGGCGGATAACGCCTGCATCGACTTACGAGACATCGCTTAGCGTCGGGTCATGTGCAGCCGAGTGACGGTTCAGCCACGAGGGAGAACCCGTCGGGTCGCAGCAACGTAGCTCGCCGGCACCACGGAGCAGATCGCGCCGATCGACTCCACCACGGTGGGCCTCGGCCTGCCCTACAGCACCATCGCCTTTACGCACGGTGCTGGATGGTGGAGCACCCGCGTACTCTGACCAGTCGGGCGGCCCCGAGAGGGCAGGGGCGAAGGTCGGTGGGCATGAGTGAGCGGGACGCACTGCGAGGTCTTCTGGGACAGTCGCACCACGCCCGGCCGGAGGACCTGCCGGGAATGGCACGGTGGGCCGCCCGGCAACTCGGTGCCGACGACATGGTCCTCTACCTGGTCGATCACGAGCAACGTCAGCTGCTTCCCCTGCCGGGTCCGGACGCGCCGCACCGGGAACCGCTGACCGTTGAGGGAACCTTGGCCGGCCGGGCGTTCAGCATGCTGCGCCCCGTCGGCGGCCCGGTGGACGACGGTGTGCGGCTGTGGTTGCCGCTGCTCAACGGTCTGGAGCGGATGGGCGTCGCGGAGGTGGTCGCCGCGGCTGCCGTGCCCGACTCCGCGGTGGCGGCGTTCGAGGCGGTTGCCGCTCTGCTCACCGAGATTGTGATCACGCGGTCGCACTACAGCGACACGATCGAGCAGGTTCGCCGACAGGCGCCGATGCGCCTCGCCGCCGAGATGCTGCGCGCCCAACTCCCACCGCTCACCTTCTCCACCGGCAACATGATCATCAGTGGGATCCTGGAGCCCTGCTACGACGTGGGTGGCGACGCCTTCGACTACGCGGTCAACGGCGACATTGCCCACCTCGCCCTGTTCGACGCCGTCGGGCACGGCTCCGGTGGCGGGATGCGCGCCGTGATCCTCGCCAGCCTGGCCCTGGCCGCGTATCGCAACGCCCGCCGGAGCGGGTTCGACCTGGTCGAGACGTACCACCACATCGACAACGCGGTGCGGGACCACGACCGACGCGGGCTGATCACCGGGATGCTGGCCGAACTCGACCAGCGCACCGGCCGGCTACGGGTCATCTCCGCCGGACACCCGGGCGGGCTGGTGATCCGGCGAGGGAAGGTCGCCACCGTCCTGCCCACTCCCACCGCCCTGCCGGTGACCCTCGGCGACCGGCGTCCTCCGGTGGTCGTCGAGGAAGCCCTCGAACCCGGTGACGACGTGCTCTTCTACACCGACGGCATCATCGAGGCCCGGTCGGCCGACGGGGAACTGTTCGGCACCGAGCGGCTGGTCGACTTCACCGTCCGGGCCCTGGCCGACGGACTTGCGCTACCTGAGACCGCCCGCCGTCTCGTCCACGCGATCCTCGCCTACCAAGACGACCAACTCCAGGACGACGCCACCGTACTCATGGTCCGCTTCCTTGAGCCCACGACAGGCCGCGGCTGACTATCCCACTGTCCCAGCGCCACGCCGGCAGCCCTCGCAATGACACCCCAGCCTCGCGCCTTCAGAACGCGGCAGGTGGCGGATCTGCCACCCGACCGAGCATCTGCATGATGCCGGTCATGTCGAGGACCCGGCGAACCTGCCCAGCGGCGTTGACCAGAGTGAGATCCACGCCCCGGCCGGCCGCGTGATGGTACGCGCCGACCAGCGTGCTGAGCACGGTGGAGTCGATGAAGGTCACCTCCGCCAGGTCCACCTCCACCATCGCGGCCTGGGCGATCGTCTCGTGCAACAGGTCGTCGAGCCGGTCGGCGTCCGACATGTCGATCTCACCCGACAGGGCCACGACACGGCGAGCGGCACCGACGTCGACACGCCATTGCCAGGTCTTTTCCGGAGCCACTCTCACCGTCCCTCGTTCGCGGTCGGTCCGCCGGACAGTCGCGCTGTCACCGAGGCGGCCGTCCGCCGGCAAGCTAATCCTGCTGTCGTCAGGGCTGACAGGTGCCAGGCCACGAACGGTATCGGGCAACCAGTCGACTGAGCTATCGCCCGGTGTCGTCATGCACCTCACTCATCCGGACACGGCATGCGGCCCGACCTAGGTTCGAAAACGCGTGTAAGAGCAGAAAGAACGGGAAACGCCTCGCCGAAAACCTCGGGCACACTGCGAGGAGGGAAAGAGATGACTACATCTAACTCGCCGGCGCGCGGCTCCGGCAACTCACCCGACCAACCCGCAGGCACACGGTCAGGCAAACGGGCCACTGCGGCGAAGACCAGCGCCGCCGCCACATTCGCCCTGGTGTTCGGGGTCGCCGCCCTCATCTGCGTATTAACCGCAATCCTGGCGTCAGTGGGACTAGTGCTCGGCATCCTCGGCATCATCCTCGGCATCATCGGCCTACGGATGACCCGCCAACCGAACGTCACCGGCCGGGGCCTCGCCGTTGGCGGACTGGTACTCAGCATCCTCGCCGTCCTGATCGCCATCGCCTTCGCCGCCGGCCTCACCACCTTCCTCAACAACGAAAACGCGGTGAACCGACTCGAACGCCAAGTCGAGGACCTACGTGACAAACTACCCCGCTGACCGCCGGGGACAGTCTGCGCTCACTGCCCGCCTTCGCCTTGCAGACGGCTTTCCCGCCCTCGGACTACTGAGCCGATGGAGGAGTTAAGGGCGTTACACGTCGGTTCCTCACGTACACCTTCCGTCTCGCTTGCCGAACCTGGGCCGTCTGGCAGTACCAACCCATCCCGGCGTTGTCGAGGCCGCTTCCCGCTCTCCCGCGCGTTCCCGCAGTCAGGCTGCCCTACCTTTCTGGGTGCGCCCCGGTCCTCCGGAATGATCGGGAAGCGCAGGCGGGGTCGGGATGGCTTTCAGGCTGGCTGCCCTCGATGGCTCAGGAGGCTTGGCCCCCGGCCCCGCACCCTTGTCCTGACCGCTGATTAGGCACTGCGATTGATCGCTATGTAGGGCGTTGACGGCGGGGCGGGGACGCACCGATACGACGGACCTGAAAGCGAGGCATCGATGGCGGTAGCCGTGGGTGTGGACGTGGCCAAGGACTTTCACTGGGCCGCGGTCGAACTGACTGACTCGGGCGAGCTGTTGCTGAGCAAGAAGATCGACAACGACCCGGCGAGTATCAACGAACTGATCGGCTACCTGCTCAGTGCCCAGGCCGTCGCATCAACGTGCTGCACGCACTCCTGCGAACCCGCCAGCCCTACCAGGCCGACTACGCCACTGCCGCTTGACAAAGACATTAGGCAGCCTCCAGCTCCACGCCTGCTGCTACGACGGCAGACGGGTGAAGGTCTCCCACCTCCACTCGATCGATAGCGCCTCGTGGCGCACCGCGCCGTTCCACCACCTCCTGACCACCTGATCCAGAACCAGAATCGTACGCATGTTCGATCGCGTTGTGGGTGGCTGGCGGGATGGAGGTCACTCGCAGCGGTCCTCGGCGCCCCTGCCGTACTGCTCACAGCAGTCGGGACGGTGCCGGTAGACCCGCAGGTCGTCTCCCTGCCGGTGAGCCAACTCAGTGGTGATCTCGTACAGGCAGGCTCGCCAGACGACGGTCTCCCCGCCACCGGCGACGACCTGCCCGTCGCCGGGCCCGCCGCGCAGCAGCAGCTTCATTCCTCCGACGCTAGACATCCCGCCCCGTCGAGAGCGACAGATCGGGGGCGAACCGACTCCGGCCAACCCATCGAAGCGTGCTCAGGGCTGCCGTGCTCGTTGATGTCGAGTAGGTGCTGCTCAGGATGGCGTGCCGGATGCGGATTCAGGTGGTGGGTGGGGATCGTGGTCGGAGGGACACGACCCGGCCATCGGCCGTCGACCGCGCCGGCTCCGTGGCCTGAGCGGGTTCCGGAGGGCGTGAGTCCGAACGATGTGTCATCAGGCCGTTGCGGTGGCGGTAGCGGCTTGGTCGGCTTTGCGGGCGCAGTGCGGGCATCGTCGTGGGCAGGGTGTCTGCGGGACGACGGTGGTGAGGCCGCTGGTGTGCAGGATGGTGGTGACCGTCTGCTCGAAGGTGCTGGTCTCGCCGATGACGGTCTCCCCGGGGATGCCGAGCAGGTCGCGGTGGGTGTACCAGCTGCGCATGTGTTCGGGGGTGACGGACATGGGTTCGTCGCGACGGAGATGGCGGCGGACGGTCTCGTCGAAGGACACGTCGAGGTAGAACACGGCGACCGGGCCGGCGTGGTTGTCGATGAGCTGATGGAGTACGCGGGCGTAGCGTTCGGTGTGCAGGATGCCTTCGAGGATGACGTGGTAGCCGAGGTCGAGGGCGGTGCGGGCGGTCGCGGTGATGAACGTCGGGGCGACCGGGTCGATGTGGGCACTGTCGTGTTCCCGGAGCACGGTTCTGCGCAGGTAGTCCTGTTCGAGCAGGGCCGCACCGCGTCCGAAGCGGCGGCGTACCTCGCGGGCGGTCGTGGTCTTCCCGCTGCCGGAGTTTCCCCGAATGATCACCAGCGTAGGCGAGCCCGGGGAATTGCGTTCAATGTGCGACGGGTCGGAGGTCATCGCGCCTCCCCGGAATTGGGCCAGGTGACGGTGATCGTGGTGTGGCGGCGGGTTGCGAGCAGCTGGGGTCGGTCGGGTGCGGGCGGGTGTGTGCCGGTGGGGTGCACGGTGATGGTCGGGCCGGGGCCGTGCCGGTGGTCGTGTTCCCAGACCGTGATGAGGTTGAGCATGTCGGCGGTGAGGGTGTCGGCATCGGGTCCGAAGCCGTGGGCGCCGAACTGCCAGGTGGTGTCGTCGAGCTTTCGTATCGCGAGGTAGGCGAAGCTGTCGGTGGTGAGCAGGGTCGGGCAGACGAACCGGTCTTGCGGGTCGACCAGGCCGGCGGCGCGTTCGTGGTTCACGGCGAGAGTGCCGAAGGGTCGGGTTTGGCTGGCCAGCCACAGGTGCAGCGACTCGAAGGAAGAGCCTTCGTGCATGGTGATGGTGACCGGTGACCAGGCTTCCCGCCGCGGCGAGTGCAAGGCGGAGGCGAGTGCGTTCGGGTTCACTTTGGTGGTGGTGTCGTCCAGGGTCACGACGATGTCGTCGCCGTGCAGGAGCAGACGGCGGGTGGGTTGGCGTCCGTCGCCCTGCATCGGTACGAACCCGCATTGCAGTGCGGCGGTGGCGAGGAGATGGTCCTCGTGGCGTCGCAGGGTGAGGCACCGGGTCATGCCGCGTATCCGCAGCGGCACGATGAGAACACCGGCCGGGGTGAGTTGGTCGAGCCAGGCCGGTGGAAGGTCCGGTGTCTCCACGGTGACGATGATGGCGTCATACGGGGCGCTGGGCGGGTGTCCGTACTCGCCGTCGCCGTGCACCACCGTGACCTGCTGGTAGCCGGCCCGGTCCAAGCCG
Organism: Verrucosispora sp. CNZ293; assembly: GCF_002754655.1. NCBI lineage: Bacteria > Bacillati > Actinomycetota > Actinomycetes > Micromonosporales > Micromonosporaceae > Micromonospora > Verrucosispora sp. CNZ293. The sequence continues at coordinate 479,969 of NZ_PEFR01000001.1, forward strand.
GTGCGGGCGCGGTCGGTGACGTCGGCGTCGATGTCGACGGTGACGACGGTGACGTCCGGGCCGACGATGTCGGCGATCAGCGCGGCGTTGTAGCCGCCGGAACCGACTTCAAGGACCCGGGCGTCGGGTGCCAGCCTGGCTTGCTCCAGCATGTAGGCCTGCAGCCACGGCGCGGAGATCGAACTCGTCGCGCGTCCGTCCGGGCCGCGACTGGTGATGACAACGTCGTCGGCGTACGCGGCGTCGATGCTGACGCCGTCGGTCGCGAACAGATGTCGCGGCACGCGGCGAAACGCCGCCTCCACCGCCGGCGAAGTGATCCACCGGCCGGCGAGGAGCTGCTCGACGAGCTGGGCGCGGGCCTCATCGGCGGAGACGGTGTCGAGCGCGGAACCAGCCATGGGTTGACCTCCGTGAGCGAGCGTCGGCGGGGGTGCGCGGCGACAATATCGGGCGCATGTGACAAAACGCGCACGGGGTGGAGTCGCCTTATGGGAAAGTCCCTGACCTGGAGCGCGTCAGTGCACCGATGACGGATGCGGCGGATGTCCTACGGGGCAGGCGGTTCTGCCGCACCTTGGGCATGTTGCGGTCGCGAACGGGTGGTGGCGCTGGTGCAGCTCGGCGGCGGTGGTGTGAGTCAGGGTGCCGCGCAGCGTGGGGATTGGGCGATGCATCGCGGCCCTTCCTCTCGTCTCGGCGGTTGGCGGCTGTCAGGACGCTGGTCGTATGCGGTTCGCGTGGTGGATCGGGGTGGCGGTGGGCCTGAGGGTGGCAGGCGGGTGGTCATGTGCGCCGGGAATGGGGTCTTCGGGGTTGTCGAGAAGTAGCCAGAAGCGGGCTTTGGCGTGGCTGTCGGCGGCGGTGAGGGCCTGGTCCAGCACCGATTGCTCGTCGAGCGCGGGGGTGCTCTGGTGCTCCCAGCTGGAGACGGCTGCGATGGTCAGGACGAGGTGTTCGGAGAACGCGCGCAGGCTCATTCGTAGCGCTTCGCGTAGCGCGCGGACCTCCCGTGGGGTCCACCGGCCGACGACGGCCGTCCCGCATCCGCACGCAGCTGGACGGGCCAGGACTGGAGAGGTGGGCGGGGCTGTTGGTGTCCCGGCCTGCTGGCGTCCCTGGTCGCGTGCGTGATCTCGTTGTGCTTGGAAGTTCTGTACGAGCGCCTGGACCTGGTCCGACATGGCCAGCAGTGCTCCCCGTGCGCCCAGGGCAGCGTCGGCGTTGCGCCAGAAGACGCGGGTGGTGTGGTCCCGGCCGACTTCGACGTTGGCGATCTGGCTTCGGGAGTAGCGAATGAGCTTGGCGAGATCGACCTGTCGCAGCCCGGCGACGGCACGCCACTGGGCCAGGTGCCGGCCAAGTTCTTTGCGTGCTTCGGCTATGTGGCTAGGGGTGATTCCACCTACGGTGTCGAAGTGGCGCGGCACCGGAGGCATGTGCCGGGCCAGATGTGGGGGCCGTGGACTCTGGGCAGGGATCATGGCCGCTGCCGCTGCTGCCCGATCCGACGAACTGAGGCGTCGTCGACAGGCCCCGGCGCACTGATCGGGGCCAGACTGCCTGGCTTGATGACGCCGGGGTCGATCGGCTTGCGGATTGGTCCGGTCACCACTGCGAGGAGACCGGGTGACCCGACATCGTCGCTGGCCCTGGTGACCACCTCACTGGCGCTCGGCGCCGTCCGTGTCAGGCCGCACTGAGGGCGAGACATCGCGCAGGCGTGGGTAGGTACCAGCGCTGTCGTCATCGCGATCCGCCTCTGGTGGCCAGATCCGCCGCTTGCGCTTGGGACGCGGGGATCCTTTCCGCCTCCCACGACCCTGAGCCGAGCGGGCAGTGCGCCTGGCTGATCGGCATGCCGCATCCCGGGCACCATCGCTGCGCACGCTTGAACAACGCGAACCCCGCTGCGAAGCCCACCAGCAGCGCCGCACACACCGCGATCCCTACTAGGAAGCCCACTGTGTACCTCCCCGACCTGATCGAGCGCTGATGGCAGACGTTCGCCGACCGACAGCGGACTAGTCTTAGGCGTTCCTAGTCTTGCAGTCCGGACTAGATCCAGACAAGTTGTGTGGCCGAGGTTGTTCGTGGAGATGTGACATGCTGTCCTGGTGCCAAACTGGCCTACTCTGAGACGTAGACGGCTCGCGCGAGAGTTGAGCAAGTTGCGTGAGTCCATCGACATGACGATTGAGGAAGCTGCGGCGAGCGCAGGGATTTCCCCGTCGCACCTCTCGCGGGTGGAGCGTGCGCTCGTCGGCGTTCGGGCGCCGGCGGTGCGGGCGTTGCTGCAGACCTACGGCGCGAATGCCTCCACCACGGCCGACCTACTCGACGTGGCCCAGGCGTCCACACAGCGTGGATGGTGGCATCGATACGCGGGAAGCATCCCCGACGAGTACGCGACCTACATCGGATTCGAGTCCGATGCCACCAGGATCTGGAACTTCGAGCTGATCTCGATCCCCGGCCTGTTGCAGACCGAGGGGTACACCCGATCGAGCCTGCACGGCGGCGTCGCTCGCCTCACCGACGAGGAGATCGAGCGGCGAATCGAGATTCGCCTGCGTCGACAGGCGCTGCTGTACCGCGATGATCCGCCGGCGCTGTGGGTCGTTCTCGACGAGGCCGCGATCCGTCGGCAGGTCGGCGGCGCGGCAACGATGGCCGAGCAGATGAAGCATCTCGCCACCATCGCGGCCCTGCCGCACGTCGACGTTCAGATCGTGCCGTTCGGAGCGGGCGCCCATCCCGGCGCCCCCGGAGGCTTCGTGATCCTCGGGTTCACCGACCCTGCCGACCGCGAGGTCGTTTACATCGAGACGATGGCCGGTGATCTCTACCCTGAAGGCGACGCCGAGGTGCGGAGCGTGACTCAGGCGTTCGACCGGCTGAGGGCGATGGCGCTCAGCCCGGATGACTCCGCATCGATGATCCGGGACGTGGCAAGGGAGCTTTCATGATCGACTTCAGTCGTGCCGTCTGGCGCAAGAGCACCAGAACCCAGCAGAGTGGCCAATGCGTCGAGGTGGCGAGGGTTGGTGAGGTGATCGGTGTGCGGGACTCCAAGGACCAGAACGGTCCCGTGCTGGCGTTCACGACCGGAGAGTTCGCCGCGTTTCTCGACGGGGCAGCCAAGGGAGAGTTCGACGACCTTGTCTAGAAGGACTAGCTGCGGCTGACCGATGTCGCCCGCTTGCTGAGACGCCCGGCTCGGGCCGTCGGGCCGGGCGTTCTCACTTCCACAACGACGCGCAAGCTGGGCGGGAAGGTCGCCGGCATGCGCCGGGTGGATCGATCACAGGTTGCTGAACTCTCCCTGGTCGGCGCCTCGGAGGAAGGCTTGCCATCCGGAACGCGAGAAACGGAGCATCCCGCCCTCGGGGTTCTTCGAGTCCCGTACGGCAACCCCCTCACTCAGCGACGCGACCTCCACGCAGTCTCCGTTGAGGCTCTCCGAACTCTTACGCCATACCAGGCGTCCGGAAGCGTCGGACACGTTGACTCCCTTCGTTGTCTGGGTCGAGACTGCCACAGAGCATCCACCGCGACTAGTCTCAAGCCTCGACTAGACTTGATCGGAAGGTGGCGGCAGAACGGGACAACCTGATGCAGATGGGCGAACTTCAACGCAGGCTGAGCATGGCCGCGCGGTCGGTGTTTCGGCTCGAAACGCTGCCCGCGTACAGCGCGGCGGGCGAGGTCGACCTGCTGCGCGACTTCCACGCAGGACGCCCGCTGCCACCCCGCACACCAGAAACCGATCCCTGGCTACGGATGGTGGCGGACAGCGTGCAGGCCGGCACCCGGTGGAGCCGTGTCCACGTCCTACACCGCCCGCTATCGGACTACCTACGCTTCGAGCTGCTGGGCTATCACGGCAACGTCGCCGCCGGCGAGGACGTTCGAATCGCGGACCGGGCGAAGGCCCCCGAAGCACTGGGCGCGCTGAGGCAGGACTTCTGGCTCCTCGATGACGAGTTCGGCGTGATCATCGAGTACGACAGCGAGGGTCGACGTCTCGCCATGTCGCCCACCAGAGATGTCGGCAGCCTCATCGCACAACAGGACCTCGCGATGACGCACTCGCTCCCACTTCGGGACTACCTGCCCACAGTTCAGGGCGAGTTGCGCAGATCCTGGTGAATAGACCTGTGGACGATCAAACGGCGCTCGCGACCAGGCTGCGTGAACTCCGCGAGGACGCAGGTCTGTCGACCACGCGACTCGCCGCCGCCCTGGGCTGGTCACAGTCAAAGGTCTCGAAGATCGAAAACCGTCGCACGAAACCGTCCGTCGACGACGTCCGGTCATGGTCCGCAGCGACGGGCGCCACCGCCGAGGTCACCGCCGAACTGACCAACGCCGCGGAGTCCATCCAGGTCGCATCGATCATCTGGGACCGGACGCTGACCGGCGGCCGGGCCGCGCACCAACGCCGGATCGGCCGCACCCTCGCCGAGGCAAACCGGGTGCAGGTCTTCCAGCACGCCGCAGTACCCGGACTCCTTCAGACCGCGGAGTACGCCCGCAGCGTCCTCGCCCTCGCCGACGTGTTCGGCGTCAGCGACACCACGCGGGCAGCAGCCGCCCGGGTCGAACGGCAGACAGCCCTCTACGAGAAGGGACGACAGTTCGACTTCCTCATCTCCGAAGCCGCGCTGCGGTTCCGCCCCGTACCCCACGACGCGCTCGCCGCCCAGTACGACAAGATCCTGTCAGTCGCCACGCTACCGAGCGTGAGCCTGTCGATCCTGCCGACCGGCGTCCGCCCCTCAGCGGTACACGCCCATCCGTTCGTGATCTACACCCTGCCCGACGGCTCCCAACTCACCACGATCGAGACCTACACTCGCGAACTGACCCTCACCGACCCAGAAGAGATCCGCGTCTACTCACAGGTATACGACTCGCTCCTCGCAGACTCCGCCACCGGCGAACAGGCCCGCCAACTGCTGGAAACGATGCGGGCCGAAGCCCTGAACTCAGCGGAGTCGCAGGCCCGGTGACCGCAAGCCGGGAGACAGACAGGCTCTCATCTCGTACCGGTCGACGGCATCGGCCTACTCGTCCGATACCGGACACCCCCCGTCGAACGGAGCCGCGCCACCAACGCTGAGGAGGTAGGGGTGCACGTACGTCGGATGCCCGTCCGGGGCGACCCGCCAGCCCGCTGCCCGGTCGTACGCGAACTCCGGGCCTGGCCGGTCGAGCACGTCGAGGCCGCCCGGATCCAACTCCTGCGCCGCAACGCTATGCAGTGGCACCTGGAGCCGCTGCCCCAACACCACTGATCGCGCCGCCCCCGACGGCGATGACAAGCTGAGCCCGTGATCATGCGTGACTGGCTCGTCGGCCTGGGCATCACGATCGTGCTGCTGCTTGCCTCCTGGGCGCTGCTGATCCTGCTCGCCCGCCGCCTACCACCCGGCACCTTGCGCGACCTGGCCGCTTTCATCCCCGACTGCGTCACCACCGTCCGTCGACTGCGCACCGACCCTCGAGTGCCCCGCCGAGCGAAGATCGCCGTGCTGATCGCCGGGATCTGGGTCGCCAGCCCCATCGACCTGATCCCCGAGTTCCTGCCCGTCATCGGCCCCCTCGACGACATCGTCGTGGTTGCTCTCGCTCTGCGCTACGCCGCACGCCAAGTACCTCGGGACGTCATCCTCGCGGCCTGGCCCGGCGAGCCCCGGCTGATCGAACGGCTGCTCGGCACACCGCCGGCCTGACCACACTGGCGCGGCCCCCGCCGGAGCCTGGGTCGAGAAAAAGATCGTTCGCCGCGTCAGCGACCGGATGCTTGCTCTCCTGGCGGAGATCGGACTGCTCGCCGCCGGAGTGCTGTTCCTCGCCGGCCTGTGAGCCAACCCGCCGCATTACACGGAGCAGGCTCGCGATCGATCACTCGCCTAACTCGCCGTCGTTGAATACGCAGCCCTACCGGTCGGCCAGCCCACTCGTCGATCGGGGGCACTCACGCCGGTGGTGTCGAGATCTTGTGTCGAAGGTGTTCGACATCAGCGCACGGTGGGTTGATTGGTCATGCCGCAGCGCCACCATCCACTTGGAGTAGTCGATGTGCGTCCCCCGTGACCAGGCTCCTCGCCTCGATTTCCAGACGGCTGTCGGATGGCGGCGGGCGTCCGAAGCTGGCGTCGGTCGCCGGGTTCCGTGTCGAGGTGATGCTCGGGCTCCTCGGCAGCGGCTGGGCCGAGCGCGCCTTTGTCTCGGTTGGCGTCTCGACGCGGTTGACCACTCATCAGGAGGCTCATGATGACCATGCTTGGCATGCCCGCTATGCCGTCCGTCGCGCTTGAGCAGACGGGTCCGGTCACCTTCACCGCTGGACATCACTTCGCCGCGCGTGACGCGTCGATCGAGGAGTTGGTGACGGCGGCGAAGGTTCCCCTGTCGGTGATCCTGCAGGTGACGAAGCGGTGCAACTTCGACTGCTCGTTCTGCTCCGAGACGCTCCAGCTCCCGGATCCGACGCTGCCGCAGTTGGACACCATCCGCGGGAACCTGGCGGGTGTGTCGCGGGTGTTTCTGTCCGGCGGCGAACCGCTGCTCCGCCGGGATTTCGGGGAGATCGTGGACATGTACGCCGGGGACTTCATCGTCGGTGTGCCGACCAACGCCACCCGGGGGTTGCAGCACGCGAGGTCGATGGTGGGGAAGGTCGCGTTCGTCAACGTGGGCTTGGAGGGGCCGCGGTCGACCACCAACCGGGTTCGCGGCGACTACGACGAGGTGATGGCAGGCGTTCGGGGGTTCCTGGAGGCAGGCTTGCCGCTGTCGCTGTCGGCCGTGGTGTACCGGTCGACGCTGCACGCGTTGCCGTTCACCTATCAGATCGCGGATGTCATCGGCGCGGGCAAGCTGAAACTGATCCTGCCACTGCGCAAGGGCAACGCCCTCGATTTGGAGGAGAACGAGTTCATCAGCCTGGGTGAGGCTGGTCAGACCTTTGATCGGCTGACCGAGGCGCGGGCGGTGCACGACTGGCGGCCGGCGCTGCGGATGACGACGTGGACCCCGGACACCGAGGGGCACATGATCCTGGTGGAGGTGACGGGCAAGGCGAGCGCATGGCCGGTGTATGACGCCCCGGACCTGCTGGAGCCTCTCGGTAATCTCCTGGAGGAGCCGGTGTCGGAGGTCTGGGCACGGTACCGGTTCAAGCGCAACCACTTCGCCAAGTATCTCGGTGCCAGCATCCGTACCGTGTCCCACGCCGGTCCGACCGGGTCGGGTGGGCATGCCCGTGCGTGAGTACACGAACTTGCAGTGGCCGGAGGCGCCGTTCGGTGCCGACCAGCGTCCATTCGGCCGGCAGCGCGACATGCTGGCCGCGTTCGCTCTGGCCTGGGCGAACCAGCCCGGCGAGGGGCCACTCCCGGTCGCGGCAGCGACCGTCTACCTCGGGGTCCGTCGGCACGGCAGCGCCTACGAGGTGGGGGAGGAGAGTCTGTCGATCGGGTTCCGGGCCGATGTCGTCGAGGACAGGACCGAGATACCCGAACTTCTCCGGTTGACCGATCGGGCGTTGACTCGGTCCCGCCGGCACGCGGCGGTCCTGGCCGGTCACCGTCTCGGCGGCGATCTGTCCCGCATGGCCGCGCTGTCCGCGGTGCCGCTGCGTGGTGCGGCCGGGGTGCTGGCCGCGTGGGTGAACCGCGCCGCGAAGCAGCGGGGCATGGCGCTCATGGTGGACACCTCGGTCGAGGCCAGCGCCGCCGGCGCCGAGCTGGACATGCCGCTTGAGCCACTGCCCCGCCCGCTGCCGCAATGCCCGGCGTGCGCTGCCGAGACGGGCCGGTATGTGCTGGGCCGGGGCCTGGCGATCGGGTTGACAGCGGCGGTGCACGCCGGCCGTTACCGCTGGGAGGGGACCTTTCGCGTCACCGATGCCGTCGACAGGGCGGCGTGGGACGTACTGGAAGTCGGCGGGACCGAGCACCACGCGCACGACACGGCCCGTCCGCCGGTTGCCCGCCCAGCGGGGTGACGACCGCTAGCCTCGATGGCCGTCGCCCGCGGCGTACCGCAGACGGCGGTCAGCCGGCCGTGACCGGTACGTCTCAGATGAAAGGGATACAGGCTGGTGCGAGTGATCAGCGACGTCGGCGGGCCGGGCAGGATTCCCGACCGACCGCCGGGCACGCGCCTGGTCGCCTCGATCGACGTCGAGTGGAGCAAGAACTACCGGATCAAGAACGGCAACCAGGCGTTCTGCTACTCGGTGGCCTGGCTCGCCGTACCGCTCGACGGTGAACCGCTGGTGGTGACATCCGGGCTGCCGTTTTGGGCGACGAGCGTGTACCTCGACCGCGAGGACGAACGACCGGACCTGGTGCAGGCAGCGGCCAGTGACATCGGCGCAGCGGCCGACGCGGCGGATCTGGTCGTCGGTCACCAGCTGTGCAGCGACCTGGCGGTGCTGGCCGCGAACGCGGGCACAGCGGCGCCGGCTGCCCTCGCCGCCGCCCAGCAGACATGGCGCGACCGCCGACACGCGGCCGTACGCGACCAGCGGGTGCTCGACACCCGCTTCGACGCCGGAGGCGTCCTGTCCAACACCTCACGACGGCTGGTCGACGTGTGCGGCGAGTTGGGCCTCGACGTGACGCAACCCGAGCTGACCCGAAAATCCATGACCGCGCTCAACCGCGACTGGCTCCACAACGCCGACACCGAAGCGCGAGAACGAATCACCGTGCTGAACCTGCGGCACAGCCTGTCCACCGCGTACGTCGCGCTCCGCGCGACCGGCACCCTGACCTGGCGAACTCCGTTGAACGTCAACACCATGCTGGCCGACAGGCTCGCTGGACGGGTCGGCTGGCTCGAACACCCCACCTTCCGCGCGCTCACCCACAGGAGACGCGATTGAGCGTCCGGAACTGCGTACTCATCGGAATCGAGGGCACGCACGCTGCGGGGAAGACCACCCTGGTACACGCCCTGACCGCCCACTACCGGCAACGCGGAGTACAGGTCGACTGCACCGGCGAGCCGGCCCGCACCAGTCCGTTCATCGAAGAGATCGTCATCCACGGCAAGGGCACCTTCGACCTGGCAACCGAGGTCGACCTGTTCGCGCAACAGCTCTCGACGACACTGCGCGCCGCCCGCCACCACAAACTACTGATCTGCGACAAGACCGTCGTCAACGTGCTCGCCTACGCCCGCATGGTCCTACCCGCCGCCGACGCCAGTCACGACGCCGACGTACTCGACGCGATGGCTCACTTCTGCCGGGCCTGGGCCCCCACGTACGACGCCGTGTTCTACCTCCCGGACCGCTACCCCGACCCTGCCGACCCCTTCCGAGCCAAGGTCGCCCACCTGCAAGACCAAACTGCCGAGGCGGTACGGCGAACCCACGCCGAGGTTGGACTGCCACTGGTGGAGGTGCCGGGTGGTCTTGGCACCGGCGAACGCATCGCCTGGATCGCCCGGCGGGTCGACCATCTTCTCGCTGGTCAGCCAGCTACGCTCCGCCAGCGTGACCGCACCACCGACCCACCCAGTTGACGTACTACTCCTCCTCACCCACGCCGACCACGTCCTCCTCGCGCTCCGCGACGGCACCGGCTACGCCGACGGACAATGGAACCTGCCCAGCGGCAAACTCGAACCCGACGAGGACGCGATCAGCGCCGTCATCCGCGAGGCCCGCGAAGAAGTCGACTTGCGGCTCTCCCCGGACGAACTACGGCTCGTCACCACGGTGCACCACCGCAACCCCTCCGGACACGCCCGCGTCGGCCTCGTCTTCACCGCCACCCACAACCCTCGCCAGCAGGGCGCCCCAACCAACGCGGAACCGCACAAATGCGCCAAGATGGAATGGTTCCCGATATCGCTGCTGCCTATGAACACCTACCCGTACACCACAGCCTGCGTCCAAGCCTTCCGCGACGGCCGACCCCTCGCCCTGGACGGCTGGCAGTAATCCGAACGCCTGAGGTACGACGACACCCGACAAGGGAATTCCGGGTAACCCGGTCGCGCATGCGCCGAGGCTCTCGCCGTGCTCCAGCGCCCGCAGGCGCGGCCGGAGCGGATCGCCTGATGCAGAAGGACGCCCCAGCGGTCGTCGCCAGCGTTGTCGATCAGACGGATGTTCACACACGCCGCATGCGGCCGGCGGCCAGGCGTGGCTGAAGGTTCTTACCGTCACCGGCGAGATGGTCTTCGTCCGGCAGCAGCGCGGCCCGTACGCGAGATGTCTGCTGCTGCCAGCGGCAGGATCCAGCTCGGAGAGTCGGCGCAGGACGCAGTCCGCCGGGAGGCGGCAGAAGAAGCCGGCTTCGAGGCCGGCGAGCTGACACCGACCGGGATGTACGAGATTCGCGGCGAGAACGACTCATACCACTTCCTGATGTTCGCCTTCCACGCCGGCATCGCGATCCAGGTGACGCCCGGCGGGCATCACGTGAACGGGCCTGCTCCAGGCAGCGGTCGACGAAGTGCAGCCACATCCGGCGGTGATGCCAATCCTCGACGAGGCGGGTGTCGCCCACTACCCCGTGCGGGACATCAGGGCCGGACCGCGTCGAGACGGGATCCCAATGCGCGGGCATCTGACCGCAACTGCGGGCGCCGCACGAACGCCAGGTGTCTCGGTTCGTCTCACCTGCAGCTGATCATTGAGAGGACTGATCTCGGTGGTTCCAGTCGACGTTGGTGGGTCGTTGGCGTGTGGTGGCGTATTCGATGAGGGCTGCTCGGGCTGTTGCGGGGGTCACTCGGGCGAGTTCGGGGGAGATGTCTATCAGGCCGGTGTCGGGTGATTCGTAGACGGTGATTGGTGTGTCGGGTTCGTGTTCGGTGGCGTAGCTGCCGTCGGGTAGCCACTGCACTGCTGCGCGGTCGGCGTCGAGGTCGATGTCGATGCGGAGGACCGGCTTGTCGTCGGTGCCGATCGTGAGTGTTTGTCCGCATCCTCCGTGGGGCATGATCGTCTGGGTCTGTTCGTCGAACCAGCGTCCGGCGTCGTCGGGGCTGGTCGCGTCGTGGGCGTGACTGTGGTAGTCGCGTAGCAGCAGTGTCATGGGGTGATCCTTTCTCCGTTGCCGGTGTAGACACGGTGCCACCATGTGGTTCCGCCGTCGCGGGTGACCCACACGCGTAGGCGGCTACCTGCCGGAAGGATGGCGGGGAGCATCTTGTCGCAGGTCCAGGGGTAGTTCTGGTCGCGGTCGTTGCTGCCGCAGACGGTGTTGTCGATCGCGAGGTCGGCTTCCCGGGCGTGGGTGTGGCGCATTCGTGCGGCGGCTTTGGACTCTGCGTGGTCGTGAGGGTGACTGGTGGTCCGCGTAGCGGATCGTGGTCCAGGTCGGCGGCCAGGGACCGGTCGCCGCCTCCTGAGTAGATTTCCTCGCCGTTGAACAGGCCGAGGGTGGGCGGGTCGTGCCGGCGGGGCGAGTCTGGAAATGGTCGACGGCGGGGCGTATGCGTCGGGCAGGGTCGCCGGATCGTCTGGTACCCAGTCGGAGCCGACCGGCCGTGGGACACCCGCCGCCGGTTGCCCGCTCGGTCCACCCGCGTCACCAGCGGAACCTTGCTGGGGTCGTGCCGCATCGTCGGCCGCTGCCGGAACGGCGGGCGGTCGGCTGGTGTCGCTTCCGCCGCCCATCGCTAGTTTCCCAGGTCACCGACCTGTCTGGCCTGCGCCAGTGCCGCGTCGACGTGTTGTCGGCCGTAGTCCCTCGGGCGCGGACGGCGGTCAGTATCTGCAGTATCTGTTGCAGGCGCGCCAGCGTCGGGCCGGGCTGCCCGCCCTGCAGCGCCGTCGTGGCCAGCCGCCGCGCATCGTCGACCGCGGACGCCGCCGCCGTCGCGCTGCCCTCGGCTGTCGTCAGCGCCGCGACCATCGGTGTGAGGGCGGCGATGGTCTCCTGCGGTGAGGGCTGCCGCCCCACCGAGCCCACCGCCCGGGACGCTTCACCCAGAACATCCGCGGCCTCTGCCAGCCGGGATCGGGCCTGCCCGATCATCTGCCGCACACGAGCCAGCCCTGCCGTGATACCGACGAAACCGGAGGCCACCGCCCGAGCGGCGATCTGCTCGACACCATGGTCGGCCGCTGCTGCCTCCTGCTGCGCCCGAGCCACGCCCGCCGTCATCGACTGCACATCGACACCGATGCTGTCGGTCAGCGACATTTCACCAGCCCCGCTCAACGCCTCGCGTCCGCAGCGGACCGTGGAAGCGTAGAGACGCAGACCGACGGGACACAACCACCTTGGGTAAGGTGCCTGGGACTCGACGCCACGCCGCTGTTCTAACCAGCTGCCGCCGCGCTCCGCAGCAACGAGTCGTACGTGTCCGTTGTGCGCGTCACCGGCACCCCGAGCGAGCGAACCAAGCCGTCCAGACGCTCCTGCACGGCCCAGCCGGAATCATCGGCACCGATCAACGCCTCCACCTCCACGAACGCGCCCAGCCCCTCGACGGCGTCCAGGCACAGCGACACCTCACCCCATCGGCCGGTACGACGCCGCTTGACGATCCGCACCGTCGGCGTGAAGCCCATCGTCACCAGCGCGGCGTGCATCTGCTCTCGATCGGCCACCACGGTCTCGTGCTCCAGACAGGCCAGCTCGTTGTCCACCGGCTGCTTGACGGTGAACAGGTGCCGGCCGTCCTGGGTGCGCAACCGCGCGAACGGCACCCCGATCTTGCTCATGCCGTACCGCCACGCCGCCGGCGCGTACGCCTGATCGTCCTGACTCACCGCGTCGGACAACACAACACCGTGAGCTGCCAAAGCCGCCACCAGCGCCGCCTCGTCGCCCAGGCGATACTTGACCTCGACCTCGTGCGCTGCTTCCGGGATAGCGGTCACGTCGCAGCAGCCTAGCCGCCAGCAACCCGCCGCAAGGGCATGCGTGCCGCGGCACCGCCCGAAGCACGCCGGCCCGACGGTTGGCTGCCGATCGCTACAGGGTATGGCTAGTGTGACAACATCCCGTATCCGCGCCTGTAGGAAGCCATTCCATGTCCAGCATGCCGCACGAGGTCCGTGAAGCGCGTCTCGCGCTGGGGCGGAAGCTGGCGGCGCTGCGCAGGGCCGGCTGCACCCAGAACGGTCTGGCACCGATGGCTTTGTATGGGCGCAGCACCGTCGCCAACGTCGCGCTGGGCCGGGAAAACGTGGGCTGAGGCTTTTTTTGGGTCCGCTGCGACCGGATACTCGACACTGGTGGCGCGCTGGTCGCCGACTATGACCGGATGCAGGCCCGCGCCCGACAGGTGGACCGCTCGTCCGCCCTTCGTGGTCTGCCGCGGCCCTCTGGACTACGTCGACCGTGAAGACGTCGGCGGGCGATCGCCTCTTCGGACCGGGAGACAAGCCCCGTACCGGCACCCGGCTGGAGTAACAGGACGTCTCTTGTGCTGGTGATGGGCGTCGATGTTGATCAGTGGCGGGGCAGGTCGGCAAAGGGGGTCCATCGGGTGTGGTCGTCGCCGGTAGTGATTGTGTGGAGGCGTAGGGCGAATTCGTCGGGGATGCCGGGGCTGCTGTGGAGGAGTGGTACGGCTGCGACGATCATTTTGAGTTCGCGTGCTTCGCGGAGCAGTGGCCAGTGTGGGTCGGTGGTGATGTCGTAGCCGTAGGCGGCGGCGAGGCGTTGGTGTTGTCCGGCGCGGTGGAAGCGGGCTTCGCCGACAGGTACGGCGACGAGGTCGACTTGCCAGGGGCCGAGGCTGGTGGCGTCGAAGTCGCAAAGCACGGTGTTGCCGGTGGCGTCGCGTAGGAGGTTGCTGGGGTGGGCGTCGCCGTGGATGAGTCCTGGGCTGGTGTTGTCGCGGAGAGCGTCGATACGTGGGGCGAGTCTGTCGCACCAGGCTAGTAGGAGGTCCCGGTGGTGGGGGGTGAGTCCTTCGGCGTCGGTGATGCGGTGCCGGGCGTCGCCGATCGGGTCCCACAGCGGCAGGGCGATCGGTGGACGGGGCAGGTGGTGAAACTGCCGCAGGACGGGGCCGAGGTCGTCGACGGTCGGTGGGGGTGGTTGTGGGGGTAGGTAGGTCCAGATGGTGGCGGCGAGCCCGTCGATGATGAGGGGCTGGTCGACGCCGGGGACGAGACGAATGGTCGGCGCGTTGGTGTCGGCGAACCAGGCACCGAGGGCCGCGACCTTGGTCGCGCGGTCGAGGAGCCGTCGGGTGCGGCTGATGCGGACAACGATGCCTGCGGTGGGTAGAGCAAAGACGGCGTTGTTGGCGAGGTGCAGCAGGCGGGCGTCGTCTGAGGTGACACGCAGGTGTTCGGCGATGCGGTGTAGGGCGGTGGTCATGGCCTCGGCGGTGAACCGTCCGAAGGTGGGGTCAGTCATGCCTTCACGCTGGCCAGGTTGTCCCTGAACTCCTGGACGGCCGGTTGGTCGGCGTGGTGGTTGAGGTCACGGCGCAGGTTGTGGATGCGGTCGATAACCCGGGCCGAGGCGAGTTGGTCCGTGTGGTCGAGGACGGTGGCGCCGATGGTGAGGGCGCGGTCGGGTTCGCCGGCGAGGAACATGGCGCTGCACAGGCCGATCTGGTTGAGCACGCTGCTGCGTACGTTCTGCGGCCCGAATGCGGTGATCGCTTCGCTGGTCCATCGGACGGCCTGCTCACCGTGGCGCGGGTCGTCGCGAGCCATGTCGCGGTAGACCCGTCCGTACTGGGCGAGAACCTCCGCGTAGCTGAAGAAGCTCATCCAGTTCGGCTCGCGATCCGGCTCGACATGTGAGTAGGCGTCGGTCGCTGACGCCAGCCGGGTTCGTGCCTGGGCGTGGTCGCCGAGGGCCGCCAGCGATGCCGCTTCCGCACTGTCGAGCATGGCCGTGATCGCCGGGGTGGCTGCACCACCCAGGTGTTCGCGGGCCAGCCGGAGGGTCTCCACCGCGTCGCGGTTGTGGTGAAGATGCTGGAACTGGCGGGCCTGGCAGTAGCGCACCCGGGCGGCCAGCCGCGCATCGCCCGCTGCGACCGCCGCCCGTTCAGCGGATAGGAAGTGCCGTTGGGCATCAGAGTGGTGACCGGCATCGAACGCTGTCCAGCCCGCCAACTGGCGTGCTTCCGAGGCGGCGGTCAACGCCGTCTGCCTGAGCCTGTCGCTTTGCGTGCCGGCGAGCACCCGGGAGACCACCTCGGCGAGCGCCGCCACTTGCTGGTAGACCGCGCCGCCTCCGTACTCGTAGTCCATTGACCGGTACAGCGTGATGATCGCGTGGATTCGGGCAATGTCTGCCGTCCCGATACGGCACCCTCCAGTCGGCCCTCCCAGCAGTCCGGATGCTGCGGCGATCGCCGTGATACCGGCCAACAGCGCATGGCGCCGGTGCACGGGCGACGCGCTCATCTGCGCCAGTGTGTCGGCAGCGCAGCCGGGCAGCACTTGCCTTGTGAGAGCGTTCGCCCTCGAAGCGGGCACCGTCTGGACGCCGGCGCCTTTGGCTCTCCGGTACTCGCGTTCCAGAGCCACGATGCGGTCGTAGCCGGCGGAGAGGACTCCGTCCGTGCGGAGGATTTTGTCGCAGGTTTGCCAGAAGGTGCGGTCCGGCCGTTGGTGTCCCGTCTCGGCATTCGCAACTGTGCTGCGCCCGTAGAGGGTGAGCGGAGCCAGCGAGTGCTGGGTGTGGCCGGCGGCCTTTCGCAGTGCGGCAAGTTGTTGGCCGAGTCTGCGTCGCGCCTCGCGGATGTCGTGAGGGTCCACTGGGTTGGACACTTCCCACCTCCCTGGTCCGCAGCCTGCCGCGATGATTGTGCCGTCGACGGATGGCTCGCGTGAACACTGACACGGCCCGGTAGAGGCCCGCCGCTGTCCACGGGCCCGCACCTGCCGGTCTCGCCAGTCCGGTCTACCTAAGACAAAAGTGCAGGTCAACGCTGCTTGGATCGAGAAGGGCGTGCGTGGGCGATCCGCTTGAATCGCAATGTCGGAGTTTTGTCGGGGTTTCCGAGTAGCCGTTGGCAACGCCGCTCGTGCCCAGGCTGGGACTCCGACAATCTGCCGACAATCCAGTAACCGAGCTGCGGCATCCTGAGAGGGCACAAAGCCCGCTACAAGATCCACACGAGGCTTCACCGGCAACGCGGCCAGGAGGGTATGGCGAGGGCGCTTAGAAAAGAGGCTGCGTTGCGGATACCACCTCGCATCTGACGTGCACCCCAACGTCGATGTTGACGGTGTGCGCGGCGTGGTCGGTGAGGCCATCCAGGCGGGGTTGGTGCAGGTAGGCGGCGGCCAGGTGGGGTTGCAGTCCAGGTCCGGCGTGGAGGTAGTCGAAGCGGTATCGGTTGCCGCCGCGGCCGATCCAGCTGTGGGCCTGAGCTCCGGGGTGCAGGCGCTGGTGAATGTCGGCGAGTCCGAGGTCGTTGAGGGTGTCGAGGAACTCGTACTCGAAGGCGAGGAAGCCGGAGTATCGCGGTTGGTGGTCACGGCTGATGACGTTGTAGTCCCCGCCCACCACGAGATGAGCGCGGTCGGCGGCGGACATCGTGGCCAGCGTGTCTTGGACGGTGGTGAGGAATGCGCGTTTCTTGGCGACCTTGGTGGGTGCGCGGTCGCTGGAGGGCACATACAGGCCGAGCACGGTGACAGCGGGGTCGGTGTCGAGGAGGACGGCGGGTGCTCGGCCGGGCAGGCTGATTCCGGCGGTGAGGTGTGGGGCGGGTCGGCTCGGGACGCGGGTGGCGATGGCGCAGCCGCGGTCGCTGTCGGGTGAGGGCTGGTGGGTGACGGTGAGGCCGGCGGCGTCCAGTTCGGTGAGTAGGTGTCGGGTGCCGGGGCCGTTGCTGGTCTCGGTCAGGATGATCACGTCGTCGTCGCGGGCCAGGAGCCAGGTGAGCAGGCGCTGCGCGCGGGCTGGCGCGGCGGCTTGCACGTTGATCGTCAGGATGGTCAGCACGGTTGCTGGGCCTCGCTGGTCAGGGGCAGGTCGGCGGGTAGGAGGCCGAGGATAGTGGTCACGACCTGGTCGGGGGTGAGCCTGTTGCAGGCGACGGTGTGTTGGCGCCATTGCTGCCGGTGCAGGTGTCGGGCCGCGTCGCGGTAGTGGGCGAGTTCTTGTTCGGGTGAGCCGGCGCGTTCGAGGCGGGTCAGGTGCGGTCGGGCGTCGAGTCGGGCTCGGATGACGTCGGGGTCGTCTTCGAGGTAGATGACGGTGGCGGGGAGGACGTACCGGTTGTAGGACCAGATCTCGGCGAGGTCGAGGCCGTCGACGCGTTGCAGGACCAGCGAGGAGGCGACGTATCGGTCGGTGACGACGTGGAAGCCGTCGTCGAGGCGGGGGATGATCTCGTTCTCGATGTGCGCGGCCCGGTCGGCGGCGAGCGCGAGGGCGAGTGCTTTGCCGTGGAGGAAGTCTTCCTGCCGGCGCAGGAGTTGGCCCAGCGGCGTGCGAGTGGGTTCCGCGGTCAGGTGCACGCCGGCCGGGCCGAGGCCGGCGAGTCGGTCGGCCAGGAGACGAGCGACGGTGCTCTTGCCCACCCCGTTGGGACCTTCGATGGCGATGAACAGGCTGATCACTCCTCGGCGACGGCCAGAGGTAGAAGGCGACGGCTGTGCGGGGCGGTGACCGGGCACTGGTCGGCGTCGACGTCGCCGATACGCCCGCCGGCCGCCACGACCGCCGCCGGGCAGCCCTTGCCGCACTGCCCGCCGAGCGCGCAGGAGCCGCAGGTCGGATTCCCGCCGGGCTGGTAGCGGTTGGGGAAGTCGTGGCCATCGAGGTCGGCGGTGATGTCCGCGGCGAGGATGTTGCCGGCCAGGAACTCGGTGTCGCGGTGCCGGGAGGCCGGTGTGCGGGCGGCGAAGACGAGGTACGGGCAGATCGCGACCTGCCCGTCGACGAAGACGTAGATCAGTTTGCCGGCGTCGCAGCCGCCCAGCGGCAACTCGTCGTTGGGGAAGCGGATCCGGACGAGGTCGAGCTGGTCGGCGAAGCGTTCGGTCACCGCGCGGATGGCGTTCATCGTCGCCGCGGTGGCGGCCAGCCGTGCGCGGCTTTTCACCCCTCGTCCGAAGGACGACAGCGGGTTCATCAACACGTACTCGGCGCCGACCTGCACGCCGAAGGCACACAGGTCAGCGAACTCCTCCGGCACGGTCAGCGCATTGGGCGTCGACAGGAGCCCCTTGAGTAGGCCGGCCTGGGCGAGCTTGCGGGTGGTGGCGAGGGTGGTGGCGAACGACGACCGGTCGCCGCGGAACTTGCCGTGGCTTTCGGGGCGGAATCCGTCGAAGGACACGTTGATGTGGACGTTGCCCAACGCGGTCAGGGCGGCGATGTGATCGTCAGTGGTCTGCGTCGCGTTCGTGCAGATGCCCACGGGCAGCCCTCGGTCGGCCACGGCCTGGCACATGGCGATCAGGTCGGGGTGCACGAACGGCTCCCCACCGGTGAGCGTGATGCGTTGCACCCGGGCGTCGAGCAGCCGGGGCAGGACCCGGCTGGTGAAGTTCTCCAGCGTCAGGTCGCAGCCTTGGGCGGTGGAGGAGACGAAGCAGTGGGCGCAGTGCAGGTTGCACCGCTCGGTGATCTGCACCAGCGCTTTGCGACCGTCCCCGCCCACCGAGGTGCGGAAGTAGCAGGACGAGGCGTGGGTGTCGACGATGAGCCGTTTCACGATGAGCTTCCCGCTTCCACTGGTAGACGGGCTGTGCTGGCAGGTGGTGCTGCTCCGAGCAGCTGCGCGGCCCCGTGGAGCTGCCGGAGCACGACCTGGGCGTGACGGCGGTCGGTGTCGGGCCGGTGGTGGCCGGCGGCTGCGATGGTCAGGAACCACCAGGCTGCCCAGACCCGGTGCCAGCCCAGCGCCCACCGCGCGGCGGGAAGGCCGCCCCGGTCGGCTTCCGCGCCTGGGTGCCCGCCCGCGGCCACGTAGGCGCGGATGAGTCGGGCGAGCAGTCGGGGTTCGGGTGGCGTGCGGGTGCCGAACCAGGTCGCCAGGTCGAGCAGGCCCGGTCCGGTGAACGCTTTGGCCCAGTCGACGAGGCGGCATCCGGTACGGCTGACGTGCAGCGAGCTGCGGTGGAACTCGCCGTGGCACAGCCCGAACGGTGGCCGTTCGGCGCCGTCGGTCCTGGACTGTGCGACGGCGGCCAGCCGCTGCAGAGACTCCTCGATCGGGCTGGAGTCGGGGAAGCGTCCCTGCCGGCGCAGCGCGTAAAGGGCGTCGAGTGCCTGTCCGGGCAGCCGCGCCAGGCCCGCCTGGTCGAACGTTGGCAGCCCGGTGATGCCGGCAACGGCGTGGACCCAGCGGGCCGCGGCGGCGGCCTCCGCCGCGGTCGCTGCCCGGACCGGGGCGCCGAGGTCGTCCATCAGCATGCCCAGCGTCTGCGGGCGCATCGCGTAGCCGTGCAGCACCGGAACGGCTGCTTCCCGCTCGTTGAGCGCCCGCAGCACGCTCGCCTCGCCGGTGAACGGCGCGACGGCGACCTTGCAGACCACGCTGCTTCCGTCCGTGAAGAACAGCCGTTCCACAGCGGACAGCTCCCACTGCCCGATGCCCTGCCGCCCGGTCGGCACCTGCCGGGCCGCGGTGAGCAGGTCACATCGCAGCTGCGCGACGAGGTGCTCGTCGAGCGTGCCGGCGTTCACCGGGGCCCCGATGCGCCGATGGCGGCGGTGATCTGTTCGAGCCGGGCGAGGACGGCGTGCAGATGCGCCGACATGCTGGCCGGCACCCGCGGATGCGCCGCCTGCTGGAAGGATCGGAAGTACAGCAGCAGCCCGCACAGCACCGGCCGCCGGGCGAAGAAGCCGGTCACGTCCCCGGTGGTCCGTGCCCGCTGCAGCAGCGACGTCAGCGCGACGATCTTGTCGGCGGTGGAAGCGAGCAGCACCGGCTGGTCATCGACGCAGATGGGTGGGTCGGGTTCGTCGAGGGCTCGATGTTCGGCCTGGAGCGCGGCGATGATCCGCGCCACCTCGGGGTCGTAGTCGGTGGTGAGGACCTGGTGCACGTCCAGTGTGGCCGGGGCGAAATCCGGTGCGTCGTGCAGCAACGCCGCCGCGATCACCTCCGGTGGCGGCGCGGGCACGTGCTCACCGATGGTCACCGCGACCCGGACCGCGTGGACCAGGGCCGGCCGGTCATCGATGGTGTGCCCTGCACACCACGTTCTGGCGTCGCGCAGGGCGCGGTCGATGACGGCAGGACGTGGGGGCGATAAGACCGTCATACCCTGATACCTCCTGGTTACCGTACGATCGGCGGCATGTCCGGGCCGCTGCCGCACTGGTGTGAGCAGACCTGCGTCGTGTGTCCCGCTCAGCAGCTCGGACCGGGCCAGTTCGACGTGGTCGACCGGCCCGGACCCGAGTTCGCCTACCGCCCCGACCTCGGCTGGCGGGCCACCGGCGACGGTGTCGCCGTGTGCGTCCACCCGTTCCGGGTGGGCCTTCCCGCCGGCCGGTACGCCTCGGCCGGGGAACCGGTCCCCGACCAGGCGTCCCGGCCGGCGCCGACACCGGCGGCCCTGGAGTTGCCCGCCGACGTGGTGGATCTGGAAGGCTGGCTCGTCGCTGTGCTGCGGGACGCACCCGCCGAGCAGATCTTCACCGCGGTCGCTCGGGCGGAACGGCTGGCGGGCGAGCGGTTCGATCCGAAGCGGGTGGTGGCGGCCATGCGGCGGGTTTTGTCGGTGGAGCTGGCTAACCGCTGACCCCGGCGGCGACCGGCTCCGGCTGGTCGAAGTCGAAATCGTGGCTACGTCCATCACGGCCGAGACCGGCAGCCTGGTAGCGGGTGTTGAGCAGGTCCAGGCGTCGGGTCACCTCGGCCGAGTCCAGCCAGTACCGCAGCGGCTGCTCACCCCACCCCGCAGCGGCGTAGTAGGCGTCGGTGACACACCCACGGGTGTAGGTGAACTCCTCCAACTCCGTGGCGTGGGGGAAGACCACGCCCAGGTCGGACTGCATCCGTGACATCAGCGTGAACTGCGCCAGCACCGCGTGGATCATCTCGTCCACCGGCGCCGGCACCAGCAGCTCGGCGGCCCGCTCGTCACCGCCGGACAACTCAAACACCGCCGCCTTGAGGGCCAGCACCCGCAGCGCCTCTTCCAACAGCGGCCCGGCGTCACGCTCCAGCGACCAGCGGCTGATCGCCGGGTACCCGGTGAACGTGGCCCAACAGGTGGAGTACTTCATCGACGAGCTGTGCAACCGGTCGTAGGCCGGATGGGCGCGCATCCGGTCGAGGATCTCCGCGGCCCGACTTCCGACCTCGGCGACCTGCGGCATCGATGAACTGGTCATGGTGCATCCCCTCCCGAGGGGCAGTGGACACAGGGAGACCCGCACGCCGGAAGCGGCTGGGGTCCCTCACCGCCCGCCGAACCCATGCGGGCGGTGACAAAGCCATCAGAAGCTGCCGTCGCCGATGTCGATAAGAGACGCGGTTGACCTCCGACAATCTGCCGACATTTCACCGTGAACGTCGTCCGGCGCTAATCCCCGCACCGGGATTGTTGCCGGAATGTCGGAACCTGCCGATAGTGCTGGCCGACATAGATCGTCCTCGCCTTTAGTCGTCTCGTTGGCACGCGATCCGGCCGGCCGTCCGCCAGTCGAGCCGGGTGCACCACGGCTTCCTCATTCCGCCGTGTCATGGGTCGTTGACCGTGCGATCTGAAGGGTTCTGCTGTGCGTGTTGCCCGGAGACTGACGTTGTTGCTGGCCATTCCGCTGTCCGCGACCATGCTCTTCGCCGCGTGGGGTGTGACCTCGACGGGACGCCAGGTGATAGCCGCCGATGGGCTGCCATCGCCGGTGGCAATCTCGTCGGCTGTCGGTGACGTGCTCCATCAGGTTGATCGGAAGCGTCAGGTCGCGGCGGCGGTGGTCTCGGATGCCGATGGCGGGTTGAACGCTTTCTCAAGCAGGGGGCCGTGTCCGATAGCGCGTGCCGCCACGCATCTCACACAGAAAGGTGATGGCAGTGCGCGTCAAGTGGTTCGTCCCTGCTGACGGCGAGCACCCGTTCAGGCCCTTCGGCATTGACTGCGAGGATGCAGCCACGCGCTTCGCCAGCTGTGGCGAAGCGACGCCTCGCGACCAGGATGAAAACACCGCATTGCCCCATGGTGCCCTCGATCGGCGTCGGCCGTGCGGGGCGAACTCCGGTCGCTCTGTCCTGGGCTCCGACCCTCGACATCGAGGGCGTCGAAGGGCGCGGCCGTGAATCGCTGCCCGCAGCCCCTGCCCGACGTCGCCTCGGGCACTTTGCTCCACCTTGAGGCGAACGACTGGTGCTACGGCCGTGACCTCACCCCCGGGACTCCCGTGGCCGTCATCGTGGCCGCGATTCGCGACCTGCCGAACCGCAGCGATGAGTGGGTCTGGGTGCTCGGTCACCGGCCTGAGTGCGATTACCCGCACGTCGACCGGCATCCGCCGTGTATGGAGGTGCGGGTCAGCGTGGCCGCGCTGCACCGCCGGAGTTCTGTTTCATGACCGGCACCGACGACGGCGACCGCCCCGTGGATCGCTTCGAATCAGCGCGCAACACGGTGCTCCAGCATCGCGACGGCGGTACCTGCTCCCACTGCCAGACCGGTGGATGCGGGCAACACGCCTGGGCGATCGAGGAACTGGCCCGCCATCCCGGCGGCCGGAAGCTCCTCCGGCAGCTCGGGTTTCCCATCCCCTCTGACGCATCGACCGAGGAAGGTCAGCCGCGGTGAACACCCCACCCTCCGGCGCATCCAACGACCACGCACCCCACCTGTACGAACACCCGGCACCAGTAGAGCCGGCCCGGCCGGTGCGCGCCGTTGGCAGCGCCGCCGCCCACACCGCCACGCGTCTTGCCGACGAGTTCTTCTACCTGGCCCACGACGATCAGACCGGACGTCCGCGTCTGTTCGAGTCCGCGACCGCACACGGCCTGGCCGCCGCACTGTTGGCCGAGCTGTACCGGGAGGGTCGGGTCACCTTCGAAGGCCGCCATGTGCGGGTGATCAACACGGTCCCGCCGAAGGACTGGCTGCAACATCTCGTCCTGGATCGTCTGGTGGCCGAGCCACGTCACACCGCGACCCGAACGTGGTTGGCGTTCCTCGCCACCACCGCCTACGAGCAGGTGATCACCCGAATGTGGCAGCTCGGGCTGCTGCGGCCGGAGCAGGTCGGCCGGCTGTGGCGCCAGCGCACCGTCTACGTCCCCACCGACGTGAACACGGCCGCCTGGTCCTGGGCTCGCCTGTCCTTCCAGCTGCGCAACTACCAGCCACTGACCGCCTTCGACCAAGTCCTCGCGGGCCTGGCGCTGCACACGCAGCTCGACCCGATCCTGCTCGACGGCACACCCCTTGCCGTCCGCGCGTTCCTGCGCCACCAGGTCGACCAAGTCCCGGCCCCGTTGCGCGACCTTCTTGCCGACCTCGGCGCCGTCGTCGGCGGCGCCGTGCTGAGCCACCGCACCTCCTGACTGGCCACCTTGCTATCCATCCCCTCATTGCTGAGAGAGAGCCGATGTCCCACTCGAAGCCCGACACCGTGTCCGCCGTCCTCGCCAGAGGCCGGCTCGGTATCCCGTCGGTGGTGTTCTTCGTCATCGCCGCCGCCGCACCCCTCACCGTCATCGCCGGTGGCGCGACCACCGGGTACGCGGTCACCGGCGTCACCGGCATCCCCGTCGCCTACCTCCTGGTCGCGGCCGTGTTGGCGTTGTTCGCGGTCGGCTACGTGGCCATGTCCCGCCGCATCGTCAACGCGGGCGCCTTCTACACCTACGTCACCCGAGGACTCGGCCGCCCCACCGGCGTCGGCGCCGCCATGGTCGCGCTGCTGGCCTACAACGCGATGCAGATCGGGTTGTACGGCGGGGCTGGCGCGGTCACCGCGCAGTTCCTCAACGACCGGTACGGCTGGCAGCTCACCTGGTGGATCTGCGCCCTCGCCGCCTGGGCCATCGTCACGGTGCTCGGGGTCGCCCGGATCGACCTCAACGGCCGCGTCCTCGCCGTCGTCCTCGTCGCCGAATGCGCCGTCGCGTTGACCTTCGACGCCATCATGGTGACCCACCCCGCCGACGGGACGGTCGCCTTCGACACTCTCGCCCCCTCCCATGTGTTCGCCGCTGGCATCGGTGCCGCCCTGGTTACCGCGATCACCGGATTCGTGGGCTTTGAGGGCACGGTGGTGTTCTCGGAGGAGACGAAGGATCCCCGGCGGACGATCGCCCGCGCCACCTACATCGCCGTCGCGGTGACCGGCCTGCTGTACGGGCTGTCCGCGTGGGCGATGTCCGTGGCCACCGGCCCGGACCGCATCGTGGCGGCGGCCCGCGCCGACGGCACCGACCTCATCTTCAACCTGGTGTCGCCGCACCTGAGCCAGAGTGTCATCACCGTCGCCCGGATCCTGTTCATCACCTCCCTGTTCGCCGCCCTCCTGTCCTTCCACCACACCGTCGCCCGCTACCTGTTCGCCCTCGGCCGCGAACGGGTACTTCCCGCCGCCTTCGGCCGCACCAGCCGCCGAACCGGCGCACCCAAGGTCGGCTCCCTCGTCCAGAGCGGACTCGCCTTCGCCGTGCTGGTCGGCTACGCGCTCGCGGGGGCGGATCCGATCGTGCACCTGTTCTTCTGGATCACCGTCACCGGCGGCCTCGGCGTGCTCATCCTCATGACCCTCACCTCCGCCGCCGTCATCGGCTTCTTCACCCGCACCGCTCACACCGAAGGACCGTGGCGGTCGGTGATCGCACCCGCAGCCGCCACGCTCGCCCTCGGTGGGATCCTCACCGTCACCCTGCGCGAGTTCGCCACCCTCCTCGGCGTAGCACCAGACTCGCCCCTGCGCTGGGCATTCCCCACCGCCTACGCCGCCGCCGCGCTGCTCGGCATCGCCTGGGCGCTGATCCTGCGCACCACCAACCCCGACGTGTACGCGGCGATCGGCTTGGGCGCGGACAGCGACACCGGACCCCTGCGCGCCCCCGACCTCGCCCGCCAACCCGCCTGACCAGAGGGAAGCTGTGACCGCAACCAACACGAATCTGCTCGTCCGCCCCGCCACCGAAGCCGACGCCGGACCGCTGATCGGCGTCCTTGCCGAAGCGTTCCACGACGGCCCCGTCGCCGACTGGCTGATCCCCGACCCGACCGACCGCCGAACCGTCTACTACCGGTACTTCACCGACGCCTTCCACCACGGCCTGACGCACGGGCAGGTCTACACGACGGGCGATCAGACGGCGGTGGCGATCTGGTACCCCCGTCTCGAACCCACCTCGACCGATACCCGGGAACGGCTGGAGTCGCTGGAGGCCATCGCCGGCGTGCACGCGCCGAAGTTCGTGCTGCTGGAGGAAATGTTCGACGCCTTCCACCCCGACGACCCGCACCACTACCTCGCCTACCTCGCCGTCGACCCCACCCGGCAGAACCGCGGTATCGGCACCGCCCTGCTCGCCAACCATCACCGTCGCCTCGACGACCTCGGCCTGCCGGCATACCTGGAAGCCACCACCATGCGCAATCGGCGGCTCTACCTGCGCCACGGCTACACCGCCGGCCCCACCATCGTGCTCCCCACCGGCGGGCCCATCATCTGGCGAATGTGGCGCGGCACCCCCACCAGCGGCGGCCGGACCCCTTTCCCGCGCACCCTGCCACATCGGCGGCCCCTGTGACCGCCCCCACCGTGACCGCGCCACCCATCCGGCCCGCGCAGCCCGGCGACGTCGCCACCATCGCCGCGCTGGTCACCGACGCCGTCGCCACCGACCCAGTAGCGCAATGGCTCGTCCCCGACCCGGCCGGGCGGCAACACATCTTCCACGCCCTGCTCGCCATGGAGGTCGACCACGCCGTCGAATGGGGGCACGTCGATATCACGGTCGACATGACCGCCGTCGCCGTCTGGCGCCACCACCCCGCACCGCAGGCGCCACCGCTGTCCGACTACCACCTGAGCACCTTCACCGGCCGACACCTAACCCGCTTCCAGCACCTCCACACCCTGGCCCGCCGATACCGCACCGCCGCCCCGCACCACTGGCTGGCCTGGCTGCACGTCACCCCCCACGCCCGCCACCACGGCATCGGTCAGGCACTGCTCGCCCACCACCACCAGCGGGTCGACCAGCTCGGCTACCCGATCGACACCATCGCCACCACCATCACGGTCCGGAACCACCTGGCCAGACACGGCTACCACGCAGGCACCCCGCTGCACCTCGTCGACGGGCCACAGATGTGGCCCCTACGTCGCGCCGGCCGACCGGTCCCGCTCACCGCGGTGACCGACTGAACCGCCACGTCGACAACCGGACCCCGAGGGCTGCCTCAACGGCGCGGCAGCCCTCGGGTCCGCACCAACCCAATGGGGCAGGGCGTCCGCGGTGCGCGGTGGCGGACAGGCATGCAACTGGCGATGCAGGCGCCCGTCACCGCCGACCTCGTCGTACCGCTACTCGGGTCCAAAATCCCCGGCGCGCACGGCTACGCTCAGCAGTCCGGCAGCTCCTGCGGCGACGCAATCGGCACGGCCGGAACATCGGGCGCACTTCATGGCCCACACCCAGGAGATGCGGGAGAACGTTGCCGGTCAGCGGCTCATCGCCGTCTGTCGGCGTACAGGGTCCGCTACAGAGTCAGGTACGCGCCGACCTACGGTATCCGCAGACCCACTCCCAAGAGCCCTGCCGCGTGCGGGCCGCCCTGCCGCCAGGCGACCCCACCCGTCTACGCTCGGCTATCAGCGATCCGACCAAAACGAACAGAGCGGCCGGCCGGGGGCCGTGCGTACGCGAGGCTTGGGCGTGATCAGCTTTGCGGGGGAGGAGTAGCCAGGCATCCGGCGGTGACCTTCCTGCCGTACCTGTGTGTGACGTTCTACTATGGAACGGGCACGGACATCACAAGTTGTCGATCGATGCGCCGCTGTCGCCACGGATCGGTCTCGGCTGTGGAGGTGGAGATTGAACCCCCCCGGGTTCTGTGGAGACCTCAGCTGTTGACTCCGAGCACCTCGCGGGGCTGGGGTTGAGCGTAGAACGTTGACTCGTATTCGGTTGGTGGGGCGTGCCCGATGGCGGAGTGCAGGCGCTGGTTGTTGTACCAGTCGACCCACTCGGCGGTGGCCAGTTCGATCTGGGCGAGGCTGCGCCACGGACCTGGTATGCCCCCGGAGGTGACCTCTTCCCGGGCCGACGGCGCACGAGTGTCGTCGAGCGGAGGGAACCAGCCGCAGTGCCGATTCCGGCAGAACGGATCGATGTCGTCATCGGGGTGGACGCCCACACCGATATCCACACCGCCGCCGCAGTCAGCACAGCCGGGGCAGTGCTGGCCGAGCTGACTGTGTCCGCCGACGATGGCGGCGCGGCCGCACTGCTTGCCTGGGCCGCCGAACAGCGGCTGTTCACGTCCCAGCCGGTTCTGCTGCTGCGCGCCGGACGGCTGCGGCACGCTGGCGACCGATGGAAGCCTCAGCGTCATCATTTTCGGCGGGTTCGGCGACTGCAGCAGGCTGGCCGACGTGCGCGGCGAGCAGCGGTAGCTCTTCCTTTGGGTGCCGTTTGTTCTGCCGTTCGCGGTTGACGTCGGCTTCCATCGGTCGCCGTCGGTTACCGACCAGTCAACCGGTCGACCACTCCCGGGACCGCCTCGCCGGCCGGAAAGGCGTCGTCGAGCAGCGCCACTCCGTCCTGCGGATGTGCGTGCTTCAGCAGGGCTGAGCGGTCACGCCGCTTCTCGGCGCGGTCGACGCCCATGGCCTGGTTGCGGTGCTCCTCCAGCGCCGGGTCACACTGCCCGTCCCGGTTGAACGACCACATCAGCATGGGCTCGCCCAGCGGCAGAGGGTCTCCCGGGCCAGCGTCCAGGCGCCCGGTGTGCCAGGTGTGCCACGTCTTGCCGTAGCTGTTCATCAGCATCGCCATCAGCGCCCGCTCCGCCGCCTCGGGCAGCCCGGGAGCGATCAGCGAACCGCCGAGCACCTCGTAGTTGTGCGGGTGCCAGTAGCGTCGCTCGTCCTCGGGCAGCGTCTCGTACAGCCGCTCCGAGAGGATGTACTCGATACCGATCAGGTTCGCCTCCGAGGTGTTGCCGTCGAACAGCACGCACTGCAGGAAGTCGTCGTTGACCTGCCGGCAGTAGTGGTGCGCCTCCATCTGCATCGACGGGGCGTCCTTGGCCGGGTGGAACCCGACCACGTACGCGTCGAAGCCCTTGAGTGGGGCGTTGTTCTGCAACGCCTTGGAACCGAGCGACAGGCCCTGGTGCCACAGGCTGGTCGACTGCCCCGGTGGCTGTAGCGGGCTCGCACGCCGCTTCATCTGCGCCTCCTCTACTGCTCGTCGGCGGCGGCCTCGGTGCGGCCGTCCCGGGTGGCGGTCGGTTCCAGGTGCTCGTCAGGCTGTGGAGCCTGGGCCATGGTGTGGTGCGGATCGCCGTCCGGGGAGAACAGGACCCGGTCGGTCTTCGGGGTCTTCTCCCGGCTCTCGTCCGGTTCGGTCATGGCGCTGTCCCTTCGGCGGAGCTTCCTCAACGCTATGCCCGAGGTCTGCCGCACGAATCCCAATCGGGCCAACCCACCGCCACCGCACCGGCGTTTCCGAGACTTCGTCGTCGATGCCTGCCCACCGTGGACGCGACAGACAGGTCTGGATACCGGTTCCCAGAACGGGGAGGCCGGCGCGCACCCGGGCGCAACGACGCGACAGCCGCCTGACGACGTCGGCGTCCGGACAGATCGCGCGGGTGCATGCGGCTGGCCCGATCAGGACGCCGATGCTCCTGGTAGCTTGATCGACGCGGGCTTGGGCCACGTCTCGGACCGTGCGATGGGAGTTGTGTCCGCCGGGTTATCCCACCGGCTGGCGGTCCGCGCCGTGCTCAGGCTTTGGGCGTCCGGGCGGCACGGTCGACGAGGGCTTGGGCCACGTCGCGGACCTTGCGGTTGGAGTCCTGCGACACCTTGGCGAGGATGTCGAACGCGTCGGTGGCGGTGCAGCGACGCTCGGCCATGAGGATGCCCTTGGCCTGCTCGATAACTGCGCGACTGGCCATCGCCTCCTGCATCTGCCGGGCGAGGGTGGCGGTGCTGTCGTAGAGGTGCGCGTTGGCCAGGGCGACGGCAGCGTACGCGGCGAAGGTCTGCAGCACGCCGATCATGTCGTCGTCGAAGGCGTGCGGGGTGCTGGCGTAGACGTTGAGTGCGCCGACGACCGCCTCCTGGATGGGCAGACCGATCGACACGGAGCTGCCCAAGCCGGCCTGTTTCCCTTGTTGGGCCCAATCCGGCCACCGGTCCTCGGCGGCGAGGTCGGGTACGGGGATGACGTCGCCACTGGCCGAGGCCTCCAGGCAGGGGCCGCGGCCTTGCGCGTACTGCCGCTCGTCCATATCTCGGGCCAGGTCGTCGGTGAACGCCGCGGTGTGTCCAGTGCCGCCGCGCACGAGTGTCACCGAGACTTCCACCGGGGCGTTCAGGGCACGTTTGGCCAGTTCGGCGACGCGTTGCAGGACGTCGTCGAGGCCGGTCTCGCCGAGCTTGATGCGGCCGATTTCGGCGAAGGCGTGGGCGGGATCCGTCAGTTGGTGAGTCATGGCGCCAGGTCCTCACGATCGGCACGCCATCATGAGGGAGGAACGAGGGCGCGCGCGGATGGCAGCCCACGCGTCGCGGGCTGCTGCACGGACCCACCGGTGGCAGAGCCGGGACCAACGCCGGATGGTCGACGCCGATTCGCCACACCCGGACACGGCGGATGGTGGCTACAGGCCCCTGACCATACTCCGCTCCGTTCGCGCCGGCGCGTCTCCACCACTCGGCGCGGAGAACAACGTCCGCGCTCGCGGCACTCTGCCGGACGCCGCGGCACCGACGCTTGGGCGGGCGCACTTCTTGACCCGACTACCTGCGTACCCCGGAAGTTGGGCGCACACCTGACCGCCGTCGTGGGGCGCCGACGGCAGGATCGAGTAGAGCTTTGGCATGGTCGGCCGGGGCGGGGGTAGGTGGACATGCGCCCGAGACGAGGTTGAGGTGGGACATGGCGGGATCGTGGTTGCTGGGCCCGGACGCCGGCGCTCAGGACAAGCGGCCGACGGCGGTGCTGGTGGCGGTACGCGACGGCGACGGCGCGGCCGACAGCGGACCGGGCTCGCCGACGTCGCTGACCGAGCTACGCCGGCTCGCTGCCACCGACGGTCTGACCGTCGCTGACGAGGTGGTGCAGAGCCGACCCCACCCCGACCCGGCCACCTACGTCGGCTCCGGCAAGGTCGACGAACTGGCGGCGCTCGCCGAACGGGCACACGCTGACCTGGTGATCGCCGACGGCGAACTCAGCCCCGGCCAGGTCCGCAACCTGGAGAAGCGTATCGGGGTACGGGTGGTCGACCGCACCGCGTTGATCTTGGACATCTTCGCCGAACACGCCCGCACCAGCGAGGGCCGGGATCAGGTGGAGCTGGCGCAGATCGCGTACCAGTTGCCCCGCCTACGCGGCGGTGGCCGGGCGATGTCGCGGGTCGGCGGTGGCCGGACGGCCGGTGGCGCCGGCATGGGCGTGCGAGGGCCTGGTGAGATGCGGCTGGAGACCCAACGACGCACGCTGCGGCAGCGGGCGACCCGCCTGCGCCGCAACGCCTCCGAACTCGCCCGGCGCCGCGAGCGCACCCGCAACCGGCGGGCCCGCAACCAGGTGCCCTCGGTGTCGATCACCGGTTACACCAACGCCGGCAAGTCGGCGCTGCTCAACCGGCTGACCGGTGCCGACGCACAAGTGCAGGACGTCCTGTTCGCCACCCTGGATCCGACCGTCCGCAGGATCAGCACCGGTGAGCTGACCTACACCGTCACCGACACGGTCGGCTTCGTACGGCACCTGCCGCACCAGCTCGTCGACGCGTTCCGCTCGACGCTGGAGGAGGTCACCCGCAGTGACCTCGCGCTGCACGTGGTCGACGCCTCCGCCCCCGACGCGCTGGACCAGATCACCACCGTGCACGGCGTGTTGCACGAGATCGGCGCGAGCGACGTACCCGAGCTCCTGGTTCTCAACAAAATTGACGTAGCGCCGCCTGGGTCGGTCGACGCGCTCTGCCGGGTTCATCCCGACGCCGTCCCGGTCTCGGCGCGCACCGGTGCCGGCATCGACCACCTTCGCGTCGAGCTCGCACGGCGGCTGCGTCACCACTGACCCGAGGTATCCGGTTT
The DNA here is from genome assembly GCF_002754655.1 of Verrucosispora sp. CNZ293. NCBI lineage: Bacteria > Bacillati > Actinomycetota > Actinomycetes > Micromonosporales > Micromonosporaceae > Micromonospora > Verrucosispora sp. CNZ293. Next base: position 511,156 of record NZ_PEFR01000001.1, read on the forward strand.
CGCACCAGCCTGGTGGGGGACATCAGAGGCACCGTCTTCGATGGAGGTAACGATGGTCAACCGGTCCCGCTCGGGCAGCACGACCGCAGCCAAACACCCCGTCCGTACCGCCGCTCAGGTCGTCGGTGTGGTCTTCGTGCTGGTCGGTGTCCTCGGGTTCATCCCTGGCATCACCAGCAACTACGACACCATGCAGTTCGCCGGGCACGAGTCCGAGGCAAAACTGCTCGGACTGTTCCAAGTCTCGATCCTGCACAACCTCGTCCACCTCGGCTTCGGCGTCGCCGGACTCGCGCTGGCCCGCACCATTGCCGGTGCCCGCACTTATCTTGTCGCCGGTGGTGCCGTCTACCTCGTGCTCTGGCTCTACGGACTGGTCATCGACCACCAGAGCGGAGCCAATTTCGTACCGCTCAACAACGCCGACAACTGGCTGCACCTGTTCCTCGGCCTCGGCATGATCGCCCTCGGGCTCGCGTTGAGCCGTGGTCGCGCCGAACGTCGCTGATTCTCGGTCACGCCCATCCCTCATCATCGGAGCCCGCCCATCGGCCGGCAGCTGGAGAAGTCGGCCGGCTCGAATCTGTAGCCGAGACGGTGCCATCTGATGCCGGCGCCACGCCGCGACCACGTCGTCGTGCGCGTGGCGCCGTTCCCACTGGGCCGACGGTGGCTGTGGCGAATTCGGCGGTGTGTGGATAGCTCCCGGGCCAAGATCCATCCGGACCGGGTCCTGCCCAACCTGCCCACTGCCGTCACCTATGGCTTGGCGGCGTTGGCGACCAAGGCCTCGGCCACCTCGCGCAGCTTGCGATTGGTGTCTTGGGAGATTTTCGCCAACAGCGTGAACGCCTCGTCGGCCGAGCATCGCCGCTCACCCATGATGATGCCCTTGGCCTGCTCTATCACGGCCCGGCTGCGCATCGCCTCCTGCATTTGCCGGGCCAGTACGGCGGTGCTGTCGTAGAGGTGCGCGTTGGCCAGCGCCACGGCGGCATAGGCGGCGAACTGCTCCGCCAACTCGATTGCCGAGTGGTCGAAGGCATGCGTCGAGGTGGCGTACAGATTGAGCGCCCCGGTGACCGCCTCCTGGATGGGCAGCCCGATCGACAGCGAGCTGCCGATTCCCGCCTCCCGTGCCCGCGCCGCCCACTCCGGCCACCGCTGTTCGTCGGACAGGTCAGGAAGGGACACGCTGACGGCGCTGACCGCCGCGTCGAGGCATGGGCCGTCGTCACGGTGGTACTGCCATTCGTCGAGTTCACGGGCCAGGTCGCTGGTGTAGGCGATGGCCCGGTTCGCGCCGGACTGGATCAGTGTGACCGAGACGTGCCTGCTGCCTGGGACAGTTCGGTTGGCCAGCTCGGCCACGCGTGTGACCACATCGCTGAGCTCGACCTCGTCGAGCCGGATCCGGCCCAGTTCGGCGAGGGCTGCGCCGGGCTCCGTCCGTGGGGCGTCCATGCGTGGGTCCTTGTCGGGTGGGGTCGGCGAATGTGTCGCTGCACCAACGTACCCAGGTTGGCGGGCTGGACAGCGACCTGATGTGCGATACCCACCCCATGGGCGTATCTTGGGTCCGGGTCAAGACGCGTGCCCTCCCGCGCTCCCGGTTATGACGACCGGGGAGCGTTGTCGAACCGCAAGGTGGGAGGCGGCATGTCACAAAAGTTGCCCGGTTTCGGCTGTCACCACGTCCCGACCGCCGCCGGGACGTCCCGGCTGGACGAGCCGATCATGTGGCTGAGCTGCGAGGTCAGCAGAGACATGGCCCAGGTTGCCGTAGCCGGTGAGATCGACCTGAGTAACGCTCATCTCTTGGCGGAGCTTTTGGAGAATGTCGTCGCGGCGAAGGCTGCGCTCGTGGCAGTGGATCTCTCGGCCGTCACCTTCTTCGGCGCGTACGGCACCGACGCGCTGCTACGAGCGCGTCGGCAACTGACCGAACGCGGCGCACGGCTGACCCTCTGCCATCTCTCGCCGGCGGTCCGTCGCGTCCTCGACGTGACGGGCACGCTCACGGAGTTCGAGGTGGTCGAACGGACGTTGACCAGCCCTGCCGGCAGAGGGCCGGCACGTCGCGTCATTCCGGTCGGTACCGGGTCGTAAAGTTGTCCCATTACTGGCGTCCCGGTCGGGCGTCAGGAATGAGCGTCAAGAAGCGGCGCCGGTCCCGATCCGACGGATCGGGCATTGGTCCGCGACTGCGGGCCGTCCCGCCACCCGCCGTCCCACCCCCTGGGTCGACGGCGCTTCGTACAAGGACGTCACAACTCATGCCGCAGGCCCACCCCGACCTCGCCGCAGCCTTGATCAGACTCGGGCGGATCAAGTACGACGAGGTCGACCTCGACGTGGTGTTGTCAACCATCGCTCAGGTCGCCAAGGATACGATCCCCGGCACCGCCGAGGTCTCGGTCACCCTGGTCCAGGGTGTCGAGGCGTACACCGCCGCGTACACGGGTGATCTGGCGTTGACGCTGGACCAGTGGCAGTACGAGCATGGTCGCGGCCCGTGCCTGGACGCCGCGACCACCGGTGCCGTCATGTCGGTCCCTGACATGACAGCGGAGAGCCGCTGGCCGGAGTGGGCGGGTCGCGCCCGTGAGGCGGGGGCCGTCAGTTCCCTGTCGATCGGCCTGCCCATCCAGGAGGCGATGGTAGGCGCGCTCAACATCTACGGCGCAGCACCGGGTGTTTTCGACGACCACGTCGAACTCGCCCAGACGCTGGCCGGATACGCCGCCATCGCGCTGGCCAACGTCCACCTCTACGAAAGCACCGCCACCCTGGCTCAGCAGATGCAGGAGGCATTGCAGAGCCGGGCGGTGATCGAGCAGGCCAAGGGCATCATCATGGGGCAGCGCCGGTGTTCGGCCGAGGAGGCCTTCGCGATCCTGGCCCGGGTGTCGCAGGATTCCAACCGAAAGCTGCGGCAGGTCGCCGAGTCACTGGTTGAGCGGGCGGTGAACGGCGGCCGTGACTGGGCCAAAGTCGCACCGCCTGACCGGTTGCCTTGACCACATGCAGGGCCGCACTGTGCGGCGCAACGGTGCCGCTGGTTTGACAGGCCCGTGCCCGTGATGCGTCCTGGGAGTGATCGTTACGTCCGTGGGTAGATGGTCGATGCCGGACTGCTGCGGTGCGGGAGGTGCGATGGTCGGGCGTAGAACCTTCCGGGACGCCGTGGTGGTGATCACGGGGGCGTCGAGCGGAATCGGGCGGGCGACCGCGTTGGCGTTCGCTGCCGAAGGGGCCAGGTTGGTACTTGCCTCGCGAAGCCAAGAGGCGCTTGGGGGAGTGGAACACGACTGCCTTGCGCGCGGTGGCCAGGTGCTGGTGGTGCCGACCGACATTGCTGATCCTGAGGCGGTGGAGCGGTTGGTCCGGCTGGCGGTGCAGCGGTTCGGGCAGATCGACGTCTGGGTCGAAGCGGCGGCGGTCGGCATTGCCGGACCGCTGGGCTCTGAAGCGGTGGATGAGATTCGTCGGCTGGTCGACACCAACGTGTTCGGGACCGTGCTGTGCGCCCGTGCCGCGCTGGCTCGGTTTCAATCTCAGGGCAGCGGGGTCCTCGTGCTCGTCGGGTCGTTGCTGTCACTGTTCCCGAACCCGCTGGTCCCGCTCTACTCCATGACCAAGTTTGCCATCAGGGGGCTGGCCTTGAATCTTCGGCAGCAGGTCGCCGGTCATCCCCGGATAAGGGTCGGTCTTGTGTTGCCCGGGCCGGTCGACACGCCGTTCTTCGAGCGGGCCGCCAACCATTCGGGTCGTCAACTGCGCGCTATCCCGCCTGCCTCCGCACCGGAGCGTCTCGCCGCCACGATCCTTGCGTGTGCCCGTCGCCCACGCAGGCAGGTCACAACGGGTGTGGTGTCACATCTGGCGCTGGCTGCCCATCGACTGGCACCGCGTGCCGCCGAGTCGTTAGTTGCCCGATGGAGTGCAGCGTTCTTGACCAAGTCGGCCGCAGCTGCGCCCCGGTCGGGATCGCTGTTCGATCCGCCACCGACCGGGGCGGTGCACGGCGGGTACCGCCGCAGCCGGATCCGCCGCCGGATCGGCGAGTGGCTGGGGGTCGCCCAAGCGAATCCGGGCGGGCCGAGCCCACGTTGACCGTCACGTCGTCCCGGTGACCGGCCGGAGGACGGTGCCGGCGCTCTCGCGCTGGTCCGTGAGCAGGGCCGTCCCGTCCTCGCTGACCGACCAGCTTCGGTAGGTCAGACCTGCGTGAGACGTTGGCATGAAGGCACATCGCTCGTCGGAAACCCTGGGTAGCAGATCAGGCCGGCGACAGGCGTCACGCCTGGGTGACCGTCTGCCTGGAGAGCGGGTACAGGTAGAGGCCTACCGCTTTCTGCCTGCATCAGGAGTCACCGGGCGTCACCGAAGCGCTCGGCATCTGGTGGCCTCCATCTTCGCGAGAACACTCGGCGATTACCACTACCCACCTGGCGGTGTTAGGCATGGGATGTTGCTGGTCCACGGCGACGGCCGTTGGCACCGTCCCGGCTCGGCAGATGCTGGCGGCGGCTGGGTGGCGAACAGGTCTGGGACTGGCCGAGCCGCGCTCCGGCTGGTTCGTGGGAGCTGGCTCATCTGCGTCGGTATCGGCGACGGTTCAGCGGATCTCAGCTGACCTGGGTGGTTCTCCGCCAAGAGGATCCGATTCGGATGATTCTTCGCCCAGACTTCGGGTAGGAGCAGCTGCACCCCCACCGATTTGGAGAACTTGATGTTCAATCCACTGGACCACAAGGGCATCCCCTTGGAGAGTCAGATCCGCAATTGGCGCGAACTCGACGTTGAGCCGATCGATCCTGAGGCGGTCGATCCGTACACCCGGTGCCGGATCATCACGATGAACGGCATCGAGGTCGAGGCGATCAACTTCCAGCATCAGTTCGCCCGCAACTGCCCGGATCAGGAGGTCCGTCGGCGGTTGGCCTACGTGCGGTACGTGGAGAGCCAGCAGCAGCGGGTGGTGAACTGGCTGCTCCCCGGGGTGGCGAGTGTGCTGGAGACGACGCTCGGTTACGAACAGGTGGCCGTCGATCTCACCGCCTGGGTTGCCCGGCACGAGCCTGACCCGTACCTCAAGCAGGCGTACGAGTTCGGGGTGCTGGAGGACTTCGATCACCTGTACCGCTACGCCAACCTGTACGAGATGGTGGAGCGGCGTAAGGCCGAGAAGATCGTGGACGGACTCACCGAGGTCATGCCCGGGCGGCCCACCGTACAGGAGCACCGACATCCGTTCGACGAGGTGCGTACCCCGTACGACCGCAACTCGGTGGACCCACGCTCCAAGCTGAACGCGTTGACGATCCTCTCTGCCGAACAGCAGGTGATGTTCTATTACATGAACGTCGGCCCGCAGTACATGGAGCCGATCGCGCGCCAGCTCTATCAGGAGATCAGCCTGATCGAGCAGGAGCACGTCACCCACTACGAGTCGCTGCTGGATCCGGGTGAGAACTGGTGGGAGCGGCTGCTCACCCACGAGTACAACGAGTGCTGGTTGTACTACTCCTTCCTGCAGCAGGAGAGCGACCCGAAGGTCAAGGCCGTCTGGGAGCTGCACCTGCAGATGGAACTGGCCCATCTGCAGCAGGCCGCCGACCTACTGCGCCGGCACGACGGCCGGGAGCCCGAGGAAATCGTCGGCAGCGCCGGTCTGCCCGAGCCGCTGACCTTCGAGCCGAACAAGGAGTACCTGCGGCACCTGCTGGCCACCACCATCGACGTGACCAAGCTCGGCGAGGGCTACGTCAGCGAGGCGCACGAGCGCTTCGAGTGGATGCAGCAGCAGCTGCACGACGGTCAGCAGCCACCCAGCGAACAGGTCATCGACATGCACCGCGAGCGCTTCGGCGACGAGTACCGCATCGAGACCGAAGGACCGCACCCGGTGCAGCGCCTGCGCGCCCAGGGAGGCAGCCATGCCTGACACCGACGCCCCGGCCACCCCCGGACCGCAGGAGGATGTGGTCGACCTGCTGCTGGCCCAGCACGCCCGCATCGAGCAGCTTTTCCTCCTGGTCATCGGCGGCACCGGTGACACCCGGCGGGACGCCTTCGACGACCTGGTCAAACTGTTGGCCGCGCACGAGACCGCTGAGGAGGAGGTCGTTCACCCGCTCGCCCGCTCTCTGCCCGGTGGGGGCGGCGACGCGATGGTCGACGAGCGCCTCGACGAGGAACGACAGGCCAAGGAGACGCTTCAGACCCTGATCGCCGCCGGCGTCGACGCCGACGGCTTCGACACCGGCATCATCCTGCTCCGCGACGCCGTACTCGCCCACGCCCGCCACGAGGAACGCTACGAGTTCCCCCTGCTGCGCCAACATGTCCCGGCTGACCGGCTGCGTGCCCTGGCCGCCGCCGTCCGCGTCGCAGAGGCCAGCGCACCGACCCGACCGCACCCCAGCGCCCAGACGGCCAAGGGGAACCTGGCCGCCGGGCCTGTTCTGGCGGTCATTGATCGGGTCCGCGACGCGATCCGAAAGCCTTCAGAAAGTTGACAGGTTCGAGCTCGGCAGGAGTCAAACAACATCCGGCGTCACCGGGGCTCCTTGGTCGACCAGTTGTCCGGATGTCACATCAATGTTCAGGGAATCGTGACGATGAGGCCCGCCAGAGCTTGATCTAAGGGACGTCTCGTAACTCGGTGGTTGGTCCATGGTGGATCATGTCCGGGTGCAGGTGATTTCGGCGGCCCGCCAGGAGTTGATCTTTCCGTTCACCGGGCTGCAGCCCGCTCAGTTCCGCCGACTGGTCCGGCTGGTCGCCGAGCGCGGCGGTGACGCGATCGCGGACGGGCGGCCGGGCCGGCAGTGGTCACTCGACCTCTCCGACCGGGTGTTGCTGGTCGCCGCTTACTGGCGCACGAACCTGACGATGCGGCAGATCGGCCCGTTGTTCGGGGTGTCGCACTCCGCCGCGCACCGGGTCATCGACACCGTCGGCCCGCTGCTCGCGTTGGCCCCGGTGCGCCGACGTCGGGTCGACCAGATCACGATCGTCGACGGCACCCTGATCCCGACCCGGGACCACCGCCTCGCGGCCCCGAGTAAGAACTACCGCTACAGCACGAACGTGCAGGTCGCCATCGACGCCCACACCCGCTTGGTCGTAGCCCTCGGCGACCCGCAGCCCGGCAACCGCAACGACACCATCGTCTACCGCACCTCCGGCATCGACGCCAAGCTGGCCGGACGGGCGATCATGGCCGATGGCGCCTACCGAGGCAACCCCGAGGTGATCATCCCCTACCGCAAACCAGCCGACGGCAGCGAACTATCCGAGTGGAAGAAGGACCTTAACAAGCAGCACCGCACCGTCCGAGCCCAGGTCGAACACGCCCTGGCCCGCATGAAGAACTTCAAGATCCTGCGCGACTACCGCCGCGCCGCCCACACATTGACCGATACCGCATCCGGCATCGCCCACCTCCACAACATCATCCTCACCGGATGACACCCAGCACCGTTACCCGGCAACGCCTCCACCGAGTTACGAGACGTCCTTTAGGAGGCGACTCGATGCGAGCAATGGTCTATCGCGGGCCGTACCGAATCCGGGTGGAGGAAAAGGACCGCCCCTCGATCGAACATCCCAACGATGCGATCGTGAGGGTGACGCGAGCGGCGATCTGCGGGTCGGACCTGCACCTCTACCACGGGATGATGCCCGACACCCGAGTCGGGATGACCTTCGGCCACGAGTTCATCGGTGTGATCGACGAGGTGGGCCCGTCGGTGCGGAATGTGAAGCCGAAGGACCGGGTGATGGTCCCCTTCAACGTCTTCTGCGGGTCGTGCTTCTTCTGCGCCCGGGGGCTGTTCAGCAACTGCCACAATGTCAACCCCAATGCCACGGCGGTGGGCGGCATCTACGGCTACTCCCACACCTGCGGCGGCTACGACGGCGGCCAGGCCGAGTACGTCCGGGTACCCTTCGCCGACGTCGGCCCGAGCGTCATTCCCGAGTGGCTGGACGACGACGACGCCGTCCTGCTCACCGACGCACTCGCCACCGGATACTTCGGGGCACAGCTCGGCGAGATCGTCGAAGGTGACGTCGTGGTGGTCTTCGGCGCCGGGCCGGTGGGGCTGTACGCCGCGAAGTCGGCCTGGCTCATGGGAGCCGGTCGGGTCATCGTCGTCGACCACCTCGACTACCGGCTGGAGAAGGCTGCCTCGTTCGCCCACGCCGAGACCTGCAACTTCGCCGAGTACCACGACATCGTCGTCCAGCTCAAGAAGATCACCGACCACCTCGGTGCCGACGTGGCCATCGACGCGGTCGGCGCCGAGGCGGACGGGAACTTCCTCCAGCACGTCACTGCCGCGAAACTGAAGTTGCAGGGCGGCTCGCCGGTCGCCCTCAACTGGGCGATCGACTCCATACGCAAGGGCGGCACCATTTCGGTGCTGGGCGCCTACGGGCCGATGTTCAGCGCGGTGAAGTTCGGCGACGCGCTGAACAAGGGGCTCACGCTGAGGATGAACCAATGTCCGGTGAAGCGGCAGTGGCCCCGCTTGTTCGAGCACATCCGCAACGGCTATCTCAAGCCCAGCGACATCGTGACCCACCGGATCCCGCTGGAACACATCGCGGAGGCCTACCACATCTTCTCCGCCAAGCTCGACGGATGCATCAAGCCACTGATCGTGCCGAACACCGCCTGACCATACCGGGAGCCGGAGATGCCGTACACGCCCGACAAGCCACCCCTGGCCCGCTCCAGTGACGAGTTGCGCGCCCGCATCCCCGGCTGGGGTGTCGACCTGGACCCGAAGGACCGTCCCTCGGTGCCGCGGGAGAGGTTCGACCCGGACCTCAACGGCGTGCGCTGGCGGTTCCCCGAACGACAGCCCGAGAAGTGGCCCCGGGAGAGGTCGATCGAGCACAAGTTCCTCACCCCCGTCTTCGGTACGTCCTGCCCGCCCAGAGGGCTCTCCGGGGTGATGCGCCGGTACGCCTACCGCACCTACAGCGAGGGACGGGCCGCGCATTGGCTGCTCCTGCTGGCGGCCGACCGGGTGGACACCGCCGAGAGTGTGGTCCGGTCGCTGTTCACCCGGCGGCCGGACAATCCGATCGCCGAGACCGGGGTGCGCAGCGAGTTCTCCCATCACGGCCTCGCTTCCCGCACCCGTGGCCGGCGCGCCGACCGGGCGCACCACCCCCTGGATCCGGTCATCGTGGCGACACCGTGGCTGCTGGCCGGAGGGATCGCGTACGCCGTCGTCCGGCAGATCACCCGCCGCCGCGGCTAAGGTCCGGGTCGACCTTGCTTGTCGACAGGCGGCGGGCCCAGCCGGACTCCGCCTCGACGCGACCGAGGACTTCGACACGGACGCTGGAGTCCGTGTTTCGCGACCGCCGCACCGGTAACCAGGAACAACGACCGATACTCATGGCGGGGAACGGCTTGCGGGCGCCGGGGGCGCGGATCGAGCGGGACGGAGAGCGCAGTGAAGGACAGCAGGACTGCGAACGGCGCGGACAGCGGTGGACGACGGCACCGGGTGGTGATCGTCGGCTCCGGCTTCGGCGGTCTGTTCGCGGCGAAGGCACTGCGCCGCGCACCGGTGGACGTCACGATTGTCGCGCGTACCACCCACCACCTGTTCCAACCGCTGCTGTACCAGGTCGCCACCGGTATCCTCTCGCCCGGCGAGGTGGCGCCGGCGACCCGTGAGATCCTGCGCCGCCAGCGCAACGTCGAGGTCCTGCTCGGTGAGGTCACCGACATCGACCTGGACCGCCGCACCGTCACCGCGAACGCGCCGCTGACCACGTTCACGACGGAATACGACAGCCTCATCGTCGCGGCCGGCGCGACGCAGTCGTACTTCGGGCACGACGAGTTCGCCGAACACGCGCCCGGTATGAAGAGCATCGACGACGCGCTCGAACTGCGCGGACGCATCTTCGGGGCGTTCGAGCTGGCGGAGCTGGAGACCGACCCGGCGGCGGTCGAGCGGTGGATGACGTTCGTGGTGGTCGGCGCCGGACCGACCGGTGTGGAGATGGCCGGGCAGATCGCCGAGTTGGCTCACCGGACCCTGCCGGGCGAGTTCCGGCGGATCGACCCGCGTAAGGCGCGCATCGTGCTGTTGGACGCCGCCGATTCGGTCCTCGGCACGTTCGGCGAGCAGTTGTCCGCCAAGGCACTGCGGCAGTTGCGCCGACTCGGCATCGAGGTGACGTTGGGCACCACAGTGGTCGGTGTAGACGACACCGGCATCGATCTGGTCGACCGCGAGGGCCAGCGGAGCCGCATCGGATGCATGACGAAGATCTGGGCCGCCGGGGTGTCGGGATCCCCGCTCGGAGCCCGCCTGGCGGCCGCCGCCGGCACCGAAACCGACCGGGCCGGCCGGGTCATGGTCGAGCCGGACTGCACCCTCCCCGGGTACCCGGAGGTGTTCGTCGTCGGTGACCTGATGGCGCTGGACCGACTGCCGGGCGTCGCCCAGGTGGCGATCCAGGGTGGGCAGCACGCGGCCCGGCAGATCATCCGACAGCTACGCGGCGAGCCGGCCCGACAGCCGTTCCGGTACCGGGACAAGGGAAGTATGGCCACCATCTCGCGCTTCTCCGCAGTGGCCACCGTCGGCCGGCTGCGGCTGTCCGGCTTCACCGGGTGGCTGCTCTGGCTCGCGGTGCACCTGCTGTACCTGGTCGGCTTCAAGAACCGGGTCACCGCTGTGCTGCACTGGGCCGTCAGCTTCATCGGACGGGGCCGCTCCGAGCGGACCGTCACCCTCCAGCAGGTGCTGGCGCGCGCCGCGCTACAGGAGGTCACCGCAGCGGCCGACCGGCTGGTCCCCGGAGCCGCCGACAGCCCGAGCGAATCAGCAGCCCCCGCACCTGTGGCCCCGCCGCGACAGCGGCCGGCCGCAGCGGTACCGGGCCCCGAGGCCGCCCGGCACGGCGCGTCCCGCCAGTAGCCGCTGGTCACACCGTGCCGGACCGGCCTATACCCGCGTCGGCTCCCTGCGCCTTCACATTCGGCGATGCCGGGAGCTGTTCGCTGCCCCTGCGTCACACATGATCAGGCAGGTAACCCAGCGGTGCCTTCTGACGCGCTGACCCATCGCGCCTGCGCTCGTCAGCAGATGAGCGAGCGGCGGTCGTCTGATATCCCTTCCGTTCGACCTCGCTAGGACCTGTTCCACCCGAAGCGCCGCCAGCGTCGGGTGGACCGCGGTCATCGCGGTGCCCGATGCCGCGTTCAGGGGCACCGGCCCGGCAGGCAGGTCGGCGGTCGTCAGCCGCCCCGACCGGGGCGCGGGAACAGCCCGGGTTCGAGACCCGGCAACGCCTCGGCGGGGAATTACGGCGCCGACCCAGGCGGCGGCGTCGCGCTGGGCGGGTATCGGACCGTGGTGAGCTGCCGGAGCGTCGGCAACCGCGCCGGTGGCGATCCCATAGGCGGACGGCCTTGTGCAGGATGTCCACACCAGTTTGTGGCATGGTCACGTCTGGGGTGGCGCGCCGGCGTCGGTGGCGTTTTCCCGGATCTGTCGATCAGCCGGACGACGGTGAACATCGCCGAAGTCACGGGCCCCCGCAGCCCGGGGTTCGCCATACCCTGTGCCACTCTTCCACACCTCTGCACCAACCGTCCGGCCCGCAACGTCCCCGCAGGACTTGTCGCCCGCGTGGTCACCACGCGGGACATGACCAGGCCCCGGCCGGGCCGGTCAGGGCGTGGCGGTCAGGTGTGCCCGGAGCTTGGCCAGTGCGCGGGTCAGCAGCCGGGAGATGTGCATCTGGGACACGCCGACCTGCTCAGCGATCTCCAGTTGGGTGAGGTTGCCGTGGAAACGCAGCGCGATGATCTTCTGTTCCCGCTGGTCCAAGGTGGCGAGCGCCGGGACAAGGGCGACCCTCAGCTCGGCGAGGGCGAGCTCGTTGTCGTCGCCGCCGAGCAGGTCGCCCAGCTCGATCGAGGCGGTGGCGTCACCGACCGGGGTGGACAGCGAAACCGCGTTGTAGGCGCGTGCGCCTTCCAGTGCCTCGAGTACGTCCTCCTCGGTAAGGGCGAGGTGGACGGCGATGTCTGTGACGGTCGGCGAGCGACCCAGACTCTGGGTCAGGGTGCTGTTGGCGCCGGCGATGGCCATCCGCCGTTCCTGCAGTCGGCGGGGAACGCGAATGTCCCAGGTACGGTCGCGGAAGTGGCGTTTCACCTCTCCGACGATGGTGGGGATCGCGTAGCTGGTGAAGTCGATCCCGCGTGCCGGGTCGAACTTGTCGATGGCCTTGATCAGACCGAGTGCGGCGGTCTGGGTCAGGTCGTCGTTCGGTTCGCCGCGACCGTGGTAGCGGCGGGCGAGGTGGTTGGCCAGCGGAAGCCACGCCTGGATGGCGCGGTCCCGCACGGCGGGCCGGGATGGGTGATCGGCCGGTAGCGCGGCCATCGCGGCGAGCAGCTCGCCGGCAGGCGAGTCGGCCGACGAGTGCTGACCAGCGGGCATACGCGCCAGCGTGGCTGGAGCTGTGAAGATCGGGGTCATCGAGTTCCTCTGCCGTCCTGTCGGGCTGGCCTTTTCGTTGTGGCGTCGAGGGGGCTGCGGCGCCATGAGCCGGTCGAGGCGTCGTGGGCCTGATCAGCGGGTGGGTGTGCGGAAGGGGGAGCCGTGTTCGTGGCGACATTGCGCACCGTGTCGTCGAGATGGCCAGCGGCACCGCATGGCCCCGTTGCGGCTGGCCGCCCGGAGCGGGTCGCGAGAGCGGGAACGGACATGGCGCCTCCAAGGTCGGTCGGCTATCTGGTCATCGACGTCCGAGAACGGACGGACGGCCGCCGGTGGGCGCATGTCTTGACCCTGGTCGGAGGAGTTACCCGTGGGCGGAGCGCTTTGCACGTACCGGTGTTCGTCCCGGCGAGGCGGGACCAGCGCGGCGCCGTCACGGGCCATCGGTGTGATGATCATGAAGGTTGCCCATCGTCGGGGTGGTGCCCACCGGCGTTACCAGGTCAACAGTTGTCGATCGTGGGCAGGGATGACGTCCCTCGCCCAGGGTGAGCTGGAAGGTCGCCAGGGCGCCGGTCGTGGCCAGGAGGTGCGTGACGCACGGCGCGGGGTCGCGCAGGAGGAGGGCTGCTCCGACGATCGCCGCGGCCTGCCGTGCCTGGAGCAGGGCGCTCACGCCGTGCGTGCTGAAGATCCGTACCGCGGAGAGGTCCACCGTGACCACGGGCACCGGCGGGTGGCAGGCGCACTCCACCAACTCGGTGAGCAGGTGGGCGTTGCTCATGTTGATCTCGCCGGAGACGGTGACCAGTCTCGTCGAACCGTCGTTCGTCAGTACCAGCGACATGATCGGCTCGAGGAGCCGGCCTTGGCCGCGTGCGGATCGACCGCCTTCGCGCGTACGAGAGATCCCGTTCCCTGACATGGCGCCTCCGCTGTCCACCGGCGGGCCCGCCCGAGCCGGATGAGGCGGCAGGGGAAGGCACTGGAGGGCGCACGTCTTGACCCGTGACCATTCCCTACCCCCACGGGCCGGCCTCACACCTAGCTTCTCGCGGCGTCAGCCGGCCGGGTCGGAGCAGCATCGCGGACGGGTCTCAGTCCGACCGTGGTCACGCTGCGCCGGCTGGCGGTCCAGAAGCGGGTACGGCCGCTACCTGGAGGTTGTGGAGACGCTGCGCTCGCGCACGTCGGTCATGACGAACCGGCTGCGGGGCAACGTGGGTATGCGGCGCAGCGAGATGGTGAGGTCCTGCTCGGGCACCGTGTAGTCCAGCCGCGCCAACCAGCCGGCGAAGGCCGACAGCAGGGCCACGGTGACGTCCTCGCCCGGGCATCGGTGCCCAGTGGTCGGGTCGGCCCCGCCCTGTGGGATGAGTGCGTAGGGGTCGGGAGAACGCCCGACGAAGCGCTGTGGGTCGAACCGGTACGGGTCCGGCCACAGCCCCGGGTCGTGGTTCTGGCCGTGGATGTCGAGCAGGACCAGTGAACCGGCGGGAACGTGCTGGCCCTGCCAGGTCAGGTCGCTGACCGCCCGGCCACCGACGAACGGCGCGAACGGGTAGAAGCGGCGGACCTCGTGGGCGAACGCGGTGCGCCGTGAACGCGACGAACCAGGACACCGCGACGGTGGGACGGATGATGTTGAGCAGCTCCACCGCGGCGAGCTTGGCATCCATGAGCTGCCCGTCGCGGTGGCGGTGTCCGGTGACCGCGTCGAGTCCGGACCCGGCGGGCGCGGTGACGGCACCGACGCGGACCTGCTCGACCAGTGCGGTCAGCCAGTCCTCCCGCCGCCCGCGGGCGCGCCGCGCCCGCCAGTGTCGCGGCCCGAGGGTGGCGAAACCGTCGACCATGGCGGTCAGGTCGCGGGCCACGGGTGCCACCCCGGCGTCGTCCAGGTCGATGCCGGCCCAGCCGCAGGCCCCCTTGGTGATCACGCGGCTCGCCTCGTCGAAGAGCACCATCTGTCGCCCGCCGCCGCTCGTCGCGAGCGCGTCGTCCCAGGCCGCGGCCACCTGGTCGACCAGCGCGGCGACGCCGCGGGGGTCGGTGAGCAGGGACAGGAACATCGCCTTGCGGTGGCGATGGTCCGCGCCGTCGAGCGTGTGCACGGCCCGGCGGCCGAACAACGTTCCCTGGACCGGCTCCGGAACGGCCGGGTGTCGACACACATTTCGCTCGTCGTAGAAGAAACGCACCGCGTCCGGCCCGCGCAGCACGAGCGCCCGCTGGCCCATCACCCGGGTCTGCGCGGCGGACCCGTCCAGCCGTCGCAGCAGTGCCGGTAGCCAGGCGTAGCCGTCGAGCGTCAGCCCCAGGGTGTCGTCCAGATACGGTCCGCGCCGGTCGGTCATGGGCAGGCAGTGCCCGCTGCGCCCGCCACGAAACCCGCCCCGACCCCGCTGCGGACGTACCCGTCGTCGCTGTGCCGCCCGCGGCTGCACGCTTGGTGCCCCCGTCGCAGTCCCGGATGGCACCACCGGCCCACGGCCGTGCAGCAGATGCGAAGGCGCGTTGTCGTGTGCGATGGTGGTTGTCGAGTCCGAGGGCAGGCAGGTCCACCCTCTGCCGTCCGAAAGGCCACGTCTTGTCCGGGAACCAAGCTGGTGGCCCCACCGAAGACCCCGTCAAGCGCGGACTGAGAAGCACCGTCGGCAGGGAGAGCACGACGTTCGGCTTCTCCATCCTGGTCACGGTCAATTTCGGGTTGCTGAACGCGATGGAAGGCCCGCCCGCCGTCGCGCACATCTTCCTCTTCGCCATCGGCGCGGTACTGTCGTTCACCCTGCTCGAAGGGCTCCTCTCCCGCGGTTTCCGCAAGCCGATGCCGCAACACCGCACCCATGTCCAAGCGGCGGGCACGAGCATGAACCTTTTCTCCGTGGTCGGCGGGCTGGGCTGCGCCTGGCTGGCCGCGACGTGGATCGCCCACCCTGCTGTCTGGGCGGTGGCGCCGTTCCTGGCCGCTGTCGTCTATCTGGTCCTCGAAAGCCTCGAGACCGCTCTCGGCGAACGACTACTCAAAGCAAACGAAGACCCCGAGGCCGACGACGTGTCTTCCTGACACCCCCGCGGCACACGCAGTAGCGACGCTCGGATCGCCCGGCTGGCTGTCTTCTCACCCATCCGCCCTCGCCGGGGAGGTGAGCGACGTACCGTCGGGGCAACGTGGCCGGCCGCCGTGATCGGGGGTGGACGCAGGGACTGCGACTCGCTCGGGCGGCCAGCGTCGGGAGGTTGGGCTCCGGTGCCAGGTGAGGTGACGTCGACTGCGTCCGGCGTGCGGCCGTACCCGGTGGCCGGGGCACCGTTGCTCTGCGACGCGCGGGAACACGGCATGACCGGCGACGGTACGACCAACGACCAGCCGGCGCTGGCCGCGTTGGTCGACCGCCTCGGGGACGCGTTCGCCGCTGACGGGCGGGCGCGGGTGATCCACTGCCCACCGGGGGTGTACGCCATCCGGGACGCCGGCACGGTCTGGCGCAGCGGGGTGTCACTCCTCGGGGCGGGACCGGGCGCCACCCGTTTCGTCCTGAGCAACGAGGGCAACCGGTCCGCGCCGGTGCCGCTGGCCTTTTACACCGCCCAACTCCATGGTGCGAGTCCCGACCGGCACCTCGCCTACTGCACCTTCGCCGACTTCGAGATCGACGGATCAGGCGTGGCGTCGGCACAGTACAACCCGCTGTCCAAGGGCCTGGGGTTGCAGTACGTGACCGGGGGCCTGTTCCGGAACCTGTTCATCCACCACACCGCCGCCACCGGCTTCGGCTGCGACTTCCTACAGGACTGCCTGGTCCAAGCGGTCCGGGTGCTCGAGTGCGGCCGGCTGGACAACGGCCTGGAGATGGGCGGGGCGGGCATCGGCATTGGTGTCGGCGGGTGGGGGCCCATTGAGCGGCTGACCATCGCCAGCTGTGTCGCGGTCGGCAACGCCACCAACGGCATCTTCCTGGAGATGCAGCATGCGGACCGACCCCAGCCGCGGGGCATCAGGATCGTCGGCTGCCACGCCGAGGCCAACCGTTTCGGCATCTCCGACTGGGGTGCCGACGGACTCATCGTCACCGGCTGCACGATGACCGGAAACTTGGAGGCCGGCTTCCAGGTCTCGGCGAAGGGCACCACCGGCATCCCCGGCAAGGGCGGCATGCTCACCGACTGCGTACTCGACGGCAATCTGCGCGACGGGGTGAACATCGGCAACACCGCCGGCCCCTACACGGTGCGCGGCAACCGGATCACCGGCAACGGCCGTTACGGCTATCACCACCAGGACCTCGGGGACGGGGACCAGATGTCGGCGGTCGGAGCCGCGGCCGGGGAGATCGTCATCGAGAGCAACGACATCTGGGGCAACAGCCTCGACGGCATCCGCTTCGACCGGCCACTGCGTGACGCGGTCATCATCAACAACCGGATCCGCAACAACGGCCGCCAGCGCGCCCCTGCCGCCTCCGGGCGTGGCGAGTCCGTTCGCTACACCGCGAACCTTCTCGTCGACCAGCACGCCGCCTGGTCGGCCGACGGCCACCGCGGCAAGGTGCTGCGTGTCGGCAAACGGTACGCCGTGGTGGCTGCCAACGACGCCACCACCCTCGTCCTCGCCCCGATCCGACCCGGTATCACCAGCGCCTGGAGCGCCGACACGCCGCCACCCGGAACTGCGTACGAGCTGCCGGCCGCTCCGGACAGCCGTGCGGGAATCACCGTCAACGCCACCACCGACTCGGTCACCATCCGGGGCAACCTGATCCGCGACAGTGGCTCGGGCACCCAAACCCACGGGATCTGGATCACTGACCGCGGCAGTTGCGTCAACTGCCGCGTCGTCGAGAACGACCTGGACGGTAACGGCGTCGCCATTCGGACCGACGCCGAGGTGGTGGGTGGCCACTGGGAGGGCAACCACGGCAACGAGTGAGGAAGGGTTCGTCGAGGGCCGGGACCCCGGCGACCAACTGTCGTACGTGAGGGGCAGTCGAGGGTGTGAGGGGCGATCGGGGAACCGGTTCCGAGCCGGAAGTCGCGCGGGCGTTCGACCGGGTGGTCGAGGAGGGCGCGGTCCGGCTGGCCCGCCCGTGGATCCCTCTCGTGGTCACCGGGATCCTCGGCGGCATCGACGTCGGGACCGGCGCGCTGGCCTACCTGCTGGTCGAGCAGGCCACCGGTCAGCCGCTGCTCGCCGGGCTCGCCTTCGGCATCGGCTTCGTGGCGCTGCTGCTGGCCCGCAGCGAGCTGTTCACCGAGAATTTCCTGGTACCGGTGACGGCGGTAGCCGCCGGACGTAACACGCCCGGCTCGCTGCTGCGGCTGTGGAGCGTGACCCTGGTCGGCAACCTGCTCGGCGGCTGGCTGTTGGCCTGGCTCATCATCCGCGCCTTCCCCGGCCTGCACGACACCGCGATCGGGACCGGTACCCACTACGCCACCCTCGGCGTCAACCTGCGCTCCTTCACCCTGGCCGTGCTCGCCGGCATGGTGATCACCCTGATGACCCGGATGCAGCACGCCACCGAAAGGCCTCGGCGTACGCCTGGTGCCGGCGCTGCTGTTCGGCGCGCTGCTCGCTGGCGGGCAACTCTTCCACAGCGTCCTCGACTCGATCATGATGTTCGCCGCGCTGGCCACCGGCCGCGCGCCCTTCGGCCACCTCGACTGGCTGGGTGCCCTCGGCTGGTCCGTGCTGGGTAACATCGTCGGCGGCATCGGCCTTGTCACCGCACTCCGGCTGGCCCGGGTGTCTCGGGAGATCGCCGTCGAGCGGTCCCGCCAGCGGTGACCGCGTTGCACCGTCCAGTTTCCGGTGGGTTTCAGATGCAGGCGGATTAGTCGTCGTGCACCAGAGTGCGAGCTGCTTCGTGCAGCGACTTCGGGTGTTCTTCGTGCCTGACGGTTGACGCGCCGTCAATTGGGCAGGACCTCCAGTGGCCGAAATCAGAGCCGGACGCGCTGTTCGGCGTGGCACCAGAGGGGAGGACAGGTCATGGGTGATTCTTCGACGCAGCGGCCGTTCGCGGTGGTGACCGGGGCATCGAGCGGTATCGGGTTTGAGCTGGCCCGGCAGTTCGTCCAACACGGGTACGACGTCGTAATGGCCGCAGAGGACGCGGAACTGGACGTCGCTGCGACGAGCCTGCGGCGGGACAGCAGTGCGACGGTGACGGCGGTCCGGGTGGACCTTGCCAAGCCGGAGGGCGTCGAGCGGCTCTACCAGGAGATCAGTGATACCGGCCGGCCGGTGGACGCTGTCGCGTTGAACGCCGGAGTGGGACAGGGTGGTGATTTCGCCCGGCAGACCGGTCTGAGCGATGAACTGGTCATTATCGATCTCAACTGTCGCTCCACCGTGCATCTCGCCAAGCGGATAGTGCCCGATCTACTGCGACGGGGGAGTGGCAGGGTGCTGTTCACCTCGTCGATCGCGTCTACCATGCCGGGGACGTATCAGGCGGTCTACAACGCGTCGAAGTCGTTTGTGCAGTCGTTCGCGGAGGCGCTTCGGGAGGAACTCAAGGACACCGGGGTCACCGTGACCTCGCTGATGCCGGGCCCGACCGACACAGAGTTCTTCGAGCGGGCCGACTTGGAAGACACCAAGCTGGCCGAGAGGAAGGATGATCCGGCCGAGGTGGCCCGTCAGGGTTTCGAGGCCATGATGAACGGCGATGCGAAGGTGGTGGCCGGCTCCCTGATGAACAAGGTCCAGGCGGTGGGCGGAAGGTTGATCCCTGATGCGGTCAAGGCCAAGTTGCACGGGGAGGTGGCGAGGCCAGGTTCTGCGAGCTGATGAGCGGTTCCTGTGAGCAGGATTTAAACTCCGGGTGTCGCGTTACGTAGCCGTCGCCCGTTGCGACGAGAGTGTGCCGCTGACGCGTTAAGGACGGTCGGCATCGTGGGTTGGTTTGCAGGGCCATGGACGTCGCGTAGCGTGGGCTCGGCACCGTCCAGCTGGGGAGTGTCCGCTGTCTGCTCCCGCACCATCTGAACCGAAGAGCCTGCCCGACTCGGCTGCGCCGCAGGCAGGCACCCGACCGTGGCCGTTGTGGCTGGTGCTAGCTACGGTGGTGATCACTTACGGCGCGGGTGCCTCACTGGCCTTCCTCGGTTTCGGGGCGCCGTCGATCGTTGTGTTGTTTCTGCCGGCCGGTGTCACACTGTCGGCCCTGGTCCTGAATCCACGCAACAGGTGGCCTTGGATCCTGGCGGCGGTGGCTGTCACCGAGGTCGTGGTGGACGTGTCACATGGCATGTCGCCTAGTTGGGTATGGGGATACGCGCTGGCCAACACAGCCGAGCCGTTGGTCGGTGCGCTGCTGCTACGCCGCTATGTTCCGGGAGACGTCGATCTTCTTCGCCGCCGGGACCTTCTCGCGTTTCTGGGCTGTGCTGTCGGCACCGGGCCGTTAGTCGGTGCCGCGATCGGCGCCACGCAGCTTGCGCTGAGCACGGACCTGCCATGGCCCCAGTCATTTGTGTCGTTCTGGGCAGGTGACGCCACCGGCGTGTTGTTCGTCGCCGGCTGTGTGCTGGCGTGGCACAGCCCAGCTCGTGGCCGACCTGAGCCGGCGCGGTGGGCGTCGGCTGTCGGGCTGACCACACTCATCACGGTTGCCGGGTTCTGGCCCCAGGATCTGCCGCTGTTCTATCTGCCGATCCCGGTGCTGTTCGGGTTGGCGTTCAGCCAGCCGCTGTCGGTCACGCTCACCGCCGGCATGGCCGCCACGGTGACGGCGAACTTGATGACCAGCATCGGCCACGGCCCCTGGGCGGCACTGGATACCTCGGACCAGTGGAGGACGCTGACGTTGCAGGCGTTCCTGGCCACCACGATCCTCGGTGCCTGGATTCTCTCGGTGGCGATGGCGGAGCGGGACGGTGCCCGCCGGGACACGTCGGTGGAGCGGGCGGCTCGGATGCGTCTGCACGCGTTGCAGGTTCTGACGACGGACTTGGCTAGGGCTCCCACGTCGGAGGCCATCGCGCAGGCCATCGTACGAGAGGGCATCGGTCTGCTTGCCGACCACGGCAGCGCGGCGATCGTCGTGCCCGACACCGCGGAGGTGGCCGTGTGGACCACGGCGGGCGGCTCGGCGGACCTGGTGGACCGGCATCGGAGGGTGCCGCTGAAAGCGGCGACGCCGGACACCGACGCGATCCGTTGCGGGCAGCCGGTGATCCATCGAACTCAGCAGGAGGTGCTGGCCGCTTACCCACATCTGGCGCACGCATACCGGACACTCGACATCCACAGCAGCGTGTGTGTGCCGATCCGCGGCGAAGACCCGGAGATTCTGGGCTCGCTGACGTTCAGTTTCCGCCGCGACCACGGTGTCGATGCTGATGTGCTCTCTTTCGCTGACACGTTGGCCAGCCTAAGCGGGCAGGCGCTGCGCCGGGCGCGCACCTACGAGCGGGAGATAGACGCCGCACATCAATTGCAGCGTGCCATGCTGCCCGCGGTGACCAGCGCGTTGGCCGGTGTCCAGGTGAGCGCGGAGTACCGGCCCGCCGACCTATCCCATTTGGTGGGTGGGGATTGGTACGACGTGTTCACCCTGCCCGGTGGCCGGATCGGGTTCGCCGTGGGCGACGTGGTCGGGCATCATGTCACGGCGGCTGCGGCGATGGCCCGGCTGCAATCGGCGCTGCGGATCGTCGCGCAGACCGCGCACGGCCCTGCCCAGGTGCTTCAGAGCCTGGATCGGGCCAGCACCGTCATCGCCGACTCGCTGATGACCACCGTCGGGTTCGCCGACTACGACCCGGGCACCCGACTGCTGCGCTACGCCTGCGCCGGACACCCACCGCCGTTGCTGGTCGAAGATGACGCCGCTCGGTACCTGTGGGACGGGCGGTCTATGCCCCTGGGCGTCGGCGAGGCCAAGCGTTCGCAGGGTGAGTGCGTCCTCACGGAGCCGGCTGTCCTGGTCTGGTACACCGACGGACTGGTCGAACGTCACGACGAGCACATCACCGTATCCATGCAACGACTCGCCGACGCCGCCGAACAACGCGGCCCGGACGATCCGCAAGCGCTGTGCCGCCACCTGATCCGACACATGATCGGCGACGACATACTCGGCGACGACACCGCCATCCTGTGCGTCCGGCTCACCGACGGGGCGCAGACCGGGCAGGCAGGGGCTGCGGCGACCGGTCTGCCCGCTCCTGGGACCCTGGGGGCACTGGATGAATCTGCACAGAGCCCGCTCACCGACATTGCGGCTCCGCAGCCACGACACCGCTCGCGCGGCCGGGAAGCACACCCGTGAGCGCCAGTAATCGCATCGGGTACGAGCTGCGTTATGGGCAGGCACGTGTCCCGACCAGCACCTTCAGCCAGGGCCGCCCGCGCAGGTGATTGACACTGTGATGCGTGCCGAAGATGCTGACAGGGCTGATCGCCGCCGACTCCCACTCCCGGAAGGGCCTGCGCCTGCCATGTCAGACTTTCAGGTGCGTACCGCGACGGAGGCGGACAGGATCGTCGTGTCCGTGGCAGGTGAGTGCGACCTGCGCCATCGCGACGAATTGAGCGCCCTGTTGCATACGGCGGTACAGGCCACCTCGTTGGTCGTGGTGGACTTGGCAGCGGTGCGGTTTCTGGACTCCAGCGGTCTGCACGCGCTTGTCACCGCTCGGCAAGCGGCGCGTCAACGCGCCGGAAACGTGTACGTCGTCAATGCCACGGGAACGGTCGCGAGGGTCTTGGAGATGACCGGTGTACTGCCACTCCTTCAGCCACCCCCGCCGTCTGACAGCGACCCCGCCCTCCCATCGGAACCCATGTGACCGGCTACCGACACGAGACGATGCACAACGCACGAGTGGTCGCTTACGGCGATGTCGCCGATCTGCCCCTGGTCCGCGCCTTCGTGCGGAAACAGGCACACCGCCTCGGCTTGCCAGTGGACCCGGTTGAGGCACTGGCGGTAGCCGTCAGCGAACTGGTCACCAACACTCTGCAGCACACCACCGCCGGCGGGCAGGTCCGGATCTGGGCTGACGACGCCTTCGTGTACTGTGATGTCAGCGACAGCGGTGCGATGCGCACCTTCGGTCGAGCCATGCCAGCAGCGGATGCCGAACGCGGACGGGGCCTTGCCATCGTGGAACGGCTCTGCGATGGCGTCACCGCGTTCGGCGAATCGGACTGCACCGTGGTCCGTCTTCGTTTCGTAAGGCGGCCTTCAGCGGCACCGACGTAAGACCGTGGCAGTGCCTCGATCGCCGCCGACGGACTGGATCGCCTTTTCAGCGCTTCGCCCGGTCCCGGGTGAGGCAGAGCAGGGCGATGTCGTCACGTCGTGGCGACGGACCGACGTCACCGGCCAGAATGTGGTCGAGGATCTCTGAGCTGTGCACTGCCGTGCACAGCTCTTCCAGGCCCCGGTCGAGTGGGTGGCTGCGGTCCTCGACGAGTCCGCCGGTGTACAGCATCTGCTAGTGGGTGACGGTAAATGTCGACCACGAGGAACCCTCAGCCGGGCAATCCGCTCCACAAGTCGACAGCAACTGCACCTGTTCCTGGATCTGGGCAAGAGCCCGGTCGGATGCCCTGAGTCGGACCGGTGGGAAACCTTGATCGCACTCACCTGGTCGGTACCCCTCGAACAGTCCTTGTAACCGAGCGTGGCGGCTGTCAGTGGCTAAGCCCGTACACGCGTCGAAGGATCATCGCGGTCTGCTCGCCGGTTCCGGGGTGGACATCCGGTTTCCGGGCGCGCTAGTTCACCTGGAGGAGGCGGTGGGCAGGCTGATGGAACAGGCCCAGGTCGCCGGAGTCGTCGCTGACTCGGTACGGCTGCCCGAGGTGATGGCGCTCCTTGCCCGCGCGTGTCAAGGGTGTTCGATACGGCGGATCGGACCAACAGTTGCAAGCCCGTGCGCTCGCGGTCACCTTCACTGGCCTGAAGCGCGACTGACCGTCATCCCCGCCGATCCAGCATCTGCACATCGGCCAGATCCGCGCCCCAAAAAGAACGGCTGGGCTTAGCAACAGCATCACGCCAACGTCACCGAGGCGGATCGCCGCCAGGCCAGGCGGTGTGCCGCAGAACGTAGACCGAACTCGACGCCTGTCACGTAGCGCGACCATACGGTTGGCGGCTAGAAGGGAACCTTGAACGGTCGGTGCCGATGACGGCTGTGACCTTATAGCTGCAGGTCGGCGACCACCGCGAAGTGGTCGGATGGGTACCGCCCGTTGATCGGGTGGTCGCCAGCTAGGAACACCCGCGGTACGGTGATCGTGCTGTCGACGCGGCCGGGGCGGGCCAGGATGTGGTCGATGCGGCGGTCGATTTGCTTGCTCGCCTCCAGTGGTGCGTCCGGGACGGCGGAGCTGAGCGTGACTGCTTTTGGGTCGCCGCCGCCCGCTGCCCAGGTGTCGACCATCACGTCGAGCAACGGAGCGAGTTCGGGCTGGTCTACTGCGGCGTTGAGGTCTGCGAGGAGCAGTACCGGTAGCCGGCCGTCGAGCCGAGGATCGGTGGCGAGCGCGGCGAGGGCTCGGCTCTGCGCGAGCTGGTCGGCGGCGTAGGCGGGCTCCCACTCGATGCAGGAGACGATCACGTGCAGCGGCCCGTGCGGGTGTTCCACAGTGGCCAGCAATGCGGTCGGAGGTGGACCGGGCCGTTGGCCGTGCGGCAGGTCGTGGACCTCGATGGCACGGACTGGCCATTTGCTGATCAGGCCGATTCCCATGTCGATCCCAGCCTGTGTCGGATCTTCCGGCGGGTTCGGTAGTGGTGGAAGCGACGTCGGCGCGAACACTGCGGCCGCCGCGCCGAGCCGGTCGGCCAGTCGCTGTGCCTGTGTGGTGCCGTCGCCGGCCCAGGTCTCGACCAGCCCAACGACGTCAGGGCGGACCTGCTCAAGCGTTGCCGTGATTCCCGACTCTCGCTCCTGCCACGCACCGCCGAACCGCCACCAGAGGTTCCACATCATGACCCGCACAACGTTGACACTAAAGGCGGAGGCGGCACTCATCAGCACGAGCGCGCACAGCGGGCAGCCTGCGTGTGCCACGATGCGGGACCACCTCTGCTGGCTGCCACGCAAACTCGGCGGCAGGTCAGGATGCCTGACGCACCTAACCGACCTGCGCCTGCGGTCTGGCCGACGCGTTCAGATGTTTGCTGCGGCGTAGAGCACCTACCACAGCGCCGCACTCAGGGCACCGCTTGAGATGGCCACAGTAAGCAGCGTTGCCCAGACGCGCCGCAGGCGGTGCGCCGTGCCCGGCCAGGCCAGGACGACGATCGGAAGCACGATCTTGACGAGTTCCCCGACCACAACGCCTCGGAAGAACTCTGCTTGGTGCGGGTCGGACACGGTCAACAGATGCCAGGGCGGTGCCAGCATCACGGCCTGCCAGCCCTCGCCAGAGAGAAGGCCGCATACCGCCCCCGCAGCCAGCGCCGAGGTCGACACTTTGCCGACTCGCACGATATGGCCGAGCAGCCCGAGCACCGGTCCCCCGACGAGAGACCCGGTCAGCCACAGCGCTGTCATCATCGCAACCGAACGCAGCCCCAGCAGGTCGGCCGACGTGCCCTCCTCCAGGGTGCCCCCACTCCAGCGACGACTGACCATCAGCATAAGCAGCCAATAGAGCAGCGTGGCCAGTACCAATAGTGCGGTAGCACCGCCAACCGCTCGTTCTGCCGTGGCAGCCGAATGGCCGACCAGGAACGCCGCCAAGCCCTAAGCGAAACCGCTGCTGGTCAGCGGGGCGCGATCAAGACCTGCCCCACATTGGCAATGTGGGGGGTCAGGGGTCCGAGTCCCCACGGCTCCACCCGATTTTTGTGCGGGTCAATCAACGTCAGTCATCGACCGGCGCGCCGATTGCTCGTGATCTCGTGGTCACAGGTATGGTCACGCAGCGCCCCACACTGCACTTCGACGATCGGTGTTGAGACTTCGTTAGAAACGGTCTCTGGCCAGGGATCTTTCTACTGCTTTGGCTGTCTGGGCGTTGTCGGGGCGGAATGTGGGGCGCAGAACCGTGTGGTACCCCAGTGCCGGCCCGTACCGTCAGATGCGGCACGACCGATGTGCTGGCGTACCCGCATGGTGCCCGACGGGGTAGCTGGCCTGGGTGCGAGTCGCGCGGATTGAGGACCCGAGGCTCAGCGATCGTCGGCGCGATTGAGGCACAGTGCGGGGCGTCGGAAACGGTTGGGTGGACCGTGCCGCCCTGCCACCTCGGCCATCGCAAGGTCGAGTTGCGCTGTAGGGGCTGTAGCACGGCGATCGCCAGCGTTGAATTCGACTACACGCTGGTCGGCATCGCACAGAACGGCACCCGCCAGGTCGATTTCTACCTCAGCTTCGACGGCTGGAAGGCGCTCGGGGGCGCCGAACGGGAAACCACTCCGATGCGGGTCAGCCTCACCGGCTGCGGAAGCTTGATCACCTGCAACCCGTCCGGTGCCGAGGTCAGCCAGCCGCTCGGTCAGTGGGCGGCGATACCGAACATGTGGGTAACCATGACCTCGCCGAACAACACCGGGATCGGTAACGACTACCGGGCGCAGGCGCTGGTCCGGCTCAACATGGCGATCACTCCCGTCAACCCGCAGATCGATCCGTGGATCGAAAACGGCATGACCACGGCCGACATCCGATTCGACTCAGCCGGCGCCGTCGCCGGCAGACACCACGGAGCGGTCTTCTCCGACGTCATTCCCACGTACGACCTGGCGGCAATCGCGCGAGCCGACAACGGGGAGTCCAGGGTCGAGGAGTCGATCCAGCACATCGACGACGCACTGCACCACCCGGTGCGAACCTGGCCGTCCTTCCTCGGCAAAAGCCCACCCGGCGAGTACCGGCCGGAGCCCGGTGCCAATCAACGGCCGCTACACCGCCTGGTCGACAGCCAACTGCAAGCAACCAACCGCGACTGGGCCGGCAAGGTCTGCAGAGATGTCTGGGGCGAGGGTTCGGCCACCCCGAACCTCAACTGCGACGAGTACCCGATGGCCTCGACCCGGGAGGGCGCGTACACCGGCAGCGGCGGAGCGGACGGCAATCCGGACGGCTGGAGGACCTGGCACGGCTCAGCCCGCCTGATCAGCGAGATAGACAATCAGGAGTCCGGGCAGCGTTACCTGAACATCGGCTTCTACCAGCCGCAGCGCATCATCGACGGAGACGCGTTCTTCGTCGCGATCAGTAGGTGAACAGCGGCGGTGGTGCCCCTTTCCGGGGGGCACCACCGCCGCTCAGCAGAGAGGCTCGACGATGGGTACGGCGGCAGAGGCCGTGGTGGCGACGTACGAAGGTTTGGTCCTGATACGGGACGTCGGTGTGGACACCCGCGCCGACGAACGTGCGGCGTTCCAGGCGGCGCGGATCCCGGGCAGCCGGGGCGGAAAGATGATCGCCGCCGCCGGGACGGTGCTGCACATCCGGTGTGGGCATCAGCTCACCCGTCCGTGGGTGCGGTTGGCGATGCACGAAAACGAGGGACCGTTCCGGCTCACGGTGGTCAGCGGCCGAATCGGCGTCGACACCGACGAGGGGATCGTGTGCGAGATGTCGGTGACACCCGGGACGTACCGGGTGATGGTCGAGCATCAGGGTCGGGAGGAGGTCCAGACGGCGGCGCGCGAGGGTGGAGACCCGAACCCTGTACGCCGACGCCGCAACGACACACGCCGCATGGCGACGGCTGGACGGGATCGAGCGCTTCCGGGTGCACCTCTGGCCCGAATGACGGCAGCCGGAGGCGGAGGCCCTGCCGCCTCCTTCGCAGGGACTTGCCCGCGACCCTGGTCCATCGCCCTCACTACTGTCGTGCGATCGCGCTTGCGTCCCGGCTCATCCATCGGAGTCAGGACAGTTCGCGGATGAACGGCGTTAAGAGCAGACCCAGCTACCTGCAGGCACTGCCTAGTATGCCGATCTTGGTGGTGGCGGCGCCCAACCGTTACTACGTGTGGACCTGCACGCCAAGTTCCAGCACCGGTCGGTTGCTGCGCCCAGCTCGGCTTTCGCCATATCAGGAGGCGTGGGTCGGTACGGTGCCTCACCACTCCGCGATCACTCGGATCCGGCTTCCCGCTTAGCTGCTCGCTGTAGTTGAGGCATGACGTGAATGTGATCCTCATGTTTGACTGTCGGGTATGCGAGCGGGGCAGGCGCGGCTGGCGATCGATTGTGGAAGCGCCACGACGACCGCGGTCCTGGCCTGGCCGGACGGATCCTGGTCACCGCTGCTGTTCGACGGAGACCCGGCGCTACCCAGCGCCGTGCTCGTCACTGGTGATGGGTCGGTGGTGACGGGGCAGCGTGCGTGGCAGGCGGCCACCGCCGATCCACAGCGGTTCATACCCCGCCCCCGGCGCCCCGCCGACGAGCAGATGAGCGTGGCCGACATGCAGGTCGCACCCGCGGACCTGGTGGCGGCGACCCTGCGGCGAGTCACGGATGAGGCCCGGGCGGTGGCCGGCGGGCCGGTGGAGGATGTGCGGCTGGTGGTGCCGGCGGGGTGGGGGCCGCGTCGGCGGACGTGGCTGCGGCAGGCCGCCCACCGCGCCGGGCTGGCGCAGCCACGCCTGGTGGAGGCGCCGGTGGCGGTGGCCT
This sequence comes from Verrucosispora sp. CNZ293, assembly GCF_002754655.1. Classification (NCBI taxonomy): domain Bacteria; kingdom Bacillati; phylum Actinomycetota; class Actinomycetes; order Micromonosporales; family Micromonosporaceae; genus Micromonospora; species Verrucosispora sp. CNZ293. The sequence continues at coordinate 539,259 of NZ_PEFR01000001.1, forward strand.
CGGACGCCCTGGCCTCGGGTGTGCAGCTGCCGGTGGGATCGGTGGTGGTGGTGTGTGACCTGGGCGCCGGCGTGGAGGTGAGTGTGCTGCGGCGCGGCCCGGCCGGGTTCGAGGTCCTGTCGACCCTCGCCGACCCCGATGCCGGTGGTGACGCCATCGACGCCGCGTTGACCGCCGCCCTGCTGCCCGACGGGGTGCCGGTGGGGGATGGGTGGGTGTTGGCTGCGAGCCTGCGCACGGCGAAGCACGCCCTGGTGGGGCATGCGGCGGTGGCGGTGCCGGTGCCCTCAGGGCCGGCGGTGGTGCTCAACCATCTGATGGTGGAGCAGGCCGCCCGTCCGGTCCTGGTGAGGGCGGCGGGCCTGGTGCGTAACGCGGTCGACGCCGCCGAGGTCGACCCGACCACGATCGCCGCCCTGTGGTGCGTCGGGGGTACGGCGCAGATGCCGCTGGTCGCCGACGTGATGACTGCGGAGACCGGGTTGCGGCCGCTGCTGGTGCCGGATCCGCTGGTGGCGGCGGCTCGCGGCGCGGCCGACGCCGGCGGCCTCACTACGGAGCAGACGGCGTCGGTGGGGGAGCCGGTGCCGTCGGTGTGGCGGGCGGTGGCGATCGGGGTGCCGGGGTTCGCGTCGCTGGCGTTGGTGTCGCACGCGCTGTTCACGCCGACGTGGCATTCCGGGCTCATGCGGGAGTGGGCGTTCATGAACTGGGGTGAGGTGGCGATGGCGTCGGTGTTCGCCGTGATCGCCTGCCTCGCCGCCGGCACCGTCCTCGGTTCGTCGCTGGCCTCGCGTACCGACAGCGGGGTGCCGCTGTCACCGGCCGCGCAGGTCGCCACCGGCATCCTCACCTCCGCGTGGCTCGGTGTCGCCGTCGTCGGCATGTACGCGGTGGTGGGTGCCCAGTACATCGGCACCGAACTGGGGGCGTTCCTGCGGTGGACTTTGGTCCCGGTCGCGCCGATCCTGCTGGTCGCGATGGTGCTGGCGCTGATCGCGTTCCGCCAGTGGCGTACCCCGCGCGGCGGCTGGTCGGAGTTCCTCGCGTTTCCTGTCTCGTCGACGCTGACGGCCACGGTGGGGATGATCCTGGTCCAGTGGTCGCTGCCCGCGACCTATGCACCCGGCATGGAGGTGTGGCTGGGGCTGGGGAGTCGTCTCGGTGGTTTGCTGATCGGGGTTGGGGTGATCACCGCGTTGGTGTCCGGGTGGTGGTTGCGGCTGGTGATGGGGGTTCCGTTCGCGATCCTCACCGCGACCCTGGTCGGCCGGTACAACACCGGGACCGTGGCTGGCCTCTACGTCGTGGCCGTCGCGGTGTGGTGGCTGGCTCGCCTGTGGACCCGCATCCTCTACACGGCGCCCACCCAGCCCCGAGGCAACCTTGTCCCACCCGGCCCATCACGTTCGTAGTGCGCACGCCGGTAGGGGGTGAGGAGAGAATGCGGTGGCCGCGGCACGTCGCGTCGCTGCTGCTGACCGCCGTCCTGCTGGTGGGTCCGCCGATCCTGCTGGTACGGATGGTGGGCTGGCCGTCGGTCGACTCACCGCGGGTGGCGCTGTGGCAGTGGGTCCGTGACCCGCTGACCGAGCAGAACCTGCTCCTGCTGCTGGTGGGGCTGGCCTGGCTGCTGTGGGCCTTCGTCGCCTACCTCGTCACCGCCGCGACCGCGACCCGTGTGTGGGCCGGCGTGCGGTGGCTACGCCGCCTGCCACTGCCCACCCCGTGGCAGGCCACCGCCACCGGCATGGCCGGCGCCGCCGCCCTGACCATCGCCACCCCCACCACCCCCACCCCCGACGCCAGCCGCGAGGGGACAACCACCACCACTGGCACCGGCCACGACATCGTCGAACAGGCCGACACCGCCCACGGTGTCGCCGTGCCGGGCGGGTGGCTGCCCCGCGACGTCGCCGAGCAGGTGAGCGCCGCGGCCGGGCTGGTGTGGCTGCGACGCCGCCGCGCCTACCGCCCCACCCGCCCACACCGCCACACCGAGGACGCGGAGGACCTGGCGCCGCTCCCGTCCACCGTCGCCGCCATCCAGGCCGCCACCGGCCGCCGACCCACACCACCAGTGCCCGTCCCGGCCGCATCGCTGCCGCCGGTCGGATTCCCACCCGCCGGGGTCGGGCTGACCGGCCCGGGAGCGCGGGACGCTGCCCGCGGACTGCTGATCACCGCGCTCCTCGCTGCCATGCGGCAGAACACGGTGGAGTTGGTGATTACCCGCCGCGCCGTGGACATGCTGCTCGGACCGGCCGCCCCGCACCTGCGGCCCGGGGCAGGGTTGCGGATCGTCGACACCGCCGCGCACGCCACGACCCTGCCGGCCGACGTCACGCCCGCCCTGCCAGACGGCGCCGAAGGTGGCCGGCGGGTGCTGATCCTCGACGAGCCACCCCCGAGCAGCCTCGTCACCGGCGGGGTGACGTCGGTCGTGCTGACGGCATGGCCGCACGCGCCGACGTGGCACGTCGAGGCAGGCGGCCACACCCACCCCTCCGACACCGCAACCGCCGGCCCGCGGGTGTGTGTCCTCGATGCCGTCGCCACCACGGACCTGCTCACCGCCACCGGCCATCTCCACCCACCGACACCCGACACCCCCACACAACCTGAGCCGCAGGTACGGGTACCGCGCCCCACAGCCCCACACCGCGACACCATCCACCCCCACAAGCGGATGCTGGTGCGAGTCCTGGGTGAACCGGCACTGCTCATCGACGGCACGGCCCTGACGGTGCGGCGCACCGCCGCCCGGCAGGCTCTGGTCTTCCTCGCCGTGCACCCCGACGGGGTCGACAGCCATCTCATGGCCGAAGCCCTCTGGCCAGGACTACCCGGCCAGCGGCTCACCGGACGCCTCTACACCACCCTCAGCGAACTCCGCACCGCCGCGCGCACCACCGGCCTGCCCATCATCGACCGCACGGGCGACCGCTACCGTCTGCACCCTGACCACGTCGACGTCGACCTGTGGCACTTCCACCGTGCGGTCGACCGCGCCGCCGCCATCCTCACCGACCCCTCCACCGCCTGGCAGGCCGTCGTCGACGCCTACACCGGCGACCTCGCCGCCGGACACGCCTGGGCATGGCTCGATCCGCACCGCGAATCCACCCGCCGCCACGTCCTCGACGCCTACGCCGCCCTCGCCGCCGCATCCCACCCACGCCAGGCACTGGCCTACCTACAGGACGGCATCCGCGTCGACCCGTACAACGCCGACCTGCACCACCGCGCCGCCAGCATCCTCACCAGCCTGGGTGAGCACATCGCCGCCGCCGACCTGACCGACCGGTACACGCGGCGACTCGCCACCGCCGGTCTCACTGCCGAGGGCACGCTCATACGCGGCAGCACCTGACCGCCAGCTCGGTCCCGCACCGCAATACCGTCCCGAATGGCACGTGGCCGGGCCTCATCCGATCGACCGGGCGCGGTGAAAGCAGATGGGGCGGCTGCCGGCGTGGTCGCCGCATCACGGTGCTCGGGCCTGGTGTCAGCAACCGCGACCGGCCCTCAGCGGCGAGGCCAATATGGGCGGCACCGGGTCTGACCTGCGGTTGTAAGGTCGTGTTAGACGGTGTGAGGTGCTGTTAGACCCGCACCCGGCCTCAACCGCCCGCCTTTCTCCTACGTTCGGTGTCACGACCGCATCGGTCGCCCCGGATGAACGACGCAGGGGAGGGCAGCGTGAAACCACCGGTCTCGACAGCGGGGGTCGCCGCGGTCGTGCTCGCGGCGGCGCCACTCGTGCTGCTGTATCTGGCAGGCTGGCCAACGCCCACGATGCCATCTGACAGCCAGCTGCGGGCGTGGCTGCAACAGCCCCTGACCACCGGGTTCCTCACCACAATGCTGCAGACCAGCGCCTGGCTGCTCTGGGCCATGCTCGCCACCGCCATCGCCCGCCGCGTACACACGGCCCTCACGGCTCGGCTGCGATGGCGGATCGCGCTGCGCATGCCGGGACCGATGCAGGGCCTCGCGGCCGCGCTCCTCGGCGCCACCGCCGTCACCTCCACCGCGCTACCCGCCGCCGCGCACACCACCGCCACGACCGACACGACGCCCGACAGCCCGCCAGGTGAGGACTCCCTCGCCCCGCGGAACGACGCCGACCTGTCCACCTCGGACCGCCTCGGCGCGGGCGGGACATCACCAGCGAACACCGGCCACAGTGCCGGTGACAACACTGGTGGTCAGGAGAACGCTGCTCGACGCGGCACGTCCATCTCCGCCAGCGCTGTCCACGCGGCGAGCGGAGCACCGGCGGCGACGCGGCAGACGGACAGCCACCGGGACAGAACAGCGTCCGGGCAGACCTACACCTGCATAGTGGAACGCGGAGACAGCCTCTCAAAGATCGCCAAAGAGTGGCTCGGCGACCCCAACAGGTGGCCCGAAATCTTCGCCCTCAACCGAGGCACCCACTTCCGCGATGTCGGTGGCACGCTCACCAACCCCAACCTCATCTACCCCGGCTGGACGCTGCACCTACCCGATGACGCCACACCACCGACCACCGCACAACCGCAAACCCCGCCAGCACCCACCCCGCCACCCACACCGAACCAGACACCCACAGCGACCCCACCACCCGCCTCCACCGCCACACCAGACACCGCGCCACCCGCCCCGCAGCCCACGACAGCGCCATCAACGCCGGCCAACCCCGACCCCGACTCCGTGGTCGAACGTCCGCCGGCCACCACGCCGTCTGCCGCTGCGACCTCCCTGACGAGCACACCTGCCCCGAGCAGCACCACACCGACCGCATCCCCACCGTCCGAGGACCGGCCGAGCGACGACACCCACGGGGTCAGCCTTCCCGGAGGTTGGGTACCCATCGGACTGGCAGCGGCGCTGGCCGCCGCAGCATCCGTGGTCTGGCTGCGACGCCGCAGCCGCTACAACCCCATCACCGATCCCGACCCGGCCCACGATCCGACCCTGCAACCGCTGCCCGCCGTCATCAGCCGGCTGCGCCGAGCCGCCCGCGAGCAGGCAGCCGACCTGGTCACCCCACCCGCCCCGCAGCCCACCGTCCGCGACATCGCCGAAGGCACACCACCGACACCAACCCCGACCGGCCCGTCAGGCCCGCAACTCGCCGGCCTGCCACAGCATCCCGCCGACGGACTCGGGCTCACCGGAGCAGGCGGACCAGACGCGATCCGCGCGATGCTCGTCGCCACCCTGTCCTCCGGAAGCCCCGACGACCCCGACGCCCGCGGCCACATCGTCATCCCCGCCCCCGCGCTGGCCGACCTGCTCGGCGGCAACGCCATCACCGACCTCGTCGGCGTCATCCCCCGCCTCCACGTCGCCGCCGGCCTGGACCAGGCTCTCGCCCACCTCGAGGCCCAGATCATCCATCGCACCCGCGCTGTCACCGACGCTGACGTCACCAACCTCGACGACCTCCACCAAGCCGACCCGCACCACGAACCGCTCCCACCGATCATCCTGATCACCGACCTACCAGACACTGCGATCCGAGCCCGTCTCTGCACCGCCCTGCACCTCGGCCACCCCCTCGGCATCACCGCCCTCATCGCCGGCGACTGGCCCCCCGGCATGACCCTCACCGTCGCCCCGGACGGCACCACCACAGACAACGACGCCGAACCCGGACCCAAACTGGCCGTCCTGGACAGCGACACCACCCTGCAACTGCTCACCGTCCTCACAGAGGCACACACCGGCGACCCCGCCAACCCACCACCCTCATCGAATTCGCAACACGAGCAGACCGCCCCTGCGGCAGACCCGGGAGCCACCACCGACCTCGCAGCGCCCGTCACCGCTGAAACCTGCACCAACCAGGCGGACATTGCCCACCAGCCGCCAACCGACAGCCCCGCGCCGCCAACACCCGCGGCGAACCGCACGCAGGCGAAGGTCCGCGTCCGGATCCTCGGCAACCCCGCGATCATCGGCGCCGACGGAACCCCGGTAACGGGCGTCCGACGGGCCAGCTACGAACTGCTCACCTACCTCGCGGTCCACCGCGACGGCGCCGACATCCCCGACATCGAAGTCGCCATGACCCCAGACGCCACACCCCGCCGCGCCCGCGACCGCCTCTCCACCAACGTCGCCAACCTCCGCAACCGGCTCACCACCGCCGCCGGACTCAACCCAGGCGACAACACCCACACCTTCAAACCGGTGGTCAACCCCGGCGGCCGCTACTACCTCGACCCCAACCTCCTCGACATCGACTGGTGGCGAGTCCTCGACGCCACCAGCCGCGCCGGACGCACCACCGACCGACAAGCCCAACGGGAAGCACTCGAAGAAGCCGTCAGCAACTGGGGCGGCCTACTCCACCACGACTACGAATGGTCCGACGGCCCGCAACACACCTGCCGACAAGTCGGCGTCAACATCCACGCCCGCCTCGCCGTCCTGGTCGCCGACACAGATCCCGCCCGCGCCCGCGACCTCCTCGACACGGCATGCACCATCGACCCCATCAACGAGGAAATCGCCCGCCTCGCGATGACCGCCCACAGCCAGACCGGCGACACCGCAGCCGTGCGAACGCGACTCACCGCACTCACCCAGGCGCTCCAGACAATCGACGAAGAACCGTCCGAGGAAACCCACCGACTGGCCCGCCGCCTGCTGCACCCCACATCACCCCGAACGGACAAACGGCCGACGTAGCTCGCCGGCCTCCGGCACGTTGCGCAGCACCAACAACTGGTGTCGGTGTACGCGTTCCCGTGCGAAGCCAGGTACGCCCGAGGTACACAGGCCGGGATGTCCGCCACCGCGGCTCCGTCGGCGACTGCGGACGCCCCACTGGCCTCCCTCCGCAGCTCACGCTGGGCTATCAAGTAGGCCAGAGTCGATGCGCTCGGATCGCGGCTATGAGCGGGCGTTGACTTGATCGGGTGGGCAGGCCGGCTGTCGTCAGAGCGTTCGGCGCCACCGGCCTGCCGCTGGCTGCCGTTCGCGCGTGACAGCGGCCAATACGATGGGCGAGTGACCGAGTCGGACCTGGGCCCTGCGAAGAAGCCGTGGTTGCCGCGCCGTTGGTTCATTCGGCTGTTCTGGTCGGCTCACCGGGGTGTGTTCCGGCGATCCGGCGGCCGGGTCGGACTGTCGCGTCCACGCGGCAACCGGTACGGAATGCTGCGCCTGACCACCGTCGGACGTCGCACCGGCCAGCAGCGCAGCGTGATCCTCGGGTACTTCGAGGACGGCGCGAATCTGGTCTCGCTGGCCATGAACGGCTGGGGAGATCCCGAACCGGCCTGGTGGCTCAATCTGCAGGCGCACCCGGACGCGACCGTCGACCTGGTCGACGGGCCGCGGCCGGTGCGCGGGCGTGCTGCGACCGGCGACGAACGGTCGCGGCTGTGGGCCCGCTGGCGTGAGATCGACAAGAACCTCGATGGCTACGCGGCGCGGCGGTCATCCGAAACTGGGGTGGTGGTCCTGATGCCCGGGCCCGGCTCGTCTGAGGCGTCGCGGGGCACCTGATCGACTGGCTCTTGCTGGATGGGCTGATAAACAACGTGTTCATGGACGTGGATACCAGCGGCCGGCGCACACCGCCGCCTTCAGTGACGAGTGCTTTCGCGGCATGACAGTACGTCCGATGGGTGGCCGAGCGGCTGGTGGGGATCAGAGTCCGGCGGGATGGCTTGACAGCCATTCGCGATGCCGGTCACGTAGGACATCGCGTTGTGCGGTGTCCGTCAGCAGCGCGTCCGCGCCACCGTCGTAGGGCGCGTAGAGCCATGCCAGATCAGGCGGCGCGATGATCACATAAGCAATCCGGTCGTCAGCGACTTCACGAAGCAGTCGATCGAGGCGACCGGGTTTCCAGGCGACGTGGTTGACGTAGGTGTGGGCGAAGGCGAGTTCGGGATCGAGGTCTGACCAGGACAGCACCGACCAGCATTCACCGTCCGGTAGCAGATCGTGCAAGATGGGCGTTCGACGTCGGGGCACTGGCGTGAACGCTACTTCCAGCGTGATCACGAGCAGGTCAGTGGTATCGCCGCGAAGTTCATCGAGAATGGTGTTGTGCCGGTGCAGGATGGTGGCGTACTCGGACTCGCTGTCGGCGTAGCGCTTTGAATCAGGCAGGCTATGGAATCGCACCCAGTGGTCATCCAGCCGCTTGAGGTGATGGCTGATGGGTGCGACCTGCGGCCAACGGGTCTCCCAGAGCTCCTGCAGACGATGCCCGTCAGCGCCTGGTGGGGGCCACACTCGTACCTCGCCGGAGGGCACCAACTGCCGGCCCGACAGGAAGACCTCCCGCAACGCGATCACATAGGGATCGTCGCTCGGTGCATCCGGGTCGGCGTCGAAGACCACAATCAGCGGATCGTCGTCCCACTCCCAGCCCTGGATCTCACGCCAGATCCGCAGGTTCGGATGCTCGACCTCCCGGCATGCCTCAGCCGGCGCCAACATCCCGATCGCCTCCGCAAGCTGCGCCTGCCCCAGCCGCACCGAACCGCTGCCACCACGCCAACCCGTGACCGTGGCCAGCACTGCAGCCGATAGCACGTCCTCACGCACGTTGACCCGCACGAACCCGATCTCCCGCTCCAGAACCACGGAGGCGATCGTCCCGTCCAGGCTGTGCTCGATGACGCGAGGAATGAAGCCGACGCCATGCAGCACCGGCCTCTCCCAGCCCAGACCCTGCTCACATCGCAGCAGCGCTTCCTCGATCTCCCGAAGCGTCGACCACCTCTGCAACATGCCGAGATCATCGCAAACACGATGACCCCCGGCTGCTGGCCGCCGCCGAGGGCCGGGGCGATAGCGATCGAAGGTGACCGACCACCAGAAAGATTTAGAAGGGGACAGCTCGGGATGCCCGCTCCGCCCGACCCAGCTACCCGCAGCGACCGCGCTGATCGCTGAACGCGGATGGCGGCATGTGCGTGCACCCGTTCGCTGTTGCTCGTCGCGGTGGGGCCGCGTGGCTTGGACAGCAGGGGCTTGGTTGATCATTGAGCGGTGATGAACCCTGCTGTGCTGCCGGCCGACCCGGGTGCGTTCTCGTTGGCCGTTCCGCCGCTGTTTGCTGCCCTGGCTCCGGCGCGGAGCATCCTCATCGCCGGAGCGGGCGGCGGGTTCGACGTGTACGCCGGCCTGCCCTTGGCGTTCGCTCTGTGGAGCCGCGGCGCGCAGGTGCACCTGGCCAACCTGTCCTTCTCCCAGCTGGAGTTGATCGATCGTGACGCGTGGGTAGCGGAGCACGTCGCGGCAGTGCAGCCGGACACCACCAGCCCGGACTGGTACTTCCCCGAACGGACGCTCGCCCGGTGGCTGGCGGCTCAGGAACTGCCGTCGACCGTGTACGCCTTTGCGCCGCTCGGTGTCCAGCCGTTGCGGGCGGCGTACCGTTACCTGGTCGAACACCTCAACATCGATGCGGTCGTGCTCGTCGACGGCGGCACCGATGTCCTGCTGCGCGGCGACGAGGGCGATCTCGGCACCCCGGTGGAGGACATCACCAGTCTGGCCGCCGTCGCCGCGCTGGACGTGCCGGTCAAGCTGGTGACCAGTCTCGGTTTCGGTATCGACGCCTACGACGGCGTCAACCACGTTCAGGTGCTGGAGAACCTCGCCGCACTCGACCGTGACGGCGGCTACCTCGGTGCCCTGTCCATCCCCGGATCGAGCCGGGAGGCGGCGCTGTACCGCGATGCTGTCGCCGACGCCCAGGCCGCCACCCCGGACCGGCCCAGCATCGTCCAAGGACAGATCGCCGCCGCTACCAGCGGCGCGTTCGGAGACGTCCGGTTCACCCGGCGCACCGGCGGCGGCGACCTGTTCGTGAACCCGCTGATGGCGATCTACTTCACCGTCAGCCTCGACAAACTCGCCGCCCGATGCCTGTACCTCGACCGCATCGAGAACACCGTCGGCAGGCGACAGGTCATCACGCGCATCCAAACGTTCCGCGACGAACTCCTCAGCGCGCGTATCCCCCGCGCATTTCCCCACTGAACACCCCGACGGCAGCAGATCCGGACATGTACTGCTTGTTGCTCCGCGAGTCGTTACAGCAGGTCCAGCAGAGTCTCTATCCGGGTGGCCAGGACCAGATCCATGGTGCCTTCGACGCGGACACTGACCACTGCACTACCCGGTGGCTGCGCCAGCCGGATGACCAGCGGGGGCGTGCCTGCCAGCGGGTACTCGAACCAGCCGTCGGCCGCTTCGTCGTTCGTGTCATCGAGCGCACCGGTCAGTGCTGCTTCGTCCAGGTCGTCATACGCGTAGCCGATGTAGGAGCTGATCTGCCGGAGCAGCTGCACGACGTGTTCCTCGGCCACCCATCACTCGACCTGCGCCACAACCTCGCCCCGGACCGTGCCGTCCCGCGACAGCGACCGCGCCGTCAGCAACTGTTCCGATTGCGGGTCATACGAGTCGAGCCCGTACACACCGGCCAGAAACGGCAGCGCGCTGGTGCCGTCCCAACCGTAGGGCAGAGTCAACCCGACGAATCGATCGGCGAGGTCAGTGCGACCCCATGGCTGCCGCCAACCCAAATCGTGGTGCCACGGAGCAATAGCCGTCCGGGTCGGTGCTCACCGTAGCCCTGGCGAGGACCCCGCCGGTGCGGGCGTCGAGCAGCGCGGCGGTGTGGGTGTCTTTGTGGGTGTCGACGCCGATGACGACCTCGACCAGTTCTGCCAGCATGGACATGCGTTCTCTCCTCACCGTGGGGACGCGAGGTCCGGTCCGGTGCGGAGATGGCAGGACTGTGATGAGACACGCCGGCCGCTAACTGGCGGTCAAGCTCCTGATCAGGCCAAACGTCTCCCGCCGGGCCGGCGCCGGCCGCGCGCCATCTGCGGCAGAAGAGTGAACCGGCTGAGCATCCGTGGATTGGAAATCAGTGCGAGGTCGGCTCGCATCACTGGCATGCTCTGCCTCGTGCTCAAGCAGTTGGATGATGGCATCGAGCTCACGGCCGAACCGGGCCGAGGGTCCGTACGCCTGCGTTGTCCCCAGAGACCGTCGGGTGACCTGGTGCTCGACCTTCGATGTGAGCTGGACGATGCCGGCGTTAACGCTGCGACCTCGGTCCGGACGCTCGCCGGTGATGGGATCGTGGCCTGGACGGACTCTCTGGCCGAGTCGTTCGACGGCTGGGATGGCGTGCGTAGCTGGCAGTCACTCGAACATGACCTCCGCATCGACGCGGCGCACGACGGACGCGGTCATGTCAATCTCCGTTTCGTCATCCGAGGTCCCCGGGGCTACGAACCGGGAGCGTGGGAGGCATCCGTCGTGGTGACCCTCGACAGCGGCGAGGACATGCGGCATCTCGTCGCCGAACTCACCGAGTTGATCTCGTAGCAGGCTGGGCCGGTAGCACGGCCGGCCGCTACTTCCGAACATCGGACAGCACGGCCGATCACGACGCATGAAGGCCCCGGCTAAGCGCCGCGCACGATCGGCGGCAGACATCCGGACGTTCACACTTCCTGGACTGCGGACGGGCCGTTCTTTGAGTTGGACAAGCGCAGTCCACTCGTGGGCTCTCGCAGACGAGGGGTCAAGGCCCCCGTCTGATCGTGGGCAGAACGGCAGCCACTGCCAGTCTTCGGCACCCGGACAGGCCAGAGGGATCCAGCGAACGAGCAACTCCTCGAAGGAGGAAGCCATCGTCCGGCCGTGGCCTTCACCATCGTCGTGGCTGAGATAGACGACGCGCCCGTACGCGTCCTCGTTCAAGTCCAGCGCCAGATAGTCGCCGTTGCCGACCTCCATGAATGGCAGCTTGTGATGCCAGACCCTGTCGTAGGGGTCACTCGGATCCGGGAACACGTTGTCAGCCCACCCTCGAACTGCCGTCATCAACTCAGGCAGGCCGTTGAGTGACCAACATAGGTTTCCGGAGAAGATCTCGTGGAATGGATCAGGGAAGGTGTGCTCGGGCGGTGCGAACCAGGCGAGTTCCACGCGGCTGGCGACGGTCGTCAGGCAGTGCCGCAACGACATCGGTAGCCTGCACCCCAGTTGGTCTTCTACCGCTTCGACCTCGCTCGGTGAAGCCGGCGAATCGACCACGAGCGGTCGGGTGTCGAAGCCCTGTGCCGCGAGAGATTCCAGGATCTCCGAGAGCCGGCCGACTGCCTCCGTCGCGTTCACGAGCGAAGTGTGCCACTGTTACTGACTCCCGGCACCGGTCCCCGGACCAGCGCGCGACCTGCGGCTAGATGAGCGTGCCGAACTGGGTGGCCGCAATCCGCATGCAGTCGGGTAACGACATTGCTACCTTGCCACCGGTGGCGAGGCGAAGGTACGTGGCGAGGGGCGTTGACGGCGGCTACCGGATCTGGGACAACCGGGCCTGCCGGTGGTGGGGCGACCTTTATGAGCTCTGCCCAGACGAGTTGCTCAATGAGCTGAACGGCGGCGCCCGTGACTACGCCAAGATCACGGCGCTGCTCCGCGAGTACCGAGCACAGAAGCGGTAACGCAGTACACCAGGCCGCCGCGTTCGGTGCGGCATGAGCGGTATCGCAACCGCGTCGGTTATTGCCGGTCGCGGACATTCCGTATCGCTACGGTTCTGTGCCATGCCCGACGCGATCTTTGCCCACCCGCGCCTCGCGCCTGTCTACGATGCGTTCGATGGCGACCGCGCGGACCTCGACGCATATCTTCGCATCGTCGACGAGTTCGACGCCCGACACGTGCTCGACATCGGATGCGGTACCGGATCCCTGGCCATCCTGCTGGCAAGAAGCGGACGACATGTGACCGGCGTTGATCCCGCCGTTGCCTCCCTCGACGTGGCGGTATCCAAACCCGGCGCCGCATCGGTCACCTGGCTCCACGGGGATGCCACGACGCTCCCCGCGCTGTCAGCTGACATCGCGCTGATGACCGGCAGCGTGGCTCAAGTCTTCCTTGACGACGATGACTGGAGCGCGACACTCCAGGGCATCCATGGCGCGCTACGCGACGGCGGCCACCTCGTGTTCGAGACGAGACGCCCGCAGCGCCGCGCCTGGGAGGAATGGGTCGTTGACACTGACCCCGTCACCCGAAACCTTCCTGGCATCGGTGAGGTCCAACGGCGCATGGAAGTCACCAGGGTGGCGCTGCCATATGTCTCCTTCCGGTACACGTACACCTTCGCCTCTGACGGCTTCTCGGTGGAGTCGGACTCCACCCTCAGGTTCCGCAGTCGAACAGACGTTGAGGAGACCCTGGTGACCAACGGTTTCACCACCATCGACGTCCGCGAGGCCCCAGACCGCCCTGGGCGGGAGTACGTGTTCGTGGCGCAACGAACGCACTGACCACACCAACACTGAACGATGGACGCACCCTTCTCAGGCGTGTCCTCGCGCCTGCCCATGAGCAGCGGCTGCGTTCCGTGACGCCCGGTCTGCGGCTAGATGTGCGCACTTTTCACTGTGTTCGTGAGGCGGGATCAGCCGAGGTGGCGCAACCGCCGGCCGAGATGCAGAACGTCGGTCAAGCGGACGCGCAAGTGTTTGACACGCCGCCGCCTTTAACGGCATCCAATGTCGACTGGCCGAGCCGCAGCGTCCGGGACTGTCCGGGAAGGCCGGCCCGCATGGTACTTCTTGGAGACCTTGCACTTTCGAGTGTCGAGTCAGCCGGGTTCGCTCGGCACGACTTCGCCCCCGGGTTCGACGAAATCCCTGCGCACCGCCGGCACCGACGAAGTGCCTCGGTGTGGCACGGCGACCCGGTCCATGGCCGGGCCCCTACAGGCGGGCGGCCGTCTGCTGGTACTCCGAAAGCTTGGGCATCTTGCTGTTCAGGCGCTGGCCTTGAGTTACGAGGAGCACTCCACGGTTGGTGGGGGCTGGGCTGTACGGAGCGTCCTGGCCGCACCGTGTCCCCACCACCGCCTTCGGTTCGGCTCAGTGGTGAGCTACCTCGCTGAGGAAGTCGGTGATGAGGGCGGCGAGTTCTGATGGGCGTTCGGCGACCATCGCGTGGCTAGCGCCGGCCAGATGCAGTACCCGCAGGTACGGATTGCCCACAGTGGCGAGGCGTTCGGTGGTGGCCCGGCGGTAGGTGGCGTACAGCTCGTGGAACGGTCCTTGCTCGGGGAGGTCCTCGGTGGCGAGGACGAGAAGCAGGGGGCACCGGGTATCCCGGTAGGCGGGGACCAGGTCGAGCGTTCCCATCGCCTCCCGCATCTGCCCGGTCAACTCCGGTCCGGGTCGTAGCCGGCTACTGCCGTCGTCGCACGGCACGAGGTTACGTTCGAAGGCCGCCACCCAGTCATCCGGATCGGCACCGTACCGTTGGGCCATCGCTTGCTGCCCCGCCAGGGCAGCGGTCAACTGTTCGGCGGTGAGCGGCTCGGCCAGCATCGCGGCCATTCCGTCGAAGGCGGCACGCAGCTTGGCGAGTTCCGTCGCCGCCTGGCCTGGGTCCATCCCGGCGAGTTGCTCCGGGCGGCTCAGCGTTGGATTGCCATCCAGGCTGACGGCGCCGGGGCACTCCGGCTGGCGCTGTGCCCAGAGCGCGGCCAGAATCCCACCGAGGGAGACGCCGACCACTGCGGGACGGTCGAGACCGAGGCTGTCGGCGACGGCGGCCAAGTCGTCCAGCACATCGTCCCATTGCCACGGGCCGTCACCGGAGCGCCCGTGGCCGCGCAGGTCGACGGTGACCACCCGGTGTGCCGGCCGTAACTTTTCGGCCAGCGTCGTCATCTGGACGAGGTTGCCACCCGCGCCGTGCAGAAGCAGCAACGGGCGTCCGGATCCGCCGAAGTCGCGGTATGCGATCGGCACGCGGCCGGAGCTGACGAGGGGGTCAGGCACGTCGGGTTCCTTCCTGGAGTAGTCGGTCGCGGACAGCGGCGGACAGCACGCCACCCTCGGCATGGCGGGCGAGCTTGCCGCGGGAGGCCAGGTCATGGACGCCCTGACGGGTGATGCCGAGCATGGCGCCGGCCACCGCGTACGACACCGATTCGGCGGTGGGGTGGCCAACCCTTCGCGCGACGATTTGGCCGAGTGGGGTGCGCCACCAGTCGAGAGGTGGGTTGAATGGGCCATCGCTGGGAGAGAGCGTCGAGATCGCTCGGACGATCACGCCATAAGCTGCCTGATCGTCGCCGCTGACCATCGTGGTGGCCCACGAGTGCGCCTGCTCATGGACGACGGTCCGCAGCGAGTCGATGGCGTGGTGGCCGTCGACCAGGATCTCGAGCGGGTCGAGCAGCCGAATGTCGATCAACCTGATGAGCTGCCCGACAAGTTCCTCATTACGCGGTCGCACGCCGCCCCCTTCACTTGACACCTATCGTCAAGTACTTGACCAAAGATGTCAAGCAGTGAGCGTCCTCGTCCTGAGTAGCGGCTGGTCTCGACGGGGTGCACGACGACTGCCTGACGACCGATATCGCAGGGCGTCGCAGGGAGTGTCCGCGCCCCGGTTGGAATATTCGAGCTGTGGTGCAAAATCGGCGGCGGGCCGGCGACAATGCGCTCCGGGCTGCTGTCAGCGGTGTCGCTGCGAATCTCGCCGACCAGGACGCCGACGTCAACAACATCGCGGACGCTGCGGTGCGCGACGACGGGCCTGCCTACGCGTTGAACCTCACCGCTCTCCCCGCGACAGCGATCGCCGCTCTGGCTGCCAGAACCAGCCGCACGCCGATGGAGGTGCTGCGGCCGATGCCCGATGGCCGGGACGTGCGCCGTTAACGCGCAGGACCGCGCTCCATCGGCGGCATGTGCGTGCGTCGTGGCCGCCCCCTAAGCTCTTCCCGTCCTCGCCCAAGGTGCGGTGGCTCCGGATGACCGCACCCGCGATCCTGCAGGAGAGGGTGGCAGCCCGTTCGAGCCGGGCCGAGTCCGGGGGACGCCTCGCCAATGGCGAGGCGTCCCCAAGCCCTTTCTGAGCGGACAGCGGCAGAAGCGTGCACCTGATCTTGGTTGAGGGTGTCGACCGGGGACAGTCTGCATGGTCACGGCGTGATCGCGAGGCTTGAGGTCGTGTACTGCGATGGATGGGACGACGGCGTGGTCAATCCGCTGACCGCGACTGCGGCGCAGACCCGTGACGCGGCGGGTCAGCCGTACACGGCCGTGCTGTTGATCGACGGTCGACGGCACGCGGTGATGGACCTCTCCTGGGCCGACGAGTACTGCCGCGTGTCGCGCTTCGACGCGGCCAGCCGGCAGGTGTCCTGCCACGAGCTGCGCGGCACGGGGAGCGGCGACCTGTTCCTGCGCCGGGCCACTACCTGGGACGGCCCGCCGGATGTGGGCGAACACGAGTATCCGCATGTCGCGGCGCGGACCTGCACCACCTATCGACTCTCCGGCGAGCGCACCCACGTCGTCGAGCCGCGTGGCGATCTGGGCGCTCGGCACGAGTCCCGCTCGAGACAGCCGCCGCCCCGCCTGCCGATTCCGCGCTTTCGCCGATGGCGGGAACTGCTGAGTCTCGTCGGGGACGCGCCCGTGGAGATCGTCAACGCGGTACACCATCCGCTTCCGGTGCGAATCGCCGCCCGGCCACCATGGCGTCCGCCCCGGCCGCTGCGGCCGCACGGCATCGAACTCCTGTTCACCCCCGGTGCGCGGGTCGAATACAACGACCGGCAGCTTCGCCTGTCGACCCGCAGCGCCGGGCGCCTTCACCTTCCCTCCGGCCGCCTGATCGCTGCTGATCCTTCCTCGTTGGACCTCGACGCCAAGCCCTTCGACGTCACGGTGCCGCCCGGCACGTATCCGGTCTCCGTCGGCCTCGCGACCTTCGTCGATGATCCGGGGCATAGCCGGGTCTCCGCCGCTCGCCTCGACATCAGCGACCGTCCCGCAGTGCGATGGGAGCTGGCGCTGCGCGACGGGCAGGACCCACTCGACCTGGGCTACCAGCAGTTCTTCGGCTTCGGCGTCGACACCGGCATGGCCTGCTACGTCGACGCCGACTCCGCCGACCGGGTGGTAGACGTCTGGCGCACGCTCGACGGCCTGGTCGAGCCGCGCTACCGCACGACCGATTCGGAGGACATGGTCGCCTGGTCCAGCGGCTGGGGCGACGGCGCTTACCCCACGTGGATCGGCTACGACACCTCCTGTGCGGTGACCTGCTTCATCGCCGACATGCTGCTATTTTCCACCGACTCGGAAGACGAGGACGAGGACTGACGATACGCCGCATCCGAACCTCGGCAGTTCAGGATGCCCGCTCGACTCAGAGGCCAACTACCCGTGGTGACCGCTCTTGATCGGTCACCATGCACGGACGGTGGCCAGAATCGTGCGCCGTTATCGACGATGTGGGGCGAGGTGTTCATGAAGTCGACTCACCGCTCCCCACAGGTAGTAGGCGGGCAGTCCTCGCTGTAGCCCGTACCGATAGATCCCGACTCCCGCGCCTGGCAGCACATGACCGGTATGCCGAGCCTGGACGGCCTGGGCCTTGCGGAACAACTCCCCGACGGTGAAGGCACTACCGTTGTCCGCGGCAACTCGAACCCCGGCCTTGGTACCGCCGTCGGGTCCGAACGGCAACAAGTAAACCTGGGCCACACTGATGTCTGCCCGAGCGTCGGTGACCCGACCGGCATCACCCGAGGACCATGTCATCACCAGGTCCCGCACCGCGGCGAAGGGCAGGTCAGGCCGGTGCACCGCCAGTTCGTCGGCGGTCAAGGGCGCCGTTCGCAGATGGACCGCCTTCTCTATCACGGTGGGCACAATGGCGACGTAGTAGCTGATGCGCTGGCGCTTGATCGCCGCGAGATCTGCCAGTCCCCATGCCTCGAGGTGTGGCCACCAGGCGTCATACATGACGACATCGCTGTCGCGAAGAAGCACTCGGTGAGGTCTGTCGTCGTGCGGGAACCGGAACACGGCCCCCGGCTCGATGTCGGCCGCCTCCACGAGCGCAGCGTAGCCGCTTTGGACTTGACTCCGTGTCGCCTGCCGGCTCGCGATGCACTGTTCTCGGCTAGAGCCGTGATCCGGAGGACCCAGCACGCCACGACGTGCGTAGCGAGCGCTGATCCGCGCGCGTTGTGGCGCATCTGTCTCGTCCGGCGGCTGGGGCTACTGGCGGGGTGGCAGTGGTGCGACCGGGCGGACTGCGGTGAACTGGGCGTGCTTGTACCGGGTTGCGGCGAGTAGCAGCAGCCATTCGTCGCAGCCCTGCCACGGGTAGAGGTCGGCGGCACCGCCGCGTACCGTTCTGGGACCGTCGCCGGTGCGTGGGCGGGCATCCGGCGGGGCACCCGCGAACCCGGGAATCCACACGTCGGCGCAGATCTCGTTAGCTGAGCCCATCGCGGCCAGCCCGAACGCGTTCTCGGCGGCGGCTGGCCGCTGCTCATCGCCGAAGTCGTCGAGCACCTGGTCTTCGCCGGGTTTCCCGTCGCCTCGGAAGGTCAAGGTGGTGGTGCCGGTGCGGGCTGCGTACTCCCACTCCGCCTCGCTGGGCAGCCGGAACGGCAGCGCATCGAGCAGGTCATCCAGGTCATCCTCAAGCCGGGCCGTGCCGGACTCCGCGTCGGCGTAGTCGTCCTCGTACTCCGGCAACCAGTGCCGAACCTGCGCGACCGTCAACGGATGCCGAGCGATCAGGAACGGCTCGACCCGCACCTCGCGTACCGGCTGGGCGTCCCCAGCACCGGCGAAGAACGGCTCAAGAGTGTCCTCGACACCTCCACCGTGCTCGATGGCGCGTACCGCCGCCAGTTCCGCCTCGGACAGGCCCATGCGGAAGGTCGCACCCGGCACCTCCCGAAACACCGCGTCGGATGCGACGTGGCGCCAGGCCGGCCGCCCGGCCACGATCTCCTCGGTCCACATGGCGCCGAACGCTAGCAGCCACCAACCGCATCGCCCGGCACGAGCACGAGCACTCGGGCAGCACCCGCGCTCACCGGCTACGACCGTGCGTCCGGTCGGCCGAGCTGAGCGAGACGCTGCGTAGCGAGCGACTTGCGGCAAATCCGGTAACGCACGGGTGCTGCTGCGGACGGCGGTCGATCAAGTGGTGCGGGATTCGATTTCGCCGACGAATGTTGAGATCGCGGCGGCAAGCTGTTCGGAAGAGTCCAAGTGAACGTCGTGGCCGGCCCCGTCGATGACGATCATGGCGGCCATGGGGTTGGTTGCCAGCATCTCGTCCGCTTCGGCCTGCTCTAGGAAACCTCGCTCGCCCTTGACGAGCAGGGTTGGCGTGCTGATAGCCGCCCAATCGGCCCACCGCGCTTCGGCGTTGACTGCATGGATCGCCTCTTGGAGGACCTCGAGCTCGAAGCGGGGCACCAGTCCCGTGGCGGATGGCGCGAGTCCTGCCGCCCAGGCTTCACCTGTCCTCCCCCCGCCGAAGTACGTGGCGGCGGCCGTTGTGTCGGCAAACGGGGTCGGCCACGATGCGAACCAGTCGATGACCTCGTTGGTTGCCTCCTGCCCGCCGCCGCCCACGCCTCCCTCGACGAGGATGAGCGCCGACACCAGCTCTGGGCGACTTGCTGCCAGAAGGAGGGCCGTGTGGGCTCCGAAGGACTGGCCGACCACCATGACCGGACCCACATCTAGGTTCTCGATCACGGCCACGGCGTCGCTGACGAACGCCGCCCTACTGAGGTCATCCGGACGCGTGGTGCTCGATCCATGACCACGCTGGTCAAGGCTCACCACCCGGTGCTCGTTGCCCAGGCGCGAAGCGACGGCAGAGCACTCCAACGCGTATCCACCAAGCCCATGCAGAAAGAGGATGACTTGCCCGGGCCCGCCTGAGTCGTACACGGCCAGCGCCACCCCCGGCACCGCCAGCTCCCGACTTAGCCAACCGATCTTGTCCTCCGACATGCAAGAACCCTGCCATCCGGCTGGAGCACCAACCGCGCGGGGTGCGGCATGTCCGTGCACTCGATCTTGGGCAGAATGTGCCAAGCGATTGTGTGTCCGCCTCGACGGAGCTGTGCTGCGTCGCGTTCTGGTGGTTGTGGTTTGCTGCGGCCTGAAGCCGCTCGTCATCATGCCGTCGTGGGGTCGGACTGGTTCTGGGAACTACATGTGCCGGCGGCGGCAGAGCCGGCTCTTCGCGAGCTGTACGCCCTGGCGGCCTGCCATGGCCTGCGCCCGCAACGCCCCGACGGGCTGATCAACCTGTTCACCAACCCGGACGGCGACGCACGCACGGTAGACGACCCGCAGGCGGCACTGGACGCCATGGCGGCGGGCACCGCGGGTGGCCAACTCTGGACTAATGACGGGGTCGATGTCTTCGTAGCGTGGCGGGCTGGGACTCTCACGTGGGCGTTGGACGCGGTGTTCTGTCACCGTCACCCAGTCCCAGAGGCCGACACCTTCCGCGACCTGCACGCTGGGCTGACCAGCGTGTGGCTTGAAGCCGCCGAGCGACTGCAGGCCGATGTCGGGCGGATTCTCGACGAGTGGTCATCCGAGCAGGTGTGGCACCTCGACATCCACGACGGCTCTCACCCTGCCGGTGGTTGGCCCGCAGAACTCGGCTGGTGGACCTACCTCGGCCCCGACCGCCATCTTCCACCGGCACCGCTGCCCGAGATCACCGCCCAGGCACGACGGCTCCCGAACGGCGCCCTACTCGTCGAACTCCTCAACGACCCGGCAGCCGTCAACCCACTCCGCTACCAAGACATCCACACCCGCTGGCTCCAGGCACCATAAATCCACCGAGCAGACCCTCTGCGTCACTGCGAGTTCCACAGCACGGAGCGCGGACGGCGGCAGAAGCGGATGCCTCCGGAAGAGATGCAAAGTCCGTACGGGTGCTGGCCGGTCGTCCTCCGACGGCGTTGATGCCCTCGATGGGAGGCTTACGCGGTGGTCCACCGTGGCCCGTCTGAACACCTGACGCGCTATGCCGGATCATGCTTCGGGTGGCCGGGACAGTATTAGGTGACCAGCATGAGCCGCCCTTCGTGAAGCACCGCGGGTTGCTGTACGCGGTCGCGTACCGGATGCTCGGCAGCGTCAAGGAAGCCGAAGACGTAGTGCAGGAGGCCTGGCTGCGGTGGAGTCGCGTCGAACTGGCCACCGTCGTGGACGCCGAAGCCTTTCTGGTCCGAGTGACCATCCGGCTGGCGATCGATCAGCTGCGCAGCGCCCGCGTGCGGCGTGAGTCGTACATCGGCCCGTGGCTGCCTGAGCCCATCCTCACCCGACCGGACATCGCCGACGATGTGGTCCTTGCCGATTCCGTCTCCACCGCGCTGCTGCTCGTCCTGGAGACGCTATCTCCGTTGGAACGCGCGGTGTTCGTGCTGAACGAGGCGTTCGGATACCCGTACGCCGAGATCGCGCAACTCCTGGGGCCTCGGGAGCCGGCGGTACGGCAGCTTGCGCACCGGGCACGGAAGGCGGTCGAGAGCCGCCGGCACCGATATGACAGCGACCCCGTGACCCGGCAGCAGGTGACCGAGCGATTCCTGGCCGCGTGTTCCGGTGGTGACATCACCGCACTGATCGAGGTTCTGGCACCGAACGTGACGATGGTCAGCGACGGCGGCGGCCTCACTGGTGCGCCACGCAAGCCTATCCACGGTTCGGACCTCGTGGCCCGGGCCATCGTCGTCCTCTCCCGGCAACAGCCGGTGGGCTCGACGGCCGGGGTGCTCCACCTCAACGGTGGCCCCGGTGTCGTCGTCCGCTGTGACGGAACGCCGGTGCTCGCGATGACCCTGCACATGCTGGACGGTCTGGTTCAGACCATCCACGTTGCCAGCAACCCACGAAAGCTGACCGCGATAGCACTGTGATCTACAGCACTGAACATCGTGTCACATATCGGGGCCGCAGCCTCGTCCGTGAGCGACCGGTAGGCCGCTTTCATGGATAGGAGACGTCGATGTTCGCCATCTATCTCACGGTGACCCTGCTCGCCTCAGCCCTCAACGGTTCTGCCGCCATCGCAAACCTGATCGGCCACGAATACCCGAAAACGGAGGCGGACCGCAACCGGGTACCCCGATCCTGGGTACGACCACTGGGAATGCTCCTGGGCGGGGGCGCGCTCGGCTTGCTGGCCGGGTTCGTCGTGCCGATCGTGGGTACGCTCGCGGCAGCCGGTCTGGTCTTGTACTTCCTCGGCGCGCTGGGCGCACATATGCGGGCGGGCAATTTCCGACTCGGCGCCTGGGCACTTTTCTTCGGACTCGCTCTTGCCGCACTAACCGTCAGCCTCGCCTACCACCCGAACGCTTGATGTGACTTGTGGATGGGGTCAGCACTGGAGGCCATGTCGGCGTCGGCCTACCAACGTGTCTGGCAGCGCACACCGCCGCACTCGCGTCGGAAACGGTACGTCACCGGCAGACGGCCGGTGCGCCAAGCCGACGAGCCGACGAGCCGACGAGCATCCGCTCATCAAGCATGATTGAGTACGCTCTCATCGGCCAGATCCGCACGTTTGGGGATGGCTGGCTCAGCAACACTCGTCACGCAACGTCACCGAGTTGGATTGCCGCTAAGTCGAGGTCCAGCCGTCGCGGGTAGGTCGAGATTGGCGCGGTGTGCGGTTGCAGCCGTGTAGTCGGACCTGTACGCCGACCGCTGGACCACCCGCCTGGAGCGCCACCTCGGTCAGCCGCTCGACGACTGCCCAAGTGACATGATCGCTGGCGCCGTTCCTGAGCTGCTGGTCAGGGCGGCTGTCCCCCTGGTCGCCCTGACCAGCCAGTACCCCGACGAAACCGGTGCCTCCTACTGTAGGGACTCACCCAGTGGTGCCCCGACTGCGATCATGAACGGGACGGGATCTTGGGCGCCGGTGCTGCTGGAGTCGCCGTTGGTGTGGATCTCGTAGTGCAGGTGTGGGCCTGAGCTGTGGCCGGTGGAGCCGACGAGGCCGATGGGTTGGCCGACGGTGACGGGCTGGCCTGGTTGGAGCAGTGGTGGTTGATCCATGTGGCAGTAGCGGGTCATGATTCCTTGATCGTGTTGGATGTCGACATACCAGCCGCATCCGATGGTGTGGTGGGGGTTTCCGTCGCGGTGGCAGCCCCAGTTGCTGCCGTCGCGGCGGTCGATGGCGTTGCAGCGGACGCGGGTGACGGTTCCGGTGGAGGCGGCGCGGATGGTGGTGCCGCGTGGGGCGGCGAGGTCGACGCCGTCGTGTTCGGGGCGTGCGGCGGTCCGGAATCCGGATCCGACGGGGGCGTGGATCGGTTGGGTCCACGGGCCGGTGACGTGACAGCCTTCGGCGGCCGGTGGTCCGTCGGGCTGTGGGTTGTCGCCGGTGATGGTGGTGACCAGCAGGGTGGCGTCGGGTTCCCATTTCGCGTACGCGTCGGGGTAGGCCGAGATTTGGACGCGTTGGGCGGCTTCGGTCAGCGGCATGGTCTGCCAGTGGGGGATGGTCAGGAGTTTGGCGTAGAACGTGGCGGCGGCGTAGGCGGGGTCGAGGAGCCGCGGTGGGGTGCCCCATCCTTGGCTGGGGCGTTGTTGGAACAGGCCGATGCTGTCGCGGTCGCCGCCGGGGAGGTTGCGCAGGCTGGATTCCTGCATGGCGGTGGCGACGGCGATGACCCAGCCGCGGGCGGCTACGCCGTCGCGGGCGCCGACGGCGGTGATGGTGGCGGCGTTGCCGACCTGGTCGCGGTCCCAGCGGCCGATGGCGGGCCACCCGCCGGTGGGGGCTGGCGGTAGGGAGGTGGCGGGGCCGGGCGCGCAGCCGATGGCGGTGGCGCCGACCAGGATGCTGGTGCCGGCGAGACAGGTGAAGATCACCGCGAGGCTGACGGCGAGCAGGATGGTGGCGAGGCGGCGGCTCATTTTCGCGCCTCGGGCGTGCGGTCGCGGGTCGAGGCGGTTGCTGGCGTGATCATGAGGTCCTCCAGATCTGGGGGCGGCAGTCGTCGAAGTTCGCCGCCCTGTTCGGTGCGGTATTCGTGCTTTGTGGTGCTTGTGGCTGCTGGTTGTGGGCACAAAAAATGGCCGCATCTGCGGCACGGTCGAGTGCGGGGCTTACAGCGGCTGTGCCGTCAGTAGCGGTTCGGGCAGGGATTGGGGCCCTGGCGTCGGGAAGACGGTGCGTGATGTCACGTGCCCGCCGTTCCCGACGCCAGGGCTTATCGATGATCGGTCAGCAGACGAGCTCCGTTCGGCATGTGCACAACTGGCGGCGGATGCCAGCAGAGAACCCGGCTCCCCGACGAACGTGGGGGCGGCTTACCGAGGCGGCGGGGTCGGTCACGGTGAGGCCGGTTGGGTATCGGTGGCCGGCTGGGGTGGTGGTTCGTGGTGTTCGTTGGCGGTGGGGAGTGCGGCGAGGCGTCGTGCGGGTGGGTCGGGGTGGTCGAGGATGCCGAGTTGTCCGGCGCGGCGGATGGCTTGGACGGAGCGCACGTCGAAGTGGTGTCGTCGGGCGAGATCCTTGAGGTCGGTGTGGCCGGCTTTCAGGTCAGCCCAGACTGCTTGCCAGCGTTGGTAGGGCTCGGGGTTGACCGGAATGCGGCGCATGAGCGTGACCGGCCAGTCCTCGGCGGCTGCCGTGTCGCCGTCGATGTCGTCGAGTCGCGACACGGCCGGGTCGTCGGGTGTGGCGGGCGGTTCGTGTCGCGGCACGTTCTCGGTCGGCGCGTCGTCGAGCGCATCGGCCGGTTCCGCGGTCCTACTGGCGGCAAGGGCGGGAGGGTGTCGGTCGGGTGGGGTGTCGTGTCGTGGGGCGTGTTCGAGGATGCTGGAGAGCATTTTGATCGCGGCGATGAGTGCGATGGCGGGCCAGCCGGCGATGATCCGGGCGATCAGGTCGTCCTGGGCGACGAGGATGTTCGCGCCGAGGCTGGCGATGCCGCCGGCGACGAGCGCGGTCCAGGTGACCCAGGTGGAGGGGCGGCCGGCGCGTCGGTCGGCCAGGATGGTCAGGGTCGCCACGATTTCGACGCCGTCCACGGTCAGTGGGAAGGCGTGGGCTCGCCAGCCGGTTTCGCCTCGAGACTCGGCGAGTTCCCGGAGATGGTCGTAGCTGACGGCGCCGGCGATGCCGGCCAGTCCGAGGGTGGTGAGGGTGGCGGCGGCGGTGATCGCGAGGTCGGCTGGTGACCGTCGTGGTGTGTCGTGGCGGGTGCGCAGCCGCAGGACGATGTCGGTGAGGGTGAGTGCGACCGCGACGGCGATGCCGGCGGCGAGGAGACGCCCGTCCATCAGCGGCACCCCCGCCAATGGTGCGGTCCGCCACCGGGGTCGCGGCCCTTATCGGGTGTCGCGACACCGGCGGGACCGGTGGTGTGGTGTCGGGTGGGACCGGCGGCCGGTTTGTGGGTGGTGCGGGTCGAGGGCATCAGAGGTTGCGCCTTCCACTCAAGACGTGCGGTGCCGGCGCCCCAGCGCCGGCACCGCATGGGTGTGATTCCGGCGTCCAGGGGGGAGCACCTGTCGGTGCGTCACCCGGGGTCAGGAACAGACCGCGGGGGTCAGTCGGTGGTGGGGTCGTAGTCGCTGTGGTGGACCGGTGTGATGTCCACGGCGCGGATGTCGGCGGTGTGGGTGTGGGCGACGTCGAGGTGGTCGAGGTCGGCGGTGACCATGTCGACGGCGATGGGAATGGCCTCGCGGTGGTCGAGGGCCTTGACCGTGACGACCAGCGGCACCACCCACACCACCCGGTACCGGTACTGCTGCTGGTCGGGGTGGGTTGAGGGCTGGTCGAGGACGCGTAGCCGCAGCTGCCACGGTTCGGTGGGGTGCACGGCCGCATCGAGGCTGCGCAGGTCGACGCGCAGGAGTTGCTGTGCCGAGGCGACGGCGTCGTCGGTCGTGGCGGCGTCGACGTCGACGGCCAAAGGGGTGTGGACGGTCGCCTCGAAGTGGGTGCGCAGGGGCGGCGGCATGGTCAGGTAGTGCACGGCGTTGTTGGCGTCGGCGACGGACAGGGCGCCGGTGTTGACCGCCCAGATGATCCAGCGTCGGACGAGGTCGACGAACTGCTGATACCGGTGTTCCAGGGCGCCGTTGCTGTCGCGCAGGGTGTCATCGGCTTGGGTGAGCGCGCCGCGTAGCGTGTCGATCAGGTCGGTGTCGGCGCGGCGCAGGAGCGCCACCTGCTGGGCGATGAGGTCTGCGGTGGCGCGCAGGACGCCGTCGTCCGGCATGGCGCCGCGGCTTTGCTGGAATCCGGCGTGCAGCAGGTCGGTGATCTGTTCGGCGGTCCACGGCGTCTGCTCGGGCAGGGCACCACTGCTGGTGTCGGTGGGGTTGGGATGGTCTTTCATGACGGGTCCTTTCGGTGGCCGCGCGGAAGCGGCGCGGGCGGGTGTCGATCTGGCGGGCGCGGCCGAGTTCGACCAGGTACAGGCAGGTGCGCAGGACGCCGCCGTGGGCGCGGTCGAGGACCCTGCCGATGTCGGCGGGTATGGGGGTCCAGATCGAGGTGGGCGAGCTGCGAGTCGACGGCGGCGCGCAGTTGGCCAGCGGCGAGGCGAGGGCGACGCGACACACGGGGCTGGCTGCGGCCGGTCACCGGAGCGCTCCCGTGAGCCGGCGGTGCAGTTCTGGCCCGACATTCCTGCTCGTGCAGGGGGCGCGTGCGGCGGGTGAGGTCGGTAGTAAGGGGCCTCGCCCGCCGCGTCGGTGAGGTCGGTCAGGGCTGAGGTAGGTCCTCGCGCAGCGCAGACGGACGAGGCGGGTGCCGGTGAGTGACCGCCGGATTCGTCCGTCGGCCGGTGCAGTCAGACGGGTCGTTACGGTCGGCTCCACGGGAACTGCCGTCTTCCGCGTATTCGACTGCGTGGTCGAGCAGGTCGCAGCGGTGGCCGCGTCACCGGGAGGCCCGGGGGCTTCATGTGGCGGGCCTGACGTGGAGGAATCCGCCGTCCGGCCCGGCGTGGTGACGCGACCGCAGTGACGGCATTCCGCGATGCGTCATCGAGGAGGCATCGGGCCGACGGGGGTTTGTGGTCACGGACACCGTGGTACGCCGGTACCTCTGTCTGGACTGTGGGCAGGTTGGTCCGGTCAGCGGTGCCGGCGTGAGGCCAGGTCGTGGATCTCGCCGCGAAGTAGCCTGATCCCGTCGGCGGCGGCGGCCTCGACGGTGTCGAACGATGCCGCGCGGGCACCGCCGTCGGTGTAGGAGGGAAAGCCGACCCCGGTGACCCGGTTGTGCACGCTCACGTGCCAGCCGCAGGTGTCGATGGGTGGGTGCAGATAGGTTGTCGCGTCGATGACTCCGCCAGGCGCGGCGATGGCGATCGCGTACAGGGCGCCGTCTATTCCCTGATGGGGTCTGGCGGTCCAGCCCTGGGGCAGCATCGTGTGGACCCGGGGCAGGTTGTCGGTGACCTGGCGGGCGGAAGCGGCGATACGCTGTGCCGTCTCGGCGGCACGGTCCCGTGACGCATGGTCGGCGTAGCTGACCCACTGGCCGGTCGGATCGTGGAGGACGAGCCAGATGCGGCAGGTGTCGCACCACGGCCGACCGTCCCGCACGGTGCCGGGTGTGGCGCAGGTGCCACAAATGGGTCGGGTCACGGTCTCCTTCCTTCCTGACCGCGTGGCTGGTCGGTGATGGTGGGCGGGGCGGCCCGCAGCCCGGGCACCCGGGCGTGTAGCCAGTCCGCGATGAGGCCGCCGACGTCGTGGACGAGGTCACGACCGGGGTCCGGCATGGCGGTGCCGAGTTCCGGATATCGTGCGGCGAGTGCCCGGACCATGGCGCCGGCAGCGGCCGACGCGGCAGCGGCCAGCCGGACACGCCAGGCCTCGACCTCGTCGATGGTGGCGATGATCAGCGCGCAGACTTCCGCGGTGGTGGTGTGTTCGGGTACGCGGACGCACCACCAGTTGTCCTGGTCGTCGGGACCGATGGTGAACTCGCTGGTGTCCGCGACGGGCCGGCGGCGGCCGGGTGCGTCGAACCAGCCCGGCCCGGCGGTCACTGACCATCGGGTGTCGCCGAGGCGGTCGGTGTAGCGGCTGCCGGTGTAGAGGGTGGCGGTGTTGCCGCCGCTGTGCGCGACCAGAGCCGGGCGGCCCTGCTCGGCCAGGTGGGCGACGACGGCGTCCAGGTCGATCAGGTGGGGCAGCCGGCCGGCGTTGAAGGCGTCCCGCAGGTCGTCGACGAGGAGGTCGTCGACGGGTGCGGGCAGCCCGGGGCGGTGGCGGCGGGCGTACGTCCACAGGTCGTCGTCGCTGGGTAAAGACGTGTCATTGCGGCGGCTGGCCTCGCCCCACGCCGTAGTGAGATCGAGAAGTTCCTGCCAGTCCTGGGATGTGTCCACCGTGCTCCTTTCAGGTTGACGTCGGGGGTGTGGCGTGGGCGTGAGGTATTGATTCCGGCGCGCACCTGACGGGGTGCCCGGGGATGTGGCGCAGCCGCTCCCGGGCACATCAGGCAGATCGCGGCTCAGGTCGACTGCTCACGCCGGCGGCGGGTCGGTGACCTGCCAGCTCCAGCCGTCGAGGAGGTAGTAGCCATCGGCGTCGGCCGTGATGGTGCTGGTCGACTCCGTGGGCGTGCCGGCCCGCTCGGTCTGGCGGACGGTGCCGTCGACCAGGCGGATGCGGGTGGTGCCGGCCGCCTCGCCGACCCGCGCCGCGTGCGCGTCGCAGTCGACCGCGATCCGGGCGACCGTGTCGGCGGTGAACCGAGCGATCGGCCCACCCTGCGGGCCGGTCAGGTCAGCCACGAGCGCCGGGTACGAGCCACCGACCCCAGGCAGCACCACCCACCCCGGCTCCCACGTCGTGGCAAGATCCCGGCCCCGGCCGGGGCGGCCGGTGGGTTGGGTGAGGTGCGCGATGACGTCGGCGGCGTCGCACACCAGGCGGATGCGGGGCTGTTCGCGCAGCGCCTGGTGGCAGCCGGCGGACAGCAGGGAGGTGACCGGACCGGGCACGGCCATGGCCGGTCGGCCCAGGGCCAGCGCCTGCGGGAGGATGCCTCGGCCCTTGCCGGGGGCCGCTTCGACGAGGACCGCGCCGCTGGTGAGGGCGGCCAGCCAGGTCTGGTTGAGCAGGGTTCGGGTGCGGCTGGGGTCGCTGCTCGGCGGCCAGACGCTGATCAGGTCGAGCCGGTCGAACAGCGGCCGGTTGCCGGTGGGGTGCAGCCGGTCGAGCCCGCAGGCGGGCATCGCGACGGCGGCCTGCGGTCGGCTCGTGAGGGCGCCGCGCAGCGCGGCGGCGTCGATGCCGTAGCCGCCGGCGTTGAGAACGGTCCAGCCCTGCTCGGCGAGCCCGTGGCCGAGTTCTGCCGCGACGTGCTGGCCGTAGGCGGTGGCGGCGCGGGAGCCGACGACGGCGACCGCACGGCGCAGCAGGTCGGGTAGGGGCCGGTCGGCGCGCACCCACAGGCACAGCGGCGGCGCGGACAGATCAACGCCGCCGGCGGTGTGACCTGCGGTGGCAAGGTCGTGCAATCCGGTGGGCCATTCCGCGTCCTGCGGCGTCACGATCCGCGCGCCGATTCGTGCCGTGTCGGCGACGACCGCCTCGGCGATCCGAGGTCCGTCGACGGTGGACAGATGCCCGACGGGAGCCGGCATCGCGGCGGCGGGCAGGTCGCGGGTGAGCAGGCGCCGCAGGACGGCCTTCGGGCCCTCGTGGTGGACCAGGGTGTGGATGTGACGGTTGCCGGGCGTGGTCAGGTGGGCCAGCACGGCGCGGGCGATCCTCGGGTCAGTGTCGGTGGGCATGATGGTCTCCTTGGTGCAGGGTGAGAGGTTCAGTGATGGGGCCCGCGTCGGGCAGCGGCCGGCTGTCGAGGTCGGCGAGGGTGAAGGCCAGACGCACGGGCGGTCGGGACCATGCGCAAGCGCCTGCCGGCCGGGTTGGTGTGGACCAGGTCGCCGCGCACGTTCCCTGGCAGGCTGAATGGGTGTTCTCCAACGGTCACGGTGCGGGCGACGAACCCGTCATCCCGTCGCTCCGCGACGACTCTCCACACATCGCCGTCAGCTGCGGGACAGGAGCGGGTTAGAGCGTGCTCGCCGAGCTGGTCGCCGTGCAGGCGCTCGCCCGGGACGGCCCGCGTCGCCATCCTTGACCGGAAGGGCTTACACCGTTGGGCGCTCGGACTGGCCAGGTCGACTATTCACGCGGCCGGCGCAGATGCATGAGGCCCTGGCCCGCGCCGATGTTCTCGCCAAGCGCAATCAACTTGCACTGCACGAGCCGGAAGACTGGGATCCCGGGTCCCCGCAGGCTGGTCAGCGCCGAGGAGTAGACGGCCCCCATCGGGCAGTTGGTCAACTTCTGGACGGCCGTACGCGGCAAGGGTGACCCGAAGCGATCCCCTTGCCGTGTCGGCTCTGGCCAACCTGCCTGGGGACATCCCACGTCAGCGGCCTATCAGGCGGTGCCGGGGACTTCCTGACGCTGCGGCAGGCTGCCGAGGCGGGAGTCATCCCGTGGAAGCTCGACGTAGCCGAGAAACGGCTGCAGGGCAGGGTAGGCAACGTCCCCACCCCGAGAGGTAGGGACGGGAATGCCGACCTGTACGCGCGCAGCATCCCTCGTGCGTTGGAGCGGTAGACAGTAGTCGGATAGGTGGGCAGGGAAGCCTGCACCTGGTGGCGCAGGCTTGCGCTCACACTGATCTACGGACGACGGCCAGACCGCAGGTAGCGAGAACTCCGACCGCGACGAGTCCGATGCGAAGCCACGGCACGTCCTCGCTCTTCTTGATCCCGATCGATAGGGAGAGACCAACGCAGCCAGCGAGGACCAGGCAGATGAAGGCGGTTATCGTCCGGTACGCTGCGCTGTTCTCAGACCACCAGGCCCATGCGCCGAACACTGCGGGCACGAACAACAGGAGACTGAGCCCGAGCAGCGGGATGGCGATCCTCCACCGCTTCCATGCGCTCATCGCTGTTGGCCTCCCTCAGGACGCGCATCGTCCTCTGTGTCGTCTTCGTCGAGCACCGTCAGGTCGTCACCCGCGTCGCGGAGCAACCGAGCCTGCCGTTCGTGCTCGGCTCGCTCCTGCGGCGACATCGTGTCACGCCGGGCTATAGCCTCCTCGAACGAGGCATGCAGCGCCGTGCCGTACCACGAGATGGAGGCAGCGGTCTGTAGGTCCGCCTCGCCGCTGAGGACGGTGCGAGCGAGTGAGCCGAGAGGATCGTCCGGCCGCCGGGTGCGTGCCAGCTTGGCGAGCACGGCACGCGCAAGGGGTTCCTGGGTGATGTCGTCGTTCATCGGTCCGCCAGGGCCGGGTGCTGGTAGGGCTCCAGATCGGGCAGCGAGGCGACCTCCATGCCGGCTTCCACCATCTCGATCGAGGCGGCTATACCCTTGAAGACCATCTCGGCGTTGCCGAAGAAGCTGGAGATCTCGTCATACAGGTCGTATGCCTGCCAGGCGTAGTAGCCGGCCACGCTGTAGCCGATAACGGCACCGACGCCAGTCTTGATCGTGGCAGTGCCGACAGCCGCAGCGGCGTTGATGACGATCAGCACGTCGATCAGCTTGCTGATCAGCCCTGTGACCACAGAGTAGAGTTGCTTAGCCGCTTCGGCTGCCTTGCTGTACAGGTCCGCGTACTGGTCACAGACGGGGTGAAGGGCACGGGCCGCCAGGCCGACAGATAGCTGATACTCCTGCTCAGCCTCTGCCGCGTTGCCGCGCCACACGGTCGATACGTCCGCCGCGCCGGTAATCAAGTTGCGTCCGATGTCATCCATCGAGTTGCCGATTATGCGCCATGCAGCGGCGCAGTGAACGTAGGAGTTCCAGTCACCACTGAAGGCTTTTCCCCAGCTCTCGAACGGGTCTTTGCCGAACAACCACACGCTGACCTGCCGCACCCAGGCGGCGGGGCTGAGCAGGTCAGACATCGGGTTGATCTGGAACATCTCGACGCCGGTGATGTAACTGGGAGGCACCAGCCGCGCTGTCGGCTCGACCACGTCGGCAAAAGGTGACCGGACAGCCGCAGGCCACAGGTCCGGCCGGGTCGGGCCAGCTAGCGTGCCGCGAAGACGGGAAGGGTCACTGGCGCCGGGGTAGGTTCGGTCCAGGTCGGCTGCCACGTCTGCGTCCGACGTCACGTACTCACCCTGAGCCAGATTCACTTGCGTCGCGGCGCTCTGCAGGAGTTTCTTGAGCCGCTCCAGACCTTCGCTCATCCGACGGTAGGCCGTTTGATGGGGGCCGGCGAGCATGAAGATGAGACCCTCTTGGTCGAAGGTCAGGTCGCAGTGCCGGGTCATGTAGTGCAACCCCTCGGCGGCATCCTGCGATGCGCGGTGCAGCACGTTGTACACGCCATCCATGCCGTTGACGTCTACGTAGAAGCCGCTCACTTATCGCGCCTCCACGCCTGGCGGCTGGGACTGCGCCTCGTCGAGCTTCCCGGTTGCAGCGGTCACCTGCGCGATGATCTGTTCCCCGCTCACGAACCCTCCCTGATCCTGATCGCCCGTGGTGATCGACCCGCAGCAGCCTACGCAACAGAGCGGATGCGGCGCAGTACCGCAAGTGATCGCAGTGGGTGAAAGGCCCGACATCCTCGCGAGCAGTGACACCCGAGAGGGGATCGGGCCCGGAGGACGAGACAGGACCGCGGTCCATCGGCAGCAAGGACCCTGATCCCAGTGCAAACCCCCACGGTCCGGCCCATTCGGACGGACGGGTGCCTGCCGCCGAGGGCGGCACTGCCCACGGATGCCTGCCTCGTCGCGGCCAGGAAATACCGGCTCCAGCGCCGGCAGACGGCGGTGTGTATCGCGGCGCTACCAGCGCCGTAGGTCGGCGGTCTCAAACAGGAGCAGTTCCTGGCGGGACATGCGACACGCCACCCGGGACGGGTGGCGCCAGATGAGACTCGACAACCGGCCCTCGACGGGCGCTGCCAGTCACAGGTGGTGGGTTGCGGTGACGAGCCGGCTCAGCACGTCGGGGATGGCGCCGGCCAGGAGTTGCGGTGTGAGCGCGTCGTGGACCGTGATTGGCCGGGGGGCTTCGCCCCGGATGCGTCTGGTCTCGTAGCAGCGGCCGTTGGTGTCGATGGCGACGACGATGCGTACCTCGGCGTCGGCCATCGCCGGCACGGTGTTGATGTCGCCGTAGGTGTAGTCGGCGTACGGCGTGTACTGGAAGCCTTCGAACACCAGCGCGTATCCGACGAACGTGCGGTGCGTGGCGTCGAGCCAGTCCTTCAGCTCGGGTGCGTTCTCGGGGATGCAGATGAAGCCGGCGAGCAGGTTCAACACGCCGGCGAGGCCGGAGTCCGAGCCGGGCTGCAGGTCGAGAGCGAACGGTGAGGGCTCCACCTCGATCAGGTGCAGCGGGGAGCCCGTGACCAGTTGGCGGTGGAACAGGGCGAGAAGCACCGCAGGGGCGTCCCAGCCGAGATGCTCGGCTTTCTCCTCGATCCCGGTGATGACCTGGGGCAGCGCGAGGGTGATCTGCGGGGACAGCATGTCCATGCTCCTAACGAGTGCGGGATGTGTGCGCGATCTGCCGGCATGCGAACCGTGGGCCGGTTGCCGGCCGGGCCGGCGCGGGATGAGATGTCGACGGGGGTGAGGACGCAGTCGGCGGTGGCCGGTCAGACGGGCTGCACCTCGACTACGAGCCCAGGTTCGGCAGCCTCGGCGAGGTCAGCGTCGTCGGGGGTGAGGTCGCGCAGGATCGCCTTGGCCACCCGCAGCACGGTCTGCGCACAGTCACGGATCAGGTCGAGGTCGCCATCGGCCCAGCCGAGCACGTACGCGTCGGAGTAGGCCTGGGTGTCGAGGCCGAGCGCCCGGCACACCAGGTGGGCGACGCTTTCGGCTTCGGTCTCGCGTCGGCCGCGGTGCAGCAGGTCTTGCCGGTCGAGGTCGTTGAGGTGCCCGCACCGGATGTGGGCCAACTCGTGCAGGCTGGTTTTGATGCGCTGCGCGCCGCTGACGTCGGCGCGCACCCGCACCACCTGCACACCGGTCCCCTTGACGGTGACGCCGTTCGCGCGGCCCAGGTGGGCGCTGCCCGCGGGCACGAGCGCGAAGTCGTAGCCGGCCTGTCTGATCAGTCCGACGACGTCGTCGTAGGCGCCGGTGGGGTCATCGCCGGTGAGCAGCTGCGCGGTTTTCCCGCCGGCGGCCTTCACCTGGCGGCGGCGCCGCACGGTGGGCACCTCAAAGGGTTCACCGTCGGTCTGACTGATGTCGAAAGTGGTGGTGGGCCGGAATCCGACGACCTGGATCGCGGGGCGCCCGTCCGGGTCGCGACGGACTACGCGGCCGGCGGCCTCCCACTCGCGGGCCTGCTCCTCGGTGGGCCGGCGGGTGACCGGCGCCCAAATGAGGAACCCGGTCTCGCCCTCGCGGACGTGCCGGTTGAGGGCCTTCCAGCCCGAGGTGCCTTTCCTGTTGCCGTAGGGCAGGAAGTAGCGGGGTTCGACATTCCGTTCCGCGGCCTGGAGCATGAGCAGGAACTGGTTGTGCAGGCTGTAGCGGGCGCCGAAGACCGCCGCTTCCTCGATGAAGGTGACCCACTCGGTGGGGTCGGCGGCGAGGCGCGCCAGCCGGGCGTCGAACTCGGCGTGGGTCCGTTCGAGCAACGCGTCGCGTTGCTGCGCTGTCATGGCCATGGTGGCCCTCCTGTCTCCGCCACGTGGCGGCGGACAGGCTGGGGCCGCAGCCCCAGCCGGCCCGTAGGCACGAGGTGGGACTGCGGCCCGGGTGTTGCGGGAGCGCGGTCGGATGTGCGCGTCAGGTCCGGGTCGGTGCGGGAAGAGTCGCGGCCAGCGCGGCGGTCTTGGGTGCGGTGCGGAACATCGAAACCGCGTTGGGGGTGATGTCCGCGACGCCGTCGGCGCGTTCGGTGGCGGTGAAGGGGAGCTTGGCGTGCGGGCCGACCCGGAACGCGGGCAGCGTGTAGTGCGTTCGGGCAACGACGGTGCCGTCGGCGGCCGTGTACTGGTCGAAGGAGGCGAGGTCGAGTCCGTCGATGGGTGTCTCGCGGTTGCCGGTGCAGACGATGACGAGGTCGTAGGTGCGCCCGCCGATCAGTGCGGCGTCGGGTAGCGCGATGGGACGCACCCGGCGGCTGATCACGGTGAGTCGTTGGACGCCGCGGCGGTCCGGCCGTAGGTAGCGGCCGGTGGCCTGGTATCTGCCGCGGATGTCGGTCTGCCACTGCTCGCAGGTCGTCGGCAGGTCCTCGGCGTACCAGTCGATGCGGTCGACTTGGTCGAGGGCGGCGGCGGCCATGAACGGTTGCGGGGCGAGGCCCAGGCACGACTCGACGGCGCACTTGGCGGAGTCACCGCCGCCGACGACCGCGACGCGACGCAGTCCACGCAGCGGCCACATGCCGGCCATCCGCTGCATGAACTGCCGGAAGGTGAGCACCGTGGTGCCGTTGGCGCCATCTTGGATCGGGTCGCCCACGCCGCGGGCGTCGATGACCCGGCCCGCCAGAATCGGGGCCTTGCCCGCGATCTCGACGCTGGCCCCAGCGCCGGCGGCGCTGACGGACGAGACGGGGGCGTTGGTCACCACGTCGGCGAACTGGGCCAGCGCGAGGCGGATCACGAACGCCATGTCCGTGTTCGGCTGATATTCGATCATGGACAGGTCTGCTGCCTGGATCGGTGCGCCCGGCAGGTAGTTCAGGCTCGCACCCTGGTCGCCGGCGGGTCCGGCGCCTCCGGCGCGGTTGCGGGAGTTGAGCCAGAACGTCGGCCGTGCGGTCAGCGCGAACGTGCCACCGACGCGCTGGTGGCGTTCCAGCACCAGCGGCTTCGGGTAGCCGGCGAGGACGCGGACCGCCGCGTAGGTGGCGGCGTGGAATCCGCTGCCGATGATGACCTCACGAT
Organism: Verrucosispora sp. CNZ293; assembly: GCF_002754655.1. NCBI lineage: Bacteria > Bacillati > Actinomycetota > Actinomycetes > Micromonosporales > Micromonosporaceae > Micromonospora > Verrucosispora sp. CNZ293. Next base: position 575,019 of record NZ_PEFR01000001.1, read on the forward strand.
CGGTCCTGACGGCGCTGACGGTGTCGTGTTGGCGCTGTTCGTCGGACCAGTAGGTGTCCAGGAACTGGTCGGCGAACTCGCGGCCGTAGGGGTCCAGGGCGATTCCGGTGAGCTGTGCCTGCGTCTGGCTGGGGAACTCGGACTGGCGTTGCATTATCGCCCGCATTCCCTCGGCGGCGGCCGGCCGTAGAGAGACGGCGGCGAGCAGGGCCTGGATCTGCGTGGATGGCTCGATCATGGCTCCGTGTCCTTTCGTGCGGAGTCCAGGCATCGCGCTGTGCCGTGCGCCCACCCCGGGTGGCCCCCGGGGTTTGCGGCACACGGCCGGCACGATCCCCGGAAGGGGTCAAAGCGGGATGGGTTCCTGGGCTGGCGGTGACCAGCCCTTGGCGGGTCGATTGCCGACGTGGTCGGCGTGGACCGTCAGGCGGTCGCCGCCTCAGCGCGGGGCGGATGCCCGGCGGTGGTGGCGGTGGCCGGGCATCGGCCGGTGGCAGCGGTGAGGCTGCCGTGGTGGGGCGGTTATTGGGCGATCACGACCTCGTCGTCGAGGACGGTGAACCAGGGGATGGCCGTGGCCCGGCGCAGCTGGGTCAGCCAGTCGTCGATGGCCGTGATCGGGCCGTCGGGATCGGGCAGCGGATACCGGTCGGTGAAGTCAGGGGCGTCCTCGGCGAGGCTGCCCGTGTCGGCGAGCGTGCGGATGAAGAGCCGGATCGCTTCCCGCTTCACCGCCTGGTCGCTGCGTCCGACGATCAGGATCGGCGCGTCGTCCCAGTCGATCAGCCCGTACACGTCTCCGCCGACAACTGCACCGCAACGCGCCCGACGGCGGCAGATGACCGTCCGGCGGGTCCTCATCGGACCGGCCCGCCGTCGGTGGCGCCGGGCGTGGTGGCGGGATGGAACACCGTCGTGTGCCCGCTGCCGGTCTGCTTTGCCGCGCGCAGGGCGCGGTCGGCGTGCACGAGCGCCAGCCGCCGCGCGGCCTCCTGGTGTGGCGTGACGGACGCGACGCCGGCGCAGGCGGTGACGGTGACCGCGATGGGCCGCCCGGTGAGATGAATGTCGGTCGGTTCAGCGACGGCAGCGACCAGCCGCGCGGCCAGACCAGCGGCGTCGGCGCGATCGTCGATGACTGCCACGAACTCGTCGCGGCGCAGACGGAACACCTGTGCGCCGGCGGCCTGCACGGCGTGGTGGAGGCGACCGGCGGTCAGGACGAGCAGTTGGTCGAACGCGCGGTCGCCGAAGCGGGCCACGAACGTCCGGGTGCCGTCCAGGTTGATCAGAATCACCGCGACGGGTCGCCCGGCGACGGCCAGGGCGGCGTGCAAGCCCGTCCGGTTACCGAGGCCGGTCAAATCGTCGTGGTGAGCGGTGCGCAGGGCAGCGACGACGGCCGCCCGGTAACGGACCGCGGTACGCAGCCGGGTCAGGTGATAGGTGATAAATGCGGTGATCACGATCGCCGTCAGCAGAACGGTGATCTGCGTCAGGGTGGACACTTCGCCCACACCTCCAATCCCCAGGGTTGGGGAGGTGTCGAAGACAGCCGGGGAATGCCACCGGCTGCCCTCACCTCGAACGGTGTGCGAGCGCCTGCTCGCGAAGGGGATGCCGGCGGCGCCCGGGTCGGGCACCGCAGCGACGACCTACTCGGCGGTGCCGGTGGTGGCGGCCCGCCACTGCTGCGGCGACACACCGGCCTGCAGCGCGTGGCCGAGCAGGTGCGCCAGGTGGTAGTCCGGGTCGACGCGCAGGGCCCGGTGCACGGCAATGTTCGCCATGGCTCCGTCACCGGCCAGGTAGGCCGTGATGGCGAGCAGGCAGGCGGGTGCGGCGCTGGTGGCGGGCATCGCCCGTCGGGTCACGTCGATCCACAGCCGCCGCTGCGCATCGCTGCCGTCGCAGGTGATCCAGGCGTGATCGCGGATCTCGGGGAGGATGAGGACGGCGGTCAGCCACGCCACGTCGTCGTCGGACAGGGTTTCGCTGCGGGCAGCGGACTCGTACGCCTGCTGCACCGCCGCCACCCCGACGCGCACCACATGCTCCGGCGCAGCGCCGTCGGTCGCGCCGGTCTCGTCGGCGAGCATGTCGGTCAGCCGGTGCAGCGCGGTCGTGGTCGTGGCGCGCATCCGGTCACGCTCCGCCCCGCTGATCGGCGTGATGAGGCGTTCCAGTGCGGCCCGGTCTGGCAGTGGCGCGAGACCGCGGTAGACGGCTTCCGCCGCAATCCTGCTGGCTGCCGGGTCGTAGGCCACACCGTCGGCGCAGCCGGCGTCACCGCACAGGCACCAGTAACGGCCGTCGTCGACCCGCAAGGCTTCGAGGACGTCGACGCCGGCGGTGGTCAGCGCGGTGGTGAGCAGCGTGGCGGCGAGTGCGACCCGGTCGGCCGGTCCGTAGCCGACGAGGAACGCCGCCGACCCGTGCCGGGCGATCATCGCGGCGTTCTGCGCCGCCGGCACCGCCAGGTCCGCAAGGTCGGACAGGCGAGGGAGGTCGAGGCGGGCAGCGAAGCGGACCTGCCTGCCGTCCAGGACCACCACGACCAGGCTGTCGGTCGGAGTGAAACCGACGAGGTAGGGCACTGCAGCGACACGATCATCGCGGGTGGTGAGAGTCAGCTTGTCAGGTGTGACCACGGTGGGTTCTCCTTCCCGAGGCCGTCGGCGGCCCGTGCCGCCGACGGGCAGGTCAGCGACAGCAGGTGAGCGCGGTGAGCACCGCGTTGATCTGGGTGGTGGTGAGACTGACGGGGGTGGCGCCTCGGCGACCGGTGACGACGACAGGTCCGACCAGCGGCAGGTCACCGCCGCCCAGGCGCGCCACGAGCAGGCAGGCGACAGGGTTCGGGCGCAGAGCTTTCGGGTGGCCGTCCTCGTCGCCCCAGGCGTACAGGTCCGGGACGCCGATCGGGATCGGTGTCAGCCAACCGCCGACCGTGCGTCGCAGCAGCGATGCGACGTCGCTGTGGCGCAGTCGGGTGTGGTGTTCGTGGCTCGTGCCGTCCTCGGCGACCACGATGTAACGGAACGTTTCACGGGCCATGCAGACTCCTGTCAGGGCAGTTGTCGGGCATGGCCGTCTGGCCATGCCCGACACGGAAATGGGGTGGCCGGGCATCGGCCAGGACAAGTCGTGTGCAGGTACGGCCGCCGCTGGCGGCGCGGGTCCGTGGCGGATGGACGTCGGGACCAAGAGGGTGTCCTGGGTGGTCACGGCGCGGTGGGCGGCCGCCGCGATGCGCGCCTCAGTCGCCGAGGTCTTCCACGTCGGCCGTGACCTCGATCGTCACGGTGTCGTCCTCGACGTTGTCGACCTGATCGGTGTTGATCCGCAGGTAGCTGCGGACGTCGGACTCGGTGTCGTCGGTGTCGCGGTCGACGTCGGGAATCACGTCGAAGCTGCCGCTGATGGTGAACCGGACCCGGTGGCGCGGCTGGTAGGGATCGAGGTCGAACCGGGAGAGCAGGCTGTCGAGCCCGTCTCGGGTGATGTCTTCGTCGCGGTACTGGTCGATGGCGTAGGACCGGATCTCGGTGAGTTGGCTGGCTTGGCGTCGCCGATCCTCGTCGCGTTGCTCGGCCAGGCTGCGGGCGCGTTCGACGGCGCTGTCCTGTTCCGCCAGCGCCCACGCCACGGCCTGCCGGGTCAACGCCAGCGCGGTGGCCGGCTCCGTGACCGGTACCGCGGAGATGTCCGCGCGCAGGCTACGGACCTGCCCGTCGACCAGGACACGGACCATGCTCGTCCCGGGGGCCGGGGACAGCACGACGGCGTCGTAACGGGAGCCGGCGTCCAGGATGGTGACCGCCTGGCCGGGAGAGCTGGCGAAGGCGGTCAGCGGACGCGGCGACGGCTGCGTGGCGACGACGGTCGAGGAATCGGGGCGTTCGGAGGTCAGGGCGTCGGTCATGACGATGCCTTTCAGAGAAGCCCGGCGGGACACCGGGACGTGGAATGGGGGGCGCGCCTAACGGCGCGCAAAGGGGGAGTGGTGAACCGGCCACGCGATTACGCCCGGCGCGGGGTGTGGCCTATGGCGACGTTCGGCCCGCTCGCGTATCGGGGTCACAGGGCACTGCCGGTAACGTCGACCATCGGCGTCGGGTCGGTCAGCGGCGTAGCCGCACTCGCCCGTGCTGGTGTGGCCGTCATCGGCACAAAGTTCAGGTGCATTTGCCAGCGGGCTGTCGGCTGCCGGGTCAGTCGGGTGGGTCGATGAGGACATCGATCAGGGGGTCGCCGGCGAGTGCCGGATCGTCGAGCCAGCCGCTGCGCGTGAACGCATGCGCTGCGGTGCTCACCTGGAACATCCCGCTGCTGGGGTCGCGGTCCAGCCAGCGCAGCCGCACCAGCCGGTGTAGGGCCGACTTCACCGACCCGGCCGACATGCTGGTCCCGTCGACCAGGTCGTGCGGCTGGCAGCCCGAGTAGGTGCCGCCCGTCGCGGTGACGCAGTCCGCGTGATGGTGCACGGCCACGCACACCAGCCGCTGGACCGGCGTCAGGTCATCCGGGTGCAGACCACGGCCGGCGCGCCCGCCGGCCAGCAGCCACCAGCCGTAGGCGGTGTAGGTGCACAGCCTGCTGGTGGCAGCGGCCAACGCGCTCAGCCGTTGCGGCCGGCCGGTCACCGGCCGTCCCGTCCGGCCGCTGGCGACAGGCGGACGGTGTGGTGGCGGCACCGCACGTGGACCATTGCCCGGCCACGCGTGCCGTTCGAGGTCCGACGGCACTCGGGTACGGCGAGGATGACCTGCACCTCACCGGGCGGCCGGATGAGGTCGTCCTGCCGCAGGTCGACCGCCGCGCGCTGTCCGACGACCACCAGAGCGGGCATTGGTCGTGGCCGGGTCATGATTCGCCGCCGGGCATGTCGAGGGCCGCGGCGATCGCATCGGCGAGGGTGGCGTACGTGGCCATCTCCGACTGCGCCACCGCCCTGATCCGATCGATCCCCGCCGCCGGCGGCGTGACATCGATCGTCTGGTCCGCTCCGTCTGCCGCACCGCTGCCCGTCGGAGGAGGTGGGGCGATGGCTGCCCACCTGTCGTGAGCGATTCGAAGGGCGTTGACGATCGCTGCCGCGTCCGCTGCCCTGCACAGAATCCGGACCGGCGGAACCGGCCTGTCGGTGAGAACGATGTCGCGGCCGGGTTTGAGGTCACGGCGACGGACCTGCGCCCGGGTGCCGTCGGCCCGCGGTATCCCGTCGCGGTTCGGCTCGTAGACCAGGGTCTGGTTGCCGGACCGCTTGGCGGTGTACATGGCAGTGTCGGCCTGGGCGAGGGCGTAGCGGGGATTGCCGCCGTCGCTTGCGGCCACGCCGACACTGGCCCGCGGCGGTGCGGGCTCGTCAGCGGCCGGTGCGGTGAGGGCGGCACGGATCGCGTCGGCCAGGACGGCCGGGTCGGTGTGCGGGGCTACGATCACGAACTCGTCGCCGCCGGCACGAGCCACGACGGCGTCGGCCCGCACAGTGGTGGCCGCGGTGGTGAGCCGATCCGCGATCGCGGTGAGGTACCGGTCGCCCGCCGCGTGCCCACCTTCGTCGTTGACCTGGTGCAGACCATCGGCGTCGGCCACCGCGACTGCCACAGGGGCGCGGTGTTCGGCGGCGGTAGCCAGGGCCCTCTCGACTATCGTCCGGGTGGGCAGGCCGGTGAGCGGATCGGTCAACGCCGCGGCGAGTTCCCGCCGCAGGCTGTTCTCCCGGTCGGTGGCCGCGGCGAGACAGGCCCACAACCGCTCGTACTCGCTGCCCCACCTGACACTCAGCTGGTGGCGGCGGGCAAATCGGACCAGCGCCACGGCACTCGGCAGCGCCACCACCACAGCGATGACGGCGGCTACCGCCGCGGCGGTGAACCGTTCGGTGGCGGCGAACGCGCCAGCCGGCCCGGCGGCGATGACGCTGGAGATGACGACGAGGGTGCCCGCCCTACTCAGGCGGGGTTGGCGGCCTGGTCGGTGAAGAGACTGCATTGAGAGGCTCCTTATAGCTGAGGAGCACCGGGGGCGGACCGGCGTGGCAAGGCAGGGCCCGCCCCCGGGCCCATGTGAAGCCGGCCTACCGGTCTGGCAGGCTGGCCAGGCGTTGTCCGACGGCGAATCGGCCCGTGCACGGTCATCGGCCTACGGCGACACCGGCCGGCTCCGGGGTGCGGCGAGCTGGCCGGCGGGACGCGGTGAGGCGACGCCGGGCAGCGCAGCAGCCCGTCTGCTGACCCGCCGAGAAATGTCGCGCCGTGGCGTCAGTCGCGGCGGCCTCGAACGCAACCGTTCGGGTCGCACCTGAGCCCCGCGGCCATCGCGTGAGCATTTGCTGCAGGTGGGGATCGTCGATGGTGTCGGTGAACGGCCAGCCGAACCCGTCGGCGAAGATCTTGACTTGGGCGCCCCGTACATCGGTTCGTCGGCACCGTCGATGGCCGAGGTGAGGTCGTCGCGGCCGAGCAGCCAGGCCAACTCAGCCAGCTTCTCGCCAGAGCGGCTGGCCGAGTTCCCGCGATTGTCGAGGATCGCGTCGATCGCGAACTTCCAGGTACTGGCGGGCGTAGCTCTCAGCGTCGCTGTGCCGGCACCACCGCAGCTGGTCCCACCGCCCTGCGGTCATATCGGCGTCGAGGAACACGCGGGCGTGTACGGGGCTTTATCCGGTCGCGTGGGCGGCGATGGCAACCAGTGCGCGGGGGCAGCTGGTCGATGTAGCCGCTGGCGGCGTGGAGAAAGGCCAGTTGGTCGGACAGCCGGCCACTGCGGGTGGTGAGCCACATGCCGGTGGCAGTGGCGGTGGCGTCGCCAGGAACCGCGGCGAGTGCGGCTGCGTCGCATCGGCTGCTCAATCCGGCCTGTAGCGATTCGAGCCGGGCAGTGAGGATTGGGTGCTGCCGGTGTGCGGCGTTGTAGGCGGTCATCGCCAGCACTCGGGGCTACGCCAGGTCCAACTGTTGGGCGCGGCTGACCGGCCACGCCGTTGAGTCGGCGCGATGCCGGTCGAGGAACACCCACCAGGGTTGCGCATCGCGGGTGCCGGAAACGACGGAATACCATTGCTGCCACTGCCACACGGCGTACTCCGCGGCACGGCTGCGCATCAGACGCAGATCGAGCAGGCAAGTCGGTCCGCCCGCGGCGTGTCCGCGCGAGCGGTGCACCAGTTTGCGGGTCAGCCTGCGGTCTGCCGGGAAACGGCAGACAGGGCCAGTGGGACAAAGGTGCCCCTGCATGTGGACGCGGTCCGCGGCGGAGCCGGTCAGGGCGTCAGTGGTGATGTCGGGTCGAGAGTGACCACGATGGTCAAGGACGCGGACATGCGTGCATCTCCACTCGATGACAGAAATGGTCGGCGAAATGCGTCGCCATCGCGGCTGTTGGCCGGATAGATCCATAGGTGGGCAACAGCGTTGGACGAAGCGACGGCGTGGAGAGCGTGGAAGAGTTTTGGTGGTGCGGGTGGGCGGAACGTCGCGGGAGGAGGTGTCGCTGCCGACCGGCCGATGAGGCGGGTGGGCGGGTGCGGCTCCTGCCGTGACGGGCCGAGGCCCGGGGATGGTGCACGATAGAGAACTCAAAATGAGCCCTCACCGTAACCCACCCACCCGACAGAAAACGATCATGCTCTGGTGTCGGACAGATATGCTCTGACCAGGACTGTTGGCCATGTTAAGGGACGCCGTGGCGGCTGGTTCGGCCAGTCGTGTTGGTTGCCTCGGATCGGCTGTTGGCCAACAATCCCCTGGCTGTTGGGTCATGGTGAGGCGGTGTTTGATTCCCGTCAGTGACGGCGCGGGTTGTTGGGTTGTGCAGGACGTGTGCCCCACGCGGGCTGTGCGCGGGTCACGCGATTGCTGCGGGAACCGGCGAAGGAGCATCTGGGGCCCTGGCTATGACGGACGAGATGGTCTGTGCCGTAACTGGCCCCACCACGGGCGGATTGCCGCTGCACCGCTGACGATAATGTGGCTGCTGCGCCGAAAGCGCTGAGTTACGGTGCTTCGATGCAGGCGCATGCGGCTCGGCGGGCGACACAGGCAGCCATGTCGATTGCCTCGTCGCTCGGTCTGATCGCCTACGACGCCGTCGTCCTGCACAACTCGAACAAGCTCACGCTGCGTCTGCAGCCCTGCGACGTGGTGGCGCAGGTGGCACCGGCGGCGCATCAGAGCGCCCAGCTCGAAGTGGATATCGCTCAGCGACCGTTCGAGGTCGGGAGCCCGGTGGCCGCGCTGGAAGCGCCCGAGGTCTTCGTCTGGGACGACTACGTGGTCACTCTGTGGACCTACTACGAACCGGTGCCTCAAACGATCCCACCTGCGGACTTCGTCGGAGCGCTTGAACGTCTGCACGCCGGAATGCGCCGGATCGAGGTGCCTACCCCGCACTTCACGGACCGGGTTTCCGATGCTGAGACGCTCGTGGCGGACCACGACGGAACGCCGAAGCTGGCCGACGCGGACCGGGTCTTTCTGGCTGGCATGTTGGACCGCCTGCGCCGAGCGGTCAGCGGTAGCGGCCGTCCCGAACAGCTCCTGCACGGCGAACCTCACCCGGGCAACCTGCTCTCGACCCCGGTCGGTCTGCTCTTCATCGACTTCGAGACGTGCTGCCGGGGGCCGATCGAGTTCGACCTGGCGCACGCACCCGACGATGTCGGAGACCTCTACCCGGGCGTCGACCATGACCTGCTTCGAGATTGCCGGACCCTCATGCTCGCGATGATCGCCACGTGGCGCTGGGATCGCGACGACCAGTTCCCCGACGGCCACCGGCTGGGCATCGAGTGGCTGAGCGAACTCCGGAAGGCGACGGCTCGGTAATTCACTGAGCTCTGTCATCGGCACGATCGCGTTCCTAGCTGTGCGTCCTCGGATGCCGGCCCTGATCATCGGACGGATGGAGGTACGTGTCGCTGCGGTGCGCCCCGGTACGCCCACTATGGTCGAAGCCGTGGTGGCTGGCGTTCGGCTGAAGGCCGAATGGGTTGGACAGTCCGCTCAGCCCGGCAAGCTCGTCGATGTCGAACTCGACATCGACGACGTGCTCGAATGGGGCGACACGATCGCGATAGCCGGCTCCGAATCGACGCTGCGCGAAGGGCCCCGACTCCGCGGAACCGTCGAAGACCATGAGCAACAACTCCTGACCATACGGATCGTCGACGGACTGCTGCAGGTCGAACTCAACAACGGCCCAGCCGACATCCCGCCCGGCACGGCTGTTACCGCCGTTGTCGAGCACCTCAAGCTGTATCCCACCGGCATATGAGCCCTGACGAGCTCACCGATCTTGACGGCCTCGCGCCCACTGCGGCCATGAGCGGATGTCGGTGGTCGACGCCAACCCAGCCGGTGGACGCGCCAGAGGTGACCAAACCTGTTGCTGTTGCCCGAGGTCGTCGATGCACCCGATGGTGATCAGGTATTCGTGTTGCCGTTTCTCAGGTCGTGTCTGGGCTGTATCTCGCTGCGTACTTGTTCGAGTGCGGCGAGGTCGGGGTGCTGGACTTGGTGGTCGAGTTCGACGACGACATCGAGTTCGGTGATCGTTTGACCGAGGTCGCCCTGCCCCGGTGGATCATCGCGATGTTGAAGCGGGTGACCGCCTCGCCGGCCCGGTCGCTGACCTCCCGCCGCAGGGGCGGGGCCTGCTGATGGTAGGTCAGGGTGTGCTGCCGGTCCCCGAGGTTGTCGTACACGAGGCCGATGATGTTGAGGGTGCTGCCTACGCGCTGCCGCGGCGAGTTGGTCGCGGTTCTGTCTCTCACACCAGCAGGGCTGCGATCGCGACCGCGAGCGCGAGCGCCCCGCCGGATGCTGAACCGCCGATCAGCAGTGCCCGCGGCACGCGATGGTCATCGAGCCAGGACAGCCATCCTGCGGTCGCTCCGACAGCTGCCGAGTACAACATCGCGACCGCTACGCCCAGCCCCACCAGAACGCCGGTGTTCACTCAGTCTCCCTTCGTCGAGCCCGCCGGGCCGGCGTTCTGCCGGGCCTGATCAGTGCGAGCCGCGGGGAAACAGTCGCACCTGAATCGGGCCAGGACAAACCGTCCTCTGACCGATCAGCCGCACAGACACACTTCGATACCTGCAGGTTGGGGCCTGGATCGGTTTCGTCTTCTCTGTGGCTCTCGGCGAAGGAACTTCTTGGTACGGCTGATCGGTCACATATTCTTCGCGGCGTGAACGCCCGCGATGCTCAGCGCCACCGCGCCCGAGCCGCCTCCCTGCGCGCACACGAGCGGGCGTATGTGGAGGCGCAACGCGAACTGCGGCGTATTCACGAGGGCGGCGAGCAGAAGCCGGCGCTCTATCTGGTTCGCCGGACCTTCATCCGGGCCAGGACTCCCGGGCCGAGCGCCCCGGTGGTGGCGTCGCCCGCTGCGGGGCTTGCCCCGATGAAAGGGTGGGCTCTGCACCTGTACCTGATCGCGCTCTTCGAGGCACAGGCGCAACACCGCGCCGGCTTCGCGGTCGACAACACGCGGCCACTGCTGGACGGGAGCAAGCCGCAGGCCGCCTGGGTCGATCTGCTGCCCGCAGTCACCAGCACCACGCCCCGCTCGGCCGGGATGCGGCGCCAACTCGTGCGCGCCCTCGCCCTGCTGGAGCAGCAGAATCTGGTGGGCCTGCGGGGTCGCGCAGGATTCCGGGGCAGGTACGACTACTTCCGCCTCCGCCTGGAAGACGGCGTACGCATCCACGGCCGGGACTCCGCCTATACCGTCCCGCTGCCCAGCGACGCCGGCATGGTCGACCCGGCATGGATTCGGCCGCCGGGACCGGCCCGAGGACGCAATGCGGTGATCTCGTTGCCGGCGTCGTTCTTCCTCAACGGATGGGTGCACGTGCTGTCCGCCGCAGAGATCACCACGTACCTCATGCTGCGCGACTTCGAAGCCCGCTATCCCGTAGCCGGTCAGGCAGGCGTCTACGCCAACAATCCCCAACGCGAGACCTGGTACGGGATCCACCGCGACATATACGCCACCCACAGGCAGTTGACCGCGTACGGGCTCGTCGATCGCCTCGATGCTCCCGCCCGGAACCCGGACGGAACAATCGCCCCCGGTGGCCGCAAGCAGATGCTGCAGCCCTACCGGTTCCGCACGACACCGCCGGGTTTCGACCAGGCCGCGCTGCCTACCGTCGTCGACCGTCTGGATCTCCGGGTATCCGTGAAAGCGCGTTGACCTGCCGGGGGATCAGTTCGACTGATACGACTGCGAGTCGGCTTGTCTTACTGAATCTGATCTTCTTGTGCGTTTTTACTGCTCCCTTTGGAGTCGCCAGCTCCGCTTGTCCGGCGCCCTCTCATCGACCGCAGCCGCACGGCCGCAGCCAACCAAAGGTCACGCAGGGCAACAGGACGACACCGGTCCCGGCACCTGACCGAGCGCCGCCCCTGTTTCCAGCAAGCTTGCGCCGATCTCGCACCCGATCTGCGGAAGCCAGAAGCGGGCATCCTCGCTGAAGGCATTACTGTGTGGCCGTCCCGCTTGGGCGGCTGAGCTTCCGGGGCGGTCAGTGCGGGGTTGGTTGGTGGCGTCGGGTCAGGGCAGCGTAGCCGGCGGCGAGGACGATCGCGGCCGTGAGACCGGCACCGCCTGCTTGGGTGACGGCTAGGAATAGCGTTCGCTGAGGGGTCACGTCTTCGGTGGCGGCCAGGGCGGCACCGGCGGCGGCGGCGAACGCGATGGTCAGCCAGGCGGTCACCACGAGTATCCGATTGGCGGGCGGCCGTTGCTCGGGCACGGGCGACTGCCGATGCCACCATCGGAGCAGCCAGACCACGACCACGATGGTTCCGACGATGGTGCTCACGCGTTGTATCCAGCGATAGCCCGGCGTGCCGAGGTGCGGTTCGGACAACCAGCCGATGTGGACGGCGCCCCACATCCCGTCGTGCGTGAACGAGTCCCACAGCACGTGCGTCAACGCACCGATCACCAGGGAAACGACAAGCATCGCCGCGTAGCCGACCGACCAGCGAGAATGAAACCCGGGCACCGGTAGGCGTTCGCGCAGCCAGGCTGGCGAGATGGCGGTCAGGAAGCGGGCCAGCAGCCCATGCCAGAGGATCAACGCCCCAAGACCCAGCACCACATCGACGCTGAGAACGCCGATGAGTGAGTGGGTCAGGGTAGCCTTCACCGGCAGCGGCAGATAGTAGGGGGCGTCAGGAGCCATGCTCCCGATCACCAGGGCCGATGGCAGCAGCCACGCTGACCGCGTCAACGGCAACACCGCTGCGACGTGACTCCCCGTGAACGGCACCTCCGGTCCGCCTCCCTCGCTCGGCAGAATCCTAAAGACGACCAGCCGAAGCCCACCAACTTCAGCCGCCGGAGAGTTCAGGACACCGCCGGCAGCAGTCGAGGCAAAAGCAGGGCTGGCCCGGGCGCACGATGTCTGCGGCTAGGACGGGATCGCGTTGAGTACGAAAATGGCGTCGTGGAGATCAGGGTCTGGGTGGATGACTGGCAGATGCAGTGCTGCGGCGAGCCGTTTTCGGTTGGCGATCGAGTCTCCTGGAGGCTACGAGACCTGGGCCCCGAGTGGCCTGGGCTCGTGCTGGGCAGCGACCTGGCCCGTGGCGTTGACAAAGCCGAGGAACACCACGGAGGCGTGAGCGAGGATGCAGCCCCTGTCGTGGGGATCGTTGCTTCGATCCATGCCGTGCACTGTCGGTATGCCCCGCTGCCTGACGAACCTTCCACTCACCTTTTCCCCGTGCCCGGATCCGGCACCATGACCTCGGTCCGGTCCGCGGACGGATGGACTCCCGACCGCGGCGACCTCAAGTTCGCCGGATACGTGGTGCAGCTGACCCGCGAATAGAAGGAACGACCGGCCCCGGCATCCGCACCATCTACAGCCAGGCGCTGAGCCGGATAACTCGGAGTAGCGACCAGATCGTGGCATGACAGTGTGTCTGATCTTGGCGGCTGCGACCGATGCTGATATTCCTGGACTTACCGGTGGTCGCCGCGGACGAAGGGTCCGACGGTGCTGTGTCGGGTGAGGGCGGTTGGCGGTGTCCCGGGGGCCAGGATCCATTCGTCGGCGAGCGTGGCGATGGTCAGGTCGCCGGTGTCGAAGCGCAATAAGAGGCCACAGCTGTACTGGCCTTGATGGTCGAGGATCACGGCACCGTCGGTGAGTCGGGCGCCGATGAACCGGGCCAGCACGTCGGGGTGTTGTGCTGGGCTTACCTCGGTTTGCCCGTGCGGCCCCATGTCGTAGGAGCCGTAGGGATCTTCTGTGGCCAGTAGGAACTGGTCGCCCCGGCCGTGTACGCGGATCGGGGCTGCGTGGTCGAACAACAGCCATGCGTGCAGCAGGCTCTCGGCGTCCGGTCCGCGCTGTCCCGCGTGCCAGTGACGGGCCTCGGTCACCTGGTCCAACCGTCGACCGACCCTGCTCGTCAACCACGCGGTGACCATCCGCGGATCGCTGAATCCCACGTACCGCCGCTGATTCGCGGCTGACAGGCTCTGCCACACGGCACGAGCTGTGGCCTCATACACATCGTCGACGCCGGTATCGACCTCAGTCACGGCCACCTCGGTCACGGTCACCGCCACCATCGGCGGCTGGCTCCCCAGTGCCCACCAAGCGCCCAGGTCGGCCTCGTGCCGGAACTCGTCACCGACCACTGCCGCGACGTTCACCTTGGCCTGATCGGCGGCAGCGACCTCGACGGTTACGTGGGCGAATCGGGAGGACCGGCTGGTCTGCCGCATGAGCCGGAACGACGCCATGATCCTGATCGTTCCACCCGATCGCACACGGCGACCACCACCAGGTGTCTCTATCCCGCAGCCCGGGTCGCACCTATGCGGCAGAAGCGGCGTTTCCTGGGGCTCGTCGTTGGCGAGGGTTCGTCGGCGGGTCGACATCAGTTGATCGTCGTTTCACACTTGGTGCATGACAGCCGATGGGCTTGGGCGGCCAGGCCGGTCCCGTGTGAGCACATTGGTGCCTGACTGGGTGTACAGCCGAGCCGGGCGCCTCGTTCTCAGCGGCGAGTCGGGTATTCCCGATCCGCCGCTCACTGCGGCGTTGCGAGCTGTCGCCTTCTCTTCGCTGGTCGGCGTTTTCGTCGGCGTGGTGGTCGTCTTGGCGGCCGTTGTCATCGGGTGGGATGACCCCGTTGTCGGCGTGGCCGCTTTCGGCGCCTTCGGAATGCCTTGGATCCGCCGGGGATATCGGCTGCTTGCAGCGCTCGCCCTAACGGTTACCACCGCCGGTTGCCTGGTAGCTGGCATCCTCATAGATCGGTGGCTGCCCGCACCGTGGGATCTCTTCCTCCCACTGGCCCTCGCCCTGACCATCGGCAGTCTGGCAGGGACCGCCGTCACCTACCTACCGCGCCATATCCGGAGCGGAAACCTGAGCCCACACTGCAGATCGCGGACTGCGCGAACGGCCGTGCCGAGCGCAGCGCGAGTCGCGCGATCTGCGGAAGAGGGTGTCGGGCTGGTTCACACATCTCATGAAGGAGCGGGCCGTGCGCTCGACGCTGACCCTCGCGGCGATCACGCTTGACTGCGCCGACCCTTTGGAGTTGGCCGCGTTCTACCAGCGGGCCACCGGACTCGCATTGCACCCCAAGTCCGACGACGAGTTCGCCGGGCTGACCCGGGAAGACGGGCTGTTCATCGGCTTTCAGCGAGTCAACGAGTACCAGCCGCCATGCTGGCCGGCACAGAGCGCGCCTCAGCAACTACACCTCGACTTCGCAGTCGAGGACCTCGACGCAGCGGAGGCCATGCTGCTGGCACTGGGCGCGGCCAAGCCCGAGCACCAGCCCGGCGGAGACCGGTTCCGGGTACTCACCGACCCGGCCGGGCACCCCTTTCTGCATAGTCCCAAACCGGCACTGACAACGCCGACGTCACCCTCGCAGACGAACGCTTCGCGGCATGTCCCGGGTGTCCGATCTCAGGCAGAACCCGCAAGCGGCGCTGACCCCCGGTCACTGATACGTCTGCGGCTGCCCCTTAACCGTCATCCTTCACCAGGCCAGCAAGGTGCGCACAAGGCCGCTCGACCTCGCGGTGCCAGGCGCTGCCGATCACGGCGACGGGGTAGCTGACCTCCCTGACCCTCCCGTCAGCGGTCTCTACCGCAAACCGCATCGACAACGGCTCGCTGTCGAACGGGACCGAGCAGTCGATGCGCACCTCGACGTCAAGCCAGCCGGTACCGCCGGGACGCAGCAGCCGAGACTGTCCAGTACCCCGGACCCGGATACCCGACAGCTGACCGGTAGCCGCACTGGCAGTGATCGGTGCCGGCCCAGCATTGATCACCGCCAGTTGCCCCGCCATCTGATAGACGCCCTCGCTGTCCCCGCCCCCGCTACCGCCGGATGCAACGAAGGCCACAAGGGAGACCGAAGTACTCTGCTGCCGCTCCTCCCGCGCATCCCGCAGCTCGCTGACCACAACACCGCCAAGCACCACACCGACCACAAAAGCAGCGACGAGCCGCACCTTGCCCTTCACCCTGCCCGTGACACGGTCAGGGGCAGATCCCCCCGAGGACACCGATCGGCGATCGTGGTCACCCAGGTCAATCAGTTCGTGCTCCGCCGACATAGCGTCAGCCTAGAGAACACAATCTGCCGCCATAATCGATCAACACCCGCAGATTCGGATGCCTGAGCACCGTCGGGTTCGGCAGACAGGCGGGGACCAGCCCTCAGGCACGCAGCAAGACCGATTCACCGAGAGTGGCGGTCACCGACACGGCGCACCGCACGGTCGGCGGCAGATCAGGCGTTTCCCTCGATGGATGCGTGCAGGCTGTGGATGCCTGTTGGTGGATACGCTCACCGCGATGGTGGAGGCTGGGAGCGGAACCGCGTTGGGGCGGTTGTTGGCGCATCGGTGGCCGGAGGTTGCAGCGACAGCGGGTGCCCTGCGGCCGGAACTCGACGCTGTGCTGACCGGCGGCGCGGCCACTCCTTCGGTGGTGCGGCGGCTGGCGCCGATGCTCGGGTTGCACACGGCGGATCTGTTCGTAATCGCTGGGCTCGGTCTGCCGCAAGATCTGGTGGCTGCCAGTGGGACCGGGCCTTGGCATGTCGGGACGGTACTGGAAATAGCGGCCAAGTTGGCGCCGCAGTCGCTGCGCCGGTTACACGAGTTCGTCCGGTCGCTACCCGAGCATCCGCCGGCGTGGCCGCCCGTGCGGCCGCGCTACCGGTACGCGCTGGGGCCTGGCGAGGTGATGCTGCGGCTACTGCGCAACCGCAATATCGGGCCATACAGCCCGAAGCTGTTGTACTTGATCGGCGGCGGCCCGATGGTGTCGCACTCTACGGTGGCGATGCTGGGACCTGGCCGTACGCGGCTGACGCCGCAGTACGTGACCTCGTTCGCCACCGTCCTGGGTATCCCTGACGGCAACTTGGCCGCCGTCGCCGGGGTTGCTGCGGCCACCGACGCACGTCTGCACCGCAACCGCGTGGAGCTTGCCCGGTTGGCCTGGGACGCCCGGCGGTTGACCGGCGAGCAGCTGTCTGAGGTGCTCGACCTGGCCGGGCGCCTGCGGTAGCTGGGAGCCCGCAATGATCCCACCGCCGTTCGACCAGGTCGGAACCAAGTCAAATGTCCTAACGATCGGGATGCACCGGCGTGGCCACGAATCCGGGGTCAACCTGCCACAGCCGGTGCGCTGACATCGGCGAGACCGACCATCGTCGTGATCGGCCGAGTGTGACGCTGCGTGACCCGCGGTATGCGGCATGAGCGCGCAGCTGATCTTGTCGTCTGTACCGCCGGGCAGCAGCGCAAGAGGACTTCCCTGCCGTCAGTCGACGGCTCTCCAAGGTCGGCGACGGCAGCCTTGTTGTCGTACCTACGATCGGTGCCATGAATAGAGGGGCGTGGTTCATCGTCGGGTCGTTGGTCGCCGTCCTCCTTGTCATCGCCGCCCTCGCGCTCTTTCTCCGACAACGGGCAAACGCGGATAGGCCCGATCGAACGCTGAGGGCAGCTCACCGTGCCATCCGCCAGAGCGGACGCGACCAGCGTCACCGACACAGGGGCAATATCCGCGGCAAGGGATACGGCGGAGACGACAACCAGGGCTACAACGCAGGCGTCACGAGCGACGGCGGCGGGATGCCGTAAAGCGACGTCGACCAGCCGGGGCAACTCCTCGTCAAGACAAGCTTGGATCGCAGCAGGAGCGGATAGCCTGACCGCTACAACCGGAGTCCATGACGCGCGACGAATTCCAGGACGTCGGCCGCCTCAAGCTCCGGGTCGCCGCCATCGTGGAAGTAGAACCAGACCTCCTCGTGGCAGTGACCATCATCGACCGGGAACCCCCAGTGGTCGCCGGTGCCCACCGGCGCTATCGCGATGAATGTCCGGTCAGGGAACTCCCGGTCGTTGGCCGACTTCACGTCGTCGTCGCCGGAGTCGGCGCCGACGATCGGGAACAGTTCGACGGAGCCGACCATGCCACCGCCGTAGCGCATCATGAAGGCCTTGTACGTCTCCGGCAACGTCACACCGAGCTGCTTCTCCAGGTCGGCAACCTCGGCAGCCGTGGCGGTGCCTCCCTCGATGAGCGCGAAGCCGTGCTCGGCCAACGAGGCCACCGATTTCTGACGCAGCGGCTCAACCAACGCGTCGAACTCCACGAGGTTCATGCTGCTCAGTCTGCACTCCCACCGGCTGCCCTCGTGTGCGCGGGTCGCGGGAGATCCGGACACCTGAGCGTCATCGTGATCCCGCAAATCGATAGCGCGATGTCGTCGGATCCCAGCTATGGTGCGCGGACGTGCGGTTGGAACCGACAGAGGTACGGATGACGCTGGCAATCAAGGGTTCACGACGGATCACCGTAGATGGCGTCACCTTCCGCTGGGCGGTCCGCCGCAGACCGACCCACTGCCAAGCCAACGGCTGGTCGCCGCTGACCTTCGTCGCCGAGCAAGCGGAACAGCCAGGCGCTTTGTTGGTGGCATCGCTGCCCTGCGCCCATCCCGGCAACTGGCTCGGATTGCCGAGCCAGCCCGTGTTGCCCAGGACGGTGGCTCTTGGTGTCCGTCAGGCACTGGCCACCGATTAACGCTCCTCCCGGCCGGGCCCTGCCTTCAAGATGCTCCTGCGCGACTCACCGCACACGCAGTGACTGCGCGTCGTCAGAGGAGGCACATTGTCGGCGGCAGATCAGGATGTCGGCGGACCGGAGGGGATTTGAACCCCCAGTGGGGCATGGCGCGCCAGTGGCCCCACGCACCTTCGAGTCGCCCGTGCATGCCCGGCGTACGGCTCTGAGTGCTGCAATACCCGGCTCTGCCACCGGTCCAGACGCAGTATGTGCTATCCCGCAACCCGAGCGGCTGGTTTTTCAGGCGGCGTCCGAGCGCGATGTCAGCGGCCGTGAGCGGATGTCCGTTAATCGCGACGGCCGCAGGTCAGGTGGATGTGACGTAACCCCGGACCGAAGGCGGCGACGTGGTCCGCGGTGCCGTGGTGCGGCTTCGATGGCGTGAAGCGGCCTTCACTGACTGCGACGTCGTAGGCGCCCCCGCTGGCGTACTCGGCCAGGACCCCGGTCACTTGGTGCTCGGCCGTCCAGGCAAGCCCGGCGTCCAGGGTGTCGAACACTGCGGAGGCGTATCGGGCGCGGTCACCGTGGAAGATCCAGACGGTTGACCTGAGCGGGCTCCGCTGGTCAGCGGTGGGCCTGCGGTGCAGGCCCTGCGGCGTGAACGAGAACGAGCCGGGGAACTTGCCTGGGCGATGACGTACGGCGAGAACCACCGGGTCGGGGTGCACGCCCCGTAGACCCGTTTCGGCTGCAGTGTTCGCGAAGGCGTTCCACAGGTGGAAGCAGATCAAGTCGTGGTCATGATCGGCCGTGGTGTAGGCAAGCGTCTTGGCGTAGAACGGGTTCGTTCCGCCGATCCAGAGCGACGGTGGCCCGAACCTCTCGATGACCTCGGGTAGCGTCCGGTCCTGCGTCACCCACCCGCCGACGTGGGTGCTCAACTCCTGAAACTCCGCCTCCGACAACGCCCGATCCAACTCGAGCCAGCCGAGGTGATGGGCGATCTCGGCGTAGACGAAGGACGTGGCATCCCGCACGGCATCTGCCGGCAGGATGTTGCTGTAGGCACCCATGACACCCGTCGCGGTGAACGCGTCGCGGTCGCGTAGTCCATCGCACGCCTTCCACCACCGCGTCAGGCTTCCATCCACGGCGGCCATCGCCTCCAACAGAAGCCGTTCGGCAATCTCGTCCCTGCCATACATGCCAGGGCGACGAAGCACACTGTTCACCTGCGACAGATGGTGACGACGTGCCTCACCGAGAACGAATTCGGAATCCTCACCGCTGCTCATCGCCGCAGATCATGACACTCCAACGAGCTCCGGGACACTGGGGCTCATCGACAAAGCCGCAAGCGCTTGCTACGTACCGGAGGCCATGTACGCAGCCGACCATCCGCTCATCGGCTACTCATCTACTGGTGCTGCGACCGGGAGCCGAGCTGGACGCCAGGGGAAGCGGTCACCGTCTGTACCGCGCGGTCGGCGGCAGATGTGTGCGCCTTCCTGACCTTGGGGTTGATGTGCGGCCGGCGGCGAATCTGTGGGTCGTACGGCTCCTGGCACGTTCGGTTTCGACAGGTGGAAGCGATCTCACCAGTACACGACACGGTCACATCCACAGCACGCCATCGTCCTCGTGCTCGCGTACGCGAAAGGCGATCATCCGGCGCAACAAATCGCCCGGCACAGGTTGGCCGTATGGGAGTTTGACCGTGCCCTTACCGGTGGCAAAGCCGGCGAGCTGGGCATCGAACCCCTCGCGAGTGCTGGGCGTGAACGCGACGCTTGCGTGTCTAGCGTGACCACTGACCATAAAGAGGATCGTTCCGGAGGGGTGCACCCACGCCGGATAACCCCACTTGATCGCCTCGCTCGCCTCCGGAACCGCCTCGTGGGCCAGTGCCCGCAGCTGCTCAAGCAGCTGGCGGCCCGGTCCGGTGAAGCCGTCGATGTACTCGTCGACCGTCTGAGGTCTGGCCATGGCGCCAGTGTGGCACGCCCTGCTCGGCTCAGCGCCCGCAGTGAGCGAGGCGTGCTGCCGCGAGCAGCGCACGTTCCTGGTCCGCGGCGATGGCGAAGTGCACCCCCAACACGCCGAGATCATAAAGGGGCAGGGCACGACCTCGACGAGGGCCATCAGCCGCCACAGCTCACGTCACACCGGGCGCCGTGTGCCTGGAACCGCTGACTTCCGGTCCCGGGTCTCGGCACCAAGCTGTGGCAGCTTTGGGGGCACGCAGGCGGTTGGCGGCCCGACCACGTAGCGACGGAGCGCGACGCTCGGCGGCGGCAGCGCAAGGCCCGCTCACGACTGATGCTCCGTCTCGTACCGTAGATCCGATGAGTGAAATGCGGATTGAGGACGCCTTCGTGGATCCGGGCGGAACCATCGTGGTGACCGGCCGAATTCAAGGCGGCCCCGTCGTCCGCGGGAGTCACCTATGGCTCGTTGACGGCAGCGTGCGGTATCCCGTCGTGGCGGCCCGGTTCCTCCGCACCTGCGCCCGACACGATTCGGAGACCGCGCGAGCGGGAGAGAACACCGCAATGATCCTCGACGGCGCACCACCCCACCTCCAGCTTCGGGGCCTGCTGCTCATCACCGCAGAATGACACGTACAGATCCACGCACTGACATCCGCGAGGGCCGACGCTGCGGCTAGCCCCGGTGCCTGTTGCGTCGCAGGATGAGCGGACGAGTCGATCTCACGATGAGGGGCGCCGCGTCGCCCTGCACGGGCATCGCAGTCTACGCAGGGACGTCACGGTTCCGCTGACGGCCGCGATTGGAGAGCTGGGCCCGTGGCCCGGGCTTGTGATCATGACGGAGTGATCGTCGTGGAGTTCGACGCACCCGTTGATGCGCCAATGCCTGTCACCGGGTTCGAGTCGGGACACATCAGCCTGCGCTGGAACGGTGGAGCCTACAGTTCCCGCCAGCTCCGGTCCCGCGGGATGCTGATGGTGTACCTCGCCGCCGCGGACATGATCACCGGCGTCGCGACCCTGCTGGCGCACCCCGACGCCAGCTACCTGTTCACCGGCGCTTCCAGCGCCTGGAGTTTCGCCCTGCGCCGTACCCGCCGTCATGGACTGCAGCTGAGCACGCCGGCCAGCAAGCTGCTCTGCCACACCTTCGAGGCTGACTACGCGATAGCGGTCTGGCGCGGCACCGAGCAATTGCTGACAGCCCGCACAACGACCGACGTCGGACCCTTGACCGACCTGCAGACCGCCATCGCCGCCTTCCCGGATGCCTACCGGCGCTGACGCATCCACCAGTCACCAAGCAACCTCGACTCGGCACGTCCGGACGGAACCCGGGCCGGCTCGGCGGAACGCTGCGTAGCGCGCGGCTCGCGGCATGACAGCGCATCTGATCATGGTTGTGGGCTATGCGTCCTCGAAGCCGCGGTAGGTGCCGGACTCGTCCGTGGCGTCGGCGAACTCGTCGAAGTCCATATTCGCGATGCTCAGATTGGCCGACACGTCGGCGTACCACTGCGCCGGCACGCGGAACGTCCGTCCGGGTTCGGTGTACAGGTCCACGGCGAGGAGCGAGTGCTCGATGTCGGCCATGCTGATGGCATCGGCAACGAACAGGTAGGCGAGCTTGTCATCGTCGGCGGCGGCGGCGTCCGCAGCGACCAGAGTCTGCACGGTTACATCGGAGTAGAGGGGGTCGCTGGCGTAGGTTGCGCCGTCGGCTCCGACAGCCCTTTGGATTTCGCTCCAGGCCCTGTCGTCGGTGAAATCAGTGCGCAGGATCAGCGATGTCAGGTCGTTGGGCTGCGGCAGGAGCGGCATGCCAATGATCTTCTCATCCGTCGGACCGGGCGCGCGATCAGCGGCTACCTATTGGCTGGTGGTACGACCGCAGCCCGGCCAGGCTTGGTCGAGGTGACCGGTGGGGTCGCTCTCTTTGCGGCTGCCCACCGTAGGTTGGTGTGGCTCTCATCTGGCGTGCGTCCTGCCGGTCACCGCGGCGGTGAGAGGCTCGAGAGGGGACTGCCCGGCTCAAGGTAGCGCTGCCCTCCCGTCGACGTTCCATCGTCGGATCGAGGGAGGACACGATGGCCCAGGTCATCATCGGCGTGGACCCGCACAAGCGTTCCGCCACCATCGAAATCATCAATGCCCGGGAGAAGACGCTCGGGCAGGGCCGGTTCGGCACTGACCGCGACGGCTACCAGGCCATGCTCGCCGCCGGCCGCAGGCACAAGGACCGCCTGTGGGCGGTCGAGGGCTGCAACGGCATCGGCCGACACGTCGCCCAGCGCCTGGTCGCTGACGGCGAAACCGTTGTGGACGTTCCCGCGAAGCTGTCCGCCCGGGCCCGGGTGTTCGCCACCGGTCAGGGACGCAAGACCGACCCGGTCGACGCCCGCAGCGTTGCTGTGGTCGCCCTGCGCGCCGAAGGTCTGCGGCAGGTCGTCACCGACGACACCACAGTCGCGTTACGGCTGCTGGTCGACCGCCGTGACCAACTCGGCCGCGCCCGCACCGACGTGGTCTGCCGGCTGCACCAGCTGCTACTCGAACTGGTGCCCGGCGGCGCGAAGAAGGACCTGTCTGCCCAGCAGGCTCGCGTCCTGCTGGGCACCGTGCGCCCGCGCGACGTGGTCGGCAAGACCCGCCGCCGGCTGGCCGCCGAACTGATCGGCGAACTCGTCGTCATCGACAAGAAGATCAAAACCGCGAAACAGGAACTCACCAACCTGGTCAACGACACCGGAAGCCGACTGATGAACCTGACCGGCATCGGACCGTCCGGCGCCGCCCGCCTGATCGGCGACATCGCCGACATCGCCCGATTCGCCAGCCGCGCACATTTCGCCTCGTGGAACGGCACCGCACCGATCGACGCCTCGTCCGGCGACCAGCAACGCCATCGTCTGTCTCGTGCCGGGAACCGGCGCATCAACCGGGCGCTGCACATCATGGCCATCGTCCAGCTACGCCGTGACACCGAAGGACGCCGCTACTACCGACGCAGACTGGCCGCCGGCAAAACCCCGATGGAGGCCCTCCGGGCACTGAAACGGCGTCTGTCCGACATCGTCTACCGGCAGATGGTCGCCGACGCGAAGCTGGTCAGGACGGGTCCGAGAGGACACGCGGGGGCGACTCTGCAATCCAGCGCGGCCGACCCAAACCCCGAGATCGACACTTCGGAAAAGTCACTTCCCGGATCCGCCACACCCCAGCCTAGAACAACCCTCGCCGCCGCCTCTTGACACAGAGGGGTGCCAGATGAGTGCGCCTAGACTCATGGACCCTTCAAGGGACCGAGAGTCCCGCCTCAAGCGGTCATGATGGGTTGAGCTCCGCTCAACATGGCGATGAGCTGGCGGCTCCCTTGCCCCGTCCTCCACTTGCGCGAACCCAGTTGGAAGTGCTCTATGCTCGTAACCCCGAGCCTGGAGCGTGAAATGTCAACCTTTCACCCGCTGGGAAAAATTGTGGGTGACTTCAATCCGGAGTCCTTTGGCGATCCGGTGAATGAGCTCCTACCGTTTCGCAACTGCAAGACCCCTTCGGATGCACGCGCAATCTTGCACGAGAACGTCGAGAAGAACATCGCGGCGATCCTTGACCTGGTTGCAGACGCCGACGCCTTTGATGTCATCGAGTTGATGCGGATGCGGGAGTTTTCCTTCGTTCCCGACCCCCGCCTTGCGCCACTTGGTGGTGCATCGCTGCCGGTGGAGATCATCGCAGCCGTCCTACTGGCGAGGCCATCGCGCAAACCCGACCCCACCCGGCGAAACGACACACGGCCGCACGAGGTGATCTCGGAACTACATGAGCGCTGCATGAGGTTGGCCCGGATAGCGAGCTACCGCCAGTTGGCTGAAGGGCAACTCCGTAATGAGCCGCTTGGCCGGCTGGCAAGTGAGTACCAAGGTGCTGTGCTGAACATCCGAAACCTGCAATACGACCACATCCGAGACGAACACGACCGCAGGCTGTTCGAGACGGCAGCCGCGAGTGAACTTATGCAGAAGCACCTCGGATACAGCTACCACGACGTCTCAGCGGTGCGATCGGCAATGAATAAAATATCTGCCGAACGGATGACCCGTCTCCGCGATGAAACCGGTGACCTGTTGATGGCGCATCAGCACCTCGATCCCAAAGAAGTACCTCGCGAGGTCATCGAGCAGTTCATGCGGGGGATGGTCCCATTCATTTTCCTTCCCGCCGACAGGTCGATCATCACGACGGCCGACGTCGCCAGCGCGTCGGGACTGGACATTGCCACGTCGAGGCGAGTACTTAGCTCGTTTGCGCAACAGTTTGACGACTCGGAAAGTCCCGGAAAGCGCGTGTTCGATTTACTGATGGGCAACAACCAGTTCCTGGCGCGTCCCCTAGTGTCCGATGGCGACGACAAT
Organism: Verrucosispora sp. CNZ293; assembly: GCF_002754655.1. Taxonomy (NCBI): domain Bacteria; kingdom Bacillati; phylum Actinomycetota; class Actinomycetes; order Micromonosporales; family Micromonosporaceae; genus Micromonospora; species Verrucosispora sp. CNZ293. The sequence goes on from NZ_PEFR01000001.1 coordinate 599,516, forward strand.
TTCGCGTTAACATCAAACGAGATCGGACAGGACGTGCTGCGGCGGATTCTCGAGCGCGCGCTTCCGCCCAACTCTCCCGATGTGCGCAGGTATGACCAGAAGGCCCGCCAGCCGATCAGCGAGGAACTCGCGAGGAGATACCTTGAGACCATTCTCAGGAGCCCCGCCTTTCGCGAGAGTTACCACTACCTTGCGCCCAAAGCGGGTGTCCCCGCGGACCAACTCGGGCCCGACAGTGCAACCCTTCGCCAAGTCACCGATGATGTGGAGGGCGACGCGCTTTTCGTGGTCGACGACATCGCCATCGTCGTAGAGGTGAAGGGGAAGTCGATAGCTGATCAGGCTCGCCGCGGCGACGTGCGACGCCTTAACAACGACCTCAAGGCGACACTCGGGGACGGCGCGCGTCAGGCAGCGCGCATCCGTGAGCTTATCGAGACCAATCACGGCATCTGGGAGAACCCCAGCACCTGGCTGGACCTATCGAAGATCCGCGAGGTGCGGACATTGGTGGTGGTACTCGACGACATTGGTCCTCTCGGCACCAACCTCGCCGATCTTCAGCACGCCGGGATCCTGCCCGATGACCGGCCGCCACTGGTTCTATCGCTACACGACCTTGCCGTCATCACGGAGATCGGTGAACGCCCATCGGAGTTTCTGCTCTACTTGAGACGGCGCACCGACAGCCCGGTAACCACCTACTACCGCGCGCTCGATGAGCTCGACCTCTACATGCTGTTCCTCGCGGCAGATCTCTATGTTGAAGACGATCCTGATGAGGTTAAGGCCGCGCACCCAACGCTGCCGCCGGTCACGAAGAGCGAGCGTCGTCGCCATGAACGGTCAGCCGTCGGCACCATGGTTAGCGACAACTGCGTCGAGCTGACCGCGTGGATGAACCGCGCCGAGCTTCCGCAGAGCGAAAACCCCGTGAAACCATCCATGAATGCACCGGCCGAGATACTCGAGCTCATCGACCAGCTAAGCACGGCGGGCAAACCCGGCTGGTTCCGCTGCGGAGCTGACCTTCTCGCGCTGTCCGGCGAAGGGCAGCTGCGCCTCCTGTCGACGATCAAGACGTGCGCCCGTGCCACACGGAAGGACGGTACCTACCACGACGCGATGACCGCATACGCAGGCATGTGGGGTTTCGCGACGGTGTTCGTGGCCACGCGCCCCGCCGGCGCCTCACTCGTCGAGGTCAAGGAACGACTGCAGCTCTACGCGCAAGTCAAGCAGTATCAGTTGCAAGCAGATCGCGCCTACGGCTGGGTCTTCGACGAGAACGGCTCACTGGAGGACACATTTTATTTGAGCTCGGTCGCGCAGAGCGACTCCACGCTCGACCAGCTCGTCAAGGCGATGAAGCTCCAGCCGGTGGGCCAACGGCTCCGGCCCTCGGCACGCCGGCCGGTGAAGCGGACACGTAAGAAGAAGCGCAAGCGTCGCTGACAAACTGTGCGGCAGGGTGTGCACAGAGAGGCGGCCGCACCATTGCTGGTCCACGCGAGCAACGCCGACAAGATCCACGAGAACCTACAGCGGGATAGTGTGCAGTCCGCCGACGCACACGGATTGGAAGGAACGAAGACGTGGCAAAGCAGACCATCCACAAGCTAATCGATGACCTGGACGGCGGGGACGCCGACGAGACCGTCAGGTTCGCCCTCGACGGCGTTCAGTACGAGATCGACCTGTCGGCCGCCAACGCGGAGAAACTGCGCGATGTATTCACCCCGTACACCGCCAAGGGGACCAAGGTCGGTCGCGGCGGTGCCGTGGGCGGCGGCGGGCGGACGATCCGTGGCGTGGCAGGCGTTGGCGGCGGGCGAGCCGCCCGTACTGGAGGCGGCGCCGTCGTCGATCGGGAGCAGAACAAGGCCATCCGCGCCTGGGCAAAGAAGGCCGGTAAGGACATCTCCGACCGGGGCCGGATCCCGCAGGACATCGTCGACGAGTACCATGCCACTGCTGGCCGCTAACCCCAGTGGCCCAGCGGAGGCATTCCTCACGACCAGCAGCACAAATAGCGGACACTCATGGGGCGCAGGCCGACACGGTGCTGCGGTTCCCGATGTCAGCGGCGAGAGCGCGGCGGCTCATTCGGTCGATGGTTGGTGGAGGGCCCGGCCCGGTACGCGCTCGACGAACCCGAAACCTGGGGCACCCGACTCTGCCGCCCGAGTGGGACCCGCGGCCCGGGCGGCGCCCACCGTGACCTGCGTGATCAGTTCCGGGTCGTCAGGTGACGCGGTGCCGGTGACCATCTGGCGGCGCACGATCCTGGTCCAGGCGAATTTCTGCAGATGACGTCTCGGGGCCGGCTCGCCCCAGCCGCGCGAGTTCCAGCCCTTCCTTGCCGGGCGCGGGACGAGCCGTCGGGATATCGGGAGGACAGGCGGCTTCGTGGTGTGTCACTCTGGGCGGCTCGGCGAACACTGGGCACGGTGTGTGCACCGTCTCGTATTGGCGGCGAGGTCATTGTGGAAATCAAGTCCCTGGAGCAACTGCGAGAAGCCGACGAGCGCACGCAGCGGTTCACCCCGGGTGGGCTCGGCCTTGACAGGATCCTTACTCCGGAGTCAGCTGCGCAGTTCCAGCAGGAACTCGTCGCAGGTCTCGACCTTGCCCCTGATGTCGCGGCCGGAACGCGGCAGAGCTTCGATCAGCTACGCAGGATCTACGCGTACGGGGTGCTCTGCTACGACATCTTCACCGTCGTCGACGGCCACGCCCTGCTGGTCATCGAGCACGCCCTGCGAGACCGGCTCCTCGATTTTCACTCCGGCACCGTTACGTTCGTCCGGACCAGTGACCAGCGCGAGTTCCACGTGGACGCCACGTCCTACGAGCCGATCATGGACTTCCTCAGAACGTCTGCTGGCAAGAAGTCACGGCTACGGGTGGGCGCGGGACCGGCCACCGTGCAATTCAACGGGATGCTCGACGGACTCCACCGGTGGGCACGGGCAGCGGGGCTGCTGCGCGGGCAACGCAACCGCGGCCACGAGCGCGTGTCGATGCAGCTGCGAAACTTCGTAGCGCACCCAACCTCAGCTCAGCTGCTTATGCCTGTCGACTGCGTTCGCACGTTGAGAGACCTGGCGGAATTTATCAATGAGCTGTGGGGCCATCCAACCCCTGGCGGCCGCCTGTACTCGGCACCGAGCGAACGCAACATCGTCGTCGTCGCCTGGGACGAACAGGGCGACACGCAGACGTTCCTCGCCGAACATCTCGGTAGCGGTCCCCAAGAAGGCGACGACAAGCTGCGCTGCGTCATCCTGCGAGGCCGCTTCCACCCGGGCACCCACGAGATGGACCCCGGCCTCGCCCATTTCGATAGCCGCTTCGAGAACACCCTCTTTCCCACCGACTACCTGTGGGGCCCCGGCAACCTGGCCGACGCTAGCGATTGGTACGCCAGACACCAACCGCAGCCGGACGAAGTCGACCATCTCGACCGAGTCTTCGCCATCCGCTACGACGACGGGCAGCTCTACCGGCCGATGCGCACTGACATCGCGGCCGGCCTCGAACCCGAGGACCAAGCTGGCCTGTGGCAACTTGTTCGCGCCGACCACCCCGACGACGCGTTCAGTCACGTGCGCAACCTGATAACCGGCGACCTCGGCTGCACCAGCGAGGGCGCATGCCGCATCTGCTACGCCTCTGGGCTCGCCGCCGGCCCTTGGCATGACCTCATCGATCCCGGATCGGTTAGCCCCGAAGCGCGTCACCAATTATCCGTTGACCTACGCCTGTCGAACGTTTATACCCGATCCAAGCCGGTTACGCCCGTCTGAAATCCGGCGACAGGGCTCGGATGATCGCCGGTATCCCTGTGCCGATGGTGGGAAGTCCGCTGCGCGAGTTCGACGACGGTGCCGGGTTCCGGGCAACCCGGCGCGACTGGCCAGTGGACCTGCCCGGGTGCTTCCTGCCGCGGCCGGTGGGCGACCGAGTCGTGCCGGTCGACCTGCAGGGCTCGTAAGACGTGGCGGGCTGTCGCGCGAGCGCCCGGGGTTACATCCCTACCGGCCTACTTGAACAGCACCGCGATCAGGATCCCGATCGTGATCACCGCGGCGATGGCGACGCCGAAGCCCGTCCAGAAGATGTTGCGCTTCTCGAGTTGGTCGAGCCGAACCGTCACGGGAGCTGTGTCGATCGTCTTCAGCGCCTCGGTCGTCACGGCCATCGAGTCAGCCGCATCGTGGATCCTCTCGAGCGAGCCGGCCGCGTTGGCGAAGCGGTCGACGGTGTACTCCACCTGCTGCACCTTGGACGAGATGTCGTGGAGGCCGGAGCCGCCCAGCAGGAACACCGCGTCGTAGAGGTTGTGGATGTTGGAGGTGTTCTGACTGAGCTCCGAGGCCGCCTGGCTGAGCGGCTCCACCGTGTAGCTCAGCGACTCGATAGAGCGTGCGGCCTGGGCCAGCATGATGATGTAGTCGGGCATCGTGTGGAGGGTGTCGGCCGCACGCGCGAGCGCGTAGCCGTATTCCTCCATGACCTGGAGCTTGTCTGCCGAGTCGTTCAGCATGAGGAACTGGCCCTCCATGCCCGCGAGGATCTCGGTCGAGTTGGCCAACGAGGCGATCTGCTCGGGTGTCATGTAGGGCTGGTTGAAGGACTCGATCAGCAGCGCCTTGCAACGGCCGCCTCGCTGCTGGAAGGCGATGCGAAAGTCCAACGAAGGTTCGGCCGGCAGGCAGCCGAACTCGCGAAGCTCGTCCGCCAGGACCGGCAATACCACACCGCCACTCACTTGATGCCGAAGACCTCCGGCGAGCACATCCTGCTCATCTGGGCCTGTCTAACGTTTGACAACGACGCCATCGTTTCCCACCTGTTGCGCTATCTCCAAGCCAAACAGCACCAGGCCGGCACTCACCGCGCAACCTGCATGATCTTCGACCCTACGGGCAAGCGCCTACTACGACTCCTCTATGACAACCGGCCGCCGGGACCAGATCCAGCACTTGACGCAGACCTCGTACACCTGGTTCCACTTGAGAAGATGCGCCCAGCCGTCCCACCGCGTCGCCGGCTGAAACGCCGCTCGTGACGAGCATGGAGGCACCCGGGTGGATCGAGGGCTTCGTCAAGGCGCCGCAGAACGAGTGACCGGTGGCGGCGCACCGACTGGCCAGCGTGCGGGAACCAGATGAGCGCACCCGAGGTTGGATGGCACATGCATGCGGCTCATGCGAGAGCACTGCCGCGAAAAGGTGTCGGCGGCGTTCCCGGCCGAGGAGGGTTCGTCGGGGAGGAACGCCACGTACGCCGGGCGGACGTCATCATCGATCTATGGCCGGATGCCGCTGTAGCGCGTCAGCGCGGTCGCGGTGTGGTCCGGAGAGCCAGTGGTCCTCGTTGGTATCGAGGTCGTAAAGGTTGGCGTCGAACATACCGCGGTATGCGGCCGCCGAGCGTGCGCTCGGCGAAACGAGCGGCAGGTTCAAGGGTCAGTGATCCTGAGATACCGGCGACCAATGCAGTGATCGGGCATCCGGCCCAAACAACCGGCAGGACCTGGATAGCGTTGATCCCATGGTCCATCAGCTGACGGGCAGCACAGGGACATGGTCGATGTCGTCATCCCAATAGCGGTATCTCGTCTTGAGCAGTGCCTCGATGGCCGCGATATCTGGGGTTACCTGGTTAACCTGCAATCCCCATGACTCGGCAGCCGAGACCACGCCGGCCGCTAGGAATGTGTCGAACTGTTCCCTGATCTGCGCGTTGGATGGCATCGGGTCGTCGGCCTGTTGCTCACGGGTGATGTCGTCTTTCGTGACCCGGCTCGGGACGCTGCCGGTAAGGACGAGCATCCGGTGGTTGAGGACGAGGTTTGCCAAGGCCATCAGCAGGTGCCATTCCTTACGGCCATCGGCGAGCAGGTCAGCAAAGTGCGCTCGTAAAGATGTGTCTCTCAAGGCCTGGGGCAAGGTATGACGGGTCATGGCGCTCGCATTGGTATAGCGGTCCTTGATCATTCGCTCGGCTTCGTCCCGGTCGTATCCCGGCCCGGGCGTGGTCGGTGCCGCCAGCGCGACAGCTCCGGTGAACGGGAACGGCTTGGTGGTGTCACCGAGCGGGTCCGCGCGCACGCGGTCGGTGGGATCCGCCTCGCGGGTGAAGAATGCGGTCATCCGGCGATAGCTGCTGGCCGCGGTCAGCTTGTGGGCAAGCCCGCGACGGAGCGCGTCCTTGATGATCCTCATGAACGTGTCGACGGGTAGCAGCGAGTTGTGCCGGAGGATCTGGACGAGTATCGGCAGGAGCTGGTCGTTGATCTCTTCGGGTGATTCCGGGCCCTCCGAGGGTAGGTGAACTTTCCACCGTGAGCAGGTGTTGTCGGGAATCGGCTGCGCTCGTTCGGCTGGCTCGCGACCGGCAGCGAAGAGCTCGCAGTCGATGTCGACGGTGGTCGCCAGCAGCACCGGGTCTGCGGTCGCCAGCTCGACCAGCAGGATCTGCGCTGCCGCGCAGAATTCCTCGGCCGCTACCACCACTGGCCTGGCGTTGCGGCAGCGGACACTCCAGCGTTGGCCGAGCGCCTCGAACTGGAACACTCGGATCGGCGCCGCGTCGCAGAACGGCGCACCGCTCAGGTCACGTTCGGCCTGGGCTCGCCAGGTCGCCTCATCCCATTCCCACTGGGTGCGGTCCTCAGCGAGCAGACCGTCGACGAATGGCGCCAGTCCGGCGTCAGCGATGAGTTGAGTGACCGGGTCAGCCAGCTGTGGCCGGTGCCGGGCTGCGGCTTGGATCATCGTTGCGTGTGCCGTCGCTGTTGCCAGGTCCCGATGCCGGTCGAAGTTCCAGGGAGCGGCCGCGAACTGGGTGTGGAGCACGACCGCGGCGTGGGTCATCCGCAGTGCCGACAGCCAGGCGCCGGTCGAGTGGTCGGCGTTCGCGGCCGCGAACAGACCAGCCGGTACAAGGTCGGTAAGGTCGCGCTGGGGTAGCACGCTGGCTGCGTAGGCCACCGACAACGCGTACTGCTTCGCGGCCAGCGGCATCGCGAGCTCGCTGTAGACGCGAGAGAGAAACCGCATCGAGAGCAACGCATCGCGCATCGTGTCGCCGTGCCACCAGGTCACCTTCGCCTCGTGCAGATCCCGCAGCGCGGCCAGCCAGTTGCCGCTGCGGCACAGCGAGATCGCCCGCGTACGGCAGCGTTGTGCCTTGGCCGCATCGCCGCTCTGCCGGCTGGTCACCTCGTCGAGGCCGCCTCGCACACGGTCGTAGAGGGGGTGATCTGCCAGGACGGGAGCGAGCATGTCGAAATAGTTCGCCAGCGAGTCGACCGGGTAAGTCGGTCCATCGGCCAGCAGGTCAACAAGCTCCGCCAAGCACGACATCGCGTGGTCAGTGTCCACTAGCGGCATCCATGACGGCATCTCAGTGATGCCCCCCAGAACGTCGGGCGCACTATCCGACAGCTCCAAGATCGGATCGGCAGTCGGCCGGCGTTCCGGTAGCGCACTGTAGTCGATGTGAAGGGACAGGCTCGCGGCGGCGTGGAGAATCCCTGCCCGGTGTCCCGGGGTCGCCGGGTCCTCGAGCAGCGTCGTCAAGTGTTGGCGAAGCTCGGTGGTCCATGTGCGTAGCTGGTCGTCGTCAAGCGCGGCCTCACCGGCGAGGGTCGCCGTCGTGGCGTACTGAAGCAGGACGCTGGCGTCCAGCAGCGCTGCTGGCGCTGTCATGGAGGTGATTTCGGCGAAGAACGTGCGGACGTGATGCTCGGCCGGCCGCAGGTCCCCGGCACCACGTAGCGTGGCCCTGGCGATCTCGTAACGGGCACGTTGCACGGCGTCGCTGTGTGGGCCGCAGGCAAGAAACTGCTCGACCAGGCTCAGCCATGTGGCCAGATCCGGCCGGGCTTCCCTGGTATCGGTCGCGTGACGTAGTCCTCTTATGAGCTGCGAAAAGTCCCCGTGGTTGACCGGAACGCGCTCAGCCGCAGTCCACTGCCGCTTCAGCGCCGTATACCACTCGGGAAACGGCGGTTCCCCGGGGGGCGAGGTCGGACGCAGGTCCGCTGTGAGCCGCAGGTAGGTCTCGGCGATCCAGAAGATGTCGGGATCAGTCAGCAGTTCGGCGATCGCTAGCCCGTCGAGGATCTCGAGTTCTACCTGGTAGGTGTCTCGTGCGAACTTCTGTAGGTCGTGACGCTGAGCGACCGGGACTGACGCCGAAGCGAAAAAGTAGACGCGTTGCACCTCCGTGCCCTGGGTGCAGATCGATTTCAGATCCGATTTGATCTTGGACTTCAGGTCGTCTCGTTGCAGAGTGCAGGCGAAGACGACGGTGTCCGACGTTGCAAGGCCGAGGAAGCCGGTGGCGAACCGTAGGCCAGTCGCCAGGTATGTGTGGAAGGTTTCAAAGTCACGGCCCTGGTCGCCGCCGGCCGCGACAGGGCCGGTGGCTGGCAGGACGTTACTAACGAGGCGTGCCTTGGCCAGCTCGCGGCAGAGGTGCTCGAACTCATGATGGGCGTCGTAGGCACTCAGCTCGCTCAACTCGAAGTTAATCCGGCGAGCAAGCAATGTCGGCGTCGTCACCCGTGTCCCTACCTCGTCTCCGTTATCGCTCCAGCCCGGCTAAGCGCTTCAGGATAGCGAGTCTGTATAGGAATGTGGATCGCCGAAGCGCTGACATGTTCCGCGCCGTTCACCTGAACGGGTGAGGTGCCGTCGGCCTCGTTCCAAACTGCAAGGCCGATCGCATCGCTGCACCAAACGCGAGCCTCATATAGCGTCCTGATCCAGCGCACTACTTTCGGCAGATCCGCGCACTGCCTCGCGGCAGCGCCAGCAGTTTGTGGTCCTCACGCGCCGTTACTTGAGCCTCCTCGGCGAGACCAGCCCGGGTTGGCCAGCTATGGCGGTCCCGGCGGAACTCATCTCGTCCGTCATAGCCGGAGCCCTTTGCCCCGTCGTGCGCCCTGTTCGGGCGGTGGGGGTCTGCTGGAGCAGATCCGCCTGACTGATGGCGGGCAGCCGCGTGTGGGTGCGAGTCAGGTGAGTTCGTGTAGCGGGTCGTGATCGGGGGTGGGTGCTCCGGGATTGAGCGGCCCGGGTGCCTCGTGGCTGGTGGGGAGGTCGGCCAGGCGTAGCCGGTGGCCGCCGTTGCCGACGAGTCGCCAGATGGGGCCGGCGGGGCCGTGGCCGTTGACGCGGTCGCGGGCGCAGGTGGCGATGGTGAGGGTGGCCAGGGCGGCGGCGATGCGGTGGTCGCGGCCGGCGGTGTCGATCAGCCTGTGGTGGAAGTGACGTTCCCGTTCCCGGGTGGGCAGGGAGAACAGCAGGGTGTAGCCGGGGCCGCCGTCAATGCGGAGTCGGCGGTAGGGCTCCAGCTTGTCGCGTAGTCGTGGGTGGTGTTCGGTGCCGCGGTCGTGTTCGAGCCAGAAGCCGACGTGGTGGTGGCCGGTGGTCCAGACGCCGTGGCCGTCGGGGCGTATACGGCGGCCGAACGCGGCGGTGGTCTGCTGCTCGGACCACCAGCGGGTCAGCCGGGACTGTGGGTGGGATCGGTTGTGGACGAGCAGGTCGATGAAGAACTGGTTGGTTTCGATGGTGTGCCGGCGGGTGCGGTCGGACAGGACACGGTCGGCGGCGAGGGCGACCGCTTTCGGGGTGGGTGGGGCTTCGCCGCGGGCGAGGGCGACCAGGCGGGCCGACAGTCGCCCAGGCACCCAGTAGACGTGGGTGGGTTGCCCGGGGTGGGAGCGCAGCACCCGGTTGATGAAGTCCATGCGGCGCAGCGTGTAAAGGCGGTGGCCGCAGGTGATCGGTGAGTCGAACAGCACCGCGGCGATCTGGTCGGTGGTGAGGGCGGTGTGGTCGGACAGGAGGAAGGCGATGACCCGGTCGCGAGGCTGCAACCGGGCCGAGATGTCGACGAGGGTCGCCGTCGTACGCCGGGCCGGTGTGCGGGGGAGAGGGGGCGATGGGCCGCCCCCCGGTCGGAGAGTGTCCCCCGTGGGGACTGTCGGGGGAGTTGATCATCGGGCATTCGTGCACCTACCTGCACTGTTAGGTATCCGAGGGGGAGCGAGGGCCGGCCGGGTCTGCACCGAGGTGCGGACCAGGACCCACCCGCCGCCAGGCCGGGCGGCATTCCCGCGTGGCGGCAGCGGACGGGGGTCACCGGCGGCGGCGGGTGTCGGCTTGGGTGGCCAGCCGTGTGGCGAGTTGCGCGATCGCGGTGGGGTCGCCTGCGCCGCCGCTGGCCGCGGCGCAGGCGGCGCGGATCTGGTCGGCTGCGCCGATGATGGGGCGGGGTGGTCGGGTGCGCAGGGTGAACGCGGCGGTTTCCCGGTTGTTGATCACGAGGCGGGCGGCGGCTTGGTAGGCGCCGAGGTGGCTGAGGTCGTGGTCGGACAGTTCGGGGAACATGTGCCGGGCCATCTGGTGGGCGTCTTCGGGTGCCACGTTGAAGGTGATTTTGTTGCGGGCGTTCGCGGACAGGGCGAGTTGGGTGGGGCGGGGGAGTTGGGCGAGGTCCTGGTGGGCTAGGACGAGGCTCATTCGGTAGCCGCGGGCTTCGGCGAGCATGTCGTCGACGGATCCGGGCAGGTTCAGGAAGTTGTGGCATTCGTCGATCACGACGGTGCAGTCGCGTCGTTGGTGTTCGGGGAGTTTCGCGCGGGCGGTGGCGGCCTGCCAGGCGCGGGCGAGGACGAACGAGCCCATCAGCCGGGAGGTGTCCTCGCCGAGTTGTCCTTTGGGCAGGCGGGCGAGGAGGATCCCGCCGCTGTTGAGCAGCCGTCCCATGTCGAACGATGAGCGTGGGGTGCCGAGGGTGCGGCGGGGGAAGTCCCGCAGCAGGAACGCGCGGAGGCGGGCCATGACGGGGCCGATGACCTGCGCCCGCACGGGTGGGGGCATGGACTCGTACCAGGTCCAGTAGCCGAGGAGCCCTTCCGGGTCGTCGAGGCCTTCGGTGAACGCGAGGCGGAACTGTTTGTCGTTGAGCAGCGGCGGGACCAGGGCGAGGGTGGCGTTGGCCTTGCGCATCAGGGTCAGGCAGGCCACGCGCAGGGTGTCGTCGATGCGGGGCCCCCAGTGCCGTTGGAAGATTTTGGAGAAGATCGAGACGACGTTGTCCACGGCCAGGTCGTGGTCGTCGCCGGACAGGGGGTTGAAGTAGCCGCCCTGGGTTTGGTCGGGGTCGATGAGCACGACCCGGTCGGCGACGTTCGGGTTGAGTCGGTCGAGGACGTCGGTGACCAGGTCGCCTTTGGGGTCGATGACGACGACGCCGCGGTGGGCGGCCACGTCGTCGAGGATCATGTTGACCAGCAGGGTGCTCTTCCCGACGCCGGTGGAGCCAAGGACGTGCAGGTGTTGGCGGGCGTCGACGACGGGCAGCCCGACGGCATGGCCGCCGATCTGCGCCCGGCCGAGCTGCTTGACGCCCCGGCCGCCGGTGGTGGGCACGTCGACCGGCATCGGCATCGGTTTGGCGCGGGCCCGCAGCAGACCGGGCACCGCCACGTCGCAGGGCAGGGCGGCCACGGCGGCGAGTTCGGCGGCCCCGAGCAGGTAGCCGCTGCGCAGTGGCCGGTTCGCCAGCACCGTGGCGGGCTGGGTGAGGCGGACGCGGCGTAGTCGCTGCCGGGCGGTGTAGAGGCCGTAGGCGGAGGCGACGCCGTGGGCGAGGGTCGTCAACCGGGTCCGCAGGTTCTCCTCCGGGATGTGGCGGGGGTTGGTGTGGGCGATGCCGTAGCGGATGGACGTTTCCCACAGCTGGCCGCAGGCCAGCTTGTCCACCGCGGCGCGGGCGTCGCGGTCTCGTTCCGGGTCACCCGCCGGCGGCCGGTAGGCGGTGGCGCGGCTGCCCACTGTGGGGCGGGTCGGGCCGGGCGTGAGGAGACCGAACAGCCCTTCCAACCAGGCGGCGGGGTCGAGAACGCCGGGGGTGCGCTGGCCGGTGCGCAGTGCCGCGGTGCCGGCGCGCAGCCGGCGGATCTGGCGGGGTGTGGCGGGGCGGGCGAGGATCTGCACGCAGGCGTACTCGTGGTCGCGCAGCCCCGACAGCGCAGAGATCAGAGGCCGTAGCGGGTCGGTGTCGTGGTCGGTGACGATCGGATACCACGCCGGCAAGGTGGGTGTCAGGGCGCCGCCCTCGCAGAGGACGCCGGTGGGGATCGGGGTGGTGGCGTCGGCGGTCGTGGTGGTGGCGCCGGGCCAGGCGCCGGCGATCGCGGCGAGGACCGGACCGGTCGCGACGGTGCCGGGCAGCCAGATGGTGATGGTCAGCTGCCGGCCCGCCCACCGGTACTCGTAGCCGAGGTGCGGGGTGCCGTAGAGCCACCGTCGCCAGCCGGCCGGCCGCAGGATCTCCGCGCAGGTCGCCCACCACCTCGCGGCGCTGCCTGGCTCCACCTGCGGCGGTGGGGTGATGGTGACCTGTTGGGCGTGCCGCTGCCAGCGTCGCTGCCGCCAGGCTTGCAGCTGGCCGTGGGCGACGACCGCGACCACACCTGCTGCGGCGGCGACGGCGGCGAGCCATGGCCGGGCCACCACCCACCCGACCGCGGCGACGATCGCCTCGGCGACCGGGTTGGTCGGCGTGACAGACGACCGCAGCGGCGGGGCGGGTGGGGCGAGCCGGGTCACGACTCGTCCTGCGGGTCGGTGCCGGTGACGCAGAGCTCGTGTTCTCGGTAGGAGGACACGGCGTGGCTGGCCACCCGGTTGGCACCGGAGAGGAGGAGTCCTTCGCCGCGTTGGGCGGACAGCAGCATCCGCGCTTCACCGCCGGTGAGGTGGAAGCTGTCGGCGACGGCGGCGATGGCCTGGGGGGCTTGGCGCATCAGCACCTGGGTGGCGCTGTTGGCGATCACGGCCTGGCCGAGGTCGGAGCCCAGCAGGTCGGCGGCGTCCTGCGTGATCACCGACAGGCCGGCGCGGCGCTTGCGGGCCGCCTTCGCCAGCCGGTTCAGAAACCGCACGCCCTCACCGTCGCGCAGCAACGTCCAGGCTTCGTCGACGATGACCAGCCGCCGCGGGTCCCCGGTCGGACCGGTGCCGGGTGGCGCGTCCACGATGCGCCAGATCGCGTCCAACGCCAGCAGCATGCCGGCGGGGCGCAGCTCGTCGGCGAGGTGCCGGGTGGACCACACCACCAGATGCCCGACAGGGTGGGTGGTGGTGGGTCCGGCGAACAGGTGACTGAAACTGCCGGTCGTCCACGGCGACAGCCTGGCGGCGAGAGTGACCGCCGGCGGCGAACCGTCGGCCTCCAGGGCGGCGGCCACGTCACGCAGCAACGGCGCCGGCCGCCCCCAGGTGCCCGGGTCGTTGGTCACCCCCGCCTCCAGGTAGGCGGTGTTGACGGCCCGGTCGAAGGCGGCACGTTCGGCCGGATCCATTCCACCGTCCTGCCCGGCGCCGAGCAGCACGTTGACCAGGGTGTGGGCGAACAGAGCCCGCCGGGTACGCGCGTCGGGCCGCCGGTCGTCGGCGGCGATGTCGAACGGGTTGAGCCGCACGTCGGGGGCGCCGAGGTTGATCACGGTGCCGCCGACCGCCTCGGCGAGCCGCCGGTACTCGTCTTCCGGGTCGATGACGTGGACCTGCACCCCGTCATACAGGCTCCGCAACGTCTCCAGCTTGATCCTGTAGCTTTTGCCCGCCCCGGAACGGGCCAGCACCACGGAGTTGTGGTTGTCGGCCGCCCACCGGTCATGCCACACGATCCCGTTGGTCGCCGTGTTCAACCCGTACAGGACACCGGAGGCGGTGGGCGGATGCCCAGGCAGCGGCGCGGGCAGGTCAGCGGAGGCTAAGGGCATACCGGCGGCGAGGCTGTCGGTGTCGAACACCCGCCGCATCCCGATGCTGTCCACCCCGAGCGGCAGGGTGGACGTCCACGCCGGCAGCTGCCGCCAGGTCGCCGCAACCGTGTCGAGCATGACCGACGCGGCGGTGGCCCGCACATGCGCCACCGACTCGGTCAACTCCGCCAAACTCGTCGCGTGCACAGCGACGTAATGCGCGACCCGGAACAGACGACTCGCACCCCGGGCCACCCGGTCGGCCAACTCGGCGGCATCCGCGGCGGCGGCCTCGGTGTTCGGGTCGTCGAGACGCCCGTGCTCGGCATCCGAGCGCCGAGACGATTCCAGGCGGGCACGCTGGCGACGCAGCCGGGACGCGGCCACCTGCGCATCGAGCGGTTCGATGTGGATGACCACGTCGGCGCGGCCCGGCCAGCCGGTCAACGGGGACAGCCAGCCCGCGCCGACCTCCGCCGGATAGCCGTTGACCAGCAGCGTCGAGGTGTAGCCGTCGCCGACTTTCAGGTAGCGGGGGGTCACCTCGACGCTGGCCGGGCCGATCAACCCGGCCAGGGCGTCGACCTGCGACCCTGCCGACGGTGCCGCCGGCGGCGGCGTGCGGGTGGGAAGCAGAGCGCGCAGCACGGTGCGGAGCCTCATCGTTGCCCTCCGGTGACCGGCTCGTCCGGCAACGCCCGCTCGCCGCAGAGGGGGAGGGTGTAGGGGTCGACCGCGGCGGCGAGCACGGCGGCGACCGCCGGCCCATCCAGAACCCGGGTGGCCGCGCCCACACCCTGCAACGCGGCGGCCGTGTGCTCGGCGGCCCGCAGCACGTCGCTGTCGCGGCGCGCGCCGGCGGCGGTGTGCACGATGGTCACCGTCCGCCACAGCGGCTGCCGCTCCTCCTCCACATCGAGGAGAAACTCGGCGTAGTCGGCGGCGGCGTCCGCCAACGCCGGATGAGGCAACAGATCGGCGGCGTCGGCGATGCGCTGCGCATGCCCCGCCAGATCCACCCGCTGGGAGGACACCACGATCTGCACCGGCGCGGTCAGACTGTTCAACCAGCGGGCGTAGGCGCCGACCAGCGCCGCCTGCTCCGCCGGCGTCCGCAAACCCAGGTTCACCGTGGTCACCGCGACCAGGGCGGCGCTGGTCCCGCCCAGGTCCACCACCCCGTTGGCGGCGATCGCCCGCGCCGGCAGCCGCAACATGGCCGGCGGCGTCAGGTCACCCTCGACCCCGACCGGGCTCGGCGCCCACCGCGGCGCCCTCGCCCCCGGGATGGGAACCTGCCGGCGCGGGGTGCGGGCGCCTCGAACCGCCGCGAAGAGCCACGCGTCCAGACCCAGCCCGTCACGACGACCCAACGCCAGCACCGTGGCGGCACCGAGCAGCGGCATCAAGGCGGCAAGGAGGATCGGCATCGGCACATGGCCCAGCAGCGCCCGCCACAGCAGATACGCCACCGCGGCAGCGGCGGCCAGAATGGCCACCTGCCGCGGGCTCAACTGGTACAGCAGACGATCCGGGGCCTCAATGTCCGCCGGAATACGAGCACGAAGATCAACATCAGACATGGGAAACACCAATCCTTGAAGAGGTGGTCAGCCCGGCCAGCCGGTGCCGCTGCTGTCGCGGCCGGCAGCCGGCCGAGGTGAAGGCCGCGGTCGTGACCGGGTAGTGGCTGCGGCACGTGCTGCCGCTGAGGTGCGGGTGGTCCGGGGTCCGTAGGTGGGCACCGACGGCCACCCCGTGCCGCTGGCCGTTCGCGCGGACTCAGGGACAGCAGAGAGCACCGGCGGCACGCGTGGGCCTGGCACCGGCTCGGCCGACCGGCCCGTCCCGGAGGCTCTCGGAGACGCGCCGCTCGGCCAGCCGGTACCGGATTCGGTGTAGGCCCACCAGCGACGCCACCGCGGCATCCGCTGCGGCATCGCCGTCGCCGGAGTCCGCCCCGACGGCACCCTCCGCACCCCGGCCCCGGGCTGGGCCTGGGACGGCTGAGCAGATGTCGACGCCGCAGCAGTACGCGGCGTACGACGCGCCACCGGACCGGGCCCCGCACCACTACGAACCCCAGCCGGCTGCGGCAGCGGCACTCCGCCGGAACGGGCCGCCAGGTTCCCGGCACGGCGCGTCCGGCCGACGGCGGCTCCCGCCGCAGCACGCCCCGCGCCACCCCACAAGCCCCCGGTGAGGGCGCGGCCGAGCTGCTGAACGACAGCGACCCGAACGAACGCGCCGACCACGTTGCGGGACTGCCCACCCGTGACGTACCGGCGCACCAGACCCGGGATCCGCGTCACCGCCAACAGCAGGCAGCAGACGATGAACAAGTTGAGCGTGCCCGTCGGATCGTTCGGCAGACCCAAGGCCGGCAGATTCGCCGTCGGGCTGACGAACACCGTCAACCCGGCGTGCAACGCGATGCCCTGGCCCCCGACCGTGGCGAACACGCCGAAGAAAGCCCGCCACCACAACTTCGCCACCGGCTCGGTCCACGGCGTGCCATGGCAGGACAGCGCCGCCGGCGCGAGACCAACCAGGATCACCAGCAGACCCAGCCGCAGCACCCACCCGACCATGATCATGGCGGCGAGAACGGCGATGACCACCCCGATCACGAGCGTGAGCAAGGCGTTGGCGGGGTTGGTCAACGCGTCGACGATCGTGCGACGCAACTGGTCCAGCGAGCCATCGGTGGTGACCGACTCACCGATGAGCGCCTGGATCAGCGCGTTACCCACGGCGATGAGTTCCCGGCACATCGGCATGGCGAAGTTCGCGCCGATGACGCCGATCAGCAGGCGCGGCGCGAGTTCCGCGACGCCGTAGCGGGCCTGGACGCTGTCGCGGGCCATGACCACCACACCGCAGGCGACGATCGCCACCACGTAGCAGGTGTTGGCGATCCACAGCGCGCGGGTGCTGATCGTCTGGACCTGCGGCAGCGCGGTCACATCCGGCACGACGAGGAACGCCCAGGACAGCAACCTCCACAGGGCGTCGATGACGTCCGCGACCCGTGCCGCGATCCATTCCAGGACCCTGTCCAGCACCGCCGCGATGGAGAACGGGTTGTACATCAGTTCGTCCCGAGGATGCCGCGCAGGATGCTCATCAGCACCGGCGCGAGCACCGCCAAGCCGTAGCCGGTCGCGGCGCCCTTCAGCGCACCCTTGGCCTTCTCCACCTGACCGGGGTCACCGCCGGCCATCAGATACAGGGCACCGCCGTAGGTGAGGAACAGCGTGGCGACGCCGACGAGGATGCCGACGATCCAGGCGATGAGGTTGTTGATGACGGTGTCCAGGCTGTTGACCGCCAGCAGATCTGGCGGCCCAGCCTGAGCCGCACCCGCCGCGCCGGCAACAACGACGGCAACGATCACGGTGGACAGGAACAGACGGGACAGGACACGACACATCTGGTCTTCACCTCCCACCCCACCAGGCGGCGGGGCATGCGTGACAGCCGATATGGGAGGCGCCACCCGTACGGGCGGAGACCGTGGAAGCACTCTCCTTCCACACCAGGTTCGGAAATGTGGTGAGCACGGACCGACGCCGGGCCGAGTCACCACCCACACCGGGCGGCGCCCAAGACCGTCCGCAAACCCGGCTGGCATGCCGGGGTGGATCGGTCTTGTGACCGCCAAAAGCCGCTGTCGGCCGCGAACTGCGGGGACCTGGCACCCAACAGCGGCCAACGGCAACCCAACTGTTGGGGCGTCTCCTCGGGACCGGGACATGCATCGGACTCGGTGGACTTCCGCACGTGCGCCTGCCCTCACCTTCGCGCCGCGACCTACTCCGACTTCGGGTCCTGTGCAGAGGTTGCTGCTGGTGGTGGAGGATCTGTGGTGGTGGCGGTGCTCGGTTTCGGCGATCGTGGGCACACACTGGGTACATGGCCCATCACGACAAGCGGGTGCCTGAGCACCTGCTGATCACCGTCGAGCAGCAGGACGATCCCGTGTCGGCGGTGTCCGAGGACGATGCCCGACGCCGCTCGGTCGCCTATCCCACGCTGATGTGGGGCGCGCCGGTCTTCGGCTGTGCCGAGGAGGTGGACGGCCGGTGGCGGATCGTGCGACTTGACGCCGACGAGCCGCAGCATGCCCGCGACAGCCTCGCGTCGCACTTCCGGCGCCTGTTCAGCGAGACGCCGCAGACGGCGGAAAACGCGGCCGTGCGGGCGGCGTTCGAGAGGGCGTACGAGATCCTCGACTGGGAGTCGGTGAATGAGCTGACCGTCAGTGGCCGTCGTTACCGGATCATCCGGGCGCAGCCGTTCATCCGGATGGGCCCGGACGGACCGGAGCCGCCCCGGCCCACCGACGCCGACCCGTACCCGCCGGGCGAGGCGGAGCGGACCACCTCGCCGATGAACGGATTCGTCATCGACCCGGCCGCTGGCACCGGGCTCACCGACGCCCTCGTGCGGATGGAACTGGTCTCGGCGACCTACCCGGCGACGTCCTTCCCCGAGGACATGTACGACGATTCGCGCCGGGCGCTGGTGACCCACCCGAACGTGGTGCTGCTCCCGGTCGGTTTCACCGTCGGGGAGCACGTCGACGGCAAGTGGCGACCCCGGTCGTTCACCACGTACCCGACGCCGCAGGCCGCCCGTGACGCGGAGTCCTTCGCCATCGCCGACATTCCACGCGGCGCCAACACCCCGATCGACGAGGTCATGGCGGCCTACGCGCGCGCCCGCGCGGCGCACCGTCCGCCACGCACCGACGACTTTGAGGTGGGCGGTGTGCGGTGCCGGGTGACCCGGGTCGAAACCTTCATCCGGTTCGGTGCGGACGGTCCGGAAGGACCCCGCCCGTCAGACCACGACCCGCTACCACCGCCGGCCAGCCAGGTCGAACAACTCCGCGCGCAGGGCCTGATGCCCGAACCAGACTGACCCGAACACGGCAGCAATTCGACGGCAGGTACACCGTACGCCCGCCGTGCACCGCAGGCGGCGCCCGTCACGCCCTGCGGCCCGCCTGCCGTGACGGTTGACGTCCCCAACCCGACGTCGAGGTCGGCCCTGTCGTTGACCTTGCTGCTACCAGGGGACGACGGTGTAGTTCTTGAGCAGGACGCCGTGCAGTGGGGTGCCGGTTTCGCCGCTGATGATGGGGTGGTAGATGCGGGCTGCGGCGTCGGTGACGTCCAGTGGTGGTTGCCAGCCGGTGGCGGCGCGGTGGGTTTTGATGGTGGTGGGGTTTTCGTCGGTGATCCAGCCGGTGTCGACGGCGCTCATGTGGACGTGGTGTCGGGCGAGGTCGGTGGCGCCGACGCGGGTGAGCATGTTGAGGGCGGCTTTGCTGATGCTGGTGTGGGGGTGTCGGGTGGGGCCGGTGCTGTCTTCGGAGAACCAGCCTTCACGGCCGGTCACGTTGATGACGTACCGGTTGCCGGGTCCGGGTGCGGTCAGGGTCGGGCGGAGCCGGTCGAGCAGGAGGAACGGTGCGACGACGTTCACCAGTTGCACCTCCAGTAGTTCGACGGGGTCGATCTGGCCGATGGTGGCGGTCCAGGAGTTCGTGGTGCCGGGGACGACGAGCGCGCCGGTGGCGTCGATGATGGAGGTCAGCTCCTGGCGGGGTGCTTCCGGGAGAGTGGCGAGGCGGACGCTCCAGTCGGGTGGTGTGGCACCGGGCCGGAACCCGGTCGCGGATTCGATGGCGACGCCGTGGGGGGTGGCGTGCGACTCCGCGCTGATGAGCGGTTGGTAGGCCCACATTGGCCGGCGCACCGTCTGAGCGGCGTTGTTGATGAGGATGTCGAGTCGGGGGGCGTCGTCGGCCAGCCGTTGCGCGACGTCGAGGACCTGGCGGGGGTCGCGCAGGTCCGCGCCGATGACGCGTAGCGAGGCCAGCCAGTCGGCGGCGTCGGGCTGGTGCGCGTACCGTCGGGCGGCGTCGGCGGGGAATCGGGTCACGACGGTGACCGTGGCCCCGTCGCGGAGCAGTTTCAGCGCCGTTTGGAAGCCGATTTTGACCCGGCCTCCGGTGACCACCGCGCGGCGGCCGGTCAGGTCGGTGCGGGCGTGCCGGTGTCGGCGGTGCAGGTCCGCGCAGGTGGGGCAGAGCGCGTGGTAGAAGGCGTCGACGGTGCGGAACCGGTCGCGGCAGGCGTAGCAGCGACGGTCCCGCCGGGTCCGTCCGACACCGTCCGGGTCGGGCAGCTCGGTGGGTTCAGCGACCGGTACGCCTTCGGCACGGTTGCCGGCTGCGGTGGCGGCGTCGGCGACCACGGCCCGGTCAGCGGCTGCCGTCTTGCGCCGGCGATCAGCGCGGCGTTGGCGCTGCGCGTCCTTGAGCAGCCCGTCGACGGCGCGTTGCACGCGTTGCCGGATCGGGTCGTCGACGGGCAACGCGCGGATCTCGTCGAGCACCCGCAGGGCTTGCTCGACCTCGGCGCTGTCCATCGTTCCTCACCAACCGGTCGACGTGGACGGACCGGATTCGAACCGGTGTCCTCCGCCTTGAGAGGGCGGCGCGTCGACCTCTGCGCTACCGACCACGCGACGGGGGTGGGACCCGACCGGACTCGAACCGGCATCCTCCGCCACGCTATGGCGGCGCGACTACCTCTGCGCTACGGGCCCCACCACGACGCATCGTAGCGACGCCGATCAGCCGGCCACCAACCGTTTACGCCTGCATGGTGTTGACCTCGACCGGCGCTGCCCGTGCGTCGACGTGCCGCCATATCGTGACCGAGGACCGCCCTGCGGCGTCCGAGAGCTCGAGGACGGCGAGGGTGATTAGGACCACGGTAGGCGACGGGGGTACCCGTCGGTGACGGCGCGGATCTCGGCGACGGCGTCGCGCCAGTGCATCGACTGGCGTTCGGTGCCGAAGTGGAGGTGCTCGGCGCAAAACCAGTAGGCGTTTTCCGGGTGGCCGACCCAGCCGACGGCTCTGCGCGCTTCGAGTCCTGCTCTCTCATGGTCGTTGACGGCGAAGTCCACCACGGTGAATCGGGCAGCGCTGTCGGTCGATCCACAGACGAGGCACAGCGGCGGCTTCATGAAAGCAAGTGTCGCAGCTTCGATCCGCATCTCTGCACCAGGTTTCCCAGGGATAGGCGCTCTACTGGTGTAGGTTCGCACCAGCGCTGTCGCTGGCGGTTGCCCTGATCAGGGACGGCGTGATCGGTTTCGCGGTCACGTCGCTGGCTCCTTCAAGATTGCGTCGCTTACCGCGTCTTCCGGCCGGGACAGCACCGATCGGCGACAGGTGGTTGCATCGGAGCATGTTGAAGCCGCTGCTGGACGCGGGATACCGGCTGTAGGCCCGTCGTATCCGTGCCCAGCTTGCTGCCGTAGACCTGCCGCACCATGCGGCGATGGTGGCGGAGCCTTGCGGGCCGCCGGGGGATGCCGAATCGGATCAGGTGCCGGCGGACGGTTTCGGGGGTGAGTGCGAGGTCGGCGGCGATGTCGCTGGCGGAGTGCTGCCGTACTTCGCTCTACTCGCGCAGCCAACCGGGGTAGGCCGAGCAGTGCCAGTGCTGAGTGGTCGGGTCGGCGTAGGCAGCCACGGCAGCGCGGTGATCAGGCGGCTGCCAGGGGCGAAGCAGCAGATCGTTCGCGTGGATCTCAGGCTGCGCCAGCGCCGCCATAGGGCTTGCCCTTCGACGGGCCGGCGGACGGCAGCATGGTTCGGCGGTTGCTGCTCTGGACGACATCACCACCGAGAGGGCCTGTTCCGCATTCCCGGGTGGGCCTATTCGCCGTGCCATGCCCTCAGCGTGGTCCGATGGATGGGTTTGGCGGGATGTGGCCGTAGCCGCACGTGGGCGAGTTCGCCCTTGCGGATGGCGTTGATCAGGCGTTTTTCGGCTTGGTCGCGCCAGTGTGAGGCGAGTTGGCTTTGGATGCCGCGGCGGGCGGCGGCGACCTGGACGGTGACGCCTTCGAGTCGGGTCTCGGCGATGATGTTCGCGTCGTCGGCGTCGATCACTCCGATGGCAACGGCCCGTGCGAGGACGAAGTCGGGATGGTCCCACGGCTGTAGCGGTGTGCGGGGACCGGCGGGTTCGCTGTCGAGCGGGTCGGTGGTGACGTCGGCGTAGCGAATCTTGAGTCCGGCGCGTTCGGCGGCGTCGAGCATGCGCCCGAGTACGCGGCGTTGGTCGGCGTCGACGCGTTCCAGGAGTTGTTCCCAGAAGGTCTTGAGCATTTCCGCGTCGATGTCCTCGACGTCGCGGTGGAAACCGCGGGTGATGTTACCGGCCCGCTTGCGTAGGCCAGGCATGGCGATGCCGATCGCGCCGATGGCCCAGCCGGCGCCGTCACGGCGGGCCCGTACGACCAGCTCCCGCCACACCGTGTCGCGGATCTGCGGTGGGGTGTCGCGGTTGAGCAGGAAGGCCTTCAGTTCGTCGAGGGCCATGCGCTGCTGCGGGCAGCCGGGGATGCCGCGGCCGTCGAAGGCGATGGGTACGGGCCGGCGGACGAGGAGATCGAAGGCGCGTTGGTGGGCGTCGAGCGGTGACAGGCGGATGGAGGTGGACGGCATGAACCTCTCCCGGGGGCTCCGAAGCGCCGTACCGACTGGCACGGCCAGGCTCATCCACTCACACCCACCCAACAGCAATCGGAGTTCGCCGATGGATGGTGAATCGGGTACGGGCGTGTTGGGTACAGGTCGGGGCCTTGAACGCTCGACGGTCCGGCGCAGGTCACGACGAGCCGGAGTTCACGCGCGTGCACAGCGTCGGATGTTGGTGCAGCTCAAGGCCCTGTTGGCTGCTGTTGGCCAGGTTCTTGTTGAACAGCGGCAGCGGCTGAGTTTCTTGCTGTCTCGCCGGGTGTACACGGTCGACCCGACAGAGCGCACCGCCCGGAGCTCGGGTCTGCCAACTGGCGGTGTCGCTTGCAGAGTCCACTCTGCCCATCGGCTAAATGCCTAACACGGGGCGGGGCATCGCCTGTTGGACGGGCTGTCTCACGCCGTTGGGTGGCGTCAGGCCGCTGTTGGGCTGAACCAGCCCGGACTCTGGGCATGATGTTGGGTTGAGCGGCGCGACCCAACTGGCGGCTTGTTGGCCAACGGTTCTGCCGGCCCGCGTCGCTGTTGGGTGCTGTTGGCGGGGAGAGTCGGGCGGCCCCCGCGCATCGAGGCCTGGTTGCCCTATTGGGAGTCGTGAGCACGGGCCAGCCGGTGGAAGCCACCCGCCGATGACCGAACCCTTCGCAACCCCCGCACACCACAGTGTGTCGCCGCAGCCGCGACGCGGCGAACGAGCGAGTCGCGACACGCCCCTGCCCGATGGGGTCGCGTACCGCGACTTCCTTCGGGTGGACCTCACCGACGGCCCGCCGGTGCCGATCTCGATTTGGCGTGCCGTCGGCACGGACGGCGACAACGAGAAGGCGACCCAGCAGCGGCTGGCGCGGCGGCTCGTCGTCACCTACAGCCGCCGCGACGCAGCCGTGGTCGACTTCGACGGCGACCCCGCCATACGGGAAGCCGCTGCGGCGACCGGCCGCCTGTACCTGCCGGTGACCCAGCCCGCCGACCTCGCCGACGTCGACGCCGTCCGGGTGGACCTGGTCGTGCTGCGGTGGCCCCGACCGCACTTGGCGGTCGAGGCTGTGGCGGATCTGTTCCGCGCTTTCCGGCTGGTGGTCACCCCGGACGGCTTCGCCGTGCTCATCGTCGATCCGACTCAGGACGGCGGCAGCTACCCCGAACAGGCTCGCCGGTTGATCCCCGAAGCCCGTTCCGGCGGCATGCGCTACCTGCAACGCATCATCGTGATCACCGTCCCCACCGCTGTCACCGGCGTCGACACCGCGCCCGAGGACGACACCACCTCCGGGGATACGGCGACCGGACGCCCCGTGCGCGTCGATGTCCTCGTGTTCGTGGTGCCGGGAGGCCGCCGTGGCTGACAGGCAGCTCAGCGCGTCGTGGATGTCGGTGCCGCAGCGGTCGGTGTGGCTGCTTGGCCAACGCCCGGTCGACGCCCAACGGCGCGGGAAGTACGTCCCCGGTTCGGCCGCGCATCCGCAACGGATGTGGCCGGACCTGGCCGCCGCCGCGATCATCCGGTACAGCCAGCCTGGAGATCTGGTCCTCGACCCCCTGGCCGGTGTCGGCACGACGCTGATCGAAGCGGTGGCGGCGGGTCGTGACACGATCGGGGTCGAGTACGAGCCGGACTGGGTGCGGCTGGCCCAAATGAACCTGCACCGCGCGACCCGCGCCGGCGGCACCGGTCATGGCATGGTCCTGGCCGGCGACGCGACCGCCCTGTCAGACGTGCTGCCGTCGGCGCTGCGGGGACGTGTCGCGCTGGTGGTGACCTCACCGCCGCACGGACGCCCCCTGCAGGGCCGTGTCGCGAACCGCACCGGCCGTGTCGACCTCGCCGCCGGCATGACCGCCGTACTCACTGGCTGTCTGCCGCTGCTACGACCGGACGCCACCGTCGTGGTCACCCTCCGCCGCCACCCCAACCACCCGCCGGTCGAGCCGCCGGACGCGATCCCCGCCGCCGGCGCTGGAGCTGGTCTGACGCTCATCGAGCACGACATCGGCCTGCTCGCCGACGCCCACGACGGCCGACTCGTCCCCACGTCGCCGGCCCGCCTGCCCGCAACGACCGCCCCGCGGTGGGACGGCTTCCCCCTCCACACGGGCGCCTACGAGGACATCTATGTCTTCCGGTACCAGCCGACCGCAGAACTGGTGGCACCCGACCAGCACGGAGTGCGCCCATGATTGCCAGCCCGCACCGCCGTCCGGCCCGTCCTCGCGTGCGCCCGATCAGCTACCGGCAGGCCAGAGACTTCATCACCACCCACCACCAGCACCTCACAGCACCGCAGGGCCACGCGTTCTCCCTCGGCCTGACCAACCACGCCGGCGACCTGCTCGGGGTCGCGGTAGTCGGGCGGCCGCTCGCCCGTCACCTCGATGACGGACTGACCGCCGAGATCACCGGCCTGGCCACCGACGGATCCCGCAACGCCTGCTCCGTTCTGCTGGCCGCCTCCTGGCGCGTCGCCCGACACATGGGCTACCAGCGGATGATCACCTACACCCGCGCTGACGAGCCCGGCACCAGCCTCCGCGCGGCCGGCTGGACCGCCGTGGCCGACCTGCCCGCCACACCCGGCTGGGACCGGCCGAGCCGACCTCGGACGACGGACGGTGCCGACCGCATCGCCCGTACCCGCTGGCAGGTGACCACCCCCGACTGGGCCAGCGAACCCCGCCGGTCACGACGGCGGGGGGAGGCCGGATGAGCAGCCACGACACCGACCCATCCGACCGGTTCCTGTACCACCAGGACGAGAAGGTCACCCTCTACACCGGCGACGCCCAGCAGGTCCCCGCGACCCTGCACGCGGCAAGCGTCGACATCGTGGTCACGAGCCCGCCCCACTACGGGCTACGGGACTACCGCCAGCCCGGCCAGTACGGAATCGAACCCACGCTCCAGGACTACGTCAACACGATGGTCAACGTCTTCGGGCAAGTCCACCGGGTCCTCAAACCCACCGGCACGCTCTGGCTGGTCCTCGGCGACTCGTACAGCCTCAACTCCGGCGGCGCACCCCAAAGCGGCACCTACTCCGGCTACCGCAGCCCCGACACCACGCAACCCGGACTCGTCCGCCCCCGCACCCAGGACATCCTCCCCGCCAAGAACCTCATCGGCATCCCATGGCGTGTCGCTCTCGCGCTGCAAGACACCCGGCAGTGGATCCTCCGCCAAGCCGTCGTCTGGCACAAACCCAACGCGATCCCAGAAAGCGTACGAGACCGGCCATCCTGCTCCCACGAATACATCTTCGTCCTGGCCCGATCACGCTTCTACTACTTCAACCTCGACGCCATCCGCGTCCCTCTATCGCGGCCCGAGGCGCTGGACGGAACCAGGATCATCGGCGGCCGCCGCAAAGGAACCCAGGCCGGCATGGGCGCCACAGCCCGCCGCCGAGGCGCCACGCCCTACGGATCGAACCAGGCCAAGTACGTCACCGACCCCGCTGCCCACCACAGCAACACGGCCCGCAACAACCTCCTCGCCCACCGCAGCCACCACCCCCGAGGCAAGAACCCGGGATCAGTCTGGTCGATCCCCACCCGCCCCTTCCGAGGAGCACACTTCGCCGTCTACCCGATCGACATACCCCTACGCGCCATCACCGCCGGCTCTCCGCCCGGCGGCGTCACCCTCGACCCGTTCAGCGACGCCAGCACCACCGGCCTCGCCGCACTGCAACTCGGCCGCACATACATCGGCATCGACATCAACGCTGACTACCACGACATAGCCCTCGACCGAATCGATACGCCGCGACAGCCCGGCAGGCATCCGTGACCGCCCGCTCCCAGCCCACCCAAACCGTCAAGCGGCCCGATGACATCACAGACACGAGAACCCTTCCGACCCGAGGAGCGTTGAAGGGGAAGGCCGTAACTGGACCGGACGTCGCTCCGCTGGACAGCGGCCTCGTACTGCACGAACCACTGCCGCATGCGCGGAACGCTGTTGGTGTAGGTCGGTTCGTGCAGGCATCCGCCGGCGAATACCCACAACCGTCACCGGCGTTGCCGATTCCAGCGCTCGTGGGCACTGTGCGCGGGCCTGACGTCCGCTGCGTCGTCACGCCAGTCGACCGCGATGGACGGCTTGCCGATCGGTCCGTACTTGCGTTCATGGGTTGGCCCGCAGGGCAGGCGGTGACGTTCGCGAATGAACCTGGCCCGATTGTCGTCGTCCATACCGGCAGCAGTGGCCGAGTCGACCGGCGTGGCCATCTGCGGCTTCCGCTCGCCGTGCGCCGCACATGTGGGATCGTCACCGGAGATCGGGTGCTGGTCGCCGCGAACCGTCAGCGCAACGAGCTGCTGGTGATTCTGATGGCCGCAGTGGACGCCATGGTTGTCCGCTACCGCCAGCTAGACGACAGCCAGGCGCGACGATGACCGGGCCGATGGATCACCGCAACGCGCAGCTGGAGACACTGCGGAGTCTGCTCAAGCAACTGGGGATCACCCCTGAGCAACTGCTCACCGAGACGACGGCGGCGTCGGTCGCGGTGCCGACGTTCGAGGAGTACGTCGGTCAGATTGCCGAGGCGGTCTCACCCGGTACCCGCCGGGTCTACGGCTCGTACTGGCGACGCATCTGCCACCACTGGGGCAAACGGCGAATCACCGAGCCGACGCCCCTAGAGATCAAACGGCTGGCCGAGGGTATCCGCAGCGATGTGGTCGTGCGCCGCAACGCGCGAGGTGGCCGTACCGCAGCCGAACACCTGATCGCCGCCATGCGCTGCATCTACCGGCACGCGGTCATGGACGGGCTGATTCGGGAAGCCGACAACCCCGCCGCCAAGGTGGCCAAGCCCCGCCGGCTGGCCAGCATCCGCCGCGCTGTCCCGGAGGCGCGGCTGGCTGAGATCATCCACATCGCCACGACCACCGGCAACGACCCACGCCTGGATGGCCTGCTGATCCGACTGCATCTGGAAACCGCCTGCCGCCGTGGCGGGGCGCTGGCGCTGCGCCCGCGAGACCTGGATCCGGACCAGTGCTTGATCTACCTACGAGAAAAGGGCGGCACCTTCCGCTGGCAGCCGGTCTCACCGCCCCTGATGCAGCACCTGCTGGCCCACCACGCCGAACGTGGCGATGATGACCGCAACGGAAGTCTGCTGCGCTACCGAAACGGCCGATCGTTGACCTACCGCCGTTACGACCATCTGTGGCAGCGCATCGGCGCTCACCTGCCTTGGGTTGCGGCGCAGCAGGTCAGCACCCACTGGCTGCGCCACACCACCCTCACCTGGGTCGAACGCACCTTCAGCTACGCGGTAGCCCGCGCCTACGCCGGACACGCCGGCAGCAACGACGCCAGCACAACCATGACCTACGTACGCGCCGAAATCCAAGAAATCGCCACCGCCCTCGGCGGCCTCACCGGGGAGCCGCACCCGCTGGCCATCTCCGGCACCAGCATCCACGATTCGCCAAGGGTCCGCCTCGCCACCTTGACAAGCCCACCTGGCGACATTGAGTAACGGGCCGCGCGATGGTATCCCCGGCCGCGGCGCGATGATCGGGCCTGTTGGCACAGGAATGCCTACCGCCATCGCTGCGGTCATCATGATCCACCGGGACAAGCGCCGAGCACGCCAATAAGAACACCGCCTCCACCACCGTCGCCGGCACAGGACCCGCTGTCGGCGTACAGGTTCGAGTGCAGAGGTAGGTGCGACCGGAATTGCAACACACGCCGAGATGAGCCGCCACACGACGAATGGCACCTCGACCGGGCGGCGGTCCAAGTCGGTGACGTTGCGTGAGGGCTTGCTGAGCCCAACCGATCCCGCGACGTGCGGATCTGGCTCCCCTCTGTGTCAAGACACCGCCGGGAGGAGGGTTCTATCCTGGGTGGCGGCGGGTCCGGGAAGTGACTTCTCCGAAGAGCCGGCTTGGGGATGAGAGTCGGTCACGCTGGAGCCAGTTGCCGTTCCCTGTTGTCCTCCCGGGCCCGCCGCCGTGGCCACCGCGTCGTTGGTCATGCTGCGGTAGACGATGTCGGACAGGCGTCGTTTCAGGGCGCGCATGGCTTCCATCGAGGTCTTGCCGGAGGTCTTCTTGCGGTCGAAGTAGGCGCGTCCTTCGGTGGGGTTGCGTAGCTGGACGGTGGCCATGATGTGCAGCACCCGGTTGATCTGCCGGTTGCCGGCGCGGGAGAGCCGGTGTCGCATCTGCTCGCCGGAGGAGGCGTCGATGGGGGCGGTGCCGTTCCAGGAGGCGAAGTGGGCCCGGTTCGGGAACCGGGTGATGTCGCCGACCTCGACGAGCAGCCGGGCGGCGCCGGAGGGTCCGATGCCGTGCAGGTCCATCAGGGTGGTGCCGGTGGAGGCGACCAGGTCCTTGAGTTCCTTGTCGGCTTCCTTGGTGCGTCGGTAGATGCGTTCGAGGTCGGCGATCAGTTCCGCGGCGACCCGCCGTCGGGCCTTCCCGACGGCGTCACGGGGACGGACGGTGGCCAGCAGGGCTTTGGCTTGGGCGGCGGACAGGCTCTTCTTCGCGCCACCCGGAATGAGTTCGAGGAGGAGTTGGTGCAGCTGGGACACCATCCGGGTGTGGTCCTCGCCGAGGGAGCGGCGCCGGTCGACCAGAATTCGCAGCAGGGCCAGCTGCTCGTCGTTGACCACCGGCCGCAGGCCCGCCATGCGGGTGCCGACCAGGGCGATGGAGTGGGCGTCGGTGGCGTCGGTCTTGCGGCCCTGGCCGGTGGCGAACACCCGCGCCCTGGCCGACAGCTTCGGTGGCACGTCGACGACCTGCTCGCCGTCGGCCAGGAGCCGGTTGGCGATGTGCCGGCCTATCCCTTGGCAGCCCTCAATCGCCCAGACCCGGTGCGGCCATCGGTGAGCGTACCTTCGCATCGCCGTGTAGCCGTCGCGGTCGGTGTCGAACCGGCCGCCGCCGACGACGGTCTCGTCGCCGGCCATCACCTCGATCGTGGCCGAGCGCTTGTGCGGGTCCATCCCGATGACCACACGATCCGACATGACAGTCAACGCGTCCTCCGATGCTCGGTCCACCTGGGTTGTCGAGCCGGGAGGGCAACGCTACTTCAAGCCGAGCAAACCCCTCTTGAGCCTCTCCCCGCCCTGGGGCGACGCCCGGGCTACGCAGGCCAAATGAGAGCCACACGACCAGCGTGGGCAGCCGAAATGAGAGCGACAACCCGGGCACCTCGACCGAAGCCTGGCCGGCAACGGTCGCAGGTCAATGAAACAAGTAGCCGATGAGCGCGCACCCGATCTTGGTTCCAGGGAGGTGCCGTGAGTTTCTTTAACGTCGTACGTGTCGGTGCATAGTGGTGGACGCAGCGTTTTCGTTCCGGCGTTCTTGAATGTGTCCGGATGGTTGATCGCGCATCCAGCGTTGATGTCTCGGACGCGGCTGAGCGGGTGGTCTTCAAGGGGTTTCCGGTATTGCTGTCGAACTCAGGGTTGGTTGGGGTGGACGCAGTCTGGCATGGTGCTGGCCTATGGCTAGTCAGGTGATCACGGTGCGTGTAGACGGCGTCGAAGTGCTAGTGGAGACGGCGCGGGCGGTAGGCACAGAGCCGACATCGATCGGGGATCGGGCGCAGCAACAGGTGGTGGATGCGTTCGAGCGGGCGCAGGACGCGATCATCGCTGTGTCGACGAAGGTGGCGGGGACGGTACGTCAGCTGGCTGCGCGCGGAGCCCGGCCCGACAAGGTCGAGGTGGAGTTCGGGCTGAAGTTCACCGCGAAGGGCGACGTCATCGTGGCGAGCGGCGCGGGCGAGGTCGCGTTGAAGGTGATTGTGGGGTACGACCCCGGGCGCGGTGCCGCTGATGCCGGGTCGCGCCGGGCTGACGACGACGAGGCCGACGACGAGGCGGACCGGGTGTCGTGAGCGGCGATCCACGCGTGCCGGACTATCTGGGCCGGGTCCTCGACGCCGACGGGGCACCGATCGGCACGTGTTTCCAGGTGTCGCCCGGCGTGCTGGTGACGGCGTGGCACGTGCTTGATGCGCTCCGGGCCGGCGACGTCGGCGCGATAGTGGCGGTCGATGCGCTGAACGCCGGCACCGCTGCCCGTGATGCGCGGGTGGTGCGGGTCGCTCCGATTAGTGACCTGGCGGTCCTGGTCACCGATGTGCCGCTACCGGGGTCTGTAGCCGGCATGGCCACAACTGATGGGGTCCCGCTACTGGCCGACGTAGCAGTGGTCGGGGTGGTGCACGTTGATGACGGTCCGTGGCAGTACCGGTGGCTCGCGGCGGCTGGGCAGTGGAAGTCCGGGACGACCCGCGATGACGCGGTGCATTTAGGGCGGTTCACTTCGACGGACGTGCTGCCAGGGATGAGTGGCGGCCCGGTGCGGCGGTTGGCCGACGATGTGATGGTCGGGGTGGTGTCAGGCCGGTACAACGCCGGTGACGGCTGGATGGCCGGAACGGTGTGGGTTGCGCGCGTCGAAGAGCTGCTGCCGCTGCTGGACGGGCTGGCCCGGCCGGTTGTCCACAGCTGGTTGGAGGACGCGGTCGCCTTAGAATTGGACGCGACACGGAGGCGGCACGCGTGGGCGGTAGTCGCTGAACACCGAAAGCTGGCTGTTGGTGGTGTGCGGACAACAATCGGTGACGAGTTGTCCGGTGGACTCAAGCTCGCGTTCGCCGACCGGCGCGAGCAGCTCGCTGGGGTCTTGCTCGAAGCGGGTACTCAGGCATCGGCTTTGCTGATATCTGGTGAGTCCGGCATCGGTAAGAGCGCGTTGACGCTATCGACCGTCGCAGAGCTTGAAGCTGTAGGCCGTGCAGGATTCGACGCGGTGGTGGTGAATCTCCGGAGCCTGCCGCAGTCAAGCTTGGAGCTTCGTGCCGCGCTCGGGATGCCGATGGAGGACGTGCTCGCCGAACTATCGGCACCAAGCCGGGTCCTGGTTGTCGACGCCGCTGATGCTGCACTGGAGCAGTCCGCCGGTATGTTGCGCGACCTGGTGCTTGCTGCGGCTGCCGCGGGTGTCGGGGTCGTCGCGGTCACGTCTGAGCTGGCATCCAGCTTCGTGCGGGAGCAGCTGGAACTGGGCTTCGGGAAATCCATCTCATCCTTCACCTTGAAGCCGCTGGGCGACGAGGATATCTCGGTCGTTTCGGACCACTTCCCGCTTCTGCGTGCGGTCCTGCGAGACTTGTCTGCGAACTCGTTGTTGCGACGGCCTGTTGTGTTGGACCTGCTGGCACGGACCGGCTTGGAGCCCGATAGCTCACTGGGTGAGTGGGAGTGCCTGCAGTTGGTGTGGCGCAGGGTTGTTCGGGGCGACGGGCGACCGGGCATCGGGTCGGCGGAGGCGCGTGAGCGGACGTTGCTCGCGGTGGCCGCGTCGACGATGCGACTGCCCAGGGACCGACAACCTAGTGCCGGCATAGACGCTGCGGCAGTCGATGCGTTGCGCCGCGATCATCTACTCGCGCCCGCGAGCCCATATCAGGACCAGCCAGGGCTCGCGCACGACGAAGTCCGGCGGTATGCGACCGCCATCCTTCTGGTCCGCGCCCAGAACCCGACCGAGTTGCTGGAAGCAGCTGGCGTGCCCCGGTGGACGCTGTCAGCCGCCACGTTGGCATGCAAGGGACTGCTTAAAGCACCGGGCGTTCGAACCATCCGCGTGTTCGTTCAACTACTCTCGCAGTTCAAGCCGTTCGTGGCATCGTATGGACCCCGGTGGGCGGACGTCCCCCTAGAGGCCGTGTTGGAGACACCATTCGCGTACGAGTGTCTGAAGGCAGCGTTCGCGGATGAGTCCGTTGGCCTGACGCTCGGTGACGTGGTTAGGGTGGTTCAGCAGAAGCACAAGGTCAACACACTGGTCGACCCCGTCATCTCGGCCCCCGTCGTGCAGATTCTCCTCGATGAACGAGAGCCGTGGGACATCTCGAAGGCTGCATTCGAGCTGCTCGCGGATTGGTTGCAGGCGCTGTCCTTGGCGGGCGTACCGGCAGGAAACGACTTGCGCATCAGGCTGCGGGACCGCCTGCTTGCCTACTGGGAGTCGTTCACTCCGCGCAACACCAGCGGTGACCGCGTGCTCAGCCGGATGTCCGAGCGGCGTCGACGTGAGCTGGACTATCACCTCACCAAGGAAGCGTTTGTCGAATCCTTAGCGCTGCTCGGGCCCGACATCGACGAGGCCGCCGAAGCATGCCTTCGGGCCATTGCCGACGACGCACCGGCGTTCCTGGCCCCGGCTGCCGACTCGCCGTTGAGCGCCCGGGCCTTGGCGCAAAAGGACCCGGAGCTGTTGGCGACGTTGATGGAGGCCTATTACATCGACGGCGAGCACAGCTGGCACGGCGATGAGGGCGTTCGAGAGCATCAAGGCCGCTGGACCGGTATTGGAGGAGCGTTCTTTCAGTATTACTTCGGTGGATTCTGGCAGCTGTTCCAGGCCGCACCACCGAGGACGTCGATGCGGGTGCTGAACAACATCTTGAACAGCGGTGCACGGGCGCGAGTTGAAACGGTCTCGCGGATCCACTCGCGCACCCTTCCCGTCGCCAACCCTGGCGAAGACTCCGACGACGAGAACCTAGACGCAGGCGAAGAGGGTGAAGACCGAGGTGCCGTCCTGAATCTCGACGGCGCCGCCCGCATGTACGTGGGCGACAGCCATGTGTGGAGTTGGTATCGGGGCACATCGGTCGGTCCGTACTCGGCGATGAGCGCGCTCCAGGCGATGGAACGCGTCGCTGACAAATGGTTGAGCCAGGGTGCGTCGCCCAGGAAAGTCGTCGAGCTGCTCCTAGATGGATGCGAGAATCTGGCGATTCCGGGGATGCTTTTCGGTCTACTGGTGCGCCACGTAGAGAAGGTCGACACGGAGCTCGACCGGTTCCTCGCCGAGCCGGTCGTCTGGGAACTGGAGTTCGGGCGCCGAACGAGTGAGTACTCCGGGCTGCGTGCAACAACTGAAGGGCTCGTAAACCTGGAACGCCGTCTGTGGACACCACGTGAGGTGGCGGCGTGGCTGGTGATTCACGGCGGGGAAGCGCGTGCCGAGGCGTTGAAGAAGGTCGCCGAGCGGCTTGTCGAGAACGGTGATCGGCTCGGCATCAGCCAGGAGCGTACGAAGAATTGGGCCGCCAGCCTGGACTCGGACCAGTACCGGATCACGCAGCATGGCGAAAATTACTACATCGAGGTTGTTCCGCCACCTGAGGTTAAGGCCGCGCAGGAGACGCACGCGGCTTACCAGGAGGTCGTGCAGACCGTCATGCGACTGCAGAACCGGTACTGGGGCTCGGCCAAGCACGATGCCGACTACATACCCCCCACCTCGGAGGAGATCGCCACGGACTTGGCTGTCGGCCGTTCGTTGCTCGAGTCGGATGGAAACCTGATGCCGACACGGCCTGTGGACGCCGTGGCCCACGTCGTGCGGGCAGCGGTCGTACGAGCTGCGGTCGGTGACCTGAGTGCGTTGAGCGGCGAGGCGAGCTTCGCAACCGAGTTCGTTCTCGGGGTTGCCTTGTCGTTCAAGGATGCTGAGGACCAGCGCCATGAGGGCCAGTACTTCGACCTAGGCGCCGACCGTGCCGTGGCCCAAGCCCTGCCGGCGTTCCTCACATCTGCAATGACCGCACCCCTGCGGGCGGCGGGAGGCTCGATCGATGATGTCGCCGAGGCTGGCGTTGCGATGGCGGGCAAGGCATCCCTGGAGACGCGGCTGTATTTGGCGCGCGGATGCGATGTCGTCTGGACGGTGCCGTGCCATGGCGACCCCTGCATCCACCGGACCGCGTTGAGCTGGCTGCTCGAGACTGCTCGTACTGCAGAAATCGGGCCTTGGGACCAGCGGGAGCAGCGGCGGTCGAACGTCCAGATTGTCGGCGGCGTCGCTGAACGCCTTCAGGAGTTGGCCGGCGATTCCATCGACATCGCCCTGCTCGACTCAGCCATTCGCGGACTCGCCGCAGCCGCCTCCTTGGACCACTGCTGCACCGACGATGCATTCACGGTGCTCGCCAGTCTCCTCGACGTCCAGCGACGTGCGATGGTCGCCCACAAAGAGAAGGGCTGGACAGCGGACCGCCGAGGGACACACACCCTCGTCGCCGCGCGAGCCCTGCTCGAGGGCTTCGCAAAGAACGGCGACGTCCGACCG
Source organism: Verrucosispora sp. CNZ293 (assembly GCF_002754655.1). Taxonomy (NCBI): domain Bacteria; kingdom Bacillati; phylum Actinomycetota; class Actinomycetes; order Micromonosporales; family Micromonosporaceae; genus Micromonospora; species Verrucosispora sp. CNZ293. Next base: position 634,021 of record NZ_PEFR01000001.1, read on the forward strand.
ATGCTCGAACACCTCGATGTCCTTCGCGTGGACGCAGGACTGATGGCGAACTTCCTCCACGGTCTCGCGGCAGCCGGCGCAGAAAACGAACGCCTGGCTGAGGCTGCCCGAGGTGTTTGGCCATCGCTGCTGCGTCACGCCATCGGGTACTTGAGCGACGACCCGAGCCCTTACCAGGACCACCACTGGGGCGACTGGGCCGCCGCTGCCCTCCTGCCCGACCCGCTTCCATGGACGCAGGGCCTGTACAACGAGGTCATGGGTGCGCCCATCGATTGGGTCCGCGCTGAAGACCTCGTTGAGGTGATCGACGACTGGTTGCCCGCCGCCCGCGGAGAGGTCAAATGCGTCGACGGACTCATCGGCATCCTGCGGAAGCTGCCGGTAGAGGTCCAGGTCACTCGAGGCCTGCGCTGGGTGTCCGACCTGTGCATCCAAGACGGCCGTGTCACAGTGAAGCGGTCGTGGTTGTCGAACAACTGGCTCAAGGAGATCCGCAGCACGGCGGAGGAACTCGACCACCTGGACGAGTGGCAGATGCTCGTCGACTCCATGGTTGTCGCCGGGAACGAAGACCTGGCGCCGTACAGCAGGTGAGGTCTCAGGTTCCCTATCCGAACCCCTTCTGAAAGGTTCCCGGAGTCACACATACAGTAGCGCGCTGCGACCATCCGGATCTCATAGGTTCTTGTCAGCCTGCGGATGCAGGATGGCTGCTGGAGCGGTCGGCGGGTCAGCACTCTTCGGATCTGACCCTGGTGAGGTCTTGCGGCAGACCGTGCGCCCGCTGGTCGTGAGGAGATGCAACGGCTGATGGGATGACGTGCCCTGGTTAGGTACCGGTGAGCACTGGACTATGAGATCGCTGTCGTCTCCTCCGCGCTATCACCCGCACTGCCCATGGTGGAGGACGAGATGATTTGGATAGGAGACGACTGGGCCGAGGACCACCACGACGTCGAGCTGCTCGACGACGACGGACGGCGGATCGCCCGGGCCCGGCTGCCGGAGGGCCTTGAGGGAGTTGCCCGGCTGCACGCGCTCATCGCCGAGGCGATGCCGGCATCCTGGGCCGAGCTCGACCCGACGCAGGCAGCCGACCGGGTCTGTGTCGGCATCGAGAGCGACCGCGGTACCTGGGTACAGGCACTGCTCGGGGCGGGCTACCGCGTCTATGCGATCAATCCGATGTCGGTTGCCCGGTACCGGGAACGGCACTCCACCTCCGGCGCCAAGTCCGACGCCGGCGACGCCCACGTCCTGGCCGAGATCGTTCGCCTGGACCATGCCCACCACCGTCAGGTCGCCGGTGACAGCCCAGCCGCCGAAGCAGTCAAGCTGGTGGCCCGCGCACACCAGAACTTGATCTGGGACCGCACCCGCCAGGTGCTACGGCTGCGCGCCGCGCTGCGGGAGTTCTTCCCCGCCGCCCTTGAGGCGTTCGACGACCTCACCGCCAGCGACGCTTTGGAGCTGCTGGACCGGGCACCCGACCCCGACCGGGCCGCCCGGCTACCCCGGCTGACGATCGTTGCCGCGCTACGGCGTGCCGGGCGCCGCAAGCTCGACGCCAAGGCCGACACGATCCAGCAGACGCTGCGCCGAGACCAGCTCCGCCAGCCCGGCCCGGTGCAACACGCCTACGCGGCGATCGTGTCCAGCCAGGTCCAGATCATCAACATCCTCAACGTCGAAATCGCAGAGTTGGGGCAGGTGTTGGCCGAGCATTTTGGCCGGCACCGCGACGCTGACCGCTACTTGAGCCTGCCCGGCCTCGGCCCAGTGCTCGGCGCCCGGATCCTCGGCGAGTTCGGCGACGACTCCCACCGCTACACCGACGCCAAATCCCGCCGCAACTACGCCGGCACCTCACCGATCACCCGCGCTTCCGGCAGCCGCCGGATCGTGCTGGCCCGCTATGCCCGCAACCGGCGCCTCGCCGACGCAGTGCACCAGTGGGCGTTCTGCGCCATGCGCGGCTCACCCGGCGCCCGCAACTACTACCAATCCCTGCGCCAGCGCGGCACCGGCCACCAAGCCGCCCTACGACAGCTCAGCAACCGCCTCGTCGGCATCCTCCACGGCTGCCTCAAGACCGGCACCACCTACAACGAAGCCACCGCCTGGGCCCACCTTCAACCCACCACTTGACAAAACAGAACATGGGATGTCTGCCGCCCTGTGTGCGCGCTGACTGACCGCTGGCTCGTCACATCGGGTGATGGGTGCTCTGGGCAACTTGACCGTAACAAACTGTCATTGAATGGGCGCCGGTCCACTTCGGACTAACTACTTGGCTCCAGCTCGCGCTGTATTACCTCGTAGATGTCGATAGCCACATCCAAACAGACGTATAACCTTCGTAGATCTACCTCCAGGTCGTACTCGTTGATTTCATCGTCGCCACCCGTCCACCCAAAATCACCGGGATTCCGGTATCCTTCGAGCTTCGGCGCATCGTTCCAGGGTACTGGGTTTAGGCCCGGTTGTATTTCTTGCAGCAGGGCAATGACCGCCTCGCGCGGAGCGTTAGGTCCCAACTGGGAGTATCCCACCGAGACGCGCGAATGGACGAGTTGGTTTCGTCTTGCGATCATCCAGTAGAAAATGGGAAATCTATTCTCTGCATCTTGATCGGCGCCGATGTTCGTCAGGATTTCTCGGACAATCGCTAGCGCTCGGCTCAGAACAACCTTCTTGCGAGCTCCGTAGATAAGGTCCGGCCGCGTGTCGTGCACATTGTTGACTATATGTATCATTAAGTCCTCGACCTCGGAAACCTGAGCCAAGAACAATCCACGCAGTTCGTGAAGCCGCCGCGCTTCTGCTGCCTCGAGGAGAAAATCTTCACCGCCCGTCTCGTAGAAATCATCCGTTGGGAGTCTCTCTTCTAGTACGCCGCGCCACGAGCGAACACTTAGGTCGGGCCACATCGCTTCTCCACAGAACTCAGACTCAACGTGAACATTGACGAGCAATCGAAAATAGGCAGTCTAGCTGACGACTGACGGCGCCACCTGGTCTGCTCGCTCGGAATGTCTGCACGTACAGTCCTGCTACCGCTCGAATTGATCCTTCTGCCCGGCGCACTGATCTGCCGCTGAGCAGGCGCGGACCGCAGACCGGTCAGAGGGGTTGTTGTGCGACCGTGCCGGTGCCATCCCAGCCGTGCCAGCGCCACCTGTCCAGGTCGGGCCAGTTCATGACGAGGGCGTGGGCGATGGTGCCGCCGAACGCCACGGTTCCCTCGTGGGAGGCGTAGGCGATCCAGTCGTGGCGAGCATCGGTCCAAAGTCCTTCCGCGCCGCTGTAAAGCGGGCTGAACATGTCGATATCCAGCAGGTAGTCGGCCCCGTACTCGCGCAGCTCAGCCACGTGCTGGACGCCCTTCTCGCGCAGCGCCCGGCGGACCTCCTCGACACCATCGGTGCGCATCAGGGCCGCGTCCGTCAGTACCAGGACATCCGGTGGTACCGGTCCAGCCAGCATGGGATGCCAAACGCCGTTCTCCACGCCCCAATGGCGTCGTAGCGAGGTGCGCCAGGCCGACGACTCGTCAGCGGTGAGCACCCGACGGTAGCCGATCGGAGCCGTCTGGGAGTCCGGCTGGGATGGCAAGGTCTGCACCACCGATCGGTATCGTTCCCGCTCGTCGGAAACGTCTTGGGCCTCGATGCGATCGCCTGCCGGCAAATCTGAAGGCTGTTCCACGTCGGCTGCCGCCAGCAGGATGGCGGCAAGCGGCTTTATGTCGGGAAGGTGGTCCGGATCAAGCCGTTCCACCTGTCCCAGGATGTCCGCAACGAGGTTGTAGCGAGCATAGATGCGTTTCGCCTCTGGATTGATGACGTCGTGAATCCGCTCGGTATAACGCCTGCTGAGCGTGTCGAACCGATCGATCAGATACCGGCGCGTCGCACTGTGCATGCTCAGGGCACCCATCCCGCCATTCTTCCCCCGCCAGCGGCGCGCTGCCGTCGAGTACACGAACCCTGCTGCCGTCCGCAGGCAGCGTGATCAACAAAGATCCTGGTTCGGCACAGAACATCATGATCAGGCACGCGCCGCCGATAGTGCGTGGCCTGCACGTAAGTCTTCGTCAACCAGGTTTCATCAATCTCAGTACCTCCGTCGGCGTGCGATCGGTTTCCGCAGCCAAGGCAGTGATCGCCGTTGCGGCGAGAGCGGTGAGGTGTAACGCGTAGGCGAGCCCGTCGTCGCGTACCGCAGCGTCAGCAATGTTGTGGACATCGGCGTCCTCGTGCGCGAGGTACGCAGCGACACCGCTGACAGCAGCCTGGTACGCATCGTCGCTGGCCTGTCGCCGATTCCGCCTCACGGCTCAAGTATCCCCACCCGCCCGGTACTGCCTGCGGAGGCCCGCATCTGACAGATCGCGCGTCGTGGTGAGCGACGGACGTGCGGTCTTCTCGATGGGATGTAGGGATGGCTTCTGTCTTTAGCCTGCATCGGACCAGCGCGTCTGCGCTGGAGCACGTAGGCGAGTCATCGATAAGCTGCGCTCTCTGGGTATTGGAGAGTGAGAGCGTGCGGCGGAAGATAGCTGTCATCGCGGAGCCCGGCGTGCTCGACGCCTGGGGCGCCGCAATGCTGTTCGGCGAGGCCATGGGGCTGCAGGCGTATAACGTCGGGAACCTCTGCCGAGCGGCAGTGCAGGGCGGCTCGGAATGGGGCCAGCGGTTCGCGGGTCACATGCAGGCCGGCGAGTTGGTACCAGACGAGGTGCTGGCCGAGTTCGTCGCGGACACGCTGGCACGGCCGCCAGGCTGCTGGGTGCTGTTCGGCTACCCACGGACCATTCGTCACGCCGAGCTGCTGGCCGAACACGGCCACGCACCAGACATCGTCATCCAGGTGATGCTCGACGAGGGCCGCATCGCACAAGACTGGCGGCTGGCCGCAAGACGCGAACAGTTCCCGCAGATTCTCGCCGACCACCGGCTGCACACGGCTCCAGTAACGGAGTTTTACCACGCCTCTGACGCATTTCACGTACTGCAGCAGTCCGCATCGGTTGAGGAACTCGCTGCCAATCTGCAGGCAATCGTGGTCAGCACCGGCAAGTTTTAAGCCATCAGGTCCAAGCCAGTGTACTGATCTGCCGCAGTCAAGGCGTGGAACCACGCTGGGCGGAGTTGCGCTGGCGCGTGCTTCATCACCTCGAATTGAGCCCGGTGGGCAGCTGCGGATACGACACCCGCTGGCAGCGTTTAAGGCTACGAGTGCCGCGATCCCGCCGGCGCTCGATTGCCGATCAGCGGAGGACGGCCAGCAGGAGGAGCAACTCGAGGACGCACAGCCAAACGGTCGAGCTGTGCGGTGGCCGCGGGCGGCGGGGCGGGACAGCACGGCGGCCGGCCCCGTCAATGTCCGTCCCAGGCTCGCCGGAAGTCTCCGCGCCCGGGCCCGGCTGGGCGGAGGCCGGCAGTATCGCGGCCGGGCGTGGCGGGGGCGGCGTCCGGGAGGCACGCGGGATCTCGCTGGTCAGCTCCTCCTCCCATGCCGACAGGAGGGGGCGGCTCGCCGGGTCGTCGGCTAGGGCCCGCACGACCATCGCCGTCACCCGCGGGAACGTCTCGGCGATGAGCGCGAGATCGCGGGTGGACTGATCCCTGGCCAGCGTCCGGAGCGCGACCAGGCCGAACTTGTAGCGGTCGCCGGCCGGCCCACCGGGCGGCTCGCCGGCCGGAAGCGTCCAGTCGGGCGTCTCCACCTGCGGCGCCACCGACATGCCCCGGAACCGGACCGAATCGCAGTCGAGCAGGAAACACCGTGGTTCGTGCCGGGTGTCCACCAGGACGTTCCGCGGGGACAGGTCGCCGACGGTGATGTCATGGTGATGCAGGCCGTCCATCGTCCTCGCCAGATCCCGGAGAACCAGCAGACGGTCACGATCACTGACCTCGATACCCACCCGCCACAGGTACTCGGGCGGGTTGAGCAGGTGCTCGAGGCGGAGAGCGATCCGTCGTTCCCCGCTTCCGGTCCGGAGGGTCGTGAAGAACCGCTCGGGGGCGAGCGGCATAAGAAAGCCGGTCGGGCCGCCCGGCCCGGTGACCACCCCGACCGGCCAGGCCGTGCGGGCGCTCAACCAGGCCCGCACCTCGGCCGGAGCCTCTTCGTAGAAGCTGACCAGGCGCTGGAGGACGTTGACGTCGACGGTGGGGACCGTGGACGGGCGGTATTCTTTGAAAACCAGCCTGCCCGATCGGAGAGCGTGCACGGTGCCTTGGCCGCCGGTGGCGATCTCGCCCCGGACGCTCAAGTCTTCGATGCGGTACGTCGGGGCCGTGTTCACGGCTTTGCGCTTAGCCACACCGCCACCAGCGTCCGATCGTCGTCGAAGGTCTCGCGGGAGAAGTCGAGCAGCTGGGCGAAGCCCAGCGGCGGCGGTGGGGTCGCGAGAGCGTCAGCGAACAGGTTCCCGACCAGACCGGTGCCGTCGCCGAGCGGATCGCCGAAGCCGTCGGTCCCGACCAGCAGCACGTCGGCCGGTCCGAGCGTGACCTCGATCGGCGCGAGGCCGGCCGGAACGTCCGGCAAAGCCGCGACGCTGGTCGAGACGATGAAATCGCCGGCCGCCGGGCCGGTGTCGATGAGCGAGTCGAACTGCCTTTCGTGCAACCGCCAGGCGTTGGAGTCACCGACGCGCACGAGCGTTGCCTGGGCCCGGTCGTTCGCTCGGCGCACCGTGCCGCAGAGCAGGGTGGTCGCCATCGCCGGGTCGGGAACAGCCGATGCCGCCGCCCGTACGACCTCGGCCCAGTCCACCCGGGCGGGTCCGCGGTCGAGTTCGGCCAGCATCGCGTCGATCGAGGCGCGACACGCGCCGGCCGCGCCCACGTGCGACATCCTCGCCGCCGACACGCCGTCGGCCACGGCGAACACGAGCACGCCGCTCTCGTGCACAGCGACCACCGCGTCATCCTGCCGGGGCGCGCCGTAGTACCGATGGGCGTACCCTCGCACCGAGGCCAGCCGGACCACGAAATCGCCGGTCGACCAGCCGTCGCACACCGTGTCCGCTACGAAGGGGCCGGTGTGTTGCGGGCGTGGGGCGAAGGGCGCGACCGGCCGGTCGACGACCAGCGGCTGCCAGTGCCGCACCTCAGACCACGTCAATCGCCATGCGGAACCCGTCGGGCCGCTCGACGACGAGCTCGGGGGCACTGCTGACGAGCGAGCGACCCGAATACACGACACTCGCCGTCAGGGCCGAGGTGAACTTCGAAATCGCGCCGCCGACATCGGCGCCGGCGATCGAGACGAACGCGAACTCTTCCTTCGTCGCCAGCTGAAGGATGACTTCCGGATCGGCCTGACCGATGCCGAAGGCGATGATGTTGGGCGCGGCCGGGGTGCGTGCGCGGTCGACGAGCCGGGCGTGGATCGTCTTCCACACCTCTCCATCGGTCGGCATGCCGTCGCTGAGGAAGAACACGGCGGGCCGATGGACGGCGAATCCCGTGGCCTTCAGCTCGGCGATGTCGGTGGGTATCCGGTCGGCCAGTTCGGTCAGAGCCGCGCTGTAGTTGGTTGCGCCCCGGCTGACGACGCGGGGCATCCCGCTGAGCCGGCGCAGGTCGGCCAGATGCAGGCGCACCGACGCGGTGTCCGAGAAACCGATGATGCTGAAGCGCACCTTGGCGGCGGCCATCGGCTCGCCGAGCAGCGCGTCGTGCAGCGAGGACAGGCCCGCGTTGAGCTCGTCGATCTCGGAGTGCATCGACGCGGACTCGTCGATCACCACGTAGATCGGAAGCAGGTTCCCCCTGGGTTCGGCCATGGTTCACATACCTCTCGTCACGGACTGGTCGGCTGGGCGAAAACCGTGTGGCAGCGCGACGCCGGCCGGCTGCCCGGACGTCGCCGCCCGGTCGCGCACCTCGATCTGTTCGGCGACGAACGCGAAGAACCGCGATATCGCCGCGGCCGGATCCGGGCCGTCCGCCACGAACGCCAACTCCGGCCGCGTGGCCATGGTGACGATCGCCTCCGCGGTCCCCTCGTCCACCGTGCATCCGATAATCTCGGGAGCGTATCGCTGCCGTTCCCGGTCGGTAAGCGCCTCCTGGGCGGGGCGCCAATCGTCGTCCGGCACCGGGCCCGCGATGCTGAGCACGAAGACGAGAGGCCGGATCACTCGCCGATTCTGCTTCAGCCCATCGATGTCCGCGGGAATGGCTGCCGCGAGCCAGTCGAAGGCCTTTGCATACCGGCCGGGCCCGCGGGCCGGCAAGCCGCCCTCCGACGGGGCCTCCCGGATCGCCACGAGCGGCGACTCGATCTCGACCTCCTCGCCGATACCGGCGACGGCCAGGTGGAGGCGATCGGCCACCTCGGGGTCCAGGCTGAGGGTGCGGTAGAGCGCCGTCAGGCCGGTGTTCAGCGCGTCGAGCACCGGCCCGGCACCGGCGGGCAGCTCCAGCAGCACGTAGAACGGAAGCGTGCGGCCCGGGGCCGCCGGTGTTCCGGGATAAACGTCCGCGGCCGACAACTGGCGGGGCAACGGCTCGTCCCAGCCGAGCGGGGACGGCGAGGCAGCGGCGGCCGGTCGGTCGAATGTCTCCAGCGTGCGCTCGCGGATCAGATCGAAGTCGACGGGCTGGAGCATGCCCTGTTCGGTGAGGTATTTGAGCAGCTCGAGGCGCCGTTGCTCGCTCGCATCCCGCTGCTGGACCTGTTGCGCCTCGGCCGAGGCGAGTAGCTCGAGGGCGCCGGCCGTGTCTTCCGGGTGACGTTCCAGGTGCAGGGCGACCAGCGCCTGAAGGTCGAGCGGCCGGGCCGACAGCGCGTCGCGTTCCCGTTCCCGCCGTTCGAACACCGACCGTAGTTGAAGCCGTTCGATCTCCGACTGCCGCTCGACTTCTCGCATCGCGCTGTGATGCTCCACCTCGCGGACCGTTTCCTGCCGTTCCGCCTTGTCGAGATTGCGGAGAAACTGCATCCCGGCCGCGTCCGGCGTGAGCCGCACACGGCAGTCGAAGACGGTGATCCCGCCGGTGAGCCGGTGCTGCTGAGCGAACCGGACGTTGACCTCGTCCTCGGCCGCGGCGGCTTCCTCGATCCCGTACCGGCGCGTCACCTCGTGGCAGACGGTCGTGACGTACTGGTACACGATCGGAAGCGCGTCGCCGACGTTGTGCCGGACGACCTCCAGCGGATCGTGCACGCGGAAGCCGATGTCCAGCAGCGCGTCGAACGTGTAGACCGCGTCCCGGGACGGCGGCGGCGAGGTCAGCAACCGAGCCCGCCGCCGATGGTCGCTCGTGTCGACCTCGAATCGCGTCACCCGTCTCAGCCGCGGCGCGTTGCCGGCGCGGGAATCGAACAGGTTCCCCTCCGCGTCGGCGTACACGATCGCCACGCCCGGCCGGCTCGGCGGCGTCCGCAGGCCCAGCAGGGAGGAGCGCGTCGTCGACACGATGAGGGGCACCGTGGGGGTCGTCATGCCGTTTCCTTTCCGAGGTCGAGCGAAGCTCCCCGGTCGAGCGAGGCGATCACGATCATCGCCGTGTGGGGCAGCGGCTGCAGGCTTTCGTCGCTGTCCCACAGGTAGGCCAGGCGGCGCAGGATCCGGCTGGTGCGGTCGTTGATCTGAGCCGTCGTGCGAGCCAGGCGGGCGAAGGTGTCCCGCACGCCGGCGTCGTTCTCGGCGAATCCGGCCCATCTGGTCAGCACCTGCTCCGCGCGCCGATAGCAGGAGGCATCGTTGAGCGCACGGTGCCACAGGTTGGCCAGAGGTATGCGAAGGGCCGGTTGCTGCTGCGCCAGGAACAACAACGTCGGCCATCGCACCGTACCCGAGCCAGCAGCCGGCGACTCGACGGTGAGCGCGTCGGCCAGCGACAGGAAGACCGAGAATCCTGTGGCGGCCCGGGTCCGGTCGTCCAGCCACCGCAGCACGTCTTCCAGGATCCTCGGGCTCAGCTCGGCGGCGTGGGCGTGCAGCAGATCCGCCATGCTGTCCGCGATCGCGGTCTGCACCGCGGCGTTCGCCACCATGGCCAGGCCCCGGAGGTGGCGCAGCGCCCACGTGGGCTCTAGATCGCCGAGGCTGACCCCGTAGACCCGGGCCGCCGTGGCCTGGGCGAGCGGGCTCTCGGTATCGGTGTGCCACTCGTAGGCGAGGCGCTCGACCAGCCGGCGGAGATCGCGATCGGCCGCCAGCACTCGCAGGGCGTAGGCGACCGCGTCACGGTGCTGCGCGCGGTCCCCGGTCGCCCAGGGCGTCAGCACGAGCCGGAGCAGCTGCTCGAACGAACGTTTCGTCAGCAGGCCGAGGGTGGTGCCGGCGAAGATGCGGGTCACCTCGGGGCCCTCGTCGACCAGACCCTCCAGCCAGCTCAGCAGCGCACCGCGCAGGCCGCCGCTCTGCCAGGCCCGCTCGATGACCTTGCTGGTGTACTCCGGGTCCTTGTACTGGACCGTTTCGGTGGGGATGCCGGCGAACGGGCCGGTCGCGCCGTCGACCAGAAGCTGACGGGCCCGGAGCAGGTTCAGCATGCGGCTGCTGCGCACCTCGAACAGGTCCATCGGGCTGCGTTCGATCCCGGCCGGCCGTCCCGTGCCCTCGTAAGCCTCACGTGCGCTGCGTTCGACGGCGATGCGGAGCTGGACCGCGGCGGTGTCGACCGCATCGAAGGACAACCCGTTCAGAGCGGCGAGCGCGATGGCGAAGGTCCGGTTGTCCAGGTCGGTCAGGCTCTCGAACCAGATCTCGAACTCGTCGTCGATGCGGCGCTGCATGCGCCGGCGCACCCGTTCGACGTCGACGCTGGTGTCGGGCCCGGGCGCCAGCGCCAGAGCGAGGGCCGCGGCCCGGCCGGGCGACACCGGCCCGGCGAGCACCTCGTCGACCAGTTCGCTGACGGCCGGCGAGCCCAGCACCGTTTCGGCGGTGGCCCGGCCGAGACGCCATCGGAGGTGTTCCGTGAAGATCGCCTTCTGCTCGGGCGGCGAGGGGAGGTCGATGACGTATCGCAACAGGGCCTCGTCGCCGAGCTTGGTGCCGCCGTCGTCGACGGTGATCACCAGCCAGGAGGAGACCTCCTCGAGCGCCGCCTCGAGCTGGTCAACCGTGCGGGCCTGCAGCGGCTCCGCGAGATGCGACCGGCACATGAGGTACCCGGCGTGGGCTCCGACCACGCCGGCGTCGGCGTCGCGCCGGATCGCTGCCCCGAGACGGTCCAGGTCGACGCGCTCGTCGAGCTGATAGACCTTCTCGACGCCGACGGCCTGGAGCAGACGCACCGAGGTGGCGAGCCGGCCGTGTCCCACGGCGCCCCGCAGGATCACCGCTCGCTGCCGGCCGAAATCACTGAGCAGCTTGTCCCAGCCGGCCGGATCGACGAAGGCGTAGCGGACCTCGTCGTAGAAGTTCGGCGACAACCGCCGCAGTGGCGCGGTGCCCTGATCGCCGGTCAGGTCGATGTCGCGGCCCGGCTCCAGCAGATCGCCTTCCAGCAACGCCTGCGCTGCGCGCAGGTGCTGGAGGCGGGCCGGACCGGCGCCCAACGGCGGCTGGCCGCTCTCGACGCTCATTGCCGTCACGCTATCTGCCCGGCGGCTGAGCCGCTGACGGCCGCTCCGGCGGGCGGCGGCGTAGCCGGTACATGGAACCAGAGGCGGCCACCGCCGACGGCGAGCGGCAGGAACTTCGCCGCGTCCACCCGGCCGCGGGCCTGCCGGATGACCCGGTCGAAGAAACCGTCGGAGACGACGAGGACCACGCGGGCGTCCGCGCCGGCGTGAGAGACCGCCTCGTCGAGGTGGGGGAGCTCGGTCAGCTGCGGCGCGGCCGGGACGGAGGCGGACGTCGCGATCTCGAGAGTCACGGTCAGCCGGCCCGCGGCCGGAGAGCTGTGGGCCCGGTCAGCCAGCGCTCGGATGAACCTCCCGGCCAGGACGGTCGCCTGGTCACTGTCGGCCCGTATGATCAACGCTTGGTCGCCCGATTCCGCCGGCGCCTCCGTCAGTCCGGCATCGGCGAGGGCCAGGCCGACGCAATGCCGCATGTCCGTGGATTCGCCGCTGCCCGAGATCGCCATGACGACCGGCGTCGCCGACCCGGAGAGGCGCCGCCCGTGCGCCACCGACGCCAGCACCGGCCGAGCCAGCCGCGCGATGTCTTCGCTGCGCACCACCCAGACGGTGTCCCGCATCCAGTTGTCGGCGCTGTTGTATCGCGCGGCGAGCAGGCCGACAACCGCATCGTCCTCGACCAGGCGGACCGGCGCGCCGCTCATGCCAGGAACAACGGCGGGCGACTCCAGCCGGCCCAGTTCGACTCCGTCCTCCCGTACGGCCGTGCCCTGCCATCGACCCGTCGCGGTGAGCGCAAGGTAACCGCGGTCGTCGGCGATCGTCGGCACGCCGGTGATCACCACCTCGGCGCGCGCGGGGACCGCCCGGGACGGGGCGAGGCGGCCGACGACGGCGGGCAGCGGCACCTCGACAGTCAGGACAGCGAGGTCGTAGACGGGGTCCACGGCGGCCACGCCGGCCACTGTGGCGGCACCGCCGGCCAGACGGTCCACATCCACCTCAGCGTCCACGTGGTCGGCCCCGATCTCCGCCAATATGTGACGCGCAGTGAAGAGCACCCCGGGCCGCACCTGGAAACACGTACCGACCGGTACGCCGTCGGCCCGCAGAACCCGGCCGAGATAGAGCGGGCACGCCGGGGCCGCGTCCGGGTAGGCAGCCATGGATGCCAAACTGCCACATCACCGAGTCGATGGGCAGTGTCCGAAATGGCGAACGTCGTGCTCCCTTGGACCACATTACGGTGTCCGGCCGGACGTTCGATGTGTCACTCCGGCCGCTGACCGCCGGGACCGCGGCGGCGCGGTCGAACCGGTCGCCCCGACGCCGCGACCAGCGGTTCCGCCTCAGGCGTCGACGACCCGGCGGATCTCCTCGATCACCACGGCGGGCCGGGTGAACATGATGTTGTGACCGGCGCCCTCGGCGACCACGAGCCGGCCGTTCGGGAGGGCTGCGGCCGAGGCAGCGTGGGCGGCGCCGAGGTCGTTGCGGGACTCGAGATGATGGTGACCGGAAGGTTGCCGAGGTCGGGCGGGGTGTCGCGCAGCGTGGCCAGGCCGGGGAGGAAATGGCGCACCTCGGCGTCGAGGGCCCGAACCGCCTGGCGGCCGAAATTCTCGTCGCGGAACTGCCGGTAGAGGGCGGGCGGCAGCGCCTGGCTGATCCGCGCGGCCGAGCGGTAGAGGCCGGCGGCCGCGAGGGTTCTGGTGAGCGGGCCGGCCATCGCCATCCGCCGCGCGGTGGCCCTGGTGGAGAGATCGTCGTCCCGCTCGTCGAAGGGATCGACGAGGATGAGCGGCCCGACCGGGTGGGTGCGGCGGGCGGCGAGCAGGCGCACGATCGTGGAATCGACGCTGTACCTACCTCGGGTGAGATCAACTCGTACCGACAGGGGCATCCCTACGGTGCCGGATACCGCCGACAGGAACGGGTGGCCTCCCTCGCCGGACGCGAGGGAGGCCACCAGGTGATCATCGTTTAGGGTTCCGCAGCGAGCGGATGCTCCTCGCCAGTCAGACCGGCCAAGGCCACCGCGACCTCGTGGAGAGTCGCCCGCACGTAGGTGGCTGTCGAGCCGCTCCCACCGCCGCCGTCGGTGTGGCCAGCGTAGGCGCGGGCGACGGCATGGCCGTAGGTGCGCTCGACCCAGGTCAGGGTGGTATGCCGCAGCCAGTGTGTACTGATCTGCTGGGTGTGCACCCACCGCAGATGCTGCCCGATCCGCACCCAGAGATGGTCGTAACGCCGGTAGGTCAGCGGCCGACCATCGCGGTAGCGCAGCAGGCTGCCGTTGCGGTCGCCGTCGCCCCGCTCGGCATGATGCGCCAGCAGGTGGCGCATCAGCGTCGGGGAGACCGGCTGCCACCGGGTCGTGCCGCCCTTCTCCCGCAGGGAGATCAGACATTGGTCGGTGTCCAGGTCCCGTGGGCGCAGCGCCAGCGCCCCGCCCCGGCGGCAGGCCGTCTCGGTGTGCAGCCGGATCAGCAAGCTGTCCAGACCTGGGTCATCGCCCGTGCTGGCCGCCACCTCGTTGATCTCCGCCAGGCGTGCGTCGCCGATGGCCCGCCGGGTGCTGGGCAGCCGGCGTGGCTTGTCCACCTTCAACGCCGGGTTGTCGGCCGCATCCAGATACCCGTCCGCTACCGCCCGCCGATACAGGCAGCGCAGCGCGGCCACCAAATGTTCGGCAGCGGAACGGCCACCCCGGTTGTTGCGTCGCGTCACCACACCGGCCTGCACCTGGGCCCGCAACTGCTCGATCTCAGATGGGCGGGGTTCGTCGATGCGCCGGTCACTCCATGCCTGGACCACCCTGTTCCAGTACGAGCCGTATGCCCGGCGAGTACCCGGCGACACCGCGGCGGCCACCACTGGCACGTACTCGGCGAACGTCGGTGCCAGCGAACGGGCCGGCCGTACCTCCAGCAGATCGGCGGGGCAGATGCCCATCCGCTCCAGCAACAGCCGGGCCGCCTCCAACTCCGCCCGGCCAGCGGCAGTCTGGCTCACGCCGCCTCACCGTCCTCCATAGCAGCCTGCACGTCAGACAGCAGCCGGTCGAGCATCGCAAGGGGATGCGCCACCAGCACCCCGGTGGCACGGTCGGCGGCCAGTAGAACGCGGTCCCCGGCAACGAGCCGGCACCACCGACGCACCGCCAAGGGCAAATGCAGGTGACCGCGGTCGTCGATGCGGTGGACACCGCCGGGGGCCATGGAGGCCACGATGATGCCGGCCCGCTCGCGGATGTCTAGTCGGGTGCCCGGCATCCAGCCAAGCGCCCGGACGATACTGCGATCGGCGACCCGGCCGCTCTTGTCCACAGCGCCCAGTGCGTAGACGGTGTCGGTCACTCGTGTGAACTGGGAATCCAAGGCTGGCACGGGAAGCGGCCGTCGGGCCCGACCCAATGGTCCTGGGCCGGCGCCTCCGGGGATCACCTTGGGAATCACCGGCGGCACGAACGAGGCGGTCATCGCAACCACCCCCGCCCCTGCTCGGCGAACACCAGCAGTGACGTCAGACGGTAGGTGAGGTGTTCAAAGAGGTTTGAACACAGGTACGGGATATTGCGCACCGGTGCGGACCGTGGGGGTTCAAGTCCCCCCTCGGACACGAGCCAAATCCCAACGGTGTTCGCCGAGATCAATCTCGGCGTGCACCGTTTGTGTTTCTGCGGAGTGCGTCAGCCTCAGCCGTAGGCTTCGGTGCAGGTCGAGCTTGTCTTCGGGGTCTGCCTCCTTCAGCGCCGCAGCGATGTTGCCCAACTCGGCGATCAGCGAGGCGATGTCCTCGGCGGTCATCGAGTCGATGGCGCCGGACTCGCGTGCAGCGGGCCGGCTTGCTAGCGCCTTGTCGCGCCGGCACCATCACCCTGACCTTCGGCGGCGACGGGAAGCCCGACGAGGACCAGGTGCTCGACGACTTCAGCGATGACCAGCGGACAGCCGCCACCGAGAACGCGTTCGGGCTGGCCGCGTTGGGGTCGGCGAACGAGATCTGCGCCGACGTGTGGATTCCCGGGTTCGCCGACGCCCCGGCGGATGCCCGCCCACGCACCGGTGACGGTCCCAGAGCGGTACGCGGCGGTGCCGCCGACGTCTACCCGTGGCAGGGCTGCGACGAACGGCTGCTGCTGCCCGCCGCCACCCGGTACGCGCACACCCAGTTCACCGCAGTTCGCCCGGTCGCACCACTGCCACCCCCCCCATTAACCACAGCCGCCGGACAAGACAGATGCGCCACAACGCGTAGGAATCAGTGATCCCCACGAGCGTCGTGACGTGTTGGGTCCTCCGGCTCACGGCTCTGCCGAGGACAGTGCGTCGTTCTATCCACCATTTCTCATAGTGTTATTCGGCTATTGTCGGGTGCGCGCTCCAATGTTTACGTCGAGGCAGATGACGGATAGAAAGCGGCGGTCACATTGCCGTCGGTGAGTCAGCACCCTCACATGCCGCGATCTGGTCGCTACGGCCGATTCATCGAGCGCCACTACGGCGGTTGCGTAGATCCACTCGTGCGCGGACCTGCCGCGAGCCGCGCGCTACGCAGCGTCCCGCCGAGCCGGTCCGGGTTCCGTCCGGACGTGCCGATGAGCGGATAAGTGATCACGGAAGCTGCGAGAGCAGGCACCCGGCGATGCGTCCCCGCCTTCCTGACCGACGGTTGTCAACCGTTGGGTCCGCCAGCTGGACGCGGGCTCCGAACATGCACACTCCGTTGATCTTGGCTTGGGCCTCGCCGAACCCGATGCCCAGATACGGGGGTGTACCAGCGGCCACAATGTGCTGATGGCCAGCCCTGTCGTGAGCAGCTCTGGGGCGGGCAGGGTTGGTGGCCCGGTCGCTTCACGCGGCGTGCGCAAGTGGCCACATCGCCAGAGAGAGCGCCAGTTGTAGCCGTGAGGAGGTTACTAGGGTCTCCGGTAACGTCAAGATATTCAGGTGTGGGCGGAGCACCTGGTCAACACTGACCAGTACCGGATCGTGCAGGTGTTGGTGCAGGCGACGCGGCCCTCCGAGGCGATCGTCTGATGTCCGGTTGAGGACAGTCGCGCGCCTTCGCAACAGGTGCGTGACGCAGTACGGTCAGTGACCTGATCACGGTCGGCGGCAGTTCGGTACCGATGCCGCCCGTCAACGACGGGATGGTGGTATGCGCGTTCCCGACCGCCCACGCCGGGCTGGTGTCCGACCGCCGAGAGGCGTCCTGGTCTTCGTCGCCCTGACGCTGACGACTGTCTCGACAATCGCCTTCGCCACCGAGGAGCCGGATTCGGCCACGTTCGCGGACTATCTGAGCAACTCGTCCATCGCGGGCCGAGACCTTCGGGTCGGAGTCCTCGCCGACCGTCCACTCGTGGGCGAGGGCGACGTGTACGGGACCGCCAACGGTTTCGACCTCGACCTCGCCAGCGCCTTCGGGCGTTCCCTCGGTGTCTCGGTCCGCTTCCAGGCCGTCGACGCCGCCGATCGGCTCTCCGCCCTGTTGAACGGCCGCGTCGACCTGGTTTTCGCCAGCCTGGTCCGGACGGCGGAGCGGGAGCGACTCGTCCAGTTCGCCGGCCCGTACCTCGAGGGGAAGCTGGTGGTCGTGACCAGGACCACCTGGCCGTCACCGGCCAAGCGGCATTCGCTGTGCGTGGCGGCAGGATCGGCCGCCGAGCCCGCCGCCGCCCGGACCGACTCGGTGCTGATCCGCGACTTGAGCCCGGGCCGCTGCGTCGCCGAGGTGCTCGCCGGCCGCCTCGACGCCACCGCTGGCGACGAGATCCTGCTCCGCAGCTACGTCTCCGCTGCGGGTGGCAAGCTGAAGCTCTTCCCGCTGGCGGCGTATCAGCCGGCGCAGCGCTACTTCATCGGTGTCGCCCCGAGAGACCCGTTCCTGAAGGCGCTCGTCGACTCGTTCCTGCACGCCAGCTATATCAGGGGCGTGGACGGCGTCTGGCAGCAGGCCGCGGACCGTCATCTCGTCGCAGCCGGGTTCACCGGCCTCCAGCCGCGACCGGAGGGGACCATGTTGCGCGGGGCCGGAGACGGGCCCCGTCCCACCAGCTCACCCGTCGCGATGAAGGCAGTCACCACCGGCACGCCACCGTCGACGCGCCGATCCCGAACGATCGCGCACCGGCGCCGACGTGGCACGGCACGCCGTACCGTCCTGCTCAGGACCGCCGCGACTGCCGTACCCGTTGATCCCCCCGCGCCCACCGGCGAGCCGGCGGCGGCCGAGGCGAGCCCACAGGGCCCGTTGTCGCCCGGGGCATGGTCGCTGCTGTTCGGTGTACCGGTCGCCGTCTCGGCGCTCTACCTGTGGATGCAGTCCGGTGGCGACCGCCAGTTCACGCTGATGCTGGCCCAGAGCGTGAACCCGATCAACTTCCTCGCGGCGGTCAGCCTCTCCGTGGTGTGGATCTTCCCGGCCATGCCCGCGCTGCTCTTCACCGTCGGCGCGGTGGTGCTCAGCAGCGCGGTCGACCGGGGTGGCCGGCAACGCCTATGCGACGGGTACGCGGTGGCCCGGTGGACCGCGCGGGTGCCCGGCTGGGTGGTCTGGTGTTCCATCGTGGCCGCTGCTGTCAGCACACCCCTGGTTTTCGCCCCGGCCTGGGCGCTGGCGCTCTGCGTGGCTCGCCAACGGGCGGTCACCGGGCGTCAGCTGCCCGGCGCGCGCCGGCTGCGGTGGCTCGCCCTGTCGGCCACGTGCGCGATCGTCGGCCTGCTCGTCGCTCTGGCGCTGCCTGCTGAACCCGCGCTCGCCCTCACCATCGGTTGGCCGGTGCTGCTGCTCGTCGCCGGTGTGGACGCACCGCTGCATCCCGCTCGCGTCGTTCCCTTCCTGCGGGCCAGCGCCGCCCTGGCCGGGTTACTCGCCCTCGGCGTCATACACGCCGTGGTAACCACACCGGTCCTGCCGTCCACCGCGCTGCAGATCGCCCGGGCACCGGTCCCGAGCAGCACGCCAGGTCAGACCGCTAACGACCCGGACGTCGCGGCAGCGGACCCGCCGCTGCGCCATCTGCGCGGCTACCTGGTGTCGGTGGACGACGAGTACACCACCGTCCTCTCCGATGCGGGCGGGGTCGAAACGGTCCGCAACGACGAGGTATGCTCCCGCATCTCCTGCCCCAGCCTGAGCGACCTGCCCGGGGACTCGGCGATCCTGCTCGGCCTGCCCCTGCGGGAATCCCTGCTGAAGGCTCTGGCCCGGCAGCAGCGGCCCTCGACGTTGGAGGATCCGCGATGCATCATGCGGGTCGACGCGCCTCCGGACGACCGTTCGGGCACTCGGTGACGACACCGCCTCCCCCTCTAGAGCTTCCGACGGCCGTCGAACGGGCCTCGCGGTTGAAGGGTGACCTGTGGTTGTTGAGGAGCCGGCAACCTTCGGGTGATTGCCTCCTCGAAGCGTTCCCAGGCGGCTGGGGTGAAGGGGTGGGCCGCGTCGAGGATCAAGCCGGCGACGTACCGTGCTTCGTCGCGCGTCCGGTCCGCCTCGGCTTGGGTAATCCATCCGCAACTAACGGCGTCGTCAAGTTCGTCGTCGTCGGCGACACCGACAGTCCTGCCGTTACGGCTGAGCCTGGGACGAGGATCGGTGCCGGGAGGTGTGTCGTCGTCCGGCACGTGCCAGAGGTCGAGTTCGAGATCGACGAAGCCCCACACGTCCCCGCGTCGCGTCACGGGGCGGGACAAGTCGATGGTGATCGCGGTCCGGGGTGCGTGCCGCCAGGCAGCGATCCAACCGCCCTGATGCGGTGCGAAGTACAGGACGGGGCAGCCTGGTTCCTCGGGGATTCCGGAGAAACACGTGGCCTCGCGGCCGTCAGCCCACCGACCCGTGTAGGAGGTGCCTTCGGGGTGGAACAGCCAGGAGCCACCCTCGTCATCACCAAGGTGATAGGTAAGCCAGCTACCGTCGTTGCCGTTGAGCTTCCGCTTTACGAGCTTCACGACGCGGAGCATCGCTCGAGAATAGACCATCAGTCGGCGCTGATCATCGTCAGTTCGTTATCCCGTGAGCCCGCAGGATGCAACAGTGGTGGGCACAGGATGCGCTGGTGGGGCAACGTCAGTACTTCAGGCAATGCGCGGATCTGCCGCCGACCGGGCGTGTCTCTCAGTAGTTGGGCATCAGGCTGTGGGTGCTCACGCTAGCCGCGTTACACGACGCGGACGTGTAACGCCGTGGCGTCCGGTTCCGGGGCGAACCGCGCAGCGAAGTCGTCCTGCAACGAGAACAGCTCGGCCATGGGCGCCGGCCGCCGGGTGGTGCCAGCGAGGTTCTGGTGCGCTTCGCGCGACCACAGAAACGGGTAGACCGTTATGCCGTGCGACAAGGGCAACCCGCGTGTCTCCTCTTGCCAGCCTGGCCAGCGCAGGGACTCGTAGAACTGGCTGGTACCACCCTCGGCGATCCACGACAGCCAGGCACCGTGACCAGCGCTGAGGGACTCCCACTCCAACGTGTCCGGCCCGAAGTAGCACACCTCGCCGGGCTCCCCGGGGCGGCCGATGGTCGCCGGATCGGGGCCGTTGACCTCGAATCGTCCGCCGAGCACGTCGTAGCCGACCACCAGCGCCGCGGGCGCCGGCAGGCCGTTCACCTCCGCCAGCGAGGGCAGACCGCGCTCGCCACCGCCGCCGAGCACACGCAGCCAGCCGTCGTCGACCAGCAGACCACCGGTGTGCAATGCCAGCGCACCCAGCCGCGACCGCGTGGAGACTTGGAGGCGGTACAGGCTGTCATGCCCGACGGCTGCAGAGACCGGCAAGATGTTGATCTGCGGATTCGACAGCAGTTCCATCTCGAGCGCTGGCCACGCCGGATCGGATGTAGCCGTCAGCTCCTCTACGGTGCGCATCCGATCATCATGTCCCGGCCGCTGCACGTCGGCGAAGTGTGCCCCGCTGACCCGCTGATCCCGGTCGAGCAGCCTGACTGCCACCAGGTGGAGTTGGCTTGTGGGTCGTGCGAGGCGCGCTCATCTGGCCTCTGTGCGAGGGGACGGGCGACCATGCCGCCGACCGTCCGCTACGCAGCGTCACGACAACCGGGTCACGCCGACGCCCGGTCGTGCCGATGAGCGTTCATTCGATCATCAAGCAACCGTGAACGGATATCTCTCCGATCACGGTCTCGATCTTGGGGCAGCGGAGCGACTCGCCCAGCCGCTAGCATCGCGCTGATTCCCACTCCCATTACGGAGACCTCCATGCGCAAACTTGCCGCCGCTGCCCTCGTGGGCATGATCGTGGCCGTCCTCCCGGTAACGGGCGCCCTGGCCGCCGATCCCAAGCCGGATATCGCGGTGAGCTCCGCCGCCGACAAGGCCAACTACGCCGAGGGCGAGACCTTCACCATCACGGTCACGGTGAAGAACAAGAGCTCCGTCGACGCTAAGCGCGTGCACTACACCGGCGGGGACAGCGAGGGCGTCGAGGATGTCGCCTACGGTGTGTTGTCGACCGGCTTCGATCTCGCCGCCGGCGCCACCAAGACCGTTCAGCTCACCGGCAAGACCAACCGCATGGCGTGGCAGGCCGGCTACGGATTCGTCGCCTTCTCGCTTGCCGCCGACAACGGTGAGGCCAACGACGCCGACAACGTCACCAGCGTGCGGCTGCTGGTGGGGGGCGCCTTCGACGATCTCGGCGGCTACGTCTTCCAGGGTGAGTCCTCTGGCGCCGAGTGGACGCCCCGGACACCTGGCGTCCCGGGTGTCAAGGTCGTCGCCACCAGTGCCGACGGCAAGACGAAGTACGCCGAGGCCATCACGGACGCCAAGGGCCTGTTCCGTTTCGCCCGCCTCCCCGTCGGCGACGTCCTGCTGACCTTCACCGCACCGGCGGGCTGGAAGATCCTGGCCGGCGAGAACGGCGAGGAGAACCACACGCTGGCGCAGGTCCGCGTCGACGACAGCGACGAGCCGCAGATCTTCGTGCCGGCGAAGAAGGTCGCCGTGAGCTCGCCGAGCACCTCGCCATCGGCATCAGCGTCGGCGTCGGCGTTGCCGTCAGCGTCAGCGAGCGCCGGCCCGGGCCTGCCGGTCACCGGCGACAACACCATGCTGCTCGTCGGCGCGGCTACCGCCGCCGTCGCGGTCGGCCTCGCGCTGGTGCTCGTCACACGGCGCCGCCTACACCTGCGGGCCTGATCGACCAAGGTCGCCCCAGCGGCCGAACACCCGCAGGCTGCAGCGCCCCCTAGTCGTGCAAGGCGAAGGGCGCCGAGGCCCCAGCACCCCGCTGGAGCCTCGGCGTCGCGACTCCGGCCGCGGCAAACTCCTCACACGGGCTCCTCTGGTGTTCACGTTCATGGCCGTCGTCGGCCACTCGAACACCCCCGGCCTCGGGATCTTCCTGTGGGGTCTGTACGCGTTGATCAGGTTTACGCTCATGCCGCATAGGTGCGACCCGGGCTGCGGGATAGAGGCACCTGGTGGTGGTCGCCGTGTGTGATCGGGTGGAACGATCAGGATCATGGCGTCGTTCCGGCTCATGCGGCAGACCAGCCGGTCCTCCCGATTCGCCCACGTAACCGTCGAGGTCGCTGCCGCCGATCAGGCCGAGGTGAACGTCGCGGCAGTGGTCGGTGACGAGTTCCGGCACGAGGCCGAGCTGGGCGCTTGGTGGGCACTGGGGAGCCAGCCGCCGATGGTGGCGGTGACCGTGACCGAGGTGGCCGTGACTGAGGTCGATACCGGCGTCGGCGATGTGTATGAGGCCACAGCTCGTGCCGTGTGGCAGAGCCTGTCAGCCGCGAATCAGCGGCGGTACGTGGGATTCAGCGATCCGCGGATGGTCACCGCGTGGTTGACGAGCAGGGTCGGTCGACGGTTGGACCAGGTGACCGAGGCCCGTCACTGGCACGCGGGACAGCGCGGACCGGACGCCGAGAGCCTGCTGCACGCATGGCTGTTGTTCGACCACGCAGCCCCGATCCGCGTACACGGCCGGGGCGACCAGTTCCTACTGGCCACAGAAGATCCCTACGGCTCCTACGACATGGGGCCGCACGGGCAAACCGAGGTAAGCCCAGCACAACACCCCGACGTGCTGGCCCGGTTCATCGGCGCCCGACTCACCGACGGTGCCGTGATCCTCGACCATCAAGGCCAGTACAGCTGTGGCCTCTTGTTGCGCTTCGACACCGGCGACCTGACCATCGCCACGCTCGCCGACGAATGGATCCTGGCCCCCGGGACACCGCCAACCGCCCTCACCCGACACAGCACCGTCGGACCCTTCGTCCGCGGCGATCACCGCTAAGTCCAGGAATATCAGCATCGGTCGCAGCCGCCAAGATCAGCCACACTGTCATGCCGCCACCCGTGCGCGGCGCCTTGGCGGATCCGTCACTTCTGTAACTGCTGTCCACCGCCAGCCGACTTCCGGAACATGTAGCCGATGAGCAGGCGTATGCGCGCGGGTAACCGCTGCTCGCCGCCCGAGGCAGCGTCTCAAACGACGTCGGCGAAATCACGCTGCGCCATCAGAGCGACGGCACCTTCGATCGCTTCCCCTGGTTACCGTGGGTACGACGGTGACAGTCCGCTGGGCGAAGCAGCCCGGCGTTGTGATGGCGCTCTGCACTTCCTGAGCCAACCGGGTCGGATCGTAGAAGGTGACCGCCTTTTCATGCCCGGACCAGCGGACGACTACCTCGATCCAGCCCTTGGACTCGACTCATGGTCGTCCAGCGAAGCCGGGTAGACGACCTGCGCGGCTCCAGGCTGGGCAGGGTTGTCGTTCGCCGGATCGGAAGAGTACGCCAACCCCGTCTTCTCCTGCCCGAGCGACCGCAGAATCTGCTCGGGCTCGCCTGCTCTCAAGGCAGCCAGCCCGATGACAGCGTTCGCTGCAGGGGCTGTCAGGTCCAGCGCCGCCGCCAGTGCATTCTCCTGCCCGGCGGCCTGAATGAGGTTGTAGACCTCTGCATCGTCGTCTGCAAGACAGGCAGCCACACTTTCGACAGAGGCTTGCCTACCGTCTCCCTCTCGGTCCGCTCTTTCGCACAGGGTCAGTCTCTCGCACGCGAGTGCCAGACGCGCCGCGAACCGGGTGCGTGACGGCGACGGCAGTCCGTCACACCGCACTTTGTCGGGCAACCTTTCGGAGCACGCTCGTACCGATGGGACTGCGCCAGCCTCCACCCCTGCCGCGCCGACAGCTGGGCTGCTGTACTGGCTGCTGTACTGCCGGGAAGGTCAGCGGTCGGGGCTATCGTGCCTGGCGTTTCGGGGCACGGATGGCGGCCTCCAACCGCAGGCCGGTCCCGACGAGGACGAGCAGCCAGGCCAGCGTAAATGGACGGTCGGTGGTTGTGCCGAGAGTCAATAGGGCGATGAGCAGTCCGACCACGATTGCGGCGGTACCGACGTTCCGAAGGGTGATGGTGGTCAACACGCGGCTGAGTGTGCCAGGGCACGTGGCCGTGCAGTCATCCGGACGCACCGATCTGCCGCACCCCGCGCGGTTGGTGCTAGCCGGATGGCAGGGTTCTTGCATGTCGGAGGACAAGATCGGTTGGCTAAGTCGGGAGCTGGCGGTGCCGGGGGTGGCGCTGGCCGTGTACGACTCAGGCGGGCCCGGGCAAGTCATCCTCTTTCTGCATGGGCTTGGTGGATACGCGTTGGAGTGCTCTGCCGTCGCTTCGCGCCTGGGCAACGAGCACCGGGTGGTGAGCCTTGACCAGCGTGGTCATGGATCGAGCACCACGCGTCCGGATGACCTCAGTAGGGCGGCGTTCGTCAGCGACGCCGTGGCCGTGATCGAGAACCTAGATGTGGGTCCGGTCATGGTGGTCGGCCAGTCCTTCGGAGCCCACACGGCCCTCCTTCTGGCAGCAAGTCGCCCAGAGCTGGTGTCGGCGCTCATCCTCGTCGAGGGAGGCGTGGGCGGCGGCGGGCAGGAGGCAACCAACGAGGTCATCGACTGGTTCGCATCGTGGCCGACCCCGTTTGCCGACACAACGGCCGCCGCCACGTACTTCGGCGGGGGGAGGGCAGGTGAAGCCTGGGCGGCAGGTCTGGCGCCATCCGCCACGGGACTGGTGCCCCGCTTCGAGCTCGAGGTCCTCCAAGAGGCGATCCATGCAGTCAACGCCGAAGCGCGGTGGGCCGATTGGGCGGCCATCAGCACGCCAACCCTGCTCGTCAAGGGCGAGCGAGGTTTCCTAGAGCAGGCCGAAGCGGACGAGATGCTGGCAACCAACCCCATGGCCGCCATGATCGTCATCGACGGGGCCGGCCACGACGTTCACTTGGACTCTTCCGAACAGCTTGCCGCCGCGATCTCAACATTCGTCGGCGAAATCGAATCCCGCACCACTTGACCGACCGCCGTCCGCAGCAGCACCGGATTTGCCGCTCCGGGTGGGCTGGTGTTCATCGGCGGTGGTGACGCACGGTGATGTATGACTATCTCTCCTGCTTCCGCTTCCCCTGTGGTACTGGCCGATCAACTCGTTGTGCGCGCCGCGGTGTCGGCCTTCCTGGGCCGTTACCGTGGCCAGACTCGCGTGCACACCGAGTCTGACCTGCGCGTTTTCCTGCGCTGGTGCGCCGACCACGGTCTGGACCCGCTGGCTGCGGTGCGGGTGGATATCGAACGGTACGTGCGCTGGCTGCAAGACGTCCGCCGGTACCAGCCCTCGACCGTGTCCCGTCGGCTGTCGGTCGTGGTGGGCTTCTATCGGGTCTGCGTCATCGACGCGATCCTGGAGCACTCGCCGGCCGACTACGTCCGCCGGCCCACGGTGCCGGCCGAGTCACCGACCCTCGGACTGGGGCACCTGCAGTTCGAAGCCCTGATCACCACCCGCCCGAAAGTCCTCGAACCCGAACGACTTCGCCCTGGTCGCGCTCTTGGGTCTGCTCGGGCTGCGGATCTTCGAAGCCTGCGGGTCGAACATCGCCGATCTGGGCGAGGAGCACGGCCACCGGGTCCTGCGCGTACGCGGTAAAGGCGGCAAGGTCGTCCTCGTCCCACTACCACCTGCGGTGGCCCGAGCCATCGACCGGGCAGTCGACGACCGCGCCGCCGGGCCGGTCCTGCGCAACATTCATGGTGGGCGGATGGACCGGCACGCCGCCACCCGCCGACTCAAACACCTCGCCCACACGGCGGGCATCCGGATGCCGAGAATGCACCCCCACATGCTGCGCCACACCTTCGTCACGACCATGCTTGACGCCGGTGTCAGCCTCCGCGACGTGCAGATCGCCGCCCGCCACGCCGACCCGCGCACCACCATGCGCTACGACCGAGCCCGCAAGAACCTCGACCGCCACCCCAACTACATCCTCGCCGCCTACATGGCCTCCGGAACATGACCAGCCGCTCACGGCTCTGCCGATGTGGGTGCACGTGATCTTGATGGCAGGGCCGACGATCGGTACGGCTTCCGCCTGTGCGGTGAATCGGTCATCGCTCGTTACCGTGCGGTGACCAGTCACGTGTCGGCGTAAACCAGAGCAGGGCTGAGCCGTGCGGGAATTGGGTAGTCCGATCCGCACGTCGTCGCTACGGTCGCGTGGTGGCCTACCAGCATCCGCTCGCTTACACCTTGGGGCTCGAGGGCGTGTCGTTGCTGCGTGCCTTCGCCGGCGATTACGACCAGGACTTCGTCGAAGCGCGGATCAGCGAGGTCCGGCGCCTTCTGGACAGCCCTGCACTGGACGGTGCCGGAGTCACCGCGGCTCAGGTCGACACCCTGAACGGCTACAAAGTGTGGTCCGCGACCTATGATCAGCCAGGTAATGGGTTGTTCGCTGTCGAAGAACCCGTCGTGCACGAGATCCTCGGCGCTCTGCCTCTGGGCGTGGCCTTGGACGCGGCTTGCGGCACCGGCAGGTACACCGGGTACCTGGCCGAGCAGGGCCACCACGTCATCGGCGTCGACAGTTCCCCGGACATGCTCGCTCACGCTCGTATCCGCGTTCCGAACGCGGACTTGCGGCAGGGCGACCTGCGCAATCTCCCCCTGCCCAACGACCATGTAGACGTCGTCGTGTGTGCTCTGGCGCTGACTCACCTTCCGGATGTCGGGCCGGCGATCACCGAGTTTGCCCGAGTCCTGCGTCCTGGCGGCCATCTGGTGATCACGGACGTGCACCAGGAACTCGTGGCGTTGGGCTCAGTGCCGCGCGTTCGTGCTGCCGACGGTGATCCTGGGCTACTTCCGGCTTTCCGACATCGGGCTAGTGACTATCTCCGCGTTGCCTTGCCGTTGGGCCTGCAGGTACGGCGTTGCGAGGAACCTCGGATGTTCGGCGATGCCAGCGGGAACATGCCCGCGGAAATCGTGACGGGACCGTGGGACGCATGGCCTTGGTCGCTGCTGGGCATCGTCCCGGCGGCATTCGGCGCCGCCTGGGACGGAACACCGAGTCAGATTATCTGGCACTTCCAACTGGCGACAAGCGCAACCACGGCTGCTGCCCCTCCTTCCACTATGCGCTGAGCTAGTCCTGACACCGTTCCTATCGATGTTGTTGGACGAGGCCCGATCCGAGACCGAGTGGCCGATCAGACCGTATCGAGCGGCAACGGCGCCATTGCCGAACTCTCGCCGCCCCCGATCTGACTCGTTCCGGCCCGCCGACCGCATGATCACGTGCGCGGATTTGCCGCGCGTCGCGCGCTGCCCGACGGTCACGGTCCCTTTGGAGGCCGCAGGCTCCTGCCGAGTCGAGTCTGCTGTTGCAAACAGCGCCGGAACTGGCCGTGCCCTCAGCGTCACCCGAGTGGCTCGCCCTCACCGTCCTGCAACGAACCTGCGGCTGCGGCTGGACGCCGGTAGCGGCCACAGCTGCTGAACACGGCCGTGACCAGGAGGTCCGAAGTCAGCCGCTTCGACGGTTGCCGTACTGGCGAGGGCTCTGCACCGTGCCGGAACGGCCGTGGGCGCGGCTCGCCGTACCCCCGATGGGGTTGGCGGTGGCCTTGCCCTTGGACCGGCGTGCCGCCCGGTTCTCGAAGGGCTGTGGCTGCTCCTCGGTTCCCGCTTCGGCGTCAGCGGTGGGATCGGCGTCGCTTGTGGCGTCGGTCATCGGTGTCTCCTCATGCTGTTCAGGACTGGGCTGTTCGCTGCGGATCTGGAAGCGTGGCCGCCGCGATACGCAGACGGTAGCGCGCAGGCCGACCCGAGTCGGGACCGACTGCCCGGGTAAACCATCCGGTCACGCCAGAGCCCTCGCCAGGGTGATCCAACCACGACACCGTCCGACCACCCCGATTTGCCGCCGGTCGTGCGCGCTGGTGCCGGCACCTTCGGTAGCCGCCGTCTTAGGGCGTGGACAGCTGGGAGGGCGCGGACGTGCCGATGAGCGGATAAGTGATCACGGAAGCTGCAAGGGCAGGGACCCGGCAATGCATCCCGCCTTCCTGGCCTACGGTTGTCAACCGTTGGGTCCGCCCTCAGGTTCCTGTCGCTGCGGGGCTTCGGGCGGGTGTAGGTGCGGGTCGGCGTTAGAGGCCAGGTCCCACAGTGCCACACGGAGCGCCCGCATTCGTCGAACGCCCAGGACGGCCTGCCAGTCGGCCTCGATCCGCGCTTCCTCGGCGATGGCGACGGGTAACACGGCGCGGCCGCGTGCTGTCAGCTGGATCAGTCGTGCTCGCCCGTCGGAGGGATCTGGCACCCGCTCCACGTAGCCGGCCGCCTCGAGGCCGTTGACCAGGGCGAGGGCGGTCTGTTTCGGGATCCGGGCGCGGTCGGCGAGGACGACCAGCCTGGTGCCGTCCAGGTCGATGCCCGCCAATAGCCGGGCCTGCGCCCTGGTGATGTCGGCGTAGCCGGCCCCGGCGAGCGCGGCGACGATGCGGTCCTCAGCCGACCGGAAGCCGATGAACATCAGCCAGCCGGACGGGATCTCACGTTCCATCACAGGCCTTCCAGGTAGTCCCGATCAGGACGAGATTTTAGTACCATAATCGTACTAGATTCGGTCGGATGAAGGGATCGACCCCATGGACGACACCGAGGTCTGGTCGGCCGTCGACCGGCGACGCCGCGCTATCGTCGATCTCTTGACGGGTCTGGCACCGAAGGAGTGGGACACCCCTTCGCTGTGCGAGGGGTGGACGGTCAGACACGTCGCGGCGCACCTGACGATGCCGCTGCTGAGCATGCCGCAGCTGGCACTACTCGCCATCCGGCATCCAGGCGGGACCAACCGCCTCATCCGGGAGGGCTCGATTGACCTCGCCCGACGCCACGACTCCGGGCAGCTGCTGCACAGGCTCGACCTGCTGGTCGGACGACACCGCGCGTTTCCCGGCCTGACCTGCCGCGAGTCGCTCATCGACGCCGTCGGCCACACCTTCGACATGACCATCCCGCTGGGCCGCGAGATCCGCGTCCCCGCCGCCGAGGTGGCCGAAGCGGCCAACAGGGTGATTTCCTACCGCGGCCGCGGGAACGCGAAAGTCTTCCGCTCGCTGCCGCTGGCGACGCTCCGGCTCACCGCAACCGACCACGCCTGGTCCACCGGAAACGGCGCCCAGGTGACAGGCACCATGACCGACCTGTTCCTCCTGCTCACCGGACGCACCGTGCGGATCGGGCACCTGCACGGCCCCGGCGCGGACGAACTACGTCAGGCCGTCACCACCTGATCCCGTGCCCGCCGCCAGACATCCGCCACATCGCGCCGACACCCATCGAACGACCCCGCCCCTCCCGAAGGGCGACCATGCTGCCGACCGTCCGCTACGCAGCGTCACGACAACCGGGTCACGCCGACGCCCGGTCGTGCCGAGGTGAGCGCACATGCCGTTGCCTCGGCCCGCCCCGGGACGAGGTACGGTCCACCCTCATCCCGGGACGGGGGGAGCAGACGATCAGTCGACCACGGAGCGGACGATCTCGGCGATGCGCCTCTCAGTGACGGCATCCACCGTCTCGAAGTACCACGCGGCCGGCATCAGCCCCCCGTCCGCGCCGCCTGCCGCGCGGAAGGCTGCCTTCTCGGTGATCGCGAGGTTCAATCGTTCGTCCATGCGCAGCGTGACGAGCGCGGGTGTGCTCGCCGACTTCGCGTAGGCGGGCATGCCGTACCAGATGCGCGGCTTCAGGGTTGGGGCCGCGGCCATGATGATGTCGTGCACCCGCTGCATCGTCGAACGGATCGGCTCGTCCATCTTCGAGATCCTGTTGGCCACCTGCGTCAGGTTCTTCTCGTCCTTCGACGACATGTCATGTCCTTTCGTCTGCCGATGTCGGGCACCGGCGGTATGAAGTCGGCGCAACAGTGCGCCGCACCCCACCCGGACATGTCCTGAGCTGCTCAGGTCTCTCCGCGATGATTCACGTGGTCTGTCACGTGGAAGCGCAGTCAGTGGCGGACCACCGCAGTCAGGCTAACGGATCCGCCGCGGCGTGGTCGTCCGGATCTGCCACGTATAACGCGCGTTTCGCGGGGCAGCACATGTGTCGCTGGACCTCAGGGCCGCGGGTGTCCCAGTGGACTCGGATGTTCTCGTCGATCATGGCAGGATCGCGGACATGTCCGAACCGGGGAGTCTGGTGCCGTTCCGGTGGGACCTTGTCTCGCCGGACGAACTTGGTTCGCTGTTGGCCGGCACGAGCACGCCGGATCTGTGGTTCCTCGATGACCTGACTGCTTGCGCTGGAAGAGTGCTGGCCCGCAGCGGCAACGGTGATCTGGTCTTCGTCGGCAGGTCCCTGGACTCGATGTTCGACCTGTTCAGCGGTGCTCTCGACAGCGAAAGTGAACGTCTGTTGTGGCGGCTGCCGCTGTCTTTCCAGCGCTCGGCCATCGGCGCCGGGCGCCAGTGGCGGCGACGGGCCTTGACATCAGCCGAGCGTGTCCGGGCCCGGGAGATCCTCACGGGCATACAGGTGACGCCGCGCAACCTGGCGCGGCGGCGCCGGCCGGTGACGTTCGTGGATGTGGTCGACGGCGGAAACACCTTTGCCGACCTGTTCGACCTGCTGCGGGACTGGATCGACGAGCGACGCGAACCGTGGCCGGTGATCCGGCGCAAGCTGCGGTTCGTGGGTGTGACCGTCCGGTCCGAGACCAGTCCGAACACCTATCGCTGGCAGCAGGAAGCCGCCTGGACGCGGCAACTGCCGGCGCAAGCGGTGGTCAACGTGTCGCTCGACGGCACCGTCTGGTCGTACTTCGGCGACCACCAGACCAAGTTGACCCGCTCGTGGCGGCCGGACCGCTGGCTGGCCGAGGTCGACGGTCCCGGCCGTGACGAACGCACCCGGCAAGCTCTTGCGGAGGCCGCGGCGTTGGTGGCCTACGGCCGTTCCCGGTCCGGCCGGCACGCCCTGGCCCGCGCGATCGGTCGGGAGCCGGCCCTCGCGCAGTCCTGGCTACGTACCCTCGTCACCGACCTCAACGCCGGATGAGTGTTCCCGCCGGCGTGCCGGTGGGTGCACGATCTGGTGGTGGACGAAGCCGGCATCCAGAACGCGTTCGACGAAGTGTTCGACCAAGCCATCGTGTTCCACGGCTTCGCCGATCACGTGCGCGACGATGACATCTTCATCTCCACCACCGCCGACCCGCGTACCGGAATCGCCTCCCACCATCTGCGGTACCGGTTCACGTACTGCGTCCAAGCCACGGCGGTATCCGCCGTCCCTCCGCAGGTGTGGCGCGAGTCGCTCGACGACCGGCTCATCGACAACGACCAGGGCCGCGACCTCGACGGACACGTATGGGGCGTGAGCTGGCAGAACCTGTATCCGGGAATAGGGCTTGTGACGGAGTCGCCTGACGTCGACCACTGGTCTCGCTCCATCGGCATCCCGTTTCACGAAGCGACCCTCGAGACAAACGGACACAACCTCTCACTCGTCTTCGCCGACCTCGCTTGGGCCGGGGCGGGGGGATGCTGCCGGTATCAGGAGGGGGCTCGGCTCATCTCGGCGTCGATGCGCCGTTGCTCCGCATCGCGGAGCTTCAGGTAGTGCTCGGCCCTGGTCTGGTTACCGATCTTGCTGGCCGCTTCCGTGGCGGCCTGCAACACCACCAGGGGCAACCCGGGAACCTGGCGTGCCTGCCGGTCCGCCTCGGCGAACACCACATCAGCCAACTCGCCGTCTGCGGTACCGGCCAGGAGGAACAGCTCCTCTACGTACATCCGCCCCAGGCCCACCGCCGTCCAGCCGGCCACGCCATCCAGGGCTCGACGGCACGCACGCAGCGCCTCCCAAGCGGCATGGTGGCTGCCGGCCTGACGTTCGAGCTGGGCCAAGGACTGCCACTCCGATGCGGTGTCCCAGGGGTCGTCGGCGAACGCCAGGCTCTCGAGCTGCGCCTGAGCTGCCTCAGCGAAAGCTCCCAGATCGGCCAACTGGTATCGAAGCTGGCTCAGTGTCTGCTTGTCTCGCGGGCGACCGGATGCCCAGCGGTCCAGCCACTGGCGGGCGAGCGCACCGTCACCAATCAGTTTGGCCCGGTGCACCCACCGAAGCGGGTCCTCCGCGGCCGGGTCAGCCGGGAAACGCGACCGCTCGCGCTGCGTCCACTGCGCCACGTCCTCTTCGGACATGTACGGCTGGCCCTCCTCGTCCAGCAGGCGCTCCAGCACATCGTCCCGCTCGGCACGCTCGCTGTCGCGCACAAAACCGACGGTGGCCTGCACCCCGGCAGCAAATAGGTGCTCAGTGTCATAGCCACACCAAGCGTCAAAGTTGGCTCGCTTTATCTCCCAGTGGCGCCACACATCCTCTACTTGTCGATGCTCGGCGAGTAAGAAGCCAGCCAACTCGGTCTCTTCGGTCAACCCCTGGAACGGCGCCTCTCGTCGGGACAACGCCTCCTGCTCGGCCAACCACCGCACCAGCGGGAGATCCTCTGCCCGCCGGTCATACTGCAACGCCCACAACACCGTCGCCCGCCGCGCCGCATGACCGTCGTAGTCATAGCCATCGGCGCCCGTGGCCCGCTCATAGCGCAGCTCCCGCCACATGACCGATGAGCCCCGCATCCGATCCAGCTCACGCCGCGCGTGCTCCATCACCCGTCAAAGATCGCACCACGAGCGGCGCCTTGTCACGCTGACACGAACCACCATCAAGCGATTGCGCTCTCTCGCCGCTCCCCGCGTACCGTGATGCGGCCGGAATATGGCGTGGAGGTTGCTGGCCGGGTCGGGCACGATACGGGCGTGATGCTGCTGGTTCCCGCGGATCCACTGCGACCGCGCCGTCCCGACGAGCACTTCAAGGCGGAGGCGGTCGCCGCTGGTGAGGCCGGGCTCGACATGGCGGTGGTCGACCACGACGCGCTGACCAGGCCGGGGCGTGTGGATCAGGCGGTGGCGTTGGTGCCCGCCGGCGGTGAGGCGGTCTACCGCGGCTGGATGCTGCGCAGCGAACAGTACGCGGCCTTCGCTGAGGCGCTGTCCCGACGCGGCGTGACACTGCGAACCTCGCCCGAGCAGTACCGGCGCGGCCACGAGCTGCCCGGCTGGTACGCCGCGCTGGCGGCACAGACCCCTACGTCGGTGTGGACCAGGGGCGACCTGCGCGCCGATTTCGATCGGGTACGCGTCGAGTTGGGCACCGGTCCGGCCGTCCTACGTGACTACACCAAGTCGATGAAGCACTAGTGGCACGAGGCGGCGTTCATCCCCGACCTCGCCGATAGCGAGACGGCCTGGAAGGTGGCAAGCCGCCTGCGGCACCTGCGGGAAGACGACTTCGTCGGCGGGTTCGTCCTCCGCCGCTATGAGCGGTTCACCTCCGTCGAGGCGCGTACCTGGTGGGTCAACGGCGTTTGCGCCCTGGTCAGCGCCCATCCGGACACCCCGAACGACGTCCCACCCCACAACCTGGACCTGAACGCGGTCACACCGGTCATCGCCGCACTCGGCCTGCCGTTCATCACGGTCGACCTCGCCCTGCGCGCCGACGGAGTCTGGCGGATCATCGAGATCGGCGACGGCCAGGTCAGCGACCGCCCAACCACCACCGAGCCCAGCACACTGATCACCGCACTGCTCGCCGGCACCTTCTGACTGTCGAA
The DNA here is from genome assembly GCF_002754655.1 of Verrucosispora sp. CNZ293. NCBI lineage: Bacteria > Bacillati > Actinomycetota > Actinomycetes > Micromonosporales > Micromonosporaceae > Micromonospora > Verrucosispora sp. CNZ293. Next base: position 667,610 of record NZ_PEFR01000001.1, read on the forward strand.
TATAAATCCCCTAGCGGGACATCCTGATCTGCCGCGTGCGACCGGCGCTCTGCGTCACAGCGAACTCAGCCGGCTCCGTCCTGCCACCGACCAAGAGCTGCTCCACCGCGCAAGACGACCGTGGTGACCCTGCGTCCGATCGTGCCGCGAGCGGACGCCACTCGAGGTTGGTGCGGGCTGGATTCGTGGGCATCAGCTCCCACGGAAAATCTGTTCCCGGTGCTGCTGGAAGCCGTGCCAGCCGGCGGTTTGAGTGAGATCACCGGTCAGGAATTCGCCGGTGGAGATGTCGAGCGCGCGGCCACCAACCGACGCGGCTATCCGCGCGACAACGGCCAGAACGTCGTCGCCGCCGCCACGCACGTGCAACATGATCGAATCTACGGGATCGTCCGACCCGATGTTGAGTTCGATGCTCCAACTCGGGCCGACCAGGCGCCCCCACGCGGGATCCGAGAGGTCGAGGTCCCCGAGGTTTCCACGTAACCGCTGTCTGACATCCGGCCCTGTGCCCAAGGGCGGCGGATTGAAGTCCTGCGGTAGCTGGTCAACCGACCTGGTGTGGGCCGGAGCGACGAAGATGAGAATGTCCCAACTCACAGCGTCCTCCGGCGTGCTCAAGCAACCTGGGCAGCCTACTCGTGGCCGTTGCACGACGGGCCGCATGCCATCCGCTTCTGACCGCAGACCGGGCGCCACAGCCCGTGGGACCCCCATTCATGCCGTAACGGGCCGGCGCCTCAAGCGCCGGTCCAGGCATCGATGGTGCACGAATTCGGCAGGCATCATAGTCTTTCCTGATTCACTCGGCCCGGACCTAAGACCGGCCTGTTGACAGGCCCGGAAAACCTACCGATCAGGAGGCACAGTGACCCACCCGGCACAGCCGAAGTCTCTCGCCGTCGCGTACCTGCTGTTGTTCTTCCTCGGTGTTCTCGGCGCCCACTACTTCTACCTCGGCGTAACCAGGCGCGCGATCGTCTACCTTCTGACGCTCGGCTGCCTCGGCTTCGGCGTGTTGATCGACCTCTTCACATTGCCCGGCGAAGTCCGGCGCACCAATCAGCTGATCATGTCCGGAGTACCGCACCAGTAGAAGCTCGGCGGACCGCCGACCCGCCTCGTTCGGGCAGCCGCAACCTGACCCACGTGATACACCGGCACCAGCCCTCCGCTCAGGACAGACGCGACAACCTGCGGGCACGCTGCCAACCAATCGCCACCTGTTGATTCATACTTGGAGCGGTCTGGAAGGCAGGCCAAATCACACCCTCCACACCCAACTCGATGTCAAGAAGCACGCGAATCACGACGCTGGCCCGTTCAACAAAGACCTATTCCCGAGACTGGAATTTCCCGCTCCTACGGGTTGGCTGCTCCCCTCGATACGTGCTGCGGGGCCGGGGCTGTCTCGCCTCCGGCTTCGGTATCGGTGTCGCCACCGCCTGGCGCCACGTCGGCGAGGCAATCACGTTGCTGGCCGCGACCGCCGACGACCTCAGCGTGGCCATGACCCGGATCCGCCGTCTGGCGTACGCGATCTGCGACGGCACGTTGAGCCATTTTCATCGTGAGTAGCGGGCGTCTTCGGCGGCTTGGAGCACGAGGATGGCCTGGACGATCGGGGTGGCTCGGCGGGGGCAGCAGCGGAGCTTCGTCAGGATTTTCCAGGTCTTGAGGGTGGCCACGGCGCGTTCGCCGAGGGCTCGGATCTTGGCGTGGTGCCGGTTCACGGACTTCTGCCGGCGGGACAGGCGGGTGCGGCGGCGTTTGAACGGGGTCCAGATGGTGCCGCGGGCGCCTTGATAGCCCTTGTCCGCGAAGGTCAGCACGTTCGCGCTGGTCAGCGCGTCGATCAGGCCGTGGGTGCGGCCGGCGGTCAGGTCGTGCACCGAGCCGGGCAGCGCGGCCGAGGCCCAGACCAGCCGCCCGGCCGCATCGGCGAGGACCTGCACGTTCACGCCGTGGCGCTTGTGCTTGCCCGAGTAGTAGGGCCGCTGGTCGGCGACTCGGTCGATCGGGATCAGCGTGCCGTCGAGGATCGCGTACGCCAACCGGGCAGCCCGGCGCATGACCGCGGTGAGGTCGTCGGCGCAGCCGGCGAGCAGGTCGACGGCCTCGCGCAGGTAGCGCCACACGGTGGTCACCGACACGGCGAAGCCGGCCGCGAGGCGGGTGAGGGTGTCACCGTTGCGCAGGTGGGCCAGGGCCATCAACGCCTGCTGCTGCGCGGGCAGCCTCCGCCAACGACCGCCAAGCACGCGGCGCCGGTCGCGGATCAGCTCGGTCAGGCGGGTCAGGCTGCGCGTGGACAGCGGGATGCTGGCAGGATAGGTCAGCAACGAAGCTCCCGTACTGGGCGGTCGTTCTTGGTCGACTGCTGTCCTACCGGGAGCTTCGTCCTATCTGGAGCAACGACACGCCGCTGCGTACCTGCTCAGGCCCCTCTGATCACGATGAAAATGGCTCGTTGATCCCGATCGACCGTGTTGCCGACCAAAGCCCCACTACTCCGGCAAGCACAACGGCACGGGACGAATGTGCAGGTCATCGCCGATGCCGCCGGCCGCCTGGTCTGGGCATCTCCAGCACTGCCAGGCTCCGTTCACGACCTGACGGCTGCCCGCACCCACGGCATCATCGACGCCCTGACCAGCCACGACGTGATGACCTTCGCCGATCGCGGGTATCAAGGCGCCGGTGGCAGCGTCCGCACGCCGTTCGAACGCCGCCGCTACCGGCCACGACTGTCACGACGGCAAAAGGCCGTCAACCGCTTCCACGCCCGTATATCCGCGCCCGGGGTGAACGCGCCATCGCCACGCTAAAAAACCTGGAAGCTCCTGACCAAGCTGCGCTGCTGCCCACGCCGAGCAACCCGGATCGTGCAGGCGATCCTCGTCCTACACCACGTCGAAAACCCGACCTACCCCAGTTGAGGAACGCTCAACGTTCGCCAACTCCGTCGCCAGGGCATCTGCCGCCATCGGAGAACCCCAACCTCAACCGCCACTTCGCGGCTGTCCCGGAGGTGGTCGGCTGCGCCGCCGGCCACGCCGAGGACACTCTATTTCCCGCGCCAATTGCCACCGCAGCGACTTGAATAGTGGTGTGCAGGTCAGCAAGGACGGGCGGAGCTGGCGGATCGGCACCGCCGCCGACGTGGAGTGGATCGCCGGTCACACGACTGCCGGCATCTCGATCACCACCGCCATCCCGCCGATCTTCGACGCCTACGCCACCACCCACCAGGCCGGCGGCGTCACCGTCGCCGCCTACGAACACGCCCTGGTCGAAGACCTCATCACACAGAACCCCGACCAGCCCTGGTGGCTGGCCTACCTCGACACCGGCGCCCACGACATCGTCTTTCCCCACGCCCCCAGGGTGTCGCTCTACTGGAACTGGTCCTACCTGCTGGTCGAGGCCGGGCCCGAGCAGGCCCTCACCTGGCGGACCGGTCACATGCGCCACGGCCGCGGATCGCTACCCGACCTGTTCTTCCCCGCCGATCGATCATGGCTGGTCTCCGCACTCTGGGACGACACCTGGACCTGCGTCGGCGGCCCGGAACCGCTGATCAACACCCTCGAACGCGATCCCCTGGCCAACGCCCGCCGGGTCCGACCCGACGAAGACGCGCTGCCACCGGGACTCACCCGCGAGTGACACCCAACGCCTGACCCGGTCGCGCTACCCCAGATGGAAAACGCTCACTCGAATGCCAGCTTCGACCGGCGCGCCCGGGATGAGAACCGTGTCGTATCCCGTGATCATCAGCGCTCCGCTCTGCTACGGATCCATCGGCGGACCGGCTTGCATGTGCCTGCCGACTGGTAAGCAGCCAGACACACGCAGTGACGGTCCGCTTGACCTCAAGCTCGGTTGAGGGTGCACGATCGCCATATGGTGACTTTCAGCGAACGTGAGCTCGAGTATCTCGGCACGCAGCGGCTCGGGCGGCTGGCCACTGTCGCGCCGGATGGCTATCCGCAGAACAACCCCGTCGGGTTCTTCTACAACGCCGACCTGGGCACGATCGACATCGGTGGACACAAGCTCGGGGACAGTCGCAAGTTCGGCAACGTCCGCACCCACCCGAAGGCCACGCTCGTCGTCGACGACATCGCGTCCGTGCAGCCGTGGCACGTGCGCGGGGTGGAGATCCGCGGCGACGTCGAGGCCCTGGTCGACGTCGAGCCGCCGGTGCACGGCATGAGTCGCGAGATCATTCGCATCTACCCGGCCCGCATCCGCTCGTGGGGTCTAGCCAGCGATTGACCCCACCACCCCGAATGTAACCAGGGCGGTCCGCAGATCCCCACGCGAGAAACTCAAGCCGGATCGCGGCTAGATCCTCGCATCCATGTGCCGTCGATCCTCAAGCCGTCGGCACCCAGTAGCGCCGCTTCGCCTCATACCGGTCCTGGAGCACGCCACCGGAGCGCTCGATCACCTTTCGCGACGCCACATTGTCGACATCGCAGGTCAACAACGCGGCAGTGATGCCTAAGAGGGCATCTGATCCGTGTAGTGGTTGATTCATGTTCGGCCGTGGCGTCGATTGCTGCGGTTCGTTGATCACACCGTGGGTGTGAAGCGGCGTGGGTATCGGTCTGATTTGTCGGATAAGCGGTGGGCGTTGATCGAGCCGGTGCTGACCGCGTGGCGGGCGGCGCGGGTGGGGTTGGGCATCAGCCGGCCGGTGCATGACCTGCGGGAGATCGTCAATGCGATCCTGTACGTAGCCCGGACGGGAATCGCGTGGGAGTACCTGCCGCATGACTTCCCGCCAGCGAAGACGGTGTACGACTACTACGCCAAGTGGGAGGCCGACGGGACCACGCAGCAGATCCACGATCTGCTACGGGAGCAGATCCGGACCGTGCGGGATCGTGGTGGCAGCCCTTCAGCGGTGGTCCTGGATTCGCAGAGCGTGAAGACCTCCTGCAACGTCGGCGAGTCCAGTCAGGGCATCGACGCGGCGAAGAAGATCAAGGGGCGTAAGCGGCACATCGCCACCGACACCCTCGGACTGCTCCTGGCCGTGATCGTCACTGCCGCGTCGGTGCAGGACTCCACCGCTGGCCGGCGCCTCCTCGACACGGTTTCCGCCGACCATCCGACAGTGTCCAAGGCGTGGGTCGACGGCGGCTATAACACCTCCGTACGGGCGCACGGCGCCCGACTGGGCATCGACGTGGAGGTGGTGCCCCGCCCGGCAGGGAGGGGCTTTCACGTCCAGCCACGGCGGTGGGTCGTGGAACGAACCTTCGGCTGGCTGATGCAGCACCGACGGCTCGTCCGTGACTACGAGACCCTGCCTCAACGGACCCGGGCGATGATCCATTGGGCCATGGCTAACATAATGAGCCTCCACCTCACCGGAGAATCCACCCCAACCTGGCGAACCGGAACCACCTAATCGGACCAACCTCGCCAAGCGAGATCAGATGCCCTCTAAGGCGTGAAGCCCGCCGCCGCGGACAGCGGTGACCAGCTCGGCGTGGCGCTGGTCCACCTCGACGGCATCGGGGCGCGCGCCCACACGGGATCGGCCTGGCTGCCCAGACCCATCGGCTGTCATGGGCCAGTTTGGAATAGCCGATGTCCGGCTGAGGCTCGGGCCAGCTAGTGGGTCACGCCGGTCTGATGGAGGCGAGGAACGCCCGCACCCGCTCCATGAGCAGCGCGGACGCCTCCGGGTCGTACGCGTCGAGGGAGGAGTCGGCGAAGAGGTGCTGGTCGCCGGCATAGACGAACAGTTCGGCGTTCGCCGTGGAGTCGGCGAGCTGGCGTGCGGCCGGCAGGTCCTCGTCGAAGAATTCGTCGCCCTCCTTGCCGTGGATCTGCACCGGCACGCCCTCGGGCCACGTCTCTCCGAATTCCGCGACCGGGAGGCAGGCGTCTATGAGGAGTGCCCCGCGGGCACCGGGCCGGGTCTGCGCGAGCCGCTGGGCGATCGTCACGCCGAAGGAGAATCCGGCGTAGACGAGCCCGGGGGCGAGTTCGCCGGCTGCGGCGGTGCCGCGCTCCCGGATCGTGTCGAGGCCCAACTCTCGAGCGAATCCGAACCCCTCCTCGATGCTGCCGAAGGTGCGGCCGGCGAACAGGTCCGGGGTGTGCACGGTGTGCCCGGCCTGTCGCAGGCTGTCGGCGAAGCTCCGGACCCCGTCGGTCAGGCCTTGGATGTGGTGGTAGAGCAGCACGTCGGCCACGGCATTGAACCTCTCGCGAACGATCGAGATTTTTGGAACGTTCCATGATGCTAGTTTGTTACGCCATGGCGGACAACCCACCGGACTACGAGCTTGCCGATCGGAAGGCGCTGACCAGACCGGACCAGGTGAAGGCGATCAGTCACCCGCTCCGCACGGTCATCCTGCAGCTCCTCCACGAGCGGGCCGCGACCGTGACCGAGCTCGCGGCCGCAGTTGAGCGCCCCAAGAGCACGGTCGCACACCACGTGGACGTGCTGACCCGGAACGGCCTGCTCCGCGTGGTGCGCACGCGGAAGGTGCGGGCGGTCGAGGAGCGCTTCTACGGCCGCACCGCACGCATGTTCCACGTGGCAGCGGAGCCATCACCCGCCGGCGAACAGATGCCGGGCGACTTCAACGACTTCGAGGTGGCTGCACGCGAGTCCGCGGACGCGTTCGAGCAGGGGAAGCTCTGGGGCTTCATCCGGCATGCGCGCATTTCGGCGGATCAGGCCGCTCAGTTCTGGGACCAGATGGCGGAGCTTGTCGATGCGTTCGACCGGATGCCGAGGTCCGGCGAAACCATGTACGGGTTCGCGATCGGCATCTACCCCACCGACCACCCGACCCTGCCAGCAGCGGAGTGATGCACCTACTCAAGGATCGGGGACGGCCTGATCGCGCACACCCGGTCATGCTGGCTGGTGTCGTCGTCACTGACGATCGACGGGCCGGAGGACCAAGTCAGGGCCCATCGTGTCCAGCTCCACGTCCTCGGCTGGGCGACGTCGGGTATGGCATCCCCTGGCGCATGGCCGTGTGGCGTGCGCGCACCTGGCCGCCGACCGGGCGTCATCCGGGGTGGCAGGCGCCAGCGTGGGGCCAACGCTCGGGTGGTAGCCGATGACAGCGTGTCGTAGCTCGCGTACGTTGGCGCCGTGGCGACTTTCTGGACCCTGGGATGCGATGCCGACGATCCCCAGCGGGTCGCTGCCTTCTGGGCGCTTGCCCTCGGCTATGTCACGGAATCCGGCTTCGACGAGCCCGACAATGCGTCCATTGTCGACCCGGATGGCCGGGGCCCGGCGATCGGCTTCCTCAAGGTGCCCGAGGGCAAGTCCGCCAAGAACCGCATGCACATCGATATCCGAGTGGCCGGTCCGGGCCCCTGGGACATGGCCCAGCGCGCCCGGCTGATCCGGCAGAAGGTGCCCGAGCTGGTTGCCGCCGGCGCGACCGTGGTCCGTGAGGAGTGGTACGGCGACGACCTCGGGCACGTCGTCATGCATGACCCCGAGGGCAACGAGTTCTGCGTCGCTTGATGCCATGGTCGATACCGCGTCTCGGCATCCGATACGCCGCCGTCCGAGTCTGGCGGCCGGGCGATTTTCGCGGCGCCGGTCGGGTTGGCCGAGTGGACGTTGATGACGCCGACGTCAATGATGATGACTGACAGCATCGTGATGCGACATCCGGATTTTGTCGCCGATCGGGCGTCACAGTACGCGACCGAGGACGGCAGAGCCCGGCGCGCGGTCGTGCCGAGAACAGTGCGAGTGATCTTGCCGTAAAAAATTGTGTTGCGTGCGCCGTGGCCTGCCCCGGTAATCCAGCCACCCGTATCCAGAAAGAAGCATCACTCGAGACCGGCGAGAAGAGCAGCCGCAGCGATTGCGACCGCGAGTAGACCGCCGGCTGCGCCACCCCCGACCAGGATGGCACGCGCCAACTTGCGCTCGTCTAGCCAGGCCAGTGCACCGGCTACGGTGCCCAAAAATGCGGCAGTGACAACAAAGATCGCGATCCAGATTAGTGTCAACGGCGATATCACGTTGCCCTCCTCCATGCTTGTAGTTGCCGGAATCAAATCGCAGATCCCAGTGGTGACGCCAGCGCGGAGGCCTGGAAAGGTGCGGAATGGGACAACAAAAAAATGTTGGTGGACGCTTCGGGACAACCCGGGACAGCGCGGGACGGCGTTGGAGCTTCGGCAGGTGTCGGATAGCCTCCCGGCGTGGAGATGACCGATGAACTCCGTGCCGCCCTGAACGCCGTATCCGACAAGGAAGACTTCGCGAAGTGCCTGACCCGATTGTGGATCATGGCGGATCGGCCGTCTTACCGCTCGCTGAGCGCGTCGGCGTTGCGCAGCGGCCAGTCGCTCTCCAAAACCACGATCGGCCAGGTCCTCGGCGGTCACGCCCTTCCCCGAAAGAACTTCTTGACAACGTTCTTGACCTGCTGTGGAGTCGGGATCGATGAGCACCTTGAATGGGAGCGGGCTTGGACGCGGCTGGCCCCGATCTACTACGCGCGACGAGCCAGCCCGCCGGAACCGGCCCCAGGCTGGCCGCTGCGGCCGCCGGCCGAGCGGCCCTCCGCAACGGCTGACGATCCGCATCATCCGGTCTTCCAGTTGATCGATCATCTGCGCCGGGAGCTGGTGCAGGTGAGTACGAAAATCGCCGAGGTCCAGCGAAACCTGGATCGGATTGATCCAAGGCAGCAATCATCGAGCGGGCAGTTACCTATCCAGGAAACGCTCGAATTCGTCGATCTGATAAGAGGCGAGTGGTGGAAGGAGTCGTCGGCGACCGGGCTGGTTGCGATCGTCGGTATCGACCCGCTCCGTGTTCCGGTCAAAATCGAACTGGGCGATCGACCGCCACACGGCCTGATCGTCGGCCCGAGCGGTTCAGGAAAGACGAATGTCATATTCGCCTTGCTGGCCGGGGTGTGTACGCGTTACTCGCCGGACGAACTCGAAATCTACCTGCTCGACTTCAAGGAGGGTGTCTCCTTCAACCGGTTCGCGCCCGACGTACACAGCGAGCCGTGGATCCCCCATGTCCGGCTGGTCGGCGTCAACATCAACTCTGATCCGGAGTTCGGTCTCGCGTTGCTCCAGCATCTGTCCTGGGAATTGCGGCGGCGAGCGGCGGCGGCGCGGCGGCACCACGCAACCACGATCGAGGAACTGCGTCGACGGGATCGGGAGGGCCACTGGCCACGGACGCTCGCCGTCGTGGACGAGTTCCAGTGGATGTTGGCTGGGCGACACGGTGTTGCCGCGGAATGCGCCAAGCTCCTCGAGGACCTAGCCCGCCGTGGACGTGCCATGGGTATTCACCTCATCCTTGCGAGCCAGGATATTTCCGGTGTGGAGGCGCTCTGGGGCCGGCCAGGCCTCGTGGCCCAATTTAGCCTGCGCGTGGCATTGCCCCGAGCACGTCGAGTGCTGGCCGACACGAACAGCGCCGCCTACGAAATTCCGCTGAACCACGCCGTGGTCAATCCCGACTCGGGCGGTCGCGACGCCAACCGGATCGTCCGGGTGCCGCTCGCGGACGACTCGGACGACTGGGCCGAGTTGCGTCGACGCCTCTGGGAGATGCGGTCTCCGGAAAGCGAACCACCGGTCGTCTTCGACGGCGATCTTGCGCCGAAGCTCGTCGACGTCCCCACCTTAGGTCTGCTCCAGCCGGGATCGCGGGTTGCCCCAGTAGCCGCCGTCGGCCACGCGATCGACGTGTTGGACCGGCCCGCCTTCGTTCGTCTCGAACGGCGGACCGGCCGCAATCTCGCCCTCGTTGGCAACCGTGACGACCTGGCGCACGCGGTAATCCGTGCGGCGGTCGCGACGCTGGCGCGGCAGTTTGCCGCCGGCGAAGCAAGATTCACCCTGGTCGGCCTAGATGACTCTGCACAGCATGACGCAATGCGGCTCCGACGAGACATCGACCGGCCGGATTTCGACGTGTACGGCCAACGTGACCTCGGCGGTGTTCTAGATCTCGCCTTCGGCGATCCGCTGCCCCACTTCCTCGTGCTATTTCCGCTAGACGCGCTTTCCGGCAGCGGCAACCCGGCGTCGGAGGAAGAGCGAGCCGTGTCGGACCACCTTGTCCGAATCCTCGACCGGGGTCCACTCCGGGGAGTTCACGTTATCGGATGGTGGCGGCGAGCAAGCCGGTATCGTGGACTATTTCGTATGGCTGACCAGTCCGAATTGATCACCGCGACGGTGCTGGTCGGCGCAGCGGCATCCGATCTAGGTTTGAACCCGCGGGAGGTGTTCGTACAGTCGGGACCTCCGCGACGGAATCGCGTTCTGCTCATCGACCTTGAGCACAATCCGTCATACCAAACGGTTGTGCCTTACAGGTTCTGATAAGCGAGGCGAGCCCGGCTGGTCGCCGATGCCGCGGTCAATCCGGGTGACGACGTGCGACTCGTGGGTGAAGTGCCAGTGGGCGCCGTCGCGCCGACGGCGTCAGGGGATGAGCCGGTCGAGCAACTCGAACCGCTCGTACGGCTGGTTGTAGTCGCCGAAGTGCCCGTCGTCGCGCACGATCTGCGTGCCGCCGAGTCGCTCGAACATGGCGCGTCCCTGCCTGTCGTCGCAGCCGTACGGATCCGTGCGGGAGTTGATGAAGTAGATGTCCCGCACGTGCGACCGGATCGCGGTCCAGTCATAGTCCTGTTGGAGAACCGGTTCCTCCTCGGTACTGGGCCGGGTGCAGTAGCCGGCAACCAGGATCGCCTGGGCGACGGTCACGTCCACATGCTCCAGGACCGCGAGTAGGAGGGCCGCGCCGCCGGAATGGCCCACGAGGACCGTCTCCCCGTCGAAGCTGTGCCGGCTCAGCACCTTCGGCAGGAACGTAGCAATCGGCTCGACGTTGATGCCCGGGTAGTGCGGCACCTCGACGGCGTATCCCCGGGCTGCGAGGCTCCCTGCCAACCAGGGATACCCGCATACGTTCGGGCTGCCACCGGTCCCTCGGCCACGCTCGCATTCAGCGACTTCAACCAGATCCAGCACCTGGCCGTCACCGATGGTGGCCACCTGGTGATTCACCCCGCAATTAGCTAGGTTGCCCTCACCTCGGCCGATTCTCACAGGGGGAGTGGCAGCCGTGCAGCAAGAGCACAAGACCTTTCAGGCGATCGAGGTTGGCGACGGCGGTGACGGGCGGTGGGCCGCCTACGCCCGGGGCCTGTGGCAGGAGATGGAGGGCCTGCTGACCGAGGAGGGCCGGACTCCGCAGGGCGCGGATCGTGTTCGGGCGCTGTTCCGTGCGCACCTGCCGGAACTGGTCCCGGTTCTGGACCGCCTGGCCGGCCAACTCGACCGGCCCGAGGCGGAAGTCTTCCTCACCCACGCGGCACTGCGACCGTTCTCCCAGGCGTGCACCCAGATCGGCAGGAACGGCACTCTGCTGCGCAACTACGACCTACGGCCCGATGAGTGCGAGGGGACCATCGTCTCCTCCTGCTTCCTGCGCCCCGTGATCGGGATGCAGGACGTGCTGTGGGGCTTGCTGGACGGGATGAACGACGCCGGTCTCGCGGTCTCGCTCACCTGGGGCGGACGTTCCGTCTACGGACGCGGCTTCGCCATTCTCATCCTCGTGCGCTACCTACTGGAGACGTGCGACACCGTCGATGAGGCGGTCGACAGGCTGCGGTCCCTACCGGTCGCCGTCCCCCAGAACCTCACCCTTGTCGATCCCACCAAGGCGGTGACGGTGTTCGTGGGGCCGGACATGTCACCGACGGTGGCGCCGGATGCCTGCGCCGCCAATCACCAGCACCTGCCGGTGACCGACGAGCAGGAACGGGCCATGCGGACGCAGGAGCGGCTACGCGCCATCCGCGCCGCGGGCGCGGACGTGGCGGCGATGCTGAAGCCACCGCTTTATCGATCCGTCGACGAGCAGGGCTCGAGAACGCTCTACACAGCCCGCTACCGGCCCGTCGAGGGCCGTGTGACGTACTACTGGCCCGGCGAGTCCTGGGAACAGTCCTTCGGCGACTTCGCACCCGGATCCCGCACCGTGACCTTGGGCCGGACCAGCTGAGAGGCTTTCCGGACCCCTGCTCACCCCTGCATGAAGATCCTGCAAGAACGTGATGTCACCCGCCGTCGACAGGCCCTCCCTCGGCCCGCCCCGCGTCTCTCGCTACATAGTTACCAATCCACAGGTCTTGACAATTGCTCCCGCGAATCGATCGTCACCTTGCGTAACGGCGATCTGGCGCAGCGCGCGGATCAGCGCTCGCTACGAACGTCGTGGCGTGCTGGGTCCTCCGGAGCCCCTACACTGCCGAAGCCCCTACACTGCCGCCCGTGGCGTTGACGGCGTACGAGCAGGGTTTGTTGGCTGTTGAGCGGCGGGAGTACGCGGCGGCCCGGGAGCTGCTGGAGCTGGCTGGCGACGACCCTGACGCGCTGTTGCTGTCAGCTCAGCTTGCCGGAGAAGGGCTCGGCGGGCCAGCGGACCCGGCCAGGAAGCTGTCGCTGTACGAGCGTGCCGCCGAGCTGGGCAGCGCGGAGGCCGCATACAACCTCGGGGCGATCCATGCGAACGCGCAACGGTACGCGGTCGGGTTGAACTGGTACCGCCGCGCGGCGGACCTCGGCGATTCCGGGGCCCTTCGTATGGCCGGCACCATGTACGCCATCGGGCAGGGTGTCACGGCAGACTTCGTCGAAGCGGAACGGCTCCTGCTGGCGGCCGCGGTGACCGACGCAGGTCAGGTCTCGTTCGACCTCGGGACGCTGTACGCCGGTCAGCGGCATGACCCGGTCCTGGCGGCGCAGTGGTTCCTGCGGGCGGTGAAGGAGGGGGACACGCGAGCGCAGCGGCAACTGGAGTTGCTTGTGCCGCGTCTGCGTGAGCTGTCGGCGGATCAGAGCCGTGCCCGGACGATGCTCGGCGTCATTCTGGCGTTTCACCTCGACGAGCAGGTCGCCGGTGCTGAGCTGCTGGAGGCCGCCGCCGACGACGGTGACCCGGAGGCGCAGCGCTCGCTGGCGTTTCTGCTCGACGGTGGCGCCGACGGGCTGGGCGACACGACCCGGGCGATGGCGCTGTATCGGGCGGCGGCGCAGGCCGGTGACGGTTACGCGGCCTACAACCTCGGCGTCAGGGAAAGCGATCACCATGAGGCTGTGCGGTGGCTTCGGCGGGCAGCGGAAGCCGGAGTGCATGAGGCATACCCGCATCTCGCGAACCACCTCAGCGAGCTTGACATCGATGACGAGGCGTTGCGGTGGTACGTCCGGGGCGCCGAGATCGGGCACCCGGGTTGCATGTTCGCGGCAGCCTGCTGGTACCGAGACGGCTTCGGTGGTCCCGTCGACCTCGTCCAGGCGCTGCGTTGGTACCTCGCCATGCTCAGCGCCGGCAATGGCGACGGCATCCATGAGGCACACAAGATCGTCCCGATGATGACGGACGACCAGATCCACGAGGCGGGTCGCCTCGCTGGACGGATCTCCGAAGCCGACGTCTTCGTCACTCGCCGACACCCGGCTTGACCGCCGCCCGACGTACGGCCGTCGGCCCACCAGCGATCCTCACGACCGAATGCGCGCTCATGCCGGCGAGCCGCGCGCTACGCAGCGTCCCGCCGAGCCGGTCCGGGTTCCGTCCGGACGTGCCGATGACATGATTCCCACACGCGGCGAGGCGGGCCCCGCCGTTCGGGCGCCTCTCCCGCTTCTTCACGGCCAAGCATGCCCACGCCGGGCTCGCTGAGATCCTGTCGTACCGGCTCCGGCCAGAAGGAATCCGGTGGGTTCCCCCCGACCGGGTGGTCCTGACCTGACTTTGCTTCACTCCCGTCAGTGGCGGTCGCCATCCTGTAGTGACAGCCGACGTCCAATGGCCACCTGGTGGATAGGAAGGGCGATTGACGCCAGATCGCGGACGACGGTGTCGAGTAGTCGTTTTACCCGGGGTTGCTGGTTGGAGATGAGCCGGATGTCGTCGACGATCGTTGCCAGGTATGTGTCGTACGGGATGTTGATCATCTGGACGCGGAGGGTGCCGTCGTCGTCGCGGACGACGTGGATGGGGTTGGGTCGGGTGGCGAGTCGGCGGAGGAGGTCGTGGGCCTCCTGTAAGGCCCGTACGGCGGTGGTGACGTCGTTGACTGCCGGAGACAACGCGCGTTCGGCGATGTCGGCCAGCTGCCGGAAGCCGAAACCGATGTCCTGGCCCGGGGAACGCTCCACGCTGAGGGTCACGCCCTGCTCGGCTCGATCCGCGGGCACCGGGCGGGGTGTGCCGCGGGTTGTTGCGTGCACGCGTAACAGCGGCGCTCCGGCGACGACGAAGTCACCCGGTGCGGGGACCACGGTGATGGTGCAGTCGTACTCCCGGGCCAGCCGGGCGAGCAGCGCGAGATCGACGTTGCTGACCATGCCGGGTTCCGTGGCCGGCACGGTCTGCGTCACTTCGCCGGTTACCGCTGGCTGCGGCTCGTCGGATGTGGGGAGTTCTGCGATCGATCGCCGGGACTGCGCGCCGATGGAGCCGATGATGTGCGACACCCGCATGACTGTGGTGATGTGGTGCAGGTAGTAGATGAAGGTGCCGCTGCTGGCGAGGACGAGAGCTATCGACACCGCGAGGGACAGCTCCGGCAGCCCTTGATCTTCGCTGTCCGGCAGCGCGGCCAGCACCACCATCGCGAACAGGAAGGTGGCGACGAACGTACCGAGTGTGGCCTGGATGATCCGGTCTTGCAGGAAGGTCCGCAGGACTCGGGGGAGTACTGGCTGCTGGCCAGTTGCAGGGCAACGATGGTGATGGAGAAGACCAGCGCGGTGAAGGAGATCATCGCCGTGATGATCGATGACAGGAGCGACCGGGCGCCGGCGGGCCCACTGGGCACGATCCCCCGAAGGGAAGATCGAGCTGGAGTTCCAGCGCCGACAGTCCGATCGCGGCGGCCACTGCTCCTGTCGAGAAGGCCGCCGGCACGATCCAGAAGCTCTCCCGTATGCCGGCCAGCCGCGCGGACGCGGTACGGGGCCTGCTCATGATCGGCAGCTCTTGGTCGCCACCTGCTCATCGTGGCGCACGCTGGGGGGCCGCGCCCTGTCCATCGACGTCGACTAGGGTCCGGCACCGGCGCTGCTGGTACTGGCGGCGGTCGTTAAGGATCGTCGGGTGAGGGTGCTGCCGGGCGGGCGGTAGCTGCCGATGCCTGGGCTGCGTGGATGGTGATGTCTTGCGTCACGGAGGCGACCCGGATGCTGTTTTCGGTGAAGCGGTCGAGCACTCGTCGGGTGAGCTGGTCCTTGACCTGTCGGGCGGCGCGTACCGGCACCACGAAGCGGGCGGACAGCTCGATCCAGTTCGGGGTGGCGCGGACGAAGACCCGAGGGTTCACCTCGGCCTCCGCTACCGGGTAGCGGTGGCGCATCTGCTTGATCGCGTGCTGCGCCTCGGCTGTCGAGGAGATGTGCTGCGCCTCCTCGCACAGGATGCGTTCGGCCAGGTGCCAGTCGGCTTCGTAGGGGACCGGTAGGGTCAGTTCTTCCCACAGGTGGTCGAGCACCGTACTGCTGTTGAACACCGGTGCGGTGAACACGAAACGGTTCGACAGGGACACGACCCGGCCGGTGTACTGGCGGCCGCGGATCCAGGACTCCGGATCGGAGGAAGAACCGCTCTCCAGGATCCGGGTACGTAACGGGGTGATGTCCAGGACGTCGCCACGTACGCCGCACATCTGGATGCGGTCACCGACGCGGAACTGTCGGCCGGTGAGAATGCTGACCCAGCCGGCGAATGCGCCGAGGACCTCCTGCAGGGCCAGCGCGAGACCGGCGGCGAGCAGGCCGACGACCACGCCGACCCGGCCAGCGAACGGCCGCCACAGCAGCGCCAGCGCGAACAGCAGCGCTACGACGGTCAGATAGTGCACTGCCTTGCGGAGGTAATAACGATTGGTGGTGTCCTTCACCCTCATCGTGGTCAGGCGACCAGCAAGGGCGGCGACAACGAGCGCGAGCAGGGCCAGGACGAGGCTGGTCACGAGGCGACCGTTCACGCTGCTGGTGTCCCACAGTATTTCCAGGAACCGCGCCATGGTGCTTGCCCATCGTTCTCAACGGCGACCGGCCCCTGCATGTCCGTCGCGTCTTTCACCATAGGCAGCCGCCGACGACGAATCATCGGAATGCGCTGTACGCCATCCGGGCCGGTGGCCCCTCAGGACGAGATCGGTTCGCCGGTAGCGCTCGGTCGTCGGGTCCGCTACCCCGTCTTGAGGCGATCGGTCGGGGGACGGAGAGGCGCCGGGGCCCGCCGGGCTGGCGGTGGTGGGGCTACTCAGAGCAGGCGTGTCCTGTAGGGGCTGTCGGCCGCCGAAGCTGCGGGTTCGGCGACGGGTCTAGGTCGGGCCGGGGCCAACCCACGGGGTGAGAGCAGATCAAGGTCGCTTCCCGTGGCCGTTCGCGCCACGGCTCGCTCAGTAGCGTGGCGTGAACGAGCGCGGTCCGGGGTAGCCTGGGCCTATATGGCTACCTATCGCACCGCCTCAGTGCTCCTCTCCTCGGACGGCACCAGGACCCCCGGCACCGCCGCGCTCTTCGCCGAGCCCGCCCGCAAGGGTGGGCCCCCGCCGTGGGCAGGTGACTTCCGACCCGCCAACGACGCCGGCAATGGCCCCAAGAACGCGGTCGGGAAGACCTTCACCTTGGAGCTGCCTGACGGCAGCACCGGCAAGGTCGTGGTCCAGAGCCTCAAGCGCGGGAAGGGAGGCGTCGTGCTGGCGTTGATGGGCGAGGACGCACCCCCCTTCTGATCAGCACATTGGTCGCCGCCGACGCCATCGGTCGGAGGCGGCCGCCGTGCGGCCCTGTCGATGGCGTACGGCTCATGGGGCCCTGGCCAGCAGGATCGCCTGATCTTCCCGCTCCTCGCCCTCCGCACGCCGCACCAGGCGGCACAGTTCCCGCAGGCCGACAGCCTCGATCTGGGGAAACGACGTGATCCGTCGTGTAGAGATGGCGCTCGAGCTCGATCTCATGGCCGAGCTGGCGGTATGCCCGGTACACGTCGCGGGTGCCTCCGACGGACTGGAATCCGACGAGCAGATGACCGGCCGGGCGGAGAACCCGGGCGGCCTCTGCTTGCGTCGGGCCATGGCGACCATGCCCGGCGACAGGTCGACACCGTCCACCGAACAACCGCGTTCGGTGAGGTACTGACTCATCCGGCCGGTGCCACATCCTGCATCAAGGACCTGCTGCCAGGGACCTACGTGGCCGGCTCAACGAGCGGCTCCACCGGGGACCTGTCGGTGAGACGTTCGCCGGGAAGTCGTCGAGCCGGATCGGGTCAGGCGCTCTGCCGCAGGTAGGTACGTACGCCGAGCAGCACCGACAGCACGCTGATCGACAGGGCGACCAGGACTGTCGACAGTACGGCCGCGCTGAACACCTCACCCTGGAACGCGCTGCGCATGCCATCCACGATGTACCGGAACGGGGTGAGCCGGGAGACCAGGTCCAGCCAGCGCGGAGCGAAGGACATCGGTAGCAGCACCCCGGACAGCAGCAACAGCGGCATCAGGCCGGTGTTGAGGGTGGGGCCCAACGTGTCCTCGCTCTTGACGGTAAGCGCGAGAGCGCAGGACAGACAGGCCAGGCCGAGGGAGAGAAGCGTGACCACGCCGATCGCCACCAGCACACCCGGCACCGACGCGCGCAGGCCCAGCGGCAACGCCACCACGACCAGCAGCACCGCCTGCACCACCAGCAGCGCGACGTCACGCAGCACCCGGCCGAGCAGCAACGCCACCCGGCTCACCGGAGTGACCCGCAGCCGCTCGATCACCCCTCCGCGCCACTCGGCGATCACTCCGAAGCCGACGAAGGCGGAGCCGAAGAGGCAGAGTTGCACGAGCACCCCCGGCACGTAGGTCTGCCAGGCGCGCTCCGGTGCCACGCCGGTGATCGACAGGGTGCTCGTCATCAGCGGGCCGTAGAGCACCAGGAAGGCCACCGGCTGGGAGAGCCCGATGACGATCCACAGCGGGTTGCGCATGGAGATGCGTAGGTGGCGCTGGAACACCAGCAGGATGTCAACGAGCAGAGACATGGTCCGCCGCCTCGGTGGTCGGGATGGGGGACTGCCGGTCTTGCGGGTCGTCGCGCAGTTCGCGGCCGGTGAGGCTGAGGAAGACGTCGTCCAGACTGGCCCGCGCCAGTTGCAGGGCACGGACACCGATGCCCGCGCCGGACAGGGCGGTGATCACGTCGGTGATCCCCTGTTCGGCGTCGGCCAGCGTGACCTGGATACCGCCCGTGCTCGTCACCGCGGCCTGCCGGACGCCCGGCAGTCCGGCCAGCAGCCGTTGGCTGGCGGCCGGATCGCCGACCACCTCCACGGTCAGCACGTCCGCGGCCAGCTGGCGCTTCAGGTTCGCGGGGGTGTCTTCGGCGACGATTCGCCCGTGGTCGATCACGAGGATCCGGTCGCAGAGCGCGTCGGCCTCGTCGAGGTAGTGGGTGGTCAGGAAGACGGTGGTGCCGTGGTCCTCGCGGAGCCGGCGGGTGTGCTCCCACAGGTTGTTGCGGCTGTGCGGGTCCAGGCCGGCGGTGGGTTCGTCGAGGAAGACGACCTGCGGATCGTGGACCAGGCCGAGCGCGATGTCCAGGCGGCGGCGCTGGCCGCCGGAGAGCGAGCCGACCGGCCGCTTACCCAGCCCGCCGAGGTCCAACCGTTCGAGTAGGTCGGCCACCCGGCGCCGGGCGGGTGCGACCGGGATCCGGTAGAGGCGCGCCTGCAGGAACAGTTCCTCGTCCACCAGGGCGTTGGGGTCGGTACCGCCGTACTGGGCGACGTAGCCGATTCGGCGGCGTACCTCCCGGGGAGCCGTGGCCAGGTCCGCGCCGGCGATCCGGGCCGTGCCACTGGTCGGGCGGAGCAGCGTGGTCAGCATCCGCAGGGTGGTGGTCTTGCCGGCGCCGTTGGGTCCGAGGAAGCCGACTATCTCGCCGGCCTCGACCCGCAGATTGACGCCTCGGACCGCCGCGACGCTCTGCCGGCCGGACCGGAACGTGCGGGTCAACTCGTTCGCTTCGATGATGCTCATGTCCCTGCCTCGCTTCCCGCATCCGCGGCCCGGCCGTCGCCCTCGGCCAGCACCGCCAGCTCCCGCCACGCCTGCGGATCAGTCGGATCGACGGGTGCGCCCCGGTGCAGGACGTATCGGTGTGGGGTGATCGCCGTGGGTGAGTCGACGAGTCGTCGTAGGCAGGCAAGGTGTGCCCGCGTGGGGTCGGTGATCTCGGCTACGGCGGCCAGGTGGGCGACGATGGTCGCGCCCTCGGGTCCTTCGTCGGTCACGAAGGCTCGGGCCGGCCCGGGCAGGGCTGCTTGCAGTACCCGGTTGACCTCGCTGAGCTGGATCCAACTGTGGTCGACGAAGTGCCAGTCGCCGTCGCGGGGGATCGGGTCGATGCCGGCGAGGGCGCCGAGGTCGTCCAGGGCGATGTTGCCGGTGGCCGCCGCGGCGAGCACCCGTTCGGTGCCGAGCAGCAGCGCCTCCATCTCCGCGTCGGGAAGGTACCGGTTGTCCCCGGTGATCAGTTCCAGGATCAGCGCCTGCTCGGTCCGGACCAGGTGGAACAGCAGCAGGTTGGTGAAGCCGGTCGGCGTCCACCAGTCGATGAAGGTCTCCGTGGTGGCCACCGTCGGCAGATCCGGCGGGGCGTTGCCGGAGATGTTGTTGAAGACGCCGTCACGGACCATCGGCATGCCGCGCTCGTGCGCGATGCGGTCGTGCGCGCGTTGCAGCGCCTCGGCGTCGAAGACACTGTTCCGGTTGGCCCGCAGCAACGCGGTCCCGGCGTGCCGCACCAGTGCGTCGTAGTCGGGCTGGTCGACGTCGAGGCTGATCAGGCCGTCCTGGGACACGGTGCCGACGTAGTCGCGCAGCGGTACGCCGAGCCGGTTGGCGGCGGGGGAGTAGAGCACCACGTGCCGCTGGCCGGTGCGGAGGGCGAGCACGGCGGCGAGTGCGGCGAGCACCGCCATGGCCCGGCTCGCGCCGGTGCGGGCGGTGATCCGGTCCAGCGCGGCGGCTGCCCGTGACGAGTGCAGGTCCGCGCTGCGTGGCGTGGGCGTTGTCGACGGCTCGACACCTGTGGTCGGTCGGGGCAGTACGCAGCGGGGGCGCCGCCGCAGGATTCCGGACCAGTACCGCAGCGCCGCGTCCGCCTGCCGCAGGCCCTTCGGTGAACGTTCCCGATCGGCCCGGTCCAGCGGCTGGTGCGGTGGTGCGTCCCCGTCGGTCACGGTCCCGGTGAGCAGCCCGGTGAAGCGTTCGCCCAGCACCGTCATGCTCACGTAGTCGGCGGCCATGTGTGAGTAGACCGCGACCACCGCGTGCACCAGGTCGCCGTCGGCCGCCACGGCGAGGCGCAGCGGCAGATCTCTGGAGAGGTCGAATGGGCGCGCACGCAGCTGGGCGATCAGCTCCCGGGCCAGCGTCGTGCCGTCGGGCTGGGCCGGTCGTTGGTGTATCTCGATCGGCAGGTCGACGGTACGCGCCACGCGCTGCACCGGACCGTCCGGCGCGTCGTGGTAGGTGGTGCGCAGCGACTCGTACCGGCGGACCAGCGCGCTCAGGGCGGCGCAGGCGCGCTCGAGTGTGGTCCCCGCCGGCACCTTGAAGATCCACTGCACCAGGCCGAGGAAGTGGTCGTCGGTGAGCGCAGAGATCCATTGCAGTGCGTTTGCCTGACCGAGGGTCAGTGGGCCCTGCGCCTCGCGGTCGCCGTCGACGCGTAGGCGGATGGTACGGACGGTCTCACTCGGGGCGGTCATCGATGGTCCTCCGTGGATGCGCGGCCGTCACCGCGGGCCAGCACTGGCCGGGAACGCCAGGCCGCCAGGTCGGTGAGGTCGGTCGGAGCCGAGTCGTGCAGGACGTAGTGGTGCGGGGCGGCCACGGCGTACCGGCCACCGAGGTGGGCCATGCAGGCCGTGTGCGCCTGGCGCGGGGTCCGGACGCCGTCGGTGGCGAGCAGGTGCGCGGTCAGCCGGTGCCCGTCACCGTCTGGGTCGGCCGTCGCGTACGCCGGGGTGCCGAGTGCCTCGCGCAGCAGGGTCTGAACCTCACTGAGCTGCACCCAGCTGACCCCCACGCGCACCCAGTTGCTGTCGCGGGGCACCGGGGTCAGTCCGCTGAGGTCAGGCACGTCCGCCAGGCGCAGCGGCCCGGCACCGGCGGTTACGAGGACGGTTTCCATCCCCCGTAGCAGTCCGGCGATCTCGGGCTGGGGCACGTGTCGGGTGTCACCGGTAGTCAGGCCGACCACCAGAGCCGGCTGGGCGGCGATCAGCTGGAGCACCAGGCGGTTGGGAAAGGGCGGCGCCGGCATCCAGGTGAGAGTGCTGTGCTCGGCGGCCCCCGCCGTGGGCGACCAGCGCAGATCGGGGGGATCCAACGGGGGCAACTGGACATTTGTCGTCTCGTCGGTACCCGAGGGCAGGTGGGCGCTGATGTTGTTGAAGACGCAGTCGCGGCTGAAGTCCATGCCCTGCTCGTCGTTGATCTGGACGGCATGGGTGACCAGTTCGGTCACGTCGAAGATGCTGCTGCGGTTGGCTCGCAGCATGGCCGCGCTGGTCCGCCGTACCAGTTCATCGAAGGTCGGTCCGGTCACGTCGACCACCACGAGGCCGTCCTGGGCCAGTGTGCCGACGTAGTCGCGCAGCCGGGAGGTGAACCGGTTGCTCGACAGTGAGGCGAACACGCAGCGGGACTGGCCGACTCGCACCGACAACACGGCGGAGAACGCGGCCAGCACGGCGGCCGCCGGACTGGCCTGCGTCCGGGCGGCGATCCGGTCGAGGGCGGCGGCGGCGGACGAGGAGCGCAGGGCGGCGCTGGCCGGGCCGTCGCCGTCGCCGACCGGCGGCAACGCCATCAGGCACTGGGGTATCTGGCGCAGGTGTTGGGTCCAGTACCGCAGGGCCGCCGCGGTTCGCCGCCGCCCGCGCGGCGAGGTCTCCTCCGCCGCCTGGTCGAGCGGCTGGTGCCGCTCGGCGCCGACGGACCGGTTGCCGGCGGCGCCGATCAGCTCGGCGAACTCCCGACCAAGAATGGCCATACTTCCATAATCAACCGCCATGTGTGAATAGACGGTAACCGCTGCTAGTGCTTTATCCTCAACCAGCGCGATCGCCAGACGTACCGGTAATTCATTGGCCAAGTCGAACGGTTTCTGGCGGAGCTGGTCGATCATCCGCTGGGATGTCAGTTCCGTGTCGGCGGATGCGTCTACCTGGTGAATTTCGGCCGCGAGGACCCCGCTACGCAGGACCCGTTGACGCATCTCCCCGTCGTGCTCGTGAAAGGTGGTACGCAGCGACTCGTGCCGGGCGAGCAGGATGGCGAAGGCCTCCACCACGTCCGCGACGGGGGTGTCGGCCGGCAGTGGCAGCTTCCACTGCAGAGTGGCCATCGGATTGGACACGTCTGTTCGCATCCACTGCCAGGTGTTGGTCTGGCCGCAGGTGAGGGGTCCTTCGCCAGCCCGGAGACCCTCGAATGAGATCTTCATCCGGTCGGCCAGCGTGGGACTGGACATCGGGTCTCCCGTTCGTCGGCGATCGGCGTGGCTGTCGCCCACCCTCGCCCGCGCGGCTCCGTCGTAGGTAGTCGGGAAAACCCCATTGTTGGCCGGGCACGGGGCGCGAACGCGGTCCGTACGTCCCGTTCGGTACGAATTGCCAGGGGTTTGGCGATGAATGGTCGGCAAAGCGAGTGAATTGTCTGCTCTGGATTACAATCGGCAACGTCTCTTTTAGCCGGTCTTCTTGGGGCCCTCGGGATACTGGGGATTCCCCCATTGCTCGCCCTGTGACCGGCTCCTAACGTAGTGGCGTCTGACGATCAATAAATGACCGGAGGATTGCCCCATGACCACGCTGGCACCGACCCGGTCCGATGTGGTGCTGCGCCGGATGGAGGCGTACGCACCGGAGCGCTCGGTCACCGTGGAGGAGATCGCGGCAGGGCTGGGCCTGAACCGCTACCAGACCCGGCTGTTCCGCCGCATCCGCGGGCTGGACCGGTTGCGCATCGACCCCGACCTAGGGCTCTTCGACCTGGTCTGCCCGCCGGCCCAGGCCCTGCTGTCCACCGTCGAGGAGCGCGACCGCATCCGTTACCTGATCTTCGCGCACACCGCGCAGGACCTCACCCCGACCACCCTGGTCGCGGCCGACACGCTGCGTGAGCGCCTCGGCCTCACCAACGCCGAGGCGTTCGCGGTGACCCAACACGCCTGCGCCAGCGGCCTGCTCGCCGTCGATATCGCCGGTGAGCTGTTGCGCGCCGACGGGGACCCCTCCGCCCTCGCGCTGGTGCTCACCGGCGAACAGCCGTTCACCAGGGCGATCCAGGTGCTCTGGAACACCTCGATCATCGGCGAGGCGTCCTCCGCCTGCCTGATCGGACTTGGCGGTGCGGGCACCCGGGTGCTGTCGTACGCCTCCCGCACGGTGGGCGAGTTCTTCGACGGGTACCAACTCGCCGGGGAGGCACTGCACCGCTTCGGCAGCACGTACCACACCCACCTGGCCGAGGTGATCCGGGAGGCGCTGGACGACGCCGCGCTGGACCTGGACGACATCACCACGGTCATCCCGCACAACGTCAACGTCTCCTCCTGGATCACCATTTGCGCCACCCTGGGGCTGGACCGGGACCGGGTCTTCCTGGACAACGTCGGGGAGTACTCGCACTGCTCCTGCGCGGACCCCTTCCTCAACCTCGCGACGCTCGCCGGCCGTGGCGCGCTGGTCGCGGGAGGCCGTTACCTGGTCACCGCCGTCGGCCTGGGCGCCACCTATTCCGCCATGGTCGTCGAGTGCTGAGGGAGCCGAACATGTCCACCGGATACCTACGCAAGCTGAAGCGCGCCCTGACGGGTTCGGCCGATACACCGCTGGTGCTGCTGTGCAACTTCGAGGCCGAGGCCCAATGGGCCCGCAACCACGTGGGACTGCCCGTACCATCGGGTGCCACCCGCCCGGTGGTCGCCGCGATGGAGGAGCTGGGGGTGCTGCTCGCCGGCGCGGGCGACACGATTCTGCTCAGCCGCCCACTCGACCCGGACTACCGGGACTACCTGACGCGGCAGGGCCTGGCGTTGCCCACCATGCTGGTGCCCGAGAACTGCCGGCCCGACCGCTCCACCACCGCGAACGCGCTGGACTCACCGGTCCTGCTCGATCGGCTGCGCCAGCTCGGTGCGGCCGGTGCCCACCTCCTGCCGATGGGTACCACCTCCGACGAGGAAGAGTTGGCCCGGCGCAGCGGCCTCACACTGGCCACCCCGGCCGCCGCGGTGGTCGAGCGGGTCAACAGCAAGATCTACGGTCGGCGGCTGGCCGAGGCGGCCGGCCTGCGACCCGTACCCGGAGTCTGCTGCGAGACCCGGCAGGAACTGGCCGAGGTGCTGACCCACCACCGGCGCCGGCTGGAGTCGGGCGAACCACTCGTCGTCAAGGACGCCTACGGCGTCTCTGGCAAGGGACTGCTGGTGCTGGAGAACCCCGGGCGGGCGGCGCAGTTGCTGCGCATGGTGGACCGTCGGGCCGCGCGCACCGGGGACGACCGGATACACGTGGTGGTCGAGGAATGGCTGCCCAAGCGGTGCGACCTCAACTACCAGATCACCATCGCGCGGGACGGGCGGGCCGAACTCGACTTCGTCAAGCAGGCGCTGACCGCGCAGGGTGTGCACCAGGGCCATCTCATGCCGGCGGAGCTGAGCGACGGGCAGTACCGGCAGATCGAGTACGCCGCCGGTGCGGTCGCGGACCGGCTGTACGCCGACGGCTACCACGGCGTGGTGGGTGTCGACGCCATCGTCGGCGCCGACGAGACGGTCTACCCGGTGCTGGAGATCAATGCCCGGCTGAACATGTCGACGTACCAGGGCGGGGTCACCGAGCTGTGCCAGCCGCCCGGGACCGTCGCGCTGGCCCGGCACTACCCCCTGCGGCTCGCCGCGCCCCTGGAGTTCGACGCCGTACGTCGGGCACTGGCCACGGTGGCCACCACGCGGGACACCGAGCGGGTGCTGGTCACCTGCTTCGCCACCGTCACCGCCAACGCGCTGCTGCCCGTCGGCGCCGGTGGCCCACCGGAGCCGTTCGACGGCCGGCTGTACGCCCTGCTGGTCGCCGCTGACCGGGACCGGCTCGATGACCTTGACCGCGCGGTCCAGGCCGCCGTCACCACCTTGTCCGTTGCGGAGGAGAGCCATGCCTGAAGCGGCCGTCGAAGGCCACACCGTCCAGGGCCTGCCCGTCGCCGAACTGGCCGAGCGGTACGGCACGCCGCTGTACCTCTACGACGGTGAGGTCATCCGCGAGACGTACCGACAGCTGCGGGATCTGCTCGACTCGTCGGTCGAGATCTACTACTCACTGAAGGCCAACCCCAACATCAGCGTTTGTGCGTTGCTGCACTCCCTGGGCGCCGGCGCCGAGGTGTCGTCCCTGGCTGAGCTGGTGACCGCCCGCCGGGCCGGGGTGCCGGCGCGGGACATCATCTTCCTCGGCCCCGGCAAATCGGCGGCGGAGTTGGCCGCCTGTATCGAGCAGCGCATCGGCGCGATCGTGTGCGAGTCGCTCGACGAGGTCAGCACCGTCGACGCGATGGCGGCGGCGCTGCCCGACGCCCCCGGCGAGCCGCTGCGGGTCATGTTGCGGGTCAACCCGTCGTTCGCCACCAAGGGCTC
Source organism: Verrucosispora sp. CNZ293 (assembly GCF_002754655.1). NCBI lineage: Bacteria > Bacillati > Actinomycetota > Actinomycetes > Micromonosporales > Micromonosporaceae > Micromonospora > Verrucosispora sp. CNZ293. The sequence goes on from NZ_PEFR01000001.1 coordinate 693,383, forward strand.
CCGGCTGGCCATGGGAGGCAAGCCCCGGCAGTTCGGCATCGACCAGGAACGTGTCGCCGAGGCCGGCTCGACCCTGCGCGCGCTGCGCCACGTACGGGTGATCGGCCTGCACGCCTACATGGGTACCCGCATCCTCGACGCCGCTGACATCGCGCACAACACCCGCAGCGTGCTCACTGCGGCGGCGGAGCTTGCCACCGCGCTGGGCCTGCCGCTGGACGTCGTCGACGTCGGTGGCGGTTTCGGCGTCCCCTACTTCGACAACGAGTCCTCCCTCGACATCGAGGCGGTGGCCGAGGGTGTCAACTGCGCCGTGGCGCGATTCCGCGACGAACACCCCGACACCCGGGTCATCACCGAACTGGGCCGCTATCTGGTCGGCTGGGCGGGGACTTACGTGGTCCGGGCACGCTACGTCAAGGCGTCGCGCGGCGAGTGGTTCGTCGTCGCCGACGGCGGCACCAACCACCACATGGCGGCGGTCGGCATCGGCAGCTTCGTCAAGCGGAACTTCCCCATCCGGTCGCTGAGCCGTCCCGCCGACCCGCCGGCGCACGACTACACCGTCACGGGTCCGCTCTGCACCCCCAACGACGTCATCGGCAAGAAGGTGCCGCTGCCCGAGGTCCGCCCGGGCGACCTGATCGGTGTCGAGCGCTCCGGCGCCTACGGGCCGAGCGCGTCTCCGGTGCTCTTTCTCAGCCACGGTCACCCGTCGGAGGTGCTCGTCCTCGACGGCGTGGCGCACCTGGTCCGCCGCGCGGACACCGTCGAGGACCTGCTCCGGCCGCAGCACCTCGTCGTGCCGGCCGCACCGGTCGCGAGCGCGTCGCCGCCGCCGCGCCCACCGTCAGCCGCTGCCCCACCGGAGTCGTCGTCCGCACCGGTGCCCGCCGGACGGGCAGCGACCTGAGCCCGTCCCACCGCCGTCGGGGTGACCGCCGCCGACCCCAGCAGTCCCGCGTCACCCGGTCCGCGGACCGGGTATCCGAGAGGAAGAAACATGGAACGCCACGAGATCGTCGAGAACATCCGGGCCGCGCTGACCGAGGTGCTGATGCGCGACTTCGGTCCGCTCGCCGAGGGAACCCGGCTCTTCGAGGACATGCACCTGGACTCCACCGCCATTCTCGAACTGCTCATGGCGCTGGAGGACAACATCGGCATCGAGGTGGATCCCGAGAACCTGGACATGGACGACTTCCGCACGGTGGGCACCCTGACGGACTTCCTGGAGCGTGCGCGGAAGGTGAGCTCCTGACCGCCGCGCTCACCGCCCCATCACCGAGGACGTGGTCATGTCCCTGACCCTGCGCGGCGCGGCAGCGCTCGTACGCCCCGACGACCTCCCCTACGAACCCGACGAGGCTCTGCTGGCCTACCACCGGGATCTGCTCGCGCCGTACGGCATCGAGGTCGACGAGGACCTGATGAAGCAGTCCCGGAACATCGGGTTCCGCGAACTGGCCGAGGAACTGATGGACCGGTGCCCGAGTCCGTTCGGGCCGCCGGACCTGTTGATCCTGGCCTACGGCCTGCCCGACCGATATCCCCTCAAGACCGTCACCACGCGGCTCAACGCCCTGTTCGGCGGGCGCAGCCACAGCTTCGCCGTCTCCGAGCAGGGCCTGCAGGCGCCGTTCACCGCGTTGCGCGTCGCCGACGCGTACACCCGGTCCGGCAAGAAGGCCAGCCTGGCCCTGTTCGTCTGCGAACAGACCACGCTGCCGTACCGGGATCCGCTGGTGCACGACACCCCCCTGCTGGACAGCGGCGTCCTGCTCTACTTCGACACCGACTCCCGATCCGGTTTTCGCTTCACCGCAAGCCGGGCGGCCGGCGCGGACGTACCGCTGGGTGACCTGCTGGCCGGCCACCGCACGGCGCTGCCGCCGGGGCCGACGCTGCTGGTCGCCGGTCCGTGGCCAGCGGACGATCAGCTCAGCGGCGTCGATCTGCCGGTGCACCGCTGCCAGCCCGGCGGCTACTGCACAAGCGTCTGGCTGGACCTGGCCCGTCACCACGAGGAATGGGCCACCCGCTACGCCAACCTCGTCCTCTGTGACACCGATCCGCGGACCGGACGCAGCCAACTCGCCGTACTGTCCAACGCCGGCGCGCCCGAGCGCAGGGAGGCCCGACCATGAAACCCGCACCCCCCGCGTCGCCGCAGGCGGCGGGGACGCCCTACCCACTCGTCCTGGACACGCTGCACGGTCGGGTGGCACCCGGCCGGCTGGTCGCGTCTCCCACCGGCCATGTTCTCGCCTCCACGGTGGCACTGCCCGACGCGCCGGCCGGGCCGCTGACCCGCTTCGGCCTCGCCGTCGCCGAGGCCACCCCCGAGTCCGCCTTCGGCGAAGGACCGGCCGCCGACCGCTTCGCGGTGGCCCTGCTGGCGGCGCACCGCGAACTGCTCGACGCCACCCTCACCCACACGTTGCGTCACCTCGAAGGACGCACCTCAGGGAACACCACGCTGCTGGCCAAGCAACTCGTGGCCGGACAACTGGCCGACATCGCGCTGCGGCTGGCCGAGGACACGGCCGTTCCCGAGGCGCGTCGGCACGCCGACCGGCACGCGCGTTGGCGCTGTCACCTGCGGCTGGTCGACATCGGCCGGGACCTGCTGCGGTTGCTTGGCGCCAGCGGTTTCCTCGCCGACGGACCCGCCGGCGACCTGCACCTCGCCGAGGTGGTCGGCAACGTCTACCTGCACGCCGACACGGAGGACGCCGATGAATGAGCTTCGCGAGGCCGCCGCGCCCGCCGGGACGGACCTGCTCGACGAACGCACCCGGGAGCTGGCCCACTACTGCGCGGCGATGACCGGGCGGTTACGCGCGATCGGCATGCGGCTGGACCAGGATCCGGACGTCATCACCCAGTTCCTGCACGAGCCGGAGGTGCGCTTTCCCGTCCAGGGGATGCTGCCGCCGGAGTACCGGACGGTGGGAGAGTTCCCGGCGCGGCTGGTGGAGGTGAGCAGCACCGTCCTCGGTCAGGTGGTCGCCACCGAGCAGGTGTCCTACGGCGATCCCAATGTGCTCCTGGCCAGCCCCGGGCCGTCGCTGTCCGGCGGGGCCGTCCAGGCGCTGGCCGACGAGCAACAGCGGAAGCGGTACTTCGGTCGGCTGGCGTCCAGCCCCACCCACACGTTCTTCGCCCTGACCGAGCCCGGCAAGGGCTCGGCCGCGACGGAACTGGAGACGACGCTGACCCCGGCGCCGGGGGGCGGGTGGCTGCTCAACGGGGTGAAGTGCTACATCGGCAACGGTGCACGCGCTCAACTCGGTGTGGTGTTCTGCCGGCGCGCACCCGGGCCGTGGGGCATCGAGGCAGTGCTGCTGGACACCAGCGCGCCGGGGTTCAGCGGCGAACTGCTGCCCACCGTCGGCCTGCGCGGCGCGCGGATCAGCCGGCTGCGCTTCCAGGACGTCACGGTGGCCGACGAGGACGTGCTCGGGGCGCAACGGTCACCCAGCCGCCGAGGGCTCTACGGTGCCACCTACATCCTCTACCGGTTCCGCCCGGGCATCGCGGCGATGGCGATCGGCTGCGCGCAGGCCGCCTGCGACTACCTGGTCACGCACCGCCCGACGCTGCCCCGGCGCGACCGGCACCGACTCGACAGCATCCTGGACCGCATCGCCGCGGTCCGGCACCGGACGTACGCGGTGGCCAGCGACATCGACGCCGGTGCCGTCGACGTGGCCGGCATCGGCGCGGTCAAGGCGCGGGCGGCGCGGGTCGCCGAGGACGCCACCCGACTCGTGGCCGAGCTGCTGGGTCCGGCCTGCCTGATCGAGCATCCCTGGGTCGAGAAGACCTACCGCGACGTGCGGGCGTTCGAACTGATGGAGGGAACGACGAACCTGCACGCCATGTCGGTCTTCCAACGACTGCTGCGGGACCGGACCGCCCCGCAGCCGGTAACGGAGCGGGCGGTCGACGGTGCGGCTCGGAATTGACCTTGTCGCCCTGGACGAACTGGACCGCCTCCTGCGCCGGGGCTGGTTCCTGCGGTACTTCTTCGCGGCCGAGGAACTGGCCCAGGCCGAGGCGCTGGGCGACAGCCGACGTCGGGAGTACCTGGTGGGGCGGTTCGCCGCGAAGGAAGCCGTGCTCAAGGTTCTGGGCACGGGCCTGTTCGAGGGGGTCGCCCCCCGGGACATCGCGTTGCCGCGTCAGCCCGGCGGGTCGCCAAGCGTCATGTTGCGGGGCAGTGCCGCTCAGGCAGCGCGGTCGGCCTCGATCACCCACGTGACCGTCTCCGTCACCCACAAGCGGGACCTGGTCGCCGTGGTCGCCGCCGGATGGTGACGCCCGTTCGGTGACCAGCACCGGAACCCCGCCGTACCGTCCCGTCCCTGAGGAGCACACATTGACCCGGTCCTCGATTCGTTCCGGCCATCGGCACCAGCGGAGGTCGGAGCTGTCCCGACCGGCAGGCTGGGCGTTGTCGTCCCTGCCGCCCGGCCCGCCGGCGGTGGTCGACGAGCACCGCCGGCCGTTGGTGGGCCGGGAGCGGGAGATCGCGGCGCTGGCCGCGGCCGTGGCCGCCCTACTCGACGGCACGGGACGAATCGTCGAGGTGACGGGGGAGCCGGGGATCGGCAAGAGCCGGCTGTTGGACCAGGTGGCCGCAGTGGCGCGAGAACACGGCGTACAGGTGCTCGCCGGCCGGGCACCGGTACCCGGTTCGGACGTGCCGATGGCGGCGATCGTCGACGCGCTGGACCCGTACCTGCCCCAGGTCTCCCAGGCCCGGTTGGCCGAACTCCGCTCCGATCACGCGCAACTGCTCAACGACACCTTTCCGTCGCTGCGCCTGCCGGGCGCCCGTTCACTGGCGCCGGCCGGGGTGCCGGCGGGCGCCCGGCAGTTGCGCGCCCTACGGCTGTTGCTGGAGACGCTGGCCGCCGAACGGCCGACGCTGATCACGATCGACGACCTGCACAACGGCGACCGGGCCACCATCGATCTGGTCTGCCACCTGCTCGACGCGCCCCTGCGTACGCCGTTGCTGCTGGTCATCGCGCATCGCCGCCGCCAGTCGCCGGCCAGGCTGCGGCTGGCGTTGGACACCGCCGGACAGGTAACCCGCATCGAGGTGACGCCGCTGGAGCGGGCGCACCTCGACGAGTTGACCGAGTTACCGCTGTCGGCTGGTCAGCGTGCCGTGTTGCACGAGCTGTCGGAGGGCAACCCGCAGTACCTGTCGGCGTTGCTGGCCGGCGCCCTGCCTCATGGCCCGGCGAGTGAACACGTGGAGCTGGGAGCGCTCCCAGCTGAGGTGGAGGCCGCGTTGGCCGCCGAACTCGAACTGCTGTCCCGCGCGGCCCACCTGGTGGCCTCGGCCGCAGCGGTGCTCGGGCCCGAACCGGTCGACACCGGCCTGCTGGCCGAGGTAGCCGGGATCGCCGCCGAAGAGGTGCCGGCCGCCATCGACGAACTCGTCGCCGCCGACCTGCTGCGCCCAGTCACCGGCAGTGGGTGCTTCGCCTTCCGACATCCCGTGGTCCAACACGCGGCGTACCTCACCACCGACGCCGGCTGGCGCCTGACCGCGCACGCCCGCGCGCTGGCGGAGCTGCGTCGCCGCCGGAGCAGCGCCGCCGCCCAGGCACCGCACCTGCTGCGGTTGGCGGTGCCGGGCGACATGGTCGCCGTCGAGGTACTCAGTGAGGCGGCCACCGCCGTGCTCGACCTGGCCCCGCACACCGCCGTCCGGTGGCTGGGTGCCGCGATCCGGCTCTCGCCGAGCAGCGCGAACCCTAGCGAGTCCCGCGTGATGCTCACGGTGCGACTCGGCCAGGCGCTGGCCGCAGCCGGCCATCCGAGAGCCGCCCGAGCGGTACTGCACGACGCCCTGCGGCTGCTCGACAAGCGCCCGTCCGCGTACCGCACCACGGCGACCCTGCTCTGCGCCCAGGTCGAACGCCAGCTCGGCCGGCACGGGGCAGCGGCGGCGTTGCTACGCACCGGTCTGACGCGACCCGACGAGGCCCAGCCGGCGGACCGGGCGGCGCTGGCACTCGCGCTCGGCGCGGTGGAACTGACAAGCGGCCGGGCCGGGCAGGCACGCCGGTGGGCGGCAGCCGCGTTGGGCGCTGCCCGCCGCGCCACGACCATCCCGGGGGCGGTACGGGCGCACGCGCTGGGTCTGCTCGCGGCGGCGAGCCATCTGCGGGGCAACCGCGCCGCCGGCGGCGAGACCAACCAGGCCACGTTGCAGCTCAGCACCACGCTGGACGCCGAACTCGGTGACGAGCCGGAGAGCGCCCTGTGGGTCGGCTGGAGCGAGATCCTGCTGGACCGCTCCGACTCCGCGGTGCACCACCTCAGCCGGGCCATCGATGTCTCGCCCGGAGCCCGGAGCTACTTTTCCCTGCTGCACCTGTTGTGCACCCGGAGCCTGGCCCACCGGTGCGCCGGGCGGCTGGCGGAGGCGTCCGCCGACTGCGCCGAGGCGCTACGACTGGCGTCCGGCACACAGTTCCGGGAACTGCACGTCGCGGCCGAGGCGATGGGTCGACTGCTGACCGTCTGGAGTGGAACCGAAGAGGTCGCACCAGCCGTGGTTCCGTACACCCTGGACCTGCCCGCCTCCGGCTGGCCGGGCAGGCTGGCGCTGAGCGCGAACGCCGAGACGCTGCTCGCGCTGGGGGATGCCGCCGGGTGCCTGGCCGTGGCCGCGACCGCCGGACTGCCCGAACTCGAACCCTGGGCGCAGGTCGGCTGGTACGAACTGTTGACCCGGGCCACCCTGGCCGAGGGCGATCCGGACGCAGCGGCGGAGTGGGCGCAGCGCGCGTACCAGGTGGCCGAGCGACTCGGTCGGCCGGGCCGCAGTGCGCTGGCCGCGTCCGCGAGGGCCCGGGTGCTGGCGCTGCGGGACCCCGCCGCCGCCGCCGAGGCGGCTGCAGCCGCCGCAGAGACGCTCACGCGGGTCCGAATGCCGCTGGACGCCGCGCAGGCCCACATCGTGGCCGCGAGAGCGCTGGTGGCCGACGGCGACCCGGATCGGGCCGTTGCGACGCTGCGGCTGGCCGAGGAGATCTTCGACCGCTGCGGTGCCGGTCTCTTCACCCGCCAGGTGAACACCGAGCGACGGCGGCTGCTGGCGGGCCGCTCGGACGGCGCCCGGCGGGCCCGCCGCCAAGGCGGCTCGCCGACCCTGACTCGGCGGGAGACCCAGGTGGCGGCCCTGGTCAGCGAAGGGCTGACCAACCGGCAGGTGGCGGCCCGCCTGTTCGTCACCCAGAAGACCGTGGAGATGCACCTGTCCCACGTGTACGCCAAGATGGGCGTCACCAACCGGGCCGCCCTGGTACGCCGCTTCCACCTCGGCGGGCTCGCGTCGGCACAGTCCTCCTGACGCGCTTCCGAAACACTCGAACGGTGAACCTGCCTGAGTCGTCCAGGAGACCGCGATCGCCCGCCCACCCAGGGTCGGTGGGTTGGTCGAACACGCCGGCAGGTCCGGATGACGCTGGTCGGCAAGGTGCGCGTGGTCGCGGGCTGTGCAGGGGATGTGGCCGGCGATGGCCTGGCTCGCCTCCTGGTCAGTGCTCGACCGGGTCCCGGGTGAGGCAGAGCAGGGCGATGTCGTCACGTCGTGGCCGCGGTCCGACGTCGCTGGCCAGAATGTGGTCGAGGATCTCGGCCGGGTCGAGGCGGGGTGCGTCGTGCACTGCCGCGCACAACTCCTCCAGGCCCCGGTCGAGTGGGTGGCTGCGGTCCTCGACGAGTCCGTCTGTGTACAGCACCAAGGTGGCGGCGGGCGGGAGGTCGAAGCGGTCGTCGCGGTAGACAACCGAGTCCGAGACGCCCAGGGCAGGGTGCGTGGCGAGGCGGACCAGGCCGGTGGTGTGTGCGTCGCGCAGGATCGGGGGTGGATGTCCGGCGAGTACTCCGGTGACGACACCCTCGGCGACGTCCAGTTGCAGGTAGCAGCAGGTGGCCATGGTGTTCAGCCGCAGGGCGCGGATGAGGTGGTTGACGTTGTTCATGACCATGGCGGGCGGCTGCCCGGCGACGGCGTACGCGCGCAGTGCGTCACGGACCTGACCCATCGTCGCTGCGGCCGCGGTGTTGTGGCCGGCGACATCGCCGATCACGATGGCGACGACGCGGTCGCTGATGGGAATGATGTCGTACCAGTCGCCGCCCACCTCGGCGCCGCGTGTCCACGGCAGGTAGCGGGCCGCGTGCCGTAGCCCCGCCGTCTGCGGCAGCGTCGCCGGCAGCAGAGCGTGCTGCAACTCGGAGGCGATCGACACGCTGGTCTCGAACAGCATCGCCCGCTGAAGGGCCTGGGCTCCCAGCCCTGCCAGTGCCGTCAGCGTCGATCTGGTGTCGGGATCGAAGTCGCGCGGTTCCCGATAGCCGACGACGAGCGCACCCAGCACCTCACCGGCCACGGTCAGCGGGAGGAAGGCCCACGCATGGCGGGACCCGGGCGGGACGGCTGTCTCCGGGTCGGGCTGAGCGGCGTGGAACTGCGCCAGTGAGGTCAGGTAGCGCGGCTGTCCGGTGTGGGCGACGGTCGCCGCCGGGTAGGGATGCTCGATCGGCAGGTCGTGCAGCCGCGCGACGACCTCCGGTTCGTACCCGGCGTGGTAGGCAAGGCGAAGCGACTGCTCCTGGCGCAGGAGCAACGCCAGGGACTGCCCGCCGGCCGAGGGCCGCAGCACCGACCCGATGGCGGTGTACACCTGGGCTGTCGTGCTCGCCGCCACCAACGCCGCGGTCACGCTTTCCAAGCTTCGGGCGCGGGCGGCGGCCTGTTCGGCGCGGGCCACGCTGTCCGCCAGCTGTCGCTGTTTGTCGACCTGCTCAGTGATCTCCCGGAACGACACCGCGACATGACCGCCGCTCGTCCGCCCGACTTTGATCTCCCACACCTGGCTGATCTCGGGATAGGCCAGCTCCTGCCGCCACGGTTCCCCGGTCTCGGCCACCGTGCGGTAGAGATCGAACAGCCCGCTGTCCCAGCTGTGGGCCGAGATTTCGCTGAGCCGGTGACCGATCACCTCCTCCACGCTGCGGCCGGTCATCTTGGCCCCAACCTGATTGACGTACTCACAGACGAAGTCAGCGATCTCTTCGCTGGCGTCCCGCACGGGACGAAGCACCGTGAACCCGTCGAACGCGGTGTCGAGCATGTCGTACAGCCGTACCGCACCGGCCGACTGCGGAGTCACCGTCACCTGCCGCAGGTCCACGCAGCGGACCATGATCCCGTCGCGGTACGGACCCACCCGGAACTCGAAATGTCCGGTGATGGACTGCCGCTCGTAGTACACCGTGCGTAGGGCCGGTGTCCCCGTCTCCACGACCGACCGGTAGAACGGAAGCGTCCCGTCGTGCACGGTTTCCGGCCACAGGTGTCGGTAGCGGCGGCCGACCAACTCGACGCGCGGCCGTCCGACCAGGCCGCAACCCGCGTGGTTGATGTAGACCAGTTCGAAGTCAACGATCAGGCGACCGTCGTACACCGCCCGGGCCAGCATCCAGCCCTGCGGCTCCAGATCCAGCATGGCGAGCACCTGGGCATCGGGCAGCCAGTCGTCCACTCCGCCACCCCCTCACGGGCCCTCGCCGCGCACAGGCATCATCGCCTGCCGACATCACCTTCACCTAATGTCGTAGGCCGTCCGGCGCGGACAAGACGCCATCTGCTGGGCCCGGGTAGCAACACGTAGCTCGCGGCGGTCCCCGAGACCTCCGTTGATCGCGTAGGCGAGAGTGTCGAACTGGTCGCTGTCGGTGGGCCAGGGCATCAGCCAGCCGCCCCGACGTCACCTGTCTCGGGGCGCGTCTGCGGGTGGCCGCTGGCGGGCTGATCAGCAGGGTGGCGGTTCCGCTTCTGGCCGTGTGGTGGGTGTCGTGGCTCAGGGTTGAGGGAGGGGCTGGGGTGCTGCGGGTTGCGCAACGGCGGGGATTGCCGACTGCGGGTCGACGGCGGTGAAGGCGAGGGCGATGACGAACCCGGCGACTTCTTCGAGTTGGCGGGCCCGGTCCAGTCCGCCGAGTACGGCAGGGATGCCTCCGATGTCGCGTACGAGTGAACCGACGATCTCCACCGCCGCGCGCTGCGGACGATGATCGGCGGCATCAGCGACAAGGCTCTCACCGAGGCACTGCACCGGCTGGACAGCAACGGCCTGCGAGCGCTCGACGGACACCTGACACGGTCGTCATGTGACGGGCCCGTCACGGTGTCGGAGTCAGGACGTGTCGGGTCCGCTCCCCGGTCCAGGCCGCTTCGAGGATCGCGGTCAGGCTTGCGGTGTCGGTCGGGCCTGGGTGGTTCTGGATCAGGCGGGTGACGCCACTGGCCATCTCCGCGAAGCGCGGGAGGTCGGCGCGGGCCACGCCGATGTCCGCCAAGCTGGGCGGGATACCGATGTCGGCAAGGAGCCCGTCGAGCCAGGTGAGGAACGTGTCTGCGGCCTCGGCGTCCGAGGCGTCGGTCACGTCGAGCCCGCACACCCCGGCGAGGATGGCCAACCGGTCGCCGATGGCATCCCTGGCCGCGTCCAGCGCGTACGGCAGCAGCAGCCCGACGCCCAGGCCGTGCGGCGTGTGGGTGGCTGCGCCGATGGGGTACTGGAGGGCATGCGGGGCCGCGTTGCCCGCGTGGGAGAAGGCGAGTCCGGCGAGCATGGACCCGTAGGACATGTCCGCCCGCGCGTCCGTGTCGCCGCCGTCCCTGACCGCACGACGCAGACTACGGGCGATCCGCTCCGCGGCCAGGAGCGCATAGTGGTCGGTGATCGGGTTGCGGCCGAGGAACACCTGCTCGACCGGGTCGCGCGGTCCGTGGGCCCGAGGTCGCGCGGTGTAACTCTCCACCGCGTGGCAGAACGCGTCGATGCCGGAGTGGGCGGTGACGGTCGGCGGGCAGGTGTAGGTGAGTTCGGGGTCGACGATGGCGAAGTCGGGCACGATGTGGACGCTGGAAACCCCCACTTTCAGCTCACGGTCCGGGTCGGTCAACACCGACACGGGGGTGAGCTCGGAGCCGGTGCCTGACGTCGTCGGGACCGCGACGAGCGGCATCGTCGGCCCCGGCACCTTCGACTCGCCGTAGAAGTCGCGCGGCGTACCACCGTGGCGGCGGATGACGCCGACGATCTTGGCGAGGTCGATCACCGTGCCACCCCCGATGGCGAGGATCACGTCGGCGTCCACCTCCGCGGCCACCGAGACGGCCAGGGCGACATCGGCGAGTGGCACGTCTGGAGTCGCGTCGGCGAACACCTCGACGACGGCGACCCTCTCCCGGACGGCGGCCACGATCTCGGCCACGCCCGGCTGCCCCAGTAGAACCTGGTCGGTCAGGATGAGGACTCGCGAGCCACTCTCGGCCACCACTCGTGGGATGTTCTGTGCGACCCCTTCGCCCACTATCAGCTGGCGTGGTCCGCGGACGGTCTCAAGCATGTCGGTGCCTCTCCGGAACGTCGGCGGCGATGTGCGTGGCGGACGTCCAGGTCACCTGCGAGACCGGGACGGCTTCGGCGAGGGTGGCCGCCCAGGTGGCGCCGGCGCGACCGCCGGGCGGCGGTGCGCACGCCGGCGTCCCGGGTGCCAGCAACTTCGGACGGGCGATGCCCCGGCTCCTGTCCGCCGGGTGGAGACCGGCCAGGTCGCGTCCGCACAGGGCACTGTGGTTTCCGGCGTACGCCCGGAGCAGCAGCGCGGTCACGGGAGGTCGATCGCCGCGTAGGTGAGGTCGAGGTATTCGAGGATGCCCTCGTGCGACCCCTCCTTGCCGACCCCGGAATGCTTCACGCCGCCGAACGGAGCTGACGGGTCCGAGATCAGACCACGGTTGATGCCGATCATCCCGGTCTCCAGCCCCTCGGCGAACCGCAGCGCCCGCTGGAGGTCACGGGTGAAGAGGTATCCGACCAGGCCGTACTCGGTGTCGTTGGCCTTCGCCAGCACCTCGTCGTCGGACGTGAACGAGATGATCGGCGCGACCGGGCCGAAGATCTCCGCCCTGAGCATCCGCGCATCGTCGGGCACGTCGACGAGGACTGTGGGCGGGTAGAAGTGGCCCGGCCCGTCCGGACGCTCGCCGCCCACCACGACCCGGGCGCCGCGATCGACAGCGTCAACGACCAGCTCGTCGATCGTGGCGACAGACGTTTCGTCGATCAACGCGCCGACGTCCACTCCGTCGTCGAGGCCATGGCCCACCGAGAGCGCGCCCATCCGCTCGGCGAAGCGCGCCGTGAACTCCTCGCGCACCGGCTCCTCGACGTAGATCCGGTTGGCCGCGACGCAGGACTGCCCGATGTTGCGCATCTTGGCCACCATGGCGCCGTCGAGCGCGACGTCCAGGTCCGCGTCGGCACACACGATCAGGGCCGCGTTGCCGCCCAGCTCCATCGAGGTACGCAGCACGTTGTCGGCAGCCTGACGGAGCAGCACCCGCCCGACCTCCGTCGATCCGGTGAACGAGAGCTTGCGGGTGCGACTGTCGGCGAGCAGCGCGGAGACCACCTCGCCGGAACGCTTGGTGGTCACCACGTTGACCACGCCCGGGGGAACGCCTACCTCCTCCATGATGCGGGCCAGGAACAGCATGGTCAGTGGCGTCTGGGCGGCTGGCTTGGTGATCGTCGTGCAGCCCGCGGCCAGCGCAGGAGCGATCTTGCGGGCACCCATCGCCAACGGAAAGTTCCAGGGCGTCACGAAGACGCACGGTCCGACCGGCTTCGGCACGGTGAGGATGCGATATCCACCTGCGGGAGCGGTGCTGTAGCGCCCTTCGACGCGTACCGCCTCCTCGGCGAACCAGCGGAAGAACTCGGCGCCGTACGCCACCTCTGCCCGAGCTTCGGCGAGCGGCTTGCCCATCTCCAGCGTGATCAGCCGGGCGACCTCCTCGGCTCGCTCGGTAAGCACCCGGTACGTCGCGGTCAACAACTCCGACCGTTTCCGCGGCGGGGTCGCCGCCCACTGCGCCATGGCCTTGCTCGCCACGTCCAGTGCGGCGAGCCCGTCAACGACGTCGGCGTCCGCCACCTCGGCGATGGTCGTGCCGGTCGCCGGGTCCTCGACGGCAAAGGTGGCTCCGCTTGCGGCGTCGCGCCACGCGTCGCCGATCCGGAGCCGCCGGTGCTCGGGGGCCAGGACGTTCATCGGGTCACTCATCGCGCCGCCTCCTGTGATCTTCTCGGTGATGTCGGCGTACCTCAGCGAGCGCGCCGTGCCCGGAGGCGGACGGGTCACCCGCCCTCGTCGGGTGCCGGGTCGCCGAGCGGGTCGAACGTCGCAGTGGGCCGGTGGGCCGGGCGACACCCGGCGCCACCGATCGTCGTCCCGGGCCACTGTCGTCTCAGCGGTCCGGCGAGGTTCGATTGCCGCGAGCGGGCGCATGGTGCCGTCGCCGCCCGGCGGGGTTACCGCCCGGCCACGGACAGCGACAGCCCGGTGTCCGCATCGAACAGGTGCGCACGGTCCAGGTCGACAGTGACAAGCAGTCGCTCGCCCGGCGTACCGGTGACTGTGGGCCGTGCCTTGACCTTGAGGATCTCCGTCCCCACCCGCACGTCGACCACCGTCCGGTCACCGAGCGGCTCAAGCCCGTAGAGCTCCCCGGACAATGACGCGTGCCCACGCTGTTCGACGGACAGGTCCTCCGCGCGCAGGCCCAGCAGCAGCGGGCGGCCGTCCTCAGCGGTGGTCCAGCGGGGGCGCGGCAGCGTCCAACCCTGCGCACCGATCAGCCGATCTCCCTCGGCGTGGCAGGGGAGCAGGCTGATCGGTGGGCTCCCGACGAATCCTGCGACCCACTGGTTGGCGGGACGCTCGTACACCTCGGTCGGCGTTCCGACCTGTTGCACCTTCCCCTCCTTGAGGACCGCGACCTGGTCGGCCATGGACAGGGCCTCGACCTGGTCATTTGTCACGTAGAGGAAGGTTGCTCCGAGGCTGCGGTGGATGCGGGTGAGTTCGGTGCGCATTTCGACGCGGAGCTTGAGGTCGAGGTTCGTCAGCGGCTCGTCCATGAGAAACGCGCGTGGGCGACGGACCAGCGCCCGGGCCAGGGCGACCCGCTGCATCTCACCGCCCGACAACTGCGCGGGACGACGTTGCAGCAGCCGTTCGATGTGCAACAGGCTCGACATCCGCTCGACGGCAGCGGCGATCTCACTTGCCGAACAGCGGCGTGCGCGCAGCGGCGAGGCGATGTTCTCGTACGCCGTGTGTCGCGGGTAGAGGGCGTAGTTCTGGAAGACCATGGCCAGGTCCCGCTCGGCCGGGGCGTCACCTGTCGCGTCCCTGCCGTCCAGATGCACCGACCCGGCGTCAAGCTTGTCCAGGCCGGCGATCGCTCGTAGGGTCGTCGTCTTGCCTGCCCCGGAGGGCCCGAGCACGACGAAGAACGAGCCGTCCGGCACGTCAAGCGTCACCCCGTTCAGGGCCTGAACTTTGCCGAAGGACTTGCACAGCCCCTGCACTGCCACGGTTCCCATCAGGCCACCAGCTCTTCCGTGCTCACGTCGTAGACCACCGGGGTCCCGCCGGTGTGCCGCAGCCCGACAGGTGCGTCAGCGGCGAACCGGACAGTCGGTGGCATCCGGACCCGGACGTCACGCTGGCCGCCGTGGTCGACCACGTAGATGATTTCGTCGCCCAGCCACTCCACCGAGACCACGCGGGCCGGGACCGAGCGATCCGCCCCCGGTACGGTGACTTCCAGCGCCTCCGGCCGGACGCCGGCGACCAGACGACGGTCGCGCGGCAGGCCCGGCGGTGGCGTGAGGACCAGCCCGCCCTGAGCGCGCAACTCCCCGTCGGCCACCTCCACCTCGATCAGGTTCATCGGCGGGGAGCCGATGAAGGCGGCGCAGAAGAGACTCGCCGGCCGGTCGTAGACCTCCAGCGGCGTGCCGATCTGCTCGACGCGGCCCTTGTTGAGGATGGCGATGCGGTGCCCGAGCGACATCGCCTCGACCTGGTCGTGGGTGACGTAGACCATCGTCGCCCCGAGTTCCCCCTGGAGGTGCTTGATCTCCGTGCGCATGTCCGCCCTCAGCTCCGCGTCCAGATTGGTGAGCGGTTCGTCCATGAGGAATGCGCGCGGTCGTCGCACCAGGGCGCGAGCCAGCGCGACGCGCTGCTGCTCCCCGCCGGACAGCTGGCGCGGTCGTCGGTCGAGCAGCGGGCCAAGCCGCATCAGCCGGGCGGCCTCGGCGACCCGCTCGCGCACCTCCGCCTTGGGTAGTCCCTCGGCCCGCAGGGGGAACGCCAGGTTGTCGCGGGTTCTCAGATGCGGGTAGAGAGCGTAGAACTGGAACACCATGGCGATGTCGCGCTCAGCCGGCGGCAGGTTGTTGACGAGCGTGTCGCCGATGCGGATGTCGCCGGTCGTCTGTCTCTCCAGTCCGGCTATGGCCCGCAGTGTGGTGGTCTTGCCGCAACCCGACGGGCCGAGCATCACGAACAGCTCGCCGTCGCCGATGGACAGGTCCACGTGATCAACTGCGACCGTCCCGTCCGGGTAGCGCTTGTGCAGGGCGGTCACCTCGATGTCCGCCATCAGCGTCGCACCGCCCCGAGCGTCACACCGGCGATGAGGTGCTTGCGCACCAGGTAGGCGAAGACGAGCACCGGCAGGGCGAACACCACCGAGGCGGCGGCCACGAGACCCCAGTCCGTCGTGGTGCCACCGATGAGGCCGGCGATGGCGGGTGGCGCCGTCCGTACGTCGTCGCTGCTGGTGAGGAAGATGGCGAACACGAACTCGTTCCACGAGAAGATGAGCGCGAAGACCGCCGTCGCGGCGATGCCGGGCACGAGCAGGGGCAGGGTGTACCGCCAGAACGCCTGCAAACGGGTGTAGCCGTCGAGCATGGCGGCATCCTCGTACTCCGCGGGCACCTCGTCGACGAACCCCTTCATCATCCAGATCGTGAACGGGACGTTGAACGCGGTGTAGATGAGGATCAGTCCGAGCTTGCTGTCGATGAGCCCGACCTGGCGGTACATGAGGAAGATCGGGATCACGACCACCACCGGCGGCATGAAGCGGGTGGACAGGATGAAGAACAGTTGGTCCTTCTTGGCCCTCACGGCGAAGCGCGAGTAGGCCCAGGCCGCCGGGACCCCCAACACGGTGGCCAGCAGCGTAGAGACCCCGGCGACCACTGCGGAGTTGAGAAATGCGACGGACAGGTCCGAACGGCCGCCGTCGGAGGCGACGAACACGTCCTTGAAATGGTCCATCGTGACGGTGAAGCCGAAGAACTCGGCCGGGATGGCGTAGACGTCCCGGTTCTCCTTGATGGACGTCTCGATCATCCACAGCACCGGGAAGAGCATCACGACGGCCAGCACGGTCAGCAGCGCGACCTCCAGCACGGACCGACCCCGTCCGCCGAAGCGGCGCGCGGGCGGCGTGCGATCCCGGGTAGGACCTGTGGACACGGCCTCGTCGACGGAGACGGCCATCAGCCCTCCTTGAGCTTGTTCAGGTAGCGCAGGTAGAGCTGCGTGAGGACGATGACGACGAGGACCATGAGGATCCCGTACGCCGAGGCGGTTCCGGTGTTGAAGCCCAGGAACGCGACCTTGTAGACGTGGAACGACAACGTCTCGGTGGAGACACCCGGACCACCGTTGGTGAGGATGTAGACGAGGTCGAACAGCCGGAATGCCTCGATGGACCGGAACAACACGGCGATGAGCAGCAGTGGCCACACCAGCGGAAGAGTGATGGTGCGGAACCGGAACCACTCGGACGCCCGGTCGATGGAAGCGGCCTCGTACAGGTACTTGGGCACCGCGGTGAGGCCGGCAAGGGCGATGAGCATGATGAACGGTGTCCATTGCCAGGTGTCGACCACGATCAGGGAAATCAATGCCGTTCGCTGTCGGGTGAGCCACTCCACCTGCCCCAGGCCGAGCGAGCCGAGCATGCTGTTGATCACGCCGAACTGCGCGTCGAGCATGAACCGCCAGAACAGCCCGACCACGACCGGCGACAGCATCATCGGAACCAGGAACAGGGTGGTCAGCACTCCTCGCCCGTGCGTGCGCCGGGAGATCAGGTAGGCGATGCCGAAACCGAGCACCGTCTGCAGGGTGACCGCGCCGACCACGTAGATCAACGTCGTCAAGGCCCGCTGGTGGACCTGTGCCGAGGTCAGGATGGCTGTGTAGTTCGCGAACCCGATGAAACGGGCGGGCCCTCCGCGGGTGGCCGAGTAGTCGGTGAAGGACAGGTACAACGCCCACAGCAGCGGGAACACCGACATCCCGAGCAACAGCAGCAGCGCGGGGGAAATGAACGTCACCGCGAGCACGCGGTCGCTCAGCCGGCGGGACCGCCCCGGTGCAGGTGGCGTCGCGGACGCCACCTGCCCGGGGTGGTCGGTGGTCAGCGGGACGGGGTCACTCACAGCCCGCCGCCGCCCTTGCGGCTGCTGGAGTCGAGCACGCTCTGCTGCTCCTTGGCGATGTCGTTGAGCGCATCCGTCGGCGTCTTCGCACCGTTGAGAGCCGCGTTCACGTTGGTGTTCTCGATGTCGACGAGGCGCGCGTACTCCGGCACGTTCCACATGTCCCGCATCCGTGGCACCGAGTCGGTGTACACCTGGTTGAACGGCCCGGCGTTGAGGAACTCGGGCGATTCCAGCGCGTCCGTACGTGATGGCACGCCACCCGCCGCGGCCCACTTCTTCTGCACATCAGCGCGCTGGAACCACTTCATGAAGTTCAGGGCCTCAACCTGGTTTGCCTCGGCGGAGTAGGCCGACACGTGCATTCCCATACCGCCGAGCGGGACCAGGTTGGTCTTCTGGCTCGGCAGGGTGGCGAAACCCAGCTTGTCGAGGATCTGCTCCCGCGTGCTGCCGAGCGTCGACTGCTTCGGATCGAGCAGGCCGCCGCTCGCGGCGATCCAGTTGAACGCGATGCACGCCTTGCCCTGGGCGACCGCGGCGTTGACCTCGTCGATGAACCAGTTGCCGGATCCCTTGGCGGTCAGCGGCTTCATCTTGTTGACCAGGACGTCCATCGCCTCCTGGCCCGCCGCGTCGTTGAGGACGCCGTCGATCTTGCGCGTCTTGGAGTCCCAGAGGTTGCCGCCGTAGACGCCGTTCACCGTGTTGTAGGTGACGGCCGCGGCGTCGGAGCCGTTGGCCTGGTGGAAAGCCAGGCCGCTGACGCCGGGGTTGTCCGTCTGGCACCTCTCGGCGACTGAGATCATCTCGTCCCAGGTCTGCGGTGGCTTGTCGCCGATCAGGTCCTTGCGGTAGATCATCGTCCAGGTGTCGCCGAGCAGCGGCAGTCCGTACAGGCTGGCGTTCTCGTCGCGCTTGCCGGTCTCCGCCTGGGGGAACTGGCCGTAGGCCGCGAGGAGGTACGGGTTGTAGGCATTGACATCGATGTTGCCCTTGACGAAGTCGGTGATGTCGAGGATGTTGCCGTTCGTCACGGCCTCGCCGATGTGTTGCGAGTCCAGGATGGCGATGTCGAAGTCGGTCTTGCGCGCGGCGAACTGGGTGAACATCGCGTCGTGCCAGTTCGCGTTCGGCACGGTGTTGACCTTGATCGTCGCGTTCGGCCGCTCCTTCTTGTACTCCGCGTTCGCGAAGGCTTCCAGCGCCTGGGCGGGCGGCCAGTCGAACCAGATGAAGCTGAGGGTCAGCGGGTCCGTGGTGAGCTCCGGGATGGTCGCCGGAGCCTTGGGGGCGCTCGCCGTCCCGCCGCCTTCCTGGCCATCCCCGCACGCGGCCACGGTTGTGGCCACCAGCAGCATGGCCGCCGTCGCCAGCTGCACCCTTCGGCTGGGCCCGGACATTCGTCCTATTCGCTGTTGATGCCGCATCTTCTCGCCTGCTTTCTGGGGTGGGGACTTCTAGAACCTCGCTATGTGCTTCGCCGAGCAGGTGCTGGGTTGTCCAGGCGTGTTGCCGGGCTGCCGCGGAGGGCCGGCGTCACGAGTGCGCCGCAATCACTGGATCTTCGTGGCGTCCATCACTCCCGGCTGCGGGCCGGGGGTGAACCGAGCGGGACGTCGAGCACGCTCATGGGAGCTCCAGGTGATCGAAGTAGAGCGATCGCGGGCGGCTCCGCGACGGTGCGCGGTGGCGGCCATCCGCCACTTTTCCTATACGATCCAGTTGGGGCGTCAGCATGTCGCAGAGTTGTGACAGATGTCAACAGGTTCCGGAAGACGCAAAGAGAGGCCTCACGTCACGATGGACGACGAAGGAATGATCGCGCGGGGCCGTCGGGCCGTGACGGGCGGAACGCCGCCGGCAAGATCTGGCGGCCGGCTTGCCGACGAGGTGTACGACACGCTGCTCGGACAGCTGATGTCGCTACGGATCGAGCCTGGCTCCCGCGTCACGATCGACGTCCTGTCGCGCGAGCTGGGGGTCTCGCAGACGCCGATCCGAGATGCTCTGAACCGGATGGAGGCCGAGGGCCTGGTGGTGCGGGTGCCCCACGCCGGCTACCGGATTCCCCCTCAGATCACCCGTCACCGATTCGAGGACATGCTCGAGGTTCGCCTGCTCCTTGAGCCGGCCGCGGCACGCAGATCCGCCGAACGCGCCTCCTCGGAGCAGGTAGCCGGTCTGCGACGAATGCTGGCGGAGATGGCGGAGCTGGAGGGTGGCAGCGGGCCTGCCGCCTATGGCGCCTTCGGTCTACGCGACGCCGCCTTTCACGATCTCGTCGCGCTGAGCGCGGAGAACCAGGTCATCCGGGAAGCGCTCGCGCGCCTGCACAGTCACGTGCACCTCTTCCGGCTGCACCACGACGCCCAGGTCACTCACCTGGCCATGGCCGAGCACGAGGAGATCGTGGCCGCGATCGCCGCGCGCGACCCCGACGCCGCCGCCTACGCGATGCGTCGGCACATCCTGCGCTCCGGCGAGCGTTTCCGGCGGTTGTTCGACGAAGCCAGGGACGCGAATGACGTTGCGGTAGAGGCTTGACGGGCGGGCTGGGCCGGGGAATGCTGAGTCGGATCGGATCGGATCGTATTGGATCTACCTCACCGGCCCCCAAATGCGAGGAGAAGCAGGTGCCCAGAGCGCTGCTCCTGACCGGCGACGCCGCCGAGGAACTCGACACCATGTATCCCTACTACCGTGTCCAGGAGGGCGGCTGGGACGTTGACGTCTCGTCACTGACCATGCGTGACGTGCAACTTGTCATCCACGAGTTCGACCCCAACTCCGACGCCTACGTGGAGAAGAACGGTCGCAAGCTGCCGGTCGACGTGCCCTGGGCCGAGGTCGACGTCGAGCGCTACGACGCCCTCATCATTCCCGGGGGACGCGCACCCGAGTGGATCCGGGTCAACGCCGACGTCAGGCGCATCACCGAGCACTTCTTCGCGCGCAACCTTCCCATCGCGCTGGTGTGCCACGGCGCGCAGGTACCGGCGGTGTACGGGCTGCTGAAGGGTCGAAAGACGGCGTGCTTCCCACCCATCACCGGTGACATGGAGAACGCGGGCGCGACGGTCATCGACGCTCCCGACGTCGTGGACGGCAACCTCGTCTCCTGCCGGGGATGGCCCGACATGCCGCAGTTCGGCAAGGCCATGATGGAGGTCTTCTCGAAGTCCGTCGGACCCGCATCGGCATGAGCACACCTGGCCCACCCCGGTGACGACACTTCGGACCGTCGCCGTCGACGGTTCCCCCGTACACGTCCTGGAGAGCGGCACCGGCCCTGCGGTGCTGATGCTGCACGGCTCCGGACCCGGCACGACCGGGTCCGGTGCCTGGGCTGCGACGGCGCAGGCGCTTGGCACGTCCTGGCACCTGGTGGCTCCTGACCAGGCGGGGTTCGGTCGTACACCTGTCCCGGCGGGCGCCAGCGGCGGGCTCCGGCTGTGGACGGAGCAGGCCGCGGGCCTGATGGATGCCCTCGGCATCGACGACTACGCCGTGGTGGGTCACTCCATGGGTGGCGCGGTGGCGCTGGCGTTGGCGGCCGCGCGCCCCCAGCAGGTCACCCGTGTGGTGGCGGTCGCGACGATGGGCGCCCCGGGCGCGCCGCTCTCCGCTGAGCTCGACGCGCTCTGGGCCGCCCCCGCGGGCTTGGCGGGGGCACGAGACATGCTGAGTCGCCTCGTCCTCGACCAGGCGCTGGTGACCGACTCGGCCGTCGAGGCCCGGGCGGCTGCGATGCGAGCCGGGGCGGCGGCGTACGCGTCGTTGTTCCCTCCACCCAGGGCACGATGGGTCCAGGAGCTCACCCTCTCGGCGCAGACGCTGGCAGCGATCCGCGCGCCGGTGCTGCTCGTGCACGGGGCCGAGGACCGGGTCACCCCGCTGGACACGGCAACCCAGCCGTTGCTCGAACACCTGGCGGACGTCCGTCTGCACGTGTTCGACCGATGTGGGCACGTGCCGGCGATCGAGCACCCGCACGAGTTCAGGCAACTGCTGTCGTGCTTCCTCCGCCGGGACCGTGTTCAGGCATAGGTAGACGGTCACCTGTGGGCTGCGAGGGTCTCCGGCGATGCTGGGATGGGTCCCGCGTCGCGGATCATGCCGAGTCGCGTAGCACCAACTTCGTGGGCAGGATGATGGACGAGGGTTCGTGCCCCGCGATGAGGTCGACGAGCATCCGGGTCATTTCTTTGCCCAGGGCTTGGACCGACTGGTGCACGGTGGTCAACGGCGGATCGGTTCGTTCGGCCATGCCGAGGTCGTCGAAGCCCACCACTGCCACGTCGTTTGGCACGGACCGGCCGGCGTCGATGAGGACGCGGAGCGCGCCCGCCGCCGTGTCGTCGCTCGCGGCGAAGACGGCGTCGAGATCGGGGTGACTGTCCAGCAGGGATTTCATCGCTGCGGCTCCGCCGGTCTTGGTGAAGTCACCTTCTGCCGTCGCGTACGGGGTCAGCCCGGCCATGATCATCGCCTCGCGGTAGCCGCGGTGGCGAGCGCGGCCGACGTCTGTGGACATGGGGCCGGTGATGGTGACGATCCGGGTTCGGCCGAGGCCGATGAGGTGTTCGGTGGCGAGTCGCGCGCCGCCGAGGTTGTCGGAGTCGACGTACCACTGTGGTTCGAAATTCAACGGCCGCCCACCGTACACCGCGGGCAGGCCGGCCCGACGCGCGATGTGAGTCAGCGGATCGTCGCCGTGCAGCGCCATCAGCATGATGCCGTCGACGCCGCGCGTGTGCAGCAGGTTGGTCAGCCGGGACCGACCCCGGCCGGAGCTGGCAAGGCACAGCAACAGGTGCAGGTCGGTCTCCTCGAGCGCTGCGGACACACCGACGATGACCTGGGCAAAGAACGGGTCGGCGAACAGCTGGGGATCGTCATGGGAGACCGCGAGCGCGACGATCCCCGTCTGTCGGGTGGCCAAGGCACGCGCGGTGCGGTTCGGTAGATAGCCCATCTCCTTGATGGCGCGTTCCACGGCCTCGCGCGTGGCGCGGCTGACGTGCGGCGCCTTGTTGATGACCCGGGACGCGGCGGAACGTGACACGCCGGCGCGCTCGGCCACCTCGTCAAGGGTCGGTTGCCGCCGAGGCCGCTGCGCTGCCATCGCGATGCGGAGTCCTTCCTGTCCGACGTCGGGGCAGCCGTCACCGTCGGCTAGCTGACCGATCGTATCGGCCGGCATCGACGGCGTCGAGGTGGCTCACTGTCGTCGTCAGACTGGAAGCGGTCCCAGGAATCCCTGGCCTCGATCTTGCCGCGAGGATCGCATGGCTTGACATATGCCTGACATTTGCCGACCATCGGCGATAATGTATCGATAAGAGTCGCTGGAAGCGCTTCCAGTTTACCCGAAGGAGACCTGTCCATGAAACGCTTCACCCGCCCCTGGGGGCTTGCCGCCGCCCTGGCGTTGGCGGTTCCCGCGATCCTGCTCGGGGCACCAGCCGCGCACGCGGATCCGATCAGCCAGACAAGCGGCTTCTACGTCGATCCCAACTCGAGCCCGGCGACGTGGGCGGCCGCAAACCAGGGCGACGGACGCGCCGCTGCCATCCGCACCGAGATCGCGCAGAAGCCGATGGCCAGATGGTTCGGCAACTGGAGCGGCAACATCGGGAGTGCGGTCGGAAGCTATGTGGGAGCCGCAGACGCTCGTGACAAGCTGCCGCTGCTGGTGGCCTACAACCTTCCCGGCCGGGACGCCTGCGGCGGACACTCCGGTGGTGGCGCCGGCAGTATCGCCGCCTACGACTCATGGATCGCCTCTTTCGCCTCCGCCATCGGCAGCCGTCCTGCCGTGGTGGTCCTCGAACCGGACTCCCTTGGCGACTTCAACTGCATGAGCCAGGCGCAGATCAACGACCGAGTGGGCATGCTCTCCCGCGCGGTCGGCCAGTTCCGGTCCAGGGCGTCCAACACCTGGGTCTACATCGACGCCGGCAATCCCCGCTGGGTCGACGCCCAGACGATGGCGCAGCGGCTCAACATGGCCGGGGTGCGCAACGCACGCGGCTTCGCGCTGAACGTCTCGAATTACTTCACCACCGGCGAGAACACCAACTACGGCAACCAGGTCGCTTCCGCGCTACAGAGGTTCGGATACAGCAAGCCGTACGTGATCGACACCAGTCGTAACGGCAACGGCTCCGACGGTCAGTGGTGCAACCCCGGCGGCCGCAAGATCGGCACGCCCAGCCGGATGGGCGGTGGGGCCGAAATGCTGCTGTGGCTCAAGACGCCGGGTGAGTCGGACGGCAACTGCGGAGTCGGCGGCGGATCCAGTGCCGGGCAGTTCCTGCCCGAGGTGGCCTACAAGATGATCTACGGCTACTAGCGCAGCGTACGGGGAGCATTGGCGCTGCACGCCGCCGGTGCTCTCCGTGCCCTGCCACACGGAGGGCGCCTCGCTGCATTTGGCGAGATCCAGACCGCCGACCTGCGAACCCGCACCGCAGCCTGTCAGGCTGTTGGTGCGCGAGGTCCCGCACTGGCAGCCTCCGCGGGAACCTGAGGAGGACGGATGCGGTCAGTCGTTCCCGACTATCTGGCTGAGGTGCTCGGAGATGTCGAATCGGACACCTCCGGAGCGCCGGCGGGGTACATTCCCGAGCTCGCGACAGCTGATCCGGAGCGTCTCGCCGCGGTCTTCGCCACGGTCGACGGCACGGTCCATGGCGCCGGCGACGTCGATGTCGCGTTCACGATCCAGTCGATCTCGAAGCCGTTCGTGTACGCGATGGCGCTCTCCGACCGCGGCTTCGATCGAGTGCTCACCAAGGTCGGGGTCGAGCCATCCGGGGAGGCGTTCAACGAGATCTCCCTCGAAAGCGACACCGGGCGTCCGCGCAATCCGATGATCAACGCCGGCGCGATCACCGCTCACTCACTCGCCGGACCGGAGAACCTCAAGCCCGTCGAGCGGGTCGACCGCGTCGTTGAGGGGCTTTCGGCGTTCGCGGGCCGTCAGCTGACGGTCGATGAGACGGTGTGCGCATCCGAGATGGAGAGCGCGCACCGCAACCTCGCCATCGCGCACATGCTCCGCAGCCACGACATCCTCACCGAGGATCCCAGGACCGTCGTCGACGGCTACATCCGTCAGTGCTCGGTGCTCGTGACCACCCGGGATCTGGCGATGATGGCGGCGACGCTGGCCAACCGTGGCGTCAATCCCCTCTCGCGCGAGCAGGTGGTGGACGGGGCAGTGGTGCGCCAGGTCCTGAGCGTCATGGCCACCTGCGGAATGTACGACGCCGCCGGCGACTGGGCCACGCAGGTCGGCATCCCGGCGAAGAGCGGGGTGGCCGGCGGACTGATCGGTGCACTCCCTGGTCAGCTCGGCATCGCCACCTTCTCACCGCGACTGGACCGGCACGGCAACAGCGTGCGCGGAGTGTCGCTGTTCGAGCGGTTCTCGTCCGACATGGGGTTGCACGTGATGGAGGTTCCTCCCGCGGCGCGCGCGGTCGTGCGTTCCAATCGGGTACGAGGCGGTGGAGCGGACGCGACCCGGGTTCTCCGGTTGCAGGGCGGAATCCGCTTCGCGGGAGCCGAGCGGATCGTTCGCGAGCTCGTGGAGAGTGCGCCTGCGGAGCCCCGAGTGGTTCTCGACGTCTCGCTTGTGCACTCCATCGACGATGTGGCCCGACGGATGCTCCTGGAGGTCGCGCGTCGGCTCACGCTTGACGGTCACGAGGTCTATCTCGTCGATCCGGAGACGATGATCCCGGATCCGGATCCCGGCGATGGTGGCCGACTCACGGTCATCGACGTACTTGATCGCATGTGATCGTCGGCGTGGTTGAGCGCGCTGACCGAGCAGCACCGACCGATTGACCGGCCGATCCGGCGCGGGCCGCAGCGTCCGACACTCGTTAGGTGGACCCACCGGGCGCGCCGCTGCGCCGGGCAGCAGAGCCCGGTCCTGCCGGATCCTTCGTCTGGACCGACCGACGTCGAGGCGCGAGGGACCTTCGTGTCGACCGACGAGCCCGCGGCACGACCGATCACCAGGAAAGGACCCCATGACCGCGACGGGGATCGAGAAGCCCGATTTCACCGGGTTGCGCGCGATGTACATTAACTGCACCCTCAACCGTTCCCCGGGGCGTAGCCACACCCAGGGGGTGATCGACCGCAGTATGGCGATCATGGAGGCGAACGGGGTCAGCGTGGACCAGATCCGCGCCGTCGACCATGACATCGCCACCGGCGTCCGTCCCGACATGACCGAGTACGGGTGGGAGACCGACGAATGGCCAGCGCTGCTGACCCGGGTGCTGGCGGCCGACATCCTGGTCATCGCCGGACCGATCTGGCTCGGCGACAACAGTTCGGTGACCCGTCGGGTGATCGAGCGGCTCTACGGCTACTCCGGCGTCCTCAACGAGCAGGGCCAGTACGCCTACTACGGGCGGGTCGGTGGCTGCCTGCTCACCGGCAACGAGGACGGTCTGAAGCACTGTGCGATGAGCATCCTCTACAGCCTGCAGCACATCGGCTTCACCGTCCCGCCGCAGGCCGATGCGGGTTGGCTCGGGGAGGTCGGCCCAGGGCCCTCCTACCTCGACGAGGGTTCGGGTGGGCCGGAGAACGACTTCACCAACCGCAACACCGCGTTCATGACCTACAACCTGCTCCACCTCGCGTCGATGATCCGTCGTGCCGGTGGGCTCCCGGCCTACGGCAACCAGCGCACTGCCTGGGACGCAGGAACTTATCCGGACGCCGCCAACCCGGAGTACCGCTGATCATCAGACGGAGGCGAGATGCCTGATCAGCGAACCGGCGGCGCGCCGTAGGTGCCAACGATCACGACCGCCACCTTCGTTACAGCGCCAAGGATGTGACTGAGCATGACAAGCCCGGCAACGAGCTGGCCGAGCCTACGGGTCTCGGACTGGACCGCCACCCGCGAGACCCTGCACATGTGGACCCAGATCGTGGGCAAGATCCGAATGGCCCACGCTCCGCTGCTCAACCACTGGTGGCAGGTGACCCTGTACGTGAGCCCGCGCGGGTTGACGACGTCGACGATCCCGTACGGCACGGGCGCCTTCGAGATCGAGTTCGACTTCGTCGGCCATCGGCTCGACGTGCGCACCAGCAACGGTGGCGCGCGGAGCCTCCCGCTCCGGCCGATGTCGGTCGCCGAGTTCTACTCGCGGGTCATGACCATGCTCGACGAGCTCGGGATCGAGGCACCGATCCGGCCGCGCCCCAACGAGGTCGATCCGGCGATCCCGTTCGCCGAGGACCACGAACACGCCTCTTACGACGGCGCGGCGGCCGCCCTGTTCTGGCGACAACTGTTGCAGGCGAACCGGGTGATCGGCGAGTTCCGGTCGCACTTCGTGGGCAAGGTCAGTCCGGTGCACTTCTTCTGGGGTGGGATGGACCTGGCCTGCACCCGCTTCTCCGGCCGGTCGGCCCCACCGCACCCCGGGGGCATGCCCAACTGCGGGGACTGGGTCATGGTCGAGGGCTACTCCCGGGAACTGTCCAGTTGCGGGTTCTGGCCCGGGGGCGGCGAGGAAGGCGCTTTCTACTCCTACGCCTATCCCGAACCCGACGGGTTCGCCGGGCAGCACGTCGGCCCCGAAGGCGCCTATTTCAGTAGCGAGTTCCAGCAGTTCCTGCTGCCGTACGAGGCCGCCCGCGCCGCACCGGACCCGGACCGCGCGGTTGCCGAGTTCCTCCGCACCACCTACGAAGCCGCCGCGGACCGGGCGAGATGGGACCGCTCCGCGCTGGAGGACGACCCGATGCGGTGGCACCAGAAAGGTGCTCGATGAGGACCAACAGCCGACCGGTGCTCGATCGGTCAACGGCGCACGATCGGACCGGTCGTCGCCGGTGGGCAGCCTAGGGCCTGTCCTGCCGATCATGGTTGAGCGTCGAGTTGTCGTCCTGCGAAGCTGTTGCGTGTGACTGATGGTTCCGAGCGTGAACCGACGCCTGTGACCGTGGTGCGCGACGGGAAGCTGCGCGCGGCGGGGCTGCGTCTTGGCGACGCCATCGTCTACGACTGGGGATTTCACCTCGACAATCGACCGTATGAGCAGCGCAGCTTCGTGCTGCTCGATGATGGGTTCCAGATCAATCAGCCGGTCGTATTTCCAGCCGAGCTGCAGGGCTGGTGGTACTGCGACCTGGTGCGAGTCGCTGATCATGGGAGCGTAGTCATGGTTGACGACTTGTGGATCGACGTGATCGTGGGACCTGGTGACCATCCCTACCGGGTCTTGGATCTCGACGAGTACGCCGCGGCCATGCAAGACGGCGCCATCAGCGTGGGTGAGGCGACCGAGGGACTCATACGGACTCAGCGTTTCCTTGATCGACGTCTCAACCGACGGCACGACCCGCAACGCTCCTGGCCGGACTTCCCACCCGCCAATATCACCGACCTGCTGCACGCCGTATTTCCTCAAGACTGGTCCCTTATCGGCGCCGGATGAACGTCAGTCCCGCTCAGCTGAGCCAGATGACAGCGGCGATGAGGATCAGGCTGGCCCGGTAGAGGGATGCGCATTTGGCGGATCGAGTGGCCAGGTCACGCCATTGCTTGAGGCGGTTGAAGCAGCGTTCCACGACATTGCGCTTCTTGTGGACCACCTTGTCGAAGGCGGGTGGTCGCCCGCCGGCGCTGCCCTTCGCAGCTCGGCGGGCGACCTGGTCCGAGCGTTCGGGGATGACGTGTCGGATGCCGCGTTTTCGCGGGTGCCGGCGGCATGCTGGTGCGTCCGCACGATCGACGAGTCGATGCTGATCGTCCATTGCACCGGTGTGCCGTCATCATGCACCTGCGCCGCGGCCAGGATCCGTTCCCACGTCCCGTCTGCTGTGCATCCGCGCAGCCGTTCGTGGCAGGTCTTCCACGGCCCAAAGCGTTCCGGCAGGTCACGCCACGGTGCACCCGTGCGCAGCTTCCACAAGACCCCGTTGATGACCTGCCGGTGATCCCGCCATCGCCCCCGAGCCCCACCCGGCTCCGGCAGTAGCGGTGCGATCACGTCCCACGTCTGGTCGGTCAACTCACCACGACGCACCACCGGCACATCGTCAATGATCAACCACTACAAGACCGGCAGGCCACGCCCAGGCCCTAACGGAGCCGAAGATCTCCATCGAAGTCGATCCTGGCCAGCTCGGTCCGGGAGGTGATGCCCAGCTTGGGGAAGACGCTGGCCAGGTGGTGTCCGACCGTGCGTGGGCTGATCAACAGCTGCGCCGCGATCTCCCGGTTCGTCAGCCGGTCCGCGGCCAACCGCGCGACCCGCAGCTCCTGCGCGGTCAGCCCGGCAGCGGGCTCGGTTCCGCGAGGTGCCGCCCGCCGGTCGGTCAGAGCCTGCTCGCGCAGCGCCCGCACCCGCAGTGGGTCCGCGCCCAGGCGCTCGAAGGTCTCCGCTGCTGCGGCGAGCTGGGTACTGGCGTCGGCCCGGCGCCGCGCCCGCCGCAGCCACTCCCCGTACAGCAGCCGAGTGCGGGCGTACTCGAACGGCTGCTCTGCCGCCCCCGCGACGTCCAGGGCGGCTCGGAACGACGCCTCGGCCGCCGATCCGGCCTCGGCGAGGGCCGTGAGGCGGTGGCCGGCCGTGCGGGCCCAGGTCGCACCGGTACGCTGCGCCCACTCCTGCACCATGGCGACCTGAGGCCCGACGACGTCGGTGCTGCCGACCTGCACCGCCGCTTCGACGGTGTCCGGGGCGGCGAGCAGCGCGAAGGTGGTGTGGGCGGCCTCGTGGCCGGGCTCGACGAGGCACAGCAGGTCGCTCAGCGCCTCCCGTGGACGACCGTCGAACAACGCCGCTCGTCCACGGATCCAGTACGCCGATGCGCTGAGCGCCCGCACTCCGCGTGGCACCGAGACCCGCAGCATCCGGCTGGTGTGCTCCTCGACGGCGCGGTGCTCGCCGCGAGCGGCAGCCAGCAAGCCGAGGCAGCTGCGGCTCTGTGTGGCGAGGTGATCCGCCCCGACCTCCTCGGCCAGTCGCAGGCCCTCGGCCGCCGCCATCTCGGCCGCGTCCCACCGGCCCGCTGCGGTGTCGAGGACCGCGATCTGGGCCAGCACCAGCGCCAGCGCGGTGAGTTCGTGTCGCCTCCGCAGCTGTGCGGCCTGCACGCGCAGCACGTCGAGCAGGCCGCCGTCGATGCCCCAGGCCTGGACCAACGGCACGGGCGGCAGCAACTCCCACGCGACAGTGCCGAGCTGACCGACGACGTCGCTGGCCAGGTTGCGGGTCGTCGGGGTGGCGTCGCCGGTCACGTCGTAGCAGGACCACCAGTTTTCCAGTACGGGCATCAGCCCCGACACCGCGGAGTCGGCGGCGGTGTTCACGGCCCGCACCCGTCGTAGCGCCTCCTGTTGGAGGTCGGACCGTCCGGCCGACCAGGCGGCGCGGACCGCCACCGTGCCCAGCTCCACGGCGCGACGGGTCTCGGGTACCGCGGCCATGTCGCAGGTCAGGTAATGGTGGGCACGCTCGGGCATGCCGTGTGCGAATTCGAGGATCCCGCGCAGTCCGCCGCTGAGCCGGACGACGGGAAGCACACCGCTGAGGCGTTCAGCATCGTCGAGCAACTGCCGCGCCGCCTCAGCGTTGCCGGCGTGCCAGGCGGCGCGGGCGGCGGCGGCCAGCCGGCGCGTGGCGTCCGCTGGCGTCGGGGACAGCTCGGCGGCCCGACGCAGGGTGCGCGCCGCCATCGGGCCCGCACTGCGTCGCAGGCACTCCTCGGCGGCGTGCTCCAGCAGTGCGGCGACGTCCTCGTCCGGCCCGTCGGCAGCGGCTGCCAGGTGCCGAGCCCGCTCCATGGTGGCGTCCCGCGGCAGGGCCGCAGCCAGCGCCTGGTGCACAGCTTGCCGTTCCGCGAAGGGGGAACCGTCGTAGATGGCTGCCGGGATCAGCGGGTGCCGGAACTCCAGGCGGGTCCCCGAGGTATGGAGCAGGCCCGAACGCAGGGCCTCGTCCCAGGCGGACGTGTCGATGCCCCAGGCGGCCCCGGCCCGGTGCACGACGTGCCTGTCACCCCGGCCCTCGGCGGCGGCCAGCAGCAGTAACGCCCGGGTCGACGGTTTCAGGGCCTCGGCCCGTGCGCAGAATGCCCGCCGCAACCGTGGGCCCACCGGCACCGGGTTCCCGGAGGGCGGGAGGATCGCCTCTGCGTCGGGCTCGCGATCGAGGGTGGGCAGCTCGTGCAGCGCCAGCGGGTTGCCACCCGCCGCCCGTACCGTCCGATCGGCAAGCGTCGCGTCGATCCCCGGCACGACTGCGATCAGGAGCTGGCGCGCGTCCTCGTCGGCCAGACCTCCGACCTCCAGGGCCGGCAACCCCTCCCACGGCCCCGAGGCGGGATCCTCGTGCCCGGTCAGCAGCACCGCGATCGGCTCCGTCGCCACTCGTCGGGCGACGAACCCCAGGCACAGCGCGCTCGCCTCATCGATCCACTGGGCGTCGTCCACCACGACCAGCACCTGTCGCTCCCGCGCAAGACCGGAGAGCAGCGACAGTACGGCCGCGCCGATGAGGAAGCGGTTGGCCGGGTCCCGGCTCAGTCCCAACGCCCCCCGCAACGCCGCAGCCTGCGGGGTGGGGAGCGTCTCCAGCCGATCCAACACCGGCCACAGCAGCTCGTGCAACGCCGCGAACGCCAGCCCCGCCTCCATCCGAGTGCCCCGACACCGCAACACCGTCGCGTCGGACGCCGCCTCGACGGCGTACTCCAGCAGAGCGGTCTTGCCGATGCCCGGCTCACCCCACAGCACGAGCCCGGAACCCGCGCGGTCCGCCGCCCGATCCAGCACCCGGTTCAGCACCGCGGTCTCGGCGCGCCGTCCGAACAGTTCCATGTCCCCCTCCGCCTGACCGCGATGGCACAGCCGGTCAAGGCTATAGCCCGGTCCGCCCATCGTGAGATGACCGATTTGCCGGCCGATCCGCTTCGCCCACGCTGCCGCACACTTGTTCCTGTGACCCCCGCACCAGGTCGTACTGTCGAGGTTCCCGGCATTCCGGGTCATCCGAGCACGGCCGCCACGACGAGCGCGTCCCCCATGACAGCGCGGCTGCGCCCGAGGCGTCAGTGACGCAGTGTCACGACCGCAGGTGACGTGGTGTCACTGTTCGTAGCCGGTGAGCACCGGATACTTGGGGCTGGCCGGGAGCGACGTTTCACCGGACCGCCGCGCCGGTCAGCCCGCAGCGGAGATGAGAGCAGATGGAGAACACATGACATTGAACGTGAAAGATGTCCCCGAAGCCAACCAGTACGAGGCTCGGTTCGAGGGAGAGTCCACGGTTGCGGGGATCGCGCAGTACATCCGCACCAAGGAACTCATCGCGTTCGTACACACCGAGGTTTCGCCGGAGTACGAGGGCAGGGGAGTGGGGGCCGCGCTGGTCCGCGCCGGCCTCGACGAGGCCCGCGCCGCGCGTCTGCTGGTCCTGCCCACCTGCCCGTTCTTCGCGGGCTGGATCGCCCGGCACCCCGAGTACCAGGACCTGGTGTACCAGTCCCGCAGCAGAGTCAGCGACTGAACAGCACGGCGCGGCTGTGCCCTGGTACGGACTCAGTGAGGCAGCCTTTCCACCCAATCAAGCACCAGGTCGACATCCGCGCGAGTCCACCCGATCGCCGGGTCGATCGGCACGAGCAAAGTCGACGCGGTGCGCTGATCGGCCCACTGGCGGCCCGCGGGGGTGTGGTTGTCGTCTATCCACGCCGCCGGCCGGTCACCAACGACGGCGTCGATCGCCGGCACCTTGAGCTCAGGTGCGAACGGCCGGGGAGGTAGGCGGACCACGGGCAGCGGCTTGACCCCCAGTAAGGGAAGGTAGAGCTCGTTGGCGTCCTCGCCCCAGCCGGTCGCCCACCACAACTCTCCGGCAGCCGCCAGCTCACTGATCCAGGCACCGTGGGCGACGCACGGCCTCGACAACATCGAGTACCTGTCCGCCACGGCAAGCGGAGGCGAGTACATGCGCACTGTCCTGGCCGGGACCACCCTGCTGCTGATCGCCGCATCCGTAGCACTCGTCACCACCACGACCGCCGGTATTCAGGTCGTCCGAGGTACCGGAGCGAACCAGCAGCACAAAGCCGTTGCCGGAGCCACAACGGCGTAGTCGTCCGCGTGACGTACGGTCGACGGCAGATTCGGATGCCTGCGGCCAGAGTGCCCCGCGGCGTAGCCCTGCGGCGCGTTCGGTATTCGCCTCAGCGAAGTCACGAAGTCAGGCCGGCGTGCCGGGCGGAGACTTCAGATGCCGCGTTGCTTCGGCCGGGTAGCCACCGCGACCTGACCGCAGAGCGGTGACGGCAGTGCGGATGAGGTCGATGTTGACACCGGCGGCGCCGCTCGGGTCGTGAACCTTGAGCCGTTTGTGAACGACGGAGGCACCGAACCGGCTGGCCAGGCCATCGCCCATGAGCGGGAGACCTGCTTCCTCGAAGCGCGTGAGCAGCGACAAGTCCCGTGCGATCGGGTCTGCAGTGGTGTAGACGAATGCCACACCCGCGAGCAAAGCGGCCTCCGCATAGGCTCGCGCGGTGTCCGGCCGGCCACTCGGCGCGGAGTAGAGCAGAACCTCTGTACCTCTCAGCGCCTCTGTCACCCGCGGGATCGCTGCCGCTTCCGTCAGCCCTCGCTGCACGATCACGCCCGGTGGGGCAAGGTCCGCGTCCAAGCGAGGGAAGTTGTTCGGCGGCGTGCTGGGAGCGATACCACCGGGGCGGCAATCCGCACCGTCCGATCGCTACACTCCCGGACATGGTCCGGGGCCGCCCGACAGGACCCGGTGCGTTGATCAGACTCGGATGGAGACGCCATTGACCCGCGACGAGGCCGCACCCCCCGGAATCGACCTCACCGTTCCCAGCGTGGCGCGGGTCTACGACTACTTCCTGGGCGGTAAGGACAACTTCGAGGTCGACCGGAAGGTCGCCGAGCACGCCCTGCGGATCACTCCGGACGGGCCGGCCGCCGGCCAGGCGAACCGGGCCTTCCTGCGCCGGGTGATCCGGTTCCTCGTCGCCGAGGCCGGCATCGACCAGTTCCTCGACATCGGCTCAGGACTGCCCACCCAGGGCAACGTGCACGAGGTCGCCGCCGAGCACAACCCGAACGCCCGGGTGGTGTACGTGGACAACGACCCGATCGTCCTGACGCATGGGCGGGCCCTGCTCGCCGCGGAGGGCACGGCGACGGTGATCCAGGCCGACATCCGGCGACCGCAGGAGATCCTCGACGATCCGGACGTCCGCCGGTTCCTCGACCTCGACCGGCCGATCGGGTTGCTGCTCTTCGCGATCCTGCACCACCTCGGCGACGACGAGGCGCCGCGAGCGGTGTCGGCCGAGTTGATCGAAGCGCTGCCGTCGGGCAGTTACGTGGCGATCTCGCACTTCCGTGATCCGGGTGAGCGGGACCCGGAAGGCTCCCGTAAGGCCCGTGAGGTCGAGCGGGTCTTCAACGAGTCGCTGGGCACCGGCCGCTGGCGTACCGACGAGGAGATCCTCTCCTTCGCCGATGGGCTGACGCTGCTTGAGCCGGGGCTGGTGCCGCTGGCCGAGTGGCGTCCGGATCCGAGCACGCCCGCGCCGAAGCAGACCGACACCTACCACACCTTCGTCGGACTACTCGCCCGCAAACCGTAGACGGCGTAGCCACCGATCATCGTCAGGATTCCGGTACCGGCGGAACCGGGTGCGGGCCCGCGATCAGCAGAACCGGGTCAGCTCATGGCCCAGACATCGTCGTCGTCTGGGAAGACGTTGGCGGCAGCCGAGTTGCTCGTAAGGTCGGACGAGGTGGGCGCGGCTGACTCTTCGTCGACACGATCCCGCAACGCCTGCTCGACCACGACTCGGACGCTGTCGTCGTCGACCTCCCGGTGGCGTCTCGACGAGAGTCAGCGCCGAGCGCGCGACACCCTTCGCGACGGTAAGGGTCGGCTTGCCACCCACCTTGACACCGCCCTCGGCGTCACCGGTGGCGGTGACGGTCACCAGCGCCGCCGCGATCCGGTCCGCCGGCACGTTCGCGAGCGAGTCCGCGGTGCCCAGGGTGATCTCGACATCGGACCGTTCGGTGGCGCGTACCGGCTCGGGGGTGTGTGGCGGAACGGGAACCACGAGTCCTTCGGTGGATTCGGGCGCGTCGGCGCCGGTGACGTAGCCGACCAGGTCGGCCCGCATCTCCGTGCCCGCTTCGTACCGTAGGTGAACCGACCCGCCACGGACCACACAGGTCAGCGCTGCGCCCGCAGGTGCCACCACACCGATGTTCGATGCCGAGCAGGCCCGCGGCGACGCCGCCCGCCGATGGGCCGGCACCCCGCTGGCCACCGAGCACTGGCTGGAGCAGCCGAGCGGCTTCCCTCGTGGCGACGTGTCGATCGACCCCGCGGTGGTGGCCACCGTCGTCGCGGCTTCGCGTGGCTACCGGCTGACCCGTGGCCACCTGGCGGAGACTGTCGCGTTCGCCGAGTTCCTCGCCGGCGAGGCGTTCACCGCCGAGGAGCGCACCGAGCTGGAGCAGGACGTGGTGGAGGCGTTCGAGGATTCGCCCAAGCGGGCGCTGCAGTCTTTGCGGCCACTGTCCGGCGGAGTGCGGCGGGTGGCCGCTCTCAACCCGGTGCAGCGTGCGCAGCGCCGGCTTCATGCGCTCACCGCCAGCTACCTGATCGAACTGCGCCGCCAAGCCGACGGGCGTGAGCTGAGCCCACTCATGGCGGTGGTGAGCCGGCACAATCCGGTGGTACGGCACTGGGCGTCAGCGGGGGTGGTGCTGGTCGCCGACGCGCTGGCCGCGCGGATGGAGCAGCATCGGTTGGTGCTGCGTCGGCTACCGGGCGGCACTGGAGGTGGCGGATCAGGCGGACTGACTCCAACGTCATCGCGTCCTGGGAGGCTGCTCCGCCAACTCGACGTCGGCGCGCTGCGCTGAGGCTTCACGGAGCAGCGCGTCACCGGTCCGGTAAAGCTCGATCAGTAACGGTCTGAGCGTCTGACCGGCTGCGGTGAGCCGGTAGGCGGTGCGAGACGGAAAGCCCTTCTGGCGGCGGCATTCGATCAGATCGTCAACTGCCAGCCTGGCCAGTCTCTCGCTGAGGACCTTCGCGCTCAGCGCCGGCAACGCGGACCGCAACTGGCCGAACGATCGGGGTCCATGCATCAGTTCCCGCAGGAGGAGCGTCGTCCATCGGCCGCCGACAGCGGCGAGCGCAACCTCCACGGGGCAGGTTGACGTGGGATGTCGTGTCTCGCCGCGGGTGTCCGGGACCAGCTCGCGATCCCAGCCGCCGCTCACCATTTGGTTACCGGCGGCGGGCCCGGTTTCACTTGCCGGGTGACCTCCGATTTCAGCATCCACCCTGACAGTGTCCAGCTGACCGACGACGCCAGCCAACACCCCTGGATCTTCGCTCGCGCCTTCAACTCCGGCGACGCCGCTGCTGTCGAACAGGTCTACGAGCCGGATGGTGTCTTCGTCGCCGCGCCGGGCCAAGCTGTCACCGGCGCGGCCAGGGTGGCGGCCAACAAACGGTTCCTCGACCTCGGCCTGCCCATCGACATTCGCCCCCGGCACGTCTACCTGGCCGACGACATCGCCCTTCTGATCGTCGACTGGACGATCGACGGCCAGGGTGCCGACGGGCAGCAGGTGCACGTGGCAGGCACCGCTACCGACGTGGCACGCCGCGGGCCCGACGGCTGCTGGCGGTACGTCATCGACAATCCATTCGGCACCGCGAGGTTGTAGGCCCGAACCCTCGGTCGTTGCCGAAGGTAGTGCGCCGTTTCGGACGCCAGTATTCAAAGCGGTCACTGCATGGTGGTGGCTGGTGGGTGGTCGAACGAGATCGGGCAGCGGAAGATGTACAGGGCGTAGCCACGGCCGATGCAGACATCGGTGGGGTTGGCCGGAGCCTGCGCCGGTTCCTCCAGCGGCCGCCAGCTGCCGCCCGACCCGTGCCACTCGCTGGAGTCGGCGGTGAACAGCAGCGTCATCGTGGTGCCACACTCCGGGCAGTCCATCGGATGCGGGTCGGTCAACGACCAGTTCGCGAAGCCGCCCACCTTCCAGCCCGGCGCCAGTGACAGGTCGAACTGGTAGTCGACCCCCTCATCGTCGTCGCATTTCCCCTCGGGCTCCTCCTCCCAGGCGGTGATGCGGGCGTCGAGTTCCTCGGGCAGCAGTCCGCCGTACTGGTGTTCGCGTATCTGTTCCGGGTACACGACGCAGGGAGTCGGCAGGTAGGAGTCGTTGACGACGGGTGGTTCGCCAGCCGCGGCCACGGGCCGGCTGACGTCGGCGCTGCGCCGCCAGTACAGGCGTACCCGCGGGTTGTAGCCCTCCTCGGGGTGGTCCAGCGGGCACCACAGCACCTGCAACAGATCGGTGCCGTCCGGGCCGACGAAGTCGGGAACGTCCCGGCGGTACAGCTGCGCCACCGCAACCAGCGGGATCGGCTGGTCCACCAGGCTGTACGGCTCGGAGGAGTCGAGGTCCGGCACCTGCGCCCGCTCCTCGTCGGTCAGGGTGTAACGAGTGCCAGTCGCGTCGGCCCGGGCCTGCGCCGCCGCGTAGATCTCCCGGCTGCGGCGGACCGTCGACGGCGTCTGGAGTTCGTCCACGTAGTGGGTATCCCCATCGGTGCACACGGGCCACGCCTCGTCGGCCGGCCAGAGCAGCGGGCCACCCACCGAACTGTCGGCGACCGTCGGCGTACCCGGCCGGGGATGCAGCCGCGTGGCCGTCGCCGAGTGCTCCCGCAACGCGGGGAAGAGCTCCGTGATGTCCAACGGCCGCGGCGGCGTGGTACGAGTCATGGCCGACGATCCTAACGAGCGGATACGACCGTTCATCTGGTCCCCGCGACCCGGCATCCGCTGCTGGGGCGAGGTTCCGGTGATTTTGTCGTGCCCGGGTGGGAGGGTTGAGGGCGTGTACGAGGAGTTGTCGTCACCGCTGCCGTACGTCGTTGCGTGGCAGAGTGTCACGCCACCGGGTGCTGGGCCGAAGCGCATCGTGCCCGACGGCTGTCTCGACATCATCTGGCGGAATGGGACGGTTTTCGTCGCTGGGCCGGACACGACCGCCCAGGTCGAGCCGGCCTTGCCGGGCAGTCGGTACGGCGCGCTGCGGTTCGGCGCGGGCACCGGGCCCGGTGTGTTGGGTGTGCCCGCCGACGA
Organism: Verrucosispora sp. CNZ293; assembly: GCF_002754655.1. Taxonomy (NCBI): domain Bacteria; kingdom Bacillati; phylum Actinomycetota; class Actinomycetes; order Micromonosporales; family Micromonosporaceae; genus Micromonospora; species Verrucosispora sp. CNZ293. The sequence goes on from NZ_PEFR01000001.1 coordinate 731,032, forward strand.
GTTGGTCGACAGGCGTGTGCCGCTGGACGCGGTGTGGCCGGCGGCCGACGTGCGGGCCATCGCCGAGGCCGACGATCCTGTCTCCGCGCTGACCGCCGTCGCGAGCCGACGCTGGCAAGGTGCCGACCGGGTGATGGTGGCGCTGGCCGGTGCCGCACAGACCGGATCGTCCGTCGAGTCGGTCGCCGAGCGGTGCGGTCTGAGCTCCCGACAGTTGCAGCGGCGCTGCAACACCGCGTTCGGTTACGGGCCGAAGACGCTGCAACGGATCTTGCGGTTGCAACGGGCCCTCGGGTTGGCTCGGTCCGGGCGGTCGTTCGCGTCGGTGGCGGCCGACGCGGGCTACGCCGACCAGTCCCACCTCGCACGTGACGTGCGGGCGATGGCCGGAGTGCCGCTGAGCGCGCTACTGCGGTGACTGGTTCCAGGCGAAGAGGTCCACCACGTTGCCGTCCGGATCGCGTACCTGTGCGTAACGCTGCCCCCATGGTGCGTCCCAGGGAGCGTTGACCGAAGAGTGTCCGGCGGCCACCAGCTCGGCGTGGCACCGGTCCACCTCGACGGCATCGGAGCAGAGAAAGGCCCAGCCGCCGGAGGGCGGCCCCGGCTGGTAGTCCGGATCGAAGGACCGCAACGAGGCGTGTGTGTCCCACATGAGGCGGATACCGTCCGCGACAGTCGTCTCGACGTGCGGCTCCTGCTCGGCGCCGGCCGGGAACTCCAGGCCCAGCCGTCGATAGAAGGAGAGGGACGCCGCCATGTCGGCCACCGCAAGGCCGATCGCGTTGAAGGTGGGTGCCATGACTCCGACCATACGAGCGTGCGGCCGAGGACGTCTTGAACGAATCGGACACCGGCCAGCCGCCCAGGAGGCTGTGCCACCGACGGTCGGGCGGTGCCCCCGGGATCAGGCGTCAGGAGACGGACGGTGGCCAGCGGTGGGCGCGCCAATCGTGCCATGTCGTGAATCCGGGCGGTGGGTCATCGATGGGTTCGCTGCCGTCGAGTTCGCCTGGCGTGGGGATGTCGATGGTGGCAGCCCATCCGGCGAGTTCCTCGTCGGACATGGGCCACGTGGTGTGTGGTGCGTCGGCTTGGCGCCCGTCGCGTCGGCTGCGTTGCTCGGCTGGGGTGAGTGCGAAGTAGCGCAGTTGCACCGTCGCGTCGAGGTCTGCCGCCGCCTGCCGCAGGGCGGAGCGCTCGTCCCGGCTCCAGAGACCGAAGTCGATCACGACGTTGGTGCCGAGTTCGAGGGCGCGTAACCCGATCTGGATGAGTCGTCCTTCGATCACGGCCTGAGCGGATGGGGGATTCTCGTGCCCGTAGAGCGCCTTCACCCATTCGTCTTTCGTGAGACGAAGTGCCGTGTGCTCGATCTCGATGCGCCGCGCGGCGGTGGTCTTCCCGGTGCAGGGGAGTCCCACAGTCAGGAACAGCGTTGGTTGCCTCATCAGCACCCGCTTCCGGTCACCCGTCCGTCCTTGCTGACCTCCGATCATGCCGTTGTCGTCGCGGTGGCGCGCGTCTGTCGTGGCCGGCGGCGGGCCCGGGAAGTGACTTTCTCCGAAGAGCCGGCTGGGAGATGAGAGCCGGTCGCGCTGGAGCCGGGTGCCGTTCCCCGTTGTCCTCCCGGGCCCGCCGCCGTGCTCAGTCGACAGGACTGCGGTTGCGCGCGGAGGCGAAACCGAGCCAGGTATGCCGGTTGCCGGCCCAACACCATCCGATCTTCGGCGCTCGGCGTCGGGCGGTGCCGTCACGTCCGGTTCCGCCGCTGATCCAGATGGCCGGGGTCCGGGCGTCGAGGGTTTTGCCTGTGGGTTTGCGGGAGCCGATGGTCATGAAGCAGTGATTGGGTTCGAGCAACTTGGGTTCCTGTAGCAGCCAGCTGATCCCCTCGTGGATGGTGAGCGGTGTTCGTCCGCGTTCGAGGATGGCTGGTAGCGCCTCGTCGGGACTCCAGTTGCGCATGTCGTCGCCGCGGTCGGGTTCGCGGACGAGATAGAGCGGGCGGTCGGGTAGGGCGAGGCCGTCAATGGGTACGAACTGTTCGAGGTCGACCATGTCGTCGACGACGAAGCCGGGTTTGTCGTGACGGCGCAGCAGCGGCGCCAGTTGACGCGCGGTGGCCAGCTCGGGGTGCACGGCCAGCACGCTCTGGGGCTCGGCTGGCAGCGCGGCGACGCAGGCGGCGAGTTCTGCTGGACTGCTGCCGGTGACGTCGGCGAGTCCGGCGTCGAGCAGGCGTTGCAGTTGGTCGGTCAAGCTCATCTGTTCTCCTGGTGGGGAAGTGGTGCACGGACCATTTGCGAAACCGATCGAGCTGCGGACCGTGGTGCGTACGGGCACCACAGGTCGCGGTCCGGCCGGTTCAGTGGCGCAGCCTGCGGTACGCGCGCGCCGACAGCGGCACGAAGACGGCGGTCAGCAGGAGCGGCCAGCCGACCGCCAGCCACACCGCCCCGTCGACAAGCGGCCCCTCGGTGATGCCTGTCGGGTTGCCGAACAGCTGACGGGCGGCGGACGCCGTCGCGGACAACGGGTTCCAGGCCGCGAGGGCGCCGAGCCAGCCGGGCATCGTCTCGGCGGAGACGATCGCGGTGGACAGGAAGCCGATCGGCCAGACCAGCACCTGCACCGCCACCGTGGCGCCCTCGCCGCGGAAGGTCAGTCCCAGGAAGATGCCGATCCACAGGACGGCGAACCGCAGCAGCAGCAGGAGCAGCACGGCCAGGGCCGCCGATGCCGGATCCGACGAGATCCGCCAACCGATGAGCAGGCCACCGAGGATCAGGACCAGCAGTTCGACGGCCGAGTTGACCATGTCGGCGCCGACGCGGCCCAGCGCCACCGAGGCACTGCCGATCGGCATCGAGCGGAACCGGTTGGTGATGCCCTTGCGGGCGTCGTTGGCCATCGCGGTCGCGGTGGTCTCCACCCCGAACATCATGCTCAGTGCCAGCATGCCGGGCAGCAGGAAGGTGATGTAGTCGCCGCCGCCCGGGACGCTTATCGCGCCACCGAAAAGGAAACCGAAGACCAGCAGCAGCATGATCGAGAAGAGCAGGCCGAAGATGGGTGCCCACGGCTGGCGTACCCAGTGGGCCAGATCCCGCTGGGTGATGACCCAGCCGGCGCGCAGTGTGGTCATCGCGCGACCTCCTTGTCGGTCAGGGTCAGGAACACCTCGTCGAGGGTTGGGCGACGTAGCATCAGGTCCTCCGGGGTGACGCCGAGTTCGTCCAGGGCGCGGACGATCTCGGCGATCGCGACCACGCCCGTGCCGACTTCGAAGGTGATGGTGCGGGTGTCGGTGTCGATCGTGGGCGGTGCCCCGACGGCCGCCGACATCCGCTGCGCGATGGATGCCAGTGGCTCGCGCAGCGGTACCGTGACGCTCACGCGGTCGCCGCCGACCTGGCGTTTGAGGGCGTCGGGCGTACCACTGGCGATGATCCTGCCGTGGTTCATGACGGAGATCCGGTCGGCCAACTGGTCCGCCTCATCGAGGTACTGCGTGGTCAGCAGGACCGTGGTGCCGCGCACGGCGATCTCGCGCACGGCGGCCCATACCTCGTTGCGGGCGCGGGGGTCGAGGCCGGTGGTCGGTTCGTCGAGGAACAGCACCGCCGGGGTCAGGATGAGTCCGGCGGCGATGTCGAGCCGGCGACGCATCCCGCCGCTGTAGGTCGAGACCGCCCTGGTCGCCGCGTCCGTCAGGTCGAAGGCGTCGAGCAACTGGTCGGCGCGCACCCGGGCGTCGGCGGAGTTCAGGCCGTAGAGCCGGCCGAACATCACCAGGTTCTGCCGGCCGCCGAGGATCTCGTCGACGGCGGCGTGCTGCCCGACCAGTCCGATGCGCCGCCGGACCTGGCGGGCCTGGGTGCGCACGTCGAACCCGGCGACGCTGGCGCTGCCGCCGTCCACGTCGATCAGGGTGGCCAGCGCCAAGACCGCTGTGGTCTTGCCGGCGCCGTTGGGCCCGAGCAGTCCGTGGATGACACCGGGAGGCACGCTCAGGTCGAAGCCGTCCAGCGCGGGCACGTCGCCGTACCTCTTGCGTAGTCCGTCGGCCGTCAGGGTGTGCTTCGTCAACGCCCGCTCCTAACTCCGTATGCCTTACGGAAATGGTGCGTGGTACACCGTACACCTCACGGGGTAATCTCCGCACATGGAAAGTCAGGACATCGACCGCACGCTCGGACTGCTGTGGCGGCGCATCCTCGGCGCGCCGCAGGGCTCACGGGGACCGAAGCAGCGGGCCACCATCGATGAGGTGGTCCGGGCCGCGATCGCGGTGGCCGACGAGGAGGGCCTGCCGGCCTTCTCGATGCGCAAGGTCGCCGATCGGCTCGGGCTGAAGCTGATGTCCATCTACACCTACGTCCCGGGCCGCTCCGAGCTGATCGGCCTGATGGTGGACGAGGTGGCGGGCGAGCAGAAACTCCCGCCGCACGAGGGCCCGCTGCGCCAGCGGATGACCCGGGTCGCCGAGCAGTTGTGGGACGAGTTCCACAGGCATCCCTGGCTGCTTCAGGTGGAGAACAGCCGGCCGTGGATCGGTCCGAACGTCTCCGACAGGTACGAGTGGCAGCTCGCGGCCATCGAAGGTGCCGGTTTCACCGATCTCCAGATGCACCAGGTGGTCACGGTGCTGAGCGGGTACACCGCAGGAATGGCACGGGCATCGGTGGACGCACGGCGTACGGCAGAGCGGTCCGGCATCTCCGACGCCGAATGGTGGGAGGTCAACGCGCCGGTTCTCGAGCGGGTGATGCCCGCCGACGCCTACCCGATCTCCGGCCGGGTCGGGCGGGTGGCCGGCGAGGAGTACAACGCGATCGACGATCCGGAACGTTCGTTCCGGTTCGGGCTCGATCGCCTCCTGGACGGGCTGGAGCAGTTCCTCACCGGTTGACGGGCAGGTGTCGTCGATCCGGTCGGAGTGTCGTCACCGCCTGGCCTGTCCTGGACGGGGGCAGGCCGCCCGTCCAGGACAGGTGATGCTCAGGAGGCGGTGCACACCGGGGTCAGGCCGGTGGCGGTACCGACGCCCTGGAAACCGAACTCGGTGTGCTGGCCAGCGTTCACCGAGCCGTTGTAGCTGACGTTGCTGAACCGCACGGTGCCGCTGGTGCCGGTGCGGTTGGCATTCCAGGTGTTGGTCACCGAGGCCCCCGAAGGCAGCGTGAGCTGGACGTTCCATCCGCTGATCGGCGCGCTGCCGGCGGTGACCCGGACGGTGGCGACGAAGCCGCCGGTCCAGGAGTCCAGCGAGACCGTCGCCGAGCACCCGGTGGTCGGGTTCGGTGGCGTGGTCGGTGGCGTGGTCGTCGGCGGCGGCGTGGTCGGATCGACAGGTGGCGTGGTCGGCGGTACGGACGGCGTCACCGGCGGCGTGGTCGGCGGTACGGTGGAGTTGCGGCCCTTGTTCAGCTCGTCGAGGACCGCGTGGTAGGCGGCCTTCTTCTGGTAGCTGCCGTTGCCGCCGGTGAACAGCAGGCCCCGCTCCGAGGAGCGCCACGACTCGCTGTCGGAAATGCCCCAGACGGTGATGCCGGTGCACTGCGCGACGTTCAGGCAGGCCCGGACCACCTTGCGGTAGTTCTCCGCCTGGCCCGTGCCGATGTCGTTGTTGCTCAGGTCGTCGTCGATGTCCAGCTCGGTGATGTGCACCTCGACGCCGAGGTCGGCGAAGCGCTGGATGTTGGCCTGCAGGTCGTTGGTGATGATGCTGTTCGGGTTGTCGTTGAAGTGCGCCTGGAACCCGACGCAGTCGATGTACTGCCGGTAGTTGCGGACGATGTCGTACAGTGCGTCGGCCTTGCGGTTCGGGGCACCGCCCTGGACCGTCAGGCCGTCGACGTCGTAGTCGTTTATGCAGAGCTTGGTGGTCAGGCCGCCGGCCTGCACGACCTGCTTGGCCCGGATGAACGAGTCCCGGATGACGTCGGTGTCGCCGGAGTCGAAAAAGTCACCGTCGCCGTTCGCGTCCCGGTTCATGGTGTGCGGCCACTGGTTCCGACGCCGGCCGGTGTTGTTGTCCTCCAGCGCCTCGTTGACCACGTCCCAGTACGCGATCCTGCTGCCCCAGCGGTTGATGGCGTTGCCGATGAAGGTGTTCAGCGTCGCCTGGCTGGCCCCCTGCAACGCGCCGGCCTGCGAGTGCCAGACCAACGTGTGCCCACGGACCAGCATGTTGTTGCTCTGGGCGTGGTTGACCAAGGTGTCCGCACCGCTGGTGTTCTGCAGCCCGCCGCTGGAGGTGGCGATCCGGTCCGGCTTCATGTCGTTCTCAGGCGTCAGTTGACTGAACTCCTGACCGACGATCGGGTAGAGCCGGTTGGGTGAGGCGGCGACGCCGAAGAACAGCCCGGCCTTGGCGGCTGCGGCCCGCAGCGTGGTCTCGGCCGCAGCGGCCGGCGTGCTCGACTGGACCACCACGGCGCTGCCGATCAGCAACAACACCGCCGTGGGCAACGCTATTCGAGCAGCCTTCTTACGCTGCCTCAGGTCGCTGTTCACCGGACCTCCTGGATGCTTGACCTCAGCAATCGACGCACATGCATGCCCCGAAGGGTCAGTGTCGATACCGGCCCGCCGCACTGTCAACAACTTCCGGAAACGTTCCGGAAACCCGTCACGTGGTGCGAGAGCCGACGGATGATGCGCGGGCGAAGGGACAACGAGCAATCGGTGGTGCCTCGTACGATCAGATCCTGGAGTGGGTGCGGACGGGGGTCGTCGATGCGTGTCGGAAAGATCAGTCGGGCGGCGGCTGCTGCCACGCTTACTCTGCTCGCGTTCGGCTGCGCGGCCCCGGGCACCCGGGCCGGCGGCCCGGAGACGACACCGACAAGTGCGCCGCCGTCGCCCTCAGTGGTGGCGGAGCCGACCGGCCCGCGGGCGGACGCGCCCCCGAACCATGGCGACAACAACAGCTGGAAGCAGCGACGCGAGCTCTCCGAAGCGGACGAGCGCACCGGGAAGAAGCTCGCCGCGCGGATCCGGCCCAAGCTTGAGGCACTTCGCGCGGCAGGGGACTTCGCGCCGGCGTCCACCCAACGAGCGCTGATCGACCTGGGCATCAAGGCAGACGCGATCGAGGTCACCGCCATGCGAACCCCGATCTGGCAGGAGACGACCCCACCGGGGCGGTGTACGCGGTGCACTTCGCGCAGGTGGGCTGCGTGATCGGGGACGTGCGACCGGAACGAGTGATGGTCGAGGTGACCGCAGCTGCTGTCGAGTTCGGGTGCCTGGAGCCGTTCTCGCATTGACGCCCTTCGCCACCAGGTTCGGCGGCGGGGGAGAAGTTCTCGCCTCCTCGATGGACGTGTCCTGACAGGATCGGCGCATGGCGTACGTCTGGTCCGGTGTGACGATCGACTGCCTTGACCCCGAGCGGGTAGCGCGATTCTGGAGCGCCCTGCTCGGTCGCGAGCCCGGCCCGTCCCAGCAGGGCTGGGTCTACCTGGGCGAGCGAGGCGACCCGCAGCCACGGCTGGTTTTCCAGCCAGTGTCTGAGCCTCCGATCGGCAAGGTGCGGATTCACCTCGACGTCTCCGTTGACGATATCGACGAGGCCATGACGGCGGTCATCGATCTCGGCGGCCGGTCCACAGGTGAGCGGCACGATTACGAGGGCGGTGTGGTCGTGGTCATGGCCGACCCGGAGGGCCACGAGTTCTGCCTGGTCGAGTACTACGGCTGACGGCGGCGCCCGGACGCACGTTCATCGGCCACGGGTGGGTGTTCGGGCTCCGGGCCACGCTCGCGGGGGCGTCAGCGTTGTTCCGGCGGCACGGACTCGGCCAGGGAGCGGACCAGGCGATGACCGTCGGACCACGCGCCGAACCCGGTCTTGGAGTCCAGGTGCCCGACCGCGCCCGCGTCGTACAGTTCCGAGCCCCAGTCTCGCGCGTATGCTGCGAATTGCTCGAAGGTCGCATGGGGATCGTTGCGGCTGGCGACCAGGATCGAGCGGAAGGGCAGTGGCTCGCGTGGCACGTGGCCGATGAAGACATCGACGGTCTCGTGCGGGTCGGGGGTCCAGTCCGGATCCAGGTACGGTGGCGTCACCAGCAGGGCGCCACGGACGGAACCGACGTGTTGGCTGGCCCAGACGGCGACGGTCAGGCATCCCGCGCTGTGCGCCACGAGGACCGTCGGCTCACGCGCGGCGCTTATCGCGGCGTGCAGTGCGGCGACCCGTTCGGCGGCGACGTACGGCGGGCCGGGCGGTTCGGGTGCCCATTGGTACTCCGGGTGGTCGCTGACCCACGTACGCGACCAGTGGTCGGGCAGTGGCACCCCTCGACCGGGCACGACCAGGTAACGCGTCACGCTCAGGAGGGTAGCGCGATGACACGGGGACCGAATTCGATCCGCCTGTCGCCGACGCTCGGCCTCGGGCATCTGACGGTTGCGCGACAGGGGAGGTCATGAGTCGGTCGCCGACGCGAATGCCGACACGGCCACCCCATCACATCGACCGGGTTGGATCGGCTACGGGCGTCGTTGATCGTCGATGAAGATGTCCTCGATCGTCAGGTTGAACAGCTTGGCGAGACGAAATGCCACAGGCAGGCTCGGGTCGAACTTCCCCGTCTCGATCGCGTTCTTGACACGACTGCCGCACGCAGCCACGAGAGTCTCTGACGGTGGTCGGCCCTGCTGGGACGACTACCGATCCGATTCCTCGTGGAGGGAGTCGCGTACGCGCATGAGCGCGAACCCGAGCAGGTTGAGGCCTCGCCACCGAGCCGGATCGGCGGCGGCGGGGTCGTCCCGGGTCAGTCCGATGCCCCAGACCCGGTCCACCGGGCTGGCCTCGACGAGAACCCGCCGTCCGGTGGCGAGCAGGAACGTGCGCAGCTCCGCGTGCTGTCGGAACTTGGCCAGGTTGCCGGCTACGACGATGTCGAAGCGGTGCTCGTCCCAGGTCTGTTGGTCGAAGCCGGTAACCCGACCGCCGAGCACCTTGGCCGCGTGGGGATGTGGCGCGGCGAGTACCCGCTCGGCCATCGCCTCATCACCGAACAGGGTGGCCTTGCGCCACATCATGTAGTGCTCGGCGCCAGAAGAACAGCAGCTTGATCCGCTCTCCCCGCGCGTACGCAGCGATCAGATCCGTGACGCTCCGACCTGAATCCAGCATGATCGTCAGGGTGCGACAAGGGGCTCAGCACACCACACGTCAGCGTCCGTCATCGACGGCAGGGCCGCGCTCGTCGATCGGGAGAAGTTCGAAGACGGGGTGGCGATCAGCTTCGGCCACGAAGTCCTCGACCGGCGCGTCCTTGTCCGCTCTGAAGTACGGCCGGGTAGCCGCGGCGACGGCGACGTAGCGCTTGAGTACCGGTCCGGCCTCCGCCGCCGAGATCTCACGAACGGCGTAACTCCGCCGGTCGCCGCGTCGGGCCAGGCCGACTCGTCCGGCGGCGCGGGCGTTGTGCACCCACGACACCGCTCCGTAGGGTGCGACCAGCCATTGTCGCCCCTCGTGCCGGACCACCGTCGCCGGGTGCGTGAGCGGCCGGCCGGTCTTGCGGCCTGTCGTGGTCAGCAGGTACGTGCTGGGCACCAGGCCCGCTCGGACGAACACACCGATGACGGCGTCGCCTACGCGTCGCCCCCGGCCGGGGCGGAACTGCCGGGCTCCACGGGGCTTGTCTGGCCCTGGTTGGCTGGGCGTCGTGTCAGTCACCGCTACCGTCTTCCATCGCTATCGGGCTGGTTCGGGGAACCCGTCCAGCCTGTTCGGTCCGGGCCATCGGGTCAAGGCGAGTCGACCAACTCGCCCGGGCGTGGTACCCGCAACCTCCAGCTCGCCACGCCAGGGGCGGCAGCCCACGAAACGGCCACCCGAAGCTGCGCCTTCTCGGCGGCGACGATCGCTGGGAGGATTTGATCGAGGGTGGACAGGATGACGGACGAAGGGTGGCAGGGATTGCGTGGTCCGCTCGTGGTCTGCTCGCGTGGCTCCGTGGTGGAGTTGGCGGCGGTGTTACCCGTCTCCGGCAGATTCGTGGTCGCCCGGCTTGACGGCTCGAGGATGGCGGATGCCGACCGCGTCTTCTATGACCTCTCGGATGCCTTGCTCTTCCCCGGCTACTTCGGCTGGAACTGGAACGCGCTGTCTGACTGCCTCCGAGATCTGCATTGGCTGCCGGCGGACGGCTACCTGGTGATCGTCGACAACGCGCCCCAGCTGTTGCCGGACAGCGCCCAGGACCGACACGTGCTCTTCCGCATCCTCGCCCGTGCGGTTCGCCACTGGGCCAGCCCGCTCGGTCGACCGCAGGGGCAGGTCACCCCGTTCAAGGTCCTGTTGCTGTGCGACCGCGACGAAGAGGCAGCGCAACTGCGGCAGGACATCACCCAGGCCCTCCACAACGGGCGCTGAAAGTCCGAACCGCCGACCGATACTGTGGGCTATACAGCAGACCGCCCGGGTCATGACCGCGTCCGGACCAGCTGCCGGGGGAGCCGACGTCACCCACCTGCCGGAAGCAGGGGCGACAACGTGATCCGTGCGCCGCCCCTGCTTCCGGCAGGTGGAACGCTCAGGTGGTTGCGTACGTCGCTCAGCGATTGATCAGTTCCCGGACCCAGGCGAGCATCGTGCTGCTGTAGTCGGAGCTGATGAATTCGAGTGTGTCGGCGCCGCCGACGGTCGGCAGATGAGTGCAGCCGGCAAGCCGGTGGATGGTCAGGTCGCGGGTAGCGGCGGCGCGCCGCCACACGGCGATGCTGTCCTCGGCGGGAGTCCATTCGTCGGCCGCGCCGTAGAACAGCAACGTCGGGCAGCGCACCTGGGCGATGACCGGCTCCGGATCGTAGTCCATATCGTCCCATGTGCCGGGATAGCTGTGCAGGTCGCGCGGGACGTACACGAGTGGGAACCACGGCCGGTCGGCGTACCGGTCGATGACCGCCTGAGCGGTTTCCCGGTCGATGTGCCCGCGTACGACGCCTTCGAGTGCTTCTCGCAGGCGGGTCAGGTCGGCCAACTCCGTCCTTCCGTGGCCGCGTAGGAGCAGCTGCTGCGCCGTCCCGTACCGCATCTGGACCGCCGGGCTCACCCCGCTGCTGGCCACCAGCACGAGGAAAGAGACCAACTCGGGTCGACGGGCCGCGACCGCGGCCGCGGGCCAGGCGCCCTGGCTCCAGCCCCACAGGCCCACCGGGACGTCGCCGACGCGTCGGCGCACCTCCGCGACAGCCGCCATGGCGTCGTCGGCCTGGACGGCGTACGGCACGTCGCCCCGCTCACGCGGGCGACGGTCGAAGCGCAGGACCGCCACGTCGGCCGCGGGAAACGTACGCGCCAGGTGTTCGTACAGGAAGTACGAGCGCTGCGGCACGCCAGAGCCGTGCAGGACGACGACCGCGCCACGCGCCGGCCTGTCCGGCGGCACGTCCAGCGTGGCTGGTAGGGACACGTCGCGAGCATCGATGAACAGCTCCATCCTGCGGGAGCTTACCGCCCCGTGACGCCGTCGATGGGCTCCCGCAGGACCAGGCCAGGAGCCTCCATGCCATATTCCGGCCGCTATCGATCATGACGTTCGCATAGGGTTTGACACATTTGTCACCGCCAACTTCATGATCAACGGAAGAATTCTCCGTCGGGGTAAATGGATCGGGGCGCTTGTGCGTGAACCCCGTGTGGAACGAGCACGGAAGGACTTCGCGGACTTCTATCAGCGCTTCCGAGACAACTGCCTGCGTGCCGTACTAGCTGGTACGGGCGATCGCGCGCTGGCCGAGGATCTGGTCGCTGAGGCGTTCGCGCGAGCCTGGGCCTCCTGGCCGAAGGTGAGCCAACATCCGGCACCGGCAGCGTGGGTGGTGCGCACCGCCCTCAACATCCGGGTGTCCTGGTGGCGGCGACGCCGGCGGGAGGTGGCCCTCGACGGCCACGAGCGGGCGTCCCTCATCGAGGACGACCTCGACCCGAACGACGCCCTGCTGGCCGCCGTTCGCCGGCTGCCGCAGCGGCAGCGTGAGGTGGTCGTGTTACGTATCTGGCTCGACCTGGACACCAGGTCCGTGGCTGCAGTGTTGGGCATCTCCGCCCGAACCGTGGCCGTCCATCTGTCCCGTGCCACCGCAACCCTGCGGGCGCAGTTCGCGCCCGCAGCCCGTTAGGAGACTCGATCATGAACGACGATGAGGTGTGGGACGCGGTGAAACAGACCCTTTCCGACGTACAGATGGATCGCCCGGTCGAGGCGATCGAGCAGCGCGGCCGAGCCCGGCGGCGCAGGCGCCAGTCGCTCGGCCTGGCCGCCGGCGGTGGCGTCGCGGCCGTGGCCGCGCTCGCGCTGGCCCTGCCGATGTTCACCGGATCCGGCACGGCCCCGACCGCCCCGGACAATCAGGCCGGGGCCGCTTTCCCAGCACCGGCCGGCAACACCAGGCTTGTGTCCCTGGCCGCCAACCTCACCGCAGACAACGCCTCGCTGCCGGGTGACGCGTCACTGATCATTGAGAAGGTCGATGTCCGTCGGGGCACAGTGCCATCTCGTACCCGGTACCATCTGTACACCGACAGCGGAGAGTACTACTACACGGAGGCCAGGAACGAACTCCCACGGGTGATCGCTCGTGGCGAAAACCTCGGCAACGGCTTCCACACCCGGGGGGTGGCGGCGGCGCGGCAAGCGGCAACCGGTGACCTCACCAGCGCCCGGGAGCAAATGATCAACTCCGTGTACGACGAGGGAAAGCCCCCTACCGGAGCCGAGCAGGACCGAACGGAGATCCTTCGGCAGAAGGGGGTCGCAGACCCGTCGCCGCTCACCGATGAGGACCGGGAGAACATCGCCGCCAACCGCCTCTGGGTCAACAGTGTCGACGTGCTCTCCGCAGGGGGAGGCGACCCGAAGGTACGCGCCGGCGTGCTTCGCCTGATTTCCACCATCCCCGATGTCACCGTCGTGGATTCGACGACCGACGGGCAGCCCACCCTCACCCTCACCGCGAGCGTGTTTGGAGACGACACCGAACATGTGCTGACCATCAACGCTTCGAACGGGGTGCCGATCAGTTCCACGGTGAACGCCCCGGAGACGGGAACCTCCTTTGCGGGAACCTTCAAGGTCTCCCGCGTGACGGTGGCCGACATCAGCGCCGGCAGGTTCTGAGCGTCAACCCCGCGCCGTGCGCGCCGTCCGCACCACCTGGACGGCGCGCACGGCGGTTCACCGGGCCGTTGCACCGCCGAGCATGTAGGGAAGGACCGCCGACCTCCGGCCACTGGGTGGCGAGCGCCTCGCGGCCGGTCCGGATGTCGCCGCCGCCCTCGTTTCCGAGGCAGGAGACCGAAATACGGCGGTTGCGACGAGAGCGCTGAGTTACGGTGCTCCGGTGCAGGCGAGTGCGGTCCAGCGGGCATCCCAGGCAGCCATGTCGATCGCCTCATCGCTCGGCCTGACCGCCTACGACGCCGCCGTTCTGCACAACTCGAACAAGCTCACCCTGCGTCTGCAGCCCTGCGACGTGCTGGCACAGGTGGCGCCGGCGGCGCACCAGTGCGCCCAGCTTGAAGTGGATGCCGCTCAGCGGCTGCTGGAGGTCGGGGGCCCGGTGGCTGCGCCGCGAGCGCCCGAGGTCTTTGTCCGGGACGACTACGCGATCACCTTGTGGACCTACTACGAACCGGTGACTCAAGCGGTCCCACCCGCGGACTACGCCAGAGCGCTGGAACGTCTGCACGGCGGAATGCGCAGGATCGACCTGCCGACTCCCCACTTCACGGACCGGGTCTGCGAGGCCCAAACGCTGGTGGCCGACCACGACCGCACACCGCAGCTGACCGAGGAGGAACGGACCTTTCTCGCCGGCACGTTGGACCGCCTGCGCCGAGCGGTAGGTGACAGTGGCCGGCCCGAACAACTCCTGCACGGTGAACCTCACCCGGGCAATCTCCTCTCCACCCCGACCGGCCTGCTCTTCATCGACTTCGAGACGTGCTGCCGGGGGCCGATCGAGTTCGACCTGGCCCACGCACCCGACGAGGTCGCAGATTTCTACCCGGCCGTCGATCAGCATCTGCTCCGAGCTTGCCGGACCCTCATGCTCGCGATGATCACGACATGGCGCTGGGATCGCGACGACCAGTTCCCCGACGGCCACAGCCTCGGCATCCAGTGGTTGCGCGAGCTTCGGGAGGCGACCGCTCGGTGAATCACCGAGCCCTGTCATCGCAAAGGTGTTCTCCCTTCGCAAGGGTTCCAGGCTGGCGACCGGCACCGGCGCCATCTTCGATGACGCGCACGTGGTGCGGCAGCTACGTACATCTGACCTAGCTCTGGAGCGGGCCACCGTTCGTGCCTAAGTGATCTATCGTGCTCATCGCCGCACAACGACCCGGAGGGGCGCGTCGATGGCTCGTACCCAGCTGTACCTCGTCCGCCACGGTGAGCAGGTTCCGGAGTCCGACCACGTCTCGAACGGAGGCCTGTCGCAACTCGGTCGTGAGCAGGCAGACCGGCTCGGCCGGCGGCTGCGTACGGTGCCTTTCGCGGCGATCCACCACAGCCCGTTGGCCCGGGCTGCCCAGACCGCCGACATCGTCGCCGGCCATCTCCCACAGGTGCCGAGACACGCCTGCGATTTCATGGCCGACCGAACGCCGGTGCCTTCCGCCGGACAACGTGGCCGGTACCCGGACCGGTGGCTTGCCTGGCTAGACAGCGTGCCCGACGACGAGCGTGACGAGGACGCGGCCGTTTTGCAGCTCGCTGTCGAACATTTCGGTGTCGCCGGCGGCAAGGACCGGCACGAACTGCTGATCACACACAACTTCGTGATCGGGTGGTTCGTCCGCCACATGCTCGACGCCCCGGTCTGGCGTTGGATCGGTCTCAACCAGGTGAACTGCGCAATCACCATCGTGCAGTGGGACACTGATCGGCCGTCGACCCTGGTCAGCTTCAACGACACCGGGCACCTGTAGCCGTACGGCATCCGCTGTTCGGGAGCTCGCCCGCCGCGCAGCCGGGCAAAGCCGGCGGGCAGCGTAATCGAGCGCATCTCGGCTACGAGCGGCGCCCCGCCACGCCGATCACTATTGACCGCGGCTACGAGGGAAACCGCCTCCAGTGCCCCTCGGAGACGACCTCGACGGTGCCGTCGGTCACCTTGATGGCCGTCTGGTCGTCGATCGCGTACGCCGGACCGGCGATCTCGGCAGCCCACATCTCGGCACCAGCCATTGTGTTGTCCGGCTCGAGACCCAGGTGCGGGAAGATCGAGAAGTCGACGACCCCCAGGGTGCGGTCGTCGGGCGCGGACTCTGCCCGAGAGTTGGAAGAGGGGTGTCTGGGAGGACAGACTGGACACCGTAACGAAACCCGTGGCCCCGGCGCCCCCTCAAGCTCCGGCTGTCGACAACGACACTGGTCCGCCAGGTTGCGCAACGTCGAAGGCGAGGGTGGCGAGGACCGCGTGCCCGCTCCTAGTCGATGACATCCTCGCCCACGTGGATATCGTCGCCGGGTTTCTGGGCTCGTACCACCCGGTCGCCCGCCAGTCCCTGAGCCGGCGCGACGACCGCCCGCCGCTGAGCTCCGGATGAGCTTGGTGTCGGCGTTCGTACCGATCTGGATCCTTACCGCGGTCGGCTACGCGGCCTGTCGTTGGGGCTTGCTGGGCGAGTCGGTGGCGTCGGTGCTCGGCCGATTCGTGTTCCACCTTGCGATGCCGGCCGCCCTGTTCCTGGCCCTGTACCGAATGCCGCTCTCCGGGATCGCCGGCCGCCCGCTGCTCGCCTTCGGGGTGAGCACGGCCGTGGCCGTCGGGTGTGGGTGGTTCGGCGCGAGTTGGCTGTTCGGTCGCGAGCCCGGCGAACGGCCGATCTGGGGCATGGCGGCCGGGTACGTGAACTCGGCGAACCTCGGCATCCCGATCGCCACGCAGGTTCTCGGCAACGTGTCGTTCCTGGCGGAGGTGGTGCTGCTGCAAGTGCTGGTGGTGACGCCGGTGATCCTTGTTGCCCTGGACCGGCACAGCGACCCGGCCGGGCGGGTACGGATCCGCCGTATCGCCTCCCTGCCGGTACGCAACCCGGTGATCCTGGCGTCGCTGCTCGGTGTCGCGTGCTCGGCTGCCGAGCTGCATCTGCCGTCGGCGGCCGGCGCGTCGCTCACCCTGCTGTCGGGTGCCGCGGTACCGGCCGCCCTGGTCGCGCTCGGCGCGTCGCTGCACCGCACGACGCCGTCGGGAGCCGAGCCGGCCGAACCGGCCGAGCTGGCGGTGATCACTGTGCTGAAACTCGTCGCACAGCCGGTCATCGCGTACGCGGCCGGACTGGCCTTGCATCTGTCCGCGCCCCAGTTGCTCGCCGTGGTGGTGTGCGCGGCCCTGCCGACAGCGCAGAACACGTTCATCTTCGGCCAGGAATATGGCGTTGGCGAGGCGGTGGCCAACCGGGCGGTGATAGTGACCACGACGCTGTCACTTGCCACCCTGGCTGTGGCGGTGGCGCTGCTCGGGTAGCTCGCTTGGCTGACTCGTCCAGCAATCATGGAGAGTGACAACGACCGTGGCGCCTTATCTTGCCGCCGCAGGGTAGGCAGGAGGGCACCGCCGATGGCCCGACTCGGCGGCGTTGCGTTTCTGGGCCACATCAGCCGATCCGGTGGCCGGCGGCGATGATCGGCTATCTCTATGTGCGATGGACACCCTGCGACGTCTAGGAAGGAGGCATGGCCAACGAACGGACCGTTCCCCTGCTGCCGTGCGCGTCCATTGACGACATCGAAACGTTCTACGGGGTTCTCGGTTTTCGCACCACGTACAAGCAGCGCAAGCCCAACGCGTGTGTGGGGGTGCAGCGGGAAGACCTGCATCTGCAGTTCTTCGAGATCGCCGGGTTCGACCCGGAGCAGTCCTACGGCTCATGTCTGGTACTCACCGCGGACATCGAGGGGCTGCACTCGGCGTTTGCCGCCGGCATGCGTGCCGCGTACGGCAAGGTCCTGGTGTCCGGAACGCCGCGGATGACCCGGCCTCGAGTGCGGAAGAACGCCGACGGGCTGGGCGGGTTCAGCGTCATCGACCCGGGCGGCAACTGGATCCGCGTCTTCCGCGACGCCGCCTCCGCGCCCATACCGGCCGCCACGCCTGCCGGGCGGCTGGCCAAGGCTCTGGCGAATGCTGTCGTGCAGGCCGATTCCCGGGGAAGCGTCGGACAGGCCGTTCGGATCCTCGACAGCGCGTTGGCCCGCCCGCAAGCCGACGACGACCCGGTCGAGCAGGTGGAGGTCCTGGTCTACCGCGCCGAACTCGCGATGGTGCTGCACGATCCAGAGACTGCGGCCGAGATGCTGGCCCGCGCCCAGTCCGTCACGCTCACGCAGGGCGAATCCGAAAGGGCGAAACCCGCGTTCGACAACGCCGCCGACCTCGCCGCAGCACTACGGTGACTCACCAGACGAACGCCTCCCTCATCTCGGCCAGATGAGGACGGCTGGGTCGAGGTCACGCAACGCAGCAGTTGACCTCAAGCAGAGTCGAGGTTTTACGATCCTGATCGACTGGTGGGAAGTCATACAAGATGCTCAGGAGCAGAAGGTGATCGTCACCGTCGCCAAGGTTACCGACCCCGCTCGGTTCCTGGAGATCTTCGAGACCATCGGCGCGCAGAAGCGGCGGGAGCACGGCTGCCGAGGCCTGGGTCTATTTCGATCCTGACGACGCGCACCGGGTGTGGTCCATCTTCGACTGGGACACGAAAGACTACGAAAAGTTCCTCGCCGACCCAGAGATCCCGGGCATCGCACGAGAACTCGGGCTTCAGGCACCGCCCGTGCACGCCGTCGCCGCGACCGAGCTCGACGCCTAACCACCGCGCAGGGAGAAAGGCTTCGGTATGGATGTCACGCCCCCGCAGGTCCACAGGTTCAGCTCGACGATCGGCGATGACGCCATCCGCTTCGGCGACGGGATCCTCATCGCGCCCGGACTTGGTAAAGAGGCCGGCAGGTCGATGAGCGCCTACACGTCGTTCCTCTACGCCGGGGCGTCGGCCGACCTGCCGGCCCCCTACGCGGAGATCTGGGTAGTGCTCAGCGGAGCTCTACGAGTGGGCGCTGGAAGCGACGCCGTAACGGTGCACGCAGGGGACTTTGTTCACGTGCCCGAGCAGGCACCCGGGCTCGTCGAGGCAATTGAGGACACCACAATGGTCTGTGTGTCGGTACCCGCTCACTGACTTATAGCCTAGATCAGCTGCGCGATCATCCGCAGGCCCAACAGACGGCGACCAGCACCTCCCATGACATCCGCATATCGGCTATGAGCGGTCGGTTGGACCCCTGACGCCCCCTCGGCGGCAGGTCAGTATGCTCGGAGCTGCAAGATAGTTCTCCGTTGCGAGCCACTTTCCGTCGCTTGTCGCATGCACGTGACCAGCTTGCCGCCGTGTCAGGGAGTTGCTGTGTCATACGGCTACATCGGATCGATGAAGACCAAGCCGGGCCACCGGAATGACGTCGTGGACATCCTGCTCAGCGGCGCTGATGGCCTCCGCCAGGCCGGATGTGACCTGTACGTCGTGAGCGTCTCGGACACCGACGACGTCACGATCTGGGTGAGCGAGGTGTGGCAGAGCAAGGAGAAGCACAACGCCTCCCTGCAGCTTCCCGAAACCAAAGCCGCGATCGGCAAGGCTATGCCGATGCTCACGGGCGAGTTCACCCGCCAAGAAGTAACCGTGATGGGAGGGCTGGGCGTATAACCTGTTCGGGCAGCCGTTGTCCACCTACTAGCCGCCTCTGGAGATGCCGGTCGTTCCTGGTCGGACCGCATCGCGGAGCTGATCGGCCAACCAGGCCGCACGAAAGCGCTGGCCGCAAGGGCCCTGGCACGGTGGGGAGACCGGCGAGCGGTTCCGGCCGTCGAACGGTCACTGCGCCGTGGTCCGGAAGTCTTCCGCAGGGGCTCGACGCATTACAGCGACGACTTCTACTGGCTCAACCAAGACCCGGGCATCGCCGACGTCTGCCTGCCTACCAGCTCACACAAGTGCTGACGGCCTACGGACCAGCAGCCGCGGCAGCAGTACCCGAACTGACCGCCATGCTCGACACGCAACAGCCCATACCGTGACGGACGCTCTGCGTCATGCGTGCATCTGATCAAGCGTGGTTCTCGAGTCGCTCAGGGGAGAAGGGTGCGCCCCTCCCAGGTTCCGTGTTCAGACAAAGGGCGGAACCGCATGAACGCGGATTCGTGGTGGAAGTCCCGGCGATGCTGTTCAGCCATGGCGACGGTGTGTGTATGGGCCTGTGGGACGGCGCTGCGGCCGTGAACCATGTCGGTCATCTCGCGGACGCTGCGCCAGATCGTGAAGGTGGAGAACGTGTGGGGCGGGCGTACCGCTGCGGTGGCGAACGTGGTGCCGGGGTGGCCGGCGACCAAGCGTTCGACGGGCCGCCCCCACTTCAGGAACCGGGGTAGTTCGAGAACCTTGAGCCGGGCGAGGGTGACGGCCACGATTGGCTCCTCCGGATCCGACCGGCCGGCCTGCACCGGCAGGCCGGCGAGCGCGGCCACCTCGCCGTAACGCCGCAGGTACTGCAATCGCACATGCCATCCGCTGTCGAGCTGCCGCCCTAGATCGTCGTCTGCGAGGAACCGCTCCAACGCCGATTCGTCCTCCCATTCGGCGAACATCGCAAGGCGTCGCAGCTGCATCCGTTCCACCGACAACGCCGGGGAGCCGAGTCGCATGAGCGCGAGGCATTCGGCGTGCCGCAGCCCAGCAGCCCGAGGCCTGCGACGCAGTGTGCGCAAGGTCAAGGCCGGCGGAAGCAGCGCGAGATGGAACGAATGCATCATCGGCCCATGTTCCCAGTCGTCCGCACCCGCGTCCCCTCCCGCAGCGTGCGGGCTGGCGACGGGGGCAGGCGGACGTTGCCTTCGCCGGCAGCCGTTCAGCAGAGGAACGATGACAGCTTCATCAGCCCCGTCGCCGTCTGACGCAGGCTCAGTCCCCACAGTTAGACTGCGGATCGCCAGATGATTGCGGGCGTTCTCGTACTACTGAACCAGGTGCCGAACCTCGTACGGGCCCCGGGCGCTTCGTCGCTGCGAACGGCGCGGGCCGTGTCTCAACTTAAGCCTTGATTGGTGCGGCCGACCTGGCGGCCTGCTCGATCTTCGCGCAGTGGGCTGCACGGGCTTCCTCATCGATTGGCTTCTCGTGTTCGGCGCGCAACCCGGTCCGGCCGTCGAGGCCCTCGCGCAGGATATCGGCGTGCCCGGCATGCCGGATGGACTCGCCGAGGACATGGACCATGATGGCGAACAGGTTCGTGTCGGCATAAGGCTCCGGCCACCACGGCACGTGGCCGGGGGCGTCGAGGGGAAGCTCGTTGATCGTCGCGTCCGAGTGTTCCCACGTGCGCCGGTAGAATCCGATGATCTGATCGCGGGTCTCGTCCTCAGTCGCCCACAGATCGCTGCCGTTGGAGTCCTGCCACCGGGGCAGCGGTTCCGGGGACGGGCGGTCGAAAACCTCGCCGAAGTACCGGGCCTCGACGGTGGCCACGTGTTTGACCAGGCCGATGAGGTTGGTCCCGGTCGCTGTCAAAGGTCGGCGTGCGTCGTACTCGGACAAGCCGTCGAGCTTCCAGAGCAGCGCCTTGCGGTCCCGCCGCAGTCTCCCGTGCAGGTTGGTCTTCGCGAATTCGTCGATCATGCGGCACGAGCCTGCCACGGGCTACTCGTGGTCTCAAGCGGCGCTCACACCGGCAGTGCTTAGCCACCAGCGACCGAACTCGGAACACTGCGTCTTCAGCTCACGTATCAGCACTCTGCGGCTAGCCAGATCCAGCCCACGACGAGCGGCGCCTGCATCACGTTTGGCTCCGCACCACTCGACCTGCCCGCCGAGTTGGCCAACCTGATCAGCAGGCTGGCAGCGGAGCGCGCCGGCAGCGACCGGGCCGCAGCGCCGTGGCTCTTCCCTGGCAGGCCGTGGACCCACCAGATCAACCCCACAGCGCTGCGCAAGCGACTGCGCGATGCCGGAGTGCCTGTCCGCGCCACCCGCACCCCGCTGCACTCTGCCGAAGGCGCGACGCCCGGCGTCCTTGACAGGCCCCACTGACGACCGAGCCTCACTTCTGGTGGCAGAGAGAGCCCCGACGGCGACCAGACCGGTGACGAAGGTGGCCGCTCCGACGACAGCCGACCGGGTGGCGATCACCCGCCGGGAGGATGCCTCGCGAACTGTGCGAACGCCGTGGCGGACCGCGACGATGAGCACGAAGACGCCGACGGCCTGAGTGAACCGGACCTCCTCGATCGCACCGCCGAGGCCAACCTTCCGGAGCGTGAGGTCGCCGGGGGAGGTAGCGAAGAGACCGACCTGCGCGGTGTCCGGCAGCCCGTCGAGCTTCGCCGTTGCGACGTGTGCCATTGCTTGCCGTCGGCCGACTCGGAGCCCGTGATGGTGTCGCCCGAGCGGGTCAGGCGCAGCCAGCGCGGGGACTGCTCCGAGACGACTGCGCTTCCAGCGATGTCGTGTCTGTAGTCGTACTGGAACCGCACGCCGTGGCCGCCGGTCATCATCAGCGCCGCGTACTGGGAGCCCTGCCGCACGCCGTCCTTGACGATGATCCCAGCCTTCGCCCACGGCACCAGCCCGGACACGATCTGGTCATGGTTCGGCGGAGGGTAGGTGATCGTCCCGGTCATCGCGGTCAGCCGGACCGTGATGCTGCCCTCCCGGCCCAGGTCGCGATGCAGGAACCAGAACTGGTCGCTGACCGTTGCGCCGTCGCTGGCCACGGGAGCCGCCGGGCACGGCCCGGGGCAGGACGGTGCGGGCCGCGGTGCCTGACGGACAGTCCCATCGAAGAAGACGACTGGGCCTGGCACGTCCTCGCCGACCATGACGGCAACGAATTCTGTGTGCTACGGCCACCCACGACACCTACCAACCACTGATTCGCTCCACCTGCTGGGTTCCACCGCGGGCACCGCCCCCACCCCAATCTGGGCCGTGTGCCGGACACCGTTGCAAGCCGCTTCGCTTACTTCCACGCGGCAGAAGCGTGCATTTGCTGGCCGGAGGTGCGACCCGTGTCGAAGCCGGGCAGGTCAGCAGAGACGCTTCTACGGTCGCTAATGTCGTGATCATGATTGATGATCACGGTGGCGCCTGGACGCTGCACCGACGCGACGACGGCGGGGTACTTGCTGAGCTCGTGGTGAACGGTGGCGACTTCCCGTGGTTGAACGCTCGTGTCGACCCGAGAGAAGGACTGACGGAGCTTCGGCCGCTCTTCGCCGAGGAACTGCGGCTGCTCGATGGCATCGATGAGAATGTCGAGTCCTGGGAGCACGCGTACGAGGCCGTCCGGAACGCCGTGACGCTTCGGTACCCGAATGGCCAGGACGTTCCTGAGTTTCTTCTCCACCTCGATGGCGACGAGGCGTGGTGGCGGTGGAGTGACGAGCCGTTCGACGAGCAGAATGCCTGACCAGCGCCCCCGCTCGGCCGCTACTTGATCCGTACAGCTGACCATGAAGGTTCCTGCGGAACCGCTGAGGCTTGCCGGCACGCGCCGAGCTATCGGGCTGTAGGCATATCATCCCGCGATGGCTCCCAAGACCTTGCTGGCACGCGGTGGACTTACCTATGTCGATCGTCGTGACTTCACCCGCGGCGATTCACTGCGCGTCGTCAAGCGGATGCGCTGGCCGTCAGTATGCCTCTGGGTCGAGGACAGCACATTGACTTTTTCGTCGCGGGCCGGCTCGGACGTGTTGCAACACGCTGAGGTGACCGCATTGCCACATGGGCCGATCTTGGGCAGGCATTGGGCCCTTGCACTCGCGGTGTCCTTCAGGACCGCAGAACGTGATCAAGTTCTGCTTTTCTGGACTCCTCGTGCGCGCGCAGTCCTTCGGGAACTGGCTCGGCTTGGCTGGGATGCCGACCCGCGCGCAGACGACTTCGTAACATAGTCGAACACGTCGAGTACGGGGTGGTGATGAACAGCCGCGTCCGAGGTCTTGCCCCTGCTGTTGTGGAGTCCGCGCGCCGGCCCTGGGTCGCATACGATGGCCTTGGCCTGCGATGCTGCCGGGGCCGAGACGATTGTGGACGTCGGCTGCGGCAACGGCACTTTCCGCGAGCTGCGCCGCCGCGAGCGGACCGTGCTGGTCACCGGTCTTGATCGGTCCAGCACGGTGGTGCTTCGCTTCTGCGGGCCGCACCGGCCTTGATCTCCGACGCATCACGTACGTCGGACCGATGGGATGAAATGATGCGCAATACCGAGATGGCGAAGCTGGGCGGGCTTGTCGGCGAATGGGCGACGCAGATTTCGGATGCCTTCTTCCTCGACCCGCCGGGCACCGAGGTGCCGGGCACTACCAGGATCGAGTGGCTCGGGGAGTCGCTCCTGGTCGCGCGGTCGCAGTTCGGCGGGGGCGGGCAGGCGCGTTCCGAGATGAGTCTCGTCCTCGGACGCAGCGACGCGAACGATCGGTTCGTCGCGCTCTATGAAGACGACCGCGGCGTCTGTCGCGAGTTCGCCATGACCTTCGACGGTGAGCACTGGACGATGACCCGTGAGGACCCGGACTTCCACCAGCGGTTCATCGCCAACGTCGACAAGGACCGGATCCTCGGCCGCTGGGAGGCCTCCGAGGACGCCGGCCATTCCTGGCGGAAAGACTTCGACCTCACCTTCGAGCGCACCTGAGATCTGGCGCCTCCCATCGACGAGCACCGCGCACCATGCGGCAGGTGCAGGTGCCGGCGCCGATTTCGGCTTGGCGCTGGCGCGGGTGTGGAATTTCGGTGGAGCATTCGGACCCCGATCGGTGAGGATCGCATCGTGTCCGTTCCCGCCCATCAGATCCGCGCCCGTTACTCGGCCGACACCATCACCGTGTACCAGGCATATTCCCCTCAGATTGCGCTGCCAGCGGTGGTAGCTGGCCGTTTCATGGCTCCCTTCAAGCGGGACCGGATGACGTGGATCAAGCCGTCGTTCCTGTGGATGATGTACCGCTGCGGCTGGGCCACCAAACCAGGGCAAGAGCGCGTACTGTCCATCGACATCACGCGGGACGGATTTGAGTGGGCGCTGGCGCGGGCCTGCCTGAGTCACTACGACCGAGACCTGCACGGCGACAAGGCGACCTGGTCACGCCAACTAAAGACCAGCCCGGTCCGAGTGCAGTGGGATCCGGAGCGATCGCTGGAGCTGAAGGCGCTGCCGTACCGGTCGCTGCAGGTTGGATTGTCCGGCGAGGCTGTCGACCGGTACGTCGAGGACTGGGTCGTTGCCATTACCGACGTCACCCCCACGGTGCACCTGGTCCGTGACCTTCTGCGTAGCGGCGACGAACAGGCAGCAGCAGCTCACCTGCCTGTCGAACATGCTTACCCGCTGCCGGCTCAGATCGCCGCCGGCCTCGACGCCAGCCCGGACTTCACCACCGACGAAGTGCTCGAGCAGCAGCACGGACAGTGACGGCCGCTCGGCAGGCCAGCGCGCAGGCTCGGCGGCAGATCAGGATGCCCAACTCCATGCTGCCCTTGTTTTTCCCCTCGGAAGAGGGGATCAGGTGCAGGCGGGTGTAACCATCACTTCAGGTGACCGGGAGGTCGACTCGTCGTCCGGTTCCATCCGGAGCCCTGTCATCGGTGACTATGGCGAACACACCGGCCGGCACGCCGTCGAGGGTCGCCACCCGTGAAGCGGCGGCCAGCAAGCTGGCCTCGGTCGCTCCAGCGATGTAGAAGACATACACGTCGCCGAGTTCCTCGCCGTCGTCGTACACCCCGACCGCGCCTTCGTCTTCCAAGTCGACCAGGAAGTCCTCGACCTGGTCGATCCAGGGATACGCATAGGTGCCTGGCTCAAGACCCGGAGCTGGTACCAACGGAACGTGGATCTCTAGGACGCCGGCCATGACGACATGATCTCCCAGGCGGCGGCGAAAGCGAAGCGGCTCGAAGCAGGGCTGCCAACGTGCGCAGACAGCCGCAGACCCGGGCGTGGCGTGTGCGGTGCGACCTAGCCTGTCTGTATGCGACGCTTCCACGATGAGGACCTCATCGGCGCGGAATTCCGCGAGTGCGACCTGAGTAGAGCGCGGATGGTCGGCGTGGTCATGCAGGACGCCGAGATCGACGGCCTGGTCACCAATCTTGTGGTCAACGGGGTCGAGGTGATGTCGTACGTCGAGGCGGAACTCGACCGTCGTCACCCGGTACGGCTGCTGATCCGCTCCGATCAGCCGGACGACCTGCGAGATGCCTGGCAGCAACTGGGCGACGATTGGGCGAGGACTACCGAGCGGGTTCGGTCCATGCCCGAGGACAGCGAACATCGCGGCGTCGACGGCGAGTGGTCGATGGTCGACACCCTGCGCCACCTTGTCTTCGTGCACGACTCTTGGTTCCGACGCTGCGTGCTCGGGCTCACCGAGCAGTTAACGGCCATCGCACTGGGTCCATCGTTGGTCATGGACCAGGAGGACGGGCTCGACCCGTCCGCCCAACCGAGCCTCGACGAGGTGCTCGCCGTACGAGTCCGGCAGGCTTCAGAGATCGAGACATGGCTGGCCGAGGTCACGCCTGATCAGCTCGCGAAGACCGCGCCGGTCCCGGACGACGACAGATGGCCCCCGTACGCCAAGGGGCGGACAGCGCGGCAATGCCTCGGCACTGTGCTCAACGAGGAATGGGAACACCACCGGTTCTGCAAGCGTGACCTGGACAAACTGTCGCACCAGGGGTCTTCACCGGGTTGATGAGCGAACTCTGAGCTTGCCGCCTAACCTCCCGGGAGATCCGGTGTCGCTGCGGCCAAGGCCGCTACGTCCCCAAGGGTGACTACAGCGGGTGTCGGAGGGAGAGTCCGGTGCGGCTAGAGACGAGGTCGAGCGCGCGTTCTCAGCGGCATAGAGTGCACCCAGTTGGCTACGTTGGCTCGGATGCCGCATTCCGCCGAGGCGGACTCGGCGTGGGTGGTGAGTGTCTGGGAGCAGCGGCCCGTCAGTGTTATTCCGTCCTTTGTCTATGCCTCGGCGGTGTTGACGATCAGGTTACGTAGTGTGCTTGTCAACCGGCGGGCGGCGTTCAGGTCGAAGGCGGGTCCGGTGACGTCGATCGTGCGGCGTACCCGGAAGGCGGACAGTGCGGAGTCTGGTGGTGTGTCGATCCGTTCGACGATTGGCTGGATCGCTCTGTCGACCGGTGTGGCGAACAGCTTTGTCATGATGCTTACCGCGGTGCGGGTCGGTTGTTTGAATGGTTCGGCGAGTCCGGTTTTCACGAACAACGGGTTATGCAGCACGTACCGGATGGGGCTGTCGGGGTGCTCGTCGGTGAAGGCGACGCCGAGCAGGTCGTTGGCGCGGGCGCCTTGCATGGTGGCGGCGAGGGGCCGGTAACGTCTGCGGAGTTGGAGGTCATCCCAGTGCAGCCCGCCGGCCGTGCCGCCGGTGCCGCACAGGTTCACGATGACTGGGTGTGGCGCTCGTTCCAGTGCCGTGCGCAGTTCCTCGGCGAGCAGGAACCGGCTGAGCACGTACAGCGCGAAGGTGCGCTCGATTCCCTCGGCGGTTTCCTGACGCTTAGTGTGGTAGCGAAAGGCGCCGAACACGAGAGCGTCGATGCTCGGGTACCGCGTGCGTAGCCGGTCGGCGAGCCGGACAGTCATCGTCGGCGAGCTGAGGTCGGCGGGCAGAAACGAGCACCGGTCGCCGGCGCGGAGGTTACCGGCTTCGGCGAGTAGAGTTTTACCCTTGATCTGGTTCGTTCCGACGGCGATGACTCGGTCGCCTCGGCTCAGATAGTGCAAAGCCAGTGCCTTGCCGATGCCCTGGGTTCCGCCGGTGATGACCAAAGTGCGCACCGGATGCTCCTTTCCACCTGTCGGTACGCTCGATCTTCGGCTGGCGGCTCAGGACGGCGAAAGAGGGAACCTTGATGTCCCCACTCATCCCGGTGCCGATTTCGGCGCAGGACCGATCCTCGTGTGCGGCAGCGGACGTGCTGCGGCGAACCGGAGACAAGTGGAGCGTGTTGCTGATGGCGGTGCTCGCGCAACGGCCGTACGGGTTCAACGAGCTTGATCGGGCCGTGGACGGGTTGAGCCGGCGGATCCTCATCCGGACGTTGCGGGCGCTGGTGCGCGACGGGCTGGTAGACCGGACACCGCATCCCGGCCTTGCTGCGCGCGTCGATTACGCTCTCAGCGACCTGGGTCGATCGTTGTTGCCGCTCATTATCGCGGTCGGCCGCTGGGCGGAAATCCACGAGCACGACATCCGTAACGCACGCATGCGTCACGACGCCGTTGATGAAGCTTGCTGATGCTGGCATCCGCATCTCGGCTACTTGTTTCATTGACCTGCGACCGTTGCCGGCCAGGCTTCGGTCGAGGTGCCCGGGTTGTCGCTCTCATTTCGGCTGCCCACGCTGGTCGTGTGGCTCTCATTTGGCCTGCGTAGCCCGGGCGTCGCCCCAGGGCGGGGAGAGGCTCAAGAGGGGTTTGCTCGGCTTGAAGTAGCGTTGCCCTCCCGGCTCGACAACCCAGGTGGACCGAGCATCGGAGGACGCGTTGACTGTCATGTCGGATCGTGTGGTCATCGGGATGGACCCGCACAAGCGCTCGGCCACGATCGAGGTGATGGCCGGCGACGAGACCGTCGTCGGCGGCGGCCGGTTCGACACCGACCGCGACGGCTACACGGCGATGCGAAGGTACGCTCACCGATGGCCGCACCGGGTCTGGGCGATTGAGGGCTGCCAAGGGAT
This sequence comes from Verrucosispora sp. CNZ293, assembly GCF_002754655.1. Taxonomy (NCBI): domain Bacteria; kingdom Bacillati; phylum Actinomycetota; class Actinomycetes; order Micromonosporales; family Micromonosporaceae; genus Micromonospora; species Verrucosispora sp. CNZ293. The sequence continues at coordinate 758,837 of NZ_PEFR01000001.1, forward strand.
AGGCCGGCACATCGCCAACCGGCTCCTGGCCGACGGCGAGCAGGTCGTCGACGTGCCACCGAAGCTGTCGGCCAGGGCGCGGGTGTTCGCCACCGGCCAGGGCCGCAAGACCGACGCCACCGACGCCCACTCCATCGCCCTGGTCGGCACCCGCATGGCGGGCCTGCGGCCGGTGGTCAACGACGAGCAGCTGGCCCTGCTGCGAATTCTGGTCGACCGGCGCCGCTCCCTCGGCGAGGACCACACCCGGATGGTGTCCCAGCTGCACCAACTCCTCCTCGAACTCATTCCGGGTGGCGCGAAGAAGAGCCTGTCCGCCGCCCAAGCCAAAGCCCTGCTGGCCACCGTCCGTCCCCGTGACGCCGTCGGGAAGGCCCGACGGCGGGTCGCCGCGGAACTGATCGCCGACCTCGAACGCATCTACCGACGCACCAAGGAAGCCGACAAGGAACTCAAGGACCTGGTCGCCTCCACCGGCACCACCCTGATGGACCTGCACGGCATCGGACCCTCCGGCGCCGCCCGGCTGCTCGTCGAGGTCGGCGACATCACCCGGTTCCCGAACCGGGCCCACTTCGCCTCCTGGAACGGCACCGCCCCCATCGACGCCTCCTCCGGCGAGCAGATGCGACACCGGCTCTCCCGCGCCGGCAACCGGCAGATCAACCGGGTGCTGCACATCATGGCCACCGTCCAGCTACGCAACCCCACCGAAGGACGCGCCTACTTCGACCGCAAGAAGACCTCCGGCAAGACCTCGATGGAAGCCATGCGCGCCCTGAAACGACGCCTGTCCGACATCGTCTACCGCAGCATGACCAACGACGCGGTGGCCACGGCGGCGGGCCCGGGAGGACAACAGGGAACGGCAACTGGCTCCAGCGTGACCGACTCTCATCCCCAAGCCGGCTCTTCGGAGAAGTCACTTCCCGGACCCGCCGCCACCCAGGATAGAACCCTCCTCCCGGCGGTGTCTTGACACAGAGGGGAGCCAGATCCGTGCGCTCGATCTTCGTGGTGCGCGGGCCGACCTCGGTAGCGCTCCGGGTCGGACCTGTCGCAGAACCCGAGGGTCGAGGGGCTCCACGAGCGAACGTGGTTGGTAGCACCTGGGTGGCGCGGGTTGCGGATCTGAGCCGCTGTCACCCTCTTCCGGGACACCTATTAGACGACGCATAGTACCGGCCGTACTATGTGCCACATGGTAGTGAAAGACGAGGCGGGCGAGTCGGCCGAGCGGCAGGCCCAGCTCATGCGCGGCTGCTTGGACATGTGCCTGCTTGCGCTACTTGCCGCCGAGCCTGCGCACGGTTACCAACTCGTCCGCCGCCTCGACACCGCCGGATTCGGAACGGTCAGCTACGGCACCGTCTACCCATTGATCACCCGACTGCACCGCATGGGACTCGTGGCCAACGCGATGCAGCCCAGCCCCAACGGCCCACCCCGCAAGGTTTATCGGCTCACGGACACCGGCCATCACCGACTGAGCCTCTGGCGCGAGCAGTGGACCCAGTTCGCAAGCGTCGTGAACGAAACCCTCGCCGTCCGTCCACTGAATCCAGGAGATGACCATGAGCACGTCGACGCCGGCCGTTGACAACCTTCTCGCCGCCGCAGACCGGGAATGGCGCGCTCTCGGCATTCATCGTCGTGACCGGGAGACTCTTGCTGCCGACCTGCGAAGCGAACTCGACGCCGCAACAGCCGACGGGATCGATCCTGCGCAGCTTCTCGGCACCGACCCCACCGAGTTCGCCCTGAGGATCGCCGACGAAGCCGGCGTACAGCGGATCCCACCGCGATACGGCCAGGTGCTTGGCGTGGCGAGCACGGGCGCAGTGCTCTCCCTCATCGTGGGATACATCCTGGTCATCGGCCTGCACCAGGCAATCGTGGCGGCATTCGACCTACCGCGAGATGTGCGCGTACCGGTGTGGCTTGCCGCTGGTGTCTTCTACGGCGGCATCGCAGCGGTCGTCGTCGCCGGCGCCATCCTCGCCGTGCGCATCACCCTGCGCGACGTACCCCGCATCCGACACACCGCTACGCGAATGACACTGCTGCTGCCGCCCACGAGCGCCGCCGCGATCGCTGCCGCAGCCGCGTTCGGCTGGGCGCTCGACTTCCCGCTCACCCCACTGGCGATCGGAACCGAAGCGGCGATCGTCCTCGCCGCCTTCCTCGCCGCAACGGCGCTGGCCCGTCGCAAGTCTGTAACCGCGGCCAGCTGAGCCAACCGACGTAATGCATCAGCAACGCCGAGGCAGCCAGTCAGATGCTGGACGGTGCGTCGCGACCGACCCGCGGCAAAGAGCGGAAGCGGTTGCCGGAGTGTCGCCGTTCACGCCCGTCAGGCGACGGCGAGTGCCTCGATCTCTACCCGAAATGCCGGGTTGATCAGGCCCTTCACCTGGACCAGCGAGCTTGCTGGCGGTGCTGAGGAATCCAGGTGTCCGTCGCGCACCTTCCGGAACACGGCCAGGTCGTCCAGGTCGGTGAGGTAGACGGTCAACTTGACCACCCGAGTGAAGTCGGAACCGGCGGCGGCCAGGGCGACCCCTACATTGCGGAACACCTGCCGCATCTGCTCCTCGGGGTCGTCGATGCCGACCACGCGGCCGTCCTCATCCATCGGAACCTGGCCGGATACTGCTACGACGGTGCCGGAGAACGACACGACATGGCTGTAGCCGTTCACCGGAGGCAGACCGTCAGGCCGCTGGAAATGCTTCACACGATCACCATAGGCGGGAGCAGAAATCCTCCGCACGGTCGCATCCCGCACGCTGATCCAAACTGCTGACGTCGAAACGGTGCTACCCCGGTCATCTGATCGTCATGTCGGTAGGGCGCGCTTGTCCGGTTTACCACTCGGCGCCACTGGCACCCGATCGATCGACTGGATCGTCAGCGGCGCTGACGGCGCCCCCAGTGCCTCCGTCACCAGGGTGCGCAGCCGTGCGGCATCCGGCGTGTGACCGGCGGCGGGCACCACGTAGGCGTGCACTGCCTCCCCGGTGAGGTCATCGGGTCGGCCGACGACGTAGGCCTCGGCAACCGTGGGATCGGCGGCGAGGACCCGCTCGATCGGGCCGGCGTACACCAGGTTGGCGTGCACGATGATGACGTCCCGGGTCCGGCCGAGCAGGTGCAGGTAGCCGTCGCTGTCCAGCCGGGCCAGGTCGCGGGTACGGACCCAGCCGTCGACGAAGACGTCGGCGGTTTCGACTGGATCATTCCAGTAGGCGGCGGCCTGCGCCGGTGTCCGTACGAAGAGTTCCCCCTCGGTGGCGGGGCGGCCGTCGGCGTCGCGGATGGACAGTTCGGTCACCGGGGGTGGTCGACCGACCGAGGCGAGCACGGTCGGGGAGGCCAGCATCTCGGCCGGCGTCACCATAGTGATCATGCCGGTTTCGGTCTGCCCGTAGCCGTGGTAGATCACGGGGCCGAGGACGTCGAGTGCCTCGGCGAGCCGGCCCGGTGCCAGCGGGGAGCCGGCGACCAACAGCGCCCGCAGGCTGCTCAGGTCGGTCGGCTCGGTGCGCTGGTCCTCGACGAGTTGGTGCAGTTTGCCGACGGTGATCACGCTCGCGGTCGCCCGGTGCCGGCTGATCATGCCGGGGAAGCCGGGGGAGTGGTCCGCGACCAGGGTGCCACCCGCGGTCAGGGCGAGGATGGCGTACTCCAGCATCACCTGACTGCTCAGCGAACCGAAGACGAGATAGCGCTGGAGGCGGGGGGCGAGGTCGGCGACCGCCGGGGGCCAGCGGTCCGGGTAGGGCGCCCAGGCCGCGCTCAGCGACGCGTACGTCTGGGCGCAGCCCTTCGGGCTGCCGGTGCTGCCGCTGGTCCAGGTGATCCGGGCGACATCGCTCGGGCGCCCGGCGGCGACAAGCGTGGTTCCGGGGTGGGCTGTCGCTGCCAGTTCGGCGACGTGGGCGTCGTCGACGAGCAGTGGGTTGTCGTCGAGTTGGTGGGCGAGGTGCGCCGGGGTCAGGTCGGGGCGGATCCCGGAGACCCGGGCGCCGACCGCGAAGGCCGCGATGATCGCCGCGAAGGCCTCGGCGGTGACACCGAGCCGCAGGGCCACCCCGACACCGGGCCCGGCCCCGGCGTCGCGCAGCCCGGCGGCGATCCGGCAGACCAGCTCGGACATCTGCGCCGCGGTGACGGTGCGGTCGCCGTCGCAGAAGACCGGCCGGTCGCCCCCGGTGGCGAGCAGGTCCAGGACGGGCTGTGGCCACATCTCAGTCGGCATCGGACAGCACACCCTTGATGAAGAGGACGAGTGGCTGGTGGTGTACGACGGGAAGGTCCCAGTGGTTCTCGAGGTTCTCCGCGAGGTGGTGCACCGCGACCACCCGGCCGCCCCGGAGGACCCGTACGACCGGGTGCAGATAGCTGGCGTCGTGCGCGTGCTCGGCGTCGTTCTCGGCGATCCGGGGGACCGCGATGTCGAAGGGGTCGACCTGGTCGTGGTCCGGTCCGTATTCCAGGGTGGCCACGAAGGCGAACGGTTCGGGCCCCAGGCCGCCGTCGTGCAGATAGTCGACCGGCACCTCCTCGTGGTAGCGCACGGTGTCGCCGGTGACGGTGACGACGTCGCCGAGGACCGCGAACTGCTGCCACAGCGCCGAGGTCCGGTTGAGTCGGGCGATGATCGCGTCGGCGATCGCCTCCGGCGTGTGGTCCAACTGTGTGGACGGCCACGGCGAGTCGTGGTGGCGGGCGTTGAGAATCCGGTGCAGGGCGCGTGCACCGTACCGGAAGCCGTGGATGAACCCGCTCGTCGAGCGTTTGAAGTCGCGCTGCTGGGTGAGGGTGCCGGCGAAGTACAGGCCCGGGACGTTCACCGACTCGTACGCCGACGTCTGTTCCGGGAAGCGGTCGTCGAGCACCAGTCGCGGTCTGGCTGAGGTGTCGAAGATGCTCGCGTCGAACCGGAACCCGGTGCAGAGGATGATCCGGTCGTAGTCGAGTTGCCGGATCGACTGGACCGTGCGGGCGTACCGGAAGTCGATCCGGTAGCCGCCGTCGTCGCGCCGGGCGATCCGTTCGACGGTGCCGTCGAGCACCGCGTTCTGTGACTTGAGCTGGTACGTGTCGAGGAAGTTGTTGTTCACCGCGCGCAGGTGCCCGACGTAGTGGGACTGCCAGGCCAGCTTGATCGGGTGTGGGCCGGCGACGTGGATGACCGCGGCGGTCTCGACGAGCGCGTCGGCGGTCTCGAAGGCGGAGTTGCCCTTGCCGATGATGAGTACGCGCTGGTTGACGAAGTCGTCCGGGTCGACGCTGACGGTGTCGTACCGTTCGGCGAGTTCGGCGCCCTCGATCGGCGGAACGTACAGCTGGGAGACCCCGGTGGCGACCACGACCCGGTGGGCGGTCAGGGTGTCGTCGCCTGCGGAGATGGTGAACAGGTCCCCGTCCCGCGCGACGCGGGTGACCCGGGTGTCGTACCTGATCCGCAGGCCGCGGGCGAAGTCGGCGAGGTATCGCAGCAGGTCGTCCGCGTCGGGGAAGTAGCGCCGACTGTAGTTCCTGAACAGCAGCGCCGGGTCGTCGGTAAGCAGCGAGTTCCAGTCCGCGCGCAGGTTGAACTCCGGATCCTCGGAACCGGTCCAGATCTTGTTGATCGAGATGAGCTGCCGGTGCCGGGGATAGGTGGTGAAGAAGGTGCCCGGCGTCGGGCCGGCCTCCAGCACCAGATAGTCGCGACCGTCGCGCTCCAGCAGGGCGGCGAGCTGGAGCCCAGCCGGTCCGGCTCCGATGATCAGGTAATCGAGCGTCATGCGACGCAACGTAACGAGCTGATCTCAAAGCGTTCTGAGATTCCGTCTCTAGGGTGCGTTCGCATGACGAGAGAGGTAGATCTCGCGGTCCCGCTGCGGATCGCCGACCTGATTGCCGCTCGTGACCCGGTCACGGTCGTGGTCGGGCCGGAGGTCCGGAAACGGGTCGCGACCGCCCGCGAGTTCCTGTCCGACGTGCTCGGCGACGACCGCGCGGTGTACGGCGCCACCACCGGCTTCGGTGCCCTGGTGGGCTATCCGGGCCGGGCCGAGCTGCGCGACCAGGCCGACAACACGCTCGCTCACCTCGGCGCGGGTCAGGGTCCGGACCTCGGACCGGAGGTGGTCCGCGCGACCATGCTGATCCGGGCCTGGTCGCTGGCCCGGGGTGCCTCGGGGGTGTCTCCGCACGTCATCGACGCCCTCACGGCGATGCTCGCGACCACGTTCGTCCCCGCGGTGCCCCGGCTGGGGTCGGTCGGGGCCAGCGGTGACCTGATTCCGCTCGGTGCGGCCGCCCAGGCCTTACGCGGCCGTGGGTACGCCTATCTCGACGGGGTGCGGCTGCCCGCCGCCGAGGCGTTGGAGAAGGCGGGACTCGAACCGCTGCCCCTGGACGGCCGGGATGCCCTGGCGCTAGTCAACGGCACGTCGCTGACCACCGCGGCGGCGGCGCTGGCGCTGGACTCGGTACGCGCCTCGCACCGCGCGGTCCAGGTGCTCACCTGCCTGCTCGCCGATCTGCTCGGCAGCGACCCGCAGTTTCTCGACGCCCGGCTCCTGCGGGCGTACGGCCATCCGGGTGCGGTCGACGTGGGTGCGTACATGCGCCGGGTCAGCGCCGGGCTCGTACCGTCCGGCACGCGCCCGCTTCAGGAGCCGTACAGCATTCGCTGTGCGCCGCAACTGCTGGGCGCGGCCGAGGACGCCCTGCGCTACGTCGACTCCGTGGTCCGGGCCGACCTCGACGGCGTCAGCGACAACCCGTTGTTCTTTCCCGAAGAGGATCTCGTCGTGCACGGCGGCAACTTCTTCGGGCAGCCCGCCGCGTTCGCCGCCGACCTGCTGTCGATGGTCGTGGCGCAGGTCGGCAACCTCGCCGAACGTCAACTCGACCTGCTCGTCGACCCGAACCGCACCGGCGGCCTGCCACCGATGCTGGCCGCCGGACCGGGACAGCAGCACGGGCTGCAGGGCGTGCAACTGGCGTCGACCGCGCTGGTCGCCGAGATCCGCCGCGACGCCGTACCGGCGAGCATGCAGAGCCTGCCGACGAACCTGCACAACCAGGACGTCATCCCGCTGGGCACCCAGGCCGCGCTGCGGGCGCTGGACCAGGCCCGGTTGCTGCACCTGCTCGTCGGGTCGCTCGCGGTGGGGCTGCGCCAGGCCGCGTACGTCGGTGCGCGTGCGCCGACCGCGCCGGGCTGCGCCGAGGTGCTGGCCGCGGTGGTCGCGGCCGTACCGCCGGTGGACCCGGACCGGCCGTTGGACGGTGACGTACGGCGCGCCGCCGATGTCATCGCGACTGTCGACGTTTCTCCGAACTCTCTTCCGTGAGGTGGCCGCTGTGACGCTTGACTACCTGATCATCGGGGCCGGCCCGGCCGGCTTGCAGCTCGCCGCGCTGCTGGAGGCTGACGGCAAGCGCGACTATCTGGTGCTGGAGGGCGCGGACGTCCCGGGGGCGTTCTTCGCCCGCTATCCCCGCCACCGGCAACTGATCTCCATCAACAAGCCGCACACCGGCTCGGACGATCCCGAGGTGAACCTGCGGTTGGACTGGAACTCGCTGCTCAGCGACGATCCGGCGCTGCGGTTCACCGGATACACCCAGCGGTACTTCCCGGACGCCGAGGTGATGCTCCGTTACCTGGCGGACTTCGCCGCGAAGACGGGGGTGAAGGTCCGGTACGACTCCCGGGTGACGTCGGTCGGCAAGGTGGACGGGATCTTCGAGGTCCGGGCCGGGCAGACCTACCGGGCGCGGCGGCTGATCGTCGCCACAGGTGTCTCCCGGCCGTACACCCCGCAGATCCCGGGCCTGGAACTCGCGGAACAGTACGCGGACATGTCGGTCGACCCGCGCGACTACCTCGACCAGAAGGTGCTGATCATCGGTAAGGGTAACTCCGCGTTCGAGACCGCCGACAACCTGATGGAGACCACCACACTCATCCATCTCGCCGGGCCGAGTGCGGTCCGGATGGCCTGGCGGACCCATTACGTGGGGCATCTGCGCGCGGTCAACAACAACTTTCTGGACACCTACCAACTGAAGTCGGCGAACGCGATCCTGGACGGTGAGATCCGACGCATCGAGCGCGACGGCACCGGTTTCACCGTGACGTTCGCGTTCTCCCGCGCGGACGAGGTGACCAAGGAACTCCGGTACGACCGGGTGCTCGCCTGCACCGGCTTCGCCTTCGACGCGTCGATCTTCGACGACAGCTGCCGTCCGGAACTCGCGATCAGGGACCGCTTCCCGGCCCAGAACCCGCAGTGGGAGTCGGTGAACGTGCCCGACCTGTACTTCGCCGGAACGATCTCCCAGGAACGCGACTTCAAACGCTCGACGAGCGGCTTCATCCACGGCTTCCGGTACGGGGTACGGGCCCTGCACAAGATCCTAGAGCGACGGTACTACGACACGCCGTGGCCGTCGGAGAAGCTGGACGCCACCGCGGCGTCGATCGCCGACGCCATCGTCGCCCGGGTCAACCGCACCTCCGCCCTGTGGCAGCAGTTCGGTTTCCTCGGCGACGTGGTCACCGTGGCCGGCCCGGACGCGCGCTACCACGACGAGGTACCTGTCGAGTACTTCGCCCAGACCGGCCTGCGCACCGCCGACCACGACTACCGGCACGCCTTCGTCGTGACCCTGGAGTACGGCCCCGAGCACGACCAGGTGGATCCGTTCGACATCACGGTCAGCCGGGTCGCCCAGAACGTCGTCGGCCAGGCCCACGACGCCGCCTACCTGCACCCCGTCGTCCGCTACCACCGGGCGGGACAGGTCGTGGCCACCCACCACCTGGCGGAGAACCTGGAGAACCAGTGGGACCGGCCGGATGTCCACGTGGCGCCGTTGACCGCGTTCCTCGACCGTTGCCTGAGCAGTGTCGAGGGCTGAGATGCTCGCGCTGGACGGCACGGCACTGAACCTGGCCGACGTGGCCGCCGGCGCGCGGCGTCGCCTGGACCCGGTGCACTGGGACTTCTTCGCCGGTGGGGCCGGCGACGAACGGACGCTGCGGGCCAACGAGGAAGCCTTCGCCAGGCACTGGATCCTGCCCCGGATCCTGCGCGGCGCGCCTGGACGCGACCTGCGGACCTCGCTTCTCGGCAGTCGACTCGCCATGCCGGTGCTGATCGCGCCGACCGCGTTCCACCGGCTGGCCCACCCCGAGGGCGAGGTGGCCACCGCCCACGCCGCCGCCGGGGCCGGCACCATCATGGTGGTCAGCATGGCGGCCACCCGGCCACTGGAGGAGATCGCCGCCGCCGGTGGCCCGCTCTGGTTCCAGCTCTATCCACAGTCGGATCTCGGGTTCACCTCGGCTCTGGTCCGGCGGGCCGAGGCCGCCGGCTGCCGCGCCCTGGTCGTCACTGTCGACTCGCCCGTGTTCGGGCGACGGGAACGGGACCTGCGGCACCGCTTCGTCGACCTGCCGCCCGGACTGGTCTGCGAGAACATGCGCGACCCGAGCGGCCGGGTCCGCGACATCGAGATGGACGCCGGGCTGGACTGGACGCGGATCGGTTGGCTGCGGGAGCTGACGACGCTGCCGATCCTGCTCAAGGGAGTCCTGCACCCGGCCGACGCCCGGCTGGCCGTCGCGCACGGCGTCGACGGCGTGGTGGTCTCCAACCACGGGGGCCGGCAACTCGACGGGGCGGTCGCCACCCTTGACGCGTTGCCCGGGATCGTGGCGGCCGTCGAGGGCCGGCTGCCGGTGCTGCTCGACGGCGGCGTCCGCCGAGGAACGGACGTCCTGGTGGCGCTGGCGCTCGGCGCGACTGCGGTGCTGATCGGGCGCCCGGTGCTCTGGGGACTCGCGGTGGGCGGCGCCGCCGGGGTACGGCACGTGCTCGACCTGCTGCGGGCCGACCTCGACGGGGCGCTGGCGCTGGCCGGCGTCGCCGGACCGGGCGAGCTCAGCGGCGACCTCGTCGCCATGGTGGCGGGCGGATGAGCACCCTGACCGTCCTGACCGTCCTGGCGGTGTGTGGCGCGGCCTGGACCGTCCCGTACTGGCTGCCGCCGGGCGTCGTCCGGCTCCGGGAGTGGGTCTTCGCCAGAGTCAACGGCGTCGAGGGAATTCCGGTGCCGGGTCCCACCGTCGGCATCGAGCACTTCGAGCGGGTGTACGCGGACCCGGCGGCCGACGGACGCAGCCGGGGAGCCGGGTTGTCGGACCTGTTCTGGTACTGGCTGGCACCCGGTCCACACATGCACCAGGAACATCTGGAGCCGGGGGAGCGCTACCGGACGGTGGCCGCCACGACCAGGCGGGTACTCGCGATCCGGCGAGAGCGCGCGGACGCGCTCGCGACCGCCGCCACCCGACGCGTGCTTGACGAGTTGCCGACCGATCGGATCAGCCACGTCCGGCTGCGCGACCTGATGATGCCGGTGTGGGCGGAGGTCTACCACGAGATGGTGTTCGACGAGGTGGGCACGCCCGCGGCCCGGGCGTTGATCGTCGCCAACGCCGACGACGTGGTCACCGCGCTGAAGTGCACCGGGCTGCGGCACATGGATCGGCGCGACAGGTTGACCGGATACCTGCGTGACCGGATCGAGGCGGGAACGTGTCCGGTGACGCTGCCGCCGCCGTTCTCCGCCCAGGAGACGGCCTGGTACCTGCAGGGCGCCTTCTTCAACACGGCGATCGTGCAGATGTCCGAGGCTATGGCGCACGTGCTGCTGGCTCTCGCCACGCATCCTGAACTGCAGCGTGGTCTCGACGATGACGACGCGCTGGACCGGGTCGTCGACGAGACGCTGCGGGTGTATCCACTCTTCGGTATCGCGCACCGGATCACCTCGGCGCCGATCACCCTGCCCACCGGGGTGTCCCTCCCGGCCGGGTCGGTGCTGCTGTTCAACTATCCGGCGTTCCACCGCGGGGGAGCCGCCGGCGACGGCCGGTTCGCTCCGGACCGGTGGCGCTGGCTCGCGCGCGGCGACGTGCACTTCATCCCGTTCGGTGTGTCCGCGAACCGGGCCTGCCCGGCCCGTGGCGTCGCGCCGGTGATGATGCGCGCGGCGACCCGTGAGGTGCTGCGCCGTTACGTCCTGACCTCCTCGGCGGCACATACCCGGTCGCTGCCCAGCCGAGGTCCGGCGTACCTGACGCCTGCCGGTCTCACCGGCCCGGGACGGCTACGGCTGGCCGCGATGCGGCTGCGGGACCGGTGGGCCGAGGTGGGCCGCAGTGTCCAGCAACTGGTGTTCGGTACCTGGATGGTTGTCGACGCCCGCCGGACGCGGTTGTGTACCAACTACTTCGAGAAGGCGGTCCGATGACCCCAACGGAGCTGGCGCCACGGTTCTTCATCGCGGTCACGGTGATCCTGATCTTCTGCAAAGGGGTCGCCTGGCTGCTGGGCAAGGCGGGCCAGCCCGCCGTGGTCAGCGAGATGCTCGCCGGCGTGCTACTCGGCCCGTCGCTGCTCGGGCTTTTCCTGCCGGACGTGCAGAATGCCCTGTTCCCGGCCCCCCTGCTGCCGGTTCTGTATGTCGTGGGCCAGGTCGGCCTGGTGCTGTTCATGTTCCAGGCCGGCTACGCGTTCAGTGCCCATCGGGTCACCGGGCTCGCCGGCACCGCAGGAGTTGTCTCACTGGCCGGGGTCACCGCGCCGTTGCTGCTGGGGGTGCTGCTGGTCCTGGTGACCGCTGACGCCGTGCCGATCAGGGCCGACGGGACGTCACTGGGGGTCTCGGCCGCGTTCGTCGGGGTCGCCCTGGCCATCACCGCGTTCCCGATGCTGGCCCGGATCATCACCGAGAAAGGGCATGCCGGCACAAGGCACGGCACGCTGTCCCTGGCCAGTGGCGCGATCGACGACATGGCCGCCTGGATCATGCTTGCCGCCGTCCTGGCCTTCGCCTCCGGGCGTGCCGGTCCGGCGATCGTCACCGCGGGCGGAACTGTCCTGTTCGGACTACTCCTCTGGCTCGGCGGACGTGGGATCACCACCGCGCTGATGACCCACCGCGGCCTCAACGACCGCGCCCGGCTGCTCGGCACTGTCGCCCTGCTCTTCCTGGTCGCCTGGTACACCGACGAGATCGGGCTGTACGCGGTCTTCGGCGCGTTCGCGGTCGGCGTGGTGATGCCCCGTACCGACAACACCGACAAGGTGGTGGACACCCTCACCCCGGTCGCCGCGACGCTCTTCCTGCCGTTGTTCTTCACCTACTCCGGCCTGCGTACGGAGTTCGGGCTGCTCGGTTCCCTGCCGGTGCTGTTCTTCGCGCTGGCCTGCGTGACGGCGGCGATTGCCGGCAAGTTCGGTGCCTGCTGGGCGGCGGCCCGGCTGCGCGGAGAGCCGTCGGGTGTCGCGCTGCGGGTCGGCGCGCTGATGAACGCCCGTGGCCTGATGCAGCTCATCGCGCTGAACGTCGGGTTGGAGGCGGGCATCGTCAACCCGTCCCTGTTCACCGTGCTGGTAGTTGTCGCGCTGGTCACCACGCTGATGACGACGCCGACGCTGGGTTGGATCGAGCGTCGGGAGGCTCGACGGCCCGGTACCGAACGTACGCCCGCACTTGTGGTTTCAAATAATTGAAGAGACAACTAACGCTGCTTCCATCGGTCCTGATCTATGAGATTGTGGAACGCATGCGGGGTGGAAGATCGAACCGGCTGCTGCTGGTCGAGGATGACGCGGACCTGGCGGAGTTACTCACCGAGACGCTGGGCCAGGAAGGCTACCTCGTCGACCGGGCCGCCGACGGCCAGCGCGGGCTGCATCTCGGGCTGACCCGTCCGTACGATGTGATGGTCATCGACCGGATGCTGCCGGCACTTGACGGCCTCGACCTGGTCACCCGGCTACGCGCTCGGGCAGTACCGGCCCGGACCCTGATGCTCACCGCGCTCGGCGCGGTCGACGACCGGATCGCCGGGCTCGACGCGGGCGCCGACGACTACCTGGTCAAGCCCTTCGACCTCGACGAACTGAGCGCCCGGGTCCGGGCGCTGTGCCGGCGCACGTCCGAGTCGACAGACGTGCTACGCATCGGCGCCGGCCTGCTCGACCTGGCGCCACGCGACGCGGTACTGGCCGACGGCACCCGGGTGGCGCTGTCCACCCGCGAGTTCGAGCTGCTGCGGGTGCTGGCGGCCCGGCCGAACACCGTGCATCCACGGGCCGTGCTGCGCCGCAGGGTCTTCGGAGAGGCCACAGCAGCGTCTATTGTGGACACCTACGTCTACTACCTTCGACGCAAACTCGGACGTGCCGTGGTACGCACCGTGCACGGACTCGGCTACCGTCTCGGAACACTCTGATGGAGGCGGCCGAGAGAGCGATCGTCCGACGGACCCGACTACGGATCGGCCTGTTCGTCGGCCTGACCATCGGGGCCCTGCTGCTGCTGGCCGGTGGCATCTCCTACGCGGTCCTGGTCCGCAGCCAGGAGGCGCAGATCCAGCGTGAGCTGAAGTGGGGCACCGAACACGGCACGATCGCCGGCCCGCCCGCCTGCAGTTGGATCTTCCAGTACGACGGCACCACGGTGCGTACCGGCACCAACCCGCCGCCACCGGGTTTCCCGTTGCGCGCTGCGCTGGACACCGTGGCCGCCACCCGGACCACCGAGATCACCACTGTCACGCGCAACGGCACGACCTACCACGTGCGCACCGAGGCCCGCGGCGACGCCGTGGTCCAGGCGGTGTTCGACGCCCGTTTCCAGCTGTCCGACCGCCGGCACCTCCTGCTCGCGTTCAGCCTCGCGGCGGCGGTCGGGCTGCTCGCCGCCATGCTGACCGGTGTGCTCGTCGGCCGTCGAGCCGTCGCACCACTCGCGGAGGCCCTGACCCGACAGCGCCGCTTCGTCGCGGACGCCAGCCACGAACTGCGAACCCCGATCGCCCAGGTGCACACCCGAGCCCAGTTGATCGCCCGGCGGGCGCGCCACGACGGCACCGTCACCAACCTCGACGACCTGGAACGACTGGTCGGCACCACCCGCCGACTCGGCGAGATCGTTGACGACCTGCTGCTCTCGGCGCGGCTGGCCGCCGCCCCCGCCGACCGGGCACCAGATCCGCCTGTCGAACTCACCTCGCTGATCCGGACGACTGTCGCCGCCGAGACCGAACGCGCCGCCGAGCGCCAGATCACCCTCATCCTGGACATCCCCGACGATCCACTGCCGGTGCCGGGTGTCGAGTCGGCCCTGCGCCGGGTCGTTGGCGAACTGCTCGCGAACGCGCTGGCCCACACCCCCGCAGGAGGCCGGATCGACGTGACACTGCGGGCCGTCGACAACTGCGCCGAACTCGTGATCGCCGACACCGGGGAAGGGTTCGACCAGGCGGACGCCCGACGGATCTTCGACCGGTTCCACCGCGGCCCGGGCTCCGGAGACCGCCGCTTCGGCCTGGGACTGGCCCTGCTCCAGGAGGTCGTCACGAGCCACCACGGCACGATCGTGGCCGAGGGTCATCCGGCCCGGGGAGCCCGCTTCACGGTACGCCTGCCCACGACCCGATCACCGATCACCATGGGCAGAGCCTCGCGGCTCAGGAATCGTCGGACCCGGCCGCTCGGAGCCGGTACGAAATCATGATCCACTTGGGTGTTCCGGGTGGACCCCACCCGGGCTGCTGGCCGCTAGTGAGTGCCGGCGCCTGAGCCGGTCACTCGCCGGCGCGCAGTACCTCGCTGAGCCGATCCCGTCGCCGCAGCGCAGACTCGACGGGTACGACCGCGCCGGCCGCCGCCAGCAGCGCCACGCTCACCAGGCCGAGCAACCCCCACGGCAGCACCGCCGCCGGGTCGGCGGCTTGACCGGTGAGCAGCCGCAGTTCGAGCGGGCCGAGAGTCAGGCGGGCGAGCAGGGCACCGAGCAGCGGGCCGCAGATCGCGGCGACCACGACCGGCGGCAGCAGCTCTCCGGCGGCGACCCAGCGGGCGTCGCGTGGCCGCAGACCGAGGGTCCGCAGCCGGGTCAGGGTCTGCCACCGCTCCGACGCACCTGCGGCGGCGGCGAGCGCGAGGCCGAGCAACCCCAGCGCCAGCAACACCGCCGCGGCCGTCCACGCCAGCCGGAGGATCCCCGCGGTCAGCGGAGCCACTCGTTGCGCCCGCTGCACGTCCGCGCGCACCACCACGTCGGCGGCGATCCCGCTGCCCGCCACGGCCCGCGCCGCGCCGGGGCCGGTCACCCAGACGGTGTTGGGTACGGCCGACAGTCCCGCCCCGGCGAGGGCCGCGGCGTCGACGATCACGACGTCGTCGGCACCGCCGACGGCGGGAGCGGTGCCGACCGCGACGAGACGGATCGCCGGGGCGTCGTCCCGGGTCAGCTGCAACCGCGTACCGGTCCGCAGGTCGCCGTGGCTCGACCGGACCAGCGCGGGGACGTCCCCGGGGCCAGGACCGGGTGCGCTGAGCCGGCCCAGTGCCGGCGCGTCGGGCAACGGTGTGGCGGCCAGCAGGCGCTGGAATCCGGCGGCGTCCACGATGACCAGACGTGGGGTGAGCAGTGTCGATTCGGCGAACACGCGCGCCGAGTCGGTCACCTGCGCGACGACGACCTGCCCCACGCCGGGTGCGGCGGCGATGCGCTCGGCGAGTGCGGGCGTCGCGGCCTCGGCGTCGGCGCCGACGTCGAGGCGGACGTCGGCGCCGACGGTGTGCCACGCGCCGTCGCCCAGGCCCCGGGCGACGGTACCGCCGACGACAAGCGCGAACGAGGCGAGCGCCGTGGCACTGACCAGCGCCAGCAACGGCAGCGCACGCCCGGCCGTGGTGGCCGCCCGGGCGGCACCGAACACGGCCAGCGGCCGGCGCGAGCGCAGGGCCTGTCGGAGCGCGAACCGCACTCCGACGGGTAGCAGCCGCAGCATCACGAGCGCGCCGGCGAGCACGCCCACCGCGACCGCGCTGATCGGCAGGACCAGGTCGCCGGTCAGCTCACCGGCGCCGCCGTCGGCGACGGGCAGGAGCCCGCGCTGGTGCAGGGTGACGAAGGCGGCGACCGCGGCGAGCAGCACCGCGACCTCCACGGCGGCGCGGCGCAGCTGGCCGGTGGCCAGGATCCAGCGCCGAGCGGCCGGGTTGGCGGGCTGACGCCTGTCGCGGCTGGCGCGGGCGGCGGCGAGGGTGCCAAGTGTCGGCCCCGCAACGGCACCGACCAGGACCACGGGAACGGCCCACGTCCAGGAGACGCCCGGAGCGGTCGCGCGGGCGAGCGCGAGCCCGACGGCGGCGGCCGACAGGGACACCACCGTGGACTCGATGATCAGCTCCGCAGCGACGTCGGGTAGCGCCGCGCCACGCTGCCGGGCGGCGCTCAGCGCCAGGGTACGGCGGCGCACCAGCAGCTCGGCGGCGAGCAGCAGGACCAGTACCGTGGCGGCCAGGATGCCGGCGAGCAGGACCGCGGCCTGTGCGGAAGCGGCGCTGATCTGGGTACGGGCGTCGCGTAGGACGGCGTCGAGCTGCGACTCCCACCGCAGGGAGTCGTCACGGACGCCTGACGGGCCGGAGGTCGCCTTGAGCTTGACCACCTGGCTGACGAGCGGCGCGGTGGCGGCCCAGGTGAGCGCGTCGGGTTCGGGGGCGAAGTGGACGGTGCGCCGCAGTTGGTCGTCGTCGAAGGCGAGTCGGGCGTCCGGCAGCGACTCGCGCGACAGCAGGCCGGCGTACCGGGTGGTGCCCACGCCGTCGGCGCCCGGCGCCGGGCGCAGCAGCGCCGGGGCGAGCCGCCAGGCGGGGTCGGCACTGTCCGCGGGCCGGTAGATCCCGCTGATCCGGACGTCCTTGGCGCGGCCCTGGCCGTCCTTGGCCGGGATGCGATCGCCGGGGCCGAGGTCGAGTGCGGCAGCGTTCGCCTCGGAGAGGCCGACCTGCACCGGCCAGGGCGGTCCGTTGTAGGGGATCTCGACGGACCGCTCGGACACGGCGGGGCCGGGTGCGCTGCCGGCGATCCAGGTCACGTCCGGGCCGCCAGCGTCACCGGCCAGGTAGGTGAGCTGGACGGTGCGCGGCTCGGTGCCGTCGGTGATGCTGAGGCTGGGGCCGTTGACGACGGCGATGGGCGGGCGTAGCGCGGCGTCGAGTTCGGGTCCGAGAGCGTATGTCGCCCGGAAGCGGAAGTCGTCGACGTCCTCGGCGAGGCGGGGGACTCGGATCCGCCCGCCGGTGGGGCCGTCGTCGCGTTCCCAGTTGGCGTGTACGAGGACGTTCGGGTCGTGGCCGGCGCGGCGGACCGTGTCCTGGACGGCGTTGTCGGCGGCGGTACGCAGCAGCGCCGGCACGGCCCCGGCGAGCAACGAGACGGCTGCGATGACGGCGGCGATCAGCAGCAGTGGACCGGCGTCGGTACGGACCCGGCCGCGGATGCTGGGCCAGTGCGGCACCGGCCACCGGCGGGTCAGCCACCGGTTCACGGCGCCACCCGCAGGTGCGCGGCGTCGGCCCGCCGGACCTGGACGTGAACCACAACGGTGACCGCCAGCAGGCATCCGGCCAGCAGGACGGCGAGCAGCGCGGCCTCGGCCGGCCACGGCCAGTGGGCCTGGACCGCCGGGACCGGCGCGGCACCGGTGGCGGAGCGTACGAGCAGGGGGGCGACCAGGCGGGTGGCGAGTGCGCCGACGCCCGCGCCCGCCACGAGCAGGGGCAGCAGCACGCCGGCGTGCTGGCCGAGCAGCACGGCCCGGATGCCGCGCCGGGACATCCCCAGGCCGCGCAGCCGCGCCACCTCGACGGCACGCGCCCGGAGATCGCAGGTGACGTGCAGGACGACACCGGCGAGCAGCAGCAGGGCCGCGGCCGGTACGACGAGCCGCAGCGCGGCCGGCAGCCCCGCCTGCAGCGGGCCGCCGGTGAGGCGGGCGGTCTCCGCCTCGCGGGTCGTGACCGTGCCCAGATGCAGGGCGGTGGCCTGCTCGGCGGCACCGGGACCGGCTGGGTGGCCGACCCACCAGGCGTCGACCGGGAACGTCAGGTCGCCGGTGACGGCGCGTGCGCGGGACAACATGTCGACGTCGGCCAGGACGGCGACGGCGCCGGGCGCGGACGGTACGGTCGGCACGACCTCGGTGACGACGATCGGGACGGGCGTGGCGCCGACCGTGAGGCTGAACTGGCTGCCACTGTCGGCACCGACCTCGCTGGCGAAGCGGGCGGAGACGGCGACCGGCACCGGACCGGGGTCCGGGAAGGCGGTGGCGACGAGGGTCGGTGCGTCGTAGGCAAGGCTGCCGAGGTCGACCGAGGCCGCCATTCGCAGCGCGGTCCCCGTCGGCGTGGCGGAGAGCCCCACTGTCGGGTCGCGCACCGTGCTCGGGACCGGTGACACGGACGTGGCGGTCCAATCCGAGCCGTCAGCCGATCCGGCGGGCGGCACGGTGAGGGTGACGGCTATGGCGGTACGGCCGCCGACCCCGACGGCGGCATCCGGCCCGGCCTCGACCGGCAGGGACACCGCGACAAGGCGCAGTCCGTCGGCGGTCGCGCACTCGGGCAGCCGGTGCTCCCGGCCGTCGAGCGGCACGGCGGGACCGGTGCAGGGTACGCGCAGGCCGGTGTCGTCCTGTAGCAGCAGCCGGGGCGTCACGGCCAGCGCGGTGTCGCCGGTCGCGGTGCCGCTCAGGACCAGCGGGGCGCCAGCCGCAACGGTGAGGCCGACGACGCGGGTCGGCGGGGCGAGCGCGGCTGCCACGTCCGTCCAGGTGCGGTCGCTGTCGAGCCGGCCGCGGAGCAGCGCGTCGGCGCGGGTGGTGTCGACGGCGACCAGGCGCGGCGCGTCGCCGGCGGTGCCGAGCCACTGACCGACGGCCGTACCACGGTCGAGGGCCGGACTCACCGCTCCCGCCGTGGCCGCACCGACGACCGCGCCGTCTCCGGCTGCCGGCTCGGTGCCGAGGGTGAGCGTCAGGTCGGTACCGACGGAAAGCGCGGCCTGGTCGCGCTGCGACTGGTGCCAGGTGGTGTCGAAGGCGAGGCCGAAGGTTCCGGCCGCGCAGGCCAGCCCGACGAGCAGCCCGGCGGCGACCGCCTGGGAACGGCGGGCGGCTTCGGAGAGCGCCAGCGGCAGCGCCAGCCCACGGGCGCGGTACGCCAACCGATCGGCACCGCGCAGGGCGGGCAGCACCACCCGGAGCGTCAGGGCGGCGCCGGCGGTGAGCAGCAGCGCCGGCGCGAGCACCCGGACCGGGTCGGCGCGTGGGCTGGCGGCGGAGGGCTGCGCGGACAACTGCCACCAGGCGGCGGCGGCGAACACCGCGAGCAGCAGGTCGGCGCCGGATCGGGTCAGCAGTTCGCGGCGGGTACGCCGGTCGCCGGCCGCCGGGCCGGACCGGATCGTCAGGACGGTGAGCACGGCGGCGAGTACCAACGCCCCGCCAGCGACCGCGAGCACCTGGGCACCGGTGATGGCCGGTCGCACAGTCAGACCGGCGTCGTCCAGCGGCGGCAGGCGGGTCAGGCCGGCGTGCAGCACCGACGAGGCCGGTACGGCCAGCACGGCGGCGACGGCGGCGACGAGCGCGGCATCGAGTGTCGCGGTCGCGGCGAGTTGGCGTCGACTGGTGCCGAGGGCGGACCGCAGGGCCGTCTCGTCGGCGCGGACGCCCGCGGTCAGCCGGCCGGCGAGGACCAGTGCCGTCGCGGCCAGGACACCGCCGAGGACGGCGATGGCGAGCACCACGGCGGCGGTGACGTGCCGTTGGTTGTCGGCGGACCGCAGGGTCAGCGGCAGGTCGGAGGCGACCCGGGCGAGCCGGACGCGGTCGCCGAGGGTGCCGGCCAGCCGGCGGTCGGCACCGCGGACCGCGTCGGCCACGGTTTCCAGGTCGCGGCGGTTGGCCTCGGACAGGTCCGGTTGGGCGGTGATTTCCATCCGGTCCACGGTGGCGCCGGTGGTGACCAGATCGGCGAGGTCGACGAGGAACGGACCGTAGGCGTTGACCGGCTGCCGGAAGCGGCCGTCCTGGTACCCGGTGGCGGAGCCGGCCGCGGCCAGCGGGTCGCGGTCCCAGCCGCGCCCCGGCATCGGACGTACCACACCGACGACTGTCACGTCGATGGCCGGGACGGGCGCGTGGGCCAGCTCGGCACCGAGGCGTACCCGACGACCGGGAGTGAGTCCGAGCAGCTGGGCGGTGGACTCCAGCACCACAGCGTCACCGCTGTCGCGTGGCCAGCGCCCGGTGACCAGCTCGGCCCGGGACGGCAGGTCGTCCAGCCCGGACAGGTACGCCTGGGCCGGGACGGTGGTGCCGGGGGCGAGCGCGGGTGGCAGCGCCCGCAGCACTGTCGACGCCCGCGCGGTGGTGGTCACCGGGAACGGGGCGAGCGCGGCGGACACCACGGCGCGGGTGTCGGCGGCGACGGACCGGGTGTCCCCGCCCTCGACGGTGCCGGTGTAGACGGTCACGTCGACGGCGGCCGGGGCGGCGCGGGCCATGGCGACCTCCAGCGCCCGCTCGGCGGTGCGGGTGCTCAGCAGGGCGCAGGTGCCCAGCAGGGTCGCGCCGACCATGACGACCCCGATGAGGGCCGCCAGCAACGGCCACTGTGCGCGGGCACGCCGGCTGACCAGCCTCAGCATCGACGCGTCACCTGACGTCCGGCGCGGGCTCGCCCGGCCGCCCGGCTGCCTCCTCGAGGTGCCCGTCGTGGATGCGGATCACCCGGTCGGCCAACGCCATCATCACCGGATCGTGGGTGGACACCAGCGCGGTGACGCCTTCGGATTCGACCACTCCACGGAGCAGGGCCATCACCGACAGGCCCGTCTCGGCGTCCAGTTGCCCGGTCGGCTCGTCGGCGATCAGCAGCCGGGGTGAGGCGGCCAGCGCGCGGGCGATCGCGACCCGCTGCTGCTGGCCGCCGGACAGCTCGGCCGGCCGCTGCCGGGCGTGGTCGGCCAGGCCGACCAGCTCCAGCAGCAACTCGACCCGCTGCTCGCGTTCGGCCGGGGCGGCGCGGGCCAGCCGCAGCGGGGCGGCGACGTTCTCCGCGGCCGACAGCACCGGGATCAACCCGAAGCTCTGGAAGACGTACGACACCTTCTCGCGCCGCAGCCGGGACAGTCCGTCCTCGTCGAGCGTCGTCACCTCGGTGCCGTCGACGTGCACGCTGCCGGCGTCCGGGCGATCCAGACCACCGATGGTGTTGAGCAGGGTGGTCTTGCCCGAGCCGGAGCGGCCGACGAGCGCCACCATGGAACCGGCGGCCACATCGAACGACACGCCGCGCAGGGCGTGTACGACCGTCGGTCCGGTACGGAAACGCCTGTGCACGCCGCGCACGCGCAGCAGCGGCTCGCTGCTCACTCGCCGCTTCCCGAGTCGGGACGGATAGTGATGTGATCGGGTTCCAGGGCCAGCCGGACCCGTCGGGTCAGCGCCAACGCCTGGCGGAAGTCGCGGGGCACCTGCACCCGCCCGGCCCGGTCCATCACGGCGTACTCCTCCGCGATCATGTGCGTGTCGCCCTCCGCGTCGACTGTGGCGCGCCGCAGCACCTCGCTGCTGGTGCGCCCGTCCCGGATCGCGACAGTCCGTTCGACCTGACCGCTGACCTGGGGGTCGTGGGTCACCACGACAACTGTGACGCCGTAGCGCCGGTTGACGTCCCGCAGCACGCCGAAGACCTCCGCGGAGGTGGCGGCGTCCAGCTCGCCGGTCGGCTCGTCGGCGAGCAGAACCCGCGGCTGGTTGGCCAGCGCCACGGCGATCGCGACCCGCATCTGCTGCCCTCCGGAGAGTTGCCCGGGGCGGCGGTCGGCACAGTCGGCGACACCGAGGCTGTCCAGCAGCTCGGCCGCGCGCTCCCGACGCTCCTGCTTCGCGGTACGGGCCGCCGTCATCGGCAGATCCACCATTTCCCGCGCGGTCAGGTAAGGGATCAGGTTGCTCGCCGTCTGCTGCCGCACGAACCCGACGGTGTGCCGCCGGTAGTCGACCCGGTCCGCGCGGGACATCGCCAGCAGATTCCACCTGTCGACCCGGACCCGCCCGGCGGTGGGGGCGTCGATACCGGCCAGGATGGAGAGCAGTGTCGACTTGCCCGACCCGGAGGCGCCGACGACGGCGACCAGCTCACCGCTGTCCACGGTCAGATCCAGTCCCTGCAGTGCCTGCACCTCGATCGAACCGGTCTGGTAGATCCGCACCAGGTTCTCGCAGACGATGAGGGCGTCCCGGCCGAACTCGGGCGCCCGCGCGGACGGCTGCGGCAGGGACAGCTGTGTGCTGGACATTCCTTCCCCCGTCCGGGTCGTGTCGACGCCGAGCCTCGTTTGCCCGTGCTGACCCAGATTGAAGCAGTCTCGCAACCGGCGGCTCCGTTGACCATGCCCCTGGGCAGCTTTTCTCCGCTCTCGGGCGAGGATCCGCAGGAGCGATCGACGACCTGCTGGTGCAGGCTCGGACGGCCGGCGTGGTCCGTGGTGACCTTGCTGCGCTGCGGCGGCTGGTACGGCAGACTCAGCGGATCGTGCGGTACGGGCCTAGCCGGTCCGTGGCGGCGCAGGCGGGCGAGCGGCGGGTGGAGGTGTGACGTGCGGATCGCGTTGTTCGTGACGTGTCTGGCGGACACCCTGTTTCCGGAGGCGGCGAAGGCGACGGTGCGGTTGCTGGAGCGGTTGGGTCATGAGGTGGTGTTTCCACCGGGACAGACGTGTTGTGGGCAGATGCACGTGAACACCGGTTACCAGGCGCAGGCGGTGCCGTTGGTGCGTCGGCATGTGCGGGTGTTCGATCCGTACGACGTGATCGTGGCGCCGTCGGGGTCGTGTGTCGGGTCGGTGCGACATCAGCACGCGATGGTGGCGCGGCGGGTCGGTGACGTCCGGTTGGCGTCGCGGGCGGAGTCGGTGGCGGGGCGGACGTACGAGTTGTCCGAGCTGCTGGTGGATGTGCTCGGGGTGACCGACGTGGGGGCCTTCTTCCCGCACCGGGTGACCTATCACCCGACGTGTCATTCGCTGCGGATGTTGCGGGTGGCCGATCAGCCGGTGCGGTTGCTACGTGCGGTGCGGGGGCTGGATCTGGTGGAGTTGCCGGCGGCGGAACAGTGTTGCGGGTTCGGGGGCACGTTCGCGGTCAAGAACGCGGACACGTCGACGGCGATGCTTGTGGACAAGATGCGCCACGTGGTGTCCACAGGCGCGGAGGTCTGCACGGCGGGGGACGCGTCGTGCCTGATGCACATCGGTGGCGGGTTGTCGCGGTTGCGGGCCGGGGTGCGCACGGTGCATCTGGCGGAGATCCTGGCCTCGACCGAGCCCGACGGTGTCGTGGGCGAACGCGGTGACCTGGTGGTGCGGTCGTGAGGCAGACCTTCCTCGGCATGCCGACGACCGCCCCGCCTGGTGTCGGGCACCTACGGGGTGAGGAGTCCTTTCCGGCGGCTGCCCGGCGGGCGCTGGGCGACCCGCAGCTGCGCCGCAATCTCGGGCACGCCACGGCGACGATCCGGGCGAAGTCGGGTGCGGTGATCGCCGAGGTGCCGGACTGGGAACAGTTGCGCGCGGCCGGCTCGGCGATCAAGGCGGATGTGCTGGCCCGGTTGCCGGAGCTGCTGGAGCAGCTTGAGCAGCGGGTGAGCGCGGCCGGGGGAGTGGTGCACTGGGCCGCCGACGCCAACGAGGCGAACGCGATAGTCGTCGACCTCGTCCGGGGCACCGGCAGTGACCGGGTGATCAAGGTCAAGTCGATGGTGAC
Source organism: Verrucosispora sp. CNZ293 (assembly GCF_002754655.1). NCBI lineage: Bacteria > Bacillati > Actinomycetota > Actinomycetes > Micromonosporales > Micromonosporaceae > Micromonospora > Verrucosispora sp. CNZ293. The sequence continues at coordinate 782,556 of NZ_PEFR01000001.1, forward strand.
GCAGGAGATCGGCCTCAACGAGGCCCTCGAAGCGGCGGGTGTCGCGCCGGTGGAGACGGACCTGGCCGAACTCATCGTGCAGCTCGGCGAGGACCGGCCGAGTCACATTCTGGTGCCGGCGATCCACCGCAACCGGGCCGAGATCCGGGAGATCTTCCTGCGGGCGATGCCGGGGGTGGATCCGGGGTTGACCGACGAGCCGACGGTCCTCGCGGCGGCGGCGCGTCGCTTTCTGCGGCAGACGTTCCTGTCCACGTCGGTGGCGGTGTCCGGGGCGAACTTCGCGGTGGCGGAGACGGGCACTCTGGCGGTGGTGGAGTCCGAGGGCAACGGCCGGATGTGTCTGACCCTGCCGCGCACGTTGATTACGGTGATGGGTGTGGAGAAGGTGGTGCCGACCTGGCGGGACCTGGAGGTGTTCCTGCAACTGCTGCCCCGGGCCTCGACCGGCGAGCGGATGAACCCGTACACCTCGATGTGGACCGGCCTCACCCCGGGCGACGGGCCGCAGGCGTTCCATCTGGTGCTGCTGGACAACGGCCGCAGCGCGGTGCTCGCCGACGAGGTGGGTCGGCAGGCGTTGCACTGCATCCGCTGCTCGGCGTGCCTGAACGTCTGCCCGGTCTACGAGCGCACCGGCGGGCACGCGTACGGGTCGGTGTATCCGGGGCCGATCGGTGCGGTGCTGTCCCCGCTGCTGACCGGGGTGGCCGACAACGCCTCGCTGCCGTACGCGTCGTCGCTCTGCGGGGCCTGCTACGACGCCTGCCCCGTGAAGATCAACATTCCGGAGCTGTTGGTGCACCTGCGCGACCAGGCCCCGCATCCGCCCGGTGAGTCGGCAGTCATGGCCGCCGCCGCGTACGCCATGGACCACCCGGCGCTGTTCGCGGCGGCGCAGCGCGCGACGCGGCTGAGCCGGCTGACCGGCCGGCGTGGTCGTGGTCTGCCGCCCCCGTTGTCCGGGTGGACCGCCGGCCGTGACCTGCCCGAGGTGCCGGCGCAGACCTTCCGGCAGTGGTGGGCGAGCCGGTGAACGCCCGGGAGACGATCCTCGCCCGACTCCGCGCCGCCCTCGACCCCACCGCCCCCGACCGGACCGCTCCCAAGCCGGCCGCGCCGGCGCCTGTGGAGGTGCCGCGCGACTACCGGCGGGACGGCCCGGTCGACCTCGACCTGCTGGTCGACCGGCTGACCGACTACCGCGCCCACGTACACCAGGTCGCTGAGCCGGCCGTCGCCGACACCATCGCCGGCATCCTGCCGGTCGGCGCGCGGGTCGTCGTGCCACCGGGGCTGCCGTCGGCCTGGCTGCCGGCGACCGTGACCGTCCGTTCCGACGACGGCCTCGACAACAGCGAGATCACCGCGGCCGACGGCGTGATCACCGCTGCTGCCGTCGCCATCGCCGACACCGGTACGGTCGTGCTCGACGGTTCACCCGACCAGGGTCGCCGTGTGCTCAGCCTGCTGCCGGACCTGCACATCTGCGTGGTCCGCACCGCCCAGGTCGTGGCCAACGTGCCCCAGGCACTCACCCGGCTCACCCCGCAGCGACCGCTGACCTGGATCAGCGGCCCGTCAGCCACCAGCGACATCGAACTCAACCGGGTCGAGGGCGTACACGGCCCCCGCACCCTGCACATCATCCTGCTGCCCTGACCGGTTTGGGCGGCCGATGCCGACACCGGGCCCACGGCAACGGGGGTGGTCGGCGCCCGGCGGCAACCGCCTCCGGCACTTTCTGCCGGATCGGCCGGGCGCGCTCGGCCATCCCCGGACCCGGGCCGGCTTGACGTAGCCGACGACCGCCATCCGAGAACGGTCAGGACGACACCCGCTCACGCATCGCGGACTCCATCCGGTCGGCGATGGTGGTGACGGCCGACAACCCGGCCAGCTCACGTTGCAGCTCTTGCGCCCGGGTGCGGTACGACGGGTCGGTCAGCACCGTGTCGACGGCCTTGCGGATCGCCGCCGGCTTCGGGGATCCGCTGCGCAGGTTGATTCCCGTCCCTGACCAGGACACGAGGGCGGCGCTGTCCTGGTTGCCCTCACTGTCGCCACCGACGACCATCGGCACTCCGTGCGTCAGCGCGAAGTGGATCCCGCCGTACCCGCCGTTCGTGATCATGATGTCGACCTTCGGCAGCAGGTGCGCGTACGGAATGAAGTCCGCCACCCGCGCATTTGCCGGGATGCTCGACGGCAGCGCTTTCCCTCCGGTGGTCGCCACGGTGATGACGTCCGCGTCGGCGAGCGCCTGCAACGCTGGGACGATGAGCCGCGAGAAATCATTGTTGTCGATGGTCCCCTGGGTCACCAGCACGACAGGCTTGCTGCCGTCCAGATCTGCCCACCAGGAGGGTGGCTCGAACGTCTCGGGGGGCGACGGAAGGATGGGACCGACGAAGCTCACCACTCCGGGCGGGAGATCACGGCGCGGGAACTCGAACGACTCACAGGTGAGCTGCAGGATCGCATCGGTGAGCAGAGACCCGTTCATGAAGTACACGGGTAGCTCCACCCCGGCGGCCTCGCGGAGCCGCTCGGCGAACACGCGATGACACGGCGCGAAGAGCACCTTCCGGACCAGCGCGTTCAGCACCGCGTCGCGCACCCGCCCGACGGGATGGGCCATCGGTTGCAGTCCGAGCCCGATTGGCGGGGTGTCCCGGCTGGCCACGTACATCGGCACCACACCCGCGGTGTACACCGCCGGCCGGTGCGCCTTCGGCTGCAACGCCAGCGGCAGCACCCCGCAGAACGCCGAGTCCACGAGTACCGCGTCGACCGTCCCCGGAGCCAGCAGGTTCTGCACGGCTCGATACTGGTGCGGCATCGAGTTGGCGAACAGATTGTCGATGTCGAAGCGCAGCTTCGACACGCCCTTCTTCGTGGTGCGTTCCGGGAAGGCCGCGTCGAGATCCTGAGCGTCGAAGTCGCACTCTTGTGGCAGTGACACGTGTTCCAGGCCGGCTGCGGTGACCCGCTCAGAAAATCGACTGCCGGTGAGTACCTGTACGCGATGACCGCGGCGGCGGAGTTCGGTTGCGACGGGCAGTAGCGGTGCCAGGTGCCCGATGATCGGCGAGCTGCCTACGACGAAATGGCCCATGGTCTCAAGATGCCCAACTCTAAAGGGGTCCGATGGTGGCGGAGGCCGGATGGGGGAGTTTCAGCGCACTGTTAATCGCGGACGATCCGCATTGCGTCAGTTCTGCCACGGGTGCGGAGATGTCGGTATCCTGATAGCAGCACGTCAATTCCCACTCGACCCTCCAGGGGCGCCCGACTGAATCTTCGGGTCGTGGACAACGTATGCCGGACAATATCAGACGTGTACGAAAACATGAAGGCCGCGAGTGGGGGGTCGACTCTGGAAGGGCAGTATTTCCAATCAGTCTAATTTGTGATCGTAGGCAGCCTGGGATCTGCTGACGGCGTCGAGCCGGAACGGCTCGACCGGAGGATCGGTGAGCACGACAGCGCTTGGCGTCGGAGCTGATGGCGCAGGCGGGGCGGTGAACCGGTCTCACCGAGGATCTGCCAGGGACGCGTGCGCGCGAGGCGTCGGAGCGGCTACGGTGCTGCCACGTCGTGCTGACCTCGGTACGAAGGGAGACGACCCGGAGCCGTCAGGGGGCGGGAGCCATCGGAACCTCGTCCGGCGACGTGGTCGAACGCTTTCGTGCCAGCATCCTCGGCACCACGATCGCCAGCGCCAGCATGATCACCGCGGCCGTCACCGCAGCGATCGAGAAGCCGAAGGCGAAGGCGGTCCGCGCGTTGTCGAGAAGCGCCGCGCCGATCTCCGCGGGCAGCTCCCCGGCCATCTGCGCCGCACCCGCGAGGGTCTGCCGGGCCGCATCGGCGACTTCCGTCGGCACCCCCGACGGCACGTCCACCGAGGCGCGGTAGATGGCCGTGCCGACCGAGCCCAGCACGGCGATCCCGAGGGCACCCCCCAGCTCGGACCCGGTCTCGGAGATCGCCGACGCCGCTCCGGCGCGGCTGGCCGGGGCGGCCGACACCATCGATTCGGTCGCCAGGGTGAGCACGATGGTGGCGCCGAGGCCCAGCAGCATGCCGCCGATCAGCAGGATCCAGACCCCGTCTGTCGCCCGACTGAAGGCGACGATGATCAGCGACAACGCCGAGATCATGAACCCGATCGCGAGCGAGCGCGCGAGACCGACCGTCTTGAGCAGCTTCGGCGCGGTCGTGGCGCCGATGGCGGCGGTGACCGTCATGGGCAGGAGCCAGAGCGCGGCAACCAGCGGACCCATGCCCAGCACCAGCTGCAGATACCACGCGAAGAAGAGGTTCGGACCCATCAGCGCAAGCATCCCCACCGTCACGGCGACCAGGCCCGCGAGGAATATCGGATTACGCAGCAGCCCGGCATCCACCAGGGGGCGGCCGTCCGCCGCTGCTGCAGTACGAAGGTGATCGCCAGCCCGAGTCCGAGCAGCAACGCCACGATGCTCGCCTGATCCAGACCGATGATCTCCGCACTGTGCTTCATGGCGTAGACGACCGACAGGATGGTCCCCAGCAGCAGGAGAGCCCCGACGATGTCGAACCGCGAGTTCACGGGACTGGCGTACTCGGGTACCAGCGGTCGCGCGAGGATCAGCAGCGCGGCGATGACCGGCACGTTGATCAGGAACACCGAGCCCCAGCTGAAGAAGTCCAGCAACACTCCACCGACAACTGGGCCCAGCGCCCCACCGCCGGCGAACGCGGCCGTCCAGATCCCGATCGCCCGGGTGCGCTCACCGGGGTCATCGAAGATGTTGCGGATCAGCGCCAGGGTGGACGGCATCAGTGTGGCGCCACCCACGCCCATCGCGGCGCGGGCCCCGATCAGCACCTCGGTGGTGGGAGCGAACGCGGCGACCGTCGAGGCCACACCGAACAGCGCTGCGCCGATCATCAGCAGCCGGCGTCGCCCGATCCGGTCGCCCACGTTGCCCATGACGATCAGCAGGCTGGCCAGGACGAATGCGTAACTGTCCAGAATCCAGAGCATCTGGCTGCTGCTCGGCTCGAGATCCCTGCTGATCGTGGGAATGGCCAGATAGAGCACGGACAGGTCCATTGACACAAGCACGACCGGCAGAACCAGAACCGTTAGGGCGATCCAGCGAACTGCGCCCCCCTGCCGCGGCGTGTCCTGCATGCCCTGGGCTCCTCTCACGCATCGACGATCGCATGTTAGATCAGTGTTTCAATCTACCGCAACGGACCGTACCGTTGGGGCGAACACGGTCGTGCGTGGGCCCGGTCCCGGGTGCGCTGGTGACCCGCTCAGTGAGCGGCCTCGTCGGCGCTCGCCGTCGACCCGGGGCGCGGCGCGATCCAGGTGGCGGAGGCCGGCGCGCCCGGACACGCCCCCGATCTAGTTCGGCCCCGGCTTCCAGCCTTTCGCCGAACCAATAACATGGCTGCTCACCGTAAGCAAGGGTCGTGTGATGTCGAAGAGTCCCAGGCGCACCTACCGAACAGGACTGTCGCGCGAGATCGTCGTCGACGCTGCCGTGGCGCTGACCGTCGAGCGGGGGCTCGACGGTTGGAGCATGCGCGACCTGACCGCCTACCTGGACACCTCGCTGTCGGTGATCTATCACCACGTCGGTGACAAGGAGCGGGTGTGCGCGTCCGTCGTCGACCGGATCTACGCCGGGATGAACCTGGCTGTCGACGAATCCGACTGGCGCACCCTGCTGCATGACGTGCTGGCGCTGATGATCGACCACTTGGCGCGCTATCCCGGCGTCGCCAGCTGGCTGCTGCGCAACGGTCCGCAGACCGAGCTGCTGCTGCCCCTGCTCGACGTCGGCGTGACCCGGATGCTTGAGGCCGGGTGGGGCGACGAGGCCGCCATCGCCTACTCCTTCGCGTTCAACACCTGCCTGGGCGCGATCGCGCTCGGTGACCTGGACGTGAGTGAGCCCGATTCGGGGTTGGTCGGCCTGGGGCGCATGCTGGAATCGCATCCGTCGACCGGTTCCGGTGCTGCTCAGATGCAGTGGATGGTCGCGCGTTTCACAGGCGACGTCGCCGACCGGGCGGCGGCGCGGCGGGAGTACTGCCGGTACACGCTGGACCGGATCCTGGACGGGCTGGAGGCGCGGTTGAGCGAGATCGTGAGCGCGCGTTCGGCGCCGCGCTGACCCTCCGTGGACGCCTGCGGACCCCGTCGGCCATCCTCCATGGACGCCTGCGGATTGTCCGCGGGCGTCCGGGTCGGCTGTCGGGAAGCCAGGCGGCGGATGGACAGCGCACAGCGACACAGGGCCTGGCGCGGATCTCGGGACGGGCGCGAGCCGGTAGCGACGACGGCTCCGCGGATCGAGGAACGGTCGGCCGCTGGCTCGACCTCTTGGCCGATCGTGACGGCCACCGTAAGATTCGGATCGATGCGCCGCATTGTCGCGTTGCAGGATTCGCTTGCCGTCGAACGCTATCTGGCGTCGAATCTTTCACGACAGGCGCGGGACTCCAGCAGCTGACAGATCAGGGTGGGCCGTGCGTTCTCGAACAACTGCCGGAAACAGGAGCGGGTGACCTATGGGGATCGCAGCGATCGATTCCTATCCTATCCCGGGATCGGATGATCTGCCTGAGAACACCGTGCCCTGGAGGGTGGATCCTACGCGCTCTGCGCTGTTGATCCACGACATGCAGCGCTATTTCCTCGACCCGTTCGGGGAGTGGAAGCAGTCGGTCATTGAGCGCGTCGCGGTGCTGCGCAAGAATTGCGAGGCGGCGGGCATCCCGGTGATCTTCTCGGTGCAGCCGGCGCACCAGGACCGCGCAGAGCGGGGACTGCTCTTCGATTTCTGGGGCTCTGGCCCCGACGCGCGGGTCGACATACCAACCGAACTGGACCACAGCGGCGCCGCACTCGTGGTCAAACGCCGGTACAGCGCCTTTCACCGGACGGGTCTGCTGGATCTGCTCGCCGAGCAGCGCCGTGACCAGATCCTGGTCTGCGGCGTGTACGCACACATCGGTTGCCTGGCGACGATCATCGACGCGTTCATGAACGACATCCAGGCCTTCGCGGTGGCCGACGCGATGGCCGACTTCTCGCTGCGGCATCACATAACCGCCCTGGAACATGTCGCCACCCGCTGCGGCGTCGTGACCACCGTGGACGACGTCCGACAGGCGCTGGAGCAGCAGGAATGACCGGACCAGAACCAGCGCCGGCCGGAGCAGCGCTGCCCGGAGTCGCCGGGCGGGTCGCGGTGGTGACCGGGGCGGCCCACGGCATCGGCGCGGCCGTGGCCGCGGCGCTCAGCGCGGAGGGGGCGGTGGTGGCGGCGCTGGACCGGGACACGTCCGCGCTCCGGGAGGCGGCCGAGCGGCTGCGTGCCACAGGCGGACGTGTGCGCCCCTATCCGGTGGACGTGGCCGACGAGGACACGGTGGAGCGGGTCTGCGCGCGGACCGAGGCCGAACTCGGCCCGGTCGACGTGTTGGTGAACGTGGCAGGCGTGCTGCGAATGGGTGAGGTCACCGAGATGTCCAGCGCCGACTGGGCGGCCACCCTGGCGACCAACACCACGGGTGTGTTCCACATGTGCCGGTTCGCAGCGCGGACCATGCGTCGGCGGCGCCGCGGCGTGATCGTGACCGTCGGTTCCAACGCGAGCGAGATCCCGCGCATCGGAATGGCGGCGTACGCGGCGTCCAAGGCCGCGACGACCCAGTTCACCAAGTGCCTCGGCCTCGAACTCGCCCGCCACAACGTCCGCTGCAACGTGGTGTCACCCGGCTCGACCGACACGCAGATGCAGCGCGCCCTGTGGCAGGGGCAGGACGGGAGCGCCAAGGTCGTCGCCGGTGACCTGGAGTCGTTCCGTCCCGGGATCCCGTTGGGCCGGATCGCCGAGCCGGAGGACGTGGCGCGGCTGGTCGTGTTCCTCGTCTCGGATCACGCGCGGCACATCACCATGCAGAACATCTATGTCGACGGTGGCGCCTCGCTGCGCTGACGGCGAGCCGCGAGAGACACGAGCCGGGAGAGCGCACAATGACGACGAGTACGTCCTTCACGCCCTGGCCGCCCGCCTTCGCGTCGAGGTACCGTGCCGCCGGACTCTGGACCGGCGTCACGTTCGGCCGACTCCTGACCGAATCCGCCCACCGGCACGGCAGCCGAACGGCCGTGGTCGACGCCAGCGGTAGCTGGACGTACGAACGCCTCGACCGCGAGGCACACCGCCTCGCCGGTGGTCTGCACCGGCTCGGCATCGGCCGGGGCGACCGGGTGGTCGTCCAGCTGCCGAACGTCGGCGAATTCGTGGTGCTGTGCTTCGCGCTCTTCCGGATCGGCGCCGTCCCGGTGCTGGCGCAGCCGAGCCATCGCGAGCACGAGATCGTGCAGCTGTGTACGCAGAGTGAGGCCGTGGCGTACGTGGTCCCGGACCGTCATCTGGGTTTCGATTTCGGACCCCTGATCGAGCGCGTCCGCAGCAGGTGCGCCAGCGTGCGACACGTCGTCGTGCACGGCGGCAGCGGTGGGTGTCCCACTCTCGCGGACCTTCTCGACGAGCCGGTGCCGCTTGCCGATCCGGATCCGGCGGACGTCGCCCTGCTACAGCTCTCCGGTGGGTCCACGTCGGTGCCGAAGCTGATTCCGCGGACCCACGACGACTACGCCTACAGCGTGCGCGCCAGCCTCGACGTCTGTCCCCTCGGCGTCGACGACAGGTACCTGACGGTGTTGCCGGTGGCGCACAACTTTCCGCTCAGCTCCCCGGGGATACTCGGCGCCCTCTCCGCCGGCGCCACTGTCGTGATGTCACCCAGCCCGAGCGTGGCGGACACGTTCGCGTTGATCGAACAGCACCGGGTGACAGTCACCGCCGTCGTGCCCCCGATCGCCCGGGTCTGGCTGGAGGCCGCGGCCACCACCGCGTACGACCTGTCCAGCCTGCGGGTGCTGCAGGTGGGCGGCGCCCGACTGAAGCCGGCGCTCGCGGCGCAGGTACGTCCGGTGCTGGGCTGCCAGCTCCAGCAGGTGTACGGGATGGCCGAGGGCCTGGTGAACTACACCCGCCTCGACGATCCCGAGGACGTCGTCGTCGGGACGCAGGGCCGGCCGATGTCGCCGCTGGACGAGATCCGGATCGTCGACGAGAACGACCGGGAGGTGTCCGTCGGCGAACCGGGCGAGTTGTTGACCCGGGGGCCGTACACCATCCGCGGGTACTTCCGCGCCACCGAGCAGAACGCCCGGTCGTTCACCTCGGACGGCTATTACCGCACCGGCGACATCGTGCGCCTGCTGCCGTCCGGGAATCTGGTCGTGGTCGACCGGGTGAAGGACGTGGTGAACCGGGGCGGTGAGAAGGTGCCCAGCGAGGAGGTGGAGGAGCAGTTGAGCCGGCACCCGGGCGTGCGTGACGTCGCGATCGTGGGTCAACCGGACGACGACCTGGGTGAACGGGTGTGCGCGTTCGTCGTACCGACCGCCGAACCGCCCCGCATCCGTGAGCTCAAGAGGTTCCTACGCGACGCCGGATTGGCCGCGTACAAGATCCCCGAGCGCTACATCTTCGTGCCGTCCCTGCCGCTCACCGCCATCGGCAAGGTCAGCAAGAAGTCGTTGCGGGCCCGCCTCGTCGAGCCCGCGCCGCTGCCCGGATGACCGGGTCCGCCCACCGACTGTCCGAACCGGCCGTCCGAACGGTAGAGTGCGAATTGGAACAGCGATCCAATGGACCGTGGGGGCGCGGTGAGCACAGCGGTTGAGGATCCGGTGGCGACCCGACAGGCGCGACCGGAGCAGGAGGAGAAGTCGAGCGGGTTGGGCGTCGTGCTCACCCCGGTGCGCGGGCGGCTCGTGGTGGCCGCCGTGCTCCAGCTGATCGGCGCGGTGGCCGGGCTCGCGCCGTACATCGCGGTGGTGGAGATCGCCCGCGACTTCCTCGGCGCCGCCGCGGTGGACCGCGACGCGGTGTGGCTCTGGGTGGTGGTGGCGGCGGTGGGCTTCGTGGTCCGCACGATCTGCGCCACGACCGCGTACACCATCAGTCATGTCGCCGACGCCGACGTCGGCCTGAAGATCCGTCGCGACACGGCCAGACGGTTGAGCCGGGTGCCCCTGGGCTGGTTCACCGAACGTAGCTCCGGCCAGGTGAAGCGGGTGCTCGCCGATGACGTCGCGGCCGTTCACCACGCGGTCGCCCACGTGGTGAACGACCTGGTGGCCGCCGTGGTGACCCCGCTCATCGCGCTGGGCTACCTGTTCTGGCTGGACTGGAGGCTGGCGCTGCTCTGCCTCGGTCCGCTTGTGGTGTGGTTCGGCCTCGTGGCGTACATGATGCGCGACGAGGGCGAGCGGACCGCGCGCTGGAGTGCCGAGCTGGACAAGGTCAACGCCGCCGTCGTCGAATTCGTCGACGGGATCGCTGTGGTGAAGGCCTTCGGCCAGGCCGGACGGGCCCAGGACCGGTACCGCCGCGCCGGCGACGACCTGGCGCGCTTCCTCAGCGAGTGGGCCGGCGGGATGCGTCACCTCGACTCACTAGCCTCCATGATCATCTCCCCGCCGGTGATGCTGCTCGTGGCGCTCGCCGGTGGCGTGTGGCTCGACGCCGATCCCGCCGAGCTTGTCGCGTTCGTGATGCTGGCGGTCGGGTTGGGGGCGCCGGTGCTGGCGCTCGGCTTCGGGGCACAGGCGATGCAGGTGGCGACCGATGCCGCGAGCCGGGTGGCGAAACTGCTGGCGGCCCCCGAACTGCCGGGTGCCGCCGAGCCGCGCCAGCCGGCCGGCGCCCGCGTCGAACTCGATGGCGTGCGCTTCTCCTACGACGGACGGACCGTCGTTCTCGACGGCATCGACCTCGTGCTCGAGCCCGGCACCGTCACCGCGCTGGTCGGTTCGTCCGGTTCCGGAAAGTCGACGCTGGCTCGGCTGCTCCCGCGGTTCTGGGACGTCGACGAAGGCGCCATCCGGATCGGCGGCGTGGACGTCCGGGACGTGTCCGAGCAGGATCTGTACCGCCAGATCGGATTCGTCTTCCAGGAGACGTCGATGCTGCGTACCAGCATCGGTGACAACATCGCCCTCGGTCGCCCCGACGCCAGCCGCGCGGAGATCGAGGCAGCGGCCCGTGCGGCGCAGATCCACGACCGCATCATGGCGCTACCCCGCGGTTACGACAGCGTGGTGGGTGAGGACGCCCAACTGTCCGGCGGCGAGGCGCAACGGGTCACCATCGCGCGTGCGATCCTGGCCGACACCCCCGTCCTGGTCCTCGACGAGGCGACGGCCTTCGCCGACCCGGAGTCCGAGGCGGCGGTGCAGGACGCGCTGTCGAGTCTGGTGTCCGGCCGCACGCTGCTGGTGATCGCGCACCGGCTGCACACGATCCGCAGCGCCGACCGCATCGTGGTCCTCGCCGGTGGCCGGGTCGTCGAATCCGGCAGTCACGACGACCTGATCGCGGCCGGTGGCGAGTACGCCCGGATGTGGGCGACCCAGACGGGGGCATCGGAGGAGCCGGCATGATCCGCAAGTTGTTCCGCATCGTCGACCACGCGGACCGGCCACGGTTCATCCGATGGATCGTGCTGCTTGTCGCCTTCTCCGTGTTGCAGGGCGTCTGTGTCCTGGCCGTGGTTCCCGTGCTGCGGCCACTGCTCGACGGTGACCGTGACGCGGCGGTGCCGTGGCTGGTCGTGCTCGCCGCGGTCACGGCTGCGACCTGTGTCCTGTTCTACGCGCAGGCGTTGCACGGTCAACAGATCGCCGACGACCTGCTGCTCGGCATGCATCGCCGGATCGGGGACCATCTGGCCCGGCTGCCCCTGAGCTGGTTCGGCACCGACCGCCGTGGTCGCCTCACGCACTCCATGTCCCAGGGCACCGCGAACATCATCGGCGTACCCGCTCATCTCATGCAGCCCGTCATCAGCGCCTCGGTCACCCCGGTCGTGGTCGCCCTCGGCATGTTCGTGTTCGACTGGCGGCTCGCCACGGCGCTGTTCGTCGCCGGGCTGGTACTGCTCGCGACGCACCAGTGGGCTCAGACCGCCATCGCCCGCAGCTTCGGCACGATCGACAGTGCCGCTGTCGAATCGGCGAGCCGGGTCGTGGAGTTCGCGCAGCGCCAGCCGGTGTTGCGGGCGTTCGGCCGGACGGGGGAGAACAACAGGTTGCTCGACGACGCCCTGGTCGGGCAGCGCCGGGCGTACGGGGAGATGAGCCGCAACGCGGTGATCGCTCTGATCGCCTTCTCCACCGCGGTGCAGGCCGCTTTCGTCGCCCTGATCGCCGTCGGCGTGACGTTGGCGCTCGGTGGCTCGCTGGACGCGGCCGAGCTGATCGTGCTGCTCGTCCTCGTGACCCGCTTCATCGGTCCACTCATCGAGGTGGTGGACCATGCGGCCGCGCTGCGGATGGCGTCGGAGGACATCGACCGGCTCGACGAGGTGCTCGCCGTGCAACCGCTGCCCGAGGGCAGCGTGGACCGACTGACCGAACCGGGCGAGGTGCGCTTCGACAACGTCTCCTTCGGTTACGACGATCGTCCGGTGCTGCGGGACGTCAGCTTTGCGGCGCGGCCGGGCACTCTCACCGCGATCGTCGGACCCTCGGGCTCCGGGAAGACGACGGTGCTGCGGCTGGCGGCACGGTTCTGGGAGGTCGACGCCGGTGCGGTCCGGGTCGGCGGCGTCGACGTGCGCGAGCTGACGACCGCGGCGCTGGCCGACCAACTCGCCATGGTGTTCCAGGACGTGTACCTGTTCGACGGCACCATCGAGGCCAACATCCGGCTCGGGCGGCCGAACGCCACGGCCGAGGAGATCCACGAGGCGGCCCGTCTCGCCCGCGTCGACGAGATCGTCAACCGGCTGCCGGACGGGTGGGACACCCGCGTCGGGGAGGGCGGTGCCAGCCTCTCCGGTGGCGAACGCCAACGGGTCTCGATCGCGCGGGCACTTGTCAAGCAGGCGCCGATCGTGCTGCTCGACGAGGCCACCGCGGCCCTCGACCCAGGCGGCGAGGCGGCGGTCACCGCCGCACTCCGCATGCTTGCCGAACGGCGGACCCTTGTCGTCGTCGCGCACCGGCTGCACACGGTGGCGGCGGCAGACCAGATTCTCGTGCTCGACGGCGGCCGGATCACCCAGCGCGGTACGCACGCTGAGCTGATCGATCAACCCGGTCGCTACCAGGACTTCTGGCGGGAACGGGAACGGGCCAAAGGCTGGCGGCTGACGGTCTGAGACCAGCGTCAGCGGGAGCACCTCCGGACAGCTCGACCCGCCACACCTGTGGCTCGGGTCGAGCTGTCGGCGTACACCGCACTAGCTGCCCTCGGCCGGAACCAGGAAGCGGACCACGCTGTCGAGCTTCTCGCAGGTCTCCTCGAACTCGCGGTCCGGATCGGACTGTCCGATGATCCCCGCCCCGGCCTGTAGCCACGTCGCCCCGTTCTGCCGGTAGACCCCGCGAAGCACCAGCGCCGCGTCCAGGGAACCGTCATGCCCGACGGTGAGGACGGATCCGGCGTAGAGCTGCCGCGGACCGTCCTCGTTCTCCCGGATGCAGCGGAAGGCTGCCTTCTTCGGTACGCCCGAGGCCGTGACCGCGGGGAACACCGCCCCGAAGGCGTCCCACGTGCCGTGACCGGGTGCGAGTTGACCGGTGATCCGGGAGCTCAGGTGCTGGACCGACCCGCGCTCGTGCACCGCCATGAACTCCGCGACAGCCACCGAATCCGGCGCGCAGACGCGGCTGAGGTCGTCGATCACCGCCTTCACGGAGATCGCGTGCTCGTACACCTCCTTGGGATCCCGGAGCAGGTTTGCCCGTAGCCGTTGGTTGTGCTCGTCGTCGTCGGCCGCGAGCGCGCGCGTACCGGCCAGCGCGTGGGTCGTCGCCCAACCGCCCGCGGTCACGTCCAGCACGCTGTGCGGGCTGAAACCCGTCGCCTCGATGCCACCGAGCCGCAGCAGGAAGGATCTCGCCGGCGTATTGCCCCGACGGCCCGCCAGGTAGGTACCGACGAGGTCGATGTCGTCCTGGACCGGAATCTTCCGCGACAGGATGACCTTCTCCAGGGAGCCGTTCCTGATCGCACGGATCACCCGATCGACCCGCCGCCGGTACTCGGCGACGCCCCGCTCGCGGACCCGGATCGGCTCTGCCGGCCGGCCGAAACTCCGGTTCCGGCCGAACAGCGCCGCCTCCACCGCCTCCGTCGCTGCCGGGTCCATCGAGGCGATGTGGGCGTGCCCGTCGCGCAGCCGGACGCTGATCCGCGGAATGGTCAGGTGAAGCACCCGTTGCTCATGCGTCATCGCACCGCGGGTCGCGGACGGAAGTTCGAACGCGGCCCACCCGTACGCCCGCCACTGCTGGACGCCGGCGCCGTCCAGCAGCTCCTGGACCCGGGACAACGGGGCCTGACTCCACGGGAACCCGGCCGGATCCGGACCGTGTCGCCGGATCCCGCTCTGGTCGGCGACGACCTCGGCCAGCGCGCCACCGGCGAACGTCCACTCCGCGCCGTTCTCGTAGACGACGAAGTCGTCGTGGGTCCACGCCGAGGCCAGCCGTGCGACCGACGACAGCGGGTCGTCCGGCAGCGGAATCGTCCGTTGCTGGTAGGCGGCCGACAACACGGTGTCCCCTCATCTGCTGCGCCCGGTGCTGCTGTCCCGGTGATCACCCGTGATCGCCCAGCGCGCCTGAGTGACGACGCTCATCGACAATGCCACAGGCCGTCACCGGGTCGACCAGGGCTTGAAAGAACTCTTTCGCCGAGCGCCCTCGGCCTCGTTGTAACACTCCACAATGTGAACGGCTCGGCCGGTGGGACGGTCCAGTCGTCGCTTGACGCAGCGCTCGGCGGTGGTCGGGTGCGGCCGAGAGCAGGCCTGGCACTCGCACCGACGGCCCGGGCCGGCCACATCGTGCGAACCACGTTCGAGCTCGCGAGACAAAGGAAACCTGGCGGACCGATTGACCGGGCGGCCGGGTTTCCTGACGGGGGGAGATCATGGAAACAGTCACGAACCCGCATAGCCGAAGTTCTCCAGCAGCGGCCCAGACGCACAGGATTTCTGTTTCGCGATTGTTGCCGGGGGACTCGCCGCGTACCGCACAGAGCACAGCTCACATCCAGGCGCTCGCCGCGGTCGAGGTGCCGCTGCCGCCGATCATCGTGCACCGGGCGTCGATGCGGGTCATCGACGGTATCCACCGGCTCATCGCCGCCCAGCTGCGCGGCGACGAGACCATCGAGGTCACGTTCTTCGACGGCGACGAGCGGGACGCCTTCGTACTCGCCGTCCGTCTCAACAGCGCCCACGGTCTGCCCCTGACGCTCGCCGACCGGAAAGCGGCGGCGCAGCGCGTCATCGGCTACCACCCGGACTGGTCCGATCGTTCGATCGCGGCCGTGGTCGGCATCTCCGACAAGACCGTGGCCGCACTGCGCAGGCGGTCGGATGCCGCCCCGCCGTTCGAGCGGCTCGGCCGCGACGGTCATTACCACCCACGCGATCGGGTCGACGGACGCCTGCGGGCCAGCGAGTTGCTGGCTCAGAATCCGCAAGCGTCGATCATCGAGGTCGCCCGTGCGGCGGGTATCTCCGCGACCACCGCGAAGGATGTACGGGGACGGATGCGGCGGGGCGAGAACCCCGTACCGAATCGGCATCACGCCCGGGGGGCCGCTGTCCGCCGGGCCGCCCGGCCGGAACGGCCAACTGTCGACCGCAGTGCCGTGGTGCAGCGCCTGCGGTCAGATCCGTCCCTCAGGTACTCCGAGACCGGCCGCACCCTGTTGCGCCGGCTGAACGGACCGGGCGCCGACCCCGCGGAGTGGGAACTGCTCGCCCGCAACATCCCTGGACATTGCATCCAGGCCATCGCCGAACTCGCCCGGATGTGCGCGGAGGACTGGCAGCGCTTCGCCGCTGTGGTGGACAGCCGCAACGCGACCGTCCGCTGACGCGCTGACGACTTCTGCCTAGTGGGGGAACTGTATGAATTCCGAAGCGTCCACTCCCGTCGGCGCCGACGTTGCCTTCGAATCGGCTCTTCCGAGCAGCCAGGACGACATCGTGCTGCTGGTGGCCGCGCTGCTCGATGAGGATCCGCAGGACATCGATCCGGACGAGAACCTCATCGAGTGCGGCATCGACTCGATAGGTGTGATGCGGATCGTCGACTCGTGGAGCCGTCAGGGGGTGTCCGTCCGCTACGCGGAGCTCTTCGAGCGACCCACCGTCACCGGATGGTGGCTGCTGCTGTCCGAACGCATCTCCGAGATCCGGCACCCGGGCGACGGTGTCGAGGTCGACATCTCGGCGCCGTTCGAGTTGAGCCCGATCCAGCACGCGTACTGGGTGGGACGCGGTGACGACCAGCCGCTGGGTGGCATCGGCTGCCATGTGTACCTCGAGGTCGACGGTGCCGGCGTCGACCGCGACCGGCTGGACCAGGCGGTGCGCGCCGTGGCGGAGCGCCACCCGATGCTGCGGGTGCGGGTGCACGGCGACGGTACCCAGCAGATCGGGGACCGGCCGACGTGGCCGGGCCTGCGCGTGCACGACCTCCGCGAGTCGACGGTCCTCGCAGCCGACCTGGCCGCGATCCGGGAGACGCTGTCGCACCGCAGGTTGGAGGTCGAGCGGGGCGAGGTCTTCGACGTACAGCTGTCGCTGCTCCCCAGCGGAGCGACTCGGCTGCACATCGAGCTGGACCTCCTCGTCGCCGACGTACTGAGCTTCAACGTCTTCCTCAACGATCTCGCGCTGGCCTACCGTGACGGCCCGGCAGCACTGCGTCCACTGTCGTACTCGTATCCCGGCTACTGCGCCGACCTCGCGACCCTGCGCGCGCACGAGGTCGACGGCGACCGGCGGTACTGGGCCGAGCGTCTCGCCGAACTGCCCGCCGCCCCGCAGCTTCCCCTGGCCGTCGAGCCCGAACTGGTCGGACGGCCGACGTTCCGCCGCATCGCCCGGTGGATCGAGCCGAGCAGATACCGGCGGCTGGTCGAGCGGGCGCGCGCGGAACAGGTGACCGTCGCGATGACGCTTGCCACCGTCTTCGCCGACGTGCTCGGCCGGTGGAGCGGCATGTCCCGGCTGCTGCTCAACGTCCCGGTCTTCGACCGCCGGACGCTGCACCCCGACGTCCCCGAACTGATCGCCGACTTCACAAATCTCGTCCTACTCGAGGTGGACCTGGGTGGCGCCGACCTCGTCGAGCGGGTGCGGAGCACCCAGCGCCGGTTCCAGACCGACATCTCCCACATCGCGTACTCCGGAGTGGAGGTGCTGCGCGACCTGGCGCGCCGCGGCGACCACGCCGGCGCGCCTGTGGTGTTCGCCGCCAACCTGAGCAGCGGCGACCTGCTCAGCACCGAGTTCCGGGAGTCCTTCGGCGAGCTCGGCTTCATGATTTCGCAGACCCCGCAGGTCTGGCTGGACCACCAGCTGATGGAGATGGACGGCGGCCTGTACCTCAACTGGGACTACGTCGACGGCCTGTGCGCCGAGGGAGTCGTGCCCGCCATGTTCGAGGCGTACCTCGACGTGGTGGACCGACTGATCAACGACGGTTGGGATGCGGCGCACATCCCGTTGCCCGAGGACCAGGCCGCGGTGCGGTCCGCGATCGGCACTCCCACCCGTGTGGAGAGTGGGCGGTTGTTGCATGGTGCGTTTTTTGAGCGTGCTGTGCGGGAGCCGGATCGGGTGGCTTTGTTGTGGGGTGTTGGTGGGGAGTTGTCGTACGGGGGTTTGGCTGATTGGGCGTTGCGGGTTGCTGGTGAGTTGGTGGCTTGTGGGGTTCGGTCTGGTGATGCGGTGGCGGTTTCGTTGCCGAAGGGGCCGGGTCAGGTGGCTGCCATTTTGGGGGTGTTGGCGGCGGGTGGTGTGTATGTGCCGTGTGGGGTTGATCAGCCGGTGGTGCGGCGGGAGCGGATGTTTGCTGCTGCTGGTGTGAGGTTTGTTGTTGGTGAGGGTGGGGGTGTGTGGCCCGAGGGTGTTCGGGTGGTGGGGTTGGATTGTTTGTCTGCGGCGCCGTTGTCGGGTCCGGTGGCGGTGGCGGATTCTGCTTCGGCTTATGTGATTTTCACGTCGGGTTCGACGGGTGTGCCGAAGGGTGTGGAGGTTTCGCATCGGGCGGCGGTGAATACGGTCGAGGATGTCAACGAGCGGTTTGTTGTTGGTCCTGAGGATCGTGTGTTGGCGGTGTCGGCGGCGGATTTCGACTTGTCGGTTTATGACATGTTCGGGTTGTTGGGTGTCGGTGGCGCTGTGGTGTTGGTGGAGGAGTCGGACCGTCGTGAGGCGCGGCGGTGGGTGGAGTTGTGTGTTCGGTACGGGGTGACGGTGTGGAACAGCGTGCCGGCGTTGTTCGACATGTATTTGACGGTTGTTGAGGCGGGGCAGGTCGCTGACCGGATTCGGTTGGTGTTGGTGTCGGGTGACTGGGTTGGGCTTGATTTGCCTGGTCGTTTTCGTGCGCGTGGTGCGGGTGGTCGTTTCGTGGCGTTGGGTGGGGCGACTGAGGCGGCTATCTGGTCGAATGCTTTCGAGGTGGACTCGGTGGATCCTCGGTGGCGTTCGATTCCGTATGGTTTTGCGTTGAGTAATCAGTGTTACCGGGTGGTGGACGCGGTCGGGCGTGATTGTCCGGACTGGGTCGCGGGGGAGTTGTGGATCGGTGGTGTTGGTGTCGCGCAGGGCTATCGCGGTGATCCGGAGAAGACCGCTGAGAAGTTCGTGTCGTGGCAGGGGCGGCGGTGGTATCGGACCGGGGATCTGGGTCGGTTCTGGCCGGATGGGACGTTGGAGTTCCTGGGTCGGTCGGATCTGCAGGTCAAGGTGCGGGGGCATCGCATCGAACTGGGCGAGATCGAAGCCGTTCTGGAGGCCCACCCCCATATCGAACGCGCGGTAGCCACCACCATCGGCACCGGCACCAACCGCAAACTCGCCGCCACCGTCACCACGGACCCGTCGATCGACCTCGCGGCCGTGGACGTCCGCCGATGGCTGGACGAGCGGCTGCCCGGGCACATGGTCCCCGAGCAGTTCGCCGTGCTCGACGAACTTCCGCTCACCTCGAACGGCAAGGTCGACCGGGCCGCGGTGGCCGCGGGACCGTGGTGGACCGAGGAGGAGGGCGAGGACCAGGCGGCACCCCCGCAGGGGCGGATGGAGGAACTCCTCGGCGACCTCTGGCTCGAATTCCTGTCGGTCGAGCGCGTGAACCGGACCGACAACTTCTTCCGCTGCGGCGGTGACAGCCTGATCGGCACCCGGCTCGTCGCCCGCCTCGGCTCCCTCGGCGTGGAGGGAGCGGAACTGCGGGGGCTGTTCGCCAATCCGACACTTGCCGGGTTCGCGGCCACCCTCGAATTCGGCGCGACGAGCGCCGCCCGCTTCGTGGCCGAGCCGGACGCCCGCCACGATCCCTTCCCGGTCACCGACGTGCAGCAGGCCTACCTGCTCGGCCGCCGCACGGAGTTCACCCTCGGCGGGGTCGGTTGCCACTTCTACGTCGAGTTCGACAACGAGGACGTCGACGTCGCCCGGCTGGAGCAGGCGTGGAACACGCTCATCGCGCGCCACGACATGCTCCGCGCAGTGTTCGACGAGACCGGACAGCAGCGCGTGCTGGCGACCGTACCCGGATTCACCATCCCGGTCACCGAGGTCGCCGCCGACGAAGCGGAGCCGGCGCTGGCGCGGCTGCGGACCGAGATGTCGCACCGATTGTTCGACCCGGCGCAGTGGCCGCTGTTCGACGTGCGCGCCGTCCGCTACGGCCAGCGGGTGCGCCTCGGCGTGGGCCTGGACAACCTGGTGCTCGACGCGTTGAGCGTGCTCATCCTGTTCACCGAGCTGAACCTGCTCTACGACGACCCGCAGGCCGTCCTGCGCCCGGTCGACGTCACGTTCCGCGACTACCAACTGAACACCCGGCCGGACCCCGGCGAACTCGCGGCGGCGCGGGAGTACTGGTCGTCCCGACTGGACCGGCTGCCCCCCGCGCCGGATCTTCCGCTGGCCGTCGATCCCGTACACATCACCGCGCCGCGGTTCCTGCGCCGGCAGCTGCACCTGGACCGGGAGCACTGGGGGGTGATCACGAAGCGGGCGCGGGAGCACGAGATCACCCCGTCGGCGCTGCTGCTCGCGTGCTACGCCGAGGTGCTCGGCGCGTGGAGCGGCCGGCCGGACATGACGTTGACCCTCACCACGTTCCGGCGTCAGGAGGTCCACCCGGACATCAACAACATCCTCGGTGACTTCACCTCGCTCCTGCTTGTCGCGTACGAACCGGAACCGGGTACGGGGCTGGCCGCAAGAGCCCGGGCGCTGCAGGAGCAGATGTGGCGCGACCTCGACCACCAGGCCGTGTCGGCGACCTGGGTGCTGCGGGAGATGGCCCGCCGCGCGGGCCTGGCCGAGACGAGCATGCCCGTCGTCTTCACCAGTGCCCTCGGGGTCCTCGACGGGCTCGACACCACCGCCGCCGCCGACTTCGCCTGGGGCATCTCGCAGACCCCGCAGGTCTGGCTGGACCACCAGGTCCGGGAGTACGCCGACGGTCTGGCGGTGAACTGGGACCACGTCGAAGGGCTGTTCCCGCCCGGCGTGATCGACCAGATGTTCGGCGCCTACCAGGCCGCCCTCGACTGGCTGGCGACCGGCGACTGGTCGGCCCCACTGCCGGTGAGCGGGCCGGTGCGGGACATCGCCCCGGTATCGCGTGTGGAGAGTGGGCGGTTGTTGCATGGTGCGTTTTTTGAGCGTGCTGTGCGGGAGCCGGATCGGGTGGCTTTGTTGTGGGGTGTTGGTGGGGAGTTGTCGTACGGGGGTTTGGCTGATTGGGCGTTGCGGGTTGCTGGTGAGTTGGTGGCTTGTGGGGTTCGGTCTGGTGATGCGGTGGCGGTTTCGTTGCCGAAGGGGCCGGGTCAGGTGGCTGCCATTTTGGGGGTGTTGGCGGCGGGTGGTGTGTATGTGCCGTGTGGGGTTGATCAGCCGGTGGTGCGGCGGGAGCGGATGTTTGCTGCTGCTGGTGTGAGGTTTGTTGTTGGTGAGGGTGGGGGTGTGTGGCCCGAGGGTGTTCGGGTGGTGGGGTTGGATTGTTTGTCTGCGGCGCCGTTGTCGGGTCCGGTGGCGGTGGCGGATTCTGCTTCGGCTTATGTGATTTTCACGTCGGGTTCGACGGGTGTGCCGAAGGGTGTGGAGGTTTCGCATCGGGCGGCGGTGAATACGGTCGAGGATGTCAACGAGCGGTTTGTTGTTGGTCCTGAGGATCGTGTGTTGGCGGTGTCGGCGGCGGATTTCGACTTGTCGGTTTATGACATGTTCGGGTTGTTGGGTGTCGGTGGCGCTGTGGTGTTGGTGGAGGAGTCGGACCGTCGTGAGGCGCGGCGGTGGGTGGAGTTGTGTGTTCGGTACGGGGTGACGGTGTGGAACAGCGTGCCGGCGTTGTTCGACATGTATTTGACGGTTGTTGAGGCGGGGCAGGTCGCTGACCGGATTCGGTTGGTGTTGGTGTCGGGTGACTGGGTTGGGCTTGATTTGCCTGGTCGTTTTCGTGCGCGTGGTGCGGGTGGTCGTTTCGTGGCGTTGGGTGGGGCGACTGAGGCGGCTATCTGGTCGAATGCTTTCGAGGTGGACTCGGTGGATCCTCGGTGGCGTTCGATTCCGTATGGTTTTGCGTTGAGTAATCAGTGTTACCGGGTGGTGGACGCGGTCGGGCGTGATTGTCCGGACTGGGTCGCGGGGGAGTTGTGGATCGGTGGTGTTGGTGTCGCGCAGGGCTATCGCGGTGATCCGGAGAAGACCGCTGAGAAGTTCGTGTCGTGGCAGGGGCGGCGGTGGTATCGGACCGGGGATCTGGGTCGGTTCTGGCCGGATGGGACGTTGGAGTTCCTGGGTCGGTCGGATCTGCAGGTCAAGGTGCGGGGGCATCGCATCGAACTGGGCGAGATCGAAGCCGTTCTGGAGGCCCACCCCCATATCGAACGCGCGGTAGCCACCACCATCGGCACCGGCACCAACCGCAAACTCGCCGCCACCGTCACCGTCGCCCGCCAGGGCGCGGTCGCGGTGACCGACGGCATCGCCGCCCTCGACCTTCCGCACGACGACCAACCCGTCATCACCGTCGCGACCGACGGTGGACTCGAAGCAACGATCGTCGAATCCCGGATCACCGCGTTGATCGCCAAGGGAATCGGATCGCAGCCCGCGACACCTGACGACATCGCCACGGCGCTCGGCCTCGACGACAACTTCCGGGACCTGCTACGCCTGTGGTTGGACTGGCTCACCGAGCGGGCCGTGCTCACCGCGCGCTCGGGCCGGTACGGCGTCGGCGAGCGCTGGGCCGAGGTCTGCGATCCACGGACCTGGCTCGCGACGACCGCCGCCGCGGACGGCCCGCTGCACGCCGTCGCGCTGCGGTTGGCCGCCGTCGAGCACGAGATCGCCGAGATCCTGCGTGGCGAGCGTTCGCCGCTGATGCTGCTCGAGGACCCGGTGCTGTCGCCGGAGGCACTGGTCGCCGTGCAGCCGGACACCGAGGCGGCGATCGACTGGGTCGCCCGGACGATCACCAAGCTCGCCGCCGCGCTGGGCCGTCCCATCCGGATCGCCGACCTCGGCTGCCGGACCGGCGTCGCCGCCCAGCGCCTGCTGGCGCGCGTGGACGGCGACCAGGTCGAGGCGACACTGCTGGACACCTCGCCGCGACTGCTGGAACTGGCGGCCGCCAGGCTGGAGCACGCACCGCACGCTCCGCAGCTGCGTACGGTCACCGACACGTCGGTGCCACCGGACCTGCGGCACGCCTTCGACGTCGTGATGATGACCGGCGCCCTGCACCGCTACGGCGACCCGGTCGACGGTGCCGCCCAGGCGGGCGAGCTGCTCGCCCCGCGCGGTGTGCTGATCGGCCTCGAACACCGGGAACTCGCACCCGTCGCCCTGCTCACCGCAGCCGTGCTCGAGCGCGGCTTCGGTGGTTCGCGCCGCGGCCCGATGCTCGACGCGGAGGGCTGGACCGAGGTACTGGCGGCGGCCCACCTTCAGGAGATCGGCGTTCACGAACAGAACTCCGCGCTCCTGCTGCTGACGGCCCGCTCGGCCGCCGACCGTCCGGTTGTCCGGGAGGACGAGGTACTGGCCGACCTGCGGCGCGAGCTACCGGCGCACATGGTGCCCGAGCGGCTGGTCGCGCTGTCCCGGTTGCCGCTGAGCGCGAACGGCAAGGTGGATCGCGCGCGGGTGGCCGAGTTGCTCGCGAGAACCGACGACGGCGGGGACTCCAGCGAACCGCCGCGTACCGACATCGAACGCTTGATCACGCAGCTGTGGGGCGAGCTGTTGGCCGTGACCGTGCCCGGTCGCCTCGCCAACTTCTTCGCCCTGGGTGGCGACAGTCTGACCGCCACGCAATTCGCCGAGGCGCTGCTCGCCCGGTACGGCGTGACCCTGCCGCTGCGGCAGATGTTCGCCGAACCCACCGTCGCGGCGGTCGCCGACGCGGTCTCCGCACAGCTCGACGACTCGACGGAGGAGGGAGTGCTGTGAGTGCCCAGCAGCTGATCGCGGAACTCGAGCGGGCCGGGGTGCACCTCTGGGAGGACGACGGGCAACTGCGCTTCCGCGCCTCGAAGGGTGTGATGACCCCGGAGCGCGCCGCCGCCCTGCGCGAACGCAAGGAGGAGGTCCTCGCCGTTCTCCGTGGCAACCGGCTACCCGCCGTCGTCGCCGACCCCGCGAACGCGCACGCGCCCTTCCCGCTCACCGACGTGCAGACGGCGTATCTGCTCGGCCGCCGACACGGGTACGCCTACGGCGGGGTGGCCTGCCATCTGTATGTCGAAGTGGAGTATCCCGACCTCGATCCCGGCCGGGCCGAGGACGCCTGGAACCGTCTCATCGCTCACCACGACATGCTGCGGGCGGTCGTGCACGACGACGGTTCGCAGCAGGTGCTGCCGGAGGTTCCCCGCTACCGGATCGCGGTCGCGGACCTGCGGCCCGACGCCACCGAGGCGGTGAACGCCCACCTGACGAAGGTCCGGGACGAACTGGGCCACCAGATCCTGACCACTGACACGTGGCCGCTGTTCGAGCTGCGCCTCACCCGCGCCGCCGAGCGGGCCGTGCTGCACGTGTCGCTCGACTTCCTGATCTCCGACTGGGCCGGCATCCAGATCCTGCTCGACCAGTTCGAACACCTGCACCGCGATCCGACGGTCGAGCTGCCACAGCCGGAGCTGTCCTTCCGTGACTACCTGCTCACCGAACGTGGCCTGCGGGAGTCCGCCCGCTACCAGCGCGACCGCGACTACTGGTCCGCCCGGGTCGACACGTTGCCGCCGGCGCCGGAACTGCCGACCCTGTCGCGCGCGGATAACCGCACCACCTTCAGCCGCTGGAGTCTCGAGCTGACGCCGGACGCCTGGTCGGCGTTGCGGGAGCGGGCCGTCAGCGCGGGCGTCACCGCCTCCGGAGCGGTTCTCGCCGCCTACGCCGAGGTCATCGGCAAGTGGTCACGGCGGCCCGATTTCACCTTGAACCTCACCCTGCTCAACCGGCTGCCCCTGCACCCAGACGTCCCCACCCTCATCGGCGACTTCACCTCGGTCACCCTGCTCGAAGCGCACACCGGTGACGCGCCGACCTTCGCCGACCGGGCGCAGCGGCTGGGCCGGCAGCTCTTCGACGACATGGACCACCGGTTCTTCTCCGGCGTCGAGGTGATCCGTGAGATCGCCCGTCGGCGCAGTCCGGACGAGGCCCTCATGCCTGTGGTCTTCACAAGTGCCATCGGCATCGACGGTGCGACCTCCCGCGAGTCGGAGGCCCGGCTCGGGTACGGCATCACCCAGACCCCGCAGGTCTGGATCGACTGCCAGGCACTCGAGCGCGACGGCGCCCTCCTGATCAACTGGGACGTACGCGACGGCGTGTTCACCGACGGGCTCGTCGACGACATGTTCGCCGCGTTCGAGGATCTGCTCGGCCGGTTGTCACGCGACCCGCAAACGTGGCGTGCCCCGGCGCCGGTACCCCTGCCGACCGCTCAGGTCGAGCTGCGGCGCACGGTGAACGCCACCGAAGGGCCGATCCCCGGCGGCCTGCTGCACGAGCCGGTGTTCGCCACGGCGCGACGGTTCCCCGACCGCGTCGCGGTGATCGACAGCGCAGGCGAGCACACCTATCGCGAGTTGGCCGCACGGGCGTCCGACATCGCCGCGTACCTCAGGGGTGCCGGGGTGGCACCGGGCGACATCGTGGCCGTCGCCCTCGACAAGGAGTTGGACCAGATCGCCGCCGTGCTCGGCGTGGCGGCGGTCGGAGCGGCGTATCTGCCGCTCAGCACCGGCCAGCCGGCGTCCCGGCGCGACCGCATACTCAGTGACTCCGGCGCCGCGTTCCTCGTCGGTGGACCCGCCGACGGCGACGCGCCGGTGCCCTCGGTGGCAGTCGACGACATCCCGGCCGACACCGGGCCCTTCGAGGTCGCCGGTGCCCCCCGCAGCCCGGACGAGCTGGCCTACGTCATCTACACCTCCGGATCGACCGGGACGCCGAAGGGGGTGATGATCAGCCACCGCGCCGCCCTGAACACGATCGTCGACATCACCGAGCGCTTCGGGATCGGGTCGGAGGACCGGGTGCTGGGGCTCGCCGACCTGGGCTTCGACCTGTCCGTCTACGACCTGTTCGGCACGCTCGGCGTCGGTGGCACGTTGGTGCTGCCGGATCCCGCACGCCGCGGTGAACCGGCGCACTGGGCCGAACTCGTCGTACGCCACCGGATCACCGTCTGGAACTCGGTGCCGGCGCAGATGCAGATGTTGGCCCACTACCTGTCGGCGCATCCCGAACCGGCGCCGACACTGCGGCTGGCGCTGTTGTCCGGCGACTGGATTCCGGTCACGTTGCCCGACGAGATCCGCAGGCACATCCCGGAGTTGAAGGTGATAAGCCTCGGGGGCGCGACGGAGGCGTCGATCTGGTCGATCTACCACCCGATCGACACCGTCGACACCGACGCCCCGAGCATCCCGTACGGCGTGCCGCTGCGTAACCAGACGTTCCACGTCTACGACCACGAGTTGCGGGACCGACCCGACTGGGTGGCCGGGGAGCTGTACATCGGCGGCGTCGGAGTGGCGGCCGGCTACCGCAACGACCCGGAGCGGACGCGGGAGCGGTTCCGCACCCATCCGGTGACCGGCGAGCGGCTGTACCGCACCGGCGACTTCGGCCGTTACCTGCCGTCCGGCGTCATCGAGTTCCTCGGCCGGGAGGACAACCAGGTCAAGATCAGGGGACATCGCATCGAGCTCGCCGAGGTGGAGGCGGCGCTGTTGTCCCACCCGGCCGTACGTGGCGCCGTGGTGCTCGTCGAGGGCACCGAATCGTTGCGGCGTCGGCTTGTCGCGTTCGTGGTGACGGACGATGCGAACGGCGGCGAAGAGCCGCTCGCCGAGCTGAATCTGGACCGGTACCTGCGGGATCTGCTGCCGGACTACATGTGCCCGGCGGCACTCCACCCGCTGCCGGCCATACCCGTCACCGGGAACGGGAAGGTGGACCGGACCGCGCTGGCCAACCGGTTGCGGCAGGCGGCCACCGAGACGACCGGCACCGGGGGCGACGAGCCCACCGAAGGTCTGGAGACCACCCTGGCGCAGTTGTGGGCCGAGGTGCTCAAGGTCGATCGGGTCGGCCGCAACGACGACTTCTTCGCGCTGGGCGGCAACTCGTTGCTGTCGACACAGCTGGTGGCTATGGTCCGGGAACGGGTGCCGCAGGCGGCGGGCATGTACTTCGACTCGCTGGTGCGCGAGCTGTTGCCGGATCCGACCGTCGCGGCCATGGCCCGGCTGCTCTCGAGTACGGCCGACGCGCCGACGCCCGAACCGGTGCAGCGCCGGGTCGTCTCGCCGTTGGTGCGGTTCGGCGACGGGGAGAGCGACCCGGCGGTGGTCCTGGTGCACGACGCCACCGGAAAGCTCTACAACTTCGTGAGTCTCACCAACCTGATCGAACCGGGCCGGAAGATCCTGGGACTCACCGCCGGTGACGCCGACACCTACCTGCGCTCCGACCCGGAGCACCTGCTGCACCGGCGGGTGGCGGTCTACGCCCGGCTGGTCCGCACCGAACGCCCGAACGCCGTCCAGGTGGTCGGCTACGGCGCCACCGCCCTGCTGGCGATCGAGGTGGCCCGCGAACTCGCCGAGGCCGGCACCCGGGTCGACCAGGTCGTCCTCGTCGACCCGTACCGGATCTCGGGCGAGGTCAGCGACGTCGCCCTGGAGTACCTGTTCGCCAGGGAACTCGGTGTCCCGCCGACGAGGGCCGGGTTCCCGGACACCCTCGCGGAGCTGGCGGACCACGTGTTCACGACGTCGTCGGCCGAGCGCATCGCCGCGATGGGCGCGGCCGTCGAGATCGGCACGGACATCACGGTGGCCCGACGTTACGAGATCTTCCGGGCGACGGTGGCGGCACTGCGCGGGCATGAGCTGCGGCCGTGCGGGCTGCCGTTGACGGTGGTCGGGTCCGCCCCCGATCCGGAACTGGACGGTCTGGCAGCCGAACTGCGCGACCGCTGCCATGCGGTCGAGGGCAACCCGGGCGGTGCCGGCCAGGCGGAGGCGCTCGCCGGACTGTTGAACGGTGCCGCCGCATGACAGCGCGGATCGGGCTGCTGGGCGGCTACGGCTCGGTCGGTGCC
The DNA here is from genome assembly GCF_002754655.1 of Verrucosispora sp. CNZ293. Lineage (NCBI taxonomy): Bacteria > Bacillati > Actinomycetota > Actinomycetes > Micromonosporales > Micromonosporaceae > Micromonospora > Verrucosispora sp. CNZ293. Next base: position 810,331 of record NZ_PEFR01000001.1, read on the forward strand.
GAGGTCGCGGAGCGGCTGCGCAAACACGGCGTCGGCGAACTGGTGATCGCCGGCCGCGACAGCGCCGCCGGCCGCCGGCTGATCACCGAGCGGCTGGGCGGGGCGGGCGACTTCGTCACCGTCGATCTGGAGCACGACGACGCGCTGGCGTCGTTCTGTGCGCGCTGCACGGTCGTGGTGAACTGCGCGGGCCCGTCCCGGCGGATCCTGGACCGGGTCGCGATCGTGGCGCGGCGCAGCGGCGCGCACTACGTCGACGTCGGTGGCGATGACCCGGTCCACGCCCGGTTGACGGCCGGCAGCGGTTGGTGCGCGGTGCTTTCCGCCGGAATGATCCCCGGGTTGACGGGGCTGTTGCCCCGGTACCTGGCACGCGGTCTCGACACCGTGGAGCAGCTGACCCTCTACCACGGCGTCCGCGACAGCATCGGACCGGCTGCCGCCTACGATTTCGTCGCCGGCATCCTCGCCGGCGACGACGTGCCATCGGCCGCCTGGCAGGACGGTCCCCGCCCCGGTGCGGCACGGCGGCAGACGGAGCTGCGCCTGCCGCACTTCCCGGATCCGGTCACCGCGCAGCCGTATCTGTCGCCCGAGGCGTCCCGCACGGCGACGGCGCTGGGACTCCGCTCCGGCACCTGGTACTCGGTCTTCGACGGGGAGCGGCTCCCGGTCGTGCTGCAGCAGATCCCGCGCACCGCAGCCAGCCAGATCCGGGAGACCGCGGAGAAGGTGCGCCGGGCAGCGGAGTTCGACGTCCTCGGGCGTACGCCCCAGGTGACCCTGCTCTGCCAACTCGACGGGCAGGTCGACGGCCGGCAGGTCACCCGGTCGCTGATCGTACGGGCGGACCGGGCCGCGGCACTCGTCGCGGCGGCCGCGGTGCCCGCGATCACCGCCGTCGCCGCCAACCGAATCGCCCCCGGCGTCCACTTCGCTGCCGACGTCCTACCACCCGCGGAGGTCGTCGGCTTTCTCGCCGCCGACCCGGCGGTCGTGCAGTTGTCCGAGCATGACAGCCCCCTCGACGACCTCGTCACGCCCGACGAAGGAGCGATATGAGCATTGCCGGGTCCCGTTTCCGGACCTACCGTCCGCGCCCGTCGCCGGCACTGCGGGTTGTCTGTTTCCCCCACGCCGGCGGCGCGGCGAGCTTCTACCGTGGCTGGGCCGAACACCTGCCCGACGACGTCGAACTGGCCATCGCGATGTATCCCGGTCGCGAGAACCGGCTGCCCGACCCCCACCCGGACACCCTGGAGGGGTTGGCCGCCGACTTCGCGGCGAGCATGCCGCAGGGCGTGCCGCTGGTGCTGCTCGGACACAGCATGGGCGCCGCCGTCGCGCTCGAGGTCGCCCGCCGGATGACGCGGCCACCCGCACGCCTGATCGTCTCCGGTCACCCCGCGCCACACCGGCAGCGACCGAACGACGTGCATCTGCGCCCCGACGACGGGTTGCTCGCCGAACTGCGCACCGTCGGCGGCACCACCGCGGCCCTGCTCGACTACCCCGAGATACGGAAGCTCGTGCTGCCGATGATCCGCGCGGACTACCGGTTGATCGAACGGTACCGCTGCGGACCGCCCGCACCGCTGGCGATCCCGATCACCGCCCTGATCGGACGCGCCGACCCGGAGGTCGACGAGGACGAGGCGCGGGCCTGGGAGAGCTGGACGCGGTCCGGCTTCGAGCTGCACACGGTCGACGGCGGTCACTTCCATCTCGTCGAGCACCAGCGCGAGTTCGTCGAATGGCTCACCACGCTGCTGACGAACGCCGACCCGCGTGTCCTACCAGGAAGGAAGGCGTGATGACTGCCGAAGCGGTCGACACCAGTAGTCCCGATGTCTCCGACCCGACAGCGGTCGTGGACGACTGCGAGCTGTTTCTCGCCTCGCCGACGGCCACGCTTGTCGCGCGCGATGTGATCGCCCAGAACAACACGATGCCGCTGGCCGAGGCCGCCCGACGCGGCATCGGCCTGCTCACCGAGTCCGCCTGGGACCTGACCGCCCGGGAACGAGCCTGCGGCGGACCGCTGCTGGTCGGGGCCGCACCGTTCGACCCGGGCGCACCCACCCGGCTCACCGTCGCCCGGGACATCCACTGGGGCCCGCCGCTGGTCCGCGCCAACTACGCCGCCGCGACGGCGGTCCCGCGGGCGGTCCGGGTGGACCTGGTGCCGTGGCCGGCCCGGTACATGGCCGGCGTCGAGCGGGCCGTCGCGCGGATAGCGGGGCTGAGCCAGCACAAGGTGGTGCTGTCCCGGGCCATCGACGTGATCACCGCAGAGCCCGCCCGGGTACGCGACATCGTGCGCAGTCTCCTGTCCGGTGAACCGGACGCGTACGTCTTCGCGGTCCCGGTGGGCACGGTAGGCGTCGGTGCCCGCCGGGTGCTCGTCGGCGCCAGCCCGGAGCTGGTGGTCCGCCGGATCGGCCGCAGTGTGGTGTCCAACCCCCTCGCCGGGTCAGCACCGCGCAGCGCCGACCCGGTCGAGGACCGGCGGCGCGCCTGGAGGTTGCAGCACTCACCGAAGGACCTGCTCGAGCACCGGATCGTGGTCGACGCGGTGACCCAGGCGTTGCGCCCGTTCTGCGCCGCACTCGACGTGCCGGACCGGCCGTCGGTGATCCGTACCAGCCGGATGTGGCACCTGTCGACGAAGGTACGCGGCGTCCTGGCCGATCCGCTGCCCAACGCTCTCGAACTCGCCGCCGCGCTCCACCCGACGCCCGCCGTCTGCGGCTGGCCCACAGCTGTCGCCCGGCAGGTGATCGCCGAGTCGGAAACCTTCGACCGGCAGTACTACACAGGTCTGACGGGCTGGATGAACGAGTCCGGCGACGGTGAGTGGGTTCTCGCGCTGCGGTGTGCGGAGCTCGCCGACACCCAGCTACGGCTCTACGCGGGGGCGGGGGTGGTGTCGGGTTCCGATCCGGCGAGCGAACTGGCCGAGACGACGGCGAAGTTCCACACCTTCCTGGCGGCGATCGGGCTCGAGGACGCGGTCGCCACCACGTCGAGCGCGGAGGTCGTACGCCGATGAGCGCGCCGACGCCACTTACCGATGCCGGACCCGACTTCTCGCCCTGGCCGGACGAGGTCGCCGCCCGCTACCGCGCCGCCGGCTACTGGGCGGGGGTCACGCTGGGGCAGGTGCTCGCCGACTCGGCCCGCCGCCACGGTGACCGGCCCGCCGTGGTCGACGCGGTCCGCACCTGGACCTACCGACAGCTCGATCACGACGCGAACCGGCTCGCGACCGGATTCACCCGGTTGGGTATCGGCCGGGGCGACCGCGTTCTCGTGCAGATGCCCAACGTCGGTGAGTTCGTCGTCATCTGCTTCGCGCTGTTCCGGATCGGCGCGGTCCCGGTGCTCACCCAACCCGCACACCGCACGTACGAGCTCGTCCGCCTCTGCGAGCAGAGCGGTGCGGTGGCCCACGTCGTCGCCGACCGGCACGCGGAATTCGACTACCGGGCGCTGTCGGCTCAGGTGGCGGAGTCCTGCCCGAGCCTGCGCAGCACGATCGTGCACGGTGATCCGGGCGGGCACGTCGCCCTCGCCGACCTGTACGCCGAGCCGTACCGGGGTCCCGGCCCCGAGGCCGGCGACGTCGCCCTGTTGCAACTGTCCGGCGGCTCGTCGGCGGTGCCGAAGCTGATCCCCCGTACGCACGACGACTACGCCTACAACGCCAGGGCGAGCCTGGCCGCCTGTCCGCTCGGGCCCGGCGACGTGTACCTTGCCGCGCTCCCGGTGGCGCACAATTTCACGCTCTGCGCGCCGGGCATCCTCGGTGCCCTCACCGTCGGAGCCACGGTCGTCGTGTCGCCCAGCCCGAGCGTCGAGAAGGTGTTCCCCCTTGTCGAACGTCACCGGGTGACAGTCGCTGCCGCCGTACCAGCGGTGGCGCTGCGGTGGCTCGACGCGGCGGCCAGCACCACCTGCGACCTGTCGAGCCTGCGGGTCCTGCAGGTCGGCGGCGCCCGGCTCAAGCCCTCGGCGGCCCGGCGGGTCCGTCCCACCCTGGGCTGCACCCTGCAGCAGGTGTTCGGGATGGCCGAAGGGCTGATCTGCTACACCCGCCCCGACGACCCCGACGAGATCGTCGTCGAGACCCAGGGCGCGCCGATGTCACCGGCGGACGAGATCCGCGTGGTCGACGACGACGACCGGCCGGTGCCCGACGGAACGCCCGGGCATCTGCTCACCCGCGGCCCGTACACCATCCGGGGCTACTACCGGGCCGCCGAGTACAACCGCACGGCGTTCACCGCCGACGGGTTCTACCGCACCGGCGACGTCGTCCGCCGGCTGCCGTCGGGCCACCTCGTCGTGGTCGACCGCGCGAAGGACATCGTCAACCGGGGCGGGACGAAGGTCGCGTGCGAGGAGATCGAGGAGATCCTGATGAACCACCCCGGGGTGCACAACGCCGCGGTGGTCGGTAAGCCCGACGACGTTCTGGGTGAACGGGTCTGGGCGTTCGTGATCCCCCGGGCGCCGCTGGACCACGGTGATCTCGCCGACTACCTGCACGAGCGCGGAGTGGCCGCGTACAAGGTTCCCGACCGGTTCGAACTCGTCCAGGAGTTCCCGTTCACGGCGGTCGGCAAGGTCGACAAGTTGGCGCTGCGCCAGCGCGCCGGGCAGGAGGAGGAACGATGACCGTGGACCTGTTCTCGGTGGCGGGGAAGGTCGCGCTGGTGACCGGGGGTGCCCGGGGAGTCGGCGCACTCATCGCGCAGTCCCTCGTCGAGTCCGGTGCCCGGGTGTACATCACGTCCCGCGACGGTGTCTCCGCGGAGAAGGTCGCCGCGGACCTGTCGCTGCTGGGCGACTGCCGGTCGCTGCCGGCGGATCTCTCCTCCGAGGACGGTTGCCGGGCACTCGCCGACGAGATCGGCCGGGCGGCGGACGTGCTGCACCTGCTGGTCAACAACGCCGGTGTGCTGTACGCCGCGCCGCTCGACGAGTTCGGCGAAACCGGGTGGCGCGAGACGCTCGCGGTCAACGTGGAAGCGGTCTTCCACCTGACGCGATTCCTGCGGCCACTGCTCACCGCGGCATCGACGCCGGAGGATCCGGCGCACGTCATAAACGTCGGCTCGATCGACGGATTGCGAGTTCCGGCGGCCGAGACGTACTCCTACGGCGCGAGCAAGGCCGCCATGCACCACCTGACGCGACACCTGGCGAGTCGACTCGCCCCACAGATCACAGTCAATGCGATAGCGCTCGGGCCGTTCGTCTCCGCGATGGTGGAGCAGGAGCTGGCCCGCGAGATCGGCGCGCGATCGCCGATGCGCAGGCACGGCGGGATCGACGACGTCGGGGGGATCGTCCGTTTCCTCGGTTCCCGGGCGTCGGCCTACGTCACCGGCACTGTCGTGCCCGTCGACGGAGGAATGGCCGCGGCGCGCTGAGCACAAGCCAGAAGACAACAGTTACCAACGAGATCGAGGTGTGAGCATGATGGCAGGGAAGACGGCACTCGTCACCGGCGCGTCGTCCGGGATCGGGGCCGCGTTCGCGCGGCTGCTCGCCGCCGAGGGCTACACGCCGGTCCTGGTCGCCCGCCGGACCGACAGGCTGACGCAGGTGGCGAACGAGATCCGGGAGCGTACCGGGACCCGCTGCGAGGTACTGACCGCAGACCTGACCGACCCCAAAGCGCCGGAATGGGTCGTGTCGCAGGCCAACGAGATCGTCGGTGGCATCGACGTGCTGGTCAACAATGCCGGCCTGTGCCGTAACGAGACCTTCGCCGAGGCGCCGTGGGAGCGGGCGGCGGGGGAGATCCAGCTGATGGTCACCGCACCCACGGAGCTCATCCACCGGGTGTTGCCGCACATGCGCAAGCGCGGTTGGGGTCGGATCGTGAACATCTCGTCGGTGTCGGCGCTCGGCCCGCCCGGTGCGAGTCTGCTCTACACGGGAGTGAAGAGCTACCTCCTGCACACGTCGCAGGCGCTGGACATGGAGCTGAAGCCGCAGGGCATCAACCTGACCGCGCTGTGCCCGGGCCAGACCCGCACCGAGTTCCACGACGTGATGGGCGTGCGGGAGATCGCCGACAAGATGCCCGGCTTCATGTGGCAGGACGCCGACACGGTCGCCGCCGCCGGCTGGAAGGCCGTGTCGAAGGGGAAGCCGGTCTGCATCCCCGGCGCGATGAACGGAGTGATGGCCTACATGACCCGGCCCATGACGGTGAATGCCGCCTATTCGTTCGGCCGCAAGTTCAACCCGTTCAAGGACACCGCCGCATAGCACCTGGCGGTCCGAAGATGAAGAGGTGTGGTGCGCAATGACAGAAAAAGGCGATACGACCCAGCCGACGCTGGCGATGAACGAGAAGTTCTTCCTCGTCGTCGACTCGGCCACCGTCGGCCAGCACGTGGCGATGCTTGCCGTCTTCTCACCACCGGACGGCGCCGACGCCGACTTCGCCGTCCGGCTGCTGGAACGGCTGAGGAAGATCCGTACCTTCGCCGCGCCGTTCAACTACGTGTTGGATCGGCCGGCGCTTCGCAAGATCGCGCCGTCGATGAGCGCGCTTCCCGATGACCAGATCGACCTCGACCGGCACCTGCGGTACCACCGGCTCCCGGCGCCGGGCGGCCAGCGCGAACTGGACGACCTGATCGCCGAGCTGCACTCGCCGCGGCTCGATTTCGGGCGGCCGCTGTGGGAGTACCACCTCATCGACGGGCTGGCGAACGGGCGCTTCGCCACCTACGTCAAGTTCCACCACGCGGTCATGGACGGCGTCGGCTGGAACCAGCGCTTCACGCAGTCGGTGACGCTCGAGCCCGAGGACCAGGAGCTTCGGCCCATCTGGACCATCGGTCCCAACGCGACCCGGCCGGCCCCGCCGGCTCCGGCGCCGATGAAGGACGTGATGGCCGTGCGGAAGGAGATGAAGCGCAACGCGAAGCGGGCGGTGCCGGAGATCGCCGCGCCCTACCTGGCGCCGAAGACCGTCCTCAACAGGCGCCTGACCAAGCGGCGTCGGGCGACGACCGTGGCCTATCCCCTCGACCGCATCCGGGGCATCGCCAAGACGGCCGGCGTCACGGTCAACGACGTCCTGGTCAGCTCCGTGGCCGGCGGGCTACGCCGCTATCTGGAGGAGCGCGGTGAACTCCCGCGCAAGTCGCTGATCGCCAGCGCCCCGTACAACATCCGACCGCCCGGCGACGACGCCACCCTCAACGCCTACAGCACGATCCTCATCACGATGTTCACCGACATCGCGCACCCGGTCGAGCGGTTGAAGGCGGTGGCGCGGTCGAGTGGCTTCGCCAAACGGGACATCCGCAGCCGTACGCCGGAGGTCGCGGTGATGTACTCGCCGCTGATCGGCGGGACCTGGACGATCAATCAGATGACCGGGCTGGCGGGACGGACGGCCCCGCCGTTCAGCACCATCGTCTCCTGCATTCCGGGCCCGGACAGTGACCTCTACCTCGGCGGGGCGCACCTGGACGCGATGTTCCCGATCGGGCCGCTCTACCACGGCAGTGGGCTGATCGTCGCGGCCCTGACCATCTCGGGAACCTTCGGCATCGGGTTCCACTGCTGCCCGGACACCGTGCCGGGGATCGAGTCGATCGCCCGATACACCGCGGCGGCGCTGGACGACCTGGAGTCCACTCTGGCGGTCGGTGCGGGCACCTGATCGGATGACGGGATACGCGATGTTCGATGACATGTCGCAGTTTCACGCCTGGTTCGCCGAGCGGGAACTCGCCAACGAGTACCGCGTCTCCGTCACGTCGCTGGATTCGCTCGACGGCTGGCGCACCGATCCGGAGACCGGAAACATCCACCACCACAGTGGCAGGTTCTTCTCGGTGATCGGCGTCAACGTCGACGCGGACAGCCGTACCCCCGCAGCGTGGTCGCAGCCGATCATCCTGCAACCGGAGATCGGGATTCTCGGCATCCTCGCGAAACGGGTGGACGGCACGACGTACTGCCTGATGCAGGCGAAGATGGAGCCGGGAAACATCAACCTGCTCCAGCTGTCGCCAACGGTCCAGGCCACCCGGAGCAACTTCACCCGGGTCCACGGCGGCAGCGCGGTGCCGTACCTGGAGTACTTCCGCACCCCGCGGCGGGGCCGACCGGTGTTCGACTCGCTCCAGTCGGAGCAGGGGTCGTGGTTCCTCGGCAAGCGCAACCGCAACATGATCGTCGAGGTGGAGGAGGAGGTACCGGTCGGGGAGAATTTCTGCTGGCTCAGCACCGGTCAACTGGCGGAGCTGATGCGGATCCCGAACCTGGTCAACATGGACGCCCGTACGGTGTTGTCGGGGGTCTCGTTCCTCACCGGCGACCGGCACCAGCGCGACGGCGACGCCCGCCACCCACTCGGCCACATTCTGAGCTGGTTCACCGAGGTCAAGTCACAGCAACAGCTCAAGCGATCGGTCGTGCCGCTGCGCGAGTTGCCGGACTGGAAACGCTCCAGGGGAGCGATCCACCGCCTCGACGGGCGGCACTTCTCGGTCATCGGCGTCGACGTGCGAGCCAGCGACCGCGAGGTACGCAGCTGGTCGCAACCGATGTTCCGGCCGTCCGCCCGTGGCGTGATCGCCTTCCTCGGCCGGCACTTCGACGGCACGTTCCACGTCCTGGTGCACGCGCGGACCGAGGCTGGCACCGCCGACGTCGTCGAGATGGGGCCGACCGTGGCGTGCATCCCGGACAACTACGCCGGCGCGGTGGACGCCGAACGGCCCCGGTACCTCGACGTCGTCCTGGGTGCGTCCCCGTCGCAACTGCTCGTCGACATCCTCCACTCGGAGGAGGGCGGCCGGTTCTACCACGCCGAGAACCGGTATCTCGTCATCGACGTGGGCGAGGACTTCCCGGCCGAACCCCCCTACGGCTACTGCTGGCTGACCGTCGACCAACTGGCCGGCTTCATCCGATACGGCAACCACGTGAACGTCGGTGCGCGCTGCCTGCTCAGCTGTATGACCGACCTCATCTCGCAGGAGGCGACACCATGACATTGCGGGTGTGGGACTACGGCGCCGAGTACGCCAAGGAGAAGGACGACATCCTCGACGCCGTCGAGACCGTGTTCGAATCGGGGCAGCTCATCCTCGGGGCGAGCGTGCGTAACTTCGAGACCGAGTTCGCGGCCTACCACGGGGTGCCCTTCGCCACCGGCGTGGACAACGGCACCAACGCCATCAAGCTGGGCCTGGAGGCCATCGGGGTCGGGCCCGGCGACGAGGTGATCACCGTTTCGAACACCGCGGCGCCGACCGTCGTGGCCATCGTCGGCACCGGCGCGACCCCGGTCTTCGTCGACGTGCGCGAGCGCGACTTCCTCATGGACACCGAGCAGGTGGCCGACGCCGTCACAGCGCGTACCAAGGCCGTCGTGCCGGTGCACCTCTACGGGCAGTGCGTGGACATGGCACCGCTGCGGCGGCTGGCCGCCGAGCGCGGCCTCCGGATCCTGGAGGACTGCGCGCAGTCGCACGGTGCCCGCCAGCAGGGGCGACTCGCGGGCACGATGTCCGACGTCGCGGCCTTCTCGTTCTACCCCACGAAGGTGCTCGGAGCCTACGGCGACGGCGGAGCGGTGATCACGTCGGACGCCGACACCAACCGTGAGCTCCGGCAGCTGCGCTACTACGGGATGGAGGAGGTCTACTACGTCGTCCGGTCGCCCGGGCACAACTCGCGCCTGGACGAACTGCAGGCCGAGATCCTGCGGCGGAAACTTCGCCGACTCGACGCGTACATCGAGGATCGCAACCGGGTCGCCCGCCGCTACGAACGGTACCTCGCCGATGTCGACGGGCTGCTCCTGCCGCAGACCAACCCGGGTAACACCCACGTCTACTACGTCTACGTGGTGCGTCACCCGGCGCGCGACGCGATCCTCGACGCGCTGCGCGCCAAGGGCATCTCGCTGAACATCAGCTACCCCTGGCCGGTCCACACGATGAGCGGCTTCGGGCACCTCGGCTGGGAGCCGGGCATGCTGCCGGTCACCGAGAAGCTGGCCGGGGAGATCTTCTCCCTGCCGATGTACCCGTCGTTGTCCGAGGCCGACCAGGACCGGGTCATCGAGGCGCTGCACGAGGTGGTCCCGACCCTATGACGCCCGCCCGGACGTTCCGCACCTACGACATCGACAGTGCCGTCGAGTTCACCGCTCCGGTCCACCGGGACGACAGGGGCCAGTTCACGAACGTCTTCCGCGACTCCGACTTCCGGTCCGCCACGGACCGTCCGCTGTTTCCCGTACGCGACGTCAGCTTCAACGTCTCCGGCCGAGGGGTGCTCCGCGGCATCCACTACACCTCCGACCCGCCGGGCCGGGCGAAGTACGTGTACTGCCCGCACGGCCGGGTCCGTGACTACCTCGTCGACCTGCGCGTCGGTTCTCCGACGTACGGCCGCTCGGTCTGCACGGAACTCAGCGGTGACAACGGGCGGGCGTTGTACATCCCGGTCGGCGTCGGCCACGCCTTCCTGGCGCTCGAGGACCGCTCGACGGTCGTCTACCTGATGTCGGAGGAGTACGACCCGCTCCGGGAACTCGCGGTCTCGGCGCTGGACCCCGAGCTTGGCCTGTCCGTACCACCGGGCCTTCCGATCGCCAGGTCCGAGCGCGACACGGCCGCGCCCACCCTGGCCGAGGCGCGCGCCGGGGGACTGCTGCCGGAGTACCGGTCCTGCCTTGCGGCGGAGGCGGCGCTGTGGCAATGACAGCGGCCGGCGCACCGTCGCCGCACGTCACGGTCCTCGGCGCCACCGGGTTCATCGGATCGGCGGTGCTGCGGGAACTGGCGGCCCGACCGATTCGGATCCGGGCCGTGTCACGTCGACCCGGTCCGATGCCTCCGGCCGGGCCCGCCGAGGTCGAGGTGCGGACCCTCGACCTCACCGCGCCCGGCGCGGTGCGGGAGGCGATCGAGGGTACCGATCTGGTCGTCCACGCTGTCGCGTACATCGCGGGGGTGTCGACCTGGCGCGTCGACGCCGGGGACACCGGGGCGGAACGGGTGAACGTCGGTGTCGCCCGGGACCTCGTCGACGCTGCCGCCACCCGGTGCGCCGGCCCGCTGCGGGTCGTGTTCACCGGCACGACGACCCAGGCCGGTCTCACCCGGCACGAGGTGCTCGACGGCAGCGAACCCGACCGGCCGGCCGGCGAGTACGACCGCCAGAAACTCGCGGCGGAGCGGCTGCTGTTGGCGGCGACCGATCGCGGCGTGCTGGCGGCCACCTCGCTGCGGCTGCCGACGGTCTTCGGCTACGGCCCCCACTCGACGGCGCCGGACAAGGGTGTCGTCGCCGTCACGGTCCAGCGGGCCCTGGCGGGACAGCCGCTGACGATGTGGCACGACGGATCGGTCCGGCGGGACTTCCTCTACGTCGACGACGCCGCCCGGGCGCTTACCGCCGCGGGTGACCACATCGACGAACTGTCCGGCCGCGGATGGCTCGTCGGCACGGGTGTCGGTACGCCACTCGCCGAGGCCTTCGCCGCGATCGCCGACCTCGCGGCGGAACACACCGGCACGCGCGTCCCGGTGGTCTCCGTCGAGCCACCGGAGTACGCCGAACCCGGCGACTTCCGCAGCGTGACAGTCGATTCCACGGCCTTCCGCACGGTCACCGGCTGGCACCCCCGGTTCGGCCTGACAGCCGCGCTGCGGCACACGATCGCCCACTGCCAGGGGCGCCGACTCGCTGGCCGGGGCGGTGGACGCACGGACGAACGGTGACCTGCGACAGACACGTCCCACGATCTATGGAGAAGACATGTGCCGAATCTGCGGCGGAGTGGTCAACGAGTTCCTGGATCTCGGCCGGCAGCCGCTGTCCGACGCCTTCGTGGACCCGGCCGAGACCGCCGACGAGTTCTACTACCACCTGCGGGTCGGCGTCTGCGAGTCGTGCTCGATGGTGCAGCAGCTGGCGGAGGTACCGCGGGAACGGATGTTCCACGACTCGTACCCGTACGTCTCCTCGGGGTCGGTCCGGATGCGCGAGCACTTCACCCGCACCGCCCACGACCTCCTCGACCGCGAGTCGACAGGCAGCGACCCGTTCATCGTCGAGATCGGTTCCAACGACGGCACCATGCTGGCCGCCGTTCGCGCGGCCGGCGTACGGCATCTGGGGGTCGAGCCGTGCGGCGGGGTCGCCGACGTGGCACGCGCCGCCGGTGTCCGGGTGCGCTCGGCCTTCTTCGAGGAGGCGGTCGGTGCGGAGATAGCCGCGCAGGACGGTCCCGCCAACGTTGTCTTCGCGGCGAACACGATCTGCCACATCCCGTACCTGGATTCGATCTTCCGCGGGATCGACGCCCTGCTGGCGCCGGACGGTGTCTTCGTCTTCGAGGACCCCTACCTGGGTGACGTCATCGAGAAGAACTCCTTCGACCAGATCTACGACGAGCACTTCTACGTGTTCTCGGCGCGGTCGGTGCAGGCGATGGCCCGGCGGTTCGGCTTCGAGTTGGTCGACGTGCGGCGGCTGCCCGTGCACGGCGGAGAGGTGCGGTACACGCTCGCCCGAGCGGGGGCGCGGACCCCATCGGCAGCGGTGGGCGCCCTCGTCGCCAGCGAAGATGCCCGTGGCCTGGCCGAGCTGTCCACTCTGCACGCATTCGCGGCCGAGGTCGACCGGATCAGCCGTGATCTGGTCCGTCAACTCGAGAAACTGCGGGACAGCGGGCTGCGGGTGGCCGGCTACGGCGCCACCGCCAAGAGCGCGACGGTGACGAACTACGCCGGGATCGGGCCCGATCTCGTGCCCTGTGTCTTCGACACGACGCCGGCCAAGCAGGGACGCCTGATGCCCGGTTCGCACATCCCGGTACGCCCCGCCGCGGAGTTCGCCGAGTACGGCGCGGACCGGCTGCTGCTGTTCGCGTGGAACCACGCCGAGGAGATCATCGCCAAGGAGCAGGACTTCGCCCGAGGCGGCGGGCGTTGGCTGCTCTACGTACCGGAGGTGCGTCTGCTCTGAGCGGGTACGTGCCCAGGCTGCGGAGCAGTGTGCCCATGGCTCCGCAGCCAGCGGCAGGGGATACCCGATAACCACGTGCCGGGTGGGAAAATGCGACGCCACCCTTATTGCCGGTCCGGTAGAAGTATTCCGCCTCGCCGATTTGTCGGGGCCATGCACCGGGGGCGCCCGGGGTCTCCGACGCGGTGGAGATGACGGCTACCCTCGGTGACCTGACTGCCGCTCACTCTGCGGAAGTATTGCGTTCTTGAGCAGGTGGCACCGGCCGATACGGTCCGCTGAATCGTTGCTGATATTTACCTCTGCGAAACGTTGCTGGTAACTGCCTCTCCCGCACGGCAGGCCAGAAGCCCTGGTCAGCGTGCAGGTAGGCGCACTGCCAATTGGTGAGACTGCGGATTTCGCGATACCGGAGATGAGGAATCGCCTCGTTCCGGTGTCAGTGACGACCATCTGGGCGGTGCGCTCCTCATGCCTTTTCGTGTGATCTACATGAACGTATATGCAGATCTAACCTGTTGCCTTGCTGGTGGCTGCTGGTAGCGTCGAGAACTGTTCCGCTGAAAACCGACAAGTTATGGCGATGGTCCGCGCCGATCTGCTCGGCTCGCGGTTTTGTTTCTGGAGACGGACGGTGTCGCGTCAATCTGCAACTGCGGATATGCCGTGGGAAGAAGTGGCGGAGACCATCGAGTTCATCCCGCCTGCTGTTCCGGCCGGACCGTGCCGGGAATCGTCGCACGCGGCGTGCCGCGCCGCGGGCCGGCCGAGATCGACAGGCGCTTCGGCCGACTGCCGCCGGGTGCCCGACCTCGGCGGGACCGGCTGCGTCGCGGTCAGTCTGTTCGCGGCCGAGCGCCTACGGGACGCCGGCCACCGGGCCGAGTCGAGACGCGGCCGGCCGGCCACCCAGCAAACCTGCGGCTCGTCGGCGCCGGTCCCAGTCGGCGCGAGCCAGTACCGCCGGAGTCCAGAGTCGTCACAGGAAGAGGATGAGATGTCGAGTTTCGAGAGTCTGTCCCGGCTGGACCTCTCCTACCCGGAGGATGCCCGGCGCATCCGTACCCGGGCGGATGTGGAGCTCTACTATGAGGTCCGCGGCGAGGGTACGCCGATCACGCTGCTGAACCACTTCCTGATGAGCGCGCCGCTGTGGCGGGTGTTCACCGAGGATCTGGCGCGCAGCTATCGCCTGATCAGCTACGACCTGTGCAACCATGGTGCCTCCTCGCACGTGGCCGAGGAACCGACCTGGGCCGAGCACGTCAGCGACCTGGTCGCCTTGCTCGACGCCCTCGAAATCGAGTCGACGTACCTGATCGCGGCGTCGGCCTCCACCGTGCTGGCCCGGGACATGGCGCTGATGCACCCGGACCGGGTCAAGGGCATGGTGCTGGCCGGTCCGGTCTACGGACCCAAGGGCATGCGGCGTCAGCGGCAGTTGCAGCGGGCCTGGCTGCGGACGATCGAGAGCCACGGCATCGTGGGCTTCTACGAACATCTCTACCCGGAGCTGTTCAGCGCCGAGATGAACGAGGCGCTCGGCACGCCCGGCTTCCTCGGCCTGCGCGAGGCATTCACCGCGGTCACCACCCTCGAAGACCTGGTAAACGGTCTGAGCCGGTCACTCGTCGACGACCACAAGCCGGAGCAGGCGGCCGGCGTCCAGGCACCGACGCTGATCGTGGTCGGCGACGACGATCTGCTGCTCAGCCCGACCGGTGCCCGGGAACTGGCCGAGCAGTTCCCCAACGGCAGCTACGAGATCATGCCGCGCGCCGGTCACCAGCCCTTCCTCGACGACGCCGCGGGATTCCAGGCGATCGTCCGCAAGTTCGTCGACGAGGTGCAATCGCGTGCCTGAGGACGTCGCCGGGTCCCGGCGGGGCCTGGAGGCCGAGTTCGGCTCCGAACCCGACGACGACGTCCGGCCAGCGGTCCCGCGCTCGACCGCGCCGCTGGCCGGACATGTCGCAGTGCTGCGGAGCTGATCGTGGGCCTCGGGTGGCTCGCTCCTGCCAGATGCCGATAGGCGACAACCACACATTGATGAGGAGGAACCGTGGCGGATCCTGGAGACATCGCGGTGATCGGCATGGCCTGCCGGTTCCCCGGTGGTATCGATTCCCCGGAAAGTCTGTGGAACCTGATCGCGAACGGCGGCGACGCGATCACCGAGATTCCCGCGGACCGATGGGACGCGGATGAGCACTACGACGCCGAGCAGGGGGTGCCGGGCCGTTCAGTCTCGCGCTGGGGCGGCTTCCTGACCGACGCCGGAGGGTTCGACGCAAAGTTCTTCAAGATCGCCGAGCGGGAGGCACTCGCCACCGACCCGCAGCACCGGGTCCTGCTGGAGACCGCCTGGGAGGCGGTCGAACGATCCGGAACACCGCCATCCGCGCTCGCCGGCAGCCGCACCGGCGTCTTCGTCGGCATCGCCCACGGTGACTACTCGGTGGTCACCCACGGAGTGCGGAAGATCCACCCGTACTGGTTCACCGGCACCGCATTCAGCATGGCCTCCGGACGCATCTCGTTCGCGCTGGACCTGGCCGGCCCGTCACTGAGCGTCGACACCGCCTGCTCCTCGGGCCTGACCTCGGTGCACCAGGCGTGCATGAGCATCCGCTCCGGCGAGAGCGACATGGCCCTGGCCGGTGGAGTCATGCTGATGCTGATCCCGGAGCCGGCGGCCGGCGCGTCCGGGCTCGGCATGCTGTCCCGCAGCGGCCGGTGCCGGCCCTTCGACAGGTCCGCCGACGGCTTCGTCCGGGCGGAGGGCTGCGGCATGGTGTTCCTGAAGCGGGCCACCGACGCGCTGGCCGACGGCGACCACATCCTGGCGGTGATCAAGGGCATCGCGACGAACCAGGACGGTCGCACCGACACCATCACCATGCCGTCGCAGGCCGCGCAGGCCGCGGTGCACCGGGCCGCGCTGGCCGACGCCGGGATCACCCCCGAGCAGGTCGGGATGGTGCAGGCGCACGGCACAGGCACCCCGGTCGGTGACCCGATCGAGTTCCGCGCCCTGGCCGAGGTCTACGGTCAGGGCACCGGCCCCTGCGCGGTGACCTCCGTCAAGTCGAACCTCGGTCACACCGAGTCGGCCGCCGGCACCGCCGGGCTGATCGCCACCGTGCTGGCGCTGCAGCATGGTGTCGTACCCGGGACGCTGCACCTCGAAGAGCTCAACCCCGAGATCAGCGCGTTGAACACCCGGCTCTTCGTGCCCGGGAAGTCGACGCCGTGGCCGGACGCCCCCGGGCCCCGGCGAGCGGGCGTCTCCTCGTTCGGCATGTCCGGCACCAACGTCCACGCCGTGGTCGAGGAAGCGCCCCGGACCCGGACGGTCGCGGACAACCCGTCGCGGCGATCCGCCGCGCAGCTGGTTCCGCTGTCGGCGAGCGCGCCGGAGGAACTGGGCCCGACCGCCGAGCGGATCGCGGACTGGCTGGCCGTCCACGAGGACGTCACCCTCGCCGACCTCGGATACACCCTGGCGCGGCGGCGCGAGCACCGCGCGGTCCGTACCGCCGTGATCGCCGCGGACCGGCCGGAACTGATCGCCGCGCTGCGCGGCGTGGCCGACCAGGTGGCCGAGCGGCCCCCGGCACCGGTGGTCGGTGACGACTCGCGCGGCCCGGTCTGGGTCTTCTCCGGCCAGGGTTCGCAGTGGGCCGGCATGGGTGCGGCGCTCCTGGCGACCGAGCCCGAGTTCGCCGCCATGGTCGCCCGGGTGGAGCCGCTCGTCCAGCGCGAGTCGGGCTTTTCGGTGACGGCCGCGATGACCGACCCGGAGACGGTGACCGGCATCGACCGGGTGCAGCCGACGCTCTTCGCCATGCAGGTCGGGCTCGCCGCGGCCTGGCGTGCGGCGGGCGTGCGACCAGCCGCCGTCATCGGGCACTCGCTGGGTGAGGTGGCGGCCTCCGTGGTGTCCGG
The DNA here is from genome assembly GCF_002754655.1 of Verrucosispora sp. CNZ293. NCBI lineage: Bacteria > Bacillati > Actinomycetota > Actinomycetes > Micromonosporales > Micromonosporaceae > Micromonospora > Verrucosispora sp. CNZ293. The sequence goes on from NZ_PEFR01000001.1 coordinate 827,305, forward strand.
TGCGCTCTCCCTCGACGACGGCGTCAAGGTGATCTGCCGTCGGTCCCGGCTGTGTGCCCGACTGGCCGGTGCCGGCGCGATGGCGTCCGTCGAACTACCCGCCGAGCGCGTCGAGCAGGAACTGGCCGCCTACGACGACGTCGTGGTGTCGGTTGTCGCCTCACCGGAGTCCACGGTGATCGGTGGCGCCACCGACCGGGTCCGTGAACTGATCGCGGCGTGGGAGAGCCGGGGCGTGATGGCGCGCGAGGTCGCCGTCGACGTCGCCTCACACTCGCCGCAGGTCGACCCGATCCTGGCCGAGCTGGCCGAAGTCCTCGCCGACCTCACGCCGGCCGCCGGGACGGTGCCCGTCTACGGCACCGCGCTGGACGACCCGCACACGCAGCCGGTCCCCGACGCCGCCTACTGGGTCGACAACCTGCGCCAGCCGGTCCGGTTCGGCGCCGCGGTGCTGGCCGCGCTCGAGGACGGCCACCGCGTCTTCCTGGAGCTGTCCCCGCACCCGCTGCTCACCCGGGCGGTGGAACAGTGCGCCCGGTCGTCCGGGCTGCCCGCCGCCGCCCTGCCAAGTATGCGGCGCGGCCAGGAGACCCCGCACGGCCTGCTCACCAGCCTGATCGAGGTGCACGCGGCCGGCGGCGGGGTCGACTTCTCGCTGCTGCATCCGGACGGTGAACTCGTCGAGGCGCCGCTGCCGACCTGGGCACGCCAGCACCTGCTGGTCCGGGCCGACCAGTCCCCGCCCGCACACACCGTACGGGTGCATCCGCTGCTCGGCGCGCATGTCCGACTCGACGAGAGCCCGGAGCGGCACGCGTGGCAGTCCGACGTGGGCACGGCGGTGCTGCCGTGGCTCGTCGACCACCGGGTTGGTGACGTTGCCGCCTACCCCGGATCGGCGCACTGCGAGGCGGCGCTCAGCGCGGCCGGCGAGGTCTTCGGTGGCGGCGGCGAGGTGCACGGGCTGCGCTTCGAACGCATGCTGCTGCTCAGCGACCATGACGAGGTCACCGCGTCCGCCACGGTGACCGCGCCGGACCAGGCCCGGTGGGAGGCGACCACGTCGGACAACGGCGAACGGGTCCGGCTGGCCTCCGCCACGCTGCACCCGTCGGCGGACGTCGCCGAACCCGAGCCGATCGACATCGACCTGCTCCTCGACGAACATTCCGACCCGCTGCCGGGGGACGAACTGCGGCGGATCGTCGGTGAGCGAGGCATCCAACCCGGACCGGCGTTCGCCGGGGTCACCACGGTCCACCGCCTGCCGGGCCCGGACGGCCGGACCGTGCTCGGTGAGGTCGAGTTGCCGTCCGCGCTACGCAGCGGAAACGACGGTTTCGGTATCCACCCGGCGCTGCTGGACGCCTGCTTCCAGTGCGTGATCGCGATGCCCGCGGTGGCGCAGGAGGTGGCGGACGGCGGCCTGATGGTCCCGCTGGAGGTGGGACGGATCCGGCAGTGGGCGCCGTCCGCCGCCGCACGGTACTGCCATCTGCGACTGGTGTCCCACGACAGCACCCGGGTGGTTGCTGACATCCAGCTGACCGATCGCTACGGCGCTGTGCTGCTGACCGTGGAGGGCCTGGTCATGGGCACCAGCGGCAGCGACGAGGAGAGTGCCGGGCAGATCCTGGCTGAGCGGCTGCTCACCGTCGGCTGGCACCGCACCGAGCCGCCGCGTCCCGCCGAGAGCCGGTCCGACGACTCGTGGCTGATCCTCGCCCCGGACGTGGCAGTCTGCGAGCCGGGCGAGCTCGCCACGGCTCTGCGCGGGCAGGGCGGCAAGGCCGAAGTCCGCCCGTGGGCGTCCTCCGGCACAGCTCCCATCCTGCCGGAGGGCACCTGGCGTGGCGTCGTGCTGCTCTGCCCACGCCCGGCCGGGCCTGCCGATGAGGACGGCATCGCCCGCGGTCGCGACCTGGTGCAGGCGGTTGTCGGGGTCGCGCAGGAACTCGCCGCGTTCGGTGGCACACCGCCCCGGCTCTACGCGGTCACCCAGTCCGCACAGCAGGTCATGACCGGCGACGTGGTCAACCTCGAACACGCCGGGGTACGCGGCCTGCTGCGCGTGATCGGCGCCGAGTTCCCCGACGTCCGGGCCACCCAGATCGACGTCGACGAGGCAGTCGTCGAGGGACTCGCCGCCGAACTCGCCGCCGACAGCCCCGAGGACGAGACCGCCTGGCGCGCCGGGCACCACTACACCGCCCGGCTCGAGCGGGCCCCGCTCGCCGCCGGGGAACGGCACCGGACGGTCACCGACCCCGACGCCGACGGTTTCCGGCTGGAGATCCGCCACCCGGGCGACCTGGACTCGCTGGAGCTGGCCGTCGTCCCGCGCCGTACCCCCGGCCCGGGCGAGATCGAGATCGCGATCGGCGCCGGCGGCATCAACTTCGTCGACGTGCTGGTGGCGCACGGCAACGGCTTCAGCTACGAGGGGGAGATCCCCGGCTTGGGTGTGGACTGCGCCGGCACCGTGGTCCGGGTCGGCGACGAGGTCACCGGTTTCGCGATCGGCGATCGGGTGATGACCGCCGTCGGTGTCACCGACGGCGCGTGGGGGAGTCACGTCACTGTCGACGCCCGGCTCGCCGCCCCGCTGCCGTCCGGGCTGAGCGTCGAGGAGGGGGCCGCGACCCCGGCGGTCTACGCCACCGCCTGGTACGCCCTGCACGAGCTGGCCCGGATACGGCCCGGCGAGCGCGTCCTGATCCACTCGGCCACCGGCGGCACCGGGCAGGCCGCGGTTGCCATCGCCCGCCGGATCGGCGCGGAGATCTTCGCGACCGCCGGCAGCGAGGACCGCCGGGAATGGCTGCGGTCGACGGGCATCACGCACGTCTACGACTCCCGCAGCCTGGAGTTCGCCGACCGGATCCGCGAGGACACCGGAGGCGCGGGAGTCGATGTGGTGCTGAACTCGCTCACCGGCGCGGCGCAGCGGGCGAGCCTGGACCTGCTGACCTTCGGCGGCCGGTTCGTCGAGATCGGCAAACGTGACATCTACGGCGACTCCCGGCTGGACCTCGCCCCGTTCCGGCGCAACCTGGCCTTCTACAGCGTCGATCTGGAGCTGATGGCCGGCGTCGATCCGGGACTGCTCGGTCGGCTGCTCCGCGAGGTGGCGGAGCTGATGAGCCGTGGCGAGCTGCCAGCGCCGATGGTCACCGCCTTTCCGCTGAGTGAGGCGGCGACCGCGACTCGGACCATGGCCGCGGCCCAGCACACCGGCAAGTTCGTGCTCACCACGGCTGTCGATCCCGGAACGCCTGTGGTGGTGCCGCCGGCCCGGTTCCCGGCGTTCCGCGCCGACGGCGCGTACCTCGTCACCGGCGGACTGGGTGGCCTCGGCCTGCGGCTGGCCCGGCATCTCGCCGAGGCGGGCTGCGGCCGGATCGTGCTGAACTCGCGGTCCGCGCCGAACGCCGAGGCGACCGCCGCGATCGCCGCGCTACGCGAGGCGGGGGCCGACGTGCAGGTGGAACTCGGCGACATCGCGGACCCGGGCACCGCGGTACGGCTGGCCGCCGCCGCCCGGGCCACCGGGCTGCCCCTGCGCGGGGTGCTGCACGCCGCGGCGGTGGTCGAGGACGCCACAGTGCCGAGCATCACCGCCGAGTTGGTGCGCCGGGACTGGGCGCCCAAGACGTACGGGGCCTGGCACCTGCACCACGCCACGATCGACGACGACCTGGACTGGTTCTGCTGCTTCTCGTCGGCCGCCGCGCTGCTCGGCTCCCCGGGCCAGGGCGCCTACGCCGCCGCGAACAGCTGGCTGGACGGTTTCGCGCACTGGCGGCGTGCGCAGGGGCTGTCGGTGACCGCGATCGCCTGGGGTGCCTGGGCCGAGATCGGCCGTGGCGCGGTGCTCGGCGAATCCGGTGACACCACGATGATCACGCCCGACGAGGGGGTCCGCGCCTTCGACACCCTGCTGCGGCACACCAGGACCTTCACCGGGTACGTCCCGCAGTCCCGGGCACCGTGGCTGACCTCACTCGCCCGCCGCAGCCCGTTCGCGGCGGCGTTCCAGGACAGCCAGCCAGCGCAGTCACAGGCGTCGGCGCTGCTCAGCGAAGTGCGGGCACTGCCGGCCGGTGAGCGGGTCGGCTGGCTGAGCAAGTTCCTCGCCCGGGAGGCCGGCGCGATCGTCCGCGGGACTGTCGACCCGGGCCGGCCGTTCAACGACTACGGCCTGGACTCGCTCGGCAATCTCGAGCTGCGGACCCGGGTCGAGACCAGCCTGGGTATCCGGGTCGCCCCCAAGGCGATCGCCACCAACAACTCGGCCCGGGCGTTGGCCCAGCACCTGGCCGAACTGCTCGGCGAGCAGGAGGCGCGGTGACCGCGATCCTGTTGACCGGGGTGACGGGGTCCCTCGGCGGGCATCTCGCCGCGGCACTGCTCGCCCAGCCACACCCGGTGATCTACTGCCTGGTCCGCGCCGCCGGCCCGGCGGCGGCCGATCGCCGGCTGCGGGAGCGGATGGCCGAGATCGGCGTGGACGACCCGCAACGTCTGGTCGCAGTGCCGGCCGATCTGGATCGTCCCGGTCTCGGCCTGCCGCCGAAGGTCTGGAACGACCTGGCCGAACGGGTCTCGCGGATCTACCACAGCGCCGCGTCCGTGCACATGACGGCGCCGTACCACGATCTGGCGCCGTCAAACGTCGGCGGCACCAGGGCGCTCGTGGAGCTGGCCACGGCGGCCGGCCGGCCGGTCGGCTTCCATTTCGTGTCCACGATCGCGGTGTTCGCCGATGCGGCCCGGGCCGGACTGTCCCGGGTCGACGAGACGACGCCGCCGTCGATGGCGACGTCCGGGCACCTCGGGTACCCACGATCGAAGGTGGCCGCCGAACGGGTCGTCGCCAGGGCCGCCGAGCGTGGCGTGACGGCCACGATCTACCGGCCGGGTCTGGTGACCGGGCATTCCGGCACCGGTGGCACCTCCACGTCCGACCTGCTCATGCCGCTGCTGAGGGCGGCCGTCGCGGTCGGGGCGGTACCCGAGCGGGTTGAGGCGGTGCCGATGGACGCCGTCGATCAGGTCGCCGGCAACCTGGCCCGGCTGTCCGCCGGGCCGTCGGCCGCCGGGCGGGCGTATCACCTGGTGAAGCCGCAGCCGGTGGCGCTCACCCACGGATTCGACGCGCTGCGCCGGGCGGGGTATCCGCTGGACTCACTGCCCGGCCCTCTCTGGTGGGAGCGGGCGACCGAGCGGGCCACCCATCCGGACGTGGCACCGCTGATCCAGATGGGGAAGATCGGGCGGCGGATGCTCGGCCTGGAGCCGGCCTATCCGATGCCGGAGATCAGCGCGGAGCACACCTGGGCGGCCCTGCGCGCTGCGGAGCCGGCGCCGCCGTCGGTGCCGCTGGACGACGCGTTCTTCGACCGCCTCATCGCGCACGGCTTCAGTCAGGCGGTCCGGGAGCGGCCGATCCTGACCCGCTGAGAATGCCTCGGAACCAGGCCCCGTGCATCTCGCGGGGCCTGGTTCCGCTTGCGGGATCCGTACCGGCGGGGACCACTGTGTCCAGGTTCTGTCGTAGAACCCCAGAACGAGCCTCAGGCGCCCCACAGCTGTGGAGCGCCTGAGGTGGGTGGTGCGGGGGGATCAGCTCGTGGTCGTCAGCGAGGCGGCCTGCGCCACGAGCGCCTTCCTGTCGATCTTGCCGTTGAGGCTCAGCGGGAGCTTCGCCACGTGCACCAGGAAACGCGGGGTCATGTACGTGGGCAGCCGCCCCGCCAGGAAGTCCCGCAGCTCCGGATCGGAGACGGGCTCGCCGGTGAAGAACCCGGCCAGCTCCACGATGCCGTCGTCGGCCGGGCACGGCACCACCGCGGCCTCCTCCAGGCCAGGGTGCGCCCGCAGGGCCGCCTCGATGTCACCCGGCTCGATCCGGTAGCCGTGCACTTTCACCTGGTTGTCGACACGTCCCAGGTAGACCGCCACTGCGTCGTCGAACCGGACCCGGTCACCAGTGCGATACCAGTGCCGCTCGTCCGGTCGTCCGGGACCGTCGTGGGTGCCGAGGATCTCACCGTCCCACCGCACGAAGCGGCCGCGGTTGTGCGTGGGATCCAAGTATCCGTCGAACCGCTGCGGGCCACGGACCAGCAGTTCACCCTCGTCGGCGGCGGCGCCGTCATCGTCGACCACCACGTGCTCGACGGTGGGGTAGACCCGCCCGATCGGGAAGGTGCCGTTCGGCGTGGCCGGTCGGTCGGCCGGATCGTGGGGCAGCAGGTGGGTCAGGCAGGTCACGGTCGCCTCGCTCGGGCCGTACACGTTGGCCACCGCGCTGTTCGGCGCGGCCTCCCGCCAGGCCTGCACGTGCTCGGGCGTCAGCGCCTCACCGCCGAAGATGCTCCACCGCAGGTCCGGCAGCCCGCCGGTGGTCAGGTCGCCCAGCCATCTGGCCATGGTGACCGACGCCGGCGTCGAGACCCAGTGCGTGATGCCCTGACCGGCGATGAACCTCGACGGGGCGAGCAGGTCCGTCTTCGTCGGCACCACCACCGCCCCACCGGACGCCCACGCGGTCCACAGCGGGATCATCGACATGTCCCAGGACAGGTCGGCCGTCTGGGCGACCCGGGCACCGGGGCGGTCGGCGAACATCGGCACGAAGTGCCCGGCCCAGGCGGCGAAGTTGCGGTGCCGGATCGGCACGCCCTTCGGGCTGCCGGTCGACCCGGACGTGAAGATGATGTACGCCAGGTCATCGACGTCCGGGGTGCCGGCCTCGGCGGACGGGCCGCCACCGGTGAAGGTGGCGGCGTCGTCCGGTATCGACAGCAGCCGGACGCCGGTGGCGGCCCGCACCTGCGCGGCGAGTTCCCGCTCAGCGTCGGCGTGCACCAGCACGTCCAGCCCGGCCAGCTGGGCGATCTCCGCGTTGCGGACCGCCGGGAACTCGGTGTTGAGACAGATCACCGTGTCACCCAGACGCAGGCTGGCCAGGTAGGCGACGTAGGTGGCCGCCACCGTCCGGGAGGCGAGGACACCGATCCGGCGCGGGGGACCCCCGGTGCGTTCTCCTGCCGTCCCGGCGATGGCGGCGGCGGCCCGGCCCACGGCTGCCTCGAGCGAGGCGTACGTGAAGTCGGCACCAGCCACGCTCAGGGCGGTACGCGTGGGGTGGGCGCGGACGGTGGCGCTGAACCACTCGTACATCGCCGGGATCGTGCTCACGGGTCACGCCTACCGTCGGCCTGCTCGGCGAAAACTGTGTAAATGCCGCGCACCGTGCGCTCCTCGAAGAGCGTGCCGACCTCCGGTCGGCGGCCGGTGTGCTGCTCCATCGCCACGAAGAGCCGCACCCGGTGCAGCGACCGCCAGTTCACCTCCTGATCGAAGCTGTGCTCCAGATCCGGATCGGCCAGCGGCAGCCGCAGTTCGTCGCGGACGATGCGGATGAACTCGGCCTGCCCGATCACTCCGGGAGCTCCGCGGTGATCTCGAGAACCGCGGCGCTGAACATGAAGCCGGTGCCCGAGCCGGCGAGCACGACCCGATCGCCGGGCTTGGTCTTCCGGGTCTCCAGCAGGTGGGTCAGCCCGGCGAACTGGTCGCCCGCGCCGAGGTGCCCGCAGCGGCGGCCCCAGTCCCAGGTGGTACGGGAGATGTCCACCCCGAACGCCTTCCGCGCGTCCCAGTCGGTAAGCGCCAGCCCCTGGTTCGGGAAGATCCACCACGCGACGTCCGCGGGCTCCAACCCGGCCTCGGCCAACGCCTGCTCGATGACAAGCATCTCCTTCTGCTGCAGCGCCTGCACCATGGGGACGTAGATCTCGGGGCCCTTCTCGGCCAGGTAGGCGTGCACCCGGGCGTTGATGTTCACCGGCCAGCCGTTCCCGCCGCTCACGTCGCTCCACGGCTCCGCGCCGATCTGGATGTCGCCGTAGGTGGTGTCACCGATGGTCGCGCTGCTCACCAGCCGGGCGACTCCTGAGGACCGGCAGAGCAGCAGCGCGGTGCCGCCGTCGCCGAAGAGCATCCCGGAGGCGGTGGCGTAGCGGTTGTAGCCGGGCTCCACGAACCGGTCGGCGGTGGTCAGCAGCGCCGCGGAGGTGTCCGGTCGGGCGGTCAGGTAACTCGCCGCCATCTCCAGGGCGGCCATGCCGCCGTTCGACGCCTGGCGCACCTCCATGGCGAAGCCGTCGCCACGGACGGTGCGGCCCTGGACGTACGCGGCCGGTGCGAAGTCGTCCAGGCCCTGGTGCGCGATGTAGGAGTGGATCACCAGGTCGACCTGTGAAGCCCGGTCACCGGCACGGGTCACGGCCGCTTCCGCCGCTCGCACCGCCAGGTCGATAGTGGGTCCGTCGTCGTCCACCCGGGTGGCGAGAAAGCCACTCGCCTCGTTCTCCTTCGCCGGGTAACGCCCGTCGGCCACGGCGCTCTCGGTGGTCTCCTCGCGACCCAGAGTCATCGCCACGGACCCGATGTAAAGGTCATTCCAAAGCACTGTGCGCCTCCCCTTGTGTCGAAATTCGCGGGTCAGTCCTCGCCGTCGTTGTAGAGCACATCGAGCGTTCCGGCGGAGTTGACCGTGGCCGTTGCCGGCAGCCGGTAGGAAGGGCTCCAACGCAGCCGATCCTCGAGCCGGTACGACGTCCGGAGTGTCAGTTTCCGGCCATTCTTCGCAACGATGCTTCCCTCGTAGGGGGTGACCTTTCCGATGTCGGTCATCACGGTGAACATCGGTTTCGCCAGTCCGCTGAGATAACCGCTGCCCGAGATTTCCGAGGCGAGCCGCAGCCCTTTCGCCACGGTCGTTCGGAACTCGTCCGTGCCCACCATCGGGACCGCGTGGAAGAGGTAGTGCGGGATGAACCGCAGCGTCCGCTGCCGGTCGTAGAGTTCGATAAGCGTCTCGGCCGCGTCGTTGACACCCTTGAGCAGGACGTTCTGGCTGTAGAGACGCACGCCCCGCTGCTGCAGGGCGCTGAACACCTCGACCGCCTCCGGCTGCAACTCGAACGGATGGTTGACCTGCACGCCGATCTCGAACTGGAAACGGCCGGCGAACTCCTCGAACACCCGGTAGGTGTCCGGGGTGAACGCGCCCGGGTTCTGCACCGGCAGTCGGGTGCCCATCCGGACGGTGATGATGTTCTCCGCGCTGGTGGCCACCGCGGAGAGCAGTTCGTTGAGCTTGCGCGGCGAGATCAGCGGGTCTCCGCCGGTGATCAGGATCTCGCGCAGGTCCTCGTCACGCTTCAGGAAGTCCGCGATGGCGCTGATCTGATCAGTGCCCAACGTGTGCGGGTCGTAGAGACCACGGACGCAGAACACGCACTCGCTGGCGCAGGCGGAGAGCATGTCGATGACGACGACCCGCCGGTAGAGGCGCTCCAGGCCCTGCGGAAAATCGCTCGACATGAGCGCGTCGAAGTGCCGCGTGTTGTTTCCGAAGCTCGGGCCGGTGGACGGCATCCGAAAATACTGGTTGTAGATCCCGCGATAGGCGTCGGAATCCTCCCCGTGCTGCTTTTTCGCACGTGCCAGTAGCTCCTGCGTGTACTTGTGGACCCGGGGCTTCTGTGTTTCGGTGATTACTCGGAGAAGTCCAGCCATGGTCGGTCATCCCTTACCCTAATGATGCCAATGAAAGAATGCTTGGCATGCCGCATCAAGGACTGGTATCCGCCTGCGAGATCACGGGATCAGGTACTGCCTTCGCGGGTGGTCACGAATATCCCGCCGAACGTTTCCGGGTCGCCGGAACGCTTCCGAGGTTACCAACCGCAATCCGGGCCGCAACCGACGTTCTTCATGAATGGATGTGAATTTCGCATCCGTGGTGGCGCGGAGCTCAGCGTCCGGCCCGGTCGATCTGTTGGACGACGCCGTCGATGAAGACCTGCAGGCCGTAGCGGAACCGTTCCTCCGGGTCGGCGCCGGTGAGCGCGGCCAGCGCGGCCGAGTAGTGCGGCGACATGTCGGAGTCGAGCTTCTCAATGCGTTGACGCCAGTTGTCGCCGGCCGGCAGTTCGGCCAGCGCCTGCTCCTCGATCACGTGTCCGAGCACGTAGTAGAAGAGCGCGAAGGCGAGCCACCCGGCCTGGGCGGGCGCCAGGCCGGCGGTGCAGAGTGCGGTGATCGCGCGGTCGGCGCCACGCATCGTGTTCAGGCCGGGAGCGAAGGTGCCGCCCACCACCCGGGCGCCGTCCCGGTGCGCCAGCATCGCCGACCTCATCCGGTCGCCGAGGACGTACAGCTGCCGGCGCCAGTCGGCCTCCGGCAGCGGATCGCCGAGGCCGTCGACGATCCGGTCCGCCAGCGCGTCGAGCAACGCCTCCTTGTTCGGGAAGTGCCGGTAGAGGGCGCTGCCCTGGACACTGAGCGCGGCGCCGAGCCGGCGCATCGTCAGCCCGTCGAGCCCTTCGGCGTCCAGCAGCTTCAACGCGCCGTCGACCACGTCAGCCTTGCGCAGCACCCGTCGCTCCTCTGGTTTGACAACGACTTGCGGTCATTCCTAGCATCAACACCGTTCACCGTGAACGGTGTTAACGTCGGTCTCATCCAGTTCCCGTGCGTGATTCTGGACCAGTGAGGAGATCACATGCTCGACTCCCGAACCGGCCTGGCACCCCGCGGCGTCGTGCGGCCCCACCTGCCGCTCGGTGTCGTCGTGGCGATCTCCTGCCTGGCCCAGTTCACAGTCGTGCTCGACGCCACAATCGTCACGCTCGCGCTGCCCGACATGCGTGCCAGCCTCGACATGACGGCCAGCCAGCAGCAGTGGGTGGTCAGTGGATACCTCATCGCCTTCGGCGGTTTCCTGCTGCTGGCGGCCCGGGCCGGTGACCTGTTCGGCTACCGGCGGGTCTTCCTGGCCGGCGCGGTGATCTTCACCCTGGCCAGCCTCGCCGGCGGTCTCGCCACCAGCCCCTGGATGCTCCTGGTGGCCCGCGTCTTCCAGGGCCTGGGCGCGGCGGCCCTGTCACCCACCAGCCTCAACCTGATCACCGCCAGCCACAGCGACGAGGACCGTCGCGAGCGAGCCGTCACTCTGTGGAGCCTGATGGGCGCCCTCTCCAGCGTCGCCGGGCTCATCCTCGGCGGCGTCCTGACCGGAGGCCTGAGCTGGCACTGGGTCATGTTCGTGAACGTCCCGCCCGGTCTCATCCTGCTCGTCGCCGGCCTGCTCTGGCTGCTGCCTGACCGCGACACCGGCGAGCGTCGCCGCCTGGATCTCCCGGGCGCGCTCACCGCCACCCTCGGCATCGGTGCCCTGACCTACGGCTTCTCCGAGGTCGCCACCGACGGCTGGACCGAGACGAACGTGCTGGTCGCCCTGGTCGCCGCCGCCGTGCTCCTGATCAGCTTCGTGGCCGTGGAGGCGAAGAGTCGTCATCCGCTGATCCCGCTGACCATCTTCCGCCTCCGCACCGTCAGCATCGGAAACTTCCTGATCTTCTGCATGGGTGTCACGATGACGGCCGGCATGGTCCTGCTCTCCCTGTATTTCCAGGAGGCGCTCGACTACGACCCGTTCACCACGGGCCTCTCGCTGCTCCCGATGTCCGCCATCGTGATCGCTGGTGGTCTCGGCGCCCGCCAGCTCCTGCCCAGGGTCGGCACCCGCCCGCTCCTGCTCGCCGGCGGTCTCGTCACGACCCTGGGCCTCCTCTGGATGACCGGGATGCCGGCCGAGCCGGCCTACCTGACCCACGTCCTGGGCCCGACCCTGGTGACCGGTCTCGGCATGAGCCTGCTGCTGCCCGCGGCGACGGTAACCAGCACCACCGGTGTGGCACCCGGTGATGACGGTGCCGCGTCCGGCCTGCTGAACACCTCACGCCAGATCGGCGGGGCGGTCGGCCTGGCCGTCCTGGTCACCATCGCCACGACGACGACCGAGCGGGCCCTGCCTGACGCGACGCCGGTCGAGGCCATCGTGGACGGATTCCACGCCGCCTTCCTGGTCAACGCCGGCGTGATGCTGGCGGCCACCCTCGTGGCACTGGCCCTGCCGAGGTCCGGGCGACAGTCCTGACACCGGGTGCCAGCCGGCCGAGGGGCGGACGCGGGCGCGCTACCTGCGGCAGCCAGCGCCGGCAGGTGAGCAGCACCAGGGCTGGGCCGTCGCCGGGCAGCAGCGGCCGGCGGACCAGGTCACGCCCTCGGCAGGGTCCATGACATGTCCGTCGTCCTTCGACTCCGTAGCATTCGCGAGGGGCGACGTGGCCGGAGTGGCCCCGGGCGAGCCTGCCTCGAACAGCAACCCACGGAGGACCGATGGATCCCGACGACGAAGCGTTCCTCCGGCAGGCGATCGACATCGCCGACCGGGCCGGCGCGGCCGGCGAACGCCCGTTCGGCTCGCTGCTTGTCGGCCCCGAGGGTGAGGTGCTGATCTCCGATCACAACACGGTGGTCTCCGAGTCCGACATCACCGCTCACCCCGAGCTGAAGCTGGCCCGTTGGGCAGCCCGACAGCTCGACCCGGAGGTGGCGGCCGGCACCACGATGTACACCAGCTGCCAACCCTGCCCCATGTGCGCCACCGCCATCGAACGCTCCGGCCTGGGCCGGGTCGTGTTCGCGCTCTCCGCCGAGCAGTTCGAGAGCGTCAAGCCGCCCACCCCGGTTCCGCCCCCGGTCCGGTACGACGGACCTGCGTTGTTCGCCGAGGCCCGTCGACCGATCGAGAACCACTACTGAACCGACGGCCACGGTCCCGAGCCACCCCTGCACGTCACGCGAAGCGTCGGCTATGAGGCGACACCACCGACGGCGGCAGCCGGTGTGGCGGCCGTACTGCTGATTTCCTACGATGGGCCATCGTTTCATTCGCGGAGATGGATGCCATGGGTGATCGGATCTTGGCAGGTAGGACCGTCGTGATCACCGGGGCCAGCGGGGGCATCGGCGCTGAGGCTGCCCGCCGGTTGGCGGGCCTGGGCGCGACCGTGGCGGTGGTCGGCCGGTCTCCCGAGAAGACCGCCGCCGTCGCGCGCCAGGTCGGCGCCGAGCCGCTGGTGGCCGACTTCGCCCGGCTGTCGGACGTACGCCGGCTCGCCGACACCCTCCTGAGCCGTTACCCCCGGATCGACGTGCTGGCCAACAACGCAGGCGTCGTGCTGACCCGGCGCAGCCGTACCGAGGACGGCCACGACCTGATGTTCCAGGTCAACTACCTGGCTCCGTTCCTGCTCACAAACCTCCTGCTGGACCGCCTGACCACCGGCGGGCCGAGCCGGGTCATCACCACCTCCAGCAAAGGCCACCGGTTCGGCAGCGTCGATCTCGACGACCTCGAAGGCGCCGGCAAACGATCCGAGCTGCTGCGGTACGGGATGACGAAACGGCAGAACATCCTGTTCACCCGCGAGTTGGCCCGCCGTACGCGGGGCAGTGGACTGACCGCCACGGCGTTCCACCCGGGGGTGATAGCCAGCACCGACATCAATCGGGCAGCCCCACTTGTCGCCGCGCTGGTCCGGTACCGCCTGCTGGGCGGCCTGTCCACCCTCCAGGAGGGTGCCGAGCCACTTGTCCACCTGGCCACGATGGCCGATCCGGAGACGGCCAACGGCGGCTACTACCACCGGCTCAGGCCGAACGGGCCGGTGCACCGGCAGGCCAGGGACGACCAACTGGCGGCCCACCTGTGGGAGCGGACGGCCGCGCTGCTCGGTGCGCCGGTGGGATGAGCCGGCGGTCTACCTGATCATGGGGCGTGGCGTACCGGTCCCACGCTGACGCGGCACTGAGCCGGCCGTGAGGTCGCCACGGATCGTGGGTTACCTGCCGCTCGCCCCGCCGGGGCGTAAACGTCTCGCGGCAGGTACGAAGTGGAGTGCACGATGCGATCTCGATCCAGGCTCGCCCGGCTCTCGGGTGCTGCCGGCCTGCTGCTGGCCAGCACCGCCGTGGCCGTCGCCACCGGCGCGGGGCCGGCGCAGGCGACAGTGGTGAACGTCAGCGCGGCGGGCGCCTTCCCCAACCAGTCTGCCGTGGCCGCCTGCCCGGCCGGCGAGTTTCTCGCCGGTGGCGGTGGCTTCATCGACGGTGGCGGCGGCGACGTCACGCTCACCGACATCATTCCGAACCTGGCCACCCAGTCGGTGACGGTCTGGGCGCACACCAACCCGGGCGGTGTGGCGGGGGCCTACAACGTGGTGGCGCAGGCGATCTGCGTGCCGGGCGTGCCCCCGGCCAACTACCAGCGCGTCACGTCGGCGAGCGGTAGCAACGCCGACCCGATCAAGAACCAGGTGGCCGCCTGCCCGGCCGGCACCGACCTGCTCGGGCTCGGCGCGGAGTTGCGCACCGCCAACGGGGAGGCGTTCTACCAGCGGATCGAGCCGAACACGGCGCTCACCGCCGGGGCCGTCACCGCAGGCGCGGCTGGCGGGTTCGCCGGGCCGTGGGAACTCGTCGGGTACGCCATCTGCGCCACCCTGCCGGCGAACCTCACCGGCACGCTCGTCAGCCTGACCGGGGCGGCCAACAGCGTCAGCCCGAAGGGCCAGGTGTCCGGTGGGTGCCCGGCCGGGGCACTCGCCACCGGCGTCGGCGCCACGGTCAACGCCACCGCCACCGGCAACGTCCTGCTCACCCGGGTCACGGCGACCGTCGCCCAGAACAACGCCCAGGCGGTCGCCTTCGAGGACGGGGCCTATCTGCCCCCGTGGGACCTGGAGAGCCACGCGATCTGCTGGGGTCCGTGACGGATCCGGCCCGGTCACGAAAGGGGGCTCAGCGCCTGGTCACGCCGGTCGGCGTGACCAGGCGTCGGGGCCGTTCGCCGGCGTGCCGTGCGGCACCATGACGCCACCGTGACGCGCCTGCCGATGATCCGGGGTAGCGCCGCGCGAACCGTTCGCGGCAGCGTCAGCAGGAAGGATCGTCGTCATGATCAAGGGCACGACATTCGGTACGATCACCCGGTCGCGGTGCGCTGTCGCGGCGGCGGCAGCGGTGGTCGCGGTCGCCGCGACCGTCGTCCTACCCGGGGCGGCGCATGCCGCGTACCGGCACCGCGCGGAGAGCGCCTTCGACACCACGTCGCCCAAGAGCGTGACCGCGACGTGCGGGGCGGACGAGGTGCTGATCGGCGCGGGCGGCCGGATCAGGAACGGCAACGGAGGAGTCCGCCTGGCCGCGATGGTGCCGGGCGCGACCTCGGTCGTGGTCCGTGGCGAGGCGTACCCGGACCACGCGGCACCCTGGTCGGTGATCGCCGCCGCCATCTGCGAGTCGGACGACGGTGGGACGCGGGTCGTCCAGGTCTCCCCGGCCGGGTCGCGGACCGCGAGCTGTCCGGCCGACCTGGTGCTCAGCGGCACCGGGTTCGACCTGCCCGCCGGGGTGCCGCTGGCCGGGCTGGTCCCTGACGCCGACGGCGCGAGCGTGACAGTTCGCACCGCCCTCACCTTGATCGGCACCAGCCCGGTCGCCTACGCGGTCTGTGTGGACGGCAACCGTGCCTCGTGGGGCGGCGTCGGAGTGCGCTACAAGCGGTTCGCCGCGACCAGTCCGGTTGGTACGTCCTCGCCGAGGACGGTGACGGTGCAGAGCGAGTGGGAGTGGGAAGTCCCGTCGCTGTCCGGCGTCGGTGGCGAGGTCACCGTGCTGCCCGGCCCCGCCGACCCGTTCCCGATCGCCAGGTCCGACATCTTCATCGACACGATGATGCCCAACGACGACGGGACCCGGGCGACGGTCACGGCGGTGCAGCGGGCCGCCACCGGGGCGGGCCGCTCCGCTGACGGCGGCGCGCCGGCCGGGGCGTCGGCGGCGGGCGACGAGCTGCTGTCGGTGCCCCGGTACCTGACCCACGACGACACGATGTGGACGGTCACCGGGTACAGCACCGACCACGACATCTACTGAACCGCCGGGTGGGGGCGGCGACGCCGGCAGGAGCGCGTCGCCCGCTCTCACCCCGGCCGGGGTACGGCCGCCGGCGACTGTCGTGTCCCGGCCGGTGGAGTCAGGATGATCTCGTCCGGCGGCCGTACCCCGATGGCGCGCATCGCGGTGCGGTAGCGGGTGAACGCCCGCCGCGCCTCGCCGTGCTGCCCGCCCGTCACCAGGGTGCGCACCAGCATCCGGTGCGCCGGCTCGTCGTACGGGTCCTTTTCCAGCAACGTGAGCAGGCAGTCCACGGCGGCGCCGCCGTTTCCCGCCGACCGGTGCGCGTCGGCGAGCATCCGCAGTGCCGCGACGTACGCCGCCCGGGCCTGTTCCCGCAGCGCTGAGGCCCAGTCGGCGTACGGCTCGTCCTCGAACACGTCCGCCCGGTAGTCCCGGACCGTTGCCGTGAGGATGGTGCGTGCCTCCGCCCGGGCGCCCCGGTCGAGCAACCGACGGCCATGGGTCACCGCGGCGAGGAACTCCATCACGTCGACCCGCAGGTGGGTGACGTCCAGCGCGACGCTTGCCGCGTCGGTCACCAGGTAATGGTCCGACGCGAGGACCCGGTCCGGATCGAGCACCCCGCGCACGATCGACAGCAACACGGAGAGCCGGTGCCCGGTCCGGCTCGGATCGTCGTCCGGCCAGAGCAGCTCGCACAGCTCGCCGCGGGGGACCGGCCGCCCCCGGCGCACCACCAGGATCCGCAGCAGGTCCCGTGCCCGCCGCGACTGCCAGGCTGACGGCGGCACCGCGGCGCCGGCCACCCGTACCTCGAACCGGCCCAGCGTGCGGACCAGGACGCCGACGCGACCGACGCCGGTGGCCGGCCGGTCCGGCGGCGGCTCCTCCTGGTCGATCGTGACGCCTCCGACGGCGAGGCGCTCGGCGGCCAGCAGCGCGGCGAACCTGTCGTCGGCGGTGGCGCCGGGCAACCGGCTCAGCGCCAGCGCGGCCCGGGCCGCGTCGCCCACGGCCGACGCGTCGGCCCAGATCGCGTGGGCCTCCCGCAGCGCGGTGCGGGCCCGGTCCGGGTCGATCTCCGCGGCGGCGCGCAGCTCCAGCGCCCGGGCCAGGCCGGCCCGCAGCCCACCGGCCCGGGCCAGGTCGAGCGCTTCGTCGGCGAGCCGTGCGGTGTGCGCGGTGTCGCCGCCGGCCAACGCCACCCAGCCTTGGGCGAGCAGCGCCGGGACCCGCAGGTCGTCACTGGCCAGTCGGATCGCCTCGGCGGCGTGTCGGGCAGCCGCCGTGGTGTCGTCGGGCAGCAGTACCCGGGCCAGCCCGGCGTGCGCCCGCACCGCCAACTTCCGGCTGTCGCTGCCGTCGGCCAGCCGGACCGCTTCGGTGAACGCGGCCCGGGCCTGTTCCCGCCAGCCCCGCATCAGGTGCAGCTCGGCCAGACCCAGGTAGGTGTCGGCGCAGCGGCGCGAGCCCATCCGCTGATGGCGGGCGAGCACCTGGGCGTACCGTGCCGCCGCCTCGTCGTAGCGGCCGAGCATCGCCAGCATGTCGGCCTCGGTGCCGGCGGCCATCGCGTACAGGTTGGCGTGGCCGGCCACCTCGGCGGCGCTGGCGGCCCGGCGTGCGGCCGCCAGCGCCGCCGGATAGCGGGCCTGCTCGACGAGGTGGTAGCTCTGGTTGACCAGGATCCGGGCCAGCAGTACCAGGTCACCTGTGCGTTCGGCGATGCCCAACGCCAGTCGGTAGTGTTCCTCGCCGCCGACCTGGTCACCGGTGAGCCCGAGGCAGAGCGCGAGGCTGACGTGTGCGGCGGCCACGGCGCTGTCCCGGCCGGCCCCGGTGGCGAGATGGTATGCCCGCCAGGCGTGCTCCAGCCCGGCCGCCGCGTCTCCGCTGCGGGCGGTGGCCGCCGCCGTCCACGCCAGCAGCATCGCCTGATCGGTGGGGCAGCCGGCAACCTCGTCGCCCCGGGCGAAGTCGGCGAGGGCTCGGGGCTGGTCGCCGCGCAGGTAGTGGATCAGGCCCATCCGCCAGGCGATGCCCGGCTCCCAGGCCGGCTCAGCCGCCGCCACCTCCTGGTACGCCCGGGACGCCGCGGCGACGTCGCCGGCGGCGCGCAGCGCGTCGCCGCCGAGCAGCCGCAGCCTGCGGGTACGCAGCGGCACCGGGAGAGCGGCGACCAACTCTGCTATCGCGCCGGGCCGTCCGGCCGCGAGCATCCGGTCGCCGTGCTCGTCGAGCACCGCTGCCCCCGCCGCGTCGTCGCCGCCGAGCCGGAAGGTGTACGCGGCGGCCCGAGCCGGACCATGGTCGCGGTACCAGGCCGCTGCCCGCAGCAGCGTCCGGCGCGCCACCGGCGGCCGGTCGTGGCCGGCGACCGCGGCGATCACCGGCACCACCCGGGGCCCGGTGTCGGGATCGGTGCCGACCCTGGTCAGCAGTCCGGTGCGCACCAGCCGGCCGAGCTGTGGCCCGGCCGCCGGATGGCCGACGACCGCGCAGACGCCCGCCGTCACCGGCGCGAGATCGCCCACCTCGTGCAGCAACCGCCGCAGGTCCTCCGGCAGCGGCGCGAGCACCTCCTCGGTCACGTATCCGGTCACCAGACCCCCGGGTTCGGTCACCGCCGGCAGGAGCGGCCCGGTGGGTACGCCCTGGGCGACCAGGGTCTCGGCGACCAGCCGGACCAGTGCGGGCCATCCCGCCGTGACCTCGTGCACCCGCTGCGCCAGGGCGGGTGCGGTCAGCCCGTACTCGGCGGTGAGCACCTCGTCGACCTGGTCGGTGGTGAGGCTCAGCTCGGCCGGGCGGAGCTGCGTGGGCGCCATCCGGGTCAACCACGACGATGCCGCACAACCCACCGGCCATCGCGACGACAGCGCCAGGCGTACGCCGTCGGGCAGGCCGGTGATCGCGTGCAGCAACGCCTGTTCGGTCCGTTCCGGCATGGCGGGCAACCCGTCGAGGACGAGCTGCGTCGTGCCGGCGGCCAACTCGGCAAGCTCACCGCTGAGGAGCGCGTCGACGTCGCACTCCCGCTGCCACCGGACGGTCGGGCCGGGGAACAGCCGGCGCAGCGCCGTGGTCTTGCCGTAACCGGCGGCAGCCACCACCAGCCACAGTCTGCCGTGCTGCTGTTCCAGCATGGCGGCAGCGTGTCCCGTCGGGCACGGCCCGGGCAAGGCGAATCCCGCAATTCCGACAGCAACACCGTCCGAAGGGTCCAGCCGTGGATACGGGTCACCTGACGTCGGCGCGTCGCGGCGGCCCGACCGGTCCCCTCGGCCCCCGAGGCGTGGAACGCCGTCGCCGCCATGCGTGATGGTTATGGCTTACCGTACGAGATGGCAGTGGTGCTCATAGCTGTGCCCACCCACACTGACGTCTGTGGACAGTGTTCGAAGCTGTGAGATGCCGTCGGCGGGGGTGCGCCGGCGTCCGCCGGCCGACGGGGAGCGTGAAGACCGCGGAACCGGTGGCCGGCTCAGCGGTGGGCGCTGGCTGGTCGCGGCGAGGCGGCTGTGACCGGCCGGGGCGTGGCCGTCGTGATCGGCGGTTACGGCGCCGTGGGTCGGGTGGTGGCCACCACGTTGGCCCAGGATTCGGCGAACGAGGTCGTTGTCGCAGGTCGTGATCTGGCCCGCGCTGAGGCCCTGGCCCGGACCGGCCCGGGCGGGCTGGTCCCGCGCCGGTTGGACCTCGCCGACCGGCAGGGTCTGGACGGACTGCTGGCCGATGCCGCGGTGGTGGTCATGTGCGTGGAGCAGCACAACGAGGCGGTGGCGCGCGCATGCCTGGACCGCGGCGTCTCCTTTGTCGACGTCAGCGCCTCCGCCGACGTGCTGGCCGGCATCGAACGGCTCGACGCCACCGCCAAGCGGACCGGCGTCGCCGCCGTGCTGAGCGTCGGGCTGGCCCCCGGACTGACGAATGTGCTGGCCCGCCGCTGCGTCGGCCGCCTTCCGTCCGCGGCCTCCGTCGACGTGACAGTTCTGCTGGGTACCGCCGGGGACCACGGGCCCGACTCGGTCCGGTGGACTGTGGAAGGGCTGATGGCTCCGCCCGACGGTGCTCGCCGGCCGGGACGGGCTCGGGTGGAACTGCCGGGGTTCGGTGCGCGTACCGCGTACCCGTTTCCCTTCTCGGACCAGTACACCTTGACCCGCAACCTCGGCGTACCGGTGACCACCCGCCTCTGCTTCGACTCCGGCGCGGTGACGGCGGCGCTGTTCGGGCTGCGCGCTGTCGGCACCTTCCGGCTGGCGGGTCGGCTGGGCTGGGCCCGGCTGCTGACCGGCGCGTCGAACCGACTGCCGCTCGGCGGAGACCGGTTCGCGGTGCACGCCTCGGCCACCGATGACGGCGGTGGGCGCGTGTGGTCCGCGGTGACGGGCCGTCGGGAGTGCCACACGACAGGTGTGGTGGCCGCGGAGATCGCCACCGGCCTGCTGGGTCGCCGCTACCCGCCCGGCGTGCATCACATCGACCAGATCGTCGACCCGGGCGAGTTCCTGACGACGATGCAGCGGCACGACCTGACCGTGCACGAACATCCGCGGCCGAGCCCGGCCGAGCTGCCGGCAGGGCGGACACCGACCACTCCAGAAGGGTGACAGCAATTATGGAACGCATGCCAGCCGGCCGGTCTCGAACCGCCATCACCTGGACCGCGGCGCTCTTCCTCGTGACGTTCATCCACCACGTGTACGGGGGCCTGCGGTTCGACAGCCCAGAGCGGATCGTGCTGGCTGTCGTGTTCAGCGCCGTGTTCGCCGTCACGTACCTGGCCTACCGGCTCGGTCCGACGACGCGGTGGGCTCGCGCGACCTTCTGGTTCCTGGTCTACGCCTTCTGGGTGGCGGCGGTCGGCCTCTTCGAAGGCGGATTCAACCACGCTCTGTTCACCGTGCTGCGGCTGCTGGATGCTCAGGCCCTCATCAACGACCTCTATCCCGTGACCAGCGATGCCCGCATCTCCGACGACCTGCTGTTCCAGGGCACCGGTGTGCTGACCCTGGTCGCTGCGGTGTTGCTGGCGGTGGCGCCCGCCTGGTCCAGCAGGCGGCCGACGGGTGCGGCCGGTCGACGATCGGCGAGGAACACCGGCGCTCGTTGACCAGAAGCTCCGCCGGAGCACCGCCGATCATCCCGGGCGCTCAGGCGGGTCGTCACCCGGCGACCGGCTGCCGGCAGATCGCCGTGAGGATCCCGATCATCGCGGTCGCGGCGGGTGACCGGAACGGCGGAGCGGCCGCCGCCGCGTACAACCGGCGGGTCGGCAGGGCTGGAACGGTGGGCCGCAGGACGATGTCCGGCCGTAGCGTGGCCTGGGTCAGCGTCGGTACGAGCATCACCCCGGCCCGCGCGGCGACAAGCGCCTGCTTGCCGTTCCAGTCGTCGCAGAAGAACGCGATCTGCGGGGGACCGCCCAACGCCTCGGCGATCGGCGGAATCGGACCGAGGCAGTCCGGATAGGCGCCCTCGATCCACCGCTCGTCCTTCAGTTTCCGCAGCGGCACCCGTTGGCGCTGCGCCAACGGGTGGTCGACCGGAAGTGCGACGTGCAGCCGTTCGTCGCAGAGCGGCACCAGGTCAAGACCGTCAAGTGCCTCGTCGGTGAGTCGAGACGCGGACAGATCGTGCTTGGCGCTGAGCGGGTCGGCGAACAACTCCCACGAGGTCACCAGGGCCACGTCGATCCGACCGTCCCGGATGGCCGCCAGCGGACCCGAGTCATCCGGCCGGACCAGGTTCACCGCGACGCCCGGGTGGGACTCGGCGAAGCGACGGATGGCTTCCGGAGTGAGTCGGGCGTTGGCGCTCGGGAATGCCGACACGTTGAGGTGCCCGCCGGTCAGGCTGGTGAAGGCGCGCAGCCGGGCTTCCAGCGCGTCGGTCCGCGTCAGGATGTCGCGAGCCAGTTCGACGGCGGTCTGCCCGGCCTGGGTGAGCCGGACACCGCGCGGAAGCCGTCGGAACAACGGCACGCCCACGCGCCGTTCCAAGCCGCTGATCTGCCGCGAGACGGCTGGTTGGGTCATGGACAGTGCCTCGGCCGCGGCGGAGAACGAACCCCGGACGGCGACCTCCACGAGGACCCGCAACGTCCATGAGTCAATCATGCACGCAGCTTATAGCTGGGTACCGGCACCGCGATCCCGACTGATGTCGGGCGTGGGCTGAGTCAGGGCGGCACTCCGGGTACGGTTAGCGGCGATCGGACGGCGCGGGCGTCGCCCCGGCGGCAGCGGTGCCAGGGGCGGCGGACCGGGGGAGGAGCGGGTGTGACGCGGCGGAAAGCCCTTGTGGTCCGAGGCGGATGGGAGGGACACCGGCCGGTCGAGGCGACGGAGCTGTTCATCCCGTTCCTTGAAGGCAACGGATACGCGGTACGGGTGGAGGAGTCGACGGAGATCTACGCCGACGCCGCCGAACTGGCCGGCACCGACCTCGTCGTGCAGTGCATGACGATGTCGCAGATCACCGCGGAGCAGGTGGCGGGTCTGGCCGCAGCGGTTGTCGCCGGGACGGGTTTCACCGGCTGGCACGGCGGCATCGCCGACTCCTTCCGCGCCTCCTCGGACTACCTGCACCTGGTGGGTGGCCAGTTCGCCACCCATCCGGGCGTCGAGCCGTGCGACCGTGTCGGCGGAGAGGCAGACAACTTCCTGCCCCACACGATCTCGATGACCGACCTCGGGCGGGAGCATCCGATCACCGCCGGGCTCGGCGACTTCGACCTGGTCACCGAGCAGTACTGGGTGCTGCACGACGACCTGATCGACGTGCTGGCCACCACCACCCACCCGACCCGGGCGTGGCACCCGTGGCACCGTCCGGTCACCTCGCCGGCCATCTGGACCCGACACTGGGGCGCCGGGCGGATCGTCGTGACGACGCCGGGGCACAGCCTCGACGTGCTGGAGCACCCGAGCGTGCGTACCGTCATCGAAAGGGGAATGATGTGGGCGACCCGCACGGCATCGGCGTCGTAGGGCTCGGGTTCATCTCCCGCGCGTACCTGGAAACGCTCGCCGGTCATCCCACGGTGCGTGTCGTCGCGGTGGCCGACCTGGACGCGGCCCGGGCCGACGCGGCCGCCGCCACGATTCCCGGCGCCGAAGCGGTGAGCGTCAAGCGACTGCTGGAGCACCCCGACGTGTCGACGGTGCTCAACCTCACCATCCCGGCGGCGCACGCCGAGATCTCGGCCGCGGCCATCGACGCCGGCCGCAACGTCTACGTCGAGAAGCCGCTCACCGTCACGTTCCCGGAGGGCCTGTCGCTCCTGGACCGGGCGACGTCGGCCGGCGTCCGCGTCGGCTGCGCGCCGGACACCGTCCTGGGCACCGGTACCCAGACCGCCCGAGCGGCTGTCGACAGTGGACTCATCGGCCGCCCACTCGCCGCGTCGGCGGTGATGGTCACCCCGGGACACGAGCGCTGGCACCCGAACCCCGACTTCTACTACGCCCCGGGTGGCGGCCCGCTGATGGACATGGGGCCCTACTACATCTCGGCGCTGGTCCACCTGCTCGGACCGGTCCGGGCGGTGATCGGGGCCGCCAGCCAGCTACGGGACACCCGGGTCATCGGCTCGGGCCCCCGGCTCGGGCAGCGGATCCCGGTCCAGGTGCCGACCCACGTCAGCGGTGTGCTGGAACACGCCTGTGGTGCGCTGACCACCCTCACGACAAGCTTCGACGGCGTCGCGACGACTGCCGCGCCGATCGAGGTACACGGGGAGCACGGCACCCTCGCCGTACCCGATCCGAACCACTTCGACGGCGAGGTCCGCCATCTCGCGCTCGACGGCCCCGGGTGGCGCACCGTCGAACCTCGGGCCGGCTACGTCGCCGCCTCCCGGGGGGTCGGCCTGATCGACCTGGTCCGGGCCGACGAGACGCGCCCGCCCCGGGCCAGCGGTGCGGTGGCGCTGCACGTACTCGACATCATGACCGCCCTGCTCCGGTCGGCCGCCGAAGGCCGACGGGTCGAGCTGACCACTGCTGTCGAACGTCCCGCACCCGTTCCGCTCACCCCGACCGAGGACTGGCTGCCCACGCTCGCGCCCGGAGGCTGAGGCCGCCGGATGGGCGGCCACGACGAACCACCGGAGCCGGTGACGTCCGCTTCGCCTCGGGCGATCGGAGCGCTTGTCGCGCTCTCCATCTCGGCGTTCTGCTACGTGGCGATGGAGACGCTGCCGATCGGCATCCTGTCGCTCATCGCCACCGATCTGGACGTGTCGGTGTCGCACACCGGCCTGCTGGTCACCGGATACGCGGTCACCGTCGCGGTCGTCTCGGTTCCGCTGACCTACCTCACCCAGCGGGTGCCGCGCCGTCGCCTGCTGACCGTCCTGCTGGGCGTGCTTGTCGTCGCCACTGTGGTCTCGGCCGCCGCCCGCGACTACCAGATGCTGCTCTGGGCGCGCGTGGTCGTCGCACTCACCCAGGCGCTGTTCTGGGCCGTGGTCGCGCCCGCCGCCGCGGGCATGTTCCCGCTGCGGGTACGCGGGAAGGTCACCGCTGTCGTGTTCGCCGGGGCCTCCCTCGGCCCGATGCTCGGCGTGCCGGCCGGTACCTGGCTCGGACAGCAGTCTGGGTGGCGTGCGGCGTTCCTGGCTCTGGCCGGTCTGGCGCTTGTCGCCTTCGTGGCGATCGTGACGTTGATGCCGGCGACGCCGTTGATGGCCAGCCACGCGTTCACCGGCACCAGCCCGGACGCCCGCCGCTACGCCACAGTCGTGGTCGCCACCGCGTTGTCGGTGGGCGGGCTGTTCACGGCGTTCACCTACACGGCCGTGTTTCTGACCGAGGTCACCGGCTTCGCCCCGGCGGCGGTCGGTCTTCTCCTGCTCATCCGGGGGCTCGCGAACTTCGCCGGCATCGCCGTGGGCGGGATCGCGAGCGACCGCAACCAGCGCGTGGCGATGGTGGCACCGGTCCTGCTGCTCGCGATCGTCCTGATCGCGATGTTCGTCCTGGCCGACTCGACGCTGGCGACCGGGGCGCTGCTGGCCCTGACCGGGTTCGCCCTGGGTGCGCTCACCCCGGCGCTGCAGAACCGGGTGCTCGAAGTGGCTCCGGGACGCTCCGACCTGGCGGCGGCGGGCAACTCCGCCGCCTTCAACATCGGCATCGCCGGGGGATCCCTGCTCGGGGCCGTCCTGCTGCCTGGGTTCGGAGTGCGCAGCACGGCGCTGGCCGGCGGTCTGCTGGCCGTCGCGGCGCTCGCCGTCCTGCTGGCCGAGCCACTTGTCGCCAGCCCCGGCCGGTCGGCCGAGCGCCGGCCAGCCGATGCTGTTCAGCCGGGCAGTTCAGGGACTGGACCAGCGGTGACCAGCGCGGCGAGCGTGAGGGGTTGGTCGCCGTCGCTGTGGCCGAGGACGAGGGCGAGGCGCCGGTCCGGTGCCTGGCCGGGCGTCCAGACGCGCAGGTCGCCGTAGAGATCCTGACGGAGCAGAGCGTCGTAGACCGGCGGACGGTTCGCCCCGGGGTTTCGAATGAGGTAGTCGACGGTGAGGACGCGGTGCGGGCCCCACTGCTCGTCGAACGTCCGGGTCAGGGTGGCCAGGTGATGGTCGCCGGTTTCCAGTTGCTCGGTCCACTCCGGGTCCCGCAGGCCGGTGAGGTCCGGACCTTCCCAGAGCGGCGCGAGGACGAAGCCGGCAGCCCGGGTGGCCAGCCATTCGCCGGAGTGCCTGTCGGATTCGATCGAGGTGGGGCTGCCGGCGGACGGTATCGGTCCGGTCAGGAGCGACGCGACGGCCCCGAGCACCCGGGACAGGTCAAAGTCGAGGTCACGAACGACTGTCACCGCACCCATCCTTCCGTACCTCGCCGAGCTGCCCAACGGGGACCGCGTGCATGCTGTCCAGCCACTCCTGCGGGTACGGATACCCCGGGCTCGGGTAACGGCATGGGCCAGCTCACCCACGACGTCGGGCAGGTTCGCCGCCGGTGTTCGACGGACCGGCCGTATCCGGGGGGTCACCGCCCCCACGGAGGCGGTCCAACTCGGCGAGATACATGGCCTGCATGCGGTCGTTGTGCCGGATCAGCAGCGAGATCTCCTCAGCGGTGTAGCCCTCGATGAGCCGTTCGGCATGCTCGGCGAACCGCTCGTACGGTCGCTCCAGCTCGGCGGTCCGCTCCGGCCGCAGCGTGACGATCACCCGCCGTCGGTCCGCCGGATCGCGTTCGGCCGTCACGTAGCCGGCCTGCTGGAGCCGGCGGAGCATGCTTGTCACCGCCCCGGTGGTGAGGTTGGTCCGCTCGGCGACCTGCCCCGCGGTGGCGGATCCGACATCCGCGAGGTGGTCCAGGCACTCCAGGTCGCTCACGGTGAGGCCCAGCCGCTCCGCGATGGCGTACCGGAACACCATCGACAGCCGCGCCGTCTCCCGCCCGGCGCGCATGAGGTCGGTGATCGCGGAGTCACGGGCCGGTTCGTCGGACATGCCCGCAATCATGCCTCCGGCACGGTGACCCGGTGCAGCCGAGGTAACACGCGGGTCAGCACCCAGTGCGGTGCGGCCGCGCCCCCGGTGAGGCGGCGCATCAGCTTGGCGGCGGTGTCGACGGCGTGGAACGCGTAGGGCACCATCTCGGCCTGGTAGCTGGCGATCGCCTCCTCCACCGGCGTGCCGTTCGTCCGGGCCTCCACCAGCTTGCGGCCGAGCAGGGCGGCGTCGCGGAGCGCGGTGTTGCCGCCGTGCGCGCCGAACGGCGGCATGACGTGCACGGCGTCGCCCATCATCGTCGCTCGGGGCACCGCCCAGCGGTGCGGGCGCTGCCCGGTGGCGAAGAGGTTGAGCACCGTGGCGTCCAGCTCGGCCGTGTCGACAAGCCGCCGGATGAGCGGGTGGAAGTCCGTACTCATCACTGCGGCTCGTTTCCACAGCGCGTGCAGGCTCCCACGCACCTCGACGGGCATCTCCTCCTGGCGGAGCAGCATCGCCCACATCACGTAGTCGTCGCCGGTGGGCGCGTAGCTGCCCGGGGCCAGGCGCGCGAACGCCTCCCGCGGGCTCTCTCCGAACCGCATGGAGGTGAAGAAGAAGGCGCGGCCCGGCCGGTCGGCGATGGCCAGGACTCCGCTGGTACGCAGGGCGTCCGGGATGACGCTCTCGCCGTGGCGTCGTAGGGGCGACCGGCCGTAGATGCCCACCATCGGGGTGCTCGCCGGCTCCGCGTCCGGCATGAGCTGCGCGCGTAGCGCCGAGCCGACGCCGTCGGCGCCCACGACGACTGTCGCCGGCGCGGCTCCGCCGTCGGAGAACCGCAGCCGCAGCCCTGCCGGGCCGCCGTTGTCCACCGCGACGGCGGCCTTGCCGTAGTGGATGTGCCCGTCCAGTCCGGACTGCAGGATCGATCGCAGGGTCAGCCGGTCCACCTGACGGGTCGCGTGCGGCTCGTCCTTGAAGTTGATGGTGAACGCGTCCCGCAGCCGGCTGTCGGTGAAGCGCAGGTGCCCGCCAGGCTCGTCGCCGGTGGTCAGCGCCAGGCGGTACAGCGGGCGGGGCAGGCTCTCGCGCAGCGCCTCCAGCCCGTACCGGTTGAGAATGATCCGGTAGCCCTGCCGCCTGACGAAGGGTCCCGGGTCCCGCTCGTAGACGTGCACGTCGATGCCGGCGCGCATCAGGTACTGGGCGAGGCAGAGTCCGGAGAGGCCGGCGCCGGCGATCGCCACCGAGAAGTCAGTCGATACGCTCATGCAATTATCTTAATGACTAAGATAATTTGAGCAAGGGTCGCCGGTGTGCTCGGCAGCGGCCGACCGGTTGGCTACAGGCGAGGAAGTACTGTCCGTTGGCTAGGCTGCCGCCTGTGCGTGACGGACGTGGGCAAACGGTCGAAGAGGCACTCGCCGTGCTGCGCAGCGAATTCGGGGCCGAGGACGGTTCCTTCCTGCTGCGGCTCCGCATCGAACTGGAGTGGGATCGGGCGGCATTCGCCCGCATGGAGGCGGCGATGCGCGTCGTCTGTGCGGGTTACGACCGCCGCGAGGCGTCCGACCAGTGGCTGGCGGAAGGGTTTCGCTTCGTGTCGACCTGGGTTGACGGGCACACCGCGCATCCCAGCTTCCCGCGACCTCAGCCCGAGAGCTACTACACCGCGAGCCTGGACCGACTGCGGGCCCTGGCCACCTGGTTCAGCCGAGGCGTACCCGCTGACCAGACCTGACCCACCGAGGTCCGGGCACGCCCCTGCCGCAGGTCGAGTGTGGATCGGACCACAGACGGACGGGCATCGCGACCAACGCGGCGGTGAGATCCTGGCCGCATGACAGACCTCGACGCCAAGGCGAATCTCCATCGGTACCTGCGGGAGGCGCGCGAGGCGCTGCTCGGCAAGCTCGACGGGCTCTCGGAGTACGAGGTGCGCCGCCCGCTCGTGCCGACCGGGACGAACCTGCTCGGTCTGGTCAAGCATGTGGCCTCGGTGACCGCCGGGTATTTCGGCGAGGTGTTCGAGCGCCCCTTTCCCGAGCAGGTCGCGGGCCTGAACGAGGACGCCGAGCCGAACGTGGACATGTGGGCCGCAGCCGACGAGTCCCGCGACGACATCATGGGTCTGTGGCACCGCGTCTGGGCACACGCCGACGCCACGATCGAGACCCTGCCGATCGACGCCCCCGGCTCGGTGCGGTGGTGGGGCCACACCCCGGTGACGCTGCAGCACATCCTCGTGCACATGCTCGCGGAGCTGAACCGGCATGCCGGACACGCCGACATCGTGCGCGAACTGATCGACGGCCAGGTGGGCTGGCGGCGACCCGGCGACAACGTCGTCGAGGGCGACGAGGCGTGGTGGGCCGCCTACCGCGAGCGGCTGGAATCCACCGCGCGTGAGTTCGCCTACCAACCAGGAGGCTCTCGCCCGGTTCGCCGAGAAACGTCGTGACGTCGCCGACGGCCTCAGCCAGCGGTCGTCAGCGCATCGGGTGGCGCTTGGCGAAGTCCCACACGATCTCGCTGGCGTCGGGGCCTGCACGGTCGGTGTAGCGGCCGTCGCCGTTCGGGCCGGGCCAGGCGTGGCCCATGCCCTGGACGTGGTACGACTCGACGAGCGACGAGCCGTCGGGCGTGGTGATCGTCGAATGCGTGTACGCGTGTCGGCCCGCAACGGCTGGTGCCGACACGGTCCCCTCGGTGAGGGCGAGGCTGTCGTTGGGCAGCCCGTCGTCGATGAGGTCGCCCAGCGCGGTCCAGTGGGCGACGAGTCGGGTGGCGACCACGGGTGGTACGACTTCGTCCCGTTCGCCCTGAATGACAAGCAGCGGCACCTGTCGAGCCCGTTCGCCCATCTGTGCCCAGGCCTGACGTGCCGTGTCCAGCGGTGACGTCGAGTCCGGGTCGTCCGGGTCCACCTGGTTGAGCCCGTACTCACCGCCGGCGACCGAGGTCACCGTGGCGAAGACGTCGGGATAGGTGGCGGCGAGGATGACAGCGGTTCCCGCTCCCGACGACGCGCCGGCCACGTGCACCTGCGCCGGATCCGCGTCGTACTCCTCGACCACCTGGCGGGCGACGCCGGCCAGCAGCGCGGGTTCACCTGTGTGCCGCTGCTGCTCCCGGGGATCAGCCGAGTTCCAGCAGGCGATCACGTTACGGGAGATCAACTGGGTGGGATAGACGACGATGAAGCCTTCCCGGTCGGCCAGGTTGTTGAACTGGGTCGTCGCCTTCATCGAGTTCCACCCGTAGCCGGTCATCGCGCAGCCGTGGATCGCCATGACCACCGGCAGTCGGGCCCTCCCGTCGTGCTGGGGCGGGAGATGGACCTGGTAGCGCTGCGATCCAGCGGGGCCCTCGTAGACGTGGTTGCGGTCACCCTCGCCCATCTGCCAGGGCAGGCCGAGCTGGACAGCGGCCACGCCGAGGCTGACAACGGTCACGACGGTGACGAAGATGCCGGAAGCGACCCGCAGCCACCGCCGGGGACGGCGAGGCTCGATGTCGGCATGCACCGCGGGACGCGGAGAAATCACCCGCGTCTCCTTTGCGGTACGGGTCGCGTCGGACGGATGCCGTCGCGGTGGGATGTGGGTGTGGTGGGCATGTACCCATGACAGCGCGAACGCGGCCGACGGGTCAGTGGCGCGGTGTCATGACCGCGTGTGACATGGCGTCACTTGTCGTGTTCGGTGGGCCGCCGGATAATGCTGCTCCAACGGCAAGCCCGGCGTGGAGCTGCGGCGCTCCGAAAGCGCGGCATGCCCGCGCGGTGGAACATCAGCGTCAGCCGAGTGGCTGCGACGCCGTGATCCGGGTCGCGAGTTCCGCTCCCCAGCGGCGGGCACGGTCGAATTCACCGTCGCGTAGCGGTCCCTTGGTGCCGCCCACGAAGAAGCTCTCCGCCGGGACCGCCAGGCGCCATCCCGCGCGGGCCAGAGTCTTCACCACCTTCTTCGCCGCCGAGCCGGGCAGGAGCGGGTTGGCGACGCGGGTGTCGAAGGCCGCCGCCAGGCCTGGCCGCGCGAGCGTGGCGAGCCACTCCCGGACGCCTACCTCCGGGGACGCCGCGGCACCCTGGCGGACCGCGTCCGCCCGCGTCGCCGGACGGCTCAGGCCGAACGCGTGTGTCGGCGCGCCGACGACCACCGCGTCCGCGCCCGTGGCGTCGGGCCACCGGCTGGCCTGCGCGATGCGCACCTGCACATGTTGGGACAGTCCTTCGCCGACCGCACGGGCGATGGCCTCGGTGTTGCCGAACATGGACTCGTAGACGACCAGCACGTACATCGGATCCTCCCCCTTCTCGACGTAGTGGTCACAGGGTCAGCAGGCCCCGGTCGGCGAACTGGGCACGGACCCGATCGAGCAGTTCGGGTGTGGGTGGTTCGGTGTCGGCGCAGGGAAACGACACCCCCAGTTCGCGGTACTTGTGCTCGCCGAGCCGGTGGAAGGGCAGCACCTCCACCCGCTGCACGGTGGGCAGGGTGGCGACGAAGTCGGCGACGCCGGCCACGTTCGCCGGGTCGTCGGTGAGGCCGGGCACGAGGACGAAGCGGATCCAGATCGGGGTGCCCCGCTCGGCGAGGCGGCGGGCGAACCGCAGCGTCGGCGCGACCTCACCGGTCCGGGTGACCCGGCGGTAGGTTGCCGGGTCCGAGCTCTTGATGTCCAGCAGCACCAGATTGGTCGCGTCGAGCAGTTCCGGGGTGGCGCGGTTGCCCAGGAAGCCGCTGGTGTCCAGTGCGGTGTGCAGACCCAGTTCCGCGCATCGTTGCAGCACGGCCGTGGTGAACCGGGCCTGTTGCAGCGGCTCACCGCCGCTGAGCGTGACGCCACCACCGGCCACCTTGATGAAACGTTCGTACCGCCGGATCTCGGTGACCAGGTCGTCGACGGTCATCGGGCGTCCGTTGCGCTGGTACCAGGTGTCGGGACTGTGGCAGAAGCGGCAGCGAAGCGGGCAGCCAGCGAGGAACGCCACGAAACGGGTGCCAGGCCCGTCCACTCCGGTCGACGTGTCGAAGGAGTGGACGGATCCGACCACCGTCCCGGCGGGGACGTAGGAGGGGCGCGACGGCCAGGCCATGGCGGTCACAGCCGGCCATGGAAGGTGCGGGAGATGACGTCGCGCTGCTGCGCGCGGGTCAACCGGACGAAGTTCACCGCGTACCCGGAGACCCGGATGGTCAGCTGCGGGTACCGCTCGGGGTGCGCCATGGCGTCTTCGAGGGTGGCCCGGTCGAGGACGTTGACGTTGATGTGGAAACCGCCCGAGTCGGTGTAACCGTCGAGCACACCCACGAGATTGTCGATCTGCTCGTCGCGGGTGCGGCCGAGCCCGTCCGGGGTGACCGTGGTGGTGAGCGAAATGCCGTCGCGGGCGCTGGCGTACGGCAGCTTCGCCACCGACAGCGCCGCCGCCACCAGGCCGTGCGTGTCACGGCCGTTCATCGGGTTCGCGCCGGGGGCGAACGGCTCACCGGCGCGACGGCCGTCCGGGGTGTTGCCGGTGTGCGTGCCGTAGACGACGTTCGACGTGATGGTCAGCACCGACAGGCTCGGCTCGGCGCCCCGGTACGTCGGCTGCGCCCGCACCTTGTCCATGAAGCGCTGTACCAGGTCGACCGCGATGGCGTCGGCCCGGTCGTCGTTGTTGCCGAAGGCCGGGTAGTCGCCGTCGACGGTGTAGTCGGTGACCAGGCCGGTGTCGTCGCGCAGCACCTTCACCTGGGCGTGCTTCATCGCCGAGAGGCTGTCCACGGCGACGGAGAGCCCGGCGATTCCGGTGGCGAGGAAGCGGTGCACCGGGTGGTCGTGCAGCGCCATCTCCAGCCGCTCGTAGGCGTACTTGTCGTGCATGTAGTGGATCACGTTGAGCGCGCGTACGTAGGTGCGCGCGAGCCAGTCGAGGGTCCGGTCGAACGCGGCCAGGACGGTGTCGTAGTCCAGCACGTCAGCCGTGACCGGGGGAGTAGCGGGCGCGACCTGCTGGCCGGTGATCTCGTCCCGGCCGCCGTTGATCGCATAGAGCAGGGCCTTGGCGAGGTTGGCACGGGCACCGAAATACTGCATGTCCTTGCCGACGCGCATCGCCGACACGCAGCAGGCGATCGCGGTGTCATCGGAGTACACCGGCCGGATCAGGTCGTCGTTCTCGTACTGGATGGCGCTGGTGTCCAGTGACACCTGCGCGCAGAAGCGTTTGAACCCGCGGGGCAGGTCGGCCGACCAGAGCACGGTCAGGTTCGGCTCGGGCGCCGGACCGAGGTTGTACAGCGTTTGCAGGTAGCGGAAGCTGGTGCGGGTCACCAGCGGCCGACCGTCCGCGCCGACACCGCCGATCGCCTCGGTCACCCAGGTGGGGTCGCCGGAGAACAACTCGTCGTACTCCGGGGTACGCAGGAACCGGATGATCCGCAGCTTGATGACGAAGTCGTCGACCAGTTCCTGGGCCGCGGACTCGGTCAGCCGGCCCTCGGCGATGTCGCGGTCCAGGAACACGTCGATGAAGGTCGACGTGCGTCCCAGCGACATGGCGGCACCGTTCTGTTCCTTGGTGGCGGCCAGGTAGGCGAAGTAGAGCCACTGGATCGCCTCGCGGCCGGTGGCGGCGGGCGCGCTGATGTCGTAGCCGTAGCCGGCGGCCATCTCCTTGAGCTCACCGAGGGCGCGGATCTGCTCGGCCAGCTCCTCACGGTCGCGGATGACGTCCTCGGTGCAGGGACGATCGTCGAGGGACGCCTTGATCGCCTCGCGCTCGGCGACGAGACGGTCGACGCCGTAGAGCGCGACCCGCCGGTAGTCGCCGATGATCCGGCCACGACCGTACGCGTCGGGAAGCCCGGTGACGATGTGCGAGCGCCGCGCCGCCAGCACGTCGGCGGGGTAGGCGTCGAACACTCCGGCGTTGTGGGTCTTGCGGTACGAGGTGAAGATGCGGCGCACCTGCGGGTCCATCTCGAAGCCGTACGCGGCGAGCCCGTTCTCCACCATCCGCAGCCCACCGTTGGGCATGATCGCCCGACGCAGCGGCGCGTCGGTCTGCAACCCGACGATCAGCTCGCGATCCTGGTCGATCCAACCGGGCGCGTGCGAGGTGATCGTGGCGGGGGTGTGCGGATCGACGTCGTAGATCCCGCGCTCGCGTTCGGTGACGAACATGTCGCGCAGTCGGTTCCACAGCTCGGTGGTACGGGCGGTGGGCCCGGCGAGGAACCGGGCGTCGCCGTGGTAGGGGGTGACGTTGTCGCGGACGAACGCGGCGACGTCCACATTGTCGCGCCAGGCATCGCCGTGGAAGCCGCGCCACGGGTCGGGCCGCACCGTCGCGTGCTGCTCTGGCCGGACTGCCGTGCTGTGCTGCTGGACCATGTCTCCTCCTGAAGCTCACTTCGAGCCTCCCTCGGGGATGCCCGAGCGGTCAGGGGCGAAAGACCCGGGAGGTCCGGGCCGCTGGCCACCGGCGCGGACACCGGTGCAGCGGCGACGATCAGGGTGTGACCGGACGACGTGACCCGGCACCGACGATCGGAGTGATCCGTATGACCGCCGCGACCGCGACGAGCCTCCTGCCCGCCCCGGCCACGCCGCCGGAGAACGGGATGGCCGGCACGCCCGGAACGACAATCGAGACCTTGGTCGGCAACGGCCTCAAGGCGCTGGACGACTACGCCGCCTTCGACCAGGAGCGCGTCGACCGGATCGTGGCGAAGGCCTCCGTGGCGGCGCTGAGCCGGCACGCGGACCTGGCCCGGATGGCGGTGGCCGAGACCGGTCGCGGCGTCTTCGAGGACAAGGCCGTCAAGAACATCTTCGCGTGTGAGCACGTCACCAATCACATGGCGGGCCTGAAGACGGTCGGGGTCATCTCCCGTGACGAGATCAACGGCATCGTCGAGATCGCCGAGCCGGTCGGCGTGGTCTGCGCCGTCACCCCGGTCACCAACCCCACGTCGACGACCATCTTCAAGGCGCTGCTCGGCCTGAAGACCCGTAACCCGATGATCTTCGCCTTCCACCCGGCCGCCCAGCGGTGCAGTGCCGAGGCGGCCCGGGTGGTCCGGGACGCCGCCGTCGCCGCGGGAGCGCCCGAGCACTGCATCCAGTGGATCGAGCAGCCCTCCGTCGAGGCCACCGGCGCGCTCATGAAGCACCCCGGAGTGGCCACGATCCTGGCCACCGGCGGAAACGGCATGGTGCGGGCGGCGTACTCGTCGGGGAAGCCGGCCCTCGGTGTGGGCGCCGGCAATGTGCCGGCGTACGTCCATCGCGGTGCGAAGCTGCGCCGGGCGGCGCATGACATCGTGTTGTCGAAGTCGTTCGACAACGGCATGATCTGCGCCTCGGAGCAGGCGGTGATCATCGATGCCGAGGTGTATCCGGCGGTGCTGGCCGAGTTCCAGCGGCTGCACGCCCATGTGGCCACCCCCGACGAGAAGCGCCGGATCGAGGAACTGATCTTCGGTGCCGCCGCCGGTGGCACCGACTGCGCCGGTGCGCGGCTCAACCCGCAGGTCGTCGGCCAGAGCGCGGCGTGGATCGCCGAGCGCGCCGGCCTGACCGTGCCGGCCGACACGTCGGTGATCCTGGTCGAGGTGGACCACGTCGGCCCGGCCGAACCGCTCACCCGGGAAAAGCTCTGCCCCGTGCTGGCGGTGCTGCGCGCCGAGTCGACCGAGGACGGCATCCGGCACGCCGAGCAGATGGTCGAACTGAACGGCCTCGGCCACAGCGCGGTCATCCACACCGAGGACGCGCATC
The DNA here is from genome assembly GCF_002754655.1 of Verrucosispora sp. CNZ293. Taxonomy (NCBI): domain Bacteria; kingdom Bacillati; phylum Actinomycetota; class Actinomycetes; order Micromonosporales; family Micromonosporaceae; genus Micromonospora; species Verrucosispora sp. CNZ293. The sequence goes on from NZ_PEFR01000001.1 coordinate 862,382, forward strand.
TCGTCGAGGAGTACGGGCGGCGGGTCAAGGCCGTGCGCATCATCTGGAACGCTCCCGCCTCGCAGGGCGGCATCGGTGACATGTACAACGCGTTCCTGCCCTCGTTGACGTTGGGCTGTGGCAGCTACGGCCGCAACTCGGTGTCGAACAACGTCACGGCGGTCGACCTGCTGAACGTCAAGCGGATCGGCCGTCGGACCAACAACCTGCAGTGGTTCAAGGTCCCGCCGAAGATCTACTTTGAGGCGAACGCGATCCGCTACCTGGCCGACATGCCCGACGTGCACCGGGTCACCGTGGTCACCGACCACACCATGACCCGGCTGGGGTACGTCGACCGGCTGATCACCGTCCTGCAGCAGCGGCCCGACCGTGTCGCCCTGCAGATCATCGACGATGTCGAACCGGAGCCGAGCGTCGGCACTGTGGATCGGGGCGCGGAGCTGATGCGATCCTTCCAACCCGACACGATCATCGCGTTGGGCGGAGGCTCGGCGATGGACGCCGCCAAGGTGATGTGGCTGCGCTACGAGCACCCGGAGGTGGTCTTCGCCGACATGCGGGAGAAGTTCTTCGACATCCGCAAACGGGCGTTCAAGTTCCCGACGCTGGGGGAGCGGGCCCGGCTGGTCTGCATTCCCACCACCTCCGGCACCGGCGCCGAAGTGACCCCGTTCGCGGTCATCACCGACACCGCCACCGGCAAGAAGTTCCCCCTCGCCGACTACGCCCTGACGCCGAGCGTGGCCATCGTCGACCCGGTGCTCGCCGCCGACCTGCCGCCCATCATCACGGCGGACAGCGGCTTCGACGCGCTGACCCACGCCACCGAGTCGTACGTCTCCGTCTACGCCAACGACTTCACCGACGGACTCGCGTTGCAGGCCATCAAGCTGATCTTCACCTACCTGGAGCGGGCGGTGCGCAACGGCGCGGCCGACGCGGAGGCCCGGGAGAAGATGCACAACGCGGGAACCATCGCCGGCATGGCCTTCGGCAGCGCCTTCCTGGGCATCGTGCACGCCATGTCGCACACTCTTGGGGCGACTTTCCACGTGGCGCACGGACGCACGAACGCGATCCTGATGCCACACGTCATCCGCTACAACGGCACGACACCGGCCAAGCTGACCGGATGGCCCAGGTACGAGGACTACCGGGCACCGGAGCGCTTCCAGGACATCGCCCGGATGCTGGGCCTGCCGGCGGCCACCGCGCAGGAAGGGGTCGAGTCGTACGCCGCCGCGGTGGAGCGGCTGCGCGACGCCGTCGGCATCGAACCGTCCTTCCACGCCGTCGGCGTCGACGAGGAGGCATTCCTCGCGTCGCTGCCGCAACAGGCGCTCAACGCCTACGAGGACCAGTGCGCCCCGGCCAACCCGCGGATGCCGATGCTCGACGACATGCAGGAACTCATGCGCTCCGCGTACCACGGCAACTGATCGTCGCCGCCGAGCCACTCCGCGCCGCACCGGGCACCGACGTCGAGGCCGCCCGATGTGGGACGGCAACGACCTGGACCCACTACGCACCCGACCGCCGTGTGCCGCCCGTGGCGGGCGCGGCGGTCGGGTGCGGCGGTAGTGGGCCCTCGACGCTGACTCAGGGGCCGGCCTAGCCATCGCAAATGACAACCGTTATCGTTTGGAGGTCCGGGAATCCCCTGAACGTCGGGAGTGCGCGGTGGGGCATGTGCTTGTGGTCGAAAGCTGGGTCGGTGCGATGAGCACCCTGCTGCCCCGGGCGATCCGGGAAGCAGGACATCGGTTCACCTTCCTGACCAGGAACCTGCACCACTACCTGCGCCAGGGCGGCGGTGACCAGGTGCACCCGATCCTCACCGCGGACAACGTGGTCACCGCCGAGACCAACGACCTGGACATGCTGTTGCCCTACGTCCAGCGGCTGCACGAGGTGCTGCGGTTCGACGGCGTCATCACCTCGTGCGACTACTACCTCGGCACCGCGGCCCGGCTGGCCGCACACCTGGGCCTGCCCGGTCCACGGCCGCAAGCCGTGGAGCACGCCTGCCGCAAGGACCTGGCGCGGCGACGGATGCAGGCCGCCGGCCTGCCTGGTCCGAGGTTCGCGATCACCGAGGACTGGCCGGGTACCGAAGCCGCCGCGCACACGCTGGGCTTCCCACTGGTCATCAAGCCGGTCGACCTGTGCGCCGGGATGCTCGTCCGGCTGGTGGCCGACAGCAGCCAGCTACGCGAGGCGTTCGACGCCCTCGCCGCGTTCCCGGTAAATGCCCGTGGCCAGCAGCGCTCGCCGCAGGTGCTGCTGGAGGAGGTTCTGGTCGGGCCGGAGGTCAGCGTCGAGACCGTCACCGTCGACGACACGACGACGGTCCTCGGCGTGACGGACAAGAGCCTCGCCGGTGAGCCGTGGTTCGTCGAGACGGGGCACATGTTCCCCGCCGCGCTCGACGCCGCGACAGTCACCGCGGTGTGTGACATGGCGGTGGCAGCCCTCGCCGCGGTCGGGTTCGACAGGGGAGTGGCGCACACCGAGCTGCGGCTGACCGCGGCCGGGCCGCGGGTGGTGGAGGTCAACCCCCGCCCGGCCGGCAACCAGATCACCGAGTTGGTGCGGCGGGCGACCGGGGTGGACCTGCCCATGGTGTACGCCCAGCTCGCCCTGGGCGAACAGCCGGACATCGCGGTGACCGACACCGGCGTACGCAGCGCGGCCATCTCGTTCCTGCTGCCGCCCCGCGCCGGCACCGTCGCCAGGATCGACGGTACGGCCACGCTGGCCACCGCTGAGGACGTCGTCGACTGGGCGGTGAAGCCGGCCGGGCACCTGACCGGCGACGCGTCGAGCAACAACGCCTACCTGGGCCATGTGATGACTGTGGACACCAGCGGTCTCGGGGCCCGCGCCCGGGCCGACGCTCTGATCGCCGGGTTGGGCGTTTGCTACGCCGACGATCTCGCCGGGACCCGCGCGTGAGGACGTCGACACCTGTCCCGACCGGTGGGCCGTTCCTGTCGGTGACGGATCTGATCGCCGCCGTCAGCGCCGCGCGACTCGGCCCCGACCCGGCCACCGAGCAGGTGAGCGTTGCGTTCACCACCCGGCAGGGGGCCCGGCACCCCGGGCGTGGCCGCAGCTACCGCAACCACGTGCTGAGCCTTCGGGTCGGTGCCACCGTGGGATCATGCGCGGCGGAACCGGACGAGCTGACCGACGATGTCGCGTACGACTGCGTGGGTCGCAGTGTCGAGGACCTGCTCACCCACCCGGTGCCTGCGGTTCGCGTCGCGGCCCTCGACGCCTACCTCGCCGCCGCCCGCCCGCACGCGCACACCGCCCACGACACGGTCACCATCCCCGCCGGCACCTCACTGGCCAAGTCGACAGCCAGAGCCGCCGCGGTGGTGGACCTGATACCTGTGGCCCCGGGGCAGAACGTCCTTGTCGTCGGGGTGGTGAACTCGCTGCTCGGCCAACTGCGTAACCGGGGCGTCAGCTACCTGCCCTGTGACCTGGCCGGCGGCAGCACGGAGTGGGGCGAGCCGTGCCTGCCGGACGCCGGTGTCCTGCTGGAACGCTGTGACGCGCTGCTGGTGTCCGGCATGACCCTCGGCAACGGCACATTCGAGCCGTTGCTACGGCACGCCCGCGCCACCGGTAAACCGATGGTGGCCTTCGCGCAGACCGGCAGCGCCGTCCTGCCGTGCTTCCTGGGTGCCGGGCTGAGCGCCGTGTCGGCCGAGCCGTACCCGTTCTTCTGGCTCGACGGCGGACCGACGACCGTCTACCGATACCGCGTCACCGCCGGGTCGCCATGCTGACCGGGCACACGCCGACCACCGGCGCGCCGCACCTGCTGGATCTGCTGGGGCGCTCCCCGGTGGCGTTCGTCGACACCCCCCTGCCGTACCCGCACGGCGGCTTCCACGCCAAGGTGGAGTATCTGAACCCCGGCGGCATGAAGGCCCGCGCCGCTGTGGCCATGCTCCAGGCCGCCCGGCAGCGTGGTGACCTTCGGCCGGGAGCCACGGTGGTGGAGTCCACAAGCGGCACCCTCGGGATCGGGTTGGCGTTTGCCGGACAGGCCCTGGGCCACCCCGTCATCCTCGTGGTGGACCGCGAGATCGAACGACAGATGCGGGCGCTGCTGACCGCCTACGGCGCGACGGTCGTGGAGGTCGAGCGGCCACATCCGGTCGGCGGCTGGCAGCAGGCCCGCCTGGACCGGCTGGCCGAGGTGCTGGCCGGCATCCCGGACGCCTACTGGCCCGACCAGTACCACAACCCGGACAACGCCACCGGCTACCGGGCCCTCGCCGCCGAGCTGACCGGTCAGGTCGACGCCGTGGACGTGCTGGTGTGCAGCGTCGGCACCGGCGGGCACAGCGCCGGCCTGGCCCGGGCGTTGCGGCGACACTGGCCCGACATGCGACTCGTCGGTGTCGACACCGTCGGCTCGACGATCTTCGGTCAGCCCGCGCGGCCCCGGCTCATGCGTGGCCTGGGCAGCAGCATCTTCCCCCGCAACGTCGACTACGCCGCCTTCGACGAGGTGCACTGGGTCGGCCCGGTGGAAGCTGTGGACAGCTGTCGCCGGCTGGCACGCTCGGCGTTCGTCACCGGGGGCTGGAGCACCGGCGCCGTCGCCCGGGTCGCCGCGTGGATCAGCCGCATGCAGCCTGGCGCGCGGGTGGTCACGATCTTCCCCGACGGCCCGCACCGTTACCTCGACTCGATCTTCGACGACGCGTTCTGCGCCACCCACGGGCTGTTCGCCCCGGCGCCGGGCCACCCGATCGAGATTCCGTACCCGGACGCCGTAGAGGTGACCCGATGGAGTCGCTGCCGGACCGTCCTCGACCCGCTGTGTCGCGTGGCGGTGCCGGCATGAGGCTCGGCTGGCGCAGCTACCCGCTGCGGTTGCGCGAGCCGCTGCGCATCTCCCGCTCGACGATGCCGGGCCGCGACGCCGTCCAGATCGACCTGTCCCACGATGGCGTCACCGGCCACGGCGAGGTCGTCACCAGCGTCTACTACGGCCTCGACCTGGCCACCATCCGCAGGCTGCTGGCCGGGCTCCGGCACCGGGTGTGCGGTCACGACGAACCCGAGGCGCTGCTCGCGGAGCTGCCCGCCCTCGCTGCTGAGCTGCCCACCGGTGTGCTGGCGGCCCTCGACGCGGCCGTGCACGATCTGCTGGGCCGTCGCGCCGGAATGCCTGTGCACACGTGGCTCGGCCGGGACTTCGCGCCGGTACCCACGGCCCACACCATCGGCCTGGTCGCGCCTGAGCAGGCCGCCACCACCGCCCGGGGGCTGGCGCGGCGCGGCTTCCAGCTCATCAAGGTCAAGTGCGGCGACGCCGCTGACCTGGCCCGCATCGCCGCCGTACGCGCCGCCATCCCGCACGCCCGGCTGGTCCTCGACCCCAACGGCGCCTGGACACCCGAGCAGACCCTGCGGCTGCTCGACACGGTGCGTCCGTACCGCATCGACGCCGTCGAACAACCCATCGCACCCGGAACACCGCAGTCGCTCGCCTGGATCAGCGCGCGCACCGACGTACCGGTCATCGCCGACGAGGACGCCGCCACGGTGGCCCACCTCGACGCCCTCGCCGGCACGGTCGCCGGCATCAACATCAAGCTCGCGAAGTGTGGCGGCATCCACGCCGCGCAGCAGGTCGCCGCCACCGCCCGTGCGTACGGCATGGATGTCATGCTGGGTTGCCTGGTGGCCAGCTCGCTGGGCATCGCGCCAGCGGTGCACCTCACCGACCTCGCCCGCTGGATCGACCTGGACGGGCACCTGCTGCTCACCGACGATCCGTGGACCGGCATCGGTGGCCACGACGGTGTCCTGCGACTTGCCGACGAACCCGGTCTCGGCGTGCGGGCGGTCCGATGAGCACCTGGGCAAGTCTGCGTGGCTTTTCGTTGCCGATCCGACTGCTGGTGGTCAACCAGCTCGGCGTCAACGTCGGCTTCTACCTGCTGCTGCCCTACCTCGCCGGCTACCTGGCCGACGACGTCGGAATGTCCGCCGCCGTGATCGGCATCGTGCTGGGCGTGCGGAACCTCAGCCAGCAGGGCCTGTTCCTGCTGGGCGGCTCGGCCGCCGATCGGCTCGGCGCCCGCGGCGTCATCATCGCCGGCTGCGCCCTGCGCGCCGTCGGCTTCGGACTGTTCGCCCTCAGCGCCTCGGTGCCGCTGCTGCTGGCCGCGTCGATCCTGTCCGGGCTGGCCGGGGCGCTGTTCAACCCGGCCGTGCGCACCTACGTGGCGCAGGCCGCCGCCGACCGGCGCGCCGAGGCGTTCGCGCTGTTCAACGTGTTCGCCAGTGCCGGGGCGCTGCTCGGCCCACTGCTCGGCGCCGCCCTGCTGCTTGTCGACTTCCGGGTCGCCGCGCTGGCCGCCGCGGCGGTCTTCGCCGCGCTGACCGGGGCGCAGGCGATCTGGCTGCCCGCCCAACCGGTCACCGCCAGCGAGGCAACCGTCTGGCAGGACTGGCGGACCGGTATCGCCGACCGTCGGTTCCTGGCGTTCAGCGTGGCGCTGGCGGGCATGTTCGCGTTGCAGACCCAGCTGTACCTGATCCTGCCGGTGCAGGCGGAACACGTCACCGGGCAGCCCGTGGCGGTCGCCGTGCTGTTCGTCGTCTCCACAGTCGTGACGCTCACCCTGCAACTGCCGCTGACCGGCTGGCTTCAGCGTCGCGTCAGTCGCGGCACGAGCATCACCGCCGGGATGGCTGTCATGGGAGCTGGTTTCCTGCTGCCGCTGCTGCGGGTGGAAGCGGTGACACCGGTGCTGCGGCTGCTGCCGGTGCTGGCCGCTGCCGTCCTGCTCACCCTCGGCGTGATGATCACCCAGCCGTTCGTCCTGGACCTGATCCCCACCTTCGCCGGGCACCGGCTGACCGGCACCTACTTCGGCCTGTTCTACCTGGTCTCCGGGATGCTCGCCGCCGGCTGCACCGCTGCGGTCGGCGCGGCGGTGGGCACCTCGGCAGGCGTACCCACGACGGCGTGGCTGCTCACCGCCGGCGTCGGGTTGGCGTCGGCCGGTGCGGTGTGGCTGCTGCACCGTGGCGGGCTGCTCAACCCGGCACCGGCGTCGTCGGTCGTGTCATGACCGGGGAGAACCTCCTGACCGACCACCCGGAGCTGTACGAACCTCACCTTGTATCGAAAGGACCCATCATGATTCATTCGTCCGTCACCGCGCCGGGAGTGTCTCGCCGTGGCCTGCTCGGCGGCGGCGTCGCCGTCTCCGCCGCCCTGCTGACCGGCTGCGGCCCGAGCGACGACACGGCCAGCAACGCCGCCGGGCAGCCCCGGCGCGGTGGCCGGCTGCGGGCGGCGTTCGCCGGCGGCGGTGTCAACGAGACGCTGGACCCGCACCTGGCGAACCTGTTCAACGAGGCGTCGCGCGCCAAGGCGATGTTCGACAAGCTCGCCGACTACGGCCCGGACGTCTCCATCCAGCCGCGCCTCGCCGCAAGCTGGGAGCCCAGCAGCGACCTGACCCGCTGGCGGATCAGCCTGCGCCAGGCCACGTTCCACGATGGCAGGCCGGTCCGTGCCGCCGACGTGCTCTACAGCTACGCCAGGATCACCGACCCGAAGCGGGCGTTCCGCGCCAAGGCCAGCCTCGACCTGATCGATCTGCCCCGCAGCCGCGCCGTCGACGACCGCACCCTGGAGTTGGCGCTCAAGCGACCCTTCGCCGAGTTTCCCAACGCCCTTGCCGCGTTCGGCGCGTACATCGTCCCCGAGGGTGCCGACAGCTTCGAGCGGCCCGTCGGGTCCGGGCCGTTCAGCTTCGACTCCTGGCAGCCCGGCCGGTCGCTGCTGCTCAAGCGGTACGACAGCTACTGGGAGGGCGCCGCGCACCTCGACGAGCTTGAGTTTCTGATCAGCAACGAGGAGTCGGCCCGGGTCAACGCCCTGCTCGCCGGCCAGGTGGACTACGCGCACGACATCACCCCCACCGCCGCTCGGACCCACGCCGACAGCGGCCGGATCGCCGTCACCCGGATGCCGAACAGCACCATGCAGTCGTTCGCCATGAAGGTCGACCGGCCGCCGTTCGACAACCGCGACCTGCGCGAAGCCATGTTCCTGCTCACCGACCGCCAGCAGCTCGTCGACACCGTCCTCGCCGGTTCCGGACAGGTGGGCAACGACCTGTTCGGCAAGGGCTACCAGTACTACGCCGACGACATCGCCCAGCGCACCCGCGACCTCGACCGCGCCCGGTTCCTCGTCGACAAGGCCGGCGCCAGGGGTCTGCGCATCACCCTGGACACCGCCTCGGTGGCCAGCGGATTCGTCGAGGCCGCCAGCGTCTTCGCCGAACAGGCCGCGCAGGCCGGCCTCGTCATCGAAACCGCGATGGGCAACAAGGACACCTACTGGAAGGACATCCTCGACTCCGGTGTGCTGGCCTCGTACCGCTCCGGTGCGATGCCCATCGAGACGCACATCTCCCAGCGGCTGCTCACCAACTCCACCACCAACGCCACCCGGTGGGCTCGCCCCGAGTTCGACGCCCTCTACGCCAAGGCCATCTCCAGCACGGACGAGGCGACCCGCCGGCAAGCGTACGGCGACATGCAGCGCGCCCTGCACGCCGAAGGTGGATTCCTGATCTGGGGCTTCGCGGACTTCCTCGTCGCCACCGCGCCAGGCGTCGGTGGGGTGTCCGCCGACGCTCCCGCCAACACCCTCGACTGGGCCCGCTTCGACAAGGTCTGGCTGGGGTGAGTCTGCCCCGCTACGCCGCCGGGCGCCTGATGCTCGGCCTCGGGCAGGTCGCCGGGATCACCGCCATCGTGTTCGTGCTCACCGAGGCGCTGCCCGGTGACGCCGCCGTGGTGATCGCCGGCGACCAGCCCGACCCGGCCCGCATCGCCGCGATCCGGGCGGATCTGGACCTCGACCGGCCGGCCTGGCAGCGATACTTCGACTGGCTGACCGACCTGCTCCGCGGCGACCTCGGCGTCTCGTTGATCTCGCAGCGGCCGATCGTCGACCGGCTCGCCGACAGCGCCGGTGCCACGCTGCTGTTGGCGGCGGTGACCCTCCTCGTACTGGTACCGCTCGCCGTCGCGCTGGGCATGCTGGCAGCCCGCCGGGAAGGCGGGCCACTGGACCGGACGGTCTCCGCGGCGTCCGTCGCGCTGTACGCGGTGCCCGAGTTCGCCCTGGCGATCCTGCTCATCGCAGTCTTCGGCGTCCAACTCGGCTGGCTACCGCCCACCGCGTTCGGCGCCGACCTGCTCGCCCAGCCGTCCGTGCTCGTGCTGCCGCTGCTCGTGCTGCTCGCCCGGCCGATCTGCACGATCAGTCGACTCACCCGCGCCGGCATGATCGACGCCCTGCGTGCCGAGCACGTACGCCACGCCCGACGGCTCGGCATCACCGGCAGCCGGCTCTGGCTCCGCCACGCGCTACCCGGCGCGCTGGCACCGGTCGTGCAGCAACTCGCCCGCACCACCGACTGGCTGCTCGGCGGCGTCATCGTCGTCGAGGCGGTGTTCGTCATCCCCGGCCTCGGCACCGCCCTGGTCGACGCCGTGTCCACCCGCGACATCCCCACCGTGCAGGCGCTGTGCGTCCTGGTGGCCGTCACCACCGTGCTGGTGAACCTGGCCGCCGACCTGGTGGCGTTCCGCCTCGCACCCCGGATCGGGGTCGTACGGTGAGGCGACTGCGCACCGTGACCGGGGCAGCGCTGCTCACGGTGCCGCTCGCGCTTGCCGTGTTCGGCCCGATGCTGGCCGGCGAGCCGGGTGACCGCGCGTTCCCGTTCTCCGGGGACGGGGTGCTGGGCACCGACTTCGTCGGCCGCGACGTTGGACAGCAGATCCTCCTCGGCGGCCGGTCAGTCGTCCTGGTCGCCGTCGGCGCGACGCTGCTGGCGTACCTCATCGGCGTGCCGGCCGGCCTACTGGCCGCGTCCTCCCGCCGCCGGTGGGTCGACGAACTGCTCATGCGCCCCCTCGACCTGACGCTTGCCGTACCGTCGCTGCTGCTGCTGATCCTGCTGGCCGCCACCGCGCCACCCGGGCCCCTCACCCTGGTCGGCATCGTCGCGCTCATCGGCCTGCCGGAGATCGCCCGGATCACTCGGGCCGCCGCGCTGCCGCTGGCCCACGGGCCAGCCATGGAGGCGATGCGCCTGTACCGCGAGACCTGGTGGCGGCGCGGTCCCGGCTACGTCGGCACCGGCATCCGCCGGACCCTGCTCGCCGACGCCGGAGTCCGGTTCATCGGCGCCGTCTACCTGGTGGCCACCGCCAGCTTCCTGGGCATCGGCGTGGCACCCGATGCCGCGGACTGGGCAGTCATGGTGGACCGCAACCGCACCGGGCTGTTCCTGCAGCCCTGGGCCGTCGCCGTGCCGGCCGCGCTGATCATCTGTCTGGCCGTCGGTCTCAACCTGGTCACCGACCGGATGCTGATCTCCGGTGCCGTCCCCAGCCCGTCAGCACCGCCCGCGCCGGCCACCACCGGAGACCGTGAACCCGTCAGCGGGCCGCTCCTGCACGTGCAGGACCTGACGGCCACCAGCGTCGACCGGACGCTTGTCGACGGAGTCTCCGTCGGCCTGCAGGCCGGCGAGATCCTCGCCGTCATCGGCGCATCCGGCAGCGGCAAGACCACCACCGCCCGGGCGCTGCTCGGCGAGGTCACTCCCGGGGTCACCCTCACCGGCACCGTCACCCTGGCCGGCCGGCCCGTGACGACCGCGACCCCGCCCGAGCCCGGCACCGCCGGCTACGTGCCCCAGCAGCCCGCCGCCGCCCTCAATCCGATACGCCGCATCGGCGCGGTGCTCCACGAGATCGCCCGACACCACGCGCCCGGCGACAGCCGCGCCGCCCACCGGCGCACGGTGACGGCCGTCCTCGACCGGGTCAGCCTGCCCGCCGACCGCCGGTTCCTGCGCCGCTTCCCCCACCAGCTCTCCGGGGGTCAGCAGCAACGGCTCGTCATCGCGCACGCCCTGCTGGCCCGCGCCGTCCTGCTCATCGCCGACGAGCCCACCACCGGACAGGACGCCCTCACCCGCAACGACGTCGCCCGAGAACTGACGAAACTGGCCCGCGAGGGCATCGCCGTCGTCCTGCTCAGTCACGACCTGCACCTCGTACGGGCCGTCGCCGACCAGATTCTCGTGCTGCACCGAGGCGCCGCCGTCGAACACGGCCGGGCCGCCGAGGTCCTCGCCGCACCACGACAGCGGCACACCCGTGAGCTGCTCGCCACGCCACCGGCCCGACCGCCGGCTGCGGTCGGTGCGGACCGGCCGCTGCTGCGCGTCACCGGTTTGAGCGCCGTACACCGCGACGGCGGTCGGCGGCGCGAGGTGATCCGCGAGGTCGCCCTGACCGTCGCCGCCGGACAGTGCCTCGCCGTGGTCGGCCGCTCCGGAAGCGGCAAGACCACCCTCGCCCGTTGCGTCGCCGGCCTGCACACCGCACGTACCGGCCAGGTGACCCTCGACGGGCACCACCTCGCCGCGCACCTCGACCGCCGTCGGCGGCACGAACTCGGCGCTGTCCAGTACGTGTTCCAGGACGCCCGCGCCAGCTTCAACCCCTACCGGCCGGTTCTCGACCAGCTCGCCGGTCCCGCCCGGCGACTGCGGAACGCCACGCCCGAGCAGGCCCGCCGCACCGCCCTGCACCTGCTCGAACGGGTAGGTCTCGCCGAACACACGGCGACCCAACGTCCCGACCGGCTCTCCGGTGGCGAGCTGCACCGCGCGGCGCTCGCCCGCGCTCTCGGCAGCGAACCCAGAGTCCTCATCTGCGACGAGACGACCGCCGGGCTCGACGGCGTCACGCAGCACGGCATCCTCACGCTCCTCGACGACCTGCGACGCAACCTCGCACTGACCCTGATCGTGATCAGCCACGACCGCGACGTGGTGGCTCACCTCGCCGACCAGATCGTCGTACTCGACAACGGCGCCGTGGTCGACCACGGCCCGGCCGACCTCCTGCTCACCGACGCACACCACCCGCTCACCCGTGCGCTTCTGCACGCCGACCCGGCGACCGCCGCGGCACCGTCGAACCCATGACCGGAGGAACAACCATGCCGCAGTACCGACACAGCGTCGGCCCGTACGACGTCCAGCCGGCCGACAAGCGGCACGTCGACGGAGCCCGCAGCGTCATGCTCGACACCTTCTACCGCGACTTCGGCCACGGCTACCGGCCCGACTGGCACCGGGACGTCATCGACCTCGACGGCACCTACCTCAGGCCCGAACACCACGCCCTGTTCGTCGCGACAAAGGGTGACGAGGTCGTCGGCACCACAGCCGTGCGCGCCGCCGGACCGAAGAGCCCACCCCACCCGCGCTTCCTCACCGAGCGCTACCCTGACGACACCACCGCTCAGCTGTTCCGGGTCTACGTCCGGCCCGAACACCGCCGCTGCGGCCTCGCCCGGGCACTCGTCGGCCTCGCGATCGAGTTCGTCACCCGGCAACCCCGTTACCGGGCGCTCTACCTGCACACCGACCCGCGCATCGACGGTGCCGAACCGTTCTGGCGGAGCATGGCCATGCCGGTCCACGACCCGCGCGACGGCGACCACGACACCTATCAGACCGTCCACTTCGAGATCGCCCTGCCCGGCCGATCTCGGTAGCCGACCCGTCGGCCTGTTCTGCCGCGGCCCTCGCACGGCAGAACAGGCCGACGTCCGGACGGGACTCAGAGCGCCGCCACTGCCGCGTTGTTGCCCGGCATCCGGGTCACGCGGGGCAACGACGCCACGGCCTCTGCCGAGCGGCTGCTCAGCTCGCCGCCCGGGCATATCGCGGTGCCCAGCAGCCTGTTCCAGGCGATGTCGATCGGATGCGCATCGGGCAGGCCGACCTGGTAGTGGCTGATGGTGATCCCGGTCGAGACCTGGCGGGCACCGTCGCGGCTGTGCAGCGAGAACGTCAGGTGGCCGAAAGTCGCGCCGTCGTGGCCCCAGAACTCGCCGCACGGGGTGGGCACCGAGTAGATGCCGAGACCGTAGCCGCCGGCCTCGGGCAGCTCCGGCACGAAGGGTACCCCGGTGAGCATCTCGTCGAGGGTGGCCGGGCTGAGCAGATCGCCGCCGAGCAGAGCCCGGAAGAAGGTGTTCAGATCCCCGGTGGTGGCGATCATCTCGCCGGCCGTCCACCCCCAGCTCATGTTGAACTCGCTGAGGTCGCGCACGCCGAACGGGGCGAAGTAGGCGCCGCTGTGCGGGCCACGGATCCTCGGATCGTCGCCGGGGAACGATGTGCCGCTGAGCCTCAGCGGCCGCAGGATGCGTCGCTGCACCTCGGTGGCCGCATCGTTGCCGGTGACCTTCTCGATGAGCAGTCCGGCCAGGATGTAGTTGGTGTTCGAGTAGCTGAAAGCCTCGCCGGGGGCGTTCGTCGGCGGCATGGCCAGGCCGGTGGCGACCAGGTCCGCCGGAGCGTACGTGGTGACCTGCATCTGGTTGATCGCGGCGTAGGAACTGATCATCGCGTTGGTGTAGTTGCCGATGCCGCTCGTGTGGTTCAGCAGCATCCGGACGGTGACCTGGGTGCCCAGCTCACCTGGCACGGTGTCGGGCAGCCACTGCCCGATCGGGTCGTCGAGGCCGAGCCGGCCCTCGTCGACGAGTTGGAGCACGGTGGTGGCGACGAACGTCTTGGTGATGCTGCCGATCCGGTGCCGCAGCTGCGGCTGCATGGGTCGGGGAGTGCTCAGGAACGCCTGGCCGGCGGCGTCACGCCAGTCACGCCGGCCGTCGCGCACCGCGACCAGGACGCCTGGCACGCCGGCTTCGGGCACCGCGGCGAGGGCGGCGCGCAACTCGGGGCGGTCCAGCCCGCCGGCGGCAGGACCCGGCTGCGCTGTGGCGGATGCGGGTACGACAGCGATCGTGCTCACCAGCGCGACACTTGTGGCCAAGATCTTCAGTGTCCGGAAAGTACTCGACATATCTGCATGCTCGCCGGCTCTCGGGCTGGCCACATCATGCTCAGGCCGGAGACCCGACTCCCGCTGCGGTACGAGTGCGGGTCATCCGGGGTCAGGCAGCCGCGATGCGACGAGAAACCAGGTCCTGCTCGGGTTTCGCCACCGGGACGGTGGGGGTAGAGATCGATTCGCCTTCAGCCAACCTAAGGAGACTGTCATGTCGGTGCAGGCGTTTCTCTATGTCGTAGCGGTCATCCTGCTCGTGCTCGCCGCGTTGCCCTTGCCCACCCGCGGTGTCTCGCTCGCTCTGCTCGGAGCGGCGTGCGCCCTGCTGGCCTACGCCTGGCCGGTGATCACCGAGTAGGCGGATGAGGTCGGGACGCGTCGACTCGACGGGCCGATCGGCGGGCGGCCCAGACGGTGCGTCTGGTTCGGACTGTGAGATCGCTACGGCGCAGGATGCTGTGCGGGCTGTCGGCGTCGATCAGCCGGTCGAGTGCGGCGAGGTCCTCGGCGGCGAGGGCGTCGGCCACCCGGTGTCGGATGAGTTGCAGGCTGGTGTGGGCGTAGGTGCCGACCGCCGGGTCGCCCGCCCCGTCGATGCGCACATCCACCTGTCGCTCGCCTTCTACGGTGAATCCGGCGGCGGTGAGCATCGGCCCCCAGTCGGCGCCACGGTGGGGGAGGTGCTCAGCGTGGACCCGGTCCGCGGCGTCGTGGCAGCGCTCTTCCAGGCCGGGTCGGTCCTCCGGGGCGTTCTCGGGAAGGAATCGCGGGAAGCCGGCCAGTTCGACGACGGCGAACAGGCCGCCCTCGGGCAACAGTTCGTGGACCCCGCGCAGGACCTGTTCGGGGCGGGCCAGGTGGTGCATCGAAGCGGAGGCCCACACCAGATCCGGGGTGCCCAGGTCGGGCCAGTCGGCCTCGTCGAGGTTGGCCTGGACGGTCCGGATCCGCTCCGTCTCACCCCGGGCGTACGCCTTCTCCCGCAGGCGCTGGAGATGTCCGGCCGACGAGTCGACGGCTGTCACGTGCGCCTCGGGGAAACGGTCGAGAAGGGCGAAGGTTCCCGCTCCGGTGCCGCTGCCCAGATCCACGATCTGCCGCGGGGGTGTGCGCAGGGGTAGCCAGGCGGTGATCTCGGTGAGGTGCGCCGCGAGGACTTCCGCGTCCAGGTCGAGGATCTGGGCCTGTCCGGCGTCGTCGTGGCACTCGTGGTGGGAAGCGTGGGTCATACCGCGACATTAGGACGATCATGCGGCTGCGGCATGATCGCTTTCCGATTACGCAAGACGATTGGCGAAAGAGCAGCCTGACAGGCAAGACCGCCGTCGAGCCGTCACCGTTGCGGGTTCTCGCTCTCGCGCTGCTGGTGTCCACGACGGGCGTCGCGGTCGAAGATGCCCAGGATCTCGCACGGACCGCCGTCCGCGCCGATGGCGTGGGGCAGCATGGTCGGGAATTCGGCGGCCTGGTTGGTCTCGAGGCGGAAGCGGCGATGGCCCAGCATCAGGACCGCCGTGCCGGACAGGACCACGAGCCATTCACGTCCAGGGTGGGCGCGCATGCGCGCCGGATTGTCCGGTGGTGGCTGGGTCATCCGCTGGCGGACGACTGTCATGCCGGGGTCGGCCTTGATGGGCCAGCGCATCAGTGCATGGGCGCTATCGATCATCGGGCTGGTGACGATGTCGTCGGAGGCGGTCTCCACGAGCTGGTCCAGGGTGGTGTCCAGGGCGCGCGCGAGCGTGACGAGTTGGTCCAGCGCGAGCCGGCGCTGGCCGTTCTCGATGCGGCTCAGCGAGGACTGACTGAGCCGGGCCCGGGTGGCCAGTTCCTCCAGGGACCACCCCTGGGCGACCCGTAGAGCACGGATCCGTTTGCGTACGAGGCTGTCCAGATCCTCATCGTCTTGCGTCATGGGCAACATTGTATGCCACTGACGCACATCGTGGTTAGCGTCGCGCCGGACCCAGCCGAACCGGGCCGGGCCGCTGCCCTTGCGGAGAGGAATCCATGAGTACTCACCAGCCGGCACCGCTGCCCACCAGGGCGCGGGGCGATGTGGCAGTCAGCGCAGGCGCCCCCGACGGTCGTGTTCGGTGTCGCGAGCGTCGCGGCGGGCCTGGCTCCGAACGCCGAAACCATGCTCGCGGCGCGCATGCTCAGTGGCGTCAGCGCAGCGATGATCATGCCGATCACCCTCGCCGTGATCACCTCCACGTTCCCCGTACACGAACGCGGCAAGGCGATCGGCGTGTGGACCGGCATCGCCGGTGGCGGGGGCATCCTCGGCATGTTCCTCTCCGCCCTGCTCGTCGATGTGGCCTCCTGGCGCTGGCTGTTCGTCCTGCCCGTGTCACTTGTCATCGTGGCTCTGGCCATGGCGAGGAGGTCGGTGCCCGACTCCCGCGAGCACTCGGGCCACCCCTTCGACCTGATCGGCGCGCTGACCTCCGGCGTGGCCGTGGTCGGGCTCATCTACGTGCTGCACGAGGGACCGGAACGCGGCTGGAGCGACCCCGTCACGATTGTCAGCCTCCTCGTCGGCCTCGCCGCACTTGTCGCGTTCGTGATCTGGGAACTGCGGCGCCGGGACGCCGCACTCCTGGACGTCCGTCTGTTCCGTGAGCGGGGGCTGGCCGGCGGTTCGCTCACGCTCCTTGTCGTCTTCGGCGTCCAGGCCGGCATCGCCGTGGTTCTCTTCCCGTTCTTCCAGGCCGTGCTCGGCTGGTCGGGACTGCTGTCCACGCTCGCGATGATGCCGATGGCGGTGGTGATGATGATGACGTCAGCGCTGGCCCCCCGATTGGCCACCCGCATCGGCCCGCGAGCCACGATGGCCCTCGGCATCGCGCTGGGTGGGATCGGTCTGACACTCATGGCCCTGGTCGTCTCCGTGGACGGCGGCTACCTCTCCGTCCTGCCCGGCATGCTCGCCATGGGCGTCGGCATGGGCTTCGCGATGACGCCCTCCACCGAGGCGATCACCAGCTCCCTACCCGCCGCCAAGCAGGGCGTGGCCTCCGCGCTCAACGACATCACCCGCGAGTTCGGCACCGCCCTCGGCGTCGCCATGCTCGGCGCGCTGCTGTCCGCCGGCTACCGCAGCTCCATCGACGACAAGCTGGACGGCGTCCCCGTGGACACCGCTGGCACCGCCCGTGCCGGAATCGCCAACGCCCTGGACACGGCCGGGGACGCCAGCTCCCACAGCTCGCAGGTGGTCCACGCCGCGCAGCAGGCCTTCGTCGACGGGTGGCGGCAGGCCATGCTTGTGGGCGTCGCCGTCATGGCCGCCCTGTTCCTCGTCGTCCTGGCCGGTGGACCCGGGCGCGACCCCGCCCGGCCGGTCGGGGAAACCGAAGCCACCGAGACCATCGCGCGCTGACCACCTGGGAGCACGGTCGCTCGCGGTGAGTTCACGGGGCACCATGGTCACCGCGAAGCTGGCATGCTCGGGAAGCTGTCGGGACCGACCGTGGGGACCGCCGGAGTCGGGAAAGGATCATCATGGGCAGCGAATTGGCCGACATCCTCGATGCGGCAGCCCAGGGGCATTTCCCGGCACCGGACGGCGGTATCACCGTGGTGCCACAGCCAGGCAGCCGCGACGCCGGAGTCGTCGCATTCACCGCCCATTCCGTGATCTTCACCGAGGAGGACCCGCTGTGGGTGCGCCGCACCCTGGCTGCTCTCGACTGCGACGCCCTGGCGGCCGCGATGAATCCGGCCTTCCTGAGTGCGCTGCTCGACCGCACCCGGCGCTCGATGGACACGATCGACCTCTTGACGGTGGCGAGCCCGCTCGCCGGTGAGCCCCAGCTCAAGCTGGAAGAAACTGCGGGCGCGGATCATCCACGTCAGGTCAGGGCACGGAAGCGCCGGGATGACGTCCGGGTCTGGGCGGCCGAGGGTGGACTGGTCATCCTCGGCCGCGGTGTGGCAGGCCGCTGGGAAACGGCTATCGAGGTCGACGAGGGGCATCGCCACCGGGGCCTCGGGCGGGCACTGGCGACGGCCGCCCGGCATCTGGTGCCCGACGGCCAGCCTGTCTGGGCGCAGCAGGCCGCCGGTAACGCCCGCAGCGTCCGTGCTTTCCAAGCGGCTGGCTTCCGACCGGTGGGAGCCGAAGCGCTCCTGCTCCACCCGTAGGCGTCACGGAAATCAGCTCAACGTGAAGGTCACGTCGTCGACGTCGAAGGTCGTGACGCCGTTGCCGGCTGTCTCGCTGGAGAGAAAGCTGGCCGTCGCGGTGCGCTCGGTCGTCGCGGTCCCGGACGACATGCTGTACTGCCGCCACTGCGACCCACCGTCGAAGGCCAGCGAGAACCTCGTCTTCGGGGGTATCCCGGTGACCGCCAGCCCGACGTTCAGGTAGTCGCCGCGCATGGTCTCCGTGGTGGTGGTCCGGACCCAGAAGCGCACCGTCAGGTCGCAGTTGGCCGGCACCGTGACGGTGCTGCGCAGCAGGTCGGTACGGGTCACGTCCAGCCCGGCGAAGGTGGCGTACGCGCGGCCGTGGTGTGCCGGCCGGGTCGCGTCGCCGAGCACCACCATGCGAGGGCCGGCTTCCCAGCCGGTGGTGCCACGCTCGAATCCCGGGTTCGGGTGGATCTGCCCGGCGCAGGGCGGGTCGGCGGCCGGCTGGCCGTAGGGTGCGCTGCCCGTGGTGAGCACCAGCAGGGCGGCGGCGAGGGCGGTGGTGACGAACGCTTTCATCAGTCCTCCCCGTGTCGGAGCATCCGACGAACGATGCCAATCGACAATGCTCGATGAGATTCGGGGCGTCAAGCACTTCCCGGGTTCCGGCGCCCGCGGCGCTGTGACATATTGCCCACCCGAGCGGCCAGCGGATTCGGCAGCCGATACCTACAGTCGGGCCATGGGCACCGACGAAGGGTCACCCGAGCCGGCGCAAACCCCCGGTCGGATGCCCGTACGAGCCGTCTACCCCGGCAGCTTCGACCCCTTCACCGCCGGGCACCTGAACGTGGTGGGCAGGGCCCGCGCCCTCTTCGACGACGTGGTCGTGCTCGTCGCGGTCAACAGCGGCAAACACCCGGACGCCGACGAACAGGCGCGAGCGGCCGCTGTCCGGGCTGCCCTGCCTGTCGAATGGACCTCCGTCACCGTCGCGGCCTGGCGCGGACTGACCGCCACCTACTGCCGTCGCCACCACGTAGGAGTGATCGTGCGCGGCGTGCGTGACCCGAGCGACCTGCAGGCCGAGTACCGGCTCGCCGCGATGAACCATTCGCTGGGTGTACCCACCGTGTTCCTGCCCGCGCAGCCGGAACTGAGCAGGGTGTCGTCGACTGCGGTGCGTACGGTGGGAAAGTCGCTCCCGTCCACCCCGTCGTAGCCTGCCGTCCATCGGCGTGCTCCGTCCCGTACCTCGGACACTGCCGACCAGTCGACACGCTCCGGCCCGTACGATGGCCTGTGGTGCTGGTGCGTCCCGGCCGTGAGGGCGGGACGTCGTAAGAGGGAACCCGGTGTGAATCCGGGGCTGCCCCGCAGCGGTGAGTGGGAACGACAGCCGTCAACAGAGCACTGGACCGCGAGGTCTGGGAAGCGACGGCCAGTAGGCGACCTGGTGTCATGCCCACGAGTCCGAAGACCTGCCAGCGCTGCGCGCGCCGCCGGTGTGCGCCGCCGGCGGCCTCTCGGGAGGGTCAGGGCGGAAGCCGGTACCTGACCCGTACCCGCCTTCCCCTCCCCGTGTCCGCCGGACACTTCGAGGGAAGGACCCCCTTGGTGAGTAACGCGTTCGGGCAGAGCACAGTCCTCGGCTATCCACGCATCGGTGCCAGTCGGGAGCTGAAGAAGGCGGTCGAGGCGTACTGGACCGGCACCATCGACGCCGAGGCGTTGCACAGCACCGCCGCCGGTCTGCGGGCGCAGGTGTGGCGGACGCTGCGCGACGCCCGTCTCGACGCGATCCCGTCGAACACCTTCTCCTACTACGACCACATGCTCGACACCGCCGTCGCCGTCGGCGCGGTCCCGACCCGGTTCACCCGGCTCGGCCTGTCCACGCTGGACACCTACTTCGCGATGGCGCGCGGGGTCGACGCCGAACCGGCGTTGGAGCTGACGAAGTGGTTCGACACCAACTACCACTACCTGGTGCCGGAGATCGGCCCCGACACCGTCTTCACCGCCAACCCGGTAAAGGCGCTGGGCGAGTACACCGAGGCCCGCGAGCTGGGCGTCACCACCCGGCCGGTGTTCGTCGGACCTGCCACGTTCCTGCTGCTGGCCAAGGGGGAGGATCCCTTCGCCCGCCTCGACGACCTGGTCGAGACGTACGCCCGGATGCTCGCCACCCTGGCCGGCGCGGGCGTCGGCTGGGTGCAGCTCGACGAGCCGGGCTACGTCGCCGACCGGACCCCGGCCGAGATCGACGCCCTGCGCCGCGCCTACACCCGACTCGGTGAGCTCGCCCACCGACCGCGGATCTTCGTGGCGACCTACTTCGGTGACCTCGGCGATGCGCTCCCGGCCCTGCTGGACACCCCTGTCGACGCCGTCGGTCTGGACCTGGTCGCCGGACCGGGCAACCTCCACCGCCTCGCCGCCGCCGGACCACTGGGTGGCAAGACCGTCGTCGCCGGCCTGGTCGACGGTCGGAACATCTGGCGCACCGACCTGCGGGCCGCCGTCACGGCCGGCGCGACCGTCGCCGGCCTGGCCGACCACGTCGCCGTCTCCTCGTCCTGCTCGTTGCTGCACGTCCCGGTAGACCTGTCCGCCGAGACCCACCTCGACCCCCGGTTGTCCGAGCGACTGGCGTTCGCCCGGCAGAAGGTCGACGAGGTCGTCATGCTCGGCCGCGCGCTGCGCGACGGCACCACAACGCTCCCCGCGCCCCTGCCGGCCGCCCCGGCCGACTGGCGCCACGACGACGTACGCGGCCGCCTGGCCGCGCTGCGCCCCACCGACCGGCAGCGTGGTGACTATCCCACCCGGGCCGCCCGGCAGCAGGAACGGTTGGGTCTGCCGGAGCTGCCGACCACCACGATCGGGTCGTTTCCGCAGACCGCCGAGCTGCGTAGGGCCCGCGCCGCGCACCGGGCCGGCAGCCTCGACGACGCCGGCTACGCCGATCGGATGCGCGCGGAGGTGGAGCAGGTCATCCGGTTGCAGGAACAGCTGGGCCTGGACGTGCTCGTGCACGGGGAGCCGGAACGCAACGACATGGTGCAGTACTTCGGCGAGCAGCTCGACGGCTTCGCCGCCACGCGGCACGGCTGGGTGCAGTCGTACGGCTCCCGCTGCGTACGCCCGCCGATCATCTACGGTGACGTGGCCCGCAAGGCACCTATGACAATCGAATGGTCGACCTATGCGCAGTCACTGACCAGCAGACCGGTAAAGGGCATGCTCACCGGCCCGGTCACCATCCTGGCCTGGTCGTTCGTCCGCACCGACCAGTCTCTCGCGGACACCGCCGACCAGGTCGCGCTGGCCCTGCGGGACGAGTGCCGCGACCTGGAGGCCGCCGGGATCCGGGTCATCCAGGTCGACGAACCTGCGCTACGCGAGACGCTGCCGCTGCGCAGCGCCGACCAGAAGGCATACCTGGACTGGGCCGTCGGTGCGTTCCGGCTGGCTACCAGCGGCGTCGCCGACGACACGCAGATCCACACCCACCTGTGCTACTCGGAGTTCGGCGAGGTGATCCACGCCATCGACGCGCTCGACGCCGACGTCACGAGCATCGAGGCGTCCCGGTCGAAGATGGAGGTGCTCGACGACCTGGCCGCAATCGGCTACGGCCGGGGCGTCGGCCCCGGGGTGTGGGACATCCACTCGCCCCGGGTGCCGACGCGCGACGAGGTGGTCGAGGCGCTGCGCCGCGCCGTGGCGGCCGTGCCGGCCGGCCGGCTGTGGGTCAACCCGGACTGCGGGCTCAAGACCCGCGCCTACCCTGAGGTCGAGGCGTCCCTGCGGCATTTGGTCGCCGCCGCCGCCGAGGTCCGCGACAACTGACTCCTGAGCCGGGCGGCCGCACCACACCGGGGCCGCCCGGCCTGCCGGTCAGCGCGGTGCTGCTGCCCCGTCCCGGAGGTAGACGAGCTGGTGGTGGACAGCGGCTGTCACCCGGTCGTGGTCGCCGGTCGCCAACAGGTCGAGCAACGCGCCCCGGAGCACCGCGAGAGCGAGAGTACGGCGGGCGGCGCCCGGGGCGCTGTCCCGCTCCTGCGGGGGCTGGCAGTCGGCCAGGACGGTGAGCCAGTCGTGCACCGTCGCCGCGGCGAAACCCGCCCAGACGCCGTCCGGCTCCACCAGGGACGTGGCGTAGGTTTCGGCCCACAGCTTCAGCAGTTGCTGGTGCTCCGCGGCGGCGAGCCACCCCCAGAGACGCTCGACGGCGGTGGCCAGGCCGATGGCCTCCGGGTTGCCGGAGTTCTGGATGTGGTTGAGCAGTGCGAGTTCGTCAGCCCGGGCCCGGGCCAGGACCGCCCGGGTCAGGCCGTCCTTGTTGCCGAAGAGGAAGACCAGGACGCGCGGGCTGGAACCGATCGCGGCGGCCAGCGGGCGCAGGGACAGATGCGCCAGGCCGTGCTCCAGCGCGTACCGGTACGCGGCCTCCAACAGTTCGGTCTTACGCGCGGAGGGAATTGTCCTGTCCTCGGTCACCGGCGTAGCCTATCTCCACTGAAACGATCGTTTCAGCGACCGGAAGGGCTGAGCCATGACCCATGGGTGTCAACGGCAAGTCGAGATCACCGTGCGTCCCGCTGATCGCCCCGGCGACCTGGGCTGGGTGGTGATGGCCCACGGCGAGACCTACCAGCAGCAGTTCGGCTGGGGCACCGACTTCGAGGCACTCGTCGCGACGATCGTCGCCGACTACGCCTCCGGCCACGATCCGTCCCGCGAGGCGGCGTGGGTCGCCGAGGCCGACGGCGAACGCGTCGGCTCGGTGTTCCTGGTCGCGGGCGACGAGCCTGGCACCGCCAAGCTGCGCGTCCTCCTGGTCACACCGAAGGCTCGTGGCCTCGGCATCGGCACCCGCCTGGTCGAGCAGGGTCTCACCTTCGCCCGGCAGGCCGGTTACCGGCAGGTCGTGCTCTGGACCAACGACATCCTCGTCTCCGCGCGCCGGATCTACCAGGCCGCCGGGTTCAGCCTCATCGACGAGCGGCCCCACCACAGCTTTGGCGACGGCCTCGTCGGGCAGACCTGGTCGCTGACCCTTCACCACCACGGGCGAGAGCACCCGACGAACGGATCAGCGGGCTGAAGCCGGACAGCGTCAGTCGCCGACGGCATGCTCAGACCGCGCGGACCTCGCCGAGCCGCTTGACCGCGTAGTCGTCGTCCCAGCACACGGCGGCCTCCCACGCGGCCGACGCCTGCGCCGCGATGTCGTACGCGCCGTCGTCGAGGCCGGCGGCGTTGTCCGGCAGCACCAGGTCGAGGTCCGGCACGTCGACGTGCGCCTCGTCCCAGTCGATGAGCGCGACCCGACTCGCGGTCATCCGGATGTTGCCCGGATTGGTGTCGCCGTGCACGACGCACGTCCGACGTCCAGCCAGCCGCGCCCACGCGGCCCGGCAGCGAGCAACGCCCTCGACGGGCATCGCACCCAGGTCGATCTTCGTCCCGGTCTCGGCGTGCAGGAGGTCGGTCGACGATCGCCAGCCCGGGCGCTGCGGCCAACCCCTCGTCAGCCGATGCAGCTCGCGGAGCGTGTCAGCCACGCGACGCCAGTCGGCAGGCGACTCGGGCGGTCCGCCCTCGAGATAGGTCATCACCACCAGACCATCGGCGAACAGCCGGCCGTCCGCGGTCGGGATCGGCACCGGCACGGTCAGACCCGCGCTGTCGAGGTGCCGGAGAAGTTCGGTCTCCCACGCCAGATCAGCGTCGCTCCTGGCACCGAGCCGGCCGACCGCACGACGCCCGTCGACAGTTACGCTCCACACGTCGTTTGCCACTCCGCCAGTGAGCCGCTCGACGCGAGCCGCATCCGCACCCCACTGCCCAAGTGCCTCCCACCCCATCTGGCAGATCCTACGAGGTCTGCGTCTGCGGGCCCGCTCGCAGGCAGGCGTTCCCTGACCGGCCGTGAACCCGATCGCGTGAACGCGGGCCAGACGCGAGGATGGGTCCATGGAGGATCCGTTGTTCGCGTGGGCCCGGCAGGTCTGGCGTGAGCTGTCTGGCGTCGCCATGGGCTTTCCCGCTGACGGCGGCGTCGACGTAGCCGTCTCGACGGGATCGCTGCTCTGTCCCCCTGGCTGGGTCGGGATCGTCGTACTCGGTGACGCCGCCCTCGTCACGGTGCCGGCAGACCACTGGACCGCATCGGTACGCGAGGCGCTGCACGGTGTGCCCGTCGAGGCGCTGACCGACGATGACCGGCTGCGCACCGTCCTGCCGGTCGTCGAGGTGCTGGGCCCGGCGAGCCTGGCGTACCTCGACGTGGACGGCTTCCGGCCGGCTCAGCTCGACCCCGCCAAAGTGGTACCCGGCGACCATGCCGATCTCGCCACGCTCCTGGCGTCTGTCCCGGCCGATGATGCCGACGAATGCGGGTTGGCCGAGATCGACTCTTCCGCGTTCGTGGTACGCCATGGGGACCGCTGTGTCGCGGCGGCCGGCTACCGACGTTGGCCGGCTCGGGTAGCCCACATGTGCGTACTCACCGCGCCGGATCATCGTGGGCGCGGGTTGGCCCGTGCGGTCGCCTCCGCAGCCGTCACGGACGCCCTGGCCGGTGGTCTGCTGCCGCAGTGGCGGGCTCGACCGCAACCGTCGCGCCGAGTGGCGCAGGCGCTGGGATTCCGTCAGCTCGGCACCCAGCTGAGCGTACGGCTCAGCGAGCTGCCGCCCGACGTGTGCCAGTGACGCGACGGTGCCGATCCGCGGGCTACCGCGTGAAGTAGGCGGCGCTCTCCGCGTCTGCGGGGTAGTAGGACTCGATTGCGACCTCGTCGATGGTGATGTCCATCGGGGTGCCGAATGTGGTGATGGTGGAGAACAGCCGCAGCTCTCGTCCGTCGATGTTGAGGATCATGGGGATCACGACGTCGGCGTCGACACGTCTGTCTGGCTCGTTGTCGGGTTCGGGTGCCAGGAGTTCCTCGTAGAGTGCGGTGAGTTCAGGGTCGGGAGCTGTGGCGAGTTGGCGTGAGATCCGGGTGCGGAACACCGCGCGTACGTCGGCCAGGTTGACGACCAGGCGAGCGAGCCCGCGCGGGTTCAGTCCCAGTCGCACCAGGTTGACCGGTGGCCGTAGCAGGTCGGGAGCCACCTGTGCGAAGAAGGGTTCGACCGCGCGATTGGTCATCACGATGTTCCACCGGCGGTCGAAGACCAGGGCTGGGTACGGCTCGTGTGCGCGGAGCACCCGGCGGATCGCGTCGTGGACGGCCGACAGCGCCCTGTCGTCGAGGGGACGTTCGGTGTAGCGGGGCGCGAAGCCGCCGGCGAGCAGGAGCCGGTTGCGATCACGGAGCGGCACGTGGAGTTGAGCCGCGAGCCGGAGGATCATGTCGGCGCTCGGCTTGGACTTACCCGTCTCGACCAGGCTGACGTGACGAGCCGAGACGTCCGCGGCGATAGCAAGATCCAGTTGGCTGAGACCCCGGCGATGCCGCCACTGCCGCAGAAGTTCCCCGACCACGTACACGATCATGAAGCGTACCCATTGTGGAGTCGAACGCCATGAAATCCGATGTCATCGACAAGCGACGCGGACGCGGAAACACTGCGTCCATGACCACGGAGAACAAGAACCTCGTCCAACGGGCGCTGGCAGGGCTGATCGAGACAGGTGACGTCGAGGCGCTCGCGCGGTCGCTGAGTGATGACTTCCTCCACCACCGGCCGGGCTCAATCACATCGACGAAGGGGGAGTGGCTCGCCGCCGTCCGCGCCGCACTGGTGTCGCTCGCCGGCATGCAGGTCGAGATCCGTCAGGTGCTGGCCGACGGCGATCACGTAGTGGTGTACTCACGGCGCTGGCTGCCGGACGCGGGACCAGAGATCGCAGTCGTCGACATCTGGAGGATCGACGACGGACTGATCGTCGAGGGGTGGGAGATCATCGAACCGGTCGCCCAGGTGGCCACCAATCTGGTGTGGTGGGAACCAGCGCATCGCTGACCCTGGGTGCCCACCGCGGCCGAGGTTGGCGACTACATCGACGTACAGCTGACCCGGGCGGCTCAGGGGACGCTGTTGCCGTACGCGCAGGTCGCAAAGATCAGTGGGCGCGCCGTGGGCGCAACGGCCTACTGGGATTCCCGGCGCCTGCCGGACCGCGATGAGCTGTACGCGGTGGAGGTGGGCTTCACCTGGCTGGCAGGGTCGGCGCAGGGCACCGGACTGAACACGGAGGCGAAGCTGCTGCTCTTCACCAACGCGTTCGAGGTGTGGAAAGTGTCCCGCGTCGACCTCAAGACCGACGCCCGCAACACCGTCTCCCGCAGGGCGATCGAGCGTACGGGTGCGCGCTTCGAAGGTGTCCTGCGGCGCTGGTCGAGGTCGTGGGCACCGGGTGAGGCGGGGCTGCTACGAGACTCGGCCATGTACTCGATAATCGATTCTGAATGGCCGGCCTGCCGGACCGCACTGCGGACGTGGGTCAGACAGGTCACGAGTCGCTGAGCCGACCACCTGGGGGCTCGTCGCCACGGGTCAGCGCCGGGCGGCTACTCGTGCGGTACGACGCGGAAGTCGGTGACGAAGCTGGCGACGCGTCCGTCAGCGGTGCGGCCCACATACGTGGCGTACACGCCGTCACCCCACCCGGAGCCGACGAGATGCAGGTTGGCGCCGGTCCGCTCGTCCACCACCGTGGTGATGACGGCGTCGACCGGGTCATCCGGAATCCGCGCCGGGATGAAGGTCTCCTCGACCCGCTCGTAGTCCCATTCGCACAGTGCGGCGATGGCGACCTCGTCGGCAAGCGTGCCGGTACCCGCGTCGACCGGGTACCCGAAGAAGTCGTCGTCGCCGAGGACGGCCGGGTCCTGGCCCGGCAGCAGCGCCATCGACCACGTCGCGACCGGCTCGTCGGCCACCCTCACCTGCAACGCGGTGATCCGTCGCTGCCACGGGCCGTCGTCGGTGTGCACCGCCGCCACCCACGCCGTCACCGGGTACCGGCCCGGCGGCACCGTGTCGACGAACGGTGTGGCGTGTGGCACCAGCGGATCGCACCCCACCACCCGGCCGGACGGCAGCACCACCGGCCCGAGGTCGTGCGCTTCGACACGGTAGGTCATCCCGTCACGTACGACGCGATACCCAGCGGTCAATACTAGGTCAAGATCCGGCACGTACGGCATGACGCGCAGCGTATCCGCGACACCGCCGCCTCCGGGTCCGCGACAGTCGGATGCGGGTACCACAGTTGGACCCACGTCCTGCCGGTGGCGGCGGCTGACCGCATGCCCGAACTCGTCATCCTCACCGGCCCGCTCCCGGACGTCTGTCCTCGACGTGTACGACATTCAACTCGTGGCCGTCCTGGTCTCGCTTTCCGCGTCCGTACAGACCAATGGCCAGATCGCTGCTGTCCGGGACCTCGTCGGGCCCCACGTAGGTCAGCACGTCGTTGTGGTGGCCGTAGACCACCCATCCGGGACCAGGATCGAGGGTGATGGTACCGAAGTCGCCGGCAGGTGAGCCGGCGCGGACGGGACCGTACTTCCGCAGGATGTCAACGGCCTGGGCGGCGAGGTCAACGCTCGGTCCGGGGTCTGGTAGTACCACGCAGGTGCCGTGGGCGAAGACGACCCAGGACTTGCCGTCCCCACGGATGATGCGACGCCAGGTTCCGGCCAGATCTTGCTCGGACATGACGATGATCATCCCTGAGCTCGTGCACCAACGCTACCCGTCACGAGGCCTACGAACAGATCACCCGCGAGCTGTTCGCCGCGCTCATGCACGCCTGCCGCTACCTGATCGCGACCGTCCCCGGCGTGCCGCTGCTCGACGGTAGCGCGGACCTCGTCTACACGGGCAAGGGTGCCCTGATCTGGATGCCCGACATCGACGCCTGGGCCGTCGAGATGGCCCGCCTGTTGCGGCCCGGCGGCCACCTGTTCCTCCACGAGGGTCACCGCCCCGCCGCGCCATGAGCCGGATCCCCGAGCGAGTTCCGGCAGCCAGTCCCATACCTGTCGCGTCGACCACGGCCTTGATCACCGAGACCGGGGAATCGGTGCGCCGGAGCAGCTCCATGGCCACCTGATCCACGTCGACACCGGACGCCAGCAATGTCCGTGCCATCTCCGTCAAGAGACGGATCCGCTCCGCCCGCTGCGCCCTGTCGGTCACCACGAGACCGTACCGTCGAAACCTTTCAAGCCCGGCCCGGCCGAACCAGGCGCCGCTCGGTGCGGCGGACGCCAAAACACGTGCCGGTCCGGACCCGTACCGTGACCACATGTCGAAGCAGGTGATCGTGCTCAACGGCGGGTCGAGCGCAGGAAAGTCGGGAATCGTTCGGTGCCTGCAGGCGATCCTGCCGGATCCGTGGCTTGCCGTCGGGGTCGACCGGCTCATCGAGGCCATGCCGGCAACCATGCGCTCGCCGGAGAGCATCGACTTCGCAGCCGACGGCACCGTCATCGTCGGGCCGGAGTTCGACAGGCTGCAGGAGGCCTGGATGGCCGGGGTCGCCGCGACTGTCGGAGCCGGTGCCCACGTCATCGTCGACGACGTCTTTCTCGGCGGCGCTGGATCTCAGCAGCGATGGCGGGCCGTGCTCGACGGACTGGACGTGCTGTGGGTCGGCGTCCGCTGCGCTGCGGAGGTCGCCGCCGGTCGCGAGATCGCGCGCGGCGACCGGGTCCGCGGGATGGCCGCCGCGCAGGCCGACGCGGTGCACCAGGGCGTGGTGTACGACGTGGAGGTCGACACCACGCACACCGAGTCGATCGTGTGTGCCCAGACGATTGCGGCTCGGCTGTAGCGAGGCTGGACGTGCCGTCGTCGGCATGAGCGCGCAACCCGTACCCGTTCCGGATGCCGGGTGACCGGTTACGGCGTTCGCGGCGGCTCGGCGGGGCGGCTGCTGGTGTGGTAGGCGTTCTTGGCGGCGACCACGGCGGCCTGGAGGTGCTCGGGCTCGACGCCGTGTACGTTCAGCGGCGGGTGCAGACGCCTGACAAGTTCGGTCTCGATGGTCGCCGGTTCCGCGTCTTCCGCCCAGGTCAAGCGCAGGTGTGTGTGCATCCACGTGGTCAGCCGCGCCTCATCCTCGGGGACCAGGACGACCCGGTCGGTCCAGGTCGTCCGGTATCCCTCGGAGACAAGAAGCCCGGCCAGGGTACGGCGCAGAGTCGAGCTGCCCGAACGCCTCAGATGGTTGCGCAGGATCCGCCCCCGCAGGCTGGTCGCCCGTCCGAGGTACAGCAGCCGCAACGACGGGACGTTCTCGTTCGGCAGCCCGGGGAGGTCGGGGAAGACCGAGGGCGCCGCCCACCAGGCGTAGACACCGCTGCCACGGCTGAGCCGTTTGACGGCGGTCTGGAGTTCGACGGGTACGCCGCAGAGCAGCCGCAGCGCCTCGTCGACCCGGGCCTCGTCGGTGGGGACATCGTCGGGTCGTCGTTCGGGAATGGTCATCGAGACCATCGTAGGTCCCGGGCAGATCATGGTCGGGCCGGAAGGCGGGGATCCTGGCGGCTCGGCCGGCAGGTGCGGTGACGTCAGGTCGCGCCGAGGAGGTCCCACCGGTTCCCGGCGATGTCGAGGAAGACAGCGACCCGGCCGTAGGGCTCGCTCCGCGGTTCCCGGACGAAGGTGACACCGGCGTCGGT
The DNA here is from genome assembly GCF_002754655.1 of Verrucosispora sp. CNZ293. Lineage (NCBI taxonomy): Bacteria > Bacillati > Actinomycetota > Actinomycetes > Micromonosporales > Micromonosporaceae > Micromonospora > Verrucosispora sp. CNZ293. Next base: position 892,129 of record NZ_PEFR01000001.1, read on the forward strand.
CATCCGTCGGTATGCGGCGTCGAAGTCGTCGACCCGGAGGAAGAACCCGACCCGTCCGGCTACCTGGTCGCCGACAGCGGCACGCTGGTGTTCTCCGTCGGCGCGCGCGAGCAGAAGCCCGGTCTGGGCATTCGGGGGCCGGACGACGACCCACCGCTTGGTTCTTCCGTCATCGGTGAGCGACGGTGAGTCCTCGACGAGGTCGAAGCCGAGTACGTCGGTGAAGAACGCGATAGCCGGGTCGTACTCCTCGACGATCAGGGCAACCAGGTCGATCCGCACCACGGCAGCGTACGCGGGGTCGCGTGCTGCTCGCCGCTCGCGCGTCGACCGCCGGCAGGAGCGGGCGTCGTTGCTGAAGGCCTCACCGCCCCGGTTCGGTGCCTGGGCTCCCATGACGGCATCTCCGAGATCGGTTGGATGGTGCTGCCGGAATTCCAGGGCCGAGGCTTGGCGAGCGAGGCCGTACGTGCGGTTCTCGACCTGGCCCGCGCGGACGGGCGGTGGGGGCTCATCCACGCGTTCCCGAGCACGTCGAACGCGGCGTCGAACGCCATCTGTCGCTCGACCGGCTTCTCCCTCGTCGGTCAGGAAGAGACGACCTTCGCGGGGCGCGTCTTCCAGACCAGCCACTGGGTGTTCGATTCATCGGCTCCCGCCTGATCACCCGGCCGTCGGTCCCCTGGCCACGCCGTCCGGCGTCTGCTCGTGGCACCTCCGGGTGGGACCCGGGGTTTCGGCGGCTGTCGACTGCGGGTAGCGGATGGCACGTGAATCCCAATCTCGCCAGGGGTCTGCAGGTCGCGTGGGCTCTGCCGGAGTTTCGCGGCGGTCTGCGCCATCTCATCGACCTCGACGAGGTGTCGGTGCTGCTGGCCACGTTGTCCGCGCCAGATCACGACCGCGACGTGGAGCGCAGCCTGTTGCGGCTGCTGAAGTCCGGCCTCGACACGGCGGAGATTCGGGAGGCGGTGTTGCTGCTGCTGGAGCAGGACGACGTACGCCGGCCCCTGGTCGCGGCGGCGGAGTCGCTCACGGACCGGCCGGGGCAGGCCGCGGCCATCGCGTCGGCGGCCGAGGATCCTGCGGTACGGCGTGAGGTGCGGGCGGTGCTGGACAGCGGCACGGTGCGCGAGCTGATCTGGCAGGTGATCGAGAACCAGTTCAGCAACAACCGGCTCGGCCTGATCCGCCGCGCGGCGGTGCTGTTCGTGCGGCATTCGAGCGTCAGGCGTCTTGCCTGGGCCCTACGCCGACACGGCGTGCTGCGCGAACTGCGGGACAAGCCGTGACCGGCGGCGGTCGGCGCGGGGTGGCGGACCAGCACCATGTCCGGTGGCACCCGATAATTCGGATGTGTCGTGGCGGCCTGCTCGCTAACGTCCCACCTCGTGGGGAGCCCAGACCTACGCACCGAACGCCTTGCGCTTCGTCCCGTGCGTGACGAGGACATCGACCGCATCCTGGAGTACCGCAACCTGCCGGAGGTCACCCGCTGGCTCCTGCGTACCGATGTCGACCCGGTGTCCTTCCGGGCGGCGTGGCAGCGCGCCGCGAAGGCCCCTGACGACCACAGCGTGGCCGTGGTTCTCGACGGCACGGTGGATCGGAACCGTCTCGCTCGACGTGGTCGACGGCATGGGACAACCTGGCCTGCCGGCACGGACGGAAGCCGAGCTCGGCTACATCTTCGACCCGGCATACGGCGGCCGTGGTTACGCGACCGAAGCGGCCACCGCGATGGTGGCGTATGCGTTCGACCGGCTGGGCGTCCGCAGGATCACCGCAGGGTGCTTCGCGGACAACCTGGCGTCCGTGCGGCTGCTCGAGAAGATCGGCATGCGTCGTGAGCAGCACGGCGTTGGCGACTCCTGGCACGCCGAACTGGGCTGGGTGGACGGCTACACCTACGCCCTGCTCGCCGAGACCTGGCGGCAGGGGAGGACGTCACAGCCCGGGTGAGGGTGGCCGGACCTGCTCGAAGTGGAACTCACGGATGAAACAGTCACGTGGTTGACCGACGGCGAACAGCACGCAGTCGACAACTGACCGCGCGGTGAGGTCATGGTCGGCGTGCCGAGCCCCCTGCTGGACGAAGTCCGGCGGAAACAGCGAGATCACCCGGATCCCTGCTGGCCGCAGCCGGTACGACAGGATCTCCGCCAGCCCGGCGTGGGCGTGTTTGGCAGCGTAGAAGGCGGGGTGCGCACCCGAGCGGCGGTGTCCCACCTCGCCACAAGCGGAGATCATGTTGACGATGTCAGGCCGGGCCGACGCCCGCAGCAGTGGCAGCAGATGTTTGGTCACCAGGACCGTTCCGGTCCCGCCCGCCGCGATAACCCCGCCGATCTCGTCGTCCGATACCTCGTCCAGATCGTCACCATGGAGGTAGGGCGCGCCGTTGTTGACAAGCACATCGAGGTGGTCCGTCCGGTCGGCCAGCGCCGTGGCGAACGCCCGCACCGAATCCGGTACGGCGAGGTCGCAGGTGAACGCCTCGGCTCGACCCGGCCCCCGCCGGTTGATCGCGTCCGCGACCCGCTCGGCTGCGGACAGGTCCCGGGCCGAGAGGAAGATTCGGGCACCGCGTTGCGCGAAGGACTCGGCCAGGAGCCGTCCCGTGTCACGCGCGGCGCCGGTGACAGCGACGCGCAGGCCGTCGAGGTTCATGGTCGACAGCAAAGCACCTGAACCCCGGTCGAGGTCAACGAGACATGATTTCCTCATCGACGGGCACGGACGTGCGGCCGCTCGTCACCGATGGGATCGTGCTGGCGACGAAGGAGGACCTCGATGGCTGGACGGGAATCCGTTCGAGGGCGCGTGAGTGGTGACTGACCCTGCCGTTGCCCAGACGATCACCCGTACCCATCAGGAGGAGTGGGCGCGGGTGGTCGCCAGCCTGGCGCGCCGCTTCGGTGACCTCGACGTCGCCGAGGAAGCGACGGCCGAGGCGTTCGCCGTGGCCGCGGAGCGGTGGCCGCGCGAGGGCGTACCGCCCAATCCCGGCGGCTGGGTCGCCACCACCGCGACCCGCAAGGCGATCGACTGGCTCCGCCGCGAGTCGCAGCGCGACGCCAGGCACCAGGCGGCCCTGATCGGGTACGACGACACCCCTGCTGAGCCGACCGGCCCGGTCGGGGACGACCGGCTCAGACTCGTCTTCACCTGCTGCCACCCCGCGCTCGCGATGGAGGCGCGGGTGGCGCTCACCCTGCGCCTGCTCGGGGGCCTCACCGTCGCGGAGATCGCCCGCGCCTTTCTGGTACAGGAGACCGCGATGGCGCGACGGATCACCCGTGCCAAGACGAAGATCAAGGATGCCCGCATTCCCTACCGGGTGCCTGCTGCCGACGACGTCCGCGAACGGCTCGCCGGCGTGCTCGCCGTCGTCTACCTCGTGTTCAACGAGGGCTACCTGCCCGGCCGGGGGGACGAACCGGTACGCGTCGACCTCACCGACGAGGCGATCCGCCTCGGCCGCCTGCTGCGTACCCTCCTTCCGGACGACGGCGAGGTGGCCGGTCTGCTCGCCCTGATGCTCCTCACCGAGGCCCGGCGGCCGGCGCGCGTGTCCGCCACCGGGGAGTTGGTGACCCTCCACGAGCAGGATCGCGGTGCCTGGGACCGTGCTCTGATCGCCGAGGGCAACGCCCTGGTTCACGAGCGGATCCAGGCGGTGGCGGCCGGCGGAGAGCCACCCGGGCGTTACCAGGTGCAGGCCGCGATCAACGCGGTCCACGCGAATGCGCCCTCGACCGATGAGACCGACTGGCCGACCCTCGTCGCCCTCTACGATGGCCTGGTGCTGCTGGATCCCTCGCCGGTCGTGCGGCTCAACCGGGCGGTGGCGGTCGCCGAGGTCGACGGCTCCGGGGCCGGGCTCGCCGAGATCGACAGGCTCGCCGAGGCCCTCGACGGTTACCACCCCTTCCACGCCGCCCGCGCCGACCTGCTGCGGCGGCTCGGGCGCCTCGACGAGTCGCGGGCGGAGTACGACCAGGCCATCGGTCTCGCCAGCAACCCTGCGGAGCGGTCCTACCTCACCCGCCGCCGAGGCCAGCTGACCGGCTGACCGGGGAAATTTCCGCCGGCACATTGTCGGATGCGCGGTGGCTCGTTCGTAGACCAGGTGACAGGTGGCCGGAGGAGGCCGCCGGAGCAGGGAGTCATGGGATGACGCATTATTTGATCTCTTTCAACGACGGCGCCATGGACCACATCTCCGCCGAGGACCTGCCTGATGTGGGCAAGGCCGCGCACGCGGTGATCCAGGAGGCGGTGAACGCCGGCGTGTTCGTGGCCGGCGGTGGACTGCAGCGGCAGCGGGCGAGCATCGTCGGCACGGACGGGCTGGTGGTCGACGGCCCGTACCCGGAGACCAAGGAGGTCATCGGCGGGTTCGTGGTCCTTGACCTGGCCTCGAAGGAAGAGGCGCTGGGCTGGGCTGCCAAGATCGCTCACTCCTGCCGCTGCGCGCAGGAGGTCCGGGAGCTCATGGATGACCCCGAACTGGATGCCATGCTCCGCGAGGCCGCCCGGCGAGAGTGACCGCACGCATAGGCGATCCGGTGCGGCCGGATACCCCACGGGAGGTGTCGTGCACCGTCGTGGGCCGGCTGCCCGGATCGGCGGCGGGTGTGTTGTTCACTGAGCGTGGGTGTCGGGTGCCCTACCAGGGGACGACTGCGTCAGCAGAGCTGGACTGTGGGAGTGGAGATGGGCCCGGGAACGCGGATCGGCGCCCGGACGGCTTATCGTGATCGGGTGAGTACCCGCCATGTACCCGCACAGATCGGTGACCTGCCGCCGATCGGGCGGCCCGCCAACAGCGCCCTGCTCGAAGCCGGCATCACGACGCTCGCTCAAGTGGCCACGTACCGCCGCCGTGATCTACTCGCCCTGCACGGCGTCGGGCCGAGAGCGATCGGCATCCTGGCGGCGGCACTGGCCGAACGCGACCTCACCTTCGCCGACTGACCGCACGGCTGACTGCTACGTGCCCTGAGCAGGCTGGCACAACTCGGAGGACACCGCGCCCACGTCACAGCCGAATCCTGGGACGGCGCTCCAGCACCGATCTCCCCGCCGGCATCGAACGCTTCCGCTTCCGCGTCTGGCCACTGCCTGAATAGGGTGGCGGGCCTGCCTCGAAGTTCGACAACATCCGGCAACGGTCGATCCGGGCCTGGGCCAATTCTCGTGCTCAGGTGGCGGGCAGGCGTACCTCGAATCGGCAGCCGTTGTCGGTGTTGCGGACGTCCACCCGGCCACCGTGCGCCTCGACGAGGCCGCGCACGATGGCCAGGCCGAGTCCGCCGCCGCCGCCGGAGCCGGCCGCCCCTGGGGTACGGGCGCGCTCGCCCCGGAACGCGACGTCGAAGACCCGGTCCAGATCCTCGCCGGGGATGCCGCCGCAGGTGTCCGAGACCGCCAGCCACACGCTGCCGGTTTCGTGGCCGGCGGCGATGTGCACGCTGCCGTCCTCAGGTGTGTACCGGACGGAGTTGATCAGCAGGTTGCTGACGATCCGGGCGAGTTCACGTTCGCCCGCGCGGACGTCGGGCCAGCCGCTGTCCGCCGCGACGAGGTGGATCCGGCGGCGGGCGGCCAGCGGGGCGACGCCGGCGATCGCGTCGGAGACCACCTCGCGCAACGGCACGGTGGTGGGCATGAGCCGGAGCGCCCCGGCGTTGATGCGGGACAACTCGAACAGGTCGTCGACGAGCTGGGCCATCCGGTCGGTCTCCACCCGGATCCGCCGGTGGTAGTCGTCGACGACGGCCGGGTCCTCGATGATGCGGTCCTCCAGGGCCTCGGCCATGGCCCGCAGCCCCGCCAGGGGAGTGCGCAGGTCGTGCGACACCCAGGCGACAAGCTCCCGGCGACCGGCCTCCAGCCGCCGTTCGCGTTCCCGGGCCGTCTGCGCCCAGACCGCCGAAGCGGCCAGCCGGCTGCCGAAGACGGCGCCGACGGCGAGGCTGATGAGCGCGGCGGCGCTGACCGTGACGAGGACGACCCACAGGTCGTGCGCTGAGAGGAACATCGCCTGCGCGACAGTGACGACTCCGGCGACCACGGCGAGCACGGTGACGGCGAGTAGGACCAGGATGTGGACGAGAATCGAGCGGCCACGGAGCAGCCGGAGCGCTGCGGCGCCGACCAGGCCGACGACGCCGCCGGCGGCCAGGGCGTAGAGCCCGATGAGCAGGGTGTCGGTCACGTGCCGGTTTCCTCGTCGATCGGGTCGAAGCGGTATCCGACACCCCACACGGTGCGGATGCGCTGCGGGTTCGCCGGGTCGTCCTCGATCTTCTCGCGTAGTCGGCGGACGTGGACGGTGACGGTCGACTGGTCGCCGAACTGCCATCCCCAGACCTTGTCCAGCAGGTCGCTCCGCGACCACGCCCGCCCGGGATGCCGCATGAAGAAGATCAGGAGATCGATTTCCCGGGCGGTGAGCGCCAGCGGTGTGCCGGCCACCGTGGCGGTACGGCGCGCGGTGTCCACGGTCAGGGCCGCGTCGGTCAGCTTCGCGGGGACTGTGGGATGGGCGGTGTGCGCGGCGGTGCGGCGTAGCACGGAGCGGATCCGCAGCACGAGTTCGCGGGGGGAGAAAGGCTTGGTGACGTAGTCGTCGGCGCCGACCTCCAGCCCGAGGACCCGGTCGGCCTCCTCACCGAGGGCGGTCAGCATGACCACCGGCAGGTCGGGCAACTGCCGTCGGATCCGGCGACAGACCTCGAGGCCGTCGATGCCGGGCATCATGAGGTCGAGTACCACGAGGTCGGGGCGCGCGGCGGCGATCGCGGCGAGGCCGTCGGCCCCGTCGGCGGCCAACTGGACCTCGCAGCCAGCCTGCTCCAGGTAACGCCGGACGACGTCACTGACCGTCGGGTCGTCGTCGACAACCAACACCCGGTTTCTCATCCCCACCACGCTATCGACCGCAGGTCACGGACCGCCCTCGCCGGGTCTTTCGGATTCCTTACGGTCTGCCGCCACCCCGGTCCGTCGGACCGGCAACAGGCAGGCCAGCAGCGTCGTACCGGCGACGACGAGCAGGACGGCGACGAGATTGCGGCCGTACGGCAGCGGCAGCACCGACGCGTTGTCGGCCGCGCGGCCGAACCCCACGGCGAGGGGCAGCCCCACAATGGTGACCGCCGCTGCGGTGATCGCGGCGGTCCGAACCCTCGGCCGGCACCGGGGTGGGACGCGGGTCAGCGCGGCGCCGACGGCCAGGACCGCCGCCATCCAGACCACGTCGTGGCCCACCAGCACGGCGGCCAGGAAGAGCAGCACGCCACCAGGTTTCAGGTCGGCATCGGTGGTGGCGCCGACCACGGCGTACGCCATGAGCAGACAGCCCCCGACCACCAGCACGGTACGGGTCCTCATCGTGACTCCGACACGCTGATCCGGCTGATCCACTTCGTTTGCAGCACGCCCGGCCGGTTCGGCGCGATCAGCCGCGCCGGATAGCCGTGGTCGAGGTGCAGGGGCTCGCCACCCACCCGCAGGGCGACCAGGGTCAGCGGATCCGCAACGTGTTCCGGCGGCACCGTGCAGGCGCGGTACCGTCCGCCCACCTGCAACGACTCGACAAGCGCCGATGAGTGTCGAGGATCGGCACCCACGAGCGTGACCAGATCGCCCAGCCGCACGCCGGTCCACCTCGCGGTGGCGCTCCAGCCCTCCACGCAGGCGATCGGCAGCTCCGCGGTGTACTGCGGAAGCGCGCTCAGGGCGGCGAGGTCCAGGCTGACGCTGCGGTCGGGTCCGGTGACCCGCAGCCGGTACGCCGGGTCGAGGGCCGCGCCGCGCACCCCGGCGCCGTTGGCGGTCCGGTTCACCGGGATGCCCTGCGGCCCGGTGCCGGGGTGGCGTGGGGCGAGCACCGCGAGACCGGCCAGCGGCCGGATCGTCTGTCCGACCGTGGCCAGGGTGATCAGCCCGGACGCGGCGGCGACGCCACCGAGCAGACCACGCCGGCTCAGCCCGTCCTGCCGAGACTCGCGGACGGGGCGGCCGAGCGCGGCGCGGACGGCCGGAAGGTGGACGCCGACGTGCACCAGGAGCCCGCCGACCGCCAGCCAGGCCACCCAGTAGTGTCCGGCGGTGAAGAAGAACGGCATCACCGCGTACCAGCGGGAGATGTTGAGAACGCCACTGACCAGCAGGAACAGTGCGGCGGCGACAAGCGCTCCGGTGCCCGCACGGGCCGCCGCGTGGGCGATCGAACGGACCGGCGGCCAGCTGAACAGGTGCGGGTAGACCGACCACAGCTTGGCGCCGAGCAGCGGTATCGCGGCGAGACCTGTCGCCACGTGCAGACCCTGGGTGAACCGGTAGAGCCCGACCGGCCGGGCCGGCCACCAGAACCAGCCCGGCGGGTGCTGGATCAGGTGGCTGAGCAGACCGGTGACGAAGCAGATGCCGAACGCCACGCCGAGGGCGACACCGAGCTGACTGGTCAGCCGGGCGGACCGTAACCCGGACCGGAACACCTCGGGGCGCATCGGTCCGCGCCGCAGTGCCACCGGCGGTGCTGGCAACGGTTCCAGGCACCACCGGGCGAGCCGCCGCAGCAGCGTCGCCCGGCCGGTCACCGGGGCGTCAGGGTGGCGAACCACCGACCCGCCTCCGTCCAGGTGTCGAGGACGCGCATCGCCGTGGCGTCGGCCAGCCCGGGAAGATCGTCGAGGGGTACGCAGGCCCAGCGCAGCGCGCGCTCGGCACCGTCGGGGGTCCGCGCCGTCGCTGTTCCGGACCAGGCGGGCGTGCCGGCCGGCGCCAGTTCCGCATGGAGGTGCCCGTCGGTGGTCAGCAGTTGGCGGCATCGGCGAAGCAACCGGTGCGGGTCACCGCCGATGCCGATGTTGCCGTCGGCCAGCAGCAGGTCACGCCAGCGGCCGGTGCCGGGCAGCGGACCGAAGACGTCGCGTCGCAGTGCGGGTGCGCCACGACGGCGGGCCAGCCGGACCGCACTGGCGCTGAGGTCGATGCCCAGGGCCGGTCGGCCGGCGTCGATGAGTGCGCTGGTGAGCCGGCCGGGGCCGCAGCCGACGTCGAGGGTGTGGCCGGTGCAGGCGGCGATGAGCGCGTCGTCGCCGGCGATCACGTCCTGGCACCAGGCGGCCGGGTCGAAGCGGTAGAGACCACCGCTGGCGTGCCGGGCGGTGAAGGCGGCCGGGATGCCCGCCGCGGCCCGGTCGATGGCGGTGTCGAAGACCGCGACGGCGTTCACCGGGCCACCGCTGCCGGGCCGGGCAGCTCGACGGCGACGGCACGGGCGAACCGGCTCTCCGGCGGGCACAGCGCGGCCACGCTGCGGGCGTCGGTGGCGGTGTCCACGTCGCACAGTCGGGACATCAGGTGCACCCGCAGGCCACGACGGCGCAGTGCGGCAAGGGTGCGCCGCCCGGTGCTCGCCGTGGAGGTCGCGATGCCGCGCAGCACCGTGGCGTGGCCGGGGTCGCGCAGTCCCAACAGCCACCAACCGCCGTCGACGGCCGGGCCGAGAACCGCGTCGGGGCCGTCGGCCGTGCCGAGCAGCCCCGCCGCCGCGTCGAGGTGACCGACGACCAGCTGCGGGGTGTCCATGCCGATCAGGACGGACGGCGTGCCGGGTGTCCGGGTGTCCGCGAACGCGTTGGCGATGCGTTCGCCGAGGGAATCGCCTCGCTGGGGCAGCGCCACCCAACCCGGCGGGGCGGGGTGATCGCCGTCGACCACGAGGAACCGGGTGGCCGCGGCGGTGGTGACGGTGTCGAGGGTGTCGGCCAGCGCGGCGGCGGCGATCCGGGCCGCCTGCGCCGGGGTGCAGGGCGGGCAGAGCCGCGTCTTGACCCGGCCGGGCGTCGGTGCCTTGGCCAGCACCAGGACCTGGGCAGCGCTCACCGGGCCAGCACCGCGCTCATGTCGCGTACGGCACGGGCGGTGCCGAGCAGGGTGCCGGTCACCTTCGAACGGGTGCCGGCCGCCCTCGGGTGGTAGTCGACGTCGATCTCGACCACCCGCCAACCGGCCCGGCCGGCGGCGATCAGCAGCTCCAGCGGGTAGCCGAAGCGGCGGTCGCGCAGCCCCAACGCCAGCAGGTCGTCGCGGCGTACGGCCCGCATCGGGCCGATGTCGTGGACGTTCAGGCCGGTGGTACGGCGCAACCGGTGCGCCAGGACGGCGTTGGCGGCCCGGGCGTGCAGCGGCCACACCCCCCGTGCGGCCGGGCGGCGTCGGCCGGTGGCCAGCTCGGCCCGCCCGCCGCGCACACAGTCGACAAGCCGGGGCAGTTGGGCCGGGTCGAAGGAACCGTCGGCGTCCATCACGCACACCACCCCGTCGGCGGGATCGGCCGCCACGACACCGGCGTGCACGGCGGCGCCGTAGCCGGGTTCGGCCACGCTCACCACGTCCGCGCCGTGGGCGCGTGCCACGTCGGCCGAGCCGTCGGTCGAGCCGTTGTCCACGACGATCGGCCGGTAGCCGGCCGGTATCCGGGCCAGCAGGCCGGGCAGTGCCGGCGCCTCGTTCCGGCAGGGAAGAACCACATCGGTCATGTCGCGGACGCTAATCAGGATCGGGCGGGTCAGGTATTACCAGCCGATGATGAAGTCTTACGAGACGCTGACGGCTGCCCGTCACGGCTGCTTCCGGTGCCTGGCTGGTTCTAGCGTCGGCGCCGTGACCCACGTACTCGTCACCGGCGGAGCCGGCTTCATCGGGACCCATGTCGTCGCCGCGCTGCACCGCGCCGGTCATCAGGTGTCGGTGGTGGACGTTGGCCATCCGGGGGCGCACCGTGCGCCGTTGCCGGCGGCGGTGGACGGTGCCCCGCTGCGCCGGGTCGACCTGCGCGACCGGTCCGCTGTCGCCGACGCCCTGGTCGGCGTCGACGTGGTCGTGCACCAGGCGGCCATGGTCGGGCTCGGGGTGGACCTCGACGACCTGCCCGAGTACGTCGGCTGCAACGATCTCGGCACCGCCGTGCTCCTGGCCGAGATGGACCGCGCGGACATCCACCGACTCGTGCTGGCCAGCTCGATGGTGGTCTACGGCGAGGGTGCCTACCGGTGCGCCCGGCACGGTGCGGTACGCCCCGCCCCACGCGGTGCCACCGACCTGGCCGCCGGGCGGTTCGAGCCGGCCTGCTCCGCCTGCGGCACCGCCCTGGAGCCGGGACTCGTCGACGAGGGCGCAGCGCTGGACCCGCGCAGCGTGTACGCCGCCACCAAGGTCGCCCAGGAGCACCTCACGGCGGCCTGGTGCCGGCAGACCGGTGGCACCGTGGTGGCGTTGCGGTACCACAACGTGTACGGGCCCGGCATGCCGCGCGACACGCCGTACAGCGGCGTCGCGGCGATCTTCCGGTCCGCGTTGGCGGCGGGACGGGCCCCGCGCGTGTTCGAGGACGGCCACCAGCGACGTGACTTCGTCCACGTCGACGACGTGGCGGCGGCCAATCTCGCCGCGGTGACGGCGACCGGCACGCGCACCGGCTGGCGCGCGTACAACATCGCCTCCGGCCGCCCCGCGAGCATCGGCGAGATGGCCGCCGAACTCGCCCGGGCCGCCGGCGGGCCGGCGCCGGTGGTGACCGGCGAGTTCCGGCTCGGCGACGTGCGCCACGTGGTCGCCTCACCGGCCCGTGCCCAGGCCGAACTCGGGTTCCGTGCGGCGGTCGGCCTCGCCGACGGAGTCCGGCAGTTCGCCCACGCACCGCTGCGCGGATGAGGACGGCGCTGCTCGCCCGACTGCGGCGCGACACCGAACGGGCCGACGTGATCGCCGTCCTGGTCGCCGTCGGGCTGTTCGCCGCCGCCGCTGGTGTCGGCGGCCTGCTCTACCTGCTGGGCCGTCCGGTGTACGCGAGTGCGGCGCCGTTGTACGCGCACTGGCGGCCGCACGTCGGCCTCGGCACCCCGCCGGCGGTGGTGGTGGCGGTCCTGGTCTGCTGGCGCGGACCCGCGCTGGCGGCGCGGCTGTCCTGGCGGCGGCTGCTCGTCCTGTCCTACGCCACGGCGGTGGCCTGGACACTGTCCCTGGCCCTCGTGGACGGCTGGCAGCGCGGCGTCGCCGGCCGGCTGACCACCGACCACGAGTACCTGCACGAGGTGCCCGGTGTCACCGACATCCCCGCCATGCTCGGCGCATTCACCACCCGGATCCTCGACTTCCAGCCGGACTCCTGGACCACCCACGTGTCCGGCCATCCGCCCGCGGCGCTGCTGGTGTTCGTCTGGCTCGACCGGGTCGGGCTGAGCGGCGGCGGTTGGGCCGGGGCGCTGTGCATCCTGACGGCGGCGCTCACCGCCGTCGCCGTGCCGCACACCGTGCGGCTGCTCGGCACCGACGACGCGGCGCGGGCCGTACTGCCGTTCGCGGCGTTGTTTCCGGGCGCGGTGTGGTCGGGAGTGTCCGCCGACGGCCTGTTCGCCGGGGTGACCGCCACCGGCGTCGCGCTGCTGGCCTACGGCGTCACCCGGGGCAGTGCGGCCGGCGCGCTCGCCGGTGGCGCGCTGCTGGGTTTCGGCTGTTACCTCTCCTACGGACTGGTGCTGATGGTCCCGATCGCGGTGGCGGTGATGATCCTGGGCCACCGGCACCGGTCCGCCGTCTGGTGGGCGCTCGGGGGCGCGGCACTTGTCGTCGGCGGGTTCACGGCTGCCGGCTTCGACTGGCTGACCGGCTATCACCTGGTCGTCGAACGCTACTACCAGGGCATCGCCAGCCGACGCGCGTACGGCTACTGGGTCTGGGCCAACCTCGCGATCCTCGCCGTCGCCGCCGGCCCGGCGGCCGCCGTCATCCTCCGCCGCGCCGCGGTCGCCGGAGGGCAGGCGGTCTCGTCGCTGCGGCCGGGCGAGGGTCTGCGGCGACCGCAACACGGCACCGTCGGGTACGCCTCCTGGCTGCTGCCCGTTGCCGCTGCGACGGCGATCGTCGCCGCGGACCTGTCCGGCTACAGCAAGGCCGAGGTCGAACGCATCTGGTTGCCCTTCACCGGATGGCTCATGGCCGGCGCCGCGCTGATTCCCGTCACCGGCCGCCGCACCTGGCTCACCGCGCAGGCAACGGTGGCCCTCGTGATCAACCACCTGCTCCTGACGGCGTGGTAGGGCGGTGCGCCACGCGCCCGCGCCACGGCGGTCAGGCGGCTTCGACAACTGGAAGGTGAAACGTGTCCCCATCTGCGGAACTCGCCGTCATCGGCGGCTCGGGTCTCTACGCGTTGCTCGACGGCGCCACCGAACACGTCGTCGAGACACCGTACGGTGCGCCCTCCGACACGGTGACGATCGCCGACGTCGGCGGCCGTACGGTGGCGTTCCTCCCTCGGCACGGCCGGGACCACAGGCATCCTGCGCACCGGATTCCCTACCGGGCCAACCTGTGGGCGCTGCGGTCGCTCGGGGTACGCCAGGTGCTCGCGCCGTGCGCCGTCGGTGGCCTGCGGCCGGACCTCGGGCCCGGCACGTTCGTGGTACCCGATCAGCTCATCGACCGGACCAGCGGCCGGGTGCAGACGTACTACGAGCAGGGTGCGGTGCACCTCTCCTTCGCCGACCCGTACTGCCCGAGCGGGCGGCGTACCCTGCTGACGGCTGCCACCGGCCGGTCGGTGCCCGCGCACGACGGCGGCACCATGGTGGTGGTGGAGGGGCCGCGCTTCTCCACCCGCGCCGAATCCCGGTGGTACGCGGCGGTCGGCGGGGCGGTCATCAACATGACCGGCCACCCGGAGGCGGTTCTCGCCCGGGAACTGGCCCTCTGCTACAGCGCGATCGCCCTGGTGACCGATCTGGACGCCGGCGTGGAGAGCGGTCACGGGGTGACCCAGCAGGAGGTGTTCCGGGTCTTCGGCGAGAACACCGAGCGGCTGCGCGGGTTGCTGCTCGACGCGGTCGCCGCGCTCCCGGCCGAGCGGGACTGCCCCTGTCCGCACAGCCTGGACGGCATCACCCTCCCGTTCGAGCTGCCCTGACCTGCGGGGCTACGCCGGGAACCTCGTCCGCCCGGCTCAGCCGGCCTGCTCCGACCCGTGGGGCAGGCTGGTTGAGCCGGACGTGTCGGTGACCGGTCGAGGCCGGGCCGAGGCGATCAGGTCCAACCGCACACCTCGGGACGGGTGCTCGGGTCGGTGAAGCGAAGTCGGTAGATGGCGGGCATCGGCATCTGCCGCACCGTGGCCCAGCTGACCGGCACGCCGAAACCGGCCAACGTCCGGCAGATGAAGGTGCCGTGGCTGCCGACGAGAACGACCCGGCCACGATTGTGGCGTACGAGCGTCCGAACGGCATCGACGGCACGGATGCTGAGCTGTTCGAGGCTCTCGCCGCCCGGGCGCGCGTAGGACAGGTCCGCCCAACTCCTGACGTAATGCGACTCCCAGACCTCGGTGAAGGAGAGGCCGTCGTCCCACTCGCGCAGCTCCACCATGGTGCGTACGGGCAGGCCGAGCGCGTCGGCTGTCGGCTGGACGGTCTGGATCGCGCGCCGGTACGGGCTGGACCACACCGCCGCCGGTCGCGGCTCGGTGAGCACCGCCACCAGCTCCTGTGCCTGCCGCAGCCCGTCCGTGGTCAGCGGGCGGGTGAACTCGTCCGGACCGTCGGCGGTCGGGGGGACGGACCGGGCGTGCCGGACCAGCACAATCTCGGTCGGCGTCGGGATGCCGCTCACCCCCGACCCCACAGGTCGTGGGGGCTTCTGCCGGGTCTGAAGCCGTGTGCCTCCGCCAGCTGCGCGGCCTCCCGGAAGCCGTGTCCGACGAAGGCGGGCAGATGTGCGTCGCTACCGAAGGTGATCGCGTCGCCACCTTCCTCGTGCCACCAGCTGAGCACGGTCGGGTGCAACGGCAGCCGGGTGTTGACTTCCAGAGCCCGACCGGACAGCGCGGTCACCCGCAACGTCTCGCGGAACTCCGCTTCGAAGACGGTGGGGTCGAAGGGACCGACGTCGTCGGCCGGCCAGGAGCGGACCGGATAGTCGATGTGCGCCAGCACGGAGAACATGTCGTTTGTCGTGACCATCGTGGCGACATCGGCGAGGTACGCGCGGACCAGATCGTGGGGATCCCGGTGTGGGTAGATCGCCCAGGGCTCGGCGAAGCCATCCCGATCGGGGAGGCTGTGCAGGGACCCGAGGAGGCGGTCGAACCGGCCGGTGGCCAGTACCCCCGCGATCTGATCGGCGTGGCGGTGGGGCTCGCCCAGCTCGAGACCGCTGAGGATGCGCAGCTGGGGAAACCGTTCCCGGCAGCGTGCCACCGCTGCCAGATATCCGGCGGCATCGAACGCGGGCGGCGTCAGCATCCCGCTCGCGTCGGCCAGCGCCGTGAGGTGGTCCGAGACGTACGGGCCTTCGGTCGCGACACGCCACACGGTGTGGTCCAGGTGCTCGGTGAAAGCGATCGCCGGCAATCCGAGCTCGATGGCCCGCACGCACGACCCTTCCATGTCACCGACCGCGGTGTCCCACGACCACTCGCTGTGCACGTGACTGTCCGGG
The DNA here is from genome assembly GCF_002754655.1 of Verrucosispora sp. CNZ293. Lineage (NCBI taxonomy): Bacteria > Bacillati > Actinomycetota > Actinomycetes > Micromonosporales > Micromonosporaceae > Micromonospora > Verrucosispora sp. CNZ293. The sequence continues at coordinate 907,639 of NZ_PEFR01000001.1, forward strand.
GGTAACGGCATCAGAGGACCTCCGCTGTCGCCGGGGGGTCAGGCGCGGTCGGCAACTGCCCATTTTCATCTGTGACGGGCATCCTGCCGCGCATGGGAAGGAGCTACGGCCAACACGGTGACCGTACCCCTGCTGCCGTGACTCGGGTTGCGGTCAGATCAGCCGAGCCGGCGCGCCGAACGGGGCGCCGGACGCGTGGGCCGACCCACCCGGGCCACGTGCAACAGCCGCTCCGGTGCGACGTCCAGCAGCGCACCGAGCGCCGTCCGGGTGGCGGCGACGTCGATGAGCTGGCTCAGCGGATGCGCTGCCAGCCCGGCGGTGTGCAGGGCCAGCCAGACCCGCAGCAGCACCCGGCCGAACTCGACCTGACCGGGGCGGTCGAGATCCGCCGGGCCGACCAGGACCAGCACCGCGCCGCCGCGTGCGAGCGGGTCGTCGGCGGCGGCGAGCAGCCTCGGTAACCCCAGCGGCCGGAGCACCGGGTACGCGGCCAGCGCCGCGCGTAGCCCGGTCGCGGTGGGCCGGGACAACGCGAGGCAGCTGTCGTTGAGTCCGTCGGCGTGGTAGTCCGGATGCGTCGGACTCAGCCGCAGCCAGCGGCGCAGCTCGGCGACGACCGCCGGGTCCGCGTACACCCGCCGGTCGGCGGCCCGGAGCAGGACACCGAGGCGACCCGGATCCGGCACGGCGCGGACGTCGCCGCCGGCCTGCCGGGCGACCGCGTCGAGCGTCGCGAGCGTGTCCTGCTCGGGCCCGGCGACGAAGGTGCCCCGGTCGGTACGGCGCTGCCACACGTCGGCGATGCGGAAGGGCGTCGGGTAGCGGTGCGGAGCGGGCCGCAGCCAACCCACCCGGTGGTGCCGCTCGTCGTACTCGGCGACGTACTCCAGTCGTAGGCCCGCGTCGGCGGCGACGATCAGACAGGTCTCGACGAACGCGCCGAGCGACAGTCGCAGGTCCCGTCCGGTGGGGTCGGCCGCCGGCAGCGTACGGGCCGGGTCCCACCCGACGTGGACGGCTCCGGGCTCGTGGCGCAGCCGCCACGGCTGGGTGTTGTGCGCGCTCGGCGCCCGCCAGCACAACGGCTCCAGCGCACGAAACGCGGTGTGGTCCACCTACCGCTCCTTGGCGTAGAACGTGTACCCGTGCAGCGGACGACCGCCGAGCCGCCGGTACTGGGCGGTCGACGCCGGGTTGTCCCGCCCGACGTAGGTGCTGCGCAGCGTCGTGTAGCCGGCGATGTGCAGGTTGCGGTGCAGGTGCGCGGAGAGCAGCCGCTGGTAGCCGCGTCCCTGGTACTGCGGGAGCACGCCCTTGACGATGAGCACCGCCTCCCGCCGGTAGCGATGCCGAGTGGCCAGCAGCCGTAGCTGGTTGACCAGGTGCAGGTCGCCGCGGACCGCGACCAGGAACTCGCTGATGTCAGGTACACAGAGCACGAACGCCACCGGCTGGCCGTCGCGGGTCAGGTAGAGCAGCAGTGACTCGTCGAGCAGGTACGCCAGCCCGTCGGTCTGCCGCCGCAGTTGCGCGGCGGAGATCGGGGTGTAGTAGCCGAGTTGGGCGAAGGAGGCGTTGAGCATCCCGCGCAGCAGGTCGAGCTGCTCGTCGAGCCGCCCGACGTCACCGTGGTGCAGTTCGAGTCGGGCACCGTCCGGCTCGATGCGCGCCGAGGCCGGCACCGGGCGGGTCGGTGCGGTCACCGGGCAGATCCAGGTGTCCGACTCGAACCGGCGGTGGAATCCGTACGCCTCGTAGGCGGCCACGTAGCGCGGTGGGTTCCAGGCGCTGTCGACGAAGCCCCGTTCGGGGTAGCCGGACGTGATCACCCCGCCGGCCTGGTTGGGCAGCAACGCCACCGGACCGAACAGCAGGTCCCGGTCGGCATCGGCGTGCGCGTTCAGCGCGTCGAACAGCGGTCGGGCGGCCGGCGCGGTGAACTCGGTCAGCCCGAACAGTTGGCACCGGCGGCCGAGCTTGGCGTCGAAGGCCGGGTCGGTGTGCAGGGTGGTGCGGGCGACCACCGTGCCGGCGGCGTCGCGCAGCAGGTACAGCGGCACACCGTCGCGCCACCACCGCCGGATCTGCCGCCGGGGGACAGGTACGTGACGCGGTTCGTCGGCGTACAGCCGGTCGGCGAAGGTCAGGAACTGCCGCAGGTCACGACGGCCGGTGACGCGTTCGAACCGGTGGCTGCTCATCGCCGGACCACCGGCCCGGTCGTCTCCGCGCCCAGCGGGGTGAAGGTCGTGATGTGTCCCATCTCCGGGCCTTCGGCCCGCCACGCGCCGTTGGAGTATCCGTCCGGAGCGGCGCTGTAGAGCCGGATGAACCCGGCTGTCGCGTTGCGGGTGCCGTCGGTCAACCAGACCATCAACCGCCGGTGATGGCGGGTACGGGCGAAGCGCAGCATCGCGTCGCGGTCGGTGAAGAACGCGATCGTGCCGAGGGTCAACGGGAACTGCCAGTAGACCGTGTGCCAGCAGTAGCCGGACATCCGGCGCATGTCACGGACCATCCGGAACCAGGCCGGCGCCAGCCGCAGCAGCACCAGGGGACTGGCGTAACGGGTCCCGCCGATGAACATGGCACCGGCGCGGGCCTGGGCGGGAGCGCGGGAGAAGTCACGGGTACGCATGGTCACCTCACCAGGTAGACATTCTTGATCTTCTGCTGGCCGGCGAACGGGCCAGTGCCGGGTTCGTGCAGCTCCACCCGCAGGTCACCGGCGGTCGGGTCCTCCACGAGGGACTGGGCGAAGTCCCGCGAGACCGAGGTGAGGTGCCGGCGTACCCCGTTGCGGCAGGCGGCGGCGAGCGCGTCGCGCTGCGCGGCGGCCAACGGGCGACGCAGTTCGAGGTGGATCACCGGCCGGGTCTCCAGCGCCGCGTCCTCGACCAACGTCAGACAGAAGCGGTTGATCTCAGCGGCGTACGGATTGCCGGTGTAGAGGCCGTACTCGACGTCCTGGGGGTAGAGGTTGGCCCCCAGGTAGGAGACAGTGGAGTCGCGCCGGCCGAACAGCAACAGCACCGGCAGGGTCATCCGCTCGACCTGGACGGCGGTGCGCAGCTCGGCGCCGCGTACCGGGTCGGCCTGCGCCAGCTCGATGATCCGCCGGTACGGCACCAGCAGCGCCTCGTCGCCGACGTTGTAGCGCAACCGGGGTTGCAACACGTCGCCGGTCACCGTGCAGACCAGCTCGCGTCGCTCGTTGGTTTCCAGGTAGGTGGTGAACGGGTTGTACTGGAACACCATCGGCAGCCGCTGCTCGTCGGCGCCGAGCAGCGCGGTCCGCAGGCCGCGGTCGGTCTGCAACCGCCGCCGCAGCCACACCGTGAACCGGGTCTCCGCGCCGATACCGATCGTCAGGTCCGAAGCCCCGTACGCCGAACGCACGAGCGCGAACCGCTGCTCCAGGTAGTCGCGCAGCGCCTCGGTCATCCCCTCGCCGCCGCAGTTGGCGAAGATGCGGTACCGCGACCAGGGGAAGCCCTCGGCGTCGAGCCGATCGCGCAGGTGCTTGAGGAACGGTGGGTAGGCGGTCACCAGGTAGTCGAACTCGGGACCGAACTCGCGGAGCGTGTCGACGATCTTCCCGAGGTCCGGGCCGGTGTTCTTCACCACGGCGATCCGGGCCATCGCGGCGCCGGTCGTCGTCCCGGTCGCCCAGGCGCCCATCGAGTAGGCGTTGATGACGAACGGCCGGCGCATCGGAAACACCAGGCCGGTGTAGCCGGCGACGTCGCGGTGCACCGCGCGCAGTTCCCGGTCCCCGCGAGGCCAGTTGAACGGCTGACCGGACGAGCCGGCCGACTCGTCGACCACCACCCCACGGGTGGGCAGCCGTCCCCGCCAGCAGCGCTCGGCGGCGTCGTAGGCCGTCACGTAGCCGAGCTTGTCGGTCTCCGGAAAGTCGCCCAACCGGCGGCGGGCACCGGCGGGACGGGCGCGCAGGAAGGCCCGGTAGGCGGGCACCAGCCGGGCGGCTCGTACGCATGTCGCCTGTGCGTTCGCATCGGCCAGCCGGTCCAGGAACGGATGGTGCCGCCGCGCCAGCCAGCGCCACCCGGCGGGGTGGCGGCCGACGAGCCGGCTCAGCGCGGCGACCAGCCTGCCGAGAGCCGCCAGGATGGCCTGCCGGCCGCGCGCGACAGTGGCCGGCAACGGCGAATCGGCGGTACGCAGAGCGATGTGTCGGTGTGGCAGTTCGGCCATGACGACATCGTGTCCACGTCGCCGCGTCGACACCTGAGCCCGCACACGGTGGCCGCTGAGTACCCCTACCCAGCCGGCTTCACGGGTTACTCGTCGAGCAGCTGCTCGCGGAGGATATCGGCGTGCCCACAGTGCTGGGCGAGTTCGCGCAGCACGTGCAGATACACCCACCGCAGCGGCAACGGGCCCCGCCGGTTGCCGCGCAGCATGTCGTCCAGGCCCAGGGACGACGTCGCCTGGCGTGACGCCTCGCAGGCTTCGCGGTGCCCGTGCTGGACACTGGCGATCGTGTCACCGTCATCGAGAATGAACGAGTCGTCCGGCGTCGCCGGGATGCCGATCTCAGCCCGCGACCGGCAGGTGACGGCTTCGTCGAACCAGACCTTCTCCACGAAGGTCGCGTGCTTCACCAGACCCAGCAGCGTGGTCCGGGAGGCCACCAACGACCGGCGCGCCTGTTCCTCGGTCAGCCCGTCCAGGCAGTTGGTGAGCGCCCTGCGGTGCTCGTCGATGAACGCCTCGAACTGGGCCTTGGCCGGCTGTGCGACGACGTGTTCGGCGAAGGTGGGTGGGAAGGAAACCATGGCCGAAGCATCCCACCCTCGGTAGGAGGCCGGAAGCGGCATCGCCGGCGGCGGGCCCGGTGCGGCGACCGAGGCGGCACCGGGCGGCAGCGTAATTCGATCGCGTCCGGCGCTGCCTGCGAGGACGATACGGCGATGCCCGGTGCACCTGAGGGATTCACCTACCGCCTCCGCAAGAACGGAGACGTCGAACTGCTCCATCACGGCCGGCCTGCCGGCGTGCTTCGGGGCGCCGCCGCGGCCCGGTTCCTGATCGACGTCAACACCGAGGACCCGCAGGAGTTGATGGCGCGCGTCACCGGCAACTACAAACACGGCAACGAGCGGACGGCCAAGAAGCATCCCCGCAACCGGAGCCGGTAGGGCGCGTTGGCGTGGCGGCTGCGGAGCGGTCGCGTGGGCCCGGTCGCGCGCCGGGTCGTCAGGTGTCGGCTTCGAGGGCGAAGGTGTTGCCGTCCGGATCCTGGAACCAGGCGATGCGTCCGCCGCCAGCCCGAGCGGTGATTCCCCTGGCGTCATGGTCCAACTGGTCGTACCTGATGATCTCGACGCCGGACGCGACGAGCTCGTCGACGACCTGGTCGATGTCGTCGACGTACCAGGTCGCCAGGGTCGCCGGGCTTTTACCGGCAGTGACCGACTGGTAGACATTCAGTGCCGGCCGGCCGCCGCAACCATAGATCCGGCTGCCGTCGGCGATGTGGGCGCTGGGGCCGGACTGCAACGCCTGAAGGCCGAGCTTGCCTTCGTAGAACGCGACGGCCCGGTGGATGTCGGACACCGCGATCGACGCCCTGAGGTCGTACCTGCTCAACAGCACGAACCACTGTCGCACAGAACCGGGGTCCACCGGGCTGACCCGGGCTGCGATGCCTGGCGGAGCCGACAGCCCGAGCGGTGGCCGTCGACGCGACGATCGTCCCAGCTTCGACGTGTTATTCGGGACAGCCGACCAGAGGGCTCATCAGCAGGGTCCTGCTTCCTGGATCGGGTGACAGCCATCCTGTTGCCCGCTCGCTGGGCAGCAGCGCCGCCCAAGGGATCTCCGCACGCGTTCGCGCGCCCCGGCCGATGTGCAGCACGAACCGCCAAGGCTCCTGTCCGCTGGGCCCGCACCAGGCCCGGCCACGGATACACGGCTCGGCGGCCAGCAGTTCGTACTCCTCGGCCACCAGGCCATCGCACCAGTACCAGCGAAGGTGCCGGTCCTCGAAGCCCTGGAACTCCGCGCAGACGCGGAACTCCAGCCGTACCCAGAAGTCCTGCTCATCCATGACGACCCCCACCGACAACCGGGTGCCACCGCACCGTACGTCACGTTCGGATGGGCGGGGACCCTGGACGCGTGGACGCTGGGCAGGATGCCTTCGTGCCAACCGAAAGCCATGCGATGACATAGTTGAACAACAGGTCGATTGTCGGACGAGGACGGCTCAGTGAGTGATGTTCCGGATCTCGGTCCCGTGCCGCAGCGCGTCACCGTCGACGCGGAACAGGTACGTCGGCTCGTCAGCGACCAGTTCCCGCACCTGGCGGACCTCCCGATCGCACCGGTGGTCGACGGCGGCTGGGACAACTGGACCTTCCACCTCGGCCCCGACATGCTGGTACGGCTGCCCAGCGCGGCCGAGTACGCCTTGGCTGTCGACAAGGAACACCGCTGGCTCCCGGCTCTCGCCGCTCGGCTGCCGCTGCCCATCCCCACCCCGGTGGCCAAAGGCGAGCCGGACGCGAGTTATCCCTACCCGTGGTCGATCTACCGGTGGCTCGACGGCGAGCCGGCCGGCCTGGACCGCATCGCCGACCCGGTGCGATTCGCGGTCGACCTTGCCGAGTTCCTGGCGGCCCTGCGGGGCGTCGACGCCGCTGACGGCCCTCAGCCGGGTGTCCACAACTGGTTCCGGGGCGCCACCCTGCGCACCTACGACAGGGAGGTTGAGCGTGCGCTCGCGGAGTTGGGCGACCGCGTCGACGCCGGACTGGTGCGCGAGATCTGGGCGAGGGCACTCGGCGCCCGCTGGGACGGTGTCGACAGGTGGTTCCACGGCGACGTCGCCCAGGGAAACCTGCTCCTCGCTGACGGCCAGTTGGCGGCCGTCATCGACTTCGGGACGTGCGGCGTCGGTGACCCGGCCTGCGATCTGGCGATCGCCTGGACGTTGCTGACCGCCGACGGCCGGCAGGCATTCCGCACGCGACTGTCGGTGGATGACGCGACGTGGGCGCGCGGACGTGGCTGGGCGCTCTGGAAAACCCTCGTCACCTGCTCCTACACGGTCGAAGATCCGGAGGACACCGAAGAGTTCGCGAACGCGCACCGCATCCTCGCCGAGATACTCTCCGAATACGCAGCCGACGCCGTCGGTGAGCCGCGCCCGTACCTGTGACGCGCACCCCGGCACGCCCCCGGTTGGCGTACTAGGTTGGATCGGATGCGCACCATCGCGAGCGACCGCCTGCTGCTGCGCCCCTGGCATGACGAGGACGTCGACTTCCTCCTGGACCTCGAGTCGCGCTGGGAGGTCGTGCGGTTCATCGGCGCGCGGCCGACAATCATGAACAGCCGAGAGGAAGCTCTCGCCTCGATCGCGCGCCGACGCGCCGTCGACGATCCGATCCACGGGATCTGGGCCATCACCATCGCGGCGCACCGCCGGTTGGTAGGAAACCTCCTGCTCAAGCCGATTCCCCTGTCGGCTGGCGAACCTGCCGGCGGGCCGGCCGACGTCGAGATCGGTTGGCACCTGCATCCGGACGCCTGGGGGCACGGCTACGCCACCGAAGCAGCGGCGGCTGTGCTGGACGACGCGTTCGGCCGAGGTCTGACGAGGATCATCGCGGTAACGAATCCGGACAACCATGCCTCCCAGGCGGTCTGCCGGCGGCTCGGCATGACCGCCCTCGGCCGGACAACGAGGTACTACGACACGACCAACGAACTCTTCGAGAAGCTGGCCGACTGATCGGCGAGGACGCGACGACGGCCTGCGTTGTCACGGGAGGGGGCGACGTCGCTGTAGCCACCGGGTTGCCGCGGTTGCGAGACGGAGCTTCTCGGCGCCGATGGCTTCCAGCCCGGTTGGCATCGGTGCCAGCGCGCCCGCCATCAGGAAGCCGGTGTGCGCGGCGAGGATCGCGTCGAATGTGGTCGGTGGGCAGTTCAGTGCCGGCAAGGCCGGATGGAGGTACGGCTCGGGATCGATGCCGTCGGCGGCCAGACCGGTCAGCAGCCCGATGAGGTCGATGACGGGGGCACCGAGCCGGGCATGCGGCCAGTCGACGAACACCACGTGGTCGCCGCTGACCAGGATGTTGTGTGGGTACAGGTCGCAGTGCACGAGTGAGTCGCCCTGCGCCGCTCGCAGCCCTTCCCGCTCGATCGAGGTCAATCGACCGAGGTGGTGCGACGCCCACGTCGAGACGGTGTGCAGCCGGGCGGTGGCGTGCTGGTCGAGCGCGAGGTCAGCCCAGCCGCCGAGCCGTGGATGATCGCGGGGGAGTTCGACAGGTGACGGTGTGGCCGCCTGAGCAAAGGCGACTGCCTGCGCGACGACCCGGCGGATCTGCGGTGCCGTCCAGGGTTGCCCAGGTGCGACGCCGTCGACCTGCTCGAAAGCCAGGATCACCCACCGGCCGTCGTCCCGCACGTTCAACAGTCGCGGCACAGGCATACCTGCCGGCAGACGTCCAGTGACAGCCGCCTCGGCGCGGTAGTGCGCCGCCTCGATCGGCCAGAGCTGTGCGTCCACCGCCTTGACGAAGGCCCGGTGGCCACCCTGGAGGGTGAGTCGGGAGGCGAAGCCGGGCGAGAAGCCGCCGACACAACTTTCCGCGTACGCCACGGCATCACCCAGTAGTTCCTCGATACTCTCTCGCACCGACGCCGGCAGTTCGGCCCAGCGCGGTCGCCTCTTACTCGCGAACATGGGCGTACTCCTCGATTCACCACCCACGCAACAGCAGGTTCTCGCCTCGGACGGTCGCCGTCAGCGCCTCTGCCACATAGTCGGCGAGATCCGGTGGCAGCGCTGACGCCGTCGCCCAGGACAGCTCACTGCATTTGCCGGGCTCCGCGATGAATGGTTCGCCGATCCAGCGATCCACCGTGAAGAACAGGTGGAAGTACTCACGATCGCCGGCGTGCTCGGGTGCGGAGTGGATGAGCAGCGCAAGGCGGCAACTGCGGGGATCAGCCTCGACCCCGATCTCCTCCCGTAGCTCCCGCACGAGGCCGGTGACCGCATCCTCGCCGCCGTCGAGGTGTCCGGCCGGCAGGCTGAGCTGACCGTCCCGGTAGCCGGTCGCCGCACGGCGGATCAGCAACACCCGACCCTGGTCACGGAGAATGCCGTACACGGCGGCGGCGACACGGAAAGGCTCAGTCGGCACACCCGGACCCTACGTCCAACCGCCAGGGGCGTGCTGCTCCGGTGGTGACTGTTCAGTCGCCGAGGTGCCGGACGACGCCGTGCCGCAGGCCGATCTCGATGAGGTCGGGGAAGCGTCAGTGGCTCAGTCCACCCTCGTGAGGAGCGGCTTGCCCTTCTCGACCACGTACGTGGCCAGTTCGACCGCGACACCGTCGCCGACGTTCTTCGCCTGATGGTGGACGCCGTAGGGCACGGTCAGAGCGTCCCCGACGTGGCAGACCTTCGGTGGCTGGCCTTCGAGCGTGTACTCCAGCGCCCCCTGAAGGACGCAGATGATCTCTTCGCCGGGATGGAAGTGCTTGAACGGCGGTGAATCCGGGGTGAACTCCACCCGGGTCTGGATGACCTCGCGCCCGGGAATACTGAGGTCGTGTTTCTGGAGATCTATGCGCCATAATCCCGGCGCGGCCTCAACCGCGTTGGCGCTGATTCCCTCGGGCCTGTCTTTCTCGCTCATCGTGGGCTCCAATGAGCCGTCGTAGGACGGCAGATGTTCGGGCGAGTGCCTCTCAACGAGGATAGGTTGCCCCAAGCTCCTTGACGGACGGACGCCGAACACTGTCCAGCCGCACGGATGCCTGCGCGTTGGTGATGAGAACCGTGCCAAACTCTCGTGATCATCTGCGCTCCGTTCGACTGTGCCCGTAGCGCTCAGCTGGGCCGGTGACGGGCCGCGACGATCTCGTTGTGGTGGTCGACCGCGCAGTCGGCCAGCACGGAGAGTGGCTCCAGGAGGCTGACGCCGAGTGGTGTCAGCCGGTACTCGACGCTCGGCGGTTTCGTCGGAAACACTTCACGGTCGATCAGGCCGTCACCCTTTAACGTCCGTAGCGTCCGGGTGAGCATACGGTGGCTGATGCCCTCGACCGCCCGATGCAACTCGTTGAACCGGTACGGACGCCGACCGAGCAGGGTGAGGAGCAGCAGTGTCCACTTGTCGGTCACCCGCCGCAGTACGTCGGTGACCGGGCAGCGCTCGTACTCCTCCATCGGAATGGGATTCGGCAACGGCTGGTTCTGCAGCGAGCCACGCACACCGGTGTTCCCTGTGGTCATGAAAGTGCCTCGACCCCGCACTGTACGACTTCAGTTTCCCGCTGGCCTTCGGCGCGGCGACCCAGCACTACCTGTTCGGTCGGAGTTGGGATGACGTCGCCCGGAACGGCGGACGCGAACTGCACGTCGACCATGTTCATCTCAACGACCGGGGCGGCGCAATCATCACCGAACTCGCCGCTCAGTGGCTGGTCAGCTAGGCCCTGCGTCGAAGTCCCTGGTTCGGGCTTGGTGTCGGCGCCGCCGCGATCGGCACCCTCGGGCCATCACCGCGAAACTCTGTGTCACGCCGGCAACCTTTCCCCGCTACATGTCGTCGCTGCTTCGCTGGGCGTACCTGCTCACCGGTGATCAGCACCTGGCTGAAGATCTCGTCCGGAGCGCGCTCGGGCTCACCCATCGCGCGTGGCGGAATCTGGACGCCACGAGTAACGCCGAGGCGTACACCCGCAAGACGATGTATCACCTGCAGGTGTCGCGCTGGCGGCGGCGCCGCATCGTCGAGTCGTTTGCCGGTGACGTACCGGACCGGCCGGCGGTCCAGGCCGACCACGCCGAGCAGACGGTGCTGCGACTGTCGTTGCGCCGCGCCTTGTCCCGCCTTACCGCCAAGCAACGTGCACGGCGGCCACGAAGGTGAACGGCACAGCTTTACCCGACTGTGCCTGCGGTCCGCCGTGCCCTGATACGTGGGCAATCCCCGACCGGCGCAACCGACCAATTGTCCGAGTACCGCAGCGTCCGCCGGCCGTTGGAGCCGAGGCCGGACGCGGCCGACCTCGACGACGCCGTGGGCGGCGAGCGCTGGCAGGCAGCTACGAGGCCCACCCCGGAGTCAGGCGTCAGTGATCGAGACGCGGTTGGGGTGCCGGGGCTCAGGCTGGAACATGGTCAGCAGGCTCTCGCCCTCGGCGAGGACGGTGTCACGCTCGTCCGTGGTGAGCGTGCGCAGCGGCGTGATCCGCAGGGTCGCCGCGCCGCCGTCGACGGTGACCGCCCAGGTGCCCGAGACCCGGCCGTCGACAAGCAGGAAACGCGCACCTGTGACGCTCAGCCCGCGATGTTCGGTGTCGATGACGCGGCTGCGGTCGTCGTAGCCGAGCACCGCGTTGTCGAACGCCGGCAGGAAGCGCGGCGGCGCCGGGGTCTGCGGGTCGGGCAGCGCGCCGTCGGGCACGTCGAGCAGCTCACGGCCGCGCTCGTCGCGGAACGTCCGCAACGACGGACGCAACCGTTGGACTGACTCCCGCAGCCCGGTCAACCCGGACCAGGCGCGGATGTCGGCGGTCGCCGCCGGGCCGTACGCGGCGAGGTAGCGCAGGACCAGCGTGTCGACGGCGGCTGGCGACTCCGGCGCCAACGGGCGGCCCAGCCACACCTCGATCGTGGTGTTGTACGCGGCGGCGCGCTCGCCCCAGACACCACGGGGTGGCACCTGCACGAGCGGCAGGAGCGTGCTGAGCGCGTCACCCAACGTGCGCGCCTGCACACCCGGCCACCTGTGGGCGACCACGCGGGCCGCCTCGGTCAGCATGCGCGGCTGCTCCTCGAACAGCGGCCTGCCCAGTTTCGCCAGCTCGTCGAGGTCGACGCCGGGCAGCGCCCGGCGCAGCGTCGACCACATACGCGAGACGAGCATCGCCTGGTGCGTCGGCCGCAGTGCGAGGCAGTCGCCGGCGGTCACCAGGTGCAGGGTGCGCCGCATCAGCAGGGTGCGGACCGCCTGGCGGCTCAGCAGCAGGTCGGCCAGCGCCGACGGCTGGAAGCCGGCCAGTCGGCTCCACAGCCCGACGTAGGGCTCCAGGGGCTCCTGCGCCTGCAACCCCACCAGGTGCTCAAAGGCGTCGGCGACCGGCATGTCGTGCCGCTGCAACAGGAGCTGACGGGCCAGCAACGCCCGGTTGAGGGCACGACGGTCCAGCACACTCATGTCGGTGACGCTATCGCCCACCCCGGACATCGTCCGGTGCTCGGACACGGCGTGCGACGGCGCCGCCAACGCGTCCGGAGGGCGCACGGCGGTCAGGCCACGAGCAGGCGGAGACCGAGTTCTGCCGTGTCGAGGGCGACGAGATCACGGTTGCGCTCGATCCATCGGCCCGAGGACAGGTCGTCACGAAGTCTGCTCACCGCACGCTGCTCGGCCTGCGGTCCGACCCTGGTCCACACCGACACCGCGCGGCGTACGTGTTCGTCCAGGTACGCCTCAGGTCGGCGCCAGTGGGCCTCGAAGAACCCGTCAGCGCAGTCCCACGGCACGAGCACCGGCTCGGCGCGTGCTCCGATCGCACCGGCCAGGTCGGCCAGGGACGGCCATCCGACGAGCAGGTCAGCGAACTCGGGCAGATAGTCGCGGGTGAGCCAGAATCGCTGACGCCAGCCGGTGTCATCGGCGTCGTAGGTGAACACCACCACGCGGCGGGCCACCCGCCGCATCTCACGCAGCCCGGCGACCGGGTCCGGCCAGTGGTGCACGGTGCTGACCGCCATCGCGGCGTCGAAGGACTGGTCCTCGAACGGCAGACTCTCCGCAGCCGCGGCCACGCACGGTGCCGCACCCGGGGGCCGCTGCGCCCGCATGACCGCCGACGGCTCCACCGCCGTGACGTCGCGGTCGGGCGGTTCGTACGAGCCGGTGCCGGCCCCGACGTTCAGCACCGTTCGGGCGTCACCCAGGGCCTCCCAGATGCGCGCGGCGATCCGTGGCTCGGTGCGCCGCGTCGCGGGGTAGGCGGATCCGATCGCGTCGTACAACCGCGGCCCGAACACTCGCAGCTGCTCCTCCGGCGTTGTCCTGATACCCATCGCTCGTGCCTCCAGTTCCCGGTCGATGGCCGTCACCATGGCCGCGGCGCGATCGCGCTGATCCATCAGCAGGGCCCGCAGCCGGCACAGGTGCGTGACCGCGTCGGTGGTCGGATCGTCGACCAGATCCGCGATCTCCCGTAGCCCGAAGCCGAGCCGCCGGTAGGCGAGTACCTCCCGGAGCCGCTCCACGTCATCCGCGGAGTAGGCCCGGTGCCCGGCCGTGGTCCGCGTGGACGGCTCGAGGAGACCGATCTCGTCGTAGTGGTGCAGTGTGCGGACGCTGACGCCGGCCAACTCCGCCACACGACCCACGGTCAGGTGCTCCGCCATGGCACCGACTATTGCTCCTCACGCCGCGTGAGGAGCAAGGTTTTCGCCGCCGGGAAGTGATCGAACGGCGCTCCACCCCACGATTCTTCACGTACCGCCCTGTTGCCCGCACACCTACGCTGGTCGCATGGAGGCTCGAAAGGTGAGCGTCTGGCGGAACCGTTACGACGTGACGGACCGAGGACGAGAGATCACGGTCTGGGACCGCTCGATGTGGCGCAGCGGTGGCGAGTTCGAGCTGGACGGGCGGCGTTTCCAGGTCCGTTCCAACGTCTGGGGCACCAGGTACACAATGGTCGACCACGCGGGAACGCTTGTCGCCTCGGCCGACCGGGTGGGCCGCAAGCGATGGACCGTCGAAGCGTCCGGGCAGACCTACCATTTCCGGCGTAGGTCGGCCTGGGGCAGCGAGGAGGAACTGATCCTCGGCGACACCCGGGTGGGTTCGATACGCAAGACCAGCTTCTGGCGCGGCGACGTCGCCATCGAGTTGCCGGGACTCGCGACAGAGCTGCAGCTCTTCGTGTTCGGCGTGGTCATCAGCATGTGGGATGCCCAGGCCGCGGCGGGAGCGAGCTGAGACCTCCGGCGAGCCGGTACGGCGCGGCGGTCACATCAGGTGAACAACTCCACTATCGGTTCAGGCACCGGCCTCGAGTACGGCGAGGTCTCGTACCGCATAACGGTGATGCTCGGCCTCTTCCTTGAGCACCACCTTGAGGCAGCGGCGCACGATGTACTCCCGGTCTGGATATGGGTCCGCCGGCTTGCGACCACACACCCGATCGAGCTCGGCCTCGGTGAGCCCGTCGACGACACGCCGCATCACGGCCATGCGAGCGAGCCGCGGTGCGAGTACCTCGTCGAGCGTCGGGGCGGCTTCGAGGGTGAGCCCGAGCTTCGCCGCTTCGTCGGGCGGCATCCCGCCGTGAGGAAGGCCCAACGGGTGATACGGCGCATCCTCCTCGAGCACGGCGTTACCAAGCCAGGCATCGCTGGCCATCAGCAGGTGCCGCTGGGTCTCGACGAACGACCACTCGCCGTTGACCTGCTCGTGCAGCTTGGCCTCGGGCAGGAGTCTGGCACGGTCGAGCGTCGCCTCCCACTGCGTCTCGATGGCATCCCAAGCAGCCCGGTAGTCGACGGAGGAGGCGGCATCACGCGCCAGCACCCGCGTGGGATGCTGCCGGTCGAGCTCGGCCTCGACGTAGGCAGTCACGTCGACGTCGTTAACAACCAGACGCTCGAAGGCGCCACCGAGGTAGACGTCGCCCCCATAGCAGTCCACGATCTTCAGACCGCCGACCTCGCAATCGCGAATCTCAAGGCCGGCAAGGTCGCAGAGGTGGATGCGGGCACCACGGAGCTGGTCACTCCGGACGTACTCAGCAGGCATCGAAACAGTTTCCCGCATCCGTCCCGGTCTGCGCCAGGTCATCCGCCGCGCCACCGCGGCGTTTCGGCGCCGCTACCCGGACAGCGAGATCCAGTTCACCGAACCCCGCCTGCCACGCGCCTGCTCAAGAGCCCTTGATCCATGAAAAGGCTCACTGCTCGCCGCGCGTCATGAAAGAGCTGTGGTCTGCGCGCGGGTACGGCCGTAGTCGGCCAGGGCGTGGAAGGCGGCCTTCGGCGTCCACGAGCCGTCCGGCAGGACCCGCACGATGCCACGCGCGGCCAGGTCGTAGTCGTGCGCCGGGTCGCCGGTGGTGGGTAGGTGCCGGTTCGCGAACGTGTAGACGAATGCCGCTTCGGCACCGCCACGCTCGTAGTCGCGTAACAGGTCCAGGAGGTAGCGGGCCTGCCCCTGCTCGTCACGTGTCAGGTCGGCGGTGAGTTTCGCGGCGCGGCCCTGCTCGTCGTACGCCACCGGCTCGCCCGCGCCCGCGACGTCGGCCGCGCCGCGGAAGGTGCAGCAGCCGAACTCGGTGGCGGCGTACGGCTTGCCCTGCCCGACCGCCGCGGCCAGGGTCTGCGGGAACGTCGCGGCGTTCGTGGCGTCCCGGTAGCCGGCGTCGCTGGCGATGATGTCGAAGGGTGCCCAGTCGACGTCCTCCAGGGGGAGCGAGGCGTAACCGACGGGGCCGCCGAACCGTGCCCGTACCGCGGGCACCGCCTCGGCGAGAAAGGCGCGTACCGCGGCGCGTGCGGCCGGAACCGCCTCCCGCATCCGCATCGGATCGGCGAACAGCGCCATCCGTTCGACCAGGTCACGGCCGGGCAGGAAACCGTCGGTGACCAGGGAGATCTCGGAGCCGGTGAGGTACACGACCGAGGCCCCGCCGCGACGTAGCCGTTCGGCCCGCTCGGCGCCGTCGAGCAGGAACGCCATGAGCCCGTCCCGGTCGAGACCGTTCGTGAAGGGGGAGTACCACACCTCGAGCCCCGCCTCGGCTGCCAGTCGCGCGGCCAACTCCAGTCGATCCTGGACACCGCCGGTGATCCGCACCGCGTCGCAGTGCAACTCCTCTCGGATGACCCGCAGATCACGCCGCACGGTCTCGGGATCGAACGGCTCGTGGGTGGTCGAACCGGCGCTGACGAAGCCGGTGTCGTAGTTCATGCCGAAGACGCGCACGGGAGTTCTCCTCACACTAGGGTACGGAGCGTACCGTATAGGGTACGTCAAGTACCCTGCAAGTCATGGGCACCAGACGCCGGGGCGAGGAACTGGAGCGGGCGATCCTGCACGCGGCGGCCGAGGAACTGCGCGAGTCCGGCTATCCGGGCATGACCATGGACCGGGTAGCCGCCCGGGCCGGGACCAACAAGAACGCCATCTACCGTCGGTGGCCGCACCGTGCGGCGCTGGGCGTCGCGGCGTACCGCCACCTGTCCGATGTCGCGATGCCGAACCCCGACACGGGCACGCTGCGGGGCGACGCGCTGGAGATGCTGCGGCAGGCGAACGAGACGTGGTCGTCGCCGCACGGGGCGGTCCTGCGCAGCCTGCTGGCCGCAGCGGCGGACGACCCGGCGCTGCTCGACCTCATGCGCGAGCGGTCCGGCGCGGACACCATGGACCGCGCCTGGCTGAGCCTGCTCGAACGCGCGGTCGTCCGCGGTGAGGCACCGCCGACCGCGGTGCACCAGCGCGTCGCGGCCACGCCGATGATGCTGCTGAGGGCCGAGTACGCGATGCGCGGCATTCCCTCGGTCCCCGACGAGGTCCTGATCGACATCGTCGACGAGGTCTTCCTACCCCTCGTACGCGGCCGAGGCTGACGGACCCGGTAGGCGCCGAGCAGGCGGGGCCGGAGCCGGGGCGGGGCTACCCTGGCCGGGTGCGGTTGGTCATCATGGCAGACACCCACCTGCCGAAACGTGCCCGTGACCTGCCGGCCGGGCTGTGGGCCGCGGTCGACGCGGCCGACCTTGTCATCCATGCGGGCGACTGGGTCAGCGCCGCCCTGCTCGACGACCTGGAGCGGCGCAGTGCCCGGCTGATCGGCGTCTACGGCAACAACGACGGTCCGGACCTGCGTGCCCGACTGCCGGAGATCGCCCGCGCGGACGTCGCCGGACTGCGCATCGCGGTGGTGCACGAGACCGGGCCGGCCAGCGGCCGGGAACGGCGGTGCGCGGCCCGCTTCCCCGACTGCGACCTGCTCGTCTTCGGGCACTCCCACATCCCCTGGGACAGCGAGGCGCCCGGCGGTCTGCGGTTGCTCAATCCCGGCTCGCCGACCGACCGACGCTGCCAACCGTACGCGACGTACCTCACCGCCGACCTGACCGACGGTCGGCTCGACGCCGTCACCCTGCACGAGGTGCCACGCCAGGCCGGGCGTGGGCCGGCATAGTCTGGGAAACATGCCGAAAGCCATCTGGAACGACCTGGTCATCGCCGAGAGCACGGACACCGTCGTGGTCGAGGGCAACCACTACTTCCCGCGCTCCGCGACGACCTGCTGAGGGAATCCGACACCCACACGGTCTGCCCGTGGAAGGGCACCGCGTCGTACTACACGTTGGAGCACGACGGGCAGACCAGCGTGGACGCGGTCTGGTACTACCCGCAGCCATTGCCCGAGGCCGAGATGATCCGTGACCGGGTCGCGTTCTGGAAGGACGTCGAGGTCGTCGGGGAGGACTGACCTCGGGCGGCGAATGAGACCCCGTCCGAGCAGCATGGCTCGCCGGCAGCACCGACCGGTACGACGGTTCGCCAACCGCACACACCGAGCTGATGCCAGGTCGTGGCACCTGCGGACAGTCCCGTCCCGTCCCGGCTCGGTTGGCGATGACCGCCGCCAGTCGGGTCGCATCCGCCGTCGGGTGACCGTCGAGATGTGGTGGTGACGGGAGTGCGTGGCGGCGGCCATGGGTAGACAAGCGCCATGACGATGAGCAGGGACGCGATTCTGGTAGGTGGTCCGAGCAACGACTCCACGGTCACGGGCGGCGATGCCGGCCTGATCGAGGTTCAGGTCGGCGGCCTCGTACACCGCTACATCCGGACGACGGAACAGCGCCAACGTGACGATGCGGCGCTTACCGTCTACAACTACGACGGTGCCGTTGCACTGGACGGTGCGGAGTCGGGATCGGAGAACGCGAGCGATCGGGCCGCTTCTCCGACAGCGTCGGGCCTGGCCACTGATCTGCCGTCGGACGAGCCAAGTGCCCAACCGCGCGACAGCGGATCATGATTGCTGGTCAGGTACGTCGTCGCGGCTGCCCGGAAACCTGACCCGGGCAGCCGCGCTTCATCCGCACGACGGCTGCTGGTGCGGGCGTTCTCGGCTGCTCAGCCAAGTCGCGAGCTGAAAGCCGCTCAGCCCCGCGCCGTACTGGCGGGCGAGGGGTCAATCGATAGCGGGCCCGGGTGCCCCGCGTCGAGCCGCCTCGGGGCCCGGTACCGCTCCGGCCGGCCTCTGGTGCGGCGGGGAGACCAGTGCGGGATCTGCTGGTCGGCTCGAGCTGCCGGCGGCTCCGGGGACCAGCCGGTCGGCCGCTGCGGTGACCTCCTGTAGCGCGGCGCGCGCCAGCACCTGCTGGAGGGTGACGGTCCGCTCGGAGCGGCCCCGTCCGATGAAGCTGACGGCCCAGTGCAGCACGGCGGTGACCCGGTTCTTGAAGCCGACCAGGTACAGCAGGTGCACCGCGAGCCAGAGCAGCCACCCGGTGAAGCCGGACAGCCGCAGCCGGCCGACGGTGGCCACCGCGGAGAAGCGCGAGATGGTGGCCATACTTCCCTTGTCTCGGTACCGGAACGGTTGTCGGGCCGGCTCGCCGCGTAGCTGTCGGATGATCTGCCGGGCCGCGTGCTGCCCACCCTGGATCGCCACCTGGGCGACGCCCGGCAGTCGGTCCAGCGCCATCAGGTCACCGACGACGAACACCTCCGGGTACCCGGGGAGGGTGCAGTCCGGCTCGACCATGACCCGGCCGGCCCGGTCGGTTTCGGTGCCGGCGGCGGCCGCCAGGCGGGCTCCGAGCGGGGATCCCGACACCCCGGCGGCCCAGATCTTCGTCATGCATCCGATGCGACTTCGCTTACCGTCGCCGTCGACCAGATCGATGCCGGTGTCGTCCACACCGACCACTGTGGTGCCCAACGTCACCTCGATGCCGAGTCGGCGCAACTGCCGCAATGCCTTGGCGGACAACTGCTCGCCGAACGTGCCGAGGACCGAATCGGCCGCGTCCAACAGCACGATGCGCGCCTTACGCGGGTCGATCCGCCGGAACTCGCCCGGCAGGGTCCGGTGAGCCAACTCGGCGATCTGCCCGGCCATCTCCACACCGGTCGGTCCGGCGCCGACCACCACGAACGTCATCCACCGCTCGACCGCCGCCGGGTCGGTCTCCAGCTCCGCCAGCTCGAACGCCCCGAAGATGCGTCCGCGCAGTTCGAGCGCGTCGTCGATGCTCTTCATACCGGGCGCGTGCTCGGCGAACTCGTCGTGCCCGAAGTACGACTGCGCTGCGCCGGCCGCGACGATGAGGCTGTCGTATTCCGTCGTGAACGTGGTCAGCGGCGCGTTCGCGGTGACGGTGCGGCGTTCCAGGTCTATGTCGGTGACCTCACCGAGCAGGACCTCGACG
This sequence comes from Verrucosispora sp. CNZ293, assembly GCF_002754655.1. Classification (NCBI taxonomy): domain Bacteria; kingdom Bacillati; phylum Actinomycetota; class Actinomycetes; order Micromonosporales; family Micromonosporaceae; genus Micromonospora; species Verrucosispora sp. CNZ293. Next base: position 927,119 of record NZ_PEFR01000001.1, read on the forward strand.
TTGCGCTGGCGGCGCAGGATCTCACGGGTCGCCGGCGCCACCTCGCCGGGCGAGAGGATACCGGTGGCGACCTGGTACAGCAGCGGTTGGAACAGGTGGTGGGTGGTACGCGCGACAATCGTGACGTCCACCGGTGCGCGGCGCAGTGCCTTCGCCGCGAACAGACCGCCGAAGCCGGAGCCGACGATCACCACCCGGTGCCGTCGTCCACCGCTGTCCGCGCCGTTCGCAGTCCTGCTGTCCTTCACTGCGCTCTCCGTCCCGCTCGATCCGCGCCCTCGTTGCCGCCCCGTCGCCCGCAAGCCGCTCCCGGCCATGGGTGCCGGTCATTGTTCCTGGTTACCGGTGCGGCGGACGCGAAACAGGGACCCTATCCGTGGCGGCGGGTGATCTGCCGGACGACGGCGTACGCGATCCCTCCGGCCAGCAGCCACGGTGTCGCCACGATGACCGGATCCAGGGGGTGGTGCGCCCGGTCGGCGCGCCGGCCACGGGTGCGGGAAGCGAGGCCGTGATGGGAGAACTCGCTGCGCACCCCGGTCTCGGCGATCGGATTGTCCGGCCGCCGGGTGAACAGGGGGTGAGGAACTTGTGCTCGATCGACCTCTCCCGGGGCCACTTCTCGGGCTGTCGTCCGGCGCCGTGCGTCACCTGCCTCGTCGCGCTGGCCGGTGTCCTGACCGATTTCGCCCTGCTGCCTGGCCAGCCGAGGGCGCTGACCGACAGCCAGAAGGCCTGGGATCCGGTGTGGCTGGAGTCTGTGGAAGGCCCAACCGCGCAGGTGTCCGCCATAGCGGCGTCTGGGTGTCGACGGGTCCCAGCTCCGACCAGACCAGGTGGGGCGCCGGGAGGTCCGTAACGCCCTCGCGGTCGCACCGCCCGGCGCCGTCTGCGAGGCGATGGATCCTCCATCCTAGGATGATTGAGCGACTGTGCGTGGGGTCACCGCCGGTGGAGGTGACCCGTGGACGCCTCCGTCCGGGTCCGGCCGAGCACCCGGCGACGAGCGATCGGAGCGGCTGCCAGAGGTCAGTGGCGCATCCCTCAGTCCCGCTGCGCACCAAGGTGATCTACGGTGGCAGCCGAGGAGCGCAGATGATGTCAATACCCGGGGTACAGCGGGCGCTGATCGCCGCCGTTCAGGTACTCAGCCTGGCGGTGTGGTTCTCGGCCTCCGCCGTGGTGCCGGCGCTGCGCGAGTCGTGGCAGATCAGCGCCACCGCAGCCGTCTGGCTGACCGCCTCCGTCCAACTCGGGTTCGTCGCCGGTGCCGTCACCTCGACAGTGCTGAACCTGGCCGACCGGATGAGGCCGCACCTGCTGATGGCCGGCTGCGCGACGCTCGCCGCCGCCTGCACCGGCATCTTCGCCCTCACCGTCGACGGGCTGGCCGCAGCCATCCCGCTGCGGTTCCTCACCGGTGTCTTCCTGGCCGGGGTGTACCCGGTCGGCATGAAACTGACCGGGTCCTGGGCGCCGCCGGCCCGCCGAGGGCTCGCGTTCGGCGTCATGATCGGCGCGCTGACCCTCGGCTCGGCGCTACCGCACCTGATCGGCGGGCTGGGCGACCTGCCGTGGCGCGGCGTGATGGGCACCGCGGCCGGATGCGCGCTGCTCGGCGCGGTGGTGGCCGTGACCCTGGTACGGGAAGGGCCGCAGTTCGCTCCCGGCACCTCGCCACGTCCATATCCTCGGTACGCCCTGGCGATGTTCCGTCAGCGTGCTCCCCGGCTGGTGAACCTGGGCTACTTCGGACACATGTGGGAGCTGTACGCGCTGTGGACCTGGCTGCCCAGCTTCCTGATCGCCGGCGCGGCGGCCCGGACCGGCCGCGACGACGCGAACGTCAGCCTGCTCGCGTTCCTGGCCATCGGGATCGCCGGGGTCGCCGGGTGCCTCGCCGGCGGTTGGGCCGCGGACCGGTTCGGACGACCCCGGGCCGCAGCCACCGCCCTGGTGGTCAGCGGCGCCTGCTGCCTGGCCTCACCACTGTTCTTCACCGCGCCGCCCAGCGCCGTCGTCGTGCTGGGTGTCGTGTGGGGCGCCGCGGTGATCGCGGACTCCGGTGTCTTCTCGACCGCCCTGAGCGAGGTCGCCGACAAGCGGTATGTCGGAACCGCGCTCACCGCGCAGACGGCAATCGGTTTCGCCCTGACGGTCGTCACCATCCAGCTCGTACCTGTCCTGGCCGACGCGGTCGGCTGGCGTTGGGCGTTCCTGCTGCTCGTCCCGGGCCCGCTCGTCGGCGCGCTGGCGATGCGCGCGTTCGGCCAGCAGCCCACCCGGGCCTGAGCCGCGGCGCGAGGGCCCAGGTTCGCCGCGAATGCGCCGGGCCGGCAACTGTTCAGCCATTCGGAACGCCGCTGGTGATGAGTTTTTCCACCCACGCCCGTCATATCTGTGACAGGCCACGACGGGACGGAAGGATGACGAGATGAGCACTGATCTGCGGCTGGCGGAACTGGGCGTGAGCGGTCCGGGTGAGGTGGACGAGCCGGCGTTCTCCGGGCTGGCCCAGCGGCACCGGCGGGAGCTGCACGTGCACTGCTACCGGATGCTCGGGTCGTTCGAGGATGCCGAGGACACCGTGCAGGAGACGTTCCTGCGTGCCTGGCGGCGGCGGGAGACCTTCGCGGGGCGGTCCACATTCCGGGCGTGGCTGTACCGGATCGCCACAAACGCCTGCCTGGATCTGCTCGCCAAATGCCGTCCGGCGCCGGCGACCGGCGGCGAGGTGCTGTGGTTGCAGCCCTACCCGGACCGGCTGCTCGACGAACTGGCCGCGGGCGAGGCGGACGAGCCGGAGACGGTGGCCGTCGCCCGGGAGACGATCGAGTTGGCGTACCTGGTCGCGGTCCAGCACCTCGCGCCACGACCACGGGCCGTGCTGATCCTGCGGGACGTGCTCGGCTGGCCGGCGAAGGACGTCGCGGAGCTGCTCGGCGACTCCGTCAACTCGGTCAACAGCGCGCTGCAACGGGCCCGCGCGGGCATGCGGGAGCACCTGCCCACCGAGCGGCAGGACTGGACCGGCGGCGAGGAGGACGCCGGGACGCGTGACCTGGTGCGCCGCTACACCGAGGCCAGCGTGGCCACGGACATCGACGCGCTCGCCGCACTGCTGCGCGACGACGTCCGCTGCTCGATGCCGCCCACTCCGGGCCTGAACACCGGCCGCGACGCGGTGGTCGCCGACTGGGTCGACAGCGGCTTCGTGGGCATGAAGGGCCTGCGTGCCATCCGGACCCGGGTGAACCGGCAGCCAGCCGTCGCCTTCTACCACTGGCGCGAACGGGAGCACGCGTACCTGCCGCTGACGATCGACGTGCTGCGCGTCACCGGCGGGGCGATCACCGAGATCGTGACGTTCCACGACGACCAGTTCCCGCGGCTCGGTCTGCCGGAGCGTCTGCCGGCGGACGGCACCGAGTAGTCCCGGTGTGCACCCTCGCGCTGCGTGGCGGCGCGTGTGTCGCAGTGGTAACGGCGCAACGGCGCGACAGTCCGGCGCACCTCGGCGGCGATGGTCACCACTCGGGGCGGGCGGCCGGACGGACCCAGCGGTGATAGGCGGTCGCGTCGACGTTGCTGCCGCACACGACGGTGACGACGTGCCGGCCGACGAAACGGTCGGGGTCTTCGAGTAGCGCGGCGATGCCGAGGGCGGCCGACGGTTCGGCGACGAGACCGGCGTGGTCGAGCAGCAGTCGCATGCCGGTGATGATCGAGGTCTCCCGAACGAGGACTGCGTCGTCCGCGACCACGAGCAGGTCGTCCAGGACCGCCGGGATGGGGCACCGGCCGGCGACGCCGTCGGCGATGGTGTCCGTCGACTCGGTGGTGACGACGCGCCGCTGGTGCCAGGAGCGGGTCATCGCGGGCGCACCCAGCGGCTGGACGCAGACCACCTCGACGTCGGGCGTCCGCTCCTTCAGCACGTGGCCCACGCCGGTGGCCAGCGCGCCACCGCCGAGAGCGACAAGCACCGTGTCGAATGACGACTGGCTGTCCACCAGTTCCAGGCCGATGGTGGCCGCGCCTTCGCAGGTCTCGATGTCCAGGCTGTCTTCGAGGAGCCGGATACCGCGTTGCTGTGCGATGGCTGCCGCCCGGTCACGGGCCAACTCGTGGTCGCCGTCGACCAACTCCAGCGAGGCGCCCAGGGCCCGGATGCGATCGAGCTTGGCGACTGTCGCGTGGCGGGTGGCGACGACAGTGACGTCGAGCCCTCGACCGCGACCCGACCAGGCGAGGGCCTGGCCGAGGTTGCCCGCGCTGGCGCAGACCACCGCGTGTTGTCCGGCCTCCGCGAGCCGGCTCGCGACGAGTTCGGTGCCGCGCCCTTTGAAGCTGCGGACCGGGTTGGCTGTTTCGAGCTTGATGCTCACGGCGCACCCGAGTTCGGGCTCCAGTGACTCGCAGCGGTACAGCGGCGTGTCGAGAAAGACCGGGTCGATGATCCGGCGGGCCGCCTGGATCCGAGCGGTGTCGAGGCGCGTCGTCAGCACGACCGAGCAGCGTAGCGGCGACCGGTGGCGACGTGGGGCGGTCACGTGCCGGGAAAGTCTTTCAGGGTTCTGTCAGGAGGCGGTACCCGGCCGGAGCGTCCGGCAGAGTGGCGGACGCTGGCCTTCGGCCCGAGAAGGGTGGGCGTTGACCTTGACGCGGCACGGAACGAACGGTTCGACCACGGATCCACGGAGGGACGAACCGCTGATCCAGGTGCGCGGCGTGGCGAAGACGTATCCCGTTCCGGGCGGCGAGTTTCCGGCGCTCAGTGGAGTCGACCTCGCGGTGGAGGCCGGCCAGTTCACGGCGGTGGTGGGTCGGTCGGGCAGCGGTAAGACGACCTTGTTGAACCTGCTCGCCGGGATCGACAGGCCGACCGCCGGGGAGGTCCGGGTTGCCGGCACAGCCGTGCGCGAGGTACGCGAGACCCAACTGGCGGCCTGGCGGGGTCGGGCGGTCGGCCTGGTGTTCCAGTTCTTCCAACTGCTGCCGACGCTTACCGTCGCGGAGAACGTGATGCTGCCGATGGATTTCCGGGGCACGGTCGTGGCACGCCGCCGCCGGCCGCTGGCGCTGGAGTTGTTGGACCGCGTGGGGATCGTCGAACACGCCGACAAGGTGCCCGCCGGGCTCTCCGGCGGGCAGCAGCAGCGCGCCGCGATCGCCCGGGCCCTGGCCAACGACCCGCCGGTCATCCTGGCGGACGAACCGACAGGCAATCTCGACAGCGCCACCGCCGCCGCCGTGCTGGAACTTTTCCGGGAGCTGGCCCGCGCCGGTAAGGCCGTCGTGATGGTCACCCACGAGCGCGACCTTTCCGGGTACGCCGACCGGCTGGTCACGCTCGTCGACGGGCGGGTGGCGGGGGACGTGGCGGTCACGGCGTGATGCGGCCACGGACGGTGAAGATGTGGCGGGATCTGTCCGCCGCTCGGGGCCGGGTAGCGGTCATGATCCTGGCGATCGCGGTGGCCATGTCCGGTGTCGGTGCGCTGCTCATCGCCCGTACCGTGATCGTCCGGGAGGCTGCGGCGGTCTATGTCGGCACCAACCCGGCCAGCGCGACCCTGGAGGTCGAAGGCGGCGTCGACGCCGCCCTGCTCGCCCAGGTCCGCACCCGACCCGGGGTCACCGACGCCGCGGCGCGGCAGACCGTCCTCACCCGGGTCCGGGTCGGTGACCACTGGCGTCGCATGCTGCTGTTCGTCATCGCGCCGGACGATCCAATGCGGGTGGCGAAGCTGCGGATGGAGTCTGGTGCCTGGCCGCCCGCCGACGGTGAACTGCTCCTCGAACGCACCGCGGCACCGGTCCTGGCCGCCGCTGCCGGTGACCGCCTGGCGGTCGCCGGCCCCTCCGGCGCGACGACCGAGGTGCGGATCTCCGGCACCGTCTACGACGCCGCGTTGGCGCCGGCCGGACAGGAAAGCGTCGGCTACGGCTATCTCACCCCGGCCGGGCTGGCTCGTCTCGGCTTCACCGCGTCCGCCGACGAGTTGCGCATCGTCACCCCCGACCGGGACCCGGCAAGTGTGGAGGCGACCGCGACGGCAGTCGCGGCCTGGCTGACCGCGCAGGGCCGCGAGGTGCATCAGATCCAGGCACCTCCGTACCAGCATCCACACCACAGCCAGTCCGAGACGATCACGGGAATGTTCCTGGCTTTCGCCCTCGCGGCACTGGTGCTCGCCGGAGTTCTGGTGGCGGCGACCCTCGGCGGGATGCTGGCGGCACAGACCCGCCAGATCGGCATCATGAAGACCGTCGGCGCGACGACCGGCCAGCTGCTACGGGTCTACCTGGTGGGGGTCGCCGCGATCGCCACGACCGCCACCGTGTTGGCCGTCGGCCCGGCGCTGCTGGCCGGGTACGGGCTGACCGGGGTGGTGGCCGAGATGCTCAACGTCGAGATCGCCAACCGGGCGACGCCCTGGTGGGTTCCCGCGACATATGTCGCGGCCGGGCTCGCGATCCCGCTGGCGGTCGCGCTCGTACCGCTGGTCCGGGCGGCGCGGATCACCGTACGCGCCGCGCTCGACGAGCACGGCGCCGGCACCGGGGTGGGCAGTCGGCGCAGCGACAGGTGGCTGACCCGGCTGCGTGGTGGCCGCCTCAGCACCCTCGCCCTGCGCAATATGCTGCGCCGCCGGGGTCGGCTGGCGCTGACGCTGGCTCTGCTGGCCGCCGGTGGCGCGATGTTCACAAGCGGCCTCAACAGCTCCGCCGCCTGGCGAAGCTGGGTCGACGACGGCATGGCCCGCCGCACCTACGACGCGCAGCTGCGGCTCACCTCGCCGGCGCCAGCCGACGCCATCACCAGGGCCGCGACCGCCGTCGACGGCGTGGTCGCGGCCGAACCGTTCGTGTCGCTGGTGGCCACGCCCGCCACCGCCGACGGACGCATCGAGGTGCAGCGCACCTACCCCGACGACGGGCACGGCCGGTTCCTGCTGGCGGCGCTACCCGCACCGACCCGCATGGTCGACTTCGAGGTCACCGCCGGCCGCTGGCTGCACGCGGCAGACACCGACGGCGTGGTGCTGAACCAGAGCGCGGTGTCGCGCCTCGGCGATCCGCGCCTCGGCGACGACGTCCACCTGGCCGTCGACGGAGTGGTGGGGCGGTGGCGGCTCGTCGGCACCGTCGCGGAGGCCGGCGGACCCGCCACCGCGTACACGAATCCGCAGAGCGTCACCCGGTTCGTGGACCCGGGGACCGCCAACATGCTCCACATCACCACCACCGGCGACACCGAAGCCGTCACCGGTGCCGTGGAAGCCTCGCTGGCCACCGCCGGGCTGATGGTCGGCGAGTCGATGCTCATCGAAGACCTGCGTACGGCGATCGACGAACACGTGGCCGTCTTCATCGGCACGCTGCTCGCCCTCGCCGGGTTGATGGCGGCCGTCGGTGTCCTCGGGCTGGCCGCCACGATGAGCATCACCGTCACCCAACGCACCCGCGAGTACGGCGTCATGCAGGCCATCGGCGCCCGTCCCGCCACCATCCGTCGCATGGTCCTCCTGGAGGGCACCCTGACCGGTCTGCTCGGCTCACTTGTGGCCATCGCGCTGGGCGTACCGCTGTCCGTCCTGATCGGTGAGCTGCTCGGCACGATCTCCTTCGGCCTGCCGTTGCCGCTGAGACTCTCCCCGGTCGGACTCGCCGCCTGGCTGCTGCTCTCGGTCGCCGCCGCGGCGGTGGCGACGCTTGTCGCGGCACATCGAGCGGCCCGGCTGACCATCCGGGAAACCCTCAGCTACCAGTGAACCCGGCTCCGGGCCGGCGGAGGCACTATCGTGCTGGCGTGCACATCCGTTTCGACGTACCAGCCGATCCCGCCTATCCGGGCCGCGTGGCCGCCGCGTTGAGCAGTGCCCAACTGCGCAGGTACGTCGTCATCGGCGCGGTGCTGGTGACGGTCGGTGCGGTGGGTCTCCTCGTCTCGCGGGGGTTCGGCTGGGGTGACCAGACGTTGCCGGTGTGGATGACGATGCTCGTGGGTGGCCTGCTGGCGATGCTGTACTGGCCCTGGCTGCGCCTGCGCGCCCGGCGACGTTCCAGCGGCTACGCCGTCGAGGGCGGCTACGACATCACCGAGGACAACATCATGATGCGCAGCGGCTCTGAGTCCGGTGGCATCGCCTGGGAGGGGGTGACCCAGGTGAGGTCCACCCCCGAGTTCTGGATCGTGTACGTGGGCCGGATGCCGGCGACCGTGATTCCACGCCGGTTGATGTCCGCCGAGGACGCCGAGACGTTGCGCGCGTTCCTGGCTGATCGTGGGCTGCTGCGGTCGTGAGCCCGTCCGCGCGGGGGTGTGCGGGTGCGGTCACACCCGCACACCCCCGGTCCGGGGGACCGGTCAGGGGGTGAGGACGACCGTGGAGATGCTGCGTGCGCCGACGTTGACGGAGACCTGTCCGCCGTTGACGCTCACCGGCTGACTGGCCGCGTTGGCGTTCTGCGAGGTGAGGTAGTGCTCGGCCCGGGTGACGTTCTGCGGCACCTGGATCACGGCATTGTTGACCGCGCTCGTCGAACGGTTCAGGATCACCAGGGTGGTCTTCCCGCCGCCGGTGTAGGCGGTCACCTCCAACGGTGCGGCCTTGGCGCTCTTCGTCAGGGCGACCCGCTGGTGGCCGGGGCGGACGTACTTGGCGTACTGCGAGAAGGCGTACCCGCGCTTGAGCGGGGTGCCGGCGGTGGTGCCGAAGGCCGCCTCGCCGTCGCCGATGAAGGAGTAGTAGCGCTTGCCGTACCACCACACGTAGGCGGTCCAGTTCGCCTCCATCGACCGGTGCACGGTACGCATGATGTCGTCGAGCGTCTCGTTCCAGACCGTCTGGTTGCTGGGGTTGCCCCAGATGTTGGAACCGTTGCCGTCGGCGGCGTGCAGGTTCCACTCGGTCATCCAGACCGGCTTGTTGTGCTGGTCGGCCAAGGGGTAGGACCGTAGGCGCCCGGACTGCTCGGTGCCGTACAGGTGACCGCCGATGTAGCCGATGTTGTTGCGGGCGGTCGCATCGTTGAGGGTCGGATCGGTGTAGGTGTAGTTGAGGTTGACCGCCTCGGCGACCATCAGCCTGGTGTTCTGCACCCGGCTGCCGTGGTCGCGTACGAAGTTGCGCAGCTCGGTGCCGCTCCAGTCCATGGAGTCGTAGTCCGGGTGCCAGTCCGGTTCGTTCTGCACCGAGGTGACATCGATCGTGATGCCCTGATTGCGCATCTGCTGGACGTAGCTGTTCAGGTGGTTCGCGTAGTCGTCGTAGTAGTCGGTCCTCAGCTTGCCGCCGTTGACCCGGCTGTTGTTCGTCTTCCAGGCCGCCGGTGCCGTCCACGGCGAGGCGAGGATCTTCACATCGGACCCGTACGACTTGGCCGTCCGCAGGGCGTTCACGTGGACCGGCCATTCACCGGACTCCGGTGAGATGCCGGTCCGCACGATCGACAGGCCCAGCTGGTTGGCGCCCAGGCCGACAAGCGTCTGCGTCTCGGCTGTCGACCAGGTGCCGTTGCCCCAGATCGAGGTCGCGGCCCCGAACCCGTCGATCGTCTGGTAGCGGGTGGCGCTGTTGACCGTGATGTCCGCCGGCCCGGTCGGCGGTGGGGTGGTGGTCGGTGGTGGGGTGGTGGGTGTGGGGGGTGGGGTGGTGGGTGTGACGCCGCCGGTGCAGGCCACTCCGTTGAGCGCGAAGTTGGTCGGGACGGGGTTGCTGCTGGTCCAGGAGCCGTTGAAGCCGAACGAGGTGGTGCCGTTCGTGGGGATGCTGCCGTTGTAGCTGACGTTCCTGGCGGTGACGGCGGCGCCGCTCTGGGTCAGCGTGGTGTTCCACGCCTGCGTGACGGTCTGCCCGGCGCCGAACGACCAGGTCAACGTCCAACTGGTCACCGGGTCACCGAGATTGGTGATGGTGACGTTGGCACCGAAGCCACCCTGCCACTGCGAGGACACCGCGTAGTTCACCGAACAGCCCGCCGCCGCCGCGCCGGCTGGCAGTGCCACGGCGACCGCGGCCGATGCCAGCAGCACGGCACCGGCCGATATCCGTGCGGCATTGACTTTGAGTTTCCTTCTCGTCACCCGTCTCATCGCTGATGTGCCCTTCAGGAGTGGTGTGGGTTGAGTCGGTGGTGCGTCATCCGTCGCCGTGTGCTTGAGAACGTTCACCTGCCGGATCCGCCCGTGCCGAGCGCCCTCCCTGCGCACCTGGGCTGGCGGTGGCTGACCACGTTCGCCAGCGCAAACGTCAACCGGGCAATCGATGGAGCCCGATCGGCACTTGAGGGCGTGGGAGCGCTCCCGTAATATACACGACGCAGCTGTTAACGTTCACCTAACACCGACGATCGCCAATGTGTATCTGCCACCCCTCCGGGAGGATGCCCTATGTCCAGATCTAGATCAGTCAATGCAACTCTGGCGTCAATCGGCGTCGCGTTGCTGGCTTCGACGGCGCTGACCGTGGCACTGCCAGCCGGCGCGGCGGCGGCGGGCTGTTCGGTGAACTACGCGGTGTCCTCGCAGTGGCAGGGTGGCTTCGGTGCCAACGTCACCATCACCAATCTCGGTGACCCGGTGACCAGTTGGACGTTGACCTGGTCGTTCGGCGCCGGGCAGACCGTCACGCAGGCGTGGAACACCACGCTGACCCAGAGCGGCGCCGCCGTCACCGCCAGGAACGTCAGCTACAACGGCAGCATCCCCACGAACGGCACCACCTCGTTCGGCTTCAACGGCTCCTGGACCAGCAGCAACCCCGTCCCGACCAACTTCGCGCTCAACGGAGTGGCCTGCACCGGCGGCGTCACACCCACCACCCCACCCCCCACACCCACCACCCCACCACCGACCACCACCCCACCAACGACGCCGCCGCCGACCGGCACCTGCAATCTGCCGTCGTCGTACCGGTGGTCGTCGACGGGTGCGTTGGCGCAGCCGAGGTCGGGTTGGGTGTCGTTGAAGGACTTCACGCATGCGCCGTACAACGGTCAGCATCTGGTGTACGCGACCACGCATGACACGGGTACGTCGTGGGGTTCGATGAACTTCGGGTTGTTCTCGAACTGGAACCAGATGGGTTCGGCAAGTCAGAACCAGATGCCGTTCTCGGCTGTCGCGCCGTCGTTGTTCTACTTCGCTCCGCGTAACGTGTGGGTGTTGGCGTACCAGTGGGGTGGTCCGGCGTTCTCGTACCGGACGTCGACGAACCCGGCGAATGTGAACAGCTGGTCGGCGCATCAGACGTTGTTCACGGGGTCGATCTCGAATTCGGGTACTGGTCCGATCGATCAGGCGTTGATCGGTGATGACCAGAACATGTACCTGTTCTTCGCTGGTGACAACGGTCGGATCTACCGGGCGAGCATGCCGATCGGGAACTTCCCGGGCAGCTTCGGGTCGAACTACACGACGATCATGACTGACACCACGAACAACCTGTTCGAGGGTGTGCAGGTGTACAAGCTTCAGGGTCAGCAGCGGTACCTGATGCTGGTCGAGGCGATCGGTTCGCAGGGTCGTTACTTCCGGTCGTTCACCGCGACCAGCCTGGGCGGGTCGTGGACCCCGCAGGCGGCCAGCGAGAGCAACCCGTTCGCGGGTAAGGCCAACAGCGGCGCGACCTGGACCAACGACATCAGCCACGGCGAGTTGATCCGGTCCAACGCCGACCAGACGATGACCGTGGACCCCTGCAACCTGCAACTGCTCTACCAGGGACGCTCCCCCAACTCCGGCGGTGACTACGGCCTGCTGCCGTACCGTCCCGGCCTGCTCACTCTGCAACGCTGAGCGGGTCGCGTGGTCCGGACACCTCCGGGTGTCCGGACCACGCCTCGCCCTGTCGGATCGCCACGGCGACTCCGACCCGGCCACCTCAGGGGTGACTGGACGGATCCGGTCGCCGCTTCCGCACCAGGTCGACGAGACCGCGCCACACGTGGCCGACAGTGGCGGCGGTGCGGATCGTCACCAGCGGATTCCAGAAGTCCCTGAAGTGGACGATCCTGCCGTTCCGGAAACGGACCACCGAGATGTAGACTTGATGGAACTGTCGTTTGGTGACCACACCCCGGCCGTGGCCCACGAACTCGGCGATGACCAGGTCGGGATCAGTGGTCTCGTGGAAGACCAGGCCGGAGAAGCGGACATCGAACTGCTTCGGAAAGTCCTTCATGTGCTCGTACAGCTCGTGGTGCCCGACGAACCGGGGCGCGACGCCCGGTGGCGGGTACGGGAACTCCAGCACTCCTTCCGAGTCGAACAGATCCACCCACTCGCGGATCCGTCCCTCGCTGATGTAGTCGAGATTGCGGGCGAACAGCGCCTGCGATCGCGCCCGGCTCTGCTGATCGGTCTCCACGGTGGTCACCTCTCGATGTCGGTCGTCGCGGATCAGGTTCGGTTTCGAGATGCTCGGCTCCGAGGTGGTGGGGTCAGCCGTCGCGGGGCCGGACGAGCGCGGCGAGGTTCCGATCGATCAGGCTGTCCGGCAGCAGCCGGGCCGCCAGGCTCGCGAGACGTACGTCGGAGCCGACCGGGTACCGGGTCCTCGGTCGGGCCGCGGTGAGGGCACGGGCCACCGTCCGGGCGTACTGCTGGGACGTGGTCCTGCTGCGCTGCACCTGGCGCGCGTTGCGGTGCAGGAAGGCCCGGAACGGATCCCGGTACAACGACGCGGTCGGCTCCGGCACACCGTCGATGAGTTCCGCACCGGCCCGGTCGAGCTTCGCCCAGATCGGCGTACGGATCGCACCCGGCTGTACCACCGAGACCGTGACCCCGAACGGCCGCAACTCGCGCCGCAGGCTGTCGCTGATCGCCTCCTTGGCGAACTGTGCCGCCGCGTACGCGCCCAGGTACGGCAACGCGACCCGGCCGAGTCCCGAGGTGACGTTCACGATCCGGCCCCGGGCCGCCCGCAGCAGTGGCAGGTACCCCTGGATCGTCTCGACCTGCCCGATCACGTTCGTCTCGAACTGCCGCCGGAGCTGCTCACCGGGCAGACACTCCAACGGGCCGGGTTGGACGACGCCGGCATTGTTCACCAGGCCCCAGAGCCCGACGCCGCCGAGCTGCCGGGCCACCTCGTCCACCGCCTGCCGGATCTGGTCCGGATCGGTCACGTCGACGCGCAGCGGATGCAGTCGGCCGGCCGAGGACCTCGCGAGCAGCCGCTCGCCGTCGGCTGTGGCGCGTACCCCGGCGAAGACCTGGAAACCGATCCGCTCCAGGTGCAGCGCCGCGTCCCTGCCGAGACCGGACGACGCCCCGGTGACCACCACGGTGCGACCCGTCGGCGTGATCCGCCCTGCCCGCCGGCTCACTGTCGGCTCCCCGCCGGCCGGCAGTCGATCGTGGCGAGCACCGCGTCGACGCTCGCCTGCACCAGGCTGGCCGCCCGGTGCTCGGGCAACGCGTCGGGCACGTACGTGAAGTTCCAGAAGAGCCGCCCGTGACTGGTGTTCGCGGTGGACACGAGGTAGCCGCACACGGAGAGGCCGGCGACGAACTGGGCGCCGGAGAGCCGCCACCTGCCGATCCGCTCGGGGAAGTCATACCTGCCGATGTTGGACAGGCACAGGTTCACCGGCCCGCTGCGTTCCATCATCTCGATGAACCGACCGCTGGCGGCGACCGACTCCGGACCGGTGAGGCCGACCAGGTCGACAATGGCGAAGTGGCTGCCCGCCCGGCGACGGACCGCGAGATCGTCGCTGATCGAGCGGGCGAGCTGCCAGAGAGACAGCCCTGGACGGTATCTGACGACGGTCGGCACGGTGGCGACGTACGCCCCCACGGCCCGTTCGGACACGGCGGGCTCCAGCGCGTCGCGGAAGGTGACCGGTGAACCGATCGCCACGTGTCCCGGCGAGCCGGCCTCAGCGGCGACGGCCAGCACCATCGCGGCCGCGAGCGCACCGTGCACCGTGGTCCCCTCCCGGCGACAGGCCGCCACCAGTGCCTCGACCTGCTCCGCGGTGAGGCTGCGGGCGATCAGCCGGGTGCGCCGCTCGGTGAACGGCACGAAGCGGCTCGGCACGACCCGGGCCGGGCGGTGACGGTGCACCCGGTACAGATCCCGGGCCAGCAGCCACCGCAGCCGCAGTGCGCCGGCCACGCCCCGGTACCGGCGGGGGAACATCGCCTCGCAGGCGGGCAGCGCCGGCTCACCCGACGTGTCCGCCTCACGCGCTGACTGGCCGGCGGAGTACGCCTGACCGGCCAGTTCGATCCACTGCCGTAGCAGGGACAGCACTGTCGTGCCGTCGGCCACGCAGTGCGGCATGGTCAGCAGCAGGTCGTGCACCTCTTCGTCGGGCGGGCCGGTGCCGGGGGACCGGGTGAGCACCACCGCCCGGCACAACGGTCCGCTGCGCCAGTCGATCCGGTCGACCAGTTCGTGGTCGTTGACCCGCCGTACCCAGCCTGTCTCACGGTCGGCTGCGACATCCGCCGGCACCGGTTGGTCGTCGCGCACCTGGTGCAGCGGTATCGGCTGTCCGGTCGGCACGAACCGGGGGGTTCGCCCGTCCGGGTCGGCGGCGATCGCCACCCGCAACAGCGGATGCCGTCGGCGCAGGCGGTGCAACGCGGCGCGGAGCAGCGTGGCCGGCAGCGGGCCGCGTACCCGGACGCGGGCGACGACGTTGAGCGGTGACACCTGGTCGGCGATCCAGTACCAGCGTTCGAGCGGGCTCAATGCCCGTCGCACCTCGGTCGGCGGCGCGATCATCGTGCTGTCACCGTCGGTTCCGGGACACCGGGGAAGGTGAGGGCGATCTCGTTGCGACGGTCGAGGAGACGGTCGGGCAGCCAGCGTAGATAGAGGCGACGGGCCAGGTCGGCGAGCGGGTGGGCGAACTGCTCGACCCGACTGAGCGAGTGCGCTTCCCGGACCATCCAGCGGGTCCGCTCGCGGCGTGCGCTCTCGTAGCGACGCAGGGCCGTGGACCTGTCGACCGCCTGCCGTAGGCAGTGGGCGAGCACGACGGCGTCCTCGATGGCCAGCGCCGCGCCCTGGCCGAGGCTCGGCAACATCGGGTGCGCCGCGTCACCGAGCAGCGTCACCGGCCCATCGCCCCACCGTTCGAGGAACGGCCGGTCCCGGGCCGGCACGCTGATGATCGCCGACTCCGGCGTCCGGGCGACAGTGGCCCGAACCTCCTCGGCCCAGCCGGCGTACGCCCGCTCGATCTCGGCCTTGCCGCCGCGCCAGTCGCGGGCCGCGGCCGCCGCCATGTTCAACGTGCCCCACCAGTAGACCCGGTCGCCGTCGAGCTGTACCAGGCCGAACCGCTGACCCCGTCCCCAGTAGTGGGCGGCGTAGCCGTCCCGGATCCTCGGGTGCCGCAGCGCGACAGTCGCGAGCCAGCAGACGTAGCCGGGCTCGCGGGGCACCTCGGGTCCGGCCACCTGCCGGCGCACGACCGAATGGAATCCGTCGGCACCGATGAGCAGGTCACCCTCGGCGGTCCGCCCGTCGTGGAACTCGACCCGGACGCGATCATCGGTCACCTGGAACCGCCGGGCGGTGGCACCGAGCCGCACCTGTGGGTCGCCGGCGGCGGCGAGCAGCGCCTGATGCAGCTCGGCGCGATGGATGGCGACGTTCTGCGCCCCGAGTCGGTCGCCGAGGCGCGCGAACGGCACGGTCCTGATCGGCTCGCCGGTGGCGGTGCACAGCCGCAGCGCCGGGTAGACCCGGCCCCGTCGCTCCACGTCGAGGTCGAGGTCGAGGGTGCGCAGCGCGACGCGTGCGTTGGCGCTCAGCGACAGCGCCGATCCGCCGGGCCGCAGGTCACCGGCGCCCTCGTAGATCTCCACATCGACACCGACGCGACGCAGGGTGGCGGCTGCCGCCAACCCGCCGATGCCCGCGCCGATGATGAGTGCCTTGGTGCGCCGTCGCGCCGGACCTCGGGCCCCGTTCTCCGCAGCCGTCATCGTCGGCCGCCGACCGGGCTGGATCCGGTCCGACCGGTCGCTGGCGCGGACGAGCCGGCCAGCAGCTCGGCGATCCGGTGGGCCACGTCCACCACGTGTGGCGGGTCCATCAGGGCCAGATGGTCACCGGGCACGTCGATCACGTCGAGCCGGCCCGTGGTCAGCTCCCCCCATCCGTTGCGCGGGTCGAGGTGCAGCGACCCGGCGATGTCGTGCATGGGTTTGAGCAGGGGTGGCAGCGGATCGGAGGCGCGCAGCAGGGTGATGTCCTGGTCGATGACCCCGGGACGGTAGGCGATGATCGCCTCCCAGTTGGCCTTGAACACCTCGAACAGCCGCCGTACCGCCGCTGGCGAGTCGCCCGGACGGAGCACTCCGGCGGTGCCGGCCCGGCGGGCGACGAAGTCCAGCCGCTCCGTCGGCGACGCCAGATTCGACGGAATCGGCTCCAGCACCGGCCGGTCCAGATCGAGCGGCATCAGCTCCCAGAAGAACCAGTCGAGCAACACGTCGTCGGTGACCGGCACCGGGTCGTCGCCGCCCCGGGCGATGGGGTCGATCAGGATCAACTGCTCGACCGGACCGGCTGCGGCGGCGTCGAGCCGGCGGGCCGCGAGGTTGAGCTGCCGGGCCATCTCGAAAGCCACCACACCACCGAACGACCAGCCACCGATCGTGTACGGCCCGGTCGGCTGGACCCGGCGGATCGCCGCGAGGTAGCTGGCCGCCAGCGCCGGCACGGATCGTAGCGGCTCCGTCCCGGCGCTGATCCCCGCCGCCTGGAGCGCGTGGACAGGCTGTTCCCGAGGCAGATGCCGGGCGAGGGGGAGGTAACACAGCACGTTGCCGCCGATCGGGTGCACGAGGAACAGCGGCGGCCGCTCACCACCGGTGCGGATCGGCACGACCGGGTCGACCGACATCGGATCGGCGCCGCCCGCCCGCAGCAGCGTGGCGAGGTTGGACACGGTCGGGGCGGTGACGAAGGCGGCGACGGGCACGGCGACGCCGTACCGCTTCTCGATGAGCGTGACCAGGCGCATCGCGGTGAGCGACGTGGCGCCCAACTCGAACAGGTTGTGCTCGACGTCGACCTGCGGCAGGTGGAGCAACTCGGCGGCGATCTCCGCGAGGACCCGCTCGTACCGGTTGCGGGGTGCTGTCGGCCGCGCGTTCTGCACGGACAAGGGAAGCTCGCGCAGGCGACCGTCGTCGCGTTTACCGCTCGGGGTCAGCGGCATCTCCGGCAGCCAGTGGAGGTAAGTGGGCACCAGGTGCTCGGGCAGCGACTCCCGCAGCCGCCGGCGCAGGTCGCTGAGATCGACCCGCGTCGGTTCGCCGACGAGGAAGGCGGTCAGGAAGGCGTCGGTGCCGTCCCGGCGTCGAGCCACCACCGCGGCCTCGCGGATACCCGGGTGGTGCGCCGCAAGCTTCATGATCGCCATCTCGGTTTCGAGCGGTTCCACCCGGAACCCCCGGATCTTGGTCTGGGTGTCGGTCCGCCCGAGCCAGACCAGGTCGCCGTTGGGGAGCACCCGGGCCAGGTCGCCGGTGCGGTAGATCCGCTCACCGGGCGGGCCGAACGGGTTGGGCACGAACCGTTGACCGGTAAGCCCGGGCTGCCGGTGGTAGCCCCGCGCCACCTGGACGCCACCGAGGTACAGCTCCCCGGCGACCCCGGTCGGCACCGGACGCATCCGTTCGTCCAACAGGTAGAGGTCGACCCCGCGAATCGGCGACCCGATCGGGGGCAGATTCGGGAAACGCTCCGGGTCGCCGGTCATCGGGTACGCGGTGACGACGTGGGTTTCGGTGGGTCCGTACTGGTTCTCCAGCACCGCGCCGGCCGGCAGGGCCGCGACGAACCGGCGGATCTCGTCGGTCACCCGCAGCTGTTCCCCCGACGAGATCACCACCCGCAGCGCACGGGGGTGGATCCCGAGCGCCACCGCGGCCTCGGCCAGTTGCTGGAGTACCACGTACGGCAGGACGACCCGCTCGACGGATTCCCGGTCGAGCAGGCGCAGCAACTCCGAGGTGTCCCGCCGTTGCCGCTCCTCCACGATCTGGAGCGTGCCGCCAGCACTGATCGTGGTGAAGATTTCCTGGAACGACACGTCGAAGCTGAGCGGCGCGAACTGGAGGGTGACGCCACCGGCCGCCGCGCTGACCGCCTCCGTCTGCCACATCTGATGGTTGTCGAAGGCGGCGTGGGACATCGCCACCGCCTTCGGCACGCCCGTGGAACCGGAGGTGAAGAGCACGTAGAGCAGGTCGTCCGGGCGACTGTTGGGCAGCGGGGCCGGTGTGTCGACCCGTGACGGCGCGAGGAGATCCTCCACGACGAGCACGGTCCCGGGTGCGCCAAGCAGTTCGGCGTGCGACCGGTCGGCGACGACCCGGACCGGTCGCGCCTGGTTGATCATCGCCGCGATCCGCTCCGGCGGGTAGGTGACGTCCAGCGGCAGGCAGGCCGCGCCGGCGCGGACGACGCCGTAGACCGACGCGATCATCTCGGGGGAGCGGCCCACCGCGATCCCGACCAGGTCACCCGGACGCACCCCGGCGTGGACCAGCGCGGACGCGATCCGGTCGACCTGCTGCTGCAACCGCGCGTACGTCCACCGACGGGTGCCGGCGGCCACCGCCACGGCGTCCGGCGCGCGTCGTACCTGACCGGCGAGGCGGCGGACGACGTCGCTACCCGTCCCGGTCGTGACCGACCCGGCCGTGAGCACCGGCGTGGCCGGGGCCAGGAACCCGAAGTCCGGTGCGGCGTCCGGTTCGTCGGCCATCCGGCCGAGGATCCGCAGGTACGTGTCACCGATCAGCTCGGTCTGTGCTCGGGTGAACGTCCGGCGGTCCGCGTCGATCCGGAGCGAGATGCGCTGCTCCGCCGGGTGGACGAACACGTTCAGCAGCAGCGCGAAGTTGGTCTCCTCCCAGGCGTCGAAACCGAGCGGTTCGATCGTGGGAAGGTTGAGCAGCGGCGCCAGGACGTGCATGTGCACGTAGTTGAAGGCCAACTCGAACACCGGCCGGCCGCCCCGGTCTTGCTGGATGGCGTGCAACGGGTAACGCCGGTGCGGCTGGCACTCCTGTTCCCCCCGGTGTACCTCCCGGACCGACTCCAGCCAGGAGGAGTGCCCGGGCCGCAGCCGCAGCGGCACCGTGTTGAGAAAGAGGCCGGCCAGCCGCTCCGCCCCGGCCCGCTCGGGACGGCCGTGGGTGACCAGCCCGACGGTCACGTCCGGGACATTCGAGTACAACCGCAGGGTCAGGCAGTAGGCGGCGAGGAACACCGACTTCAGCGGTAGTCCGTGATCCTGGGCGAAGGCCCGTACCCGCTGCTCCAGGCTCACCGGCAGCCCTACCACGTACCCCGGCGACTCGTCGTCGCCCGGCGGCTCGTACTGCCGGAAACCGTCGAGCTGGGCCAGTTCGGCGCCGTCGAGCCGGTCGGCCCAGAACTGCCGGGCCGACGTCGAGGCGAGCGCGCGGCGTTCCTCGACGACGTACGCGGCCAGGCCGGGCAGCGCCGTGTCGACGACCGCCTCGACTCCGGCACCGATCAGGTGCAGATAGTCGCGGAACAGGTCACCGACGACAGTGGCGACGCTCCAACCGTCCAGGAGCACGTGGTGGAAGCTGAACACCAGATCGACCACACCGGACGGCAGCAGGTGCGCCCGGAACAGGAACAGCGGCGGCTTGTCGAAGGCGTACCTGTGGTGGCGCCGTTGTCGCATGTGCGCCAGCACCTCGGCGCGGGCGGCAGCGGGATCGAGGGTACGCAGATCGGCGATGTCGAGTCCGCCGGTGACCCGGGCGTGCACGATCTGCAGCGGTTCGGTGGAGCCACCCACGTCGAAGGCGCATCGCAGGCCCGGGTGCCGGGCGACGAGCCGGCCGTACGCGGTGCGGAACGCCTCCTCGTGCCACGGCATCCGGACCGAGTAGCGGAAGACGTCGTGATAGGCGGTGGCTGCCTCGTGCTCGCTGCTGTGGTAGAGCAGCCCGAGCTGGAGCGCGGTGGCGGGGCAGGCGTCCTCCGCGTCACCGAGCCGCGCCCGGTCGAGCGCGGACACGAGCGTGAACGGGCCTTCGGCAGCCGGCGTGGCAGGCGAAGGGTCGCCCGGCGCAGCGCGGCGTGCACACTTCGCCAACGCCGCGATCGTCGACTGTTCGGCCAGGTCGGCGAGGGCGAAGTGCAGGCCGTGCCGCTCCGCCTCGGCCCGGATCCGCAACGCCAGGATCGAGTCACCGCCGATGGCGTGGTAATCCTGGTGGATGCCGACCGACGGCAGGCCCAGCACCCGTGCCCAGATCGTGGCGAGCGTCCGCTCCACCTCGTCGCGGGGCTCCTGCTCCCGCCCCTGAGGCGACGGTGCCCCGGGGGCGGGCAACGCCGCCACGTCGAGCTTGCCGTTCGGGGTGAGGGGCAGCCGATCCAGCCTGTCGAAGAACGCGGGCACCATGAAGTCCGGCAGGTGGCGCAGCAGGTGGCCGCGTAGCCGTACCGGGTCCAGATCCGCATCCGCCACGTAGTAGCCGACCAGGTGGGTGTCCCGACCGGGGGAGGTGCGGGCGACGACCGCCGTGTCGCGGATCCCCGGGTAACCGGCCAGCACCTGCTGGACCTCGCCGGGCTCGACGCGGTTGCCCCGGATCTTCACCTGCCCGTCGAGGCGGCCGAGATAGTCGAGGCTGCCGTCGGCGAGCCACCGTGCGAGGTCACCGGTGCGGTACATCCGACCCGCGCCACGTACCGGGTCGGTGACGAACCGGGCGGCGGTCGGTGCCGTCCCGTCGGTCCCCGCCTCGCCGGCCCCGGCGCGTCCCAGGTAGCCCCGGGCGACAGCGACCCCGGCGACGCAGAGTTCACCGGGGACGCCCACCGGCTGCGGCTGGTCGTCGCGGCCGAGCACGTAGAGCCGGACGTTGTCGATCGGGCGGCCGATCGGCACCCGCCGCGTCGGCCGGTCCGGATCGGGGTGGCACTCGTGGTACGTGACGTCGACTGTGGCCTCGGTCGGCCCGTACAGGTTGACCAGTCGGGCGCCGGTGGTGGGGTCGGCGTTGGACGGCCTGTGGAACAACCTGTGGAACTGGTCGACCCGTCGGGCGGGCAGTTCCTCGCCGCTGGCGAAGACCAGCCGGAGTGGGTCGGCCTGCCGACGCAGGTCGGGCGCCTGGGCCAGCAGGTCGAGGAAGGGCCCCAGCATCGACGGCACGAAGTGGATGACCGTCACGCCGTGCCGCGCCACGGCGGTCAACAGCGTGCGGGGGTCACGGTGCGCCCCGGGACGCGGCAGGACGAGCCGGGCGCCCGCGAACGCCCACCAGAACAGCTCCCACACCGACACGTCGAACGAGATCGGGGTCTTCTGCACCAGCACGTCGTCGGCGTGCAGGGGGTAGCGGCGCTGCATCCAGGCCAGCCGGTTGACCACCGAACGGTGTTCGACGATCACTCCCTTGGGATCGCCTGTCGATCCTGAGGTGTAGATGACGTAAGCGAGGTCGGTGGCCCGGGCCAGCGGTTCGACCGGGTCGCTCGGATAGCTGCCCAGCGTGTCGAGGCAACGCACGGTCAGACCAGGGACGGCATCCCCGCCGGTGTGCTGCCGAGCCACGTGCGCACCGGCGGTCAGCAGCACCTTCGCGCCGCTGTCGGCCAGCAGGTACCGGGTCCGGGCAGGCGGGTGGTCCGGGTCGATCGGCACGTACGCCCCACCCGCCTTCAGGATGCCGAGGATCCCGGCGAGCAGCGGCGCTCCCCGTTCGGCCAGGATGGCCACCCGGTCGTCGCGGCCGACGCCGTCGGCACGCAGCGCCTGCGCCACCTGGTTCGCTCGCGCGTCGAGGTCGGCGTAGCTGAGCGTCTCGCCGGCACCGTCCACCACCACGGCGACCCGGTCGGGAGTCCGGGCAGCCTGCTCCTCGAACAGGCTGTGCAGGGTCGCCTCGGTCGGATGGTCCACGACGTTGTCGCCGTGCGCCCCGGTGACCCTGTCGAGCTCGGCGTCGGTGAGCATCGGGATCCGGGCGAGGGGCTCGTCGGGCCGGTCGATCGCGTTGCCGATGAGCGTCAGCAGGTGCCGGCCGAACGCTTCGATAGTGAAGTCCCCGTCGAACACGTCACAGGAGTAGTCGAGATCGACAGTCAACGCACCGTCGTCGTACTCGTTGACGAGTACGGCCAGGGCGTTCTGCTCCGCCACCCGACTGGCACCCACCGTGCGGTGGCTGATCCCCGGGATCGACTCGGGACGCGGCCAGCGCAGCCAGGAGAGGGTCACGTCGTAGAGTTGACGGAACCCGTGGGGTGCGACGACCTCGCGTAGCAGTTCGCCCCGGGACAGCCGTTGGTGGGCCCGCATCGAGCGCAGGGTCCGCTGCAACTCGGCCACCAATTCGGGCATGGTTCCGGTGCCGGGAACCGCGACCGGCACCGGCAGTTCGTTGGCGACGTGGCCGACTGTCTGCCGCTGCGCGTACGTGCTCCGGTTGAGCACCGGCACGCCGAGCACAACCTGTTCGGTGCGGTGGATCCGGCCGAGTTGGACCGCGAGGGCCGCCGCGAAGACGGTGAACGGTGACTGCCCCGTGGCTCGGATCCGGTCGATCAGATCCCGCTGCACCGGAAAGCTGTGCCGGGCGGTCCGGTAGCGGCCGGTGGCCCGATTGGCGAACAACGCCGGGGTGATCCCGCCGAGGCAGGCGCGGAAGTGTTCGACGTCCCGGTTGCGCTGGACGGATCCGGCGTAGTCGGCCAGGTCCCGCGCCAGATCCAGGTAGGAGCGACGCCGGCCCGCCGTGGCAGCCGTCCCCGCGACGGCTGCCACGGGAGCCGCTCCCGTGTGGGCTGCGGTGGGCGCCGATTCCGCGACGGCCGCCGCGTACCCGGCGCAGACCTGACGCAGCAGCAACCGGGCGCCCCAACCATCGGTGACCAGGTGGTGGGCGTTGAGGTACGCGTACGACACGGAGTCGCTCTCGCGCAGCACGGCCACCCGGTACAGCCGGTTGCGGTGCAGCTCGAAGGGCCGGGAGAATGCCTGCGCCATCCAGGAATGGCACGTCTGGTGGGGGTCGGGGGCGCCACGGAAATCGTGGGTCTCGACCACCGCCTGCTCCGGCTCCACCCACTGGAAGGGCAGCCCGTCCTCCTCGTCGAAGCGTAATCGCAGTGCGTCGTTCGCGGCTATGGCCTGTCGCAGGAGGCTGAGCAGGAGGCCGTGGTCGAGGGGGCCGACAAACTGTTCCCACCCACACACGTTGAATTGTGGAAGGTTCGGGGACAATCGACTCGCTACCCAGATGTCTGATTGGTAAGTGGTTAGCGGCGTACGGTCTGAATTGGTCATGGTCACCTTTCCGCTCGCCACCGCACAGACCCGGGCCGGAGCCGGCATTCGAGATCGTGGCCGGCGCCGAGCGTGCAGAATGGTGTCGCTGCGGTCGAAACTGGCCGCTACGCACGAGTCGAGCGGCTATGGAGGCCGGGTGACGTCAGCCGCCTGTTTCTGGCGGCTGTTCCTGGCGTACGTGTGGCGAAATCCCTGGCGTGGCGTTCTCTCCTGCGCCATCGCCTGTCCCGTTGATCACTCCGAGGCAGCGTAACCGGGCGGCGGCGCCGTGTCGCAGCCATCATTCCGATGTCTGTCAGCCTTCGACAGCTACCTGTCATTCGCCTCTACCGTGTGACTCGAAATCGACTGACCGGACGCCGTCCCTGGCATGCATATCGGTACGCGACGACGTCGATTCGCCAGTTTTCAGGTGAGGAATGAGGCGGGTGAACGCACGGGGTCGGCGATCTGACATCGACTTGTCGTCGCGGGCGGCGGCGGACTCTCTGCCCGGGCCCGGGCTGCTGCTGCGCTGGGCGACGCGGCACGGGCTGCTGCGGCTCGGCATCGCCGCCGCCGCCCGTCGGGGTGACACACCGGCCCGCCTCTTCCTCGACCCGATGATCCGCGAGGACCCGTACCCGTTCTATCGCCAGGTCCGGCGAACAGGTGCCCTCGTCCGGGGCCGCCTGATGTGGAGCGCCATCCGCCACGACGTGGTCACCCAGGTGCTCCGCGGCGACGCGTTCAGCGTGCATCCGGACACGCTGCCGACACCCCGCCCACTCGCGATGCTGCGCCGGTTGAGCCGGCGGGGGATGCCGATCGGGCCGATCGACCCGCCGTCGATGCTCGTCACCGACCCACCCGGGCACACCCGCTACCGCCGACTCGTCGTCAAGGTGTTCACCGCCCGGGCGATCGAGGGGCTGCGGCCCCGGGTCGAGCGACACTGCGCCGAGCTGCTCGACGAACTCGGCCGGGCCGCACCGGACCGAGGCCCGGTGGATCTGGTGGCGCACTATGCCAGCCTGCTGCCGGTCACCATGATCGCGGAGATCCTCGGTGTGCCGCCACAGCTGCGACAACGCTTTCTGGACTGGGGATCCGCCATCTCGCCGGCGCTGGACCTGGGGCTCTCCCTCGGCCAGTTCCGTCGCGTCGAGACAGGAGTCCGGCAACTCGACGCCTGGCTACGGGGACACTTCGCCCGGCTACGCGCCGACCCCGGCGACGACCTGCTGAGCCAACTGGTGCTGCTGGACAGCGACGGTGAACGGTTGACCGACGACGAACTGGTCGCCCTCGCCGGGCTGCTGATGGCCGCGGGCTTCGAGACGACGGTGAACCTCCTCGGCACCGGCACAGCGCTGCTGCTGACCCATCCCGGGCAACTCGCCCTGCTGCGCGCCGAGCCGCACCGGTGGCCGAACGCGGTGGAGGAGATTCTGCGCTACGACTCCCCGGTGCAGACGACCGCCCGGTACTGCCGAACCGACACCGAGGTGGCCGGGGTACCACTACGCCGGGGCGAGGTGGTGGTGCCGATGCTGGGTGGGGCCAATCGGGATCCGGCTGTCTTCGCCGATCCGGACCGCTTCGACGTGACCCGGGGTAACGCGCGCGACCATCTCGCCTTCTCCAGCGGTGCGCACTACTGTCTCGGCGCCAACCTGGCCCGACTTGAGGGCGAGATCGGACTGCGCAGCCTGTTCGACAGGTATCCCGACCTCGCGTTGGACGGCGTACCGCAGCGTCGGCCGACCCGCGTGCTGCGTGGCTACGACCACCTACCGGTACGCCTGAAGCCGTGACCCCGTCCCGTAGCCCGATCATGTTCGCCAGCCCGGCTCACCCCGGGCAGCTCAACCCGTTGCTGACGATCGCGGCGGAGCTGTCCCGGCGAGGCGAACCCGACCTGTGGTTCAGCGTCGACGTCGAGGGCAGGCACCGGGTCGAGACGGCCGCGCTCGGCAGCCCGCTGCGATACCTTCCCGGCGCCGACGTGCCGGTGCGGATCGAAGGCGACCTGTACGCGGCGATGGCCCGGGGACCACGTACCACCGCCGGCCTGGCGGCACTCGCCAGGACAACGCGTACGGCCGACGCCACCGCTCAGGTCTACCGAAGGAACCTCGCCCACATCGAACGGGTAGACCCTCGGCTGATGGTCATCGACGTGATGAACCTCGGCGCACTCGACGCGGCGATGACCGCGGCTGTGCCCTACGTGCTGAGCGTGCCGTATCCGATCAGCGCCGCCTACCTGAGCCGGCTGCCGTGGGACTACCCGACGCCGACCTCGGGGCTTCCGCGCCGGCTGACCGGAGCGCAGAAACTGACGAACGTGCTGTACCGCGTACGGTTGCAGCTGGCGCTGCTGCGCGCGGTGGCCGGCCCGGCCTGGCGGCGCCGGGCCACCGGACTCGCCAACGCCTCCGGCGATCCCGCGACGTACGCCGCTGGCGCGGTCGCCGTCTTCGGCTACACCGTGTTCGGGCTGGAGTACCCCTTTCCCACGCCGGACCACCTGCACCTGCTGGGCGCGATGGTGCCTGAGGAGAGCACACCGCCCGACCAGCCCTGCGACGAACTGACCGGGTGGCTGGACCGGCAACCCAGCGTGGTTTACGTCTGCCTGGGTACCCTGGCCACCCTCTCGGCCGCCCAACTCGACGCGTTCGCCGAGGGACTGGGCCGGATCGGCCCGGAACACCAGGTGCTGTGGAAGCTTCCGGCCCGGCAACGTGCCGTGCTGAGCCGGCCACTGCCGGCGAACATCCGGGTCGAGGAGTGGATACCGTCCCAACTGGCCGTGCTCGCCCATCCACGGGTGCGGGCGTTCGTCTGCCACGGCGGTGCCAACGGCTTCCACGAAGGCGTCCACTTCGGGCAACCGATGCTGATCACCCCGTTCTGGCTGGACTGCTACGACATCGCCGCCCGGGCGGTCGACGCGGGTGTCGGACTGGCTCTCGACCATCCGCCCCGGGTGGACCCGGACGAGGTCGCCGCCAAGCTGCACCGCCTGCTGTCGCAGGACGGTTTCCGGCAGCGCAGCCGGTACTGGGGCGAGCAGAGCCGCAAGGCGGGCGGGGTGGGTCGCGCGGCGGACCTGCTGAGCGAGCTTTCCGGACGCGGCGAGGGGCCACCGGTCGTGTCCTGACCCCAGACCCGGGCCGGTTCGCGCCGGCCTTGGACTGCGGCGGGGTGCGGAACCGGTCCGCACCCCGCCGTGTCGTCGAAGGGATCAGGGGTTGGTGATGCCCAGCGTGTAGCTGCCGGAGCCGCTGTACGCGTGCACCTCGAAGCGGTAGTAGCCCGCCGTGCCGTTGTAGGTAAGCGACTCATCCGGCCCGGAAGTGTACGAGCCGGCCACGTCGACCCAGGTGGAGCCGTTCCACTTCTGCAGGTAGAGGTCGAAGTCCACACCTGTCGGTCCGTCCAGGCAGCCGCGGTGGGTGCCCGAGACGGACGAGTAGTAGTAGCTGCCGTTCGGCTGGTAGCGGCTCTGGCCGGAGGAGATGCTGCCGGTGTAGGTCGACTCGTAGCCGCTGCACCCGGTGGGCGGCGGCGGCTCGTTGCCCCCACCGCTGGTACGCAGCGTCAGGCCGTACGCCGAGAGGATCTCGTTGACCGGCTGGAAGTAGGTGGTCCCGCCGGAGGAGCAGTTGCCGGAACCGCCCGAGGTCACGCCCTGGGCCTGCTGGCCGGAGAGCCAGGAGCCACCCGAGTCGCCCGGCTCGGCGCAGGCGTTGGTGCGGGTCAACCCGCTCACCGAACCCTCGGCGTAGTTGACGGTCTGGTTCTTCGCCTGGATGGTGCCGCACCGCCAACCGGTGGTGGAGCCGGAACGGCAGACCGCCGCGCCGACGGCGGCCTCGGTGGAACCGGCCACCGTGACGTTGCCGCCGGAGTAGTTGTTGACCCACGGCTGCGGCGTCCAGTTCGAGTTGGTCTGGACCCAGCCGTAGTCGTTGCCCGGGAACGACGAGCCGCGGAAGGTGCCCTGGGCCACCTGGTTGTAGCCCTGGGTCGCGGTACCGGTGCGGCCGCAGTGCCCGGCGGTGACGAAGCCGCCGGTCACCGAGAAGCCGACCGAGCAGCGCCCGCCCATGTAGTAGGCGTCGCCGCCCCGGACGTCGTAGAGCAGTCGGGGAGCCTCGGTCGTGGTGACCACCCGGACCGCCGCGGCGTCGACGCGGCTGGTGCGGACGAACTCCGCGGCGGCAGCGGTGTTTCCGCTGGCGAGGACCACGACGGTGTTGGTCGTGACGTCGACGTACCAGCCAGGAACCGCCCCGGCGGGCGCCTGCGCGGCGTGTCGGTCCAGCGTCGCCTTGATCCGGTCCAACTCGGCACCGCTGCGCTCGACGATCGTCGCCCGTGCCCCTGCGGCCTTGACCCGGTTGGCGGCGGCCTTGCCGGTGACCGCGACGACCAGGCCGTCGGCGGCCATCCAACCACCGGCGTACGACGAGCCCAGGGACCGGCGCAGGCTGGCGTCGGTCCGGGTGCCCTTGTCGTCCCGGGCGATCCGGGTACGCGCCTCGGTCGGGCTCAGGTCGAGGTCGCGCTGCATCGCGGCGAGCATCTCCGACGATGCGGCTGTCACGGTGGCGGCGGTGTCGGGGGTGGGTAGCGGGGCCGCGGCGGCGGGGGTCACCGCTACGGCGATGGCACCGACGGGCAGCAGGATCGCTGCTGCCGCGAGGGTGAGAACTCGTCTCATCTGTTGCCTCCTGTGCGAACGGCGGCGCGAGAAATGGGGGTGCGCCGCGGTCGGGGCGGGGTCCCGCCGCGCTCCGCCCTCGGGGTTTGGGCGACGGTGCTGCGGGCGTGGAGCCCGTTGACCTGGCCGGTGCCGCTGCCGGGCGCCTCGGTAGGGCGCCAGCCGGATCAGGTGGGCCACCGCCAACCTAACCGGTAGCAATAGAGACTGATCTATATCAGTTAACTCATATTAAGGCGAGCAGTGGGGCGGCTGTTCAGTCGGGCCTGACCGCGTGGATGCGCTCGACGGTGCCGGCCTTCAGCCGCTCGGCCTCGACGATCGTGAAGCCCGCCGCCCGCGCCAGTGGTAGCTGACGGCGGGTGAAGTGCTCGCCGGCGGCGCGGACGGTGATCCGTTCCAGGAGCCACTGTGCGGCGCGAACCGGCGGCCAGGTGCTACCGATGTGGTCCAGCAGGAGCAGTCGGCCGCCGGGCACGAGGACGCGCTTCATCTCGTCGATCGCCTGCCCCGGATGCGGGATGCTGCACAGCGAGAGGGCACAGACGACGGTGTCGAACGATGCGGATGCGAAGGGCAACTGCTCCGCGTCGCCCTGGCGCAGGTCGACCGCGCGGCCGAGGTCCGCGGCCCGTCGCCGCGCGATGTCCAGCATCGCCGGGCTCAGGTCGACGCCCACCACGGTCGCGTCGGCGGGGTAGTACGGCAGGCTCCGGCCGGTGCCGACGGCGACCTCCAGCACCCGACCACGTGCGCGGGCGCCGAGCCATTCGCGGCCACCAGCGAACTGGACCCGCTCGAAGAACGCGATCTGCTTGTCGTAGCTGGGTGCGTACCTGTCCCACACGCGCCGCTGTTTCGCCGTCGGCGTCTCGACCTGCCTCTTGGCGGGGCTGTTCATGATGGTGGTCCTCACTGCTGGGCGGGGTGGGGAAAGCGGCAATCCACAGCCGGTCAGACCGTGAGGGAGGTGGCGGTGCCGGGGGTGAGCCAGTGCAGGCTCTCCCGGACCGTGGACGGGGCGGACGCGAAGGCGGCCCCGATCCCCTGCCGACCTTCACTGAAGTGCCCCCAGCCTTCATAGTGCACCGGCACCACCGTGCGGGGCCCGATCAGGCCGCACAGCTCGGCGCCCTCGGCGGCGGTCATCGTGTAGCGCAGCGGACCGGTGAGGCCGAACCGTACCGCTCCGAGGTGCAGCACGACGGTGCCGATGCCGAACCGGTCGGCGACCTGACGGACCCCGTCGTAGAGCACGGTGTCGCCAGTGATCCAGAGTGGTCCGTGCCGCTGGCCGACCCAGCGCAGCACGAAACCGGCCACCTCGCCGACGACCGGCCGGCTCAGTGGCGGGCCGTGCCGGCACGGGGTTGCGGTGACCTCGATGGTCGGCCGGCCGGCAGCGGTGAGGGTGGTGTGCTGCCAGGGTGCCAGGCCGGTGGCGCCGGCACCGAGCCGCCGGCCGCCGGCCACGGTGGTGACGATCCGGCCCGCCGACCGCAGGAGGACCCGGCCGGCGTCGTCGAGGTTGTCGGCGTGGTGGTCGTGGGTGAGCAGAACCGCGTCAAGGTCGCCGACCGACTCCGCCGGCAGCGCCGGACCGTTGAGCTTGCGCGACGCGGTGCCCCAGCCGAACCGGTAGGTCCGGCCGGGTGCGTCGAACGTCGGATCGGTGAGCAGCCGCCAGCCGTCGACCTCGATCAGCACTGTCGGACCGCCGACGTGCGTGATCCGTACGTCGCTCATCCGGCCTGCCGCACGGCCCAGTCGAGGACCTCGTCGGCGATCCGCTCCCACCCCTGCTGTGCCGGCAGCAGGTGGGCGTAGCCGGCGTACTCGCGGCGTTCGGTGACGGTGTTGGACCTGTAATGCTCCGCGTTCGACTTCTGCACGGCGGGCGGCATGATGTGGTCCTCGCTGCCGGAGACGAACAGCAGTGGCGCCCGTTCGTCGTTCTGGTAGTCGACCCAGGTGTCCTGGTGGCCAGGCTGGAAGTTGGCCAGCACGCCGCCCCACACGATGCCGCCGGGGGCGGGGATGTGGTAGCGCTCGTAGAGTGCCCGCGACTCCTCGTCGGTGAACGTGTTGGTGAAGGCGTACTTCCACTGCTCGAAGGTCAGGCCGACCGCCTTGTGCCGGTTGGCGGGACTCTTGAGCACCGGGAAGGTGGACTTGACCTGGGACAGGGGCACCACGCGGACACCCTCGGTGGGGGCTGAGTTGAGCGCCACGCCAGCTGCGCCGTAGCCATGGTCGAGCAGGATCTGGGTGAACGCGCCGCCGGCCGAGTGACCGATGATGATCGGTGGTTCCGGTAGCGCCCGCACCACCTCCTCGAGGTGGGCGATGATCTGCGGAACCGTGACCTGTGCGATAGGTGTCGGGTCGGCGTTGAGCGCCTCCACCTCGACCTCGAATCCGGGATATGCGGGCGCGACCACCTGGTGGCCCTTGCTCTCGTAGTGGGTGATCCAGTTCTCCCAGCTGCGGGGCGTCACCCAGAAGCCGTGCACGAGGACTATCGGTTTCATGGCTGGTCACTCCTCGACGATGCGCTCGTGGGCGGTGCGTCCTCCGGTCGCCGTGCGCTGCGGCCAGGATACGTCCCGGATTCCCTGCGATACGACGCTTCCCGGTCGATTGTGGCCGAACAACCGGCAATCAGTAAGGCCCCTGTCCAGCGGGTAGCGGACCCGCAGGGATTCAACATCTGCTATATATGGGAACGCTTCCACGGGTCGGGTGGAGGGACGCCGTAGCCCGCGCCGCGAAGCGGCGGTGGGGAATCAGTTCATGGAGGAAACATGCGCACCATTCTTGCCGCGCTGACCGCCCTGATGGTCGGCGCGACGGTCGGCAGTGTCCCGTCCGACGCCGCAGGTGCGTCCCAGCGTGGCTCCTCCTGCACCCGACAGATGCTCTTCTGCGAGGACTTCGAGCGCCTGCCGCGCGGCGGCGCCAGCTCGTTGGACTGGGGCATCGACACCCGCAACGGCACGTTGACCGTGGAACGTGCCCGCCGGGGCAACCAGGTGCTGCACGTTCACACCGTCGACAATGGGCGTGCCTTCCTGCGGGTCGACGACTTCGCCGCCCCGGGCAACCGCTTCTACGGCCGGATGCGACTGCGCGTCGACGCCTTCCCGACCGCCCCCGACTGGGCGCACTTCACCCTCGTGGAGGCGACCGGCACCGGCAGTTCCGAGATCGTCCGTCCGATCGGCGGCCAGTACGCGCCAACGGTGCCCGGCATCTTCTGGGGTGTGGGTGCCGACGGCGGGCCGACCGGCGACTGGACCAACTGGCGGGAGTCCGCCCCGGTCGTCGAGGACGCCTGGCAGTGCTTCGAGTGGCATCTCGACCCGGCGGACAACCGCGTTGCGGTGTGGATCGACGGGGTGGCCAACCCGGAGCTGACCGCCTCCACCACCGACCACGGCGGCAACGACGTGCCGTTCATCCTGCCGACCGTGAACACCGTGAAGATCGGTTGGCAGCTCTACCAGGGCGGCACCACCCCCGGCGCGTTCGATCTCTGGATCGACGACATCGCTCTTTCCACCAAACGCCTCGGCTGCTGACCCGCACGGCTGCCGACACGATCAGGGGAACTGCCGACGGCTCACCGGCGCCGTCGGCTTCCTCCTCACGTACGCCTGAGGCGGCGGACGCCGCCGAATAATCGGCTGTGCGCGGCACCGTCGGCTCCGTACCCTTCACCCGGACAGCCGGCGAATGGCGTGCTGTCGACAGCGGTGAGCAGACGATCGGGGATGCGTGCGATGACGTGCCAGCTGGTCGCGGTGTGCTTTGACGCGAGTCAACCGATGCGGCTGGCGCGGTTCTGGGCCGACCTGCTCGACCGGGAGGTCGTCCCCGATGCCGGTGGCGCGGCTCTGCCCGGCACGGACACCCAGCTCGGCCTCCGGTTCGTGGAGAGCCGTGCGGAGCGGGTGGCAGCAAACCGAGTGCATCTGCACCTCACCAGCGCCAGCCCCGCCGACCAGCAGCAGACCGTGGCCCGGGCGCTCGCCCTCGGCGCCTGTCACCTCGACCTCGGGCAGCGGCCGGAGGAAGGACACATCGTCCTGGCCGACCCCGACGGAAACGCCTTCTGCGTCATCGAACCGGGCAACAGGTTCCTCGCCGGTTGCGGATTTCTCGGTGAGATCGCCTGCGAGGGCACCCGGGAGGTCGGCCTCTTCTGGAGCGCGGCGCTGCGCTGGCCGCTCGTGTGGGATCAGGACCAGGAGACCGCCGTGCAGTCACCGGCCGGCGGCACGAAGGTCGCCTGGGGAGGTCCGCCCATCGCGCCGAAGCAGGGCCGGAACCGGCAGCGCTTCGACCTTGCCCCAGCCGCCCACGGTGATCAGCGCTCGGAGGTCGACCGGTTGGTGTCCCTCGGCGCCACGCGGATCGAGGTCGGCGAGGACGGCGCTGTCATGCTCGCCGATCCCGACGGCAACGAGTTCCGCGTGTTGCCGCCCCGATAGCCCGGGCGGCCGTCGGCAGGCCGGATGGATAGGGGATATCGTCGGCGAGTGGGAAGCCAGCCACC
The DNA here is from genome assembly GCF_002754655.1 of Verrucosispora sp. CNZ293. Lineage (NCBI taxonomy): Bacteria > Bacillati > Actinomycetota > Actinomycetes > Micromonosporales > Micromonosporaceae > Micromonospora > Verrucosispora sp. CNZ293. Next base: position 959,725 of record NZ_PEFR01000001.1, read on the forward strand.
TGACGGCGGCATCGAGGTGTCGCCGGACGACATCGAGGCACTCGAAGCCCGCTGGGCGGGATGCTGGACACCGCACGAGGTCGCCCGGCGCCTGGCCGGGATCGACGTGCCGTGGTACGTCGCGGCGGGCTGGGCCTTGGACCTGTTCCGCGGTGAGCAGACCCGTGCCCACCACGACATCGAGATCGGTGTGCCAGCCGAGCGGTTCCCGACGATTCGCGAACACCTTGTCGAGTTCACCTTCGACGCGGTCGGCGCCGGGCGGATCTGGGCGGCGGCGACGTCGCAGGTGCTCAGCGCCACCCACCAGACGTGGCTGCGCGAGCCGGCAACGGGATGCTACCTGCTCGATGTCATGCGTGAGCCGCACGACGGTGAGATGTGGATCTGCCGACGGGACGCCACCATCAGGCGGCCCTATCCGGAGATCATCCGGCACAGCCCGGACGGGATTCCGTACCTGATCCCGGAGCTGGTTCTGCTCTTCAAAGCCAAGCACGTACGCCCCAAGGATCAGAGCGACTTCGACGGCATCCTCCCGCTGCTGACCGGTGTCCAACGCGAGACGCTGACCCGGCTGCTAAGGCAGGTGCATCCGGGGCATGCCTGGCTGACGGCCCTGCGGATGGACGAAAGCCGGTGAGATCCGGTCCGACCGGACGAGGTTGACCAGGGCTCTGCGGTTCAGGAGGCGGTGGCGGACTTCTCGGCGGAATCGGTCGAGGCGGTGCCGTGGGTGGGGCGGCGGGTCAGCACCCGGGGACCGGACGCCGTGATCGCGACCGTGTGCTCGGAGTGGGCGGTGCGGGAGCCGTCGGCTGAGCGGATCGTCCAGCCGTCCTTGTCATACCTGATCTTGTCGGTGGAGTGGCAGAGCCAGGGCTCGATGGCGATGGTGAGGCCGGGATCGAGTTTCAGGCCACGGCGGGGACGGCCGTTGTTCGCCACGTGCGGTGCCTCGTGCATGGTGCGGCCGATGCCGTGACCGCCGAACTCGCCGTTGACCCGGTAGCCGTAGGAGTGGGCAACCTCGCCGATCGCGGCGGAGATGTCGCCGAGGCGACCGCCGGGCTGAGCGGCGGTGATGGCCGCCTCCAGCGCGACCTCGGTGGCCTCGATAAGCGTCAGGTCGGCCGGGTCGGGGGTGCCGACGATGACGGAGAGCGCGGAGTCGGCGACCCAGCCGTCGATGCCGACAGCCATGTCGATGCTGAGCAGGTCGCCGTCGCGCAGGACATAGTCGTGGGGGAGGCCGTGCAGCACCGCGTCGTTCACCGACAGGCACAGCACGTTGCGGAACGGACCGCGACCGAACGAGGGGGCGTAGTCCCAGTAGCAGGACTCGGCGCCGCGTTCGGCGATCCGGCGGCGCGCGTGGTGCTCCAGGTCCATCAGGTTGACGCCGACGGCTGCGACACCGCTCAGCTCGGCGAGCAGCTCGCCCACGAACTGGCCGGTGACGGCCATCCGGTCGATCTCCTCGGCCGACTTCAGCTCGATCATGAAAGCCTCCCTCAATCCCTGCCGGTATTTTTATACCACGCGGTGATGTGGCTGCTCGGGAGGGCTATCCTGCTGGCATGGTTCGCCAACCGCTCACCGCCGAACAGATCGCCGCGGGTCAGCGCCTCGGAGCCGCCCTGCGGGCCGCCCGGGCCGGCCGCAGCCTCGTCGACGTGGCCCTGGCGGCCGGCATCTCTCCCGAGACGTTGCGCAAGATCGAGGCGGGTCGCCTACCCGCGCCGGCGTTCGGCACCGTCGTCTGCCTCAGCCAGGCCCTGGACGTCCCGCTCAGCGACCTGGCCGACGTCTGGCGGGCCGAGCTGCCCGTCCGCCAGGCGTCCTGAGGTCGGCGTCGAGGTGGCCGAGACGCGCCGACCGCACGACAGGTGACCAGGCCGCCACCTCGCGGCGACCACCTGGCGCTCAGACGAGCCCGGCGAGTTTGTAGAGCACGAGGGATCCGGCCACAGCGACGTTGAGGCTGTCGCCGGTGCCGAGCATGGGGATCTCCACGGCGGTGTCGAGCAGGTCGAGTGCTTCCGGTGGGATGCCGGTGGCCTCGTGGCCGAGGACCATGACCGTGCGCTGCCCGGCGGTCGGCAGGTCGGCGAGGCGGATCGCCTCGTCGGCCAACTCCACCCCGACGATGTACGCCCCGCGGTCCTTCTCGGCCCGCAGCCAGCGGGCGGGATCACCGGTGCGGTGTACGCAGCCGGGCCGGCGCAGCGTGTTGCCCCGGGCGATGGCCTCGTCGACCCAGCGGAAGCGGGGTGCGGCCAGGCACGCGCCCACGGCGTCGCAGGTACGTAGCAGGGTGCCGAGATTCGCGCCGTGCATCGGCCACAGCGGGGCGGCGATCAGATGGTCCCAGCAGCGGTGGGCGCGGGGGCGACGGGCGGCCCGGATCTCCCGGCGGGGCCGTACCCGGATCGACGGACTCACCGCAGTGGAGCGGTCACGCTCCGAGAATTGACAGTCATGATCAGTGGTGCTTCGCGGCGCACCCGGCCATCGACGATTCGTCAGGAACAGCGAGCGTAGCGTGGGTCATCCTGCGCTGCATGTCAAGGCTGCGGCTGACCGGGTCGGCTGACGGCGGAGCGACCACTTAGGATGGTCGACGACACCGACCGCGGTAGGTGGAGCACGGTGTGCCGGCGGCGCTGACCGAACGCGATGTTTGGTTACACTCGGTCCGGCGCTCGGCCCAAGCGGTTCGGCCGACTGTGATCCGGTGTGGACGAGGAGACGAACTGTGGCGAACGAAGAGGTGGCACCGGCCGGGGTCGACATGAGCGTGCCGAGCATCGCCCGGGTGTACGACTTCATGCTCGGCGGCAAGGACAACTTCGCGGTGGACCGCGCTGTCGCCGAGCACGCACTCAAGATCACGCCGGACGGCCCGCAGGCGGGTCAGGCGAACCGCGCCTTCCTGCGCCGGGCGGTGCGCTTCCTCACCGAGCAGGGCATCGGGCAGTTCCTCGATCTCGGTTCCGGTCTGCCCACCCAGGGCAATGTGCACCAGGTGGCCCTGCGTCACGACCCGCAGGCCCGGGTGGTCTACGTCGACAACGACCCGATCGTGCTGGCGCACGGGCGGGCGCTGCTGGCTGACGCCGGAACCGCGACGGTGGTCCAGGCCGACATCCGATCGCCGGAGGCCGTCCTGGATCATCCGGAGACGCGCCGGTTCCTGGACTTCGACCGCCCCGTCGGGCTGCTGCTCTTCGCGATTCTGCACCACCTCAGGGACGACGAGGACCCGAAGTCGGTGGCGGCGAGACTGATCGACGCCCTGCCGTCGGGCAGCTACGTCGCGATCTCCCACTTCCGTGATCCCGGCGACCGGCACCCCGACGCCTCGCGGAAGGCGCGCGAGGTCGAGCGCATCTTCAACGAGTCACTCGGTACCGGCCGTTGGCGTACCGACGAGGAGATTCTCTCCTTCGTCGAAGGCTTGGAGGTGCTGGAACCGGGCCTGGTGCCGGTGGCCGCGTGGCGACCCGACCCGGATGAGGCCGCACCGGAGCAGAGCGACACCTACCACACCTTCGTCGGAGTCGTCGCTCGCAAACCGTGACGCCGACCCTTCACGGTCCGGCCGGCGGCGTCGCCGTCCCGGCCGGGCCTGCCGGCGGCGTCGCCGTCCCGGCCGGGCCTGCCGGCTTGCGTCCCGTCATCACCACACGGTGACCTGACCGGCCACCAGCGCCTTGCGCCCCTCGAACGAGCGGTACTCGGCCGGGTCGGTCAGGTGGTGGCGGGCGGCGAGACCGCGGTACGAGAAGGCGACGACGGTCCCTTCCACGGTGACCAGTTGTGGTGGGGACGCCGCCACGGCCTGGCGGGTCAGCACGAGAAGGGTGCCGTCCGCCAGGTCGACGTCCCGCACGACGAGCGCCCGCTCGTCGACCACCCGATCCACCGCCGCGGTCACGGTCAGCGCGTCGCCGACCTCGACCCGCGCGAGAGTGTTCGGCGGGCTGGTACCGGTGGACGGGGGTGGCGGCTCCGCCACCGGTTCACGGGCGCAGCCGGTGACGACGAGGACGGCCGCCAGGCCGGCGGCGACCGCGGCGTGCCGGATGCCGTGTTGAACGGTTCCGCTTGGACGTCCCCGCATGGTGCGTTGGACCGCGAGATCGCCGGCGTCGCGCACCCGCCGCGTGATCCAGGCGGAAAAGAGTTCCCGGGGCATGTCGTCGCCTCCTCGTTCCATCCGGTGAAAACGGTGCCTGTTCCCAAGAGATGCCCGGGGGGATGACGTCTGCCGCGCGATCGTGTGACGGTCGCGTGACATCACGAATCGAGGTCCGCCAACTGATTGAGCAGGGGTTTTCCCGCCTCCGGCCGGGGGTAGCGCGATAGTCGACAAGGGCGGTGACGGGACACGTTCCGGCACCGGGACACCCCCCCGGGGTGCGCGACCGGATCGGGAGGTTGTGGCTCGTGCGATGTCTGCAACGGCGTTACCGGCTCGACGAACCGGTCGGCCGGGGCGGCATGGCGACCGTCTGGCGCGGCTACGACCTGCGGTTGCAGCGCACCGTAGCGGTGAAGCTGCTGTCGGCCCCGCTGCTGGGTGACCCAGCGGCCCGTGACCGCATCCGCCGCGAGGCGCTGGCTGCCGCGCGGCTGGACCACCCCGGTGTGGCCCGGGTGTACGACTACGGCGAGCAGCGGCACCTGACCCGAACCCCGACCCCGTTCCTGGTGATGGAGTTCGTCGCCGGATCGACGCTGGCCGCCCGCCTGCGTGGTGCCGGCACCCTGCCCCCGGAACAGGTGCTGCGCATCGGTCAGCAGGTGGCGGCGGCGCTCGCCGCCGCGCACGAGCAGGGCATCGTGCACCGGGACGTCAAGCCCGGCAACATCATGCTCACCCGCAGCGGTGTGAAGGTGGTCGACTTCGGTATCGCTGTCGCCGCCGGCGACGACCCGGCGGAGCCGGACGGGCAGCTCTGGGGCACCCCGAGCTATCTGCCACCGGAGTTGGTCGGGGGAGCGGAGGCGGTGCCGGCGGACGACGTGTTCGCACTCGGCGTCGTCCTCACCGAGTGCCTCGCCGGTCAGGCCCCGCAACGGGCCCCGCACGAACCGGTGTCCGTTCCCGCAGTCGAGGGACTGTCCGCCCACCACGCGCGGCTGATCGATAGCTGCCTGGCGACCGATCGAGACCGGCGCCCGAGCGCGGGTGAACTCGCGGAGGCACTGTCCGGGGTGGCAATGACCGTGCGGCCGGCACCCGGCTCCGCAGGCACCCGGGTCGCCGTACCCACCCGAGCGGTCCCGGGACCCACCAGGCCGGCCGGTCGGACCGCCCGGCGGTCGAGGGTCGCCGGGCGGCGTCGCGGGCTGCTGCTCGCCGCGCCCGCCGTGGCGCTGGCCGCGCTGGCCGGGATCGTTCCGGGACTGGTCGCCGCCGACGAGGGCTCCGCCGACCCGCCGGCCCCCGAGGCCGGTTGCACCGTGCAGTACCGGGCGCAGCAGGCCGCCGACGGTCGCTTCACCGCACAGATCAGCGTTACCGGGACCGGGCAGCCGGCGGTCGGGCAACGGGCGCTGACCTTCACTCTGCCGGCCAGTCAGCACCTCCTCGACGTGCGGGGCGCGGCCTGGGCGCACGACGAGCAGCGGGTGACGCTGCGTCTGGCCGAGCCATCCGAGCCGGGCGCGGGCGCGACGGCGACCCTGCACGGCCGCGTCGAGTCCGGCGGGCATGAGACACCCGACCGGTTCAGCCTGGCGGGTGTCTCCTGCCGGTCCGCCGACACGCACGTACGAACGTCGGTCCTGGCCTCCGCGTCCGCCGAGCCCGCAACGTCGACGACGGGGTCTTCCGGGCGCGTGGGTGCGTCGCATGCGGACCGCCCGGCGTCGACCGGGGCCGGGTCGAGTCAACCGGCCGCCCGCCCGACCGGCGCCCCGTCGGCGGCACCGGCCCCCTCGACACCGGCCACGTCCGGTCCGCCGGTCTCCGCCAGCCCGTCGGTGACGTCCAGTCCGTCGGTGACGTCCAGCCCTCCGGCGACGACCAGCCCGTCGGCGCCGTCCAGCCCGTCGGCGACGTCGCGCCCACCCACTCCGTCACCGACCGAACCGACCTCGCCACCGACCACGGACCCGCCGGAAGCGGCGGACCCCGCCCCTTCGCAGACGTCTCCCACCTCGGTGACCTCGGCCACGTCGACGGGTGCCGGGCAGCGCGGGCACACCGGCGACACGACCGCCTAGTCCCGGGAAAACTTGATTCATTCCAGAAGAGTGGAGTAGGTTCGTCGGCATGACGGCCGACTTCGAGGCACAGCTGCGGGCGGTCTCGTTGCGCGTGACCCGACCCCGGTTGGCGGTGCTCGCGGCGCTCCGCGACCACCCGCACGTCGACACCGACACCGTGATCCGGCTGGTCCGCGCCGATCATCCCACGGTGTCCCACCAGGCGATCTACGATGTGCTGCGGGCGCTCACCGACGCCGGTCTGGTGCGGCGCATCCAGCCCACCGGCGCGATCGCCCGCTACGAGTCCCGGGTGGGGGACAACCACCATCATGTCGTCTGCCGCTCCTGCGGTGTGATCGCCGACGTGGACTGCGCCGTCGGCTCCGCCCCCTGTCTTACCGCCTCCGACGACCACGGGTTCGTGGTCGACGAGGCGGAGGTCGTCTACTGGGGCACCTGCCCCGACTGCGCGACCGTACGCACCACAAATGACCCGCCAGGTCGGAAGGAAGCACATTGAGCAACGCACAGCACGACGCCCCGTCGAGTGCCCAGGGCGTGGACGACAAGGCGGCGGCCGGCTGCCCGGTCGCGCACGACTCCGTGACCGCCCACGGAAGCGAGAGCGAGAACCCGGCGATCGACTCGCCGACCCCGAAGACCGGCGGTCGTCCGCGGACGAACCGGGACTGGTGGCCCAACCAGCTCGACCTCTCCGTGCTGCACGCCCACTCGTCGAAGGGCAACCCGCTGGGGGAGGACTTCAGCTACGCCAAGGAGTTCGCCAAGCTCGATGTCGAGGCGCTGAAGCGGGACATCACCGAGGTCCTCACCACCTCGCAGGACTGGTGGCCGGCGGACTTCGGTCACTACGGCGGCCTCATGATCCGGATGAGCTGGCACGCCGCGGGGACCTACCGCATCGAGGACGGTCGCGGTGGCGCCGGTGACGGCGGGCAGCGTTTCGCCCCGCTGAACAGCTGGCCGGACAACGCCAACCTGGACAAGGCCCGTCGCCTGCTGTGGCCGGTGAAGCAGAAGTACGGCCAGCAGATCTCCTGGGCCGACCTGCTCGTGCTCGCCGGCAACGTGGCCCTGGAGTCGATGGGCTTCAAGACCTTCGGGTTCGGCTTCGGCCGCGAGGACGTCTGGGAGCCCGAGGAGATCTTCTGGGGTCCGGAGGACACCTGGCTGGGTGACGAGCGCTACGTCTCCGAGCAGCAGATGTCGCAGGGCGTCGGCGCGACCGAGATGGGCCTCATCTACGTCAACCCCGAGGGCCCGCGCGGAAACGCCGACCCGCTCGCGGCGGCGCACTTCATCCGGGAGACCTTTGCCCGGATGGCGATGAACGACGAGGAGACCGTCGCGCTCATCGCCGGTGGCCACACCTTCGGCAAGACCCACGGCGCCGGTGTCGCCGACAACCACGTGGGCCCCGAGCCCGAGGGCGCGCCGCTGGAGGCGCAGGGCCTGGGCTGGCTGAGCACGTACGGCAGCGGCAAGGGCGCCGACACCATCACCAGCGGTCTCGAGGTCACCTGGACCGACCGGCCGACGCAGTGGAGCAACCGCTTCTTCGAGATCCTCTTCGGCTACGAGTGGGAACTCACCACCAGCCCGGGCGGCGCGAAGCAGTGGGTGGCCAAGGACGCCGAGGCGATCATCCCGGATGCCCACGACCCGTCGAAGAAGCACAAGCCCACCATGCTCACGACCGACCTGTCGCTGCGCGTGGACCCGGCGTACGAGAAGATCTCCCGCCGGTTCCTGGAGAACCCTGACGAGTTCGCACTCGCCTTCGCCAAGGCCTGGTTCAAGCTGCTGCACCGCGACATGGGCCCGGTCAGCCGGTTCCTCGGACCGTGGGTGCCGGAGCCCCAGCTGTGGCAGGACCCGGTGCCGGCGGTCGACCACGAGCTGGTCGGCGACGCCGACATCGCGGCCCTGAAGGCGAAGGTCCTGGAGTCCGGCCTCACCACCGCACAGTTGGTCGCCACCGCCTGGGCCTCGGCCGCGAGCTTCCGCTACACCGACAAGCGCGGCGGTGCCAACGGCGCCCGGATCCGCCTTGAGCCGCAGCGCAGCTGGGAGGTCAACCAGCCGGAGCAGCTCGCGACGGTGCTGAGCACCCTGGAGGGCATCCAGCAGGAGTTCAACTCGGCGGGTGGCGCGAAGATCTCCCTCGCCGACCTGATCGTGCTGGCCGGTTCGGCAGCCGTCGAGAAGGCGGCGCGGGACGCCGGTGTCGAGATCACGGTCCCGTTCCACCCGGGCCGCACCGACGCCAGCCAGGAGCAGACCGACATCGAGTCGTTCCGGGTCCTGGAGCCGCGTGCCGACGGGTTCCGCAACTACCTGCGTGCTGGCGAGAAGACCCAGCCGGAGGTGCTGCTGATCGACCGGGCGTACATGCTCAACCTGACCGCGCCCCAGATGACCGTCCTGATCGGCGGCCTGCGTTCCCTCGGCGCCAACGTCGGCGACAGCCGGCACGGCGTGCTCACCGACCGGCCCGGCGTGCTCACCAACGACTTCTTCCGCAACCTGCTCTCCCCGGGCACGCGCTGGAAGGCGTCCGAGTCCGACGAGCACGTGTACGAGATCCGCGACGTGGCCACCGACCAGGTGAAGTGGACCGCGACCGCGGTCGACCTCATCTTCGGCTCGAACTCGCAGCTCCGGGCGCTCGCCGAGGTCTACGCCAGCGACGACGCCCGTACCAAGTTCGTGGCCGACTTCGTGGCGGCCTGGACCAAGGTGATGGAACTCGACAGGTTCGATCTCGCCTGATCGACGCGAACGGCACGAGCCCCGGGCGATCGACGGTGATCGCCCGGGGCTCGTCCCGCGTAACGGTGACGCCCGGCCCGGCTCAGCCCTTCAGACCGGTGTGGGCCAGACCTTCGATGAACTGCCGCTGCGCGATCACGAAGATCACCAGGATCGGGATGGCGGTCATCGACGCCGCCGACAGCTGCACGTCCCACATCGGCCCGCCGTAGGCGTCGACAAACTGGGTGAGTGCCTGCGGCAGGGTGAACTTCTCCGGCGTGGAGAGGAAGACGATCGGCTCCAGGTACAGGTTCCAGCTGTGCAGGAAGGTGAAGATCGCCACCGCGCCGAGCGCCGGGCGGGCCAGCGGCAACGCGATCCGCCAGAAGGTGGCGAAGCGGCCCAGCCCGTCCACCCGCGCCGCCTCCTCCAGCTCGGCGGGGAGGGTGATGAAGAACTGCCGCATGATGAAGGTGGCCAGCACGCTCGGCGCGCCGAGGATCGGCACCAGGATCAGCGGCCAGTGGGTGTCCACCATGCCCCACGAGTTGAACATCCGGAACAGCGGCACGATCGTCACCTCGCTCGGGATGAGCAGTCCGACAAGCACCACCACGAACAGCACCTGCTGACCCCGGAAACGGATCCGGGCGAAGGCGTACCCGGCCAGCGACGAGACCGCCAGGGTGCCGACGGTGACCACTGCCGCGATGTATCCGCTGTTGAAGTACTGCTGCGCGAACGGTTGCAGCTCGAAGACCCGCCGGTACGCGGAGAGACTGGCCTCGGTGGGGATCAGTGACGGTGGGAAGGCGAAGATGTCGCCCACCGGCTTCACCGACGAGGTGACCATCCACCAGGTGGGGAAGACGAACGGCAGGGCCAGCAGGCAGAGCGCACCGTAGAGCGCGACCCTGGCCCGTGCGGAGAGCCTACTGTTCATGGAAGACCCACTTCCTGCGCATCCGCCACTGCACGACGGTGAGCACCAGCACGATCAGGAAGAGCAGCACCGACAGCGTGGCGCCGTAGCCGAACTGGTGGAACTGGAACGCCCGCTGGTACAGGTAGTAGACGAGCACCGTGGTCGAGGTGCCCGGCCCGCCCTGGGTGAGCACGGCGATCTGGGCGAACACCTGCAACGACCCGACCACCGTGATGATCGAGGTGAGCAGGATGGTCGGGCTGATCAGCGGGACGGTGATCCGCCGGAATCGGGTCCAGGCGTTGGCCCCCTCGACCCGGGCCGCCTCGTACAGCTCCGCCGGCACACCCTGCAGGGCGGCCAGGAACAGCACCATGTTCAGGCCGACGTTCTTGACCACCTGCACCACGATCACCGACAGCAGCGCCGTCCAGTCGCCGCGCAGCCAGTTCGGCCCGTCCACACCGGCCACGTCCAACGCCCCGTTGACGCCGCCGTTGTCCTGGAGCAGGAACCCCCACACGATCGTCCAGGCGACCAGGGAGACGACCACCGGGGAGAAGAACAACGTCCGGAACACGACGGTGCCGCGGAGCCGCTGGTTGAGCAGCACCGCGAGCAGCAGGGCCAGGCTGAGGTTGAACGCCACCAGGCCGATCGAGAACAGCGCGGTGACCCGCAGCACCGACGGCAGGTTCGGATCGTCGGCCAGGGCCTGGTAGTTGTCCGCGCCGACGAACTCGAAGGTGCCGGCGAGCACGTTCCATTCGTGCAGGCTGTACCAGAAGACCAGCCCGAGCGGGATCAGCACGAACAGCACCGAGCCGACGAGTTGTGGGGCGACGAAGAGCAGCCCGGCGAGCTGGTCGCGGCGGCGGGTCGTCCACCAGCCGCGCCGCCGGTGCGGGGTGCCCCCGGCGGGGGCGGACCGGTCACCGGCCCGCCCCACGGAGTCCCTGGTCAGGACCGACATCGGAGAAACCTACTTCGCCAGCAGCGGGCTGATCGCGGTGCAGACGCCGTCGAGGACACCCCGAACGTCCGCGTCCGGCCGCCACAGCGGATCGAGCGCGGCCCGGACGGCCTGGTTCAGCTCGGCCTGGCCGGTGTGGCTGGGCTTGACCACGCCCTCGGCGATCCCGTCGATGACGACCTGCTGCAACTGCTCGGGGCTCAGCAGCGGGTTGGTCTTGGCGAGGGTGTCGGCGGTGAGCAGCGAGGTACGCGGCGGCGGGAAGAACTGCGCCAGCTTCGCCGAGTTGGTGGGGTTGGTCAGGTACGCCAGGAAGTCGGCGGCGGCCTCGGCGTTGCGGCCCTGCTTGAGCACGCCCATGCCACCCTGGCCGATCACCGCGTACTCGCCCTTCGGCCCGGCGGGCAGCGGCACCAGATCCCAGCCGAACTTCTGCCCCTCCAGCAGTGACGCGCGGGAGATCTGGGTGATGGTCATGCCGGCGTCACCGGCGAAGAAGTCGGCGGTGGTACCCGGGCCCGGCAGCGCCTTGTCGACGAAGATCCCCCGGTGCAGGACGGTCATCGCCTCGACCATCTCGGCCGAGTTGAAACCGCAGGTACGGCCGTCCTCGCTCCACGCCTGCGCGCCCCACCCGGTCCACACGGTGGACAGGAAGTCCCAGCCCTTGTAGTCGAAGTCGCGGACCACCAGACCCGCCTTGCCGGTCTCCTCCTGCACCGCCTTCGCGGTGGTCAGCGCGTTCTGCCAGGTCCACGTGCCGGCGGCGATCAGCTCGGCCGGGCTCCGCGCGCCGGACGACTTCACCAGGTCGGTGTTGACGAACACCCCGAACGGCGAGGTGGAGAAGGGGTACGCGTACAGCTCGCCGCCGACCTGCCACAGCTTCGTCGCGGCCGGGGCGAGTTCGTCGAAGACGTACCCCTCGGTGTTCTTGAGGGTGTCGGTGAGCGGCACGAGCGCACCGGAGGTGACGAAGTCCGGGGCGGAGTTCTCCAGCACCCAGGCCAGGTCGGGCGGGTTGCCGCCGGCGATCTGCGTGGTCAGGGTGGTGGTGTAGTTCTCGAACGGGATCGGGTCGAAGGTGATCCCGGCGACGTCCGGGTTGCTGGCGGTGTACTCGGCGGCGATCTCGTTGAACAGTTTCAGGTGGGCCTCGTTCGCCGACCAGGTGGTCATCCGCAACGTGACCGGGCCGTCGGACTCGGCGGAGTCGCCACCGCAGGCGGTCAGGCCGAGCAGCGCGGTGAGCGCGACGACGGCCGTCAACCGGTTCCTCATGGGGGATATGTCCTTCCTCAGTAGCCGGCGATGTCGGGCCAGCGCAGCTCGACACCGGAGTCGGCGAGGCGGTTCTGGAAGTCGGCCAGCAGGCCGGGGGTGTAACGCACCGCGCGGGGGGTGACCCGCCGGGCCAGGCAGAAGTCCGCGAGCAGGCCGGCGACCTCGCCGACGTTCCACTCCACGGGGTGCAGGCGGTAGGAGCCGTTTGTGATGTGTGTGGTGCCGATGTTCTTGCCGGCGGGCAGCAGGTTCTCCGCCCGCCGGGGGATCAGGGCGCCGAGCGGGATCTCAAAGGGGCAGGAGGCCACGTCGATGTAGTTGTCGCCGCCGGTGGAGGGGTGCAGGTCGATGCGGTACATCCCGACACCTACCGAGTCGGCGTAGCTGACCGCGCCCTTGTCGCCCCGGATCTCCAGGGAGAGGTCCTGCTCGACGACCGTGTACTCGGCGCGGATACGGCGCGACTCGCGGATGTAGGGCGCCTGGGCCAGCCCGCTGTGGGTGAGGTCGCCGCCGGTGGCGGCGGTGCCGTTCCCGGTGACGTCGCCGCGCAGCCGCAGGCTGGGAAAGCCGGTGCCGCCGTCGGCGCGGGGCGCCTCGGTCTGGAGCCAGTACAGCACCGACAGGGAGAGTTCCCGGGCCGCCTCGATCCGTGCGTCCGGATCGGGTACGTCGATGACCGGCTGCTCGAAGTAGTCGAGCATCGGCCAGTTGACCAGGCAGATGTCGCTGTCGTAGGCGCCGGGGGCGAAGTTGCGCCGGGCGGCGATCCGGCGGAACGTCCACAGGTTCCCGTCGCCCGGGTTGACCCGCTGGTCGGCCTGAACGAGCCAGGGGTCGTCGTCCGGGTTGGGGGTGAAGCTGCGTTCGGAGATGTCCAGGGTGCGCGGGTTGGGGGAGCGGAACGACAGCATCCGGTCGCCCCAGAACGGCGGTCGGTATGCCCGCCAGAAGTCGTACGCCGCCGGCTTGTCGATGGTGTGGTCGCCGTCGACGTGGTCGACCGCGAAGCACACCGACACCGCCTGCATGTTCGCCGGTTGGGCCTGCTCCGGTGCGCTCGGCTCACCGGTGTCCGCCCGTGACTCGAAGCCTGTCACGTACTCGGTGCCGGTCAGCGGCAGCAGGTCACCGGTCTCGGTGGCGTCCAGCACGTACGGCGCGGTCAGGTGAATCCGCTCACCTGTGTGCCGGTGCGCCACGGTGACACCGGTGACCCGGTCGCCGTCGGTGTCGGCGGCCACCGGTCGGTACGGCTTGAGCACCCGCAGCCGCCCGGATCCCCGGTACGGCGCCAGCATGGCCTCCAGCACGGCCACCGCGACCCGGGGCTCGTGGCAGAGTCGGCTGACGTGCCCGGCACCCGGGTTCAACGCGGTGGTGCGACGGGCCCGGTCGGTCAACGGATACCAGCGCCGGTAGTGCTCCCGGATGCCGTCGCGCAGCGCCCGGTAGCTGGCGGTGACACCGAAGTGCTCCACCCAGGAGTGCTCGTCCGGCGGTACGGCCTGGCTGGTGAGTTGCCCGCCGAGCCAGTCGTACTCCTCGGTCAGCAGCACGCTGCGACCGGCGCGCAGCGCGGCCAGGGCGGCGGCCACGCCGCCGAGCCCACCGCCGACGATGAGCACTTCGGCCTGCATTTCGGGCACGGTCGTCCTCTCAGGGGTTGGTCGAGGGTCACCGGGGCAAGACGTGGCGACCGGGAAGAGCTGGTCAGTGCCGGGGCGGCAGCAGGGTGACGCCGTCGACCGGCTGGCACGGCAGCAGCCGCTGGGTCACCGTGCCGGGCATCGCGGCGAGCAGCCCGGTGAGCACCTCGACGGCCTGCCACCCCATCTCGCGGCGGGGGATCCGGAAGCCGGTGAACTCCAGGTCGCGGGTGGTCGGTCGGGTCGGATCGCCGAGCGCCAGGATGGACAGGTCGGCGGGTACGGTCAGGCCGCGCTCGGCGGCGACGGCGGCCAGGGCGACCCCGTCGGCGTACTCCTCGACCATCACGGCGGTGACCCCGGCGGCGAGCAGCGCGTCGAGCAGGTCGGCGGGGGAGCGGTCGGTGGGTTCGTGTCGGGTCGGCAGCCCGGCCGCGTCGAGGGCGGCCCGGTAGCCGGCGAACCGGTCGGAGTGTGATTCCGGGCCGGACCCCTGACCGAGGTACGCCAACCTGGTGTGCCCGGCGTCGAGGGCCCGTCGCACCATGTCGGCGGTGGCGGTGGTGTAGTCCGCGCCGACGTACGGCACCGGCCCACCCGCGTCGTCGCGCCGGCCGACCGACACGAACGGATGCCCCTCGGCGACCAGCCGGCCCAGCTCGTCGCGGTCCAGTGACCGGCCGAGCAGGACGCAACCGTCGGCCAACCGCAGCCGGTTGTCGTCGTGGAAGATGCGCCGCCGGCCGTCGGTGACCGGAGCGCTGGTGAGCAGCAGCAGGTCGCAGCCGAGGCGTTCGGCGGACTCCTCGATGCCGACCAGGAACGGGTGGTAGAAGTCGCCGGTGCCGGCCGGGAACACCGGCTCGTAGGTGAAGACGCCGAGGATCCGGTTGTGCCGGGCGGCCAGCCGCCGGGCCACCGGGTCGGCGACGTACCCGGTGTCCCGGATGGCGAGCAGCACCCGTTCCCGGGTCTCCGGGGCGATCCGGACGCTGCCGTCGTCGCGACCGTTGAGCACCAGGGAGACGGTGGCCTGGCTGACACCTGTCATCCGGGCGATGTCCTGCTGGGTCACCCGCCTACGCGATCCGGTCACGTTCCGTGTCCAATCGTTTCTGCGCTAATACGCATTAGCTACGTTGGTGTGAAATCCTGCGACCCGTCGCGGCTCGCCGTCAACCCCCGTCAGCGGAAAACTTCTCGCGGAAGTGGGCGTGATAATTCGTATTAGCGCCTTGACCGAGGTCACCGTCGACCGCAGACTCATCGATCACAAGCGCTGCTCCTTCATGGAGCCCGATCTCACGCACGGTCACCGGCAATCGTTGCGGCGACCGCCGTCCACGCCGGCCACCACCGACCTGCCAGTCCCAGCCGGCAGTGCGGTCCCACCACCGTCCCCAGCTCCGCCATCGACGAGCGTCCCACTCACGATCGGAGATCCGCATGACCGACAGCTCCCTACCCGGACCCGCCGCGCTGAGCCGCCGTGGCCTGCTACGCGGCGCGGCCCTGCTCGGCACCGCCACGGCCGCCGGCACCGCGCTCGGCGGCGCCCTCGCCGCCGGTCCCGCCCTCGCCGGCCCGGCCGGCTTCCCCAGCTACCGGTACGTCCGCGACGCGTTCGCCGGGCCGCTTGCCTACAACCCCACCGGCGAGACGATCTTCCCCTGCGTACGTGGGGTCTACGACAAGATCTCCGGGGCCCGGGGGCGGTACTACCTCTACTACGCCCCGCACGACGCGCCCGGCGGCATCTGCCTGGCCTACGCCGACCGGCTCGAAGGCCCCTACACCGAGCATCCCGGCAACCCGATAGTCGACCGGGTGCTGCCCACCACCACGGTCAGCCACGTCTCCTCACCGCACGTGGTGTGGAACGCCCCCACCAGGGAGTTCTTTCTCTACTTCCACGGGGAGAACTTCACCACCCGGGTGGCCCGGTCCCGTGACGGCATCACCTTCACCGACGAGACGCCGATCCTGAGCACGCGCCTGGTGCCGAACACCACCGAGACCTCGTACGCCCGGGTCTTCGAGCACGCCGTCGCCGGGAAGGACAACAGGTACGTCATGCTCTTCATGGGCGCGCACACGGTCGGCCCCGGCACCCGGAAGATCTTCTGGGGCTGGTCGCCGAACGGCTGGGACCAGTGGCAGTTCGCCCCGAACCCGCTGATCTCGCCCGCCGGTGACGGGCTCACCGACATCTCCAGCCCGCACCTGCTCAAGCGCAACGGCACCAGCTACGTCGCCTACCACGGCAACGACGGACGGATCCGGCTCACCGAGGTCGGCAACAACTTCGACCGGGAGGTGCACCTCGGGGTCTTCCACGCCCCGATCGCCTCGGACAACGGTCGGGTCGCCGCGCCCGCCTTCGGCACCGACGGCGGCGTTTCGTACATGATCTACGAGGCCGGCCCCCGGCTCGACGCCCGCATCTGCATCGCCCGGGCCGTCTGACCGGTGCGGGGCGCCCGCCCCGCACCGGTCAACACCGGCCACCGCCACCCGGTCACTGCCGCCGCACGGAGACGAACCCGGCGACCGCTGCGGCGGTGACGAAGGCGACCACCACGGCCGACGCCTGCCCCAGGGTGGCACCACCACCCTGGGGCGGCCCCGCACCGCCGACCACCGCGACCGGCGGCGCGGTGGTCGCCTCCGGCGGGGCGGCGAGCACGGCGTTCGTGGCGATCAACCGCGGTGCCGGATGCTCGCTGTCGGCGGTGATGTCGATCCAGTCGTACGAACCGCCGTCGGCGCACCGTTGCAGCACCGGGAAATGCAGTGTGTCGCCGGCCCGGGCCACGATCCGGGCGGTCACCCCCACCTCGGCGGTGTCCCGGCCGGGTCCGGTGAACGTGACGCGGTCACCGGCGACCGAGGCGGTCCAGCCCTGCGGTGGCACGGTGTCGGACGCGGTCACCCCGTCCGGCAGTGCGACGACCAGTTCGGTCGTGGGTGAGTCGTCGCAACTGTGGTCGAAGCTGAACGTCAACGTGGTCGTACCGTCACCGTTCGGCTGTGCCCGCGCGACCTCGACGTGGGCGGCAGCCGGTACCGCACCGAGCAGCAGATATCCGACGAAGCCGGCCGTCGCCACGCCGACCGTCCTGATCCATCGCCGTGGCGTCACCGGACGTCCACGGTGAAGCGGGCGATCGGATTCTCGTACTTGGAGGTCCGCACGCTGGCCTGCACCACCCATGACCCGGCGAGGGGCAGGTCGACCACGGCCTCGTACCGGCCCGGGCCGGTACGCGCCACCGCCCGCTCCAGTGGGCCGATGTCCATCGCCGGCAGCAGCACCGTCAGCTTCGGGTCCGTCACCGGGACCACCGGCTGACCGGCGGCGTCGACGAGTTCAAGTTCCATCGAGTTCACTCCTACCTGTCCGGGGGTGAACCGGGCGACCGCGCGACCCGGACCCAGCGGTGTCTCCACCACGAGCGGGCCGCTGCCGGCGTCCGCCACCGGCCGGGGCGCCGCCTCGACGACCGGGCTCTGCGTGACCAGGAACCCGGTTGCGACGACGACACCGACGAGCAGCGCGGCCTCCGCCCGGACGCTACGACGCAGCAGCCGCCACGCCACGGCGGAGCCCTCGTCCCGGTCGGCGGCGACGACGCGCGGCACGAGGCGGTAGCGGTTGTGGGCGGCGACGACGAGAACCACGACGGTCAGCCCGACCTTAGTCAGCAGCGCCACCCCGTACGAGGTGGCCCAGAGCGCTTCCCAGGACCGCAGGATGCGCCAGCTGAGCAGCAGGCCGGCGGCGCCGAGCAGGCCGACGAGGACGGCGGCGGTACGGGAGAACGCGGACACCGTGCGAACGGCCGCGTCGGCTCCCAGGTCGGCCGAGCGGACCAGCGCCCAGGGCAGTGCCACCAACCCGCCCAGCCACACCCCGGCGGTGGTGACGTGCAGGACGTCGGCCGGGACGACCAGCCAGGCCGGCCCGTAGGTGCGGGTATGTCCGACCAGAGCAACAGCCCCCCAGGCGAGGGCGACACCGGCAAACGCCAGAGCGGCCAGCACGGCGTGTCGAGCCGGCCGGCGACCGTCGACCGTCGACTCCACATCCGTCGTCGCCTCGCCTACTGCGCCCACCGGCGGTGGTGTCTCGACGACACCGGGCTCCCGGAGCGGTGGCCCGGCGGATGCGGGCCGCTGTGCTGCCGGGGTCCCGACGGCGGCAGCGGTGGCGGGCTCCGGGCGTGCCCGCACCCCGACGGCGGCGGTGGCGGGATGTCGGATCGCCGGTGCCCCGGCGGTCGCCGTGGCCCACAGCGCGACGCCCAGCCCGAGGACGACCAGCATCGAACTCAGCGCCTCCTCCGACCGCAGACCGGTCAGCCACGGGGCCCCGTCGATGAGTCCGGTCAGCTCGCCACCGTCCTGCCAGGCGGGCACGGCAGGCACCAGCACCAGCCGGGCCAGCACGGTCAGACCCGCCGACCAGCCGGCGAGCCGCAGCAGCCGACGTCGCAGGACCGGTGCCTCGGCGCGGAGCAGCACGAGCAGGAAGACCAGCAGGCCGGCGCTGACCAGCAGGCCCAGATAGGCCACCGCCTCGGCGGCCTGGCGCAGGACGTTCAGCGCGCCGCTCGGACGGCTTTCCGGCACCACCACGGCCGCGCTGCTCGGCGCGCCGACGGCAAAGCTGAACCCACCGGAGACGGGGTGGCTGTCCGCCGAGATCACCCGGAACGCCACGATGTAGGTGCCGTCGGCAAGATCCGGTGGGATGGCCAGGACCACTGTGGTGTCCACCGACCGACTGTCGGTGGACAGTTCGTCGCCCGCCGCATCGAGTAGTCGGACTCCGCCGGGGCGTACCGTCACCGGCTCGTTGAAAGTCAGTGTCACCTCGGCCGGGACGGTGGCCAGCACGGCACCGTCGGCCGGGTCGGTGCCCAGCAGCACCGCGTGCGCGGCGGCCGGTGTCGCTGGCGCGACAGCGGCCAGCAGGCCGAGCAGCGCGGCGAGCACGGCGACCCACGCCCGCCGCGCTCGCCGACCCGGCACGGTCCACGTGCCACGCGACCTCATCCGCAAGGTCGCCCGCCCGTCAGGCGGCCTTGCGGGTACGCAGCAGCGCCAGCCCGCCCGCCGCCAGGCCCAGCGCACCGAGCACCAGGGCGATCCAACTGACCACGCCGGTGCCGCCAGCGGGCTCGTCGGTGGTCTGCGACACCGGCTGCACGGCCGCCTCCTCGACGTCGGCGTCGGCCGTCGCGGTCAGCACGAACGTCGGTGCCGGGTGCTCCAGCTCGTCGGGGTCCTGACCGGCGGCGGGCATCTCCACCCACGGCGTCTCACCCTGCTCGCAGGTCTGCACGGCCGGGAAGGCAAGCGTCTCGCCGGCGGCGTCCGGCAGTTTCAACGACAGCTCGAAGGTGTCCCGCAGATCGGCCGGCAGCGGCGTCTTCGCGGTGTAGACCACCTCAGTGACCCGCTGCGTGATCTCGTTGCCGTGGCTGTCCTTGACCGGCGGGTTCAGCTCCGCCATCACCTTCTGCACGGTCCAGTTCGAGTTCACCGTCGGCGTGACCGAGATGATCTGCTCCGGAATCTTGATGGACACCTTTGTGGTGGCCGACTTGTCGCAGCCGTGCGGCACCCCGAACGTCAGGACGGTGTAGGAACCCGCGGTGGTGACCGACGGACTGACCGTGACGTGCGCGGCGGCCGGCGCTCCGGTGAGCGCCACCGCCGCGGCGGTGAAGAGCCCGAGGGCGCCGACCTGCGCGACCCTGCGACGTCTGAGAACCATCATGGGACAACCTTTCCGGAGGGCGGCCCGCGACCTGCGCGGCACGTCACATTCACGTGGTCGGGTGTCGACCACCCGAAGTTCCCGCCCGTGCCCCCATCCCACGATGCGGGCGAGGCGCCCGGCTGTCCGTGTCAGGTCACCTCCGGTACGCCGGACCCGGACATGCGGGTGGCGGCCACCGCCCTGAACGAGCGATGGCCGCCACCGGCCCTACCTCACCGGCTCGACCCGGTCGGCATGGTCAGCCGACCAGGTCCCGCCGGGTGTCACAGGTTGGCGCAGTACCCGATGCTGAAAGTGCTGGCACCGGCAGCCAGGGTCCGGTTCCAGTCGACTCCCCGGATGCGGTAGCTGCCGTCGGCCAGCCGCTCCCGCTTGAAGTTCCAGGCGTTGTAGACCTCACCCTCCAGATCGACCACGGCGGTCCACTCCACGGCCTTGTCGCCGTTGTTGGTGGCGGTGATGGTCGCGCAGTAGCCACCGCCGCTGTCGGAGTTCCAGCGGGCGATCCGCTCCATCGTGATCTCCACGTTGGAGCCGGCGACCAGCCGGCCCACACCCCAGCGGGCGGTGGTCTGGTAGCCCTCGCCGTTCTGCTCGGCCCAGTTGCGGATCGACGTGCGGGTGCCGTCGGAGGCGTCGTTGACCTGGAAGTCCAGGCCGTGGAACGTGCCGAGACCACCGTATTCGAGCAGGCTGATCGCCGCCTCGACGGTGTAGCCGGTCTCGGTCCGCACGGCCGCGCTCTCCAGCCGCCCGGCCTGGAACGCCTCGTCACCGGTACCGAACGAGACGACGTTGTCGGCGTTGATCCGGATCTGGGTGTCGTCGTAGCGGAACGGACCGTTCTTGACGTTGCCGGCGTCGACGTAGATCTCGACCGAGTCCTGGGTCCACGGGTCGGAGCCGGAGACGTCCACCACCGGGTCGGTGACCTCGGCCAGCACGTACAGCGTCTGGCCCCGCCAGAGGGTGCGCACGTTCGCGGTCGCACCGTCGGTGCCGGAGACCTGCTTGGTGGTGGCGACCGAGGCGGCCTGGGACCAGACGGCGTCCACGGCACCGTCGATCACCGGTGCGGCGGCCGTCTCGCGGACCTCCAGATAGGACAGCTCCTCCACCAGGCTCAGGGTGCCGACGGCACCCGGAGTGTTCCAGCCGGAGGTGGTGCCGTTGTCGGTCACCCGCACGTCGAGGGTGCGGGTCTGGCCCTCGGCGGCATCGGTGAGCGGCAGGTGGGCGACCAGGTGGTAGCCACCGTCCCGCTCGGCCGCCACGGCCGGCACGTCGCCGCTGCCGTCGCGGGAGACGCGGTAGGTCTCCTCACCCAGGGCGAAGGTGACCCGGTCCTCGTCGGAGTCCGAGGCGTCGTCGACGGTGACGTACGCGGTCAGATGATCCGGCGCCCAGCGCAGCTGGAACCGCGCCGTGTCCTCGATCGGGTGCAGCGGCAGCTTGCGCCAGGTCAGATCCTTCGGCGCGGCGGCCGTGATCGCCACGTCACCGGCGAAGACGTTGGCGGTACGCAGGCGCGCCGGCAGTTCGCCGTCCACCGCGCCGTAGTAGGCGGGCTTGGCCCGCAGGTTGTCGTCGAACAGCAGCGGCGCGTTGGCCGACCGCCACGAACGGCCGTCGGTGAGACCCCAGACCGTGACGGCGAACAGGTCGTCGGTGTGCTCCCGGAAGATCCGGAAGGCGTCCCGGTAGAAGTAACCCTGCTCGATCAGTCGCGCCTGGGTCACCGGCGTGCCGGTGGTGACGTCGAGTTCGGTGACGGCCTGGGTCAGCGGCAGCTCCGCGAAGGCCTCCAACGTGGTCTCCAGGCTGCTGACCGGCGTGGCCAGCGAGACGTGGAACTGGTGACCCACCCCGTCGATCGGCACGTCGCGGTCGACAAGTCGCTGCACCAGCGCCCGGTAGCGGGCCTGCTTGCCACTCTGCTCGGTGTTGTAGTCGTTGATGAACAGGGTGACCGGGTCGCTGCCGGGTACGGCGTGGACATCGTTGAACGCCTCGTGCGCGTACTCGAACGACAGGTCGATGAAGCTCTCGCCGAGGATCCGGTACCACTCGCTGCGGCGCAGACCGTCGGCGTACTCGCTGCTGTCGCTGATGACCTCGTTGACCACGTCCCAGGCGTACAACGGGTTAGTGGGGGAGCCGAACGGGCCGTAGCGGTCGGACAGTGACTCGGCGACATTGAAGATGTGGGTCCGCAGCCGGTCACGCAGCACCTGCTGGTGTGCGGCGGACGTGCTCAGCGGTTGGCCGTCGGCGTCCTGGAAGAACCAGGCCGGGGTCTGGCTGTGCCACACCAGCACGTGACCGTAGACCCGCAGGTCGTTGTCGCGGGCGAAGTCCATCACCGTGAGCGCCTGCTCGTGCGGTCGGAAGGTGCGCTCGTCGTCGTACCAGGCCTCGGGCTTCATGTGGTTCTCGTGGGTGACCTGGTTGAAGTGCCGGTTCAGCAGCTCGGCGCCGCCGCCCACCGTCTCTCGGGCGTCGATCGCCACGCCGACCGGGAAGTCGGTGGTCTCGTGGATGCCGGTGAGGTCCTCGATGACCGGCGGCTCGGGCACCCGTACGACGATGTCGTCGACCAGGAAGTCGCTTGTGTTGCCGGCCACGTCCGCGCCCTGCCAGCGGGTCTCGAAGTAGAGCAGCGCCTCGTCCGAGGCCGGCATGGTGAACCGGGCGCTCACCTCGGTCCAGCCGGTGTTGGTGATGGACTCGAACTGGGCGAGGGTGCTGAACGACTGGCTGCCGCCGGAGGTGCTGGCCAGGCTGAGCCAGATCTGGTCGGTCGACTGGCCTTCGGCGAACCGCAGCCAGGCGCTGAACTCGTAGGTGACGCCCGCCTCGAACAGGCCGGCCACGTCCCGCCCGAGTCCGGCGCCCTGGTTGACCCGGTCGGTGACCAGCGCCGCGGCGGACCCGCCGTGCGCGATGTCGCTGATCTCGACGGTCGGGGCGCCGGGGCCGCTGTCGCGCGGTCCCCAGCCGTCCAAACCGTCCTCGAAGTCGGTGTCGATGACGACGGTGCCTGGCTCAGGCCCGCCCGGTCCGCTGTCCGGGGCGGTGATCAGCACGTCGTCCAGGAGGAACGGGGTGCTCTCCGCCGCCTCGACGTAGAGGGTGGCGGCGCTGAGCCCGTCGGGCATCGTGTAGGTGCCGCCGATCTGCGCCCAACCGTCGGCGGTGGTGGGCACGTCCCCGCCGATCCAGGTGTAGGTGTTGTCGCCGCCGTCGGCCGGGGTCGCCTCGACGGTGAAGTGCACGCCGGCGGTGCCCTCGGTGCCGGCCGGCAGCTTCACCCAGGCGGTGACCGAGTACTGCGTACCGGGTCGGAACAGCGCTGTCGCGCTCGTCGCCGGGCCCTGCCAGTTCGCCGTGCGGCCGGTGACCGACAGGCTGCTGTCGCTCTCGTGTCCCTCGTCGGTGATGGCGAGAGTGACGTCACCGCGCGGTCCCCACGGGGTGAACGAGCCGGACTCGAAATCGTTGGCGAGGATGACCTCCGCGGCGGCGGCCGGTGGGGCTGCCACGGCGATCGTCGTCACCAGGGCGGCCGAGCAGAGCAGGGCGAGGGTTCGGGACCGGCGTCGTGATCGATGGGAGAGGCTCCAGAGATGCATCGGTGTCCCTCTATGTAGAATCGGTGCTGGCGGGTGTGTCTGACGTGGGCCTTCGGACGGATTTAAGCGCGTGCATGCTATGTCGAGACCACCGCTGTGACCAGAACTTCCGGAAGTTTCCGGTAACGACGCGACGCCGTGCGGCACGGGTCAGGGCGGCGTCGGCCCTGATGCTTCCGCTACCTCAGTGGTCGCCCGGCCGGCCGCTGCGTCACCATCGGACGGGCCGAGGCGCCGGCCCGGTACCGGAAGACGTGCCGGTAGGTCTGCGGCGTCATTCCGCTGATCCGGCCGAAGTGCTGGCGCAGGTTGGCGCCGCTGCCGAAGCCGGTGCGGTGGGCGATCCGCTCCACCGGATCCTCGGTGGTCTCCAGCAGTTCCTGCGCCAACCGGACCCGCTGCTCCAACAGCCACTGCAACGGCGTGGTGCCGAGGGCGTCGCGGAACCGCCGGGCCAGGGTGCGCGGACTCAGGTTTGCCGCGCGAGCCAGGTCGGTCACCGACAGCGGCCGGTCCAGGTGTTGCCGAGCCCACTCCAGCACCGGACTCAGGTCGGCAGGGGAGACTCCCCGCACCGGCGGTGCCGGATACTGGGTGTGATCGGCGCCCCGCTGCGGTGCCACCACCATCCGCCGGGCCACCTCGTTGGCCACCGCGGCGCCGTGGTCCTGTCGCACCAGGTACAGGCACAGATCGATGGCGGCGGCCGTACCCGCCGAGGTGAAGATGTTCCCCTCCGCCACGTACAGCACCCGGGGGTCGAGGTCGACGAGCGGGTAGCGGCCGGCGAAGTCCTGCGCGTTCATCCAGTGCGTGGTGGCGCGGCGACCGTCGAGCAGACCGGCCGCGGCGATCGGGTACGCCCCGGTGCAGAGACCGACGATGCGGCTGCCCCGCGCGTACGCGGCGCGCAGCGCCGCGACCAACTCCGCCGGGGGATCGATCTGGGCCGGCCGGGCGCAACCGGGCACCAGCACGGTGTCGGCCTCGACCAGATCGTCCAAGCCGTGCGCGGGGTCGAGCCAGGAACCACCAGTGGTCCGTAACGGACCCGGCTCGGCCGCGCAGAGACGCAGCTCGTACCACGGGTCGACGATGTCCCGCCGGTCGGTGCCGAACACCTCCTGCGGGACCGCCAACTCGAAGATCGGCAGGTTGTCGGTCACCGCCACCGCGACGACGTGTGGACGCATGGCAGAAATCTAACGCAGCTCGGCGTCAATCCGGCTGTTCCGGCCCGCCGGCAGGTACGACGGTGATCACATGACTCAGACCCATGCCACGCCGGTGACCGGCGGACGGCTCACCGCCGCCCAGGGCACCGCTCTCTACGTCGGCGCCGTACTGGGTACCGGAGTGATCGCGCTGCCCGCGTTGGCGGCCGAGGCCGCCGGACCGGCCTCGCTGCTCGCCTGGCTGCTGCTCGTTATCGTCTCCGCTCCGCTGGCGGCCACGTTCGCCGCGCTCGGCGCCCGCCACCCGGACGCGGGTGGCGTCTCGACGTACGCCCGAATGGCCTTCGGACCGCGGGCGGCGGCGGTGGTGGGCTGGTGTTTCTACTTCGCGATACCACCGGGTGCCTCCGCGGCGGCGCTGTTCGGCGCCGCCTACGTCGAGGCGGCGGTCGGCGGCGGCACGCTCACCATCGCGGTCACCGCCGTGCTGCTGATGGTCGCGGTCACCGTCACCAACCACTCCGGTGTCCAACTCGCCGGGCGGGTCCAGCTCGCACTCGCCGGGGTGCTCGTCGCGTTCCTGCTGCTGGCGGTGCTGCTGTCGCTGCCGCACGCGGACGCCGCGAACTTCGCGCCCTTCGCCCCGCACGGCCTGACGGCCGTCGGCCCTGCGGCGGCGCTGCTGATGTGGAGCTTCGTCGGCTGGGAGGCGATCACCCACCTGACCGGCGAGTTCCGCCGTCCGGAGCGGGACCTTCCCCGGGCCACCGCGGCGGCGGTCGTCGTGGTCGGTGCGCTGTACCTGGCGGTGGCCTTCGCGACAGTCGCCGTGCTGGGCTCGGCGGCGGCCGGGTCCCCGGCGCCGCTTGGCGAGTTGTTCGCGGTCGCGCTCGGCGGGGACGCCCGCTGGTTGGTCGCCGGGGCGGCGCTGCTGCTGACCTTCGGCGCGATGAACGCCTACTACGCCGGCGCGGCGAAGCTCGGTGCGGCGCTCGGCCGCGACGGGGCCCTGCCCGGCTGGCTCGCCCGGGGCAGCGTCGCCGGTGAGGTGCCCCGCCGCAGTCTCGCCGTCACCGCCGCTCTCGCCTTCCTGGCGCTCGGCGCGGTACTGGTCACCGGGCTCGGCACCCGCTCGCTGGTGCTGCTCGCCACCGGTTCCTTCATCACCGTCTACGTCATAGGTGTCGCGGCCGCGCTGCGGCTGCTGCCCCGCCGCAGCGCGGCCTGGTACGCCGCCGCCGCGACCATCGGCGTGGTGCTGGTCCTCCTGGCCATGACCGGCGTCTACCTGCTCTGGCCGGTGGCGGTGACCGGGGCGGCGCTGCTCTATCTCCGGGTGCGCGGCCCGAGCCGCGCCTGATCGGCGACGCGTACCTGACAGACGCGCACCGCCCGCCGGGATTCGGGGCTCGGCGGGTGGGTGCGGTTCGGTGCCGGCGCGCGATCGGCGCTTGTTAGGCTTGGCCCAGCGGATCAACCGCGCGGTACGCAGCGAGGAGCGCGACATGCTTTCGGGGGACGACGACATCTCGGGGTGAGCAGCCCCGCCGCCGTGCTGGTGGCCTGTCGTGTCGTGGCCCTGTCTGCTGACCGGGGCGCCGGTGGCGTTCCCGGCTTTCCTCCCGAGGTCTCCTGCGATGTCCGACGTCTGCGTCGTCTGCACCAATCTGTCCTTTTCCTGGCCCGACGACACCCAGGTGTTCCGGGATCTGTCCTTCACCGTGCCGTCGGGTCGCACCGGCCTGGTCGCGCCGAACGGCGCCGGCAAGTCGACACTGCTGCGCCTGATCGCCGGTGACCTCGTACCCACCGGCGGCGGCGTGACGGTCGAGGGGGTGCTCGGCCACCTGCCACAGAACCTGCCGCTGACCGGTGACCTGACCGTGGCGGAGGTGCTGGGGGTCGCCCCGGCACTTACCGCGTTGCGAGCGATCGAGGCCGGCGACGCCAGCGAGGAGAACTTCGCCGCCGTCGGTGACGACTGGGACGTCGAGGAGCGCAGCCACGCCGAACTCGACAGGTTGGGGCTGGGCGAGGTGGCGTTGGATCGTCGCCTGGGCACCCTCAGCGGCGGGCAGGCGGTCTCCCTCGGCCTGGCCGCCCAACTGCTCCGGCGTCCCGACGTGCTGCTGCTCGACGAGCCGACCAACAACCTCGACATCGACGCCCGACACCGGTTGTACGCGGTGCTGGAGAGCTGGTCCGGGTGCCTGTTGCTGGTCAGCCACGACCGGATGCTGCTGGACCGGATGGACCGCATCGCCGAACTCGACGGCGGGCAGCTGCGCCTGTACGGCGGGAACTTCACCGCGTACGAGGAGGCGTCACGGGCCGCCCGGGAGCTGGCGGAGCGCCAGGTCCGCAGCGCCGAGCTGGAGGTCAAGCGGGAGAAGCGGGAGATGCAGCAGGCCCGTGAACGCGCCGAGCGGCGGGCCGGTAACGCCGCCCGCAACCTGGGCGACGCGGGCTTGGCCCGTATCGTCGCCGGTGGACTCAAGCGCAGCGCCCAGGAGTCGGCGGGTCGGGCCCGGCAGGCGCATGCCAGCCGGGTCAGCGACGCCCAGGCGCGGCTCGACGAGGCTGGCCGGGCGCTGCGGGAGGATCAGGCGCTGGCGGTGGAGCTGCCGGAGACCGACGTCCCGGCCGGCCGGACCCTGGTCGAGGGGCAGCGGATGCAGGTGCGGTACGGCACCCGGACGCTGTTCGCCGGCGATGGCGTCGACCTGACCATCCGGGGCCCGGAACGGATCGCGTTGACCGGCCCCAACGGCGTCGGCAAGTCCACACTGCTGCGGCTGTTGCTCGGCGACCTGGACCCGCAGGGCGGTCAGGTGCGGCGGGCCGACGGCCGGGTGGCGTACCTGTCGCAGCGGTTGGACCTGCT
Organism: Verrucosispora sp. CNZ293; assembly: GCF_002754655.1. Taxonomy (NCBI): domain Bacteria; kingdom Bacillati; phylum Actinomycetota; class Actinomycetes; order Micromonosporales; family Micromonosporaceae; genus Micromonospora; species Verrucosispora sp. CNZ293. The sequence goes on from NZ_PEFR01000001.1 coordinate 987,032, forward strand.
CGACGCGGACCGCACCGTGCTGGAGAACCTCACCGCGTACGCTCCGCAGCGCCAGCAGTCGGAGCGGATGAACCTGCTGGCCCGGTTCCTGTTCCGGGGTGCCCGCGCCCAGTTGCCGGTCGGCGTCCTCTCCGGCGGAGAGCTTCTGCGCGCCACCCTGGCCTGCGTCCTGTACGCCCAGCCGGCGCCGCACCTGCTGCTGCTCGACGAGCCCACGAACAACCTCGACCTGGTGAGCGTGGGTCAGCTGGAGAATGCGTTGCACGCCTACCGGGGCGCGTTCGTGGTGGTCAGCCACGACGAGAGGTTCCTGCGCGACATCGGCGTGAGTCGGTGGCTGCGCCTCGACGGGAGTGGCCTGCGCGAGATCCCCGCTCCCGAGCCCGACTGAGTCTCAGTTACTGGCTGGGCCGCCCCTGACCTGGGCCGTCTCCGGCGGGCAGCACGAAACGGCGCAGGGTGACCCCCGAGCCGTCTGGCGCATTCCACCTGGCGATCTCGGTGGCCACGTGTCGCCAGCCCTCGCGTTCGTACAGCGCGACGGCTGGTGACCGGACCTGGTCGACGACCTCCAGGGTCAGGTCGAGGTGCTGCTGCGCCGCCCATCGCCGCGCCTGCCGGAGCAGGTCGGCACCGACCCGACGGCGGCGGAAGGTGGGTGCGACGAACAGCCGGGCGACCTCGGCCGTGGGACGGCCGGGAGCGCCGTGTCCGGCCGGCGGGGTGCGGTGGACGGCGAGGTGCCCCGCCAGGCCGCCCTCGCCGGTCTCGGTGACCCACGCCCGCCACAGCTCCGGCGGGCACAACCAGCGGGTCGGATCGCTGGGCCAGTTGAGCGGATAGCCGTCGACGCGGTGCACCTCGGCCAGCAGGTCGACGCATCCGGGCAGGTCGGCCGGCTGGCGATCGCGGATGGTGAGCGAGGTCATCAGGCCATTTTCAGGCGTCTCGCAGGATTGCGACGATGGGGGGTTGCCGGGTGATTGAACAAGTGTTTAATCTGGTGTCGTGACGTCCTTGGGCGGTGGTTCGGGGGAGCGCGATGGCGAGACGGCCACCGCGAGCCGCATCCGGGACGCCGCCATCGCGCGGTTCGCCCGCGACGGCTTCCGGGCCGGGTTGCGTACCATCGCCGCCGACGCCGGGGTGACCGCCGGCCTGATCGTTCACCACTTCGGCTCGAAGGACGGGCTGCGCCGTGCCTGCGACGAGCAGGTGCTGGAGTTCATGCGCCGGGAGAAGGAGAAGGCGCTCACCGACGGCACCGGGACGATGCTGCTGGCGCAGATGGCCCAGGTCGAGCAGTTCGCGCCGATGGTGCAGTACCTGCTGCGCAGTATGCAGGCCGGCGGGGAGCTGGCGGCCCAGCTGATCGAGCACATGATCAGCGACGCCGAGGCGTACCTGTCCGCCGGGGAGGCGGCAGGGGTGGTGCGACCCAGCCGCGACCGGGCCGCCCGCACCCGTTACCTGGCCTACCAGGCGACCGGCAGCATGCTGCTCTGGTTCACCCTGCACGGCGCCGACGCGGAGCCGGAGAAGTTCCCACTCCTGTTCCGCCGCTACATGGCGGAACTCGCCCTGCCGGCGCTGGAGCTGTTCACCGAAGGGCTGCTCGTCGACCGGTCGATGCTCGACGAATACCTGATGTACGTGCCGGATCCGCCGTCCCCGGACAACGCCGCCGACTCCGACGGTACGGCGAACTGACCGCCACCACGCCACGGCGTGGCCACTCATCCGCGAACCATCGCGCACCACACCGGATCTCCGCGAGGCGCTGCCCGGATCCGCGTGATCGACCACAACTCATCCCGGCATCGCCCGGGGCTACCTCGAACGAGGTCACCATCATGACTGCTGCCATCGACATCCAGCACCTCCACAAGTCCTTCGGCCGGGTCCGGGCACTTGACGGACTCGACCTGCGGGTCGACGCCGGCACCGTGCACGGCTTCCTCGGCCCCAACGGCGCCGGCAAGTCCACCACCATCCGGATCCTGCTCGGGCTGCTGCGCGCCGACGCCGGCCAGGCTCGGCTGCTCGGCGGTGACCCCTGGGCCGACGCGGTCGCCCTGCACCGGCGGCTCGCCTACGTGCCCGGCGACGTGGAGCTGTGGCCCAACCTCACCGGCGGCGAGGCGATCGACCTGTTCGCCCGGCTGCGCGGCGGCACCGATCCGGTCCGCCGCGACGAGCTGTGCCAGCGCTTCGACCTGGACCCGAGCAAGAAGGGCCGTACCTACTCCAAGGGCAACCGGCAGAAGGTGGCGCTCATCGCGGCCCTGGCCAGCGACGTCGAACTGCTCCTGCTCGACGAGCCCACCGCCGGTCTGGACCCGTTGATGGAGGCGGTGTTCCAGGAGTGCATCCGCGAGGTCAAGGACGCCGGCCGTACCGTGCTGCTGTCCAGCCACATTCTCGCCCAGGTCGAGGTGCTCGCCGACCAGATCTCGATCATCCGGCAGGGAAAGATCGTCGAGACCGGTTCGCTCACCGAACTGCGCCACCTCACCCGTACCTCGGTCGAGGCCGTCACCGACCGACCGGCCGACGGCCTCGCCAACCTGGCCGGGGTGCACGGGCTGCGCGCCGACGGTGACCAGGTCCGCTTCGAGGTCGACGGCGACCAACTCGCCGTCGTGGTACGCGAACTCGGTGACCTCGGTGTGCAGGGGTTGACCGTCCGACCACCCACGCTGGAGCAGCTCCTGCTGCGCCACTACGGTGACCGGCTCGTCCACAACGGCGCCGCGGAGGTGGGGTGATGGCCACGACGACGCTCGACCGCGCCGCACCGGCCGGCACCGGCAGCACCGTCACCGGGACCGGCAACCTGCTGCGGTTCATGCTGCGCCGCGACCGGATCCGGTTGCCCGCCTGGACGCTCGGCCTGCCGCTGCTGATGACGTACTTCGCCGCCGCCCTGGACACCATCGCGCAGACCCCGGAGGACCTGGCCGGGCTGACCGCCTTCACCAGCAGCCCCGCCGGAGCCCTGTTCGGCGGACCGGGCTTCGGCTTCGACGACCTGACGATCGAACGCTTCCTCGCCGGCCAGTACGGCCTCTACATTCTGCTCGGCGCCGGCCTGATGGGCCTGCTCACCGTGGTCCGGCACACCCGGACCGAGGAGCGGACCGGTCGGGCCGAGCTGGTCCGCGCCAACGTGGTCGGTCGGCACGCCCAACTGACCGCCGCACTGACCCTCACCACAGTGATGGCGGTGCTTGTCGCGCTGCTGATCGGCGCGATGATGACCAGCCGTGGCTTCGACGCCGGCGGGTCGATGGTGTTCGGCGCGTCGGTCGGCGCGGTGGCCCTGGCCTTCGCCGGCATCGCCGCGGTCACCGTCCAGCTGTCGGAATACCCACGGGCCGCCTCCGGCATGGCCGGCGCCGCGCTCGGTGCGGCGTTCGTGCTGCGCGGCCTCGGTGACATGGCGGCGGTGCAGGGCAGCGGTCCGTCCTGGCTGTCCTGGCTGTCGCCGATCGGCTGGTCCCAGCAGACCGCCGCGTACGTTCACGACCGCTGGTGGCCGCTGGCCGTCTCGCTGGCCTTCGCGGCGGCCACCGCCGCCACCGGCTACCTCCTGTCGGCGCGACGCGACTTCGGTGCCGGCCTGGTGCCGCCCCGTCCGGGCTCGCCACGGGCGGCGAGCTGGCTGGCCGGGCCGTTCGCGTTCGCCTTCCGGCTGCACCGGGCGAGCCTGATCGGCTGGAGCGCGGCGCTGCTGGTGGCCGGGGTGGCCTACGGCTCGTTCACCCAGCCCCTGCTCGACGGTTTCGAGAACGCACCCGAGGACCTGGTGGAGGTCATGGGCGGTGGTTCGGGTGACCTGCTCGCCGGCTACCTCGGCATGATGGGCCTGACCATGGCGCTCGTCGTCGGCGTCTACGCGGTACTCGCGGTGCAGTCGCTGCGCGCCGAGGAGACCGAGGGCCGGGCCGAGCCGGTGCTGGCCACCTCGGTCAGCCGGACCGCCTGGATCGGCAGCCACATCGCCGTCGTGGCGCTCGGCGTACCGTGGCTGCTGCTGGTCGCCGGTGCGGGCATGGGGATCGGCGCGGCGGCGAGCACCGGCGACGCGGGTCTGCTCGGTGACCTGCTGGTCGGCCACCTCGCGCACACCCCGGCGGTCTGGCTGGTTCTCACGGCCGCCGCCCTGCTCTACGCGGCGGCACCGAGGCTGCTACCGGTGATCTGGATCGTGCTCGGCTACGGGCTGATCGCCGGCTACTTCGCCCCGATCCTGGAGCTTCCCGAGGGTGTGTTGCGGCTGTCTCCCTTCGAACACGTGGGGGAGTATCCGCTGGAGGACGTCAGCGTGGTCGCGGTCGGGGTGCTGACCGTCCTCGCCGGTGCCCTCACCCTGGCTGCCGTGTCCGTCTTCCGTCGGCGCGACCTGGCCGGCGGCGCCTGACACCGTCAGTGGTGCGGGGCAGCCGGGAGGTTGTCCCGCACCCAGCCGGCGAGCAGGCGGGCGCAGCCGTCCACCGATTCCTTCCAGGTGCGGTCCGCGCCGGCTCCGGCCTCGTCGCTCACCTGCTTCACCACCCGGACAGGTACGCCGAACGCGTGCGCCGTCGACGCCACCGCGTACCCCTCCATGTCCACCAGGTGGGCGCGGCGGCCCAGGGCCGCGCGGGCCTCGTCGTCGGCGATGAACTGGTCACCGGTGGCCAGGGTCGGGCCGTCTCCCAGGGCCAGCGGCGCGCCGACGGTCTGGCCGGTGAGCCGACGGATGAAGTCGGTGTCCAGGTCGTGCTGGAGGACAGCGCCGACCTCGTGGGTGCCGGTCCAGCCCGGGTGCAGCGCGCCCGCGGTGCCCAGGTTGACAAGGACCGACGGCGGCGGGAAGCGGCCCAGCGTCGCCGCGACGGCGGCTGCCGCGTTGACCTTTCCCATCCCGGTGAGCAGCACCGGCAGCTCCGCGTCGAGGTACGCGGCCTCTTCGGCGATGGCCAGGACGAGCAGCGGACGGTCCGGGCTGATCGTGCCGCGAAGATCCATCGGGCGATGGTAACCGCTGTCCGTGACGGTCCCGCGTCGGCGCGGTGCCACGGCACCACGCCCGGCGGCGGGCACACCCGACGTACGCTGCCCGGGTGGAGCATGAAGACCGGATCGCCCTGTTTCTGGACTACGAGAACCTGGCGCTGGGGGTGCGCGACCACCACGGCGGGACGACGTTCGACTTCCGGCCGATCGCCGACGCGCTCGCCGAGCGCGGGCGGGTGGTGGTGCGACGGGCGTACGCCGACTGGTCGTACTTCGACGAGGACCGGCGGATGCTGACCCGCTCGCACGTCGAGCTGATCGAGATTCCGCAGCGGATGGGTGCCACCCGGAAGAACGCCGCCGACATCAAGATGGCCGTCGACGCGGTCGAGTTGGCCTTCGAACGCGGGTACATCTCCACATTCGTCCTGTGTACCGGCGACAGCGACTTCACGCCGCTGGTGCACAAGCTCCGCGAACTCAACAAGCAGGTGATCGGGGTGGGGGTGGAGAAGTCCACCTCGGCCCTGCTGCCGCCAGCCTGCGACGAGTTCCTCTTCTACGACCGGTTGGTGGGCGTGGACATCCTGCCGACGCGGGGGCGCCGGACCCGTCCGGCCCGGCTGCCCGAACCGGAGCCGCAGCCCGTCGAGCCGGTGGAGATCGAGGTGACGCCGACCGAGGAGCCGGCCCGCGACGCCGACGCGCTCACCGTCCTGGTCGCGCAGACCGTCGCGGGTCTGCAGGGCAGTTCCGGTGGGGAGGTGACCGCGTCGCGGTTGAAGCGGACCCTGCTGCGCAAGGATCCCACCTTCAGCGAGTCCGACCACGGGTTCCGCACCTTCGGCGAACTGCTGCGCCACCTCGCCGACCTGCGGGTGATCGAGCTGGCGGAAGGCCCGGCCAAGGGCGACCCGGAGGTCTCCCTGCCGGAACACGGCGACCGGGAGTCGACGTTCGCGCTGCTCGGTTCGGTGGTACGGGATCTCGGCGGCGAGACCGGAGAGGTGGCCCTGTCCGGTCTGAAGAACCAGCTCCGGCGGGTACGCCCGGACTTCAGTGAGAAGAAGCTGGGCTACCGCGGCTTCCTCCAGTTCTGCAAGGCCGCCGCCACGGAAGGGGCGGTGGGCCTGCGATGGAGCACCGAGGCGGACGACTACCTGCTCACCGCCGAGCCGTCCTGACCGGGCGGTGCCGGGCCGGGCGGTGCCGGGCCGGGCGGGGGCCGGGTCGGGTCGGGGGGGCCGGTCATTCCCAGCGGAACAGCAGGCCCGCGACCACGGCTCCGACGACGATCGTCGCGCCGAGGCCGACCAGGTGCGCCGCCGACACCGTCGCGCCCGCCCAGGCGGACGACAGCGCCTCGACGGCCGCGCCGAACGGTAGCCAACCGCCGAGCTCGGCGAGCGGCTCGGGCAGGGCGTCGCGGCCGCCGAACATGCCACCGAGGGCGCCGAGGATGAAGAAGGCGACAAGACCGATGGCGACGGCGGAGTTGGGGGTGGGCGCGACCGCCGCGACGATCATGCCGGTGCTGTACATCGCCGCCATCGCCAACCCGACCACGCCGATGGCGACGCCGAGATCGGCGGGCGGGCTGGCGCCGAAGGCCAGGAACGCGACGATCAGCGCGGCCGTGATGCCGACGAGCGCCTGGAGCACACTGACGACGGCCTGAGCGGCGAGGACCATGGCCGGTGACGCGGGGGTGACCCCGAGTCGACGGAGGATCCCGGAACGCCGGTAGTAGGCGAGGAAACTCGGCATGTTGATGATGCCGATGATCGAGATGACCATTGTGAACACGAGCGGCAGCACGTAGAGGTCCAGCGCGGTACGTCCGTTGGCGACGACCGTCCCGCTCGCGGCGGAGGCACTCGTCAACATGATCAGCAGCGGCAGGCAGAGCGGGACCACCAGCCCGGCGGTGTCCCGGACGACCATCTTCGCCTCGCATCCGATGAGGGTGACCAGGGCGCGCAGCCCCGGGCGACGGGCCTCGACGAGCGTGCTCATGCGGGTTCTTCCTCCAGTTGCCTGCCGGTGAGTGCGACGAACGCGTCGTCGAGGGTGGCGGTGCCGGCCCGCGCGACCAGACCCGCCGGGGTGTCGAGCGCGATGACCCGTCCGGCGTCGAGCACCGCGACGCGGTCGCAGAGCCGCTCGACCTCTTCCATGGTGTGACTGACCAGCAGCACACTGACCCCGTCGGAGCTGAGTCGCTCGACCGTGTGCCACATCCGGCGCCGTGCCTTCGGGTCGAGCCCGGTGGTCAGTTCGTCGAGGATCACCACCCGGGGCCGACCGGCGATGGCGAGGGCGATGGAGAGTCGCTGCTGCTGGCCGCCGGAGAGCTTGTCGAAGCTGGTCCGGCGCTGTTCGGTCAGCTCGACCATGTCCAGCAGTTCGTCGGTCGGCCGGGGATCGGGGTAGAAGCTCCGGTAGAGATCGACAAGTTCGGTGACCCGTAACGCGTGATGCAGGTACGCCTGCTGCAACTGCACGCCGAGGACCTGCCGCAGTCGGGCCCGGTCGCGGCGCGGATCGAGGCCGAGCACGCGTACCCACCCCCGATCGGGTACGCGCAGCCCGGCGATCATCTCGACAGTCGTCGTCTTGCCCGCGCCGTTGGCGCCCACCACACCTACCGTCTCGCCGACCTCGACCCGCAGACTCACGTCGACCACCGCCGGGGTACCGCGGTAGCTCTTGCCGAGGTTCTCGGCGAGGATCGCCGGTTCGGTGCTGGTCATGTCTCGACGCTACGAACGGTGCGAGCCCGTGTCGTGTCCCGAAAGTCACCATCCGCGGGCATTACTTTCGGCACAGGTGACGCCACCGGGGCCCGACCTAGAGTGGGGATCATGCGACGGGTCGGCACAGACGAATGGTCCGGCCTCGCGATGCTCGTGGTGGCGGTCGCCGTCGCTGGTCCCGGGCTCTTCGGTGCGGTCGGGACCACTGTCCCGCGCGGCTGGTGGATCGCGCTCTTCGTCGGCTATCTGGCGGCCCTGCTCGTCTCCGTCGCCACCCGCGTGTCCCGCCTGGTGCGGTACGCGGCCTTCGCCGCGACCGTCGTCGCCGCCTGGATCCTGCTGCTGTCGGCCGCCAGCCTGGGACTGCTGCCGGTGCTGCTGGTCCTCACCGCGGCCGTGAGCGTGTACGTGGTGCCGATACCTGTGGGGTTGCTGGTCGTGGTCGGCAACACACTGGTGATCACCTTCGCCGCCGCGTCGACCATGCGTACCATGCCCGACCGGGCCATGCTCCTGGGCTTCTACCTGCTCATCCAGGTGGCGACGCTGCTCAGCTCGGTCACCCTGCTGCGAGAGCAGCGGATGCGCCGCGAGCTGGCCGAGGCGCATGTCGAGTTGCAGGCCGCCAGCGTCCTGCTCTCGGAGTCGGCCGCCACCGCGGAACGGTTGCGCATCTCCCGCGAACTGCACGACCTGATCGGGCACCAGCTGACTGTGCTGACCCTGGAGCTGGAGACCGCCCGTCACCTGGAGGGACCGGCCGCCCGTACCCACCTTGAGCGGGCCGACCGGGTCGCCCGCGATCTGCTCGGCGACGTGCGGGCCACGGTCGGGCGGCTGCGGGCCGCGAGTCCTGATCTTGAGCAGGCGTTGCGCCGGGTGACTCAGGATCTGCCCGGTCTCGACGTGACGATCGACGTGGCCCCGGGGGTACGGATCGATGAGGACGACAGCGCGGCGTTCGTCCGGGCGACGCAGGAGATCGTCACCAACACCATCCGGCACGCCGACGCCAGTTCCCTGCGGATCTCGGTGACCGGCGACGAACGGGAGACGGTCCTGGTCGCCCGCGACGACGGTCGGGGAGCACCGGACCCGACGCTCGGCAACGGGCTTCGTGGCCTCGGTGAGCGGTTCGCAGCCCTCGGCGGCGACCTGGCCGTCGACGGCGACGACGGGTTCCGGGTGACCGCTCGGGTGCCGGCCCGATGACCCGCGTGGTGGTGGTCGACGACCAAACCCTCATCCGGCAGGGCATCCGCGGGTTGCTGGAGGTCGCCGGAATCGACGTGGTCGGCGAGGCCGACGACGGCCGCGCCGCGCTTGCGGTCGTCGCGCGTACCGCCCCCGATGTGATCCTGCTCGACCTGCGGATGCCCCAGTTCGACGGCATCTGGACGCTGGAGCGACTGCGGGCGGACAACGTCGACATCCCGGTGCTGGTGTTGACCACGTTCGACGACGACGAACTCGTGCTCGCCGCCCTGCGTGCGGGTGCCCGCGGCTACCTGCTGAAGGACGTCACGCTGGACCAGCTCACCCGGGCGATCCGGACGCTCGCCGACGGGGGCACGTTGATCGCCCCGTCGATCACCGATCGGATGCTGCGGGCGATCCGCTCCGGGCCGTCGCCGGCCGGACCGGAGGCGCCGCCGGTGCAGAGTCTCACCGAACGCGAGCAGGAGGTGCTGCGGCTCGTGGCGCGGGGCTACAGCAACCGGGAGATCGCTCAGCTCCTCTTCCTGGCCGAGGGGACCGTCAAGAACCACGTCTCCACGATTCTCACCAAACTCGGTGCCCGGGACCGTACGAACGCGGTGCTCCGCGCGCTCCACGAGGGAATCCTGGGCTGACCGTCCGCCGCCCGCCGCCGTTGCGGGGCGGCCGGCGGCGCGGCCGGCCAGGCTATCCGGTGGTGAGCCCCAGGCTTATCGTCCTGGTCAGGGTGGCCCGGTCGTCGTCGCCGTCGAGCGACCAGATCATCGCCCCGCCCAGGCCGGCCCGCCGGATGTAGAGCGTCTTCTGCAGCACCACCGCCGGGTCGTCGTACGTCCAGAAGGTCGTGCCGTCGAAGAGCCAGGCGTGTCCGGCGCGCAGGTCGCGGTGGACGGTGAAGCCGTCGCGGATCAGGTTCTTGAGCTGCTTGTAATCCTCGAACCCGGCGGCGTGGGTGGCGGGAGCGGGCCCGGCGGCCGGCTGGAACAGCCCGTTTCCGCCACCGGTGACGCCGGTCCAGCCCTGGCCGTAGTACGGGATGCCGAGGACGAGCTTGTGTCGGGGCGCCCCTCGGGCGATCCAGCCGTCGATCGCCACCTCCACGGAGAAGTCCGGGTTGTCCGGCGCGCCCTTCGGTACCCGCAGCGCCGACTGCTGGTTGGTCACCGTCTCCCAGGTGCCGTGGAAGTCGTAGCCCTGCACGGTGGCGAAGTCGAGGTATTTGAAGATCTTGCGCCCCTCGTAGCCGGCGTCCATGGTGGCCGGGTTGGCCGGGAGGAAGGCGGTAAGCGGGTGGTGCCGTCGCGTCTGCCGGCCGTACGCGTCGAGCTGTCGGCGGAACTCGGCGAGCAGTTCGGTGAAGTTCTCCCGGTCCTCGGGGCGGATGACGTTGCCGGGCTCACCTGGCCAGTTGGGCCACTCCCAGTCGAGGTCGATGCCGTCGAACACGCCGGCTGCGGCACCGGGGCCACCGCTGCCACCGTCCAGGATCGGCAGGTTGCCCTTGAGGTACAGGTCGATGCAGGAGGAGACGAAGGCCCGCCGGGAGGCGTCGGTGCGGGCGGCGTTGGAGAAGTACGTCGACCAACTCCACCCGCCCAGCGAGATCATCATCTTCAGGCCGGGGTGCTTGGCCTTCAGCTTGGCCAACTGGCCGAAGTTGCCGTTGAGCGGCTCGCCCCAGGCGTCGGCGACCCCGTCGACGCTCTCCTCAGCCGGCACGGGGCGCTGGTAGTCGGCCCAGGCGTCACCCTCACCCGGCCCGCCGTCCACATGGCACCGACCGTCCTCGCTCACGTTGCCGAAGGCGTAGTTGACGTGGGTGAGGCGGCTCGCCGCACCGGAGGTGTCGAGCTTCTTCACCGGGAACGCCCGGCCGTAGATGCCCCACTGGGTGAAGTAGCCGACCCGGTGGTAGCCGTCGCTGCGGCCCGGTTTGCCGCCCGCGTTGGCGGCGGTCGGTGGCGCGGCGGTGACCAGCAGGGTGCTCAGGGCGAGGAGGGCGGTGAGGCGGCGGGGACGGAATGATCGCATCGGCACTCCCGGGAGGGGTGAGGCGAAATCAGTAAAGAGACCTTCCTGATCGATGAAGCTAAGCCGATCACCGGCCACGGTCAAGGGCAGCCGCTCGGTGTACGGGTAGGTCGTCGCGTCCGGTGCGTACCCGTGACGAACGCCGGCCCGGCGGGTGGTCCGCCGGGCCGGAGTTCTGGTGCTGTGCCAGCGGTGCGCGTGGATCAGCTCGTCCGCACCGAGCCGTTGACCTTGCTGTCGCGGATGGTGGCGCCGATGTGGCCGGACGGCGACCCGGAGCCGGCGACGACGTCGAGCACCCCCGCGCCGATCGAACTGCCCGGCCTGCCCGATGCCACCGCCCCGGTGCTGATGCCCGGACGTCCCCGGGGAGCCGGCGGCGTCACTGCCGGCGAACGAGATGTCGGCGATGCCGCGCCCACCGCACAACAACGCCGACGTCCGCTTCGTCACCATGATGATTCCGCACCACGAGCAGGCGCTCGTGATGGCCCGGTTGGTGGCGGAACGGGCGAGAACCCGCAGCTGAAGATCCTCGCGGATCGGATCGTGGCCGTTCAGGGGCCGGAGATCAACCGGATGCGCGAGGCGCTGGCGACGTCGTAGGCGGATCGGTGCCGACGAAGAGGGATTGTCGGAGGCGGCCAATACCATCGGGCCGACCGCCGACGAAGGGCTGAACGTGACCGAAATCGACATGTCAACCGAGCGCGCCGATCTGCTTCAGGCGCTGCGCCAGCACCGCTTCCTCCTGCGCAACACCGCGCGGGACCTGACCGATGAGCAGGCCGCCGAGCGCAGCACGGTGAGCGAGCTGTGCGTGGGTGGTGTGATCAAGCACGTGGCGCACACCGAACGCGACTGGGTCGACTTCATCCTCAATGGTCCGGGTGCGACGGGCAGCTCGGACGACCCGGGTGCCTACGAGCGTCACGCGCAGTCGTTCCAGATGCTGCCGGGGGAGACCCTGCCCGGCATCCTCGCCGCGTACGACGAGGTGGCGCGCCGCACCGACGAGGTCGTCGCCACCCTGCCCGACCTCGACGCTGATCACCCGCTGCCGGAGGCGCCCTGGTTCGAGCCGGGCGCCCGCTGGTCGGCCCGTCGGGTGCTGCTGCACATCGTCGCGGAGACATCCCAGCACGCCGGGCACGCGGACATCATCCGGGAGGCCATCGACGGTGCGAAGTCCATGGGCTGACCGTCGCCGGCGGTCCCGGAAGGGCGCACCGCGCCGTTGTATCGATTGACGTCAACTGCGAGACTCAGGCTCATCGACCGCACCCGGGAGCCGGTGCGGTCGCGCGACGGCGAGGGCGCGCCGCGCGTGTCACCCGGTCCGGGCAGCCCTTCCCTCGTCGTGCCGCCACTGTGACGTCCGCTGTCGACACCTGCCAGCCGTCCGCACGTGGTGGTCGACAACCGGATCGGCCGCCGGGCCGGTGCACCGCCGACCCGGCCGGCCGCCGTCCCTGGAGGTAAACGGATGCTTCGCACGTTCGGCGTGGTGCTCACCGCCGTGACCCTGGCCGCTGTCGCCGGAGTCGCGGCGGCCGGTGCCGCCGACACCCCGACCGGCCCGAACCCGGTCCCCCTGTGGACCCAGAGCCCGAGTTCGACCCCGACCCCGACCCCGACGGTGGCGTGCCCGCCGGCACTGCCGATCACCGGCATGGTCACCGGGACCACCGCCACCAGCGTCACCATCACCTACGCCCTGATGTTCAGCGGCCCGCCGTGCGGTTACGACCTGCCGATGACCGTCCTGCTCTTCAGCAGCCGCGACGACGCGGTGAAGTGGCACAACCCGGTGGCCGAGGCGGTGACCGGGCTGGAACGCAACGGGCAGGTGACGCTCGACGGACTGACCCCGGACACCGAGTACTGGTTCCGATTCAGCGACGTCGAGGAGCGGCGTGATCCGTATGTGATCGGTGGTCCGGCACGGACGCAACCGCTGTCCCCCTGCGCCGCGACGGCCACCATCGACGCCCGTTGGGGCAGCGGCTTCGTCGCCACGGTGACCGTCCGCAACACCGGCAGCGAACCGCTGGACGGCTGGCTCGTCCGGTGGCGGTGGTCCGGCGACGAGCGGCTCCAGTCGGTCTGGGGTGGCGTACCCGACGGCGCGGGTGCTGACGTCACGGTCCGCAACGCGCCGTACAACGGCACCGTCGGGCCGGGCGGAACCACCACGTTCGGGCTGCTCGCGTCCGCCAGCACGGTGCCCCAGGGGATCGCCCTGACCTGCGGGCGCTGACCCGGGCTCGCGTCGGTCTGCGGACGCCAGCCGGTCCGCAGACCGACGCGCTGGGCCTCGGCGGCGAGCTTGACTTTGCGTCTTAAAGTAGTTTGCGTGATCGCCGACGAAGACCTGCCTCCCGAGAACGCGGCCGCCGCCCTACGACTTATCGACGAACAGCGGGCGACCGCCGCCCGCCAGTTCGAGCCGGACCCACGTACCTACTACTGGCCCTGGGGGCTGGCCTGGCTGCTCGGCTTCGGGCTGCACTTCCTCTACTTCTCGCCGGGTGACAGGCCCCTGGTCGAGATGCCCTCGTGGCTGCCGCTGACGGTGTTGTTCGTCCTGCTGGCCGCCGCCGGAATCGTCACCGCGCTGGCCGGCGCGCGGGCGTACGGGCAGGTGACCGGAGAGTCCGCCCGGCGCGGCACCTGGTACGGCTGGTCGTGGGGGTTGGGCTTCCTGACCCTCTTCGTGCTCGCCGGTCGGTTGTCCGACAGTCTCCCGTCGGATCTCGTCGGCCTGCTGTGGTCGGCCCTCTCGGTGGGCCTGACCGGCATCCTGCACATGGCCGGCGGCGCGATCTGGTTGGACCGCCGGCTGTTCCTGCTCGGTGTCTGGATCACCATGGTCAACCTGCTCGGCACCGTCGCCGGCCCCGGCTGGCACGCCCTCGTCGTCGCGGTTGCCGGTGGTGGCGGGATGCTCCTCGCCGGCACGCTCGGTTGGCTTCGCCGTCGGGGTGGACAGTGACCGAGCTGGACCCGGTCATTCACGCCCAGGCCCGGCTTCGGGTGGTCGCCTCCCTCTCCGCGCTGCCCGATTGTGATCAGGTGACCTTCCCCCGGTTGCAGGAGGTCCTCGGGATGACCGCAGGGAACCTCTCGGTGCACCTGCGGCGGTTGGAGGAAGCCGGGTACGTCGCCGTCACCAAGACCCACCGGGGTCGTACCCCGGTCACCCTGATCGCCCTCACCCGCCGGGGCCGCCTGGCCTTCGAGGAGTACACGGAGGCGATCCGGGCGCTGCTCGCACCCGCCGACGTCAAGGAGACGCCATGATTCTCGCCCGGGCCGAGCAGGCCACCCGACGCTACGGTGACGTCCTGGCCCTCGACCGGGTCGACCTGGAGGTGCGGGCCGGGGAACTGGTCGGCCTGCTCGGGCCGAACGGTGCCGGCAAGAGCACCCTGCTCAACCTGCTGGTCGGCCTGCGCCGCCCCACCGGCGGCCGGGTGCTGCTGTTCGGCGGCGATCCCCGTGACCCGGCGCACCGCCGCTGGGTCGGTGTCACCCCGCAGGAGACCGGGCTGCCCGGCTCGCTGCGCGTCGGTGAGGTGGTCGATTTCGTCGGCGCGCACTTTCCCGATCCGGTCCCACGGGCCGAGCTGCTCGACCGGTTCGGGCTGGCGGATCTGGCCCGGCGGCAGACCGGCGGGCTCTCCGGAGGGCAGCGACGACGCCTGGCGGTGGCCCTGGCCTTCGTCGGTCGTCCCCGGCTGGTCCTGCTCGACGAGCCGACCACCGGCCTCGACGTCGAGGCCCGGCACGCGCTGTGGGACGCCATCCGCGCCTTCCACGCCGACGGCGGCACGGTGCTGCTCACCAGCCACTACCTGGAGGAGATCGAGGCACTGGCCCAGCGGGTGGTGGTCATCGGGCAGGGCCGGGTGCTCGCCGACGACAGCGTCGCCGCCATCCGCGGCGTGGTCGGCCTGCGCCGGGTCAGCCTGACCGCTGACGATCTGCCCACCCTGCCGAACGTGGTCCGGGTCGAACGGGACCGGGAGCGGGTCCACCTGCTGACCGGCGACGCCGACCAACTGGTCCGCGACCTGGTCACGGCCGGTGTGGCCTTCCGCGACCTGGAGGTCCGACCCACCTCGCTGGAGGAGGCGTTCCTCACCATCACCGCCGACAGCCGGCCGGCGGACGCCGGCGTACCGACCACCGCCTGAGGAGACCGCCGTGCAGTACGCCCTGGCCCACGCCCGCTACCAACTGCTGGAACTCGCCCGAACCCCGGTCGCGGTGTTCGGCAGCGCCTTCTTCCCCGCCGTCGCGATGCTCTTCTTCGTCGTGCCGGCCGTCGGCGACAACGCCGTCGGCGCCACCTACGCCACCGCCGCCATGGTCACCTTCGCGGTGCTCAGCGCGAACGTCTTCCAGTACGGCGTCGGCGTCGCCGAGGACCGGGCCCAGCCGTGGGATCCGTACCTGCGGACGCTGCCGGTGGGGCCGGCGCCCCGATTCGCCGGCCGGGTGCTGGCCGGTCTGGCCCTGACCTACCTGTCGCTGCTGCCGGTGGTGCTCATCGCGGCACTGCTCACCGAGGCGCGAACCACGGTGGCGGGCTTCGCGCTCGCCGCCGGCACCGTCGCGCTGGTCTCGGTTCCGTTCACGCTGATGGGGTTGAGCATCGGGTACGCCCTGCCGAGCAAAGCGGCGATCGTGGTGGCCCAACTGGTGTTCTTCCCCCTCGCCGTGGGTGGTGGTCTGCTCACCGCGCCCGGTCAGGCGCCAGCCTTCATCGAGGCGATCGCGCCGTTCCTGCCCACGCGGGGAGCCGTGGAACTGATGTGGACGGCGGTCGGCGACTTCCGGCCCGAACCGCTGTCAATGACCATGTTCGCGGTGTGGATCGTCGCGCTGGCGGCGCTCGCCGGTTGGGCGTACCGGCGCGACGAGGGGCGCCGCTTCTCCTGACCCCTCGTCCGCCGGCGGCATCGGGGGTGATCGCGCGTGTCACCATGCAAGGTGAGTCGACTTCTGTTCCGAGGGGTGGCGGCATGCAACCTGATCATTCTCGGCGCACGCACGTGGAGCCGATCCGGTCCGGAGAGGTCGTGTTCTTCGCGGAACTACTGGACGGCGGCGGGCCGGAGAACGTCTCACCGGCGAGGCTGCTCTCCTTCGACGGTGTCCGCGAGACTGTCGAAGTCATCGCCGATCAGCTGTCGCGGGCCTGGCAGCAGGCCAAGCCGGCGGAGGCGACTGTCGAGTTCGGCCTGTCGCTTACCGCCAAGGCGGGCCCACTCACCGGACTGATCGTGGCGGGTGACGGGGCGGCCACCTTCAAGATCACTCTGGTCTGGAAAGGCGGTTCGTGACCCGGTCCGACCAACCGCCGGGCGGTGGCGCGGTCGCCTCCCGTCAGCTCCGGCGGCATGTGGTGCGGGTGACCGGGCCTGACGGGACGCTGCTGGGCAGCGGATTCTTCATCGCGCCCGGTTGGGTGGTCACCGCCGCGCACGTCGTGTTCGACGGCCACCGGCACCGCTTCCGGACGTCGGTCCGGGTGACGCCCGCCGCCGCCGACGTCGGGGACGGCGCGGTGAGCGCCACCGTGGTCGCCCACTCCGACCCGCCGGAACGCACGATCCTGTGGCCGTTTCCGGATCTCGCGCTGCTGCGCCTGAAGCCGGAGCTGCCGTGGGTGGACCGACACCCGGTCGTGTGGACGGCGAACGGGGAGCCGTTGGGCGACGACTGCCACGCCTACGGATTTCCGGCGCGGGAGGTGACCGGCCCACCCCCGGGCGCTCCGGCGCGCTTTCTGTTCGAGGGTGTCGACGGTGACGGGTTCTTCCGGCTGAAGGCGGGCCAGTCGGCTCCCGGCCTGTCCGGGGCGCCGTTGCTGTGTCCGTCCCGGCGGGCTGTGGTCGGGGTGGTGACCGGCACCCGGGACCGCGACAGCGATCTGGGTGGCTGGGCCGCACCGATCTCGGCGTTGCTCGGCGAGCTGCCCGGGGTGCCCGAGTCGCTGGTGACCCACGGGCACGAGTTGCTGCGGCTCGGCGCGCAGGCGGTCCTGGCCGACCGCCGGACGTGGCACGCGGTGGTACCGGTGCCGGTGGCGGCGGAACTGCGGCCGAACTGGGAGGGGTTCGTCCGGATGCCCGGCTCGCTGCCGGCCGAGATGCTGCTCGCCGACGCGCGGGTGGTGCCGTACCGGCTGCGCGACGAGGATCTGGCGCACGCCGTGCGGTGGTGCGAGCGCCCCTCCCCGATGGAGGTGTGGCGCTTCGCCGGGGTCGGGGGCGCCGGCAAGACCCGGCACGCCATCGAACTGTGCCGGGCCATGGATCGGCGGGGCTGGCTGGTCGTACGGTGGACCGAGCTGACCGCGCTGCACAGCGCGGCGCAGGAGGTCGCCGGGCTGCCGCTGCCCCGGCTGATCGTGATCGACTATGTCGAGGCGATCGCTGTCGACACGCTGCGGACGCTGCTCGACAAGCTGCGACGCAACGCCAGTCAGCTCGCGCCGGTGCGGGTCGTGCTGTTGACCAGGACGACGGCCCGTGGCGAGGCGGGCAACGCGGACATCGTCCGGGAACTGGGCAAGGGGGCCGAGCCGGCACTCCGTACGATCCTCAGCGGGAGTGGCGACCCCATCGCGATCCGTGGTCTACCGCTTGCCGAGCGCCGGGACCTCTACGGGGCGTCGTTCAGGGCGTTCCGGCGTGCCTGGTTCGGCGAGAAGTCGCCGCCGACACCTCAGGTGCCGCCGCTTGGCGGTAAGCGGTACGAGGTGCCGCTGGAAGTGCTGCTGGAGGCGTTCGACAGGGCTCTGTCCGACCAGGACGCGGCGCGTGACCGGCCGCCCGTCGACCGGGCGCTCGACCATGAGGCGCGCCACTGGAACGGGCAGGCGCCGGCGGCCCTGGGCGAACGGACCCGCCGGGCGGCGGTCGCCCTGGCCAGCCTCGCCGGTGCCGAGGACGACGACCAGGCCGACGACCTGCTCCAGATCCTGCCCGAGCTGCGCGGTGACCGCCGGACCGCGCTGCGGGGCGAGACCCTGCTCTGGCTCGCCGACCTGTACGCCGGGCCGCTGCGGATCAATCCGGTCCGTCCGGACCTGCTCGGCGAGGCGCTGGTCGCCGAGACCCTCGCCCACCAGCGCGACGGTGGACGTGGGCTGCTGGCGGCGGTGTTCGACCTGACCGACGACGGGCAGGTCGCCCGCAGCCTCGACCTGCTCGTCCGGTTGGCGGCAAGCGACCCGGTCGCCGCCGTGCCGGTGGCCGCGGCGCTGTTCGACAGGCACACCCGTCTCGCCGACCGGGCGGAGGCCCGGGCGCACGGCGGTGGCGACCGGCCGGGCACCCTCGACCTCGCGATCGGTCTGCAACGGCTGCTCGCCGGCGGGGTGGAGGCGCAGGTGGAGGCGGCGGCGCGAGCGGGACCGACCGGCGACACCGGCATGATCGAACTGTCCACCTCGTACAACAAGATCGGTGACCTGGCCCGGGATTCCGGGCAGAGCGAGCGCGCCGAGGCGCTCTACACCCGGGCGTCGGGAATCCGCGAACGGCTCTCCTGGGCGCGCCCCGACGACGACCACCTCGCCCGTGAACTGTCGATCTCCTACAACAAGCTGGGGCGGTTGGCGGCCTGGCTGGGGCAGCCGGAACTCGCGCGTGGACTGTACGAGAAGGGCCTGGCCATCCGGGAGCGGCTGCACAAGGCGCATCCCGGCGACAGCACCTACGCCCGTGACCTGGCGGTGTCCCGGCAACGGCTCGCCGACGCGATCCGCGAGGCGGGCGACCCGGTGCGGGCGGAGGCGTTGTACCGGCAGGTGCTGGCCATGCGGGAGCGTCTGTACGCGCTGGAGCCGACGAACCCGACGTTCGCCCGGGATCTGTCCATCTCCTACGACGTGCTCGGTGATCTCGCGCTGGAGAGCGGCGATCCCACGGAGGCGCGGCTGCTGTACGAGCGGGGCCACGGCCTGCGGGAGCGGCTGTCGGGCGACGACCCCGACAACGTCACGTTCGCTCGAGACCTGTCGGTCTCCTACGAGCGCCTGGGTGATCTCGCGGCGAAGGCGATGCGGTTCGCGGAGGCTCGGCGGCGCTACGAACTGGCGCTGGACATCCGGCGTCGGCTGCGCGATCTGCAACCCCTCAACACGGAGTTCTCCCACGATCTGCTGGTGTGCCACGGCGGACTCGGTGATCTGGCCGTCCAGGAGGGACAGCCGGCCGACGCCGAGCGGCACTATCAGCTGGGGCTCGGTGTCGCCGAGCACCTGCTCGCGGTCGAGCCCCGCAACGCCACGTTCGTCCGCGACGCGTTGTTCTTCTACACCGGACTCGGGGCACTCGCCGCCGGGCGCGGCGACGGCGAAGGGGCGGAACGGTACTACCGGCTCGGCCGCACCCGCGCCGAGCGGATGCTCGCCGCCGAGCCGGGAAGCATCCACTTCGCCCGGCACCTGGCGTCCTTCTACGAGCGGCTCGGTGAACTCGCGCTCAGCGGTGCCACCCGACCTCGTTCCGGCAGCGCGGAGACGCTGCTCAGTGCGGCGACGCACGTACGCCGCGAGCTGCGGGCCAGGGAACCGGCGAACGTCGAGCTGGCCGAGGAGCTGGCGCAGTCGTTGCTGCTGGTCAGCCGGGTGCTCGCGGAGCCGGCGCGAGCGGCGGTGCGGACCGAGGCGCGGGAGGCGCTCGAACCGTTCGAACACTCGGGCAGACTGAGCCGGAGCGGACGAGAGTTGTTGTATAGACTTCGGCCGCTGGAGCCGGGGGCCTCCTGGTGATTCCATCCTGCTGCTGACATCTCGGCATGTCAGGCTGGGCAATTTCCACCGAATGGATATGTTCTTCCCCGGTGTCGGTGAATCATGCTGTGCTGGGAAGGACCTGCGCCGTTCGTCGGGGTGATCACCCGTCGGTGCCGCTCCTGCCGGAAAATCGAGAGAACGTCAAACCTGAATCATGGTGCCCGCGCTCCGCCCAGAAAGATCAAGACCGTGAAGATAATCGAGAACCAGCACGTCAGCATGGCCGAGCGGCTTGCTGAGCTGCGACGCCGGCCGTTGGGTGAGATCCCGGTGGCCCGGGCGGTGGACGTGACCCGTACGGTCATGCGTCATCGCGACGACGCCGAGGGCGGCGTGGAGGTTGCCCGGTTCGGATCTGTCGCCTAGGCCACGGTCGTCGTGCCGACCAGCGGGTCACCGGGGACGGCCTGGCCGATCAGCCAGTACGTGCTGAAGGTCCACAGCCGGTGTGATCTGGCCTGCGACCACTGCTACGTCTACGAGCACGCCGACCAGAGTTGGCGCGGTCGTCCGATGGTGATGGACGCCCGCACGGTGGCAGCGGTTGCCGACCGGATCGCCGAGCACGCCGCGGCCCACCGACTGCGGCGGGTCAGCGTCGTCCTGCACGGCGGTGAGCCGCTGTTGCTGGGGCTGGACCGCATGCGGCAGGTGCTGGCCGCGCTGCGCCGACGAATCGAGCCCGTCAGCCGCCTCGACCTGCGGATGCAGTCCAACGGGATCCGGCTGTCCGAGCCGTACTGTGACCTGTTCGCGGAGTACGACGTCCAGGTCGGGGTGTCGCTCGACGGTGACCGGGACGCCAACGACAGGCACCGGCGCTTCGCCACCGGAGCCAGCAGTCACCCGCAGGTGCTGCGGGCCATCGGACTGCTGCACCGGCCGGCCTACCGGCGACTCTTCGCCGGCGTGCTCTGCACTGTGGATCTCCGCAACGACCCGGTCGCCGTCTACGAGGCGTTGCGGGCCGTCCGGCCACCCCGACTCGACCTGCTGCTGCCGCACGCGACCTGGGCGAATCCGCCGTACCGGCCGGCCGGGCGCGCCACACCGTACGCCGACTGGTTGCTGGCGGTGCACGACCGCTGGTCGGCCGACGGCCGGCCCATGCCGATCCGGTTGTTCGACTCGCTGTACTCCACGGCGGCGGGGGGCCACAGCGGCAGCGAGTGGGTCGGCCTCGACCCGGCGGACCTGGTGGTCGTCGAGACCGACGGCACCTGGGAGCAGGTCGACTCGTTGAAGACCGCGTACGACGGAGCTGCGGCCACCGGTCTCAGCGTGTTCACGCACACCGTCGACGAGGTGTCGAGACTGCCCGAGATCGCGCTCCGGCAGACCGGACTGGCCGGGCTCGCGGCCCAGTGCCGAGCCTGCCCGGTGGTGACCCAGTGCGGCGGTGGGCTGTTCGCCCACCGGTACCGCGAGGGCACCGGCTTCGACAACCCGTCGGCCTACTGCGCCGACCTCAAGGAGCTGATCGTGTCTCTGAGCGCACGAGAGCGAGGCGGACCTGTCGCCGCCACCGAGCCTGTCGATCAGGACGGCTCGGACCTGCCCGACGGGCTGTTGGACCGGATCGCCGCCGGCCGTACCGACGCGGACGCTCTCCATTTCCTCGCCGAATCCCAGCTCGCCATCACCCGAGCGATGCTCGTCGAGGTGGCCGACAGGGCACCGGCGACCGGGCGGACCGGGTGGGACGCGCTGGTCCGGCTCGACCGGGACGCTCCCGACGCCGTCGAGGAGACGCTGCGGCATCCGTACGTGCGGGTCTGGGCCGTCGACGCGCGGCGACAGCTCGGCACCGACCAGACGGCGGGTGACCACCTGTCCTGCGTCGCCGCGGCGGCCGCGGTGCGGGCCGGGGTCAGCGTCGAACTCGACGTGCCGATCCGGTCCGGGGTGCTGCACCTCCCGTCGCTCGGCGCGGTCACGGTCGCCGAACCGGTCACCGCGACGGCCGTGCTGACCGTCGAGCCCGGAAGGTGGCGCATCCGCCACGCCGCCGGCACGACGCAGGTGTCCTTCGACGGGGACCTCGACGCCAGCGTGCCGCAGGTGACGGGGGGCCGCTGGCAGGCCAACCGCCGGCTCGGCTTCGGTGGCTCGACGATCCTGTTCGAGGATCTCGATCCCCACCGGGACTGCCACGACTGGAAGGCGGCGGAGCGGCCCGACACGCCGACCCTGGCCCGTTGGGGTGAGGTCCTGACCGCCGCCTGGTCGAGCATCGAGACCGACCTGCCGCATCAGGCCGCTGCCGTGCTGACCGGGCTGCGGGCGGTGGTGCCGCTTGTCGACGATCCGGCCGGTACGCTGCGCAGCTCCACCGCGCGACAGGCGTTCGCGTCGGTAGGCGTGGCGCTGGCCGACGCCCCCGCCATGGCCGTGATGATCGCGCACGAGTTCCAGCACAGCGTGCTCGGTGCTCTGCTCGACCTCTGTGACCTCTACACGGTGAGCCCCACCCTCCGGTTGGCGGTGGGCTGGCGGGCCGATCCGCGCCCGGTCGAGGGGGTGCTCCAGGGCACCTACGCGCACCTCGCGATCACCGACATGTGGCGGCAGCGAGCGGGGCAGGAGCCCTCGGGCGGCCCGGCGCACAAGCGCTACGGGCAGTACCGGGCGTGGACCGCGCAGGCCGCCGACGCCCTGCTGGGCTGCGGCGCGTTGACCCCGGCGGGCGACCGGTTCGTGCGCCGGCTCGCGGAGGCGCTGACGCCGTGACCGGTACCGCGACGGTGGCCTCGGCCCGGGATCTGTGCGACCAGCTCGCGGCGCTGGGACTCACCCCGGGGCGAGCGGTGTTGGTGCACGCGTCGATGCGGTCGGTCGGTCCGGTCGACGGCGGCGCGGCGGCACTGCTCACCGCCCTGCGTCGGGTGGTCGGGCGGGCCGCGGTGGTGGTACCGGCGCAGACGGCGTACAACTCGACCTCCAGTCCCGAGTTCCGGGCGGCGACCATGGGGCTCACGCCGACCGAGGTGGCTCGGCACATCGACCGGATCGAGGCGTTCGACCCGGCCACCACCCCGTCCCGGGGGATGGGGGTGCTCGCCGAACAGGTCCGGCAGAGCCAGACCGCTGTCCGCAGCCGACATCCGCAGACCTCCTTCGCCGCCGTCGGTCACGGCGCGGCCGAGCTGATGCGGGTCCACGACCTCGACTGCCATCTGGGGGATCGGTCCCCGCTGGGTGCGTTGTACGACGCGGACGCGACGGTGCTGCTGTTGGGCGTGGACCATCGGGTCTGCACCGCCTATCACCTCGCCGAGTACCGGCTGCCGGACCGGCGGACCCGCCCCTACTGCTGCTTCGTCCGCGACGGCGACCGTCGGGTGCGGGTGGACTTCACCGGTCTCGACCTCGACGACAGCGACTTCGACCGGCTCGGTCAGGCGCTGGAGCAGGCACCCGAGCCGGTGGTGGTCCACGGCCGGGTCGGCGGCGCCGTGGCGCGAACCATGCCGGTACGCCACGCCGTCGACTTCGCGGTCGGCTGGATGGTCCGTCACCGCCGCTGCTGGTGAGTGTTGGTCCTTTCACGTATCGTGATGTTCGCCTGACGTGCAGACGGTTGGGGGAGTGGCGGTGCGACTCGGCTCAGCCGCTCCCGCTCGGGAGCGACCTCGATGACGCCAGACGAGATGCCGTCGCCCACCGGGCAGCCGCCCTGCTATTTCTTTCTCAGCCATGCTCATCCGCCCACTGTCGACCGCACCGCCGAACTCGACTACTACGAGCGGACGGTGTTCGAGGATCTGGCCCGGGTGGTCGGTGAGCTGCCGAGGGAGCGACCGCAGTGGCGTACCGGCATGTTTCGACCCTGCGGCGACCCCTCGACCGGGTCGGCGGCGCGCATCGAGCAGGCGCTGGCCACGGTCGCGGTGTTCGTCGCGTTGCGTTCGGAGAGCTACGACACCGACGAGGTCGCCGCCGCCGAACGGTCGGTGTTTCTCCGCCAGCCGGCGACGCTGCACTCCCGCCTCCCCGGGCAGCGCCTGTTGCCGGTGTTGTGGGAGGTGACGCCGGGGGCAGCCGGCCAGGCCGCGGTCACCCCGATCCCGGACGTTCCGCAGTACGCCGAGACCGGGTTGATCGCGCTGAGCCGCCGCCGGGGTGAGCGGGACGCCTACGAGCGGGTCCTGGCGTACCTGGGTGACTCGATCGTCGAGCTGGCCGAGGGGCGGGGCGACACGCCGGACACCCACTGGCCGCCGCCCCGCCCGCGTGAGGTGAGGCCGGCGTTCGTGGTCGCCACACTCGCCGCGCCCGCGGTGCCCGATCCGGTCGACAGTGGCCAGGCTGCGGCGTCGTCGCGGCATCCCGATCGGCTGCGTGCGGTCGCGGCGCAGGTGGCCGGGGGCGTCAACCGGGCCAGGTTCGACGTGCAACTGGTCGAGCTCAGCGCCGGGTACGACCAGTTGGGGCGGCGGCCCGCGGTGTTGCTGGTCGAGGAACGGGCGTGGGGCGACGCGGAGACCGGGGCGTACCTGCGGCACCTGTTGGACGGGCTGCCCGCCTGGGTGCAGCCGTTGATCGTGCCGGCCGGCGACGAGCCGCTCCGTGCCCCGGAGGAGCGCGGTCGGCGCGCACGCCCGGCCCGACCCGCCGCCCGGCCCCGCATCCTGGCCGCCGTCGACGATCCGCTCACCGTCATCGCAGCCGCGATCGGCCGGGCCGTCCGCCACTTCGACGACGAACATCTGGTGGAGCGCCGGTACCCGCCCCGACCACGGTCGAACAGCCATCCGGAGGAGTAGCCCGACATGACGGACACCCGGAACGGTCAGATCATCACCTTCTACTCCTACAAGGGCGGCACCGGCCGGACCATGGCGCTGGCGAACACGGCGTGGATTCTCGCCGCGAACGGCCACCGGGTCCTGGTCGTCGACTGGGATCTGGAATCGCCGGGACTGCACCGCTTCTACCGGCCGTTCATCCACGAGGGCATGCTCCGGGGCGCCGGTGGCGTGATCGACATGTTGGTGGGCTACGAGGGGGCGGCGAAGGAGGCGGCGGGTCGTGACCCGGCCGCGCCCGGCGAGCTGCGGCACGCGAGCTTCGCCGACGTACGCCGGCACGCGTTCTCGATCAACTGGCGGTGGCCACCCGGGGGGACGCTCGACTTTCTCGGCGCGGGCCGCCACAACCACAGCTACAGCCGTTCGATCTCCGGACTCGACTGGGACCACTTCTACGAGGTGCTGGCCGGTGGCGCGTTCTTCGACGCGCTGCGGGCGGACATGAAGCGCACCTACGACTACACGCTTATCGACAGCCGGACCGGGCTCAGCGACGTGGCGGACATCTGCACTGTGCACCTGCCGGACACGTTGGTCGCCTGCTTCACCCTCAGCGAGCAGGGCATCGACGGGGCCGCCGAGGTCGCCCAGTCGATCAGCCGTAAGACGACGCCCCGGCGGATCCGGGTGCTGCCGGTGGCGATGCGGATCGACCCGGCCGAGAAGCTCAAGGCGGACACCGGTCGGTTGGTGGCCCGGCAGCGTTTCGACGGCCTGCCGGCGCACCTCGACGAGGTGGCGCGGGACCGCTACTGGGCCCAGGTCCAGGTGCCGTACCTCGCCTACTACGCGTACGAGGAGACGCTTGCCACGATCGAGGACAGCTCGGGTGCGCCCGGCAACCTGCTCGGTGCCTTCGAGAAGCTGACCGAGGTGATCAGCGAGGGGCGGGTGACCCGGCTGCCCACCATGGACGAGGCCGACCGGGTGCGGGTCAAGGCCCAGTTCGTCCGGATGGCGGCGGTCCGGGAGACCGAGGTGGCGCTGCGGTACGACGTGGCGGGCGTGGGCTGGGCCGAATGGATCTCGTGGGTGCTGCGGGAGGCCGGCGTCCAGGTGCACGATCCGGGCCCGGCGGGACGCCTCGAGGGGGTCGCCGTCGCCGCGCGTCCACTGGTGATCAACACTGCCTCGGAGGAGGTCGAGCTGGGGCTCAACGCGGCCCTGATGCGCCCGGCACGCCGCCCGCTGATCGTCCACGTCGGCAACGCGCAGTCCACCTCGATCCCCTCGGGCGGGGTCAACTCCATCCGGCTGGGCCGGCTGGACGAGCGGCCCGCCGCCGAGCAACTGCTGCACCTGGTGGGCTTTCCGCCGCCGAAGGCCGAGTTCCTGGTGGGCGCGCCACGCTACCCCGGCCGACCGCCTACCGTCTTCCAGGCGCCGCCGCGCAACCTGCTCTTCACCGGCCGCGAGGCGCTGCTGGGGTCGCTGCGCGGGCTGCTGCGCGCGCAGAGCGACGCCGCCGAACCCGTGGTCCTGCAGGGCATGGGCGGCTTCGGCAAGACGCAGCTCATCACCGAGTACGCCCACCGGTTCCGGGCCGCGTACGACGTGGTCTGGTGGATCGACGCGGACGTCGCCGCCGACGTCGACGGTGGCCTCTACGACCTCGGCCGACGCCTCGGCATGAACCTGCCCAGCAGCGTGCGTGAGGGCGCGCAGACGGTGAAGCAGGCACTGTCCCGAGGCGAGGGCGGGCTGCGCTGGCTGGTGGTCTTCGACAACGCCGAGCGGCTGGATCGGATCAGGCAGTTGCTGCCCAACGGGCCGGGACACGTCGTCATCACCTCTCAGGGGCCGGGCTGGCTGGAGCAGACGCACGTCGTACCGGTGGATGTGTTCGACCGGGCCGAGAGCGTGAACCACCTGCGCCGCCTGCTGCCCGACCTGGGGGAGCGCGACGCCAACCGGATCGCCGAGGCGCTTGGTGATCTGCCGATCGCGGTGGCCGCCGCCGCGGCGTGGCTGGTCGAGACCCACTCGCCGGTGTCGGAGTACCTCGCGGCGATCGAGCAGGGCGACCTCGGCGCGCTCGGCTCGGAGACCGACATCGGTCGGGTCGAGGCGGCGTGGCGGCTGTCGCTGGACCAGTTGGCGACCCGCCGGCCGGCCGCGTACCGCCTGTTGCAGCTCTGTTCGGTGATGGCTCCCGAGATCTCGCTCGACATCGTCTACAGCACCGCGATGGCCGAGCACCTGCGGGCGATCGACCCGACGGTGACCAGCCGTCTGATGATCAACAGGTTGGTGGAGCAGATCAAGCGGCTGGCTCTGCTGCGCCTGGACCAGCAGAGCGAGTACGACAGCCAGGGCACGGAACGGGAGAGCACCCGCATCGTGATCCACCGGCTGCTGCACTCGGTGGTGCGTTCCCGGATGACCGCGTCCGAGATCGAGGACGCCAAACACCAGGTGCACCTGCTGATCGCCGCGGCAGCCCGTACCCTCGGCGAGGTCGATCTTCAGGACGAGTGGCGCAAGTACCGGATGCTGTGGCCGCACGTCGAGGTCTCCGACGGTACGACCTGCGACTTCGCCCCGGTCCGGCAACTGCTCGTCGACCAGGTCCGCTACTTCTTCGTACGCGGCAACCCCGACGGCGGGCTGGAGGTGGCCGAGCGGGTCGAGGACGCCTGGACCCGCGCCCTGGGTCGGCAGCTAGCGGAACCGGTTCGCCGGGAGGTGCTCGTGCAGCTCCTGCAACTGCGGTTCAACAAGGCCAACGTGCTGCGCGACAAGGGCGCGTTCCAGGACTCCTACGACCTGGACCTGGACGTCCACGCCCAGCAGGTCGACCTGCTCGGCAGCGACCACGCCGACGCGCTGATGACCGCCGGCAGTCTCGGCGGGGACCTGCGCGGGCTCGGCCGCTACCCCGAGGCGCTCCAGCGCGACATCGAAACCTACCGGGCCTGGCGTACGGAGTTCGGTGACGACCATGTGCGTACCCTCAACGCCCTGAGCAACCTGGCGGTCTCGCGACGGCTGATGGGCGACGTGGCCGAGGCGCTGCGGCTGGATCAGGAGGTCTACGACAGGCGTCGGCAGCTGCTCGGCGAGGACAACCTCAGCACGCTTCAGTCCGCGACCTCCCTCGGGCGGGATCTGCGCGACGCCGGCCACTACGACCGGTCCGTCGAGCTGCTGACCCAGGTGCGGGATGTCTACACGACGGTGATGGGGGAGCACAGCCGCTTCGTGTACGAGGCCAATGCCAACCTGGCCGTCTCGCTGCGCAGCGCCGGCCGGACGGGCGAGGCGGGGGAGCTGCTGGAGGTGGCCTACCACCGGCTGGCGGAGATCCTCGGGCCGGACCACCCGGAGACACTGGCCTGCCGACTGAGCCGTTCGGTGACCCT
Source organism: Verrucosispora sp. CNZ293 (assembly GCF_002754655.1). Classification (NCBI taxonomy): domain Bacteria; kingdom Bacillati; phylum Actinomycetota; class Actinomycetes; order Micromonosporales; family Micromonosporaceae; genus Micromonospora; species Verrucosispora sp. CNZ293. The sequence goes on from NZ_PEFR01000001.1 coordinate 1,015,026, forward strand.
GCTGGAGCTGGGCGACTGGGAACAGGCGGAGACGGAGACCAGCGCGGTGCGCGCCGCGTACGCACGGCAGCTCGGTGACCGGCATCCGCACAGCCTGGTGTGCCTCAACAACCACGCTGCCGCGGTCCGGGCCCGCGGCGACGTCGACGGGGCCCGCTCGTTGGCCCGGCAGGCGTGGGAGGGGCTCGCGGCGGTGCTGAGCGACCGTCACCCCTACACCCTGGCCGCGCAGATCAACGTGGCCGTCATCGAGGCCGACCGGCATGAGCCCGCCGAGGCGCTCGCCCTGCTGAGTGCCGCCGCCGACCTGCTGACCAGCCTGCTCGGTCCGGCGCATCCGCACACCCTGCGGTGCCGGGCGAACCACGCCCTCGTCGAGCGCCGGCTGCACGGCGTCGACCACCAGGCGCGGGTCGACGAGGCCATCGAGGCGGTGGTCGCCAGGATCGGCGGCAACCACCCGTCGGTGGCGGAACTGAAGCGGGGACGACCGGTACGCCGCGTCATCGACCCGCACCCGTTCTGACCGGCGTTGCCGCTCACCAGCTCGACAGCCACTCCAGCATCTCGGGCAGGATCTCGACGGCGCCGAAGTGGGCGGCACCGGGCTGGACGTGGACCTCTGCGGTGTGGATCTGCCGGGCGAGCCACATGGTGTGGCTCACCGGTGCGAAGTTGTCCTGTTCGCCGTGCCACAGCCGGACCGGAGCGGTGATCGCCGACAGGTTGAAACCCCAGTCCCGCCGCAGGGCCAGCACGTCGTCGATCCAGCCCTGCGGTCCGCTGCGCAGCGCCTCCCGGTACGCCTGGGCGATCAGGCGACGGATGGCCAGATCGCGTACGACCCGCCGGTCCGGCCAGGTCATGTCGGTCTCCAGCTGGGTCAGCAGGCTCTCCGGGTCGCGTCGGGTCCGGGCGGCCTGTGCCCTGAGCCGCTCCATCAGCAGGAGCCGGTCGTCGGAGGCGGCGGCGAAGTCGCGTACGTTGCTGGCGGCCATGCCGCTGAACCATTCGAGGTCGGGCACGTCGGGTCTGGCGAAGCCGACGAGTACCGCCGTGCGGGTGACCGCGTGCGGCAGCAACGCCGCGCAGGCCAGCGCGTGTGGCCCGCCGCCGGAGCGTCCGACCACGGAGAACCGGTAGATGTCCAGGTCCGCCGCGATCGCGGCGATGTCCTCGGCCGCGTCGGCGACGGTACGTCCGGGATGGGGCGTCGAGCCGCCGTAACCGGGACGGTCGTAGCTGATCAGTCGGATGCCGTACCGGTACAGGACCCCGCTTCGTGGCTTCGGGCCGCTGCGGCTGCCGGGGGTGCCGTGCAGCAGGAAGATGGGTACCCCGTCGGGTTTGCCGGTGATCTCCACAGTCAACCGTCGGCCACCGGCACCGCTCGCGAACCGCACCTCGGTTGCCAGGCGTGTTCCCCTTTCACTCGTCGGGGGACCGTGAACCCGGCGGCGCCCAGGTCGCCGTCGATGTCGTCACGAATCAGCGTAGCCCGAGGCGAGCGCCGGAGTGCCGAACAGTCGGTCAGAACATCGACAACTGTGATGTCTTGCGGGATGCCGGATGCGGAATGCCGGGTGCCGGGCGTGGTTCGACTCGGCACGAGCGGCGTGGTGGCCGGCATAGAGTCGGGTCATGCCGGAGATCGTCCAGTTGCTGGCCTCGCCCGTGCACCGGTTCGTGGGCCGGCCGTCGGACGGGCCGGAGCCGGCGCCGGCCGGTGAGCTGGTCGGTGAGATCGAGGTCCGGGCCGAGCTGGGCATCGTGGGCGACAGATACTTCGGCAGACCCGCCCACCGTGAGGCGAGCGTCACCGTCATCGCTGCCGAGTCGTTGCCGCCGGGCGTCGGTCTGGCGCAGGTCCGGCGCAACATCCTGACCAGCGGAATCGGCGTGGACGACCTGGTCGGCTCGGTGCTGGTGCTCGACTCGGGCCGCGGGCCGGTACGGCTACGGATGAACCGGGCGGCCCATCCCTGCGCGTGGATGGACGTGACGATCGGCCCCGGCGCGTGGCGCGGGCTGCGGGGCCGGGGCGGCGTGCGCTGCACCCCACTGACCGACGGCATCCTGCGGGTCGGTCCCGTCGACGTGACAATCGAGGACGACCCGGCGCGGCGGAGTTGAGCACACTCACCCGCGAATGGACGCGTAGTGGACCTGCGCCCGCGCGTCGTCGCCGAGCGCGGCGGCGAGGTCGCCGAGGTGACGGGCGACCGGGCCGAGGGTGAGCACGCCGCTGCCCGCACCGGCCAGCTCGCCGTCGGCCGGCAGCAGGTCGGCGTACGTGGACCGGATGCGGGCCCGGTCGCCGAGCACGACGGCGGCGCGGGCGACGAGGCAGCCACGGGCCTCACGAAGCAGGTCGTGCGGCGATTCCGGCACCGCGCGCAAAGCACCGGCGGCCTCGCCGGGTTCGCCGGCGGCGAGCAGCAGCAGCGGGCGCACCCAGGGCTCGTGCGGGCCCCACTCCTCGCCCCGCCAGCGGACCGCCTCGCCCGGCGACAGGTCACCGCCGGTCGTCAGGCGCAGGCAGAACAGCGCCAGCGGGGCCAGCCCCTGCGCCATACCGGGCAGTTCGTCGGCGGGCAGCGCCAGGTTGGCCTCCCGGTAGGCGTCCGCCGCCTCGGTGGGACGCCCTTCGATGGCCAGCCGCAGGGCCGCGTACCACCGGGTGAAGAGACCGACCAGGGGCAGCTCGTACCGTCGGGCGAGGCGGTCGGCGGCCTCGGCGCGGGCGTTCGCCGTGGCCACGTCGCCGACCGCGCAGTACGCCTGCATGGCAATGAGGTGGCCGAGCACCTCGAAGGTCACCAGGTTCCGGGAACGGGCCACCTCCGCCAGTTCCACGCCGATCCGGGCCCGCTCGGGCGCCAGGCCGGCACGGTGGAAGGTGTGCAGGTAGCGGGCGTTGAGCGCCAACGCGAGCAGCGGCACGTCACCGGTCTGCCGGGCGATCTCCTCCGCCTCGCGGGCGGCCCGCGCGCCGCGGTCGCCGATGGTGCCTCGTAGCTCCAGCGCCAGGGTGGCCAGCAGGTGACCTCGGCGGCTCCGTTCGTCCGGGGGCAGGACCGCCAGTGCGGCGTCGACGGCCACCGCGACCTGCCGGGACAGCGGCTCGTCGTCGTTGCGGGTCCAGATCGCCGGTACGTCGAAGGCGGTGAGCACGTCCGCCAGCAGGTCGGGGTCGCCGAGGCGCCGGACGGTGGTGATCGCCTCGGCGCGGTGCCGGCGGGCCTGCGCCAGCCGACCGGTGACCGCGAGGGCCCGTCCCAGGCCCATCTGCGCCGCCAACCGGCCGGGCGCGTCGCTGTCGGTGGCCCGGTCGTACGCGGTGACCGCCTGCTCCCACAGGCGGACCGCGTCGTGCGGGGCGGCCCTCGTCTCGGCCTGCTCCGCCGCCGACCGCGCGTAGCGGGCCGCACGGCCTGCGGCGGCCCGGGTACCGGCGGCGTTGAAATGGTGGGCGAGGGCGGCGGACTGGTGCGGGTGCAGCCGTTCCATGGTCTCGGCCGTGGCGGCGTGCCACCGGGCGCGGCGGGCTGCCGGCAGGTCGTCGTAGAGGGTGTCGCGGACGAGGATGTGGGTGAAGCGCAGTTGCCCGCCCGTACCCTGCGCGCTGAGAAAACCGGCCTGTTCGGCCTGGTCGAGGGCGTCGAGGACGACCGGTTCAGGTTCGCCGGCCAACGCCGCGAGCACCTCCGGATCGATGTCGCGACCGACGACCGCCGCCTGCCGCAGCAGCGTACGGGTGGCCTCCGGTAGCTGCGCGAGGCGGTGCCGGATCACGTCCCGCACCCCGGCGGGCACCCGCTGAAGTGCCTGCGGCCCCTCGGCGGCGAGCAACCGGGCCAGCTCGCGGACGAAGAACGGGTTGCCACCGCTGCGCTGATGGATCGACCTGAGGGCGTCGGCGTCGATGTCGAACCCGGCGATCGCCCAGGTCAGTTCGGCGGTCGCCGCTTCGGGCAGTCCGGTGAGGTAGACCCGGACCGGTTCGCGGCGGGCCAGCCGGGCCAGCGTCGCCGTCAGCCCGGCGTCGACCTGCGAGGTGCGGTACGCCGCGACGATCATGATGGGGCCGGTGGCCGGTTCGGGCTCGGCGACCAGGCCGGTGAGCAGGTCCAGGGTCCCCTCGTCGGCGCGGTGCAGGTCGTCGAGGATCAGCAGCACCGGGTTGTGTCGGGCCGCCGCGTCGACAAGCGCGACCGCCTCGCGCCGCAGCCGGAACCGTAGCGTCTCGAGGCTCCGGTCGTCACCGTCGCTCGGCAGCGGCCCGGTGTCGGCCGGCGGTGGTGGCGCGTCCTGCCGGGCCGGCCCGATCGTCGCAGTCAACGCCTGGCTGATCTGCGTCCAGGGCCAGGCGGCCGGCGCCCCGTCGTACTCCGGAATGCGACCCCAGGCGGTCACCCAGCCGTCGGCCGACAGGCGGCGGGTGAGCAGGTCGAGCAGAGCGGTCTTGCCGGCACCCGCGTCGCCCGAGATCAGGGCGACGGCCGGCACGCCGTCGCGGGCCGCGCCGGCGGCAAGTCGTACGAGCTGGTCCAGTTCCGATTCGCGGCCGACGAACGGACGCCGCCGCCCCGGCGCCGCGTCGGCACGTCCCGGGGTCGCGCCGCCGGCCGCGACCGGAGCCTCGGCGGAGGCGGCGGGCACCGGTGTCGGCCTCACGGCGGACGTGGTCGTGGCGAGATGTGGCGCCTGGCGGAGAATGTCGGCTTCGAGCTGACGCAGTCGGGGCCCCGGGTCGATGCCGAGTTCGTCGACAAGGGTGTCGCGGATCCGGCGCAACGCGGCGAGGGCTTCGCCCTGCCGGCCGGAGCGGTACAGCGCGATGATCCACAGCCGCCAGATGTCCTCGCGCAGCGGATGTGCCTCGGCGTCGCCCCGCAGGACGGCGGCGGCCTCGACGTCGCGTCCCAGCGCCATCAGCGCTTCGGCCCGCCGCTGGCTGGCGAGCAACCGGAGGTCGTCGAGGCGGTTGATCTCCCCACGGGCCCAGCCCTCGCCGTCGTACCCGGCGTAGGCGGGCCCCCGCCACAGGGCGAACGCGTCGTCCAGAGCGGTGAGCGCCGGACCGGGTCGGCCCTGGTCGAGCAGTCGCCTGGAGTCCACCACCGCCGTCTCGAACCGCCAGGCGTCGACGGCGTCGTCGGAGGCGCGCAGCGCGTACCCGGGGGGTGTGGTGATCAGCAGCCGGGCCGGTCGGCGGGCCGGCCGCTCCGGCTCCAGAGCCCGGCGCAGATCGGACACGAAGGTGCGGATCGCCGCGATCGACCCTTCCGACGGCGCGTGCCACAGGTCGGCGAGGAGCTGGTCGACGGGGACCACCCGGCCTCGGGCGACCAGCAACCGGGCGAGCACGGCACGATGCCGGGGGCCCTTCAGGCCGACCGGTACGCCCCCGGCCCACGCGGTGACCGCACCGAGCACCCCGAAGGACACCGTCGGGACCATGTCCTGCCTGGTCATGCGACCACTCTAGGTGCCGCTCATGGCGGCGGTCCGGTGGCACTTGTCGGGCACTCATCCGTTGCTGATCCGGCCCGGCGAACCTCGGTGTCGGCGACCGGCAACCGCCGATCAGCTCACCAGATCGATTCGGAGGACCTGGCATGACCCCGCACCTCAGCGGCTTCGACAAGCAGCGCGTTCCCGTCGCCGACGGGGTGGCGCTGCACGCCGCCGTCGGCGGTTCCGGCAGCCCGATCGTGCTGCTGCACGGCTTCCCGCAGACCCACCTGATGTGGCGGCACGTCGCCGCCGACCTGGCCGCCGACCACACGGTGATCGTGCCGGACCTGCGCGGCTACGGCGACAGCGACAAGCCCGCCGACCCGGACGGCACCGCGTACGCCAAACGGACAATGGCCGCCGACGTGGTCGCGCTGGCCGAGGCGCTCGGTCACGACCGGTTCGCCCTGGCCGGTCACGACCGGGGAGCCCTCGTCGCCATCCGCGCCGGGCTCGACCACCCTGACCGCATCACCCGCCTGGCCGTCCTCGACGTGCTGCCCACCCTCGACATGTGGGATGTGCTGCACGGCGTCGACGCGGCGGTCGGCTTCCACCTGTACCTCATGGCGCAGCCCCCCGGCCTGCCCGAACAGATGATCGCGGCGAGCGCGGACGCCTTCTTCGGCCACTTCCTGGACGGCTGGACCCGTGACCCCGGCGCGATTCCCACGGACGTGCGGGCGGCGTACCTCGCGGCGTCCCGCGCGTCGGTGGACTCGATCGTCGCCGACTACCGGGCCACCGCCGGCATCGACGTCGTCCATGACCGGGCTGACCGGGCGGCCGGTAACCGACTGCGGATGCCGGTGACCGTGCTCCAGCAGGACTGGGGTGCCGCCCTCGGGTACGACGCCGCCGGGTTGTGGCGCGGATGGGCGCCGGACCTGGTGCACGAGACGGTCACCTGCGGCCACTTCATGGCCGAGGAGGCACCGGCCGACGTGGTCCGGGCGCTACGCGCGCTGCTGGCCCGGGAGCCCGCCCGGCGTGCGTGACCGCGACTGCCCGGCCGGCGTGACGGTGCGGCCGGCGTGACGGCCCGGCCGGCTGACGGCGCGGGCCCACCGGATCACCGGCCGGGTCCGCGCCGACGGTGGCCCGCATCCCCCCGGGCGGCAACCCTCGGTGATCCTCACGCAGCGTGGCCGCCCGCCGGCCTCCCTGTCGCTGTGCACGGTCGACTACGCCACCCGACAGCGGATGGTCAGGAGTCGGGCTCGTCGTGGTGCTCCGGCAGCGCCCAGGGGTCGGTCGGGACGGGTGAATTGCCGCCGCTGGCGCTCAGTCGCTGAACTCGGCGCGGTCCACAGTGAACAGGGTGCCGTCACCACCGGTGAAGACCAGGTAGAGATCGTGGAAGCCGTTCGCCGCCGACGGACTGGTGTCGATCGCTGTCGTCGCGGTGACCCAGTCGGTGCCGGACCCCGGCGGTACGCTCATCGAGCCGACGAGCGGTCCGTCCGGGCTGCCGATGCGTGCCTCGATGACGCCACCCGCCTTCGGGGCCACTGTGGCGTGCAGGCGCAGTTGGCCCTTCTGGTCGGCGAAGCCCGCCGCCGAGCCGTCCGCGAAGTTGACGTTCGTCCAGCGGAGGTGGCTGCCGTCGCGTACGCCCGTGACGACCCTGCCATGGGAGGGCGTCGTGATGACCCGCAACCCGGCGGACTGCCCGTCGTTCTCCTCGGCCAGGTAGGTGGAGAAGACGTCCTTGCGGTCGGGCAGCGCGGGCAGCTCGGACCACTTCGGCACGAACGTCGTCACGCTGCGGCCACGAAGGTTCGTCCTGAAGGAGCCGCCGTGGGTGCGGATGTCGGCCAGCTTCGTCATGTTCTCGCTGCCTGACGTGCGGTAGGGCACCACCGACGGTCGTGGACCCTTGCCGGCGGCGACGTGGGCGACACACTCGCCCTGGTTGCGGAAGGGCGGGTTGACGAACCGGGCCCACCCGCCCTTCTTGCAGTCCTGCCTGGTCTCCGGCGGCAGCGGGAAACCGCCGGTGAGGTCGACGGTGAGCGGGACGTCGTCCGCGTTGTTGTTGACCACGACGATTGTGAAGTCGTGCGTCGCCTCGTCCTTGTACGCGGTGACCCGCACCCCGGGCGACGGCGTGCTGGTGGCGCCGATCATCACGTCACCCGGGTCGAGGAAGCGGCTGTACTGGCCGAACGTGTAGTACCGCTTGAAGATGCGGTACTGGCCGTTCTCGGTCGGGTTGCCGCTCTGCGGGGTGCCGGTGTTGACCAGACGGATCAGGTCCGAGCCGTCCGCGCCATTGTTCGCCACCGGCCACCACCAGAAGTACGCGCCCAGCCGGGTCTCGTCGAACAGGTTGCCGATGAGGGTCGCGTAGCGCAGACCGTCGCTTATCGTGTTGTTGACGAACAGCCTGTCGCGTGGTGCGCCCTGGTTCATGTACTCCGTCTGCCAGATGGTCTTGCCCAGTGCGTGTGACGTGGTGAACGCGGTGGGCGCGGCCCGGGTGGCGTCGTCGACCAGCCCGGCGTAGCCGTGCGCCGCGACGACGTCGACGTACCGGTTCGCCGCCGGGTCGATGATTGACGGCAGCGCGTACCCCTCGTGGAAGCCGACGCCCTCGCCGAGCACGATCTTCGCGGCCACCCCCCGTCGCTCGAACGTCGGACCGAGGTGGTCGCGGACCAGGACGCGCAGTTCCTCGGCGGTCCACTGGCAACTGGAGTACCCGGTGGAGATGTCGGGCTCGTTCGTCGGTGAGAGGTGGGTGATCCTGATCCCGAACTCGCGTTCGTAGCCGAGCACGTACTCCGCGAGGTAGTCCGCGAACGCCTGGTACATGTCGGGTCGCAGCTTGTTCGGCGCGCCGGTGGGGCTGGCGGAGGTCACGCTGTTGTTCTGTTTCATCCACGCCGGTGGGCTCCACACGCTGGCGAGGATCGTCTCGACGCCGCGCGCCTGTGCCTGTCGCATCAACCAGACCTGGTACGCGTCGAAGTCGGCCTTGCGTTGCGCCCAGTCCGGCCGGTCCCACACGAAGGTGCCCGGCTCCGGCTCGATCGTCTGCGTCGGCCCGTCGTAGAGCTGGTCGCCCCAGACGCCGCCGTCGCCCACCATCACCCGCACGATGTCCAGGCCGATCCCCGCCCGATCGTCGAAGATCATGTCAAGCATCTGCGAGGTGAGTGGCTCGCCGAGCCGTTGGATCGACCCCGCCTTGTGGAACGCGAAGGACCCGCCGAACCCGTCGACCGTCTGCCGCTCGGCGCTCCAGTCGACCACGGCGGTGGGCGGGGCGGCGGGCCGGTGCGCGGTGCCGCCCACAGCCGTCGAAGCCACCAGGCTGCCGGCCGCGACCAGGGCGGTGCCCAGCCGGATCGTCCACCGCGTCCGTCGTCGCATCAAGGATTCCCCCGTCGCTGCAACCACCCGGCGGTACGGGGCCAGCGGAAACGCGGGCAGCCACACCAGCGCGACGCCGTGGGTGGTAATCCATTGACGCCCGCGAATCAAGGCTATGGTCTTGCGCCTCGGCGGGCAAGGCCAGCCTCTCCTGTCCGCCCGGGACCGGACGAAGGTGTCGCACCTCCGCGTTACCCTCGCCGCGATTCGTCGAGGGGGGTCCACATGGTTCAGGACCAGGTCGTTGAGTTCGTCGACCGGGACCTACAGGGGGCGCGGTTCACCAGGTCGACGCTGGCCGGCGCGGTGATGCGCGGCGTCGACTGCCTGCACGTGATCCTCGACGAGGAGTGGGAGCATCTCCGCTTCGCCCTGCGTGACCTGACGACTGTCGGCTCAGCACGGACCGGCAACCGACGCAGCTCCCGGTGACCGGGGCTGCGTCGGCCACTCAGTCGAGGGCGTCTCGGAGAAGATCCAGGTGTCCGCGATGCTGGGCGGTCTCCTCGATCATGTGCACGAATATCCACCGGAGGCTCACCGGTCCACCGCCGAACGACGGTTTGGCGGCGCGGTCGCTGAGATCCGGATAGCCGGCGGCGGCGCGTCGACTCCGCTGACATGCCGCGACATAAAGCGCACGCAGGTCGGCGGGGGAGTCATCGCCGGCGGAGTGGAAGTCCCAGTCCGGGTCGACGTCCAGCGGAGCCGACGCCCAGGGGTCGGGCGCAGCGACGCCGAGAAGCTTCTCCTGGAACCAGAGGTCTTCCACCCGCGCCAGGTGCTTGACGATGCCCCCGATGGTCAGCTGCGTCGCCGGCAGCAGTGTGGCAGCCGCGTCGTCATGGCTGAGTCCGTCCAAGGCGTCGAGGACGCATTGGCGATGGAAGTCAAGGAACTGTTCCAGGGTGCTGCGTTCGTCCGCTGCCACGTCAGGGAACTTGACCACCGGGTGAGCCTGCCAGCTCGACGGTGGCGCGTCTATGAGGCCAGGATCTCCACGTAGCCGGCGGTGGCATGCACGCGGATCCGCTGCCCGTCGGCGATCAGTCGGGTCGCGTCCGGCACTCCGACGACGGCCGGTAGGCCGTACTCCCTGGCGATCACCGCCCCGTGGGTCATCTGTCCGCCGACCTCGGTCACCAGGCCGGCGACCGCGACGAAGAGCGGCGTCCAGCTCGGGTCGGTGTGGATGGTGACGAGGATGTCGCCCGGCTCGAGATCGACTCGGGCCAGATCCAGGATGACCCGGGCGCGTCCTTCCACGGTTCCGGTGGAGACCGGCAGACCGACCAGGGCACCGGCCGGCACGTCGTCGCGTCGGTACGCCCCGGCGACGGCCTCACCGTCCGAGGTGAGCACCCTGGGTGGGCGGAGCGCCTGGTAGGACCGGAATGCCTCCCGGCGTCGGCGGATGAGCTGATCGTCGACGTGGTTGGTGCGTACGGCGTCCTGGAACTCGCCGAAGGTGAGGAAGAAGACGTCCTCCCTGTCCGGGATCAGCCGGGCCGCCACGAGGCGGTCGGCCTCGGCGAGCAGGGCCTGCTTGTAGACGAAGTAGCGACAGATGATGTCGTACTTCGGGTACTCCCGGTAGCCGGTGAAGGTCCGGACCCGGTCGATCATCCGCTTGGTCTCGGTGGCCTTGCGCTCGCCGTCCGGTAGGGCCCGCAGCCGGGACAGCACCTCCTGCGCCTTCTGCTCCGCCGCCTGCCGGCCCTGCTCGAAACGCCGCTCGGCGGCACCCGGTTCGGCGTTCCTGACGTGTTCGAGGAGCACCGGCAGCAGCGTGGTGGGACGCTCGCGCCACCGGGGCCGGGTGATGTCGATTTCGCCGACGCAGCGCATGCCGTACCTGTCGAGGTACGCCTCGATGGCCTGGCGCGCCTCGCCGCCGCCGGGAAGCTTCGGCAACTCGTCCAGGAAGCTCTCGTCCTCGACACTGCGCAGGAACGCCACCACCTCCGGATGAGGGCGGATCACGTCGGCGACGTCGAGCAGCGCCAACCCCATCTCGGACGTCACGTTGCCGGGGGCGGACAGGGTCAGCGTGTCGGCCGCGTTCTTCTCGCCCAGCCACTCCCACAACCTGTCGTTGAGCCACCAGGTGGCATCCATCCCCGCCATGATCGCCTGCATGCTCAGCGGATCGCTGAGGACTCGTTTGTGCTCCTCGAAGGCGTTGGTCAGGAAGTCGAACAGGGCCACACCGGTCTTCGTCCGGATGTCGCGGCGCAGGGCGGCGACGGAGGCCTGGCTGCGCTCGACCAGGCCGACGACGATGCCCGGATCCGTGCCGATCGGAGTGACCGCCCCGCCGGCCGCCGCCCCGCCAGCGGGTGCCCGGCCGGCTCCCGCGTCTGGACGGGCCGGAACGGGTGCGTCCGGACGCGTGGGGACGAAGTCGGCGCGGTCGAGAACTGTCTCCAGTGCGTCCCGGACCAGCGGATCGCCCTTACCCATGATTTCCAGGAGGGCGGCGCGGGTCGCGGGGGATGCCAGCCGCTGGGTGACGTCGACGAAGAGCCGTCCGCCGGCCTCCTGCATCGGCGCGAGGGCTGTCAACTGCCACATCGACAGCCCGAGTGGCTTCATGGCGTCGGTCATCATCTGCTGGTGGCCGACCGAGACGTAGACGTGGTTGCCCTCGTCGTCGACCGTCGGGACGGGGAACAGCGTCGTGATGGGGCGGCTCTGCACGATCTGGAAGGCGTCGTCGACCAGGCACCATTCGATGTCCTGGGGGCAGCCGAAGTGTGCCTCGATCCGCCGGCCGAGCCGCACGAGTCGGACGACCTGGGCGTCCGTAAGCGCCGGCTGCTCCCGCCGCTGCGGGTCGATCTCCTGCTCCCGGGTGCCCCCGGCCGGCAGGGCGTGGACGGCCCGCTGCTTGGTGGAGATCGTCCGTCCGACGATCTCGCCGTCGCACACCGTGAACACGTCCGGGTTCACCAGACCGGAGACCAGAGCCTCCCCGAGGCCGAAGCTGGCGTCGACGGAGGAGATCTTCCGGTTGCCGGTGACCGGGTCGGCCGTGAACAGGATGCCGGCCGCGTCCGGAAATGCCATCCGTTGCACGACAACTGCCATCTCGACCGCACGGTGGTCGACGCCGTTGCGCTGGCGGTAGGTCACCGCCCGCTCGCTGAACAGCGACGCCCAGCACCGACGGACGTGCGCGACGACGGCGGTCGGACCGATCACGTTGAGGTAGGTGTCGTGCTGACCGGCGAAGGAGGCGGCCGGCAGGTCCTCGGCGGTCGCGCTGGAACGGACCGCGTACGCGGCCCGTCCGTCGAGTCTGTCGACGGCGTCGGTGATCACCGCCGCCAGGTCACCCGGCACGGGAAGCCCTTCGACGGCGTGCCGGATCTCCGCGCTGAGCAGCCGCAGCGCGTCCCGGTCGTCCGGGTCCAGCCGCGCCAGGCGATCGAGTCGATCGTCGATCGACGGCACCTCGGCCACCATCCGCCGGAACGCGGCAGTGGTCACGCAGAAGCCGGCCGGCACCCGGAGGCCGCCGATCCGGGCCAGCGCCCCCAGGTGCGCGCCCTTACCGCCCACCTCCGGGACCTGTGTCTCATCGATGTCGGACAGGTCCAACACGTACTGCCGGGTCGTCTCGTCCGTCGACAGATCCCGCACGGTGTGCCCCCACTCCCTCGTCCGGCCGACGATTCTGCGGCAGAACCCGGGTCTTGCCACAAGCCCCCCGGTGCGCTATACGTTAGGAGTGGCAGGGAGGTGGATCTCCCTGCCTTTGGTTTTTGTCGCTCGTCGCGGGGCTCCGCCGACCGGACGGGGAGGCCCAGCATGGATGTCACCTCGCGTTCCGAGCCCGCCCGGATCGGTCTGGACCGGCCGTTGGGCGGCAACGCCGCCTCGATGCAGGCCACCGCTCACGCACTGGCCCGGGCCGAGTCCGCTCTGGCGGCGGTGCTGGTCGAGGGGATCAGCGACCAGATCGCTCTGGAGACGCTGGCGGCCGGCCGTGGCCGCGACCTCGCCGCCGAGCGGATCGTCATCGTCCCGATCGGCGGGGCCCACGCGATCGGCCGTTTCCTGGCCCGGCTGGGCCCGCCGGGCATCGGGCTGCGGCTCGCCGGCCTCTGCGACCTGCGCGAAGAGGAGATCTTCCGGCGCGGGCTGACGGAGGCGGGCGTGGGTACGCCCGGCACCCGCGCCGAGATGGCGCAGCTCGGGTTCCAGGTCTGCGTCGACGACCTGGAGGACGAGCTGATCCGTGCCGTCGGCAGCGTGGGCGTCGAGGCGCTCTTCGAGGCTCAGGGCGACCTGCGCCAGTTCCGTGGGTTCCAGAGCCAGCCCGCCTGGCGGGGCCGGAATCCCGACGCGCAACTGTGGCGGTTCCTGCGCAGCAGTTCGCGTCGCAACCTGCGCTACGCCCGCCTGCTCGTCGAGGCCGCCGTCGCCCGGGGCACCGTGCCCCGACCCCTCGACGCGCTGCTCGCCAGTGTGTGATCCGGACCGGCGACAGCCCCTGCGGGTCGGCCACGCAACGGAGTCCTGGGATCACCTCGGCAAAGCCGGGGGAATCTACCGATTCAAGTTTCGGCTGGTCGTGTTGGAGTGAGGTCATCGGCGGCAAGCGGTGCCGCGGCGGAGGGATGACCTATGGAGATCCTCAGCAGGCTGGCCCGGGCCGCGCTCGTCGGTGGGGCGCTCGCCATGCTCGTGGCGTGCGGAAGTGATGCCGGTTCGGGTTCTTCGACGCCGGGGGACAGGCCGGGTGCGGCGGGGACCGCGGACGATGCGGCCGGCTCCCTGACGGAGCCGAAGGGCGACGAGTGTGAACGGCTCACCACGGACGAGGTCGCGGACGAGATCGGGGCGCACGACGGTGGCCAGCACGACTATCAGCTCGGCGGTTGCGTGTGGACGGCGAACTCCGGCGGGCAGGCGATCCACGCGTCAGTGCTGTCCAAGGACGAGTACGAGGCGGTGGCTGAGATCGGTGAGCCGGTGACCGGATCCGCCGACGGCGCCGTCTACGACGACATCCACGGCGAGCTGTGGTTCCCGTGCCGCGGCGGTGACTTCTGCGGCATCAAGGCCGACATCGGTGAGTCGGACCGACGCAAGGACGTCGCATTGCGGATGGGCAGGATCCTGCAGGGCCGGGTGTAGCACCCGCCGCGCTGTCCGGCGCTGCCGCCCGACGCACCGACGCGCCCGGCTTGCCTCGGCCCGACCGGAGTCGGACCGAGGTGGCCGGGCGCGTCGAGGACTCGCCACCGCCTCCGCTGAGGATCAGCCCTTCACGGCTCCGGTCAGCCCGCCGACGATCCGGCGTTGGAACAGGCTGAAGAAGACGAGTGCCGGGATCATCGACAGGGAGGTGAACGCCAGGACCTTTGCCGTGTCGACCGAGTACTCCGAGGCGAATGCCTGCACGCCGAGGGGCAGCGTGAAGGTCTCCTCCCGGTTCAGGATGAACAGCGGCAGCAGGTACCCGTTCCAGCTCTGGATGAAGGTCAGGATGGCCACGGTGATGACGCCCGGCATGGCCAGCGGAAGCACCATCCGCCAGAAGAAGCCCAGCCGGCTGCAACCGTCGATCGACGCGGCCTCCTGGATCTCGTCGGGGATCGCCCGTACGAACGGCACCAGGATGATGATGGTCAGCGGGATGCCGAACCCGATCTGGGGCAGGATCACCCCCGGCAGCGTGTTCATCAGCCCGAGGTTCTTGACCAGGATGTACAGCGGGGTGATCGCCACGGTCAGCGGGAACATCAGACCGGCGGCGAACAGCGCGTACATCGCCCCCCGCCCCCAGAACCGGTAGCGCGCGATGATGAAGCTGGTCATCAGACCGAGAGTGACCACTCCCGCCGTGGTGGCCAGCGCCACAATCGTGGAGTTGAAGACCTGCTGCCAGAAGGTGCCGCCGGTCAGCACATCGAGGTAGTTCTGGGTCTGCCAGCTGCTGGGCAGTCCCGCGGGGTCGGTGGTGATCTCCGCGTTGGTGCGGAAGCCACCCAGGATGATGTAGACGACCGGGGCCAGCATCGTCGCGATGAGCAGCAGCGCGATGAAGTACACCGACGGGTCGGTCCAGCTCATCGGCTTCCTGGACCGGGACGACCTGCGCGGTGCCCGGCGCCCAGCTACGGCGGTCACGGCCATCAGCGCCTCCCTCCGGTGATCGCGCCCTCGGTGTCCCGGCGTAGGACGAACCGCTGGTAGAGCAGGGCCGCGAAGAGCGAAATGAAGAACAGGACCACGGCGACCGCGTTGCCGTACCCGTACTCTCCCGCGTTCCGCCCGTTGGCCACCATGTAGGTGGCCATCGTCGACGTCCCCGCCGTCGCCGCCACGTACTGGCCCCAGATGATGTAGACCAGGTCGAACAGTTGCAGGGCGCCGATCATCGACAGGAACGCCCAGATGCGGATCGTCGGCCCGAGCAGCGGCAGCGTGATGCGCCGTTGGATCTGCCAGTACGACGCGCCGTCGATCGCCGCGGCTTCGGTCAGCTCCTCCGGGATGCCCTGGAGCCCGGCGAGGAAGAGGATGACGGCGAAGCCGATGTACTTCCAGGTGAGGATGCCCATCAGCGTCCAGATGGCGATCTTCGGATCGGACAGCCAGTCGGCCTGCAACCAGCCGAGCCCGATCTTCTCGAGGACGGCGTTTACCACGCCCTCCCCGTGCAGCATCAGGCTCCAGCCGGTGCCGACCACCACCTCGGCGATCACGTACGGGATGAAGACCAGCACCCGGATGATCGTCTGCCCCCGCATCTGCCGGTTCAGCAGCAGGGCGAGCAGGATGGCGGCCGGCCCCTGGAGCAGCAGCGACAGCACCACGATGATGCCGTTGTGGCGCAGGGCGTCGATGAAGGTGCCGTCTTCGAAGATCAACAGGTAGTTGCGGAAGCCGACGAAGTCCTCGGCGGGCCCGTAACCCTGCCAGCTGAAGAAGCCGTAGTAGGCGGCCATGGCCACGGGCAGGATGACGAACGACAGGAAGACGATGAGTGTCGGCCCCGTCATCAGCGCGATTTCCAGCCGGGCCGGCCAGCCGATGCCCTTGGGTCGGCGGCGCCGGGCCGGGGGCGACACGACAGGCGTGTCACCCCCGACCTTCGTCAGACCCGGTGACGGGTCCGGCGCGAGCCGTACGCTCTCGTGTTGCGTTTCAGACATGGCGTTTGGACTACTGCGCCCTCTTGGCGGCGGCCTTGACCGCGTCGACGATGCCCTGCGGGTCTCCCTTACCGGCGAGCATGTTCACCACCGCGGTGTTCAGGGCGTTGCCGACGTTCTGCCCGTAGACCGTGTCGAGCCACTGCGAGACGAACGGCGCCTGGTTGTAGGCGGTGAGGATGGACTGCAGGTGCGACTCGGTGACCGCGGCCTGCGCCTCGCTGTTGACCGGCGGCGCGTTGAAGGCCTCGTAGTAGGCCTTCTGCACGTCGGTCTTCGCGATGTAGTTCAGGAACGCGGTGCACTCCGCCTTGGGGGCCTGGGCCGAGCAGGAGTAGCCGTCGACGCCGCCGAGGATCGCGCCAGGCTGACCGGCACCGCCCTCGATGCTCGGGAAGGGGAACCAGTCCAGGTCGGGCAGCGGCTTCTCGTCCGGGGTCAGGGAGGCGATGACGCCGGGGTTCCAGGCGCCCATCAGCTCCATCGCCGCCTTCTTGTTGGCGAGCAGGCCGGCGGAGCTGCCGGCGCCCTGCTGCGCGGAGGTGGTCAGGAAGCCGTTGTTGAACGGCTCGGAGGCGGCGAAGTTCTGCACGTCCTGACCGGCCTTGAGCCAGCAGGGGTCGTCGAAGTTCATCGTCTGACCGGCCTGGGTGATGGTCTCCGAGCTGCACTCCCGCAGCGCGAAGAAGTAGTAGTAGAAGGCAGCCGGCCAGGCGTCCTTCGCGCCGAGCGCGATCGGCTGCACGCCTGCCGCCTTCAGCTTCGTCACGGCGTCCTGAAGCTCGGCGAGGGTGGTCGGCGGCTGCGCGATGCCAGCCTTGGCGAACAGGTCCTTGCTGTAGAAGAAGCCACCGGGCAGGACCGCCACCGGCATGGCGTAGACCTTGCCCTCGATCGTCTGCGCCGTGAACGAGCCCTGCGAGATCACCTTCTTGGTGTCTTCGGTGATCGAGTCGGTGAGGTCCATCAGCTGGCCGGCCTTGACCATCGCGGCCATCTTGCCGCCGCCGCGCTGCATGAACACGTCGGGAGCGTCACCGGAGTTGAGGGCGGTCTGGAGCTTGCCGTCCAGGTCCTCGTTCTGGATCGACTGGATCTCGATCTTCACGTTCTGGTTGGCAGCCTGGAAGTCGGCGACGGTCTTCTCCCAGAAGGCCTTGCCCGGGCCGGTGCTGGCGTTGTGCCAGAAGCTCATCGTGACCGAGCCGTCGCTGTTGCGACCCTCTGAATTGTCACCGCCGCAGGCCGCCGTCGCCAGGACGCCCGTTGCCAGGGCTACCGAAACAGCCAGCAGTTTTCTCGCCCTCATCAATTTTCCTCTCTGCCAAGTCTGCCCACGTGAAACTCCCCCGCCGATGGAGCCGCCGACCAGAACGCGCATCGAGGGACTCCGAAGGGGTTGTCTCCGGTCGACAGGCGCTGGTCCGGGCTCGACTCGCGGTGACTCGCGATCAACCTCGGAGTGACCCAGGCCACCGACGGCCAAAACGGTCGCAGACTTATCCGAAAAAAACAAGACACGTTTCCGAAACTTCCAAGGCCCGGGACCGGCGGCAACGACCCAGCCGGCAAACGGGGCTTATCGGTATCGGACGACGGGCCAGCCTCAGGTGGCTCTACGTGACAAGGTGTTTGCGCTAACAATGATCCGGACGCTTTCTCGCCCGAATAGTCCGGTAGGTGGGTCGACGGCGACCGAGCGCGGTTCCGGCGTGCCGACCGAGCGCCCCCCGATCCCGGAAAACTCCCGGTAGTGGCCGCCGCGTCAGCCACCACCCCACGCGGGACGCCTGATCCCAGTCCGTGGACACGACGGCGACCTCGGGTAACGCGGCGTGGTGGGTACGGTGGACCTCGGACGTCACAGATTGATCACGCTGACAACGGGCTGGCCGAGCGACGCTTCACCGTCGCGGGGCACGAAGCCGAAACGCTGATTGACGGCTCAGGGATACGTTAAAGGTCCGGGGGCGCGTGGACCGTGGTGCCGTCACTCCAGGGTGGCGGCGATCGTGACCGCCTCGGCCATGGTCAGCTCGCCCTCCAGCCGATAGGTCACCCCGGCGTCCTCCCAGATCAGCGTCGCGGCGGCGAGGCGGGCGTCCTGCTGACGCACGACCCCGGCACGGTCCACGTAGGAGACCGGGTGCGGGCCCGCGATCCAGATCGCGTCGACCGCACCAACCCGCGTCCACCGCGCGTCGGACCCGCCGGCCTGCTTGAAGAAGACCGGTTCGAGCCGGCCGTCGAAGGTGTCCACCCGCAGGGCGCCGGCCCGGTAGAGCAGGGTCGCCACCCGGTACCTGCCGGTCTCGTCCGGGTCGGTCAACAGAGTCTGCTCCGGCGGTCCCAGCGCGGCCGGGATCCGGAGCGGGAAATCGACGAGCCGGCGCGCCTCGTCGACGGCGGCGGATCGCTGTGCCGGTGGCGGCGACGGGACGCCGGTCGGCGTCGGGGCGGGGGAGGTGCTGATGGTGATGCCGGCGAAGCGCAGCAGGCCCGCCATCGCGTCGGCGAGCGCGGCCCGTCCCGGCGGAAGCACCACCACCAGGATCGCCACCAGCGCCGCCACCAGCGCGTACCGCCATCGTCGTCGGCGGGCGACGCGGCGGGTGCCGGGCGCGGCGACCAGCCGGGCACGGACCTGGCCGGTGACGTCCGGTGGCTCGGGGGTGGCCAACCACGCGGCCAGGTCGCGAAGCTCCCGCTCCAGGTCATCCACGGCTGACCTCCTCGACCGCGAGCAGGCCACGCAGCTTCACGAGCGCCCGCGAGGTGCGCGACTTCACGGTGCCCCGGGGCCAGCCCAGCATGGTGACCGTCTCGTCCTCGCTGAGGTCCAGCAGGTACCGGCAGACGATCACCTCACGGTCCCGGGACGGCAGCGACCGCAGGGCGCGCACCAGCGCGGCCCGGCGCTCCCCGGCGAGGACCGCGCCGACCGCGTCGTCCTCGACGATCTCGGCGCCCGGCTCCACCCGCGCCGCGCGCAGCACCAGGCCGTTGCGGCGCTCCCGGGTACGGTGCAGGTTGCGGGTCTCGTTGGCCACGATGGCCAGCAGCCAGGAGCGGAACGACGACTCGCCGCGGTAGCGGTCGAGCTTGCGGTAGCCCTTCACGAACGCCTCCTGGATGACGTCCTCGGCATCGGAGCCCGCGCCGAGCAGCACCGCGGTCCGGTACGCGGCCGCGGTGTGCCGGGCGACCAGGGACTCGTACGCCGCCAGGTCACCTGTCTGTGCGCGGGTGACGAACTGCTCGTCGTCCAGTGCAACCTCCGGTGGGATCACCCCTACTGACACCGCCCGCGCCGGGCAGGTTCCACCGCGCCGGGTGGGAACCCTCGACGGTCCGGCGGTGTCACCCGGTCATGATGGCGAACCCGACGATCTCGCGACGTACCCTGCTGACCGTTCTGGCCGGGGCCGGCGCCGCCGCCCTGACCGGTTGCGACCCGGCCGCCCCCGACCCGCTGCCGGACCCACTGCTCGTCGCGATGGACGATGGCCTTACCGTGTTGCGTGGCACCGACCGGCAGCCGATAGGTGACGGGGTGGCCACCGCCGACGGGCGGCTGGTGTGGGCCGCCACCGCCGACGGTGCCGACACGGTCCTGTGGCGCGTCGACGCTGGTCGGGGCGACACCTCCGAGCGGGTGAGGCTGCCCGGCCGGTGGGTGCCGCAGACCGTCTCCACCGACGGCACCCGGCTGGCGCTGACCACCGAACGACTCAGTGCCACCGGGGAGCGTCCCGCCGGGCGCGACGAGACGCTCGTGTTGATCGCCGACGCCGGTGGGGTGCGGCAACGGCTACGGTTGCCCGGCAACATCGTGCCGGAGGCGTTCACCCACGATCTCGCCGGGCTGTTCGTGCTGGAGTGGCTACCGTCGGCCGCTCCGGACCGCTACCGGGTCCGCCTGGTGGACCTCGCCACCGGGGTCGCCGGGCCACTGCTCACCCGCGCCAAGACACAGGTGCCGGAGGGCGCGGAGGAGGAGATGCGCGGCGACGGACGACAGGCGGTGCTGGCACCGAACCGCACGGTGCTCTACACGCTCTACACCCATCAGCCCGACCACCAGCACACCCGGGACCGGATCAGCGGCCGGCCCGGTCGCGACGTGCACGCCTTCGTGCACACGCTGCACCTCGAACAGCGGTGGGCGTTCTGCGTGGACCTGCCGCACCCGTTCGGGGAGGGCGGTGCCGAAGGCCACGCCATGGCGATCACCCCGGACGGTGGACGCCTCTACGTAGCCGACGTCGGCTCCGGCGCCGTCGCGGAGATCTCCACCGAGGAACTGACCGTGCGCCGCACGGCCACCCTCGCCACCGGCGGTGGCCCGGCGTACGCGGCGGCCTCCGCGGACCGGCTCTTCCTCGGCACCGGCACCGCCGTCCGGGCCGTGGACCTGGCCGGTCTCGCCGTCACCGCCGAGCGGGTGGCAGCCGACCCGGTCACCGGTCTCGTGCTCAGCCCGGACGGCAGCCGCCTGTACCTGGGCCATCGGGCAGCGCTGTCCTGGCAGGATCCGACCACCGGCGGCGAACTCGGCCGCGTCACCGTCCCCGGCCTGGTGGGCCTGCACGGCCCGGCCCGGCCGGCCTGACCAGGAGCCGACTCAGCGGGCGTGGACGGCGGCCAGGTCGTCGAGCAGGCCCTCGCAGCTGCGGGCCACCACCTGCGCGCCGCGTCGCTGCGGCAAGGACAGTCCGGGATCCTCGGCCCGTTCCCGCCACCGCCAGCGTGCCTCGGCGGCGGTCTCCCACAGCCAGGCGAGGGTGGCGTCGGGCGCGATGCCGAGCCGGGCCGCCGGGTCGTCACCGTCACCGCCGAGCAACCGCCGGGCCTCGGCCGCCAGTTCGACGTCGAAGCCGAGCCGGCCGTCGCGCAGCGCCGCGAGCAGCCGCGATTCGGCGAACTCGTGCGCACCGGCGAGCAGCCGCTCCAGCGCGGCGAGCAGGTCGCCGGTCGCCGGTCCCGGCTCCTCCCGCAGCACCGCCTCCACAGCCGTCAGCGCCGACCGGGCCTTGAGCACGTACCGGCGGTCGACGAAGAGCCGGTTGAGGGACTCGCGCAGTTCACCGAGACCGCTACGGCGGACCAGTTCGGCGGCCAGCGCCACCCGGTTGTCGCAACCGGTGCGGACCAGGGTGGTCGCCAGGCGGATCCCGACCACGCCGAGGCGTTCCAGCAACGCGCCGCGGGTGGCCGTGGGCAGCCCGGCGAGCGGCTCGCCGCGGGCGAACCGCTCGGCGGAGAGGAGGTACGGCTCAAGCTCGGCGCGCGGCACCCGGGCCAGCGCCGCCAGCGCGGCGAACTCGGTCTCGCTGAGCACCCGGCCGGCCAGGCCGAGCAGCCCGCTGCACGGCACCACTGTCGCGCACAGCGCGTCCACCTGCGGGTTCCGCAGCGCCCGCCGGGCGAGCTGACGCGCGCCGAGCAGCGCGTCCACGCGCCCACCACCGGACTCGTCCACCCGGGACAGCACCATGATCGTGTGCACCGGCGCGGCCTGCCCGACGACGCCCTCCCGGGTCGTGCCCAGGGCCCGCATGTCGGGGCCCCGGGCGTCGCGGGTCAGGTACAGCAGCGCGTCGGCCTCCCGCAGCACCCGCGCCAGCACCGGATCCGCCGCCTGCCCGTCGGCGCCGCCGACCGCCGGAGTGTCCAACAGGGTTAGCTGTCGCAGCGAACGTGCCGGCCAGCGCACCACGATGTCGTGCAGTTCCCCGGCCCGCCAACCGGTGAGGTCGACCCGCATTCCGCTGCCGGAGCGCAGCACCGCCAGCCGCTGCGGTGGATGACTCGTGGAGTAGCCGGTGGCGTCCGGTTGCGGGCCGTCCTCGTACCAGGTGAAGGCGCTCCCGTCGACCGGGGCGACCTCCTCGCCCATCAGCGCGTTGAGCAGTGTCGACTTGCCGCTGCGCCAGCCGCCGACCACGGCGACCCGCAGCGGCTGGTCGTAGCGGGCCACCTGGTGCCGCAGCAGCTCGGTGGCCCGTGGGTTGTCGTGATAGCCGTGCAGCGCCCGGTGCAGCAGGTCCCGGACCTCGGCGTCCAGCCGCGCGCCTGTCATGTCAGCGGTGCCGGTGGCGCCGGGCGGGCGGCGGTGACCTGCTGCGCCTGCTCGTAGAGCTCGGCTAGTCGGATCATCCGCTGCTGGATCTCGCGCTGACGTCGCTCACGTGCCGCCGCGTCGGTGTCAGCCGCCTCCTTGGCGCTGCGCAGTGACTCGATGATGGCGGTCTGCAACTCGTCGGTCAGCGCGACGAAGTGGTCCCGCAGCACGCGCTGCGCCCGGCGGGCCGCGTCCCGGCTGTCCTTGCTGACCTGGATGAAGAAGTCGTCGACGTGCCGCTGCACCGCCGCCTTGACGGTGGCCTGGCGGCGGCGCAGCAGTTGTTTGCCCTCGTCGCGGATGCTCTTGCCGCCGAAGAGGGCACCGGCACCTATGGAGATCGGGTTGATCATCGGCATGCCGGCCAGGGTCAGCGCCAGACCGAACATCAGCAGTCCACCGTAGGAGCCCTTCATACCTGTGAAGACCTTCTGGCCGACCGAGAACCTGTCGACGTTCGGCCGTTCCAGCTCCGGCACCGGGGCACCGTACTCGACCGACGCGGTCAGCGGCCACGGTGGCAGCGACCCGTGGCCGTACCTGGCGAACGACGCCGCCACCCGCCGGGCGATCCAGTCGCACCGCTGCACCAGCCACCGCCGGTTCACCTCCGCCGCCTCGATCAGGCTCCGCTCCAGCCACTGCGCGACGGCGTCCCAGGCCACAAGCGGGTCCGCGGTCTCGAAAGCCTCGTCGACCATCCGCAGAATGTGCCGGGTGCGCTCCCGCAGGTCGTGCTCGATGTCGGAGATCAGGTCGGCCATCTCGTCGGCGAGCGTGTTCTGCCACCGGGTCGAGCACCGGCGCAGCTCGTCGACCTCCCGTTGCGCCGCGTGCAGCCGGGCCATCGGAGCGGACTGCTCCGCCGAGCGCTGGTTGGACAGTTCCGCCCGCAGCGGCGCGGCGAGCTGTTCGACAACTGTGCGCGCGGTCAGCACCACCGCGGCCCGGGCCAGGGTGTCGGGCTTGGCGGCCAGCTGCCGCCGGAGCAGGGCGATCAGGGCCGGGAAGCCGGATTCCGCGTTGAGCGTGTGATCGTCGGTGGCGGCGGCGTGCAGGCGCAGCGCGGCGGAGACCGGGATCAGCGGCACCGGCACGCCGGCGTCGGCCAGGTGCCGTCGGTTGCGCTCGGCCACCGCCCGCCAGTCCGGCACCAGGTCCGTCTTGGTCTGCACCACCGCCACGTTGGAGTGTGACCGGGTGAGGTGCAGCAACATGTTCAACTCGGTCACCGACAGGTCCCGGGTGGAGTCGGTGACCAGCAGCACCGTGTCCGCGCGGGTCAGGGCGGCGACCGGGGTGCCGGCGCCGGCGGCGGCGACGTCACCGCCCGGCATGTCGACGAGCACCACACCGGCGCCGAGCAGCGCCCGGGGCAGACCGATCTCGATGTACGCGGGGCCACCGCCGGGCCGCCGACCGGTGCTGCCGGCGACTCCGGCGGCGATCTGGTCGGTCGGCACCGGCGTTCGCCGCACGGCCGGCGGGTCAGCGGTGGGCGCCGTTCCCGGCACCGGCAGCGGTGTCTGCACCACAGTGGCCGTGGCGACCTCGGCGTGCCGCAGGACCGTCGGCAGGACGGTCGTGGTCCCGTCGCCGACCGGGCAGACCGGCGCGTTGACGATCGCGTTGACCAGCTGGCTCTTGCCCTGGTTCGGCTCGCCGACGACAAGTACCGTCAACGCCGGATCGAGCAGATGGGCGCGCTTGAGGCGGACCGCCTGAAGCAGGTCACCCCGGCCGTGTTCCTGGCACGTGCGGGCGATGTCGTCGAGCGCGTCGAGCCAGATTCCCGCCATCACCGCACCAAGTGTGCTGATTTCGGCTCAATTATCAAGCGTGACGGGACGGGCGGGGTCGGCACCGTTCGGTGCCGACCCCGCCCGCCGGCGGTGTCAGAGCAGACCGTCGGTGAGGCCCAGCACCCCGCCGGTCGAGGTGGAGGCCTCGCCATGGGTCGCCGTGTCCCCGCTCACCGAACCACTGACCCCGCCGCCCAGCACCCCCGTCGCGCCGCCGGTCACGGTGCCGGTGACACCGCCCAGCAAGCCGTCCACCTGCCCGGTCACACCACCCACAGTGGAATCCAGGTCCAGCGGCGGCACCACCCCACCGGTCTCACCGGTGAGGCCGAGCCCGCCCAGGGTGTCGCCGACGCCGAGCGAACCGACCAGATCGCCGACCTGACTGGTGGTGCCGGGAAGCAGACCGGAGGTGGTGTCGAGCAGCCCGGAACTGGTGCTGTTCACCGCGGACACGGGGTCACCCACCGCACCGGTGACGTCACCGAGCGCCGGCTCCGTGGTCCGGTCGATCGGGGCCACGACATCCGCGTCGAGGGTGTCGGCCACGTCGTGCACGCCGGACAGGTCCACACCCACCCCGCTGGGGTTCACGCCGAGACCGACGCCCGGGAAGACACTCGCTCCGGCCGTCACCGTCGACGGGTCGACGGCGATCGTGCCGAGCACCCCGGCCTTGACGTCCACTCCGGAGTGGGAGCTGCTGACGGTGATCTGCTGCGCCACGCTCTGCAACTGGCTGATCGCGTCGGTGGCGTCGCCGACAAGCGGATCGAGGCCGAGCTGCCCGGTGACCGGTGCGACCGGCGCTAGGCCCTGCACCGGCGCGTAGTCCACCACCAGCGGCACCACGTCCTGGACGTCGGCGGCGGTGATGTCACCGAGGCCGGCGGCCCGCAGCGCGCCCTCCGGGTCGAGGTCGAACGCCGACCGGGCGTCCGCGTCGGTCAGCAGGTTGAGCACGAAGTCGTGCAGGGTCTGGTCCATGTCGGGGGTTCTCCTCGGCGAAACGTCAACGACCGGTGATCGCCGACGACGCTACGGGCGGCCCACCGGACCGGGCATCGGGGACGATCCCGCAATCCGACCCGTTCGATTAGGGGCATCCCCACTCTCGTACGTTAGGGGGAATGGGGGACCGGTGCCCGCCGAAGTTGGGGCTCCTGATGTCGGAGTGATCTCTGGTACGAACGTAGGAGCCCACGGGGTCCCCCGGGGCGGCCCGCGTCGGCGGGCCTGTCCGGCCCAACCCCACGGCCGACGCGGTCAAGGAAGAAAGCAGATGGCCTACGTGCTCGGGATCGACATCGGCAACACCAGCACCGTCGCCGCGGTCGCCCGGCACCGTGACGGGCACTGGGGGCATCCCGAGCCGGTCGCGCTGCACCCCGGGCCCGGTCCACTGCCGTCGACGCTGCTGCTCGCCTCCGACGGCACCTTCACCCTCGGTGGGAGCGGCGAGTCGGAGCGCACCGCCCGGAGCGTGCTGGCGCGGGTCGGCGACCACGTGCCGCTGCTGCTGGCCGGCGAGCGGTACCGGCCGGAGACACTCGTCGCGCTGCTCGCCGCGCACGTGGTCGACCAGGTCCACGGTGCCCGGGGCGCGCCGGCCGAGCTGGTCGTGCTCAGCCACCCGGCCTCCTGGGGCCGGTACCGTCGCGACCTGCTGCACAGCGCGCTGTGGGACTACGGCCTGGGGGAGGTGACGCTGCTGCCCCGCACGGTAACCGTGGCGGAGGGGCACGCCGCCCGGGGCTTCGCCGGCGGTGTGGCCGCCGTGTACGCGCTGGGCGGCGGCACCTTCGAGACCGCGCTGGTCCGCCGCAACTCCCGGGACCGCTACGAGACCGTCGGCGTCCCCCGGACCCTTGCCCGGCTCGGCGGCGACGACTTCGACGAGGCGCTGGCCGGCCACGTGCGGACCGCGCTGGCCCGGGACCTGGCCGCCGCCGGCCCGGACGCGCGCACCGCCCTGCGCCGGTTGCCCGCCGAGTGCGAACGGGCCAAGCGCGAGCTGACCGTCGCGTCGCAGACCGACGTGGTGCTGTCCATGCCCACCGGGCCCGTCCGGGTGCCGGTCACCAGGCTGGAGTTCGAGGAGCTGATCCGCCCCGCCGTGCAGACCACAGTGGAGCTGCTGGCGCAGGCCGTCCGCGACGCCGACCTGGCCCCGGCTCAGCTCGACGGCGTGCTGCTCGCCGGGGGCGCCAGCCGGGTCCCGCTGGTCGCGGAGCTGCTCGCCACGGCCGGATTCCCGATCGAGACCGCACCGGACCCGCAGCACACCGCCGCCACCGGCGCGGCCGCCGCCGGCACCCGGATCCTGTCCCCACGCCCGCTGCCGGCCGGCCCGCCCGCGCCGGCCGCCCCACCCACGACCGCCGGAACCCCCGCGACGGTCGCCCCCGCGTCCCACTGGCCGATGGCGCGTACCGCCGGCCCGGCCACGGCCGACGACCTGACCCCCCACGAGGAGCCGCCACCGCCCCGCCCGCCGATCCGCTACCCGCCCCTCGACCTGCCGAAACGATCCCGCCGGAAACTGGTACGCAGCCGGGGGCACGAAGGATGACCGCCATGATGACGAGCGCCGTGGCGGACAGCCCGCTGGTCCTCGACGCCGAACCGACCGACCTGCTCGACGCGATCACCGCGGAACCGGCCGCACCGCTCGCCCTCGGGGTGACCGGACCGGGCGGTCACGGTCGCACCACCTACCTCCAGGAACTGGCCTGTCGTTACGCCCGGGCCGGTGTCACCACGCGCACCGAGGTGCCGGCGACCGACGACGCGTACGACTCCGACGCGGTACTGCTGATCGACGACGCCCACCTGCTCGACGACGACCGGCTGCGGACCCTGCGGCGGCTGGTGGCCGACCGCCGGCACCGGATCGCGGTCAGCTACCGGCCGTGGCCCCGACCCGCGGCCCTTGTCGAGCTGACCGACACGCTGCGCCGCGAGGGACGCCAACTCCTGCTCACGCCGTTCACCCGGGCGCGCACCGCCGCGTACCTCGCCGCCGTGCCCCGCCTCGGCCGCCGCCCGGACCTGGTCGACTTCGTGCACATCCAGACCGGTGGGGTGCCCCGCCACGTGGGGTGGCTCGTCGACGGGCTGCGCGAGCACGAGACGGCCGGGGTGCCGACGGAACCGCCCCGCCAGGTGCTGCTGCACCTCGGGCCCGACCTGGAGCACCTGGCCGCCGACGTACGACGGCTGCTGATCGCGCTGGCCGCCGGGGTGCCGCTGCCCACCGAGGCGCTGCGCCCGCTGCTGAACCGTGAACCGGCCGAGATCGACGACCTCGTCGCCGAGGCCCGGGCGGCAGGTCTGCTCAGCGCCGACGGTCGGCCCACCCCGCTGGTCGGGCGGGCGGTGACCGCGTTGAGCCCGGCCGCCGACCGTACCGCGGTCTGGCACCTGCTCAGCGAGCTTGCCCTGAGCCGGGGCGCACCGGTGCTGCCGCTGGTGCGCTCGCTGCTGGCCGCCGGCGTGGCCGGTGACTGCCCGGCGGCCACCCTGGAGGCGGCGGCGGAGGAGGCCCTCGGCGGCGAACCGGCGTTGGCCGCCGAGTTGTTCGCGGCGGCCGGCGCCGCCGGCCGACCCACCGGTGGACGGCAGGCCGTCGCCGCCGCCCTCGCCGGTGATCTGGACCTCGCGCTGCGGCTGGCCGACCGGCTGCTCACCACCGCGACGCCGGCCGGTCGGGCCGAGGCCGCCCTGGTCGCCGCCACCGCCCTGGCCCACCGTGGCCAGACCGACCGCAGCGTGGAGCTGTACCGGTGGTCCGGCGGGGCCAGCGCGCACGCCTTCGCCGTGGTCGGCGCGCTCGCCACCGGCCGTCCGACCGACCACCCCGAACCCACCCAGGACAGCCCACCGACCCTGCCGGCCGGCGCCGCCCGGCTGATGGCCGCCGGAGTACGCGAAAGCGTCCACGGGACACCGTCGGCGGCCCTGTCCACCCTCGTGCAGGCGGCCGCCCTGCTGGAGCCCGACGGACGGGCGGTGCTGCTGCCGGACAGTCCCGCCGCGCTGGCGGCGCTGACCGCCGTGCACTGTGGCGAGCTGGACATCGCCGAGCGGGTCCTCGACCGGGCCCTGGCCAGCGGGATCGGCGGGCCGCTGCTCACCGGCCGGCACCGGCTGCTGCGGGCCTGGATCCTGATGGCCCGGGGGCGGATCGCCGCCGCCGGTGAGCAACTCGCCCAGGCCACCGCCGGCGTCGGGCTGGAGTCCCGCGACCTGCTCTTCGCCGCCGGTCTGACCATGGGGATCGCCCGGCGCGCCAGTGACCTCGGCGCGTTGCAGCGCGGTTGGGTACCGGCCCTGGAGGCGGTGGTCCGCCACCCGGTCGACCTGTTCACGCTGCTGCCACTCGGCGAACTGGCCATCGCCGGTGCCCGACTGGGTGACCTGAATCGGCTCCAGCCCTATCTGCGGGCCGCGCACGAGTTGCTCGGCCGGCTCGCCGATCCGCCCCTGTGGCGTACGCCGCTGCACTGGAGCGGGCTGCACGCGGCGATCCTCACCGACGACCCGGCCGCCGCCGACCAGCACGTCAGCGCCCTGGTCGCCGCCGCCGGCCACAGCCGGTACGCCGCGGTGGTGGCCGCCGCCGCCGAGTGCTGGCTGGAGGTGCTGCGCGGCACCGTGGACGCGGTCCGGGTCGAAGCCGCCGCCCGGGGCCTGCACGACACCGGCCTGTGCTGGGACGGCGCCCGGCTGGCCGGGCAGGCCGCCATCCGCACCGCCGACCGGCGGGCGATGACGGCGCTGCTGGACTGCGCGCGGGCCCTCCAGGGCCGATCCGCGGCCGAGGACCGCAAGCCGGCTGCCGGTGCCGTCTCGCACCGGCTCAGCGACCGGGAGCGGGAAGTGGCCGAACTGGTGGTCGCCGGTCTCACCTACCGGGAGATCGGGGACCGGTTGTTCATCTCGGCCAAGACTGTGGAGCATCACGTCGCCCGGATGCGTTCGCGGCTCGACTGTGCCAACCGCACCGACCTGTTGGCCCTGCTTCGAACCATTTTGGCCGACCCGTCGTACACCACGAACGGACAGCCATGGCCCCGACGGGCCGCGAACTGAGCCCGGACCGGCCGGTTTCCACCGGCTCCACCCAACGAGAGGACCTGCCATGACTTCTGCGGTGGCCACCGCCGACAACCTCGGCCGCGCGCTCGACAACATCGTCGACCGCGTGCCGGGTGCCCAGTTCGCGGTGGTGCTCTCCCCGGACGGGCTGCTACTGGGCGCCTCCCGGGGCATCGACGACGAACTCGCCAGCCAGCTGTCCAGCATGGTCTGTGGGCTTCAGGCGCTGGGCCTGGCCGCTGCCCGGGTCTGCGGCGACGGCGAGTTGCACCAGGTGGTGGTGCAGATGTCCCGGGCGTTCCTGTTCCACGCCACCACCGGCAACGGCGCGGTCCTGGCCGTCGGTATCGACGGCGACGCGGAGGTCGGTGACATGGCGTACGAGGTGGCCATGTTCGTCGCGCAGGCCGGTGACCACCTGCCGGTGTACCTGGAGCCGGTCGCCGAGGGCGTCCTGCTGCGGTGACCCGCGGCGGCGCGGTCAGCCCCGGTCGCGGTGCGCGTCGTACTGCGGGGCCGGATTCGCCACCTGCCAGAACTCCGCCGGCAGGAACGCGATGACGTCGTCGTACTGACCGGCCTCGACAGCCTCGCGGAGGGTGTCGAGGACCGCGCGGATGCCGGCGGCGGCCAGGTCGGGGTCGACGTCGGCCCGGCCGGCGACCCGCTGGACGAACACGTCGAGCCCGAAGCGCTCGGCGTCCTCACGCGGGCCGAACGCGTACGCCCGCAGCCCCTCCGGCAGGTGCGCGGCGAGATCACGCGCCTCGCCGCCGTCGATCCGTTCCGCCAGGGTGGTGAGCGTCGCCCGCGTGATCGCGGTCGCCTGCTCGGCCGAGGTCCCGGTGCGGTTCGCCACCGACTCGATGAACTGGTCGTCGTCCACCTGGCCCTACCCCTCTCGCCGCGGATCCGGCGTCTACCCGCCCACCAGCGCCCCAAACGAGCGCGTCGGGTGCCCCGTCGGGCCGTCACATGATCGGATCGGGCCAGCACGATCGGGCGCGGCCAGGGCCACGCGGGCCAGGCTTGACGTCGAAAGGAGGCCTCATGATCTCGGCACTCAACCGGCTCGTCGATCTCGTCGAGGAGCACCTCACCGAGGAACTCGACGTCACCGCGGCGGCCCGGGCGCTCGGCACGACCGAGTACCACCTGCGGCGGATGTTCTCGTCGCTGGCCGGCATGCCGCTGTCGGAGTACGTGCGTCGGCGGCGCATGACAGTCGCCGCCGCCGACGTCGTGCGTGGCGCGGACGACCTGCTCAGCATCGCGGTGCGGTACGGGTACGGCTCCACGGAGGCGTTCGGCCGCGCGTTCCGGGCCGTCCACGGCGCCGGCCCCGGAGACGTCCGCCGCGACGGAGGCCCCCTTCGTACCCAACCACAACTCAGGTTCCGCCTGACCGTCGAAGGGAGCACCCCCGTGGACACCCGCATCGTCGACCGCCCCGCGTTCCGGCTCATCGGACACGCCACCCGGGTTCCGCTCATCCACCAGGGCGTCAATCCGCACATCCAACGGCACGTCACCGCGTTGCCGGCCGAGGAGCACCAGCGGCTCAAGGAACTCAGCGACACCGAGCCGGGCGGTCTGCTCCAGGTCACCGACGACGTCGACCCCGACACCGTCGAGGGCACCGAGCTGACCTACCTGCACGGGGTCGCCGTCGCCGGGGACAGCCCCGTCCCCGACGACCTCGACAGCATCGAGGCGTCGGCCGGCACCTGGGCGATCTTCCGCACCGCCGGCCCGTATCCGCAGGCCCTGCAACAGACGTGGGCCGCCACCGCCGCCGAGTGGTTCCCGTCGAACCCGTGGCGGCTGCGGCCCGGGCCGTCGATCGTCGCGATCCTCGATCGCGCGGCCGACTTCAGCACCGCCACCTGCGAGCTGTGGCTGCCCGTCGAACCGGCCTGAGGCGGTACGGTCCGCCGACCGGGGCGGCCGGTCGGTGGGCGCGCGCTTCCCGAGGCGTGCCCAC
Source organism: Verrucosispora sp. CNZ293 (assembly GCF_002754655.1). Lineage (NCBI taxonomy): Bacteria > Bacillati > Actinomycetota > Actinomycetes > Micromonosporales > Micromonosporaceae > Micromonospora > Verrucosispora sp. CNZ293. The sequence continues at coordinate 1,046,103 of NZ_PEFR01000001.1, forward strand.
CGACCACCGGAACTTCCGGAAGTATCTTGACGCGTTTGGTGAGAACGTTACGATCTGCGCAATGACCGGCCCCCCTCCGACCGACGTCCACCCCGCCTGGTTGCCGCCCGAGGTGTTCCGCGCGATCGGCTCGCGGCACTGCCTCGTCCGCGGCGAGGGGCGGCTCGTCGACACGGTCTTCGCCGAGGTCGAGCGGGCCTGCGCCGAGCACGGCGGCAGCGTCCGGCGGGACACCGAAGGACCGCCACCGGCCCTGGTGCTCGCCCTGGTCGCGGCGGTCGGCGACGGCGGCCCCACGGAACTCGACGCCGCCCTGACCGACCTGCGCGCCGCCGACGGTGCGCCGCTCGGCCCGGAGGGCTACGCGCTGGCCCGCCACGGCGAGGTCACGGTGCTGCTCGCCGATCAGCCGGCCGGGCTGCTCTACGGGCTGTTCCACCTGGCCCGACTCGGCGACTCGGCGTTCGGCGCACCACACGCGGCGCAGCCGCACCGTCCCGCGATGGCCCGCCGGATGCTCGACCACTGGGACAACGTCGACGTGCACCCGGTGATGGGGCAGGTCGAACGCGGCTACGCCGGCGGGTCGATCTTCTGGCACGACGGCCGGCCAAGGCGTGACCGCGCCCGGGTGCGGGCGTACGCGCGGCTGCTCGCCGCCTGCGGGGTCAACGCGGTGGCGGTGAACAACGTGAACGTCCACGCCACCGAGGCGCGGCTGCTCACCGAGCGGCTCGACGACGTCGCCGAGATCGCCGACGAGTGTCGCCCGTACGGCATCCGGGTGCACTTGTCGGTCACCTTCGCCGCGCCGGTCGTGCTCGCCGGGCTGCCCACCGCGGACCCGCTCGACGACGCGGTGCGGGCCTGGTGGGCCGAGACCACCCGGGCGGTGTACGCCCGCATTCCCGACTTCGGCGGCTACGTGGTCAAGGCCGACTCGGAGGGACAGCCGGGCCCGTTCAGCTACGGCCGCGACCACGCCGACGGCGCGAACCTGCTCGCCGAGGCGTTGGCGCCGCACGGCGGCGTGGTGCACTGGCGGGCCTTCGTCTACAACCACCGGCAGGACTGGCGGGACCGCTCCACCGACCGGGCCCGGGCCGCGTTCGACCACTTCGCCCCACTCGACGGTCGTTTCCGGGACAACGTCATCGTGCAGGTCAAGCATGGTCCGTTGGACTTCCAGACCCGGGAACCCGTCTCTCCGGTGATCACCGCGATGCCCGCCACCCGGATGGCTGTGGAGTTCCAGGTGACGCAGGAGTACACCGGCCAGCAGCGGCACATCTGCTATCTGGCTCCCTGGTGGAGCGAGGTGCTGCGGTTCGGCTGGGGCGACGACGGACGTACCGTCGCCGACGTGGCCGCCGACGGCGGCGGCCTGGTCGCCGTCTCCAACGTGGGCGACGACCCGTTCTGGACCGGGCATCCGCTGGCCCAGGCCAACCTGTACGCCTTCGGCCGGCTGGCCTGGGATCCGCGGCTGCGACCGGCGGAGCTGCTCGACGAGTGGATCGAGCTGACCTTCCACCCGGAGACCAGCGCCGACCCGGACCTGCTCCGCCGCACGCTGCACGAGATCATGGACGATTCGTGGCGCACCTACGAGCGCTACACCGCCCCGCTGGGCGTGGGGTTCATGGTGCGCCCGGGGCACCATTACGGCCCGGACGTCGACGGATACGAGTACACCCCGTGGGGCACGTACCATTTCGCCGACCGCGACGGGGTGGGCGTGGACCGTACCCGCGCCACCGGCACCGGCTACACCGGCCAGTACCCACGGCCGTGGTCCCGGGTGTACGAGTCCCCGGTCACCTGCCCCGACGAGGTGCTGCTCTTCTTCCACCACGTGCCGTACGAGCACGTGCTGCACAGCGGTCGCACAGTCATCCAGCACATCTACGACACCCACTTCGACGGGGTGGCCGAGGTGGAGGCGGCCTGCCTGCGCTGGAAGTCGCTTGTCGACCTGGTGGACGCGGCGGTGCACGCCCGGGTGACCGAGCGGCTCGACGAGCAGGTGCGGTGCGCGCGTGAGTGGCGGGACCAGATCAACGCCTACTTCCACCGCAAGTCCGGCGTACCCGACGCGCACGGCCGCCCTCTGTACTGAGCGACAGCACGGTGCCTCGACGGCCGGGCGCTGTCCGCCTCAGGACGCCTCGGCCCGGTAGAAGGCGAAGCGGCCGAACCATGCCTTGCCCCCGCCGTTCCTCGTGACGCCGGTCAGACCGGCCTCGACGAGCGCGGCCAGCACCCGCTCGGGAAGGGTGGCGGCGATCCGGGTGTTGCGGTGAGCCCTGCCCCCTCCGCTTCCGGACGCGGTGCCGTCGACGTCGAGCACGTGCAGTTCACCGCCGCGCCGCAGCACCCGCCTGACCTCGCGCAGCGCCCGGGTGCGTTCGTCGTCGTCGAGGTGGTGCAGCATGAACGCGGAGAGCACCCGGTCGACGCTGTCGTCGGGCAGCGGCAGCGCACCGGCGTACGCCTGCTCGTAACGGATCGACAGCCCGCGTCGGGCCGCCTTGCGGCGGGCGCGGCGCAGCGCGGCCGGATCCGGATCGATGCCCAACGCGTCGGTGCCCGGCAGTCGGTGCCCGAGCGCGGTCAGCAGGTTGCCGGTGCCGCAGCCGATCTCCAGGATCCGCTGGCCGGACCGGAGGTTGGCCCGGTCCATCAGCTGCCCGTGGATCCGCCCGATGCCCGCGAGGCGGGAGAACGGGTCGTAGAGCGGAAGCAGCCAGTGCCGGCCCATGCCGGGCAGGTACTGCTGGGCGTGATCGGGGTGGTGCTGTCCGGCCATTCCTTGCTCCATATCAGACGAAGTTCGGTCGTACTCTCAGCGTCATGGAGCAGGACAGCGAGGACAATGGCCTAACTGTGGACGGGATAGGACGAAGTTCGGTTCCAGCGCCCCGCCCGATCGGAGTGACCGGGCAGGGCGTGCCGGTCATCGGGTTCGGCCGGACGGCCGGCGTCGCCCCGGTCGGCGTGGCCCGCGTCCCACCGCACACGCCCATCGCGGACCCGGCCGCCGGCGGCACGCACACCCACGACTTCCTGGTGCTCTTCTACGCGCACCGGGCCGACGGGCGGCTGGTGATCGACAACCGCAGGTGGACGGTGACCGACGGCGACCTGTTCGTCATCGCACCGGGGCAGGTCGTCTCCTTCCTCGACCCGATCGACGCGACGGTCACCGACGGATGGGCGGTGTGGTTCCCGACCGACGTGGTGCGGCCCGGCACCTCGGGGGCCTACTCGTCGTGGCGGTCGCACCCGTTGCTGCTCCCGTTCGCCCACGGCACGCACCGGGCGCAGCGCCTGCGCATCCCACCGCCCGACCGGGCAGGCTGGGTCGGGCGCTTCGGGTCACTCGACGCCGAGTTGCGCGCCCGGCGCGACGGTCACCAGGCGGCCGCCCTCGCCCACCTCACGCTGTTGCTGGTGGCCGCGGCCCGGTTGCCGACCGGCGTCGCCGACCAGCTGAGATCGGCGGAGGAACCGCTGCTCGCGGCCGTCTTCGACGTCATCGAGCGGCGCTACCAGGAGCCCATCTCGCTGGCCGACGTCGCCGCCGAGCTGGCGCTCACCGCCGGGCATCTCACCACTGTGGTACGCCGCAAGACCGGCCGGACCGTGCACCAGTGGATCGCCCAACGCCGGATGCAGCAGGCACGCCTGCTGCTCACCGACACCAACCTGACCGTGGCCACGGTCAGCCGCCGGGTCGGCTACCCCGACGTCAGCTACTTCATCAAACGCTTCCGCGCCGAACACGGTGTGACCCCCACCCGGTGGCGCGACGCCGCCCCCGGCACCTCATGACCGGCCGTCGTCACGGCCAGTCTGTCGGACCGGGCGCGTAGCGTGCGGACGTGTTCGCGACGAAGGAGCAGAGATGACCGACAGCAACGGCAGCCCGGATTTCGCGCCCGCCGCCCGCGCGCTGAGGACGCTGCTGCCCGGGGTGGCCGACGACCAGCTCACCGGTCCCACCCCATGTGCGGGCTGGACGGTCGGCGACCTGCTCGACCACCTCGTGGGGCTCACGTCCGCGTTCCGAACGGCTGCCGAGAAGGGACCGGATCCCGCGCCGAACGGTCCGGGTGACCCGTCGGTCGCCAGACTCGACCCGACGTGGCGCAGCCGACTACCGGTGCAGCTCGACGAGTTGGTTGCCGCATGGCGTGAGCTGACCGCCTGGACGGGCGAGACCGCGGTCGGCGGGGTCGCGCTGCCGGCCGAGATCATGGGCGTCGTCGCACTCAACGAACTGGTCATCCACGGATGGGATCTCGCCCGCGCGACCGGGCAGCCCTACGACGTCGACGACCAGACCCTCGAGGTGGTCCACCGCCTGGTGGCCCAACAGGCCAGCAGCGACGGCACCCCCGGCCTGTTCGGGCCGTCCATCACCCAGCCCGACGAGGCCCCGCTGCTCGACCGGGTCCTCGGGCTCACCGGCCGCAGCCGCGAGTGGACGCCGTAGGCGCCCTCGAGCCCGACGAGGCATGTCGTCAACGGCCGCACCGGTCCAGGCGCGCCCAGGGCCAGTCACTGGCGATCCAGTTGGCGACGGCGGTGGCGAGCGGCCCGTCGAGGTGTGCCCGGTCGGCCCGCACCCACGATTGCACGGTCACGTCGTACGCTTCGGAGGCCGGTGGGTAGAGGTAGACACAGCCGACGACGTCGCCGTCGAGCGGGTCGAGGACGGTGAAGGTGAACCCGGTGCCGTTGGTGAAGTCGTCAGCGTGACGGCGTAGATCGGAGAGGTTCTCCTCCAGCGACATGCCGCGCAGAGGTGGCCAGTTCCCGTCCGGGTATCCAGGCGTGGCGCGGATGTGCTCGATGCTGGACATCCACGCGGCGTGATCCGCCACGTTGTGCTGTGGCCCCAGCGGTTCGAGGCGGAACCGGTCGGTGACCAGCGACGTCGGCGGAGTGAAATCGGCGGGTACGAAAGCGTCCGTAGCCATGGGTCAGGACGCTACTGCTCCCGCCGCCTGTTCCGCACCCGACTTCGCACCGGCTGACGGTGGGGTGGTTTTTGCCCACCGCTGCGGGCCGTGCCGAGGTCACCCTCGGACGAGTTCGCGGCCACCCGCCAGTGACAAGGTCTGCCCGTTGACATGGCCGTTCGCCGCCGAGGCCAGGTAGGTGACGGCGGTGGCGATGTCGTCGGGAGTGCAGATGCGACCGGTGGGGGTCTTCTCCGATTCGGCCGCTACCGCTTCCGGTCCGAGGAACGGGGCGCTCAGCACCTTGTCGGTGAGGGTGAAGCCCGGGCGCACGATGTTCGTCAGAATCCCGTGCCGGGCCTCCCGGACGGCGAGCACCCGGGCGGCGGTCTCCAGCGCTCCCTTCGCGGTGGCGTAGGCGATCGGCCCGGCCATCGGTTGCCCGACGATGTCGGTGGACACGACGACGATGCGCCCCCAGCCGGCCGCGCGCATGCCCGGCAGGACCGCCTCGATCAGGGCCGCCGGACCGACGGTGTTGACGGCCAGCGAAGTGGTGAGGCCGTCGATCTCGTCGGCGTCGAAGGACGGCCACTGCACGGCGTTGGCGATCAGGGCGGAGATCGGCCCGAGCCGTTCGGTGATCTCCTCGATGACGCGTGGCACGGCGGTGCGGACACCGTGGTCCAGGCGGACGGCGTGGGCCCGACCGCCGGTGCGTGTGATGGTGTCGACGACGTCCCGGGCACCGTCGTGGTTGGTGTGCCAGGACACGGCGACGGCGGCACCCTCGGCCGCCAGGTGCAGGGCCGTGGCTCGGCCGATCGCTCCGGAGGCCCCGGTGACGAGGGCGACCCTGTTCGACAAACCGGTTTCCATCATCAGCTCCATAGCCGGCTATAGGTTAGCCGACTATGTACCAACCGACCCCTGCTCGTCAACTCGTACACTGCCCAGGTGGAGCTCACGGATGTGCTGGCCACCAACAAGGCCCTGGTCAAGGTGGCAAAGCTGTACCGGAGCGCGCAGGCCGACGTGCTGAGCGCGCTCGGCCTGCACCCGGGACAGGACGTCCTGCTGTGGATGCTCGGCCAGGAGCCCGCCGGCATGACGGTCTCGGAGATCGCCGCTCGACTCGGCGTGGAGCAGCCCACGGTGACCCGCAGCCTCAGTCGCCTGCACCAGGGCGGCTGGTTCCTCAGGGAGGCCGTGCCGGGCGACCGGCGGGCCACCCGGATCCAGTTGACCGGCAAGGGCAGGGCTGTCATCCCGGAGATCGAAGCGGCCTGGCGTACGCTCGCCGAGACCGCGACCGTCGGGATGGCGGACGACCAGCGTGCCACCCTGGTGGACCTGCTGGAAAGGGTGCGCGGCAACCTGCTCACGCTCGTCGCCGAAACCGAGTGAGCAGCCGGTCAGCGATGCCGTGTCCACTGCGGAGGGTGAACCGCCGGTGGGCCTCCGGGTAGCACCAGCTGATCGACACCGGCCCGCCGTACACGCGTGCCGCACTCGCCGAGGACCTGACCTCGCTCGGCGTGCGGCGCGGCTCGGTGTTGCTGGTGCACTCGTCCCTCAAAGCACTCGGCTGGGTCTGCGGCGGCCCGGTCGCGGTGGTCGAGGCGCTGCTCGACGCGCTCGGTCCGGACGGCACCCTGGTGGTGCCGACGCACACCCCCGACAACACCGACCCGGTCGGTTGGCGGCACCCGCCGGTACCGGAGTCGTGGTGGCCGGTGATCCGCGCGCACATGCCCGGGTTCGACCCGACGGTGACGCCGAGCCGGTGGATGGGCGTGCTCGCGGAGACCGTCCGTACCCGGCCGGGCGCGCGACGCGGTGACCACCCGCAGGTGTCGTTCGCCGCCGTCGGTCCGGCCGCCGGAGCGGTGGTGACCGGGCACCAGCTCGACGAGATGCTGGGGGAGCGGTCGCCGGTGGGCGCCGTCTACCGGCTGGCTGGCGACCCATCGGACGCCGCGCGAGTCCCGGCACTGACCGGCGACCACCATGACCGGCGCACGCCGACCGGTGTCAGCGCCCGGCCGAGGCGTTGCCGGATTCACGGAGCACGAGAACCCGGCAGGGCCGGTAGCAGTCGGTGAAGGTGTGCGACCAGGCGTCACCGACGAGCTCACTCGACGAATTCCTCCCGGATGACGTCGATCATCGGTGCGCCGCCGCGGACCAGCGCCAGCGCCAGCACCGAGGCGAGCGCGGCGAGCGCCGCCTCCGAGGCGACAACCGTCAGCGCGGTCGCCGCCACCAGCAGCAACGCGGTGCCGACGGCGACTACCGGGGTACGCAGCACGAAGTACCCGGCCAGCCGGAACGCGTCACGCAGCCGGAACGTGAACAGCGACGTGATCACCAGTGCGTTGACCCCGACCACGGCCACCCCGACGCCGACCAGCACCAGCGGCACGGCCCACCATCCGGGCACCCCGGCGGCCGGCAGGTTCACCAGGTTCACCGCGATGACTGTCAGCCACAACAGCGTCGGCACCCAGACCAGCAGCGAGCCGGTCAGGTTGGCCCGGTAGCCACGCCAGTACAGCCGCCACGGGTGCAGCTCGGTCAGGTCGAGGCGCTGTCGGTGCAGGGCGTACAGCGCGGCGGACAACGCCGGGCCGAGTGGCACCGCGCAGACCGCCACCAGCGGCAGGTTGCTCACGTGCCGCTCCAGCGCGAAGAGCGCGACCAGGCCGGGGCCCGCGCAGACCAGCAGCAGCAACTCGACCACGAGCAGGGTGTAGATCAACGCCGCGCCCCGGGACAGCGGGCCGGCACCGAACTCCCGACGGGTCGCGGTGCTCACCACGACTCCGCGCCGGGTAACCGGCCGGACTGTTGCTCCGCAACGGTGATGCGCATCGTCGTCCTCGTGCTCGGGAAGGGTGTCCGGTCCGGTCGCGCCGACACGACCGGACCGGACACGTCTGCTAGTTGTTCTCCTGGAAGCGCTTGTAGGCGCCGTTCACCGTCTCCAGGTAGGCGTCCATGCTCTTGCTCTTCAGCTCCGCCACGTACGCGTCCCACTGGGCGAAGTCACGCTGCCCGAGGATGAACTGGAGCGTCGCCTGGTAGACGTGGTCCTTCAGCGGAGTTTCCCAGAGCGACACCTGCTCCCGCTCCTCGTCGCTGAGCGGGTACGGCGGCGGCGGCGACTTCGGCGCCCGGGCGTTCATCACCTGCTGGAACTCCTGCTCCTCGGGGGAGAAGAAGCCCTGCACCAGTTCGGGCTTGCCGCCGTAGGAGAACACCCCGTTGCCGAAGCCGAAGTCCTTCTGCAGGTGCTTGGGCGCGCCCGGGTTGAGGCCGATCATGTCGACGTCCGGGGCGAGAGTGGGCTTGCCGGCGGCGTCCCTGACGAAGGTGGTGCCCTCGACGCCCCACTTGGCGAACTCCTGGCCCTCGTCGGAGTACCAGAGCCAGTCGACGAACTGCATCATGGCCACGAAGTTCTTGCTCTCGCGGGCCTTCGAGGAGATCATCATGCCGTTCTCCAGCCGGCTGGCCGGGTTGATCTCACCGGCCGGTCCGACCGGCAGCGGGATCTTGGTGATCTTGGCCTTCGGGTTGGTCGCCGCCAGGTCCGGACGGTAGTCGTTGACAAGCGTCTGCGCGTTGCTGCTGATCACGAAGGACTTGCCGTTGGCGAGCTTCTGCCGGGCCAGGTCGTCGGTCTGGGTGAAGCTCTCCGGGTCGAGCAGCTTCTCCGCGACCAGCTTGTTGAGGTACTCGAGCATGTGCCGGTAGTGCTCGGTGGCGCCGGTGTACTCGAACTGCTGCGCCTGGTCGTTCCAGGTGACGTGCTGGAAGTTCCAGCCCGCACCCGCCAGGCCGTGCGACACGGCCAGCATGTTCAGCAGGTTACCGGCCGGGTTGGGCTGGCTGAACCGGTCGGAGAACGGGTAGACGTCCGGGTACGCCGTCTTCATCGCCTTGAGCATGGTGTAGACGTCGTCCCAGGTCTTGGGGACCTCCAGGTTCAGCTCTTCGAGGATGTCGGTGCGGACCGCCAGGGAGTATTCGTGCCAGGGCTTCTCGTGCAGGCCGGGCAGCAGGTAGAACTTGCCGTCCTGCTGGCGCAGGGTGTCGATCTCGGGCTTCAGGTTCCACTTCTCGATCTTGTCCTTGAGGTTCGGCATCAGATCGAGGTAGTCGCTGACCGGCAGGATCGCCCCCGAGGAGACGTACGCGTGCACGTCCGGCGGATACGTCTTCGGGATCAGCAGCGGGGCGTCGCCGGCGCCGATGAGCAGGCTGCGCTTCTGGTTGTAGTCGCTCAGCGGCACGGAGACCTTTTCGAGGCTGACGTTCGTCCGGGACTGCAACTCCGTCCAGAACAGCCAGTCCTCCTTGAGCGGATAGTTGGGGTGGTTGTTGTAGAGGACGGAGAAGGAGAGCGGCTCGGTGGCCTTGAACTGGGTACCGACGGCGTAGTTCTCCATCGCGCCGGCCCGGTTCTCCGACAGGTCCTCGCTGTCGGACGAGTCGTCACCACAGGCGGTGACGCTGCCGAGGGCTAGCAGCACGGCAGCAGCCGCCGCCGCGTGACGCCACGATCTGCGGAACATGGCGGGATCCTTTCAACTCGGTGGTGGGAGGGGTGTTGCCTCTGGTCAGCCCTTGACCGCGCCGAGCATGATGCCCCGGACGAAGTACCGCTGGACGAAGGGATAGACCAGGAGGATCGGCAGGGTGGTGAGCACGATGGTGACGGCCTTGAGGGTCGCCTCGGCCTGTACCTCGTTGGCCTCCGTGATCGACCCGACGTTCTCCGCGCCGGTGGCGCCGGCGATCAGGTTGCGGAGGTACACGGTGACCGGCCACAGCTCCTGCCGGTCCATGTAGAGAAACGCCGCGAACCAGGAGTTCCAGAAGGCCACCGCGTAGAAGAGCACCATCGTGGCGACGATGGCCTTCGACAGCGGCAGCACGATCCGCAGCAGGATGCCGTACGTGTTGAGACCGTCCACGGCGGCGGCCTCTTCCAACTCGGTGGGCAGACTCTCGAAGAACGCCTTCATCACCAGCAGGTTGAACACGTTTATCGCGTTGGGCAGCGCGATGGCCCAGACGCTGTTCTTCAGGCCGAGGCTGGTGACCAGGACGTAGTTGGGGATCAGGCCGCCGGTGAAGAACATGGTGAAGACCGCGATGCCGACCAGGGCGCCGCGCCCCTTGAGCTGCTTCTTGGACAGCACGTACGCGTAGCAGGTGGTCATCACGATCGAGATGACGGTGGCGGTGACCGTGTAGAACACGGTGTTGCGGTAGTTCGTCCAGAACAACGGGTCGGACATCAGGAACTGGTAGGTGTCCAGGGTGAAACCGCGCGGCACGAGGTTCACCTGACCGGCGATGATGTACGCCTCGTCGCTCAACGAGCGGGCCACGATGTTGACGAACGGGTAGAGCGTCACCACCACCACGAGGGTCAGGATGATCCCGTTGACCACCTGGAACACCCGGTAGCCCCGGGTCTCCTGGATGCCCCGGCGACGCGGGCGGGGCGCGGATTCGGTGGGCCTCTCGGTCGCGTCGACGGTCACCACAGGCTCGTCCCCACCGTGCGGCGGGCGATCAGGTTCGCCGAGACGACCAGGATCAACCCGATCACCGCCTCGAACAGCCCGATCGCCGCGGCGTAACTGAAGTTGCTGGACGCGAAGCCCATCCGGAACAGGTAGGTGGACAGCACGTCGGCGGTCGGATAGGTGAGCGGGTTGTACAGCAGCAGGATCTTCTCGAAGCCGACCGCCATGAAGGTGCCGATGTTGAGGATCAGCAGCGTCACCATCGTCGGTCTGATGCCCGGCAGCGTGACGTGCCAGGTCTGCCGCCACCGGTTGGCGCCGTCGATCCGGGCCGCCTCGTAGAGGTCGTCATCGATGGTGGTGAGTGCGGCCAGGTAGAGGATCGTGCCCCAGCCCACCGTCTGCCATACCTCCGAGGAGACGTAGATGGTGCGGAACCACTCCGGCCGTTGCAGGAACGGGACCGCCTCACCACCACCGGCGCGGACGAGCTGGTTGACCGTGCCGTCCATGGACAGCAACTGCATGACGATGGCCGCGACGATCACGATGGACAGGAAGTGCGGCAGGTAGGACACCGACTGCACGAAGCGCTTGAGTCGGCGGGCCCGCACCTCGTTGAGCAGCAACGCCAGCACGATCGGCAGGGGGAAGCAGAACAGCAGGGTCAGCGCGCCCAGCACCAGGGTGTTGGTGAAGACGTTCCAGAACGTCGGGTCGTTCAGGAACATCTTGAAGTAGCGCAGCCCGACCCAGTACTCGCCGAAGATGTTGCCGCCCGGCTGGAACCGCCGGAAGGCGATCACGTTGCCCAGCATCGGCAGGTACCGGAAGATCAGGAAGAACAGCAGCGGCAGGATCGCCAGCGAGTAGAGCTGCCAGTCCCGGCGCAGCGCCCGACGCCAGGTGTGGCGGGCGGCCCGTGGCGGCGGATCCGGCGTGGTCCTGCCGGGGGAGGGTGTCGACGGAGTCAGCGTGGTCGTGGTGCTCATGGCCGACTCCCCGACGTGGGCCCGGCGACGGGCTCGACACGCGCCCGGGACAGCAGCTCACGGTGGTGACCGACCTCGCGTTCGTCGCCGGTCAGTCGCAGCGGCAGACTGGCGGGCGCGTCACCGCTGGAGCGGCTGAGCCGCAGTTGCACCTCGCCGGGCTCGACCACACGTCGGCCGTGCACGCCGGTGAACGAGGTGACGTCGGCGGGGACCGTGAAGCTGACCCGCGCCGCCCCGCCCGGATCCAGCGGCACCCGGGCGTAGCCGATCAGACGTACCACCGGTCGGGTGGTCTGTGCCACCGGATCGTGCAGGTAGAGCTGGACGACCTCGGTGCCGGACCGGGCACCCGTGTTGCGGACCGTGACGCCTACCGTCACCTCCCCGTCGACCGGCCAGCTCACCGGCGCGCCGGTGACGCCGCCGGGCGCGTCGGTCACCTCGGCGTCGCTCCACTCGAAGGTGGTGTAGCTGAGACCGTGGCCGAACGGGAACGCCGGGGTCGGGTCCACCGACGACACCTGGGTGCGTCGGCCGAGGGGCGGAGTGAGGTAGGTGCCGGGCAGGCCACCGGCGTGTCGGGGCACGCTTACCGGCAGCCTCCCGGTCGGGTCGACCTCGCCGGTGAGGATCTCGGCCAACGCCTGACCGCCGAGCTGACCGGGGAAGAACGCCTGCACCACGGCGGCGGCGCCGTCCACCAGGTCACCCAGCGCGTACGGACGACCGGAGAGCACCACCAGGACCACCGGGGTGCCGGTGGCCAGCACCGCGCGCACCAGTTCGGCCTGTACCCCGGGCAGGTGCAGGTCGACGGCGTCGCAGCCCTCGCCGGAGGTGCCTCGACCGAACATGCCGGCCCGGTCGCCTACGGCCAGGACGCAGACATCGGCGTCGGTGGCCGCCTGGACCGCCGCGGCGATGCCGGAGGTGTCGTCGCCGGTGATGCCGGTGCCCGGCACGTGGGTGAGCTGCGGATGCCGTGGTTGGAGCGCCTCGCGCAGCGACGGGATCTCGACCCCGGTGCCGTGCTCGGGGTGGTGCACGCCCACGTGCAGCGGGAACGAGTAGCAGCCGAGCATCGCCATCGCGTCGTCCGCGACCGGCCCGACCAGCGCGACCCGCTGGTCGGCGGCGAGGGGCAGCAGTCCGTCCCGGTTGCGGAGCAGGACGACGGACTGGCGGGCCAACCGCAGGGCGACGGACCGGCTGGCCTCGTCGTCGAGGCGCAGCGCCTCGACCTCGGCCGGCAGTTCGCGCCAGCCCTCGTCGAGCAGACCCAGTTCGATCTTCTGAATCAGCACCCGCCGGAGGGCGCGGTCGACCAGGCCCTCGCTGACCTCGCCGGAGCGCACCGCCGCCGCCAGGGGCGCGCCGTAGGCATCCACAGTGGGCAGCTCGACGTCGATGCCGGCCCGCAGGGCCAGCCGCGCCGCCGCCGCGGCGTCGGCGGCGACACCGTGCAGGGTCTCCAGGAACCGGACGGCGAAGTAGTCGGCGACGAGCACCCCGTCGAAGCCCCACTGCTCACGCAGCATCCGGGTGAGCAGATCCTCGTCGGCCGCCGCCGGCACACCGTCGATCTCGGCGTACGAGTTCATGACCGAGCGTGCCCCGCCGAGCCGTAGCGCCATCTCGAAGGGCGGGAGGATCACGTCGGCCAGCTCCCGGCGTCCCATCGCCGTGGGCGCCAGGTTCCGGCCGCCCCGGGAGGCCGAGTAGCCGGCGAAGTGTTTGAGCGTCGCCACCACCCCGGCCCGCTCCAGCCCGCGTACGTATGCCGCACCGATCGTGCCGACCAGGTAGGGATCCTCGGCGATCGTCTCCTCCGTACGCCCCCAGCGGTAGTCCCGGGTGACGTCGAGTACCGGAGCGAGTCCCTGGTGGACGCCGGCGGCCCGCATCGACCGGCCGATCAGCCCGGCCATCTCCTCCACCAGCTCCGGGTCGAAGGCCGCGCCCCAACTCAGCGGCGCCGGGTAGACGGTCGCCCGCCAGGCGGCGAAACCGGTGAGGCACTCCTCGTGCACCTGGGCCGGAATACCGAACCGGCTCGCCGCCACGATCTGCGCCTGCGATGCCGCCAGGGACCGCGCACCGAGGACCGGGTCGACGGGCGCGGTCCCGAACGGCCGGGTCAACTGCCCCAGGCCGTACCGGATCGCCTCCGACCAGGGCGGGATGTGCTCGACCATGTCGGTCTGGTGGGGAGCGACGCCCTCACCGGAAGCGTCCGCGCCGACCCAGAGACCGACCAGCTGAGCGAGCTTCTCCTCCAGCGACATCAGCGGGATGAGCGCGTCGGCCCGCTCGTCCGGTCGCAGCTTCGGGTCGCGCCATCGATCGGCGTGGGGGGACGCCAATCGGTCGTCGACGGGCAGCTGACTTGTCATGCGAACCCCTCCGGCCGGGTCCGGGAGGCTCTCCCGGCAGGCCACGCCGACCGCCGTGGGACACGGCGAGTATCGAAATTTTCGGAAACCTGTTCGGCACCTGTGTCGGCGAACCTAAGGGCGTCAACAGGGCATGTCAAGAGGCGCGGAAAGACTGTTCAGACCGTACTTGCCGTGCTGGTAAGCGATTGCCGGGATTCACCGCCACGAGTGGGCACCATCGACACGGGTCACCTTCTGCACGCCCGCTGCGTGCTACAGTCTCCGAAATTTTCGGACTCGTTGCAGAGGATCGGATGGCAGACAAGCGTTCGCCGGCAGCGCTGGGCTCCGCGACCATCGCGACCATCGCCCGGGAGGTCGGTGTCTCCTCCGCGACGGTCTCCAAGGTCCTCAACGGACGGTCGGACGTCGCCGCGGTGACCCGGGCGCGGGTCGAGGCCAGCCTGCAACGACACCGCTACCGTCGGCGTGCCCGCCGGGCGCCCGGCGAAGGTCAGATCGACCTGGTGTTCCACGAGTTCGGCTCCGACTGGGCCCTGGAAATCATCCGGGGCGTCGAGGCGGTCGCCACCCTCACCGGGGTGAACGTGGTGCTCTCACAGCTCAGCGCCGCCCGTCGGCCGCCGCAGTCCTGGGTCGACGGGGCGGTCGCTCGACGTCCGCTCGGGGTGTTGCTGGTCATGTGCAACCTCACCGACGCCCAGCGGCAACAGTTGCAGCGCCAGTCGATTCCGGTGGTCGTGATCGACACCGACAGCGCCAGCGTGGCCTCGGTGCCCACCGTCGGGTCGAACAACTGGAACGGCGGCTTGATCGCCACCCGGCACCTGCTGGACCTCGGGCATCGCCGGATCGCTGTCATCTCCGGTCCCCGGGACGTGCTCTGCGCCCGGGCCCGCACGGCCGGCTTCCGGTGCGCCCACGAGGAACTCGGCATCCCGATCGACGCCACGCTGATCCGCCATGGCAACTTCCACCTCGACGCCGGCTACACGCACGGCATCGAGCTGCTCAGCCGGTCCGACCGACCGACGGCGATCTTCGCCGGTTCTGATCTGCAGGCCCTGGGGGTGCTGCGGGCAGCCCGGCAACTCGGCCTCGACGTTCCCGGTGACGTGTCGGTGGTCGGGTACGACAACCTCCCGCTCTCCGCCTGGGTCGGCCCGGCCCTGACCACTGTCAACCAGCCGCTGCGCGACATGGCCGGCACCGCCACCCAGATGCTGCTCGATCTCGCCCGCGGCAACGCCCTGCCCACCAGCCGGATAGACCTCGTCGCCGAGCTGGTGATCCGGGAGAGCACCGCACCACCCACACACCCATGACCAGTCCGCTGCGAGGAGCCATGCCCCTGTTCGATCTGCCGCTGGAGCAGTTGCGGCAGTACGCGCCGACCGTCCCCGAGCCAGCTGACTTCGACGAGTTCTGGCGATCGACCCTGGACTCGGCGGCGCAGTCGCCGGTGCTGCTCGACGTCCGTCCCGAACCGACAGACCTTCGTCTGGTGGACAGCTGGGACGTCACCTTCGCCGGCTTCGCCGGTGACCCGGTCCGGGCCTGGTACAACCGGCCGGCCGGGGTGACCGACGCGTTGCCGGTGGTCGTGGAGTACGTCGGCTACGGCCGTGGCCGGGGCCTGCCGCACGAGCGCCTGACCTGGCCGGTCGCCGGTTACGCCCATCTGCTCATGGACGCCAGGGGCCAGTCGGGCCAGTACGGCGCGGGGGACACGCCGGATCCGCACGGCCAGGCGCAGGGCGGGCCGTCGCCGGTGACCCGGGGCATCCTGAGCCCGGAGGGCTACTACTACCGTCGGCTCATCACCGACGCGGTGCGCGCGGTCGAGGCGGCGCGGGCCCTGCCGGGGGTCGATCCGCACGGTGTCGTGGCGGCGGGAAACAGTCAGGGCGGCGGGCTGGCCCTGGCTGTCGCCGGGCTCGACGTCGAGCTGGCTGCCGTGCTCACCACCGCGCCGTTCCTCTGTCACCTGCAACGGGGCATCGAGATCACAGAGGTCGGGGTCTATGGCGAGATCGTCAACTACCTCGCGGTCAACCGCGACGCGGAGCCGGCCGTACGGCGCACCCTGTCCTACGTCGACGGGGTGAGCTTCGCCCGTCGGGCGGTCGCGCCGGTCCACTTCGGGATCGGGTTGCGGGACATGGTCTGCCCCCCGAGCACCGGATTCGCCGCCTACAACCACTACGGCGCCGCCGTCGGTGGACCGCCGCCCGAGCGGACGATGCACGTCTACCCGTTCAACGGCCACGAGCACGGCGACGCCACTCACGTTCGACGACAGCTGCGGTGGCTGGCTGATGTGCTCGGCGACGAGGCCGTGGGCCGATCGCACGGGCCGAAACTTTCGGGGGCGCTGATCTCGCCGGCGTGACGGTGTTGGCCGTGGCGTGCCGTTGGTGCCGGCGGCGATCCGTGGCTCGGACGAACGGTCGAAGACTGCCGGGACGCGTTGAGCTTTCGGACCTGTTTCGATAAGGTTTTCGATACAACAGCCTCGATCTACTCACGATGGTCGGCTGAATGCACCGGCCGACGCGGCATCCGGGCGACCGCGTCGGCGACGGAGGACCATCGTGCTGGGCAGTAGTCGGGGCCGGCTTCTCATCAGCACGGCTTCGTCGAAAGGCTCATGCCATGAACAACGCCCTCGCCCGCGCCAGCGGGCGGCTGGCTACCCGACTGCGACCGCGCACCGCGCTGGTCTCGGCCGCAGCCGGTCTCGCCCTCGTCGCCACCAGCATGGTCGTGGTGACCTCAAGTGCCCAGGCTGCCGAGTCCACCCTCGGGGCGGCCGCCGCGCAGTCAGGCCGCTACTTCGGTGCTGCGGTGGCGGCCAACAAGCTCTCCGATTCCACCTACGTCGGCATCCTGAACCGCGAGTTCAACTCGGTCACGGCCGAGAACGAGATGAAGATCGACGCGCTCGAGCCGCAGCAGGGGCGGTTCACCTACACGAACGCGGACCGGATCGTCAACCACGCGCTGTCCCGGGGCTGGAAGGTCCGGGGTCACACCCTGGCCTGGCACTCGCAGCAGCCGGAGTGGATGCGGAACATGTCGGGCACCGCGTTGCGCAACGCGATGCTCAACCACGTCACCCAGGTCGCCACCTACTACCGCGGCAAGATCGACTCGTGGGACGTGGTGAACGAGGCCTTCGACGACGGCAACAGCGGCGCGCGGCGGGACTCGAACCTGCAGCGCACCGGTAACGACTGGATCGAGGCCGCGTTCCGGGCCGCCCGCGCCGCCGACCCGGGCGCCAAGCTCTGCTACAACGACTACAACACCGACAACTGGACCTGGGCCAAGACCCAGGCCGTCTACCGGATGGTGCAGGACTTCAAGCAGCGCGGCGTGCCGATCGACTGCGTCGGCTTCCAGTCGCACTTCAACGCCCAGTCGGCGTACAACAGCAACTACCGCACCACGCTGTCCAGCTTCGCCGCTCTCGGGGTGGACGTGCAGATCACCGAGCTGGACATCGAGGGCTCCGGCACCCAGCAGGCGGACACGTACCGTCGGGTGGTCCAGGACTGCCTTGCGGTCCCGCGGTGCAACGGCATCACCGTGTGGGGCATCCGGGACAGCGACTCGTGGCGTTCGTACGGCACCCCGCTGCTGTTCGACAACAACGGCAACAAGAAGCAGGCGTACAACGCGACGCTCGAAGCCCTGAACGCGGGCGGGACCACCCCGCCGCCCACCACCCCGCCGCCGACCACGCCCCCGCCGACCACGCCGCCGCCCAGCAGCCCGCCGCCGACCACGCCGCCGCCCGGCGGATCCGGCTGTACCGCCTCGGTCTCGCTGAACCAGTGGAACGGTGGCTTCGTCGCCACGATCCGGGTCACCGCGGGTTCCGCCAGATTGAACGGCTGGTCGGTGACCGTCGGGATTCCGGGCGGTAGCTCGGTGACCAACACATGGAACGCCACGGCCAGCGGCACCAGCGGCAACGTGACGTTCCGCAACGTGAGCTACAACGGCTCCGTGAACGCGGGCGCCACCACCGAGTTCGGCTTCCAGGGCACGGGCACCGGGCCATCCGGTACGCCCACCTGCACCGGCAGCTGATCCACACGTACCAACCGGGCCCGGCGCGGGTATCCCGCGCCGGGCCTCGGCGTTGTCACCAGTCGTGCAGCGTGCCGTCCGCCAGCCTGTTCACCGGCAGCGCCGCCGGCCGGTACGGATACCGCGCCGCCAACTCCTCGTCGATGTCGACGCCGAGCCCGGGCTGCTCCGACGGGTGCAGGAAACCATCGGCGAAGCGGTACGAGTGCGGGAACACCGCGTCGGCCGCCTCGGGGTACGGCTGGTACTCCTGCAGGCCGAAGTTGGGAATGCTGACATCCAGGTGCAGGGCTGCGGCCAGGCACACCGGGGACAGGTTCGTGGTGCCGTGTGAGCCGCTTCGTACGTGGTACAGGTGGGCCAGGTCGAAGATGCGGCGTAGGTGGGTGATGCCGCCCGCGTGTACGACGGTGGCCCGTACGTAGTCGATGAGCTGCTCGGTGATCAGCTGCTGGCAGTCCCAGACGGAGTTGAAGACCTCGCCGACAGCGATCGGCGTGGTGGTGTGTTGGCGGATCAGCCGGAAGCCTTCCTGCAACTCCGCCGGCACCGGGTCCTCCAGCCAGGTCAGCGCGTACGGCTCCAGGGACTTGCCCAACCGGGCCGCCTCGATCGGGGTGAGCCGGTGGTGCACGTCGTGCAGCAGCTTGACCTCCGGCCCGAACTCGCTGCGGACCTGGGCGAAGACCGACGGTATGTGCGTGAGGTACCGCTCGCTGTTCCACCCGGTCTCGGCCGGAATCGCCGCGCCAGCCGGCTCGTAGGGCAGTCCGTCCCGTCCCACGCCGTAGCTGTCGGCCACGCCGGGCACGCCGCACTGCACCCGCACGGCGCGGTACCCGAGATCGAGGTGGCGGGCCACGTCGGCGAGCAGCCCGTCCACTGTGGCTGCCTGGGCGTGGCCGTAGACGGTGACGCCGTCGCGGCTGCGGCCGCCCAGCAACTGGTACACGGGCAGGCCGGCGACCTTGCCCTTGATGTCCCACAGCGCGGTGTCCACGGCCGCGATGGCGGTCATGGTCACCGGCCCGCGCCGCCAGTACGCGCCCCGGTAGAGGTACTGCCAGGTGTCCTCGATCCGGTCGGCCTCCCGACCGATCAGCAGCGGCACGACATGCTCGGTCAGGTAACTCGCGACAGCGAGTTCCCGTCCGGTGAGGGTGGCGTCGCCGACCCCGGTCACCCCGTCGTCCGTCGCGATCTTCAGCGTGACGAAGTTGCGTCCGGGGCAGGTGACGATGACCCGGGCATCGGCGATCTTCATCCAGGCTCCTCGTGGGCGGCCGACGGGATCGACGCGAGCCAGTCTGGGATCGCCCTCATGATCTGTCAACCGGCCCGTCCGGTACGGACGACGGCCCCCCACCGGTCTCCCGACGGGGGCCGACACCACGCCGACGGTCAGCAGCGGCTGATGCTGGAGTTACTGAGAGCGATGTTGCTGATGGTCAGGTTGCTCGTGCAGGGGCTCTCCAGGATCCGACTGTTGACCAGCGTGAAGTTGCGCAGGGTGATGTCCCGGTTGCCGGGGAACTCCGTCCGCGCGGCCAGTCGGACCTCGCCGCCGCCGCTTATCGTTCCGCCGCCGGCTGCGATGTCCACGCCGTAGCAGTTCTCGAGCAGGATCGCGTTGTTGCCGGTGTTGGCGATGTCGACCCGGTTGACCGCCACGCCGCCGGACTCGGAGACGCAGAAGATACCCCGACCACCGCCGCGTGCCCGTACCGTGCCGACCCGGATGTTGATCGGGTAGCCGGAGCCGATCCGCCCGGCGCGGTTGGCGGTGCGGAACGCCGCGTAGCCGGTGCCGGTGCCGGCGTTCTCCGCGTCGACGGTGTTCACCGTGGCGTTGATCGTCTCGTTGAGCAGCAGGCCGGAGCCGCCGACGTTACGGGCGGTCACGGTGCCGACGGTCAGGCCGTCCACGCCGTACGTCTCGACCGCGTGGGTGCTGCTGCCGGAGACGTAGACGTTGTCGATGCGTACGTTGCGCGTCCACTGGCTGGTGTCGCCCCGGTTGTCGATCCGGACCCCGAGCCCGCTGGACAGCCGCATGTCGATCTGGCCGAGGACCACGTTCGTCACGTTGCGCATGAAGATGCCGTAGAGCGGCGTGCCGGTGACGCTGAGGTTCTGCACCTCCACCTGGGTGGTGCCGCGCGAGTAGATCGGTGCCTGGTCACCGGAGCCGGACCCCGTCACGTTTATCGTGCCGCAGACGTCGATTGTCGTGTAGCTGGGCAGGGAGATGCGGGAGCCGGCGCTTATCGAGCCGGAGCCGCGTACCACGACCCGTTGCTTGCTGGTCCGGCCGGCGCTGAGGCTGTTCACCGCCGCCTGCACGGCGGCCTGCATGCTGTTGCCGGTGTAGACGGTGCTGCCACCGTTGCGGGACGTCCAGGTGCCGCCGTTGAGGACCGCCTCGGCCTGGAACGAGCCGCTGCCACAGCCGTTGCCGTTGCCGCCGCCCAGCGCCACCAGTTGCCACTGCTGGTTGGTGCCGTCGACGTCCTGGTACTGGGAGATCATGCCGC
This sequence comes from Verrucosispora sp. CNZ293, assembly GCF_002754655.1. Lineage (NCBI taxonomy): Bacteria > Bacillati > Actinomycetota > Actinomycetes > Micromonosporales > Micromonosporaceae > Micromonospora > Verrucosispora sp. CNZ293. Next base: position 1,066,636 of record NZ_PEFR01000001.1, read on the forward strand.
CGTCGGCGGTGGACCAGCCCCAGACGTCGAGGGCCTTGTTGGAGTGCCGGTTGAGGAACCGGACGTATCCGCCGGCGGAGTCGGCGAGTCGGAAGTGCTGACGGGTGTTGCCGCTGGCGGCGGAGTTCTGCACGAGTTGCACGCCGTCGGTGGCGTTCGGCAGTTCGAGGACCTTGCCGCTGTGCACGGAGCGGATCTGGTAGTAGCCGCTGCCGACGTCGACGAACCGCCACTGCTGCACGGCGGCGTCGTTGCGGGTGTACTGGTTGATCGGGGCGTTGTCGGCGGTGGACCAGTTCCACACGTCCATCGCCTTGCCACTGTGTCGGTTGACGAACACGTACGTGGCGTTGGGATCGACGGTCGCGGCCTGGGCGCTGGGCGAGGCGACCACCACGCCGGCGCCGAGCAGCGCCAGCGTGGTGACGGCGACCAGCCAGCGTCGAGAGGTTCGTCTACAGGTGCTGAGCAGCATGCGGGTTCCTCCGGATGCGGGTGCGGTGGCGGTGGAGCGCGTGCCGGAGTGGTGAAACGACGCAGAGCAAGCGCTTTCCTGGCATCGACAGGAATATATCCCTCAATCGTCACCAAGGCCAATGGCGTCGGGCCGGTCCGGCCGTCGCCGGTGTCCGTACGGGCGACACCCGTACGGACACCGAACCGAGCGGGCGGTTGGACGGTCAGCTGACCGTGCAGGGAGCGCCGTTGAGGGTGAACGAGGCCGGGCGGGCGGTGTTGCCGCCGTGGTTGGCCTGGAAACCGATGGTGACCGAGCCGTTGGGCGCGATCGCGGCGTTGTAGGAGACGTTACGAGCGGTCACCGCCCCGGAGGTCGGCGAGTATGTCGCGTTCCAGCCGTTGGTGATGGTCTGCCCGGCGGGCAGGGTGAACGCCAGACTCCAACCGTTCACCGCTGTGGCGCCGGTGTTGGTGATGGTCACCGACGCGGTCAGCCCGGTGTTCCAGGCGTTCACCGCGTACCCGATCCGGCAGCCGGTGCCCGGCGGCACCGTCGGCGTCGGGGTGGGGGTGGGGGTGATCGTCGGCGTAGGCGTAGGCGTGGGCGTGGGGGTAGGCGTCGGGCTGGTCGGCCCCGGGGTGGGGGGCCCGACGTCGAGCCCGAAGAAGCGGACCGCCTGTGCGGCGTCGACCGGCAGGTTGTGCGAGACGCCCTGCATGCTTATCGCCTCGACAGGTGCGTCACCGCCGGAGCCGCCGTAGCGGGTCCGGGTGTAGCCCGGCTGCGGGCTGTCGGTGAAGGTAGGGGTCTGGCTCAGCCCGTGCAGGTTGGTCCACTGCTTGACCTGCTCGCCGAAGTTCGGGTAGCGCAGGATGTCGTCGTTGGTGCCGTGCCAGATCTGCATCCGGGGCCGTGGGCCGGTGTAGCCGGGGTAGGCGTTGCGGACCAGGTCTCCCCACTGTTGCGGCGTGCGGCTGATCTGCCCGTTGGCGCACTCGCTGTTCCACTCCGAGCCGCCGGTGGTGGCGAAGCAGCCGAAGGGTACCCCGGCGAAGGCCGCGCCGGCGCGGAACACGTCCGGGTAGAGCCCGAGCAGGACGTTCGTCATCATCGCTCCGGACGAGGTGCCGGTCGCGGCGATCCGGGTCGGGTCCACGGAGTAGCGGCTCCGCACGTGATCGACCATCGACATGATGCCAACCGGGTCGCTGCCGCCGCCGCGACGCAACGCCTGCTGCGAGTAGACGTCGAAGCACTGGCTGCTGCGGGTCACCGACGGGTAGATCACGATGAAGCCGTACTGGTCGGCCAGACGGGCGAACTGGGTGCCCGAGTACATCGCGGGCCCGTTGCCGGTGCAGTAGTGGGATACGACAAGCAGGCCCGGCCGGGGCGCGACCCGGTCCGGTACGTAGAGGTACATGCGCAGGTTGCTCGGATTAGCACCGAAGTTCGTCACCTCGGTGAGCGTCGCCGCCGACGCCGATGTCGGCAGTGACAGCGCGGCGAGCGCGGTCAGGACGATGGTGGCCAGGGCGGCGCACCACAGTCGGATCGCTTTTCTCATGGAACGGGTCCTCCGGACGGAAGGGGACATGGTGGTGTTCCGATCGAGGGCTGCCCGGTGCCCTACCTCGTCCGGCTCTCAGAACATCGATGATTGTCTTCGCCGGCACGGATGCGTCACAAGGTGTGGTGGGGTAGCCGCGCTGAGCGGTGGCGGGGCCGCGCCGAGCGGTCCGTGCACCCCTATTCTCTGTCCATGCGGGATCATCGGGCGACGCTGCTGTGGGTGGGCTTCGCGGTGGCGGCGCTGGTCTCCGTCGCGCTTGTGCTGCGCCGCCCCGATCGCCTGTCCGATCTGCACATCTACCACGGAGCGCTCACCGACCTGCGCGCCGGGCGTCCGCTGTACGGATACGTCGCGCCAAACGGTGGACCGTTCACCTACCCGCCGTTCGCGGCGCTCGTCCTCTGGCCGATCACGACGGTTCCGCTCGGCCTGGTCGAAGCGCTCTGGCTGGCGGCGACCTGCGCGGCGGTGGTCGCCATCGCCGTACCCGTCGGTCGCGTGCTCGCCACGGGCCGCGCCGCCGCGCCGGGCCGGGGCGTGACCGGCGCCCGTGTGGGGACGTCGGCGCCTGTCGGCATCGCGGCGGTCGCGGCGGTGCTGATGATCGCCGCGCCCGTGCAGAGCAACCTGCGCTTCGGACAGGTGAGCATCTTCATCGTGCTGATGGCGCTGCTCGACGCGATGGCGCCGCCGTCGCGGAGGCGCGGCGTGCTGATCGGTGTGGCGGCGGCGATCAAACTGACCCCGCTGCTGTTCGTGCTCTACTTCCTGGCCTGCGGCCGGTACCGCGACGCCGCCCGGGCACTTGCCGCCTTCGTCGCCTGCGGGGCGCTCGCCCTCGCGGTGCTGCCCACCGAGAGCCTGACCTACTGGGCGGGCACGGTCACCCAGACCTCCCGGATCGGCAACCTGGCGTCGCTGGGTAACCAGTCTGTGCACGGGATGCTGCTTCGCGTCGGCCTGGCCGAGCGGTCCCTCCCGCTGGTCTGGGCCGTCCTGGTGGCCGTCATCTGCGCGCTGGCCCTGCTGCGGGCCCGGGCGCTGTCCCGGCTGGGGCGTCCGGGGCACGCAGCGGTGCTTGTCGGCTGCGCCACCGTCGCCGCGTCCCCGGTCTCCTGGACCCACCACCAGGTGTGGACGGTCCTCGCCGCGATGCTGCTGGTGGGTGCCGTCGGCGTCGCCCGGCGGGTCGCCGGGGCGCTGCTGCTGGCCAGCATGGTGCTGTCGCTGGGCGCGGTGCTGGCTCCGGTGTCGATGCGGCCCGGCGTGCAGTTCCTCTTCGAGAACGCCCGGGCCATCGGCACCGCCGCGCTCTGCGTGACCGGGTTCGGCGCGGTCGCGCTCACCGCCGCCCGTACCCACCGCACCCGGGCCGCCGGGCGAGGATGGCCGCGGGTGGGCGTCGCGGCGCTCGGTGCGCTGGCGTTCTTCGCGGTGCAGCCGTTGCCCGCCGGAGCCGACCCCACCTTCAAGGCGTACCGCCTCCCCGACGTGGTCAACGCACGGTACTTCTTCGTGTGCCGGGGACCTGTCGAGTGCGCCCACTACGACACCGGTGCCCCGGTCACCTTCGGCACCCGTCGGGAGAAGACGAAGGTGCGCGTCAACGGCGTGGTCTCCGAGCAGGTGGCGCGGTTGGACTACCACTCCGCTCCGGGCGGTCCACCGCGCACCATTCCGCTGCTGGCCGCCTATCCCGGTGTGCGGACGTTCTCGTTCCGGTCGGCCACCATGGCGCACGGCCGGCTGATCGCCTACTCCGCCGACGGCCGTGCCCTGGTCACGTACGACGACGAACTGACCGCCGCGGTACGCGCCGCTCGGTAGTCTCGCTACTGCTCGCCATCGATCACGTCGGTCTCGCCGTCGTGGGAGTACGTCACCGGCGGGTGCTCGTCGGGCAGCGGGGTCTGCGCCGGATTATGGTGGGGGTCGCCGTCCGGGGAGAACAGCACCGGGTCGGTCTTCGCGCTCTTCTCGCGCTCTTCCTCCGGCTCGGTCACGACCCGCTCCTCACCTCGTGGGCACTCCGCTCCGACGCTACGGGCCGGGGCGACGCGTCGCCCCGATCGGATGCCACTGCCACCCGATCGGGGCGCGTCGGTGGTCACGGCCGCAGCAGCACCGGGCCCGCGTCGATCCGGGTCCGGAACAGGGCGTACGGCCTGCGTCGCCGGTCCTGGCCGCGGTTGAACGGCGGCTGCCGGTGCACCTGGTTGGCGATGACGTAGAGGTGCCGGTTGACGGCCACGCTCAGGGTGTCCGGCCAGAGCAGGCGGGCGTCGTGCACCACTGTCTCGTACTCACCGTCGGGGCGACGCCGCAGCACCGCGTTGTGCTCGTAGTTGGTGAGGTAGATCCGGCCGGCGTCGTCGGACTCCAGGCCGTCCGCGCCACCGCCCTTGTCGCCCTCGTCGACAACCGTCGCGGCGACCTCCGCGTCGCCCAGGGCCCGGTCGGCCAGGGCGTCGGTGGCGACGCTGTACCAGCGGCGGGTGGCGAGGGCGCAGTAGTACAGCCGCGCTCCGTCGGCGGAGATCGCGATGCCGTCGGCGCCGACACCCACCGGCTGAGGTGGCCCGTCCGGGGGACGGACCAGGAAGGGGCGCCCCTCGACCACCGGACGGAAGTCCGCAAGCGGCGCGGCCTTGGTGGACGGGTGGTCGTTGAGCCGCCGCCACGACGTCCCGGTGGCCAGGTCGACCACGATGATGGCGTTCGGGGCACCGTCGGCGGAGTCGGTGAGGTACGCCAGCCCGGCCTCACCACGACGCAGGTCGAAGCGCACGTCGTTGAGGTACGACGTGGGCAGCACCACGTCAGCCGGGAAGGTGATCACCTGGGCGACGGTGTCGGTCCGCAGGTCGACGCGGACCAGTTTCGGTCCGCCGGGGGAGGTCGGCTGGAACATCGGGCTGCCCGTGTCGAGCACCCAGAGCCGGTCGGCCGGGTCGACCACCACGCTCTGCACCGACACGAACGCCGACGGGTCGTCGTCGCCGGACGGCGTGTTCCACCGCAGGTCGGGGAAGGGAACCTCCCGCCCGCGCCGCAGTTCCACAACTGTCGCGGGCACCTGGTCACCCCATCGGGGGAAATTGACGAAGATCCGACCACGGTGCGAGACGGTCACCCCGGTGGGCATCGGGCCCCGGAACCGGTGCACCACTTCCAGCGTGCCGACCGGTTCGTCGGCGGGTAGTGCGTTTCGCATTCTTCGACCTCCCGTCGCACACAGGGATCAACTGATCTCTCTGCATCTATCGTGCCAAAGCGGACGGCGTGTGCGAGCGTGTCGTCGCCCATCCGACCCCGCCAGCAGTGGGAAGCCGATTCGTCACCCAACCGTCACGTGTCCGCGCGGTGCCCGCCACCTGACCCCGGCAGGGTGGGACCCCGACCCCTCTGACCTGGGAAGGAGCGCGCCATGGCCGTCGTCCTGGATGACCATCTGGTCACCCTGACCTGTGACAACTGCGGTGACACGGTCGCCGCGCCGCGGGTGCCCTCCGACGCGGAGGTGGTGTGGCCGCTGGTGTCCGAGCACGGCTGGAGCGGTTCGCCGTTGGCCGACGGCCCGCACCGCTGCGCGCACTGCACCCAACTCGGCCCGGCCGCTGCCGGCGTTCCCGGCGGCATCCTCGGCATCGAGCACCTCGGTGCGGTGACTGTGGTGACCGTCGCCGGTGACGTCGACGTCGACACCGGCGAGACGCTGGGCATGGCGTTGGGGCACGCGGCCGACATGGGCGGGCACGTCCTGGTGGATCTCGGTGGGACGGATCTCGTCGACTCCACCGCGCTCGGGCTGCTCGTCCGCGCGCACCGCGCCGCCGCTGACCGCGGCGCACAGCTCTGCGTGGCGTCGACCTCGCCGCTGATCCGTCAGGTGCTCCGGGTCACCCGGCTGGACGAGGTGTTCCCCATCGCGGACACCCGCGCCGACGCGCTCGCCCGCCTCCAGGGCCATGCCCCGGACACCGACCCCCAGGTGTCCGCGTAGTCCGCGTGCCACGATTCCGGCTCGGGCGGCCGTCGCGGTTGGCGTGGCGGGCCGTCCGGTCGCCTGTGGTGTCCGGCCCGTCCCGTCGTCTGTGGTGTCCGGCCCGTCCACGTCGCCGGTGCCGGGCGCCGTGGACGGGCCGAAGTTCAGCGGCGGCCGCGCCGGTGACCGGCCAGCCGTAGCGCGTTGCAGACGTCCGTCACGCCCTCGACGTCCCAGGCCAACTCGCCGGCCGCGCGGCGGGTCTCGGCGCTGGCCACCAGGCCGGTGAGGATCACAACCCGGTTCTGCACCATCACCGTGATCTGCTGCCGACGGGTCGACCAGTCGGCGCTCAGCCGCTGCGCTACCAGGGCGGCGAGCCGGACATCCTCGTCGTGGTGCTGCGGCTCGTCCCACAGGGCCCGAAAGGAATGATCGTCGGGCATCGGCCAGGGCCACGGCATCACCACAACGGTCTCCTTCGTCGTCGACGCCGGCGACCCGACGCGCCGTCCCGATCGCCACCACCTTGCGCAACGACCTTGGAGTCGACCGCACGGTTGGATGACATTTGCGTGACAGTCCGGCGGCTGGCGCCCGCCCGTCACAGCGGGGCGCTGGCCGGTGGCCGGGTGTCCCCGGTCCGGTCGGCGGCCGGCAGCCACAGCACGAACGTGCTGCCCGTACCCGGTCGGGAGAAGACCGCCACCTGCCCGCCGTGCGACTCGACGATCTGGCGGACGATGGCCAACCCCAACCCGGTCCGGCGGTCACCGGAGCCGCCCCGCGCGGTCTCGCCGCGCCAGAACCTGTCGAAGACCCGCGGCTGGTCGGCCTCGGCGATGCCCGGCCCCTCGTCGGCGACGGCCAACCACAACCAGTCGCCCACCCGGCCGGTCGCCACCTTCACCGCTCCACCGAGCGGGGAGAGGCGTACCGCGTTGGACAGCAGATTGCCGGCCGCCCGGCGCAGCGTGTCAGGGTCGCCGATGAGGGTGAGCGCCGGGTCGAGCGCGTACCGCAGGCGCAGACCACGACCGGTGGCCAGGGCGGCGAAGTCCTCACCCGCCTCGCGGGCCACGGCGCTGAGGTCCACATCCGTGTCGGACATCGAGTCAGCGTCCCGACGGGCCGTGGCCAGCAGATCCTCCACCAGCCGGGACATCCGGGTGGTGGCCCTGTCGATCGTCGCCACCGCGGCGGCACGCTCCTGCTCACCGGCCTCCGGCGCGGTGAGAGAGGCGTCGAGGTTGGCTCGGATGATCGCCAACGGGCTGCGCAACTCGTGCGAGGCGTCATCGATGAGCTGCCGCTGAGCGTGGAAGGCATGATCGAGCCGGTCGAGCATCGAGTCGATGGTGTCGCCGAGGTCGCGCAGCTCGTCGCGGGAACCGGTCAGCCGGATCCGGCGGGACAGGTCGGTGGCCTGGATCTCCCGGGCGGTACGGGCGATGGCACCCACCGGGCGCAGGGCCCGGCCGGACAGCACCCAGCCGATGCCGAGGCTGGCCACGAAGAGCCCGCCGAGCGCGATCAAGGAGTAGTCCCGGACCGTCTGCAACAGCCGCAGGTTCACCTCGTCCTCGATCTGCTGCACCTCGGCGACCTCGAGGGTGGTGCCGGTCGGCACCGTACGTCCGTCGCTCTTGAGCTTGACCAGTTGCGCCTCGTACCGCTTGGTGATCGGCTTGGGATCGACAGCCCGGTCCACCGCCACGTACGCCACCAGCAGGCCGGCACCGGCCAGCGCGAACAACAGCGTCGAGTAGAGCACCGTCAACCGGAACCGGATCGACCGGAAAACACTCACGCCAGCACCTCCCGCAGCCGGTAGCCGCGCCCGACGACCGTCTCGATCGCCGGGTCGTCGCCGGCACCTGTGAGTTTGCGTCGCAGCGTACCCACGGTGACCCGGACGGTCTCGGTGAACGGGTCGGCGTTGGCGTCCCAGACGTGCTCCAGCAGCTCCTCGGCCGGCACCACCCGCCCGGGGCGGGTCATCAGGTACTCCAGGACGCCGAACTCCTTGCGGGTCAGGTGCAGCGGCCGGTCGCCCCGCCGGGCCTGCTGCCGGGCCACGTCCAGGGTCAACGCGCCGACGGTGAGGACCACCCCGGTACCGCCGGTGTCGCGGCGCAGCAGCGCCCGTACCCGCGCCAGCAGCTCGACAAGCGCGAACGGCTTCACCAGGTAGTCGTCGGCGCCCTCGTCCAGGCCACGGACCCGGTCACCCAGCGCGCCTCGGGCGGTGAGCATCAGCACCCGAAGGTCGCGCCCACCGGCCACCTCGACCTCTCCGGAGCGGATCGCCCGGCACACCGCGAACCCGTCCACGTCGGGCAGGTTGACGTCGAGCAGCATCAGGTCGTACGCGTTGACCAGCAGCAGGTCGTACGCCTGCGCCGCGTCGGCGGCGAGGTCGACGGCGTAGCCGGCACGGACCAGTCCGACCCGCAACGCGCCGGCCAGATCCTCTTCGTCTTCCACCACGAGCAGCCGCATCGTCCAGTTATCCCCTCGCGATCAGCCCCTGTGCCACCTGTGCTGCCCGCTCGACCGGGATGGCGAAACCGATCCCGATGTTGCCGCTGCCCTCCAGCGTGGCGATGGCGGTGTTCACACCCACCACCTCGCCCCGACCGTTGACCAGCGGTCCGCCGGAGTTCCCCGGGTTGATCGACGCGTCGGTCTGCACCGCCGGCTGTCGGGCTCCACCGCCGAGCCGGACCGGCCGGTCCAGGGCGCTGACGATCCCGGCGGTGACCGTGCCGGAGAGTCCGAGCGGTGAACCGACGGCGAGCACCGGCTCACCGACCCGCGTCTGGCCGGCCGACGCCAGCGGCAGCGGGCGCAGACCGTTGCCCGGGTCGATCCGCAGCACGGCGATGTCGGTGCCCGGGTCGAGGCCGACCAGCCGCGCGGTGAGCCGACGGCCGTCCCGACCGACCACCTGGATCGTGCCGCCGCCGGCCACCACATGGTTGTTGGTGACCACGTGCCCCCGATCGTCGATCAGGAATCCGGATCCGGAGGACCCCCGGCCGCCGGTGGACACCCGTACCGACACCACTCCGGCCAACACCCGGTCGGCGGCGGCGACCAGGTCACCTCCGGCACTGCCGGCCGGGCCGGCCGCTGCGGCTTCCGGGCTGGCTGCCGGTTCGTCATCGCCGGCGACGTGACCGGCGACGCCACCGGCACCGGCCGATACCGCCACCACGGTCAGGCCGGCCAGCAGCAGCCGGGGCCAGCGCGACGGTTCCGCGTTCCGGTCCGCCGGGCCGTCCGACCCGTACCCCGGACTGTCGGCACCCGTCGGCGCGACCGGGACCGGCGGGACGCCGGTGGGCTGCTCGTCGGGTGCGAGGGTGGGTGAGACGAAGCGTGGTCCGCGCGGCTCACCCAGCCCCGGAATGGTGCTCGGCATGCGATGTCCCTCCTCAGGGAAGACCGTAGGGAGGCGGTCAGGGCAGTCGGGAGAACCAGAACAGCGAGGCGGCGGCGGCCAGCAGCGCGAGCACCAGGCCGGCGCCGATGAACCGCGCCGACACGTCCTGCCGCTCCAGCCGATGACCCACCGAGGAACCGATGTCGGAGTACGCGGCCCGCAACTCGTCGCCGCTGCCCGCCTCGTAGTAACCGCCGCCGGCCTGCTCGGCCACGGCGCGCAGGGTCTCCCCGTCGACCGGGACCGACTGGCCGCCACCGATGCGGCCGTCGAGCGTGCCGAAGGAGATGGTGTCGACAGGTACGCCCGCAGCCACCGCGTCGGCGGCGGCCAGCGCCGGGTCGCGGCCCGACGTGTTCGCCCCGTCGGAGAGCACCACCACCCGGGCCGGCGGCGGATCCTCGGCGGCCTGCGCGTCCAGGGTGCGGATCGACTCCAGGGAGGCGTGGATGGCCTCGCCGATCGCCGTGCCCTGCCGGGCGGTGACGCCCTCGTCGAGCTGGTCGATGCCGGCGGTGACCGTTTCCCGGTCACCGCCGGGGGCGACCATCACCGACGCGTTGCCGGCGAAAGCCACCAGCCCGACGTTGAACTCCGCCGGCAGGTCGGCGACGAACTCGCGGGCCGCCTGCCGGGCGGCGATCAGCCGGTCCGGCGGTACGTCGTCGGCGAGCATGGAGCGGGACACGTCGACGGCCACGATGACGGTGGCCCGTTCCCGGGGCACCCGTACCTCGTCGGTCGGTCGGGCGAAGCCGACCACCAGCAGTGCCAGCATCGCGATGAACAGCCCGGCCGGCACGTGCCGCCGCCACGCCGGGCGGGCCGGCGCCACCTTGTCCAGCAGGCGCAGGTTGGTGAACCGGACGGCGTACCGGCTGTGCCGACGCTGACGCAGCAGGTAGGCGACCACCAGGGCGGCCACCCCGGCCAACAGCCACAGCCGTTCGGGGGACTGCCAGCTCACGCCGCTCCTCCGTTCGTCGGGCGGGTCGCCCGGGCCAACCGGCGCTGGGCGTGGACGTGCCGGACGATGTCGGCGATCCAGTCCCGGTCGGTGCTCAGCGGGAGATGGGCGGCACCGGCCCGGCGCAGTGCCCGCGCCACGGCCAGCCGTTGTGCGGCGGCAGCCGCCGCGTAGCGGTCGCGGAGCCGGCGGCTGCCGGTGGCGACCTCCCGCCGTCGTCCGCTCTCCGGGTCGACAAGCGTGATCAGGCCGACGTCGGGCAGCTCCAGCTCACGTGGATCACGGACCTCGACCGCGAGCACCTGGTGCCGCGCGGCAAGCCGCCGCAGCGCCCGCTCCCAGTCCGGTGGACCGCCCCCGGCGCCGGCCACCCCCTCGTCGGGCAGGCCGTCCAGGAAGTCGGAGACGACCACCGCCAGCCCGCGACGGCCAGCCGAGCGACGCAACCCGTCGATGGCCTCGGCAAGTGGCACGGGGTCGCTGGCCGGCCGACCGCGCGGCACCTCCAACAGGGTGCGCAGCAGGCTGAGCAGGTGGTATCGGCCGGTGCGGGCGGGGAACCTGCGCACCCCGGCGTCGCCGAGCACGTGCGCGCCGAGCCGGTTGCCGGAGCCGGCGGTCAGGAAACCGACGGCGGCGACGGCCGCCACCGCCAGTTCCCGCTTCTCCAGCTCGGCGGTGCCGAAGTCCATGCTGGGTGTCGCGTCCACGAGCGTCCAGGTGGTCAGTTCCCGGTCGGCGTCGACGGTACGCACGTGTGGCACTGTCGTCCGCGCGGTCACCGACCAGTCCATCCGCCGAACCTCGTCCTCGCCGGGGCGGTACTCCCGGCTGCCCGCCGGTTCGCTGCCCGGTCCCGGTAGCAGGCCCAGGTGCTGCCCGTGCAGCAGCCCGTCGAGTCGGCGGGTGATGGTCAGCTCCAGCCGGCGCAGCCGACGCTGCGGTGCCAGGTGCCCGAGGCTTGTCGCGTTCTCGTTCATGCCGCCGCCCCCAGGCCCGGCCCCTGGTCCTCCTGGGCGGGGGCGATCTGTGGTGGCGGCACCGCCGCCACGACCTGCCGCACCAGGCCGCCGGGGTCGACGTCGTCGGCGACCGCGTCGAAGGAGAGGACCAGCCGGTGAGCGAGCACGTCGGTGGCGATCTCCCGCACGTCGGCGGGGAGCACGTAGTCCCGGCCCCGCAGCAGCGCCAGGGCCCGGGCGGCCGCGACCAGACCGAGGGTCGCGCGAGGGCTGGCACCGTACGCCAGCTGCGCGGCCACCTCCGGCAACCCGAACCGGCGCGGGTCACGGGTGGCCAGCACCAGCCGGACGACGTACTCGGCCAGAGCGTGGTGGACGAACACCTCCCGGGCCCGGCCCTGCAACGCCATCAGCCGGTGCGGGTCCAGCACCGGCCGGGCGGCCGGGGTGCCGGAGCCCATCCGGTAGAGGATGCCCAGTTCCTCGTCGTCGGTCGGATAGTCGACCACCACCTTCATCAGGAAGCGGTCCCGTTGGGCCTCGGGCAGCTGGTAGACACCTTCGGACTCGATCGGGTTCTGGGTGGCCAGCACCAGGAACGGCGCGGGGACCGGATAGCTCCGCCCGCCGAGCGAGACGTGTCCCTCGGCCATCACCTCGAGCAGCGCCGACTGCACCTTGGCCGGCGCGCGGTTGATCTCGTCGGCGAGGACCAGGTTGGCCATCACCGGCCCCAGCTCGACGTCGAAGTTCTCGGTCGAGGCCCGGTAGATCCGGGTACCGAGGATGTCCGACGGCACCAGGTCGGGGGTGAACTGGATCCGGGAGAAGCTGCCGCCCACCGCCGTGGCCAGGGTCTCCACGGCGAGGGTCTTGGCCACGCCGGGCACTCCTTCCAGCAGGCAGTGGCCCCGGGCGAGCAGCGCGGTGAGCAGGCGTTCCACCAGCCGGTCCTGGCCGACGATGACCCGCTTCACCTCGAACAGGGTCTGTTCCAGCAGCCGGGTGTCGTCGGCGCGCGTCGCGGTCAGATCCGGTGCGGTGAGGTCCTGGATGGTGCTGCCCATGCGCTGCTCCTCGGTCGCCTCTTTCGGACGCGGGTACCCGGACAACGGGGGAGCCCGGGTACCCGCTGGTGACCCATTGGGCCAGAACGGACCGAAAGCCAACCGAACGACCGAGGTCGCGGCGGCGACTGTGGACGGTGACGCGCGCCACTGCCGGCGCGGCAGCGGTCAGCGGTACGCGTCGGGTTCGGGGTCGGCGGGGAGCTGCCGGATGGTGTCGCCGGTCTCGATCGTCGCGCCGACGAGCACCCGGGCGTTGAGGCCGCGCAGCCGGAGGTGCTTGCCCTCGTCGGTCCAGACGACCTTGTGGGCGTCGCGACCGAACCGGGCGGCGAACTTGGCGCAACCGGTGTGCGGCTGGTCGGTCACCTCGATGACGGCCCGGTCGCCGATCGCCAGGCGGGTACCGGCTGGCAGGGCGTCGACGCTCAGGTCGAGATCGACGTAGAGCTGATCACCGGCGAGCGCCCAGGCGTCCCGGTCGGGACCGGCGATCAACTCGACGAACCGGGAGTTGATGACGTTCAGCTGCATGTCCGGGTGCGGCGACTTGTCGGCGGTTCGCGAGCTGGGTCGTTGACCCCAGGTGTCGCCGAGCAGCCCGGCGGCCGGATCCAGCTCGGCCCGGGACAACACCTCGCGGGCATCCACCGCCGGCCGCCGTACGACCAACGCGAGGGTGCCGACACCTCGGGGGGAGCGCCGCACGAGGTGCAGCCCTTCCATGATCTCGTCCATGGAGCGCTGGCGTACGGTGCTGGAGTTCGTCACGCTCCGACTGTGCCCGACGCCCGCCAGCGGCGTCCAAACAGTTCTCGAAGCACGAGAACCGGTTCCCCCGCCGGCCCCCACCCCTACGCAAGCCCGTCAAGATCCGCACGGATCTTGCGGCAGTGGCCGCCGCGAAAGGGCGTCTGCTGCCGGTCAGGGGCGGTTGCGTTGGGTGCGGTAGCGGGAGATCAGGGCGGCGGTTGAGGAGTCCAGGTCGGTGAGGTCGGCGCGGTCGGCGGTGAGCAGTGGGGCGAGCTGGTTGGCCATCACCTTGCCCAGCTCGACACCCCACTGGTCGAACGGGTTGATGTCCCAGATCGCACCCTCGGTGAGCACGATGTGCTCGTAGAGGGCGACCAGTTGGCCGAGGGTGGCCGGGGTGAGCCGGTCGGCCACGATCGAGGTGGTGGGGTGGTTGCCCGCCATCACCCGGTGCGGTACGAGGTCCGCCGCGGCGCCCTCGGCGGCGACCTGCTCGGCGGTCCGACCGAAGGCCAGCGCCGCGGTCTGGGCGAAGAAGTTCGACATGAACAGATCGTGCATGTCGCCGATGTCGTGGTTGGGCTCGCTGAACCCGATGAAGTCCGCAGGTACCAGTCGGGTGCCCTGGTGCAGCAGTTGATAGAAGGCGTGCTGGCCGTTGGTGCCGGGCTCGCCCCAGAAGATCTCCCCGGTGTCGTAGGACACCTGGCGGCCGTCGGTGCGTACCGACTTGCCGTTGCTCTCCATGGTCAGCTGTTGCAGGTAGGCGGGGAACCGGTGCAGGTACTGCGAGTACGGCAGCACCGCGTGGGTCTGCGCGCCCAGGAAGTTGGTGTACCAGACGTTGAGCAGGCCGAGCAGCGCCGGCGCGTTCTCCGCCAGCGGAGCGGTACGGAAGTGCTCGTCCACGGCGTGGTAGCCGGCAAGCATCTCGTCGAAGCGCGCCGGCCCGATGGACAGCAGCACCGACAGGCCCACCGCGGAGGGCAGCGAGTACCGGCCACCCACCCAGTCCCAGAAGCCGAACATGTTGGCCGGGTCGATGCCGAAGTCCGCCACCCGCTGGGCGTTGGTGCTGACCGCCACGAAGTGTCGGGCCACCGCGTCGGCGTCGGCGTCGAGGCCGGTGAGCAGCCAGTGCCGGGCCTGCTCGGCGTTGGCCAGCGTCTCCTGCGTGGAGAAGGTCTTCGACACCACCACGAACAGGGTGGTCGCCGGATCCAGGTCGGCGACCGTGTCGTGAATGTCGGTGGGGTCGATGTTCGACACGAAACGGCAGCTCAGGCCGGCGTCGCGGTACGCCTTCAACGCCTCGTACGCCATCACCGGCCCGAGATCGGAGCCGCCGATGCCGATGTTGACCACGGTGCGGATGCGCTCGCCGGTGTGCCCGCGCCACTGGCCGGAGCGCACCTTCTCGGCGAACTCGGCCATCCGTTCCCGCACGGCGTGCACGTCGGCCGCCACGTCCTGCCCGTCGACGGTGAGCGAGGCGTCGGACGGCAACCGCAGCGCGGTGTGCAGCACGGCGCGATCCTCGGTGCCGTTGATGTGGGCTCCGGCGAACATCGCGGCGATCCGGTCGGTGAGCCCGACCCGCTCGGCCAGGGCGGTCAGCAGGCGCAACGTCTCGTCGGTGACCAGGTTCTTGCTGTAGTCGACGTAGAGGTCGGCAACCTCGACGGTCAACCGTCGACCCCGGTCGTGGTCGGTGGCGAACAGCTCCCGCAGGTGCGTCCCGCGGATCTCCTCGGCGTGCTTGCACAGGGCCTGCCACTCGTCGGTGCTGGTGACGTCCGCAGCCATCGGATCGATCGTCTCCTCGCAGGGTCGGGCGGCCTCGTCCCGGCCGACGGTGAGACCAGACTGCCACACGAAGATCCGCCCGCCAGCCCGACACCACGACCACGCCGGTGGGTGACGATCCGCACCGGCCCGGGCACGACGTGCGACCGGCCGGCGAGTCCGTGGGGTCCGGTGCCTGCCGATCGCCGGGACAGGGCATGGTGGTGGCATGACGACGCCGGCATCGAGCGCTCCCGCAGCTGTCCCCGCAGAACCCGCCACCGCCACCGGCGTACGGCAGACACTGCTGGTGCTCGGCGCCAGTGGCGACCTGACCGGGCGCCTGCTGCTGCCCGGCCTGGGCCGGTTGCTGGCCACCGGGGCCGTACCCGGGTTGCGGCTGATCGGCAGCGGCATGGACGGCTGGGACGACGAGCGCTGGCGGCGCCGGGTGGCCGACTCCTTCGGGGCCGTCGGCGCGGTGGGGGCGGTGGAGTCCGAGGTGATCCGCGAGACGCGCTACGTACCCGCCGACGTGACGCGCGAGGAGGACCTGCGCTCGCTGCTGGGCTGCTGCACCGGACCCTTGGTGATCTTCTTTGCGCTGCCGCCGCTGGTGACCGCCCGCTCGGCCGCCGCGCTGGCCCGCATCGGGGTGCCGCCGGGCACCCGGCTGATGCTGGAGAAGCCCTTCGGCGTCGATCGGATCTCGGCCCGGTCGCTCAACGAACTGCTGGCCATCCTGGTACCGGAGAACCAGGTCCACCGGATCGACCACTTCCTCGGCAAGTCGACGGTGCTCAACCTGCTCGGCCTGCGCTTCGCCAACCGGATCTTCGAGCCGGTGCTCAACTCCGCCCACGTCGCCTGCGTGGACATCGTCTTCGACGAGACGCTCGGCCTGGAAGGTCGGGCCGGTTACTACGACGGTGCCGGTGCGCTTGTGGACATGGTGCAGTCCCACCTGCTCCAGGTGCTGGCCCTGCTGGCCATGGATCCGCCGCCGAACCTTCGGGCCGAGGAGTTGCGGGGCCGTAAGGCGCAGGTGCTGCGGGCCACCCGGCTGTGGCGGGACGATCCGACGGTGGCCAGCCGACGTGCCCGCTACACCGCTGGGGAGATCAACGGGCGGCGGTTGCCGAACTACACCGACGAGCCCGGCGTCGACCCCGGGCGGAACACCGAGACGCTCGCGGAACTGTCGGTCACGGTGGACAACTGGCGCTGGGCGGGAGTGCCGTTCCGACTCCGTTCCGGGAAGGCGGTGGACGCCGTACGCAAGGAGGCGATCATCACCTTCAAGCAGCCGACCCGGGTGCCCGACGGCCTGACCGGCTACGAGCGGCCCGACCGGCTCCGGATCGGCTTCGGCCCGGACCGGCTCGGCCTGGATCTCAACATCAACGGTCCCGGTAACCCCTTCGA
The DNA here is from genome assembly GCF_002754655.1 of Verrucosispora sp. CNZ293. Classification (NCBI taxonomy): domain Bacteria; kingdom Bacillati; phylum Actinomycetota; class Actinomycetes; order Micromonosporales; family Micromonosporaceae; genus Micromonospora; species Verrucosispora sp. CNZ293. The sequence goes on from NZ_PEFR01000001.1 coordinate 1,083,061, forward strand.
GTTGGAACAGGTGAACCTGACGGCGGACTTCGGCCCCGGTGACCTGCCCGCGTACGGCGAGGTGTTGCGTGGTGCCTTCGAGGGGGATCCGACCCTGTCGGTACGCGCCGACGTCGCCGAGGAGTGCTGGCGGGTGGTGGAACCGGTGCTGGCGGCCTGGAAGACCGGAGCGGTGCCGCTCCGGGAGTACCGGGCGGGCTCCGCCGGGCCGGCCGACTCGCTCATCGGCCCGGTGCCCGACAGCCCACAGTGATCGGAGCGGACCCCCGCACCAGTGCGGCCCCGGCGGTGTACCGCCGGGGCCGCGTGGTGGTGGTGCGCTCGGATCAGCTGGTGGGGAAGTTGTCCGCGGTGCGGATGCGGTCGCGCATGAAGACACCGGAGGCGGTCAGCATCGAGGTGCCTGTGTAGCTGCTGCCGTTGCAGGTGCCCGGCCGCAGCGCGGCGCTGCCCTCGGCCTTGTCGGAGAAGGTCCAGTTGGCGTAACCGATCTTCAGCCGGTCGAGCAGGTCGAGCCACTGGGCGCTGCTGGTCAGGTCGACACCCCCATCACCTGTGTAGTCGACGGTGCCGAACTCGGTGACGAACAGCGGCAACCTGGCGGCGGCCCGCTCCACCTCGGCCCGGTAGTTGTCCTTGTGCGACGCGGCGTAGAAGTGGAACGCGTACATGATGTTGCTGGCGTTCACCGGATTGTTGACGATCTCGGTGTGGTTGGCCCCCTCGGAGACGCCAAGCGAGGACCAGGCTCGCGTACCGACGATGATCACCGCGTCCGGGTCGTTGGCCCGGATCACCGGGATGACCTGCTCGGCGTAGTTCTTGATGGTGGACCAGCCGACGCCGTTGGGCTCGTTGGTGATCTCGTAGATCACGTTGTTCTTCGCGGCGTGCCGGGCCGAGACGGCGGCGAAGAAGGTCTTGGCCCGCTCCAGGTTGTACATCGGGTCACCCGGCGTGAGCGTGTGGAAGTCGATCATCGCGTACATCCCGCGCCGGGTGGCCTCCTCGACCAGGTTGTTGACCTGGTTGGTGAACCCGGTCGGGTTGGTCTCGTAGCCCTGCTCCTGCACGTACATGGCGATGCGGAACAGGTCGGAGCGCCAGTCGGTGGCGAGCGCGTCGAGTGAGGCCGGGTTGTAGCAGTTGCCGAACCACTGGATGCCGTGGCTGCTCATGCCGCGCAGCTGGATCGGCCGACCGTACTGGTTGCAGAGATTGACCCCGCAGACCCGGAGCTGCCCGTTGATGGCCACCGGAGTCTGGCCACCGGGCGGTGGCGTGGTCGGCGGTGCCGTGGTCGGCGGTGGCGTGGTGGGCGGCGGGGGAGTGGTCGGCGTGGTCGAGCCGGTGCACACGGTGCCGTTGAGGGTGAACGAACTCGGTGACGGGTTGGCGCCGGTGAAACTGCCGTTGAAGCCGATGTTGGTGCTGGCTCCGGTGGCGAGCGAGCCGTTCCAGCTCATGCTCTGCGCGGTGACGGCGCTGCCGCTCTGGCTCCAGGTGGCAGACCAGCCCTGGGTGAGTCGTTGGCCACCGTCGGGGAAGGTGAACCCCAGGGTCCAGTTGCTGAGCGCGTCGCCGAGATTGGTGACGGTGACGCTCGCGGTGAACCCGCCGGACCAGCTGTTCGTCGTGTAGGTCACGGAGCAGCCGGTCGCGGCCATCGCGTTGGTGGTGGGCAGGGCCGTCAACGCGCCGACGGTCAACGCACCGACGGCGCCTGCCGCGACCAGCAGGCGCCGCAGGCGTGGAGGTTGCTTCATGGTGGACCATCGCAATCTGGTCGTGGTGGTGGGGTACGGCACTCCGGCGACAACGGACGAGGAGACCGGGAGCGCTCCCACGGCAGCCTACGATGCTTCGAAACGATAACGCAATATTTCGATACGTCGAAGAATGAGATCGCCGGTGGCCCCGGGGCAGCATGCCCGGGGCCACCGGCGGTGCGTGCCTCAGTCCTCCCCGGCGGCGCGGCGCCGGTCGGCGTCGGCGTCGGCAGCTCCGACGGGCGTCGGATCGGTGTCCCGTCGGGCCGAGGTCAGATCGATGTCGGCGCCGGCTCGAACGGCATCGGCCGCCGCGTCGTCCGCGCCGACCAGATCGCCGGTGCCGGCGTCGTCCTCGTCGTCGACAAGCTTGCCGGCCCCGGTCAGCGCGATCGGGGTGTACCTCGGGTCGGTCGTCATCGCGTCCTCCTCTCCGGTGCCCCGTCAGGTACCCGCCGCGCGACGCCGGCACACCGCGAACCGTCAAGCGACGTTCGTCGTCGGGTCACCCGGTCGCGGTGGGGAGTCCACGGCATCCCGACTTGCGCTGCTCACTACCCTGACTCTGATCATCTGCCAGCGAACATCTCGACATTGACAAGGGCATCAGATGAGTGACAGCCACCCTCCGTACGGTGGACCGCAACCCGACCCGAACGCCGCCCCGTGGGGCACCCCGCCCGGCTCCCCGATCGGTCCGCCGGGCTCTCCGGTCGGCCAGCCGCTTCCGCCCGGGTCCCCGGTCACCCCGCCCGGCTACCCGTCGCCGTACGGCGCGCCGGTGCCGCCCCCGCCCCCGCCCCCGCCGTACGGGGCTCAGCCGACGAAATCCTCGAACAAGGGCCTCTGGCTCGGCCTGGGCATCGGCGCCGCGGTGATGGCGGTTCTCGTCGCCTGCGGTGGCGTGGTCGGCTTCTTCGTGCTCGGCGGTGACGACGACGCGGAGCCGGTCGCGGGCCGGCAGAGCACACCGCCCGGTGCGCCGAGCATCGAACCGTCGATTGCTCCGCCGCCCGCGGAGGAGCAGCCCGACAACAACAACGCGGTGACCGCCCGCAACTCCAGTGACATGTCCGCCGTGTGTGAGGGCAGCCCGATTCTCAACGCGGCGCCCTACACCGGCGCGAAGGGCACGAAGGTCTACACGTTCGGCAACTCCCCGGAGCGTCCGGAGTCGTGGCTGAGCAAGTCGGTCGGCTTCGACAAGCCGTACTACGCCAAGACCGCCGACTGGGCGTCGGTCTCCGTCGTCGGCTGCCTCAACTTCGAGCCGGGCAGCGAGGGCACCCCACGCAAGTGCCAGTACAAGGACCGCGACGACAAGCAGGTCACCGTCGACTACGTCTCGTCGCGCTACACGCTCACGTTCTACTCCGCCAGGACCGCCGAGAAGATCGGTGAGGGCGGGCGGGTCAACGCCCCGGCGGTCCGCTGCCCGAGCTTCATCTCCTACAACAAGGAGACCATGAAGGCGTACGCCCAGCCGGACAGTGGCGCGATCGAGCTGGCGCTGGACAAGTTCACCTCCTGATCGACCGGCACTCGGGGGACGGTGGGGCGCGGACACATCCGCCCCGGCGTCCCCCGAGTGGTGTGGCTGGCGCCTTCACCGCCCGCGTTTCGATCCTCCAGGGGCCGGGCACCTGGGCACTGAACACTGTCGGTGAAGGGAGGCCCTCATGCCTGCGGGATCCAGCCCCAAGCGGGAACGGCAGTACGAGCACATCAAGGCGAGCGCCAAGAAGCGTGGCGTGTCCACCAGCCGGGCCGAGGAGATCGCGGCCCGTACGGTCAACAAGGAGCGGGCCCGTTCCGGCGAGGCGCGGACCGCGAGTCGATCCTCGGTGAGCGATGTCTCGTCCGGTCACCGGGGCGGTAAGCGCTCGCACAGTGGTGCCGGCGGGCGCACCAAGGAACAGCTCTACAACGAGGCGAAGAAGCGTGGCGTCAAGGGGCGCTCGACGATGTCGAAGGCCGAGCTGGAGAAGGCCCTGTCCCGCTAGCACGACCTGACGCTGGCGCGACGTCCCGGTGTGGCACGACGGCCCGCCGCACACGAGCACGCGGTGGGTCGTCGGTGCTCGGCAGGGACCGGATCCGGGTGTCGGTGGCGTGGTGAACGGCGTTGGCGACCGCGTCGGCCACCCCCGGCAGGCCGACCTCACCGACGTGTGGGCCGCCCGCTGTGCTGGCGGTGTCGGAGCCAGCGGCTAGCCTGTCGGCATGCCGCGTTCGGTGAATTCGGGGAGGGGCGATGGCTGACGCCACCGACGTCCGCCGGCTGGCCCTCGCGCTGCCGCACAGCGTGGAGATCGACAGTGAGGGCTTCGACTTCCGGGTCGCGGACAAGGGCTTCGTCTGGTCCTATCCCGAGCGCCGGCCGGGCCGGCCGCGGGTCATCCGCACCGACATCGCCGTGTTGTACGTCGGCGACGAGGCCGAGAAGCAGGCGCTGCTCCTCGGCGAGCCGGACCTGTTCTTCACCACCTCCGCCTACGACGGGCTTCCCCTGGTCATGGTGCGGTTGTCGGCGGTCACCGTCGACCGGCTCGACGAGCTGGTAACCGACGCGTGGCGGATGCGTACGCCGGACCACCTGCTCGCCGACCTCGACAAGGATCTGGCCGGCAGGAGCGTCAGCTCGTGACGGCAGTCGGCCGCGGTGGCTGCGCTGCTGGTGTCGGCGGCGGCCGCGGGGCGGGGTGATCGCGAGGCACACCTGACACATGCGGAGTCGGCAATTGTTAACGCGCCTCGCGTTAGCGCGGATCGTCGGCAGGGCAGTGCGGCGCACGCCATGATCTTGTCGCCCCCTGCTCTCCTCCGCCCATGGTGGGCAGCTATCGCGAATATGACACAGTCACGACCACCGCAATCTTGACCCAGTGAATGTCCACAGTGGTAGCAATTTTGCAGGCCGAGCACTGTCAGATATCGACCTTCAAATTTTCGTACGCGTGTGACATTATGACGTCGAGGGTGCGCGCTGGGCCCCCAACGGCGCGGTCGGGGAACCGTCTGGAGGGTATAAGTGGCAATCGACGTACTGGTGTCCGACGTTCTGCATCTGTCCCGTTTTGCGCTCACTGCCCTTCTGGCGCAGGAGGAGGAGTTCTGCGTCGTCGGATCGACGAGCGGCTATTCGGACGCATTGGAGTTCGCCGAGCTGCATCGGCCTGATGTCGTGATCATCAGCTTTCAACGTGAGGAGAGCGATGCCGTCGCGTTCGCCGAGAAGGTGGCGAGCATCCCGGGCTGTCGGAGCATGCTGCTCGCGACGTCGTTCACCCGGCCGGTCGTGCGGCGGGCCTTCGCCGGGGAGATCGCGGGTCTGGTCCCGCGCGACGTTCCGCCGCGCCAGTTCTTCGACGCCATCCGGCGCGTCCATCTGGGCGAACGGGTCTTCGACGCGGAACTGACAGTGGCCGCGCTGGGCAATGGGGACTGCCCACTCACGCCACGCGAGCTCTCCGTGCTCACGCACGTGTACCAGGGGGACACGGTAGGCGAGATCGCGGATCGACTGCGTCTGTCCGACGGCACCGTACGCAACTACCTGTCGTCGGTGGTCGCGAAGCTCAAGGCCCGCAACCGGATCGACGCGTTACGGATAGCCAGGGAGTCGCACTGGATCTGACCGTTACGCCTGGTGCGATGACAGCCTGAGTCCATTCATTCCGCTTTGTTGGATTCCCGTACCGAACCTTTCCGTACGGTAACCGCTGGCTTCGTCCTGGTGGGGGACGACTGGGGTGACGTGCCGCGACCAGATGCGTTTCTAATGACGGGGGTATGCGATTCTCATAACCCACAACAAAAAGGCGCTTTCGTCGCATGCTGAGTTCCTGAAGCACCTCGATGACTCATTCGTGGGTGCTGATGAGTCGTGCACACGGCTGGGAAGGGAAACCAGGGCAATGATGGACATGTCGCTCACCGCCGATGCCGCCGTAGCCATCCGTGCACACGCGCGGTCGACACCGGAACGCACCGCGTTGATCATTGTCGACGACCTCGGGGGTGATGGCGGCGACCGACGCATGTCGTTCGCCCAACTGGACGCGGAAGCGAGGAGGGTCGGGGCGTGGCTTCAGGCGCGCTACCCGGTCGGCGAGCGGGTGCTGCTGCTGTACCCCACCGGATTCGACTTCGCGGCAGCGCTCGTGGGCTGTCTCTACGCCGGGATGGTCGCAGTGCCGGCGCCGCTGCCGGGCCGATATCCCCACGAGCGGTCCCGGGCCCTGCGCATCGCCGAGAACGCCTCGGTGTCAGCGCTACTTACCGACACCACGAACCACGACACCGTCCTGGCGTGGGCGCAGGCGGTCGGGCTGACCGGTCCGTCTCTGCTGGCCACCGACAGCGACGTCGTGCCGGACGCGGACTCGTGGTCGCCGCGTGAGCTGAGCCACGACACGCTCGCCATCCTCCAGTACACCTCGGGCGCGACCGGCGAGCCCAAAGGAGTGATGGTCAGCCACGGCAATCTCCTGCACAACGTGGATAGCCAACGCCGCGTGTTCGGTCTGACCGCGGAGACCAGACTCGGTGGTTGGGTGCCACTGCACCACGCCATGGGTCTCTTCGGCCACCTGCTGCCCGCCCTGGTGGTGGGGGGCGGCTGCGTGCTGATGCATCCCGCCGCCTTCATCAGACATCCGCACCGCTGGCTGAGCATGATCGACAGGTACGACCTCTACGCGTCGGCCGCTCCGGACTTCGCCTTCGAGATGTGCCGGGCAAGGGTGACCGACAGTCAACTGTCCGGGCTGGACCTGTCGCGATGGCGCATCGCGGTCAACGGAGCGGAGCGGATCCACGCCGAGACCCTGGCGGCGTTCGTGGCGCGATTCAAATCGGCCGGGCTGCGCGACGACGTGGTCTGCCCCAGCTACGGCCTGTCCGAGGCAACCCTGTTCGTGTCCGCGGACCCGTTCCGCAGGCCGGTCGTGACCCGAGTGGACGAACACGGGCTGGAACAGCAGCGGTTCGTACCAGCCGAGGCCGGTGCCGCCCTGGTCAGCTGCGGCACTCCGCGTGACGTCGAGGTGCTGATCGCTGACCCGACCACCGGCGAGGCGCTGCCCACCGGGTCGGTTGGCGAGATCTGGGTCCGCGGGCCCAGCGTTTCCCGAGGCTACTGGCGCGACGATGCCCCGGCCGGTACGACGTCCACCGTCGACGCTCACGTCCGCACCGGAGATCTCGGCACCCTGCACGAGGGCGAGTTGTATGTGACCGGTCGTACGGCCGAGCTGCTCGCCGTGAACGGACGGTGCCTCTACCCGCAGGAGATCGAGCGGACCCTGCGGGCACAGGTGCCCGGACTGGGGATCATCAGCGCGGTCTTCACGGTTCCGATCGCCGGGCCCGACTCGGAGCACGCACTTGTCGTCGTGTCCGAGATCAACGGGCGGCCGGCTGAGGACCGCCTGCGCCACCTGGCCGACGAGATCACCCGTACCCTCACCCGCGAGTTCGGGATACGCCCCGGCACGACGGTCCTGCTACGCCGTGGTGGCGTCCGGCGCGCCACGAGCGGGAAGGTCAAGCGTCCGGCGATGCGCCGGCTGTTCCTCGACGGTGAGCTGGACGCTGTCCACAGCGACTGCGAGTCGTCGATGGTCGCGGCGTCGTGATCGCGCCGGGGGCGAACCCCCGGCGCGGCGCGCGGACGGACTACGCGGTGTTCTTGCGGGTGCCCGTGAGGACGGCGTCGAACTCCTGGATGACCTGCCGCGCATTGGCCGCCGCCGCGGGCACGATGTCCTGGATCAGGAAGGAGCCGTGCACCAGGCCCGGTCCCGGCACGTGCCGGGCGGGCACGCCGTCGGCGCGCAGCTTCTCCACAAGCAGCTCACCCTCGCGCTGCAGCGGGTCGAACTCCGCCGTGGCGACCACAGTCGGCGGTAGACAGGTCAGGTCCGCGTGCAGCAGGTCGACCGCGGGATCGCTGCGGTGTCGTGGATCGGGAAGGTACTGCTCGTAGCACCAGGTCAGGTCGTCGACGGAGAGTAGGTACCCATCAGTGTGCGCGCCTGCCGCGGCGATCCGAAGGCTCGGGTCGACGGGCGGATACATCAGCAGCAGCGCGGCGATCGGCGGACCGTCGTTGTCCCTGACGTCGAGCGCGACGCCGAGCGCGAGTTGGGCGCCCGCACTGTCGCCGGTGAGAACGTGGTAGCGGTCAGGGAACATCCGGCCCGTCCACCGGGCGGCCGAGATGGCGTCCTGCAGCGGCGTGGGGTACGGAAACTCCGGTGCCCTGCGGTAGTCGACGGAGACGACGACCGCGCCCAGCGACGCCGCGAGTATCCGACAGGCCAGATCGTGCGTGTCGAGGTCGCCGGTCACCCAGCCGCCGCCGTGCAGATAGGTGATCACCCGACCGGCGTCGGACCGTGGCGTGTACACCCTGGTCCCGACAGGCGTGCTGTCCGAGCTTTCGATCTTCTCGTCGACGATGGCCAGCATCGGGTACGGGTCGGTGTCGTCCCGGCGTCGGGGGCGGATGGCGCTCTCCCGGTAACGCTCGCGGGCCTGCTCGACCGAGAGCGCGCGAAGCGAAGCAGGCGCACCGTCGGCGCGCTGCCAGGCGATGAGACTCCGGAGTATCCGATCCAACGGCATGGTGGCCCCTTCACTGGCTTGGTCGGGCGGCTGTGGCCGCCGAGCCGCGCCGGCCCCACGGCACCTCGACCATGAGCTGGCGTCCCTCGCGCCGCACCATACGATACCGGCGCTCGATCGGAATACGACCGTGAGAAATGCATGGGGATGCGGCGCGGGAGTCATTGCGACGACCTGCATTTGTGCCGAAGTCGGCTATCCGACGTGTTCGGGACAATGCTCTCGGCGCGGGTCGCTGATGCAACCTGCAAATTGAATATGCGACTGGTCGTAGGTCCGGTCTTGTGTTGATACGCGGGTTCGGCGATGTTCTCGACGCGTATGGCGCCCGGTCGCTCGCCTTTCATTCCGCCGCCATATGCTTATCGCATCTGTGACCTTTGCCACACCACCTGGACCTGGCTGGTCGCGGATCGGATGTCCGACATCGCAGGGCAGCATCCTGAGCTGCTCATACTTCCCTTTGGAGGTACCGTCCCGCAGGCCCACCGGGGCGCTTTCCGGCGGACCTTCGGCGGTGCTTCCGGCGTTGCGGATGAATCGTCTTAATCGTGCGGTGCGTGGGAAGCGCACAGCGGGATATGCGAAATTAATGGATTGCGGGACGCGTGACAGGTGGTAGCGTCCGTTGGTGTTCCGCGGGGTCAGGCAGGACCCGGCAGAATGTAGCGAACCATACTGATGGCCCGTTGTCGGGCGTTTCGTATTCCTGTGCGGTCGCGACCGGTGTTGACACGGGTCGCAGACCCGGTTGAATCTGCCTGGGGGAGAGACCGTGCCACAGCAACAAGTGACTGCGTGCCCGCCGTGGGAAAAGGTCGCCGAAGCGATCGAATTCGTTCCCGACCAGTTTTCCCGCAAGACCCAGCCGGAGTCCGTGGCGCGGGAGATGCTCCACTGTGACTCCACCGACGTGGACCGACTGGTCGGCGCCGGTCTGCCGGTCGAGGACCGTGACGGCGTACGGTATTTCGACCCGAACGACCTGTACAACCTCGGCATGTACTCGCACCGCCGGAACACGCAGCCGGAGCTGGCGTTCCGGATGCTGTTCCGGTTCGCCGGGCGGCCGGTCGACGACCTGCTGCGGCCGAAGACCTGGAGCTTCCGGGTCCGACTGGAGTGCCACGAGTGCGCGGGGGCGGCGCCGTGGCTGCTGGAAGGGCCCGACGTGGTCCGGTTCGGCGGTCACCTCGAGGAGATCACGCCGCTGACGCCGAGCGAGGGGTCGGCGGAGTACGTCGCCACAGTCACCAACACCGGCGCCCGTACCCCGCTGGTCTCCACGACCCTGCGGAAGCTGACCCGCGACTACCTGCACGCCGGCTACCGCTGGCAGATGATCCCGGTGCCGATGCAGGCCGACTACGCGCTCGTGCACGAGCTCGGGGTGACGAGCTGCATCGCGGCGAGCCTGCTGCTGGCCGAGCGTTTCCGCGCTGCGGGCTACCGCGCCGAGGCGAAGCGGGGCTGGTTCACCGGGGTGCTCGGCGGCGCGCTCGATCTGCCGCACGCGTGCGTCGAGGTGACCGACGACGACGGGGTGACCAAGACTGTCGACATCGCCAAGGCGCAGCTCGCGGCGCGCCTGTCGGCCGACACCGAGCAGTTCCAGGAGCTGTGCCTCGGGTCGCTCTACAACAAGGTCATCCCGTCGACCGCTTCCGGCAACGCGTCCTTCGGACGTCACGAATGTGGTTCGCCGCAGCCGGCGCAGTTGCGTGCCGACATCCGGTCGGCGCGGTGAACCTGACCTCTTGAACCACCTATCGGGGAGGACGACTGACAATGGCGGTACGAGAGATCGAACCGATCGAGCTGGAGCTGGACCGGCTCGAGCACATGGCCGAGTCCGGCTACTACAACCCGTACACGTTGTTCGACTGGCCTGACGCCATCGAGCCCGACATGCCCTGGATGAGCGAGAGCCTGACCACCCTCGCGGGTACGCCGATGTGGGATGAGCTCACCCGCGAGCAGCAGATCGCCCTCACCAAGTACGAGGCGATCAACTTCTTCAGCCTCAACATCCACGGCATCCGCGAGCTGATGAGCGAAGTCGTCATGCGCATCCACGAGCGGACCTACGCGAACGTCTCGGAGTTCCTGCACCACTTCATCGGTGAGGAAAACGAGCACATGTGGTTCTTCGCGCAGTTCTGCCTGCGCTACGGCGGCAAGCTGTACCCGGCCCAGCCGACGTTGCAGGCCGACTCGGTGGAGCACCTGTCACCGGTGGCCCGCGAACTGGTGGTCTTCGCCCGCATCCTCATCTTCGAGGAGATCGTCGACCACTACAACGCCTACATGGCCACCGACGAGTCGCTGCCGCACATCGCCCGGGAGATCAACCGGGTGCACCACCAGGACGAGAGCAGGCACGTCGCGTTCGGACGCATGATCTTCACCAACCTGCTCGGTCAGGTGGCCAAGCGTGACCCGGACGAGGTGCCGCTGGTCGCCGAGTACCTGGAGAACTATCTGCGGTACAGCATCGGCACGCTCTACAACCCGGCCGCCTACCGCGACGCCGGCATCCCGGACGCGTTGGCGTTGCGCCGTAGGGCGCTGGAGCACCCGGCCCGGCACGCCGCGCACGAGCGGATCCTCAAGCGGACCCGCAGCTTCCTGACGAAGGCCGGCGTGGGCAGGGAACTGGTCAAGTGAGGGCCGAACCGATGCAGGCGGTGCGGGACTTCATCCTGGACCGCAACCCCAAACTCGACAGGCTGGACGACGACCTCGACCTGATCGACAGCCGGGCGATCAACTCGCTGGCTTTCGTCGAGTTCATCTTCCTGCTGGAGGAACTGACCGGCGAGTCGATCGACCCCGAGGAACTCGACCTCGACGACTTCCGCACCCTCAACGCGATCGGGGCGCGGTTCCTGAAGCAGAAGGCGGCGTCATGACTACCGTTACCGACAATGGCCTGAAGGTTCTCGACGGTGGCCAGTTGCGGTTGCTACGGGCGGTCGACGCGGTGTTCCGCCGCCTGGGCGACGGCTGGGGCGCCGCGGAGTTCCGGTTCCCGTTCCTGCTGCGCACCCGGGACCTGGACACCTTCGACTACTACGACAACTTCCCGCATCTCGGGTTGGCGGCTGCTCGGCTCGATCCGGACCGGGTGGGCCCTCTGCTGGCGGCGGAGTCCCGGCCCCTGGCACAGGTGCCGGCGGACGTGATGCGGCCCGCCGAGTTCGCCCTCCCCTCGGCCGCGTGCTACGCGATCTACCTGGACCTGGCCGGTTCGGTGCTGCCCACAGACGGAGTCCTGCGGACCACCCTGGGCACCTGTTTCCGCAACGAGGACCACTACGACGGCCTGCAGCGGCTGCTCGGCTTCTCGATGCGCGAGATCGTCTTCATCGGCCAGGAGGAGGGGGCCAAGCAGCACCTCGGCCGGGCCAAGGAGGCGGTGCTGGCGCTGATGGCCGAGCTCGGCCTTGAGGTCAAGCTCGAAGTCGCCACGGACCCGTTCTTCGACAAGAACAGCGGCAAGGCGAAGATGCAGCGCCTCTTCCCGGTGAAGGAGGAGTTCGTCGTCGACGGCCTGGCCATCGGCTCGGTGAACTACCACCGGAACTTCTTCGGTGAGCGGTGCGACATCCAGGCCGGCGGGGACACCGCCCACACCAGTTGTCTGGCGTTCGGCGTCGAGCGGTGGGTGCACACGCTGACAGCCCGCTTCGGCAGCGTCGAGGCCGCGCTGTCCGCAGTGGAGAGCCTGGGCTGATGCGTCCGAGCGTGGCGACGGTACTCGGCACCGACGTGGCCCTGCTCCAGTCGGGCATGGGCGGCGTCGCGGGCACGGAGTTGGCGTGCGCGGTCTCCAACGCCGGCGCCGCCGGCTGCGTGGGCGGCTACAAGCTGATGGGCGAGGCGCTGTCGGCGGTGCTGGGACGGCTGGCCGCCGGCACGTCGCGGCCGGTGGGGGTGAACTTCATCCCCGAGGTGGTCGGTCCCGACGACCTCGCCCGACAGGTGGAGCAGGTGCTCGCCGAGACGCCGCCACACGTCCACGTGTCGCTCTTCGGCATGCCCGAGGCGGCGGTGTTCGAGCGAGTCGCCGCGTCCGGCCGGGCCCTCGTGGTCCAGGTCGGCACGGTCGAGGACGGCGTGCTGGCGGCGGAGCGGGGCGCCGTGGTGGTGGCGCAGGGCATCGAGGCGGGCGGGCACCTGCTCGGTGTGTCGCGCCGCGACGAGTTGGTCGCTCGGCTACGAGACCGACTGCCCAGCGCCTGCATCGTCGCGGCGGGAGGCATCGGATCCCCCGCCGACGCCGAGCAGGCGGTGGCCGCCGGAGCCGACGGCGTCCTGCTGGGGACCGTGTTCGTGGTGGCCCGCGAGTCCTGGGCTCACCCCCACTTCAAGGCGGCGGTGTGCGCGGCTGACGGTGCCGACACGGTGATCACCGACGTCTACGAGATCGGTTGGCCTGGTCGCCGCCATCGGGTGCTGGCCACACCGGTGACCGACGACCCGGCGCAACCGAAGAAGTTCATCGGCCGGACGTCGGTCGAGGACCGGTCGTATCTGGTGCCCCGGTTCAGTGCCGCGGTGCCCACTGTGGCAACCACCGGCCGGATCGAGGAGATGGCGATGTACTGCGGCCTGTCCTGCGACTCCGTCTCGGCGGAGACATCGGCCGCCGATGTCGTCGCCGGGTTCGCCGGCGTGCTTCCTGCTGCTGGTCAACACGTCGATATGGGATGAGGGGGATGTGATGTCTGCTGGTGAGGTTCTCGAGCGTCTTGAGGTGGCGTACCGCGAGGATACGGTTCCGGCCCGTGGGCGGGAGGGTGTTGAGCTGTACTACGAGTCGACCGGTGCGGGGCCGGTGGTCTTGACGCTCAACAACTTCTTCATGACGACGCCGACGTGGCGGGTGTTCACCGACGAGCTGTCGGTGGGCCACCGCGTGGTGAGCTACGACCTGTGCGGTCATGGCCGGTCGTCGCACCCGGAGAAGTATCCGACGTGGGACGAGCACGTTGAGGACGTCGTCGGGCTGTTGGATTCGCTCGAGATCGACCAGGCGTACCTGTTGTCCACGTCGATTTCCACGGTGTTGGCGCGGGATGTGGCGTTGAAGCACCCCGACCGGGTCAAGGGGATCGTGCTGGCGGGTCCGGCGCTCGGCCCCCGGGGCATGCGGCGTCATCGTCTGGTGCAACGGGCGTGGTTGCTGACCCTGGAGAACCACGGGATGGCGGCGCTGTACGCACACCTGTACCCGGAGGTGTTCGGCGCGGAGATGATCGAGGAGTTGGGCACTCCTGGTTTCCTCGGGCTGCGGGAGAGCTTCCTGGCTCTGTCGACGAAGGAGGATCTGGTCAACGGGCTGAAGCTGGCGTTGACCGGAGAGACGAGCGCGGAGCTGTTGGCTCGGATCCAGGCGCCGACGTTCGTGGTCATCGGGGACGACGACGTGTTGCTGAGCCCGTCGGGCGCCAGGGAACTGGCGGAGAAGTTCCCCAACGGGCGCTACGAGATCATGCCCGGGCGGGGCACCTGCCGTTCCTGGACGACGCGGCGGGTTTCCAGGCGTTGGTGGCGAAGTTCATCGACGAGGTCGAAGCGAGTGCCTGACCAGGTGTCGGTCAGGACAACCCGGTCGAGTTGCGTGCGACCGAGGAGTCGGCTGCCAAGGCGCCGGGTGGGACGGCGCGTTGCGTGAGGAGGGGGAGCGCAATGGATCGCGAAGTTCTCGATGTGGTTGACGAGTTGTTCCGTCGCCGGTTGCAGGTGCCGGAGCTGGATCCGGACACGCCGTTGGCGGACTACGGCCTGGACTCGGTGCGGTCGATCGATCTGATCGTGGAGATGGAGTCCCTCTTCGAGGTGCAGATGTCCGACAGCCAGGCGGCGTCGATGCGGACGTTGCGTGACGTCGTGAACCAGGTGACCGCGTCGATGACCGTGCGGGTCGGGAGCGGGATCGGCCAGCCGTGAGCGCCGAGGTCGATTTCGGTCGCTTCGCCCGCCCCGAGCTGGGCCGTCTCTTCCAGGCACTCAACCTGGACGTGACCTACCGCCGTGGGCACGGCGACCACCTCACGCTGGAGCCGGCGTCGGGCACCGGCACCGCCGACCAGGTGCTCGACCTGGTCGGCGGTGCCGGCTCGTCCCTGTTCGGGCACAACCATCCGGCGTTGGTGGCGGCGGCCCGGCGGTGCCTCGACGAGCAACTTCCCTTCAACGCACAGGCGAGCATCCGCCCGGGGGCGGCGGCGCTGGCCGCGAAGCTGTCGGCGCTGGTGAAGGCCACCACAGGCGTGGACTACGTGGTGACGCTGGGGTCCACCGGTGCGGATGCGGTGGAGGCCGCGGTGAAGCACGCCGTGGTCGAGCGGCGCAGGCGGCTCGGCGCGCTGCGCGAGGAACTGGACCGGTCCCTGCGCCGGCTGCGTCGCGACGGCCTCGCCGACATACCGTGCGGCAGCGGGCCCGCTGCCGGGCGTCCCTGCGGCGAGGTGGTCACCGAGGCCGTCGCGAAGGTCGTCGACGTGCTGCGGGCCGAGCCGGTCCTGGTCTCGTTGCGGGACGCCTTCCACGGGAAGACGACAGCTGCGGGCACCCTGACGCACGGCAACAACGTGCCCGAGGACCTGCACGTGCCGGGCCCCAGGCGGGTGCGGTTGGCCGACTGGACGCCCGAGGCGGTGCTGGCGGCGCTCGACGACCGGCTCGTCGAGGTCTGCACCGTCGATGTGGACGCGGACGGGGTGCCGCATTCGACGGCCCGTAACCTGTCCCCGGTCGCGGCCTGCTTCGCCGAGCCCGTCCAAGGCGAGGCCGGGGTACGCGAGGTGCCGACCGAGACCCTGGCCGCCCTGCGGAAACTGGCCGACAGGCACGACGCGGTGCTGGTCTTCGACGAGATCCAGTGCGGCATGGGCCGTACCGGTACGTTCCTGGCGTCGGAGCCGTCCGGCGTGGTCGCCGACTACTATCTGTTGTCGAAATCGCTGGGTGGGGGGTTGGCCAAGATCTCGGCGATGATGGTCGCGGCCGACCGGTACGTCGCTGACTTCGGCCGTCACCACACGTCCACCTTCGCCGAGGACGACTTCTCCGCGTTGATCGCGGTGGCCGCCCTGGACCTCTACCAGAGTCAGCGCGACCGGATCAGCACGATCGGTGCTGAGCTGCGTGACCAACTCGCCAAGGTGGCGGCGCGGTGGCCGGAGGCGGTCGTGGAGGTTCGTGGCCGAGGGCTGCTGATCGGTGTGGAGTTCCGCCTGCCGCAGCCGGAGTCGGCCCTGCTGCGTGCGGTGTTCGACGCTGAGTCGCTCGGGTTCCTGATCGCGGGTCGGTTGCTGCACGCGCACCGGGTCCGGGTCATGCCCACCCTGTCCGCGCCCACGACCGTACGGGTGCAGCCGTCCGCCCTGCTCGAACCCGAGGACATCGAGCGGGCCGTCGTGGCGTTCGACGACGTGGCCGGTCTGCTCGCCAAGGGCGACTACGCGACATTGCTGGCGCATCTGGCCGTGCCGCCCACCGGAGCGTGGCGGCCACGTCAGCATGTGCCGTCGCCACCCCGCCAGCAGCGGGCCCACCGCGACAGGGACGTCCCGCACGTGGTGTTCCTCGCCAACCTCGACAACGCGTCCACGGTGCGGTCCCTCGCCCCGGAACTCGCGGAGTGGTCCGACGCCCGGTGCACGGCGGCCCTGGACCGGATGCGTGGCGAACTGAACCCCTTCGAGGTCGTGCGGCACCGCGTGGCATCGGAGACCGGACGGATGGTCGACGTCAGCGTGGTGGCGGTGCCGTTCACCGCCGCCCAGGCGGTCGACGCGTTGCGCGCGGGGCACCGGCCCTGGTTGGCCCGGACGGTGCTGGACGCGGTGGAGCTGGGCGTCTCCCTCGGCGGCGACGTCGTCGGTCTGGGTGGCTACACCTCGATCGTCACCGGCGCCGGGCGGGACGTCATCGAGCACGAGGTACGCGTCACCTCCGGCAACTCGCTCACCGCCGCCTGCGCCTACGACCTGCTCCAGCGCCACCTGAGCAGCAGCGGTTCCGGTGCCCGCCGGGTCGGTCTGGTCGGCGGCATCGGCAACATCGGAGCGGTGATGGCCGATCTTGTCGCCCCGCACTGCGAGTCGCTCGTCCTCGTCGGCCGGCCCGGCTCCGGCCGCAGGCTGGCCGCGGTCGCCAAGCGGGTGGCCCACCTGGTCGACGTCTCGGTCGCCGAGGACCTCGACGCGCTGCGTGACTGCCCGATCGTGGTCAGCGCCACGAACGCGGCCGACCCGGTCATCCTGCCCACCCACCTGGCCGCCGACCGCGACGTCCTCGTCTGCGATCTCGCGGTGCCGGGCGACGCGCACCCGGCGGTGGCGGACCTGCCGAACGTCACCCTCGTGTCCGGTGGCCGGGTCCGGCTCCCTGGCGGGCAGACACCGCACTTCCCGGGCATCACGCTGCCGCCGGGCATCGTCTACTCGTGCCTGGCCGAGACCATCCTGCTGGGGCTCGAACCGGGCACGGCGAGTCCGTCCTACGGCGGGCTGTCGGTCGCCGGCGTGGTGTCCGCTCTCGAACTGGCCGGTCGACACGGCTTCCACCCCACCCGCATCACCGCGGCCCACGTCTCGACGATGCCGTGGGTGGCGGGTTGACACTCACCCCACCTACCCGGAGGTTGACATATGAGCGATGTGACGGTACGCCGAATCACCCCGGCTGAGATGGCCGAGGCAAGCCGGATAGTCGGGCTCGCGTTCGCCCTCAATCCGAGCAACCTGGCCATCGCCGGCGGCAACCGGGACAAGGCTGCCCGGATCATGGAACACGCGGCCCTCACCCTCAAGCTCGGCAACAGTGCCAGCCACGTGCTGGTCGCCGAGCGGAAGGGCGAACTCGCCGGCGTCCTCAAGGCCGCCCAGTGGCCGCACTGCCAGATGACTGTCGGCGAGAAGATCAAGTCGATACCTTCGCAGGTCCGGACGATTGGCCTGGGACTGCCACGGGCCCTGAAGGTGGTGGGCGGGCGAGCCAAGCACGAGCCGCGCAGACCTCACTGGCACCTCGGGCCGATCGCGGTCCACCCCGAACATCAGGGGTACGGCATCGGATCGGCAATGCTCACCGCCTTCCTCGCCGACGTCGACCGGCAGAAGGTGCCGGCGTTCCTCCAGGCGGACGTGGACCGCAACGTCGTGCTCTACGAGAGGTTCGGTTTCCAGGTGGTCTCCCAGGCGGCGATTCTCGGTATCAACACCTGTTTCATGTGGCGCGACGCGCGGTAGGCGCACACGCGTCGCGGCGGCGGCTCACCGAGTGCCAGCTGGCGGCGGGGAAGTGTTATCTGTGGACCGTCGGGAATAGGACTTATACCCGGCGGTCCACGGGTCTTATGGGTATGTCCCAAGCAGATGACGAAGGCGTCGTCGGAGAACGCTCCTGAAATTCCGGACGAACTCTCTATATGTGATGCGTGCGAAGCGCACAACCAGGCATGCAGAATTAACGGATTGCAGTACGTCGATCAGATGATAGCGTACGGTAGTGTTCCGCCGCTTTGGAAATAAGGGTGGAAGTCCGCGTGGTGCCACGAGATCGGATCGGCGTGGTCGGATTAGTGGGCGGCGTCATGAAAGACGGTTCCCGCTGGCCACTTCGCCGGTCGATCTGCTCGGTCCTACTTCGGACCGGATGTCGGCGGACGTTTTACAGTCACCCGAATGCGCGTTCAGGGCGCCGGGGTGAATAAGGGGGATGTGGTGAGGTCATCGTGACGCTCGACAATTTTGCGGGGGCGGGTCGGCTGCCGTTCCTGGACGGCGCGACGGGTTTCCCGGCGTTGGTGGCGACGTTCGCCGGCGAGGTCGAGACCAATGACTGACCAGGTGACGGAGACCCGGCAGCGCATCCGGGAGCTGCTGATCGAGATGCACGGTCCGGACAGTTTCGTCCGGACCGTGTCGGAGACCGTTTCGCTACGGCAGCAGGGGTTGTCCTCGGCCGCTCTGGTCAGCCTGCTGGTCGCGATGGAGGACGCGTTCGGCTTCGAGTGGGACGACGACATCCAACCGGAGGTGCTGCGTTCGATCAGCTCGTTGGCCGACCACGTCGTGGCGCTACGCGTGTGAGGTGACTCAGTGACCGCCGTACCCGCGACCCTCGTCACCGGCACACCCGGCACGTACCTCGAATGGCGTCCGGTGCCGCCGCCGTACGGGCCGCGCGAGCAGTTCGCGGCGGGTCGTCAGGCCGCTGCCGCGGCGCTGGCGGCGGCGGGATCGGTTGTCCGGACCGTGCCCCGGGTCGCCGGCGGCCGGCCGGAGTTTCCGCGCGGGTACCCCGGGTCCATCGCCCACACCGACCGCCTGGCGGTCGCGGTGGTGGTCCCCGGTGCCGCCGGGGTGGGCGTCGACATCGAGGACGCGGTCCTCACCCGGCGCGTTGTCGATTTTGTTCTGTACGAGTCGGAGCGGCGCACCTTGCTGGCGCCCGCCGGCAACTACAGCCCGGTCGAGCTGTTCTCGGCCAAGGAAGCGGCATTCAAGGCGCTGGACGGGACGGCTGTCGGGGACGGCCTGCTGTTCTGGCGGATCGAGTTGGCCCGCTCCGACGCGGGGCTGGTCGCCTCGTTCGACGGCTGGTCGGTGCCGGTGTGGGCGCACTCCGAGGGCGGCTGCTCGTTCGCCCTGGCGGTACGGCGGTGAGGAACTGCGGTGTGCGGCGGGTGTCGGTGGTCTGCCGCGACGGCAGATCGCGGGCGAGGGGGAACGCGGCGGACCGCGATGGTCCGCCCGCGGGTGACGCGGGTTGACCGTGCGGGTCGCAGGCCGGACAGGTGCTCCCTGAGCACCGACCTCCGGGCTCGCCACGGGTGGTGAATGGGGCCGTCCTAGGGTGTGAGGAGCGGGGTTGATGAGTGCTGTTGTTCCGGGTTATCCGACGGTGGTGCACGCGCTTGTGGCACAGGCGGAGCGCGGGCCGGACGGTGCGACGATGACTGTGGTGCCCGAGCCGGGGCGGGCGGAGCCGCGCCGGTACGACGCCGTGTTCGACGACGCGCTGCGTTGTGCGGCGGTTCTCGCCGAGTACGGGGTGCGCCGCGGCGATCGGGTGTTGTTCTGTCTGCCGACGAGTTGGACGTTCGTGACGGCGTTCTTCGGCTGCCAGCTGCTGGGTGCTGCCCCGACGGCGATCGCGGTGCCGACGAGCTTCGGTCGTGCGTCCGGGTTCGACGGTCAGGTGAAGGAACTGGTGGCCTACCTGCGGCCGGCGGCGGTGGTGGCGAGGGCCGCGGTGGTTCAGGCGTCGGAGGCCGTGGCGGACACGGTATTCATCGACGGGGACGTGTTGCTGGAGCGTGCGGCGTCCGCCGAGGCGTCACTGGCGCAGTTCCGGCTTCCCGCCGAGGACGATCTGGCGTTCATCCAGTGCACGTCCGGCTCGACCGGCAGGCCCAAGGGCGTCATGATCTCGCACGCGAACCTGGCCGCCAACCTGACGCAGAGCGTCGCGGCGACCGGATGGTCGGCCGAGGACACGTCGGTGAGCTGGCTTCCGCTCTACCACGACATGGGGCTCATCTCGGGGCTCATGGTTCCGGTCTACACCGGAAGCGGCAGCGTGCTCATGCCGCCGACGCAGTTTCTGCGCTCGCCGGTCGAGTGGCTGCGCAACATCACCGCGATGGGGGGAACCCTCGCGGCTGCCCCCAACTTCGCCTACGGCTACACCGCCGACCGGGTCCGTGACAGCGACCTCGACGGTGTCGACCTGTCGTCCTGGCGGATGGCGTTCTGCGGAGCGGAGCCCATCCATCCCGGCACCGTTCAGCGTTTCGTCGATCGGTTCCAGCAGTGGGGGCTGCGGCAGGACGTGTTCATGCCCTGCTACGGCATGGCCGAGGCCACCCTGACCATCACCATGTCGCCGGGCAACGGCCCGGTCCGGGTCGACACCATCGACCGCACGGCAGCCGTCACCCACGGTCAGGTGATCGATGTCGACCCGGGTGAGGCGAGCGGGATGCAGGTCGTGGCCTGCGGCGTGCCCGTGGCGGGTACCGAGATCCGCATCGTCGACGGCGACGGCAACCCGCTGGGCGACAACCAGATCGGTGACATCCAGTTCCGCAGCCCGGCCCGCACGGTCGGCTACTTCGGCCTGCCGCAGGAGACCGCCGCGGCCATCGCCGAGCCGGACTGGTGGAAGACCGGCGACGTCGGCTACCTGCGAGACGGCGAGATCCGCATCACCGGGCGCTCCAAGGACCTGATCATCATCCGGGGCGCCAACTACTTCCCGTCGGACATCGAGCAGGCCGCCGAATCGGTGCCGGGCGTCCGCCTCGGTACGGTCGTCGCCGTCGGTCACCGACCCGAGGACGGCGACTCCGAGGAACTGCACCTCATCGTCGAGTCGTACGTGCCCACCGACCAGCATGAGCCGCTGCGGGTGGCGATCCGGGCCGCGGTCAGCGCACAGACCGGCGTGCCCGTGGCCCAGGTGCACCTCGTCCCGAGACGCAGCATCCCCAAGACCACCAGCGGAAAGCTGCAACGGGCGAAGGCACGACAGCTGTTCATCGAGAATCCGGCACCCGCACCGGCCTGACGACCGGACCTCACCCCCTCGTCGGCCACCACCACATCAGCCACGAGGACTGAGGCCTGCCGCACCCCTGACCCGTCACCGTCCGGAAACCATTCGAGATCCTTAGGGGTTGTCCGCGTGTCCAATCCGTTCGACGACGACAGCACGGAGTTCCTGGCCCTCCGCAACGGCGAGGAGCAGTACTCACTGTGGCCGGTGGGCATCACCGTCCCCGACGGTTGGCGGGTGGTGCACGGTCCGGCGCCCCGGCGGGAGGTGATCGACCATATCGAACGGGTCTGGACCGACATGCGACCGAAGAGCCTGCGCGACACCGGGCCGGCACCCGGGCGTGCCGGCGCCAGCCCGGACCCGGCCCCGTCGACCGGATCGCGGGCGTGATCACCCTGTCGCCGCGGACCCGGACCCTGCTCGGTGCGGCCCTCGGGCTCGTCGTGCTGGTCAGCACGGTGCCGCTGTGGAGGATGCCCGGGTCACACGACGGAGACTCGCTCACCCGGTTCCTGCTCGCGGTCGCGGTGGTCCTGGTGGCCTGCCAGGCGTTCGCGGCGCTGGCCCGCCGGTTCCGCCAGCCCTCGGTCGTCGGTGAGATGGTCGGCGGCCTGGTGCTCGGCTCGTCGCTGCTCGGCGCGGTCTGGCCGTCCGCGACCGGGTTCCTGTTCCCCCGGCGGTGATGGAAGGGCTGGACAAGGTCGCGCAACTGGGTCTGGTCGTCTTCGTCTTCCTGCTCGGCTGTGAGCTGCGTACCGACCGGATCGAGCGCAAGGGCGTGGTCGGGGCGGTGGTGATCGCCGGCATGGGCCTACCGTGGCTGGCGGGCATGGGCATCGTGGCCGCCACCGGTGGTCTGTTCGTCGGCTCGCAGGGCTCACCGGCGGGCACGATGATGTTCGTCGGACTGGCCATGGCGGTGACCGCGTTACCCGTGCTGGCGCGCATCCTCGACGACCTGAAGTTGCGGCACACGAGCGTCGGCGCGCTGTCGATCTCGGCGGCCGCCATCGGCGACGGGCTGCTCTGGCTGGTGCTCGCCTTCCTGCTGGCCGGGCAGAGCGCGGGCGGCGGGGGAGTGCGGGTCCTGCTGCTCGGCGCCGCCCTGGTTCTCGTGACGGCGCTGTGCGTACGCCCGCTGCTGGTGGCGCTGGTCCGGCGGCTGGGCTCCGGCCAGTCGTTGACGGTGGTGCTGGTGGCCGGAGCGATCGGCTACTCGGTGCTCACCCAGTCCATCCAGTTGCATCCTGTGGTCGGCGCCTTTCTCTTCGGCGTCGCTGTTCCGCGCGACTCCCTGGTGGTGGAACGCATCTGCCAGCAGTTGGAGGGCTTCACGCTGCTCATCCTGTTGCCGCTGTTCTTCGCCGGCGTCGGCATGACGACCTCGATCGGGCTGTTGGGCACCACGCCGGTCACCTGGCTGGTGTTCGCCGGGGTGCTCGTGGCGGCGGTGGTGACCAAGATCATCGGGGCGGGCGGCGTGGCCCGGCTCGCCGGTATGTCGAACGGCGAAGCACTGCGGTTCGGGATGTTGATGAACTGCCGAGGGGTGACCGAGCTGGTCGTGCTCAGCATCGGCTACCAGGCCGGCTTCCTCAACCAGTTGGGATACAGCGTCCTCGTGCTCGTCGCCGTGGTCACCACTGCGGCGACCGGGCCGCTGGTGCGCTGGTCACTACGGCACGACGGGCAGGTCGGACCGTCGTCATCGCGTTCCGGGCCCGCCGGACGCGACCACGCGCCGGTGGCCGACGCACCGGCCAGGCTCCTGAACGGAAAGAAGACAGACCTGTGAGGAGTGTCTCAAGGGTGGCATTTCTTGATTCCCATCGAGACATGGTGGCTATGGGGGATGCAGGCGATGGTCGATGTCAAAAACCGCGTTAAGTTCGTTCGTTGGCCTGCGGAGAGCGACATCCGCGCGGAATGCCACGAGCAGCAGCACCTCTGTCTGCTGATCGTGGAACACGGCGCGGCACCGCCGGACCAACTGAGTCTCTACGAGGACTGGGTGCGCCCACCCATCGGTCGGGAGGACCTCCAGGTCCGGATCCGCCAGTTGGCGGCCCGGGCGGTACTCAACGAGAAGCCGGTGCTGGACCCGGCCGGGATGCTGTACTTCAACAACGCGTCCGTCACGCTCTCGCTGATGCAGTGCGAGATGCTGGCGCCGCTGCTGGCCAGATACGGCCAGCTGGTCTACCGCACCGAGCTGCGGGAGATCCTGGAGACCTCCGGAGCCAGCTCGTCCAGCAACGCACTCGACCTGCACGTCATGCGGCTGCGCCGCCGCCTGGAGGTCGTCGGCCTCGCGATCCGTACGGTGTGGGGGCGCGGCTTCTTCGTCGAGCCCGGATCACGGGCGTCGACGCCCCAGGTGGACACCCGGCGGACAGTCGCGGCGGCGTCGAGGAGAACTCGACCACGGTGAGCGGGCGGGCTGCCGCCAACCCTCTTCCGTCGGGACCGCGCGACGTGCGCCCGACGCCCGACCGTGCGGCTCGGCGGACCGCGAGCTGAGTGAAAGACCCGGGAAAGCGTACGGCAGAACGCCGTGCGACCACGGATAAGGTCGTTGCCACATTGGCAGGAAAGCTGCGTCGGAGGCGGAGTGGACACTGTTTCGGAGTTCTTTGAGGCGAGCGCGTTGACGTCCGGTGATGCTCCGTCGGTCGTCTTCGGTGAAACCGTCGTCGGATACGCGGAATTGAACGCCCGGGCCAATCGGCTGGCCCGCCGGCTCATCATGGCCGGCGTGGGACCGGACTCGTTGGTCGCGGTGGCGGTGCCACGCTCGGACACGTTGATCACGGCGGTCCTCGCCGTGCTGAAGGCCGGGGGAGCGTATCTGCCGCTCGATCCGACCTATCCGGCCGAGCGGCTGACGCACATGGTCACCGACTCGGGCGCCGTGCTGTCGTTGCGTACCGAAAGCGTCGCGACGGTGCGCCTCGGCGTGCCGGAGCTGGTGCTCGACGATCCCGCGTTCGTGGCGGCGTGCGCAGGCGAACGCGACGGCAACGTCACCGCCGACGAACGGCTGGCGCCCCTCACCGCCGACAACCTGATGTACGTCATCTACACCTCCGGCTCCACAGGCGTTCCCAAGGGAGTCGCCCTCACCCACGCCGGGGTGGCAGACCTGGTCTCCACCCAGGCCCGGGTCTACGGCATCCGTCGCGGCGAACGGGTGCTGCAATGGGCGTCGTTCAGCTTCGACGCCTGGTTCTGGGACTTCACGATGGCCCTGATGCACGGCGCGACGCTCGTGATGGCCCCGCAGGAGGACCTGATGCCGGGGGAGTCGCTGCGCGACACCATGCTCAGGCACGGGGTGGACCACGCCACGCTACCGCCGGTGGCGCTGAGCATCACCGACAGCGCGGGGCTGCTGCCCGCCGGCACGCTCACCTCCACCGGCGACGTCTGCACCAGGGCCCTGGCGGCGCAGTGGTCGAAGGGCCGGCGGCTGTTCAACGGCTACGGCCCGACCGAGGTGACAGTCGGCACGTCGATCGGCGGACCTGTCGAGGGCGTGCAGGAGGCGGTGAGTATCGGCTCGCCGTGGGACGGAAGCGCGGTGTACGTGCTCGACGAGCGGCTGCGCCAGCTGCGTGACGGCGGTGAGGGGGAGCTCTACCTGTCCGGCAGCGGCGTGGCCCGTGGGTACCTGCACCGACCGGGCCTGACCGCGTCCCGGTTCGTCGCCAACCCCTACGGTCCGCCCGGGAGCCGGATGTACCGCTCCGGCGACCGGGGCCGATGCGCGGCCGACGGGGAGCTCTATTTCACCGGCCGGGTCGACGACCAGGTGAAGGTCCGCGGCTTCCGGGTCGAACTCGGCGAGGTCGAGACCCGGTTGGAGAGCCACCCGGCGGTGGAGCTGGCCGTAGCGGTGCTGGCCGGCGCCGACGCCTCCACCCAGCACATCGTCGCCTACGTGACCGGATCCGGGCCCCAGGCCATCACGGCGGCGGAGGTACGCGAGCACGCGCGGGCCGCGCTGCCCGAACACATGGTCCCCTCGGCTGTGGTCGTGCTGGACCGGATGCCCACCCTGCTGAACGGCAAGATCGACCGCAAGGCGCTCGCCGAGCGGGCGGCGACGGCTCCGCCCGAGCAGCGCGTCGTCCCGGATCGCGCCCCGCCGTCGGAGTCCGGCACGCCCGTCGGTGACCGCGCTGGCGACGGTTCGGGTCCCGCACCGTCGCTCGAGGAGCTGCTGTGCGGTCTGGTCGCTGAGACGCTGGAGATCACCGAGGTGACCCCGCAGGACAACTTCTTCGAGCTGGGCGGCCATTCGGTGCTCGCCGCCAAGCTCGCCAGCCGGATGCGCAAGGAGCTGGGCGTGACCGTACCGATGCGTTCGGTCTTCGAGGCCGAGAGCCTGGCTGAACTGGCGGTCATCATGGCCCGGTCACGGTAGGCGGGTGTCGGGTGCTGCCCGTGCTGTGGGTCGCAGGCGGCACCCGACCGTCAGTAGACGCCGTCCCGCTTCACCAGGCCCACCGCTCCCAGCGCACGGGTGACGCCGGTGAGCGCGGTGGCCAGGACGATCTCCGCGGCGTTGAACGCGACAGGTAGGTCCAGGATCCGGCGCTCGGCGTTCTCCCGGTCGCTGTGCGGCCCGTTGAGGCGGAAGACGAGCGGCACCTGCGAACCGCACCACAGGTGGTAGGCCAGTCGCGGGTTGCGGAACACCTCCGGACGCCACGGTGAACACCCGATCACCCTGGCGAAGTCGATCATGTAGCGGTTGTAGTGCACCAGCGTACGCAGCTCAGGGTTGCCGGTGAAGAACTCGTCCTCGTACGCCGCCTGCCGCTTGATCAACTGGTCGAGCCGGTCCGGCGGTGGCAGTGTCCGCTTGCCGCTGCACAGCAGCGCGAAGTAGCGGGCCTGCATCTCCGAGCAGGCCGGTACACCACCCGCGGCGGGCCGCGCCCATCCGATGAAGACCACGCCCGTGCCCAGCTCCGGATGGATCATGTGCTTGTACATCTGGCGTACATCGGTGATGTGCACGTCCTTCAGCAGGGTGAAGTCCTCGGTGTACCCGGTGTTCAGGACGATCGTGTCAATCGTCTCCCGCCGGCCGTCCTTGAACACGACGTGGTCCGCGCCGAGTCGCTCGATGCCGGAGGCGTTGACCGTCAGCGTGCCGTCGACGATGCGGTGGATGAAAGCCTCGTTCTTGGTCAGGAAGTGGTTGAAGAAGCTCTTGTTGTGGGAGTTCCACTCGGCGATCGCCCGACTCGCGGCGGTCTTGCCGAACCGCTTGCCCAGCAACGTACCGACGCGGTGGACAGCGGTGGCGGCCGCCAGCGGCAACGCGTTCAGCATCTCGGAGGTGTAGGCGTCGTTCGGATGCGGCCGTTCACCCGGGAACCGTGCGACGACGGACTGCCACCGGCGCACCGACAGCGTGCAGCTCGCCGCCACCTGCGCGATCTCGTTGACGACGTCGGCAGCGGTCTCGCCGATGCCCAGGCAGAGGACCCGCTTGCCGCGGAACGGTTCGGCGTTGCGGTAGAACGCCGAATGGGTGACCACCCCCGCGAAATCCTCCTGCCCCGGCAGGTTGACCTTGTTCGGGACCCGGTGGGTGCCGCTGGAGACCACCACCGCGTCGAACTGGTGGCTGACCCGGGCGGTGGGGTCGTCGACGGGTGCCGTCTCGACCATGTACCCCTCGCCGCTGTCGCTCCTGGCAACGCTGAGCACGTCGGTCCGAGGGCGGATGAGCTGACGCAGACCGAAGGCGTCGGCGAAGTCGTGGAGGTACTGCCGGTACTCGATCGCCGTCCAGAACCGCCGTTCCTGCTTCTCCGGCGGCGGGAAGCAGGAGAACGCCATCATGTAGTTGGAGATGGTCAGCAACGTCGAATCGTAGGCGCCCGGCTCGTCGGTACCCGCCCCCGCACGGAACACGCCGCCCAGGTCGGCGTTGTGGTCGAAGCAGGTCACGGCGTGGCCCTCGTCCAGGAGTTCTTTCATCGCGATCAGACCCGACGGGCCCGCGCCGATGACACAGACGGCTCTTTTCACGGTCACCTCGACATTTCGAAACGGACGGGCAGGGTGTCGTAGCCGGAGACGAAGTTCGAGTAGATGGGGCGGGGCTTGCCGCACAGCTCCATCCGGCCCACCTGACTGGTCAAGGCGGTGAGCAGCGCCCGCAACTCCGCGCGGCCGAGGAACGCACCGAGGCAGTAGTGCGGGCCGTGGCCGAACGACAGGTGCTTGTTGGGCGACCTTGACAGGGTGAACCGACGCGGCTTGTCGAACACCGACTCGTCGTTGTTCGCCGAGATGTTCCAGAGCGTGACGATGTCGTCGGCGCGCACCTGCTGCCCGTGCACCGCGAAGTCGCTGCGTGCGGTACGCGCCACGTGCATCCCCGGGGTCGCCCAGCGGAGGACCTCCTCCACGGCCGAGTCGAGGTCGACCGCACCGCTCCGCAGGGCGTCCCACTGGTCGGGGTGCTCGATCAGGGCCAGGACGGCGCAGATCGCCGAGATCCGGGATGTCTCGTCGCCGCCGAGGATCAGGCTGTAGCAGTTGACCGCGATCTCCTCGACGGTCAGCGAGACCCCGTCCACCTCGGCGCTGGCGAGCATGCTGATCACATCGTCACCCGGCGTGCGCCGCCGATCCTCGGCCAGGTCGACGAAGTAGAGCAGGATCTCGTTACGGGCGCTGAGCGCGTCGAGGTCGCTGCTGTCGGCCCGGTCCGACGACAGGGCCATCTTGTTCCACCGGAGCAGGTCCCTGCGGTCGCCGAGCGGCACCGACAGCAGGTCGCAGATGGTGTTCATCGGGATCTGGTCGGCGACCTCGGCGGCGAAGTCGAACGAGCCCGCGCCGACGACCGCCGACACCAGTTCGGTGGAGCGGAGCTGGACGTTGGTCACCACCTCGCCGAGCGCCCGTGGGGTGAAGGCGCTGAACATCAGGTTGCGCAGTTTCCGGTGCGATGGCCCGTCGGTGACCGCGAGCATGCTGCCGCCCGCGGAATCGTTGCCGCGCAGCACCACGTCCAGCACGTTGCCGCGTTCGGAACTGAGCGCCGGGTCGTGGTAGAGAGCCTGGACGTCGGCGTACCGGGACACCACCCAGAACCCCGGGTTGCTCTCCGTGGCGGGGTGCCAGTAGACCGGGCATTCCGCCCGCACGTCCCGCCAGAACGCATGCACGTCGTTGTCGACGAAGGTGGCTGGGTCGACCAGGTCCAGGGACCGGCCGCCGGGGGCGGGCCTACTCATGGCCCGATGGTGGCAGGCAGACCATGGTCCGGAATGGACTCTTGCCTGTTCCTTTCCGGACCGGTGTGGAGACCGGGTCAGTGCTGTTCGGTGTACTGGCCCAGCCCGGTCTGGTAGGCGATCGCCACGAGCTGCGCCCGGTCGCGCGCGCCGAGTTTGCCCATCGTCCGGCTGACATGCGTGCGCGCGGTGGCCGGGCTGAGGAACAGCGCGGCGCCGATCTCGTCGTTGCTCAGCCCCTGCGCCACCAGCACGAGCACCTCACGCTCGCGGTCGGTGAGCACCGCGAGTCGGTCCTCGCCGGCCTGCGCGGCCCTACGCCGGGCCGTGAACTGACTGATCAGCCGACGGGTGACCCGAGGGGCGAGCAGCGCGTCGCCGGCGGCGATGACCCGGATGGCGTGCAGCAGCTCGGCGGGGCCGGCATCCTTGAGCAGGAAGCCACTGGCACCCGCCTGGAGAGCCTCGAAGACGTTCTCGTCGGTGTCGTAGGTGGTGAGGATGAGGATGCGGACCCGTTCCATGCCGGGCATCTCGACGATCTGCTCCGCCGCGCGGATGCCATCGAGGCGCGGCATCCGGATGTCCATGAGGACGACATCGGGCCGGGTGGCGCGAGCCAGCTCGACGGCCTCGGCCCCGTTTGTGGCCTCACCGACGACTGTGATGTCGTCCTCCAGGTCGAGCAGTAGCCGGAATCCGGAACGGACCAGCCGCTCGTCGTCGGCGAGCAGCACCTTGATGGACATGTCGGTCACGGGCGTGGCGCAACCGGCGCGAGCGGCAGGCGGGCGACGACCTCGAAGCCACCGCCGGTGCGGGGTGTGGCGTGCAGTTCACCACCGAGCAGTTGGCAGCGTTCCCGCATGCCGATGATGCCCCGGCCGCTCGACGGCGGACCGGCACCCACCGCGACGAGCACCGGGTCGCTGGTGCCCTCGTCCGTCACGCGGATGCCCAGCGTGTCGGAGGCGGCCTCGATCGACACGGTCACCCGGGTCGGTCCGACGTGGCGGATCACGTTGGTGATCGACTCCTGGATGATGCGGTAGGCCGCGCTGTCCACCGCGCTCGGCAACGGCGTCACGTCCGAACTCTTCTCGATTCTCACGTCGAGGCCGGCCTCACGGGCCTTGCTGGCGAGCGCCGGGATCTGGTCGAGACCCGGGTGGGGTTCACGACCGTCGTCCTCGCGCAGCACCCCGAGCACCGCACGCATCTCGTGCAGCGCCCGTGAGCTGGTCTGCTCGATGGCCCGCAACGCGTCGCGGGCCTGAGCGGGCCGCTTGTCGAGTACGTGCGCGGTGACGCTGGCCTGCACGTTGATGATGGCGATGGCGTGCGCGACGGTGTCGTGGACCTCGCGGGCGATCCGCAGCCGTTCGGCGTCGACCCGAGCCCGGGTCTCCTCCTCGCGGGCCCGCTCGGCCATCTCGGCCCGCCGCTGCGCGTCGGCGGCGATGACCCTGCGGGATCGTACGGACTCACCGAGCGTGATGCTGATGACCGAGGCGCCGATCCGCAGGAGCACCCAGGCCACTGCTTCCCTCGGCTGGATGTCAGCCCCGGCGATCAACCATCCGACGGACAGCACCGCGGTGCCCGTACCCGCGATCAGCAGGAACCGGCGTCCGTCGCCGTAGGCGGCGAGGGTGTACAGGGCGACGAACAGCCCGAGGCAGGCCAGCCGGTCGGGGAACCCGAGACCGAAGTAGACGAGGCTTGCCACGCCGGTGACCGCGAACACGGCGACCGGCCACCGGCGACGGAAGACGATGACCAGGCCGCTCAGCAGCACCAGGAGGTAGCCGGCGTAGCCGAAGTCCGAGGCGGGTCGGGCGACCGGCTCGGGAAGGACGGCACCGTAGTCGCTGACGCTCTGCACCTGGACGACGGTGACGAAGAGCGCCAGCAGGACGTCGGCGAACCAGGCCGGCCGCCGGGCGAGCCAGGCACGCAGTCGTTCCGGCATCGCCAGCAGATTCATGCCGCGATCGTACGACATCGGGCACACTCTCCGATGCGTGCCCGACTACGCCCTGCGACGTATCCGGCCCGTCTCCGGGTACGCGGATCCGCGTACCCGGTGCCACGTCTCGCCCCATGCGCGACAGGTGGACCGAACACCATGATCTGTGCATGAAGAAGCTCTTCGCGGGCCTGGCGTCACTGTTGCTACTCGCCGAGGTCGCACAGTTCTATCTCGCTGCCAGTGGGGCGTTCGACTCCGCGCCGATCGAGGAAGCGTTCTCCCCCCACCGCGTCCTCGGGTATCTGATCCTCTTCTTCTCCGCGTTGCTCGCGGTCGTCTCCGCGCTCGCCCGAATGCCCGGCCGGGTCATCGGCAGGACGGCCCTGGTCGCCGGACTGGTGCTCATCCAGTCGCTGATCCGGGAGGTTGCCAGGTCCTTCGGCGAGGGCTCCGAGACGGGTCACTACATCTTCGGCGTGCACGCTGTCAACGGGCTGATCATCTTCGGGATCACCATCTGGGTGGTGCGGGAGGCTCGCCAGATCGCCTGGCAGCGCACCGAGCTCAGCCACGCGACCCGGTCATGACCACTGCGGCACTGACCGTCCTGGACCATGCCTCGGCGTTGCTCGGCGCCGCCGCGTGGCTCGCCGCCGGGGTGACCGCGGCGCTGGGCCGCGCGAGGGCTGGCCTGGTGCTGCTCGTCGCGGGGCTGGTACTCACCCTCGCCAAGGCCGGGTCAGTGGCGATGTTGGCCGGGCGGGGCTGGTGGTTCGTCCAGGAGAAGGCGCTGCTCGGCATGCCGCTGCTCGCGACGGCCGCGCTGGTCGCCGTGGTGATCGCCGGGCCGCCGCTGCGCGCGCGGGCCACCGGAGCACCCCGGCGGCCCGGCCGGGAGCGGGCCGGCACCGTCGCGCTGTTCGCCGCCGGGTACGCCGCGTTGGCCGGCTTCGTGGTCACCTACCTCGTCGGCTATCCGCTGACCCTGCCGACGGCGTTGATCGCGGTAGGCGTGGTGGTGGCGGCCGTGCTGCTGACCGCGCGGTCGCTCCCGGCGCCGCAGGTGGACGTCGTGGGGGAGGAGGCCCCGACCGCGGGGCCGAGCCTGTCCCGCCGTGGCTTCCTCGGCGTCGCCGGTGGCGTGGTCGCGATCGGTGCGACCGGCACCGGCGCGAGCCTGTCGGTGCTCTCCGCCGCCCCCGGCCACACCGTGGGCGGCGGTCCCGGTCCCAGCCGCCGCCCCACCGTGTCGGTGGCCGACCTGCGCGGGCCGGACACCCCCGCGCCGGGCGGCGTGCGACGCGCGTACGGGGTGACCGCCCGCAAGGCTGCCGTGCGGCTGCCGTCCGGGCAGGACGTCGACGCCTGGACCTTCGACGGTGCGGCGCCCGGTCCCCAGCTCACCGCCACCCAGGGTGACCTCGTCGAGGTGCGACTCGTCAATAAGGACATCGACGGGGGCGTGACAATGCACTGGCACGGCTACGACGTGCCGTGCGGGGAGGACGGGGTGCCGGGCCTCAGCCAGCCGGCGGTGGCACCGGGCGACGCGTTCCTCTACCGGTTCCGCGCCGACCAGGTCGGGACGTACTGGTATCACACCCACCACGCCTCCCATGTCGGCGTGCGCCGCGGTCTCTACGGGGTGCTCGTCGTGGCTCCCCGCACGGATCCCGACCCCGCGGATCTGGACGTGGTCGTCCCGGTGCACACCTTCAGCGGCGGCGCGGCGGTCGCGGGTGTCGAGCATGTCGCGGCGGCGGGCTCAACGGTCCGGTTGCGCCTGGTCAACACCGACTCCGACCCGCGTCGCTTCGCGCTGGCGGGTGCCGCGTACCGGGTGGTCGCGGTGGACGGGCGTGACCTTCAGGGCCCCGGCGAGACCAGCCGGACGGCGGTACGGGTCGCCGCGGGTGGGCGGCGCGACCTGGTGTTCGTCATGCCGGAGACCGCCGTGGCGCTGTTCGTCGACGGTGTGGTCGCGGTGTGGTTGCGACCCCGTCCGGACGCACCCGACGGCGAGGCGGCCACGCAGGACACCGCCGGATGGCCGGAACTCGACCTGCTCACCTACGGGACCTCGACCCCCGTACCGCTGCGCACCGCGTCCGCGGACCGGCACTTCACCCTCGTGCTCGACCGAGGGCTGGCCATGGTCGACGGACGCCCCGCGTTCGCGCAGACGGTCAACGGGCGCGGCCACCCGTCGATTCCGGACCAGCTCGTCGCCGAGGGCGACGTCGTCCGGTTCACAGTGGTCAACCGCAGTCTGGAGACCCATCCCTGGCACCTGCACGGACATCCGGTGCTGATCCTGTCCCGCGACGGTCAGCCCTCCTCGGGCAGTCCGCTCTGGATGGACACGTTCGACGTGCGCCCGGGCGAGGTGTGGGAGGTCGTCTTCCAGGCCAACAACCCGGGCATCTGGATGAACCACTGCCACAACCTGCCACACGCCGATCAGGGCATGATGCTGCGCCTGCGGTACGACGGCGTCAGCACGCCGTTTCACGGCGCACACGCGGCGGGGCACCGCCACCCGTCCTGACCACATACTCAGGGGGTAAGCATGATCCTCGGGTACCGCGCGGTGACCATCTCGCTGGCCTTCGGACCCCGGGCGAACACCACGGTCTCGGTGTCGATTCGCCGGCCCGTCCGCCGGTCCACCACGACCGGGTCGACCTCCACGCCGGTCTCGGTGTCGACCAGGATGACGCTGCGGTCCCGCGGGGCGAGCCGATGGTTGCCCCACGACGCGATGACCAGCAGCAGCGGGCGAAGCGACCGACCCAGGGGCGTCAGCCGGTACTCCCGGCCGTCGGGCCCCGGGGCCTCGACCGCCAGCTCGACCAGACCTCTGCCGCCAAGGTCACCGAGGCGCTCCAGCAGCAGCTCGGTGGGCGTTCCGAGGTTGTGCTGGATGGCCCCGAACCGGGTGTGGCCGTTGAAGATCTCGTGCAGGATCTCCAACGTCCACCAGGCGCCCACGACCTCCACGGTGCGCCCCAACGGGCAGTCGGGGATCCGGGCCTTCGGGCCGGACGGACGAGGCGCGCCGTGCTGGGCGCCGGTGTTGACACTGCTCATCTGCACTCCAGGTGTCTCGTTCACCTTCGGCCGTCCGGGTCCGGCCCGTCGGGTCCGGACGCCGGAGTGACGGCCAGCGACCAGTACCGCCGCATGCCGTACAGCAGCGGGCTGACCGGGGCGACCGCGTGGGTGCGGACCCGCAGCACCGTCCCGAAGACCACGACGTGGTCCCCGACGGGCAGGGCCTTGCTGACGCGGCAGTCCGCGGCCGTGTGGGCGTCGTCGACCAGGTGCGGCATCCCGGACTCCGGATCCGGGACCCACCCGACCTTCTCGAAGCGGTCAGGTGCGCCGGAGGCGAACAGCTGCGCGACCGGCTCGGCGTGGTCGCGCAGCAGGTTCACCGCGAAGGCGGACACGTCGAGCAGGGCCGCCAGTGTCGGACTCGCGGCGCGTAGGCACACCAGCAGCGTCGGCGGCTGGAGCGCGACGCTGCACACCGACGAACAGGTCATCCCCCATGGCACGCCGTCCCGCGCCGCGGTCGTGACGATGGCGACCCCGGCGGGGTGGGCGGCCATGAGGGAACGGAACTGCGCCGGGTCGACAAGTGGCGGCGCGACGATGCCTGTCACGGGCTCCGGCATGGTGTGCCCTCCTCCTCGCTCGAACGCACAGGGACCTCCCGGGCTGCCGTACCTGCCGAGGCGCCGCTGGCCCGACGGCAGGTCTCCAGCTCATCCCGCGGACCGGTGACCCGCGCCGCCGCACTCGTCGACGAACTCCAGGATCCTGCGCACCCCGGTCTCCAACCAGCCGGGATCCACGCAGAACGCGACCCGGACCAGATGCCGTGCCCATGGCGCGTAGTCATGGGCACGGATGTGGCCCCGGTCGTCGAGCTGGGGCCGCATGGCGAAGCCGTTGCCGGCGACCACGGCGACACCCTTGCGCTCCAGCAGCCGCAGCGCGAACGTCTCGGCGTCCAGCCCGGTGCTGGCCACGTCGAGCATCGCGTACCAGCCCCCGGCGGGCAGTTCGTGCAGTAGCCCGGCCTTGACCAGCGGTGGCAGGGCCACGTCCCGGTTACGCTGCACCAGCTTCCGGTTGGTGGCGGCGGCATCGGACCGGCTGGCCAGCGCGGCGACCCCGGCGTGCTGCACCGGGGTGTTGGTACCGATGATGTTGGCCTCCTGGACCACCCGCATGACGTCGGCGGCCCGGTCGTTCGCCAACACGACGTATCCGAGCCGGTAGCCGGTCATCGCGAAGCTCTTGGAGAAGCTGAAGACGCTGTGCACGATGCGCTCGTCGACCGGCACGTCGCGCTCCAGGGAAGCGACGGAGAGGTGTTCGCGCTCGTAGCAGAAGTGCTCGTACGCCTCGTCGCTGACCACGTGCCAGCCCCGGGTACGGGCCAGGTCGAGCAGGGCGCTGATCTCGTCGGGGGTCAGCACCACACCTGTGGGATTGGCGGGCGAATTGATCAGCAACACCCTGGTCCGGGGGCCGGCGACGGCCGCGATCCGCTCGACCTCGGGTCGGAAACCGGGCCCGAGCGGGTAGAACACCGGCCGCAACCCGGCGAGCAGACTCTGTTGCAGGTGGACCGGCCAGTGCAGCTCCGGCAGGAGGATCTCGGCGCCGGGCTCGCTGAGGGTCTGCAGCAGGGCGGCGAGTCCCTCACACGAGCCCGGGGTGACGAGGACCCGGTCAATGACCGTGTCCACCCCGTTGTCCGTCCGCAGCTTCTCCACCGCCGCCTCGCGCAGCTCGGGCAGTCCGTCCGGGCCCGTGTACTTGGTGTCGCCACGGCGGACCGCGGCGACGAAGGCGTCGGCGACGTTCTGCGCCGGGTGGAAGTACGGGTCGCCGACGTGCAACTTCACCACCTCGGCGCCGGTGCGCCGCTCGGCTTCCTGCGCGGCACGGAAGATGGTGTGCAGACACGACGAGGGGATGAAGCTGGCAGCGGACGAGATTTCGGGGCTCACGCTCTGACCACCTCTGTTTCGTGAAGGTTGGTACCTGACTGGGCGGCTCTCATGCCGTGCGACCGCCGTCGACCGGTATCAGTGCGCCGGTGACCCAGCCCGACAGCGCCGGGTCGAGTAGCGTGCAGACCCACTGGCCGATCTCGGCGGGGTCTCCGAAACGCCCCATCGGGGTCGACGCGACCAGGTCGGTCCGGAGCCGCTCGATGCCGGTGTCGTCCAGCCCGGTTCCGGTCCACAACGGTGTGTCCACCGGCCCCGGCAGAATGGCGTTCACCCGTACGTCCGGTGCGAGTTCGCGGGCCAGGGACCGGGTGAGGCTGTTCAGCGCCGCCTTGGTCGCGCCGTAGTAGGCCCGTCCGGGCATCGACAGGACGCCGCCGACCGAGGAGACGTTGACGATGCTGCCCCTGCTTGCCCGCAGCAGCGGCGCCGCGCACCGGATCAGGTCGGCGGGCGCACGGACGTTCACCGCGAACATCTCGTCGAGGTGTGCCGGATCGAGTGTCTCGATCGGACCGAACCGGGCCAGGCCCGCGTTGTTGACCACCGCGTCGAGACCGCCGAAGGTCTCGGCGGCGACCGTGACGACCCGCTCGGCGGTGTCCGGTGCCCGGACGTCCGCGGCCACCACCGCCACGGCGAACGGGTACCGGTCGGCCAGCGCCCGTAACTGATGTTCGCGGCGGCCGACGATCGTCACCTTGGCCCCCGACTTCACCAGGCACTCGGTGATTCCCAGGCCGATACCGGTGCCGGCGCCGGTGACCACGACCGACCTGCCGTCGAGGGTCACCGCCGCACACCGCCTGCCGTCAGGGTCGCCACGATGTCGGCGACCAGCTCGTCCGGGTGGGCGAGCAACTGGAGGTGGCCGCCCGGCCAGGCACGCATGCTGAACGCGGCGTTGCTGACGCCGGCCCACCCGGCCACCTGGTCGGCGTCGACGAGCGGGTCGTCGGTGTTGTGGTAGCCACGCACGGGGCAGTCCAGCGGGGCGGCGTCCGGCGCGGGTCGGTAGGTCTCGTGCACGGTGATGTCCGATCGGAGCACGGGCAGCAGCAGGTCACGTAGTTCGGGCTCGTCGGCGATGTCCGGCTCGATCCCGCCGAGCTTCGCCACGGCCGACCACAGGTCCTCGTCGTCGAGTTGGTGGGTGGTTCCGCCGCCGGCCAGCCAGGGCCCGGCCGCGCCGGAGACGAACAGGTGCCGCACGGGTTCGCCGTGGTCCCGCAGCACCCGCGCCGTCTCGTAGGCGACGAGCGCGCCCAGGCTGTGCCCGAACAGCGCGTACCGGGTGGGCGGCAGTGCGAGCAGCTCCGCGGCCACCTGGGTCGCCATCTCGGCGATGCTGGCGGCGGGATCCTCGGCCAACCGGTCGGCGTGGCCCGGGTACTGCACGGCGTACAGCGCGACATCGGCGGGCAGCGCAGCGGACCAGGGGCGGTAGACCGCCGCCGTGCCTCCGGAGTGCGGGAAGCAGACCAGTCCTGCGGTGGGATCGTCGACGCTGGTGAGCGTCCGGACCCACCTCCGGTCGGATCTCCGTGTTCGGCTCACGACATCGAGCGTCACCGAGTCCGCTCGATCATCCGGACAATCTGTCAAGGCTCTGTCGGGTGCGACGCGGCCGTTGGGCTGCTACCGGAATCTGGTACCGCCGCACCGAAGGAGGACACCAGATGCTGGACGGGTTCGTGCCCTGGCCGCCCGACGTCGCCGAGCGTTACCGACGTGCCGGTTACTGGCGAGGTTCCTCCCTTCGGCAGCTCTTCGACGACAGCGTCCGGCGTCATCCGGACAAGGTGGCCGCGGTGGACGCCACCCGCCGCGTCACCTACGCGGAACTGGCGGGCGAGGCCGACCGGATCGCCGCAGGTCTGCTCGATCTCGGCATCGGCAGCCGCGACCGTCTGGTCCTGCACCTGCCCAACGTGAACGAATTCCTGTCAGTCCTGTTGGCGGTTTTCAGCATCGGCGCGATTCCGGTGCTGGCCCTGCCCGGCCACCGCCGCGACGAGATCACCCACCTGGCCCGCGCCTCGGACGCGGTGGCCTACCTCGGACCGGACCGCTTCCAGGGGTTCGACCACCGGGCGCTGGCCCGCCAGCTCCGCGCCGACGTGCCGAGCGTGCGGCACGTCGTGATCGCCGGCGACAGCGGCGAGTTCACCTCGCTGGCCGAGCTGGCCAGGTCCGAGCCGCGGCAACTGCCGCCGGTCGACGCGGCGGAGATCGCACTGCTGCTGCTCTCCGGCGGTACCACGGGGGTGCCGAAGTTGATCCCCCGCACCCATGACGACTACGCCTACAACATCTTCGCCTGCGCAGAAGTGACCGGATTCGGCGCGGAGAGCGTCTACCTCGCCGCCAACCCCGTACCGCACAACGCCGCGCTCGGTTGTCCCGGCGTGTTGGGTGCGTTGCTCGTCGGCGGAAAGGCGGTCCTGGCCGCCAACCCGAGCCCGGACCACGTCTTCCCGTTGATCGGTCGGGAGGGCGTCACCCACACCGCTCTGGTGCCGGCACTCGCGCTGCTGTGGACCGAGGCGGCGCAGAGCATGCCTGTCGACATGAGCGGCATGACCCTCCAGGTGGGCAGCTCGAAGTTCGGTCCGACCGCGGCCCAACGGGTCAGCTCGGGCCTGCGGTGCCGCCTCATGAACGTCTACGGCATCGGCGAGGGGCTGATCACCCACACGCGCCTCGATGATCCGCTGGAGGTCGTCTACACCACCGAGGGCACGCCGATCTGCCCGGACGACGAGGTGAAGATCGTCGACCCTGAGGACCGCGAGCTTCCGGCCGGGGTGACCGGCGAGTTGCTCACCCGTGGCCCGTACACGATCCGGGGTTACTTCGCCGCGCCGGAGCACAACCGGCGGGCGTTCACCGCCGACGGGTTCTACCGCACCGGCGACCTGGCCAAGCTCACCGAGGACGGGCGCATCGTCATCGAGGGCAGGCTCAAGGACATCATCCACCACTTCGGCGAGAAGGTCTCCGCCGAGGAGGTGGAGGGCCACGTGTTGACGTATCCGTCGGTCCGGGACGCCGCTGTCGTCGGCATCCCGGATGACGCCATCGACGAACGCATCTGCGTGTTCGTGGTGCTCACCGCCGAAGCGGAGGGGGCGGGGACGCCGCCGACGCTGCGCGCGATCCGGGAGCACATCCGCGACCGTGGGTTGGCGCCGTACAAGCTGCCCGACGAGCTGGTCGTCGTGCCGGACCTGCCGCGTACGCCCGTGGGCAAGATCGACAAGAGTGCCCTGCGCGCGGGGCGGCGTGAGCTCCAGCACCGCTGAGCCACCGTCCGGGCACCTTGCTGAGGAGGGCCTTCCCACCGATGACCAATCCGACGGACATCCGGCGCGACCGCGCGTACGGGGAGATTCTCAGACTGGACGAGCTGCTCGAGATCGCCTGCGTACGCGACGAGCCGGACCGCACCCTGTTCTTCGCCGCCCACCAGGCGTGCGAGTTGTGGTTCGCGGTCATCCTCCGGCACGTCGAGTCCGCCCGGGACGCGCTGAACCGCGATGAGGCGGACGTCGCCACCGACCACATCGGGCGACTGCCGGCGGCGATGCGGGTGCTCAGCGGACACTTCGACGTCCTGAGCACGTTGGCACCCGAGTCGTTCGACGAGATCCGGGCGACCCTCGGCTCGTCGAGCGGCTTCCAGTCCGCCCAGTATCGGGAGATCGAGTTCCTGTGCGGAGCCCGGGACCCGCGATTCCTCAACACCCCCGGGTTCACCGCGGGGGAGCGGGCCCGGCTCGTCACCCGCTGCGAGGAGCAGTCGCTGTCGTCCGCCTTCGTCGAGTACCGCGACCGTGCCCGGGCCGACGGTGACCTGGCCCCGGTCGAGCGGGTCCGCGACGCGCTGGCGGCCTTCGACGACGCGGTGCGGTCGTGGCGTGCCCGGCACGCCCAGCTGGCCGAGCAGTTCATCGGCGAGGGACGCGGCACGGCCGGCTCGGCCGGGGCCGCCTACCTGTGGCGGTCGACCGAGCGGACGTTGTTCCCGGACGTCTTCGCGCCCGTGGTCGGTGGCGGGGTCCACCAGAACTGAGCCGAAGCAGACACATTCGTCGAGTCCCGGGTTATCGGGTACAAGGAGGATCCGCAATGACTGTCAGTGGTGCCGCCGCCAAGAACACGCGCGACCCCGGCAGGACACAGCGAGTCGTCATCGTCGGTGGCGGGACGGCCGGCTGGATGACAGCGTCGTACCTGGCGGCCGCCTTCGGTAAACGGGTCGACGTGACGGTCGTCGAATCGGCCACCGTCGGCACGATCGGGGTCGGCGAGGCCACCTTCAGCGACATCCGGCACTTCTTCGAGTTCCTGCGGTTGGAGGAGTCCGAGTGGATGCCCGCCTGTAACGCCACGTACAAGCTCGCCGTCCGGTTCGAGAACTGGCGCGAGCCGGGCCACCACTTCTACCACCCGTTCGAGCAGATGGCCTCGGTCGACGGGTTCCCGCTCAGCGACTGGTGGCTGCGCTACCCGACGACGTCGCGGTTCGACAAGGACTGCTTCGTCATGGCGTCGCTGTGCGATGCCGAGCGTTCGCCCCGGTATCTCGACGGCAGCCTGGTCGACCAGGGCTTCGTCGAGCAGACCCACGACGAGACGTCCGCCCGGTCGACGATCGCGGAGTACCAGGGCGCGCAGATCCCCTACGCGTACCACTTCGAGGCGCACCTGCTGGCGAAGTTCCTGACCGGGTACTCCACCCAGCGCGGCGTCAAGCACGTCGTCGACAACGTCGTCGACGTGGCGCTCGACGATCAGGGGTTCATCTCGCACGTGCGTACCGCCGAGCACGGCGAGATCGCCGGTGATCTGTTCGTCGACTGCACCGGCTTCCGGGCGCTGCTGCTGAACAAGGCCCTCGACGAACCGTTCGTGTCCTA
Organism: Verrucosispora sp. CNZ293; assembly: GCF_002754655.1. Taxonomy (NCBI): domain Bacteria; kingdom Bacillati; phylum Actinomycetota; class Actinomycetes; order Micromonosporales; family Micromonosporaceae; genus Micromonospora; species Verrucosispora sp. CNZ293. The sequence goes on from NZ_PEFR01000001.1 coordinate 1,123,228, forward strand.
CCAGGACACCCTGCCCAACGACAGCGCTGTCGCGCTCCAGGTGCCGCTGGACATGGACAGCAAGCCGCTGCGGCCGTGCACGACCGCGACCGCGCAGGACGCCGGGTGGATCTGGACGATCCCGCTGATCAGTCGGATCGGCACCGGCTACGTCTACGCCAGCGACTACGCGACCCCGGAGGAGGCCGAGCGGGTGCTGCGCGAGTTCGTCGGCCCCGAGGCGGCCGACGTGTCCGCGAACCACATCCGGATGCGTATCGGCCGCAGCCGGCGGTCATGGGTGAAGAACTGCGTCGCGGTCGGCCTGTCCAGCGGCTTCGTCGAGCCACTGGAGTCGACGGGCATCTTCTTCATCCACCACGCCATCGAACAGATGGTCAAGTACTTCCCGTCCGGGCGCGGCGACGACCTGCTGCGCGAGCAGTACAACAGGTCCGTCACCCACGTCATGGACGGCGTACGCGAGTTCCTCTGCCTGCACTACCGGGGTGCGAAGCGGGTCGACAACCAGTACTGGAAGGACACCAAGACCCGGGTGATCCCCGACGCGCTCGCGGAGCGGATCGAGATATGGCAGCACAAGGTGCCGGACTCGGAGTCGATCTACCCGCACTACCACGGTCTGCCGCCGTACTCGTACAACTGCATCCTGCTGGGCACGGGCGGAATCGACGTGCGGCACTCGCCCGCCGTCGAGCTGGCCGACGAGCGGGCGGCGCTCGCGGAGTTCGAGCGCATCCGGCTCAAGGCCGAGAAGTTGGTGCAGGAACTGCCCACCCAGAACCAGTACTTCGCCGCGATGCGCGCCAACGCGTGACAGTCGTCCGTTCCGTCTCCCCGGCGGCCGGCCGCCGGGGAGACGGAACGGACCCCGCGGCGACCGTTTCGGCACCGGAAGCGAAGTGACGTGTATCTGACGTACGACCAACGAGCCCTGGACATTCAGTACTCGCCGAGTTCCCGCGTCGCCGACATAAACGTTTTCCTTCGCGAGTACGCCGAACGTAGCGCACAGGCGCGGGACCGGCTCGACGTGCATTCGGGCGTACGCTACGGACCACGACCCGAGCAATTGCTCGACTATTTCCCCGCTGCCCGGCCGGACGGCCCGTTAGTGGTGTTCATCCACGGTGGGTACTGGCAGGAGCTGAGCCGACTCGAATCGTCCTTCATGGCCCTGGACCTGGTGCCGCGCGGCATCTCCGTCGCGGCGCTAGGTTACGGCCTGGCGCCCGCGTACGGGCTGCCGGAGATCGTCGACATGGTCGCCGAGGGAGTTCGCTGGATCTGCCGGAACGCCTGTCAGTTGCCGGCGAGCCCCCGGTCGATCTACCTGAGCGGGTGCTCCGCGGGCGCGCACCTGGCCGTCATGGCGCTGCTCGACACGTCCGGCGGGCCGCGGGAAGGCGACCGTCCCGATCGGGCGGTGGCGGGCGCGGTCCTGCTCAGCGGCGTTTACGACCTGGAGCCGGTCCGCCGGACATATGTCAACCAGGCGCTCGGGCTGGATCCGGAGACCGCGCGCGACTGCAGCCCGATGCGCCGGCTGCCGGCGGTGCTGCCACCGCTTGTCGTCGCGCGGGGCGAGAACGAGACCGACGAGTTCGGCCGGCAGCAGGTGGAGTTCGTCGAGGCCGTCCGAGCCTGCGGCAGCCGCGTGGTCGACCTCGTCGTGCCGTCGCGCAACCACTTCGATCTGGCTTTCGATCTCGGCGTCCCCGGAACGCTGCTGGGTGATTCCCTTACCGCACTGATAGGGCTCGACGAGTAGTCCGACAACCGATGTGTAATTTTCACGGCATTGTCCACGATATTCACAGCCACCCATCGGGCGGCGACAGATTGCTCGGTGCTGCGGGCTGCTGTTAGGGTCGGGGACAGGCACCGGCGCTGATGTCGCCAGTTTGCCTGACATCAATCTCGCGCCCCGCCCGTCGACGTATTTGGAACCGAACATTCCGCAGCGGAGTCGATAGCGCGCAAGGGAGCTTGAGAATGTTATCGGAGAACACCGACTGCGGCACCGGGACGGATCGGGACGGCCTGCGCGCTGCGGTGTCCGACCTGCTCGGCATGGAGCTGACCACAGCGGACGACGACAGCAACCTGTTCGAACTGGGCCTGCAGTCCCTGCACCTGATGCGACTGACCAGCCGGCTCAACGGCGCGGGCGCCGAGGTGACGTTCACCGAGCTGGCCGCCGACCCGCGACTGTCCGCGTGGGTCGGGCTGGTCGGCACCGGCGTGACTCCGACCGGGTCCACGGCACCCACGCGGCCGGCCGTCGACGTCGACGTTGACGTCGACCGGCACGATCCGGATCGGGCCTTCCCGCTGACTCCGGTGCAGCAGGCATACCTGTTCGGTCGCTCGGGCGACCACGCGCTCGGCGGCGTCGGCTGCCACAACTACCTCGAGTTCGACTCGACAGGTGTGGACGCGCAGCGACTCGAACGGGCTGTCCGGGCCCTGCTGGCGCGTCACCCGATGCTGCGGGCCCGGTTCGACGACGACGCCACCCAGCAGATCCTGTCGGAGTCCCCCTGGCCCGGGCTGACCGTGCACGACTTCCGCGGCCGACCCGCCGACGAGGCGGCGACCGCCGCGCTGGAGCTGCGCGACCGGCTCTCCCACCGCATCCTGGAGGTCGGTCGCGGCGAGGTGGTCGACGTGCTGCTCACCCGGCTGCCCGGTGGGGTGGACCGGCTGCACTTCAACATCGACCTGCTGGCCGTGGACCTGGCCAGCTTCCGGGTGATGCTCGCCGACCTGGTCGTTCTCTACGACGATCCGGAGGCCCTCGGCGAGGTCGGTTACACCTTCGGCCGGTACCTCGCCGAGCAGGCCGGTACCCGGGCCGCCGAGCGGGAGCGGGCCCGTCCGTACTGGCAGCGGCGGCTGCCGACGCTGCCCGGCGGCCCGAAGCTGCCCCTGGCGGTCGATCCGGAGGCGGTCACCGTCCAGCGCTTCGCCCGTCGCTTCTTCGACCTCACGGTGCCCGAGTGGCAGGCCCTGGAACGCCGGGCCGGCGAGGCGGGTCTGACGCCCGCGGCGGTGCTGGCCACCGCCTACGCCACGGTGCTGAGTCGCTGGAGCGGGGACGAGCACTTCCTGCTCAGCCTCCCGCTGTTCGACCGCGACCTGGACGTGCATCCCGAGATGCCCCGCCTGGTGGGCGACTTCTCCGGTCTGGTGCTGCTGGAGGTCGACCTCTCCGGCGACAGCTTCGCCGACCGCGCGCGCACGGTACAGAAGCAGATGCACGAGGACATCGGGTACGCCGCCTACACCGGCGTCGACGTGCTGCGGGAGTTCACCCGCGCCGACCCGGAGTCGCCCCGTACCGCGCCCGTGGTGTTCTCCGTGGACCTGTCGGCTCCGCTGATCCCCGAGGAGTTCGCGGCCCGCTTCGGTGAGCCGACGTGGATGATCTCCCAGACCCCGCAGATCTGGCTCGACCACCAGATCTACCGCACCAGCGACGGCACCGTACGCCTGGTGTGGGACGCCGTCGAGGCGCTCTTTCCCGACGGCATGCTGGACGCGATGCTCGCCGCGTACGAGACGCTGGTCCGCGGCCTGCTGGCCGGTGCGTGGACGAGCGCGGCGCGGGAGATCGACCTGCCCACGGCGACGCGGCGCACACGCGCGGCGGTCAACTCGTCCACCCGCGCGATGACCGACAATCTCCTGCACACGCGGTTCTTCGCCCAGGCGGGCGAGCGGGCCGGGCGACCCGCGTTGCTCTGGGGCGAGCAGGAGTCGCTGTCGCACGACGAACTCGCCGCGCGCGCCCTGCGTGTCGCCGGGGCGCTGGCCGGACGCGGTGTGGGTCGTGGTTCGTACGTGGCCGTGCTGGCCCCGAAGGGCGTACCGCAGATCGTGGCGGTGCTCGGCGTGCTCGCCGCCGGCGCGGCGTACGTCCCGATCGGGGTGGACCAGCCCGCCGAGCGACGCGCCCGGATCCTCGAACTCAGCGGCGCCCGGGTCGTCCTCGACGGCAGCGGCCTGTTGAGCCCGACCGGGGTGGCCGCCGAGGTCCTCACCATCGAGGCCGCCGAGCAGGCCGAGCCGCTTGCCGCCCCGGTCTCCGCCGACCCCGCCGACCCCGCGTACGTGATCTTCACGTCGGGCTCGACCGGCCTGCCCAAGGGTGTCGAGCTCACCCATCGCGCGGCGGTCAACACCGTCGAGGACGTCAACGAACGGTTCGACATCGGTCCGGCCGACCGCGTGCTGGCGGTGTCCGCGTTGGATTTCGACCTCTCGGTGTGGGACATCTTCGGGCTGCTCGCGGTGGGCGGTGCCGCGGTGCTGGTGCCGGAGTCGGGTCGGCGCGACGCCACCGAGTGGCTTTCGCTGTGCCGCCGGCACGCGGTGACGGTCTGGAACACCGTTCCCGCCCTGCTGGACATGCTGCTCACCGCCGCCGACGACGGCCAGCTTCCCGGCACGATGCGCCTCGCTCTGCTCTCCGGCGACTGGATCGGGCTGGACCTGCCCGGCCGGCTGGCCGCGGCGACCGACGGACGGTGCCGGTTCATCTCACTCGGCGGCGCCACCGAGGCGGCGATCTGGTCGAACTCGTTCGAGGTCGTCGAGGTGCCCGCCGGATGGCGGTCGATCCCGTACGGCACGCCGCTGCGGAACCAGAAGTTCCGCGTGGTGGACAGTCGCGGCCGGGACTGCCCCGACTGGGTGCCCGGCGAGCTGTGGATCGGCGGCGCGGGGGTGGCGCTGGGCTACCGGGGCGATGCCGACCTGAGCGCGGCCCGCTTCCCGCTGGTGGCCGGCGAACGCTGGTACCGCACCGGCGACCTGGGGCGCTACTGGCCCGACGGCAACCTGGAGTTCCTCGGTCGTCTCGACCACCAGGTCAAGATCAACGGTTTCCGGGTCGAGCTGGGCGAGATCGAGTCCTGCCTGCAGGCGTACCCCACTGTCGCTCAGGCCGTCGCCGTCGTCGTCACCGACGGTCGCCGCGAGGTGGTCGCCGCGGTGGTGGAGCGCTCGTCGACGTCGGACGCCGACCTTCCGGTCGTCGAGCCCGCCGCCGGCCGGCCGGGCGACGAGTTCCTGCCGCCGTTGGCCGACCCGGCGACCGGGGACGACCCGCTGCTGCTCGAACATCAGCTGGTGGAGGTGCTGCTGGCCGAGGTCGTCGCACCGCTGGTCGAGCCCGGGAGCACACCGTTCACCGTCTGCGCCCCGCAACGGCCGGTCGTGGACGTCTGGCTCGACTACCTGGCGCGCCGCGACGTGCTGTCCGGTCCGGCCGGCGGGTACGCGCCCGGACCGAGGTGGGCTGAGGTCACGGACGCGAGCTGGGCCAAGCGGGTCCGGCAGAGCACCGTCGGCACCCGGCTGGCGGCCGTCTCGGCCACCCTGGAGTGGGCCGCGCCGCTCTACACGGCCATCCTGTCCGGTGACGCCGACGCCACCGCGCTGCTGGACGACCCGGTGCTCGCCCCGGAGGCGCTCAACGACCTGATGCCGGCCACCGCCGAGTGTCTCGCCGCCGTCGCGGACGACCTGCGGGAGCGTGGCGGCACCGCACCGCCGGCCGTGGCCGAGTGGCAGAGCGACAGCGGTCGCGGCGCGGCCCGGCTGTTGGCGGCGCTGTCCAGGGCCCCGGTCGAGTACACGCTGCTCGGGGCCGCGCGGCCGACGTTGGCCAAGGCCGAGACGCTGCTGCGGGAACACGGCCACCGCGTCCGGGTGGCGGTGCAGGGTACGGACGCGCTGGCCGCGCCGCACGTGCACGCCTTCGACGCCGTGGTGGCGAACAACGTGCTGCACCGAATGCCCGACCCGGAGACCGCAGTGGCGACGATGGGGCTGCTGCTCGCCGCCGGCGGCCGGCTGTACCTGCTCGAACGCGCCCACCCGACGCCGCTGGCGCTGGTGAGCGCCCTGCCGCTGGAGGCCCGCGCGGGCCGGCTCGACGACGCCGGGCGAGCCGGCTGGCTGCACGGTCCCGACCGCTGGACGCGGGCGTTGCTCGCGGCGGGGCTGGGCGAGGTACGGGTGCTGCGCACCGAGGCCACCGGCGAGATCCTGCTGACCGCGGACCGACCCACGACGGCGGCCGGGGTCGACCCGGACGGGCTGCGCCGGTGGGCCGAGGACCGGCTGCCCGAGCACATGGTGCCGGCCCATGTCGCCGTGCTCCCCGCGCTGCCGCTCAGCGCCAACGGCAAGGTGGACCGGCGACGCATCCAGACGATTCTCGAACAGGCGGTCGACCGACCACGCGATGTGGGCGCCCCGCCCAGAGGCGGCACCGAGGCGTTCGTCGCCGAGCGGTGGGCCAAGCTGCTCGGCCTGGACGCGGTGGGCCGCGACGAGAACTTCTTCCGGCTCGGCGGCGACAGCCTGCTCGCCACCCGCTTCGTCGCCGAGGTACGCGGCGTGTGGGGCGTCGACCTGCCGATGCGGGACGTCATGCGGTTGGCCACGGTCGCCGGGTTGAGCGTGCTCATCGACGAGCTGCGGGACGCGACGGGCGAGCCGAGGCCCGCCGGTTGGGACACCGCCGAGGACTTCGAAGAGGGTGCCGTGTGAACGCCAGCGACCTGCTCGACGAGTTCGCCAGCGCCGGCATCCAGGTCTGGCGGGAGGGCCAGCAGCTGCGCTTCCGCGCTCCCCGTGGCAGCATGACCGACGAACTCCTGGCCCGGCTGCGCGGCAGCAAGGCCGAGCTGCTGGCCAGCATGTCCGACACCACAGGCAGTGCCAGCCAGGAGTCCGACCCGGTCTGGGTCGACCAGCCGGAGGAGCGCGACGCCCCCTTCCCGCTCACCGACATCCAGTCGGCCTACCTGTTCGGACGCAACCCGGCCTTCGCCTACGGTGGCGTCTCCTGTCACCTCTACCAGGAGTTCGAGTACCCGGCGGAAATCGACCCGGAGCGGATGCGGCAGGCGTGGGACGGCCTGGTCCGCCGTCACGACGCCCTGCGGACGGTCATCCAGGAGGACGGCTCCCAACGCGTGCTGCCCGCGCCACCGCGTACCGGCATCACGGTGACCGACCTGCGCAGGGCGTCCGCCGACGTGGTGCGGGAGGCGATCGCCGGGGTGCGCGACGACCTGTCCCACCGGGTGCATCCCACCGGCGAACGGCCGATGTACGAGCTGCACCTCACCCTGACCGCCGACCGTAGCGTGCTGCACGTCTCCGTCGACTTCATGGCGTTGGACTGGCTCAGTCTGCAACGGGTACTTGTCGAACTCGACAGCCGTTACCGGCAGCCGGACTGCGTCCTGCCCCCGGTGGAGGCCACCTTCCGCGACTACGTGCTGGCCGAGCGCCGGCTGCGGGACACCGAGCGGTACGGCCGGGACCGGGCGTACTGGCTGGAGCGCGTCGACCAGTTGCCCGGTGCCCCGGCGCTCCCGCTGCGCGACGACCAGGATCCGGTCACCACGCCGGCTCGGTTCCGTCGCCTCACGGCCACCGTCGACGACCAGGTGTGGCGGTCGCTGAAAGCCCGCGCCGCCGAACACGGCGTCACCCCCGCCAACGCCGTGCTCGCCGCCTACACCGAGACGATCGGTCGCTGGAGCGGCAACGACCGGTTCTGCGTCGGGCTGCCGGTACTCAACCGGATGCCGTTGCACCCCCACGTCGACCACCTGCTCGGTGACTTCACCTCGCTGAGCGTGCTGGCGGTGGAACGTCCGGAGCGGACGAGCTTCGCCGATCGGGCTCGCGCCCTCGGTGAGCGGGTCTTCGACGACCTCGACCACCGGCTGTTCAGCGGCGTGGAGGTGCTGCGCGAGCTCGCCCGCCGTCGCGGCCGGGACGCGGCGGCGGTGCTGCCGGTGGTCTTCACCGGCGCCATCGGCGTCGGCGGCGGCGAGCCGTCGGTGGCCGGCCGGAAACCCAGGCCGGCGTACGGGATCAGCCAGACCCCGCAGGTGTGGATCGACTGCCAGGTGGGCGACCAGTTCGGCGGGCTGGACATGAACTGGGACGTCCGGGAGGGGGTCTTCCCCGACCATCTCGTGGACGACATGTTCACCGCGTTCGGGCACCTGCTGCACGAGTTGGCCGCCGATGACGCGGCGTGGGCGGCTGTCGACCCGCAGCCGCTGCCGAGCGCTCAGCGCGCCCGCCGCGCCGCCGCGAACGCGACAGACGGGCCGGTGCCGGACTGCCTACTGCACGAACCGCTCGTCGCCTACGCCCGCGAGCATCCGGACCAGGTGGCCGTCATCGACGCCGTCGGGTCGATGACCTACGGGGACTGGCTGGCCCGCGCCCACGGGGTCGCCGATCGACTGCGCGGCGCGGGATGCCGGCCGGGTGACCTCGTCGGCGTCCTCGTCGACAAGTCGCGGGAACAGGTCGTGGGCGTGCTCGGCGTGCTCCTGGCCGGTGGTGTGTACGTACCTGTGGACCTCGGTCAACCCGCCGTCCGCCGGGACCGCATCCTCATCGACAGCGGGGCCCGGTTCGCGGTCGTCGCGGGCCTGCCGTCCGGTACGCTCCCCGCCGGGGTCACCGGCGTCGACGTGACGGACGCGCCGCCGTCGCCGGTGGGGGAACCGCCCGACGGCCCCCGGCCGGCGCAGACCGGGCTCGCCTACGTCATGCACACCTCGGGTTCGACCGGAACCCCCAAGGGCGTGATGATCAGCCACCGGGCCGCCGCCAACACGGTGCACGACATCAACGAACGCTTCGGTGTCACCGGCTCCGACCGGGTGCTCGGCCTCGCCGCGTTGAGCTTCGACCTGTCCGTCTACGACCTGTTCGGCCCGCCCGCCCGAGGTGCCGCGCTGGTGCTGCCCGATCCGGCGCGTCGTGGTGACCCGTCGCACTGGGCGGCGATGGTGGCCGCGCACGGAGTCACGCTGTGGAACTCGGTCCCCGCGCAGTTGCAGATGCTGCTGCACTACCTGGACGTGGAACCCGCCGACCTGTCGCGCCTGCGGTTGGCCCTGCTGTCCGGAGACTGGATCCCGCTGTCGCTGCCCGGCCATGCCGCCCGGCAGCTACCCAACGCCGAACTGGTCAGCCTCGGTGGGGCGACGGAGGCGGCGATCTGGTCGAACTACCACCGCATCCGCACTGTCGAACCGCACTGGCGCAGCATCCCGTACGGCCTGCCGTTGGCCAACCAACGGTTCCACGTGCTCGACGCGGCGCTGCGCGACCGGCCCGACCTGGTCGCCGGCGAGTTGTTCATCGCGGGTGTCGGGCTGGCCGACGGTTACCTCAACGACCCGGTGCGCACCGCCGAGCGGTTCATCCGCCACCCGGTGACGGGGGAGCGGCTGTACCGCACCGGGGACCTGGGCCGGTATCTGCCCAACGGTGAGATCGAGTTCCTCGGCCGGGCCGACCAGCAGGTCAAGATCCGGGGCCACCGGATAGAACTCGGCGAGATCGAGGCGGTGCTCGGCGAGCACCCGGCGGTCAGTACCTGCGTGGTCCTGGCGGCCGGCGACGACGTGCTCGAACGCGCCCTCGTCGCGTTCGTGGTGCCGCAGCGACCGTCCGGCACCGTCGATCCCGCCGACGTCGTCGCCTGGGTCGCCGACCGGCTGCCCGCGTACATGGTCCCGGCCCGGGTACGCGTGGTGGAGGCGCTGCCGCTGACCGCGAACGGGAAGGTCGACCGCAGGCGGCTGCTGGAGTCCGCCCCCATCCCGACCGCCGCGCCCGATGGGCGTGCCGAGCCGCCACGGGCGGGCGTCGAGCAGCGCATCGCCCAGCTGTGGCACCACGTGCTCGGCGGTCAGCCACCAGGTCGGGAACTGGGCTTCTTCGACGCGGGCGGCAACTCACTGCTGGCCGCGCGGTTCGTCGGGCAACTGCGCGAACAGCTGCCCGAGGCCGCCCGGTTCCCCTTCGACGTACTGCTGCGTGCCCTGCTCGACGAGCCGACTGTCGCGGGTCTGGCCGGGCGGCTGGCAGCGGGCGCCGCGCCGGAACCCGTGGTGGCCGAGCCGGCTCGACTCTCACCACTTGTCCCGCTCGGCGGTGCCGCCCGGGGGCCGGTACGGCTGCTCGTGCACGACGGCACGGGCACGCTGACCGGGCTGCGGGCGTTGTCCACCGGGCTCGGCTCGGGCGGGCCGGTGTTCGGGCTCGCCCTGGCCGACGACGGCGCGATCGCCGATGTCGACCAGGCCACGCTCGTCGAGGACCTGGCCGTACGCTACGCCGGTGAGGTACGGGCCGCCGGGTTCGACGACGTCGAACTGATCGGCTACTGCCTCGGTGCCTCGATCGCCCTGGAGGTCGCCAGGGCGCTGAGCGAGGCCGGGGCGACGGTGCGGCTGACCGTCGTGTCCGGACACCGCGTCCCGTACCGGGTGGAGGACGGGCTCGTGCTGGACCACGCCTTCGCGCGCGCTACCGGCGTCGACCCGGCGGCATTCGGCTGGCCCGCCGACGAGGCGGCCGTGGACCGGGCGATCACGACGGTGCTGGCGGACTCGCCGGGGGTGGTGCCGGCGGGTGCGCTCGGGCGACTGACAGGTGACGAGCGGCTGACCGTGGTGGCCGAGCGGTTCCGTGCCCTCGGGGAGGGCGCCACCACCGAGCGACACCCGCGGCTGCATCAGGCGGTCGCCGACGGCGACCCGGCCTGGGGCGGACCAGCGCGGGTCGCGGCGGCCCATGCCGTGTTCGTGCGGACCCTTCAGGCGGTTGCCGGGCACCAGCCCGAGCCCTACGCCGGAGACATCACCCTTGTTCGTCCCATGGCGACCCGGGACCTGCTGCCCGGGTCCGGCGTCGAGGCGGCCCGCTTCTGGCCGGAGATCTGTCTCGGTGAGCTGACGGTCATCGACATCCCAGGTGACCACTTCAGTTGTCTCCGACCGCCGAACGTGGCGACGGTGATCGCGGCGGCGGCGACGGCGGCGGACCGATGATCAGTGGCCGGTCACGCCCGATGCGGGTCGTCGTCTGCGGTACCCGGTTCGGCCAGGTCTACCTGTCGGCCATCGCCCGCGCCCCGGAACGGTTCGAGCTCGCCGGCATCCTGGCCCGGGGCAGCACCCGGTCGGTGGCGCTGGCGAAGGAGTACGGGGTTCCGCTGTACTCCACCGTGGCCGAGCTGCCCGACGACATCGACGCGGCCTGTGTGGTGGTGTCGACAGCGGTCGGTGGCGGGCCGGGCGTCGAGCTGGCCACGGCGCTGCTCGGCCGGGGCATCCACGTGTTGCAGGAGCATCCGGTGCACCCGGCGGAGCTGGCGGACTGCCTGCGGGCCGCGCGCCGCGCCGGCACCCAGTACGTGGTCAACACCTTCTATCCGCATGTGGAGCCGGTCCGGCAGTTCATCTCGGCCGCCCGCACGCTGGTCCGGTTACGCCGGCCGGTCTTCGTCGACGCGGTCTGCGCCGTGCAGGTCTGCTTCGACCTGCTCGACATCCTCGCCGAGGTCTTCGACGGGCTGCGGCCATGGTCGTTGTCGGCCGTCGGCGACCGGGCCGGCCGGCCGCTGACCAGCGTGGACGGGCAGGTTGCCGGCGTACCGCTGACGCTGCGGGTGGAGAACCGGATGCAGGCGGGCGACGACAGTACGAGTCTGCTGTTGCACCGGATCACCGTCGGCACCGACGCGGGCAACCTGTTGTTGGCCAACACCCACGGCCCGGTGCTCTGGAGCCCGGTGCTGCGTACGCCGGCGGATCCGGCGGGCGTCTTCCTCGCGGGTGCGGCGGCCGCCGACACGCGGTGGTCGGACGTCCTGGGACCCACCGCTGACTACGTGGGCGCACCGCTGACACCCTCCTGGTCGGGCGTGGTGCGTGAGCTGTGGGGGGACGGGGTGCTGACCGCCCTCGACGACCTGCGCGAACGGATCGACGCGAAAGTCGACCCGCTGCGCGGCGGCCAGCGCCACCTGGCCGTCGCCACCGCCTGGAAGGAGCTGACCGAGACCCTCGGCTATCCCGAGGTCGCCACCCCGGATCCGGGAGATCCGCTGGTGGTCACCGACCTGTTCCCAGCGCCACAAGCTGTTCATTCGCGGCCTGCCGGTTCACGGTAGCTCGGCGGATGGGTTCGGGGTACAGTAATTCTCGAACATGTTTGAAAATAGGGACGGGAGAGCGATGAGTGCGACCCACTCCGTTGAGGCAGGAGAGCAGTCCACGCCGTCATCGGGAGGCACTCCCACGGCACGGCAGCCGGTGAGCACGGGGCCGTTGCTGCGTCCTCACGCCCCGAGTTTCGTGGTCGTCGTGGTCCTTCAGGTCATCGGCGCCGTCGCGGGGCTGGCGCCGCTGTTCGCGGTGATCGAGCTGGGGCGCGCGCTGCTGTCGCCCGGCCCGGTCGATTCTAACCGCGTATGGACCGCCGTGATCCTCGGCGCGATCGGTCTGTTCGTGCGTCTGGTGTTCACCGGCGCGTCGTCGGGTCTCGGTCACGTGCTCGACGGCAAGGTGCAGCTTTCGCTGCGTCGGGAACTGGCCCGCAGCCTCGGCCAGGCGCCCATCGGCTGGCTCTCCCGGCGTCGCAGCGGTGAGCTGGCGAAGGTGGTCGGTGACGACGTCGCCGCCGTGCACCCCTTCATCGCCCACGCTCCCGGCGAGCTGGTTTCCGCCTTCGTGGTGCCGCTCGTGTCCCTTGTCTACCTGCTGACCATCGACTGGCGGCTCACCCTGATCACCCTGATCCCCGTGGTGCTGGCCATCGCGCACGTCCCGCTGCTGATGACTCCGGCGCGTAACCGCGCGCAGGAGGACTTCGACGCGGCGATGGGCCGCATCGCCTCCTCAGTCGTGGAGTTCGTGCAGGGCATCGCGGTGGTCAAGGCGTTCGGCGGCTCCGAACGCGCCCACCGCAAGTTCCTCACCGCCGCCGACGACTTCGTCGACATCTTCACCCGCTGGGTGCGGGGTGTCTCCGCGGTCGCCGCTGGCATGCAACTGGCGCTGTCGCCGCCCTTCGTGCTGCTGGTGGTGCTGATCGGCGGCACGGTGCGGATCACCTCCGGCGACATGCCCCCGGTGGACCTGCTGCCCTTCCTGCTGCTCGGGTTGGGCCTCACCGCTCCGGTCGCGGCCCTCGGCCACGGCTTCGACGACATGCAGGCCGCCGGCCGTGCGGTGGGCCGCATCCGTGAGGTCCTCGGGGTGGGTGCGCTGCCCCAGCCCGCGCGCCCGGCCGCCCCGCAGGACAACCGGGTGGAGCTGCGCGACGTCCGGTTCAGCTACGACGACGACGGCCCCGAGGTGCTGCGGGGGATCGACCTAGTGCTGGAACCGGGCACGCTCACCGCGGTGGTCGGGCCGTCCGGCAGCGGAAAGTCCACGCTCGTGCAACTGCTGCCCCGGTTCTTCGACCCGACGGCCGGGTCGGTGCGCCTCGGCGGCGTCGACCTGCGCGACATCGACAGCCGGGAGCTCTACCGCCGAGTCTCCTTCGTCCTGCAGGACGTCCGTCTGCTGCGCGCGTCGGTCGCGGACAACATCGCACTTGCGGTCCCAGACGCGAACCCCGACGAGGTGACGCGCGCGGCCCGACTGGCGCACATCCACGACCGCGTCCTCGCGCTGCCCCGCGGCTACGACACGGTGATCGGCGAGGAGGTCAAGCTCTCCGGTGGTGAGGCGCAACGCATCGCCATCGCCCGTGCGCTGGCCGCCGACACGCCCGTCCTGGTGCTGGACGAGGCGACCGCCTTCGCCGATCCGCAGACCGATCAGGCGGTACGGCAGACCCTGTCGACACTGCGCGACCGGACCGTCCTGGTCATCGCGCACCGCCTGGAGACCATCGCCGACGCCGACCTTGTCGTGATGCTCGAGGACGGGATGGTCGTCGAGCAGGGCAGGCCGACCGACCTGCTCGCCCAGGACGGAAAGTTCGCCGCGTTCTGGCGGACCCAGCAGTCGGCGGTCGCCGACGACAGTGAAGCCCGCGGTGGTGTACTGCAAGGAGACCTTTCCCGATGATCAGAATGTTGTTGCGGGTGCTCGGCGACGAGTACGCCAAGCCGATGCGCCGCACGGTCGCCCTGATGACGGTGACCGCAGTGCTGGAAGGTCTGCTCTACGCGCTGCTGGTGCCCGTGCTGCGGGCACTGTTCGGGAGCACACCGTCGGACGCCTGGCCGTGGCTCATCGCGTTCGGGGTCGGCGTCGCGGTCTACGCGGTCCTGCGCTACGCCAGTGACCTGTCCGGCATGCGGGTCGGGACCACGATGCTGCGGGGCATGTACCACGGCCTCGGCGAGCACCTGGCCCGGCTGCCCATCGGCTGGTACAACGCCGCCCGGGTGGGTGAGGTCTCCGTGATGGCCAGTCGCGGTCTGCTCGCGGCGATGGGGGTGTCGGCGCACCTGCTCGGGCCGTTCATCTCCGCCTGCGTGACGCCGTTGACGATCGTGGCCGTGATAACTGTGTTCAACTGGCAGCTGGGGCTGGCCGCGCTGGTGGCGGCCCCGCTCGTGGTGCTTACCCAGCTGTGGACCGCCCGGTTGATGGCCGCCAACGACGCCGACAACGCCGCCCGCAACAACGAGGCGAGCGCTCGGGTCATCGAGTACCTGCAGGCCCAGCCGGTGCTGCGGGCCGGTGGCCGTAGCGGCGAGCGTTTCAGCCTGCTCGACGACGCGCTCCAGGGGGTCGAGCGGGCCTCCCGCCGGCAGACGATGTCGGTGCTGCCCGGCGCGGTCGGTCTGACGGTCATCGTGCAGGCCGTCTTCACCACGGTGCTGGTCCTGGGGACCTACCTGGCGCTCGGTGGCGACATCGGGGCCGCGGAGATCCTGGCGATTCTGGTGCTCGCCGCCCGAAGCGCGGATCCGCTGCTGTCCCTGTCCGACATCGGAGGCAAGCTGCGCACCGCCCGCGCCGAGCTGGACCGACTCGACAGGGTGCTGCGCACCGAGCCGCTGCCCGAGGCGGCCCAACCCGTCCAACCGCAGCGGTTCGACCTGGAGTTCGACGCGGTCACGTTCCGGCACGGCGACCGGACGGTGTTCGACGGCGTGTCGCTGTCGGTGCCACAGGGGCAGCGGCTGGCGGTCGTCGGTCCGTCCGGCGCGGGCAAGAGCACCCTGTTGCAGTTGATCGCCCGGTTCTACGACGTGGAGGCCGGAGCGGTGCGGGTGGGCGGTGTCGATGTGCGTCAGATCGACACGGGTGTGCTGATGTCCCAGATCGCCATCGTCTTCCAGGACGTCTACCTGTTCGACGGCACGATCGAGGAGAACGTGCGGCTCGGTCGCCCCGACGCCAGCGAGGCCGAGGTACGGGCGGCGGCGACTGCCGCGCGCCTGGACGAGGTCGTCGAGCGGCTGCCCGGTGGCTGGGCCGCGAACGTCGGCGAGGGGGGCGCGTCCCTGTCCGGCGGTGAGCGGCAGCGGGTCTCGATCGCCCGGGCACTGTTGAAGGACGCGCCGATCGTGCTGCTCGACGAGGTGACCTCGGCGCTCGACCCGGTCAACGAGGCGGCCGTCCACGACGGCATCGAACGCCTGATGGCGGGCCGGACGGTGGTCATGGTCGCGCACCGGATGCGGACCGTCCAACGCGCCGACCGGGTCGTCTTCGTCGACGACGGCCGGTTCGTCGAGGAGGGCAGCCATGACGAGCTGCTCCGTAGCGGCGGTCGCTACGCTGACTTCTGGAGCCTGTCCACGGCGTCCGGCGTGAGCGAGTGAGTCGCCACGATGCCGGCCGATGAGCTGTCCCCGGGGGCGTTCCGCAGGCTCGCTCCCCGGCCCTACGCCCGAGCCCGAGTGGTGCTGTTTCCGCACGGCGGGGGCAGCGCGAGCTACTACCGGCCGTGGACCACGTCGGCGCCCTGGGACATCGAGTTCCTCGCCGTGCAGTACCCGGGTCGGGAGGACCGGTTCGCCGAGCCGGCCCCCACGGACATGCGGGAGCTGGTCGACGCGGTGGCGGCGGACCTGCCGCTGGAGGGGCCGCCGACACCCACAGTCCTGTTCGGGCACAGCATGGGCGCGGTCGTCGCGTACGAGATCGCCCGCCGTCTGACGGCGGCGGGCGACCCGCCGGTGGCGCTCGTGGTGTCCGGGCATCCCGCGCCGCACCTGGCCCGCCCGGGCCAGGTGCACCTCGGCAGCGACGACGAGCTGATCGAGGAGTTGCGCCGCACCGAGGCCACCAACCTGGACATCCTCGACAACCCGGTGCTCATCCAGGCGTTTCTACCGGTCATCCGGTCCGACTACCGGCTCAGCGAAACCTACCGGCCGCTGCCCGGAGTGCGGCTACGGGCACCGGTCACCGTGCTGCACGGCGACCGCGATCCGGAGGTCACCGCCGGCGAGGCAGCGGGCTGGCGCGACGCCACGGACGGCGCGTACGAGTGCCGCGTCTTCGCCGGCGGGCACTTCTACCTGGACGAGCACCGCGACGCGGTGGTCGAGCTCCTCACGGCACGCGCCCGCGCGATGTCCGCCACGTCGGCGGTGCCGTGGCCGTCGACCCCTTGACCCGCACCGACGAGCATCGCGCACGACACGAGTGAAATGGGGATGAGATGTGTGGTATTGCCGGGTGGGTGTCGTTCGACGCTGATTTGGTGCGCCAGGGGCCGACACTCGACGCGATGACGGAGACCATGGCCTGTCGGGGGCCGGATGACCGCGGGGTGTTCGTGCGTACCCACGCCGCGCTGGGGCACCGGCGCCTCGCCGTCATCGACCTGCCGGGCGGTGTGCAGCCGATGAGCGTGGGTACGCCGGCGGGCGAGGTGGCCCTGGTGTACTCCGGGGAGGTCTACAACTTCCGGGAGCTGCGCGAACGGCTCACCGCGCTCGGACACACCTTCCGGACCGAGAGCGACACCGAGGTCGTGCTGCGCGGGTACCTGCAGTGGTCGGAGAGCGTGGTGGACCACCTGGAGGGCATGTACGCCTTCGCGGTCTGGGACGAGCGCGACCAGAAGCTGGTCCTGGTACGCGACCGCATGGGCATCAAGCCGCTCTTCTACTACCCGACGCCGGACGGCGTCCTGTTCGGCTCCGAGCCCAAGGCGATCCTGGCGAACCCGTTGGCGCCCAAGGTGGTGGACACCGACGGGCTACGTGAGCTGTTCGCCCAGACGAAGGCACCCGGTTGGGCGCTGTGGAAGGGCATGCACGAGGTGCTGCCCGGTGCCCTGGTCACCGTGGACCGCGCCGGGATCAGGCAGCGGGTGTACTGGCGACTGCGGGCCGTCGAGCACACCGACAGCCTCGACGACACCGTGGCCCGGGTGCGTGACCTGCTCACCGACGTGATCGACCACCAGCTGATCTCCGATGTGCCGCAGTGCGTCCTGCTCTCCGGCGGCCTGGACTCCAGCGCGATCACCTCCATCGCCGCGCAGCGGCTCGGCATGCGGGGCGAGCAGGTACGCAGCTTCTCGGTGGACTTCGTCGGCCAGGAGGACAACTTCGTACCCGACGAGATGCGCGACACCCCGGACGCACCGTTCGTGCGCGACGTCGTGGCCCACGTCGGGTCGGCCCACCGGGACGTGGTGCTCGACCCCGCCGACCTGTCCGATCCCGCGGTGCGGCGCGCGGCGGTGGCCGCCCGCGACATCCCGAACGGCTTCGGCGATCTCGACCTGTCGCTGTACCTGCTGTTCAAGGCGATCCGGCAACACTCCACTGTGGCGCTGTCCGGGGAGGCGGCGGACGAGGTGTTCGCCGGCTACCCGTGGTTCCACCACGAGGCGGCGTTGAACGCCGGCACCTTCCCCTGGATGACAGTCATTCCGCCGCTGACCCTGCCGGGACGTACCGACCACATCGAGCCGGGACTGCGCGAACGGCTCGACGTCGGCACCTACACGGCGGACCAGTACGCGTCGGCGCTCGCCGAGGTGGAGCACCTGGACGGGGAGTCCGCGGCGGAGCGGCGCATGCGGATCACCTGCCACCTGCACCTGACCCGGTTCGTCCGGTCCCTGCTCGACCGCAAGGACCGGCTGTCGATGGCGGTCGGGCTCGAGGTGCGGGTGCCGTTCTGCGACCACCGGCTCGTCGAGTACGTCTACAACACGCCGTGGTCGATGAAGGTGTCCGACGGCCGGGAGAAGAGCCTGCTGCGTCAGGCCGCCGCCCCCGTACTGCCCCGATCCGTGGTGGAGCGGGTCAAGAGCCCTTACCCGTCGACGCAGAACCCCGCGTACGCGGGCATCCTCCAGCAGCAGGTGAAGGAGCTGGTGGCGGACCGGGAGGCGAAGGTGTTCGCGGTGATCGACCGGAACTGGGCCCAGCAGGCCGTGGCGCAGGATCCGTCGCGGATGCCGGTGGCGATGCGTGGCGGCCTGGAGCGGGTGCTCGACCTGCACACCTGGTTGGACCTGCACTCGCCCCAGCTTCGGCTCTGACGCCCTGTCGTCGACGTACCCCGGCCGTCCGTCTGGCCGGGGTACGTCGACGTGGTGACCGGCGGCGCACCAGCCCCGTCAGGTCCGCAGGGCGGGGTACCAGCTCACGCTGAACTCGGCAGCAGATCCGTAGGGCGGGATGCACAACGAGACGAACAGGTCCAGCCGGCTCGGATCGACGTTGCCCTGCTGGTCGGGTCTCTTCCTGGTGACCGCGGGGGCGGTTCCCGCCGCGGTGCGCTGGGACTTCGTGGCGAAGCGGGCGGGCAGCAGGCCGTCGACGATCGCCGTCAGCGCCTGTTCGTGGGTCTCCCGGGCGTTGAGTTCGGCCCACCGGTCGGCGATCGACGCCAGCCGTGGATGGGTGACTGTCGTCAGGTCGGCGGCGACCTCGTCCCGGTGCGCCGTCCCGTCCCGGGCGCGGCGGCGAGCGTCGGTCCCTCGGATCAGCAGGTTCCCCACGATGTAGTACCAGATGGTGCGGTAGACGAGGTGTGCGTCGTCGGTGGAGTGACCGTAGTCGACCGCCGCGTCCAGCATCTCCTCGACGATCCAGAGTGCCGAGGGACCGATCAGGTTGTCGCTGGCCAGCACCTCGACTGTCCAGGGACGTTCGGCGAGCAGGTCGTAGAGCAGGACCGAAGCGGTGATGAGCCGTTCGCGGGGCTCGGCGGGGAGATCGGGCCGGGCGATTGTCCGCGCCTGCGACTCCATCACCCGCACCAGCAGGTCGTCCCGGTCGCGTACGTGGTGGTAGAGCGCCATCGGGGCGCTGCCCAGTTCGTGCGCCAGGCGTCGCATCGACAGTCTTTCGAGTCCTTCGTCCTGCAGGATCCGGGTGGCCGTTTCGATGATCGCTTCCAGGGACAGGCGCGGTGGTCGGCCGGCGCCCCGCCTGCGGGGTCCGTCTGTGGGCATCTTCCCATCCTTCAGCTGCGGCACGCTCCACAGTGCGGGGCGGCCGCCGGGTCGCGGGACCGGGCCCGGGCCGGACTTCCGGGGCCGGTGGGACGACCGTGTGCGGGCACGCGAGTCCGGCGACGGTGTGTTGTCCGACCGGGGTCGGCGCGCGACACATGTTTCGTCGCGAGCCGACCCCGGTCGTCACCGAGTGAGCCGCTCATGACGTACCGGCCGTCGACGCAGTGCCGCGTGGCTGACTGACCGAGGGTCCGCCGAAGGCGGTGACGGGACCCTCGTCGCGGCGTGTCGACCGACATCGCGATGCGCGGTTGCCACCTGGTTACCGAGCGCCGGTCAGACCGCCTTCTCCGGTACGTCGACCAGCTCGCGATCGTCCTGTTCGGCCTGCATCGCCGGGTTGACCCGGGGCAGCACGACAAGCGCGATGACGGCGGCGACGACCCAGAGTCCGGCGCCGAGCGTCAGGGCGAAGGCGTACCCGTCGCTGAGTGCGCTGGGCGTGCCCTCCTTGCCGGAGTATTCGAAGGCGGCGGTGCTGAGCGCGGCGAGGCCGAGCGCGGCACCGAGCTGGCGGGAGCTGTTCAACAGGCTGGACGCCGTGCCGGTCTCGTGTTGCGCGACGCCGTGCGTGGCGGTGGAGACCATCGGCCCGAGGCAGAGCCCGAAGCCGACACTGGCGATCACCGACGGGCCGAGGACGTCGGCGACGAACGAGCCGTCGGCACTGATCAGCCCGAATCCGGCGAACCCGACGGCGCTCACCAGCGCGCCCGTGATCATGAGAGTCCGGGCGGGGACCTTGTAGCCCAGCTTGATCGCGATGACGGAGCCGACGACCACGCCGATCGCCAACGGCAGGAACTTCAACCCGGTCTCCGCCGGACTGGTGCCGAGCACCCGCTGCAGGTAGAGCGAGATGAAGTAGAAGGCCGACGCCATGGTGGCGCCGAAGATGAGGTTGTACGTGTTGGCGCCGGCGACCGAGCGGTTGGCCAGCAGGCCGACCCGGACCAGCGGGTCGCGAGTGGTGGTCCGCTCGACGTAGACGAACGCGGCGAGCAGCAGGACCGCCGCCCCCAGGGTGCTGAGGGTGACCATCGAACTCCACGCGTACCGGTCCGTGCGGACGATGCCGAGCACCAGCAGCGTCATGCCGCCGGTGGCCAGGAGCGCACCCAGCACGTCCGGGCGGCCGTCGGGCGCGACCGGCAGATCCCGGGCGATGCCACGCCAGGCCAGGACCGCCGCGACCGCGGCCATCGGGGCGCTGACCCACATCACCCACTCCCAGCCCGCGTACTCGGTGAGCACGCCGCCGATCAGCACGCCGAGAGCGCCGCCCGCGGCGTTCATCGCGGCCCACACGCCGAACGCCTTGACCCGGGCCTTGCCGCTGGGGAACGTCGCCGTCAGCAGCGCCAGCGCGGCGGGGGCCAGCAGCGCGGCGCCGACGCCCTGCGCGACGCGGGCGGCCACCAGCTGACCGGGTACGTCGGCGAAGCCACCCGCGAGGGAGGCGATACCGAACACGACGAGCCCGATGAGCAGGATCCGCTTGTGGCCGTACCGGTCGGCGATCTTGCCGCCGAGCAGGAGCAGCCCGCCGAAGGCCAGGGCGTAGGCGTGGATCACCCAGGTCAGGCCCAGTTCGCTGAAGCCGAGGCTCTGGGCGATCTCCGGGAGGCCGAGGTTCACGACCGACAGGTCCAGCGACACCATGAACTGCACGACGGCCACTGCGGCAAGGGTGAGCCCTGGCCGGGCACCCCGATCGATTGCTGATTGTCCGTTGAGTAATGCCTTGTTGGTCACCGCAAACCGGTCCTCTGTCGTAGCGAGGTAGCGCCCGAGTTTTCGAACGCGTTCTGAAATTAACATCGGCGCTGGGCCGCTGTCTAGCGCGTCACCTCGAAGCACGCCGGTTGGCGGAGGGGGCATGATGGGGCTGTGCCCCAAGTCAATGCGCCCCGGCTCAAAGCAGGCAGACCGCCGACGACATCGCGCGCCCAGATCCTGGCCGCCGCGCGTGGCCTCATCGACCGAAACGGGTGGGAGAGGCTCACCATCCGCAAGCTGGCCGCTGAGATCGGCGTAGGGGCGACGACCCTGTACCACCACGTACAGGACAAGGAGGACCTGCTGTTCCTGTTGATCAACGAGTACGGGGAGCAGGTGTCCCATCCCGGGCTGCCGGAGGAGCCGCAGGAACGCATCATCGCCGCGGCGGCCACGATCCACGACGCGCTGGCGGCGTGGCCCTGGGCCGCCGAGGTCCTCACCACCGACGGATTCATCGCCCGGCTCGGCGATTCGCCCCTGGGGCTGGTCGAGGCTGTCGTGGCCGGCGCGATCGACTACGGCTGCACCCCCGACCACGCGGTCTACGTCTTCCGCAGCATCTGGTACTACACGGTCGGGGAGATCCTCGTCCGCTCGCACACCGCCCGCCGGGGCGACGGTGCCGCGGTCGCCCACCACGGCGCGTTCTTCGGCAACATCGACGCCGAGAAGCTGCCGCACCTCGCCGCGCTCGGTGACCGCTGGGCGGTGCTGGCCCCGCGTGACACCTACGTCGACGGCCTCCGCGCCCTCGTCGACGGCCTGCTCGCGCAGGGCGTCAACACCAAGGCGTAGGCGCGGCGGGCCGGGCCGGAGGGGGCGGAACCGGGCCGGCGACGCGGCACACCACCGGCAGGTACTCCGGGGAGGTGCGCGAACGCGCCGTCCCCGGAGTACCGACGGTGTCAGGCGACCGTGCAGGCCGCCCCGTTGAGGGCGAACGAGCCGGGCCTGGCGGTGTTACCGGTGTGGGTCGCCTGGAAGCCGATCGTCAGTGATCCGTTGGGCGGGATGCTCGCGTTGTACGAGACGTTCCTGGCCGTCACCTGCCCCGAGGTGGGGGAGTAGGTGGCATTCCAGCCGCCGGTGATGGTCTGGCCGCTGGGCAGGGTGAACACCAGCGACCAGCCGTTGATCGCGCTGCTGCCGGTGTTGGTGATGGTGAGGTTCTCGGTGAGGCCGTTGTTCCACGCGTTTATCGCGACGGCCACCCGGCAGGCGCCGGAGCCCGGCGGCGGGGTGGTCGGCGGCGGGGTGGTGGGGTTGGGCGGCGGCGTGGTCGGGTTCGGCGGCGGGGTGGTGGGGTTCGGCGGCGGGGTGGTCGGGTTCGGGTTGGTCAGGCCGAAGAACTGAACGGCGGACGCGGCCATGCCGCCGGAGGGCAGGCTGTGCCCGGCGCCCTGGATGCTGTACGCCTCGACCTGCACGGTGCCGCTGGTGTCGGCGAACCTGCGACGGTTCCAGTTGGCCTGCGGCGTGTCGGTCGAGGTGGGCGTCTGGCTGAGCCCGAACACGTTCGTCCACTGCTCGACGGTCTCCTGGAGCAGTGAGAACGGCACGAGCGTGTCGTTGGTGCCGTGCCACAGCTGCACCCGTGGCCGCGGACCGGAGTAGCCGGGGTAGGCCTGGCGGACCGCGTCACCCCACTGCTGCGGGGTACGGTTCATGTTGCCGCCGGTGCACTGGCTGCTGCCGGGCGGGTAGTCCGCCGCGTTGGCGAAGCAGTTGAACGGCACCCCCATGAACGCGGCGCCGGCCTTGAAGACGTCCGGGTAGAGGGCCAGCATGTGGTTGGTCATCATGCCGCCGGAGGAACTGCCCGTGGCGTAGACCCGCTCCGGGTCGGCGTTGTGCTGCTGCTGCGCGTACCGGATCATCGACATGATCGAGACCGGGTCGCTGCCGCCGCCGCGGCGCTTGGCGGCGTCCGACCAGACGTCGAAGCAGTTGCCGAAACCGGCCTGCTGGGTCGCCGACGGGTAGATCACGATGAAGCCGTACCGGTCGGCCTGGCTGGCGAACTCGCTTCCGGAGTAGAAGCCGGGGCCCGATCCGCCGCAGCCGTGCATGGCCACCACCGTCGCCGGCCGGGCCGGGCGGTTGTCCGGCACGTAGATGTGCATGCGCATCCGGCCAGGGTTGTCACCGAAGCTGGTCACCTCGGTCAGCGAGGCCGCGTACGCGGGACTGAACGTGGGGACCACCAGGCCGGCCGCGACAAGCGACACGGCCAAGCCGAGCAGTAGTTTCCTTCTGATTCTCACGGACGACTCCTTCGAACGCCTGTTTCAGGCTGGGTTTGGTCTGCGCGTTGTGCTCGCGGGTACGCCCAACTCCCCGCAGTGACCACGGCGCGTCCACCACGTCTGGCTTGCCCTGCCCGGCTCCGTGTGGCGTCGTGTAGCAGATATTGTTCTCCTGGGCCCAGGAAGTGTCAATCGACGTATCTCGATCAACTGTGCGCCCCGTACCGGCCTGGCCGGCGGACCGGCTCATCGGCGTCCATCTACAGTCGATATCCCGTCCCCGAGTCGAGTCCGGAGCGCCCGTGACTAGCCCGTTCCACATCGAGGAGATCTATTCCGACGACGGGGGCAACTCGCTCCGGATGCCCCGACGACAGGTGGGCAACTCGCCCCAGGGCTTCGCCATGACGCTGCTGGCGGACTACACCCTGCGGACCCGTGCCGCGCTGCCCTCCGCCGCGATCGTCGCGCTGCTCACCGAGTCCGGGGTGACCACCGCCGGTGCCCGGACCGCGATCAGCCGGCTGGCCCGTCGTGGTGTGCTGGAAGGCAGCCGGCACGGCCGTCGCAGTTCGTACCGGCTCAGCCGTGCCGCCGCCGCCAACCTCTCCACCGGCGGCAACTGGATCCTCACCTCCGCCACCGCGGCGGCGCCGTGGGACGGGTGCTGGACGATCGTGGCCTTCTCGCTGCCACAGGATCGCAGCGCGCAACGCCGGGCACTGCGCAGCCAACTCCGCTGGCTGGGGTACGCACCGCTGTACGACGGTCTGTGGATCTCACCGTACGAACTGACGCCGCAGGCGCGGGCGCAGCTCGAACAGTTGACCCTCGGCACCGTCACCGTCTTCCGTGGCCGGCAGAGCGCGCTGGGTTCGACGAGTGATCGTGCCCCCATCGAGGCCTGGGACATCGATGCCATCACCGGGCACTACGAGGCGTTCCTGGAGAGCTGGACGTCGCTGCTGCCCCTGGTCAGATCCGGGCAGGTCGACGGCGCCGCGGCGGTTCGAGCGCGTACCGAGGTGATGGACACCTTCCGTCGATTTCCCACCCTCGATCCGCAACTGCCGCTGGAGCTGCTGCCGGCCGGCTGGCTCCGGCAGCCGGCCCGGGAACTGTTCGCGGCCGTGTACGACGGGCTCGCGCAACCCGCCGAGCAGCACGTCCGAGCGGTCGTCGGGCGGTTCACCGACAGTCCGCCGCTCGGCATCCGCGCCCACACCACAGCCGACCTGATCGCCGGGGTACGCGGTGCCGCCTCCGCGATCCCGGCTGAGCCCGCGCCGGCCGCCGAGTGGCGCAGCCCGGCACCGGCCGCCCCCTGCGACGAGCTGGTTGCCCGCGCTGCGGCCGAGGCCGACCTGACCCGGAGTCAGTGACCAGCGGGGCGCGGCCGGCCCGGAGGTGACGGTCGGCCGCCGTCCGGTGAGGCGGTTCAGGCCGCCGTACGCGGCAGGGTCGCGGTGACGGTCCAGCCG
Source organism: Verrucosispora sp. CNZ293 (assembly GCF_002754655.1). Classification (NCBI taxonomy): domain Bacteria; kingdom Bacillati; phylum Actinomycetota; class Actinomycetes; order Micromonosporales; family Micromonosporaceae; genus Micromonospora; species Verrucosispora sp. CNZ293. Next base: position 1,148,042 of record NZ_PEFR01000001.1, read on the forward strand.
CGGTCCAGGTCCGGCCCGGCGTCCACCGAGCCGCCCAGCAGCTCGGCCCGCTCCCGCATGCCGATCAGCCCGAAGCCGGTGGGTCCGAACCCGCGTGCACCCGGCCCCTCTCCGTCGTCGCTCACCCGCAACCGCACCGACTCGCCGTCACCGGCGACCCGCACCGTGATCCGCGTCGCGTGCCGCGCGTGCCGACGCGCGTTGGTGACCGACTCCTGTGCCAGGCGGTAGATCGCGGTGGCCACCGGGGCCGGCAACCCGTCGAGGTCGCCGACGAGTTCCACCTCGACCGGCGGGCCGTGAGCGGAGCGGCTGGCCAGTTGTTCGAGGTCGGCGATGCGCGGGGCCGGTGTCCGGTCGGCCGGCTCGTCGCGGCGCAACACCCGGACCATCGCGCGCATCTCGACGAGGGCCCGGCTCGCCTCGGCCTCGATGATCCGTAGCGCGTCGGCGGCTGCGCCTGGCTGCGTGTCGAGCACCGCCAGCCCGGCCTGGGCCCGGATCGCCATCGCGGAGACGTGATGGGCGACGGTGTCGTGCAGATCGCGGGCGAGTCGTTCGCGCTCCAGGAGCTTCACCTGCTCGAACTCGCGTTGGCGGGCGCGCGCCCGGTAGCGCAGCGCGGCTCCGAGGGCCAGCGCGGCCGACACCACCCCGGCCCCGGCCAGCGCGTCGCCCGGTTCGAGGTGACCGACCACCGCCGACAGCGTGATCTTCCCGGCGACGACCGCGGCTCCGAACACGGCCTCGCGCCCCGAGCCCCACCGCGACAACGAGAACACCAGGATCAGCAGGAAGGCCAGCGTGTGCAGGCCGAGGTCGCCGCCCACCACGACCTCACCGGCGGCACAGACCGGAAAGGCGACCGCGGCCATCAGCAATGGCCTGGTCCGTCGCCAGAGCAGCACCGGTGCGAGGCCGACTCCGATCAGGACCGGCACGAGCGTCGGTGCCGGCAGGTCCGACCGTACGAGCCCCTCCAGCAGGGCGGTCGCCGTGAACAGGGCGACAAGCGTCCAGTCCCGCCGGCCGCGTGGCGGCCCGGCCGGGCGTGGCTCGTGCCACCACGATCGCAGCAGCTCACGCACCACCCGATCGTACGGGCGGCGCGACACCGACCACCAGCGGCAGATGGTGCCGGGCGGGTCAGCGCAGCGACCGGGACCGGCCGGTCCGGGCGGGCTGCTGACGGATGGCCCGGATGATCAGCGCGAGCCGCTCCGGCCGTTCCCGGTCGTTCACCACCCAGCCGAGGAGGGCCGTGGTCATGGCCGCCGCCGCCAGAAGCACGACGACCGCGGGCCAACCTGCCAGGGCGAGGACGGAGAACACTCCGCCGCCGGCGGCAAGAGCGCTCAGTCGCGGAACGGCCACCGACGGCCCCCGTTCTCCCGCAGCGGATCGCCGCTCAGGCTGCGCCGCAGCGCCGGTGCGGCGATCAGCAGCCGGGCGGCGTAGGCGAGCTGGTGCAGCCCGCGAAGTTCCGCCAGCTCGGCGCGGAATTCCTCGCCGTAGCGCGGCCGTTCCACCTCGGGAATGACGCGCAGGACGACGTCGACCAGCCGCATCGCGGCGCGTCGCGTACGTGCCCGCGACGACCGTCTGGTCGATCCGACGGTGGCCGCCGCGATCGGGCTGGGCAGCACCGCGACGCCCGGATCGAGCCGCTGGACGGCCACCGCCGCGCCGGCCCGGTAGCCCCGGAAGTAGTAGTGGGCGTTCGCGGCGACCGAGGCCGCGTCGCGGGTGACGGGCATCGGCGCCCACTGCCCGGCCCATGCGGGCAGTCGCATCGGATTGTCGCCCGGGATCCGTCGCGGCAGCGGCGCGGTGACCGATGCGTGCCGGGGGAGGAGGATCCCCTCCGGACCGGTATCGCGGAGCCCGACCAGCACCCGGCGCAGTACGTCGTCGCTCGCCTCCGACATGGCGGGGTGCCCTCCCGGGCCCGACGTCCATGCCGTCGGTGCGGGGCGCGGCCGGTCCGGGCGTGCCCCGTTCACGCCGTCCCTCCGGACAGCCCCGGACGCAGGGTCCGCAGGCGTTCCACCGAGGAGGAGACCCGGGCGAGTGCGACGCGGGCCTTCTCGGCGCCGTCGGGAGTCAGTGAGTAGTAGCGACGCCGGGGCCGGCCCGCCTCGTGCGGATCGAGGTCCTCCCACCGTGACCGCAACCAGCCGAGACGTTCGAGGCGGGCCAGGATCGGATGCAGGGTGCCGCTCGCCAGACCCGCCGCGGCGCACAGCTCCAACCCGTAGAACTCCTGGTGGGGGCGGTCCAGGAGGGTACGTAGCACGAGCTGGGTCGGCAGGGTCATCCGTACCTCGTGGGGCATGCTCGTAATCTACCAAGCTAGGTAGAGTAAATCCATGGGTATGGCTGCGGCAGCGGCGGGACGTGGTGGCGGGTCGGCCCCGGTGGCAGGATCACCCGCATGCAGTTCGCAGAGGTTATCCGTCGCCGTCGAATGGTTCGGCACTACGCCGACCGGCCACTCAGCCCCGAGGTCATCGAGACGATTCTGGCCAGCGCGCTCCGGGCGCCGTCGGCCGGCTTCTCGCAGGGCTGGGCCTTCCTCGCCCTCACCGAGCCGGATGACCGCGCCAGATTCTGGCCGTTCGTGCCGACCCGTGTCGCGCAGACCCCCACGATGCAGAACGCGCCGCTCGTGGTCGTACCGCTCGCGCACAAGGCGGCCTACCTCGCCCGGTACGCCGAGGCCGACAAGGGCTGGGCCGATCGGTCCGAGGCCCGCTGGCCGGCACCCTACTGGTACGTCGACACCGGTATGGCGGCGCTGATGATGCTGCTCACGGCCGTCGACGAAGGCCTGGACGCCTGCTTCTTCGGCATCATGCCGGTAACCGGTGAGGACTCCCGGCCGGAGGTCGACGTTCCGGCGCACACGGCCGCATTCAAAGCCGAGTTCGGCATCCCCGACGAGTACGCACCGATCGGCGGTATCTGTGTCGGTTACCGGGCCGACGACCTGCCACCGCAGAACCCCGCCGTCGCCGCGCGTCGCCGCGACGCCAGCTCGGTCATCCACCGTGGCCAGTTCGGCACCACGTGACGCACCGGCACGCTGACGTACCGGCATCCCGGCACCGGGTCACGCGGTGAGAACGGCACGGCTGAGGACCGTACGCGCCGTCGGCGGGCCGGGCTCGGAGCAGGCCGGGTCGGAAGGGAGGCGGCCAGCAGGTCCAACGGCCCTGCCACCCGTGCCCGCCCGGGACTGGGATGGAGGGGAGACGACGTAGCGCGAGGAGGGGCCATGACATCCAGGAACGCCGGAATCGGCCTGGACCCGATCGACGTGCGGTTCCGTGCCGGCGAAGCGTACGAGATCAGGGTCCGCGATCACCTGCTGCTCGCCGACCAGCCGGTCGACGCGGGCGGTGCCGACACCGCGCCCAGCCCCACGGAGTTGTTCGCCGCCTCGCTCGCCTCCTGCGTCGCGTACTACGCCGGGCGTTACCTCAGCCGGCACGGGCACGACCGCGCCGGGCTGACGGTGACCGCGTCGTTCGAGATGGCCACCGACCGACCGGCCCGGGTCGCCGCCATCCGGATCACCGTACGGCCGCCGACGGACCTGCCAGCGGACAGGTGGCCCGCGTTGCGGGCCGTGGCCAGTCACTGCACGGTGCACAACACGCTGCTCAGCACGCCGCAGATCGAGGTCGACATCGAGTGAACCGGCGACGGCCGGCGGGACACCGACGCCGCCGAGCACGATCGGGCCGATAGTTGATGGTCACCGATGGCTGTCGCTGTGACACTCCCCGTGGGGAGGCGAGATGACGGCCAGCCGAGAGGTGGGATTCGGGCACGATCCGGTGCTGGTGGGCCGGGAAGCCGAGCTGGAGTCGCTGGACAGAGCGGTGACGACAGTGCTCAGCGGACGGTCCGTGGCGGTGGAGGTGTGCGGCGAGGCGGGCCTCGGCAAGACGCGGATCCTCCGCGAGCTGGCCCGACGGGCCGCCGACGCGGGCCTGCTGGTCCGCGTCGGTCGGTCCACCCAGTACGAGCAGGGGGTGCCGTTCGGGCTCTACGCCGAGATGGTGGAGCCGGTCGGCAGCGGCCCGGGGCAGCCGTCGATGCCGGCGGTGGTGCGGCGGATGCTCGCCGAGGCGCCGGAAGCCGGCGTCGCGCTGCTGCTCGACGACGTGCACTGGGCGGACTCGGCGTCGCTGGAGCTGACCGAGCATCTGATCGGCAAACCACCGCCGGTGCCGATGCTGCTCGCGGTGGCGTTCCGCAGCGCCTGCCCGCCGGCGAGGTTGGTGAACGCCATCACCCGGCTCGGCGCGGCGGCCACCCTCATCGACCTCTCACCATTGGACGAGGCCAGTCTCGACGTGCTGCTGGCCGACGTGCCACGCCGCCGTCGGGAGCTGATCCTGCGGGCCAGTCTCGGCAATCCGTTGTACATCCAGGCGCTGTCCCGGCTGCCCGACGACGAACTGGACGCGCTGGCGACACTGGCCCGGCGGCGCGACCCGGTCGACGCCGACTGTCTCGCCGGATCGCGACGGTCCGTGCTGGCCGGACTGGCCGCCGAGATCACCGCCCAGCCGCCGCCGGTGCAGCGGGTGGCCCACATCGCCGCGGTGGTCGGCGACCACACCACGATGGACCTCGTCGGGCACGTCGCCGGCCTGCCGATGCCCGTGGTCACCGCGGCGGTCGACCAGCTCGGACGGTTGGGGCTGCTCAACGCCGACGGTGGTCGACTGCGGTACCGGCATCCGCTGATGCGGGCCTCGGCGTACGCGTTGACCGGTGCCGCCTGGCGCTTCGAGGCGCACACCCGCACCGCCGGCTACCTGCGTGGCCGGCGGGCCTCCCGACGGCTGGTGGCCCACCACACCGAGCGGTCCGCCCGACACGGCGACGAGACAGCCGTGGCGACGCTTGTCGACGCGGGCATCGCGTTCGCGCACGAGGCCCCCGCCGAGGCGGCCCGCTGGCTCGGCACCGCGCTGCGGATCATGCCCGACGCCGGTCCGCGCGACCAGCGGCGCGCCGAGGTGGCGATGTGGTACGCCCGGGCCCTCGGCCGCAGTGGCGAGCTGGCCCGCAGCCGCGAGGTGCTCCAGCGGCTGCGCCGGGCCGGGGGACCGGTTCAGACGCGGGCCGAGACGTTCAGTGTGGCGGTGGCCCGGCAGCTCGGCGACTTCGCCGAGGCGGCCGCGACGCTCGGCGCGCAGCTCGGCCGGGGCGGGCTCGACCCGGTCGAGGAGGCGAAACTGCACGTGGAGCTGGCGGCTGTGGATGCCTTCCGGGAGGAGCCGACCTCGGCGGTGCACCATGCGCAGCGGGCACTTGAGCTGCTGGACGACCGCCGGTCGGTGCTCGTGGCGGCGGCGCGGACGTTGCGGGCGCTCACCACCCTGTACCTCGGCAGCGCCAGGTCAGCGCGCGACCAGCTCGCCGCCGCAGTGGTCGCGGTGGACGCCACGAACGACGCGGACCTGCGGCCGTACGTCGAGATCATCTCGCCGCTGGCGCTCGTGGAGATCCAGTTGGGCAACGTCGCCGACGCCCACCGACATCTCACCCGGGCCAGACGGATCCTGGACGGCCTCGGACCGAGCAGCGCCTCGCCGTACCTGCTCGTCATGGAGTCCCTGGCGCACACCCGCGCTGGCCGGTTGAGCCGTGCCGTGCAGGCCGCGGAACAGGCGCGAGCAGCCGCCGAGCGGGTCGGCAGTACCGAGATGGGTGCGATGGCGGCGGCGGTGCGCCTGCGTCCGGTGCTCTGGACGGCCGGCCCGGCGGCGGCCCTGGCCACGGCCGGACCCGCCGTCGGCCCGGGCAGCGGCGGGTCCGACCCGGTGGCCGGGGCACCACGGTCCCGGGCCTGGTGGCGGATCAACCGGGTGGAGCTGGCCCTGGCCAGGGCGCTCGCGGCCGACTGGACCGGCTGTGCCGACCTGCTCACCGATCCGGCGACCCCACCGTCGAGGCATCCACCGGTGCTGGTGGCGCGGGACGTGGTCGCGGTCGTCGCCGCCGTGGGCACCGGTGACCTCGCCAGGGCCACCGAGGTCGGTGAGCGGGCGGAACGGCAGGCAACGGCCGCCGGTCTGGTGTACGAGATCGGCCTGGCCCGGCTCGCCAGGGCGTTCACCGCGTACCGGATGGTGGGGCCGGACCGCGCGACGGCGCTGGCGGAGAGCGCGGCGGCCAGCTTCGCGGCGGCCGGAACGCCGCTGGAGGAGGCGCTGTCCCGCCACCTCGCCGGTGCCGCCCACCTCGGCGCGGGACGGCATGGTTCCGCAACCACGGCGCTCGACCACGCCGAGATCGGCTACCGGGCCTGCGGTGCCGAGTGGGCCGCAGCCGTGCTCGCCGGGCACCGTGCCGCCGGGCCGACACGTGTCGAACGACCGGCCGGCGACACCGTTCTCACCGCGCGGGAGCAGGAGATCGCCGGCCTGGCGACAACCGGCCTGAGCAACAAGGAGATCGCCGCGCGCCTGTATCTCAGCCCACGGACCGTCGAGTCCCACCTGAACCGGGTCTTCGCCAAGCTCCAGGTCCGCTCCCGTACCGCGATGGCCGCCCGGCTCACCGGGGGCGTCCGCGGCAACGGGCCACCCGCCTGAGCCCTCGGGCCTACGTCGGGCCCGGGGCGGTGACGCCGCGGGGCACCCGGGAACCGACCCGGATGCCGCGCGGCGTCGACTGGGGTGTGGCGGCGCTCCGTGCTCGACCGGCTCAGGTCGTCGCCAGGGCCTCGGTGGGCGAGAGACGGGACGCCCGGACGGCCGGGTACAACCCGGCCAGACCGCCGATGAGCAGCGTCGCGAGCACACCGCCGCTCGTCGCCCACGCCGGTACGACTGTGGGCCAGCCCTGAGAGAGCGCGTATCCGGCGGTGACCAGGATGCCCAGCAGCACTCCGCCAGCTCCGCCGAGGGCCGACAGCAGCAGCGACTCGGCGAGAAACTGGGTGCGGACCTGACCCCGGGTGGCACCGAGCGAGCGGCGTAGTCCGATCTCCGCCCGCCGTTCCAGTACCGAGATGACCATGGTGTTGGCCACCCCGACGCCACCGACGAGCAGGGCCACCGCGCCCAGCCCGAGCAGCAACGCGGTGAACGTCTCGTCGGTCGCCTGGGCGGCGGCCAGCGCGTCCGAGGGACGGGAGACGTCCACCTCGTTGGGTGCCTGCGGGTTGGCGGTCGACCCGAGCACCGCGCGGACCGCCTCGACCTGATCGGCCTCGGCCCGGGTGTAGACGGTCGTCGGGTGACCGTCGAAGCCCAGCTGGCTCGCGGCGACCGCCCAGCCGACCAGGGCCGAGCTGTCCAGCTCCGGCGCCAGCGGTGCCGGAGCGAGGATGCCCACCACGGTGAACCAGCGACCGCCGAGCCACACCCGCACGTCCGGGCCGGCGGCACCGAGCCCGAGCCGTTCGGCGGTGGTCGCGCCGAGGACCACCGCCGGGTACCGGGCGGTGGCCTCGTTGAGCCAGGTGCCGCTTGTCACCTGGGCGCCGACGGTGTCCAGGAGCCCGAGCTGCGTCGCCCGCACCGCGACGCCGCCGGTCTCCGCCTCGGGGATGCGGTCGGTGCGGTAGACCCGCGCGTCGTCGACCTGACCGGTGGCCGCCACCTGGGTCACCGGACCGATCCGGCTGATCATCGTCACCGACTCGTCGGGCAGTTGGGCGTCGGTGCCGAACAGGGTCCGGCCCGGTGACACGGTGAGCAGGTTGGTGCCGAGCGCGGCCAGGGTGCGATCCAGCTCGGCACGCGAGGACGACGAGATGCCGACCACGGCGATCATGGCGGCGATGCCGATGGCGATGCCCAGCGCGGAGAGGAACGCCCGCAGCGGGCGGGTCCGGAGCCCGACCCCGCCCACCCGCAGCACGTCGGCGGCGGGCATCCGGGCCGGGGCGAGCTGGTTTGTCGGCCGGTCGTCGAACGTCACGGCCACGTCAGCTCACCCCGCTCGACGCGAGCCGCGAGTCCGGACGGATCCGCCCGTCGCGCATCCGCACCTGCCGGGGCAGCGCCTCGGCGATCTCCCGGTCGTGGGTGATCACGACAACCGTCGTCCCGGCCCGGTGCAGTTCGTACAGCAGGTCGAGGACGGCCGCCCCGGAGCCGGTGTCGAGGTTGCCGGTCGGCTCGTCGGCGAGCAGCACGGCGGGCTCGCCGACGACCGCCCGGGCCACCGCGACCCGCTGCCGTTCGCCGCCGGAGAGCTGGTGTGGCCGGTGACCGAGCCGATGCCCGAGACCCACGCGGTCCAGCGCGGCCTCCGCACGCCGCCGCCGCTCCCGCCGGGGTACGCCGGCATAGAGCAGCCCGTCCGCCACGTTGTCCACCACAGGTACGCCGGGGGCCAGGTGGAACTGCTGGAACACGAAGCCGATCCGGGTGGCCCGCAGCGCGGAGAGCCGTCGGTCGGACAGCCGCGCCACGTCGTGACCGTCGATCACCACAGTGCCCGAGGTCGGCTGGTCCAGCGTGCCGATGACGTTGAGCATCGTCGACTTGCCCGAGCCGGACGGGCCGACGATGGCCACCAGTTCGCCGTACCCGATGCGCAGCGAGACGTCGGCGAGCGCGACCACGTCACCGGCGTACCGCTTGCCGACCTGATCGAGCACGACCACGTCCCCGCTCACCGGGGCATCCCGACGGTGGTGCCCTCGGCGATTCCGTCGCCGCTCACCTCGACCCGACCGTCGGCGAACAGCCCGGTGGTCACCGCGACGATCCGGCTGCTCCCGTCGTCGAGAACCTCCAGGCCGTAGCCCCCCTCGGCAAGCGCCAGCAGCGCCGCCACCGGCACGGTCAGCACGTCCGCACGCTCGCTGACGGTGAAGGTGATCTCGGCGGACGCCCTGTCGAACTCGGCAAGCGCCTTCTGGTCGTCGACAGCGACCGTCACCTCGATCTTCGTCTCGGCGCTGGTGTCGCCACCGGCGTCCGCCGAACCGTTGCGGATCACCGTCTCGACCGTGTCGACCTTCCCGGCCACCCGCCGGCCGTCGGGCAGGGTCACCTGCACCGCCGTGCCACGGTCGGCGAGACGCTTGTCGTCGACGTCGAGTTCGGTGGTGACCAGCCGGCGGGTGCCGGTGTAGGTCAGCACCGCCTGCCCCGCCTGGACGGCCGCGCCCACGTCCAGTTGGTGACCTTCCACCCGGACGGCACCGTCGGCGAACACGACGCGGCCCAGTTCGACGTGGCCGGTCTCCGACAGGCCGAGGTCGTCCTGCCAGGCCCGGACCGCGTCGGCGGTGGCCCAGGTGTACGCGTCGTCGACGGTGAAGCCGGAGTAGCCCAGCGCCGCCAGGTTCCGTTCCAGCTGTCTGACGTCGGCACCCTCGACGCCGGGTTGCAGCGTCCGGTACGCGGGCAGCCGCCCGTACAGCAGGACCACCGGATCGTTGTCGAGGGCGTACAGGGACTTCCCCCGGGTCACCCGCGCCCCGGTGTCCGGCAGTGCGGTGAGCGTGCCGGGCAGCCGGCTGGTCGCGGTCCGGCTGGGCCCGTACCCCAGTTCGCCGTCGACGGTCTCGCCGTCGGCGAGGGTCTGCCGGGTGACCGTGGCGTTGCCGGGCGCTCCCGGGCGGGCCTCGGCGGCGTCGTCTCCGGTGCCGCCACCGAAACCGACCGCCGCGGCCACGCCGACCCCGGCGACGAGGACCAGCGCCGCCCCACCGGCGGCGGGCAGGCGGGTACGGCGGGTCACCGGCCGCCCCCGAACTGCGGGGCGTGCTGACGGCACGCCTCGAAGGCGGAGCGGAAAGCCGGATCGTTCGGATCGATCGCCAGGGCGTCGCGCTGGATCTGAATCCGGCCGTCCGCTGCCGGGTCCGGGAAGTCCGGCACCCCGTTCTCGCGCATGCACCGGGCCATCACCCGCATCTGTTCGAGCTGCTCGGCATCGAGCTGCGCCGCCTGCCCGCCGTTGGGCAACAGGTGGCGGCACTTCTCCATGCCGGCCTCGACCTGCTTCGGGTCGACGTCGCCGTCGAACCGGAACATCGGCCCGTTGCCGGCCTCCGGGTCGGGCATCTCCACCCCGTTGTCCCGCATGCATCTGGCGAACTCCAGCCGTCGCTCTGCGTCGCTGCCGTCGGCGCCGGTCGCCGAGGCGGAGGCGGAGGCGGTCGCGCCGGCACCGCCGGCCGTGGCCACCCCGGCCCGGTCGTCGGCCTGGCCGGCGCAGCCGGCCAGGACCAGGATCAGGATCAGCAGCACGGGAAGCGTGCCTGTGCTCCGTCGCATCGTCGGTGTCCTTTCCGGTGTCCGGCGGCGGTCGCCGGACACCGGACAGTGCACGCGACTGGGCGTATCGCGGGCATAACCGATCACGTTTACGGCGGCGTTATCCCCGGTCGCGGCACCATGGACCGGTGCGAGTGCTGGTGGTCGAGGATGAGGACGTGTTGGCCGATGCCATCGCGGAGTGGTTGCGGCGGGAGGCGTTCGCGGTCGACGTCGCGTACGACGGTGACGCCGCCCTGGAACGGCTCGGGGTCAACGAGTACGCGGTGGTGGTGCTCGACCGGGACCTGCCGGTGGTGCACGGCGACGAGGTGTGCCGGGCGATCGTCGACTCCGGGGGCGACACCCGGGTGCTGATGCTCACCGCGGCCGCCGCGGTGCGTGACCGGGTGGCCGGTCTCGCCCTCGGCGCCGACGATTATCTGGTGAAACCGTTCGCGTTCGTGGAGCTGGCCGCCCGGGTGCACGCGCTGACCCGCCGAGCCCGGCCCGCCGCGCCGCCCACGCTGCGCCGGGCGGGCATCGCGGTGGACCCGGGCCGCCGTGAGGTGTACCGCGACGGTCGGTACGTGCCGCTGTCGCGCAAGGAGTTCGCGGTGCTGGCCGAGCTGCTGCGGGCCGACGGGGCGGTGGTCTCCGCGGAGGAGTTGCTGGAACGGGCGTGGGACGAGCACATCGACCCGTTCACGAACGTGGTCCGGGTGACCGTGATGAAGCTGCGGCGCAAGCTGGGCGACCCTCCGGTGATCGAGACCGTGCCGGGCGCGGGGTACGCGATCCGGTGAAGCGACTGACTCTGCGGGCCCGCCTCACCCTTGTCTACGGGGGTCTGCTGATGCTCGCCGGCATCGTCCTGCTCGGCGTCACGTACGTGCTCGTGGATCAGCGGCTGGCGCAACCGATGCGCGCCGAGCTGCCGGAGCGTGCCACAGTTGTCGCCCGGATTCCGACGTCGATGGAGGACCTCGACAAGATCCGCATGCTGATCCAGGACGTGCAGACCGAGGCCCGGCGCAACGCCCTGGAGTCGCTGCTCACCCAGGGGGGCATCGCGTTGGTGGTGGTCTCGGCGGCGGCGGTCGCGATCGGTTGGCTCATCGCCGGCCGGACGCTGCAACCGCTGCACCAGATCACCGGGACGGCCCGCCGGATCGCCGGGGCCGACTCCGCCGGACGTGGTCTGCACGAACGGATCGCGTTGACCGGCCCCCGCGACGAGGTACGGGAGCTGGCCGACACGTTCGACCAGATGCTGGAGCGGCTCGACCGGTCCTTCGACGGGCAACGACGGTTCGTGGCGAACGCCTCCCACGAGCTGCGTACGCCGCTGGCGCTGAACCGGGCGCTTGTCGAGCTGGCGGTCAGCCGGCCGGACGCCCCGGCCGAGGTACGTCGGCTCGGCGAGGCGTTGCTGTCGGTGAACGAACGGCATGAGCGGCTGATCGACGGCCTGCTCACCCTCGCCGACTCGGAGAGCGAGGTGACCGAGCGGGCGGCGGTAGACCTCGCCGAGATCGCCGCCCACGTGGTCGACCAGGTGGCACCGGTGTATCCAGGGGTTCAGGTGCACCGGTCGTTCGCGCCGGCCCGCACCGTGGGCGACCCGGTGCTGCTGGAGCGGCTCACCTTCAACCTGGTGGAGAACGCGTTGCGGCACAATGTGACGGTGGACGGCTGGGTACGGGTGCGGACCGCCGAGGTGGCCGGACGTGCCACGCTTGTCGTGGTCAACACCGGTCCGGTGGTCCCGAGCTACGACGTGGAGACGATGTTCCAGCCGTTCCGGCGGCTCAGCCGGGAGCGGGTAGCCGGCACCAGGGGCTTCGGGCTCGGGCTGTCGATCGTGCGGGCGGTGGCCCGGGCGCACGGCGGCACCGCCGATGCCGAACCACGCTCCGCCGGGGGCCTGACCGTCACGGTGACGCTGCCGCCGTCCACGCCGTCCCGGTGACACCGCCGGTCGCGCCGTTGCGGTGCGGCGGCCGGGTCGGCTGGCGGGGGTGGTCGCTCAGGGCAGCTCGGACACCAGGCCGGCGACGTCCTCGGCGCAGCCGTAGGCGAGCGTCACCCCGGCACCGCCGTGGCCGTAGCAGTGCACCACCGGACCACGATCGGTGATCTCGGTCTCCAGCCGCACGGTCGGGCGACCGGGTCGCAGGCCGACCCGGTGGCCGAGGACGCGCGCGCCGCGCAGCGCGGGTACGAGGTCGGCGCAGCGGGTGAGGATGCCGCTGGCCGTGTCCGACCGAACGGTCAGATCCTCGTCGCCGTCGTCGGCGGTGCCGCCGAGCAGCACCGTGTCACCCCTGGGCACGACGTAGCGCAGCTGCCGTGGATCGGACTGGTCGAGCAGCCACTCCCGCAGACCGAACTGGGCCACGACGACCACCTGTCCCCGCACCGGGGTGAGGCGGGCGTCCCCGACCAGTTCCCGGGAGCCGAGCCCGGTGCAGTTGACCACCACGTCCACACCCACGAAGGCGTCGGCCAGGTCGTCGAGCCGCTGGCTGCCAAGCGCCACCCCGGCGGCGGCCAACTCACCGAGCAGCCAGGGCAGATGCACCGCCATGTCGGCCACCGGGACGGTCAGCTCGAACCCGTCGACGTAGCCGGTCGGCAGCCGTTCGGCGGTGACCCGGGTGAGTTCAGGAACCGCGTCCCGCCACCACGGGTCGGCGGCGGGCCCACGGAACAGCTCCCGCCCCAGGCGCATCCGGACGCCGGTACGGGGATCGGCGGCCAGCCCACGCAGGGTCGTGTAGGTGAACGCCGACCAGCGGGTCACGTCAGTCGTCGGAAAGGCCCGGTACGGGTACCAGAGCGCCGCGGCGATCGCCGACGTCGTGTCGTCGCCCAACCGGGCGGCGACCACGTCGACCTGATGGCCGTCGCGGGTCAGGCGCAGCGCGCTGGTCAGACCGACGACGCCGGCACCGACCACCCTGACCCTCATGCCTGGAGATCACACCACACCGGCACCGTGGTGGACAGCGCTTGTCGCCTGGGCGGGGCGGGGCTTGGCGAGGCGGACGCTGTCGGGCGGGGTGTCGGCGGTCGTGACCAGGGTGTAGCCGGCGCGCTCGTACAGGCCGATGTTGCGGATGCTGCGGTGGCCGGTGAAGAGCGCGCAGTGCGTGGCCTCCGCGGGTGCCTGTCCCTCGGCGTACGCCAGCAGCCACGAGCCGACGCCGTTGCCCGCCTGGTCGGGCGCCACCATCAGGCGACCGATCAGCCAGGCCCGCTCGTGTGCCCGGGCGCGTACCGCGGCGACGAGGCGGCCGTCGCGGCGTACGCACCACCACCGCCAGGTCGTCAGCGACGCCGTCAGGTCGCCGAGGGTCTCCCGCAGCGGCGCCAGGTCGAGGGTGTCGTTGACGATTGCCTCCTGGACCCAGCAGCACCGTTGCAGGACGAGCAGCTCCGCCAGGTCGCCGGACCGGGCTTCGCGGAGGGTGAGGCCGGGAATCGGCCCGTCGACGGCCGTCGGGTCCGTTCCGGCGCGCAACGGACGCAGCGCGCGGGCCACCCGGCTCAGCTCGCCCAGCACTGCCCGGGCGGCACCGTCGAGCGCGGCGGACCCGGTCACCCGATCCTCGTGGATGTTGTCCGCGATGCGCAGGGCGACAGTGGCGCCGATGGGCATCATCCGCAGTGTCGTGACGACCTGCTTCGCCATCTGCACCGACCGGGTGCCGGCCGAGGTGTTGCCGTAGCTGACAAAGGCAACCGGCTTCCACGCCCACTCGTGATAGAGGAAGTCGAGGGCGTTCTTCAGAACCGCCGGCATGCCGAAGTTGTACTCGGGTGTCACCACCACGAAGGCGTCGGCGGCGGCCACGGTGCGGCTCCACCTGCGGGTGTGCTCGTGCCGGTAGCTGCCACTCGCGGGATGCTCGGGTTCGTCGAGCAACGGCAGCGCGATGTCGGCCAGATCGGCGACGTCGACAGTGATCGCGTCGGACCCGGCGTCCGGCCGGACCGTCCGTACGAACCAGTCGGCGATGGCGGGTCCGAGCCGGCCGGGTCGGGTGCTGGCGATGATGACGAGGACCCGGAGGTCGCCCGGGCTATTTGATGACATGTCATCGACCCTACGGGGATTTTCAATGACGTGTCAACAAAGGGTAGGGTGGCGGTCATGGACACCGCCTGGCTGAGTGCGGACGAGGAGCAGGCGTGGCGTGCCTTCCGGCGGCTGCTCATCGCACTACCCGCCCGGATCGGCCGCGACCTGGCGCGCGACTCCGGACTGTCCGCCGCGGACTACGAGGTGCTGAGCGCCCTGTCGGAGAAACCCGACCGACGGTGGCCGCTCCGCGAGCTGGCCGCGAAGATGGAGTGGTCGCGCAGTCGCCTGTCCCACCACGCCGCACGGATGCAGGTACGCGGGCTCATCGACAAGGACCCGGATCCGCAGGACGCCCGTGGCTGTCTCCTGCGGCTGACCGACGACGGCTTCGGCGTCCTCGAACAGGCAGCCCCGCACCACGTCGTCTCGGTGCGCTCCCGCTTCCTGGAGCACGTCAGTGCCGACGAGCTCACCATGCTGCGCGAGCTCTCGACCCGGATCGCCGACCTGCCCGACTGAGCGCGGCGCGCACCCACTGAACAGACGTAGGGGAGTGGCAGTTGTGAGTTCATCCGAGGAGTCCACGTCGACGGTCCGCCAGTTGCGGCTCGTGGTGCAGGCCGACGACTATGACGCGGCGGTGCGGTTCTATCGCGACGTGCTCGGGCTGCCGGAGCAGGCCGCGTTCTCCGGCGCGGACGACGCCCAGGTGGTGATCCTGGACGCCGGGCGGGCCACGCTGGAGATTGCCAATCCGGCGCAGAAGCGCATGATCGACGAGGTCGAGGTGGGGCGTCAGGTCGCCCCGCGCATCCGGGTCGCCTTCGAGGTGGACGACACCGCGACGACCACCGACCGGCTGGTGGCCGCGGGCGCCGAGCAGGTGGCCCCACCCACCACCACGCCGTGGCAGTCGGTGAACGCCCGCCTCGACGCCCCGGCCGGTCTGCACATCACCGTCTTCCAGGAACTGCGTACCCTCGACGAGCGTGCCACCCTCGACGGATTCGGCACCGAGGCGACCGGATCCGCACCCTCGGGCGACGACGCGGACCGGTGATCGCGGACGTCGGGGCCGGCGACCCCCCGGTGTGCCGAGGTCAGCCTGCGGACGGCTTCGGAGTGCCGCAGAGTTTGGTGCCGGGCGGGATGATCTCCTCGTCGCTGTGGATGACGTACGGTGGCGGCCCCAGCTTGCCGGACGGGTCGATCGGCTTGACATTGATCAGGCTGAGGAACTTGTTGATCACGTTCACCACCGGGGCCAGGATCGTGTAACCCACACCGTACGAGGCCCGGACGCCGATACCCACGCCCCGACAGACCGCCAGCGGCGCGCCCAGCGCCGACCCGATCGTCGTCCCGTAGGCGGTGGACACCTCGAAGAACAGGCCGGCCTTGAGCACGAACGCGCTGAACCCGACGTCGAAGCGGACCTGATGCTCGATGAGCAGGCCCATCACCCCGACCGGGACGCCACGCAAGGAGTTGATCAGGCTCTCCTTGCGCTTGAAGTTCTTGCTGACCTGCGGCCCGAACGTGCCGTTGGCGTAGCCGTAGCCGAGCGAGCCGGCGAGGGAGAACTCACCCTTGCCCTTGATGGTGCCCACCTTCGCGCCGAAGGCGGTGGTGACCTTCACCGTCTGGCTGAGCGTCAGCGCCAGCGGCACGCCGAGCACGGTGCCCATCGGGATGCTGAAGTCCACCGGGATGGGCAGCACCGCCCGGATGTTCTGCCCGTCCCGGAGACCGGCCTCGAACGAGTAGCGGATGCCGAAGCCGCCGCTTATCG
The DNA here is from genome assembly GCF_002754655.1 of Verrucosispora sp. CNZ293. Taxonomy (NCBI): domain Bacteria; kingdom Bacillati; phylum Actinomycetota; class Actinomycetes; order Micromonosporales; family Micromonosporaceae; genus Micromonospora; species Verrucosispora sp. CNZ293. Next base: position 1,164,168 of record NZ_PEFR01000001.1, read on the forward strand.
AGAGCTCCGCCCGGGTCACCGACCCGCCGTTGATCTTCAGGTGGAAGTCCGCCTCCGGCCTGGCGAAGGTCAGCGCGGCCCGCCCGGACAACTTCGTACCGTTGCGGTGGTAGTGGAAGCTGACCTCCGCGCCATCGTTGAGGCTGACGCCCGTGGAGAAGTTGGCCACGACAGTCCTGACCTCGCCACCGCCACGGCTCGGTGGCGGCTGGTTCGGTCGCGGCGGCGGCGGGGCGAGCCGGAGCGGCCCGGTTCGGCCGGCGCGGCCGGTCGGCGTGGCGCCCAGGGCGTCGGCCTCCTCTTCGGGCATCGCCCAGATCGGTTCACCGGCCTGGTAGACCACCGGGTTCTCGATGGCGATGCCGCGTTGTTCGAGGGTGCCGTCGCGGATCACGTCGGTGACGGTGACCGGGCCGATCGTGACGAGCAGGTCGCCGCCGTCGCGCTGCACGTCGAGCACCCGGCCGACGCCACGGCCGGTGACGAACATGACCTTCCCGGGTGCCAGGTCGTCGGCGCGCGGCGCGTCGCCGTCGAGCCGCCAGGTCAAGCCGTCGGCGGTGACCGACCGGACCGAGCGCCCGCCGCCGCCGACGAGGACCACGTCGGGCTGGTACGTCAGGTCGGGGTGGGGCACCGGTGCCATGCCGTAGCGCAGCGCGGACTCGCTGTACGGGTCCTCGTCGACGCCCGGATCGCCAGGCGACCCGCCGACGCAACCCGTAGCGGTAAGCGCGAGAACCACGGTGAGGACAGCCGAGACAACCTTGCGCACCGGGACTCCTCGTCGGATCGGATCGGGCACCACCCTCCGCGCCGGCCGATCGGACCAGCGCGCGTCAGGGACGGCCCATGCGATCGACCCTAGGCAGCACCGGCCGCGAGGGAATCAGGGTTTTCCCCACCGCGCGACGGCGACGAGCCCTCTCGCCGCCACGGATCCGTGGACCCGGTCCGCGTCCATGCCGGACGGCGCGTACACTTCCGGAATCTGGCCGCGCTCGGATCGCGGCCCGGCGTTCGAGGCGGTGGAGATGGACCGGGTGCTGGGCACCGTCCGCCGCTCGCGCCTGCGACGACGATAGTCGTCCGGCTCTCCCGCGCGTTCCTTCCGCCGTACCCGCACCTGCCGTGCGGCCGGCACGCCTCGTGACGATCCCGTTCATCCCATCCCAGGGAGTTCCCGTGACCGTGCCCTCGCTGGCCTCGTCGTTGTCCGACTCCGTCACCGCCGCGATGGCCCGCCTGGGAATGGCGGACCTGGCACCGCAGATCCGGCGCTCAGAACACGCCGACTTCCAGGCCGACGGCGCGCTGGCGGCCGCGCGGACGCTGCGCCGCAACCCACGGGAGGTCGCGGCGGAGCTGGTCGCCGGCCTACCCGACGACGGTCAGGTGGCCAGTGCGGATGTGGCCGGCCCGGGCTTCGTCAACATCGACCTGACCGACCGGGCGCTGCTGGATCAGCTCGCCGACCGGATGGGCGACGACCGGCTCGGTGTCGGTACCCCGAGGCTGGCGTCATCACCGTGATCGACTACTCGCAGCCGAACATCGCCAAGGAGATGCACGTCGGGCACCTGCGCTCCACGATCATCGGCGACGCGCTGGTCCGGATCCTGGAACACCTCGGCGGCACAGTGGTGCGGCGCAACCACATCGGTGACTGGGGAACCCAGTTCGGCATGCTCATCCAGCACCAGGTCGAGCACCCCGATCCGTCGCTGCCCGGCGACGGCGGCACCATGGGACGGCTGGCCTCGCTCTACCGGCGGGCACGGGCGGAGTTCGACGCCGACCCCGCGTTCGCCGACCGGGCCCGGCGGCGGGTGGTGGCGTTGCAGGCCGGCGACCCCGGCACGGTGGCCGCCTGGCGGGACATCGTCGCCGAGTCGACCCGCTACTTCACCGACGTCTACGACCGGCTCGACGTGCGGTTGACAGCCGCCGACGCGGTGGGGGAGAGCGCCTACAACGCCGCGCTGCCCGAGGTCGCCGACGAGCTTGAGCGGCGTGAGGTCGCGGTGACGAGCGACGGCGCGCTCTGCGTCTTCTTCGACGACCTGCGCGGCCCCGACGGCGAGCCGACGCCACTCATCGTACGCAAGCGTGACGGCGGTTTCGGCTACGCCGCGACCGACCTGGCCGCGCTGCGGCAGCGCGTCGTGGAGCTGCACGCCGACCGGCTGCTGTACGTGGTCGACGCCCGGCAGGCCCTGCACTTCCGGATGGTCTTCGACACCGCGCGGCGGGCCGGGTGGCTGCCGTCGGCCGTGCCCGCCGTCCACGTCGCCTTCGGTACCGTCCTCGGCCCGGACGGGCGGCCGTTCAAGACCCGGGCCGGAGACACCGTCCGCCTTGTCGACCTGCTCACCGAGGCGGTCGATCACGCCCGCGACGTGGTCGCGGCGAGGAATCCCGGGCTGACCGGGGCCGCCCTGGACGAGCGGGCGCGGCAGGTCGGCATCGGCGCGGTGAAGTACGCCGACCTGTCCACCAACCGGACCCGCGACTACACCTACGAGCCACGGCGGATGCTGGCGCTGGCCGGCAACACAGGCGTCTACCTCCAGTACGCGCACGCCCGCGTCCGCTCCATCCTGGCCCGCGCCGACGGCGCCGACGTGACAGTCGATCCGACCGGCACCCTGGAACCGGCGGAGCGGGCGCTGATCCTCGACCTTGACGCGTTCGCCGACGCCCTCGCCGAGGTGGTCGCCGCCTACGAGCCGCACCGCCTCTGCGGTTACCTGTACCGGCTGGCGCAGACCTTCACCGCGTTCTACGAGCACTGCCCGGTGCTGCGCGCCACCGGAGCGCAGCGCGCCAATCGCCTAGCCCTGTGCCGCCTCACCGGCGACACCCTCCGCACCGGCCTGCACCTCCTCGGCATCGCCGCCCCCAACCACCTGTAACCGCCGGAGTGCTCGCCGACCCGCCCGCCCCGTTGATCAAGAAGTTTTCGTCGCCGGCACGCGCCCGCCGAGCGAAAACTTCTTGATCAACGCTGGGGTGTGGGGCTGGTCCAGCGCGGGCTGCGGGGGCAACAGCGCGCACGTCGGCTTGGGTAGGGTGCCGGCGTCGGAACCACACGTCGGCGACGGGGGTGCTCATGAGAGTCCTACGACGAGTGTTGTTGCCGCTTATCGTCCTTACCGCACTGATGAGCTGCTCCTCCTCGCCTCGCTCCACCGAGCCGTCCGGGGCGCCGGTGCCGCCGAGCCAGTCGCTGCCCACGACCTCCCAGCCGGCCGTCAGCTTCGACAGGGGGCTGCACGACGAACTGGTCGGGATGCTCGAACGTGACCAGGCCGAGCTGAACGGTCGCCCCCAGGCCGACACCGCCGAGCAGCGCACCGCCCGATTGAAGGAGATCATCCGAGAGTACGGGTGGCCGACCTTCGACCTTGTCGGCAAGGACGGCGAGAACGCGGCCTGGGTGATCGCCCAGCACGCTGACCTCGATCCCGCCTTTCAGCAGGAGGCGCTCGACCTGCTGCGCGCGGCCGTCGCGGGCGGTCAGGCGTCACCCGGCAACCTCGCGTATCTCGAGGATCGGGTAGCCGTCGCCAAGGGCGAGCCGCAGGCGTACGGGACGCAGATGCGATGCGGTACGGACGGGCCGGTGCCCGCCACCCCGATCCGGGACGAGGCAGGTGTCGACACGCGACGAGCGTCGGCGGGTCTGGCACCGCTGGCCGCCTACCTGAGCGAGATGGCGGCGATCTGCGACGAGGCGGACGACCAGCCGCTCGACTGACAGACCCGGCGATGGGGTGGAGGGGCGCCGAGGTTCGGTGATCCCGGGTGATGGTCGCCTGTGGGCGGGCGCCGGTGCCGATCACCGTCTTGACGGTTGTCGATTCGAAGCGGAGACTGCGTAACACCCCCGAAACAGTGACCAGGGCCGCCCCGGCGCGGGAATGTTAGCGCTAACGTCGGCCGGGCCGGACGGACGGAGAGTCGCATGTCCAGAGTCCTGACCAGGGCGAGCGCCCTGCTCGCCGCCCTGTGTCTGCTGTTGCTGCCGGCGGCCCAGGCACCGCGTGCCGCCGCCGCCGCGCTCGACCCGTTCACCGGCTACCTGATGGCGCACTTCACCGGTGAGTCGGCCACCGGCGAGCAGGTCTACCTCGCCCACAGCCGGGACGGGTTGAGCTGGCGGGATCTGAACAACGGCGCGCCGGTGCTGCTGTCCACGATCGGCACCCGTGGGGTACGCGATCCGTCCCTCCTCCGGTCGCCCACGGGAGACCGGTACTGGATCGTCGCCACCGATCTGCGGATCGCCAGTGGCACCTCGTGGAATGACGCGGCGAACCGGGGCAGCACGTCGCTTGTCGTGTGGGAGTCCCGTGACCTGGTGAACTGGTCCGCTCCCTGGCTGCTCAACGTCGCGGCCGGTATCCCCGGCGCCGGCAACGCCTGGGCGCCGGAGGCCATCTACAACCAGGCGACAGGTGACTACGTCGTCTACTGGGCGACGAACTCCCTGCGCGACGGCGTGACCAAGCACCGCATCTGGTACGTCCGGACCAGCGACTTCCGCAGCTTCACCGCGCCGCAGCTCTACATCGAACGGCCCGGCGGCGGCCAGGGCATCATCGACACCCAGATCGTCGAGGTGCCCGGCTCCGTCGGCGGATACCGCTACTACCGGGCATCGGCCGACGGGCACATCACCATCGAGGCCAGCAACTCGATCCTCGGCTCGTGGACGACGCTGGGCAACCTCTCGCACCTCGGCATCTCCAACGGCACCGGCGGCGGCAACGTCGTCGAAGGTCCGATGTGGATGCAGTTCAACGGACGTAACGAGTGGGCACTCTGGCTCGACCAGTACGCCACCGGGCGGGGCTACCTGCCTGTCACCTCCAACAATCTGGGCAGTGTCGCGAACTTCCGGACCAGGACGGACTACCAGCTGGGTGCCAGCCGCAAACGGCACGGCTCGATCCTGAACCTGACCGCCGCCGAGGAGAGCGCGGTACTGGGACGCTGGGGTGCCACCACCCCGGTCAACCGGATCCAGGCGTACACCCATCAGGACCGGTACGTGCGGCACGCCAACTACGACGTCCGTATCGATTCGAATGTCAGCCCGGCCCAGGACGCCCAGTTCCGGGTGGTGCCCGGGCTGGCCGACGCGGCCGGTGTGTCGATCGAATCGGTCAACTACCCCGGCCACTACCTGCGGCACTACGGCTTCGACTTCGTGCTGGCGGCCAACGACGGCAGCTCGGTCTTCGCCGCCGACGCCACCTTCCGGCAGGTCGCCGGGCTCGGCAACTCGTCCTGGTCGTCGTTCCGGTCGTACAACTATCCCGACAGGTACATCCGGCACTACAACTACCAGCTGCGGCTCGATCCGGTAAACGACGCGCAGGCACGCAACGACGCCACCTTCCGACTGACCTCGTAGCCAGGACCGCACCGCACCGGGTCGCGCCTTGCGGTGTGCAGGCGCGACCCGCGTTCGGCTGAATCGGACAAACCGATCCTCCAGGGGTGCCGGGGCTGCTGATCGGCCGTCTGGACCCGTCCGCCGCGACGACGTGGCGCGTTGGCGGCCGGATCGTGGACGCCGTCGCCGTTTGCGAGGCAACGTCCCGGGCATTCCGGGCTGCCGCCGCCCGGCCGGCGCGATCACGGACGCACCCGTCACGGCGGCGGACCCGGCGACGGATGGCGCGGCGGCGAGCTTCGGCAGCGCGCCGAACGTCCCGGCGCGCGGTGCCGTGCGGAGACCGTCTGGAGCAGGTGAGGAGTTGGCAGGTGGCGAACAGGGACCCCGAACCACGACGCGGTGACCAGGGGGCAGCCCCGCTCGCCGGACGCGACGTGGAGCTGGAGCGGCAGAATCCTGACCTGCTGGTGCCGCCCACCACGGACAGTCGGCTGGTGCCGAACCTCAAGTTCTCCTTCTCACAGGCACACACCCGGGTGGAGAAGGGCGGCTGGACCCGCGAGGTCACCATGCGGGACCTGCCGGTGGCCACCCAGCTGGCCGGCGTGCAGTTCGGCCTGGAACCCGGCGCGTACCGGGAGATCCACTGGCACCAGGAGTCGGAGTGGGCGTACATGCTCAGCGGCAGCGCCCGGATCAGCGCCGTCGATCACGAGGGGCGCAACTTCATCGAGGATGTCCAGGCTGGCGACCTGTGGTTCTTCCCGCAGGGCATCCCGCACCACATCCAGGCGTTGCAGGACGGTGCGCAGTTCCTGCTGGTCTTCAACGACGGCACCTTCTCGGAGAACAACACCTTCCTGCTCAGCGATTTCTTCGCGCACGTGCCGAAACCGGTGCTGGCGAAGAACTTCGGCTGGTCCATGGAACAGCTGGACGACCTGGCCCAACGGGAGAAGTACATCTTCGCCGGGGCGGTACCGCCGCCGCTGTCGACGGACCGCGTGGTCAGCCCGACCGGGGACGTGCCGCGCAGCTTCAAGCACCGGCTGCTCGCCCAGACCCCGCAGCACTTCCGTGGCGGCACCGTACGCATCGCCGACTCGACAAACTTCGCCGCCTCGACCACCACCGCAGCCGCCCTTGTCGAGGTCGAACCGGGCGGGATGCGGGAGTTGCACTGGCACCCGACCACCGACGAGTGGCAGTACTACATCTCCGGGCGGGGACGGATGGGCGTCTTCGCCGCCTCGGCGGCCGCGCGTACCTTCGACTTCCAGGCCGGCGACGTCGGCTACGTGCCATTCGCGTACGGGCACTACATCGAGAACACCGGCGACGAGCCGCTTGTCTTCCTGGAGATGTTCCGCCACCCCCGGTTCGAGGACATCTCGGTCATGCAGTGGATGGCCAACACCCCGCACGAGGTCGTCTCGGACACCATAAACGTGTCCCGGTCCCTGATCGACGCCCTGCCGCAGCACAAGCAGGTGGTGATCTAGTGCGGTGTCCAGAAACGTTCACGGCCGCCAACGTTCCTGGACACGGCACGAGCCGCACGACGCCGGCCGGCTCGTACCATTGCGCAGAGATCGCGGACCGGGTAGCGGGAGGGGCCATGGGCAAAGGGATATATGTGCAGGAACTGCCGGGAATCGGCAAGCGGTACGACGTAGACCTGGGCAGCAACACCCAGCGGATCTCCGTGGTGGTACGCCGGGACGGCAACCGCGACCTGTACGTCTTCGCCTCCGGACAGGACGACCCGGTGGCCGTGATCGAGATGTCGGAGGAACAGGCGCGTAAGGTGGGCGCCCTGCTGGCCGGCACGTACTTCTCCGAGTAGTCGTCCCGACCCGTGCGTCGTCGTTCAGTCCGCTCCAGGAGTCCTCACCGTGCACGCTGACCTCGTGGGCTTCGGGGCCCTCGTCCTGATCGCGGGTCTGCTGGCCCGTGCGGGTCGTCGCATCAACCTGCCCACCGTGCCGTTCTTCATGCTCGCGGGCATCCTGCTCGGGCCCGGCACCCCCGGTCCGGTGCTGATCGCCCATCCCGAGGACCTGAGCCTGCTCGCCTCGCTCGGCCTGGTGCTGCTCCTGTTCCACCTGGGCGTCGAGTTCCCGGTCGACCAGGTGGTCGGCGGCGGCAAACGGCTCTTCGTCGCCGCCGGCGCGTACATCGGCCTCAACGTCGGCGCCGGCCTGCTCTTCGGCCTCGCCCTGGGCTGGGGCGGCTACGAGGCGTTCGTGATCGCCGGAGCGCTCGGCATCTCCTCGTCGGCGATCGTGACCAAGCTGCTGATCGAGCTGCGTCGACTGGCGAACGCGGAGACGCCCGTCATCCTCGGCATCATCGTGATCGAGGACCTCTTCCTCGCGCTGTACCTGGCGCTGCTGTCACCGCTGCTGTCGGGTGCCGGATCCGCCGGGGAACTGGTGCTGCGCATCGGCCTGAGCTTCGCCTACCTGGTGGTGCTCTTCGCCGTCGCCCGCTTCGGTGCCCGTCTGGTCGGCAAGGTGATCGACAGCAACGAGGACGAACTGCTGGCAGTCCTGATGGTCGGGCTGGTCGTGCTGGTCGCCGGTGTGTCGGCCGAGATCGGGGTCTCCGACGCGATCGGCGCACTGATGATCGGTCTGGTGGTGGCCCGTACCCCCATTCGGGAGCGGGTCGAGCGTCTGGTGCTGCCACTGCGTGACGTCTTCGCGGCGGTCTTCTTCCTGGTGTTCGGGCTGAGCATCGACGTGGGCGACTTCGGCTCGGTGGCGCTGCCGGTGCTGCTGGCCGTCCTGATGACGGTCGTGATGAACGTGTCGGCCGGCCTGATCGTCGGCCGGCTGTTCGGGCTCAACCAACGCGGCGCCGCGAACGTCGGCCTGACCGTGCTGGGCCGGGGCGAGTTCTCGCTGATCCTGGGCACCCTCGCCATCGCCGCCGGCCTGGACGGGCGACTCGGCCCGTTCATCGCCCTGTACGTGCTGATCCTGGCCGTGGCGAGCCCGCTGTTCGCGGCGAACTCGCGCTACCTGGCCCGGATCATCCCGGACCGGTTGCTGCACTCCAGTTGGCGGTACGTGCGCGAGGAGACCATCAGCACCGCCTGCACCCACCTCGACCGGATCAACATCACCGAGTCCGACGCCGAGGCGTGCCCGCAGTGCCTGGAGAGCGGCGACGACTGGGTGCAGCTGCGGATGTGTCTGACCTGCGGCGCGGTGGGCTGTTGCAGCGACTCGGTGAACAACCACGCGGAGGAGCACTACCGGCAGACCGGCCATCCGCTGATCCGGTCGCTGGAGGAGGGCGAGGACTGGCGTTACTGCTACATCGACGGTGCCCTGGTGCGCGAGCCGATGGGTGCCCCCGGGGAGTGACGGGCGTCGTCCGTGGACGACGCCCGTGTCGTCTCAGCCGAGGCGGTACACCAACGCGCCGGCTATCTCCTCCCGGGTGATGCCGAGGCCGTCGACAGGTCGGGTGGGCAGGCCGTCCCAGGGCGTACCGGCGAGCCGATCCGGCAGGACGACCACCGACCGGATGCCGACCTGCCGGAGAAATGCGATGCTGCCCGGATCGGGGAAGGTCGTGGTGACCGCGCGGATCTGTTGTTGAGCGGCCGGCAGGAAGGTGACGGAACCGTTGGCGACGCGGGGGAATCCGTCGGTGGACCAGAGCATGATGTCGGATTCGGCCACCCCGTTGCTGGGCAGGACCAGCATCGGCTCGGTCGCCGCCCGCAGCGCCGGCGGGGCGGTCGGCACGGTGGGGTGCGGTGTCCGGTTGACGCCCTCGACCGTGACCAGCAGCAGGGGCAGCAGGAGCGCGACCGCGCTCACCGACTTCGGCCACCCGAGCTTGGGGCGATTCCGGCCGAACTCACTTATCGCTCCTGCTGCCAGAATGGCGAGCAGCAGGCTCGTCCACACCATCAGCCGCCCCGGGGTTCGTAGCGCGTCCCATCCGGGCAGCAGCCGCGACAGGGTCAGGTATCCCGGATCGCCCTGACCGACGAGGTTGCTGCCCAGCCCGAGCGCGCCGGAGACCAGCACGCCGAGCCCGAGCAGGACGCGGTGACGAACCCGGAACGTCGAGTAGCTCAGCCCGGCCACGGCCAGCACGATCAACGTGACACCGGGCAGCAGCGCCATCTCCGGCGGCCAGGACAACTGGGCGCGGGCGGCCGCGAAGTGCTCGCCCCACAGCCACGAGTCCGCGGGCGCGACGAAGTATCCCCGCAGGGGTGGGGAGAACATCTCCGTCCAGGACAGGTCGCGGCGCGCCTCCGGGTGCAGCTCCACCACCCGCAGGAAGGCGGTCCCCAACCAGATGCACACGCCACTGAAGACGGCCCCGCCGAGAAGGTTGGCCAGCACCACCCGGCGACTCAACGCCCAGGTGCCGGTCCGCCAGCGGGTCCAGCCCACCGCCACGAGGACCACAAGCACGGTGCCGGCCAGGAAGTACGCAAGCGGCAGGCCGATCGCCAGGCCGAGGGTCACCTGCCAGGCGGCGACCAACCACCCGGCCACGACCCATCCGGGGCGGTGCAGCGCCGGTCGGTGACCGTCCCGCAGCGACCAGCCGTGCCCGCGAGCCAGCATGGCCAGGCACAGTGCGACGCCGCCGATGGAGAGGATGTTCAGATGGCCGCTGTGCGCGAGCCGCCACGGCGCGAAGGCCCAGGCGACGCCCGCCACGGCCGCCGCCGTCCGGATACCCCCGAGCTGGCGCACCAGGGCGTACGCCCCGACGAAGGCGAGTGCGTGGGCCAGGACGTAGAGGAGGTTGTAGCGGAAGATGGCCGCCGCCACACCGTGGCCGAGCAGACCGGCCGGCGCATAGCCGAGCACCACGTCGGTGTAGGCGTACGTGTACAGATTCGGGAAGAACGTGTTCGAGTGCCAGAGGTTGAGTGGGTCGGTGGCGAGGGCATGCCCGGCCCAGGCGACCTGCCACGCCTGCAACGGGGGATCGCCGATGTCGCCGGGGATGGTCGTCCACGGCTGCTTGAGCGTCGGCCAGGTGAGCAGAACGGCAAACGCCAGGCCGGCGATTGCCGCAAACGTCCATTCGTGCCGCAGCAGGCGCGACGCCACTCGAAAGGCCCCCGCCGACCGCTCTTGTCCAGATCGGGACTGGGGCGGCGATTCGGACTGGTCCGGATCAGCCTGCTCGCGGTCAGCGGACGGGGCTCCGAGGAGCCTCCGACGTATTGCCTGCACGTATCCTCCTGTCGATGGCCGAAGCCGACGTCATAGCGTCGCATCGATCGGAGGATAAAAGCCATGATCGATGGCTACCGAAACTTTCAGGCGGGCGTCTCAGCCCCGGCTCCCGATTGATGGGAAACGGTTGGTGGTCGATTCGGCAGATCAGCTGCGGTTGAGACGGCGGTAGACCGGGGCGAGCCGCTGGTGCAGTTCCCGGTAGACGTCGAAGATCTCGTCGTAGGTGGCCCGGTGGGCGGGCGTCGGCACGAAGACCCGGTCGGTACGCATCAGCCCCGGGATGTCGGCGAAGGTGAGCTGCCCGGTGCCGACCCCGCCGATCCAGCCCGCACCCCTGGCGTTGACCGCGAGCGGGTGGGCGTCGCGGCGGATCTCGACGCCGAGCACGTCGGCGAAGATCTGACACCACGAGTCCGACAGCGCGCCGCCGCCGGTGATGGCCATCGAGGTGACCGGCGCGCCGAGGAACCGGTTCACCGCGCCGAGCAGCCACCGGGTGTTGAACGCGACGCCCTCGAAAACCGCCCGCAGCAGATCCGAGCGGTTGGTGTCGAGGGAGATGTTGAAGAACCCGGCGCGCAGGTTCGCGTCGTCCACCGGGGCGCGTTCGCCGTACAGCCAGGGGGTGTAGAGCACACCGTTGGCACCCGGCGGCACCGTCGGGATGATCGTGTCGAAGGCGTCGAAGATCGTACCCTCGTCGCGGCTGAGCTGTCCGGCGCCGAGCAGCGGGTCGTCGTACTCCACGATCTTGTCCCGCAGCCAGGTGAGGTTGGCGCCGGCAGTGGCCTGGAGGGCGGTCATCAGATAGCGGTCGCCGATCGCACAGGGCACCGAGGCGATGCCGGCGGCGACGTCTGTCTTCTTCCGGGGCACGTGGGCGGCGATCCAGGACGAGGTTCCGACGTACAGGTGCGGCTCGTTGTCGCCGGTGGTGCCGGCCCCGATCGCCGCTGCGGTGTTGTCGATCGCCCCGGCGACCACCCGTACCGTCGTCGGCAGCCCCAGGTGCGCGGCGGCGGCCGGCGTCAGCGTGCCGATCACCTCGGTGCAGGCGACGATCGGCGGCAGCTTGTCCGCCTCGACGCCGCAGTCGGCGACCAGGGCGGGGGAGTAGCGGATGCCGCCGGGACGCCGGTTGTCGGTCACCCACGAGGTCAGAATCGAGTCGACGGTGGCCACCGTACGTCCGGTCAGCCTCAGGTTGATCCAGTCGAGCACGTTGAGGAACGTCGCGGTGCGCGCGTACACCTGCGGCATGGTGTCGCGGACGAACAGCATGTGGGCGGCGGGATCCTTGCCGGTCGGGGAGGGCATGCCGCCGGTCAGCCGCAGCCAGCGGGCGATCCGGCGCACCGACATCCCCTGGTACGCGGGAAACCCGCCGAACTGTCGTCGCAGGTGCGGCGCGCCACGCATGTCGAGCCAGCTGATGCACGGCGTGAGCGGTTCACCGTGGGTGTCCACCGCGATGGTCCCCTCGCCCTGGGTGGAGGCGCACACCGCCTGGACGGCCCGCATCTGCTCCGGATGGTCCCGCCCCAGGTCGGCGGCGACCTGCCCGAGCGCCGTCCACCAGGCGAGCGGGTCCTGCTCGGCGCCGCCGCCGGGCAGCACCCGCAGCGGGACCGGCCGCTCGGCCCAGCCGGTGATGGTGCCGTCGGCGGCCACCAGCGCGGCCTTCAGGCCCGACGTGCCCAGGTCGATCGCGAAGACCTGCGGCGGACCGGCGGCCACCGGCTCAGACCCCTTCGACGAGCGCGAAGACCCGGTCGAACCGGGCGAGCGCGTCGTCGATGACCTCGTCGGTGTCGGCCATCGACGTGTACATCCGCGAGCCGGCCAGGGTGACGATGCCGTGCGCGGTGTAGGCCGCGCCCATCTGCTCCATCAGCCGCTTGCGGGCCTTGTTCTCCTTGAGCAGCTTCACCGGGTTGCGCATGTCCAACAGCATCACGCCACTGCACTCCAGGTGCACGATGGACCCCTGGTTGTACGCGACGTACGGCAGGCCGTAGGAGTCGATGAGCCGTTGCAGCCCCCGGGTCAGCCGGTCGCCGGCCCGGCCGGCGATCACCGGGGCGTTGGTGCGGGCCATCTCCTCGATGGCGAAGTAGCCGGCCGCGCAGGACAGCGGGTTGGCCGACAGGGTGCCGCCGACCTGGATGTGCGCGCCGCTCCTGCCGTCGAGCCCGGAACCGAAGACCGCCATCACGTCGGCCCGCCCGCCGACACCGCCGGCCATCGGGTAGCCGCCGGAGACCGCCTTGCCCAGCACGGTCAGGTCGGGGGTGACACCGAAGTAACCGGCGGCGCCGCCCAGCCCGAGTCGGAAACCGGTGACCACCTCGTCGAAGATCAGCAGCGCGCCGAACTCGTCGCACAACTCACGGACCCGGGCGTTGAAGTCGCGCGGCGCCGGCCGGGTGCCGGACTCCGGGCCGACCGGCTCGACCACCACCGCCGCCGTGCCACCGCGCAGCCGGTTCTCGATCAGCTTGCGCTTGAGCTGCCCGAGGTCGTGCGGGAACGCCTCCCGGGTGCGGGCCGTGGCCCCGAAGGGGATGCCCTTGGCGTTCATCCGGTAGGTGCCGGGCACCCGCAGTCCGTACACCATCGTGTCGGACCAGCCGTGGTAGGCGCCACCGACCTTGATCACCATCTTCCTGCCGGTGAAGGCGCGGGCGCCGCGCACGGCGGCCATCACCGCCTCGGTGCCCGACCCCAGCGACCGGTACATCTCCACGTGCGGCATGAACCGGTGGATGATCTCGGCGAGCTTCAGTTCGTACTCGTGGAACAGGCCGGTCACCGGGCCGGAGTCCCGGACCACCTCGGCGACCCGCTCGTTGACCGGGCCGTAGTTGCTGCCCAGGATCGTCGGCCCGCCGGCCTGGAGGAAGTCGATGTACGTGTTGCCGTCCCGGTCCACCAGGTACGCGCCGTCGGCCTTGTCGACCGCGAGCGGGAACGGATAGTTGAACGCGAGGTTGTGCTGCACCCCGCCCGGGATGCGCCGCTTGGCCCGTTCGGTGATCTCCTTACTGGCCCGGCACCTGGTGTCGAAGTAGTTCAGCACGTCGAGCATCGCGTCGTGGCGCAGCCCGCGTAGCGGCTGGGCGGTAAGTGCCTTCAGCCGCCGCATCACATCGTCGACGTCCGGGTACTCGCTTATCGCGTAACCGAGCCGCGCCGACTCGACGCCGACAGCGCTGCCCGCCTCGTCGTCGACGGTCCCGCTGCCCGCCGCGCTCGCCGCCGCTCCCGACGTGGTGCTGGTGGTCCGGGCGGCGGCGACCTCGGCGGCTGCCGCGTCGGCGCTCGGCAGCGCCTCGTCGGCGGGTACCCGCAGCGGCTCGACCGCCTCGGTGAGCTGCGCGGCGATCCGCTTCTCGTCGGCCCGCAGCTTGCTGAAGGCGATCTCCCGGATCGCTGTGGGAATGGTGTGGACCTTGCCCGCCTCGCTTGTCAGCGCCAGCAGGTAGGCGATGGACACCTTCTCCAACAGCGCCATGTTGAACACCGCCCGATCGGGGTCGGTGCCGACGGCGACCACCCCGTGGTTGGCGATGATGAAGGCGTTGTCCCCGCTGGCCACCTTCTTCTGCACGTTGCGGGCCAGGAACCCGGTGCCCGACGGGGCGTAGTCGATGATCGCCACCTCCCGGCCCAGGAAGCGCACCTGCTCGTCGGTGAGGGCCGGGATCGGTTTGCGCAGGAAGGCCAGCGCCGAGGCGTACGGCTGGTGGGTGTGCACGATCGCGTTGACGTCCGGCCGCTCGCGGTAGATGTTGGCGTGCATCCCGCACTCGATGGACGGCTTGAGGTCGGTTCCGGAGCCGTCGGGCACGTGCTTGCCGTCGAAGTCCACGATGCAGATGTCCTCGACCCGCATCCGGTCGTAGTCGTAGTTGCTCGGGGTGACCGCGTACAGCCGGTGGCCGGGCACCCGGACCGACACGTTGCCCTCGGTGGCCTTGAGGTAGCCACGGGCGAGCATGGTGCGGCACATGTCGACGACGTGCTGACGGGACAGTCGGTGCTGCACGGCGTTCCTCCGGTGGTTCGTCGGCCGCCGCGCCCGTACGGCCCGGTCGCCGGTGGGCTCCATCGTCGCGCGGGTGCTCCGACCGAATCACCGTCCCCTCGGCAGTGAGAATCTCTCCCTTTCTTATCCCGCCATGACAAAATCGCCGGGTGAGCGCGCCCGTCTCCGCGACGCCCTGGCGACACCTGCCCGCCGATCTGGCCGCCGCGATGCGCCCGCACCTGCCGGCCACCGTGGCCGCCGTCGCGGTCGCCGTCACCGAGGCCACCCCCGCCTTCGCCGGCATCGCCGACGACAAGTTCACCCGGGACGTACGCACCGCCGTGCAGGTGGCGCTCGACCGCTTCCTCGACCTCATCGGCACCGGAGAACCGGCGCTGCCACCCCGGTCCCGGGAGGTCTTCGTCGGGTTGGGTGCCGCCGAGGCGCGGGAGGACCGGGGGCCGGAGGCACTGCTGGCCGCGCTGCGGACGGCGGCCCGGCTGCTGCTGCGGACGGCGTCGCAGTCACTGGCCCGGCTGCGCCCGGTCGACCCGGAGGAGCTGATCGACCTCTCCGACGCGGTGAGCGCGTACGTCGCGGAACTCGCCGCCGCGAGCACCGACGGGTACGCCCTGCAACTGCGCGAGCAGGCCGGGGAGGGCGACCGCCGTCGACACCTCGCCGAGCTGCTGCTTCGCGGCGACGGTCTGCCCAGCGCGGTCGAGTCGGCGGCGGCCCGGATCGGTTGGACCGACCTGGACGCGGTGGTGCCCGTACTGCTGCCGCTGGACCAGGCCCGCGACGTGCGGTTCCGGTACGGTCCGGACGGGCTGGTGATCGAGCGTGGTCGGGACGCCGTGCTGCTGCTGCGGTCCGGTCCCCGGGCGGCCCGCGCCCCGCTGGCCGCGGCGCTGGCCGGACGTCGGGCGGTGGTCGGCCCGGAACTCGGCTGGCCCCAGGTGCCCGCCGCCGTCCGGCTCGCCGAGCTGGCCGCCGCTCTGGTCGGCCCCGCTCCCGACCCGGTCTTCGTCGACGACCACCTGGTCGCGCTGACCCTGCGCGGCGAGCAGCGGGCGTTGGCGGTGCTCACCGCCCGTCGTCTCGCGCCGCTGGCGCAGCTACGCCCGGCCCAGCGGGAGAACCTGCTGACGACGCTGCACGCCTGGCTTCGGCACTGGGGATCGCGCGCCGAGGTCTCCACCGAGCTGTTCGTGCATCCACAGACGGTCAGCTACCGCCTCAAGCGGCTGCGTGAGCTGTACGGCGACGACCTGGACGACCCGGCCGCCCGCTTCGAGCTGCTGGTGGTGCTGACCGGCCAGCTCGCCGTCGATCCCGGCAACGGCTGACGGATGTCACAGGCGTCGCCACGGCGCAGGTGGGGAATCCTCGTCCGGTCGGTGCGCGGAGCGGGTCCACGCCTGCGGTGTGCCACGAGGCGACGAATCCGTGCCCGGATGCCGGCCGCCGCAGCCCTGGTCACCAGCATGGACGGGGTCCTCGGCCGGTGAGCATCCGGAAGGTCGCTGGAACTTCCGGTTGACAGCTGTCCGGTGTTGGCGTAGGCCGCCGACCTGCTACGCGGCACCATCCGGCTAGCGTGCCGTTACTGACCAGGGTCAACGGGTGACTTCCCGCTGACGGGTGGCCGAGGGAAGGTTTCGGGAATATTTCCGGAAGTTGTTGACTGGTCGGCGACGTCGAGCCAATACTGTTGGCCATCGACGAATTAGATGATCGTCGATTGTCGCTACCTACTCCGCCGGTCACGTGCAGGACGACCGGCAGACCACCACCCGGTACGACGTCGACAGTCGATGGTGGCCGCCCGGCCACCGAGACCGCCGGTTCGTAGCGCACTGCTGGCCACCGGCCAGCCGTCATGAGGAGGAAGCATGAACAACGTCCCCGTCCCACCACGAAGTCGCAGGCGTGGACGCCTCAGGTCGCTCATCGGTGCGGCCTGCGCCGTGGCGCTGATCAGCACCGGCACCGTCGCGATCTCGGCGAGCCCCGCCCACGCCGAGGCCGACCGGCAGGTCTGTTCGAACACGGAAGGCACCCACAACGGGTTCTTCTTCTCGTTCTGGAAGGACAGCGGCGACGCCTGCATGGTGTTGCGCGAGAACGGTCGCTACACCAGTTCGTGGAGCAGGAGCACCAACAACTGGGTCGGCGGTAAGGGCTGGAACCCTGGCACCCGCCGCACGATCAGCTACTCGGGCAGCTACAACCCGGGCAACAACAACAGCTACCTCGCGCTGTACGGCTGGACCCGCAACCCGCTCGTGGAGTACTACATCGTCGAGAACTTCGGCAGCTACAACCCGAGCAGCGGCGCCACCCGGCTGGGCAGCGTGACCACCGACGGTGGCACCTACGACATCCTGCGCAGCCAGCGGGTCAACCAGCCCTCGATCGACGGCACCCAGACGTTCTACCAGTACTGGAGCGTCCGGCAGCAGAAGCGCAGCAGCGGCACCATCACCACCGCCAACCACTTCGACGCGTGGGCCCGTGTTGGTCTGAACCTCGGCAACCACTACTACCAGATCATGGCGACCGAGGGTTACCAGAGCCAGGGAAGCTCGGACATCACCCTCCGGGAGGGCGGCAGCTCCGACCCGGGCAACCCGGGCAACCCGACCACCCCGCCGCCCGGTAACAACGGCTGCTCGGTCAGCGTGCAGCGCGCCGAGGACTGGAACGACAGGTTCAACACGACCTTCTCGGTCAGTGGCAGCAACAACTGGACCGTCACCATCCGCACCAACGGCGGCCAGAGCCTGCAGAACAGCTGGAACGCCTCGGTCAGCGGCAGCAGTGGAACGCTTACCGCACGTCCGAACGGCAACGGCAACAACTTCGGCATCACGCTCTGGAAGAACGGCAACAACACCACACCCACCGCGACCTGCTCCACCGGCTGACCGGGGTGAACAAGGGTGGGGTGCCGGCGACTCGCCGGCACCCCACCGCTGTTTTCCCAGGTGTCGGCACCGCCCGTCGGGCCGGTGACACGGGTCGTCATTTTCCGCCAACTGCGGCATGTATTGACAAGCATCGACGTCGAGGTGACGCTGGTGTGTGAGAGCGCTCTCTCGCAATCGCTCGATCGGCCACCACCAGTCTGGCCAGGGAAGCTCCGATGTCTTCGGCGCGGCACCGGACGTGTCCCTGACCCGTCCCGACAGGAGTCCCGAGATGCACAGGGCCGCATCCCTGCCCACCAGCCGTACCCGACTGCGCCTCGCCACGGCGATCGGCGCCCTGCTCATGCTGCTCGGCAGCTACGTGGTGTCCACCACCGCACGGGCCGACGCCGCCCCGGGGACCAACGCCATTCGGGTGGCGGAGTTCCCCGCCGACTGCACGTACAGTCACCGGCTCCCCGACGACCCGATCATCTTCCCCGGCCTGCCCGGCGCCTCGCACATGCACAGCTTCTTCGGCAGCACTGTGACAAACGCCCACACCACGCTGCCCGACCTGGTCCGATCCTCCACCACCTGCAACCCACGGGTGGACGTCTCGTCCTACTGGGTGCCGACCCTCTACCGCGACAACGTCCCGGTGGAGCCCTCCATCGCGACCTTCTACTACCTGGGCGAAGGAGTACGCGCAGACGTCGTCGCGCAGACCCAGCCGTTCCCGCTGGGGCTGCGGCTCGTCGCCGGCAACGCCCGGGCCGCCGGACCGGGCGACAGCATCGCCCGCTGGTCCTGCCTGCATGCCGGGCACGTGCCGCCGTCGAAGGACTTCGTCAACTGTCCGGCCGGCACGATGCTGGAGTCCTACCTGGACTTCCCGCAGTGCTGGAACGGCCGGGATCTCGACTCGCCGGACCACAAGAGTCACCTGGCGTACCCGGTGAACCAGGCCTGCCCGGCCAGCCACCCGGTGCCGGTGCCGAAGCTGCGGCAGGTGCTGCGGTACCCGGTCAACGGTGACCCGTCGCGGTTCCGGCTCGCCTCCGGGCCCGGCTACACGATGCACGGCGACTTCTTCAACGCCTGGCCGGTGGAGGATCTGGCGCGCCGGGTCCGCGACTGCATCCGTCCGGTCATCAAGTGCGGGCACGACGGCAGGCCGCTCTGAGTCGACAGGTGTCGCCCGGCGGCGGGCCCGGTCGTGCCGGCCCGCCGCCGGGCGGACGCGAAGGAGGCCGCGTGCGACCTCGACTCGCCGCGCTGCTCGCCGCACTGCTGCTCGCCGGGTGCGCCACCGGAACACCACCCGCCGCGCGACCAGCGCCGCTGCGCACCGGGCCGCCGCCAACCCTCGCATCACCGGCCGGCGCGTCGCCCGCCGCAGTTCTTCCCGGTACGACCGGACAGTTCAGCGCCACCGACATCGCCTGGCTCCAACTGTCGGTGGCCATGGCCGAACGGCTGCTGCCGATGCTCGACCTGGTGCCGAGCCGGACCACCGACCCGGCCTGGCGGCGGCTCGCCACCCGGATCGAGACAAGTGAACGTACCCACCTGACCCGGTCCCGGCGGCTGTTGGCCGACTCCGGCGCGCCCGTGGTCAACCCGCACGAGGGCCACGACATGCCCGGGATGGTCACCGACGAGGAACTGACAGCGCTGCGCTCGGCCACCGGGCGGGCGTTTCACCACCTGGTCGCCGGGCACCTGCGGGCGCATCTGACGCAGTCGGTGCGGATCGCCACCGCCGAGCAGAGGGGCGGGTTCGACCCGGCAACCACCGCGCTGGCCGCGGCCGTGGTCCGGGCCGGCGCCGCCGACCTCGCCCGGCTCGACCACCTGGACCGGGCCATAGACGCTTCTCCGGGCCCTGCGTAACCGCCGGATCGGCGATCTCTCGCGGTGAGCCGCGACCCGGTCGGAACTGTCGTGACCAGATCCGGACACCCAGGTTGGGTACCGGCACCTGGGTGGGTATGAGGTGCCCGGAAATCAGGGAAGGAGGCCCGATGCGACGAGCCGTGGCGCTGGTCGGTGTCGTACTCCTGCTGCTGACGGGCTGTCGCTGGCCCCGGGACGCCGGCACCACGGCGCAGGACGTCCACGGCGGGGTCTTACGCGTCGGGGTGACCGAGGCACCACCGTGGACCCGGGTCGCCGACAACGGGGCGGTCACCGGCGCAGAGGCGCGCCTGATCCAGCACCTGGCGGCACGGCTGGATGCCCGGGTGGAGTGGTACCCGGGCTCGGAGTCAACGCTGATGGCGGCGCTGAAGGACCGGGTGCTCGACGTGGTGATCGGCGGACTGGACGCGGCGGCGCCCTGGACCGAGCAGGCTTCGCTGACCAGCCCGTACGTGACCATGCGTACTGTCGTGGCCGTGCCGCCCGGCGTACCCGCGCCGAAGGAACTGGCGGGAACCAGGGTGGCGGTACCCGCCGGCACCGTGGAGGTCGCGACGCTGCGGGGTGCAGACGCGGTACCGGTGCCGGTGCCGCGGGTGACCGGGCGGGAAGATCTGCCCGTGGTGGTCGGCCAGTGGCGCCTGGCTGAGCTGGGGCTGCGGGAGACCGGCCACGCACTCGCCAAGCACGATCACGTGTGGGCGGTGCCGCCCGGAGAAAACGGTTGGCAGGTCGAGGTGGAGCGGTTCCTGCTGGCTCTGTCCCACGCCGAGGTCGAAGCGCTGCTCGCCGACGCCGAGCGCGAGCAGGTGACGCCATGAGGGTGTACGACCGCTTCGAGCTGCCACCGGACAAGGCCGAGCTGCATCGGCGGGCGGTCCATCTGGAGTGGTGGACGATCGGGTTCTTCGTCGTGGCGATCACCGCGCTGGCGCTCGTCCTCGGCCAGTCGCAGGCGATGAAGGCGGCCTGGATCGAGGACATGCTCGGCCTGGTGCCACCGGCTGCGTTTCTCATCGCCGCCCGCTTTCGCAACCGCGCACCCAACGAACGCTTCCCGTACGGATACCACCGCTCGGTGAGCGTGGCCTTCCTGGCCGGGGCGGTGGCGCTGCTCGGCCTCGGTGGATTCGTCGTCTACGACTCCCTGGCCAGGCTGCTCGCCCGGGAACGCCCGCCGATCGGGATGATCGAGGTGTTCGGTGAGCGGGTGTGGTTGGGCTGGCTGATGATTGCCGTGCTGGTGGCCACCATGGTGCCGGCGATCCTGCTCGGCCGGGCCAAGCTACGCATCGCCCGGCAACTGCACGACAAGGTCCTCTTCGCAGATGCGGAGATGAACCGGGCCGACTGGCTGACCGCCGGAGCGGCGATCCTCGGCATCCTCGGCATCGGCGCCGGTCTCTGGTGGGCCGACGCGGTCGCCGCCCTGGTCATCGGCGGCGACATCGTCCGCGACGGCATCCGAACGTCGCGCAGTGCGGTCACCAATCTGATGGACGACCGGCCCCAGGTGGTGGACGGTCGGCGACCGCACCCACTGCACGCCCGCCTGCTCGCCGCCGTACGCGACCACGACTGGGTCGCCGACGCCTGGCTGCGGTTACGCGAGGAGGGCCACGTGTTCGTCGGAGAACTGCTGGTCGTACCCGTCGCCGACACCGACCGTCTGGTCGAGCGTCTGGAAGACCTCGGCGCCTTCGCCCGGGAATTCGACTGGCGTATGCACGATCTCGTCGTCGCACCCGTCAGCCGTATCGAACCAGCGGCGGCCACTCAGCCAGCAGACCGGGAGCGGGCCAGCACGAACCCGCCGACGACCACCGCGATCAGCCCGACCGCCAGCGCCACGTAGCCGCCGCCCCGTCCGTTGCCGGTGCCGATGCCGCTGTCCGAGGTGAGCACGACCAGACCGCCGAGGGCCATCCCGCCCGCCCCCGCAGCCAGGGCGGTCAAGCCTGCCCGGGCCCGGCCGGTGCGAAAGCGACCCGAGACGAGCGCACGTACGCCGACGACCACCCCCGCGAGTGCCAGCAGGGCGGCCACTGTCGATCCGATCCGGCCGGCGCTCATGCCCACACCTTGGGCGGCGGCCGGGTCGGCGGCGATGTACGTGGTCACCGGTGCGGTGATTCCGACCGTCCCGGACGGGACGGCCACGAGGGCGTCGAGCACGAGCTTGACGGACGTCATGTCTGTCTCCTCTGTGGTGTGTCTGGTCGTGGATCCGACGTCACCGATCATGTCGGCGGGCGTACCGACGGTCATCCGGCCGGCGTAGGCACTTGCGGCTGCCGCAGCCGGCGTGACCGGCTGCCACCTGGTGCCGTAGCCGCCGCCCCACTACCGCGTGCGTGGTAGCCGGCCAGTCGTCCGTGAGCAGGAGTCGCGCGGCCGTGCCGGCTGGTTAAGGTGCGCGCATGAGTGAGCGGTGCGGGCGGATCCTCAGACGCGCTGCGGTCAGGGACTGGGCGATCGCGGTTGGCGTGACAGTGTCGCTACTGATCGCCGGACTGTCCGCAACACGCCCCGCCACCGGGGAGGACCTGTTCGGTCACGCCTGGCTGGTGACCGGCGGCCTGGTGTTGGCGGCGCGTCGACGAACTCCGGTCGCGGTGCTGATCGTCACCGGGGTGTGCGCGGTGGGCCACCAGGCGGCCGGCATAGAGGTGCCCGCCGTCGCGTTCCTGTTTGCGGTCTACGCGGCCGTACGCGCGGGACACCGCGTGGTCACGGTCGTGGCGGCCGTCGCGATGCTTGTCTCCCTTCCGCTCGCGGCCCTGGTTCTACCACCGGGACTACCCGTCGGCGAGGCGCTCGCCCGGGGCCGTGACGCCCTCGAAGTGGCCTGGCTGGTTGCCGCTGGTGCCGCGGGTGAGGCGCTCCGGCAGGCCGAGCGGCGTGCGGAGGAGGCCGAGCGCACCCGGGAGGAGACGGCACTGCGCCGCGCCGACGAGGAGCGGCTGCACATCGCGCGGGAACTGCACGACAGCCTCACCCACCAGATCTCGATCATCAAGGTGCAGGCCGAGGTCGCCGTACACCTGGCCAGCCGTCGCGGTGAGCGCGTGCCGGAGGCGCTCCTGGCCATCCGGGAGGCCAGCCGCGAGGCGACCCGGGAACTGCGCGCGACCCTGGAGACGCTGCGTGCCGACGGCACCGCCACCTCGCCCGGGCTCGACCAGCTCCCGGACCTGGTACGGCGGGCCCGGATGGCCGGCTTGGACGCGACGTTGACGATCGACGGAGAACGGCCCGACGTCCCGGTCGCCGTGGACCGGACCGCCTACCGCATCGTGCAGGAGTCGCTCACCAACATTGCCCGCCACGCCTCCGCCACCACGGCCTCGGTCCGGATCGACTACCTGCCGGACACCCTCGCGATCCGGGTCGACGACGACGGCGGTGCCGTGCCGGGCGGCGCTGCGGCACCCGGCGTCGGACTGCTCGGGATGCGCGAACGCGTCGTCGCCCTCGGTGGGCTGCTGCGGGCGGAGGCACGCGACGAGGGCGGGTTCAGCGTCCACGCCGAGCTGCCGGTGGGCGTGACCGCATGATCCGCGTCCTGCTGGTCGACGACCAACCGCTGCTGCGCAGCGGGTTCCGCGCGTTGCTCGACATCGAGGACGACATCGAGGTGGTGGCCGAGGCCGCCGACGGCCAGCAGGCGCTGATCCTGGCCAGGGAACACCTGCCCGACATCGCGCTCGTGGACATCCAGATGCCGGTGCTGGACGGCATCGAGGCGACCCGGCAGATCGCCGCGGATCCGACCCTGACCGGCGTGCACGTGGTCATCCTGACCAACTACGGTCTCGACGAACACGTGTTCCACGCGCTGCGCGCCGGCGCGGCCGGGTTCCTGGTCAAGGACATCGAGCCGGTGGATCTCGTGCACGCCGTCCGGGTGGCCGCGCGCGGGGACGCCCTGCTCGCGCCGTCGATCACCCGCAAGCTGATCGACAGGTACGTCACCGAGCCGCCGCGGACGCGGACCGGTACGCGACTGGCGGAGCTGACCAACCGCGAACGGGAGACTGTCGTCCTCCTCGCTCGGGGCCTGTCCAACGACCAGATCGCCGAACGCATGGTGATCAGCCCACTGACCGCCAAGACCCACATCAACCGGGCGATGACCAAACTGCATGTCCGCGACCGGGCCCAACTCGTGGTCATCGCCTACGAGTCCGGCCTGGTGGCCCCCCGGGAGCGCTGACCTCGACGCGGTACGGGTCGCGCGGACACCAGCCGGCACCGGTCGGTCAGGGCTGGAGCAGCTCATCGTCAAGGCTGGCCTCCCGGACACATCACGCACGGACGACGGTTCCGCTCCAGGTTGTAGAGAAGCCGATGAACGCGGTGGCCCCGCTGACGCCCGGCCGGCGAGGCCCGTCGCGTACCAGGTCGGTCGACGGCCCAGCGGCGTCGACCGGGACCGTCACCACCGGCGCGCCGCGTAGGCGGTGGGCTCGCCGGATGTCGGACCGGCGTGGCACGATCGCTCAGGTGACCAGCAGATCGACCACCGAACAGCGCCTCGGCGACCTCGCCCGGCTGCGCCGGGTGCGCGACCGTATCGACCGGGAGTACGCCAAGCCGCTCGACGTCGAGGCCCTCGCCCGTGGGGTCAACATGTCAGCCGGGCACCTGAGCCGTCAGTTCCGGCTGGCCTACGGCGAGTCCCCGTACGGCTATCTGATGACCCGGCGCATCGAACGCGCCATGGCGCTGCTGCGCCGTGGCGACCTCAGCGTCACGGATGTCTGTTTCGCGGTCGGTTGCTCGTCACTCGGCACCTTCAGCACCCGCTTCGCCGAACTCGTCGGCGTACCGCCGAGCGTCTACCGGCGCGACGCGGCCCGCGCGACGAAGGGGATGCCCTCCTGCGTGGTGAAACAGGTGACCAGACCGGTCAGGAATCGAGAAGCAGCGGCCCTCGCGTCGCAGTTAGCGTGACCGGCATGAACATCACCATTCACGCCAGCTTCCTGCCGCACAACGACCCGGACGCCGCCCTGGCCTTCTACCGCGATCTGCTCGGTTTCGAGGTCCGCAACGACGTCGGCTTCCAGGGCATGCGCTGGATCACCGTCGGCCCGCCCGGTCAGCCCGGCACCTCGATCGTGCTGCATCCGCCGGCCGCCGACCCCGGCGTGACCGAGGAGGAGCGCCGTACCATCACCGAGATGATGGCCAAGGGCACCTACGCCTCGATCCTGCTGGCCACGCCCGACCTCGACAGCGTTTTCGAGCGGTTGCAGGCCAGTGACACCGAGATCGTGCAGGAGCCGACCGACCAGCCGTACGGGATCCGCGACTGTGCCGTCCGGGACGCCGCCGGCAACATGATCCGTATCCAGGAAGTGCGATGAGCATGGACGACAGGTCGGCCGCGGCGACCGCCGCCGACAGCCACGATCTGATCCGGGTGCAGGGTGCCCGCGAGAACAACCTCAAGGACGTCACAGTCGAGCTACCGAAGCGCCGGCTGACGGTCTTCACCGGCGTCTCCGGTTCGGGTAAGAGCTCGCTGGTGTTCAGCACCATCGCGGCGGAGTCGCAGCGGCTGATCAACGAGACGTACAGCGCGTTCATCCAGGGCTTCATGCCCACCCTGGCCCGGCCGGAGGTCGACGTCCTCGACGGGCTCACCACCGCGATCATCGTCGACCAGGAGCGGATGGCCGCGAACCCGCGCTCCACCGTCGGCACCGCCACCGACGCCAACGCCATGCTGCGGATCCTGTTCAGCCGGCTCGGTCAGCCGCACATCGGCTCACCCCAGGCGTTCTCCTTCAACGTGGCCTCGATCAGCGGTGCCGGCGCGGTGACAATCGAACGTGGCGGCACCACCACGAAGGAGCGGCGCAGCTTCAGCATCACCGGTGGCATGTGCCCACGCTGCGAGGGCACCGGGCGGGTGACCGACATCGACCTGACCGCGTTGTACGACGACAGCAAGTCGCTCAACGAGGGCGCGATCACGGTCCCCGGTTACAGCATGGACGGGTGGTACGGCCGGATCTACCGGGGCAGCGGCTTCTTCGACCCGGACAAGCCGATCCGCAGGTACACCAAGAAGGAGCTGCACGACCTGCTCCACAAGGAGCCGACCAAGATCAAGGTCGACGGGATCAACCTGACGTACGCGGGGCTCATCCCGCAGATCCAGAAGTCGTTCCTGTCCAAGGACGTCGAGGCGATGCAGCCGCACATCCGTGCCTTCGTGGAGCGGGCGGTCACCTTCACCGTCTGCCCCGACTGCGGCGGCACCCGGCTGAGCGAGGCGGCCCGCTCGTCGAAGATCAAGGGTGTCAACATCGCCGACGCCTGCGCGATGCAGATCAGCGACCTCGCCGAATGGGTGCGCGGGCTACGCGAACCCTCCGTGGCGCCGCTGCTGGCCTCGTTGCAGCACACCCTCGACTCCTTCGTCGAGATCGGGCTCGGCTACCTCAGCCTGGACCGGCCGTCCGGGACGCTCTCCGGCGGCGAGGCGCAACGCACCAAGATGATCCGCCACCTCGGCTCGTCGCTCACCGACGTCACGTACGTCTTCGACGAACCCACGATCGGGCTGCACCCCCACGACATCCAGCAGATGAACCGCCTGCTGCTGCGGCTGCGGGACAAGGGCAACACCGTGCTGGTCGTGGAGCACAAGCCGGAGACGATAGCCATCGCCGACCATGTCGTCGACCTCGGCCCCGGGGCCGGCACGGCCGGCGGCACCGTCTGTTTCGAGGGCACCGTCGAGGGGCTGCGGGCCAGCGGTACGCTCACCGGCCGGCACCTCGACGACCGGGCCGCGCTCAAGAAGTCGGTGCGTACCCCCACCGGACAGTTGCCGATCCGTAAGGCTGCGACGCACAACCTGCGCGACGTCGACGTCGACATCCCGCTCGGCGTGCTGGTCGTGGTGACCGGCGTCGCCGGTTCAGGTAAGAGTTCGCTGGTGCACGGGTCGATCCCGCCCGGCGCCGGCGTCGTCTCGATCGACCAGGGCGCGATCCGCGGCTCCCGGCGGAGCAACCCGGCGACGTACACCGGCCTGCTCGACCCGATCCGCAAGGCATTCGCGAAGACCAACGGGGTGAAGCCGGCGCTGTTCAGCGCCAACTCGGAGGGCGCGTGCCCCAACTGCAATGGCGCCGGCGTCATCTACACGGACCTGGCGATGATGGCCGGCGTCGCCACCGTGTGCGAGGAGTGCGAGGGCAAACGGTTCCAGGCATCCGTCCTGGAATACCACCTCGGCGGTCGGAACATCGCCGAGGTGCTCGCGATGCCGGTCAGCGAGGCGGCGGAGTTCTTCGGTGCCGGCGAGGCGCGTACCCCGGCCGCGCACCGCATCCTCACCCGGCTCGCCGACGTCGGGCTCGGCTACCTCAGCCTCGGCCAGCCGCTCACCACGCTCTCCGGCGGCGAACGGCAGCGGCTCAAACTGGCCACCCACATGGCCGAGCAGACCGGCGTCTACGTGCTCGACGAGCCGACCACCGGGTTGCACCTCGCCGACGTCGAGCACCTGCTCGGCCTGCTCGACAGGCTCGTCGACTCCGGCAAGTCGGTGATCGTGATCGAACACCACCAGGCGGTCATGGCGCACGCCGACTGGATCATCGACCTGGGGCCGGGCGCCGGCCACGACGGCGGCCGGATCGTCTTCGAGGGCACCCCCGCCGATCTGGTCGCCGCCCGGTCCACCCTCACCGGCGAGCACCTCGCCGCGTACGTCGGCGGCTGAGCCCACTCGCCCACCGACCGCGTTGCCGTCACCCCACGGTGA
Source organism: Verrucosispora sp. CNZ293 (assembly GCF_002754655.1). Lineage (NCBI taxonomy): Bacteria > Bacillati > Actinomycetota > Actinomycetes > Micromonosporales > Micromonosporaceae > Micromonospora > Verrucosispora sp. CNZ293. The sequence continues at coordinate 1,191,457 of NZ_PEFR01000001.1, forward strand.
TCATCATCACCGTGGGGTGAAACCTACCCTCGCCGGAGGGTAGGTTTCGTGCTGGTCGTCGAGGTGTGGCTACGGCCCCTCGCGGTTCTCCTCTCGAGTGGTCCTCTTCCGGGCGACGATGCCTGGAAGCATCCGATCGATACTGATATGTGCAGGTCACGCCGGTCCCCCTGCGGGAGCGGCATCGTGTGTGCGCCGGGCGCGTGCACCTGAGCGGAACGGCTGTATGTCTTCGATGCTGTCCGCGGTCGTCCGGCCGCGTCTGTCCCGCCCGTCCTGGTTGTCGCCGAAGGTGTTCCGGACCGAGGTCCTCGCCGGGCTGGTCGTGGCCCTGGCGTTGATCCCGGAGGCGATCAGCTTCTCGATCCTGGCCGGGGTCGATCCGCGGGTCGGATTGTTCGCCTCGTTCACCATGGCCGTGGTCATCTCGATCTGCGGTGGCCGGCCGGCGATGATCAGCGCGGCGACCGGCGCGATCGCCCTGGTCGTCGCGCCGCTGGCCAAGGAGCACGGCCTGGACTATCTGATCGCGGCGGTGATCCTGGGCGGGGCTATCCAGGTGCTGCTGGCCGCCCTCGGGGTGGCGAAGTTGATGCGGTTCATCCCGCGCAGCGTGATGGTCGGGTTCGTCAACGCCCTGGCGATTCTGATCTTCGCGGCGCAGGTGCCGTACCTGCTCGGGGTGCCGTGGCTGGTCTACCCGCTCGTCGCCCTCGCCCTGGTGATCATGGTCGGGCTGCCTCGACTCACCCGGGCCGTCCCGGCGCCGCTGGTCGCGATCGTCGTGCTCACCGTGATCACGGTGGTCGCCGCGGTAGCCGTGCCGACCGTCGGTGACCAGGGTGAACTGCCCAACAGCCTGCCCACCCTCGGCCTGCCGCAGATCCCCTGGACGATGGACACCCTGGCGCTGATCGCCCCCTACGCCGTCGGTATCGCGCTGGTCGGGCTGATGGAATCGTTGATGACTGCCAAACTGGTCGACGACATCACCGACACCCACTCCAACAAGACCCGCGAGTCCTGGGGTCAGGGGGTAGCCAACATCGTCACCGGCTTCTTCGGCGGCATGGGCGGCTGCGCCATGATCGGCCAAACGATGATCAACGTGAAGGCGTCCGGCGCCCGGACCCGACTGTCGACGTTCCTGGCCGGTGTGTTCCTGCTCATCCTCGTCGTGGCGCTCGGCGACGTCGTCGCGGTGATCCCGATGGCCGCCCTCGTCGCCGTCATGATGATCGTTGCGGTTTCCACCTTCGACTGGCACTCCGTGGCCCCCGCCACCCTCAGGCGGATGCCACTGGGCGAGACCCTCGTCATGGTCACCACCGTCGCCACCACCCTGGCCACCCACAACCTCGCCATCGGCGTCGTCGCCGGCGTACTCACCGCCATGGTCATCTTCGCCCGCCGGGTCGCCCACCTCGTCGAGGTCACGAGCGTGCTCGACCCCGACGGCGGTACCCGCATCTACTCCGTACACGGCGAGTTGTTCTTCGCCTCCAGCAACGACCTCGTCTACCAGTTCGACTACACCGGCGACCCCGACAGGGTGATCATCGACATGAGTCGCGCGCATGTCTGGGACGCCTCCTCCGTCGCTGCCCTGGACGCCGTCACCACCAAGTACGCGGCGCGGGGCAAGACCGTCGAGATCATCGAGCTGAACAAGCCCAGCGCCGCCATCCACGGCAGCCTCGCCGGCACCCTCAGCGCAGGCCACTGATGCCCCTCACCGGACGCGCCGCCGAGCCGCGACACGCCAGCGGCCCGGCACCGGGCCGACTCATGCAGATCGGTGAGGCCGCCGAGCGGGTCGGCCTGAGCATCCGCACCATCCGTCACTACGAACAGGTCGGGCTCATCGTCCCGTCGGCCCGCACCGACGGCGGCTTCCGCCTCTACACCGAACCCGATCTGGACCGCCTCGGGGTGGTCAAACGGATGAAACCTCTCGGGTTCACCCTCGGCGAGATGCGCGATCTGCTTGGCATCCTCGACGCGTTGCCCGCCGCCCACAGTGACGAACGTGCCGCTTTGCTCGACCGGCTCGCCATGTTCCACACCCTCGCCACCACGCGGGTCGACGCGCTCCGCGAGCAACTGGCCACCGCCGAAGGCTTCGCCGACACCCTCCGGCAGCGGATGGACAAGCACAGGCCCCGGGACTGACCGGCCCGATCCGCCGGGAAGCGCACCGCCCCGCACGGGCCGGAGTGGCGCGGAACCGGTGCCGTGCGCCGTTCCGGCCGCATCGGCGGCACCCTTCACGAGGCGTGAGACGTCTCGATGACCAGGCCGCTGCGCAGGCGGGTCGGAATGCGGTGCAGCGGGATGGTGAGGTCCTGTTCCGGCACCGCATAGTCCAGCCGCGCGAGTCGGACGGCGAGCGACTGGAGCAGGGCCACGGTGATGGCTTCGCCGGGGCAGCGGTGCCCGGTGCGAGGATCGCCGCCGCCCTGCGGGATCAGGTCGAAGGGTCCGACCTCACGGCCGACGAACCGGTCCGGGTCGAAGCGGTACGGCTCGGGCCAGAGCCGGGCGTCGTGGTTCTGGCCGTACAGGTCGAGCAGCACCATCGCCCCCTTCGGGATCGGTACGCCGCCCCAGGCGAGGTCGGCCACGGCGAGGCCACCGACGAAGGGTGCGAACGGGTAGAACCGGCGGATCTCGTGGGCGAACGCCCGGGCGAAGGCCGGGTCGTCGGCGCGCAACCGGTCCCGCTGGGTCGGCCAGCGGTGCAGAGCGTGGCCGGCGAACGTCAGGAACCAGGCCACCGCCACCGTCGGCCGGATGATGTTGAGTAGTTCGACGGCGGCGGTCCGCGCGTCGAGCGGTCGACCGTCGGCGTCCCGGTGTTCGGCGACCGCGGTCACCGCCGAGCCGGACGGAACCTCGGCGCTACCGACGCGCACCCGCTGCACCAGGTCGGCGATCCACCGCTCGCGACGTCCCCGGGCCCGACGCGCTCGCCAGTGTCGTGGTCCGGCCGTCGCGAACCCGTCCACCGCGGCCACCAGGTCGGCGGCGAGCGCCGGCACCTCGTCGCGTCGGACCGGGATGCCCGTCCAGTCGCAGACCGCGCGGGTCAGCACCCGGGCGGCCTCGTCGAAGAGGACCACCCGTCGCCCCGCCCACGAGGAGACCGCCTCGTCCCAGGCTCCTTCGGCCCGCGACACCAGGTCGTCGACTCCACCGCCGTTCAACAGCGCCATGAACATCGCCTTGCGTACCCGGTGCGCCTCGCCGTCGAGGGTGTGCACGGCACCGCGCCCGAACAGGGTGCCGCGGATCGGCTCCGGGATCGCACCGTGCCGCCGTACGTGCCGCTCGTCGTAGAACCACTCAGCGGCCTCCGGCCCGCGCAGGGCGATCGCCCGTTGCCCGAGCAGCCGGGTACGCAGCACGTCCGACTCATTACGCCGCAGCCGGTTGGGCAGCCAGGCGTAACCGCGGACGGCCAGCGGGAGAGTGTTGTCCAGGCGGCTGATCAGATTGGGCATGCTGAGTGGTGCCCATCAGGTGACCCACCAAACCACCGGCGAGCGGCAGCGGCGGTGGCGCCGGACGCCCGTCCACCGGGCGGTGCGACAGGTCAGTCGCCCAGCAGGCCCGCGTGCCCGGCGAGCGCCGCGGCCTCGGCGCGGGTGGTGACCCGCAGTTTGCGCAGCAGCGCGGCGGTCATCCGTTTCACGGTGCGTTCCGAGACGTGCAGCTGGTCGGCGATGGCCAGGGTGCTGCGGCCGGTGGCGATCGACCGGAGCAGGGCGCGTTCGTCGGGGTCGAGATCGACCCGGACGGCCGGACCGGAGTGCAGCAGGTCGCGCAGCAGCTGCGCCGGCAACACCGCCCACCCGTCGAGAACCGCAAGCAGTGGCGGCAGCAGCGCATCCGGCTCGGCGCTCTTGGGCAGGAACGCCTCGGCACCGGCCCGCAGCGCCTCCAACGCCGGCGTCGGATCGCCGTCACCGGACATCGCCACCACCCGTACCCGGGGGGTGGTGCGGCGGATGGCCGCCACGGCGCGGGTGCCGCCGGGAGCGGGCATGTGCAGGTCGACAAGGGCCACGTCCGGCAGACACCGGCACATCAGGGAGGCAGCCGCAGCCGCGTCAGCGGTGGAACCCACCACCCGTACCCGCCCTGCGGTGGCCGCCGGCAGCAGCAGTTCGAGTCCACGGGCGAACAGCGGATGGTCGTCGACGACGGCCACCCGGATAGCCGGCGACTCGGACATGCCTGTTCCCTTCCCGAGCGGGTACCGATCATGCGGCCGGTGCCACGTCGGGGGAGTGGGGACGAATGCGCGGACCGTACCGGATCGGACGACTGCTGCGGGCGCTACGTCGCACCGAGGCTTCCGCTGCCGGTGCCCCGGCGGCGGCCGGCTCCGCCGACCTGCTGCTGCGGGTGCTCTGTCACGAACTCCGTACCCCGGTCACGACGTTGACCTCCCTGACCCGGGCCCTCGCCGACGACGCGAGACCGTTGACCGGCGAGGATCGTCGGGCGATCTCAGTGCTCGCCCGCGACCAGGCGGCGCACCTGCAGGCTCTGCTCACCGAGGCGGCGACGAGGGTGGGTGCCCTGACCCTGGTCTCCGGGCCCGCCGAGCGGGCGGTGCCGCTGGCGGAGATACTGCCCGCCGTCGCGATGCTCGTACCGGTCGAGCGGCGGCGCGTGCGGGTCACCCGGGAGGCCGCGCGGTGTGCGGTGCCGCCCGGTCGTACCCGGCAGATGTTGGGCAACCTGGTCGAGAATGCGCTGCGACACGGACCGGCCGCCGGGCGGGTGGGCATCCGCGCGGTGCGCCGTGGGGCCGCGTTGAGCATCAGCGTCCTGGACGAGGGACGCGTGGCGGACGGCCTGGTCGAGGCGCTGCGCCGGCCCGCCCCGGCCACCGGCATGTCCGGCCTGGGGCTGTGGATCGTCAGGGAACTCGTCGCCGCCGACGGCGGCCGGATGCGCCTGCACCGGCTGCGGCCCGACGGGGTGGCGGTGGAGCTGCTGCTCCCGGCACGCCACACAGGTTGACCCGTCCGGGCCACCGGTTGGCCCGGACGGGCCGGCAATGCGGGAAGTGACCTCGGTGACAGCTCGTCGCATCGAGGAGGGGCCCGTGTTCACCCATATCAAGGACCTGCAGTTCGAAGCCAAGCCGGACGGCCCCGACGCCGCCTTCGCCCGCCGGCTCCAGGAGATCCTGGGCGGCAAGTGGGGCGAGATGACGGTCGCCAACCAGTACCTCTTCCAGGGCTGGAACTGCCGGCTGCCCGGCAAGTACAAGGATCTGCTGCTCGACGTCGGCACCGAGGAGATGGGCCACGTCGAGATGATCGCCACCATGATCACCCGGCTGTTGGACAATGCGCCGTTGTCGTTGCAGGAGGCGGCCGAGGACAACCCGATGGTCGGGGCGATCTACGGCGGCTCCAACCCGGCACACTTCATCCACGGCGGTGGCGGGGCGATGCCGGTGGACAGCGTCGGGGTGCCCTGGAACGGCAACTTCGTCACCGCGAGCGGCAACCTGATGGCCGACTTCCAGCTCAACGTCACCGCTGAGGCTCAGGGCCGGCTCCAGGTGTCGCGCCTGTTCAACATGACCGACGATCCCGGCGTGAAGCAGATGCTCCGCTTCCTGCTGGCCCGCGACACCATGCACCAGAACATGTGGATGGCCGCCATCGAGCAGCTCAAGGAGGACGGCCTGGAGGAGATGCCGGTGCCGGACGCCTTCCCCGACTCGCCGGACTTCACCGAGCAGTTCAGCTACACCTACCTCGACTTCTCGCCCGGTCAGGACGCCGCGCAGGGACGCTGGGCCTCCGGGCCGACACCGGACGGCAAGGGCGAGTTCCGCTACGACCACAGCCCACGCGCCCACGCGCCCGAACCCGTCCTGCCGCCGGGGGACCCGCGCCTGTACGGGACGAACCCCGGCATGGCGCAGGGCGTGGTCAACACGGTCAAGAGCAAGATCAGCTGACGTCGCTCCGCCGGGCCGCCCACCCACCGGTGGTCCGGCGGGCGTCAGCCCGCCCTGAGGAGGTGTGCCGTGACCGAACTCGTGCTCCGCCCGCTCGCGGACGCGTTCATGCAGGTGGGTGTGTACGTCGCCGTGATGGTGGCGCTGTTCGGCTGGCTGCGCTGGCGATACGGGGACCGGGTCACCGACGGGTTGACCCGCCGCCGCCGGGTGGGTCCCCTGGTCGGCGCGTTGCTGGGGGTCACTCCGGGCTGCGGCGGCGCGATCATCCTCATGCCCCTGTACGCGCGCGGCAAGGTCTCCTTCGGCACCGTGGTGGGGGCGCTCGTCGCGACCATGGGCGATTCGTCGTGGGTGGTGCTGGCCTGGAACCCGCTCTTCGCGCTCCAACTGCACGCGCTGCTGTTCGTCGTCGGCCTCGCCACCGGGTACGCCGTGGACGCCCTCGGCATCGACCCGGCCCGGTCCGCCGCCCGACGGCGGCCGGTGCCCGTCACCAGGCCGGTGAGCCTCGCCGCCGACGCCGGACCTGATCTCGCCCCGTCCCGTCGGCTGTTCGGCGGACTGCTGCCCCGGATGCCCGCGTCGACCGCGTTCTGGGGACTGACCACGCCGGCCTTCGCCGTGTCCGTACCCGTGGTGTTCCAGCTCGTCGACCCGGCGGCGTTGACCGTGATCGGTGGGGTTGACCCGTACCTGGCGCTCGGCGTCCTCGGCACCGTGGTCGCGGCACTCATCTTCGCCGCCGGGCGCGGGCGGCTGGCCGACGACAGCCTGGAGACCGCACATGCCAGCACGATGGCTGCGACCATGCGGCACAGCGCCCACGAGGCGTCGTTCGTCACGGTCTGGGTGGCGGTGGCCTATCTCGGCTGGCAGGTACTGAGCACCACCACCGGCTTCGACGGTTCGCAGCTCGTCCTGACCGGCCTGGTCGGCGTGCTCGTCGGCGCCGCGATCGGCCTGGTCCCCGGCTGTGCCCTGCAGATCGTCTTCACCGGCCTCTACGTCAGTGGCGGGCTACCGCTGCCGACCCTGGTCGCCAACGCGATAAGCCAGGACGGAGACGCCCTGATCCCACTCGCCGCACTGCGCCGACAGTCGGCGGTCGTGGCGACCCTCATCACCACCATCCCCGCGGCGGTCGTCGGCGGGGTGCTGCTGGTGTTCCTGTGAACCGGCCAAAGGAGCAGCACATGTCGATCTTTCCCTCGGACCGGGTGCTGCTGTCGCGGGCCCGGCGGAAGGTGGTCGTGTTCAGCGGCCTGAGTCTGGTCGCGTTGGCCGTCGGGCTGCCCGGCTGGTCGGTCGCGGCCCTGCTGCTGATCAGTGTGGCGATCCCCGTCGCCGTGGGGCTGACCGGTGGCGGCAGCCTGCTGCGTGAGCTGCTGCGCCCAGGGCCGGGTGCGGACGCCGGGCGCTGGCGCGCACGGTCGACGGGCAGCGGCACCCGGAGACCCCGCGCGTCAGCCTGAGGAAGGTTCATTCCTGCTGCCGTCCCGGCCATCTGTTGTCCATGCGACGTCAACCTGGATTCCTTCCGGCGCCGGTACCTTGCGGTCTCCGTGAGTCGTGCCCGGGTCTGCCGGCAGGTTCCACGGTGCGCCCACGAATTCGGACACAGCGCTCAGACGTGTATGCGGGGGAAGGCGGTTCTTCGGGTGTGGCTCGGAGCTGACAAGAAGGAGTTCGAGGCCTTCCTCGATTCCGCTGATGTGTACTGGCGCAAGAACCTGGGGCCCACGCCGTCCCAGAACTACCTCGTCGTCGAGGTGTTCCACCAGGACATCAGGGTGGCGATGCGCAATCTTGCGGTAGCCAACGCGATCCGCCGGATCGTCCCCGCTCAGTTGGTCGTGGTGACCGGCGTGGAGCAGATGTGGCACGACGCGCTGTGGACCGAGTTCGACGTGAAGCTTGTCGAGCGGATGGCGGCGGCCTACGGCGCGAGCCAGGTCATCGACCTGTACCGGCTCGTCGAGGGCCCGGCCAACTCCGGCACGCCGGATGCCGTGCCGGTGGAGCTGTTCGGACGGCCGCTGGCCCCCGGCGCGTCGATAAGCGAGGAGACCCTCGCCGAGTTCGTCAGCGCCACCTACTGTCGGGTGACCAAGCGGCCCCGGCCGCCGGAGAACCCCACCACCGATCCGCGTTACCGGCGACGGCAGGCGCTGGCCCGGGCCATCTCCTCGGCCTACGACGCCCTGCTCGGCAGTGGCTCGGTGGTTGCGCTGGTCACCAGTCACGTCGACTACGACCACTGGGGGCTCGCGGTGGACTCCGCCCGGCGGGCCGGGGTGCCCGTCGTGCACACCCAGCAGACCGGGTGTCTCAAGGCGTACGCGCTGTTCCCCGAGAACGACACAGGTGAACACACCTTCCGTGGCGAACTCACCCACCAGATCGGTGCCTTCTTCGACAAGCGGGTGTGGTCGCGGCGCAACGAGGTGCGACGCAACGCCGAACTCGTCGCCTGGCGGTCGAAGGTCAACCTGGGTCGGCCCAGCTGGTGGCGGGGTGGTGCCAGCGCCTCCGTCGACATCACCAACAGCGGGGAGCGAGCCCGGCTGCGTACGCACTTCGCGGCCCGCCTGGGGTTCGACCCGGCTCGCCCGGTGGTGGCGGTGTTCAACCACGCCGTGTCCGACGCGCCGGGCACGAACCACCAGTCCTTTCCCACCCTCGCCGACTGGTTCGCGGAGACCGCCCAGTTCGCCAGCACCGCCACCGAGGTGCAGTGGCTGTTCCAGGACCATCCGAGCCAGTTCCGCTACGACAGCACCGACTTCTTCGACTCGGTCGCCCGGCGGTACGCCCGACACCGGCACATGGTGTTCCAGCCCAGCAAGGATCTGAGCAAGAACGGGCTGTGGAGCCTCGTCGACCTCGGCGTGACCGTTCGCGGCAGCGTCAGCAACGAACTGCCGGCGTACGGCATCCCGGTGATCCAGGCCGGCTGGTCCGAGTGGAGCGAGTGCGGCCTGTCCACGGTGGTCAACGACCCGGAGACCTACTGGAAGGCCCTCGACGCCGCGATCAGCGCCATGCTCAACGGCGAGGAGATCATCTCGGCCGAGCAGGTCGAGCGCGCCCGACTGTGGTTGTGGTTCTACCGCAGCGCCACGGACCTGTTCACCCCCCAGGTGCCGCACTGGGAGGTCTGGCCCGCCGACTACCTGCTGCGCGCGGTGCGGACCTCGTTCCGGCACATCGAGAGCGACGCCGACCCGGTCTTCGAGGCCGTCGAGCGCATGTGGACCCGCCGGGAGCCGGTGCTGACCCGCACCGACCTCCAGGTGCCGGGAGGTGTCCGGTAGTGGCGATCGGCACGTGGTTCGCCACCGAGTTCGACGAGCCGGTACCGGCCCGGGAACTGCCCGCGATGTTCGCCTCCGGTGGCGACCCGGAGGTGTTGCTCGCCGACCAGATGGCCCGTGGCGTCGCGATCCTGGGTCGGGTCCAGGGCGCGTCCGGGGCGGTCGTGCTCAAGGTACGCACCGACGGCCGACCGGTCCGCGTCCGGGTCGACCTGCACGTCGACGGCGCCTCCCAGACCGCCTGGTCGCGGGCGGCGGCACCGGCCCGGGGGATGCGTGAACTGCCGCGCCTGGTGATGGTCCGGGCCCAGGGCTCGGACCGGGCCGCCGCACTGCTCAGCCGCCAGCGAGGGCGGCTGCGGATGGTGGAGGCCCACGCCTGGGTGGAGTTCGACCTGCGGGCCGACGAGGTGGGCGACGACGGCCTCCTGATCATCGAGGTGGTGGACGGCACGCTGCCGCCCTGGGCGTCGACGGCGCTCAGCCCGTTGGCGGCGACAGGTGTGCGGGTCAACCAGGTCGAAGTCGTCGCGATCGGGGAGGTCGGACAGCGCGACGGTGCCACTCGGCTCGCCGGTGCCGCCGCACAACTGGCCGGCCTGGTCAGTGCCGGCGGGCTGGTCGGAGCGCGCGGTCGCGGCCAGGGCCACGCTCGGTCGAGGTTCATCGTGGTCAACGCCACCGACAGCACCGTGCGGTGCCGACTGCGGATCTCCGCCGCGACGGCCCCACCGGCCGCGGTACGCCAGCCGAGCCAGAAGTGGCTGCGCCGCCAGCGGGGACAGACCGTGCTCAAGGCGTTCCGGGTGGCCCAGCGTGGGGCGGGATACGCGCTGTTCGAGGCGTCGCCGTTCACCCGGCCGCCGCATCCGGACCGGCTGGCCGTCCAGGCCGTGCACCTGGTCGACGGCACCGCCTGCCGGGTGAGCGCCAGCACCCGGACCGAGGAAACCCTCGACGTGGTGGTCGAGCGTACGGGCCCCGGCCCGGTGCTGGTCGGCCTCGGCGAGCGCGACACGCCGGTACGGCGGCGGGTCGCCGAGACCGTCTGTCAGGTGATCGAGCTGGAGTGCCAACGGTGACCGACCACGACCTGACGCTCACCGACGATCCGACCGCCAACCGGCAGGCGCTGGAACAGCTGCTGACGACCGCGACGGGCGGCACGGTGCGGCTGCCGGCCGGCACCTTCACGCTGGACCGGGGAGTGGTGCTCGGCCCGGGCTGGACGCTGCGCGGCGCGCCGCCCGGGGACGGTCCGGTGACGACGTGGCTCACCTCGTCCTCACCGCACGGCGAACCCATCGTCCATGTGCTGGGTTCCCGGGTGACGATCCAGGACATCGGCTTCCGCCCACCGCCGTGCGCGCCGGGCGAGCACGGCGGCGACCGGGGCACCGCCATCACCATCGGCAACTACCTCTACCCGGCCGAGACGGAGTGGATCGAGGAGGTCCAGATCCGGCGCGTCGAGGTCGAGCGCCGCGACGAGCGCGCCGCCAACTGCGTCGCCGTCATGGGCGCGGTACGCGACATCACCATCAGCGACGTGTCGATAGTCGGCGGTTGCACAGGCATCGCCGTGCACTGGGGCGCGGTCGGCGACGGGGTCGACTCGATCGTCGGACCCTCCTACCATCCGCACCACCTCAGCATCCGCGATCTGCGCGTGTCCGACGCCTTCGAGGGCTTCTACCTCAGCTCCGTGCACGACGTGGTGGTGGACCGGGTCCACCTGTCCGATGTCGAGATCGGGTTCCGCCTGCTGCCGGGCGACAACACCGACCGGTTCCACTCCGGCGGCGACAATCCGGTCGGCGCGCGTATCCGCGTCTCCGGTGCCCACGTGGGCTGGAACGGTCCGTTGTACGCGGTCCGGATAGCCGGCTGGGGGCGCAGCGAGATCGACCACTCGGTCCGGGTGCTCGAATACCGGGACGTGGTGGTGCGTGACTGCACCTTCGTGCCGCTGCCGCTCGCCACGGCCGGCACCGGTGACCCGCAGCGCTCGCGGTCGCCGATCGTGGTCGAGCAGGCGTCCGGGGTGATCCTGGAGGCGATCCGCGTCGATCTGCGGGCGGACCCGACGGCGGCCGGCGCGCAGCACCATGACCAGGCGGAGGTCGCTGCCCGCCAACCGGCTGGATACCGGTAGCCCCTCCCGGCGCCCGATCAGCGGAGCTTCTCGGCGAGAAACTCCTCCCAACTCCGGGTGGCGACGGTGGCGCCGTCGACGCTGAGATTGGCACCGTCGCGGTACGCCCGGCCGGCCGCCCCGGGCACCGGCACCGGCAGGAAAGGCCGCCTGCGACCCCGGGCGGCGAGGTAGCTACGAACCAGGTCGGCCATGGTGTAGAGCCGTGGACCCGCGATCTCCGGCACGAGGCCGGACGGGACGCCCTGGACCAGGTCGACAAGTCTGTCGGCGACGTCGCGGGAGTCGACCGGCTGGAAGCGGATCACCTTCGGGTCGGGCACGATCGGCAGCGCACCCAGCTTCTGCACGACGGTGAAGACCAGGTCGTGGAACTGCGCGGCCCGCAGTGTCGTCCATGGCACGCCGGATTCGCTTACCGCCCGCTCCGCGCCGTGCTTGGCCTCGAAGTAGCCGATCGGGACCCGGCCGGCACCGACGACCGAGATGTAAACGAGGTGCCGCACCCCGGCCCGGGCGGCGGCCCGCACCAGGTTGACGGCCGCCCGATCGTCGCCTTTCGGGCCGCCCGCCAGGTGCAGCACCGTGTGGACACCGTCGAGGGCCGGCGCGAGGCCCTCGTCCCGGAGCAGGTCACCCAGGACGTACTCGACACCGTCGGCACTCCGGTGGATCGTCCGGCTGAGCACTCGCAGCTGTCGGCCCGCCGTGCGCAGGCGGGGCAGGACGTGCCGGCCGAGCGTGCCGGTGCCGCCGGTGACCAGGACAGGAGCGTTCGTCGGTGCGTCGTTCATGGCGTCTCCGTTCGGATGGGTACGGGTCTTCGACCCCGCCCGGCCGCCGATCGTGACACCGTCCGACGGGCCCGAGCCGGAGCCGCGTCGACTCGCGCGCGGTGGCCCCGCCCCGCCGGACGGGTGCCGGCGGTCCCGCCGCGTCGCCTGATGATCCATTCCGCGAGTACCACGTTGATCAGCCAGGCCGCGGTCATGGTGCCGGTCCGGCCCGCTGTCGTGAGCGGGCCGACGGCGGCGAGCCAGGCCATCTGGGTGAAGAACTGGGTGCCCGCGCCCATCCCGATGGCGTAGCCACGGATCATCCAGGCCCGGTGGCGGGTGAAGTCGCGTCGGCGGACCGCCGCGAAGCCGAGGACGAGCGAGCCGGCCATCGCGACGCTTACCACCACGCGGACGGCGACCAACGTGTCACTGTCGAGCGGCCCCCGGGCCGGGACGACGGTCAGCCACAGGCCACTCACCGCGGTGAGCAGCCCGAAGGGAATCAGCACCCGACCGGCGATCCGGTGCCAACCACGGTGCGGCCGACGCGACCGGGGCGTGAACTGGAAGGCGCCGAGGACGCTGAACACGGTCACCGCGACGATGTGGGCCACCAGCGGTAGCGGGGGTGAGGCGATCCGGTCGCCGTCGGGCAGCACCTGGGCGCCGCCGGCCAGCTCGGCCAGGCGGAGCCCGCCGGCCACCACCGGTACCACGCCGAGCACCAGCAGACCGGCGGGGATGAGCCAGGTCGACCTGGCGGAGGCTGTCACAGCTGTGGCATCCCTTCTCGCGGCGACCAGCACCCCGCCCACGGCCCGTTGCCCGCCCGACAGTGGCCGGACGGGGTGCGGGTCAGTCGGGAAGGGACCGGCCGCTCCTGTTTCATCGATCCTGGCGTCACGACTGTGGAAACTCATCGCAGTGCGGGCCGGCGTCGGCTCGGCCGATGGGCGGGGGAGACGGCCGTACTTTGGGCCAGGCCCGGAGCCGTGTTCAATCGTGGGGTGACCACCCGCGTGATCGTCGCCGACGACCAGGAGATCGTCCGTACCGGACTGGCGATGATCCTCAACGCCCAGCCGGACATCGAGGTGGTGGGGGAGGCGGGCGACGGACACCGGGCCGTCGAACTCGCCCGGCGACTACGTCCGGACGTGTGCCTGTTCGACATCCGGATGCCCGGCGTGGACGGCATCGAGGCCACCCGCCGCCTCGCCGGCCCCACCGTCACCGAGCCTCTGGCGGTGGTCGTCATCACCACCTTCGACCTCGACGAGTACGTCTACGCCGCGCTCCGTGCCGGAGCGCGCGGGTTCCTGCTCAAGGATGCCGGCACGGCCCTGCTCACCCAGGCCGTGCGGGCCGCTGCCGCGGGCGACGCGCTCATCGCCCCGAACGTCACCACGCGGCTGCTCCGGGCCTTCGCCGCCGCCGGTCCGGCCGCGCCGCCGCGGCAGCCTGTCGACGCGCTCACGCTGCGGGAGGAGGAGGTGCTCGTCGCCGTCGCGCGTGGTCGCACCAACACCGAGATCGCCACCGAGCTGCACATCAGCCTCAGCACCGTGAAGACCCACATCGCCAGCCTGATGGTCAAGCTCGGCGCCCGTAACCGGGTGGAGATCGCGATGTGGGCGTACGAGACCGACCGCGTCCGTAGCGGCCCGGACCGTCCCGGGTAACGCCTCGTGACGATCCGGCTGACCTGCCGGGCGGTCTTCACGCGGCGTTCACGGGGCTTCCGGCGCGAAGACATGTATTGATCGCGATGTTTGCGAGAATGCCTGATGTCGCCTGCCGCGCCCCAAGCCGGGTTCCCCCACCCGCCGTCGCAGGTGACAGTCAGGAGTCCCCCCGTGGCTCACCTACGCAGGGCCGCCATCGTCTCGATGGTCGCCGTCGTCCTGTCGGTCGTCCTCGTCCCGCCCGCGGCTCACGCGACGCCGCCGAACATCCCCTCGTACAGCACGGCGGTGAGCCGGCTGAACTCGCTCACCGTCGCGGCCGAGTCCCACCAGTCCAGCTACAACCGTGATCTGTTCCCGCACTGGATCACGGTCACCGGCACCTGCAACACCCGGGAGCAGGTGCTCAAACGCGACGGCAGCAACGTCGTCGTCGACTCCAGCTGTTATCCCACGTCCGGATCCTGGTACAGCCCCTACGAGGGGGTCACCCGCACGAACCCGGCCGAGATCTCCATCGACCACGTGGTACCGCTGGCCGAGGCGTGGCGGTCCGGAGCCTGGTCCTGGACCACGGCGCGGCGTCAGACCTACGCCAACGACCTCGGTGGGCCGGAACTGTGGGCGGTCACCGGCACCGTCAACTCGTCCAAGGGCGACAAGGACCCGGCCGCCTGGAAGCCCCCGCGCGCGGCTTTCCACTGCACCTACGCCCGCGCCTGGATCCAGGTGAAGTGGTACTACGGCCTCACCGTCAACAGTGCGGAGAAGTCGGCGCTGAGCAGCATGCTCAACACCTGCTGAGATCCCGTCCGCCAGTGCGGCACCGGTGACGGGGGCGGGGCGTCGACGACGTCCCGCCCTCGCGGGTCTCGCCGTCACCTCGATCGTCGAGCACCGGGTCGAGAGCCGGTTCGACGACGTCGACCACTGGATGCGATGGATGTGGTCACACGGCGGACGGGCCCTGCTGCGGCACCTGCCGCAGGACCGGCTGCCCGCCGCGACGGCCGCCGCCGGCGAGGCGCTGGACGCCGCGCGCGCACCGGATGGCGGCCTCCGCCTGACCACCGAGATCCGGATAACCGTGGCGGTGCCGGCCGACCCGCTGGACGCCTGACCTGTCACGTCGTGCCTGCTGGCGGTGAGTCGCCGGGGAGGCGGTCGGCGCGGGCGTTGAGGTAACGCTGCTGCGCCAGGTTGGTGGCCTGCGCGGCAGCCGTCCGGTACGCGACCCGGGCCGCCGCGGCCTCGCCGCGTCGTTCCAGCAGATGCGCGCGTACGGCGGCCAACCGCGGATCCCGGGACAGCCGTCCGTCGGCGGCCACCTTGTCGACGAGCGCCAGTCCCGCGTCCGGACCGTCGGTCATGGCCACCGCGACGGCGTGGTTCAACGCGACAAGCGGGTTGGCGTCCATCGCCGTCAGCACCTCGTACAGCGCGACGATCTGCGGCCAGTCGGTCTCGTCCGGGCCGGGCGCCTCGTCGTGCAGGGCGGCGATGGCGGCCTGGACCTGGTAGGGGCCGGGTCGTCCCCGGTGCAGCGCCTCGACCACGAGCGCCGTGCCCTCGGCGATCTGGTCGGCACGCCAGCGGGCACGGTCCTGTTCGGCCATCGACACCAGTTCGCCGTGCGGACCGGTGCGCGCCGGCGCGCGGGCGTCGGTGAGCAGCAGCAACGCCAGCAGTCCCGTCACTTCCTCGGCGTCAGGCAGCAGCCGACGCAGCAGCCGGCTCAGTCGGATCGCCTCGGCGCACAGATCGGCGCGGAGCAGCCCCGGCCCGAAGGTGCTCGCGTACCCCTCATTGAAGATCAGGTAGAGCACCCGGAGCACGGCCGTGAGGCGCGCCGGGACCTCGGCCGGCGCGGGCATCGCGAACGGCAGCCCGCTGTCGCGGATCCGCTGCTTGCCCCGGGTGATCCGCCGGGCCATGGTCTGCTCCGGCACCAGGAACGCCCGGGCCACCTCGGCAGTGCTCAACCCGCCCACCGCCCGTAGGGTCAGCGCGATCTGCGTGGCCGGGGGCAGCGACGGGTGGCAACACAGGAACAGCAGGATCAGCGTGTCGTCGGAGTCCGCCACCCGGTCACCTGACGATGGCAACCGCCACTCGGCCAACACCCGCCGGCCGACGACGTCCTCCCGGTGCCGTCGGGCCTGCTCGGCGCGGAGCAGGTCGGTCAGCCGTCGGGACGCCACCGTGATCAGCCAGGCGCGGGGATTCGCCGGTACGCCGTCACGGGGCCAGCCGGTGGCCGCCGCGATCAGCGCCTCCTGGGTGGCGTCCTCGGCGGTGTCGAAATGCCCGTAACGGCGTACCAGCGCGCCGAGGACCTGCGGCGCCAGCCGGCGCAACAGGTCCTCGACGCTCGGTTCGTCCATCAGGCGAGCTCGTCGATGCCCTCGGCGATCGGTCGGACATCGACGTACTCCCCGGGGTTGTCCGGGTTGACCAGGGTGGCGGCGATCTCGGCGGCCCGGTCGAAGCTGGCGCACTCGACCACCGTGTACCCGGCGAGAACCTCCTGCGTCTCCGGGTACGGTCCATCGGTGACCATCGGAGCACCGTCGCGGAGCTGGACCCGGCGGGCGTGCACCGGCGCGGTCAGGCCCTGGGCGTCCACCAGTTCACCGGCGTCGGCGAGCTCCTGGTGCACCTTGCCCATGTGCGCGTGCATCGCGGCCACCTGCTCGGCAGTCATCGCCGGCCGGTCGGAACTGTGCCCGGCCATCGCGTCGTAGTCCCGCTGCGAGCCGTACAACATGATCATGTATTTCACGGGTGTCTCCCTCTCGCGTCCGGCACCCTCCCGGTGCCGATTCATCAGGGACGTCGGACCCGGACGTCCGTTCCGGACACGGACCACCGCACCCGCTGTCGACCATAGAGCGTGTTCGAGGAGGCCATGCCGTACTCCGACCGGCCACGCCGTCGGTGCGCCGGACGCCGTCCAGGACTCCGCCAGGCCGGCGAGCCTCCTCGAACACGCCGTACAAGGCGGGCGACTGAACCGGACGGGGCGGTAAGGCGTACCTGACGGCAACGGGCGTGACGGTCGTACCGTCGGGGTACTGGATCGGCGACGTCGAGGCGGGAGGAGCACGGTGGCGGCAGGTGGGCGAGGGCGACGCCGGGGGAGGCTCGCCGGCCTGGCGGTGGCGTTGGTGGCGGCGGCCGCCTGCATGGTGGAGCCGGTGGACGGCCCGGCGGAACCGACCGGGCAGCGGGCACCGGCCGAACCGACGGCCGAGGTGACCCGGGCCGACGGCACCGACACCGTGGAGGAGTTCCGGCAGGACGTGGCCGACGCGCAGCGGCTGGCCGAGTTGTACTGGGCCGACCAGTTCGAGGCGTCGGGGCAGACCTTCCGGCCGATCCGGCGGGTCATCCCGTACCAGCGCGACGGTGAGGTCTCCTGCGGTGGCCAGGAGGTGCCCCGCAACAACGCGGTCTACTGCACCGTCAGCGACTACATCGCGTACGACATCAACTGGTCCTTCGGGGCCTTCCGGCAGATCGGTGACGCGTTCGTGTTCTACCTGCTCGGCCACGAGTACGCGCACGGCATCCAGACCCGGCTGGGCATCCGCTACAACTTCACCATCCAGCAGGAGTTGCAGGCCGACTGCATGGCCGGGGCGTTCCTCGGCGACTCGGTGCGGGCCGGCCGGCTCACCCTGGAGGAGGGCGACCTCGACGAGTTCAACGAGGGGCTGCTGGCCGTCGGCGACGACTCCGGTCAACCGTGGTTCGCCGAGGGCTCGCACGGCACCCCAGAGCAGCGGTCCGAGGCGTTCTTCCGCGGCTACGAGCGGTCCCTGGACGCCTGCGACCTGGGTTGAGAAAGGTCACTACGTCGAGCGCCGGGCACCGGTGGCTGGCAGGATTCACCGGTTACCCGAGCCCGAGGAGGATCCGGTGAGCAGCATCCGTCCGGACGCCGTGCTCTTCGACATGGACGGCACCCTGGTCGACAGCGAACGGTTGTGGGACGTCGCGTTGGCCGAACTCGCGCACCGTTACGGCGGCACCCTGTCGGCTGAGGCCCGCCGGGCGATCATCGGTACGGGCATGGCCGACTCGATGCGGATCCTGCACGACGATCTGGGACAGCCGCACCGGGATCCGCTGACCAGCGCGGAGTGGATCAACGTGCGGATTCTGGAGCTGTTCCGCACCGGGTTGCGGTGGCGGCCCGGGGCGCTGGCGCTGCTCGGCGCGGTCCGGCAGGCGGGGATCCCGACCGCCCTGGTCACCTCCAGCGGCCGGGCACTTGTCGAGATCGCCCTGGACACCCTCGGCCGCGACAGCTTCGACGTGGTGGTCTGCGGTGACGAGGTCGACTCGACAAAGCCGCACCCGGAGCCGTACCTGACGGCCGCCCGGCTGCTCGGGGTGCCGATCGACAGGTGCGTGGCGATCGAGGACTCGGCGACCGGCGTGGCCAGTGCGGTAGCCGCCGGTGCCGCCGTGCTGGCCGTGCCGGCCGAGGTGCCGCTCGCGCCCACCGACGGCGTACACCAACTGGAGAGCCTGCTCCTGGCGGACCTGGACCTGCTGGCCGGACTGCTGCGTCGGACCCCCGCCTGAACCGCCCCCGCCCACCAGCGCGGTCCGTCCCGGCTGAGGCAGCGCAGCGAACGGCCCCTGCCACCGACCGGTGACAGGGGCCGTCGATGCGGTGCCTCAGTCGTGCGCGATGGCGCCCAGCACGTTGATCCGGGCGGCCCGGATCGCCGGCAGCACCGCCGCGACCACGCCGATGATCGCGGCCAGGCCGAGGAAGACACCCATCTGGCCCCACGGCAGGACCAGCCTGGTGATGCCCTCGTCGCGCAGGGCCTCCACCACCGCGGCACCCAGACCGGCACCGACCACGACGCCGAGCAGCGCACCGAACACCGAGATCACCACCGCCTCCACGGTGATCATCCCCATGGTCTGCGACCGGCGCAGACCGATGGCACGCAGCAGACCCAGTTCCCGGGTCCGCTCCAGCACCGACAGGGCGAGGGTGTTGATGATGCCGAGCACCGCGATCACGATGGCCAGCGCCAGCAGGATCTGGATCATCTGGAGCAGCCCGTCGAGTTGACCGGCCTGCTGCTCGATGAACGCGTCCCGGTCGGCCACCGACACCTCCGGGCTGTTCGTCAGCAGCGCCTCCACCCGGGGCAGCACGTCGGCCGCCCGGACCCCCGACTCCAACTGGATGTAGCCCTGGATGGGCTGCGGGATGGAGAAGTCACGCGCCGCCTCGGCCGGCAACGTCACGCCACCGAACAGCGGGGTGCTCTCGTAGATGCCGGTGACCGTGTAGGTGCGTTCCTCGCCGCGGGCCAGTTGCACCGGCACTGTGGAGCCGACCGACAGGCCACGCGACTCCGCCGTGTCGGAGCTGACAAGCATCTGGCCCGGCCCCAGCCGGTCGATGTCGCCGGCCGTGGCGGTGAGACCGAACATCTGCGTGAGCGCGCTCGGCTCACTGCTGGCACCGACCCAGGTGGTCTGGCCGCCGACCATCGCCATGTCGCCATACTCGCCGTCGACCAGACGGACCCCGGGGATCGCCTTCGCCTCGTCCAGCACCGACGGGTCGAAGGACGGCGGACGTGGACCCGACTGCGCCCCGGCGATCACCAACTCGGCGCTGATGCTGTCCTGCGCCAGCCCACTGATGCTGCTCTTGGCCGAGTCCAGGATCACCGTGATCCCGGTGACCAGGGCGATGCCCACCATCAGCGCGGCGGCGGTGATCGCGGTACGGCGCGGGTTGCGACCGGAGTTGAGCCGGCCCAGCCTGCCCGGCACCCAGCCGGAGAAGACCGTGCCCAGCGCGGCCACCACCGGACGACTGATCAGCGGCGTCAGCAGCGCGACCCCGATGAACGAGAACAGCACGCCACCGAGGATGGTGGCCAGCGTGCTGCCGCCGGCGTGCCCGCCCAGGCCGAGGAAGAGCAGGGTGGCACCGACCGCGGTGACCAGCGCACCGCCGACAGTCACCTTGGTCAGCGGCCGGTCCGGCGTCGCCACGTCCTGCATCGCCGCGATCGGTGGGATCCGCGCGGCCCGCAGCGCCGGCAGCAGCGCCGCCAGCACCGTGATCACCAGACCGACACCGAACGCGCCGATCACCGCCGAGGCGGGCACCGCCACCCCGGCCAGGGCCAGCCCACCGGCGAGGTTGCCGAACAGGTACGCCAGCAGCGCGCCGATGCCGATGCCGGCGGCCAGGCCGAACACCGAGGCGATCAAGCCGACGGCCACCGCCTCCAGCACCACCGAGCCGATGATCTGCTTGCCGCTGGCCCCGACCGCCCGGAGCAACGCCAACTCCCGGGTGCGCTGCGCCACGATGATCGAGAACGTGTTGAGGATCAGGAACGTGCCGACCAGCAGGGCCACCGCGGCGAAGCCGAGCAGGATCCGGTTGAAGAAGGACAGCCCCTCCTTCAGGCCGGCGGCGGCGTCGGCGGAGAGCTGCTCGCCGGTCTTGACCACGAAGTCGTCGCCCATCGCCGCGGCCACCGAGTCGCGCAACTGGTCGTCGGAGACTCCGGCGGCGGCGGTGACCACGATGTTGCTGAACGTGTCCGGCTCACCGAGCATCAGCTGCTGCGCCACCGGGGTGGTGAACATGACCTCGTTGGTGCCGCCCAGGGAGTCCCGGTCGCCGCTGTAGCCGAAGATGCCGACGATCGTGAAATCCTTGCGCGGCTCCAGGGTGAGCACACCCACCCGGTCGCCGAGCGCCACCCGGCCGGCGTCCGCCAACCCCTTGTTGATCACGATCTCGTCGTCGGTCTGCGGCTCCCGGCCCTCCCGCAGCCGCACCAGGTCGCTCTCACCTGTCCAGTTCCCGCCCAGCTGCGGCGGCCCGAACGAGGTGACGGCCTTGCCGTTGCTGCCGATCAGCCGGGCCCCGTCGGCGACGACCACACCTGTGGCCTCGGCCACCCCGTCCACCGCGCGCACCCGCTCCAGGGTGGCGGCCGGGAACGGGCTGGCCAGCTGCTCGCCCTCCATCTCGCCGAGTTCCAGCTTCGGCTTGGCGGCCACGTTGACGTCGACATCGGCGTACGCGTCGGCGAACAGCGAATCGAAGGAGCGGCCCAGGGTGTCGGTGAGGACGAAGGCACCGGAGACGAACATGACGCCGAGCACCACGGCCAGGCCGGACAGGATCAGCCGGACCTTGCGGGCCAGCAGACTCTTCAGGGTTGCCCGGAACATCAGCCGGTCACCTCGGCGGGCGTGTCCAGCTTCTTCATCGTGTCCAGCACCGTGTCGGCGGTCGGCTCGATCAACTCCGAGACGATCTGCCCGTCGGCGAGGAACACCACCCGGTCGGCGTACGCGGCGGCCGTCGGATCGTGGGTGACCATGACGATGGTCTGCCCGTGCTGGCGTACCGAGTCGCGCAGGAAGTTCAACACCTCCGCGCCGGAGCGCGAGTCGAGGTTACCTGTCGGCTCGTCGGCGAAGATCACCTCGGGGCGGGCGACCAGGGCGCGAGCGCACGCCACCCGTTGCTGCTGACCGCCGGACAACTGCGCCGGGCGGTGTCCCAACCGGTCCCGCAGACCCACCGTGTCGATCACCACGTCGTACCAGGCCGGGTCCGGCTTGCGCCCGGCGATCGACAGCGGGAGCAGGATGTTCTCCTTGGCGGTCAACGTCGGCAACAGGTTGAACTGCTGGAAGATGAAGCCGACCTTGTCGCGGCGCAGCTTCGTCAGACCCGCGTCACCGAGCCCGGTGACTGTGGTCTCGCCGATCGCCACCGTCCCCCGGGTCACCGAGTCCAACCCGGCCAGGCAGTGCATCAACGTCGACTTGCCGGAACCCGACGGGCCCATGATCGCTGTGAACCGTCCGCGCTCGAACTCCGCGCTGACCCCCCGCAGGGCGATGACCTGAGCCTCGCCGCTGCCGTACACCTTCCACACATCGCTCGCCCGGGCTGCGGCCGATGCCGGCTGGCCTGTCGTAGCGGTCACGTTACGTACCTCTCCGTCGAGTCTGCTCGCACCGCCCCCGCTGGTCCGGTGCGAGTCCATCATCTGTGCTGCCCACCGCCGATCCGTCCGACTCCGGGCGGAGGCGGAGCGGATTTCCGGCTGCGGGTACCACCCAACTGAAGTCAGGGTTGTCCCCGACCCCGGCAACCGGCGGTCATCCGGCAGCGGGTGGTCACGGTCATCCTGGACGTTGCCGCCGCGTGAGGGTCAACCGATTTCCACCGCAGGCCGTCACGGTAGGTGACGGATGCAACGGCCGCGTTACGCCCCAGGTCGGACCAGGCCCGACTCGTACGCCAACACCACCGCCTGCACCCGGTCGCGCAACCCCAGCTTGGTCAACACATGTCCGACGTGCGTCTTGATGGTGGTCTCGCTCACCGACAGCGCCCGGGCGATCTCGGCGTTCGACAACCCGCGGGCGACCTGCACGAGCACCTCCCGCTCCCGTTCGGTCAACGCGCCCAGCGCCTTCGGCGGCGTCGCGGCCGGGTCCGGCAGCACGTCGGCGAACCGGTCCAGCAGGCGACGCAGGATCCGTGGCGCCACCACCGCGTCACCGGCGGCCACCGTGTGGATCGCGGTGACCAGATCCTCAGCCGGCACGTCCTTGGCCAGAAAGCCGCTCGCCCCGGCCCGCAGCGCCCCCACGACGTACTCGTCCAGATCGAAGGTGGTCAGGATGAGCACCCGCACCGGCAGCCGGGCGTCCACGATCGCCCGGGTGGCACTCACTCCGTCCATCCGCGGCATCCGAATGTCCATCAACACCACGTCCGGCAGCAACCGACGGGACAACTCCACCGCCTCCACCCCGTCGCCCGCCTCCGCCACGATGTCCAGATCGGCCTCCGCACCCAGGACCATCCGGAAGCCGGTACGCAGCAACGGCTGGTCGTCGGCGAGCAGAATCCGCACCGGCCGGTCCCGGCCCGTCGCATCGACCATCTGGTCCTCCCTGTCGGCTGTCCCGCTCACCACGCCCACCTCACCGACCGCTCGCGTCCGGAGGCCCGCCTCACCGACGGCTCGCGTCCGGTAGGGGCTCGACCGGAATCCGGGCGTACACCCGGTAACCACCGCCGGTCCGCGCGCCGAGGCGCAGGATCCCACCGTAGAGGCCGACCCGTTCCCGCATCCCGACCAGGCCGTGCCCGATCCGATCGGTGTCCGGTGACGGCCCGCGACCGGTGTCGGTGACCTCGACCTCCACCGCGTCGCCACCGAAACCGACCCGCACCTGCGCGGTCGCCGTACCCGCATGCTTGAGGGCGTTCGTCAGCGCCTCCTGCACGATCCGGTACACGGTCAACGCCACCCCCTCCTCCAACTGCCCCGGCGTACCGGTCAACGTCAACGTCACCGGCAACCCGGCCTCCCGGACCTGATCGGTGAGCGCCTCGATGCCGGCGATGCCCGGTTGCGGCGCCAACTCCACAGCCGGTTCGGCCTCGGTACGCAGCACGTCGAGCAACCGGCGCAGTTCCCGCAGCGTCGCCCGGCTGGTCTCCTCGATGGTGGCCATCGCCTCGTCGGCGCCGTCCGGGTCGCGGCGCAGCACCCGCCGCACCCCGGTCGCCAACACCCCCATCACGCTGACATGGTGGGCCACCACGTCGTGCAACTCCCGGGCGATCCGGCGCCGCTCGTCCGCGACCGCCTGCTCGGCCAGCGCCCGCTGATTCGCCTCGGCGACCCGGGCCCGTTCCCGCAGCGCCTCGGTGGAGGAGCGCCGGGCGTGCACCGTACGGCCAACCGAGAACGAGACGATCCCCACCAGGATGTTGTTCGCGATCAGGAACGCCGTGCTGACCTGAGGGATGCCCTCCGGCGGCACCAGCGTGTTCGCCACGGCCACCGGAAGCCACAACCCCACCGCCGCGACCACCGCGGGACGCACCGGACGGTAGGCGGCCATCGTGTAGGTGAGCACCACGAAGGTGAGGCTCTGGGTGGTCGGCGCCACCGACATGAGGACGGGCAGCAGCAGCGTCGCCAACGCGGCCAGCAGCGCCGGCCACGGCGCCACCCGCCGCAGCACGACAGGTGCCGCGCACAACACGCTCCACCCCAGCGCCGCCGGCAGCGGCCGTGGCCAGAACTCCCGGGGCGTGAGCAGGGTGAACACGGCCTCTCCCAGGATCAGGCCGACAGCCAGCAGTGCGTCACCGGCCAGCCGATTGCGACGCAGCCACTCCCTCAGCGCATTACCCACGCCACGACGCTAGCCGCCCCCGCCGCCGAAAGATCGTCTTGTGTGGTGACTCGACCCTCATCCCCGGGAAGGAGAGCGGCTACTCGTCGGCGCCCGGTGGCGCCGGGGAGGTCCTGGCGTCCCGCAGCGGATCGGGCGTCGCCGCCGGCTCCGGAAACGGCGGCGGCGTGCCGCCGAAGCTGGGACAGCGCGCCTGATGGCTGCACCAGTCGCAGAGCCGGCTCGGCCGGGGCCGGAAATCCCGGGCGGCGGTGGCCTGCTCGATCGCCCGCCACAACGCCACCACCGTCCGCTCGAAACGCAGCAGCTCCTCCGCGTCCGGGGCGTAGTCACACACCTCGGCGTCCTTGAGATAGAGGAGACGCAGCACCCGGGGCACCACGCCACGGGTACGCCACAACACGAGCGCGTAGAACTTCAGTTGAAACAACGCCCGCGCCTCGAACGCCTCCCGCGGTGCGCCGCCGGTCTTGTAGTCCACCACCCGCAGGGCGCCGTCCGGAGCCACGTCGAGGCGGTCGAGGTAGCCGCGGATCAGCAGCTCGTCGTCGACCACGGCGGAGATCAGGCTCTCCCGCTCGGCCGGCTCCAGCCGGCGCGGATCCTCCACCGCGAAGTAGCCGCCCAGCAGGGCCGACGCCGAGCGGAGGAACTCCGCCGCGGCGGCGGGGTCGCCCTCGGCGAACAGCCCGGCCAACTCCGGCTGCTCGGTGACCAGACGGTCCCACTGGCCGGCCACGAGATCACCGGCGGCCTCCGGGGTGCGGGCGGCCGGCGGCAGGTCGAACAACCTCTCCAGCACCGCGTGTACGAGCGTGCCGCGTGCCTGCTCCACGGTGGGCCGCTCGGGCAGCCGGTCGATGCTGCGGAACCGGTAGAGCAGCGGGCAGGTCTTGAAATCCGCCGCCCGCGACGGGGACAGCGAGGCCCGCACCGTCGGCGGCAGCTCGATCGGGGTCGGGGCCTGCTGAGTGATCACCGGATCCGCCGTCATGCCCCGGAAGGTTAGGCCACCGGTATGACAGGCCGGCCGCCGCCATTCCGGTAGGTGATCTCCGGCCGCGTAGCATCAGCCCGATGGAACAGCGCAGGCGACCACGGGCCAGCCAGCGTCCCGGCATGCGGGTGGGCCGGATCCTCGGGGTGCCGCTGTACCTTAACGCCTCGATTCTGCTGCTCGCCCTGCTGATCACGGTCCTGTACGGCGAACTGGCCGGCCAACGGCTGCAACTGTCCCCGCTCGGCGGCTACCTCGTCGGTGCCGGCTTCGTCCTCGCGCTGCTCGGCTCGGTGCTGGCCCATGAACTCGGCCACGCCCTCACCGCCCGACGCTTCGGCATCGGGGTGCGCGGCATCACCCTGGAACTGCTCGGCGGGTACACCGAGATGGACCGCGACGCCCCGTCCCCACGGGTGGACCTGCTGGTGTCGCTGGCCGGGCCGGCCGTCTCGGCGGTGCTCGGCGCGGCTGCCGTCGCCGCGACGCTGGCCCTGCCCGACCGTACCGTGGCCGACCAGCTCGCCTTCCAGCTCGCAGCGAGCAACGTCATCGTCGCGGTGTTCAACATCCTGCCCGGCCTACCGCTTGACGGAGGGCGGGCGTTGCGTGCGGTGGTGTGGGCACTGACCCGGGACCGGCACCGGGCCACCGAGGTGGCCGGATGGGCCGGCCGGGTCCTCGCCGTCGGCACCGCGCTGCTGGTGGCGGCGCTCTACGCGATCGACGTGCTGAGCCTGCTGGCGTTGCCGCTGACGGCACTTGTCGCCCTCACCCTCTGGCACGGCGCCGGACAGTCGATCCGGATGTCCCGGATCAGCCGGCGGCTCCCTCTCATCGACCTGGCCAACCTGGCCCGCCCGGTGCACCCGGTGCCCACCGGCACCCCGCTGGCCGAGGCGCAGCGCCGTGCCGAGCAGGAACACCCGGTCACCGAGCCGCACCAGGCAGCCGCGCTGCTGGTGACCGACACCGCCGGGCGGCCGGTGGCTTTGGTCGACCCGGCCGCCGCCGCGGCGGTACCGGAGGCCCGCCGGCCCTGGCTGGCCGTGGACGCGGTCGCCCGTACCCTCGCCGATCTGCCGGCCATCCCGGTGACCACGGACGGCGAACAGGTGCTGGAAACCGTGCAGGCCCACCCGGGCGCACAGTACGTCGTGACGGCAGGCGAAGATGTCGTCGGCGTTCTGCACATCGCGGATCTGGCTCAACTGCTCGAACCTCACCGGAAGATGAACACGTGACCGTGACCCACTCCGCCCACTCGGCCAGCGACCTCCCCGAGGAGAAGGTGGAGCCGCCCGCCGTGCGGCGGGGGCCGTTCCAGCCCGGTGACCGGGTGCAGTTGACCGACCCGAAGGGGCGGATGCACACGGTGACCCTGGAGCCGGGCAAGGAGTTCCACACCCACCGCGGCATCCTGGCGCACGACACGCTCATCGGCCTGCCCGACGGCAGCGTCGTGACCACCTCCGGTGGCGGCACCGCGTTCCTGGCACTGCGCCCGCTGCTGTCGGACTACGTGCTCTCCATGCCCCGGGGCGCCCAGGTGATCTATCCCAAGGACGCCGCGCAGATCGTCGCCATGGGCGACGTCTTCCCCGGCGCCAAGGTCCTCGAGGCCGGCGCCGGCTCGGGAGCCTTGAGCTGCTCCTTGCTGCGCGCGGTGGGCACCACCGGTGAACTGCACTCCTACGAGCTGCGCGACGACTTCGCCCAGATCGCCCGCCGCAACGTCGAGTCGTTCTTCCAGGGCCCGCACCCGGCCTGGCACCTGCACGTCGGTGACGTCGCCGGGTGCCGCGAGACCGGTTTCGACCGGATCATCCTGGACATGCTCACCCCCTGGGAGAACCTCGACATGGTCGAACGCGCGCTGCTGCCCGGCGGCGTGTTCATCGGCTACGTGGCCACCACCCCCCAACTGTCCGAGCTGGTGGAGGCGCTGCGCGAGCGCGGCGGCTGGACCGAGCCACGAGCCTGGGAGTCACTGGTCCGCGACTGGCACGCCGAAGGGCTCGCGGTCCGCCCCGACCACCGGATGATCGCCCACACCGCTTTCCTCGTCTCCGCGCGTAAGCTCGCCCCCGGAGTCACCGCCCCGCCACGGCGTCGCAAGCCCAGCAAGGGCACCGAGGCGTACGCGCAACGCCGCCAGGCGCTGCGCGAGGCGGAGGCGGCCCGGCAGGCGACAGCGGTGCCGCACGAGGCGTCGGCCGAGCAGACACGACCCGAGGTGACGCAGGAGACGGACAGGCCGTGACGGCGGAGGTGATCCGATGAGTGAGCGTCAGCGAGGGAATCGTCAACTCGGTGCCCTTGTGCCTCATGTCGGCCCGCAGCGCAGCGGAGGGCCGGCATGAGTGAGCGTCAGCGAGCGAATCGTCAACTCGGTGCCCTTGTGCCTCATGTCGGCCCGCAGCGCAGCGGAGGGCCGGCATGAGCCGTCCCGGCTTCGGGGGTGGCGACCTGCCGGCCGTCTTTCCCGACTGGTCGCCGTACACCGATCTCGAATCTGCGGCGCGGGCCTACCTGCGCGACCCCGACGTCGCCCTGGAGGCGCTCGGCGGCGTCCTGCGCGGGGCGTCGGTGCTCGGCTTCACCCTGGAACGCTTCGTCAACGAGGTCAACGGTGTGTGGCAGGAGGTCGTCGTCTGCGACGGCAGTCGCCTGGTGCTCTGGCACGGCGAGGACGTGCCGCCGGGGGAGGGGCCGCCGGGCTCGATGACCTCGTCGCTGCGGGTGGTGCCGGTCTCCTCGGTCACCGAGGTCGGCTGCCGGCGCCGGCTGTTCCGCCACGACAACGGCGAGATCCGGGTCGACAGCATCGACGTCTACCTGCTGTTGACCTCGCTCGACGAATCGCCGCCGAGCGAGGAGAGCGCTGGCGGGCCGCGCCATGACGCGCTGCGTTTCGGCAAGACCCTCGACGACGGCGGCGCCGGGCAGATCGCCCGGTTGGAGGAGTTCGCCCGGCTGGTCGCCTCGGTGGTCGGCCGTCCGTTGCTGTAGTGGGGTCATTCCGGCATCAGCCGGGCTCCCGGATCAGTCGTCGGCCTCCGGGCCGGCGACCTCGACGCCGTCGCTGCCGCGCACGACGTGGATGCACTCGCCGGGGCACTCCTTCGCCGAGTCGATCACCTCGAGGCGCAGGTGCTCCGGCACGTCGACCCGGCCGCCCGGTGCCTGCACCAGCTCACCGTCCGGGCCCTTGACGTACGCCAACCCGTCGACGTCGAACTCGAAGACCTCCGGCGCGTACTGCACGCACAGCCCGTCGCCCGTGCACAGATCCTGGTCGACCCAGACCTGCAGCTGGTCGGTCGCGACCTCGGCCACCGGTGCACCCCCCATGTTCTCCCGTCCCACCCCTCGACGGTACCCGAATGCCCGTACCCGCCCGTCGACCCACCCTTGGCGATCAAGCTTCGGTGACAGGCGCGTTGCGGAGGACCGAATCGGGCTCATAGCGGCTAGTGTTAGGTCAGAACGTTCAAGCCCCCCGGGGAGGTGGGACGTGGCACGCAGCGACGACGCGGACTCGCGCGCCGCACGGTGGGAGAAGGAGGCCCACGATCTCTCCACGCAGGTCGCGTTCCTTCAAGAGGAACTCGCTCTGGTGCGGCGCAAGTTGACCGAGAGCCCCCGACACGTCCGGCAGCTCGAAGAGCGGCTGGCCGCCACCCAGGCGCAGTTGGCGCGGCTGACCGAGAACAACGAACGGCTCGTGAGCACTCTCAAGGAGGCTCGCGCGCAGATCGTGACGCTCAAGGAGGAGATCGACCGGCTCGCTCAACCCCCAAGTGGCTACGGCGTCTTCCTGGCCCGGCACGACGACGGCACTGTCGACGTCTTCACCGGCGGTCGCAAGCTGCGCGTCGCCGTCTCACCCTCGCTCGACGTGGGTGAGCTGCAACGCGGCCAGGAGGTCCTGCTCAACGACGCGCTCAACATCGTCGACGCGTTCGGCTACGAGCGGGTCGGCGAGGTGGTCATGCTCAAGGAGATCCTCGCGGGCCCCGAAGGCGCACCGGGTGACCGGGCGCTCGTGGTGTCGCACTCCGACGAGGAACGCATCGTGCACCTGGCCGAGACCCTGATCGGCAGTGCGATCCGGGCCGGCGACTCGCTCATGATCGAACCTCGCTCGGCGTACGCGTACGAGCGGATTCCCAAGAGCGAGGTCGAGGAACTCGTGCTGGAGGAGGTGCCGGACGTCGACTACAGCGACATCGGCGGCCTGCACTCCCAGATCGAGCAGATCCGCGACGCGGTGGAGCTGCCGTTCCTGCACGCGGACCTGTTCCGGGAGCACCAGCTGCGCCCGCCGAAGGGCATCCTGCTCTACGGCCCGCCGGGCTGCGGTAAGACGCTGATCGCCAAGGCGGTCGCCAACTCCCTCGCCAAAAAGATCGCCGAGCGGCAGGGCAAGGAGCGGCACACCAGCTTCTTCCTCAACATCAAAGGCCCCGAGCTGCTCAACAAGTACGTCGGCGAGACCGAGCGGCACATCCGGCTGATCTTCCAGCGGGCCCGGGAGAAGGCCGGCGAAGGCACTCCGGTCATCGTGTTCTTCGACGAGATGGACTCGGTCTTCCGCACCCGCGGTTCCGGTGTCTCCTCCGACGTGGAGAACACCATCGTGCCGCAGCTGCTCAGCGAGATCGACGGCGTCGAAGGCCTGGAGAACGTCATCGTCATCGGCGCCTCCAACCGGGAAGACATGATCGACCCGGCGATCCTGCGCCCGGGACGACTCGACGTGAAGATCAAGATCGAGCGCCCGGACGCCGAGGCGGCCAAGGACATCTTCTCCAAGTACATCCTCCCCGGCCTGCCGCTGCACGCCGACGACCTGGCCGAACACGGCAGCGACCCGCAGGCCACCGTCGCCGCCATGATCGACGCGGTGGTGCTCCGGATGTACTCGGAGACGGAGGAGAACCGCTTCCTGGAGGTCACCTACGCCAACGGTGACAAGGAAGTCCTGTACTTCAAGGACTTCAACTCCGGCGCGATGATCCAGAACATCGTCGACCGGGGCAAGAAGATGGCCATCAAGGAGTTCCTCACCTCCGGTCGCAAGGGGCTGCGTCTGCAGCACCTGCTCGACGCCTGCGTCGACGAGTTCCGCGAGAACGAGGACCTGCCCAACACCACGAACCCGGACGACTGGGCCCGCATCTCCGGCAAGAAGGGCGAGCGGATCGTCTACATCCGCACGCTCGTCTCCGGCGGCAAGGGCGCCGAGGCCGGACGCTCCATCGAGACCGCCAGCAACACCGGTCAGTACCTCTGACCGGTACGCGCCACCGGGGCCCGCGACGCCACGCGTCGCGGGCCCCGTCGTACCCCGAGACCGCGTCGCACACGGCACGCCACCTCGGCCCCGGGGCGGACCCGCCCCACCGCCACGCCCCCGGTTGGCGAAGTGGCGACTACGCTCGACATGACGGGGACCGGTCGGGCAAACGAAGCGGGTAGGTCGATGAGCGTTAGACGAATCATGGGCACCGAGGTCGAGTACGGCATCTCCGTGCCCGGCCAGGCCGGCGCCAACCCGATGGTCACCTCCTCGCAGGTGGTGAACGCCTACGGCGCCCGACCGGAGCTGAACCGCGGCGGCCGGGCGCGATGGGACTACGAGGAGGAGTCACCGCTGCGGGACGCCCGCGGCTTCACCTACTCCGGCGCGGCCTACGACCCGGCCGAGGCGCTCGCCGACGAGGACCTCGGCCTGGCCAACGTGATCCTGACCAACGGGGCGCGGCTCTACGTCGACCACGCGCACCCGGAGTACTCCACCCCCGAGGTGACGAACCCGCGCGACGTGGTCCGCTGGGACAAGGCGGGAGAGCGGGTGATGGCGGAGGCGGCGCGACGGGCCGCCACGATCCCCGGCACCGCGCCGATCCACCTCTACAAGAACAACACCGACAACAAGGGCGCCAGCTACGGCGCGCACGAGAACTACCTCATGCGCCGGCAGACGCCGTTCGCCGACATCGTGGCGTACCTGACTCCCTTCTTCGTGACCCGGCAGATCGTCTGCGGGGCCGGCCGCGTCGGCATCGGCCAGGACGGCGGCCAGAGCGGCTTCCAGATCTCCCAGCGCGCCGACTTCTTCGAGGTCGAGGTCGGTCTCGAGACCACCCTCAAGCGGCCGATCATCAACACCCGCGACGAACCGCACGCCGACGCGGACAAGTACCGTCGCCTGCACGTCATCATCGGCGACGCGAACCTCTCGGAGATCTCCACATACCTCAAGGTGGGCACCACCGCGCTGATCCTCACGATGATCGAGGAGAAGGCACTCGGCCCGGACCTCGGCATCGCCGACCCCGTCGGCGAACTGCGCGCGGTCAGCCACGACCCGTCGCTGTCACACCTGATGCGACTGCGCGACGGACGCCGGCTGACCGCCATGGACGTGCAGTGGGCCTACCTGGAGCGGGTACGGGCGTTCGTCGACGATCGCTACGGCGCCGACGTCGACGAACAGACCGCCGACGTGCTGGACCGGTGGGAGAACGTGCTCGACCGGCTCGGGCGCGACGTGATGCTCTGCGCCGACGAGCTGGACTGGGTGGCGAAGCTGCGACTGCTGGAGGGCTACCGGGAGCGGGAGAAGCTCGGCTGGGGATCGCACAAGCTCCAGCTGGTCGACCTGCAGTACTCCGACGTACGCCCGGAAAAGGGCCTCTACCACCGGCTGGTCTCCCGTGGGTCGATGAAGACGCTGCTCAGCGACGAGGAGAGTCGCTCGGCGATGACGGAGCCGCCGGAGGACACCCGCGCCTACTTCCGGGGCCGCTGCCTGGCCCAGTACGCCTCCGAAGTGGTCGCCGCCAGCTGGGACTCGGTGATCTTCGACGTTGGCCGTGAGTCGCTGGTGCGGGTGCCGATGATGGAGCCGGAGCGCGGCACCCGGCGGCACGTCGGAGAGTTGTTCGACCGCTGTGCCAGTGCCAAGGATCTGCTGGAGACCCTGACCGGCCGCTGACCCACAGGTTTGCCGTTCGTCAGCTGTCCGTCCCCCGCGCGCCGGTACCGGCGCGCGGGGGACGATTCGTCGCTCGCGCGAGGTAAGTTCATCGCAGGGAGATCGTGGAGGAGGCAACGATGGCCACTCGTGACAGCGGCGGTCAGTCGCAGTCGGGCAAGTCCCGCCAGGGCGAAGAGGTCGAGGACGTCACAGTCGAGGCGAACCCGGAGGTCGCCGAGCGGCACGCCGAGATCACCGAGGACGTCGACGACCTGCTCGACGAGATCGACTCCGTCCTCGAGGAAAACGCCGAAGAATTCGTGAGGGGTTATGTCCAGAAAGGGGGTCAATGAGGCATATGTCCGACTTGCCCGCCGGGTCGGACAAGATGTGCCCACGGTGCCAACGAACGCTAGCCCTCGTGCCCGGACTGCGAGCAGATCAAGCCGTTGGGCGACTTCCCGAGCACCACGCGGAAGGCCAGCGGACGGCACAGTTACTGCAAGCCCTGCCACAACGCACGGGGTAAGGAGACCGCCCAACGGCTGTACGGCGGCACCCGTGAGTACCACCTGCGGCGGCGGTACGGCATCGGGCAGCGGGAGTTCGGCGAACTGCTGGCCGAGCAGGGCGGGGTTTGCGCGGTCTGCGGTGACCCCGATCCGGAACATGTGGACCACGATCATCGCCCCGGGTGGGTGCGCGGGATACTCTGCTTCAACTGCAACGGTGGTCTTGGCCAGTTCCGTGACAGTCCGACGAGGCTGGCCAGGGCCATCACGTACCTGAGAGGAACCACGTGGCAGCGGGTTTTGATCCATCCGGGCGTCTTCCAGATGTGTTCACCAACGCGGGGACGTCCTCCTTCACGGCATTCCTGAGCAAGGCGGCCCCCGAGATGCTGCCGGGCCGACGGGCGCTGCCCCCGGGCATGGCCGCCGATCTGGCCCCGCACGCCACCACGATCGTGGCCATCGCTGCGACCGATGGTGTCGTGATGGCCGGTGACCGGCGGGCCACCATGGGCAATCTGATCGCCCAGCGGGACATCGAGAAGGTGCACCCCGCCGACGCGTACTCGCTTGTGGGCATCGCCGGCACCGCAGGTGTCGGCATCGAGCTGATGCGGCTGTTCCAGGTGGAGCTGGAGCACTACGAGAAGATCGAGGGCGCGATGCTCTCGCTCGACGGTAAGGCGAACCGGCTCGCCTCGATGATTCGCGGCAACCTGGGTGCGGCTATGCAGGGGCTGGCGGTGATTCCGCTCTTCGCCGGCTTCGACCTGGCGGCCAGTGATCCGACGCGGGCCGGCCGGATCTTCAGCTTCGACGTCACCGGCGGCCCGTACGAGGAGACCGGCTACGACGCGATCGGCTCGGGTTCGCTGTTCGCCAAGTCGGCGCTGAAGAAGCGGTACCGGACCGGGCTGACCGTCGACGACGCGGTGCGGTTGGCGGTGGAGGCGCTCTACGACGCAGCTGACGACGACACCGCGACCGGTGGGCCCGACCTGACGCGGCGGATCTACCCGGTGGTGATGACCGCGACGGCCGAGGGTACGCACCGGTTGACCGACGTGGAGACCTCGACGATCGCGGAGAGCGTGGTCGCCGGCCGGATGGAGAATCCGGGTGGCTGAGCCGCCCGCCCGCAGCTGATCCCTGTTTCCCCGAGTACCGCGCCCGAAGGAGAGCCGCCGCCGTGGCCATGCAGTTCTACGCCTCGCCCGAACAGATCATGCGCGACCGTTCCGAGCTGGCCCGCAAGGGCATCGCCCGGGGGCGCAGCGCGGTGGTCCTGAGCTACACCGGTGGGGTGCTCTTCGTTGCCGAGAATCTTTCCAGTGCGCTGCACAAGGTCAGTGAGATCTACGACCGGATCGGGTTCGCCGCCGTCGGCAGGTACAACGAGTTCGAGAACCTCCGCCGGGCCGGGGTGCGGATGGCGGACCTCAACGGTCTGAGCTACGACCGGCGGGACGTCACCGGGCTGGCGTTGGCCAACTCGTACGCGCAGATCCTCGGTGCCATCTTCACCGAGCAGTCGAAGCCGTTCGAGGTGGAGATCTGTGTGGCCGAGGTGGGTGCCACCCCCGATGACGATTCGCTCTACCGGAACACCTACGACGGTTCGGTGACCGACGAGCCGGGCCGGATGGCGATGGGTGGTCAGGCAGAGGCGATCTCCGGGGTACTCAAGGCGAACCACCGGCCGGACATGTCACTCGGCGAGGCGGTGAAGGTGGCGGTGCAGGCGCTGGGCAGC
Organism: Verrucosispora sp. CNZ293; assembly: GCF_002754655.1. Classification (NCBI taxonomy): domain Bacteria; kingdom Bacillati; phylum Actinomycetota; class Actinomycetes; order Micromonosporales; family Micromonosporaceae; genus Micromonospora; species Verrucosispora sp. CNZ293. The sequence continues at coordinate 1,225,874 of NZ_PEFR01000001.1, forward strand.
GTTGGTGGCGAGGGTGGTGCCGCCCGCACGATCGCCGCCAACCAGTTGGAGGTCGCGGTCCTGGATCGTAACCGGGTGGGTCGCACCTTCCGGCGGATCACGGGTGCCGCGTTGACCGCGCTGCTGGACGGCGACGCGGCCGGCGAGTCGGCGGCGGAGGGTGGTCGGGCGCAGACCCCGAGCACGCCGAGGAAGGAGGGTCACAAGCCGACCTCCTCGGCCGGCTCGGCGGACCTGGAGGACAAGCCGGGCGACAAGTCCGACACCTGAGTTCGGCCCCGGGCATCGGACCGGGCTGTGCGGCGCCCGAGCGGTTTCGACAGGCCGGGCGCCGCTTCGTTCTCGGGGCAGGGTCAGCGGCGGGCGAGCAGTGGCCGCGCGAGTGCCCACCAGGCAGCGGCGACCGCGTTGAAGACGCCCATTCCGGGTGGTGCGGCCACGTTCGACGGGGCGACCCGGGCGGTCATCAGGTCGGCCAGGGTGCCGTCGCCGACTGTGCGTTCGGCCTGGAGGCGTCGTCGACGGGCGCGGAGCCAGCCCCGGTGCCGCCACAGCCAGGCCCAGCCACGGGTCTTCTGACGTCCCCAGCCACCGGCCAGCGCGGCGGCGAGCATGGCGGCCTCCGTGAGCAGCAGCATCGGGGCCAGCAGCGCCAGCGTCCGGCCCTGGTACGCGGTGAGCAGGGTGATCAGGCGGTTGCGTTCGACCAGGTAGAGCTTGAGGTCGTTGCGGGAGAACTCGTAGTGGTGCAGGACCACGGCGTCGGGCACGTACTCCAGGCGGAGGCCACGCTGCCACAGCCGCAGGCTGAGTTCGGTGTCCTCGTGGTAGGCGAAGTACTCGTCGGGGAAGCCGTCGAGTTCCGCCCAGCGGTGGCGGCTGATGACGAAGCAGCAGCCGCTCAGCGACGGCACCACGGTGCGTCGGGCGTGGGCGCTGGCCGGCTCGCCGTTGCCGCCGGCCCAGGAGAGGCCGGTGAAGTGCAACGGGTTGCCCGAGGTGTTGATCAGCTCGGGGTCGTGGGCGAGTCGGATGGACGCCATCGCGGCGCCGACGCCCGGCTCGGCGGCCACCGCGACGACCTTGGCGAGGGCGTCGGGAGCCACGATGGCGTCGGAGTTGACGAAGGCCAGCCAGTCGCCGGTGGCCTCGGCGGCGCCGAGGTTGCAGCCGCCGGAGTAGCCGGTGTTCGCTTCCGGCCGAATGACCCGTACGCCCGGCAGCCCCTTCGCCACGTCGATGCCGTCGCCGGTGCAGCCGTTGTCGACCACCACCAGTTCGACGTCGACACCGGTGCTGGCCAGTACGGCCCGGGCGGCGTCGACAAGCCAGGGCTCGGCACCGTAGGCGAGCATCACGGCGGTGACGCGGGGCGGTCTCATGGAGCTCCTCCACTTGTGGTGGCGGGTATCGGGGCGGCGGCCGGTGCGGCGGGCGGAGGCGTCCGGTGGCGGCGCAGCAGTGCGAGCATGACGGCTGCGGCCACCACCGACCCGACGGTGTAGCCGAGTTCGACGCGCAGCGCGACCGGCAGTGGGGGCAGGGTCGCGGCGGCCAGCGCGGCGACGCCGACGGTCCAGGCCATGGCCTGGGCGCGGTGCCGGTCGCGGGCCAGCAGCGCCTGACCGAGCACCATCGCCCACAGGTACGCCAGCGTGGCCACCGAGAGCCAGGCGAAGTCGCCGTGGCCGAGCACGTCGGGGGTGTCGAAGAGGGCCCGCACGAGCCACGGGCCGAGCAGCGCGGCGAGGATGCCGCCGAGGGCCCCGAGGGCGGTGACGACGGCCAGGGCTCGGCGTAGCAGGGCGCGGAAGGCTGGCTCGTCGCCGGTGGCGGCGGCGGTGGAGAGGCCGGGCAGCAGCGCGGCCTGCATCGAGCCGAAGACGAACAGCGGGATGCGGACCAGCACCAGCGCGGAGAGCAGCGCGCCGGCGGTGGCGACGTCGGTCGGGTCGAGCAGCCGTACGTTGATCACGCCGACGTTCACCACCACCTGGGCGAGCAGGCTGGAGATGGTGAGCAGGGCGAGTCCGCGGATCAGCGGTGGCCAGGGGACCGCCGGTCCTCGGCCGATCGTCCGGGCGACAGGTACGGCGGTCAGCGCGACGGCGGCCAGTGGTGCCACGACGAGCACCAGCGCGTAGGCCACGGGGGAGTCGACGCCGGTGACGGCGAGGGCGGCGACCAGGCCGATGCGCAGTCCGCCGTCGAGGCCGAGCTGGGTGCCGTACCAGCCGAAGCGGCGCAGGCCGGAGAGCACCCCACGGGTGGTGTGCGCGACGGCCAGTGCGGCCAGCGCGCCGCCCAGGGCGGGCACCATCGTGGGGTCGCCGTCGAAGAGCCGGTCGGTGAGGATGTCGGCGGTGCCGATGGTGAGCAGGAGGAGCAGGCCGAGCACGACGGCGGCGACGGCGGCGCCACGGGCCAGTACCGGCCCGGGCGGCAGCCCGTGGGTGTGCCGGGCCGCGACGAGGCGGGCGACCTCCTGTTCGACGGGGAAGAACACGCCGATGCCGAGGGTGAACACGACGGACCAGAGCACCGACAGCGAGGAGTAGTCGGCGGCGTCGAGGTTGTGTCCGGCCAGGGCGAGGTGGACGTAGGCGGCCAGTCCGACCACGGCCAGACCGGTGCCGACGGGGATGGTGCCGGGTGGCACGAGGCGGAGCAGGCGGCGGGTCACCGGCGGATGAGGGCGAGGGTGAGGACGGCCAGGGCCCGGCCGAGGTAGATCATCGCCTTGGCGGGGGAGTGGCTGGGGGTGCCGGCCATCCGGCGGCGCATGGCGACCGGGACCTGCTGGATCCGGTAGCCGCGGCGGGCGGCGTGCACGAGCGTCTCGACGGTGTCGCCGAGGTACTCGACCGGGTACCAGCGGGCGAACGTGCCGATCATCCGTCGGTTGGCGGCCCGGAAACCGGAGGTGGTGTCGGTGAGCGTGGCGCCGGCCAGGCCGGACAGCACCACCGACAGCATGCCCATGGCCCAGCGGCGGGGGCCGCGTACGGTGTATTCGCCCTCGCCGGCGAAGCGGGCGCCGATGACGAGGTCGTAGTCGTCGAGCAGGTCGACAAGCTTCGGCACGTACCGGGGGTCGTGCTGCCCGTCGGCGTCGACCTGCACCGCGGCGTCGTAGTCGTGGTCGTGGGCGTAGCGGTAACCGAGCCGCATGGCCCCGCCGACGCCGAGGTTGTACGGCAGTCGGGCGACGCGGGCGCCGGCGGCGGCGGCGACGGCGGCGGTGTGGTCGGTGGAGCCGTCGTCGACGACGAGTACGTCCACTCCGGGCAGTTCGCCGCGGATCTCGCCGACCACGTCGCCGATGGAGGCGGCTTCGTTGAACGCCGGAATGATGATCAGTAGTCGTTTGCCGTTAACCATCGCGGGACACCATCTCCGTCCGGTCCGGATGCCGGGCGGCCCACTCCGCCCGTTCCACCCGTTCGGCTTCGACTTCGGCACGCAGCAGGGCGAACTCCTCGGCGAGGGTGCGGGTCTCCTCCTCCAGCGCGCTTACCTCCCAGCTGAGGTGGATGCAGACCAGCAGCAGGAAGACGATGCCGAGGAAGAGGACCAGGCTGACGCCGGAGGCGACGCCGAGCAGATCCGCGACACCGTCGAGCAGCCGGGGGAACAGCGACAGCGGGATCACCACGAACAGCAGGCCGAGCCAGAGCATGCCGTACTTCTCGCGTAGTTGCCGGCGGCGCAGCAGCTCGACGATCGTGGCCAGCAGGACGAGACCGGTCAGGCCGGTGACCAGGGTGAGCTTCATACGACCTTCCACGGGGAGGGTGGAGCGGCGGGGGCGAACGCGTCGGCCAGGGTGGCGTGCCAGTCCGGCAGGGGCGGCAACCCGGCCCGGGCCCACCGGCCGTGCCTCAGCACACTGTACGTGGGCCTGCGGGCGGGTCGCACAAACCGGGCACTGGTGGTGGGCCGGATCCGTTCCGGGTCGAGCCCGTGCCGGGCGAAGACCGCGCGGGCCAGGTCGTACCAGGTGGTCTCGCCGGAGCAGGTGCCGTGGTAGATCCCGGGCGCGGCGTGTCCGGCGTGGGCGGCCTCGGCGAGCCTGACCAGGTGGCGGGCCAGGGCGTGGGACCAGGTCGGCTGGCCGCGCTGGTCGTCGACGACGTCGAGGGTGTCGCGTCGGTCGGCCAGGTCCAGCACGGTGGTGACGAAGTTGCGGCCGTGGCGGCCGTAGAGCCAGGCGGTACGCACCACGTATCCGGTGTCGGGCAACAGCCGGCTCACGGCCTGTTCCCCGACGAGCTTGCCGCGACCGTACGCGTTGAGTGGGGCGGTCGGCGCGTCCTCGGGGTAGGGGACGGTGGCGGTGCCGTCGAAGACGTAGTCGGTGGACAGGTGCAGCAGGCGGGCACCGTGGGCGGCGCACGCGGTGGCGAGGTGGACGACGGCGTCGCCGTTGACGGCGGTGGCGGCTGACTCGTGTGCCTCGGCGGCGTCGACGTCGGTCCAGGCGGCGGTGTTGACCACCACGTCGTGCCCGTCGACGGCGGCGTGCACGGCGGCGGCGTCGGTTATGTCGAGCTCGGCGCGGGTGGCGGGGGTGACCCGGTGTTCCGGTCGGGTGCCGAGCACGTCGACCAGGTCACGTCCGAGCATTCCGCCGGCTCCGGTCACCAGGAATCTCATGTGGCCGCCTTGAGCGGTTCCCACCAGGCGCGGTTGTCCCGGTACCAGCGGACGGTGTCGGCGAGACCGGTGTCGAGGGTGATGCTGGGGGCGTACCCGAGCTCATTGCTGATCTTGCTGATGTCGAGCGAGTAGCGGCGGTCGTGTCCCTTACGGTCGGCGACAGGTGTCACCCGGTCCCAGCCGGCGTCGCAGGCGTCCAGGAGCCGGGCGGTCAGTTCCTTGTTCGTCAGTTCGGTGCCGCCACCGATGTGGTAGACCTCGCCTGGGCGGCCCTTGTCCTGGACGAGGGCGATGCCCCGGCAGTGGTCGTGCACGTGCAGCCAGTCACGCACGTTGCCGCCGTCGCCGTAGAGCGGGACGGTCTGTCCGTCGAGGAGGTTTGTGACGAACAGCGGGACGACCTTCTCCGGGTACTGGTAGGGCCCGTAGTTGTTGGAGCAGCGGGTCACCACCACGTCGAGGCCGTGGGTGCGGTGGTAGGCCAGGGCGAGCAGGTCGGAGCCGGCCTTCGACGCCGAGTAGGGCGAGTTGGGCGCCAGCGGCCAGGTCTCGGTCCAGGAGCCTTCGGCGATGGAGCCGTAGACCTCGTCGGTGGAGACGTGCACGAACCTGGCGACGCGGTGCCGGAGCGCGGCGTCGAGCAGATTCTGGGTGCCGAGGACGTTGGTGGTGACGAAGGGGGCGGCACCGGCGATCGACCGGTCGACGTGGGACTCGGCGGCGAAGTGCACCACCACGTCATGCCCCGCGACGGCCTTGTCGACCACGTCGGGATGACGGATGTCGCCCTGCACGAACAGTAGTCGGGGGTCGTCGGCCACCGGTGCGAGGTTGGCCAGGTTACCGGAGTAGGTGAGTGCGTCGAGAACGGTGACCCGGGTCGGTCGGAGGGCCGGTAGGCCCGCCGCGGTGCCGCCGGGGACGCCGAGCAGCATCCGGACGTATTCCGAACCGATGAAGCCGGCGCCGCCGGTGACCAGAATCCTCACGGGTCCGGAAGTCTACGCGAAACGGCCACTTCCGCAGCGCAGGCGAGGCGCGGCCGGCCCCCCGGTTGCCGGTAGTCTCCCCCGGATGCGTGGAATCCTGCTCGCCGGTGGCACCGGTTCCCGGCTGTGGCCGATCACCCGGGCGGTGTCGAAGCAGTTGATGCCGGTGTTCGACAAGCCGATGATCTATTACCCCCTCTCCACCCTGGTGATGGCCGGGATGCAGGAGATCCTGGTGATCACCACGCCGGAGGAGCAGGGGCAGTTCCAGCGGTTGCTCGGCGACGGCGGTCAGTTCGGGCTCCGGTTGGAGTACGTCGCACAGCCCCGGCCGGAGGGCATCGCGCAGGCGTTCGTGCTCGGCGCGGATTTCATCGGTGACGAGTCGGTGGCGCTGATCCTCGGCGACAATATCTTTCACGGGGTGGGCCTCGGCCGACAGTTGGCCGAGGCAGGTGACCCGGTGGGCGGGCGGATCTTCGCCTATCCGGTGGCCAACCCGCAGGCGTACGGTGTGGTGCACTTCGATGCCGACGGTCGGGTGCTGGCGATCGAGGAGAAGCCACAGCGGCCGACGTCCCGGTACGCGGTGCCCGGCCTGTACTTCTACGACAACCGGGTGGTGGAGATCGCCCGCGGGCTCACCCCCAGCGCCCGGGGCGAGCTGGAGATCACCGCGGTGAACGAGGCGTACCGGCAACGGGGTGAGCTGTCGGTCACCGTGCTGGACCGGGGGACCGCCTGGCTGGACACCGGCACCTTCACCTCCCTGATGCAGGCCGCCGAGTTTGTCCGGGTGATCGAGGAACGGCAGGGCATGAAGATCGGCTGTGTGGAGGAGGCCGCCTGGCGGGCCGGTCTGATCGACGACGCTCAGTTGCGCGCTCTGGCCGAGCCGTTGACCAGGAGTGGCTACGGCGACTACCTGCTCGACCTGCTCGCCGGTGGGCGGCAGGAGCCGACAGGCGAGCTCGGCGGGGCGGGGGCGGCCCGGTGAAGTTGCGGCCGATGAGCGTCGAGGGCGCCTGGGAGATCACCCCGCAGCAGCACGGCGACCCGCGCGGGCTGTTCCTGGAGTGGTACCGCTTCGACCGCCTGGCCGAGGCGGTCGGGCATCCGCTGAAGCTCGCGCAGGGCAACCTGTCCGTCTCGGCCCGGAACGTGGTGCGCGGGATCCACTTCGCGGACGCGCCGCCGGGGCAGGCCAAGTACATCACCTGCGTCCGGGGGGCGGTGCTCGACGTGGTCGTGGACCTGCGGGTCGGCTCGCCGAGCTTCGGTAGGTGGGAGGGCGTGCGGCTGGACGACGTCGACCGACGCGCGGTCTACCTGGCCGAGGGGCTCGGCCACGGGTTCTGCGCGTTGACCGACGACGCCACCCTGACCTACCTCTGCTCGACCACCTACAACCCGTCGGCGGAGCACGCCGTGCATCCGCTGGACGAGGAACTGGGGATCGACTGGCCGGCCGGCGTGCCGCAACTGTCCGTCCGCGACGCCGCCGCGCCCACCCTGGCGCAGGCCCGGGCGGCGGGGCTGCTCCCGGAGTACGACGCGTGTCTGCGGTACGTCGAAACGCTGGCGGCCACGGCGGATCCCACCGACGAGTGAGGCCGGCACGTGCCCCGACAGTGACGAACAGGGCCTCCGTACGGCTAATGTCTCATCATGGAACGGCGAATCTTCGGTCTGGAGACCGAGTACGGCGTCACCTGTACCTACCGCGGACAGCGGCGGCTGTCCCCTGACGAGGTGGCCCGCTACCTCTTCCGCCGGGTCGTGTCCTGGGGCCGGTCGAGCAACGTGTTCCTGCGCAACGGCGCCCGGCTCTACCTGGATGTCGGCTCACACCCCGAGTACGCCACCCCGGAGTGCGACTCGGTGGTCGACCTGGTCGCACATGACCGGGCCGGGGAGCGGATCCTGGAAGGGCTGCTCATCGACGCGGAGAAACGGCTGCACGACGAGGGCATCGCCGGTGAGATCTACCTGTTCAAGAACAACACCGACTCGGCCGGCAACTCCTACGGCTGCCACGAGAACTACCTGGTGTCCCGGCACGGTGAGTTCGGTCGGCTGGCCGACGTCCTGATCCCGTTCCTGGTCACCCGGCAGTTGATCTGCGGTGCCGGCAAGGTGTTGCAGACGCCGCGCGGCGCGGTCTACTGCCTGTCCCAGCGGGCCGAGCACATCTGGGAGGGCGTCTCCTCGGCCACCACCCGCAGTCGACCGATCATCAACACCCGGGACGAGCCGCACGCCGACGCGGAACGGTACCGCCGCCTGCACGTCATCGTCGGCGACTCCAACATGAACGAGGTCACCACCCTGCTGAAGGTCGGCACCGCCGACCTCGTGCTGCGGATGATCGAGGGTGGCGTGGTGATGCGCGACCTCACCCTGGAGAACCCGATCCGGGCGATCCGGGAGGTGTCACACGACATCACCGGCCGGCGGAAGGTGCGGCTGGCCTCGGGCAAGGAGGTGAGCGCCCTGGAGATCCAGCAGGAGTACCTCGCCAAGGCGACCGAGTTCGTCGAGCGCCGGGGCGGCGACCAGACCGCCAAGCGGGTGGTCGAACTGTGGGGCCGGGTACTGCGGGCGGTGGAGACCGGCGACCTGGAACCGGTCTCCCGGGAGATCGACTGGGTGACCAAGCTGCGCCTGATCGAGCGTTACCAGCGCAAGCACGACCTGCCGCTGTCCCATCCCCGGGTGGCGCAGATGGATCTGGCGTACCACGACCTGCGCCGGGGCCGCGGGCTCTACGCGCTGCTGGAGCGGCGCGGCGACGTGGACCGGGTGGCCACCGATCCGGAGATCTTCGAGGCGAAGGAGACGCCGCCGCAGACCACCCGGGCCCGGCTGCGCGGCGAGTTCATCCGGCACGCCCAGGAGAAGCGACGGGACTTCACCGTCGACTGGGTGCACCTGAAGCTCAACGACCAGGCGCAGCGGACGGTGCTCTGCAAGGACCCGTTCCGGGCGTACGACGAGCGGGTGGAACGGCTGATCGCCAGCATGTGACGGGTCGACCGGGGCCGGTTCGACAGGCCGGCCCCGGGTAGGCTGGTCCGGTCATGAATCCTCCTGAACCTCCCACCCCGGGCGCCCAGCGGCAAGGCTGGATCGAACGCCGCCGCGACAGGGTCCGCGCCGAGATCGAACGCAACCGTCGCGGTGAGTACACCGTGCCCACCTGGGTGCTGGCCCTGGCCCTGGCGCTGATGGTGGGCGCCTGGATCGCTCTGATCATCTTCGCCTGAGCTGCCAGGAAGGCCCGTTGTCAACGCCTGCGGCAGCGCAGCGGCCCGGTCAACGCTCGGCCGACGCCGGGGGCGTCCGCGCCGCCAGGCGGGCGGCGTGCCGGCCGGCCGCGGCGGCGGCCAGGAAGTAGGCGTGGTCGGCGTCCAGTCCGCGCCCCATCGTCGACAGCGGCACCGGGCTGCCCCGGAGCGCCGCGTCCAGCCCGGTGGTGTCCACCCGCACCAGCGTGTGCCGCTCGGCGAGCGGTTGCAGCGCGGCGTCGACCTCGGCGGCCAGCGTCGGGTCCAGCTCCGCCGGCACCACCAGTTCCGCGCGGGCCAGCGCCACCCGTCCGTACGCGGTGAGGCTGTGGTGCGACACGCCCCGGTGCCGGGGTCGCGGGTCGGCGGCGGAGATCCGCAGCGAGCCGACCGGGCGTCCGCCGAGGGTGGCGACGGCGTTCACCGCCTCCCCGACGGCCACTCCGGAGAACCCCCAGCGGGTGCCGGTGCCGAGGTTGCCCGGGCCCTGCGCCACCACCGCGATGTCGGCGTGGAGCACGTGCCGGGCGGCGAGCAGCCCGCTGTGCAGCGTCGACGCCTCCAGGTCGCCACCGAACGCCTGCCCGACGCTTATCGTGCCGACAAGGTCGTCGCGCAGGCCGGCGAGGGTGCGGGAGAACCAGGCGGGCAGCGCCCCGCCGTCGGTGAGCAGGTACGCCACCCGAGCCTGGGGCGCGTCGACGCGAATTGCGGCCAGGATCGCCGGCAGCGCGGAGTGCAGGTCGGCGGTGACCACCGGCAGCCCGGCCAGGTCGTCGGCGGCGGCCAGCACCGCCCGGTGCGGTGACGCCTCCTCGTCGACGCCGAGCAGGATCGGCTGCAACGGCGTGTACCGGGCCTTGACCAGGTGCCCCGCGTCACGCGAGTCGAGAGCCTGCGGCGGATCCGGCGGTAGCCGGTCCGGCAGCGCCACCACCAGGGCGTACCCGCCGGTGCCCAGCCCCATCAGCAGCGCACCGGCGTTGAGCAGCACCCGGTCGCCCGCCTCCGGCTCACCGACAAGGGCCGGATAGGCAAGCGCCCGCATCGAGCCGCCGCCATCCACCTCGACGTCCAACTCCACCGCCCCGGCCCACCGCCGACGCAGCCCCGCCACCGTCCCCGCCCGCCACCGCACCACCCCCGCACGCTAACCCCCACCCCACCCTCACCCCCGCCCCACCCCGCCGATCTTGTTCTTTCTGTCCCTGCGTATCTCCTCAAAAGCCGCATATCGGCGACCATGGGTGCAGGATCGGCGCGAGGGGGAACGGGGTGGGGGCACGGGGTGGAGGGTGGGTGGCGTGGGGTGCCTGTGGGTGGGGTGAGGGCTGCTAGCGTCTACGGGGTGTCGCGCAGCCGCACCGAACGCCTGGTCAACCTGGTGATCTGCCTGCTGTCCACGCGGCGGTTCCTGACCGCCGCGCAGATCGCCGCGACCGTACCCGGATATGAGCATGATCCGGACGACGCCCGTGAGCACGAAGCTTTCCAACGCAAGTTCGAGCGGGACAAGGCCGAGTTGCGGGAGCTCGGCGTACCACTGGAGACCGGGACGGCGAGCGCCTTCGACGCGGAGCCCGGGTACCGGATCGCCCGCCGGGAGTACGCGCTGCCTGACATTCCCCTCCAGCCGGACGAGGCAGCCGCGGTGGGTATCGCCGCAAGACTGTGGCAGCACGCCGGCCTGGCCGCCGCCGCCTCGTCGGGGCTGGCGAAGCTGCGCGCCGCCGGCGTGGACGTGGACCCGCAGGCCACCCTGGGGCTGGAGCCGATGGTCACTGTCGACCCGGCGTTCGCGCCGCTGACCGCGGCGGCCCGCGACCGGCGGGAGGTCCGCTTCGACTACCGGGTGCCGGACCGCGACGCGCCGGCCCGACGCCGGCTGCAACCGTGGGGCGTGGTCTGCTGGCGCGGCCGGTGGTACGTGGTCGGTCACGACCTGGACCGCGACGCCACCCGCTGTTTCCGGCTGTCGCGGGTGGTGGGTCCGGTACGGGCCACCGGCGAGCCGGGCGCCTACCAGCCACCGACAGGTGTCGACCTGATCAGTCACGTGGCTCGCTGGTCCGGCCCGGTCGAGCGGCCCGGCCGGGCGACAGTGCTTGTCACTCCCGGGCGGGCGGCCGGGTTGCGGCGCTGGGCGGTGGAGGTCACCGCCGGGCCCGACGCGGACCGGCTGGTCCTGCCGTACGGCGACGCCTGCTCGCTGGCCGGTCACCTGGTCGGCTACGGGCCCGACGTGCGGGTGGTCGACCCGCCCGAGGTCCGCGAGGCCGTCATCCAGCGGCTCAAGGAGATCGCCGCCCGACACGACACCCTGGCGGTGGTCCCATGAGCGGCACGACCCGTCCGGCCGCCCGCGCGGGTTCCCGAGCCTCCGCCGACAGGCTGGCGCGGCTGCTGAATCTGGTGCCGTACCTGCTCGCCCGGCCCGGCATCGAGATCGCCGAGGCGGCCGGTGACCTGGGGGTCACCGAGCGGCAGCTACGCGAGGACCTGGAGCTGCTCTGGGTCTGCGGGCTGCCCGGTTACGGCCCGGGTGATCTGATCGACATGGCGTTCGACGGTGACCGGGTGACCATCACCTACGACGCGGGCATCGACCGGCCGCTACGGCTCACCCCGGACGAGGCGCTGGCGCTCGTGGTGGCGTTGCGGATGCTCGCCGAGACACCCGGGGTGGCCAACCGGGAAGCGGTCGAGCGGGCCCTGGCGAAGATCGAGGACGCGGGTGGTGACCTGGTCGCCGCGCCGGTGGAGGTACGCCTACCCGGCGACACCGGGCGGGTGGAGCAGCTGCGGGCCGCGGTGGAGGGTGGTCGCGCGCTGCGCATCACCTACTACACGGCCGCCCGCGACGAGACCACCGAGCGGGTCATCGACCCGCTGCGGGTGTTGATGGTCGGCGGCCGGACGTACGTGGAGGCGTGGTGCCGCCGCGCCGAGGCGGTACGGCTGTTCCGGGCCGACCGGATCGACGCCGTCACCGAGCTGGCCGAGCCCGCCGTGGTGCCGCCGCAGGCGCAACCGCAGGACCTGCGCGAGGGGGCGTTCCGACCGTCGCCCGACCTGCCGCTGATCACGCTGCGGATCGGTCGGGGGGAACGGTGGATCACCGAGTACTACCCATGTGAGCGGGTCGAGTCCGACGGTGAACGGTGGGTGGTGTCGTTGCGCGTCAGCGACCTCGGCTGGGCCCGGCGGTTCGTGCTCGGTCTCGGCCCGGACGTCGAGGTCGTCGCGCCGGCCGAGCTGGCCGGGCAGGTCCACGAGTCGGCGGTCGCGGCCCTGGAGGCGTACGCGCAGCCGGTGCCGGCCGGCGCGGACCCGGCGACGGCCGGCGACAGGCAGTAGGCTGGCCCCCGTGCTGAAGTGGATCGTGCTCGCGCTGGTGCTGGTGCCCCTGGTTCTGCTCGCGCTGGCGGTCCGACCCGTGCTGGCGCGACTGCCCCGGCTGCGCCGAGCGGCGCTGGCGTTGCAGCGGCGTGCCGACGAGGCGACGGCGCTGCGCGAGGCGGCGGAGAGCCTCCAGCAGCGGGCGGAGGGGCTGCAGAGCCGGCTGGAGACGACCCAGCAGCGGCTCACCCTGATCAGATCCCGCCGAGGCGACTGAGCCGCGTCGCCGACCGGCTGAGCAACTCCGCGCGGTGCGCGATCCTGCCCGTACGGTGCGTTCTGCTGCACGCGGCGGGCCGACTTCGCGCAGAATGATCCAGCCACCTGGTTGACGGGACACGCGCGGTTGGCCGAGACTTCACCCGCCGGGACGAACCACCACCGCCCCGGCGGGTGGCAACGGCCGTCGTCGCACGTACGATGGGCTGCGGAACACCCCCGTTGGCACAAGCGACTGGAGCTTCACATGGGTGCCCTCAAGCCGTGGCACATCGCCGTACTCGTGGTCGTGCTGATTCTGCTCTTCGGCGCGAAGCGGCTCCCCGACGCCGCACGGTCCCTCGGTCGCTCGCTGCGCATCATCAAGGCCGAGACGAAGAGCCTGGCCGACGACGACCGTGACCTCGCCGGCAAGGCCGACGCGCAGGCCGGCTACCAGCAGTACCCGCCGCAGCAGTCGGCACCGCCGCCGCAGCAGCCGCCCTACCAGGGCACGGTGCAGCAGCCGGTCGTCGACCCGGTGCAGCGCGTCCGCGAGAACTGATCCCCGGGTCCGGTAACCGTGGCTTTCGGACTCCGCAAGCGCGGACCGAGCAACTTCGAGCGGGCCGCCGACGGCTCGATGACCCTCATCGAGCACGTCCGCGAGTTGCGTAACCGCCTGTTCAAGGCGTCGCTGGCCATTCTGGTCGGCTTCGGCGTCGGCATCTGGCTGGCCGGGCCGGTGCGCGAGCTGCTGTCCCAGCCGTACTGCCAGTTGCCCGGCAGTAAACTCGCCGACGGCCGATGCAACTTCGTCCAGCTCGGTCCGGCGGACCTCTTCCTGCTCAACCTGAAGATCGGTCTCTGGGTCGGTCTGATCCTCGCCGCGCCGGTCTGGCTCTACCAGCTCTGGGCCTTCATCGCACCGGGCCTGCACCGGCACGAGCGTCGGTACGCGTACATCTTCACCGCCCTCGCGGCACCGTTGTTCGCGGCCGGTGCGGTGTTGGCCTACTTCGTGGCGTCGAAGGGCCTGGAGTTCCTCCTGCAGGTCTCCGGCGACGACATCAACACCACCCTCGACATCACCCGCTACATATCGTTCATCACCAACCTGATTCTGATGTTCGGGGTGGCGTTCGAGTTTCCGTTGATCGTGCTGATGCTCAACTTCGTCGGCATCGCCAGTGCGAAGCGGCTGCTCGGCTGGTGGCGGGTCGCGGTCTTCGCCTTCTTCGCCTTCGCGGCGGTGGTCACCCCCACGCCGGATCCGTTCGGCATGACCGCGCTGGCGTTGTGCCTGTGTGCGCTCTACTTCGCCGCGGTGGGCGTCGCCTTCCTCAACGACAAGCGGCGCGGGCGCGGCAAGGAGGTCTACGCCGGGATCGCCGACGACGAGGTCTCTCCGTTGGAGTTCGACCGCGAGCCGGTCGAGGCGGGGCAGCGGGTTGACGTGAGCGCGCCGATCGATGCTCCCGCACCTGTCGACGCGCCGGCTCCGATCGACCGCCGCTACGACGACATAACCTGACGCGGCACCACCACGCCGACCAGCGCGACGAGCCTTCCAGCGATGGAAGGCTCGTCGCTTTTCGTGGACGCGTTCGCGAGTGGGGAGCCACCGTACGACCGAACCGATAGCCGTCGGTAGAGCTGCCGTCAGCAGGACAGTCGGCAATCCGTCAACGGGTTCTGCACGCTCTGCGACGGGGTAAGCGACTGAATACGATGTGTCGACGTGTTTGGCGAGAGAGGGGCTCCGTGCGCCGTCCGATGTTCCGCCGTCCATCCGCCGCCGGGCGGGGGCCCGACGCATCGGCCGCACGGTGGGGTGCCACCCTCGCCCGCTGCGCGCTCCTGGGAGCCGCCACCGTGGGCGTCGGTGTCCTCCTCGGTGCCCTGTCGAGCGACCCGGCCAGCGCGGACATCGCCGACCTGCCGGCGGCCCTGACGGACGTCGGGGACGGGCCGTCGGTGGACGTGGGCCAGCGGACCTCGGAACGCGTCCGGCGCACCGCACCCGTCGACGATCTGATCGCCGGGCTCGTCGAAGGCCCGCAGGCCCGGCGGTCCGACCAGGCTCGGCGGTCCGACCAGGCTCGGCGGTCCGACGAGGCCCGACGGTCCGACCAGGTCCGGAGCCCGCGACTCGGTTCCCCGGGTGCCGGCCGGCCGGATGACGAGCGGGGTGTGGAGCAGATCGTGTCGCGCAGCGGCCGATCGGTCCGGGACCGGCCGGCGACCCCTCGTGCCGCGCGATCGCCGTCGGCCGACGAATCGCCGGCCGACCGCGCACCGATCAACAGTGGCGCGGCAGGCCCCGGGTCTGGCCGGAGTGCCCAGGCGACGCCCACCCGACCGAGGGTGCCGGTCGTCGGCGACCGGGCGCCGGCCCCCGACCGGCAGGCTGACCTGCCACCCCTGCCACCCCTGCCACCCTTGCCGGCGGTGACCCGGGCCGCGACGGGCCCGGCACCGCTGGCCGTTGCGGACGCCGTCATCGCGCAGACGACGGCCGTCGCGCGGCCGGTGCTGACCACAGTGGTGGCGCAGACGACGGCCGTCGCGCGGCCGGTGCTGACCACAGTCGTGGCGACGGTGTCGTCGGGTGTGGATGTGGTGGTGACGCCTGTCGTCCGTGTGGCGGACCTGGTGGCTCCCGCGCTTCCTGTCGTGTCGGGCTGTCCCGGTACGGGGCCGTCCACCGTGGGGCGACCGATCCTCGGGGTGCCGACGACCGCTCCGGCTCCGAACCTCGCGGACGGGACCGGGCCAGGCCGATCCCTGGCACCGGATCCGCCGCCCGTGGCATCAGCGCCCGCCGTATCGCTGGTGGGCGTGTCGCCTGCCGCCCCCCTGACCGGGGTGGCGGCGTCCGGCTGGCACCGGCCCTCGACCGGCCCGGCAGGTGCGAGGTCCGCGTCGACGCCGGCGCAGACCGGCGTCCCGTACCGCCCCGCGAAGCCGAAGCCCGGTGGGGACGGGGTCAGGGGTGCCGACGGTGGTCCCGGACCGCTGCGCGGGCTGACCCTCGACGTGTGTCGGGTGCCGGCGACCGCCAGTTCCCGGCCTGACATCCCTGCCCCTCGTGGACATGCGAGCCGTCTCCCCGGGGTGTCCGCCCGACCTGGCTGAGCCCGCCCCTGACCCGCCCGCGCCGCCGGGAATCACCGGCTGGCCGCCCGGCGTGGTCGTACGGGTGCCCGGGGTCGTCCCAAGTCGACGTCCCACGGGCCGGGCCCAGTCCGTTCGCGTCTGGCCGACCTGCGCAGTCCCGTCCAGGGGACCGGGAGACGGCCGCGACGCGTACCTCAGATCGGAGCTACGTGGTGATCCGCGTTGTGGTTGGCGAAAGTATGGGTCTGCTGCGCAGCGCGTTGTGCGCGGCACTGGCCGGCGAGGAGGACGTCGAGGTCGTCGCCGAGGTGACGGGGCTCGGCGAGTTGCCCGGGATGGTGCGTCGCCACCTCCCGGACGTGGTGCTTGTGGATCTGGCGTCGGGCGCCCCAGAGCCGGTGAAGGTGATCACCGAGATCACCGAGACGGCACCCGCGACAGCGATCCTGGCGTTGTGCGACAGGTGGGGTCGGGGCCTGGTGGAGGAGGCCCTGACGGCCGGAGCGAAGGGGTTGATCGGCAAGGACGAGCCGCTGCACGAGCTGGTTCGGGCCGTACGGGCGCTCGCGGCGGGGGAGCGGGTCATCGACGTGGCCGCCGCCGCTACGGCGTTGCGTCCCGCCACGGGCCCGCTGACGCCTCGGGAGGTCGAGGTGCTGAGGATGGCCGCCGAGGGGCTGCCGCTCAAGGAGATCGCCCGTCGGCTTTTCCTGGCGCACGGCACGGTGCGTAACCACCTGTCGGCGATCATGCGTAAGACCGGTGCCCGCAACCGGATGGAGGCGGTGCTGCTCGCCCGCCGCGACGGCTGGATGTGACGGTGGCTGGGGCCGCCCGACGGCGGCCCCAGCCACCGGCGGCCTCGACGGGCGAAACCGGGCAGGCCGTGTTTGAATGCTGACGGTCCGTGATACAGCCGACGACGCTCGGGGAGCCCACGGTGATCCGTACCCTGCTCGCTATCGATGGCGCCCTGGTCCGTGGCGCCCTGTCCCTCGTGCTCGCTGCGGAGGACGACATCAGCGTGGTGGCGGAGGTCGCTCGCGGCGACGTGGTCAGATGGACGATCCGCAGGCGCCGTCCGGACGTGGCAGTTGTCGACCTGGACCTCGTCGAGGGGCTGCCGGTGGCCGACACCTGTCCGCTGCTGGTGCTCGCCGAGCCGCGCCGGGCCGGCAGCCTGCACACGATGCTCACCCCCTCCCGGACCGTCGGCATCCTCGGTAGCGACGTGCCGCCGCAGCGGGTGGTCGACGGGATCCGCCGGCTGTCTCGCGGGCAGCCGGTGGTCGACCCGGAACTGGTGCTGGCGGCGCTGCACCGGGACAGCCCTCTCACCCCACGTGAGGCGCAGATCCTCGACCTGACGGCGGGCGGCGCGCCGGTCGTGGAGGTGGCCGGATCGCTCGGTCTGGCCCCCGGCACCGTCCGCAACCATCTCGGTCGGATCATCCGCAAGGCGGGTGCCCGAACCAGAGTGGAGGCGGTGCAGGTGGCTCGCGACGCCGGCTGGATCTGACCGGCGGCGCACGTTCCCGCGCCCGGGTCAGCCGTGGCCCGACCGAACTCCGGCGGCGGTACGGTAAGCGTCGACGCCGCCGGGCGACGCCACCGGGACACCGTCCCAGTGTCCCACCAGGTCACGGTAGGCGGGCGAGCGGGAGAGCAACTCCTGATGGCCGCCGACCATCGGGCCGTCCTCGTCGAACACCAGCACCCGGCGGGCCCGGACGGCGGAGCTGATCCGGTGGGCGATGACGACAAGGGTGCCGGGTCGCCGGGCGAAGGCCCACTCGACTGTCGCCTCCAGGGTCGGATCCAGGTGACAGGTGGCCTCGTCCAGGATGACCAGGGGGGCGGGGGCCAGATAGGCGCGTACCGCGGCGATCAGTTGCCGCTCACCGGCGGAGAGCGTGGCGGGGTCGACAGTGGCGGCCAGGCCACCCAGTCGTCGGGCGAGGGGTTCGGCACCGAGCACGGCCAGGGCGGTTTCGACTGTCGGGTCGTCGGCGTCCGGAGACAGGTAGCGGAGGTTGTCAGCCAGGGCGCCACTGAAGACGTACGCCTCCTGCGGCACGAGCACCCGCAGCGCGGCCCGGTCGGCGGGGGCGAGAGCGGCCACCGGCCGGCCGGCGAGGTGGACTGTTCCGTGTTCCGGCTCGACCAGGCCGGCGACCAGCGCGGCCAGGGTGGACTTGCCGGTTCCGCTGGGCCCCACCACCGCGAGATGCTCCCCCTCGGGCAGGTCCATCGAGAAGCCGTCCAGGATCGGTCGGGCACGGGGGCCGTACCGGAAGGTCAGGTTGGCCACCCGAACCGCCGGGGAGTCACCGGCTGGCTCCGGGGCAGGCATGGCCGCGGAGTCGCTGTGCGACGGCGGGCGGCAGGTACGCAGGATCCGATCCAGGGTGACGGCGTACCGGAGCCCTCCGCCACCCAGCCCCTGCACCAGGGTGTGCAGTGCGGGTTGCAGGCTGGTGGTGACGTAGACAAGTGCGCCGAGCACCGCGCCGGTGCTCAGCCCGCGCCGCACCAGCCACGGCGCGGCGAGCAGCAGGACCACCACCGGCAGCCAGCCGCCCAGCCCGAGGCTGAGGCTGCGCAGCGCGGACATCCGGGCCAGCGTCCGCTCGGCGGCGGCATGGTCGTTGATTCGCATGTCGACGCCGGCCACCGTACGCTGCTCGGCGCCGCAGGCGAGCACGTCGCGGTGACCGGCGAGCGCGGTCGCCGCAGCCCGGCCGAGAGCCTCGCCGGCGCGCACCTGGGCCCGCTGGTGGGTCAGCATCGCCGGGAGCGCGGCGGCGAAGACGGCCAGTCCCACCAGCAGCGGAGCCGCCACCAACGCCGCTACCGTCGGGTCCAGCGCCAGCAGGCCGAGCAGGGCCGCCCCGGCGGTGAACAGGAAGCCGCGCACCACCATGACCAGGCCGCCGAAGGTGTCCCGGACGATCTCCACATGGTGGGTCAGGCGGGCCACCGGGGCGCTGTCCGGGCGACCGCCGGCCCCGGTGGCGTCGTGCAGCGCGCCGTGGACAACCAGGCCGGCCAGTTCGTCACGGAACGGTTCCACCACGTCGCCGAGGCTCCGGTACACCCGCCCGGTGGCCACCGCGCCGACCAGGATGGCCACCGCGAGTCCGCCCAGCCAGGCCAGGCCAACCGCGTACCGCCCGGCCAGGAAGCCCTGGTCGACAGCACGGGCGACGATCAGCCCGGCGAGCAGCGCCGGCAGGGATTCGACGAGCGACCAGGCGCACAGCCGGCCGACGTCCCGGCGACGGGCCCGCAGCGCCCGCCAGGTCGTCCGACCGACGTCGGGGCGACTCACCGGAGCACTCCGTCGCCGCCGAACACCGCCCGGTAGTCCGGATCCGTCCAGAGCCGCCGGTGCGGTGCCAGGGCACGCAGCCGACCGCCGTCGAGCCAGGCGACCAGGTCGGCGGCGGCGGCCGTGGCCACCCGGTGGGTGACCACCAGGCGGGTACGTCCCGCCTGCGGGCCGGTCAGCGCCTGGGCGATCCGATGTTCGGTGGCGGTGTCCAGGCTGGACATCGCGTCGTCGAGGATGAGCAGCCGTTCGGCATGGAACGCCCGGGCCAGCCCGATCCGTTGCGCCTCACCGCCGGACAACGGAGCCGCCACGGTCGCGGTGCGGAACCCGTCGGGCAGTCGGCTGACGACCCCGTCGACCTGTGCGGCCCGGGCCGCGGCCAGCACGGCCGCGGTGGCCGGGACGCCTGTCGACGGCGGCCGGGCCGACCGTTCGGGCAGGCCGAGGCCGATCGCGTCGTGCACCGTCTCGCCGACCAGCACCGGACGGTCGAAGGCGTGCCCGACCGCCCGACGCAGCGCGGCCGGGTCGAGGCGGGTCAGTGGCACCCCGTCCAGCAGCACCTCACCGGTGTCCGGGTCGTACAACCGGCCGGCCACCGCGGCGAGGGCGGACTTGCCGGCCCCGGAGCGTCCGACGACGGCCACCGTGCTGCCGGCGGGGATGTCCAGGTCGATCGCGGCCAGGATCGGCCGGTCGTCGTCGGCGCGGACACCGACCCCGCGCAGCCGCAGGTGGCCGTCGCCGGGCCGCAGCGGTTCGGCGCCGTCGGGCCGCGCCTCGGCCGACAGCGGCTCGGCGATCCTGCGGGCCGCGGCCCGGCTGCGGACCAGCCGGTTGAGGGTGGCCAGCACCGCGCCCAGCCCGGCACCGAGCGCGGCGTACTGGACGGCGGCGACAAGTTGCCCGGGGGTGAGCCAGCCGACGGTCAACGCGTATCCGCCGACGGCGACGACAGCGACCTGAAGCAGCGGCGCCACGGCGGCGACGCGGGCGTTCGCCCGGGCCAGCAGCCGCCAGCCGAGCCGGCCGTGGCCGCGTAGCTGCGGCAGCGTCGCCAGTACCCGGGCGCACTCGGCGTCGGTGGTGCCGGCCGCGGCGATGGTGCGGGAACCACCGAGCGCCTCCTGGAGCCGGCCGGCGATCGTCCCGAGCACCCGCTGGTACCGGGTGACGGCGGCCGAGGCGTCGGTGACGAAGGTGGCCATGAGCACGGTCAGCACGGCCAGGCCGATGAGAAGGGTGAGCCCGAGGACGGGCTCCAGCAGGAGCAGCGCCACGACGCTGCCCAGCGGGGGCAGGACCGCGATCGCACCCAGCGCCACGGCGGTGCCGGCCTGCCCGGCGTCGGCGGCCTGCCCGGCGAGCCGGCCGACCAGGTCACCTACCGGGTAGCGGCGGACGGTCCGCACGTCCAGTGCGAAGAGGTGCCGCAGCAGCCGTCGCCGGAGCCGGGCGGTGGCCCGGGCGGCGCCGTAGCCGCTGGCGAGGTCACCGAGCACGTCGGTGACCAGCAGGGTGACGACCAGGCCGCAGGCGACCACCGGCCACCGGGGGGAGGCGTCCCCACCGACTGCGGCGTCCACCGCCAGCCCCAGCACCGCCGGCAGTGCCAGCTCGGCGGCGGCCCCGGCCAGTGCCACCATCACGAGCATCGCGGTCCAGCCGCCACCGTCGCGGACCACCCGGAACAGCAGGCGGTCCTCGCCGGCAAGCGTTCGCATCGGTCCTCCCGCTCATACGGCGTGGCCCTGGACGGTCAGATCACCGTCCAGGGCCTCGCGTGGTGCGATCCGTCAGTTGCAGGTCGTGACGGACAGCGAGCTGTCGCCGCAGAGCAGCAGGCTCGCCCGGCTACCACCGCCGGTCCGGTCGGCCGGAGCCGCCTCCAGTCCCTGAAGGTCGAGAAGCGCCATGTCGTTCACCTCCTATCAGGCGTCGGGGTCAGGGTCGCCCCCGCCGTGGCGGGGGAGTCCGGTGCGCCGGTGAGGGGCGCGAGGAAGGGCAGGGCCGTCGGGCCGTCGGGCCGGGCGGTGGCCAGGGCCAGCAGGACGCCGGCGGTGCCGGTGGCGAGGTCCATGGACAGCCGCAGCAACTGCTCGCCGGGGAAGGCCGTGCCGTCGCGGTACGGCAGCGCGTGCCAGCCCAGCCGCCGGATCTGCCCGTCCAGCTCGTGGCGTAGCTGCGGATCGTCGGGCTGGGCGGCGAGGTAGACGATGATGCCGGCCCGCCCGGCGAAGAGTCCGGACTGCGCGTAGAACGGCGACCGGGCGGCGCGGCGCACACCGGCGCTCGCCTCGGCGAACTGCTCGTCGTCCCGGTGGCGCAGGTACTGGTCGAGGACGAGGCCGATGCCGACGCTGCCCTGCCCGAGGTAGGGCATGGTCCGCCAGCCCTCGTTGACCTCCAGCGCGCCGTCGGGGCGTACCACGCAGCGGCGCAGATCCTGCCGCAGCGCGGTGGCGGCGTGGTCGAGCAGGCCCGGGTCACCGGTCAGCTCGTACAGGCGCACCAGCAGCAGCGCCGCTCCGGTCCGGCCGCGCAGCAACCCGGCGTACGGGTGCCGGCCGCCGCTGACCTCGCCGTCGGGGTCGTCGGCGAGCCGGTCCACCAGCTCTCCGGTGACCTGCCAGGCGGCCTCACGCAGCTTCGTCTCACCGGTACGCCCACCCAGCTCGGCCAGGTTGAGGGCGATTCCGGCCAGTCCGCTGGCCAGGCTGTGGTCCAGCCCGGTGGTCGACTCGCGGAGGCAGATGTCGAGCACGTCGAGTGCGTCCTGCCGGCGACCGAGCGTATCCAGGGCGTAGGCGACGCCGTGCAGGCCGTCGTAGAAGCCGCACCGGGTGCCTGCCGGGGGTGCGGTGGCCTGACGGACCAGCCACTGCTCGTGTTCCGGCGATCGGCCGGCGCCGCTGCGGTGCAGCGCGTACAGCACGCCGGCCGCGCCGTGGGCCAGGTTGAGCCCGCCGCTGCGGAACTGTTCGATGTCGCCGGGGAACAACCTGTCGGTGCGGGCGGGTGTGGCGCTGGCCAGAATGGCGCGGGCGAGCCCGTCCCGGTCGTCGGCTGGAACCTCGGCGGTGGGTGGGATGCGGTCGCCGGGCTGGGTGTCCGGGCCGGTGATCTCCGCGACCGCCGCGTCGAGGAAGTCCCTCGGCACCGGGAAGGTGTCGGCGATGATGTCGGCCAGGTGTGCCGCCTTCGCCGGGACGAGGCGCACCAGCTGGGTCAGCGGCAGGAACAGGGCCAGTCGCAGGCAGGCCAGGGCGTAGTGGTCGACCGCCACGCCGGTGCGTCCCCGGGGTGCGGCGAAGCCCTGGTTGCGCAGCCCCGGCCGGCGGTGCCCGTCGATCGGGGCGGCCACCTCGAAGTCGACGAGCGCGACCCGGTCGTCCGGACGGATCATGATGTTGAACAGGTGCAGGTCGCCGTAGACCAGACCGCGAGTGTGGATCGCCCGGACAACCTCGTCGACCTGACGGTGGACGTCAAGCGCCCAGCGTGCGTACTGCGCGCGGTCGTCGTCGGTGGCGTCGGCGTCGATAAGCGGATAGCGGTCGACAAGCACTTTGTTCAGCGGGCGGCCCTCGATGAACTCCAGGGCGAGGAAGCGGTGGTCGCCGAGGGCGAACTCGTCGTGCACCCTCGGCACCTGCGGCAGGTCGGCGAGTTGGCGCAGGACGGCGGCCTCCCGGGCGAGCCGGGTGACGGCGTCGGTGCCGTCGGCGTCCAGGCCGGCGTGCGGCCGGGCCTCCTTGAACACCAGCCGCGTGTCGGTGCGACTGTCGCGTCCGACGTACAGGCCGCCACCGTTGGAGAAGTGGATGACCTTCTCGATCCGGTAGGGGACCTCGTCGGTGCTTGTCGCGTTGCGGGCGGCCAGGTGCGGCGCGAGGAAGTCCGGCAGCGTCACCCAGGACGGCAGGTGGAAGACCGGGTCGCGACGGTCCGGCACCAGGGTGCCGGTGTCGTCCTCGACGGCCGGGACGACCTGCCCGTCGGGGGAGTGGCAGTACCGGGCGGCGAAGCCGCCGTAGCGGACGTACACCGGTCCGGCGGCGTACCGCAGGTCGCTGAGGACGTACGGGCCGTCCTCGCCGGTGAGCAACTCGTCGAGCTCCTTGCAGACCAGTTCGAGTTCGGCGTCGTCGCGTGGGTAGACGGTGACGAACTTGCCGCTGGCCGCGCGGGCGGCGTACTTGGAGTTGCGCAGCAACAGGGTGCGGGGGCCGCGCAGGAACTTGAAGGACAGCCCCCGGGGGACGCAGTAGTCCCAGACGGTGTCCAGCACCCGGTCGGCGTTGGCGAGCGTGGCCGACACGTGCACCTTCCAGCCCTGCTGCGGCAGGCGTTCGCCGTCCGGGGCGTGGATGAGCCAGTCGTCGAGCGACTCCCGTCGCCAGCCGGCTGGCAGCGGCCGGCGGGCCGGGGCGAAGGTGGGCTGCGTGACAGCGCTGCCGAGGGAGTCGTAGAACAGCGGGTCGGCAGCGCAGTAGCTGTCGTAGCGCTCGTCCACTGTGTCTCCTCCCATCCGCCGATCGCGGTCCTGTTGATGGATTCGAGTCTGTCCGTTCGGCCTATGGCGGCTCCAGTGTTTTCAGTCATGGAGATGAATGCGTGCCGCACCATCGGTCGTGACAAATGACAGTTGCGGCGCGGACGGTGGGTCTGTCCCTACCGCCCGTTCCGGCCTGGGCGGACGTCGGGGGCGGCACCCTCGCGCCCGCGCCGGCCAGGCAGTACGGTGCTCGCCGTGACCTCAGACGATCACCCTTCGGCGCTCGGCGGGCCCGTCGCCGTGCTGGCCAACCCGACCGCCGGCCGGGGTCGGCACCGGGGGCTGCTGCCGGAGCTGTTGGACGGGCTCGCGGCGGCCGGTCGGCCGGTGCGGCTGTTGCGGGCCGGCAGCGCGGCGGAGGCCGAGGCGGCCTGCGGGACCGCCGTGGCCGAGGGGGCCGCCGCACTGGTGGCGGTCGGTGGCGACGGTACGGTGCACCGCGCCATGCAGGCTGTCGCCGGCACCTCGGTGCCGTTCGGTCCGGTCCCGGCGGGCACCGGTAACGACTTCGCGATGGAGACCGGCTTTCCGGCCGACCCCCGGGCGGCTGTCGAGGTCATCGCGGCAGCTCTGCGCGAGGGGCGCAGCCGACCTGTCGATCTGGCCCGGATGACCGGGCTCGACGGCACGCTCCGCTGGTACGGGGCGGTGCTGGCGGCCGGCTTCGACGCGATCGTCAACGAGCGGGCCAACCGGATGCGCTGGCCGCGCGGTCCCCGCCGCTACGACCTGGCCATCCTGGTGGAACTGGCCCGGCTCCGGCCACGTCGGTACACCCTCACCCTCGACGGTGAGCGGATCGAGGTCGACGCGGTCCTGGTGGCGGTCGGCAACGGGGCCAGTTACGGCGGCGGGATGCGGATCTGCCCCGCCGCGGACCCGACCGACGGCCTGCTCGACGTGGTGGTCGGCGGCCGGTTCGACAGGCGCACCCTGATCCGGGTCAAGCCGCGCATCTACGCCGGCACCCACGTCGCCCACCCGCTCGTGCGCACCTACC
Source organism: Verrucosispora sp. CNZ293 (assembly GCF_002754655.1). Lineage (NCBI taxonomy): Bacteria > Bacillati > Actinomycetota > Actinomycetes > Micromonosporales > Micromonosporaceae > Micromonospora > Verrucosispora sp. CNZ293. Next base: position 1,250,418 of record NZ_PEFR01000001.1, read on the forward strand.
GCGCCCGCACCGTCGCCCTCGCCGCGGCGGACATCACCACCTACGCCGACGGCGAACGGTCCCTGCCTCTCCCACTCACCATCACCGCCGCCCCCGCCGCCCTCCACCTCCTCCGCTGACCACCCGCCACCACCCGCCACCTCCCGCGATCTTGCGTTTCTGGTCGGAACAAAGCGGCCCATAGCGGACATAGCGGCGACCGCAAGTGCAAGATCGCGGAAGCAGGGGTGGTCAGGGGAGGTCTAGGGGGTGGGGGAGGAAGTTGAGGACGGAGCCGAGGGCGTTGGGGCGGCCGGGGTCGGCGGCGGGGAGGATCAGGGCGGCGCAGCCGGCGGCGACGGCACCGGCGTCGGCGGGGGTGTCGCCGACCATGAGCGACTCCTCGGGGTCGACGCCGAGCATGCCGCAGGCCCGCCAGAAGATCGCCGGATCGGGCTTGCACCGGCCCACCTCGTACGACAACACGTGGGCGTCGACCAGGTCGGCCAGCCCCCAGGCGTCGAAGAGTGGCCGGATGTCGAAGCCGATGTTGCTGACCACGGCCACCCGCACGTCGGCGGCGCGCAGCGCGGCCAGGGTGGGGGCGGTGTCGGGGTAGGGCACCCACCCCTGCGGCACCAGCAGGCGCTCGTACAGCGCCTCGGCGAACCCGTCGATGCCGGCGTCGACCGTGTCGGCCAGCCCGGTGTAGGCGCCCCGGTGGGCGTGCTCGTAGAGATCCCGGTCGGCCCACAGCTCGGCCAGGTGGGGTGGCACCCGGGCGGGCAGCGGCCCACCGGCGCGTCCGGCGGTGAGCAGCCGATCGGCCAGGGCGGTCGCCCGGGCCCGGTCCAGCTCGACGCCGCACGCCGCCGCCGCGGCCAGCACCCACTGACTGGGCTCCTCCACCTGCGCGAGGGTGCCGTGGAAGTCGAACAGCACCGCCCGTACCTGCCGACGGGACGGGCCCCGACCGTCGACGTCGGGCACGGGGCTGGTCGGTTCGGCATGATCCGGCACGTCGTGCACCCTACCGACCCACGCGGACCGCCCCGCCGCTCGGCCTTGCCGGGTGCTCGTCGTGGGCACGCACTAATCTTGGGGACATGTCGAGCCCCGCCGAGCGGTACGCCGCGGCGCGCCGCCGGGCCGCCCAGGCCTCACAGTTCCCGGCGCTTGAAGAATTCACCGCTGACCTGGGGTTCGACCTCGACGACTTCCAGCGGGAGTCGTGTCAGGCCCTGGAGCGGGGCAGCGGCGTGCTGGTCTGCGCGCCGACCGGGGCCGGCAAGACGGTGGTCGGCGAGTTCGCCGTACACCTGGCGTTGCGGGGTGCGCCGGGGCGGCCGGAACCGGCCGACGGCACCCGGCGCAAGTGCTTCTACACGACGCCGATCAAGGCACTGTCGAACCAGAAGTACCACGACCTGGTCGACAGGTACGGCGCCGAGCAGGTGGGCCTGCTCACCGGCGACAACGCCATAAACGGCGACGCTCCGGTGGTGGTGATGACCACCGAGGTGCTGCGCAACATGCTGTACGCCGGCTCGGCCACCCTCGAGGGCCTGGCGTACGTGGTGATGGACGAGGTCCACTACCTGGCCGACCGGTTCCGTGGCGGGGTGTGGGAGGAGGTCATCATCCACCTGCCCGCCTCGGTGACCCTGGTGTCGCTGTCGGCGACGGTCTCCAACGCGGAGGAGTTCGCCGACTGGCTGATCACGGTTCGGGGCGAGACCACGGTGGTGGTCAGCGAGCACCGGCCGGTGCCGCTGTGGCAGCACATGCTCGTCGGCAAGCGGATGTTCGACCTGTTCCACGACGCCGCCGCGGCCCGTAAGCACGATGTGCACCCCGAGCTGTTGCGCTACACCCGGGACACGATGCGCCGGCTCGACATCGGCGAGGGGCGCTCCGCCACCTTCGGCGCCGGCCGGCGCGGGCCACGCTGGCGTGGGCCGATGCGCCCGGACATCGTCGACCGGCTGGACCGCGAGGGCCTGCTGCCGGCGATCCTGTTCATCTTCAGCCGGGCCGGCTGCGACGCGGCGGTGCAGCAGTGCCTCGCCGCCGGGCTGCGGCTGACCTCGCCCGACGAGCGGGCGGAGATCCGCCGCGTGGTGGAGTCCCGGGTGACCGCGATCCCCGGTGAGGACCTGTCGGTGCTCGGCTACTGGGAGTGGCTCGACGGTCTGGAGCGCGGGCTGGCCGCCCACCACGCCGGGATGCTGCCGGCGTTCAAGGAGGTCGTGGAGGAGCTGTTCGTCCGTGGGCTGGTCAAGGCGGTCTTCGCCACCGAGACCCTCGCCCTGGGCATCAACATGCCGGCCCGGTGCGTGGTGCTGGAGCGCCTGGTCAAGTACAACGGCGAAGCGCACGTCGACCTGACCCCTGGCGAGTACACCCAGCTCACCGGGCGGGCCGGTCGCCGGGGCATCGACGTGGAGGGGCACGCCGTGGTGGTGTGGTCCCCGGAGACCGACCCCCGGCACGTGGCGGGTCTGGCCTCCACCCGGACGTACCCGCTGCGCTCCAGCTTCCGGCCCTCGTACAACATGGCGGTGAACCTGGTCGGCAGCGTCGGTGCGGAGCCGGCCCGGGCACTGCTGGAGTCGTCGTTCGCGCAGTTCCAGGCGGACCGCTCGGTGGTCGGCCTGGCCCGGCAGGTGCAGCGCAACACCGAGACCATCGAGGCGTACGGCGTGGAGGCGGAATGCCACCACGGCGACTTCGACGAGTACTTCGCGCTGCGGGTCGCCATCGCCGACCGGGAGCGGGCCATCGCCCGGCAGGGGCAGAGCCAGCGTCGGGCGGCCGCGGTGACGGCCCTGGAGCGGCTGCGGGTGGGCGACGTGATCCGGGTGCCGTCCGGGCGTCGGGCCGGCCTGGCCGTGGTGCTCGACCCGGCGGCCGGAGGGTTCAGCGAGCCGCGCCCGCTGGTGCTCACCCAGGACCGCTGGGCCGGCCGGATCAGCCCCGCCGACTTCACCACGCCGGCCGAGGTGCTGGCCCGCATCCGGGTGCCCAAGCACTTCAACCACCGCAATCCGGCGGCCCGGCGTGACCTGGCCGCACAGGTCAGCGGCACCGGCCTGGACCGGCACTCCCGCCGGGGGGCCCGGGGCCGGCAGGCGGGGGAGGATCACCAGCTCAGCCAGCTCCGGACCGAGCTGCGCCGGCACCCCTGCCACGCCTGCCCGGAGCGGGAGGAACACGCCCGCTGGGCCGAGCGCCGCCGCCGGCTGGAGCGGGACACCGAGGAGCTGCGGGAGCGGGTCGCCGGCCGGACGGGTTCGTTGGCCCGTACCTTCGACCGGATCGTCGCGCTGCTCACCGGACGTGGCTACCTGGCCGCCGACGGGGCCGTCACCGACGCCGGCCGGATGCTGGGGCGGATCTGGACGGAGGCGGATCTGCTCGTGGCGGAGTGCCTGCGGCGCGGCGTCTGGGACGGCCTGTCCCCGGCCGAACTGGCCGCCGCGGTCTCGGTGGTGGTCTTCGAGGCCCGCCGCGACGTCGACGAACGAGCCTCGCTGCCGCGTGGCCCGGTCGCCGAGGCGGTCGACGCGACCCTGAAGCTGTGGAGTGAGATCGAGGCCGAGGAGGCGTCGCGAGGGCTGGCCGTCACCCGCGAGCCGGATCTGGGTTTCGCCTGGCCGGTCTACCGCTGGGCCCGGGGCGAGGCGCTGGCGAAGGTGCTGACCAGCGGGCAACTCGACGGCGAGATGCCGGCCGGTGACTTCGTCAGGTGGGCCCGCCAGGTGGTGGACCTGCTCGGCCAGCTGGCCGACTCCGGTGGTGCCTCGACCGAGCTGCGGGCCACCGCGCGGCAGGCGATGAACGCCGTCAACCGGGGCGTGCTGGCGTACCACTCCCCGGCCTGAGTCGGCTCCCGACGGCGACCGCTCGCCCCGGCGAACCGACGCATCGCTGCGTCACCGCGACGGCACGCCCCGAAGTGCCAGGGGGGCCCTGTTGTGCCTGGTGAGAGCGTCGCACATCATGTCATCGGCGCGTGAGCTACGCGTCGGTAGCAGCTCTGGGGGGAGCCCACGTGGCGGACATCAATCACTTTGAGTACGGCTGGATCACACCGGCGTTGAGCTACGCGCTGTCGGTGCTCGGTTCGATCCTCGGCCTGGTCTGTGCCGGTCGGATCCGTACCGCCACCAGCACGGGTCAGAAGCTCTGGTGGGGCAGCCTGGCCGCGTGGGCGCTCGGCGGCACGGCGATCTGGACGATGCACTTCATGGCGATGCTGGGCTTCGCCGTGACCGGGTCGCGGATCCGGTACGACGTGCCGATCACTGTCGGCAGCGCGCTGATCGCGGTGGCGGCGGTCGGCATCGGCCTGGCGATCGTGGGTACCGGTCGGCTCTCGGCGGCACGGATCCTCGGCGGCGGCCTGTTCACCGGCGTCGGGGTGGCGGCGATGCACTACACGGGTATGGCGGCGATGCGGCTGGACGGCCGGCTGCTCTACGACAACCTCCGGGTCGGGCTGTCGGTGCTGATCGCCGTGGTCGCGGCCTCGGTCGCGCTCTGGCTCGCGGTGACCGTCCGCAAGGGGGTGGCCGTCTTCGCCTCGGCGCTGGTGATGGGGGTGGCGGTCAACGGCATGCACTTCACCGGGATGAGCGCCCTGTCGGTGCACCTGCACGAGGACCGGGGTGAGCTTTCCGGGGCCGGTGTCGGCACGCTGCTGATCCCGATCGTGCTGCTGGTGATCTTCGGTGTGGTCGGTCTGGTGTACGCGCTGCTCGCCGCCCCCAACGACGACGACCGGGCGGCGCTGGCGTACCTGGACGCCCGGCGTGCGCAACCCTCCACCGCAGCCGCCGGTGGCCCGGCCGACGTGACCGAACCCGACCCGGTGGGGCTGCGCGCCCGGTCCACGCTGGCCCGCCCCGGCGCCCAGTTTCCGTCCCGCCGGGACCATCAGTCGCGCTGACCGTCGCGGAAAGTGTCGTACCCGGCACCGACCATGTATTCATGGCTGTCCCCGCCCTCACTCCGCGAAACGCCCCGGCGCGCTCGCTGCCCCTTCGCGAGGCGCGCACCCGACTGAGCCAACTCGTCGCCATGGCGGAACTGACCGACACGGTCACTGTGGTCACCCGCGACGGCGATCCGCGACCGGTCGCCGCGATCGTGCCGGCGGCCGCCGCCCGCACCGTCGCCGAGGCCCGTGCCGACGCCAGCCGGCTGGCCGAGGTCACCGCCGGCTGGTCCCGGCGCCTCGACGCGCAGCGGCAGCACAGTGCCCGCCGGCACGCCGCCGAGCTACGGGTGGTGACCGCGGCACTCGCCGAGGTCTGGGAGGAGCTGGATCGGCGCTTCCCGCCGGGTAGCGATCCCGCGCTGACCCGGTTGCGGGCGGCCCACGCTCATCTGCTCGCCGGTTGAGTTCCGCGCCACCTCGTGTCGGGTCGAGCCGCCCGGCTCAGCCGCGCGCCGGGCGACCCTTGAGCCGGCGGCCCAGCTCGCGGGCGATCTCCCGGTTCGCGTCGCGTTCGGCCAGCACCTGCCGCTTGTCGTAGGATCGGCGCCCCCTGGCCAGGGCCAGCTCGACCTTCGCCCAGCCGCCGGAGAAGTACATCGACAGCGGCACCAGGGTGATCCCGCCCTCCCGGGTCCGGTCGAGGATCCGGGCGATCTCCACCCGGCGCAGCAGCAGTTTGCGGGTCCGTCGGGGTGCATGGTTGGTCCAGCTGCCGTAGCCGTACTCGGCGATGTGCAGGCCGTACAGCATGATCTCCCCGTCGAGTTCCTGTGCGAAGGCGTCGACAAGCGAGACGCGTCCCGCCCGCAGCGACTTGACCTCGGTGCCGGCGAGCACGATGCCGGCCTCGTAGGTCTTGAGCACTGTGTAGTCGTGGCGGGCTCGACGGTTCGACGCGATCAGGGTCCGTTCGACGTCGGGGGAGGTGCCCATCCGGGGAAGGATAGTCGCAGCGCCCCGGGCCCGACGTCGGTGCGCGACTACGACACCGTGCTGGGCCGGCCCCGCAACCGGCTGGCCAACTCCGTCACCGCGGTCGCGAAACGCCTGTCTGACTCGCCGGGCCAGTGCCCGACGATCGGGGGCGGGACGCTGTCGCCGGGCGGCGGGACGACGTCGACCGGGTCGCGCAACCGGCGGTCCACCGTGCCGGCCGCGCCGGGCACTGTCGGCGCCCGGCCGGGCCGGTGCGGCGAGAAGACCCAGCCACCGATCGGGTCGGTGTCCCGCCACAGGTTGATCCACCGCCAGTCGACCCGTTCACCCACCTCGCGGAGCACGTCCTCGCTGACGTACGCCGGGAACAGCCGCGCGTAGAGCCGCCGCAGCGGGGATCCGTACGTCAGCAGCGCCAACCTGCCGCACACCTCGGGCGGCAGTTGGAGGATCGTGGCGGCAAGCAGCACCGAGCCGTGGCTGTGCCCGGTGAGCAGCACCCCGCGTCCCTGCGCGGTGAGGTGCACGATCCGCCGGCTCAGTTCCGGCACCGCGCGCTCGGCGTAACAGGGCGGCGCGAAGGGGTGCGCCACCCGGGGCCAGAACGTACCCAGGTCCCACAGCACGCCGACGTACCTGCGGAACCCGGACGTACGGTAGGCGAGCACGCCGCCGACCAGCAGCCCCAGCACCAGCGCCGCGATGAGGAAGCTGCCCATCTGGATACCGAAGTCGGTCGCCGCGGCCGGAATCCCGGTCAGCCGCTGCACCGTGGTGCCCGGTGCCAGCCCGAGCATGCCGAGCAGGCTGCTGGGCATGCCGGCCCCGACGACACAGGCGTACACCACCGCGAGTGTCTCCACCCGTTCGGTGAATCGCGCTCGGGCGATCATCCGCTCGACCTGCCGCAGCCGGAATCCGGCGGCCGGTGGGGCGTCGGGATAGTCGTGTGCGACGGTGGCCCGGGCGGTACGCGTTCGGGCGGCACGACTGGCCAGAACGATGATCACGGTCGCCACCAGGGTGGCCGCGGCGGCCACCAGGAACACGAAGATGGCCCACTTGTACCCGAGCGGCGGACTGATCTCCCGCTCACCGTCGGCGTTGGCGCGGCGGTTGAGGGGGTCGGCCACCCGGTAGACGAGGTCGGCGGAGATCGCCACCGCCAGACCGGTGGCGGTGGCCGCGATCACCGGCGCGCCCAGCCCTTGCAGCAGTCCGGAGCCAAGCCCGTTACGGCCGAATCCGCGGCGCGCCTCATCGGGCTCGACACCGGGTGCCGGGTCCTGGCCGGCGCGTCGACGCTCGGGCGGGTCGGCGCTGCCCGCCGGGTCGGCGCTGCCCGCCGGGTCGGCGCTGCCCGCCGGGTCGGCGCTGCCCGCCGGGTCGGCGCTGCCCGCCGGGTCGGCGGCGCTGTGGCGTCGGCGGCTCCGGGCGATCAGCGCACCCGTGCCGAGCAGGAACAGCAGAACGGCCTGGGAGAGAATGACAAGTCCGACGGCGCTCGCGTAGCCCGGCAGCCCGTCGCGGACCCGCCACGGAGTGGGATCGACAGTCACCGCGACCAGCACCACGGCGATGAGTACGAAGGCCAGGTTGCGCAGCCCGCGCGCGATCCGGTCCGCGTACGAGCCGGTCGGCAGCAGGTCGACGAACGGGTGCACGCAGACCAGCACGACGCAGGTCAACAGGACCGCCCCGCCGAGGACGGCCAGGGTCACGCTGAGCACCGACGGGCCCGAACTGATCCGGGCGGCGACCAGACCGAGACCGAGGGTCATCAGGCCGGCGGCTCCGTGCAGGGAGCACAGCCGGTCCACGGTCGGCGCCCTGTCCCACTGACCCACCGCGCTGAGCTGGTGCCCACCTGAGGTGGTGATGGGCGTGTGAAAGGCGTCGAAGTTGCGGCCAGGACGGGTGGCGAGCCGCCAGACCAGCATGAGCGCGCCGAAGGGCAGGAGCGCGAAAACGGCAAGGGTCAGCCCGACGGGTCGGTCGCTGATCCAGGACAGCCACGGCCGCCCGGCCAGACATGACGGGTTCGGCACGCAGCGCCAGGCGACCAGGTCCAGCGCCACCCCCATCGCGGCCAGCACGTACAGCATGGTGAGGGTGAGGGCGAGCAGCCGGCACACCGCCTTCAGCCCCACCCCGGTGCCGCTCCGGGGTGCCGGCCGCATCCAGATCGCGACGTTGCACAGCATGAACGGCAACAGGAACATCAACGACAGCGTCCGGATGGTGGTGCCGGACGGAAGGTCGCTCCAGCGGTATGCCTCCAACGTCACGCCCGCCGGGCCCTCGGTGTCCGGATAGCCCGGACGCGGCCGGTAGAACCCGCCGCTTCGGTCGCCAGCCACCTGGCGACTGTGCGGGCGGTCGAGGATCTGCTCGGCGTCGGCGCCGGACACCCCGTGCACCCGCAGCTCCACGACGTCGTCCGACGTCCCCGGTTCAGGTGTCATCGGCTCCCCGGAACGTGTCACCAGGCCCGACCTGGCGTAGGCCCGCCACTCCGGCGATCCGGTGCGGCCCCGCCGTCTACCCGCCCAACCGCCGGACACTCCTGCTTCCGGGTGACCTACCGGTCAGCCAGACCGGCGCGTGAGGAAATCGGCGAGCACCTCGGTGTGGGTGGAGAAGGCCAGTTCGGCCGGCTCGGTCAGCACCAGCCACTCGGTCGCCTCAGCGGTCGGCGCCGACGGCGGAAGCTCCTCGGCGCGGCGCACCGGCAGCTCTCCGAAGATCAGCATGGTGCCGCCGGCCGGCGCGCTGCGCACCGTGATGAGCGTCGCACCGGCCGCGTCGGCGGGCAGGCCGGTCTCCTCGCGCAGTTCCCGGACCAGCGCGTCCTGCCACTCCTCGCCGTACTCGATGAAGCCGCCGGGTAGCGCGAGCAGGCCCCGGGCGGGTTCGATGTCGCGCCGGACCACGACCACGCCGAGGCCGTCGGCGGTCAGCACCGGCTGCACGGCCACCGCCACCGGCAACGGGTTGCGCCAGACCTGCTGACCGCAGGTCGGGCAGAGCCGGGGCCAGCCGGCCGGCGGCGGGTACGCCGCGCCGCAGTACGAGCAGTGCGAGTACGCCACGCCGGTCATGCCGCAGCACGTTACCCGGCACCGTCCGGTGCGCGGTCACCGCCGGCCCCGATCCGCGAGCGGCACGCGGCCGTTGCCGATGGCGTCCTTGTGACCCCAGCGTCCCGGAATGTTCAGCAGCTCGATCCGGCCGAAGCGCGCCGGGATCGCCGGGTGCACCACCAGGTGCTCGCCGTACGGCTCCAGGCCGAGCAGGGTACGCAGCAGCAGGAAGGTGGCACCTGTGGCGGATGCCTGGGGACTGTTCGCGGCCGGGTACGGCACCGGGTAGCGGGTCAGCTCGCGGTCGTAGCCGGCGAAAGCCTCGGGCATCCGCCCGGCGAAGTGCTGGGACGCCTCGACGACGGACTCCGCGATGATTCCCGCCTCCTCGACGAAGCCGTAGCGGTGCAGCCCGCAGGCGATGAGCGAGTTGTCGAACGGCCACACCGTACCCACGTGGTATCCGAGCGGGTTGTAGCTGGCCTGCCCGGTGGCCAGGGTCCGTACTCCCCAGCCGGAGAAGAGCCGCGGCCCGAGCAGGTGACCGGCGACCGCGGCGGCCCGGGACGGGTCCACGATGCCGCTCCACAGCAGGTGGCCCATGTTCGACGCCAGCGCGTCCACCCGGTCGCCGTCGGGACCGAGCGCCAGCGCGAAGTACTCGCCGCCATCGATCCAGAAGTCGCTGTTGAACCGTCGCTTGAGCTCCTCGGCCTGCCGTTCCAGGCGGTCGGCGTACGTCGGGTCGCCCCAGAACTCGCGGGCCAGCCGGGCCCCGCGTCGCTTCGCGTCGTACGCGTAACCCTGCAGTTCGCAGGTGGCGCGCGGCAGCCCGGGCAGCCGGCCGTCCTGGTAACAGATCGCCTCCGGGGTGTCCTTCCAGCAGTGGTTCTTCGCCCCGCTCTCGTCGTTGCGCGGCTGGTACCAGAGATAGCCGTCACCACGCAGGTCGCCGTACTCGTCGATCCAGTACAGGGCTGCTCGGGCGGCGTCCTCCAGGTCCCGCACCAGCGCGGCGTCGCCGGTCCAGCGCTCGTACTCGTCGAGCAGCACGATGAACAGCGGCGTCACGTCCGCCCCGCCGTAGTACGGCGACTGGGGACGATGCTCGAAGGCGGCCATCTCCCCGTACCGGAACTCGTTGAGTATCTTGCCGGGTTCCTCGTCCCGGAAGTCGTCCAGCACCGTGCCCTGGTCCAGGGCGAGCAGCCGCAGCGTGGTAGCCGCCATCTGAGGGACGAACGGCAACGTCTGGTAACAGGTGAGGAGGTTGTCGCGGCCGATGATGGTGGCCGACCAGGGCAACCCGGCGGCGAGCATGGTCTCGTGCGGCAGCGCCAGCGGAGAGAAACGCAGGCCGGCCAGGTCCACCAGCCCTCGTTGGTAGGTCATGCACAACGACTCCCAGTCGCAGTACAGCTGGGGAGCCTCGGCGAGCCACTGGCTGAGGTCGTGCGGCAGCTCGGTGCCGACCTTGCCGCGCGGATGCCGCAGCCGTTCCCGCACGTCCGCCCCGTCCGGACGCAGCACCCGCCCTTCCACCCGCAGGGTCGTGGTCCACCGGCCCTGCGGGTCGAGCTGGATCCGGTAGGTCAGCCCGCGTTCGTCGAATTCGGCGGGCTCGCTCGACGAGATGTCGGCGACCCGGTGGAAGTTCTCCCGCCGGTAGCCGAGCCGCAGGACACCGTCGGAGACGTCGCGATAGCCACGCAGCGCCGAACCGTGCGGCCAGACCACGTTGTAGACCGGGGCGAAGTCGCTGTCCACGTCGACGCGTAGCAGGTAGTCGACGGGCTCGCTCGTGTGGTTGAGCACGGTCAGGCGCTCGGTGAAGGCGCTGTCGGCGATCCACCGGTCGCGGATCACCGAGGCCTTCGCGTCGACGTAGTGGGTCGGATGACCAGGAACCAGAAAGAACCGGATCTTGTAGTAGCTCGGTTCGTGCACGGCCAGCGGGTGCAATTGCTCCCCGTCGAGACTCAGTCGCCAGGTGGACAGGAACCGGGTGTCGAAGGCGAAGAACCCACTCGGGTTGGTGGGGCTGAAGACCATGTCTCCGTTGTCCTCGCTCAGCAAGAAGATGTTGCCGTTGAGGATGCGGACCAGCTTCCTCACTCCGGCTCCCCGTCACCGGTCGGCGGCAGCTCGTCAGCCGACGCGGGTTGTCGGCTGTCGGGCAGGACGTGGGGATGCTGGCGGGCGGCCACCTCGCGGGGGTGGTGGGCGTCGGGTGGCGGCGCGAACAGCCGCTCCAGCATCATCACGAACCGGAACTCGCCGTCGGCGGTGAAGTCGTTGCGCAGCCATGCCGGAACGGGCTTGACCTCACCGCGGGCCATCCGCAGGAAGAGCTGCTCGTCGGCGCAGATCACTGTGTCCGCGTCTGGTGCCTCCCCGTGCGACACCGCGATCCGACCCTGCTCGATGCTGACCAGCCAGCTGTCGACCCGGTCGGGATAGCGCAGGTCGAAACGCACGGTGCCGGAGACCTGGCGCAGCATCCGCCCCCCACCCTTGGCGAGATTGTCGAAGTAGGCGCGCACAGCCTCCGACATCCCGGCACCTCCTCCGGGCCGTGCCCGGCCGAGGGCAGGCACCGGGCTGGCCCGAGCCGGCGGCGGAGCGCCGGTCGAACTCCTCCGCCAATGTCACTTTAGCGGCTTTGGTCCGTTCTGGAGGTCGTCTGTCATGGTTGGTTCACCGGTACGCGGGCGACGTGGCGGGTAGCCGGGACAACACCTCGGCGGCGGCGCGCTCGCCCGCCTCGATCGCCCCGTCGAGATAGCCGGTCCATCGGGTCGCGGTCTCCGTGCCCGCCCAGTGGATCCGGCCCACCGGCGTGCGCAACGACGGCCCGTACTCCTGCCAGGCGCCGGGGGCCAGCGCGCCGCCGAAGCAGCCACGGGTCCACGGGTCGGCCGACCAGTCGTGGTCGACGACCTCCTCGACCTGCCGAGCGGCCGGCCCGGCGATCGCGGCCAGGGCGTCGAGCAGCGTCGCCGTGCGTGCCGGTGGTGCCATGCCCCGCAGCGCGTTGGCCGCCGGCCCGTAGCAGAACATGGTCAGCACCCCGCGTGCGGAGGTCGGCGTGCCGTTGTCGACGGTCTCCGTGATCGGTCCGTCGGAGCAGGTGGCGACCCCCGACCAGCCGTCGGCCCGCCAGAACGGTGCCGGGTAGATGGCGTGCGTCTTGATCGCCGACCCCATCGGCATCCGCTGGGTCAGCCCGTCCCGCAGCGCGGGCAGCGCGGGGGCGTACCGGATACGGCCGGCCAGGGCCGGTGGCACCGCGACCACCACCGCGGCGGCCTCGAAGCGCTCCGCCTCGGCCCGGACCACCACCGATCCGTCCTTCTGCCCGATCGCGTCCACCGGGGTGGACAACCGCACCACACCCGGGCCGAGCCCGGCGGCCATCGCCTCGGCCACCGCCGCCGGTCCGCCGACGATCCGGTCCTGCTGCGCACCACCGGCCATGCCCAGCAACGACCTGGCCCCACCGCCGCTACGCAGATAGCAGGCCATCTGGAGCACTGACACCTGGTTCGCGGAGGTGGCGAGCAGACCACCGGCGAGCAACCGGTCGAGGTAACGGGCCGTCACCGCATCCGGGGCGGTGCCCGCCAGCCAGTCGCCCAGGGTGGTGGCGTCCCATCGGGCCGCGTCGGGGGCCGTCCAGGGTGCGGCCGGGTCCAGCCGCTCGGCGTACCCGTCGAGCAGGTCGACGACGCGGGACGCGACGTCCGGCGCCGCGTCCCGCCGTACCCCGTCCCACATCACCGCCGGTGCGCCGACCGAGGCGGACGGGAACGTCTCCAGCGCGTACCTGCGCACCAGGGCGTGCACCCGGTCCTGGCCGGGGCCGATCCACTGCGCGCCCAGATCGAGCTGCGTACCGTCGTCGAGCCACCGGGTCAACGCCCGGCCACCGACCCGGTCACGGGCCTCCAGCACCCGCACCCGTACGCCGGCCCGGGCGAGGCGGAGTGCGGCGGCGAGGCCGGAGAACCCGGCCCCGACCACGAGAACGTCGGTCATGCCCCGGTCTACCCGTTCCGGGCCGGCGTCAAAGTCCTCGCCGCCGACACCCGACCCGTGCCGCCCGTGCGGCGGAGATCAGCATTGGTTTCCGGCCAGCCGCCGCCTATGGTGGTTCGATGCGACCCGCCGTGCTGCTCGACCGCGTCGCCGCCGTCAGGGCGGCGGCGCCGGCCGTGCTGCGTGCGCAGGGCGCGGCGCGTCGTATCCCGGCGCGGTCCGGCCACGGCCAGCCGCGTCCCGCCGGTCGGAGCCCTCCGGAGACCGTTCACAGACAAGGTGACGGCCAAGGGCGAAGCGCACAGCTTCGGCCCTTTTTCTTTTTCCCGGAAGGAACCGACATGAGCGACCGGACAGACACCCACGACAAGCAGTGGCTCACCAACCTGGAGCTGACGTTGAACCACGAGTTCCAGGCGCAGACGGCTCGGCTGACCCAGCTGACGGCCGACACCGGCGATCCGGCGCAGGCGCACACGAACGCCGCGTTGATCGCCGCCACCCGGCAGAGCCTCGACCAGATCTCCGGGGCGCTGCGCCGCCTCACCGCTGGCGGCTACGGCAGCTGCGAGAAGTGCGGAACGGAGATCCCCCGGGAGCGCCTGGAGATCCTGCCGCACGCTCGCTTCTGCGTGCCCTGCCAGCAGAAGCAGAACCGCTGACCGCTGACCGCGGTACCGGCCGCCGGCCTTACGGAGATGGCGGCCGGTCCGTGGTCACCTCGGGTGCCCCGGACGGTTCGGGAGGCAGGCTGGCGGTGACGGTCGCGGTCAGCCCGTCGGGCCGGCGGGTCAGCGTCAACGCCCCGGTCAGGTGATGGGCGAGCCAGAGTCCCCGGCCACCCGGGGTGGTGGTGGCCGGCAGGTGCACCGGCAGGTCACCGCCGCGTTCCTGACCGTGGTCGGTGACCTCGCAGATGAGCAGGTCAGCCTGCCGGAACAGGTCGAGTCGGCCGCGTCCCCCGCCGTGCAGCACGGCGTTGGTGACCAGTTCGTGCACGGCCAGCACGAGATCCTCGGCGACGTCGCCGGTGAGACCGGTGGCGGCCACCCGCGCGGTGAGCAGGTGTCGCAGCGCCGTCACTGTCTGTGCGGTGAACGACTCGGACAGTAGCGCTATCGTCTCGCCGCCGCGGAGGGACGGATCGCCGGGATCCCGGGCGTCCGGCGGGCCGAGGTTGTTCATGCAGGCAGAGTACGTCGTCCACGGACATCCGCGACCTTTGCCGAAGAGCAACCATCCGGGGCGCTATTCGCCCGCTTCCACCGAGGTCCGCCCGAAGGACCGGCCCAGGCGGCGTACCTCCGCCTCCATCTGCTCGACCAGCTCCCCGCCGCCGAACCTGTCGATCAGCCGGTCGGCGAACCCACTGAGCACCACCGGTCGCAGGGCCTGGACCAGGGCGATGGACCGTGGCACGTACACCTTGCGACGGCGACCTTCGATGCCGCGCAGCATCGCCTCGGCGCACCGCTCGACGCTCACCACGCTGTTCAGCGGCCAGGGCAGCCGGCGCTGCGCGGCGTGGAAGGAGGCGAGGTCGTCGCGGATGTCGCGCACCATGTCGGTGTCGATCCAGATGGGGTGTGCGGTGCCCACGGTCAGTCCGCGCCGGCGGTTCTCCAGCCGCAGCACGTTGCCGAACTGTTCGACACCCGCCTTCGACGCGCAGTACGCGGCCATCCCGGGCATGGCGGCGAAGGCCGCCGCCGACGACACGATCAGGACGTGGCCCCGGGCGGCGAGCAGGTGCGGCAACGCCGCGCTGACCGTGCGGACCACGCCTGTCAGGTTCACCTCGATGGTGCGGGCCAGGGCGTCGACCGGGCCGGACGAGACGGTGCCGAGGTTGGCGATGCCGGCGTTGGCCACCACCACGTCGATGCCGCCGTACCGTTGCACGGTGGAGGCGACGGCGTCGTCGACCCCCGCCTGGTCGGTGACGTCGCACTCGTACCAGTGCCCGCCCAACTCGGCCGCGAGCTGCCGCAACAGTGTCGGTTCCAGGCCGGCCAGGGCGACTCGGGCGCCCCGGGCGGCGGCGGCCCGGGCCAGTTGGGCGCCGATACCCCGCGCCGCTCCGGTGATCAGGACGGTCCGGTCGCGTAGCTCAAACCGCATCTGTGCTCCTGGTCCCGGTCGCCGTCAGCGGCGACCCAGTGGTGGTCTGCCCGACGGTACCGGGCATCCGCCGGTCGACCCGGGGCCGCCTGGTGCGCAGGCCCACCTGGTCGGCGCCGCAGGCGTCCGTGGTCAGCGGCGCGGACATCGGGAAGGATCCACCCCGAGGCCGTAGGCAGCGAGGACCACGACAAGGAGAACCGCATGGCTGACTTCGTCGGCGCGGTGGACCAGGGCACCACCAGCACCCGGTTCATGATCTTCGACCACGGTGGCAACGAGGTCGGCCGCCACCAGCTCGAACACCAGCAGATCCTGCCGCGCGCCGGCTGGGTCGAGCACAACCCGCTGGAGATCTGGGAACGCACCCAGACGGTCGTCCGGACGGCGCTGAACACGCACAGCCTGGCCGCCGGTGACCTGGCCGCGCTCGGCATCACCAACCAGCGGGAGACGACTGTGGTGTGGAACCGGCGCACCGGCCGGCCGTACTACAACGCCATCGTCTGGCAGGACACCCGGACCGATCGGATCGCCTCGGCGCTGGAGCGTGACGGGCGCGGTGAGGTCATCCGACGCAAGGCCGGCCTGCCGCCGGCGACCTACTTCTCCGGCGGCAAGATCCAGTGGATCCTGGAGAACGTCGACGGGGTGCGGGCAGCCGCCGAACGCGGTGAGGCGATCTTCGGCACCACCGACACCTGGCTGCTGTGGCACCTCACCGGCGGCACCGACGGCGGCGCGCACGTCACCGACCCGACGAACGCCAGCCGGACCATGCTGATGAACCTGGAGACCCTGGACTGGGACGACGAGTTGCTGTCCTTCTTCGCCATCCCCCGAGCCATGCTGCCGCGGATCGTCCCGTCCTCCGACCCGGACGCCTACGGCGTCACGCTGCCCAACGGCCCGTTCGCCGGCTCGGTCCCGATCACCGGGGACCTGGGCGATCAGCAGGCGGCCACCGTCGGTCAGGTCTGCTTCGCCCCGGGCGAGGCGAAGAACACCTACGGTACGGGCAACTTCATGCTGCTGAACACCGGAGCGGAGATCGTCCGCTCCGAGGCAGGGCTGCTCACCACCGTGTGCTACCAGTTCGCCGGGCAGCCGCCGGTCTACGCGCTCGAAGGCTCCATCGCCGTCACCGGCTCGGCGGTGCAGTGGCTCCGTGACCAGTTGAAGATCATCAGCAGCGCCGCCCAGAGCGAGGACCTCGCCCGTCAGGTCGACGACAACGGCGGGGTCTACTTCGTACCCGCCTTCTCCGGCCTGTTCGCCCCGTACTGGCGATCCGACGCCCGGGGCGCGATCGTCGGCCTGTCCCGCTACAACACCGACGGACACATCGCCCGGGCGACCCTGGAGGCCATCTGCTACCAGAGCCGCGACGTGGCCGAGGCGATGGCGCAGGACTCGGGCGTCGCGCTGGAGTGCCTCAAGGTCGACGGCGGGGTCACCGTCAACGACCTCTGCATGCAGTTGCAGGCGGACATCCTCGGCGTACCGGTCAGTCGGCCGGTGGTCGCCGAGACCACAGCGCTCGGCGCGGCCTACGCCGCCGGCCTGGCGGTCGGGTTCTGGCAGGACACCGAGGAACTGCGGGACAACTGGAACGAGAGCAGGCGTTGGCAGCCGTCCTGGTCACCGGAGCAGCGGGCGGCCGGTTACGCCGGGTGGCAGAAGGCGGTGCAGCGCACGCTGGACTGGGTCGACGTCGGTTGACGGCACCACCGACCCGCCGATCACGTTTCGTCGAGGTTAACGTCACTGCGTGTCCATGTCCTGGTGCCGGAATGTCCGGTCGGTAGGCCTTAGCATCCCGATGTCCGGCAGCCGCCGGCGGTGTGCACAGGGAGGGCAACCATGCGGGTCGCGCGCGCACTCATGGTGGTCGTGGTCGTGTTGTCGGCCGGTGTACTGGCCGGCACGGCCCACGCGGCGTCACCGTTCACAGTGGTCAACGGATCGATCCAGCCGGCGACGGGCACGCCGCGGCCGTCGTCGGGCACCCATGCCACGCTGTGGCACAACGCCAGTTACGCCACCATTCCCGTGCAGGGCGCCGGCCAGCTGGTCGTCGGCGCGATAGGCGACCACTGTGACGGCTGGCCGACCCTGCGGGTCACTGTGGACGGGGACCTGGCCGGTGAGGTCACCGTGACCAGCGCCACCAACTACGGGAGTTACCCGGTCGGCGCGCACCTGCCGCAGGGCCGGTACGACGTGCGGATCGAGCTGGTCAACGACAGGTACACGGAGGCGTGCGACCGCAACGCGCACCTGGCGTACGTACGCACCCAGCCGCCCCCGGCCGCGGACCCGAGCTTCACCTTCGCGGTGGTCCCGGACACCCAGGAGGAGGTGCTGACGGCCGGCGACGCCCGGCTGCGGCAGCGCGTCGACTGGCTGGTCGCCCACCGTGCCGGTCTCGACCTGCGTTTCGTCACGCACTCCGGTGACGTGGTCAACTACGACACCCCCGACCACGTGCAGTACGAGCGTGCCCGAACCGCCCTGCGGCCACTGGAGACGGCGGGCATCCCGTACACCCTCGCCGTCGGCAACCATGACACCCAGGCCGCCGGACCGGACGGGGAACTACGCAGCCCCGCCGGGCGGTTGCTGCGCGACACGACGGTGTTCAACAGGTACTTCACCGCCGGGCGGTTCGGGGCGGTGCGTGGCCAGTTCGAGGCTGGCAAGGTGGACAACGCCTACGCCACCTACACCGCCGGAGGGGTGCGGTGGCTGGTGCTCAGCCTGGAGCTGTGGCCGCGCCGGGCCGCCGTCGCCTGGGCGCAGTCCGTCGTGGCCGCCCATCCCCGGCACAACGTGGTGATCGTGACCCACCACTACCTGGAGAGCGACGCCACGATCGGTCAGGTGTCCAGCTACGGTTCCACGAGCCCGCAGTACGTCTTCGACAACCTGGTGGCGCGGTACCCGAACGTCAGGTTCGTCTTCTCCGGCCACACCGGCACGGCCGCGTCCCGGGTGGACACCGGCGTGCACGGCAACCGGATCTACTCGTTCCTGCAGACGTTCCACTCCCGCCGGACCAACCCGGTGCGGCTGGTGGAGATCGACACGGCGGCCAACTCGCTGCGTACCTGGATCTACGCGCCACACACCGACGAGGAGTTCCCGGCCCACGAACGCACGTACGCCGGGATCGGTCTGGTGCGCTGACCAACCGGTAGCTGTCTCGAAACTACCTCAAAACCGTCTCATTATCGTCGTCCGGATCGAGGTGGCGGTAGACGGTGGCGCGCGAGACGCCGAACTCGGCGGCGATCTCATCGGCTGAGTGGGTGCCCGCCAGATGCATCCGCCGGGCGGCCCGCACCTGGTCCGGACTCATCGACCGGGGTCGTCCCGGGCGTCGCCGGCCCACCCGGTCGCGTCCGGCGGCGCCGGAGGGCGCGTCGGCCGCTGCGTCGCCGGCGGCGCCCCGGGGGCCGTCTGCTGATCGCCGGGTGGCGTCTCGCCCAGTAGTCGGCAGGCGCCGTCGAGCATGTCTTCCCGCAGTACCGACGCGGGCACCTCGAGCATGAACACCACCGGGTCGCTGCACATGGCGATGGCCTGGACCGCCCGGACCCGGTCCCGGCGTCCGGCGTCCGGCCCGGCGACGATCTCGTTGGCCCGCATGGCGATCTGCACCAGCCGGTAGTAGGTGCTGCCCCGGTCGACGAGGGCGAGGTCGTGGAAGAGCATGCCGAGCGGGCCACGGTGCGCCAGCATGGTGTCCACCCAACCCTCCAGCAGCGCCCATCTCGCCTGCCGGCCGGGCAGTGCCCCGGCCTCGTCCAGCAGTGTCTCCAGGTCGCGGACCAGGGGTTCGGCAAGTGCGGTGAGCAGGTGCGACTTGCTGGGGAAGTGGTAGAGGATGGCGGCCTTGGTCAGCCGCAACCGTTCGGCGATCTGCCGTAACGAGGTGCGTTGGTAGCCCTGTTCGGAGAAGAGGTCCAACGCGGCGCGCAGGATCCGGCTGCGGGTGTCGTCCGACTTCTCCCAGGTCATGGACCCCAGCGTAAGCGGTCCTGACCGCCGGACGGTACGGCTCGCCTCCATCCCTTACCATCGGTCAGTGCAGTTGGTTCGGTAGACACCGGTACGGCGGGAGGCAAACATGTCCGTGATCGCCATCGAGAACCTCGTCAAGACCTTCGGCGGCGTACGCGCGCTGGACGGGCTCGACCTGAGGGTGGAGCCGGGGGAGGTGCACGGCTTCCTCGGACCCAACGGCTCGGGCAAGTCGACAACCATCCGGATCCTGCTCGGCCTGCTGCGCCGTGACTCCGGGCAGGTTCGCATCCTCGACGGCGACCCGTGGCGCGACGCGGTCGCGTTGCACCGGCGACTGGCGTACGTGCCGGGCGACGTCAACCTCTGGCCCAACCTCTCCGGCGGAGAGGCGATCGACCTGTTCGGTGCGCTGCGCGGCGGGCTGGACCGGCGTCGTCGCGACGAGCTGCTGCGACGTTTCGACCTGGATCCGACGAAGAAGTGCCGCACCTACTCGAAGGGCAACCGGCAGAAGGTCGCCATCGTCGCCGCCTTCGCCTCCGACGTCGAGCTGTACGTGCTCGACGAGCCCACCTCCGGGCTCGACCCGCTGATGGAGGCGGTGTTCCAGGAGGAGGTCCGCCAGCTCACCGAGGCCGGCGCGAGTGTCCTGCTCTCCAGCCACGTGCTGGCCGAGGTCGAGGCGCTCTGCGACCGGGTCAGCATCATCCGGGAGGGCCGGATCGTCGAATCCGGCACCCTGTCCGAGCTGCGCCACCTGGCCCGCACCACGGTCACCGTCGAGACCGGACGCCCGGTGACCGGACTGACGGAGCTGCCCGGGGTGCACGAGGTCCGCCCCGTCGACGGTCGCGTCCGGCTGGAGGTCGAACCCGAACACCTCGACACGCTCCTGGCCCACCTGGTCCGCTTCGAGGTCCGCGCGCTGACCAGCACACCGCCCACCCTGGAGGAACTGTTCCTGCGGCACTACGGCGACGCCATCGACGCCGACCAGCCAACGGCGATCGGAGGCACCCGATGAGCGCCTTCACCGGCACCACCCGGCTCGCCCGGCTCGCCCTGCGTCGCGACCGGGTCCGGCTGGCCATCTGGACGCTCGGCAGCCCGCTCATCGGCTACGCCCTCGCCGAGAGCGTGGCCAGCCTCTACCCGGAGGAGCAGAACCGCATCGGGTACGCCGAGGTGGCCAACACAAGTGTCGTGGCCCGCGCCTTCAACGGCCCGGTCGCCAGCACCGATCTCGGTGCCGTGGTGGTCACCGAGACATACCTCACCCTGGCCGTGCTCGCCGCGCTGCTCAGCACCTTCGCCGTGGTCCGGCACACCCGGCAGAACGAGGAGACCGGCCGGGCCGAACTGCTCGGTGCCGCCGCCATCGGCAGGTACGCGCTGCTCACCGCTGCCCTGGTCGTCGTGGTCGGTGCCAACGTGCTGGCCGGGGCGCTGCTCGCGCTCGTCCTCGTCGGTGCCGGGCTACCGGCCGCCGGCTCGGTGGCCGCCGCCGCCGCGATCACCGGAGTCGGTCTCGCCTTCACCGGCGTGGCCGCCGTCACCGCCCAGCTCTCGGTGACCTCCCGGGGCGCCAACGCGCTCGCCGCCGCCGCCGTCGGCGTGGCGTTCCTGCTCCGGGCCGCGGGTGACGTGCTCGGTGAACGCGCCGCCGACGGGGTACGCCTGGAGAGCGCCTGGCCCACCTGGCTGTCGCCGATGGGCTGGGGCACCCAGGTCCGTGCCTTCGGCGACGAACGGTGGTGGGTGCTCGGGCTGCCGGTCGCGCTGCTCGTCGTCGGGGTCGCCGGGGCGTACGCGCTCGCCGAACGCCGCGACGTCGGTGCCGGCCTGCTCGCCGCGCGACGCGGGCCGGCCCGGGCCGCCGCCGGCCTGCTCAGCCCGGCCGGACTGACCTGGCGGCTGCACCGGGGCGCGCTGGCCGGCTGGGCGGTCGCGGTGGCGGTGCTCGGCCTCGCCATGGGACTGGCCGGCAACGAGGTGGACGACATGATCGCCGACAACCCGGCAGCCGCCGAGGCGATCGCCCAACTCGGTGGCGGAGACGAACTGCTCGACGCCTTCCTGGCCGCGATGCTCGGCCTGTTCGCCCTGACCATCGGGGCGTACGTGGTGCAGGCCCTGCTGCGGGTACGCGGCGACGAGTCCGACGGCATCCTCGAACCGTTGCTCGCCACCGCGGTCAGCCGCACCCGGTGGTTGAGCACGCAGGTGGCCGGTGCCGTGCTCGGCGCGTTGGCGTTGATGCTGCTGGCCGGGGCCACCACCGGTCTCGGTTACGGGCTGGCCGCCGGCGACCCGGCCGGTTGGACCGTCGAGCTGACCGGGGCGGCGCTGCTGCGGCTGCCGGCCCTGCTTGTCGTCGCCGGGGTGGTGACCGCCCTGTTCGGGGCGCTGCCGCGTCTGTCGGTCGCGTTGAGCTGGGCGGTGCTCATCGTGTTCCTGCTGCTCGGCCAGTTGGGCGCCGCGCTGGACCTGCCACAGGCGGCACTGAACCTCTCGCCGTACACCCATGTGCCGTCGGTGCCCGCCGTCGACGTCACGGTCCTGCCCCTGGTGCTGCTCACCGCGGTCGCTGCCGCGCTGCTCGCGCTCGGCCTCACCACCTTCCGCCGCCGCGACACCCCCACCTGAGTTGGTCGGGCCCTCGCTCATCCTCGATGAACGCGAGGGCCCATGCGGTCAGCTGCCCGTACGCCGCTGATCACAGGGTCAGATGCAGGCCGATGATGTCCTTGACGTGTGCCGGCCCCTGCCCGTCGAGCTGCCTGGTGCCGAGTGTGACCTGGTGCAGGGCGGTGCCGAGACAGCCGGGCGCGGATTCGTAGAGCTGCCGGGCGCGTCCCCGGAACAGCGCGGACTTGCCGGTCCGCTCCTCGATGTTGAGCAGGTGCATGCCGATCAGTTTCTGGCAGGAGGCGCACGGCGTGTTTGTCTGGTGCGCCTCGAAGATGACGGTGAGGGTGCTGTCCAGGACGAGGTTGGCCAGGGCCGCCTCGGTCCAGCCGAGAAAGAACTGGAACTCCGAGTGGGCGGTGCCGGACAGGCCCTCCATCGTCATCGGCTCGATGGTGTTCTCCCGGGGCTCCTGCCAGGTCGCTGTCTCCTGCTCGATACCCCCTCCGGGTTGCCGACGGACCACGGTGAGACCACTGATCATCACGTTGCCCTTCACCCCGGCCTTCGGGTTGGGCAGGGTCAGCGCGTACATGTCGGGCGCCCGGACGATGTAGTCGACGTGATTGTCCCGGATCAGGACGTCGAGCGAGTTGCCGATCGCCCAGGTCGCCTGGCCGCCGCCCTTCACCCCGGGTTGTTCGTAGCTCCACTTCTCGCCGTCGATGACCGTGTGCCGGGGCGTCTGGTTCGGCTGCATGACCGTCTCCTTTGGACAGTGATGGGAGAGGTCCTGATGGTAGGAGCGCGACTCGGGACGTCGGCAGTGTTGCGTCCTGCATACGACGCGGTCACGTCGGGTAACCGACGGGCGTGGGATGGTCCAGCTACAGCACCTGCGAGAGGAAACGGCGTAGTCGGGGATGCTGTGGTGACTCGAAGACGGCGGCCGGCTCGCCGGCCTCCAGCACCACACCGGCGTCCATGAAGGCGACGGTGTCGGCGACCTGACGGGCGAAGCCCATCTCGTGGGTCACCACCACCATCGTCATGCCCTGGGTGGACAACTCCGCCATCAGCGCCAGCACCCCCTTGACCAGTTCGGGGTCCAGTGCCGAGGTGGCCTCGTCGAAGAGCATCACCTGCGGCTGCATGGCCAGCGCCCGGGCGATGGCCACCCGCTGCTGCTGCCCGCCGGACAGGTGCGCCGGCCGGGCGTCGGCCTTGGCGGCCAGGCCGACCCGGTCGAGTTCGGCCCGGGCCTGGTCCACCGCCTCGTCCTCGCCGAGTTTGCGGATCCGGCGCAGCGGCAGGGTGATGTTGCGCAGCACGCTCATGTGCGGGAAGAGGTTGAACTGCTGGAACACCATGCCGATGCGCTGCCGCAGGGCATCCGGGTCGTCGCGCAGCACGCTGCGGCCGTCCAGCAGCACGTCACCCCGGTCCGGTTCGAGGAGCCGGTTGACGGTGCGCAGCAGGGTGGACTTGCCCGACCCGGACGGGCCGATCACGCACGTGGTGCCGCCGCTCGTCACGTCCAGGTCCACTCCGCGCAGCACCTGGTGACGCCCGAAGGCCAGGTGCACGTCGCGCAGGCTCAGGCTGACCGAGGTGTTCATCGTTGGTTGCCTCCGGCGGCGCCGGGCAGCGCCAGGTCCAGGTCGTCGGGGTCGTCGGCCGGTCCGGTCGCCGGCCGGCCGTGTCGCAGCCGCTTGTCGATCCAGTTGACGACGTGGGTCAGTGGCACCGTCAGCGCCAGGTAGAACAGCCCGGCCAGCAGCAGCGCCGACTGGTTTCCGGTGTTCGCCGCGTAGTCCTGCCCGATCCGGAACAGCTCGCGCTGGCTGGCGAGCAGGCCGAGGAAGTAGACCAGGCTGGAATCCTTGATCAGGGCGATCAGCTGGTTCACCCAGGCCGGCAGGATCCGCCGGATGCCCTGCGGGATGATCACCCGCCGCATCGCCTCACGCCAGGAGAAGCCCAGCG
The DNA here is from genome assembly GCF_002754655.1 of Verrucosispora sp. CNZ293. Taxonomy (NCBI): domain Bacteria; kingdom Bacillati; phylum Actinomycetota; class Actinomycetes; order Micromonosporales; family Micromonosporaceae; genus Micromonospora; species Verrucosispora sp. CNZ293. The sequence continues at coordinate 1,274,220 of NZ_PEFR01000001.1, forward strand.
CACGGGCCGCCTCCAACTGGGTGGCCTCCACCGACTGGATGCCCGATCGGAAGATCTCCCCGAGGTACGCCGAGGCGATCAGGGACAGCGCCAGGATCCCCAGCGGGTACGGGTTGGGACCCCACACCTGCATGCCCAGCGGGGCCAGCCCGACCCCGATCAGCAGGATCGTCGCCGCTGCCGGCAGTCCCCGGAAGATGTCGGTGTAGACCCGCGCCGGCCACCGCAGCCAGCGGGTACGCGAGATGCCCGCCACCGCCAGCACGATGCCCATCGCCGAGCCGAGCAGGGCGGCGGTGACCGCCAGGATCAGCGTGTTGGGCAACCCGACGGTGAGCATCTCGGGTAGCGCCTCACGCATCGACTCCCCGTCGAAGAACGTCTCCCACAGGGTGCGCAACGGATCCACAGGTCAACCTCCGCCCTGCTCGCTCGTCGTCCTACGGTCAGGAGGCGGCCGGGGCCGACACGTCACCGCTGCCCGGGGTGAAGTCGGCCGGGATGGGCCGGCCCGGGTAGTACTGCTCCTGCAGGCGGGTCCAGGTGCCGTCGGCGATCACCTCGTCGAGGGCCTTGTTCAGCGCCTCGCGCAGCGCGTCGTTGCCCTTGGCGAAGGCGTACGCGGTGGGTGCCGGGCTGAGTTCCTTCGCCGCCACCGTGATCTTGCCGCCGCTGTCCGCGGCGGTCTTCTCACCGATCTCGGCGGGAGCGATCCACGCGTCCGCGGTACCGGCCTTGAGCTGGTTGATCGCGCCGTTGTAGTCGGGCACCCGCACCGGGTCCAGACCCTTGTTCGTGGCGTAGTCGTCCTGGACGGTGCCCTGCACGACCACCACCCGCTTGCCGGGCAACTGGTCGAAGCTGGTCAGCGGTGACCCGGCGGGCACGTCGAGCCCGAAGTAGCCGAAGTCGTACCCGTTGCCGAAGTCCACTGTCTTCTTGCGCGCCTCGGTGATGGTGATCGAGGAGCTGCCGATGTCGAACTTGCGGTTGCCGACCTGGGCGAGCAGGGCCGAGAAGTCGGTGCCGACGAACTCGACCTTGAGACCGAGCTTGTCGGCGGCGGCGACCAGCAGGTCGTTGTCGAAGCCGGTGAACGTGCCGTCCTTGAGGTACACGTTCGGCGGTGCGTCGGTGAGCGTGCCGGCCCGCAGCACCCCCGGCTGCACCAGGTTGTACGGGTTGTCGGCAGCACTGCCGGCGGAATCCGAGCCGCAGGCGGTCAGGGTGGTCGCGCCGAGGATCGCGGCGACGCCGACGGCGGCGGCCCGGGTCAGGGCAGGAAGGAATCGCACAGGTGTCTCCTGGTTGAGCTGCGGCGGGCACGGACGTGCCGCACCGACGGTCCGCCGCAGGGCGGACCGCTGGGATGGGATCGATGGCAGAGCGGGGAAGGGGCGGTCAACCGAACCGGCAGGGGTTCCGGTGACCGGCGGCGACGCGGTCAGCTACACGCGGCGCTACAGACCCGCATCATGTCGACGTGCCGCCGCCGGGTCAGGCCCGGGCGGGCCACAGGTCGATCGCGGTACGACATGGTTCTCCTCAAGGTCGTGATGACCTGGGAACCCAGGCCACGCTTGCACCGGTGGTTGCACCGATGCCTGGTCCTCACCCGGGGCACCCCTGCGCGGTGGAGGGTTGCCGGCCAGCGAGCCGGGGCTTGACGCTGGCACTCATGACCTGCCGCCGAGGCTAGCAGCCGGTGACCGGCCAGCGTCCACCCGTTATGACCACCCTCACCCCGAGCCAACGCAGGCGAGGTTGCCCGCGAACCGCGTGATCCCTTACGGTCTGCTCAGCGGTGGGCGGTGCGGTCCGCACCCGAGAAGCCACCGCCGGTGCTCCGCGACGTCGGGCCGGGATGGTGGAATCCCGTCGCCCGCGACGGCGTGGCGGACGACCCGGCGGGCGAGCCCCGACCTGCGGGCGGCGCGTCGATGCGCCGGGCCGGCGGCGTCGGGAGCGCGGACATCCACCGGGAGCACCCGTGTATCTCACCCCCCACGAGCAGGACCGCCTGCTCGTCCATGTGGCGGCCGACGTCGCCCGGCGGCGCCGCGAGCGCGGCCTGCGTCTCAACTATCCGGAAGCCGTAGCGGTGATCACCGCCTTCCTGCTCGAAGGGGCCCGCGACGGGCAGTCCGTGGTCGACCTGATGGCCGCCGGCCGCACCGTCCTGACCCGGGACGACGTGCAGGACGGCATCCCCGAGCTGCTGGGGGAGGTGCAGGTGGAGGCGACGTTCCCGGACGGCACCAAGTTGGTGACTGTGCACCACCCGATCCCGTGATCCCCGGGGAGATCCTGCCGGCAGCCGGCCCGGTGGAGATCAACGCCGGTCGTCCGGTCACCACGCTGCTGGTGGTGAACACGGCTGACCGACCGGTGCAGGTCGGGTCGCACTACCACTTCGCCGAGGCCAACCCGGCGCTGGACTTCGACCGGGACGCCGCCTGGGGGCAGCGGCTCGCCGTACCGGCCGGCACCTCGGTGCGTTTCGAGCCGGGCGTGAGCCGTCGGGTGGACCTGGTGCCGCTGGGCGGCGCGCGGATCGTGCCCGGCCTGCGCGGCGAGTGCGCCGGAGCGCTCGACGAAGGGCGGACGGCATGAGCAGCGTCGAACGGGACCGCTACATCGCCCTGTACGGGCCGACCACCGGCGACCGGATCCGGCTGGCCGACACGAACCTGCTCATCGAGATCGAGCAGGACCACTGTGCCGGCGGAGACGAGGCGGTCTTCGGTGGCGGAAAGGTGATCCGGGAGTCGATGGGCCAGTCCCGCGCCACCCGCGCCGAGGGCGCCCTGGACACCGTCATCACCGGGGCGGTCGTCCTCGACCACTGGGGGGTGGTCAAGGCCGACGTCGGGCTGCGGGACGGACGGATCGTCGCGCTCGGTCGGGCCGGCAACCCGGACACCATGGACGGTGTCCATCCGGACCTGGTCATCGGGCCGGCCACCGAGGTGATCGCCGGCAACGGCCGGATCCTGACCGCCGGGGCGGTCGACACCCACGTGCACTTCATCTGCCCGCAACTTGTCGCCGAGGCCCTCGCCAGCGGGGTCACCACCCTGGTCGGCGGCGGCACCGGACCGGCCGAGGGCACCCGGGCCACCACCGTCACCCCGAACGCCTGGCACCTGGCCCGGATGCACGAGGCCCTCGACACGTTCCCGGTGAACGTGCTGCTGCTCGGCAAGGGCAACACCGTCTCGGAGGAGGCGCTGTGGGAGCAGTTGCGGGCCGGCGCCGGCGGGTTCAAGCTGCACGAGGACTGGGGTACCACCCCGGCGGCGATCGACGCCTGCCTGCGCGTCGCCGACGCCTCCGGCGTGCAGGTCTCCATCCACACCGACACGCTGAACGAGGCCGGGTTCGTCGCGGACACGCTGCGCGCCATCGGCGGCCGGGCGATCCACTCGTACCACACCGAGGGGGCCGGCGGCGGGCACGCGCCGGACATCATCACCGTCGCCGGTGAGCCGAACGTGCTGCCCTCGTCGACGAACCCGACCCGCCCGTACACCCGCAACACGCTCGCCGAGCACCTCGACATGCTGATGGTCTGCCACCACCTCAACCCGGCGGTGCCGGAGGACCTGGCCTTCGCCGAGAGTCGGATCCGGCCGTCCACGATGGCCGCCGAGGATCTGCTGCACGACCTGGGGGCGATCTCCATCATCGGCTCCGACTCGCAGGCGATGGGCCGGATCGGGGAGATCGTGCTGCGGACCTGGCAGAGCGCGCACGTGATGAAGGCCCGGGTGGGTGCCCTGCCGGGCGACGGCGCGGCCGACAACCACCGGGCCCGCCGGTACGTCGCGAAGTACACGATCTGCGCGGCCATGGCCAACGGCCTCGACCACGAGATCGGGTCGGTGGAGCCGGGTAAGCTCGCCGATCTGGTGCTGTGGGAGCCGGCGTTCTTCGGCGTACGCCCGCACCTTGTCATCAAGGGCGGCATGATCGCGTACGCCCAGATGGGTGACGCGAACGCCTCGATCCCCACCCCGCAGCCGATGCTGCCCCGGCCGATGTTCGGCGCGTACGGCGGCGCGGCCGCCGCCACCAGCCTGGCCTTCGTGGCCCCCGCCGCGTTGGAGGCCGGACTGCGGTTGGACGTGCGGCGTCGGGTGGTGCCGGTGGCCGACGTGCGGTCACGCGGCAAGGCCGACCTGCCGGGCAACGACGCCCTGCCGCGCATCGAGGTCGATCCGGACACCTTCACGGTCCGGATCGACGGCGTGGTGGTCGAGCCGGATCCGGTGACCGAACTGCCCATGGCCCAGCGGTACTTCCTGTTCTGATGGCCACCCCGACGATGCTGCTGCTCCTGGCCGACGGTCGGTTCCCGGCCGGTGCGCACGCCCACTCGGCCGGGCTGGAGGCGGCTGTCGCCGCCGGCCGGGTCACCGACCTGGACACCCTTGCGGCGTACCTGCGGGGCCGGCTGGCCACCGCCGGACTGGTCGCGGCGGCGTTCGCGGCGGCGGCCCGTGGCGCGGCGTGGTCGCCGGGGCGGGCCGGCGTGCTGGCCCGACTCGACGCCGAACTGGACGCCCGCACCGCTTCGCCGGCCCAGCGGTCGGTGTCCCGCCGGCAGGGGCGCGCATTGCTGCGGGCCGGTCGCCGGATCTGGCCGGCGGTCACCTTCGACGACCTGCCCACCGTGCCGGACGGGCCGCACCAGCCGCTCGTGCTGGGGCTGGTCGGCGCCGCCGCCGGTCTCGACCCGGGGCAGGTGGCCACGGTCGCCGCCCACGCGACGGTGACCGGCTCGGCAAGCGCCGCCGTACGTCTGCTGGGCCTCGACCCGTACCAGGTGCAGGCCCTGCTGGTGCGGCTCGCCGGTGCCTGCGACGCCGTCGCGGCGCGGGCGGCGCGGGCCGCCGAGGAACCACCGGAGCGGCTGCCCGCCGCCGCCGCTCCGCTCGCCGACATCCATGCCGAAGCTCACGCCACCTGGGAGGTGCGTCTCTTTGCGTCCTGAATTCGACCACGACGAGTCTGTTCCCCACACCCACCCCGAGCCCGGGGTCGACCCGCACGCCCCGCTGCCCGCCGCGTCGCGGGCGCTGCGGGTCGGCATCGGCGGCCCGGTCGGCTCCGGCAAGACCGCACTGGTCGCGGCGCTGTGCCGGGCGTTCGCCGACGAGCTGCGCCTCGGGGTGGTGACGAACGACATCTACACCACCGAGGACGCCGACTTCCTCAAGCGCGCCGGGGTGCTCGACCCGGCCCGGATCCGGGCGGTGGAGACCGGCTGCTGCCCGCACACCGCCATCCGCGACGACATCGGCGCGAACCTCGACGCGGTCGACGAGCTGACCGACGCGTTGGGTCCGCTGGATCTGGTGCTTGTGGAGAGCGGCGGTGACAACCTGACCGCGACGTTCAGCCGGGGCCTGGTCGACCGGCAGATCTTCGTGGTGGACGTGGCCGGCGGCGACAAGGTCCCCCGCAAGGGCGGCCCGGGGGTGACCGCCGCCGACCTGCTGGTCATCAACAAGACCGACCTGGCACCGATGGTCGGTGCCGACCTGTCCGTGATGGACCGCGATGCCCGCGCCCGTCGGGGCGACCTGCCCACGGTGTTCCAGTCCATCACCGAGGATCCGCTGGCGACCCGGGTCGCCGCGTGGATCCGTCACGAACTGGCCCACCACCGGGCCGCGTCGGCAGGTGCGGACCGGCCCGCGCCGGTCGTGGCGGCCCCCGCCGGGCAGGCCTGATGCGGGCCGCCGCCCGGCTGGCGGCCCGCGTCGACAGGCACGGCCGTACCACCCTGGTCGAGCTGCGCGGCGAGAGCCCGCTGCTGCTGCGCCAGGTGCCGGCTCCCGGCGGTGGCCTCACGGTGTACGTCGTCGGCGGCGCGGCAGGTCCGCTCGCCGGCGACGACCTGCGGCTGGACGTCGAGGTCGGCCCCGGTGCGGCGGTACGCGTGCACACCGTGGCCGCCTCGGTGGCCCTGCCCGGCCGCCCCGGCGCGGTGTCCCGGATGCTGGTCCGGGCCACCGTCGCCGAGCGGGCGACCCTGCACTGGCTGCCCGAGCAACTGGTCGCGGCGGCCGGCTGCGCGCACGTCGCCGACTCGCGGGTGGACGTCGCGGCCGACGGCACCCTGCACTGGCGGGACGAGCTGATCTGCGGCCGGCACGGCGAGCAGCCCGGCAACGTCGAGGTCAACACGTGGGTGGACCTGGACGGCCGGCCGCTGCTGCGGCAGTCCCTGGCGGTCGGGCCGAACGCCGCCGGCTGGGCCGGACCCGCGGTGCTGGCCGGCGCGTCCGCCACCGGCTCGCTGCTGATCGTGGACCCGGCCCGCCCGGCGGAACCACCCGCCGTGGGCGCTACCTGGGCCCGGCTACCGCTGGCCGGTGGTTCGGCGACACTGTGGAGCGCCACCGCGCCGGACGCTCACACCCTGCGGGAGTACCTCGAACCGGAGACCGCGATGGATACCATCGCAGCTTCGGGCGGGCGAGGGGAGCGTGGGGTTGTACGAGTTGGGTGAGGTGGTCGCCGAGCGGCGGATCGCTGTGGTCAGCGCAACCGGTGATCCGTCGGAGGTGGTCGTCCGCTTCGGCAAGCCGCACCCCGACCCGTTGCCGGGCGGTGACTGGCGCTGCCCGTTCCAGATCGAAGGGCTTGCCGACGGTGCGGTAGACGCCGCGTACGGGGTGGACTCCCTACAGGCGCTGCTGCTGGCCGTGTACAGCGTGCGGCTGCTGCTGACCGAACACGCCGAGCGGACCTCGGCCCGACTGGACTGGCTGGACCAGCCGGACCTGGGCCTGCGCGTCGACCCGGGGCTGGTGCCCCAGGACATCACCACCCGGAGCGCCTACCTCGCCACCGCCGACATCGCCGCCGCGCTGCTGCGTACGCCGGTGCTGGCCGAGCGCTGGACCACGCCGAGCGCCCTGCCGTACTACTCCACCGGCGGGCTGGCCCGGCACCTGGCCAACCAGATCACCCGGACCGCCGAACTGCTCGACGCGCCGCCGGGACGGACCGCGATCGACGTCCTGACGCACTTCACCGGCAGCTCGTGGGTGACCACCGGTGCCGAGGATGAAGACAACACCGACATCCGCGAGCGGGGGGAGCGGGCCGCCGCCGAGACCACCGCCGGCCGACTCGCCGCCGAGGTCGACGGGTTCCTGGGCCGGCTACGCCGCACGGTGCCGGCACAGCCGTCACACCGGATCGTCGACCTCGGGGACTGGGGACTGGCCGTCGACGACTTCCTGCTGACCCGGCTGCTGGAGCTGGTGGTGCACACCGACGACCTGGCGGTCAGCCTGGGCCTGCCGACGCCCGAGATGCCGGCCGCCGCCACCGAACTGACGAGTGACCTGCTCACCCGGATCGCCGCCTGGCGGCACGGTCCGCTCGCGGTGGTGCGGGCACTGTCCCGTCGGGAACGGGCGCCGGAGACGATCAGCGCGCTCTGACGGCCGGGCCACGGTCAACTGTCCCATGTAGACATGTGGCAGGGTGGGCCAGGTGCCGGTGGTCGCCGGTGACAGCGGGAAACCCTGGGGAGAGGCAATGACCAAGCGGGTCAGTCGTCGGGCGGCGATCGGATTCGGTGCGGCAGCTGTGACGTTGGCGGCGACGCCGTCCGGTGCGGTGGCCGCGCCGGCTGACGGCACCACGGCGGGCATCGACAGGGTGCCGCCGCGAGAGGTGATTCGCCGGACGTACCGGCAGCAGAAGGCCCGCGCGGGCGGGGTGTGGCGCTCGCACGTCGCGATGCTCGACGCCACCGGGACCCTCCGGACCGTGATCGCCGACGACGCGGACCGGGTGACGCACGGGTACAGCGTGCAGAAGCTGGCGGTCGCGGTGGCGGTCATGGACAAGATCGACCGGGGTGAGCTGCGGCTTGACCAGCGGCTCGACCTGACCGCCGACATCATCCTCGGCGGCAGCGGGATCTACTTCCTCCAGACGGTCTGGGGCGACGAGGTCACGGTGGCGAACTTCCTCACCGCGATGCTGCTCGTCAGCGACAACACGGCGGTACGGATGTGCGGCCGGGTGGTGCCGGCACTGGAGATCAACGAGATCCTGGCGGCCAAGGGCTTCACGCACACCCGGGTCGAGCCGGTGGCCAACCCGAACCGGTTCTTCCTCGGTGTGACCACCCCGCGCGAGACCCACGACCTGCTGTGGCGGCTGGCCAACAAGACCCTGCTGTCGGCCCGGTCGAGTGACTTCCTGCTCGGCATCCTGCGGTGGATCAACGGCTACCACGACGGGATCCGCCGGGACATGTCCTCGGCGGAACGGAGCCGGGTCGCCACCAAGTACGGCGCCGACTTCGATGCCTCGGGTGCCGCCCGGCACGAGGCCGGCATCATCTTCGACGCGACAGGCGCGCCAACCCTGACGTACGCCTTCTTCGCCGACTCCCTCGGCGACCTGGACAACTACGGCGGCACCCACCCGGCCGTACGCGCCCACGCGGCCCTGGGCCGGACCATGTTCGACGCCGTCGCCCCAACCACCAACCCCACCCCCGGCGCCCGCCACACCGTCCCCCACTTCCACCCCGTCAACGGCGGCTGACCGGGCCGACCCCCACCAACCCTGGGCTCCGTCAATCCTGCAATTCCTGCCTGGTCACGAGGAGTCACCGGCCGCGCATAATGGAGTGATGCTGTTCGGTCGCTGGCGCAGTCCGCTTCACGACGTCAGGCGCGGCCAGTACGTGCTGGCCGCCGCTCTTGCGGGCAACGTCCGCGCTCGGGCGCGAATCGACAGGTGGTGGGCGGCCGGCGGCGCCGATCGCGACCGGGTCTGGCGTGGTGCGTGGTTCCTACTGAGCGACGCGTATTTCGGGTTCGGCAATCACGAGCGGCCAGAGCAGGTCGCTCCGGTGCTGGAACTCCTGCTCGAACGCGACCCCACATCCGCGTACCTTCCGCAGGTGCGGTTGACCAGCTGCCTTCCGCAGACCGCCGCCGACCCGCCGCTAGGCGTTTACGAGGGCGACCCGTACGTACGGCGGCTGGTTGGTGCCGCGCTCGCGTTCCCCGATCACGAACTGCGTCGACGGCTGGCCGACCTGATGTCGGTCACCAACCAGCCGGGCCTGCTGGACGCCCTGGAAATCGAGTTCCGTTTGCATGCGCGGCTGGACTCGACCTACATCGGCGCGGCACCGCCCGGCCACGAAACCCTGTGCAACCTTTGGCGCAAGGGCGAGCCGAAAGAGTTGCTGCGGATCGTCTGCGCCAACCCTCACCTGCCCCGCCCGCCCGCCGAGCCCGAGGACATCGACCTGGCTCTGCTCCCGCTTGTCAAGGACCGGCTCGATCTGCTGCCGACGTTCGACCAGGGTGCCCTGGTCCGGCGGCTGCTGAAGTGTCTCGGCACCTGGCTGCCGGAGGAGGTCCACGACCGGTGCCGCCGCGCACTGCGGGAGCTGTCGGCCCGAGATGGCGTCGCCGTGGTCTGTAAGCAGGCCATGCTCGGTGACACTGAGGCGGCCGCCGCAGCTTGTGCCGCCGGGTATCAGCCGGCTCACCCCGCCTGGCGACCCCTTTTCCTGCTCCTCACCCGGCAGTTCGCGGCCTACCGCGAGGCCGATCCGGAGGGACGGGTGCTTCAATTGGCGTGCTTCGCCGCCGAGTGGGCGAGCGCAGACGAGGACGTCATCGACGAGTTGCAGGTCGAAGCGGACGACATCATCGAGCGCATTCTGAACATCCTGGACACGGGGCTGCCGGACGACGTGGCCGCATCCGTGCGGCGGTCCCTGCGCGACCTCGGCCCCTCGGGCTCCTCTCCTCCGACCGAAGACAGCGGACGCTCGGCGATGCGAAGGGCGATCCTGGCGCACGCGGCCACGCTGGTGCCCGAGGCGGTGGCGGCCGTGGTCCACGCAGGCTACCTACCCGAGGAGCACGACCAGTCAGCGCTGCCGATGCTCTTCCTCACCGAGCAGTTCGAGCGGTACGACCGTGAAGACCCGGACGGCACCCGGCTCCGCGCCATCCTGGCCACGCAGCCCTATCCCTACCAGCACGAACACTTCCGGACCGTCGCACGACGCACGGGTCGCCCCGACCCGTGGCCTCCGCCGGCACCACGGACGTCGGATGACCGGTCGTCGACCCGGCACGCCACCACCTGGCCGAGCAGCTTCGGCCACTTCTGAGCCCGCTCGTGCGGGTGGCGGCCCCGCCGCCGTGGATGCCCGGACCGTGGGCGCGATCCGAGGTCGACTGCGGTCAGGAGCCGACCGGGCTGTGTCGGCGCTCCCGATCGAGGTGCCGGATCAGCTCGTCGAGGCGTGCGGCCAGGTCGGTGTCACCGGGTAGTTCGGCCACTTGGTCGCGGATCCGTGCGGAGAGGCGTTCGTGTTCGAGGCGGCCCCGGGCGGTGAGGTAAGCCCGGATGCGACGGCGGTCGACCGGATCCACTCGGCGGAAGACGAGGTTGCGGTCGACGAGCTGGTCGACCAGCTTGGTCAGCGTGCCTGGCGGTAGCGACGCCTCGGCCGCGACCGCGCTCATCGGGTGACCGAGGCCGTCGGCGAGCAGGCAGAGGACCCGCCACGCCTCGATGCTCAGTGACTCGGCGGCGAGCACCCCGCCGACCCGGCGCGAGAGCAGCCGCTCGGCGCGGGTGAGCAGGGGTAGCAGGTCGGCTGCGGAACCGGGAAGGTCTGACATGGCACTCCCGCCTCGCGGATGCGGTGTCATCGTACCGAGATGTCCCGCTGGCTGGGAGGGCTGGTCTTCCACAAGCGGCGGCGGCCACCATGTGTTCATGTCCGCGCCGGCACCGGGGTCCGGGCGCCCGCAGGCGGGGGAGAGCATCACCGCCGGGGCGTCCTGGCTGACCGTCGACAGCGGCGTGGTCAGTATCGCGCTCGTCTACCCGATGCGTGGCCCGGCGGGCATGTTCGGCCCGAGCTGTGAACTCTGCGCGCAACTCGCGGTCGAGGAACTGAACCGGCGCGGCGGCGTGCTCGGGCGGGAGTTGCGGCTGGTGCCGGTCGACGGCGGGGCGCCACCGGCCGAAGTGGCCGCCGAGGTGGAGGCGCTGGTGTCGGTGGGCGCGGTACAGGGCGTCACCGGCTGGCACATCTCCTCGGTACGCCAGGCGGTGGCGCCGCGCATCGCGCACCGGGTGCCGTACGTCTACACCGCGCTGTACGAGGGTGGTGAGCGTACCGAGGGCGTCTTTCTGACAAGCGAGACGCCGGACGCGCAGCTGTGGCCGGCGATGCGGGTGCTCGCCGGGGATCTCGGGGTGCGGCGCTGGTTCGTGGTCGGCAACGACTACGTCTGGCCGCGCCGAACCGCCCGGGCGGCCCACCGGTACGCGCTGCGCAGCGGCGGGCGCGTGGTCGGCCAGCAGTTCCTGCCGCTGGAGACGCACGACTACGCCGAGGTGCTGCGCCGCATCGAGCACAGCGACGCCGACGGAGTGCTCATGCTGCTGGTGGGTGCCGACGCGGTCCGGTTCAACCGGGCGTTCGCGCGGGCCGGTCTGGATCAGCGGTGCCTGCGGCTGAGCACCCTGATGGACGAGAACATGCTGCTGGCCAGCGGTGCCGCCAACACCCGGGGGCTGTTCAGCGCGGCGGGTTTCTTCGCCGGCCTGGTGACGCAGGCGAATCTCGACTTCCACGGCAGCTTCGGCCGCCGCTTCGGGCTGGAGGCACCTCCGCTGGGCAGCCTCGGTGAGTCCTGTTACGAGGGTGTGATGTTGCTGGCCGCCCTGATCGCCAAGGCCGGCACGCTCGACGTACGGGCGGTGGAGGCATCCGCGGACGTGGTGTCGTACGACGGGCCGCGTGGCGAGTTGCGGTTGCGTCGTCGGCACGTCCGCCAGCGGATCTACCTGGCCGAGGCCGACGGCCTGGACTTCACCGTCCTGGCTGAACTGTGATCTCCGTAGGGCGTGACCGGACCGTGCCTTGACAGGCCCGTCGGCCGGCGGCAAAGATACTTCCTACGTGAAGCATCCGGCCGTCGCGCCGGATATGACCACCGTCCGGTGATGGACGGAAAGTGCAGCCGACTGCGGCTGGCAATTGTGTGCCGGTGCCATTTCGCCGATTCTCCCGGGCGAGGTGCCGGCATTTTTTGTGCCCCTCGTCAGGATGCTCCGGGCCAGCGGAAACAGTCTATTGAGGATTGGGAAACATCCGCGCAACGAAACGGATCGAAGCTTTCCCTGCCCGATATTCCAATCGCCGCCAGGTTCGGTGTCCACCCGCCGCACCCGGTAGCGCGCAAAGTACCGACGGACCGCACCGCAGTTACCCAGATCCGCACTTCGACTCGGGACCGACGATCGTTCCCGGGCACTGACTGACGTCACACGCGACGCAGGGAGAATTGATGACACTGATCCGGGGCCGCCGCATCCTGGCGGGTGCCATGACCCTGGTCGCCGCGGCTGCGCTGGCCGCGTGCGGCAGCAAGACCACCGACGGGAACACCGCTGCGGGAGTCGCCGCCGATGTCTCCGGCGACACCGTCAAGGTGGGCCTGCTCAACTCCCTTTCCGGCACCATGGCCATCAGTGAGGTGACCGTCCGGGACTCGATCATGCTGGCGATCGAGGAGATCAACGCCGCCGGGGGCGTCCTCGACAAGAAGATCGAACCCGTCGGCGAGGACGGCGCCTCGGACTGGCCGACCTTCGCCGAGAAGGCCGAGAAGCTGATCCGGGAGGACCGCGTGGCGGCCGTCTTCGGCTGCTGGACCTCGGCCAGCCGCAAGGCCGTCAAGCCGGTGTTCGAGAAGAACAAGGCGCTGCTGTTCTACCCGGTGCAGTACGAGGGCCTGGAGCAGTCGCCGTACATCTTCTACACCGGAGCGACGACCAACCAGCAGATCGTCCCCGGCCTGGACTACCTCAAGGCCCAGGGCGCCACCTCGCTCTACCTGGTCGGCTCCGACTACGTCTTCCCGCGCACCGCGAACAAGATCATTAAGGCGTACGCCGAGGCGAACGGGATGAAGGTGCTGGGGGAGGACTACGCCCCGCTGGGCTCCACCGAGTTCGGCACCATCACGAACAAGGTGAAGTCCTCCGGCGCGGACGCGGTCTTCAACACCCTCAACGGCGACAGCAACGTGGCGTTCTTCAAGGAGTACAAGTCCGCCGGGCTGACCGCCGCCAGCATGCCCGTGGTGTCGGTGTCGATCGCCGAGGAGGAGGTCAAGAGCATCGGCACCCAGTACCTGGAGGGCCAGCTCACCGCCTGGAACTACTACCAGACCACGCCGGGCGCGGCGAACGAGAAGTTCGTAGCGGCGTACAAGGCCAAGTACGGAGCGGACAAGCCGACGAGCGACCCGATGGAGGCCGCGTACGTCTCGGTCTATCTGTGGAAGGCGATGGTCGAGAAGGCCGGCACCTTCGACGTGGAGAAGGTCCGTGAGGCCTCCGACGGCATCACCTTCGAGGCACCCGAGGGCCTGGTCACCGTGGACGGTGCCACCCAGCACATCGCCAAGACGGCGCGCGTCGGCAAGGTCGGTGCGGACGGGCTGATCACCGAGGTCTGGAACTCCGGACAGCCGATCACCCCTGACCCGTACCTCAAGAGCTACCCGTGGGCCGGCGGCCTGAGCTAGCCGTCACCCCGGTTCGGGCGGGACCCGAGGTCCCGCCCGAACCGCCCCACCAGCAGTTCGGAGTACGCACCGTGACAGTTCTCATCGGCCAACTCTTCACCGGCGTCAGCATCGGGGCGGTGCTGCTGCTCATCGCACTCGGCCTGGCGCTCACCTTCGGCCAGATGGGCGTGATCAACATGGCCCACGGCGAGTTCATCATGGCCGGGGCCTACACCACATACGTCCTGCAACAGGTCATCACCGCCGCCGGCTGGTCGCTGCTCATCGCCCTGCCGGTCGCCTTCGTGGTGGCCGGTGCGATGGGCGTGCTGCTGGAGGTCCTGCTGATCCGCCGCCTCTACGCCCGCCCGCTGGACACCCTGCTCGTCACCTGGGGGGTGTCACTGATCCTGCAACAGCTCGCCCGGGACATCTTCGGCAGCCCGAACGTGCAGACCCGCGCCCCGGAACTGCTCACCGGCAACATCGGGTTGCCCGGCGGCATCACCGTGGCCAACAACCGGCTGTTCATCCTCGCCCTGGCCGGCAGCGCGGTCGTCGCGTTGACAGTCGCCCTGCGGGTCACCCCGCTGGGCCGCCGGATCCGGGCCGTGGTGCAGAACCGGGACCTGGCCGCCGTCTCCGGCATCGCCACCGCCCGGGTCGACCGGATGACCTTCTTCATCGGTTCCGGCCTGGCCGGCATCGCCGGAGTGGCCCTCACCCTGCTCGGGCCGATCGGTCCCACGATGGGCACCAACCTGATCATCGACGCCTTCCTGGTCGTCGTGGTCGGCGGGATCGGCCAGCTCAAGGGCACCGTCATCGTCGCCTTCGCCCTGGGCGTGCTCCAGGCCACCGGCGAATACCTCACCACCCTCAGTGTCGCCAAGGTGATGGTCTTCATCGCCATCGTCGCGTTCCTCCAGTGGCGACCCCAGGGCCTGTTCACCCTGCGCACCAGGAGCCTCGCATGACCACCGTCGCCCGAGATCCCGTCGCCGCCGCCGATCCCGCGCCGGCACCACCGACCAGACCGGCGGCCGGACCGTCCCGGCACCGCTACCGGGCCGCCGCCGGGTTCGCCTTCGGCGCGGCCCTGCTCTTCGCCGTCGCGCCGCTGGTGCTGTCGGACTTCCGGCTGTCCCTGCTGGCCAAGTACCTCTGCGTGGCCATGGTCGCGGTCGGCATCGGCCTGGCCTGGGGCCGAGGCGGCATGCTCACCCTCGGCCAGGGTGTCTTCTTCGGCCTCGGTGGCTACGCGATGGCCATGCACCTCAAGCTGGCCGACGCGGGTCCGGGCAACATGCCCGACTTCATGCTGCTGTACGGGCAACTCGACGAACTGCCACTGTGGTGGCGACCCTTCGCCAGCCCGTGGTTCGCCCTGCCCGCCACGGTGCTGCTGCCGATGGCCGTCGCCTTCGTGCTCGGGTCGCTTGTGTTCCGGCGCCGGGTGCGCGGCGCCTACTTCGCCATCCTCAGCCAGGCCCTCGCCGCCGCCATGGTGATCCTGCTGATCGGCCAGCAGGGCACCACCGGCGGCACCAACGGGCTCACCGACATCCAGGGCTTCTTCGGCTACGACCTGGACGACCCGGTCAACCAGCGGATGGTCTACTTCATCATCGCCGGCACCCTGCTGGCGTTGCTGGCCCTGGCCCGGCACCTGATGCAGTGCCGCTACGGCGAACTGCTGGTGGCCGTCCGTGACTCGGAGGAACGGGTCCGTTTCCTCGGCTACGACCCGGCCACCGTCAAACTCGTCGCGTACGTGGTGGCCGCCGGCATGGCCGGGCTGGCCGGCGCGCTGTTCGTACCCGCGGTGGGCATCATCTCCCCGGCGCTTATCGGGATCGTGCCGTCCATCGAGTTCGTCATCGGCGTCGCCGTGGGCGGCCGCGCCACGCTGCTCGGTCCGGTGCTCGGCGCGGTCGCGGTGGTCTGGGCCCGTACCGCCCTGTCGGAGCGATTCCCGGGCACCTGGACGTACCTTCAGGGTCTGCTGTTCGTGGTGGTGGTGGCCTTCCTGCCCGGCGGCCTGGCGTCGCTGATCGGCCTGGCCCGCCGTCGGGACCGTGAGCGGCCCGACGAGCCGAGACCTGGTCTGTGGCAACGGTTGCGGCGACGTCGGGAGGCGGCGCTGTGACCGGGCAGCTGCACGGGCTCTACGTGCGTGACCTGCGGGTCAGCTTCGACGGGTTCACCGCCGTCGACGGGGTGTCCCTCGACGTCGCTCCCGGTGACATCCGGTTCCTGATCGGACCCAACGGCGCCGGCAAAACCACCCTCGTGGACGCGGTCACCGGGCTGGTCCGGGCCACCGGCTCGGTGCGCTTCGGTGACCGGGAACTGCTCGGTAGGCCGGTGCACCGGATCAGTCGGCTCGGCGTCGGCCGGACCTTCCAGACCTCGACGGTGTTCGAGGAGCTGACGGTGTTGCAGAACCTCGACATCGCCGCCGGTGCCCGGCGTGGCTGGGGGACGCTGCTGCGCCGCCGACACGGTGTGCCCGACGAGGTGGCCGAGGCGCTCGACGTGATCGGCCTGGCGAGCCGCGCCGACCAGCTCGCCGGCACCCTCGCCCACGGGCAGAAACAGTGGCTGGAAATCGGCATGCTGCTGGTGCAGGACACCCGGCTGCTGCTGCTCGACGAGCCGGTCGCCGGGATGAGCCACGAGGAACGCGACGCCACCGGGCAACTGCTGGAGAAGGTCAGCCAGGACCGCACGGTGGTGGTGATCGAGCACGACATGGACTTCCTGCGCCGCTTCGCGCGTACCGTCACCGTGCTGCACGCCGGGCGGGTGCTCAGCGAGGGCACCGTCGCCCAGGTGCAGGCCGATCCGCGCGTGCAGGAGGTCTACCTCGGTCACCCGGTCGACGCCGGGTCGGCCCCGACGCGTACGGAGGCATGATGCTCGCGATGCGTGGCGTGCACGCCGGTTACGG
Source organism: Verrucosispora sp. CNZ293 (assembly GCF_002754655.1). Lineage (NCBI taxonomy): Bacteria > Bacillati > Actinomycetota > Actinomycetes > Micromonosporales > Micromonosporaceae > Micromonospora > Verrucosispora sp. CNZ293. The sequence continues at coordinate 1,290,774 of NZ_PEFR01000001.1, forward strand.
GCGCAGCCGGGTGCTGCACGGCGTCGACGTGGCGGTACCTGCCGACGGGGTCGCCACGGTGCTCGGCCACAACGGCGCCGGCAAGTCCACCCTGCTGCGGGTGGCCGCCGGCCTGCTACGCCCCACCGCCGGGCGGGTCGAACTCGACGGCGAGGACATCACCCGGCTGGCCCCGCACCAGCGGGTCGCCCGGGGGATCGCGTACGTACCGCAGGGGCAGCAGTGCTTTCCGCACCTGACCGCGGCGGAGAACCTACGCCTGGTCGCCGACGGCCGTCGTGACGGAGCGGCGGCCACCTCGGAGGTGCTGGACCTGTTCCCGGCGCTGCGTCAGTTGCTGCGCCGGCGGGCCGGGCTGCTCTCCGGCGGTCAGCGTCAACAACTGGCCATCGCCCGGGCCCTGATCACCCGGCCCCGGCTGCTGATGCTCGACGAACCGACCGAGGGCATCCAACCGTCGGTGGTGACCGAGATACAGGACCGGATCGTGGCGCTCATCGCCCAGACCGGGTTCAGCGTGCTCCTGGTCGAACAGCACCTCGGCTTCGCGCTACGGGTCGCCGACCGCTACCACGTCCTGGAGTCCGGCCGCGTCACCTCCGCCGGCGACGCCGGCACCACCGCCGAACACACCGTCCGCGACGCCCTAGCGGTCTAACCCCCGTCCACCAACCTCGTCGATCTTGCACTTTCGGTCGTTGATACGCGCATTTTGCCGCCTTTGCGGCGACGGAAAGTGCAAGATCGACGAGGTTGGGGGTGGGCCTTCCGTTGTGGGGGGTGACCGCATAGGGTGGGTTTGGAAGCGCTCCCACGGTCCCTGGGCAGGACTGTTCCTCGACGTGCTCGCTCCCTCACCCACCACAGAGGAAGTCGCATGTCTGCACGTAGAAAACTTCAGGCCGCCGTGACGGCGGCCGTGGCCCTGCTCGGCCTGACCGCCGCCGCGCCGGCCGCGACAGCGGCCCCGACGGCTGCGGCACCGGCCGCCGCGGCCACCGCCGACTGGCTGCACACCGACGGCAACCGGATCGTCGACGAGGCCGGCAACCAGGTCTGGCTCACCGGGGCCAACTGGTTCGGCTTCAACGCCAGCGAACGGGTCTTCCACGGCCTGTGGTCGGGCAACCTTGAATCGATCACCCGTCAGATGGCCCAGCGGGGCATCAACATCGTCCGGGTACCCATCTCCACGCAACTGCTGCTGGAGTGGAAGTCCGGGCAGACGATCCGGCCGAACGTCAACACGTACGTCAACCCGGAGCTGGACGGCCTGAACAACCTCCAGGTCTTCGACCACTGGCTCGCGCTCTGCGAGAAGTACGGTCTGAAGGTCATGCTCGACGTGCACAGCGCCGAGGCGGACAACTCCGGCCATGTCTATCCGGTGTGGTGGAAGGGCAGCATCACCCCGGAGCAGTTCTTCCAGGGCTGGGAATGGATCACCACCCGCTACCGGACGAACGACACGATCGTCGCGATGGACATCAAGAACGAGCCGCACGGGACTCCGAACGATCCCGAGCGGGCCAAGTGGGACTCCAGCACCGACCAGGACAACTTCAAGTACGCCTGCGAGACGGCGGGCCGGCGGATCCTGGCGATCAACCCGAACCTGCTGATCCTCTGCGAGGGCATCGAGATCTACCCGCGAGCCGGTGCCACCTGGAACTCGCCGAACACCAACCCCGACCGCAGCCCCAACTACCACTACAACTGGTGGGGCGGCAACCTGCGCGGCGTCGCCGAACACCCGGTCAACCTCGGTGCCCAGCAGGACCAGCTGGTCTACTCACCGCACGACTACGGGCCCCTGGTGTACGAGCAGCCGTGGTTCGCCGGTGACTTCGACAAGGACTCGCTGACGAACGACGTGTGGCGGCCGAACTGGTTCTACATCCACGAGCAGAACATCGCGCCGCTGCTGGTCGGGGAGTGGGGCGGCCGGCTGGGTCAGGACGCCCGGCAGGACCGCTGGATGGCCGCGCTGCGCGACCTGATGATCGAGAACGGCATCCACCACACCTTCTGGTGCCTCAACCCCAACTCCGGTGACACCGGGGGTCTACTGCTCGACGACTGGGCCAGTTGGGACGAGACGAAGTACAACCAGATGCTCAAGCCCGCGCTGTGGCAGCACAACGGCAAGTTCGTCGGCCTCGACCACGACGTGCGCCTCGGCGGTGCCGGCGCCACCACCGGCATCAGCCTCGCCGAGCGTTACGCCGGTGGTCCCGGCCCCGGTGACACCACCGCGCCGACCGCACCCGGTCAGCCGACCGCCACCGACGTGACAGCCACCGCCGCCACGCTGAACTGGGCGGCGGCCACGGACGACGTGGGCGTCACCTCGTACGAGGTGCTGCGGGCCACCGGTTCCGCAGCCGCCACGGTGGTCGGCACGGTCTCCGGAACCACCTACCGGGCGACCGGGCTGAACGCCTCGACCAGCTACACCTTCACCGTGCGCGCCCGCGACGCGGCCGGCAACGTCTCGGCGGCGTCCCCGCCGTCGACAGTCACCACCACGGCCGGCAACGACAACGGCAACGGCGACGCCGGCTGCTCCGCGACGTACCGGGTGGTCAGTTCCTGGCAGGGCGGCTATCAGGCGGAGGTGACCGTCCGCAACACCGGCACGGCGGCCATCACCGGCTGGACGGTGAACTGGACCGCCCCCGCCGGCACCACGATCGCGTCGCTGTGGAACGGCCGGCTCACCACCTCCGGCACCACGGTGACGGTGCGCAACGAGCCCTACAACGGGCAACTCGCCGCCGGGACCAGCACCACCTTCGGGCTGACCGGCAGCGGATCGGGTACGCCCTCCGGGCTGACCTGCGCCGCGTCCTGACGCCGAGGTGCCCCTGCCCCACCTGCGGATCGTGGGTGGGGCAGGGGCCGTCCGGGGGCGCGACGGCACCTCGGACGGCCCCGCGCGGCCCGGGCCTGGGTGGGCCGCGTCACCGCGTTCGCATCGCCGCGCCCGGTCAGGCCAACCGGATGGCGTCACCGTCGACCGTGACGTTCGCGGCGGGCAGCGGCGCTCCCGCCGGGCCACTGCGTACCGAGCCGTCGGCGATGTCGAACACACTGTTGTGGCAGGCGCAGACGATCGTGCCGTCGGAGACGGAGGTGACCGTGCAGCCCTGGTGGGTGCAGGTCGACGAGTACGCCTTGATGATCCCGTCGGTCGGCTGGGTCACCACGACGCCGGCATCGGCGAAGATCGCGCCGCCACCCACCGGAATGTCGGCGAGCGTGGCCAGAGCCGGGGTACCGGGGTCGGCGGCGTCGTCGCCCGGGGTGGCGGTGCCGGACGGATCCGCGCCGGAGCTGCCGGACGGTTCGCCGCTGGCGGTACCGGCGGGTGGCGCGGCCGGCGGTGCCGCCGTCGGCTGACCGTACGTCGCGCAGCCGGTGAGCGCGGCCACGCCCACCGCGCCGGTACCGGCCAGCAGGGCTCGTCGCGACCGGCAGCAGCCAGCCTGCTCGTGGTTCATCTGCGGTGCCTTGCCTTTCCGGGGGATCAGAACTGGATGCCGAACGTGGTGAAGTACCAGACCGACGAGGTCAGGAAGACACCGATCAGAGCGACGAACACGACCCCGCCGATGGTGGGCAGCACCCAACCGGCGAGTCCCCGCTTGGGCAGGGTCAGCATCTTGGTGGCGAAGGCGCCGAAGAAGAAGCAGCCCAGCAGGGAGTGCAGCAGCGTACGGGTGTCGTAGTCGGCGAACCCGAGGGCGTAGAGGCAGTGCACCGCGACCGGCACGGTGAGCAGGAACGCGATCCGCCCGGACCAGCGGTGCGCCGCGCCGGCCCAGGACGGGGAGAAGCCGCCGAGGCGACCCCACATCGACAGCGCCGACAGCAACTGGATGACCGCGAAGAACGCCGCCCCGGTGCCGAGCCACACCTTCACCGTCAGCGGCGAGGAGAAGCCGGCCACGTTCACCGCGATGCCGGTGGGGGTGTGGGTGCGCCCGTAGACGCCGAGCGCCACCGCCACCCCGGCCCCGACGACAAGCGGCACCAGCAGCGAAGGGCGCCGCCTCGGGGCGCTCGGCGGCGGCGCGCCGAAGTCACGCATCACCTCGACCATGGGCTCGGGCGCCCGGCGGGGCACGGTGCGTGCCCCGCCGGACCGGTGCTGGGACATCACCGCGCCCCGGGGACGACCGGCTCGGCGACGAGGGTCACCCCGTTGACCACCGTGCTGTTGAAGGCCGGATCCAACGGGGGTGCGGGGATGGGCTTGCCGTTCCAGGTGACGATGCCGATCTGGGTGCCGTCGGGCAACATGATCCACCCGCCGTCGTAGCCGGCCTTGCGGGTCTCGGCGGTCACCCGGTAGATCGCCGGAGCGGTACCCGAACCGGATTTCACCACCGCCTCGTCGCTCGACGTGTCGTCGGGCCGGGCGGTGAACTTCCAGCGCCGCACGCCGACGATCATCTCGCCGCTGGCGCGGTCGCCCCGGATGACACCTGTCAGCTTCGCGTCCTTGCCGGTCAGCTCGATCTTGCCGTCCCGCACCGTGCCGGACAGCCACAGCTCCATGGCCCGGCCGTCACAGACGTACGCCTCGGCCTTGCCGTCCTTCACGGTGATCGCGATGGTGGCCCCGTTCTCGAGTTCACCGATCCAGTTCTGCTCGACCGATGTCACCTCGGTACCGGCCGAGGAGCCGTCGGGATCTGTCGGCGGCGACGTGCCGGCTGGGCGTCGGGCGTCGGCGTCGACGTCGCCCGGCTCCTCACCTGGCGCAGCCGCGTCGGGGTCCACCTCGGCGTCGGCGTCGGCCTCCGCATCGGCGGGTGGGGCCGGCGCGGCGGCCGGTGGAGCTCCGCCGGCCACGGGTTGGGTGCCCGGCGGGGATGCCTGTGCACTCATTGTGAACAGCACGGCAGCCGTCACCGCCCCCGACAGGAGGGTGAGCAACGGGGTCAGGCGCTTCATGGGCCACTCCCTTCGCCCAGAGGTACGGAGGAGGTGGTGGATCGGTTCAATCGGGACGCCGGGAACCTCCCCGGAACCCGCGGATTCAGACGGTGACGCGGCGGGCCGGGCGACGGCGGCGGGCGCTGGACGTCGACGGCACCTCGGTGGGGGGACGCGGCACGTCGACCGGGGTCACGTCGACCGGGTGGATGCCGGCGTCCGCGGCGTCCTGAAGCGCCGCCGCTCGCAGCTGGTCGAGGGCGACGTCGAGGCTGTCGAAGATCGGGAAGACCCCGTCGAGCTTCATCGTGTGCAGCACCGTGCGGATGAACCTCGACGGTGCGGCGAGGCAGAGCCGGCCGCCCCGCTCGCGTACGTCCCGGTGGGCCCGGACGAGCATGCCCAGCCCGACCGAGTCGATGACCTGGACACCTGTCAGGTCCACCACCACCGTCCCACGCACGTCGAACGCGGCCCGTAGCGCGGCCCGCAACGCGTTGCCGGTGTCCGGGTCGAGATCGCTGTCGGCGGGTGCCGCCGCCATCTCGACAATGCCACGCGACCCACCACCGTCCCGGTCGTCGCCGTGTGGTGGGGCGCCCGGCGGCAGGGCGCTGCACCGGGGGCAGCGGTGCGGACCGGTGGCGAACGGTGAACCGCTCCAACCGTGGTCGGAGACCAGCGTCCAGACGACCTCGGCGTCGGGCAGCACACAGGCGGTGCCGGTGGTGGTGTCACCACAGACGTCGCAGATCAGGGTCATCAGGTTGTCGTCCGGTACGACTGTCATCCGGTTTCCTCTCCGGTGCCCGCAGCCGGTTGGCCGGGGTACGGAACTCGGGGCGGCGGGCGGAGGGTGCCGTCGCCGTGCGGACTGCTCACCGGGAGTCGGAGCGTTCCTTACCGGTGGTGGCCACCGCGATCACCACCGCGATCACGGCGAGCCCGCCCTGCACGACCAGGCCCAGCAGGCTGAACCCCTGCACGCCGGCGAGCCAGGCGGTGATGGCGCCGAGCAGGGCGGCGACGGCGCCGATCGTCATGGTGAGCCACAGTGGCACGCCCGGGCGGCCGGGCAGGACCAGTCGGCCGAGCGCGCCGACGGCGAGGCCGACGGCGATTGCCGTGACGATCCCGGCGCTGGTCATGCTGCTCCTCGTGCTCGCGGTCTGCTGCGTCGGCTTCGCTGGGTCAGGTGCGCGCGACGACCGCGGCGCGGCCGTACGCGGCGGCGCGCGGCGACGCGCCCGATGGCGGTGTCCCGCCGGCCGGTGAACCGTCCGGTGCGGCGGGGGCCGGCGCGGAGGATACCGCTTCGGTGACCGGGGCCGGGTTGGCTGCGGCGTCGGTGTGCACGGGCAGGATCTGGTCCAGCCGAGCGGTCTGCAGGATGCGGGTGATGCGCGGGTTCGGGTTGCGTACCGCCAGCACGCCGCCGCTCCGGATCATCCGGCGGTGCACGTCGAGCAGCAGGCCGATGGCGGCGGCGTCGATGTGCCGGCAGCCGGCCAGGTCGATCACGATCTGCTGTGGGCGCAGCGCCAGCAGCTGGTCGAGCACCGCGCCGGTCTCCGGCAGGCAGGCCAGGTCGAACTCGGCGATGGACACCTCCACCAGCGGCACCGAGCACTCGGGGCGTCGTGGTGCGGTCACGTCGAAGGCCCCCTCTCCTGCTGTCTCCGAGTGGCTCTCACCCTGCCCAGCGGGGTTGGCGGGCACCGCGCGGACGGATGACAGTTGCGTGACAAAACCCCCTGATGCCGGTCGCGGTTGGCCCGGCGGTGAGGGCTTGGGGATGATTCCGGTATGACAGCGGTACTGGTGATCGAGGACGACGACCGGATCCGGTTGGCGTTGCTGCTCGCTCTGGAGGACGAGGGCTACGAGGCCCGGGGAGCGGCCACCGCCGAGGAGGGGCTGCGGACGCAGCGCCGGGATCCCGCCGACTACGTCCTGGTCGACCTGATGCTGCCCGGCATCGACGGCTTCGAGGGCATCCGCCAGCTACGCCGCGACGACGACGTGCCGATCGTCGTGGTCAGTGCCCGCGACGACACGCACGACATCGTGGCCGCCCTGGAGGCCGGCGCCGACGACTACGTGGTCAAGCCGGTGGCGATCAAGGAGCTGACCGCCCGGCTGCGCGCCCTGCGCCGGCGCGGCCGTACGGTTACCGCCCCGGACGGGCCGGAGCCGGTGCCGGTGCTCTCCTTCGGCGAGCTGGAGGTGAGCCCGGAGGCGGGGGAGGTGCGTCGGTCCGGTGAGCCGGTCGCGGTCACCCGTACCGAGTTCCGGCTGCTGTGCGAGTTGGCCGAGCACGCCGGCCGGGTGCTGTCGCGTCAACAGCTGCTCAGCCGCGTCTGGGGGTACGACAGCGGCGACGAACGGCTCGTCGACGTGCACGTCGGCAGGCTCCGCCAGAAGATCGAGGCCGATCCGGCAAATCCCCGGCACCTGGTGACGTTGCGCGGCCTGGGCTACAAGCTGCAACGATGAGACGCCTCGGACTGCGTGCCCGGGTCACCGCAGCGTTCGCGATCGGTGCGCTGCTGCTGTCCGCCTCGATGGCCCTGGTGTCGTACGAGCTGACCCGCCGCACCCTGCTCGACGAGCGCGAGCGCACGGTGCTGCGGGCGGCGTACTACGACGCGGCGGTGGTCCGCGCCGGGCTGAACACCGAGAACCCGGACGTCGCGGAGGCGCTGCGGGCGCTGGACACCGGCACCGGACGGCGGCCCCTGGTGCTGCTCGACGGCGAGTGGTACGCCCGCAGTGCCGACAACGGGCTCACCACGATCGTGCCGGACCGACTTCAGGAATTGGTCTCGGCGGGGGAACCGGCGGTGCAACGGGTCCGGGTCAACGACCATCCGGTGATGCTTGTCGGCGTCCCGCTGTCCGAGTCGACGGCGTTCTACGAGATCGCCTCGCTGCGGGAACTGGAGCAGACCTTCCAGGTGCTGGCGCTGGCGCTCACCGCGGTGGCGATCATGGTGGCCGGATCGGGGGCGGCGCTCGGTTGGTACGCCACCCGACACGGACTGCGTCCGCTGACCGCCGTCGCCGACGCCGCCGAGCGGATCGCGGCCGGCGACTTCACCACCCGGCTGGTCCCGGACACCGACCCGGACCTGACCCGCCTCTCCACCTCGTTCAACCGGATGGTCGACGAGCTGGCCGGGCGGATCGACCGGGACCGGCGCTTCGCCGCCGACGTCAGCCACGAGTTGCGCTCGCCGTTGCAGACGCTCGCCGCGGCGGCCAGTGTGCTGTCCCGCCGTCGGGAGAATCTGGACGAGCGGACCGCTACCGCGGCCCGGCTGGTCGCCGACGAGATCGACCGCTTCCAGCAACTGGTGAACGACCTGCTGGACCTGGCCCGGGGCGATCAGCCCGTGCACCGGGAGCCGGTCGACCTGCCCGAGCTGGCCCGGCGGGCGTGCCAGGACCGGGACCTGCCGGAGTCGGTGGTGCAGCTGGCAGCCGGGACGCCGGCAAGCTGGCGGGTGGACCGCCGCCGGGTGACCCAGGTGCTGACCAACCTGCTCGACAACGCCGAGCGTTACGGCGCCGGGCCGGTCGCGGTGCGGCTGTCCCACACCGCTGACACGGGCGTGATCGAGGTCGACGACGAGGGACCCGGAGTGCCGATGGAGGACCGCGAGGTGATCTTCGACCGCTTCGTCAGGGGCCGGGCCGCCAACTACCGGGGCGGCGGCGACGGCACCGGCCTGGGGCTGGCCCTGGTGGCCCAGCACGCGGCCGCGCACGGTGGCGACGCCACGGTCAGCGACCGCCCCGAGGGCGGCGCGCGGTTCCGCGTCACCCTGCCCGGGAGCGTCGCATGACCCGGCCCGCCACCGCCGTCCGGGGCAGGTGGACGCCTCGTTTCTTCCGGGACGCGCGGCGGGCCGGGCTCGTGCTGATGGCCGCCGTGCTCGTACTTGTCGGGGGGTGCGGGGTGCCCGCCGAGGACCGGCCCCGGGCGGTCACCCCGCCACCCGTCCCGTTCCCGTCCACCGCCACGGCGGCGCCGACGGCGGCCGAGACCGGCGCGGTGACCGAGACGCTCTACTTCTCCCGCGACGACCGCCTGGTGCCGGTGATCCGCCGAGTCGACCAGGTGCCCGCCCTCGACGCGCAACTGCGCGGCCTGCTGGCCGGGCCGACCCCCACCGAATCCGACGACGGACTGACAAGTGCCCTGCCGGGTGCCTTCACCAGCGCGGTGGTGGAACTCGTCGACGGGGTGGCCCGGGTCACCGTCGGGTTGACCGCGGTGGACACCGGCCGCAGCGACGGGCGGCTGGCGTACGGCCAGATCGTCTGCACGCTCAGCGCGCGCACCGACGTCGACGCGGTGCTGTTCCTGGAGGGCGGCGCACCGCTGAGCGTCCCACGGGCGGACGGTTCGCTGTCATCCGGCCCGCTCAGCGGGGCCGACTACGCCGTGTTGATCAATCCGCGCTGAGCACCCGGATGACGGGTGTACCGCGGTTGCACGACGGTTGCGTGACAAAGCCCGTCGACGACCGATCGCGGCGTTTGACACCAGCGTCCGGCGGGGCACCTGTGACGCTCACGTTCGACGTCGGAGGGACACTCCCGTGGAAATCAGTGGCTTCTTCACCGCCATCCTCATCGGTCTGGTCATCGGCGCCCTCGGTCGGCTCGTCGTGCCGGGCCGCCAGCGCATCCCGATCCTGCTCACCATCCTGATCGGTATCGTCGCCGCGATCCTCGGCACGCTGCTCGCCGGCGTCCTCGGCGTCGACGAAACCGCCGGCATCGACTGGATCGAGCTGTTCATCCAGATCGCCTTCGCCGCCGTCGGTGTCTCGCTGGTCGTCGGCGTCTACGGCCGTCGACGCTGACCATCTCCCGACGCCGGCCTGTCCTGACGCCGGCCTGTCCTGACGGCGGGGCGGGCCGGCGTCGGGCCGTGCACCGACAGGTGACAGCTGTGGTGTCGCATGGTCTCGGAGTCCGCAGACCGACCACCCGACGCACGCGCAGCGCGACGGCTCGTATCCTTTCCGCGAAGCGTCGTGGCGACGACCGGAAAGGGACTTGGTGTGAACGACCGGGCTGAGACGTTAGAGTTCCAGGCCGAGGCGCGTCAGCTGCTTCGGCTGATGGTCCACTCGATCTACTCGAACAAGGACGTCTTCCTCCGCGAGCTGATCTCGAACGCCTCCGACGCGCTGGACAAGCTGCGCCTGGCGTCGATGGTCGACAAGGATCTCGCCGTCGACACCGGCGACCTGCACATCGCCATCGAGGTCGACCGGGACGCCCGTACCCTCACCGTGCGGGACAACGGCATCGGCATGAGCCGCGACGAGGTGGTCTCCGTCATCGGCACGATCGCCAAGTCCGGCACTGCGGAGCTGCTGCGGCAGCTGCGGGAGGCCAAGGACGCCGGTGCGTCACAGGAGCTGATCGGCCAGTTCGGCGTCGGCTTCTACGCCTCGTTCATGGTCGCCGAGCGGGTCGAGCTGGTCACCCGGCGGGCCGGCGAGAGCGGCGGTACGCGCTGGGAGTCCACCGGCGAGGGCACCTACACCATCACCGAACTCGACGACGCCCCCCAGGGCACGGCGGTGACCCTGCATCTCAAGCCCGCCGACGCCGAGGACAACCTGCACGACTACACCGCCGAGTGGACGATCCGGGAGATCGTCAAGCGCTACTCCGACTTCATCGCCCACCCGATCCGGATGACCGTCGAGCGTCCCGGGGCGGACGACGCCCCGGCCACCACCGAGACGGTCACCCTCAACTCGATGAAGGCGTTGTGGGCCCGGCCGCGCGGCGAGGTCGAGCCGGCCGAGTACCACGAGTTCTACAAACACGTCAGCCACGACTGGGCGGACCCCCTGGAGACCATCCACATGCGGGGGGAGGGGACCTTCGAGTACGAGGCGCTGCTGTTCATCCCCACCCACGCCCCGCTTGACCTGTTCTCCCCGCAGGGACGCCGAGGCGTGCAGCTGTACGTCAAGCGCGTGTTCATCATGGACGACTGCGACGCGTTGATGCCCAACTACCTGCGCTTCGTCAAGGGCGTGGTGGACGCGCACGACCTGTCGCTGAACATCTCCCGGGAGATCCTCCAGCAGGACCGGCAGATCCGGGCCGTACGCCGCCGCCTGGTCAAGAAGGTCCTCGCCACGGTGAAGGACCTCAAGACCGACCAGCCGGAGCGATACCGCACCTTCTGGACCGAGTTCGGACCGGCGGTCAAGGAGGGCCTGCTCGAGGACTCCGACAACCAGGACATCCTGCTGGAGATCCTGTCGACGGCCTCCACCCATGACCCGGCGGAGCTGACCGACCTGGCCGGCTACGTCGCCCGGATGCGTGAGGGTCAGACCGACATCTACTACGCCACCGGCGAGAACCGGGCCACCATCGAGAACTCCCCGCACATGGAGGCGTTTCGCGCCAAGGGCTACGAGGTGCTGCTGCTCACCGACCCGGTCGACGAGGTCTGGGTCGAGCGGGTGGGCAGCTACGCCGGCAAGACGCTGCGCTCGGTCGCCAAGGGGCAGGTCGACCTGGACACCGAGCAGGAGCGCACCGAGGCCGAGGCCGAACGTGAGCGGCAGCGCACCGAGTACGCCGACCTGCTCGGCTGGATGGGCGAGGTGCTGGCCGACAGCGTCAAGGAGGTCCGGCTGTCGTCCCGCCTGACCACCTCGCCGGCCTGCGTGGTAGGCGACGCGCACGACCTCACCCCGACGCTGGAGAAGATGTACCGCGCGATGGGCCAGGAGGTGCCGAAGGTCAAGCGGATCCTGGAAATCAACCCGACCCACCCGCTCGTCACCGGCCTGCGCAAGGCACACGAACAGGGCGGCACCGGTGACTCCCTGGCGGAGACCGCCGAGCTGCTCTACGGCACCGCGCTGCTCGCCGAGGGCGGTGACCTGGCCGACCCGTCGCGGTTCGCCCGGATACTCGCCGACCGTCTCGCCCGCACCCTGTAGCCGTACCGCCGCGTCGTTCGCCCCGGCCCGCTCGTCGCACCGGTCGGGGCGAGTCGCGTCGCGGCGGTCAGCCGTTGGACCAGGCGTCAAGCGCGCGGTGGCTGGGTAACACCGGCAGTCATGAGCGCGAGTGTCATGGTGGACCCGGACAGCCCGCAGGCCCCCGCCGTGGCGGTGGGCACCGTCGCGGTGGTGGCCCACCGGAAGAAGACCCTCGGTGGGGGCCTGGACGAACTGCGGGCGGTGCTGGTCGGCGCGGGCGTCGAGCACCTGCTCTGGTACGAGGTGCCCAAGAGCCGCAAGGCGCCGAAGAAGGTTCGCAAGGCCCTCGACAAGGGCGCTGAGCTGGTCTTCGTCTGGGGCGGCGACGGCATGGTCCAACGCTGCGCCGACACCCTGGCGGGCACCCGGACCCCGATGGCGATCCTGCCGGCCGGCACCGCCAACCTGTTCGCCACCAACCTGGGCATTCCCGAGGACCTGCGGGAGGCGGTCCGGATCGGCCTGCACGGGCAGCACCGCCGGCTCGACCTGGGCAAACTCAACGGTGAGCACTTCGCGGTGATGGCCGGCGCCGGCTTCGACGGTGACCTCATCCGCGAGGCCGACCGGGAGATGAAGGGCCGCCTCGGTCGGCTCGCCTACGTGTGGACCGGGCTGCGCCACGTGCGTGGCGAGCTGACCCGGACCCGGATCACCGTCGACGGTGCCCTCTGGTTCGACGGCGAGGCCAGTTGCGTGCTGTTCGGCAACGTCGGCACCATCACCGGCGGGATCCCCGCCTTCGACGACGCCCGCCCCGACAGCGGCGCGCTTGAGGTCGGGGTCTCCACCGCCAGCGGGGCCGTCGACTGGGCCCGCACCCTCGGCAAGATGGCCACCGGCCGCTCCGACGACTCGAAGTTCGTGCGGATCACCCGTGGCCGCAAGGTCAAGGTCCGCTTCGCCGAGCCGAAGACCTACGAGCTGGACGGCGGCGCCCGCAGCACAGCCCGGAAGCTGAAGGTTCGCGCCGTGCCCGCCGCCCTGACCGTCTGCTGCCCCGACCGGGACGCCGAGGAGACACCCGCCGCGCCGCAGTGAGTCCGGGTTGGGGCGACGCCGAACGCCAGGCATCCTCGTGCCGGTGACCTGCCTGTCGAGACGTGGGCGAGGGGCCGGAGCAGGATGGCGGCGAACCCTCAGGGTGTGCCGGCCCTGTCGAGCTGAACCGTCTGTGCTGTCACGCAGGGCGCTGTCGCGGCCAATTGGGCCACTGGTGTCGTAGGCGAACGCGGCGTCCGATCACCGCCGGACAGGTGACTCTCGGTCGACCAGGCTTTGCGTCATGAACAACGCACTTGACGGCAAGGTGGCTCTGGTCACCGGTGGTAGTCGTGGGATCGGCGCGGCGGTGGCGCTGCGCCTCGCCGAGGAGGGCGCCGACGTGGCGCTGACGTTCCACCGGAACCAGCAACGCGCCGACGACATGGTGGATCAGATCAGGACAGCGGGACGGCGGGCTGTCGCCGTACGGGCGGACAGCGCCGACCCGGCGGCCGTGGTCGGCGCGGTCGACCGGGTCGCCGGCGAATGGGGTCGGTTGGACATCCTGGTCAACAACGCCGGCGCGTTCCTGCTCGGCCCGCTGGAGCAGCTGAGCCTGGACGAGTTCGACGAGACCGTGGCGGTTAACGTCAGGGCGCCGTTCGTGGCCTGCCAGGCTGCGGTGCGTCACATGTCGGCCGGTGGGCGGATCATCAACATCGGCAGCAATGTCGCCGAGCGTGCGGTCTTCCCGGGCTTCTCGCTGTACGCCATGAGCAAGACCGCCCTGATCGGGCTGACCAAGGCACTCGGACGCGAACTCGGCGGCAGGGCGATCACCGTCAACCTGGTGAACCCAGGGCCCACGGACACCGCGCTGAACCCGGTCGACGGCCCCAACGCCGAGACGATCACCGGATTCACCGCCCTCGGCCACTACGCGGACCCCGCCGACGTGGCTGCCACGGTGGCGTTCCTGGCCAGCAGGGACGGGCGCTACATCACCGGGGCGACGATAAACGTCGACGGCGGCTTCACCATCTGATCCCCGGCTCACCGCCGTCGTGTCCACCCTGGCTGGGCTGCGGCTCAGCGGGTGGCGAGAGCCGTCAGCCGGGACAGCAGCCGCCTGCGAATGTCCCGCTGGCCCTCGTCATCAGTCCGCAACCACGGGCATGCCACATCGAACGCCACCACGCGGCCGGTCGCGAACAGCCGCGCGCAGGCGGCCAGAACAGCGTCCGCCGGCGGTCCGTTCGGCACCGGGTAACGGAGACCGGGCACTTCGCCCGAGTCGATGACATCCACGTCGATGTGCAGGACGAGCGGCCCGGATGGCACGGTGTCCGCGGAAACCTCGGAGACCGGGATCCGGCGGGTCGGGCTTACCGCCAGATACTCGACCTCGGCAGGATCCAGGTCCCGCGCGTCGACCAACACCGTGCGCTCCGCCGGCACCGGCCGCAAACCGATCACCTCGGCGTACCTGTCGGGATGCGCACCGTTCAGCAGGCGCAGCGAAAGACCGCCCAGATAGCCCGATGTGCTCGTCTGCAAGGTGTGCACGTCGCCATGGGCGTCAAACCAGACAACCGCCGGGTCCACTCCCGCTCCTTGCACCCCGGCGACGGTGCCGCCGGCGACCAGACAGTCGCCGGAGAGCACCACCGGTACGCGGCCGGCCGCCACCAGCGGCGACACTGCCGCCGCAGTAGCGGAACACACCCCCGCCACGTGCCGCCAGGCATCACCGTCGAGCACCTGCGACCGAACAGTGAGGTCCGCCGACACCGGGATCTCATCGTCCAGCAGTCGCTCATCTTGGTGGTAGGGCACCAGGATCGTGGTCACGCCTCACCCTATCCACGTTCCAACGATGACGCCGTCCGCTTGACCTCAAGCGAGGTTGAGGTCTGATGATCGTGCCATGGGTGGAATCGAGAAATCGGCAGCCACGGTCGCGGTCATCGGCACCGGAGCCATCGGTACTGCGGTGGCAACTCGGCTCCTGGGAAGCGGGCACGATGTCACGGTGTGGAACCGTACCGAAGGTCGCACAACCGACCTGGTGGCCGCCGGGGCGCTACCAGCGCGGTCCGTTCGGGAGGCAGTGTCAGCAAGCTCCCTCGTGCTCCTGACGCTCAAGGACTTCGCAGCGGTAGAGCAGTGCCTGGCCCAGATCGACATGGACCTGTCCGGGCGTACGGTTGTCGGGATGTACACGGGGACCGCCAGTGAGGCGCGGGTGGTGGCCCGGCGGGTGACCAGCGGAGGCGCACATTACCTCGACGCGGGGATCCAAGCCTCGCCCGAGATGATCGGCACCGGTACCGCGACCATCCTGTACAGCGGATCTCCGTACGCCTTCGAACAGCACCGGGCGATCCTCGGTCTGCTGAGCACGCCACGCTTTGTCGGTGAAGCGCCGGAAGCTGCTGCGGTGTGGGACCTCGCCCTGTTCGGCGTCTGGTACGACGCCCAACTTGGCCTGCTTCGAGCCCTGGAAACGGCACGCGCGGCTGGTGTCGACGTGGTGGAGTTCTCCCGCACAGCGAGTACCCAGCTCAACCATGTCCTGGCGACGGTTCCCGCCACCGTCTCGGAGATGCAGCGGGGCACCTACCCGCCAGGTCCCGCAGACCTCACCGAACATTTGACAGTCGTCCGTCATCTCATCGCGCTGCGGGCCGACCGACGTCTCGGCGACGGCGGATTAGCAGAGGTGGCGGCGCGAGTCGAGGCGCTCATCGCGGACGGCCGTGGCGGCGAGGGCTTGACCGCGACGGTCGAGTAGCGATCGTCGGCCGGACGTCGCCAGGTCAGCGCGCAGGCGGTGAGGCAGACGGCGGCGGCCAGGACGAGCGGTGGCCGGGGGCCGAGCAGCACGGCGGCGGCGCCGAGCGGAGTCGTCGCCGCGATCGGCCCGAACATGAGCGTGTTGGCGGTGGCGGCGACCCGGCCGAGCAGCGCGTCGGGGCTGTGTGTCTGCACGGCGGTGACGGCCGCGACGAGCGCCCACGGCAGCCCGAGTCCGGCCAGCACCGACGCGGTGACCACCCCCGGCCACCAGGGCAGGCACCGGATCAGGCAACTGACCGCGAAGAGTCCGGCGCCGGTCAGTCCCACGGCCGTCGGGCCGAACCGGGCGATCATCCGGCCGACCACCAGTCCACCGGCGACCGAGCCGGCGCCCTGGGCGCTGAGCAGGACGCCCAGGAACGTCGCTGGCCGGCCGAGCGTGTCGGTGACAACCGCGTACCCGGCGGCGGTGGTGAAGCCGGACATGCCGATGGCGACCCCGGCGAGCATCACCGGACGTCGGATGGACGCCGAGCCGACCAGGACGGTGAGCCCGGCGCGAACCCCCCGATCGTGGGACGCCACAGTGGCTGGCGGACGGGTCAGGCGCAGCGCCGCGTAGCCGGCCGCGGCGAGGGCCGGTAACAGGGCGGCGAGCAGTGCGACGAGGTGTCCCCCCTGCCAGGCGTAGAGTCCGGCGCCGGCCAGCGGAGCGACAAGCTTCATGCCTTCCTGGGCGCTGGAGCGCCACCCGTTGACCCGGGCCAGGTGCACCGGTGACAGCGCGGCCGGCAGCAGGGCGCTCTCGCCCGCGTCGACCAGGACGTACGCGATGCCGTAGACGGTGGCCACGCAGAACAGCAGCCACACCTGGTCGGGGCCACGGACCGCGAGCAGGCTGGGCAGGGTGGCGGCGACGGTCAGGTTGGCCACGATGACGACCGGGCGTCGGGGCAGCCGGTCGACCACAACGCCGAGCCACGGTCCGGCGAGGGTGGGTGCGTAGCCGCAGAGACCGGCGAGCGCGGCCAGGCCGGGGGAGCCGGTGAGGTCGAGGATCCAGATGCCGGCGACCAGGGCCATGGCGCTGCCGCCGAGGCCGGACAACAGGGACACCGCCACGAACAGGATCGCGTTGCGCCGCACGAGCCCTCCGGAATTGAGTCAGAGTGGCTCACAGCGTCGGGTCTTGAGTCGCATCCGGGCAATAGCCGGAGACCTATGTCAACGTTGTGTTGACAGTGCCTCGGCGAGGTCGCGAGCGACGGCGCGTACCGGGGCGGGCAGTCCCGGATCAGCGACCGGCAGGTCGGCGCGGATCCGGGCGGCCAGGTCGTACAGGCCGCCCGGATCGGCCTCCAGGGCGAGCACAGTGGTGCGTCGGGTCAGCGCGGCCCGGGGGAAACGGGTATCCCAGCGACGGTCGGCGTCGATCCAGCGGCGCAGGTCGGTGAGGAGCCCCCGCAGCACCGCGACCTCGGCCGGCCAGTGCCGGTCGGATCTCGCGCGGCGGGCGGTACGGGCGGCGGCCAGGCGCTGGCGGCGCTGCTCGGCGGCCTGCCGGCTCCCCAGGCCGAGGGCCTCGCCGACCTGGGTCCAGGTCGCGCCGGCCTGCCGGGCCCGGTCGATGAGATCGAGTTCGGTGTCGTCGAGCTGGTCCCGGGTGGCCGGAATGCCGGCGAGTCGATCGAGCGGGTCGAGCACGCGTCAACGTTACATTGACAGCCCTGGCCGGGCCGGCTCGCTCAGGCTGCTGCGGACTGGCGGCGAGAGCCGTCCGTCGACCAGGTCGGCTGGGCGCTCGGCGCGGCCCACGTCTCGTGCGGGTCGGCGGCCGGGGCCGTTGTCTCGTCGGCGTTGCCACCCTGGGCGAGGTTCAACGCCCGCTGGGCCTGCTGCCACGGTTCACATGGCCAGTTCTGCCCGGCGCACAGCAGATGGGTGCAGCCACCGTCCTCGCCCGGTGCGTGCGCGTCGGCGACGTCCAAGGCGAGCCGCCACAGCAGCGGGTCGGTGACGTCAGCGGGACGGTCGGCCGTATGACTGTGCCGATCGATGGCGTTCTCGGACATGCGTGATCCCCCTCGTAGTCGAGCCTCACGCTCTTGATCTCCAGTCTGCACGCAGGCCAAACGCCAGATCCGGGACCGCCGGCAGAGGTGGGCGCGGTCACCGGGGCCGGGGCCGCCAGTGATTGACAGACCCCTATCTGCGGGCGAAGGATGTCGGCAACTCGATCACCCCAACGATCCGGATGCGTGACGCTGCGTGATCGGCGATGCGGGCAGCGTCGACCGCCGAGCGCGTCGCCGTGGTTGTCCCCGCAGGCTGGCAGCCCGGCGTACCCGCGCTGAAAACGCTGCACCCGCGCCGCGCGCCGAGAAGAGGGGCGACCGCCTCATGTCCAAGGTCCGTTCGGGCTTGCGCTGGCGACCCCAGCTGCCCGCCGCCACCGTCCTGGCCGCCTCGGCGGCCGTGTTGCTGCTCGTCAATCCGGCTGCGGCGATCGTGCCGCAGGCCGCCGCGCCGGTGACCGCGCCCGCCGACCTCGGCCGGCTCGCCGACGAGCGGGCCAGCGTGGTCGAGGTGATCCTCGCCGACAGCGCCGAGCTGGACGCGCTCGTGGCCACTGGTGTCGACCTCGATCACCACGTCACCCACACCGGGGACGGCATCGTCGTGCACGCCGTGGTGACCGGCAACGAGGTCGACACGCTGAGCCGGGCCGGTTTCACCTTCGGCAAGGTCCTGCACACGGCGGAGGACGCGGCGCAGCGGGTGGCCGAGCGGGAGGCCACCATCGCCGCCCACCTGGCCGAGAACCAGGAGTACGCCGCCGCCGCCGAGTTCTCCGCCCGGTCCACTGTCTCCGACGTAAGAATCATCAGGGCGGACTACTACACCTCCGGAGACACGCAGGTGCTCTCGGTCGAGGCGAAGTGGGCGCAGGGGCAGTCCGACGCGAGCCCGTTGACAGTCGAGCGGGACAGCGGGCCGGGCACCGAGATCGGCTCCGGCGGCAGCCAGACGATCTCCCGTTTCGTCGACGCCGGCGCCTACCTGTACCACCGGGGCGCGGCGCAGGTGACCAGCCGTCCCGCGTACGTGCGGATCACCAGCCCGAGCGGTGACGTGGCGGTGGCCAAGGTCAACGAGTGGCTGCCCATCCCGCCGAAGGACCCCGAGGGGCCGGGCTACATGAAGGACTTCGTGGCCAGCTACCTGACCCCCACCGAGCTGTACGACCGGATCAAAGCCCTGGCCGCGCAGTACCCGAAGATCTCGGAGATCGTCGAGCTGCCGTACCGGACCAACGGCTACCGGCGCAAGGCGCAGGCCGTACTCGGCACCGCCACCGCCAGCCGGGTAGCTGTCGACTCGCTGGCCTGGGGCCACCAGGGCGGCAACGACGTCACCGTCGAACTCGCCGACCCCGGCGTCGCCGACGCACCCCTGGCGGTCACGGTCACCGGCACCCAGGTCCGCGTCGACCTCGCCACCGACAGCAGCGGCACCGTCACCAGCACCGCCGAGCAGGTCGTCGCCGCGCTCAACGCGCAGGCGGGGACGCTGCTGACCGCGTACACCTATCGGGGCAGCCCGGGCACCGGCGTGGTCGCGCCGGCCGCGCGGACCGCGCTCTCCGACGGCCTCGCCGCACCGGCGGCGGTCTCCCGCGACCCGCACCCGGTGTACGCCATCCGCATCGGCAAGCACCGCGACGGCTCCCGGCTCGGAGTGCTGGCGTACGCGCAGGAACACGCCCGGGAGTGGGTGCCGCCACTTGTCACCATCGAGACCGCCGAGCGGCTGCTGCGCAACTACGCGCACGACCGGAAGACCCGTGAGCTTGTCGACAACCTCGACATCTGGATCGCCCCGTCGATCAACCCGGACGGCGGGCACTACTCGTTCTACGACTTCAACTCCCAGCGCAAGAACATGACCAACCACTGCCCGCAGGACGGGTCGGCGGACTTCCTCGGCCGCAACTCGTGGGGCGTGGACAACAACCGCAACTACACCGAGTACAGCCTCTTCGACGGCTACTCGGGTGCCTCCACCAGTTGCACAAGCGGCACCTACGCCGGCCCGAGCGAGCTGTCGGAGCCGGAGAACCGCAACGTCGACTGGCTGGCCGCCCGGCCGAACGTCAAGTTCTCGATGAACCTGCACTCGTCCGGCAACTACTTCATGTGGTCGCCCGGCTCGTACGCCACCCCCGGCCGGATCTCCGCACCCCGACCGACGCTGGCCGAGGAGTCGCTGTTCTGGGGCGCGTCGTCACGGATCCTCACCGCCATCAAGCGGCACCGCAACCTCGCCGTCACCCCGGCCCGCACCGGACCGATCGCCGACGTGCTGTACTCGGCGGCCGGCAACTCCGGTGACATGCTCTGGTACAAGTACGGCATCTACGCCTGGAACTTCGAGGTCGGCACCTCGTTCCAGCCGGTCTGGCAGGAGGCGCACGCCGAGACGATGGAGTTCTCCAACGGCCTGGTGGAGATGCTGCGGGTGGCCAGGGACTTCGACACTGACAAGAAGAAGCCGACAAGTTCACTGTCGGTGCGGGCCAGCGCTACCCCCGGCATGGTGGACGTGACCTTCTCCACGAGCGAACCGGCTGCGGTCTTCTACACCCTCGACCGGAGCCGACCCACCTACGACTCCACGCTCTACGGCTCGGCCGGCATCCGGGAGGGCGGCGAGACGCTGACCATCCCCGTGGGCACGACAGTGCACTGGTTCTCGGTGGACGCGGCCGGCAACGTGGAGAAGAACTACAAGCCCGACGGTCGGGGCAACAACCACAACAAGCAGAAGGTCAAGGCACCGAAGCGCTGACCGGACGCCTCGGCGAGCCGTGGGTGCCTGGGCAATCTGCCGGCGCCCACGGCTTGACCTTGACAGAGTGACAAGGTCTTCACTGTGCCGAGGAGGTGGTCCGGATGAACACGCCGAAGGCGGCCACGGACACGGTGCGGATTCTCCGTGGGCTGGAGAGCGACAACCCGTCGGTGCGGCTGCGGGCGGCGCTGGCCGTCGGCACGACCCCCGACCCGGGGGCGGTCGACACGCTCGTCGCACGATGCGCCGTCGAGCCCGAGTTCTCGGTGCGCGAGATGCTCACCTGGGCTCTCGCCCGCCACCCGGCCGCACTGACCGTCCCCAGACTCGTCGAGGAACTGCGCTCCGGAACCGCCCAGGCCCGAAGCCAGGCGCTGCACACGCTGTCCAAGATCGGGGACCGGCGGGCGTGGCCGGCGATCACCCGGGCGCTGCTCACCGACGCCGACGACGAGGTGGCCCGCAGCGCCTGGCGGGCGGCGGTCGTCCTCGTACCCGACGGCGAGCAGGCCGAACTGGCCGCCGTATTGGCGACTCAGCTCGGGCGCGGCGGGCGGGAGACACAGTTGAGCCTCAGCCGGGCACTGATCGCGCTCGATGAGGTGAGCACGCCGATCCTGCACGCCGCGGCACGGGATGCCGACCCGGGGGTACGACAGCACGCGATCGCCACGGAACGTCTGCTCGACGACCCGGACGCCGGCTTCGAGTTCGCGATCGAGGAGGCGAAGCGCGTGGTGGCCCTCGGCGGCAACGATCGGACCCGGTGACCGGCGGTGCTGATCGGTGAGGTGGCCCGACGCTCCGGCGTCAGCGCCCGCATGCTCCGGCACTACGAGTCCCTCGGCCTGGTGGAGCCGACGGGACGCAGCGGAGCCGGATACCGGGAGTACTCCGGCGACGACATCCGGCGGATCTTCCACATCGAGAGCCTGCGGTCGTTGGGGCTGTCGCTGCGGGAGGTCCGGTGGGCGCTCGACGATCCCGGCTTCACCCCCGCACAGCTCGTGGCGGACCTGATCCAACAGACCCGGGAGCGGATCGCGGTGCAGACGGAACTGCTCACCCGCCTGCGTCGGATCGGGGCCGCGCAACCCGCCGACTGGGCGGACGTGCTCCAGACCGTCGCCCTGCTCCACGCCCTCGGCTCGGAGCACGCCGGACGACGCCAACGCGCCGCCCTGTCCTCGGCCGGCGAGGCGACGGTGCCGGTGGAGGCACTTGTCGAGGCGGTACTGAGCGAGGCGGATCCGAACGTCGCCGGTGCCCTGCGCTGGGCGCTGGCGCAGGCGGCCGACGGTGCACCGGCGCTGCTTGCCCCGGGCCTCGACGCACCCGACGCCGAGGTACGCAAACGCGCCGTCCAGTCCCTCGCCGAGATCCCCGACGGTGCCGCGACCGCGCTGCTGCTAGACGCCCTCTCCCACCCCGACCTCGTCGTCCGCAGGTACGCCGCGATCGCGCTCGGGGCACGCGGGGTGGCCGAGGCGATCCCGACGCTCGTCGAGATGGTCGTCGCGGAGACGAACGAGGCCGACGCGGCCGACGCACTGACCGCGCTGGCCGGTGAGCCCGCGGTGGCGGATCAGATCGCCACCCGACTCGTCGAGCGCCTCACCGACCCGAGCGTCGGGCCGCCCGAACGTCGCCGGCTGACGCAGGCGCTCGCCGACATTCCGGGCCGCACGGCCGCGACCGCGCTCGCCGAACTGTCCCACGACGAGGACCGTGCGGTCGCGCTCACCGCGACGTACGTCCTCACGCTGCGCGACGGGCGGTAGCGGGGCCCGGCCGATCCGTCTGTGCGGTCAGCTCGACAGCGTCGACACCACCGACCCGTCGACCGGCTCGCGGAGCATCAGCGCGGCTGAAGAGCCGCGTCCTGGAGCGCGTTGGGTACGGCGTCGAGCAGGGCCCAGTCCTGGCTGATGTCGGCGGCGGTGCAGAGCAGGCGCGGCAGGTGCTCCTCGGTGAGGGTGCGTACCGACGTTTCGGCCGCGTGGACTGTGACGTTGATGGCGGCCACCACCCGGCCCTGGCCGTCGCGGACTCCTGTGGCGACCGACCTGATGCCCGGGGCGAGATCCTCGTCGGCGAGGGCCCAGCCCCGGGCCCGCACCTCGCGCAGCGACGCGTCGAGAGCCGCCCGGTCGGGCTGCCAGCGGGGGGTGATGCCGGAGCGGCCGGGTACCGCGAGCAGTCTGTCGAGTTCGTCGTCGGTCAGGGCGGCGAGCAGCACCTTGCCCATCGAGGTGGCGGTGGCGGGGAAGCGGGTGCCGATGGTCACCGCCAGCGTGATGATCTTCGGTACGGCGACCCGGGTCACGTAGACGATGTCGCTGCCGTCGAGCTGGGCCATTGACGTCGACTCGTTGGTCTGGGTGACGAGGCGCTGCATGTGTGGCCGAGCGACCTCCCACACGCCCAACGCGTTGATGTACGTCATGCCGAGTTCGAGCACCCGGGGGGTGAGGGCGTAACCACGTTCGGCGGAGCGTACGTAGCCGAGGTCCTCGAGGGTGAGCAGGATCCGGCGGACGGTCGGCCGGGCCAGCCCGCTCGCACCGGCGATCTCGCTGAGCGTCATCACCTGTCGACCGGGCTGGAAGCAGCGCAGGACGTCGAGGCCACGAGCAAGGGCTTCGATGAAGTCGGGTCGGGCGTCGCGTGCCATCACTGCCTGCCTTCCGAGGGTCACCTGCCGGTCAATGCTTCCACTGCGCCGAGCCGGCGTCCCACTCGGTGTAGGTGTACGGGTTCTCCTGGATCTTCGTCTCCGGGATGTCGGGGTTCATGCCCTTGGCCCACGCCTCGGCGCCCATCTCGCCGACCAGGTGGTCGATGGTCTGCTCGACGTGCCGGCGGGCCTTGGCCAGGTCCACCCCGAGGAGCTTGTGGTCCTGCTTGACCAACCGACCGTTGACCACGACTGTGTGCACGTCGCCGCGCTGGGCCTGGAACGCGACGTGGCCGTACGGGTTGAGGATCGGGAACATCACCGGTGAACGGTCGTTCTTGATCAGTACGAGGTCGGCCTTCCTGCCCGTCGCCACGCTGCCCACCACGTCGTCCAGGCCGAGCGCGCGGCTGCCGCCCCGGGTGGCCCAGTCCACGACCTGCTCGGCGCGCAGCCGGCAGTGGGTGACGGTGTCGGCCCTGGCGTGCGCCTCCAGGTGCTCGCGGGAACGGTCGGCGCCGAGCGTGGTCCGCATCGCGGAGAACAGGTCGCCGCTCCACCAGACGCTTGTGTCCATCGACAACGACACCGGGATGTCGTGGTGGCACAGCGCCCAGGTGGGCGGGTAGCCCTGCCCCGCGCTCTGCTCGCTCTCCGTCGACACCGACACCGAGCCGCCGGTCGCGGCGATGCGATGGTACGAATCGTTTGTGAGCGTCGCGGCGTGTACGTACACCGTGGACGGGGTCATGAAGCCGTTCTCGTGCATCAGCCGGATGCCGTCGTCGTTTGTCGCACCCCACACCCCGGCGTGCGTGGTGACCGGCAGGTCCAGCTCCCGGGCCACCTCGAACGCGGCCCGCTCGGGGAAGGCCGGGTCGCCTGTCACGTCGAAGGCGAGTTGCAGGCCGAGCATGTCGTCCCGGCTGTGGAAACGCCGCTCGACGAAGTCGCGGAACTGCGGGCTGGTCGACCACTCCCACGGTCCCTGCTGGATGTTGCCGTACGCGAGCACGAAGCGGCCGGGCACCTCCCGCAGGGCGTCCACTGCGGCGTCGGCGTGGTCGGTGCTCTGCAGGCCGTGTGACCAGTCGACGGTGGTGGTGACACCGGCGTCGATCGCCTCGATGGCGGCGAGCAGGTTGCCGGCGTAGATGTCCTCGGGGCGGAACAGCTTGCCGGACTCCAGGTAGTACCAGACGAAGTACTGGGTCAGTGTCCAGTCGGCACCGTAGCCGCGCATCGCGGTCTGCCACATGTGCCGGTGGGTGTCGATCATTCCGGGCATGAGGATGCCACCGGACGCGTCGATCTCGATGGCGCCGTCGGGGGCGGCCAGCCCGACGCCGATGTCGGCGATCCGCTCGCCGACGACAAGGACGTCGGTGTCGGGCAGGACGCGGCGCGTGTCGTCCATGGTCAGGACGAGGCCGTTGCGGAACAGCAGGGGACGGTCGGGACTCGGGCCTGATACGGATGCGCTCATGGCGGTCAACTCCCAGCGGTGGTCGGTCCGGCCACTTAGCGGACACCTGTCCGTACTGTGGGCGGACCTGCGATGGGCGCTAGTGTGAGCGTCGGTTCCGGCAGGTGTCAACGGTTGACATGGCGCACTTCCGCTCGAATACTCGGCAGTCACGGACAGATGTCCGCCTGGCGGTCGGGAGTGGGATGTCGATGGCAACCGAGCACGGACGCGAACCGGAACCGACGGCGGGTGGTGGGCCGCTACGAGGCCTGCTGGTCGCCGATTTCTCCCGGATCCTGGCCGGGCCGTACGCCACCATGCTGTTGGCCGACATGGGCGCCGAGGTGGTCAAGGTGGAGAGCCCTGGGGGCGACGACACCCGCACCTGGATGCCGCCGGTACGCGACGGCGTCTCCACCTACTACCTGGGGATCAACCGCAACAAGCGGTCCATCGCCCTGGACCTGCGCGACCCCGACGACCTGGCGGTGGCCCGCGCCCTCGCCGGCCGGGCCGACGTGCTGATCGAGAACTTCAAGCCGGGCGGGCTGCGCCGCTTCGGCCTCGACTACGACACGGTGGCCACCGCCAACCCCCGGGTCGTCTACGCCTCGATCAGCGGCTTCGGCACCGGCCCCGGCGCCGCCCTGCCCGGCTACGACCTGATGGTGCAGGCCATCTCCGGCCTGATGAGCCTCACCGGCGACCCGGACGGCTCGCCGTACCGGGCCGGCATTTCCGTCTTCGACGTGATGACCGGCATGCACGCCACCATCGGCATCCTCGCCGCCCTGCACCACCGGGGCGCGGACGGACACGGCCAGCACGTCGAGGTCAACCTGCTCTCCTCGGCGCTGTCCGGACTTGTCAACCACTCCAGCGCCTACGTCGCCGGGGACACCGTGCCCTACCGGATGGGCAACGCGCATCCGAGCCTGTTCCCGTACGAGCCGCTGCCCACCGCCGACGGCGAGCTTGTCGTCATCGCCGGCAACGACGGTCAGTTCGCCAAGCTCTGCGAGGTGCTCGGCGTACCGGAGCTGGTGGACGACCCACGCTTCGGGCGCAACCAGGACCGCACCGCCAACCGCGAGGAACTGCGTCCACTCCTGCTGGAGCGGCTGCGTACCCGG
This sequence comes from Verrucosispora sp. CNZ293, assembly GCF_002754655.1. Classification (NCBI taxonomy): domain Bacteria; kingdom Bacillati; phylum Actinomycetota; class Actinomycetes; order Micromonosporales; family Micromonosporaceae; genus Micromonospora; species Verrucosispora sp. CNZ293. The sequence goes on from NZ_PEFR01000001.1 coordinate 1,316,664, forward strand.
GGCAAGGACGACTGGTTCCGTGACCTGATCGCCGCGGGCGTGCCGTGCGCCCCGATCAACACCATCGACGGCGGGGTGGCGCTCGCCGACGAACTCAACCTCAATCCCGTCGTCGAGGTCGGCGCCGGCGACCGCGCGGTGCCAAGCGTCCGGCACCCGATCACCTTCTCCGCCACCCCGGCCCGCTACGACCTGCCACCGCCCGGTCTCGACGAGCACGGCACCGAGATCCGTACCTGGCTAACCGAGAGGCAGGACCAGCCGTGACCAGCTTCCCGACCTCCATCGGCACCTCCGACGCGAGCAGCATCCGGCTGCTCGGCCAGGATCTCGCCGCCGACCTGATGGGCCACGTCGGCTTCGGCGAACTCGCCTTCTGGCTTGTCGCGCAGCGCCGCCCCACCCCGTCCGAGGTACGCGTCTTCGAGGCGGTGCTTGTCGCGCTCGCCGACCACGGGTTCACGCCGACGGCCATCGCCGCCCGGCTGACCTACCTCAGCGCCCCCGAGTCACTTCAGGGGGCGCTCGCCGCCGGACTGCTCGGCGGCGGCTCCCGCTTCCTCGGCGTCACCGAGGACTGCGGCCGGTTCCTCGCCGACACGCTCGCCGCCGTCGACGGCCCGCTGCCCACCGACGACGCAGGCTTCGACGACCTGGCCCGCGACGCCGTCACCGCCGCCCGGGCCGCCCGGCGGCTGGTCCCGGGACTGGGCCACCCCGTGCACAAGACCGAGGACCCGCGTACGCCGGTGCTGATCCGCCTCGCCGAGGAGGAGAAGCTGCGCGGGCCGCACCTTCGGCTGTTCGAGGCGATCGGCCGGGTCCACCCGGAGGTGCTGGGCCGGACCCTGCCGCTCAACGGCGCCGGGGTCTGCGGTGCTGCCCTGGCCGACCTGGGCCTGCCGGTCGACCTGCTGCGCGGCTTCGCGCTGCTGGCCCGCGCCGCCGGCCTGCTCGGGCACCTGGCCGAGGAACGCCGCACCCCGATCGGCATGGACGTCTACCTGACCGTCGACCGCAACGCCGCCTACACCACCCCCGACCCGTCCTGAGAGGAGCCGTCCATGGCCACACTGGCCGCGGTCATCGCCTCCACCCACCACCCCTTCTACTACCGGGCCAGCACCGCCCAAGGCGAGGACCGGCCACCCTTCGCCGACGAATGGGTACGCAAGATCACCGCGTTCCGGGAGACGCTCACCCGGGCCCGACCGGACGTGCTGGTGATGGTCGGCTCCGACCACTTCCACCAACTGTGGCTGGACAACATGCCGCAGTTCCTCATCGGCAAGGCGCCGTTCTACGACGCCAACTGGTACAACGAGGAACGCGAGTTCGGCCTGCCCCGGATGGTGCTGCGCGGCCAGGAAGACCTGTCGTCGTACCTGCTGCGCGAGGGCCTCGACGCCGGTTTCGACCTGGCGTACAGCAACGAGCTGCGTATCGACCACAGCATCACCTGCCCGATCATCACCCTGCGGCCCGAGGCCGACCTGCCGATCGTGCCGGTCTACACGAACATCTTCGCCCCGCCGCTGCCACAGCCGAAACGCTTCGTGCAGTTGGGCCGGACGATCCGCGAGCTTGTCGAGTCCTGGCCCGGCGACCAGCGGGTCGCCGTCGTCGGCACCGGGCACCTGTCGCTGGAACTGGGCGGGCCACGGCAGTTCGGCGCGCACGGCCCCGACCCGGAGTTCGACCGCCGGGCGGTGGAGTGGATCGCCAGCGGCGACCTGGAGGGCTGCCTGTCCGAGGTGACCCTGGACAGCCTGCACGCCCCCGGCAACGCCACCCACGGCTTCATGGACTTCATGCTGATGATGGGCGTGGCTGGTGAGGGCGCGAAGGCCGACTACGTTGACACGCTCGACCTGTTCCACACCATGGAGGCGTACTTCACCTGGTATCCGAACGGAGCGGCGGCATGAGCAGGTACCTGGTGAACAAGTTCCTCTACACGGTCGACCGCGACCCGGAGCTGGTCGAGCGCTACCGGGACGACCCGCGCGGCACGGTCACCTGGTGGGAGGCTGAACGCGCAAACCAGATCCTCAACTGTCACGTCCCCGAGGCGAGCACCTGGCTGCGGTTCGACGAGGTCGAGCGGGAGGCCCTGGCCACCCACGACTACGTCAAGCTGTTCGAGTTGGGTGCCCACCCGTTCCTGACCCTCACCCTGTTCATCGCGATGTTCGAACGCGACCACCCCGAACCGTTGGGCTTCCAGAAGGAGTACGCCCGCCGGCTGGCGCACTTTTCGCTGCCGTACCCGGACATCGCCACCTGATGGACGCCGCAGTCATCACCGCTTGCGGTCGCCCGCCCGCCGTCGAACGTCGCGAAGCACCACGACCGGGCGACGGGCAGGTGCGGGTCCGGATGGCCGCCGCCCCGATCACTCCGTTGGACGTCCTCTGCGCCACCGGCACCTCGTACTTCGGCACGCCGGCCACCCCGTACGTGCCCGGGGTTCAGGGTGTCGGCCACCTGGACGACGGCACGCCCGTGTGGTTCGCCACGCCGGCCGGCATGCGTCCCGGTGACGGCAGCATGGCCGAACACTGCGTCGTGCCGTACGCCGACGTCGTCGCTCTGCCCGACGGCGTCGACACCATCCTGGCGGCCCTCGGGCTCTCCGCGGTCGCCGCCCTGATGGCGCTCACCTGGCGCGGTGAGCTGAGTCCGGGGGAGCAGGTGGTGATCCTCGGTGCCGGCGGCGTCGTCGGTCAGGCGGCCGTGCAACTTGCCCGGCTGCACGGTGCCCGGCGGGTCGTCGCGGCGGCCCGGTCGCTCGCCGCCCGGGAACGGGCCCGCCTGCTGGGGGCCGACGCCGTCGTGCCCCTCACCGACACCGACGACGTGGACACCCTCGCCGGCCGGCTTGTCGACGCCTGCGACGGGCCAGCGGACGTCGTGCTCGACCCGCTGTTCGGCGTGCCGGCCGCCGCGGCACTGCGTACCCTCGCCGCGCACGGCCGGCTGGTCAACCTGGGCAGCTCGGCCGGCGACCAGGCACCATTCGACTCCGCGACGCTGCGCAGCCGCTCGCTGCGCATCCTCGGCTACACCAACAACGAACTCGACCCGGCGCAGCGGGCGCGGGCGATCCGGGAGATCGCCGACCACGTCGCCGCCGGTCGGCTCGCCGCGACCCACGAGACCGTGCCACTTGCCGACGTCGCCGACGCGTGGACCAGACAGGCAGCCGGTCGGGCCGACGGCCGGATCGTGCTGACCATGCCGAGGCGCTGAGTCGCTGCCCCCGGCCACATCGAGGGTCACCGACCGCCATGATGAGACGGTGAAGATCCTGTCCATCCAGTCCTCGGTCGCCTACGGTCACGTCGGCAACTCGGCGGCGGTGTTCCCGTTGCAGCGGCTCGGCCACGAGGTCTGGCCGGTGCTGACCGTGCACTTCTCCAACCACACCGGGTACGGCGCGTGGCGGGGACCGCTGCTCGCTCCCGCCGACGTCGCCGAGGTGATCGCCGGCATCGCCGACCGTGGCGTGCTCGGCGACGCCGACGCGGTGCTCTCCGGCTACCAGGGAGACCCGGCGATGGGCGCGGTGATCCTCGACGCGGTGACCCTGGTCAAGACCGCCAACCCGGACGCGCTCTACTGCTGCGACCCGGTGATGGGCGACGTCGGCCGGGGCATGTTCGTCCGGCCCGGCATCCCGGAGTACCTGCGCGACGTGGTGGTGCCCCGCGCGGACATCGTCACCCCCAACCAGTTCGAGCTGGAGTTCCTCGCCGGCCGTTCGACGAACACGATCGACGACCTGCTGACCGCCGTCGACGCGGTACGCGACACCGGGCCCCGGCACGTCCTGGTGACAAGCGTGCTGCACGGCGACCTGCCGGCGGGCTCGCTGGAGGTGGTGGCCGTCTCGGACGCCGGTGCCTGGGCGGTGACCACCCCGCTGCTGCCGATCACCCCCAACGGTGGTGGCGACGTCACCGCCGCCCTGTACCTGGCGCACCTGTCCACGACCGGTTCGCCCGCCACGGCGCTGGAACGCACCACCGCCTCGATCTTCGCGGTGCTGGAGGCCACCCTGGCGGCCGGCACCCGGGAACTCCAGCTGGTGGCCGCCCAGGCCGCCATCGCCGACCCACCCACCCGCTTCCCCGCCCGCCGGCTGCGTTAGTCGACCTGCATCGGCAATCGGCCCGAAGCGTGGGCGAAGGTTGCCCGCATCGAGCGGCATCTCACTCCGGTGAATCCACTTCCGCTGCTGTTCTTCTCGCCGGACCATCAGCATCAGCATCAGCCTCAGCGGCGGGGTCCGCCCAATCCTGGTCCTGCTCGCCGGAATCGTATTCAAGACTGTCAGGATCCTCGGATTCCTTGAGGCAGTCCTTGACGACCGCGAACGTGATCATGGCAGCGAGGACGAAGATCACGATAGCGACCACGAGGCCGATCCAGTCGAAAGTGCCGGTGATGTAGAAGATCGCGCCACCGAGTACTCCCACCAACGCACCGATGGCGGGATCGTTCAACTCGATGCGTAGTAACTCCGACAGTCCCACGAGCATCAGGGACATGGCGACCGGCGCCCAGAAGCCGAATGTGAAGTAAAGCCCGACGCTCCCGATGATCGTCAGACCGTAGAGCGTGACGAATTGCCGGCCCCATCTGGACAGGGCCATCGGTGCCATGACGGACAGACCGACGAGCATCATCAGTACGCCTACCTGTCGTGTACCGAGGTGGCTGGTGGGCGCGGCGAGCAGTCCGCCACCCCAGCCGGACAGGATGGGGCCCCAGACCGAGCGGAAGACGAGGCTGTTGTCGGAGATGCCGCTGGTCTCGGCCTGGTCGGTGGCCATTTCGGGCACCTCGATTGCCTGCCGCCGCACTGCGCCTGACCGGAAAGATTTGCGTGCATAGTAGACCTGCATCGCGGACAAAAGCATGCTCCCCGCGCCGATCAGCAGCCCCACCACGACGCTCCACCGTTCTTCCACCCTGGCAGGCTAAAGGCGCGTGTCGCGTACCCATGTCCACCGAAACGCCATTCCGGCAGCTGAGAAAGGGGCGTCATCCAGAACGTTAGTACCGCGGGTTACGCAGGTTGTGGTAGCCGGAGCGCGGGCCGCCGCTGCGCTGCGCCGGTGGCTATCCGGGGAGCCACGGTGGTTGGTCGAGCAACTGCCGATCGCCGAGGTGCTCCGGCCCGGTGGCGTCAAGGGCTGGTGCGACGCCGACCGGTCTCGGGCTTCTCCGGCGCGGCCGGTGGTGGGTAGCCGACGGCGGGCCGGATCGCCTGGTCGACGATGGCCGCGAGGGTCTGCCCGTCCGGCGGGGCACCGTCGTCCAGCAACCGTTTCAGGGTCATTGCCTCGCCGATGTCCACCACCACCGGGGTGAGCAGCGCGGGGTCGAGTTGTCCCCGGTCGGCGCAGTGCCGCAGCACGGTGCTGGTGAAGGTGCCGCCCCGGACGTCGAAGACCCGGCTGTAGAGGGTTTCGGCCAGGTCGGGGTGGCTGTGCCGCTCGGCCAGGATCCTGGTGGCGGCGGTGCCGACGGGGCTGACGATCCAGGCGACGAGTTGGCCCAGCGCCTCGATCAGGTCGCCGCGCAGGCCGGTGACGCCGGTCTCGGCCACCTCGGCCAGGACGCTGCTGCGTCGCCTGACCTTCCGGAACGCCCACTGACCGTGGGGGTCAGGGTCGACGGCTGTCGACCCTGACCCCCGATCGATCGGCGACGAGACCGTCAGTACCGCAGATTACGCAGGTAGCGGTAGCCGACCTCGGCGGTGCGTTGCGGCGTCACGTCGGGAGTGTCGTTCTCCACGATGTACTCCAGCACCGAGTGCTTCCGGAAGATCCGGGCGAAATCGATCATCCCGGTGCCCAGGTCGGCCATGTCGCCGTCGGCGGCGTGCCGGTCCTTGACGTGGTACTGGAGCACCCGCTGCGGAGCGGAGCGGATGACGTCCAGGGTGAAGCCCTCGGGGTCCGTCACACCGTCACCGGACTCGATGCCGCCGGTGACCGCCCAGTAGATGTCGATCTCCAGGTGGACGAGCCGGGGGTCCAGCTCCTCGGTCAGGATGTCCCACGGGGTCCGACCGTCGCCGAGGTCGATTGTGAACTCGTGGGCGTGGTTGTGGTAGCCGTACCGCAGACCCGCTCGGGCCGCTGCGGCGGCCTCCACGTTCATCTGCTCCGCCCACCGCTTCCAGTCGTCGGCGTTCTCCGAGTAGAGGTAGGGCACCACCATGAACTTCTGCCCGAGCGTGACCGCGTTGCGGATCTTCTCCTGTAGCGCGGCGGGAGTTTCGCTGATCCCGTCGTGGCTGGACGTCGCCTTGACACAGATGCTGTCCAGGAAGCGACGCAGCTGGGCGGCGTTGCGGCCGAAGTAGCCGAGTGCCAGCTCCACCTTCGGGTAGCCGATCCGGGCGAGGTGCCGCAGTGTGGCGTCGTACCCCGGCTCGCCGTTCAACGCGTCGCGGACCGTCCACAACTGGATGCTGATCAGCCCCGGCGGCACCCGCCGCCGGCCAGCATGCCCGTGCCCGTGCCCGTGCCCGTGCCCGTGCCCGTGCCCGTGCCCGTGCCCGTGCCCGTGCCCGTGCCCGTGCCCGTGGCCGGGCTTGGCGGCGGCGGCTGTCGCGCCGACGCCCGCCGTGGCGAGGCCGACACCGGCCATCGCGGCAACCGAGCCGCGTAGCAGGCCCCGCCGGTCGAGGACGGAACGCCGCAGGGCGGCCATCCCGTCATAGCCGTAACACATGATGACTCCTCTCGTGGGTCTACACGCCCGGAACCAGGACGACCTGGTCGGTCCCGGTCAGCGGCGGCAGGCCGTCGTCACCGGGGTCGGTGTAGGAGGCGACGAACACGGCGGACAGGTTGTCGGTCTCCGGGTCGTGACCGGAGGGCACGGTGGTCAGGATCGAGCCGGTGCAGCCGTTGGCGGTGGTCTGCGGGTGGCCGTGGTCGTCGTGGCCGAGGATGTACGTCACACTGACCCGGGCACAGTCGACCGGTTGATCGTCGGTGACCTGGACCTCGTACCGGATGGTGTCGCCGAAGGCGAAGGGTTGACCCTCGACCGGCGCGATCAGCTCGACCACCGGCTCGGCGTTGCCGACCACGACGCGCACCGACGCCGACGCCGAACGCCCCTTCTGGTCGGTCACCTTGAGCGTCGCCTCGTAGCTGCCGTTCTCGCGGTAGGTGAACGTCGGGTTCGCCGACCGCGAGTCGACCCGGTTGTCGTCGTCCAGGTACCACTCGTACCGCAGTCGGTCGCCGTCCGGGTCGGCGGTGCCCTCGCTTGAGAACTCCACGGTCAACGGGGCAAGACCCGCGGTCTGGCTGGCCGAGACCGACGGGACCGGGCTGCGGTTGCCGTCCCAGCCGATGTGGTCGATCCGGGTCAGCTGCGCCTCCGGGTTCTCGCTGAAGAAGCCGTCGCCGTACTCCAGGGCGTAGAGCGCGCCGTCCCGGCCGAACTCCAGGTCCATCGGGTTGTCGAAGACCACCGAGGGCAGCACCGGCTCGATTCCGCTGAGCTTGCCGCGCCGGTCGAGCTGGAACGCCTTGACGTAGTCGCGGGTCCACTCGTAGAACAGCGGCTTGCCGTCGTAGTACGCCGGCCACGCCACCGGGTTGCGGCCCCGGGTGGTGGAGCGGTCGAAGCGGTACGCGGGACCGGCCATCGGACCGATGCCGCCGGTGCCCAGCTCCGGGAACTCGGGGGACAGGCCGTAGCCGTACCACACGTCCGGCTGCTGCGTCGCTGGCAGCTTCCGCAGCCCGGTGTTGTTCGGCGACTCGTTCACCGGTGCCGCGCAGTCGAACTGCGCGGCCGACTCCTCGGTGGCGAAGTCGTAGTCCCGGTACGGCAGTTGCGGGGTGATGCAGTAGGGCCAGCCGTGGTTGCCGGCCTTGCGCGCCACGAACCACTTGCCGTGTCCCGCCGGTCCGCGCAGCGGATCGGGCTGGCCGGCGTCCGGTGAGTAGTCGGCGACGTACAGGTCGTCGGTCTTGCGGTCCAGTTCGATTCGGAACGGGTTACGCAGGCCCATCAGGTAGATCTCCGGCCGGGTGCCGCGCGTGCCGGGCTTGAACAGGTTCCCCTTGGGGATGCTGTACCTGCCGTTGGCGCCGACCTTGATCCGCAGGATCTTGCCGCGCAGGTCGTTGGTGTTGGCCGAGGTGCGCTGCGCGTCGTACGCGGGGTTGCGCCCCGGCCGCTCGTCGATCGGGGCGTAGCCACCGGACTCGAACGGGTTCGTGTCGTCCCCGGTGGACAGGTACAGGTTGCCCTTGGCGTCGAAGACGATGTCCCCGCCGACGTGGCAGCAGATGCCCCGGTCCACCGGCACGTCGAGGATCTGCTGCTCGCTGCGCAGGTCCAAGGTGTCCTTGACCAGGCGGAACCGGGACAGTCGAATGACGCCCTCGAACGGCGCGAGTTCCTCCTCGGTGCCCCAGACCGGCGCGTCACCCTCGTTGACGTCCGGCGTGGACGGATCGTCGACAGGAGTGTTCATCGGCGGCGAGTAGTACAGGTAGACCCAGTTGTTGCCGCCCCGGCCGAAGTTCGGGTCGATCGCGACGTTCTGCAGACCCTCCTCGTCGTGCTGGTAGACGTCCAGGGTCGCGGCGATCGTGTTGCGGCCGGTGTCGGGGTTGTGCAGCCACACCACTCCGGCGCGGGTCACGTGCAGCACCCGGCCGTCGGGCAGGACGGCGAGGTCCATCGGCTCGCCGGGGCGGTCGTTGAGGGTGACCTTCTGGAAGGCCGTGTCGGGTGGGGGGCTTGTGGTGCCGGGCGCGGCCGTGGGGGTGGTCGGCGCGGCCATCGAGCTGGCGGGCGGGGCGACGAGCGTGATGGTCGTCAGGCCCGCCACGGCGAGCGCGAGTCGTCTCTTCAACTGCCTCTCCTTGGTGTGAGGACGGGTCGGGCAGGTCGGGACGTGCGGGATCTGGGCTTCTCCTCCGGATGTCGGGCAGCACCGAACGGCCCGTTGAACCGCCGGTAGGCGGTGCGGGCGCGGAAACTGGAGGTTGGGGTAGGTGTCCGAGGGGCCGTCGGAGGTCACGATCGAGGCGCTGGCCCCTGTGGCGGTTCACCGCGTCGTAACATCCGGGGTGAAGCTAACAAAAGCGATGTCGATGTGTCTATGGCTTCTGCCAGATTCAGGGGAACTTTCGGATCCAGCAGCGAAAGCATTGTCCACGCAGGAAAAACCGCCCTCAGCGGCTGAGGGCGGTGCCTGTCGGATCGACGGCTCAGTGCGGCCCGTCAGACGATCCGGCGGTGTTGCGGGCGCCCCGTACCGCGTACCGGTGCATCGTGACGCCCTGATCGAACGACGCCTGCTCGATCAGGTCGAGCTGGACCGGTTCGTCATGCGCGTCGAACAGCGGCCGACCGGTGCCGAGTACGACGGGGTGGGTGAAGAGCAGCAGTTCGTCGAGCAACCCGGCCCGCAGCAGGCTGGTGGCCAGGGTGGCGCCGCCGACCCCGATGTCGCCGGCGGTCTGCTCCCGCAGCCGCGCGAGTTGCTCGACCGCGTCGTCACCACCGATGACCCGGGTGTTGTGCCCGGTGTCGGCGCGGGTGCGGGAGACGAGCACCTTGGGCATCGAGGTCCAGATCTCGCCGTACTCACGCAGGTAGTCCGGCAGAGATTCGTCGTCGCGGGCGGCCGGCCAGAACGCCTCCATCGTCTCATAGATCGTGCGGCCCTCGACCATCAGCGACATCGCCCGCGCCCGCGCGTTGAACTCCCGGTGCAACGGCTCCCCGATGCGCATCCAGTCGCCGCCGCCCTGCTCATTCAGGGCGCGCTCGATCCGCAGATCGACAGACACGTTCATCCAGTACACGAACCGACCCGACACGCTGTCTCCCAGGTTGTAGTGATCTGCAACTGCTTCCGGCCCGACGTCGGGCGTCGGTCTGGTTGTCCCCACCCTCAGGGCGTGTCGAGCCGGGCGAGCAGGGCCCGAGGCGCCACCGCCCGGTAGCCGTCCTCGATGACCTCGGCCAGCTCGGCCTCGCCGATGCCGCTGTCGAGGCGTACGCCGACCCAGCCGCGATGCCCCACATAGGGCGGGCGGAAGTAGGTCTGCGGATTCTCCGCGATCAACTCGACGGCCGCACCCGACGGCGCGGCACACCACAGGTGGGCGAAATCGTCCTGGTGATGGCCGTCCGGCCAGACGGTGGCGAACGACCTCTTGCCCCGGACGAACCAGGTCGGGGTGCCGTGACTGAGCCGCTCGCTGACCTCGGGAAGCCGCAGGCAGGCCCGCCGGACGATCGCCACCATGTCGGTCATCGGCCCACGCTACGACACCGGTCCGACAGAAGCCGCCAGCGTGTCCGGTGCGCTCGCCACCGACCCGGTCCTCGGACCTGCCGGGTCAGCGTTCGACGGTAGGTTCGGCCCGTGGCGCACGAACCGAACGACCCCGGGTTGGCCGACCTCGTGTACCGGCTGCGCCAGTTCGCCGACGAGCGTGACTGGCAACGGTTCCATACCCCGAAGAACCTGGCGATGGCACTCGCCGGCGAGGTGGGCGAGCTGGTCGCGGAGTTCCAGTGGCTCACTCCGGAGGAATCCACACAGGTGATGGCAGACCCCGAGCATGGCGCACGGGTGCGCGCCGAGATCGGTGACGTCATGATCTATCTCGCCCGGCTGTGCGACATCCTGGGCATCGACCCGGTGGCGGCCGCCAGCGACAAGTTGACCGAGGCCGCTCGACGCTACCCGGTCGAGCGGTCGTACGGATCGGCGGCCAAGGCTCCAGCGACCGACCGCACCGGCTAACCGCGAACACCCTGACCCATTTGGTAAACAGCACGACCGAACACCGCGCTGAGTGTCAGCTGTCGATGACGCGGAGAAACACCGTGCCGGTCGCCCGTGTCGAGGTAGACGACGCCGCTGTACTTCGAGGTCCGCACGTCCTTGGCGTACTGGTCGGTCACGTGCCAGGTGCCGCCCTCGGGCAGGAACGGGCGTAGCTCGGCGCTCAGCACCTCCTCCCACCCGGCCGGCGCCGGGCTCCACTCGTGCCGTTTGACGGTCGCCACCAGAGTGGCGGCACGCAGGACCACGACGGCTGCGATGCGGGTGTCGGTCGGGCCGGGTACCCGAGGATCTGCCGCACCGGCCGTCGACGCCTGCCAGTGCACCTCGACGAATTCGCCGAGCTACGGAAACCGCTTGGCGATCGGCTCCCGGTCGGTCCGGACCAGTGGCGGGCTCACGCTTGTGGTTCTTTCGGTCGGTTGCCCATCACCGCCAACGCAGCCGAAGAGGGCAAGGGCGACAGCGCCTGCCAGGCAGAGTCCCGCACGCCGGTCAGCCACTGGAACGCCCGTCCGCACGATCCTCACCCCGGGGCATAGCGTTCGGGACCGGTGCCACCGCAGGGACGTGGATTGCCAGTGAACCGCGGGGCGTCGAGCCGTAGGCTTCGGCAGTGAACATGACGGCCTCCGGCCGTTGCGTGCCCCCGGTGGGAGGAGATCGAATGCCGGACCCTTCGAGCTCGATGGAGATCGCTGAGCCTGAGGAGACCTGCCACAGTGACGACGCCGGTGCCGCCACTGTGGACGATCCGACAGCCAACTCGGACATCGACCCGACCGCGGCATCGACGGTCGTGGCGGAAGTGCTCCCCGGGGTTGCTGTCGTCTTCGGTGAGGTTCCGGCGGAACTCAAGCTCGACTTGATCGACTTTGGGCTCGTGCCAGCCGCGGACCGCAAGCAGATCTCCACGTTCCTCGCCTCGATCGGTAACACGGCGACGGTGGCCGGCAACCTCGGAAACGCATTCGGCAGCGTGCAGGGACTTTACCGGATCAGCGACGCGACGCAGGCGATACTGAAGACCGGCGGAACGCTCGCGGTCAAGGATGGCGCGAACCTTGGCACAGTCATCTCCTCCGGTCGCTTCGTCGCTCAGGCCCGCTTCATCCCCGTGACTGCGGTGAGCGCGGCGCAGATCGCGGTCGCGATCGGGCCGGTACTGGCCATGATCGCCCTTCAGATGCAGCTGAGTAAGGTCACCGGCCTCGTTCGGACCAACATCGCGCTGACGAGCCAGGTCCTCACCACGATCCGTAACGAGCAGTGGGCCGAACTGACAGGGCTCGTCGCCACCATCGACCGCGCGATCGACCACGCGCGAGAGGTCGAATCGGTACCCGCCTCCTTGTGGCACAAGGTCGCGGACAAGGAGGCGGACCTGGGTAAACAAGTCGAGCTGTACCGACAGAACGTCCGCGACCACATCGCACGGATTCAACAACCCGACCCGCACGGCCGGCGTGAGTACCTCCAGGCGAACGCCTCCGCAATCTTCTTCGACGCCAACGCCCTCCTGTCTTCCCTCAAGGCATGGACCGGGTATCAGGCGCTACATGCGGCGCGAGCACGGACCGCCGGATCCGACGACGCCGACGAGGCACGCCTCGTCGACATCATCGCGCGCGAGACCGGCAAAGAACTCGAGTCCTCTCTTGCCGAGACGACCAGCCTCGTCGACTCGCTGAGGCGGGAGCTACGCATCATCGCCGAACTTCCCGGACGCGACACACTGCCACTGTTGGGGAAGCGGAGCGACTCGAATGCGGCCCGTCAAATCTCCACCCGTCTGCTCGAGGCGATCGAGCCTCTTGCCGATGCGCTTCATCCGCCGGCTCCTCCGCTCGAGGGCCCGGGCGTCGTCTGCGCACCCACATCGCTAGATCTCAAGCCGTACCTGCGCATCCTGCGATGGTTCACCGAGGACGCTGAGACCCTCCGTGTCCTCGGCTTCCCCGACGAGATGGATCCACTCGACCCGGTTTCCGCGATCTTCAGCGGCGCGAAGGAGATGCTGGTGGCAGCGAGGGACAAGCCGCCGGCCAACACTCTGGTCGCCATCACTGATCGCCGCATCATCACGGCTAGGACACAGGCCTTCCTCGAGCAAGGCGAAATCCGGCGGGACATCTCGCTTGACCAGGTCCGGTACGTCCGGGCGGCGACCACACAGGACAAGAGCGGACGCCTGGCCATCGACCTCATCACGCGCGACGAGAACATCCGATGGCTCTTCCGCGCCGACATCGACAACGGCGAGGTGGACGCGCTTGCCGCCGTGCTTGCCGAGTCGATGACGATCCCGGACGCTGAACGCGAGGAGCTACAACGGCGGCCCGGTGCCCCCATCGAGGCGGCCGACAAGGACGAGAGCGCTGGCACGAGTTCCAGGAAACCAACTGGATCCGAGGCCACGACCGGCAACGCCGAGTAGACCCCAAGTCGACTGACGAAAGGCGCAGGCAGGCCCACCGGACGCGGTTACGGTCACCGGGTCTGGTCCCAGGGGCGGCGGGCGGCGCGTAGGTGGGAGACGAGGGTGTCGACCGGGATGCCCAGCACGGCGGCGAGCAGCGTCAGCGGCTCGGGATGACCCTGCGCGGTGAGTTCGTCGAAGATCTCCAGCAGGACACGCCGCCGGAACTCCTGCGCTTCCGGGCCGGCGGGCAGCGCGGCGATGCGTTGCTGCACGTACCGGCGCGTGACGAGATGGCACGAGGCCTGCTCACTGGTTCGCGGCGGGTCGGGCAGGTCGTCGGGCGGTGACACCGGGCCGTGGTCGTTCGACATCCCTCTCCCCGTGATCGACGCGGTCAGCATGTGGCGTGCCAGTCACGCAGGAACGCGTCGACCAGGTCGTGTGCCCGTGGGCGTACGTCGAAGACCTCGCCGAGCCGACGGCGGGCCGTGTGCGACAGGGCGTCGGCCGCCTCGTTGAGCGCGTGGCCGGTGTGCGCCTTCACGTGCGTGAAGGACAGATCAGGCCGCCGGGCCACGAGCTGTGCCAGGCGGACGAGGGTGGGCTGCGGCGACCACCGACGTGGACGCAGTTCCCAGCCGGCCGGCATCGCCTCGGTTTGGCCGGCTTGCCAGCGGTGTAGGTACCGCAGGGCGGTGGTGCGCTCGCGCAGGGGAGCGGGGAGCAGGTCCAGGACATGCAGGATCTCATCGGTACGCACGACGCCCCCTGACGTCTCGCGAGGGATGGGAAGGGGCGCCGGAGCGAGACGGTGGGCTCGCCCCGGCACGGCAAAGCTGATGTCTTAGGCGGATCAGGTCGGCGCAATTGTCGAACTTTGGTCCGCTACGACTCGGAGATGTCGGCGACGACGGCGGTCAGCTTGTCGCTGGAGCGCTTCGTGCCGGCGCTCTCTTCCTCCTGTACCGAAGCGGAGTCACCGGTGACCTCAAGGGTGTTGATGATCGGGTCTTCGGCTCCGGTGACCTCGTAGGTGATCTCGTAGGTCCTCGACGGATCCAGTTCGCCGCCGAGATAGGTGACGTCGATCCGGTAGTTGATGTTGCATCCGGCGCTGCCGAAGCACTGCTTGCTAAGGATCTTCACGCCGAGCTTGAAGTCTTTCGTGGTGGGCGTGTGAAAGGCAGGGGCTGCGGTCGCGGGGGCAGCGGTGTGCGTTGGCGCGGTTCTCGTGGCAGCGGGGCTCCTCGGTGCGGCCGATGCGGAGCTGCTCACGCTGGCGGGCTGGTCACCGTTGCTGGCCGCGGCACCTCCGATGGCGATGCCGGCGGTGAGGGTGATGACCAGAGCCGCCCCGCCGAGGATCCAGAGCTGAGCGGTTGGACGCTTCGGCGGGCTGACGGCCTCCGCCGCCGTGACCCTGGACGAGAACGACGGATCAGGGGTGGGCACCGGGCCGGCTGGCGGTGTGGGCGAAGACTGGTTCGCCTGCGGCGAATCGGTGGGCTGGGCGGGCGGTCTGGGCGCGGACGGATCGGTCATGGCGTACTCCCGATGTGAACGGTGAGAGTAGTGAACAGTCGGGGCGGGCGGGGAGGCTCGCCCCGACGCATGGAGGAGTCAGCTGAGCGCGACCTCGACGCCGCCGGAGAACGGCGAGTCGTGCAGTTCGAGCTTGGTGAGCTTGACCTTCTTCGGGATGTCGAAGACGAGGACGCCGGTGACCTGGTTGCCGGGGTTGATCTCGTTGAACAGGGTCTGCTGGTCCTCGTTGGCGTAGATCGCGGCCTCCGAGTCGGTGGAGTACTCGGTGCCGTCGGCGTCGTACGCCTTCTGGCTGCTGTCGATCAGCGTCTGCGGTTCCTTGCCGATGTTCTTGACGTTGACCGTCACCAGGCAGAACTGGCCCTGGGCCTTGTCGCCGAGCAGGTCGGAACCGACCTTGCGGACACCGCACTTGTTC
Organism: Verrucosispora sp. CNZ293; assembly: GCF_002754655.1. Lineage (NCBI taxonomy): Bacteria > Bacillati > Actinomycetota > Actinomycetes > Micromonosporales > Micromonosporaceae > Micromonospora > Verrucosispora sp. CNZ293. Next base: position 1,331,904 of record NZ_PEFR01000001.1, read on the forward strand.
GACTTCACCGTGAACTCGAACTTTCCGTCCCGAACGGCCTGGCCGATCTTCGCGGTCTTGGGCTTGTCCTCACTCCTGGCGGTGGTGTCGCTATTGCCGGCGTTGCCGGGCTCGTCGGTGGCGCCGGCGCCGCAGCCCAACGCGATGAGAGCTGTGGCGAGCAAAGCGAACGTAGTGGTCTTACGCATCGTTGTCCTCCTGATTTGACCGGTGCGGCGTCAATGAGAGCACAGCCTGTGAACAGTGTCAACAGCGGTCGCGCTTGACACGTGTGGCACACTACGGAAGTGCAGGTGAACCCGACCATCACGGCAGCGGAGATTGCCCGGCTCGCCGGGGTCGGCCGCGCTGCCGTCAGCAATTGGCGTAAACGCCACCCCGAATTTCCGACCCCCGTCGGCGGCACGGCAGCCAGCCCGGAGTTCGACCTCGGTGAGGTCGAGATCTGGCTTCGCGAGCAGGGCAAGCTCCCCGAGCTGTCCCGCGCCGAGCGACTGTGGCGACATCTCGCCGCCGCCACCGAGCACCCGGCCGTCGCGCTCGCGAGCGTCGGCACCCATCTCCTCAGTCGACAGTGCGGGAAACGTCCCAGCGGTGTCGAGATCGACCCGGCCGTCAAGCCGCTGCTGCCCGACATCGACGCTCTCGTCGACGAGCTCACGCCACCGGCGGCCTTCGACGAGCTGTGGCAGCGCTTTTCCGCACCCGCCCCCGGCCGGCCCTGGGCGACACCGGATGAGCTGGCCGACCTCATGGTTCAGCTCGCCAAGGCCGACGGCGGCACCATCCTCGACCCGGCCGCGGGCTCGGGCGCCACCCTGCGGGCTGCGGTCCGCGCCGGCTGCACCGAGGCGTACGGTCAGGAGCTCGACCAGGATCTTGCTACCCTCGCCGGGCTCTGGCTCGCGCTGCGCGACGTCCCGGGCGAGGTCCGCCCCGGCGACTCGTTACGCGCCGACGCCTTTCCCGGCCGCACCGTGGATGCCGTCGTCTGCCACCCGCCGTTCGGCGTTACCACCTGGGGGCACGAGGAACTGGCCTACGACCCGCGCTGGGAGTACGCCGGGGTGCCACCACGGACCGAACCGGAGTTGGCCTGGGTCCAGCACTGCCTGGCGCACCTGAAAGCTGGCGGGCACGCCGTACTCCTCATGCCGCCGACCGCCGCGGGGCGCCGCACCGGCCGGCGGATCCGCGCCGAACTGCTGCGCCGCGGGGCACTCCGCGCCGTCATCGCGCTGCCCAGCGGGGTGGCCGCGCCGCACGGCGTACCCCTGCATCTGTGGGTGCTGCGGCGTCCGGTCCCGGACACCTCGCCACCGGCGCGGACCCTGCTGGTTGATGCGGCCGACGGGGACTTGGCCGAGCTGGCTGCCCGGATTCTCGCTACCTGGGCGGCCTTCACTGACGCCCTCGACACCGACGTCGACGAGGCTGGCTTCGCTCGTGCGGTCCCGGTGATCGAGCTGCTTGACGAGGACGTCGACCTCACGCCCGCGCGTCGCCAACCCGCCAGCGGGGGCGAGCGGACGGGGGAGCGGATGGTACGCACCAGGGAGCGGCTCGCCGCCGTCGTGCGGGAACTGCCGACGCTGATCCCGCAGGTCAGCGCCGTGCCTGAGGTGGGCACGACGCTCGTCGTCCCGGTCGCCGAGCTGGTCCGGAGCGGGGCGGTGCAGATGCTCGGGCCGGTACGCGCCACGCGCGGCGCCGACAGTCATTGGGAGCTTCCGGTGCTTAGCGCGCAGGACGTCCTCGAGGGGACCGGGCCGTCATCGCGCGGTGATCGGCCGGCGGGGGAGCCGATCGAGCTCGCGCCCGGGGACGTCGTCGTGCCGGTGGTGGCCCGGCGGATCACCGCCCGGGTCATGACCGAAGAAAGGGCGGTGCTCGGGGCGAACATGTATCTGCTGCGGCCCAACCCGGCGGCACTGGACCCGTGGTTTCTGGCTGGGCAGCTGCGCAACACGGCCAACGAGAAGCAGGCGTCGAGCCTGTCCGGCACGCTGCGATTCGACATCCGGCGGGCGTTGGTGCGGCGGTTGCCGCTGGAGGAGCAGCGGGTGCACGGGGAGGCGTTCCGGCGGCTGGATGCGTTCGAGACGGCGATGCGGCAGGCGGCGACGCTGGGGGCGGAGTTGGTGCAGCTCACCGCCGATGGCCTTGCCCAGGGCAGTATCCGTCCTGAGAGTGGCGACCAATGAGGTCGCACCACGTCGGATACCCGACAGCGGCCTGGGCAATTCGGAGGCTTTCGCGTAAATCTGGCAGGCCTGTCAGACGCTGCGCGCGACAGGACGAGCATCCAAGCGCGCTTTCCAGTCGAACCACAAGTGAACGACTGGGAGCGGTCCGTGAAGATCGGTTGATCATCTCAGCTGAGTGGAGGAATACGAGGGTGCAGGCCGCCGGGCATACTCCTTGCTTCGACGAAGGCATAGGAGCAGGTGAGTTGGCATGAGCAGCGACGGCGAGTCCTGACCCGAGCGGTGTCTCGTAGGGCAGACAGAGGTAACGGCGGCTAGTGGGGACGTGGGGATTGGCCGTGGAGATGGAACTGGTGGCGAACAGGTTCCGGCTGCTGAACGCGCTGGGCCGAGGCAACATGGGCGAGGTCCACCGGGCGGAGGACCTGCAGGCACCGGAGGGCTCGCCGGACCGGGTGGTGGCGGTCAAGCAGATCCTCCGCAGCCGGACCGGCGCGGTCATCGATTCGACCGCAGACAGCAAGGCGGTGCAGCGGTTCGAACGCGAAACACGCATCATGCGCCGGCTCACCCACCCGAACCTGCCGCGTTCGATCGCCGGTGGCGTCGATACCTCCGGGCTTCCGTACATCGCCATGGAGTTCCTCGACGGCGAGACGCTTCGGGACCTGATCTCCGAGCAGCCACAACTGCCGATTCCGTGGGTCGCCGCGGTGGGCGCCCAGATCGCCGCGGCTCTCGCCGCGGCACACACCGCTGGGGTGATTCATCGCGACCTCAAGCCGTCGAATGTGATGCTCCTGCGCGGTGGCCTCGTCAAGGTTCTCGACTTCGGCATGGGCCGGATCGTCGACGCTGACGAGGCCGAGCGGCTCACCAGTACCGGCGTCACGGTGGGTACCGCCCGCTACATGGCCCCCGAACAGTTCCGGGCGTCCTCGGTCACCCAGGCAGCCGACCTTTACGCGCTGGGCTGCGTCCTGTTCGAGCTGCTCACTGGCGTCCCGCCGTTCCACAGCGGCTCTGCCCACGAGGTGGGCCAGAAGCACCTGGAGGAGCCGCCGCCACCGGTGCGTGTGCTGCGTTCCGACGTTCCGCCGGTCCTTGAGCGACTCATCGAACGTCTGCTTGCCAAGGACCCGGCGCTGCGACCGGAGGACGCCGTGGCCGTCCGGGAAGCGCTGCTGCCGCTGACGGCGGGGGAGGACAAGGTTCCCGGCTGGGACGACTTCAATCCGGTCGGTCACTTCCGCAGCGCCTACACGTTCGGTGCCCCCGCCCAGCCTGCGGCTTCCGAACAGACGGTCATGACCGGTCCAGCGTCGGGCATGGATGTCTTCGGGGTGCACCGGAAGCTGATCACCGACTACCGGGCCTTCACCGAGGGCGGCACGATCATCCGCGACGACCGGATCGCCGATTTCGTCGAGCGAGACCTCGATGCGAAATCGCAGTGGCCTGACCCCTGGCTGTCGCTGAACCCGTTCTTCGCCTCCGGCGGCAGCACCCTCGAACTCGCCAACGAGGGCGTGCTGCACCCGGAGTGCGCACGCATCTTCCAGAAGGACAAGACCGAGGGCGGCACGGTCTGCGACGGACGGCCGCTGAACCTGCATCGGCACCAGCGGGAGGCCATCGAGAAGGCACAGTCGGGTGCCTCCTACGTCCTCACCACCGGCACCGGGTCCGGCAAGTCACTGGCGTACATCGTTCCGATCGTCGACAAGGTGCTCAAGGCGCGCGAGCAGGAGGGCGCGAAGCCCCAGAAGCGCGTTCGAGCGATCATCGTCTACCCGATGAACGCGCTGGCCAACAGTCAGCTCAAGGAGCTCGACAAGTACCTCTGCGACGGGTACGGGCCGGGCCGTGAGCCGGTGACCTACGCCCGGTACACCGGGCAGGAGAGCGACGAGCGCCGCAAGGCGATCCGCGACAACCCACCGGACATCCTGCTCACCAACTACGTGATGCTCGAGCTGATGCTCACCCGGCCGGACGACCGCCGGTCGCTGATCAAGATGGCCCGTGGGTTGGAGTTTCTCGTCTTCGACGAGCTGCACACCTACCGCGGCCGGCAGGGCGCCGACGTGGCCCTGCTGATCCGCCGGGTTCGGGAGGCATGCCAGGCGACCGACCTGCAGTGCATCGGCACCTCCGCCACCATGTCGACCGAGGGCACCCTCGACGACCAGCGCGATGCGGTGGCGGGGGTGGCCACCACCCTGTTCGGCACCGAGGTCAGTAGCCGCAACGTCATCGGCGAGACGCTGATCCGGGCGACGGCCGAGGCACCCGACACGGTGCCGGCGGAGCGGTTGCGGGCGCCCGGCGCGCCCCGGGCGTACGCGGACCTGGTGAACGATCCGTTGGCCCGCTGGATCGAGACGCGGTTCGGGCTCGCCACCGATCCGGTCACCGGCCAGCTTGTGCGGCAGAAGCCGGCCAAGATCGAGGATGCCGCCCTGGAGCTGGCGCGGCAGATCGACCTGACCGCCGCCGACTGTGCCCAGGCGATCCGGGCCACGCTCAAGGCCGGCTCGGAGGCTCGGGATCCGGTGACGGAGCGGCCGCTCTTCGCGTTCCGGCTGCACCAGTTCCTCTCCAAGGGGGACACCGTCTACGTAACCCTGGAGGACGAGCTCACCCGACACCTCACCCGTGAATACCAGCTTGTCCTGCCCGGCTCCGACAGCAAGATCCTCCTGCCGCTGGCCTTCTGCCGTGAGTGCGGTCAGGAGTACCTGACCGTGTGGCGGTCCGGGAAGGACGGCAAGGTCGTGTACGCGCCGCGCCGGGACACCGCCGCGACCGGCGGATCTGGGGACGACGGCTACCTATACATCAACTCGGACCGCCCGTGGCCAGCCAACGAGGAGGAGGCGATCGAGGCCCGCCGGATCCCGGAATCGTGGCTGGAGGTCGACGCTGGCGGGCGTGAGGTGGTCCGCACTAACTACCGGCAGCGGCTGCCGCAGGCCATCACCGTGAACCCACAGGGCTGGGAGGGGCACGGCAACCTGAAGGCCGCCTTCATCCCGTCTCCATTCCTCTTCTGCCTGCACTGCGGGGTGAGCTACGAGCAGACCAGGGGGAAGGACTTCGCCAAGCTCGCGACGCTGGACCAGGAGGGCCGTTCCTCGGCGACCTCGCTGGTGTCGGCCTCCATCGTCCGGTCGCTGATGCAGGCGCCGCCGGAAGCGCTGAACAAGAAGGCCCGCAAGCTGCTCACGTTCGTCGACAACCGCCAGGACGCATCGCTGCAGGCCGGTCACTTCAACGACTTCGTGCAGGTCACGCAGCTTCGCGGCGCCCTCTACCGAGCGGTGGTCGAAGCGGGCGACGAGGGCATCACCCACGAGGAACTCGCCGCGCGGGTCACCGCCGCGCTTGGGCTGAGTCTCGGCGACTACGCACGGGAAGCCGACCTCCCGCCGTCGCTGGCGAACCTGGCGGCGAAGACGCTCCGGGACGTCGTCGCGTTCCGCCTGTATCTCGATCTGGAACGCGGCTGGCGCATCACCATGCCCAACCTCGAGCAGACCGGTCTGCTGAAGATTGACTATCAGGACCTGACCTGGCTCGCCGAGAAGCAGGACCGCTGGTCGGGCACCCACGAGAAGCTCCGCGACGCCGAGCCGGAGGACCGCAAAGAGATCATGCGGGTGCTGCTGGACGAGATGCGCCGCGGGCTGGCGATCGACGTCCAGTACTTCCGCGACGACTTCGACTCCCTCCAGCGGGCCAGCGAGGAACGCCTCGTCGACCCCTGGGTGCTCTCCGCCGGCGACAAGCCGAAGGTCGGTGCGGCCTACCCGCAGCCTTCGGGTCGTGGCCTGGACCGGTCGAATCTGTTCCTCTCCGGACGGGGCAAGGTCGGCAAGTACCTGCGCCGGGTCCACTTCCCCGAGTTGTCGTGGACCGACGCCCAGGAGTTGATCGCCGACCTGTTGGAGGTGCTCAAGCGGGGCGGCCAGGTCACCGAGGTCACCCAGGTGCCGGAACGCGCCGGTCGGTTCCGACGTTCGGCCGGCACCCCGGCGACCGGCTACCAGGTCTCGGCAGCCGCTCTCGTCTGGCGGGCCGGGACGGGTGAGACCGGCAGCCACGACCCGCTGACGCGGACCTACGCCAGCGGCGACGGGCCGCGGGTCAATACCTTCTTCCGCGAGCTGTACAAGACGGCCGCCGGAACGCTCGCCGGCCTGACCGCGCGGGAACACACGGCCCAGGTCGATCCGATGGAACGGGAGCGGCGCGAGGAGGCATTCCGCAAGGCCGAGCTGAAGCTGCTCTACTGCTCCCCGACGATGGAACTCGGCGTCGACATCTCCGAGCTCAACGCCGTCATGATGCGCAACGTCCCGCCCACCCCGGCGAACTACGCCCAGCGCAGCGGCCGTGCCGGCCGGTCCGGGCAGCCGGCGCTGGTCACCACCTACTGCGCTACCGGCAACAGCCACGACCAGTACTACTTCCGGCGTTCCGACCGGATGGTGGCGGGTGCGGTGGCGCCGCCGAGGTTGGACCTGGCCAACGAGGACCTGGTGCGCTCGCACGTGCACGCCACCTGGCTGGCCGAGGCGGGCCTCAAGCTGGGCCGGGCGATTCCCGAGACCATCGACATCAGCTACCTGGAGGACAGCCGCCGCCCCGATCCGGCGTTGAAGCTGCACGATCACATGGAGGCGGCCCTGCGCGACTCGCACGCGCAGGCGCGGGCCATGGACGCGGCCCGGCGGGTGTTCGCCGCGCTGGTGCCCGAGTTCGAGAAGTCGACCTGGTGGGACGACAACTGGATCGAGGACACCGTCCGGACCACACCGGAGCGGTTCAACCAGGCGTTCGACCGCTGGCGGGACCTGTTCCGGGCGGCGCTCGTCGACCAGGCCGAACAGAACCGGCGCGTCCTGGACCACACGCTCTCCGAGCGCGACCGGCGGATCGCCGTCGGGCGACGCAAGGAGGCCGAGACGCAGCTCAACCTGCTCAAGAACGAGACGGTGGAGAACCGGTCGGTCCTGTCGGACTTCAACCCGTACCGCTACCTGGCCAGCGAGGGCTTCCTGCCGGGCTACTCGTTCCCCCGTCTGCCGCTCGCCGCCTATGTGCCGACCACCGGCCGCCGCTCCGGTGACGGTGACTACCTGCAGCGTCCCCGGTTCCTGGCGATCCGGGAGTTCGGGCCGGGCGCGCTCATCTACCACGAGGGTGCCCGCTACCAGGTCACCCGCATCCAGTTGCCGCCGGACGCGGCTGGCGAGGTGGTGACGAGCCAGGCCCGGCGGTGCACCAGCTGCGGTTACCACCATGACGCCCGCAACGGCGCGGTCCGCTGCGAGATGTGCGGCGAGCCGCTCGGTGACACCACCTACGGCCTGCTGCACCTGCATACCGTCTACACCAAGCGCCGGGAACGGATCTCCTCGGACGAGGAGGAGCGGCGCCGGGCCGGCTTCCGACTGGTGACGTCGTACCGCTTCCAGGACCACGGTGCCCGGGCCGGCCGGCAGGACGCGGTCGTCTCGAACGGCGACGACCGGCTCGCCACTCTCTCGTACGGCGATTCGGCGACCGTCCGGATCACCAACGTCGGTCGGGTCCGCGCCAAGCAGGACGAGCCGGACGGCTTCTGGCTCGACCCTGCCGATGGGCGGTGGATGAACGAACGTGACGCCGGCGAGGCGTCCGGCGACTCCAGCGAGATGCCGGTGGTCGACGCCGACGGCAACGAGAAGCGGCGCAAGAAGCGGGTCATCCCGTACGTCGAGGACCGCCGGAACATCCTCGTGCTCAAGCTCGACGAGCCGATGGAGTACGACGTCGCCCTCACCCTGATGTACGCGCTCGAACGGGGCATCGAGGCGGCCTTCGAGCTGGAGGACTCGGAACTCACCACCGAACTGCTCCCGCCGGACGACGGGCCCCGCGACCGGATGCTCTTCACCGAGGCGGCCGAGGGCGGCGCCGGCGTGCTGCGGCTCATGCAGTCGGACCCGGCGGCGCTGGCCCGGGCCGCCGCCACGGCGCTGGACATCTGCCACTTCGACCCGGACGGCACCGACCGGGGTGGACCGCACAAGGACCGGCCGTGCGCCTGGGGCTGCTACGAGTGCCTGCTGACCTACGGCAACCAGCTCAACCACCAGTCGATCAACAGGCACCTGATCCGCGATCTGCTGCTACGGTTCGCCGCTGCGGCGGCCCGGACCACCGGCGAGGGCGAGTCCCGCACCGAGCAGCTCGAACGACTCACCGCGCGGTCGGACACCAAGCTGGAGGGGAAGCTGATCGCCTGGCTGAAGGAACGCGGCCTGCGGCTGCCGGACGACGCGCAGGTCTTCGTCACCGAGGCGCTGGCCCGCCCCGACTACGTCTACCGGCTACCCGGGGCGAACGTCGCCGTGTTCGTCGACGGACCGGTCCACGAGCACGAGTCGGTCGCCGAACGCGACCGCGAGGCGGAGGAGCGTCTGTTCGACATGGGCTGGGACGTCGTGCGCTTCCCGCACGACGCCGACTGGTCCGCCATCGCCACCAAGAACAAGCGCTACTTCGGCACCAGCGCCTGACCACCCGACCGCCACCTCACCACGACGACGCGAGGAACATCTTCATGGCCACCTTCAGCGCCGGAACGCTGGTCTCGGCCCGGGGCCGCGACTGGGTCGTGCTGCCCGAGAGCGCCCCCGACATGCTGGTCCTGCGACCGCTGGGCGGCGCCGACGACGACATAGCGGCTGTCTTCCCTGCCTTCGAGCAGGTCAAGAGCGCCGAGTTCGCCCCGCCCACGCCCTCCGACCTGGGTGACGCGTACGCGGCGAGCCTGCTCCGGTCCGCGCTGCGGATCGGTTTCCGCTCCGGCGCCGGCCCGTTCCGGTCGCTCGCCGGGATCGCCGTGGAGCCCCGCGCCTACCAGCTCGTGCCGCTGCTGATGGCGTTGCGGCAACGGACCGTGCGGATGCTGATCTCCGACGACGTCGGTATCGGAAAGACCGTAGAGGCCGGCCTGATCGCCAGTGAGCTGCTGGCCCAGGGGAGCGCCAGCAAGCTCGCCGTGCTCTGCTCGCCGGCGCTGGCCGAGCAGTGGCAGGCGGAACTGCGCACCAAGTTCGGCATCGACGCCGAGCTGGTGCTGGCCTCGACAGTCTCCAAGCTGGAGCGCGGGCTGGACCTGGGCCAGTCGCTGTTCGACCGGCACCCGCACGTCATCGTCTCCACCGACTTCATCAAGTCGACCCGGCACCGCGACGACTTCGTCCGCCACTGCCCGGACCTGGTCATCGTCGACGAGGCGCACACCTGCGTCGCCGCCGACGACACCACCAACACCCAGAACCAGCTCCGCTTCGAGCTGCTGCAACGGGTCGCCGCCGACACCGAACGAAACCTGCTGCTGGTCACCGCGACTCCGCACAGCGGCAAGGAGAGCGCCTTCCGCAACCTGCTCGGCCTGGTCCGGCCGGAACTCGCCACCGTCGACCTCGGCTCGGAGGCCGGCCGGCGGATGCTCGCCCAGCACTTCGTGCACCGCAAGCGCGCCGACGTGCGGCAGTACCTCACCAGGGAGGACGGCCTGGCCGACAACAGCCTCGCCGAGGAGACGGCGTTCCCGTCCGACCGGGAGTTCAAGGACGAGACCTACAAGCTCTCCCCGGCCTACCGGGCGCTGCTCAACGACGCCATCGCCTACGCCAGCGAGCGGGTGACCGCCGCGGACAGCCGGGGCCGGCGCGAGGCCCGGATCGCCTGGTGGTCGGCGATCGCGCTGTTGCGCTCGCTGGTGTCGTCGCCGCGCGCCGCCGCGCAGACCCTGCGTACCCGCTCGGCGACCGCGACGGCCGTCTCCGCCGAGGAGGCCGACCGGCTCGGTGCCCCGCTGACCAACGATTTCTCCGACACCGACGCACTGGAGGGGCTGGACGTCGCCCCGGGCGCGGAGGCCGGTGGCGTGGAGGTCGACGCGGGCCGACGGCTCGCAGAGTTGGCCGACCGGGCGGCCGAACTGGAGGGACCGGTAGAGGACAGGAAGCTGGCCGGGCTCGTCAAGCACCTCAAGGATCTGCTCAAGGAGGGCTACCACCCGATCGTCTTCTGCCGCTACATCCCCACCGCCGAGTACGTCGCCGAGCACCTGGCGGGCGCGCTCGGCAAGAAGACCGTGGTGCGTGCGGTGACCGGCACCCTCTCCCCGCAGCAGCGCATCCAGCGCATCGAGGACCTGGCCAGGGACGCCGGCGACGACCCCGCCGCCCGCCGCGTCCTCATCGCCACCGACTGCCTCTCCGAGGGCGTCAACCTCCAGCACCACTTCGACGCCGTCGTCCACTACGACCTCGCCTGGAACCCCACCCGCCACGACCAGCGGGAGGGCCGGGTCGACCGGTACGGCCAGAAGCGCGACGTGGTCCGGGTCATCACCCTCTGGGGCAGCGACAACGGCATCGACGGCAAGGTCCTCGACGTGCTGATTCGCAAGCACCGGCAGATCCGCAAGGACCTCGGCGTCTCCGTCTCCGTCCCCGACGCCGCCTCCCAGGGCGTCACCGACGCGATCGTGGAGTGGCTGCTCCTACGCGGCCAGGAACAGGAACAGGGCAGCCTCTTCGACGTCGAGGAGTACCGCGCGATCGACAAGAAGGCCGCCGCCCTGGCAACCGAGTGGCAGTCCGCAGCCGAAAAGGAAAAGACCTCCCGATCCCGGTTTGCCCAGCACACCATCCGCCCGGACGAGGTGGCCCGCGAGGTCGCCGCGATCCGCGACACCCTCGGCCGCGCCGCCGAGATCCGCGATTTCGTACGCCAGTCACTGCGCGCACTCGACGGCGTGCTGCGCGACGAACCGGGCGGCGACTTCACCGCCGACCTGAGCGGCACCCCCGCCGGCCTCCGCGACGCGCTCGCCCCGGTGCTCGGCGGCGACGTCGACCTGGGCCGCCAGGTCCCGTTCCACACCACGGCGGCCGTCGCCCGTGGCGAGGCGGCCCTGGTCCGCACCGACCCGGCGGTGGTGGCGCTCGCCGGGTACGTCCTCAACGCCGCGCTGGACGACCAGATCTCCGGTCCGCGCCCCGCCCGCCGCTGCGGCGTCATCCGGACAAGGGCGGTCGCCGGTCGCACCACGCTGTTGCTGGTCCGCTACCGTTTCCACCTCACCCTGCCGTCGCGGACCGGAACGCGGCAGCTCGTCGCCGAGGACGCCCGGCTGCTGGCCTTCGCCGGCGCACCCGCCAACGCCACCTGGCTGCCCACCCAGGACGCGCTGGAGCTGCTCGACGCCACCGCCGACGAGAACACCGATCCCGGCTTCGGCGAGCGCACCATGAGCCGGATCCTCGACGGGCTGCCCGAGGTCACCGACCACCTCGAGGCGTACGGCGGGGAGTTGGCTGCCGACCTGCTCGCCTCGCACCGCCGGGTACGCAGCGCCGCCGGCGAGATCGTCCGCGGCCTCACCGTCACCGCGCAGAAGCCCGCCGACATCCTCGGCGCCTACGTCTACCTCCCCGCTTCCACCACCGCCGCCGGAGGCAACGCCTGATGTCCGCCACCGCCCGCAACCAGGTCTTCTCCGCCGTGCACACCATCGGCGGCCTGATCCCCGCCGACATGCTGGTCCGGATCTCAGAGGGCAAGGACGTCGGCGGCTCCAAGCCCGCCGACTACCGGGTGATCGGCTCCCGGTCGGTGCGCGACGACGCCGAGCGGCACTGGGACTACCTCAAGTCGGTCTGGAAGGAGCTGCGCGACCGGCTCCCCGTCGCCCCGGAGGCCGAGGCCCCTGCCGACCCGACGGGCCTGGCGGTCACCCAGTGGTTGGAGCCACTCTTCGCGGAACTCGGCTTCGGCCGGCTGACCGCGTTGGGTGCCACCGGAATCACCTCCGACGACGGTGCCAAGACGTTCGCGATCAGTCACCGCTGGCACCACGTGCCGATTCACCTGGCCCCGTGGAACGCTGCGTTGGACAAGCGGCCGGCCGGTGGGGGTGGCGTGCCGCCGCAGTCGCTGGTGCAGGAGCTGCTGAACCGCTCCGAGGCCCACCTGTGGGGCGTCCTCACCAACGGCCGCCAGCTGCGGCTGCTGCGCGACTCCAGCGCGCTCGCCACCGCCGCGTACGTCGAGTTCGACCTGGAGGCGATCTTCGACGGCGAGCTGTTCAGCGAGTTCGTGCTGCTGTACCGGCTGCTGCACGTCTCCCGCTTCGAGATCGCGGAGGACACAGCCCCGTCGACCTGCTGGCTGGAAAAGTGGCGCACCGAGGCCATCTCATCGGGCGTGCGCGCCTTGGACCATCACCGCGACGCGGTCAAAAACGCCATCATCGCGCTCGGCACCGGATTCCTTCGCCACCCTGCCAACGGCGATCTGCGACGGAACCTCGACGTGGACACCTACCATGCTGCTTTGCTACGCCTCGCCTACCGCTTGATCTTTCTCTTCGTTGCCGAGGATCGAGGTGCGCTCCACCCGTCCGGAACAAGTGAGCAGACCCGCGAGCGGTATGGGAAGTACTTCTCAAGTGCGCGGCTGCGCCACCAGGCGCTTCGACGTCGCGGCACCGCACACGGGGATCTTTACCAGGCCCTGCGGATTGTCCTCGACGCGCTCGGCGATGAGCACGGCCGCCCCGAACTCGGTCTGCCCGGCCTCGGCGGCATCTTCGACGATACTGACGCTGATTCGCCCCTCCGTCATCTCTCGCTGGCCAACGCGGACCTGCTGGATGCGATACGGCACCTCTCCCGGGTCCGAGACGACGGATCTGGCCGATGGCGTCCCGTGGACTACCGCAACATGGGCGCGGAGGAACTTGGTTCCATCTACGAGTCGCTGCTGGAGCTGGTGCCCAAGCACAGCACGGTGGACAGCACTTTCGAGCTGGTGGAGCGCCTCGGCAACAACCGCAAGAAGACCGGCTCCTACTACACGCCGAATTCCCTCATCGAGATCCTGCTCAACTCCGCCCTCGATCCGGTCATCGACGACGCGCAGAAGCGTGGAGAACTGAAAGCCTCGGCCGCTGGCGAGCCCGACCCGGTCGAGGCGGTCGTCACGGAACTGCTGTCCCTCACCGTCTGCGACCCCGCCTGCGGCTCTGGGCATTTCCTCGTCGCCGCGGCCCGCCGGATCGCCAAGCGGGTCGCCGCGGTCCGCGAACGCAACCCGGAACCCACCGTCGACGCTGTACGACACGCCCTGCACGAGGTGGTTGCCCGCTGCATCTACGGCGTGGACCTGAACCCGATGGCCGTCGAGCTGGCCAAGGTGTCTCTGTGGCTGGAGGCATTGGAACCGGGGAAGCCGCTCAGTTTCCTCGACGCGCACATCAAGCACGGCGATGGCTTGCTCGGGGCAACACCCGCGTTGATCCGCAATGGAATCCCCAACAAGGCGTTCAAACCGGTCGAAGGCGATGACGAGGCGTACGCCAAATTCCTGATGAACCAGAACGACAAGGAGCGTAGCGGGCAGGGCGGGCTGTTCTCCCTCGCTGCCGAACCGGCGGTAGCCAATGTCGAGTTCGCGTCGAGCCTGCGTAGCATCATCGACGCCCCGGCAGACAACCTCATCGACGTCCGCCGCCAAGCCGCCGCCTATCGGGACTGGCAAACCACCGCGGGGTACGTCCACGCTAAGCATGTGGCGAACGCCTGGTGCGCGACGTTCGTGTGGCACAAAACCAAGGACGCCCCACCCGTTATCACCGATGACGTCTTCCGCGCACTACAGGACCCGAAGGGCGAGGCCGCACCGCAAGCGACCCACGACGAGATAGATCGGCTCCGCGAGCAGTACAACTTCTTCCACTGGCATTTGGAGTTCCCTGACATTTTCCTCGTCCCAGAGGACGAGGACGCGCCGGGCCTGGACCCGGCTACCGGCTGGGTCGGCGGATTCTCCTGCGTCCTGGCAAACCCGCCCTGGGACAAGGTCGACTTCGAGGACAAGAAATACTTCAGTGTCGTCGAGCCCTCCATCGCGGAGATCTCCGGCACCGCCCGACGCACCCGCATCGCTCGTTGGGCCGAGGATAACCCGGAGGCCGGCGAACGCTACCGCGCCGCCCGCCGCAGGGTGAAGTCTACGTTCCTCTTCGCGAGCAGTTCGGGAGCATACCCGCTGTGCACCAAGGGCCTCACGGTCAAGGGCGTCAACTCGCTTCAAACGGATCAGCTTTTCGCCGAGCGGTTCGCGTCAATCGTTGCGGCCGAAGGCCGGGTCGGCTGCATCATCCCGACCACCATCGCGACGGGCGCGGGCGCACAGCACCTTTTCAGCGATCTCGCCCGGCGTGGTGCGGTGGCCGCGCTGTATGACTTCGAGAACCGTAAAAAGCTATTCGATATGCATGCCAGCTACAAATTCTGTCTGCTCTCGCTGACTGGCAGCGACCTGCGGGAGCCGGCGGCAAGGTTCGCGTTCTTCCTGCTGGATGCGACCGATCTCGATGATACCGAGCGGGTGTTCGCGCTCAGCCCGGAGGAGATCGCCCTTATCAACCCCAACACCGGCACGCTCCCCATCTTCCGCTCCCGCCGCGACGCGGACCTGACCGCGGCGATCTACCACCGCCTCCCGGTCCTCTGGAACGAAACCCGGCCGGACGGCAACCCCTGGGGCATCGCCTTCAAGAATCTCTTCAATATGACTGACGACTCTGACCTGTTCCGGTCCCGCGAGCAGTTGGAGAACGAAGGCTGGGAACTGCACGGCAACGTCTTCACCCGCGCCGGCAAGCGAATGCTACCCCTGTACGAAGGCAAAATGATCCACCATTTCGACCACCGCTGGAACTCCTACTACGGCACCGGCAACGAGGACCGCCGCCGGCTCACGCTTGCCGAGAAGCAGGAACCCTCGGCGTCGGCCGACCCCCGCTACTGGATCGCGGAGGATGGGCTCATCCGCACTGTGCGGAGCAACAAGGAAGTGGACATCCCCGGCGTGATACTCCGGTTGCAGGAGGTCGCCTGGGACCGACTTTGGCTCTGCGGCTGGCGCGACGTGTGCCGGACGACCGATGAGCGCACCGCCATCCCGGCGTTCCTGCCACGTACGGCTGTGGGGCATACGTACCCGCTGATGCTGCCGCGCGTGTCGCCTATCCTGACGGCGGCTCTCATCGCCGCTCAAAGCTCGCTCGTCTTCGACTTCGTGAGCCGCCAGAAGGTCAGCGGGGCTCACATGGCTCTGATGACGTGGAAGCAGCTTCCCGTCCCTCCCCCGGACGCACTGGCCCCGCATACCCCCTTCCTTACTCCGCGCGTCCTGGAACTCGTCTACACCGCGCATGACATGGCTGGGCTCGCGCGTGACCTCGGTGATTCCGGCACTCCGTTCCGGTGGAACGAGGAGCGTCGAGCCAGGATTCGCGCGGAGATGGATGCATACTTCTTCCACCTCTACGGCATCGACCGGCCCGACGTGGACTACATCCTGGAGACGTTCCAGACCGAGAACGGTGGTCTGAAGCACAACGAGATCGCCAAGTATGGCAGCTACCGCACCAAGGAGCTGGTCCTCGCCGAGTACGACCGGATGGCCGCCGCTGGCGTTAGCCTGGCTGCCCCGCTCGTCGATGGTGAGAATTACAACTCCACCCTCACCCCGCCCCCGGGCAACGGCTCCCGCCATCCGTCGAGGGAGGCGTGAGTGCCTGACGGGTGGCTGCCATTGCACGACGTCATGGTTGTGCTCGATGAGAAACGCTCCGTTGATGACCTTCGACGCTACTTCGCAAGTCGTCCGAAACCCTTCACCGGTAGTCAGTTCGAGTCGCTGGGCAGCGGCTCAATCGCCGTGCACCGTGACGTCGTGACCGCTGAGGACCTGATCGCCGTCCAGCTGTTGGAGGTGCGCGTCCCGCCGACGGTCGCGCTCGACCTCCTGCAAGGGGATCTGGGTCAACGCATCAGCGACGAGCTAAGCAAGATCCCGGTGTCGGTTGATCTGGCCGACGAGCGGGCACGGCTGTATGTCCGCGATTGCGGGCCGGCGGACCGTGCATGGCACCTGCTGACGGGCCAGTCAGGCGTGAACAAGGCAATCTCGGGCAAGCTGCTTGCCCGCAAACGTCCGAAGCTCATCCCGGTCTACGACAGCGTGTTGGCATGTGCGTTGCGCGGTCGCCGTGGCTTCTGGCTTTGGCTGCACGAACAGCTCCGAGCCCACAACTGTCGCTTGACCTACAGGTTGCGAGAGTTGCGGGTCACGGCCGATGTTCCGGCCCACGTATCCGACATTCGCGTCTTCGACATCATCTTCTGGATGCGCCACCAGGGCGAGCATCGTCGTCGGAGCTGTCCCGGGTTGTCGATCAGCGGATAAGCATTGACCGATCTGACCGGGGCGGCTGAGCGTGTGATTTGACGACGTGGGACGGTCGCTCGGCGTTCAGGCAGCCGACCGGGCCATGGTGACGAAGGCGGTCCAGGCGGTGGGGGAGAAGGCGAGGACCGGCCCGGTCGGGTTCTTGGAGTCGCGGACGGCGACGAGGCCGGGGAGGTTGTCGGCGACCTCGACGCAGGCGCCGCCGTTGTCGCCGCTGCGGGTGCTCTTGCGCCAGACGGCGCCGGTCAGGTCAGTCATGCCGGATCTCCCCGATCAGCCCTTTGATCATGTCCTTCGATTCTGCCTCGCCGAGGGCGAGCGCATCCAGTCCCCGCCAGACACGTTCGTATGCCGCGAGTTCATCGGGCTTGTCGAGGTAGAGCGCCCCGGTCAACGACTCGCTGTAGACGACCGACGGCTCCGGTGCGGCCCGACCGCCCTTGGTCGGCGGGAAGTCGAGAACCATGAAGGTGCCGGCCATGGCACCGGGCTGCGGGCCTGCTACCAGCGGAAGCACCCTGACCGACACGTTCGGCAGACCCGACAGCCGGATGAGGTGGTCGAGTTGGCCGCCCATGACCGCCGGACCACCGACGCCGCGCCGGAGTACCGCCTCCGACAGGATCGACTCCAGGCGAGGTGCGGCGGGAAGCCGACGGGTGAGCAGAGCTTGGCGCTGTAGCCGTACCTCAACGGCCCGTTCTCGTTCCTCGTCACTCATCATTCGGCCGAGGCGGATCAGCGCGTGTGCGTACTCCTTGGTCTGAAGGATGCCGGGGATCAGCGATTCGTCGTAGCCGCGCAGCCGCGAAGCGGCGGATTCCAGGCCGACGTACAGCTCGAACCAGCTCGGCACCGCATCGCCGTAGGCGTGCCACCAGCCCTTGGACTTCGTCTCGACGGCCAGGCCGCGCATCGCCTCGGTCATCTCCGGGGACACCCCGTACAGCTCGCACATCGCCTTGACGTCGAGCACCCGGACGGAGCCCATGCCGCATTCGAGCCGCCAGATCTTCTGCCGGCTGTATTCCAGGGCCTCGGCGGCGGCGTCCAGCGTCACCCCGGCCTCGTTGCGGAACTGGCGCAGCAGCCGGCCGAGCTGCCGGCGCGGCACGGTCGATCCGATGTCTTCGGCCATTCGCACACTCCCTGGTCCCAGCTCGCAACACTGCGTCACCTGCTGCTGCAACGCTTATCGGTTTCGGCAAAGAAAGTCAATGCATAAGCGCGAAATTTGGCCCTGGAACGTTGCTAATCCGTTGCGGAGCGTTCCAGGATGGTCACAGCGCGGCGGCTGGCCGATTCCCCCGGACGGCCGCCGCGTTTCGATCCACCCCTTCCGCCCACCGTGGAAAGGCGGCGACATGTCGACCTACCGCTCCACTGCGTACTCCGGGCTGTTGCCCTGGCAGGTGCGCGGGCGCCGGTTCCGCCGCGTCTGGCTCGGACGTCGCGGCCTGGCCCCCGACGACGTGTACGCGTTCCTCGATCGGGTCGCCGGTGAGTTGGCCACCGTCCAGCAGGCGCTCGCTGAGAGTCACCGGGAGACCGCCCGCGTCAAGGCGGCGCTGCGTGACTGGCAGTCCGCGCGGGCCCGCGCCCGAGGCGGTGACCGATGACCCGCCGCCGTGGCAGCAGAGCGACGGTCGACCTGTCAGGGCGCGAGCCAGGGGCGGGGCGTGGGTAGGCGGTGGAAGTGGTTCTTGCGGCCGGGGCCGGTCGCGCTGGACCTGACCGGGCAGGCCGTGCCGGACGGGGATGTGCCGGGGCGGTTCCGGCGGGTGTCGGTCGAGCATGTCGTACCGGAGCTGCGGGTGACCTCGCGGTGCGACGGTGCGCTCGTCTACGAGCGGCCCGAGGAACGGCCGGTGGCGTCTTCGGTGCGGAATCAGCGTGCGGGTCGCTACGAACCGGGCCGGCGAGGCGAGCGGAACCGTGGAAGGTTCCGAGGGCCAGCCGACGGTGAGCCGTCCCGGTCCGCCCGGCCGGACGCGGACGACGACCTCTTCGTCACGCCTGCTCAGCTCGCCAGGGCGCACCGGCTGTTCGAGGTGCACTGGCGGAGCGCCGCCGAGGATCCGCGTACCAGGAAGTGCCCGGACTGCCGCGTCGACGGCACCTGCCCCCGGGCGGACTGGGCCGACTCGATCATCGTGCGCTGCCTGCGGACGTACTGGCGATGAACGTCTTCGATCTGTCGCCCGCGCAGATCCGCAACCGGCTGATCCTGCGGGCGCGGCGGGCGGCGCTGGCCGCTGGGACCGGACGGCAGCCGCCGGCCCGCCCGCATGGTCACGCCGGGGCGGCGGCTATTGCCCGGGTGCCGGTCGTCCCGTGTGTGTCCGTCGCTGCCGGGGACGTGGTCCAGCTCGCCGAGTCCGACTACCGGTACGCGGACGGTCCGCTCCGGCTCCGGATCGTCCGGGTCCGGCCGGACCTCAGCGAGTGGTACGACGGCGAGTGGGTGTGGCTCGAAGGCGTCGAGATTGGCCCGGACGATCAAGATGGTGCGTTTCGGCCGGTGTTGGCCCGGGTCGCCGCGCTGCGGCCGGATGGGTAACGGGTCGACGTCGGCGCGCGGCGGCTGACACGGGCGGGGCCGGCGGTTCTTGAACGATGGCGGGCATCGTGGCAGGGTCCTTCCATGCAGGAGCAACGCCTGTCCGCAGGAACTGCGGCATGAGGCTGCTCCGTCGGCGGCGGCACCTCGACCGCAGCGAGTGCACGGCGATCATCGGGGCGGCGGCGACGCTCGCTTCGATGTTCAACATCACGTGGAGAGTCGCCGGCAACGTGCCGGACCAGAGTCTGGTGACGCTGGCCGGCAGCCTCGCCGAGGCTCGCCGGGATGGCCGCGCGTTCCTCCTTCCCGAATACGCGCGAGGTTGGTTAGACCTCAGCTTCGACATCCCGGACACCGCGTACGCTCTGGCCCTGGTGCTCGTGTGGTCGTTCGCCGCAGCCGGGACGCCGGACGGCGGTGCCGCGACCGGGAACCACGTAGCGATCGCGATGTGGCAACTCCGCCACCTCCTGCCACGCTCGGCACACCCCGCGCTCGCCGACATCGAGGACGCCTTCACGCAGTTCGACCCGCCCAGGCACACCAACGCTGCGGTTAGGTGAGCAAGCTCAAGGCTGCCGCCTGGTGGCCCGCTCCAAGTGCATCAGCAGCAGGAAAGGCTTGGCGCGCTGGGCTGCCTTTCGCCAGGTGAGCGCCCGGAGGCCGTACTTGAAGACAACTGTCGACGGCACAGTGGCACCGAGGACATCCCACACCACCTCCTGCGCGACCTGGCCAGCGACGCGAGGCCGGGCGAATTCCGCGATCGTCTCGCGGTAGCGACGGGTCAACTCACGCGCCGTCGCCTCCGGTGTCAGGACCGGGTCGAGGCCCCGCGACAGCGCGAGCAACGACTCGTCCAGCAGGCTCCGGAAGCCGGCGTTGTAGCAGCGCGACTCGACGATCTGATCGACGTTGAGCTGGTTGAGTGAGCCGATCTGAAGCTGCCCCAGCACCTCCCGGACCACCGCGGCCTCGAAGCGTTGCGGTTGCGGCTGACCGAGGCTCCGGGTGAGCTGGGCCTTCACCGCCGGGTTGGACAGCATGCCGTCCTGCCGCAGCTCAGAGGAGATGACGAGGGAGGCCATGTGGTTGCGCAGGCTGACGATCTCCGCCGCACCCTGCCGCAGCGTCCGTGTGTCGGTCTCGGTCCGGCGGTATGCCTCTTCCCGGATCGCTCGCATCACCTCGTCCATCCGGGTCAGGCTCTCGCGCATCTGTCCCTGCGCGATGACCAGGTCAGCGCGGCGTCCCCGCTTCGCGCCCTGGCCGAAGCGCACCCGACCACCATCGTCGACCTCGTACTCATGGCCCCAGAGCCCCAGGAGCCCAGCCTCCCGCAGCTCGTCGACCCGTCGGTTGATCTCGGCGGCCCGCTCCCGGTACGCGGCCGGAATCTCGAAGGAGGCGCGCAGTACGACGCGGTCGGAGAAGAACACGACCGACTGCAGCACCTTGTCGATGGTGTGCGTGTCGACGAGACCGCTGTCCAGCAGAGTGAGTGACCGGGTCATCGCGTCCCCGCCAGATAGGTGAGGTAGTCCACCTCGTACAGGTGCATGCTCCACGAGTGGTAACAGACCCTGCTGCCGCGCAGCCCGAGCGCGAGAGCGGCGTCCGAGGTCAGTTGCGCGAAGGTCAACAACTCGGGCACGAACCCGACCCAGACGTCGACGCTTCGGGCGGTGAGGAAGAGGACAAGGTCGTCGCCGACGATCCGGAGCGCACCACCGACCGGTGACACCGGGAAGCGACCGCCCAGATCCTCCTCCGGTCGCCACATCGAGAAGACTGCCGACCTGCTGTGCTCGTCCTGCCGGAGCATCTCGGTGGCCTGCTCGAACTGGTCGATCGGCGATCCGTCCGCCGTGACCCAACCCCGCAGCCGCTGGTAGAGCAGCGACGATTCCCGCTGGTCGCCGAAGATTCGGTCGCGGTAGTCCTTGATCAGTTCCGGGTACAGGTAGCCCTGCGGCGGGGTCAGGTCTGCCGGGTTCCGTAGCCAGACGGTGAGACCCGGGATGTCGAAACAGATGCCGTGCCGCGTCGCGACCCGCGCCGGCTGGCCTTGGGAGAAGACCGAAAGCACGTCGTGCCAGCCGGACGCGACGGTAGCCACCTCAAGCTCCACGCGATGGTCCCCCTGACGATTCCCGCGTCACCGACGCCGCCCTCCGTCTCGTTTGCCGCTTGATCGGCTCACCGGACGCCCGTTGCCTCGCAAAGCTCGGCAGGGGCAGCACCGGCAGCGCCGGCAGGTCGATCAGCGTCTGCCCGGCGGGAGACGGGGTACGGGTCACGACGCACACGTCGGTGGCCAGAAGCGGCACCTCCACGTCGAGTCCGTTCGCTGCCAGGGTTTGACCCGACGTCACGAGCAACACTCCGGCACCGTTGTCGTCGGCGCGGATGACGCCCTCGGTGGCCCCGTGCAGCCGTACGATTCGCATCGGTCGTGGGTCCGCACGCGCGCCGAGCCAGGCCCGGGTGATGGCCGGGTATTCCGTGTAGATTGTGCGCGGCTTTCGACCGGTGACCGTGCAGTAGGTGACTAACGATGTCCGGGCTGGCGGCAGCGCGCGGAGAGTGAGCGGCTGGTCGTTCGCGAGACACCATTCGACGCACACGTCGTAGCCGGTGATGCCGACGTCGGCGGTTCCTGAGGCGACAAGTTCCGGTATGTCGAAGCCCCGGCATTGGATGAGTGAATCCGCGCCCAGGCGGTGCCACAGCGACCTCGGGTGAGCCTCGTCCAGGCCGGCGAAGCGGCTGCTGACGATGTCGGCGACCGGGCCGTACAGTCGGCTTGAGGCACTGGGCACCGCGACGATCACTGCGACCTGCCCGCTGCCTCGGTAGTGGTCACCGATCGTGCTCCGGCGCCGATCTCCTCGACCGGGACCACCGCGTCGACCAGCGCCCGGAGTGCGAATTCCGTCGGCCGCTCGGAGAACCACACCGCCTTGCCCTGCCCTGCGGCGTAGCCGACCTCGATGCAGACGCTGACGCCGGCATATCCGCCGTTCGCCACCACGAAGATCGCGTCCGACTTTGCGATCTTCGCGAG
Source organism: Verrucosispora sp. CNZ293 (assembly GCF_002754655.1). Lineage (NCBI taxonomy): Bacteria > Bacillati > Actinomycetota > Actinomycetes > Micromonosporales > Micromonosporaceae > Micromonospora > Verrucosispora sp. CNZ293. The sequence continues at coordinate 1,354,072 of NZ_PEFR01000001.1, forward strand.
GAAATCACGGGTGAGCTGGATCTTGTCCCGCTCGTCGACCCGCACATGCTGCTCGTTGAAGTCGTAGCGCGGCGTGTAGACGGTCATGCCCAGATCGCGGAACGCTGCCTCGGCACGTTGGGCTGTGTCGTAGAACTTAGAGCTGCTGCATATCGTGACTGCCTCGATTTCCCGCATCGATCCTCCAAGCGTGTGGTCGTTATTCCTGCTCAGGTGAGCGGTACCAGATGTCGGGGTTCATCGAGGTACCCGACACCGGTGTGCCGCCGCAGAATCTTCTCCCACACCATCGAAGGCGCTTCGGATTCGGCCGGTCGAGGCAACCTCCGGCGCTCCGCCAGCGCGGGATAGTCGAGGTGGAAGGGACGCACCGCGAGTCGCCGAGGGAGCCCTGGGCTGATCCGGGCCAGCTCGTGAAAGCTCATGTCGAGTTGTTCTGCGGTCCAGTCGTTGGCGCCGACCGCCGGAAACAGCTCGAAGCCAAGTTCGAGGGCCAGGACGATCCCGTCACGGATGGCAGGCCAATCGCCGCTGTCGGGCGGGTGATGCAGCGTCGTGTGCACCTTGACGCGTCGCAGCTCCTCGCGCTCGGCTGCGGACAGCCGAAGTCCGCTCTGCTGCCAGGCGTACGGCAGGGCGGAGAGGTTCGACTCCACCTTGAGGACGACGGAGTCGAGCAGGCCCCGCGTCGCCAGGGCACGGTAGATCTCGATCACGAGGGAGGGCGCGAGCAGCGGCTCGCCGCCGCTGACCCGCAACAGGCTGAGCTGCTGACCCGCATCCTGAGTCGTGCGCCTGATCGCGACGAACTCGTCCACCACACCGTCAGCGTTCGTCGTGAAGGCGTCCCGACCGGCCAGATGGCGGTAGTCGACATAGCAGTAGGAACAGCGGAAATTGCACGCGGCGACGTGCGTGATGGCCGCCAGGTTGTGCTCCGACCAGTGCCCGCCGAGCTCCGCCGCCACCGTCACCGGGCTGTCGGACAGATTGGCCACATGCCGCAATGCCGCGAACTCCGGTAGCGAGGTGGGCAGGCGCATCCGGTCCCGCCGTGCTGGCGTAAAGAGGCGGAGCTGCCTGCTTCGCACGCCGCCGAGCTCCGTCTTGCGAAGATCGGTGAAGGCGTAGTCGCCGCCTCCGGCGTTCACGATGCGGTGTGCCCTGAGCAGGATCGGCCGTTCCCGGTTCCCGGGTGCGGACGCGTTGCTGACCACTCGATCCTCCATCAGGGAGTGTCGGGACAGAATACTGACAGGCGACTTTCAACCGACCATCTCCATGACGATCGCTTCAATCTCTGGCGAGGTCGGGTGCCGCGCGAGTTCGGCTCGAACCTGCCGACGCATCGTCACGAAGTTCGCGCCCTCAGGCAGGTGTAGCGCGGCGACAGTCTCAAACTGCTGCCGACCGAGATCCGCCAGTCGCTGGTGCAGTACGTCGGCGTCATCGAACCGGGGAATGGGCAGGTTCCACACGTGCTTGTCGATGTCGCGCTCGTCCTTGCCGTAGGACATCATGGGCCGGACAAGCTCGGTCAGCGCGCTGCTGTTCAGGATCGCGGAGAGGAACAGCCCCTCCTGTCGGGTTGCGATCGGCGCCCAGTAGAGCTTGTGGTCGATGATTGCGGCAGGGTCGTCGACGACTGCGGCAGCGACGTACATACCTGCCTTGCTGTAGACGAGCCGCAGTGGTGGCGCAGGGAGCTGCGCGCTCAGCTTGCCCCGGAAGTCGAGCTGCTCGCCCAGATTCAGACGTGCGCTGCTGCGATGGGCCTTCCAAGTGGCTTCCGCCTTCCGCCACCATTCGGCGAGGCCGAAATAGTAGTCGAGTCGGGAGCCGGGTCCGGTCATCAGCGTGGAGCCGTCGAGCGGCAGTACGGCCTTTTTCGCCGGCAGGATCCGATACGGCAGCAGCGTCTCGCCGAGCAGCACGGGCCGGATGAACTCGCTCTCCACGACGCCTTCGAGCGCGGGAAGCTCCTTCCACGGGGCCTTCTCCAGGTTGCTGCGCGCAGAGCGTACGGTGTGCCGGCCGGAACCGAGCCCGAGCCGCCCGCCGGTATCTGTCTCGACGAAGAACAGCAGCTTCGGCACGATCGTGGCACCCTGAGTGAAGCGTGGCCTGTATGGCGATTCGGTCAGGCCCGATCCGCCGCCGACCAGATTGGCTGCCTCCCTGGTGACGAGAGGTTCGACCTGCTGCCACGACTTTGCGTCAGTCGGCACGCGTCCCGTCCAGCGCTCGGTTACCGAGGGCAGGCGTCGGTAGGTGCTCAGGGTTGCCCGGCCGCCGAAGACGACGCCGGCACCGCGCGGAAAGGGGTGGGGGCGTAGGCGGCGCAGGTCCCAGGAGCCGGTGAAGGCGACGGCGGTTGGCTCGACGGGATCCTCGTACCATCCCTGGCGGAAGCCCTCGAAGTACTTCCGATCGAGCACCGAGTTGGGCAGGACGAAGGCGAACGAGCCGCCGTCGCGGAGGTACTGCTGGACCGCGCGGGTCACGAAGAGGGCCGAGAGGTCCTGGTTCGTTGCGAACTCCCGACCATGCCACAGTCCTCTGGCGCGGGAGAGTTCTCTGAACTGTGTCTGCATGTCGCGAGGCATGTGGCGGTAGGAAAGCCACGGCGGGTTGCCGATCAGAACGTCCACCCGGTTGTCGTCCATGGCGAGCCAGACGGGCCTGGCCAGGTTGCGCAGGTAGTAGCTCCAGATATGGTCGCGTCCCTCGTCGTGCAGCCGGCACATCGCCTCGAAGGTGCCGTGAATCATCGGCTGGTCGCTCGGCTCAATCTTCAGGTGGTGAAAGAACGCCGCCAGTGATGGCGGACTGTCCGAATCTCGCGGTTTTGCCGCGATGCTGGCGAGCCTCGCCACAATCTGGTCGAAGCGGCTCGGCTCGTCGAGCAGGCGTTTCGGGAAGCGGAGCCACTCCTCGACCTCGCTGGCGTTGTAGCCGGCACTGATCCGTACGTGCTCCTCGGTGAAGAGGTCGCGGCGTTCCCGCCACTGCATGCTGTCGCCGAGATAGACCGGGACGGTGATGGCGCCCCGCTGGTCGGTCAGCCGTTGGTGGCCGATGGCGAGCAGGTAGGTCACGCGCGCGAGCGCCACGGCGACCGGGTGCAGGTCGACGCCGACCACATGATGGGTGAGCCGCGTCAGCGCGGCGTCCAGCGGCACGGCCGCCGTCTCGGCGGCGGCAAGATACCGGCGTACGGCGTGGAAGAGGAACGTGCCGGAACCGCAGGCCGGGTCCAGCACCCGCTGTCGCAACGGATCGGTGACGACCGTGTCGACGAGGTGCTCCGCGAGCCAGTCGGGCGTGTAATACTCGCCCATCCGCTTGCGCGTCCCGGGACCGATCATCGACTCGTAGAGCACCTTGAGGATGTCGTGGTCGGCCCGCAGCCAGTCGAACCGGGCCAGTCGCCGGGTGAGTCCCTGGATGAACTCGCGACCACCGGGCACCTCGGTGGTCCAGCCGAAGAAGTCGTGCTCGACCACGCCCAGAATGCGGGCCTGGTCGAACCGTTGCCCGGTGATGAGATCCTGCGGCTGCAACTCCAGTGCGTCGATACCGACGACGAGGTGCGCGATGATGTACGCGCTGTTCATCAGCAAGGTGTGCTCGACGAACAGATCCGGATCGTCAACAAACTGGGTGCCCAGGGCGCTGTCCAACAGCTCCGCCCACAGCTCCCGCTTCAACTTCACCGTCGGCAGCTGCTCGTGTTCCGCATAGAGCGCGGTAAGCGCGGCACGATCCAGCTTGTGCGAGGTGCTCTGTGCGCCGAGGCGGCGCGCCACCTCGGCGGGAGCCGGCCGGACCCGCTGGCTCGTCGCCAGCACGCCTTCCAGCCAGTAGAAAAGGGCCAAGCCATCGGGGCGGGTGCCAGCGACCGTGTGGGTGTCGATGAGGGTCAGCGCATCGCCGGCCAGCTGGTACGCGCGCCAGGTGGCACCGTCGGTAAGGATGCCGACGTATCGCTGGCCGCTCTCCAGGCTCCGCGATCGGACGTAGCCGCCCAGCTGTCGCTCCGCCTCCAACAGCGAGCGCCCGCTCTGCAGCCGTCGCTTGACCTCGATGATGGTGTAGCCGACTTCGATGTCGATGCGCCGGCCACCACCAGCCGGGGCCTCGAGATTGACGTCGTCGAGGTGCGCATCGGAGAGCCCGAAGTCGCCGGCCAGCAGAAGCTGGCGGATGTCGGCCTGCAGGGTTGCCTCGCTGCGGGCGATACGTCGGTCGGCGATCCGCGCCAGCAAGGGCTGCAGTGACGGGGGAAAGCCGTCGGGCGCGCGCACCTGGGGTCGGGGGTCGAGAGGCGGCTCTGGCTCTTGTCTGGCGTACCGTCCGAGCGGGCCATACACCAGTGTGGAGATTGTGATTGGTTGAATCCAAGGGGTGATGAATCGCTGTCGGATTACGGACAGCTCACTCGTAGTGACCTGGCCGAGCGGCGGGGAACCGATAGCGTCCGTCCGCGTCGGCTTTGCCGATACGGTCCAGTTTCACGCCTCTGGTCGCCCGGTAGGGTCGCACCCATCGCCTCGATCGATCATTCAGGAGGTCCGCGTCGTGCCGCAGCTGGCCTTGGCCAACAGCTTCTGGCAGAGCTACGACGTCCTGGAAAAGCCGATCAAGGCTGGCGTGCGCAAGGCGATGGAGAAGTTCCAGCAGCTCAGCATCGCCGAGCTGCACGCCGACAAGGGCCTGCACCTGGAGTCGGTGAACAACGCGCGGGACCCGCGGATGCGGACCATCCGGATCACCGACTTCTGGCGCGGGGTGGTGCTGGCACCCGACGACGGCAGCGACATCTTCCTGCTGCTCAACGTCGTGCCACACGACGACGCGTACACCTGGGCCGCGAAGCGGCTCTACACCGTGAACACGGCGACGCGGGCGTTGGAGGTCCGCAACGTCGTCGCCATCGAGCAGCTCACCCCGGCGCTGGAGAAGGCCGCCGCGGAGGCGCCGAACCTACTGTTCGCCAAGCATTCCGACACGGTGCTGCGCCACCTCGGCGTCGACGACCAGGTGCTGCGGGCGGTCCGCACGATCATTGACAAGCGGCAGCTGGACGCATTCGGCACGCTTCTGCCCGAGGACCAGTTCGAGGTGCTGCAGTACCTCGCCGAGGGATTCACGCCGGACGAGGTCTACCGCGACGTGGTGGCCGAACGGCGGCCGGCGGACGCGACGCCGGAGCCGAGCGAGAGCCTCGAAATCGCCATCGCCAACACCCGTAACCGGATCACTCTGGTCACCAGCCCGGACGAATTGGCCGAGGTCCTCGACAAGCCCTTCGCCGCCTGGCGTGTGTTCCTGCATCCGTCGCAGCGGCGGGTCGCCTACCGGGTCTCCTACAACGGCCCGGCCCAGGTCACTGGTGGGCCGGGCACCGGCAAGACGGTGGTGGCGCTGCACCGGGTCAATCACCTGCTCTCCCGTACGCCCGACAGCCGGGTGCTGCTCACCACGTACACCAATGCCCTGGCCGCGACCCTGCGGGAGAACCTGGCGCTGCTCGTGAACGACGAGGAGCAGCTGGCGCGGGTCGAGGTCACCACGGTGAACGCCTTCGCGCACCGCGCCGTTCGGACCCTCGCCGGGCGGGTGCCGACGCCAATCGGCGACGTGGACGAGCGGCAGGTCTGGCGCCGGGTGTGCCGCAGGCTGAACCTGCCCTGGACCGAGCAGTTCCTCGCCCAGGAGTTCCGGCACGTGATCCTCGCCCACAACGTGCAGAGCCGGGAGGAGTACCGCGCGGCCAGCCGGCGGGGGAGAGGGTCGGCGCTCGGCCCGCGCCAGCGCGACCGGGTGTGGGACGCCGTGGACATGTTCCAGAAGGAGCTGTCGGCCGCCGGCACCGCCACCCACCTGCAGATCTGCGCACGGGCGGCACAGCTGCTCAGCGGTGCCGATTTCACCGAACACGGGTACGGCCATGTCGTCGTCGACGAGGCGCAGGACCTGCATCCAGCGCAGTGGCGGGTGCTGCGAGCCGCGGTGTCGCCCGGCCCGGACGACCTCTTCATCACCGGCGACCCGCACCAGCGGATCTACGACTCCCGAGTTTCGCTGAACGCACTCGGCATCTCCGTTGCCGGGCGCAGCAGTCGGCTACGGGTCAACTACCGCAGCACCGAGGAGATCCTCTCCTGGTCGACCGGAGTGCTCGTCGGATCTCGGATCGAGGACCTCGGCGGTGACGGCGATGACAGCCTCGCCGGCTACCGGTCACTGCTGCACGGCAAGCGGCCCCACGCCGCGGGGTACCCAACGAGCCAGGCAGAAACTGCGGCTCTCGTGGAGCGGGTGGGGGAGTGGCTGGAACAGGGCGTAGCGGCGAGTGAGGTCGCAGTGTGCGCCAGGTTCAACACCACCCTGAGCGACGTGCAGGAGGCGTTGGCTGCCGCCGGGATCCCGGCTGTGCGGGTGCGGGATCAGCCTGGCGCGGACGTCGACGGGGTGCGGCTCGCCACCATGCACGCGATGAAGGGGCTGGAGTTCCGGTGCGTGGCGGTGGTCGGTGTCACGGCGCGGTCGGTGCCGTTCGCGAAGGAGGTCACGCCGGCCGAGGTAGATCCGATGCAGCACGCAAGTGACCTGCTGCGGGAGCGGTGCCTGCTGTTCGTGGCGAGCACGCGGGCCCGGGAGGCGCTGCACGTGTCTTGGAGCGGACAGCCCAGCCCGTTCCTGTCGTTTGTTCCCGATCGCCAGTAGGAAGGATGCTCCGCATTGCCCTCCGCCAACTACGCTGCCTGCAGGTACAGCGTCACCGTGCAGACGGATGACCTGGCCGTCCTGCACATGCTCCGCGCACTGGCACAGCATTGCTATTCAGGGCAGCACCCGCAAATCGCGTGGGGAGGTACGACCGCCAAGTCCTGGCGCCTCAGCGGTGGTAGGGCGACCTTACGCTTCAACGCGCCGGCTGAACGACGTCGGTTCCTCAGTGAAGCCGAGCGGCTTCTACCCGTTGGAATCTGGAAATTGGAGGGAACGAACGACAACGATCCCGCGTCGCCGCAGCGGAAGTGACAGCGCGCCGCCTCGCGAGGTCGAGCGCACATCCGCAAGCTCGGACAACAAGTCGGGATCGGACGTTCATCTGCCTATGAAGCAGTGAGGTTGATGGCGTGCGTCCAGAGGACGACGTCGAGCACTCGTAGAGGTGAGTCCGAGATTCTGGTCTGCATACCGTCCGAGGTGGCTGCCGCGTCCCTCGCCTCCGCGGAGCCGGATACTGAGCCATTTTCATCGTGAGTAGCGGGCGTCTTCGGCGGCTTGGAGCACGAGGATGGCCTGGACGATCGGGGTGGCTCGGCGGGGGCAGCAGCGGAGCTTCGTCAGGATTTTCCAGGTCTTGAGGGTGGCCACGGCGCGTTCGCCGAGGGCTCGGATCTTGGCGTGGTGCCGGTTCACGGACTTCTGCCGGCGGGACAGGCGGGTGCGGCGGCGTTTGAACGGGGTCCAGATGGTGCCGCGGGCGCCTTGATAGCCCTTGTCCGCGAAGGTCAGCACGTTCGCGCTGGTCAGCGCGTCGATCAGGCCGTGGGTGCGGCCGGCGGTCAGGTCGTGCACCGAGCCGGGCAGCGCGGCCGAGGCCCAGACCAGCCGCCCGGCCGCATCGGCGAGGACCTGCACGTTCACGCCGTGGCGCTTGTGCTTGCCCGAGTAGTAGGGCCGCTGGTCGGCGACTCGGTCGATCGGGATCAGCGTGCCGTCGAGGATCGCGTACGCCAACCGGGCAGCCCGGCGCATGACCGCGGTGAGGTCGTCGGCGCAGCCGGCGAGCAGGTCGACGGCCTCGCGCAGGTAGCGCCACACGGTGGTCACCGACACGGCGAAGCCGGCCGCGAGGCGGGTGAGGGTGTCACCGTTGCGCAGGTGGGCCAGGGCCATCAACGCCTGCTGCTGCGCGGGCAGCCTCCGCCAACGACCGCCAAGCACGCGGCGCCGGTCGCGGATCAGCTCGGTCAGGCGGGTCAGGCTGCGCGTGGACAGCGGGATGCTGGCAGGATAGGTCAGCAACGAAGCTCCCGTACTGGGCGGTCGTTCTTGGTCGACTGCTGTCCTACCGGGAGCTTCGTCCTATCTGGAGCAACGACACGCCGCTGCGTACCTGCTCAGGCCCCTCTGATCACGATGAAAATGGCTCACTGAGTAGCGTCACCGCGAACAGATCGGCGGCCGTAATCTGCCACGGGTCGTTTGGTGTGACCGTCAGGAACGTCGCGCCAGCGAACTTGCCCATCGGGTCGTAGTAACGGGCGAGCCGACTCCCTGCCAGCTCTGTGTCCTCCAGCGCTTCAAGTGCCGCCGCGCGAGCCGCAACCAGCGCATCTACCTTCGGAAGGGGCCAACCCTCCGGGACCTCTTCTAATGATCGTTCGTCAGTCATGCAGTCAACCCTTCGTGCGTGAGGTGCTGAGGCTGCTCAGTGGTGCGGTCGGCAGGGCGATCCAGCCCTCGGTGGAGGCAGCGGCCAGGTCGACGGAGCTGGGGCGTGTGGCTTGGCCGACGGCAGCCGCACGAGCGGTCAGCGCGGCCACGACCGCGTCGACTGCGTGATCGCTACCTCGGCACGCTGCCTCAAAGTCGCCGAGCTGCAGCCACGGCGCAGCATCGATCAGCCGGTCCATCAGGTCGTTCAGCGCGCTGCTGTTCTGCCGTCCCTTGTATCCCCCGGTAGGGCAGGCCCCACTGCTTCAGCGAGGCCGCAGGATAGACCTCGACAACTGTCCCGCTGCCACTGCGATCCACGGGTTGCCCATCCGCAGCGAGCCGCGCCAACAGGGCGGCACACCGCATCGCCGTGTGTGCGATGCGGTCCGCGGCGACGCTGAGCGGTGGGCGGCCGGTCACCGCGTGGGTCACCGCGTCGGTCCGACGCCAGGCGAGCCTCCTGCGCCAGTCGCGCCCGACCAGATCGGTAGGGGCGACGAGATCGCCGCGATGATGGGCGATGACGAACTCCACGAACGGCTCGGGCCAGCCAAGTGGGCAGTCAATACCGACCTTGTCCGCCGCCGACGCGGCCCGCAGGAGCTGATCATCGCCTGCGCCGATGGTCAATTCCTCCAGTGCGGCCCCTGTCGCAGACCATCGGATCCAGGCCACCGCGGTGTTGGCGTTTTCCGCCGCAAGATCAATGCCCGCCGTTAACATCCGCCCAAACTACTCAGCATCAGCGGCCCGGCATACCGTCCACCAAGGCATCTCTCGATCCGGCGATGACCGAACGCAGCCGAGTCATGGCGCCAGGCGAGGGCGGAACGCCCGAGATCTGTGTCGGTACGGACGATTGGCGGTTGAATTCCAGTTGAGAATGATTGCGCCCGTGGCGCTCTTCCTGACCGACCTCGATCCTCGTGCGCGCGTGAAGGGATCCCGCGACGGGCTTGGTGCGCAGGCCGTCTGGTCAGCCACGGGACGCCCGCTCATCGGCAATCTCACCACGGTCACGGACTCGCTTCCGGGCTTCACCACCCTGCTCGTCGGGCTGCGCTTGGCTGAACTCGCCGCCGCGGACGAGTCCGACAACACGATGGACACCTTCCTGGTCTGGGAGCAGATGGTGGCGTACGTGCGGCACGTCGTGCACGATCATCGGGGGTTCTTCGGGCTGCAGCGCATCGCTGCCCGGGCAGCGAAGGCCGGCAGCAATGGCGGCAAGGTACATCTGTCGGCGCAGCCGGAGCATCAGATCCTGAGCAACCAGCGTACGGACGGATTGCTCGGTAACTACACCGCCCCGGCGCGGGTGTCCGGGCTCGTCGCGCCGGGAAGCCCGGTGCGGCTCACCCCTGAAGCGAGCGCCTTCGTGGACGCTGTCTACCTGCCGCGATTGGAATCCGGGTGGGGCCGAAATGCCCGGTACCTCGTACGGGAACTGGGGCGGGAGCGGGTGGTATTCGACCTCGGCGCAAGCACGAGGTGTGAGTCCGTGGCCAGCATTTTCGCCTCCGAGATGTCGCAGCAGGAAATCGACTTCTACCGGTACCACCTGGTCGAGGGAGGACCGAGTGATCCGACCAAGGGACGGCAGGCCAAGCTCGCCGTACTGCTCGAAACCAGGCCCCCCAACTCGATCCGCCCCTCACGGCCGTATCTGATATCAATCGCCGACGACGCCGAGTCGCGTGGCTGGAGCGACATCGCCGACCTGGTGCGCAGGATCGTCGCGTGCGAATCCGTGCTCGCGCCGGCCTCCCTGCTCTTCAGCTACCTGCTCGGACGGAATGGCGTCCACCTCGACCACGTCGTGGCCGACCTCCGATCGTCCTGGGGGGACCGCCTCGATTCGATCGACCCGCTTGCGGCGTCCGCACTGCCTGGCCAGGAGTGGCCACGTATCGCCGAGGCGCTCGCCCACGGTGCTTATCCGGAGCTCATCAGGACCTTGGCCGAGCGTAACGCCGCGGTGATGCAGGAGCGTGGTGCGGCGCTCGCCTGGCTGGAGGTGACCGACCAGGACCAGCTGCGGGTGCGGTTCCGGGATGAGCCGGCCGATTTGCCCACCCGTGACGAGATCCGGGAGCTGTGGCGGTACCCGTACTTCATCCCGTCACTGGTGTCCATGCTGGCGGCAATCGGGAAGGGTGAGGCGTGAGCGAGGGCATTCCCCGGGCGGTGCTCACCGAGGCGCTCCGCGCGCAGATCAACGGTCGCGAGGTGTTGGCCGCGGTGTTCTGCACGTTCCGCTTCGACCCCGGCTTCTTCGAGCGAGAGATCCTGCCGGCTCTCTTCGACATTCAACTGCACCAGGACCCGCAGATCCGGCGCGTCCAGCTCGAGGAAGCGCTGCGACCACTCGCCGGCCGCGTCGCCGTCTACTACGACCCCCGTGCGATCGTGACGGTTGACGGAACAGCCTGCCTGGACGTACGTCGAATCCCGGTCCGGCCCCGCACCGGCTACTTCCACCCGAAAAACGCGTTCATCCTGGTGCGCGACACGTCGACCCAGGAGCGGTCGCTGGTGGTGCTCACCGGCTCTGCGAACCTGACACAGGCGGGCTGGTGGGAGAACGTCGAATGCGCCCACCTAGAGGAGATCCTCGAGCACTGCCGGTCGCGTACTGCCCCGGAGATCCAGCGGTTCCTCGAACATCTGCGGAGAATGGCGAGGAACTTCGAGTCCCACACCGCCCTGGACGACATTCTCGGTCTGCTTCGTACCGTGCAACCGATCGTGCACCGCTCGACGAACCATCGGATGCACCCGCACTTCCTTCACAACGGCCGGCGTGGCGCTCAGGACTTGATAGATCAGCTCGACGAGATCGCCGGCCAGTGGCTGCGTGGCGCGAATTTGGAGGTCCTCTCCCCGTACCTCGATGACGCGGACGCCTCGGCGCCGCTGAAGAGCCTGATCGACCGCTTTCAGCCGGACAAATGGCGGGTGCTACTTCCCGAGGAGGGCGGTGTGGCCCGGTGCCGTCCGGAGCTTTACGACTGGGTACGCGAACGCGGCGGGGAGTGGGGGCGACTACCCAAGGCGGTCCTCGCGCGCGGCGGCAAACAGGCGACGGGAGCGACGTACCGGACCGTGCACGCGAAGGTGTACCGCTTTTTCACCAAGGACTGGGAGGTCACCCTTGTCGGGTCGTTCAACCTGACCAGGCCGGCGCACTCGGGTGGTGCGAACGTCGAAACCGGGGTGTTGTCGGAGGTGACGGTCGATCGGCGCCCGAGGTTCTGGCTGGAAGAGATCGAGGAAACACCAACATTCGCTCAGCCAGTCGGCGAGGACGATGGCGTCGATCAGGGTTTCGTGCCCTTGCTGGCACGCTTCGACTGGGCGTCCGGGCAGGCCGAGGTCCTGTGGGACGGCGTCGGCGACAGCCCGCGCATCGAGGTGTACGACCGCGGCGTACATCTCTTCGAGATCACTCGCCTGGAGCCAGCCGTCTGGACTGCCCTCGCCGCCGAGGATGCGGCGATCCTGCGCGAGCGGCTCCGCGAGACCAGCTTTCTAACTGCGGTCATTGGCGACAAGCGCGGAATCGTGCTGGTCCACGAGACCGGCATGGCCCACCGGCCCTCGATCCTGCTCGACCTGACGCCGGCCGACATTTTGCGCTACTGGTCGATGCTCACGGCCGAGCAGCGGAACGCCTACCTGGCCCAGCATGGCGGGACGCTGCTCGGCACCGGGGCGGATCTGCCGGTGGAGTCCGCTCCGATTAAGCCCGTCGATACGATCTTCGATCGGTTCGCTGGGATCTTCCACGGGTTCGCGTCGCTGGGCCGCGCGGTGCGCAAGGCCCTCGACGAGGGTCGGATCGAGGAGGCCCGGTTCCGGATGTTCGGTGCCAAGTACGATTCCCTGCCCGTTCTCGTCGAGCAGGTGGCGAACGACTCTGAGGGCGATCCGCTGGACCGGTACCTCATGGTGCTCTGCGCGCAGCAGCTCGCCGACGACGTACGCGACGGCTTCCCGGCGTTCTGGATGTCGGATCCGATCGGGGTCACGCGGCTGGAACAGGCGCTCGCCGTGCGGGTAGCCCTACGGCAGCAGCTCGTGGCGCGAAACGACGCCGAGATGGCCGAGTTCCTCGACTGGTACGAACCCCGCTTCCTCAGGATGAACGCGGTGTCGGCATGAGGATCAGTGTCGACACCGCCGCGCAGTTGCTGGACTTCGACAGGGTGATCCGCAATCCGCAGCGGTCGCGAGATCAGCTCCACGGAGCGGTTGCCCTGCACAACATGCTGCAGAGCCATCGGGTCGCCTACCTGGCCGACGAGGTCGGCATGGGGAAGACGTACGTGGCGCTCGGCGTCGCAGCGTTGCTGCGCCACTTCACGCCGAACCTGCGGGTGCTCGTCATCGCGCCACGGCAGAACATCCAGCAGAAGTGGCAGCGGGAGCAGCGCGTCTTCATCAAGAACAACGTGCGCCTCGACGACCTCCGGGTGCGGATGCCGGGTGGGCTGCCGGCGCGTCCCCTCGTAAGCTGCCGGAGCCTGATTCAACTTCTCGAGGAGACTGCGGTCGGACCGGACCGTGACTTCTTCGTCCGCCTCCCCAGCTTCAGCCTCCCGATGCGCCAGGATGCGCAGCAAAGGCGCAACCTGCGCGACCGGCTGCGTGAGCAGGTGCCGTGGATTCCCGAGGAACTGGTCGATCTGCGCGCCAACGCGGATGTCATCAAGGACCGGTTCGCCCAGGCAATCAATGCCGCGCTGCCGCACTTCGATCTCGTGATCGTCGACGAAGCGCACAACCTCAAGCACGGCTGCGGCCCACAGTCGTCCTCCCGGAACCGGGTCCTCGCCACCGTGCTCGGCCGGGACCGCGCCGACCTCGATCCGGGACTGCAGAAGAAGTACGGCCGCCGGGCCGGCAAGGTGTTGCTGCTCTCCGCGACGCCGGTGGACGACGACTACCGGCAGCTGTGGAACCAGCTCGATGTCTTCGGCCTCGCCGAGCCCTTCCGATCGCTCCGGGACCCGGACGCCAGCGAGCACCAAAGACGAGACGCCGCAGGACAGTTCCTGATCCGCCGAGTGACATCGCTTGAGGTCTCCGGGCAGCGGATGACCAAGAACCTCTATCGGCGGGAATGGCGCGCAGGGGGCGTCGCAGAGCACGATGAACCGATCCGGATCGCGGACGACCGGCAGCGGCTGACTGTCGCGTTGGTCCAAAAGAAGGTGAGTGAACTGCTCGACGACGAGCGGTTCGGCACTCGTTTCCAGGTCGGGATGCTCGCGTCGTTCGAGTCGTTCCTCGAAACCAGCGCGGCGAAAAAACCGGCCGCGGCCGAGGACCCCGACGACATCCCCGACGAGGCAGTCGAGGCCAACTTCGACGACGCGGAGCAGGCCGCGGATGCGGCCGAGCGGCAGGGCATCGACGTACCGATGCTCAACGACCTTGCCCGCGACCACTTCCAGCGGTTCGGTCGCGAACTGCCGCACCCGAAGATGGACGCCCTCGTCGGTGCTCTCAACACCTCTTGGCGCGACGCTCGCAAGGGGCTCGTATTCGTCCGCCGCGTTGCCTCCGTCTCCGAACTCAAGCGCAAGCTGGACGACGAGTACAGCGACTGGCTCGTCGACCGGTTGCGGAGCCGGCTGAGCGAGCGACACTGGGCCGCGTTCGACGGCGCCGTCGACGAGTTCCGCCGACAGCGGTCGCTGCGCGATTCGCTCGCCGTCGTGGCCGCTGACCAGGTCCGGGAGGACGATGACGCCGGCGGGCAGGACACCTTCTTCGCCTGGTTCTTCCGGGGCACCGGTCCCGCCGGCATCGTCAGCGGAGCGACCATCCAGGCGAGGTTCCGTAGCCAGAGCGGCGCGCTCGGCACCTTCTTCGACGACAACCACGTCATGACGCTTTTGGGCGTCCGTCCCGGGCAGGTCGGCGACTCGCTGGCGGCTGCGCTCGGCAAAGAGCGGGACAAGGTCGACCGGCTAGTACGCGAACACTCACGCCACTACCTGACGGAGGCCAAGCAGTCGACCCGTGGCGCTCGGTTCGACGCCGTTCAGGCCGCCGCGCTCGAACTACTCGCCCATCGCGAGGGGCAATATCGGGAACGTGCCGAGGTGATCTGGCGGGAGCTGTACCGCCCGGAGAAGCGGAGCGCCGTCTCGGCCGAGGCCGACCCGGAGCTGCTGGAGACCCTGACCTTTTTCACCGAGCTTCGGCAGCGGCCGCAGCTGCGCGACCTGATCTGGCCGGAACCCACCGGGACCAACGTCGGCGAGTCGTTTCGAGAGCAGTACCTCCGGGCACAGATCCTCTCGGCCGCCGCCCGCCTCGGGCACGCCTTCCTTGATCTGTACGCCGTCGTCACCGATCACCTGCCAACCCTGGACCCGGCGGCTTCGGTGGAGGCGGATGGACTGATCACCGCCTACCTCGACGATCTCGAACAACAGGTAGTGGTCCCGTCTGGAGACCGGGACTGGTCGGCGGTGGACGAGCTCAAGGCCTTGGCCGAGCACCACGACCTGGTGCTCGACATCAACCTTCCTGATGTGCGGCGGGCCGATTTGCGAGAGGCCCGCAGCCTTGTGAGCCGGCTCTTCACGGCTCAGGAACCCGTCGCCGGCATGTCCGGTCGGGTCAACAACCGGCACGTGCAGCAGTTCCGTCTCCCCGGCTACCCGTTCGTGCTGATCTGCACCGACCTCCTGCAGGAGGGCGAGGATCTGCACACCTTCTGCTCCCGCGTCTACCACTACGGTCTCGCCTGGACGCCCTCCGCGATCGAGCAGCGGATCGGACGGATCGACCGCGTGCGATCCGAAAGTGAGCGCCGGCTGACAGCCGTTAGTGGACCGGCTGACGGCGACGATCTGCTGCAGGTGTACTACCCGCATCTCACCGACACGGTCGAACGCCTGCAGGTGCGTCGCGTACTACGCAGGATGAATGACTTCCTCCGGCTCATGCACGAAGACCTCACGTTGCCGGCGGCCGGGGACGGCCACCTCGACGTCAGCCGGGAGGCACTCGTCGACGAGGCCGTCCCACCGCTGCCGGCCGGGCCGCTCCAGACATCCTTCCCGGTGCGTCCAGAGCACCTGGACGGACAGGACCGGCCGCTGGCCGTGGACGGAACGATCGCCAGGCAGCAACTCGACCGCTTCAGCTCCCTGGTACGCGCGGTTCTGCCTGGCCCCGCAATCGAGTGGGAGCGGAGCCAACCTGGACGGGGAACACTTCTCGGCACGGTCGTTTTCGTCAGCGGGCGGCAGCAGCCATTCAGCCTGCAACTCGAACGGGAAGGCCTTCACCTGCTCGTGCACTGTGTCAGCCCCATTGGGCGGATCAACAGCTTGGACCAGTGGGATGACCTGGCGCGTTGGTCGGCCGGGACTCCGACGCGGCTTGGCACGGTGGAGGCCCGCGGCGGAAGCTACGACGTCACCGTCGAGGAAGATGTCCTGCTGACCACACCGGAGCACGATCGTTCCCGGGTCGCGGCACTGATCCGGCGGGTCACGACGCTCGCCGACGCGCTCGAACGGGAGCACCTTCCCGAACGCGATCGCCTGCTCAAGGAGTTCAGGACGGAGTTGGAGAGAGATGTTCGGCATACGCGATGACTGGCAGCGGCTGTGTGCGGTCGAGGATATGCGGCCGAAGCGGCAGCACGTGAAGGTCTCGTTCGCCAACGGCCGCTCGCACACGGTGCGCGTACAGAATGCTCCGGACGGCTACCTCCTCATGGCCGTGGTCGCCGACCCCGACGTCGTCGACCAGTGGGACCGCCTCTACCGCGAGGCGTGGGAGAAAAACCGACACAGCCGCCTGGTGGGGTTCCGCATCGACGGCGAAGGCCGGATGGTCGCCCACGGCTGGACACCCAAGGACGGACTGACCGCGGAAGCCTTCCAGACTCTTGTTCGCGCCGTCGCCCGCGAGGCGGACCGTTACGAGTTCCAACTGACGGGTACTGATCGGCGGTAATGGAGACGGTTTGTCAGCCGTACAGAAAAGCGTAGCCGTCCAACCGGTTGATGAGTTCGTCGTCGCGGGTCACCTCGAAGCCGCGTTCCCTCAAAGCGGCCACAAGTCCAGTCTCAGCGGCGAGGGGGATCTCCAGGTAGTCGCCGTTGAGCACGGTGGGAACGTCCTTGGCGTGTCGGGCTTGGAGATCTTTCGGCAGGAGGGTTAGTGCGCGACTGGTCACCATCTTGGGCCAGTCGCCCTCGCTCACCGCGCCGACATCGCTGATGTTGAACGGCTCGTGATCATCGTGCTCATCGTTGCCCTCGTACTCTTCGTCAGTCGGATTCCAGGTGTGACGGACCGCAACCTTGCGTGCTTCGCCCCAGGTGCGGGCGGAAGCGATCGCGGCGATTTCGGCGGCCTCCTCGACGGCGGTGTCGGCGTCGGTGAAGGCAAGGCAGTCGTGGGCCCTCGCGTGGCCGTACACGAGCTCGCGTGGGGATTGGAGCTGTGGGGAGGACGAGATGCTTGTCATGGCGCGATTGTGCCTCCTTGGTGATCATCACGTCGTCTGGGGTCCGGCGCTGGACGCGGGGTCGTGCAGGCCGGTCGACTTCTCGGCCGGTGCATGTCCGCCCGCCAAGCCGATCCAGGTGGCCGTGCCGCCCCGTCTACAGTCTCAGCCGTGGAGCGAGCTGAAGTCGTCGTCCGACAACCGAGCCGGAGTAACGAACCTGCCCGGGTTGGTTGGGTGCTGTCCGTCCAGGGGGCCAGGTGTCTCGTGCGATGGGAGGACAACGGCGAGGAGGAACTGGTCGTCGCGGGCGGAACCATCAGGCGCGCGCAGCGCGGCTCACTACGCCATCAGGCGCTGGTCGACCCGACCCCAATCGTGGGCTGGTTCGCCGATGACCCCAAGGGCATGATCCTGCGGCTGTTACGTGAGCACCGTTCAGCAATGCCCGGCACCCGCATCAGGCAGGAACTCGTGCAACTCGGCCTCGACCCCACCGCTGTGAGGAAGGCGTGGACCAACGCAAGTAAGACACTTGGCAACAAGCCAGAGGTCGAGGTGACGGGAAAGAAGGGGGCGCCTCTCTATCGGTGGATCGGTGCCGAGGAGCCCTCGACCGAGGCCGCCGTGTCGTGGGTTTCTGCGGCAGTTGCTGACCCGGAACCCGATTCCGTCCGGCATCGGCCTGACGAGTCAGCACCTGTCGTTGAGACGCGTAGGGAGACAGTCGCCCCGGACAGCGTAATGACGCCGTGCCAGGCGACTGCTCCAGCACTGGAACAACAGGCCAGCCAGCGGCCAGAGGCGCCGGATGCGGAACGAGCAGCAACTGTGGCGGCCGTACAGAACGAGGAGCCGCCTGCTCCATTCAAACAGCCGAGCTTCGCCGAGCAGATCGCCGAACTCACCGGTGATGAGCGACCAGCCAAGCTGCAGGACTACGTGTTGCGGCCGCTGGCCGTTGGCGCGCGTTTCGGAGAAATCGAAAGTCAGCGGATCGACGACTTCCTCGGCGCACTCACCGAGCACGATCGTGAGGTGGCGGAGAGCCTGTTGCTCGCGCTGCCGCGCCAGTCGGCCGCGATCGACGGCACCCGTCGGCGCAGGCCGATCGCGGGGTCCGTCGTCGAACAGGTCCTCGCCGCTGCTGCCGAGGAACTCCGTGCGTACGCGGAACCCGACTCTGCAATTCTCACCGCCGCCGCCTGGCTGCTCCGGCGCGCGTCGGCGGTCGACGACCTGCCCGGGTCAACCGCTGCACCCCTGATGTCCCTCATCATCGCCGTCGCCTCGCCGCGGCGAGAGCAGGACGTCTCCGTCCTCGACACGGCTGCCGCTGGGCTCGGTCGCCTCCTGCCGGCGCTGTCGCGCGACGAGCGTACGAGTCTGGAACTCACCGGACTAGCCCAAGCGGTGACACACCTGCCGCTGAGTCGCAACAGCGGCCGCGCCGCCCTGCTCGCCGCAGTCGCGAAGTTCCGGAGCAAGGACCTGCTGTCCCCGGACTGGTGGGAGGGCGTGAGCGTCGACGCCCTCGCTGAGTGCGCGACCGGCCCCCTTGCCGGCGTCACTTCGCGTCCCGAGATCGTCGAGCAGTACGTGACCCCGCTCGTGACCCGGGAACTCTCCCGGGTCACGTCCCGGATCAGACTCGGCTTCCTGCTCGGCCTGCCGGGCGAGTTCGTGTCGAACCTGTCGGCCGACGCGCTGGCCACAGCCTTTCGCCGGGTGGCCGGCGACGAACCGGTCGTGGCCGGGCTGGTCGGCACGCTGAGCCAGGAGCGGCGGATAGAGACGTTGCGCCAGGATGTGGAGCGGGCACGCGCGGACGCAGCGGCCGCCGAGCAGCGGGTTGAGGCGGCGGAACGGCGGACTGCCGCGCTGGCCGACCGGTGCGACCGGCTGGAGGAAAGCCTGCGTGCGGAGCACCGCCAGGCAACATCACTCCGCTCGGCCCAGGACCGGCAGATTCAGATCGACGTAATCCGGTCGCTGGCCGACCTCGCCGCCGAGGTGGAGGAACTCGCCGCCGACCAGACGACCCCGGAGGTGCTCGTGGAGCGGGTGCGGGCACTGGTGTCCGCGCAAGCTCTTGAACCCGTCGGTCAGGCCGGTCAGAAACTGGCCTTTGACCCGACCATGCACGAGCCCATTGTCGGTGCCCTAGGTAAGGAGGACGCGGTTACTGTCATCCGACCTGGATACCGGTGGCGCCCTGCCGGTGAGGACGTCCTCATCGAGAAGGCGTTGGTGACGACGACCTAGGGAGTGCTCACATGGGGGGAGCCCACGGCCACGCCGTCGGGGTTGACTTCGGCACGTCCACCTCACTGGTGGCGACTCGGGCGGGGCGCCGGCCGGTGGAAATTGCGCCATTAGGCCGTACCACTCGTTGGTTTCCGTCCGTGGCGGGCTACCGCGGCGAGACGCTGCTGATCGGTGAGGACGCTGACGCGCTTCCGAGCGACCAGGTGATCCGTTCGGTCAAGCGGGCCATCACCGAGAACACGGAGACGATCTCGCTCCCCAGTGTGGACGGACAGCAGGCCGTTGCTGCGGACGAGGTGATCATCGCGGTACTGACAGAGATCGGCGAGCGGGCGGAGCGGGCAGGTGAGCCGCTTACTGCCGAGCGGGAGTTTCGGCTGGGCTGCCCGGCGATGTGGGACGGGCCACAGCGGCAACGCCTGCTCGACCTGGCGGCCAAGGCAGGCCTGCCGGTCGAGGACTCCGCCCTCGTCGACGAACCGATCGCCGCCGGCATCGCCTGGGTCACCCATCGGTTCCTCGCGTATGGGGAGCGCCCGGAAGGCCGGCTGCTCGTCTTCGACATGGGCGGCGGCACCCTGGACATCGCTGTGCTCGACGTCGTCGGCGGTGCTCACCCGGAGGTGTCGGTGCTCACCGCGCTGGGCACGGCGTACGCGGGTGACATGCTCGACCACGCGATCGCCCGGCACCTATTCGAGGACCTTGGCGGGCGCGGTTTCGACCTCGAGGCCGCCCCACATCCGGAGTTGGTGCGGGCACTCGTGCTCCGCGCGGCCCGCGACACCAAGGTGAGCCTCTCCCGGCTCCCGGAGCACCGGATTGTGTTGCCGTCGCGAGGGATCGGACGGTTGCCTGTGCTGACTTACACCCGTGAGCGGTTGGAGGATGCTTTCCGACCGCAGATGGACGCCGCCGAGCAGTTGGTCTGGGCCGCCCTGCGCGCCGCCCGGCTGACCGAGCGCGGCAACCGGTCGCCCTCCGAGTTGCGCGGGCTCGGACCGGCGGAGCTGAGCCGCGACATTGACTACGTGCTGCTCGCCGGTGGTATGAGCCGCATTCCGTACGTGGAGCGACGCATCGGCGCCCTTTTTCCGAATGCGCAGGTGTTCGACAACGCCGGCGTGGAGCCCGACGAGGCGATCGTGGCCGGTCTCGCCGACACTGCGGGCTACGAGCGACTCAACCTGCACCGCCCCGGCTTCGACTTCGTCGTCGAATGGGAGGAGAGCGGGCAGCTCCGGCAGGAGACCCTCTATGCCGCGTACACCCCGTTCTACGAGCCGTGGCAGGTGCTGAACGGACAGTCCGACCTCGGCTACGAATGCCACGGCCGGAACTTCCCTGGGCCGCAGCACGGCACCGGCCGCCTGCGGATACGCGCGACGAACGGGGAACCGCTCGGACTGAAGTTCGACGGCCAGACTATGGACGGTGTGAGCCTGACCTTTGGCCGCAACATGGGGTTCAAGCTCTACTGCGACGGCCGCATCCTGATCCGGCACGGCTCCGGTAAGCGGGTGCACATGCGGGTCGACCGATGGCCGGTGATCCGTGGCCGGGACCACGCGCAGTTGGTGCTGCGCAGCGCCGAAGAGACGACCCCGACGCCGCCTACTCCTTGGTATATGGAGAAGGAGTGGGCTCCGCCGATTCGATGAGGGCGACTGCAACCGCGGTCAGCGATATCTCGAGCTCCTTACGACCGGCCAGCTCGTGGCGGACTTCGGCGCGACGGGTCTGCAGGTTACGCAGTCGCCCCTCGTGCAGCCGGACGATGCTCGGCCCTCGGTTGTCGAAGCGCAGCCGCTGAAGAGTCTCCCGGGTCTTCTGAATTTGAAGGTCCAGGGAGCCTTCACGCGCTCGGATCCGTCCCTCCACTAGGGCTGCGTTCTCCTTCTGCCGGAGGCGCTCGGTAGCCCGGTGCCGTAGCGCGAGGTGCTGCTGTGCTCGGTGCCACATGGCATCGAGGTCGGTAGGCGGGGTTGACCCGCCGTCGGTGAGCGTCCCGTCGGCCAGCGCGGTGAGAATGGCATCGCCCACGTCAGGATCTGGTTGGTGCGTGTCGAGGTCGATCGCTGTCGCCCAGAGTTCGAGAAGTTTACGTAGACCGGTCGTCTCCGCGAGATCGATTGTCACCAGGTACCGCTTCCCCGGGGACAGCCCAGGCACAGCCACGGAGCCGTACCGGCGGAGTTCCAACGTCTCGTCGTCGAGTACTTCCAGGGCGAGTTTCACCAGCGGATGCCGGCCCGACAGCAGCTCGGCGTCGTACTTGCTCGCCGTCTCCGGCTGGAACGTGCACTCCAGCGGCGTCCCGTTCTGCAGTGTGGCGGCGAGCTTCGACCGGGTGAGTCGGCTGCCGCCCTCACCCACCCGGCTGGACCGCAGCCGCTCTGCCAGGTCTCTCGAACCGATCACAAGGAAGATGCCGTTCTTGTCGGGCTTGCGCCGCTTACCGCCAAGCCGCTGAAAGAGCTTGTCGAGCAGCCGCTGGATCTCGGCGGCACCGATGAAGCGGCCGTTGCCGGGTCCGGACTCCGTGAATCCCTCGATCAGTAGACCGTCGAGGCCGGACAATTGAGCTTGCGATGCCCGCAGCTCCTCGATCTCGTGTGACCGTTGCTGCATCGCCACTGCGATCCGGTCTACCTCCCGCCGCCGGCCGACCGCGTCGAGTTTCGGGTCGAGCAGCTGTTTGGTGATGTCGCCGAGATGCTCCCGCAGGATTGGCTCCAACTCGCCGATGGAGCTCTCGAATACCCCGATCCGGTGATAGAGCCGCTGGAAGATGTCCGTCTCGATCGTCCCGGGCACATGCATGTTGTAGATGAAGATCTTCTCGTGTTCCTGGCCGAACCGGTCCAGGCGTCCAATGCGCTGCTCGACCCGCATCGGGTTCCACGGCAGGTCGTAGTTCACCAGGACGTTGCAGAACTCGAAGTCCAGACCCTCCGATCCGACCTCGCTGAGCAGCAGGATTTCGAACTGCCCGTCTCGGAACTGTCGCATGATCGTTTCTCGCTCCGGCATCGGTACGCCGCCGTGCATCACGCGAACCTTGAAGTGCTCCTGCAGGCGCCCCGCCAGGTAACCGAGCGTTCGACGGAAGAACGAGAAGATCATCACTTGCGACAGGCCCGCGGCGCGGACCTTGAGCAACTCGGCGAGGAGTTGGTCGTACTTGCTATCGACCCGTAGCGGTACCGCGAGCGTCGGGACGTCCAGCAGGCCTGCTACGTCGGCCGCGATCTCCTCTTCTGGGTCGTCGACCTCCCGCCAGAAATGCTCTGGATTCCGCTCCCGGATCAACTGCTGCGAGGCCGGGATGCAGCTTGCGGCCTGCCGCAGCGGCATCTGCATCGCAAAGCCTGGGGGAGTTTTCATCTCCAGTGCTCGGCTCATGTACCAGGCGTAGACCGCGTAGTAATACGCCTGCTCCTGCTCGGTCCACACCACGTTGATGTTGCGAGCCTCCCGTACCGCCTTCTGGTCGGGGACCTCAGCCTTCCGGGTGCGGGTCAGTACGCTGCCGAGAACGTTCAGGTCGGCGAGGAGTCGCCGGGACCGGGCCACCTCGTCGTGGTCAAGTGGTCGGTCGACATCGAACAGCGAACGGAGCAGGTCACAGTCCGGTCGATCGGTGATGGTCGAGCCGAACTGGAGCGAATCCAGATCCGACAGGCGGCGTAGTAGCTGGCGCGGTGTCTTGCGCCCCTCACGGAGTAGTGACCGGGCGACGTCGTTCAAGATTTGGTTCGGCTCCAGTTGGGCCTCGAAGACTGCGCGATCACCGAAGTGGCCTTCGTCGAGCAGGCTCATCAGGTTGAACAGGTCGTTGTTGCCGAGGTTGAGCGGCGTCGCGGAGAGGAAGATCAGGTAATCGGACCAGTCGGCGAGAAGTCGTCCGAGAGCGTGCGACTTGCTCTCCCGGTTCCGCAGGTAATGGGCCTCGTCGACGATGACGAGGTCGAACCGTGGCTGAAGCTCGTTGAGCTGCTCCAGGACGCCGTCGGCTCCGCGCAGTGACTCAAGCGAAACGACGCCGTGCAGGCTGGGCTCGTCTCCGTCTCCCAGTCGTTCGGCAAACGCAGCGAGGTCGCGTGGCCGGAGGATCTCGAGCTGGCGATCGAAGCGCCGACCCATCTCCGCCTTCCACTTGAGGGTCAGCACCGCTGGGGCGACAACAAGGACCCGGTCCAGTCGCGATCGCTGCTCCAACTCGCTCCAGATGAGGCCCGCCTCAATCGTCTTGCCGAGACCCACCTCGTCGGCGATTAGCAGCCGCCCCGATGATCCGTTGAGCACCTTCAATACTGGCTTGAACTGGTACGCCCGGAACAGGGTCTTGCTGGAGGCGAACGAGTACAGCGTGTCCGTCAGCGGGTGGCGTAGCTTCGTCCAGGTCAGAGTGAGGGACAGATCCTCGGCGCCGACCGGCGGTTGCGACAGCCAGAAGGCGGGGTCTCGCGGGTCGCCGACCACAAGTACGAGAGCATCTTCGTTGTAGCGCTTGATTTCGCCGTGCAGGTCGACCTGGTACTGGTATGTGCCGGCCAGTGACAAGGCCCCCTTGACGCGGCCGATACCGCCAGCGCCACTCCTGGTGCGGACCATGTCGCCACGTCGGAACTTCGCTCGCCCAGCGAACGCTTCGGCCTCCGGCCACAGAGTCTCGTACACGATGCCGACGTTCACCAGGTGCCCGTCTTCGGCGTACCGGGACCGAGCGCTCTCTGGCCGTGCTGGCTCGCCGCCAGATGTGATGATGGCAGCATGCCACGAGTCGGCGCGCTTGAGGGCGTATACGCCCTGACGGAGCAGCCGTCGGACCAAGGGGTTCGCTGGCGTCTGCCGCACCTCGCTGGCGAGCGTGCTCACCACATCCCGATCGCGTTCGGGTACCTCACCGACAACGAGGCATGTGACCGGGTTGAGCTGCGTTAACCAGTCGAAGCGGTGCTGTGGCGGCTCGTACCGAAGGTCGTCCTCGACCACGCCCTGGCTCCCGTCCTGCCCGCGTACGTTGAGCCTCGATCCTTGTAGAGGGAGAGTTGCTGTTGCAGAGCCGGTCGTGCAAAAGCCAGTCCGCCGTTTGTGTCGGCCGTCGCCCGCATTCGCATCGCGTGTTCTGCCGCTGCCTGATGGGCGGACACCGTACGCAAGTAACGAACATTGGTTAACTTCGATGCATACTGGACCTTCTCTCGCCACGTCCCCGTAACACTGCACTACCGTCGCAGACATGGTCTCGCGTCGATCGATTCTTGGGGCGGTGCCACTCGCCGCCGTCGCCCTCACCGCCACCCCAGGTCACGCCCGGCTCAACGGGTCATCCGCCTCGACCGTCCCGGTACGCGTACCTCCCGACCCGGCCACGATGCAGGCTGCCGCGTCAGCGGTACGCGGCTTCACCGCCGACCTCTACCGCACGATCGCGTCGAGCCATGCGGGCGGCAACGTGGTGTGCGCGCCGTACTCGGTCCAACTGGCCCTCGCGATGGCCAGGGCGGGCGCCGGATCGACCACCGCGGACGAGATGGATGCCGTGCTGCACGCGCCGCATCCACGGCCCGGCGCGCTCGACAGCGGGCTGAACACCGTCGACCAGTCGCTCGCCGCACGGTTCCAGGATGGCGACGGAGTGCGGCAGCCCCGGGTGACCACCGCCAACGCCGTGTGGACCCGGCTCGATCTGGGCCTGCGGTCCGGGTTCCAGGACACCCTGGCCGGCTACTACGGTGCTGTCCCGCACCCGGTCGACTTCCGGGGCGCGCCGGAGGCGGCCCGCCAGGAGATCAACACCTGGGTGTCCGATCGGACCAACGCGAAGATCCCGGAGCTGTTGGCCCCGGACTCGGTGCGCTCCGACACCAGCCTGATGCTCACCAACACGGCCTACCTGAAGGCGGCCTGGTACTACCCCTTCCGGGCGTCGGCCACCATGGACGAACCGTTCACCCGGGACGACGGCACAGTCGTCCAGGTGCCGATGATGCGCGGCCCGTTCGACCGGATGGGGCACGTCCTGGGTGACGGTTGGCGGGCGGTCGACGTGCCGCTCGCGGGTGACGGGCTGGCCATGGCAATTGTCATGCCGACCCGCGACAACCTCGCCGCGGTCGAGGCGAACCTCGACGCGGCGTGGCTGGGCGCATTGTTCGCAGGCTTCCAGTTCACCGACATTCAACTGCGGATGCCCCGGTGGACGTTCCGCCTGCCGGCCCAGTTGGGCGCCGCGCTGAGCGGGCTCGGCATGCCCACGGCGTTCACGCCGTACGCCGACTTCACCGGCATGAGCACCACCGACCCGGCGCTGTGCATCGACGACGTGGTGCACGAGACGTTCATCGGGGTGGACGAGAAGGGTGTCGAGGCGGCCGCCGCGTCGGCAGTCATCATCCGGCCGCCGTCGATCCCGCAGGGACCGCAGTTCTTCGTGAACCGGCCGTTCCTGTACGTCATCCACGACCGGGTCACCGGCGTACCGCTGTTCCTCGGCCGGGTACACGACCCGCTGGTCACCGGCTGAACTCAGTAGCCGACGGTGAAGTGGCGATCCCCGCCGGGCCGCTCCACCTCGTCGACGACGGCGACGGCGAGGTCTTCCGCCGAGATCCGGGACGAGCCGTCCGGTGCCACCACGAGGGCGGTGCCGCCGCGTCGGTATCGGCCGGTACGTGCCCCGGGTTCGAGGAGGGCGGGTGGGCTCAGGTAGACCCAGTCGGCGGCGTGGGTCCGGCAGACGTCCAGCTGGGCCGCGCTCGCGGCGGCGATGTCGCGTACGGCCGGCGGTACGTACCGGGGGTCGTCGAGCACCGACCCGCCGGACGGACTGAGCAGCGGTGCGGAACCGCCGACCAGCAGGATGCGGATTCCGGTCGCGGCGGCGGCGTCGAGCAGGGCGTGGGTGGTCGCGGTGACGGTGCTTTCCGCGCCTGGCGCGGGGCGGGTGGCGCCCACGATCACGTCGGCGTCGGTGAACAGCCGCTTCATCTGGTCGACGTCCATGGCGTCGCCCCGTGCGGCGATCACCGCGGGTGGCAGGGTGGCCGGTCGTCGGCCTCGGAAGACGGCTGTCACGTCGTGCCCTCGATCGAGGGCTTCGCGGACGACGCGCGAGCCGACCATGCCGGTGGCTCCGACGACAGTGATCCTCATTTGTTGATCCTTTCCTTGGTGAGTGTGGTGGTGGCCTTGGCGCGCGTCGGGCTGACCTGGCCTGCGACGATTGCGGCGAGGCAGAGGACGAAGCCGGCCGCCTGGATCGGGGTGAGCAACTCGTCGAGCAGCAGCGCGCCGAGCAGGGCCGCCACCATCGGCGACAGCAGGGTGAGCACCGCGACGGAGGTGACCGGCAGCGTGGCGATGCCGCGGAACCACAGGATGTAGGCGAGCAGGCCGCCGGGCAGGCCGAGCCAGAGGTAGCCGAGCGCGGCGCTGGCGTCGACGGTGGGCGGCGCCCCCTCGAAGAGCAACGTCACCGGAAGCAGGAACAGACCGCCGGCCGCGAGTTGCCAGCCGGCGAACGCCGTGGGGCCCACCCCCTCGGGTCGTCCCCATCGCTTGGTGAGTGTCACCCCGACCGCCATCGCCCCGGCGCCGCCGAGACCGGCCAGTAGTCCGATCATGTCGAAATCCGCGTCGGGGCCGATGACCAGCAGCCCGACCCCGGCGACGCCGACGATTCCCCAGGCGAAGCTCCAGGCTGACGGGCGCTGGCGCAGCAGGGTGACGGCCAGGATCGCCACGGCCAGTGGCTGCACCGCGCCCAGCGTGGCGGCCACTCCTCCGGGTAGCCGCTCGGCGGCGACGAACAGCAGCGGCAGGAACACACCGATGTTGAGTACGCCAAGCACCGCCGCCTTGAGCCACCACGTGCCGCGCGGCAGTGCCCGGCCGATCGCCAGTGCGGCCAGGCCCGCCGGCAGCGCCCGGATCAGCCCGGCGAAGAGTGGATGGCCGGCCGGCAGCAGTTCGGTGGTGACCACGTACGTCGTGCCCCACACCGCGGGCGCGAAGGCGGTCGTGGCGGTGGCGGCGAGGCGACCGGCGGTCGGAGGTGGCACCAGGTTCGTCACGCGAATCAGGATCGACGCTCCGCATTTATGAGTCCAACACATCCTTGTCAGCTCATCCATCGTGATCCACGATTGATGGATGGAGCTTCAGCAGCTGCGGTACGTCGTGGCGGTCGCCGAGACGCGGAACTTCACCCGTGCCGCCGAACGCTGTCTGGTCGTCCAGTCCGCGCTCAGCCATCAGATCGCCCGCCTGGAACGGGAACTCGGCGCCCGCCTCTTCGACCGGACGAGCCGCCGGGTGCGGATGACCCCGGCC
Source organism: Verrucosispora sp. CNZ293 (assembly GCF_002754655.1). Classification (NCBI taxonomy): domain Bacteria; kingdom Bacillati; phylum Actinomycetota; class Actinomycetes; order Micromonosporales; family Micromonosporaceae; genus Micromonospora; species Verrucosispora sp. CNZ293. The sequence goes on from NZ_PEFR01000001.1 coordinate 1,381,619, forward strand.
GGTGAGGCGTTCCTCCCGGCGGCCCGTCAGTGCCTGGACGCGGCCGAGCGGGCCGCCGCCGAGGTCGCCTCGGCGGTCGGGGAGGTCCGGGGTCGACTCACCGTCGGCATGATCCCGACCGTCGCGGCGGTCGACATCCCGGCCGCGCTCGACGCCTTTCACCAGCGGTATCCGCACGTCCGCATCCGGCTGCGCGTCGGTGGCAGCGAACACCTCATCGACCAGGTCAAGGAGGGCGCCGTCGACATCGGATTTCTCGGACTTCCGGTGACCGCCCGGCCCGAAGGGGTGGTCGCCAGGCGGTTGGCGTACGACCGGCTGGTGGCCGTGGTCGCCCCCGAACATCCACTTGCCGGTCAGGCCGAGGTCGACCTCGCCCGGCTGTCCACCGAGGCGTTCGTGGACCTGCCGGCGGGCACGGCGGGGCGGGCCCAGTCCGACCAGGCGTTCGCCGCCGCCGGAGTGCACCGCGAGGTCGCCTTCGAGGTGAGCACCGTCGACTCGATGATGACCCGGCTCGTCCGGCGGCAGCTCGGCATCGCCCTGCTTCCGTCGAACTACGCGCCCCAACTGCCGGGTGTGGTCACCATCCCGGTGCGGGACGCTCCGGCCCGGATCGAGCACCTCATCTGGAACCGGACCACGCTGACCCCCGCGGCGACAGCGTTCCTCACCGAGCTGGGCATCTCAGTCTCCGACGATGGAAGCGATGGGTGACCGGGTGCCGGCTCGGCGTTCAGGCCATCAGGGGCGGTCCCGGCGCGCGTCGGCCAGCACCTCCGCCCACCAGCGCAGTTCGGCCAGGCTCGCGGTCAGGCCACGGGCGGCCTCCGCGTCCGGTGTGTAGCGGCCCTGGTCGTCCAGGGACGTCCAGGGTGCCCGCAGACCCAGGGCCCGCCGGGTGGTCACCACGCTGAGTTCGGCAAGCACCCCGCGCAGGTGTTCGATCGCCGCGTACCCGCCGTGCACGCCGTAGGCCACGATGGTCGCGGGCTTGACCCGCCACTCGCCGTAGTGCCAGTCGATCAGTCGTTTCAGCGAGGCGGGGTAGCTGTGGTTGTACTCCGGCGTGACGAACACGAACGCGTCGGCTGCGGCTATCCGGTCGGCGACCTCGCTCTTCGGCCCGCCGCCGGGATAGAGCAGGCTGTCGTCGGGCAGCTCGACCTGGGCCACGTCGATCAGGTCGACCTGAGCAGGGGCCAGGGCGGCAGCGGGGGCCAGGGCAGCAGCAGGCGCCAGGGCGGCAGCGGGCTCCGGTGCGGCGGCAGGGTTCAGGGCGGCGGCCACCCAGTGGGCGATCGTCGGCCCCATCCGGTCCTTGCGGACGCTGCCCGAGATCACGGCCAGGCGTCGGCCGGCGGCGGGGGACAGGCTGCTGTGGTGGTCGGTCGAAGTGGTCATGTCCCAGACGGTGCAGGTTCAACATATGTTGAAGTCAAGTCGCCCGCGTGCCTATCCTGCGGTCATGACAGTGCTCACGGGTTCCCCTCGTACGTTCAGCGTCGGTGAGGTCGCAGTCGACAGCGGCGTCGCGCCGTCCGCCGTCCGGTTCTACGACACCCACGGGGTCATCAACGCGGTACGCACCGCCGGCAACCAGCGTCGCTTCGACGGTTCCGCCGCGTGCCGGATCCAGGTGGCCAAACTCGCCCAGCGAGCCGGGCTGAGCGTCCGCGAGATCGCCGCCCTCTTCGCCGACCTGTCGGCCGATCCGACGCCCGACGAGTGGGCGGAGGTCGCCCGTCGGCTGGTGACCGAGGTCGAGGAGCGGGTACGCGACCTCAAGGCGCAGCTCGCGGCGATGGAGTCGGGCGGTCGATTGTGCGAAATCGGGCGGGACGATCCGGCACGGTGACTCCTCCGCGAACGTGACTGTCTCCGCGGGCTTGACTTCACCATATGTTGAACCCCGATCGTCGGGTGCATGAGTGATCTCCAAACTCCGGTCCCGTCGTCCGCCCAGCGGCTTGCCGCCCTCGTCGAGACGGCCACCATCGTCGGCCTCGGCACCAGCACCCGGGAGGCCACCGAGACCTTCCGCCTGGTCGAGGAGACCACGCACGCGCTGATCCGGCGCGGCTTCCGGGTCGTCGCGCTACTGGACAACCAGCGGGTCGGCGACCTCTACGACAGGTACGTCCGGGGCGAGGACGTCGACCTGGACGCGGCGCTCAGCCAGGCGTGGGGTCCGTGGCGGACCATCGAGATGCGCGACGCGCTGGTCCGGTTGCGCCGGCACAACGAGCGTCACCCCGACGATCGGGTAAGCGTGATCGCCGTCAACGGGCGCCGCACGCTGCCGGCCGACTACGACCGGGTCGTGGCGCTGCTCGCTCCCTCGGACCCGGCGACCGTGGCGCGGATCGGCGAGATCTTCGACGTCATCCGTACCGCCCACGACAACGGTGAGCACGTTCAACGCCTGCGCGGCACCCACCCGGGCGTGCCCTTCGTCGAACTCGCCCGCACCGCCCGCGACCTGGCCGCCCAGGTGGACGGCAGCCCGGGGCGCGACGAGGCGTTACGGCTGATCGAGGGGATCGTCGACTTCCACGCCCACGCCCTCGGCGCCGGGTACGACGCGGCAGCGGAGGAGCATGCGGCGGCCGAGCGGATCCTCGATCATCAGCGGGGTACCGGCGACCGGATCGTGTTCTGGGAGGGCAGCGCCCACGTCGCGGCGCACGGCGACACGATGATGGGCGCACACCTCAGGGCGACCCTGGGGGAGGGCTACGCGGCCGTCCACCTCACCTTCGGCCACGGCCGGATCCCCGCGACGGACATCCCGCGCCCCGTCCCGTCGTCACTTGAGGCGTTGCTGCTCCAGGAACCCGGTGAACGGGTCATCGATCTGCGCTCGGCCGCCCTCGGAAACCTCGCGGACCGGCTCGAACGGCCGTGCCGGACCCGACTGATCTCGGGTCTCTACCAGGCCGACCACGACGAGGACCACTACTACGAACTGCCCTCACTCGTCGACAGCTTCGACGTGGTCGCCTTCGTCCCCACCGTCACGCCGATCCATCCGTTGCCGCAGGAGGACGCGCCGGTAGCTGGATGACGTCAGTCGCACGAGGATCGTCGGACGTCATACAAATTATGTTTAAGTTCCTCTATGCTTCCGGGAGTCGCACCAGACCTCCACCACCACCCCGGAGGAATCCATCATGATCGTTGCGAGACGTCGCCGTCATCGTCCCCGACGGCTGGCGGCCATCGGCGCGTCAGCTCTCATCCTGGTGGGCGGGGCCATCCTGGCCCCGCAGGTCCAGGTCGCGGTCGCCGCACCGGGCGCGGTGATCGCCGAGGCCATCGTCCCGGGCCAGCGCACCGTGATCACCGGCGTGGCCTCCGGACGGTGTCTCGAGGTGCCGAACGCGAGCACCACGAACGGCATCCAGACCCAGCTGTGGGACTGCTCCGGCGCAGCCCACCAGACCTGGACCTACACCTCCGGACGGCAACTCCAGGTGTACGGCACCAAGTGCCTGGACGCCAACGGCGCCGGCACCAGCAACGGCACCCAGGTCATCATCTGGGACTGCCACGGTGGCACCAACCAGCAGTGGAACGTCAACGCCAACGGCACCATCACCGGCGTGCAGTCCGGGCTCTGCCTGGATGCCAACAACGCCGGCACCGGCAACGGCACGAAGATGATCCTCTGGTCCTGCCACGGCGGCACCAACCAGCAGTGGACCTCGCCGGCGCCCCCGCCGACGAGTCCACCGCCCACCCCGCCGGCGGGCTCGCTGCCCTGCGACATCTACGCGGCCGGCGGTACGGCGTGCGTGGCGGCGCACAGCACGACCCGGGCGCTGTACGCCGCCTACCGCGGCAACCTCTACCAGGTGCGGCGCTCGTCGGACAACACGACCCGCGACATCGGCCTGTTGACCACCGGCGGCACCGCCAACGCGGCCACGCAGGACTCGTTCTGCGCCGGTACGCAGTGCGTGATCACGGTGATCTACGACCAGTCCGGCCGGGGCAACGACCTGTGGTACCAGGGCTCCACAGTCGTCCCCGGCTCGCCGCAGAGCCGGCCCGCGATCGCCACCACCGAGTCGCTGACCGTCGGGGGCAGCAAGGCGTACTCGCTGTACATCAACCCGGGCAACAGCTACTGGCGCGACGGTCACCTGACCGGCGTGCCGACCGGCAGCGCGCCCGAGGGCATGTACATGGTGACGAGCGGTACCCACGTCAACAACGGCTGCTGCTTCGACTACGGCAACAGCGAGACCACCCGCAAGGCCGACGCGGCCGGCGCGATGGACGCGATCAACTTCAGTACCCAGTGCTGGTTCGGCGGTTGCTCCGGCACGGGCCCGTGGGTGCAGGCGGACCTGGAGTGGGGCCTGTTCCCCGGCGGCAGCCAGTCGTGGAACCCGAACCAGCGCTCCTTCCCGCACAAGTTCGTCACCGCCACCCTGAAGAACAACGGCACCACCCGCTTCGCCATCAAGGGCAGCAACGCCCAGTCCGGCAGCCTCTACACGCTCTACGAAGGACCCCTGCCGCCCGGCTACAGCCCGATGAAGAAGCAGGGCGCGATCGTCCTGGGCAGCGGTGGGGACTGCTGCAAGCCCGACGGCGGGGCCAACCTCAGCGCCGGCACCTTCTACGAGGGAGCGATGGTCGCCGGCTATCCCTCCGATGCCACCGAGAACGCCGTGCACGCCAACATCATCGCCGCCGGCTACCGCTGACGGTCTCCCGCCGCTCGCGTGGATCACCTGTCGAACCGGGCCGGTGATCCACGCGTAACAACAGAGATCCGTCGATGAAACCCACCGCTGAGATCGTCGAGCATCGATCTTGAGTGGGAGGTGGCGGTGACGATACCGACGACACGGCGACAGTTCCTCCAGGCCGTCGGGGTGTCCGGCGGGGCGGGTGTGCTCTACGGGACGATGGGCGCCCTCGGCCTGGCGCCCGCCGCGCAGGCGGCCCCACCGTTCCGGGCGCCGAACCGGTCCGACTTCACCCTGACCGGCCGGTCGGCGAAGTCCGTGCTGGTGCTCGGGGCCGGCATCGCCGGCCTGGCCACCGCGTACGAGCTGGGCAAGGCGGGCTACCGGGTGCGGCTGCTGGAGGCGCGTGACCGGCCCGGCGGACGCAACTGGACGGTGCGGGGCGGCACCACCGAGACCGACCTCGACGGGCGCACCCAGCGGGCCCGCTTCGCCGACGGCCAGTACCTCAACGCCGGACCGGCCCGCATCGCCCAGCACATGGTGACCCTCGACTACTGCCGGGAACTCGGCGTGCCGATCGAGATCTTCGGCAACCAGAACGCCGACGCCTACTACGTCAACGAGAACGCCGGAGCGCTGTCCGGCCGGCCGGTCCGGCACCGCGAGGCCAAGGCGGACGTCTACGGGTACGTCTCCGAACTGCTCGCCAAGGCCACCGACCAGGGCGCGCTCGACACCTACCTGACGGGTGAGGACAAGGAACGGCTGCTCGAGTTCCTGCGCGGCTTCGGCGCGATCGGCGGCCGGGTCGCCGACGACCCGGCGGCCAGCTGGCGGTACGCGGGCACCAACCGACGCGGCTACCTGGTGGAGCCGGGCGCCGGCTTCGAGGCGGGCACCCCGAAACTCACCCCGTACCCACTGCCTGACGTACTGGCCAGCGGCATCGGCCGTTACATCTCCTTCGAGTTCGGCTACGACCAGGCGATGCTGATGTTCCAGCCGGTCGGCGGGATGGACCGCATCGCGTACGCCCTCGAAGCGGCGGTGGGTCGCCGCCTCGTCACCTACGGTGCCGCGGTGCGGTCGATCTCCAACACCGGCTCCGGCGTCACGGTGGTCTACGACGGGCCGGGCGGCCGGACGCGTACCGCCACTGCCGACTTCTGCGTGTGCACCATCCCACCGCACGTGCTGGCGAAGATCCCGTCCAATCTCACCCAACCGGTCCGGGACGCGTTGGCCTACGCGGTCCCGAACGCCACCGGCAAGATCGGATTGCAGTACCGGCGGCGGTGGTGGGAGCAGGACGAGAACATCTACTCCGGCATCACCAACACCAACCTGGACCTCGCCACCGTCTGGTACCCCTCCTACGGCTACCACGGCGCGAAGGGCGTGGTGGTCGGCTACTACAACTTCGGCGCCAACGCCCAGGCGTACGCGGCGCTGACGCCCGCCGAGCGGGAGGCCCGCGCCGTCGCCCAGGGCGTGAAGATCCACGGCGAGGCGTACCGGACGGAACTGGAGACGTCGTTCTCGGTGGCCTGGGAACGCACCCGCTACTCCGAGGGCGGCTGGGTGTCGTGGCCCTCGCGGAGCAGCGGTCAGTACGGCCGGCTGCTGGAGCCGGACGGCCGGGTCTACTTCGCCGGTGACCACCTCAGTCACTACATCGCCTGGCAGGCCGGGGCGTTCGAGTCCGCCCGCAAGGTCGTCACCGATCTGCACGCCCGGGTCATGTCGAGCTGAACTCCGACAGCTCGACCTCGGTGAAACGGCGTCACCTGCGAAAAGCGCCTGGCCGCCGGGCACGTCGCAGGCCCTGGTGATCGATTTTGTCCAATAGCATGGCGCGCATGGTCGTAGTCCGGTGGCTGGTGCGATGACCCAGCCGGCCCCCGGTGCGGCCCGGCCCGCCGCGTGGTGGTTGCGGGTCGTCTTCGGGGTGATCGGCCTGGTCGCCTCGGTGCTCGGCTACGTCGGTCTGGAACGCCTGTCGCAGGTACGGCCCGACGCCATCGCGGACCGGTACGACATCCTCTACTACGACCTGCAACTGTTCTTCCTCAGCGCCGAACTCTTCGAGGAGCCCGGCCCCTATCCGTGGCAGTTGCAGGTGGCCCGGTTCATGGCTCCACTGTTCACCCTGCTGGCGGTCGCCGAGGCCGGTCGGTTGCTGCTGGCCGCGGAGATCCGGCGGCGGCGGGCCCGCCGGGCCAGTGGCCACGCCGTCGTCTGCGGCGACTCGCAGTTCGCGCACATGCTGGCCGACCGGCTGTACGCCGACGGCGGCCGGGTGGTCGTCGTCCGCTCCGAACCGTTCGGGCCCCTGGAGTACCGGCGACGCCGCTACCTCGGCGTGGTCGGCGATCCGACGAACGACGAGGTGCTGCGGGGCGCCGGCCTGCCCCGGGCACACACCGTCTACGCCTGCACCGACGACGACGACCGCAACCACGCCATCGCGAACACCGCCAACCGGTTGATCCAGGACCGGCGGCACCCACCCCGGGTGTACGTGCAGGTCCACGACCCGGAGATGTGCCTGTCGTTGCAGGCCCGGCGGCTCGGTGCCGCCGGGTCCAGCCGGCTGCGGTTGGACTACTTCCACGTCGACGACATCGCCGCCCGGGCGCTGCACCGGCACCACCCGCTGCCGTCGGCGCCGGACCGGCCGACGACAGTGCTCATCGCCGGTGACGGCAGCTTCCGCCGGGCCCTGCTGGTGGAGACCGCCCGGCACTGGCGGGCGTACCAGGCCGACCAGGGTGGGCCCGACCGCCGGCTGCGGGTGGACCTGGTGGCACCGGACGCCCGCGCCGAACTCGCCCTCGCCACCTCCCGCTATCCGTTCCTGAACGACGTCTGCCGGCTCGCCGGGTACGACCGCGACATCGACGGGCTGATCGGGTTGGACCAGTTCGCCCCCGGCAGCTACGACCGCATCTACATCTGCGCCACCGACGAGATCAGCGGCCTGCGCTTCGCGCTGGACACCCCGGCGCTCTGGCGCGGGGCGCGCAGCATCGTCTTCGTGCCGGTCTACCGGCAGGCGGCGCTCGCCGCCGCGTTCCACGGCGACGCCCGCCACGACCTGCTCGACGAGGTGCACGGCAAGCTGCGGCTGTACCCGGTGCTGACGCAGGCCTGCGACGCCCGGCTGATCGCCGAGGACCTCACCGAACGACTCGCCCAGCAGATCCACAGGCGGTACCTGCACGCCCAGCAGCGGGCCGGGGTACGCCTCGGCGCCGCGCCAGCCATGGTGCCCTGGTCCCGGCTGCCGGAGTCGCTGCGCCGCGCCAACCGCAGCCACGTCCAGGACATCGCCGCCAAACTGCTGAACCTGGGTTGCGTGGTGGCCCCCCGGCAGGGCGGTGCCGGTGACGCCTCGGCCGCCGGCCGGGCCATCGACGACCGGATCGAGCAACTGGCCCGGCTGGAACACGAACGGTGGTGCCGGGAGCGGCGCTCCGAGGGGTGGACGTACGGTGAGCCGCGCGACGACGTCCGGCGCCGGCATCATCTGCTGCGACCGTGGGACGAGCTGCCACCGGCAGCAAAGGAACAGAACCGGGAGGAGATCCGGGCCTTGCCCGATGTGCTGTCCGACAGTGGATTCGAGTTGATCCGGCTGAGTCCGGCGGTACCCGTCCAGCGGGAGGGAGCGGCCGATGCCGCCTGAACGGGAACCGGTCCGGGTCGGGGTCACCGGGCACATCAACCTGACCCCGGCCACCGAACGGCTGGTCGCCGAGGCGATCCGGATCGAGCTGGGCCGGATCAGCGACCGGCCGGTGCACGGGGTCACCTGCCTGGCGGCGGGTACCGACCAGATCTTCGCCCGTGCGGTCCTGGACGGCGGTGGCACGTACGAGGTGATCCTGCCGGCCCCCGACTACCGGGACACCATCGCCCCGGCTGCTCGGGGCACCTTCGACGAGCTACTGGCCAGCGCCACCCGGGTCCTGCACACCGGCCACCGCACCGCCGGCACCGCCGCCTACGTGGCCGCCAACCGGGAACTGCTGCTGCGGGTGCAGCAGCTGCTGGCGGTCTGGGACGGCAAGCCGGGCTGCCACGACGCGTCGACCGACCGGACCGTCGGCTGGGCCCGCGAGCGGGGCATCCCCACCACGGTCATCTGGCCCGCCGACGCGCGGCGGTCCAGCACCGGATGAGCCCGCAGCCGCCGCCCACGGTGAGAGGCAATGGCGTCCTCGGACGGATAATCATGTCGCGGTGACATGACGCTCGGACGAGCTGTCTCCCGCCGCCGTGGTGTCCGTTTCTCGGCCTGCGGCCACCGAGAGCCAGAAGACGCCGTGACCGGCGACGCCGAGGTCGTACTCGCCCGAGTCCGGCACCCGCGGGAACTCGGCCCCGCCCATCAGTTCCCGGGGCCGGCGACCGACGTGCGAGGTCAGGGCCAGTGTCGTGGTCTGCGGGTAGCGGGAGAAGTTGAACAGGCACAGCACCTCGTCGCCGGATTCACCGCGCAGGAACGCCAGCACGGCTGGGTTCGTGGAACGGACGATCCGGCAGCCGGGTCGGGAGAACGCCGGCCAGGCGTGCCGGGTCTCGATCAGCTTCTCGACCACATGCAGCAGCGACGACCGCGAACGGAGCTGGTTCTCCACGTTGACCGCCATGTAGCCGTAGATCGACTCGTGGATCGGGGGAGCCGGCAGGTTCTCCGGCTGCGCCACCGAGAAGCCGCCGTTGCGGTCCGGAGCCCACTGCATGGGCGTGTTGAACGCCAGGTGGCCCGGTAACGCCAGGTTCTCGCCCATGCCGATCTCGTCGCCGTAGTACAGCACCGGCACGCCGGGCATTGACAGCAGCAGGGCGAAGGCGAGCTCCAGCTGCCCCCGGTCGTCGTTGAGCAGGGTCGCCGTGCGTCGCCGGATGCCCGTCGCGCCCCGCATCCGGGCCAGCGGCGCGTACGCGTGCAGCAGGTCGTCGCGTTCCCGTTCGTGCAGCAGACCCAGTGACATCTCGTCGCCGTTGCGCAGGAACACCGCCCAGTGCCGGTCGGCCGGCTGGTCGTCCATCTGCGCCAGCACCCGGGACACCGGCCGGTGCGCCTCCCGCCGCATCGCCAGCAGCAGGCTCGGCATCAGCGAGGCGTACATCACCAGGTGGCACTCGGGGTGCTCGGCGGTGCCGAAGTAGGCGCCGGCCCCCTCCGGCCAGTCCTCGCTCCAGGCGATCAGGATCCGGCCCGGGTACGTCGCGTCCAACCAGGATCGCAGCTCGCGTAGGTAGCCGTGGGTCTCGTCGAGCCCTTTGCTGGAGGTGCCGCTGCGCTCGAACAGGTACGGGACGGTGAGCAGGCGTAGCCCGTCGACGCCCTGGCGGAGCCAGAAGGCCATCACGTCGCGCATCGCCGTGCGTACCTCGGGCGCGTCGTAGTTCAGGTCCGGCTCGGACCGGCTGTAGCGGTGCCAGTAGTACTGGCGGCGGCGGGTGTCGTAGGTCCATCCCGCGCCGTGGCTGCCGAGTGGGTCGTCGGCCTCGGCGTAGCCCTCGCCGCTGTCGCTCCAGACGTAGAAGTCGCCGTACGGTCCGGTCGGGTCGCTGCGGGAGGCCTGAAACCACTGATGCTTGTCGCTCGTGTGGTTGAGGACCAGGTCCAGCACCACCCGCAACCCCTGCCGGTGGGCCAGGCTGAGCAACTCCAGCAGGTGCGACGGCGCGCCGAGGCCCTCGTCGATCGCCTCGAAGTCGGCGGCCGCCCGACCGTCCACGGGCGACGGGGCCGCCATGATCGGGTTGAGCAGCAGGCAGTCGACCCCGAGGCGGCGCAGGTAGTCCAGCTTCTCGGTGACACCCCGCAGGTCACCGTGGCCGTCGCCGTCGGAGTCGTAGAAGAACCGGACGTTCACCTCGTAGAAGGTGCTGCCGGCCGCCCAGCCCGGCTCGCCCAGCGGTTCCGGTGGCCCGGGATCCTCCGTCACCTCGGCCCGGGTCACCCGCAGTCGGCCCGAGAGGGCCTGCCGGGCGCGCTCGGCCACCCGCTCCGCCGGATCCCGTTCCAGGCTCTCCAGCGTCTCGAAGGCGGCAACCAGCTGTTCCCGGCTGCGCTGGTGGCCGTACGCCCAGTTGCTCAGCTCGTCCACGGCCAGCACCCGCGCTGCCGCCAGCCGGCTGCGGGTGAGCGCCAGCAGCTCCTCCGGGATCAACTCGGGCCGGCGCGGCGCGTTGCTGAGGATGAGGTCCCCGACGCCGGCGGCGCGCATCTGGGGGGTCTGCCGGCGTTCCCGGTCGACCATGCGCACGGCCGCGTACTCGAAGGCCTCCCGCACGCTGATGATCCCGTTGCCGTCCCGGTCGGCGCCGCCGGTGCGCAGACCTTCCAGGAACGGACCGGAGAACGCCGACGGCAGCGCGTGCTGCTTGTGGCCGTCACCCTCGTGGGCCAGCTCGGTCGCCCCGGCGGAGACCACGACGATCCGACTGCGGTCGCCGCGCTGTTTGAGGTCGCCGAAGGCGCCCGCGTGGCAGCAGTCGAGGATCAGCACCAGTTCGCTGGCACGGCACTCGTCGACCCAGTGGCGGAACTCGTCGGTGGGCACCGAGGTGGGTGGGAGCCGGTCCGGGTCGGTGTCGGTGGCGGTGAGGTAGAGCCGGTGATCGTGGTGCAGCCGCCCGTGGCCGGAGTAGTAGACGAGCAGGAAGTCGTGCGGATCGGCGCTGGTCAGAAAGTCGTAGAGGGTGAGCTGGAGGCGGTGCGAGTCGGCGTCCAGGAGATCGCGTACGTCGTCGAAGGCGCCGAGCGTCGGATCCCGCAGCAGCCGGGCCCAGTCCTTCAGGTCGCTGGCGGGGGAGTCGAGGGCGGGCAGCGCCTCGTTGGCGTAGCTGCCCACCCCGACCAGCAGCGCCCGCTTCACGGTGACCCCGCCCGGTCAGTCACCGTCGACCTTCTCGGGTACGGCCGCCGTACCCTGCCGGGGCACCGACACCGACTTGATCAGCTCGGCCAGGGTCTTCTCCGACACGTCCCGGACGTCGATCTCGGTGCCGTCGGGGAGGGTCATGCGTAGCCGCTTGCCCTTGTTACGTTCCTGAAAGCGCTTGATGACCTCGGCCAGGTGCCGGATGTCCGCCGCCGCCCGCTTGACCGTCGGCACGGTGAACACGGCGAGGGCGATCATCCCGAAGATGTAGCTCGCGGTGTCCCGGGTGCCCGGCGCGGCCTCAGCTGTCAACTCGTTGGCCTCGACACCCGGAAGCTGGTTCAGGTGGTCCTTGAGGTGGCGTGCCTGCTCGGCCAGTTCCTCGTCGCTGACCGGCCCGTCCGACGCGACCTGCAAGATCAATCCATCGATCATGATCCCATCGTGGTCGGTGGCACTACGCGGTGCAAGGGCCGCCACGGCGGGATACGGGTCAGGGCCGGATGTGACGGGCATCCGACAGAAGCCGTGTGATTCTGACAGGTGCCGGTTGCTGTCCGTTTCGCTGATGCCAATTCGTCGTACCTGGGGAGTAGACCGACCAGGACCGATCCATGTCGGGGCCGCGGAGCCCCGACGAAAGCGAGAGGAACCAATATGAGTGGTGTACGCGTGCTGGTGGGGACGCGCAAGGGCGCGTTCATCCTGACCGCCGACGGCAGACGCGACAGCTGGACTGTCGACGGGCCGCACTTCGGCGGCTGGGAGATCTACCACCTCACCGGGTCGCCGGCCGCCCCGGACCGGCTCTACGCCTCCCAGTCCGGCGGCTGGTTCGGGCAGCTGATCCAGCGCTCCGACGACGGCGGGCGGACCTGGAGCACAGTCGACAACGACTTCGCCTACGCCGGCGACGTCGGCGACCACCTCTGGTACGACGGAACCCCGCGGCCGTGGGAGTTCAAGCGCATCTGGCACCTCGAACCGTCCCGCGACGACCCGGACACCGTCTACGCGGGCGCTGAGGACGCGGCGCTCTACGTGTCAAACGACGGCGGCGGCAAGTGGACCGAGCTGACCGCGCTGCGCACCCACCCGAGCGGGCCGTCCTGGCAACCCGGCGCGGGCGGCCTCTGCCTGCACACGATCATCCTGGACCCGGTCCACCAGGGCCGGATCTACACCGCCATCTCGGCGGCCGGCGCGTTCCGCAGCGACGACGGCGGCACCAGCTGGCTGCCGATCAACAAGGGGCTGCGCTCGGGGGAGATTCCCGACCAGGACTCCGAGGTCGGCCACTGCGTGCACCACATCACCCAGCACCCGTCGCGCCCCGACACCCTGTTCATGCAGAAGCACTGGGACGTCATGCGAAGCGACGACGCCGGGGCGAACTGGCGCGAGGTCAGCGGCAACCTGCCGTCCGACTTCGGCTTCCCGATCGCGGTGCACGCCCACGAGCCGGAAACCATCTACGTGGTGCCGATCAAGAGCGACTCCGAGCACTACCCGCCGGAGGGCCGGTTGCGCGTCTACCGCAGCCGGACCGGCGGCGACGAGTGGGAGCCGCTGACCGACGGGCTGCCGCAGGCGGACTGCTACGTCAACGTCCTGCGCGACGCGATGGCCGTCGACACGCTCGACCCCTGCGGCATCTACTTCGGCACCTCCGGTGGCCAGGTCTACCGCTCCGCCGACGGCGGCGACAGCTGGGCGCCGATCGTCCGGGACCTGCCGCCAGTGCTCTCGGTGGAAGTCCAGGTGCTGCCGTGATCCGGGTCGTCCTCCCGGCCCACCTGAAGACCCTCGCCGGGGTGACCGGTGAGGTGCGTGTCGAGGTGGCCGGCCCCGGGCCGGCCACCCAGCGCCTGGTGCTCGACGCCATCGAGGCCCGCTACCCGATGCTTCTCGGCACCATCCGGGACCGGCACAGCGGCACGCGCCGCGCCTTCGTCCGCTTCTACGCCTGCGAGGAGGACCTGTCCAACAACTCACCCGACACGCCCCTGCCCGACCGGGTCGCCGCCGGTGAGGAGCCGTTCATCGTCCTCGGCGCGATGGCCGGCGGATAGCGCGCCGCGGGGCGGTGGGCGCGGTCAGACGCCCCGGGCGAACAGCGCCAGACGCACCCGGTTGGGGCTGTCCGTCTTGGTCATCAGGCTGGTGATGTGGGACTTGACGGTGGTGACGCCGATGTGGAGCCGTTCGGCGATCTCACCGTTGGACAGGCCGTCGGCGACCAGGTCCAGCACCTGCTGCTCCCGGGCGGTCAGCCCGGCGACCGGCGACGGCGTCCCGGTCCGGGCGTGCACTGCGCGGTCCACCAGCCGCCGCAGCACCTCCTGGCTGAACGGGCTGTCGCCGGCTGCGGCGCGGCGCACCCCGTCCAGCAGATCGGTCGGCGGTGCGTCCTTGAGCAGGAACCCGCAGGCACCGGCCGTCAACGCCGGGTAGAGGTGGTCGTCGTCGCCGAACGTGGTGAGCACCAGGACGCGGGCACCGGGCCGGTCGGCGAGGATCCGGGTGGTCGCGGAGATTCCGTCGACGCCCGGCATGCGCAGGTCCATCACCACGACGTCGGGTACCAGCCGGGCGGCCAGGGCGATGGCGTCGCGGCCGTTGTCGGCCTCGCCGACGACCTCGATGTCGGGCTGGGCCTCGCAGAGCATGCGCAGACCGGCCCGGATGAGGTGCTGGTCGTCGACCAGCAGCACCCGGATCACGCGCGCTCCGTCGTACGGCGGCCGGCACGGGTCTGATCCGGCACGGCCGCCGGTGCCGTCTCCGGCAGGCCGGCCGGGGCGTCCGACCCCGACGGCGGGACCGGACTGCCGCCGATCGTCGGTGCCGAGGGAGGCGTCCGGGCCACCCGGTGGCCGGCGGGCAGCACGGTGGCGACCCGCCACCCCGTGCCGGTCGGGCCGGCGGTCAACCGGCCGCCGAGCACCTCCACCCGTTCCCGCATGCCGGTGATGCCGTGACCACCACCGGCCGGCACGGTGACCGGCAGCCAGCCACGCCCGTCGTCGGTCACCTCCCAGTGGACCGCCCCGTCGACCACGCTCACCGACAGGTGCGCCACCGCGTCCGCACCGGCGTGCTTCGCCACGTTCGTCAACGCCTCCTGGCTGAGCCGCAGCACCGCGAGGCCGCGTACCGCGTCGAGGGTGCCGACCGTCGGGTCGATGTCGGCGACCACCGTGACACCCGCCTGGCGGGCCCGGTCCACCGCGCCGCCGAGCGCGGCCGGCAGCGCGGACGGTTCGATGGCGGTGAGCGCGGCGTCCCCGCGTACGCCGTCGGGGTCGCGCAGCACCGCGACCAGCCGGCGCAGGTCGGCGAGGGCGGCGGCGCCGGTGCCGTGCACGTCGTCGAAGACCGCGCTCACCCGGGGGTCCAGGTCGGTCAGTACGTGCCGGGCCACCCCGACGCGCAGCACCATCGACGCCACGTGGTGTGCGACCACGTCGTGCAGTTCCCGGGCGATGGCGCTGCGCTCGTCGGCCCGCGCGGCCCGACTCTCCGACTCGCGTCGCCGCTGCTCCTCCTCGGCCCGCCGCCGCGACTGCTGCCCGAGTTCCCGGGTGGTCCGGATGACCAGCCCGAGCAGCAGCGGTACGCCGACCTCCGGGAGCAGCCCGAACACACCGGAGAGCAGACGCGGCAGCGGATCACCTATCGAGTCGGTCAGGTCGACAATGGCCAGCAGCCCCGCCGCCAGCCAGATGGTCCGGCCCCGGCGGGCGGCCATCGTCAGTTCGAGCAGCGCCCAGCTGGCACCCACCTGGTTGATCATGAAGTCGTCGACCAGCCAGATCGCCACCGCCAGCAGCACGGCCTGTACCGGCAGGTTGACATGTGGCCGGTGGTGCAGCGACAACCCGGCCGCGAAGGCGAGCACCGCGAGGATCAACTGGGTGTTCGTCGGCGCGACCGGGGCGCCGACGAGCAGATAGCCCAGGCCCGACAGGATGAGCAGCACCATCCGCGCGAGGCTGTCGCGCGCGTCGAACAGCCGCCCCAACCAGCCCACGGCCTCAGCCTAGGCGCTGCTCGTCGAGGCCAGAAGTGGCCGACGGGCCGGCCCATCTGGTGCGAACGACCAGATAGGCCGCCAGGCCGAGCGGACCCAGCAGGATCGTCAGGAGCAGCACCGGCGCCATCACCAGCGACGGGACCGCCCGTTCCCGACTGTCGAGCCAGGCCCAACGACCGACGAACAGGTCGAAGGCGATCATGTGCGCCCAGGCCGCCGCCGCGCCGTCGGCACCGCTGAGCAACTCCCGTACGCCGTCCAGGGTGGGGTTTACCACTGCCGGCAGGACCTCACCGAACGCCGAAACCACCAGGATCGCGTAGATCACCACGACCGGCATCACGATCAGCGGCGACCGGATGATCCGCTGGGTGACCGTCCAGTTCGGCAGCAGGATCATCAGCGCCCAGAAGGGTGCCGCGACCGCGAAGGTAAGCGTGAACAACGTGGCGCTCACGCGGTCACCTCCGCCCGCGCGTCACCCTCGACCCCGTCGCCGTGTGGTCCCGCTGACCGCGCCACCGCCGGACCCGCCGATCGCTGCTCACCCGTGCCCGACTGGTGCTGGCCGTCCGGCGCCGCCGGGTGTTCGGCTCCGGTCGTCGGCACCCGACGTCCTGCCAGCACACCGCCGGCAGCCGCGACCGTCACGACCGCCAGCCCCGCGACGGCGGCCAGGGTGAGCGTGTCCGGGCGCAGCAGCGGCTGCCCGCGCAGCGCCTGCCAGGTCAGCAGAACTGTCGAAGCGCCGTAGCCGACACCGACAACGAGCAGCAGCCGCGCCCGCGTACGCCCGTCCAGCCAGCCACCGGCGAACCGGCTCAGCAGCAACGCCAGGATCGGCAGCACCTGCATCCCGTGCAGCCCGACGAAGTGCCCGATCCGCAGGTCTCCACCTGTCGTGCTCCAGCCGACAAGCGGCAGCCCAGGCCCACCGTCGGCCACGCCGACACTGTGCGCCCCGGCGATGCCCTCCATGACGGGAGCCTGATCCGGCATCGTCATCGGTACCGCCACCAGCATGCCGAGCGCGGCCAACGCGAGCCCCAGACCTATCGCGTACCGGCCGGCCCGGTCGGCGATCGGCTGCCGCAGCACCGCGACGCCGATGGCGACGTGCGCGACGAACAACACCATGATCGCCGCACCCATCAGCTGCCACAGTACGGCGTTGAACGGGGTGGTCTCGTTGTAGTGGCTGGTGGTGCCGCGTACCACCTGCCCGACGATGATGCTCATCTCCACCACACCCATGGCGACCACCACGGTGACCGCCCACTCCGCGATCCGGCTGCGACGACGCAGCAGGGAGAGCAGCCAGACCAGGGTGCCGCCGTACAGCACGAAGGACACCGAGAACTTGAACGGCTTGAGCCAGATCGGCGCGCCGGTCAGGACCCGCTGGTCGGCGACGATGCCGACCGCGCAGACGACGGCGAGCACCGCCATCGCCGCCACGAAGACCATCAGGGGGCGGTGCCGGTACGCCCGCCGCGACAGGTTGTCAGTCATGCCTGTAGATGCTTGTCGGCGTACGGCCGGCCGTCGCCCGACCTCAGGCCCCGATCACGGCCGGTGGTGGGTGGCCGTCTCCTCCCTGGGTAGGAGACCGGTAACCGCCCCTGCGAGCAGGGCCCTACGCCTCTGTCGGTGGCGCAGGCGCGGTGGCAGCCTGGCGGGGTAAGGAGGCGATCATGACCACCCTGAAGAAGAAGACGCACTGGACGGTCGGCGACGTGATGACCCGCGACGTCCTGTCGGTGCGGCCCGACACCTCGTACCGCGAGGTGGTCGACGCGCTGGTGGGCAGCGGCGTGAGCGCGGCACCCGTGGTGGACGCGGCGGGCCACGTCCTCGGCGTGGTGTCCGAGGCCGACCTGTTGCACAAGATCGAGGCCGCGGGGGAGGAGCGGCACCGCCGGATCATCGGCGTCCGCCGAGTGGCGGCCAAGGCGCAGGCAACTGTCGCCGCCGACCTGATGACCGCGCCGGCGGTCGTGGTCGAGCCGACGGCGTCGGTGGCGGCGGCGGCTCGGCGCCTGGAGGCCGAACAGGTCAAGCGGATGCCGGTCGTGGACACCGACCGGCGACTCGTTGGAATCGTGTCACGGCGGGACCTGTTGCGCATCCACACCCGGCCGGACGCGGAGATCAGCGCCGACGTCGTCGACAACGTCCTCCGCAGCCTGTGGATCGACCCGAACACCGTGACCGTCGACGTGGTGGACGGCGTGGTGACGGTGTCGGGCACCGTCGAGAGTCGCAGCCTCGCCGGCATCGTGGCCGATCACACGGCCCGGCGCGCCGGCGTTGTCGAGGTGATCGACAGGTTGGCCTGGGAGCGCGACGACGCCGAGCTGATCGACTCGCGGGGCTACGCTTTCGGCACCGCCGAACGCCTCATGCGACCCTCGCGTGACTGACGACCGACTCCGGCATTCCGAGCCGCCGGAGTACCCGGCCCGGCAGGTGGCGGGCCGGGGACCCGGCTGGTACCGGGGTGACGTCCACCTGCACACGGTGCTCTCCGCAGGTGGTGAACTCACCCCGGCGCAGCTCGCCGCCGCCGCCCGCCAGGTAGGGCTGCACTTCGTCGCCACCACCGAGCACAACACCTCGGCCGGGCACGGTGACTGGAGCCGGTATGCGGGCGACGACCTGCTGGTGATCCTCGGCCAGGAGGTCACCACCCACACCGGGCACTGGCTCGCCCTCGGCCTGGCACCGGGACACCAGGTCGAGTGGCGGTACGGCGTGCGCGACGACGCCATCGACCGGCAGCTGGCCCGGGTACGCGCATCAGGCGGGCTCTGCGTGGCCGCGCACCCGTACGCGCCGTACGAGTCCGGGACCCTGGCCTACCCGTACCGGTGCTTCGACGCGGTGGAGGTGTGGAACGGACAGTGGCGCTCGAACCTGCCGTGGAACGCCGACAACGAGGCGGCGCTGGCCGAGTGGGGGCGCAACCTCGGCCACGACATCCATCAGGGACGGTGGTGGCCGGCGGTCGGCAACAGCGACGCCCACCTCGCCGGTCAGCTCGGCACGCCGCACACAGTGGTCCACGCCGAGGAGCTGAGCGTCGACGCGGTCCTCGCCGGCCTGCGGGCCGGCCGGAGCTGGATCGCCGGCTCCACCGCCGTCGACCTGGAACTCACCGCCGCGACAGGTGACCGTGCTGTCGGTGTCGGTGAGCGCCTGGACTCCGGCGGCGAACCGATCGAGGTACGGGTGCGGGTGGCCGGGGTGCCGTCCGGCACCGTCAGCCTGCACACCGAACGCGGCACCGTGCTCCGCGAGCGACTGCCCGAGGACGGCGCGGGCACGATCCGTTGGCGCACCACAGCGCGGGACGGCGGCTACGTCCGGGCCGAGGTGCGCCATCCGGACCGGCAGATGGCGGCCCTGACCAACCCCGTGATCCTGGCCTGACCGGTGTCAGGTGGCGCGGCGTCGCCGACGCCGGGCAGCGCGGCCCGGTCACATCCAGGGGCCGCCCGGGGTCGAGGGGGTGAGGGGTTCAGGGGAAGGGGAGTGGCAATGGGGGAGTCCGCCTGGTTGGCCGAGCGGTTCGAGCAGCAGCGGCCGTACCTGCATGCGGTGGCCTACCGGATGCTCGGGTCGCTCGGCGAGGCGGAGGACGCGGTGCAGGAGACGTGGCTTCGGCTGTCCCGTACCGACTCCGATGAGGTGGACAATCTCGCCGCCTGGCTGACCACTGTCGTCGCTCGGGTGTGCCTGAACATCCTGCGTACCCGGCAGCGGCGGCGCGAGGAGCCGTTGGACATCCGGGTACCCGACCCGATGATCACGCCCGCCGGACCCGACGATCCCGAGCACGCCGCCGTGCTCGCCGACTCGGTGGGACTGGCGCTGCTGGTGGTGCTCGACACGCTGGGCCCCGCCGAACGCCTCGCGTTCGTCCTGCACGACATGTTCGGGGTGCCCTTCGACGAGATCGCCTCGATGATCGACAGGACGCCGGCCACCACCCGACAGTTGGCCAGCCGGGCCCGCCGTCGGGTACGCGGCCAGGCGCCGCCGGCCGACACCGACCTGGCCCGTCAGCGCGTGGTCGTCACCGCGTTCCTCGCCGCCGCCCGCGACGGTGACATCGAAGGGCTCGTCGCCGTGCTGCATCCGGACGTGGTGCTGCGGTCCGACGGCGGCGCCACCCGTGCCCGCCACACCACCGTGATCACCAGCGCGCGGGCGGTGGCCGCCCAGGCCCCGACGTTCGGCCGGTTCTCGCCGTTCGCCCGCCACGCGGTGATCAACGGTGCTGCCGGGGTGGTCGTCGTGGCGTCGGGTCGCCCGTTGTCGGTGATGGCGTTCAGTGTCCGTGACGGGCGCATCGCCGAGATCGATGTGATCGCCGACCCAGATCGGCTGGCCACGTTCGACCTCTCCGCCTTCACGTGATCGCTGCCCGGCACCCGGCAGGCTGAGGTGTCCGTCCGGCACCGCGCTCCGACGGCCCGGCACCTCGACCGGCCGGGCCGGAAGGGGAGGAACGGCCGGGTGGGGCGCGCAGCCGTCGCTGCGCCGGCGGCGGATCAGCGCGGCGCGGCGTACGCCAGTGGCGCGCGGACGTCGTCCCAGGTGCCGGTGAGCGTGGCGCCGGCCGGGGCGGCGGTGGATCCGGGGCGGCGGATCACCCCCAGCTCGACGGCGTCGGTGACGATGAGCGTCGGGTCGCCGTCGACCACCTGACGCACCGCCCCGACCTGGGGTGCGTCGGCGGCGGAGGCGTCGCTTGTGATGTCCATGCTGGGCGCGCGCACCTCCCGCCGGCCGTCGACCTCGAAGTACTCCTCGGCCTGCCCGGTGCCGGCCAGGATGGCAGCGGCGAGGGCGGCCGCGTACACCGGGTCACCCACCGCGTCGTAGACCCAGCGGCGGCCCAGCACCGAGTGCTCGGTGCTGCCGACCAGCCAGTCGTCGGCACCGTCCAACGGCGCCCCACGGTAGGTCAGCGGCACCTGGTGCACCGGCCCGTCACCGCCCCGGACCAGGAGCGTCTCGATGCCCACCTGCCCGGCCGGATCGTCGAACCGGTACGCGGCCACGCGCGTCACGTCGCCGCCGCCCTCGTACCAGTCGCGGGTCGGCAGCCAGGTCGCCAACAGTTCCAGTTTGGTGGGACGGATGTCCGCTCGGTGCAACAACGCCATGTGCCGCATCGTACGCACATCGGGACCAGCCGGCCGCCCACGGGCCGGCTGGAAAACGGTGGCGTCGACGCTCGGCCTGGGCGCAGACTCGGCCGATGACGGACCAGATCCGGCAGCTCACCGAACTCGTCGGGGCGGTGCTCGGCGACCGGCTCGTCGGCGCCTACCTGCACGGCTCGGCCGTGCTCGGCGGCCTGCGGCCCGCCAGCGACATCGACGCGCTCGTCGTCGTCGCCCGGAGCCTGACCGACCGCGAGCGGCGGCTGTTGCTCGACGGGCTGCTGGCCACCTCCGGTGCGGTGCACCGGGCCCGTCCGGTCGAGCTGACAGTTGTCGTCGCCACCGAGGTACGACCGTGGCGCTTCCCGCCGACTGTGGACTTCCAGTACGGCGAGTGGTTGCGCGAGGCGTACCTGGCCGGCACGGTCCCGCAGCCGGAGACCATGGCCGACCTGGCGTTGCTGGCCACGGCGGCCCGTACCGGCGACCATCCACTCGTCGGACCACCCCCGGCGCGGGTGCTGGCGCCGGTGCCCCGCGCCGATGTGGTGCGGGCGAGCCTGGCCGGCGTACCGGACCTGCTCGCCGATCTCGACGGTGACACCCGCAACGTGCTGCTCACCCTCGCCCGCGTCTGGTTCACCGTGGCCACCGGGCGGATCCGTGCCAAGGACGCCGCAGCCGACTGGGCCCTGGCCCGGCTGCCTCCGGAACACCGGCCGGTCCTGGCCCACGCCCGCCAGCTGTACCTGGACTGCCGTTACGAGCAGGAACGCTGGAGCGAGACCCTGCGCGCCCAGGTCCGCCCACACGTCGACGAGGTGCTGCGCCACCTCGAACAGGCCGCACCGCCGGCTCTTCGCTGATCATGCAGTTGTGGCACGAGTAATCGGAAGAATGCACAGATTGTCAGGTGCCACACCTGCATGATCGACGACGCCGGGGTGCGATGCCGGGGTGCGATGCCGGGGTGCGGGGCGTGCGGGGCCGGATCGGACACGACGGTGCAGGGGTGGTGGTCGGCGTCAGGCGGGGTGTGGCTCGGGGGTGCGCTCCTGTTCCCACATCGAGGCCATCTCGTCGAACGCGTGCTCCATGATCTGCTTCATGGCCTGGCGGGCGCCGTCGCCGTCGCGGCGCTGGATCGACTGGGCGACGTCGGCGTGCAGTTGCAACGCCTGCTCGTGTGGGTGGTGGGGCATGAGGTGGTAGTGGTGGCGGCCGGTGAGCACCTCCGCCACCAGGTCCTGGAGCTTGACGAACATCTCGTTGCCCGAGGCGCGGAGCACCCGGCGGTGGAACTCGATGTCCAGGCTGAGGAAGCGCTCCTCGTCGCCGGCCTTGCCGGCGGCCCACATCTTGGCGGCCAGGCCGACCAGTTCGCTCGCCTCGTCGTGGTCGACCCGGTGCGCGGCGAGCCAGGCGGCGTGTGGTTCGACTGCGGTACGCAGCTCGGTGATCGAGCGGAGCTGGGCGATGCGCCCGGCTGAGGCGAGCCGCCAGCGGATCACCTGCGGGTCGAAGACGTTCCAGGCGCCGGCCGGGCGGATCATGACGCCGACCCGCCGTCGGGTCTCGATGAACCCCATCGACGCGAGCACCCGGAGCACCTCGCGGATCACCGAACGGGACACCGCGTAGCGCTCGACCAGCTCGTCGATGTTGAGCACCGCCCCGGGCGGGATTTCCCCGCCGCAGATGGCGGTGCCGAGGTGGTCGAGGACGCGTCCGTGCAGCCCGGCCTCGACAGGGGCGGTCTGGGCGGGCGCGGCCCCCGAGGAGGAGGTCAGATCCACGGTTCGGATCATATCAGTTAGGTCTACCACTTGTTTAAGTCTGCTTTTTCGGCCTAGCATCCGGACGTTAAGCGGATGTAAACGGCCGAGGTCGCGCTCGTCCCCCCGATGCGC
Organism: Verrucosispora sp. CNZ293; assembly: GCF_002754655.1. NCBI lineage: Bacteria > Bacillati > Actinomycetota > Actinomycetes > Micromonosporales > Micromonosporaceae > Micromonospora > Verrucosispora sp. CNZ293. Next base: position 1,404,347 of record NZ_PEFR01000001.1, read on the forward strand.
CGACCAGGACAGAAGGAGAGACGGACGTGGGACGTCGATCAATGATTGGGACATCTCTGGCGGTGGTGGCCGCAATGACCCTGTCCGCCTGCGGCGGCGGTGAGGACAGCGGAGCCTCGGACACGGTGCGGGTGACGCTCGTCAACCACGTCTGGACCGAGAACATCCGGAAGGCGCTGCCGGAGTTCGAGCAGGCGACCGGGCTCAAGGTCGAGGTCACCCAGCTCGGCGAGGACCAGCTTTCGGACCAGTACAACGTCAAGCTCAACGCGGGCTCCCGCGACATCGACGTGATGATGTACCGGCCGTTGCAGGAGGGCCAGCTGTTCGCCAAGAACAAGTACCTGGCCGATCTGACGGACAAGGCCAAGGAGAGCGCCGACTTCGGGCTGGACGACTTCCAGGAGACGCCGCTGGGCGCGACCACCTACGAGGACAAGGTGGTCGGCATTCCGATCATCACCGAGCAGCAGGTGCTCTACTACCGCAAGGACCTGCTGGAGAAGTCCGGCTTCGCCGCGCCGCCGCAGACCCTCGACGAGCTGAAGGCCCAGGCGGCCAAGATCGAGGCGGACAACCCGGGCGTCGCCGGCTTCGTGTCGCGGACCGGCAAGGCGGCAGCGGTCACCCAGTTCTCCAGCTTCCTCTACAGCTTCGGTGGCGACTTCGTCGACGCGTCCGGCAAGGCCGCCGTCAACAGCGACGCCGCCAAGCAGGCGTACGCCTACTACGGCGGGCTGCTGCGCGAGCACGGCCCGGCCAACATCAGCACCGACATGAGCTGGTCGGAGGCGATGGCGATCTTCACGCAGGGGCAGGCCGCCTTCTACACCGAGGCGAACTCGCTCTACAAGAACGCCACCGACCCGGCCAAGTCGAAGGTCTCCGAGACCGTCGGATTCGCGCCGTTCCCCGCCGGGCCGGCCGGTTCGAAGCCGTACAACATCCCCTCCTGGGGTCTGGCCGTCAACGAGGCCTCGGAGAACCAGAGCAACGCCTGGAAGTTCATCGAGTGGGCCGCCGGCAAGGAGCAGACGCTGGCGCAGCAGAAGGCCGGCGTGCCCGGTGCCCGTACCTCCGTCTGGGAGAACCCGGAGGGCATCGCGACCTACCCGAAGGACATGGCTGACGCGATCACCGTGAGCCTGGCCAACGGCGTGGGCCACGACCGGCCGGTGGTCGAGCGGGTGGCGCAGGCCCGGGAGATCGTCGGGCAGCCGATCGTCGACGCCATCACCGGCCAGGACGCGGCTGCCTCGGCAGACGCCGCGAACGAGGGATTCCAGAAGTTCCTGGACGACGAGGCCCGCTGAGCCCGAGCGCGGGGGTGACGGGGTCGACCACCCCGCCACCCCCGCCCGGCTCTGTCCACCACGGAGATCCGATGCCAGCAGTCACCGCCCCCGAGAGGGCGCCCCGCGGCGCCTCCGTCACGCCCGACACGCCCGGCTGGGCGCGTTGGGCCAACGACCATCGCAAGTGGCTCTTCGCGGCCCCGGCCATGGCCTTCGTCGCCGCGCTGATCATTTTTCCGCTCGCCTGGACGGTCTATCTCAGCCTCACCGACTCGGCGGGCTCCGTCCGCGCCGAGTCGGAGTTCATCGGCTTCGGCAACTACGTCGAGGTGCTCACCGACACCGACCGGTTCTGGCCCGCGGTGGCGCGCACCGGGGCGTTCACCGGGGTCGCGTTGTTCTTCGAAGTGGTCCTGGGCATGGCTGTCGCGCTGCTGCTGTGGCGGCCGTTCCGGGGCGAGAAGTGGGTCCGGGTCGCCATCCTGTTGCCGCTTGTCGCCACCCCGGTCGCGGTCGGCATGATGTGGCGGCTCATCTTCGACCCCAACATCGGCCTGGCCAACCAGGCGCTGGGCTGGGTCGGCATCGGCCCGCAGCCGTGGCTCGCCGGGCAGCACAGCGCGCTGCCCACCACCATCTTCATCGACATCTGGCAGTGGACGCCGATGGTCGTGCTGATCCTGCTCGCCGGACTGACCTCGCTCTCCGACGAGCCGCAGGAGGCCGCGATGATCGACGGCGCCAGCGCCTGGCAGCGCTTCCGGCACGTCACCCTGCCGCTGCTGATGCCCACCGTGATCGTGGCGATCCTGCTGCGCGGCATCGACGCGCTGAAGACCTTCGACATCCTCTACGCGACGAAGGGCCGCGGCGGTGGGTCGTTCCACGAGGTGGAGACGCTGAACGTGTACGCCTACGGACTGAGCTTCGACTACAACGAGTACGGCCTCTCCTCGACGGTGCTGATCCTGTTCTTCCTGATCATCATCGCGTCGATGTGGGCGCTCACCGCACGCCGGAAGGGGGCCGGACGATGAAGCCACGCACCGGGTTCAAGGTGTTCCGCACCATCGCGCTCGTCGTCGTGGTGCTCTCCCTGGTGGCACCGCTGATCTGGATGGTCGCCGCCTCGTTCAAGACGAACGTCGACATCTACGACTCCGCCAAGGCACTGGTCTTCACGCCGACCCTGGACAACTACGGCACGGTGCTGCAACAGGCCAACTACGTGCAGTTCATCGTGAACAGCCTCTGGGTGGCCTTCGCGGCGACGGCCCTGTCGTTGCTGCTGGGCGTGCCGGCGGCGTACTCGATGAGCCGGTTCAACATGCGCAAGTCGGCGCTCGTGGTGCTCATGGCCCGGGTCATCCCCGGCGTCTCGCTGCTGGTGCCCTGGTACTACGTCTTCTCGAACCTGCGCATGGTCGGCGGCTTCAGCGTGCTGATCCTGAGCCACATGTTCGTCTCGCTGCCGCTGATCGTCTACATCATGATGGGCTTCTTCGACGGCCTGCCGGAGGAGTTGGAGGAGGCGGCGCTCGTCGACGGCCTCACCCACATCGGCGCCTTCCGCCGGATCACGCTGCCGCTGTCCGTACCGGGCATCGCCACCGCCGGCATCCTGTCCTTCATCTTCTCCTGGAACAACTTCATGTTCGCCCTGGTCCTCTCCGGCGCGGACACCAAGACCCTGCCCGTGGCGATCTTCGACTTCGTCGGCTACGCCAGCATCGACTGGGGCGGCCTGATGGCGGCGACCACGGTGGTCACCCTGCCGATCATGGTCATCGCGTTGTTCGTGCAGAAGTACATCGTCTCCGGCCTCACCGCCGGTGCGACGAAGGGCTGAGGCGATCATGACGACCATTGCCCGCGTCGAGACCTTCCTCGTGGCACCCCGCTGGCTCTTCGTCCGGGTGGAGACCGACGACGGCATCGTCGGTTGGGGCGAGGCGACCTGCGAGGGCCGCTCCGAGACCGTACGCACCGCCGTCGAGCAGCTCAGCGAGCTGCTGATCGGCCGGGACGCGCTGCGTATCGAGGACCACTGGCAGGTGCTGACCAAGGCGTCCTTCTACCGGGGCGGCCCGATCCTGGCCAGCGCCGTCTCCGGCCTGGACCAGGCGCTGTGGGACATCGCCGGCAAGCGGTTCGGCGCACCCGTGCACCAACTGCTCGGCGGGCCGGTGCGGGACCGCATCCGGGTCTACGGCTGGGTCGGCGGCGACGAACCCGACGAGGTCCGCGACCAGATCGCGGCCCGGGTGGAGGCCGGTCTCACCGCGGTGAAGATGAACGCCTCCGGTCGGATGAGCCCGCTCGCCTCCGTCGCCGAACTCGACGCGGTGGTACGGCGGGTCGCCGCCGCCCGGGAGGTGCTCGGTGAGCACCGGGACGTGGCAGTCGACTTCCACGGCCGCTTCACCCTGGCCAACGCCCGCCGGGTCGCGCCGCTGCTGGAGCCGTACCGGCCGCTGTTCCTGGAGGAGCCGGTGGTGCCGGAGAACTCCCACCTGATCGGCGAGTTCGTCCGGGCCACCACCACTCCGGTCTCGACCGGGGAGCGGCTCTACAGCCGGCAGGAGTTCCTGCCGGTGCTCCAGGCCGGCATCGCGGTGGCCCAGCCGGACCTCGCGCACGCCGGCGGCATCACCGAGGTACGCAAGATCGCCGCGCTGGCCGAGGTGTACGACGTGCAGCTCGCCCCGCACTGCCCGCTCGGACCGATCGCGCTGGCCGCCTGCCTCCAGGTCGGCTTCGCCACCCCGAACTACCTGATCCAGGAACAGAGCATCGGCATCCACTACAACCTCGGCGCCGAGGTGCTCGACTACTGCGTCGACCAGCAGCCGCTGGCCTTCGTCGACGGGTATGTGCAGCGCCTGACCGCGCCGGGACTGGGCATCGAGATCGACGAGCAGGCGGTACGCGCGGCCGACAAACGCGGCCACGCGTGGCGTAGCCCCACCTTCCGGCATCCCGACGGCTCGTACGCGGAGTGGTGACCATGAACCTGGATCTCGCCGCCGAACTCGCCGAGACCCGGCTGTTGGCCATCATCCGGGGCACCGACACCGCCGCCGCCATCGCCGCCGGCACCGCCCTGCTGGCCGAGGGCGTACGCGTGGTGGAGGTGGCGCTGACCACCCCGGGCGCGCTCGACGCCATCGCGGCCATCCGGGCCGACGCCCCGGCGGACACGCTCGTCGGCGCCGGCACGGTGCTCACCGGGTCCGACGTGGCCGACGTGGCGGCGGCCGGCGCGCAGTTCGTGGTGACGCCCGCCGTGGTCGAGTCGATAGCCGAGGCGGCCCGGCGGGACCTGCCGGTCGCGGCCGGCGCGCTCACCCCCACCGAGGCGTACGCGGCGGTGCGGTCCGGGGCGAGCGTGGTCAAGCTCTTCCCGGCCTCGGTCGGTGGCCCCGGCTACCTCAGGGCGGTCCGTGACCCGTTCCCGGACATCCCGTTCGTCGCGGTCGGCGGGGTGGGTCTGGCCGAGCTGCCCGGCTACCTGGCGGCGGGGGCGATCGCGGTGGGCGTCGGCGGCCCGCTGGTGGGCGACGCCGCCTCGGGTGGCGACCTCGACGCGTTGCGCGACCGCGCCCGCCGCTACCGTGACGCGGTGCGGGGAGCACTGCCATGACCGAGCGGCAGCGGGATCTGCTCACCGTCGGCGAGGCGCTCGTGTCGCTGCGGTCCTCCGGTCCCCTGGCGGCCGGCGGGCCGTTGAGCATGCACCTGGCCGGCGCCGAGTCCAACGTGGCGATCGGCCTGGCCCGGCTCGGTCACCGGGCGGCCTGGGCGGGCCGGGTCAGCGACGACGAGCTTGGCGAGTTCGTGCTGCGGCAGCTGCGCGCCGAGGGCGTCGACACCACCGACGTGCGGCGGGACCCGCAGCGCCCGGCCGGGCTGATGTTCCTGGAGCGACGGACCGCCGACGTGTCCCGGGTGCGCTACCACCGGGCCGGATCGGCGGGGGCGGCGCTCGACGTCGACGACCTGCGCGCACCGCTCGCCGCGGGTGCCCGCCTGCTGCACCTGAGCGGCATCACCCCGGCCCTGTCCGACAGCGCGCGGGACGCGGTGACCTGGGCGGTACGCGCGGCGGTCGAGTCCGGCATCCCGGTCAGCCTGGACGTCAACTACCGGGCCGGCCTGTGGTCCCGGGCGGACGCCCGGGCGACGCTGACCCCGCTGGCCGGGTACGCCTCGGTCGTCGTCGCCTCCACCGACGAGCTGGACCTGGTCGCCGGGGCCGGGGCCGACGAGCGTGCCGTCGCCACCGACCTGCTCCGGCGGGGCGTGTCGACGGTGCTGGTCAAGCTCGGCGCCGACGGCGCCCGCGCCTGGACCACCGACGGGGTGGAGCAGGTCCCGGCGGTGCCGGTCACCGCCGTGGACACCGTCGGTGCGGGCGACGCGTTCACCGCCGGCTACCTTTCCGGGCACCTCGACGGGCTGGACCTGACCGACCGGCTCCGGCGTGCGGTGGCGCTCGGGGCGTTCGCGGTCGCCGGCCACGGCGACTGGGAGGGCCTACCCCGCCGCGACGAGTTGTCCCTGATCACCGGCAGCGCCGCCGGCACCACCCTTCGCTGAGCAACACCCTGCGAGAAAGGCACCCCTCGTGAAGATCGTCGCTGCGGACGTCATCGTCTCCAGTCCGGACCGCAACTTCGTCACCTTGAAGATCACAACCGAGGATGGCATCACCGGCCTGGGCGACGGCACCCTCAACGGGCGGGAACTCTCGGTCGCCTCGTACCTGCGTGACCACGTCGTGCCGCTGCTGATCGGGCGGGACGCGCACCGCATCGAGGACGCCTGGCAGTTCCTGTACCGCTCGGCGTACTGGCGGCGCGGGCCGGTCACCATGGCCGCCATCGCCGCGGTCGACGTGGCGCTCTGGGACATCAAGGCCAAGGCCGCCGGCATGCCGCTCTACCAGCTGCTCGGCGGCGCGTCCCGAACCGGCATCATGGCGTACGGGCACGCCTCCGGGCGGGACCTGCCGGAGCTGTTCGACTCCATCCGGGCGCACCTGGACCAGGGCTACCGGTCGATCCGGGTGCAGACGTCGGTGCCCGGCATCAACGCCGTGTACGGGGTCGCCGCGCAGCCCAGCACCGACGGCAAGCGGTACGACTACGAGCCGGCGCAGCGCACCCCGCTGCCGGCCGAGGAGGACTGGGACACCCGGTCGTACCTGCGTCACCTGCCCGGCGTCTTCGAGGCGGTCCGCAACGAGTTCGGGCCGGAGCTGCCGCTGCTGCACGACGGCCACCATCGGATGACCCCGATCCAGGCGGCCAAGCTGGGCAAGGCCCTCGAACCGTACGACCTGTTCTGGCTGGAGGACTGCACCCCGGCGGAGAACCAGGAGGCGCTGCGGCTGGTCCGCCAGCACACCACCACGCCGCTGGCCATCGGGGAGGTCTTCAACACCGTCTGGGACTACCAGACCCTGATCCGGGAACAGTTGATCGACTACGTGCGCTCGGCGGTCACCCACACCGGTGGCATCACCGCGATGCGCAAGCTGCTCGACTTCGCCGCGCAGTATCAGATCAAGTCCGGTATCCACGGGCCGACCGACATCTCGCCCGTCGGCATGGCCGCCGCCCTGCACCTGGACCTGGCCATCCACAACTTCGGCATCCAGGAGTACATGCGGCACGGGCCGCTCACCAACGAGGTGTTCCGCCAGTCGTTCAGCTTCACCGACGGCTACCTGCACCCGGGGGAGCAGCCGGGTATCGGCGTCGAGCTGGACGAGGAGGCGGCCGCCCGGTTCCCGTACCAGCCGGCGTACCTGCCGTTCAACCGGCTGCAGGACGGCACCGTCCATGACTGGTGAACCGGCGACCCGGCACGTGGTGGTGATGGGTGTGTCAGGTGCCGGGAAGACGACTGTGGCCCGGGGAGTCGCCGCCGTCACCGGACTGACCTTCGCCGAGGCCGACGAGTTCCACTCGGCGGCCAACGTGGCCCGGATGCGGGCCGGCGTACCCCTGGACGACGCGGCCCGCTGGCCGTGGCTGCGTGCCCTGGCCGACTGGATGACCGCCCGTCACCGGGAGGGCGTGTCGACGGTGCTGGCCTGCTCGGCACTACGGCGCTCCTACCGGGACGTGCTGCGGCAGGGGCCGCCGGCTGTCGACTTCGTGCACCTGGCCGGGCCGACCGAGGTCATCCGGGAGCGGCTGGCGCTGCGCTCGGGCCACTACATGCCGGCCAGCCTGCTCGATTCCCAGACCGCCACCCTGGAACCGCTCGCCCCCGACGAGCAGGCCCTCGTCCTGGACCTGCGACTCCCCACCCAAGACCTGATCACGACAACCCTCAACCACCTCAACCTCCCACCCCACCCCTAACCCCTAGCCCCCCGCCCTCCGCCCTCCGCCCGCGTCGATCTTGCACTTTTCGTCCCGGCGAGGGCCGCGAAACGGGGTGATTCGCCGACCAAAAGTGCAAGATCGACGGGGCTGGGCTGGGCTGCGCGGGGGCTGGTGGGGTGGGTAGCACGGGGGTGGGGTGGCGTGGTGGGTTTGGGGGTTTTCGGGGTGCGGGGTGGGGTGGCGGGTGACCATCTGGGCGTTGGCCGGGAACGGTTGGCGGTGACGCGACGGGTGGGCGGGCGTGCGGGAGACAGCGGTCGAGCCGATCGTCAGTGGTGACGACGGCAGCCTGGCGGAGCGGGTGTGGCGCAACGCGGATGAGGATCCGGACGCGGTGCAGTTCGTCCGGCCCGACCCGGACCCCCGGTCGTGGCCGGTTCGACGCTCCGGGCGGGGCGGCGCCCTGCCGGTGACCTGCCGGCAGTTCCGCGACGACGTGCTGGCGGTGGCCCGTGGTCTCGTCGCCGCCGGTGTCGCGCACGGCGACCGGGTCGGCCTGCTCAGCCGCACCCGGTACGAGTGGACGCTCGTCGACTACGCCCTCTGGTCGATAGGTGCGGTGACCGTGCCGATCTACGACACCTCCAGCACCGAACAGATCCGCTGGATGCTCGGCGACTCCGGTGCGGTCGGCTGCGTACTGGAGACCGCCGACCACGCCGTCAGCGTGGCCGCGCTGCGGTCGGAGCTGCCCGAGTTGCGGCAGACCTGGCGTATCGATGCCGGCGAACTTATCGAGCTGGTGGCGCAGGGCCGTGCCGTCGACGTGGCCGAGGTGGACGCCCGCCGGGCCGCGGTGACCGGCGACGACATCGCCACGATCGTCTACACCAGCGGCACCACCGGGCCACCGAAGGGCTGCGTCCTGGCCCACCGAAACCTCTCCGCGGACATCGGCAACGCCACGGCGGTGCTGCCCCAGCTACTGCATCCGGGTGCGATGACTGTGCTGTTCCTGCCGCTGGCGCATGCCTTCGCCCGGCTGATCCAGATCGGCATGGTGCACACCCGGGCGACGATGGTGCACAGCGCCGACCTCTCCGGGGTGCTCGACCAGTTGCGCCGGTTCCGGCCCACCTTCATCCTCGCCGTGCCCCGGATGTTCGAGAAGATGCACGACCAGGCCCGCCAGACCGCCGAGGACGCGCACCGGGGATGGCTGTTCGGTCTCGCCGAGTGGGTTGCCGTGCGGTACAGCCGCGCACTGGACACTCCGCATGGGCCCGGAAAGCTGCTCCGCCTGGCGCACCTGGTGTGCGAACTCGCCGCGTACCGCCGGTTGCGCGCCGCGCTCGGCGGGCGGTGCCGGATGGCCATCGTGGGTGGCGCGCCGCTGGGGGAGCGGCTGGGGCACTTCTTCCGGGGCGCGGGCATCACGGTCCTGGAGGGGTACGGGTTGACCGAGACGTCGCCGGCGCTGACCGCGAACCTGCCGACGGCTATGCGGATCGGGACTGTCGGGCGACCACTGCCGGGGGTCCGGATCCGGATCGCCGAGGACGGCGAGGTCCACGCCCGGGGCGAGGTGGTCTTCGGCGGCTACTGGCACAACCCGGAGGCCACCCGGGCGGCGTTGACCGAGGACGGGTGGCTGCGTACCGGCGATCTCGGCATGATCGACGATCACGGTTTTCTGCGGATCACCGGCCGGACCAAGGAGATCATGGTCACCGCCGCCGGCAAGAATGTCGCGCCCGCACCCATCGAGGAGCGCATCCGCACGCATCCGCTGGTCAGCCAGGTGATGCTGGTCGGCGACACTCGTCCGTACGTCGCCGCACTTGTCACAGTGGACCCGCAGGCGTGGACGCGCTGGCGGGAGCAGCACGGGCTCTCCGGGGCGTCGGTGTCGGCGTCGCGGGACGACCCGAGGCTGCGGGGGGAGATCCAGGTCGCGATCGACCGGGCCAACCGGAGCGTCTCCCGGGCCGAGCAGGTCAAGACCTTTCGGATCCTGCACCGGGATCTCACCGAGGCCGACGGGGAACTCACCCCCACTCTCAAGATCAAGCGGGAGGCCGTGCTGGACCACTTCACCGACGAGGTCGCCGCCCTCTACCACGGTCACTGAGGCCGGTGCCGCACCGCCGCCGCCCAGCCGGTGCTGATCATGAACAGCGCGGCGCTGTAGGTCGCCATCACCAGCACGTCGTGCCCGGGCAGCCGGGTACCGCCCGCGCCGAGCCCGATCAGCAGGTCCGAAAAGAGGGACAGCGCACCACCGGCCGTGACCCGCCGGCCGACAGCGGTGGCGGCCGCCGCCATCAGGCTCAGCGCCAGGCTGTACCCGAGCACCGGTAGCCGTAGGTCGCCCAGTCGCGGCCAGAGCAGCGCGTTCGCCACCGCCCACAGCGTCAGGTACCCGGCCACCGCCGCCGGTCGGGGCCGGCGGTGACCGACGAAGGCGGCGATGAACGCGAGCTGGGTGCCGAGGAAGCAGCCCATCCCGACCAGGAACGCGGTGTCCGACGGGACCAGCAACGCGACGTCCCCGGCGGTGGCGAGGACCAGACCCACGGCGATCGGCCGGTCGGCCGCGTGGACCCGCCAGAGCCAGGCCAGCAACAGTGGCGCCAGCAGCGGCTTGGCCAACCACTGCGCCGCGCTCACGTCGGAGGCGACGGCTACCAGTTCGACGGCCACCATGACGGCGAACGCCCAGAGCAGCGCCGCGTCCCGGCCCGGCCACCGTACGACAGCCGGTCGTCGCCTCGGGCCGGCGCCGGTCGCGGTGTTCACCGGGCCGGCTGCCAGCCCGGGCGGCCCAGCAGGTACCCGAGCCGCTCCCGCCAGGACCTGGCGGTACGCAGGTCCCGCCAGATCGCCGCGTACTCGTGGGTCGCCACCCGCAGCGGGTTGTAGGTACCGATGTTCCTGGTCAGGCCGTACCGGACCGTGTCTCCCTCGGCCTGGAAGGTCCCGAAGAGCCGATCCCAGATGATCAGGATGCCGCCGTAGTTGCGGTCCAGGTACTCGGCGTTCGAGCCGTGGTGCACCCGGTGGTGCGAGGGGGTGTTGAACAGCAACTCGATCGGCCGGGGCAGCAGATTGATCCGCTCGGTGTGCAGGAAGAACTGGTAGAGCAGGCTTATCGACTGCTGAAGGAAGATCATCCACGGTGGAATGCCGAGCAGGGCCAGGCCCAGCCAGAAGGGCAGGGACGTCATGGGTGTCCAGCTCTGCCGCAGCGCCGTGGAGAAGTTGAAGAACACGCTGGAGTGGTGCACCACGTGCCCCGCCCACAGGAGCCGGACCTCGTGGTGCGCCCGGTGGAACCAGTAGTAGGCGAAGTCGTCGGCGAAGAACAGCAGCACCCAGACCCACCAGTCGCCGGGGGAGAGCTGCCACGGCGAGATGGTGTACGCGGCGGCGTACAGACCGATCGTGAGCAGCTTCCAGGGAACACCGATGACCTGGCTACCGGCGCCCATGGTCAGGCTGGTGGCGGTGTCCCGGGCCTCGTAGCCCCGCTCGGCGTCGTCCGGCGCGAACCGGTACGACAGCGCCTCGACGGTGATGAGCAGGAGGAACGCGGGGATGGCGTAGAGCACGGCGGGGATCATGCCCGGCTGTCCTTTCTGGTCGGGGCGGCGAGCGCGGCGGTGAGCAGCGAGCGGGCCTGTTCGGCGGCCTCGACGTCCCGGCCGTCGGCGATGGCCGAGGCCAGCCGGCGGTGCCCGGCGACGTCGAGCAGCTCGGTGGCGCGCCGCTGCGGCGGCACCTCGGCCACCGCCAGCGCGCCGGCCACCAGGCTGTTGAAGGCCAGCAAATACGCGGTGTTGCCACAGCCGTCCAGGATGAGCCGCCACACGGCGATGTTGGCCTCACCCATCGCGGTCAGGTCGGGGGCGAGGTCGGCGAACTCCTCGACCGCCCGGGCGATCCGCCGGCGCGTCGCGTCATCGGCCCGGCGGGCGCAGAGGCGGGCCGCGTCCACGCCGATGCAGGCCCGCATGTCCATCATGTCGCGCACCAGGGTGGTGACCGGCAGGACGTCGCCGGAGCGGACAAGTGACAGCGCCAGGTCCAGGCCGGCGTGCACCCGCCAGTCCAACACCCGGGTGGCCCCGCCCTGGCTGACCCGGACCAGGCCGAGTTGCTGCAACCGACCCAGCGCCTCCCGTACCGCGTGCCGGTTCACCTGGAAGGTCGCGGCCAGCTCACGCTCACCGGGCAGGGTGTCGTCGGTGCGGTAGGTGCCGCTGACGATGGCGTCGCGCAGCTGCCCGAAGACCAGGTCGGCGACGGAGGCCCGGGTGACGGGGACGAATGCCATGCCGGGCAGTGTGGCCCAGGACATATCAACCCGTCAACTGGTTGGACCAGTAGCTGACGCTCGATATCGACACGCCCGGTGGCTGGTGACCAGGCCGTCGCGGTGAGTTAGGGTGCGTTCGCAGCGGGTGGCGGACGGGTACGGGAGGCGTCGGTGACGAGACGACCGCATGGCCTCGTCCGCGCGGTCCTGCGCCTCGGCTTCCTGACCGTGCTCGCCGGGGCCGCCTGGTGCGCCTACGACGCCGCGTCGGCCGCTCCGGCCCGGGCCGCCGAGGAGCCGCCGGCCGCCACCCAGGACGGCCCTGTCATCCGTGCCGCCGAGCTCGTCCGGGACCTGCTCACGCCGGTGCTCGCCGCGGATCGGCCCGCCCCGGAACCCGTCGCACCGCCCCCTCCGCAGGTGGCCGATCCGCCCCGACCGCCCTCCTCCGACGAGCACCCGGGGCGGCCCGCGCCACCACCGACGGATGACGCGCCGCCGGAGCTGCCCAGGCGACAGGTGCCGGCGGGGCCTGCCGACCAGGTGCCGCCGGGGGACCGGTCCGGACCTCCCGCCGCCGGCCCGGCCGCACGGCCGACGCCGCCTGCCGGTGGGCAGCCGCCGCAGGACACCGCGCCACCACCTGGCGCGACACCCCCGGCCGGGCGGGCTCCACTGTCGAGCGATCCGACCACGTCGGACCCGGCGCCCTCGCACCCGGCGTCACCTCGGGCGGCTCCCGGCCGGGCGGATCAGGCGCCGCCGGCCGACCGGGTGGCCGGGCCCCCGGCCCCGAGCCCGCACGACCGGTCCGCGGAGACGGTGGCAGGACTGCTCGGGTCACTACCCGAGGCGGTACGCGACGAGGTGGCCGCCGTGGTCGCTGCCGCGGGGCCCCTCACCGACCCGCTGCTCGCCGTCCTCGAGGAACTCCTGGGTTCCGGGTCGCCGCCGCTCGACTCCGTCGTGGGGGGCCTGGATCCTGTCCTGGCACCGATCCTCGACCTGCTGGAACCGGTGCTCGACGTGCTGCCACCAGTCGACGGCCCACCCCAGCCCGCCCCGGTGCCGACGCCTACCGATCCGAGCCCCCAACCCGAGCCGGAACCGGCCGCGCCGCCGGGAGCGGGAGTCGACCCGGTGCCGCCGGGCGCACCGGTCCGGGCCCTCCCCGGCCCGGACACCGCGTGGTTGGTCCAATCCGCCGACCAGATCACCCGGCACGGGTACGGCGGCTCGTCGGCATCGTTGTCACGAGCCACCGAGGCAGGGGGACAGCACGACCCGGACCGGCAGGCCGAACGTCCGCCGGGGCAGCCACCCCTGTCGCCGGCACCGGGGACAAGCGGCGCCGAGCAGACCCCGACCGCGCACAGCGGTTCGGCCGACACGGCGACGGCCGGTTGGTCGCCGCCTGCGGTCAGCAGTCGGTTGACCCGGCTGCCGCCTACCCGGCACCGGCCCTCCCGCTCGCCGCGCCCACGCAGCCGACCGGCTTGACCGCAGCGCCAGCCACTGCCCGCGCCGCCACGGCGGCCGTGGTCTCGTGGCGCGACACCTGACGTCGGCCGTACCCCGCTGACCGTCCCGGCCCGCCCGCACAGCCTCGCGGTGCCGACCTCGACCACCATCCTCGCGACCTCACGCCCAACCAGGAGTACCCATGCACGTCACCCTGCCGGTCAACCGTGCCCGATGGTGCGACCTCGACTGGATCGTCGACCTGCTCACCGCCACGATCGTCCCGACCGCCCTCGGCGCGTGGCTCGTACCCGACAAGCGCCGACGCCCGGCCGTGATCGCCGCCGTGGCCCGCATCTGGACCGAGCACGCCCTGCTGTTCGGCGACGCGTTCCTGCTCAAGGACGGGACCGCCGCCACCGTCTGGTTCCACCGCTATCGTCCGATCCCGCCGCCACCTCGCTACGACGAGCGGCTCGACGACGCCAGCGGCGAATTCGCCGTGCGCTTCCGCCGGGTCGATCACATCCTCGCCGCGCGGCGTCCCGTCGAGGCGCACAACCACCTGGCGTTCCTCGCCGCACCCCCGGATGCCGACCGGGCCGGTCAGGCCGCCGCCGTCCTCGCCGGCAGTCACCGGTACATGGACAATCTCGGCCTGCCCAGCTACGCGGAGGTGCACGGCGCCGACGACATCCGCCTCTACCGGCGACTCGGCTACCGGGTCCGGCACCGTCTGTCGCGTCCTGACGGAGTCACGATCAACCTGCTCTGGCGGCCGGTACCGTCGGTCCGGATCAGCCCGTCCACAGCTCCGGCGCGGCCGATGCGACCCGCTGGGCCGCCGGCTCTGACCGGGCCGGTGGTGGTAGCCGCTGCCGGTGGGGGCGTCGCCTGCGGGTGATCCGTCCGGACGGCACGGATGCGCGCGGGTCGGCCTCGGCCGGCCCGCGCGCTGCGGTTCACGGCGCGGCCGCCGAGCTGACCAGCCGGGGTCAGCGTTGGGCGGTTGGCGAGGGGGGAGCACTGCCGCCCTGGGGTGCCTCGGTGGACATCAGCTCCACTACCGCTTGGCGGTCGGCCGCCGACGGGAGACCCCAGCCCGGGCGGTACCCGTACACCTCGCGCAGCGGGGTGGCGCTGGTCCGTCCGCCGAGAATCTCCACGGCGTCGGTGTCGATAAGCCCCGGATGCTCCACCCCGCACGCCTCGGCCACCTTCGTCAGGTCCCGCCGCAGCGTCTTGATGTAGTGCGCCGCTCGGACCGCCTTCGATGCCGGGTCCAGCCCCCGGGCCAGCCAGGCGTTCTGGGTGGCCACTCCGGTGGGGCAGGTGTCGGTGTGGCATTTCTGCGCCTGGATGCAGCCGATCGCCAGCATCGCCTCCCGGCCGACGGCCACCATGTCGCAGCCGAGCGCGAACGCGACCACCGCGTTGTCGGGCAGACCGAGCTTGCCGGAGCCGATGAAGACGACCTGCTCGTGCAGGTCACGTTCGGCGAAGATGGGGTAGATCCGGGCGAAGCCCTGCTGGAACGGCAGGGACACGGAGTCGGTGAAGATCAGCGGGGCGGCGCCGGTGCCGCCCTCGCCGCCGTCGACGGTGACGAAGTCGACGCCCCGGCCGGTGTCGCGCATCAGGTCGGCCAGCTCGGTCCAGAAGTCGAGGTCGCCCACTGCGGACTTGATGCCGACCGGCAGGCCGGTCTCGGCGGCCAGGAGTTCCACCCAGTCGAGCAGGCTGTCGCAGTCGGAGAACTCCGCGTGCCGTGAGGGGCTGACGCAGTCCCGGCCGATCGGGATGCCCCGGGTCGCGGCGATCTCCGCCGACACCTTCGCCGCCGGCAGCAGGCCGCCCAGGCTGGGCTTGGCACCCTGACTCAGCTTGATCTCCAGTGCGCGTACCGGTGCGCCGGCGACCACGTCCTTGAGCCGGGCGAGGTCGAACCGGCCCCGTTCGTCGCGGCAGCCGAAGTAGGCGGTGCCGAGTTGCAGGATCAGCTCGCCGCCGTGGCGGTGGTACGGCGACAGCCCGCCCTCGCCGGTGTTGTGCAGGCAGCCGGCGATCGCCGCGCCACGGTTCAACGCCTCCACGGCGGGACCGGACAGGGAGCCGAAGCTCATCCCCGAGATGGTTACCACGGATTCGGGGCGGAACGCGTGGGCGCGACGCCGGGCCGCCCCGAGCACCTTCGCCGACGGCAGCCGCACCTCGTGCCCGATCGTCGGCGCCGACGCAGGTACCGCCCGGCCGAAGGTGCGGTGCTTGATGATCGGATACCCGGGGGTGTACTCGATGTCGTTGTCGGTGCCGAACCCGAAGTAGTTGTTCTGCCGCTTCGCCGAGGCGTACACCCAGCGGCGTTGGTCCCGGGTGAACGGCCGCTCCTCGTTGTTGCCGGCCACGATGTACTGCCGCAGTTCCGGCCCGAGTGATTCGAGCAGGTAGCGGGCCCGACCCAGCAGCGGGAAGTTGCGTCGCAACGCGTGCTCGCGTTGCAGCAGGTCACGGGCCGCGAGTGCGGCGAGGGCGGTGACGGCGGCGGGTACGGCGTGACGGGCCCATCTCATCCCGCCACACTTTCCGCCGCCGGCGCCGGTCAAACGTGCTGACCGCCCAGCTCAGGGGCCGGTTCCCCGAGGCGCGCGAAAATCTCGGGGGACCGTGTCGAGGACGGGTGCCCGCCGTTCGTCACCTGGACGATGACCCTTCCCACGATGAGGAGCGACGATGAGGTACGCGATGCTGATCTTCGGCGATGACCGGGAGTGGACCGCCCTGTCCCCGGCCGACGAGGAGGACCTGATGAAGCAGGTCTACGCGTGGTACGAGCGGTGGCAGCCGGCCGGCAAGATCGCCGATGGTGGTGCCGAGTTGGAGCCCCGGACCACCGCGAAGACGGTACGCGCCGGCGGGAACGGTCAGCCGGTCATCACCGACGGGCCGTACCTGGAACTCAAGGAGATCATCGGCGGGATCGTCATCCTGGAGTGCGACGACCTCGACGAGGCCACCAGGGTCGCGGCCACCTGGCCGCTCGGCGCGGGGATGAGCGCCGTGGAGATCCGTCCGGTGATGAGCCGCGAATAGCGGTGCGGCGGGGCACCGGTCTCACGGCCGGTGCCTCAGCTCACCCACCCGGCGGGACATCAGCTCCCGTTCGGCCGGGTTCGTCGCCAGCTCCAGCGCCCGCTCCGCCGCCAACAGTGCCTCGGCCGGCCGGTCGAGAGTGACAAGCAGGTCGGCCCGGGTGGCGTGCCACAGGTGGTAACCGGCGAGCCGGTCCGTCAGCGCGTCCACCTCGTCCAGCGCGGTGGACGCGCCGAGCGTGAACCGGGTGGCCACCGCGCGGTTCAGCAGCACCACGGGCGACGGGTTCACCGCGTACAGGCGGTCGTACAGCGCCCGTACCTCGGCCCAGTTGGTGGCCTCGTACGAGACGGCCAGGGCGTGCAGCGCGGCGATGCCGGCCTGCAACTGGTACGGCCCGGGCCGGCCCTGACGTACCGCCGCCCGTAACCGCAGCGCCGCCCGCGCGATCGCCGCCCGGTCCCACAGCCGTCGATCCTGCTGGTCGAGCAGCACGATTCGGCCCCAGGAGTCGAACCGTGCCGCAGCCCGGGCCTGGTGCAGCTCCAGCAGCGCAGCGAGCCCGGCGGCCTCCGGTTCGGCGGGCAGCAACCCGGCGAGCTGACCGGCCAGCTCGACTCCCTCCCGGGCCAGCTCGCGCCGCTGGGCGGACCGGCCGCTGGACAGGTAGCCCTCGTTGAACACCAGATAGATCACCGCGAGTACGGCCGGCAGCCGGTCGGCGTACTCGTCCGGCGTCGGCACCTCGAACCGGATGCCGAGCTCGCGTAGCTGCCGCTTCGCCCGGGGCAGCCGCTGCGCCATCGTCGGCTGGGGCACGAGGAAGGCGGCGGCGATCTCGGCTGCGCTGAGGCCGCTGGCGGCGTACAGGGTGAGCGCGACCCGGGACGGTTCGGCCAGAGCCGGGTGGCAGCAGGCGAAGATCGTGGCCAGTCGATCGTCCACGCCCGGCTCCCGTGGTGGCTCCGTCGCCACAAGCGTGGCCTTGTCGCGTCCGACGCTCTCGCGACGCAGCCGGTCCAGCGCCTTACGCCAACCCGTGGTGACCAGCCAACCGGTGGGGCTGCCCGGCACACCCTCCTCGGGCCAGCGCTTGAGGGCCTCGGTCAGCGCGTCGGACAGCGCCTCCTCGGCCCGGTCGAAGTCACCGAGCCGTCGGCTGAGCGCACCGAGCATGCCGGCCGCGTCCGTCCGCCAGAGCCGGTCGAGCAGTTCCGCCATGTCGTCCACCGCCCCAGCCTGCAACACCGCCGGACGCAGCTGCGTCCGGCCGCCCCGGTCGCGGGCGGTTGGGTGGTGCGCGACGCGGGTAGCTCGGTGACCAAGCTGCCGCCGCACCCAGGACCGCCCGGTGTCAACCACCGAAAGTTTCGATCCCGCGCGTCGATCGGCCGAGTGTTCAGGTCGTCGGAGGCCCCGTCGTCCCAGGTAGATGCCGCATTGTCGGCCTTAGCCCCGACTCCGGCCAACTCACCACACACCAATACCAAACTAGATCATTGTTGACATTCATCCGGACCGATGCTTGTCTGTCGTTGGAAGCGCTCCCACACCGACACCGCCGAAGAAACGGAGGAGGCACCATGCCTTCAAGCAGGCCCGATCAGACCGGCAGGCGATCCCGGTCGGCCGTTCGCCAGCCCCTTCGGGTGCTTGCCGTGCTGCTCGCCATGATGGTCGGCGTGCTGCCCTGGAGCAGCCCGGTCCAGGCCCACGGCACCATCATCAACCCGGCCTCCCGCGCCTACCAGTGCTGGCAGAGCTGGGGCAGCCAGCACACGAACCCGGCCATGCAGCAGCAGGACCCCATGTGTTGGCAGGCGTTCCAGGCGAACCCCGACACCATGTGGAACTGGATGAGCGCGCTGCGCGACGGGCTGGGCGGGAACTTCCAGGGCCGCACCCCGGACGGGCAACTGTGCAGCAACGGCCTGTCCCGGAACAACAGCCTGAACCAGCCTGGCGCGTGGCGGGCGACGAACGTGAGTCGCAACTTCACCGTCCAGCTGTACGACCAGGCCAGCCACGGCGCCGACTACTTCCGCGTCTACGTCAGCAAGCAGGGGTTCGACCCCACCACCCAGCAGCTCGGCTGGGGCAACCTCGACTTCATCACGCAGACCGGCAGGTACGCGCCCGCGCAGAACATCTCGTTCAACGTCTCCACCTCCGGCTACACCGGACGCCACATCGTCTTCGTCATCTGGCAGGCTTCGCACCTCGACCAGGCGTACATGTGGTGCAGTGACGTGAACTTCGTCTGATCGAGCAGCTCGACAACCCGTCCCAGCACTCCGACCCAGGGCCTGTCTTCCTGGGTCGGAGTGCTGTCGGTGGCGGACGGGCGCTCATCGACCTGGTGTCAGTGCCGACCGGCCAGGGCCTCACCCAGGGGGGTACGAGTGTGCAGGACCCGTGGACCAGCACGTTGGCTGTCTACCAGTCCGGCCGTACGTAGCACAGTGAGGTGGTGTGACGCGGTCGACGCTGCAAGCCCGGTCAGCCGGGCGCATTCGGACGTCGAGAGTGGCTGCTGGAGCTCGAGGATGAGGCGGGCACGGGCGGAGCCCAGTAGCGCGGTGAGCGCGTCGAGCACCTCGGATGCGGGCCGGTACCAGGTCTCGGAGATCCCGTGCGCGGGGTAGAAGATCGTCGGCTGGGCGGGGGGCTCGGTCAGCACGGCGCAGCCGCGGGTGGCCATGACGGAGGGGACGAGAACCAGCCCTGTGCCGCCGCAGTCGATCGCCTCCTCGTGATGCCGCAGTTGGACCTGAACCACCTCGTCGCGCCACGAGACCGTCGAGTGCAGGGTGGCGGCCATCGCGGCGAGCCCCGCGTCGCTGCTGCGCCGTGCACGCACCGCGATGTCGGCGCGCAACAGGCGCAGCACCTGCGGCCACACGGGCGCCATCAGCGTCTCCCACACCTGCTGCCAGGCCACCACGATCGCCGTACGGGCACGGGCGGGGTCCGCGATCAGCTCCCGGATCTCCTGTTGCCGCTCGCCGGACGATCGGATCTCCATCTTCCGCAGATCGAAGCGCAGCCGCTCGTCCGGCACCTCGCGCAGGCGATCCAACTCCTCCTCGGGAGTCATGTCCCCGGTCGGGGTGCTGGTGAGGAAGTCGGGCATGTACCCGTCGACGCCGCTTATCACCGCCATCAGGCGGAACGCCTCACCCGCAGGCAGGCCTCGCTGGCTGCGGAACCAGCCCCAGTGCAGCGGAGCGACCTGGGGACGCAACATGACCCGTACTGCATGGACCAGCTCGTGCCCGGGCGAGATCCCGAACCGTACCGCCGAGATGTCGGACGAGCCCAGCCGGAACTCCACCACCTTTCGAACCACATCGAAAGCGTAGAGGGCACGGCAATGCTCCCTGTTGGGTGGGAGTCGCAAGGTGCCGGTGCTTGTCGGCCGGCCTATTCGATCAGACCAGAACAGGGACACTCTGATGCCGCAGTATTTCCTCTCCATCCCGCACGACACGGCCGAGGAACCGACGATGGAGTCGATGCAGGAGATGAACCCGGCCGAGTTGGAGGCGATGATGGCCGCCGTCGACCGCTTCAACTCGGCGCTACAGGACTCCGGCGCCTTCGTTCACGCCGGTGGGCTGCACCCCCCGTCGACCGCGATCACCGTCGACGCCACCGGTGCCGAGACGAAACGCCTTCCCGGCCCCTTCGTGGCGGCGACCGAGTACGTCGGCGGATTCTGGATCATCAACGCTGCTGACGAAGAAGCGGCCGTGACCTGGGCCGAACAGGCCTCCGCCGCCCTCCAGTCACGTATCGAGGTCCGCGCGCTGCAGGATGCGCCTGAGTAGCGAGCCTGGTCGGCGCAGCCACGGCGGGCTCATCCGAGGGGGCGGTGTTTCTGTTCCGGTGTGTCCGGGTAGGTCGGGCCGGACGAACCACTCGCCCCCTCTGTGAAGGACCATCCGATGCGAGACAACTTCGGTGACGCGGTGGGGGACACCCTCCGCTCGATACTTCTCTTCCTGCCCAAGGCGCTCGCCTTCGTGGCGATCCTGGTGGTCGGCTGGCTGATCGCCAAGGCCGCGCTGAAGCTGGTGAACCGGCTGCTCGAACGGGTCGGCTTCGACCGTGTGGTGGAGCGCGGCGGCATCCGTCGAGCCCTGGCCCGATCCCGCTACGACGCCAGCGACATCGTCGCCCGGCTCGCCTACTACGGGATTCTGCTGCTCACCCTCTACCTGGCCTTCGGGGTCTGGGGGCCGAACCCGATCTCCGACCTGATCGGCGGGGTCATCGCCTGGTTGCCGCGCGCCTTCGTGGCGATCGTCATCGTGGTGGTCGCCGCGGCCATCGCGAGCGCGGTGAAGGACATCATCTCCGGCGCTCTCGGCGGGCTGTCCTACGGGCGGCTGCTGGCCACCGTCGCCTCGGCGTTCATTCTCGGTCTCGGCATCATCGCCGCGCTCAACCAGATCGGCGTCGCCACCGCGGTGACCACGCCGGTGCTGATCGCGGTGCTCGCCACCATCGGCGGCATCCTCGTGGTCGGCGTCGGCGGAGGACTCGTGCGTCCGATGCAGAGCCGGTGGGAGTCCTGGCTCGCCCGGGCCGAGCAGGAGTCGCGGACCATCGCCGAGCACGCCCGGGCCTACTCCGCCGGCCGCCGCGACACCGCCGAGCCGCCCGTCGACCCGTACCCCGCGTCGGCTGCCGGCGCGTCCACGTACCCGCCGGCCACCACCGAGTCCAGCACCAGCCAGCCGCTGGCCGGCGAGCCCGCTGACCTCACCGCGCCGACCGCCGCCGGCTCGCCGGCCACCGGGGACGACCCGGAGGCGACGCAGGTCGTCACCGCACCTCCCATCGACCCCGACGCGACCACCCCGCTGCCGCGCCACGACCCGGCCACCCCGCAGACCGGGCCGGAGTCCTCGGCGTCGCCGGCGAGCGACCCGGACGCCACCCAGGTGGTGCCGAACTCGCCGCAGGTGCCGGCGCAGCGCGACGCCGCCGACAGCGACTCGACGATGGTGCTGCCGAAGACCGACGAGCAGCGCTGAGCACCGGGGCGGAACGGGACCAACGGCGGTCCCGTTCCGCCCCGGCCGGTCCCAGGTCACCGAGATCGCCGAGTGAGGCGTTAGCATCACGGCATGACCTGGCGACATTGATCCGTCATCCGAGGCCGTGGGCCGCCACGGACGCCGTGACACAGGCGTCCGTGACCCGTCCCACCGGAAAGGCCCCGATGACCCCGACCTCGCCGCGTGCCCGCCGCCTGGCCGGCACGCTCTACGCGTACGCGTTCCTCACCGACCTGGTGCTGCTCTACCCGGTGTACGCGCTGCTCTTCGCCGACACCGGCCTGTCGGTCGGGCAGATCTCCTCGTTGTTCGTCATCTGGTCGCTGGCCAGCATCGTGCTGGAGGTGCCCTCCGGCGCCTGGGCCGACGCGACCTCCCGACGACGGCTGCTCTGCCTCGCACCCCTGTGCACCGCTACCGGCTTCGCTCTGTGGACCCTCGCACCGTCCTATCCCGCGTTCGCGGCCGGTTTCGTCCTCTGGGGCGCCGGCGGCGCACTCGCCTCCGGCGCGACGGAGGCCCTGGTCTTCGACGAACTCGACAGGCTCGGTGCCGCCGACCGGTACGCCCGCGTCATCGGCCGAGCGCGCACGGCCGGCACCGTGGCGGTGCTCGGGTCGATAGTGCTCGCCGCTCCGGTGCTCGGGTTCGGCGGCTACCCGGCGGTCGGCGCGGCAAGCGTGGCAGCCTGCCTGCTCGCCGCAGCGGTCGCTGTCCGCTTCCCCGAACACCGCCGGCCCGCCCCCTCGGCGGAGCGGCGCCCCGACCTCGATCTGCCCGTGACGGGTAGGGCGGCACCAACGGTGGGGAGCGGATCGGCGGACACCGGCGCGCCCGCCGATCCGGACGGGAACGAACTCGGCTGGTGGCAGGGGCTTCGGGCGGGAGTCGCCGAGGCTCGCGGTGACCGGCCGGTGCGTCGGGCGGTGCTGCTCGTCGCGGGAGTCAGTGCCGTCTGGGGCGCACTCGACGAGTACACGCCGCTGCTGGCCCGCGACACCGGAGTCGCGCTGACAAGCGTGCCGCTGCTGCTCCTGATCGTCACGGTCGGGCAGATCGTCGGCGGCCTGCTCGCCCCGGTCGGGCAGCGGTTCGGCACCCGTGGCTACGCGCTCCTGCTGACCGGCTCGGCGCTGGCGCTGGCCGGGGGCGCGCTGTCGGGACACCCGGCCGCCTTCGCCCTGGTGGCGGTGGCCTTCTGTGGCCTGCAACTGGCCACGGTGCTGGCCGACGCCCGGCTCCAGACCCGGATCGCCGGACCCGCCCGGGCCACCGTCACCTCGCTCGCCGGCATGGGCACCGACCTGACGATCATCGTCGTGTACGCCGGGTACGGTCTGGTCGCCACCGTGGCGGGTAACCCGGTGGCGTTTGCGGTAGCTGCCGTGCCGTACCTGCTGATCGCGGCGGTGCTGGCCATCCGGCCGACGGGCGCGCGGAGACCGCGCACACCGACGCGGGCGGCGCCGGTGGGATGAAGGGTCAGCCGGGATCGTCGTCCAGGTAGACCCATCGGCCGTCCTCGCGGACGAAGCGGCTGCGTTCGGACACCGTGCCCGGCTCGCGTCCCTCCCGGTAGTGGGCGCGGAACCGCACGCTGCCGGTGCTGTCGAAGAGACCACCGCCGTCGGTGTCGAGCACCTCCAGCCGGGTCCAACGCTGGGCGGGATCGAGGTGCAGCCGTGGTGGCCGGGTATCGGAGTGCCAGCTGCGCAGCAGGTAGTCCGGGTCGCCCACGGCGAAGGCCGCGTACCGGGACCGCATCAGCGCCTCGGCTGTCGGCGCGTCAGCCTCGCCCCGATGCAGCCGCCCGCAGCAGTCCGCGTACGGCAGGCCCTGCCCGCACGGGCACGTCCCGGTCACCTCGGCCCCGCCGGCTGTCCGTCTGTCTCGCTTGGCCACCTCGCCATCCTTCCGGTCGCGGCGTCGGCCACGGCCACCGGGGCGGCCTCGCTGTCTCCTGCCGGCGCGACCGCCGAGGTGCCGATCAGCGGGCTGCGCCGCGGGCCCCCCGACGGTTGCCGAACGACTCCATCGTGGTGGCCCGCTTCGCCGCTGCCGGGCTGGCGGAGCGGGACCGGGAGGCAGCGGCCTGGGTGGCTGAGGTCTTCCTCGTCGGTGCCCGTTTCGTACTGGTGGCCTTGCCGGCCGGTCCGCTCGTGCCGGCGACCTTCGCCGCCTTCTTCGCCGGTGCCTTCTTGACGGCTGCCTTCTTGACCGGGGCGGCCTTCTTCGCCGCCGTGGCCTTGGCGGTGGGCCGGCGAGCCGGGGTCGCGGTGGCGGAGACAGCCTTCTTGCGGGCCACCCGGGACGTCGTCGGAATGGGCTTCGTGTCGGGCGTCTTCGCGGCGGTGGCCCCGCTGGCCCGCTTCGCCGTCGTGGCGGCCTTCTTCGCCGCCACCTTCCGTGGCGGCGGGCCACCCTTGTCCGCGCTGGTCCGCCTGCTGGCCCGTCCTGCCTGCGCCATCGTCGCTCCTTGCGAATCGGCCGTGGGCGACGGGTCTTCCCGACGCCCCGACGGTCAAACGCCCGGTCACGCTGCCCGGGTGGCGAACACGACGACGTTGTCGACATATCCGCCGTCGTCCTGGTCGAACCGGCCGCCGCAGGTGATCAGGCGGAGTCCGGCCACCTCTCCCAGGCCGTAGACCAGGTCGGTGGGGAAACGGTCCTTCGGGTACGCCTCGACGCCGTCCACGGCGAAGCGGACCACCCGGGTGTCGCTCCGGACGACCTCGATGGTGTCGCCGGGACGTAGCTGTCCCAGATGGAAGAAGACGGCCGGCCCGTCGGGGGAGTCCACGTGACCCACGAGCACCGCGTTGCCGGTCTCGCCCGGGCTGACCCCGGGTCGGTACCAGCCCGCCACAGCCGGGCGGTCCAGCGGCGGCACCTCCAGCGCCCCGGCGTCGTCGGCGGCCACCGCAACCAGCGGCGCGCGTACGTCGATTGCGGGGATCCGTACCTCGACGGGGGTGGCCCGGGGCAGCGGCGGCAGGGTCGGCGCGGGCACCGTCCGGAGCGGAACCGCCACCCCGTCCGGTTGCGGTGGTCGTGCCGGCAGCCGCGTCACACCCGTGCCGACAAGCGTGAGACCGGCCACCGCGAGCACCGCGACCAGGACTCTGCCCAGGTGGTACGCCCGCACGGGAGCCTCCGTTCGCCGGTACCCGCGGTGGCGGGGCGAGGATGCGGCGTCGGACTCCGCCCGCCGGCGCCACCTCGGGTGCCCGCACCGTGGAGCACGGTACGGGCACCCGCCGCAGGATGGATGGGGTGAGCCGCGCGATCAGTGCGTCGCGGCGATGACGGCGTGGCGACGCCGCCGGGCCAGAATGACGGCACCGCCGAGCGCGGTGGCCAGCAGAGTCGCGCCGGTGGCCAGGGTTCCGGCGCCGTCGTCGCCGTCGCGGCCCCCGGCCTCGGCACCGCCGATCGGGGTGACGGTGAAGGTCGCACTGCCGTCGGGTGTGCCGTCACCGCAGGTGGCGGCCACCGTGTACGTGCCGAGGGTGAACCCGGCGGTGAACAGTTCCGCGCTCAGCCCGCCACCGGCCGCAGCGGTGGTGGACCGGACGTTCTGGTCGCGGTCAGGCCCGGTGACGCGGAAGATCGCATCACCTGATTTCGGGTTGCAGGTCGTCGCGGTCAGTACGACGGTCCCGCCGACAGGTGTGGTCGACGGCGACACGGTCGTGTCGGCCAGCGCGGTGCCGGGCAGCAACAGCGCGCCGAGAGCGATGCCGCCTGCCGCCGGTATGAGAACTCTTGTTGCCTTCATACGCGTCTTCCCTCACTTTTCGTCCGCTGACTGCGTGGGACGTCGTTCGGGTGGCCAACTCCGTGACTAGCACCGGTGTGCCCAACACTAGGTGGGCTTGGGACCCGATCCGGTGAAAATGAGAAATCCTCGTTGCCATCCCGTGTCACCCCGGACGCCGCAGGCGTCGCCGAAGGGGTGGTCCGGGTCTGCCGTGTCCGGCTGCTGCCCACTCGATGGGTGTGGCCTGCCGTGCCCTTCGTGTTGGGGGTGTGGCCGGTCGCGCTGCGCTGTTGGGGGTGTGGTCTGTTGCGCTGTGCGGTGGGTGCGGTTGGGGTGTGGTCTGTTGGGCTGTGCGGTGGGTGCGGTGGGGGGTGTGGCCCGCCGTGCCCGGCTCCGGGCGGTCAGGCTTGATCCCTGCGCCGGGCACGGCGGGTCACACCCCCGTGGTGGGCATGCCCCGCACCCGGTGTGCTGGGTCTGTGGTCGGTGGGGTGCGGGATCTTGGTGCGGTTGTGCCCTTGGGTGGGCGGTTTCGGACCAAGATTGCCTGGGTGGTCGGGGGCTTGGGGTGGGATGGGTGGCGGGTCGGGGGCGTTGGATAGTCCCGGACGGCTGAGGAAGACCTGTCCGCCGCGCTGTGGTGAGCGGCTCGGGCCGGAATGGTGGTGGGCCGGTGGTCGTTGGACATCTCTGAACGGCCGACGAGGACCGCTCGCTGTGGTGGGTGCATGGCCCCCGGGAATGATGGCGGGCCGGTGGTCGTTGGACATCCCTGAACGACCGAGGTAGACCGCCTGTCGCGGTGGGTGCATGGCCCCGGGAATGATCCGGGCCGGTCGGTCGTTGTGCATGGTCCCGGTGGCGTGAAGTGGCGATACGGCCCCGCGTGCTGGAGGACTTCTCTTTTCCCCCTTGTTTGAGTGCCTGTCGGTGCTTGCGTGCGCCTGACCGATCCCCCTCGGTGTGGGTGTGCGTCGACCCCCGAATTGGAGCCTTGTGATGAACTCGATGCTGCGGAAGAGTGTGCTGGGTGTTGCGGGTCTGGCTTTCACCGGTGGCATGTTCGCTGGTCCGGTGGCCGCGCACGCCGATGTCACCCCGGTCCAGACGACCCCGGTCGCGGTGGCGGTGCAGGCGGACAAGCCGGACATGGGCAAGTTGCTGCCGCATGGCACCCCCAGGAACCAGTCGACGATCGAGCTGAACGATGAGCAGGTCGCGAATGTGAAGGCGATCATCGCGGCGACGAAGAAGGCCGGTATGGACGAGCGGGCCGCGGTGGTGTCGATCGCGACGGCGTTGCAGGAGTCGAAGTTGGAGAACCTGGGTCATCTGGGTGACCGCAACGACCACGACTCGCAGGGCCTGTTCCAGCAGCGCCCCTCCTCCGGCTGGGGCACGGTGGAGCAGATCACCGACCCCGAGTACTCCACCCTGGCCTTCCTCAAGGGCCTCAAGCAGGTCGACGGGTGGCAGGACATGCCCCTGACCCAGGCCGCGCAGACGGTGCAGGTGTCGGCCTACCCCGACCACTACGCCCAGTGGGAACAGCAGGCCGCCGACCTCGTCGCCCAGCACTGGACCAGCTGACCCACACCAGCTGACAACCGAAGACATTCCTCCACAGGGGGAACAAGCCGCTGGCCGGCACCCGAACCAGGGTGCCGGCCAGCGGCCTTTCGGCGTCCGGAGGGTCGGGAACGGCCCCTGATCATTCGGCAGGGCTGACGGTGTGACAGCGTGATCTGATGGACTCCGCGCCCGTCGACGTCGATCTCGCCCTGGTCGGTGGGGGCGGTGCGGCGTCGCTGGTGCTTGCCGCGTTGGATCGGCACCGGGTTCGCGACGTGCGGATCGCCGTCGTCGACCCGGTGCGTCGACGTGGGCAGGACCGCACCTGGGCGTTCTGGGACCAGCCGGGCAACGACCTGGACGAGCTGCTGAGCGCCAGCTGGTCACGGGTCGAGGTGGTCACGCCGGACGCGCATCGCGGGCTGGACCTGAACCCTCTGCGGTACGCGATGCTGCGCTCCGGCCCGATCTACGAGCGGGCCGCCGAGGCGGAGCGCCGCCTGGCCGTGACCCGGATCCTCGCCGCCGCCGGTCGCGTCGACGACGACGGCGAACGGGTGCTGGTGCGTACCGGCGACGGTCGGCCGTTGCTGCGCGCCCGCTGGCTGCTGGACTCCCGACCCCGACCACCGCGGCGACCGGGGCGCACGAACTGGTTGCAGCACTTCCGGGGCTGGTGGTTGA
Organism: Verrucosispora sp. CNZ293; assembly: GCF_002754655.1. NCBI lineage: Bacteria > Bacillati > Actinomycetota > Actinomycetes > Micromonosporales > Micromonosporaceae > Micromonospora > Verrucosispora sp. CNZ293. Next base: position 1,431,934 of record NZ_PEFR01000001.1, read on the forward strand.
CGGCCGACCGACCGATCTTCGACCCGGCCCGGGCGGTCCTGATGGACTTCCGCACGCCGCAGCCGTCCCGGGGTGTCTCCTTCGGCTACGTGCTGCCCGTCGACAGCCGGTACGCCCTCGTCGAGTACACCGAGTTCTCACCCGACCTGCTGACCGGTGCCGCCTACGACGCGGCGCTCGCCGGGTACCGGGACCTGCTCGGTCTCGATTCGGCCCGACTCACGGTGACCGAGGTCGAGAACGGCGTCATCCCGATGACCGACGGCCCGTTCGAGGCGCGGCCCTCACCCCGGGTGGTGCGGCTCGGCACGGCCGGCGGCGCCACCCGCCCCTCGACCGGCTTCACCTTCTCGGCGATGCACCGTCAGGCCGAGCAGGTGGCCCGGGCGGTAGCCGCCGGCCGGCCGCCGGTGCCCGCGCCCGCGTACCCGCACCGGCACCTGTGGATGGACGCTGTCGCGTTGCGCGCACTTGACGCCGGCCTGGTCGACGGTCCGGACTTCTTCGGCCGCCTCTTCGACCGCAACCCGGCCTCCCGGGTGCTCCGCTTCCTCGACGGTCACACCACAGTCGCCGAGGACCTGGCGGTGATGCGCTCCACCCGACTCCGGCCGATGGTCACCGCGACTGTCGTCGACGCCGCCGGTCGGCTCCGGGATCGGCTCGCGCCGGCCCGCCGCCCGGCGTGGACCGTGCCGCCGCCGGTCGTCGGCTCCGCGTCGCCGGGCGCCGAGCGGCCCGACCCGGATCGGTAGCGGGCAGGGTCAGCGTCGGTACCGGGCACGGTCAGGATCGGCCACCGGTCGGATCGGGCACGCTCGACCCGGCAGCGAGTGCGTGCAGTTGCTCGCCGTCGAGCCGCAGCACGTCCAACTCGTCGAGGGTGCGTGCGCGCAGTTTCCGGTAGAAGCGCAGGGCGGGGTCGTTGGTACGCAACACCCACCACTCCAGCCGGCCGCAGCCACGTTCCACGGCCAGTCGCGCCAGGTGCGTCAGTAACGCCTGGCCGACGCCGCCGCCTCGGTGCTCCGGCCGGACGTACAGGTCGTCCAGGTGGATGCCGGGCCGACCGACCACGGTGCTGTAGGTCGCGTAGTACAGCGCGAAGCCGACCGGCTCGCCGTCGACCGAAGCCACCACCGCCTCGGCCACCGGCCGATCCCCGAACAGGGCGTCCGCCACATCCGCCGGCTGCGCCGTCACCTCGCCGGGAAACTGCTCGGCCTCGGTCAGTTCGACGATGAAACGGTGCAACACCTCGGTGTCACCCGGCTCCGCCGGACGGATCAGCAGCTGACTGTCGGTCACCACTCCATTCACTCAGCCGAGCCTAGCGGCCTGTCGGGGCGCCCGGAGACCCGTGGCCGGTAGGGTTTGCCGCCATGGTGGACGAGACGGCCGGCCGGGTGGTGCGGATCTGGACCGACGGGGCGTGCAGCGGCAATCCCGGCCCGGGCGGCTGGGGGGCGGTGCTGCGCTACGGCTCCCACGAGCGCGAGCTGTGTGGCGGGGAGGCGAGCCCCACCACGAACAACCGGATGGAACTGACCGCCGCCATCGAGGCACTGGAGAGCCTGACCCGCCCGGTCACCGTCGAGCTGCACACCGACAGCACGTACGTGCGCAACGGCATCACCAGCTGGCTGGCGTCCTGGAAACGCAACGGTTGGCTGACCGCCGCGAAGCAGCCGGTGAAGAACGCCGACCTGTGGCAGCGGCTGGAGACGGCCTGCGCCCGGCACCGGATCACCTGGCTGTGGGTCAAGGGCCACAACGGGCACCCGGAGAACGAGCGGGCTGACGCGCTGGCCAACCAGGGCATGAACGAGGCCCGGAGCGCTGCCGCGCCGGGTCGCCGCTGACCTGCCGATCGGCGGGCGGGTACGGCAGCGCCACCCCGATCTCGGGTTGAGGCGGGGTGCGGCGACCGCGCACCGTCAGCGGCGTCGGCCGCGCCGCGACCCGCGCACCGCGGCGAGCGGTAGGTGCGACCAGTGGGGCGGGCGGGTGATCCGTCCCGGCAACCGGGTCCGCAGGTCGCCCCGAGCGGCATCGACCTGCGACCGGTGCAGGAAGAGGGCGTCGGACAGGTCGGCGCCGCGCACGTCCGCCCCGCGCAGATCCGCGCCGGTCAGGTCGGCCCGGGCGAGGTCCGCGCCGCGCAGGTCGGCACCGACAAGCAACGCGCCCCGCAGATTCGCCCCGCGCAGCGTGGTACGCCGCAGGTCGCGGCCGACAAGGGCGGCACCCCGCAGATCGACGCCGCCGCCGTCGCGGGCACGGGCCAGGTCGGCGGTACGCGTCAGCAGCACGTTCACAGTCGCTCGGTGCGCGTCGACGTCGACGGCCAGCAGCGTGTCCGGGTTCCCACCGGCCATTCGCTCGGTATCGGCACGTGCGGCCGCCAACTCGGTACGCAACGCGTCCGGTGGACCCAGCCCGAGCGCCTCGGTCAGATACCACAGCAGCTCGTGCAGCTGCCGCATCACCGCGAAGACGTCGAACATCTGCTGGGCGCTCCGCGACTCCGCGCGCCAGTCCCGACCACCGAAGGTGACCTGGGCGACCCGCTGACCCGCGCCGAAGCAGTCGAAGACGGTGCAGCCGGGGAAGCCCCGTTCGCGTAGCTCGGCGTGGATGGTGCAGCCGAAGTCCGCTCGCAGGTTCCGGCACGGCTGGCCGGCGGGCTTGTCGAGCGCGAAGTCGGCCGACGCGGCGAACGCGGGGGCGACACAGCACAAACCGAAGCAGCGGGCACAGTCGGCCCGCAACTCGTCGCCGCCCGGCCGACCCTCCTCGGACATCCGATCGCCCCCCTCGCGGCGGTTGGATAACGTCTAACAGCTCTATTGCCTGGGGTGGATCTCTCTGACATATTCCTGCGTGGACGCTGCCAGCGACGGTCGCCAATCCGGATGCCCGCGCTGCGGTGACGCCGTCATGCCGGAGGAACCCTCGTGAAGCGTAGACGTCGCCAGCTGCTCGTTGGCCTGGCGGTCGGTGCCCTGGTGGCGTCGACCGGCCTGGCCGGAATCCACTACGCCGGTGCCGAGGTGCCGGCACCCGTCGCGGTCGGCGGGGAGATGCCCAACGCCCTCGGCACCCACCTGGAACGACTGCGTCGGGCCGTACCCGGCGACAGTGGCATGTCACCCGACGGACCCGGCGGCGCCGCGCAGCAGGCTTTCCTGGAGCGTGCCTACCCCGCGGACGCGATCACCATCGCCCAGCTGGACCGGTCCAAGGCCGCCTTCACGGCGGCCGACAAGCGGTTCAAGGGCAGCCGGAAGTGGACGAACATCGGCCCGAGCGAGGCGCTCTACCCGTTCACCGAGTACCGCAACGCCTTCAACTACGTGCCCAACGAGTATGTCGCCGGTGGCCGGGTCACCTCGATCGACATCAGCCCGGACTGCTCCAAGCTGCTCTGCCGCGCGTACGTGACCCCGGCCGGTGGCGGCGTCTGGGGCACCCTGAACATCCTCGCCGCCGAGCCGAAGTGGTTCTACCTGGGTGGCCCGCTGGGCATCAACGCCGCAGGCGCGGTGACGATCGACCGCAACGACCGTACCGGCCTGACCATCTACGTCGGCACCGGTGAGGCCAACACCTGCGGTTCCGGCTGCGTCGCCGGTGTCGGCCTGTACCGGTCGACGAACGGCGGCCTGACCTGGTCCGGCCCGCTCGGCAAGGACGTCCTCGGCGGCAAGGGCATCGGTGAGATCACCATCAAGCCCGGCGACCCGAAGACGCTCTACGTGGCCACCACCACGGCGCTGCGCGGCATGTCCAGTTCCTGCTGCACCGGGGTCACCCGGCCGGTGCCGGACGCCGAGAAGTGGGGCCTGTACAAGTCCACCAACGGCGGCAAGAGCTGGAAGTTCATCCACAACGGCTCGGCCGACGCCACCGCCTGCACCGGCAGCGCCGCCGAGTACAACAACACGACCAGCTGCTCGCCGCGCGGCGTACGCCAGGTCAAGCTCGACCCGCGCGACGCCAACATCGTCTACGCCAGCTCGTACGCCCGGGGGGTGTGGCGTTCGTCGGACGCCGGGGCGACCTGGACGCAGATCAAGCCCTCGCTCAACGCGGCGTTGTTCCAGACCCGCGCGGCGATCGACGTGACCGCCCTGCCCGGCGGCAAGACCCGGATGTACGTCTACGAGGGCAACACCGGCACCCCGTACTCGCGGCTGTTCCGCAGCGACGACGTGGCCGCGGGCTCGCCGACGTTCACCGACCTGACCAGCTCCAACCCGGTCGATCCGGGCTTCGCCACCTACAACCAGTGCACCGGACAGTGCTGGTACGACGTGTTCGTGCACACCCCGGCGGGGCACCCCGACATCGTCTACACCGGCGGTTCCTACCTGTACGGCGAGACGGTGGCCAACAAGCGGGCCGTGATCCTCTCCACCGACGCCGGGGTCAGCGGCACCGACATGACCTACGACGGCACCGACGAGCTGCACCCCAACGGTCTGCACCCCGACCAGCACGACCTGGTCACCAACCCGCGTAACCCGTACCAGTTCTTCGAGGCCAGCGACGGCGGCGTGATGCGGTCCAGCGGTGAGTTCGTCGACCGCTCGTCCTGGTGTGACAACCCGGACCGGAACCTGACCAAGGAGGGCCAGCGGGAGCGTTGCCGGCAGATGCTGTCGAAGATCCCGTCGAAGCTGGACGGCGTCAACAAGGGCATGAACACCCTTCAGTTCATCAGCCTCTCGGCCAGCCCGCACGACGTGAACCTGTTGCAGGGCGGCACCCAGGACAACGGCACCTGGGAGAACAAGGGTCAGCGGCAGCGCTGGGTCAACACGATGATCGGTGACGGCGGGGCCTCCGGCTGGGACGTCGCCCGCCCCGAGTTCCGGTTCCACACCTACTACGACGTGTCGCCCGAGGTCAGCTTCGCCAACGGTGACATCGCGAGCTGGATCTGGACCGCCGACCCGATCTACGGCCAGCCGGGCAGCCTGTTCTACGCCCCGGTGATCAGCGACCCGAAGGTGAGCGGCACCATGTTCGCCGGCACCGGACTGTCGGTGTACCGCACCAAAACCTTCGGCCTGGGCGACCGCAGCCTGGCCGAGGCCGACCGGATCTGCAACTCCTGGACCGGCACCTACGAGGAGGACTGCGGCGACTGGGAGCCGCTGGGCACCACGAACCTGACAGGTGCCGGCTGGGGCGACCGGGCCGGCGGCGCGGTCTCCGTGATCCAGCGGGTCGACTCGGACACCTCAACCGCCTGGGCGGCCACCAGCACCGGCCGGGTCTTCGTCACCCGCAACGCCGATGCCGAGCCGGCCTCGGCGGTGACCTGGACCCGGGTCGACTCCGCCACCACGCCGAACCGCTTCGTCACCAGCATCCACATCGACCCGGCCGACCCGGCCCGGGCGTGGATCTCCTACAGCGGGTACGGATCGAACACGCCGACCACCCCCGGCCACGCCTTCGAGGTGACGGCCACAGCCGACGGGGCGACCTGGAGCGACAGGTCCTACGACTTCGGGGACCAGCCGATCACCGACCTGGTCCGGGACGACGTCACCGGCGACCTGTACGCCTCGACCGACTTCGGCGTACTGCTGCTGCCCAAGGGCAAGAAGTCCTGGACCAACGCGGCTCGCGGCATGCCGAACGTCGAGGTCGCCGGGCTGACCATCGTGCCCGGCGAGCGGGTCCTCTACGCTGCCTCGCACGGGCTCGGCGCCTGGAAACTGACCCTGAAGTAAGGAACCGACATCGGCACATCTCCGGCGAGGGGCCGCACCCGCGGCCCCTCGCCGCTGCCCGAGCGGGCCGCCCGGCTGTGGCGTACGCTCGGCGCGGCCTTCGTCCTCCTGGTCTTCGTGCCGCCACTGCTGCTGCTGGTCTCCGGCTCCCTCACCGAGCCCGGCCTACCGCCGTCCCCGACTCCGCAGCTGGTGCCCGACCCGCTCTCCACCACCGGCTACGAGCGCGCCCTCGACCTGGGTGGCCTGCTGCGTGCCTCGCTCAACTCGGTGCTCGTCGCCGTCGTGGCGGTGCCACTGAGCGTGCTCGTCGCCTCCCTGGCCGGCTTCGCGTTGACCAGGATCGCCCCCCGCGCCACAGCTGTGGTGGTGGCCGCCTCACTCGTCGCGCTGATGGTGCCGGCGACCGCGCTGCTGGTACCCCGCTTCGCGATCTTCCGACTGCTCGGGCTGACCGACACCCTCGTCCCGCTGATCGCGCCGGCACTGCTGGGCACCTCGCCGCTCTACGTCCTGGTCTACTACCTGGCCTTCCGGGCACTGCCGGCCGACCTGTACGACGCCTGCCTGGTGGAGGACCTGTCGCCGCTGCGCACCTGGTGGCGTGTCGCGTTGCCGCTGGTGCGTCCGGTGACCGCCGGACTCACCGCGCTCACCTTCGTGTTGACCTGGTCGAACTTCCTCGATCCGCTGATCTACGTCTACGACCGTGACCTGTTCACCCTGCCGCTGGCGTTGCGGTCGCTGTCGTTGCTGGACCCGACGAACTTCCCCGTCTTCCTGGCCGGGGCGGTGATCGCCACGGTGCCCGCGCTCGTGGTCTTCGCGCTGGCGCAGCGGCGTTTCCTGCATCACGACGACCGACCCGAGGGATGACAAACCGTGAGAACCAGACCCCTGCTCGCCCTCGCGATGAGCGCCCTGCTCGCGGTCACCGGCTGCGGCTCCGGTGGCGGGTCGTCGGCCGGTGACCCGGTCAAGCTGCTGGTGTTCGGCGCCCCGGAGGAACTGGGCGCCTACCGCACCCTGATCGACGCCTACCAGCGGGCCCGGCCCGGTGAGCGGGTCCAGCTGATCGAGGCCAGCGACCGTAAGGACCTGCTGGCCCGGCTCGCCACCTCGGTCGCCGGGGGCGCGCCACCCGACCTCTTCCTGATGAACTACCGCTTCTACGGTCAGTTCGCCGCCAAGGGCGTGGTGGAGCCGCTGGACGAGCGGATAGCCGCCTCGTCGGTGCTCGACCCGGCCGACTACTACCCGGTGGCGATGGAGGCGTTCCGCTGGGACGGCGCGCAGCTGTGCCTGCCGCAGAACGTGTCAAGCCTCGCCGTGTACTACAACCGCACCCTGTTCACCAGGTACGGGGTGCCGGAACCGGCGGCCGGGTGGACCTGGAACGACCTGGTCGCCACCGCCACCCTGATGACCCGCGACGACCGCGGGTTGGTGATCAAGGGCACCGAGGCCGAGGGCGCGGCTCGGCTGCCCGCCGTGCACGGGCTCGGCGTGGAGCCGTCGATCATCCGGCTGGCCCCGCTGGTCTGGTCCAACGGCGGCGAGATCGTCGACGATCCGGAGCGGCCGACCCGGCTGACGCTGGACAGCCCGGCCGCCCGTGAGGTGCTCCGGAACCTGGTCGACCTGCGGCAGGCGTACGGGGTGGTGCCCAGTGACGCCGAGGTGGAGGCGGAGGACGACGAGTCACGGTTCCTCAACGGTCGGCTCGCCATGCTGATGACCTCCCGTCGGGCCACCACCAACTTCCGCACCATCACCGGGTTCGAGTGGGACGTCGCGCCGCTGCCGGTCTACCAGCAGCCGGTCGGGGTGCTGCACTCCGACGCGTACTGCCTGACCCGGGGGTCGCGGAACAAGGACGCCGCGTGGCGGTTCATGGAGTACGCGATGGACGAGGAGGGGCAGCGGATCATCGCCGCGACCGGGCGTACCGTGCCGTCGCACATCCAGGTGTCCCGCTCACCGGCGTTCCTGGACCCGGATCAGCCGCCGCGCAACTCGCAGGTCTTCCTCGACGCCATCCCCACCGTCCGGGCACTGCCGACCGTCTCCACCTGGCCGGAGATCGAGGACCTGAGCTACGGAATCCTGGAGAACGCCATGCACCGCGGCGACAAGCTCGACGACGTGATCCGCGAACTGGACACCAAGAGCCGGCCGATGTTCGCCCGAGGGGAGCACGGGTGAGCGACGGGCTGGTGCTCGACGGCGTCAGCGCCGCCTACCGTGACACCGCCGTGCTGCACGAGGTGGACCTCAGCGTCGCCCGGGGTGAACTGCTTGTGGTGCTCGGTCCTTCCGGGGCCGGCAAGTCGACCGTGCTGCGGGTGGTCGCCGGACTGGAACCGGTCACCGCCGGCCGGGTCCACATCGCCGACCGGGATGTCACCGACGAGCGACCCGGTCGGCGCAACGTGTCGATGGTCTTCCAGTCGTACGCGCTGTTCCCGCACCTGACAGTTGTCGAGAACATCGCCTTCGGGCTGGAGGTACGCGACACCCCGCGCCGGCTGGCGCGTGAGCGGGCCCGGGCGGCGGCCGAGACGGTGGGCTGCGCCGGGCTGCTCGACCGCCGGCCCGGGCAGCTCTCCGGCGGGGAACGTCAACGGGTCGCCCTGGCCCGGGCCCTGGTCCGCGAACCGGACGTGTTCCTGCTCGACGAGCCGCTGTCCAACCTGGACCTGGCGTTGCGCGCCGAGATGCGGGCCGAACTGCGGGCCCTGCACGACCGGATCGGGGCGACGATGGTGCACGTCACCCACGACCAGACCGAGGCCCTGGTGCTCGCCGACCGGATCGCGGTGCTGCGCGACGGACGGGTCGAACAGGTGGGTACCCCGGACGAGATCTGGCGTACCCCGGCGAGCACCTTCGTGGCCCGGTTCGTCGGCTCCCCGGCGATGAACCTGTTGCCGGCGGACGGCCCGCTGCGACCGCGCGGCGACGCGCCGACGCTGGGGGAGGAGCCGCTGGAGATCGGGTTCCGGCCCGAGGCTGTCGCGCTCGACGCGACCGAGGGCACCCCGGCCACCGTCGGCCGGGTCGAGGTGATCGGCGAGGACGCGTTCGCGTACCTCAGCCTCGCCGCCGGGCAGCCGGTGGTCGCCAGGGTGCCGGCCGCCCGCCGGCCCGAGCGCGGCGCGACGGTACGCCTCGACGTGCGCTGGGCCGACGCGCACCTGTTCCACGCCGCCACCGGCCGCCGGTACCAGCCGTGAGTGCCAGCGGCGAGGCACCGCCCGTTCGAGCGCGAGCCCGGGCGGCGCGCGGTCCGGACCGCCGGTCGCGGCGGCACCTGGCGTTGATGCTGACCCCGTACCTGGTCGGGCTGGTCGGGCTGGTGCTGGTGCCCGCCCTGGTCACGTTGGGTCTGTCGGTGACCGACTACGACCTGCTGCGCCCGCCGACCTGGGCCGGGCTGGACAACTTCGCCGCCCTGCTGGACGACCCGATCTTCCGGGTGGCGCTGCTGAACTCGGTGGTCTTCGCGCTGGTGGCCGTGCCGCTGCGGGTGTTGCTGGCGCTCGGCCTGGCGCTGCTGCTGCACCGGCGGGCCCGCGGTGTCGGCACCGCCCGCACCGCCGCGCTGCTGCCCACCGCCGTACCGGAGATCGCGTACGGGCTGCTCTGGCTGTGGCTGTTCAACCCGCTGTACGGGCCGATCAACCAACTGCTGCGGGTCGGTGGGGAGCACGGGCTGACCGCGCTGGGGCGTACCCCGCCGCAGTGGTTGACCGACCCGACGAGCGCCCGCGCCGGGATCATCCTGATGAGCCTGTTCACCATGGGGGAGACCTTCGTGGTGCTACTGGCGGCCCGGCGGGCGCTGCCCCGCGACGTGTACGAGATGGCCGCCATCGAGGACGCCACCGGTTGGGACGTCTTCCGCCGGATCACCCTGCCACTGATGGCCCCGGTGCTCGCCCTGCTGGCGGTCCGCGACGCCGTGGCCAGCCTGCACTTCACCTTCGTGCCGGCGTTCGTGGTGACCGACGGTGGCCCCCCGCCGTACGCCACCACCTACCTGTCGCTCTTCGTCTACCAGACCGGCTTCGAGTACCTGCGGTACGGCTACGCGGCGGCGGCGACACTTGTGATGATGCTGCTGACCGTCGCCGCGGTGCTCGTGCAGTGGCGGCTCATCCGCCGCTACCGCCGCTTCTACCAGGTGTGACGGTGGTACGGGCCCACCGCAGCAGTGCGGTGAAGGCCAGCGCGGCGGTCACCGCGCCACCGGCGAGCCGCACCAGGTGCCCGGCGACGAACTCCTCGGCCACCTGGCGCAGGTACTGCGCCGAGTGGGTACCGACCGGGTCGACGAACATGATCTCGTTGCGGGGCCAGAAGAAGACGACCGAGAACAGGAACTCGCAGGCGATGAAGACTCCGGTCGCGGCGGCGATCCACCACCGCAGCCGGCGCTCGCGCCAGGTGAGCACAGTGGTGGCGACGCCGAGCAGCACCACCGAGGCGCCCAGCGGGGGAAAGTAGTCGCTCGGGCCGCTGACCGTCAGGAAGTCGCGGGCGCGCTCCAGCGATGCCGGCGCGTCGTGGAAGATGTTCGGATAGAGCATCACGGTCTCGGCCGCCACGCCCCCAAACGACATCATCGCCGCCCAGGTCAGCGCGACCAGCCCGAGCCAGGTCAATCTGCTGCGGGACACCGTTCCTCCTACCGGTTCGGCGCCCGGTCGGGCGCGGTCGGTCCGTTGCGCTACGAACGGTAGATCCGGTGACGGTGAGTCAACTGCCGCCTGGGGACGCGAATGAGGGTCGCCTCTCGACGTACGGCGATGGCCCTCCGGCACGTCCGTGGGCGACCCCTGGGGGTTGGCCTAATGTGCGCCGAGGCGGGCGATCGGCTCGACCAGTTCGCGTTCCTCGTAGGCGAGGTGGGACAGCAACGTGTCGCTGAGCAGGTCCACCGCGGCCCGCAGGTCGGCCATTCCGTCCTGGGTGGCGACGAAGGCGACAAGGGCCCGGTCGACGCCCTCCAGCACGTCGTGGATGGCGTGGTGTTCCTCCTCGAGCCGGTCGATCACCGGCTTGAGTCGCGGGTCGGACCGCCGCAGGTGCGGGAAGAGCGACCGGTCCTCGATCGTGTGATGGGTGGTCACCACCCGGCAGTACGACTCGCAGTAGGTGCCCAGGGTCCACTTGTTCTGCCGCATGGTCATCGTGTTGATGTGCGAACGGGCCGTACCCACGTCGATCAGACCGGCCGCGACCTGCTCGATCAGGTCGTGGATCTGAGCCAGTTCGGCGCGCAGGCCGTCGTGCACGTCGATCAGGTGCTGCGCACCGGCCTGTTCGTGAGCGGTGTAGGTGCGCTGCGGGTCCGGGGCCGGTCCGGCCGGTCGGGCCGCCTCGTCCCACACCCGCACGTCGCTGCGGCGGACGCCGTCGTCGGGTGTGGGAACCACGGCGAACGGAGCCGCGCCGACAGTGGTCGGCCGTGCGGTCGGGCCGGCCGACGTGCTGCTGCGCGTGCCGCCGGTGGTGATGGCCCGGTCGGTCGCGGTGCGGGTCTGGTCGGCCGGGGCGCCGGTCGGGTCGGTCGCGGTGCGGCCCGGCCCGGCCGGGACACCTGTCGGCGGGGCGGCGCGCTCGGCGGCGACAAGTTCCCGGGTGGCCGGTGCCACCTCGGCGGCGAAGCGCCGTAGGTCGTCCGGGTCGTCGCTGCCGAGGATGAACGTGCTGATCCCCTCGGTCAGGGCCAGGTCGGCGAGTTCCTCGGCCCACTGCTCGGCCGGGCCGTTCAGCGGGCCACGCCCGGTGGCCGCGAACCGTCCGTTGATGTTGAGCAGCCGCCGCACGTCGGCGGGGGACCGGCCGGCACCGGCGGCGGCCTCGTCGATGATGTCGTTGCCCCGGGCCAGATCACCGGGTTGCAGGTAGGCCAGGGAGGGCAACCAGCCGTCGGCCCGGCGTCCGGTCAACGCCAGCATGCGTGGCTTGTAGGCGCCGAGCCAGATGCTGACGTCGTGGGCGGGAGCCGGTCCCCGTTTGGCCCCGGCCGCCTGGTGGAACTCGCCGGCGACCCGGACGCCGCCACGGGCGTCGACGTCCCAGATCTGACGGATGATCTCGATTGCCTCCTCCAGGGCGCGCACGCCCTGCCCGGGGGAGAGACGTCGGCCCCCCATCGCCTCGATGGCGTCCCAGAACGCGCCGGCACCCAGGCCGAGTTCCGTCCGGCCGCCGCTGAGCAGGTCGAGGCTGGCCACGCTCCGGGCGAGTACCGCGGGCGGGCGCAGCGGAAGGTTTGTCACGTTTGCGGACAGCCGTACCCGTTCGGTGCGTGCGGCGACGAAGCTGAGCAGTGTCCAGGTGTCCAGGAACGCGGGCTGGTACGGATGGTCCTGGAACGTCACCAGATCGAGCCCGACCTGCTCGGAAAGCATGGCCAGGCCGACCGGCAGCATCGGGTCAGCGTTGCCGGGCGTGAGAAACGACCCGAAGGTCAGTGGGTGCCCGTAGTCGCTCATCTCGGCAGTCCTTCCGGTCCTGCGGCGCGCACCGCCGCACGGAAATGTTATGCCCAACAGAACATCATTGCTAAAGAAAATCTGTGACCTACGCTATCGTGGGGTGATGAGCGGTGCCCAGGGCAGCGGCCCGATCAACGACGACCTCGGGTGGATGCTCGGCGTGGTCTTCCGCGCCTACATCCGCGCGGCCGACCACGCCGTCGGCGACCTGCCCGGCGGTCCCCGCGGTTACCAGGTGCTCACCTCGGCCGAGCGGGAACCCGCCCGCAACCAGGGCGCGATCGCCGAGGAACTGGGCATCGACCGCACCGTGCTGACGTACCTGATCGACGATCTGGAGCGGGACGGGCTGGTCGTCCGCCGCCCCGACCCGGCGGACCGGCGCAGCCGCCTGGTCACCCTCACCGATACCGGGCGGGAGGCCGCGCGGCACCGCCGGGAGGCCCTCGGCGCCGTCGAGGCCCGGCTGCTGCGGGACCTGTCGCCGGAGCAGGCCAGCACCCTGCGGGCGCTGCTGCAACGGGTGGCCTGCGCGGCGCAGGCGGTCGACCCGCTCACCGACCTGTGCCAGGCGGTCGAGGCGGCGGCGGAACGACCGCCGGTCGGTCGGGGCGGGCGGCGGCGTCCGACGCGCACCTGACCCGGCACACCACCACCACCGACGCGCGGCGGCCGGCGACGGCGACAGCACGCCCGGTGGCGGGCACGGGCACCCGGCGACGCGTTTCGCGGCGTACTGTCCCGGAATGCGGATCACGAAGTACACGCACTCCTGCGTCCGGCTCGAACACGACGGGGTCGTCCTCGTCATCGACCCGGGCACCTGGAGCGAGCCGCGGGCGCTCGTCGGCGCGGACGCCGTACTGGTGAGCCATGAGCACACCGACCACATCGACGTGCTCCGGCTGGCCGGCCTGGGCGTACCGGTCTTCGCGCCGGAGGGCGCCGCACTGCCGGACCTGGCGCCGCTGCCGGTGACCCGGGTTCGTCCGGGGGAGCGGTTCACCGCAGCCGGCATCGACGTCACAGCGGTCGGCGGGCGACACGCCACCATCCACGCCGGGCAGCCCGACTGCCCGAACCTCGGCTACGTCGTCGCCGACGCGCTCTACCATCCGGGCGACTCGCTGGTGCCGCCGGACCGGCCGGTACGGACCCTGCTGGTGCCGGCGCAGGCGTCCTGGCTGAAACTGACCGAGGCGATCAACTTCGCCGTCGGAGTCGGTGCGCCCGAGGTCTTCCCGATCCACGACGCGCAGCTCAACGAACGCGGCCTGGCCAGTGTCAACGGCTGGTTCGGCGAAACCGTCGCGGGCTACCGCTACCTCGCGCCGGGCGAGACTCGCTGACCCCTGCCGACCCGCGTCCGGGACGGCCCGCCCCGTGCCGGGCGTCCCGGACGCGCGGGCTCGACACCGGCGTGACCGGTCGCTACGCCTCGAACCGGGGCTCCTGCGGGGTCAACACCCTGGTGCGTGCCGGCGCATCCCAGCCGTGCCGCAGCCCGGCGGCGAGCGCGTCGAGCACCGCCGGCACGTCGCGGCCCGCCGCGTCGTGCATCGCCTCGACCACCACCAGGACGGTACGGGTGTCGTCGCGTACCGCCGACCAGCCGCTCTGCCGATTGGTCCACCGGCGCGCGTGGGCCCGGCCGAGCGCATCGGCGAAGACCACCTCGCCGGGCTCGGGGTGCTCCTCGACTCCGCCGAAGGTCAGGTAGCGCTCGTCGCCCCGGGCCTGTCGTACCTCGATGCCGCCGCCACACCTGTCGACGTCGAGGATCCCCACAGGTACGGCGTACGCGGCCGAGACGGCGTTGCCGAGGTCCACCAGCGGATGCACCCTGGGCAGGTCACCGGAGGTGCGCAGCCGCCGCAGCAGCGACTCCGACGCGCACCGGTACTTCGTCGGAGCAAGGCCCATCCGCGCGAACGCCCGTCGCCACGCCTGGATCTCCGCGAACGTCGCCTCGGTGGTCCCGTCGAGTCTCCGGCGGGCGGTGCCGAGCAAATCCGCCAGCGGCAGTTCGGCGCGGGGTTTCCCGGCGACGCCCTCGGCGTACAGCACACCGGCGACGAGCGTGGGGTGTTGCGCCCACACCTGCGGTGAGTGCTCGAAGAACATGTCCGGCTCCCCCTCTCGCTCACGCCTCGGCGCGGGCCAGCAGCAGCCCAAGCCCCAGGAACGACCCGGCGAAACACCGGCGTGTGGTCAACAGAAAAGCGACGGTCACGAGAAATGCTCCCTGGTCGATGACGGGTTCACCATCACCCTGCCGGCACAATGGTCCGATGAGCAGTGCCAAAACCGTAGCCTCCGACAGGTCCATAACGGCCCGGAAGGCCCGGACCTCAGGCTCGGCGGAGCCGACCCTGAACGCCGGGGCGGACTTCCTGCACCTGGACGTCGGGCAGGCACCGCCGGGTGGCCGGGCCATCTGGCTGGCCGACCGGCTACGCCGGGCGATCGCCGACGGCGTGATCCCCATCGGCTCCCGGCTGCCGGCCACCCGGACCCTCGCCGCCGACCTGGGAGTGTCCCGGGGCGTGGTGGTCGAGGCGTACCAGCGTCTGATGGAGGACGGGCACGTCGCCGGCCGGGGCCGGGCCGGCACGGTGATCGTGGCCAGCGCCCTCACCGCGACGGCCGGGCCGACCGGGGAACCGCCGGGCGTCGCGTCGTCGGGTCGCCCAGCCGATCCGGCCGCCGTGTTCCGCTGCGCACCCGGCGCCGACGTCTTCGACGCGGTACGCGCCCTCCCGGCCCAGATCGACCTCACGCCCGGCGTACCTGACCTCGCCGCGTTTCCCCGAGCGGCCTGGCTGCGTGCCGAGAAGGCGGTGCTGGGCCGGCTGGTGGCGGCGGACCTCGGCTACGGCGACCCGTGCGGGGCGCCGGCCCTGCGCCGGGCCGTCGCCGGCTGGCTGGCCCGCAGCCGGGGCATCGGCGTGGACCCGGCCGAGGTCATCATCACCACAGGTGTCTCCCAGGCGCTGGGCCTGCTGGCCCAGGCGCTGCGCGACGACGGCGTGAGCAGCGTCGGCCTGGAGGACCCCGGCTCGCTCGGCGTCCGGCAGCACTTCGACAACTGGCGGCTGACCACCGTGCCGATCCCGGTGGACGCCGCCGGGGTACGGGTGGACGAGCTGACGGCCAGTGGCGTGCCGGCGGTGATGCTCACCCCGGCGCACCAGTTCCCGACCGGCGTGGTGCTCGACGGCGAACGACGACGCCGACTCGCCGACTGGACCCGTGCGGGCGGCCTGGTCATCGAGGACGACTACGACGCCGAGCACCGCTACGACCGTCCGCCGGTGCCCGCGCTGCGCGCCACCCTGCCCGAGCAGGTGTGCTACGCCGGCAGTGTGTCGAAGCTGCTCGCCCCGGCGCTGCGGATCGGCTGGCTGCTGGTGCCCCGCCGCTACCGGGACGCGGTGGTGGCGGCCAAACGCAACGCCGACCTGGGTAACGCCGTGCTGCCTCAACTCGTGCTCGCCGAGTTGCTCACCTCAGGTGCGCTGGAACGACAACTGCGGCTGCTACGCCGGCGGCACGTGGGCCGCCGGGACGCGATGACCGCCGCCCTGGCCCGGCACCTGCCGGGGGCCACCGTCCGCGGCGCGGCGGCCGGGCTGCACCTGACCGTCACCTTCGACAGCGACGTGGTCGACACGGAACTCGCCGCAGCGGCGCTGGCGCGCGGGGTGAAGGTGCAGCCGTTGTCCTGGCACTGCCTGCGGCCCTACCGGCCGGGCCTGGTGCTGGGCTACGCGGCCAACACCGCCTCGGCCATCGACGCGGGCATCGCCGCCGTGGCGGCGGCGCGGCGCGACGGGTAGTCGCGGCAGTCACCCCGAGCGGGGCTCGACCGGGCGCTCACCGCCCAGCCGGGCGTCGGCCGCCTGCTGGCCGTCGTCGTCCCCGGCCACCTCACAGATCGCCGCCGCGTCCGCCCAGTGCCCACGGGCCTCCTCGTCGTCGCCGAGCGTCGCCGCCGCGTCGCCCAGGTGCAACAGCGTCCGGCCCAACCCGGCGTCCGGGCGGCCACCCTCGCGCAGCCGCCAGCTCTCCGCCAGCAGCTCGTACGCCTGACGGGCCTGCTGCGGCGCCACACCCAGCAACGCCACCCCCGCGTTCAGCAGCGCCACCGCCCGGTTGGTCGGGTCACCGAGCGACTCGTGCTCACGCAGCGCGGCCCGCCACGCCTGCGCCGCGTCGAGGTGCTCACCCATCGCCGAATGGACAAGCACCAGATTCGTCAACGCCGCCGCGTAGCCGCGTGCGTCGCCGAGCGAACGGAACGAGTTCGCCGCCCGTACCAGCAGGTCGTGTGCGGTCTCCAACTCGTACCGCGCCAGCCTCGCCGCGCCCAGTCCGAGGTCGCTGAGCGCCTGACCGGCGCGATCGGCGCTGGCCCGGTGCCGCCGCGACAGCTCCAGATGCTCCACCGCCTCGTCGGTGCGGCCGAGGTCGAGCAGGGCCAACCCGAGATTCATCCGCGCCTGGGCGGTGCCCCGGCGGCCCTGACCGGCCACCGCCAGGCTGAGCGCGGCCACCGCACCGTACGGGTCGTGCCGGCGGCGACGCAGCACCCCCAGCTCGTTGTGGGCCCAACCGGCGATCTCCGGCCGGTCCTGGGCGGTGGGGTTGGCCAGCACCGTCCGGCACACGTCCTCCCACTCGTCGAGCCGCTCGGTGTGGGCGAGCCAGCCGCACAACGCCACGGCCAGCCGGAACCACCAGTCCCGCACCCGACGCGGCAGCGTCTCCACCGCGCCGGCCGGCACCTTCACCACCGCCAGCAGCAACTCCTGATGCAGGTCGAACCAGCCGTACGGGTCGTCGTCGGGCAGCCGACGATCACGGTCGAGCGCGCCGGTCGCCAGGGCGGCCACCTGCTGCTCGGCCCGACGGGCCAGATGCCGGGTCAGCCGCGCCTGCACGGTGACCCGCCGGTGCACCGGCTCGGCCTCCCGCAGATGCATCCGGGCGTACCCGGCGAGCAGCGGACGAACCTCGTACCGGTCGCCGGACGCGCCGACGACGAAGGCGCCGTCGGCCAGTTCGTCGAGCAGGGCGGCGACCCGGTGCGGGCGACGGCCGGCGAGCGCGGCGATCGTCGCCCGGTCCAGCGGCACCCGACTCAGCGACAGCAGCCGCCACAGCCGGCGGGCCTCGCCGCTGAGCGCGTGGTACGCGGTGTCCCGGGCGGTGACCAGCCCGGTCACCGGTGACACACCCACCCGCTGGTGCGGCGGCGTGTCGGCGGCGCGGCGCAGCGCGTGCAGCACGTCGGCGTGCCGCCAGCCGTGCTGCGCGCTGCGTCGTCCCAGCTCCGTCACCGCGCGCGGCTGCCGCCCGCACAGCTCGACGATGGCCCGTACCGCTGGGTCGCAGCGCGGGTCCGGGCGGTGCGGGCGGGCCACCGCGGTGGCCGCCCCGGCGTCGGCGAACATCTCCACCGCGTCGCCGACCTCCGGCTCGGCCAGCCAGTACGCCACCACCCCGTCGAGCGCGGCGAGCCGGCCGGTGCCGGCCAGCAGCAGCCGGCAGTCCCGGGCGGTGGGCGGCAGCAGCGACCGGACCTGCGCCGGCGAGTCCACGTTGTCGAGTACCAGCAGCACCTTGCGGCCGTCCAACTGGCCGCGCAACTCGTCGGCGGCGTCGGCGAGATCGTCCGGTCGACCGGTGCGTGGCGGCCCGGTGCCGACGATGCGGGCGAGCGCGGCCAGCACCTCCCGGGGCGAGCGGGCTCGACCACCCCGGCGCACGTCGAGGTAGTACTGCCCGTCGGGGAAGTCCGCGCGGCTCAGGTTCGCCGCCTGGATCGCGCACCACGACGTGCCGACCGCCCGCCGGCCCACCACCGCCACCGCGTGCTCCGGGGCGAGCATGGCCACCACCGCTTCGGCCTGGCCCTGCCGACCGGTGTACCCGGCGGGCCAGGGCAGCGTCGGTGCGCCGCTGCTGGCCTGGGCCTCCTCACCGGCGAGCAGCTGTTCGCGTTGTCGTCGCCGCCACTCCACCACGAAGGAGGCGACCACCCCGATCGCCGCCAGCCCCAGGCTCGCCGAGCCGAGCACCGTCAGCGACAGCTCGGAGAGCAGGTTGCCGGTGACGTTGCCGAGCACGGCGCTGATCCCGGCGCCGACCACTCCGCCAGCGGCCAGCAGCACGCTCAGCAGCCGCGACGGGCGGGCCGGCCGGCGGGGCGGGGACCCGGTCATCGCACACCCCCGGCGACCAGACCGGCGACCACCTGACGGCGGGCCAGGACGAACACCAGCACCGGCAGAATCGAGGCGAGCACACATCCGGCGGCGAGCGTGCCGCTGCCGGCCACGAAGCCACGGGTCTGCCCGGCGAGGAACAACCCGAGCGGGGCGGCGTCCGGCCCGCTGAACAGCAGACCCACCACCAGGTCGTTCCACACCTGCACGAACTCCAGCACGGCCACCGCCACCAACGCGGTGCGGTTGTGCCGGGCCAACCGGCGCAGCGTGCCCCACCAGTGCCGCCCGCCGATCCGGGCGCCCCGGACCTGCTCGGCCGGCAGGTCGGCGAAGGAGTTGCGCAGCACCAGCACCGCGAACGGGACGCCCAGGGCGATGTGCACCAGGGCCACGCCCCGGGCCGTGCCGGAGGACAGCGCCAGCCCGAGCACCTCGTTGAGCGGCCCGGCGATCACCTGCACCGGGACCACTACCGCGGCCATCAGCACCAGCCCGACCGCCTGCGCGGCCGGCCCGGTCAACCAGGCCAGCGGGTACGCGGCGAGCAGCGCGACGCCCAGCACCGCGGCGGTGACGACGGTGGCGAGCACAAGCGTGAAGCCGAGGCTGCGCCACAGTTCCGCGCCGGTGAGCACGGCCCGGTAGGAGTCCAGACCCGGTGGACCGGACCACCAGCCACCGGTGGCCGCCCGGACCGGGTTCTGCAACGAGGTGGCCGCCAACACCCCCAGCGGCAGCAGCCAGGCGATCGCCGCGCCCGCGGCCAGCAGCCGGACCAGCCGCCGCGGTGGCGGCGCGGTCACCGCGACGCCGGCCGGCTGTTGCGGCGGCGGCCACGCCTGCCTGACGAACAGGGCCACCACCAGCATGCCGGCGGTCACCGCCACCAGCCAGACGACGCCCAGGGCGGCACCCTCGCCGGTGGTCGTCGCCCCGGAGGTCTGCCAGATCCGCAGCGAGAGCACCGCCGCCTCGTCCCGCACCGATCCGGGAGTCATCACCAGGATCAGGTCGAACGTCCGGCTGGTGCCGACGGCGACCAGGGCGAAGACCACCGCGACGGTACGCAGCAGCAGCGGTCGCCACTGCGCGTCCCAGAGCACGTCGCGGCGGCTGCCGCCGAAGGCCCGGACCGCGTCGGCGAGCCCGGTCGGCACCGCGTCGAGGGCGGCCCGGAAGACAAGCATCGCCAGCCCGACCCAGGCCCACACGAACGCCGACATCACCGCGACGGTGACCAGGTCCGGCCCGAGCAGCTGCGGCAGTTGCTCGGGGTCACGTCCGGTCACCCGGGCCAGCAGCAGGGTGGCCAGCCCACGCCCCGGGTCGGGGTCGTAGAGCAGCCGGAAGGTCACGCCGGTGACCACCAGCGGCAGCGCGGTCGGCACCACCAGGATGAGCCGGACCAGCCAGCCCTCCTGGGAACGCCGGGAGGCGGCGGCGAGCAGGTAGCCCAGGACCGTGACCACCGTCGGCACCAGCAGCGCCCACAGCAGGGTCCGCCCGATCACCGCGGCGGTGCCGGGGGCGGCGAGGGCGGCCCGGTAGTGCTCGGCACCCACCCAGCCGCCGTCGGTGGTGACGCTGGCGTGCACGGTACGCAGCACCGGCCAGGCCAGCAGGGCACCGAGCAGCAGCACCGCCGGGGTCAGCAGCACCCAGCCGACACCGGCCGCCGGGTAGGCCCGGCCGCGTCGGGGTGGCCCGACGTCGTCGAGCACCGCCAACTCGCCCAGCAGCGGCCCCCGGCTCACCTGTCGCCTCCCGCCGCCCGGGCCGCCTCGGCGAGTTGCCCGGTGGCCCGGCGGACCGCCTCGCGCGCCGGCACCCCGTCGGTCACGTCCATGAAGAAGTCCTGCATGATCCGCCAGATGCCCACCCCGTCGGTGCCGGTGAAGGTGCCGGGCAACTGGTCGGAGAGGTCGAACTGCACGGTGTCGGCGGCCCGCAACTCGCCGGCGAGCCGTCGGCGTAGCGGGTCGCGGTAACTGTCCACCGGCACGGCGAGGTTGGGGGAGAGATAGCCCCCGGCGTCCAGCCACGGCAGGAAGGCCACCGCGTCGCTGAGCCAGCGGACCAGCTCCGCCCCGCCGGCGGAGCCGCTGAACGCCACCGCCGCGTCGCCACCGACGATGAGCGGCCGGTCGGCCATCCGGGCACCCGGGAAGCGGAAGGTGACAAGCGGCTCGGTGCCGCGACGGAACCGGGCGACCACCGCGTCGACGAAGTCGGCCTCGAACACCATCGCCGCCTCGCGGTGGTGCACCACCTGAATGATCGACTCCTCGAACTGGGTGAGCAAGGCCCGCCGGCCGCCGCCCGGGAAGGCGCCCGCCACGCTCCACAACTCGGCCAGCCGCTCCAGCGCGTACGCCACGGGCCGGTCCCGCCAGTCGGCCTCGCCACGGGCCAGCGCCCCGTACAACTCCACACCGGCGACGTCGGCGAGCACGTTCTCGAACCAGTCGGTGAGCACCCAGCCGTCGGCGGCACCGATCGCCAGTGGGGCCGGACCGGCGCCCGCCCGGTGCCGTTCGCCGAGCCGGCGGGTCACCCCCACAAGCGCGTCCCAGGACCTGGGCGGTTCGGCGAGCATCGACGGGAAGTGCCAGAACAGCGACTTGTGCGCCGCCTTCACCCAGACGCCGTAGCGCCGCCCGTCGACGCTGAGCAGTTCGGTCATGCCGGCCGGGGCGGTGTAGCTGACGGCCGGGGTCACCTCGCTGAGCCAACCCCGCCGGGCGTACTCGACGACCAGGCCGGGGCGGGGCAGGATCGCCACGTCGGGGCTGGTGCCGGCGGCGCGGCGCGCGGTCAGGAACGCGTCGATGTCGTTGCCCACCCCGATCACCTGCACACCCGCCGGATGGTCGGCGACCACCTCGCGGAACCGGGCCAGTTCGCCGCCGGCCCAGACGACCGCCACCTGCACCGACCGGCGACCCTGCCCGCAGCCGCCGGCACCGGCCAGGGCGGCGGTGGCCGCGGCGGCGGCCCGCAGCACCGTACGGCGGTCGACGGTGGTCACGGCCGTGCCACCGGCCGTGCCGGAGTGGCCGGCGCCGGGTCGGCGACCGGCACCCGGTGGGTGACGCCGGCCAGCACCTCCTCGTCGGCCGAGCAGAGCAGCACGGTCACGCCCGGGGCGTCCGGTGGGGACGCGCGGTCGAGCAGCTCCGGTAGACGCACCCCGTCGACCGGGGACGGCAGGTCGATCACCAGCACCTCGGGCAGGCAGGCCATCGCCCGGGCGAGCGCGACCCGGAACCGTTGCGCCTCGGAGAGCAGATGTGGGCGCAGCCCCAGCGTCGGGGCGAGTTCGAGCCGGTCGACCAGGACGGCCGCCCAGCCCTCGGCCACGTCGCGTACCCACCTGCGTCGGCGCTGACCGTAGGAGATGTTGCTCCCGACGGTGAGGTGGGGCAGCAGGGCACCGCCGGCCGGCACGTACCCGATGCGGCGGCGTAACGGCGGCAGGTCGGTGACGTCGCGGCCGCCGACCAGGATCCGGCCGGCGACCGGCGCGGCCAGCCCGGCCACCACCCGGGCCACGGCGGTGGCCGCTCGGGGTCGGGCCACCAGGGCGGCCGTCGCGCCGACTGCCACCTCGACGTCCACCTGGGACAGGTCCGGCACGGCAACGAGGTCCAGCGTGCGTAGCGTGACAACCACCTCCGGCGTCCCTCGTCGTCATCCCAGCGTGTCACAGGGGGACCACGCTCGGTGTCCCGGCCGACGTCCATCGTGGCTCCTGGGTGGGACGGGTTACCGTGCCAACCATGGCAGCGTCGACCCCCTTCGCCGCCGGCCGCGACGCCGACGTGTACGCCCTCGACGGCGGCCGGGTGCTGCGCCGTTACCGCGACGGCACCGACGTCGCGGTCGAGGCCCGGTTCATGTCCCACCTGCACGCCGCCGGCTTCCCGGTGCCCCGGGTGGACCGGGCCGACGGTGCGGACCTGGTCATGCAGCGGGTGGCCGGGCCGACGATGCTCCAGGCGCTGGTGGCCGGCACCATCGAGGTGGCACCGGCCGCCGCCGTCCTCGCCGGGCTGCACCGTCGGCTGCACGCCGTCGCGCCGCTGCCCGGCGCCCACCACGGCGACCGGATCCTGCACCTGGACCTGCACCCGGACAATGTCCTGCTCGACCCGGGCGGCCCGGTGCTCGTCGACTGGCGCAACGTCCGCCACGGCCCGCCCGGACTGGACGTGGCGATGACCGCCCTGATCCTCGCCCAGGTCGCCGTCGACCCGGAGCAACCGATGGCGGCTGCCGCCGACGAGATGCAGCGCGCCTACCGGTACGCGCTGCGCGATCACGCCGCCCCCCTCGTCGCCGAGGCCCTGGCGATCCGGCGCGCCAACCCCACCCAGACCTCCACCGAACTCGGGCTGCTCGACGCGGCGGCGGCCCTGCTCACCCCGTGACCCGCGACCTCGGCGCGGGCAGGCGATAGGGTCTCGATCATCACTGCGTGGGCGGGAGACGGGATGACCCCAGAGCATGTCGACGTGCTCATCATCGGTGCCGGCCTCTCCGGCATCGGTGCCGCCTGCCACCTGCGGCGCCGGCACCCGGGCCGGACCTACGCCCTGGTCGAGGCGCGCGACGCGATCGGCGGCACCTGGGACCTGTTCCGCTACCCCGGGGTGCGTTCCGACTCGGACATGTTCACCCTCGGCTACTCGTTCGCGCCGTGGACCGCCCCGAAGAGCCTCGCCGACGGCGCGACCATCCGCGACTACCTGCGTCGTACCGCCGACGAACACGACGTCACCCGCCACATCCGGTTCCGGCACCGGGCCCACCGGGCGGAGTGGGACAGCCAACTCGCCCGCTGGACGGTGCACATCCAGCGGGAGGACACCACCGAGACGGTCACGCTCACCTGCTCGTTTCTGTACGCCTGCACCGGCTACTACCGGTACGAGGCCGGCCACACCCCGCACTTCACCGGTCAGGAACAGTTCACCGGCCGGATCGTGCATCCGCAGCACTGGCCCGCCGACCTCGACCTCACCGGCCGTCGGGTGGTGGTGATCGGCAGCGGCGCCACCGCCGTGACACTGGTGCCGGCGCTGGCCCGGGAGGCGGCGCGGGTGACGATGCTGCAACGCTCACCCACGTACCTGCTGACGCTCTCGTCCCGCGACCGGCTCGCCGACGCCCTGCGGCGGCTGTTGCCGGCGCGCCTGGCGCACCGGAGCGTGCGCTGGAAGAACGTCCTGCTCGCCACGGCCAACTACCAGCTCAGCCGCCGCGCCCCCGGGCTGGTACGCGGGCTGCTGCGGCGGGACGCCGCCCGCCGGCTGCCCGCCGGCTACGACGTCGAACGCCACTTCACCCCCCGCTACGACCCGTGGGACCAGCGGCTGTGCGTGGTGCCCGACGGGGACCTGTTCACCGTGCTCTCCGACGGGCGGGCCGAGGTGGTCACCGACACGGTGGACACCTTCACCGCCCGGGGCGTCCGGCTCAGCTCGGGTCGGGAGTTGCCCGCCGACGTGGTGGTCACCGCCACCGGGCTGGACCTGCTCGCCCTCGGCGGGATCACCCTACGGGTGGACGGCGTGGACGTGGACCTGCCGGAAACCGTGGCGTACAAGGGCATGATGCTCTCCGGGGTGCCGAACTTCGCCATGACCATCGGCTACACAAACGCCTCGTGGACGCTCAAGGCGGACCTGGTGGCCGGCTACGTGTGCCGACTGCTGCGCCACCTGGACCGCACCGGAACGCAGATCGTCACCCCGGTCGCCCCACCACCGGGCCCGCGGACCCCGCTCATCGGTCTCACCTCGGGCTACGTGCGACGCGGCGTCGGCAGCCTGCCCCGCGCCGGCACCCGGGCACCCTGGCGGCTGCACCAGAACTACCTGCGCGACCTGCTGCCCATGCGGTACGGGCGGCTGACCGACGCCAACGTCCGGTTCGACCGGGCCGGCGCACGGCGAAGGAGTTCCGTCGATGCGTAGGTTCACCGTGACCGACGGGGTGGCGGTGGTCACCGGCGCGGCCGGCGGAATCGGCGCGGCGCTGGCCCACGGCCTGGCCCGCCGGGGCGCCGTGCTGGTTCTCGTCGACCGCGACGCGTCCGGGTTGGCGGCGGTGGCAGCCGCGATCCGTGCCGCGCATCCCGGTCGACAGGTGTGGACCCACCAGGTGGATCTGGCCGACGCGTCGGCGACCGCCACGCTCGCCGACCGGATCGGGGCGAGGCACCCCCGGATCCGGTTGCTCGTCAACAACGCCGGGGTGGCGCTCGGCGGCCGGTTCGGCGAGGTGACCCTGGAGGAGTTCAGCTGGGTCGTCGACGTCAATTTCCGGGCCGTGGCGCAGCTGACCCACGCGCTGCTGCCGGCGCTGCGAGCCGAGCCCGGCGCGCACCTGGTCACCATCTCCAGCCTGTTCGGGCTGATCGCCCCACCCGGCCAGGTCGCCTACGCGGCAAGCAAGTTCGCGGTACGGGGCTTCACCGAGGCGCTGCGCCACGAACTCGCCGCCGAGGGCATCGGCGTGACCTGCGTCCACCCCGGCGGCATCCGGACCCGCATCGCCCGCGACGCCCGGGTGGGCAGCGGCGTCGACCTGGTCGAGTACGAGGCGGGCCGGCAACGGTTCGAGCGACTGCTCACCATCGACCCGACCGTCGCCGCCGAGACCATCCTGCGTGGGGTGGCCCGTCGGCGGGGGCGGGTGCTGGTCGGCTGGTCGGCGCGGCTGCTGGACCTGCTGGCCCGGATCGCGCCGGTCGGCCACGGCCGCCTGCTGGCCGCCGTCGGCAACCGAAACGGTGCCGATCCGCCGTCGCGGCGGTAGGTTCGCCTCCGAAGACGAACGTGGCAGCGCCGCCGCTGACGCCGCCGGGCGGCGACGACAGTCTGTGCGGGCCGGCGAGGAGGAGGAGAGCGTGAGCCAGCAGGTCCGGGGAGTCATCTCCCGCAGCAAGGGCGCGCCCGTCGAGGTCACCGAGATCGTGGTGCCCGACCCCGGGCCGGGCGAGGCGGTGGTCCGGGTGCAGTCGTGCGGCGTCTGCCACACCGACCTGCACTACCGTGAGGGCGGCATCAACGACGACTACCCGTTCCTGCTGGGCCACGAGGCGGCCGGCATCGTCGAGCAGGTCGGCGCGGGCGTGGACGCTGTCGCACCTGGTGATTTCGTGGTGCTCAACTGGCGGGCCGTCTGCGGGGTCTGCCGGGCCTGCCGGCGGGGCCGGCCGTGGTACTGCTTCGCCACCCACAACGCCGCCCGCAAGATGACCCTCGCCGACGGCACCGAACTCTCCCCGGCGCTGGGCATCGGCGCGTTCGCCGAGAAGACCCTGGTGCACGCCGGCCAGTGCACGAAGGTGGACCCGGCGGCCCGGCCGGCCGCTGTCGGACTGCTCGGCTGCGGGGTGATGGCGGGGCTCGGGGCGGCGATGAACACCGGCGGGGTGACCCGCGGCGACTCGGTGGCCGTGATCGGCTGCGGTGGTGTCGGCGACGCGGCGGTGGCCGGCGCTGCCCTGGCCGGGGCGACGACGATCATCGCGGTGGACACCGACTCCCGCAAGCTCGACTGGGCCCGCAGGCTCGGCGCCACCCACACCGTCAACGCCTCCGAGGCCGACCCGGTGGCGGAGATCCAGGCCGCCACCGGCGGCTTCGGCGCCGACGTGGTGATCGACGCGGTCGGCCGGCCGGAAACCTGGAAGCAGGCCTTCTACGCCCGCGACCTGGCCGGCACCGTCGTGCTGGTCGGCGTACCCACGCCCGAGATGCGCGTCGAGCTGCCCCTGCTCGACGTCTTCGGCCGTGGTGGCGCCCTCAAGTCCAGTTGGTACGGCGACTGTCTGCCCAGCCGTGACTTCCCGATGCTCACCGAGCTGTACCTGCAGGGCCGCCTCGACCTGGACGCCTTCGTCACGGAGGAGATCGGCCTGGACGGGGTGGAGGAGGCGTTCGCCCGGATGCACCGGGGCGACGTGCTCCGCTCGGTGGTGGTCTTCTGATGGCCGCCCACATCGACCACGCGGTCACCTCCGGCACCTTCTCCCTCGACGGTCAGACCTTCGACGTCGACAACAACGTCTGGGTGGTCGGCGACGACACCGAGTGCGTCGTGATCGACGCCCCGCACGACGTCGACGCCATCCTGAAGGTTGTGGCCGGGCGGCGGGTCACCGCGATCGTCGCCACGCACGCCCACGACGACCACGTCCGGGTCGCCCCACCGCTGTCCCGGGCGACCGGCGCGCCGGTGCTGCTGCACCCCGCCGACCGGGTGCTGTGGGATCTGGTGCATCCCGACGAGGCGCCGGGCGGCACCCTCGACGACGGCCAGACCATCGCGGTGGGCGGTACCGAGCTGACCGTGCTGCACACCCCCGGGCACAGCCCCGGCGCGTGCTGCCTGTACGCCGCCGAGCTGGGCGTGGTCTTCACCGGCGACACCCTGTTCGCCGGCGGCCCGGGTGCCACCGGCCGCTCGTACAGCGACTTCGGCACCATCGTCGACTCGATCCGCGACCGGTTGCTCACCCTCCCACCGCAGACCACTGTGCACACCGGGCACGGTGCGAGCACCACCATCGGGGCCGAGGCTCCGCAGCTGCCACAGTGGCTGGCCAGGGGCCACTGAGGTCGGTGGCGGGCAGCCCCCGTCCCGCACCGAGGCGGACCGCTGCGCCCGGTGGGCCGGGAACCGGGATGCGGGGACCGGCCGGTCCCGGCGAGACTGCCGACATGTCCGACGACCCGACGCTCACCGCCGCGCAACGTGCGGCACTGCGCCATGTACGCGCGGTGGCGCTGCGCGACAGGCCCGCCGCGCTTGCCGTCATCGGGCGTGCGCTGGCCGGCACCGGGGTACGCCTCGAACCGGAGCGGCTCGTCGCGGCGATCGGCCAGCAGGGGCGGGTCACCCTCAACTTCCATCCGGACCGGCTGCGCGCCGACGGTCGTACGGTCGCCGAGGCGCTCGCCACCGAGGGGGTCTACCGCAGCCAGTTCGAGACGGGCATCTCCAACGGTGGCCTGACCGCGTACCCCGGCGGCGACCGGGACCGCTGGGAGGAGCGCATGTTCGGCGGCGCGTACCAGCGACCGGACGTCGCGCCGGCGGAGCGGCCGAAGTACGGTGGCCTGAATCTGCTCGACCATCCCGACGGCGCCTGTCCCAGGTTCGGCTCCTGCCACCTGCGGTTGCGTCCCGAGGTGCTGGCCCGGACCACCTTCTGCTTCGGCGACAGCCACCTCGGACCGCGCGACGTCGGCACCGTCGACGTGATCGAGCCGGTGCTGGCCGCCCTGATCGCGGCCACCGCCGAAACCGGTGTGTGCCTGGGCCGGCCCGGGATGGACCTGGTGACCCTCACCGGTGAGCTGCTGCGCGTTCGGGAGGCGCTGGCCGCGACACCCCGGGCGGCCGGCCGTGCCCTCGACGACTATGTCGAGGCGCAGGTGCACGGCGAGGTGAGACTGGACCGCGACGTCCTGGAACTGGTCGTCGATCCCTCGTTCCGGGGCAGCGGCACCGCGGCGAGCCTGATCGCCGCAGCTGACCGGTACGGTTTCCCGATCCGCTGGCATGCCGGCTTCGCGCTGCCGGTCGACGGGGTGGACGCGGAGTTCCGTGGGCCGGCGATCCCGCCACTGGCGGCGCGGGTGCACGCCGAGTTCGCCCGGGCGGGCGAGCCGGTGCACGCCGCGTTGATCGGGCGGGCCGCGGCGTCGGTGGTGACCGAGCCGGGGCGGTGGGCCGACCGGGGGCCGGCGATGGACACGTTGCAGCACCTCAAGCAGCTCTGGCATGTCCTGGTGCGCTTCGGCGTCCCGTACGAGATCTGAGGCGCACTGACCGGTCCGTGTCGTGCTGGGGCCTTCGCTCCGGTCTGCGCTGTGACCTGGGTCGCAGCCTGACGGCACCCGCACATTTCCGGAATGGCGGACATGCCAGCCGGGTTGTGTCCCCCATGGGCCCGCTGGCAAACCCTCGCCGGCACCCGTCTGTCCCCCGAGAGCGGCTCAACCCCGAGCGGCTCGTACCCGATCGAAAGGGCAACCATCGTGAAGCCGGACTTCACTCGATGGCTCCCGGCCATCGCGACGATCCCGAACCGGAAGACCGCGCTCAGCGTGGTGGGCGTGACCGCCCTCGCCGGACTGGCCTTCGGCCCCACCGCCGTGGCCGCACCGATCACCACCGGTCCGCACTCCGGAGCGGTGGCGGCGATCGACCGGGCGACCGGGCGCACCAGCACCGGCGTGACAGTGGAATCCGGGCTGACGACCGCCGGCCGCACCGACAAGCCGGACGCCGGCAAGCCCACCCGCGACGAGTTGATCCCGCACGGCGTGCAGGGCGCCCAGTCGCGTGTCCCGCTCGACGCTGCCCAGCGGGACAACGCCAAGACCATCATCGAGGTGGCCAAGCGCACAGGTGTGGGTGAGCGCGGCGCCGTGATCGGCATCGCCACCGCGTTGCAGGAGTCGAAGCTCTACAACCTCGGGCACCTGGGCTCGTGGAACGACCACGACTCGCAGGGCCTGTTCCAGCAGCGTCCGTCCACCGGGTGGGGCAGCGTGGAGCAGATCACCGACCCGGAGTACTCCTCGACCGTCTTCTTCGAGGCGCTGAAGAACGTCGGTGGCTGGCGGGATCTGCCGCTGACCACCGCCGCCCAGACGGTGCAGGTGTCGGCCTACCCGTTCCACTACGCGCAGTGGGAGGAGCAGGCGGCGGACATCGTCTCCCAGCTCTGGTGACACCGAATCAGTGAGTTACCGGCCGGCCCCGCTCGCGGGGCCGGCCGCGGTGGTTGCGGACGATGTCCACGGCGGCTGCCACCAGGGCCAACGCGATGATCGCCGCAGAGGTGAGCAGCGACATCTCGAACGCCCTGGACCAGGCGTCCGCGCCGTCGGCCAGCGCGGAGAAGAAGACCGCGCCGACCACCGCGATCCCGGCGGCCGAACCGATCCGCTGCCCGGTCTGCAACATCCCGGCGCCGCTGCCCGCCTGGGGCACCGGCACCTCCGACAGGGTGAGCGTCTGGTTGGGGGCGATCACCAGACCGCTGCCGATGCCGGCGACCAGCAGCGGCAGCGCGGTCACCCAGGGCACGGGCACGCGAGGTACCAGCTCGATGGCGAGCGCGGCCAGGCCCAGACCGGTCACCACGGCGACCAGCCCGATGGCGACGAGCGGGCGTCCGTACCTGTTGACCAGCCGCCCGCCGACGGCGGACGCGACGGCTGAGCCGAGCGCGAACGGGGTGATCGCCGCACCGGCGACAAGCGCGCTGTAGCCACGTCCGTTCTGCAGGTAGAGCGTGAAGATGAAGAAGATCGCGGTGAACCCACCGAAGTAGAGCAGCGCGATGGTCGAGCCGAGGGCGTACGACCGGTGGCCGAACAGGCGGACGTCGAACAGTGGCGGGCCGTGCCGGGCGTACCGTCGCTCCCAGCCGACGAAGCCGGCGAGCGTGACCAGCCCGACGGGTACCAGCAGCCACTTCGTCGGGCCGTGCCACTGCTCGCGCTGCACCAGCGGCAGCAGCACGAGGGTCACGCCGATGCCGAGCAGCAGGACGCCGATCGGGTCGAACCGGCGCTGCGCGCCCCGGGGGGTGACCCGTCCGGGCAGCAACCGCCAGCCGAGCAGCACCGCGACGATCCCCACCGGAACGTTGACGAAGAAGACCCACCGCCAGCCGTGCTCGGGCCCACCGGCGGCGATCAGCAGACCACCGAGCAGCGGACCGATCGCGGTGGAGATGCCGATGGTGGCGCCGAGCCACCCGAAGGGCCGGGCCCGCTCAGGGCCGGCGAACAGCTGCTGGATCAGGCCGGTCACCTGCGGGTTCACCACACCGGCGGCGGCACCCTGGAGCAGGCGGGCGGCGATCAGCCAGCCGGGGGACTGGGCCAGCCCGGCCAGCGCGCTGGTCAGCGTGAACAGGGCGATGCCGAAGACGAAGGCGTTGCGTCGCCCCCGGACGTCGCCGAAGCGTCCGGCCGGCACCAGAACCAGGCCGAAGCTCAGCGCGTACCCGGACAGCACCCACTGCAGGTCGCTCGGATCGGCCCGCAGGGCGCGCTCCAGCGACGGCAGGGCCACGTTGACGATGCTGATGTCGAGCAGCGTCATGAACGCGGCGACCAACCCGACCCCGAGGGCCGGCCAGCGTCGCCGCCCGTCCAGCACCGCCCCGGACCTCGGAGCGCCGGGCTCCGTCGAGTTCAACAGGCGATCCGGCGCCGTGCCGTCGGGTGGCGCACGCGGCTGTCCGTCATGCCAGTTGCTGCGCGCAGAAGCGAGGTCCGAAGTCGAGCCCGGACATCGGTGAATCCTCCCGGTGCAGCAGGTTCTTCTCGGTCAGCAGGTGCAGCGGGGTCTGCAACTGCTCCTCGGTCAAACCACACTCCTGGGCGATCATGTCCGGGTACGGGACCTGGCCACGGGCCTCCAGGGCCGCCACCGCGTCGTACACCCGCGCCTCGACGTCCGACAGCCGCACCTCTTGCATGGTGTCCTCCTCGTGCCCTCGTCCGCCTGCGGCAGGCGGTCTGCGGCGGGCGGTTACCCGGCGCGCCGGAGAAGATGCCCGCCCCGGGCCGGTCGCGGCCGGTTCCGGGCCGACCTGCGCGCTCGGCGGGCACCGCGGCCAGCGAGGGGGTACGGCGGGCCGCCGTCCCGCCCGGCAGGTGGTCGCGTCGGCGTCGTCGGGCACCTCGGCTGATCTACCCTGCACGAGTGAGCGTCTGGGAACTCGTGGTGATCGGCGGCGGACCCGCCGGGCTCTCCGCCGCCTACGCCGCCGCCCGGCGAGGGGTACGCACGCTCGTCGTCGAGCGCGCCGCGCATCCCCGGTACAAGACCTGCGGCGGTGGCCTGATCGGCACCTCGCTGGCCGCGGTGGCCGGACGGATCGAGGTTCCCGCCCACGACGCGGTGGACCGGATCACCTTCACCCTCGACGGGCGCGGCGGGTTCACCCGCCGGCATGGTGCGGGGCCGCTGGTGAGCATGGTGCGGCGGGAGGAGTTCGACGACCGGCTGCGGGCCGCCACGGTGGCCGCCGGCGCCGAGGTCCGCGAGCGGGCCGCCGTCCGGTCGGTGGAGCAGGACCCGGATGTGGTACGCCTGCGGCTGGCCGACGGCGAGGTGCTGCTGGCCCGTACGGTCATCGGTGCCGATGGCTCGTCCGGGGTGAGCGCCCGGCACGTCGGGGTGCGGCACCGGCAGGTGGACCTGGGGCTGGAGCTGGAATTGCCGGTACCGCCGCCCGAGCAGGCCCGGTGGCGGCGTCGAGCGCTGCTCGACTGGGGCCCGCTGCCCGGCTCGTACGCCTGGGTCTTCCCGAAGGGGGATCGGCTCACCGTTGGCGTGATCGCCGGTCGGGGTGAGGGGGAGCGGACCCGGCAGTATCTGCGGCGGTTCGTCGACCGCCTCGGCCTGGCCGATGTGTCGCCGGCGCACGACTCGGGTCACCTGACCCGTTGCCGGAGCTACGACTCGCCGCTGCGACGGGGCCGGGTGCTGGTCGCCGGTGACGCCGCCGGTCTCCTGGAGCCCTGGACCAGGGAGGGGATCAGCTACGCGCTTCGCTCCGGCGAGCTGGCCGGGGTGGCGGTGGCCGATGCCGATCTCGCCGGCTACGAACGGTCGGTGACCGAGCGCCTCGTCCCGGCCATGCGGGCCGGGCACCGGCTGCTCGACGTCTTCTCCCGACGGCCCGCGGTCTGCCACACGCTGCTCGCCACGCCGCCGGGCTGGCGCGCGTTCACCCGGTTCTGCCTGGGCCGGGCCGACTTCGACGAGTTGGTCGGTCGGGTGCCGGTCCGGGCCGCGTTGGCGCTGGCGGACCGCCTACCCGGCCCGAGGCGCGACGTCGCCGGCACGCGTGTCTGACTGACACGGAAGGCACCTGCCCGACCGCCGTGGTCAGCCATCCAGGATCCTAGGATGCCCTACGCGTGGTGACCTACCCGGGCGTTTCCGCAGGCTTCGCCCGGGTAGGGGCATCCGGGACCGCAGCAAACGATCCCGGGCGAGGAGATCTCCGTGAGCGAGACCCAACACACCCAGCAGGACCCCACCGACCAGTACGGCCAACAGTCCGGGCAGCCGAACCAGCAGCAGAACCCGCCGGGCCGCACCAGCGAGATGACGCCGAAGCCGGACCACGGAGAGGACTCGTACCGGGGCACCGGCAAGCTCGACGGCAAGAAGGCGGTGATCACCGGTGGTGACTCGGGCATCGGCCGGGCGGTCGCCATCGCGTACGCCCGGGAGGGCGCCGACGTGCTGATCTCCTACCTCGGCGAGGAGGAGGACGCGGACGCCCGGGAGACGGTACGACTCATCGAGGCCGCCGGTCGCAAGGGTGTCGCGATCCGGGGCGACATCGCCGACGAGCGCAACTGCGCGGCGTTGATCGAGCGGGCGGTGACCGACCTGGGTGGCATCGACATCCTGGTGAACAACGCGGCGTACCAGATGGCGCAGGACAAGGGCATCGCCGGCATCAGCACCGAGCAGTTCGACCGGGTGTTCAAGACCAACCTGTACGCGATGTTCTGGCTGTGCAAGGCGGCGTTGCCGCACCTGGGCGAGGGGTCCACGATCATCAACACGTCGTCGATCCAGGCTTTCGACCCGTCGCCGCAGTTGCTCGACTACGCCACCACCAAGGCGGGGATCGCGAACTTCACCAAGGCGCTCGCCGCCGACCTGGTCGATCGGGGCATCCGGGTCAACGCGGTGGCTCCCGGGCCGATCTGGACGCCGCTGATCCCGGCGACCATGCCGGAGGAGAAGGTCGAGCAGTTCGGCACCGACACCCCTGTCGGCCGGCCCGGTCAGCCGGCGGAGCTGGCGCCCGCGTACGTCTTCTTCGCCTCGCAGGAGTCGAGCTTCATCACCGGCGAGGTCCTCGGCGTCACCGGCGGTCGCTTCACCAAGTGAGGTTCCTGTCGACCCGGTGTTCCCGCCGGCCCCGTGCGGGTCGGCGGCGCCGGGTCAGCGGGGCCAGTCCGCCAGGTACCGGCGGACCCGGGCGATCTCGGCGGGGCCGAGCCCGTAGCGGGTGAACCGGCCGTCCGCGATCCGGTCGAGATACCGGCCGGCCGCCCGAACGTCGTCGTCATCGAGCGCCGGGTCGAGCTGCCGGGCGAGGTCCAGCAGTTCCGCCACCGACCGGTGCTCCAGTGCGGAGGCCACGTCGATGTAGTCGCGTACCTCGCGGCGGTTCACCAGGGCGGCGGTCTTGTTGGCGATGAGGTCTCGGACGTCCATGACCGGTCCGAGGTCCATCACCACCGGGCTGCGGTGCCGGTCGAGACGGGCCAGGCTGAGACGAATCTGCCGGTTGTCCCGGGTGACGACGAAGTCCCGCAGGTCCTGGTCGAAGCCGTCGAAGAGGTCACCGAGGGCGCTACCCGGGTCGGCGTCGGCCACCTCGAACCCGGCGGTCTCCAGGGCGGTCCGGACGTCGGCGGCCGCCGCGGCGGCGGCGCCTTCGACGTCGGCGAAGAGGTCGACGTCCTCGGTGGGGCGGGTGACGAGTCCGTGCGCGGCCCAGGCCACCCCGCCGCCGAGGACGAAACGGTGCGGCCCGGCGACGGTCAACGCGACCCGGGCCACCTCCCGGTAGAACTCGTGTGGATGCGCGGCGGGGGATGCGCCGGTCACGCCGACCGGAGACCCCGGTGCCGGCTCTCCCAGGCCAGGCGTACGCCCCGGGGCAGGTTGAGCAGTTTCCACACCCGGCGTAGTGCGTGCCCGTTGACCAGGCGGCGAAGGTCGTCGACGTTCGTGGTCTCGCGCAGCACGTTCTCGTACAACCAGAGCAGCTGGTCGGGGTCGGCGAGGTCGAACGCCCGGTCGGCACACCACATCAGCCGCACCGGCAACTCGACCACCCCCCGGGTGGGCCCACGCAGCTCGGCCAGCGTCCGGGTCACCACGGCGGGGCGGCCGGGTCGGGCCAGGTGCGCCACGCTGGTCGTGGTGGGGAAGACGGCCTGCATGCTGTCAGGGTAACCCCAGATCGGGCCGGCCCGGTCCGATGACCTGTCCCTGGTGTGCCGTCAATGACCCTGTCTGGGCATTTTGTCGCCGTGGTCGTCGATGGGGTGCCGGGGGTTCAGGCTGCGCGGTGCGTGTGGTCGGGGGTGGTGGTCTGTTGCGCTGTGCGGTGGGTGCGGTGGGGGGGTGTGGCCCGCCGTGCCCGGCTCCGGGCGGTCAGGCTTGATCCCTGCGCCGGGCACGGCGGGCCACACCCTCGTCGTGGGCATAGCCCCGCACCCGGTGTGCCGGGTCTGTGGTCGGTGGGGTGCGGGATCTTGGTGCGGTTGTGCCCTTGGGTGGGCGGTTTCGGACCAAGATTGCCGGGGTGGTCGGGGGCTTGGGGTGGGATGGGTGGCGGGTCGGGGGCGTTGGATAGTCCCGGACGGCTGAGGAAGACCTGTCCGCCGCGCTGTGGTGAGCGGCTCGGGCCGGAATGGTGGTGGGCCGGTGGTCGTTGGACATCCCTGAACGGCCGACGAGGACCGCTCGCTGTGGTGGGTGCATGGCCCCCGGGAATGATGGCGGGCCGGTGGTCGTTGGACATCCCTGAACGACCGAGGTAGACCGCCTGTCGCGGTGGGTGCATGGCCCCGGGAATGATCCGGGCCGGTCGGTCGTTGTGCATGGTCCCGGCGGCGTGAAGTGGCGATACGGCCCCGCGTGCCGGAGGACTTCTCTTTTCCCCCTTGTTTGAGTGCCTGTCGGTGCTTGCGTGCGCCTGACCGATCCCCCTCGGTGTGGGTGTGCGTCGACCCCCGAATTGGAGCCTTGTGATGAACTCGATGCTGCGGAAGAGTGTGCTGGGTGTTGCGGGTCTGGCTTTCACCGGTGGCATGTTCGCTGGTCCGGTGGCCGCGCACGCCGATGTCACCCCGGTCCAGACGACCCCGGTCGCGGTGGCGGTGCAGGCGGACAAGCCGGACATGGGCAAGTTGCTGCCGCATGGCACCCCCAGGAACCAGTCGACGATCGAGCTGAACGATGAGCAGGTCGCGAATGTGAAGGCGATCATCGCGGCGACGAAGAAGGCCGGTATGGACGAGCGGGCCGCGGTGGTGTCGATCGCGACGGCGTTGCAGGAGTCGAAGTTGGAGAACCTGGGTCATCTGGGTGACCGCAACGACCACGACTCGCAGGGCCTGTTCCAGCAGCGCCCCTCCTCCGGCTGGGGCACGGTGGAGCAGATCACCGACCCCGAGTACTCCACCCTGGCCTTCCTCAAGGGCCTCAAGCAGGTCGACGGGTGGCAGGACATGCCCCTGACCCAGGCCGCGCAGACGGTGCAGGTGTCGGCCTACCCCGACCACTACGCCCAGTGGGAACAGCAGGCCGCCGACCTCGTCGCCCAGCACTGGACCAGCTGACCCCACCAACCAAGCTGATGAACACCAGCTGACAACCGAAGACATTCCTCCACAGGGGGAACAGAAAGCCGCTGGCCGGCACCCGAACCAGGGTGCCGGCCAGCGGGCTCTGGGCGGCTGGCTCCGTAGACCCTGTGGCGGCGGTCACAGCAGGGGTAGGAAGAAGCAGAGCGGGTAACCTGTTGACTCGGGTGTCGGTGTGTTTCAGTGTCCCCGGGCCTCACCTAAATTGCCGTCGCGGAATTCCGTTCGGCTGGAGCCGCGTCGCGCCACTCGCCGAGAGGCGACCTGCACACCGACACCTTCGTCGCCCCCGGCCCGATTTCGGGCCGGGGGCGACGTCGTGATTGTGGATCCGGCAGGTGGGTCGCCGATTCCGCCGCGCTGTCCTAAGGTCAAGACCGGAGGTGCGGGCGTGGGACTGCGGGACAGGTTGCTGGGCTGGCCGGTCTACCGGCAGCTCACCGGCACCGACCCCCTGGGCCGGGGCGCGGCGGCGTGCTCGAGCCGCAGCGCCGAGCTGACCGCCCGCACGGAGGACGCCGATCGGGTGGCCCGTTCCGTCTGCCCGTACTGTGCCGTCGGCTGCGGGCAGCGGGTCTTCGTCAGCGACGAGCAGGTCACCCAGATCGAGGGCGACCCGGACAGCCCCATCTCCCGGGGCCGGCTCTGCCCGAAGGGTGCCGCCAGCCGGAGCCTGGTCACCAGTCCGCTGCGGCAGACAACTGTGCGCTACCGGCGGCCGTACGGCACCGAGTGGGAGGACCTGGACCTCGACACCGCGCTCGACATGATCGCCGACCGGGTCCTCGCCGCGCGCGCCGAGACGTGGGAGGACGCGGACGCCGAGGGTCGGCCGCTGAACCGGACGTTGGGGATCGCCAGTCTGGGTGGGGCCACCCTGGACAACGAGGAGAACTACCTCATCAAGAAGCTGTTCACCGCGATGGGGGCGCTTCAGATCGAGAACCAGGCCCGGATTTGACACTCCGCCACCGTCCCCGGTCTGGGGGCCAGCTTCGGTCGCGGTGGTGCGACGGACTTCCAGCAGGACGTGGCGAACGCCGACGTCATCGTGATCCAGGGCTCCAACATGGCCGAGGCCCATCCGGTGGGCTTCCAGTGGGTGATGGAGGCGAAACGGCGCGGGGCCAAGGTCTTCCACGTCGACCCCCGGTTCACCCGTACCAGCGCCGTCGCTGACGCGTACCTGCCGATCCGGGCGGGCACCGACATCGCGCTGCTGGGCGCGGTGGTGAACTACATCCTCAGCAACGAGCTGGATTTCCGGGAGTACGTGCTGGCGTACACGAACGCCGCCACGATCGTCAGCGACGACTTCGTCGACGCCGAGGACGCCGACGGGATCTTCTCCGGCTTCGACCCGGCGACCGCCAGCTACGTCCAGGACAGTTGGCAGTACGCGGGCCACGAGCGGGACTCCGGCAGTGGCCACACGGCCCGGGAGCGGGATACCGCGGCCGGTCTGCGCCACGAGTCGCACGGTGCTCCGGTCGCCCGCCAGGTGCGGCGGGACGAGACCCTGCAACACCCGCGCTGCGTCTACCAGATCCTCAAGCGGCACTTCGCCCGCTACACCCCGGAAATGGTGGAACGGGTCTGTGGCTTACCCCGGGAGAAGTTCCTGGAGTTGGCCCGGGCCTGGACGGAGAATTCCGGTCGGGAACGCACCGGGTGCCTGATCTACTCGGTCGGCTGGACCCAGCACACCGTCGGCGTGCAGTACATCCGCACCGGGGCGATCATCCAGCTGCTGCTGGGCAACATGGGGCGGCCCGGTGGTGGGGTGATGGCGCTGCGCGGGCACGCCAGCATCCAGGGTTCCACCGACATTCCGACCCTGTTCAACCTGCTGCCGGGTTATCTGCCGATGCCGCACCACGCCCGGCATCCCGACTTCGACGCGTGGGTGGACAGCATCCGGCATCCGGGTCAGAAGGGTTTCTGGGGTGGTGCCCGCGCCTACGCCGCCAGCCTGCTGAAGGCGTACTGGGGGGAAGCGGCCACCCCCGAGAACGACTTCTGCTACGGCCACCTGCCCCGGCTGACCGGCGATCACGGCACCTACCAGCAGGTGCTGAACATGATCGACGGAAAGGTGAAGGGGTACTTCCTGCTCGGCCAGAACCCGGCGGTCGGCTCGGCGCACGGCCGGGCTCAGCGGCTGGGCATGGCCAACCTCGACTGGCTCGTCGTCCGCGACCTGTTCATGATCGAGAGTGCGACGTTCTGGCAGCGTGGCCCCGAGGTCGCCACAGGTGAGATCGTGCCGGAGCGGTGCGCCACCGAGGTGTTCTTCCTGCCGGCCGCCTCCCACGTGGAGAAGGAGGGCACGTTCACCCAGACGCAGCGGCTGCTGCAGTGGCGGGAGAAGGCCGTCGACCCGCCCGGCGACGCCCGCTCCGAGCTGTGGTTCTTCTATCACCTGGGGCGCCGGATCCGGGAGAAGCTGGCCGGCTCGACTCTGCCGCGCGACCGTGCGCTGCTCGATCTGGCCTGGGACTATCCCACGCAGGGCCGGTACGCCGAGCCCGACGCCGAGGCGGTGCTGCGGGAGATCAACGGTTGCGACACGACGAGCGGCCGTCCGTTGTCGGCCTTCACCGAGGCCCGGGACGACGGGACGACCGCGATCGGCTGCTGGATCTACACCGGGGTGTACGCCGACGGGGTGAACCAGGCGGCCCGGCGCCGGCCGGGGCACGAGCAGGACTGGGTGGCCGCCGAGTGGGGCTGGGCCTGGCCGGCGAACCGGCGGCTGCTCTACAACCGGGCCTCCGCCGATCCGCAGGGCCGCCCGTGGAGCGAGCGCAAACGGTACGTGTGGTGGGACGCCGACGCCGGGCGGTGGACCGGCCGGGACGTGCCGGACTTCGAGGTGACGAAACCGCCGTCGTACCGGCCGCCGGAGGGTGCCACGGGGCCGGCGGCACTGGCCGGTGACGACCCGTTCATCATGCAGTCCGACGGTAAGGGGTGGCTGTACGCGCCCAGCGGGGTGCTGGACGGGCCGTTGCCGACGCACTACGAGCCGGCCGAGTCGCCGGTGCGTAACCCGCTCTACGGTCAGCAGGCCAACCCGACCCGCAAGATGTACGACCATCCGGTGAACTCGACGAACCCCAGTCCACCGCAGCAGCACGACCAGGTCTTCCCGTACGTGTTCACGGTCAGCCGGCTCACCGAGCACCACACCGCGGGCGGGATGAGCCGTACGGTCGCGCCGCTGGCGGAACTGCAACCGGAGATGTTCGTGGAGGTCTCCCCGGAGTTGGCGGCGTTGACCGGGCTGACCCATCTCGGTTGGGCGCACCTGATCAGCGCCCGCGCGGCTATCGAGGCCAGGGTGCTGGTCACCGACCGGTTGGTGCCGCTGTCGGTGGACGGCCGGGTGATCCACCAGGTGTGGCTGCCGTACCACTTCGGCTTCGAGGGGCTGGTCACCGGCGATTCGGCGAACGACCTGTTCGGCATCACCCTGGATCCGAACGTGCTGATCCAGGAAAGCAAGATCGGCACCTGTGACGTGCGGCCGGGACGCCGGCCCACCGGGGCGGCCCTGCGCGAACTCGTGCAGGATTACCGCACCAGAGCCGGCATCGTGCCGGGTGTCCTGCCGCCGGCGGTCACCCCCGGTGTGCCGGTCGAGCCACCCGGGTCCACCGGCGACGGAGAGGGGAACCCCTGATGGCCGATCCGCCGCACCGGCCCGCCGCACCGCCACAGTCGTCGCTGCCGGCCGTCGATCCGGCGACCGCGGCCGGCTGGGTCGACGCGCCACCGAGGATGGGTTTCTTCACCGACACCAGCGTCTGCATCGGCTGCAAGGCGTGCGAGGTGGCCTGCAAGGAGTGGAACGGGGTACCCACCTCCGGGCTGGACCTGCTCGGCATGTCGTACGACAACACCGGCGCGTTGACGGCGAACTCGTGGCGGCATGTCGCCTTCGTCGAACAGCCCCGGCCCACCGGGCACGGCACCGCGTCGTTCGCCGGGAACCCGACAGGTGAATCGGCCAGCGCCGCCTCCGCCGCCCGGTCGGCCGGCACCGCCAACCCGACCGGCACCGAGCCGGGTGTGCTGCCCGGTGAGCCGCAGGCGGCGGCCCGGACGACCGAGTTCCTCGGCATGCCGGGGGCCGGGCCTCCCGGGCGCACGGGCAGCGCCGAGGGGCGCGGCGACTTCCGCTGGCTGATGATGTCGGACGTGTGCAAGCACTGCACCCGGGCCGGATGCCTCGACGTCTGCCCGACCGGGGCGCTGTTCCGCACCGAGTTCGGCACCGTTGTCGTGCAGGAGGACATCTGCAACGGGTGCGGCTACTGCGTGTCGGCCTGCCCGTACGGGGTGATCGACAGGCGGGTGGACGACGGCCGGGTGTGGAAGTGCACACTCTGCTACGACCGGATCGGCGCGGGGCTGACCCCGGCCTGCGCGCAGGCCTGCCCGACCGAGTCCATCCAGTACGGTCCCCTCGACGAGCTGCGGGAGCGGGCGGCCGAGCGGGTCGCCACGTTGCGGGAGCGGGGGGAGCCGCAGGCGCGGC
This sequence comes from Verrucosispora sp. CNZ293, assembly GCF_002754655.1. Taxonomy (NCBI): domain Bacteria; kingdom Bacillati; phylum Actinomycetota; class Actinomycetes; order Micromonosporales; family Micromonosporaceae; genus Micromonospora; species Verrucosispora sp. CNZ293. The sequence goes on from NZ_PEFR01000001.1 coordinate 1,472,416, forward strand.
TCTACGGCCACGACCCGCACGACGGGGTCGGCGGCGACGGCGCGTTCTTCCTGCTGCTCGACGAGCCGGAGGTGTACGGCCTGCCGCCGGATCCGCAGGTCACCACCCGGGACCTGCCGGCGATGTGGCGCCGGGCGGGGCTGGCCGCGCTGGCCATGACGGCGGTTGCCGTCGGCGCGTTCCTCGGCGGTCGGCGGTGAACCCGGACCGGCCGGCAGTCGGCGACCGGTTCCGCCGCTTCCGGGCCGGCCGCCGGGCTGGTGAGGAGTTGGCCGTGCCGCCGGCGGAGTTCACCTCCTACTACGGCCGGCCGATCCTCAAGCCGCCGGTGTGGACGTGGGAGATCGCCGCCTACCTGTTCACCGGCGGGCTGGCCGCCGGCTCGTCGCTGCTGGCGGCGGGTGGTCAGCTCACCGGCCGCGCCGAGGTACGTCGCGCCGGCCGGGTCGCCGCGTTGGTCGCGGTCACCGCCAGCGCCGGTCTGCTGGTCAAGGACCTGGGCCGGCCGGAGCGGTTCCACCACATGCTGCGGGTGGCCAAGCCGACCTCGCCGATGTCGGTGGGCACCTGGATCCTCACCGGATACGGTCCGGCCGCCGGGCTGGCCGCGGTCGCCGAGCTGGCGCCGCTGCTGCCCACGCGTGGCCCGCTCGGGTTGGTCCGCCGGGCGTTGCCGCCGGCGGGACGGGCCGCCGGGTTGGCCGCCGCGCTGACCGCGCCGGCCCTGGGCACGTACACGGCGGTGCTGCTCGCCGACACGGCCGTGCCGTCCTGGCACGAGGCGTACGCCGACCTGCCGTTCGTCTTCGCGGGCAGCGCGTTGGCCAGCGGCGCGGGAGTGGGTCTGCTCGCCGTGCCGCCGGCCCAGGCGGGTCCGGCGCGGCGGATGGCGGTGGCCGGCGCCGGACTGGAACTGGTCGGCGCGCACCGGGTGGAGAATCGCCTCGGCCTGCTGGGTGAGCCGTACCGGACGGGTCGACCCGGTCGGCTGCTGCGCGCCGGGCGGGCGCTCACCGTGGCCGGGGTGGCCGGTGCGGTGCTGGGCCGGCGGAGCCGACTGGTGTCGGCGGTGTCCGGGGCCGCGTTGCTCGCCGCTTCGGTGGCGACCCGATTCGGGGTCTTCCACGCCGGTGTCGCCTCGGCCCGCGATCCGAAGTACACGGTGGTGCCGCAGCGGGCCCGGCTCGAGCGACAGGCGGCCGAACCCGACGGGTGAGCGCGGTGTCGACTCGGCCGCACACCCGCCGCCGGGCTGTGATCCAATGGCCGGTGGAGGCGTTCAGGCGGCTGGTGCCCCTCCCGGTCTTCAAAACCGGTGTGGTCCGGGATCCGGGCCAGGCGGGTTCGATTCCCGTCCGTCTCCGCCAGGCTGTGAGGAGATGAACCGATGAGCGACGGCGGCGCGGACCCGCGGCGCCGGGTACCGCGTACCGACGCGTTGCTGGCTGAGCCGTCGCTGGTTGCGGCGGCCGTCGCGGTCGGCCGCGACCGGGTCCGCCGCGCGGTGCGGCAGGCCCAGGAACGGGCCCGCCGAGGTGAGATCGAGCCCGCCGAGGTACCCGACGCCGCGCTGGCCGCGTTGCCGCCCTCCGTGCCGCGGGTCGTGCTCAACGCCACCGGGGTGGTGCTGCACACCAACCTCGGGCGGGCCGCCCTCTCCGAGGCCGCGCTGGCCGCGGTGACCGCCGCCGCCGGGTACACCGACGTCGAGTTGGATCTCGGCACCGGGCGGCGGGCCCGCCGTGGGCGGGACGCGCTGGATGCCCTTGCCGCCGCCGTACCGGCCGCCGAGGCGGTGCACGTGGTCAACAACGGTGCCGCCGCGCTGGCGCTGGCGGCCACCGCGCTCGCCGCCGACGCCGAGATCGTGGTCAGCCGGGGCGAGCTGGTGGAGATCGGTGACGGTTTCCGCCTGCCCGACCTGCTCACCAGCACCGGCGCCCGGTTGCGTGAGGTGGGCACCACCAACCGGACCACCCTCGCCGACTACGCCGCCGCCGTCGGGCCGCGTACCGGCTTCGTGTTGAAGGTGCACCCGTCCAACTTCCGGGTCACCGGTTTCACCTCGGCGGTACCGGTGCGGCGGTTGGCCGGGCTCGGCGTGCCGGTGGTCGTCGACATCGGTTCCGGGCTGCTCGTACCCGATCCGTTGCTGCCGGACGAGCCGGACGCCACGAGCACCCTGCGCGCCGGGGCGGCGTTGGTCACTGCCAGCGGCGACAAGTTGCTCGGTGGCCCGCAGGCCGGGTTGCTGCTCGGCACCGCCGAGCTGGTCGACCGGCTGCGCCGGCATCCGCTCGCGCGGGCGTTGCGGGTGGACAAGCTGACCCTGGCCGCGCTGGCGGGCACGCTCGGTGATCCGGTCACCCCCACCCGTCGGGCGCTGCACGTCGACGCGGCGGCGCTGCGTGGGCGGACCGAACGGCTGCGCGAGGCGCTCGTCGCCGAGGGCCGCAAGGTCGAGGTGGTGCCGTCGGTGGCGGTGGTTGGCGGCGGTGGTGCGCCCGGCGTCGAGTTGGACTCGTGGGCGCTGAGCCTGCCGGAGCGGTACGCCGGCCCGCTGCGTACCGGTGATCCGCCGGTGCTGGGTCGGGTGGTCCGTGGCCGGCTGCTGCTCGACCTGCGGTGCGTGCCCGAGCGGGCCGACGGGTTGCTGCGCGCGGCGGTGCTGGCCGTGCCGGGGGACGACTGACCATGCTGGTGGTGGCCACCGCCGGGCACGTCGATCACGGCAAGTCCACGCTGGTGCGGGCGCTGACCGGGATGGAACCGGACCGCTGGGCCGAGGAACGCCGCCGGGGCATGACCATCGACCTGGGGTTCGCCTGGACGGCGCTGCCGTCGGGTCGTACCGTCGCGTTCGTCGACGTGCCGGGGCATGAGCGGTTCGTGCCGAACATGCTGGCCGGGGTGGGGCCGGTGCCGGCCGCCGTGGTGGTGGTCGCGGCCGACGCGGGTTGGATGCCGCAGTCCGCCGAGCACCTGGCCGCCCTGGACGCGTTCGGCGTCCGGCACGGCCTGCTGGTGGTGACCCGGGTGGACCTGGCCGATCCGGCGGCGGCCCTGGCGGTGGCCCGCGCGGAGCTGGCGGCGACCTCGCTGGCCGGGGCGGAGGCGGTGCCGGTCAGTGCCGTCACCGGGGCCGGCCTGGCCGACCTGCGGGCCGCGCTGGACCGGCTGGCGGACCGGGTGCCGGTCCCGGTGCCCGACGGCCCGGTGCGGCTCTGGGTCGACCGCTGCTTCACGGTGCGGGGCAGTGGCACGGTGGTCACCGGCACCCTGGGCGGCGGCCGGCTGCGCATCGACGACGAGCTGGAGTTGGCCGGCAGCGGCGAACAGGTACGGATCCGGGGCCTGCACCGGCTCGGTGCCGCCTGCGCCGATGCGGTGCCGGTGACCCGGGTGGCGGTCAATCTGCGGGGTGTGGCCCGTGACCGGATCAACCGCGGCGACGCCCTGCTCACCCCGGGTTGGTTCCGGGCCACCGACCTGGTCGACGTGCGACTGGCCGGCGTTCCGGTGGCCGAGCTGCCGGCGACGTTGACGCTGCATGTCGGGTCGGCCGCGGTGCCGGTGCGGGTCCGGCCGCTGGGCGCGGACACCGCCCGGCTGCGGCTGGGCCGCCCGCTGCCGCTGCTGGTGGGGGATCGGGCGTTGTTGCGGGATCCGGGCCGCCGGTACGTCGCCGGTGGGGTCACCGTGCTCGACGTGTTGCCGCCGCCGCTGGCGCGTCGGGGTGCCGCGGCGGCCCGGGCGGCGGTGCTGGCCACCCTGGACGGCCGGCCCGACGTCGCCGGAGAACTGCGCCGGCGGGGCCTGGTCCGGGTCGCCGACCTGGTGCGGGCGGGCGTGCCGGTGACGGTCGCGCCGGTGGTCGGCGACTGGCTGGCTGATCCGCAACACCTGTCGCGGCTGGGCGATCGGCTCGCCGTCGCGGTGGCCGAGCACGCCCGCGCGGATCCGCTGGCGGCGGGTGTTCCGGTCGAGGAACTGCGCCGGCACCTGGACCTGCCGGACCGGGCTCTGGTCGAGGCGCTGGTCCGGCCGCCGCTGCGGCTGGTCGCCGGTCGGGTGGTGACCCCCGGCGCGGCGGCGTTGCCCGAGCCGCTGGCCCGCGCGCTGGCGCTCGTGGGCGAGGACTGGGCGGCGTATCCGTTCCGCGCCCCGGACGCCGACCGGCTGGCCGCCGTCGGCCTGGGTGCCCGGGAGATCGGTGCGGCGGTGCGGGCGGGTGCGCTGCTCCGGCTGACCGGCAACGTGCTGCTGCTGCCCGGCGCGCCGCAGCAGGCGGTGCGGGTACTGGCCGGGCTGCCGCAGCCGTTCACGCTCAGCGCCGCCCGGCAGGCCCTCGACACGACTCGCCGGGTGGCGGTGCCGCTGCTGGAGTTGCTGGACCGGCAGGGACTGACCCGCCGGCTACCCGACGACGCCCGGGTGGTGGTGGATTGAGCACATCGTCGGCCGGGACCGGAGTGGGGCACCTACCGTGACGGGATGGACCCCTGCGCGGTGTGGCGGGACCGGCAGCACCGGTGGCGGATCGAGGCGTACCGCGCGCCGGATCTGCGGTTCGCCATCTACGCGACGAACGGCACGACCGAATCGGCGCCGCTGTGGCTGTTCGGCATGTCGGCGTTGGCCCGCTGGCTGATGAGCCACAAGATCTCCCTCGACGACCTGGACGTAGACTGACGCCCCCCATCCGAGGGACAAATGCGGATAACAAGGGCATAACCCGGTCGCCGGTCGTACGGTGCCAGCTGTGAAGGACCGAGGCATCCGGAAGTTCGTCGCGGTGCTGGCCGGCCTCGCCGTGATCTACTTCGGCACCACCGGCCGGTCCCCGGAGGAGGGTCGCGGCCTCTCCGGCGGGCTCGTGGTGCTGGCAGTGCTGGCCGCGCTGCTGGTGTGGTACCTGACCAAGCCCGGCGGCGACGCGGCGAAGTGAGGCCCCTCAACGGGTGGCCACGCCCCGGCTGATCTGCCCGGCCGACTCCTCGCCGAGGGCGACCCGCACCAGGGCCGAGGCGAACCGACCGAAGTCGACGTCGTCGACGAGCCGGGCCAACCGGTCCGTGGTGGCGGGCAGACCGAGTCGCCGCGCACCGGCCACCGTCCGCCGGTCGGCGTACGGGCGCAGCTCCGGCCAGACCGACTGCGCCTCGCGCAGGAAGATGTCCGCGCCGGTGGGACCGATCCCGGGGAATTCGGTGAGCAGCCGGCGTAGCTGCGCCGGCTCACCGGCCGCCTCCCGGTGCAGCCGCCGCAGGTCGCCGTGCCAGCGGTCCAGGCAGAGCCGGGCGCCGGAGCCGAGCATCGTGGCGGTCCGCTCGTCGTAGCGGCGGTAGTGGCCGCGCCCCAACGCGTCGACCCGTTCCTGCCAGCTGGCGGCCTCCATGGCCTGCGGGGTGCGGTACCCGGCCGCGAAGAGCTCCCGGGCCGCCGCCACCCCACCTGCGCCCGGATCCGGGTGCTGAGCAGGGTGACAAGCACCAGCAGCTGGTACAGCGGCGCCGGTCGGTCGGCCAGCGCGATGCCGGCTTCCTCGGCGTACGTGTGGCGGGTCAGCAGGGTCCGCGCCAGCGCCCGTTGGTCGCCCATCCTCGGGGGGTACCCACCGACGACGCGGATAGCCCTCACCGGGGTGGCCGCGCCGGAATGCCGCCGACGGCGGCGGGTAAGCCGCCGGTGACGCGGCACCACGCCGTGTACCGGCGAAGGGAGACCACCGTGACGAACCCGCAGCAGCAGGAACTCCGGCGCAACGCCCTCGGCCAGACCAGCCAGGACAACAAGGGCCCCGACCCGGCGGGCCATCCCCGCAACCGTGGCTCGTCGCGCGGGGACGCCGGCCGTCCGGTGCCGCGCGGCCAGGTGTCACCGTACGGTCCCAGCGGTCAACAGGTCGCCGAGGACGACACCGAACGCTAGTTCGCCTACGTCGACGGCCGCAGCCGGTTCCAGGTGGCTGCGGCCGTCAACCCGAAGGTGAGGTGCGGGACGAGGTCGGCGATCCAGTCGACCCGACGCCAGGTACGCGGGTCGGTGACGCCGAGCAGGGTCAGCGATCCGTCCGACAGCGTCATCAGGCCCCCGCCGAGCAGCGCGGCCGCCCGCAGCACCGGCTGACGGCGACCCCGGGCCAGCAGCGCGAACCCGACGGTCGCCGCCGCGCCGAGCCCGTAGCCCATCAGCGCACCGATGCCGCTGCGCCGGTTGTCGGCCTGCTGCGGTGACCCCAGGGACAGGTGGGCCGCGCCAGCCAGCTTCCCGGCGCTGTTCTCCGGTGTCCGGCTGGCCGGCCGGGCCCGGACCGTCATGTCCACATAGGTGGCGATGTTCAGCGCTGTGGTGCCGACGGCCCCGGCGATGAGGCCGTCGGTCAGGTCGGCGACCCTCACTTCTTCGGATCCCCGGGCTCGCGGTTGCCCTTCGGCCCGTAGGCGCGTTCGCCCCGTACGACGCCCCGCCGGCCCTGATCCTCCCGCAGGATCCGGTTGGCCGCCTGGTCGGCCTTCTGGTCCGGCGTGCGCCGACCCGAGCCGTCGATGGCGTTGCGCAGGCGGGCGCGCTGCTTGTCGTAGGCGTTGCTGCCGGGTCGAGGTCCTGGCATCACTGTCTCCTCTGCTCTGCTCTGGTCGTCGCCGGTGGCGTCGGTGACGCTCTGGTCGTCGCCGGTGGCGTACGCGGCCCGTCTACCCGCCTGGACCGTCGCCAACCGTGCCGACCGGTCACCGGGGGCCGCGTACCACCGCGACCGGACAGTGGCTGTGGTGCAGCAGGGACTGGCTCACCGAACCCAGCAGCAACCCGGTCACCTCGCCTCGCCCCCGCCCCCCGACCACGAGCAGTTGCGCCTGGCGGGAGGCGTCGGTGAGCACCCGGGCGGCGCGACCCCGCACCGACTGCCGGGTGATCGCCACCTCCGGGTACCGCTCGGTCAGCCCGGCGATGGACTCGGCCACCGCACGGTCCTCGTCGTCGCGCAACTCGGACTCGTCGTACACGAGCGGCTGCATGTCACCCGGACGGGTGGACACCGGATGCCGGTAGGCGTGCAGGGCGAGCACCGGGGCGCCACGCAGCGCGGCCTCGTGGACGGCGAACTCCACAGCTCGGCGGGACAGCTCGGAACCGTCCACCCCGACCACGACGGCACCGTCGGGACGTGACGCGCCGCGCGCCACCAGCACCGGACAGTCGGCGTACGCGGCCACCTGCACCGCGACCGAGCCGAGCACCAGTGCGGCGAACCCGCCCGCACCCCGGTCACCGAGCACCACGACCGCCGCGCTCGGTGCCTCGGCGAGCAGTACGGCGGTGGCCTCCCCGTCGACGATCTCGCCGGTGACAGGTATCCCCGGCACCGTCGCCTCGGCCTCGTCGACGGCAGCGGTAACCAGTTGCTCCGCCCGGGCTCGCAGCCCACCGTCGGGCGCGCCCTCGGTGGCCGGCCGGACCGGGGAGTGCAGCGTCGGCCAGATGAAGGCGTGCACCACCCGCAGTGGCCGGCCCTGGCGGGCCGCCGCCGCGGCGGCCAGCCGTACCGCGGCGAGGGCGGGCTCGGAGCCGTCCACGCCGACCACCACCGCCGAGCCGCTCGCCGAGTTCACCGTCGCCTCCCGTGCTGGGCCGTCATCGGGACCGGTCTGGGTCAGTATCACCGCACGCGGTGGCCCGCGGGGCGATACCGGCGAGGGACGTGATGTCGGTACGCTGACGGCTGGTGCGGTGTCCAGAAACGTTTGCGGTGTCGCGGTGAGGTCCAGACGGCGACCCGGCACAGCGGAGTCGCGCCTGGGGAGGGAGCGTCGTCGATGGTGGAGCCCGACCAGCCGAGTACCGCACGGATGATCGACTTTTGGCTCGGCGGAGCGCACCACTATCCGGTGGACGTGGCCGCCGCCCGCGCCTTCGAGCAGGCGTACGGTCCGTGTGCTCCGGTTTTCCGGGAGCTGCGCGCCTTCCTCGGCCGTGCCGTACGCGCCATCGCCGCCACCGGAGTCGACGGATTCCTGGTGTTCGGTGCCGGGGTGCCGACCATGGGCAACGTGCACGAGGTGGCACCCGACGCGACGGTCCTGTACACCGACGTCGACCCGGTGACCATCCGTCTCGGTCAGCGTGTGCTGGCCGGCAGCGACCGGGCGGGTTACGGCTTCGGTGACGCCACCGACCTCGGCACCGTCGACCCGGCGCTGCTGCACCGGTTCGTACCCGGTTGGGGTCGCCGCCCGGTGGGAGTGGTGTTCCTGGGCCTGGCGGCGTTCCTCGACGACGAGACCCTGGCCCGCACCCTGGACGAGCTGTACACGGCGGTGGCGCCGGGCAGCCACCTGGCGATCGACTTCGACACCGAGGAGCTCGACGCGCATCCGGAGGCGCTGGCGATGATGGGCCCGGCGTTCCGGATGCGTCCGCCGGCCGCGTTCGCCCCGTTGCTCGGTCGGTGGCGGCCCACCCCGGACGGGATCGTGCCGGTCACCCACTGGCGGCCGGAGGGCCGGCCGGCGGAGGTGCCGGACGCCTTCCACGGCGCGGTCGCGGTGCGGTCGACCGGCGGTCGCGGTGCGGTCGACCGGGTGACCATGGATGAATCCACCTCCGTATGATGCTTGCCCCAGAGCAAGTATTTTCGGAGGATGGTCATGGCGGATGCGCCCACGGGGATCTCCCGCGCCCTGCGCGAGGCCCCGCCCGACCGTGTGGTCGAGGCCGCCGACCTGGCCATCCGGTCGTCGCTCGGCGCGTCGGGCACCGCCGTGTTCATCGCCGACTACCGGATCAGCGGGCTGTGGCCGGTGCTCGACCCGGGTCGGCATGGCGTGGTCACCCCGACCGTCCAGGGTACGGTGCAGCGCTGCTTCAGCAGCCAGCAGCCGGTCCGGGAGTCGGCTGAGGACGGGCGGTGCCGGCTCTACCTTCCGCTGTCCGTGTGGGGCGAGCGGCTGGGGGTGCTCATGGTCGACCTGGCCGCCGAACCGTCGGAGGCTGTGGTGCGCGCGGCTGTCGACATCGCCGGGGACGTCGCCATGGCGCTGCGCGCGGCCGACCGGGAGACCGACCGCTACCGGCGGGCCCGGCGGCGGGAACGGCTGAGCATGGCCGCCGAGTTGCAGTGGGAACTGCTGCCGGGGCGCAGTGTCAGCCACGGCTCCTTCCAACTGGCGGGTCAACTGGAACCGGCGTACACGGTGGGTGGTGACCACTTCGACTGGTCTCTGGACGACGGCCGGTTGACCGTCACCGTGCTCAACGGCGACGGCATCGGGCTGGCCGCCGCGCTGCTGACGGCGGTGACGGTCAACGCGATGCGTAACGCGCGTCGCTCCGGTGGTGGTCTGGTGGAGCAGGCCGAGCTGGCCTCGGACACGGTCTACTACCAGCATCGGGGGCACCGGCACGTGGCGACGTTGCTGCTCGAACTGGACTGTGCGTCAGGTCGGGTGCGGGCGGTGGACGCCGGCTCACCGCATCTGGTGCGGCTGCGCGGCGGTGCCGTCTCCCGGGTCACCCTCGAACAGCAGCTTCCCCTGGGGATGTTCGCGGAGACACGCTATGACCTGCAGGAGTTCGACCTCGATCCGGGTGACCGGCTGTTCGTCGTCTCCGACGGGGTGTGGGCGGCCGATCCGAGCGGCCGGGAGACGTACGGCGAGCGGGCGATGGCCCGGGCGATGCGGGCCACACGGCTGCAGCCGCCGACCGAGGCGGTTGGTACGGTGATGCGCGAGTTGCAGACCTTCCACGCGGACACCGACCTGCGGGACGACGCGGTCGTCGTCTGCCTGGACTGGCGTGGTGCGGACGGCCGGGAAAACAGTTGACCGCCGGGTCGGCGCAGTACCAGCGGGACGATCCCAGGGGACATCGGGTGGAGCGACCGGATCTCGCGGCGGCGATCGACACGGCGGCCGAGGCGCTTGTGGGCGTGCTCGACTCCGCCGTCTCCCGGCACCGGCTCGTGGTGTCGCCGACCCAGCTGCGGGTGCTGGCCCTGTTGAGCGCCCGACCGGAGCTCAACGTCAACAGGCTGGCGGAGCTGTTGGACGTGGTGCCCTCATCGGCGAGTCGGCTGTGCGACCGGTTGGAGGCGATCGGGCTGGTGCGCCGCACCGCCGACGCCCGGGATCGCCGGGAGGTGCGGCTGATCCCGACCGCCGCCGCCGAGGCGCTGCTGGGGGAGGTGCGATCACGCCGGCACGAGGCGGTGCGGGCGGTGCTCGAACGGATGCCCGCCCGGGGCCAGCAGGATCTGCTGCGGGCGCTTGTGGCCTTCGGTCAGGCGGCGTTGGTGGTGGAGTCCGCCAACGCGAAGGCCCGCAGCGCCTGATCCCGCTTCAACTAGTGTCCTAGGATGCCCTACGGGTGGTGACACGGGTCACAGTCGTGCCGATTGGCACCCGCCACGGACATGCTGGGCAGCGGAGGCACCGGAGCGGCCCGTTATAGTGGCAGCGCATTCGACCGGCCCGTGATCATCGACGATGGACGGCAGGTCAGGAACCGATCTCGCAGGGGGATCACAGGGGGCGCCGGCGCCAGCCGGCTGGACAACGCGTACGACGCCGCACGGCGGACCTGGGCCGCGGTGCCCGAGCGCGTCGCGGAGGAGGTTCGGTGTCGGGTCGGGCGGCTCGGGCGGAGCAACCGCAGGCCCGCGACGGCGACGGCCGGCGACCCGACGATCGGGTGTTCACCTGGCCGAACCTGATCAGTTTCGTCCGCCTGCTGGGTGTTCCCCTGTTCCTCTACCTGTTCCTGGTGGCCCGCGCCGACGCCGCCGCGATCGTGGTGCTGGCCGTCGGTGGCACCAGCGACTGGGTTGACGGTTGGATCGCCCGGCGGCTGGGACAGGTCAGCCGGCTGGGCGAGTTGCTCGACCCGCTCGCCGACCGGCTCTACATCCTGGCCACGCTTGTCGCGTTCACCGCCCGCGAGGTGGTGCCCTGGCAGTTCACCGCTGCGTTGCTGGCCCGGGAACTGTTGCTGCTGGGTTCGCTCGGGGTGTTGCGTCGGCACGGGTACGGGCCGCCACCTGTGCACTACGTCGGTAAGACAGCCACCTTCCTGCTGCTGGCCGCGTTCCCTATCCTGCTGCTGGCCGCGGTGTTGCCGGCCGCCGCCGCGGTCGCCGGCGCGATCGGCTGGGCGTTGGCGTGGTGGGGTCTGGTGCTCTACTGGGTCGCTGGCGCGCTGTACGTGGTCCAGGCCCGGCAGCTGGTGCGGGCGGTACGCGGTCGGCAGGGAGCGGCGGCATGAGCGAGTGGCAGCGAGCGAATCGACTCAGCGCCCTGGTGCCTGATGACGGCCCGCAGTGCGGCGGAGGGCGGTCATGAGCGAGGATCCCGGTCAGAGCCGGCGTGGGGCGAGGGCCTTCACCCCGGACTTTCTCACCGAGTTGTTCCGTAATCCACTGGATCCGGGCTACGCCGACGCGGCGGCGCAGCGGGCGAAGTCGGGCCGACCGGCGCGGTCGGGCTGGTCGGTGGGGCCGGTCGGCCTGGTGGTGATCGTGCTGCTCGGTTTCCTGTTCGCGGTGGCCTACCGGCAGACGGTGGCGGAGGAGCCGGGGCGGGCGCAGGCCCGTTCCGGGCTGGTGGCACAGATCAAGCAGCGGCAGGGTGAGACCGACGCCTTGTCGACGCGGGCCGAGGAACTGCGCGAGGAGGTCAACCGGCAGCGGGAGGCCGCGTTGGGCGGTTCCCACGCGGCTCGGTTGCGGGAGTTGGAGGCGAGCACCGGCTTCGGGCGGGTGCGCGGTGACGGTGTGGTGGTGGAGTTGGCGGACGCGCCGGCGGGCCAGGGTGCACTCGGTGGTGCCGATGTCGGTCCACCGCAGGTGCTCTACCTCGATCTGCAGGGTGTGGCCAACGATCTGTGGGGTGCTGGCGCGGAGGCAATCGCGATCAACGGGCAGCGGTTGACGTCGACCTCGACGATCCGGTCGGCGGCCCAGGCGATCCTGGTGGACTTCCGGCCGATCACCGGGCCGTACGAGGTGAGCGCGATAGGTCCAGATGGGATGCGTAAGCGGTACGAGGCCAGCCGGAGCGCGTTGACGATGCGTCAGGTGGCGAAGGTGAACGGGCTGTCGTTCGCGGTGCGGGACGCCGATGACCTCACCCTGCCTGCTGCTCCGGAGCCGCGGCTACGCTACGCGGAGCCCTCGGTGAGTCCGAGTGTGTCGTCGTCGGGTGGTGACGAGTCGTCCGGCTCGGGTACGTCCCCCAGTCCCTCCGGAGGTGGTCGATGATCGCGGTGCTGGCCCTGTTGGCCGGTGTGCTGCTCGGACTGTGGCTCGATCCCACGGTGCCGGCGGCGCTGCAGCCGTATCTGCCGATCGCGGTGGTGGCCGCGCTGGACGCGGTGTTCGGTGGGGTCCGGGCGAAGCTGGACCGCATCTTCGACGACAAGCAGTTCGTGGTGTCGTTCATCTCGAACGTGCTGGTCGCCGCGCTGATCGTGTACCTGGGTGACCAGTTGGGGGTGGGCGGTCAGTTGTCCACGGGTGTGGTGGTCGTGTTGGGGGTTCGTATCTTCGGCAACGTGGCGGCGATCCGCCGGCACCTGTTCCGGGCGTAGGTTTGTGGCGTGAGTGACGAGCACACGCAGACGGGTACGGGGTGGCCGCAGCCGGCGGAGCCGGCACGGCCGGATGGCCCGGCGGGGGAGCCGGATCCGCGTCCGGAGGCGCCGGATCCGGACGAGTTGAGTCCGTTGTCGCCGCAGGGGAGCCCGCCGGGGGAGGACGGGCAGCCGTCGGATCCGCCGAAGGGGGCTGCGGCGCCTTCCGCCGAGGCTGTGGCGCCGGTGGCGGAGTCGGCTGCGGCGGTGCCGCCGTGGCGGCGGCTCAGTTCGGCGGCCGTGATGATCGGTGTGTTGCTGGGGTTGTTGGGTTTCACCCTGGCGGTGCAGTTGAAGACGACGTCGACGGATTCGGCGTTGGCGACGGCGCGGCAGGAGGACCTGGTCCGGATCCTGTACGACCTGGAGGCGCGGGAGATCCGGTTGCGGCAGGACGTCGCCGCGTTGGAGGAGAGCCAGCGGCAGTTGCGGTCGGGTGAGCAGGGGCGGCAGGCGGCGTTGGAGGAGGCGACCCGGCGGGCGGACGAGTTGGGGATCCTGGCGGGTACGTTGCCGGCGCGGGGGCCGGGTCTGGCGGTGCGTTTCCAGGCGGGTGCGACGAAGCCGATCTCGGCGATGCGGGTGTTGGACGCCGTGCAGGAGTTGCGGGGTGCCGGGGCGGAGGCGATGCAGATCTCCGGGGGTGACCGGGCGACGGTGCGGATCGTGGCGTCGACGTACTTCGTGGATCACGAGAGCAAGGATGGTTCGTTGGTGGTGGACGGGCGTCGGTTGACGGGGCCGTTCACGATCACGGTGGTGGGTGATCCGGCGACGATGCGTACGGCGCTCAACATTCCTGGTGGGGTGGTCGCGTCGGTGGCTGGCGACGGCGGTAACGTGATCGTTGAGGATCGTGAGGTTGCCGAGGTCTCGGCGCTGCACGTGCCCCGCCCGCTGGAACATGCTCGTCCGGTCTCCTGAAGGTCGGCGGGCCGGCACCGGTTGGTCCGGTGTCGCGATGGATGAGGACGCTGCTGGTGATTCCTGAGGATCTGCGTTACACCGCCGAGCACGAGTGGGTGGCCGCGGCGGACGGTGGGGCCGTCCGGGTGGGCATCACCCACTTCGCGCAGGATGCTCTCGGCGACATCGTGTATGTGCAGTTGCCGGAGGCGGGCGCGATGGTGGCGGCCGGTGAGTCGTTGGGTGAGATCGAGTCGACTAAGAGTGTGTCGGAGCTGTACGCCCCGGTCGCGGGGACGGTGTCGGCGCGCAACGAGGCGCTTGTCGACACTCCTGAGGTGGTCAACAGTGATCCGTACGGCGCGGGTTGGTTGGTGGAGATCACCGTGTCGGATCCGGCGGCGGTGGACGGGCTGTTGAGCGCGGATGCGTATCGCGAGTTGACCGAGAGCTGAGCGTTTTGCTGTGCGGGCGGGGCGGTGTCTGCCGCGCGTCCGGTTGCCCTGTTTTTCGGCGCTGGCTAGGCTCGCCCAGTCGACCGAGAACCCATTAGTTGAGCGTCGCGGACAAGCCTTTCGGGGCACGGAGAGCCAGCCGCCGGGTGGATGAGAGCCCGGCGGCCAGACCCGCCGTCTCCCGACGCCGACCGAAACAGATTCCGTGAGGTGGTCCCCATGACTCGCCCAGGCGACGAGTTCCCCCCGCTCGACGTCACGTCGACGCTCAATCTCGGTTCGCTCGAGGAAGCTCTGGAGGGGCCGGACACCGACGTGGTGCCGAGCCGGATGTCCGGTTCGCTGCCGCCGGGGATGGCGCTGCTGGTGGTCCGGCGGGGGCCGAACGCGGGTGCCCGGTTCCTGTTGGATCACGATGTGACGACCAGTGGGCGGCATCCGGACAGTGACATCTTCCTCGATGATGTGACGGTGTCGCGCCGGCATGCTGAGTTCCACCGGGATGGTGGGACGTTCACGGTGCGGGACGTGGGCAGTTTGAACGGCACGTACGTGAACCGGGAGCGGGTCGAGGCGGCGACCTTGAGCAACGGTGACGAGGTGCAGATCGGTAAGTTCCGGGTGGTGTTCATCGCCGGTCCGCGCCCGGAGGGTGAGGCCGGCCGGGGGTGAACGAGCCTGCGGCCTCCAGGCCGTCCGGGGTGGGTGGCGCCCCGCCGTTGATGAGTATCGGCGAGGTGCTGGCCCAGTTGCGGGCGGATTTTCCGGACGTGACGATTTCGAAGCTGCGGTTTCTTGAGGCTGAGGGCCTGGTGGAGCCGCAGCGTACGGCGGCGGGTTACCGCAAGTACGGCTGGGACGATGTGGCGCGGCTGCGGTTCGTGTTGACCGCGCAGCGGGATCAGTATCTGCCGTTGCGGGTGATCCGGGAGCAGTTGGCGCAGTGGGATGCCGACGGTGCGGCGCCGGAGTGGTCGCGTCCGGCGTTGGTGGCGGTGGGGCCCGATGGTGAGGTGCCGGGTCGTGGCGCGGCGGCGTCGGGTGAGTCGGCGCAGGTCCGGTTGGATCGTGCCGAGTTGGTGGCGCGCAGTGGGCTGGACGAGTCGACGTTGGGTGAGTTGGAGCGGCTCGGGTTGGTGGTGTCGGATCCACCGGGTTGGTATGACGGCGACGCGTTGATCATCGCGCGGGCGGTGGCGGGTCTGGCGGCGTACGGGTTCCAGCCGCGGCATCTGCGGGCTTACCGGACGGCGGCGGACCGCGAGGTCGGTTTGTTCGCGCAGTTGGTGGCGCCGTTGGCGCGGCAGAGTGATCCGGCGGCGCGGGCGCGGGCGGCGGAGACGGCGCGGGAGTTGGTGGCGTTGTCGCAGCAGTTGCATGCGGCGTTGGTGCGGGTGGGGTTGCGCTCGACGTTGGGGCGGTGAGGTGCGTGTGCGTGCTGATCGGCCGGTTGGTGAGTGGCGTAGGCTTGCGGGGGTAACCCCTCTTCTGGCGCGGGCGTGGGTGCGTGTAGCGCATGAGACGGCCGTGTCGCGGTCCGTGTACCGTGCAGAGAAGGGCGCGGTGCGGCGTAGGTGACAACGACACGGAGGCGGCGGTGCGCGAGCTGAGCGTGGTCGGGGTTCGGGTGGAGTTGCCCAGTAACCAGCCGATCGTCCTGCTCAGGGAGGTCGAGGGGGACCGCTATCTGCCGATCTGGATCGGCGCGGTCGAGGCGACGGCGATCGCTTACGAGCAGCAGGGTGTCAAGCCGGCGCGTCCGTTGACCCATGATCTTCTGCGGGATGTGTTGGCGGCGTTGAAGGCGCCGTTGCGGGCGGTGGAGATCACCGAGTTGAAGGAAAACGTGTTCTTCGCTGATCTGTTGATCGGTGATGGGGTGCGGGTTTCGGCTCGGCCGAGTGATTCGATCGCTCTGGCGTTGCGGGTGGGTGCGCCGATTCGTTGTGCGGAGCAGGTCCTCAGCGAGGCGGGGATCGTGATTCCCGACGAGCAGGAGGACGAGGTGGAGAAGTTCCGGGAGTTCCTGGAGCAGGTGCGTCCGGAGGATTTCGCCGGCTGAGCGGCGGGCCCGGCCCGGTGGTGGGATTGTGCCGCCGCGTGTGCGGTGACTGTGGGTGATGGTGATGGTCATCGCTGTCGATGCGCGGCGTGTCGCGACGGTTTCTCCGTGGTAACTCCTGGCGGTCGCTATAGGGTTGCCGTGTCGAGGGGTGCGCGTCCCGGAAGCGGCGTGGCACCGCACTGACGGGGAGGTTGTCCGGATGTACGAGCCGCGGGATTCCGATCGGGGTGCGGTGTCGGGTGAGCCGGGTGGGATGCCCGGGTCGGCAACTGACGGTGACGGTGCGGTGGGGTACCGGGGTGTGACGGCCTGCCATGCGGTGGGGATCAGCTACCGCCAGTTGGATTACTGGGCGCGTACCTCGCTTGTGGTGCCGAGTGTGCGGGACGCCTCGGGTTCCGGTACGCAGCGGTTGTACTCGTTTCGCGACCTGGTGGTGTTGAAGGTGGTGAAGCGGCTGCTGGACGCCGGGGTGTCGTTGCAGAACATCCGGAAGGCGATCGAGGCGTTGCGGTCGCGTGGGGTGGAGGATCTGGCCGGCATCACGCTGATCTCCGATGGGACGACGGTGTACGAGTGTCGTTCGCCGGAGGAGGTGGTCGACCTGTTGCAGGGCGGCCAGGGGGTGTTCGGCATCGCGATCGGTGGGGCGTTCAAGGAGATCCAGGGTTCGTTGTCGCATCTTCCGGCGGAGCCCGCGGCGGTGTCGGTGGAGCAGGGGTCGCCGGAGGTTGCCGAGGGGGGCGCTGTGGGCGACGAGTTGGCTGCGCGTCGGGCGCGGCGGCGAGCGGGTTGAGTCGTTCCACTGTGGTGTCCGGGTGAGGTCGTGTCTCCGGTGATCCGTCCGGTTGTCCGGCGTGGCGTTTGCCGTTGGTGCTGGTCGGTGACGTTCGGTGCGGTGGTGGTTGTCTCGGGGTGATGCTCCGGGGTGAGATTTGTGACTCTTCGTGTCTGGTTGTTGTCGGGAATCCGATGGGCCGGCGGTGACGGGGCGGGCGCGGCACGCTATCGTCCGACACGGTCTGCCGGGTGCTGTCGCCGTGGGGAGGTTCCGGCGTCGGCGGGTCGTCGTTGCGCGCGTTGACACCGCGCGTCCCCTCACGACGGAAGGAAACAACCGTGACGGTTACCGAAGAGACCGCTCCGGTCTCGCATTACGAGCGCATCGGCGGGGCGGCTTCGGTGAAGGCCGCTGTCGAGCTGTTCTACGACCGGGTGCTCGCTGACGCGGAGCTTGCCGGTTACTTCGCCGAGGTGGACATGGCGGGGCAGCGTCGGCACCTGGCGCTGATGCTGACGGTGGTGCTCGGTGGTCCGAACGAGTACACCGGTCGGGACCTGGCGTCGGCGCACAAGCCGTTGAACATCCCGGTGGCGCACTACGTCAAGGTGGGTGAGCATCTGACGGTGACGCTGACGCAGCTGGGTGTGCCGGGTGACATCATCGCTGACGTGCAGGCGGTGCTGGGGCAGGTGCAGGACCAGGTGGTGGCCGGCGGGGACCAGGCGGGCGCCTGAGCGTGGACGTGCCCCGGCTCAAGCAGAGCTGGTCGCTGGTGGCCGCGCACGGTGACCAGGTGCCGCTCTACTTTTATTCAACGCTGTTCCTGGCGTATCCGGAGACCCGGCAGATGTTCCCGACCAATATGGCGGGTCAGCGGGATCGGCTGGTGAATGCGCTCGGTCACATCGTGTCCCAGGTGGACCAGGTGGACCGGTTGGTTGGTTTCCTGCAGGATCTCGGCGTCGACCACCGTAAGTTCGCGGTGCGGGCGGAGCATTATCCGGCGGTGGGGGAGGCGTTGCTGGCGACGCTGCGGCATTTTCTCGCCGATCAGTGGACCGACGAGTTGGCGCAGGACTGGGCCGCGGCGTACGGGCTGGTGGCGAAGGTGATGAGCGAGGCGGCGCAGGCCGCTGAGGCGACGAGTCCACCGTGGTGGGCGGCGGAGGTGGTGGGGCACGAGCGGCGGGCGTTCGACGTGGCGGTGTTGACGTTGCGTCCGCAGTATCTGTTGCCGTTCACCGCGGGCCAGTCGATCGGGGTGTCGCATCCGGCGGTGCGGTCGTGGCGGTACTACTCGCCGGCGAATGCGCCACGCGCGGACGGCACCGTGGAGCTGCATGTGCGTGCCGCACCCGGTGGTGCGGTGTCGTCGCGGCTGGTGTACGGGTGTGCGGTGGGTGACCAGTTGCATCTGGCCGCTCCGGTGGGTGACGGCTTGACGTTGCGTCCGGCGGGTTCGGCGGATCTGCTGCTGCTGGCCGGTGGTACCGGTTGGGCGCCGTTGAAGGCGTTGGTGGAGCAGGTGGCCGCGGAGGGTTCCCGGCGTCGGGTCGACGTGTACGTGGGTGCGCGTTCGCGCAGCGAGTTCTACGACGCTGACGCGTTGGAGAAGTTGACCGCCTCGTATCCGTGGTTGTCGGTGACGCAGGTGGTGGGGTTGGACGTGAACCGGCCGGGGGAGTTCGTGTATCCGGTGGACCGGGCGCTGGCCGACGGTGACTGGCGGTCCCGGCATGTGTACGTGTGTGGTTCCGATGACATGGTGTCGCACACGGTGGCGATTCTGACCCGGTCCGGCTTCCATGCCGGGCAGGTGCATCACGAGGGTCTGGGTCGGCACTGGTACGGCCCCTCGTGGCGGACGACGGCGGCAGATTCCGCTGTCTCTGACGATTCCGGAGGTGCCCGGTGAGTGAGCCTCGTGGCCGCGAGTGGCGGGCCGGTACGGTGAGCGCCGCCCCGGTCGGTAGGTACGACGGTGGGCAGGTCGCCGGTGGTGTGCAGGTGCGGATGACCGCCGACCGGGTGCGTAGGTGGGAGTTCGGTTCGTCGTCGTTCGGGCGGCGTGGTTACGACCAGAACGACGTGGATCGGTTCCGTATGCAGGTGGCCGATGAGTTGGATCTGCTGTCGACGCAGGTGGCGAATCTGCGGGCGGAGAACGAGCGGCTCAACGACCATGTCGAGTTGCACCGGCACGGGGTGATTCCGAGTTCGGAGCCGGCGGCGAAGGTGCCGGCGGCCAAGGAGGTGAATCTGCTCTCGGCCGCGCAGCGGGAGGCCGAGCAGATCATCGCCCAGGCGCACGACTACGCGCGGCGGGTCGCCGAGTACGCCCGTACCCAGTACGAGAGCTATGTGCGGGCGGCGGTGGAGGAGGCCCGTCAGGAGGCGGAGCGGGCGGTGCAGGACTACCACGTGGCGGCGGGGCCGACGTTCGACGACGGGGTGGCCGCGCGGGAGGCGCTGCGGATCTACGGCGAGATGATGATCTCGCATATGCAGGCGGCGGCGCGGCATCTCGACGACGGCAGTGAGCAGTTGGCCCGGACGATGGATCGGATCGGTGCGCAGCCGGCGGCGGCCGGGTCGGCGTCGACCCGGTCGTTGCCTCGGCACCAGCAACGCTGACGCGGCGGCTGCCGGCGGGCCTGACGTGGCCGCCGGGTGGACCGGTGCGACCCACCGGCGGTGGCTGTGGCCACCGCCGGTGGTGTTCGTCGTGGGCGGTGTCGCTGGGGCACGATGGGTGGGTGCAGGAGCTGATCGAGCCGCTGGCGGGACTGGTGGACGCCGGTGGGGTGGTGGTGCTCAGCGGCGCCGGGTTGT
Organism: Verrucosispora sp. CNZ293; assembly: GCF_002754655.1. Taxonomy (NCBI): domain Bacteria; kingdom Bacillati; phylum Actinomycetota; class Actinomycetes; order Micromonosporales; family Micromonosporaceae; genus Micromonospora; species Verrucosispora sp. CNZ293. The sequence continues at coordinate 1,492,085 of NZ_PEFR01000001.1, forward strand.
CCACCGAGTCGGGCATTCCCGACTATCGGGGGCCGAGTGGTGTCGCGCGCCGGCATATCCCGATGACGTATCAGACGTTTCTGGCGGACCCGGTGGCGCGTCGACGGTACTGGGCGCGTAGCCACCTGGGGTGGCGGTTGATCGTCGGGGCGGCGCCCAACGACGGGCATCGGGCGGTGGCCCGGCTGCAGCAGGGTGGGCTGGTCGGTGGGATCATCACGCAGAACGTCGACGGGTTGCACTCGGCGGCGGGTAGCCACGCGGTGACGGAGCTGCACGGCCGGCTCGACGTGGTGGTCTGCCTGGGGTGCCGGCGGCGTACGTCCCGGGCGGAGTTGGACGGGCGGCTGCGGGCGGCCAATCCGGGGTTCGGTGGGCAGGCCGTCGCGGTGAACCCGGACGGTGACGTGGATCTCGATGACGCTCAGGTGGCGGCGTTCCGCACCGTCGGCTGTGTGACCTGCGGCGGGTTGCTCAAGCCCGACGTGGTGTTCTTCGGGGAGACGGTGCCGGCCGCGCGGGTGCAGTCGTGTTTCGCGATGGTGGAGCGGGCCCGGTTGCTGCTGGTGCTGGGGTCGTCGTTGACGGTGATGTCGGGGCGCCGGTTCGTGGTGCGGGCGGCGAAGCGGGGTGTGCCGGTGGTGATCGTCAACCAGGGGCCGACCCGCGGTGACGAGTACGCGTGTCTGCGGGTGGAGGCGCCGTTGGGGCGGCTGTTGCCGGCGCTCGCCGATCGGCTGCTGGGTGCCGGCGCGCCGGTGGGTCCGGTGGTGCTGCCGAGTCCTGTCGGAGGGTGACCGGCGGCAGGTCAGGGGCTTCGGTGCGGGGGCGTCGGGCACGCTGGTAGCGTTGATCGCGCCGGTAGCACCGACGTGGGAGAGACCGCCTGACGACTGTTGGGCGGCGCCGAAGGGGCAAATCCTCCCCGGAACCTCTCAGGCAGAAGGACCGCGTCGGGTCAGGCACTGTGGAGCGCCCGCCGGGTGTGACAGAGGGGGAGGGCCGACCTGTCGACCCCCGCCCTCGCAGGAGCGCCCATGACCGCAGAGCTGTTCGCCGACCGTCACATCGGTCCCGGCCCCGACGACGAACGCCGGATGTTGGACACCGTCGGGTACGCCTCGATCGACGAGCTGATGGACGCCGCGATTCCCGAGGTGATCCGCTGGCACGGTCGGCTGGACCTGCCGCCGCCGGCCAGCGAGCACGAGGCTCTGGCGGAGCTGCGGGCGTTGGCGGCCGGTAACACGGTGGCCGTTTCCATGATCGGGTTGGGTTATCACGGCATTCACACGCCGGCGGTGATCCGCCGCAACGTGTTGGAGAATCCGGCGTGGTACACGGCGTACACGCCGTATCAGCCGGAGATCAGCCAGGGGCGGCTGGAGGCGCTGCTGAACTTCCAGACCATGGTGTCGGATCTGACCGGCCTGGCGACCGCGAACGCGTCGATGCTCGACGAGGGGACCGCCGCGGCGGAGGCGATGACCCTGGCGCGGCGGGCGTCGAAGAGCGGCAGCCGGGTGTACGTGGTCGACGCGGACGCGCTGCCGCAGACCATCGCGGTGATCGCCGGGCGGGCTGAGCCGCTCGGCATCGAGGTGCGGGTGCTGGATCTGGACGTCGAGCCGTTGCCGGCGGAGTTCTTCGGCCTGCACCTGCAGTATCCGGGGGCGTCCGGGGCGGTGCGTGACCACGCCCCGCTGGTCGAGGCCGCGCACGCGGTCGGGGCGCTGGTGACGGTGGCGGCGGACCTGCTGGCGTTGACGTTGCTGCGGCCGCCGGGGGAGATCGGTGCGGACATCGCCGCCGGCACCACCCAGCGGTTCGGGGTGCCGATGGGCTTCGGTGGGCCGCACGCCGGCTACCTGGCGGTGCGGGAGGGGTTGGCGCGGATGCTGCCGGGCCGGCTGGTCGGGGTGTCCCGGGACGCGGCCGGCGCGCCGGCGTACCGGTTGGCGTTGCAGACCCGTGAGCAGCACATCCGTCGGGAGAAGGCGACAAGCAACATCTGCACCGCGCAGGTGCTGCTGGCGGTGATGGCCGGCATGTACGCCGTCTACCACGGCCCGGACGGGTTGCGGGAGATCGCGTCGCGTACCCACCGGATGGCTGCCCGGCTGGCGGCCGGGTTGCGCGCCGGTGGGGTCGATGTCGCCGATGTCGGCTTCTTCGACACGGTGACGGCGCGGGTGCCGGGTCGGGCCGCGCAGGTGGTCGACGAGGCGCGGCGGCGTGGGGTGAACCTGCGGCTGGTGGACGCCGACCGGGTCGGTGTCTCCTGCGACGAGACGACCACGGACGCGCACCTGGCCATGGTGTGGGCGGCGTTCGATGTCGACGGCGTCGCCGGTGAGGTGCCGGCGGCGTTGCCGACCGGGCTGGCCCGGACCAGCGACTTCCTCACCCATCCGGTGTTCCGGACGCACCGGTCGGAGACGGCGATGCTGCGGTACCTGCGTCGCCTGGCGGACTTCGACTACGCCCTGGACCGGGGCATGATCCCGTTGGGGTCGTGCACGATGAAGCTCAACGCCACCGCGGAGATGGAGCCGGTGAGCTGGGCCGAGTTCGCGGACATCCACCCGATGGCCCCGGTGGAGCAGACCGCCGGTTACCGGGAGCTGATCGGCCAGTTGGAGGGGTGGCTGGCGGAGGTCACCGGCTACGACGCGGTGAGTGTGCAGCCCAACGCCGGTTCGCAGGGTGAGTTGGCGGGCCTGCTGGCGATCCGTGCGTGGCATCGCAGTCGGGGTGAGCGGCACCGCGACGTGTGTCTGATCCCGTCGTCGGCGCACGGCACCAACGCGGCCAGCGCGGTGATGGCCGGGATGCGGGTGGTGGTGGTCGGTTGCGACGACGACGGCAACGTCGACCTGGTCGACCTGGACGCGAAGATCGACGCGCACCGGGACACCCTCGCGGCGATCATGGTGACGTATCCGTCGACGCACGGGGTGTACGAGACGGGTATCGCGTCGCTGTGCGCGAAGGTGCACGACGCGGGTGGGCAGGTGTACGTCGACGGGGCGAACCTCAACGCGCTCGTCGGGTTCGCCCGACCGGGCCGGTTCGGGGCGGACGTGTCGCACCTGAACCTGCACAAGACGTTCTGCATCCCGCACGGTGGGGGTGGGCCGGGGGTGGGTCCGGTGGCGGTGCGGGCGCATCTGGCGCCGTTCCTGCCGGGTGATCCGGCCGGCGCGCCTGTCGACGGGCGGCCGGCGATCGCGGCGGCCCGGTACGGGTCGGCGGGGATCCTGCCGATCCCGTGGGCGTACCTGCGGATGATGGGTGCCGACGGTCTGGCCCGGGCGACCGGGGTGGCGGTGCTGGCGGCCAACTACGTGGCGGCGCGGCTGCGGGACCACTTCCCGGTGCTGTACGCGGGCAACAAGGGCCTCGTCGCGCACGAGTGCATCCTGGATCTGCGGCCGGTGACGAAGGCGACCGGGGTGAGTGTCGACGATGTGGCCAAGCGGCTCATCGACTACGGGTTCCACGCGCCGACGATGTCGTTCCCGGTGGCGGGGACGTTGATGGTGGAGCCCACCGAGAGCGAGGACCTGGCCGAGTTGGACCGGTTCTGCGATGCGATGATCGCCATCCGGGCGGAGATCGACAAGGTGGGTTCGGGTGAGTGGCCGGCCGGGGACAATCCTCTCGCCAACGCGCCGCACACGGCGGTGATGGTCGGCGGTGACGACTGGCCGCACCCGTACCCGAGGTCGGTGGGTGCCTGGCCGGGCGGGGTGGACCGGGCGGGGAAGTACTGGCCGCCGGTGCGTCGGGTCGACGGCGGGTACGGCGACCGGAACCTGGTCTGCTCGTGCCCGTCACCGCAGGCGTACGAGAGCTGACCGGGTCCGGTACCGCGCCGACCTGGTCGTGGCGGTCCCTGACCGGGGGACTAGCCTGGGTCGGCGCGGGAAAGACGTCGTGACGGATCGTTATGTCAGGTCAGGCGGCGAGTGCGTGTCGGGCGGGGCCACGGTGCGGTGCGATGCTGCTGCCGTCGGGCAGCAGCTCGCCGGTGTCCTCGAAAACGATGACTCCGTTGCAGAGCAGGCTCCAGCCCTGTTCACGGAAGCAGGCGATGACCCTGGCGGCTTCCCGGTCGGTGGCTTCGGCGGAGGGACAGGTGGGTTGGTGCTGGCACATCGGGTTCTCCGGACTGTGGGGGCACTGTGTCATGGTTCACATGACCAGTGACGCACAGTACCAAGCGAAAGCATGCCGCATCGAGCAGATGTGCGCGTGGTGTGCGGGAAATCCGCTGAACGGATGAGCATGAACCGCCCGGACGTCGTGGAAGCGCTCCCACGGATGGTTGTCGATCCACCCGCGGTTCCCGCGTCGTGCCGAGGCCGGCTCGTCGAACGGGCCCGCTGGCAGTGGCGGCCCGCCGACGGCGGCGACCCGGCCGCGTACGCCGAGCAGTTCCTCGCCGACCACGGCCTGCACCTGCGGGACCTGCGCCGGCCGGCCCGCCACCACCCGCACGGGATCTGCGGCGCCGCGCTCTACGTCTCCGCCGCCGCCGGAGCGCTGCTCGCCGGCGGCGCACCCGGCGCACCCAACCCCGCCGACCTGCCCGAGGTGGCCGTCGTCGTCTACGGCCACACCGAGGCGACCCACCCACGCCCCGGCCCACCACCGCCCTGGTGGCGCGGCCCCTGGACCGAAAGCTGGAGCCCCCGCCAGCACGCCGCGGCGGTCACCACGATCCGCGAGGCCATCGGGCGCGGCGAGGTCTACCAGGTCAACCTCGTCGGCCATGCCAGCGCCACCTACACCGGTGACCCGCTGCCCGCCCTGGCCCGCCTCGGCCGGCTGCGCGGCGCCCGCTACGGCGGCGTGCTCACCGGCCCCGGCTGGGCCATCGGCTGCGCCAGCCCGGAAACCCTGATCGAGGTCCGTGGCGGCACCCTCACCACCCGACCCATCAAGGGCACCCGCCCGGCCACCGCCGCCGGCCGCGCCGACCTGCTCGCCTCGGCCAAGGAACGCGCCGAACACATCATGATCGTCGACCTGGAACGCAACGACCTGGCCCGCGTCGCCCGCACCGGCAGCGTCCGCGTCGACGACCTGTTCGCCGTACGCCGCTGGTGCGACCTGTGGCAGGCCGAGTCCACCATCCGCGCCGACGTCGCCGACGGACTCGGCCTGGCCGACCTGCTGCGCGCCGTCTGCCCCGGCGGCTCGGTCACCGGCGCGCCGAAGCTCGCCGCCCTGGAACACCTCGCCGCCCTGGAACCCGTCGGCCGTGGCGCCGGCATGGGCGCCCTGGGCTGGGTCGGCCCCGACCACCTCGACCTCGGCCTGACCATCCGCACCGCCGCAGTCGACAGCGACGCCGTGCACGTGTGGGCCGGTGGCGGCATCACCTGGGACAGCGACCCCGACGCCGAGGTCGCCGAAGCGGCGGCCAAGACCACCCCGGTTCGGACCGCCCTCACCTGACCGCCAGCCGGCTCAACGCCCGCCACCCACCCGGGACCACCGCCCGATAACCTTGCCGACATGACGATGCGGGACATCCGAATCATCGGCGACCCGGTGCTACGCACCCCCAGCGAACCGGTCACCAGCTTCGACGCCGAACTGCGTGCCCTGGTCACCGACCTGATGGACACTCTGCTCGGCGCGCCCGGCCGCGCCGGCGTCGCCGCCCCCCAGATCGGTGTCAACGCGCAGGTCTTCGTCTACGACGCCGACGGACACCGCGGCCACATGGTCAACCCGACGGTGGAGCTGTCCACCGAGATGCAGGACGACGACGAGGGCTGCCTGTCCATCCCCGGGCTGTACTTCCCGACCCCCCGCGCCCTGCACGCCACCGCCCGCGGCTACGACCAGCACGGCGAACCGCTGACCATCGCCGGCAGCGGCTTCCTCGCCCGCGCCCTGCAACACGAGGCCGACCACCTCGCCGGCCGCCTCTACGTCGACACCCTGCGCGGCGAGACCCGCCGCCGCGCCCTACGAGAGATCCGCGCCGGCCGTTTCGACTCATCCCGCCGCGGCTGAACCAGCCACCCACTGGTCGTATCCCAGCTTCGCCACCAACGCCAGCACCACCACCAGCAGCACCACCCGCACGAACCCGGAACCGCGCCGCAACGCCATCCGCGCACCCAACGCCGCCCCCGCGATGTTGCACACCGCCATCGCCGCACCCAGCAGCCACCACACGTGCCCGGTCGCCGCGAACACCGCCAGCGCACCGGCGTTCGTGCCCGCGTTCACCACCTTCGCCATCGCCGAACCGTGCAGGAAGTCCGCACCCACGAGCGCGGTGAACGCCACCACCAGGAACGTGCCCGTACCCGGACCGATCAGCCCGTCATAGGCGGCGATGCCCACCCCGGCCACCAGCACCGCCACCACCACCCGCCGCCGGGTCCGCCGCTGCGGCACCGCCAGCACCCCCAACGCGGGACGCAGCACCACGAACAACGCGACCGACACCAGCACCACCAGCACCACCGGCCGGTACGCCGAGGGCGGTACCGCCCCGGCCAACGCCGCACCCAGACCCGCGCACACCACCGCCAGCGCCGCCGCCGGACCCGCCACCACCCAGTCGATCTTCGTACGGCGGGCGAACGTCACCGCCGCCGTCGACGTGCCGGCGATCGCCGCCAACTTGTTCGTCCCCAACGCCGTCGCCGGGGGGATCCCCGGAGCCGCCACCAGCAACGCCGGCAACAACAGCAACCCACCCCCACCCACCACGGCGTCCACCCACCCCGCCAGGGCGGCGGCGGTCAGCAGGGTCACCACGGTCGCCAGGTCCAACTCCACGACCAGGGATTCTTCCCACCGGTGCCCCGCCCACGCCGCCGGCTGTGGCCAGCCTCACCGGCCCCGGCGACGCCGCAACCAGACACCCGCCCCGCCGACCGCCACGAACACCAGCACCGAACAGAACAACACCCGCACCATCGGGCAACTGTCCCACGGCGTCGCTAAGGTGACAGCGTGCGCCTGGCCACGTTCAACCTGCTGCACGGCCGGTCCCTCACCGACGGCCTGGTCGACCCGGCCCGGCTGACCGCCGCCGTCGCCACCCTCGACGCCGACATCCTGGCCCTCCAGGAAGTCGACCGCGACCAGTCCCGCAGCGGCAACCTCGACCTCACCGCCATCGCCGCCCAGGCCCTCGACGCCCCCGCGCACCGCTTCGCCGCCGCCGTCGTCGGCACCCCCGGCGAGGCGTTCCGCCCCCTCACCCACGACGACGACGGCCACGGCGAACCCTGCTACGGCGTCGGCCTGATCTCCCGCCACCCGGTCACCAGCTGGCGCGTCACCCGACTGCACCCCGCACCGGTACGCTCCCCGGTCTACGTGCCCGGCCCGGGCGGCGGCCTCATCCTGCTGCGCGACGAACCCCGCGTCGTCCTCGCCGCAGTGCTGGACACCCCACACGGCCCGCTCACCGTCGCCGCCACCCACCTGTCCTTCGTCGCCGGCTGGAACGTCCGCCAACTCCGCCAGGTCATCCGCGCGCTACGCGCCCTGCCCGCCCCCCGCATCCTGCTCGGCGACCTGAACCTGCCCGCCTGGGCCACCCGCGCCGTCTCCGGCTGGCACCTGCTGGCCCGCCGGCCCACCTACCCCGCCGCACATCCCCGCGTCCAACTCGACCACATCCTCGCCGACCGGCACGGCTTCGACCAGCTACCCCCGGTCACCGCCGCGCGCACCCCACTGTCGACCATCTCCGACCACCGACCCCTGGTCGTCGACCTCGGCCGGGGTGTCTCCTGACGGCTCACCCGAGCGCGGGGCCGACGCCCGGTCGGGGCTAGAAGCGGGGCCGAGGCCCGGTCGGGGCTAGAAGCGGGGCCGAGGCCCGGTCGGGGCTAGAAAACCTGAAGGCCGCCGGTGCGCTGGGCCCGCGCCTCGCCCAGGCGCAGCAACGCCGAGGCACCGACGAACAGCCCGACGGTCAGCAGCGCCAACCACCCCAGCGGGACCACCAGATCCCCGAGGTCCGCGCGATCAAGCAGCGCCCCACGCAGCACCACCAGGCTGCTGGTCAACGGGAAAACCAAGCCGACCGCCTTGATCCACACCGGCAGGGCGAACAGTGGCAGCCGCACCCCGGCGACGAACCACAGCGGATCGTCAAGCAACGTGTACAGGAACGCCGAATCCCGAGAAAAGATCAACAGGCTGTTGAGGAACGCGCCCCAGGCCACCGCCGGCACCAACAGCGCCACCGCCGCCACCACGTACATGCCGGGATGGGCGACGTCCAGCACGTCGGCGGCGGTCGCCGCGGCCACCGCGAAGCAGCCGAACAACCAGGCGTTCTGGGTCAGCGCCGCCGCGCCGTTACCGATCACCAGCGCCATCCGGCTGGCGGGGGACAGGAACAACGCCTCCAGGGTGCCACTGACCCTCTCGAACGAGAAGTGCCAGGCCGACTGGACCAGCGAGAAGAAGAACGTGTAGGCCAGCGCGCCGGCGGCGAGGAACGCCAGCAGCCGCCGTGGATCGCCGGCCACCGGCCACCGCTGCGGCGCCGCCGCGGACTCCATCACCGGCAGCATCGTGTAGTACGTGGCGGCCAGGGTCAGCAGCGGCCACAACAGCATGGAGAACAACACCAACGGCTGCCCGAACAGCCGCCGGTGCTGCTTGAGCGCCTCAGCCGCGACGACCCGCAGGGCGTGGCTCACCGCGCCACCACCGCCGGGTCGGCCAGGGCGAGGATCGCATCCTCCAGGGTCGGTGGAGTCACCGTCAGCCCGGCGACCGTCCCGCCCTGCTGGACCACCGCCGTGACCACCGCACCCACCAGGTCCTCCGGGTGGCGCAGCGCGAACCGTGGCCGACCCTCGTCGTCCACGTCGACGGCCAGCTCCGCGTCGTGCCGCACGGCCAGCGCACGCAGCGCGGCGGTGACCGCCGGGTCGGCTTCGGCGAGCACGAGCCGCACGGTGTGCCGACGAACCGTCTGACCCGCCAACTGCGCCGGACTGCCCTGGGCCACCAACGATCCCCGGGCGATGAGGTACACGTGCCGGCACAGCTGTTCCACCTCCGCCAGGTAGTGGGAGGTCAACAGCACCCCGACCCCGTCCGCGGCCAACTGGGCGATCAGCGCCCGCAACTGGTGGGCGATCGGCGCGTCCAGACCCAGCGTCGGCTCGTCCAGCAGCAGGTACGCCGGATCGTTGATCAGGCCACGGGCGATGACCAACCGCTGACGCATGCCCCGTGAGTACCGCTCCACCGGCAGCCGCGCCGCCTCGGTCAACCCCACCAGGTCGAGCAGCTCACCGATCCGGACCCGCAACCGGGCCCGCGGCACGTCGTACAACTGGCCGAAGTACCACAGGTTCTCCCGGGCGGTCAGCCGGTCGTACACCATCCGCTCGCCACCGGAGATCACGTTGATCCGTCGGCGTACCTCCCGGGCGTGCTCGACCACGTCCAACCCGTCCACGCTCACCGTGCCGCCGCTGGGCCGCAGCAGGGTGGACAGGATCCGGATGGTGGTCGTCTTACCGGCACCGTTGAGACCCAGCAACCCGGTGACCTGACCGGGCGGAATCCGCAACGACAGCCCGTCCACGGCCGGTACCGGCGCGGCGACCGGCCGACGGCGCCAGCCCTGCCAGCGCCGAACCGGAAACGTCTTGCGCAGGTCGGTGGTGACGATGCCAGTGCTCATGCGCGCGCACTCCGATGCAGCGCCCGCCGCTCGGCGGGCTTGAGGATGGACAGCCCGACCAGCAGATACGCCCCGCCCAGCACGAGACAGACGGCGAAGGCGGGCCAGGGATCGACGTCGGCGCCGGGCAGGGTGGCCGCCCGCAGCACCCGCAGCGCCCAGGTGATTGGCAGCGCCTCCCCGAGCCAGCGCGCCGCCGTCGGCAGGTAGCTGGTGGGGAAGGTGAACCCGCACAGCAACGCCATCGCGGTGAACAGGGTGTTCTGGGTGATGTGGGCCTCACCGGCGGCAAGCATGAGCGCGCTCAACGGCACCGACATGCCGACCACCGCCACGGTCGCGGCCACCGTCGCGGCCAGCAACGTCAGCGGCTCGGGCACGCTCAGCCGCACCCCCAGGACACTCGCCACGGCGACCAGCACGGTTATCTCCACAGCTGTGGTGCTCAACGCCTGCGCGGTCACCCCCAACAGGTACGGCAGGCGCCGCGCCGGGGTGAGCAACTGGCTCTCCAGGGTGCCCTCGCGGTACTCGGTGATCTGCGCCTTGGCCACCCACAGCACCATCCGGGTGGTGAAGGTCAGCGCGGCGGCGCCGATGGTGACGTAACCGAGATAGTCGGCGCTGCCGGTGGCCGCGGTGAAGCTCGCCCCGACGCGACTGCCCCCGATGGCCCGGTACGCCAACATCGACACCCCGATGGTCAGCACACCGGTGGCCAAAGTGCCGACGAAGTACGTCCACGGGTAGGCGCGCACCGTGATCCGCCAGTTGCGCACGAAGGTGGCCCCCATGACCGACACCGCCACACCTCCCGGTGAGTTCCCAAAGGGAACTTACTATGGGGGCGTGGGCACGTACACCCCTCACCCACCACTGAGGCAGGATCCGACCATGACCAACCGCCGCCGCGCCGACGACACCTGCGGCATCGCCCAGGCAGCCGCCGTACTCGGCGACTGGTGGAACCTGCTCGTGCTACGCGAGATCGCCCGCGGCCACCACCGCTTCGACACACTCGTCACCGAACTCGGCGTCTCCCGCAAAGTCCTCACCCAACGCCTGCACGACCTGGTCGACCACGACGTCCTCACCCGCCGCCCCTACCAGCAACACCCACCCCGCCACGAATACGTACTCACCGACCGTGGTCGCGCCCTGCTACCCACCCTCGTCACCATGCAGGACTGGGCCGACCGATGGATACTCGGCGACGGCGACCTCACCGCCACCACCGATCCCGACGGCGCCGAAGCCACCCGCGTCCAGACCCTCGTCGGCACCCGGATACCCGCCGACGTCACCCTCACCGCCACCGACCGCACACCCACCGACCCGGTCGCCACCACCCCCACCACCGTGCTGTTCACCTATCCCGGCACCGGCCTCCCCACCCCCACACCACCACACTGGACAGACATCCCCGGCGCCGCCGGCTGCACCCTGGAAAACCGCCTCTTCCGCCAACAGTGGAACGACTTCACCGCCGCCGGCGCCACCGTCCACGGCATCAGCACCCAACGCCCCGACGAACAGGCCGCCTTCGCCGCCGCCGAAGCCATCCCGTTCGCCCTGCTCTCCGACACCGACCTGCGACTGACCGCCGCGCTGCGCCTACCCACCTTCCGCGCAGGCCAGCAGACCCGCCTCAAACGCCTCGTCCTCGTCGCCGACCACACCCGGACGATCACCGCCGCGATCTACCCGGTCACCGACATCCCCACCGCCGTCACCGACGCCCTACGACTGGTCCGCCAGACCAGCCGCTGACCGGGCCGCCCGCAACGCGTTGCAGCAGGATCGGAGTTGAACCCGCCAGCACCGCGTGCACGTCGGCCTGCGACGCCGACACCGCCAACCGCACATGCGGCGACGCGAAACCCAGCTCCGCCGCCTGCCGCTACTTGATCCGGATGTAACCAGCACCGGCCGCGTCATCACCTGGCCAGCTCAACCAGAAGCCGAGAACAACCCAGCCAACGCCCGGTTCGTACGGTTGGCCCGCACCGCCTCCCGCTGCTGCCCCGAGGTCACCTCGATGTACGTCTGCGACGACGCCAACGACGCGTGCCCCAACAGCCGCATGATCTCCGCAGCCCCGGCACCGTCCTCGGCCAACCGGGTGGCGAACGTGTGCCGCAACGCGTGCAACCTCGCCCCACGCGGCACCCGGTCACCGATCCCGGCCCGCCGGTAGCAGGACTCCACCAGGTACTGCAGACCGCCCCGACGCAGCGGTTCACCCTGACGATCCACAAGCAGCGGCGACACCTGCCGCACCGTACGCGCGCCGAAGCGGCGGGCACGACTGTCCAGATAGCTCGCCAGCACCGCGTCCAGATCCGGCTCGACCGGCAGCACCCGGGGACGCCCACCCTTGCCGACCACCTCCAGCCGTCGCTCACCGGGGCGGCCACCGAGCGAACCGACCCGCAACGCCAGCAGCTCCGACAGTCGCAGCCCCGCGCACAGGGCCAACGCCAGCACCGCCACGTCCCGCTCCGGCCACGGGTCCCGCTGCCGTCCCTCGGCCCGCGCGACCGAGGTGAGCAGGTGCTCCGGTGTGTCCTCACCGCGCAGCGGTTTCGGCGTCGGCAGGGGAGTGCGGGGACGTCCCACGGCCGGCATCGGATTGCCGGACACCACCTGCTCGGCGACCAGGAAGGAGAAGAAGCCGTTCCAGGTCGACCAGGCCCGACCGACGGAGCTGGCCGCCCGGCCGGCGGCGAATCGGGCGAACGCCGCCCGCATCATCCTGGGGGAGAGCGCGTCGACCGGCAGGTCGGCCAGGGGGAGGGGAGGGGCGGACAGTCCGGCGGCGAGCGCGGCGACGGCTGTCAGATCCCGTCGGTAGGCCGCCTGCGTGTGGGGGGAGGGCTTGCGGGTCGCCCGGTCGGTCAGGAACTCCTCGATCAGTACGACTACCGATTCGTCCTGTTTGTAATGCATAAGGCATATTATGCATGATTTTCGTGTTCGGTGCCCGAGGGGAGGGGAGCGTTTCTGTCAGGGGCCGGGGCTACGGTGCGATCACCGAATTCACCGTCACCGGAGGCGTGCCATGACGACCCTGCCCGAGCGACCCAACACGGCCCTGCTCGTCATCGACGTGCAGAACGGGGTGGTGACGGGCGCCCACAACCGCGACGGTGTCATCGCCAACATCAACACTCTGTTGGGCAAGGCCCGCGCCGAGGGCGCGCCTGTCGTCTGGGTGCAGCACTCCGACGACGGCCTCCCGCAGGGCAGCGAGGCCTGGCAGTACGTACCCGAGCTGGCCCGCGAGGACGGCGAGGCGCTGGTGCACAAGCGCTACGGCGACTCGTTCGAGGACACCGACCTGGAGGCGGTGCTCGCCGAGCGCGGCGTGGGCCGGCTGATCGTCACAGGCGCGCAGACCGACGCGTGCATCCGGTCGACTCTGCACGGCGCGTTCGTGCGGGGCTACGACGCGACGCTCGTCGGCGACGCGCACACCACTGAAGACCTGACCGCCTACGGCGCACCGCCGCCGGAGCAGGTGATCGCCCACACCAACCTGTACTGGAGCTTCCACCGGGCGCCCGGTCGCCAGGCCGGGACCGTCGAGACCAGCGAGGTCAGTTTCGGTCCGACCGACTGACCGTCGACCCTCACGGGGTAGGCCCCGAGGCGGTCAGGGGCAGGGGCTCACCACCTCAACTTTACATAATGTGCATTATCGAACTGGGGCAGGTCCGCTCGCGATGGTGCAGTCGTGGCGAAATGAGTACGGCGACTCATGCGTCGTCTGACGGCGGCCAGCATCCTCGCCATCATGGCTCCTCGTCACCTGGTCACGTCGGCGACAGCCGCAGCTCTGCTGCTCACGCTGGCGGCCTGCGGGTCGGACGCACCCACGCACGAGGAAGCCAGCCGGGAGGCGCGATCGGCAGCGGTCCGGCAGGCAAGTGCGTCGAGCGCGGAGCAGCTCAGCATCCTGCTCTCCGACGTGGCCCGGGTGTCGCCGCTCAGGCCGGTCGCCGTGGCGACGCGGGACATCTGCCATGCCGGCGACACGAACGGTCTGTGGCCCCACGACCAGTTCCGCATCAGTTGTGGTCTCGCCGAGACCAGGTACCTCGGGGCCGACGGCGACATGCTGAAGGTGCTGCGGGAGGTCGACAGGCGCGCCAGGGCTGCCGGGCTGGTGCCGGAAACCGACTCGACTATCGAGGAGGTCAAGAGGTACCACGCGGCGAACGGTAAGACCGAGGACGGGTTACCGCTGCCCGTGCCCGGGTTGAGCTACCTCGTCCCCGGGCGGGGTTGGACTGTTCAGGTCGGCTGGTCACAGGACTGGGCTGGGCAGGCCGAATGGTCACGGATCGGCGATCCCCTGAGCAGTCAATCCGTTCCGGATCTCACCTGGCCGACGGTCTTCGTCGAAGCGCGAACGGTCGACTTCGACGCGCTACGGAATGGTCCGTTGCGGCGGCACGAGCATGTTGTCACCATCTCCTCGGGGATCACGTACCACGAGGTGCCGTGGCCTGCCTGACGGTGGGCACGGGTACCGGCGGTCCAACGCTCAGCGGTGCTGTTCGTGGCCGGCGCGCTCGTCCACCATGTGTCGGGCGTACCAGTCCGGCCAGTCGGGGTCGGGGTGGCCGAGGTCCTTTTCGTGGCGGTCGTGCGCGGACGCCGCCCGGCGCAGCGCCGCGGCCAGGTCGTCCACCGAGTCGTAGGTGGTCTGCATGTCTGCTCCCCTCCTGCGTCGGGTAGCCGCCGGGCACCCTGAGCACGGTGGCGGCTTTCGTGGGGCTACCCGCCGGGCCGGTGCGCATTCCCCCAAGGTGATGAGTTCGTCGGCGTGCCTCTCCCGTCCCGCGTTTACTTGCGTTTGTGGATGCGGTGTGGGGGTTTCACCCCGGGTGGTGGGTGACGGGTGGGTCGGTGCGCAGTCGGGCGTGGCGGTGGGTGTCGTGCCAGCCGTCGGCGTGGTGGCCTTCGCGGCGGGCGGTCCCCTCGGCCGGGTAGCCGGCGCGTCGGGCGACGGCGCAGGAGGCGGGATTGGCCGTCGAGTGGTTCAGTTCGAGGCGGTGCAGGCCGGTGTCGAACGACCAGGTGGTGAGGGCGATGAGGGCGCGGGCGGCGGTGTGGTGACCGCGGGCGTGCGGCAGGATCCAGTACGAGACCTCGGCGATGCCGCTGGCGAGGTCGAGCCGGCGGAGGCTGATCTGGCCGAGGACTCCGCTGGTGTCGGTGATGGCCCAGCCGGCGCCGCTTTCGGCCTGCCAGCGGTGTGGCCAGGAGACGAGCCAGGTGTGGGCCTCGTCGGCGGTCATGGTGCGGCAGTGCCAGCGTTGGATGGTGGGGTCGGCGTAGCCGGCGAGGACGGCGGGCTGGTCGCCGGGGTGCCAGGGGCGCAGGCGCAGACGGTCGGCGTCGATTGTGGGTTGCCGCTGGCGGTGCAGGCTGCCGGGTGGCAGAGCTGGTGGTACGAGCGGGGGCATGAGGGCGGTCAGAGGCCGCCGCCGACGCGGAGGATGGCGCCGGTGGTGTAGGAGGCGTCGGGGCTCAGTAGCCAGGCGATGGCGGCGGCGACCTCGTCGGGTTCGCCAGGGCGGCCGAGTGGGATGCGGCTGGCGGCGCGGTCGGGTCGGTCGGGTTGGCCGGAGAGGGCGTGGATGTCGGTGCGGATGATGCCGGGTGCGACGGCGTTGACGCGGATGCCTCGGGGGGCGAGTTCCTTGGCCAGGCCGATGGTGAGGGCGTCGGTGGCGGCTTTGACGGCGGCGTAGTGGACGTACTCCCCTGGGCTGCCGAGGGTGGCGGCGACTGAGGAGAGGTTGACGATGGCGGCGCCGTCGGTCATCCGGCGGGCGGCCTGTTGGGCGCAGAGGACGTAGCCGATGAGGTTGACGTCGATGACGCGGCGCAGGTCGTCGGGGTCGAGGTCGGTGAAGGGGCCGATCGGGCTGGTGATGCCGGCGTTGTTGACCAGGCCGGTGAGGATGCCGAGTTCGGCGGCGGCGTCGAACAGGGCGGTGACCTGGTCGGGGTCGCGGGTGTCGGCGGGTACGGCGATGGCGCGTACGCCGGTGGCGCGCAGGTCGGCCACGACGGTGTCGGCGGCGGCGTGGTCGCGGCGGTAGCCGAGTGCGATGTGCTGGCCGGTGTGGGCGAGGCGGCGGGCGGTGGCGGCGCCGATGCCGCGGCTACCGCCGGTGATGACTGTGACGTTTGCCAATGTGGCCTCTCCCCTGCCCCGAGCCGGTGTCGGGGACGTTACCGGGGTGGTCCGGTGGTGGGTAGCGCGGTGTGGTCGGGCGCACTGCCGGTGTTGTTCGATGGCATACGCTCGCGGCCTCAGTGTCGGTGGGGAGGTTTGCGTGGCTGGTGTCGGTGTCGGGGATCTGGTCGAGGATTTCGAGTTGCCGGACGAGACGGGTCGTCCACGGCGGTTGACGGAGTTGCTGGCGTCGGGGCCTGTGGTGTTGTTCTTCTATCCGGCGGCGATGACGCGGGGGTGCACGGCGGAGAGTTGCCATTTCCGGGACCTGGCGGCGGAGTTCGCGGCGGTGGGTGCGCAGCGGGTGGGTGTCAGCCGGGATTCGGTGCAGCGGCAGGCGGAGTTCTCGCGGCTGCACGGGTTCGACTATCCGTTGCTGTCGGATCCGGATGGTGTGGTGGCGGACCGGTTCGGGGTGCGGCGGCGGTTGCCGTTGGGTCCGTTGAGTACGCGGCGGATGACGTTCGTGATTGGGGTGGATCGGCGGGTGATCGAGGTGGTGCACAGTGAGCTGGGCATGAACGATCACGCTGATCGGGCGTTGCGGGCGTTGGGGGGCTGATCTTCGGGTTGTCGCTGGTGGCTGGTATCAAGGCAGGCGTCTGAACAGGTGTACGAGGAATGAGGTTGGGCGATGGGTGCCGCTGGTCAGGGACTGTCCGAGGACGAGGTGCGCGGCATCCGGGAGGCGTTGGCCGCGGGGCGTAAGCCGAAGGTGGTGTTCACGGCGGCGGCCGGTCAAATCGCCGGTCAGCTGGGTCAGGTGGTGGGGTTGACCGATCCGGCGGAGTCCGACGAGTTCGTGGTGGTGCGGTTCGGGCGTGACGAGTTGCCCTTCTCCCCCACTGATGTGGCGGTGGCGCCTCGGGGTGCGGGTCGGCGGCCGGTGGAGTCGAAGCCGGAGCCGGAGGCAGTCGAGCCGGCGGTGGTGGAGCCGGAGTTCGTGTTGGACCGGGTGCCGCAGCAGCGCGGTGACGAGGTGCCGCGCCGGGAGGAGCAGTCGCGTGGAGAGGAGCCGAGGGTGGAGACGGTGGAGTCGAAGGTGGAGGCGAAACCGGCCCGGCGGGCGGTGAAGGCGGCGAAACCCAAGGGGCCGGCGGGGTTGACCGTCACGTTGGCCTATGCCGAGGGTGAGTGGACGGTGGCGGCTCAGCAGGGCGGCAAGGTGTTGGCCAAGCCGTACGTGCTCAAGCCGGCGGAGGCGCTGCGGATGGTGGCGTTGGTGGATGTGCCGGGGGTGCATGAGGCGGTGGAGCAGATTCTGGCGGCGGAGCGGTCCGAGGCGGAGCGGCAGGCGGAGAAGTTGCGGGCGGAGTTGGCGGAGATCGAGGCCCGGTTGGCGGAGTTGCGCGAGGCGGGCTGAGGGTTTCGTTGGTGGCGACCTGAGCGGTGGCCCGGTTCGGCACGCGGGTGCCGGCCGGGCCACAGCCGTTTGTCAGAAGTAGTCGATGAGGTGGGCGGTCGGTCCGGCGGCGAGCAGGTCCAGGGGGCTCGGGTCGGGTGTGCTGTGGTGCAGCAGGCCGGTTTCGGCGAGGGTGCGGGCGGTGGCGGTGCCGGTGTAGAGGCGGGCGAAGCCGCGCACGGTCAGGTGCAGGTCGGCGTCGGTGCTGCTGGGGCGTAGGTCGGCGTGGCCGTCGGCGACGGTGAGGTGCCAGGTGCCGGTGTTCCAGTCGGCGAGGTCGTCGGTGAGGGTGAAGGTGACCTGGCCGCGGGTGTGGGTGGGCCAGCCGCGAGCGGCGACGGCGCGGACGATGTCGACGGGTCGGTGCATCCAGGCATGGCGTTCGTGTTCGCGGGCCTGTTCCAGGGGCAGGTGGGTGCTGATGGTGTCGCCGGGCAGTGGGGTCAGTCGCAGGGTCGGGGTGACGCTGTACCAGCTGGCGAGGACGCCGACGAGGGTGCGGGCCGCCTCGGCGGTGGTGGCGAGGATGTCTTCGACGGTGAGGACGGCGTCGGGGCCGTAGCCGCGACCTCGGTCCCAGCCGGCGTAGCCGACCAGGTGTCCGTCGTGTTCGACGACTGTGAGTCCGTCGTAGGGCAGGTTGTCGGTGGCGGTGAATCGGCGGTGGGTGCGGGTGAGCAGGCCGTTGCGGTGGTGTGCGACGCGCCGGTAGAGCTCGCTGGTGGCGGGCAGGTCGGCGGTGGTGCCGGTGCGGACGGTCAGCCGTGGGTCGGTGCGGTGTCGGGGCAGGGTCGCGGTGGGCAGGTCGAGGGTGCGTAGCTGTCCGGTGATCTCCCAGCCGC
Organism: Verrucosispora sp. CNZ293; assembly: GCF_002754655.1. Classification (NCBI taxonomy): domain Bacteria; kingdom Bacillati; phylum Actinomycetota; class Actinomycetes; order Micromonosporales; family Micromonosporaceae; genus Micromonospora; species Verrucosispora sp. CNZ293. Next base: position 1,510,276 of record NZ_PEFR01000001.1, read on the forward strand.
AGGCCCGGTAGGGGGCGGCGGTGGTGGGGAACAGCGTGCTGATGGCGGCGCCGCGGTCGCGGGCGCCGCGCAGCAGGGTGGTCAGTAGGGCGCGGGCGACTCCGGTGCCGCGTGCCTCGGCTGCGACGGCGACGCCGGCGATGTCTGCGGCGGGTACCCGGTGCCCCGTCCACCATTGTTCGTCGTGCAGGTCGACGGCCTTACCGATGAGGTGTCCGGTGGGGTCGAAGGCGCCGTAGGCGGTGCGGGCGGTGGCGGCTGGTGGTGGGGGTGGTTGCGGGTCGGAGCCGAAGGCGAGCCGGCCGAGTTGCCAGGCGTCGTTCAGGTCGTCGGGGGTGAGTTCACGCACGTCGGGCACGGGCCGACGATAGCGGTCGTGGTGGTGGGGTCGACCGGTTTTGTGGGTCGGGTGGTCAGGTGGTGGTGACGGGGTCGTGGCGGACCGGGAAGTTGACCGAGTTGGCGATGAAGCAGGTGTGGTGGGCGTCGTCGTGCAGTGTGGTGGCGAGGTCGGCGGTGGTGGGGTCGGCGATGGTGACGTGGGGGCGCAGGAGTACCTCGGTGAAGTGGCCGTTTCCGGTGTTGTCGGTGGTCATGGTGCCGGCGGCGTGGTCGACGTAGGCGGTGACGATGATGCCTTTGTCGGCGCACAGGTGCAGGTAGGCGAGCATGTGGCACTGGGACAGGGCGGCGAGGAGGAGTTGTTCGGGGTTCCAGCGGGTGCGGTCGCCGTGGAAGGTGGGGTCGGAGCTGCCGGGGATGGCTGGGCGGCCGTCGGTGGTGATGTCGTGTTCGCGTCGGTAGTCGCGGTAGCCGCTTGTGCCGGTGCCGAGGTTGCCGGTCCAGGTGACGGTGGTGGCGTAGTGGTGCGTGCGGGCCATGGTCAGCCTTTCGGTTGGGTGTGGTGGGTGAGCAGGAGGTCGAGCAGGCGGACGAGTTCGTGGCGGTCGGTGGGGTTCAGGGGGCGAGGAGGGTGTCCTGGGCGGTGTCGAGGGCGTGTTGGAGGTTGCTGAGTTCGCGTTGGCCGGCGGGTGTGATGTGGACGATGTTGCGGCGTCGGTCGGTGGGGTCGGGTTGGCGGCGGATCAGGTGGCGGTCGGCGAGGTCGTTGAGGGTGGCGACGATGTCGCTGCGGTCGATGCCGCTGTGTCGGCCGAGGTCGGCCTGGCTGGCGGGGCCGGTTTCGGCGAGGGTGGCCAGGAGTCGGTAGTGGTAGCCGCGGGCGTGGTGGGGGCTCAGTGCGGCGGTGACGAGGCGTCCGGCGTGGGCGGCGGTCTGGGTGAGCAGCCAGCTGGGGGTGGTGCGCAGGCGGCTGGGTGTGGGGGTGCTGGGGTGCTCCATGTGGTGACTGTACGCGTTTTGTTGGCGGCACCCACGACCCATGCTAAGTTGGTCCAGCCAACGTTGGTTGCGCCAATGCAAAGGGGTTGTCATGTCCACCACCCTCAACGGGCAGATCCTCGGCCGGACCCACTACGCCACCCGGGCGGTGCTGGAGCGGGAACTGAGCCGGCTCGGGCTGAGTTTCGCGCAGGCGCTGCTGCTCAACGCGCTGGCCGCCGCCGATGCCCCGCTCCCCCGGGCCGAGGCCGCCCGCCGGCTGGTCGAGGCGGTGCGGGTGCCGGCCGCGACGGCGCAGGGCACGCTTGCCGAGCTGATCGCGGCGACGCTTGTGGCGCCGCTGCCCACCGACGCCTCCCGGGTCGCGCTGACCCCGACCGGACGGCACACGCAGCAGCTGGTCGCCGCGGCTTCCGCCGAGATCGGGGCCCGGCTGTGGGCTGATCTTTCCGCCGACGACCTGGCGGCGGCGGCGCGGGTGCTGGACGTGGTGCGCCGCCGCGCCGAGCAGGCCCTGGCGGCGGCCTGACCGGGATGTCGTTCGCTCGTCAGTGCTGCGGGATGTGGGCCACGCCGATGCGCTTGCGGAACACCCAGTACGTCCAGCCCTGGTAGGCCAGCACGATCGGGGTGAAGAACACCGCCACCCAGGTCATGATCGTGAGGGTGTAGGGGGTGGAGGCGGCGTTGGTGGCGGTGAGCGTGCCGGCGGGGTCCAGCGTGGAGGGCAGCACGTTCGGGAACAGCGCGGCGAACAGGGTGGCCACGGCCAGCCCGATCGCGGCGGCGGTGCCGGTGAACGCCCAGCCCTCACGGCGTACGGTGGCGGCCGCGAGACCGCCGAGCAGGGCGAGCGCGGCGCCGACGGCGAGCACGACGGCGGCGGTGCTGGAGCGGATGGTCAGGGTCCAGCTCAGGAAGGCCACGGCGAGGACCGCCGCGGCCACACCCAGGCGCACGGCGAGCGCGGCGGCCCGGGCGCGGATGTCGCCGACGGTCTTGAGGGCGACGAAGACGGCCCCGTGGGTGGCGAACAGCGCCGCGGTGGTCGCGCCACCGAGCAGGGCGTACGGGTTGAGCAGGTTGAGCAGTCCGCCGACGTACTCGTGGTCGGCGTCCAGGGGCACGCCGCGCAGGATGTTGGCGAAGGCGACGCCCCACAGGATCGCCGGCACGAGGGAGCCGAAGAAGATGGCGTTGTCCCAGCGGCGTTTCCAGGTCGCCTCGGGTCGCTTGTGGCGGTACTCGAAGGCGACGCCCCGGGCGATCAGGGCCAGCAGGATGAGCAGCAGGGGCAGGTAGAAGCCGGAGAAGAGGGTGGCGTACCACTCGGGGAAGGCGGCGAACATGGCGCCGCCGGCGGTGATCAGCCAGACCTCGTTGCCGTCCCAGACCGGCCCGATGGTGTTGATCATTACGCGGCGTTCCCTGTCGTCGCGGCCGAGTACCGGCAGCAGCATGCCGACGCCGAAGTCGAAGCCCTCCAGGATGAAGTAGCCGGTGAACAGCACGGCGACGAGGAGAAACCAGATGGTGGTCAGTTCCACTGTGGGGCTCCGGGCTCAGTAGGCGAAGGCGAGCGGGCGCTCGGCGTCGTCGGTGTCGTCGGGTTCGGGGGCCGGGGTGACGTCGGGTACGCCGGCCTTGGCGTAGCGGATCAGCAGCTTCACCTCGATGACGGCGAGGACGGCGTAGATGAGGGTGAAGGCGGTGAAGGAGGTGAGGACCTCGGTCAGGGAGACGCTGCGGGACACGCCGTCGCGGGTGAGCATCTCGCCGAAGACGATCCAGGGCTGGCGGCCCATCTCGGTGAAGATCCAGCCGAAGGAGTTGGCCAGCAGCGGCAGGATCGGCATGGCCAGGCCGGCGCGCAGCAGCCACCTGCTGGTGGGGGTGCGGCCCTTGCGTTGGCTCCAGAGCACCAGCAGGGCGATGGCGGCGGCGGCGAGCCCGAAGCCGATCATCAGTCGGAAGCTCCAGTAGGTGACCGGGATGATCGGGGTGTAACTGCCGGCGCCGTACTGGGCGCTGTAGAGGGCCTGGAGGTCGTTGATGCCCTGTACGGTGCCGTTGGGGTCGCCGGTGCCGAGGTAGGACAGCAGGTACGGGATCTTGAGGGCGAACAGCTCCCGGCTGCCGTCGAGGCTGCCGATGGTCAGGACGGAGAACGACGCGGGGCTCTCGGTGGAGTAGAGCCCTTCGGCGGCGGCCATCTTCATCGGCTGCACCTGCGTCATGATCTTGCCTTGGATGTCGCCGGTGATGACGACGACTGCGGCGGAGACCAGGGTGACCCAGGATCCGAAGCGGGCGGCGAAGCGGTAGGCGGGGGTGTCGGCGCTGTCGCGGTTGCGGATGAGGTGCCACAGGGCGACGGCCACCAGCAGTGACCCGGCGACCAGGAAGGCGCCGGCGATGGTGTGCGGGAAGGTGATCAGGGCGACCTTGTTTGTCAGCACGGCGACGAAGTCGGTCAGTTCGGCCCGGCCGGTGTCCGGGTTGTAGCGGTAGCCGACCGGATTCTGCATGAACGAGTTCGCGGCGAGGATGAAGTAGGCCGACAGGTTGGTGCCGATGGCGGCGGCCCAGATGCTGGCCAGGTGCAGGCGGGCGGGTAGCCGGTCCCAGCCGAAGATCCACAGGCCGATGAATGTGGATTCGAGGAAGAACGCGACGAGGGCCTCGATGGCCAGGGGCGCGCCGAAGATGTCGCCGACGAAGCGGGAGTAGTCGCTCCAGTTCATGCCGAACTGGAATTCCTGCACGATGCCGGTGACCACGCCCATGGCGAAGTTGATCAGGAAGAGTTTGCCGTAGAACTTGGTGAGCTTGAGGTACTTCTCGTCCCCGGTGCGGTGCCAGAGGGTCTGGAGGATGGCGACCAGCACGGACAGGCCGATGGTCAGCGGTACGAAGAGAAAGTGGTAGACGGTGGTGACACCGAACTGCCAGCGGGCGACGTCCAACGCGTCCACCTGCGACCCCCAGGCTATTCATACTACAAGACGTAGTAAATACTACAGCGCGTCGTACGTGGGTGGGCAGAGGCGGGCGGCCCGAACCGGACCGGGACCAATGACCCTGCTCACCTCTGCCGTACGGCCCGCCCTGGCCGCCACGGTCGGCACCCGCCGTGCGACCATGTCCCGCTGATGGAAGCAGCCCACTCCCCCTGGCGTCCGCCGCTGATCTGGCGCGTCGCACTGCTGCTGGCCCGCGTCGTCGTCGGGATGCTGGCCCGGCTGGAGGTCACCGGCGACATCCCGGCCCGGCTGCGCGACGGGCCGCTGATCCTGGCCGCCAACCACATCAGCCCGTTCGACCCGATCGTGCTCGCCGCCGCCTGCCGGGCCCGCCGGGTGGCACCCAGGATCATGGCCACCGGCGGACTGTTCCGCGCCCCGCTGATCGGCGCCGCGATGCGCAGCGCCGGGCACATCCGCGTCGACCGGGGCACCAGCGGCGTACACCGGGCCCTGGACGACGCCGCCGCCGCGGTCGGCGCCGGCGCGCCGATCCTGGTCTACCCGGAGGGGCGCATCGGCCTCGACCCGGGCATGTGGCCCGAACGCGGCAAGACCGGTGCCGCGAGACTCGCCCTGGCCTGCGGCGCGCCGGTCATCCCGGTCGCCCAGTGGGGCTCACACGAGGTGCTGCCCTACAGCGCACCCAAGGGGATGCCGCGTGGCATCGCCCGGGCGCTGTTGCACCGCCCCACCGTACGGGTGCACTTCGGTGACCCGGTCGACCTGGCCGACGTGCCCCGCGCCGTGCCCGGCGCGGCCCGGCTGGCCACCGACCGGATCATCGACGCGCTCACCGACACCCTCGCGCCGCTGCGGCCGGACGAACCCGACATTCCCCGCCACGTCGACCCGAGCCGGCCGGTCGACACCACCCGCGCGCATCGACGCCGTCCCGCCGCCGGCTGAGCCCAGAGTGTGTTTGAGGAGGCTCGCCCGTAGCGAGCCTCCTCAAACAGGCTCTCAGGTTGCCTGCTGCACCGCCCGCAACACCTCGGTCACCGCCGAGGCCACAGGTGCCACCGGGGCGGCCAGCGCCGCCAGCCGCTGCAACAGCGCGGTCACCCGGGCCGGTTCCGGATCCGGGCGGGCCAACTGGACGCGCAGTTCGGCGGCCACCGCCCGAGCCGACTCCGGCAACTCGTCACGGTGCCGGTCGAGGGTCCGCACCAGTTCGGCCACCAGCGCCGGCACGTCCACTCCCGGTGCCGTCGCCCACAGCGTCCCACCTACCGCGTGCGCTGCCGGGCCCACCGCCTGGTTGCCGACCTGGCTCACCCCACCCGACTGCTGGATGCCGAAGTTGATCGAGTTGTCGGACGTGGTCATGACGGCCTCCCGGTGCCGGATCGGCGGGCCGTGCCCTGCGGCGACGGCTGCTCTGTGGTGGTCTGCTGCTCCGCCCGGGCCCCGGTACCCACCGCCTGGTTGCCGACGACGCTGAGGCCACCGGTCTGGATCACGCCCTGATTCAGGATCATCGTCTGCCGGGTACGGAACTCGGCGGTGTCCACGCCCCGGTCCTCCAGGAAGTCGACGATGGCCGCCAGCACGTGCCGCTCGACCACCTTGAGATGCTTCGCCGCGTCGAGCACCTGGAAGTAGTTGTGGTAGGTGGTCCCGGTGGCCATTTCCCGCACCCCGGCGCGGGCACCGTAGTCGTAGCCGAGATCCTCACGGGCCATCCGACGGAACCGCGACTGCCGGATCTGGTGACGCAACACCTGGACGCCGTCGCGTACCAGGCGCAGCGGCGCACCGAAGGCGGTGGGTACCAACTGCTCGGCGGCGCCGGTGAACAACTGGACGAACTGGCGCACCGGGATCCACTCGGTCAACCGGTCCACGTCGTGGTACTCGATGCGGGGCGGTTCCAGCAAGGTCCGGGCGCACTCCAGGTAGAGCACCCGACCGTCGGTGGAGAAGTGCAGGAACGTGCAGGCCACCACCTCGCCGCCCCAGGACGGCACCAGGGCGCACAGGAAATGCCGGGCGGCGCCCTGCGGCCGGCTGGCCACCGCCCGCAGCCGCTCGTCGGTCCAGTGTTGTCGGGGCATCTGGCTGCGCTCGGGCAGCAGCAGCGGATCGTCGGTCAGCAGACCGCCGTGGACGAAGACACGGTCCTCCAGCACCAGCCCCGCGAGCCGTTCCGGATTCAGCTCCGGATCGCCGGCCGGGTCGAGCCGGATCGCCGCCAGCCGGTGCCGTACATGGTCGATCAGGTCCACCACGGCGAACCGTACGGCGGCGTCGGCGTCGGCGTCGGCGCTCGGCGATCCGGACAGCTGCGGCTCGGCCCGGTGGATCGGCAGGGCGAACGACCAGCCGGCCACCGGGGCGCCGTGCCCGACGAACGGGGTGTACCCGCTGTAGATCGTCACGTTGCCGTGCTGCGCCGTGTCGACAGCCGCCAGACGTGCGGCGTGGCGCCGCGGCACCGGGCTGGTGTCGGACGCCGAGGGCTGGAAGTGACCACGGCGCAGCCGCTCCACAAGCAGCTGACGGATACCCAACAGGTGCAGCACGAGGATGAGGTACGCGACAAGGCCGGCCACCAGCGCCAGCCACGGCAGGCCGACCGTCCAGCTGAGCGTGCCCTCGTCGTCGGTGTCGACCCCGGCGAACTGGATCAGCAGCCACAGCGACACCACGGTGGCTGCCACGAGGGCCAGCACCGAGGCGAGCGGACCGAGCGGGCCCTGCCGGTTCGCCCGGGACAGCGACATGCTGATCGCCAGCACTGCCGCGGCCAACAGCGTCCACAGCGGCGCCAGCAGCAGGGCCAGACCTCCGGCGATCAGCAGGCCGGCGTCGCGGCGGATGCGTCGCTGGCGTGCCTCCAGGCAGTGCCGCAGCACGGTGCTCAGGTCGAATCCGACCGAGGGTGCCACCGCCCGCAGTTCGTCGTCGAAGACCTCGGCCAGGGCCGAGTCGGCGAACGTGTCGTCGGTGTGGGCCGCCACGCACAGGTATCGGGTCGCCTCGCTTGTGACGTCCGCCGGGTTCGCCGTCGACACCTCGGGAGTGACCTGCCGGATCACCATGTCAGTTGCCTCCCAGGCCGGGGACGGTCGGTCGGGACCGGGGTCGTCGAGCAGGGACCGCCGCCAGCAGCAGACCGACGACGAGGCCGCACAGCAGCGCCCGGATCAGTTCGTTGAACAGTTCCCCACGCATGGCCGACCCGGCATAGATGCCGGTGTCGACGGCCAGGTGCACGATGACGCCGCCGACCGTGGCGAGCAGCGCCGCCACCACCGTGGCGCCGACCCTGCCGAAGAACCGGTACGCCCGCGACGGCGCGGCCCCGGCGGTCAGCCTGCGCAGCACCATCAGCACGATCAGGAGGAACAGCGCCACCTGGGCGTTCTGCGCGAGTTGATAGCCGGACAGCGTCTCGGGGCCGTCGGCGCTGCCCCAGCGCAGCCACGACAGACCCACCAGCATCGCGTCGAGCATGGTCGTGACGATCCCGGCCGGGCCGTCGGGCCGGGGCAGACTGGTGCTCAGCTCCCGGATCGCCTCGTATCCCCAGGGGCTGCCCACGAGAAGCGTCGTGGCCAGCAACGCCCCGAAGCCGGACGGGATCTGCCGGGTCCTCGTGCGGCGCGGCGACGCAACCCGCCCGGGCAGCGCGTGCACGGGACGGATGGTCAACGCCGCTGGCGCCGGGGACGCGTCGTCACGTCGCTGTGTGGAATTCGTCCACGCCATCACCTGGGCATCTTCGCCGTCGCCGAGCGAGCAGAGAAGATTACTGTCCGGCATCCGGCAGTCACCGGCGGGTACGACGTGGTGCGCGGACGACCTGACGAACCCGGCTCGCCGCCGGCCCGCCACCGGGCGGCCACCGGGGCCAGGCATACTGCGCCGCGTGCCCACGACCGCGCACCCCTACCTCGACGCGCCCGCCCCGCTGGCCTTCGCCCACCGCGGCGGCGCTGCCGACGGCGACGAGAACACCGCCGCCGCCTTCGCCCGGGCGGTCGAGCTGGGCTACCGGTACGTCGAGACCGACGTGCACGGCACCGTCGACGGGGTGGCCGTGGTCTTCCACGACGACACCCTGGAGCGGGTCACCGGGCAACGTGGCCGGGTGGGCGCGATGCGCTGGGCCGACCTGGCCACGGTGCGCGTCGGCGGCTCCGCCGTGGTGCCGCGCCTGGACGAGGTGCTCGACGCGTGGCCCCAGGTGCGCTTCAACATCGACGTCAAGTCCGATGCCGGCGTGACGCCCACGGTGACCACTGTCCACCGGGCCGGTGCCGGTGACCGGGTGCTGCTGGCCTCGTTCAGCGACGCCCGGCTGACCCGGCTGCGGGCGTTGACCGGCGGTCGGGTCGCCACCAGTCTCGGGGTACGCGGGGTGGCCCGGCTGCGGTGGGCCTCGTGGACCGGTCGACGGCTGCGGCTACCGCCGTCGGTGGTGGCCGCGCAGGTGCCGGTGCGCTACGGCCGGCTGCCGGTGGTCGACAGTCGTTTCCTGCGGATGGCCCACCGGCTCGGCCTGCAGGTGCACGTCTGGACGATCGACGAACCTGCCGAGATGCACGAGTTACTTGATCTTGGTGTTGATGGCATCATGACCGACCACGTCGACGTGCTGCGCGACGTCTACCGCAGCCGCGGCCACTGGGCCGCCTGAACAACCTGGGCGGAGGACCCCATGGCCGAGACGGTCACCCCGGCGGCGCAGGACACCCCACCACCGGGAAGCACCCGCCGCGAGCGTACCGGCTGGTACTTCTACGACTGGGCCAACTCGGCCTTCCAGACCACAGTCATCACGGTGTTCCTGGGGCCGTACCTGACCAGCGTCGCCAAGCTCGCCGCCGGCTGCGAACCCGGTGCCGACAACTGCACCGGCTACGTCTATCCGCTGGGCATCAAGGTGGCCACCGGGTCGTTCTACCCGTACACGATCTCGCTGTCGGTGCTGCTGACCGTCTTCGTGCTGCCGGTGATCGGGGCCGTGGCCGACCGGTCGCTGCACAAGAAGCGGCTGCTGGCCGCCAGCGCGTTCACCGGCGCGTTCGCCACCATCGCGATGGTCTTCGTCACCGGCGACCGGTACCTGCTCGGCGGCGTGCTGCTGCTGATCGCCAACATCGCCTTCGGGGCGTCGATCGTGGTGTACAACTCGTTCCTACCGCAGCTGGGCGGGCCGGACGAACGCGACGGCATCTCCAGCAGAGGCTGGGCGCTGGGTTACCTCGGTGGCGGTCTGCTGCTGGGGTTGAACCTGGTCGTGGTGCAGTCGTTCGACAACGGCACCGCCGAACGCACCCTGGATATGGCCCGCTGGTCGATCGTGTCGGCCGGGCTGTGGTGGGCGGCGTTCACCCTGGTGCCGCTGCGCTGGCTGCGGGAGCACCCGACCGCCGCCGCGCTGGCCGCCGGTGGTCGCGGCAACGTGCTCACCGACGGGTTCCGGCAGCTCGGGCGCACCCTGCGGGGGATGAAGGCGTACCCGCTGACGCTGTTCTTCCTGCTGGCGTTCCTGGTCTACAACGACGGCATCCAGACCGTTATCACGCTGGCCAGTGTGTACGGCACCGAGGAACTACGGCTGGGGCAGAGCACCCTGATCGTGACGATCCTGCTGGTGCAGTTCCTGGCCTTCGGCGGCGCGCTGACCCTCGGCGCGCTGGCCGGTCGGATCGGGGCGTGGAAGACGGTGCTGCTGAGCCTGGTGCTGTGGACCGCCGTGATCGTCGCGGCGTTCCGGTTGCCCGCCGAGGCGCCACTGCCGTTCATGGTGCTCGGCGCGGCCATCGGCCTGGTCCTGGGCGGCAGTCAGGCGCTGAGCCGGTCCCTGTTCAGCCAACTGATTCCCGCCGGCAAGGAGGGCGAGTACTACGGCTTCTACGAGATCAGCGACAAGGGCACCAGTTGGCTCGGACCAGCGGCGTTCGGGCTGGTGTTCCAGCTCACCAACTCCTACCGGGTCGGTCTGGTCTCGCTGCTGATCTTCTTCGTTGTCGGCTTCCTGCTGCTGCTGGCGGTGCCGATCCGCCGGGCCATCGTCGCCGCCGGTAACACCCCGCCCCGGGTGCTCTGACCCGCCGGGCGTCGCTGCGATGATCGACACCGTCGAGCGACCACTCGCGCGTGTCGGGTGCGTGCCGCACTAGGCTGCCGGTCCGTGACGACCGACGATGCCGTACCGACCTGCCTGGCCCGCCCGCCGCTGCCCGGTGAGGACGACAACCCGGTCGGGTGTGTCGCCGCCCGCGGCGTCGACGGGCGGCCCGCGCACGCCGCCGCGCTGCGGTTCTACTGGGGGCCGATGGACTGCGGCAAGTCCACGATGGCGCTGCAGATGAACTACAACCATGCCCGGCAGGGGCGCCGGGGACTGGTCACCACCCGCATCGACCGTTCGCTCGGACCGCAGGTGACCACCCGCATCGGACTGGCCCACGAGGCCATCGAGGTGACCGACGCGCTCGACCTGCGCACGCTGGTGCGCGACGCCTGGGCCGACGGCGTACGGGTGGACTACCTGATCTGCGACGAGGCCAGCTTCTACTCGGTCGAGCACGTGGAGCAGATGGCCGACCTGGTCGACAGCTACGACGTGGACGTGTACGCCTTCGGCCTGGCCACCGACTTCCGCTCCAGCCTGTTCCCGGCGGCCCAGCGGTTGTTCGAACTGGCCGACTCGGTGGCCCGGATCCAGGTCGAGGTGCTCTGCTGGTGCGGTCGCGAGGGTCTGCTCAACGCCCGCGTCGCCGACGGACGGGTGGCCCGCGAGGGCGCCCAGGTCGTGATCGGCGACACGGTCGACACCGCCGACGTGCGCTACCAGGTGCTCTGCCGTCGCCACCACCGTGCCGGTGACCTCGGCCCGCGCCGTGCCACGCCCGGCGCCGGAGCGCACCTGCCTGGATAACGAAACGATCACCGCTGCGAACCTTTCCCGGGGGTCGGCCCCTTCTGGTGCATGACGACAGCAACCAGGGGCCGCACCGGCCCGCGAACCGGCGGGGGTACAGAACGAATGAGGTTCGCGTTGCGGCGCGCCCGGGCCACGAAGGGCCTGCTGCTGGCGGCCGCCGGGGCGGCGCTGGTGGCCACCGTCGCGCTCACCGGGCTGGCGGCGTACAACCGGGACGTCGTGGACTCCGGCACCCGGAACGTGCTGACCGCGGCCACCGCCGAGGAACGGTCGATCCTGGTACGCGCCTCCGCCGGCCGCACCGCCGAGGCGCTGCGGGAACGTGACGACGCGTTACGGGAGCGGGTGTCGGCGGATCTGGCCGGTCTGCCGGCCCGGGTCAGCACCGCCGGCTACGCGGCCGGTCGGCAGTTACGCGGCGACACCGGAGACGCCGCCGCCGACCGCAGCGGCGCCACCTACGCGTCGGTGATGTTCCTCGACGATCTACCCGCACACGCCCGGCTGGTCTCCGGGGCGTGGCCGCAGCCCGGGGCGAGCCCGGTGCAGACCGCGATCGCCGAGGTCGCGGCGACGACGTTGCGGGTGGGTGTCGGCGACCGCATCCCGATCACCGACGGGCTCAGCGGGCGGGTCACCGAGGTGCTGGTGGCGGGCGTGTTCACCCCCGTCGCCCCGGACGCCGCGTACTGGCGGCTGGCGCCGGAGACGACGACCGGTTCACTGCCGCAGGCGGCCACCTACGGCCCGATGACGGTGTCCCGGGACGACTTCGACGCCCACTTCCTGGCCAACGCCTCAGCGGGCTGGCTGGTCGAGCCCGACCTGGCCGGGGTCGGTCCGACCGCCCTGGACCGGCTCGCCGACGCCGCGGGCCGGATCACCACGAGCACCCCGGCCGAGGCCGGACTCGGCGAGTCGGCGGTGGTCACAAGCGACCTGGTGGCCCTGGTGCGCCGTCTGCAGCAGGCCACCCTCGTCGGCCGGTCCGCCCTGGTCACCCCGATGCTGCTGGTGGTGGTGCTCGGCGGGTACGCACTGCTGCTCGTGGCGATCCTGCTCACCGAGCACCGGCGGGGTGAGACCGCGCTGCTGCGGGCCCGGGGCGCGGCCCGCTGGCAGGTGGCCGGGCTGACCGCCCGGGAGGCCACGTTCGTGGTGCTGCCGGCCGTGGTCCTCGCCCCACCGCTCGTCGTGGAACTGCTGGGGCTGGCCGGCCGGATACCCGGGCTTGCCGCCGTGTCGTTTCGGCAGGACCTCGCCGCCGACTCGATGGTGTGGCTGGTGGCCGGCATCGCCGCCGCCGGCTGTGCGGCGGCGATGATCGGCCCGAGTCTGCGCCGGGGCGACAGTTACGTCGCCGACCTGGCCAGCCGCTCCCGCCCGAGCCGCCGGGGCATGGTGCAGCGGGCCGGGCTGGACGTGCTGCTCGTCGGCCTGGCCCTGCTCAGCTGGTACCAGCTGAGCCGATACTCGTCCCCGCTGTCCCGCTCGCGCGGTGGTGAGCTGGGTGTCGACCCGCTGCTGGCGGCAGCGCCGACGCTTGGTGTGCTGGCCGGGGCGGTGCTCGCGTTGCGGCTGCTCCCGGTGCTGGTGCGGCTGGCGGAACGCTGGGTGGACCGTAGGCCGTGGACCGCCGTGATGCTCGGCACCTGGCAGGCCGGCCGGCGTCCGCACGCCGGCCCGGTGCTGCTGCTCGCCCTCGCCGTGGCGGTGGGCACCCTCGCCTGGTCCCTCGCCGGGACGTCCCAACGTTCCCTCGACGACCAGGCCGCCCACCGGGTCGGCGCCGACCTGCGCCTGACCGAGGCCAAGGGTGCGGCCCCCGACGGCCGCGCGGACCAGCTCGCCGCCCTCCCGGGGGCCCGGGCGGTGCTGCCGGCCTGGCGGGAACCGGTCCGTCTCGGCTCCGGCACCGAACCGGCCACCATGGTGGCGGTGGACGCCGGCACCGCCGACGGGGTGCTGCGGCTCCGTTCGGACCTGGCCGGTGGGTCCACCGACCGGCTGCTCGCCGGCCTCGCGGACGCCCGGGTTCAGGCGCCGGAGACGCTGTTGCCGGCGGGCACCCGGCGACTGACCGGGCAGCTGCGTACCCGGGGCGGCGACGGCGACAACGGCACGCGCATCCGGCATGAGGTGGTGCTCAGCGACGCCCGGGGCGAGCACCGCCGGGTGGCCCTGGGCGCCACCGGCTGGGGTGGTGAGCCGCTGCGGTTCTCCGTCGAGCTGCCGGCCAGCGACGAACCGTGGCGGTTGGCCGGCTTCACCGCCGATACCCTCGGTGGCCCGCGGCTGAGCCTCGACTGGCGGCTGTCCAACCTGCGGGCCAGCCCGGACTCCACCACCGGCGCTCCTGTCGACCTGGCGGTGGACGGGGCGTGGCAGCTTGTCGACCGCGCGGGCGCGGCGACCGCGGCGACGGTTTCCGGCAGCACCCTGGCCGGCCGCTACGAACGGGACATACCGGCAGGCTGGTTCGCCCGGAACACTCCCGTGCAGCTGGCCGTCACCCGGCCGGCAGGGACGAACCAGGTGCCGGTCGTCGCCACCGGTGCTGCGCTGGACATGCTGCACGTCGACGTGGGCGCGCAGACCCGGCTGTTCCTGGGCGGCGCGGAGGTCGACGTCGTTCTGACGGACCGGGTCGCGGCCCTGCCCGGCGACGTGCGGGACGCCGCGTTGCTTGTCGACCTGCCGTCGTTGCGGACCCGACTGTTCCACGAGCGCGGCATCGTCCGCGCGCCCCAGGAGTGGTGGGTCGCCGCCCGACCCGGTGCTGCGGCGCAGGTGGCCGGAGCTGCCGCCGCGCTCGACGGGCTGACCGTGCTCGATCGCCAGGACGTCGCCGACGAGTTGGCGCGCGACCCGTTCGGGGTGGGTGCCCGTGGTGCGCTCTTCGTCGCCGCCCTCGCCGCGGTGCTGCTGGCCGCGGTGGGTGTGGCCGTGGACGTCAGCGCGACGGCGCGGCGCCGGGCCAGGGAACTCGCCGTGCTGCACACCCTCGGCGCGGGTCACCGTCTGGTGGCCCGGTCGCTGCTGGCCGAGCAGTCGTTGCTGGCCGGCATGGGGGTGCTCGTCGGGTTGGCCGTGGGGATCGGTGTGGCGGCGACGATGGCCCCGCTGGTGATCCTGACCCCGTCGGCGGACCGTCCCGATCCCCCGCCGCTGCTGAGCGTCGACTGGCCGCCGGTGTTGGGCACCGGCGTCGGACTGCTGGCACTGGCACTGGCGTTCAGCGCCGCGGTGTCGGTGAGCGTGCGGCGGCGGCTCACCGCCGCGCACCTACGCGCCGGGGAGGCCCAGTGAGCGCGAGGAGTGAGCTTGCGAGCCCCGCAGTCGCGAACGAAAGGCCGGCCCAGTGAGCGCGAGGAGTGAGCTTGCGAGCCCCGCAGTCGCGAACGAAAGGTCAGCCCAGTGAGCGCGAGGCGGATCAGGGCGTACGGCGGACAGGTGGGCCTGCTGGCGGTGCTGGGATTGGTCGCGGCGCTGCTGCTGACCGCCGCGCCCCGGTTGACGGGTGAGTACGCCGATCGGGGGTTGCGTGCGGACGTGGCCCGGCTACCGCACCTGGTGCGGGACGTGTCGCTCGCCGTGGAGCGGCCCGCGCCGGCCGTGGCCGGGCAGGCCGACCTGGACCGCTACGCCGCCGAGTTGCCGCAGCCCCTGCCGAGCCTGGTGGACCGCCGGTGGTACGCGGCGTCGTTGGACGAGGAGCAACTGCTCGCCAGCGGCGCCGCCCCGCCGATGGACGGCGGCGCCCGGAAGATGTTCGGCCTGCGCGCGCAGACAGGTGTCCCGGAGGCCGCCGAGCTGACCGCCGGGCGGTGGCCGCGTACCCGCCCGGGTGGTCCGGCGGAGGTGGTCGTGTCCGGGGCGGTGGCCGAGACGCTGTCGTTGCGTGCCGGCCAGCGGCTGCGGTTCGCCGGTCGGGACGGTCAGGCGTCCGCGCGGATCGTCGGGGTGTTCGAGCCGCGTGACGCCGGTGACCCGGTCTGGGACGACCTGGGCTACGCGCTGGAGCCGGTGATCCCGGTGCTCGACGGTGAGCCGTACATCGTGGCGGGGGTGACCGACTGGGTCGGTGTGGACGTCGTCTCCGCCGGCAGTGGCGTACCCGCGGTCAGTGGGTGGCGGTACCGTCTCGACGAGCGGCGGCTGAACGCGGCGACGCTGGAGTCGGTGACCGCGGCGGTGGCCGAGGCCCGCCGTATGTCGTGGACCTCGGGTGCGACCGTGCAGACGTCACTGGACAGCGCGCTGTCGCGTTTCGCGGGGCAGCTGCACGCCGTGCAGGCGCTGCTCGGCGTCGTGCAGGCGGGTCTGGTCGCCAGCCTGCTCGGGCTGATCCTGCTGGCCGCCCGGTTGACGGTGCTGCGGCGACGCGACGAGTTCGCGTTGCTGCGGGCCCGGGGCGCGGCGCTTTCCGCCATCGGGCTGCGTACCCTCGCCGAGTCCGCGCCCGTGCAGCCGCTCGCCGTGTTTGTCGGTTGGCTTGTGGGCACCCGGGTGCCGGGCCGTGACGGGGCGTTTCCGTGGCTGGTGGTGGCGTTGGCGGTGCTCACCACGGCGGCTGTGCCGGTGCTGGCGATGCACTCGCAGCGGCGGGTCGCGGTGGTCACCGGACGCGCCGATGTCGCCTGGCGGCGCCCGTCGGCGCGGCGGCTGACGGTCGAGGCGGGCGTGCTGGTGTTGGCCGGGCTCGGTGTGGTGCTGCTGCGCCGTCGCGGTCTCGACCCGGGTGCCGGTGTCGACGCGTACCTCAGTTCGGTGCCGGTGCTTGTCGCGGTCGCCGCCGCGCTGGTGGCGGTACGCCTGTTGCCGTGGCCGCTGCGGCTGGCCGGCCGGCTGGCCGCGCGGGCCCGGGGCGCGTTGCTGTTCCTCGGGGTCGCCCGGGCCGGACGGGGTGCGGCGGTGGCGTTGGGTCCGCTGGCGGTGCTGATCGTCGCGGTCAGCACCGGGGTCTTCGGCGGGGTGGTGACCACCACCGTCGGCGCGGCCCGGGACCGGGCGGCCACGTTGGCGGTGCCGGCGGACGCCTGGCTGACCGGGTACACCTTCGCTCCGGACGCGCAGGACGCGTTGGTCCGGGTGTCCGGGGTGACGGCGGTGGCCCGGGTGTGGGTGGACTCGAATCGGCGGCTGGTACCGGACGCCGGTACGCCGTCGCGACAGATCGGTACCGCCCGGGTGCTGGTGGTGGACGCGCCGGCCTTCGCCGAGGTGGTGGCGGGCAGCGGCGTCGACGTGGATGTGCCGGCCGCGCTGCGGGCTGCCGCCCGGGGCGACGGGCCGGTGCCGGCGGTGGTGTCGCCGCCGGTGGCCGGCGATGTCGGTGACCGGGCGGCCGTCGACGTGCAGGGCAGGTTGTACGACTTCCGGGTCGCCGGGGTCGCCGACGCGTTCCCGGGCGTGGGGTTGGGCACCGAACGGTTCGTCGTGCTGCCGTGGCAGGCGCTGCCCGAGTACGAGTACACGCCGATCATCCCGAACCGGTACCTGGTCGCCGGTGACGACGTCGACGAGGCGCAGTTGCTGCGGGTGGCCGACGACGCGCAGCGGCAGCGGCAGTCGGACGTGCTCGGCGTGCCGGTGACGCGCACACAGGTGCCGGCGTCGGTGCAGACCCGGCGGGCGTACCGCGAGGACCTGGACCGCACCGGGGCCAACGACGTTCTGACCTTGGCGTTCACCGCTGGCGCGGTGGGCGGCACGGTACTGGCCGTGCTCGCCGTCGGGTTCGCGGTGGTCGCCGACGCCGCCGGCCGGGGGCGGATGCTGTCCCGGTTGCGCACTCTGGGCCTGTCCGCCGGTCGTGGCCGGCGGCTGCTGGTGTACGAGCTGGTGCCGTTGGTCCTGGTCGCGGCGTTGGTCGGGGCTGCGGTGGGGGTGGCCCTGCCCCGGATCCTGGGGCCCACCCTGGGGTTGTCCGCGTTCGTGCCCGGTGTGCCGATCCGCGATCACCTGGATCCGCTGGTCCTGATCTCGGTGTTGGGGCTGGTGGTGGTGGGTCTGATGACCGGCCTGGCGGTGGAGAACCTGATGAACCGACGGATGCGCCTCGGTGAGGTGCTGCGTCTGGGAGAGGAGAACCCGTGACTGTGGTGCCGGATGTTCCGGACCTGGCGACGTTGCAGCGGCGTGCGGCGGAACGGGCGGCTGCCCGGGCGGGCGGCACCGACCGCCTGCGCGGGCACATCGTCTGCGACGGACTGGTCCGCATCTTCACCAGCGAAGGGGTGGAGGTCGTCGCGTTGCAGGGCCTCGACCTGGTGGTGGACCGTGGTGAGCTGCTGGCCATCGTGGGCGCGTCAGGTTCCGGCAAGTCGACGGTGCTGAACATCCTGTCCGGGTTGGACACCCCGACCGCGGGCATCGCCCGGGTGGCCGGCTACGACCTGCTGACCATGTCGGCCGCGAAGCGGTTGGCGTACCGGCGGCACACCGTGGGGTTCGTGTGGCAGCAGACCGGACGCAACCTGTTGCCGTACCTGACCGCGCAGGAGAACGTGGAGCTGCCGATGCGGCTGTCGCGTCGGGGTGGCCGGGCCGCTCGGCGGCGGGCGTCGGAGCTGCTGGAGATGGTCGGCGTCGGCTACTGCGCGGACCGTCGGCCGGGGCAGATGAGCGGTGGCGAGCAGCAGCGCTGCGCCGTCGCGGTGGCGGTGGCCAACGACCCGGAGGTGCTCTTCGCCGACGAGCCGACAGGTGAGCTGGACGAGGCGACGGCCGGGGATGTCTTCGCCGCGCTGCGCACCATCAACGCCGAACTGGGGGTGACGGTGGTGGTGGTGACCCACGACCCGCAGGTCGCCGCTCAGGTTCGCCGTACGGTGGCGATCCGCGACGGCCGCACCGCCTCGGAGGTGCACCGCACCGCGCGGGTGGGTGCCGACGGCGTCGAGGAGCTGGTCACCGAGGAGTACGCGGTGCTGGACCGGGCCGGGCGGATGCAGTTGCCGGCGGGCTTCGTGGACTCGTTGGCGCTGCGGGACCGGGTGAGGCTGACCCTGGAGTCGGACCACGTGCAGGTCCGCTCCGGCGACGAGAGGAGTGCGCGGTGAGCGAGCAGGATCTGATCCGGGTCGACGGGCTCAGCCGTGACTTCGGTGGTGGCGACCGGGTGGTCCACGCGGTACGGGACGTGTCGTTGCGCGCCGGGAGGGGTGAGCTGGTGGCGGTGCGGGGCCGCTCCGGGGCGGGCAAGACCACTCTGCTGAACCTCATCGGCGGCCTGGACCGGCCCACCTCGGGGCGGGTGTGGGTGGCCGGCCACGACATCACGGCGGCCAGCGAGAAGGATCTGTTGCGGCTGCGCCGGGACACCATCGGGTTCGTGTTCCAGTCCTTCGGGCTGATTCCGATCCTGTCCGCGGCGGAGAACGTGGGGGTGCCGATGCGGCTGGCGAAGGTGCCGGCCGCGGACCGGGAGCAGCGGGTGTCGGTGCTGCTGGAGATGGTCGGGTTGGGTGGGCACGCCGCGCAGCGGCCGTACGAGATGTCCGGTGGGCAGCAGCAGCGGGTGGCGATCGCCCGGGCGTTGGCCAACGACCCGGCGTTGCTGATCGCCGACGAGCCGACCGGCCAGCTGGACTCGGAGACCGGTCGGGCGGTGATGGACCTGCTGCGGGCCCTGGTGCATGCCCGGGGGATGACGGCGTTGGTCGCCACGCACGATCCGACGCTGGTGGAGCTGGCCGACCGGGTGCTGGTGCTGCGGGACGGCCGGCTGGTCGAGGCGGCGGAGCCGGTCGGGGTGTGACAGGTCAGTACGGGTCGCCGCAGACCCGCCAGCCGCCGTCCTCGCGTACCACCGCGAGGTCCCGCTGTTCGGTGCCGCCGGTGTCGCGGGTCAGCAGCACGGTGACCGTGCCGTGCGGCCGGCCACCGCGGGTGGCCACGGACACGTCCACGATCTCGTAGTCGCGCACCACCGGCGGGGTGCGTACCCAGCTGGTGAAGCCGAGTTCGCTCCATCGGGTCCGCGCGTCGGCGCAGAGCCGCTCGTACGCGCTGCCGGTGTCCCCCGCGGTGACCTCGCGCAGAAACCCCTCGGCGGTTTCCCGGACCGGGGTGGCGGCCTGGGTGACAAGTTGCAGGTTCCAGGCGCCCAGCCCGGCGACCCCGACGCAGCACAGCGCGATCCCCGCTGCGGCGACGGCGAGGCCGGTCCGCATCGGATGGCGTCGCCGGGCCGGTCTGCTCCACGGCTGCGCAGCCCCCACACCACTCGACGGTAGAGAATCGGCCGCCGTGGCGGGCGGAAAGTGGGTGTGGCCGGGCGGGACCGCGCCGCGTCCCGTCCGGCCACACCCGGGGGCAGGCCGGTGGTCAGGCCTTGATCTCCTTGCGGCCGTTGCCGGTGGCGCTGATGGTGACCCGGCGGGGCTTGGCCCGCTCGGCCACCGGGATCCGCAGCGTCAACACGCCGTTGTCGTAGCCGGCCTCAAGCTTGTCGGTGTCGAGGGTGTCGCCGAGGAAGAGCTGGCGGCTGAAGACGCCCATCGGGCGTTCGGCGGCGACCAGTTCGACGTTGTCGCCGGCGGGGCGGCGACGTTCGGCGCGCACGGTGAGCACGTTGCGCTGCACCGTGCAGTCGATGCTCTCCGGGTCGACTCCGGGCAGGTCGAAGGCGGCGTAGAAGTGGTCGCCGTCGCGGTAGGCGTCCATGTGCATGACGGCCGGACGGCTGGTGCTGCCGAAGAACTGCTCGGCGAGCCGGTCGATCTCACGGAACGGGTCGGTGCGCATCAACATCGGGGTTACCTCCTCGGTTCTCCTGGCCGAAGGTCCTTAGTTGAGTCCATGCGACTCAACTTCCGCTTCTTTATTTAGCGCGCCGGCACGCGCGTCGTCAAGTCGGCCGGCGACGGCCCAAACGAGCACTAGCGCCAATTGGTTTGTTATGGAAACCTGTTGGCATGACTACTGCTTCGGTGCCCGCCGACGGGGATCCCCGTCGGCTGCTGTCCGACGTACGCGCCCTCACCCGGCAGGTACGTCTCGACCAGCGGGTGACCTGGCTCGCCCTGCTGGTGCTGGCCACGGTGACGCTCGTCGGGATCCCGTTCGACTGGTACGGCATGTCGGTGCGCTGCCTGCCCGACGGCAGCTGCGAGTTCTCCCGGCGAGGCGTGCTGTACTACTGGCCCCCCGCGCTGCTGCTGGCGTACACGACGATCGCCGTCTGCTACGTGCGAGCCGCCCGCGCCCGAGGGCTGGGTTCCCGGGTGCTGCCGTACGCGATCACCGGTGCCGTGACGACAGTCGTGTTCACCGCCGCATGGGTGGCCGCGGCCCTCTACTTCCCGAGCAATCCGCTGCCGGAGCAGCCATTGCCGTACTGGTGGATACTGGTGGACCGGCTGTTCACCCCGTGGAGCATGATCGGTATCGCGCTGCTGGTGCTGGCGCGGTTGGAGCGCAACCTCGCGCTCGGGCTGTTCACCGTCGGCTACCTGGCCATGGTGCTGCTCGTCCTGCCGATGAACGACGGCTGGGGGCCACCCCACTGGGGCATCCGGGCAGGCATGGCGTTGCCGCAACTTGTCAGCGCCGCCGTGCTGCTGCTCGGCACGGCCGGCTTCGCGGCAGCCCGCCGCCGGCACCGGTGACGGCCATGACCGGCACTCCGGACCCGAGTGACACGCACCCGGCCACCGGGTTGGACGACGTGGTGCACCAGCGAGTCCGGCTCGGCATTCTCGCCATCACCCACGAGGCGCGCCGGGTCGAGTTCGGTTACCTCCGTACCCAGCTCGACCTGACCGCCGGCAACCTCTCCAAACACCTGAGCGTGCTCGGAGAGGCAGGTCTGATCGACGTGGAGAAGGGCTACGAGGGCCGGCGCGGCCGTACCTGGATCACCCTCACCGCCGCCGGTGACACCGCCCTCACCGAGGAGGTGCAACGGCTCAAACTGCTCATCGCGCGAGTCGAGACGACCGGCACCACGCAGCGTCGGTGACCTCGGCGTGGCTACCGGTCACCGGGGGTGAACGGCAGCCACGCCGACCGCCACGGCGAGCACGCCGGGCGGGTTAAGGTGCTGCGATGGGTACCCATTCCGCCGCGGTCGAGGCGCTCAAGACCGACCCGCGCACCGCCTCGCTGCGCCGCTCGCTTGAGGTCTACTACGGCAACCCCGACCGGGACGCGGCGATGGACGCCTTCTACGCCCGCTTCGTGCGCCCCGGCGACCTGGTCTTCGACATCGGGTCGCACGTGGGCGACCACATCGGCAGCTTCCGCCGGCTCGGCGCCCGGGTCGTCGCCGTCGAACCGCAACCACTGTGCCTGCGGGCGCTGCGGGCCATCTACGCCGACGACGACCAGGTCACCCTGATCGAGGCGGCCTGCGGTGCCCAACCCGGCCGGATCGGCTTCCTGGTCAACTCGGCCAACCCCACGGTCTCCACCGCCTCCACCGACTTCGTCGCTGCCGCCGCCGGCGCGGGCGGCTGGGAGGACCAGGTCTGGGACGGCCAGATCGAGGTACCGGTGACCACCGTCGACACGCTCATCGCCGAGCACGGCACGCCGGCCTTCGTCAAGATCGACGTGGAGGGCTTCGAGGACGCCGTGCTCGCCGGACTGAGCCACCCACTGCCGGCGCTGTCGTTCGAGTTCACCACGATCGGACGGGCTGTCGCGTTGCGCTGCCTGGACCGCCTCGCCGCGCTCGGATTCGGCGGATTCGACGTGGCCCTCGGCGACGACAAGTCGCTGGCCCTCGGGCGGTGGGTCGACGCCGAGGAGATGGCCGCGTACCTGCTCGCACTGCCGCACGAGGCCAACTCCGGCGACGTCTACTGCGTCCGCACCACGGACGGTTGACCGGGGGCCGCTCCGTCGGCCGTCGCGGTCAGCCGCGGCGACGGGCCCGGGCCGCCCAGATGGCGTACGCGGGATCCCGGTCCAGGTTGTGCCGGTCCCGGTCGTAGCGGCGGGTGGTGCGCGGGTCGGCGTGGCCCATCGCGTCCTGCACGTCCTCCAACGGCACTCCCTCGGATCGCGCGGTGGTGGCGAAGGCGTGGCGCAGCGAGTGCGGGGACAGCCGGGCCCAGGCGGGGATCCCGGCACTGCGGGCGAGCCGCCGGACCAGCCGGAACACCGAGTGTCTGTCCAGTCGGGCACCGCTGGCGGTGACCAGCAGCGGACCGGTCAGCCCTGCCACGTCCACCCGCTGCGCGGCGGCCCGCTCGGCCAGGTACGCGTCGACGGCGTACGCCGTGCCCGGGGTCAGGGCCCGGCGGCGGACCTTGCCGCCCTTGCCGACGAAGCGCACGCTGCGGTGTCCCCGCTCGGCGCCCAGGTCGTCCAGGTTCAGCGAGACCAACTCCCCCACCCGCAGCCCCAGGTCGGCGAGCAGGGCGATGGCGGCGCGGTTGCGGGCGGCGGTCGGCCCGTTCTCGGCCTCGGCGGCCGCGAGCAGCGCGTCCACCTCGTCCGGGGTCAGACCGACGGTGACCGAGTGGTCCCGATCGACGCGCGGCCGGTCGGCTCCGGAGACCGGGTTGGCCTCGACCGCCCGCAGCTTGACCAGGAAGTCGTACCAGCTCGACAGCGCGGACAGCTTCCGGGCCACCGTCGCCGGGGTCAGCGGGCGGCCGGTCCGGGCGGCCACGCTGCTTTCCAACTCCCGCCCGTACTGGTTGACGTGCAGGAAGTTCGCGCGCAGCGGGTCCAGTTCCCGGGTGGCGCACCAGGCCAGCCAGCCGGCGACGTCGCGGCGGTACGCGTCGCGGGTGTGCTCACTGAGCCGCCGGTTACGCAACCACGCGTCGGTGACGGCCATCGGCCCGTCGGGTAGGGCCGGGTAGGCCGACGGGCGGTACTGCACCTGATTGTTCTGCGGACGCATGTGAAAAATGCTCTCAGTCCCGCTGTGGGTTGACGATCAGGCGCGCCGACATTTCATGATCGGCCGCCGCCGGGACGGAACACCGTGTCGCACCCGACCCCTACGCTGACCCGGTGCTGTCTCAGGTCAACGGACTGTCCCGACGATTCACCGAGGACACCCTCCGGGCGTACCTGCTGAGTCGCTCGACGCGGGCCGCCACCGGATGCCTGATCGTACGCGGCTACGGCAGCCGACGCGGGGTGCACCAGAAGCTCGCGGGTCGGGCGTGGGCGCACATCGCGGCGTACGCGGTCTTCGTCGGCGATTACGATCCCGCCCTCGAAGTCCACCACGACTGCGGGGTGCCGGACTGCATCGAGCCGACCCATCTGCGCCAGCTCAGCCACGCGGACAACTGTCGGGAACGCACGCAGCGTCCACGCTGCCGCAACGGGCACGAGCGGGAGGTCGAGCCGGCAACGGGCCGGCTGCGACGGGTCTGCCGGGTCTGCAACCGGCTGGCGCAGAAACGCTGGCGGGAGCGTCAGGCGGCGGAGGTGGCCGAGGCCCGTGCGACGTACGGCCGAGCGTCGTCCTGACCACCGCCCGAGGTGCGTCGCGGGGCCGGGGCGCGGCCGATCGGCCGCGCCCCGGCCACCTACCGGTCAGCGGTTCCGGTCGCTGCCCGGATCCGTCGGCAGCACCGTGAAGGTGAACGCCGCGCTTGTCGGACGGCGCAGCGAGATGCCGCACTTGATCCGACGCAGGACCTCGTTTCTGCTGAGGCCGAGCCCGTGCGCGATGAGCTTCTGCGGGCGTACCGGAACCGGGTCGTCGAAGGCGACGTCCACCTGGACGGGCCACGCGACGTCGAGCACCGCCGGCGGGGCCACCAGCCGCCAGGCCCCGGTCCAGTCGAGGGTGAACCGGTTACGCCGGGCGAACTGTGGATCGAGCAGCGTGGACGCCACCAGTTCCGCGTCGTTGACCCGGTAACCGGTCAGCTCGACCGGATCGAACGAGCTGACCGGAGTTCGCTCGCACACGGTCAGTTTGCTGGTCCGATCGCAGGCCACGCAGCGGACCAGCAGCCACACGTCCAGCAACTTGTGGTTGGCGTTGACGCGGAACCTGCCGGGGCCGGTGGTGGCCGACTCCGACCGGCAGTCCACGCACCGCAGCGACAGCAGCGGCAGCCTGGTCCGACGGACGAACCAGGGCAGCACGATATGAGGTTGTGAAGACACGATTGCTCCGAAGACCTGACACGAGGCCGATTGCGCGCGGCCTCAAGCGCTGTACGACCGGGCGCGCGAGGGCAGCCCGGCGAGGCCGACAGGGACGTCGGCTACCAGAGCGGAAAAGATGTCAGGTTCAGAGAGCAGGCGGGGTCACGCGGGTATGTGTCCTCTGTCTTCACTGCGACGGGTCGTCGGCAACCTATGGCAACGCCCGGATGAGGCTCAACCGGTTTTCCGTCCCGAGCCGCCGCAGGCTCGACCGCTGGATGCTCGGCGTCAGCCTGGGCTGAGGATGCAGAAATCGTTGCCCTCGGGGTCGGCCAGGCACCGCCACGACACGTCGCCCTGGCCGACGTCGACGACTCTGGCACCGAGCGCCTCCAGTCGCGCCACCTCCGCCGCCTGATCATCACCGGGGTACGGCTTCAGGTCGAGGTGAACCCGACTCCACCAACTCCTCGGCCCCGGCTTGCGCAGGAACTCCAGGTACGGTCCGACGCCCTGGGCCGACCGGAACCGCGCATGGTCATCGGTCACCTCGTGCACCGTCCAGTCGGTCGCCTCACCCCAGAACCGGGCCATGGCGCGCGGATCCGCGCAGTCGACCACCACAGCGGCGATCGGCCCGGTGTCCCGGTAGATCTCCCGAGGCTCCAGCACGCAGAACACGTTGCCCTCCGGATCGGCCAGCACCGTCCACGGGACGTCGCCCTGACCGATGTCCGCAGGCGTCGCGCCGAGGTCCACCAGGCGGCTCACCAGCTCCGCCTGGTGTGCCGCAGAGGTGGTGGCGAGGTCGAGGTGCGCGCGGTACCGCACCGTCTCCGGATCCGGGACGATGACGACGTCGATGCAGACGGCTGTCGGGTCCGGCCAGGCGAAGCCCACGGGTTCGACGTTGACCACGCCGGGCTCCTCGATGGAGACACCCCAGCCGAGCGCGTCCGCCCAGAACCGGCCGAGGGCTGATTCGTCCCGCGCCTTGAGGTTCACCTGGACAAGTCGCAGCGCCATGCCGCCCACCCTATGCCTGAGCGAGGTCGGCGAGCGCGACCGCCCGGTCAGCCCGCCGCATACACCAGCGCAAGTCATTACGCACATTAACTGTCATTATGGTGCACGCACGTTATGTCCGATTGCTGGGCACTAATTAACGGATTGCAGTAACCGATAATCCGGTAATGTGCGAAGTGTGAATGCCTGTTGGCGACGATCAGCCGCTCCGCCAACCAGGATGCCCGTGCGCGCCGTGTCGTCGCGGCGGTCCGCGAGCTGGTCACCAACGCGGACGCCACGGCAGTGGCCTCGGCCGACTCGAACTGAGACGGCTGCGGCGCGGGCGGTCGCGCTCCCGTGCCGCAGCCGAACGACCGGGCCTGACGCTGCGGGCCGCCACCTGGCCAGCCAGCTGACCCGGGCCCTGCTGATGGACAAGCGGCGCCACGGCTACTGGTGAGCCCTCGGTCGCCGCCTGATCCCTCCCCCGCCGCACGCACATCGCCGAAGGCCGGCGGTACGCCAGGAAGCTCTAGGCGGGGCCGAGAAAATCTGGCCTCCCGAGACTAGACATTCTCGGCGGGAGTGGGTAACGTTGCCTCCGTTGACGACAGAGATCGGTTGAAGACGCTGACGGAACAGGCCGAGCGTCAAAGCAGGGCCCGGAACTTCTCGCGGCTCGCTCGGCACTGCGGTGGGACCAACAGCACCGCACGCAACACGGCAAGTGCGCGACAAGACCTTGACGTAACTCCAGGTCAGGGCAACCGCAGGCAGGGCCGATGCAGGTTCGGGGCTCTGCCTGACGCAGCAGGAATCCGCCGCACGTGTGCGGGGCCATGAAGTCGCGTGAGGCTCCCACACCGGCGGACAGCACCGCAGGAAATGGAAGAAGAGGAAAGGGAGGGCTGGACGCCGTTGGATCGCCCGCCGTCAGGATGTAGTTCCAGTTCTGCGGTGGACGCCGTTGCTCCATCGAACGTGAGGTGGTCTCCGGTCACGCTTATGCGATCCTCGCACCGCATGCCGACGACGGCACGGTGCGGAAACGAGAAACCGACGAGCCTGTCGGTGGATGGTGTATTCAACCCGTAGCCCTGGGCCCCGGCGCGTTCTGCGCCGGGGCCCTCGTTCACGACGAGGAATGTATGGCCCAACCTGACGACATGCTCAACGACGACGACTACCCCGCCTACACCATGGGCCGTGCCGCCGAGATCGTGGGCGCCTCGCAGGACTTCCTGCGCCGCCTCGACGAGGCGAAACTGATCATCCCGTTCCGCTCCGCCGGCGGACACCGCCGCTACTCCCGCTACCAGCTGCGCCTGGCCGCCCGAGCCCGGGAGATGGTCGACCACGGCACCGCCCTCGAAGCCGCCTGCCGGATCATCATCCTCGAAGACCAGCTCGAAGAGGCCCTCCAGCACAATCGGGACCACGAATGCCGCCAGCAGCCCGGCGCTGCCTGACTCCACGCCGCACGGTCCTTCCCCGTCATGGGGAGGGGCCGTCTGTCATACCCGAGGAATCTGCGGACGCCGGGGCTGCTACCGGTCGCCTGTGCTAGGGTCCCTCCAGTTGCAGTTTTGATTTCCGTAGACGTTGCCAGCGCCTGATGGGTTATCTGAAACCTGTCCAGGCGCTTTTTCGTTTTCCGTGTCGGTTCGCGGCGCGGGCGATCAACGCGGCGGCGTAAGAGTCCGCACACCGCGGTCTCCACCAGCCTGCGAAGGAGCAGACATGGCTACAGGTACCGTGAAGTGGTTCAACGCCGACAAGGGCTTCGGCTTCATCGCCCAGGACGGTGGCGGCGCCGATGTCTTCGCCCACTTCTCCGCGATCTCATCGAGCGGCTTCCGCAGCCTCGATGAGAACCAGCGGGTGGAGTTCGACATCACCCAGGGCCAGAAGGGCCCGCAGGCGGAGAACATCCGCCCGCTCTGATCCCATTCTGCGAACAGCGGCCCGACTGGTTCAGCGGGCCGCCGTTCGGCATTTCGGGCACATCATCGGCGGGCCGGTACCCCGTCTGCTGATGGCTCACGCCGGCCGTTCACGTGGCGCGGCGACGACGGAACCAGGAACGTCGTCGCGGCACCGACGGTGCGGCGGCGGGTGCGGGCGGGGCCGTCGCCCGACGCTCGTCCCGCCACCGTCGTACCACCGCGTCGGCGTCGGCCGGGCGCACCGCGACCCGTGGGCCGGACGGGTTCCGCAGCCAGGCCAGCACCTCGGCGTTGAGGTCGGCCACGACCGCCCGCACAGCCTCCTCGGTGGGCAGGTCACGGACCTCGTCGGACAGCTGCTCGATGCGGCGACGCAGCAGCAGCGGAGTGGGCAGCAACAGGTCGGTGGGTACCTGTTCGCGTTCCAGGAAACTCTTGATCCACCAGGACTCGTCGTACGGCAGGCCACGACCGGCGATCGGCCTGCCCGCACCGGGCAGGTTGTCGAACTTTTCGCGCTCCTGGGCCGACCTGATCTGCGCCTCGACGGAGGCCTCCCACCGCATCTCCAACCTCGCCACCTCCCGGGCACAACCGTAACGTGACCACCGTCTCCCGATTGCGCAGCGTCACGGACCGGGGTCCCCATTCCCGGTGCCCTAGGCTCAGGCAGAAGGTGGGACGGGGGTCACGGGCATGGTGGGTACAGCGGGAATCGTCGGGATCGGGTTGGTCGCCCTGGGAATGGTGCTGACGCCGGGCCCGAACATGGTCTACCTGGTGTCGCGGTCGGTGACCCAGGGCCGGCGGGCCGGCCTGATCTCACTGCTCGGGGTGGCCGCCGGGTTCGCGGTCTACCTGGCTGCCGCGGTGGCCGGCATCGCCACCGTGTTCGTGCTGGTGCCGACGCTGTACACGGCGGTCAAGCTGGCCGGCGCGGCGTACCTGCTGTGGCTGGCGTGGCAGGCGTTGCGCCCGGGCGGTCAGTCGCCGTTCAACCCGGCACCGCTGCCACCGGATCCGGCCCGGCGGCTGTTCACCATGGGGCTGGTCACCAACCTGCTCAACCCGAAGATCGCCATCCTGTACGTGTCGCTGCTGCCGCAGTTCATCGACCCGGCGCGCGGCAACGTGGCCGGGCAGAGCCTGCTGCTGGGGCTGACCCAGATCGCCGTGGCGCTGACGGTGAACGCGCTCATCGTGCTGACCGCCGGTGGCATCGCCGGGTTCCTCAGCCGGCGACCGCTGTGGCTGCGGGTCCAGCGGATGGTGATGGGCACGGTGCTGGCGGCGATGGCGGTGCGGATCGCCGCCGACCGTTCCCGCGCCGCCGTCGCCACCGGCTGAGCCGGTCGTCCGCACCGCCGTCGGCTGAGCCGGCCGGTCGACGTCAGCGGCGTACCGCCCCGGTGGCCGCGTCCAGCAGTTGCTCCAGGATCACCCGGGTGGGCAGGTGCGACAGCAGGTGCGCGACACTGCGGTCGGCGTACCGCCGCTCCTGCTCATCGACGGCGTCCAGCGCATCGCGCACCTGGCCGAAGACGTAGTTGGCCAGGCTGGTGACCGCACCACGGAACGCGGACAGGTCCAGCGGCGGCACGGTGCCGGCTGTCGCGCGGTACCCGTCGAGCAACGCGCGCGCACCCGCCACGTTCACCGCCCCACCGGGGACCACGGCCCAGTCCAGCAGTGCGTTCGCCAGCTCCCAGCTGGGTGGTTGACCGCCGGCGTGTTCCCAGCCGACGACCACCAGGCGGCCGTTTGTGGCCAGCCGGGTGCTCGCCGGGCCCAGGGTGTTGTGGCAGAGCACAGGTTCCGGCGTCCCGATGTCGCTGCCGATGCCGTCCAGGTCGGTCAGGGTGGCCGCCGCGGCGCTGAGCGCGGCAGCCCAGCCGGCGTGGCGGGCCGTGGCGCTGGCGGCGAGGCCGGGCCAACTCTCGGTGTCCAGCCGGGAGCCGTGCCACGGGCTGACCCGATCCACCGGCAGGCCGAGTCCGTGGATGGTGGCGAGCACACCGCCTACCGCACGGGTGACCGACGAACGGGCCGGAGCGAGCAGTGGCGGCCCGGAATGCAGTCCTTCGTAGACTCGCCAACGGTGCCCGCCGATCGTCTCCACGATCCGGCCCGCGCGGCTGCGTACCGGGGTCGGGAGCAGCACACCGGCGGCTGCGGCGGCCTGCTGCAACGCCACGTCGGTCTCGGCGTCGACGATGGGCCACCAGGTGTCCATCGTCCGCACCGCCCAGCGACCGCGGTCCGTCACCAGTGACCATCGGCGGCCCATGTCGTCGGCGCGGGCCACGGTGCGCATCTCGCCGACGACGTCACCGAGGCCGTAGCAGTCGGCGATCGCGCGGGCCAGCGACACCTCAGCGATCCCGGCCCGACCGCGCGTCCGGTCGACCTCGGTCTTCAGGGCTGCCCAGCTGGGAAAACCGTACTGCTCGGCCAGCCGGGCCTGGGCGCTGGTCAGCGTCGTGGCCGGGTCGATGTCGCGCAGACCGGCCAGCAGATTCTTGGCCTGTTGACGCAGGTGGTCGAGGCTGGGGTTGTCGGGCAGAACCTTCACACGGCACCTCGCTTCTCGCCCGGACCCGCACGGGCGGAACTGAGCTCCGGTGTCCGTCGCTCTCAAAGGAGGTGGTGGGGTGGCTTCAAGCCTACCGGCGAGTCTCGGCGCGTTCCCGACGCGCTGCCTCGACAGTAGCCAGCCGTGGCCGACCGTTCAACCCTTGTGTTCGCGCAGCACGGCGACGCCGCCGGACGGCAGGGTCACCGCCTGCTCGACAGGTGTCGCGGTGAGCAGTTCCATCCCCCGCGCCGGTACGTGCTGCTCGTGGTCGGTGTGGTTGAGCAGGAACAGCCAGCTCGCGTCGCCGTCGCGGCGGCGTACCGTCTCGACTCCCTCGGGTGCGCCGGGGCAGACGGGGGTGACGCCGGCGGCCCGGGCGGCGGCGTCGAGCAGCCGTCGGTGGGTGGTGTCGTCGGGGCGGGTGGACAGGTACCAGGCGGTGCCGGCACCCACCCGGTGCCGGGTGACCGCCGGCATCGCGTCCAGTACGCCTCCGGCGTAGCAGACGACGGGGTCAGCGCCGGACAGGCGGAGCGTCTCGGCCCAGATCCGCCCCGTGCCGCCGTCGTCGAGTCGAACGTGGTCGTCCTCGGCCAGCGGGTGGAACTCCTCGGCGGCCACCCCGAGCAGGTCCCGCAGCGCTGCGGGGTAACCGCCGAGGCGTACCCGGGCGTGTTCGTCGGCGACGCCGCTGAGGTAGGTCGCCACCAGGTGACCGCCGGCGTGGACGTAGCCGCGCAACCAGTCGGCGGTGGCGTCGTCGATCAGGTAGAGGGCGGGCAGCACGAGCATCCGGTAACCGTCGAGCGGGTCGCCCGGGGTGACCGTGTCGCAGGTGTAACCGGCGTGCCAGAGGACACGATGCGCGGCGGCGAGTTCGTCGTGGTGGTCCGGCAGCGTCGACGGCATGCCCGGATGGCGCAGCGCCCAGGCGCTGGCCGCGTCGACCACGAGCGCCACGGACGCCTCGACGTCGCCCCGGACCTCGGTGAGGCGCCGCAGCGCGGCACCGAGCGCGACGGTCTCCCGGAACACCCGGCTGTCCGGGCCGGCGTGGGGCACCAGGGCGGAGTGGAAGCGTTCGGCGCCGCCGACCGGTGCCCGCCACTGGAAGAACAGCGCACCGTGCGAACCTCGGGCGACGTGGGCGAGGCTGTGCCGCATCATCCGCCCCGGTTCCTTCGTGTGCATCCGGCCGGCGGTGTGGATCTGGTTGGGTGCGCTCTCCATCAGCAGCCACGTCGACGCGGCGGCGCCGGCCGGCGGGGACGGCGGGCCACCGGCCCGCGGTGCGGCGGAGCGGCGGTGGACGGCTGCGTGTCGGGCCCAGCCACGGGCCAGATCGGCGGCGAGCGCTGTCTGTTCCTCGGCCGCGCCGTCGACGGCGGACGGGTAGTGGTCGACGGCGACCAGGTCGACCTCGGTGGCCCAGCGGGCGTGGTCGACAGGCACCCAGTCGCCGAGCACGTAGTTGGTGGTCACCGGGAGTGCCGGGTTCGCCGTGCGCAGCCTGTCGCGTTGCTCGGTGTACGCGGTGAGCAGGGTGTCCGACCAGAAGCGGCGGAAGTCCAGCAGCTGACCGGGGTTGGGCAGGTACTGGGTGGCCCGGGGGGTGCTGATCTGCGCCCAGTCGGAGTAGTACTGGCTCCAGAAGCTGGTGACCCAGGCGTCGTTGAGGGCGCTCAGGTCACCGTGACGGGCGATCAGCCACCGGCGGAAGGCCCGGGCGGCATGCTCGCAGTGGCAGGTGGTGCCGTACTCGTTGTGCACGTGCCAGCCGGCCAGCGCCGGATGGTGGGCGTACCGGTCGGCCAGGGCGTCGGTCACGCGCAGCGCGGCCTCGCGGTAGGCCGGGGTGGCCGCGCAGTAGGTGTCCCGGCTGCCGTGGTGCAGGCGGATCCCGTCGGCGGTGACCGGTAGCGCACCCGGATGGGCCAGGGAGAACCAGGGTGGTGGCGAGGCCGTGGGGGTGGCCAGGGCGACCCGTACGCCACCGGCGTGCAGCAGGTCGAGCACCTGGTCGAGCCAGTCGAAGGTGTACCGACCGGGCGCCGGTTCGAGCCGGGACCAGGCGAACACCCCCACGGTGACGAGGTTGACCCCGGCCTGGCGCATCAGCGCGACGTCCTCGGACCAGACCTGCTCCGGCCACTGCTCGGGGTTGTAGTCACCGCCGTAGCACAGCGGGCCGTCGGTCCACATCAGCATCACCAGCCACCGCTTTAGTTGGGGAGGCGTCCAAACTATGGATCACTTCTACGCATGTCAACCGCCCGACATCCGGCCACATCCGTGATCATCGTTGACAGTTCGTTGGGTAGTTAAAGAAACTGACGGCACCGCTGCGAAGCCATCGAGGAGAGCTGATGCCGTACCGCCCGCCGTTGGTGCCCTACGAGACCTTCGTCGCCGACCCACCCGACCTGCCGGTGCGTGCTCCCGGTGAGGGCGGCCCGGCCGTGGTGAGCCGGGCCGAGGTCGCCGGCACCGACGCGCACGGCGCGACAGTCAAGGCGGTCCTGGCCGACGGGGTGACGGCGGTGGTGCGCGTCGACGCGGCCGGCGACGGCATGATCCGGGTACGGCTGGCCGAGGATCCCCAGGCCCGCAGCCGATCGGCTCGGCTGATGCCGCTGGTGCACCCCCGTACGCACCCGGCCACCGTCACCGTCGACGACCGGCGGGTACGGGTCGACGCGGGCGCGGTGATCGCCGAGATCCGGCTCGACCCGTGGCACATCCGGTTCCTGCGCCCCGACGGTTCGCTGCTGCTGGAGCAGGACCCGGGCACTGTCGACATCAGTGGCCGGCAACGCACCCTTCCGTTCGGACACTCCACCGCCGACGGGGTCCGGGTCGCCTGGCACGAGAGCTTCGTCGCCCCCGGCGACGAACGTTTCGTCGGCTTCGGCGAGAAGTTCACCCCGCTGGACAAGCGCGGCCAGCGGGCCCTGATGTGGAACTTCGACGCCTTCGGCAGCGAGTCCGACCGGGCGCACAAGAACGTCCCGTTCTACCTGTCAAACCGTGGCTACGGGGTCCTGGTCGACAGCGGACTGCCGGTGCAGTTCGACATCTGCCAGTCCACCCACAGCGCGGTGCAGATCCTGGTCCCCGACGACCTGCTCGACTACTACGTCCTGGCCGGGCCGACCCCCGCCGAGGTGCTGGATCGCCTGCGGCAGCTGACCGGGTCGCCGTACCTGCCGCCACGCTGGGCCTTCGGCACCTGGGTCTCCTCGGGCTTCTACCCCGACAGCCAGGAGCGGGTACTGGAGCGCGCCCGGCGCCTGCGCGAGCGCGACATCCCCTGCGACGTGCTGCACCTGGACTGCTACTGGCAGGTCGCCGGCAACTGGTCGGACCTGCGCTGGGACGCCGAGGCCTTCCCCGACCCGGCCGGCATGCTGCGGACCCTGGCCGAGCAGGGCTTCAAGGTCTGCCTCTGGATGAATCCCTATTTGATGACGGCCAGCCCGCTGTACGCCGAGGCCGAGGCGGCCGGATACTTCCTGCGCCGGCCCGACGGCAGTACGTACGTCGCCGACGTGTGGCACGGCAGCTACCCGGCCTCGGCCATCGTGGACCTGACCAACCCGGCGGCTGTCGACTGGTTCACCGGGCTGCTGCGGCCCCTGCTGCGGCAGGGCGTGGCGGTGTTCAAGACCGACTTCGCCGAGGGGGTGCCCGCCGACGCGGTGGCCCACAACGGGATGAGCGGCGTCGACCTGCACAACGTGTACGCCCTGCTGTTCAACGACGTGGTCGCCGCCGTCACCGAGGAGGTGGCCGGCCACCGGGCGGTGTGGGCACGCTCGTCGTACCTGGGTGGACAACGGCACAGCGCGCAGTGGAGCGGTGACGTCAACGCCACCTGGCCGGCGTTGGCCAGCACGCTGCGCGGTGGGCTGTCGCACGGCCTGTCCGGGGTGCCGTTCTGGAGCCACGACACCGGCGGTTTCCACGGCACCCCCGAGCCGGACCTCTACGTACGCTGGTCGCAGTTCGGTGCGCTGTCTCCGTTGGTCCGGCTGCACGGCACCACCAGCCGGCTGCCGTGGGACTTCCCGGCCGAGGCGGAACGACTCGGGGTGGCCGCGTTGCGGCTGCGCTACCGGTTGATGCCGTACCTCTGGTCGGCGGCGGTACAGGCGGCCCGCACCGGCGTACCGATGATGCGGGCCCTGCTCGTCGACACCCCGCAGGATCCGACGGCCTGGACGACCGACCTGCAGTATCGCCTCGGGACGGACCTGCTGGTCGCGCCGGTCCTCGACGCGTCCGGGGAGCGGGACGTGTACCTGCCCGTCGGCGACGACTGGTTCGACGCCACCACCGGCGAACTGCATCCGGGCGGCCGGCACCTGCGGGTGCGGGTGCCGCTGGCCCGGATGCCGTTGTACGTGCGCCGGGGCGCGCTGCTGCCGCTGGCCGCGCCGGGAGTCACTGTCGACGACGGGCCGTTCCGGGAGGTCACCCTGGTCTGCTGGGGCGCCGGGGACGGGCGCACCGTCGTGCACGACATGGACGGCGACACGATCATCGAGGCGGTCCGCGACGGCGACGAGTTGCGGATCATGACCCGGGGGCCGCTGCTGGTGGGGCAGCTGGCACTCGCGGGGGTCGGCGACGCCGACCGACCGGCCCGGTCACTGCTCAACGGTGCGGCGGTGACCGTCGTGCCCTTCGCGGGGCTCTTCCCCGCGCAGGGCTGACCGTTGCGCGCGGTGCCCGACTGCACGGAGTCAGGCACCGCGCGCAACGGGGCTGCCGTTGGTCAGCCCTTCACCGCTCCGGTGATCACGCCCTTGGTGAAGTGGCGCTGCACGAACGGATAGATGATCACCGCGGGGATGACCGTCACGACCACCACGGCCATCTTGACCGCCAGCGTCGGCGGGTACGCCGTCACCCCGGGCAGGCTCACCGACGCGCCGGAGACGTTCGGCGACTGCCCGGCCAGGATGTAGCTCTGCAACACCCGCTGGATCGGGAACTTGTCGTTGGAGTCGATGTAGAGCACCGCGTTGAAGTAGACGTTCCAGTAGCCGACCGCGTAGAAGAGCCCGACCACGGCGATCACCGCCTTGGACAGCGGCAGCACGATCCGGGTGAGGATGCGCAACTCCCCCGCGCCGTCGATGCGGGCGCTGTCGAGCAGCTCGGCCGGCACGTTCATGAAGAACGCGCGGATCACCACCAGGTTGAACACGCTTATCGCGCTGGGCAGGATCAGTGACCAGAGGCTGTCCTTGAGACCCAGCCCGGTCACCACCAGGTAGCTCGGCACCAGCCCCGGAAAGATCAGGAACGTCAGCAGGAAGTAGAACAGCAGCCCCCGGTGGGCCACCGAGCCCGGCCGCGACAGCCCGTACGCGGCCAGCACGGTGAGCACCAGGCTGACCGTGGTGCCGAACACGGTGACCAGGGTGCTGACCCACACCGCCCGGGTGACGTCGCCGCCGCTGAAGATGGTGATGTACGCCGACGGGTCGAACTCCCGAGGGATCATCACCATGCCGCCCGCGTCGTCGATGGTGCCGCGTGAGGCGAGGCTGGTGACCAGCACCGCCCAGAGCGGCACCAGCACCGCCGCCACCAGCAGGGTGAGCACGACCCCCTTGCCGATGGTCAGGGACGTCGACGGGCGACCCGCCCACACCGGACGACCGGGGTGGCGTCGTCGCGGCGGTGGCGCGGGTGGTCCCGCCGTGGCCGGTGCCGCGGGCACCGGCCCGGCACCACTGAGCTGTGCGGTCATGATTTCGCGTACACCCCCTGCTCGCCGAGCCGATGTGCGATCTTGTTCGCGGTGAGGATCAGCATCAGTCCGACCACCGCCTTGAACAGGCCCGCCGCGGCACCGAGTCCCCACTGCTGGGTACTGATCGCCTGGTAGTAGACGAACGTGTCGAGCACCTCGGCGGCCTCCCGGCCGACCGCCTCCCGTTGCAGGATGAACTGCTCGAACCCGACCGACAGCGCGTCGCCGAGCCGCATGATGAGCAGCAGCACGATCACCGGACGCAGGCCGGGCAGGGTGATGTGCCACAACCGCCGCCACCGGCCGGCCCCGTCGGCCGCCGCCGCCTCGTACAGGTTCTGGTCGATGGCGGACAGGGCGGCCAGGAAGACGATCGCGCCCCACCCCAGGTCCTTCCAGACCGCCTCGGCGGTGACCAGCACGATGAACGTGTCCGGATTGGTCATGATCCCCCAGGGCTCCAGACCGGCCTGGCGCATCTCCTGGGCCAGCAGTCCGGCGCCGCCGAACATCTGCACGAAGAACGTCACCACCAGCACCCAGCTGAAGAAGTGCGGTAGGTAGACGACGCTCTGCACGAAGCCGCGCAGCCGCCCGGAGACGACGCTGTTGAGGATGAGCGCCAGCAGGATCGGCAGCGGGAAGAAGAACACCAGTTGGAAGGCGGTGATGCTCAGCGTGTTGCGGACCGCGTCCCAGAACAGCGGGTCGCGGAACAGCGCCTCGAAGTTGCCGAAGCCGATCCACTCGCTGTTGAGGAACGCGTCCAGCGGGTCGTCGCCGACGAACGGGTTGTAGTCCTGGAAGGCGATGACGTTGCCCAGCGTGGGCAGATAGTGGAAGACCAGCAGCAGCACCGCCGCCGGTGCGGCCATCGCCAACAGCGGCCAGTCACGGCGCAGCCGGACCCGCAGGCTGCGCCGCCCACCCCGCCGGGGACGCCGCGGTGACGGCGTACGCCCGGCGGGTGGCCGCGTGTCGACGGTGCCGGGGGCGCTCACGGCCGCATCCCGGCACCGGTCGGCGGCATGCTCAGCTGCCCACTCATCGGCCGTTGTCGGCGAGCGCCTTCTCGTGGAACGCGCGGCCCTCCTCGCCACCGGTGTCGAGGAACTCCTTGCGTACCTGGGCCAGGTCGCTGACCGGGCGACGGCCGCGCAGGATGTCGCGGAGCTTGTCGTCGGTCGGCTGGATGATCTTCGACCAGTTGGCCGGGAGTTCCAGCTTGATCCCGGCGAACAGGTCCTGCTCCATCTGGCCGATGTGGTTGCGGTAGTACCCGATGTAGTCCTGCACGTAATTCGGGGTGTCGCCGCTGCGCACCTTGACCGGCACCCGACCGCCGATGTGGGTGTACTGCGCGCCGAGTTCCTTACGGCCCAGTTCGGTGAGCGCCGGCGTGCCGTCGGCGCCCCGGGTGAAGTGCTGTCCCTCCACGCCGTACTCGCGCAGCTCGAACTCCCGGCTGCCGAACGGGGCGGCACACCAGTTGAGCACCCGCAGCATCTCGTCGACCCGCTCGGCGGGCAGATCCTTCTTGAGGAAGGTGTAGAAGATCGGCTTCTCGCTGCCCCAGATGACCGGCTGGGCGCCCTGCGCGCCGAAGACCGGCAGCGGCTGCATGTCGAAGGTGGGCAGCTCCTTGGCCCGTTCGCTCTGCATGCCCTGCCAGGCGCCGAGGCCGTCGCGGTACATGAGGATCTTGCCGGAGTTGAACAGCTGCTTCTCGTCGGCGCCCTTGCTGGACACCGTGTCCGGGTGTACCAGGCCCTCGGCGAACAGTCTGGCGGTGAACGCCAGCGCCGCCTCGAACGCCGGGTCCTCGAACTTGTGCTGCAGACCGCCGTCGGGCTTCTTGCGCCAGGTCTGGTTGCAACCGAAGTACTGCTGGATCATCTCGAAGACGCTGCCGAAGGCCCACACGCCCTTGGCCGGGTCGGTGGCCTTCTTACCGAACTCGTACAGCTCGTCGGGGCTGGTGGGGGCGGCCAGCCCGGCGGCACCGAGCAGATCCTTGCGGTAGAACATGGCCCACGCGAACGGACCGTCGGTGGGGAACGGCACGGCGTAGAGCCGCCCGCCCCAGACCGAGTACTCCCAGGCGCCGCTGGGCAGCGCCGCCAGGTAGGGGTACTTCGCCGCGTTGTCGCCCTGGAGGTGGTCGGTCAGGTCGGTGAACAACGCCTTGACCGCGTCGGAGAACCGGGCGACCTTGTCCACCTCCCAGTTCGGCGCGGACAGCAGCTCCGGCACGTCGCGGGCGCCGAGCATGGCGTTGAGTTTGTCGGCGTAGGTCAGGCCGTCCTGCAGGCTCGGGTTGACCTCCACGCCGAGCTTGCCGTTCACCGCGCCCAGGTAGGCGTTGCGGCCCAGCGGCGGCGGGGTCGGGCCCCACCAGGGGCTCATCGTCTGGATCGGCGGGCCGCCCCGCCCGGGCGGCTCGGTGACCGCGTCGACGAGTTCGCGCGGGTAGCTGAGGTAACCGTCCGGGATGGGGCCCTCGCCGGGGATGTCCGGCTTGAGCAGCTCGGCCCGCTGGTAGGTGGGCAGCACCGCCTTGATGGCGTCGGCGTTCGTGGCGCTGCCCTGGCTGCCGGCTTCCTTGCTGCAACCGGCCAGGGCACCACCGCCCACG
Source organism: Verrucosispora sp. CNZ293 (assembly GCF_002754655.1). NCBI lineage: Bacteria > Bacillati > Actinomycetota > Actinomycetes > Micromonosporales > Micromonosporaceae > Micromonospora > Verrucosispora sp. CNZ293. Next base: position 1,548,543 of record NZ_PEFR01000001.1, read on the forward strand.
GTCGCGGCGGCGCCGAGGCCGATCAGCCGCAGCATGGTCCGGCGGTCGGTGGATGTGCGCGCAGAAGGCGTCACGGCGCACTCCCTTCGTCGTCGATAACGGTTTGCGGAGCGGAGGACTCCGGCTAGGATTAGTTGGGGTTCTAGCCGAACAAACTAATCGACGGCAATCCGTCCCACAAGACAGCGCGGGCGGCCTGGTCGGTCCCGCCAGCGCGGTACGCGATGATGGACGCGCGCCACGACACCGGCGCAGGGAGCGGGCAGATCGTGATCAGCATCCACAACGAACCGCAGCCGACCGACCTCGGTGACGTACGCGTCACCAACCGGGCGGTGGTGCTGCGGCACGTACGTCTGCACGCCCCCTGCTCCCGCGCCGACATCGCCGCGCGGACCGGCCTGAACAAGGCCACCGTCTCCAGCCTGGTCACCGAGCTGATCGGCCAACGGCTGGTCCGCGAGACCGGGCTGACCGAGAACCGGGTCGGCCGACCGGCCACCATGCTGGTGCTCGACGGTGAGCCGTACGCCGCCCTGGGCCTGCAGATCGGCGTGGACGAGCTGGTGGCCGTCGCCGTCGACCTCGGCGGCAACCGCCTGCTGACCTGGCGGCGGGCCTTCGCCGCGAGCACCGTCTCCCCCACCGAGACAGTGCGCGCCCTGACCGCGCTCGCCCGGCGGGCGATCGGGCGGGTCACCGCCCAGGGTCGCACCGTGCTGGGCCTCACCGTCGGCGTACCCGGACTTGTCGACCCGTCCGGCGCGGTACCCCTGGCCAGCGCCCTGGGCTGGCGCGACGTACCGGTCGCGGCGGAACTGCGCGCCGCCCTGCGGGACCCGGAGTTCGCCGTCGGTGTCGACAGCGTCGCCAACCTCGCCGTCCTCGCCGAGCAACGGCACGGCGGTCACGCGGCCACCAGCGACCTGGTGCACCTGACCGGCGGGCTCACCGTCGGCGCGGGCATCATCGCCGCCGGACGACTGCTGCGGGGCGGACGCGGCTTCGCCGGCGAGATCGGACACCTGACGGTGGATCCCGCCGGGCCGCCCTGCGCCTGCGGCACCCACGGCTGCCTGACCGCCCTGGTCGGCCTGCCCGCCGTGGTCCGCCGGCTGCTGCCCGACGTCGAGGCCGACGGTCCGGTCGTCGACTACCTGCCGGAACTGACGCGGATCGTGGCGCTCGCCCAGCAGGACGACCCCGGCGTGTGCAGCGGCCTGGCGGAGACCGGCCGGCACCTCGGTCGTGGTGTCGCCGTCCTGGCCGACCTGCTCAACCCGGAGACCGTCGTGCTCGGTGACCATTTCGCCACCCTGGCGCCCTGGCTGCTGCCGGCGGCCCGGTCGGAGCTGGCCGCCCGGGCACACGCCCCGGGTGCCGGCGGGTGCCGCCTGGAAGCCTCCACCCTGGACACCGCAGGTGCGCTCGGCGGCGCCACCGCCGCCCTGGCCACCATCGAGGCCGGGCGGCTACCCGCCCGCTGATCGGCCACCACGCTCCCGGTCGATGCGTGCCCGGCCGGTCGGAGTCTTGACCCGACCCGCCGAGGGTGCCAACCTCGAAGCGAGCCGCTCCGTACGGGCACCCGGGGCGGCTTGCTTTCCACGGTTTGTCGAAGCGCTTCGCCAGCGTCCGGGCCGACGACCGTCACCCCACCATGACCTGCGAGGCCGCTCGGCCATCCGCCGTCGAAGCGCTTCGACCTCCGGCGCGCCGGGCACTGGAAGGCGATCCACCATGACCGACCGCACCACGCCCCCACTCCAGGACCGGGTCGACGACCTGCTGACCCGGCTCACCCTGACGGAGAAGATCGGGCTGCTGCACCAGTGGCAGGCCCCGGTCCCCCGGCTCGGCCTGCCCGGCTTCCGCACCGGCACCGAGGCGCTGCACGGCGTCGCCTGGCTCGGCCCGGCGACCGTCTTCCCCCAGGCCATCGGCCTGGCCAGCAGTTGGAACCCGGAGCTTGTCCGGGCCGTCGGTGACGCCGTCGGCGACGAGGTACGCGCCAAACACCACGCCGACCCGCAGCGGGTCGGCCTCAACGTGTGGGCGCCGGTGGTCAACCCGCTGCGCGACCCACGGTGGGGACGCAACGAGGAAGGCTGGTCGGAGGACCCGTGGCTGACCGGCCGGCTCGCCACCGCCTACGCCCAGGGTCTGCGCGGCGGTCATCCCGAGCGGCTGCGTACCGCCCCCACGGTCAAGCACTTCCTCGGCTACAACAACGAGACCGACCGGGCCACCACCTCCAGCGACCTGCCGCCCCGGGTGCTGCACGAGTACGAACTGCCGGCGTTCCGCGCCCCCATCGCCGCCGACGCGGCGGTCGCGGCGATGGCCAGCTACAACCTGGTCGACGGGGTTCCGGCGCACCTGAGCCCGCTCATCGACGGCGAACTGCGCCGGTGGGCCCCCGGCGAGGTCCTGGTGGTCGGCGACGCGGGCGCGGTGAGCAACATCGCCGGCCTGCAGGGCCACCTGCCCGACCACGTCAGCGGGTTCGCCGCGGCGCTGCGCGCCGGGATCGACAGCTTCACCGAGGACGACGCCGACAGCGGACCCACCCGACGACATCTGACCGAGGCCCTGCACCGTGGACTGATCACCGAGTCGGACGTGGACCGGGCGGTCCGTCGGGTGCTCACCATCCGGTTGCGGCTGGGCGACCTCGATCCGCCGGCCACCGACCCGTACGCGGCGACCGGCCCGGAGGTGATCGACTGCCCGGCCCACCGGAACCTGGCCCGGGAGGCCGCCCGGCAGTCCATCGTGCTGCTGCGCAACAGTGGGTTGCTGCCGTTGGCGCCCGATGTACGGATCGCCGTGCTCGGTCCGCTCGCCGACGTCGTGCACACCGACTGGTACAGCGGCACCCTGCCGTACGCGGTCGACACCTGTCAGGGGTTGACGCAGCGGCTGCCGCAGGTCACCACCCATCCCGGCGCCGACCGGATCGCCCTGCGGGTCGGTGACCGTTCGGTGGGGTGCCCGGACGAGGCCGAGGGCGGGCCGTTGCGCCTCGGCGTCGACGCCGCCTGGTTCGACGTGTTCGACTGGGGGCGGGACACGGTGGCGTTGCGGGCCGTCGGCAACGGCCGGCACGTCGGCGTCGACGACGACGGCGCGCTTGTCAACGACAGGTCCGGTCCCGGCGGCTGGGTGGTCCGGGAGACCTTCCAGTTCGACCCGCTGCCCGGCGGCGCGGTGCTGCTGCGCCACCTGGCCACCGACCGGTACGTCACGGTGGACGAGGACGGCCGGCTGCGGGTCGACGGTGACGACCGGCAGGCCGGCACCGCCTTCGACATCGACCTGGTCATCGACGGGGCGGCGCGCGCCGCCGAGCTGGCCGCCGCCGCCGACGTGGCGGTGGTGACACTCGGCAACCACCCGATGGTCAACGGACGGGAGACCGAGGACCGCCTCGACCTGTCCCTGCCGGCCCGGCAGGAGGCGATGCTGCGCGCCGTGCACGCCGCCAACCCGCGCACCGTGCTGGTGGTGACCAGCAGCTACCCGTACGCCCTGCGGTGGGCGCAGGAGCATCTGCCGGCGGTGCTCTGGTCGGCGCACGGCGGGCAGGAACACGGCCACGCCCTGGCCGAGGTGCTCCTCGGCGACGCCGATCCCGGCGGCCGGCTCACCCAGACCTGGTACGCCGACGTCGCCGACCTGCCTGACCTGCTCGACTACGACGTGATCGGCGCGGACTCCACCTACCTGTACTACCGGGGCGAGCCGCTGTACCCGTTCGGGCACGGCCTGTCCTACGCCGATTTCGACTACCGCGACCTGCGGCTGAGTGCCACGTCGGTGAGCGTCGGCGAGGTGGTCGAGGTGAGTGTGGACGTCACAAACACCAGTGACCGCCCCGGAGTGGAGGTGGTGCAGCTCTACACCCGGCAACGACGCTCCCGGGTCAAGCAGCCACTGCGGCAGCTGCGCGACTTCGCCCGGGTCGTCCTCGCCCCCGGTGAACGCCGTACCGTCACGCTGCGGCTGCGCAGCGCCGAGTTGAGCTGGTGGGACGCCGACCGGGGCAGCACTGTGGTGGAGGACGCCACCCACACCGTGCTGGTCGGGCGCTCCGCGACCGACGTGCGACTGGTCGGCGCCGTGGCCGTACGCGGTGAGCCGGTGGCGCCGCCGGTCCGGCCGCACGCCACGAGCGGAGTCCGGTGAGCGGGCGCGGCCGGGTGCCGTCCGGCCAGCCCACAATCGCCGACGTGGCTCGCCACGCCGGTGTCGCGGTGAGCACCGTGTCGTACGTGCTCAGCGGCAAACGGGCCATCTCCGAGTTGACCCGCAACCGGGTGCTGGCCAGCGTCCGGCTGCTCGGCTACCACCCGAACGCCGGGGCGCGGGCGCTGGCCAGCCGACGCGCCAACGTCATCGCGCTGGTGCTGCCGCTGCGCTCGGGCATCCAGGTGCCGGTGGTGATGCAGTTCGCCACCGCGGTGGTGACCTCCGCCCGCCGCCACGACCACGACGTGCTGCTGCTGACCTCCGACGAGGGCCCGCAGGGGTTGCACCGCATCGCCGCCGGCGCCCTGGTCGACGGGGTGCTGGTGATGGATGTGGAGCTGCACGACGTGCGGGTGCCGCTGCTGCGCGAGCTGGGACGACCGAGCGTGCTGATCGGCCTGCCCGCCGACACCGACGGGCTGACCTGTGTGGACCTGGACTTCCACCGGGCCGGGCAGGTCTGTGTGGACCACCTGGCGGGGCTCGGTCACCGCCACATCGCGCTGCTCGGTGCCCCGGCCGCCGTCTACGACCGGGGCACCGGTTTCGCCCACCGCACCCGCGCGGGCGTGGTCGAGGCGGCGGCCCGGCACGGCGTCGAGGCGGTGACGATGCCCTGTGAGGAGAACGCCGCCGAGGTGCACGGCCGGGTGGTGGAGCTGTTCGCCCGGCAGCCGGAGCTGTCCGGTCTGGTGGTGCAGAACGAGGCGGCGGTGGGCCCGGTGCAGGCGGCGCTGGCCGCGCTGGGCCGACGGGTGCCCGATGACGTGTCGGTGGTGGCGGTCTGCCCGGACCAGTTCGCCGAACACGCCAGCCCGCGCCTGACCTCGGTGCCGGTACCCGCCGAGGAGATCGGCCGGCAGGCCGTGTCGCTGCTCATGCGTAAGCTTCGGGACGAGCCGACACCGCAGGTGACGCTGCTGGAACCCCGGCTGACCGTGCGGGACAGCACAGCCAGCGCGACCGACACGTCAGCGGCGTACGACGGTCGGGCTGCGGCCCGGTGACCGGTCCGGTTCACCGGGTCTGGGACACCGCACCGGCGGCCGACTGGCCGGACGCTCTGCTCGCCGGCAACGGCGAGTACGGGATCATGGTGCACGGCGACCCGTACGCCGAACGCATCGTGGTCAACCACCACCGGTTCGTGCTGCCCAATGGCACCCACGACGCCCGGGCGCCGCAACTGGCCGCGCTGCTGCCCCGGATCCGGCGACTGATCCTGGCCGACCGGCGGGCGGCGGCCAGCCGGCTGCTGGCCGGTGACGGTGTCCTGCGCTGGACGCAGTCGTTCCATCCCGGCTTCGCCGTCACCGTCGACGCCGACGACGCGCCTGTGGGTGACTACCGCCGGTACACCGACTTCGACACCGGTGAGGTCGTCGTGCGGTGGACCGGCGGCAGCCGGCGTTCGTTCGTCTCGCGTACCGACCGGCTTGTCGTCACCCGGCTGGACATGGGCGCCTGCCGGGTCGGCGTGACAGGTGACCTGCCCGGCCGACCCGCCGGACTGCGGTACGCGGTGTCGGCGTACCGCCGCGACGGGCTGGTCTTCCTACGGGTGCGGGCCCGCTACCCGACAGCCGGCGCCGCGTACGGCTTCGAGGGGTTGACCCTGCTGCGCGGCGCCGTCCAGATCGACGGGGATACGGTACGCGTCGACGGACCGGCCCTGCTGCTGACGGTGCTCGACCGCCCGCAGGACCGGTGGCGGACCGGCGGACTGGTCCGCCGACTGACCCGTTACCGGCAGGCCGGCTACGACGACCTGCTGGCCCGGCACACGGCCCGGCACACCCCGGCGTACCGGCGGGTCGAACTGGACCTGGCGGTGCCGGCGGCACAGCGGGTGTTGCCCGTCGGTGAGCTGCTGGCCCGGCAGGCCGCCGACCCTCGCACCCTGGACGCGGCGCTTGTGGAGCGGCTGTTCCACGCCGGCCGTTACCTGCTGCTCAGCGCCAGTGGCGTGCTGCCGCCCCGGCTGACCGGGCTGTGGCTCGGTTCGTGGGACGCGGCCTGGGCCGGTGACTTCACCACCGACGCCAACCTGAACCTGCAACTGGCCTCGGCGAACCTGGCGGCCCTGCCGGAGGTCACCGCGGCACACGCCCGCCTGGTGCGGGCCCAGGTCGGGCACTGGCGACGCAACGCCCGCGCGATCTACGGGGCGCGTGGGCTGCTCGCGCCCAGCCGCACCGACGGCGAGCACGGTCACCTGTTCCACATGCATCCGGACTGGCCGTTCGCGGCGTGGCTGCCGGGCGCGCACTGGCTGCTGTTCCCCCTCTACGAGCAGCACCTGGTGACCGGCGCGCCGCTGGGTGAGGTGGCGGGTTGGCTGGTGGAGGTGGCCGAGTTCTTCGCCGACGTGCTGACCACCACCGCGGACGGAAGGCGGGGGTTCGTGCCGTCGTACTCGGCGGAGACGGGACCGCTTGACCCGGTGGGCACGGCGGTGCCCGCGGCGGTCAACGCCACGATGGACATCGCCGCGGCGCGGCACGCGTTCACCGTGGCCGCCGCGCTGACCGGCGAGCGGCGGTGGACGCGGCTGGCGGCGCGGCTGCCGCCGTACCGGGTCGACGCCGACGGAGCGTTGACCGAGTGGGCCTGGCCCGGCTACCGGGCCGACGACAACCACCGCCACGTCAGCCACCTGTATCCGGTGTGGCCGCTGGACGAGATCAACCCCGAGGACACGCCGGAACTGGCCGCCGCCGCGCACCGGGCGTTGCGCCGCCGGGGCGACGAGAACCTGTCCGCGCACGGCAGCCTGCACCGGGCCCTGGCCGCCGCCCGGCTGCACGACGGGCCACTTGTCGAGGCGAACCTACTCAAGATCGTCGGCAACGACATGTTCTTCCGGTCGCTGATGAGCGCGCACAACCCGAATCGGGTCACCTACAACGCCGACGCCGCGCACGCCCTGCCGGCGGTGCTGATCGAGTCGCTGGTGCAGGGGCGGCCCGGTCGGCTGCGGCTGTTGCCGGCACCGCTGCCGGGGCTGCCGCGCGGGACACTGCGCGGAGTGCGCCTGCCCGGGCGGGTCACCGTCGAGGAGGTGACCTGGCGACCCGGCTCGGTACGGGCCCGGCTGGTCTCGGCGGTCACCGGGCGGCTGCGGGTCGGCAGCCCGTACGGCGAGACGGTACGACAGGTGACCGCCGGTGAGCCGATCGAGGTGTCGTTCACCCGGTGACGTCCCGACCGGGTCCGCGACCGCGTCGGCGCTGCCGGGCGGCGCACTAGACTCCGCGTTCGATGGACGCTCAGCAGACTTCCGCCGCCGACATCCGGCCCTGCGCCCACTGCGGGCGTGACGTGCCGCAGCGGGCCGGCGCCGGCCGCCCGTTCCGCTACTGCCGGGACAACGACGGCGCCTGCCAGCGGGCCTCCCGTAACAGCCGGATGCGGCACCGCAATGCTCCGGGGCTGCCCGGGCAGGTGGCCCGGACCTGGGAGGCGGTGGACCGGCTCGACCAGATCGTGGCGACGCTGACCGAGGCGCTGCACGCCGAGCTGTCCCCGGCCGGGGTGCAGCGGCAGCTGTCGCAGCTACGTGCGGAGACCGCCGGGGAGATCGCGGCGGCGCAGACCGAACGCGACGAGGCGCTGCGGGCCGCCGAGGACGCCGCGGCGCACGCCGAGCGGCAGCGCCGGCAGGCGCAGGCGGCGACCGCCGAGCGGGACACCGCCCGGGCCGAGGCCGCCCACGCCAGCGAGCAGGCCGTCGCCGCGACGCACCGGGCGCAGGACGCGGAGACAGCGCGGGACGAGGCGCGGCGGGAGGCCGCCGCCGCGCAGGCACTGCGGACACAGGCCGAGGCCGACCGGGACGCCGCGCGCGGCCAGCTGGCCGCACTGCGCGCCGACCTGGCCACCGAACGCCGGCGTAGCGCTGACCTGAGCGCCGAACGCGACGCCGCCCGCGCCGAGGCTGAGCGGGCCGCCGACACCACCGCGACGGCGCTCGCCGAGACCGACCGGTTGCGGGCCGAACTGGATCAGACGCGGGCCGCTGCTGGGCAGGCCCGGGCGGAGGCTGAGCAGGCCCGGGCGGAAGCTGAGCAGGCCCGCGCCGAGGCTGCCCAGGCGCAGGCGCAGGCGGAGTCGGCCCGCGACGAGGCCGAGCGGGCGGAGCAGGCACGGACGCAGGCCGACACCGACCGTGACAGGGCGCGGGAGCAGGTCCGTCAGGCCGGTGAGCAGCAGGCCGCGCTCGCCGCCCGCGCCGACCGGTTGGGCGAGGAACTGGCCGGCCTGCGAGCCACGCTCGGTGCCGCCGAGCGCCAGGTGAGCGAGCTGACCGTACGCCTGCGCGCCACCGAGGCCGACCGTGACGACGCCCGGGAGCGGGTGGCGCAGCTCGCCGCGAAAGTCGCCGACCTGGCCACCGCCCTCACCCGCCCCACCCCCTGACCCCCTCGGGGCGTCGATCATGCAGTTGTGGCACCCCAGAAAGCCCGCCATTCAGACAAATCGACCGCCATAACTGCATGATCGGCGGGCGTGGGTGAGGGAGGATGGCGTCATGGGTAAGACGCATGAGCGCATCGAGGGGCGGCTGCGGGAGTTCATCGAGGCGCAGCCGATGTTCTTCACCGCCACCGCGCCACTGGCCGGCGACGGCACTGTCAACCTCTCCCCGAAGGGCCTGCGCGGCTGCCTCGCGGTCCTCGACGAGCAGACGGTGGCCTATCTGGACTTCGCCGGCAGCAACGCCGAGACCATCGCCCACCTGCGGGAGAACGGCCGGATCACCCTGATGTGGTGCGCCTTCTCCGGCCCGCCGAACATCGTCCGGGTGCACGGCCGGGGTGAGCCGGTGTTCCGTGACGATCCCCGCTTCCCCGACCTGCTGGCACACTTCCCGGACCTCGACACCGCCCAGCACGGCCTTCGGGCGATCATCGTGGTGCACGCCCGACTGATCCGCGACACCTGCGGCTACGCGGTCCCGTTGATGACCTACGACACCGACCGGGACCTGCACGCCAGGCGTTTCGCCCGGGAGGACGACACCTCGCTGGACGCCTACTTCGCCGGCAAGGCCGACATCGCCACCAGCATCGACGGCCTGCCCGGGCTGCCGTTGCCGCTGCCGCCGACGCCACGCGGCGGCTAGACCACGGGCGAGCGGGGTACGACACCGACGGGGTGCCGGCGCGGCGCCGCACCGCGAAAGAGGACCGGGGCGGTTACCATTCCTGCTGGCGGCGACGGTCCGCCGAGACGACCCGGCCGGGACGACCCCCGCCGGGCGTACGTCATGGCCGGCTACCCTTGACTGCGCACCCGGGTCCAACGGGGCGTCGAGGCGCGGGGAGCGGGAATGGCCCGGCGAAGACGGACCGTTACACCGATAGGACCTGCACCACCGAAGAGGGGAAGTCGATCATGGGCGAGCGTATGCTGCGCGGTAGCCGACTGGGCGCGGTCAGCTACGAATCCGACCGCAACACGGAGCTCGCGCCGCGGCAGACCCGCGAGTACCTGTGCGCCAAGGGTCACCAGTTCGAGGTGCCGTTCGCCGTCGACGCCGAGGTGCCGACCACCTGGGAGTGCAAGTTCGACGGCAGCGTCGCCCGACTTGTCGACGGCAGCGAGCCGGAGCAGAAGAAGGCCAAGCCGCCGCGTACCCACTGGGACATGCTGCTGGAGCGGCGTTCGATCGCCGAACTGGAGGACATCCTCGCCGAGCGGCTGCAGGAGGTCCGCACCCGCCGCGGTCGCGCCTGACCGGAAACGTCAACGGTGCCCCCGGGATGTCCCGGGGGCACCGTTGTGCGTACCACCGGTCAGCGCGGCTCCACGATCTCACCTTCGATGGCTTCCCCCTCGACCACCGGACGTACCGGAGTGGCGGTCGGCGGCGGCGTCGCGGCCTGCGGCGGCGGGGTCTGCGTCGGCTGCTGCGGCCCACCCCGGTAGACCCGCACCCGACGGGGCCCGAACAGGTCACCGGCGGTCATCGACGACACCCGGCGCTCGGCGACCCGCTGCACCCCACCCCGGGCCAGCCGCCGCACCGGCGGCACCAGCAACACCAGCCCCACCAGACCGCTGACCAGACCGGGCGTCGCCAGCAGCAGCGCACCGAGCAGCCCCACCAGCCCATCGGTCACCTGCCGGCCGGGGGGCCGACCCGACTGTGCCGCCTCCCGGAAGCCCCGCCAGGCCCGCACGCCCTCCCGGCGCAGCAGCACCAGCCCCAGCAGCGAGGCCGCGAACACCAGCAACGTCGCCGCACCGAACCCGAGCGCCCGCCCCACCACCACGAACACGGCGATCTCTACGGCCACGGACACCAGCAGAGCCAACGGTACGAACCTCAGTGCTCGGCGCATATCACCCCATCCGCCTCACGGCGCGTCGTCGTCGCGGCCCGCCCCGGCGGCGCAGCCGTCCCGTGCGTCCAGCATGACACGCCGCCGCTCAGGGCCACCGCGCCTGCCCGGCCGTGGCCGCGTGCAGCCCACGCCGCACCGCCGTACGCCTGTCCCGGACCGCCCAGCCGGTGATCCGCCACAACGCCTCGACCACGATCAGCGGACTCATCTTGCTCGCACCCCGTTCCCGCTCGGCGAACGTGATCGGCACCTCCACGATCCGCGCACCCGCCCGGTGGGCCAGCCGGGACAGCTCCACCTGGAACGAATACCCCTGCGAACACACCGAGTCCAGGTCCAACGCGTCAAGCACCCCGGCCCGGTACACCCGGTAGCCGCCGGTGGCGTCGGCGACCGGCATCCCCAACGCCAGCCGCGCGTACAGGTTCCCGCACCGCGACAACAGCAGCCGCCGCAGCGGCCAGTTGACCACCCGGGCGCCCCGGGTCCACCGCGATCCGATCACCACGTCGGCGTCGCGGGCCGCCGCCAGCAACGCCGGCAGGTCCTCCGGGGCGTGTGAGCCGTCGGCGTCCATCTCCACCACCGCGTCGAAACCCCGCCGCCGCGCCCACGCGAACCCCGCCAGGTACGCCGCGCCGAGCCCCTGCTTGCCTTCCCGGTGCAGCACGTGCACCCGCTGATCGGCGCGGGCGATGCCCTCGGCGATCACGCCCGTGCCGTCGGGACTGTTGTCGTCGGCGACGAGAATCTCCACCTGCGGTGCGGCCCGGCGAACCCGCCGCACGATCGCTGTGACGTTGTCGGCCTCGTTGTAGGTGGGGATGACCACCAGTACCCGACCCACGCCGGGCACCCCTGTCATCACCGGACGGATGTCGGTTCCGCGTATCACCGCTGCCCCCTTCACCCCGGGTGGGCGGCCACCTGTGCGGATCGGCCGTCCCGCCGGCGCCGCAGCACCAGGGCACCGGCCAGCGCGGCCACCGCCAGCGCGGCCAGCAGCGCCTCGGGCAGCACCCCGACCCGGGTGGCCAGCGTGCGTCCCTCGGTCAGTGGCAGCTGACGTACCACGACCGCGCGGGTGTTGAACCCGGTGGCGTCGCTTACCCGCCCGTCCGGGGTGACGAACCCGGACACCCCGACCGTGGAGGCCATCAACGCCGCACGCCCGTGCTCGACCGCCCGCAACCGCACCATGGCCAACTGCTGACGCGCCTCGGCCTCGTCGAAGGTGGCGTTGTTCGTCTGCACCACCAGCAGCTGCGCCCCACCGACGACCGTGTCCCGGACCAGCCCGTCGTAGGCCACCTCGAAGCAGATCACGTCCCCCAGCACCACCGGCCCACTGTCGACCACCCCCGGCTCGGTGCCGGCCACGAAGTCGGCCCGGACCCGGTCGACCTGGTCGCTGACCATCCGGGCGATCCGCCGTAACGGCACGTACTCGGCGAACGGCACCGGGTGACGTTTGATGTACAGCTGATCCAGGTCGGGGCCGCTGCCCGGACGCCACAACAACCCCGCGTTGCGCACCTGCCCCCGCTCCGGACCGAACAGCACCGCACCGACCAGGATCGGCACACCCACGGCGTCCGCGGCGGCGGAGATCCGGGCCCCGGCCGAGGCGTTGCGCAGCGGGTCGATGTCACTGGAGTTCTCCGGCCACACCACCAGATCCGGTCGGGGCCGACTGCCGGCGGCGACCTCACCGGCCAGGGCGATGGTGGCGTCCACGTGGTTGTCGAGCACCGCCTGCCGCTGGGCGTTGAAGTCCAACCCGAGCCGCGGCACGTTGCCCTGCACGATCGCCACCGTCACGCTCGCCGTGTCGCGGGTCGTGGCCACCGGCACCAGCAGCCCACCGGCGAGCAGCAGCAGGACCGTCGCGGCGCACCCGGCCGCCGGCGCCCACCACCGTGGCCCGCCGGTGGCGCGGGCCCGCACCGTCCACCAGGCCCCGGCGACCAGCAGCCCACCGGCCAGCGCCACCGCGAACGTCACAAGCGGCGCACCACCCACCGCGGCCAGCCGCAGCAACGGCGAGCCGTCCTGACCGAACGCCAACCGACCCCACGGGAACCCACCGAACGGTGTCCGGTCCCGCAGCGCCTCCTGCCCCACCCACAGCACACCGGTCAGCGCCGGCCACACCGCCGGGAACCGGTCGGCCAGCGGCGACACCCACGCCGTGGCCACCCCCAGCACCGCCAGGTAGCCGGCCTGCAACAACGACAGCAGCACCCACGGCAGGTAACCGGTGTGCAGGTTCGTCCACGCCAGCATCGGCGCGAACAGGGTCACACCGGTCAGGAAGCCCAGACCAGCGCCGGCCCGCAGCCGCCGCCGGTGGGTCGCGGCGGCCAGCAGCGCCACACCGACCGGCGCCAGCGGCCACCACCCGTACGGCGGGAAGGCCAGCAGCAGCGCCAGGCCGGCGGCCACCGCCATGGCCACGGCCACCGGCAGGCGCACCGGACCCGCCACCTGCGCGGGTGGCGGGTGGGGCCCGGTGGCGCGGTCCACGGTCGTCACGGGCGGGTCGGACGCGATCACGCGCCGAAGGCTACCCGCCGCCGTGACCGAGCGTCCGGCCGCCAGCTGACACGTGGCCCACCGGGCGGCGTGGCCCGCCACCGTCACCGGCGGCGGGCCACAAGGACGGCGTCGTGCACCGTAATGTCGCGTCCGTCCGGGTCGGTCACCGTCCGCGGTCGGGCCTGCGCGGTCAGCACCTCGAAACGCGCCGGGTCCAGCTCCGCGGCGACCTGCTCGGCGGTGTACATCATCTCCGGGTAGTGCATGCGGTGAGCCGTGGTACGCAGGTCCCGCGGGTGATGCCCGACGATCAGCAGCAGGCCCCCGGGGGCGACCGCGTCGGCCAGCCGACCGAACACCTCCCGCCGTGGCTGCGGCGGCAGGTGCATGAACTGCGCCGACACCAGGTCGTACGCGTCCGACGGCGGTGACCACGCCGTCAGGTCGGCCTGGGTCCACTCGATCCGGGCGGCCAGCTCGGCGCCGGCGGCCCGCGCCTGGCCGGCGGCCCGCTGCAACGCGACGGAGGAGATGTCCACCGCGTGGACCTGCCAGCCACGCTCGGCCAGCCACACCGCGTCGGCGCCCTCACCGCTGCCCACGTCCAAGGCCCGACCGGGAGCCAGCCCGGTGACCTCGGTGACCAACTGCGGGTTGGGTCGACCGCTCCACACCGCCGGCTTGGACCGGTAGCGCTGCTCCCACGCCGCCTCGGTGAACATGGTTTCCCGTTGCCGCCGGTGCTCGACCACGGCCGCGCGGGTGTCCTCCTCCACCAGATCCATGTTGATCATCGCTCCGGCGGTGAGGCCGGCCCCGGCGGCCCGGATCACCTGACCGGTCACGTCGGTCACGTTGCCGGCCACCCACACCCCCGGCACCTCGGTGGCGCCGTTGGCGTCGGCCGGGATCCGCCTGCCGATGACGTGCCCGCCGTGCTCCACGTCCACCGGCTCCAAGCCCAGCGACTCCAGCAGCGCCGAGCGGGCCGTCATCCGGGAGGCCACCACCACCGCCTCGAGTTCCACGAGCTCCCCGTCGGCCAACCGCACCCCGGCCAGCCGGTCCCCGGCGCTCTCCACCGCGACGACCCGCCCCGGCACCACGGCGACGCCCCGGGCCGCCAACTCCTCGGCCTCCTGCGGCCCCGGCGCCGGGGCGTCGTGCAGCAGCAGCCGCACGTGCGGGCTCCACTGCCGCCACAGCTTCGCCGCGTGCACGGCCAGCGGCCCGGTGGTGGCCAGCACCCCGATCCGCTGGTCCCGGACCTCCCAACCGTGGCAGTACGGGCAGTGCAGCACATCGTGCCCCCACCGCTCGGTCAACCCGGGCACCTCGGGCAGCTCGTCGACCAGCCCGGTGGTGACCAGCAACCGCCGGGCCAGCACCACACGCCCCCCGTCGACAGTCACCACGAAGCCACTGTCGTCGCGGGAGACGGCGTCGACCCGGCCGGCCACGACCTGCCCGCCGTACGCGGTGACCTCCGCCCGACCCACGGCCAGCAGCTCCCCCGGCGGGGTGCCCTCCCGCCCGAGATAGTTGTGCACCGCGGCGGCCGGCGCGTTACGCGGCTCCCCGGCGTCCACCACCAGCACGCTGCGCCGCGCCCGGGCCAGCGTCAGCGCCCCGGCCAGCCCGGCGGCCCCGCCGCCGACCACCACCACGTCGTACTTGTCGTCCATGTCCGCCCCCTCGTCGGTGATGCCTCACACCCTGCAACCACCACCAGCCGATCGACAAGTAATCTTGCCGTTATGGCAAACGAGGAGGCGGCGGTGCTGGCAGCGGTCGGCCCCCGACTACGCGCCCTACGCAAACAGCGCGGCACCACCCTCACCGAACTCGCCGACACCACAGGCATCTCGGTGAGCACCCTGTCCCGGCTCGAATCCGGACAACGCCGCCCCACCCTGGAACTGCTGCTGCCACTGGCCCGCGCCCACCAGGTGCCACTTGACGAACTGGTCGGCGCCCCCGCCGTCGGCGACCCCCGGGTCCGCCCCCGCCCCATCGTCCGGCACGGCATGACATTCCTGCCGCTGACCCGCCGCCCCGGCGGCCTGCAGGCGTTCAAACAGATCCTGCCCCCACACACCCCCGCCGACCCGCAGCCACAGTCCCACGAGGGCTACGAATGGCTGTACGTGCTCTCCGGCCAGCTCCGCCTACGCCTCGGCGACCACGACCTGATCCTCAACCCCGGCGAGGTAGCCGAATTCGACACCCGTGTGCCGCACTGCGTGGCCAACCCCGGCTCCGAGCCCACCGAGGTCATCAACCTGTTCGGCCCGCAGGGCGAACGCCTGCACGTACGGGCCCGCCCCAGCACCGGCTGAACCGACCCACCACGACGAAGTCGGGGCGCGGCATACGCCGCGCCCCGATGCTCCCAGGCCCCTCCCGGCCGGTGCGGCGGAATGTGGCACGCCGACCTTCGGACCGACCCGACGGTGACTGGCTGTCCCCGCCTGGCCGTTGTCTACTGGCCGTGCACCCCATCCTGCCCGTACACCGGTAACCGCGGCCGGTTCGCGCCGCCCCGCCGACCCCCGCCCGCTGGACCTGGCCGCCGCGACTGAACATGCACCGTGTCGCTCGGCCAGCGGACGAAGGGACGAAGCGAACAACAGCCGCTTCCCGTGGTAGGACTCAAAGACGGTACGTGGCCCACCCCCGGCCTTGTCAACCCACCCCCGACGAGTCGTCTCCCCGCCCCGGCGTGTCGTGGCCGTCACCCCGGCGTCGACCACCCGCCCAGCAACCACCGACAGCCGCCGTCCACCCTGGTCAACCAAGTAACGGCCGCAGCAGCGCCCGCGCCGCCACCGGATGCTCCCCGGCCAGCAACCCCGCCGCGGCCAGCACATAATCGACATCCACCACCGGCCGGGCCGCCCTCGGCAACGCCCACCCACCGGCATTGTCGGACAACACCGCGGCCAACACCCCGGCGGCGTCGCTGTCCGGGGCGTGCCGCAACACCCCGCCGGAACCGACAAGCAGCCGAACGTCCCGCAGATCCCGGCCGGACCGCTCACCGGTGCCCACCCCACGGGCGTGCCGGCGCAACGCCACAGTCGCCGCCAACGCCGCGAACCGCGCGTCGACAGCCCGCCCGGCCGCATCCCCCGGCAGGAACCCGGGATCAGCGGCCCGCACCGCGGCCTCGGCCGCCAACCCGTCACCCTCCCCCACAAGCAAACGTTCCTCGACAGCCGCCCGCACCACCCCGGGGGCGCTCCACCGCACCCCCAGGTCCCCCTCGACCGTCCGCGCCCGCCACAGCTCACCGGCCACCTCCCGACCGGGCCCACTGGCCCGCTCGTCCGGAGTCAGCACCGAATACACGTCAGTGGTCGCGCCACCCACGTCGACCACCACCAGATCACCACCGGCCACGTCGGCGAGCACCTCCACCCCCGACAGCACCGCGTCCGGCGTCGCCGCCCGCACCAGCCGAGCGAACCGGCCACCCCGCGACAACCCCTTACCGCCGATGACGTGCCGCAGGAACACCTGCCGGATCGCCGCCCGCGCCGACACCGGCGCCAACACCCCGATGCGGGGCAGCACATTGTCAGCCACTGTCACCGGCACCCCCGCCCCGGCCAACAACCCGTGCAGCTCCGCACGGACCTCCACGTTGCCGGCCAACACCACAGGCACCCGCCAGCGGGCCCGCGCCAGCCGCGTCGCGTTGTGCGTCAACGTCTCGGCGTCCCCGCCGTCGGTGCCACCCACCAGCAGCACCACGTCCGGGCGGGCCGCCCGCAACGCCGTCAACTCCGCCCGACCCAGCCGCCCCGCCGCCACGTGCACCACGTCCGCCCCCGCCGACAGGCCCACCCGGCGGCCCGCCTGCGCGGTCACCAACGGCTCGTAGCCGATCACCGCCAGCCGCAACCCACCACCGGCCGACGAGCACACGAACCACGGCACCTCACCCGTGCCGAGTCCGACACCAGCCGCACCCACCGCCGCGTCCAGGCCGTGCAGCACATCCGACGCCACAGTGGTGGGCACCGCCGCCGCCGACACCAACCCCGCACCGTCGAGGTCGACCACCGCCACCTTCGTGTACGTCGAACCGACGTCGGCGCAGACCGCGACGTTCACACCGCGACGGGCACGACGACGGTGCCGGTCGCCGTCACCGCCACCAGCGGCTCCGCCAACACCTCCGCCGCCGACGCGCCCCGATCCGGCCGACCCCGACACACCACCCGGGCCTCGAAGTCGATGGTGCGGCTACGGGTACCCACCCGGGTCACCGTCCCCACCACCTCCAGCACGTCACCGGCCCGCATCGGCGCCTTGAACTGCACATCCGCATACGACGCGAACAACCCCTCGTCACCGTCGGTACGAATACACACCTCGGTGGCCACATCCCCGAACAGACCCAACGCGTACGCCCCGTCGACCAGATCACCCGCATAGTGGGCGTGCGCATACGGCACGTACCGCCGATGCGTCACCGTCACACCCAACCGCCGGTCCGTCATGCCACAGCCGCCTTCCTACCCGTGATCAACGCGTGCACCAGGTAGGACGCCACCTCACCCGGAGTCGTACCCCGACCGAAGATCCGATCCACCCCCAGCTCCGCGGCCTGAGACTCGTCGAACCGCGGCCCACCCACGATCAACAACGGTCGCCGCCCCGCCGGCATCGCCTCCCGGAACGCCGCCGACATCTCCCGCGTGTTGTGCAGATGCGCGTCCCGCTGCGTCACCACCTGCGACACCAGCACCGCGTCGGCCCGCGCCACCCGCGCCGCCTCCACCAACTCCGGCACACTCACCTGCGCACCCAGGTTCGTCACCGACAACTCCCGGTAGTACTCCAGGCCCTTCTCCCCCGCAATGCCCTTCACATTCAGGATCGCGTCGATGCCCACCGTGTGCGCGTCCGTGCCGATACACGCACCCACCACCGACAACTTCCGCCGCAACCGTCGCTTGACGACCGCGTTGACCTCCTTGGCACTGAGCAACGGAAAGTCCCGCTCCACCACCCGCACCGCCGACAGGTCCACCAGATGGTTCACCCGCCCGTACACCACGAAAAACGTGAACCCGTCACCTATCGGCTTCGCGTGCACCAGCAACGCCGGATCGACACCCATCTTGTTCGCCAACTGCACCGCGGCACCCTCGGCCCGCTTGTCATGCGGTATTGGCAACGTGAACGACACCTGCACCATGCCGTCACCAGTGGTGTCCCCGTACGGCCGCACCACACTGCCGCCCGTCATGCCGGCTGCTCCAGGATCTCCGTGGCCGGGTTGTAGTAACCCGCCTCGTGCCGCGCCACCCCGTCCAGACCCTTACCCCGATCCGCCGGCCGCTTCATGATCCCGAACGTGCCCTCGGCGATCGCCGTCAACAACGACTGCTCACCGATCCGCTCCAACAGATCCACCGCCTCACCCAGCACCCGGTTCGCCCGCTGCTGAATGAACCCACCCGACGCCGGCACGAAATCCTCAGCCAACCCGCCCGCCGCACCCAACACGTACCGCACGTTCTGCAGGGCGATGTCCCGATCCGACAACCACGGCGTCACCACGGCCTCCGTCATCATCCCCACCAGCAGAATCCCCTGCCCGGTCAGCGCACCCACCAGATTGAAGAAACCATCAAGCAGATTCCCCCGGAACACATCCCCCGTCATGTGCTTCGTCGGCGGCATCCACTTCAACGGCGCATCCGGAAACAACTCCCGCGCCAACAACGCGTGCGCCAACTCCAACCGCAACGACTCCGGCACCTCAGGGTTGATCTCGAAGGCGTGCCCCAACCCCAACTGCCAGTCCGCCAACCCCGCCTCATGCGCGAAATACTCGTTGAGCAACTGCGACACCGTCACCGTGTGCGCCTCATCCACCGCATCCGCAGTGGTCAGGTAATTGTCCTCACCGGTGTTGATGATGATCCCCGCCCGGGCGTGCACCTGCCGCGAGAACCGCTGATCCACGAACGTCCGCACCGGATTGATGTCCCGGAACAAAATCCCGTACATCGAATCGTTGAGCATCATGTCCAGCCGCTCCAGGCCAGCCAACGTCGCCATCTCCGGCATGCACAACCCCGACGCGTAGTTCGTCAGCCGCACATACCGACCCAGCTCCTTCGACGACACATCCAACGCCGCCCGCATCAACCGGAAGTTCTCCTGCGTCGCGTACGTCCCCGCGAACCCCTCCCGCGTCGCACCCTCCGGCACATAGTCCAACAACGACTGCCCCGTCGACCGGATCACCGCGATCACATCCGCACCGGCCCGCGCCGCCGCCTGCGCCTGCGGAATGTCCTCGTAGATGTCCCCCGTCGCCACGATCAGATAAATCCACGGCCGCCGCCTCGGATCCCCGAACCGCTTCACCAGCCGGTCCCGCTCAGCCCGCCGCCGATCGATCCGCCGGATCCCCGCCGCGACCGCCTTGCGGGCGGCCCGCCGCGCCGCCGTCGCCGCCCGACCCGACGGCACCTGGAACCGCACCGACCCCGCCGCCGCCTTCTGCGCCAACAACGTCACATCGGTGCCCTGCTCCCGCACCAGAGCGTCGAAGACCGGCAACGCCACCCCGTGACCCAACCCGACATCCGCCACCACCGCCTCCACCAGACGGTTCACCCACGGAATACCGTCCGGATCGGCACCCACCACCCCCGCCAGCCGCAGCACCGCCCGCTCCACCGACACCGTGGTGTGACCACGCGCCAACTCCACCACCGGCTGCCCGGCCCGCCGCGCCAACTCCCGCGCCCGCGCCACAAGCACCGGATCCAGATCAAGCTTCCCCGTCACGCGGACGACCCTTCCTCATAGATCACCTCGCCGCGCAGCACCGTGCGCCGGCACACCGGCAACGGCGTCGGATCATCCGCACCCCGCGCCTCCGGATCCGCGGCCTGCAACACCGGCAACCCCCGCTCAACCCCCGCCGGCGTGGACCACACCGCGAACGTCGCCGGCGCACCCAACGCCAGCACCCCCTCGCTGTCCAGATGCACCGCCCGCCAGCCACCCCGCGTATGCGCCGCGAACGCCGCCCGCACACTCATCCGCTGCACCGGATTGTGATGCGCCACCGCCGCCCGCACCGAACCCCACGGATCCAACGGCGTCACCGGCGAATCCGAACCGAACGCCAACGCCACCCCGACCCCGTGCATCGCACCCATCGGATTCGACGCCAACGACCGCGCCAACCCCAACCGCGTCTCGTACATCCGGCCCGCGCCACCCCACAACCTGTCGAACGCCGGCTGCATCGACGCCACCACCCCGTACTCCACGAACCCGGCGATCAACCGCCGATCCACGATCTCCGCGTGCTCCACCCGATGCCGCGCCGCCCGCAACCGCTCCGTGCCCAACCGCCGCGCCGCCGCCGCGAAACCCTCAAGCACCGTCGACACCGCCGCGTCACCGATCGCATGGAACCCGCCCTGCATCCCATGCGCCGCACAATCCAACAAATGATCACGAACCTGATCCGCGCTCAGATAACCGTGACCACACCCGTCACCATCGACGTACGGCTGCGACAGATGCGCCGTACGCGACCCCAACGCACCATCAGCGAACAGATCACCACCGGCACCGACCGCACCCAACTCCCGCGCCCGAGCCGCACCACCCAACTCACCCCAGTACCCGTACACCTCCGGCACCCCCGCACCGGAGATCCCCAGCAGACCGGTGAAGTCCTCCTCGTCGGAAATCTCCGGCCCACCGCACTCGTGCACCGCAGCGATCCCCACCGACGCCGCGTACCCCAACGCCACCCGCTGCGCCGCCACCCGCTGCGCCCGCGTCACCGACGCCCGCGCCACCGCCCGCACCACATGATGCGCGTCACGACGCAGCCAACCCGACTCGTCGTACCCCGGCACGGCCGCCGCCTCCGGACACGCCGCCAGCAACGCCGACGACACCAACGCCGAATGAATCGACGCCTGCGACAGATACACCCGCCGACCGTCCGCCGCTCGCCCCAACTGCGCCGCCGACGGCGGCTGCGCCACCGGCCACGTCGACTCGTCCCACCCGTGCCCCAGCACCACCGCGTCCGCCGGCAGACCCGCCGCGTACGCCGACACCGCGTCCAACAGCTCACCCGCCGACCGCACCCCGGACAGATCAAGCCCGGACAACACCAACCCCGTGTCACTGACATGCACGTGCGCATCCACGAAAGCCGGCGTCACCAACGCACCGTCCAGCTCCACCACCAGGTCCGCCGACGGAGCGTCAGCCTCCGAACCCAGCCACACGATCCGCCCGTCACGGACCAGCAACGCGGTCGCGGACGGATCCGCCGGGCAGTGCAGCACACCAGCGCGGTACAACGTCGAGGGGTTGTTCGTCATGGCCTCAGTCTGCCGCCAGCCGAGCCTCGAACAGCCCACGCACCCCCGGCTCACCCCGCAACAGACCCAACGCCAGCTCCGCGTGCCCCGGCACGTACCCGTTGCCGACAAGCATCGTCACGTCCGCCGCCAGACCCTCCGCACCCAACGCCGCCGCCGCGAAGCTCGTCGCCATCGAGAAAAAGATCACCGTCCCGCCGTCCGCGGTCGCCAGCACCGCACCGTGCTCACAACCCGGCACATCCACGCACACCACAGTCACGTCCGCCGGCGCCCCCAGCGCCGAGGTCACCGCCGTCGACAACGCCACCGGATCACGGGCGTCGGCCATCGCCACCGCGTCGGCCAACCCGGCCGCTACCAGCGCGTCACGCTCCGCGACCACCGGCACCACACCGACCGTCCGGCCCGCACCCGCCCGCCGCGCCGCCGCCAGCGACAACGAACCGCTCTTACCCGCGCCGCCGACCACCGCCACCGTCACCGGCCGGGCATCCCCCTCGGCCATCCGCTCCGCCACGTACCGGGACACCACCCGCGACGTCAACGCCGGCGCACCGCACACGTCCAGCACCGCCAGGGACAGCTGCGGGTCCAGATCCGCCGGCAGCACCGCCGCCACCGACCTGGCGAACAGGATCGCCCACCCCTCACACGGCACCTGCTCGCTGCGACCGTCCCAACCGGCCAACCCGTCAGTCACCACAAGCGGGGTCAACGTCAACGACACGAGCGTGGCCACCCGCTCGCCCGCCTTGAGCCCCAACGGGGAACGCCGACCGGCCTCCTCGACCGTGCCGATCAGCATGCCGCCCGACCCGGTCACCGGGTTCTGCATCTTCCCCCGGGCGGAAATGATGTCGAGCACCTCGGCCCGGACCGCGTCGCCGTCCCCGGCGTGCTTGACGGACAACTGCCGGAAACTCGCCGCGTCCAGGTTCAGCCGCTCCACCCGGATCCGCACCTCGTTCGGCGCGATCTCCGGACGCGTGTCGAGCCGCCACGCCGCCTGTGGCAACACGCCCGCAGGCTCCACGACACGGTGCAGACCCACCGGTGACGTCACGCCGACCTCCCCTGTCCGACCGCCTGAAGCCCCGCCTTCGACTCGCACGGCGGGAAAACTTACGGCAGAATAATTTCTCTACCGAAATTTTTCCAGTAGCCTTCGGGTCGCTGATCACCCAGGCAGACCAGAGGAGGGGCCGTGACCCAGACCCGACCGCCGGTGCAGACCATCCCGGCAGCACCACCGGCCCCCACCATCACCCTCGGCGGCCAGCCCTACGAATACCGCCGCAGCCCCCTCGTCGAACCCGACTGGACCCGCTTCCCCGGCTGGCGCACGGTCACCCGCGACCAGTGGGAGAGCGCCCAGTGGCAACGCGTCAACTGCGTCAAGAACATCAAGCAACTGCGCACCGTGCTCGGTGACACCGTCGACGACACCTTCTACGCCGACCTCGAAGCCGACCAGCGCGCCCTGGCCACCATGTCCATGCTGGTGACCCCACAGATGCTCAACACCATGGCGCCGTACGCGTCACCGACCACCGACGCACTGCTCGCCGACCCCATCCGGCGCTACATGATCCCGGTGGCCTCCGACCGCCGCACCGACTGGCCGTCACACCCGTACGCCACCCGCGACTCGCTGCACGAACACGACATGTGGGTCGCCGAGGGCCTCACCCACCGCTACCCCACGAAGGTCCTCGCCGAGCTGCTCTCCACCTGCCCGCAGTACTGCGGGCACTGCACCCGCATGGACCTGGTCGGCAACTCCACCCCGACGGTGGACAAGCTCAAGCTCACCCTCAAGCCCGTCGACCGCTACGACGCCCACATCAGCTACCTCAAGGCCCACCCCGGGGTCCGCGACGTCGTCGTCTCCGGCGGCGACGTGGCAAACGTGCCCTGGCGCAACCTTGAGTCGTACCTGATGCGCCTGCTGGAGATCGAAACCATCCGGGACATCCGGCTCGCCACCAAGGCCCTCATGGGTCTACCCCAGCACTGGCTGCAACCTGACGTCGTCGAGGGCCTGGAACGGGTCGCCCGCACCGCCGCCCGCCGCGGCGTCAACCTCGCCATCCACACCCACGTCAACCACGCACAGTCGCTCACCCCGCTTGTCGCCAGGGCCGCCCAGACCGCCCTCGACATCGGCGTCCGCGACGTACGCAACCAGGGCGTGCTGATGCGCGGGGTCAACGCCACAAGCACCGACCTGCTCGACCTCTGCTTCGCCCTCCAGGGCGAGGCGGGCATCCTGCCCTACTACTTCTACATGTGCGACATGATCCCCAACGCCGAGCACTGGCGGGTCCCGGTCTGGCACGCCCAGCAGCTCCAGCACGACATCATGGGCTACCTGCCCGGCTACGCCACCCCACGGATCGTCTGCGACGTGCCGTTCGTCGGGAAGCGCTGGGTGCACATGGTCACCGAGTACGACCGGGAGCGCGGCATCTCCTACTGGACGAAGAACTACCGCACCTCCATCGAATCCGCCGACCTGGAGGCGCTCAGCAAGCGCTACGCCTACTACGACCCGATCGACACCCTTCCCGAGGCCGGCCAGCGGTGGTGGCACGCCCACCGCGACGACTGAGCCGACTCGCCCCTGCGCCGACAGGTGCCACGCGCCGCGAAGCGGGCCGCCGGAATGATCCGGCGGCCCGCTTCCGTGCTGGGCTGTCACTTCGTGAAAGCGTCCTTCGCGTTGCGCCCGGCCTCCTTGACGTTCTCACCGGCCTGACGCGCGCGGGCGTCGCCCTGCTGGTTGGCGCCCTCGCCCCGCATGCTCTCGTTGTCGGTCATCTCGCCGATGCGCTGCCTGGCGGCGCCGCTCAGTTCCTCGACCTTGTTCTTCGCCTTGTCGGTGAAGCTCATGTCGCCTCCCCTGCCTGTTCGGCGGTACGCGGAGCGGATCGCTCCGCTCTTTGTGGTGTCCCCCTGAGTTGTGGCCTGAAACGGCTGCTCAGTCGGTGGTGGTGTGCACATCCGCTAAGGCATCCTAGGACACTAGGGGTATGGCTGGGCACCATCGATCACGGTGTTCTCCGCGCGGCACGGGCTCGGCCGCCGGCCCGAGCCCGTGCCGATCCCACCGCCGCCCCGCACCGGGCGCACCATCCTGGTTGACTGAGGGCATGGGCCAGCGAAACCCGAGGATCGGTACGGTGTGGTCGCCGCGCTGCGGGCACCGACGTGGGGCGACGGCATGAGCGAGATCCTGCTCGTCCGGCACGGCGAGACCACCTGGAGCGCCAGCCGCCGCCACACCTCGTACACCGATCTGCCGCTCACCCCCGACGGCGAGCGGCAGGCCCGCGCACTCGGTCCGGCGGTCGCCGGACGGCGGTTCGTCGCGGTGCTGACCAGCCCACGGATCCGGGCGCTGCGCACCGCACAGCTGGCCGGACTGGCCGTCACCGGCACCGACGACGACCTCGCCGAGTGGCGCTACGGCGACTACGAGGGGCGTACCACCGCCCAGATCCAGGACGAACACCCCGGATGGAGCATCTGGACCGACGGATGCCCGGGCGGCGAGTCGCCGAGCGAGGTCGGCGAGCGCCTCGACCGGCTGCTCGCCAAACTGCATCCCCTGCTCGACCGAGGCCCCGTCGCGTTGGTCGGACACGCGCACGCGCTCCGCGTGCTGGGCGCCCGGTGGGTCGGCCTGCCACCCTCCGCCGGCGGGCTGCTCCGCCTGGACACCGCCACCCTCAGCCTGCTCGGCCACGAACACGGTCGGCGGGTGATCCTCCGGTGGAACCAACCCGTCACCCTGGCCTCCGGGCCGCCGACCGGGTCGACCGGTCGGCACTGACCCGTCCGCCGGCCGGCTCCGGCGAGCACGCCGGTCGGTGCCCGAACAGTACCGGCTCCGGCCGGCACAGGGCCGGGCCGGAGCCGGTACGAGAACCTCCGTCGAAATCAGAGGTAGCGCGACGCCTCGTCCAGGAAGTGCTGGGCGTAGCGCTCCGGTGCGATGTCGCCGAGGTAGTACTTCTTGATGTCCTGTCGGGTGGAGGCCAGCGGGTCGGCACCGAGGAAGTCGTCGAGGATCGCATCGAGCCCCTTCACCCGGCCGCCGTGGGCGTCGATGACGTAGCTGGCCCGCCCCAACGGGAACTCGTCGGTGAAGGTGACCGCCGGCGTCGAGACCGCCACCATCGCGAAGGGCTTCTCCGAGTACAGGTAGTCGGCCACCACGCTCGACACGTCCGACACCATCGCGTCCGACGCGTTGAAGCAGTCCATCACCGACATCTTCACCTCGGCCTGCTTGCCGAACACGTGCGGCCGCCCGTTGGCCTTGCGGTCCTCAGCCAGCAGCGCCCGGATCCGCTCGCACTCACGGCCCAGCGCCGGATTCCGATTGCTGTACGGGTGCGGCCGGAAGACGACGCTGCAACCGCGCTCGACGAGTGCCTTGACGATGTCGTAGCCGACGTGCAGTGACGAGTAGTTGGAGTCGGCGTAGAAACCCGCCCAGGTCGGCGCGTAGAGCACCCGAGGGTTGGTGATCGAGGCGATCGGCTGGGCCGCCACCGCCACGTTCTCCACCTGGGGGCGGCCCACGACGGTGAACATCTCGATCGGCATCTTCACGCCATTTGCCGCGAAGCGGTCGATCGCGGCCTGGCCCGCGACGAAGTTCTTGTCGTACATCCGGAAGACCGGGTTGTGACTCGGCACCTTGTCGCTGTCGCCGTGGTTGAGCTGGATGTGCGTCAGGCTCGTGTACCGGAGGAGGTGGTTGTTCTTCGTCGCGGTGTTCACGTAGAAGGCGGCCCGCATCGACGGGGTCACCACGTCGTCCATGTCCTCCAACGCGGTGCGCAGCACCACCGGGGCCTTCGTCATCGCCGACACCTCGTTGAAGTTGGCCTCACCGCGCACCAGCACGAAGAACTTCCGGCCGAGGCGCTCCAGGTAGGGCAGCCACATCGCGATCTGGTACGCGGTGCCGGCAGGTGCGGTCCAGTGCACCACGAACGCCGGTTCGTAGGCGGTCAACGCTTTGGAGAGGTTCTGCTCACTGGTCTGCCTCTCCCGGACCCGGCCCAGCCCCTGCCACAGAGTGAACAACGACAGGCCGAGCGCGGCCGCCGACACCGCCGCGGCGATCACCCCGAGGCTGCCGACGAAGGCGCAGACGAGCACCACCAGCGCCGCGGCGCCATTGACCAGTACCGCACGGCTCGTGTTCGGGCGCCGGTAGGGCCGCGCGCCGATCCCCGGCAGATTGGCCGTCACCGGGTACGCGGCACGGGAAATGAACCCCATCGGTGTCTCGCTGAGCACCGCCAGGCCGGCCAGGGCCACGCCGACGGCAAGCGCGAGATCGACGCCGCTGTGCACCGCGCCGAGCAGATACGCGCTGGCGAGCAGAAGGACGCGCGGCACGGCGGCCTTCGAGGTCGGCACCGCTCCCCACGCACCGCGTCACGCCACGTCCAGGCCAGCAACCCGACTGCCAGCAGGGCCGGCGGCAACGCCCAGAACCGGGAACCGCCCACCGCCGCCAGCAGCAGCGCGGCGAGGGCTGCCACGTCGATCGCGGTGGTGGTGATGCGTCCTCCCGTCTTCGACGCCACCCATGCCCCCAGCTGGGACGTTTTCGCATCCGCAGTCGTCACCGCCGGCCCCCCGTGGACAACGGGTTGATCCGCAACACCCGACCCATCCGGCCGCGCCAGCTCGCCAGCGACTCCTGCTGCACCTTGAGTTCCTTCTCCAACTGGGCTACCCGCTCCTCAAGCGTCCTCGTTCCGCGCGGTTCGCGGAACGGTGGTTCGAATTCGTAGGCGCGGCGCTCCAGGTCGCCCTCGTGTCCCTGCCGCAGCCAGCGCAGCCGGGACATCACCTGGCGTCGTCCGACCACGTCCGAGGCCATCAGCGTGTGCACCGGGCCGGGGAACGGGGCGGCGGCGAGCGCCTCGTCGTAGGCCGGGTTCGCCTTACCCGGCTGGAACACGTGCTCAAGGTCGTTGTGCTCGAGGAACCGCACGTAGGTGGCGAAGGTCTCGGCCTGGCGTGGACCGAAGGCGTCGAAGTCCGCTTCCTCGTAGAGCCGCTGCGCGTCGACATCGGGCGGCAGCTCCGAGTAGAGGCGGTACGGGATGCCGTGGTACTCGGAGAGTTCGACGGTGCGGGAGTCGTGCGCCAGCACCACCGACGGCGTGCCCGCCAGCACGCCCGCGACGTTGCCGTGGATGCGCGTGCCGAAGGCGAAGTGCTGCTGGGCCATGAAGTCGACCCAGGTCGAGGCGTCCACGAAGAACCGCATCCGGTCGTTCTCGTACAGCGGATGGTCGGTGTGGATGGGCATCCGCTTGTTGGGAACCTTCGCCGGATTCTCGCCCCACAGCATGAGCGCCAGCCGCTGATGCTGCTGCGGCACGATGACGCTGTTGGGGTACCGGTCGGTGTTCGCCTCGACCAGCCGGTCAACTCCCTTGACCTTCGGGGTGTACGAAATGGCGATCGGGCTGTCGTAGGCCAGCCGGTCCACCTTGCGCACCAACGGGCCCAGCGGCCCGTTGCCGAACATCGACGGGCAGCCGATCACCCGCACATGCTCGTCGCCGAAGCCGAGGTACTTCAGCATGCGCGCCGTGTACTCACCGCGTACACCGATGGAGGCCGACCGGTCGAGCACGGCCCGGGTGAACCGCGTGACGATCTTCTTGTAGTTGTCGGGGAGCGAGTCGAACTCGGTGCCGTACGGCAGCTGCGCGCCGATGCCGACCACCGTGACCGGGATCTTCAACCGCTCGATGACCTTGGCGAGGCGTTCCAGGTGCGGCAGGAAGGTGTCCCGGTACGAGTTCGCCATCGGCAGGACGAACCTGTCGAACTCCTCGTTGGTCCGGCTGATGTAGGTGCCCAGGTGCACCGGACGCTCATGCACGTAGGAGTTGGCGACCAGCTCGGCGCCGGGCACGCTCAGGGCCCGGAACACCGCGCTGTAGAACAGCATGTTCCCAGAGTTCGACCCGAAGACACCCAACCGAGAGGTGGACAGGCTTTGCTCATGTGACAGCACGGTCAACGGGCTCTTGCCGGCGCGGATGAGAATGCGTGTCATGAGCGAACTCCGGCCGCCTGGCTGGAACGCGATCGCATCGATCGGTACATTTCATCCTCCCCTTCGAGACACGCGAGGCGACCGGCCACCGGGCGGCACGAACCGGCCCGGCGTCCCGGTCATGATCCGGGTCTCACCTTCCGCCGAATCAGGGATGGATCCTAGCCCCGTCTCCTGGGCCGCAGCGGCACCGGGTGTTCCGGGTCAGTCCGCCGCTGAGCCCGCCGCCGCAGGCGGTACGCCCCGGGTGCGATGCTGGGCCGCCGGGTCGAGGGTGATCTTGGGCGGTCGATGCTCGTACGGGGTGGACAGCACGACTGTCGTACGGGTGGTGACGTTTGCCGCCGTCCTGATCTCCTGGAGCACCCGCTCCAGGTCGACCGGGCCGGCCACCCGAACCAGCAGCAGGTAGAAGTCCTCTCCCGCCACCGAGTAGCACGAGTCGATCTCCGGCAGGTGAGCAAGCCGCTCCGGCGCGTCGTCCGGCTGCGACGGATCGAACGGCCGGATCGCCACGAACGCCGTCAGGGGCAGGTCCAGCGCCTCGAAGGAGACCCGCGCGGTGTAGCCCCTGATCACCCCGCGCTGCTCCAACCGACGCACCCGTTGATGCACCGCCGAGACCGACAGGCCGACCTTCTCCGCCAGATCCGTGTACGACAGCCGGCCGTCCGCGGTCAGCGCCACCACGATGGCGCGGTCGATCTCCTCCACGGCGTGGAACCTACCGGGTACGACCGGTCGGCGCGACCGACAAACCCGCCATCCGTCGCGTACGGCGGGCGGACCGTCGCGTTCGGTCAGCCCTTGGCCAGTGCCCGGGAGATCACCAACCGCTGGATCTGGTTGGTGCCCTCCACGATCTGGAGCACCTTCGCCTCCCGCAGGTACCGCTCGACCGGATGATCGGCGACGTAGCCCGCGCCGCCGAGGACCTGCACCGCGTCGATGGTCACCCGCATCGCCACATCGGTGGCGAACAACTTCGCCTTGGCCGCCTCGATCGAGTACGGCCGCCCGGCGTCACGTAGCCGGGCCGCCGCCAGGGTCAGTGCCCGGGCGGCGGCGATCTGGGTGGCCAGGTCGGCCAGGGTGAATCCGAGCCCCTGGAAGTCGATGATCGACCGACCGAACTGCTCGCGTTGCCGGGCGTAGTCCACCGCGTAGTCCAGCGCCGCCTGGGCCAGCCCGACCGCGCAGGCCGCGATGCCCAACCGTCCGGAGTCCAGCGCCGACATGGCGATGGTGAAGCCGGCCCCCGCACCGCCGATCAGCCGGTCGGCCGGCACCCGGGCCTCGTCGAAGACGACCTGCGCCACCGGGGAGGAACGCAACCCCATGGTGCGCTCGGCGGCCTGCGGGTGGATACCGGGCGTGGCGCGGTCGGCGAGCAGGCAGGAGATGCCCTTCGCCCCGGGCTCGCCGGTACGGCAGAAGATGTTGTAGAAGTCGGCCACCTGCGCGTGGGTGATCCACGCCTTGGTGCCGGTGACGACGTAGTCGTCCCCGTCGCGCGCCGCCCTGGTGGTCAGCGCCGCGGCGTCCGAGCCACCCTGCGGCTCCGACAGGCAGTACGCCCCGAGCAGCTCGCCGCCGATCATGTCGGGCAGCAGCTTGCGCTGTTCCTCGCTGCCGAAGGTGGCGACCGGGTGGCAGGACAGGGTGTGCACGCTCACCGCCTCGGCGACCGCGAGCCAGCGGCCGGCCAGGATCTCCAGCACCTGCAGGTAGACCTCGTACGGCTGGGCGGCACCGCCGTACTCCTCCGGGTACGGCAGGCCGAGCAGCCCCGCCCGGCCCAGCGTGCGCAGCACCTCCCGGGGGAACTCGGCCCGCTGCTCGTACTCGACGACCTTCGGCGCGAGTTCCCGGTCGGCCAACTCGGTGGTCAACTCCAGCAGGTCGCGAGCCTCGTCGGTGGGCAGGATCCGGTCGACAGTCATAGCGCGATGAGCTCCGTGGGGGTGGTGTTGAGCCGTCGTACGCCGTCCGTCGTGCAGACGACGATGTCCTCGATCCGAGCGCCGTGCCGCCCGGCCAGGTAGATGCCCGGTTCGACGGAGAAGGTCATCCCCGCCGCCAACCGTCGGTCGTTGCCGGCCACCACGTACGGCTCCTCGTGGCCGTCCAGACCGATGCCGTGGCCGGTGCGGTGCAGGAAGGCGTCGCCGTAGCCGGCCGCGGTGATCGGCGCGCGGGCGGCGGCGTCGACGGCCTGGGCGCTCACCCCGGGGCGTACCGCAGCCACGGCGGCGCGCTGCGCCTCGTGCAGCACCGCGTAGTAGTCGAGGAAGTCCGCGGGCGCTGTGCCACCGGCCAGGTAGGTGCGGGTGCAGTCGGAGCGGTAGCCCGAGGGCATGGTGCCGCCGATGTCCACCACGACCGGCTCACCCACGCCGATCGGCCGGTCGGAGGTGCCGTGGTGCGGGCTTGCGCCGTTCGGGCCGGCGGCCACGATCACGAAGTCGACAGTGACATGGCCGGTCGCCCTGATCGCGGCGGCGATGTTGGTGGCCACCTCCGCCTCGGTCCGCCCCGGCCGCAGCCACTCCCCCATCCGGGCGTGCACCGCGTCTATCGCCGCGCCGGCCTCGGCGAGAGCCTCGATCTCCGCGGCCGACTTGTGCACGCGCAGCTCCCGCAGGACCGCCGAGGCGAGCCGCTGCCGGGTGTCGGGCAGCGCCGCCCGCAGCGCCAGCACCTGCTCCGCCCACATCCGGTCGGCCAGCCCCACCGCGTCGACCGGCCCGCCGAGGGCGGCGATCACCAGCGGGTACGGGTCGGTGCCGTCGGCGTGGTCGACGATGCGTACCCCGGTGGCCGGTGCGGGCGACGCCTCGGCCGCCGGCCGTTCCAGGGTCGGCACGACAAGCGTCGGCTCGCCCTCGGCCGGCAGCACCAGCAGGGTCAGCCGCTCACCGGCGTGCGCGTCGTAGCCGGTCAGGTACCGCAGGTCGGAGCCGGGACTGAGGAGCAGCGCGTCCAGCCCGGCGGCGGCGACGGCACGCTGCGCGGCGGCCAGCCGCCCCGGCGGATACAGCTCGTCGAACCCCACCCAGCAAGCTTAACGGTCGTTTGGGCCACCCGGGGCCACAGGTGTCCGACCCGGCCTTCTATTATCTTTATCGATAGTGATAACGTACAGAGGTGACAGAGTCGAGGGAGCGCTGGGCCGAGCTGGCGCTGCATCCGGTCCGGATCCGGATCCTGCGTGCCGTCGCGGGGGCCGAGCTGACCACCCGCGACCTGGTCGACCTGCTGCCGGACATTCCGCAGGCCACGCTGTACCGACATCTCGCGGCACTGGTCAGGGCCGGGCTGCTGGAGGTGGTGACGGAACGCAAGGTCCGCGGGGCGACCGAGCGGGTGTACGCGCTACCCGGGCACGGCGCGACGCTGGACCCTGCGGCCCTGGCCACGGCGACCGCCGACGAGCACGCGCGTTACTTCACCGCGTTCATGTCCAGCCTGCTGTCGGAGTTCTCCAGGTACCTGGCCCGGGAGCGGATCGACTTCGTCGCCGACGGCGTGGGATACCACCAGCTCGTCCTGCACCTCACCGACGCCGAGCTGAGCGAGTTCGCCGCCGGGTTCAACGCGCTCGTCGGCCCGCTGCTCGCCCACCAGCCGGGCCACGGGCGAACCCCACGGCTGCTGGCCACCGTCCTGATGCCGGCCGACCAGCCGACACCCAGCGACAGCACGCCGGAGTCCACCGAGGACACCGGACCGACGAAAGGACACGACTGATGGCATCCGTCATGCTTTCCGGCGACGTGATCGACATCCGGTTCACCGGATGGGAGCGGCTCTGGACCGGACGGGACCGGCTGGCGGTGGCCGTCGGCGCCGTGCGGCGGGTCGCCCGGGTGGACAACCCGCTACGCCTGGCCCGTGGCGCCCGGCGCGGCTACGTGGTGTCCGGTTTCGTCAAGATCGGCGTGTGGGGTCTGTTCGGCGGCCCCCGGCAACTGGTGGCCGCCCGCCGCGGTGAGCCCGGGCTGCACCTGGTGTTGGACCGGGCCGGCACCGGCGGCCAGTTCGACGAGGTCGTGCTCTCCGGCCCGGACGCCCTCGGCCTCGCCGAAGCGATCAGCCGGGCGATGGCGGCCCGCGCATGAGCATCGACGGGCTGACAATCGAGGTCTCGCAGCTGACCAAGCGGTACGGCGAGATCACCGCCGTCCGTGATCTCAGTTTCACTGTGGAACCGGGTGTGATCACCGGATTCCTCGGCCCGAACGGCGCCGGCAAGACCACCACGATGCGGATGCTCACCGGTCTGGTGTCACCCACCCGCGGCACCGCCACGATCGGCGGGAGCCCGTACCGGCGGCTGGCCCGGCCGTCGGCCACCGTCGGGGCGATGTTCGACGCCAACGCGTTCCACCCCGGCCACACCGCCCGCGACCACCTGCGGGTCTACGCCGCGATGGGTGGCCATCCCGACGGCCGGGTCACCGAGCTGCTGCACCAGCTCGGCCTCGCCGCGGCCGCCGACCGCCGTACCCGCGGGTTCTCCACCGGCATGCGGCAACGCCTCAACCTCGCCACCGCGCTGCTCGGCGACCCGGGCGTCGTACTGCTGGACGAACCCGGCAACGGCCTGGACCCGGAGGGCATGTCCTGGCTGCGTGGCCTGCTGCGCGGTCTCGCCGACAGGGGTCGCACCGTCCTGATCTCCAGTCACGTGCTCAGTGAGGTTCAGCAACTCGTGGACGACGTGGTGGTGATCCGGCGCGGCGAACTCGTCGCCGCCGGACCGTGGTCCCGGCTCGCCGGCCCGCCGACCGTGCTCGTCAGCTCACCCGACGCCGACGCCCTCGCCGTGACCCTGGCGACCAGTCCCGCCGACGCGGGCACCCCACCTCGCGTCGACATCGTCCGGCCCGGCCAGCTGCGGGTGCACGGTCTGAACGCGGCGGGCGTCGCCGACCTCGCGGCCGCGCACCGCCTACGCGTACACGAACTGGTCACCGAAAACTCGAGTCTCGAACAGCTCTTCCTCGACCTGACCACCGACCCGCTCACCACCCCCAGGGCAGGCACACCATGACCAACCTGATCCGAGCCGAGTTCCGCCGCCTGCTGGCCACCCGGATGTGGGGCAGTCTCCTGGTCGCCGCGGCCGTGATCGGTGGCGGCATGATCGGCCTCATGGCACTTGTCGGCCCGGAGAACTTCGAGCCGCCGCTGCCCGGTCTGGACACCGACGCCGGCGTCCGCTCGCTCCTCGGCATTCTCGGCTACACGGCGCTCGTCCCGGCCGTCGCCGGCACCGTCGCGGTCACCGCCGAGTACCGACACCGCACCGCCGCCGTCACGTTCCTGTTCGCACCGCGCCGATGGCAGGTGCTGGCGGCCAAACTCGCCACCTACGCGGTCGTCGGCCTCGCCTACGGTCTCGTCCTCGCCGGCACCGCCGCCGTGGCCCTGTTCGCCGTCGCCGCCGCCCGCGGCGTCAGCCTCGGTATGCCCGCCCCCACCGTGCTGGCGCTGCTCGGCCGCATCGGTGTGGCGATGACTGTGTATCTGCTCATCGGGGTGGGCATGGGCGCC
Organism: Verrucosispora sp. CNZ293; assembly: GCF_002754655.1. NCBI lineage: Bacteria > Bacillati > Actinomycetota > Actinomycetes > Micromonosporales > Micromonosporaceae > Micromonospora > Verrucosispora sp. CNZ293. The sequence continues at coordinate 1,582,730 of NZ_PEFR01000001.1, forward strand.
CTCATCCGCAACCAGGTCGCCGCCCTCTGCGTCGTGATCGGCTACCTGTACCTGGGCGAAACGCTGCTCATGATGATTCCTGGTGTCAACCTGCTCTACCCGATCCTGCCGGGCGGCGCGACCGCCGCCCTGACCGACTTCACCTACGTCGCCGACGCCATGTCCGAACAGCTCGGCAGCACGACCATCCACCTCCTGCCCCCTGCTGTCGGTGCCCTCGTGCTCACCATGTACGCGGTGACCGCCGCCGCCATCGGCGTCATCGTCCCGATGCGCCGCGACATCACCTGACAGTCGACCAGCCAGCCACCCCGACCGCCGTTCGCACGGCGGGCGGACGGTGCCGACCTGCCGCGCCAGACCGGTCAGGAATCGAGAAGCAGCCGGCACCACACCCTCACTAGCTTGACCTGCGAGGTCATGTCCGGCCGGGCGACCGCCCGGCCGGTGGCCGCTACCCGGGTGGAGGTTCCGATGAGGTGGAACAGGTGGATCCGACAGATCCACAGGTGGCTGGCGATCGCGTTCACGGTGACCGTCATCGTCACCTTCGTCGCGCTCGCGCAGGAGGACCCGGTCGTCTGGGTCTCCTACCTACCGCTGCTGCCGCTGGCCCTGCTGCTCTTCACCGGCCTGTACCTGTTCGTGCTGCCGTACGTCGTCAAGCGACGCGGCGGGCGAGGTACCGCCGGTGCGAGCTGACGGCAGGAACGGGTCAGTCCGTCAGCCAGAGGCAGAACGGGTGGCCGTCCGGGTCCAGACAGACCCGGACGTCCTCCTGCGGCTGGCAAGCGGCGAGGGTCGCGCCGCAGGCCAGCGCGTGTTCCAGCGCGGCCGGCAGGTCCTGCACCCCGATCTCCAGGTGCATCATCATCTGCTGCTGTCCGGCCTGCGCCGGCCAGCTCGGCCGCACGTACGCCCGCTCCCGCTGAAAGGACAGCCCGACCCCGCCGTCGGGGGCACGCAGGATCACGTCGTCGGCCTCCTCGACCGCGATGTCCCACCCGAGCAGGCGCGCGTAGAAGCGGGCCAGCGCCGCCGGGTCGGGCGTGTCGAGGTTGACGGTGGTCAGCGCCAGCCGGGTCGGTACGGTCATCGGCTCCTCCTTCGTCGCGCCGGCGGAACGCACCGGCGACAGGCCGTACGCCGGGAACGTCGGTGTGGTGTGCCAGGCTGTCGGGCGTGACAGCGCAGACCCCGATCATGCTCATCGACGCGCCCAGTCTCTACTTCCGGGCGTACTTCGGCATCCCCGAATCCGCCGCGAAGACCGCCGACGGTCAGCCGGTGAACGCGGTGCGCGGGTTCCTCGACATGCTCGCCCACCTGGTGCGCACCCGGCGGCCGGGTCGGATGGTGTGCGCGATGGACCACGACTGGCGGCCGGACTGGCGGGTCGCGCTGCTGCCGTCGTACAAGGCGCACCGGGTGGCCCCCGAGGGCGGCGAGGTGGTGCCGGACACCCTCTCCCCCCAGGTGCCGATGATCCTGGAGGTGCTCGACGCGCTGGGGGTGACAGTCGTCGGCGCGACCGGTTACGAGGCCGACGACGTGCTGGGCACCCTCTCGGTCACCCAGGCCGGTCCGGTCGAGGTGGTCTCCGGCGACCGGGACCTGTTCCAGCTGATCGATGACGCCCGGGGCGTGCGACTGCTCTACGTCGGGCGGGGGGTGGCCAAACTGGAGGACTGCGACGACGCCGCCGTACGGGCCCGCTACGGCGTGCCGGCCGACCGGTACGCCGAGTTCGCCGCGCTGCGCGGCGACCCGTCCGACGGGCTGCCCGGGGTGGCCGGCGTCGGTGAGAAGACCGCCGCCCGGCTGGTCGACAGGTACGGCGACATCGCCGGTATCCTCGCCGCCCTGGACGACCCGGCCGCCGGCTTCGCACCCGGGCTGCGCAGCAAGCTCGACGCGGCCCGCGACTACCTGGCGGTGGCGCCGAAGGTGGTCCGGGTCGCTCTCGACGTGCCGCTGCCTCCGCTGGCCACCGAGCTGCCGGTGTCACCGGCCGATCCGGAGCGGCTGCTCGACCTGGCCGAGCGGTGGAACCTGGCCGGCTCCACCCGACGCCTGGTCGACGCGCTCGCCACCCGCACCACGAGCAGCTGACCCACTGCCGGGCCGGCGCTGGCGACGACCGCGGGACGGACGGGCGCACCGCGCCCCCACGGGTCAGGTGACCTCGCGGAGGTAGCCGTCGATGGCGGCGGCCAGGGTCGCCTCGCCCGGACGTGCCCAGACCTCGGCGTTGAAGACCTCGACCTCGATCGGGCCGGTGTAGCCGGCCGCGTCGACCGCCTCGCGCAGCCGGCGCAGCTCGATGCAGCCGTCGCCGGGCAGCGCCCGGCCGAGCAGTACCCCTCTGGCAGCGGGGTGACCCAGTCGCAGACCTGGAAGGCGGCGATCCAGTCGCCCGCCCGGGCGATCTGGTCGTAGACGGTGTCATCCCACCACACGTGGTACGCGTCCACCACCACGCCGACCACGCCCGGGTCGAACCGCTCGGCGATGTCCAGCGCCTGACCGAGGGTGGCGATGACGCACCTGTCGGCGGCGAACATCGGGTGCAGCGGTTCGATGGCCAGGGTCACCCCGGCGGCGTCGGCGTGCGGGGCGAGTTCGGCGATCGCGTCAGCCACCCGGGCGCGGGCACCGTCGATGTCCTTGCTGCCCGGCGGCAGGCCACCGGAGACCAGCACCAGCACCGGGGCGCCGAGCGTGGCCGCCTCGTCGATGGCGCGCAGGTTCTGCTCCCGCCAGTCGCCGGCGGCGAAGAACCCGCCCCGGCAAAGCGTGGTGACCGCCAGCCCGGCGTCGCGGACCAGCTTCGCGGCGCGACCGAGACCGTACTCGGCGACCGGTTCCCGCCACAGGCCGATGCCCGGCACCCCGGCGGCGACACAGCCGGCGACCACGTCGGGCAGCGGCCAGTGCTGGGCGGTGGCCTGGTTGAAGGAGAACCGGCGCAGGGCCGCCCGGCTCACTGGGTCACCCCGGCCACGGTGAAGAAGGCCCGGGCCCGGGCGGCAGCCAGCTCCGCGTCGGGCAGCAGACCGGCGGCGTCGGCGAGGGTGAGCAGGGTGCCCAGGTGCTCCGGCGAGCGGCCGGACTGCAACCCGCCGACCATCGTGAAGTGCTCCTGGTGCCCGGCCAGCCAGGCCAGGAAGACGATGCCGGTCTTGTAGTACCAGGTGGGCGCGGCGAACAGGTGCCGGGCCAGCGGCACGGTCGGTGCGAAGATCTCGTCGTACGCCTCGAGGTCGCCCCGGTCCAGGGCGGCGAACGCGGCCGACGCGGCGGGCGCGATGGCGGCGAAGACCCCGAGCAGCGCGTCGGAGTGGCCGGCCTCGTCACCCCGGATCAGTTCCGGGTAGTGAAAGTCGTCGCCGGTGTAGAGGCGTACGCCCGCCGGCAGCCGGCGACGCAACGCCACCTCACGTCCGGCGTCGAGCAGCGACACCTTGATGCCGTCCACCCGGGACGCGTGCGTCTTGAGCAGCTCGACGACGGTGTCGGCGGCCAGATCCAGGTCGGCGGTACCCCAGTAACCGGTGAGCGCCGGGTCGAACATCGGACCGAGCCAGTGCAGCACCACCGGCCGGTCGGCGGCGTGCAGCAGATCGTCGTACACCCGCAGGTAGTCCTCGGGGCCACGGGCGGCGGCGGCCAGGTGCCGGCTGCACATCAGCACCGGAACCGCCCCGGCGGCCTGTACGTCGTCGAGCTGTTCCCGGTACGCGGCGGTGACCTCGGTGAGCGTCGCCGGGCCGGGTGGCAGCTGGTCGGTGGCGGCCCCGGCGACGATCCGCCCACCGGCGGCCCGGGCCTCCGCCGCGCTGCGGCGGATCAGTTCCCGAGTGGCGGGGTAGTCCAGGCCCATGCCGCGCTGCGCGGTGTCCATCGCCTCGGCCACCCCCAGCCCGTAGGACCAGAGGTGCCGGCGGAAGGCGAGGGTGCGGTCCCAGTCCAGGACCGCCGGGGTGCCCGGGGTGTTGTCGGCGGCCGGGTCGGCCACCACGTGCGCGGCGGCGTAGGCGACGCGGCAGTTCGGCGGCGCGGCGGGGCGGGGATGCCCGGTGCCGCCGGAGAGCCGCAGCCGGCGACCGCCGGGCACTGTCACCTCGGTGCCGCTCACAGCGCCAGCTCCGGCACCTCGACGCGGCGACCCTCGCGGGCCGAGAGCAGGCCCAGCTCGGCGAGCTGCACGCCACGGGCACCGGCCAGGAAGTCCCACGGGAACGGCTCACCGGTGGCGACGTGCCGCAGGAACGCCTCCCACTGCACCTTGAAGCCGTTGTCGAAGTCCTCGTTGTCCGGCACCTCCGTCCACTGCGATCGGAAGTCCTCGGTGGCGGGCAGATCCGGGTTCCAGACCGGCTTGGGGGTGACCGCCCGGTGTTGCACCCGGCAGCGCCGCAGCCCGGCGACCGCGCTGCCCTCGGTGCCGTCGACCTGGAACTCGACGAGCTCGTCCCGGTGCACCCGGACACACCAGGACGAGTTGAGCTGGGCGATGACGCCGCCCTCCAGCTCGAAGATGCCGTAGGCGGCGTCGTCGGCGGTGGCCTCATAGGGCCGGCCGGCCTCGTCGACCCGGCGTGGAATGTGCGTGGCGATGGTGGCGGAGACGGCGCGTACCTCGCCGAACAGCTCCGCGAGCACGTAGTGCCAGTGCGGGAACATGTCCACCACGATGCCGCCACCGTCGGCGCTGCGGTAGTTCCACGACGGGCGCTGGGCGGGCTGCCAGTCGCCTTCGAAGACCCAGTAGCCGAACTCGCCGCGTACCGACAGCACCTGGCCGAAGAAGCCGCCGTCGAGCAGCCGCTTGAGCTTGCGCAGCCCCGGCAGGAAGAGCTTGTCCTGGACCACCCCGGTGCGTACGCCGGCGGCCCGGGCGGCGCGCGCCAGGTCCAGGGCGGCGGCGGTGTCCTCGGCGAGGGGCTTCTCGGTGTAGATGTGCTTGCCCGCCTCGATGGCCCGCCGGATGGCCTTCTCCCGCTGCTGGGTCAGCTGCGCGTCGAAGTAGATCTGGACGTCGTCGCGGGCCAGCGCGGCGGTCAGGTCGGTGGTCCAGTCGTCGAGGCCGTGCCGTTCGGCGATCTCGCGCAGCTTGGCCTCGCTGCGGCCGACGAGGACGAGATGCGGCCAGACGGTGGTGCCGTCGGCCAGCGGCACGCCACCGGAGGAACGGATGGCCAGCAGGGAGCGCACCAGATGCTGCCGGTATCCCATCCGGCCGGTGACGCCGTTCACGATGATGCCGATCGACCTGCGGGTCATGGGGGTCCTTCCGTCGTACGCGCCCGAACCGGGCAGGTAAGCGCTTTCCTGCAAGACTAGGCGGTGCCCTGACGGCCAGGCAAGGGCTTACCCGGCGGCGGAACTTTCGGCCGCCGAGGTCGTGGCCCCGGGCCGGGAACGTGAACAAACCGCTGGCCACCGCGCGCCGGGACGTCGGCTGGAGTGAACCCGACCGGCGGCCTTGACCTGCGTTTACCGCGGAACGGAAAAGGACCCTCACTGCGGTACGGTGTCGCTGGTCGCCACGGCAGCGGCCGGCGCGACGCGTGAGGGGGCGGGTGTGGCGACGCTGTCCGATGTGGCCCGGCGGGCCGGGGTCTCACCCGCCACGGCCTCCCGCGTGATCAACGGCAGTACCAAGCCGGTCACCGAGGAGTTGCGCGAACGGGTGCTGCGGGCCGTCGCCGAGTTGCAGTACGTGCCCAACGCGCACGCCCAACTGCTGGCCCGGTCGCACCGCGGCGCGGTCGGGGTGATCGTGCACGACGTCTCCGACCCGTACTTCTCGGAGATCACCCGGGGTCTGCAACGGGTCGCCACCGACCAGGGCCGGCTGCTGATGATCTGCAACAGCTACCGCGACCCGGAGCGGGAACTGGAGTACGTCGAGCTGCTGCGGGGCCAGCAGGTCGCCGCCATCATCCTGGCCGGTTCCGGGTACCACGACGCCGACTTCACCCGGCTGCTCAACGGCAAGCTCGCCGCGTACGAGGCCACCGGTGGCCGGGTGGCGGTGATCGGTCGCCACGAGCACTCCGGTGACGCGGTGATGCCGGACAACCGGGGCGGCGCCGAACTTCTCGGGCGGGAGCTGTGCCGCCTCGGCCACGAACGTATCGGCGTGGTGGCCGGGCCGCGGGTGTTGACCACCACGACCGACCGGCTCACCGGGCTCCGCGCGGCGCTCGCCGAGCACGGTCGGGAGCTGCCGGAACACCGCGTCCGATACGCCGATTTCGACCGCGACGGCGGCGCTGAGGCCGCCGCCGCGCTGCTCGACGCGGAGCCCGGGCTGACCGCGATCGCGGCGCTCAACGACTCGATGGCCATCGGCGCGCTGGCGCTGCTGCGCGCCCGCGCGGTGCCGGTCCCGCAGCAGGTGAGCGTCTTCGGCTTCGACGACATGCCGATGGCCCGCGACGTCACCCCGGCGCTGACCACGGTCCGGCTGCCCCTTGTCGAGATGGGCGCCCGGGCGATGGCCCTGGCTCTCGACCCGGGAGCCGCCAGGCCCCGGGTGGAGTCGCTCGCCGCCGACCTGATCCGTCGGGACAGCTCCGGACCCGCCCCGGGGTGACGCGTCGCGGCCCCCGCCGGCGGCCGGGCACGTCGCGGACCGACGCGGTGCGATGCCCAGCGCCCGCCGAGGGCTCGTCTACCGTCGCCGAAAACGTTATCGTAGGTGATCATCGTAAGGAGCCCCATGCCCCGCGCGCACCTCACCCTCAACCCGGCCTTCACCATCGGACCGGTCCGTCGACGACTCTTCGGCGGTTTCGTCGAGCACCTCGGCCGCCACATCTACGACGGCATCCACGAACCCGGACACCCCACCGCCGGGCCTGACGGCTTCCGGCGCGACGTGGTCGAGCTGGTCAAGGAGCTCGGGGTCAGCACGGTCCGGTACCCGGGCGGCAACTTCGTCTCCGGCTACAACTGGGAGGACGGCGTGGGGCCGGTGGCCGAGCGTCCACGCCGGCTCGATCTCGCCTGGCACTCCACCGAGACCAACCAGGTCGGCCTGCACGAGTTTCAACACTGGCTCGACCTGGTCGGCAGTGAGCTGATGCTGGCCGTCAACCTCGGCACCCGGGGCCCGAAGGAAGCCGTGGAGCTGCTGGAGTACACGAACCTGCCGGCCGGCACCGCCCGCGCCGCGCAACGGACCGCAAACGGCCGCGAGGAGCCGTTCGGGATCGCCATGTGGTGCCTCGGCAACGAGATGGACGGGCCCTGGCAGCTCGGCCACCGCGACGCCACCGACTACGGCAAGCTCGCGGCGATGACCGCGAAGGCGATGCGGCAGGTGGACCGGGACCTGGAGCTGGTCGCCTGCGGGTCGTCCGGCCGCGGCATGCCGACCTTCGGTGAGTGGGAACGCGTCGTGCTGACACATGCGTATGACGACGTCGACTACATCTCCTGCCACGCCTACTACCAGGAACACGACGGTGACCTCGCGAGCTTCCTCGCCTCCGGGGTCGACATGGACGCCTACATCGAGTCGGTCGTCGCCACCGTCGACCACGTACGCACCGTGAAGCGCTCGGCCAAGCGGGTTGACCTCGCGTTCGACGAGTGGAACATCTGGTACATGACCCGGTGGCAGGAACAGGCCCGCACGTTCAGCATCGACGAGTGGCCGGTGGCGCCGCGCCTGCTTGAGGACCGGTACACCGTCGCGGACGCCGTGGTCCTCGGTGGCCTGCTGATCTCCCTGCTCAACCACGCCGACCGGGTCACCTCGGCGAACCTCGCGCAGCTCGTCAACGTGATCGCTCCGATCATGACCGAGCCCGGCGGTCCGGCCTGGCGACAGACCACGTTCTTCCCGTTCTCGGTGACCTCGCACACCGCCCGGGGCGACGCGCTGCGGGTCCTGGTCGACGCCGACGAGACGCCCACCGCGAACTTCGGCTCGGTGCCGGTGGTCGCCGCCGCCGCGACCTGCGAAGGGCCCGCGATCTCGGTGTTTCTGCAGAATCGGCACCTGACCGAAGCGACGACGGTGACCGTCGACCTGCGCGCGTGCCAGCCCACAGGTGCGGTCTCGGCCCGGGGAATCTGGGACACCGACGTACGCGCGGCCAACGACCTGCACGACACGCAACGGGTGGGGCTGCGGATCAACGACACGGCGCGGCTCACCGACGGTGTGCTCACCGTCGAGCTGCCGCCCGTCTCGTGGACCGCGCTGACGGTCACGCGCACCGATCCCGGCGAGGACTGACCGCTCCGGCGGCGGGCTCGTACCCTTTCCGTCGTGGCCTCCGCGCTTGGCAACCTCACACCCCAGCAGCGGGATCTGTTGCAGCGGTGGCTGCCGGGCGCGACCGTCGAGGCGGACCACAGTTGGGGGCTGGTGGCCACCACCGTCCTGGAGATGACCTGGGCCGGCTCGCGGTTCATCGTCAAAGCCGGCGGCGACGGGGACCACGGCATCCGGCGCGAACTCGACGCCCACGCCAACTGGTTGCGTCCCTGGACCGATCGGGGCCGGGCGCCGGCTCTGGTGCACGGCGACCCGGAAGCAAAGCTTCTGGTCACCCGTCACCTGCCCGGCGAGCTGGTGCTCGGCAGCGGGTACGCCGATGACCAGCGGATCTTCCGGCAGGCCGGTGAGCTGCTGGCGCTGTTGCACGCGCAGGTCGTCGTCACCGACGACAACCACGAGCGCCGCGAGAACGAGAAGTCGCTGACGTGGCTGGACCGACCACACCGGATCCCCGCGCACACCGTACGGCGGCTCCGGGCCGAGATCACCTCGTGGCCGACCCCGCCCGCCCGCCTCGTACCCACCCACGGGGACTGGCAGCCCCGGAACTGGCTCGTCCACGACGGCGTGGTGAGCGTCATCGACTTCGGTCGCGCCGCGATGCGGCAGGCGTTCACGGACCTCGGCCGGCTGGCCGTCCAGGACTTCCGCCGCGATCCGACGCTTGAGGCAGCCTTTCTCGACGGGTACGGGCCCGACCCGCGTGAGCCGGAGGCGTGGCACCGTACCCGGGTCCGCGAGGCGATCGGCACTGCGGCATGGGCGTACCGGGTGGGCGACGAGGCATTCGAGGCCCAGGGCCACCGCATGATCGCCGAGTCGCTCGCAGACGTCCGGCGCTGACCAGAACGAGCAGGTCTTCGTCCGGCGGAGGCTGTGGCATCGCGATGCGATCATCGGTGCCATGCGCAGGATTGCCGTGACGATGGCCGTGGTCGTGGTGGTGTCGGGGTGCACCGGCGGACCGGCCGGCACTGACATCTCGGTCCCCTCCGTGACAACCGCCGGCGGATTTCCCGAAGCCGTCGGCACCAGCCCGCCGGCACCAAGCTGGCGGCTGGCCACGCTGCCGGAGCTGGCCGGGCCCACAAGCGTGCTGTGGGACGTGGTGTCGGTGGACGCCACGCACGCGTGGGCCGTCGGCAGCGAGGCATACTCACCCGAGCAGCCGAACGACACCGGCACCCCGGTGATCCTTCAGTGGGACGGAAGGAACTGGGCCCGCGCGCCACTGCCGGCGATCTCTTGGCACGGTCGGCTCGACCTCGTCGCGGCCGACTCGCCCTCGAACGTCTGGGCGGTGGGCAGCACGGCCGCCGCCAGCCCGGAGGAGCAGGTGACGCACGTCCTGCACTACGACGGCAGCGCCTGGCGCGAGGTGCCGTTCGCGCGGGGCGACAGCGGAGGCCACGCACTGATCACCGGGCTCACCGTCCTCGGCGGACAGACCTGGTTGGTGGGCAACGACCTCAGCGATGTGATCATCGAGCAGTGGGACGGACGTTCCTGGCGGTCACACCAGCCGCCCGCCGAATGCCGCACCGGCGGCACATCTTTCGGTGGGATGCCGAACTTCTGCACCTTCACCGCGATCAAGGCCTTCGGCCCGGACAACGTCTGGGCCGCGGGCAACGGCGCGTGGCAGGGATTCAAGGGCCCGTTGCTCTTCCACTGGAACGGCTCAGCCTGGCGCACGGTCCAGGTGGGCGTCAACGAGGAGGAGTCCTCGTTCGGCGCGCTCGCGGGTCGATCTGCTAGCGAGCTGTGGGCGGTCGGCGACGGTGGGTTGGCCGTGCGCGCGAGCGGTGGATCGTTCGAACTGCTCAGATACGGGCAAGGTGGCGCGCTGCCCGACCTGGTCCCCGACCTGGCCGGACGACCGTGGATGATCGACAACTCGCCGACGCCGAGCGCGTCGCTCGTCACCTACCGCGCGGGCGGGTGGGCCCGCGTCCCGGTGCCGCAACCGCCGGACGCGATCGGCATGAGCCTGCACGGGCTCGACAGCATCCCGGGCAACCCGCTGATGTTCGCGGTGGGTGCGGCCGATCTCCCCAGCGACCCGCGTTACCTGAGGGCGGTCGTGCTCGAGTACGCGCCGGCCCCGTCGACCGAATCACGCCACTGACCGCCTTCGAGGACTGCCTCGGTCGTCGGCCGGCGGGGACGGGACGGACAGCGGACGGGCCGCAACCTACGCTGTCCGGGTGGCGCCGGTCAGTCCAACGCAACGGGTCCTCTCCCCCGACGACGTGGTCGACTTCGTACGATCGTCCTTCGGCCCGGATCGGCGGGTGGCCGACTGCGGGCCGTTGTCCGGTGGCGGCTTCGCCGCGGTGTGGTGGGTCCGCCTCGACGACGACCGGCCGGGGGCGGGCCGCACGCCGCCAGGTCACCGGGACGTGGTGCTGAAGGTCGCCCCGCCGCCCACCGCACGGCTGCTGCGCTACGAGACCGACCTGCTCGCCGCCGAGGCCCGCTATTTCCGGCTGGTCGCCGAGCGGGCACCACAGGTGCCGGTGCCGCCGGTGCTGCACCACGGCCGAGATCGACGGCTTGGCGAGTGGCTGGTCACCGGACGGCTGCCCGGCCGGGCCCTGCCCGACCTGGACGGTGACGACGGGCCGGTCCGCGCCGACCTGGGCGCGGCGACGGCCGCCCTGCACCGGATCACCGGCGACCGGTTCGGCTACGACGCCGGCCGCACCGGCGGACCGACCTGGTCGGCCGCGTTCACCGCGATCATCGACGACCTGCTCACCGACGCGGCCGACTGGCAGGTGGTGTTGCCGGTGCCGCCGCAGCGGCTGCGGGCCCTGGTGGCCCGGCACAGCGAGGTGCTCGACACGGTTCGTCGGCCGGCGCTGCTGCACTTCGACTGCTGGGACGGCAACGTGCTCGCCAAGTGGGACGCCGACGGGGCGTACCGGATGTGTGGCCTGGTCGACGGCGAGCGGTTCCTCTACGGGGATCCGCTGCTCGATCTGGTGTCTCCGCTGCTGTTCCGCCGCGCCGAGGACGAACCGAGGCATCCGTTCCTGCGCGGGTACGCCGAGGCCACCGGCGTGCCGCTGGTCTTCGACGACGGGGTTCGCCGCCGGCTGGCGCTGTACCGGATGCACCTGCACCTGCTGATGACCGTGGAGATGCCCAGCCGGGGCATCACGCCGGAGAACGACCCCGGCCGGCACACCCTGCTGGCCGAACTGCTCGACCGCGACCTGGTCGAACTGGCCGCGCAGTGAGCACCGAGCCGACCAGTCGCAGGGCGCGGCGAAAGGTCAGCCAGGTGGGGCGGCCCGGATATTGCAGGATCATCGAGTCAGGGGCGCGCTGCCCGTTCAGGGCCGGCGACCGCTGCCCTTTCCCCTTGCCATGAGCCGCCGGAGCTTCTCCTGGTTACCAGGTTTCGCCAACTCGCGCCGTCCCCGATCAACAACCTGGCGGCCCTTGGGGCTGTTGAGGAACGACATGATCCGCTGCACGATGGATGCCATCTTCACAGCCTAGCTCGATCTTGACGTCGGTCGACGCGTGTCGTGATGCGGTGCCTCGTTCGCGGCCACCGGGGTACGCCGAGGCTCAGGACGGTGCGAACCGGGCCAGCGGGTTGGTGAGCGCACCTACCAGTTGCAGCGCGGCGGAGGGGTCGGCCAGGTCGACCATCTGCTGGTTGTCGCGCAGTTGGAGCCGGTTGAGACAGGACAGCGCGAACTCCGGGGCGAACAGGTCGTAGCGGGCCAGCCGGTCGGCCAGGTGCGGTACCCGGCTGGCGTACTCGGTGGCGCAGCCGGCCACGGTCCGCCAGAACTCCTCCTCGCCGATGACGCCCTGATCGGCGAGCGTCGCGCCGAGGAACCGGAAGAAGCAGTCGAAGACGTCGGTGAAGATCGACAGGAGCTTCATGTCCTCCGGGATGTCGGCCCGGATCCGCTCCACCGCCGGGGGCAGCGGGGCTTCGGCGCTCATCACCACGATCTCCTCGGCGATGTCCTTGAAGATCGCCCGCTCGACGACCCCCTCGCGGAGCACCAGGATGACGTTCTCGCCGTGCGGCATGAACGCCAGGTCGTAGGCGTAGAAGGCGTGCAGCAGCGGGGTCAGGTAGGCGTTCAGGTAGCGGCGCAGCCAGGCTGCCGGCGCCAGGCCGGAGGCGGCGATCAGCTCGGCGGCGAAGGACCGCCCGTCGGCGTCGACGTGCAGCAGCGAAGCCATGGTGGCCAGGCGCTGACCGGGAGCCAGGTCAGGCACCGGGCTCTCCCGCCAGAGCGCGGCAAGCATCTTGCGGTACGGCGAGTAGCGGTCGGTGGCCGCCTCGTACTGGCGGTGCCGGTAGCCGACGGCGGCCCGCTCCCGGATGATCGTCAGACCGGTGGCCCGGAACACCTCGTCGCCGTCGATCAGCTCGGCCAGCCAGTCGTTGATGGCCGGGGTGGCCTCCATGTACGCGGCCGACAGGCCCCGCATGAAGCCCATGTTCAGTACCGACAGCGCGGTCTTGACGTAGTGCCGCTCGGGCTTGCTGACGTTGAAGAAGGTGCGGATGGACTGCTGGGCGAGGTACTCGTCGGGGCCTTCACCGAGGCAGACCAGCCGGCGCCGCGCCACCTCGCCGGCGAAGGTGACCGACAGCTTGTTCCACCACTGCCAGGGGTGCACCGGGATCAGGTGGTAGTCGGCGAGGTCCAGGCCCAACTCGGTCATGGTCCCGGCGAACCGGGCGAGGGTCGCCTCGCCGAGTTCGGTGCGCAGCAGCGTCTCCTGGTCCAGGTCGGCGGCGCTGGTGAAGGTGGCGTGGTCGCGGTGGGCGGCGAGCCAGATCAGCCGTACCGGTTGGGCGGCCTCCGGGGCGTACCTGTGGTACTCGTCGACGCCGAACCCGAGCCGGCCGTTGTTGGCCACGAAGCAGGGGTGCCCCTCGGTCATCGACGTCTCGATGGTCTGGAAGTCGGCCTCGACAAGTTTCGCCGCGCTGGGCAGCGCCCGGTCAAGCTTGTACGCGATGCCGGCGAGGGTGGAGCTGATCTCCTCAAGGTAGACCGGCAGGATCCGGTCGGTGAGGCCGAGCGCGTCGCGCAGGTCGAGGCAGAAGTCGACCGCGTCCAGCGGCAGCTGCTCGCCGTCGCGGTGTCGGGTGATGCTCTCCGGGTCGATGTCCCAGTGCTCAAGCGTCATCACCCGGGCCGCGAACCGGTACCGGACCGCGCCCGAGGCGGCGGTGACGGCGTACCACCGCCGGCCGGTGGGGTCGGCTGGCGCGCCGTCCGGCTCGGGGGTGAGCAGACGCTCGTGGGTGAATTCGGCGAGCGCCTTGCGCACCAGCAGTCGGTTGGCCCGTTCCCAGGTCTCCGGGCGCAGGTGGGCGACAGGTGAGCGCGAGGAATGCAGCGAAGCGGAGTCCCGCAGTCGCGAACCAGCGGATGGATCGTCGCGCGAGGTCATGCCGGTACTCCTTCGTGTCGGGTGGCGGCCAGGAACCGCTGCCGGGTGCAGATGCTCAACAGGGCGGTCTTCTCCGGCTTGGTGATCGGTCCGACCACCTCGAAGCCGACAACCGCGTTGAGCGCGTGCACTGCGGTGTTGCGCACGTCCGGCTCGACCACCACCCGCTCGGTGGCGGGGTCGGCGAAGAGCCAGGCCATCACCGTGGTGATGACGGCCCGGGTGAAGCCGGCGACAGGGGTGTCGGTGGGTGCGCAGAGGAAGTGCATCCCCACGTCACCGGGCCGCGTGTCGTGCAGGCCCACCAGTTCGACGTGTGCCGGGTCGTACCGTTCGGCCAGGAAGGCCGGCTCGCCGCGCCACAGGCCGAGGTACGCCTCGTGGTGCGGGTGCTCGGCGATGCGCTGGTACTCGACGGCCACGGCGTCGACGTCGGCGTCCTGCATCAGCCAGAACGCCGCCTTGGGATGGGTCACCCACCGGTGCAGCAGCGGCGCGTCGGCGGCCACGTCGAGCGTACGCAGGGCGAACTCGCCGAGTCGCCGATCGTGCCGGGTGTACGCGAACTGGCTCACCCGGTCACCCCGAAGTCCTGGAAGGTGATCGACTTCTCGATCGGGTACGGCTCGCGGCCGAGCATCTCGCGGATGATCCAGCTGTTGCGGTACGGGCCCATGCCGAGATCGGGCGAGGTGATGCTGTGCGTGTGGGTGCCGCCGTTCTGGAGGAACACGCCACGCCCGGTGGTGTCCACGCTGTAGTTGCGGGCGACGTCGAGCCGGCCGTGGTCGTCGAAGCGCAGCAGGTGCCGGATCGGCTCCAGGAACGCCGGCACCTCGTACCGGTAGCCGGTGGCCAGCACCAGCCCCTCGGTGTCCACTGTGAAGTCACGTTCCTGCTCGACGTGGCGCAGACGGAGGGTGTGCACGCCGGTGCTCTCGTCGTGGGTCACCTCGGTCAGCTCGGTGTTCGTCAGCAGCCGGGTGTTCACCGGGCCGTCGACGCTGGAGGCGTAGAGCAGGTCGTAGATGTCGTTGACCAGGTCGGCGGAGATCCCCTTGAACAGCCCCTTCTGCTCGGCCTCCAGCCGGTACCGGGTCGGCTCGGGCAGCGCGTGGAAGTAGTCCACGTAGTCCGGCGACGTCATCTCCAGGGTGAGCTTCGTGTACTCCAGCGGGAAGAAGCGTGGCGAGCGGGTCACCCAGTTCAGCTGGTAGCCATGGGTGCCGATGTCGCTGAGCAGGTCGTGGTAGATCTCGGCGGCGCTCTGCCCACTACCGACGATGGTGATGCTCCGCTTGGCCCGCAACGCGTCCCGGTGTTCCAGGTACCGCGAGTTGTGCACCGCGCCGGAGGTCAGGCCGGCGCAGGCGTCCGGCAGGTGGGGCGGGGTGCCGGTGCCGAGCACCAGGTGCCGGGCCCGGTGGGTGACGGTCTCGCCGTCGACGGTGGCGCTCACCACGTACCGGTCGTCGGCCGGGTCGTACTCGACGGTGGTGACCTGGTGCCCGAACCGCAGGTTGGGCAGCTTGGCGGCGGCCCAGCGGCAGTACGCGTCGTACTCCACCCGCAGCGGGAAGAAGCTCTCCCGGATGTAGAAGGGGTAGAGCCGGCCGATCTCCTTGAGGTAGCTGAGGAAGGAGAACGGCGAGGTGGGGTCGGCGAGGGTGACCAGGTCGGCCAGGAACGGCGTCTGCAACCGGGACGACTCCAGCAGCATGCCGGGGTGCCAGGAGACGTCGTCACGGGCCTCCAGGAAGAGGCCGTCGAGGTCGGCGATGGGGGCGGTCAGGCAGGCCAGGCCGAGGTTGTACGGCCCGAGGCCGATCCCGATGAAGTCGTGGTTGGACATCCGGCCCTCCAGGCTCGGGTTCGCGGGTGGCATGGTCAGCCGACCGGGCAGGTCAGATCGGCGGCGGCCGTGCCGGCGTGCTCGTGCACGTACCGGCCGGCGTGCTCGGCGATCAGGTCCAGCACGTAGGCGACGTCGTCGGCGGTGGTGGCCGGATTGAGGACTGTGAACTTGAGGTACTGCCGGCCGTCGACCCGGGTGCCGGCGACCACGGCGAGACCGGAGGCGGCCAGCGCCTCGCGGGCCCGCAGGTTGGCCGCGTCGGCCAGTTCCCGGCCCGGCCCGGTGGGTCGCCAGCGGAACACCACGGTGCTCAACTGCGAGCGGGTCAGCACCTCGAAGCGCGGATCGGCAGCGACCAACTGCCACGCCTGCGCGGCCCGGTCGCACACCTCGTCGAAGAGTTCACCCACGGCGTCGGGCCCCATCACCCGCAGGGTCAGCCAGAGCTTGAGCGCGTCGAACCGGCGGGTGGTCTGCAGGCTCTTGTCGACCTGGTTGGGGATGCGCTGGGCGACCATCCGGGCCGGATTGAGGTAGTCGGCATGCCAGGTGGCGTGCCGCAGGGTCCGCCGGTCGCGGACCACAAGCGCGCTGGAGCTGACCGGCTGGAAGAACGACTTGTGGTAGTCGACGGTGACCGAGTCGGCGCGTTCGATGCCGTCGAGCAGGTGCCGGCGGGTCGGCGAGACCAGCAGCCCGCAGCCGTACGCGGCGTCGACGTGCAGCCACACGCCGGAGGTGGCGCACACCTCGGCGATCTCGTCGAGCGGGTCGATGGTGCCGAAGTCGGTGGTGCCGGCGGTGGCCACCACCGCCATGACGGTCAGGCCGGCCCGCCGGCAGCGGGCGATCTCGTGCCGGACCGCGCCGGGACGCATCCGCCGGTCGGGGCCGGTCTCCACCACCACTACCGCGTCCGGTGCCAGGCCGAGCAGCTTGGCCGCCTTCTGCACGCTGAAGTGGCCGGCAGCCGAGGCGATGATCCGTAGCTGGGGCAGCATGATCCGCCGGTCGGCGGGCGTGGCGGCGGCCAGCGCCTCCTCCCGGGCCAGCAGCAGGGCGTGCAGGTTGGACTGGGTGCCGCCGCTGGTGAACACTCCGTCGGCGGCCGGGCCGAGGCCGATCCGGTCGGCGGTCCACTCGATGAGCCGGCGTTCGATGAGGGTGCCGCCGGCGCTCTGGTCCCAGGTGTCCATCGAGGAGTTCACCGCACTGAGGACGGCCTCGCCGAGCAGCGCCGGGATCACCACCGGACAGTTGAGGTGGGCCAGGTAGCGCGGGTGATGGAACCAGACCGCGTCGCGCAGGTAGACGTCCTCCAGTTCGTCGAGCGCGGCGGTGGTGTCGCCCAACGGCCGGTCCAGGTCGATCGCCTCCACCTGCGGGGCGAGTTCGTCCGGGCGTACGCCGGTGAAGGGCCCGGTCGCTTCGGCCACCCGACGGGCCACCCGGTCGGTGCCGGCGGCCACCGCGCGGCGGTACCGCTCGACTGTCTCGGCGCTGAGCAGGTGCGCCCGGGCTGGTGTCGCCCCGGGCTGCGGGTGGGTCGGCATTGCCTCGGCGGTGTGCACCGGCAGGGTCATCGACGTGTCCTCCACGCTCGGCGGTTCGGTTTTCGGGCAGCCGGAACCCGCCGCGCGGCAGGTGGGCGGCGGGCACTGCGGTTCCTGGGAGGGCGGTGGCGGGGCGGCCGGTGCGGTGGTCACCCGCGGCCGGCCGCCCGGCGGCGTCAGGTGAGCTTCTTCGCTCCCTGGATCGCCTTGGCGAGGTTCTCCAGCAGCGGAGCCGCGCCGGCGTACGAGAAGCGGGGCACCGCGTCCCAGGGCGTGACCTGCCCGGCCTGCACGGCGGGCAGTTGCTTCCAGGTGGGCTTGGCGGCCAGGTCGGTGGGTTGCAGGGCGGTGCTGCGGTTGTCGAGCAGGATCAGGTCGGCCGGGAACTTGCCGGTGTTCTCCCAGCTGAGCGCCTCGAAGTAGTCGCCGGCTTCCAGCTTGGTCGGCACCACGATGTCGACGCCGAGTTCGGCGAAGTACATCAGGTCGGTGCTGACCTTGGGGTTGGAGACGTAGAACAGGTCGGGGCTGCCGGAGGCGGCCATCACCTTGATGCCCGGGTTGGCCGCGGCGGCCTGGCGCACCGCCTCGGCGGCGGCCTCGAACCGGGCCTTGGCGTCGGTGACCTTCGGTGCCGACAGGTCGGCGCCGAGGGACTCGGCGAGTTGGGCGTACCGTTCGATCGGCTTGGTCATCGGCACCCGGGCGGTGGTGATGGTCACCACCGGGGCCAGCGGCAGGATCTTGTCCTTGCTCTCGTCGGGGACGTACCAGTAGGCGCCCGGGTCGTACATGTGGGTGACCAGCAGCTCCGGACGCAGGGCGGCGTACTTCTCGACGCTGAACTCTCCCCAGACGTTGCCGAGGATCTCCACGCTCTCCACGTCCAGGTCGCCGGCCTGCGGCTCGACACTGCCGTCGGCCTTCCGCGTCTCGCCGAACACGCCGACCACCTCGCGGCCGAGTCCGAAGTCGACCAGGGCCGCAGCGGAGCCGGTGAAGGCGACCACCCGCTCGGGTCGGGCGTCGGCGGTGACCTTCTCGGGGCGGTCGTCGGTGAACGACCAGGGACCGGAGGCGTTGTCGGTGCTGGCTCCGGCGTTGTCGTCACGGCCGCAGCCGACGAGTGCGGCGGCCACGGCGGCACCGCCGACGGCGAGCAGCCCCCGGCGGGAGAGGCGGCGGGTGGAGAGGTGCTCAGACATTCGTGTCGTCTTTCGATCAGGGTCTCGGACCATGGACAGCCGGGGGTTAGGCTAACCTAACCTAACTTCCTGCCTAGACTCGGCTCCTGTCAAGTCCCGACGGCGTTTCGCACCACACTGGAGTTCACACTGTCCGTCATCGAGTCGCCACCCCACGAGACGCCGACCCGGTCGACCGCACCACCCCGGCATCGCCGTACCGCCCTGCGCGCCAGTGGTCTCCTCATGGCCGCGCTGACCCTGCTCACCGTCGCGGTGCTCAGCATGGCCGTGGGCGCCAAGCCGATCCCCCCGGGCGAGGTCTGGCACGCCCTGACCGACCGTGACGCCGCCGAGTACGCGGTGGTGCGGGAGCTGCGGCTGCCCCGTACGCTGCTGGGACTCGTGGCCGGCGCCGCGCTCGGCGTGGCCGGCGCGGCGATGCAGGCGCTGACCCGCAATCCGCTCGCCGACCCCGGGCTGCTCGGTATCAACGCCGGCGCGTCCGCCGCCATCGCCACCGCCACCGCCCTGTTCGGCCTCGGTGGCGGCACCGGCCAGGTGTGGTTCGCGCTGCTCGGCGCCGCCGTCGTGACCGTCGGGGTGTACGCCGTCGGCGGCGGGCGGGCGGCCACCCCGGCCCGCCTGGCCCTGGCCGGCGCGGCGCTCAACGCGGCGCTGTACTCGTACGTCAGCGCGGTGATGCTGCTCGACGCGGCCGGCCTGGAACGGCTGCGCTTCTGGACCGTCGGGTCACTGGCCAGTGCCGACACCGGCACCGTGCTGCGGGTGCTGCCGTTCATCGCCGTCGGCCTGCTCGTCGCGCTGGCCGCCGCCCGCCCGCTCAACGCGCTCGCCCTCGGCGACGACGCGGCGCAGGCCCTGGGAGCCCGCCCCGCCGTGACCCGGGCCGCTGTGATCATCGCCATCACGCTGCTCTGCGGGGCCGCCACCGCCGCCTGCGGCCCGATCGTCTTCGTCGGGCTGCTCGTGCCGCACCTGGTCCGCGCCCTCACCGGCCCCGACCTGCGCTGGCTGCTGCCCTACTGCGCGCTGCTCGCCCCGGTGCTGCTGCTCGGTTCCGACGTGCTTGGCCGGGTCCTCGGCCGGCCCGGCGAACTCCAGGTCGGCCTGATCACCGCGGTGGTCGGCGGCCCGCTGTTCCTGGCCCTGGTGCTCCGGACGAGGACGGCCCGCTCATGATCGTGATCCGCACGCCCGGCCGGCTCTCGGTCCGGTTGCAGCCACGCGTGCTCGCCGTCGGCACGGTCTGCCTGCTGCTCACCCTAACCGTCGGGGTACTGGCCGTCGGACACGGCGAGTACCCGATGTCGCCCGCCGACGTCCTGCGCACGTTGACCGGCGGCGGCACCCCCGCCGAAGAGTTCATCGTCACCCAGCTGCGGCTGCCCCGACTGGCCACCGGCCTGGCCGTGGGCACCGCGCTCGGCCTGGCCGGGGCGGTCTTCCAGTCACTGGTCCGCAACCCACTGGGCAGCCCGGACGTGCTCGGCTTCACCCAGGGTTCGGCCACCGGTGCGCTCGTCGTGGTCGCCGTCGGAGGTGGCAGCACCGCCCTCGCCGGCGCCGCGGCCCTCGGCGGCATCGTCACCGGCCTGCTCATCTACCTGATCGCGTGGCGGCGGGGCGTGCACGGCTACCGGCTGGTGCTGGTCGGCATCGGTGTGTCGGCAATCCTCACCGGCGTCAACGGCTACCTGATGACCCGGGTGCCGCTGATGAGCGCCTCCCGGGCGATGCTCTGGCTCACCGGCAGCCTCGACGGTCGCGGCTGGTCCGACGCGGTACCGCTGCTGGCCGCCCTCGCGGTGCTGATGCCGGCGCTGCTCGCCTGCGCTCCGGCACTGCGGATGACCGAGCTGGGCGACGACGCCGCCAGCGGGCTGGGCGTGAGCGTGCAGCGGACCCGGATGCTGCTGCTCGCCGGGGCCGTGCTGCTGGTGGCCCTGTCCGCAGCCGCCGCCGGCCCGGTGCCGTTCGTCGCGCTCACCGCCCCGCACCTGGCCCGACGGCTCACCCGGTCACCGGGGGTCACCCTGCTGCCGGCGGCGGTCATCGGCGCGCTGATCACCGTCGTCGCCGATCAGGTCGCGCTGCGAGCCCTTCCCGGCCAGCTCCCGGTCGGAGTGGTGACCGGCGTGATCGGCGGTGGCTACCTGGTGTGGCTGCTGGCCACCGAGCGCCGGGCAGGTCGGCTGTGACGAGACCGACAGGTCGCCCGACCGACCGCGACGACGACCACGCTGGCCGGCCGGCGGCACCCTCGAACGAGAACGGAGCAACAAGCATGTCGACCTCCCGGCTTGGTGGCAGCGGACTGCGTCTCGCCTACGACCGGCGGGTCGTCGCCGAGGACCTGACCGTCGCCGTGCCCGACCGCTCCTTCACGGTCATCATCGGCCCGAACGCGTGCGGCAAGTCCACCCTGCTGCGGGCGCTGTCGCGACTGCTGAAGCCGACCGTCGGGGCGGTACTGCTCGACGGCGCTGACATCCGTCGGCTGCCCGCCCGGGCCGTGGCCCGGACACTCGGGCTGCTGCCCCAGTCGCCGACCGCCCCTGACGGCATCGGGGTGGCCGAGCTGGTGGCCCGGGGCCGATACCCGCACCAGGGGCTGCTGCGGCAGTGGTCCCCCGACGACGAGCGGATCGTCGCCGAGTCGATGGCGGCCACCGGGGTCGACGACCTCGGCGACCGGCTGGTCGACGAACTCTCCGGCGGCCAGCGCCAACGGGTCTGGCTGGCCATGGCGTTGGCCCAGCAGACACCCCTGCTGCTGTTGGACGAACCGACCACGTACCTCGACATCGCCCACCAGATCGAGGTCCTCGACCTGTGTGCCCGGCTGCACGAGGAGCAGGGCCGCACGCTTGTCGCGGTGCTGCACGACCTCAACCACGCCGCCCGCTACGCCACCCACCTGATCGCGATGCGCGATGGGCGGGTGGTGGCGGCCGGCGAACCACGCCGGATCGTCACCGCCGAACTGGTCGAGGAGGTGTTCGGCCTGCCGTGCCGGGTCATCGAGGACCCGGAGACCGGTACTCCGCTCGTGGTTCCGGCGGCCCGCGCCCGAGTCGGTACGGTGGCGCGGTGAGCACCCGCCGCTACCGCGACGGCTACGGCATCCCGCACCTGCGCGCCGACGACCACCTCTCGCTGGCCCACGCCCAGGGCCGGGTCACCGCCCTGGACCGGGCCTGGCAGCTCGAGGTGGAACGGCACCGGTCCCAGGGCACCTCCGCGGCGTTCCTCGGCGTCGAGGCGGTGGCCTGGGACAGCTTCGCCCGCCGGGCCCGACTCGACGACACCGCGCGACGCTGCCACGCCGCCCTCGATCCGGCCACCGCCGAGTGGGTGGGACGCTACGTGGACGGGGTCAACGCCGCGCTGGCCGCCGGTGCGGCGCGGGCCCCGGAGTTCGCCGCCACCGGCCTACGACCGGGCCGCTGGCAGCCGTGGACGCCACTGGCGATCTGGCTCGGTCACCACGTGCTCTTCGCCGGTTTCGGCACCAAACTGTGGCGCGACCACGTGGCCCGCCAGCTCGGTCCGCAGGCCACCGGCCTGTTCGCCGTCGACAGCCACGTCACCTCGGGCAGCAACGGCTGGCTGCTCACCGCCGACCGCACCGCCACCGGCGGTGCCCTGATCGCCGGTGATCCGCACCGGTTCATCGAGGCGCCCGGCATCTACCAGCAGATCCGGCTGGCCTGCCCGGAGTACGACGTGCTCGGCTTCGCCGTGCCCGGCGTTCCGGGCATCCCGCACTTCGGCCATGCCGGTGAGGTCGCCTGGGCGATCACCAACGCGATGGCCGACTACCAGGACGGGTACGCCGAACGCCTGCGCCGCCGGGGCGACCGGGTCGAGGCGTACGGGCCGGACGGGTGGCGGCCCGCCCACCGGCACGTGGAAACGGTCGAGGTCGCCGGCGCCGAGCCGGTCGAGGTCGAGGTGATCGAGACCGAGCGGGGTCCGCTGGTGTCCGGTGGCCCGGACGACGACCCGGCCGTCACGGTCAGCCTGCGCTATCCACCCCGCGTCCTCGGTGAGCTGGGCTTCGACGTGCTGCCGGCGCTGCTGCGGGCGCGCACCGTCGACGACGTCGACGCCGCACTGGACGGCTGGGTCGAACCGGTGAACGTGGTCCTCGCGGCCGACACCGCAGGCGGGCTGCTGCACCGGGTGGCCGGCCGGGTGCCGCGCCGGCACCCCGACAACGGACTGCGGATGGTCCCCGGCTGGGCGGCGGCCCACGCCTGGCAGGGCTGGCACCCGATGCCGAAGGCGCCTGTCGACCAGGTGGCGGTGATGGCCAACGACCGAGGCATCTCCGCCGGGCTCGGGGTGGAGTTCGCGCCGCCGTACCGGGCCGACCGGATCCGACAGCTGCTGGACGGGTCCGCAGACTGGCACGCCGACCAACAGGCTTCCGTGCACACCGACACCTACTCAGCCGCCGCCGGGCCGCTGCTGGATCTGGTCGCCGGGCTGGACGGGCTCGACGGACCCACGGCTGGGCTGCGGGAACGTCTGCTGGCCTGGGACCGCCGGATGGCCGCCGACAGCATCGACGCCGCCGCCTTCGCCGAACTGCGGGCCGCCGTGACCCGCCGGCTCGCCGCCCACCCCGCGCTGGCGGCACTGGCCGGACCATCCACCCATCCGGAGGTGTTCCGGCCCTGGTTGGCCCTGCTGCCCCGGGTCGGGTACGCGGTGACCCGGCTGCTGCACGCGGACCTGCCCGGCCTGGACCGGGCCGACCTGCTACGCGAGGCCCTGGCGGAGGTGGCCGCCGCCGGTGACACCCGACGGTGGGGCGAACGGCACCGGCTCCTGCCGTGGCGGGCACTGCCCGACCCGGCCGCGCCGCCGGGGCCGGAGCTCTCCGGTGACCACGACTGCGTGCTGGCCACCTCCAGCGTCCCCGGGGTGACCGATCTGTGCCTGCGCGGGCCGGCGGCCCGCTACGTGTGGGACCTGGCCCGGCGGGAGAACAGCCGCTGGGTGGTGCCGCTCGGCGCCACCGGGGCCGGGCCGCACCGCGACGACCAGCTACCGCTGTG
This sequence comes from Verrucosispora sp. CNZ293, assembly GCF_002754655.1. Lineage (NCBI taxonomy): Bacteria > Bacillati > Actinomycetota > Actinomycetes > Micromonosporales > Micromonosporaceae > Micromonospora > Verrucosispora sp. CNZ293. Next base: position 1,606,156 of record NZ_PEFR01000001.1, read on the forward strand.
GGTGGACGGTGACCTGATCACGGTGACCTGTGCCTGGGACCGGCTGACCGAGGAGCACGATGACTGACCGGCACCACTACGAGCGGCACGTGCCCCGATTCGGGGTGGTCACCTTCCGGCCGGTCGACCCCGACGCCGACGCCGACGTGATCCACTCCTGGGTACGCCAGGAACGGGCCCGGTTCTGGGGAATGCGCGACGCCGACCGGGACCGGGTCGCCGAGATCTACCGGTACGTGGACTCGCTGTCCACCCATCACGCGTACCTCACGCTGCGCGACGGCGAGCCGGTGGCGCTGTTCCAGACCTACGAGCCGGAGCACGACCCGGTCGGTGAGTGCTATCCGGTACGTCCCGGCGACCACGGCGGTCACCTGCTGATCGGCACACCGGTGCGGCCCGAGCCGGGCTTCACCGGCACGCTGCTCGACGAGTTCGTCACCTTCGTCTTCACCGACCCCCGCCGGCTGCGGCTGGTGATGGAACCGGACGCCCGCAACGACAAGGCGATCGCCCGGCTGCGGCGGGCCGGCTTCGTCGACGGCCCGTTGGTGGACCTCCCCGACAAACGCGCCCGACTGATGTTCCTCGACCGCCCCTCGGGTTAGCCCGACATACGGCAGGTTGCGCCGTCCCGCCTCCCGGAGACCGCGAGATACCGCAGCCGGCGACGTCAGGTGCCCTACGCCGGTTCGCAGCGCTCGGAGAGCGCGTACCGGGTCAGCACCACGTCACCGATCTGCCGCGCCTCCACCACCTGCGCCCGTCGTCCCGGGTGCCACGGGAAGCTACCCTCGCCGACGAACCGGGGTGCCCGGCGGTCCCCCACGAAGAACGGGGCGACCACCAGGTGCAGTTCGTCCGCGAGTCCTGCGGCGAGGAACTGCCCGTGCACGCCCGCGCCGCCCTCCACGAGCAGTCGGCCCACGCCCCGCTCGGCGAGGTCGGTCAGCATTCGCGCCAGGTCGACCGGGTCACCGGCGTCGACAACGGTGGCCAGCTCACCCAGCCGGTGCCGGGTCTTCTCCACCGCACCGCTGGCGCTGTAGACGATCCGGTCCGCGTCGCCGACGGTGAAGAGCCGGGCGTCCGGATCCAGGTCACCGCAGGCGGTCATGGTCACCCGGGTCGGCGACGCCGGCAGACCCCGGGCGACCCGTTCGGCTCGGCGCCGCTCGCAACGCACCAGCAGGCGAGGATCGTCGCGGCGGACGGTGCCGGCGCCGACCAGGATCGCGTCGCAGCCGGCCCGGACCTCGTCCACCCGGTCGAGGTCCGCGTCGTTGGACAGCAGCAGCCGCTCGTCGGTGGCGTCGTCGATGTAGCCGTCTATCGAGGTGGCGCAGCTGAGCAGCACGTACGGCCGCGCCACCCCGGGCGGGCCGGTCACCGGACGCAGGGGAGGTCGGCGGCGCGGGCCGCGCGGCTGGCCTTCGCCGCGAGGTAGTCGGCGTTGGCCGGGGACAGGAACACACCCGTAGGCACCTGCTCGGTCACCGTGATCCCGAGCCGGCCCAGCTGCTCGGTCTTCTCCGGGTTGTTGCTCAGCACCGCGATCGGCCCGACACCGAGCGCGGCGAGCATCTGCGCCGCCACCGTGTAGTCGCGCTCGTCCTCGGCGTGACCGAGCGCCACGTTGGCCTCGAAGGTGTCCAGCCCCGCGTCCTGCAACGCGTACGCGTCGAGCTTGGCGTACAACCCGATGCCCCGGCCCTCCTGGCGCAGGTAGAGCAGGTAGCCGCCGACGTCGGCGATCCGCTGAACCGCTTCGCGCAGCTGCGGCCCGCAGTCGCAGCGCTGGCTGCCGAACACGTCGCCGGTGAGGCATTCGCTGTGCGGACGGACCAGCGGCACGTCACCGCCACGTTCCGCCGCGCTCGTGTCACCGAGGGCGAAGGCGAGGTGTTCCCGGCCGTCGATCAGCCCGTCGAAGGTGAACAGCCGGGCCGTGGTGCTGTAGCCGTCGGGGAACCGCAGCGGCACGGTGACCTGCGTCCGGATGGTGGCGACAGGCAGTGATTCGGACATGGGTCTCCTCGTCAGACGGTGGCGGGTACACGGACACGTCGGGCCAGTAGCACGGCGGCTCCGGGCAGGCTCGCGACGAGCACCAGAGCGCCGTACACCGTCGCGGTGGCCACCCCCTCGGCGGCGGTCAGGCCGGCGGCGGCGAACGCCCACGCGGCCACCCCCTCGCGAGGGCCGAACCCGGCGACGTTCGCCGGTACCCCCATCGCGAGCAGGGCAAGCAGGGTCAGTGGCAGCAGCAGGCTCAACGGGGCCGTGGAGCCCGCCGTGCGCGCCGCCACCAGGAACGTCGCGAGGTGCCCGGCGACCGCCAGCGCGGAGGCGATCAGCACCCCGGCCCAGGTGCGCCGAGCGAGCAGCCCGAGACGTACGTCGGAGACGGCGGTGCCCAGTGCGCGAGCCCACCGGGAGGCACCTGACTGCGGCAGCAGTCGGGCCGCCACCAGCACTGCGACCAGCACCGCCACCGCCACGGCGGTCGCCACCGGCAGGAACGGACGCACCGGCGACGGGAAGGCGAACAGCAGCACCACGGCGACCACGACCAGCACCACCTGTCCGGCCATCCGCTCCCACACCACGGCCCGGATGCCGCGACCGACATCGCCGACCTCACGGCCGTGACGCACCGCACGGTGCACGTCACCGAGGATCCCGCCGGGCAGCGTCGCGTTGAGGAAGATCGCCCGGTAGCAGTGCGCGACCGCCTCCCGCAATGGCAGGCGTACGCCGAGGCCACCCGCGACGAGGCTCCAGCGCCAGGCGGCGCAGACCGTGGTGAGGACACCTATGGCGAGCGCGGCGGCCAACGCGGGCGCGTCGATCAGCCGCAGGCCGGCCAGGAACGGTCCGGTGCCGAGCCAGCAGAGCAACCCCACGAGGACGCCCACGCCCAGTAGCAGTCGGGCCCAGCCCCAGAACGACCGGCCCACCGGGGTCGCCGTGGGCACGGCGCCGCCAGCTTCATCCCCCACTCGTGCCTCCCCGGCGTGGCGATCTTCCCTGACTGTACGCACGTAGCTGGTGGGCTGCCGGTTCAACGGGGCAGCGCCAGCAGGTCGACGTGACCGACCAGTACCCCGAGGCGACCGGTTTCAGCCGCCGCCAGCCGACGCCGTGCGTACTCGTCGGTAAGGGCGGTCAGCGCAGGGCGTTCCTCACGGGCCGCGTCGAGCCAGCCGGTGAACCACTCCGCCGCCAGGGCGGCCTGCTCCGGTCCGAGCTGCCACGGGCTGGGCCGCAGTCGCACCGCCACCCCGTGCCGGGCGAAGGCGGCGGCGCAGGCGTCGACGGCGTCCGGCCCGAGCAGCCGGCGGCCGTTGACGGTACGGCGCTGGTGGGCGTTGAAGGCGGCGGCGACCTCGCCGTCCAGCGGGTCGACCGGGGTCAACCGCACGCTGCCGGTCACGGAGATCAGGAACAGGGCCGGGCAACCGGCCTCGGCGCAGGCGGCGACCAGTCTGTCGAGTTCCTCGGCGGTCAGCATGTCGAGCAGGGCGGAGGCGGTGACCAGGGCGGCGTCGGCCAGCTCGGCGGCGGTCAGCCGGGTCAGGTCGCCCTGGCGCGTCTCGACGGTCACCGGTGCGCCGTCGGCGGCGGTGGCGGGCATGCCGGCCCGGGCGCGGGCCAGCAGGTCGGGGTCCTGGTCGTGCAGGATCCAGTGCTGCGCGCCGGGCAGCAGCGGGGCCAGCCAGCGAGCCAGCGAGCCGGTCCCGGCACCGAGGTCGTGCACCACGCGGGGTCCGTGGTTGGGCAGCGCCGCCCGAAGCGTGTCGACAAGGTCCGTGGACCGGGCCGCCACATCCGCGGGTTCCCGCAGCGCGAGCCACCGCGCGAAATCGGGCGGGAGATCGATGCTCATGCCGACGCCTCCTTCAGGGCCATGGTGATCTGGGCGACGGTGCCGTTCCAGTCGGTCAGGGTGTCCCGTCGTTGCGCCGCGGCGTGTCGCAGCTGCTCGCGCAGGGTCACGTCGTCGAGCCAGCGGCGCAGCGCGGTGGCCATGGCGGTCGGGTCGTCGGGCGGCACCAGCAGGCCCGGCCGGTCGCCGGCCGCCGTACGGCCGAGGGTGTCGGGCAGTCCACCGACGGCCGTGGCGAGCACCGGTACGCCACGCGCCAACGCTTCGGTGACCACCATCCCGTACGTCTCACCCCGCGAGGGATGCACCAGCAGGTCGGCGGCGGCGTACGCGGCGGCGAGCCGGTCACCGGCCAGCGGCCCGGACAATCGGATCCGGTCGCCCAGCCGCCCGGCGGTGATCCGCTGGCGCAGCCGGTCGACGAACTCCGGTTCCCGGTGCAGCGGGCCGACACAGGTCAACGTCCAGGACCTGTCGGCCAGCGTGGTCAGCGCCTCGACCAGCACGTCGTGGCCCTTGTGCCGGGCGACCGCCGCGACGCAGAGCAGCGCCGAACCGGTCGCCGTCCCGGGCACCAGTGGCGCCGGATCCACCCCGGGCGGGGCCACGTGCACCCGTTCGGCCGGCAGCGCGTACCGCCGCAGCAGCGCGTCACGGGTCCAGGTGCTGGTGGCGACCACCGCGGTGACCGCCGCCAGCGCCCGGGCCTCCTCGTCGTCCTCCCGGGGCAGGTGCACCAGCGCGACCAGGCGCAACCGCCCGGCATGCGCGGCGAGCACGTCCGGCACCACCGACGCGACCAGGCCGTCGACAAGCACCAGCGCGGCGTCCGGCAGGCCGGCCAGCACCCGGGCCAGCGCGGCCCGCGCCGCCGGGGACGGTCGCGGCCAGTCCCCGGGTACGCCGTGTTCGCGGACCGACCAGCCGGCGGCGGCGAGCCCGGCGCAGATCCGCCGGTCGTAGCCGTTGCCGCCGCTGGGTGACGCCGGGTCGTCGATGTCGCCCGGCAGGATCACGTGCAGGATCGGCACGTCAGGCGGTGCCCTCACCGGCGGCGGTCGAGCCGGGCAGCGCCCGTTCGTAGCTGGCCCAGGCCACGTGCGACTCGTGCAGGGTGACGGTGATCCCGGTCAGGCCCCGGGCGCCGGCGCCGAGCTGGCCGGCGCGTACCCGCTCGGCGAGCCGGTCGGCGATGGTGCGGGCCAGCACCTCGGTGGTGGTGTTCATCCCGGTGAACGCGGGCTCATCGTCGAGGTTGCGGTAGTTCAGCTCGCCGAGCACCGCCTTGAGCTGGTCGGTGGCCAGCCCGATGTCGACCACGATGCCGTCGTCGTCCAGGTCGGGTCGGCGGAAGGTGGCATCGACGACGAATGTCGCGCCGTGCAGCCGCTGGGCGGGGCCGAAGACCTGCCCCCGGAAGCTGTGGGCGATCATGATGTGGTCACGGACGGTCACGCTGAACACGGTTCACTCCCCGTCGTAGGTGATGAGATGGCACAGCGCGGGCAGGTCGCCCCCGCTGAGTCGGGCGAGCACGTCGGGCAGTTCCGCGAACGGTGACCGGCCGGTGATCAGCGTGTCGAACGCCGGATCGGCGAGCAGGTCCAGGGCGAGGGCCATCCGGTCGGCGTAGCTACGACTGCCACGTCGTGCCGGAGCGACCATGCCGACCTGGCTGCTGCGGATGTTCAGCCGTCCGGAGTGGAACGCACCACCGAGGGACAGCTGCACCGGCCGGTCGCCGTACCAGCTCAGTTCCAGCAGGGTGCCCTCCGTAGCGAGCAGGTCCAGGCCACGTTGCAGGCCGGCGGCGGTGGCGCTGGCGTGCACCACCAGGTCGCGGCCGTCAGCGGCGGTCTCGGGGGTGGCGAAGTCGACGCCCAACGCGGCGGCCACCTCGGCGCGGGCCGGATCGGTGTCGACCAGCTCCACCCGTACGCCGGGGAAGCGGGCCAGCAGCGCGGTCACGGCGCACCCGACCATGCCACCCCCGACGACCGTGACCCGGTCGCCGACCAGGGGCGGGGCGTCCCACAACGCGTTCACCGCGGTCTCCACCGTGCCGGCGAGCACCGCGCGGGCCGCCGGGACCTCCGCCGGCACGACGGTCACCGCGTCCGCCGGCACCACGTACGCGCTCTGGTGCGGGTGCAGGCAGAACACGGTACGCCCGCGCAGGTGCGCCGGCCCCTGCTCGACCTCGCCGACGCTGAGGTAGCCGTACTTGACCGGGGCCGGGAAGTCCCCCTCCTGGAACGGGGCGCGCATCGCGGCGTACTGGCTGGCGGGCACGCCACCGGTGAAGACGAGCGTCTCGGTGCCCCGGCTGACCCCGGAGTAGCGGCTGCGCACCAGGACCTCGTCGGTGCCCGGTTCCGGCAGCGCCACCGGACGGATCTCCCCCACGCCGGGAGCCCGGAGCCAGAAGGCGAAGGCGGATCGCGTCACCGGTTTTTTCTCCTTACCTGCGTCCGGACCGAACCGATCCGTCGTATTTTCCGTAGTTCCCAGTCAGGGGTCGTCGATCATAAACACGGAGGCACGGTGTCCACAGTTCGAACCGGTCCGCAAATCGGGCTCATCGTCCAGATCATGCTGCTGGCGGGGGTCGCCGCGACTGTCGGTCTCGGTGTCGCGGGCTGGCTGGCCGGACTCGCGTACGGTGCCGTGACCTGCCTGGCGCTGGTCCGTGGGCTGCGTCACGCGGGCACCGACCGACTGGGACCGGCCGACTGGGTGACGATGGGCCGCGGACTGCTGGTCGGGGCGGTGACGGCACTGATCGCCGACGCGCTGACCAGCGGTCGCCCCGCGCCGGTGGCGGTCCTTGTGGCGATGACGGCGGTGGCGCTGGCCCTCGACGCCGTCGACGGCAAGGTGGCCCGCCGCACCGGGACGACGAGCGCTCTCGGCGCCCGGTTCGACATGGAGGTCGACTCGTTCCTGGTGCTGATGCTGAGCCTCTACGTCGCCCCGTCGGTCGGGGTCTGGGTGCTCGCCATCGGCCTGATGCGGTACGTCTTCCTGGTCGCCGGCTGGATGCTGCCCTGGGTGGACGCGCAACTGCCGCCCCGGTACTGGCGTAAGGTGGTCGCCGCGGTCCAGGGGATCATGCTCGCGGTCGCCGCCTCCCAGGTGCTGCCCGGGATGCTGACGACAGTCGTACTGGTCGCCGCGTTGGGCATGCTTGTCGAGTCGTTCGGGCGGGACGTCAGCTGGCTGTGGCGGCACCGGCAGGTCCGGACCGTGCCGACCCTGGTGGTGCCGGCCGTGCCGACCGTACCGACGGTCACGATCGGTGTGCGGCGGCCCGATCGGGTCGACGAGCGTGACCTGTCCACCGCCCCCGTCCTGTCGCTGCGCTGACCCGGGAGACCCAGTTGTCGATCGTCGACCCGGCGGCCACGCCGCGCCCGGACGAGAACACCAACACCGCCACGGACCCGCGCGGTCACCACGTCGAGGCGGTCCCGACCGAGGCGGTCGACGCACGCGGCACCGAGGCCGTGGATGTGCGCGGGGCCGAAGGGGATGCCGCCGCGTCCCGGCCGGTGGCCGCCACCCCCCGGCGGCGGATCGTCGCGCGGGTGGTCACCACGCTCGCCGCCGTGCTGGTGCTTGTCACGTTCACCCTGCCCAACCGGCCGTGGCAGCTGGAACCCGGCGCGTTCCTGCGGATCCCGCTGGAGGCGCTGCTGCTGGCCGCGCTGCTGCTCGCGCTGCCCGGTCGACCCCGCCGGGTGGTGGCCGCGCTGGCCGGTGGACTGCTCGGGCTCGTCGCCGTGGTGAAGGTCGGTGACCTGGGTTTCTACTCCTCGCTGGGTCGCCCGTTCGACCTGGTGCTGGACTGGTCGCTGCTGGACGAGGCGTTCACCTTCGTCGCCGAGTCGATCGGTCGCCCGGGCGCCGTCGCCATCGCCCTCGGGGTCGGGCTACTGCTGTTGGCCGTGCCGCTGCTGACCGCCCTGTCCACGGTACGGCTGTCCGGGCTGCTGACCCGGCACCGGACCGGCAGCACGCGGGCGGTCGCCACGCTTGTGGTGGTCTGGGCGGTGCTGGCCGCCTTCGGGGTACGGATCGTGCCCGCCATGCCGCTGGCCGACACCAACGCCACAATCCTCGTGCAGGAGCACGCCGCCGAGGTCCGGGACCGGCTGTCCGACCGCCAGGTGTTCGCCAACGAGGTGGGCGTGGACCCGTTCCGGGACGTGCCCGCCGACCAGTTGCTCACCGGGCTACGCGGCAAGAACGTCATCATCGCCTTCGTGGAGAGCTACGGCCGCGACGCGGTCACCGACGCCGAGTTCGCCGCCATCCCCCGGATGCTCGACGAGAGCGCCGGTCGGCTGGCCACGGCCGGCTTCGCCACCCGCAGCGGTTTCCTCACCTCGCCGACCATCGGCGGCGCGAGCTGGTTGGCGCACGCCACCCTGCTGTCCGGTCTCTGGGTCGACAACAACCAGCGCTACCGCAACCTGCTCGCCACCGATCGGTTCACCCTCGGTGACGCGTTCCAGCGCGCCTCCTGGCGTACGGTCGGGGTCATGCCGGCGGTGAACCAGGCCTGGCCGGAGGGCGCCTTCTACGGCTACGAGCAGTTCTACAGCGGCCCCGACCTCGACTACCAGGGCCCCAAGTTCGCCTTCGCGCCGATGCCTGACCAGTTCGCCATCCACCGCTTCCACGAGCGGGAACTGACCGGACCGAGGGACCGTCCGGTCATGGCCGAGCTGGCCCTGGTCTCCAGCCACTCGCCCTGGACCAAGGTGCCGTCACTCGTCGACTGGGACACCATCGACGACGGTGAGGTGTTCCGACGGGGCATCATCGGTACGCCCACCGCGCAGGCCCGCACCGGCTACCGGCACTCGATCAGCTACACGCTGCGCACCCTCATCTCCTACGTGGAGACGTACGGTGACGACGACACGGTGCTGGTCTTCGTCGGTGACCACCAGCCGGCGCCGGTGGTCACCGGCGAGAACCCGAGCCACGACGTGCCGATCCACATCGTGACCAGGGACCAGGCGGTGCTCCAACGCACAAACGACTGGGGCTGGCAGGACGGCCTGACCCCGGACCCGAACGCCCCGGTCTGGCCGATGAACGAGTTCCGCGACCGCTTCCTCACCGCCTTCGGCCCCACCGGCTCCCGCCCCAAGCCCAACCCCGCTAACCCCGCCCCGCTCCCCGCGATCTTGCACTTTCTGTCCCCGCAAGAGGGGCATAGGGCACGTATCGACGACCAGAACTGCAAGATCGCGGGGGTGGGGGCGGGGGTGGGGGTGGGGGTGGGGGTCAGGTGGGTTTGCGGGCTACCAGGACGTCGCGGACGATGGACTGGTCGACGCGGTGGGAGAGGGTGCGCCAGGGGCCGGTGTCGAGGACGGTGAGGCCGGCGGCGGTCAGGCGTTCGGCGGCGGCCTCGCGGCGGGCGACATTCGTGTTCCACGAGATACCCAGCGCGCCACCGGGGCGCAGCACCCGCGCCCACCCGGGCGCGGCGGCGGTGAGCAGGGCGAGCGGGTCGCGGGCCAGTCCGTTCTCGGCGGTACGGCTGCCGTGCTGCACGCCGTACGGCGCGTCGGCCACCACCACGTCGATGGTCTCGGGGCGGAAGAACTCGCCGATCCGGGTGGTGTCGGCGTTCACCATGTCCACCGACTGCACGTCGCCGGCCTTGTGGGCCTCTTTCGAAGCGGCCAGTTCCACCCGCAACCGCCGGCCGACCACCTTGCGTTCCCGGCGAATCGGACCGGACTCCAAAATCCGGTGCTTGATCCGCTTGCGCTTGAGCCAGGTACTCAGAAACGTCTGGTACGCCTCGAAGTCCTTGCTGTCGCGGTCGAGCCCGGCGGCGTCGAAGCCGTACATCATCGCCTGGTTGAGCGTGGTGCCCCGGCCACACAACGGGTCGAGCACCCGGAAGCGCCGGGTCAGCAGGTCGCCGGCACCGTCCGAGGCGAGCAACGTGAGGTTGAGCAGCAACTTGGTGAACTGCTCGTTCGTCTTGCCGGGGTACTTCTGGATGGTGAGCAGGTCGTCGTCGAAGCGGTCCAGTCGGGTCAACGGCACGGGTCGTAGCAGGTCACCGACGAACTCGAAGATCGCGTACGCGCTGGAGAGGTTGCCCAGCAGCGCGGCGTCCTGCTCGCTCAGGCCGCCGGCGGCGTCGAACGTGATGTAACGCGCCCCGCCGATCGTCGTCGTCGCCACGTCACCGATCCGCCCGCCGAGCACCGCGTCGCCGAAGATCTCCAGCTCCGCCCGCGTCAGCTCCACCGCCGCCCCCGAGTACACCCGGTTACTCGACGGCAGACTCAGTACCCCATATCTCGCCACGACCGCCCACTATCCCACCCCACCACCGCACCCCCGCACACCCCTTGCCGATCATGCAGTTGCGGCACCCGGAATGCCCGATTAGGGGGCATTCGCAGGGTGCCACAACTGCATGATCGACGGGGATGGTCAGGCGGGGAGGCCGCCGACCTGGGTGTTGATCCAGGAGCGGATCGAGGGCAGGTCGCCGTAGATGGACGGGCCGGTGGCGCAGGTGGAGTTGTTGTTGCCGGCCCGGCTGGTCGCGCCGATCAGGTTCCACACGCCGTTGATGCGGCGCACCTGCGGACCGCCGGAGTCGCCGTAGCAGGCGCCGGCGTTTCCGTTCGTGTTGTTGGTGCAGATCTCGTACGGGCCGTTGATCCCGCTGCACCGGCTGTCGGCCACGATCGAGGTGTCCAGTTCGTGGGCCACAGTGGGCGCGGAGCCGCAGCCGCGGGGTGCACAGGTCTGACCCCAACCGATGATCCGGGTTGCGGTGCCGACGGCGCCGGAGGTGGTCGGGATCGGCGCGGGCGCGTAGCTGACCGAACTGGCGAGCTGGAACAGCTTGACGTCGATGCTCGGGTGGTTGACCGCCCGGCTGACCCGGGCGACGGTGCCGCCGCTGCTGCGGTTGGTGCTGCCCACCCGGACCGACGACGGGGTCGGACAGTGCTTCGCGGTGACCACCCAGTTGGCCTTGATCAGGGTGCCGGTGCAGCCGGAGGTGTAGACCAGCCACGGGTAGTTCTCGGTGGCGGGCCGGCCGTTGACCACGAGGATGCCGACGCCGGTGTCCTCGGTCCAGGTGAACGTGCCGGCCGCTGCCGACGCGCTCACGCTGCCGGCGAAGAGCTGGTTGACCCGGCTCGCCTCGGCGGCGCTGGGGTAGGCGTTGGTGCAGGAGACCGGGGCGCTGCTGCCGGACATGAGGTCGGAGCAGAGCCCGGTGCGCCGGTCGGGCAGACCGAGGATGTGACCGAATTCGTGGGTCGCGATCCGGGTACGGTGGTAGCCCTGGTTCACCGCCTGCCAGCCCATCCAGATCCGGCCCGAGCCGAGCCCGGTGACCTGCGCCCGGGGCCAGCCACTGTCGACGTAGATGGTGACGTTCGCCGGTGTGCCGGGCACCAGCCGCACGTTGCTGACCCGGCTGTTCCAGATCTGTGCGGCCTGGTCGAAGTTGGTTCGGAACTCGCCGGCCCGGCTGGCGTCGTAGTAGACGGTCCGTGCCGCCGAGGCGCCGGTGGCGGTGGCCACCTGAAGCCCCGTCGCCGCCAGCACCGCCGCCAACGCGGCGGTGGCCGCGCGCAGCAGTTGTCGTCGCATCATCACGCACTCCCCTGCGGACTGAGCGGCGCGTCGATACGCCGCTATCGATGTGCGTGAATATTAATTGTCCCCCGTCGATCGTCGTCATCGCGAACGCGTCATACCGCCCGCCGCTGTTACCCGCGCGTTACGCCACGGTGAAGCCACTGTGGCGGGCCGGCACGACTGTGGATCCGACCAGCTCACCCGCTCGCGCGGTACGTCGCGGCGGGACGGAAAGGAGACGAGGATGCGGATCAGAAGGACAGTCACCACGCTGCTCGTGGCGCTCGCCGCGCTGATCGCCGCGACGGCCACGGCCACGCCCACCACCGCCAAGCAGGCGGCGACGGGCTCGCCGTACTGCGGGATCACCTGGGGCAGTGGCGACAAGACGGCCGGGGCGCTCAGCTCCGCGCCGCTGATCGACGTGCGGACCGGTCGGCACGACTGCCACGACCGGGTGGTGTTCGAGTTCGACGGCCCCGTCACCGGCTACTCGGTCGGCTACGGCGAGACGTACACCGAGGGTGAAGGGTTGGCGCTGTCGCCGTACACCGCCGGCGACGCGCTGCTGCGGGTCTCGCTGCGCGCCCCCGCGTACGACGACGAGCACCTCGCGACGGTGCCGTACCGGACCGGCGAGCACGTGGCGAACGTGCTGCGCTACCAGACCCTGCGCGACGTGGTCTTCGGCGGAAGTTTCGAGGGCTACAGCACCTTCGCCGTCGGGGTCCGCGCCAGGCTGCCGTTCCGGGTGTTCGTGCTGGCCGGGCCCGGTGACCACAGCCGGATCGTGCTGGACGTGGCACACCAGTGGCAGGAATGACCAACCGCTGCGGTGGGGGTCCGGCACCGGCCGGGCCCCCATCCCCGCCCGTCACGCCGAGCGACGTCCCGGCCTCCCGGGACTACCCTGGGCGCATCATGGACGGGCGCGTGCTGGTGGTCGAGGACGACGCCTCCATCCGGGAGGTCACCGCCCTCGGGCTGCGCCGCGCCGGTTTCCGGGTGGACACCGTCGCCGACGGCCGGCAGGCCCTGGCCGTCTGGCGGGCCGGGTCCGTCGACCTGATCGTGCTGGACGTCATGCTGCCCGGCCTCGACGGGCTGGAGGTGTGTCGGGAGATCCGGCGCAGCAGCGCGGTGCCGATCCTCATGTTGACCGCCCGCACCGACACCATCGACGTGGTGGTCGGCCTCGAGTGCGGTGCCGACGACTACCTGCGTAAACCGTTCGACCTGCCCGAGTTGGTGGCCCGCGTCCGGTCGGTGCTGCGCCGGACCGTGGTGCCGTCCGAGCCCGGCCCACTGCGGGTCGGCGGTCTGGAGATCGACCCTGGCGCCTTCGTGGCCCGCCGGGACGGTCAGGAACTGCCACTGACCACCACCGAGTTCCGGCTGCTGTTGGAGCTGGCCCGCCGGCCCGGGCAGGTGTTCACCCGCGAGCTGCTGCTGGACCGCGTCTGGAACCACAGCTATCTGGGTGACAGCCGGCTGGTCGACGTGGCGGTGCAGCGGCTGCGCACCAAGGTCGAGGCCGACCCGGGCAACCCCCGGCTGATCCGCACCGTGCGCGGCGCCGGATACAAGTTCGTCGCCGGATGAGCGGGGGACGGCGATGGGCGGCAGGCCGGCACCGGTGACGACAGCGGACGCACGGACCGTCCGACCAGGTCGGCTTCGTCGCCGACTGACCATCGCGTTCGTGCTGGTCGCCGGGATCTCCGCCGGGGTGCTCGCCGGTGGGTCGTACCTACTGTTGCGGCAGGCCCGCTACGACGCGTCGCTGCACGCCGCCGCGGCCGACGCCCGGTACCGATTGGTGCTCGCCGGACAGTTCCTGCCGCTGACCGAGCAGCGCCGCACCGAACTGCTCACCAGTTTCGAGGGCAGCGGTCGGCACGTGGTGCTGGTGGCCGGCGACACCTGGCCCTCGGACCCGGCGTACGCGCCACCCCTGACCGAGCGGCTGCGGAGCACCGTCGCGGCCGGGCAGCTCGGCTACCAGCGCAGCTCCCATCCGACGCGGCTGCTCGTGGTGGGTGGACGGATCCCCGGCTCGACCGCCGAGCTGTACGTGATCACCGGCGAGGACGACCTCGCCGCCGGGCTGGAGCAACTACGCAACGCCCTCGCGGCCGGTTGGGTGCTTGTGGTGCTGCTCGCCGCCACTGTCGGGCACACCCTCGCCCGGCGCACCCTGGAACCGGTGGGCCGGGCCAGCCGGGCCGCGCGGGCCATCACCGAGGGCCTGCTCGCCACCCGGCTGCCGGTGGGCGGGCGTGACGAGTTCAGCGTCTGGGCCGCCTCGTTCAACGAGATGGCCGAGGCGTTGGAGGCGAAGATCGCCGCTCTGCACCACGCACAGGAACGGGAGCGGCGGTTCACCGCCGACGTGGCGCACGAGCTGCGTACCCCGGTGACCGCTCTGGTGGGTGCGGCCTCGCTGCTGCGCGACCACCTCGACCAGCTGCCCGGTGACGCCCGGCGCGCCGGTGAGCTGCTGGTCACCGACGTGGTCCGGCTGCGCCGCCTGGTGGAGGACCTGATGGAGATCTCCCGACTGGACGCCGGGCGGGAGGCGGTGAGCGTGACCGACGTGGACGCACCGGCCCTGCTTCGGGCGATCGTGGCCGCGCGCGGCTGGCCGGACCGGGTGACCGTCGAGGACGGTCCGCTGCGGCTTCGCAGCGACCCGCGTCGGCTGGAACGGGTGCTGGGCAATCTGATCGCCAACGCGGTGCAGCACGGCGGCGGTGAGGTCCGGGTGCGGGCCGTCCGGTCCGGTGACCGGGTGCACTTCGACGTCGACGACCAGGGGCCCGGCATCCCGGCCGAGCATCTGCCCCGACTGTTCGACAGGTTCCACAAGGTCGACCCGTCACGCTCAGGCGGCGGTAGCGGGCTCGGTCTGGCCATCGCCCGGGAGAACGCCCGACTGCTCGGTGGCCGGTTGACCGTGCACAGCGCCCCCGGCACCGGTACCCGGTTCCGCCTCGACCTGCCCGACGGCGCGCCGGAGCGTGCGCGGTGAACGGGCGGGCCACCACCCGGCGGTACCTCCCGGGACCACCGCACGCTGAGTGGAGGCGCCGGGTGACGGCGGCGGTCGCCGTGCTGCTGCTGGCGGCCGGCTGTGCGCCGTCGCGGTCCGGGTCGCTCGGGCCGGCACCGACCGCCCCCGCGCCCGCCTCAACCGCCACCAGCAGGTCGGCACCTGTCACGCCGCCATCCACCACCACCTCGCCGACCGGCGGCAGTTCCACCCCCGCGCCGCCGACCACCGGCAGCGCGGCCCCCGGCCGGCCGGAGACACTCACCCTGGAGCTGTGGTACGTCCGCGAAGGACGGCTCGTGCCGACCCGGCGGACCCGACCCGCCACGGTGGCCACCTCCCGGCTGGCCCTGGCCGAGCTGGCCGCCGGGCCGACCCGGCGGGAGGCCGACGCCGGTCTGGTCACCCTGCTGCCCGACGGCGCCGAGGTGAGCCGCATCGCAGCCGGGGTCGCCAGTGTCCGGCTGACCGCCGCGACCGACCCGGGCACCGCCCGGCTACGCGAGGCGCAGGTGGTCTACACCCTCACCCAGTTTCCCACCGTGCGCCGGGTCGACTTCGGCACCGCCGCGCCGGCCGGCCGCGCCGATCACGCCGACCTGCTGGCCCCGATCGTGGTCACCGCGCCGGCCATCGGCGAGCGGGTGACCAGCCCGGTCGCCGTCACCGGCAGCGCCGACGTGTTCGAGGCGACAGTCACCGTCCGGGTGCTCGACGCCGCTGGACGCCAGCTCGCCACCGGGTTCACCACCACCACCTGCGGCACCGGTTGCCGGGGCGGCTACCGGCTCACGCTGAGCTACCGGGTGTCCCGCGACCAGGCCGGCACGATCGAGGCGTACGAGGTGTCAGCCGTCGACGGCTCACCGGCGAAGGTGGTCGCCGTACCTGTGACGCTGACCGCGACGCGCTGACGGCGGCAGCGGGCAGACGGCTGGTCATGACGGCCGGATTCGATCTCGACGGCCACGGTTACGATCTTCACGTGTCTGCAAACGCCCCCACCGCGATGGCGGGCGCCTGGACCGCCGGCACCTCGGCCCGCCGGACGGCGCTGCTCGTGGTGTTCGGTGTCGTCATCGCCGGGCTGAACACCGGCATCGGGTACGCCGCCGCCGGCACCCGTGCCGTCGCGATCTAGGGCGCGAACCTTTCACCGGGCCGCGCCGGCGGCCTCGATCCGGCGACACTGACCGGCAACCCGAACCGGACGAAGTGGTCCTCGCCGACGAACGACGTGATCCCGGCGACCCGATCGCCGCGAAGGGTCAGCACGGTGATCGACCAGCCGTGGTGGGCCTCGATGCGGTCCTCGCCCAGATAGAAGGCGACGGCCGGCTGGCCGTTCGCGCTGGTCGGCAGGGAACGCCAGCTGGGGCAGCTGCCGAGCGGCACCTCGGTGGCGAAGTCGGCGACGGCGTCGAGTCCGGCGTACCACTGCGCCAGCGGTGGCATCGACCAGGTGACGTCCTCGGTCAGCAGCGCGACCAGGGCGTCCACGTCCCGGCGTTCGAACGCCGCGGCGAACGCCGTGACGACCCGGCGCAACCGATCGTCACCGATGTCGCGCAGCGTCTGCTGCTGCGTCGCTGGCGGCACCCGCTCCGCGACGATCCTGCGGGCCCGCGCCAGCGCCGAGTTCACCGACGTGGTCGAGGTGTCCATCATCGCGGCGATCTCGGCGACGGAGTAGCCGAGGACATCGAAGAGCAGCAGCGCGGCGCGTTGATTGCCGGGCAGGTGTTGCAGGGCGGCGACGAAGGCGAGTTCGACCGCCTCCCGCTGCTCGTACCGGGCGTGCGGACCGAGCGGTCCGGCGGTGACCGAGATCTCCGGGTACGGGCCCAGCCAGGCCACCTCGGTCCGGGCGACGCCGTCGGGCAGGACCCGGTCGCTGGCGGGACCGAGATCGACGGGCAACGCGCGCCTGCGGCGGTTCGTGGCGGCGTCCAGGCAGGTACGGGTGGCGATGGCATAGAGCCACGACCGCAGGGATCCGCGTCCGGTGTGACTGCCGACTCCCCGCCAGGCCCGCAGCAGCGCCTCCTGCAGGGCGTCGTCGGCGTCGTGCACGGAGCCGAGCATCCGGTAGCAGTGCACGTGCAACTCCCGGCGCAGCGGCGCCACCAGCCGGCCGAACGCGGCGTCGTCCCCCGCCCGGGCCCGGACGAGGTCCGGATCCTCGGCATCGGGTGACGTATCGCGGGTCCGCCCGGAAGAACTGTCGTTCACGAGCGACGATTCTGCCCGACGCCGGGAGTCTTCCTTTCGACATGCCACGACAGCCCCCGTTCGCCGCGCCCCTGACAGGCGGGCGCCGCGACGGTGGCCACGACAGGAGGGCCCATCGCATGACCGAGCACACTCCGGCACTCGACCGCACCGGCGTCTGGGCGCTGGTCCACGCGGAACGGGCGGCGCTGGCCGACGATCTCGCCGCCCTGACCGCCGACGGGTGGACCACACCGTCGCTCTGCACGGGTCTGACGGTGCGCGAGGTCCTCGCGCACCTCACCGCGGCGGCCAGCCTGAATCCGGTGCGCTGGATGCTCGGCGTGATCCGGTGCCGGTGGGACTTCGACCGACAGGTGCTCATGCGGCTCAACGAGCACCTGGGCGACACCCCTGACGACACCCTCGCCGGGTTCCGCAGGATCATCACCAGCACCACCAAGCCACCCCTGCCGGTGCTGGCGATGCTCGGCGAGCAGATCGTGCACGGCGAGGACATCCGCCGCCCGCTGGGGCTGGATTACGCGTACCCGACCGGGACCGCCACCCGGGTCGCCGAGTACTCCGCCGGCTCGGACCTCACCGTGCCGGCCAGGAGCCGGATCCGTGGGTTGCGCCTGGCGGCGACCGACGGACCCTTCACCACCGGCGCCGGGCCGCTGGTGTCCGGTGCCACGCTCGCCCTGACGATGGCGATGACCGGACGTCGGAGCCACTGCGCGGACCTGACCGGCGACGGTGTCCCGATTCTGCTCGGTCGCTGCGCCACGGCGTGATCCGAGGTCGACGGGTTTCGATGGGTGTCCCGCACACCCACCGTTAATGAGTCGTCCTCATGTTCGGCGTTGACCCGTGCGCCCTGGCGTGCGATATAGATAGCCATGAAACCCGTGTCCGCACCGCCCGCTCCCCCACCGGCACCCGCCGCCGGCCAGCCCACCGGCCGGCCGGTCAGGTCCGATCGGCGCTGGCTGGCCCGACTCGTCGCCGGGCTGGCCACGCTGGGCGTCCTGCTCCCGGCGGCGCCGGCCCACGCGAACTCACTGCCCAACCTGCCGCACAACGCCGGCGGCTACGAGTCGTCGTTCTCACCCGCCTACGACTACGACACCGACGGCTGCTACGCCGTCTCCGCGATCAGCCCGGACGGCACGATCAACGGCGGGCTGAAGACCACCGGGGCGATCAATGGCAGCTGCCGCGACCGCTCCGATCTGGACATGTCGCAGACGTACGCCCGGTCCAAGTGCAACAACGGCTGGTGCGCGATCGTCTACGCCAGCTACTTCGAGAAGGACCAGGCCGTGCACGGCAGTGGCCTCGGCGGCCACCGGCACGACTGGGAGCACGTCATCTCCTGGGTCGACCAGGCGGCCGACCGGGTCGAGTACGTGAGCACCACGCAGCACAGCAGCCGGCGCACCTACCCGCGCGCCCAGGTACGGTTCGACGGCACCCATCCGAAGGTCGTCTACCACAAGGACGGCGCGTCGACGCACTTCTTCCGGCTGGCCAACGACAACGACGAGCCGCCGGAGAACCACTACCACGTCTGGCACTACCCGCCGGTGGTGGACTGGCACGGCTGGCCCAGCACCGAGCTGCGCAACCGGCTGATGGACGCCAACTTCGGCGCGGCCACCATCAAGATCAAGGATGGCTCGTTCGAGTACCTGCTCAACGCCGCCAAGCCGGCCGGAATCCCCTTCAACCCGTACGGCTGAGCAACCACACGCCGCTGCCGGCCGGACAGCTCAGCGGTTCTGGCGTTCGATGCCGCGACGAACGAGGCCACGGATGCCGGGCAGGGTGACCGCCCGGATGGTGGCCTCGTTCAGCCAGACGTGCAGGCGGCTCGGTGGGGCGTACTGGTACATGCCCCGACGGGCGAGCGCCTGCCGCTTGACGACCTCGGAGCGGAGGCCGGCCTCCCACTGTGTCAGCGCCGACCGGATGTCGTCGCCGTGCCGACGCAGGGCGGTGCCGAGCTGGTCGGCACCGGCGAGCGCCAGGGCCGCGCCGTGCCCGGCGAAGAGGCTGACGCACCAGGCCGCGTCACCGAGCAGAACCGCCCGGCCGACGCCCCACCGCGGCAGGTCCACCTGGCTGACCCGGTCGACGTAGGCGCTTCCCGGGTCAGCCTCCAGGTCGCCGATCGCCTCGGGTACGGCACCGGCCAGGTCTCCGAAGGTCGCCCGCAACGCGGGGACGGGCCCGCGTGCCAGTTCCCGGTCGGGGTCCGCGCAGCGGTAGGTGAAGAAGGCCGAGGAGCGGCGCGGGCCCAGGTTGACGATCGCCGCCGTACGTCCGGGACCGATGAACGTGGTGGCGGACGACGCGGGTACGGCGTCGGGCGGACGGCTGAGCGGGAAGGCCGCCACCACGTACGGCAGGTCGACCCGATGGCCGGGACCGAACAGCGCCGCCCGGGTCGCCGAGTGCACGCCATCAGCACCGACGAGCAGGTCGACCACCTCGGTGGTGCCGTCGCTGAGCCGGACCACCACCCGGTCGGCGTCCTGGTCCACGGACTCGACGGTGGTCCCGAAGCGGATCTCGGCCCGATCGCGTACCGCCTCGTACAGCACGTTCTCCAGGTCGCCGCGGAACACCGTCAAGGTGCGGGGACCCAGCGCGGCCTCGGCGACCACCGCGGGCACCGTGAGCTTCGGCCGACCGTCCGCCCGGACCAGCACGGTGGTGAACACGCCGAGCGCGTGCTCGGCGAGGGCGGGAACCAGACCGAGCCGCTCGACGGCGTCATAGCCCGCCCCGAGCAGGTTCACCAGGTAGCCACCGCTGCGCCGGGCCGGGGCCCGTTCCACCACGATCGGCTGCCACCCGTCGCGCGCCAGTCGCAGGGCGGTGGCGAGGCCGGCTATGCCGGCGCCAACGATCACCGTTCGCTTCATTCGGACCCCCGGAGTCAGGTATGAGCAGACGCTCAAACATGATGAGCGCATGCTCATCCGGTGCGCAAGGTGCGTAGACTTCCGACATGCCACGCGGAGTCGCCATCACCGAGCCCCGGCAGCACCTCTTCGCCGCCGCGGAACGCGTGATCGCGGCGGCCGGGCCCAGCCAGCTCACCAGCCGAGCCGTGACCCAGGCGGGCGGCGTCGCCACCGGGCTGCTCTTCGCCCACTTCGCCAGCTTCGACGACTTCCTGACCGGCTACGCGGTCGACCGGAGCTTCCAGATCGCCGCCGTCGCGGCCGGGCTCCCCGATCGGGCCGGCACCGGCACCGTTGACGCGAACCTCAGTGCGACGCTGCTCGCCACCCCGATGATCACGATGCTGGCCGTCACCCGGCTCTTCGCCTACCGGCCGACGCTCGTGGCAGCCGTCGAAGCGGTACTCGGCAGCGGCGGCGCCGCGCTGCGCGCCCTCGAACGCGCAGTCGTCGCCTACCTGGAGGCCGAGCAGCGCATCGGCCGACTGGCCCCACCCGCCGACACCGAGGCGCTGGCGCTGGCGGCGGTCGGAGTCCTGCACCACGTCGCCCTCACCGACGGGGAAGACCCGGCGGCGGCCAGCCGCCTCCGCCGCGCCATCACCGCGCTGACGGCTGCCTCCACCGCGAATGCCGTTGCCCGGGGTGACCACGGCTCGTAGCGTCGCCGGGGTGACCGAGAAGGTGCCGGCCCGTTACGACCCCTCGCGGCCGGCGTCACTTGTCGTGTTCCTCGACGGACAGTGGTACCTGGACCCGGGCGGGGAGGTCCGGGGCGCGATAGTCCTGGACAACCTCATCCATCACGGTGACATACCGGTCACCATCGGCCTGTTCGTCGACCCCGGCATCGTCGTCGACGCCGAGCAACCGAAGAACCGCAACATCGAGTACGGGCGCTGTGCTGCCTGTCCAGCTTCGCCCAGATGCCCGACGGAAATCCGTACCCGGAGCTCATCGCCCGCGACGCCCGCAAGCCACTACGCATCTTCATCCAGGCCGGTCATCGGGACCTGCACTGGAACGAGCCGCACCGGAACTGGCTCTCGCACAACCTGCGCGTCGCGGCTGCCCTGGCCGAGGCGGGTTACGACTTCCGACTCGTGCTCGGCGACGGTGGCCACAGCCCCAACCACTGCGGCGTCCTCCTGCCCGACGCGCTGCGCTGGCTGTGGCGCCCTCAGGTCTACTCGGGCGACGTCGACCGGACGTCGGGTGTGGCGGCCAGCAGCAGCGCCGACCCGGCCGCGAAGACGGCCGCGCCGAGATAGACCGACCCCGGCGACGCGTACGTCAGCGACCAGCCGAACGCCACTCCGGCCGTGATCGGCACGACGGTTTCCGCCACGGCACCGATGCCGGTCAGCGCGCCCTGCACGGTGCCCTGTTCGTCGGCCCGGACGGTGCGGGAGATCCACGACTGGGCGGCGGCACCCGCGAGCGAGCCGAGCACGCCGACGGCCATCAGGAGATAGAGCAACCACGGCACGGACACGAACGCCGTCGCCGCCAGCGAGACGCAGCCGAGGAGGCTGCCGGCCACCGCGGCGCGCTTGTCGCCCAGACGCCGCACCACCGGACCGACGGCTCGGGCCTGGTAGACCGCGCCGGCGAGCGCGGAGGTGGCCAGCACGACGCCGATCTGGGTGGTGCTGAAGGCGAACGTGTGGGTCAGGAAGAACGTCCAGGTCGACTGGTGGGTCATCCGAGCGACGTCGGCGCAGAACCGGGCACCGGCGAGGCGGCCGAGCACCGGCCGGCGCAGGACGGCGGCGATGGCACCGACCGGGTTCGCCAGCCGCAGGGTCAGCGGGGTGCGCCGGTCGCCGGGACGTGACTCCGGCAGGACGAGCCAGCCGTACGCGACGTTGGCGAAGCAGAGCACGGCGGCGGCGACGAACGGCAGCCGTACGTCGACCGCGCCGAGCAGGCCCCCGAGGATCGGACCGGCGACGAAGCCGAGGCCGAACGCGGCACCGATCAACCCGTACGCGTGCGCCCGCGATCCCGGTTCCGTGACGTCGGCGATGTAGGCGTTTACCACTGTGTACGTTCCCGCGCACGCACCGGCGGCGGCGTGGAACACCAGCAGGGTCCACGGGCTGGGCGACGCCGCGTGGGCCAACCAGTCGACGCCGAGGCAGGTCAACGACGCGAGCAGGACCGGACGACGGCCGTAGCGATCGGACAGCCGCCCGAGCAGGGGCGAGACCACGAACTGCAGCAGGCCGTAGACGGAGCCGAGCAGGCCGGACCAGAACACGGCGGTGACGGCGTCCTCGGTGACCGAGGTCATCAGGGCGGGCATGATCGGCACGATCAGGCCGAGCCCGAGCATGTCCAGGAAGACGGTGCCGAGGAGGAAGGTGACGGCGGGCGCCCGGCGCATTGCGGCTCCTGAGTGTCGAGAGGGCAGGGCCCCCTCGCGACTCGCGGTCCGCCGAAAGTACGGAGGATCAGAATATGTGGGCTGTCAAACGGTTTTCGCCACCCTCAGCCGTGATCGGTGCCGGCCACGCTCCCCGGAGGTGATCGGTGGGCGACCGCTTTCCGTGGTGACCGATGATGGCTTCATGGCCCGACAGAAGCCCGGCAGAACGAACCTGCCCGCGTCGAGCGCGCAGGGGGCGTGGGAAGCGCTGGTCCTCGAGGTCGAACGGCCGGCCCGACCCGCCCTGCGGGTGGAGGCAGCCGGGCGGGGTCTGCTCGTGCTGCGGCACGGTGAGGCGATCGTGCTGCTGGCCAGCGTTGCCGATGACCGCTTCGGCGTGGCGTACGCGTCTGTCGGTCGGCACCGCCCGCCGGTTCGGCCGATCCGCGCGGCCCGGTCGGCGGCCTTCGGCCCTGTCGACGCGGCCGGCTCCTGGCAGGCGCGGTGGGCTCATTACTTCGCTACCGAGTTGGCCGGGACCGTCGAGGGGCCGCTGCACGCCGGCCGCTGGGTGATCGGCGGCGTCGTCGCGGACCCGGCCGTCGACGCGAGACAGCGGCGGGCACCCGTGCCGCTGCCGCACGACCGGGGCTGGATCGACTGGTTCAGCGGCGACCGGAACCGGCAGATCCTGCCGCTCCGCCCGCTGGCACGTCCCGACCACGGGCGGGTCAGGGCATACCGGAAGCAGTTCCGGGAGGGCATCCTCCCGCCGGTCCTGCTCTGGTGGATCAGTGGTCTCGACTGCCACGTCGTGCTGGACGGTCACGACCGGCTGGTCGCCGCGCTCGCCGAGGACGGACAGCCGCCGCTGCTCACGCTCTCCTTGACGAGCCGGCACCGGGTCGACGTCGACACGGACGCCGCCGTGCACCGCTACGCGAGGACCACCGAGGAAGTACGGCACCAGGTGACCGCCGGTACGCCCGGTGCGGCGGAGGCCCTCGCCGCCGTGCACCGGCGTCTCGCCCGCGAGCTGGGCAGTGTCGGTGCCGGCTACGGCACGACCCGCGCCTGGCCCCTGCGGGGCGGCCCGGCAACCTGGCACCGGCTCGCCGCCACGCAGGCCCCGGAATGGCACGCGGAGATCGCAGCGGCAGACGAGGGATACGGTCGGCGCCCGCCCCCCGACGGGCGCCGACCGCAGCTCAGCCCTTCACACAGATCACCTGCTTGAGGTGGGCGACCACCTCCACCAGGTCCTCCTGCTGCGCCATCACCTCGTTGATGTCCTTGTACGCGCCGGGGATCTCGTCCACCACCCCGGCGTCCTTACGGCACTCCACTCCCGACGTCTGGGCCGCCAGGTCCGCCGTGCTGTACGTCCGCTTCGCCTGGGCCCGGGACATCCGCCGGCCCGCCCCGTGCGAGGCCGAGCAGTAGCTCCAGTCGTTGCCCGAGCCACGGACGATGTACGAGCCGGTGCCCATCGAACCGGGGATGATGCCCAGGTCCCCGAGGCCGGCACGGATGGCACCCTTCCGCGTCACCAACACGTCCACCCCCTCGTAGGTCTCCTCCGCCACGTAGTTGTGGTGGCAGCTGATCGGATCGTCGTAGCTGACCTGCGGGAACCGTTCCCGCATCAGGTTCATCAGGACGGCGAGCATGACGGCGCGGTTGCGCCGCGCGTACTCCTGCGCCCACCACAGGTCGCGGCGGTAGGCGTCCATCTCCGGCGTACCGGTGAGGAAGACCGCCAGGTCCCGGTCGGGCAGGTCGGCGTTGTGCGGCAGCCGGCGGGCCACCGCCATGTGCCGCTCGGCCAGTTCCTTGCCGATGTTGCGCGATCCGGAGTGCAGCATCAGCCAGACCCGGCCGGCGTCGGCACCGCCCTGCTCCAGGCAGACCTCGATGAAGTGGTTGCCGCCACCGAGGGTGCCCAACTGCCGCCGGGCCCGCGCCTCCAGCTGCGCCACCCGCCGGTCGAGGTCGGTGAAGCGTCGCCAGAAGTCGACCCAGCCGCGCTGTTCCAGCCCTCGGATCCGGCGCGGATCCACCGGCTCGTCGCGCTGGGCGAAGCCGACCGGGATGGCCTCCTCGACCGCCCGGCGCAGCCCGGCCAGGTCGTCGGGCAGGTCGGCGGCGGTGAGCGAGGTACGCACCGCCGACATGCCGCAGCCGATGTCGACTCCGACGGCGGCCGGCGAGACCGCCTGCCGCATCGCGATCACCGAACCGACAGTCGCACCCTTTCCGAAGTGCACGTCCGGCATGACCGCGACACCCTGCACCCAGGGCAGCGCACCGATGTTGCGCAGTTGCCGCGCGGCCTGCGGCTCGATGCCGTACGGGTCGGTCCACACCCGTACCGGCGCCCGCGTTCCCGCGAGCAGGCTGAAGCCCATTGTGATGTTCTCCTGAGTTCCGCGGCGAAGCCCGTCGATCATGCACTTACGGTCGTTGATATGCGGCTTTTATCCCGTTTACCAGGGACCATAACTGCATGATCGACGACTGCGGGTGAGCGACGGGTGGTGAGAAGGTGAGGTGCGGGAGGCGGCCCGGGGTGGGGCGGTCTCCGACGTCGAGTTAGCGGCGGTGCGCCGATCGCCAGGCTGGCGTACCGGCCACGGGGAGGGCCGGCCTGCCGGCGGGTGCGGCGGGACGCCACAGGCATCGACCGACCTGGATACGGTTCAGTTCTCGCACGGCATGCTCCTTCCCGGCTCCGACGTGATCAACCTGATGCCGGAAAGGTTATGGGCGAACGGCAGTGCCCGCAATGGATATTGACCGGCCCGACGCGACCCGGCCCACGGCCGTCCCCGGTTCAGGCCCGCGCCGAGCTCTCCCGCTCGTCGGCGATACGGTCCAGGTGATCGGCGAGTTCGTCGGTGACCAGCAGATCGGTGCGGATGTCCTCGTGTGGGTACGCGGCCCGTCCGACCATGTGCGCCGCCACCGGCGCGGTGGCGAGGGAGAACGCACCGACCAGCACCAGCGTGGTGATGTCCACCCCGGTACGCAGTCGCAACGCGCACCCGACAAGCACCAGCAGCAGCCCGAGCACCTGCGGCTTGGCGGCGGCGTGCATCCGGGTGAGCAGGTCGGGGAAGCGCACCAGTGCCACCCCGGCGGCGAGGCTGAGCAGCGCCCCGGCGATCAGGAAGACCGAGGCGACCACGTCGAGGACCACGTCGAGACTCACGTCTGGCTCCCGTCCGACGTGCTGCACGCGGACGCGTCGTGGCGTCGGGCGGCGAAGCGGGCGATGCTCACCGAACCGACGAATCCGAGCACGGCCAGCACGACAAGCACCGGCAACGCGGTGGCGTCCCGGCTGTAGGCGGCCTCGGTGGCTATCGCGGCGACGATGACGGCCAGCAGCACGTCGGTGGCCACGGCCCGGTCGAGGATCGACGGCCCGCGAATGATCCTGATGAGGGTGAGCCCACCGGCCACGGCGAGCAGCACGGTGACGGTCACGGCGACAGCGGTCATGCGGGTACTCCTTCCCGGTCAGCCGGATTTTCCCGGATGCGGCGCAACTCCTCGGGTGAGCCGATGGCCTCGACGATGCGGGCCTCAAGCTCGAAGACGCCTCGGCGGAATCGTTCGACCTCGTCCCGGCTGGTCACGTTGAGCACGTGAATGTAGAGCGTGCCGGTCCGGCGGTCGGCCTCCAGGATCAGGCTGCCCGGCACGAGCGACAGCGCCTCCGCGTTGAGGGTGAGATTGAGATCGGTGTTGACCCGCAGTCGCACCGCGATGATGGCGCTCTGCGGGGTGTGGCCGACCCGCAGCGCCAGCCAGGCGACCTGCGCGGAGGCCACCACCAGGTCACTCAGGAACCGCAGCCAGAAACGCACCATCGGCAGCGGGTGGATCCGGCCGGCAAAGGTCACCGGGGGCAGCGGGAAGACGGCCAGCAGGACGACGGCCACCACCAGGCCACTGATGATGTTGGCCCAGGAAAGCGTGCCCCAGAGCAGCACCCAGACGGCGACCAGCGCGGTCACCGCGGTGATCTGGTTACGCCGCCGGGCGGTGCGGTTCAACACGGGACGGAGCGGCTCGTTCGGCTCCGTCGGGGTCAACGGGTCGGAACTCACGGCGGACCTCCCGGGAAGACGGCATCGACGTACGGCGTCCGGCGCAGCAGGTCGTCGGCGGCGTCGGTGCTGAGGTCGAACAACGGGCCGGCGACCACCGTCAGCGCCAGGCCGAGCACCACGAGGGCGAGCGTCGGCGCGATCATCAGCTTGGGCAGCACAGCGCCGGACTGCCCGCCGCCGCCCCGGTCCGGCTCCACCGCGCCCTCGGTGCGGGCCGCCTGCTCGGCGTCGTCGCCGGCCGGCATGTCCGCGTGCGGTGTCCGCCAGAAGGCCAGGTTCCACACCCGGGCGATGGCGTAGAGGGTGAGCAGGCTGGTGATCAGCCCGCCGGCCACCAGGATCCAGGCCAGCACACCGCCATCGTCGACGCCGGCCTGGATCAGGCCGAGCTTGCCGAGGAATCCGGAGAACGGCGGAATGCCGGCGAGGTTCAGCGCGGGCACGAAGAACAGTACGGCGAGCACAGGTGAGAGCCGGGCCAGGCCACCGAGACGATCCAGCGCGGTGCTGCCGCCCCGACGTTCGACAAGGCCGGCGGCGAGGAAGAGGGTGGTCTGGATGGTGATGTGGTGCACCACGTAGAAGATCGCCGCGGACAGGCCGAGCGATGAGGTGAGTCCCACCCCGAAGAGCATGTAGCCGATGTGGCTGATCAGCGTGAACGACAGCAACCGCTTGATGTCCGACTGGGCGACCGCGCCGAGGATGCCGACCACCATGGTCAGCACCGCCGTCACCAGCAGCAGGGTGGCGGTGCGTCCACCGGGGAACAGCAACGTCTCGGTACGGATGATCGCGTACACGCCGACCTTGGTGAGCAGGCCGGCGAAGACCGCGGTCACCGGGGCGGGCGCCGTCGGATAGCTGTCCGGCAGCCAGGCCGACAGCGGGAAGACCGCCGCCTTGATGCCGAAGGCCAGCAGCAGCATGCCCTGGAGGAGCAGGCGCAGGTCGTCCGGCAGGGTGTCCAGCCGGTCGACGAGTTGGGCCAGGTTGAGCGTGCCGGTCGAGGCGTAGACCAGGCCGATCGCGATCAGGAAGATCACCGAGGAGAGCAGGCTCACCACGACGTAGGTGGTGCCGGCGCGGATCCGGTTCTCGGTGCTGCCCAGGGTCAACAGCACGTAGCTGGCGACCAGCAGGATCTCGAAGCCGACGTAGAGATTGAACAGGTCACCGGAGAGGAACGCGTTGCAGACACCTGCGGTCAGCACCAGGTAGGTCGGGTGGTAGACCGACAGCGGGGTCTCCTCGTGCCCGTCGGCCATACCCTGCCCGATCGAGTAGACGAGCACGCAGAGCGTCACCGAGGCCGAGACCACAAGCATCAACGCGGCAAGTTGGTCGGCGACAAGCACGATGCCCAACGGGGCGACCCAGCCACCCACCTCCACCACCAGCGGGCCGTGCAGGCTCGACTGCACCAGCAGCGTGGCCGACACCGCCACGGTGGCGGTGAGCACGGTGAGGCTGACCCACCGCTGGGCGTGCGGACGGCCGAGCAGCAGCAGTGTCAGTGCCGCGCCGAGCAGCGGCATCACCACCGGCAGCGGAACGAGGTGCGTCATCCGGCCCGCCCTGCTTCCACCACGTTGGCGACCGGTCGCGCGTCGGTCGACTCGTCGTCGTCACCGTCGCCGGTGCCGCCCTCGATGTCGGCGGTGCCCGGTCCCTCGTCGCGTATCGCGAGATCCATGATCCGGCGGTCCTCGACGTCGTCCTGCACCTCGTCGTGCCCGTTGAGGTGCCAGCTGCGGTACGCCAGCGCGAGCAGGAACGCCGTCATGCCGAGGGTGATGACGATGGCGGTGAGGATCATCGCCTGGGGCAGCGGATCACTCATCTCCTCCGGAGCGGTGGTGCCGACGATCGGCGGTCCACCGGCCCGCCCACCGGTCAGCAGCAGCAGATTGGCGCCGTTGCCGAGCAGGATCACTCCCATCAGCACCCGGGTGAGGCTGCGTTCCAGCAGCAGCGTCACCCCGGCGGCGACGAGTACGCCGACCACGATCACGTAGGTGAGGTTGGGGCTCACACCAGCTCCCTTTCCCGGATCTCGGCACTCTCGGTCTCGCTCTGGCGGTCCATCTCCGCGCCGAGGCTGCGCAGGATGTCAAGCACCAGGCCGACGACGATCAGATAAACACCGACGTCGAAGAAGACCGACGTGACGAAATGGACGTGCCCCAGCACCGGCAGGTGGAAGTCGAGCAGCGCGCTCTGCAGGAACTCGCCGCCGAGCAGCATCGCCCCCACGCCGGTGCCGACGGCGACGAACAGGCCGGCACCGAGGACCACACCTGCGTCGACGGGCGCCGCGCCGTTGAGTTCCGTACGGCCGCCGGCCAGGTAGCGCACGGCCAGCGCGAGACCGGCCACCAGGCCGGCGGCGAAGCCGCCGCCCGGCGCGTTGTGGCCGCTGAAGAGCAGGTAGATGGAGAAGATGACGATGGCGTGGAAGATCAGCCGGGTCACCACCTGGAGGATGACCGACTGTGCTCGGGTGGTGGCACCCGTGGTCAGCCACCGTGGGCGGTTGTATTCCGCCCGGCCGTCACCGGGAATGTCGCCCCGCCGGTGCAGGTCGCCCGCCCGACGGAAGATCAGGCTGGCCACCCCGGTGGCGGCCACGACCAGCACGGCGATCTCGCCCATCGTGTCCCAGGCCCGGATGTCGACGAGGGCCACGTTCACCACGTTCTTCCCACCACCGTACGAAACGGCTTCGTCGGGAAAGCCGACGGAGATCGGGATGGCCTGGCGGGCGCCCGTGGCGACGTACGCCATGCCGGCGGTGACCGCGCCGACGGCGACGCCGATCGCGACCCGACCGCGCCGGCTGGACCGGATCGGACGTTCCGAGAACTTGGCCGGCAGCCGCCGCAGCACCAGGACGAACATGACGATGGTGACGGTCTCCACCAGGAACTGGGTCAACGCCAGGTCGGGTGCGCCGTGCAGGACGAACAGCAGCGCGGTGCCGTAGCCGGCGACGCCGACCAGGATCATCGCGGTGAGCCGGCGCAGCGCCCGGGCCGCCATCACCGCCGCCACGATCACCACGGCGGCGGCGACCGCCTGGAGTGGGGTGTCCCAGACGTGGAACCGCTGCGGCCAGGGTGCCCCGATCAGCAGCGCGCCACCGGGCAGCAGCACCAGTACCACCAGGATCACGCCGAGGTAGAACGGCAGCGAACCACGCTGGGTGGCACCGGTCAGCTCCACCGCCAGCCGGTCCACGGCGCCGATGACCCGCGTGTAGGCGGTGGCGCTGTCGAAGGGCAGCCGCAGCGTGGTACGCACCCGCTCGCGGCGCATCAGGTGGAACAGCCCGGCACCGCCCGCCACCGCCAGCACCGACAGCCCGAGCGCCGGGGTCAGCCCGTGCCACAACGCCAGGTGGTAGCCGGGCTCGGCACTGGAATACAGATCGGCGTACGGGGCGAGCAGCCGGTCCACCGCCGGGGCGAGCAGGCCGGCGGCGGCCCCGGCGAGAGCCAGCGCCGCCGCCGGGGCCAGGAACGGCCACGACACGGGTGCCATCTCGGTGGCGGGGACGTCCGGCTTGCCGGCGAAGGCTCCCCAGAGGAACCGCAGGGTGTACGCGACGGTCAGCACCGAGCCGAGGAGCACCCCGACCAGCACCACCAGGTCGGCTCCGCCGCCGTGCAGCAGCGCCTCGACGGCGGCCTCCTTGGCGACGAAACCGGCCATCGGCGGCAGACCTGCCATCGAGGCGGCGGCGAGCCCGGCCACCACGGCCAGCGCCGGTGCCCGCCGACCCAACCCGCTGAGTTCACGTAGGTCACGGGTACCGGCGGCGTGGTCGATGAGCCCGACGGTGAGGAAGAGCGTGGCTTTGAACAGGGCGTGCGCGAGCACCATCGCCACACCTGCCAACGCGGTGTCGCGGGTGCCGCCGCCGAGGATCACCATCAGCAGGCCGAGCTGGCTCACCGTGCCGTAGGCCAGCAGCAGCTTGAGGTCGACCTGGCGCAGCGCCGCCCACCCGCCGAGGAACATGGTGATCAGTCCGGCGGTCAGCAGCACCGGCCGCCACGGGGTGACCTCGGCGAGCGCCGGTCCCATCAGGGCGACCAGGAACACGCCGCCTTTCACCATGGCGGCGGCGTGCAGGTACGCGCTGACCGGCGTCGGTGCCGCCATCGCCCCCGGCAGCCAGAAACTGAACGGGAAGATCGCCGACTTGCTGAGCGCGCCGAGCAGGATCAGCACCACGGCGACCGCGAGGTACCCGCCGCCGGGGAGGTTCGCGGCGATCTCGGACCAGCGGTAGCTGCCGGCGTGCTGGCCGAGCATGACGAACCCGGCGAGCATCGCCAGGCCGCCGAGCGTCGTCACCAGCAGGGCCTGCATGGCGGCCCGCCGGCTGGCCCGTTTCGCCGGGTCGCTACCGATCAGCAGGTACGAGAAGACTGTGGTCAGTTCCCAGAACACGTACAGCAGCAGCAGGTCGTCGGAGACCACCAGGCCGAGCATCGCGCCGGCGAAGGCGACGAAGACGGCGGCGAAGCGGCCCAGACCCGGATCGTCGTTTCGGAAGTAGCGGGCGCTGTAGGCCAGCACCAGCGCACCGACGCCACCGACCAGGGCGACCATCAACCAGGACAGCGTGCCCATCCGGAGGGCGAGTTCCAGCCCGAGTTGCGGCACCCACGCCACCGTCTCGACCACCGGTACGCCGTCGCGGACCCCGGCGGTCTGCGTAAGCGCCCACACCAGCGTCGCGCCGGGCGCCAGCGCCACCAGGTAGAGGGCGTTGCGCCCCCAGAGTCGCACCAGCGCCGGGGCGATCACAGCTGTCAGTGCATGGACCGCCACCAGAGCCAGCACACACCCTCCCCAGAGATCATCAGCCGGTGTAACGACCCTATCCGGTTACAGCCGTTATCCGCATCCGTCGTGATTCTGATCAAACGCGGACGCCATCGCGTGTGCGGTCGGCGGCGGTCAGTCCTTTCCGATGCGTCGCAGCCGTCCGTCGTCGCGGTCAATGCGCAGTTCCCGTTCCAGCTCGACGATGAGCGTACGCAGGTCGTCGAGGCGCTGGCTGATCGCGATCCGGTCCACCTCGTCGGGCACGCCGTCGCCGTCGGAGTCGTAACCGGGGCCGAGCCCTTCGGTCATCTCCAGCCGGCGCGCCTCCTCCATCGAGTTGACGAAGACCGCGATCAGGATGTTGAGCAGCAGGTTGACGGTGATCACCACGTAGCTGCCGTAGTAGAGCACCGTCCAGGGCGAGAACTCCATCCCCTGCTCGATGAGATCCGGCAGCGTCTCCAACGACAGCAGCACGAACAGGGTCAACAGGGACCGTCCGATGTCCCCGTACTGCTCCGGATAGACCTCGCCGAAGATCAACCAACCGGCCATGCCGTAGACGTAGAGCGTCACCACGGCCAGGGCGAAGAAACCGCCGATACCGGGCAGGCTGCGCCACAACGCCGAGACGATCGTCCGCAGGCCGGGTGAGAACCGCACCAACCGTACGATCCGCAGCACCCGGACCACCCGCAGCAGCGCCGAGTCGCCGTGCAGGCCGGGGACGAAGATGGCGGCGATCACCAGGAAGTCGAAGACGTTCCAGCCGTGCCGGAAGAAGTCTTCCGGGCGGCGGCCGTACGCCAGGATCCGGACGGTGATCTCGGTGACGAAGACCGCCCGGAACGCCCACTCAAGCGCGTGCAGCGCGGTGCCGGCCGGGCCCAGGTCGGGGTAGGTCTCCAGGCCGAGCACCACGCCGTTGGCGAGGATGACCACGACGATGACGATCTCGAAGGTGCGAGACGCCGCGAGCCGGGCGCAGAACTCGAAGAGCGCGGCAGCGCGGGTGGTGCGGGCCGACCCGCCTCGCGGAGCCGGCACGGGCCGACCCCTCATCGTGCGACCGGCCCCGGTGCGGACACCGGGGCCGGTGAGGCCACCCACCGTGCGTCGTCGGCGTGCTGACGTACGGCAATCATGGTCGACAGCCTACGGGGCGGCGGAGACAGGCATCAGCCACCCAGTCGGCGCACCATGTTCATCACCGTCTCGACCTGCGCCCCGCCCTGGATCGGGTAGTTGGTGGCGCCGAGGTAGCCCCACCAGTCCCAGCAGCCGTTCGGGTTGCTGGGCACGGCGACGGCCTGGGGGTACAGCACGATCGTCGCGTTGGTGTCGGCGTACTGGTTGAGGTTGGCCCGGTCCACGAAGGCGGTACCGACCCGGCTGTGGCCCTGCAGGCAACCGTGCAGCGCCACCAGCAACCGGCAACTCACTCCCGAGGCGCAGGACGACGGGACGTAGGCGAAGCCGTTGGCGTCCATGCTCAGGCCGTTGGCCCAGCCGCCCACCGCGAAGGTGTGTTGACTGAAGCGCACGAGGGTGCCGCCGAGCGGCCCGGTGTTGGGCGGCTGCACCGACCCGAAGAGCTTGCGCAGGAAGGTCTGCTGCGGGTCGGTGCCACAGTCGTTGAGGTACGGCGCGGCCGTGGTCGTGCAGCCCACAGTGCCGTAGGGCGTGACCCAGCCGTGCCCGGCGGCGGAGCCGCCGTCGTACTGGACGCTGGCGCCGAAGTGCTGCTGATAGCGGACCAGGTCGTCGCTCACCGACCGCTTCACCGTGCCGTCGGATCCACCGTGGAACACGTACACCGGTTCGCCGGACAGCCCACCGACCGGGTCCACCCAGCCGTATCCGGCCCAGGTGCGGGTGTACGCCTGAAGTGCGCTCAGATTCGTCGGGTAGATGTTGTCCCCGCAGCCGTACAGCGCCTGTGCGACGTTGTTCTGGGCGCAGTAGTAGGGGCCGGCGGCGAACAGCGCCGCTCCCCTGATCCGCTGCGAGTAGGCCACCTGGATCTGGTTGGCCAGGTAGGCGCCGGAGGAGACACCGGCGACGTACACACCCGAGATGCGGTACGTCGACAGGCTCCCGGACACGGGGGCCCTGGTGTGCGGGGTGCCGGCGGCGTGGGCGGGCGCCACCGGCGTGAGCAGCAGGGCCGCGACAGCGGCGGCGAGCAGTCGCGAGGCAGGTCTGATCATGACGCTCCCTGGGTCGGCGAGCGCCGGCTGTGGTGTCGGCGTACGGCGACGCTAACGTGACAGACGTCACCGCCGACATGCGCGCGGCCCACACGTCGCGGGGTCGCACAGTGGTGCCGGTAGCTGTCCCGGCCTCTCCCCCGTCGCCCCTGAACCGTCCGACGAGCGCGAGCGTGCTCAGTCGATGGTGCCGAGCTGCAACCAGACCCGAACCCGCTCGGTGACGTCGTTCCGTCCACCGAGGGCGTCGCGGACCTCGGCGGTGAACGCGGCCCGCCCGGATGCCGAGGGCAGCCGGTCGGCCGAGAGAGCGGAGAAGACACCACCGACCATGTCGTCGACGGTGAGTGGCGCGTCGTACTGCACGACCGACTCGGTGTAGCGGTAACCGGCCCGGACGAGTGCCTCCCGGTTCAGCCGACGACCTGCCTCATCGGTCTGGCAGGTGGCCCTGACGGGGTGCCCGAGAAGCCGTTCCAGGCAGTCGCGCAGGGCTGTGGACCACTCGGCGTTCTGTGACCACAACGGAGCGCCGTTGGTGATCACGGCGACCCCGCCGCCGGGACGCAGCAGCCGCCGGGCAGTCGTGAACAGCGGGTCACGGTCCATGAAGTGGACAGCGACGGCGACTGTCAGCGCGCCGACCGTCCGTTCACCGAGGAGTCGGCCCAGCGCGGGCAGATCCCGGTCGGCACCGAGTACCCATGTGACGTTGGCTCTCGCCGCGCTGAGGGCGGCCTCGCGGGCCTTGGCCAACATGTCCGGCTCGGGGTCCACGCCGATGACAGCGCCCACCCGGGCGGCGAGCGGAAGAGTCAGCTGGCCGGTGCCGCAACCGAGGTCGAGCACGGTGTCGCCGCCGCCGAGCCGGTACGCGGCGGTCAGGGCGTCGAGCACCTCGGGCGGGTAACCGCGCCGGTGCCTGGCGTAGTACGTCGCCACCTCACCACTGAAGTCCGCCCGCACGTAGCCAGCCTGCCCGTGACTTCAGGCGGGACGCGAGTCATTCTGCCCACGGCATAGCCCTCCCCGCCCGTCCGGGCCGAATCTTGGACAGTTCCCGTTCCGCGCTTACGGGAACTGTCCAAGATCTCAGAGATTCTCGGCGTCGGGTTGCCAGCCAGCGGCCAGGAGGGCACGGCGGACGGTGTCGACGACCTGCTCCGGGTGCGCCCGGACCAGCCACGCGGGGAACCGAAGAATGCGCTCCCCGGCGGTCCAGACGTCGTTCTGCCGTCGCATGTCCGCCGTCCACTGCCGTACGTCCATGTGATGCGCGCCGTCGATCTCCGCGTGCACACCCCAGTCCCGCCAGTACGCGTCCAGCCAACGCGTCCGACCCGCCGCGTCGGTCCGGCGCTGCTGCAGGTCGGGACGAGGAAGACCGGCCCGACGGCAGAGCCGGACAAAATCGATCTCACTTAACGCCTGAGCGCCACCGGCGATGTCGTCGATGGTCTGCCGGATCAGCAGCCGCCGAGGAGCGCGAGGCAGCACATCCAACACGGCAGCCACCTCCTCCGGCAACACCCGCCGCTGCTGACAGCCAGCGGCCAGCGCCTCCTGCGCCGCGCGCGGCGAGGGCGCCCACCCGGCGGCGTCGACAAGGGCCCGCGCGGTGATTGTCCGGGGCGGGCGACCAACCTGAAGATGCGCGGCAGGAAGAACCGTTGTCCGGTGCACCACCACGGAGGCCATGTCGATCGGCAACCGGCGCAAGATGGTCCGCCCGGGCCGACGCGACGACGGCACGAGCACATGCAGCGGTTCGGCTCGCAGGCCGCGCACTCCCGCCTCGGTCGCTGCCGTGGCACCCGCGAGCACCGCACCCGACCCAGCGGCCAACACCGCGACTCACAACTGCTGATCCCGGGTCAAGCGACCATTGCCGGTCAGCAGCAACCCGCGACTGATCGACCGCCACCGCCCAGAGCGCACCAACCCGCGCACCCTACCCTCGGTCAGCACCCCACGAGCCTGCGCGCTGGTGAGCACACCGGCCTGCTCGAAGGCCAACCACTCCAACGCCCCAGCCGCATCGTCGGGAACCATCCACCGACAGTGGCCGCCCCCGCCGGCACCACACCACCAGATCTTGGACAGTTTCCGTTAGCGCGTAACGGAAACTGTCCAAGATTTCGCGTGTGGTCCGGTGACGGACGGCGTCAGCCGGCCGAGGAGCGGGTCACCGGCAGGTCGAAGTAGGTGTCCGGCCAGGGTTCGTCGCGGAGTCGGAAGTGCCACCACTCCCGGTCGTAGCCGACGAAACCCCCGTCGGCCATCAGCTGTCGTAGCTGCCGCCGGTTCTCCCGGGCGGTGGGGTCGACGCGCTCCGAGTCGGTGTGCGACAGCGGGTCGAAACAGTCGAACCCGGTACCCATGTCCACGCTGTTGTCGGCGAAGCGTTGCGGACGCGCGGCGGTGCAGGCCACCAACGGCTGACCGGGTACGTAACGGGCCTGTTCGGGTGCCGGCATGTCGACAAGTGTGACGTCGACGGTGCTGCCCCGGCTGTGTGCGCTGGGTGCGCCGAGGTAGCCCCGGTCCACCAGCTCCGCCTTGGCCACCCGAGGGTAGAACGCGGCTTTCATGGTGTCCTGACCCGGCTGGCCGGCCCAGTTCAGGAAGTCGTCGGTGGCCCGCTGTGGGCGGTAGCAGTCGTACACCTTGAGGCTGCGGCCGGCGGCGAGCGCCGCGTCCTGGACGCCACGCAGCGCCTCGGCGGCGCGGGCGGTGAGCAGACACAACGGTTCCTGGTAGCCGGCGACGCGGCGACCGACGAAGTTGTACCCGGTGGCGTACCGGATGTCGGTGAGAACTCTGTGATCCACATCGGACAGGACGACGAAGCCCGGCCCCGACGGTGCCGGCGGCGAGGGTGGGGGGCGGGGTTCGTCGCGCCCACATCCGACCGCCGCCAGGACGACGCCTGCGACAGTTCCCACCAGCCACAGTCGACCGAGTGTCGGCCGACGGTGTCGGTCGGCGCCGCCAGGTCGTCCGTGCTCCGGGGCAGCCGTGGTCACCGTCGCGCTCACGGGGTGCGCGTCGGTTGTCCCGTCCCCCCGGCGGTACGGTGCCGCCACCTGCGGCGACCCACCAGAGCGCCCGCGAGCAGCGTCACACCGACGGCGAGACCGATCAGGGAGGCCGACCGCAGCCGGCCGGCGAAGGTCGCCGACCGGGCTGTCTCCGCCCCGGACGCACCGCCGGGCAGTGCCTGCGGGGGCACCGGGGCCGGTGGTGCCGAGGCGCTGGCCGCGCCCGGGCTCACCAGCACCCCGACCGAGGCGGCCGGGGGCAGTTCGAATCCCCAGTCGAGCAGGGCCGCGCCCTGCTGCCAGCCCCGCTTGTCGATCACGTCCGCGCCGAGCAGGGTGACCACGAGCCGACGCCCGCCCCGCTCGGCGGCACCGACGTAGGTGTGCCGGGCCAGGTCGGTGTAGCCGGTCTTGCCGCCCAGCGCCCCGGGATAGTGGTAGAGCAACTGGTTGTCGTTGTCGATGGTGAATCCTTTGGCCCGCTGCCTGGGCTGGGCCGGGATGGTCGCCTCCCGGGTGGCCACGTAGCGCCGGAAACGCGCGTCGGCGAAGCAGGCCCGGGTGATCAGGGCCAGGTCGTACGCGCTTGTGAACTGCCCGGGACCGTCCAGCCCGGAGGGAGTCGCCGCGTGGGTCTGGTACGCACCGAGCTGGCGGGCCTGCTCGTTCATCGCCCGCAGCCCGCCGGCCATGCCGTCCGCGCCACCACCGAGGCGGGCCAGCGCGTTCGCCACCTCGTTCCCCGAACGCAGCAGCAGCCCCAGCCAGAGCGTGTCCACCCGGTACCTGCCGCCTTCGACCAGCCCCACCGCGGAACTTCCCGGTTCGATGTCGAGATCACCGGCGGTGATGGTGACGACGTCGGCCGGATCGAGTCTCGGCAGCATGGTCGCGGCCAACAGCAGTTTCTGCACACTGGCCGGGGTCGCGTACTCGTGTGGGCCGCACCCCCCGAGCACCTCGCCGGTGTCCAGGTCGGCCACCAGCCACGAGGTGGCCGCCACCTTCGGCGGCTTCGGTACACCCGGCGGCACGACCAGGCCGGACGTGGCCAGCCGGGGTCCGCCGACGGCCCGCTGTACGGGGTCCGGCGAGGGCGTCACAGGTGGTGTGGGACCGGGAGCCGGCGGCGCAGGGCGTGGGCATGGCACCGGCGCTACCGCGTTGGCACCGGCGACGGGCACCAGTGGCGTGGTCAGCAGCGCGGCAGTCACCGCCACCGTAAGTGCGGAAGCTCTCACAATCAGCGACACTATCGGGTGAATTCCGACGAGTCCTGCGAATCGACCACCACCCCCGCCTGGATCTTGGCCCTGGACGGTCCGGATGGGGGCGGTTGCGCACCACGCCCTGTCCGGCGGGGTCGTCGGGCGGCGAGGATCGCCACGGTGATCGCGAGCGCTCCGACGGCCAGCGCCACGAACATTCCCGCGCCCGGCCCGGCGGTGACCGAGGCGGTTCCCGCCGGCTGCGCCGAGGCGGTGGCCGGCGGTGCCGCATCGGCCGGCCCGGTCACCGCCGGTGACGGTTCGGCGTCCAACTCGCCCGGCTCCACCAGCCGGCCGACGCTGACCTGCCGGGGCAGCGCGAAGCCCCCAGTCGAGCAGCGCGGCCCCCTGCTCCCAACTACGGTCGGGCCGGGGTTCGGCACCGAGCAGCGTGACGACGAGTCGGCGGCCGTCCCGCTCGGCCGCGCCGACGTACGTGTGCCGCGCGTAGTCGGTGAAGCCGGTCTTGCCGCCGAGCGCACCGGCATAGCGGTACACCAGTTGGTTCTCGTTCTGGATCTCGAAGCCCTTGGCCCGCAACGCCTTCTGCGCCGGAATGCGGGTGCGCTCGGTGAGCACGTACCTGCGGAACGCCGGATCGGCGAAGCAGACCCGGGCGATCAGGGCCAGCTCGTACGCGCTGGTGAACTGCCCGGGGGCGTCCAGCCCGGACGGGGTGACCGCGTGGGTCTGCCGGGCGCCGAGTCGCCGGGCCTGCTCGTTCATCGCCCGCACGCCACCGGCCACGTCGCCGCCACCACCGAGGCGGGCCAGCGCGTTCGCCGCCTCGTTGCCCGACTGCAGCAGCAACCCCAGCCAGAGCGTCTCCACCCGGTACCGGCCGCCCGGCAGCAGCCCGACCGCCGAACTGCCCGGGGCGATGTCCAGATCCTCCCTGGTGACCGTGACGACCTGAGCCGGATCGAGTCTCGGCAGCATGGTCGCGGCCAGCAGCAGTTTCTGCACGCTGGCCGGAGTCGCGTACTCGTGTGGACCACAGCCGCCAAGCACCTCGCCGGTGTCCAGGTCGGCCACCAGCCACGAGGTCGCCGTCACCTTCGGCGGCGTCGGCGCCGTGGGCGGCACGATCAACCCGGGGGTGGCGAGCAGGTCTCCACCGACCACCCGATGCTCCGGAACGGACGGCGGAGGTGTCGGCTTCGGCGACCGGACCACTTTCGGCGCCACCGCCTTCGGGCAGGGCACCGCCGTCGGGGCTGGCGCGTCAGGGCCAGGCGCGGGCGGCGGCGTCCGGACGGGGCTCGGGAGGGCGACCGCGGCGACCCTTTCGGAACTCACAGTGATCACAGCGACACCAGAAGTCGCGGGGATCGTCACTGCGGCGAGGACGACGCAGCCGGCGGCCAGGGCCCGGACTCTCATGAACACGCAGACTAACGGCAGGATCGCCGGCGTCACCCACCCTTGCCCGGCCGCAACCGCCCGGCTGAAGGCGGCGATCTTCGCGCGGAACTGTTGAACCGATCGTCCGCACCCCCCGTATCCACGACCGAACACATGAAACGTCCGGACCTGCGGCGGGAGCGCTCCCGCGGCTCGGTCCGACATCACCCGTCAAGGTCCTCGGCATGCGGGGCGGGGCCGGCCGCCGCTGTCGATCGCCTTCACGGGCACCCCATTGCGCACCAGCCGACGGGCCCGCACGGGTCGACCCGTCGGGCGGTCAATCATGAGGAGAAGAGCATGGTCAGGCGTACGCAGAAGCACCAGAAGCACGCCGCGTTGAAGCTTGGCGGCGTCGGTGTCCTGGCGGCGGTGCTCCTGGGCGGCGGTTTGACGCTGGCCTCGGCCGACGACGCTGCCGGGGCGCAGACGGCGAACTGCCCGACGGTGCGGGACAAGCTGTCCAACGTGCCCGCCGCCGCCGTGGCCGGAGTCGAACAGGAACTGGCAAACCTCGACAAGCAGATCGCCGAGGCCAACGCCCGCCTCGCCCAGCAGGCCGCCAACCCCCAGGGCGGCGCCAACTTCATCCAGAACGCCATCCTGGGACCCCTGGCCAGCAAGCGCACCGCCGCCCTCGACCGCATCGGCATCAACATCAACCGCGCCGGCGGCCAACGCCCCGACCTCGCCAGCCTCGCCACCTGCGGCCTCAACACCGCAGGCGCCCCCAGCGCCGTCAACGGCAACGCCGGCAACGGCAACGCGGGTAACGCCGGCAACGGCAACGCGGGCAACGGCAACGCCGGAAACGCCGGAAACGGCAACGGGAACGCGGGAGCCGGCGTGGCCCAGCGGGTGAGCTGCCCGACGGTGGCCGACCGACTCCCGGCGGTGCCGGCCCAGGCAGCGGCGGAGGTGCAGCGGGAACTCGCCAACCTGGACAGCCAGATCGCCGACGCCAACGCCCGCCTCGACCGGCAGGCCGCCAACCCGCAGGGCGGCCCGAACTTCGTGCGCAACGCCATCATCGGCCCGCTGGAGGACCGGCGCGTCGCAGCGATCAACCGCATCGCCACCGCGATCGGCCGGGTCAACGGCAACCGCCCGGCCGAACTGGTGAACCTGGCCAGGCCCTGCTCGGCGAGCTGAGCACGCAATCCCGCCGGTGGGTGGCGAGTTACCGCCGCCCACCGGGCGCGCGTGGGTAGGCAGCGAGCCGCCACCACCCACCGGCAGTGCGTGATCGACCACAATCCGTTGACCGCCGGTCATGCTCCGGCTACAACCACTACTACCGCCCGGGCGAACCTCCGGCGGCGAATCCGAGGTGGTGGCCGTGGCGCTGATTCCGTACGACGACACCGCCGCCGCTGCCTTCGCCGCCGGTCGGGAGTTGGGACGGGACGGGCTTGTCCGGTGGCGGCAGGCTGTCCAGCACCATCTACGGCCGCGCTCCGGCTCGACCCTGCTGGATCTGGGTGCCGGCACCGGCATCTGGGCGGGCGCCTTCGCCGACTGGTACGACGTGCGGGTACTCGCCGTCGAGCCGGCACCCGCGATGCGGTCCCGCTGCGCGCACCGGCCACTGCTCGGCGGGCACGCTGCCGCGCTACCACTGGCCACGTCCAGCCTTGACGGTGCCTGGTTGTCGACGATGATCCACCACGTCGACGATCTGGACGCCACGGCGCGCGAACTACGTCGGGTGCTGCGGCCCGGAGCCCCGGTGCTGATCCGGTCACCCTTTCCCGGCCGGCACCAGCGGATCGCGCTGTTCGGCTGGTTCCCCGAGGCGCTGCGGATTCTCGACACCTACCCCGGGCTGGCCACCGTACGTGCCGCCTTCGCCCGGGCCGGTTTTCCGGTGAGCACTGTGGAGCCGGTCGCCCAGACCGTCGCCGGTTGTCTGGCCGAGTACGCCGAGCGGATGGACCGACGGGCGCACACCCCGCTACAGCTGATCACGGAGGCCGAGTACGCGGCCGGCATGGCACGGTTGCGGGCGGCGGTCGGCACCGTCGACGGGCCGATCGTGGACTGTCTCGACCTGCTGGTGCTGCGCTGAGCCGCCGGTTGCGGCAGGCTGCCCGTACGGGCGTCGGATGTCAATCGGCACGGTGGCGTAGATAGTCGTGCAGGGTCGCCGAGGCGGCCAGCCGCCGCAGGCTGCGGCGGTGCAGTTCCTGCTCCCGGCGGGCCAACTCGGCGCGAACCCGCTCTGGGCTGCCGGTGGTCCGCATCTCGTCGAGCACCGCTGCGATGATCTCGAACGGGTACGCGCCCCGGCGCAGCAGCGCCACCACCTGGGCGGCCCGCAACTCGGCCTCGTCGTACACCCGGTAGCCGGTGCCGACCGCGCGGGCCGGGCGCAGCAGGCCGCGAGCCTCCCACGAGCGCAGTTGCGAGGTGCGGACCCCGACCAGGTCGGCGACGATGCCGACCCGGACGGCCCGGCGTGGTGCTGTCGTACGCGGGCTGCTCACCACGGTCTCGAACGCGCCGAGCACCGTGCGGATCTGGGCCCGTTCGCGGTCCAGTTCGGCGTGTCCGCCGTCCAGCAACGCCAGCGCCGTCGGCAGGTCGCCCCGGTGGACCGCCGCCATGATCTCCCGGGTACGCGTCCAGCCGTGTCCGTGGGCCATCGCCCGAGCCACCGTCAGCGCCCGCGCGTGCGCCTCGGTGAAGATCCGGTAGCCGCTCGCGGTGCGCTCCACCGGGGGCAGCACGCCAAGGTCGACATAGTTGCGCACCTGCTGGACGGAGACGCCCGCCACCGCGGCGAGGTCGACCGCGCGCAGTCTTCCGGCACCCCGACGATCCACCACCGGTTCACCCTAGCCTGCCGTAGCAGTTTGAGACTTTGAGGCTCTTATCGGACAGCGTCAGCGCTCAGGTTGCCGCAAAAGTCGCTACATGTCAGTTAATGCGACAATTGAACCCGGCCAGGCCATCTGAAGCCAGTTCCGGACGGGAGTCCGTCCACGATCTCGCGAAGGGTTCGCATGCAGCAGCCAGCACGGTCCGCCGCCGACAGTCACGACGTCATCGAGGTACGCGGGGCGCGGGAGAACAACCTCGACGACGTCTCGGTCGACATCCCCAAGCGCCGGCTGACCGTCTTCACCGGTGTCTCCGGCTCCGGTAAGTCCTCACTGGTCTTCGGCACCATCGCCGCCGAGTCCCAGCGGCTGATCAACGAGACCTACAGCGCCTTCCTCCAGTCGTTCATGCCCAGCCTCTCCCGGCCCGACGTGGACTCGCTGCGCAATCTCACCCCGGCGATCGTGGTCGACCAGGAGCGGATGGGCGCCAACTCACGCTCCACCGTCGGCACCGCCACCGACGCGTACGCGATGCTGCGCATCGTGTTCAGCAGGCTGGGTGACCCGCAGGTCGGCGGGGCCGGCGCCTTCAGCTTCAACCTGGCCGAGGGCATGTGCTCCACCTGCGAGGGGCTGGGCCGGGTCTCCGACCTCGATGTCAACGAGCTGGTCGACGTGGAGAAGTCACTCAACGACGGCGCGATCACGGTGCCGAACTTCGCCGTCGACACGTGGTACTGGCAGACGATCGTCGGCTCCGGTCTGTTCGACCCGGACGTCAAGCTCCAGGACTTCACCCGGCAGCAGTGGGAGGACTTCCTGCACAAACCCGCCACGAAGATCAAGGTGGGCGGCACCAACCTGACCTACGAAGGTCTGATCGTGAAGGTACGCCGGCTCTACCTGGCCAAGGACCGGGAGTCGATGCAGCCGCACATCCGGGCCTTCGTCGACCGGGCGGTCACCTTCACCACCTGCGCCGACTGTGGTGGGACCCGACTCAACCCGGCGGCACTGTCGTCCCGCATCGCCGGTCGCAACATCGCCGAGTGCGCCGCCATGCAGATCAGCGACCTGGCCGAGTTCATCCGGGGGATCGACGACGCGTCGGTCGCCCCGTTGACCGGGAACCTGCGGGAGCTGCTGGACTCCCTTGTCGAGATCGGTCTCGGATACCTCAGCCTCGATCGCGAGTCGGCCACCCTCTCCGGCGGTGAGGCGCAGCGGGTCAAGATGGTCCGGCACCTCGGTTCCAGCCTCTCCGACATCACGTACGTCTTCGACGAACCCACTGTCGGCCTGCACCCGCACGACATCGCCCGGATGAACGACCTGCTGCTGCGACTGCGGGACAAGGGCAACACGGTGCTCGTGGTCGAGCACAAGCCGGAGACCATAGCGGTGGCCGACCACGTGATCGATCTCGGTCCCGGTGCCGGCACCGCCGGCGGCCGGATCTGCTACACCGGCGACGTGGCCGGTCTGCGGCGCTCCGACACGCGCACCGGCCGGCACCTGGACCACCGGGTACGGCTACGGGAACCGGTCCGTACGCCCCGGGGCCACCTCGCCATCCGGCACGCCGACCTGCACAATCTGCGCGACGTCAGCGTGGACATCCCGCTCGGTGTGTTGACGGTGGTCACCGGGGTGGCCGGCTCCGGCAAGAGTTCCCTGGTGCACGGCTCCCTGCACCGCCGTGACGGTGTGGTGGTCGTCGACCAGGCCCCGATCCGTGGC
The DNA here is from genome assembly GCF_002754655.1 of Verrucosispora sp. CNZ293. Classification (NCBI taxonomy): domain Bacteria; kingdom Bacillati; phylum Actinomycetota; class Actinomycetes; order Micromonosporales; family Micromonosporaceae; genus Micromonospora; species Verrucosispora sp. CNZ293. The sequence goes on from NZ_PEFR01000001.1 coordinate 1,649,740, forward strand.
TCCCGGCGCAGCAACCCGGCCACCTACACCGGCCTGCTCGACCCGGTACGCACCGCCTTCGCCAAGGCCAACGGGGTCAAGGCCGCCCTGTTCAGCGCCAACTCCGAAGGCGCCTGCCCCACCTGCAAGGGCATCGGGCTGGTCTACACCGACCTGGCGATGATGGCCGGCGTCGCCTCGGTCTGCGAGCAGTGCGAGGGTCGCCGGTTCACCGACGAGGTGCTCACCTACCGGCTGCGCGGCCGGAACATCAGCGAGGTGCTCGGCATGTCGGTGGCCGAGGCCCGGGACTTCTTCCCCAGCGGCCCGGCCCGGGTCATCCTGGACCGGATGGCCGACGTCGGGCTGAGCTACCTCACCCTCGGCCAGCCGCTCACCACACTCTCCGGCGGCGAACGACAGCGACTCAAGCTGGCCATCCACATGGCCGACAAGGCGGGCACCTACGTGCTGGACGAGCCGACCACGGGTCTGCACCTGGCCGACGTCGACCAGTTGCTCGCGCTGCTCGACCGGCTCGTCGACGCCGGCAACACGGTGATCGTCATCGAGCACCACCAGGCGGTGATGGCCCACGCCGACTGGCTGATCGACCTCGGACCGGGCGCCGGGCACGACGGCGGCCAGATCGTGTTCACCGGCACGCCTGCCGACCTGGTCGCGCAGGGCAGTACGCTCACCGCCCGCCACCTGCGCGACTACGTCAGCGCCTGAGCACCGCCGGAGCCGGCACGCATCCCGCCTGCCGGCTCCGGCGCCGGTGGCCTGGCCGTCGGGCGCGTCGGCCGGGAGTCACCGCTGCTGGGCCGACGACGTGGCCACCCGCCGCAACCAACGCCGCTGCCAGGGAGTTTCCACAGCACCCGGACGGTAGGCGGCACGCACCCAGTCGACCGCACGCTCCGCCGGCAACCCGTCGAGTATGGCGAGCGCGGCCAACGCGGTGCCGGTGCGCCCCGTGCCACCCCGGCAGGCCACCTCCACCCGCTCGCCGGCGTACCCCCGGCGCAGCGCCTCGCGGAACGCGTCAAGAGCGTCCGCCCGGTCCAGCGGAACCCAGAAATCCGGCCACCGGACCCGCCGATGCGCCCACTCGGGCGTCGGCCCGGGAGCGAGCAGCAGGCTGAAATCGGCAGGTGAGGCCAGGTCGGCGATCCGGCGGCCACGCACCCGCACCCCGCCGGGCAGCTCCACCACACCGACCCCGTCCGCCCAGGCTTGTCGCTCCCCCACCACCACGATCCCTTCTCCGCGCGGCAGCCCCCGCCAGCCACCGCCCCGGCGACCGTACCAATCGCCCGGCGCGAAACCGTTCAGCGGTTGAGGTCCCGGTCTGTCCGATGCTGACCGTCCGACCAGACACTGCGGTAGATGGTGCCCCGCCCGTCGGGATCGGGCACCCCGGTGGGCGTCGAATCGGTCAGGCCGGCACCACTGTCGTTGGGCAGCAGGCCGCCGGCGCGGCGGGAGCGGCGCAACCGGGTGACGACGAACCAGACCAGACCGAGGGCCGTGGCGACGATTACCACGTTCTGCAGGATGCCGGCGTACCCCTCGACCACGTGCCAGTTGTCACCGAGCAGGAAGCCGGCCATCACGAATGTGGTGTTCCAGATCAGGCTGCCCAGCGTGGTGTAGACCGCGAAGGTGAGCAGCGGCATCCGTTCCACCCCGGCCGGAATGGAGATCATGCTCCGGAAGATCGGGATCATCCGTCCGAAGAAGACGGCCTTGACCCCGTGCCGCAGGAACCATTCCTCGGTCCGGTCGATGTCGCTGAGCTTCACCAGCGGCAGCCTCGCCGCGATGGCCCGCGTCCGCTCCCGGCCCAGCGCGGCTCCGACCCAGTAGAGCGCGAGAGCGCCGAGCAACGAACCGAGTGTCGTCCAGAAGATGGCCCCGACGACGCTCATCCGCCCCTGCGCCGCGACAAACCCGGCGAGCGGCAGGATCACCTCGCTGGGAATCGGGGGGAACAGGTTCTCCAGGGCCACGGCCAACCCCGCACCCGGGCCGCCGAGCCGCTCCACCAGGTCGGTGACGAAGCCGACAAGGCCGTCCTCGGGCGGTGCCGACTGGCCGACGACGACGGGCGGGCCGTACCGGACGTGAATCATGTCCCACACGCTACGAACCTCAGCTGAGAGTCGCTGCACCGGCGTCGACTTTTCTGACCGGCCGGACCTACGCTACGCGGATGTCGCGCCCTCCGCTGAGCATCGCCGTCGCCCAGCCCCGCTGCACGGCGTACGACATCGACGCGAACGTGGCGGCGCACGCGGAGCTGGTGCGTGCCGCGGCGGCCCGGGTGGTGGTCTTCCCGGAGCTGTCGCTCACCGGTTACGAACTCGACGCCGCAGCTGTCGACCCCTCGGACTCCCGGCTCGCGCCGCTGGTCACGGCTTGCGCGACGGTGGGAGCGCTCGCCCTGGTCGGCGCACCGGTGGCCGGCGAGCACATCGCCACCCTCGCCGTGGACGGCGCCGGGGCCCGGGTGGCGTACCGCAAGATGTGGCTCGGGGACGTCGAGGCGCGCCGGTTCCGCCCGGGGTCGGCACCTGTCGTGCTGGACGTCGACGGCTGGCGCCTCGGCCTGGCCATCTGCAAGGACACCGGGGTCGAGGAACACGCGGCACGGACCTGCGCCGCCGGTGTCGACGTCTACGCCGCCTCGATCGTCGACTCCGCGGCGGAGGCACACGTGCCGGACCAACGGGCCTCGCGGATCTCCACCACGCACCGCGTGGTGGTGGCCGTCGCCAGTTTCGCCGGCGCCACCGGCGGCGGCTTCGCCGAGGCGGCCGGCCGGTCGGCGAACTGGGCGCCGGACGGCTCGGTGCTCGCCCGCGCCGGGACCGCACCTGGCGAGTTCGTCCAGGCGACCCTGACCTGACCTGGGCCGATCGGCGGCGCTCGGCGGTGCCGGTGGGGTTCAGTCCTGCGGCAGGGTCGCCTCGAACCGGTCCAGCACGTCGTCCACCCGGTCGGCGAGATCCGCCGGTAGCCTGCCGCGTTCGACCTCGTCGTCGAGCCGGTCGCGCAGATCCTCGACTCGCTTCTCCTGCTCCTTCGGCCTGCCACCGGCCAATTCGGTGAGATCCTTGCGCAGCCGGTCGGCGGCCTTACGGTCGATCTCGCCGGTGAGCTGTGCCTCGGTGAGCAACGCGATGAGTTCGACAGCCGCCCGGCGCAGGCTCACCGGTTCCGGCCGGGCGGCCGGCGAGGTGGCCTCGGGTCGTGGTGCGGCGGGCGCGGACGAGGTCGGCGGGGCGGCCGACGACGTGGTGGGCGCGGCGGTCGACTGCCCGTCGCCCGGGTCACCGAGAATGAGCGTTGCGCCCAGACCGAGGAGCAGGACCAGGACGAACGTGACAAGCGCGCCCGCTGGCGGGCCGGTACGTCCCCGCCGGCCCGGTGGCCGTCCGGCAGCCGCCCCGGCGCGGGTCAGGCCCCGCAGTGGTCCACCCGACGCGGGTCGGGGCCGAACGGTGGACGGGGCGGCCACGGGGCGGGTCACCGGGTCGATCAGGGTCGGTGGATGCGGGCGCAGCTGCCGGGTCGCGTCCACCGCGCGCCGACCGCCGCTGGTGACAGTCGTGTCGACAGTGGCCGGTGCCGCCGGTGCGGTGGCGGCGGCGCGGAACCGAACGGCCAGCCGCCCGGCGGTGGGGCGTCGGTCCGGATCAGGGTCGAGGCAGGCCAGCACCAGCTCAGCGAGGTCGGCCGGCAGCCCCGGCGCCCGCAGCGGTGCCACAGCCGGACGCTCGGCGTGCACCCGGACCGCGTCCTGCCAGGTCCGCACCGGCAGCGGAACGTCCCCGGTGAGGGTGCGGTACAGCAGCGCGCCGAGGGCGTACACGTCGCTCGCCGGATGTGGCGGGTCGGCGCTGAGCCGCTCGGGCGCGAGGTAGGCAGGCGTACCCATCAGGGCTGCGCCGGCCGGGCGGGCACCGGTCGGCGGTGTCCCGGCGAGTGCGGCGATGCCGAAGTCGAGCACCTTGGCACCGTTGTCGGTGAGCATGACGTTGCCCGGTTTGATGTCGCGGTGCACCACGCCCAGACGGTGCGCGGCGGCCAGGGCGGCGGCCACCTCGGCGGCCATCCGTAGCGCCGGTCGCCAGGACAGTGGGCCGTCCGTCAGCCGGTCGGCGAGATTCCGCCCGTCGACCAGCTCCATCACCAGGTACGGCACGACGCTGCCGTCGGCCAGGGCCGCCTCGCCGTAGTCGTACACCTGGGTGACGTGCGGGTGAGCCAGGCGGGCCGCGGCCCGGGCCTCCCGCCGGAGGGTGGCCCGCAGCTCCGGGTCGACGGCGAACGTCCCGGCGAGGACCTTCACCGCGACCGACCGGCCGAGGACCTCGTCCTCGGCGCGCCACACCTCGGACATTCCGCCGAGGCCGATGCGGTCGTGCAGCACGTAGCGGTCGTGCAACCGCAGGCTGGGGGTGAACGGCGACATGGGCTTCCAGTCTGCCTGGTACACCACCGGCGCACCACCCACGTACGTCTCGGTCCTGTCGCGCTGCCGGGTCGCCGGGGGTCGGGAGCCGGCCTGCGGTGGGTGACGACGTCCCTGGGCTCGCGGCGGTCAGGGACGTCGCCACAGCCCTACGTGCGGCAGGCGGGCGAGGCGGGCACGGGGCGGGGCTGGATCTGGTCAGCGAGTCGGCGCAACGCCCCGGCGGCGAGCCGGCGGGTGCCCGCCAGTCGCGCCGGCCGCGGCACGTCGGGCCGGACCGGTGCGTCCGGCCGGGCCGACATGACATGGCGGGTGACCGCGTCGACGGCCGTGATGAAGCCGATGGGCTGTTCCATGGTCATCTCCTCGGGGCCGGTCCGGAGCTGCTCCGGACGACGAGCGTGGTGGGTAGCAGGATCTGGCCCGCGGCGGCGTCCACGGGTGGGTCGAACAGCAGGGTGGCGGCACTGCGCCCCTTCGCCTCGCCGGGTTGGCGGATGGTGGTCAGGCCTGCGGCTTCGGCCTCGGCGATGTCGTCGAAGCCGGTCACGGAAACGCCCGACCCCGGCTCGCCGTCGGGCCGCAGGACGTCGAGCGCACCGAGGGCGAGCACGTCGGAGCAGGCCAGCACCGCAGTGGGCGGTTCGGGCAGGCTCGGCAGCGACCGGACGGCCGCGGCACCGGCGGCGCGGGTGTTGTCGGTGGCGGTCAGCACCGTCAGGTCGGACCACGCGACGCCGGCCGCCGCGAAGGCGTCGGCGAACCCGGCCAGGCGGTCCCGGGTGGTGGGGTGGGGCACGTCGGCCACGTCGGCGACCCGGAGCGGCCCGGCCGGCGCGTCCGGCAGGACGTCGTGGCCGAGCAGGGCGACCCGGCGGTGACCGAGGGCGGTCAGGTGGGTCGCGGCCGACCGGGCAGCCGCCCGCTCGTCGATGCCGACCCAGAGATCGTCGGCGCGGGGACGCGAGGAGGTGGTGACGAAGGGCAGCCCCCGGCCACGGATCGTGTCGAGGATGCCCTCCTCGTCACCGGCGCAGTAGACGCAGAACCCGTCGACTGCGGCGTTCTCCACAGCGGTCCGCGCGCCTACCGCGTCATCGGGCAGCGGTACCAGTAGCAGGTTGCTGTCGTGACGTTCGGCCGCCTCGGCCACCCCGGTGAGGAACCGGACGGCGAAGGGATCGGTGAAGGCGTACGACAGTCGGGAGGTGAACAGCACGCCGATGGCGCCGACGAAGCCCCGGCGCAGTGACCGGGCGGTCGGGTCAGGCCCCGGGTACCCCATCTGCCGCGCGGTCTCCAGGATGCGCTGACGCAGCTGCGGGGAGAGCTGGTCGGGCCGCCCGTACGCGTTGGAGACCGTGCTCCGCGAAACCCCGACCGCCTCAGCCACCGCCCGCAACGTCGGCTTCACCCCACACCCCCTTCTGGATCGATCCAGTTACTGGATCGATCCAGACACTAACCCCCCACCCACACCCCCGTCAACGCCCACCCAAGTCACCCAAGCCGTTGATCATGAGGTTATAGCCGGGGTAAGCGCTTACCCGGCGCAATAACTTCATGATCCACGGAAGAAGGGGCGTGCGCGGAGGGCAGCGGGGAGGGAGGGAGGGAGGTTGTTAGCGGGGGTTGAGGTCGGCGATCATTCGTTCGAGGATCTCCGGGGTGCGCTCTGGCGGCTCGGCCTCGACGCAGAGCCGCTCCATGGCCACCGCGTAGAAGTCCAGGTCCTCGCGCTTGTCCAGGTAGATGGCGCTGGTCAACTGTTCGATGTAGACGATGTCGGGCAGGTCCTGGTCGCCGAAGCGCAGGATGGTGAAGGCACCTCCGGCAGCGGCGTGTCCGCCGGCGGCGAACGGGATCACCTGGAGCCGGACGTTCGGCGTACGGGTGGCCTTGAGCAACGCCTCCAGTTGGCCGCGCATCACCTCTGGGCCGCCTATCGGTCGGCGCAGCGCCGCCTCGTCGACGACCGCCCACAGGCGCGGCGGACGCGGCCGGGACAACAACTCCTGTCGACGCATCCGCAGGTCCACCCGACGGTCGATCTCATCGGGACCTGCCGTGCTGTGCCCGAGCAGCACCACGGCACGGGCGTACTCCGGGGTCTGCAACAGACCCGGGACGAACTGGACCTCGTAGCTGCGGATGAGCGCGGCCGCGGCCTCCAGGCCGAGGTACGACTGGAACCATCCCGGCAGGACGTCGCCGTAACGGTGCCACCAACCCGGGTTGTTCGCGTCCCGGGCGAGCTTGAGCAACGCCGTCCGCTCCTGCTCGGCGGTGACGCCGTAGAGCGTGAGCAGATCCGCGACGTCGCGTTCCTTGAACCCGACCCGACCCAGCTCCATCCGGCTGATCTTGGATTCCGAGGAGCGGATCTCCCAGCCGGCGCTCTCCCGGGTCACCCCCCGCGACTCCCGCAACCGTCGCAACTGGGCCCCCAGCAGCATCCGCAACACGGTCGGGCCGGCCGCCGGGCCCTCCTCGGCGGAAACCATTGTCACCTACCGTCCTCCGCATGCCGTCAGCGGCCGATCCGGTGGACCGACTCGACCGACGTGTAAGCATGCCATGAACCGTCAGTGAGGTGAACCGCCCATCCCGCGCGCGACGAATCCCGTCGATGGGATGTGGGGTCAGCCGATCAGATGATCGAAGTCACCGTCCCGGGCACCGAGCACGAACGCGGCGATCTCGTCCACCGTGTAGATCAGTGCGGGTCCTTCAGGGTGCCGGGAGTTGCGCAGGGCGATGCCCGCGCCACCGGGCAGCTCCGCCAGTTCGACGCAGTTTCCGCTGGGGTTGCTGCGCCGGCTCTTCTGCCAGGCGAGGGGAGGCAAGTGGTTAACGGGAACACCGTTGGGCGGCTGCTGCATGAGGGCTTTTGTTCTCTCCGATAGGCGCCGGTGCCGTGGGAGGGGCGGTAGCGGCTTGAGGGACCGTGTCGGCTCGGTATGCACGTGCATCTGCTATTGCATCTGCAATGGACACCGGGGATGATAACGCACGTGCGTGACGCTCACCTGCTCACGTTCTGTTCCGCCAACCTGACGACCATCAGGGGAAACGAGGTGTCTGGCAGCGTCCGCCGATCGGCGCCGGGCGTGTGTCGCGGGGAAGGGAGATGGTGGTGCCGGATCCGCTGACCGTCGCGTCCGGCATCTGCGCCGCAGGAGCGCTGCTCTCCTCCTGGCAGTTGGGACGCAGGGCCGTGCGGGCCGAAGCCGAGATCGGGCGACTCCAGGCCGAGCTCACCGCCGAGCGACACGCCGCCAGCCACGACCCGCTGACCGGCCTACCCAACCGGCGGGCCTTCTACCGCCTCGCCGCGACGCTGCTCACCGACCGCTCCGGCCACCACCTGATCGCCGTGGTGCTCGATCTCGACGACTTCAAACAGATAAACGACAGGTACGGGCACGCGGCTGGCGATCAGGTGCTGGTCAGCGTCGCCGAGCGACTGGCCACCTTCGCCGGCGACAATTTGGTGGCCCGCCTCGGTGGTGACGAGTTCGCCGGACTGCTGGCCACCCCGACCCTCGACCGGCGGTGGATCGACCACGCGACCCGACGGCTGTACGACATGCTCGCCGCGCCGATCCCGATGGGTGCCGTCAGCCTCCGGGTGACCGCCTCCGTCGGCCTGGCACCCGTGCAGGACAGTCAGCTCACCGAGGCGCTCAACCGCGCCGACGCGGCGATGTACGAGGCCAAGGCGCTCGGCAGTGGCCGACTGGGCCGCGCCCTGCACGACACTGCGTACCTCGCCGAGTGCTGAAGCCGTCCCGGTTGCGACCGCGACCCACGCGTCGCCGGTCGAGAGCCGGGTACTCCGCCAGAACCAGGTCCGTACGGCGGAGGGAAGATCATGGCGGACATCAGAGCGTTGGTCCTCAACTGCACCCTCAAACGCTCCCCCGCCCGGTCCAGCTCGGAAGTCCTGGCACGGGAGGTACTCGACGCCCTCGGCGAGCAGGGGGTGACGGGCGAGCTGATCCGGGTGGTGGACCACGACGTCCGCTTCGGTGTCTCCACCGACGAGGGCGACGGGGACGGCTGGCCGCAGATCCGCGCGAAGCTGCTCTCCGCACAGATCCTGGTGATCGCCACACCCATCTGGCTCGGCCAGCCGTCGAGCGTGTGCAAGATGATCCTGGAACGCCTCGACGCCGAGCTCAGCGAGACCGACGAGCAGGGGCGGCTGCTCACCTACGGCAAGATCGGCGCAGTAGCTGTGGTCGGCAACGAGGACGGCGCGCACCACACGATCGGCCAGGTGCAGCAGGCGCTCAACGAGGTCGGCTTCACCTGCCCGGCCGCCGGCGCGACCTACTGGGTCGGCGAGGCGTTGCACAAGACCGACTACATCGACGCCCGCCCCAAGTCCGACACCACCGGTCGGACGACGAGTGCGATGGCGCTCAACAGCGCCCACCTGGCTCGGCTGCTCGCGGAGCAGCCGTACCCGCCGCCGGACGCCCGCGACGCCGCTGTCGAACCGGCGCAGCGGTCAGGCTGAGCCCACCGGCTCCGCAGCGAGGCGGGCGGTCAGCGCCAGCCGTACCCCGCGCGCAGGGCCTGACCCACCCGGTCGAATCGGGCCCGGTCCAGCACCGCGCCCTCCCGGCGGATGCTGTCCTCCCGCATGGTCAGCACCCGGTCCAGGCGCACCCAACTCGGACGCCGGTCACGGTCCCATTCCCCGGGCCCGAGCGCCAGCCAGTGCCGGTCGTCGTGCCGGTCCTGCTGGCTGGAGAGCATCAGCCCGAACAGCGTCCGGCTGTGCCGGCCCACCACCAGCACCGGTCGGTCCTTGCCCTGCCGGGGGTCGTCCTCATAGGACACCCAGGTCCAGACGATCTCGCCCGGGTCGGCCTGGCCGTCGGGCTCGGGGGCGTACGACAACTCGCGGCGCTGCAACGCGCTCACCTGACGCCGACGCGCGAGCTTCGCCGGGGACGGCCCGGCGGCCCGCGGCCTCGGGATCACCGCGCCGACACGGGACGCCACACTCCTGAGCAGACCTGCCACGGCGGCAGCCTATCCGCCGCCACCGGCCCTCCCGCCGGCAGGGAGTGTGCGCGGCTGCGCCGGGTGTGGGTAACGCCTCACCCGACGATCGGGTCGATGCCACCACCAGCGGTCGGCAGCCGCGCCACCATCTCCTGGAACTCGCCGACGGTCACCGTCTCGCGCAGGGTGGCGAACACGGCGGCGGCCCCGGCGGCCGCCGTCCGCTCGTCGACTCCGGCCCGCTCGCCCACCCGGCGCAGGAAGTCCGACGGTCCGCCCGGCGACACCGCGTCGGTCAGCTCGGTCGGCAGGTACCCGGTCGGGTCGATCGGCGACGAGCCGGTCATCCGCTCCACGACTGTCTGCAGAACCGCCCGCGCGACGATGGCCGCGGGTTCGGGCGCCAGCCCGGACCGGCGTGACACCGCGGCGACGAACAGCGGAAACCGCACGGCGCCCTCCCGTCGTCAGCGCCGCGCTGGATACCCTCGCCGGCACCGGGCAAACGCCCGGTGCGGACCGCGGCCCGATCGACTCCGTGCGGTGCCGGGCGGGCCCGTCAAGGACCGACCACGAGCGCGGTCGGCGGGACGAGCGCCGCCCGGAGGTCCCTCGGCCGTCGTGCGCGGCTCACACGCACACGTCGCGCCCCCGTTCACCCGCCACGTGTGCGTGCCCGAAAGACCACGCTGGCAACCACCGGGCCGTAGCTTTCCGACCGCCGGGGTTGCCAGGCGAATGCCATCGTACGCGTACAGTAAGGAGTCCTGTCAATGCTGGATTCCGTGTCCAGTCCTCGTGTAAATCTGGTGTTCCGCCGTGCGAGGAGCCTCCATGCCTGAGGAGCCGGACCACCCTGGCGAGACCTTCGCCGAGCGTCTCGACTGGCTGTTCCGTACCACCCCGGACCCGACCGGCAAGCCCTACAGTGTCCGCTACGTCGCCGGCGAGCTGACCCGACGCGGCTGCCGGATCTCCCACACCCACCTCAACAACCTGCGCCAGGGCCGGGCACCGGACCCGCGACGGTCGGTGATGGAGGCGATAGCCGCCTTCTTCGGCCGCCCACCCTCGTACTTCACCGGGCGACCGGCCGACCGGGATCCGCCCGACGACGAACTCGTCCGACTGCTTGCCGATCCGTACCTCCGGCAGGTGGCGCTGCGGCTCGTCGACGCGCGCCTGTCGCCGGAGGGACACGCCGTCGTGGTGGCGGTGATCGAGCAGGTCCGCCGGCTCGAGATCGCCGCCGGCACCCGAGGCGGTGACGCCGCGGGCGTCGCCGGTCGGTGAGCGCGCCGGCCGGCAGCCCGGTCAGGGGTTCGGCTGCGCGACCGCACCCCCGGCCGCCTCCGGGGCCCGCTGCTGCGCCTCCCGCCAGCGTGCGGCCCGTACCCGGTCCATGGTGTAGCACAGCTCCCGAGGGGCCTCCGGCCGTCCGGGCACCCGGTCGAACGGGAACCCCCGGCCGGCGTAGTCGTAGTGGGCCTTCAACAGCCGGGTCAACCCCGCCATCGCACCGATGATCTTCTTGCGCGGTCGTCCGGTGGCCTCGGCCAGATCCCCCACCGTGAACAGCCGCTCCGGCTCGGCGGCGAGCGCGTCGAGCACGGCGCATACCGTCCGGTGGGTGGCGCTGCGCCCCTGGCTGAGCCGGCGCAGATCCTCCACCGTCCAGTCGGACTCCGTGGGGCGGTGCGACGGGTCGGTGCGTCGTCGGGGCACCGACCCCACCCGCTGCCGGGCGTCGAGGTCGGCCAGCAACCGGGCCACGTGCGGGATGTACGCCAGCGGGACCGCCACCAGTACCATCCCCTCCGCAGGCGTCCCCGGACCACCCGTCGACGGCGGGTACGGCGGCAGCGCCGGCATGTTCACGACGTCGACGGCGTTGCCGTGGCCTGGGCGGGCACGAACCGGTAGCCCAGACCGCGTACCGTCACGATCATCGGTGCCTGGCCCCCGTCCAGCGCCAACCGCCGACGCAGTCGCTTGATGTGCACCGTCAGGGTGTTCGACGTGTCGTCGGAGATGCCACCCCAGACGGCGGCGAGCAGTTGCTCCCGGGTGACAGTGCGCTCGGCGTGGCTCATGAAGAAGTAGAGCAACCGGAACTCCTTCAACGGCAGGGCCACCGTCCGGCCGTCCAGGCTCACCTCGAACGTCGCCGGGTCCACCCGCAGCCCGCCGAGCTCGATGGGCGGATCGAGGGCGCCTGAGGTCTCCGGGCGGATGGCCCGCAGGATGGGCAGCACCTCCTCGGCCCGGTAGGGACGCCGTACGCAGGCGGTGGCACCGGCCTTGAGCGCGGCGGCGGCGACCCCACCGTCCTCGTCGCCCACCCCGACCACCGTGGGAATCCCCGCCCGGCGGGCGAGCAGCCGCACCAGCTCGGTGCAGCTCATGGTGGACAGGCCGGCGGCGACCACTGCCGCGTCCGGTTGCAGCGCCCCGGCGGCCAGCAGCGCCTCGGCGGCGTGCGCGAAGTGGTGGCCGCGTACCAGATGGTCGGCCAACTGGGCGACCAACGCGGCACCGACGCTCTCGTCGTCGTCCACCACGAGCAGCACGAAACGCCCGTCGGATCGATGGTCACCCCTGGTGGCCTCGACGAGATTGTTCATCGCACACCGGCTCCGGTTCAGTTCAGGCCCGCCGCGACACCCTCGGTCACGCCGGGCGATCCCCCGCACTACAGGTCGGCGACGGTCGGACGGACGTGGCTGGGCGTCACGACGAGCAGCCACGCCCGGTGGGTCACCCTGGACCAACGGCGACCCATCATCGACAGTCGCGGTCGGCCTCAGCCGAAGCGACCGGTGATGTAGTCCTCCGTGCGCTTGTCCGCGGGGTTGGTGAACAGCTTGCCGGTCTGGGTGAACTCGACGAGCCGCCCGTGCCGCTCCTGCGCCTCGTCCACCTCGGCGGTGAAGAACGCGGTGTAGTGGCTGACCCGGGCCGCCTGCTGCATGTTGTGCGTGACGATCACGATGGTGTAGTCGTTCGTCAGCTCGAAGATCAGATCCTCGATCTTCGCCGTGGCGATCGGGTCGAGGGCCGAGCAGGGCTCGTCCATCAGGATCACCTCGGGCTTCACGGCGATCGTCCGGGCGATGCAGAGCCGCTGCTGCTGGCCGCCGGAGAGCGCCAGGGCGCTCTTGCGCAGCTTGTCCTTGACCTCGTCCCAGAGCGCGGCCTTGGTCAGCGCCTCCTCGACGTGGTCGTCGAGGCGGCCCTTGATGCCGTTGATCCGCAGCCCGTACGCGACGTTGTCGAAGATGGACTTGGGGAACGGGTTGGGCTTCTGGAACACCATGCCGATGCGCCGGCGCACCTGGATCGGGTCGACGTCCTTGGCGTACAGGTCCTGGCCGTGGAAGAGGACGTCACCGCTGACCCGGGCACCCGGGATCGGGTCGTTCATCCGGTTGAGCGCCCGCAGCACGGTGGACTTGCCGCAGCCGGACGGCCCGATCATCGCGGTGACCTGGTTCTGCTGGATCGGCATGCTGGTGCCGCGGACCGCCTCGTAGCTGCCGTAGTAGACGCTGACGTCGCGCAACTGCATCACTGACGCGGTTGCGGCGTCCGCGCCGGAGATGGTGGTGCCGGGAGCGTGCACCGCCACGGACGGGCGGGTGGTGAGGTTGGTGTCGTTGATGGCCATGTCAGCGCTCCTTGATGGCGAACCGGCTGGAGATGAATCGGGCGATGATGGTGAAGCCGAGCACGATCACGATGAGCGTCAGCGCCGCACCCCAGGCCCGGTCCTGGGCGGCTTCGAAGGGCTGGCTGGCGTTGCGGAAGATCTGTGCCGGCAGCGCCGTGTTGGAGCCGTCGAAGAGGTTCCAGTTGGGCGAGAAGACGATGCCGGTGACGATGATGATCGGAGCGGTCTCGCCGGCCGCGCGGGCGACGGCCAGCAACGAACCACTGGTGATCCCGGAGATCGCCGCCGGCAGCACCACGGTGAGCGTGGTCTTCCACTTGCGGGCACCCAGCGCCATGCTGGCCTGCCGCAACTCGTCCGGGACCAGCCGGAGCATCTCCTCGCTGCTGCGGATGACCACCGGCAGCATCAGGCAGGCCAGCGCCAACGCGCCGGCGAAACCGGTCTGCTCACCGACGAGCAGCACCCAGGAGATGTAGATGAACAGCCCCATCACGATCGACGGCACGCCTGTCATCACGTCGGACATCAACCTGATGATCCGGGCCAGTGGCCGCTGCTTGCCGTACTCGTTGAGGTAGATCGCGCCGAAGACGCCGAGCGGGATCGCCATCAACGCGGCCATCCCGGTGATGAGCAGCGTGCCGACGATCGCCGGGCCCATGCCCCCGCCATCGCGGCGGTAGGAGTTCGGGATGTCCTCGTTCAGGAACGACAGACTCATCACCCCACCGCCCTTGGCGATGACGGTGTAGGTCACAAGCGCCAACGGGATGACGGCGAGCAGCACAGCGGTCCAGATGGCCGCCGTGGCGAGATGGTTGGTGAACCGGCGGCGACCGGAGAGCGCCGCCCGGGTCAGGTCGGGCCCGGGCGCGGCCGGGCGCGCGGCGGGTGGTGCGGTGAGAGTCACGCGACACTTCCCTTCATCCGGGCCTCGGCCCGACGGACGACCACCTGGGCGAGCACGTTGATCAGCACCGTCATGGCGAACAGCACCACGCCCAAGCCGATCAACGCGGCGGTGAAGGTGCCTGTGGACTCGCCGAACTGCTGCACGATGACGGCGGCCATCGAGTTGCCGGGGGCGAACAGGTTGGCGGTGATGTTCGTGGCGCCGCCGATGACAAGCGCCACCGCGATCGTCTCGCCCATCGCCCGGCCCAGGCCGAGCATCACCGCGCCGACGACCCCGCCGAAGCTGTGCGGGAAGACCGCGCCCCGGATCATCTCCCAGCGGGTGGCGCCCAGGGCGAGAGCGGCGTCCTTGTCGGCGCGCGGCACCGTGCTGAACACCTCGCGGGTGATCGAGGTGATGATCGGCGTGACCATGATCGCCAGGATCAGGCCGGCGGTCATGAAGTTACGGCCGCTGCCGACCGGGCCGAAGAGGCGGCCGAGCAGCGGTATGCCGCCGAAGACGTCGTGCATCCACTGGTAGATCGGGACCAGCGAGGGGGCCACGACCAGGATGCCCCAGAGACCGAAGACCACCGACGGCACGGCGGCCAGCAGGTCGATCACGGTGACCGCCGGGCCGCGCAGCCGGCGCGGGGCCAGCTCGGTCAGGAACAGGGCGATGCCGACCGAGACCGGCACCGCGAACAGCAGCGCGATGAGCGACGAGACAGCGGTGCCGTACGCGAACGACAGCGCACCGAAGATGGCGTCGCCGGTGGCCGGGTTCGGGTCCCAGACGCGTTCGGTGATGAAGCGCAGCCCCATCGCGTCGAACGCGGGCCAGGCCTCCCGGACGGTGGTGATGAGGATCAGCCCGAGGATCGCAAGCACCAGCAGACCGGTGCCGAGCGTCCACCAGGAGAAGATGCGGTCGCCGAGGGCGCTGCTGCCGCGCTGGGTCAACGTCGGCTTGGTGGCGGGGGGATTGTTCGTCAAGGTCATCTTCACTCCAGCTCAGGTACCCCGCTAGGGACGGGATCGACGTGATCCCGTCCCCAGCTGGAACGCCCTAGCGATCTTGATTTGATCAGCCCTGGATCTTCTCGACCTGGGCCAGCGCCTTCTCCTTGAGGGAAGCCGGCAGCGGTGCGAAGTCGACCTCCTCGGCCAGTTCCTGGCCGTCGTTGAGCAGGTAGGTGAGGAAGCCCTTGACCAGCTCGGCCTTGGCGGCGTCGCCGTACGAGGTCTTCACGATGATGAAGGTCGGCGCGGTGATCGGGTACGCGGTGGCACCGGCGGCGTTGAGCGGGTTGTAGCTCAGGTCGTCGGCGATCTCGGCACCCTCCAGGCCGGCGGTGGTGCCCTCCAGCGTCGGCTCGACGAACTGGCCGTCCTTGTTCTTGATGGCGGCGAACTTCAGGCCGGTCGCCTTGGCGTCGCTCAGGTCGACGTACCCGACGGCACCGTTCGTCTGCTTGACGATCTGGGCGACGCCCGTGTTCTTCTCGCCGCCCTGGGTGCTGGCCGGCCAGGCCACGGTGTCACCGCTGCCCAGCTTCCAGGTGCCGGCGGCAGCGGCGTCGAGGTACTTGGTGAAGTTGCTGGTGGTGCCGGAGCCGTCCGACCGGTGCGCGACGGTGATCGGCGTGCTGGGCAGCTCGACACCGGGGTTGTCGGCCTTGATGGCCGCGTCGTCCCAGGTCTTGATGTCGGTCTGGAAGATCTTGGCGAGCGTCTCCGGGCTGAGCTGGAGCTTGTCGACGCCCTCAAGGTTGTAGGAGACCGTGATCGGGGCCGCCACCGTCGGGACGTAGAGGAACGAGCCGGCGGCGACGCCGTCGGTGTCCTTCACCAGGCTGTCGGTGCCGGCGAAGTCGACAAGACCCTCACCGAACTGCTTCTTGCCGGTGCCGGAACCGGTCGCGTTGTAGGTGACCGTGACGTCGGACGCCTCGCCCTTGAAGGCTTCGACGACCTCTTGGTAGTAAGCGTCCGGGAAGCTGGCGCCCGACGCCTTCAACTCGCCGGACAGGTCGGCGTAGGCGCCGTCGCCGCCACTGCCGCCCGGCTCCGAGCTGTTGCCGTTGCTACCACAGCCGGTAAGCGCGAGCGCGGCAAGCGCGACGCCGGCAAGGACGCGCCGCGAAAGCACGTTGCGGTTCACCAGGTAAGCCTCTCTATCGGGGTGCATCAGCCCGTCCGGGCCGTACGCGAGTCAAGTTAGGAGGCGCAGGTAGCCGGACTCCCGGACCCAGGTGAACGAAAAATGAACTTGCCGGCTCGGTGGTGGCCAAACGGGAGCCAGGATGTGACGTTGCGGACGCGGCGTACCGGATGTCCGGAATTTCGCGCGTCGACGGCTGGCCTTCGCGGGCCGACTCAGAGGCGGATGGTGCCGGTCACCAGGTAGACGACCTGGCGTCCGACGTTCACCGCCTGATCGGCGTAGCGCTCGTAGTACCGGCCGAGCAGGGCCAGATCGATCGCGGACTCCACCCCGTAGGGCCAGCCGGCGACGAGCAGTGACAGCAGGCGTTCCTGGGCGGCGTCGACCTCGTCGTCGTCCAGCCCGAGCTGCATCGCGTCGAGCCGGTCCCGAGTGGCCAGCACCAGCGCGCTCTTGTCGGCGACGCGTGCCGCCGCCTCGGCCAGCGCCGTCATCACCGGCATCGCCGGCTCCGGGACCACCCCGACCGGATGCCGGCGCAGCGCGACCTTCGCGACGTGCACCGCGAGGTCACCCATCCGTTCCAGGGCACCGGCGATCCGCAGCGCGCACACCACGAGCCGCAGGTCCGAGGCGACCGGCTGGTGCCGCACCAGCACCTCGGGGATCATCGCCTCCACCTCGGCCCGCCGGGCGTCCAGCACGGCGTCACCGGCGAGCACCGTCTCGGCCGCGCCCCGGTCCACCTCCAGCAGGGCGGTGCTGGCCCCCCGGATCGCCGCGCCGGCCTCCCGGCTCATCAACGCCAGGACGCCGGTGAGCCGGTCGAGCTGCTCGTCGAAGCTGTCCCGACTCATCGCACGCCCCTCCCCGTCGACCGGTCAGCCGGTGACGGTGGCACCCGGAACCGGCGCGGCAGCCGGCCCACCCTGGACAGCAACCTACCTGCCCCGGGTTGACGCCACCCGTCGGCCGGCGGTGCCATCGGCGGGTCGGGCCGGGCACCGGTCAGTCGGCCAGCACGTCCAGCAGCAGGGCCGCCGTCCAGCTGAACGCCGGTGAGCCCAGGCCGGCACCGGTGTCCGGGTGGAAGTACTCGCGACAGCCGGCCCCGGCAACCAGTTCGATCATCGACGAGCGCAGCCCGGCCGCTAACCGGTCGTGTCCGTGCGCCAGCAGTCCATGCCGGACCAGCCAGGTGATGTTCAGCCAGCTCGGGCCGCGCCAGTAGCGCAGCGGCTCGAAGTCGGTGGCGGTGCGGTCGTGGCTGGGCAGTGGCCGGTCCATCCGCGCGGCGAGACCGAAGCGGGCCGAACGGGCCTCGGCCAGCACCGCATCGACCTGTCGCGCCGGCAGGCCGGGCAGGATCAGCGGGGTCAGTCCGAGCACCGTACGCGCCGGGGTGAGTCGGCCGGTACGCAGGTCACGCGGGTGGAAGGTGCCACTGTGCGGGTCGTACAGCCGGGTCACCACCGCCTCGGTGATCCGGGCCGCCCGATCCCGGTGCGGGCCCGGGTCGGCACCGACCACCCCGGCGATCCCGGCGAGCGCCAACTCCGACGCGCCCATGGCCGCGTTGAACAGCGGGCACTCCACCAGGAACGGATGCCGCTCCGCCAGGTCGTCGTCGCGGTAACCGCCCGCGCGGTACGCGGTGACGATCGTGACGTACCGCGCGTAGTCCAGGTCGGTGGGTCGGTGCGCAGGATCGGCGTGCACGGTGTCCCGCCGCCGGTACGCCCGCATCACCGACGCCTCCGCCGGCACCGCGGACATCGGTGCGTCCCAGGCGGGGCTGTTGTCCAGTCCGGACTCCCACGGATGCACGATGCTGGCCAGCCCGGCGCCACCGACATCACGGCAGGTGGCGAGGTACCGCTGCTGCGCCACCAGGCGCGGATAGAGCCGACGCAACGCGGCCCGACCGTCCTCCGACGGCACCCGACGGTACGCGTGCCAGGCGGCCAGCGCGTGCACCGGCGGCTGCACCAGGCCGGAGGTGGCCATCGGGGGCGCTCCCGCGACGGTCTCGGACGCCCAGAACGCGGGCCCGGGAAAGTACGCCCCACCGGAGACGGCCGGGTTGAACACGATGTGCGGCACCCGACCGTCGCGCCACTGGGCACGGAACAGGCTTGTCAGCTCCGACCAGGTGCGCGCCGGATGAACGTGGGCCCAGCCGATCGCGATGAAGGCGGAGTCCCAGCTCCACTGGTGCGGGTACAGGGTGCGCGACGGCACCGTGTGTCCACCCGCCCAGTTGCCGTCGAGGGTGTCGCGGGCCAACTCCCAGAGCCGGCCGTCTTCGTCGGCGGTCTGGCCGGCGACCCGCACGGGTGGGCCCGACTCGGCCGGCGGAACAGTTTGGTTCACCATGTGTCACAACATGGTAGCGGTGAGGGCGTTCCCCCGCGTCGCCGGCAAGCTGTTCACCTACAACGAGTTCGTGACCGTCGCCCGACTGCCCTGAGCAGTCCGGATACGGTGCAGACATGAGCAACCGCACCCGCTGGGCCACCGACACCGGTCCCGAGCACTCGCAGTGGTACGTCAACAGGTTCCGGCAGTTGGCGGCCGAAGGAGCCGACCTGGCCGGTGAGGCCCGGCTGCTCGACACGCTGGTGCCGCCGGCCTCCCGGATCCTCGACGCCGGCTGCGGCACCGGCCGGGTCGGTGCCGAGTTGGCCAGGCGCGGCCACACGGTGGTCGGGGTGGACGCCGACCCGGTCCTGATCGACGCGGCCCGCGCCGACCATCCCACGCCCCGCTGGCTCGTCGCCGATCTGGCCGAACTGGACCTGGCGGCACTCGGCGAGGACGAACCGTTCGACGCGGCGGTGCTCGCCGGGAACGTGATGGCCTTCGTCGCCGAGGGCACCGAACGTCAGGTGCTGCGGCGCGTCGCCGCCCACCTGCGCCCGGACGGCGTGGTCGCGGTGGGGTTCGGCACCGACCGGGGGTACCCGCTCACCGACTTCGACGCCGACGCGGTCGGTGCCGGGCTGCGGCTGGAACACCGCTTCGCCACCTGGGACCTGCGCCCGTGGCGCGACGACGCGGACTTCGCCGTCACGATCCTGCGTCGCCCCGCCTGATATCGGCGTGGAAGCGTTGCGAGCCTGATCGTAATCTGAACGGATGCCTCCACAGCTCCCGCACGCCGAACCAGGCACGCCGGACACGCGGGGGCCACTGCGGTACATCTGGTGGCTGGTCCGCTGTCAGCCGGGGCGGGTGCTGCGCGGCGGACTGATCGGCACGGCCTGGATGCTCGGGTTGTCGGTCCGGCCGTACCTCGTCGCCCGCGCCATCGACGACGGGCTGCGCCCCGGCGACCACCGGGCCCTGTTGTGGTGGGTGGCCGCGATCGTCGTCGCCGGGATGTGCCTGGCCTACCTGGGCATCATGCGGCACCGGACGATGACGTTCGTCCGGGAGGACGCGTCGGCCCGGTCCGCCGGTGTGCTGCTCCGTCACCTGTCCCGGATCGGCGCGGTGCTGCCCCGCAGGCTCGCCGCCGGGGAGGTCGCCACCGTCGGGGGTGCCGACATCATCAACACCTCGGCGGTGCTGACGATGACGGGTCCGGGCGTCGGCGCGGTCATCGCGTACGCGTTCGTCGCCTTCGTACTGTGGTCGGTCTCCCCGCTGCTGGCGGTGTTCGTGCTGCTCGGCGTGCCGGCGGTGGTGCTGGTGATCGGGCCGCTGCTGCGCCGCCTCGAACGGGTCGAGTCGGGCTACCGCCACCAGCAGGGCCTGCTCACCACCCGCGCCGCGGACATCGTGGCCGGGCTGCGGGTGCTCGCCGGGGTCGGTGGTCGGGGCCTGTTCGCCCGCCGGTACGCGGAACGCTCGCAGCGGCTGCTGGCCGAGGGTTACCGGGTCGGTGCCGTGAACAGCTGGATCGAGGCACTGACGATCGCCATCCCGGGGCTGTTCCTGGCCGCCGTGGTGTGGCTGGCGGCGCGGATGGCCTCGGCCGGTGACATCACGATCGGGCAGATGGTGGCCGTCTACGGATACGTGGCGGTCCTCATCGTGCCGGTGTGGTTCCTGCTCGAAGGTGGTTATCAGCTCATCCGGGGGCGGGTCGCCGCCCGCCGGATCGTCGCGCTGCTCAACCTGACGCCGGACGAGGCCGGCCCACCGTCGCCGCTCGACGGAACAGCGACCGAGGCCGGACCGGACCGGCCCGCCGACCTGCACGATCCGGACAGTGGCCTGACCGTGCCCGCCGGGCGGCTGCTGGCCGTCGCCGCCGACGACCCGGCCGAGGCCGTCGTGTTGGCCGACCGCCTCGGACGGTTCGTCGCCACCGATGTGACCTGGGGTGGCGTACCGCTGACCAGGATGGCGCTCGACGAGGTGCGGGCCCGGATCCTCGTCGCCGACCACGATTCCTACCTCTTCGCCGGCACGCTGCGCGAGATCCTGCGTGGCCGTGCCGACCTCAGCGACACCGACCTGCGGGCGGCCCTGCGCACGGCGTCGGCGGAGGACGTGGTCGACGCCCATCCGGACGGGCTCGCGATGCCCGTCAGTACCCGGGCCCGGACCCTCTCCGGCGGCCAGCGACAACGCGTACGACTGGCCCGGGCCCTGCTCGTCGAGCCGGACGTGCTGATCCTGATCGACCCGACCTCGGCCGTGGACGCGCACACCGAGGCCCGCATCGCGCAGCGTCTCGGCGCGGCGCGGGCCGGGCGCACCACTGTCGTCATGACCAGCTCCCCGTTACTGCTCGGTCGGGCCGACCTGGTGGCGCATCTGCGCCAGGGCCGGATCGTCGCCGTCGGCAGCCACGTCGAGCTGCTGGACCGTGACCCGAGCTATCAGGCCCTGGTGTCCCGGGACGGCGCGACCGCCGACGTGGACCGGTCGCTGCGGTGAGCGGACTGCCCGTCGCCGACCGCACTGTCGTCCGCCGCGCCGCGCTGGGCCTCATCGCCGTGGACCGGCGTGCGGTGGTCGTCATGCTGGTGTTGCACGGTGCCGCCGCGGTCGCTGGACTTGCCACGCCGTGGCTGCTGGGCAAAATCGTCGACCAGGTCGCGGCCGGTGCGGGTGCCGCCGCCGTGGACCGCCTGACGCTCGCGATCGGCGCGAGCGTGCTGGCTCACGGGCTGCTCACCCGGTACGCCCAGTACGCCGGCCACCGGTTCGGCGAACGCGCCGTCGCCCGGCTGCGGGAAGGATTCGTCGCGCGCACGCTCGACCTGCCCATCTCCGTCGTCGAACGGGCCGGCACCGGCGAACTGACCACCCGCAGCTCGGTGGACGTGACGACAGTCGGGAGCACCGTTCGGGACGTGGTGCCCGTCATGGTCATCGCCTCGACCCAGTTGACGCTGCTCTTCGGCGCGGTCTTCCTGCTGCACCCGTTGCTGGGCCTGGTCGCCCTGACCGGGCTGCCGTCGATCGTCGCGGTCACCCGCTGGTATCTGCGTCGGGCCCGGCCGGCGTACCTGGCCGAGGGGGCCGCGACCGCCGAGCTGACCGAGGCGCTCACCACGACCGCGGAGGGGGCCCGCACCGTCGAGGCGCTCCGCCTCGGTGCCGACCGCATCGCGTCCGGCAGGCAGCGCATCGGCCGGGTGTGGACCACCCGCCGGGCGACCCTGGCGCTGCGGTCGGTCTTCTTCCCGGTGGTGGAGGCGAGCTACGCGCTGCCGATCGCGGTGGTGCTGCTGTTCGGCGGATTCCTACTGGACCGGGACATGGTGACCCTCGGCGCGGTGGTGGCCGCCGCCCTCTACCTTCAACAGGCGATCGAACCGCTGGACCGGCTGTTGCAGTGGATGGAACAGGCCCAACGTGGCCTCGCCTCGTTCGCCCGCGTGCTCGGTGTCGGCCAGCAGGCCGAGCCCGCCGCTGCCCCGGTCACGGCCGGGACACCACGACCACGCCGCCCCGGCACCGTCCGGTCCGGGCGGCTCGTCGTGCGTGACGCCCGATTCTCGTACGCCGACGGCCACGACGTGCTGCACGGCATCGACCTCGACGTACGCCCTGGTGAACGCCTCGCCATCGTCGGCCCGTCGGGGGCGGGCAAGTCCACCCTCGCCCGGCTGCTCGCCGGGATCGACGCACCCCGCGAGGGTGTGGTGAGCCTCGACGGCCGTCCGGTCACCGACCTCGCCCCGGCCGAGCGGCGTCGCCGGATCGCCCTGGTCACGCAGGAACACCACGTCTTCATCGGTACGCTGCGCGACAATCTCGCCTTCGCCGCGCCTGAGGCGTCCGACGAGCAGATGCGCGCCGCACTTGTCGCCGTCAGCGCCGACTGGTACGCCGACCTGCCCGACGGGCTCGACACGCAGCTCGGCGACGGTGCCCGCGAACTCGGGGCCGCCGACGCCCAACAGCTCGCGCTGGCCCGGCTGGTCCTGGCCGACCCGCACACGCTGATCCTCGACGAGGCGACCGCCGCGCTCGACCCGACGACCGCCCGGCGCACCGAACGGGCCCTCGCCGCCGTGGTCACCGGGCGCACCGTCATCGCCATCGCACACCGGCTGAACACCGCACACGACGCCGACCGGGTGGCGGTGCTGGAGGACGGCCGGATCACCGAACTCGGCAGCCACGACGAGCTGGTCCACGCCGGTGGCGCCTACGCCGCCCTCTGGAACTCCTGGCACGGCTGAACCGGCAGCGCTGTCACTCTCCCACGGACGGGGCTGCGCAGAGGGATTCACGTTGGATAGTGTCGGCCCCGCCACGAAACGTGACTGACAAGCGACAAGTGCGGTGGACCGGAAGGACGGCATGGCCAGCATCGAGCAAGTGAAGGCCGAGCTCGCCCAGGCAGCCGAGCAGTGCAACGCGACCACGGGCCAGATCCGGGCCGCCATCGACGGCACCGAGCAGGTGATCTCCCGGCTGCGTGCGGTCGCCGCCGGCACCGGGCATCCCGCCATCGCGGAGGCGATCTCCCGAGCCGAACAGAGCAAGCAGCGGCTGGTCGAGGCGGCAACCGTCCTCCAGGGCAGCACCCAGGCGGCCCGGCAGTACATCAGCATTCTCGGCTGAGCCGTGAGCATCGGCGAGGTCAAGGCCGCACTCGGCGAGGCGGACCAACTGCTCGATCAGGCAAGGACCACAATCGAAGGGGTCGGTGCGGCCCTGGACGAGGTCTCCGGGTTGGTGCTCACCACCCTGCACGACAGCCGCCGGACCGAGGCGGACCAGGCCCGCAAGGCAATCGCCGACGCGATCCGCGAGGTCACCCTGACCCTGCGGGCCATCACCACGGCCCAGGACAACGGCAACGCGTACCGGAAGCTGCTGGGATGAGTGCCCTGCTCGCCCAGGTCGTCGCCCAACTCAGATCCGCGATGGACCAACTGGACGGCCTCGCGGTGCAGGCAACGCGCGCCGCCACGGACGTCGCCGAAGCGAACGCCCGATACACGACGGCCGGCCAAGGCTCCGATCACCCGACCCTGCGTGCGGCGGTGACCGGCAGCCGCACCGGTGTCGACAAGACACACCGGCTTGCCAGACTGAGCAGTGAAGCGGCCCGGAATGTCGCCGCGTACCTCAACGCCATCGCCCCGGGGTCGCTGCCGCAGACATCTGCCGCTCCGTCCGGCCCGCCTTCCGGCGAGGACCTCACAGCCGACAGCGACCGACGCGACCTCGGCCGTCGACGGATGCGGGGAGTATTGAACCGGTCTGTGCGTAAGGCCGACGAGCTACAGGACCACGCGGTCAACGCAACAGACGCCACACAGCAGATGATCAATATTCTCCGTGGTCCCAAGGGCTCAGACGGGACCCACTCCACCGCGACTGGCACCCCCACGAACCCGAGCCCGACAGCACGCCCGAAGATTGACAGCGCGGAGGCTGCGGGGAATCTTGTGATAGTCGGCCTGCTGGCAGGTGTGGGGGCTCGGTGGTTCGCGAATGCGATCGGCAAGACGATAGCGAGGTTGAAGCGGTGACGGTCCAGACGCTCAGCGAACTGATCCGGGCCTTGGCCCGAGCCGACTGGGATGCTGCCGAGGCTATCGTTGCCGAGATCGGCCGCGGCGGCTGGGTCGGCGGCCTACAGGTCATCGGTGCGGCGTTCACCCTCGCCGTCCATCGGCACTTCCCCGCCGAGGCCACTCCCAGCGATGTGGCCGCCTGGGTGTCCAGGACACGTGCCCGATATCAGGACGGGGACACCCTGCCAGCCCTGGAGATGGAAGGTCTCATCCGCGCCGCCCTCGGCGAACCGGAGCTGATCGACAACATCCCCGCCGAAACTATGATCGCTGCCGAGGTCTTCGTCCTCGGACAGCTTCTGCTTGAGAAGAAGCTGACGCCAGCGGAGCTCGACGAGTTCGTGGCGGAGGCGGAGGAAGTCGCGGCCGAGTACATGTAGAGCTACGGCTAGCCGTCACAGCCGTATCCCAACTCGCGCACCGCTGCTGTTCGACGACGGATCGCTGGGTGGTGCTGTCGTGTCACGTGGAGATCAGGTTCTTGGCGTCCAGGCAGAAGCGACGGACGGCGGGGGTGCGACGGTAGGGTGCGAGGGCACCGACCAGATTGCGTACGTGCTTGGTGCATCTGGCGGAGGTGACCTGACCGGTGAGCGTCTGCACCGCCTGGTCACCCAGGGCGAGCGCTTTGTCGAGGTCCGGCTGTGCCTGCCGCACGTAGGTGGTGGCGAGCAACGCGTTACGCAGGGCAGCTTCTCGGGAGTACTCGCTGCTCTGTAGGCGTAGCGCTGCTCGCAGGTGCTCTCGGGCGCGGGACCAGTGTTCGAGCTTGACGTAGCAGTATCCAGCCTGTGCGTGGGCCTGCGCCTCGTTGATCCAGTAGGACCAGTCCGGGTCGCCGTGTTCCGGTCGGCTGTCGGTGAGGCGGTCGAAGGCGCGGTCGAGCGCGCGACGGGTGTCGGTCACGGACTGGTTGTTGGCGTATGCCTCGGCAGCCCTCAGGTCGAGAATTGTCGACACCCTCGGGCTGGATTCCGGGTAGGTCGCGCGCGCGGTCTCGGCGAGGGTCACGGCCTGACGCAGTTGACCGAGGTCTTTGGCCTGGCAGGACATGAACCCGAGGATGTTCGCTCCAAGGCCACGGTCGCCGGCGGTATGGGCCTGGTAAAGCCCGGCGATCCAGAACCGCTGGGCTTGGCTGTGGTGCCCGCCGTCGAACGAAAGCCAACCAGCAAGCCGTAGCAGTTCCCCAGCGGTGCCGTGGAGGCGGCGGCCAACGCTGTCGGTGTAGCTGCGATCACGCAGCACGCCAACCACCGTGCTCAGATGGTGGCGAACCATGCCGAGGGTCTGGCCGCTGCCGAGGTGATCGTCCATGCGACGCAGGCTGGCGGTCACCGCGTCCAGGTGGTCGACGACCTCACTGGAGATCGGCCGGCCGCTGGACGACGCCACCGCGTGCGGAGGTTGGGAGATCAGCCACTCGTGCGCGGGTGACGTCAGTGCGGAACCGAGCAGAGTGAGAAACATCCGTCGGTGCATCATGCCCTCAGGTTCGTTCACCACCTCGGCGGCCCGCAAGGCCCCGGCCGGGGACCAGGGCAACTCCAGACCGGCCGAGGCGGGTAGCGCCTCGAACCCGTCGTCGGGCCAACCCAACTCATCGAGAGTGATCGTCCGTTGCAACTGCTCTGACAGCAGCGCGGTGGTCAGCGAGGGCCAGGGGTTACGGGGTGCATCGCCCTTCTTCCACTTGTACGGAGTCTTGACATGCAACCGATCCGTGCGGCCATGCCGTTCGGCGCACTCGTTCAGACGTCGGGCGAGCTGTTCAGGCTGCCAGCCCACCTCGGCCAGCAGCCGGGTGATCGCCTCTCCGCTGGACACCACGCCATCACCCTCCGTACGTAATGCTCATCACACGGAGAGTAACGGACAGTTGTGGACGAGAACGCCCTCGCCACCGGTCCGCACCGGTAGGCACCCCGCGCACCTCCTCACCCGACTGTCGTCACTGGATGGACTGACCACATGAGGATGGCGATGATGGTGCTCGGCGGCGTACTGCTGGGGTTCCTCTCCGGGTTGTTCGCGTTCAAGGTGAAGGCACGGTGGTGCCCGCGCTGCGGAGCCTCCACGGAGGCCATCCGTCCGGCGGCGCGGCGATGACCGGCGGCAGCCGGCAGGAGCTGCCGATCGGGCGGCGTATCGCGCAGCTTCGGGTCCGCCGTGGGATGAGTCAGCAGGTTTTCGCCGACCGGATCGGCAAGTCGAAGAGCTGGGTCGACAAGATCGAACGCGGCGCCCGCCGACTCGACCGGCTGTCGGTGATCGAGACGGTCGCCGGGGCGCTGGGCGTCGCCACCGGCGTGCTTGTCGGACGTGACAGCCGTCAGCCGACGGTCACCGAGATGACGGCCGCCGTGGAGCGGGTCCGGGAGGCCCTCGCCCGCTACGACATTCGCACCACCTACGGCACGGCGGCGGATCTTGACCGGCAGGTCGGGTACGCGCTCGCCGCGTACCGGCACGCCCAGTATCCGCAGCTGCTCCGGATCCTGCCCGACCTGCTCGCCGACGCCCGCCACACCGCAGCCGCCGACATGCCGGTGCCCGCTGTCGACATGTTGGTACGGGTGTACCGGCTGGCCGCCCAGGTTCTGGTCAAACTCGGCGAGCCCGACCTCGCCTGGCTCGCCGCCGACCGGGCAATGGCCGCTGCCGGCGGCGACCCACGGCGTACCGCGATCGCCGTGGTCGGCCTGGCACAGGCGCTGCGTGCGGTGCGGCGCGGCCGGCTGGCGCTGGCCGTCGCTCGCACCGCCCTGTACGAGCTCGGCCCGACGCCCTGCCCCGACAGCCCACCGGAGGATGTCGCCCTTGTCGGCGTCCTGGTTGTCGAAGCCGCCCTCGCCGCCGCCACCTGCGGCGACGCCACCACCGCCGGCAGCCTCACCGATCAGGCCGCCGGCCTGGCCCGCCTATCCGGTCATGGTGGCGGGTTCGGGCCGGTCACTGTCGATCTCGCCCGTGCCCTGACCGCCGCCAGCCTCGGTGACAACGGCCTCGCCGTTGCCACCCACAAACGCACCGTCAGCACAGCTGCCTGGCATCGGCTGCCCGCCGAACACCGCGCCGGTCACCTGATCGACATCACCCGCGCCCACCTCGCCCTCGGCGACCATCAGGCCGCCGGACGCGCCCTGGTCACCGCCGACCGGATCGCCCCTGCCGAGACCCGCCTGCGCCCGATCGCCCGCGTCGCACTCACCGCCGTGCTTCGCGCGGGCACCTCCCCTGCCGACGTGACCCGCCTCGCCGCCATGCTCGGCCTGACCCGGCAACCGTGACCCGCAGCCCATCCACAGCCCAACCGACCGACGAGATGAGGGATGGTGCGTGAACAGCCGTACAGCGATGTCATCCGGGCCATGGCCCGGGCCGACTGGGACACCGCCGAAGCACTGTGCGACGAGATTCGCCGAAGTGGCCAGGCCGGCACCCCCTTCGTCATCGGAGCCGCGTTCGCCCTCGCCGTCAACCGGTACTTCGCGCCCGATGCGACACCCACCGACGTCGCCGCCTGGGTGTCGACAGTCCGCGCCCGTTACCAGGACGGAGACACCCCGCCGGCCCTCGAAACGGAGGGTCTCATCCGCGCTGCCCTCGGCGAGCCGGAACTGGTCGACAACATGCCCGCCGAAACCGTGCTCGACGCCGAGATCTTCGTCCTCGTCCACATACTCCTGGACAAGAACCTGACCGACACCGAACTGGACGAGTTCCTCGCCGAGGCGGAGGAAGTCGCGGCCGAGTACCAGTAGGCAGCCGCCAGCCTGATCGTCGCCGTGGGAGCATCCTCGGCATGATTGTCTGGATCAACGGTGCCTTCGGCGTCGGCAAGACGACCACTGCGGGCCTGCTCGTGGAGCGGCTCCCGGACGCCAAGCTCTTCGACCCCGAGTACGTCGGTTACCTGCTGACCCCGTTCATCACCTCGCCCACCGGCGACTTCCAGGATCTTCCACTGTGGCGTCACCTCGTCGTCGAGACGATGAGCGGCCTCGCCCGGGAGTATCCGCACCCCTGGATCGCGCCGATGAGCCTGATCAACCCGGCTTACCGTGAGGAGATTCTCGACGGTATCCGTGCGGTAGGCGTCGAGGTGCGCGAGGTCGTGCTCACGCTTCCGGAGGAGCAGTTGCGTGCCCGCATCGACGCCGACCAGATTGATGTCGCTGCCCGCCAGTGGCGCCACGATCATGTCGCTCGGGCGCTTACCAGCTTCGCCGCCGTGACCGGCGCGCATGTGGTCGACGCGTCCCAGCCGCCCGAACAGGTGGCCGACGCCATTGCCATGAGCATCCAGTCAGTGCCCAGCCGCTGACCCGCTTCCGTACCCTCACGCAGCTTCGCCGTGGGTACATCTGTTGTCGCTCTGACGACAACAGATGTACCCACCGCGGCACGACGGTCAGGCGGGACGGGAGCGGGCCACCGGCCGGGCCGGTCGGCTGGTCAACGGACGACGTCGTAGACCAGCTTCTGGATCCCGTTGGCGTAGGACTCGCTCTCGACGAGCTTGAGGTTCTGCTTGTCCCGGTCGGTGTCGGAGAACAGCCGCTTGCCCGCGCCCAGCAGGACCGGGAAGACCAGCAGGTGGTAGCGGTCGATCAGGCCGGCGTCGGAGAGGTTGCGGTTCAGCGTGGCGCTGCCGTGGATGCTGATCGGCCCGCCCTCGGTCTGCTTGAGCGCGGCGACGTCGTCGAGCGACCGGAGGATGACGATCTCTCCCCAGTTGGCCACCAGGTCCTGCTCCTTGAGGCTCGTCGACACGACGTACTTCGGCATCGCGTTGTAGCCGGCGAACTCGACGGTCATGCTCGGCCACACCGGCGCGAACGCCTGGTAGCTGACCCGGCCCATCATCATCGCCGTGGCCTCGTCCTGCTCACGGGCCTTGATCTCGTAGGCGGCCTCGTCGAACGCGATGTCGTTGAAGGTCCAGCCGGAGTTGCGGTAGCCCGGTTCTCCGCCGGGTGCCTCGACGACGCCGTCGAGCGAGACGAACGCGGTGGCGATCAGGGTACGCATGAGGTTGCTCCTTGGTGTTGATCTGACGTGCTGTCGTCAGTGCGACGAGCGGGAGTCGACGGAATCGACAACGCACGCCGAGAAATTTCCTACCACTTTCGCGGCGTCCGGACGCGTCAGGCGGGAGCGGCGCGCTGGCGGGCCGCGTCCGGGTCGAGCGGCGCACCGGCGGGTACGAGACTGACCACCCCGGCGGGCAGCCGGACGGGGCGCACGTCGTCGTAGCCGAGCATGCCTGTCACGTCGGGGCCGGCGAGTGCGTACCGGCGGCCGAGGTCGGTCACCACGGAGATCGCGCCACCGGTGGCACCGGGGGTGGCCACCGACTCCACCACCGCGCCCCGCCCCGGCTCGACGAGCACCTGGTCGGCGGTTGTCGAACCGGCCGGCTGTTCCGGCGCCGGGATCGGCGTCGGCAGGTCCACCCCAGCCGCAGCTCGACCGGCCCGGTGTCATCGCCGACTCGCGCGCAGATCGCCGACGAGGCCGGGTCGGCCAGCCGGGGTGGGGCGGCCGGCGGCGCGTCGGGCCCGAGGGGTACGAGGTCGGGTAGCTGCGGCAGCGCGGCGAAGCGCCCGAGGCTTATCTGTTCCGGTGCCCGCTGGCCGGTGCGGGCCAGCAGCAGGCCGGCCTGGAGCTCGGTGATGCCGGCGAGCCCGTCGCGCAGCACCACCGCGAACTGTCGTACGCCGCCGGAGTTGCTGACCACCAGCACGTCGCCGATCCGGGCCGGCGCGGCCCGGGTGGACGGCCGGCCCAGGCCGGGCGGGTCCAGCGGGGCCAGGTCGACACCGGCCGGCACCGTGTTGAGCAGGGCCGCGGCCACCGGGACGCTGCGGGAACGGGTGGTCGCCAGGGCGGCCAGCACCCGGTCGGTGTCCCGGATCAGGTGCCGCCGTTGCTGCCAGAACAGGTGCAGCCGGCCGTCGGGATCACGCAGCAGCAGTGCGTCCCGACCCAACGGCCGGCCGCCGGTGCCGCCGGTACCCACGAGCAGCACCGACCGGGTGACCGATCCGGGCCCGGCCGGTGGCACCGAGCAGACCGTCCACGGTGCGGTGGACAGCCGGGCCGCCGGGGGCAGCGAGTCGGGGGCGTCGCGGATGCCCAACGGCAGGCCCCTCGGCACCCCGTCGATCGACCGGCGGGACACCAGCACCGTCTTCGGACGCTGCGTGCCGATGATCAGCAGGGCGGAGGCGTAGTTGAGCACCGGGTGCAGTTTCTCCTCCCGGTAGACGAACCGGGCGCCGGACTCTTTCTCGACGATGACCACGCTGGCGTCACGCCACGTCGTGCCCCCGCCGGTGAACAGGCCGTACAGGGCGGCGCCACCCAGCCCGATGGCTGCCACCAGCACACTTGCCATCCCGGCTCCGGCGAGCCGGCGCAACGGCGACTGCGCCGGATCAGAATCCCGCGTCACCAGGGCGGCCACCGTCCGCTGGACGGTGAACTGGTACGAGTGCAGCTGGTCCTGCCGCGACGGCATCGTTTCCCTCCGGCGAGACGATCCGGGCACAGGATATGCGCCGCGTCGATGTCCCGGGGACCGTGCGTCACGCCGGGCGGCGGCGCACCGGCCGGTAGCATCCCGGCGGTGAGCGTACGTTTCGAAGAACTGGCCTGGCGGCCGACACCGATCGGCGAGATCAGCCTGCGCCGGCGTCGCGATCCACGGCTCGACCTGGACGTGTACGAGGTCAAGCTCGACGACGAGTTTCTGATGTCGAGCCTGTTCACCACCGGTGAGATCGAGTTGGCCCGGTTGGGGTTGGCGCCGTTGGTCGGCGACCGCCTCGACGTCGTCGTCGGCGGGCTGGGTCTCGGCTACACCGCCCGCACCGCGCTGGCGGACGACCGGGTCGCCTCGCTGCTGGTGGTGGAGGCGGTCGAGGACGTCATCGACTGGCACCGGCGCGGTCTGCTGCCCTTCGCCGCCGGCCTGGCCACAGATCCGCGTACCCGGCTGGTGCGGGCGGACTTCTTCGCCCGGGTGGCCGGTCCGGACGGGCTCGACCCCGACGACGCGGAGCGCCGCTTCCACGCCGTGCTGCTGGACGTCGACCACTCGCCCCGGCATCCGCTGCATCCGAGCCACGCCGCGTTCTACCGGCCCGAGGGGTTGCGCCGGCTGGCGCGGCTGCTGCATCCGGGCGGGGTGTTCGCCCTCTGGTCGGACGATCCACCGGACCGGGACTTCGAAACCGACCTGGCCGCCGTGTTCCCCACCCAGCACAGCCACGTGGTGCGGTTCGCCAACCCGCTTACCGGCGGTGAGTCGGCCAACACCGTCTATCTGGGGCAGCTCCCCGCCTGAGCGCCGCCCTGAGCGCCCCCTGACCGCTCCTCGGGAACCTCCGCCGCGTCCCCGCGCGGTTCCGCGCCCCGGGCGGCGGGTTGCACCCACGCAGACGGCATCATCCGGGTGGAAACGGGTAGCCGGTTCGGCAACGCGCCCGGACCGACCGGGCGGCCGGTTGGGAGGTGGAGATGCGCGCCCTGCTCTGGGTCGTCGGCGTGGTCGCCGGAGCGCTGGTCCTGCTCGGGCTGCTCCTCGAAGCGGTCCGCTGGCTGGTCATCATCGGTGTCATCGCGCTCGCCGCGGTGATCGTGCTGGCCTTCATCAAGGGTCGCCAGTCCGCCCACAACTACCCCAACCGCCGCTGACCCACCCCCCGGGACGCTCCTGGCGGGCAACTTCAGGGTTGTTGCTGGGTCGGCGGGCCCCCCAGGCGGCAACAACCCCGAAGTTGCCCGAAACTGCGCAGCGGGGTGGGGTGGTCAGGCGGCGACGAGTTCCCGGGTGGGGCGGTCGCCGGAGTCGTCGAGCGGGGCGGCCGGGGTGGCTGGCTGGCGACGGTTCGGCAGGGCGAGCCGGAAGACTTTCCGCCAGGCGGAGAAGACCTGCCGGGGCAGCGAGCCGGTGGTGTACTTCAGCCCGTACCTGTCGAACAGCGCCCGGATCTCCGGGGCGATCTCCTGGTAGCGGTTGCTCGGGAGGTCGGGGAAGAGGTGGTGCTCGATCTGGTACGACAGGTTGCCGGTCATGATGTGCAGCAGCCGGCTGCCGCTGATGTTTGCCGAGCCGAGCATCTGCCGCACGTACCACTCCCCCCGGGTCTCACCCTCGATCGAGGTCTTCTCGAAGGTCTCCACCCCCTCCGGGAAGTGCCCGCACATGATGACCGAGTGGCTCCACCAGTTGCGGATCAGGTTCGCGGTGAAGTTGGCGGCCAGGGTGTGCAGGAACGACGGGCCGGACAGCAGCGGGAACAGCAGGTAGTCCTTGAGGACCTGGCGGCGGATCTTCCGGCCGACGGCGCGGACCCGGGACCGGAACTCGGGGTCCTTGTGACCCCCGTTCTTCAGCTTGTTGCCCAGGTCGAGGTCGTACGCGGCGATGCCGTACTCGAAGAAGCAGGCGTTGAGGAAGTTGTAGAGCGGCTGGCCCAGGTGAGCCGGGTGCCAGGGCTGGTCCTCGTCAACCCGCATGATGCCGTAGCCGAGGTCGTTGTCCTTGCCGACCACGTTCGTGTAGCGGTGGTGCAGCTCGTTGTGTGACTGCTTCCACTGGTCGGCCGGGGCGACGTGGTCCCAGTCCCAACTTGTCGAGTGGATCTTCGGGTCCCGCATCCAGTCCCACTGGCCGTGCAGGATGTTGTGCCCGATCTCCATGTTGTCCAGGATCTTCGCCACCGAGAGCCCGGCGGTGCCGACGATCCAGGCCGGCGGGAACAGCGAGAACAGCAGCACCACGCGGCTGCCGATCTCCAGCTTCCGCTGCGTCGAGATGACCTTGCGGATGTACGCGGCGTCCCGCTCGCCCCGGGAGGCGATGACCCGTTCCCGGATGGCGTCGAGTTCCTTGCCGAGGGTCTCGATGTCCTCGGCGGTGAGGTGGGCGATCGGGTTGTCGGCCTTCTTCTGGATCACAGTCACGTCGGTCGTTCTCCGATCAGATCTCGAGTTCGCACGGGCCGGCGGCGGCAGACACGCAGGTCTGCACGCGTACGCCGTCGCCGGGCAGGGCGGTGGTGAGCTGGCCGTTACGCAGGTCGCGGACCGCGCCCTGGCGCAGCGGCAGCACGCAGCCGAAGCAGATGCCCATCCGGCAGCCCGACGGCATCAGCACACCGGCGTTTTCGCCGGCATCCAGCAGCGGGGTGGCGCCGGCGGCCTCCACGGTCACCGACGAGCGGGTGAAGGTGACGGTTCCGCCGTCACCCGCAGTGATCACGGTGGGACGGAACCGCTCGGTGTGCAGCCGCGCGGCGTGGCCGCGAGCCGACCAGTGCTCCTCCACCGCGTCGAGCAACCCGAGCGGGCCACACGCCCACGTCTGGCGCTCCAGGTGATCGGGGACCAGGGTGTCGAGTTCGGCCACGTCCAGCAGGCCGTCGACCTCGGTGTGCCGCTCGATCAGTCGGATGGTGCCGCGCTCGGCGAGGGCGCGCAGCTCACTTCCGAAGACCACGTCCGTGGCGGTGGGCGCCGAGTGCACAAGCACCACGTCGCTGCCGGCCAGCGCTCCCGAGCGCAGCATCCCGGCCACCGGGGTGATGCCGCTGCCCGCGGTGAGGAACAGCACCTGCGACGGTGCCTGTTCCGGCAGCACGAAGTCCCCGCGCGCCTGGTCGAGCTGCACGATCGTGCCCGGTCGGATCCGACGGACCAGGTGGTTGCTGACCACACCGTCGGGGATCGCCTTGACCGTCACCGAGATCGGGTCGGCGCGCCGGCCGGGAGCCGAGGTGACCGAGTAGGCCCGCCACTGGCGAACCCCGTCGACGTCGACGCCGAGCCGGACGTACTGGCCGGGGACGTGCCCGCGCCAGCTGCGGCCGGGCTGGATCAGCAGGGTCGCCGCGTCCGGGGTTTCCGAGCGCACGTCGACGATCCGGCCGCGCAGGTCGGCCCCGGCGCGTAGCGGGGCGATCAGGTCGAGGTAGTCGCTGGGCAGCGCCGGCGTGGTCACCGTCTCGGCGAGCCGCCACAGGCGGCGCCGAAAAGATCTCGTCGTGCCCGGTCGCGGGACGGTGGTGGTCATAAGACGATGGTCGCGGCGCGCTGGCATAAACTCTTGGTCTGCGAAGGTAAAGCGATCCACCCCTTTTGTGCGGAGAGAACAACCGTGGCGGAACCATCCGGAACGACCAATCGGGCGGCCCGCATCGAACTGGACCAGCGGGTGGCCCGTGAACTGCGCGACCGGCTGCCGCTGGTGGCCGGTCAGACCGTCACCGCGATCACGGCCGAGGTGCCCAGCTACGGCGGCACCCTGACCGGACAGATGCGGGACAAGATAGAGAACGCGGTGCAGATCGCGTTGGGCACCTTCCTGCAACTACTCGAACAGTCCCAGGCCGCCGACCGTCCGCAGGTCAACGACCCGAGCACCCCGCTGGTGCCGGCGCTGGAGGCCGCGTACGCCCTGGGCAGTGGCGAGGCCCGGTCGGGCCGCAGCGTGGACGCGCTGCTGGCCGCGTACCGGGTGGGTGCCCGGGTCTCCTGGCGGGAACTGGCCGCCGTCACCGTGGCGACCGGCCTGCCCGCCGCCACGGTCGCCGAGTTCGCCGAGCTGATGTTCGCGTACATCGACGAGCTGTCCGCCGCCAGTGTCGCCGGGCACGCCGACGAGTTGGCAAGCGTGGGCCGGGCCCGACGGCGGAACCTGGAACGGCTCACCCAGCAGTTGCTCGCCGGTGACGCGGAGGACGTGCTGCTGCGCAGCGCCGAGCGGGCCGACTGGCCGGTGCCACAGACCCTCACCGTGGCGCTGCTGCCCCAGGCGAAGCTGCGCGGGGCGCTCGCCCTGCTGGGCGAACACACCCTGGAGAGCAGCGAGGAACTGCCCGTCGGCGAGCCCGGCGAGGAGACCGCCGTGCTGCTCGTACCCGACATGCACGGCGAC
This sequence comes from Verrucosispora sp. CNZ293, assembly GCF_002754655.1. Taxonomy (NCBI): domain Bacteria; kingdom Bacillati; phylum Actinomycetota; class Actinomycetes; order Micromonosporales; family Micromonosporaceae; genus Micromonospora; species Verrucosispora sp. CNZ293. The sequence continues at coordinate 1,684,900 of NZ_PEFR01000001.1, forward strand.
CGTCGCCGACAGCTCGTCCGGGTGTTGCACGGTCGCCGGGCGGTGCTGGGGCCCGCCCGTCCGTGGGCCCGGGTCAGTTCCTCGTACCGGCGGGTGGTCCGGGTGGTGGCGCTGGGTATCGCCCAGCCCACCGACGGCGAACCGCTGGACACCGAACATCACCTGGCCGAGCTGCTGCTCAGCGCCGACGTCGAGGCGCTCGCCGACCTCCGCGCCCGGGTCCTGCAACCCCTCGCCGAGCTGCCCGCCGCCACCGCCGAGCGGCTCACCGAGACGCTGCGTTCCTGGCTGCTGCACCAGGGGCGGCGCGACGACGTCGCCGCTGACCTGTTCGTCCACCCGCAGACCGTGCGGTACCGGATGGGTCAGCTGCGCCAGCTCTACGGTGACCGCCTCACCGATCCGCGCAGTCTGCTCGATCTGACTGTCGCGCTCGCGCTTCCGGCCGGCGGGACACCGGCCGGATGAGCGGCCCGCCCGGCGGGTGCGACCGGCCGTACCGCCGCCGAACACTCACTCGTAGGACATCGGGCCCAGCAGGCGGATCTCCTCGACGTCCAGCCGGGCCTGCAACTCCTGCAACACGGTGTCGTCGATCTCCCGCCGATCGCGCATCCGGGTGATCTCGCGTCGCTTGTGTTCCAGGGCCGCCAGCCGCAGCTGGCGTTCGGCCTCCCGGGCGGCCGAGGAGTCGTCCTCCGGCTCGGCACGCACCGCGCGCAGGTGGCCCGCGTACTCCTCCCGGAGCCGTTCCATGGTCTCCGTCCTGGCGCCCACCCGGTCGGCCAGATCGGGCATCGCATCGAGCGTGGCGCGGGTGGCCGCCACCTGGGCCCGCCGCGACTCCTCGACCCGTTCCGGATCACCGCTGAGCCCGGCCCAGGTCATCAGGAACGGCAGGGTGGTGCCCTGCACGAGCATGGTCACCAGGATCACCGTGACGACCCCGAAGATGATCAGGTCGCGTTCCGGCACCGGGCTGCCGTCCTGCGCGGTCAACGGCACGGCGAGCGCCGCGGCCAGGGAGACCGCTCCCCGGAAACCGGCCCAGCCGGCGACCGTACGCACCCGCCAGTTGACCCGGCGTTCGAGCTGCGACGCGCGCCGGTCCACCAGCCGGGCCACGATGGCGATCAGGTGCAGCCAGAGCATCCGGACCACCACCAGCACCAGGGCCACCACGAGCGCGATGACCACGGCCCGGCCCAGCGAGATGCTCGTGACGTTCTGCACCGCCCGGGGGATCTGCATGCCCACCAGCACGAACAGTCCCCCGTTGATGAGAAAGGTGGTCAGGTCCCAGAACGACAGCGCGAGCACCCGGGACCGGGCCCGGACCACCCTGGGGCTGGCGTAGGAGAGCATCAGGCCGGCGACCACCACCGCGAGCACCCCGCTCTCGTGGATGCTGTCGGCGAGGAAGAAGGCGGTGAACGGGGTGAGCACGCTCAGCGCACCCTCCCGCAGCGGGTCGTCGATGCGCTTGCGGATCAGGATCACCACCGTGCCGACCACCATGCCGGCCGCGATGCCACCGATGAAGGACAGCCCGACCCGTTCGACGAGTTCGAACGCGTTCGGTGCGGCACCCCCGCCGAGCAGGCCCAGCGCGATGGCGAACAGCACCAGCGCGGTGCCGTCGTTGACCAGGCTCTCCGCGCGCAGGGTGGTCAGCAGGCGTCGAGGCATCCGCTTGGCCAGCCCGGCCACCGCCGCGGCGTCGGTCGGGGCGAGCACCGCGCCGAGCACCCAGGCCACCGCCGGGTCGACACCGAAGCGCTGCACGACGAGTGACACCGCCACCATCGTGGCGCCGACCAGACCGACCGCCAGCAACACGATGACCGCGATGTTCGCCCTGATCTCCCGGAGGCTGGTGACCAGGCTCTCCCGGTAGAGGATCGCCGGCAGGAACAGCACCAGCACCACCTCGGGCGCGAGGACCACGTTCGAGAACGGGGGCAGCAGCGCCACCAGCGCGCCGAGGCAGATGAGCAGCACCGGTGGCGCGACCCGGTACCGGCCACCGATGGTGGTGCCGAGCAGCACGACGACACCAAGCGTGATGACCAGCAGCAGCTCGCGCACCTAGCCCCCGTTCCGTCGCCCCCCACATGGTGATACGCCGACGGGCCGCCCCGGGCCGAATCGCGCAGGGCCCGCGACCGTGACCGGGCTCAGCGACCGGGACCGGCGCCCAGGTCCTCCTCGATGCGCTTCGCGGTGGCCAGCAACGGCGGCAGCAACTCCCTGCGGATCATCTCGAACGAGCCGCGACTGGCGTGGGCGGAGACGTTCACGGCGGCCACCACCGAGCCGTTGTCGCCGTGGATCGGCGCGGCCAGTGACCGCAGCCCCTCCTCCAACTCCTGGTCGACGAGGGCGTACCCCTGGGTGGCGATCTTCGTCAGGATGGCGCGCAGTTTGGCCGGGTCGGTCACGGTGCGCCGGGTCAGTGGTTTCAGCTTCGCCGTGGCGAGGTAATCGTCCAGCCACCCGGCCGGCTGCGCGGCGAGCAGCACCCGGCCCATCGACGTGGCGTACGCCGGGAACCGGGTGCCGACGCTGATCCCCACGGTCATGATGCGTTTGGTGGGGACCCGGGCCACGTAGACGACCTCGTCGCCGTCCAGGACCGACACGGAGCAGGACTCGTGCACCTGCGCGACGAGCGCCTCCATGTGCGGCCGGGCCACCTCGGGCAGGCTCAGGCTGGACAGGTAGGCGTAGCCGAGATCGAGGATGCGCGGACGCAGTGCGAACAGTCGCCCGTCGGTGCGTACGTAGCCGAGGTCGACGAGGGTGAGCAGGAAGCGACGCGCGGCGGCCCGGGTCAGCCCGGTGTTGCGGGCCACCTCGCTGAGGGTGAGCTGCGGATGTTCGGCGTCGAAGGCCCGGATCACGGCGAGCCCGCGGGCCAACGACTGGACGAACTCGCCGGAGCGGGCCGTCGCCTCGTCGGTCACTGGGCCTCCTGCCGCAGAGTCTCCTGGGCCACCTTGAACGCCCGGTTCGCCGCCGGTACGCCAGCGTAGACGGCCACCTGGAGCAGCACCTCCCGCACCTCGTCGGGGGTGAGGCCGTTGCGCAGGGCGGCGCGGACGTGCATGGCCAGTTCCTCGTCGTGGTGCAACGTGGCCAGCACGGCGAGGGTGACGCAGCTACGGGTACGCCGGTCCAGCCCGTCCCGGGTCCAGATCTCACCCCACGCGTAGCGGGTGATCAGATCCTGGAAGTCGGTGGTGAACTCGTCGGTGCCGGCGACCGCCCGGTCGACGTGCGCGTCACCGAGCACCTGCCGGCGGACCGCCATTCCGGCCTCGTACCGCTGCTCGTCGGTCATCTCCGCACCGCGCCTTCCGGATCGAGGTGGTCCACGAGCAGCCGGGTGACGGCCTCGGGCTGCTCGACGTTGGCCAGGTGCGCCGCGCCGTCGACCACCACCAGGCGGGCCGCCCGGATCCGCTCGGCGATGGCCGCCGCCTGCTCCGGCGGGGTCGCCGGGTCGTCGGCGGCGCCGATCACGAGCGTCGGGGCGCGCACGGCGGCCAGGTCCGGCCGCAGGTCCATCGCGGCGATCGCCTCACAGCAGCCGGCGTACCCGACGGCGGGGGTGCTGACCAGCAGATCCCGGTAGGCGGCGACGGTCTCCGGACGGCTCGCGGCGAAGGCCCGGGTGAACCAGCGCTCGACTATCGCGTCGGCGATGCTGTCCAGCCGACCGGCCCGCACGGTGGCGGCGCGGGATCGCCAGCCGTCCGCCGGCCCGAGCGACGCGGAGGTGCACAGCAGGGCGAGCCGGTCGATCCGCTCGGGGGCGTGCGCGGCAAGCCACATGCCGACCATCCCGCCGAGGGAGAGCCCGGCGTAGTGGACGCGGGCGACCCCGAGGTCGTCCAGCAGGCGCAGCACCTTCCGGCCGAGCAGGTCGATGGTGTACGGCCCGGCCGGCACCGCCGAACCACCGTGCCCGAGATGGTCGTACCGGATCACGCGGTAGCGCGTCGCCAGCGCCGCCACCTGCGGCTGCCACATCGCGCCGGTGGTGCCGAGGGAACTGCCGAGCAGCAGCGCCGGGGCGTCCGTCGGACCGTCGACTGTGACGTGCAGTCCAGGGGTCACCGGTCCGCCCCGGGATGTCGTCCCGGCGGTCACGGCCGGGCCTCGCGGTGCAGGTCGAGGGCGCGGTCGATCAGTTGCCCGGTGCTGCCGAGCCAGCCGGCCGGGTCGAGGGCGGCGTCGACGTCCGGTTCCGACAGGTGGGCGCGCAGGTCCGCCTCGGCCAGCAGCGCCGCCCGGAAGTCGGGCCGGCCGGCGGCGCGGCGCACCAGGTCGTGGGCGGCGGCGCGGCCCAGGGCCGGTGCCAGCCGGGCGGCGACCGCCTCGGCGAGCAGCAGGCCACCGGTGGCGTCCAGGTTGGCCCGCATCCGCTGCGGACGCACGTCGAGCCCGGCGAGCATCCGGGCGGTACGGGCGGCGGCCCCGCCGGCGAGGTGTAGCAGATCGAGCAGCGGTTCCCACTCGGCGTGCCAGCCACCGGCGGCCCGCTCGTGTTCCTGCGCGGCGGCGGCGAACAGCGTGCCGACCAGCCCCGGGCCGCGCCGGGCCGCCGCGGTGACCAGCACCGAGTCCACCGGGTTGCGCTTGTGCGGCATCGCCGAGGAGCCGCCGCGCCCCTCCCCCGCCTCGGCCACCTCACCGACCTCGGTCTGGGCGAGCAGACCGACGTCGAGGGCGATCTTGCCGGTGGCGGCGAGCAGCCCGCCGAGTGCCGAGGCCAGGTCGAGCAGGGGCTGCCGGCGGGTGTGCCAGGGCAGCGGGCTCGCCGCGAGCCCCAGGTGCGCGGCGAACCGTTCGACGATCACCGGCCCGGCCGTGCCGTACGTGGCGAGGGTGCCGACCGCCCCGCCGAGCTGCGCGGGCAGGCCGGTGCGCACCTGGTTCAGCCGGGCCCGCACCTCCACCAGGCCGACCAGCCAGCCGGCCGCCTTGAGCCCGAAGGTGGTGGGTGCGGCCTGCTGACCGAGGGTGCGCGCGGTCATCAGGGTGTCGCGGTGGCTGCGGGCCAGCCGGGCGGCGGCCTCGGCGGCGTCGGTGAGCTGCCGCAGCAGCGGCCCGGCGGCCCGGACCGCCACCAGCGCCAGGGCGCTGTCGAGCACGTCCTGGCTGGTCGCGCCGTGGTGCACCCAGGGCCGGGCCGACTCGTCGACAGCCGCTGTCAGCTCCCGCACCAGCGGGACGACCGGGTTGCCGGCGGCCTCGGCGGCGACACCGAGCGCAGCCGGGTCGTACCGTTCGGCGCGGCAGTGCCGGGCGATCTCCTCGGCGGCCGACGCCGGCAGCAGGCCCGCGTCCGCGCCGGCCCGGGCCAGCGCGGCCTCCACGTCCAGCAGCGCCCGCAGCAGGGCGTGGTCACCGATCTCGGCGTCGACGTCAGGGGTGCCGGAGAGCCCGCGCAGCAGTGCCTCAGACGGCGAAGAAGACTGTCTCATGGTCTCCCTGAAGACGGATGTCGAACTGGAACCCGTCCGCAGCCGGTCGGGCCAGCAGCGTGTCACGACGGTGCGGGTCGACGGTACGCAGCACCGGGTCGGTGGCGTTGGCCGCCTCGCCGGGAAAGTAGACCCGGGTCACGAGGCGGTGCAGCAGCCCCCGCCCGAACACCGACAGGGTCAGGTGCGGTGCCTCGGTGTCGCCGTCGAAGGTGGGCAGCGGCCCCGGCATGACTGTGTGCAACGCGTACCGACCGTCGCTGTCGGTCTCGGCCCGGCCGAAGCCCCGGAAGCCGGCGACCGCCGGTGGCCGGGCGCCACGCGGATCGTCGGGGTGGTCGAAGTGACCGTCGGGATCGGCCTGCCAGCTCTCCACCATCGCGTCGACGACTGCGGCGCCGGTGCCGTCGATGATCCGGCCGCGCAGCCAGAACGCCCCGGGCGTGCCCTCCGGAACCACGTACGCCCCGTCCGGCCAGCGCAGGCCGATGTGCAGGTACGGCCCGACGGTCTGGGCGGGCGTGACGCCCAGCGACTTACTCATCGTCGTCCTCGTCCTCGAACACGGTGGCCTCCCGGCCCCGCAGCACGATGTCGAACTCGTAGGCCAGCGCCCACTCGGGGCGGGTGGCGGCGTGGTCATAGCGGGCCACCATCCGCTGCCGGGCCCGCTCGTCGCGGACCGAGTTGAAGATCGGATCCTGGAAGAACAGCGGGTCGCCCGGGAAGTACATCTGGGTCACCAGCCGCTGGGTGAACGCCCGCCCGAAGAGGGAGAAGTGGATGTGCGCGGGCCGCCAGGCGTTGTCGTGGTTGCGCCACGGGTAGGCGCCGGGCTGCACGGTGACGAAGTGGTAGCGCCCGTCGGCGTCGGTCAGGGCCCGCCCGACGCCCGTGAAGTTCGGGTCCAGCGGCGCCGGCCAGGTGTCCGCCGCGTGCCGGTAGCGGCCGGCGGCATTGGCCTGCCAGATCTCGACGAGGGTGTGCGGCACGACGCGGCCGTCGCCGTCGAGGACCCGGCCGTGCACGATGATCCGCTGCCCGAGGGGTTCACCGTCGTGCTGGCGGGTCAGGTCGTGGTCCAGCTCGCCGAGGCGGCCCTCGCCGAGCAGCGGGCCGGTGACCTCGGTGAGCCGCTGCGGCAGGTAGGTCAACGGCTGCTGCGGTGCCCGCGTCACCGTCGACCGGTAGCCGGGGCTGAGCAGCGGCGGGTGGGCGTCGACATCGTCGCGCCGGTAGCTCGGCAGGATCAGTTTCCGGTCGGCGTCCTGGGTCACTGCCGCTCCTCCCCGTCGGTCGGTCCGAGTATCCGCGACCCGGCGGCGTCGCGTGGGTGCCCGGGGGCGATCGCGCCGCCCGGCGGGTTGAACTGGGGCCGCTCGCTCACGCCGCCGTCCGCATGGTCGCTTCGAGGGCGCGCAGCACGGCGAGTTCCTCGGCGGTGGGCGGCTCACCGGTGCTCAACTCGTCGGCGACGGCGAGGGGCCACCCGGTGGCCTCACGGACCCGCTCGACGGTGACGCCCGGGTGCAGCCGGGTGAGGGTGAGTTCGCAGCTGTCCGGGTCGGCCTCCAGGACGCCCAGGTCGGTGATGACGGTGCGGGGTCCACCGCCGCGCAGCCCGAGCCGGGCCCGGTCGCCGGGGCCGCCGCCGTAGCCGACCGAGGTGACGAAGTCGACGCGTTCGGTGAAGGTGCGCCGGCTCTGCCGGACGATCACCACCACCTCACCGCAGGAGGCAGCGATCTCGGGAGCGCCACCGGCACCTGGCAGACGCACCTTCGGATCGGTGTAGTCGCCGCCGATGACCGTCGTGTTGATGTTGCCGTACCGGTCGAGCTGCGCGGCGCCGAGGAAGCCGACGTCGATGCGGCCGGGTTGCAGCCAGTAGTTGAACACCTCGGGTACCGAGATGACCGCGTCGGCGGTGTCGGCGAGCACGCCGTCACCGATGGACAGCGGCAGCCGGTCGGGCTTGGCGCCGAGACAGCCGGACTCGTAGATCAGCACCAGATCGGGGGCGTGGGTGGCGCGGGCCAGGTTCGCCGCGGTGCTGGGCAGCCCGATCCCGACGAAGCAGGCGGTGCCGGCGCGCAGTTGCCGGGCCGCCGCCACCGTCATCATCTCGTCGGCCGTGTAGTCCCCCGTGCTCATGCCTTCGCCCCCGCATTCTGCACCTGCGCTGCGATCCACTCCTGGAACGTGTCACGGTCCCGGCTGATCTCGTCCCAGGCCACGTAGAAGGCGTTGTCCCGCACCGAGTAGCCGTGCGCGTACGAGGGATGGGCGCCACCGGGTACGTGTGCCACGGCGGTGATCGCCCAGCCGGGCAGCACGACCTGACCGGCCACCGGGGTCAGCTCGTCGACGATCTCCTCGACGGTGACCAAAGACCGGCGGGCAGCCAGCACCGCCTCCTTCTGCACCCCGGTGATGCCCCACATCTGCACGTTGCCCGCGCGGTCGGCACGCTGGGCGTGCACCACTGTCACATCGGGGTTCAGCGCGGGGACCGCCGTCAACGTCTCCCCGGTGAACGGGCAGTCGATGCTGCGGATGTTCGTGGTGTGCCGGGGCAGGTCCGTGCCGGTGTAGCCGCGCAGCACCGCGAACGGCAGTCCGGAGGCACCCGCGACGTAGCGGTTGGCCATCCCGGCGTGGCTGTGTTCCTCCAGTTCCAGCGGCCCGGGCCAGGAGTTCTGCACGGCGTCGCGGAAGCGGTGCAGTGATCCGACGCCGGGGTTGCCGCCCCAGGAGAAGGCCAGGCGGCGGGCGCAGCCGGCACCGATCAGCTGGTCGTAGACGACGTCGGGCGTCATCCGCACCAGGGTCAGGTCGCGCCGCCTCTGCCGGATGATCTCGTGGCCGGCGGCGAACGGGATCAGGTGGGTGAACCCCTCGAGCGCCACCGTGTCCCCGTCGCGGACCAGCTCCGCGATGCCGTCGGCAAGCGAGACGAGCTTCGCCATGAGCCTCCCTGCCTCCTGTGTTCGAACACCCGCCGACCGTTGTTCGGCATGCGGACCGGCGTACAGATCTCGAACGTAATCCGGGTCGGTGAGGTTCGTCAACGCGTACCGACCGGCCGGATTCCTGCGTCCGGCCTATTGCAGAAATGTTGCGGCGATCCGTTGACGCGAGTCGAGTCCCGTGCAAATGTCCTAGATGAGAACGCTTGTTCGGCAAGCGAACAGGCGTCGCGCGCGGCCGGGTCCGACTGCCGAGGAGACCGCCGCACGCGTGAGGCGTGGTCGGAACTACCCCACCGGCCACGGCCCCGGCTGTTCTGCGGCGCAAGGAGGATCACCATGCCCCTGCTCGACACCGACACCTGGCACGGCCGGATCTACAGCGACGGGTGGGTGCGGGCGGCCGGTGGCACCGCCGCCGCGCGCGCTCCCGCCACCGGCGAGGAGATCGGCCTGGTCGGCGTGGCCGACGCCGAGGACGTGGCGCGGGCCAGTGCCCGGGCCGCCGCCGCGCAGCGCGCCTGGGCCGCCACCAGCTACATCGAGCGGGCCGCCGTGCTGCGCCGGGCCGGCGCGCTGTGGGAGCAGCACGCCGCCGAGGTCGGCGACTGGGTGGTCCGCGAGTCCGGGTCGATCCCGCCGAAGGGCGTACTGGAGACCAGCACCGCCGCCCAGGAGTGCTACGAGGCCGCCACCCTGCCCTCGCAGTCGCTCGGTGAGATCATCCCGAGCGGCCAGCCCCGGCTGAGCCTGGCCCGCCGGCTCCCGGTGGGCGTGGTGGGCGTCATCTCGCCGTTCAACGCCCCGCTGATCCTGGCCATCCGCTCGGTCGCCCCGGCGCTGGCGCTGGGCAACGCGGTGGTGCTCAAGCCGGACCTGCGTACGGCGGTCTGCGGTGGGCTCTCCATCGCCCGGGTCTTCGAGGAGGCCGGGCTGCCCGAAGGCCTGCTGCACGTGCTGCCCGGCGGTGTGTCGACAGGTGAGGCGCTGGTCGCCGACCCGCACGTACGGGTGATCAGCTTCACCGGGTCGTCCGCCGCCGGCCGCAAGGTCGGCGAGGCCGCCGCCCGGCACCTGAAGCGGGCGCACCTGGAACTGGGCGGCAACTCCGCACTCGTGGTGCTCGACGACGCGGACCTGGACCTCGCCGTCTCGGCCGGGGCCTGGGGTTCCTTCCTGCACCAGGGGCAGATCTGCATGACCACCGGCCGGCACCTGGTCCACGAGAGCCTCGCCGAGCGGTACGTCACCGAGCTGGCCGCCAAGGCCGACCACCTGCCGGTCGGCGACCCCGCCAAGGAGCAGGTGGCGCTCGGGCCGATCATCGACGAGGCGCAGCGCGACAAGATTCACTCGCTCGTCACGTCGAGCGTGGACGCGGGTGCCCGGCTGGCCGCCGGGGGCAGCTACGAGGGGTTGTTCTACCGGCCCACGGTGCTCGCCGACGTCACCCCGGACACCCCGGCGTACGCGCAGGAGGTCTTCGGCCCGGTCGCCCCGGTGCTCAGCTTCACCGACCTGGACGAGGCGGCGGCGCTGGCCGGCGCCAGCGAGTACGGGCTGTCGCTGGGCATCCTCAGCCGCGACGTGATGAAGGCGATGGCGCTGGCCGAGCGCATTCCCAGCGGCATCGTGCACATCAACGACCAGACGGTCAGCGACGAGGCGGTGGCGCCGTTCGGCGGGGTCGGCGCCTCCGGGACCGGTTCCCGCTTCGGCGGGGCGGCGGCGAACATCGAGGCGTTCACCGAGACCCAGTGGCTCACGATGCAGGGCGACATCACCCGCTACCCGTTCTGAGCGGGCAGACAGGACGGGCAGGTAGGCCGGGCAGGCAGGAGATGGCGGGCAGGACGGGCACTCCCGGAGCGTCGGTGACCTCGCGGGTGCTGGCCGTGCTCGGCGCGTTCGACGCGGCCCACCCGGCGTTGACGCTCAGCGACATCGCCAGGCGCAGCGGGCTGCCGCTGGCCACCACGCACCGGCTGGTCGCCGAACTGGTGACCGGCCGGGCGTTGGCCCGCGCCGCCGACGGCAGGTACACCATCGGCGTACGGCTGTGGGAGGCCGGGCTGCTCTCGCCACTGCACACCCGGCTGCGCGAGGTGGCTCTGCCCTACCTCCAGGAGCTGTACACAGCAGTGCGGGAGAACGTGCACCTCGCCGTCCGCGACGGCGACGAGGCGCTGTACGTGGAGAAGGTCACCGGGCACCGGTCGGTGCCGACCGTCTCCCGGGCCGGTGGGCGGCTGCCACTGCACGCCACGGGTGTCGGCAAGGCGCTGCTGGCGTACGCTCCGCCGGAGGTCGTCGCCGCGCACCTGCGCCGGCCGTTGCGCCGCTGCACCGCGTACACGGTGACCGAGCCCGGCCGGCTGGCCCGCGAGCTGGCCACGGTACGCGAGCGCGGCTGGGCGCGGACCCACGAGGAGATGACCCTCGGTTCCTGCTCGGTCGCCGTGCCGGTGCGCGACGCCGACGGAGCCGTGCTGGCCGCGATCGGGGTGGTCGGGCACAGCCTCGGTACCGCGCCGCAACGGCTGGTGCCGGCGCTGCTGACCGCCGCCGAACGGATCGCCGCCCGGCTCGCCGACACCGCACAGGTTCCGGCCACCACCTCGCTGCGCTCCAGCGCCTGACGCTGCGGCCCGGCCGCCACCGGACAGCACCGACCGACGCCGCCGTCGCCGTCCTGGACAACCGCCCCGCAGACGCGGGCTTCCACTGAGTGGAAACCGGCAGCGGCGGCGCGGGGCCGCAGCGGGCAGGCTGAGAGCCGGGTGACAATGTCGCCCCCACCACCGTCGGCGGCGAGGAGGCACTGATGCGTACCCAGGTCGGCATCATCGGAGCGGGACCTGCCGGTCTCATGCTGTCGCACCTGCTGCACCGGCACGGGATCGACTCGGTGGTGATCGAGAGCCGCAGCCGCGAGTACGTGGAGCACCGGTTGCGTGCGGGCGTGCTCGAACAGGGCTCGGTCGACCTGCTGCGCGACACCGGCCTGGGGGCTCGCCTGGACCGGGAGGGGCTGCGGCACGAGGGCATCGAGCTGCGCTTCGACGGCGAGTCGCACCGGGTGCCGATGACCGAGCTGACCGGCCGGGCGATCACCGTGTACGGGCAGCAGGAGGTGGTCAAGGACATGATCGCCGCCCGGCTGGCGGCCGGCGGGACGATCCTGTTCGAGGCACCTGCCGAACGGCTGTCCGGCCTGGACAGCGCCCCGGTGATCCACTTCCGGCACCAGGGGCGGGACGAGGAACTGCACTGCGACTTCGTGGTCGGCTGCGACGGCTACCACGGGATCAGCCGACCGACAGTGCCCGACGGGGTGCTGACCACCTACGAGCGCACCTACCCGTTCGCCTGGCTGGGCGTCCTCGCCGCGGCCCCACCCGCGGTGGAGGAGCTGATCTACGCCCACCACGAGCGCGGCTTCGCCCTCTACAGCATGCGCTCGCCGCAGATCTCCCGGCTGTACCTCCAGGTCCCGGCCGACGAGGACATCGCCGACTGGCCGGACGAGCGGATCTGGGTCGAGCTGCGTACCCGGCTGGAGACGGTGCCGAACTGGACGCTCAACGAGGGTCCGGTGCTGGAAAAGTCGATCACACCGCTACGCAGTCTGGTGGTCGAGCCGATGCAGTGGCAGCGGCTGTACCTGGCCGGCGACGCGGTGCACATCGTCCCGCCGACGGGCGCCAAGGGCATGAACCTGGCGCTCGCGGACGTCGCGCTGCTCGGTGACGCCTTCGCCTCCTGGTACGCCGACGGCAGCACCGACCTGCTGGACGGCTACTCGCGTACCGCGCTGCGCCGGGTCTGGCGGGCGCAGCAATTCTCCTGGTGGATGACCTCGATGCTGCACCGGCTCAACGCCGACGACCCGTACGAGGCGAAGCTCCAGTCGGCGACCCTGCGCTACGTCACCACCTCCCCGGCGTACGCGACGAGCCTGGCGGAGAACTACGTGGGTCTACCCGAGGTGTGAGCGCGGGAGGTAGCGGACGTCAGCGCGAGACGTCCGCTTTACGCGCGAGGATGAGCCGGAACCGTGGGCTGCCATCGCGATGCTGACCCAGCCCGTTAAGGGCAGTGTCGGTCGCGGTGAAGCCGACAGCCGTCAGGTCGTCGCGGAGCGCGGACGGCGCGGTGGTGTGGTAGTACATCACGAACGGCGGGCGCCACACGGCGTTACGGACCCGCATGGTCAGGTCGAACCCGCGGGTGACCCAGTGCGAGACCGAGGTACGCGGCGACGGCGTACCGATCGGAATGGCGAACAGCCCACCCGGCCGCAAGGCTCGGTACACCCCGGCGAAGAGCGCGGGCCGTTCCGCAGGCAGGAAATGCCCGAGCGCACCGGCGCTGACCGCGAGATCGAACCCCTCGGTGAACGGCAGGGCCCGGGCGTCGGCGCGCACCCAGGTCGCCTCCGGGTAAGCGCGGCGTGCCTGCGCGAGCATCCCGGCGCTGAAGTCCACGCCCGTGATCCGTTCCCGACACAAAGACCTGAGGACCTGCATTCCCGCGCCGGTACCGCAACAGACATCCAGCCCCCGGTCGAACGACCCGACGTCGGACAGCGCCTGAGTGGTCGCGCCGAGAACACTGTCGGGCGTCCGAAAGGGCGTGTGGTCGAACTTGGGCGCCAGCAGGTCATAGCCGCGCTCGACCGAGGAGAGCGCCTGGACGCACAGCTCCCGTAGCGACGGTCCGTGTGGCGAGAACACCGACCGAGGGTACCGTCCCGGACCGCCGCACCCGGCCGACGGCGGGGCGTTCCGATCGTGCCAGGCATGGCGCGCGGCGGCGTTACGGGGTACAAACATCTCGGCGAGAGAGCGCTCTCACAGCGTCGTGGGCTCTCCCGCCGTCGTGGTCTCCCACGTCGTCGGAGCGGACACCACGCCGCGCCCGACCGGAAGGACTAACCTATGCCGACCCCACCACCACACCGGCGACTCGGCCGGGCCCTGGCCTTCGGGCTGGCGCTCACCACCGCCGCCGTCGCCACGAACACGCCGGTCAGCGCGGGCCCGCCCCGGCCGGCCAGCCCCAGCTTCGGGCCCAACGTCACGATCTTCGACCCCAGCATGCCGGTCAGCCAGATCCAGGCGACCCTCGACGCGGCACACGCCGCGCAGGTTGACAACGAGATGGGCACCACCCGGCACGCCTACCTGTTCCGGCCCGGCCACTACGGCACCGCCGAACAGCCCCTCCAGATCAAGGTGGGCTACTACACCGAGATCTCCGGCCTGGGCTCCTCCCCCACCGACGTGGTCATCAACGGCAAGGTCGAGGCGTACAACCGCTGCCTCACCGAGGGCGGCACCGCCAACTGCATCGCGCTCGTCAACTTCTGGCGCACGCTGAGCAACCTGTCGCTCCGGATCAACGCCGCCGGCCAGGACGACTGCCGCGCCACTGCCAACTTCTGGGCGGTGTCCCAGGCCGTGTCGATGCGCCGGCTCGACATCAGCGGCGGTGGCCTGTCCCTGATGGACTACTGCACGAACGGGCCGCAGTACGCAAGCGGCGGCTTCATCGCCGACTCCCGGCTGCCGGCCACCACAAACGGCTCCCAGCAGCAGTGGCTGACCCGCAACAGCGAGGTCGAGAGCTGGTCCAACGCCGTGTGGAACCAGGTCTTCGCCGGGGTGGTCGGGGCACCCGACGACGCCGGGTTCCCCGACCCGCCGTACACCACGCTCGACACCACCCCGCTGAGCCGGGAGAAGCCGTACCTCTTCGTCGACGCCAAGGGGAAGTACCAGGTCCGGGTACCCGCCGTGCGCCGCGACACGCGCGGCATCACCTGGGGTACCGGGACCACGCCGGGGCGGAGCATCCCGATCAGCGACTTCTTCGTCGCCAAGCCGACCGACCCGGTGCAGGTCATCAACCGTGAACTCGCCCGGGGCAGGCATCTGCTGCTCACCCCCGGGGTGTACGACGTGGCCCGCAGCATCGAGGTCCGCCGGCCCGACACGATCGTGCTCGGCATCGGGCACGCCACGCTCACCGCGGTGAACGGCGCGGTACCCCTCACCGTCGCCGGGGTGCCCGGCGTGGTCGTCGCCGGGGTCACCGTCGACGCGGGGCTGAAGGAGTCGCCGGTGCTACTGCGGGTCGGCCAGCGAAAGGGCCGTAACCACAGCACCCCGCGCAACCCGATCACGCTGTCCGACGTGTACTTCCGGGTCGGCGGTCCGCACATCGGCAGGACGGACACCGCGCTGGAGGTCAACAGCGACCACGTCCTGATCGACCACACCTGGGTGTGGCGGGGCGACCACGGTGTCGAGGGCTTCACCGAGGGCGTCAACGGCGACACCGATCGCTGGCGTACCAACACCGGCCGCTACGGCGTGATCGTCAACGGCGATCACGTCACCGCCACCGGCCTGTTCGTCGAGCACTTCCAGCGGTACAACACGGTGTGGAACGGTGAGCACGGCACCACGATCCTCTACCAGAACGAACTGCCGTACGACCCGCCCACCCAGGCGGACTGGCACAACGGCAAGGTCAACGGGTGGGCCGGCTACAAGGTCGGCGACCGGGTCCGCCACCACACCCTGCACGGTGGCGGGGTGTACGTGTTCAACCAGAACAACCCCTCGATCCGCACCGAGAACGGCTTCGAGGTGCCGGTACGCCCCGGCGTCCGGCTGCACCACATCATGACCGTCAACCTCAGCGCCGGCACCATCGACCACGTGGTCAACGGCGTGGGCGAGGCGGCCGACATGGACCGGGTCGGCGCTCCGGTCTATCTGAAGCAGTACCCGTAGCACCGCAGGCGGGGGTCGGCGGCTCGCCGGTCCCCGCCGACGCGGTTCAGTCCACCACCGGGCTGCGGCGCTCCAGCAGGACGACGTCGCGCCAGCGGCCGTGGTGGCGGCCCATCCGCTCACGGGTGCCGACGACCCGGAACCCGGCCCTGCTGTGCAGGGCGAGGCTTGCGGTGTTCTCCGGGAACACGGCAGCCTGGATCGTCCAGATGCCCGCCGCGTCGGTCGAGGCGATCAGCGCGTCGAGCAGCAGCCGCGCCACCCCCCGGCCCCGGGCTGCCGGGTCGACGTAGACGGAGTGTTCCACCACCCCGGCGTAGACCTCCCGGTAGGAGGTCGGCGTCACTGCGATCCAGCCGATCAACGTGCCGTCCCCATCGACCGCCACCAGCCGGTGCGCCGGCAACCGACCGGCGTCGAACGCGGCCCAGGACGGCGCGACGGCATCGAAGCTGGCGTTTCCGCCATCCAACCCGGCCTGGTAGATCGCCAGGACCCGGTCGGCGTCGTCGACAGTCATCGGGCGCAGCCGCACCTCGGCCATCGGCGGCTCGGTTCGGATCATTGGCGAATCGTAGGCGACCGCCTCGGATCGCCTCGTACCCGAACCGGATCCGCGCCGGTCGCCGCCGAGTCCGGTGAGCGTTCCGGGCCTGGCTGACGTCCGTCGTTGGTCCAGGTGGTGCCGGGCGAGCGCCTAGCTTCCGGTCCCCCGCCGGTACCGCTCGCCGGGGCAGCCCAGTCGACGCGAGCGGATCCGCCGGGCCGGGCGCACCGGGCCGGCGGGTGGGCCCGGCACTGGCGAGTCGCGCTCCCCCTCGGCCACCTCGACGATCGTGTCGAAGGTGACGGTGAAGCGCTGCCGCAGCGACGGCGGTAGGGGTGCCCGGCTGACGCAGCGCCGCAGCCGGGGCAGCGCAGCCCGGCCCCGAGCCGCGTCGAGCAGGGCCGCGTACATCGCCGACGTGCCGTGGAAGACGGTGACCTCCTCACGGAGCATGAGATCCAGCGCCACCGGGCCGGTGAAGCGGCTCAGCAGCACCAGGGTCGCCCCCGCCCGGAAGGTGCCGGTCAGCGCGACGGCCTGACCGAACCGGCCGCCCAGCGGCAGACAGCCGAGGACCACGTCGGTGCCCTCCGGCTCGGCGACCGGGTCGACGTCGGGGTCCGTGGCGGTGCCGCCGGGTGGGGTGTCACAGAGATCCTCCAGCCGGGGTACGCCGGACGGACCCCGGGTCGGGCCGACCGTGAGCAGCGGTACGCCGACCCGGGCGCTGACCCGCCGCCCGGCGGCCAGCTGCGAGGTGTGGCAGACCAGCAGCCGCGCGTCGCGGGCCAGGTGCACGGCCTGCGGGGCGACCGGCACACCGACAGGTACGGCGACCGCACCGGCGGCGAGGGCGCCGTAGTAGACCCGGGGAAAATCGACCACGTTCGGCGCGAGCAGGGCCACCGCGTCGCCGTCGCGCACCCCGGCGGCCCGTAGCCCGGCGCCGTAGCAGCGGGCCTCCAACCACAGTTCGGCGTACGTGACCCGGACCCGGCCGTCGACGACGGCGACGGTGTCGGCGTGCCGGTGGGCGGACCCGGCCAGCACTGTCGCCGGGGACAGCGCGGTCATCGGGCCGGGCCCGCGTACAGCCGGCTCACCGTCTCGGCCACGCAGACCGGCTTGCCGCCGCCGTCACCGTCCACCGTCACCGTGGCGACCAGTTGCGCTCCGCCGTCGAACGGGCTCACCTGGTCGATCGTGGCGACCACCCGCACCGAGCTGCCGACGCGTACCGGCGCGGGGAAACGGACCCGGTTGAGGCCGTAGTTGACCCCCATCCGCACCCCGTCCACCCGGTACAGGCGGCCGACCAGCGCGGGCAGCAGGGCGAGCGTCAGGTAGCCGTGTGCGATGGTGCCGCCGTACGGCCCGGCCGCCGCCCGTTCCTGGTCGAGGTGGATCCACTGGTGGTCGTCGGTGGCGTCGGCGAACGTGTCGACCCGGCGCTGATCGATGGGGAACCAGGGGCCGGGGCCGAGTCGCTCGCCGACCGCGCCGGCCAGCTCGTCGAGGCTGGCGAAGCTTCTCATCCCAGATGCCCTCCGAGCTTCGTGTAACCGCGTAGCAGGTCGCGGGAGATGATCAGTCGCTGCATCTCGTCGGTGCCCTCGAAGATCCGGTACAGCCGCACCTGCCGGTACCAGCGTTCGATCGGCAGCTCACGGGTGTAGCCCATCCCGCCGTGGATCTGCATGACCCGGTCGACCACCCGGTTGACCATGCCGGCACCGTAGAGCTTCGCCATCGAGGAGGCGTGCCTCGGGTCCAGACCGGCGTCGACGGTCCACGCGGCCCGCAGGATGAGCCAGCGGGCCGCCTCCAGCTCGGTCTCCGAGTCGGCGATCATCCACTGGATGGCCTGGTTGGTGCCGATCTTCGACCCGAAGGTCTCCCGGGTGTTGGCGTGGTCGATGGCCATCCGCAGCGCGCGTTCGGCGATGCCGACGGCGTGCGAGGGGATCGTGTAGCGACCCTTGCCGATCCACTGCATGGCGAGGGCGAAGCCCTGCCCGACCTCGCCGAGGATGTTGCGGTGCGGCACCCGTACGTCGTCGAAGATCAGCGAGGCGGGCCCGCCCTCGCCCATCGTCGGGATGAACTCCGACCGCCAGCCCATCGCCCGGTCCACCAGGAACGCTGTCGCCCCACCGTCGCGGGCGCCCCGCGCCGGGTCAGTGACCGCGATGACGATGGCGAAGTCGGCCTCGTTGCCGCCGGTGATGAAGGTCTTCTCGCCGTTGAGGATCCAGTCGTCGCCGTCCCGGCGGGCGCTGAACCGGATGTTCGCCGCGTCCGAGCCGGCACCCGGCTCGGTGATGGCGAAGCAGGAGTTTCGCTCCCCCTCGATGGTGGGCAGCAGGAACTCCTTGCGCTGCTCGTCGGTGGCGTGGAAGAGAATGTTGTCAGCCTCGCCACCGAAGCGGAACGGCACGAAGCTGCGGCCGATCTCGGTCCAGATCAGCGACTGGACGACGGCGGGCAGGTCCATGCCGCCGTACTCCTGCGGCGTGGCCAACCCCCAGAAGCCGAACTTTCGGGCCTTGAGCTGCAACTCACGCAGCTCGGAGGGTTCCAGGCCGGGTTGGTGGGCCCGTTCGCGGCGCAGCAGTTCCTGCTCCAGCGGCATGACCTCCCGGGTGATGAAGTCACGAGCGGTGTCGCGGATGGCCCGCTCCTCGTCGGACAGCCCGAAATCCATGTGCGCACGGTTCCTCTCGCGGTTCAGAAGGCGTTGACGCCGGTGAGCGCCCGCCCGATGAGTAGCTGCTGAATCTGGCTGGTGCCCTCGTACAGGGTGGCGACGCGGGCGTCGCGCAGGTACTTGCCGACCGGGTACTCGTCGATGTAGCCGTACCCGCCGTACACCTGGATGGCGTCGTTGGCGGCGCGGACGGCGGCCTCGCTGGCGAACAGCTTGGCCATCGACGCCTCGGTGGCGAACGGCTCGCCACGGTCGATCAGGTCGGCGACCCGCCAGACCAGCAGCCGCGCGGCGGCGGTGTCGACGGCGATGCCGGCGAGCAGTTGCTGCACGAGCTGGTGTCCGGCGATCGGCTTGCCGAACTGCGTGCGTGTCCCGGCGTAGCCGACGGCGGCGTCCAGGCAGCCCTGGGCGATGCCGACGCAGCCGGCGGCGACCGACATCCGGCCCTTGGCGAGGGTGGCCAGCGCCAGCTTGAAGCCGGCGCCCTCCGCACCGAGCCGGGCGGTGTCGGGCACCCGGACGGCGTCGAGGACGAGTTCGGCGGTGGCCTGTCCGCGTAGGCCCAGCTTGCCCTTGATCTCCGACCGGCTGAGGCCCGGGCTGTCGGTCGGCACCAGGAACGCGGTGATCCCCCGGTGGCCCGGGCCGCCGGTGCGGGCGAAGAGCAACGCGACGTCTGCGGTGGTGCCGTTGGTGATGAACGTCTTGCGGCCGGTGAGCAGCCAGTCGTCGCCGTCGCGGACCGCCCGGGTGGCGAGCGCCGCCGCGTCCGAGCCGCTGTCCGGCTCGGTGAGGGCGAAGCAGCCCAGGGCGGTACCGGAGCAGAGTGCGGGCAGCCACCGCTCGCGCTGCTCCGGCGTGCCGTGGGTGGCGATGGACTTGGCGACCAGGCCGAGGGAGACCGACACGATGCCGCGGACCGCGGAGTCGCCCCGACCGAGTTCCTCAAGCACCAGGCAGTACGCGAGGTGGTCGCCGCCGGATCCGCCGTACTCCTCGGCGATGGTGAGGCCGAGGAAGCCGACCTCGCCGAGCTTGCCGACGATGCCGGGGTCGACCGCCTCGCGCCGGTCCCAGGCCGCCGCGTGCGGCACCACCTCGCGGTTGACGAAGTCGGCGGCGAGCGAGCGGACCGCTACCTGCTCGGCGGAGAGGTGAAGGTCCATGCCAGTAAACTAGCGCTGCAAGTTTTATGCTGTCCAGACCCCGGTGTGGCAAAGTTCCCCGCGAGCCATCCACCTGAAGGAGGACACCCATGCCCCGGCCGCGACAGGCCCTGCTCAGCAGGGAGCGGATCGTCGAGGCCGCCGCCGCGTTGATCGACGCCGAGGGGCTCGACGCGTTCTCCACCCGCCGGCTCGCCGCCGCTCTCGGCGTACGCGGACCGTCGCTGTACAACCACTTCGCCACCAAGGACGAGATCCTCGACGCGGTCGCGGACAGCATCACCGGCCAGGTCGACGTGTCGTACTTCGGCGAGGTCGACTGGCCCGAGGCGCTGCGCCGTTGGGGTCACTCCTACCGGGCCGCCCTCGCCGCCCACCCGAACATCGTGCCGCACCTGGCCCAGGGCCCGGGTCGACGCCCGGCTGCCCTGGCCATGGCCGACGCCGTCTACGGCGGGCTGGTCACGGCCGGTTGGCCACCCGCCCGGGCGACGCACATCGGCGCGCTCATGCGCTACTTCGTGATGGGTTCCGCGCTCAGTTCCTTCGCCCAGGGCTTCGTGAAGGATCCGGGGCTCTACGCGGAGCAGTACCCGCACCTGAGCCAGGCACACCGCCTCGCCGAACACCAGCAACAGGTCGACGAGGGCGCCTTCGCGCTGGGACTGGAGGCGCTCATCGACGGGCTGTCGCACACCTACGAACGCGTCGTCGGCCCGCTGCCACCCCTCCCGCCAGCCGGCCCGGCGTACTAGAGTCCAAACTTGCACCGCTAGTTTTAGTCGAGGTGAGGAGCCCATGGAATCCGTACGGACCGACTTCTACCTCGACGGACGCTGGGTGCGCGCGGCCGGCGGACAGCCGTTGGAGGTGCACAACCCGACGACCGAGGAGGTCATCGGCACCGTCCCGGCCGGCACGGCCGAGGACGTCGACCGGGCCGTGGCCGCCGCCCGGGCCGCCTTCGAAAGCTGGTCGACCACCGATCCCGCCGACCGGGCCGCCCACCTCGACCGGCTGCACGCCGCCCTGACCGACCGCGTCAAGGACATCGCGCACACCGTCGCCAGTGAACTCGGCACCCCGCTGAAGGTCGCCACCCGCGTCCAGGCCGGGCTGCCGCTCACCGTCCTGCGCAGCTACGTCGACCTGGCCGCGCACCCGCCCGCGCCGCAGACCGTGGGCAACTCCCTCGTGGTACGCGAGCCCGTGGGCGTGGTCGGCGCGATCACCCCGTGGAACTATCCGCTGCACCAGATCGTCGCCAAGCTCGCACCCGCCCTCGCCGCCGGCTGCACACTCGTGCTCAAGCCGAGCGAACTGACCCCGCTGACCGCGTACCTGCTCTTCGACGCCATCCACGAAGCCGGCCTGCCCCCCGGCGTGGTCAACCTGGTCACCGGCACCGGACCGGTGGTCGGCGAGGCCCTCGCCGGACACCCCGACGTGGACCTGGTCTCCTTCACCGGCTCCACCGCCACCGGCCGGCGGATCACGCACCTGGCCGCCGACCGGATCGCCCGGGTGTCGCTCGAGTTGGGCGGCAAGTCGGCGAACGTGATCCTCGACGACGCCGACCTGGCCGGCGCGGTGAAGGTGGGCGTCGGCAACGCGTTCCTCAACTCGGGCCAGACCTGCACCGCGTGGACCCGGATGCTGGTGCACCGGGACCGCTACGACGAGGCCCTCGACCTGGCCGGCAAGGCCACCGACGGCTACCGGCTCGGTGACCCGTTCGACCCGGTCACCCGCCTCGGTCCACTGGTCTCCGCCCAGCAGCGGGACCGGGTACGCGACCACATCGCCCGGGGCCTGGCCGACGGCGGCCGGCTCGTCGCCGGCGGACCCGACGCACCCGTGCCGCAGCAGGGCTGGTTCGTCGCCCCGACGGTCATCGCCGACGTCGACCCCGACAGCGCCCTCGCCCAGGAGGAGATCTTCGGGCCGGTCCTCGCGGTCATCCCGGTCGACGACGACGACCACGCGGTGCGGGTCGCCAACAACTCCCGCTACGGCCTGGCCGGCGCGGTCTGGTCCGGCGACGAGGAACGGGCACTGCGAGTCGCGCGACGGTTGCGCACCGGTGCCGTCGACATCAACGGCGCGCCGTTCAACCCGCTCGCCCCGTTCGGCGGCTACAAGCAGTCCGGGCTCGGCCGCGAGCTGGGCGTGCACGGGCTTGAGGAGTTCTGCGAAGTGAAGGCGATCCAGCGGTGAAGGGCCTGGTGGTTCGCGGCGTCGGCACGCCACCCCGGGTCGAGCCTGTCGACCCGCCCGCCACCGGCCCCGGCCAGGTACGGGTGGCGGTCAAAGCGGCAGGCGTCTGCCACTCCGACCTGTCCATGGTCGACGGCACCATCGCCGCGCCGTACCCGCTGCTGCTCGGCCACGAGGCCGCGGGCGTGGTCGCCGAGGTCGGCGACGGCGTCGGCCGGGTAGCGGTCGGTGACCACGTGGTGCTCAACTGGGCACCCCCGTGCCGCGACTGCTGGTACTGCGGGCACGGCGAGCCGTGGCTCTGCGAACGCTCCGGTAAGCCGGCCGCCGCCCTCGGGCACACGATCGACGGCGCGCCCCTGCACGTCACCCTCGGCCTCGGGGCACTTGCCGAACAGGTGGTGGTCCCGCAGCAGGCCGTGGTGACCGTACCTGCGGAACTGCCCTTCCCCACCGCCGCGCTGCTCGGCTGCGCGGTGCTCACCGGCGTCGGCGCGATCCGCCGTACCGCCGCTGTCCGGCCCGGCGACTCGGTAGCCGTCATCGGCCTCGGCGGCGTCGGCCTCTCCGCCGTCGCCGCCGCCCGCGCGGCGGGCGCCGCCACCGTCATCGCGGTCGACGTCGCACCCGCAAAGGCCGAGCTGGCGTACGCGGCCGGCGCCACCGACTTCCTGCTCGCCGACGACACCCTCAGCCGCGCGGTACGGTCGCTCACCGGTGGACGTGGCGTCGACCACGCGGTCGAATGCGTCGGACGGGCCGCCACCATCCGCACCGCCTGGCGGGCGACCCGGCGGGGCGGGCAGGTCATCGTGGTCGGCATGGGCGGCAAGGACGACATGGTCGCCCTCAGCGCCCTGGAGATCTTCCACTCGGCCCGTACGCTGCGCTCCTCGGTGTACGGCTCCTCAGACCCGGACCGGGACGTGCCCGAGCTGGCCCGCGCGGTGCTCGACGGCACCCTCGACCTCGACTTCCTGGTCACCGACCGGATCACCCTCGACGAGGCACCGGAGGCGCTGGCCCGGATGGCCCGGGGCGAAGGCGCCCGCACAGTGGTCCTGTTCGACTGACGCGGCCCCCGCCCTCCGTTACCACCTCCCCCACCCACTTTGACGGTCCCTACCTGCTGATTTGGCCGTGCTGGCAGTTCACTGACACCGCGTGCTAAATTCTTGGCCATGGTGCCAAATCCTGAACACGACGGCCAATCCCGCTCCTTCATCGAGGAGGCGCGGCGAGCCCAGATCGTGAACGCCGCTGTCGAGACCATCGCGGAGGTCGGCTACCACCGTGCGTCGATGGGCAGGATCGGCAATCGTGCCGGGATCAGCCGCGGACTGATCTCCTACCACTTCGCGGGGAAGTCCGAACTGATCGCCCAGGTCGTCACCACCGTCTACACCGATGCCGCGGCATTCATGGCACCGATGATCGACGCTGAGACCACTCCTGCCCGCCAACTGCGCGCCTACGTCAGCTCGAACCTGGAGTACATGCGCGCCCACCCGGCCCGGATGATCGCCCTCGTCGAGATCCTCACCAGCGGTGGCCTGGCTGACCTGCCCGACGCCGACCCGGCCGAATTCGACAGGCAACTGCTGTTGCCGCTTGAGCAACTGTTCGCGGCGGGTCAGGAGTGCGGCGAATTCCGGGACTTCGACGTCACCGTGATGGCCCGGATCGTGCGCGGCGTGATCGACGCCGTACCCACCGCGCTGTCCCGCGATCCCGGCCTCGACATCGACAGGTACCTGCGGGAGATCACCACCGCTCTCGACCACGCCACCCGGCCGGTCCCGTCCACCATGGAGCAGACATGAGCCCCCTTGACGGCAAAGTCGCACTCGTCACCGGCGGAGCCGGCGGAATCGGTGCGGCCATCGCCCGCCGCTTCGCCTCTGGGGGCGCCCGGGTCGTCATCGCCGACGTCGATCCGGCCGGGGAGACGGTCGCCCGGGAGGTTGCCGGCGCCTTCGTCCGTACCGACGTCGCCCGGCTGGCCGACAACATCGCCGCCGTCCGGACCGCGACCGAGCACTTCGGCAGCCTCGATGTCGCCGTGCTGAACGCCGGAATCGGTGAACACGGCGGGTTCGTCGATGATTTCCGGCCCGAGCACTACCGCGACCTGGTATCGGTAAATCTCGACGGGGTGGTCTACGGGCTGCACGCCGCCCTGGAGGTCTTCATCAGGCAGGGTTCCGGGGCGATCCTGGCCACCTCCAGCCTGGCCGGCTTGACCGAGAGCCCGATCAACCCGCTCTACGCGGCCACCAAGCACGCCGTGATCGGGTTGGTCCGCTCCGTCGCGCCGACCGTGGCCGACCGGGGCGTCACCGTCAACGCGCTGTGCCCCACCTTCATCGACACCCCGATCCTGGGCGAGGCGACCCCGTTCGTCAGGGACCTGGGAGTGGCGGTCCTTTCGCCCGAGCGGGTCGCCGACGTCGCCGAACTGGTGCTGGCACGCGGCGGGACCGGACAGGCGTGGCCGGTCGTGCCGCACGGCGAGCCGGCCCCCTTCGCTTTTCCCGACATCCCGTCGATCATGTCCGACCCGAACCGACAGGTCGTCCCGGAGGCCACCTCATGACCATCATCGCCCGCGCGCGCGATCTCACCCGCCGCTACCACGACACCATCGCGCTGGACGGCGTGTCCCTGGACATCCCGGCCGGGCAGGTACTCGGACTGCTGGGCCCCAACGGTGCCGGCAAGTCCACACTGATCAACGTGATGACCGGCCTGCTGCGGCCCGATTCCGGAAGTGTCGAACTGTGCGGCGGCGACCCGCGCAGCGAGTCGACCCGCCGCGTGATCGGCGTGACGCCGCAGGAGACCGGGCTTCCGGAGACCTGGCGGGTGGCCGAACTCGTGGACTTCGTTTCGGCGCACTTCCCCGATCCGGTGGACCGGGCCGAACTCCTTGACCGCTTCGACCTCACTCCGCTGGCCGACCGGCAGGCCGGCGGCCTGTCCGGCGGACAGCAGCGGCGGGTCGCGGTCGCACTGGCCTTCGCCGGGCGGCCCCGGCTGGTGTTCCTGGACGAGCCCACCACCGGTCTCGACGTGGACGCCCGGCGGGCACTGTGGAACGGCATCCGTGCCTTCCACGCCGACGGCGGAGCCGTCCTGCTGACCAGCCATTACATCGAAGAGGTGGAGGCGCTTGCCGACCGGGTCGTGGTGATGAACCACGGCCGGATCATCGCCGACGGCGGTGTCGCCGAGATTCGCGGCCGGGTCCGGCTCAAGCGGGTCACCCTGACCGACCCGGTGCTGCCCACGCTGAGCGGGGTCGCCTCGATCGAACGAGACGCCGACCGCACCCATCTGTTGACGAACGACGCCACCGCGCTGGTCCGGGAGCTGGTGACCTCAGGCGCGTCGTTCACCGACATCGAAATCGAATCCGCCTCGCTGGAGGACGCCTTCCTGGCGATCACCGGCGACCGGCGGACCAGCTGACCTGAAAGGTCGATCCATGTCCTCCTTGACCATGACCTACACCCGACGGAACCTCGCTGAGACCATCCGGACGCCCACGATGTTTCTGACCGTGGCACTGGTCCCGGTCGGAGTCATGGTGTTCTTCGTCGTACCGTTCATCGGGCAGGACCCGGTGGCGATCACCTCGGCCAGCGCGACCCTTGTGGTGTTCGGGGTGCTCATGGCCTGCGTCGGCCACTTCAGCGTCGCTATCGCCGCGCAACGGGAATCGACCTGGGGGCACTATCTGCGCACCCTGCCCGGCGGGATCGCGCCGCAGATGTTCGGCCACCTGCTGGTCGGCCTGACTGTCGTCGCCGCGGCGATCATCCCGATCCTGCTGGTGACCGGACTGTTCACCGCCGCCTCGGCTCCGCCGCCACGGGTGCTGCTGGCGGCGGGTGCACTGCTGGTCGCGGTGGTGACCTTCACCCTACTGGGGCTGGCGATGGGCTATCTGATGTCGATGCGGGTGGCCGCCATCGCCAACAGCATCGGCTTCCTGCCACTTGCGGTGGCCGGCGGGATGTTCTTCGACGAGGCGGGAACGCCCCAGATCATCGAGCAGATCGCACCCTTCGTACCCACCCGGGGCGCGACCGACCTGGTGCTTGTCGCGCTCACCGGGGAGTCGGTCGGGGCGCTGTCACTTGTGATGCTCGCACTGTGGATCACGATCTTCGCCGGCCTCACCATCTGGGGCCATCGCCGCGATCAGGTCCGCCGGTTCAGCTGAGGCCGCGCCGTCACCGGTCAGCCCACCCCGAGGGAAACTGCGAGCTGCGTGAGGAAGGCCCTTCTCGGGCGACCTCGAGATGCTCCGTCAGTACGTGACGCGAGCCCATCACCCATCGCCACGAAGATGTCCGCCGGCCAGCTTGGCTGTAAGGAGTGCTGTACGGTCAGTGCACTTCGCCCAGTAAGGTGACGGCCATGCCGCGCTACCTGAAGGTCGTCTACTTCCTAATCCTGCTTTCCCTCGTGGTATTGGGCTTCGCCTGGGACGCGTCCGTCGGTCTCAAGGTCCTGGTTGGTGCGGTGGCGGTAATCCCTGTTGTGGTGGCTGATTTCGTCATCAGGCACCGGCGGAGCGGGTCACCCAACGCATAGCCCGAGATGCACGGCGGCTGTCCCAGCTCCGGTCATCGCGCTCCCCAGCGCGCCGCCATCCCGTCGGCCGGCGACCCCACACCTCGATGGAGCAGCCCGTTCGGCAACTCCATCCTGGACTCGTCTGGGCCCGTCGGAGGCACAAGCCTCGCCCCGTTACCTTTTTGATCGTCCCCAGCCGGGGACTCCTCGGTCGCCCGGCCCGGTATGACTTACTGCCCCTGTCGTACGGATGATCCGGGGGTGTTGTCGCCGGTCGGGTGGCGTCGGCGGACCGCTGATAGGGACCCGGCCGCCCCGCCTGGGGTTGGTCTCTTCGTAACGTGGATGCCGGCAGTCCGACGCCTAGACGCGGCGGCCGAGGCCACCGCAGGGGAGGAGACGAGGGGTGCGCGACGGGTTCGGCGTCTTCGTGGGACTCGACGTCGGCAAAGAGGGACACCACGCGGTCGCGCTGAGCTGCGAGGGTAAGCGGCTGCATGACGCCACGTTGCCTAACACCGAGGCGGGACTGCGCAAGCTGTTCGACAAACTCGCCCGGCACGGCCTGATCCTGGTGGTGGTCGACCAGCCCGCCTCGATCGGCGCGCTGCCCGTGGCCGTCGCCCGCGCGTGTGGGCATCAGGTGGCCTACCTGCCGGGTCTGGTCATGCGTCGGCTGGCCGACCTGCATCCCGGCACGGCCAAGACCGATGCCCGAGACGCCTATGTGATCGCGGATGCCGCCCGGACCCTGCCGCACACGCTGCGCCGGGTCGACACCGGCGACGAGGCCCTGGCCGAGCTGGAAGTCCTGGTCGGCTTCGACGACGACCTCGCCGGTGAGGTCACCCGCGTGACCAACCGGATTCGTGGGCTGCTCACCCAGATCCACCCGCCGCTGGAGCGGGTCCTCGGCCCGAACGTGCAGCACAAGGCAGTCCTGGAGTTGCTGTCGAGGTGCGGCGGACCGGCCGGGCTGCGCAAGGCCGGCCGAGCGAAACTCCTCGACATCGTCAAGGCCCGCGCACCACGGATGGGTGCTCGCCTGGTCGAGCAGATCCTCGCCGCGCTCGCCGCGCAGACCGTGATCGTGCCTGGCACCACAGCTGCCGAGACCGTCCTGCCCCGCCTGGCCGACAGCCTGCGTGACCTGCTGCGCCAGCGTGACCAACTCGCCGGCCAAGTCGAGGAGATGCTTGATGCACACCCTCTTGCCGGGGTCCTGACCTCGATGCCCGGCATCGGCGTCAGGACCGCAGCCCGCATCCTGCTCGAAGTCGGCGACGGCACCGCCTTCCCCACCTCCGGCCACCTCGCCGCATACGCCGGCCTGGCCCCGGTCACCCGACGATCCGGCACCAGCATCCGCGGCGAGCACCCACCGAAGAGCGGCAACAAGCAACTCAAACGCGCGTTCTTCCTGTCCGCGTTCGCCGCTCTGGCCGACCCGGCCAGCCGCACCTACTACGACCGCAAACGAACAGAAGGCAAGAAGCACAACGCCGCCCTCATCTGTCTGGCACGACGCCGTGTTGACGTCCTCCACGCCATGCTGCGCACCAAGACCCCCTACCAGCCGAAACCGGCGAACGAACCCCGCCTCGCGGCTTGACAAAACCCATAGGGACACCCCCCCGCTCGGCTGCCTAAATCTGCTCGCCCCGGCTCTCCCCTGGCTCGTCGCCATCACCCTGCATCCCCACCTCCGTCGGCAGAAGCGCGGCGGCAAGCCGGGGCCATCGCAGGTCCACAGCGACCCCGGATGTCACCGAACGCGACGACACAAGACTCGACAACTAGGCCACATTGGTGGCGACCTTAGCGTCGCCTACCGCACTGCCAAAGGCAAAGTTAAGACTCATCCTGTGCTGCTGGCTCACGGGCTGTGTGGCACGTGAGGCCTTAACCCGGCTGACAAGTACCCTGTCACCCGGTGATTGACGCTGCGAGTGACGGTAGGCGAAGCCGAGGAATGCCCCCATCCGCACGGTTGGATGGTCCGAGGGCTTCTGCTGCCTACCCCGGGTGGCCACCTTGCTGGAACAGGGCCTTTGGCGGCATCCTGGAGCCCGAAGGCTACAGGACATCAGGCACCTCCTCATGGTGCTCGGCCTCAACCGGGCGCTTGGCTGAGCCTGAGAGCAACTTCCCTGTTGTTGTCGTCTGCGTTTGCGGTGGCTGGACCGTTACGACCAGGCAGGTGCTGGCGTTGGTCCGTGCCGGTGCGGCTCGCCTGTTCGGTGTGCCGGTGGACAGCATCCGCATGGACGCCGGCTTTCCCGCGATCGCCCTAAGGGCGGCGGTCAGCGTCTAGAACGCTCGGTCGTACGGCGGCCGTCCAACGGGCAGACCTAGTCTGTGATTCGCATGCCGCGGCGGGTTGGGCCTGATTCAGCCGCGGTTGCATTCAACTGCTTTAATCGCCTCATGAGGATTGACCCGACGGTGACCGTTGGCATAATAGCAGCGACCACAGCACTAGTGGGGTACCTACTAAGCAACGCCGCAACCAGACGTGCCGAGAGAGCCCGTCGATACGCAGATGCACTAGAAGTGGTAGAGCACTACAGGCAACTTCCTTACATGTTCTTCCGGTTGCATGACGGCACCCCCGAGACCCGGGCCAACCTGGCAGCGATACTTGGCGACACACAGAAGTCGCTGTCCTTCTACCGCCGCTGGCTCACCCTGGAGTCCACCGAAATCGGTGCAGCGTACGACAAGCTGGTGGACAAGGTAAGGGAAAGAAACAGCGATTTCAGAAGGGATGCGCTGTCCAGACCCGCCCCCGCCGTGGATCTCGACATAGAAGCCGGATACATATATCTGTTCGATGACCGGGACGAACGACTTGCCTGCATCCGCCTCATGCGGAAAAACCTGAGCCTGCTCAGGAACCTGCTGTAGGCAAAGACACGAGCCACCGGCCACACCAGGGACAAGTCCAGGCCTGGAACGGGCCCACTAGGATGCTCGAGGTGTTGATCAGATTGGCCAGCAACAGGAAATCTGCCGAAGGCAGTGCAGCGCAGGTAGTCAACGTGGCCGTACAGTGATGCCGACTCGATAGTTGCCGTTCAGTCGCGCGAATTTCGTCCGGTCCTGGTCCGGGCTTTCGGCTCCACCGGTGCGGGTTGTCTCGATGCGGAAATTGCGCCTGCTGATTGATGTTGCCGAGCGCGGTCGACTGGGGTGGGCTGCCGACGCCCTGTCGACAAGCGAAGGGGCTGTCTATCTGCTCCTGCCGTTCGGCTACGAGGAAGAGCCGCTACCGTTCTGGAAATGCCGCATCATAGCCATCGATGGAGGGTTTTCGGCGGATCACGGCCGAAGTAGGAAAATTTCGTTAGGGCGACTGGATGTCCCACTGGAAACCCTTGGTCGACTTCCTGTTGCATCACGAAAAGTTGAGCGACAGTTGTTGCACTGGATGGCGTGGAAGGTGGCGGCGACTGAATGGAAGAAGGGCAACGAAGGCGGGTAGCGGCTTCAGCCCAGCGAGCAGGTCCACGTGCCAAAGGTGTGCACTGGCGGTTCACGGTCCGGGTCGTCGCACCCGGGCCGGAACCCCGCTCGTATAGTTACCCACCCGGTGTTCGGAGGTTGGTATGACGGATTGGCAGACCCTCAACGAGCAGGTGCGGTCGCGGCTGCTGGCGGTCGACGCTGGTACGGCCGTGGCGTTCGCCGCTATCACAGCGGAGCGGCTCATGCGGCTGGACCCGCAAGGGCTGCCGTTCACACAAAGCCTGCGACCTCTGCTCGATCTGGTGTGGCGTGCTGCCGCCGGCGATCAGACGGCCTTCAAGCCAATCGCCGTCACCCTCGGCGAGTTCTACATCAGCGAGTACTACCATAACGAGGGGCAGGACGGCCCGGATGACGCCGACGATGACCCGGCCGCAGCGATTCTCTACGCGGCGGAATGCTACCTCCACGCGGAGCCGGCCTTCGCCGTCCACGTCGCAGGCCGGGCCATCGACGCCGTCGACTACCGCATGGAACTGGCGTCCGAGGACTACACCGACGACGACATCGACTTCGACCCCGATGCCGCATTGAATGCGGAGGCGCGGCAACAACATGCCGACCTCGACACCCTCGCGCCGTACGCCACCCAGCTCTCGCGTGCCCGGTTTGGTCTACCTGTTGACGAGCAGGGACTTCTCCTGGCCGCGCTACGCGGCATGGTCGCCACACCACCTCCTACGCCGAGAGCTTTGGCGACGTGACGTGAACCGTCGAGACGTCCTCTTCCGGTAGGTGGCCCTCAGTCCCGCCGATTTACACCCTGCCGGCGCTGCGCTAGATCACCGCCCCCGATCCGGAGACCGACCGATGCCGTCGGGCGAAGGTCAACGCGGTGGCCGACAGGTACTCGTCATACGAGACGCGTCGCCTGCTCGTAGGCGACATGTCAGGAGCACCTGCCCGCCCTGGGCTCACCCGTGGCTCCATGTCGTGCGCTGATCCCGCATCGTCGGCGCGTACGGCGTTGCGTGCATCGGCTCTCGGTGCCACTGCGCGTCCCGCAGGCGCTTAGCCTGGTCGAGCAACCGCTGCTGTGCCGCTGCCTGCTCGGCGGCTTGGTGGCGCTGGCCAGTCCCAGGCGGCGGAGGCGAGTCCGCCCGCCGAAGTAGCCACCGCATGATGTCGCGCAGCTCGGACCGGATCGCCACAGGTTCCGCCTCCCTCGTCACGGGTTGGAGGGTGGCGACGGCAGCACGCCTGTCAGGCGTCGCGCTCGGGTTGACGCCGCCACCCGACGGACACAGTCGACGCAGCGGGTACTTCCTGCCGTCGTGTCCTGATCGGAACGCTATGGACGGCACGGTGCGTGATGGCACACCTACGCACCACTACTGGCTGGTGACTCCCATGCGTTCGCACAGGCCCCGCAGTTCGGTGGAGACAAGCCCTCGGCGCAGCAGTCCACGGGCGACTTCTCGCGCCGCCGTCGATGACCGGGTGTGCTGCGGGCCGACCCGCTCGGCCGCCAGCAGCATCCGCACCGCGTCTCGCTCCCGTTCAGCCGCCACCATCGCGCGGGCCATGTCCAGCCAGTAGTACACCTGCCGCACCGCCGGCAGCTCCCCGACCACCACGCCGGCAGCCGCCAGCAACCCCTCCTGCGGACGCCCGGTGTCGAGCAGGTAGGCCATCCGCCACAACGCCACGTTGCTCGGCCCCCACAACAGGTCCCAGCTCGTCGTCTCCCCGGTGTGCGCGGCGATCCGCGCCGCCTCGTCGAGGTGATCCTCGGCGGCGGACTGATCCTTCATGCCGGCGAGGTGATGCGCGCGGGCCAGGTGCAGGAACCCGAGCACATCCAACGAGGTGTCCGCGCCGCTGCCCACCAGGTCCGCACCGGCACGATCGCAGTACACCCGGGCCGGGCCGTACGCGCCGGTGTACGCCGACACCCGCGCCCGATTCGCCGCGGCCACCCCCACCGCAACCGGATCATTGTTGTCGTATCCGCAGCGCTTGTAGTGGTTGCCGTGCCGGACGGGTGAGGTGGTTGGGCCTGGATTCAGCCGGGCCACCCGTCGAGGTACTGGGCGAAGGAAACGTCGCCCCGCTCGTCACCGCCGATTTCCCGGAACTGGTCCAGGTCGTCGTAACCCGGCGTATCAGGCAGCAGCACCCGCAGGGGGTGCGTGGCGTGGTCGGCCAGGAACTTCCACAACGCCCGGGTCAACTCCGGCTGGTCGGAGTTGGCGCTGTAACCGTCCTGGAAATAGCCGATTCGCTGGTCCCCCAGCCGGTACGCGGTGCCCAGCGCCATACGCGTGGCGCACTGCGGACAGGCCAACCAGCCGGTGAGCGACACCCGAGAACCCCTCAATCACATCGTCATGCCACGCAGTCCCAGCATGCCAGCTCCGATCCGGTTGCCGTTCGGATCATGCACGGTCACCCAGACACCCCGGTATTTCGCCAGGTCCGCATCGGTGCGGCCGCCCCAGAACCGCTGCAGCAGGCGAACCACGTCGGTGCCGGCCGGCATCTGCACGAAGACCTCGCCGTCGTACTTAACTTGACGGGCGGCGCGGGACATCTCACCGCTGAAATTGCCCCCCTTGAGACACTTGACCTCCCGCCGGAACGCCGCGGTGCCGCCGGCTCCGAGGAAGGTGACGTCCGCCCCTTCGCCGCCCGGCCCCGCCACCTGCGGCCGGGTGTCCTGTGGGCCACGCAACGCGGCGTCGGCGTTGGCCTCGCTGAGTCGGAAGTTCTCGTTCGAATCGTCGATGAGCCGCCGGAGCGCCGCCGCTCGTTCTGCCGGCGGCAGGTTAATGCTCTTCTGGCCCCGGCAGGTGCCACAAGACTCGGCAGCCAACGTGACATTGCGTTTGAAGACCTCGAGCGGATCGGTCGGCAGGGAGGAGGGTCCATCCAACGCGGCCGTGCTGTGCATCGGAACGGAGAAGGTAGGTGGGCCAGCGGGCGAATTGGTGGAGCCGCCGACCCCGGACCCGCCCGCACCACAGCCGGCCAGCGCCACTGCGACGGCCAAGACCAACACGACAGTCTTGCCGCGCGACATCCCGTGACCCCCCGATACCCGTGAGTGCACCGAGGATACCGAGCTGGCAGTTCGCGCGGGGGCGACGAACTGCGGCGACAGTGTCTACGCGAGACGTGTCCGAGTCCCTGCTCGCGGGCGTGCCCGACCTTTCGCTTCGGCGGCCCGAAGCCCGGGCCGATCCGAGTGGGCTGCTCAGCGCCTAGGAACCGAGGGGCAGTTCCGCGGCGCGATTGCCGCAAGGCGGCGCAGGGCAGACCACATCGGCGCTCGGATCGTGTGACATTCCAGACTCAAGATCCGATGCAACGTATACCTGTGGGTGCGGCATCATCAGCAGATGAGGGAGGGATCGATCGCCGTGCGGGCGCGGGTTCGCCACGAGCCGGACCGCTCATATGCGGTACTGGTTGACGGACCGGACGGTGAGGTGGAGGTCGGCCGGACCTTCAAGACCAGCGAGGTGCTGGCGTTGGCCCGTGCCGGTGCGGCCCGCCTGTTCGGTGTGCCGGTGGAGAGCATCCGAACGGACGCCGGCACCGAGTTCCCTCGACCACCCTACGGGCGGGACGGACAGTGGGTACGCATCGTTGCAGCGACAGACCCGGACGACCCGTCGGAGGCTGAGCAGGTCGGCCGTCTGGGGCAGGCGCACTGGTTCGGTGCTGAGGGGGCTTGGTTCGTGACGGTGACCGGTTCCGGCACCGGCATACATCCCAGCGAGCACCTCGATTTCGCACCGACCGTGCGGGACGAAGAAGTCGCGGCGTTCCATGCCTACATCTCCGCGTCCACCGGGCGGGACAGCTAGCGGCACTCGCAGGCGAGGTCAGTCGGCCGCGTCGCGTTCGGCGGCCTCGATGTTGTCGTCGGTGACCACGAACATGCCGAGCAGCAGGGTAAGCGTCAGCACTCCCATGATGGCGAAGACCGCGCGGAGGCCGAAGACCTCGGCCGCGACGCCGCCGACCAGCGCGCCGGCCGGCATGCTTCCCCAGGCCAGCATTCGGTAGCCGCTGTTGACCCGGCCGAGCAGCCGGTCCGGGGTGATCCGTTGGCGTAGCGAGATGGTGATGACGTTCCAGGTGGCGAGCAGGATGCCGCCGACGAAGAAGACCGTACCGATCACGAACGGGTTGGTGCTCAGCGCCGGTACGCCGACGACGGCGGCCATCGCCAGCACGGAGAGCGCCAGGGTGCGGGACCGGCCGAGCCGTTGTTCGATCCGTGCGGTGGCGACCGAGCCGAGCACGATGCCGGCCGCGATGGTGGTGAGCAGGAGCCCGTACCCGGGTTCGGTGAGGCCGACGGCCGAGTCCGGGCCGACCGCATAGAGCACAAGCACGGCGAAGATGGCGCTGGTGATGAAGTTGCTGGTCCCGACCATTGTGGCCAGGGTGCGCAGCAGCCGGTGCCGCCAGAGGAAGCGCAGCCCTTCGGCGATGTCGGCGCGGATCGTCGTCGGCTCGTCGCGCTCGATCCGGAACCGGCCGGCGACCAGGAGCAGTGCGGCGACTGCCAGCGCCCACAGCACCGCCGGCCCGACGAGGGCCAGGGCCACTCCGGCGGCGACCAGGAAACCGGCGAGTGGTGGGCCGACGAACTGGTTGGCGGCCAGCTCCACGGCGGCGAGTCGGCCGTTGGCCCGGGGCAGTTGGTCGCGCGTGACCACCTGCGGCAGGATCGACTGGGCGGAGGTGTCGTAGAGGGTCTCGGCGGTGCCGAGGCCGAGCGCCACCAGATAGAGCAGCCAGATCGACCCGGCGTCGAAGGCCACCGCGAGCGCCAGCCCGCCGATGAGAACGGCGCGCAGGGTGTTGGCGGCAAGCATCACCCGACGCCTGTCGAGCCGGTCGGCGAGCGCCCCGGCCGGCAGCGCGAACAGCAGCCAGGACAGGCTGAACGCGGTGGCGACCCCGGCCACCAGCACCGGTGAGCGGGTGTAGCCGACGGCCACCAACGGCAGTGCGATCTTGACGATCCCGTCGGCGAGGTTGGACACCGCCGACGCTGACCAGAGCCGCCAGAACCGACCACCCAGCCGGCTCTCACAAGCCGCGTGCGCCGCTCCCTGGTCCGTACGCACTGGTTCCTCGACCCCCGTCACGCCGCCGATCATGGCAGCGTCGCGGCGACCGGCGAAAGGCCGCTGGCCTTTCACTGAGTGAAAGAGACGCTGCCGATCAGCACTCGGGTCACGGGATCATCCGACTGCACCCCGCTCCCGTCCCGAGAGAGGTTGGGTCACGATGGCGTTCGCCCGCAACCAGTGGTACGTGACGGCCTACAGCAACGAGGTCGGGCGGGATCTGCTCGCCCGCACCGTGCTCGGTGAGCCGCTAGTCCTCTACCGCACCGAGTCCGGGGAGGCCGTGGCGCTCGCCGACAGGTGCGTGCACCGGCGCTACCCGCTCTCCGAGAGCCGCCTCGACGGCGACACCATTGTCTGCGGCTACCACGGTTTCACCTACGACCAGACCGGCACCTGCGTCTTCGTCCCGGGTCAGCAACGCATCCCGCGGACCGCGCGGGTCGCCGCGTACCCGGTGGTGGAGCAGGATTCGCTGATCTGGGTGTGGATCGGCGACCGGGAGCGCGCGGACCCGACCACGATTCCCCGCGCCCCCTGGCTGGACGACCCCCGGTACACGGTGGTGCGCGGGATGGCGCCGCTGAACGCCCGGTACAGCCTGCTCGTGGACAACCTGATGGACCTGTCGCACGAGACCTACCTGCACGGCGGCTACATCGGCACCCCGGAGGTGGCGAACACGCCGATCACCACCGAGGTCGACGAGGAACGCGGCATCGTCTACGTCAGCCGGCACATGGACGACGCCGAGTGCCCGCCGTTCTACGCCAAGTCGACAGGCATCCAGGGCCGGATCACCCGCTGGCAGGACATCGAGTTCCACCCGCCGTGCCTGTACCTGCTGCACAGCCGGATCGCGCCGCAGGGCCTCTACCCGCCGGCCGAGGACGAGGA
Source organism: Verrucosispora sp. CNZ293 (assembly GCF_002754655.1). NCBI lineage: Bacteria > Bacillati > Actinomycetota > Actinomycetes > Micromonosporales > Micromonosporaceae > Micromonospora > Verrucosispora sp. CNZ293. The sequence goes on from NZ_PEFR01000001.1 coordinate 1,720,903, forward strand.
CAGCGACGCCTTCCACGCCGAGATCGTGTACGCCATCACGCCGTCGACGGAGAACACCACATACGACTTCTGGGCGGTGGCCCGCGACTTCGCCATCGACGACGAGTCGGTGAGCGAGTACCTGCACCAGAGCAACCACACGGTGGTCATGCAGGACGTGACGGCGCTGAACATCCTGGAGCAGGTGATCGCGTCCGAGCCGGACAAGTACCAGGAACTCAGCATCAACATCGACACCGGCGGGCTCGCCGCCCGGCGGCTGATCGCCCGGATGGTCGAGGCGGGGACGGTGGGGGCACCCCGATGACCGAGCCGGCCCGGATGCTCACCGGCGACCGGATCTACCGGATCCACTGGATGCCGGGCACCGACACGCTGCGCGGGATCTGTCACTGCGGCGCCGAGCGCGTCGCCGAGGAACCTGTCGAGTTGTGGGAGTGGCTGCTCGCCCATCCGTACGGTCATCAGCCGCCGGAGCTGGTCCCGCCGGCACCCCAGGCCGCCACCGGGACGCCGGTGTCGCCTGCCCCGACCCGGTCGGCGGTGCCGGCGTGACCGACGACAACCTGGCCGGCGCGGAGCTGGTGGTGGCCGACCGGGACTGGCCGGCGACGGGTGTCGCCGTGCTGAGCCTGTGTCGACCCGGCGGCGGCGACCTGCCCGCCTGGTCTCCCGGCGCGCACCTCGACCTGGAACTCGGGCCGGGGCTGGTACGCCAGTACTCGCTCTGCGGCGACCCGGCCGACCGGGCCACCCTGCGGGTCGCGGTGCAGCTGGAGCCGGAGGGGCGCGGTGGCTCACGGCATGTGCACGAGCGGCTCACCCCGGGCGCGACTGTCCGGGTGCGCGGACCACGGAACAACTTTCCGCTGGTGACGGCCTCGCGCTACCTGTTCGTCGCCGGTGGTATCGGTATCACGCCGATCAGCCCGATGGTCGCCGCCGCCGACGCCGCCGGAGCCGACTGGCGGCTGGTGTACGGCGGACGCAGCCGCGCCACGATGGCCTTCGCCGACGCGCTGCGGGAGAAGTACGGCGACCGGGTGAGCCTGTACCCGCAGGACGAGACCGGCCTGCTCGACCTGGACGAGCTGCTGGGACAGCCGACGGACGGGCTCGTCTACTGCTGCGGGCCGGAGTCGTTGATCGCGGCGGTGGAGCAACGCTGCCGGACCTGGCCCGCCGGGGCCCTGCACGTCGAGCGCTTCACGCCGCTGGCCACCGCCGATGCCGTCGACACCGCTGTCGAGGTCGAACTCGCCCTCAGTGGCCGGACGCTGACCGTGCCGCCGGGCACGTCGATCCTGGCGGCGGTGGAGGCGGCCGGCGTGCAGGTGCTGTCCTCGTGCCGGGAGGGCACCTGCGGCACCTGCGAGACACCTGTGCTCGACGGTGTGCCGGAGCACCGGGACAGCCTGCTCACCGAGGCGGAACGGGCCGTCGGCGACACCATGATGATCTGCGTTTCGCGGTCCGTCACGCCCCGACTGACGCTGGAGCTGTGACCGGCGGGCCGGGGTCGGCATGATGGCGGGGTGGACGCGCAACCCGGACGGTCGGTCACCAGCAAGGTGCTGGCCCTGCTCGACGCGTTCACCCCGGCCGGTCCGGCGCTGACCCTCAGCGAGCTGGCCCGCCGGGCCGACCTGCCGCTGCCCACCGCCTCCCGGCGGGTCGCCGAGCTGCTCGCCTGGGGTGCGCTGGAGCGGGGCGACGACGGGCGGTACCGGATCGGGTTGCGGCTGTGGGAGGTCGGTTCCCTCGCCCCCGGGGGCTCGGGCTGCGCGAACTGGCGCTGCCGACGATGGAGGACCTCTACGAGGTGACCCACGAGAACGTCCAGCTCGCCGTCCGGCAGGACGTCGAACTCGTCTTCATCGAACGCATCGCCGGGCGGCACGCGGTGCCGGTGCTCACCCGGGTCGGTGGCCGCTTTGCGTTGCACGCCACCGGCGTCGGGCTGGTGCTGCTGGCGTACGCGCCGGCCGAGATCCAGGAGCAGGTGCTGGCCGCGCCGCTGGAGCGGTACACCCCGCTGACCGTCACCGACCCCGGACGGCTGCGCCGTGCTCTGGCCGAGGTGCGCCGCACCGGGTACGCCGTCAGCGACAGGCAGGTCACCATGGACGCTCTCTCGGTCGCCGCGCCGATCTGCGGACCCGAGGGCGCGGTGGTCGCCGCGATCTCACTGGTGGTCGCCCAGCACCGGGCGGACCCGGTGGCGCTGGCACCGCTGGTCCAGGCGGCCGGCCGGACCATCTCCCGGTCGCTCGGCACGTCGTACGGATCCCGGCGGTCGGCCGGCTGAGGCTGGTACCGCCCCGTCACCTGGCGCAGTAACGTGTCCGGGTGTTGATGCGCTCTGGCCAGACCCGCACCGACGGAACCACCACCGGGGCGTCGTCGTGATGAGCGACGGTCTGGGCGAACGGTTGCCGCCGGGGTCGTCGTCGGAGCGGGCGGCGGTCGGGCGGGCCCGGGCCCAGCGTCTGCTGGTGACCCTGCTCGGCGACCACTGGCACGCCGGTCGTTCACCACTGCCGTCCGGGGGCCTGGTGGCGGTCCTCGCGGAGTTCGGCATCGCGCCCGCGAACGCCCGTGCCACGCTCGCCCGGCTGACCCAGCGGGGCATGCTCCAGCGGACCAAGGAGGGCCGGCGGACCAGTTACCGGTTGACCGAGCCGGCCTGGCACATCCTCCAGCGCGGAGCGCGGCGCATCTTCGCCACCACCGACGAGAGTGGCTGGGACGGCAGTTGGACGCTCATCGCGTTCACGGTGCCGATGGAGGACGCGAACCAGCGTCGCCTGATCCGGGCTCGGTTGCGTTGGTTGACGTTCTGGCCGTTGTACGACGCGACCTGGGTGACGCCGCACGACCGGCGCCACGAGGCACGGGAGCAGCTAAGCGAACTCGGGGTCACCGACGCGGTGATCCTGCGGTCCACCGAGCTGGAGCTGCTGCCGGCCGGCCGGGCGCGGCTGGAGGCCGCCTGGCGGATCGACGAGGTGGCCGCCGGCTACCGGGACTTCCTGCACCGTTACCGCGATCTGGCGGGTCGTGCCGCAGCCGGTGGGGTGCTGCCGGCGGAGGCGCTCGTCGCGCGTACCCGGCTGGTCAGCGACTGGCGGGCGCTTGTCGGCGCCGACCCTGACCTGCCCGCCGAGTTCCTGCCCCGGTCGTTTCCGCGCGCCGAGGCGCGGGCGATGTTCCTGAGCATCTCCGAGGCGCTGGCGCCGCTGGCCCAGAAACGCTTCGAGGACCTCGTCCAGCGGCTCGAACCGGTCTGACCGCACCGGCCCGCCGCACATCCGTGCCGAGCCCGGCCCAGGGCCACCTCGTGGCATTGATGCATTGCACTTCCATTGACTGCCGGTCAGTTTTCGCATTACGTTTTCTCCGTGCCTCCGGCCCCGGAGGCCCAGCCGCCCGTCCCCGGCTGAAAGGGGTCCTGCCATGCCCACCCACCGTTCGAGGAGGAGCGCCCGGCACCGACCCCTCCGGGTGGCGTTGACCGCGCTCGTCGCCACCGCACTTGTCGGCAGCTCCGCACCGGCCGGCGCGGCCACCGTGGCCGGCAGGGGCAGCCACAGTGGCTTCGACGTGGCGGTCGTGTCCGGCCGCGCGGACATGGTCAGCGGCGGCGACGCCCTGGTGCGGGTCACCGTGCCGCGCACCGTCGCACCCCATCGGGTCAAGGTCCGCCTCGACGGCCGTGACGTGACAGGTCGTTTCCGCCCGGCCGGCGACAAGCGGACCCTGCTCGGCCTGGTGGACCGGTTGAAGCTGGGCCGCAACCGGATCGAGGTCCGCGCGCACGGGCCGGGCTGGGGCCGACCCGGCGCCACGCTGACGCTTGTCAACCATCCGGCCGCCGGCCCGGTCTTCTCCGGGCCGCACATCCCACTCTTCTGCACCGCCTCGGGCAGCCCGTGGCATCTGGGCCCGGTCGACGAGAACTGCCACGTCGCCGAGCCCCAGGTCAGCTACCGCTACCGCAGCACCGCCGGCAGCTTCGTCGACCTGCCCGACGGTCCGCTACCGGCGGACGTGGCCAGCACCACCACCACTGCCGGCCGGACCGTCCCGTACGTGGTGCGGATCGAACGCGGCACCATCAACCGGGCGGTGTACGAGATCGCCATGCTGCACCAGCCGGGCACGCCGGCCCCGAGCCCGTGGACGAGCACCCGTGGCTGGAACGAACGGCTGGTCTACACCTTCGGCGGCGCCTGCGGCATCGGCCACACCCAGGCCACCAGCACCGGCGGCGTCGTCGACGACACGCTGCTGCGGCGCGGGTACGCGGTGGCCAGCGCGACATTCAACGTGTACGCGCACAACTGCAACGACGTCACCTCCGCCGAGACGGCCATGATGGTCAAGGAACACTTCATCGAGACGCTCGGCGTACCGGCCTTCACCATGGGGTGGGGCGGATCGGCCGGCACCATGCAGCAGTTGCTGATCTCGAACGCGTACCCCGGCATCCTGGACGGCGTCATCGGCAGCATCGGCTACCCCGACGAGCGCTCCACCACCATCTCCGGCCACGAGTGCCGGTTCATCTCCCAGGCGGCCGCCGCCGCTGGGCTGTCGGCGGCCCAGCAGAGCGCCGTCAGCGGCTTCGGCAGCCCGAACACCTGCTTCGGTTACCAGTTCTTCGACAGTGTGGACTGGCCGACCGCCTGCCCCGCCCACATCCCCGCCGACCGGCGTTACCACCCGGACACCAACCCGGAGGGCATCCGCTGCGCCATGGCGGACTTCGTGTCGAACGTGTACGGCGTCGACAAGCGGACCGGTGCCGGCCGGCCGATCATCCCGGACACCGTCGGCGTGCAGTACGGCCTGGCGACGCTCAAGGCGGGCGTGCTCAGCCCGGAGCAGTTCGTCCGGCTCAACGAGGGCATCGGCGGCCTGGACGTGGAGGGCAACCGCACCCCGCAGCGCACCTCGGCGAACGTCGCGGCGCTCAGCACGGCGTACGCCACGGGCCGGGTCAACCAGTTCGACGGCGGGCTGCGCTGGACCCCGATCATCGAGACGCGGGGATACACCGATCCCACCGGCGACTTCCACGACCGGTTCCGCTCCTGGACGATGCGGGAGCGGCTGGTGCGGGCCAACGGCAACGCTGACAACCACGTGAGCGTGACCGGCCCGCCGGGAGCGACGAGCGCGGCGATCCAGGAGCAGGCGCTCACCGACATGGACGCCTGGCTGACCGCGCGCGGCAGGCTCGCGGCGGCCCGTCCGCACCTCGACGCCGTCGCGCTCACCCGACTGTCGCGACCGCGCGGCGTGGCCGACAGCTGCGTCACGCCCGACGGGGAGCGGATCGTGGAGCGGCTGACCCTCGATCCGCAGGCCCGGTGCAACCAGCTCTACCCGTACCACCGCAATCCCCGGGTGGTCGCGGGCGGACCCACCACGTCGGCGGTGCTCAAGTGCCAGCTCCAGCCGCTGCGGAAATCGCTGTACGGGGTGGACTTCACCGCCGAGCAGTGGCAGCGGTTGCGAGCGGTCTTCCCCGGCGGCGTCTGTGACTGGTCGAAGCCGGGCGTCGGCCAGCGTCGGCTCGCCGGCACCTGGATCCGTTTCTGACGGGCAGCACCTGGTCGGGGAGGCTCGCCACGGGCGAGCCTCCCCGACCACGCTCAGTCGGGAAACGCGAGCAACCGCAGCAGACCGGCCAGCCGCTCGTGCTCCTCGGGGGTCACCGGGGCCAGCAGGCCCCGCTCCACGGCGCGGGCGGCCTTCTGGGCGCGGGCGAAGAGGTCCCGACCGGCGTCGGTCGCGACGAGGACGTTTGCCCGCCGGTCGGCGGGGTCGGTGCGGCGCTCCACCAACTGACGCTGTTCGAGGCCGTCGACGAGCGCGACGACCTGGCTCGGGTCGAGGCGGAGGAACTCGGCAAGCTCCCGCTGCGTGGGTCGGGCCCCGTCGGCGGCAAGCGCGAGCACGGAGTAGGACCGCGCCTTGAGCCCGTGCTCGGCGAGGGCGGCGTTTGCCGCCGCGAGCGTGAGGGCGTTGGCGCGGGCCAGCAGAAAGACCAGGTCACCGCCGAGCACGCTGTCCCGCAGGGCGTCCCGCCCCGGCAGCCGGGTCTTAGAGGCCATGACCGTGATGGTAGCAAGTTTCACCAATGATTGACATTTTCAATGGTCCGTGCTCAGATCGGGTGGACACGAAGGAGTTCTCCATGTCCCTGGACGGCAAGGTCGCCATCGTCACCGGGTCCGGACGCGGTCTCGGCCTCGCGTACGCGCAGGAGCTCGCCCGACAGGGCGCCGCCGTGGTGGTGAACGACGTCGACGCGCAGACCACTGCCGACGCCGTCGCGTCGATCCAGGCGCTGGGCGGCCGGGCCGCCGCGGTTGTCGCTCCGGTCGGCCTGACCGAGACCGCCGAGCAGCTTGTCGCCACCGCTGTCGAGACCTTCGGTCGACTCGACATCCTGGTCACCAACGCCGGTGTCCTGCGCGACACCGTGCTGTGGAAGATGACCGACGAGGACTTCGACACCGTCATCAACGTGCACCTGCGCGGCACCTTCACCACCGTGCGCGCGGCGGTGCAGCACATGCGGGCGGCCGGCGAGGGCGGGCGCATCATCTGCATCGGCTCCCCCACCGGCCAGCGCGGCAACTTCGGTCAGACCAACTACGCCGCCGCCAAGGCGGGCATCGTCGGCATGACGCGCACCTGGGCGCTGGAGCTCAAGCGCGCCGGCATCACCGCGAACACGGTGGTGCCGGTGGCCGCGACCGCCATGACCGCGACCATCCCCTACTTCGCCGCCGCCGTGCAGGCGGCCGACAAGGGCGAGCCGATGCCGGCGTTCTTCCGGCACGATCTCGGCTTCGGCACGGCCGACGACGTGGCCGGGCTCATCGCCTTCCTCGGCTCCGAGGCGGCCGGCGGCATCACCGGGCAGGTGATCGGGATCGGCGGCGACCGGCTCCAGGTCTGGACCCACCCGGAGGCGGCCCTCACCGCCTACCGCGAGGGCGGCTGGACGTACGACGCCCTGCTCGAAGCCGGGCCGGCGACTTTCGCCGGTGCGACGCAGAGCGTCGGCGAGCGGTTCCCGGACCTCCCCGAGGAGTTCAAGACCGCCGCCTCCTGACCCGCCGGACGAAAGTTCCCACCATGTACCAACCCGCCATCGACCTCGACGTCGTCACCGCCATCGACATGCACGTGCACATCGAGGTCGACGAGCACGGCCACAACTCGCTGCCCGACGATCTGGTGGCGGCGGTGTCGAAGTACTTCAAGGCCGACGGACCGCGCCCGGCGATCGAGGCGGTGGCGCAGTACTACCGGGAACGCCAGATGGCGGCGGTGGTGTTCACCGTGGACGCCCGCACCCAACTGGCGCACCAGCCGCTGTCGAGCGTGGAGATCGCCCGCGCCGCGTCCGAGCACGCCGACGTCCTGATTCCCTTCGGCTCCGTCGACCCGCGCACCGGGGCGGCGGCGCTCGACCTCGCCACCCGGCTGATCGAGGACGAGGGCGTACGCGGCTTCAAGTTCCATCCCACGGTGCAGGGCTTCGATCCCAGCGACGAGCAGTACGCGCCGCTGTGGGGCCTGCTGGAGAAGGCAGGCGTGCCGGCGTTGTTCCACACCGGGCAGACCGGGATCGGTGCCGGGATGCCGGGGGGCTACGGCTTCCGGCTCGGCCTGTCGAACCCGATGCTGCTCGATCCCGTCGCGGCCGAGTTCCCGGAGCTTCAGATCATCATGGCCCACCCGTCGGTGCCGTGGCAGGACGAGGCGCTGTCGGTGGCCACCCACAAGCCCAACACCTGGATCGACCTGTCCGGCTGGAGCCCGAAGTACTTCCCGGCCGAGCTGGTGCGCTACGCGAACTCGCTGCTCAAGCGCCGGGTGTTGTTCGGCACCGACTATCCGCTGCTCACCCCCGAGCGGTGGCTCCGGGACGTGCGCGGCACCGACCTCAAGCCCGAGGTGCTCCCCGGCATCCTGAAGGACAACGCCGTCCGGCTGTTGCGCCTGTCCAGCTGACGACGAGAGGAAGCTCATGACGACCACGATCACCTACGAACAGCTCGCCGACCTTGCCGGCACCGACCTCGGTTACACCGACTACCGGACGGTCACCCAGGACCAGGTGAACCTCTTCGCCGACGCCACCGACGACCACCAGTGGATCCACGTCGACCCCGAGCGGGCGAAGAACGGGCCGTTCGGCGCGCCCATCGCGCACGGCTTCCTCACCCTCTCCCTGGCGGTGCCCTTCTGGACCGAGCTGCTCGACGTGAAGGGTGTCACCACGAAGGTCAACTACGGCCTCGACAAGGTGCGTTTCCCGGCTCCCGTCACTGTCGGCTCGCGGGTCCGCATGACCGCGACCGTGGCCGAGGTCGTCGCGGTGGCCGGCGGCTACCAGATCGCCGTCGACCAGACGATCGAGATCGACGGCGGCACCAAGCCCGCAGTGGTGGCACGCGGCCTGTACCGCTTCTACGCCTGACGGCCGCCGACGCACCGGGGCCGGACACATCGGCAGACCGGGCACGCATCGACGCACCATCCTCCACCACCGGGAGACGCTGATGCACGAACAGGGAATCGGTGCCTGGCTGGCCAAGCGCCGACTCAAGTCCCCCGACAAGGTCGCTCTCGTGCACGGCGAGGGCGACAGCGTGACGTACCGCCAGTTCGCCGACGCCGCCGACCGGTTCGCCGCGCTGCTGCGGCAACTCGGTGTCGGCAAGGGCGACGCGGTGGCGTACCTGGGCGAGAACAGCCCGGACTTCCTCCAGGTGATGTTCGGCGCGGCCCGGCTGGGTGCCGTCTTCGTGCCGGTCAACACCCGGCTGGCGCCGCCCGAGGTGGCCCACGTGCTCACCGACTGCGGCGCGCGGGTGCTGATCCACGATCCCGAGTTCGGCGAGCGGGTGGCCGCCGCCCGCACCGGGGAGTCGCCCCGCGTCGTGGTCACCGGGGCGGGCACGACCGACCATCCGGGGCTGGCCCGCCTGCTGAGCACGACCGCCGTGGACGACGCTGCCGCCGCCGAGGTGGGCATGGACGACCCGGCCGCGATCATCTACACCTCGGGTACGACCGGCCGGGCCAAGGGCGCGGTGCTGACCCACGCCAACCTCACCTGGGTCGCGCTCAACTGCGTCGTCGACTACGACGTCGTCTCGACCGACGTGGCGCTGATGATCTCCCCGTTGTTCCACGTCGCGTCCCTCGGCATGGGCGCGCTGCCGGTCATCCTCAAGGGCGCCACGCTCGTGCTGGAGAAGGGCTTCGAGCCGGGCCGCGCGCTCGCCCAGATCCAGCGGCACGGCGTCACCATGCTCAGCGGCGTGCCGACCACCTACCAGTTGATGGCCGACCATCCGGACTGGGCCAGCACCGACCTGTCGACGCTGAGCAAGCTCACCTGCGGCGGTTCGGCGGTACCCACCCGGATTCTCAACGCCTACGAGGAACGCGGCCTGTCGTTCTCGCAGGGCTACGGCATGACCGAGGCGTCGCCGGGCGCGACGTCGTTGCCGCCCGCGATGACCCGCGCCAAGCAGGGCAGCGTGGGACTCCCCCACTTCTTCACGAGCGTGCGGATCGCCGACGAAAACGGCGAGCCGATCGCCGACGGCGGCATCGGTGAGATCCAGATCAGCGGCCCGAACCTCTTCCCCGGCTACCACCTGTTGCCGGAGGCGACGGACGAGGCGTTCACCCCGGACGGCTGGTTCCGCTCGGGCGACCTGGGATACCTGGACGCCGACGGCTACCTCTACATCTCGGGCCGACTCAAAGACATGATCATCTCGGGGGGCGAGAACATCTACCCGGCCGAGATCGAGGTCCTGCTCGGCGAGATCGACGGGGTGACGGGGGCGGCGGTCATCGGCGTACCCGACGCGCGGTGGGGCGAGGTGCCGTGGGCCATCCTGACGGTCCGCAAGGGTGTCACCGTCGACGTCGACACCGTGCGGCAGTTCCTGGACGGCCGGGTCGCCCGCTACAAGCTGCCCAAGAACGTGGTCGTCGTCGACGAGCTACCGCGTACCGCCTCGGGCAAGGTGCGCAAGGCCGACCTACGCAACCGGTACGGCGGTTAGCCCGCCGACCGGGCTCGCCCGCGCGGGCCGGGCCCGTCCGGGCACGGCTCAGGAGGCGCGGTCCAGATCCGCCTCCGACTTGCCGGGTCGCCGCCCGGCCCGTACGGCGGCACCGCCACCGTTCCTCGGCGTCGCACCGGCGCCACCGGTCATGAGGGCGGCGAACTCCTCGGCGGACGCCGCGGCCAGCCGCTCGTGCATCCGCCGGTACACCTGAGTTGACCGCCCGGCCGGCCACCGGGCGTCCATGAACTCGCGCGGCAGTCTCGGGTCCGCGCGCAGCAAGGCGAGCCAGTCGGCCACCAGCATCGTCCGCACGGTGAGCGCGCTCGGTGCCTGCGTCGCGGCGCCGGGGTCGTCCCACACCTCGATGAACGCCAGGTGCTCGCGCCGGATCGCCTCGATGTCCCACGCCGCGCGGACACTGTCGGCGATCGGAAACCCGGCGAGTTCCCGGGCGTGGAAGGCGATCACCGTCTTGGGGGGCAGGTCCCGGCACAGCGGCTCCAGTGACCCGGCGAGGTCGACCTCGCCCGGTGCCAACCAGAGACCGTCCCGCAGCGGCGCGAAACCCTCCCAGGTGAGGGTGGAACGCAACCGGTGGCGCAGGGTCCGTTGCCCCTCGGGGATGGTGAACGTGACGAGGGTCCAGCCGGTGCCCTGCGGATCGAACGGACGCGGGCCTCGAACCCGTTCGGTGGCCTCCCGCAACACCGCCACCCCGTGCTCGGTCAGCGAGAACTGGATCTCCCGGCCGCTCTTGCTGCGGTCGAGCATGCCGGTCTGCACCAGCCGGTCGAGGGTCGCCCGGGTCGCCGGTGCGGCGACACCGGCACCTTCGAGCACCCCGATCAGGACGCTGGCGCGGATCGGCCCTGGAGCATCGTCGACGACATGCTCGCCAAAGAACGCGAGCAGCAGCTGCTTCGGCTGACGACTGCGCACCGTTTTCCCTCTCGAGCGAACCCACAGGTCACGGGGCGACGGCCTGCCCACGCTTCGCACGCTGGATCTGGTCGTAGACATGCGTACGCAGCTCGGTGAAGCGCGGTAGCGCCCGGGTGGTGATCTGATCCCGCTCCGGCGGAAGGTCGACCGCGAGATCCTCCTGCACCCAGGTCGGCGAAGCCGACAACACCAGGACCCGTTCCCCAGGTAAACCGACTCGTCGATGTCGTGGGTAACGAAGAGAACCGAAATCTTGCGCGTCCGGTGCAGCTCGCGGACGAGGTCCTCCAGGTCCGCGCGGGTCTGCGCGTCGACCGCGGCGAACGGCTCGTCCATGATCAGCACCTCAGGTTGGTACGCGATGGCCCGCGCGATCGCCACCCGCTGCTGCATGCCGCCCGAGAGCTGCCAGGGGTGACTACGGGCCGCGTGCGCCAGCCCGACCGCCTCGATGGCGTCGGTGACGAGCTTGTCGCGTTCCTGGCGGGACAGCCGCTTGTGGCGCAGCGGCAGCTCGACGTTGCCCCGGACGGTCAGCCACGGGTAGAGGCTGCGGCCGTACTCCTGGAAGACCACGGCCATCGCGGGGCTCGGACCGGTCACCGGCTGCCCGTCCATCTCGACCAGGCCACTCGTCGGCCGGAGCAGGCCGGCAAGGCATTTCAACAGGGTCGTCTTGCCGCAGCCCGAGGGCCCCACGATGCAGACCAGTTCACCGGACCGCATGGTGAAGCTGATGTCCCCGATCGCCTCGACGTCGCCGTTCGCGGACTCGTAGACCTTGCGCAGGTGCTCCACCCGCAGCAGGGTGCTCCGGTCAGGCACGATTGACCTCCCTGATTCCGTGGTACCAGCGCAGCACCCGTCGCTCGACGACACCGAAGGTCGCGGCGAGGAGAACGCCGACGAGGCCGAGCAGGAGAATGCCGCTCCACATCTCGGCGATGAGGTAGTTGCGTTGGAAGTAGGCGATCCGGTAGCCCAGTCCGGCGGACGAGGCGAACATCTCCGAGATGACCATCAGGATCAGCGCGACCGAGAGACCCTGCCGGATCCCGGTCATGATCCGGGGGCTGGCCGCCGGGAGCACGAGGAACCGGAGCCGCTCCCACCAGGTGATCTGGAACGAGTCGGCGGTCTCGGACATCACGCTGTCGGTGGCTCGGACACCGTCGATCGTGTTCAGCAGGATCGGCCAGACCGCGCCGGAGACGATGACGACCACCTTCATCGTGTCGGTGATGCCGAGCAGCAGCATCACCACCGGGATCAGCACCGGCGGGGGGATGGCCCGGAAGAACTCCAGCAACGGTTCGAGCAGTTCGCGCAACGGCCGGAACAGGCCGATGAGCGTACCGGCGGCGATGCCGATCACGATCGAGGCCGCGATGCCGAGGGCGAGCCGGTAGAGGCTCGGCAGCACGTCGTCGACGAACGCGGGACCGATCCAGGTCTCCCGGAAGGCTTCGAGGATGGTGAGGGGGCCGGGAAAGAACCGGCTCGTCGACGAGGACGACGCCAGTCCCCAGATCACCAGCAGCAGGAAGGGCAGCCCGAGCGAGTAGAGGAAGCCCGCGGCGACGCGGTACCCGAGGCCACGCCCTCGCGACCGCTTGACGATCCGGTCGGTGTGCGCGCTCACAGGACCTCCTCCCCGCGTACGGACTGGTGCCACGACAACGAACGCCGCTCGATGAAGCGGAAGACGATGTTCACCAGGAGCCCGAGCAGCCCGGTGACCACCACGAAGGCGTACAGCCCGACGGAGTCACCGGCGGAGCGGGACAGCTCGATCATCCGACCCAGACCGGGATTGCCGATCACCATCTCGGCGGTGATGGCGAGGATGAGCGCGACGGCGGCGGCGAGCCTGACGCCCGTCATGAGGTACGGCAGGGCCGTCGGCAGCACCAGGTACGACAGCCGCTCGCGGCGGGTGAGTCCGAAGCTGCGGGCGGTGTCCCGGGCGACCGCGTCGACGTCGGCGACGCCGTAGATCACCTGCACGAACACCTGCCAGAACGACGCGTAGATGATGATGAGCAGGGCGGCCTGCATCTGGATGCCGAACAGCAGCACGGCGAGGGGAATCAGCGCCACCGACGGAATGGGCCGCAGGAACTCCACCACCGTGTGGGTGGCGCGGCGCAGGAAGGGCACCAGGCCGACGATCGTGCCGAGGACGACGGCGGCGGCGGTGGCCACGGCCAGCCCGATCGCCCACGAGGTCATGGTGTGTCCGAGCCGGCGCCAGAAGGCGAGGTCGCGGGACTCCTCGGCGAGCCGGGCGAGGACGTCGGTGACGTACGGCAGGTACTGCGAGTTGATCAGGCCCAGGGTCGGAACCAGCTGCCAGACGACGAGGAACCCGGTCAGCCCGGCAACGCCCAGCATCACCTTCCGCAGCGAACGGGGACGCCGGGTGGAGAAGACGTGCATGTTGCTCCCGTGTTCGGCGGCGACGCCCTTCCCGGCCGGTCACCGGGAAGGGCGGGACCGCGCCGGTTACTGCTGCTGGATGAGGCGGTCGAAGTTGGGCTGCTGATCGAGCACCTTGTACTTGCCGGCGAGCGTGGCCAGCGACTCCAGGCTCGCCCGGTCCAGCTCCCAACCGAACCGCGGCAGCTTCACCGAGTCCGCGACCGGCTCCGGGAGTTCCAGGTTGTCCTTGATCGCCTGCCGGACGGCCGCCTCGTTCGCGGAGTCCTGGGCCCACAGGAGCGTTTCCTTCATCGCCGCCGTGAAGTCGGCGATCAGCTCGGCGTCGGAGTCCATCTTGGCCTTCGTCGCGATGGTGGTGAGCGTCGCGAGCCCGGGCGCGACCGCCTGGTAGGGCGCCACGATGAAGGTGTCGCCACGGCTGCGCAGCTGGGTGACGAAGGGCTCCGGCACCCAGGCGGCGTCGATGTTGTCGGCTTCGAGCTGTGCCGGGACGTCGGGGAAGGCGACCTCGACGAACTTGATGGTGGTGGGGTCACCACCGTCCTTCTCCACCGCGGCCATGATCGTCACATCGCCGGCCGCCCCCAGGCTGTTGACCGCCACCCGCTTGCCGGCGAGCTCCGCCGGCCTGGTGATGCCCGACTTGGCCGAGGCCACCACGGCGTTGATGTCGTCGCCCTCGGCGTAGGACGACGCGTAGTTGCCGATCATCACGACGCCGAGGTCCTGCAGGTCGGCCCGGAACGGGCCGAACGGCTGACCGATGGCGAAGTCGATGTCGCCGTTGATGAGGGCGGGGATGGCCTGGGCGCCGCCCTGCGCGGGCAGCACCTCGACTGCGAGTCCGTGCTTCTCGAAGATGCCGGCCTTCATGCCGCCCCACAACGCGGCGGTCTCGGTGATGGGCAGGGCAGCGACCCGGACCTGGCGCAGTTCGCCGCTGTTCTCTCCCGAGGGGGTGGCATCCGAGTCCGTACATCCGGCGAGCGCGACCGCGAGACCGGCTATCAGCCCGAGCGTGAATACCTTCTTCATCGACAAGGCCCTTCCTGGGCGGGGGTGGTAGGTGCGTCAACACCGACAGGTGCCTGGGGACCAACGGCGGGTTCGATGTGAGTGAGATCACCCGGCCGTTTGGCCATCGTTAGCCACCGACCTTCGAATGTCAAGAAATTCTGACGCCCGTCATGGATCGGTTGAATATCGATTTGGCCACGTCACCCCAACGCGCGGACCAGTTCGGTACGGGAGCGGATGCCGAGCCGGTGGTAGATGTTGCGCAGATGGTGGTCGACGGTCCGGGTGGACAGGAACATCTGCGTGGCCACCTCCCGGTTGGTGGCGCCGGCGGCGACCAGGTGGGCGATGCGCAGTTGCTGACCGGTGAGCAGCCCTACGGCGTGCGGGTCCGGCGTACCGACGGACTCCCCCGCCGCGCGCAGCTCAACGGTGGCCTGCCGCGCCCACACCTCGGCACCGAGCACGGTGAAGGTCTGCCGGGCCCGGTGCAGGTGACCGCGGGCCTCACGGGGGCGGCGGGCGTGGCGCAGCTCCCGACCGAAGAGCAGCTCGGTACGCGCCCGTTCGAAGGTCGCGGCGTCGGACGGGTGCAGGGACAGCGCCAGCCGGAACTGGTGTTCGGCCTCGGCGCTGCCGCGCGGGGCCAGCAACGCGTGGCAGCGCGCCGACAGCGCTCGGCGCAGCGGGCTGGCGGTACTGCCGGCCCAGCGGTCGAAGACGGCGAGCGCCGCCCGGGCCCGGGCGTGCCGACCGTCGTGGGCGGCGGCCTCGACCAGGTGGGGCGTGGCCATCACCTGGACGAGGACCTGGCCCCGCCCGGTGCCGGGGCGGGCCAGCGCGACCAGCCGGTCCGCGGCGTCGGCGTACCTCGCGTCGACCAGGTCCAGCAACGCGAGGGCCCACTGGGCGAGGGCGTGCGGCCGGCTGCCCGGCACGACCGCGTCACCCAGCGCGGCGACGTGCCCCAGAGCGGCGTCGCGATCGGCCCGCACCGCCGCGAGCATGGCCAGCAAGCCGAGGTGTACGCCGCCGCTGGTGTGCTGACCGGCGGCCCGGGCCACCCGCAGTCCTTCCCGACAGCTCTTCGTCGCGGCGTCGTGCCGGCCCAGCCAGTACTCACTCATCGCGCGTAGTTCGAGCGCCCTCGGCAGCAGGGACACCTCGCCGTGCTCGGCCGACAGTTCGACGGCGCGGTCGGCCAGCCGGTACGCCGCGGCGTCCACCGCCACCAGCAGGCCGGCCACGGCCGCGCCGCTCAACGCGGTGGGGGTCTGTGCGGCACCGGTCAGCCGCCCGCCGAGCACCACCGCCCGGCGCAGCAGCGGGCCCGCGTGGGCGTGCTCGCCGCGCAGCGTGGCGGCGACCCCGGCGACCAGGGTGGTCAGCAGGTCCGCCCACGGCGGATCGCCGTCGCGGCGAAGGGCCGCCATCCGACGGGCCACCTCGGCGTAGCGGTACTGGTCGCCGGAGAAACAGGCGGCCTCGCCGGCTCGCACCAGTGCGACGAGTGCCGACTCACGGTCGACCTCGGCCAGCGCGGTCGCGGCGGCCAGCAGGGTCGACAGCGCGGCGGACGCCGAGTCGCAGCGCAGTCGCATCTCCCCGCGCAACAGTTCGGCGAGACCGCAGGTGGTGGCTGCCACCGTCCGGTCGCCTGCGGCTCCGGTGTCGGTGCCGAGGGCGACCGGGGCTGGTGGCGCTCCGTAGCGCCGGGTACCGGCAGGACCGGGCAGCGGGACCGCGACGCGGTGCAGCAACGCGCGGGCCCGGTCGGGGTCCCCCGCCTGCCAGGCGTAGCGGGCAGCGGTGACCTGCCGGCTGGCGGCGAGCTCCGGGGCGTCGCTGAGTTCGGCGGCCCGGGCCAACGCCGTAGCGGCGGCGGACCGGTCCACCGGGTCGCCCACCGCGTCCGCCAATTCGGTAGCCAGCGCCGGGTCCGGACCGTCGGTCGCGGCGGCCAGGTGCAGCGCCCGACGTAACCGGGCCCCGGTGCCGTCGAGGGCGGCGGCGAGCAGCAGATGCGCCTCGCGGCGCGCGGCGAGGGAGGCGGTCGCCTCGACCATGGCGCGGGCCAGGGGCCGGGGAAAGACCGCGCCACCCGGGGCCGTGAGCTGGAGCAGGCCGGCGGCCTCGGCCGGTGCGAGCGCCGCGACGCTGCTGCCGGCCGCCCGCAGCGCCCGACCGAGGGTGACCGGATCCGCCGCGTGACCCGGGCCGGCCGGGGTGTACGGATCCGCCACGTGTCCCGGGCCGGCCGGAGTCGGCGTGACGGGAGCGGTCGCGGCGAGCGCGGCCAGCAGCAGCGCGCGCCGCGTGTCGCCGGGCAGGCGGGACAGCATGCTCCGGTACGACCGGCCCAGGTCGCCGTCGGCCGGCGGGGTCGTGGGCAGCGGTTCCGTGCCGTGCCACTGGCCGGGTGTCAGCGAGTCCGCGAGGTCGACAAGCGCCTGCGGGTTCCCGGCGGCGAGGGCGCTCAGGGCGGCCAGCACCGGCCCGGGGGGTGGCGGCCCCGGGCGGCGAGCGGTCAGCAGGGCACGGCTGTCCGGCTCGTCGAGCGGCAGCAACCGACGACCGGGTACGGCGTCCGCCGCGCCGCTGCTGCCGGCGGTGAGCAGCAGGACGACGGGCAGGTGCGGCAACCGGCGGGCCACGAAGGTCAGCAACCGCGCCGTCGGGGCGTCACCCGCGTCGAGGTCGTCCATGGTGCACAACAGCGGGCCGTCGTGGGCGGCCTCGGCGAACAGCCCGAGTACGGCGTGGGAGAGCACGAGCTGGTCCTGGTCGCGGCAGCCCTCGCCGGTCACCGCCCGGCGCAGCACCTGTCGTTGCCTTTCGGGCAGCGCACCGGTGCGGTCGAGCACCGGATCGAGCAGCCGTTGCAGCCCGGCGTAGGGCAGCACCGCCTCGTCGGGCAGGCCGGCGGCGGCGAGCAGTCGGCGACCCCGACCGTGCCGGTGGGCGTACGCCAGCAGCGCGCTGCGCCCGGAACCGGGCTCGCCGTGCAGCAGCAGCGCTCGGCCGGCCGGTGCGGCGAGCAGGGTTCGGATCTCCCGGCACTCCGCCTGCCGGCCCCGTAGCACAGATATTTGCACTGTAGATGCATTAATCATGCATCGAGTCTCGCCTACCCGCAGGCACTTGAGAAGGGGTGAATGTGGGGCAGCCGCCGACAGCGGCGTGGGTCAGCTGTCGACCGGCTCGGCCAGCAGCGCGCCGACGGTGCGGGCCATCACCGCCCGGGCGGCGTCGACGCCCAACCCGAGTCCGTCGCGCAGGGTCGACCACGCCGGCCAGGTGCTCGCCGCCACCACGGCGTTGACCAGCTGTTCCCGCGCCGTCCCCGCGCGGTCCAGCTCCTCGGCGAACAGTTGCTCGACCTCGTCGCGTACCCGGGCGATGTGCTTGAGCCGGTTGCGCCGCAACTGCGCGGAGACCGGTTCGCGCATCTGCGCTGCCCGAGCCGAGGGCGCGATCAGTTGCAGCAGTTTCGCCCGCTGCCGGCAGAACGCGTCGACCCGCTTCGCCAACGGCAACCCGGGCGGGATCGGCCGCCACGCGGCGTCCTGCTGGCGCAGCAGCTCCGCGCCACTGGCCTCGAAGAGCGTCTCCATGTCCTTGAAGTTGGTCCAGAGCGTCCGCAGGGAGATGCCGGCCCGCTCGGCGATGCGCTCACCTGTCGGGCGCAGGTCACCCTCGGAGATGAGCGCGAGATGTGCCTCGACGATCGCCGCCCGGGTGCGCTCGGCCCGGGCGGTGCGCCCGTCGACCCGACCGGCCGCCTCGGCACTTACCATCCCCGCCGTCCCCCTCACCCCTGGCGTCGCGTTCATGCGAGCCGAGTCTAGGCGTCTGCTGAGACCCTGCCGGCCGAGCCTCGTCGAGCGGGCCCCGGGCCGCTGCGGGTCGCGGCGGGCCGGCGAGGGTGGGCGCACCTCGCCGGTGCGCACCGCCCGGGGTCCGGGTCCGGGCGGTGCGCACCGGGCGAGCGGATCAGGCGCTCGGCATGCCGTTCGCGGGCGGCGGCACCGGCGGGGCGGTGTACTCGTTGACGGGCCCGTCGGCCTCGTCGGTCTCGTAGGTCGGGCCGAAGTAGCGCTGCTCGCCGCCCTCGACCCGGCTCAGCCGGCCACCGCCGTAGCCGGAGTGGTCGGTGCCGGAGAACCGCAACGGCGCCACGCCGGGCCCCTGGTAGCCGCCCTTACGGACAGCCTCGACAAGCGACTCGCGGGTGAGGTCCTTGCCGGCGGCCAGCAGCACCTGCACGAACAGGTAGCCCACAGCCATCCCGTAGACGGTGTTGCCGTCGAACTCCGCGCCGCCGTTGTGTTCCGTGTTGACCTTGGTGAACAGCTGGATCCACGGATCGTCGCTGTCACCCTGCATCGGCAGGTAGTTCAGGCCGACCATGCCCTCCAGCAGACCTGCGGCGTCGCCGAGCTGCCGGGACAGGGTCGGGTGGTCGGCGCCCACGTTCGACACCACCCACTGCGGCCGGAAGTCCAGGCGGGCGGCGGTGCCGACGGACAGGGCGGTGAAGCCGGGCACGGTGGCGAGGATGACCACCTCGCACCCGGCGGCCTTGAACGCCCCGATCTGCGGCGCGACGTTCGTGTTGCTGGTGACGTACGTCTGGCGGTCGGTCACGCCGTCGGCGCCGAGCACCTTCTCCACGCCGGCCAGCGCGTCCCGGCCGAAGTCGTCGTCCTGCCCGAGGAAGCAGACCTTGCGGCCGGGCAGGGCGGTCTTCACGTGGTTCGCCAGGATCTTGCCCTCGACCGTGTAGTCGGGGTTGAAGCCGAAGGTGTTCGGGTAGCGGTCGGGCTGGTCCCAGTTGCGGCTGCCGGAGGCGACGAAGAGGTCGGGCACCCGGTTGGTGTGCAGGAAGTCCAGCACCCCGGTGTGGGTCGGCGTGCCGAGCCCGTTGAGGATGGCGAAGACCTTGTCCTGCAACACGAGCTGACGGACGACCTGTTGGGTGGTGGCGGGGTTGTAGCCGTCGTCCATGATCTTGTAGGTGATGGTGCGGCCGTGCACGCCGCCGTTGGCGTTGACGTAGTCGAAGTACGCCTTCGTCGCCGGGGCGATCTTCGAGTAGCCGGCGGACGCCGGACCGGTAAGCGGCATGTGGGTGCCGACGATGATCTCCGTGTCGGTGACGCCGGGCACCGGCGCTCCCGATCCGGGACCGTCGTCGGAGCCGCAGGCGGTGGAGCTGAGCAGCAGGGTGAGGGTGGTGGCGATCACGAGACCGCGCCGTGCCGTGGTTCGCATGGGACACCGACCTTTCATCGGTCCGGTTGTGCGAGATGGGTGGTTGGGTGAGCGGGTGGAACGGTCACGACCGCCCGGCCGGCCAGCGGGCGCGCAACGCCCGGGTCAGCCGGGACAGCAGCCCCTGAACGCCGCCAGGCGCGACGATCATGACTGCGATCAACGTGCTGCCGAAGATCGCCAGCGGCAGGTTGCCCTCCAGCCGTTGCGCCGCCGCCGGCGAGAGGGTGAACAGGTTCGTCAGCGAGTGCGTCAGGTCGGGCAGGGCGACCAGCAGGAAGGCACCCCAGACCGCCCCGGCGAGTCGACCGAGACCGCCGATGACCACAGCCATCAGCAGGAACAGCGACAACGTCAGACCGAACGCGCCGGGTGACACGCTCTGCGCGAGCACCGCCAGCAGGGCCCCGCCGAGGCCGGCGCTGCCCGCGCTGATCACGAAGGCGATGACCTGGGTACGCGCCACGTGGATCCCGGCCAGGCCGGCGGCGACCTCGTCGTCGCGTACCGCTCGGAAGGAGCGGCCGTACCTGCTGCGGACCAGGTTCGCCAGCAGCACCAGGCAGAGCAGGGTCGCCGCGGTGGCCACCCAGAGCTGCCACCGCTCGTGCGGGAAATAGCTGCCCAGCCCGGCCGGGGCGGGCGCCACCGGCACCGCCAGGCCCTGCTCACCGTTGAAGACGCCGTCGAAGGTGACGGTCAGCGCCGGCACCACCACCGCCACCGCCAGGGTGAGACCGGCCAGGTACGGACCGCGCAGCCGGGCGGCGGCGACCCCGACGACCGCGCCGACGACGACAGTGGCCAGTACGGCCATTACCAGGGACACGACGAGCAAGCCGCCGGCGGTGAGACCCCGCTCGGCGAAGGCGTTCTGCACCAACGCGAGGGTGTACGCGCCGGTGGCCATCAGCGCACCGTGCCCCAGCGAGAGCTGGCCGCAGAGCCCGGTGAGGACGGTCAGCCCGGCGGTGGCGCAGAGGTAGGCCGCCACCGTGGCCAGTTGGAAGTTGCGGAACGAGTCGAGCTGGTAGCTGGCCATCAGCACCAGCAGCGCAACGCCGACCGCGACCGCGAGGTGACGCACCAGGGTCGGCAGCGACCACCGGGGGCCGGTGGACTCGACGACGGCGGGCCGGGCGGGCGGCGCCGACGCCCGGGTGGCGCTCACACCCGCCTCGCGGTGACCGGGGCGAACAGCCCGCCGGGGCGCAGCAGCAGCACCGTCAGCAGCAGGGCGAGCACCGCGAGCGGGATGAGGTCGCCGCCGGCGTAGCCGCTCACATAGGACAGCAGCAGGCCGACCCCCAGACCACCGACGACCGCCCCGGGCGGACTGTCCAGCCCGCCGAGCACCGCGGCGGTGAACGCGGAGACGAAGACCAGGTCCATCGCGTGCGGATGCAGACCCAGCTCGGTGGGGATGACAAGCATCCCGGCCAGCGTCCCGACACCCGAGGCCAACGCCCAGCCGAGGGTGAGCATGCCGCCGACGTTCACCCCGAGCAGCCGGGACACCTCGGGTGCGAACGCCGCGGCGCGCATCCGCAGCCCGATCGCGGTCCGGGTGAAGATCCAGACGAGGGCCGCGCCGACCACTCCGACGGTGGCGAAGACGAACAGGTCGTACGGGGACAGCACCGGCGTGCCGCCGATCGTCAGCGCGCTCCGGCTGAACGGCGTGCGGGCGGGTAGGTACTCGTTGCCGTACACCATGCCGAGGACCGCCTGGATCAGCAGGACCAGCCCGAGCGCGACGATCACCGGGTTGAGCGGTGACCGGTGGTCCACAAGCCGCATCACCGCGACGTCGACGACCGCGCCGAGCAGCAGCCCGGCGAGCAACGCCGCGCCGAAGCCGAGCCAGTACGACCCGGTCACGGCGGTGACGCTGTACGCGACGTACGCGGCGGCCACCGCCATCGCGCCCTGGGCGAAGTTGACGATCCGACCGGCCCGCCAGATCAGCACCAGGGCGAGGGCGAACGCGGCGTAGACCGCGCCCCTCGACAGTCCGTCGAGGGTGAGGAAGAGGAAGCGGTCCACGGTCCTCCTTGCGTTCAGAATCCGAGGTAGGCGTGGCGTAGGTCGGCGTCGTCGCGCAGCCGGGCCGCCGGGGCGGCCAGGACGACCCGGCCGAGCGACATCACGATGCCCTGGTCGGCGACGGCCAGGGCGCTGCGCACGTTCTGCTCGACGAGCAGCACGGTCAGCCCGGTGTCGTCGCGCAGTTGGCGCAGCAGCGCCATGGTCTGGGCCACCACCCGTGGCGCCAGACCGAGCGACGGTTCGTCCAACAGCAGCAGGCGGGGCCGGCTGACCAGGGCCCGGCCGAGCGCCAGCATCTGCCGCTCGCCGCCGGAGAGCTGGTGGCCGAGGTGACGTCGACGCCGGGCCAGCGGCTCGAACAGCTGGTAGACCTCGTCGAGGGCGCTGGCGGCTGCGGCCCGGTCCCGCCGCCACAGCGCGCCGAGGCGCAGGTTCTCCGCCACGGTGAGTTCGCCGATCACGCCGCGCCCCTCCGGCACGTGCGCCACGCCGCGCCGGACGAGCTGCTCGACCGGGGTGCCGCGCAGGTCGCGGCCGTCGAAGACGATCCGGCCGGCGGTCGGGCGCAGCATGCCCGACAGGGCGCGCAACAGGGTGGTCTTGCCGGCGCCGTTGGCCCCGATGACGGCGGCGATGGTGCCGGTGGGCACCCGCAGGTCCACGTCGTGCAGCACCGGCACCGGTCCGTAGCCGGCGGCCAGGGCTTCGGCGGTGAGCAGGTCGCCGCCCACTACGCGGCCTCGTCGACTGCGGCACCGAGGTAGGCGTCCACCACTGCCGGATCCTCACGGACCGCCTCCGGCGGCCCGGTGGCGACGACCCGCCCGAAGTCGAGCACCACGATCCGGTCACAGACCGCCATGACCAGGTCCATGTGGTGTTCCACGAGCAGCACCGCGCAGGGGTCGGTGGCCCGGTGCGGCAGCTGCCGGATCAACTCGGCGAGGGTGTCCACGTCGTCGACGCCGAGGCCGCCGGCCGGCTCGTCGAGCAGCAGCAGCCGGGGGCGGGCGGCCAGGGCGCGGGCCAGCGCGACCCGCTGGCGTACCGCGAACGGGAGGGTGTCCGGCGCGGCGTCGGCGTACGCGTCGATGCCCAGGTCGGCCAGGACGGCGCGGGCCTGCTCGCGCAGCCGGCGCTCGTCGCGGTCGCTGCGGGGCAGCCCGAGCAGGGCCGGCACCAGGCCGGTACGGGCGGTGTGGGTGGCGCCGGCCATCACGTTCTCCAGCACGGTGAGCCCGGCGAACAGGCCGGTGCCCTGCAACGTCCGGGCGATGCCCAACCGGGTCAGCCGGTGCGGTAGTGGTCGGAAGGGCCGGCCGTCGAGGGTCAGCGTGCCGGTGTGCGCGGTGACGAAGCCGCACACGACGTTGAACAGGGTGGTCTTGCCGGCCCCGTTGGGGCCGATCACCCCGACCACCTCACCCGGCCCGACCTCGAGCGAGACGTCGTCGAGGGCGGTGAGGCCGCCGAAGCGGACGCCGACCTGGTCCAGTGCGAGACCGTCCGCCATCAGCCCACCCCTCGCCTCGCGCCAACTTATTACACTCGGAGTGTACGTTTCTCGCGTGTTTCGTCAACACCCTCGATGCCTGGTTGTTACCTGCCGGTACAGCGATTTGTGACGCCGTCGGCGGTGCCCGGTCCGGGCAGGTCGACCAGCCGGGCCAGGGCGGCCCGGTGCCGGTCGGCGGTGCCGAAGGCGATGGCGGTGCTCTTGGCCCGTTTGAGATAGAGATGGGCCGGGTGCTCCCAGGTGAAGCCGAGCCCGCCGTGCAACTGGACGCAGACCTCCGCCGCCCGGACCGCCACCGGACCGCAGTACGCCTGCGCCAGCGCGGCTGCCAACGCCGCCTCGGTACCGGTGTCATCCAGCCGGTCGGCGGCGTGCCGGGCCACCGCTCGGGCCTCGGTCAGCTCCACCCAGAGGTCGGCCAGCCGGTGCTTGACCGCCTGGAACGAGCCGACCGGACGGCCGAACTGGTGGCGCTCCCGCACGTAGGCCACAGTCGTGTCCAGACACCACTGCGCCACCCCGAGCTGCTCGGAGGCGAGCAGCGCCGCGCCCGCCGTCAGCGCCGCCGCCACCGCGTTGGCGGCCACCTCGCCCGCCGCGACCCGGCGGGCGGGCGCGGCGGTGAACTCGATGTCGACTAGCGGCCGGGTGGCGTCCAGCGACACCACGGGGGTCGTCCGCACCGCCGGCTCGACGGCGTCGACGGCGTACAACCCGTCGCCGGTCGGGACCAGCAGCAGGCCACCCGGCGCGGTGTCGGCGACGCCGGCCACCCGGCCGGACACCGTCGGCCCGGGGTCGACCGCGACCGCGCCGAAAGCCGCGTCGGGCGCGGTGGCCAACCCGACAGCCAACGCCACGTCGCGTTCGGCGGCGGCGACCTGCCGCAGCAGGGCGGACTCGTCGCAGGCGAGCAACGCCCGGGTGGCCACCACGGCGCCCAGGAAGGGCACCGGCGCGACCGCCCGGCCCAGTTCCTCCAGCACCACCGCGACCTCGCGGTAACCGGCTCCGGCGCCGCCGTGCTCGGCGGGCACGGTCAGACCTGTCACGCCCACCTGGTCGACAAGCCGGCGCCACAGCGCCGCGTCGTACGGCTCACCACTGTCGACGGCGGCCAGCACCCGCTGCCACGGTGCGTGCGCGGCCAACAGCCCGCGTACGCTGCCGCGCAGCGCCTCCTCGTCGGAGTCGTAGAGCAGATCGGTCACCTGTCCACCCGGGGTTCGGCAGGGAGCCCGAGCACCCGCTCGGCGATGATGGTGCGGAGGATCTCCGACGTGCCGCCCTCGATGGAGTTTCCTCGGGCGCGCAGGTAGCGGTAGGTGGCGGTGCGGCCGAGCAGGTCGGGTTCGGCTGGTCGACGCATCGTCCAGTCGTCGTACCGCAGCCCCTCGGCGCCGCGCAGCTCCACCTCCAGACCGCTGATCCGCTGGCTCAGCTCGGCGAAGGACAGCTTCACCGCCGACCCCTCGGGGCCGGGTTGACCGGCGGCGACCAGTTGGCGCAGGCGCAGCGCCGCCAGCCGAGCGGCCTCGGCACGTACCCACGCGTGCAGGACCTCCTCGTGCAGGCCACCGGTACGCAGGTCGGGTCGGTCCCGCCAGAGCCGGGCCAGCACACCGACCATGCCGCCCTCCCGGGGCAGCGGTCGGCCACCGATGGCGACGCGTTCGTTCATCAGCGTGGTGCGGGCGACCGGCCAACCGTGCCCGACCTCCCCGATGCGGTGGGCGTCGGGTATCCGGACCCCGGTCAGGAAGACCTCGTTGAACTCCGCCTCGCCGGTGGCCTGCCGCAGGGGACGCACCCGCACCCCCGGCGCGGTCATGTCGCAGACGAAGTAGGTGAGGCCGTGATGCTTCGGTGCGTCCGGATCGGTGCGGGCCAGCATGATCGCCCAGCGCGCCCGGTGGGCCAGCGACGTCCACACCTTCTGGCCGTCGACCACCCAGTCGGCGCCGTCGGGCACCGCCCGGGTACGCACGCTCGCCAGGTCGGACCCGGCGTCAGGCTCGCTGAACAGCTGGCACCACACCTCCTCGCCGGTCCACAGCGGACGCAGCCAGCGCCGGCACTGGGCCTCGCTGGCGTGCCGCAGCAGGGTGGGCGCGGCCATGCCGAGCCCGATGCTGTTGCGCCGGGGGCGGTTGTCCGGCGCGCCGGCCTCGGCGAAGGCGTCGTCCACCACCGCCTGAAGGTGCGCCGGTGCGCCCAGGCCACCACGGCCGGGCGGAAAGTGCACCCAGGCCAGTCCGGCGTCGAAGCGGGCGCGCAGGAAAGCGGTGCGGTCACCGCTCGGGTCGTGCGTCCGCAGGAACGTTGCGACGAGCTCGCGCAGCCCGTCGGCCGTGTGGTCGGACACTCACCACCTCCAACATTATTGCACTGTGAATGCAATATAAGGCCGCCGGTCCACGGGACGGAAGACCGGCGGCCGGACGACCCGGGGCGGACACGTCGCATCCGCCCCGGTCGACCTCAGTGCGGGCAGGTGTTGCGGTACTCCTCGATCGCCAGGCCGCTCGGCCCCGGGCAGAGGAACTGCTCGTACCGGGTGTCGTCGTCGACGAACCGCTTCAGCCAGGCCACCATCTGCCTGGCGGTGGGCGTGTTCACCGTGTTGGGGAAGAAGTGGCCCTCGCCGTTGAGTTCGAGGTACGCCTTCTCCGCCGACGCCGGGATGCTGTTGTAGAACGGCTCGGAGTGCGAGGAGACCGAGGCGACGGTGTCGTTCTCGCCACCGACGATGAGCGTCGGCACCCGCAGGTTCGACCAGTTCTTGGACAGGTTCCACGGCGCCAGCGGCACCGCGGCCTGCAACGACGGCCGGCTCGCGGCGGCCTCCAGACTGCCCCCACCGCCCATCGAGTGTCCGGCCACGGCGAGCCGGCTCGCGTCGATCCGGCCGCGCACCGAACTGCGCTGGGTCAGGTAGTCCAGCGCGGCGAGCAGTTGCCGACCCCGGCTGGCCGGCTGGTCCAGCCGGGTGATCGTGTCGATGCCGATGACCACGAAGCCGTGCGAGGCGATCCGCGGGCCCAGCCAGTCCAGGCTCGACCAGGAGGCGGTGTAGCCGGGCGAGATGGCCACCGCGCCGAAGGTGCCCGCCGTGGTCGTGGTCGGGTAGTAGATGACGCCGCCGCCGAAGCCGCTCACCAACGAGGAGACGGTCGTCGACGAGGTCGCGAAGGGGCCACGGCTGGCCTCCAGGATCGCGTTTGTCGGTGCCGGTCCCCGCTCGTACGGGTTGGCGGCCTGGACGGGGGTCGAGGTGGCGACGACGCCACCGGCGGCCAGGACGGCGGCCATCGCCAGCCGGGCCAGGAGGGGGACGGAACGGGGACGGATGGTGGTGGTAGATCGCACGTCGGATACTCCCTTGGGTTGGAGCTGTATCGACTGCGATCAGTGTTTGGGGCGCCCCGCAGGTACCGCATCGGCAAAATCACCAGTCCCGGCGTCGCCGGTGGAGCAGGTTGGCCCCACCGGCGACGCCGGCGGCCTCAGCTGACGGTGCAGAGCGCGCCGTTGAGCCGGAACGCCGTAGGCGTGACGTTCGGTCCGCTGTACTCCCCGACGAAGCCGGCGCTGGTGCTGCCCCCGGCGGGTATCCGCCGGTTGTCGTCAGTGCCGGTGACCCGGACGGTGCTGCCGACCTGCTCCCAGTACGCGCTCCAGCCGCTGCCCACCCGCTGCCACGTCGTCGGCCAGGTCCAGGTCAGCGTCCAGCCGTCGATCGCGGTGTCCGCGTTGTTCGTGATGTCGACGGTCGCCACGTAGCCGTTGCCCCAGTCCGTGGTCCGGGTGAAGCGGACACCGCAGATGCTGCTGGCCGGGCTGCCGGTGGTGAAGCTCAGCGGCGGCGAAGCCCACGAGACCCGGCCCGCCGTGTCCCGGGTCAGCACGTTGACCGTGTACCTGCCGCCGGGCACCAGGTTGTCGACGGTGAGCGAGGTGCCCGAGGTCTCGCCGAGCTGCTCACTCACCGCGCCGTACTGCCGGTACACCTCGTACTTGGCGATCGGGCTCGCGCCCCGGCTCGCCGTCGGCCAGGAGATCGTCGCGGCCCGGTCGGTGACGTCGGCGACCGTGGGCTGCCCCGGAGCACCCGGCTGCCCGGTGGTCGAAGCGGCCGGACGCACCACGAGCGTGGTCAGCGAGTACGGCGGCAGGGTCCGACTTGTCGCGCTGCCGGAGCGGCTGGTGGTGATGGCGGTGGCCCCGTTGGTGTGCGTGTGCACCGTCGGCTCCCCACTCGACGGGGCGAAGCCGGCATAGTCGATGCTGACCTCGCGGGCGTTGTCCGGGTCCCGGTTCACCAGCAGCACCGCGACCTCGCCGTTGGCCCGGCGTACCGCGTGCGCGGCGACAAGTGGCTCGTCGCTCGCCGCCCGGATGAACTGGTCGCCGGTACGGGCGAAGCGGCTCATCATGGACAGTCCGTGGTAGGCGGCGAAGGGTGTGTTCAACGGCGGCTCGCAGACCGATCCGTCCGAGGTGCAGGTGCCGCTGGAGAGCATCCCGAAGTCGCCGTAGTCGGTCTGCCCGGCCACCGTCGACACCTGCCCGATGCCGTTGCGCACGTTCCACCAGTGCACGGTGAACACCCCGTTGGCCAGCAGCCCGCTGTACGCGTCGGCGAGGAACAGCGCGGCCGGCTGGCTGGTCATCCCCTGGGAGGTGACGTTCACCTCGGTGAGGCTGATGCCGATGCGACCGGCGTTCGGCCCGGCGTACCTGGTGATCTGCTCCCGGAGCAGGTGGACCGCGTCGGTGATGTGGCCGGTCCGGGGCAGCGACTCGGCGGCGCTGCCGCCCGGGTACCAGTGCACGTCGACGAAGTCGATCTTCTGGCCGGCGATGGACAGCACCGTCTGGTTCCACGGGCCCGGGTCGTCACCGGCGGTCAGCCCGTCGGGCCAGTTCGCCGGCATGGTGAGCACCGCGCCGACCTTGATGCTCGGGTCGACGGCCTTCATGGCGTCGGCGTACGCGACCACCAGGTTCGCGTAGTAGGTGGCGCTCTTGTCCGGGTGGTGGTCGGCCTCCCACGCCGAGCCGTAGTGGCCGTTGCCGTAGTTCTCGTTGCCGACCGTCCAGTACCGTGCGTCGTAGCCCTTCGTCACGTTCGCGTACCGGACCCACTCGGCCGCTTCCTCAGGGGTGCCGGTCCCGTAGTTCGCGATGATCATCGGTTGGGCGCCGGCCCGCCGTACGCCGGCCATGAAGGTGTCGAAGTCGGTGCCCGGAGCGACGTAGCCGCCGGGGGCGGTGTGGTCCTCCCAGTGGTAGATGTCGGCGTAGGAACCGCCGGGGTAACGCATCATCTGCACGCCGGCCGCGCGCAGCAGGTCCGACGTCTCGGTGGTGCCCAGTTGCGAGTCCCAGATGGCGTGGTTGACGCCGAGGGCGGTGTCGGGCACGGTGGCCAGCCCGGCCCGGGCGTTCACGGTCACCGTCGCCGGCGTGCTCGCCGCGACGGCGTTCGGTTGGTCGATCCCGACAAGTGCGGCCGTGCCGAGCAGCAGGCCGACCGAGAAAAGGGTGTGCGTGCGTCGGGCGGATCGTCGAGGTGGGGCCAGGTGTCGAACCCCGTGCCGGTCCGAGATCTCCATGTTCTTCCTTCGTTGGTCACGCGGAGATCCACAGGTCCCGAGCCCGGCATGCCGGGCTCGGGACCTGTGGAACAGAGACGAATCCCTCTTCTGCCGTCGCCCCCCGGGACCGTGACGGTCCCGGCTGCCCATCGGGCGACGGTCACTCACACGCGCGACAACGCATCGGCGTCCAAGAATCCCACAGCATCGGGCCAGGCTCAACGCCCAGTTCGGTCCTCGGAACTATCAGTAACGCCCACCACCACCCGGCACGGTGACCACGCACGACGCGACGGCCACCCGATCCGGTGCCGTCGCAGGCCACCGGGCGGTCAGCCCACCTTCGGGGTGGCCCGCTCGATGATCGCGGTGAAGTCGACGCCGGCCGGCAACGTGCCGTACGCGTGCCCCCGGTCACCGCCGAGCCGGGACGCGCAGAAGGCGTCGGCGACGGCCGGATGACCGTGGCGCACCAGCAGCGCGCCCTGCAGCACCAGCGCCAGTTGCTCGACCACCCGACGGGCGCGTACCTCCAGATCGGCCGGATCGGCAAGCGCGGACCGCACCTGGCGGACGGCGGCGTCGAGCCGGGCGTCGGCCCCCGCCGCGGCGTCCACCTCCGCCTGGAACGCCGCCATCACCTCGGGCTGACCGGCCAACGCCCGCAGCACGTCAAGCGCGGCGACATTCCCGGAACCCTCCCAGATCGAGTTGAGCGGCGACTCGCGGAACAGGCGCGGCATACCGGACTCCTCCACGTAGCCGTTGCCGCCCAGGCATTCCAGGGCCTCCGCGGCGTGGCCGGGCCACCGCTTGCAGACCCAGTACTTGCCCACCGCGAGGGCGATCCGCTTGAACGCCGTCTCCGCCGTGTCACCCCGGGCGGACCGGTCCGTCGCCCCGGCCAGGCGCATCATCAGCACGGTGGCGGCCTCCGACTCCACCGCCAGATCAGCCAGGACGTTACGCATCAACGGCTGGTCCACGAGGTACCTGCCGAACGCCTGCCGGTGGGCGGCGTGGTGCGCGGCGGTGACGACCCCGTGCCGCATGCCGGCCGCCGCGCCGATCACGCAGTCCAGGCGGGTCAGGTTCACCATGTCGATGATGGTGCGTACGCCGCGGCCCTCGTCACCGACGCGCCAGGCCACCGCGTCGTCGTACTCCACCTCGCTGGAGGCGTTGGAGCGGTTGCCGAGCTTGTCCTTGAGTCGCATCAGCCGCATCGCGTTGCGGGTGCCGTCGGGCAGCACGCGCGGGACCAGGAAGCAGGTCAACCCACCCGGTGCCTGGGCGAGGGTGAGGAAGAGGTCGCACATCGGCGCGGAGGTGAACCACTTGTGCCCGACCAGCCGGTAGCTGCCGTCGGCTGCCGGGCGGGCCGTGGTGGTGTTCGCCCGCACGTCCGACCCGCCCTGTTTCTCCGTCATCGACATGCCGGCCAGCAGTCCCTGCTTACGCCCCGGCTCACGCAGCCCGAAGTCGTAGCTGCGGGCGGTCAGCAGCGGCTCGTAGCGAGCGGCCAGGTCGGGCGCGTGCCGCAGCGCCGGCACCGCCGCGTACGTCATCGAGATCGGGCAGCCGTGACCCGCGTCGGGACGCCAGACGTGGAACTTCGCGGCCCGGGCCACGTGCGCGCCGGGCCGCTCGTCGCTCCAGGGCGCGGCGTGCAGGCCGTGCTCCACGGCGGTCCGCATCAACTCGTGCCAGGAGGGGTGGAACTCCACCTCGTCGATCCGGTGGCCGTAGCGGTCGTGGGTACGCAGCACCGGCGGATGGTCGTTGGCCAACCGGCCGTGCTCGGCCGCCTGTTCGGTGCCGGCCAGTCGGCCGAGTTCGCGCAGCTCCGCCGTTGCCCAGCCGGCACCCTCCCGGGCCAACGCGTCGAGCAGCGCGGGCTCGTCCGCCGTGTCGTGGCCGACCAGCTGCGGAACCTGGTTGAACACCTCGTGTGTGGTCACGACGGAACTCCCAACGCGCGGTGGATGACGGTGACCAGCCCGCTGATGGTGTCCGGGCCGGCGACACCTGCGGCGAGTGGGCCCACCATCGCCTCGGCCAGGGCGCCTACCACTGCGGTGGAGGTCAGCTCGGGATTCTGTGGCGGCAGCTCACCGCCGGCCACCCCGTCGGCGACATAGCCGGCCAGCAGGGTCGCGTGGGCGCGCCGGAAGACCAGCCGCTGTGCCTCCACCGCCGGATCGACCGGCTCGGCCAACAGGGCGTACGCCAGCCTCGGGGACCGCAGCGCCCGACCGGCGAAGGTCTCGATCACCGCCTGGACCCGTGCGGCGGCCGTGCCCTCGGCGGCCGCGGCGGCCCGGGTGACGGCGTCGATCTCGCGCTGACTTGCGGTGCGGAACACCTCGGCGAAGAGGCCGGCCTTGGTCGGGAAGTGCCGGTAGACGCTGCCGGTGGCCACCCCGGCCCGCGCGGCGACGGCCGCCACCGAGCAGCCGGCGTAGCCGTGCTCGGCCAGGACGCCGAGGGCGGCGTCGATGATCCGCTCACGGGAGGCGGTCAGCCGCGCCCTCACCCGCTCGGTGCTCCGGTACGCCACCCAAGGATTGAACCACCATTCATTTCTTCGCGGCAAGACGCCGCCGGTCGGACCCGGTCAGTCCAACGGCTTGGCGAACCAGTGGTGGGCATACGGGTTGTCGTTGTAACGCGGGATCTCCTGGTAGCCCTCGGCGCGGTAGAGCCGCATCGCCTCGGTGAGGGTGCGGTTGGTGTCCAGGCGTACGCTGCGCGCGCCGGCCTTCGCGGCGTGCCGTTCCAGCTCGTTCAGCAGGCGGCGGCCGACACCGAGCCCACGCACCGACGACGACACCCACAGCCGTTTGATCTCGGCGGGCTCACCCGGCGGCAACCGCACCGCGCCACAGCCCACCGCCTCGGTCGCCACGGTGGCCACCAGGAAAATTCCGGCCGGCGGCATCAGCTCGTGATCGTCGACGCCGCTACCGGCCGGGTCGAAACCCGAGTCGAACCGGGCGGCGAGTTCCCGTGCGTACGCCCGCAGGCAGGCCCGGGCGCGCGGCTCGCCCGGATGACAGGGCCCGATGTCGACAAGCGACGCCATCAGCAGTCGCTCGACCTCGGCCATGGCGGCGGTGAGCCGGCTCCGCTGGCCGTCGGTCAGCGGCGCGAGGACCGCCCAGGCCAGGTCGTCGGACCTGCCGTCGAGCAGCTTCCACTCGGCGCGACCGGCCTCGGTGAGACACGCGGTGCGCACCCGCCCGTCGCCCTCACCGGGTCCGACGACCACCAGGCCAGCCCCCTCCAGGGTGCGCAGCAGCCGGCTGAGGTAGCCGGCGTCGAGATCCAGCCGGGTCCGCAACGCCGCCACCTCGGCGCCGTCGAGACCGATCTCCCAGAGCAGCCGCGACTGCGCGAGCGGTCGGTCACGGGCGAGATAACTGTCGTCAAGCGCGCCGACGCGCTGGGTCACTGTGCGGTTGAAGCGCCGCACCACGTCCACGAGTGCACGATCCATGATTGCTGACCTTAGTCAGATATTCGGGCGACGGGTAGCTGCGAGGCGGCGTCGGTGGGCGGACGGTGCAGGGCCGGCACCGCCAGCGCCGCCAGCCCGGTCACGGCGAGGACGCCCGCGCAACCGTGCAGCACCGCCGCGACGTGCGCGACCTCCGCGACGAGGCCCAACGCGTTTGTCGTCACCAGCAACGGCAGGCTCTGCACGAGCACCAGCACGGCCTGCACCCGGGCCAGGTGGGTGAGCGGTGTGGCGGCCAGCACCAGCGGACCGACGTGCGTGGCGAAGCACCCGGAGCCGATACCGACGACCACCCCGGCCAGGACGGCCGGCAACTGTGCACCTCCGACCCCGAGCCCGGCGACCCCGCCGGCGGCCACCAGCAGACCGACGGCGGCCACCACGCCCGGACGGCGGGACGCGCCGCGCAGCAGGACGACCACCGCGACGGCGGCGGTACCCAGCGCCATCGCCGCGACCACCGCGCCGGTGGCCGACGGCGACCAGTCCCGCTGCCGGGCCAGCAGGGGCACCAGCAGCGTGCCGACCGGAAGGAGGAATCCGGCGGCGACGGCGGTCACCAACAGCGCCGCCCGCAGCACCGGCACCGACCAGGCGACACGTAGACCGTCGAGCGCGGCCGACACCGGCGGCCCGGACACCCGTCCGGCGTCCGGCGACGACCCGGCGGCGGGACGGACGACCAGCAGCACCGCCAGCATCACCAGGGCGGTGGCGGTGTTGCTCAGGGCCGCCCCGGCGAGCCCGGCCAGGCCGAGCATCAGGCCGCCCAGCGGCGGGCCCGCGAAGAGCGCGAACTGCCCGGCGAGCTGGCGGGCCGACATCGCGCGGGCCAGTGCCTCCGGCGGCACCAGTCGCCGCGGCATCGAACCCGAACTCGGCAGCTGGAAGGCGTCCACAGTCCCGATGGCCAGCGCGGCGAGCAGCAGCGCTAGCCGTGGATCGAGCGGCGACCAGACGGCGACCGCCAACGCCACGGTGACCACGATCATGGCCGCGTCCGAGACGAGCAGGACGGACCAGGCACCGAACCGGTCGGCCACCGCACCACCCACCATCAGCAGCAGCACCCGGGGCAGCACGATCGCGGTCGGCACCAGGGCGGCGAAGCGGGCGCCCTGTCCGGCCGCCGCCCAGGCCATCGCGAACGCCATCGCCTGGACGCCGACCAGACCCAGCGCGGTACCGCCCAGCCACATCCAGTACGCACCCGGCACCGTGCTCCGGTCGCCACCCGTCGCCATCCCCAGACCCCCCGCAGACCACCGGGCCGGTGTCGGTGGAGGACGCCGGCCGTCCGTCTGAGGCACCGTCCGGCCTCGACCGGGTCGAGGGTCAACTCGGGTCGCCGTTTCACGTCTTGCGAACGACATATCGAGCCACGTATGTTAGCGATAACATCGATGGGCTTGGCACGAGCCGCCACCGCAGCGAAAAACTGCCGGGTCAGGTCGCCGCGCGCCGCGCGCCGCGCAGTGACGTCATCGCACAGTTCCTCGCCGCCCCGTCGGCCACCACCCCCGCCGGGCCGGGCGGCGCTGCCCCCACGCCACCACGGAGGTCGTGATGCCCCACCCGTCCCTCAACCGTCGACACGTGCTCCGGGCCGCCGGCGCCGCCGCCGTCGCCGCCGCCGTCGGCCCCACGCTCGCCAACGGCACCGCCAGCGCGGCGCTCGCCCCGGTACGGCCCGATCTCGGCGTCTCCGCCTACGCCTTCGAGCCGGGCCAGGTGCGGTTGACCGCCAGCCGCTGGCTGGACAACCAGAACCGTACGGCCAACTACCTGCGCTTCGTCGACGTCAACCGGCTGCTCTACAACTTCCGCGCCAACCACCGGCTCTCCACCGCCGGCGCCACCGCCCTCGGTGGCTGGGAGGCGCCCAACTTCCCGTTCCGCACCCACTCCCAGGGGCACTTCCTGACCGCCTGGTCGTACCTGTGGGCCGTACTCGGCGACACCACCTGCCGGGACAAGGCCAACCACATGGTGGCCGAGCTGGCCAAGTGCCAGGCCAACAACGGCGCCGCCGGCTTCAACACCGGGTACCTCAGCGGCTTCCCCGAGTCCGACTTCACGGCCGTGGAGAACCGCACGCTCAACAACGGCAACGTGCCGTACTACGCCATCCACAAGACCCTTGCCGGGCTGCTCGACGTGTGGCGGTACATCGGCAACAACCAGGCCCGCGACGTACTGCTGGCGTTCGCCGGCTGGGTCGACTGGCGTACCAGCCGACTGAGCTCGGCCCAGATGCAGGCGATGCTCGGCACCGAGTTCGGCGGCATGAACGCGGTGCTGACCGACCTCTACCAGCAGACCGGCGACGCCAGGTGGCTGACCGCCGCCCAACGGTTCGACCACAACGCCGTGTTCAACCCGCTCGCGGCCAACTCCGACCAGCTCAACGGGCTGCACGCCAACACGCAGGTACCGAAGTGGATCGGCGCGGCCCGCGAGTTCAAGGCCACCGGCACCACCCGGTACCGGGACATCGCCAGCAACGCGTGGAACATGACAGTCAACGCGCACACCTACGTCATCGGCGGCAACAGCCAGGCCGAACACTTCCGGGCACCCAACGCCATCGCCGGCTATCTGCGCAACGACACCTGCGAGGCGTGCAACACGTACAACATGCTCAAGCTGACCCGGGAGCTGTGGCTGCTCGACCCGAACCGGGTGGCGTACTTCGACTTCTACGAGCGGGCGCTGCTCAACCACCTGATCGGGGCGCAGAACCCGGCCGACAACCACGGCCACATCACCTACTTCACGCCGTTGAATCCCGGCGGGCGACGGGGCGTGGGACCGGCGTGGGGCGGCGGCACCTGGAGTACCGACTACAACTCCTTCTGGTGCTGCCAGGGCACCGGGCTGGAGAGCAACACCACGCTGATGGACTCGATCTACTTCCACAACGGCAGCACGCTCACGGTCAACCTGTTCATGCCCTCGGTGCTCACCTGGTCGCAACGGGGCATCACGGTCACCCAGACCACCACCTACCCGGTCGGTGACACCACGACCCTCACCGTCACCGGCAGCGTCGGCGGTTCGTGGACGATGCGGATCCGCATCCCGGCCTGGACGCAGGGCGCGACGGTGAGCGTCAACGGCACCGCGCAGAACATCACCACCACCCCGGGCACGTACGCGACGCTCACCCGCTCCTGGACCTCCGGCGACACGGTGACCGTGCAGCTGCCGATGCGGGTGATCGTGCAGCCGGCCAACGACAATCCCAACGTGGTGGCGCTGACCTACGGCCCGGCGGTGCTCTCCGGCAACTACGGCAACACCGCGCTCTCCGCGCTACCCGCCCTGGCCACCACCTCGGTCACCCGGACCAGCACCTCGGCGTTGGCCTTCACCGCCACCGCCAACGGCGCCACTGTCAACCTGGGCCCGTTCCACGACGCGCACGGGCACAACTACACCGTCTACTGGAGCGCCAACGGCCAGTCCCCGGGCGGAACGACTGCGACGTTCCGGCTCGCCAACGCCGCGAGTGGCCTGGTGCTCGGCATCGAGAACATGTCCACAGCCGACGGGGCGCCGGCGTTGCAGTGGGGCGACAACGGTACGGCGGACCACGACTGGCAGCTGGTCGTCGACGGCAACGCGGTCCGGTTCCGTAACGCCCACAGCGCCAAGGTGCTCGGCGTACAGGACATGTCGACAGCCGACAACGCGCAGGTCCTGCAATGGTCGGACACCGGCACGGCGGACCACCGGTGGACGATCGTGGACGTCGGCGACGGGTCCCACAAGATCCGCAACGTACACACCGGCAAGTTGCTCGCCACCCTCAACGGTTCCACCGCGCAGGGCGCCCGGGTCGTCCAGGATCCGGACAACGGCACGTCGGACAACCAGTGGCGGTTCCTGCCCAACGGTGCCCGCCGGATCCAGAACCTGGCCACCGGCCTGGTTCTGGGCGTGCAGAACATGTCCACCGCCGACGGCGGTCTGGTGATCCAGTGGGGCGACACGGGCACCGCCGACCACCTCTGGACCGCGATCGTGGACAGCGGCGGCTACCTGCGGCTGCGCAACTCCAACAGCGGCAAGGTGCTGGGGGTGGAGAACGGCAGCAGCGCCAACGGCGCCCGGGTGGTGCAGTGGGCCGACAACGGTGCGGCCAGCAACCGGTGGCGGTTGCGGTACGCCGCGAACGGCTACTTCCGGATCCAGTCCGCAAACGGCGGGCGGGTCCTCGGCGTCACCGGCGCCTCGTCCAGCCAGGGCACCCAGATCGTGATCTGGGACGACAACGGCGCGGGCGACCACCGTTGGCGCTTCATCTGAGCTTGACCCGCTGTCGCCGAGGCCGCTGGGCGGGACCCACCAGGGGTCCGGTCCGGCGGCCTCGGTCGTCGTCCCGAACCGCCATCGCATCCACAGTCATCGCTTGAGCATGTTATCGATAACATGCTAGCTTCGGGGCGAGGAGTACGGGCACACTCCTGTTCCAGGTCACCGGTCACCGGGGCCGAGGCGGCCACCGCGCCGGCTCCGCCCGGCGGCCTGTCCGGGCCGGCATCCGCGAGACGCCGCGCGTTGTCACGCCGCGCGGAAGGGCACGCCTCGACGGCACAGATCGCCGCATCACCCGCACCGACCGCTGTTGTTGGCGGACCGGAACATCTCGACTCACCGCGCGACCCGGGCGATCCGCGTTCGGGTCAGCCCCGCCGTGCCCGGATCCGGACACCCGGTTCAGGGCTGGGCCCGGTGGGAGCTGGCTCCGCTGCGGCACCCGGTACCACCACCATCGAAAGGGCACGTCGATGACACTCAGAACCGCCAGCGGCAGGATCGCGGGCATCCGGCCGCGTACCGTGCTGATGTCCGGCGCGGCGGCTGCCGCGCTGCTCGTCTCCACCGCGCTGATCGCGCCCTCCGCCCACGCCGCCGCCAGCACCCTCGGCGCGGCGGCGGCGCAGAGCGGCCGCTACTTCGGCGCCGCCACCAACTCGTTCCAGCTCTCCAACTCCGCCTACGCCACGATCCTCAATCGTGAGTTCAACTCGATAGTGGCCGAGAACGAGATGAAGTGGTACGCCAACGAGCCCCAGCAGAACTCCTTCAGCTTCAGCGCGGGTGACCGGCTCGTCGCGCACGCCCGGGCCAACGGGATGTCCGTCCGTGGCCACACCCTGCTCTGGCACGCTCAACAGCCCGGCTGGGCGCAGAACCTGTCCGGCACCGCGCTGCGCAACGCGGCCATCAACCACGTCACCCGGGTAGCCACCCACTACCGGGGGCAGATCCATTCGTGGGACGTGGTGAACGAGGCGTTCGCCGACGGTGGCAGCGGCGCGCGGCGGGACTCGAACCTGCAACGCACCGGCAACGACTGGATCGAGGCGGCGTTCCGGGCCGCCCGCGCGGCCGACCCCGGCGCCAAACTCTGCTACAACGACTACAACACCGACGGCATCAACGCGAAGTCGACAGGCATCTACAACATGGTGCGCGACTTCAAACAGCGCGGCGTACCCATCGACTGCGTCGGCTTCCAGTCCCACCTCGGCACCACCCTCGCCAGCGACTACCAGGCCAACCTGCAACGCTTCGCCGACCTCGGCGTGGACGTGCAGATCACCGAACTCGACGTCGCCCAGGGCGCCAACCAGGCGAGCATCTACGAACGGGTGACCCGGGCCTGCCTGGCCGTGACGCGCTGCACCGGCATCACGGTCTGGGGTGTCTGGGACGCGGCCTCCTGGCGAGACGACAACCCGCTGCTGTTCGACGGCAACGGGAACAAGAAGCCGGCGTACACCTCGGTGCTCAACGCGCTGAACAGCGTCAGCGGGCCGAACCCGACCAACCCGCCGCCGACCACCACTGCGCCGCCGCCGGCCGGCGGCGCCTGCTCGGCGTCGGTGTCGCTGAACTCGTGGAACGGTGGCTTCGTGGCCACCGTCCGGGTCACCGCCGGCAGTGCCGCGATCCGTGGCTGGACGGTACGGATCACCCTGCCTGGCGGCGCGGCGGTCACCGGCACCTGGAACGCGCAGGCCAGCGGCAGCACCGGCACTGTGAACTTCAGCAATGTCGGCTACAACGGCCAGGTCGGCGCGGGCGGTAGCACGGAGTTCGGTTTCCAGGGCACCGGCACCGGACCCTCCGGCACCCCCACCTGCACCGCGACCTGACCCCTCCCCCACCCCGGGCCTCACCCGGCCCGGGGTGGGCCGGGTGATCAAGAAGTTCTGGTCGGGAATCGCGTTGGACGCGACCAGAACTTCTTGGTCAACCCGTCAGGGCGGGTCAGCGACGGGGAGGTGGGGCGACGCTTCGGCGGGCAACGAGCGTGGGGGCGATGGTCTCGCGCAGGGCGCCACCGCTCACCGACTCGATCTGGGTGAGCAGCATCTCCAGGCTCGCCCGGGCCACCGCGCCGAAGTCCGGTCGCACGGTGGTCAGCGGCGGGATGAAGTAGGCGGCCTCCGGCACGTCGTCGAAGCCGACCACGCTGATGTCGTCCGGCACCCGGCGGCCGTGCTCGTGCAGCGCCCGCAGCACCCCGAGGGCGAGGTGGTCGTTCGCGGTGAAGACAGCCGTGACATCGGGCATCCGGGCCAGCATCTGCCCGCACCGGTAGCCGGCCGCCGCGGACCAGTCCGCCGGCACCAGCGGCGGGATCTCCGCGCCGGCCGAGGTCAGGGCCTCCCGCCAGCCTTCGATCCGGCCCGCACTGTCGAACCAGTCGGACGGACCGGAGACATGCCAGACCGTACGGTGACCGGCGTCGAGCAGGTGCTGGGTGGCCGCCCTGGCACCGGCCGCCTGGTCCACGGTCACCAGCGGCATCGGCCGGTGGGGGTCCCCGTCCACGGTCACCAGTGGCACGTCCTTGGGCAGCCGCTCCAGCGCCTCACCTGCCGACTCCACAGGTGCGATCACCACGATGCCGGCGACCCGGTGGGCCAGGTGCCGCTCCACCACCGCGGAGATCGACCGATGGTCGAGGTCGCGCACACTGCCCACGCTCACCGCGAAGCCGGACTCGGCAGCCGTCTGCTCCAGCGCGGCCAGCAGGGAGGCCGGACCGTAGAGGGTGGTGTTCTGAGCCACCACCCCGATCACCTGCGACCGACCGGTGACCAACGCGCGGGCCGCCCGGTTCGGCCGGTAGCCCAGCTCCGCGATGGCCGCCTGCACGCGCAGCCTGGTCTGCTCGCGTACGTTCGGGTGACCGTTCAGCACTCGTGAGACCGTCTGATGGGAGACGCCGGCGAGGCGGGCCACGTCCGTCATCGCAGGATCGCGTACGGCCATCTCACACTCCCCGCAATCCAGTCATCGCCGCAGCCCGTCGGCGATGACTGGCACGGCTCAGGTACAAAGATCCCCTCGCGCGGTGCCCACGCCGGCCCGTGCCGTCCGGGTGGAGAGCGCTAGATCACGCACAGTCTAGCGCCAGCAACCACCCCGGTGGCCGGCGGCCCGACCGCGTTCGCCGGAAAACCTCCTCCAGGGCTGTCTGTTAGCGGTCACACCCGGTCTGCCCGGGGCTGTGCGCACCGCTCGGATGAGCGCGTCACGATGCTGCGCGGATGGCAACGGATAATTTACATGCATTGATGATAGCGATAACATTTTCGTCATCGGAACGGCGCCTGCCGGCACGTCGGGGCTGGAGCCGGGGCGTCTGAAGCGGTCTGCCGACCGGCGCTGACGGGCACTGCGCCTCGGCATCCCGCACGACAGCGCGCGGGAGCGGGGTGGCGGGCCGGGATCCGCAAGCAGAGTTTCACGGCCGCACCCGCCGACCGCCGCGATGCCGGCGACAGGTGGCCGTATCCGATCACCGCACCGACGAGGAGGATTCAACGTGCGTAGCGCAAGAAGGTGGCTGACCGCCGCCCTGGGCATCCTGGCTGTGACGCTCACCGCGAGCTTCGCCGACGGGGTCATCTCCCCCAAGCCGGCGCAGGCGCTGAACAACGGCGTCGCCCGGACCCCGCCAATGGGCTGGAACACCTGGAACACGTTCGGCTGC
Source organism: Verrucosispora sp. CNZ293 (assembly GCF_002754655.1). Lineage (NCBI taxonomy): Bacteria > Bacillati > Actinomycetota > Actinomycetes > Micromonosporales > Micromonosporaceae > Micromonospora > Verrucosispora sp. CNZ293. The sequence goes on from NZ_PEFR01000001.1 coordinate 1,761,398, forward strand.
AACATCAACGAGACCCTCATCCGCCAGATGGCCGACTCGATCGTCAACCACGGCCTGCGCGACCTCGGGTACAAGTACGTGGTCGTCGACGACTGCTGGTTCGATCCGAACCGGGACGCGCAGGGCAACCTCCAGGCCCACCCGCAGCGTTTCCCGAGCGGCATGAAGGCCCTCGGCGACTACCTGCACTCACGTGGCCTGCTGTTCGGCATCTACCAGGCACCGCTGGACCAGACCTGCGCCCAGTACTTCGACTCCTTCCCCGGCTCCACGGGCAGCCTCGGACACGAGTACCAGGACGCCCGGCAGTTCGCCGCCTGGGGCGTCGACTACCTGAAGTACGACTGGTGCTCCCCCACCGGGACCATCAACGACCAGGTGGCACGGTTCAGCATCATGCGCGACGCGCTGGCCGCCACCGGCCGGCCGATCGTCTACAGCATCAACTCGAACAGCATCCACGAGAAGACCGGGCCGCAACGCAACTGGAGCGATGTGGCGAACCTCTGGCGGACCACCGAGGACATCACCAACACCTGGGACAGCGGCCAGACCAACGGGTACCCGATGGGCATCCAGAACATCGTGAACGTCAACGTGCCACTGGCCGGCTATGCCGCACCGGGCGGATTCAACGACCCGGACATGCTGGAGGTCGGCAACGGTGGGATGAACGACACCGAGATGCGCAGTCACTTCGCGCTCTGGGCGATCATGGCAGCGCCGCTGATGATGGGCAACGACCTGCGTTCCGCCAGCACGGCGACGCTTGACATCCTGCGCAACCAGAACCTGGTCGCGATCAACCAGGACACGCTTGGACTCCAGGCCGTCCAGGTCTCCCATGACGGCACCCGACGGATCCTGGCCAAGCGCCTGGCCAACGGTGACGTCGCGGTCGCCCTGTTCAACCAGGGCAACTCGACCACGACGATCTCCACCACGGCGGCGGCGATCGGCAAGACCGGCAGCTCGTTCACGCTGCTCAACGCGTGGACCAACGGCACCTCCACCTCCACCGGAACCATCTCCGCGAGCGTCCCGGCGCACGGCACCGTGGTGTACCGGGTCAGCGGCGGAGGCACCACCAACCCGCCGGTCCCGACCACCTTCCGGCTGCGCAGCGAGTCGTCCGGGCGCTGCCTCGACCTCGACAACTCCAACACCGCCAACGGCACCGGCACCCTGATCTGGGACTGCCACGGCAACCCCAACCAGCAGATCAGCCAGCAGGGCCAGACGCTGCGCGTGCTCGGCAAGTGCCTGGACGTGCCGACGAACGCGGTAAACGGCACCCGGGTGCAGATCTGGGACTGCAACGGCGGCACCAACCAGCAGTGGACGCTCAACGCCAACGGCACGGTGAGCAACGGCCGCTTCCCCTCGCTGTGTCTGGACGTGAACAACGCGGGCACGGCCAACGGGACCGCGGTGATCCTCTGGTCCTGCCACGGCAACGCCAACCAACGGTGGAGCCGGGCGTGACAGCGACGGCGCTGCGCCGGGTCGTCGCCGTGCTCGCGAGCGTGGCCTGCACGATCGCCCTGCTACCCGGTGTCGCACGGGCCGACAACCCGATCGTCCAGCACATCTACACCGCCGACCCGGCACCGATGCTGCACAACGGCCGGGTGTACCTCTACACCGGACACGACGAGGACGGCTCCACCTACTTCACCATGCGTGACTGGCGGGTCTTCTCCTCGGCGGACATGGTGAACTGGACCGACCACGGCACGCCGATGAGCCTGACGACGTTCGCCTGGGCGGACGCCAACGCGTGGGCCGGACACGTCATCGCCCGCAACGGGAAGTTCTACTGGTACGTGCCCGTCCGGCAGCGCTCGAACGGGCAGATGGTCATCGGGGTGGGAGTCGCGGACAGCCCGACCGGGCCGTTCCGTGACGCGCTCGGCCGTCCGCTCGTCGGCAACGGCGAGATCGATCCGCACGCGTTCATCGACGACGACGGGCAGGCGTACCTCTACTGGGGCAACCCAAACCTGTGGTACGTACGGCTCAACCCCGACATGATCTCGTTCTCCGGTGGCCCGACCCAGATCCCACTCACCACCGCGGGGTTCGGGACCCGCACCGGCAACGCCAGCCGGCCCACCCTCTACGAGGAAGGGCCCTGGGTCTACAAACGCAACGGCCTCTACTACAACGTGTTCGCCGCGGAGTGCTGCTCGGAGTTCATCGGCTACTCGACGGCACCCGGCCCGACCGGTCCGTGGACGTACCGGGGAACGGTCATGCCCCGGCAGGGCGCCAGCTTCACCAACCACCCCGGCGTGATCGACTACGCCGGCGGATCGTACTTCTTCTATCACAACGGCGCGCTACCCGGTGGCAGCGGCTACACCCGGTCGGTCGCCGTGGAGAAGTTCACCTACAACTCCAACGGAACCATCCCCACCATGAACATGACCACCACCGGGGCTCCCCAGGTCGGCACGTTGAACCCGTACGTGCGCCAGGAGGCCGAGACGATCGCCTGGGGGTCCGGCATCGAGACCGAGCCGTCCAGCGAGGGTGGCATGAACGTCGGCTGGATCGAGAACGGCGACTACATCAAGGTCAAGGGGGTCGCTTTCGGCACCGGTGCGACCACCTTCTCCGCGCGGGTCGCCTCGGCCACCAGCGGTGGCCGCATCGAGGTACGGCTGGACAGCGCCAGCGGCCCGGTCGTCGGCACCTGCACGGTGGCCGGCACCGGCGGCTGGCAGAACTGGACGACCACCAGCTGCGGGGTGAGCGGAGCCACCGGTACGCGGGATCTCTACCTGCGCTTCGCCGGCGGCAGCGGCAACCTGTTCAACGTCAACTGGTGGCAGTTCGCCGGTGGCGGTAGCGCCCCCACGGCCTACCGGATCATCAATCGCAACAGCGGACAGGTCGTCGATGTGCAGCAGCCCAACCTCGACAACCTCGCCGTGATCGGGCAGTGGAGCAGCAACGGCAACGCCTGGCAGCAGTGGCGCTTTCTCGACGCCGGCAACGGCAACGTACGGCTACAGAGCGTGCACAGCGGCAAGTGCGTCGACGTGCGCGACGTCTCCACCGCCGACGGGGCACAGATCATCCAGTACACCTGTCACGACGGTCTGAACCAGGTGTTCAGCTGGCGTTCGACAGGCGACGGATATCAGCAGCTGGTGAACGTCAACAGCAACAAGTGCCTGAACGTGGTGGGCGGCTCCACCGCTCAGGGCGCGGCCCTGGAGCAGCGGACGTGCAGTTCCGCGTCAAGCATGCAGTGGTCCCGCGCCGCCTGACCCTTGGCGCGCGGACAGATGCCGGGTGGGATCTTCCCACCCGGCATCTGCGTCTACGGTCCTCGCGCGTCCTGTCGAGCTGAATCATGTGTGCTCTCACTCGGCTGGGTGCTCTCACTCGGCCGCGTGAGTCGTTTGGACTCTCAGCTCGACAGCGTCCGCAACACCCGTTGCCGGGGCGGTGTCGGCAGGACCGTGCCGACACCGATAACCGAGGCGGGACGGCGCGGCCCGCCGGACGAGAAGGGGCCTGTCGTCCGCTCGGCGGGCAGACGACAGGCCCCAGCCTGTAGGGTGACCGACCCGGCCTCGACGCCTACCCGCCGGACCGGTCACCGCTAGCTCACGGTGTGGACAACTCGAACCGCCGTACCGTCACCGCACCGCCCAGCGCCTGGGTGGCGTGGTTGAAGATGGCGAACCGGTAGCCCATGAAGAACGTCCAGTTGTTGTTGAGCGTCAGGGCGTTGCCCAGCGGGACGAAGGTGACCCCGTCGGTGCTGTACGAGAACCGCGCCTGCCGGCCCGAGCCGGGTCGGATGTCGGCGTTGGCCCGCAACCAGATCCGCCCACCGGAGACCGCCGCGCTGGCGATCTCGCTGCCGGTGCTCGTGGTGTCCCAGTTGCTGTTCATGTTCAGCCCGTTGGTCATGACCACTCTGGTGTTCCCGTTGTCCCGTCGGACGCCGATCCACGCGGATACGTCCCGGAGCATGGCCAGGCCGGTGCGGTCACCGTCGCGCATCGTCGAGTAGTCGATCTCGACCGTGCCGGTCGAGGTCGGCCCCTGGATGCGGTGGGTGATCGTGTTGCGGGCCTGGTACAGGTCGTTGGTCACGGTGGCGGTCTGCAGCCGCAGCCCGTTGTTCACCGACCACCTGCTGTTGTCCGGGTTGTGGTTCCACTCGTACTGCGGGCCGAGGGTGGTGCCGGCGAAGGTGTCGGCGCCGGTGAGCGGCTTGACCGGGCGCAGCGGCAGCGGGTTGGGGTAGTTGACCCCCCAGGCGCCGTTGACCGTCTGCACCTGCGGCCAACCGTCAGCGGTCCAGTTGATCGGTGCGAGGGTCGGCATCCGGCCGCCCGGGTACGCGTCGGTGAAGGCCATGTAGTACCAGGAACCGTTCGGCAGTTGCACCAGGCCGCCCTGGTGGGGCACCCCGCCGCCGGAGATCGGGCCCTGCATGTTGAGCAGCACCTGGCGTTGCTCGTACGGGCCGAAGGGACCGTTCGTGGACTTCAGCACGTACTGGCCGTTGGCCGGGCGGGTCAGCCAGATGTAGTAGGCACCGTTGCGCTTGTAGAAGCGCGCCCCCTCCAGCGTGCCGATGCTCGACGGGGTCTGGTACACCTGCTGGGCCCGGACCTGGCTGCGCCCGTCGGCGGAGAGCTGAGCCACGCTGATGGTGCCGTTGCCGTACGCGACGTACATGGTGTCGTTGTCGTCGATGAGCATCCCGGCGTCGTAGTAGCACTGGGGCAGGGTGGCGTGCCGGCTCCAGGTGCCGTCGACGGCCGTCGCGGTGTAGATGTGGGTCTGGGCGAAGTTGATGCACCCGGCCCAGTAGTAGGTCTGGTTGCTCGGCCGGTAGTTCAGCGTGGAGGCCCAGATGCCCTCGACGTACGCCTGTTGCCCAGCGGGCAGGTCGTACTTGGTGCCGAAGTCCAGTCGGGGCACCGAGTGCCCGGCGAACTCCCAGTTCACCAGGTCGTACGAGCGCAGGATCGGGGCACCCGGCGAGTAGTGCATGGTGGAGGCGGTCATGTAGTACACCTCGCCGACCCGGATCACCTCGACGTCGGCGAAGTCCTGCCAGACGACCGGGTTGGTGAAGCTGCCGCCGGGGGGCGTGCCGGGGTTACCGCTGCCGACCTGGACCAGCTGCCACTGCTGGTTGGCGCCGCCCCAGTCGTCGTACTGCACGATGTTGCCGCCGTCGGCGGTCGAGGCGTTCTGCACCTCCAGCGCCTTGTTGGAGTTGCGGTTGATCAGCCGGACGTAGCCACCGGCCGAGTCGGCCAGCCGGAACTGCTGGTTGGTCCCGTTGTGGTCGCTCCACTGCACGATCGACGCGCCGTTGGCGGTGGAGAAGTTGTACACGTCGAGCACCTTGCCCGAGTGCCGTGACCGCAGCCGGTAGTAGCCGCCGCCGGAGTCGACGAACTGCCACTGCTGCCAGTTGCCGTCGTTGCGGGCCCACTGGGTGATCCGCGCACCGTCGTTCGTGGCCTGGTTGTAGACGTCGAGAGCCTTGCCGCTGTTGCGGTTGACGAGGACGTACCAGGCGTTGGTGTCCACAGTGGCAGCGGACGCCGGCGACGGCGCCACCGCAGCCAGGGAGCCGCCCACCACCATCGCCGCCAGGACGGCGAGCGCGCGCGGCAGCCAGCCGCGCCGGCCCGGCAGGGTCCGTGGGACCTCACCAATGGCAATCATGATCCTCCTTCAGATGCGAGCAGAACGAACGGCGGGACGTCTCTCTGCGGCCCACGCCGTCGCAGTTCCTGTGCGGCGTGTGATCGCTAACATGACCGCTCTGCCCAAGGGAGAGATCAGGTGACCGCCGTCTTCGGAGCAACGCGACACGTCCCGGACGGCCACAGATATCGTCCGTCTTCACTACGACTGTGAGCGATAACACGGCCTTCGTCAAGTCGTAACGTCGACGACTCACGTACTGCTCGGAGGAGCATGTTGCGGTCCCCGGCCGGCGGGGTGGCACGCCGGCCGGGGACCCTGCCACCCGCGAAAGCGGGCAGCCGCCGGCGGGGCGGAAAGGCCGCTACGGCCGGTCCGCCACACCAGCGTCAGAGGGCGGTCAGAACCCCGGGCGAGCCGGTAGTACGCCTGGTTCCAGCGCAGTTCGTCGGCGAACCGCCGGGGATCGGTGTCGGCGTCGATGACGACGAGTTCGGTCCGGCTCATCTCGGCGAGGTCGTGCAACTCCTCCACGCCCACCGCCTGGGAGAGCACCGTGTGGTGGGGCGCACCCGCGGTGATCCACGCCTCGGCGGAGCCGGGCAGGTGCGGCCGGGGCCGCCAGACCGCCCGGGCCACCGGCAACCGACGCAGCGGTTGCGGCGGAGAGACCACGTCGACCTCGTTGGCCACCAGCCGGAACCGTTCGCCCATGTCCGCGAGGCCGAGCACCACAGCCGGCCCCGGTGCCGCGTCGAAGACCAGCCGGACAGGGTCCTCACGGCCGCCGATGCTCAGCGGGTGGATCTCCGCCTTCGGCACGTCGCCGGCGATCGAGGGGCACACCTCGAGCATGTGGGCACCGAGGACCAGTTCCTCACCCGGGGTCAGGTCGTAGGTGTAGTCCTCCATGAACGAGGTGCCACCCTCGGTGCCGACGGCCATCGCCTTGAGGGTGTGCACCAGCACCGAGGTCTTCCAGTCCCCCTCGCCGCCGAAGCCGTAGCCGTCGGCCATCAGCCGCTGCACCGCGATGCCGGGCAGTTGCCGCAGTCCGCCCAGGTCCTCGAAGTTCGTGGTGAACGCCCGGAAGCCACCGGCGTCCAGGAAGGTACGCAGACCCAGTTCCAGCCGGGCGGCGTAGCGCAGCGAGTCGTGCCGATCACCGCCGGGCCGCAGTTCGGTGGCGACCCGGAAGGTGTCGTCGTACTCCTTGACCAGGTCGTTGATCTGCGCCTCGGTCACCTCGTCGACCACCCGCACCAGGTCGTTGACCCCGTAGGTGTTCACCGAGACCCCGAAGCGCAGCTCCGCCTCGACCTTGTCCCCCTCGGTGACGGCCACGTCGCGCATGTTGTCGCCGAATCGCGCCAGCCGCAGCGAACGCATCGCCGACCAGCCGATCGCCGCCCGGGTCCAGGCGCCGACCCGGGTGACCACCCGGGGGTCCGAGACGTGCCCGGCGACCGTCTTGCGGGCCACCCCCAGCCGGGTCTGGATGTACCCGAACTCCCGGTCGCCGTGGGCGGCCTGGTTCAGGTTCATGAAGTCCATGTCGATCTCGTCCCACGGCAGCAGGACGTTCGCCTGGGTGTGCAGGTGCAGCAGCGGGGTCTGCAACGCGTCCAGGCCCGAGATCCACATCTTCGCCGGCGAGAAGGTGTGCATCCAGGCGATCACCCCGACCGCCCCCTGCGTCGCGGCATCCCGGCAGGTCCGCAGGATGTCGGCGCTGGTGGTCAGGACCGGCTTCCAGACCACCCGGGCGGGGATGTGCGGCGATTCGTCGAGCAGCGCGGCGATCTGACGGGACTGGTCGGCCACCTGCCGGAGCGTGTCCTCGCCGTACATTGCCTGGCTTCCGGTGAGGAACCAGACCTCGGGTTCAGGGTGTGTTGCCATGGGAGTTGCCTTCCGCGAGAGGGGCGGTCACTTGTAGCGGATGCCGATGAGGCGCTGGAGCAGGATGAACGCGAAGAGCAGGCCTCCGATCACGATCTTCGTCCACCAGGAGTTGAGGCTGCCGTCGAAGGTGATCAAGGTCTGGATCACACCGAGCACCAGCACCCCGAGCACCGTGCCGAAGATGTAGCCCGAGCCGCCGGTGAGCACGGTGCCACCGATGACCACGGCCGCGATCACGTCGAGCTCCATCCCGATGGCGATCAGCGGGGCACCGGAGAGCGTGTAGAACGACAGCAGGATCCCGCCGATCGCCGCGCACAGGCCACTGATGGTGTAGACGGCGATCCGGGTCCGGCCCAACGGCAGCCCCATCAACAGCGCCGACTGCGGGTTGCCGCCGATGGCGTAGACGTTGCGTCCGAGTCGCGTGTACGCCAGCACGTACGCGGCGACCAGCACCACCGCGAACGCGACGAGCACGCTTATCGAGACGAAGTTGCCCCGGGGATCGCCGATCCGGTACTGCGACATCGTGGTCCAGAACCCGTCGGTGATCGGGATCGACGCGTTGCTGATGAACGTGCACATGCCACGGGCGAAGAACATGCCGGCCAGGGTGACGATGAAGGGCTGGATGTCGAAGAAGTGGATCGCGCAGCCCATCAGGAACCCGAGCGTCGGCCCGATGAGCAGGGCGATCACCAGCACCGGCAACGCGGGCAGGCCGGATTGCAGCAGCCACGCCGAGACCATCGCGGTCATCGCCGCCACCGAGCCGACCGACAGGTCGATCCCGCCGGTGAGGATCACGAAGGTCATCCCGACCGCGATGACAAGCAAGAAACCGTTATCGATAAAGACGTTGAAAACTACCTGGATGTTGGAGAACGCCCGGTACTGGGAGACTCCGATGCCGTACATCACCAGCAGCAACGTCAGGGTCGCCAGCACCGGCATGTGCCGCCGGGGCAGCTTGGCCCAGCTCGGGCCGGTGGTTACGGACGTCGTGCTCATGCCGCCACTCCGCTTCGCTGCGTGCCGTCATGAGGCACATCCGCACTGAGCCTGATGATTCGCTCGCTACGCTCGCTCATGCCGGCACCTGCTCCTTCTGCCGCTGCGGCGACGACTGCGGCGGCGGTGTCCCGGACCGTCGACGGCGGAACTTGGCCCGGAAGGCGGGCGCCTGGATGAGGCAGACGGCGATCACGACCACCGCTTTGAACAGCAGCGCCGTCTGGGGTGAGATGTTCATGGCGTACACCGTGGTGGTGAGGGTCTGGATGATCAGGGCGCCGACGATCGTGCCGCTGAGGTAGAACCGGCCCCCGGCGAGCGAGGTGCCACCGATGACGACCGCGAGGATCGCGTCGAGCTCCACCCACAGGCCCGTGTTGTTGCCGTCGGCGCTGGAGACGTTCGCGGTCATCATGAACCCCGCGATCGCGGCGCAGGCGGCGCTCACCACGTAGACGAGGAAGACGACCCGACCGGACCGGATGCCCGCCAGCCGGCTGGCCTCCCGGTTGCCGCCCACCGACTCGACGATCATGCCGAGCGCGGTGCGCCGGGTGAACGCCGCGACGAGCAGGGCAGCGGCCAACGCGATGAAGATCGCCAGGGGCAGGGTCAGCAGGTGCCCCAACCCGATCGCCCGGTACGGACCGGAGTTGATGGTGATGATCTGGCCCTGGGCGATCAGCTGCGCGAGGCCCCGGCCGGCCACCATCAGGATGAGGGTGGCGATGATCGGTTGGATGCCGATGACGGAGACCAGCACCCCGTTCCAGGCACCGAGCACCAGCGCGACCCCGAGAGCCATGGCGAGCGCGGTCAGCACGGTGACCAGATTGTTCTGGTCGGGCGCCCGGCTGATGTAGAGACAGGCGATGGCGCCGCTGATCGCGCAGGTCGAGCCGACCGACAGGTCGATGCCGCCTGTCGAGATGACAAGGGTCATGCCCAGCGCGACCAGGATCAGTGGAGCGCTCAACCGCAGGATGTCGATAGGGGTGCCGTACAGGTGCCCGTTGTTGACCTCGACGGACAGGAACCCGGGACGGTAGACGGTGTTGGCCGCCAACATGACCACGAGCACGGCGACCGGCCAGAACAGCCGATGGCCGAGCAGGGTCCGGAAGCGGTTCCCGGCGTCGCTCATCGGCTCGCCTCCTCACGCTCGGTGCCGCTGGCGATGGTCTGCATGACGCGGTCCGCGTCCACAGTGTCGTCGTTGTCGAGTTGGGCGACCAGTTCCCGGTCGCGCATCACCGCGATCTTGTGGCTGAGGCGCAGCACCTCCTCCAGTTCGGCGGAGATGAACAGCACCGCCATCCCACCGTCGGAGAGCTGCACCACCAGCTTCTGGATCTCGGCCTTCGCGCCGATGTCGATGCCCCGGGTCGGCTCGTCGAGGATCAGCAGCCGCGGCTCGGTGATCAGCCAGCGGGCCAGCAGCACCTTCTGCTGGTTGCCGCCGGAGAGGTTGCGTACCGGCATCTCCGGGTTGGCCGGACGGATGCTCAACGCCTTGATGTACTTGTCGACAAGCTCGTCCTGGCGGCGACGGGGGATCGGACGCAGCCAGCCACGAGCGGCCTGCATGGCCAGGATCATGTTCTCCCGGACCGACAGGTCGGCGATGATCCCCTCCGCCCGGCGGTTCTCCGAACAGAAGCCGATGCCCTGGTCGATGGCCTGCACCGGATTGCGCAGGCCGGTCCGGGTGCCGTTCACCTCGACCTCGCCACGGTCGGCTCGATCCGCACCGAACAGCAGCCGCGCCACCTCCGTACGCCCGGAGCCGAGCAGACCGGCCAGGCCGACCACCTCACCGGCGTGGATGGCCAGCGTGAACGGGGCGACCGCACCCTTGCGACCGAGCTGCGACACCTGGACGAAGGGGGTACCGCCCTCCAGGACCGCCAGCTCCGGGCGGGGCTGCTCCTCGATCCGTTCCAGGACGTCGAGTTCCTTGCCGATCATCTTCTCCACCAGCGCCAGCTGCGGCAGCTCGGCGATCGGGTACTCCCCCACGAGTGCGCCGTTGCGCAGCACGGTGATCCGGTCGGCGATGCCGTAGACCTGATCGAGGAAGTGGGTCACGAAGAGGATGGCGATGCCCTCGTCCCGCAGCTGCCGCATGATCCGGAACAGTTGCGCGACCTCATCGGCGTCCAGGCTGGACGTCGGCTCGTCCAGGATCAGCACTCGGGCCTGCACGTCGATCGCCCGGGCGATCGCGACCATCTGCTGCACGGCCAGCGAGAAGCTCGACACCGGGGCGGTGACGTCGATGTCGAGGTCGAGACGGGCCAACAGCTGTCGGGCGCGCCGCCGGACCTCGCCCCAGCGGACGGCACCGAAGCGGTGCGGCTCCCGGCCGATGAAGATGTTCTCCGCCACGGACAGGTTCGGGCAGAGATTGACCTCCTGGTAGACCGTACTGACCCCGGCGGCGGCGGCCTGCATCGGTCCGTTGAAGGCCACCTGCTCGCCGTCGAGGGTGACGCTGCCCTCGTCGATGCCGTAGACGCCTGTCAACACCTTGATCAGGGTCGACTTGCCGGCGCCGTTCTCGCCCATCAGGGCGTGCACCTCGCCGGGAAAGAGCCGGAAGTCGACGTTGTGGAGTGCGCGCACCCCGGGAAAGGACTTGCTGATCCCGGTCATCGTCAGGACCGGACGACTATCCGTCATCCCATCGATCCTCTTCTAATTTTCATCGATGCGGAAGGGCCAGTTACCCCGGCACGCCGCCCGGCCGGCCTGGGGCCGGCCGGGCGGCGTGGCACGGGATGTCGGGCCAGACGCCCAGTCCGTCGGGAATGGGCGACGCGGCGGGGCCGCCCCGCTGGTGGCGGCGGCCCCGTGCGTCATCAGTACTTGCGGTTGGGCAGGGCCTCCTTGGCCTGCTCCTGCGTGAAGGTGGTCTCCTCGGTCTCGATCCGCGGCGGCACCTCCTCGCCGGCGTGCACCTTCTTGGCCAGGTCCATCAGCTGCGGGCCGAGCAGCGGGCTGCACTCCGCGATGAAGTTGAACTTGCCGTCGGCCAGGGCCTGCATGCCGTCCTTGACCGCGTCGATGGTGATGATGGTGATGTCCTTGCCGGGCTCCTTGCCCTCCGCGGTGATCGCCTCCAGCGCACCCAGACCCATGTCGTCGTTGTGCGCGAAGAGCACGTCGATCTTCGGGTGAGCCTTCAGGAACTGCTCCATCACCTGCTTGCCGCCCGCCCGGGTGAAGTCGCCGGACTGGGAGGCGATGACCTTCAGCTTCGGGTCGGCCGCGATCGCCTCGGCGAAGCCCTTCTTCCGGTCGTTGGCCGGGGCGGAGCCGGTGGTGCCCTGCAACTCGACGATGTTCACGTCGCCGGTCGCGTCCTTCTTGTTCTCCACCAGCCACTCGCCGGAGAGGCGGCCCTCCTTGACGAAGTCCGAACCCAGGAAGGTCTTGTAGAGCGACTTGTCGGCGGAGTCCACCGCGCGGTCGGTCAGGATCACCGGGATGCCGGCGTCCTTGGCCTCCTTGAGCACGGTGTCCCAGCCGGACTCCACCACCGGCGAGAAGGCGATCACGTCGACCTTCTGCTGGATGTAGTTGCGGATGGCCTTGATCTGGTTTTCCTGCTTCTGCTGGGCGTCGTCGAACTTCAGCTCGATACCGGCCTCGGCCGCCGCCTCCTTGATGGAGTTGGTGTTGGCCGTACGCCAGCCACTCTCCGCGCCGACCTGGGAGAAGCCCAGGACGAGCTTGTCGTCGCCGCCGCCGTCGTTGCCGCTGCCGGTGTCGCTGTTGCCGCAGGCCGCCACGCCGCCGGCGAGCAGCACGGCGGCGACGACCGCCATGGCGCGCCGACGCGCCATGGGCATTCGCATGTTCCTCATCGGATCTCCTCGGGTGGGGGTGCGGTTGTCCACGCCGGCCGCGGCCGGTACGGCAGCGGTCGGCGCTCGTGGTGGGGATCTGTGCGTCAGTTGGAGCAAGGCGTCCCCGGCTGGCCGGGGACGGTCAGGAAGAACGTTGGCCGTAGACGTTCTGGTAGCGGTCGTAGAGGGCGTCGATGTCGGCCTGCGCCATCGGCACCGGTTGCCCGAGCGCGCGCGCCAGGTGCGCGGTTCGGGCGACGTCCTCGCACATCACCGCGGCCTTGACCGCGGCACGGGCGTTACGCCCGATGGTGAAGACGCCGTGGTTACGCATCAGCACCGCGGGCGAACGGTGCCCGGTGAGGGTGCTGACGATCCCCTTGCCGATGTCGTCGCCGCCGATCAGGGCGAACGGGCCCACGGGGATCTCCCCGCCGAACTCGTCAGCCTGCGCGGTCAGATGGCACGGGATCGACTCGCCCCGCGCGGCCCAGGCGGTGGCGTACGTGCTGTGGGTGTGCACGACGCCGCCCACCTCGGGCATGGCGCGGTAGACATAGGCGTGCGCCGCGGTGTCGCTCGACGGCGACAGCTCCCCCTCGACAGGCCGGCCGTCGAGGTCGCAGAGCACCATGTTGTCGGCCGACAGGTCGTCGTAGTCGACGCCGCTCGGCTTGATCACCATGAGGTCGTGGCCGGGGACCCGCGCGGAGACGTTGCCGGCCGTCCAGGCGACCAGGCCGTACCGGGTCAGTTCCCCGTGCAGCCGGGCCACGCTCTCGCGCAGCTCGCTGATTTGTCGGGTCACCTCGACGTTCACGCGAACACCTCCTGCGGCGCCGTCGCCGACTCCACCGCCGCGTTGCGGATCGCCCGCAGACGCAGCATCACGTCGTTGGCGCCGCGACCGAAGTGGTCGTGCAGCCCCCGGTACTCGGCGTAGAGGGCGTCGTACGCGCGTACCCGGTCCGGGTCCGGCTGGTAGACCGCCGCCGCTATCCGACCCATCGCCCGCGACGCCTCGTGGATCGTGGGGTGGGCGCCGGCGGCCACGGCGGCGTGGATCGCCGAACCGAGCGCCGGCCCCTGCGCCGAGCCGATGATGCCCAACGGTCGGTTGGTCACGTCGGCGTAGATCTGCATCAGCAGCTCGTTCGAGGTGAGCCCACCGGCGATCACCAGGTCGTCGACCGGCACACCGGCCTCGACGAACGCCTCGATGATCATCCTGGTGCCGTACGCCGTCGCCTCCAGCAGCGCCCGGTAGATGTCCTCCGGGCGGGTGGCCAGCGTCAACCCGACGATCAGCCCGCTGAGATCGTGGTTGACAAGCAGCGACCGGTTGCCGTTCCACCAGTCGAGCGCGACCAGGCCGTGCGCGCCGACAGGCTGGGCGGCGGCCAGCTCGGTGAGCCGCTCGTGCGAGTCGACGCCGGCCGGCGCGGCGTGCTTGACGAACCATCCGAAGATGTCGCCGACGCCGCTCTGCCCGGCCTCGTAGCCCCAGGCTCCGGAGCTGATGCCACCGTCGACCACGCCGCACATCCCGGCCACCTCGGCGGGATGGGTGCCGTTCACCACATGGCAGGTCGACGTGCCCATGATCGCCACCAGCCGGCCCGGGTCGAGCGCCTGGGCGGCGGCCGCGGTCACGTGGGCGTCGACGTTGCCGACCGCTACGGCGATACCCTCCGGCAGACCGGTCCAGGCCGCGGCGCGGGCGGTCAGTCCACCGGCCCGGGCGGCGAGCGGCATCAGCGGACCGTCCAGTTTGGTCACGAAGTCACCGAAACCGGGGTTGAGCGCGGTGAGGTAGTCCGCCGACGGGTAGTTGCCGTCCTGACGGATGCCCTTGTAGCCGGCGGTGCAGACGTTGCGCGTCTCGACACCGCACAACTGCCAGACGATCCAGTCCGCCGCCTCGATGAACCGCTCGGCCCGGTGGTAGACCTCCGGGTCCTCCTCGAGGATCTGCAGACCCTTGGCGAACTGCCACTCGGCGGAGATCTTGCCGCCGTAGCGACCGATCCAGGGCTCCGCACGCTCGTGGGCAAGCGCGTTGATCCGGTCGGCGTGCGGCTGGGCGGCGTGGTGCTTCCAGAGCTTCACCCAGGCGTGCGGTCGCTGGCGCAGCTCCGGCACCTCGCACAGCGGCGTGCCGTCGGCAAGCGTCGGCAGCACGGTGCAGGCGGTGAAGTCGATGCCGATGCCGACGACGTCGCCCGGGTCGACCCCGGCGGCGGCCACCGCCGCCGGTACCGCGTGGCGCAGCACGTCGCGGTAGTCCTCCGGGTCCTGCAACGCCCAGTCCGGCGGCAGCGGCGTGCCTCCGTCCGGCAGCGCTGAGCTGATCACCGCGTTGCGGTACTCGTGCACCGCGGTCCCCAGCTCGGCACCGTCGCGGACCCGGACCACCAGGGCCCGCCCCGAAAGGGTGCCGTAGTCGACGCCGACGACGTACTTGTCGCCCGCTGCCACACCGCTCATCTTCACCTCCGGCCGATGACGGACCTCAGTGTTAACGCTCACATCCGATGACGTCAAGACACCTCCCGGCAACAGCTCCGTAACGGACTGCATGGTCGCAGGCGCACCGGCCACTCGGCTACCCCGGTCCCACCGCATCGACAGCGCTCGGGGTGCCGGCCCGCCGTCGTTCAGGCCCGTCGTACCGGCTGGACACCCGGCACCGGCGGTGCGGAGGACGGCACGACGACGCGCGACGGCACCTGTCGCGTCAGCACCGTCAGCGGATCGTCGAGCAACGCTGCGAAACCGAGTTCCGCCGCACCGACCAGGGTGGCGTCGTCGCCGAGGGCCGCGGTGCGCAGCCGGACCGTCTCCCGGGCCACCGGCAGCACGTGGCGGGCGATGCGATCGCGTACCTGGGCGGCGGCCCCCGGATAGAGGTCGCACAGCATCCCGCCGAAGACCACAATGCCCGGGTTGAACAGGTTGATCAGATTCGCCACCCCGATGCCGAGCCAGTCGCCGACCCGACGCAGCGCCTCCCGCGCCGCCGGATCCCCACGGTCGGCCTCGTCGGCAACGGACCGGACCGCGTCGCGCCCGAACAGCTCGGCGGGCCGGCCGGCGGCGTCGAGCAGGGCGCGCTCGCCGACCTCCGCCTCCAGGCAACCGTACGAGCCGCAACCACACGGCCGGCCGTCGTACGGATTGACCACCATGTGCCCCAACTCGCAGCCGTAGCCGCCGTCGCCACCCAGCAGCCGCCCGCCGACGATGATGCCGCCGCCCACGCCGACGTCACCGTGCAGGTAGATGAGGTCGTCGAGACCGACCCCCGCGCCGCGCTGCTGCTCCGCCTGAGCACCGAGGTGGGCCTCGTTGCCCACCGCCACCGGCAGGCCGAGGCCGAGACGGCGGCCGAGTTCGTCGCCGAACGCCTGGTCGACCCAGCCCAGATCAGGCCCGTACCTGACCATCCCGTCGCCCGGCCGGATCATGCCGCAGTACGAGGCACCCAGGCCGACGCACCTGGCGCCCGACGGCGCCGCCCGGTGCAGCTGACGGCCGAAGCGGGCGAGGACCGCGACCACGTCGTGCAGGTCCGGACCGGCTCGTGGACGCACCGCCTCCCGCCGGTCCAGGATCGCCCCGCCGAGCCCGACGCGGGCGGCGACCAACCGGTCCACCGCGACATCGAAGGCCAGCACGTAGCAGCTGTCGGACGCCGGCCGGACCACGAGTGACGGCCGGCCGGCGCGGCCGGTGTCCCCAGGCGACTCCTCACCGACGAGGCCGACCCGGGTCAGCTCGGCGGTCAGCGCCATGATGGTGCTGCGGTTCAGGCCCATCCGCTCGCCCAGCTCCGCCCGGGACAACGGGCCCCGGAGATGCACGTGCCGCAGCAGCGTTCCGGCGTTGTGCCGGCGGATCTCCTCCTGGACCAATCGAACCTCCGGACGCCGCGGAGCCGACCCGAGGGAGTGTTTCCACATCGTGTCGCGACGTCAAGCGCGGCCGGCGTCGGTCCGCCGGCCGGGAGCTGACCGGAGACTGTCGGGCACCCGCGTGGGGGTGCCCGACAGTCTCGTCAGCGGCTCGCGCCGGCCCGGCGCTTGTTGTAGACGTCGAAGGCGACGGCGACCAGCAGCACGAGGCCCTTGACCACCGACTGCAACGACTGGTCCACACCCATCAACTGCATACCGTTGCTCATCACCGCCATGATGAGCCCGCCCACCATGGCGCCGACGACCGTACCGACGCCGCCGGTGACAGCCGCACCACCGATGAACGCGGCGGCGATCGCGTCGAGTTCGAACATGTTGCCCGCCGCGGGCTGCGCGCCGTTGGAGCGGGAGGAGAAGATGATGCCGGCCACCGCGGACAGGAAGCCCATGTTGACGAAGATCCAGAAGTTGACGGTGCGGACCTTCACGCCGGACAGCATCGCCGCGGAGAGATTGCCACCGATCGCGTAGACCTGCCGGCCGAAGACCGTACGCCGGGTGAGCAGCCCGTAGACGAGCACCAGGGCGGCCAGGATGATCAGCACGATCGGCAGGCCACGGGCGTGCGCGAGCTGCCAGGCGAACCACATGACCACGGCACCGACGAGCGCCATCCGGGCGACGAACAACGCGAACGACTCGACGGGCTGCTGGTACCGGACGCGGGCGGCCCGGGTACGGAAACAGCTGACCACGTAGCCGGCCACCGCGATGCCGCCGATGAGCAGGGTGAAGGCGTCATAGCCGTCACCACCGATCAGACCATTGAGGAATCCGGCCGCGATCCTGTTGTACTCGGCCGGGAACGGCGACAGCGAGATGTTGTCCAGCACCCGCAGGGTGAGGCCGCGGAAGAGCAGCATGCCGGCGAGGGTGACGATGAAGGCGGGAATGCCGACGTACGCCACCCAGAAGCCGTGCCAGGCGCCGACCGCGAGACCCACCGCCAGGGCGGCCAGCACACCGACCCACCACGGTTGGCCCTGCCGGATGACGACCACCGCGGAGACCGCGCCGGTGAGCGCCACCACCGAACCGACCGAGAGGTCGATGTGCCCGCCGATGATCACGATGACCATGCCGATGGCGAGCACCAGGATGTACGAGTACTGCAGGACGATGTTCGTGATGTTGCCCGGGCTCAGTGAGAGACCGTCGGTCAGGAACGCGAACAGGGCGACGATGACGACGAGGGCGACGAAGATGCCGCTCTGCCGCAGATTGTTCATGATCAGCGTACGTGGGTCGCTGGTGCCGACGTGCAGTGCGACGGCGGGAGCGCTCTCAGCCGACTTCTTGTCCGCCGAGGAGGGCCTGGTGCTGGTCATCCGACGCTTTCCTTGTCCTTCGCCATGAGTTCCATGAGCTTCTCCTGGGTCGCCTCAGCGACCGGCACCTGGCCGGTGATGCGGCCTGCCGACAGCGTGTAGATGCGGTCACACATGCCGAGCAGCTCCGGCAGCTCGGAGGAGATGATGATGACGGCCTTACCGTCGGCCACCAGCCGATTGATGATCGTGTAGATCTCGAACTTCGCCCCGACGTCGATGCCCCGGGTCGGTTCGTCCAGGATCAGCACGTCCGGATCGGTGAACAGCCACTTCGACAGCACGACCTTCTGCTGGTTGCCACCGGAGAGCTTGCCCACCACCGACATCACGCTCGGCGCCTTGATGTTCATGTCGCGCCGACTGGTCTCGGCGACCTTGATCTCCTCGTTGTCGTTCACCCAGCCGAGCCGGGCGAGGCGGCGCAGCCCGGCGGCCGAGACGTTGCGCCGGATGTCCTCGATGAGGTTCAGGCCGAAACGCTTGCGGTCCTCCGTCGCGTACGCGATGCCGTTGCGGATGGCCTCAGCGACGGTGCGCGCCCTGACCTCCCGGCCGTGCACGAACAACCGGCCTGTGATGTCGCGGCCGTAGGAGCGTCCGAAGACGCTCATCGCCAGTTCGGTCCGCCCGGCCCCCATCAGACCGGCGATACCGACCACCTCGCCCGCGCGCACGTTCAGGTTCGCGCCGTCGACGACCAGCCGGTCCTGGGTCGGGTGTCGCACCGACCAGTCCTCGATGCGCAGCACCTCCTCGCCGGGGGTGGACACCCGGTCGGGGTAGAAACTGTCGATGTCCCGGCCGACCATCCCCCGGATGATCCGCTCCTGGGTCACCTCGCCGGAGGCCATCTCGAGCCGCTCCACCGTCCGCCCGTCGCGCAGCACGGTCGTGGAGTCGGCGATCGCGGTGATCTCGTTGAGCTTGTGCGAGATCATGATGCAGGTGATGCCCTCGTCGCGCAGTCGCCGCATCAGGCTCAGCAGGTGGGCCGAGTCGACGTCGTTGAGCGCGGCGGTCGGCTCGTCGAGGATGAGCAGCCGGACCTTCTTGGAGATGGCCTTGGCGATCTCCACCAGCTGCTGCTTGCCGACGCCGAGCTGCACCACCGGCGTCACCGGGTTCTCGGCCAGTCCCACCGAGGCGAGCAGCCGCGCCGCTTCGGCGTTCGTGCGGTTCCAGTCGATCAACCCGCCGGGCCCACGCTGCTCGTTGCCGAGGAAGATGTTCTCGGCGATCGACAGGTACGGCACCAGGGCGAGTTCCTGGTGGATGATGACGATGCCCCGGCTCTCGCTGTCCCGGATGCCCTTGAAGTGCACCGGTTCGCCGTCGAGCAGGATCTCGCCGTCGTAGCTGCCGGACGGGTAGACCCCCGACAGCACCTTCATCAGGGTGGACTTACCGGCGCCGTTCTCGCCGCAGATGGCGTGGATCTCCCCACGACGTACGGCGAGGGTGACGTCCTGGAGCGCCGCCACGCCCGGGAAGGTCTTGGTGATGCGACGCATCTCGAGGATGTTGTCGTCGGTGCTCACCATCCTGAGCCTCCAGATCGTCGTGTGTGGCAGGGGTGGTGCCGGGCCCGGTGGCGGGTACGCCACCGGGCCCGGCAGCGCCGTCAGCCGGCCTGGCCGGCGGCGACCTCCTCGGCGGTGAAGTAGCCCGAGTCGATCAGGACCGGCTTGATGTCGTCCTTGTACACCGTCTGCACCGGCAGCAGGTACGAGGGCACGACCTTGACACCGTTGTTGTAGGTCTCGGTGTCGTTGGCCTCCGGCGCCTTGTCGGTGAGGAACGCCTCACCGGCGATGACCGCCTGCTCGGCCAGCAGCCGGGTGTCCTTGAAGATGGTGGAGCTCTGCACCCCGTCGTCGATCAGCTTGACGGAGGCGATCTCGGCGTCCTGGCCGGTCACCACCGGGAACTCCGCTCCCTTGTAGCCGGCGTTCTGCAGGGCGGTGATGATGCCCCGCGACAACCCGTCGTACGGCGACAGCACGCCGTCGACCTTGGTGCCGCTGTTGTAGCTGGAGGTGAGCAGGTCCTCCATCCGCTTCTGCGCGGCCTCCTGCTGCCACCGCAGGATCGCCACCTGCTCGATCTTCGTCTGCCCGGACGTCACCTTCAGGGTGCCGTCGTCGATGAACGGCTTGAGGGTGTCCATCGCGCCGTCGAAGAAGAAGTGGGCGTTGTTGTCGTCGAGCGACCCGGCGAACAGCTCGATGTTGAACGGGCCCTTCGCCTCGCCCTTCGCGCCGTCCTTGGTCTGCACTCCGAGGCCGACGAGCAGCGCGGTCGCCTGGGCGACGCCGACCTTGTAGTTGTCGAAGCTGACGTAGAAGTCGACGTTCGGGCTGTCCCGGATGAGCCGGTCGTAGGCGATGACCGGGATGTCCGCGTCGGCCGCGGCCTGCAACTGACCGCTCAGCGCCGTGCCGTCGATCGCCGCGATGATGAGCACGTCGGCACCCCGAGTGATCATCTGGTCGACCTGCTGGGACTGGGTGGGGATGTCGTCACCGGCGTACTGGAGATCGACCTTGTACCCCTTGGCCTCCAGCTTCTCCTTGACCGAGTTGCCGTCCGCGATCCACCGCTCGGAGGTCTGGGTCGGCATCGACACGCCGATGGTCAGGTCGGCGGGCGTGTCGCTGTCGTTACCGCCGCTGCCGGCGCCGTCGCCACTACAGGCCGCCATGCTCAGCGCCAGGGCGGCGCTACCGAGAGCGGCCAGGACTCTTCTGTTCACTGGCTTCCCCAATCTGGAACTCGCGCCGTCGCACCGGCTGCGCGGGTCGCACTTGGGGCCCAAGTGTTAGCGCTCACAATGCCTAGGTCAACACCTGGTTGGAAATACCGCGGTCACGGTCTCGTAACGAACGCCCCACTCCACCGAGTGGCCGAGTCGCCGCAGGTCAAGCCGGTGATCATGGGATCTGACCACGGAGTCGCGCCCCCGACCGGGCGACGCTCATCGACGTCAGAGAATACGGCAAGCCCGGGCCGGGGAACACCCCGCGACCCCGTTCCGTCCATTGCGGACGTGTGCGCCGCGCTCGAACACCCGGCGCGGCACCGGTCGTCGCACGACGTGAACACTCGGTTTCCATCCGGTTACCAAGCCGGCATTGACATCCACGACGGCGACACCGATGCTCTGCTAAATCAGTTTAGCGCCCGCTGTTTCAGAGCTCGGCAGTTGCCGCTCCGGCGCGAGCCGGACCAGACGGACGCGTCCCACGAGGAGGGCCGATGAGACTGCGCAGGACGTTCGTCTCCGTCGCTGCGGTGCTGCTGCTGGCCACGTCCGGCACCGCCGCCTACGCCGCGAGCAGGGATCACGGCGGCGGCACCGGTGGCATCCGCAGCGTCACCCCCATCACCACGGTCTACACCTACGGCCAGAAGGTCTCGGCCGTCGCCGTCGAGTACGGCGGCACGGTCAACCCCCGCAAGCTCGACAACTCGACCTTCTCGGTTTCCGACACCAGCTACAACTTCCGGTTCAACCCCATCGAGGACCTGCCCAAGCTGACCGAGCGGACGATCACCCACACCTACACCAACAGCACCGCCACCGTCCGCGCCGACCGGCGGTCCGTACCCGGCAAATACGTCATCGTCGAGCTGGACCCCGACCAGAACGCCGGCTGGACCGTCATCGTCTCCAAGTGCCCGACCTTCCTGTGCACCGTGAAGGTGAACCCGGACCTGCCGACCCGGGTGACCCAGCGCAAGGACGTGCACGCCCAGCCGGGCAAGGGCAAGGGTGCCGGGCCGGTGCTGGCCAAGGGTGCCCCGCGTACCTCGCACGGGGTCACCGAGGCGCCGGTGAACCTGCTCGTCGACGAGTTCCGCTACGGCTCGTACCTCAGCGGCGGCATGGTGCTGCCGTACCACTACCACCTGCCCAAGAACTACCAGGCCGGCCGGAAGTACCCGCTGATGGTGGTCCTGCCCGGGCACGGCATGGGCTGGGACGGCGACAACACGGGCGTGCAGATCGCCGCCGACATCCCGGCGACCGCCTGGTTGCAGCCGAACGTCACAGGCAGCCGGGAGGACGTCATCGTGCTCGCCCCGCAGAACCAGCGGGTCGGTGACGTGGCCGAGGCGGACCTGCTGGTCAAGCTGGTCGAGCAGTTCAGCAGGGACCACGCGGTCGACACCGAGCGGGTGTACGCCACCACCGTCTCGTACGGTTCCCGGCTGCTGTGGGAGGCGTTCGCCAAGCGTCCCGACCTGTTCACCGCCGGCCTGGTGACCGGCGGGTTCCAGGTCAGTGCCAGCCAGGCGACGGCCATCGCCGCGGCCGAGATCCCGCTGTGGATCACCCACGGGGTCAACGACCACCTGCTGAACATCTCGCTGGCCCGCAACTCGCGGGCGGCGCTGCGGTCGGCGTACGAGGCCCAGGGCAAGACGCCCGAGCAGGTCGCCGAGCTGCTGCACTACACCGAGTACGGCAACGAGGCGTTCTCGTTGCCCGACTACCACGCTGCCTACGGCCCGACGTACGACGACCGGAGCATTCTCCAGTGGCTGCTGGCCCAGCGAAAGTGAGCCCGGCCGGATAGGCCCCGGGCCCGGTGGCCAGGAACGTCGGCGGTGTCGCGGCCAGGTCCCGGCGGCGACCCGGGCCACGTTCCTGGCCACCGCGCCGACTCGCCGGCCGCGACTGGGTTGTCGCGGCCGGCGAGTCGGCCGGGCGGCTCCGCCCGATCCGGAGATCCGCCCTCGACCGTCAGGCGCCGATGGCGATGGCGAAGATGTGCATGGTCGGGACGTTCGCCGCGGGGCGTGGGCTGATGTTGGGCAGCTCCACCCGGGCCACCGGCTTGTTCTGCAACGCCACCCCGACGTAGTAGACGCAGGCAGCGGTGTTCTGCCGCTGGTTGCCCGGCCGGTTCTGATACGCCATCACCACGGCTGCGGTACCACCGGCGTGCGGTCCGCCGTACCAGTCGGGGGTGCTGATTGTGAAGGTCTGCCGGGTGCCGTCGGCGTAGACCACGGCGGCGGTGCCCGACACGGCCCCGTAGGTGCCGGTCGCGAGAAAGCCGAGCGTACGGCCCGTACCGGTGACACCGATCGACTGCCCCGAGGCGATGGCGTTGTCGGCACCGCCCGGGGCCACGTTGGGCCAGCGGAAGGTGACCCCGTTGCGGCTCACCGTGCTGCCCGGGGTGACCCCGGCCTGGGCCAGGGCCTGGGCGGAGAGGGTGGCGCCGTTGCCGTCGAAGTTCCCGGCGCCGGTGTTGTTGTCGTTCGTGGTGCTGACGTTCGTGAAGCTCTGCTCCAACGGCGGCGCGGTGGGCACGCCGCCGGACCCGGTGGCCCGGTAGGTGCGTCCGGCCGCGACGGTGACCTCGATCAGGTCGTTCTCGACCTTCGTGGTCCGGGCCGGGGTGCCGTCGGCGGCGTCGACCACCGTGTGGTTGCCGGTGAACATGCGGCCTCGCAGCCGGACGGTGCCGGCCCGGTCCGGCCGGACCAGGATCTCGGTGGCCTGCCCGCTGCTCCACGTGATGCCGACGGTGTGACCGCCCCGGCCGCGCAGGCCGCTGACCCGTCCGCTGGGCCAGGCCGCCGGCAGGGCCGGCAGGATGTGTAGCTCGCCGACGTGGCTGTGCAGCAGCATCTCCGCGATGCCGGCGGTGGCGCCGAAGTTGCCGTCGATCTGGAACGGCGGATGCAGGTCGAACATGTTCGGCGCGAGCCGGGCCGGGGTGGACAGGAAGCGGATCAGGTCGTGGGCCCGGTTGCCCTCCTCCATCCGGGCCCAGAAGTTGATTTTCCAGGCGAGCGACCAGCCGGTGCCGTCGTCGCCCCGGATCTCCAGGGTGCGCCGGGCCGCCTCGAACAGCTGGGGGGTGCCCCGCCGGGTGATCTGGTTGCTGGGCGCCAGCCCGTAGAGGTGCGAGATGTGGCGGTGGTACCGCTCGGTCTCGACCCAGTCGTAGAGCCACTCCATGATGTTGCCGCGCGACCCGATGCGGTTCGGCGCGAGCCGGTCCCGGGTGGCCCGTACCTGCGCCCGGAAGGTGGCGTCGGTGTTGAGGATCTCGCTCGCCCGGGCGCACCCGTCGAACAGGTCCCGCAGGATCTGGTTGTCCATCGTGGGCCCGGCACACACGCTGGCGTCGGCGTGGTGGCCGATCTCCGGCGAGTTCGACGGGTTGGTCACCAGGTAACCGAGGCTCGGCTCGGTCACCAGGGTGTCGAGGAAGAACTGCGCCGCGCCCTTCATCGCCGGGTAGTTCGCCCGGAGGAACTCGACGTCCCCGGTGAACAGGTAGTGGTCCCAGATCAGGGTGGCCAGCCAGGCGCCGCCGGTCTGCCACATGCCCCAGAAGGCGCCGTCGACCACCGAGGTGGCCCGCCAGGCGTCGGTGTTGTGGTGGGTGACCCAGCCACCGGCGCCGTACTGCACCTGGGCGGTGCGGGCCCCGGCCACCGCGAGGTCCCTGATCATGCCAAAGACCGGTTCGTGGCACTCGGACAGGTTCGTGGTGTTGGCCAGCCAGTAGTTCATCGGCAGGTTGGCGTTGATCGTGTACTTCGAGTCCCAGGCCGGGGTCAGCGAGTCGTTCCAGATGCCCTGGAGATTGGCCGGCTGGGTGCCCGGCCGGGAGGACGAGATCAGCAGGTACCTGCCGAACTGGAACAGCAGCGCGGAGAACTGCGGATCGTTGACGTTGTTGTGCTGGGCGATCCGGACGTCTGTCGGCTGGTCGGCGGCGGAGGTGCGCCCCAGGTCGAGGCTGACCCGCCCGAACAGCGCCTGGTAGTCGGCGACGTGCCGACTGCGCAGTTGGTCGTAGTTGCTGGCCCGCGCGGCGGTGAGGTGCCGACGCGCGATGCCCTGGTAGTCGCCGCCGACGTTGCGGTAGTTGACGTAGCTGGAGCCGATCGAGACCAGCAGGGTCACGCTCGTCGCGCCGGTCACCCGCAAGGTGCCGCCGGAACTGCTCACCGTGCCGCCACTGACCGTGGCGTTGGCCAGCGCCAGGAACCGGACCGCGCCGTTGACACCCTCCTGATTGCCGGAGACGCCGTCGAGGGCGATCGTGGTGCCGTCCGGGCTGGAGACGGAGGTCCGCTGCGGGCTGTCGAACGTGGCGGTGAAGGTGATCGAGCCCGTCCGGTCGGCGGTCAGCCGCATCGCGATGACCTGGTCCGGCGCGCTGGCGAACGTCTCCCGCTGGTACCGCACGCCGTTCATCACGTACGACACGCTCGTCGTCGCGGTGGTGAGGTCCAGCTGCCGGTTGTACTGCGACGCCCCGCCGGAGGTCGGGAAGGCCAACCGGAGGTTGCCGACGGTCTGGTACGCCAACTGCCCGACGGGGTTGCCGAGCATGTTCTGGTTGATCAGGTTCTGGGCCTGGGTCCACTGATTGGCGAAGACGAGCCGCCGGATCTCGGCCAGCGCACCCAGCCCACGGGGGTTGCTCGGATCGTGCGGTCCACCGGCCCAGACGGTGTCCTCGTTGAGCTGTAGCCGCTCCGCGTCGACATTGCCGAAGACCATGGCGCCGAGCCGGCCGTTGCCGATCGGCAGCGCCCGCAGCCAGTCGGTGCCGGCGGACTCGTCGTACCAGAGGGCCAGGTCACCGGCGGCGAGCACCTGCGGCGGGGCCACCGAATCCGCTCGGGCCACGGCGGTCCAGGGCAGCGGCAGCAGAGCTCCGCCAGCACCCGCCGCGCCGATCTTGAGGGCCTGCCGTCGAGTCAGGTCTGACATCGATCCTCCAACCGTGACCGATCCGGCCGCGCGAAGCCTCACTGATCGCCGGCAGGCCCAGAACGGCCCAGACGTCTGATGTGTTTCGCGAATGTTACCGCCACCAGGCTCGATCGGCAACTGTCGATCTGACTATCGGGCAAGGCGGTCGAGAGTTTGAGATTCCCAACGTCACAAGGCTTTTCTTTGACCCATGACAGGGTGATACGGCACCCCGCCGGCAGTCCGGTCGGACCGACCGCGTACCCGGGTCAGCCGCACTCATCGCCTCATTCATCAGATGTAAAGGTCAGGGTGCCTCCTCGGCCAGGTGCCAGATCTCCTGCATCGGGGCCCACCAGTGCCCCGACCCGGGCTCGGCGAGCGACTCCTGGCACGGGTCGGTCAGCTTCCACCACGCCTGCGTCTCCGGGTCGTCGGCCATCCGACGCTGGTCCGCGTCGTGGTCGTCACCGACGTACTCGTAGTAGCCGAACAGCAGGTCGCCGTGCAGGAAGATGGTGAAGTTGCGGATGTTCCCCGCACGTAGGGTCTGCTCGACACCGGGCCAGACCGCGCTGTGCAGCCGCAGGTAGGTGTCCCGGTGCTCCGGCCTGAGCCGAATCACCATGCCGTAACGTCGCACGTCACATCCTCCGCTGGGCTCGGTTGGTCCTGGTCCCCGGAAGCCACGCGGCGAGCGGGCGGCATCGCAGGCAAACGTCCGATGTCTCTATAGTGGTGGGGCTCGCCGGTGCCCGCCGCAGGATCCGGTCCAGGCCGGCGGCGCGCGGCTGACCGGTCCGAAGGGGGCATCGATGGCACTGACCGACGACGCGATCGCGAAGATCCGGAGCATGATCCAGAGCGGTGAGCTGCCCCCGGGGACGCGGCTGCCACCGGAGCCGCAACTGGCCGCTCAGATGGGGCTCTCGCGCAGCGGGGTCCGGGAGGCGGTGAAGGTGCTCGAATCGGCCCGGGTGCTCGACGTGCGGCGCGGCGACGGGACGTACGTGACGAGCCTCGCCCCCCGGCTGCTGCTGCAAGGTCTCGGTGTCGCGGTGGAACTGCTGCGCGACGACACGCTCCTGGAGGTCATGGAGGTACGCCGGCTGCTGGAGCCGATGGCGACCGGCCTGGCGGCGCTGCGGATGACCGACGCCGACCTCGACGAGCTGGGCCAGATCCTGGAGGACATGCGGGCGGCCACCGACGACGCCGAGAAGCTCATCCAGTTCGACACCGCCTTCCACCACACGGTCGTCGCCACCACCGGCAACGAGACGCTCACCTCGCTGCTGGACGGGCTCTCCGGCCGTACCCTGCGGGCCCGGGTGTGGCGCGGGTTGATAGAGGGCAACGCGGCACACCAGACGATCGAGGAGCATCACACGATCTACCTCGCCCTGCGTGCGCGTGACCAGTTGCTGGCCCAGGCCAGCGCCCTGCTGCACGTCAACACCTCCGAGGCGTGGCTGCGTACGGTGCTCGCCGCCAAGTCGGCGGACGGGTAGCCGCCGACCGGCGCGGTCGTCCGGACGCCGCGGCGGTCGGCTACCGGGGCGCCGCGCGCAGCCCGCTGCCGGGGCGCGCCGGGAATCGGTCGGGCTCATGCCGGCGGCCTCACCAGTTCGGGCCGGGCGCCCCGCCGGGTCAGCTGGTAGGCGCGCAGCGCGGTACCGGCGAAGATGTCGTGCCGTTGCCGAGCCGTCAGCGGCGGCAGCGCCGCCTCAAGTGCCCGGCGCACCCCCGGGTAACCCGATCTGAGCAGACAGACCGGCCAGTCCGATCCAAACATCAGACGATCCGGGCCGAACTCCGCGACCGCCACCTCGACAAACGGCCGCAGATCATCAGGTGACCAGTCCGGCGCGGCCTCGGTGACCAGGCCGGAGAGCTTGGCTGTGACGTTCGGGTTGGCGGCCAGCGTGGCGAACGGCCCGCGCCACCGCCGCAGCCCGGCAGCGCCCTCGTCGACCCGCGGCTTGCCCAGATGGTCGAGAACGAACCGGAGCTGCGGGACCGCTCGCGCGGCCCGGGCCGCCGCCGGCAACTGGTCGGCCCGGATCACCAGGTCGAAGGCGAGACCGGCGGCGGCGATTCCGGCCAGGCCACGTCGCACGTCGGGCCGGTCGAGGTAGTCCGGGTCCGCCTCACCCTGCACCTGGGAGCGCAGCCCGACAAGCAACTCGCCGCCACGCGACCGGCGGTAGCGCTCGATGGTGGCGGTCAGGTCGTCGGCCGCCACGTCGATCCAGGCCACCACCCCGAGGATCGGCCCGGTGTCGGCGGCGTAGCCGAGGAACTCGGCGGCCTCGTCGGGGTGGCACCGGCCGCCCTCCACGAGCACGGTGCCGTGCACCCCGGCGGCAGCGAGTTCGGCGGTCAGGTCCGCCGGGGTGAACGGTCGACGGATCGCGGCCAGGCCGGGTTCCATCAGCCAGGTGTAGCCGCGTTCCGGCCGCCACAGGTGATGATGCGCGTCGATGATCATGCCGTCGGCGCTCCCGCCATCACCGGCGCGTCCACCCACTCCGGGCCGTCCGGGAAGCGGTACCGCGCCAACGAGTCGGGCCGGATCCGCGCGCTCATACCGGGAGCGTCGGGCGCGCGGTACCGTCCGCCGCTGACCCGTACCGGATCGACGAAGTGCTCATGCAGGTGGTCGACGTACTCGATGGCCCGATCGTCGGTGCTGCCGCTGAGCGCGACGAAGTCGAACATGGCCAGGTGCTGCACCAGCTCGCACAGCCCCACTCCCCCGGCGTGCGGGCAGACCGGCACGCCGAACTTCGCCGCGAGCAGCAGGATCGCCAGGTTCTCGTTCACCCCGGCGACGCGGCAGGCGTCGATCTGCACCACGTCGACGGCATCGGCCTGGAGCAGCTGCTTGAACATGACCGCGTTGTGCACGTGCTCGCCGGTGGCCACCTTGACCGGGGCGAGAGCCTTCCGTACCGCGCCGTGGCCGAGCACGTCGTCCGGCGAGGTCGGCTCCTCGATCCAGTACGGGTCGAACTCGGCCAGTTCGCGCATCCAGCGGATCGCCTCCGGCACCCCCCAGATCTGGTTCGCGTCGACAGCGATCCGGATGTCCGGGCCGACCGCCTGCCGGGCGATGCCCATTCGGCGTACGTCGTCGGCCAGGTTCCCGCCGACCTTGAGCTTGATCAGCCGGTAGCCGTCCTCGACCGCCTCCCGGCAGAGCCGGGCCAGCTTCTCGTCGTCGTAGCCCAACCAGCCGGGAGTGGTGGTGTACGCCGGGTACCCCTCGGCCCGCAGCCGCTGCTCGCGCTCGCCTCGCCCACCCTCGGCGGCCCGCAGCAGCCGCGTCGCCTCGTCCTCGGTGAGGGCGTCGCGCAGGTAGCGGAAGTCGACCTGGGCGACCACCTGTTCCGGGCTGAGGTCGGCGAGCAGCTTCCACAACGGCTTGCCCGCCCGTCGGGCCGCGAGATCCCACACCGCGTTCACCAGACCACCGGCGGCCATGTGCACGACCCCCTTCTCCGGTCCCAGCCACCGGATCTGGCTGTCACCGACGAGCCGGCGGGCCAGCATGCCCGGATCGGCGACCAGTTCGTCGACCCGCTGGCCGACCACCATCGGCGCGAGCGCCTGTACCGCCGCCACCTGAAGGTCGGTGCCACGGCCCACGGTGAAGACAAGTCCGTGGCCCTCGGCGCAGGCCGATGTCCGCACGACGACGTACGCGGCGGAGTAGTCGGGGAACGGGTTCATCGCGTCCGACCCGTCGCGATGCCGGGACGTGGGGAACCGTACGTCGATGGTTTCTACGGACGAGATGCGCTCACTCACCAGAACTCCTGAGGGGTCGACCAGGTTGGGCCTTGATGTCGGCCTCGCGATGGGCCGGCCGGCGGGCGCGCCGCCTCACGTCTGCGCCTTACCTCCGGTGATGCGGGAGACCACCAGGGCCACCAGGATGACCGTGCCGTTGAGGAAGTTCGTCCACTGCGCGGGCACCCCGGCCAGCGTCAACACGTTGATGATCATGAAAAGCAGCAGGACTCCGGTGAAGGCGCCGAAGACGCTGCCCTTGCCGCCGTTGAGGCTGACGCCACCGATCACCGCCGCCGCGAAGACCTGGAAGATGGCGCCACTGCCCTGGGCCGACGGCACCGCCGCGAGCCGACCGCTGATCAGCAGACCGGCCAGCGCCGCGAGCACACTGGCCACGATGAGAGCCAGCCAGAGCACCCGGTCGGTGCGGATCCCCGCCGCCCGGGCCGCGTCGGCGTTGCCGCCGATCGCGTACAGCGCCCGGCCGGCCCGGGTGTAACCGAGCACGACGATCCCGGCGGCGAACAGCAGCAGCGACAGCCAGATCGAAGCCGGTACCCCGACCCAGGTGGCGGAGCCGAGATAGGTCATCGACTCGGGCAGCATGAAGAAGGTCTGGCCACCGGAGATGCCGGTGAGCAGACCACGTAGGACGATGAGCATGCCCAGCGTGACGATGAAGCCGTTGAGGCCGAACCGGACGATCAGCAGCCCGTTGAACGCGCCGACGAGGGCACCGACGAGCAGCACCACCGGGACCGCCCAGGCGTCCGGTAGCACGTCGAGACCGAGCCCCCGGGTCAGCGCGGGATCCACCACCAGCCAGGCCGCGATACCCGGTGCCAGGCCGAAGGTGGACTCCAGCGACAGATCCATCTTGCCGGTGATCAGCACGATGGTCTGGGCGAGGACCACGATGGCGATCTCCGACATGCTCTGCAGCACGTTGATGATGTTGTCGGTGCTCAGGAAGACCGGGCTGACGATCGACCCGACGATCGCGACCGCGATGATCGCCGGCACCAGCGCCAGGTCACGAAGCCGCGCGATGGCCAGGCTCCGTGACGACGAACCTGGCGGGGGCGGTGGCGGCGTGGCGGCCGGCCGCGCGGTGGTGGAGAGCGTCTCAGACATGGTGGAGGTCCACCCCTTCCATGGCGGCTACCAGATCGTTGTCGCTCCAGCCGTCGGCCATCTCGCGGACGACCCGGCCCTGGAACATCACCAGCACGCGGTCACAGATCCGCAGGTCGTCCAGTTCGTCGGAGACGACGAGCACGCTGGTGCCGCGACGGCGCACCTCCTCGACGACGCCGAGCAGGGTCTGCTTGGAGCGCACGTCCACCCCGGCGGTCGGGGTGATCAGGACCAGCAGCTTCGGATCGCTGGCCAGCGCCCGACCCATCACCACCTTCTGCTGGTTGCCGCCGGAGAGGTCCGCGACCGGCACCCGCGGCCCGGCGGCCTTGATCGCAAGGTCGGCGATGGTGTCCCGGGCCAGGGCGTCCCGCCGGGCCGGCGAGATGAGACCCCGCCGACCGATCCGGTCCGGGACGGTCATCGTGACGTTCTCGGCGATGGACAGCAGCGGCACCAGCCCCTCGCGGTGCCGGTCCTGCGGCACCAGTCCGACGCCGGCGTCGAGAGCGTCCGGCACGCTGCCGGGACGCAGCGCCCGACCGTCGACGACGACAGCCCCGCCCGCCGGCCGGGCCAGACCGACGATCGCCTCGGCGACCTCGACCTTGCCGCTACCGCCGCCACCCGCGATGCCCACCACCTCGCCCGCCCGCACCTCGACGGACAGCTCGGCACCCGAGGTGGTGACCAGATCACGTACGGACAGCAGCACCGGCGCGTCGGCGGGCAGCGGCCGGTGGTCGGCCTCCGGCATGGTCACGTCCTCGCCTGTCATCGCGGCGACCAACGCCGATCGGCTCAGCTGCGCCACCGGGGCGGTGACGATGTGCCGGGCATCGCGGAAGACCGTCACCTGATCGCAGATCTCGTAGATCTCCTGCAGGTGATGGCTGATGAACAGGAACGTCACGCCCTGCGCCCGCAGCTCCCGGATCCGGGCGAACAGGCGATTGATGCCGGCGGCGTCGAGCTGGGCTGTCGGTTCGTCGAGAATGATGAACCGGGCGCCGAACGAGAGCGCCCGGGCGATCTCGACGAACTGCCGCTGCTCGACGGAGAGCGTCGAGGCGGGTTGGCGTACGTCGACCTCCACCGACCACTCCGCGAGCAACTGCTCCGCCGCACGGCGAAGCCGCGACCAGCGGATCAACCCGGCCGGCCCACGGGCGTGCCGGTTGAGGAAGAGGTTCTCCGCCACGGTGAGCGTGCCGATGATTGTGGACTTCTGGTAGACGCAGGCCACCCGCTTGCGCCAGGCGTCCCGGTCGCCCAGCGGCGGCGCCGGACGCCCGTCGAAGGCCACCGCACCGTTGTCGGCGGCCTGCAACCCGGTGAGGATGCCGACGAGTGTGGACTTGCCGGCACCGTTGCGCCCGACCAGGGCATGCGTCTCGCCCCGGCGGACCACGATCCCCGCGTCCGCCAACGCCACCGTCGATCCGAACCGCTTGGTGATGTTCACGGCCTCCACGACGGGCTGGTCGGTGCCGACCAGCCCGTCAGTCGGCCCTTGCGGGAGGGGACTCATGCGTTGTTGCCCCAGAGGGACGAGTCGTCGAACTTCAGGGTGGGCTCTCCCGCGATGGGCGCGCCGTCAAGCGTCACCAGCGGTGCCGGCAGCTGGTCCTCCAGCAGACCGTCGCGCACCTGGATGATGGTGCTGCCGTGCTCGGTCGGGCCGGGTTGGAAGGTCTTGCCCTCGATCGCCGCCTGCACGTACTCCAGCCCGTACTTGGCGTAGAGGTCGGCCGGCTGGCTGACGGTGGCGTCGATCAGGCCCTCACCGATGTTCTTCAGCTCCTCGGGGATGCCGTCGTTGGAGACCACGAAGACGTGCTTCGGGTCGCTCGGCGGCACCTGGAGACCCCGCTGCTTGAGGATCTGGAGGGTGCCGGAGAGGGCGAACGAGGACTGCATGTAGATGCCCTTGATGTCCGGGTCCGACGCGAACCGGGTCTGCAGCTTCGACGCCGCCACGTCGGCCTTCCAGTCGGTGGCTTCGCCGAAGACGGTGATCTCGGGGAACTCCTTCTGCATGCACTCGTTGAACGCCTCGGTACGGTCCCGGCCGTTGATCGAGTCGAGGCCGCCCTGGAGCATGACGACCTTGCCCTTGCCGCCGAGCTTGGTGCCCAGGAACTGACAGGCCTTGATGCCGTAGGCACGGTTGTCGGCCCGGACGACCATGAACACGTTGCCGGTGTCCGGCCGGGTGTCGATGGTGACCACCGGGATCTTCTTGCTGTCCAGTTGGGACAGGGTCGGCGCGATGGCGGCGGTGTCCTGCGGCGCCATCACCACGCCCTTGACGCCCTGGCTGATGAAGGTCTGCGTGTTCGAGATGAGGTTGGCGATGTCATTCTGCGAGGTGGTGGTCTTGACCTCGACGCCCATCTCGTCGGCGAACTGCGGGACGTACCTGATGTACGAGTTCCAGAAGTCCGTGTCGGAGCGGGGGTAGTCCACCCCGATGACCTGCGAGCCACCCGATCCGGTCCCGTCGGCCGTGCCGTCACCGCAGGCCGTCAGGGTGGCCGACACGCCGAGCAGCAGTGTCAGCCCCACGCTCGTCAGTGCCCTGTTTCTCAATGTCGTTCCTCCATGTCCGGGACGTCACCGCAGGTGGTTCGCCGCGACCGGGTCCGGTCGCGACAGCCGCTTGTCGGACGTGACGTGTGAAGGGTTCGTGCGGGGGTGATGGTCCAGAGCGGGAGTGGTGGAACCTGCGCCAGCTAGACATCAGACGTTAGGGGTTACAGACATGTGACGTCAACGCCCAAGACTCCGGCAGGGCGGCACAAAACAACGCTCGGACCGCAGCAGACATCGGACGGATTTCACCGGCGGGTGGACCATCGCCAGTATCAACGCCGAGATGGTCGCGCGGGTCGGTCACCCGCCTTCGGCAACGCGGCACCGGCGATGTTGGCGATCACAAGCGTGCGGCTGTGGTCGCTGTGCCGAGTGCGTAGGTGCTCGCTGCGAACGCTAACATCGATGACGTTGAGATTGCTAGCTTGTTTCTGACGCGATCAACGAGAATCTGCATCGCCGGGGCACCTCCCGTCCACCACGTTCGCGCACCGACTTGTCAGCCCTGCCTGGCAGAGTGACTGCCTGGACGCGAACCGATTGGAGCAACCCGATGAGCCGCCACATCCAGGTCACCTTCGACGCCCACGACCCGACGGCGCTGTCGACTTTTTGGCGTGACGTGCTGGGCTACGTGCATCCCGGCCCGCCCGGGGTCGACCTGCCCGAGGGCGCCGACCCGCTGGCCGCGTGGGATGACTTCCTCGCCCGGATCGGCGTACCGCCCGAGCAGCGCAACACCCGGTCGGCCATCGAGGACCCGGAGGGGCACGGTCCACGGTTGTTCTTCCAGCAGGTCCCGGAAGACAAGATCGTCAAGAACCGGGTGCACCTCGACGTGCGGGCCGCGCCCGGGCTCACCGGAGCGGAACGCATGGCGGCGTTGCAGGTCGAGTGTGATCGGCTTGTCGCGTTGGGCGCCACCCAGGTACGCCGGGTCGAGCCCGCGCCACCGCTTGAGGCCGGCTTCATCGTGCTGACCGACCCCGAGGGCAACGAGTTCTGCCTCGACTGACGGGGTTTCCGACGCTCCCGGGTGCTACGCCGAATCCCGTTGCGCCGCGACGAGTGCCAACAGTTCCGCGTGCGTACCCGGGTCGGCCGCCGCGACGAGCCCGCCCCGACCGCTGTGCCAGGGCTGGCCGTCGAGCCCGGTCACCACGCAGCCGGCCGCCGCACACAGGGCGATGCCGGCGGCGAAGTGCACACTGTCGCGCAGGTGGCCGTCGGTCACGTACGCGGCGCGCCGACCGGCCGCGACCCACGCCAACGCCAAGGTCGTCGACACGACCCGGGGCCGGAAGCGCTCGACGAACCGTTCGTCAGCCAACAGCCGCGCGGCCCGGAACGTCCGCTCGTTCGGGTAGGGCGGATCGAGATTGACGTCCACCAGCCCGGATGCCGCCGACGGCCTGAGTTGCTGATCGGCACCGGCGTGCCGTATCCGGGCGACGCTGCCGTCGGTCCAGAAGACCTCCTGCGCGAACGGGTCCACGGCGGCGGCCGCCACCACCTCCGCGCCGACCCGCAGGGCCACATTCACCGAGACGAGCATGGTGTGTACGGCGAAGTTCAGCGTCCCGCAGAGCGGATCGACGAACCAGAGGCGCCCGTTCCGGTCCGACCCGCTGCGTCCGCTCTCCTCGGCCAGCACGGCGTCGTCGGGTCGCGCGGACCGCAGCACGCCGAGGATGGCCTGCTCCGCCTCGATGTCGGCGGCGGTGGCGAAGTCCCAACCCGACTTCGCGAACTGGGCCACCGCGGTGCCGTGGTGCGAGCGCACCACCTCGGCACCGGCCTGCGCCGCCCGGATCGCGAGCTCAGCATCGACAAGCGACATCCGCTCACCGTACGTCGATCCCGGTCGCGGGTGTGCCCGGCTCGGTCGAGTTGCCTCGCCGGGCCACCGCGTCGGTCAGTTGTCGCCCAGGCAGTCCCGGACCGCTGCGGAGAGCAGGTTGGCGCGCTCGTCGTCGAAGCCGCCCATCTGGTTGACCACGTAGCCGAAGCCGACCTGGTGGGCGTCGTCGCCGAAGGCCAGATGCCCACCGGCGCCGTCGTGGCCGAAGCTGCGTTCGCCGAGCATCGGGCGTGGCACCGAGTGCACCAGGAAGCCGGTACCCCAGCGGTGGCCCGCGTCGGGCAGCCCGTAGACCTGTTGCCCGCTGACGCGCACCGTGACGGCGTCGTCGACGGACGCCGGGGTGAGCAGCCGCGTGCCGCCGACCTCGGAGACGCAGGCGGCGTAGAGCCGGGCCAGGCTCTCGGCCGTGCTCACCGCGCCCGCGCCCGGGATCTGGGCGGCCTGGATGGCCGGGTCGTTGAAGCTGACCAGGCCGTCCTCGTCGGCGGGAAAGGCGAAGGCGCCACCCATGGTGATGCCGCGCTCGGCGACCGGGTCGCCGGCCGGGACGGGCTCGCCGATCGGCGCCAGCATCCAGGCGACCGCGTCCCGTTCGGCGGCCGGCAGTCCGATCCAGGTACGCAGGCCGAGCGGCCCGGCGAGGACACGGGCGAAGTAGGCACCGGGCAGCTCGCCGGTGATCCGCCGGATCACCTCGCCGATCAGCCAGCCATAGGTGATCGCGTGGTAGCTGTGCGCGGTACCCGGCTTCCACAGTGGAGCCTGCGCCTCGATCGCCCTGATCACCGGGTCCCAGGCGAGCACCTCCTCGCGGGAGAAGGGCTTGTCCAGCGCCGGCAGGCCGGACTGGTGGGTGAGCAGCCACCGAACCGGAATCTCCGTCTTGCCGTGCTGGCCGAACTCCGGCCAGTACCGGGTGACCGGCGCGTCGAGGTCCAGCCGTCCCTCCTGCACCAGCAGGTACGCGCAGATCGCCATGATCCCCTTGGTGCAGGAGAAGACGACAGCGGGCGTGTCCGCCGACCACTGACGTCCCGACCGGGCGTCGGCCAGCCCACCGTGCAGGTCCACGACCTTCCGGCCGCGCAGGTAGACGGCGACTGCGGCGCCCACCTCCTGACGGTGGGCGAAGTTGTCCCGGAACACGTCGGCGACCCGGCCGAAGCCCTCGTCGACGTCACCGTGGATCTGGGTGTCAGTCAACCCGCTATCCCTTCACGGAGCCCTGCAGCAGGGCCTTGATGAACTGTCGCTGGAAGATCAGGAACACGATGAGGGTAGGCGTGAGGATGAGCAGTGAGCCAGCGCAGAGCAGCACCAGATCGGTTCCCCACTGTCCCTGGAAGGCACCGAGGGCGCCGGCCATCGTCCGCTTCGTCGCGTCGTCGACGAGCACGATGGCGAGCAGGAACTGGTTCCAGGTCCACAGGAACAGCAGGATGGTCAGCGAGGCGATGGCCGGCCGGGCCAGCGGCACGTGGACCCGCCAGAACAGCTGCCAGGTGTTGCTGCCGTCCACCCGCGCCGCCTCGGACAGTTCCCGGGGCACGTTTATGAAGTGGGCGCGCATCCAGAAGACCGCGAACGGCATGTAGAGACCGATCAACGGCAGGACGATCGCCCAGCGGGTGTTGAGCAGGCCGAGGTCACGCATCTGGTAGTACAGCGGGGTCACCACCGCCTCGAAGGGCAGGGTGAGGCCGAGCAGCAGCAGCCCGAAGGCGAGGTGGCCACCGGGCACCCGCAGGTGGCCGAGGCCGAACCCGGCCATTGTCGCGATGAGCACGCCGACCGGCACCACCCCGGCCACGATCAGCGCGCTCGACTTCAGCAGCGCGCCCATGTTGGCGGCGGTGAAGGCGTCGGCGAAGTTCCCCCACTGCGGATCGGTGGGCCAGGCCAGGCCGGTGGGCACGGTGCCGCGTGGTTGCAGGGCCGCCGACAGCATGCTCAGGAACGGCAGCAGGGTGACCACGACCAGTGCGATCAGGAAGATGCGTCCGGTCAGCCGCTCGCTGCGGGTGGTCAGGTTCATCACTTCTCTCCCCGGGTGAGCCGCTGGATCGGCAGTACGCACACCAGCACCAGCGCCATCAGCACCACCGCGAGGGCCGAGGCGAGGCCGACCTGACGCTGGGAGAAGGCGAGCCGGTAGATCTCCAGACCGGGCACTGTGGTCTGAATGCCCGGACCACCGCTCGTGGAGATGTAGACGATGTCGAAGCTGGCCAGCGCCGCGATGATGGTCACGGTCAGGCAGATGCCGATCTCCTGCCGCAGGCTGGGCAGGGTCACCGCGAAGAACTCCCGCACCGGGCCGGCGCCGTCGATGCGGGCGGCCTCGTAGAGCGACGGGTCGATCTTGCTCATGCCGGTGATCAGCAGGATCGTGCAGAGACCGAGCATGACCCAGGTGCCGATGACGCCCACCGCCGGCAGCGCGGTGTCGAACTCGCCGAGCCAGGCGCGGGTGATGCCGTCCAGCCCGACGGCCCGCAGCCCCTGGTTGACCAGGCCGTTTGTGGAGAACACCCAGCTCCAGGCGATGCCGGCCGCGACGAGCGGGATCACCTGGGGCAGGAACAGCACGGTCCGGACCATGGTGCCGGCCGGGCCGGTGGTGATCCGCCGGACCAGGCTGGCCACCAGCAGGCCGAGCAGTACCGGGATGAAGCTGAAGAAGATGATCAGAATGAACGCGTTCGAGATGATCTTCAGCAGGTCACGGTCGGTGAAGACCGTGAGGTAGTTGTCCAGCCCCGCCCAGCGGGCCGCGCCGATGCCGTTCCAGTGGTACAGCGAGTACTGCACGGTCAGCACGAGCGGACGCAGCACGAAGATGCCGTACATGATCAGGGCGGGCAGGACCCAGATCCACCCGGTCCACCGGACCGTGCGGCCCCACCGCTTCCGGTGGGGCCGCGCGGGTGACCGGGTGTCCCCCCGGCCGGGTCGGGACGCGGTGTCCGACCCGGCCGGGGCGCTGCCGAGGGCAGACGTCATCGGGACAGTTCCTTCTCGTATTCGGCCTGGACCGCCTTCACGTACCCCTCCGGGGTCTGCTGACCGGCGATCAGTTTCTGCATCTCGGGGGTGATGGCCGCGGCGAAGATGCCGCCGGTGGCGTTCGCGGTGAAGTCGACAGCGCCGTTGTCCGCGCCGAGCTGCTGGGAAGCCTTGAGCGTCTCGGCCAGCACGGTGCCCTCCGACACCGGCGGCAGGGCCAGGTCGGCCGGACCGCCCGGGTGCGAACCACCGATGGTGACCGAGATTTCCCGGGCCTTGTCGTTGGTGTGCACCCAGTTGAGGAAGAAGGCAGCGGCGTCCGGGTTCTTCGCCTTGGCACCCACGCCGAACGTGTTCGGCGCGGACATCGCGACCCGCTTGGCGTCGGCGGCCTCACCCGGGAAGAGGAAGAATCCGACCTCGCCGGCCATGTTCTTGTCCAGGTTCCCCGACTCCCAGTCGCCGTTGAACATGAACAGGCCGTTGCCCTTCTGGAACTCGCCCATCATCGCCGTGTAGTCGATGGCGTTCGCGTCCTTGGGGAAGTAGCCGGCCTCGGCCCACTTCTGGATGGTCTGGGTGGCCTTGAGCGCCGCCGGGGTGTCGAAGGTCGCGCCCGGCTTCTGGAAGATCCAGTCGGCGATGGCCGTCGGGTCGCCGTACTGGTTCTGCAGGGCCTGGTGCGGGAAGTTGATGCCTGCGGTGTTCTTGTTGAACTGCATGATCGGCTGGAGGTTGGCCGCCTTCGCCTTGGCCAGCAGCTCCTCGAACTCGGCGATGGTGGCCGGCGGCTGGGTCATGCCGACCTGCTCGGCCTGCTTCTTGTTGTAGAAGACGCCGGTCACGCTGTAGCCCAGCCCCATGCCGTACAGCGAGCCACTGCCCCGCACCGCACCGCCGTCGGACAGGCGCA
Source organism: Verrucosispora sp. CNZ293 (assembly GCF_002754655.1). Lineage (NCBI taxonomy): Bacteria > Bacillati > Actinomycetota > Actinomycetes > Micromonosporales > Micromonosporaceae > Micromonospora > Verrucosispora sp. CNZ293. The sequence continues at coordinate 1,800,218 of NZ_PEFR01000001.1, forward strand.
GCTGGATCAGCGACGAGGCGGGGAACTTGTCCCAGCCGTACGCGTCGAAGTACGGGTCGAGGTTCTTCAACAGCCCGTCCTTGACCAGGTCGACCATGGTGGGCAGCCGGATGATGTCGGGCGCGTTGTCCGAGGCGAGCACCCGGGGCGCGTTCTCCGTGATCACGGTGAACTGGTCCTCGCGCACGTTGAACTTGACGTTCGGGTGCTGCTTGGTGAACTCGTCCGCGAGCGCCTTGGCCAGCGGGAAGCCGGTTTCGGCGTACATTTCCAGGGTGATCGGGTCACTACCCAGCTCGGTACTCACCGGGGAGTCGGAGTCCCCCGAGGGGGTCTGCTCCGAACCCGGTGCGCTACAGGCCGTGACGGCCAGGCTGACGCCCAGTAGTGGCACCAGCAGTGCCAACCGGCGTCGGGTGAATCTCGTCGAGAACTCCGGCACCTCATGCTCCTTGACTCATCCGCGCGCCGAGCCGGTTGACGGTCGTCCGTGGCGACCGCCACGAGCCCGGCCCGCCGGCCACCACGTGTCGCACGTCGCGTGCCGAACCCGGCTCGCGGCCCGCGGTACCCAATATGACGTCGGAAGACGCGAAGGCGTCCACCGCAGAGGCGAAACCACGTCGCTAAACTGATTTAGCAGAGCATGCGCGCGTCATCGGGGACTGTCAAGGACGAGTTCGCAACGGTCTGGAAACAGATGGTTCACCAGTCCCGTACGCAGGCGGGGCAGACCGCCGGTGACCACGGACGCGACTCGACCCATCATGATGGGACAACGGCGGCGTCGGGACGGACCCGCCGTGATCGGAGGACTCAATGGGCCGCGAGAGAGCGACACTTGCCGACGTCGCGCGACGGGCCGGTCTGTCCAAGACCGCCGCGTCCATGGTGCTGAACGGGCGCGAGGGCACCCGACTCTCCGCCGAGGCGCACCAGCGGGTCTTCGCGGCCGCTGAGGAACTCGGCTACCGCCCCAACGTGGCAGCTCGTAGCCTGCGCACCCGCAAGACCGCCACCATCGCGTTCGTCTCCGACATCGTCGCCACCACCCGTTTCGCAGGTGGTCTGATCCGGGGCGCGCTGGACGCCGCCCGCGAGCGTGATCACGTCCTGCTGATCACCGAGACACAGGGCGACGCGACGTTCGAGCGGTACGCCATCGAGGCGATCCTCGACCGCCAGGTCGACGGCGTGATCTACGCGGCCATGGCGACCCGCCGGCTGGCGGTGCCCCCGGCCATCCTCGGCGGCTCGGTGGTGCTGCTCAACGCCACGAGTCCGGAGCCGTTGCCCTGCGTCCTGCCCGACGACGAGGGCGCCGGCGCGATGGTCGCCGAGACGCTGCTCGCGCAGGGCCACCGGGACCGGATCGCCCTGATCGGTCGCAACCGGCAGAAGGAGCGCGATCCGGAGATCTCGCTGGCCGCCGACGCCCGGCTGCGCGGCATCCGGGGCACCCTCGCCGCCGCCGGTGTCTCGCTGCTCACCGAGGGCTTCTGCCCGGAGTGGCTGCCGGAGCACGGCTACGCCGCCATGCGTACGCTGCTGGACCGCCCGACCCGCCCCAGCGCGGTGATCTGCATGAACGACCGGCTGGCCTTCGGCGCGTACCAGGCGCTCGGCGAGGCCGGCCTGACCATTCCCGACGACCTTTCGGTGATCTCCTTCGACGACGACCCGATCGCCGCGTGGCTGCGGCCGGGGCTGTCCACGGCGGCGCTGCCGCACGAGCAGATGGGCCGCCGCGCGGTGGAGGTACTGCTCGACGGCGGCGACGGCGGCGCGTCGTTCGTCCCGATGCCGCTGCGGCGGCGGCGGTCGGTGGCCGCGCCCGCCGACTGAGCCACCCGTCCCCCTTGGCCGGGCGGGTAGCACCCGCGGTAGTCGCTAAACCGATTCACTGGTACGTTTCCGGCCATGCTTCGACTGCCCGACCACTGGGTGTGGGACAGCTGGTACGCCCAGGACGACGACGGCCGGTGGCACGCGTTCTTCCTGCGCGCCTCCCGGGCCCTGCTCGACCCGCACCGCCGCCACCGGCGCGCCTCGATCGGCCACGCGGTCTCCACCGACCTGCGCTCCTGGCAGCTGCGCGCCGACGCCCTGGTGCCCGCCGACGCGCCCGCCTGGGACGATCTGGCCACCTGGACCGGCTGCACGGTGCGCGCGCCGGACGGCCGGTGGTACCTCTTCTACACAGGTGTCGGCCGGGCCGAGGACGGCCTGGTCCAGCGCATCGGCCTGGCCGTCTCCGACGACCTGGTCAGCTGGCACCGGCACGGCGACGCGCCGCTGCTGGAAGCCGACCCGGCCTGGTACGAGCTGCTCGACCGTGAGATGTGGTACGAGCAGGCCTGGCGCGACCCGTGGGTCTTCCCGGACCCCGACGGCGACGGTTGGCACATGCTGATCACCGCGCGCGCCAACCAGGGGCCGGCTGACGCCCGCGGCGTCGTCGGCCACGCGACCTCTCCCGACCTGGTGAACTGGACTGTTCAGCCGCCGCTCTCCGCGCCGGCCGGGTTCGGCCACCTGGAGGTGCCGCAGGTCGCCGTCGTCGACGGACAGCCCCTGCTGCTGTTCTGCACGAACGCCTTCGCCGCCGGGCAGGAGTCCGGGTCACGGCTCTGGGTCGCCACCGGGCCCACGGTGCGCGGCCCGTGGGACATCACCGCCGCCCGGCCGATCATCCAACCGCACCTGTACGCCCCGCGCCTGGTCCCCGACGGTGCCGGCTGGTCCCTGATCGGCTTCGTCGAGCACGACGACGGCGAGTTCGTCGGGGAACTCAGCGATCCGGTCCCGGTCCGCTACGACCCCACTCTCGGCCTCGTCGCCCGGCACCCGGCACCCGTCGGTAGGTGAGGTGCCGGCGACGCCCGCCAACCCGGGCGGTCCCGGCCGGCGGGCGTCCGGCTGACGGGTCATCGGTCAGTCGGTGCGGACGTCGGCCGCTGCCCGCCCCGCGCGTACGGCAGCAGGACCACGCCGACCAGGTAGGTGGCGAGCACGCCGATGGCGACCAGGGCCGGCAGCGCCCGGCCGACCGGCAGCAGGAGCAGCGGTACGACGGCGATGAGCAGATGACTCGTCCGGGTGCCCCGCCCGGACAGGTATCGCACCAGCAGGGTGCCCAGCAGGTAGAGGGCGGTGCCTCCGTAGAGCGCCACCGCCCCAGGCCACTCCAGGGGCTCCCCGCCTGACGTGTCGGCGGCGGAGATCAGCGCCAGCACGTCCTCGAAGCCGAGCGCCGTGTAGAGCACCCCGGCGATCAGCGGCAGATGCCCGAGCGAGTAGGCATCAGCGGCGACCCGGTCCCGCCGCTCACCGCTGGCCCGCAACAGCGCCTGCTCGGCGAGCGGGCTGACCCGGTCGAAGTGGACCGACCACAGGCACGCGATAAGGATGAATCCGATCACCGCACCGGCGAGCACCGGAACCTTGGTGACCAAGGTGCCGACACCCACACCGGCGGCGAGGAACGACTCCCCCAGCGCGATGATCAGAACGAGTCCGTGGCGTTCGGCGAAGTATTCGGGGCTGCGCACCGGCCACCCGCCCAGACGACTCTGCACCACCCCACGCTGCCCGCCGATCTCGATCAGGAAGGCGAGCGCCCACAGCCAGGTCTGCGCCCAGCCGCCGAGCACGGCGCCGACCAGGAGCGGCAGCCAGGCCAGCACGCTCGCCAGGGCGAAACGTCGGATCCGCAGTCGCAGCACCGGCTCGCCCGCCCAGTAGTAGAGCGCCAGGTGGACCGCGCGCAGCAGCACGTACGCCAGGGCCAGCAGCAGCGGCCCGTCCAGACCTGGGGCGTCGTCCCAAGCGTTCGGCATGACCAGGGCGGCGACGAAGAACCCGGCCATCGCGGCCAGCACCAGGAGACGTACCGGCGGCCTGTCGACGCGGGTCTGGTTACCCAGCCAGAGATACCCCGACCAGGCGAACCAGAGCAGCATCAGCAACAGCAGCCCGCGGCCCATCGCCACCGGATCCGGTGGCTTCCCCATGAACGCGACGATGCGGGTGAGGGTGAAGACGAAGACCAGGTCGAAGAAGATCTCGAACGGCGTGACCGCGCGGACCCCACGCCCCGGCACCGGCCGCCCCACCCGCCACCCACGGCGCACCTGCCGAAGACCCTTCCCGTCGGTCGAACCCACCGCGACCCGCGCCCCAGGAAGGATGCTAGGCACCACTCCCCTCGGCAGAGCGCGATTCCCGCACTCCCACCCACCCGCTGGCGGTGATCAAGAGGTTTGCGTCGGATCCGCGCTGGGAGGCGACGCAAACTTCTTGATCAACGGTGGGTGGCTGGGTGGGTGGGTGGGTGGGTGGGGCGCGGGGTGTCAGTGGGTGGGGGTGAGGGCGGTCCGGAGGGTGGGGGCGTGGGTGGAGAGCCGGGTGGTGGGCGTGTTGGGGGCGATGCGGAGTCGTACGTCGGTGCCGGTCTCGATGTCGAGGGCGAGGAACTCGTTGCGGGTGAGGGTCACCGTTACCGGCTGGCCGTCGGTGGTGGTGACCTCGACCCGGATCTCGAAGCCGATCCGGGTGATCCGGCTGACCCGGCCGGGCACGCCGTCGGCCGGGTCGACAGCGAGTTGCAGGTCATGCGGGCGGACGAACTGGTCGCCGAGTTGGGTGACGGGGCCGAGGAACCGCATGACGAACTCGTTCGCCGGGCGGTCGTAGAGGTCGTCAGGTGACCCGATCTGTTCCACCCTCCCGTCGTTGATCACCACGATCTCGTCGGCGACCTCAAGGGCCTCCTCCTGGTCGTGCGTGACGAAGACGGTGGTCACGTGCACCTCGTCGTGCAGCCGGCGCAGCCAGTCCCGCAGCTCCTTGCGGACCTTCGCGTCGAGGGCGCCGAACGGTTCGTCGAGCAGCAACACCGTCGGTTCCACGGCCAGGGCGCGGGCGAGCGCCATCCGCTGCCGCTGCCCACCGGAGAGCTGGGTGGGCAGCCGGTCGCCGAACTGTTCCAGATGGACCAGGGCGAGCAGTTCGTCGACCCGACGTCGGATCTCCTCCTTGGGACGTTTGCGGATCTCCAGCCCGAAGGCCACGTTGCGCCGTACCGACAGGTGCTTGAAGGCGGCGTAGTGCTGGAACACGAATCCGACGTTGCGCTGCTGCGGGGGCAGCGCGGTGGCGTCCACGCCGTCGATCTCGACCCGCCCGGTGTCGGCGCGTTCCAGGCCCGCGATGATCCGCAGCAGGGTGGACTTGCCGCCACCGGAGGGGCCGAGCAGCGCGGTGAGCCGACCGGCCGGGATGCTCACCGACACGTCGTCGAGTGCGACGAAGTCGGCGAACCGCTTGCCGACGTGGGAGATCTCGATGCTCAACGCTCTTCCTTCGGCCTGAGAACGGATACGACGATGATGCAGGCGACCGCGACGAGGGCGAGGAGAAAGGCGGTGGCGTACGCCCCGCCCTTGTCGAAGTTGAGGTACTTCTCCTCCACCACGAGGGTGGCCGTACGGGTGTCGCCGAGCACGTTGCCGGAGACCACCTTCACCGCGCCGAACTCGCCGAGCGAGCGGGCGAGGCTGAGCACGACGCCGTAGATCACGCCCCACTTGATGGACGGCAACGTGATCCGGCGGAAGGTCTGCCAGGCGTTGGCGCCGAGGCTGCGGGCGGCCTGCTCCTGCTCGTCGCCCACCTCCTGGAGCACCGGCACGACCTCCCGGATGACCAACGGCAGCGCGACGAACACGGTGGCCATCACCATGCCCGGCACCGCGAAGATGATCTGGAATCCCGCCGTTTCCAGGCTCGGACCGAACCAACCTTCCCGGCCGCCGTAAACCAGGATCAGCGCGAGCCCGACGACGATCGGCGAGACCGACAACGGCATGTCGAGCAGGGCGTTGAGCGTCCGCTTACCGGGGAAGTCGTAGCGGACCAGCAGAATCGAGATGCCGACACCGAACACGGTGTTGATGACGACGGCGACCACCGCGATGACCACGGTGAGTTGCAGCGCGTGGGTCACGTCGGGGTCCGTGAGGATGTCCTGGAAACTGGCGGCCCCCTCGGCAAAGGCATTGCGGCCGACCAGATACAGGGGCCAGGCCACCAGAAAGAACAGGTACGCCACCACCACGGCACGCAGGACGTACCGGCCGGGACGGCGACCGACCGGGGTACGGGCGGCGATCGAACTGTCAGCCACGGCGCATCACCCTCCGCTGAATGACGTCGAGGAGCACGATGACGGAGAGCGAGACGGCCAGCAGCACCACCGCCACCGCTGCCGCGCTGTCCGGGTTGTCGTTCTCGATGCTGCTGAGGATCCGCACCGAGGCGACCTCGGTACGCATCGGCAGGTTGCCGGAGAGCAGGACCAGGGAGCCGTACTCACCGACGGCGCGGGCGAAGGAGAGCGCGGCACCGGCCGCGATGGCCGGGGTGAGGCTGGGCAGGATGATCCGCCGGAAGGTGACGAGCCGGCTCGCGCCCAGCGACGCCGCCGCTTCCTCGGCCTCCCGGTCGAGCTCGGCCAGCACCGGCTGCACGGTCCGCACGATGAACGGCAGGGTGACGAAAAGGAAGGCGAGGACCACCGCGAGGCGGGTGTTCGCGACGTTGACCCCGAGCGGGCTGTCCGGCCCGTACAGCGACAGCAGCACCAGGCCGGCGACGATCGTCGGCAACGCGAACGGCACGTCGATGAGGACTTCGAGCGCCCGCTTGCCGACGAAGTGGTCCCGCACCAGCACCCAGGCGATCAGGGTGCCCATGACGATGTTGACGAGCGTGACGAGCAGCGCGGTTCCCACGGTCAGCCGGAGCGTGGCGGCGGTCTGGTCGTTGGTGATCGTCCGCCAGAACCCGGCCCACCCGCCCTCGGATGCGGTCACCACCACGGCGGCGAGCGGGATCAGCACCAGCAGGCTGAACCACACCATGGCGACGCCCAGGCCCAGCCCGGAGACCCGGGTCAACGGCAGACCGGCCCGGGCTGGTCGACGGTCGCCCGCCGGCCGGTCCGCAACCACTGTCGTCGAGGTCACCTCGCCTTCCCGGACGCCGCGATGACGGTGGTGACGATGCCCTCGCTCTCGTCGAAGAACTTGTCCGACAAGGCCGACCAGCTCTCGAAGTCCTTGTCGACGGTGAGCAGCTGCTGCGGTGCGGGGAACGGATCGTTCGGGTCGATCGCCCCCTCGATGCCGCTGGTGTCGACGCCGTCGATGATCGGCCGGAAGCCGGTGAGCGCGAACTGCCGCTGGCCCTGCGGGCCGAGCACGAAGTCCAGCCACTCCTTCGCCTTGGGGTCGGCGTCTTTCAGGATCGCGCCCGGGTTCTGGATCAGGATGGTGGTGGCGGGGAGCACCCAGTCCAGTTCCTCACCGTTCTGCCGGGCCAGAATCGTCTCGTTCTCGTAGGCCAGCAGGACGTCGCCGGTGCCGCCGAGGAAGGTGGTCGTGGCGTCCCGACCGCTGTTGGGCAGCGACACCACGTTGGCGAAGAGCTTTGTGAGGTACTCCTCCGCCTCGGCGTCGGTGCCGCCGTTGGCGGCGATGTGGCCCCAGGCGGCCAGGGCGTTCCACCGGGCGGCACCCGACGAGGCGGGGTTCGGCGTGACGATGCCGATCCCCGGCTTGATCAGGTCGTCCCAGCCCTGGATGTTCTTCGGGTTGTCCTTGCGTACCGCGAGGACCACGACCGAGGAGGAGACGATGCCCTTGTTCGGCCCGTCGTCCCAGCTCTCCTCGACGAGGCCGGCCTCGACCAGCCGCGCCACGTCACTGCTGACGGAGAAGTGGACGTAGTCGGCCGCCAGCCCGGAGACGACGGCCCGGCTCTGGTCGCCGGAGGCACCGTACGACGTGCGGAAGCGGACCCCCTTGCCCGCCTCGGTCTTGTTCCATTCCGCGGCGATGGCCTTGTTCGCCGCCTCGGGTACCGCGAAACCGACGATGCTCAGCGTGGTGGAGTTGCCGGCGGCGTCCCCGCCACCGCAACCCGCCAGGGCCAGGCCGACGACCGCGGCCAGGGCGCTCACTGCTCTGATCCGGTGCCTCATCTGCGAACCCGTCCTCCTTCAGTGCGTCGCACCATATTGATCCGACTGGTTAAGTAGGTAATTTGCCGACACTGTGCCGTCACCGGGGCGGCAACACAGGTGCGACTCACGCGTCGGGCCTCAATGCCCGGACGGCGCCACGAGCGCAAACGTCGAGCCACACTCGACTTCCACACAGGACAATGGCCTGCGGTCGGCCTCATCGATCGCGCACCGAATATCCCACTAACTTGACAGGTTTTCAAGTCTTGGTGGCGGCACCTGACCGCCGGTTCGCCGTCACGCCGCGCCGCGCCGCGCCGCGACCACGATCGGCCACGCCCCGACTCCCCCGGCACTCCCGATCGGGCAGGTGACCACCGTCAAGGCTCAGCCGACGATGCGGCACCGCAGCCGGATCGGTAACCGAGCACGGCTCCTGGTCCGGCCCACTCGGCCGCACCGTGAGTTCGTGTTTCCGGTCCCCGGCCACCGAGCCGATGTGAAGATGAGCGCGTACGAGCCGGCCGGGAGCCGGTACCGGCCGAGCCGATCCGACAGGTGGGGAGCATGTCCAACGACACCGGGATCCGTCCTTCCAACTGAACACCCCGGAAGAGGCGATCGAGGACCTGCGTCGCCGGATCACGGCTACGCGTTGGCCCAGCAGAGAACTGGTCACCGACCGATCTCAGGGCGTGCAGCTGGCGACGGTCCAGGAACTCGCCCGTTTCTGGACCAGCGAGCACGACTGGCGGGCCTGCGAGGCGAGGCTGAACGCCCTGCCGCAGTACACCACCGAGATCGACGGCGTCGAGATTCACTTCATCCACGTGCGATCGCCACGCGAGGACGCGTTGCCCTTGATCATGACGCACGGCTGGCCGGGATCGGTCATCGAACTGCTCGGGGTGGTCGGTCCGCTCACCGACCCGACAGCTCACGGCGGACAGGCCGAGGACGCTTTCCACCTGGTGCTGCCCTCGCTGCCTGGTTACGGCTTCTCCGGCGAGCCGGCCGAGCTCGGTTGGGACTCCGCCCGGATGGCGCGCGCGTGGGCACAGCTGATGGACCGCCTCGGCTACTCACGCTATGTCGCCCAGGGCGGCGACGTGGGCGCCTCCGTCACGGACGCGATGGGCCGTCAGGCACCTGACGGACTGGCCGGCATCCACGTCAACCTGCTCGCCGCGGCGATCGGTCTCAAGGATCAACTGCCGGCGAAGTCCGAGCGGGAACGCGCGGCGCACGACGCGCTCACCACGTTCACCACCGACGGTTTCGGCTACTTCCTGGAACAGTCCACCCGACCGCAGACCATCGGCTACGCACTGCTCGATTCACCAGTCGGGCTGGCGGCCTGGATACTCGATCACGACACGGACAGCTACTACAAGGCCGCCCGCGCGTTCGTCGACGGCGAGCCGGTGGGCGGTCTCACCCGGGACACCATCGTCGACAACATCACGCTGTACTGGCTGACCGGAACCGGCACCTCGGCCGCCCGGTGGTACTGGGAGTTCGGACGCTTCCAGGCGGCAGCCGACGCGTCCGGCCAGCCTCCGCCACCGGTCGCGGTCCCGGTCGGCTTCACGGCGTTCCCCGACGAGATCTGGGCGGCGCCGCGCAGCTGGGTCGAGGCGGTCTATCCCGGCGTCGCGTACTTCAACGAGGTCGACAGGGGTGGCCACTTCGCGGCCTGGGAGGAGCCGGATCTCTTCTGTGCCGAGCTACGGGCCGCGTTCCGGCCGCTGCGGACCTCCTGACCCGCCGGCGGCCGGCGGGCACCGGGTCACGTCGAGCGCATCGCGCGCACGGCCTCCCCGGCGAACAGGCACGCCGCACGGTGGTCGGGGTCGACCTCGGCCAGCACCGGATCGGTCTCGGCGCACTCCGGGCGGGCCTGCGGGCAGCGGGTACGGAACCGGCAGCCACCCGGGGGATCCACCGGGCTGGGAATGTCACCGCTGAGGATGATCCGGCGGCGGTCCCGCTCAACCTGCGGGTCGGCGACCGGCACCGCGGACAGCAGCGCGGCAGTGTACGGGTGAGCCGGATCCCGCCAGATCTGCGCCGGCGTGCCGGTCTCCACGATCCGCCCCAGGTACATCACCGCCATCCGGTCGCTCATGTGCTCCACGGCGGCAAGATCGTGAGCGATGAAAAGGTAGGTCAGACCCAGGTCCCGTTGCAGGCGGCGCAGCAGGTTCATGATCTGCGCCTGCACGCTCAGGTCGAGCGAGGCGATCGGTTCGTCAAGCACGATCAGGTCCGGCTCACCGGCCAGGGCACGGGCGATACCGACCCGCTGCCGTTGGCCGCCGGAAAGCTCGTGGGGATGCCGGTCGGCCAGTTCGCCGCGCAGGCCGACCATGTCGAGCAGTTCGTCGACCCGGCGGCGACGGGCGGCACCCCCGTCGGTGAGCCGATGCACGATGAGCGGCTCGGCGATGCTCGCCCCGATGGTGAGCCGGGGATCCAGCGACGCCTGCGGGTCCTGGAACACCATGGCCACCTGCCGGCGCAACGCCCGCAGCCGTCGCCGGGACCACCTGGTCACGTCCTGGCCGGCCACCCGGACCGTGCCGGAGGTGGGATCCACAAGCCGGAGCAGGGCCAGCCCGGCGGTGGACTTGCCGCTGCCGGACTCGCCGACAAGCCCCAGCGTCTCCCCCCGCCGTACCCGCAACGACACCCCGTCGACGGCCCGCACGACACCCGCCGGCGTCGGGAACCACACCGCCAGATCGTCGAGTTCGGCCACCACCTCGCCCGATGCCCGCTGCTTCGGCACCCCACCGTGCGCGCCGTCGGCCGGCACGACCGCGCTGAGCTGATGATCGGCTCGTTGACGCTCGCTCATCGGCGCTCCCCGTCGCTCGGCTTCGGGTAGAAGGTGCGGACCTGGTGCCCGGCCGAGACCGGCACCAGCGGCGGCAGTTCGTGCTCGCAGCGGGCGTCACCCCGCACCGGACAGCGGGGCCAGAACGCGCAGCCCGCCGGCAGGTCCAACGGGCTGGGCGGCGCACCGGCGATGGTGACCAGATCTCCGCCGCCGGCTGCCGGGTCCGGACGGGCGGCCAGCAGAGCCCCGGTGTACGGGTGCGACGGGGCACCGAAGACGGAGTCGACAGGCCCCTGTTCGAGGATCCGGCCGCCGTACATGACCGCCACGGTGTCGGCGATGCCGGCCACCACACCGAGGTCGTGGGTGATCCAGACGACAGCCGTGCCGAGGCGCTGTTGCAGGTCGGCGACCAGCTCGACGATCTGGGCCTGGGTGGTGACGTCCAGGGCGGTTGTCGGTTCGTCAGCGATCAGCAGGTCCGGTTCGCAGGCCAGCGCCATGGCGATCACCACCCGCTGGCGCATGCCGCCGGAGAACTGGTGCGGGTACGCGTCCACCCGTTGCCCCGCCGACGGGATGCCGACCAGGTCCAGCAGCTCGACGGCGCGGGACCGGGCGGCCCGCCGGGTCAGCCCGAGGTGTTCCTCGGCGGCCTCGGTGACCTGCCGGCCGACGGTGAGCACCGGGTTGAGCGAGGTCATCGGATCCTGGAAGACGAACCCGATGTGCCGTCCGCGCAGCCGCCGGCGGCGTTCCTCGGTCAGCCCGGTCAGCTCCGTGTCGTGCAGGTGCACCCGCCCGGTCACCCGCGCGGTGCGGGGCGCCAGCCCGGTGGCGGCGAGCACGCTCATGCTCTTGCCGCTGCCGGACTCGCCGACGAGCGCCAGCGTCTCCCCCGGCCGCACCGCCCAGTCGACCCCGGCGACGGCGTGCGCGGGCCCACGCCGGGTGCCGATGGTGACGGTGAGGTCCTCGACGGCAAGTACCGGCTTCATGCGGTGCTCCTCCGGGCTTCGCTGACGGTGAGCTGGCGAGGATCGAGCACATCCCGCAGCGCGTCACCGACCAGGTTGAACGCCAGGACGGTGACGAAGATCGCCGCGCCGGGGAAGAACCCCAGCCACCACGCCTCGGTGACGAACCCGCGCCCGTCGAACAGCATCCGCCCCCAGGCGGGATCGGGTGGCTGGACGCCCAGGCCGAGGAAGGACAACGCCGCCTCGGAGAGGATCGCGAAGGCCAGCGACAGCGACGTCTGCACGATCAACGGTGCCGCGATGTTCGGCAGCACGTGCCGGCGCATGATCCGCAGGTCGGACGCGCCCACCGAGACCGCGGCCCGGACGAACACCTGTTCGCGCACGGAGAGCACGCCGGCCCGGGTCACCCGGGCGAAGATCGGTGTGTAGACCACCCCGATCGCCACCATCGCGGTGGTCAGTCCCGGACCGAGCACCGCCACGATCGCCACCGCGAGCAGCAGCACCGGGAACGCGAACAGCACGTCCATGCAGCGCATCAGCACGTTGTCGAGCCAGCCACGGTAGTAGCCGGCGAACAACCCGAGGGTCACCCCCACCACCAGCGCGATGCCGACGCTGACCAGGCCGACCTGCAACGACACCCGGGCGGCGACCATGACCCGGCTGAGCACGTCGCGGCCCAGCTCGTCGGTGCCGAACGGGTGTGCCCAGCTCGGCGGCTGAAGCATCAGGTCGACGTCGACCTCGTTGATCCCCGACGGCGCCAGCCAGGAACCGCCCACGCCCACCACGACCAGCACCGCCAGCACCAGTGTGCCGGTCAGCGCCAGCGGGTCGCGCCGCAGTGCGGACAGCGCCCGACGCACCTGTCCCTCGCGATTGACCTGCTGCGCGCTCATTTGACCGTGATCCTCGGGTCGAGCCGGGCGTAGAGAATGTCGACAAGCAGGTTGACCAGCAGGAACAGCGCCGCCACCAGCAGCACCGCGCCCTGCAGGACCGGATAGTCGCGGGCCGCGACGGCGTCGTAGGTGAGCCGCCCGATGCCGGGCCAGGCGAACAGCACCTCGATCACGATCACCCCGCCGAGCAGGCTGGCCAACTGCACCGCCACCACCGTCACCACCGGGATCAGGGCGTTGCGCAGCACGTGCCGCAACACCACCACCCGGGTACGCAGACCCTTCGCCTCGGCGGTGCGCACGTAGTCCTCGGAGAGCACCTCAAGCATCGACGAGCGGATGAACCGGGTGAGGATCGAGGCGGTGACCAGGCCGACAGTGGCGGCGGGCAGCGCCACGTGGGACGCCCACCGGCCCGGGTCCTCGGTGAGCGCGACGTACCCCGACGGCGGCAGCCAACCGAGCATCCCGGAGAAGAGCAGGATGCCCATGATCCCCATCCAGAAGTCCGGCACCGAGACACCGAACTGGCTGAACACCCGGGCCGCGTGGTCGACGAGCGAGCCACTGCGGATGGCCGAGACGATCCCCAGCGGAAAGGCGATGAGCATCGCGAACACCACAGCGGTGACCGCCAGCGACAGCGTCGCCGGCAGCCGCTCCAGCACGATCGCGGTGACCGGCCGTCCACTGCGGAAGCTGACCCCGAGATCGCCGGTCAGTGCCCGTCCCAGGTAGTCGAAATACTGCGCCACAAGTGGCTGGTCCAGCCCGGCCCGGGCCCGCAGCGCCTCGTACGTCTGCGGGTCGAAGCGGGTGCCGAGGGCGACCCGGACAGGGTCACCCGGCACCAGTTGCAGCAGCAGGAACACCACGACCGTCACGCCGAGCAGCACGACTGCCGACTGCAACAGCCGACGGATGACGAAGCGGGCCACCAGAGGTCCCCCGCCCGGTCACCGGGCGAGAGCCACGTCGCGGAACCGGATCGCCCGGTCCGTGCGTACCTCGTAACCGCTCACCTGCTTCGACCAGCCCTGGGCAACGTCGGGGTTGTACAGGTAGATGTAGCTGGCGTCGTCCACGATCTGCTTGGCAACCTGGTCGTACTGCTGCTTGCGGGCGGCCTGGTCGGTCTCGGTCCGGGCCTGGTCGAGCAGCCGGTCCACGTTCGGGTTGGCGTACTCGTGGAAGTTGAACGTGCCGTCGCTGTGGTGCTGGGCGTAGTAGAACTCGTCCGGGTCGATGTTGCCCAGCCAGCCGAGCATGAACGCGTCGAACTTGCCCGCGCCCTGCTCGTCGAGCCACTGCGCGAAGTCCAGCGTACGGATCTTGACGGTGATCCCGACGGCTTCCAACTGGGAGGCGATGACCTGGGCGGCGGTGACCGTCTCCGGGTACTCGCTGGTGACCATGAGGTCCATGCTCAGGCCACTCACCCCGGCCTGGTCGAGCAGCTGCCGGGCCTGGTTCACGTCGTGGGTGTACGGCGCGTACTCGTAGTAGAAGGCGCTGTTCTGCGGGATGGCCGCCTGGTTGACGGTGGCCAGCCCGAACTTGGCGGCCTTGGTGATCGCCTCGCGGTCCAGCGCGAAGGCGATCGCCCGGCGTACGTTGACGTCGTCGTACGGCTTGCGCGCCTGGTTCAGCGCGAGGTACCAGTAGTCGGTCGACGGCACCGACCGCACGGTCGGGTCGTCCCCGTCGAGCAGCGCCGGCACCTGCTGCGGTGGCAGGTTGTCGGTCCAGTGCACCTCACCGCCGCGCAGGTTCTGCAGGGCGACGGTGGGGTCGCTGACGAAGGTGAACCGGACGCCGTCCAGCTTGGGCTTCTCGCCCCAGTAGTTGTCGTTGCGGACCAGCCGGATGCTGTCGCCGGAGCTGTAGTTCTCCACGGCGAACGGACCGCTGCCGACCGGCTTGGTGGTGATCTCGCCGGATTCCACGTTGGCCTTCTGGACGATCGCCACTCCCTTGAAGCCACCGAGGTTGGCCAGCAGGTTCGGCGTCGGCGCGTTGAGCGTCACCACGACTGTCTTCGGATCGGATGCCTCGATCGACTTCACCGTGCCGAACTTGTACGCGTTGTTCAGCTTCTCGTCGATGATCCGGTTGTAGGAGTAGACGACGTCCTCGGCGGTCAGTGGCGAACCGTCGGAGAACTTCACCCCCTCACGGAGGGTGAACGTCCAGGTCAGCTGGTCATCGCTGGTGGTCCACCCGGTGGCCAGGGAAGGCTTCATCTCCAGGTTGGCGTCCGGCTCGACGAGCGTGTCGAAGACGTTTTCCAGCACCTGGAAGCTGTAGTAGGCAGAGGTCTTGTGCGGATCGAGCTGGTCGGGCTCGCCACCGATCGCGGCGTTGAGCACGCCTCCGGCACCCGCCGCGTCGTTGCCGTCGACGTCGACGCCCTCGCCCCCGCTACATCCCGCCACGGCGGCGAGCATCAGGGCGATCGTCGCGCCGGCCAACCTGAATCTGGTCCTGGACATGGTCCTCCCCCTGGATTCTTCTGCGGCAGTCGATCTAGCCCCACGCTAACCGCAAACCCGCCGGGCGGCAGGGCACGGACCGGCGGGCGGGCACGTTCGCCGTCAAGCTGTGACCCGGCCGGTCAGAGGCAGCACCAGCAGTAAAGGTGGTGACCGGCAGCCTGGGCGCGGCGGGCCAGCGCGCTGATCTCCTCGATCACCGGCAGCAGCTCATCCGGCGGCAGCGGCTCGCCCCAGGCCAACTCCTCGATCCGCCCCCACCGCGCCGACAGCTCGGGCGACTGGGCGGCGGTGATCGACGCCAGAGTGTCCCTGGTGGCGTCGTCGAGGGCGATCAACCACGGCCCCTCGTCGCCACCGCTCCAGATCAGCCGCTGCTCGATCAGGTCGGTGGACCAGGCCACCCCGCGCACGAAGCCGACAAGCTTGCCGAGGGTGACCGCCGGCTCGATGCCCTTGAGGTCGATCGCGTCCACCTCGGGTCGACCACCTGAGACAGCGACCGGACCACCGTCGAGATCCGCCATCAGCCCGATCGCGGCGGCGTCGTCCACCACCCGGAAGTAGTCATAGAGAACACCCATGGCCGTACCCCATCAGGTGGGTACGACAGCACCGCGCTACGGACAGTTGTTGCTGGTCAGCCGGAGCGTGTACTCCGCATCGTCATGGGTGATGCCCGACGGGGCGCCGTCGAAGTGGGCCTCCACCTTCTGCCAGCCGCGCCGCTGCTCGTAGTGCAGGTGTGGCGCACCGGAGTTGCCGGTGCTGCCGATCCGACCGATCTGCTGACCCTGGACGACCCGCTCGCCGGCTTCCACGAGCGGCGGCTCCAGCAGGTGCAGGTACTGCGTCTCCCACCGGCCGCCGTGGTCGATCTTCACCCAGTAGCCACCACCACGCCCCCGGGGGCCGTCCGGGTTGTCCGGGGTACGACCACCAAGCGACCCGTTGATCCCGGCCACGGTGACGGTGCCCTCGTACGAGGCGAGCACCGGTTGTCCCCAAGGGTCGCCGGAGAGCGGGAAGAAGTCCACGTCGTAGTCGCCGTGCCCCGGGTAGGTGCCGACCTGCCAGGTCTCCCCGCAGGTGACCGGCATCTGAAACAGCGGGCGGGGCCCCGGCGGGCGCAGCACGATCACGGCCGCCACGGCCAGGGCGATCACGATGCCGAGGGTGAACAGGAGACCGAACCGCGCCCGGCGGGCGCGGCGGTGGGAACGGGGGTGGCCGGTCGTCACGGCCCAGAGCATGTCAGAGACCGGCAACCCCCGTCGGTCGCGGTCAGGCCGGCACCGCCGGCACGGCGGGGCCGCTCGGCGCCGAAACCGGCACCGGGATCACCACCACCGGGCAGGTGGCCTTGCGTACGCACTCCTCGCTGACCGAGCCGAGCACCGTGTGCCGCAGTCGGCCGTGCCCGTGACTGCCCAGTACCAGCAGGTCGGCGCCACGGGCGGCGGCGGTGAGCACGTCGGCCGGCCGGCCCTCGACGACCTCGGCCGAAACCGGTGTCGCCGACGTGCCCCGGGTCACCTCGCCGATCTCCCGCGCCAGCAGGGCGGTGGCCCGCTCCTCCTCCTCGATCGGGTTCGGCGCGACCATCGCGCCGCCGTCCAGGCCGTCCCAACGCCAAGCGGTCACCGCCTGCACGGTGCCGTTACGCTCTGCCGCCTCGCCGACCGCCCACCGCAGGGCACGCCGCCCACCATCCGAACCATCGACGCCGACAACAATCAGATAGGTCATCGTCCTCACTCCTCTCCGTCCTGCTTCCAGTGCAGCCTGCGGACAGGCGGCGGACCAGCGGCCGAGGTCCCGTCCGCACGGGCCGGACGGCCTTGTGAGACGTCACGATCACCTGATAGACATCACATGTCTTGCCGGCTCGTACGTGACGCGGTATCTGGGGGCGACGGTGAAGCTGCTGCGGGTCGGCCCGCCGGGTCGGGAAACGCCGGCCCTGCTCGACGAGTCCGGCCAACTCCGTGACCTCAGCGGCGTGACCGACGACCTGGACCCCGCCTTCCTGGCCACCGACGGCCTGGCCCGCCTGGCCGGCATCTCCCGGCACGACCTGTCGCCGATGGACCCCACCGGCCTGCGGATCGGTCCCCCACTGCGGCCCGGGAAGATCGTCTGCATCGGGCTGAACTACCACGACCACGCCGCCGAGATCGGCGCGGCGCTGCCCGCCGAGCCGGTGGTCTTCCTGAAGGCTGCCGACACGGTGGTCGGCCCCGATGACCCGGTGCTGGTGCCCCGCGGCAGCACCAGGACGGACTGGGAGGTCGAACTGGCCGTCGTCATCGGCCGCAAGGCCCGCTACCTGCCGTCGGCCGAGGCGGCGATGGACTGCGTCGCCGGGTACGCCATCTCCCACGACGTCTCCGAGCGGGAGTTCCAGCTCGACCGGGGCGGTCAGTGGGACAAGGGCAAGTCCTGCGAGACGTTCAACCCGCTCGGCCCGTGGCTGGTGACCGCCGACGAGGTCGCCGACCCACAGGATCTGCGGTTGCGACTCTGGGTCAACGGCGTGCTGCGGCAGGACGGCAGCACCAAGGACATGGTCTTCCCGGTGGCCGAGATCGTCCGCTATCTGAGCCAGTTCATGGTGCTGTACCCCGGAGACGTCATCAACACCGGCACCCCGGCCGGTGTCGCCCTCGGCCAGCCGGAACCCAAGCCGTACCTGGTCGCCGGGGACGTGGTCGAATTGGAGATCGACGGGCTGGGCCGGCAACGTCAGCCGCTGGCACCGGCATGACCGGCGCGGACACTCGGGAGTTCGCCGGGTTGTCGGCGGTGGTCACCGGTGGTGCCTCCGGCATCGGCCTGGCCACGGCCACGCTGCTCGCCGAGCGTGGTGCCCGGGTGGCCTGCCTGGACCTGAACGCGCAGCAGGTGCCCGAGCCGTTGCTCGGCCTGGCCGCCGACGTGACCGACGACGCGTCGGTCCGGGCCGCGATCACCGCCGCCCACCAGGCGTTCGGCGGCCTCGACATCCTGGTCAACAACGCCGCCATCGGCGCGGTCGGCACCATCGAGGCCGACAGCGATGCCGACTGGCACCGGATACTCGACGTCAACGTGGTGGGCGTCGTCCGGGTGACCCGGGCCGCACTGCCGCACCTGCGCGACTCCGCGCACGCCGCGATCGTCAACATCGGGTCCATCGCGGCCTGGCTCGGGCTGCCCCAGCGGGCCCTCTACAGCGCCAGCAAGGGTGCGGTCCAGGCGCTCACCCTGGCGATGGCCGCCGACTACGTGACCACCGGCATCCGGGTCAACTGCGTCAACCCGGGCACGGCGGACACGCCGTGGGTACGCCGGCTGCTCGACGCCGCCGACGACCCGGCGGCGGCACTTGCCGCGTTGCGGGCCCGCCAGCCCACCGGCCGCCTCACCACCCCGCAGGAGGTGGCCGCCGCCGTCGCGTACCTGGCCAGTCCGCTGTCCGGGTCGACCACCGGCAGCGTGCTCGCCGTGGACGGCGGGATGCACGGCCTGCGGCTGCCCACGCCACCAAGCGGGGCCTGAGCGGCGCGGTCCTCCCCAACCCACGACGGCCACCGCGAGCAGGGCCTGACCGGCGCGGTCCTGCCCAACCCACGACGGCAACCGCGAGCGGAGCCTTGGTGACAGCTCAGCGGGCGAGACCGACAGCCGGGCCCGCCTTGCGGACCGACCGACGGGCCACCCCACCGCCCGGGTCACCGGGATGGCCGGGCCCCACCACGTCACCGCGTACGTCGGCGAGGATGGTGGCGAGCAGATCGTGGCTGGACCGCAGCGACTCGATCTTCTCGGTCAGCAGGTCCAACTCTGTCTGGAGGGTGTCGGCCAGGCGGGCACGGTCAGCCGGCTCGTCGGGGATCGCGGCCCGGCCGTCCAGCAGGAACCGCAGCGCCTGCCCGACCACTCCGGAGGGCAGCGCGGCGGACAGCATGCACCGGATCCGGGCCACCCGGTCGACATCGGACTCCTGGTAGATCCGGTAGCCCGAGCCGGTACGAACCGGCGTCAGCAGTCCCTGCTCCTCGTAGTACCGCAGCATCCGCACCGACGCGCCGGTCCGCGCGCTCAACTCACCGATCCGCATCACTTGACTCTAACGTCGATGTCAGGCTTTAGCGTCCGTCTGTGATCATCTATGTGCTCTTCGTCTGCTCGTTCGCCGTGGCCACGGCCGAGTTCGTGCTTGTCGGCCTGCTCCCCCAGGTCGCTACCGACCTGGACGTCTCCGTTGCCGCTGCCGGACAGCTGGTCACCGCGTACATGATCGTGGTGACCGTGGGCGGCCCGGTCGCCACCGTGCTGACCCGTCGGCTGCCACGCCGGGAACTGCTCGCCGGCACCATGGCGTTGGCCGCGGTGTCCGCGGTGGCCAGCGCCATGGCCACCTCGTACGCGATGCTGTTGTCGGCCCGGCTGGGCTCGGCGCTGGCGCAGGCGTTGTTCATGGCGGTGGCCTCCCAGGTGGCCATGGCCTCGGTGCCGCCGGAGCGGCAGACCGTCGCGGTGGCCCGACTGTTCGGCGGATTCGCCCTGGCCACCGTGCTCGGCCTGCCGCTGGGCAGCCTGATCGGTGAGGCGTACGGCTGGCCTGTCACCTTCGTGGCCGTGGCCGGCCTGGGCGCGTTGGGGCTGCTCGGCGTGCTCGTCTTCTGCCCCCGGATCCCCAACCCACCGCCGGCCGGCGTCCGGGACAGTGTGAGCGCGCTGCTGCGCCCCGGCATCTACGCCGGGCTCGGCGTCACCCTGCTGGCGCTCACCGGTTTCGTGGCCGCCTTCACCTACGTCGCCCCGATGCTGCGCACCGTCACCGGGCTCTCCCCCGGCTGGGTCAGCGTCGGCCTGGTCCTCTACGGCCTCGGCACCATCGCCGGCAACGTGCTCGCCGGCCGGGTACGCCCCGACGCGATCACCCGACGGCTGCCCCTCGCCGTCGGCGCACTGACGGTGATCCTGCTGGCGCAGCCGCTGCTGCTGCCGGTCGCCCCGCTGGCGCTGGCCGGGCTCACCCTGCTGGGCGCGGCGGCGTTCCTGGTCGTGCCGCTGGTCCAGACCTGGCTGATGGGTCAGGTCGACACCGCCAGCACCGGCCTGGTCGCCGCCGTCAACATCTCGGTCGCCGGTGCCGCCGGAGCCCTCGGCGCCGCGCTCGGCGGCACAGTGCTCGCGATCGGCCTCGGCCCGGCCTGGATCGGCCCGGTCGCCGCCGTCTCCGTCCTGGCCGGCACCATAGTCGCCACCCGCCTCACCCGGGTCTCGTCGCCTCGCGGGCCCTCGTCCGAGGCGCTGCTCCAATCGTGAGGCGAGCGGCTGCCGGGGCGTTCGGGGCCGGCGGAACCGCTCCCGCAGTGACACGCGAGGCCGGCTCTTTCCGAAGCCATGCCTGGTGTCGGCCCTGTCGAGCTGAGAGCGCGAACGAATCGCGCCGACCGACCGTAGAACCGTCAAGGACAGCACCCCGCCACACCTCCAGCGGCACGGGTAGATTTGGGTCGGGTCGATTCTCGGCCGCATGACAGCGGGACAACTGGCGAGGGGCATGAATGAGCCTCGACCTGAGGAGCCGCCGGGGCTTACCGATGGCGGTCGCCGCCGTCGCGATCGGGGCGGTTCTCGCCCTCGCCACGGTCGTGACTGCGACCATACGTGATCACGGTCCAACTCCCCAGCAGGAGGTGGCCAGCGAGGGCCTGCGGATCTCGGTGCCGGCGGGGTGGCCGCGCAATGCCACCAAATGCGGTACGCCGATGCGCGACACCTACATCGTGGATGTCGATGTGATCGCGGGCTGCGCCGTGTTGACGAGACCTCGCGTCGACTACGCCGAGATAAAGCACGCGAATCTCGACCTCGACCCGGTGGCCCAGCTCGCGACCGAGGCGGGCGAAGCATTCGGCCACCCTGTCCTCCGCGGCGGCGACGTGCTGCCGGATGGCCGGACGCGGCAGGTGGTGGTGGTCCCCGACCAGCAGATAGTCCTCGTCGCCGTGTCCAGCAACCCGGCGCTCGCCGAAGCGATCACCCATTCACTCCGAGTCGACTGAGTCCACCAGGACACTCCGCTCACACCCAGCAACGACCCGTCGCCGGTGGCTTCCTGCTCCACGCCACTGAGACGACACGCAGTTAACGATCAGCGACACCCGACCATCGACCGGTGCGTCATAAATCAGCAGAGCGCGCTCGGCTAGATCCGCGAGTACTACCTGAGAGGGCTCGACGTAGGTCATGCCACGCTACTCAGCGGTTGCATCGGTGTACCGTCCGAAGTGGCGGCAGGAGGTAAGCCGCTGCCGAATAGTCACGTTCGGGGGTATCGCCCATGGCAGCCATCGCGAGTGGACCGGTGGCGGTGACACTCCCGATCCGTGGCAGTCGCGGTAGCCGACACGCCGGCCGGCTGACACCTTTACTGCCACGGTTCGGCGACGTGGGTTACGAAGGCGCGTGCTGGCGCGGGAGCCCGGGTGCCGGGTCGAGCAGGCGTTGGCGCTCGGCAGCGAGGACCTCGCGGACAAGTTCGGCTTCGGACAGGTCCACCGCCTCCGGACTCGACTCGGCCATGTCGCTGACCCGGGCGAAGTCGTCGAAGATTCGTCGCTTGCCGGCCAGCAGTTCGGTGATCCGCTGGTCGACGCCGTCCTCGGAGAGCAGCCGGTGGACCTGCACCGACTGGACCTGTCCCATCCGGTGCGCCCGGGCGATGGCCTGCGCCTCGGTGGTCGGCTTGAGCTGAGGTTCACAGATGACCACGACGGACGCGGACTGGATGTTGAGCCCGACGCCACCGGCCACGATCTGGGCCACCAGGACGGCCCCGTGGCGGGTGGCCGAGAACTCGTCGACCATCTGCTGCCGTCGGTTGGCCGGCACCGATCCGGTGAGCGGCCCGAACACCGGCTCGGGAAGAGCCTCGACAACCCGGTCGAGGACCGCCCTGAAGTGGGAGAACACGATGACTCGGCGCTCGTTCTCGGCCGCTTCCCGGACAATCTCGATGAGTCGATGCACCTTTGTGGACTCGGCCGCCTGGAGAATGGCAGCTTGGCGCATCTCCATGAAGTTCCCCCGCTCGACCGCCGCCCGGTAAGCGGTGGTGTCCGCCGAGGACAGCGGCAGCCACTCCTCGACCTCGATGAGTTCGGGCAGTTCGTCGAGGACGTCGTCCTGGTTGCGGCGCAGGTACGCCGGTGCGATCTGCCGCCGGAACCGCGCGGGTGACAGGTCTGTGGCGTCGACTGTGAGATCCGGGCGTACGTAGGAGGCGAGGTTGCGGAACTCGTCGACCCTGTTCTCCAGCGGCGTACCGGTGAGCAGGATGGCCCGTTCGGCACGCGCGACGATCTCCTTCGTCCTGATCGTCCGCTGCGCCTGCGGGTTCTTGATGTAGTGGGCCTCGTCGACGACGACGCAGGCCAGGTCGGGGAACTCCCGCAGTTCCGGCGCCCACCAGGCGAGGGTCTCGTAGGTGGTGACCGCCACGCCGCCGTCCCGCAGCCAGGTGCGGGCTGCGGCGTCGCGGTCCGGGCCGTGCACCCGGTGTGGCCGCAGCCTCGACTTGCCGCTGATCTCGCGGACCCAGTTGGTCACCACGGCAGCGGGACACACCACCAGGAAGTGGGTGCTCCCCCTGCTGCGCAGGTGGGCCAGGACCGCGAGCGCCTCAACTGTCTTACCGAGGCCCATCTCGTCGCCGATAATGATCTTGCGTTGGACGAGGGCGAAGCGTGCGGCGAAGCTCTGATAACCACGCAGCGACGCGGTCAGGTGGTCACCGTCGAGCGCCTGGTCGCGTACCGCCTGGATGATCTCGTCCGGCAGGTCGCCGTGCGTCGCGGGCCTGTCGTCGGCGGCGAAGCCCAGCTCGGCGAGCATGGCGAGGTAGTCGGCCGGTCGGGCGCGGAAGTCGTCCCACGGATCGACGTGCCCGCTCCGCCGACCGGAGGCCGACGATCCACGGAGCAGCTCGGCTCGCCGGATGACGACCTCGACGCTCTCGCGCAGGCCGGTGACGGCGAGCCCTCTGATCGGCACCACCAGCAGGTGGCGGGTCCTCCGGTCGACGGCGCTGCCCAGCGGCGCGAGTTCGGCGGCGCGTTCGAGGTCTGCCGCCGCACCTCGGGTACGCCGGCGCGCGTCCCACTCGGCGAGGCGGCGCAGCAGGTGCGTGGTCTCCGGATGGCGGTGCTCGACGTCGATGCGGACAGACGTGTCCTCGTACGTGGTCTGCCAGAGGGTGCGGGCCGCGCCGAGCAGGCGACGGGCCGAGGTCTCCCCGACACCCGGAAGCGTCGGAAGGGAGGCGCCGACGCGCAGCACGTCCTGCACCGTGTCGATTCCCGCGTCGGTAAGTGGCCCGAGTCGGAACCGGTCGCGGGTGACGGTCCGCAACGCCTCCACCGGCATGTCCCGCAGGATCCGTTGCGCCTCGGCCTGTCTGACCTGCTCACCCGCTTCGCGGGCCGCCGCGCGGTACGCGGCCTCGCCGGCCACGACCTTGTCGATGGTGGCCAGGGCCGCCGGCAGGCCCGCGAACACGGACCGTTCCACCAGCTCCGGCTCCGGGCTCGTCCGCTCGGCCGGTCCCCGCTCCGGACTCGTCCGCTGGGCGAGCAGGGCGAAGCGCAGAGCCGGGTCGAGCAGATCCTCGACGCGGGGCCGGGCCGGGGCGAGGGACGCGGTGGGGACGCCGAGGTAGGCCAGTCGTGCGGGGCTGTCCGCAGCGATCACGTCCGCGTGCCGGTCACGTAGGAAGGCCGCGGCGGTTGCTGCTGACTGCTTCCTGGCCGGCCCGGCGAGGTAGCGGCGTACATCGAGCATCGGTGCGAGGTCGGCGACGGCGCGGGGGGCGTCCTCGGTGAGCAGGCGCAGCAGGGCGTCGTCGGCGACTGTCGTCGCGGGAAGCGCCGCCCGCTGCTGGAGTCGCCGGACGACGTCAGTGTCGTTCTCCCGCAAGGCGAGCACCCGCCACGCGGCCCGGCCGGAGCGCTCGACCACCACGCTGCGGTCCCGCATGGCCCCTTCGGCGGCGCCGGCCTCCTGCTGGACAGCCCGGTGCCAGTTCCGCACGTCCTCGGCGAGCCGACCCCACCGCCTGAAGTCCGCCACGAGCCGGCAGAACTCTGCACGCTCGCCCTTCTCCATACCCACCCGCAGCCGGTACCCGGCCACCCGCCCGACCATGCCGCCTCGCGCGATCATGCAGTTATGGCACCTACCAAAGTGGTGCATTCGCAACATTTCTGGTGCCACAACTGCATGATCGGCGGAGGTGGGGCGGTCATTGCGGGGCGGCGCCGTTGTCGACCAGACGGAAACGCGTGGTCAGCGTGGCGTCGCCCAGTTCCTCAACGATCAGGCCACGGGTGGGCGAGTTCTGCAGGTAGGCCGAGTTGCTGCTGATCGCGTACGTGGGCTGGCCGCCGCGTTGGCCGTCCCGGACGACTGTGAACTGCTGCCTCGGCTCCTCCGGCGCGCAGGCGGCTGCGACCACCCGCAGTGGCTGGCTCCCCGAGGACCGCACCTCCCAACAGACGTCTGTCGGTTCGTCACCCCGCTCGGCGGCCCGGATCAGGTAGGTGTCGGGCCCCTGAGGGGTGACCACGAAGAGCTGGCGACCCTCGTCGCCGTCGACCTCGGCGAGGCGGTCGTCGTCGAGCAGCGACAACCCGCCACTCCGCTCGGCGGCCCGGACGATTGTCACCTGCCGCAGTCCCGACAGCAGCGGGTCGCTGACCGAAGGACCGTCCGGCGGCGCGGACGTCGCGGCCGGGTCGGGACTGGCCGACCCGGTGGCCGGCGCGGTCGTCGGACCGGCCGGCCCGACCGGCAGGGAGTCCAGGCCCCCGGAGGGACGCGCCAGGACCGCGCCGGCACCGAGCAGACCGACGAGTACGACGCCCAGCGCGGCGGAGGCGGCGTGTCGACGGCGACGTCGGGCGTCACCCCGGCCTCGGATGTCGACAGCGGCCGGTACCTTCCCCTGCCGGCCGTGCCCGGCCAACGCCCTCAGGGCCTCGTCGAGATTCGGCTCAGGACCCATTCCTGCCTCCTGCACCGGTGGTTTCGTACCCGCCGTCGCTCAGGTGAGCGGCCAACGCCCGGCGTCCCCGGGCCAGCCGCGTCTTGACGGTGTTCACGTTGCTGTCGATCTCCGCCGCGATCTCGGTCACGCTCAGCCCCACCAGGTGGTGCAGCACCACCACGTGCCGCTGCTCGGCGGAGATGCGGCGCAGTGCCGACACCACCGCCACGTGATCGACAGAGGTCGTCTCGTCGTGCTGGCCGGCCACCTCCCGACGGTGGGCACGCAGCCGGTTCACCGTCTTGCGCCAGGCACTGACGGCGATCCGGTACGCGACCCGGCGGACCCATGCCTCCGGGCTGTCGCACTCCCGTACCGACGCCCACCGGTCCCAGGCCCTGGCGTACGCCTCCGCGACCGCGTCCTCGGCCTCGGCCCGGCTGCCGACCATGGCGGACAGGTGGCCCAGCACCCGCTGCGCCGACGCCGTGTAGAAGGCGTCGAACTCCTCAGCGTCGCGTTTCACTCACGTTCCCACCCGGTACTGTCGCTGCTGGTCGTGACCCCGGCGGACGGCGGACGGACGCCCCCGGGCCGGGACCGGGGGCGTCACCGCGCCTCACCTTCGGGGTGCCGGTCCGGTGTCGTTGAACCGGAAGCTACTCGCCGGCGGGGCATCCCCCAACTCCTCCATGATCAGCCCGGATCGCGCGGAGTCCCGCAGGTACGCCCACCGGTTGCTGATCAGGTATTCGCGGGGGCCGCCGTCGGCCACGGCGACGATCTCGAAACGTTGGGCAGGGTCGCCGGCCCGGCAGGTGGCTCCCCGCACGTACAGCGGCCGGCTGTCGCCGGGGTTGTGTACCTGCCAGCAGACCGGCTTACCGGTGCCGCCGCCGTAGTACGCCTTGATGAGGAACTGGCCCGAGCCCACCGGCGTCGGTACGAACACCTGCCGACCCTGGTCATCGTCGACCTCGACCAACCGGCCACCGTCGAGCAACGCCAGCCCCGACTCGAAGGCGCCCACCCGGACGATGGTGACCCGGCGCTTGCCGGACAGCAGCGGATCCCCGACCGCCGTCGGCCGTGGCGTGGCCGCCACCGCCACACCTCCGGACGACTGGGCTCCAGCCTCCGCCAACGCGTCACGGGCCGGCGGGGTCTGACCGTCACCGGAGGCCGGACCCATGCTGTAAACCCCTACGGCGGTGCCGGTCAGCACCACCAGACCCGCCGCGGCGAGCCACCTACCCAGCGACACGATTCCTCCCGAGCTGCTCAGCACCGGGGTCAACCGCCTGGCGGCGGCTGATCCTCGGTCGATTCAGCGGGATGACGCGTGCGTACGTCTGAAGGTTTCACGGCTCGGCCAGATCTTCGGGTGACCGGCTCGACACCGCCGGTCCGGCCTCCCCGGTCAGCGCAGCGTGACCAGCCGCATGCCGGTACGGATCAGGACGACCGCGCCACCGGCGGCCATGACCAGGCCGATGCCCGGCATCAGTTGCCCCCACGCGCCGGTGCTGGCGCTGAGGCTGATCAGGCGGGCCACCTGCCACCCGGCGATGACGGCGATGATGAGCCCGGGGATCAGGCTGTGTGCGATGGCCACCTTCCGGTTGGGCAGCAGCGCACCGGCGATGGCGAGGAACGCCACGCTCAGCGTCCACAGGCCGGGTCCGGCCACGCCGGAGAGCGAACCGAACGGCGTGATGACCCAGGGCAGCAGCGAGCCGACGAGCGCGAGCACGCCGCCGACGATCATGCCGAGGCTGCCGGCGTGCAGGATGCGGCGGCGAACCGGGGCGGCGGTGGATGCGGTGTCGGCCATTTCCGGATGCTATGCGCTCGGCGCCGTTCACCGAACGGGCCGATCGGCGAGCGGTCGGACAGCATCGGTGGGCGGCCGACCCAGCCTCGCGAAAAGCCACAAACCGGTACGACAGCCTGCCCCAGCCCGGGCCGGTCGACCGTTCACAGGATCCAACGGACCGTTCAGCGACCTGATGCCGTACCTGCCCGGATCACCTCTTGCCCCGGCCAGGCCGCGTCGCGTTCGCTACCCAGCCAAAGGTGTGACCGACCGCACAACCGCGTCGAGCAGCACGGCGAGGCGGGCGGGCGGATCGGCCACGGCACCAGCACCGCGTCACCACCAACCAGGCGCCGTGTCGCAGGCCCCTCGCCGGATCTGCCGGTTCCATACCGACTAGGAGGCTCCAGACATGACCGAGGTAACCCCCGATAAGGAGACCCGTGGCGGTGAACCGCCACCGTCGGCACCACCACCGGCGTCACCGCCGGACAACGGCTGGCGCAAGGAGTACTGGAGCCGCAACCTGCGGCTCATGGTGATCCTGCTCGCCATCTGGTTCATCGTCTCGTTCGGCTTCGGAATCCTCCTTGTCGAACCGTTGAACAACATCGTCATCGCCGGATTCCCGCTCGGATTCTGGTTCGCCCAACAGGGATCGATCTACGTCTTCGTCATTCTGATTCTGGTGTACGCGAAGATGATGGATCGACTCGACAACCAGTTCGGCGTTGACGAGCAGGAGACCGAGGGGGCTGGCAAATGAGTCAGATCCAGATCTGGACCCTCGTCTTCATCGTCGGCTCGTTCGCCGTCTACCTCTACATCGCCTGGCGCAGCCGGGTGAAGGAGACAGCCGGCTTCTACGTCGCCGGCCAGGGCATCCCGACAATCGCCAACGGTGCGGCGGTCGCCGCCGACTGGATGTCGGCGGCGTCGTTCATCTCGATGGCCGGCCTGATCGCGTTCCTGGGCTCGGACGGCACCATCTACCTGATGGGCTGGACCGGCGGCTACGTGCTGTTGGCCCTGCTGATCGCGCCCTACCTGCGTAAGTGGGGCAAGTTCACGGTTCCCGAATTCGTCGGTGACCGGTACTCCGAGACCGTCCGCACCATCGCCGCCGTGGCCGCGATCATCATCTCCTTCACCTACGTGGTGGGGCAGATGCGCGGTGGCGGCATCGTCTTCAGCCGCTTCCTGAAGCTGGACGTGACCCAGGGCGTCATCCTCGCCGCGGTGATCATCGGCTTGTACGCGGTGCTCGGCGGCATGAAGGGCATCACCTGGACCCAGGTCGCGCAGTACACCGTGCTGATCGTGGCCTATCTGATTCCCGCGTTCGCGGTGGCTCAGCAGATGACCGGCATTCCGATCCCGCAGGTGTCGTTCGGGCAGATCCTCGCCGAACTCGACGCGATAAGCGTCGAGATGGGGTTGAACCAGTACACCGAGGCGTTCGCGGCCCGACCGCAGATCGACGTGTTCCTGGTGACCATGGCGCTGATGATCGGCACCGCCGGCCTGCCACACGTGATCGTCCGGTTCTACACCACGAAGAGCGTGCGGGGCGCCCGCTACTCGGCGTTCTGGGCGCTGTTCTTCATCGCGCTGCTCTACACCACCGCCCCGGCGGTGGGTGCCTTCACCAAGCTGAACCTGCTCCAGGACGTCAACGGGGTCTCCGCCAACGCGCTGCCCAGTTGGATCGAGAACTGGGCGGCGACAGGTCTGGTGACGGTAAGCGACAGCGCCTCGACGATCACCTCGGTCAGCAACAGTCCGACCTCCGGTGCCGACCTGATCGTCAACAACGACATCCTGGTGCTGGCCAGTCCCGAGATCGCCGGCCTGCCGGCACCGATCGTGGGTCTGGTGGCGGCCGGCGGTATGGCCGCCGCGATGTCCACGGCGGCCGGCCTGCTGCTGGTCATCTCGTCGTCCTTCTCGCACGACCTGTACTTCCGTCGGGTCAAGCGGGACTCCACCGACAAGCAGCGGCTGCTCGCCGGCCGGATCGCCATGGGTCTGGCGGTGCTGGTCGCCATCTACGCCGGCATCAACCCGCCCGCGTTCGTGGCGCAGGTGGTCGCCTTCGCCTTCGGCCTGGCCGCGGCGAGCTTCTTCCCCGCCATCGTGCTCGGCATCTTCTGGAAACGATGTAATGCCACGGGCGCGGCGGCCGGCATGGTGACCGGCATGCTCTTCACCGCCAGCTACATGATCTACACGCTGCCGGTGTTCGGTACCGCCGCGAACCCGCACATCTTCGACATCAGCCCGGAGGGCATCGGCACCATCGGCGCGATCGTCAACTTCGTCGTCACCATCGTGGTGTCGAAGATGACCGCGCCGCCGCCGGAGGAGATCTCGGAGATGGTGGAGAGCATCCGCTACCCGGCCAACCGGCGGGAGGTGACCGCCGGCACCGCCGCCGACGCCGCCTGATCTGCACCCGCACCTCGGATAACCACCGGTCGCCGGTCCCACCATCGATGTTGGGGCCGGCGACCGGCCGTTGCGGAGAGGCCGGGCGGCGACCGGCCGTTGCGGAGAGCCTGGACCGCCAGCGATCCGCCGCCCGGCACAGTGCGCACAGCCCGGTCGGTGGCGGTGTGAGCTGTCGCACGTGGGCGGCGATCGGGAATCAGGCCGGCGGCTGCGGGTTGGAGCCAGATATGACCATCGCAGCACGTCCCGCCCCGCACGCTGGTCGGCGGGAGACCACCCGGTGAGCGCCGTCGACACCGCCGCCGCACCACCGGCTTCGCTGATGCCGGGTGACCTGATGAGCCGCCGCCAGCGCGTACGCCTCATCCTCGTCCTCGGCTCGCTGATCGCGGTGGGCCCGCTGACCATCGACATGTACCTTCCGGCGCTGCCCTCGATCGTCGACGACCTCGACACCACCTCGGCGGCGGTCCAGCTGACGCTCACCGGCACCCTGATCGGCCTCGCCCTGGGACAGCTGCTGATCGGCCCGCTCTCCGACGCCGTCGGCCGCCGGACACCGCTCATCGCCGGCACCGCGCTGCACATCGTGGCCTCCGTGTGCTGTGCCCTCGCCCCGAACATCACAGTGCTCGGCGCGCTGCGGGTGGTCCAGGGCCTCGGCGCGGCGGCGGCTGCCGTGATCGCCATGGCCGTGGTCCGAGACCTGTTCAGCGGCTCGGCCTTCGCCCAGTTGCTGTCCCGGCTGCTGCTCGTGATGGGCGCCGCCCCGATCCTCGCGCCGACCCTCGGCAGCGAACTGCTGCGGTGGACGCAGTGGCGCGGCGTGTTCGCCGCCCTCGCGGTCTTCGGCGTACTGCTGCTGCTGATCGCGATGCTGGGCCTGCCGGAGACGCTGCCGCCGCTGCGGCGGCAACGCGGCGGAGTGCTGCCCACCGTCCGGCTCTACGGCTCGCTGCTGGGTGACCGCGCCTTCGTCGGGCTGGTGCTGGTCGCCGGGCTGGCCATGGCGGCCCTGTTCGCCTACGTCGGCGGCTCGTCGTTCGTCCTACAGGGACAGTACGGGCTCGACGAGCAGCAGTTCGGGCTGGCCTTCGGTGCCGGGGCGATCGGGCTGATCGCGGCCACCCAGGGCAACGTACGCCTGCTGCGCCATTGGTCCCCGCAGCGGATCCTGGTGAGCGCCCTGATCGCAGGCTCCGCCGCGAGTCTGGTGCTGCTCGGCCTCGCCGCGACCGGGATCGGTGGCCTGCCCGCCCTGCTCGCCGCACTCTGGGTGGTGCTCGCGGCCGCCGGCCTGGCGCTGCCGAACGCCCCGGCGCTGGCCCTGACCCGGCACGGCGAGGCGGCCGGCACCGCCTCCGCCCTGCTCGGCGCGGTGCAGTTCGGCATCGGGGCGCTCGCCGCACCGCTGGTGGGCGTGCTCGGCACCGGCGCCGTGGCGATGGCCCTGGTGATCGCCGGCGGGATGGCCGCCGCGCTTGTGGTGCTCTTCGTGGTGGTCCGCCCCGGCCAACTGGCCGTGCCGGAGCCGGCGGAGGCGATGGCCGTCGCGGCGCACTGACGCTCAGACCGTCTCGACGGGCCGGCTGGGATTCGCCGCCGTCACCGTGCCCGAGCGACCAGAATGTCGGCCAGTTGCTCTACCGTCCGGCGGCGTGAACGCAGTCCAGACGTACCGGTACCTCGCCCCCTCCACCCTCACGCAGCGATCACTCGCCCTGCAGACCAGCGGCGGTCCCACGCCGAATCCCCGCTTCTTCGCCGGTTTCCTCACCACCGGGCAGGCAGCGGCGGTGGGTCTGCTGGCCGTGGCCGAGGTGGCCCGCACCCGCTACCACCGGCCGGTCAGCCCGGCCAGCCTGGATCCGGTGGTCACCGGCAGCTGCGACCGGCTCCGCTTCGAATCCTTCTCCGGCTGCTGCGGGGTGTACGCGCGGCTCGACGTGCTGCCCGCCGGCCTCGACGGTGAGTTGTCCGAGCACGGCACCACGAACGTCGACGTGAACACTCCGCTGCGCGAGGCGCTGGCCCGGGTCGGTGGTCTGGATCCGCTGCACCTGTCGGTCGGCCCCGACGACCTCACCGTCTCCACCCTGGACGGCGCGGTGGTGGAGAAGAAGGTGCCGCTGCCGGTGCGTTGGTTGCGCGGCTTCGCCGAGGTGCAGGTCCTCGCCGCCCGGTTCGAGCCCCGGGCGGAGCTGCCGGCGGCCGAGGCCAGCACCTTCCTGCGCCGGCTCCCCCGGGGCAGCGACAGGTCGGTGCTGTGGGTGGTGCCGGCGGGCCGGTCGCTGCGGCTGACCTCGCGACCCGTCGCCGGAGCGGTCTGCCTGGCCGGGGCCGGTCGGCTCGCCGCGCTGCAACCGATGCTGCGCTTCGCCAAAACCCTCCGGGTGTACGGACCCACAGTGGCGCCCGGCGCCGCCCCGGCCCCGAGTGTCTGGGAACTGGACACCGGCGCGCTGCGGCTGTCGCTGACCCTCTCCCCCGAGCCGTACCGCGGCTTCTCCGGCGAGGGGGCCGCTCTCGCCGCGCTCGCCGGTGACGATGTCGTCGACGACGCCAACCTCGTCTCCGCCCTGCTCTCCTGGGATCCGACGATCGACCCCGACCGGTTGGCCGAGCAGGCCGGCATCGACGCCGGGCGGGTCCGGGGCGCGCTGGCCCAGCTCGGCACCGCCGGCCGGGTCGGCTACGACGTGGCCGACGCGGCGTACTTCCACCGGGTGATGCCGTACGACGCGGGCCGTGCCGAGCGGGACAATCCCCGGCTGGTCGGTGCGCGGGCGCTGCTCGACGCCGGCGCGGTGCAGCCCGACGGCACCGCGGCGACGGTACGCAGCGGCGACCAGGTCTACCGGGTCCGTCAGCTCGCCGACGGCACACTCACCTGCACCTGTTCCTGGTGGGCGAAACACCGGGGGCAACGTGGGCCGTGCCGGCACGCCCTGGCCACCCGGATGCTCACCACCGAGCAGGTCGAGGAGCGGGTGTGACGCGGTCGACGGAGAGCACGGTACGACGTCGGCTGGAGTTGGCCACCGGCGGCACCAGCGACCTGTTCGGCCTGGTGACAAACGGTGCCGCCGAATCGGTGGCGGCAGCGCTGGAAGGGTTGCCGGAGCAGCGCCGCCGGGAGATCGGCGTCGAGCTGACCGCCTGGTTCAAACAACGGGACCGCGACATCTGGTGGTCGGCCGGCACCGGGACCGCCCTGGCCGTCGCGGTGGTCGGCTGCCTGCCGACCGCAGCTCAGGCCGCGGCGATCCTCGGTCGTCCCTCGGTCAACCCGCACGGTCGCCGCGCGGCCGAGCTGGTCCGTCGGGTGGGGCAGGAGCGGGGCGTCGACTGGCTCGTCGACCTGGCCCACCGGATCGCCACCCGGTTCCGTCAGGACACCTGGGTGGGTCGGTGGCATTTCGTCGCCACGCTGCTGCGCGCCGAGGGCGGCGCGCCACCTACCGACGACAGGTGCGTGCAGCTGTGGTTGACGGCTGTCGAGTCCCCGGACCGGTTCCACCAGGGCCAGCCGGCGCCGGTGGTCGACCGGTTGCGCGACGATCCGTTCCTGGCCGTCATGCTGCCCCGACTGTTCGAGGTGGACGGCATCGGTAACCAGATGATGTTCATCGCCGGCCACGACAACTGGAACGACCCCGGTCAGCCCGCCCTGCCGGCCGCCCTGACCCAGCTCGCCGCCGAGGGGGTGGTGGACCGGGTGACGCTGCTCGACGCGTCGATCAGTCGGCTGCTGCGCGGTGACCGGCCCACCGCGCTCCGCGCCTTCACCACCCTGCTCGACCAGCTCGCACCGACCACCACCGAGGTCACCGCCCGCGCCCCCGACTACCTGCGGCTACTCGTCGACGCTCCCGCGCCGGTGGCCACGATGGCGCAGAAGGCGCTCCGTAAGCTGCCCGACCTGGAGCTGGAGTCCGTTCTCGACGCGTCCCGGCAGATGCTCACGCGACCCGAGAAGGCTCTGGTCCGGACCCAGCTCACCTGGCTCGACCGGCTCGCCCGCCACCACCGGGACCGGGCCACCGAGATCGCCGAGGTGATCGCGGTGGCCGCCGAGCATCCCGCTGTGGAGCTTCGGGAGCGGGCGTCCACCCTCGCCACCCGGCACGGCTTCGACCCCGCACCGGTCGGCCCGGCGCTGACCCGGCCCCGCGGCGACGACCTGCCCCCGCCCGCTCCGCCGGCTGCGGCTTCCGCGCCCATCACGGACCTGGACGAGCTGACCGAGGAGGTCGCCGCACTGCTCGGCATCCCGTACCAGGGGGCACCGCTGGAGCGGATCCTCGACGGGCTCGTCCGGCTCACCGCGACCGAGGGACCCCGGGTACGCACCGCGCTCGACCCGGTGATCGAGCGGCGGCACTGGTCATGGGCGAACACGCACCGCTGGGATCCGCTCTGTCTCTGCGAGACGGTGGTCGAGGTGTTCAGCAGCGCCGGAGTCGAGCGCACTGACCGGCGGCGGGAGCGGTGGGAGAAGCTCCTCACGGCGGTACGTCGGCGCGACGCGGCACCGGAACTGGTGGTCACCGATCCCAAGGTGCCACCGGTCCACCGGCTGTTGCGGGCCCGGCTGGCCGAGATCGGCGCGTACCTCAACGAACCGGGGCAGGCGGGCCTGCTGGCCGCGCCCACCTCGACAAACGGTCTGCTCGACCCGGCGACTCTGGTGGCGCGGCTCACCGCGCTCGGTGACCGGGAGCCGGGCTACTGGGATCTCACCCAGGCGTTGCTGCGGTTGCCGACCGGCGTGGACAAGTCGATCGCCGACCAGGCGACGGCGCTCGGCACGCCCGCCGGCCGACGGCTCGCCGGCTGGTTGCGCGACGGCGGCCTACCGCAGCCGGTCGTCCGGACCCGCACCTTCACCCGGGACCCCCGGCGGGGCAACCGCCACTGGGAGTACGCGTACCAGCCGGCCGAGCGGATCCTTGTCGACCTGACGCCACCCGCCGGCGCGGTCGACAGGTACGGGCTGTTCACCGCGCCTGCCACACCCCTCAGCGGCGATCACTCCGGCTGGGTGCACCTGTGGCCGTCGCTGCTGCCCGGGCACCGGGGTCTGGTCACCGCGTACGCGCTGCCGCTTGTCGCCGGTGCCGCGGACATGGACGAGCGCGACGGCGCCGCGGTGCTGCCCCTGCTCGCGGAGATCGGCGGTCCGGGCGGGGTGGCCCTCGACCTGGCCGTGGCCTACGGTCTGAGCGCCCGGTACGGTCCGGACCGGGTGGCCACTGTGGACGCCCTGCTCGCCCTCACCGCCGCAGGCGACTTCGACGCGGCCGGCACCGGTGGACAACTCGGCACCCTTGCCGCCCGGCAGCTGGTGAAGCTGTCCCGGGTCGTCGAACCGCTGCGCGACGCCGCACAGGCGGGTGCGCCGCTGACCGTGTGGCGGCTGCTCGCCGCCGCGCTCCCGGCGGTGCTGGCCGCGCCGACACCACCGCGCGGCGTGCCGGAACTGCTGACCCTGGCGGCGGAGACGGCCACCGCGACCGGCGTGCGGATCGAGGTGCCCGGCCTGGCCGAGGTCGCCGGCCGGACCGGATCCAACCGCCTCGTCACCGAAGCCCGCCGCCTGCACAAGGCACTGACCGACACCTGACATACCGGAGACGTCGGCCCGACCGGAGGTTGACCTGGAAATCTTGGTCCGTGAGCGCCCTCTCAGGGGCACCCACGGACCAAGATCTTTACGGCGTGGGGTGGTCAGGCGACGGAGGTGGGAACCGTTGCCAGACGCGGTGGTCGGCCATCAGTTGCTGGACGGCGGTCAGGACCTCGCTTGCGGAGTCGGCGGTGACCACGCCGGGTGTGCCGGCGACGCCGGCCTGCTCAAGCACAGTGACGCCGGTCCCCCACGCGCCGATGGCCTTGGCGTGCCGCCAGCACTCCTCCACCATCAGCAGCACCCGGGGGTCGACGGTGGCCGAGCCGGCCGCGCCCGCCTTGGCGTCGCGGGCCGGCAACGCGTCGGGCGCCGGTGCAGGCGCCGTGGCGAGCAGGAGCGCGTCGAGTTCGACCGAGCGGCCGGTGGCGAAGCTCCGCTGGGCGGGCAGGTCGCCTATCGTTCCGCCGTGCGGCGCGATGAGCAGCGGCACCATGTCGGCGGCGAAGACCGCCTCGCGGACCGCCCGGACGCTGTCCAGGTCGGCCTCGGGGTCGACGACGATGCCGACCATCCGGCCGTCGGCCGGCCACTGCCGGCCCACCTGCGACAGCGCGGGGCTGGGCTCGACATCGGCCAACGGCACCGTCGGCTCCGGCGCGGGCAGACCGAGGCCGGTGGCTACCTGGGCGCAGAGCACCGGGTCGATGTTGGCCAGGCACTGGAGCTGACGTTCCTTGATCGCCTGGTGGTAGCACTTGCCCAGCTCGAAGGTGTACGCCCGGATGATGTGTTCCCGCTCGACGGGGGACATGCTGAGCCAGAACAGGCGGACCTGGCTGAAGTGGTCGTCGAACGAGGCGGGGTTGGCCCGTACCTTGGGGGCCTGGGCGACCTGCACCGGCACGTCGACGAACGGGTGGTCGTCGTCGCCGGCCGGGAACGGGTTGCCACCGTCGAGGGAGTTCGGCCGGTACGGGGCCACACCGGCGTGCACGGCGTGCTGGTGGAAGCCGTCGCGGAGCATGTCGTTGACCGGGGCGTGCGGCCGGTTGATCGGGATCTGCGCGAAGTTCGGCCCGCCCAGGCGGGTCAGCTGCGTGTCGAGGTACGAGAAGAGCCGGCCCTGAAGCAGCGGGTCGTTCGTGACGTCGATGCCCGGCGGCAGGTGTCCCAGGTGGAAGGCGACCTGCTCGGTCTCGGCGAAGAAGTTCGTCGGCGTACGGTTCAGCGTCAGCTTGCCGACCGGCTGCACCGGCGCGAGTTCCTCCGGCACGATCTTCGTCGGATCGAGCAGGTCGATGCCGGCGAAGGTCTCCTCGGGTGTGTCGGGGAAGATCTGGAGGCCGAGTTCCCACTCGGGGAACGCGCCGGCCTCGATGGCGTCGTAGAGGTCACGCCTGTGGAAGTCCGGGTCCAGGCCGCCGAGCAGCTGGGCCTCCTCCCAGACCAGCGAGTGCACGCCCAGCTTCGGCTTCCAGTGGAACTTGGCCAGCACCGTCTCACCGGCGGCGTTGACCAGCCGGAAGGTGTGCACCCCGAAGCCCTCCATCGTCCGGTAGGAGCGCGGGATGCCCCGGTCGGACATGTTCCACATGGTGTGGTGCTGCGCCTCGGTGTGCAGCGAGACGAAGTCCCAGAACGTGTCGTGCGCGCTCTGCGCCTGCGGGATCTCCCGATCGGGGTGCGGCTTGCCGGCGTGGATGATGTCGGGGAACTTGATGGCGTCCTGGATGAAGAAGACAGGCATGTTGTTGCCGACAAGGTCGAAGGTGCCCTCGTCGGTGTAGAACTTCGTGGCGAAGCCCCGGGTGTCGCGGACGGTGTCGGCCGAGCCGCGTGAACCGAGGACCGTGGAGAAGCGGACGAAGACCTCCGTGGTCCGCCCCTTCTTCAGGAAGCCCGCCCGGGTGACGGCCTCGGCCGTGCCGTACGCGGTGAACTCGCCGTGCGCGCCCGCGCCACGGGCGTGCACCACCCGCTCGGGGATGCGTTCGTGGTCGAAGTGGGTGATCTTCTCCCGCAGGTGGTGGTCCTGGAGCAGCACCGGCCCGCGCGGGCCGGCCTTGAGGGAGTGGTCGGTGTCCCGCAGCCGCGCGCCCTGCGCGGTGGTAAGGAAGGCGCCCTGCTGACCGTTCGCGGTTGCCGGCGCGCCGGTCTCGGCACCGGTCGGCGTACGGGTCTGCGGCGCGCCCTGCTCGGGTTTGGGCGGCAGCGGTTCGTGCGGCGTCGTCGGCTCGTCGACCGTCGGCGGGGCGCTGCCCGGCGCACCGGGCACCTGCGAGGTGAGGGCCTCGGTCACCTTCTCGGTTGCGGCCTCCACGACATCTCTGACCGCCTTGGCGGGGTTGCGAGCATTCATTGCGACGGGTACCTCCTGGGGACACGAGAGCCAGATGTCAGGGCGGTACCCTGGGTGAACCCAGCAAAACGACGCGAATGGCGCGGATGTGGGTATCTTCGATCACTCTGGCCGCAGCTGCTCGTAGTACGCCTGCATCGGCGGGTGGTAGTCGTCGAACGTCGGCATCGCCACGCCCTCCCGGGAGGCCACCAGGCAGTCGAGGTACCACTCCCAGCCCGGTCCGACCCCACCGATGCCCTCGGTGTCGTCGAGGTGGTGGACGAAACGCAGCTCGGTCCGCTCACCGTCGGAGGTCAGCAGCAGTTCCAGCACCCAGTGGCCGTACTCGTCGCGCATCGACACGGCCAGCCGGCGGGGTGGCTCACACGCGTCGATCCGCAGGTCGGACCAGGGCGCGTCCTCCTCCATGGCCATCTGCACCCGGATGGTCCGGCCGGGCGCGGCGTCGCCCTCCCAGGGGCCGAACCATCGGGCGGTGCGTTCCGGCTCGGTGAGGCTGGCCCACACATCGTCGATGGGGGCGGGGAAGGTACGGGTGAGGACCAGGTCGACGCCGTTCTCGGCGTCGAAGAGTCGTCCGGTCGGGATGCGGGTCATGCGGTGCGCTCCTGTGGGGCGGATGGCGAGTCGCCGGTACGGCGGTCGCGGCGGGCACGGTAGACCTCGGTCTCCAGGGCGTCGAAGCGACGTTCCCAGAGGTCGGTCCGGGTGAACTGGGTCAGCCACCGGACCAGGTCGGTGAGCCGGGTCGGATCCAGCTCGTAGAACCGCTGGCGGCCGACGACGGTGTCGCGGACCAGGCCGCTGTCGCGCAGTACGCGCAGGTGCCGGCTGATCGCCGGGCGGCTGATCTCGAACTCCTCGGCGATCCGCCCGGCTGGCAGCCGACGCTCGCGCAGCAGTTCGAGGATGCGCCGCCGGACCGGGTCCGCGATCGCGGCGGCTACCTCGTCCACGGCTAAAGCGTAACTTATGGGTTACGCGTTTGCCCGCCAGGCCGACGCGGTGGGGAACATTGACACCGCCGACAGTGACGTGATGTGCTCCCATAGTAGCGGTAATGACAACCGTGATCGTTAGTCGAGGAGGAGCATGTCTCTCACCGTGCCGCCGAGCCTGCTGCGGGCCGCCGAATCCGGCCCCGTCGACGACGAGGATTTCGTGGCCTGCGTCCGCGAGTCACTGCCGTACGCCTGGCAGACCGTCAGCCGGGTAGCGTCCGAGCTGGCGTCCTCCGACGCCGACTTCGCCGACAACCAGGTGCCCCCACCCACCGAAGCGGAGCGGGGCCAACTCTTGCGCGCGCTGGCCAGTGACGCCATCCGGTCCAGCCTGGAGCGTCACTTCGGCGTCAAGCTCGCCTTCCAGAACTGCCACCGGATCGCGGCGTTCCGACCGTCCGCCGTCGACTCCGACACCTACCACCGGTTCATCTCGGTCCGCGGCCAGTTGCTCAACCAGTCTCCCGAGCTGCGTGACTGCTGATTCGAGCGAGACCCGGCGGGCCGGTCAGGGCGTACGGGCGCACCTGTTCCTGCTCGCCGGGCAGCGCCCCGGCGACACCCACGCCGAGGCGCTGGCGACCGCCCACCGCTACGGACGGGCGGCCGAGGCCGCCGGGTTCGCCGGGGTGTGGATCGCCGAGCACCACTTCATCTCCTACGGGGTGTGCCCGTCCGCGATCACCTTCGCCGCCCACCTGCTCGGGGCGACCCACCGGATCGAGGTGGGCACCGCCGCCTGCATCCTGTCCAACCGGCACCCGGTGGCACTGGGCGAGGAGGCGGCGCTGCTGCACGAGCTGTCCGGTGGACGCTTCCGGCTCGGCGTCGGTCGGGGCGGCCCCTGGGTGGACCTGGAGGTCTTCGGCACCGGGCCGGAGCGGTTCGCGCACGGGTTCCACGACTCGTTGGAGCTGTTGACCCGGTGGCTGTCCGGGCAGCGGACGGTGGCCGGGAACCATCGCTTTCCGTTCCGCGCGGTCCCGGTGGTGCCGCGACCGCGCAGCCGGCTACCCGTCTGGGTCGCGGCCACCTCGACCGGCACTGTCGATCTCGCCGCCCGGCACGGCCTGCCGTTGCTGCTCGGCCTGCACGCCGATCTGGCCGAGAAGGCGGAGTTGCTCGACCGCTATGCGCGGGCAGCCGAGGCCCACGGACACGATGTCGCCGGCATCGGTCACGCCAGCGCCCATCTCGCCCAGGTGGGCCCGACCGACGAGGAGGCGGCGCGGACGGTGGGCACCGGACTCCCCCCGCTGCTGGCCGGCACCCGGGAGTACGTGCGGCTGGACGGCGCCCCGGCCGGGCAACGGGATCCGGCCGAATACGTCAGGCGGCTTGTCGACATCCATCCGGTGGGGGCACCGGACCGTTGCCGATCGGCGGTGACCCGGGCGGCGGCGCTGCCCGGCGTACGCCATCTGCTGTTCATGGTGGAGGCCGGCGGCGGGCCCGAGACCGGCCTGGCCAACATCCGCCGGTTGGCCACGGAGGTGCTCGACCTTGCTCCGCAGGACGAACGGCGGCGGCCGGCACCGACATCGTCGGGTCAGGCGGCGGGTTCGGCGCCGTCAGCCGGAGCCACCCGATACGATGCGGTTCATGGAAACGGTTACCGTTAGCATCTGGCTGGAGGGTTGCCGATGAAGGTCGCCTTCGTCGGAAAGGGTGGCAGTGGCAAGACCACCCTCGCCGCGCTCCACGCCCGCCACCTCACCGCCGAGGGCCGCCCGGTGCTGGCCGTCGACGCCGACATCAACCAGCATCTCGCGGTGGCCCTCGGCGGACCGGCCGCCACCATGCGGCCGTTGAGTGAGCACCTGCCAGCGATCAAGGAATATCTGCGCGGCGACAACCCGCGCATCGGTTCGGCCGCGCAGATGGTGAAGACCACCCCGCCCGGACGGGGCTCCCGGCTGCTGCGCGTGGTGGAGGAGAACCCGATCTACGCGGAGTGCGTCGCCACCGTCGGCGGCGTGCGGCTGGCGGCGACCGGCGAGTTCAGCGCCGAGGATCTCGGCGTGGCCTGCTACCACTCCAAGGTCGGCGCGGTGGAGCTGCTGCTGAACCACCTGCTCGACGGGCCCGGTGAGTACGTCGTGGTGGACATGACCGCAGGTGCCGACTCGTTCGCCTCGGGGCTGTTCACCCGCTTCGACCGTACCTTCCTGGTCTGCGAACCGACGGTGCGCAGCGTCAGCGTCTACCGCCAGTACGCCGGCTATGCCCGCGACTACGGCGTGGCCCTGTCGGTGATCGGCAACAAGGTCGAGGACGCCGCCGACGTGGAGTTCCTCCGCGAGCATGTCGGGGCGGACCTGCTCACCTGGATGAGCCGGTCGGCGTACGTGCGCCGCGCCGAACGCGGCACGGTCGGCCCGTTGCACGAGCTCGAGGATGCCAACCGGGCCGTCCTGGGCCTGTTGGCCGACGCCGTCGACGGCACCGGCCAGGACTGGGCGGCGTTCACCAGGTGGGCCCACGAGTTCCACAGACGCAACGCCGAGGCCTGGGCCAACGAGCGCGCCGGAGTCGACCTCACCACGCAGATCGACCCGGACTTCCTGATGGGACCGGCCGCGCTGGCCGAGGCCGTGCCGGGTAGCTGAGCCGTGGCCGACACACCGCTGCCGGGCCGCGTGGCCCGCGCCCGGCAGCGGTCATCGCGTTTGTTCCAACCTGGTTAACGTCACCTGCCGCGTACGCGACAGGTCTGGCGCTGGCCGCGACATCTTGCGACGCTGGTGATCGTGTATGACTACGACCTGTTGGTGCTGGGCTCCGGGCCCAGCGGTCAGAAGGCCGCCATCGCCGCCGCCAAGCTGGGCCGGCGGGTCGGCCTGGTGGAGCGACGCGACATGCTCGGCGGGGTGTGCATCAACACCGGCACCGTGCCGTCGAAGACCCTCCGCGAGGCGGTGCTCTATCTGACCGGCCTGAGCCAGCGGGACCTCTACGGCAGCAGCTACCGGGTCAAGGACGACATCACGGTGAGCGATCTGGCCGCCCGGACCCAGCACGTCATCAACCGGCAGACAGACGTCATCCGCAACCAGCTGGCCCGCAACCGGATCGCGGTGATCACCGGCACCGGGCGGTTCGCCGACGCTCATTCGGTCTGGGTGGACGGTGACTCCGGGCGCGAGTCCAGGGTCACCTTTGACAAGGCCATCATCGCCGCCGGCACCCGGCCGGCCCGACCGGACAGTGTCGACTTCGACGACCGTACGATCGTGGACTCCGACGGCGTCATCAACCTCCAGGCCGTACCCCGAAGCATGGTCGTGGTCGGCGCGGGCGTGATCGGCATGGAGTACGCCTCGATGTTCGCCGCGCTCGGCACGAAGGTCACGGTGGTCGAGCGCCGGGAGCGGATGCTCGACTTCTGCGACGAGGAGGTCGTCGAATCGCTGAAGTACCACCTGCGGGATCTGTCCGTGACGTTCCGCTTCGGCGAGGAGGTGGCCTCCGTCGAGAAGCACCAGACCGCCGCGTTGTGCGTCCTCAAGAGCGGCAAAAAGATCGTCGCGGACACCGTCATGTACTCGGCCGGCCGGCAGGGCCAGACCGACGGGCTGGACCTGGCCGCGGCCGGGCTGACCGCCGACCGGCGTGGGCGCATCGAGGTCGACGCGAACTACCGGACCGCCGTGGAGAACATCTACGCCGTCGGCGACGTCATCGGTTTCCCGGCGCTGGCCTCGACCTCGATGGAGCAGGGACGACTGGCCGCGCAGCACGCCTGCGGTGAGCCGGACCGCCCGATGCACGCGTTGCAGCCGATCGGCATCTACACGATCCCGGAGATCAGTTTCGTCGGGAAGACCGAGGAGGAACTGACCGACAGCGCGACACCGTTCGAGGTGGGCATCGCCCGTTACCGCGAGCTGGCCCGCGGCCAGATCGTGGGCGACTCGTACGGGATGTTGAAGCTGCTCGTCTCCCCGGCGGACGGCCGGCTGCTCGGCGTGCACGTCTTCGGAACCGGCGCCACCGAGATCGTCCACATCGGGCAGACGGTGATGGGCTGTGGCGGCACGGTGGACTACCTGGTCGACACGGTGTTCAACTATCCGACGCTGGCCGAGGCGTACAAGGTGGCCGCGCTCGACGCGTCCAACAAGATCCGCAACATCACCCGGATTGACGGCTGACGGACGCGGCGGCGCCGGTCGGCCCAAACCCGACCGGCGCCATCCCGCGCTGTCGCCGGCTCAGCCGGCGGCCAGCGCGAGTTCCTGCGTGGGCCCGAGGTGCCGGGCGTACGCGCTGGTGGTGAAGAACGACGGCAGGTCCTCGCCGAGCGCGGTCTCCTCGACGATCCGGGCGGCCTGCTCGGCGCGTTCCCGCTCGGGCTCCCCGCGCCCCTCGGTCACCGCCGCCAGTTCCTCGGCGAGCATCGAGCGGACCAGTTCCTCGGTCACCGATCCCCCGCCGGCCAGCGGTGTGCCGTGGTGCAGCCACTGCCACAACTGGCAGCGGGCGATCTCGGCGGTGGCGGCGTCCTCCATCAGGTTCCACAGCGCCACCGCGCCCGTACCGCCGAGCCAGGCGTCGATGTAGCGCAGCGCCACCGCCACGTTGGCCCGCACCCCCGCCTCGGTGACCTGGCCCGGGGTCTTGTCCACCGAGAGCAGCTCGGCGGCGGTGACCGTCACCTCGTCGCGGCGTCGGTCGAGCTGGTTCGGCCGCTCGCCCAGCACCGCGTCGAAGACCTCCCGGCAGGTCGCCACCAGGCCGGGGTGGGCGACCCAGGAGCCGTCGAAGCCGTCGCCGGCCTCGCGCTGCTTGTCCGCCCGCACCTTGCTCAACGCCACCTCGTTGACCTGCGGATCACGCGCCGGGACGAAGGCGGCCATCCCGCCGATCGCGTGCGCCCCGCGCCGGTGGCAGGTCCGCACCAGCAGCTCGGTGTACGCCCGCATGAACGGCACGGTCATCGTCACCTCGGCACGATCCGGCAGGACGAAGTCCGGCCACTGACCGAAGTTCTTGATGATGCTGAAGATGTAGTCCCACCGGCCGGCGTTCAGCCCCGCCGAGTGCTCGCGCAGCTCGTAGAGGATCTCCTCCATCTCGAACGCGGCGGTGATCGTCTCGATCAGTGTGGTGGCCCGGATGGTGCCCTGCGGCAGGCCGAGGTATCGCTGGGCGAAGACGAAGATGTCGTTCCACAACCGCGCCTCGCGGTGGCCCTCCAGTTTCGGCAGGTAGAAGTACGGCCCCTTGCCGGCGTCGAGCTGCCGCCGGGCGCAGTGGAACAGGTACAGCCCGAAGTCGACGAGACTTGCCGAGATCGGCCGCCCGTCCACCACGATCCCCTTCTCCACCAGGTGCCAGCCGCGCGGCCGGACCACGATCGTGGCCAGGTCGTCGCCGAGCGCGTACCGCTTGCCTCGGGCGTCGGTGAAGTCGATCCGGCGGTCCAGGGCGTCGATCAGGTTGAGCTGGCCACCGATGACGTTCTGCCAGGTCGGCGCGGTGGCGTCCTCGAAGTCGGCGAGCCACACCTTGGCGCCGGAGTTCAACGCGTTGATCGTCATCTTGCGGTCCGGCGGTCCGGTGATCTCGACCCGCCGGTCCTCCAGGCCCGGTGCGGGCGCGGCCACCTGCCAGGTCGGGTCGTCGCGGACCGCCGCGGTCTCCGGCAGGAAGTCGGGCAGCTGGCCGGTGGCGTAGCGGTCGCGGCGGGCCCGGCGGGTGTCCAGCAGGGCCACCCGACGGGCGGCGAACTCGCTGTCCAGCGCGACCAGGAACGCCAGTGCCTCGGGCGTGAGAACCTCGTCGAAGCGTTCGGCCATCGGGCCGATGATCTCGTGTCTCATGCGAACTGCTCCTCTTCCGTGGAGCCGCGCAGCGCGGTGGTCTCGGCGGCCGGGTTGAGCACCGTGCTGATCAGGTCGAAGTAGCCGGTGCCCACCTCGCGCTGGTGCTTGACCGCGGTGTAGCCGGCCGGCTCGGCGGCGAACTCGCGCTCCTGGAGCGACACGTACGCCGACATGCCGTCGGCCGCGTAGCCCCGGGCCAGGTCGAACATCGAGTAGTTGAGGGCGTGGAAGCCGGCCAGGGTGATGAACTGGAACTTGTACC
This sequence comes from Verrucosispora sp. CNZ293, assembly GCF_002754655.1. Classification (NCBI taxonomy): domain Bacteria; kingdom Bacillati; phylum Actinomycetota; class Actinomycetes; order Micromonosporales; family Micromonosporaceae; genus Micromonospora; species Verrucosispora sp. CNZ293. Next base: position 1,844,857 of record NZ_PEFR01000001.1, read on the forward strand.
CCATGTGGCCGAGTTCCCGCTGGAACTTGGCGATCGTCGCGTCGTCGAGGTGCTTCCGCCAGTTGAACGACGGCGAGCAGTTGTAGGCCAGCAACTGGTCCGGGTACTCGTCCTTGATCGCCTCGGCGAAGCGCCGGGCGACCTCCAGGTCCGGCGTGCTGGTCTCCATCCAGAGCAGGTCGGCGTGCGGGGCGTACGCCAGGCCACGGGCGATGCACGGCTCGACGCCGTTGCGGACTCGGTAGAAGCCCTCGGCGGTACGCTCGCCGGTGACGAACGGCTGGTCCCGCTCGTCGACGTCGGTGGTGAGCAGCGTGGCGGCCTGCGCGTCGGTGCGGGCGATGACCACCGACGGCACGCCCGCCACGTCGGCGGCCAGCCGCGCCGCCTCCAGGGTGCGGATGTGCTGGCCGGTGGGGATGAGCACCTTCCCACCGAGGTGACCGCACTTCTTCTCGCTGGCGAGCTGGTCCTCCCAGTGCACCCCGGCGGCACCGGCCGCGATCATCGCGTTCATCAGCTCGTACGCGTTGAGCACGCCGCCGAAGCCGGCCTCGGCGTCGGCGACGATCGGCGCCAGCCAGTCGATGCCGGAGGTGTCGCCCTCGGCGGTGGTGATCTGCGCGGCGCGCAGCAGTGCGTTGTTGATCCGACGCACCACCGCGGGCACCGAGTTGGCCGGATAGAGGCTCTGGTCGGGGTAGGTGTGCCCGGCCAGGTTCGCGTCGGCGGCCACCTGCCAGCCGGAGAGGTAGATCGCCTTGAGTCCGGCCCGGACCATCTGCACGGCCTGGTTGCCGGTGAGGGCACCGAGGGCGTGGATGTAGTCCTCACTGTTCAGCAGCCGCCACAGCCGGTTCGCGCCGTGCCGGGCCAGGGTGTGTTCCTCCTGGATCGCGCCACGCAACCGAACCACGTCCTCGGCGCGGTAGCTGCGCCGCACACCCCGCCAGCGGGGGTTGGTGTCCCATTCGTGCTGCAACTGCTCGACCGCGGTAACCATCGTCGCTCATTCCCTTCGAATTCCGTCGTCACCTGGTGACGCTGCGCGAGACGCCGGGCCGCCGGGTGTGCAGCCACGGTCACACGGCACGACGAAGGAGGTCGAGAGACGGAAAAAGCCAATTATTGAAAAGTCGGCACGCGATTTTGCAAAGTTGTGAAAGCGCCTATTCGCAGCAGTGCTAATGTGGCCGGATCAGAACGTCGGACCAGGGAGGTGAGGGCCGTCGCCAGGACCTTCGCCGGGGCCCGGCTGCGCCGGATGCGCGAGGAGCGTGGGCTCAGCCAGACGGAGCTGGCCCGGCATCTCAGCATTTCCCCGAGCTATCTGAACCAGATCGAGCACGACACCCGGCCACTTACCGTCCCGGTGTTGCTGCGCATCACCGAGCTGTTCGGCGTCGACCCGACAGTGTTCGCCGCGCACGACACCCCGCGGCTGGTCGCCGGACTGCGCGAGGCGCTGCCCGGACGCGCCGGGCTTACCGAACTCACCGAACTGGCCACCCGGCTGCCGGAGGTCGCCGCGGCGGTCATCGAGCTGCACCGGCGCTACCAGCAGGCCGACGAGCAGCTCGCCGAACTGGTCGGTGACCGGGAGCGGATCGGTCGCAGCCCGCACGACCAGGTCACCGAGTTCTTCTACCGGCGGCAGAACTACGTACCGGACCTCGACGAGGAGGCCGAGCGGCTGGCCGCCCGGATGGGGCTGCGCCGCGGCGAGGTCCGTGCCCTGCTGCGCGACCGGCTGGCGCAGCGGCACGGCGTCCACGTCACCCGCGAGGAGGCCGCCGCACTCGGTGGTGAGCTGCACCGGTACCGCCCGCAGACCCGCACCCTGCACCTGTCCACGTCGCTGCGCGCCGGGCAGGAGGCGATGCGGATGGCGGCCCAGATCGCGCTGCTGGAGTTCGCCGACGTCATCGACGAGATCGTCGAGTCGGAGGAGTTCGACGACGCGCAGACCCAGATCCTCACCCGGGTCGGCCTGGCCAACTACTTCGCGGCGGCGCTAATCCTGCCGTACGAACACTTCCTGGCCGCCGCCGAGCAACGCCGTTACGACATCGACCTGCTCACCCAGCACTACGCGATGGGCTGGGAGACGGTCTGTCATCGGCTCAGCACGTTGCAGCGGCCCCGGGCGCGGGGGGTGCCGTTCTCCTTCGTCCGGGTCGACCGGGCCGGCAACATGTCGAAGCGCCAGTCGGCCACCGGCTTCCCGTTCTCCCGCACCGGCGGCACCTGTCCGCTGTGGACGGTGTACGAGGCTTTCGGGGCGCCGGGGCGGGTGGTGACCCAGGTCGCCGCCATGCCGGACGGGCAGCGCTACCTGTGGATCGCCCGCACCATCACCCGGCACCACGGCGGCTACGGCCAACCCGGCAAGGTGTACGCAATCGGGCTGGGCTGCGAGGTGCGGCACGCCAGCCGGCTGGTCTACTCCACCGGGATGGACCTGCACGCGGCCGAGGCGGCGACCCCGATCGGGCCCGGCTGCAAGACCTGCGAGCGGATGACCTGCCCACAGCGGGCCGCCCCGCCGATCAGCCGGCAGCTGGACGTGGACGAGAACCGCAGCACCTTCATCCCGTACCCGCTGCGGACCTGACCTCGGTCCCGCCGCCCGCCGCCGCCGTCACCCAGCCGGCGGTCCCGATCGCCCACCGTGACGAACCTGGCGGCGGGCCACGCCGGTACGGATACACTTTCAGCCCCTCCAGGAGCCCAGGGCTGGTGCATGGTTTCTCGTCCGATCCGCGTTCCCCGGCCACTGCTGGCCGCCGCCGTCGCTCTGGTCTCGGTCGCCGCGTCGCTCGCCGGCTGCTCGGTCGTCGAACCGGCAGCACCCGCAGCGCTGCGGGTGCTCCAGCTGAACCTGTGCAACAGCGGCATGGCCACCGGCTGCTACACGGGCCGCTCGGTGGCCCGGGCCGCCGAGGTGATCCGGGCCGAGGCCCCCGACATCGTCACCCTCAACGAGACCTGCTCCGGCGACGTGGACATGCTGGAGCGGGCGATGACCGATGTGCACGACGGCACGGTGGCGGCCGCCTTCCAACCCGCGCGCAACGGTCGTACCGGCGAACCGTACCGCTGCGTCAACGGCCAGCAGTACGGCGTCGGGGTGCTGACGCACATCCCGGCCCCCGCCGACGACCACGAGGTGCACGCCGGGATCTACCCGGCCCAGGACCCGGCCGACCCCGAGCAGCGGGCCTGGCTCTGCGTCGAAGCCAGCACCCTCTTCCTCGCCTGCACCACGCACCTGGCGTACACCAGCTCCACGCTGGCACTCGCCCAGTGCTCACACCTGGTCGGCACGGCGATTCCGCAGCTGCACGCCGACGGTCGCTACCGCCCCACGGTGGTCAGCGGCGACCTCAACCTGCGCCACGGTGGCACGCCGGACGTGCGGTCCTGCGTGCCGGCGGACTACCGCCACCGGCACGACGGCGGGGTGCAGCAGTTCATGGCCACGGCGGACCTGCGGATCGACGCCACCAGGTCGGTGAGCATGGAACGGACCACCGACCACGCGGCCTTCCTGGTGACGCTCACGCTGCCCGGTCAGGGCGACCCCGCGCACTGAGGGGCGTTGGTCAGTCCCACCAGAACGCCCAGGTCGGCGCGTCGACGATCCGTTCGGCGTAGGCGGCCAGGGTGCACGGCCGCTGCCCCTGCCACACGTTGTCGGGGCAGAAGGCGAAGTGCTCGGCGGCCACCCGCAACGCCTCGCCGGCCTCCTCCGGGGGCGCGGCGACGCTCAGATACAGCTCGGCGAACCCGACCCCGATCACCCGGACCCCGAACCGGTCCTCCCAGCTCCGCAGCACGGCCGACAGCCGCCCCGGGTCGTTCGTGTGGTTGACCGCGCCCTGCCAGCCCAGGACGGCCAGGGCGTCGCTGCCCCGCTCGGCGGGGACCAGGCCGAGGCGCATCGCCGGTTGGGCCAGTGACAACTGCTCGGCCCAGTGGTCCGCGTGCCGCTCCGGCGCCGTCCACGGCTCGCCGGGCGGTGCCAGCCCTGGCCAGTCCCGCCCGTACGGGGCGGTCACGGCGGCCCGCCGGTCGTTGGACAGCTGGTCGTCGCCGTCGTAGGGGGCGGTCTGGCCGGCCCACCAGCCGGCCAGCAGTCGCTCCGGATCATGCTCGGCGGGCGACGACACCCGGTCGGGCCAGAACTCGCCGTCGTCCCAGGGACGCGTCGGCGCACCGTCGTAGCCGTCCAGCAGCAACGGCCACAACCCCGACTGCGGGTGCGCCGCGTGCAACCGCGACCAGAGGCCGGCCGGGGCCGGGTCGTCGCTGAGCCACAGCGTGGGCCGGTCGGCGTCGCCCCCGTCGCCGCGTACCGTCCGGCCGGGCGGGAGTGGCTCGGACAGCGCCCGGGGGCGCGCAACGGCGTCCACGAACAGCTCCAGCAGGTCGGGCGGCATCTCGTTCAGCTGTGCGGTCACGACGCGTGAGGATAGCGGCCAAGTCCGACAATCCTCCGCGACAGGCCGGTCGGTCACCGGGCGGTGGACGCAGCCGAGCAGCCGGACCGCCGTCGAGGTCAGGCCCACTCACTCCGCAGCGGCGAATCTCTCGACGTTGTCGACCGGGCCGACGACCAGGATCAGGTCTCCGTAGCTCAGGACGGTGTCGGGGGTCGCGTGGGTGAAGCCCGGCCGTCGCCCGCCCACGGCCGCCTCCGGCTTCACCGCCACCACGGTCACCCCCCACCGGCTGCGCAGCCGAGACTCACGCAGCGGCACGCCGACCACGTCGCCCGGCGGCTTGGTCTTGATGACCGCGAAGTCCGCGTCCACCTCCACGTAGTCGAGGATGCGGCCGGTGAGCAGGTGGGCGGTGCGCTCGCCCATGTCGTGCTCGGGCGCGATGACGTGATGGGCGCCGACGCGGGTCAGGATGTTGCGATGCTGCCCGCTGATGGCCTTGGCCCAGATGTCGGGGATGCCGAGTTCGGCGAGCAGGCTGGTGGTCAGGATGCTGGCCTGGATGTCGGTGCCGATCGCCACCACCGCCCGGTGAAAGTCACCCACGCCGAGCTGCCGCAGCGCCTCGATATCGGTCGAGTCGGCGGTTATCACGTGCGGAAGCTGCCCCACCATGCTCTGCACGGTCTTCGGCTGGTTGTCGATGCCAAGCACCTCGGTACCCCGTTTGGCCAGCTCGAGAGCCAGAGCGCTGCCGAAACGGCCCAGGCCGATCACGACGACCGGCTCGTTACGGATGTCAGCCAACGATGGTCCTCTCCTCGGGTAGTTCGAAGCGTCGGTTACGGTCGCGCAACGCCAGCGCGGAGGCCAGGGTCAGCGGTCCGATCCGGCCGGCGAACATCAGCAGTACGAGCAGCACGTCGGCCTGCGGCGGCAGGTCAGCGGTGATGCCTGTGGACAGGCCGACGGTGCCGAAGGCCGACACCACCTCGAACAGGACCGCGTCGAGCCGGTACGGGGTGATGGCCAGGAGAATGAAGGTGGCCACGGCCACCGCAGCGGCGCTGAGCAGGACGATCGCGAGGGCCTGGCGCTGGTTGCTGGCAGGAATCCGGCGGTTGCCGACGTTGACCTGGGTCTCGCCTCGCATCTCGGACCACAGCACGAAGGCGAGCAGTCCGAGGGTGGTGACCTTGATGCCGCCGGCCGTGCCCGCGCTGCCGCCACCGATGAACATCAGCACGTCGCTGGCGAGCAGGCTCTCCGGACGCATCGCCCCGATGTCGACGCTGTTGAAACCGGCGGTACGGGTCATCGCCGAGGCGAAGAACCCGGCGAGCAGCTTCTGCGGACCGCCGAGCGGGCCGAACGTGCCGGGGTTCGAGTATTCGGCGAGGGTGAACACCATGGTGCCGAGGGCCAGCAGCGCCACGGTGAGGGCGACGGTTATCCGGGTCGTCACCGACCAGTACGCCGGGCGCCGCCAGCCCCGGACCAGTTCGAACACGACCGGGAACCCCAGGCCGCCCAGGATGACCGCCGCCGTGATGGTCAGAGTGATCCAGGGGTCCGTGACGTAGCCCATCAGACTGTCCGCGTGCGTGGAGAAGCCGGCGTTGTTGAACGCGGAGATCGCGTGGAAGACGCCCTCGTAGAGCGCCGTGCCGAACGGGCGCTGGTACGCGGTGGCGAACCGGATGGTGAGCAGCGTGGCCACCACAGCCTCACTGACGAGGCTGAACACGACGATGCGGCGGACCACGCCGCGTACGTCGCCCAGGTTGAGGCTCTTGGTTTCCGCCTGGGCGAGAAAGCGGGCGCGTAGCCCGAGCCGACGCGACAACAGCACGGTGAACAGCGTGGCCAGGGTCATGATCCCGAGGCCGCCGATCTGGATGAGCAGCAGGATGACCACCTGCCCGAACCCGGACCAGTAGCTGCCGGTGTCGACCGTGACCAGGCCGGTGACGCAGACCGCTGAGGTGGCGGTGAACAGGGCGTCCACCAGTTCGGTGCGATCGCCCGACCGGGTCGCCCACGGCAGGGACAGCAGGCCGGTGCCCATCGCGATCGCACCGGCGAATCCCGCGGCGATCATCTGCGCGGGATGCCGAAACCGGTCACCTCGTCGCTGCCACGCGGGCCGCCGGGTCACCAGACGCACGGCCGACCGCCCGCTCCGCCGGGACCGGGACCCGGCAGTGCTGGCGGATCCGAGGTGCAGAGGACCCATCCGACGAACCGGTCCACCGGTTGCCGCTGGTCAGCAGCGATCACCACAGGGCGCATCTTCGCACGGCCGGGCCGTCCCGGAAGTCCGGCCCGGCGACGCGCCGCTATTGGCCGGGCTGCTCCGGGTTGAACAGATACACGATCTTGCCGCTCGCCCAGGCGTCGATGACCCTCGACAGGTCCTTGTCCGGATATCGCTCCCCGGTGTCGGAGTACGAGAAGAGGTCCTGGCGAATGGCGGTCTTCGCGAACTCCTCAAGGGCCTCCCGGCGGTTGATCGCGTCGGAGGTTCGCGGGGTTCCGCCACTGACGCACGCGGCGACGAACTCCACCTGGTCGCCCCGCTGACCGTGCTCCGCCCGTGGCACCCAGTTCGGCAGCCTGATGAGGGTCTTGTAGAACAGTTTGTTCAGCTTCTCGTTGGATGGCCCCCGGAAATAGAGGTTGTTCCGGAGGCCGTCGATCAGGTCCGCGACCGAGCTCCGATCCTCCACATCGCGGGGGCGGTCGACGAAATAGACGTCGGCCTTCTGGAAGTACTCCTGGAGAATCTCGTAGGAATACGGTTCCTTCGCGATGCCGGCGAGCGCTTCCGGAGGCAGCAACTCGATGACGTCGAAGCGAAGTTCCTCGGGCACGCCCATGATGAATTCGTCCGGCATGACCGGCACTCCTGTCTCGAGGTCGGTCAGTCGATGGTGGAGATCGCGACGGGGCAGGTGAAGGACCAACTCAGACGTTCGGTGTGCGTCTTCACCTTCACCGCGAAGACCTCGAAGGTCTTCTCCACCGACGCCAGGTGGGCGGTGACATCGGCGACCAGGTTCACGTCTTTCGACTGCTTGCCACGGCTGACGAAGATCCCGGTGGTCACCAGCGGAAGGTTGACGATCGAGATGTGCGGCACCGGGTGCAACGGCGCCCCCTCCACCTGACCGCCTCCGCTGAGGTCGACGAGATCCTTCGGCTGGTTGTAGCGCGCCCCGTCCTCGGTGCTGGCCATGCGGTACCGGTGCTGGATCACGGTGTCGTCCGAGAGGTTCTCGACCCGCCATGCCTGAAGGCTCTCGCTTACGGAACTGCCGATCGTGAGACTCTCACCCACGTTCGTCGTCGGAGTGTCGCCGAACGTGCCGGCGCTCAGGTTCAGGGTGAACTGGGACGAGGAGGTGATGGTGGAGGCGTTCATGGTGGTCGGCGGGGAGTCGGTGCCGACGTAGTAATCCGACGAATCGAGGCGCAGAGTGAGGTCGACCCCCTCCAGGAAGTACCCGCGCTTGTCCTTCTTGTCGTGTGTCATTTTTCCGTCGCGGGCAGCCGCGACGTTTGTGCCTTTGACGTCGACGCTGACGAAGGTGTGATCCTTGAACTCGTCGAGCTGGGTGACGATCGCGTTGAGCCGGAGTCGCACTCCGACAGTCTGCTTGTCGAGAGTCTTTTCGACGTAGGTGTCCAGTGAAAATGACTTGTCACTCATGCAGTTCATCGTTCAACCGGGCGACAGCCATTACAAGACGTATGTCAATTTCCACACTGACACCAATCGAACGTGGATGTCGCTCATATCCGACAGGCTCAGCGTTGCACGCGGGCGCCGGCTCCGCGTACCAGCGCCTCCACCTCGGCCAGGCTGGCCATCGACGTGTCGCCCGGAGTGGTCATCGCCAGCGCACCGTGCGCGGCACCGTACTCCACCGCGAGGGCCAGGTCACCGTCGCGTTCGAGCAGGCCGTAGATCAGCCCGGAGGCGAAGCTGTCGCCGCCGCCGACCCGGTCCAGGATCTCCAGGCCGGGCCGGTGGGTGGCCTCGGCGAACGCGCCGCCGGCCCAGGCGACGGCACCCCAGTCGTTCACTGTCGCGCTGCGTACCCCGCGCAGGGTGGTCGCCACCACCTTGAAGTTGGGGTACGCCCGCACCACCGCCTCGATCATCGCCTTGAAGTTGCCGGTGTCCAGCGCACCACTGTGGATGTCGGTGTCCGGCACCGGGAAGCCCAGGCAGGCGGTGAAGTCCTCCTCGTTGCCGATCATCACATCGACCAGGCCGGCGAGCCGGGTGTTCACCTCCCGCGCGCGGTCCTGGCCGCCGACGGCCTTCCAGAGGCTGGGCCGGTAGTTCAGGTCGTACGAGACGAGGGTGCCGTGTCGGCGGGCGGCGGTCATCGCGGCCTCGGCGGTCTGCGCGGCCGTCTCCGACAGCGCGGCGTAGATGCCGCCGGTGTGCAGCCAGCGCACCCCGAGCGTGCCGAAGAGGTGGTCCCAGTCGACGTCGTCCGGCTTGAGCTGGCTGGCGGCGGAGTGGCCCCGGTCGGAGGTGCCGACCGCGCCACGGACGCCGAAGCCGCGCTCGGTGAAGTTCAGACCGTTGCGGACGGTGCGGCCGATCCCGTCGTACGGCAGCCAGGTGATGAGGCTGGTGTCGACACCGCCCTGGAGGATCAGGTCCTCCAGCAGCAGACCGACCTCGTTACGGGCGAACGCGGTGACGACGGCGGTGCGCAGACCGAAGCAGCGACGCAGCCCTCGGGCCACGTTGTACTCGCCGCCGCCTTCCCAGGCCCGAAACTGACGGGCGGTGCGGACCCGGCCCTCTCCGGGGTCGAGCCGCAGCATGACCTCGCCGAGCGAGACCAGGTCATAGCGGCAGTCGGTCTTCGGTCGAGGGTTCACCGCGCTCACGCCGCACCCCCTGCGGCGGCCAGCGCCGCCCGGGTCCGGTCGGTGATCTCGTCCCACTGCTCGCCGGCGATCAGGTCGGCCGACACCATCCAGCTCGCCCCGACGGCCAGGACCGCCGGCAGGGCCAGGTAGTCGGCGATCACCTCGGCGGTGATGCCGCCGGTCGGGATGAACCTGACGTCGCGGAACGGCGCCGCGAGGGCCTTGATCATCGCCGCCCCGCCGAGCTGCTGGGCGGGGAAGAACTTGACCACGTTCAGGCCGGCGTCGAGAGCCATCTGGATCTCGGTGGCAGTGGCGGCACCGGGCACCACCGGCACACCGGCCTGCTGGCAGGCGCGGACCACGGCCGGCGCGAAGCCCGGGGTCACCACGAACCGGGCACCGGCTGCGATCGCCCGCTCGGCCTGCTCGACGGTGAGCACCGTGCCGGCGCCGACGGTCAGGTCGTCGCGGGCGGCGAGCGCCGCGATGGCGTCCAGCCCGGCGGCGGTACGCAGGGTCACCTCGACGGCGGTCAGACCGCCCTTGACCAGGGCGTCGCCGAGCGGGTCGGCGAGCCGTGCGTCGTCGAGCACCACCACGGGTAGCACCCGACCGACAGGCAACTGTTCAGAACTATGAACGTTGGTCACGTACGTGACCTTACTTGAGGCGGGAACCCTTCGCTAGAGTGGCCCCGTGTCCACCGCACCCGAGGACTTCCAGCCCGTGAAGTCGGCGGGGCGCACTCTCGACCTGCTCGAACTGCTCGCCGATCACCCACACCCCTGGGCGCTGGGTGACCTGGCCCGCGCCCTCGGCATCCCGAAGAGCAGCCTGCACGGCCTGTTGCGCACGTTGACCAGCCGTGGCTGGGTACGCACCGACGAGACCGGCACCCGGTTCCGGCTCGGTCTGCGCGCCCTCCGGGTGGGAGCCGCCTACCTCGACGGGGACGACCGGATCGGTCTGCTGTCCGGCGTGCTTGACGAGTTGTCCCGCCGCTTCGGCGAAGCCGTCCATCTCGGCCGGCTCGACGGCGACCAGGTCGTCTACCTCGCCAAACGGGAGTCGGTGCACCGCCTGCGGCTGTACAGCGCGATCGGCCGCCGACTTCCGGCACACGCCACCGCGCTGGGCAAGGCCCTGCTGGCCGAGCATCCGGACCAGGATGTCGACCGGATGCTGACCTGGCCGCTGGCCCGCCTCACGCCACACACGGTCACCGACCCCGAGGCGCTGCATGCCGCCCTCGCGGCGGTGCGGACCACCGGTCACGCGGTCGACCGGGAGGAGAACGCCGAGGGCATCCGCTGCGTCGCGATGGCCGTACCGCTGGCCCGTCCGGCGGTCGACGCGGTGAGCGTCTCGGTCCCGGTAAGCCGGCTGAGCCCGGAGCTCGAAGCGGCGATCGTGGCGGCACTGCGGGAGCTGGTGGGTGGCCTCGCCAAGGCCCGGAGCATGCTGAGCGCGTGACGTCAGCCTGTGGGGCGACCTGACGGCACGAGACGTACCGGCGGCACACGTCGATCCTCCCGCCGCCACCGCACCTATCGGAGTCGGGCGATCGACCCCCGCGCGCTGCCGGGCGACGTTGACCCTGCCCGGCACCCCTCATAACCTGGGTGAATCGATTCGACTGCGAGGAGCGGGATGAACATCGGGGAGATCGCCCGCCGCGCGGGCGTGTCCCGCAGCACCGTGTCGTACGTGTTGAGCGGCAAGCGGGCGGTGTCGGAGCCGACCCGGCAGCGGATCCAGGCCGTCATCGATGAGTTGGACTACCGCCCCAACGCGAACGCCCGGGCGTTGAAGGAGGGCCGTACCCGTACCCTCGGCCTGGTCATCCCCCCGGCCAGCCAGCGCCTGACCGACATGCAGCTCGGCTTCGTCGCCAGCGTGGTCGAGGCCGCCGCCCGCGCCGATCTGGACGTGCTGCTCTCCCCGTCCGGCGGCGACCACGACAGGTCGTTCGAGCGGATCGTGACCGGGCGCCGGGTGGACGGGGTGATCCTCATGGAGATCCGGCTGGAGGACGACCGGGTCACCCGGCTGCGGCAGAGTCGACTGCCCTTCGTGACCATCGGGCGCACGGCCGAGCCGACCGGCACCAGCTGGGTCGACGTGGACTACGAGGGTCTGATCGCCAGGTGTGTGCACCACCTGGCCGACCTAGGGCACCGGCACGTCGCCCTGGTGAACCGCTCGGCCGAGCTGGTCGCTGCCGGCTACGGTCCCGGGCACCGCGCCCTGGCCGGGTTCTCCCACGCGGTGGCCGAACGCGGGCTGACCGGCGTCGACCTGTGCTGCGGTGACGACGCGCCAGCCGGCGAGGCCGCCATGAGCCGGCTGCTGACCACGCGTCCGGAGGTTACCGCCGTTGCCACGATCAACGAGGCCGCCCTGCCCGGCGTGCAGCGGGCCCTGCAGGCCGAGGGCAGGCTGGTGCCCCGCGACTTCTCCGTCGTCGGGGTCGCCGCCGCGCACTGGGCCGAGGACTTCCGCCCACCGTTGACAGCGGCGGACGTGCCCACCCTAGAGATGGGGGCCGAAGCCGTGGCGCTGCTGCTCGAACGGATCGCCGCCCCCACCGCCGCCCCCCGCCACCACCTCTACCACCCACCCATCTCGCTGAGAGCCAGCACCGCCCCAGCCCCTCCCCCCTGACCCCCGACCCCGACCCCCGACCCCCACCGCAGCGTTGATCAAGAAGTTTTTGCCGTGCCCGGCCGCGCGGCGCGACGAAACTTCTTGATCAACCGGGTGGGTGGTGCGGGTTACGGCGTTCGTGGGCGGCGGCGAGGATGAGGTAGCTGCTGGCGGTCCAGGTGTAGGCGCGGTCGCGCAGACCCGCGCCGGTCTCGGCGTCGAAGTTCTCGGCGAAGCCGGACTTCTCGCACAGGGCACGGAACCGGTGGCTGATCTCATCGGCGAACCCGGCGTGTCCGGCCCGGCGCAGGCCGTCCTCGATCAGTACGGTGGCCGGTGCCCAGATCGGACCACGCCAGTAGCCGTCGGCGGCGTAGTACGGCGAGTCGACAGGCTCGGTGGCGAGGCCGTGTGCGGTCAGATGACGCTTGAGACCACCGGCGAGCCCGGCGCTCACCTCGGCGGGCAGGTCGGCACCGAGCACGATGGGCATGAGGTCGAGCAGACTCGTGCTCGACCTCGGCCGACCGGTCCTGGCACTCCGGGCCACGAACCGCTGGCCGTCCCAGAGTTCACTCAGCAGCTCACCTCGGACCCGGCTCGCGGTGCGGCTCCACTGCCCCACTTCCTCGGGCAGGTGCAATTCGGCGGCCAGGTCCGCGAGCTGACGCAGCTGCACCAGCAGCAGGGCGGCGAGATCCGGTGTCTCGACGGTCCGATCACCGTCGAAGGTTGTCGCGTTGTCCCACCCACTGTCGTTGCCGTGCTGGTAGTGCGGCAGGTGGTGACCGGATACCCGGCGTTGGTCGAGCCAGAAGGTCGTCCAGCGGGCGAGCCGGCGGTACGTGTCAGACAGTTCGGCACGCGACAGTGGCCGGGACAGCCGCTGTCGCAGCTGCCGCAACGCCCAGCCGTGTACCGGCGGCTTGACGTAGTTGTGCAGCACCTCGGAGTGGGCGACCGAGTCCGGCAACGCACCCGTCGGGTCCTGATGGTCGAAGGGGAGGTGGAACTGGTGCCAGGCCAACTCGGCGTCCGCCTCGGCCAGGGCCAGGGCATTGAAGCAGTGGTCCCAGCTCCACACCTTGTTCATCCAGTGCTTGGACATCAGCACGGCTGGCCGGGTGAGGAAACCGCCCGGCGCGACAGTCGCCGACCACAGCACGTACGCGGCCAGTTCGGCAGCGGGAGTCTCGGAGCTGCGCCAGGGCGCCACCCGGTCGACGAAGCTGGCAAACTCGGCCGCCGTCGACCTGACGAGCTGATCGAAGTCACGGTCGCCCGGGTAGCGGCGGCGGGCCGACTCGTACTCCTCGACAGCGATTTCCCACGGCTGGTCGGCTGGCAGCTCCACGACCCGCTCGGCGGTGCCGAGCGCTTCGACGCCCTCGGCACGCGGGTGGCTGCGAAGTGAGGTGACCCGGTAGCGGCGGCCGGTCTCGTACGAGGTGAAGACGTACGAGTCGGCCACCGGGTCGTGGAAGAGGTAGGTGCCGCTGAACGGGGTGAGGGTGTCCCGGGCGGCGGCGATCCGCAGACCGATTCCGCGACCGCGCAACCGCACGGTGTCCCGGCCGTCGTAGGTCAACTCGATCTGGCCGGTGCGGTTGCGCCAGATCAGCAGCGCCGCGCTGGCCGTCACCGTGGTATCAGCCGAAGGCGTCAGCCGGAGCACCGGATGCATCCCCGTCTGGTGCGAGACCAGATGCAGCTCCGGTGCGTGGGTGTGCGCTGCCACCACCGGCGAGATGCTGAACCAGGACCCGTGGTAGCTGAACGGAATCTCCTGAATGGAGAACGTCGGGCCGGTACGGACGACGGTCATGACAGGTGGCTGCCTTTCCGGGTACGGATGGTGCGACTGCTCCGAGGATCGGCCGGATCAGTCCTTGACGGCGCCGGCGGTCACCCCGGCGGCGACGTAGCGTTGGGCCAGGACCAGCAGCAGGGTGGTGGGGATGGACGCCACCACGGCGGTCGCCATGATCGCGTTCCACTGCTGGTTGTTGTTCCCGATGTACTGGTAGATGCCGAGCGTGATCGGCCGATAAGCGCCACCGCCGGCCAGGGTGGAGGCGAAGACGAAGTCGGACCAGGCCCAGAGGAACGCGAACAGCGACACGGTGACGATCGCGTTGCGGCTCACCGGCAGCACCACCGACCAGAACGTCCGCAGCCGGTTCGCGCCGTCGACGAGCGCGGCCTGGATCAGGTCGTCAGGTATCCCGGACATGAAGGCGGTGAAGATGAGCACCGCGAAGGGCACCGCGATCGTCGAGTCGGCCAGGATCAACCCGGGCACGGTGTTGAGCACGCCGAGGTTCAGGTAGATGGCGTAGAAGCCCATCGCCATGATGATGCCGGGGATCATCTGCGCGATCAGCAGGACGAAGCGGATCGCCCCGCCGCCGGGCGGCCGGAGTTTGGCCAGCGCGTACCCGGCGGGGGCCGCTAGGACCAGGGTGAGCAGTACGGTGCCGAGCCCGACGACCAGACTGGTGCCGACGTATGGCAACTGCTGGCCGAGCACGGCGCGGTAGCCGTCGAGCGTGCCGTCGAGCGGGAACAGGTGCGGCGGGCTCGTGCGCATGTCCTGGTCCCTGGTGAACGACACGTTGATCATCCAGTAGACCGGAAAGAGCATCAGCCCGGTCAGCATCACCCCGAGCCCGGTTCGCCACCAGCCACGCGTCGGTCGGCTCATGACAGCCGCCGCCGATGCTCGAATCCGATGTAGCAGCCGCCGGCGGCGACCGCCAACAGAATCAACAGGTTGCCGACGGCCGCCCCGGAGCCGAAGTCGGGCAGCAGGTTGCCGAACCCGAGCCGGTACGACCAGGTGGCCAGGGTGGTCGACGAATCGGTCGGGCCGCCCCTGGTCATGATCCAGATCAGGTCGAAGACCTTGAGCGTGTAGACCAGCCCGAGCAACAGCGTGATCGCCGATACCGGGCGCAGCAACGGCCAGGTGATCCATCGAAAGCGCTGCCAGCCGCCCGCTCCGTCCAGCTCCGCCGCCTCGTAGAGCTGGCGCGGGATCGCCTGCAGGCCGCTGTAGAGCACGACCAGGTTGAACGGGATGCCGATCCAGATGTTGGCGATGATCACCGACACCAGCGACCACCGGGGCGAGGTCAGCCAGTTCACCGGATCCGCGCCGACAAGCGCGAACCCGGCGTTGACCACACCGGCCTCACTGTTGAGCAGCCACGACCAGGTGGACGCCGACACGATCAACGGCAACAGCCAGGGTACGAGGAACAGCGCACGCAGGGTGCGGGAGAGCGCGAAGTGCCGATGGAAGAAGAGCGCCAGCAGCAGTCCGACGGCGAACTGGAAGACAAGTGACGTGACGGTGAAGACGAGCGTGTTGAGCAGCGCCTGCGGGAACGTCGGCGCGGCCAGCACCGCCCGGTAGTTGTCCAGGCCGGCGAAGGGCGCACCACCCTGGACGAAGGAGCGGACCGTGTACTCGCGCAGGCTCAGCTCGACGTTGCGGTACAGCGGATAGGCGTAGAAGGCGATCAGGTATACGACCACTGGGGCGAGGAAGGCCCACGCCGCCCACCGGGCACCGCCGGGGCGGCGTCGGCGGGCCGACGGGGCGGTGGGTACCGCCGGGGCGGCCTCGCGCACCGTCGCTGATCGCGGGGTACGGGTGACGTCGATTCCCATGTCGCTGACGCGCCTGGTCAGCTCGTCGCGCTGGCGGCGGTCCGCTGCGCGGCCGACAGCGCCTCCTGCGGCGTCTGTGTGCCGCTGAGCGCGGACTGCACAGCCGTCCACAGCGGCTCGGAGATCCTCGGATACCGGGTGCCCAGGTCGTCGCCGGTGCGGGCCTTCGCCGCCTTCACCGCGTCGACCCAGACCTTCAATGCGGCGTTCGCCGCGACCTGCTGCTCCTGTACGGCGGCGACCGGGGCGATGTAGGACAGCGTGGTGTCCGTGGTGAGCAGGTTGTCGCCGCTGGTCAGGCAGGTGACCAATTGCTGCGAGGTGGCGTACCGCCCGGTGTCACGCTGCACCGGGATGGAGATGAACTCACCGCCTGTGGGTGCCGGCGCGGTGCCGCCGGTGCGGGCCGGAATGGGGATGATGCCGTACTCGAAGTCCAGCTTCGCCGCGTTGGCCAGCTGCCAGGTGCCGTTCTCGCTGAACGCGTACTCGCCGCTGGCGAACTCCTGCCAACTGGTGGTCTGGGTGTTGTTGATGACGGAGTTGGGCGCGTGGCCGGCGGCCAGCCAGTCGGTCCACAGCGTCAACGCCGCCACGGCCGGTGGCGCGTCCAGCGCAGTCAACTGAGCACCGGCGCCCCAGAACCAGGGCAGGAACTGGAAGCTGCCCTCCTCGGTGCCGATCGCGGAGAAGGTGATGCCCTTCTTGCCGGCGGCCTTGACCCTGACCAGCGCCGCGGTGAGGGAGGGCCAGTCAGTCACCGTGGCCACGTCCACTCCCGCGTCGGCCAGCAGGTCCTTGTTGTAGTAGAGAGCGAGGGTGTTCGCGCCGATCGGCACTCCGTACGTCTTGCCCTCGCTCTGCCCAGCGCCGAGCAGGTTGGGTTCCATCGTCGACACGTCGAGATTGGTCTCGACGGTAGTGGTCAGGACACCGGCCTCGGCCAGAGTGGAGATCACCGGGTTGTCGATGATCAGCACATCCGGGGAGTTGCCCTGCTGTGCGGCGAGTAAGGCCTTGTTCGTCAGGTCGGTGGTGTCGTAGCCGGTGCGTTCGACGGTCACCCCGGCTGACGTGCCGCAGTCCTTGAGCAGCCCGACCCAGTCGGAATCCTCGGTGAACTGCGGGTACGGATCCCAGACGGTGTACGTCCCGCCAGCCTCGGTCGAGGGGGATTCCGCGGAGCAGGCGACGGCCGCGGCGGCGAGGGCGGCGGCCAGCAGGGCGGCACCGACGGCGCGCCCGCGCGGGATGGATCGGGTCATCTGACGCCTCGCTTCGATCTCTGTGGCGGACGCTGCGCACCATCAACCCAATGTCGAACCGATTCTGCGAATCGGTTCGACCGACCATAGGCCCGCCTCGGCGAACCGGTCAAGGGCGAGCGCGGCAACGTCCAGCCATCGGGAGAAACATCCGCTTCACCCCGGCGACACGGCGTTGACATTTACAACCATGAACTTCTACGCTCCGCTGCGAATCGGTTCGACTGCAGCTCTCCGCCCTCCGGACGTGCCCCCGTCGCAAAGGAGTCCCAGTGCCACTCCCCCGCACGAGCAGACCAGGACCTCTCCGCCACCTCACCGCCCGACTCGTGGTCGGCATCCTCGCGGCCACCTCCGTCGTCGCGGTGTCCACGCCGGCCCGGGCCGCCGACGAGTCGATGAGCGTGAACTTCTCGGTCACCAGCGGCGCACCGACGTACCGCGCGGCCGGCTGGATCTACGGGATGACCGAGAACGCCGCCGGCCCGGCCGACCACTTCTATCGCGACGTGAAGTTCCGGTACATGCGTGCCGGGGGCGCGCAGCTCCCCGGCAGCGGCTGGGTCGGCGGAAACTACGAGCGCCGGTGGAATTCCACAGTCGCCCAGGCCCGCCGGACCAACGCTCTCGGCGGTGAGTTCATCCTCCTGCCGCACGACCTGTGGGGTGCCGACGGTGCCGCGATCTCCCGCTTTCCCGGCGACAACGGCAACTGGACCGACTACGACAACTTCCTCAACCGAGTCATCAGCGACGTACGCGCGGCTGGGCTGAGCGTGCAGTGGGACATCTGGAACGAACCGAACATCACGCTGTTCTGGAACCGCCCGATCTCCCAGTACTTCGAGCTGTGGCGCCGTACCCACCAACGCATCCGGGCCGAATTCCCCAACCAGCTCATCGTCGGGCCCAGCTGCGCCTGCGTACCGTCGACAAACCACGCCTTCTGGAACCAGTACCTGGACTTCGTCCGCTCGACAAATACGATCCCGGACGTCGTCAGTTGGCACGCGCTGCCCGGTGACCCGGTGGCAAACGTCGCCGCCGCCAACGCGACCCTCGACCCGCGCGGCATCCCGCACCCCCGCCCGTACCAGATCAACGAGTATGCCGCGCCGGACGAGCAGAACCCGGCCGACGGAGCCTGGTACATCGCCCGCCTGGAGCGGGCCCGCGCCGACGGCCTGCGGGCGAACTGGGCCAGCGCCGGCAACCTGCACAACGACCTCGGCAACCTGCTGGTACGCAACTCGGCCGGGCAGCACCAGCCCAAGGGCGAGTGGTGGGCCTACCGCTTCTACGGCGCGCAGACCGGGCAGATCGTCTCGGTTTCGGCCAGCCCGTCGTACGACGCCTTCGCCACGAAGACGACAGGTTCGGCACGGGTGCTGCTCGGTGGGGGCCGGACCACCGGAAACCTCACAGTGAACCTGCAACGGCTCGACACCACAAGCGGCATCGTGCAGAACAACCAGGTACGGGTGCTCACCCAACGGATCCCCAACAATGGCGGCGGCGCGGTGCAGGGCCCGATCACCGTCTCGAACAGCGTGGTGAATGTGAGCGGCAACAACGCCACAGTGACGGTGCCCTACTCCAACCAGACCGACACGTACACGCTGACCCTGCTGCCGCCGGCCGACGGCGGCTTCCAGTCGGTGGCCGTGGCGCAGCACTCCCAACAGTGTCTCGACAACACCGACCGCAACACCGCCGACGGCAATGTGCAGCAGCAGTTCCATTGCCAGGGCGGCGACCAGCAGCTGTGGAACTTCCAGCCGGTCGCCGGGGTGGCGAACACCTTCAGCGTGGTCAACCAGCAGACCGGCAAGTGCCTGGATGTCAGCGGGGTGTCCACCGCCGACGGCGCGGCCGTGCACCAGTGGGGCTGCCACGGTGGCCTCAACCAGCAGTTCACCCTGCGCAGGGTCACCTACTCGGGCAACGACCCACACGACTACCAACTGGTGGCTCGGCACAGCAACAAGTGCGTGGACGTCAGCACCATCTCCACCGCGCCCCGCGCCGCTGTCCACCAGTGGACCTGCAACCCGGTGGGCCAGGGCAGCCCGCTCAACCAGACCTGGCGGCTGTGGGGCCGGTGACCGCCGATCCCGGCCGATGAGAGCCCGCCGGCCACGGCGGCCCCGTCCCCGTCGGGACGGGGCCGCCGTGGCGTTCCGGGCGGGCGAGGTCAGGCCGGTAGGCGCCAGACCTGGTTGGCGCCGCCGAAGCAGTCCCAGATCTGCAACCGGGTGCCGTCGGCGGAACTGTTGCCGGTGGCGTCGAGACACCTGTTCGACACCGGGTTGCGCAGCGTGCCGTTGGACTGGGCCTGCCAGACCTGGGCGCCTGTGCCGTTGCAGTCCCAGAGCTGGATCCGGGTGCCGTTGGCGGTGCCGGCGCTTGTCACGTCCAGGCACTTGCCGAGGGCGCGCAGGGTGCCGTCGGTGCCGACGGTCCAGCGCTGCGCGTTGGTGCCGTTGCAGGTGTAGAGCTGGACGGCGGTGCCGTTGGCGGTGCTGGCGGCGGCGACGTCGACACACTTGCCGGCGATGCCGGTGATCGGGCCGGTCCGGCCGGTCGGCGGCGGGGAGCCACCCGTCACAGTGTCGTAGATCGCGCTGACCAGCGAGGTCGAGCCACCGGTGTCCTGGGTCAGTTCCCAGTTCATCATGCCGCCGGCGTTGGCCATCGCCCACTGGGTCTTGCGCTTCACCGTCGGTACGCCGTTGTAGCACTGCTGGGCGCCGCCCGCGGTGGTGCAGTCCCGGTTGGCGTTTGCCGGATCCATGCCGACCAGCTGGGTGTAGGTGTAGTAGCCGGGCCGGCTGTAGAAGGGCACGCCGAGGATGGCCTTGCTGGCCGGCAGACCCCGGGCCTTCCAGCCGTTCACCGCGTTTATCGACCAGTCGTAGTTGGCGTGTGGGCTGCCGCCGTCGTACGCCATGATGTTGAGGAAGTCGACGTGGTTGAAGACCGACGTCGGCACGCCGTCGCGGTAGTAGCCCTCCGCGACGACAGCCGCGGTGAGCAGCTTGCCCTGCGGGCGCAGCGCGTTGCTGAGCTGCTGCATCAGCAGGCTGAAGTTGTTGGCCGAGGCACCCGGGTCGGGGTACTCCCAGTCCATGTCGACACCGTCGAGGCCGTACTGGTTGACGAAGTTGACCACGCTGTTGACGAATGTGGTGCGGGTGCCGGCGGTGGCCGCGAGGGCCTCGAAGGCGGAGTCGTCACCGTCGTTCCAGCCGCCGATGGCGATGGAGACCTTCACGTTGTTCGCCCGGGCCAGCGACACCAGGGAGGTGAGCTTGCTCGGGTTCTCCACCGCGCGCAGGGTGCCGTTGCTGTTCGGCAGCACGAAGGCGTAGTTGATGTGGGTGAGCTTGTGGTACTGCACCGAGTTGACGTTGCCGGTCCAGGACGGCAGGTAGCCCACGCTCTTGAAGTTGTTGGGCAGCACCACCGCCTGCGCGGCGGTAGGGGTGACGGCGAGAGTGGCACCGGCGGTGACCAGCGCGAGCAGACCGGCGGCCAGGGCCGAGCGCGGCCGGGGACGTGGTGAGGACATCGAGGACCTTCCCATGACAGGTGAGGGCGCCGTGCCGCCACGGCCGGTCGTTGTGGAGCCGCCGATGACCGGCCGTGGCGTACGGGTGCTGGGTTCCTCGAGGCAGCCAAATCTTAAAGAGTGTTAACGGTAGCGGTCAATGACGTCTTTCGATCGATGCCGTCCGGCCCGGTTCAGCCGACGGTGACCTGGTACAACGTCGTGTTGACCTCGCCGCTACCGGTGAAGATCTCCGGTCCCGCCTGCACGCTTGTCAGATACTTCGAGCTGCTCATCCAGCCCCGGGAGACCACGTCGTTCGTGAAGTCGCGGATGTTGAGGGTCGCGCTCGTGGTGTTGCTGGTCCGCACGTAGGAGTAGACGTTCCAGGTGCCCACGTGGCCACGCCAGACCTCCCAGGTGGTCCCCGCGATGGTGACGGTGCCCTGGCGACTGCCGGCCGGCGACGCGTTGGAACGGTAGAGCCAGATCATCAGCTCGTCGGTGGGCTGGTCCGCGGAGCCCGGGTTGGCCATCGGGTGGAACCACATGTCGTACGCGACATTCATGTTCGACGAGCCGTTGGCGGTGACGTTGAACCGCCAGTTGGTGGTGACGTCACGGTTGGCCGAGACCTGCACCGGCAGGCCGGTGTTCGGCCGCCGCCAGCCCCAGTGCCAGCCGAGGATCGCCGCCGCGTACGACTTGACGCTGCTCGGGTCGCCGCTCCAGGTGTAACTGGTCCCCCAGTAGATGGGGTCTCCCGGACCTCCGTTGGACCAGATGCACTGGCTGCCGGTGGCACCGGTGGCACCCCACTGGTTGTTGGGAATCCAGTACTTCCCGATGTCGATCAGATCGCTGCTGTCACACAGCCGGCCGGTGGGCGGATAATCGGGCACCGGCGGTGGAGTGGTACGGGTCGGCGTCGGGGTCGGACCTGGGTTGCTGGAGCCGGTGCAGGTCACTCCGTTGAGCGCGAACGCGGTCGGCACCGGGTTGCTGCCACTCCAGGTGCCGTTGAAACCGAAGTTCGCGGTGCCGTTGAGGCCGATCGCCCCGTTGTACGGCATGTTTGCCGCGGTCACCTGCCCGAGGTCCTGGGTCACTGTGGCGTTCCACGCCTGCGTCACCCGCTGCCCCGAGTCGTACGCCCAGGTCAGGCGCCACGACGTCACCGGCTCACCGAGGTTCGTGATGGTCACGTCGGCGTTGAAGCCGCCCTGCCACTGCGCGGAAACCGTGTACCGCACCGCGCAGCCGACCGCCGCGGCGTGCGCGACAGCGACTCCGACGGCGGCGGTGACGACGGTGCTGGCCGCCGCGGCGGCGAGCAGGGCGATGCGCTTCCGTTTCACCATTGCTCTCTCCTTCAGTCCCGGCCGCACTCCGGTCGACCGGGACTGTTCGCGTTCACAACCGGATCCTGCCGGGCAGGTTGTGATCACGTACTGAGGCGGCAGCCGGCAGCGGCGTGTGCGTGGCCGGACCGTGCCTGCGGCGCTGGCCCGGCCATCGCGGCCCCATCGCGCCCGGCGACCGTGCCCTGGAAGTCGCCCGGCGGACACGGCGCCGGCTCGGTCGCCCTGCCCATCATCGATGGCTGACGCTGCGACGGTACGACGGCAGTCAGACGACAGTCAATGAACCGTTCCCGAGCAGCCGGGCCCGCCGAGTCCACTGTCGACATCTGGTCAGTCCGTCGAGCCACCGGGTCAGTACGCTGAGGCCACCCGGGCTTCGGTGGTCGCCCTGTCGAAAGGTCCAGCATGGCTGGCATCTCCGTCCCGCGAATCGCTGCTTCCCTCGTCGTGGCGGTCGCCGCCGGGCTGGTCGCCGCGCCGGCACCGGCGTCCGCCGACGGACCGCTCGCCGAGGTGGCCGTCGCCCTCGCCGGTGCCGACTCTGCCGACTGCGGCAGCCCGACAATCCCCTGCCGCACCATCAACCATGCCGTGGGCCGGGCCGCCGCCAGCGGCACGGTCCGAATCGGGCCCGGCTGGTACGACGAGAACGTCGTCATCCCGGACGGCCTCGCGGTCAGCCTGATCGGCGCCGGCATGGACATGACCGTCCTCAACGGACGCGGGCGCGCCACGGTGGTCGATTCCTGGACCGGCGGCGCGCTCGAGGTGGCGGGCCTGAGCATCGTCAACGGCGTCGGCGAGGGTGCCCTCGACGGCGGTGGGATCACCAGCGCGGCACCGCTCACCGTGCGTCAGGTCCGGCTGTGGCACAACGCGGGCGAGTTCGGCGGCGGGATCGCGGCCTACGCCACGGCCAGGGTCAGCGACAGCATCATCGGCGGCAACACCGCTCGTTCCGGCGGTGGCGGCATCTTCTCGCGGTTCCACGCGCTGACCGTGGAGAGGTCGACTGTTGGTGGCAACCGCGCCGCCGTCGCGGGCGGCGGCGTCTACGCGCTCTTCGCGGCGACCCGGATCACGGACTCCACGATCACCGGCAACACGGCCGGTATCAGCGCGAGCGGGATCCTCGTCGCGCACGGGGATCTGCGGCTGCGGCATGCCACCGTCGCCAGCAACCAGGGGCCGGCCGCTCTGGTGACCTCCGGCGATCCGAACCGGTCCCACGACATCACCGCGTCACTGTTCACCGGCAATGCCGGTGGAGACTGCGTCCTCACCCACTCTCCCGGCATGGACCCGGCCGGCCACAACGTCAGCGCCGACGGCAGTTGTGGCCGACAGGTGACAGCGGACGACATCGACCTGCGCCCCGTCGCGGAGGCGGACACCGGTCCGACCCCGACCCACGTCCTCGGTGTGGCGAGCACGGTCCGCGGCAGCATCCCGGCCGGCGACCCGCTCTGCGACGGCACCGACCAGCACGGCCAGAGTCGCCGCAGTTCGCTCGCTGGCGGCTGTGATCCGGGGGCCTACCAGTCGCCACCTGTGCCGTTCAACGCGATCCCGCCGCAACTGAGCGGACTCGACAGCCCGATCGACCCATATGGATCGGTGGGCAGCGCGACGCCGGGGGTCTGGCCGTTCCAGCGAAATCTGGCGTACGCCTTCCAGTGGCAACGCTGCCACCACTCCGAACCGGTATGCGTGTCGATTCCGGAAGCCACCGGCCGGACGTACCGGGTCACCGAGGCCGACGCCGGCAGTCGGCTGCGGGTACGGGTCACCGCGACGAGCGCCGCCGGGATCAGCCAACCGGCCTATTCCGCGATCACCGAATCCATCGGCTACGGCTGATCAGGTTCCGCACCGCGCTGACGTCGCCGGCACCGAGGTGCCTAGCATCGGTCGGCATGACTGCCCCCTCGACCACGTTCCGCAACCCGGTGCTCTCGGGCTTCCATCCCGATCCGAGCATCTGCCGCGTCGGCGACGACTACTACCTGGTCTGTTCGAGCTTCGAGTACTTTCCGGGCGTACCGATCTTCCACAGCCGGGACCTGGTGAACTGGCGGCAGATCGGCAACGTGCTCGACCGCCCCGGCCAGTTGCGGCTCCCGCCGGACACGCACGCCTCGCGCGGCATCTTCGCGCCGACGATCCGGCACCACGACGGCCGGTTCTGGATGATCACCACCGACGTCACCCTCGGCCGGCACCTGCTCGTCACCGCCGTCGATCCGGCCGGACCGTGGTCGGACCCGGTCTACTTCGACCTGCCGCACGTCGACCCGTCGCTGGCGTGGGACGACAACGGTGACTGTTGGTTGACCGTGTCCGGGGTGGAGTCCTATCGCGTCGATCCGCAGACCGGCACCGTCCTGGAAGGGCCGGTGCCGATGTGGTCCGGCACCGGTGGGCAGTACCCGGAGGCCCCGCACCTGTACCGGATCGGCGAATGGTGGTACCTGCTCGTCTCCGAGGGCGGGACCCACACCGGGCACGCGGTCTCCATCGCCCGGTCGCGCAGTATCCGGGGGCCGTTCGAACCGGGGCCGGTGAACCCCTTCCTCACCCACCGCGGCATGAAGCGTACGGTGCAGGCCACCGGCCACGCCGACCTCGTCCAGGCCGGAGACGGCAGCTGGTGGATGGTCCTGCTCGGCATTCGCGCCAAGGGCCAGTGGCCGCCGTACCACGTGCTCGGTCGGGAGACCTTTCTGGTGCCGGTGCGGTGGGTGGACGGTTGGCCGGTGGTCGACCCGGTCGAGGAGGTCATGGCCGCCCCCGCCGGCAGCCCGCCCGCGCTCGCCCCCGCCCCCGGCGCTGGCGGGTACCGCGAGGACTTCGACGGCGGCGAGCTGTCGCCGCGCTGGATCTCCCTGCGTCACCGGCCGAGGACGAGCTGGTCGCTCGCCGAACGGCCGGGATGGCTCACCCTGCACGCCGACGGTACGACCCTCGACCGCGCCGGGGCGACGCTCGTCGCCCATCGGCAACTGCACCACGACTGCCGGGCCGGCGTCCGGGTCGATCCCGGTACCGGGCGGGCCGGGCTGACCCTGCGCCTGGACGAGGCGCACCACTACGACCTGGAGGTCACCGACGGGACCGTACGGGTGATCGGCCGGGTCGGGCCGTTCCGCCAGGTGTTCGGCGAGCGACAGGTGCCAGCCGGGCCGGTCACGCTCACCATCTCCACCAGGACGCACGACCTGCTGCCGCCGACGGCGACCGCCGCCGACCAGGCGGCGGCACCGGGAGCACCCTTCGGCGTACGCCCCTCCGCCTGCGACATGGTCACCTTCGCGGTGGACACCGAGCAGGGCCCTGTGGTGCTTGCCGAACTCGACGGCCGTTATCTGTCCACCGAGGTCGCCGCCGGCTTCACCGGCCGGGTCTTCGGCCTCTACGTCACCGACGGAAGTGCCGCCTTCGACTGGTTCGACTACCAGCCGGCGGCGACCGGCGCGCCGGAGGCGCCGACGACGCCGTGACCGAACGAGGACCGGCCGTGCGGGGCGAACCCCGCACGGCCGGTGTGGCTCGGCTCGGTCAGCCTGCGGTGCAGGACCTGATCTGCGGTCGGGCGCTGGAGTTGCCGTTCATCATCGTGGTGAAGCCGAACGTGTTGCCGCTGCCGTTGGAGCGGACGGTCATGATGTTTCCGCTGCCGTCCCAGCTGAAGCTGCCACTCCAGGTGGAGGAGACCTTCTGCGGCGCGGTGATGGCGACGACCACCGACCAGGTGCTGGCCCCACTGACCGTCACGGAGGTGTTGTAGCGGTCACCCCAGACCTGGCCGGGCGTCACCGTCGCGGTGCACCCACTGCTGGGCGGCGGAGTGGTCGGGTTGCCGGTGGGGGGCGGCGTCGTCGGGTTGCCGGTCGGCGGCGTGGTGCCGTTGTTCAGCGCGGTGAGCACGGCGTCGTACGCCGGCTTCTTCTGGCCGCTGCTGTTGAACAGCAGCGGGCTCTCGCTCGACCGCCACGAGTCCGAGTCGCGGATGCCCCAGACGGTGATGCCCTTGCAGCGCGCGACGGCGAGGCAGTCGTTGACCACGTTGCGGTACGCGTCGGACGGCGCGTTGCGGATGTCCAGCTCGGTGATGTGCACGTCGACGCCGAGGGCGGCGAAGCTGGACAGCGTGGTGCGGTAGTTGCTCGGGTAGTTCGAGCCGCCGGTGAAGTGCGACTGGAGACCGACGCAGTCGATCGGCACGCCACGGTTCTTGAAGTCCTGGACCATCCGGTAGACGGCCTGGGTCTTGGCGTCGTTCCAGTTGTCGATGTTGTAGTCGTTGTAGCACAGGTCGGCGTTCGGGTCGGCCTGGCGGGCGGCGCGGAAGGCTGCCTCGATCCAGTCGTTGCCGGTGCGCTGCAGGTTGGAGTCACGGCGAGCGCCGCTGCTGCCGTCGGCGAACGCCTCGTTCACCACGTCCCACCACTCGATCTGCCCCCGGTAGTGGGTGGCGACCTGGGTCACATGGTTGAGCATGGCGTTGCGCAGCGTGGTGCCGGACATGTTCTGCATCCAGCCGGGCTGCTGCGCGTGCCAGGCCAGAGTGTGGCCCCGGACCAGCATGCCCTGGCTGCGGGCGTGCTGGACCAGCCGATCACCGTTGCCGTAGTTGAACTGCCCCTGGTTCGGCTGGAGCGCGTCGATCTTCATCTCGTTCTCGGCGGTGACCTGGTTGAACTCGCGGTTCAAAATGGTGGTGTATGCCGAGTCGTTGAGCCTGCTCACCGCGACGGCGGTGCCGAAGTACCGGCCGCGCTCGGCCGCCGAGGCGCCGAGGGTGCTCGCGGCGCTGGCGCTGCCGGGCAGGACCACGGCGCCCGCGGTGGCGAGCAGGCCGACGGCGGCGGAGACCACGAGCGCGGTGCGCAGTCGCCTCGACCGTCCGGGTGCTCGGGAAGAGTTGGCCATCTGACGCTCCTTCCGGGTCCGGTGGCCCACTCTGGGGCAGCGTGAATCCGGACGTGTGGGTGCGAAAAGGGTTGACGACACGATCCCGGCCAAAGGGACCGCAGCGGCCTTACTGGGCCGAAGTATTGCAGCGAGATTTCACACACGTCAATGATTTCCGGAAGTTGGCTCGGAAGTTTCGAAGCGTTACTGGACGCGACGGCCCCGCCGTCGCGTCCAGTGGCTCCGCCCGCAGGGCCCGGGACTACCCTGCGGCGCAGGTGGGCGTCAGCCCACCGGCCGTGCCGGTGCCCTGGAAACCGAACTCGGTGGACTGCCCGGCGGCGATCGACCCGTTGTAACTGACGTTGCTGAATGTGACCGCGCCACTGGACCCGCTGCGCTGGGCGTTCCAGGAGTTGGTGACGCTGACGCCGGAGGGCAGCGTCACGGCCACCGTCCAGCCGTTGACCGCAGCGGAGCCCGCGGTGACCCGTACGGTGGCGACGAAGCCGCCCGTCCACTGATTGAGCGACACCGAGGCCGAGCACGCGCCGCCTGCCGGTGGGGTGGTGGGCGGAGTGCTGGGCGGCGGCGTGCTGGGGGGCGTCGTCGGCGGGGTGGTCGGCGGCGTCGTGGGCGGTGCGGTGGTCGGACCGTCGGTGAGCGTCGGGGTCTGCCAGTCCCGCCACTCGGACAGGTTGCCCGCCTTACGGCTGGAGATCCGGAACACGCCCGCCGCGTTGCCCGTCTTGAGCAGGAACTTCTGGATGTTCTGCTGCAACGGGGTACGCCACTCGGAGCGGGAGGCGCAGTGCGTACCGTCCTGGACGTCGGACCAGTAGCTGATGTTGTCGCTCGCGCCGAGCGCCCGGTAGACCTCCGCTCCGGCGAGCGCGGCGACGCTGGAGGACCGGGCCGCCAACCAGTCGATGTGCGGATTGTCCATGATGAGCAGTCCACGCGGCGCCACCATGGCCACCGTCTGGTGGGTGTCGACGGGCAGGTTCGCCGGGTTGCCGGTGTACGAGCCGAAGGCGTCGCCCAACCACGGCTGTTCACCGTACGCGCTGCTCAATGGCTGGGCGCCGGACTCGCCCGGGATGCCACGGAAGATCGGCGAACCGGCGCTGCCCGACTCGATGGGCATGGTCAGGGCGATGCGCTGGTCGAAGGCCCCCGTCACGAAGGCGCCCTTGCCGTATCGGGAGCACCCCGTGACGCCTGTCGCGTCCGCCCGCAGGATGCTGCCGCCCGACTGCTCGATGACGTCGATGATCCGGCTCACGCCCCAGGCCCAGGCGACAAGCAGTCCGCTGCTGCTCGACGAGCCGTAGATGCTGTAGAAGGCGCCCTGCTTGTTGTTGCGGGGGGTGCCCTCCCGACCCACCGCGAGCGGGTCATAGTTGATCACCGCGGCGCCGGCCGACCGGATGGTGGCGGTGTCCGCGCCGAACCCACCCAGCACCACCACGGCCGGATACGGTCCGCTGCCACCGCTGGGCAGTTGCACGCTCGCGGAGAAGCTGGCGGTACGGCCGTTGTGGGCCACGTTCACCGTGATGCTGGTGTTCGAGACCGTACCGCTGACGGTCTGCGGTTTCGCCGGCTTGTCGCCGTAGACGTACCGCTGCGCGAGCTGCTTGGTCGCCGCTCGCTGACAACGCCAGTCGGCCTTGGTCGAGACGCGGCTCCCGTCGAGCTTGCGGAAGGGGTCGGGCAGCCTGGGGTTGGCCGAGGGCGAGCCCGGGTTCGGTGTCGGACAGTCGACGCCCTCGTCCTCCACCGGCGAGACGCTCGCCAGCCCGACGGTGGCCCGGGCCTGACCGGCCCCCGTCACCAGCCATGTCGTGGCGGCGAGCGCGAGTGCCGTCACCGCCAGTACGACGAACGTCGCGCGGGTCCGGGAGCGGCCCAGTTTCGTGATCACGTGAGACCTCTTCCGGGCCGCAGGCGAGGCACGGCCAGCTATATCGAGAGACGTCGATTGCTACCTGTCGTAAGTTTCAGGCCGAGCAATGAGACATGTCAATATGGTTTCGGTGATTATCGACCACGCTCCGCAGCCGATGCCGGTGGAAACGCAACCCACCACCGCCGCCGGGGTCGACGGCCGGCACCAGCGCAGCCGACTGACACCGACGCGCCGGGAGGCCCGGAGGATCGCGCCCGGCCCGACGTGTCGCGCACCCGGGTTCACCGCTGATTCATGCCCGGTACACCTGCGCGTCATCCCATGCTGACCAGCGACATCGACCCGAGTCGGCCAGGCAGCACCGCCGCGAGTGCGCCAAAAGTCCAGGTTGGCACCACATAACCATTGACCTGGTTCGATACAGTGCACTACTATTCCCGGAATAGTTCCCGCAAGTTTACCGAGAGTTTCGGTTGCGTTCGGTCGCCTGGCCGCAGCTCGTGCCGACGAGATGGGACGGTGCCGGGCCGGCGCGACAGCGACCCAGGAGGAAGACACCAGATGTCGCAGCTCATCCTGTTCGCGATCGACATCGGCGCGGTGGTGCTGCTCGTGTTCGGGCTCTACTTCCCGAGGCACCGCCGCCGCGACCTCGTCGTCGCCTATCTGGGCGTCAACGTCGGTGTCCTCGCGGTGGCCAGCGCGCTCAGCGCCAGCGACGTCGGCGCGGGGCTCGGGCTCGGCCTGGCGCTGTTCGGCGTACTGTCGATCATTCGCCTGCGGTCCACGGAGCTCGACCAGCACGAGGTCGCGTACTACTTCTCGGCGCTGGCCCTGGGGATCCTCGGCGCGTTGAGCACCACGTCGGTCTGGCTCAGCGCCGGTCTGATGGGCCTCATCCTCGTGGTGATGTTCGTGGGCGACCACTCCCGGCTGCTCCGCCACTACCGGCACCAGATCATGGTGCTGGACACGGCCGTGACCGACCACGTGACCCTCGTGGCCCAGCTGGAACAACTGCTCGGCGCCCGCGTGCACGTCGCCACCGTGCAGCGGCTCGACCTGGTCAACGAGACCACTGTGGTCGACGTCAGGTACTCGGTGAAGGGCCGCACCGCAAGGGCTGCCGCCACCCCGGCACAGGCGGGAGCCCACCGATGAGCAACCAGCCGATCGCCGCGCCGCTGGCAGCCATGGACACCATCGGGCTGGCTGAACTCATCGAGCGTGCCGCTCTGCAGACCAGGGTCGACCGCAAGTACCTCGTCCCAGTCGACCGGCTGCCATTCCTGCTGGACCAGCTCATCCCGTACGCGCGGGTGCTGGAGATCGACGGTGAGCGCAGCTTCCGCTACGAGTCGGTGTACTTCGACACCGATCTGCTGGCCAGCTACCACTGCGCGGCCTACCGGCGGCGACGCCGCTTCAAGGTGCGGACCCGCACCTATCTCGATTCGGCCCAGTGCTGGCTCGAAGTGAAGATCAGCGGGGCACGGGACAACATCACCAAACACCGGTTGCCCTACGATCCGCGCGACCGCACCACTGTCGGCCCCGGCCAGGACTTCGTCGACGAGGCGCTCCTGCGGGAGGCGATCTGCCCGCCCGCCGGCAGCGCCCTCGACCCGGTGCTGGTCACCACCTACCGACGGGCGACCCTGCTGCTGCCGAATACCGCCAGCCGGGTCACCATCGACACCGGGCTCGCCTGGCAGGCCGGCGACACCTCGCTGCACCTGCCCGACCTCGCCGTGGTCGAGACCAAGACCAGCGCCGCCGCCTCACCGGCCGACCGGATGCTGTGGCAGCGCGGGCTGCGGCCCGCGCGCATCTCCAAGTACGCGACAGGTCTCGCGGCGCTGCGCCCGGAGCTGCCGGATTCGCCCTGGCGTCGGACGCTGCGTCGGCACTTCCGCGTCACCCCGTCGGTGGGCACGGCACCGACCGCCACCACCCACCGACCCGTTCAGGAGGCATCGTGCGTCTGACCGACCGCAGCGCCGGGACACCGGCGGCACCGCTGCGCATCGCGGGGATCGCTGCCGTCGCCGTGCTGGTAGCCGGGGCTCTCGTGCCGTCGCCGGCACCGGCCGGCGCCGAGCCCCTCGCCGACACGTCCGCCAACTCCACCACAGTGACCGACCGGGCCGCCGGTGCCCGCGCGGCGACGGACGCCATCGCGGCCACGGAAGCCGCCGAAGACCTGGTCGGCGACATCGGCTTCTCGGTACCCAGCGGAACCTTCTCCGGCCAGGTGTCGGTGTCGCTGAGCACCACGGTCAGCGGCGCGCAGATCCGGTACACCACAGACGGTCGTCTGCCCGACGCGCAGTCGCCGCTCTACTCCGGCACGGCGCTGCGGTTCACCCGGACGACGCAGTTGAGGGCCCAGGCGTTCGTCGGGCAGGCCGCCTCGGGTGCCCCCGGCACCGCGATGTACGTCGCCCGGAACACCAGCAACGCGCACGACCTGCCGGTCGTCCTGATCGACTCGTACGGTGCCGGCCGCCCCGACCGGGAGTACTTCGACGCCACCACGATGATCTTCGAGCCGGGCGGCGGCAGCACCTCGCTGGCCGCCGCCCCCACGGTGGCCACCCGGGCCGGGTTCCGGCTGCGCGGGCAGTCGTCGGCGATGTTCGACAAGACGCCGTTCCGGCTCGAGTTCTGGGACAACGAGGACGACGACGCCGACTACCCGGTGCTCGGCATGCCGGCCGACTCCGACTGGGTGCTGCGCGGGCCGTTCAGCGACAAGGCCCTGATCCGGGAGGCGTTCGTCTACGACCTCGGGCGGCAGATGGGCCTGCCGGCACCCCGGTACGCCTTCGCGGAGTTCTACCTGAACACCGACGCCGGCCCGGTCGGGGCCGACGACTACATGGGCGTCTACATGATCGTCGAGACGATCAAGAACTCCAAGAACCGTCTCGACCTCAAGCAGCTCCGCGAGGATGACCGGACCCTGCCCAGGATCACCGGCGGATACATCTGGAAGTTCGAGTGGATGGCCGCCGAGGAGCCGACCCTGCCCTGCACCGGTCCGGCGGCGAGTTGCTGGAACTACCTTGAGGTCGCCGATCCGTCGCCGCTGCAACCCGAGCAGCGCGACTGGTTGCGCAACCACATCCAGGAATTCCACAACGTGCTCCGGGCACCGAACTTCGCCGACCCGGTCAGCGGCTACCGTGCGTACATCGACGTGGGGTCCTTCATCGACCAGCTCATCATCAACGAACTGAGCCGGGAGATGGACTCCTACATCCGCAGCGCGTACTTCTACAAGGACCGCGACACCAAGATCTTCGCCGGGCCGCTCTGGGACTACGATCTCAGCTTCGGGGTGGGCGGCTACTTCCAGAACGACCAGACCTCCGGCTGGCAGTACCAGCAGGTCCGCCAACCGGTGGCAAACGACTGGTACACGCAGTTGATGCGCGACCCGGCCTTCGTCAACGAGGTGCGGCTGCGCTGGCAGACACTGCGCCGGGGCCCACTCTCCGACGCGTCGTTGCAGTCCCGCGTCAACGACCTCAGCGCACCCCTGACGGCCGCCGCGCAGCGCAACTTCCAGCGCTGGCCCAATCTGAGCACCCGCATGGTCGGCCCGTTCATCACGCCCACCTCGCCGACCTGGCAGGGGCAGGTCCAGTTCATGCGGGACTGGATGCTGCGCCGGGCGGCCTGGCTCGACTCGACCGCCGGCTGGGGTGGGTCGACCACGCCGCCACCGACCACCCCGCCGCCTTCCACGCCGCCACCGACCACCCCGCCGCCTTCCACGCCGCCACCGACCACCCCGCCACCGACCACCCCTCCGCCACCGACCACCCCACCGCCCGGGGGAGGCGGCTGCACCGCGACCTACACGGTGACCAACAGTTGGTCCGGCGGCTTCCAGGGCGAGGTGCGGGTCACCGCCGGCGGATCGCCGATCAGCGGCTGGACCGTGACCTGGACCAACCCGGCCGGACAGACGGTCACCCAGGCATGGAACGCGACGGTCACCAGCCAGGGATCGACGGTGACCGCCCGCAACGTCAGTTACAACGGCAACCTCACCGCGGGCGCCAGCACCACGTTCGGCTTCCTCGGCGCCACCACCGGCACGCCCGGCACACCGACACCCACCTGCACGGCGAACTGACCGAAGCGACCTCTCCGGCACCGGTCCGTCCCGACGGACCGGTGCCGGCCGTCCGGTTGACGAGTCAACGGTTCCGAGGGTTCCGGGACAGCCGGCGGCGGCGGGTTCCGCTAGTCTCCCCTATTATTGTGTCGATCGATACAGAATAGGGGCGGTCATGACCGAACTTGCCGGCAGGGTCGCGTTGGTCACCGGGGGCAGCCGCGGCATCGGTGCGGCGGTGGCCGCCCGGCTCGCCCGTGACGGTGCGGACGTGGCCATCACGTACCGCGCAGCGGCCGACCGGGCGCAGGCGGTGGTCGCCGAGGTGGAGACGCTGGGCCGCCGGGGACTGGCGATCGCGGCGGACAGCGCCGACCCCACCGCGATCACCGCCGCGGTACGTCGGACCGCCGAGGAGCTTGGCCGGTTGGACATCCTGGTGAACAACGCCGGCTTCTTCCCGTACGGACCGATCGAGCAGGTCGGTCTGGCGGAACTGGACCACGCTCTCGCGGTGCACGTACGCGGGGTCTTCCTCGCCAGCCAGGCCGCGATCCGCCACCTGGGGCCGGGCGGCCGGATCATCAGCATCGGCAGTTGCTTCGCCGAGCGGGTGCCGTACGCAGGGGTCAGTCTCTACGCGATGACCAAGAGCGCGTTGCTCGGCCTGACCCGTGGGCTGGCCCGTGACCTCGGCCCCCGTGGGATCACCGCGACAGTTGTGCATCCCGGCTCGACGGACACCGAGATGAACCCGGCCGACGGCGAGGGCGCCGACCACGAGCGCACCTTCATCGCCCTCGGGCAGTACGCGGCCGCCGCCGACGTCGCGGCGACAGTCAGCCACCTCGCCGGTCCCGGCGGCCGTTACATCACCGGCACCGCCATCGCCGTCGACGGTGGCTTCGCCGCCTGAGGAGCGTACGCATGGCATGGTTCGCGCTCGTCGTGGCCGGACTGCTCGAAGTCGTCTGGGCCACCGCGCTGAAACACACCCACGGATTCACCAGGTTCTGGCCCTCGGTGCTGGCGGTCACCACCGCCGCGCTCAGTTTCTTCATGCTGGCCTGGGCGATGAAGAGCCTGCCGGCCGGTGCCGCGTACGCGGTCTGGGTCGGCATCGGCGCGGTCGGCGTGGTGATCGCCGGGATCGTCACCATGCAGGAGAATGCCGATCCGACGCGGCTGTTCTTCCTGGCTCTGATCGTGGTCGGGATCATCGGGCTGCGTCTGGTGGAACACTGACCGCTGACCTGCGGGGAGGGAGACGGCACACGATGGCCACCCGAGGTCGGCCCCGCACGTTCGACCGTCAGGTCGCGTTGCGGCGAGCGATGGAGGTCTTCTGGCGTCGCGGCTATCAGGGCGCCTCGATGGCTGAGCTGACCGCCGCCATGGGGATCGCCTCGCCCAGCCTCTACGCCGCTTTCGGCAGCAAGGAAGCGCTGTTCCGGGAGGCCGTCGAGCTCTACAACAGCACCGAGGGCGCCGGTCCCCGGGCGGCCCTCGACGGTGGAGACACCGCCCGCGCGGCGATCGAGGCGATGCTGCGTCATCAGGCGTACGCCTATGTGGATCCGGCGAATCCGAGCGGATGCCTCGTCGTCCTCGCCGGTGCCGGCACCGTGCCGGAGTCCGACGCGGTCGGCCAGTTCCTCACCAGCTGCCGCGAGCGGGACATCGCCGAGCTACGACGACGGATCAGCCGGGGGTGGACGAGGGTGATCTGCCCGCGTCGGTGGTGCCTGACGCACTCGCCCGGTTCGTCGGCGCGGTCGTCCAGGGCATGGCGGTGCAGGCCCGCGACGGTGCCGCCGCCGAGGATCTCCTCGGCATCGTCGACTGCGCCATGGCGGCCTGGGACGGCCTGACCCGGGACGGCGCTGCGACGACCTGACGCCGTCCCCGACGGTCGAGGCCCTCCCCCGGGTCGACATCCTGGTCAACAACCTCGGCATCTTCGGCGCCCAGCCCGGCAGTTCGTCCGCTCGCTCGTCGGCGACGACCTGCCCTGGGACGCGGCGCAGCGGGAGTTCATGCTCCGGCACCGGCCGCAGTCGCTGCTGCAACGTCTCATCGAACCGGCCGAGATCGCGAATCTGGTCGTCTACCTGGCCTCGCCGCTGGCCTCGGCGACCACCGGTGCGGCGGTGCGGGTGGACGGCGGTTACGTCGACGCCATCCTGCCCTGACCCACGGCCGCTCCTTCCGTCACACTCCGCCGAGCCGGTGCTCGCGCCACCGGAGGCGTCCGGCACGATCGGCTGCATGGTGTTCCACGCGCTCGCGTACACCGCGACACCCCACGACCGGGCCGGGAGCCTGCGCGCCGACCCGGCCCGGGTGGCCGACCTGCTCGACCGCGACGGCAGCCAGGTGCTGCCGATGTGGCGCGACCGGCCGCTGCTCACGGCCGACGACAGGCCGGTGCAGCTCACCGGTCCAGCCGCCCGCACCGTGGTAGCGGCGGCCGGTCAGACCGCCCTGCTCGGCCTCGACGGCGCCAGGGCGAGCTTCGCCGCCGATCTCAGCGACGTCGAGGAGACCGAGGCGCTGCGTCTGGCTACCGCGCACCGCAGCGCCGACCTGCGCGGACTGGCCACCACCCTGCCCGAGCCACTCGCCGCGACCCTGGCGTACGCGCGCGGCCTGCTCTACTGGAACCGACACGCCAGGTACTGCGGCACCTGCGGCGCGACCACGGTCAGTGCCGACGCCGGTCACCTGCGGGTCTGTCAGGGCCCCCACTGCGGTAGGCAGTTGTTTCCCCGGATCGAACCCGCAGTCATCGTGCTCGTGGAGGCCCCCGACCCGCAGCCCCGCTGCCTGCTCGCCCGCCATCACGGTGCGGGCCCGGACGGCTTCTCGCTGCTTGCCGGTTTCGTCGAGATCGGCGAGAGCCTGGAGGGCACCGTCCGCCGCGAGGTCGGCGAGGAGGCCGGCGTGACCGTCGGTACGGTCACCTACCAGGGCTCCCAGGGATGGCCGTTTCCCGCCGGCCTCATGGTCGGTTTCGTCGCCCGAGCGGTCGACGAGACGATCGCCGTGGACGGGCGCGAACTGCTGGAAGCCCGGTGGTTCACCCGGGCCGAGATCGTCGAACGCATCCTCGGCGGTCCCGGTGCCGGACCTGTCGACTCGATCGGCGGTCGGCTGCTGCGCTCCTGGGCCGGCCTCGACCGCCCGCCGCCCCGGCACGCCGAGGTCTGAACGCCAGCCAGCACGGTGCCCGCGAATGGCGTTCGGCGAGGCCAGCAGGTTAGCCTGCCCTAACTCATCAGACGTGAGGCGGGGGCATGACAGACACCACGGGGCGACTGATCCGCCGGATGTTCTGGCGGCAGCGGCGCGACACCGCCCTGTGCGCCACGTTCTGGTCGCTGCACCAGGTGTGTGAGGCCCTCGTCCCGGTGGCCATCGGTCTGGTCATCGACCAGGCCGTCGGGACCGGGTCGAACTCGGCGATGGCCTGGTCCGTGCTGGGCATCTTCGCGCTGTTCACCGCCCTCACCATGGGCTGGCGGTCGGGCTTCTGGTTCCTCTCCAGGGCGGTCACCGAGGAGTCCCACCAGTTGCGGATGCGGGTGGTCCGGCGCGTGGTGGGTGGTCAGGGAATCCGGACCGGTCGGCAGAGCGGGGAACTGCTCTCGATCGCGACCTCCGACACCCAGTCCGCCGCCGAGCTGCTCGAACTGGGCACCCGGGGGGTGAGCGCCTTCGTCGGCCTGACGGTGTCGACGGTCGTGCTGCTGCGGATCGACTGGTCGCTCGGGCTCGGGCTGGTGGTGGGCGTACCGATCCTGGTGCTCGGGCTCAACGCGCTCGGCCCGATCGTGGGCCGGCGCACATCCGCGCAGCAGCAGGCGGTCGGCCGGGCCGCCGCCACGGCGTCGGACCTGCTGCGCGGGCTGCGACCACTGCGCGGTTTCGGTGGCGTCGACGAGGCCGTCGGTCGTTACCGCACCGCCAGCCGTACGTCGCTGCGGGCCGGCATCGGCACGGTCAAGGCCGGTGCCACGTTCATCGGCGCGTCCACCTTCACCACGGGCCTGCTGATCACCGTGGTGGCCGCCCTGGCGGGCTGGTACGCCCTGGATGGTCGGATCACGATCGGACAGCTCATCACCATCGTCGGGTTGGCGACGTTCCTCACCGATCCGGTGCTCAATCTCGCCGACTGCGTCTTCCGGCTGGCGACGGCACGGGCCAGCGCGGCCCGGGTGGCCGAGGTGCTCGCCGCCCCGGAGCGGGTACCGTCCGGGACGCGTACCGCCCGGCCGGGGCCGCTGGCCCTGGACACGGTGCACGCGCCCGGCCTGGACGGCGTCGACCTCACCGTGGAACCCGGTGAACTGCTCGGCATCGTCACCGCGGAGACCGGCACCGCCGACAGCGTCACCGAGCTGCTCGCCGGCGCCCGGGCCCCGGACCGGGGCGAGGTGCGGCTGGCCGACACGCCGATGCCGGACCTGGACCTCGGCTCGTTGCGTCGAACCGTGCTTGTCGAACCGCACGGGGTCGACCTGTTCGGCAGCACCCTGCGCGAGGTGCTCCAGACCGGCGACGACCGGGACGACGCGGCCCTGCGCGCCGCGATGGCCTCGGCCTCCGTCGGTGACCTGCTCGCCGACCACACCGGGTTCGACCGCGAACTCGTCGATCACGGTCTGAACCTCTCCGGCGGCCAACGGCAGCGGCTCGCCCTGTCCCGCGCGCTGCTGGCCGACCGGCCGGTCACCGTCTTCCGCGACCCGACCACGGCTATCGACGCGGTCACCGAGCACGGCATCGCCGACGGTATCCGCGCCCACCGGAGCGGCGGCGGCCGGGCGACAGTGCTTGTCACCACCAGCGCGCCGCTGCTCGACCGGTGCGACCGGGTCGTCTTCCTCCGCGCCGGCAAGGTGGCTGCCGTCGGGCGGCACCGGGACCTGCTCGCCGACTCTGCGTACGCCGAGGTGGTGCTGCGGTGAACCCCAGCGCCTCGATCCTGCCGGTCGCGACCGGTCGGGTGACCCTCGCGGCCTTCTGGCGTGCCCTGCGGCACTACCCGCCGCTCGCCTGGACCTCGGTGGCGGCGGCCACCGCGGCGAGCGTCGCGGCCGTCGTCGTGCCGATCCTGCTCGGCCGGCTCGTCGACCTGGTGGCCGGCGGTGGCACCGTCGGAGCGCTGCTGCTGACCGCCGCGTTCATCCTCGGCGCCGGCCTGGCCGCCGCGGTCCTCACCGGCGCGGCCAACTGGCTGGTCACCGAGTGGGGCATGCGGGCCTGCGCCGATCTCCGCGAGGAGGTGCTCGACCGGGCGCTGCGGATGGACGCGGCCCGGCTGGAGAGTGCCGGCTCCGGCGACGTGGCCTCCCGGGTCACCGAGGACGTGGAGCGGGTGACCGACTCGGTACGCCTGGCCGCCGGCATCTTCACCGCGCTGGTCACCGTGGTCATCACCTTCGCCGGTTTCGCGACCCTGGACTGGCGGATCGCCGCCGCGTTCCTTGTCGTCTTCCCGGTCTACGTCGTGAGCCTGCGTCGTTTCGTGCCGCAGGCGAAACGCCTGTAC
This sequence comes from Verrucosispora sp. CNZ293, assembly GCF_002754655.1. Classification (NCBI taxonomy): domain Bacteria; kingdom Bacillati; phylum Actinomycetota; class Actinomycetes; order Micromonosporales; family Micromonosporaceae; genus Micromonospora; species Verrucosispora sp. CNZ293. Next base: position 1,883,213 of record NZ_PEFR01000001.1, read on the forward strand.
GCCGCCGAGCGGGAAGCCGCGGCGGTGCGTACGCAGAGCCTGCTGACCACCTTCACCGGTGCCCGGACGGTGCACGCGTACGGCATGCAGGACCGCCAGAGCCGACGGGTCGAGCAGGCCTCCCGGCACGCCGTCGTGGCGCGGCTGCGCGCGGTTCGCGGCTTCCTCTGGTTCGCCAACACGATGAACTACGCCGAGGCGCTCGGGCTGACCGCCGTGCTGCTCACCGGCTTCCTGCTGGTACGCGCCGGCGACAGCACGGTGGGTGACGTCACCGCCGCGGCGCTGCTCTTCCATCGGCTCTTCGGCCCGCTCGGCCTGTTGCTGATGTCGTTCAACGACATCCAGTCGGCCGGCGCGGCGCTCGCGCGGCTCGTCGGCGTCTCCGGGCTCGACGCCCCCGCGGCTCGGCCGGCCGAGCCCGTCGCCGGGTGGCTGCCGACCGGCGTCACGGCCAAGTCCGTGTGGCACCGCTACCCCGGCGGCCCGGCCGTCGTGCAGGACGTCTCGATCGAGATCGCCCCGGGTGAGTCGTTGGCGATCGTCGGCGAGAGCGGAGCCGGCAAGACCACCCTCGCGGCCATCCTCGGTGGCGTCTTCCCCGCCGCGGAGGGCAAGGTGTGGCTGGCCGACCGTCCGATCGGCGAGCTGCGCCCGGCCGAGCTGCGTCGCACCGTAGGCGTCGTCACCCAGGAGGTCCACGTCTTCGCCGGCACCCTCGCCGACGACCTGCGGCTGGCCGTGCCGGACGCCTCCGACGAGGATCTGCACGCCGCGTTGCGACTGGTCGGAGCCGACGGCTGGGCCACCGCCCTACCCGACGGGCTGTCGACCCGGGTCGGCGACGGCGAACACCCGCTCACGGCCGGTCAGGCGCAACAGGTGGCGCTGGCCCGGATCGCTCTGCTGGACCCACCGGTCGTCGTGCTCGACGAGGCCAGCGCCGAGGCCGGCAGCGCCGGCGCCCGGCAGCTCGAACAGGCCACCGCCGCCCTGATCCGGGGCCGCACGGCAGTCGTGGTCGCGCACCGGCTCAGCCAGGCGCACACCTGCGACCGGATCGCCGTGATGGCGCACGGCCGGATCGTCGAACTCGGCGCCCCGGACGAGCTGGTTGCGGCCGGCGGCCGGTACGCCGAACTCTGGTCGGCCTGGCGGCGCTGACGATCCGTCGGGCCCGTCCGGCGCGTCAGGTGCGCAGCAGCGGCAGCACCCGTCGGCCGATCAGGTCGATCCCGCGTTGCGGGGTCAGCCCGTGCGGGGTGCCGAACTCCACCCGGCTGGCACCGGCGTCGAACACCGCTGCGGCCTGCGCGGCGACCTGCTCGGGCGTACCGGAGAACGCGAACAGGTCAAGCAGATCGTCACCGATGAGCGCGCCGGCCAGATCGTCCTCCCGGCGGGTGACGTGCTGCTGGATGCGGGCCAGCAGGTCCGGGTCGATCTCGACGGTCGGATCGAGGGCGGCGACCACGGCGAGGTACATGGCGACCTCGGTGCGGGCCACCCGTCGGGCCAGCGCCCCGTCGGTGTCGACGACGGTGACCGCGCCGAGCACCACCCCGGTGTCCCGGCCCGAGGCCGCCTCGTCCAACCAGGCCCGCATCGTCTTGGCCATCGCCGGGTTCGCCGACCCGCCGACCTTCACCTCGTCGGCGAAGGCGGCAGCGGACCGGGCGGTCTGCTGACCCCAGGTGCCCACCAGCACCGGCACGTCCGGCCGGGCCGGGGTGTACCGCAGCGCGGTGCCCGGGGCCACGGTGAACTCACGGCCGACGAAACCGCCGTCGTCACCGGCGAGCAGCCGCCGGACGATCTGGACCGTCTCGGCGATGCGCCGCAGCGGCCGGACCTGCGCCACCCCGACCTGCTGCAACCAGGTGCCCCGGGCCAGCCCGAGGTATGCGCGGCCCTGCGAGGCCAGGTCGAGGGCGGCCACCTGACCGGCCACCTCCACCGGGTGCAGGGTGAACGGGTTCAGGCAGGCCGCACCGAGCCGGATCCGACGGGTGTGCCGGGCGGCCACCAGCAGCGGGAACAGCGGCGGCTGGTACATCAGGTCACCGAAGACCGACAGCACGTCGAAGCCGTGCCGTTCGGCCAGCTCGGCCAGCACGGCGTACTCGTCGGCGGACTTGTCCGACTGCAGACCGATGCCGACCAGGCGATCGGAAGCGCTCACGTCAGCTCCTCGGTGGGGATCTGCCGCCGGGTGGTGCGTTCGATGCGCATGATGAGCCGCTCCTCCGGGTCGGGGCAGGCGACGTGGCTGTCCCGGGCCATCCAGTCCCCGTCGTCCAGGGCCCGTTGCTTGGCCGGCAGCAGCGGCAGGCACGCGGCCAGCGCGTACAGGCAGAAGTGCTGGCCCTCGGGGATGCGCAACCGGCACGACTCGGTCAGGTCGACGTGGTCGCCCGGCTTCATGCCGCACACCGAGCGTCCCTCGATGCGCTCCACCACGACCCGCAGGTCGTAGACGTCGGTGGTGGGCTGCTCGTCGCTCATCGCACGGCCTCCGCGTGGTGGTGCACGATCCGCCAGCCCGCGTCGTCGCGCCGCAGCACGTCGGTGACCCGGAAGCAGACGTCCGGGCGGTCGTCGGCGTGCCGGGCCCGCAGCACGTACCGGACCAGACCGGTGTCGTCCCACGAGTCGGCGTGCAGTTGTTCCGGAGCGACGGTGACCGGTGCCGGTCCGGTGGCCTCGGCGGCCCGGCGGTCCCGCAGCGCGTCCAGCTCGGCCAGGCCGGTGAGCAGGCCGTCGGCGTCGGATTCCCAGATGGTCAGGTCCGGGTGCAGGTGGGCGTCGAAGGCGGACCGATCACCAAGTGATCGGTACAGGTCGGTGATCGTGGTGGTGAGGTCGTCGATGCTCATCGGTCACTTCCGGTCGAGGGAGGCGGCAGCGGGTAGGAACGTCTCGGCGAGGCGCTCACGCAGCGGATCCAGACCCATCGGTCCGAGCGCCAGCGCGGCGTGGTGGAACCGTTTGCGGTCGAAGGCGGGGCCGGCGCGGCGCTCCGCCTCCTGACGGGTTCGCTGCCACAGCCGCGCGCCCACCTTGAAGGCGAGCGCCTGCGCCGGCCAGCCGAGGTAACGGTCGACCTCGAACCGGGCGGTCGCGGCGTCCAGCCCGGCGACCCGGGTGAGCAGGTCCACCGCCACCGGATGGCTCCAGCGGGGTGCGTCGGTGAACCCGTTGCCGGCCGGTATCGGCAGGTCGAGGTGCAGGCCGAGGTCGATGACGACGCGGGCGGCCCGCCACATCTGCCCGTCCAGCATGCCGAGCCGTTCCGCCGGGCCGGCGTAGAGGCCGAGTTCGTCGGCGAGCCGTTCGGCGTAGTGCGCCCAGCCTTCGGCGTACCCGTGGACCTGGCAGAGGGTGCGCTGCCACGGGTGCAGGTCGGCGGTGGTGAGCGTGATGGCGTGCTGGAGGTGGTGGCCGGGCAGTCCCTCGTGGCAGAGCGTGCCGACGTGCCGCCACACCGGCACCGTCGACTCGCCCGGCGGCACCGACCACCAGATGCCGCCGGGGCGGGTCAGGTTCGCGTCGGGTGGCGTGTAGTACATGACCCCGGAGGCGGCGGGGCTGATCCGGCAGACCACCTGCCGGGTGGCGGGCGGGATGTCGAAGTGCGTCCCGTCGAGCAGTTCGGTCACCAGCGCGGTCCGCCGGGTCAGCCAGTCTTCCAGGGGCGGACCGACCGGCACCCGCCCCGCCGGGTCCGCGTCCAGCGCGGTCCGGGCGGCGGCCACGTCCGGGTGGCCGCAGTCGAGCGCCGCCGCCCGCAGCTCGGCGGCGGTGCGGGCCAGCTCCGCCCAGCCGTACGCGTACAGCTCGTCCAGGTCGACAGTGGCACCGAGGAACGCGCGGGCGGTGACCCGGTAGAGGTCGCGGCCCACCCCGTCCACCTCGGTGGCGGCGGGAGCCAGTTCGGTACGCAGGAAGGTGGCGAACCTCGCCGTGGCGGCGGTGGCCAGCCGGGCCCCTTCGGTCAGCCGGTCGGCGAGCGGCCCACCCGCGTACCCGGCGACGAGACCACCGAAGAAGTCGGCTTCGACCCAGGCGGTGCACTGCTCGGCGACGGTCAGCACCTGCCGGCGGGCGACCAGCTGGCCACGCTTGGCGGAACGACGCAGCGTGGCGGTGTACTGGTCGAGAGTGGCGGGCAGCCGGTGCAGGTGATCGCCGACGACGGCCCAGTCGTCGGCGGTGGTCCGGGGCAGATTGTCGAAGACCTGCCGGGCAAGGTGCACCGGGGTGGCCAGCGGGGCGAGCAGTCGGGTGGTGAAGCCGGCGTCGTGGAGCGCCGCGTCGCTGGCCAGCCGATCGGCCAGGGCACCGGCGAGAGCCCGCTCGGTCGGACCGGTCACGGTGGCGGCGCCCACCGCGGTGGCGGTGTCCCGGGTCAGCTCGGCCCGGGCGTCGAACGCTTCCGGCGACAGGTCCGCCAGCCGCCATTGCGGGGTACGCCCGGCCGCCTCGGCGGCCTCCGGGTCCAGCGCGGCGAGGGCGTGCAGGTACCCGTCGGCGACTGTGGTGATGCTCGGCCCGGTCGTGTCGGCCGCTCCGGTGCCGGTCATCGGGGCGTCCGGAAGCGGTGGTGGTCGTCGCGGTACACGACGCCGCCCTTGACGACCGCGTGCAGGGTGCGCAACGCCGAGACGGAACGGGTCGGGTCGTCCCGCAGCACCAGCAGGTCGGCGTACTTGCCGGCCTCGACACTGCCGAGTGTGTCGGCCTGGTCGAGCCATTCGGCGGGCCGGATGGTGGCGGCCTTCAGCGCGTCCGCGACAGACATCCCGGCGTCCACCATGAACTCCAGCTCGCGGACGGTCGCGGTGGTCTCGTCGTAGCCTGCGTGCGGCGGCATGTCGCTGCCCAGCGCGATAGGTACGCCGTTGCGGATGGCGTGCTGAAGGCTCTCCCAGTGTCGGGGGCCAGCGGCCAGGGCCCGGTCCATCAGCCAGCCGGGCACCCCGGAGTCGCGGAAGAACTGTTCACAGCGGCTCACCACGATTGTGGGCACGTACCAGACGCCCCGGTCGGCCATCAGACGGGTGACGTCGTCGGTCAGCTCGTAGCCGTGTTCGACGCAGTCCAGGCCGAGTTCGACAGCCCGGCGTACCGTGTCGGCGGGGCCGGCGTGCGCGGTGACCTTGCGCCCCCAGTCGTGGGCGACCCGGATGACGGCGGCCATCTCGTCGTCGAGGAGCTGCGGAGTGTCGATCGCCTCGAACTGACCGGCGATGCCGCCGGAGACGCAGACTTTGATCAGGTCGGCGCCGGCCCGGATCTGGGCCCGGGTGAGCCGGCGGAACCCGTCGGCGCCGTCGGCCTCCAACGCGTCGGCCTCCCAGCCGTGGCCACCGGTGCAGCACAACGCGTGTCCGGCGGTGAAGATCCGGGGGCCGTCCACCGCGCCGGCCTCGATGCCCCGGCGCAGCGCGAAGTCGGCGTAGCGTCCCTCGCCGACCAGCCGGGCGGTGGTGACCCCGGCGTGCAGGGTGCGTCGGGCCGAGTCGGCCATCAGCAGCACCAGTTCGGCCAGGTTGGACCGGTGCACCGTGTCGGCGAGGTGACCGGGCAGCCCGAGGGAGAGGTGCACGTGCATGTTGGTCAGGCCGGGCATCACGACGTCGCCGCCGAGGTCGACCACGCGGGCGTCGCCGGCCTCGGCGAGCACGTCGTCGACGGCTCCCACGGCCTTTATCATCCCGTCGGCGCCGACCCGGACACCCCGGTCGGGCTGGAGGTGGTCGGCGACGCCGTCGTAGAGCGCGAGGTTGACCAGGACCTGTTCGGTTGCGGTGTGCATGACGACGTCCTCAGTTCGCGGGCACGCTGGCCGGGGCCACCGTGGGGTCGTTGAGCCAGCAGGCGGCGCTGCGTCCGCCGAGGTCGAGGGTGGGTGGTTGGTCGCCGCAGGGGGCGAAGGCGTGCGGGCAGCGCGGCCGGAACCGGCAGCCGGTGGGGGCGTTCGCCGGGTCGGGCACCTCACCGGCCAGGGTGGCGGGCAACCGTGGGGTGGGGCCGATGCGGGGCACCGCGTCGATGAGCGCCCGGGTGTAGGGGTGTCGCGGATTCCGCCACAGCTCCCGGGTGGGCGCGCTCTCCACGATGCGGCCCAGGTACATCACGGCTGTGATGTCGGCGATCTCGTGCACCAGGGCGAGGTCGTGGGAGATGAACAGCATGCCCATGTCGAGATCGCGAACCAGCCCGACGAGCAGGTTGACCACCTGCGCCTGGACGAGGCGTCCAGGGCGGTGACCGGCTCGTCGGCGATGATCATGCGGGGTTGCGGGGCGAGTGCCCGGGCGATGGCCAGGCGTTGTCGCTGACCGCCGGAGAACTGGTGCGGGTACCGCTCGGTCGCCGTGACCGGCATGCCGACCCGGTCCAGCAGTTCGCGCACCCGGTCCCGGCGGGCCGTGGCGGTCAGGGTCGTCGGCACGCCGTCGAGCAGTTGCGCGCCGATGGTGCGCCGGGGGTTCAGCGAGGCGTACGGGTTCTGGAAGACCATCTGCAGAGCGGTCTCGGTCTCCGGCCGGCGTCGCCAGCCCAGTGGCGTGATCGGCTGCCCGGCGAAGCGGACCGCCCCGGCACTGGGCGGGGTCAGCCCCACCGCGACCCGGGCCAGCGACGACTTGCCGCAGCCGGATTCACCGACCAGGCCGACGATCTGCCCGGCCGCCACGTCCAGGCTGACCCCGGCGACGGCGAGCACCCGGCCGCGTCCCCGCGAGCGGTACTCGACCTCGACGTCGCTGATGTCCAGCAGGCCGGTCATCGGGCTGCCTCCTCCAGGTGCGGGCGGACCACGCAGGCCACCGACCGGCCGGCACCCGCCGGGGCCAGGGGCGGTGGGGTGGCGCCGCAGGTCGGCTCGGCGTACCGGCAGCGGGGTTGGAACGGGCAGCCCGGCGGTGCCTCGCCCGGTGCGGGCGGGCCGCCGGGGATGGGCCGCAGCGTGCCGACGGCCTGGGTGCCGTGCGGTCGGGCGCCGAGCAGCGCCGCAGTGTACGGGTGGGTGGGCGCGGTCAGCAGCGCGCCGGTCGGGCCGGTCTCCACCACCCGACCGGCGTAGAAGACGTAGCCACGGGTGGTCAACGCGCTGAGCACCCCCAGGTCGTGGGTGATGAAGGCGACGGCCAGCCCGGTCTCGGCGCGCAGCCGGTCGAGCAGGGCGAGGATGCCGGCCTGCACGGTGACGTCGAGGGCGGTGGTCGGTTCGTCGGCGATCAACAGTCGGGGCCGGGCGGCGAGGGCGATCGCGATGGCCGCCCGTTGCCGCATGCCGCCGGAGAACTGGTGCGGGTAGGCGCGCAGGGCACGCTCGGGGTCGGGGATCCGGACCTGGTCGAGCAGTTCCACCGCCCGCCGGGTCGCGGACCGCCGGTCCATCCGCAGGTGCACCCGCATGTGCTCGGTGAGCTGACGGCCGACGGTGAGCATCGGATGCAGGGCTGCGGTCGGGTCCTGGAAGACCATGGCGATGCCCGCGCCCCGGATCCGCTGCCAGCCCCGGTTGTCCAGGCCGAGCAGGTCGGTGCCGGCGAAGCGGGCCGTTCCGCTGGTCCGCGCCCCGGCGGGGAGCAGACCGAGCAGGGTCTGGGCGGTGATGCTCTTGCCGCAGCCGCTCTCTCCGGCGATGCCGACGAGTTCCCCCTCGTCGACGGTGAGCGACACGTCGTGCAGGATCGGCAGCGGTCCGCGCGGGCCGGGCAGGGTGACGGCGAGGGAGTCGACGTCGAGCAGCGGGGCCATCTCAGCGTCCCTTCGCGTAGCGGGGGTCGAGTCGGTCGCGCAGCGCGTCGCCGAGCACGTTGAAGGCCATCACGACGGTGAGGATGGCCAGGCCCGGGAAGACGCTCACCCACCACATCGACAGGTCCTGGGAGCCGAGCGCGACCATCGAGCCCCACTCGGCGGCCGGCGGGCGGGGCCCCAGCCCCAGGAACGAGAGTGCGGCGAGCAGCAGCACCGCGTTGCCGAGTTCCAGGGTCGCCAGCACGATCGCCGGGCCGATGCTGTTGGGCAGCACGTCGCGGCGCAGCGCCCGGACCGGTCCGACGCCGAGCAGTCGGGCGGCGTTGAGGTAGTCGTCGCCGCGCATGCTGATTACGGCGCTGCGGATGACCCGGGCGTAGACCGGCCAGGAGACGATGACGAGCGCCAGCACCGCGTTGCGGGTGTTCGGGCCGAAGGCGGCGGTCACCGCCATGGCCAGAATGATCTGCGGGAAGGCGAAGACCAGGTCGGTGAGCCGCATCAGCGCCTCGTCGGCGAACCGGCCCAGGTATCCGGCGACCAGCCCGAGCAGGCCGCCGATGAGCAGGGCCAGCGAGACGATGGCCAGGGCCAGTGGGATCGACAGCCGCGCGCCGTGCACGACCCGGCTGAAGATGTCCCGGCCGAGCGAGTCGGTGCCGAACCAGTGCGCCGCCGACGGCGACGCGTAGGTGTCGGCACTCTGGGCGAGCGGATCGTAGGGGGCGACGAGCGGGGCGAAGATCGCCACCAGCAGCCAGCCACCGAGAATGGTGAGCGCCACGACGGCGATCGGCTGTCGCCAGACCGGCCGACCGGCCGAGTCACCACGCAGCCGGCCGAGCCAGCGGCGGCGGGTCAGCGCCCGGTCCACCTTCGGGTCGGGCGCCACCGGATCGGGTGCGATCATCGTCATGACAGGCGGATCCTCGGGTCGATGAGCCCGTACAGCAGGTCGACGGTCAGGTTGACAAGGGTGTAGACAAGCGCCACGAACAGACTGACCCCGAGGATCGACGGCAGGTCCAGGGCGGTGGCGCTGCGGTAGGCGTACTGGCCGACGCCGGGCCAGCCGAAGATGCTCTCCACCAGCACCGTCCCGGACAGCAACGAGGCGAAGGCCAGGCCGGACACGGTGACCACCGGCACCAGGCCGGCACGCAGCAGGTGCCGGCGCAGCACCACCCTGGCCGGCAGGCCCTTGGCGTACGCGGCCCGGATGTAGTCCTGCTGGAGCACCTCCAGCATGGCGGAGCGGACGAAGCGCACCAGCAGCGCCACGGTGAGCGAGGTCAGCACCAGCACCGGCAGGGTGAGATGCTGCGCCGCGTCCCAGGCCACGTCCCACTGACCGGCCAGCGCCGCGTCCACGGTGTACATCCCGGTGACCGTCGGCGGTGGGCTGAACCCGGTGGACAGCCGTCCGCCGCTGGGGGTCAGACCGAGCTGGTAGAAGAACACGTAGAGCACCACGAGGGAGAGCCAGAACGGCGGCGTGGAGAGCCCGAGCAGGGCGCCGACCCGGACGAACTGGTCGGTGAGCCGGCCGTTGCGGACGGCGGCGAGCATGCCGATCCCGGTGCCGATCAGCAACGCCAGCACCATCGTGGGGATGGCCAGTTCCATGGTCGCCGGCACGTACCGCACCAGGTCGTCCAGGACCGCCCGGCCGGTCTGCTGGGAGATGCCCAGGTCGCCACGGAACAGGTTGCCCAGGTAGTGCAGGTACTGCTGCCACAGCGGCTGGTCCAGCCCCCACTTCTCGCGGAAGGCGGCCACCGTGGCCGGGTCGTTGAGCGCCTGGTCGGACAGGTTGGCGGTGACCGGGTCACCGGGTACCACGTTAACCAGTCCGAACGTCACCACGGTGACGCCCAGCAGCAGCCCGGCGGTGATCGCCAGTCGCTTGGCCAGGAAGGCCAGCAGTGGGTGGGTGCGGCGGGGCCGGGACGCGGTCGTGGTGACCGCGCCCGGCTCGCCGTTGTGGACCGTCGTCATGGTGCTCCGACTACCTGCGGCCGACCGCGGCGACGTCGACCTGCCAACCGGCGGCGGAGTAGTCCGCACCGGTCAGGTCGGCGGTCGCCACCACAGTGGAGGAGTTGCTGGCCAGCACGATGTACGGGGAGGACTGGTTCATCAGCCGCTGCCACTCCTGCATGGCGGTGGCCCGGGCCGCGAGGTCGAGGGTCTCGGTGACCTTCTCGCCGGCCGCCACGATCGCCGGTTCGGCCCGTTCGACCGTCCAACCCGAGCGCAGCGCGGTGGCCTGGCCGGGTGCCATGTTGTTGATCAGTGAGTCGGCGACCGGGTAGTTCAGGCTCTGCGGGGTGAAGCCCAGTGGTGACTTACCGCCGCGCATCTCGTCGAGGAAGGTGGTCAGCGGCTGCGGGTTCAACTCCAGCGTGATGCCGGCTTCGGCGGCGTCGCCCTGCACCTTTGTGGCGACGGTGCCCAGGTCCACGCCCTTGTAGGTGATGGCCGGGTAGTTGAACGTGACTGTGGGGTTGGTCAGGCCGGCCTCGGCGAGCAGCGCCTTGGCCTTCGCCACGTCACGGGTGGATGCCTCGCTCTCGGGCAGGGTGCCGGGGAAGGCCGGCGCGACGAGTCCCGCGCCGGGAGCGGCGCCCGCGCCGTAGAGGGCGGCGATGCCCTGGTAGTCGATGGCGGCGCGCAGCGCCTGGTTGAACTTCGGGTTCGAGGTCACCGTCGACACGGCCGGGTCGGCGTTGAGGAAGAGGAAGTAGACGGTGTCCTGCACACCTGAGGTCTGCAGGCTCTCCGGCAGCCCGTCGAGCAGCTTGCCGGAGATGTCCAGCGAGATCTCGGCGCTCTCGGCGCGCTGCATCGTCAGCTTCTGGGTCTGTACGTCCATGTTGCGCAGCACCACCCGCTCGAACTGCGGCTTCTCGCCCCAGTAGTTCGGGTTGGCCTCCAGCACCACCTGCGACTCCGGCTCGTACGACTTGAGCACGTACGGGCCACTGCCGATCGAGTTGGTGTCGAGGTACTGCTGCGCGGTGTCGCCCTGCGCGGCGTCCTCGCCGTCCTTGGCGCCGTTGTCCTGGGCGACCTTGGCGTTGAGCACGCCGGTGGACGGCATCGCCAGCACCACCGGCACGTTGGGGTTGGGCGTGGCCGAGGTGACCACGACGGTGCTGTCGTCGGTCTTGCTGACACTCAACTCGCTCACCGTGACCGCCGGGCTGCCCTTGATGTTCTTCAGCCGGTTCAGCGAGAACACCACGTCGTCGGCGGTGAGCGGACTGCCGTCGGAGAAGGTCACCCCGGAGCGCAGCTTGAAGGTGAAGGTCTTCGCGTCGGGCGAGGTCTCGTACGACTCGGCCAACGCCGGGACCGGCGTACCGACGTCGGAGCCCTCGAAGGTGAGCAGGGTGTCGTAGAGGGCGTGCACGGCGGTCAGGCCCGTCGCTTCGTAGACGCGGCCGGGGTCGAGGGTCTTGAGCACGAACGACGTGTTGACGGTGAGCGTCGTGGCCGCGCCACTGTTCGCGTTGCCACCACTGCCGCCGGCGGTGCAGGCGGTGGTGGAGATGACGGCCAGCGTCGCCAGAGCGAGCGCTCCGGCGCGGAGCCGGCGGGGGACACCGACATGCTGTTCCTACCTTCGTATGGCGCGGCCCGCTGCGCGGGATCCGCGGGGCATCGACGTCCGGCGGCACCACCACCGGCCGGGCCCGGACGGCCAATGACGGTGTTCCGGGTTCTCAGGGGTGCGTCGGGTTCTCGGGGTGCGTCGTCGCAGGGTTGGATGTAGCCGGACTCGCATACGTCCGGTTCATGTCTGGACGCGGCGTGTCTACCAGTACCAAACAACGCCGGCCTCTTGTTTGACCACCCTAAACACGGCCGTGTAGCTTGGTCAAACATTTTTAGCCACACTGTTATCGGATTGAGGTTCCCATGCTCGGTGACCGGCTCCGCGTCCTGCGTCAGCAGCACTCCCTCACGCTGCGGCAGCTCGCCACAGCCGCCGACGTGTCACCCGCCCTGCTCAGCCAGATCGAGAACGGGGCGACCGACCCGAGCCTGGCCACCCTGCGCAAACTCGCGCAGGTGTTCGACACCTCGATCGCCGAGCTGTTCTCCGAACCCGAGGCACCGGCGGTACACATCAGCAGGTCGGGCAGCCGTAGCCTGCTCACCGCTCCCCCGGGCCAGATCACCTACGAGCGCCTCACCCCGGGGCGCGGAGATCTGGAGGTGCTCCAGGCCCATCTCGCGCCCGGCGACGCCAGTTCGGCCGAGCCGTGGGCACACCCCTCCACCGAGTGCGCCATCGTCATCAGCGGCGAGGTGGTCGCCGACATCGGCGGCGAGGCGTACACCCTCACCGCCGGCGAGGCCGTCACCTTCGACTCCCGCCTGGCCCACCTCTACCGCAACGCCAGCGACCAGCCGGCCCACCTGATCATCGCGGTCACCCCGCCCAACCCCTGACCAGGCTCCGGCGCAGCGCGGGCCGGGCCTGTCGCAACTCCCGTACCTGTCGCTAGTGTCGTCGGCGTGGATCTGGACGACATCGCAGCCCGGCTCGGCGTACCTGTCGAGGACGTCGACCGCGTACACCGGTTGGCCGGCGACCATCCGTCGGCACCGGTGCCCGACCGGATCGACGCGCCCGCGCTGCTCGACCGGCTCGCGGTGCGACCGGACGACGCCGCCGAGATCATGGCTGGCTGGCCGGACCCCGACTCCCCGCTGTGGACCCCGGAGCTGCGCTGGCTGCTCGACCGCTCGATCGCCCTGGTCCGCGCGGATCTCGGGGGCCACGAGTGGCTGCCGCCGGGTCCGGCACTACCGCGCGAGCAGGGCCCCGCCTGGCGGCACCTCTACGTCTACACGTACCTGGCCCTGGTCGACGTGGTCCGGGATTATCACCGCGACCACGGCATTCCCGACACCGTCTCCTGGGTGACCCTCGCGGACCTGGGCCGCAACCTCGCCATCGACAGGCGGATGAACCGCGAGGGCTGGTCGGTCATGCAGAGCTGGCTGACACTGCACGCGCGCGGCAGCGTCTACGAGCTGGGCCGGCTCCAGCACCACCGCGGCGGCGCCGCCATCGACCTGCACATCCCCGACTCGGGGCCGCTGACGCCGGAGGCGGTCGAGGCGTCGCTCGACGAGGCCCGGGTCTTCTTCCCGCGCCACTTTCCCGACGAGCACTACACGTCATTCGCCTGCGGCTCCTGGCTGCTCGACCCGCAACTACGGGAGTACCTGCCCGAGGACGCCAACATCGTCCGCTTCCAGCGACGATTCGAGCTGGAGCCCTATCAGGAGCCGGAGGGGCTGGACGCCGACGTCGAGGTGCTGCGGTTCGTGTTCCGCACCCTGTCCACACCGCTGGACCAACTGCCGCGCGACACCGCGCTCCAGCGCGCGGTCGTCGACCACCTCAAGGCCGGCCGCCACTGGCACTGGCGCCGCGGAAGTTTCCCCATCGAGCTGGTCAGCTGACCCGGCGGCAGGTGGGCGCAATGAGCGCCCGACGCCCCCTCCCGTCCGGCCCGCCGAGGCGGTATCGCTCGATGTCCTCATGTCACTCGAATGCATTCATGTCTGAGTGACATGGCGCTCACGCAGAGCACAGGGCTTGACGTGCACGTCATCGGCCCGAGGTGGCTCGGTGCGACGGGTCGACGGCGTACGCCGACAGGAGCCGGGCGCGGACCCGGGTGGGTCCGCGCCCGGACAGGACGGTACGGATCAGCTGACGGTGCAGGCCGCGCCGTTGAGGGTGAACGAACTTGGTCTGGCGGTGTTGCCGGTGTGGGTGGCCTGGAAGCCGATGCCGACCGACGCGTTCGGTGCGATGGTGCCGTTGTAGGAGACGTTGCGGGCCGTCACCTGCCCGGAGGTCGGTGAGTAGCTGGCGTTCCAGCCACCGGTGATGGTCTGCCCGCCGGGCAGCGTGAAGACCAGCGACCAGCCGTTGATCGCCGAGCTGCCGGTATTGGTGATGGTGATCTGCTCGGTCAGCCCGTTGTTCCAGGCGTTGACCTCGGCGGTGACCCGGCACGCCCCACCACCGGGCGGCGGCGTGGTCGGGTTGGGCGGCGGGGTGGTCGGGTTGGGCGGCGGGGTGGTCGGGTTCGGCGGTGGGGTGGTGCCGCCGCCGAACTGGGTGAAGAAGCGCCAGGTCTCGCCCGGCAGCCAGGTCCGGGAACCACTGTCACCGGGAGCGCCGTCCTGCGGTGCGGCGATGTGTCCCTCGTCGAACGCCGCCCAGACGACCGGGTAGCCGGAGGCGCAGCCCGAGTAGGTGGTGCTGCGGTGGGTGAGGCTGCCCTGCGAGGGTTCCGGCGGGTTCTGCGCGGTGCAACCGTTGTTGCGGACGAACCGGTCCCGCAGCGACCGACCGTTGGAGATGTTGAGGACGCTGTCGCGGATGCCGTGCGCCCCGAAGTAGGCGACCGGCTGGGTGCCGCCACTGCAGCCACTCAGCTGCGCGCCACCGTAGACGGCGACGGCCCGGAAGATGTTCGGCCGGGCACAGGCGACGGCGTAGCTCATCGCGCCGCCGTAGCTGAAGCCGAGCGCGAAGCGCTGGGTGGTCTCGACACAGAGGTCACCCTCGATCTGCCGGAGCATGTCGTCGACGAATGTCACGTCCTCGCCGCCGGAGTTGGCCCAGCCGCTGTTGAGGCCCTGCGGCGCGACGAAGATGGTGCTGTTGTTCGACAGCGGCAGCAGCCCGTAGTAGGCCCAGGTGTCACGCTGCACGGTCTGGCCGGTGGCGACGTCGGTCGCCGAGCCGTTGAGCCAGTGGAACCCGAAGACCAGCCGGTACGGGTTGTTGTTGTTGTAGTTGTCCGGCACCCGCAGGATGTAGCTGCGGTTCTTGCCGCTGCTCTGGATGGTGTGCGTACCGCTGCGCAGGGTGGGTGCCTTGCCGCAGCCGGCGGTCGCGGCCAGGATGCCCGACTGCGCGGCCGGGACGCTGCCGGGGTTGGCGCTCAGGGCCGTGCCGGCGGCGGCCAGCACCATCAGGGCCGCGAGCGCGACAGGCCCGACTATCGATAGACGCCTGGACATGGTGTACTCCATTCCGCGCCCGCTGTGGACGCGCGGCGGTGCGGCGCATCACCGTGGTGGCGGCGCCGGGAACGGCCGGCTTACCGAGGTGATGCGCCTGGATACGGTGCGACACCGGCCCGGGCTGTCGGATCAGGTGGGCGACCCGGGGCGGCGATTTTCGACGTGTGCCACGGCTCCCGCGACGTACCGTCAGCCGCCCTGGACCGGCGGCGTGACCCGTCCCGCACGGGGCCCGCAGTGCCCGTCAGCCGGCGCCGGGCGCCTCGGCTCACCCGGTCAACGACCGGGCGGGGGACGTCGGAGCGTGCCCTTCGCTCCTGCCTCCGCAACGTAGCCGGTGAGCGATAACATAGCAAGGCGTAAATATGTTGTCGCCCATTGAAGGGAGACGCCCGTGCGTCGGTCCCCCCGCCTGCTGGCCATCCTCGGCATCGGCCTGTCCGCCACGTTGACGTGGAACGCGGCGCCGGCGGCGGCACGGCCCGCACCCAGCACCACACCGGGCATCGTGGTCGTCGACGGCATGACCCAACCGGTGTTCTCGTTCGCCGACGCGATCGAGGAACGGGTGTACGTGCAGACCATCGTGGACACCGACCGGGACGGCCGCCTCGACCGGGTGGCGATCGACATCTCCCGGCCCCGGGAGACCGCCACCGACGGGTTCAAGGTGCCTGTCATCTTCGAGCACAGCCCGTACCGCAAGGACGTCTGGTACGACGTGCCGTACCCGAGCGTGCTTGTGGACGAGCTGCCGCAGAACGACGTCGACCGCCGGTCCGGCGTACGGACCGGCGACGCGGCGGCGCAGCGGGCGGCGGCGAAGGCCAACCTGCCCGGCTCGCTCGACGACTACTACGTGCCCCGGGGATACGCGGTCGTGCTCGGGCAGAGCGTCGGCACCGGCGACTCCGACGGCTGCCCGACCAGCGGCGACCGGGCCGAGACGCTCGGCACCCGGGCGGTTATCGACTGGCTGAACGGGCGGGCGAAGGGGTACGACGCGGCCGGCGCGCCGGTCACCGCCGACTGGACCACCGGGGCCGTCGGCATGACAGGTGTCTCCTACAACGGCACGCTGCCCAACCAGGTGGCCGCCACCGGCGTTCCGGGGCTGCGGACCATCGTGCCGGTGGCCGCCATCAGCAGCTGGTACGACTACTACCGGGCCAACGGTCTCGTGGTGGCGCCGGGGACGTACCAGGGTGAGGACACCGACGTGCTGGCCGGGTTCACCGCCGGCCGGGCCCGGGCCGAGGGTCGCTGCGCCGACGAGATCGCCGAGCTGACCGCCCGGCAGGACCGGGTCACCGGCGACTACTCGGCGTTCTGGCGCGACCGCGACCACCTCGACGCCAGCCGGGTACGGGCCAGCGTGCTCCTCGTCCACGGACTCAACGACTGGAACGTGAAGACCGAGCACTTCGCCGGCTGGTGGGACGAGTTGACCCGGCACCGCGTGCCCCGTCGGATCTGGCTGCACCAGGGCGGGCACGGCGGCCCGGGCAACACGGCCTCGGTGACCCTGCCCGACGGCCGCACCTGGACCTGGAAGCAGACCGAGCACCGCTGGTTCGACAACTGGCTGTGGCAGGTGCCCAACGGGATCATGGACGAGCCGACAGCCGTGGTGCAGCGCGAGGACCGCGCCTACACGACGTACGCCAACTGGCCCGATCCGGACAGTCGGGAGGTGCCGCTGCGGCTGGCCGCCGCCGACGACGACGCCGTCGGCACGCTCACCTCCGCCACGGCGTCGAAGCGCGCGGTCGAGCAGAGCTTTGTCGACGAGGGTCGCACCATCCACCCGGACACCCTGGTCGCCGACCCCGAGACGGCCAGCCCGTACCGGCTGGCCTACCTATCCCCCACACTGGCCCGGGACGTCCGTATCTCCGGCCGACCGGAGCTACGACTGCGGCTGGCGGTCGACAACAAGCCGGACGCGAACCTCTCCGCGTACCTGGTCGACTACGGGCCGGCCGGTTCGACCGCCGCTCCGACAGTGGTGACCCGGGGCTGGATGGACCCCCAGAACCGCCGAAGCCCGTCCCGCACCGACCCGCTGCGCCAGGGCAGACTGTACGACCTGCGGTGGACCCTGGAGCCCAAGGACCACGTCTTTCCGACAGGCCACCGGATCGGTCTGGTGATCTTTTCCAGCGACCAGGAGTACACCCTGCTGCCGCTGGGCGGCACCCGGCTGCGGGTCGCGCCGCACCGCAGCGAACTGCGCCTGCCGGTGGTCGGCGGGAGGTCAGCTCTCGGCTTCTGACCCCGATGCGCGGGCCCGGGCTCAGCGCCCCGCGTCGCGCTTCGTGGTGGCGACGGGAGGGCTGGAGGCGCGACCGGCACCGAAGACCCGCTCGTAGCCGACGAGCACCACGAGGAAGGCGGCGAGCAGGCCGAGGGCGACCAGGCCGGGCAGGAATCGCCCGGCCGGCAGCAGCGCCAGCGCCACCACGGGTGCGAGCAGCTGCGCGGGGGGCACCGATCGGACGCTGAGCCCACGGAACAGCACATCTCCCGCGAGATACAGGGCGACCCCGCCGAACAGCGCGGCGGCCGAGGTCCAGGGCAGACTCGACCCGGCGGCGTGCCAGGGTTCTCGGTGTGCCAACGGGGCGATCACCTCGTGGACCCCGAGCGCCAGGTAGATGGTCCCGGCGATCAACGCGAAGTGACCGCCGCTGTAGGCATTGGCGGCGAGCCGGTCCCGCCGCGGCCCGCGCTCGGCCATCAGGACCTCGCCCGCCGCCACCGAGTTCAGCATGTACAGCCGGAACAGGCAGACCGTCCCGACGAGGGTGAGCAGCGCGGCCAGCAGAGCCGGTCCGTTGATCATCTCGGAACCGATCCCGGCGCCGACCGAGATCAGCGTCTCACCGAGCGCGATGATCACCACGAGGGCGTGCCGTTCGGTGAAGTGCTCTGAACTGCGCAACGGCCACCCGCTCAACATGGAGGCGATCAGTCCGCCGGCGAAGTCCACAGCGACCGCCGCCGTCCAGAGCAACAACTGCGCGTCCCCGCCCAGGACGGCGCCGAGGACGAGCGGGATCCAGGACAGCACGGTGGTCGTGGTGTAGAGGCGCAGCGTGCGGTGCAGCCGGCGGTCGCCCTCGGCCGCCCGACGGTAGAGGGCCAGGTGCACCACCCGCACCACGAGATACGACAGCACCAGGATCAGGCGCGGCCCCAGGCTCGGCCCCCAGACGTTCGGGATGACCACGGCGATGAGGAAGATGGGGCCCATCGCGGCGGTGGTGCCGGCCCGGATCAGCCCGATGTCGGCGCGCGCCTGGTTACCCAGCCAGGCGTAGATCAGCCAGGAGATCCACAGCAGCAGCAGGACGACCAGGCCCTTGAGCAGGGTCAACGGCGAGGCGTGACCAACCATGTAGGAGGTGATCCGGGTCAGGGCGAAGACGAACACCAGATCGAAGAAGATCTCGTACCGCGTCGTCCGGTGCGTCTCCGTGGTCGGCTCCACGCGCCCTCGGTGGAACAGCCCCATGGCTCCATCTTCATCGCTGCGGCCGTCGCAGTCGTGACGATTGGCCAAGCTCCACCTAGCGCGGCACCTGCCGCAGGTAGTGATCGAGGGTGACCCGCCCGTCGGGCACGAAGGGCCAGGCCGGGTCGGCGAGCCGGTCGACCAGCTCGGCCAGGTCGAGCCACCACCCGTCGGCGACCTCGCTGGGCTGGTGCACCACCGGGCCGCAGCGGTGCTGCTCGTAGCGGGCCTCGAAGACGTACGCGAGGTAGTTGGTGCGCGCGTCGGCGTACCAGTACCGCAGGCAGGGCCGGATCTCGCAGTTGGTGACGCCCAGTTCCTCGGTGAGTTCCCGGGCCGCCGCCTCGGTCGGGTCCTCGCCGGCCAGCACCACGCCTCCGGCGAAGGCGTCGTGCATACCCGGGTATACGTCCTTCGTGTCGGTACGACGATGGACGTAGACCCGGTCCCGCTCGTCACGCAGCAGCACCGCCGTCGCGGCGTGTGGCAGGTTACGCGCCCGTACGGCGCTGCGGGGCGCGGTGCCGGTGACGGTTCCTGAGGTGTCACCCTCCAGGTACAGGGCCACGAGTTCGTCCATCTGCCCACCGTAACTCCGGTCGGTTCCGTCACGTCCGCCGGATCTCCGGCGTCCCGGGCACGCCGTCACTCCGCCGCCGGACCACGAGCGGCAGGGGAACGCGCGGCGCGCCACGATCGCCGCCGCATCACCACGGCGGCCGTCGCCGCCACCCTGGTCGCGCTGCCGCAACCCGCGATGGCCGCGGGCGGACCCTACCGGGCCGCAGCCCCGGCCTCACGGCTTGAGCAGTCGGAACGCGATGAAACCCGGCGAGTGGACCAGCCTGTCGTGGGCCTCGGGATGGCGGGCGGCCATGGTCCCGGCCGGCTGCGGCTCGACCAGCCGCTCGATGAGGAATCCCGCGTCGGTGAACTCCCGGCACCAGGCCTGAAGCGGCTGCCGCCAGTAGCGCACCCGCCACCGCGTCTGCCAGGTCTCCTCCACCCGCATCCGGTCGAAGTAGGAGCCTCCGGTGAGCAGCCAGTCGCTGGTCGGGTGGGTGGTGGAGACGACCAGGTGACCGCCGGGGCGGAGTACCCGGTGCAGCTCGGACAGAGCCGCCGGCCGATCCTCGACGTGGTGGATCACGAGGGCCATGAGAACGATGTCCTGCGTCGCGTCCGGCAACCAGGTCAGCGGCCGCTCAAGGTCCCACACCCGCACGTCGGCACGCCCACCCAGGCGCCGCCCGGCCAGCCTCACCATCTCCGGACTGGCGTCGAACGCCGTGACGGCGGCACCCCGGGCCAGCAGTTCCTCCGCGTACAGGCCCGGTCCGCAGCCGGCGTCCAGCAGCCGGACTCCTGTGACGTCGCCGAGCAGATCGAGCACCGCAGGTCGGTCGTAGTGGGCGTTGTAGGCGCTGTCGCGGGCGTGTGCCTCGAACTCGGCCGCGAACGGCTCGTACATCGGCTGGCCTCGGTGGTTCACCGGACGATGGTGTCACGAGGCCCGGTGCCGCACAGGTACGTTTCCCGCCACCGATCAGCCGGCCGCACCCTCACCGGGGCGGTAGGCCGGCCAGCCAGTGTTCGAGGGCCTCCGGAGAGCCGAGCAGCAGCACCGGCGGTCCGCTCGGATCGGCGTGCCAGGCCCGCAGCCGACGCCGTTCCCGACCGAACTCGGTGAGATGCCACAGCAGGACCGACTCGGTGGACAGCACGCTGCCCAGCGACTCACGGTTGCCGTTGCAGATCTCCTCCCCCGTCGACAGTCGGCGCAGCGTGCGCCGCAGCAACCAGCGGAAGGACAACCCACGCGGATAGTCCAGGCCGACGACCAGGTCCGCGCGGGCCAGCGGCACGTCCCGCCAACCGTGGTACGCCCCGTCGAGGATCCAGCGGTCCTGTCGGCAGATCGACTCGATCCGGCTGCGTTGCCGTGCCACCGGCACCTCGACCCAGTTGGGTTCCCAGAGCAGGTCGTCGACCGGGTACCAGGGCAGCCCGAGCCGCTCGGACAGGCGCTGCGCGAGGGTGGACTTGCCGGAGCCGTGGACCCCGTAGACCAGGATGCGAGACAGCCTCTTGCTCATCGCGCGGCAGCCTAACCGGCCGGCGCCAGCAGCCCGGCGGAGGTGTCCGGGCGGCCGGTGACCGACCGCCCGGACCCGGGATCAGCGGTTGGTGGCCAGGTCGCCGCAGTCGCTCTCGTCGGGCAGCAGTGGCCGCAGGGTCACCGTCCACCGCTTGCCGTCCGAGGTCCACGGGGTGGCCGCGTTCGCCGCCGCCGCGGCGGTGAGCAACCGCTGCGCCTCGTCACCGGTCACCGTGACACAGCCCAGTCCCACGCCCTCGCCGAGTTCGGGGCCGGGCAGCGCCGGCCCGGGCCAGGCCACCTCGGGCTGCTGGCCGACGTCGGCGTTGGCGACCCAGGGCTCCGCGACGGCCGCGACGGCGGTCGGCGCGTACGGCTGCGGGTCCGCCTGTGCGGCGGCGAGGGGGCCGGCCTCGGCGGTCAGCGAGTCGGCGAACTCGCGCAGCTTGTCGCGGCCCGCCCGCTGGTCGGCGGTGAGACCGGTCTCCGCGCCGCCGGACTCCGCGAGGGCGTACACCTCGGACTCCTCGACCCCGTTGTCCCCGAGTACGGTGAAGCGGGTCGAGGGGGCGTCGGAGACCGGTGGCCGGCCCAGGTCCACCGCGCCGCCCACCCCTGCGGCACGGGCCGCCTTGAGCAGCTCCTCCACCTGCGTGGCGCTGATCGTGCCCAGCTGAAGGTTGGGCAGCGCCGGCCCGGGATAGATCATCGGCACCGGCCCCTGGGTGATCACGCGACCGTCACCGTAGACACTTATCGCGGGTATCCGGGTGGCCAGCATGGCCGGCGTGACGAAACCGCCGGTGTGATCCATCCGGAACACCACCGCGTCGGCGGAGTAGGACCGCTCGGGCGCGTCCGCCTCTCCCGACCCGACGCCACCGGCCTGCTGGCCGCAGGCCGCGGACGTCAGCAACAGCAGGGGGACGACTGCCAGCCGCCCGCTTCGACGAATGCTCATGCCGATCGGACGCGGCAGGAGCCGGATCGGTTGCGTCCCATCGCCACCCGAACGGTCAGCCCGCCAGGGGGACCGCCACTGAGGCGGCCAGGACGAGGCCGACGAACGCGGCGAGGGTGCCCGCCACCGCAGCCGAGCGGAACCGTACCGCAGCGCCGATCCCGAGTGCGATGAGCGAAACCAGGAAGCTCCCCGCGAGCAGTGGCAGGCCGTAGAAGATCGCCATCAGCAGCGCCCCGTCACGGGGGGCCGGGGTACAGCCGAAGCCGATCCCCTCGCACGAGCCGTCGGTGTTCTCCGTCGGGAGCGTGGTAACCCAGACAGCGAAGCCGACCAGGACGACGGCGTACCAGCCGACCAACACCGCGGCCGCCCGTCCGACTGGCGGGGAACCGGTGCGCGGCCGCACGGGTGGGGGGACATCGAACCTCATCTCGCCCGGCATGGCCGAACGCTACCGCTGGCTGCGGACCGTGGCCTGAGTCGGCGTACTCAGCCGACCCGCCATCACCGGCCGCCGGGTGAGCCGTAGTCCCCGAGTGAGCAGCAGCGTCGTGACCAGTGACAGTCCGGCCATCACGGCCACCGCCCGGTGGGTCGGCAGCAGGTCGGCGACCGCACCGGCCAGCGCCGCGAACACCGCCTGCCCAGCCTGCATGCCGTTCTGTTGCAGGCCCAGCACCTGGCCCCGGTTCTGCGGCGGGGAGCCGGCGATCAGCCGCTCCTGCAACGGCAGCGAGACCGCGAACCCGACCGAGGCGACAAGCGCGAGAAGCATCGCCAGCGGCAGTCCCGGGTGGATCAGGAAGACCAGGTAGGGCACCGGAAGCAGCAGCCGCAGCGGCAGCACGCAGCGCTGCCGGGTGGCGGCCGGCAGGAACCGTCCGACAAGCACGTCACCGGCGAGCATGCCGGCGGCGCCGGCGGCGAAGAGGAAACCGGCCCGGTCGCCCGCGTACGGCAGGAACAGCGCCTCGCAGCCGACGATCAACCCGTTGGGCAGCCACAGGTTCAGGTAGAGCGATCGGCGTCCCGGATCCGCCCACAGCTCCCGGTTGACCCGCATGGTGCGGGCCGTCGACGTCCGCTCACCGGCCCGCGCCGGCCGCTCCCGCAGCCCGAACCAGGTTACCGCCACGGCCAGCGCACGCAGCGCGGCAGCCACCAGAAACACCTGGTACGGGCTCAGCCAGACCAGCAGCAACCCGCCCGCGCCGAAGCCGGCGATCTGCATGACGCCGACGCTGACGTTCATCGTGGACCGGCCCAGCACGTACGCGTCGGCGGGCAGGATGTCGTTGATCAGCGCCCACCGGGCGCCACCGGTGACCGACCCGACGTACGCCACGAGCAGGATCAGCGCGAAGCGTACCCACAGCGGCAGACCGGGAACGGCCTGGAGCACCGCACCGGCGAGGCCGACGAGCGCGGCGAGGGTCAACGCCCGGCGCGGCGGCAGGCTGTCGGCCGCGGAGAGCAGGGTCAGGCTGCCGAGCACGCTGGCCAGCGGCGCGCCGAACATGCTCAGCGCGGTGAGCAGCGCCGAACCCGTCACGGCGTAGGTGAGCGAACCGAGGGCCAGGGCCGACGTGGTGTGCGCCGCGATGCCGGCGCAGTTGGCCACGAACAGGTTGCGGAACTCGGTCACGGCGAACAGTTCCGAGTACGTCCTCACGCCGACGATCGTCGGGCTGTCGACCCGGACGGCGTAGAGTTACGGCTGGGGGCGAAACATGTCGGTGTGGCGGGTGCCTGTTGATCTGCTCGCGGGCAGTCGCTTCGTCATCTCGCCGATGACGGACACGGTGGCGGCGCTGAAGACGCTGCACAGCCCCCGGCAACCGTGGCAACACTCCTGGCGGCGGCCACACCTCGCGGCGTACCAGCGGATGTTGGCCCGGCGGCCGATGATTCCGGCGCTGCTGGCGGCGGCCTTCGCGCCCCGGTGGATCGCTGATTTCCTCACCCTGCCGCCCGCGACGACGTCGCCGACCTTCGCCGAGGAACTGGCCGTCGTCGCCGCCCGTTCCGACGAGCGGATCCGCGCCGACCTGCGGGTGACCCGACCGGGACCGCTGGCCGAGGTGCTGTGCCACGACGGTCTGACCGAGCAGGTGGTGGATCTGCTCGACTGGGTCTGGACCCACACGGTGCGCCCGGAGTGGCCGGAGCGGGAGCATCGGCTGCGGGCCGACGTGGTGGCTCGGACCTCGCGGCTGAGCGCTCAGGGCTGGGCGGGGCTCTTCGCCGACCTCAACCCGGGGATGCGGTGGCTGGGCGACGGCTGGCTTCAGGTCAACGACCACCCCGCCGCCCCGCTGCCCCTCGACCGGGCCGGACAATTGGTGTTCGTCCCGGCGCACTGCGCCCGGGGCTGGGTGGTGTGGGACCAGGACCGCTTCGGCATGGTCTACCCGGCCAGCGGCATCCTCGCCGAGGTGTCCCCGCCCACCCCGGACGGGTTGGACCGACTGATCGGCCCGAACCGCGCCGCCATCCTGGTCCGGTTGGGCACGCCGCTGAGCACCTCGCACCTGGCCGCGCTCACCGGCCTGTCCCTGGGAGCCGTCGGGGACCATCTGCGGGTGCTGCTCGACGCGGGCATGGTGACCAAGCGCCGCTCGGGGCGGGAGGTGCTCTACTGGCACACCCACCGGGGCGCCGCCCTGGCGACAGGTGATCCGGCGACCGCGGCTTCCCCGGCGGGCGAGGACGTCAGGCCAGGTTGATCGTGAACGCCGCGGTGTGCACCTTCCCGTCCACCTGGAAGTCGAAGAACGCCCGGTAGCGGCCGGTGCTGGGCGCGGTCAGCCAGAACGTGACGGCACCGTCGACCAGTTCCGGTTGCGGGTGGACGTGCAGGTAGCCCAGGTCGCCCTCACGCACCACGACCAGATGCCCGTACGCGCCCAGGTAGCGCTCCAGCCGCGCCGGCCCGGCACGGTCGACCCGGAAGCTCAGCGGAACGGTCATGCCGATGGTGGGCGTGCCGGCCATGGACACCGCGTACGGACCGGTGGTCGCCTGCGGTTGCGGCGGGGGCAGCCCGGCCGGGTCGTAGTTGCCCGGCACCTCGTGGTCGACGCCGAGCACCAGCGGCAGTTCCCGGCCGTCGCCGGTGGTGACGGTGAAGTCCGCGTAGACGCGGTAGCCCCCGGGTCGGGTGAGTTTCAGCGGCACGCTCCAGGTGCCGTCGGTCGCCATCGTCGGGTGCAGGTGCTGGTATCCGCCGAGGTCCCGGCCGACCACGATCAGGTGCAGCGGCTTGTCGTGCACCACCGCGAAGCGCGTCACCGGCTGCCCGTCCACCCCCACCACCCGGAACCGGTAGTCCTCGGTCGCGCCGGCCTTCTGGGCACGCAGCACCGGCTTCAGCGTATACCCGGCGACGCTCACCGTCGTACCGGCGGCCTGGTCCTGGCCGTCACCCGGATGCGAGTGCGGGCCGGTTCCCGGCGCGTGCTCGTGCCCGTCGCCGGCGGCCACCGCCTGGGCCGCGTCGCGGGTGGCACCGCCCGCTGCCGCGCCGGGTGGTTGGGCGGTGGGGGTGGGTTCGTCGGCGGTGCCGATCCGGCCGAGGGCGAAGCCGGCCACCAGCGTCAGCACCAGTGCACCGACAAGCAACGCGAGCCGGGTGTCGCCCATCCGGTGCCACCAGCCCGGCGAGGCGGATCCGTCGGTAGGTGTCTCGGGGGTGACGGCCGCAGGCGCCGTGGGCTCACCTGTCGTCACCGGTGCGGTGGTCACTGCCCGTCGGGCCGATGCCGTGGCAGCCTTCGCGACCGGGGCGGTGGTTTCTGCCCGCTGGGCCGGGGCCGCCGCCGGTGCCGCCTGCCCGCCACGCCGGGCGGCCGGCACCACCGCCGGCCGGTTGCCACCCGTGACGCGGCGGCCCTTGGTGGGGGTGCTCGGCCTGGCGCGAGGTCGGGTGGCAGCGGAACGACGCGTCGTCCTGCGACCGGGTTCGACGCGGGCCGGCCGGCGCTGCCAGGCGAGGAAACCGGCGACCCCGACGACGGCCACCGCCACGGCGGCCCAGCCCAACGGGCCGATGCCGCCGGAGTCGTCCGAGGCGGGCGGCGCGGCGGCGACCGACGGGACCGGTGTCGCCGGGGCGACGGGCGTTGGTCCGGCGTCGCCGGGGACCGGCTGCGACCCGGTGTTCCCGTGCTGCTCGGCGGCGGCGAGCAGGGTCGGATCCGGCTGACCGGTGGGCGGTTGCCAGTTCGGCGGCGCGTCCGTCGGCTTCCCGGTGTACCGGAAGGTGACGGTGCCGCGCACCGGGTCACCGTCCGAGGCCACCGACAGGTAGCTCACCGAGTACCGACCGGCCGCCGGCAGGTGCGCGAGGGTCACCACGACGGGAAACCCGGTGGTGTACTCGCGCGGCTCGAACACGCCGTCGACCAGGAAGTACTCCCGCACCGGACGGTCCAGTTCGCGGGGTTCGCCATGCGTCCAGCCGTTGTCGACCCGGCCCCCGCCGGGCGCGGTGACGGTGAAGTACGCGTCCTCGCGGACCCGCTCGGTGAAGGTGAGCTGCACGGCCGCCACGGCCTCGTCGACGGTGGCGCCATCGGCCGGTGTGGACGTGGCGAGTGTGCCGTGTGCCGAGGCGGGCGTGGCCGTACCGAGGAGGACGACGCTGGCGGCGAGGGCCAGAGCGAGCAGGCCGGCGGCCACGCGGGCGCGAGCCCGAGGGAGATGACGCATCGAATCATCCTCGCGATGACGCCGCTTTCCGCAATAGGCCGTCATCTTTTTGTTCAGATGGGAAAAGTTCCGGTCGAGCCGACCGATTACGGTATGGAGGTCCACCGCCGCCTGCTCAGTCGGCGGCGCGCACGGACTCGCGGCCCTCGACACGGCCCTGGTCGCGAGCCTGATCGAGCAGCCGGGCGAGCTGCCGACGATGGCGGCGTACGATGGTTCGCCAGCCCAGCAGCAGCGCGCCGATCAGGACGATGAGCGCGAGCTGCGCCCAGGGCACCGTCCACACGGTGACGGTGGCGGTGGTCGGCCGGATCTCGGCACCGGCCGGGTCACCGGAGAGCACCGCCGGCGTCACCTCGACCGTGGTGGTGATCCGTCCCAGCCCCCAGATGCCGCCGACGTGGGCGTCGACCCGTCGGCCGTCGCCGGGCAACAGCTCCGGCACCCCGACGGACGCGTGCCGATCCGCCAGGCCGAACATCTCGGTCACCCGCGCGGCGCTGTCGCCGGTGACCGCGACATTGCCGGTGTTCCGGGCGGTGTAGGTCAGGTGCACCCGGCCAACGGCGAAGGGGTTCCACGACCTCTGGTAGCTGGCGGCCAGGCCCTCGACCGCTATCGCGGCGGCGACGGTGCCACTTGCCCGCAACATGACCCGGAAGCCGACCCGACTCTGCACCGCCACCGTGCCGCCGGTGCTTGTCACAGTGGCCGCGACACCGGCCGGGTGATCCCCGGGTGTCGCGTCCGGGGGCACGGTGATGGTGAACGGCACCACTGTCGTCTGTTTCGCCCCGACGGTCACCGTCTCGGGCAGCGTGATCCAGGTACCGCCGTCCACCGACTCCTGGCCGGAGGTAAGCATGTTGAACCGGCCCTTGTCGGTCAGGTAGCCGTCGGCGGCCTGCAGGGCGAACACCACCGGCGAGTCACCGAAGTTGCGCACCGCCAGGTGCTCGGTCACCACCGCGCCCGGATCCAGCGTGTGCTCGATCCACCGACGGCCGTCCGGCCCCTGCGCGTCCGCCGGCTGGACCGCCCAGGTCACCGTCGCCCCGGTCGGCTCCGCCGACGCGGCGACCGGTGCGACCGACACGATGGTCAGCACCGCGAGCAGCACAGCCAACCACCGGGACAAGAATCGGATCATCAGAGCCCTTCGAGGTTGGAACGGTGCCCGGGGGCCGCCGAGCGGCGACCCCCGGGCAAGTGCGGTGGTCCGGCCACCGCACCGGGACTCACTCGAACAGGGACAGGGTCAACGTCGAGGTGTACGAGCCAGCCGCCACGTCCGCTGGGGTCCGCAGGAACAGGTCGGCGTCGACCGAGTACGCGTCGCCGGCCACCGCGCCCGATTCGAACGTCGAGACCAGCAGTTCCTGGTCGACCAGGCCCACGTTGTTCCCCGGCTGCGACGGCTCGTCAAGCACCGTCACGACCTCTTCACCCGCACTGACCGAGCCGGTGTCCCCACCGTCGAGCAACCGCGGTTTCCAGCCCAGATGCCCGGCACCGATCGGCGCCTGGCCAGCGCTTCCGACGAAGTCGGTGGCGCTGCCCAGCACCGCCCACGCCGCGCCCTCGGGCACCTCGTCCGCGGTCCGGGTGTCGGTGACGGTGACCGTCGGCAGCCCGCCCACGAACTGGCGTACCAGCAGGGTCGACCCGTTCTCGGTCAACGCCACCGAGTCACCGGCGATCGACATCGCCAGCACTCCCGGCTCCCGGATCTCCTCGATGTCGACGGTCACCTCCACCTCGCCGCTGTCACCCGGCTCGGCCAGGGCCGGCGACGGCACCGCCGCCGACCCGGCCAGGAGGACGCCTGCGGCCCCCGCCGCGACCAACCGCTTGCGATTCCATCTGCTCATCCGTTGCTCCGTTGTCATGTGGTGGAAGGACCGGGAGTCAGCCGCCGCAGGTGACGGCGGGGTAATCGGCGGTACGCACGGTCGTGCCCGCGACGCCGTCGACGGTGACCCGGACGGTAGCCGTGCCGGCTGGCACTGCCGACGTCCGCGCGTTGAACTGCTGGTAGGCGTTGGCACCGGGCGCCACGCCGGTCACCGACCGCTGCCCGTACGCCGTCTCCAGCACCACGTCCACAGGCGCGTCATTGTCGTTGCGCGCCTGCACCGCCACGTACGCGTTACCGCCCACGCACCTCGACTGGGCGCTGACCGTCACCGGCACCTCGGCCCCGGTCGCGGCCTCGAAGGCCCAGGTGTCCAGTTCGAAGAGGTCGACACCGGCCGGGCCGGCGTAGGTGAAGTACACGTCGTGCACGCCCGAGACGCCGTCGAGTACGGCGGTCAGTTCCGTCCACTGACCGGGTGGCGCGTCGACCGGGATGGTCGCGACGACCGGCGCGGTGACCTCACCCAGCCGGATCTGGATCGACCCGCCGCTGGCGAGCGGCCGGACCTTCGCCGTCACGCTGCCGGCACCGTCGCCGAAGTCCACTGACGACAGCGCCGTCCAGTCGCCGTTGTCGATGTCGCGCACGACCAGGTTCGGTGCCGCGTCGCCGAACTGCGCGGACCCGCCGTCCACCTTGGCGGTCGCGACGCCCTTGCTCCAGCCGAAGGTCTCCGCCTCGAACACCCGGTACGGGTCGAAGTCGCGAACCTGGTCGACACCGGCGTAGGTGCCCACCACCTGCTGGATCGTGCCGTCCGGGTGGAAGGCCAGTTCCTGGATGTGTGGGCTGCGGTACCCCTGGGTGGTGTTGCCGTTGATGCGCTTGTTCAACGTCGGGGCGTGGTACGTGAAGTAGTACCTGCCCTCGTACTCGAAGACCGACTGGTGGTTGTTGCCGCCGGTGCCGGCGCCGAAGAACTGCGACTGGTTCGGGAACAGCACACCGGCGTAGGTCTCCTTCGGCCACTCCATCGGGTCGTCGGAGATCATGTAACCGATCTGGCCACCCCGGGATAGCCGGGCAGCGGAGTCTGGTTGCCACCGAAGTCGTTGCCGCCGAAGTGCGACGAGTACGACAGGTAGTACCTGCCGTCGCGCTTGAAGACCTGGGCCGCCTCGAAGGCCACCGGGGCGTCCACCACCGCCGCCGTGCCCTCGGTCGACACCATGTCGTCGCCGAGTTTGATGGCCCGCAGGTTCTTCGGGTTGTTGAAGCGCTCGGCCGGAGGCATGCTCGTCGACGCCGGGCCACCACCGAAGTAGAGGTACGGCTCCCCGTCGTCATCCACGAACGGAGCCGGATCGAACTTCCAGGCCACGTCCTCCGCGCCGGGAGTACGGCCGTCGATGAGCGTGCTCGTCCGCTCGCTGGTCCACGGGCCGACCGGCGACGCACCGGTGATCACGTTGCTCGAACTGCCGTTGTTGGCGTAGTAGAGGAAGAACTTCTCCTGGCCGTCGACCACCTTCTTGGCCATGCCGGGGGCCCACGAGTTGGCGGTGAAGGGTGCCACGCCGTTCGGCCCGGCGACCTGGACCTCACCGTGGTCGGTCCAGTTGACCATGTCCGTCGTGGAGATCACGGTGATCTGGTTGATGTCGCCGTAGTTGATGCCCGGCGAGACGCCGGTGCTCGGGTCCGGCGCGTACCCCTGGGTGTCGTTCGTCAGGTACAGGTAGACCCGGCCGTCGTGGACGAAGCCGAAGCCGTCGGCGCCGAACTTGTGCCCGATCAAGGGGTTGTGCTCGCCGGGCAGCTTGCCGACCACCTCGATGGTCTTCGACGGTGCCGGCGGCGGCGCGGCACCGACCACCGACACGCCGTCCAGCTTGAAGTCCATCAGGTGCACCTCGGGGTCCGACGACGGCGTGCTCGTCCACGGCGTCTCGAAGAACAGCCGGGCGGTGGAGACGTTCTGCCCGGCCGGGATGGTGAAGGTCCCGTTGAACTGTGCCCACTGCCCCTTCGTGGCCACCACGCTCACCAGGTTCGTGTAGTTCGCCGCGCCGTAGTGCATCGTGGCGAAGAACTGCTTCGTCGCCGGTCCGTTCGGGTTCTCGTACTTGAGCCGGGCGGTCAGGGTGTAGGTCTGCCCGGCCTGCACCCGGCCGCTGAGATCCTGCATCGGGCCGGACCCGGTGGTCGCCCGGTTGGTGACGAGCACGGCTGTCGATCCCGAGTGGGCGTCCGCCGTGAGCGACAGCGTGGCGCTGTCGGTGGCGTTGCCGTTGTTGACGAACCAACCGGTGAGACCGTCCTCGAATCCGCCGTTGACGACGAGATCGGTGTCGTCGGCCTGGGCCGGCGACCCGGCGACGAGCCCGCTGGCCAGCATGAGCCCGACCGTGACGACAGCGGCGGCCCGTCGTAGGGCTGCCCTTCGCACGCGATGTGTCACTGACATCCTCCTTGATCACTGCGGTGGATCCGGGGGTTCGGTAGCGACGGAGGTCGTGCCGGCCAACCGTCGTGGTCGTCGGGAATCAGGTCAGCAGTCCGCGGCCGGGTGGTTCCCGGTACGGACGGTGGTCACCGGCCGGCCGTCGAGCGAACCACTGACCCGGACGGTCACGGTTCCGGCGGGCACCGCCGCCGAGCGGGTGTTGAACTGCTGGTAGGCGTGGGCTCCCGGCGCGACCTCCGACACCGACCGCTGGCCGTACGCGGTCTCCAGGACGATGTCGACAGGCGCGTCGTGGTCGTTACGGGCCTGCACGGCCAGGTACACGCGGCCGGCGACGCAGCGGGCCTGCGCCTCGACGGTCACCGGCAGTTCGGCCCGGTCGGTCCGGAGTACGCCGAGCCGGGCGAGCTGGTAGCTCAACGCCCGCTCCGGTGCGTCGATCTGGTTCTGGGTGCCGAAGCCGCCGGCCCGCGCCGTCTGCGCCTCGGCCAGCCGGGCGAGCATCGCGGCCCAGGCGTCGGCCGGGTGGTCGCCTTCGTCCAGCGACCCGGCGTACGCGATGGCGGCATCGAGCCGACTGGTGTCCAACGGCCGGCCCTGAGCGGTGAGTGTGTCGCTGAGCAGGAAGTGGTCGAAGTCGACTTGCCCGCCGGTCTGCTGCGTCGCGTAGCTGAACAGGCCGACCCGGTGCCCCATGAAGTGGGCGAGACTGCCGTCCAGCGTCTGCGGACCGACCCGGCTGCCCAACTGGGACCACTGGCGCCCGTCGAGGCTGTAGTGGAATGTGGTCCAGAGCTGACCTGTCGGCGCGGCGAAGTCGAGGTCCGCCTTGAGGTGCACCTCGGTCACCTCGCCCAGCGGCACGGTGCTGCCGGGCAGGAAGTTCTCGAGCGTCGCCTGGTCCAGGTCGACAGCGAACGGTTGCCCCCGGTTCACCACACCTATGGTGTTGACGCCACCGGTCCGCTTGACCGCGACGTACGAGAAGCCGCGGTTGTAGGCGGCCAGGCCGGCTACGTCACCGTCCTTCATTCCGGAGATGTCCATCCTGGTCTCGACCGACTGCCGTGGTCCGAACGTCCGCTGCGACAGGGTGTTGCGGGCCTCCTCGAACCAGGCGAGTTCGGCACGGTTGGCGAGCTTGGTGTAGACGTAGTCGCCGGTGACCACCTTGCCGGCGGTGAGTCGCAGCCAGCCGGCGCGCTCGGTCAGTGACCAGTACCTGTTGTCCGGGGCATGGTTCCACTGCCACGCCAGGTCCAGCCGCGAGCCGTTCGGCGCGATCTCCGCCTCGCCTCCCGGCGGTGCCGTCCACTGCTCGTCCAGGTACGACTTGTGCGGTGCGTCGTTGGCGAAGTCGTCGGAGACCACGATGCTCTGCTGCCGGGCGAACAGTTCCTCGGCGGGGCTGAGCCGGATCGGCTTGGCGAAGGTGCCGTCCACCGTCACGACCCCGTTGGCGCCGAAGGTCGGCCACCCGTCGGACCAGGTGGCGGGGATGAGCGCCGGGATGCGGCCGATCGGGAAGGTGTCCCGGAAGAACATGCCGTACCAGTCGGTCGCTCCGCCGTCGCGCGCGATCGGGACCAGGCTGCCCTGTGCGAAGCCGTTGGAGTTGAGCACGCCCCGCGCCTCGTAGGTGTTCACGCCACCGGTGGCGGTGTAGCGGCCGAGCAGCTCCCGGGAGCGGAACATGACGACCTGCCGGCCCTGACCGGAGGGCCAGGTGATGATCACCGCGTAGTACCAGCCGTCGATGTGGTAGAACTGCGCGCCTTCGAACAGCCCGCCGATGAACGGCTGGCCGGCGTAGTCACCAGCGGTGAAGATGTTCGGGTAGTCCGCGGTGATCGCGGTCAGACCGGCGTTGAGCCGCACCGCGCTGGTCCCGCCGGAGCCGTGGAAGATGTACGGCGTACCGTCGACGTCGAAGAAGAGCGAGGGGTCGTGCAGGCCCCGACCCAGCGCGGTGCGCTGCCACGGGCCGTTCTCGATGTCGTCGGTGCGGTAGATGTACGCGCCGCCGAGGTTGTTGGTGTTGAACACGACGTAGAAGACGCCGTCGTGGTAGCGCAGCGACGAGGCCCACTGACCCTGCCCGTACGAGTTCTGCCCGTTGCGCAAGGAGAACGCGTCGCCGACGCTCGCCCGGTTGAACACGTAGTTGACGATCTCCCAGTTGACGAGATCGTGGGATTTCATGATCGGCGCGCCCGGGCTGAGGTGCATCGTCGTGCTGATCATGTAGTAGACGTCGCGGCCCTCGTCGTTCTCGGCCGCGGGCACCCGTTCCACGCTGATGTCCGGCACGTCGGAGCGCAGCAACGGCACGCGGTACGTGCCGTCCCCCTGGTCGGTCGAGGTGTAGGACGACGGAGGGGACCACTCGTCGGCGGCGTGCGCCACGCCACCTGGGGAGATGGCTGCGGCGCAGAGCAGCATGCCGGCCGCCACGCGTGGGATCCGGCGCGATGGGCGTGGGGCGGGAGAGCCGTCAGACACCTGCATGGAGGGGCTCCAGACGCGAGTGTTACGCGGAGCCTCCATGCTGTTAGCGCTAACATAGATCGTCAAGACCTTGGCCGAGATCGATCCGAAATATTCGGGAAACAGCGCCCCGTCGGCGGGCAGCCCGGTGCGGCGGCACGTCCTCCAGAAGGGACCGCTCCGTCGGCCCGCCAGGCCCGGTCTCGACCGGGCCGGAATGCCCGTCTCCGTACCGGTCGGCGACGGAACTGCCGGCCACCGACTCTCCTTCGGGCGCACCTGCGCCCCAGCGACCGGCGTGATGGCCGCAACTGCGAGGCCTTTGATGGCTTCAGGCTTGTGGATGCATGACGTAGGGTGAGCGCCGTGACGATGTTCCGCATGGGCGAGGCGGCGGACCTGCTGGGCGTCAGCGCCGACACGGTACGGCGCTGGGTCGACGCCGGCCGCCTCAGCGCCGCCCGCGACGAGCAGGGACACCGAGTCATCGACGGCGTCGATCTGGCCGCTTTCGTCCGAGCCCAGGCCGACGACCCGGACGACCGGGCGGACGAGTCCTCGGCACGCAACCGACTACGCGGCATCGTCACCGCAGTGGTCAAGGACGCCGTGATGGCCCAGGTGGACATCCAGGCCGGCCGGTTCCGGGTGGTGTCGCTGATGAGCCGCGAGGCCGTCGACGACCTGGGGCTGACTGTCGGCTCGGTGGCGATCGCGGTGATCAAATCGACAACTGTCGTCGTGGAGAAACCCCCGGCCCACCTGGACAACAGGAGAAGCGGCCCATGACAGCACGACTGTCGGTCCTGCTCGCCGTCATGACGATTGTCGCGTTGGTCGGCTGCGGCAGTGACCAGAGCACGGACCCACGACCGGGCGCCGGTGCCGGCGCCGTGACCGGCGAGGTCACGGTCTTCGCCGCCGCGTCGCTCACCGAGTCGTTCGCCCGGATCGGCAAGGACTTCGAGGCGGCGCATCCGGGGGTACGGGTCACCTTCAGCTTCGCCGGCAGTTCCGCCCTCGCGACCCAGATCAACCACGGCGCACCGGCGGACGTGTTCGCCTCCGCCTCTCCGGCGAACATGGCCACGGTCATCGACGCCGGCAGCGGCGACGGCAACCCGGGTGTCTTCGTCCGCAACCAGCTCGTGATCGCGGTACCCGACGGCAACCCGGACGGGGTGAACGGCCTGGCCGACCTCAACCAGCCGGACGTCAAGGTAGCGCTCTGCGCCGAACAGGTCCCCTGTGGCGCGGCGGCGCGGAAGGTGCTGGACGCCGCCGGGGTGGCACTCACCCCGGTCACCCTGGAGCAGGACGTCAAGGCGGCGCTGTCCAAGGTGCGGCTGGGCGAGGTCGACGCGGCACTTGTCTACCGCACCGACGCACGGGCCGCTGACGACGACGTCGACGGCATCGAGTTCCCCGAATCGGCCGGGGCGACGAACGACTATCCGCTAGTCGTGGTGAGGGACGCCCCGAACAGACCGGCCGCCCAGGCGTTCGTCGATCATGTGCGCTCCGGCCCCGGTCAGGCGGTCCTCATTGCCGCCGGGTTCCAGGCCCCGTAGTCGTGTCCCCGCGCGACGCCGTGGTGGCGCGGCCCGACCGGCGCGCGTCACCACCACGACCCCGGCGAACCGGTCCGGTGCCCGTGGCACTACTGCTTCCCGCCGCCCTCGGCCTGCTCTTCCTGGTGCTGCCACTGGCCGGTCTGCTGATCCGGACACCGTGGAGCACGCTCCCGCAGCGACTCACCGAGCCGGGGGTGCTCACCGCGCTGCGCCTGTCCGTGCAGGCCGCCACCCTCGCCACGCTGCTCTGCCTCGTCCTCGGGGTGCCCCTGGCCTGGTTGCTCGCCCGCGTCGACTTTCCGGGCCGTCGCCTCGTGCGTGCCCTGGTCACTGTGCCGCTGGTGCTGCCGCCGGTGGTCGGCGGCGTGGCACTGTTGCTCGTCTTCGGCCGGCGGGGCATCCTCGGCGGCTGGCTCGACAGCACCTTCGGGCTCACCCTGCCGTTCACCACCACAGGTGTGGTTCTCGCCGAGGCCTTCGTCGCGATGCCGTTCCTGGTGATCGCCGTCGAGGGCGCGCTACGTGGCGCGGACGTTCGGTACGAGGAGGCGGCGGCCACCCTCGGCGCCGGCCGGTGGACCACCTTCACCCACGTCACGCTCCCGCTCGTCGCGCCGGGTATCGCCGCCGGAGCGGTGCTGTGCTGGGCCCGGGCGCTCGGCGAGTTCGGCGCCACCATCACCTTCGCCGGTAACTTCCCCGGCCGTACCCAGACCATGCCGCTCGCGGTGTACCTCGCCCTCGAAACCGATCTGGAGGCGGCGATCGTGCTCAGTCTCGTCCTGCTCACCGTCTCGGTGGTGATTCTGGCCAGCCTCCGTGACCGCTGGCTCAGCAGCCCGTGACCACCGATCCGAGCGTGCCCGGCACCGGCCCACGGCCCGCCGGTGCGGTGCTCGACGCCCACCTCGTCGTGGACCGTGGCACCTTCCGACTCGACCTGCCGCTGACCATCGGTCCCGGCGAGGTCGTCGCCCTCCTCGGGCCCAACGGCGCCGGCAAGACGACCGCGCTGCGCGCGCTCGCCGGCCTGATCCCCCTCACCGGCGGGCATCTCAGCATCGCCGACCGTCGCCTGGACGACCCCGCCCGTCGCCTGTGGACCCCTACCGAGCAGCGGCCGATCGGTGTCGTCTTCCAGGACTACCTGCTCTTCCCACACCTGACCGCCCTGGACAACATCGCGTTCGGGCCGCGTCGACAGGGCCTCGACCGGCACCGGGCCCGACAGCGGGCTGCGGACTGGCTGGCCCGGGTCGGGCTCGCCGAACACGCCCGACGCAAACCTCGACACCTCTCCGGCGGGCAGGCCCAACGGGTGGCGCTGGCTCGCGCCCTCGCCGTCGAACCTGCCCTGCTCCTGCTGGACGAGCCGCTCGCCGCCCTCGACGCCCGTACCCGACTCGACACCCGCGCCCAGCTCCAACATCACCTCGCCGGTCATTCCGGCGCCACCCTGCTGGTCACGCACGACCCGATCGACGCCGTCGTACTCGCCGACCGGCTGGTCATCATCGAGGACGGGCGGGTGGTGCAGGAGGGCGACGTCGCCACCGTCACCGCCCGGCCGCGCACCGACTACGTCGCCCGGCTTGTCGGTCTCAACCTCTATCGAGGTCATGCCGACGGGCACCGGGTCCTGCTCGGCGACGGATTCCACCTCGTCACCGGTGACCAGCACGCCGGTGACGTCTTCGTCGCCTTCGCGCCGTCGGCCGTGGCGCTGCATCCCGGTCGTCCCGACGGCAGCCCCCGCAACACCTGGCCGGCCACCATCACCGGGATTCAACGCCACGGCGACAACCTGCGGGTGCAACTCGGTGGCCCGGTCACTGTGGCGGCCGACATCACCCCGGCCGCCGCCGCCCAGCTGAACCTGGCCCCCGGGCAGACACTCTGGGCTGCCGTCAAGGCTGCCGAGACCCGGGTCTACCCGGCCGCGTCAGCCCCCGCCGACGTCGGGGCCGAGCCATGAGAACCGCCGGTCCCACCACCGCTGCGGGGACACTGTCCGCGCCGGTCACCCGGGCGTCGGCCCACCCCGGCGGCAGCCGGTCACGGAAAGTCGTCCGGGCCGGTGCCGGGTAGCGTCGCCAGCAGTTGGCCGGCGAGACCCCGTACGGTGGGGTCGGGCTGACCGGCCAGCCGGACGAGGATCGGCCGGGTCCGGGTGTCCGCACCGTAGTGCCGGGCGAGTGCGAGCAGCGAGGTACGGCGAATCTCCCAGTCCTCGTCGTCGACCAGCCGCATCAGCAGCTCCCGCACCCCGGTCCGGTCGGCCAGGTGGGCCGCGAGTTGTTCCGCGGCCCGACGCCGCACCTCCAGCGCCGGATCGTCGCGCACCAGCCCCACCAACAGCACCCGAACCTCCGGGTCGGTGCCGAAATGCTCGCCGAGCGCCGCCGCGATGCGGGCCCGGATCGCCGGATCCCGGTCGGCCAGTCGGCGCATCAACCGCAGCGTCACCGCCATCGCGGTCTCACCCCGCGCGATCAGGCAGCACACCGCCGCGTCGAACGCCGCCGGGTCGGTGTCGGACTCGATGCGCTCCAGCAGCACGTCGGTCACCACGTCCGGGCCGCCGTACGCGCTGAGGGTCTCCACGGCGGCGAGTCGGATGCCGGCGTAGCTGTCCCGGCGGGCCCGCCGGGACAGGGTCTCCACAAGCGCGTCGGTCCCACCGTGGCGGGCCAGCGCCTGCGCGGCGGCACGCAGCACGTTCGGATCGGGATCGCGGCGGACCTGCTCGGCGAGGCACTCGACAACTGCCGTGTCGAGCGGATCACCGAGGCGGGCCAGGCTGCGGGTGACCCGCAGCCGTACGATCGGGTCCCGCTCCCGGGCGGCCCGGCTGATGAGCAGCTCACGCGTGGCGTGCCCGAGCGGTGGCCGGCCGGTGAGCAGGTCGACGGCGGCGAGCCGGACGCCCGCGGTGGGATCCTGGCGGGCCCGTTCCAGCAGCAGCTCGCCGGTGCGGTGATCCGGGTACGCCTCGGCCAGCGCTCGAACCGCGGCGAGCCGCACCGTGGCGTCGTCGTCGGTCCGGGCCGCCTGCGCGGCCACCACCCACCCGCTGTCGTCCACCCGGTACCTGTCGGTAAGCGCCACCACCGCTGCCGCCCGCACCGAGGCGTCCTCGTCCTGCTCGATCCGGTCCACCAGCCGGTCCCGGCACCGTCCGTCCGGGTCGTTGACCAGCACCAGTCGCTGAACCGCCACCGCGCGGACCCGCGCCGAGGCGTCCGAGCCGGCCAGTTTGAGCAGCAACTCGGTGCCGTCCGTGCCACCCTGTCCCGGCAGCAGTTCGCACACCAGGCAACGTCGCACCTCGTCCTCGGAATCGCCGGAGACCCGTGACAGGGCCCGACCACGGGCCGTCTCGCTCTGCTCGGGAGGGTGAGCAGGCACCGCAGCGCGGACTGCACCACACCGGGGTCGGTGTCGGCGGCCAGCAGGCGGTGCAGCGTCTCGGTGACGTCGGGCAGGTCGAGGCAGCGACCCGCGAGCACCGTCGCCGCGGCCCGCCGGACACCTGTGTCCCGGTCCTCCGTGGCCCGCGTCAGCAGCAGTCGGCGGACGTCCTCGGCCAGCTCGGTGCGCCCGCCGAGGGACTGCACCGCCAGGGCGCGGACCGCCGCGTCGGGCGAGCCGGCGAGGTCGCGCAGCACCTCGACCAGGTCGCCGCCGGCACCGAAGTTGGCGACGAGAGCACGTACCGCGGCCTGTCGTACCGCGGTCGAGCCTTCCGCCCGCGCCTGCGTCAGCAGCAGATCCTGACAGTGGCGGCGACTGCGCCCGGTGGTGTCCAACCTGCCGGCGGCCTCGGCCAGGCCGGCGACGAGGGCGATCCGCGCCTGCCGCTCCCGGCCCTGGCCGAGTTCCCGGACCAGCAGCTCCTCCAGTTGGTCATCGGCGGTGGACAGCACCGCCGCCGCGCGGGTGGCGAATGTCGATCCGGAGCGCCAGCTGGTGCGTACCCCACGTCGGCGGTACCAGTGCAGGAAGACGGCCCGGCCGGGCCACTGCGGTCCGAGCGCCCGGATCGAGGAGAGCAGTTCCTGCTCGGTGACCTCGACGAGGTTCGGATCGTCGGCCGAGATGCCGTGCTCGACGAGCAGCACGACCTGCCGCAGCACCGCCTCGCCGGCACCGGCCAGCCCGGCCGGCTGCGGCGCTTCCGCCACGCACTGCGCGGCCAGCACCAGGTTCCACGGTGGACTGGCCAGGTTCAGCGGCGGCCACGGCCGGTTGACCTCGGTGGCCAGCAGGGTCACCAGGTCGTTTGCGACCTCGGCGGGCAGCGCGCTGGCGACCAGCCGCAGCACCTCCCGCCAGGACGGATCTGCCCAGTTCTCCCGGAACAGCGCACGCAACTGGTCGATCCCCCAGGTCTCCGGGTCGTGATCGAACCTGTCCACGATCTCCTCGGCACAGAAGAACTCCAGAAACGTACGGTGCACGAACCCGAACAGGCGCAGCCCGTACCGTTCCAGGATGAAACTGCGCTGGCGCAATTTGTCGATCATCGAGTACGCCATGGCGTGTGCGCGTTCGTTCTCGAAACCGTAGAACTCCACCAGATGGTCCCGGAAGATCCGCGACAGTTCATCCGCCTCGATGTAATTGCCGGCCGGCCCCGACTCCCGGCACTGCATCCAGAAGGCCAGGTGACGCAGCAGTCGCAGCTTCGCCTGCGGGTCCAGCGGCGGTACGTCGCCGTGGCTCTCCCGCAGTTGCTTGGTCACGTCCCATTCCGAGATCAGCACATCCGTGACGTGTGCGTAGAGGCGGCGACGGTTCCGGGGCAGCGGGCGGTCCCGACCGACGATCGCCATGAGCATCAGCAGCAACGGGTTGCCGGCGATCTCGTGCATCGCCCGGGACCGTCGCACCACGTCGAGGATCTGCCGCCGTTGCCGGTCCGCCTCGACCGACGGGGTCGGCATCACGTACTCGTACCAGTTGCCGAGGAAGCGGGCGATCCGCTCGTCGTCGAGGTCCTCCAGGGTGAAGTGGTCGAATCCGGCGTTGGCGAAGGTGTGCCGCAGGTACCCGGCCGCCCGCGAGGTGACCACGGTACGCACCCCGGGGTACTCGTTGGCGAAGGTGGCGATCTGCGCCGCCATCTCCTCCCGCTGCGCCGGGTCGAACACCTCGTCCAGCCCGTCGAAGAGGAACAGCGCCTGGCCACCCTGCCGCAGGTAGGCCTCCAACACGTCCCGGTCGATGCCGGCCAGCCCCTGCTGGTGCCGGTGGCCGACGTAGTCGAGCAGGCCGTCACAACGGCCGTCACCACGATGCGCCGCGTACGACCGGAGTTCGACGAGGACGGGAAGGTACCTGTCCAGCGCCGCCAGCCTGGGCTCCTCGCAGACCCCGGCCAGCGCGAGGGCGAGGTAACGGGCGGCAGCCGACTTGCCGGAACCGGGATCGCCGAGCAGCACGATGGCCCGTCGGGCCGGGTCGCAGACCACGTCGAACAGTGGCGACGCCTCCTTGGCCGCGTACTCCTCCCAGAGCCGCTCGACGTCCCTCGGGTCCACCACGCCGGGCAGCGCGCCGCCGTCACCGTCCGGGCCGGATCCGGCCCAGCGCCACCAGGCCAACGGCATCTCCGGTCGAGCGTCCTCGTGCACCTTCGGCTCGACGAACACGTTTGACAACCCGACGGTGAGGTAGCCGATGGTGGGTCGTGGCGACACCGCGTCCAGCGGCACCGCCTGGTACCGCAGCCGGAGTTGCTTGTGGTAGTGGCTTCGGGCCGCCTCCGGCAGGTGGGTGTCGGGGTCGCCCGGCTCACGCGCGGGCGACCGGCCGCTGCGCACGTCGGCAAGCGCCACTGTGACCTTCGCCGACAGATCGTCCACGCTCGAGAAGAAGGCGCACAGGTGGCGTTCCTTCAGTTCGTTGCGCAACGCCACGATCTGCTGTCGGTTGGGATCGACCATGTCGGGCGGCCAGGGCATGTCCTCGGCGAGTAGAAAGATCAGGCACGGTTTGCCGGCCGCGAGTGCCTCGCGGTATTCCAGCTCGGTGATGGAGGACTCCTGGCCGGGTGGCCGGTAACCGTAGCGCCAGGCGAAGAGACCCACATAGAGGTCACATCGACGCACGTCGGTCAGACAGCGTTCCAGCGGTGGGCGGACGTCGGCCCCGTACGCCTCCATGGCGACGTCCTCGATCTCCAGGCGACGCGCCACCGCGTGCACGGCCGCGCGGTATTCCAGCAGGTCCTTTTGGGTGGCTGAAATGTAAACCTTCATCGACGGCAAACTCCAGGGGTGGCTGGCGACCGCATTCTTCAAAATATCAGCCGTTGTCACATCCATCGGTCCCGTGAGTCCACACCCGGGGGCACATATCGGCTTTCCCACCACGGATGGGCCTATGATGGCCGCGGGACGGATTCGGTCCGGTCACCGGCCGCAGGCCCATGCCCGCCGGTGTCCCCCGTGGCGCCGATGCGGAGGAACCATGCTCACGGTGGGCGAGGTGCACACCAGCCTGCTGCAGCACAGCACGGCGCTGGCGCAGGACCAGAGCGCCGAGGTGCTCAACCTGGTGGAGGGCGAGGCCGTGCTGACCTCGCGGCGTCCGTCGCTGTACGCGGTCTCGCCCGATGTCCGTACCGGTGTGGACTGCTGGTTGCCGAGCGCGAAGAACCGCCAACTGCGTGGGGTCGGCGCGGTGGTCACCCGGGCGGTCATCACCGGCGGGCGAATCGTGCAGGCCTCCTCCATCATCCAGGTGGTCGCCGGGGAGCGCCGCCGGCCGTGGTCGCACTACCTGGCCAACTCGGGGGTGCTGGAGACGGTCGGCAAGCTGGACGCCGACGACCTGACGAACGGCTTTCTGCACGGCAACGCCGCCGACGTGCTGAACCTGGACGCGATCACCGGTCGGGTACTCGACAGTGTGCAGATGTCCGACCTGCTGGACCGGCGTCCACCGCTGCGCGCGGCGCGCACCCGGCTGCGGTGGACCGCGCAGGTGCACCAGCAGCCGGGCGGGAACGCCACGGCGGATGTCGCGGTGGACTCACCGACGTTGCGCACCGTACGGCTCACGGTGAGTCCGCAGGACGTCCCGGCGGCGGTCGCCGGCCTCTGCGAGGATCTCGCCCTGCACGACTGGCTGCTCACCATGCTGTCCGCGCTGGTGGAAGCCGCGGTGACCCGCGCCGGCTCGACGCAGGAGCACATCGAACGGCTACGGCCGGTGCTGGAGCACCTGCTGCACCTGTGGCTACCAGGTGCCCGGGTCGATCCGCGACTGCGGCCGATCTGGGACCGGCTGGAGCAGGTCCCGGGGTTCAGCCGGCAGTGGCAGTCCTCGGTCAACTGGATCCGGGATCAGATCACCGTCGGCAACATGGCCATCCTGCGTGACCTGGCTGCCCGGGCGGCGGCGAGTCAGTCGTACGGGTCGGCCACGCTCACCGAACCCTTCTCGACAGCCGGCAGCGGCCCGTCGGACCGTAGGGTCGGGCGCGGTGCGCAGGCACCACGCGGCTGATCACTCGCCGATGAACACGTAGCTCAGCCGGTCGACAAGTTCGTCGGGCAACTCCAGGCCCTCGCTGCCGGCCCGCTTGGCGACCTGCTTCGCGACAGCGGGTGGCACCGCCACCTGCCCGAGGATGGTCCGTACGGCCAACTCGACCGGGAGATAGCGGGTGTCCATGAGCGTCACCGTCCGGTACCCGCAGAACGGCGTGGCGTCCGGGTTCAACTGGACGATCGCTGGCAGCCGGTCCCAGTCGGTCGGCAGCGGCTCGTCGGGCGGCAGCCGGTACGGCTGGGTGATCGTCTGCCCCCGGTGCCGCAGGACGCCCAGCCGGGTCATCTGCCACACCGAGGCGAGCAGCGCGCACGCCCACACCCGACGGTCCGGCTCGTCGGACCACAGTTCGATGTCGACGAAAATCGAGTGGGGCGCGTCGCCGGACTGCAACGGCGGGGACCACGGCACCGGCAGCGTCATCGCGGGCGCGTCGGCATGCCCCGGGGAACGCTTGCCGTTGGACAGCCAGCCCGACTCACTCAACGGTGGGCGACTACCCGTGGTGTGCCGTGGCGGTTCCACGACGAGCGTGTCCACCACCAGCCGGGCCAGTTCGACGTCGTCGTAGCGGGCGAAGCTGGACTCACGCGCCACGTAGTCGAGCACCAGCCCGTGCTCCGCCGCGGCCTGCTGCACCTGCGGGATCACCTCGCGCGGCGTGGCGAACCGGTGGAAGTAGTCGTCGACGAGGAAGCACGTGCTGATCCTGGGTTGCCGGTGTGGGCGCAGCCCTCGACGGGCGAGCGCCGGGACCGCCTGCGCCCAGTCGGCGATCCGGGCGAACTTGCGCCGCAGATCCCGGCACCCGTCGCCGAAGTCCTCGGCGTAGACGTGCCCCAACTCCACCGACAGGTGTGAGTACGGCACGC
Organism: Verrucosispora sp. CNZ293; assembly: GCF_002754655.1. Classification (NCBI taxonomy): domain Bacteria; kingdom Bacillati; phylum Actinomycetota; class Actinomycetes; order Micromonosporales; family Micromonosporaceae; genus Micromonospora; species Verrucosispora sp. CNZ293. The sequence continues at coordinate 1,926,158 of NZ_PEFR01000001.1, forward strand.
TCTCCGTACGACGCACCGCGGCTGCCTCCTGAAACCTGACATCCACGCTCATCACACGGTCTCCCATGCGGTCTCGTCGAAGAGCTTCTCGGTCAGCCCCACGAAGGCGTCCACGGTCCGGCCATTGGCGATCTTGGCCTGGACGTCGTTGTCGGAGATGAGCTGCTCGCGCCACTGCAGCAGCGGGTCCAACGGCACCGCGCCGAGCAGTGTGGTCCGGCCGGTGCCCCGCCTGCGGGCCAGCTCCGCCAGTTCCGCGTCGCACCTGCGCAGGAACGCCTGCTGCGCCAGGTCGAGATGGCCAACCTCGGGACCGCGTGCATCGATCACAGCGGTCCGCACGAACCGCAGCGACTCCCGTAGCCGGTCCGGCTCATGGCCGTACTCCTTGCCCATGGCCAGGATCCCGCCGGACTCGAAGGCGAGGTCCGCCGCCGCCATCACGTGCTGCGGCGTCCAACGGTGAAAGACCAGCCACCGGACCGTCACCTTGCGCAGGGTCCGGTTGGCGGTCGCGGCCAGCGCGATCTGACTGGCGTACGACCGGCCGGCGCTCAGGTCCACGAGGGTCAGGTCGAACTCCTCCTCCAGCCGGAGGAAAAGCTCGGCGCAGCGTCGGCCGATGTCGTCGGTGAAGCCGAACTCGCTGCCGCTGCGCTGCCCGGGCAGCAGCACCAGCGAACCCGAGCCGGTCGGCCGTTGGCGCAGGCTGACCCGTTCCGAGGTGCCCCACACGTCCAGCTGCTCCGGTGACGGGATCTCACCGCGCAGGTACCGGTGCAGGCCGCCGCCGTTCGGGCCGGCGCCCTCGATGCCGTTTGTCGCCTGGGGGATCTGGAAGGTGATGCCGGCCGTCGGTGAGCCGAAGTCGTAGTCCAGATAGCAGGTGGAGCGGCCGGAGAGCGCACTGCGATAGGCGATGTTCGCCGCGGTCACCGAGCGCCCGGTGCCACCCTTGTGGGACGTGACGAAGACCAGCATTCAGATCCCCTCGCTGGCCTTCTGTTGGCCGGTGGTGATGTCGTTGAGCTGGAGCAGCAGGGTGCTCGCCAGCGCAGCGGCCGTGCCCGGCTGGTCGTCCACGAGCGACTGCGCGCGGCGCAGCGTGGCCCGGATGCTGCGCATGCTGCGCTGCATGGGCTCACCGGCGAACGTGCCGCTCATCAGCTCACGGTCGAACACGTACTCGGCCTCGTCGATGAGATTCTGGGCGTAGGTGGCGAGGTTCACCGCCCGGGGGAACTGTCGCTCCCAGAGCAGCTGACCGGCGTTGACCAGGGCCTGCACGACGCGCTCGGTCAGGTACCAGGAGGGCGCCTCGGGCAGCGGGGCCAACCCGGGGAACGCGCCGCCGGCATGGTCCCACAGCCCTCGGTGCCGGCCCTCGGGGATGCGTCGCAGCAGGAGGTGCTCCCACACCTCGTCGGCGAGTTCGAGCAACTCGCTGCGGCGTCGGGCATTGTTCAGCAGGCCGGCGACGGTGGTCGCCCGTTGGAGCAGCACCGTGGAGAACTCGTTGACGTTCCACGTCATGATCGGCTTCGATGTGGCGTCGTTCAGGGTCACCTGCTTGCCGGGGGCGTGCACGACCAGGGCGGCCTCGTTGGGTGAGGCTCGGCGGGTGATCCGGCCCCGCTGCGCCAGCTCGACGAGCACGTTCGCGATCCGCCCGAACTCCTCGTCGCCGCCGCGCCCGCTGGCGACGAGCCCTTTGACCGCCAGCGAGGTGGCCTGCAACGTGTAGTAGTCGGTCCGGTCGCCGTCGGTGGTACGCCAGGGAATGTCCTCGATCGGCCACCGCCGCCGGTTGCCGAATGTCGCCACCGTCGCCCAGTAGCGCCGGGTCAACTCCCATCGCAGTTGCAGAATCCGGAACAGTCGCTGCTGTTCCTCGTTGAGCAGACCGAGCAGCCGGGTACGTTCGGAGTTGAGATCGTCGATGGCGTCCACCGCGATGACCGTGAAGTAGAGGTACGGGGCGTTCTCCGCGGTGCCCTCGCGCTGCCGACCGATCGGGTCGGTCGTCGCGACCTCGTCGGCGCCGGCGATGGTCCCCCACGACCAGCCGCACTCGAAGAGCATCTCGCTGTTGTCCAGGTCCTCGGTGACCTGACCGGAACCGACCACCACGTTGCGCAGGCTCGCCATGGTGTCCCGCAGCTGCGTACGCAGCGCGGCCACCACCTCGCGGCGCGGCACCTCGTCCTGGTTGACCATGTCGCACAACCGGATGCCGAACTCGTCGGTGGCGGCGAAGACCGAGGTGCTGAAGCTACGGAGCAGGCCGACCATGGCGGCGGTGAGACGGACGCTCGCCATCTCCTCCAACTTGTCCAGTTGGGCGCGCAGGTCGGCCCGCTGGGTGGAGGGACGATAGATCTTGACGAAACCGATTGTCGCCAGGGTGAGCGTGACCGACACCGCGAAGGAGTCGACCACGTCCATGGAGCGCTGCTCCTCGGTGAGGTCCGGCCCACCCTCGACCGGGTTGAGGTAGCTGCCACCACCGAAGGTCGGCGCGCCGGTGTCGTCCGTGTAGCGGACGAAGTACTCGCTCATGATCCGGACCAGTCGGCGGGGAATCTCTATCGCGCCACCGATCGTGCCGAGGGCCTCGATGACCTCTTCGTCGATCCGGTCCGGGTCGTCCAGGGACAACACCGGGATCTTGGTCGCCGGCAGCAGCAGAGTCAGCAGTTGCTCCGCGTCGCTGATGGAATTGGAGCCGCTCCGGCCGCCCCAATCCCATTCACCGTCGCGTAGGCAGCTGCGCACCGTGGCGCGCCAGATGTCGAGAATCTCCTGGCGCGGCTGCATCCGCATGGTCCACCACCGTCTGCTGTAGTCGTCGAAACGGAGCTGCTGATGTTGCCTGGCCCACGATGATCCACGATGACGTGCACCCATCATCGTATCCCTGTCGGTGCGTGACCTGAACGGCCGTGTGTACCGATGTCCCGGGGAAACCAGGTGACCCAAGCGTCCAGGTGAGAGCGATGCGGGGATCCCCGGCGGACAATGTGCGACGTCAGCCGCGACTACGTCCGGTGACCAGCAACATGCCCTGATAGCCGTCCCGCAGCGACGGCGTGGGTCGCACCTCGTGCATGTCCACGTCGTACGCTCCGACCGCGATGCTCGCCACCACTTCCGCGCGGTGCAGTTGCACGGCCGGAAACCAGTGCTGCCCGACGCGGTAACCGTTCGAGCCCAGCATGAAGGCCGCGGCGAACGGCGAACCGGGATGCAGCGCCCCCAGGAACCGGCCGATCGCGTGCTCGGCCTCGCTGCGGTCAGCCGAGATCGAGCAGGCCACGAAGAACATGGTCCCCGCGCCCCAGGCCCGTCTGGGCAGGTCGAAGACGCTGAGCTGGGACACGTGACCCACCCGGGCCAGGTGACTGCGGGGATCGGCCAGCGCCGCGTACGCCGAGTGCTCCGCGCACACCTGCCAGTACGCATCCCAGCACTCGTCATAGCCGCTGATCTGGTGACGCAACCAGCGCACATTCGCCGTGGAATATTCGCACAGTTCGACGCTGCGTGCGAATGGCAGAAGGGACAGCGCCGGGTAGAGGTTCGCACCCGATCCCACATCGACGCAGTGCGCGCCCGAAATCTTCGCGCCCGCGAAAAAGTCTCTGATCCGACAGAGAATTTCGCGATCATCGTCGCGCAGGACCGAGTAGTTGTGCTGGACGTAGGCGCGCGGGTCGAAGCCGTCCCACTCGACCTCGGAATTGACCGTTCCGGGGGACTCAACTCGTGGCGGTGGGGTCGACGGCCCACTACAACCTGCACCAGCCGCCGGAATCAATGCCATGGAGATGCCTCCATTGAAGTCGGCAGATCACTGTGGTCCTTGCCCCGACGCGCTCAGCCCGTCGCCCATTATGCATCGGTTGCGATACCGATTCGCAAGTGCCGACGCTGATGCGACCGCGATCATCCGGTCAGGACGGTGCCGCCGACGATGATGGATCGATAGGAACGCACTGATTCCGATGGCCGGTAAAGTGGATCAGCCCGGGAGCCGGGCGGTCAGCCGCCGGTGCCCTCGGCCGAGCCGTCCGGACCGAGCGCGCCGTCCACCTCGCCAACGTCGAGGTGTACGTGCTTGTGGCCCTGACCGGCGTCGATGTTGATCTGGTCGAGCTGGGTCGCGGCGACCGACCACGTGGTGACGGCGAGGGTCGCCTGGCGCGCCGCCAGTTTCATCGCCTCCGCGCGCCCGGCGCTCGGTCCGGCCAGCGCGACAACGACCGAGTCGACAGCCACGGCCGCCTGGTCGACGGCGCTACGCAGGCCGCCCCGGGCGACGTTCGTGGCGGTCATACCCGACGGCGGGTCGGCGAACTGGGCGGTCAGCCGCCGCATGGTCTGCTGCCACGTGTCGACCTGGGCCCGCTCGGGCGTGCGTCCCGCCTCGGCGTCCTGCCGCACCGCCCGGATGATCGGCGCGAGTTCCTCGCCGGTCCGTTGGGCCATCTCGGTGAGTTCGACGATCTGTTGCGCGTCCCGCTCGGCGTCCGCCTGGCGCAACTGCGCCACGGTCGCCTCGGTCGGATCCGGTCGACCGACAGCATGCCCGACCAGACCGCCGACCGGAGCCGCCACCAGGACCGCTGCCGCCGCGACCGCGACCATCCACGTCCTCGTCCGGTTCTGCCGCGCAGGCGGAGTGACCAGGTATGAGGGCTTTCCGGTTCGACGGGACATGACACCCCTCGCATCGACGGCTGTTGCCTGGGAGCGTAGCCCTTGCAACCAGCGACGTCGATAGTTTCAGAACCGTGGACCGAACTTTCGCCTGGAGCAACGAAAGCCGGTCAGGATGTGCTGCTGACGACGCCGGGTGGGACGCCGTCCCGGTCGGCTACCCGTCGACCGGCGCGCCCAGCCGGGCGAGTGCGCCACGGGCACGAGCCTGCTCCTCGGGTCTGTCGATCTCCGTGGCCAGGGCCAGCGCCTCGACGTGCCGCGCGACCGCCTCCTCCCGCGCGCCCTGCCCGGTCAACGCCCGCCCCAGCCCGTTGAGGACGCACGCCTCGCCATACCGTTCGCCGATGTCCCGGAAGAGGGCGAGGGCCGGTTCGTAACACTCGACGGCGTCCGCGAACCTGCCGAGTGCGACGTAGGCGTCGCCCAGGTTGTTCAGCGCGGTCGCCTCCCCGCCGAGATGCCGCAGCTCACGGAAGATCGCCAGGGCGCGGCTGTTCTGCTCGACAGCGGTGCCGGGGCGGCCCAACCGTTCGTGCACCGCGCCCAGGTTCGTCAGGGTGTTGGCCTCGCCGACCCGGTCGCCGATCTGAACGAAGCGGTCGAGCGCCAGCTCGTGGTACCCACCGGCGCGCTCCCAGTACCCGGCCGCGCTGTGCACGACGCCGAGGTTGCCCAGCACCCGGGCCTCGCCGCGCCCGTCACCTGCCGCGCGGAACAGCGGCAGTGCGCGTTCCAGGTGCCCGATCCCCTCCGGATAGCGACCCAGCTGCCAGCACACCACGCCCAGGTTGGTCAGGGCGGTGGCCTCGGCGACCGTGTCGCCGAGCAGCCGAGCCGCGCGCTCGGCCTCGGTGTGCACCGTGATCGCGTCGGCCGGGTACCCACCGTTGTCGAGATAGACGTACAGGGTGCCGGCGAGCCACACGGCGTGCTGCGGCCAGCCGTTACGGGCCGCGTGTACGCACACCGCGACGAGGGTCGCCCGCTCCGCGTCCAGCCAACGCAGTGCGGTCCTGGGCTTGTCGAGCAGCGGGCCGGCCGAGGGGCGCGGTGGCAGCGGTGGTCGGCGGTGTCGCTCGGCGGGGTACAGCGCCTCCATGGCCGCCGCCGCGCTGTACAGGTAGTGATCGAGCAGACGGGTCAGGGCGGCCCGCCGATCCGCCGGCCGATCCTCCTCCCGGCCCCGCTCCCCCGCGTAGGCGCGGACGAGGTCGTGCAGCGCGTACCGCCCGACGACCGGCTGCTGGACCAGATACTCGGCGGCGAGATGACGCAGGTCGACAGCGGCGGTGGCCGGGTCGCTGTCCAGCAGGGCGGCGGCACCGTGCTCGTCCAGATCCGCGCCGGGATGCGCGGCCATCCGTCGCAGCAGCGTCTGCCGGCGCTCCGGCAGATGCTGGTACGACAGGTGCAGCGCCAGCTCGACACCGCTGTCGAGCCGGCGGTGCCGGTGACGCTCGTCCAGCCGGTCGGCGTGGTCGGTGACCGTCCATCCGGGCCTGGTCGCCATCTGCCCGACGACCACGCTCAGCGCCAGCGGGAGGTAGCCGCAGCGCAGCGCGACCCGTGCGGGCGCCGACGGGTCGCTGCCCACCGGCACGCCGGGGTTCGACCTGACGAGCAGCCGCTCCGCCTCCTCCGGGCTGAACAGGTCGAGGTCGAGATGGACCGCCTCATCCAGGTCGGCGAGCCGACGACGGGAGGTGACGAGGGTCAGGGTGCCGGCCGACCGGGCCAGGAGCGGACGCACCTGCTCCGCGCCGGCCGCGTTGTCGAGCACCACGAGCACCCGCCGGCCCGCCAGCCGCTCATGGAACGCCGTCGCACGCTCCGCCAGGCCGTAGGGGATCTCGTGGCCGGACATGCCGAGCAGACGCAGGAAGCCGTCGAGCACGGCACCGGGCTCGGCCGGCGGCTGCCCCGGATCCGGATGGTAGCCGCGCAGGTCGACGAAGAGATTCGTGTCGAAACGACTGTCGTCGACAAGCGACTGGCCGGCGTGGACGGCGAGGTGGGTCTTGCCGACCCCGGCCATGCCGGCGATCACGCAGACCTGCGCGCCGTGCCCGGCCCCGGAGGTGGCGGCGGTGTCCGGCGTCGCGGTCAGCGCGGCAAGTTCCCGAAGCCGGGTCAGCTCCGCCTGGCGGCCGGTGAAGGCGCCCGCGTCGTCGGGGAGCCGGTCGAGCACCCGCACCTGGGCAGCCGCGGTCGTCTCGGCGAGGCTCACCCGCAGCGCCTGTCGCCAGTGCGCGAGGTAGCCCGTCTCGTCGTGCAACGCCCGCACGACGGCGAGCACCAGGTCGACGTTGATCCTCCGTCGTCCGGTCTTGAAGCAGTCCACGACGGTGCCCCTGCGGGCCATCTCGTCGGTCGGACGACGGTCGGCCTGCCACCGGTCGTTGACCCGCCGGGTGATCGTCTCGTACGAGGGATCACCGGCCCAGAGCTTGAGTGCGCGCAGGCAGCCGATCAACTCGTCGAGGCTGTGGGCCGTGCCCGGGTCGGGTGGCCCATCGGACGCGGCAGCCTTCATGACACCCACGAGTTGCGACGATAACAATCGATGCCACGCCATCCCGTACGGGATCGTTTGGACTTCACCTGGCGGACAGACCGTCGTGTTGGGATCAGGCGGGGTGACGGCCGCCACGGGGTACGGGGGCGTGGCGGCCAGCCGTCGTCCGGCCGCCGTCGGCGCGGCCGGACGGCCCCGCCGGAACCTCAGGCGAAACGGGCCGGGTCACCAGCGCCCACCCGGACGATCTCCGGCTCACCGTCGGAGAAGTCGACGACAGTTGTCGGTTCGGTGCCGCAGTCGCCCGCGTCGACCACCGCGTCGACAGCGTGGTCGAGACGCTCCTTGATCTCCCAACCCTGGGTCATCGGCTCCTCGTCGTCGGGCAGCAGCAGGGTGCTCGACAGCAGCGGCTCACCGAGCGCGTCGAGCAGCGCGCGGGTGACCGGATGCGCGGGGATGCGTACCCCGACTGTCTTCTTGCGGGGGTGCCACAGCCGCCGGGGCACCTCCTTCGTGGCGGGCAGGATGAAGGTGTAGCGCCCGGGGGTGGCCGCCTTCACCGCCCGGAACACCGCGTTGTCGAGCTGCACGAACTGCCCGAGCTGGGCGAAGTCGCGGCAGACGAGCGTGAAGTGGTGCCCGCTGTCGAGCTGGCGGATCTCCCGGATCCGGTCCATGCCTTCCTTGTTGCCCAGTCGGCTGCCCAGGGCATAGCAGGAGTCGGTGGGGTAGGCGATCAACCCGTCGCCACGGATGATGTCGACCAGTTGGCCGATGATGCGCGGTTGCGGGTTGTCCGGGTGCACGTCGAAGTACCTCGCCATGGGGCGAAGCTTAGGCCGCCCGGGTCCGGTGTCGCGTTGCCGACAGTGACACCCCCGGGCATACGTCGACGTTCATCGTTGTCTCTATGGTCGTACGCGCACCCGGCGGCGGCTACGGGGACATGCTCCGACCCCCGACGACGCCGACCCCGGTACGGGTAACCGTGCTCGCCTTCGCCCTGCTGTCACTACTGTTCGCCCTCGCGACCGTGCACCGGGCGCTGGCCGCGACCGGCTCCCTCGGCGCGGTCGCCTTCTTCGCCGTGATGGCCGTCGCGTGCGCGCTTGTCGCGGTCAGCCTGGCCACCCGCCGCCGCTGGTCGCCCTACCCCGCGTACGCCCTGGCGGGCCTGTTGGCCGCCGCCTCGCTGGGCCTTTTCGGCGCGATCACGATCGTCGGCCTGGGCCTGCTGGCCTGGGTGGTCCTGGCCCTCAACACCCGCGTCTCGCGGGACTGGTTCCGCGGGCGTCGTCGACTGCGCTGACCATCTCGCTCCGTCACCGGCCGCTCAGAGCGGCCGGCCCTGCGTGTCGCGCGCCGTGATGCCGTCCAGCCGCCGCCCCGGCTTCACCGTCTGCGGGTCGAACCAGAAGATCGCCACGTCGGTGTCCGCGCTCCAGCGCGCCAGTCGGGCCGTGACCCGGCGACCGTCGACGGTACCGATGATCCGGTCGGCGGGCCCCACGAAGTAGCCGAAGGTGGGCACCGGGGCGTACGTCGGAGCGGCCGGGGACGATTCGTAGCCGATCTCGTGGAAGCCGGGCCGGCGATCCGAGCCCGCCACGTCGTTCACCAGATAGTCCGCGATCAGCGTGCCGTCGGCCAGTCGCCGACCGGCGACCAGCCCGATCGTGACGTCCGGCACGGCGGGCAGCTCCACCGGCACGAAGTAGAAGACCCGCTCCTCGGTGCCGTACCTGATTCCGCTCGACACCACCTCGCCGATCGGTGTCCGGCTCTCGGTGCCGGGAACCGGGGTGGACGTCACGGGAGCGGAGGGCATCGGCGCACTGACCGCAGGAGCCGGCGGTGGAAGCTGCCCGGGTGGACGAGCGAACCGGACGCCGGCCGTGACGCCGACGACGACGAGCGTCACCGACAGCACCACACCTCCGCCGGCCGCGGCCCGCCGACGGCGACGCAACGACCGGCCCTGACGCATCACCGCGTCGAGGTCGAGCGATTCCCAGCGGTCCGGTTCCGTCGCCCGCATGGCGGCGCGCAGTCGCTCCACCTCGTTCACCGGTGCCTCCCCTCGACGGTCTGCGGCTGTCCGCCAGCGGTACGCAGCTTCTCGAGGGCCCGGGAGCTGGTGCTCTTCACCGTGCCCAGGGAGACGTCGAGTTCCCGGGCGACCTGCGCCTCCGGGAGGTCGAAGTAGTACCGCAGCACCACGATGGCCCGTTCCCGGGGGGAGAGCGCGCTGAGGACACCGAGCAACCAGCGCCGGGTGGTCACCTCGTCGGCGACGTCGCCGCGGCGCTGCTCCGGGATGTCGTCACTCGGGTACTCCCTGATCGGCCGTCGCCACCCGTCCACGAGGTGGTTGACGAGCACGGTGCGGGCGTACCCGTAGGCATCGTCGTCGCGTACCCGTGACCAGGCCGCGTAGGTGCGGACCAGGGCGGTCTGCGCGGCGTCCTCGGCCTGGTGGTGGTCGCCGGTCATCAGGAACGCCGCGTGCACCAGCCGGCCGGACGCCACCCGGGCGAACTCGGCGAACTCCGTGTCACCCCGGGCCATGGCCACCTCTTGCGCACCTCACGCCGGACAGGACGGGTGAGACGACGAAAAGGTTGAGCGCTCGGTAGATCAACTCTTCGGACCTGCCGGCCGTCCTTCCTCCTGCGTGCCGGCCGGCGGCGCGCGCCGAGGGAGGAACCATGTCGCGGAACACTACGCGGGCCCGGGCCGGTGACGGCCGGGCCCGGCCGCTGGCGGCGGTGCTGCTCGCCGGCCTGTTCGCCGGTTGCGCCCCACCGGCCACCGCCACGTCGAACCCGCCGTCGGCCGGCGCGACGAGGAGCGGGTCGGTCGCATCGACCCCGGCCGGGCCGGTGCGGTCGACCCCGGTCCCGCCGCCTCCGGTGAGCTATCCCGCCGATGGCGGTGGCCGCTGGGCGGTCGCCGACGGTGAGCCGCCGATCGCGTCCGGTGCGGGGCGTCTGTTGCGCTACCGGGTCGCGGTGGAACGCGACATCCACGGCCTGCCGGTCGCCGATTTCGCCGCCGAGGTCACCCGCACACTCGCCGATCCTCAGGGTTGGACCGCCGGTGGGACCTGGCGGCTGCGCCGGGTCGGGCCGCGCCAGCCTGCGGATTTCACCGTCTATCTGGCAACCCCCGGCACCCGGGATGTGCTGTGCCAGGACACCCCGGACGGCTACACCTCCTGCCGCAACGGCGATCGGGTGGTCATCAACGTGGCTCGCTGGGTCAAGGGGGTGCCGGACTACGGTGCGAGCCTTGCCGTCTACCGGCGGTATGTGATCAACCACGAGGTCGGACACCGGCTCGGCCTGGGCCACGAGCGGTGCCCGGGGCGGGGCAGACCCGCACCGGTGATGCAGCAGCAGACCCTCGGGTTGCACGGTTGCACCGCCAACGCGATGCCGTACCTGGACGGCAGGCGCCACTCCGGACCTCCCGGGTCCTACGCCGACCCGATCCCGCCCCGGGAACGCGGCCGGCCCGGCTGACCTCGGGTGGTGACGTCACACTTGACGGCGGAGTTTAGGTCAACAATAGTTGAGTCTATGGAGGTTGAGCTTTCTTCGTTGGCCGCTCGGGCACGCGTCCACGCGGCGCTCGGCGATCCGGCGCGCCTGGCGATCGTGGACGCGCTCACCCTCGGTGACGCCTCTCCCGGCGAGGTCGCCGGCCGCCTCGGCATGCCCACGAACCTGGTCGCCCATCACGTCAAGGTCCTCACCCAGGCGGGCCTGGTGGTGAAGGTCCGTTCCGAGGGTGACCGGCGTCGCACCTACCTTCAGCTGCTCCCCGACACGCTCGCCGCGCTCGCCACTCCCCGGCTGACCGGGGTCGGCCGGGTGGTCTTCGTCTGCACCCACAACTCGGCCCGCTCACAGCTCGCCGCCGCGCTGTGGCGACACCGCACCCGGGGCGCCGCCGCCTCGGCCGGCACCCGACCCGCGGCCCGGGTCCATCCCCGCGCGATCGCCGTCGCCCACCGTCACCAGCTCGATCTCGACCCGGCCGGCACCGCCCACGTCGCCGATGTCGTACGCAGCGACGACCTCGTCATCGCCGTCTGCGACAACGCCCACGAGGGGCTGACCGACCAGCTACGGCCCCGGCTGCACTGGTCGGTTCCGGACCCGGCCCGGGTGGACACCGACGAGGCGTTCGAGTCCGCCTACGCCGACCTCGCCGACCGGGTCGCCCGGCTCGCTCCCGCCGTCCTACCCGGTCGAACGGCCGGTACGGCGTCTCCTCGACGAGTCGAACGTCCCCACCCGATAGCCATCGAGGAGAAGCACAACCGATGACCATCGCACTTCCACGGCGCCTGCTTGCCGAATTCGCCGGCACCGCCCTGCTGGTCACCGCCGTGGTCGGCTCCGGCATCATGGCCTCCACCCTGTCCCCGGGCGACGTCGGCCTGCAACTGCTGGAGAACTCGATCGCCACGGCCTTCGCGCTGGGCGTGCTGATCCTGATGTTCGGGCCGGTCTCCGGCGCTCACTTCAACCCGGTCGTCTCCGTCGCCGACTGGTGGCTCGGCCGCCGTTCGGGCACCGGCCTCACCGCCGCCGACCTGGCCGGCTACGTCGCGGCCCAGGTGCTGGGCGGCATCGCCGGGGCGGTCCTGGCGAACCTGATGTTCGGCCTCACCGCCGTCAGCTTCGCCGGCAAGGACCGCACAAGCGGGCACCTGTGGCTCGGTGAGGTTGTCGCCACCGCCGGCCTGGTTCTGCTGATCTTCGCGCTGGCCCGGTCCGGCCGCGCCACGGTGGCACCGGCCGCTGTGGGCGCCTACATCGGAGCGGCGTACTGGTTCACCTCGTCCACCTCGTCCGCCAACCCGGCGGTCACCGTCGGCCGCGCCTTCACCGACACCTTCGCCGGCATCGCTCCCGGCTCCGTGCCGGGTTTCGTGGTGGCCCAGGTCGTCGGTCTCGCCGTCGGAGTCGGCCTGTTGGCAGCCCTCTACCCCGACGCCGGTGCCGCCGCCGACCGGGTGGTCGTGCCCGCCGACAACCAGGCGGCCGGGAGCCGGCGCCCATGATCTGCCCGCACGCTCGACAGTCAGCCGCCACCCCCGTACCGCAGAGAGGCATCTCATGACCGACAAGCCCAGCGTCCTGTTCGTCTGCGTACACAACGCCGGCCGCTCCCAGATGGCTGCCGGCTGGCTGCGCCACCTGGCCGGCGACGCCGTCGAGGTCCGCTCCGCCGGCTCCGCACCCGCCGAGGCGATCAACCCGGCCGCCGTCGAGGCCATGCGGGAGGTCGGCATCGACATCACCGATCAGACCCCCAAGCTCCTGGAGTACGCCACCGCCGAGTCCTCCGACGTGATCGTCACCATGGGCTGCGGCGACGCCTGCCCCGTCTTTCCCGGCAAGCGCTACGAGGACTGGAAGCTCGCGGACCCGGCCGGCAAGGGCGTCGAGGCGGTGCGCCCGATCCGCGACGAGATCCGCCACCGGGTCGAACGGCTGCTCACCGAGCTGCCGGTGACCGCCTGACCGCTCCGTCGGCCTCAGCCACTGCGGCAGCCGCCCACCTACCGGTCAGCATCCGTCTGGTGTCCGCACACTGCGGACCATGCGGACTTCCCGTACCCCGTCCTCGACCTGGATCACTCCGTCGGCGATGAACCCGTGCTTACGGTAGAACGCCTGGGCGCGAGGGTTGGGATCGGCGACCCAGAGCGCCGCCGACTCCGTCGGGTCGATGACGGTCCGCAACAGTGCCGACCCAGCACCCGTACCGTGGTCGGCCGCACGCACGTAGAGCAGATGGAGTTGCCTCACCCACTCCGCGGCGGTATCAGGCGGCGGGCCCGACATCGCGATTCCGATCAGTTTGCCGTCCCGCTCGGCCACAGCCGCCCGGTTCCGGCGATATCGCTCATCGGTAAGTGCGGCGGTCCAGAACCGCTCCCGAGCGGCCGGCAAACTCGGATCATCGAGCACCGCATCCGGCATGAGTCCGCGATACGTTTCCTGCCAGCACCGCACATGCACCCACGCCATCTGGGCGGCGTCCTCGACTCGGGCCAACCGAACTGTCAGCGGGGATCCCACCACCGGAGCGTAGGCCGCGATCAGCGGCTCGCCGAACCTGACCCGTGGCGGCCGATCGCCGCCGGGCCGGTGGCGTGTCGGCCGACACCGCGAACGTACCCTGGTCGCCGCCGTTCCGTCGGCGCGGTCACGTGGCGTCCTGTCGTTGACCGCCGTCGGCTGTCGGCGCCGGAACGCCGGCGGTGGTCGTCACGGCACCCGGCTCGGTGTTCGCCTCGGCGAAGTACTCAAGCATGGCCAGGAGCAGGAACGCCCTCGTGAGCAACGCGAACGTCAGGACGTACAGGGCCGCGAAGAGGCCGTCGTAGAGGGCCAGGCCGATGGCGCTGTCGGGGTTGTCGGTGATCAGTGCCCGGTAGAGGCCGCTGGGCGCCAGAACGTAACCGGCAAGCGCGGCGAGCGCACCGGCGAAACAGATCCGCGCGGACCGTGCGTAGCGTCCGCGAGAGCTCGGATCGGTGAACCGGTCCCGGCGGCCGAAGGTGGCAAAGGTCAGGAAGATGCAGGTCAGCATCGTCACCGCGCTCACCACAGCCGGCGGAAGGTCCTGAAAGGGCCGGCCGCCGTCATTGACCGGGATGACGGCGACGAATGCGTTGGACAGCGGGAACAGGACCGATATTCCCGCGAGAACACCCCAGAGGCTACGCAGGAACTGGAGAAAGTCGCGCAGGTCCTTGAGGAACGTGTGTCCGGTCTCCACGTTGGTCCCCTACCTCGTGTCCGTGTTGTTGAGAATAGCCCCGCCACAGGCGGGAACGGACCACACGTTGCCGGGCGTGGCGGTCGGTCCCTCGCGAGGCCGGGTCCGGGGGACTTGCCCGACCGACATCCTCCTGGTTAGGTATGCCTAACCAAACTAACGGGGAGGGCGCGATGGCGTCGTCTGTCGCCACGGCCATGACCATCAGCGGCGTGGCCAGCACTGTCGTCGTCACCGACCAGGTCGACGTCGAGCAGCTCGCCGAGGTCTACGGGCAGGTGCACGCGGCAGATCTGCACCTGCCCGACCATCGGGTGCCGAGCGTGCAGGACCGTCTCCGGTGGACCGCCGAGGCCCCCGGCTTCCAGGCGGCGCTCGGCTACGTCGATGGCCGTCTGGCGGGGGCGGTGCTGGGTTGTCCGCTGCCGCCCGAGACCCTGTGGTGGCGTGACCTGTCGTCGACCGACGATCCCGACCTGGCCGTCGAGTGGGCGGGACGCACGTTCGCGGTGTGCGAGGCGTTCGTGCTGCCCGAGCATCGCCGGCACCGCCTCGGCCTGCGGTCGACCACCCAGTTGTTGGACGGGCGCGGCGAGGAGCGGGTCGCCCTGGCGGTCGCCGAGACGAACACCCGGGTCTGGCACGCGCTGCAACGAATCCGGTTCGTCCATGTCGGCGACCTCGTCCCGTTTCCGGGCTGGCGCTCGCACCGGATGCTGGTGCGGTCGCTGCCGCTGAGCCCCACGGCGTGAGCACAGAGATCAACGCGACAGGCGTCGACCGGCACGGGGCACCGACCATCCGGCTCGTCGTCACCGGGACGCGCACACAGTGGAGGCACACGTGAAAAGGAACTGGGAAGCTCTCGTCCTCAAGGCGTTCGGGGGCCGGAATTTCCAGCTGACCGTCCTGGAGAACGAACCCGTCGGCGACTGCTACCAACGGCTGCTCGTCGACGGGGGCGACCTCCTACGCGACTGCGGCGTCCACCCCACCATGTGGATCCGGTTGTGGTTCGACAACGAGGGCCGACCGCACCAGCGGGCCTACACGCTCGTCGACCCGGACGCCGGCAGCGGACGCTTCCACCTCGTGTTCGCCCTGCACGACGGCTGCGCGGCGCGCTGGGCCACGACCGCCCGGCCGGGAGACACCATCGAGGCGACCGTGCAGGGCAGCTCCTTCGCGCTGCCCGAGCCGACACCCGGGCGGCTCTACCTGGTCGGCGACGCGGCGTCGCTGCCGGCGGTCAACAGTCTGCTCGACGCCGCCGGGCCCGCGTCGGCGAAGATCTGGCTCGAGTACGCCCACGACGGTGAGCGGAACCTGCCGCTGCGTACCCGCCCGCACGACGAGGTGGTGTGGGTGCCGCGCCGCGACGAGGGTCAGCATCTGGTGGACACCGTCACCACCGCCCTGACCACAGCGCAGGAGGACGGGCTGTACTGGGTGGCCTGCGAGGCGGCCAGCACCCGCAGCATCGTCAGGCACCTGCGACGCGGGCTCGGAGTCGGCAAGGAGCAGGTGGCCTCGCTCGCCTACTGGCGCGCCCGGTGACGGCCCACCGCCGAGCCGGCTCGTGATGCTGTACCTGACCGCCCTCAATCCGACCGACTCCGTCCTTGACGGTCTGCTGCCGGCCGCCGACGCCCTCGGCGTACCGGTCACCGTCCTGACCGACCGGCCCGACGACTGGCCCGGCACGGTGCCGGTGCGGGGCTGCCCGGTGCGGGACCCGCACGGTGTCACCGAGGTGGTCCGGGACGGGCCTGCCGCGGCGGGGCTGTTCTCCAACAGCGACCACCTCCAGGCCGCCACGGCGCTCGCCGCCCGCCGCCTCGGCCTGCCCGGCAAGGACCCCGAGTCGGCCCGGCGCTGCAAGGACAAGGCCGCCACCCGGCAGGCTGTCGCCGACGCCGGTCTCGACGTGGTCCACGCCCGGGTGCTCACCCCGGAGCAGCCGCCGACGTTCGACGTCTTTCCGGCAGTGGTGAAGCCCCGTGACGGTGTCGCCAGTGAGGACGCCTACCTGGTGACCGACGAGGCCGACCTGGCCCGTCGGGTGACCGAGATCCGCCGTCGCCGACCGGACGCGCCGCTGGTGGTGGAGGAGTACCTGCCCGGCGATGTCCGCACCCACGACACCCTCGGTGACGCCGGCACGCTTGCCGTGCTCGGCGGCTGGCGTACCACGCTCGGCCCACCACCCACCTTCACCGAGCTGCGCCTGGAATGGGCCCCGGCCGCCCCGGCGACTGTCGACGGGCTGCGGGCCCAACTGGACGCGCTCGGCGTACGGTTCGGCGCGTGCCACACCGAGTTCGTCGCGCACCGGGGACGGCCCCGCCTCATCGAGGTCAACGACCGGCTGATCGGTGACCGGATGGACCTCATCCTCGCCGAACTGCTCGGGGTGCCGCTGTTCGAGTACGTCATCCGGCTGCACCTCGGCGAGCCCGTGGCCACCCTCGGTCTGCCCGACCCGAGCACTGTCGGTCAGACCGCCCGGGTCGAGTACGTCTGCGCCGACCGCGGCGGCACGCTGGTCGCCGCCCCCGGGCCCGTCGACGCGGTACGCGACGGGGTACGACTCGGCTGCCGCCCGTTGCGGGCGGTCGGGACCACCGCCGAGCAGACCGGCACCAACCGCGACTACCTGGCCGTCCTGCACGCCATCGGGTCGGACCCGGTCGCCGTCGACCGCGCGCTCGGCGAGTTCCGCGCCGGACTCGACTGGGTGATCGCCAGGTGACCGACCCGGTAGAGCGGGAGCTGTTCCGCCGGGTGCTGGACGCCCTGCTGCGCGAAGACCACCTCGGCCTGAGCAGCGGTGGCGGCCCCGCCGGCCCCGGCTGGTGGCAGGCGCCGCACCACGCCGGCCGGTTACGCCTTCCGGTCCGTCGCGACGGCTTCCAGCACGCCGTCCGCCTCGCCAGCGCCGAGCTGTACGTGCAGCCGCCCGGTCCGGCGGAGGGCCGTCGGGTGGGCACGCTGGCGGAGCTGTTGGAGCTGCTGGCGCCGCACGACGACGCCGACGCCGAGCAGGGGTGGCGCGCCTTCACCGACGAATGCCGGCAGGACCTGCTGGCCCGCCGGCTGGCCACGACCACCCGGTCACCCACCTACGCCCGGGTCGCCGCCGCCCGGGCCAGCACGCCCACCGGCTTCGGCGGCGCCCTCCTCGACGACGTACTGGCCGCCCACGCCGGCCACGCCGTCTACCCCACCGACAGGTGCCGGCACGGCCTGGACGCTGACGACCTGCTCCGGTACGCACCGGAGCACGCCCCCACGTTCGCCCTCCGGTGGCTGCCCGTACCGGCCCGGACGCTGGAGCTGAACGGCCGACTGCCGACCTGGTGGCCGACGCCGCGTCAGGCCGGCGAGGTGCTGCTGCCGGTGCATCCGCTCACCGCCGACCGCTCGGCCCTGCCGGCGCTCGACCGGCCCGAGATCGTCGTGCGCCCCACGTTGTCGATGCGGACCGTCGCCCTGGACAGCGATCCGACGACGCACCTGAAGCTGCCGCTGCCGACCGCGACCCTGGGTGCCCGCAACCGCCGTACCCTCGCGCCCGACTCGCTCGGCGACGGCGCGGCGGTGGCGGCGCTGCTCGACCGCGTCGCCGCGGAACAGCCGCGCTTCGCCGACCGGATCACGCACGCCGACGAGCGCACCTTCGGACACTGCGGCGACGACGAGCTGCGGTCCTTTCTGCTGCGCCGACTACCCGCCGGGCTGGACCGGGCGACAGTGGTGCCGGTGGCCGCGCTCGCCGCCGCGGATCCCACCGCCGGCACTGTCGCCCAGCGGATCGGCGGCGACGACCCGACCCGGCTGCTCGGGTCCTATCTGGATCTCCTGCTCGACTGGCACGTGTGCCTGTGGTTACGGTACGGAGTGGCGTTGGAAGCACATCCGCAGAACATCCATCTGGTCCTGCCGGTCGACGGTCCGGTCCGGCTGCTCTACAAGGACAACGACGGAGCCCGGCTCGACCCCCGGCACGCCGGTACGGTCCGGCTGCACGACAAGCGGATGTGGATCCGCCACCCCGGGGAACTGGCCGACATGTTCGTCACGATCACTCTCCACCTGGCGGCGGCGGCACCCCTGCTCGCCCTGGCGGAGCAGGGCGTCGCCGTGCCCTCCCCCGCCGAGGCGCTGGTGCCCCGGCTGCGCGCCGCCCGCGACCGGTGGGGCGACACACCCGACGCGCGGCGGCTCGTCGACCAGGTCCTGACCGCCGACCGGTTGCCGGTCAAGGCGATGCTCACCGCCGGCACACTGCTGCCCAAGCAGCGGACCGGTTGCACCGACGTCAACAAGTTCTACCACCGCACCGGACCCAACTACCTGCGGAGCGCCTCGTGACGCCGCGGACCGCCGAGACCACCGCCCATCCGGCGGAACGCGCCGCCGACCGTGCCGCCGCGCACACCCTGCTCTCCTGCTACCTGCGGGAGGTCGCCGCACCCGACGGTGCCGCCGACACCCTCGGTGCGGTCCTCCGGATCCGCTTGCCGCATCTCGGACTGACGCTCTCCTGCCGACTGGCGCGGGTCTCCCCCGTGCTGGCGCACCGCTACGTCGGGCCGGTCCACTGTCGGCAGACGGCGGGGTCCACGCCCCGCCACCATCCGGCCCTCCCGGAACCGCCGGTCACCGACACACCTGTCGACGGCGGTCAGCTCGCCCGGCTGCTCGCCGCCGAGCTGGCCGCCCGCACCGGGCTGGCCAACGACGAGTTCGTCGAGCAGGTGCTCGGTAGCCGGGACGCACTGGCCGCCCTGTTGCGGCGACGCCCGCCGAGCGACCCCACCCCGACCGGCGACCCGGTGGTGGACGGCTACGTCGACTCCGAACAGTCCCTGGTGCACGGGCACCCGCACCACCCCAGCCCGAAATGGCGCAGTGGTGATCCGGCGAGCTGGGGTCGCTACGCCCCGGAGCTGCGCACCGCATTCCGGCTGAGCTGGCTCGCCGTACCCGCCGACCTGGTGACGGGTGACGGGCCGGTCGACGAGCTGATCGCCCCGCTGGATCCACCGGACGCACCACCCGGGCACCAGCTGCTGCCGGTGCACCCGTGGCAGCTGACCCTGATGCCACCGGCCGACCCTCGACTGCGCCAGCTCGGTCCGGGCGGCGTGCCGATCCGCCCGACCGCCAGCGTCCGTACGCTCTACGCCCCCTCGGTGGACCTGTTCCTCAAGACCAGCCTGCACGTACGTATCACCAACTGCCTGCGCAAGAACGCCCGCTACGAGCTGGCCGGGGCGGTGGCGCTGACCCGCTTCCTGGCGACAGTGCCGCTGCCCGCCCGCGTCGGACTGCTCCGCGAGCCCGGCTACCGCACCGTCGACCTGCCCGGCGCCGACGAGGCGTACGGCACGATCCTGCGGACCGGGGTGCGTGAGCATCTGCGGCCGGGCGAACGGGTGGTGCTGGCGGCGGCGCTGGCCACCGGGCCGCTGACCGTGTCGGATCCGTTCGACTGGTGGCGGGACTACGTCGAGCTGCTGGTCCCCACAGTTCTGCGACTGTGGCTCGGTCACGGCGTCGTCCACGAGGCGCACCTGCAGAACGTGCTCATGGTGCTGGACCCGGACGGCCGCCCGGCGCGCCTGATCCTGCGTGACCTGGAGGGACTGAAGCTGGACCTCGGCCGGTTGGCGGCCTGGCCCGAGCGGGTCCCCCGGCAGGTCGCCTACACCCCCGCCCAGGCGGCCCGGCGCGTCATCTACTGCCTGTTCGTCAACCATCTCGCCGGGCTCGCCGGTGCGCTCGCCGACGGCCATCCCGGCACCGAGCCTCGACTGTGGCAGACGGTCCGGCGGGCCGTCGAAGCGACGTACGCGGACCTGGGTGAGCCGGCCGAGCTGACCCCGCTGCTCGACGGCACGCCGCTGGCCGCGAAGGCGAACCTGCTGGTCCGCTGGCACCGGGCTGCCGACCAGCAGGCACCCTACGTCGCGGTGCCGAACCCGCTGGGCGGTGCCGGTTGACCCGACCGACGTACGTCTACGACCTCGCCGACCTGGCCACGCACGCCGCCGCCGTCCGGGCGGCGCTGCCGGACCGGGTCGAGCTGCTCTACGCGGTCAAGGCCAATCCCGACCCGGGCATGCTGCGCACCCTCGCGGCCACTGTCGACGGTTTCGAGGCGGCCAGCCGGGGCGAGCTGCGGCACCTCGCTGCGGTGCTGCCCGACCGGCGGGTGGCC
This sequence comes from Verrucosispora sp. CNZ293, assembly GCF_002754655.1. NCBI lineage: Bacteria > Bacillati > Actinomycetota > Actinomycetes > Micromonosporales > Micromonosporaceae > Micromonospora > Verrucosispora sp. CNZ293. The sequence continues at coordinate 1,946,425 of NZ_PEFR01000001.1, forward strand.
GCCTTCGCCGGACCGGGCAAGACCGACGAAGATCTCGCGGCGGCGATGGCCGCCGACGTGCACCGGGTCCACGTCGAGTCCGCCGCCGAGCTGCACCGGCTGGCCGCCCTGGCCCGGGCCGCCGGGCGTACCGTCGAGGTGCTGTTGCGGGTGAACCTGCCGGTCGCGACGCCCGGCGCGGTCCTGGTGATGGGCGGGCGACCGAGCCCCTTCGGGATGGACCCGCAGGAGGCGGTCCGGCTCGCCGCCGACCCGCCGGCCGGGGTCCGGATCCGGGGCGTGCACGCCCACCTGGCCAGCGGGCTCGACGCGGCGAGCGCCGCCGCGGTGGCGCGCGAGGTGACCGACTGGGCGGTGCGGCAGGTACGCGCCGAGGAGGTGAACGTCGGCGGTGGCATGGCCGTCGACTACGACCGTCCGGAGCACCGGTTCGACTGGCAGGGCTACGGCCGGCTGCTCGGCGAGGTGTCCGACGCCCATCCGACGGTCCGGCTGCGGATCGAACCCGGCCGGGCCGTGGCGGTCTACTGCGGGTCGTACGTGACCGAGGTGATCGACGTGAAGCGGTCCCAGGGACGATGGTTCGTGATCGTCGCCGGCGGCACCCACCACCTGCGCACCCCGGCGGCCAAGGGACACTCGCAGCCGTACACGGTGGTGCCCCGGGGTGGCGACGGGCCGCGCACCGACGGCGGGCCGGTCACCGTGGTCGGTCAGCTCTGCACCCCGAAGGACGTCCTCGCGTACGGCTCCGACGGCCCGGCCATCGGGGTCGGTGACGTGCTGGTGTTCTCGATGGCCGGCGCCTACGCGTGGAACATCAGCCACCGCGACTTCCTCCTGCACGAGCCGCCCGAGTTCCGGGCCGGAGACCCACTCGCCGTCGCGCATGACTGGGGTCGTTGATCACCGTGATCCGGTGACGCCCTCAGCTCGACAGGGCCGACACCCGGCGTGACGACCTTCGGAGCCACCACCGGTCCGCCGACCGGGTGGTGAACAACGACTCATCCGCTTTCCGCTGCCCTGATCTTGCTGATAGCTTCTTGCCAAGACTTTGCAAGAGCCACAAGAGTGCAGATGGAGGTGCGGTGACCACCACCGCCCTGCCCGGGAGCCGGGCGGACCTGCTCGGCGTCGCGGCGCAGCGCCGCCGCACCGGGATCTGGCTGCTCGCGCTGACGGTCGGGCTGGTCGTCACCGGGGTGGTCGCGGTCGGGTCCGGCGCGATCGGCATCCCGCCGATCACGGTGGCCCGGATCATCGGGCATCAGCTCGTCGGCCTGCCCGGTCAGGTGACCTGGGCCCCGGCGCAGGAAGCCATCGTCTGGCAGGTACGACTGCCCCGGGTGCTGCTCGGCATGCTTGTCGGTGCCGGGCTGGCCGCCTGCGGGGTGGCGTTGCAGGCCATGGTGCGCAACGTGCTGGCCGACCCGTACCTGCTGGGGATCAACTCCGGCGCCTCCAGCGGGGCCGCCGCCGCGATCCTGTTCGGGGCGGGCGCCGGCTTCGGACAGTACGCCCTGTCCAGCAGCGCCTTTCTCGGCGCGCTCGGCGCGTCGCTGCTGGTCTTCCTGATCGCCCGCAGCGGCGGACGGGTGACCTCGATCCGGCTGCTGTTGTCCGGCGTCGCCGTCGGATACGCCCTCTACGCCACCACCAGTTTCCTGATCTTCGCCTCGGGGTCCGCCGAGGGGGCCCGTTCGGTGATGTTCTGGCTCCTCGGCTCCCTCGGGCTGGCCCGGTGGAACGTCCTGCTGCTGGTCGCCGCAGTCGTGCTGGGCGGCATGATCGGCTACCTGACCATCGTCGGGCGTCGGCTCGACGTGCTGGCCATCGGCGACGAGACCGCGCAGACCCTGGGTGTGTCACCCGACCGGTTCCGGCTGCGGCTGCTCGTGCTGGTGTCGCTCAGCGTCGGCGTGCTGGTTTCCGCCGCCGGCAGCATCGGCTTCGTCGGTCTCGTGGTGCCACACCTCGCCCGGCGCATCGTCGGCGCCCCACACGTCCGGGTGGTGCCGGTGGCCGCCCTGCTCGGGGCCATCCTCCTGGTCTGGGCCGACGTGCTCGCCCGGGTGCTGCTGGCCCCGCAGGAGATCCCGATCGGCATCATCACCGCCCTGCTCGGCGCCCCCTTCCTGCTCGTCCTGATCCGCCGTCTGCACGCCACCGGCGCCTGAGCGCCAGTTGAGCCGAGGAGCACCGATGAAGGCAACCCGTCTCGCCGTCACCGCGACCACGTCCGCCCTGGTGTTGCTTGTCGCCGCCTGCGGCGGCGGCACCGACGAGCCGGCGGGGGCCGGTCCGGGGTACCCGGTCACCGTCACCAACTGCGGCGTCGACGTGACATTCGACGCCGCGCCGGAGCGGGTCGTGCTGCTCAAGAGCGCTGCGGTGCCGTACCTGCACGCGCTCGGCGTGATGGACCGGGTCACCGCCCGCGCCGGGCAGTACCCCAGGGACTACTACGACACCGCGACCCTCGCCGAGCTGGACCGGATCCCATTGCTCACCGACAAGACCGACACCAGCGGCCACCTGCAGATCTCCAAGGAGGTGGTGATCAGCCAGGAGCCTGACCTGGTGCTCGGGGAGGTCGACAACCTGTCCCGCGACACCCTCTCGGCGGTGGACATCCCGCTGCTGGAGGAGCCGGCCATGTGCCCGGACAACACCGCCACCCCCAGCTTCGACGACATCTACCGGCAGATGGAAACCTACGGTCGGGTGTTCGGCCGCGAGGCGGAGGCGGCCACGGCGGTCGGCGCGCTCAGGGACCGGATGACGGCGGTCCAGGCCACAGCGGGTACGGCATCCGGTCGTACCGCCGCCGTGTTGTACCCGACGGTCGGTGGCGGCACCACGTACGCGTACGGCTCCGCCAGCATGGCACACCCGCAACTGGCGGCGGCCGGCTTCCGCAACGTCTTCGGCGACACGCCGGAACGCGTCTTCGAGGTCACCGTCGAGGAACTGCTCGGCCGTGACCCCGACGTGCTGATCCTGCTCCACAGCGACGGCGACCCCGCCGCGGTCGAGCAGGGCCTGACCGGACTTCCCGGCGCGGAGAAGCTCAACGCGGTCCGCAACGGCGCGGTGATGACCCAGTTGTTCAACTTCACCGAGCCGCCGACCCCGCTGTCGATCGACGGTCTGGAGCGGATCGTGCAACGGTTCCGGGACGACTCGTGATCCAGGCGACCCGGGTTTCCTGGCGCTACGGCGCCAACCCGGTGATCGACGGGGTCAGTGTGACAGCGCGACCCGGCCGGGTCCTCGGACTGATCGGCCCCAACGGCAGTGGCAAGACCACCCTGCTGCGGCTGCTCTACGGCGCGCTGCGCAGCGGCACCGGGCGGGTCGTCGTGGACGGTGACGAGCTGACCGCGCTGTCGCCGCGGGAGGCCGCGCGCCGGTTGGCAGTCGTCGTGCAGGAGACCGGCGGCGAGACCGCCCTCACCGTGGCGGAGCTGGTGCTGCTGGGCCGGGGCCCGCACCTGAACACCTTCCAACGCACCGGGCCGACGGATCACCGGATCGCGGCGGAGTGCCTGACCCGGGTCGGTGCCGCCCACCTGGGGTCACGCCCGTTCGCCCGCCTCTCCGGCGGTGAACGCCAACGCGTGCTCATCGCCCGGGCGCTGGCCCAGCAGGCCACCCACCTGCTGCTCGACGAACCCACAAACCACCTCGACATCCGCTACCAGCACGAGATCCTGCGGCTGGTACGCGACCTCGGCACCTGCGCCGTCGTCGTGCTGCACGACCTCAACCTCGCCGCCCGCTACTGCGACGACCTGGTGCTGCTCGGCCAGGGCGGCGTCGCCGCCGCCGGCACCGTCGACGAGGTCCTCGACCCCGCAGTCCTCGAACCCGTCTACGGCATCGGCATCCAGCGGCTCGACCTCGACGGCGCGATTCACCTGCTGTACCACCCGCACGGTCAGCCCGCCGTCGAAAGGAGCGCCGCATGAGCGAGCGTCAGCGAGCGAATCATCAACTCAGCGCCGTGGTGCCTCATGACGGCACGCAGCGAAGCGAAGTGCCGTCATGAGCGCACAGGACCGCATCAACACGTACTGGACCGGCCGGGCCCCCGGCTACGACGAGTACCAGCAACGTCCCGATCGCCTGGCCGCCGACACCCGGGCCTGGGCAGAGATCTGGGCCGAGGCGCTGCCCCCGGCGCCACTGGAGGTGCTCGACGTCGGCACCGGCACCGGGCAGGTCGCCATGGTGCTGGCCGGACTCGGCCACCGGGTCACCGGCATCGACCTCGCCGAGGGCATGCTGGACCAGGCCCGCCGGCACGCCACCGCGATGGCGAACGGTCCGGTCATCCGGCGGGGCGACGCCGTGCACCCGGACTTCCCACCCGCCAGCTTCGACGCCGTCGTCAGCCGCTACCTGATGTGGACGCTGCGCGAGCCGGAGACCGCGGTGGCGAACTGGGCCCGCCTGCTGCGCCCCGGCGGCACCGTCGCGGTGGTCGACAGCACCTGGTTCCCCGAGGGCCTGGACAACGCCTCGGAGAACTTCGCCGACCACTACGACAGCGAGGTACGGGCCGCGTTGCCACTGGCCGCCGCGACCTCCATCGACCAGACCGTGGCAGTGCTCGTACGGGCGGGGCTCACCGGGGTCACCGCCACGCCGCTGACGTCCGTCTTCGAGCTGGACCGGCGGTTCGGAGTCGCGCCGAACCACGAGCACCGGATGCAGTACCTGATCGCCGGTCGGGTCTGAGGCAGGCCCACGAACCGGGCGGCCCGGCGGTGATCGGCAGGATCATCGCCGGGCCGGACCCGGTCAGCGGTTACGGCCGGACCGCCGTCAGAAGTCGTCGTCGAAGGCGACGGTGCCGGTGACCCCGACCTGGTAGGCGGATACCCGCCGCTCGAAGAAGTTGGACAACTCCTGCACGTCCTGCAACTCCATGAAGGCGAACGGGTTCTTCGACCCGTACAGCGGTTCGATCTCCAGCTGCGCCAGCCGGCGGTCGGCGACGTGCTGGAGGTACTCGCGCATGTCCACCAGGGAGAGCCCGGACACGCCCTGTTCGAGCAGGTCGGCGGCGAACTGTACCTCGCACTCGACGGCTTCGGCGAGCATGTCCCGGACCTGCCGCCGCATCTCGTCGTCGAACAGGTCCGGCTCCTCGGCGCGTACGGTGTCGACCACGTCGAAGGCGAAGGCCATGTGCATCGACTCGTCCCGGAACACCCAGTTGGTGCCCGAGGCCAGGCCGTGCAGCAGGCCCCGGGACCGCAGGAAGTACACGTAGGCGAAGGCGCCGTAGAAGAACAGCCCCTCGATGCAGGCGGCGAAGCAGATCAGGTTCAGCAGGAACGCCCGCCGGTCCTCGCGGGTCCGCAGCTCCCGCAGCTCGAAGATCGAGTCGATCCACTTGAAGCAGAACTCGGCCTTACGGGCGATCGACGGGATGTTCTCCACGGCGGCGAACGCCGCGAACCGTTCCCGCTCGTCCGGCACGTACGTGTCGAGGAGGTTCAGGTAGAACTGGACGTGCACCGCCTCCTCGAACAGCTGCCGGGACAGGTAGAGCCGCCCCTCCGGGGAGTTGACGTGCTGATAGAGGTTGAGCACGAGGTTGTTGGCGACGATGGTGTCGCCGGTGGCGAAGAACGCGACGAGCCGGGACACCAGGTGCTGCTCCGCCGGGGACAGCTTGGCCAGGTCGGCGAGGTCGGAGTGCAGGTCGACCTCCTCGACGGTCCAGGTGTTCTTGATGGCGTCCTTGAACCTGTCGAAGAACTGCGGGTAGCGCATCGGCCGCAGGGTCAGGTCCATGCCCGGGTCGAGCAGCATCTGCCGCTTGTCGGTGCTGGTTTCGGAAACTGTGGTCACTGGCACGCCTCGCAGCTCTCGGGGTTCTCCAGGGAGCAGGCCAGCGCCTCGTCGTCGCTGACCGCGACGATCGGCTTGACGGCGACGGTGGCCTGCTGGATCCGGGTCGCGGGACGCGACCGCAGGTAGTAGGTGGTCTTCAGCCCGGCCTTCCAGGCGTACAGGTACATCGAGGAGAGCTTGCCGATGGTCGGCGCGCTCAGGAACAGGTTCAGCGACTGCGACTGGTCGACGAACGGGGCGCGGGCGGCGGCCAGGTCGATCAGTGCCCGCTGCGGCAGCTCCCAGGCGGTACGGAACAGCTCCCGCACCTCAGCCGGCAGCTCGGCGATGCCCTGCACCGACCCTTCGGCCCGCTTGATCTGCTCCCGGATCGGCGCGGTCCACAGTCCGCGCGCCTTCAACTCCCGGACCAGGTAGGTGTTGATCTGGAGGAACTCACCGGACATCGTCTCCCGCTTGAACAGGTTGGACACCTGCGGCTCGATGCACTCGTAACAACCGGCGATCGAGGCGATCGTGGCGGTCGGCGCGATCGCGACAAGCAGCGAGTTCCGCAGGCCGTGGCGGGCGATCCGTTCCCGCACCTCGGTCCACCGCTGCGCCTGCGTCACCTCCGCACCCCACAGGTCCGGATGCAACTCGCCCTTCGCGGCACGGGTTTCGGCGTACGCGGGATGCGGGCCGAACCGCTCGGCCAGCCCGGCCGACGTCTCCAGCGCGGTCAGGAAGATCTCCTCCTGCACCCGGGTCGACAACTCCCGTGCCGGTGCCGAATCGAACGGCAGACGCAGCGTGAACAACGCGTCCTGCAAACCCATCAACCCGAGCCCGACCGGACGCCAGCGCGGGTTCGACACCGCCGTCTGCTCGGCCGGGTAGTAGTTGATGTCGATCACCCGGTCGAGGAACACCACGGCCGTGCGTACCGTGGCGCGCAGCTTCTCCCAGTCGACGCCGTCGGCGGTGACGTGCGCGCCCAGGTTCACCGACCCGAGGTTGCACACCGCCGTCTCGGTGTCGCTGTTGACCTCCAGGATCTCCGTGCACAGGTTCGACAGGTGGATCGTGTTGCCGGGCGCGCCGGTCTGGTTGGACAAGCGGTTCGCCGCGTCCTTGAACGTCATCCACCCGTTGCCGGTCTGCGCGAGCGTACGCATCATCCGGCCGTAGAGGTCGCGGGCCTTCACCGTCCGGACGGCCTTCTTCTCCGCGGCCCGGTACGCCTCGTCGAACGCCTCACCGAACAGGTCCGGCAGCTCGGGCGCGTCCGACGGGTCGATGAGCGACCAGTCGCCGTCCGCCTCGACCCGGCGCATGAACTCGTCGGGGATCCAGTTGGCGAGGTTCAGGTTGTGGGTACGCCGGGACTCCTCGCCGGTGTTGTCCCGCAGCTCCAGGAACTCCTCGATGTCCGGGTGCCACGGCTCCAGGTACACGCAGGCCGCGCCCTTGCGGCGGCCACCCTGGTTGACCGCCGCCACCCCCGCGTCGAGGGTCTTGAGGAACGGCACGATGCCGTTGGACCTGCCGTTGGTGCCCCGGATCAACGCGCCCCGACCCCGGACCCGCGACCAGGAGATGCCGATCCCACCGGAGAACTTCGACAGCTTCGCCACCTGGTGGTAGCGCTCGTAGATCGAGTCGAGTTCGTCGCGCGGCGAGTCGACAAGGAAACACGACGACATCTGGGTGTGCCGGGTGCCCGAGTTGAACAACGTCGGTGAGCTCGGCAGGTACGCCAGGCTCGACATCAGCCGGTAGAACCCGATCGCCTCACCCGGCGTCTGCGACAGCCCACAGGCCACGCGCAGCAGCCAGTACTGCGGCGTCTCCACCACCTCGCGGGTCTGTGGATGCCGCAGCAGGTAACGGTCCGCGACGGTGCGCAGTCCGAAGTACTCGAACCGCAGGTCACCGTCCGGGTCCACCGCGTCGTCCAGCTTGCGCGCGTTGCGGGCCACGAACGCCGCTGTCGCGTCCCCGATCAGTCCCAGGCCATGGGCGTACCGGATGGACTGGCTGAAGCTGGCCACCTGCTGCCCCCGGACCTCCTTGTCCACGTACGCGGCCAGCAGCCGCGCCGCCAGCTTCGAGTACTGCGGCTCCGTACCGATCAGCTCGGCGGCCGTCTGGATGGACAGCTTGTCCAGTTCAGCGGTGGTGGCACCGTCGTACAGGCCGCTGATGGTCTTCGTGGCCACCCGCAGCGGATCGACCTCGTCGAGGTCGGCCACCCACCGCTCCACCGCCCGGACGATCTTGTTGACGTCCACCGGTTCCGTGGCGCCGTCGCGTTTGCGGACCTGCATCACCTGCCGGCGCTGCTCCGACACACCTGCGTCGGAGGCCGGGACCTCCCGCACGACCGTCACGTCTCTCTCCTCGCGCCGTCTGCCCAGGGCCTCGGACACGCGGGAGGACGCCACGGGATCCGCGCAGCAGGCACGGCCCGTTGATGGCGTCGGCCGTCCCACGCGGCCTGCGGCCGCCGCCCACGAGTGCGGGCGGCGTGCTGGCAGGTCTTCGGACTCGTGGGCGTGCTTACGCGCTCCTACTGGCCGTCGCTTCCCAGGCCGGAGCCCAGTGCTGTGTGACGGCTGTCGTTCCCACTCACCGCTGCGGGGCAGCCCCGGATTTCCACCGGGTTCCCTCTTGCCTCGGCCGCCCCGGATGGGCGCCCGAACCAGCTACGAGTGACACCATATATGGGCCACCCGTGAACGCAAGACACCAGATGGTGTGTCGGCGTGTCCATGCAACAGACGTCACATCCGGCTGCGCCGTCCGGCCGGGCCGTGCTTGACCGGTCGCAGACAGGCGGGCGTACGAAAAGGACGGCGGATACGACGGGGTGCCGATCGTCGGTCACGCCCCGGCGTAGCTACGCCCCGCAGGTGCACCGCAGCCACGCGAGGAACCGGGTCGTCAGCTCGCCGGGATCCTCGCGCGGCAGGTCGTCCAACGCCGCCGTCAACAACGGACCACCCGGCGTTGCGCCGGGCCTGGTCGAGCAGGCGTTGCCGGGCGGCCTCCTGCTCGACGGTCTCCCGCCACTGCCCACCGTCAGCCAGCGGTATCGGCCGCCGCCGCAGCCACCACCAGAACCTGTGCCATCTGCTCACGCCATCACCTCCGCCGAAGGTCGGGGACGGGGGCGGCGGTACGTGGGGGTGCACCGCCACCACCCACCAGAATCGTGCGATGGCCGCGGGCACTCAGGGCAGGTGCGAGGCGTCCGGCGTCCTGTCCGGGACGGTTGACGGACAGCTCAGCCGGTGGCGACCGCGAGTGCCTGCCGATACTCCTGCGTCCATGCGGCATCCCGCTGGTCAGGCGGCAACCCGGCCAACCCGGCCCGCAGATTGTCGACGCCGGCCGGCGTGTCGCCGAGCGCCAGATAGGCCAGCCCCAGCCCCATCCTGCTGAACGTGGGCGTCAGCCAGTAGGCCAGCACCGGCGCCTGCTCGCGCTCGGCCGCCTCGGCGAGGTCGCTCGCCTCACGGAGGAGCCCTGCCGCTGAGCGTCGATCGCCGAGTAGCGCGTACCCGTGGGCGGCCTGGACCGCGTCGCCGACGCGTTGCAGGGCCGTCGCCCCGGGTGTGTGGTACGCGGTGAGGAAGTGGCGCACGATGCCGCGCGGGTTGCCTCGCTGCCGCTCCAGGTAGCCTCGGAAGTTCTCCACCTGCGCCGCGAGCGGGCCACTGTCGACGGCGTCGGCCTGCCTGGCGGCCTCGATCAGCACCTGTATCGCCTCACCGTCGTTGCGGGCTTCCGCATGCAACCAGCCGACGAACTGCGTCCACTCCGCTACCAACTCGTGCAGCTGGCCGACGTACGGCCCGGCGGCCCGCTCGGCGAGGTGCTGCACAGTGGACCACTGCGCCAGCATGGCCGGCAGTGTCACCGGAGCCGGCAGGACGTCGTCGAGGCGGCGTTGCGCAGCCAGCACCTCGGCGAGCAGCCGCACCGCAGCGGCGTCGAGGCGGGTCGGCTCGGCGAGCACGTACGCCAGGCGGTCATCGTCGTCGGGGGTGGTCACCGTCGTCGCGTCGACGACCATCGCGGCAAGCTGCCCGCCGGCCTGCAACGTGTCGTCAAGGTACGCGGCGAGTTCCCGGGACGGTCGGGTACGGCCCGTCTCAAGGTCGTGCACGTAGCTCTTCCCGACGTACGCAAGGCGGGCCAGATCGCGCAGTGACAGGCCACGGACACGTCGAATTCGCGCAAGCTCAGCGGGGAACCGTGGGTCGACGATGGTGCGCGCGCTCGGCGGCATGGCGAAGCTGCCGGGAGGAGGACTGTGCGGCGATCTGCTGGCCTCCCACCAGCGAGCCGCCACAATCGACGGTACCCGGCTCCGACACGCAGCGGCAGGAGCCGCTGGACGAGCCGGGCCGTGTCGGCGAGATGGACAGCGACGAGTGCTGAACCTCGCGCGGTTCTGCCATCCTGGCCGGGTGAAGCCCAACCTGGACAGAATCCCAGGAAAGCAGGACCGGCTCGCGGAGGAGATCCTCGCCCGCGCGCCGCGACGCATCGAGCAGAGTTTCGTACGCTCCCTCGACCCCGCCACCGCGCTCGCCCTCGGCCGCTACGGCACCCGCCTGGCCACCCTGGCGTTGCGGCAGAACTCGGTCGACCTACTACGCCGCTCGGTGCTGGCGACCGGTCGTGGTGGGCGCGCCGGAAGTGGTGCGGCGAGCGTGGGAACTGGGAGCCCGCCGGAATACGCGCAAATGGGGCAATGGGTGCCTGCCGCAGAGCGAAGCAGAACCGGCGTGCCGCCGGACGTCCGTCTATGCTCGCTCGTATTTCCTGCAACTGCGGAGCGGTGAAAAGGGAGAGCCATGTCGGACTGGACAGACTGGCTGGAACGGGGGTCCTGGTTTGCGGCGATAACAGGCACGCTAGTCGCTGTCATCGTGGCCGTGCAAGCGTCGAACACCTCCTCTCGAACGAAGGCGACGCTGGATATGGCGAGGCCCTTTGTCCGCGCGTTGGCGCTCTCCCTGGACAAGCCAGAGATCCTGGCCGCATACGAATCCGAGTGCACGACCGCCAAGGACATCCTGCGCAAGAAGACGCGCCGTAGGCTCGGTGTGGCAGGAGTGGCACTTGGCCTCCCTGCACTGTCGGTCGTCGCCGCCTTGCTTCTTCCTCAGGTTCCTAATCGCACCGAAATGCGGTTCTCCATCGGCGACGCGGCACAGCAGGAATGCACGACCGGGGGTCTCAACTTCGGAATGCATACTACATGTACCAATCGCTGGTTCCTTGACTCGTCGGGACAGATAATTCAGGCACAGGCCACCCTCTCGGGTCCGGCACGCCAGCGAGATCTGAGCATCGTCGTTGACGGATGCTTGGACCGCGCGCGGGTTCGGTGGGAGCTTCTCGCTGATGGCGAAGCTCTCGGCAATGGCATGGCTGGTTCTGGGAGTCAGGAACAGGAACTACGCGTGCCTAAGGGCAAGTCATCGCTCACCATTCGAGCCGAGCGGATCGATGATAATTCGTGTTCCGCAGAACTCGTCGTTGAGGCCGTCCAGTGGCCCTAGTACTCCAGTAGCAGATCCGTTTCAGGGCTCGGTGAGGTCTTATCGGGTGTAGTGACCGATCTTGGCTTTGGCTTGGCGCTGGCGTTGGAAGATGGACCAGGCGATGACGTCGCCGACGCGTCGGGTGGGTTCGATGATCAGAGCGTGGAACAGCCGTCGGAGTTCGTTGACGGTGATCGGGATCAGGCCGTCTAGCGTGTGGTGCTGGCCGCTGCGGCACCGTGACCGCCGTCATTCCGTGTCACCGGCATGAGCCGGCCAAGCGCCAATGCGATGCCTGCGTACCTGGGTCACGCCGACCCCGGATTCGCCCTGTGGACCCACACCCACCTGTTGCCCACCAGTGCGGACCGTACCCGCCGGGCCATTGACAAGGCGTTCGGTGAGGACCAGGCCGACGATGACGAACCGGAGGCCCTGGACGGCCTGATCATGATCAAACTCCTACCGCAGGTGCCGGAAGTGCAGGTCACGGCACCTGCGGGCGTCACTTGGCGTTGAAGTAGCTGGCCTCGGGGTGGTGGACGACGATGGCGTCGGTGGCCTGCTCCGGCATCAGCTGGAACTCCTCCGACAGCTGCACGCCGATCCGCTCGGCACCGAGCAGCTCCACGATCTTCGCCCGGTCCTCCAGGTCGGGGCAGGCCGGATAGCCGAACGCGTACCGGCAACCCCGGTAGTCGGTGCGCAGCAGACCGGCCAGGTCGGCCGGGTCGTCGTCGGCGACGGTACGGCCGTCGGGCAGCTTCAGCTCGGCCCGGACCCGCTTGTGCCAGTACTCGGCGAGTGCCTCGGTGAGCTGCACCGACAGGCCGTGCACCTCCAGGTAGTCGCGGTACTCGTTGCGAGCGAACAGCTTCGCCGCGTACTCGCTCACCGGCTGGCCAACGGTGACCAGCTGCAACGCGACCACGTCCAGGTCCTCGCCGCGCGGCCGGAAGAAGTCGGCCAGGCACAGCCGCCGCTCCTGCCGCTGCCGGGGGAAGGTGAACCGGGCCCGCTCGGCGTGCCCGTTCTCGTCCAGGACCACCAGGTCGTTGCCCTCGGAGTAGGCCGGGAAGTAGCCGTACACCACGGCCGCCTCCAGCACCTGGTCGGCGATCAGCCGGTCCAGCCAGTAGCGCAGCCTCGGCCGGCCCTCGGTCTCCACCAACTCCTCGTACGACGGACCCTTGCCACCGCGCGCACCGCGCAGACCCCACTGGCCCATGAAGGTGGCCCGCTCGTCGAGCAGTGCCGCGTAGTCGGCAAGCGGCACCCCCTTGACCACCCGGGTGCCGTGGAACGGTGCGACCGGCACCGGCACGTCGACGGCGACGTCGGAGCGTACCGAGGTGTCGTGCAGCTCCGGCAGCGACTCGGCGACCACCGCACGTTGCCGTTCCCGGCGGGCCCGCCGGGCCGCGAGGGCCGCCTCCCGCTCGGGATCCACCACCGGGGCACCGCCGCGCTTGGCGGCCATCACCCGGTCCATCAGGGACAGCCCCTCGAAGGCGTCGCGGGCGTAGTGCACCTGGCCGGGGAACATCGACCGCAGGTCGTCCTCGACGTACGCCCGGGTCAGCGCCGCGCCACCCAGCAGGACCGGCCAGCGCTCCGCGACCCCGCGCGACGCCATCTCGACCAGGTTTTCCTTCATGATGACTGTGCTCTTGACCAGCAGGCCCGACATGCCGATGGCGTCGGCGCGGTGCTGCTCGGCGGCATCGAGGATGGCGGAGATCGGCTGCTTGATGCCGATGTTCACCACGTCGTAGCCGTTGTTGGACAGGATGATGTCGACCAGGTTCTTGCCGATGTCGTGCACGTCGCCCTTGACGGTGGCGAGCACGATGCGGCCCTTGCCGTCGTCGTCGGCCTTCTCCATGTGCGGTTCGAGGTAGGCCACCGCGGTCTTCATCACCTCGGCGGACTGCAACACGAACGGCAGCTGCATCTGACCGGAGCCGAACAGCTCACCGACGACCTTCATGCCGTCCAGCAGGATGTCGTTGATGATGAGCAGCGGGGCGGTACCCGCCGCCATCGCCGCGTCGAGGTCGGCCTCCAGGCCGTTGCGCTCCCCGTCGATGATCCGCCGCTTGAGCCGCTCGTTCAGCGGCAGCGCCGCCAGCTCCTCGGCCCGGGTGGCGCGCGCCGAGGCGGCGTCCACGCCTTCGTACAGCTCGATGAACCGCTGCAACGGGTCGTAGCCCTCGCGGCGGCGGTCGTAGACCATGTCGAGGGCGACCTCGCGCTGCTCGTCGGGGATCTTCGACATCGGCAGGATCTTGCTGGCGTGCACGATCGCCGAGGTGAGCCCGGCCTGCACGCACTCGTGCAGGAAGACCGAGTTGAGCACCTGCCGGGCGGCGGCGTTGAGTCCGAAGGAGACGTTGGAGATGCCCAGGGTGAAGTTGATCCCGGGGTAGCGTCGGGCGATCTCACGGATCGCCTCGATGGTCTCCATGGCGTCGCGGCGGGTCTCCTCCTGACCTGTGGAGATCGGGAAGGTCAGCGCGTCGACCATGATGTCCGGCAGCCGCATCCCCCAGCGTCCGGTCAGGTCGTCGACGATCCGGGAGGCGATACGGACCTTGTCCGCTGCGGTGCGGGCCTGCCCCTCCTCGTCGATGCACATCACCACGACGGCCGCGCCGTGTTCCATGATCACCGGCATCACCCGGCCGAAGCGGGACTCCGGGCCGTCGCCGTCCTCGTAGTTGACCGAGTTGACCACGCAGCGCCCGCCGAGCATCTCCAGCCCGGCCTCGATCACCGCCGGCTCGGTGGAGTCCAGCATGATCGGCAGGGTGGAGGCGGTGGCGAACCGACCGGCCAGCTCGCGCATGTCGGTGGTGCCGTCCCGACCGACGTAGTCGATGCAGAGGTCCAGCAGGTGCGAGCCGTCGCGGGCCTGGCCACGGGCGATCTCCACGCAGGACTGCCAGTCGGCGGCGAGCATCGCCTCGCGGAACGCCTTGGAGCCGTTGGCGTTCGTCCGCTCCCCCACCATCAGCACGCTGGCGTCCTGCGCGAACGGCACGTGGTGGTAGATCGAGGAGACACCCGGGTCGGTGCGCGGCTCGCGGACCACCGGCCGCACGTCGCGCATCCGTTCGGCGAGCACCCGGATGTGCTCGGGAGTCGTGCCGCAGCAGCCGCCGACGAGCGCAACGCCGTAGTCGACGACGAACCGTTCCAGGGCGTCGGCCATCTCCTCGGGGCCCAACGGGAAGTACGCCCCGTCGGGGGTGAGCACCGGAAGGCCGGCGTTGGGCATCACCGACACCGGAATGCGGGAGTGCTGCGACAGGTAACGCAGGTGCTCGCCCATCTCGGCCGGGCCGGTCGAGCAGTTGAGGCCGATCAGGTCCACGCCGAGCGGCTCGATGGCGGTGAGCGCCGCACCGATCTCGCTGCCCAGCAGCATGGTGCCGGTGGTCTCGACCGCCACATGACAGATGATCGGCACCTGCCGGCCCGCCTCGGCCATCGCCCGCTTGGACCCGATCACCGCCGCCTTGACCTGGAGCAGGTCCTGGCAGGTTTCGATGATCAGCGCGTCCGCGCCACCGGCGATCAGGCCGCCGGCGTTCTGCTGGTACGCGTCGCGGAGGCTGGCGTAGGAGGCGTGGCCGAGGGTCGGCAGCTTCGTGCCCGGACCGATCGACCCGAGCACCCAGCGGGGCCGCTCCGGGGTCGAGTACGCGTCGGCGGCCTCCCGGGCCAGCCGCGCCCCCACCTCGGACAGCTCCCAGATCCGGTCGGCGATGTCGTACTCGGCGAGGTTCGGCAGGTTCGCGCCGAACGTGTTCGTCTCCACACAGT
Source organism: Verrucosispora sp. CNZ293 (assembly GCF_002754655.1). Lineage (NCBI taxonomy): Bacteria > Bacillati > Actinomycetota > Actinomycetes > Micromonosporales > Micromonosporaceae > Micromonospora > Verrucosispora sp. CNZ293. Next base: position 1,961,664 of record NZ_PEFR01000001.1, read on the forward strand.
CCGCGCCCGCCGCCAGGTACGCCTCGTGCACGCCACGGACGACGTCCGGCCGGGTGACGTTGAGGATCTCGTTGCACCCCTCCAGACCGTCGAAGTCGTCCAGGGACAGGTCCGCAGCCTGCAGCATCGTGCCCATCGCCCCGTCGGTGACGAGGATCCGGTCTGCCAGCGCATCGAGCAACGAAGTCCGCACGACCTCAGGTTAGTGCGGTGGGGCGGGCCCGCGCCCCGGCGTACCGTCCGATCCCACATTGTGTCATCGGGATCACGTTGCCCGTTTTGGTGGCCAATGCCCAACACTGTGCACCGCCGGACGGTGCCGGCGACCTCCGCCGCCGGTGCCGACGCCCGGCTGATCCGGCGCGGCCGACGGGCCGGGTCCGGGCGCGGCACGTAGGCTGACTGACGTGAAGGACTACAGCGACACCACCACGCACCGTCTGCGGACGACCGGGCCCGCGCCCCGGACCGCCGGTGACGAGCAGGAGGTGACGGCGTGACCGAGTTCGACGGGCTGCCGGTGCTGCGGTCCCCGGTCGCCATCTGCGCCTTCGAGGGGTGGAACGACGCGGCGGACGCCTCCACCGCGGCGGTCGAGCACCTGGAACAGGTGTGGGAGGCCCGGCCCGTCACCGAGCTGGACCCGGAGGACTTCTACGACTTCCAGGTCAGCCGGCCCACCATCGCCATGTCCGACGGCGCCACCCGCCGGGTGGAGTGGCCCACCACCCGGTTCACCGTCGCCAGTCCCGCCGGCACCGAACGGGACGTGGTGCTGATCCGTGGCATCGAGCCGAGCATGCGGTGGCGCACCTTCTGCGAGCAGGTGCTGGAGATCTGCCACAGCCTGGAGGTCGAACGGGTGGTGCTGCTCGGTGCCCTGCTGGCCGACGTGCCGTACACCCGGCCGCTGCCGATCAGTGGCAGTGCCTCCGACGCCGACGCCGCGCGCCGCTACCAGCTCACCCCGACCCGCTACGACGGGCCGACAGGCATCGTCGGTGTGCTGCACGACGCGTGCACCCGCGCCGAGGTCGACGCCGTCTCGTTCTGGGTGCACGTGCCGCACTACGCAAACAACCCGCCCTGCCCGAAGGCCACTCTCGCCCTGCTGCACCGGGTCGAGGAGGTGCTCGACCTGCCGGTGCCCATGGCCGACCTGGCCGAGGAGGCCGCCGAGTGGGAGCAGCGGGTCCGCAGCGCCGCCGAGCAGGACGCCGAGCTGGGCGAGTACGTCCGTGAGCTGGAGGAACGCGTCGGTGACGCGGGCATCACCCCGTTGACCGGGGACGAGATCGCCCAGGAGTTCGAGAAGTATCTGCGTCGCCGGGGCGGATCCGCCGGCCCCACCGCCGGCTCCTGGTAGCCCTTCCCCCGCTGCTGCCTCTGGCCCGCCCCGGACACGTTGAGGTGTCCGGGGCGGGCCTTTGTTGGCTGCTGGTTCACGCCGTGTCGGGGTGGCGGTGGCCATCCCGCGTAGGGCATCCTAGGAACCTAGCTGATAGGAGGCCGGGATGCAGATCAACCCGGGGGCGGCCGAGTTCCCGCACCGGCAGATCGCCGCGCAGCTCAAGAGCCAGATCCGGCGCGGCGACTGGGCGCCGGGCGAGCGCCTGCCGTCCATCCCGGCCATCGCCGAGATGTTCGGGGTGGCCAAGCAGACAGTGCAACGCGCCGTCGACCAGCTGCGGGTCGAGGGCGTGCTGATCACCAAGCCCGGTTCCGGTACGTACGTCCGGGGCACCCGGCGGCGACTCAACCGGCTCTCCCGAGGCCGCTACGGCGGCTTCCGCGGCTACCACACCGACCTGGCCGCTCGCTACCGTCAGCAACTCGTCTCCGTCGGTCGCTCCCCCGCGCCGCCCGAGGTGGCCGACGCGTTCGGCGTGCCAGACGGCACCGAACTGCTCTGCCGCCGCCACCTCGTCCGCACCGAGGATTCACCTGTGGAGGTGGGCGCCTCCTGGTTCCTGCCCGCCGACACCGCCGGCACCAGCCTGGAACGCGCCGAGGCGTTCGGCCGCCCGCTCTACCAGGAGGCCGAGGAAGCCACCGGCCGGCGGTACGCGACCGCCACCGACACCATCACCGCGCGCCAGCCCAGCCGGGAGGAGTCCGAGACCCTCCAGATCCGGCCGGACACCCCCGTGCTCCACCTGCTGCACGTGGCCTACGACCCGCACCGCAAACCGATCGAGGTCGCCCAGGCCACCTGGCCCGGCCCGGTCACCACGCTGACCGAGGAGTACCAGATCCCCGCCCCCACCGAATCCCCCGACCCCGACCCCGGCCTCGTCCTCGGCTGACCTGCCCCACCCCACCCCCACCCCCACCCGCGCCCGCGCCCACCCCCGCGATCTTGCACTTTCCGTCGCCGCGAAAGTCACGAAAGCCGCGTAACGGCGACCACAACTGCAAGATCGCGGGCAGGGTGGGGGTGGGGCGTGGGGGTGGGGTCAGAGGCGGAGGCCGAGGAGGGCGTCGAGGGTGGTGGCGAACAGGGGCGGGGCGGCCGGGTCGTCGCCGGTGCCGGCCAGGGTTCGCTCGGCCCACTCGTCAGCCAGCCGCAGGGCGCCGGGGGTGTCGAGGTCGTTGGCGAGTCGTTGGCGTACGCCGGACAGGAAGGTCTCCCCGGACGGGCCGGTGGGTGCGGCGGCGGCCCGCCGCCAGCGGGCCAGCCGCTCCTGTGCGGCGGTGAGCAGGTCGTCGGTCCAGGACCGGTCGGCGCGGTAGTGGCCGGAGAGCAGCGCCAGCCGGACGGCCATCGGGTCGACCCTGTCGGCGCGCAGCCGGGAGACGAACACCAGGTTGCCCCGGGACTTGGACATCTTCTCGCCGTCCAGCCCGATCATCCCGGCGTGCACGTAGTGACCGGCGAAGGGCGCCGCGCCGGTCAGCCGCTCGGCGTGCGCGGCGGAGCACTCGTGGTGTGGAAAGACCAGGTCGTTGCCGCCGCCCTGCACGTCGATGGTGGAGCCGAGCAGGCCGAGGGCGATCACCGCGCACTCGATGTGCCAGCCCGGTCGGCCGGGGCCGAGGTCCCCGCCGGGCCAGGACGGCTCGTCGTCCCGGGCGCCGCGCCACAGCAACGGGTCCAGCGGGTCGCGCTTGCCGGCGCGGTCCGGGTCGCCGCCGCGCTCGGGGAAGATCTTGAGCATCTCGTCGCGGGAGAGGTTGGACTCGTAACCGAAGCTCGGCGCGGCCGAGATGTCGAAGTAGACGTCGCCGGTGCCGTCGTCGAGACGGTACGCGGCGCCATCCTTGATCAGCATGAGCACCTTCTCGGCGATGTCCGGGATCGACTCCACCGCGCCGACGTAGTGGGCCGGGGGGATGATCCTCAGCGCCTCCATGTCCTCCCGGAACAGCGCCGTCTCCCGCATCGCCAGGACCTTCCAGTCCTCGCGGTCACGTTCGGCCCGCTCCAGCAACGGGTCGTCGATGTCGGTGACGTTCTGTACGTACCGGACCTCGTGACCGGCGTCGCGCCACATCCGCTGCACCAGGTCAAAGGTGATCATGGTGGCGGCGTGGCCGAGATGGGTGGCGTCGTACGGGGTGATGCCACAGACGTACATGGTGGCGGTGCCGTCCGGCTCGCTCGGCTGCACGCTCTCGCGCGCCGAGTCGAACAACCTCAACGGCTCGCTGCGGCCCGGTAGCCGCGGCACCTCGTGCCCCACCCAAGAGTCCATGACCGCCAGCCTAACCAGCCGTTGGGCGACGTCACGCCGGCCCGCGAGTGATCAACGCGACAGGCTCAGATCGGCGGCCAGGGTACCGCCGGCCAGTCCTGTGACGGCCGCGGAAAGCGACGACCCTCGCACATTCTGTCGGTCCGGGCGGTCAACTCGGCGATCTCACCGAGAGTGAGGTGCTCGGCCAGTTCCTCGCCGAGCGGGCCGGCGAGGAGACGGGACAGGCGACCGAGCATGTCGAGCGCGTCGGCCGGCAACGACCGGCCGGCCCAACCCCAGAGCACCGTCCGCAGCTTCTCCTCCACGTGGAAGCTCACCCCGTGGTCGACGCCGTGGATCCGGTCGTCCGGGCCGACCAGGACGTGGCCACCCTTGCGGTCCGCGTTGTTGATCACCGCGTCGAGCACCGCGAGCCGGGCCAGCCGCGGGTGGTCGGCGTGGGCCAGCGCGTACGCGGTGCCGTCGTCGTCGCGGGCCGCCGCGATCGGGAACCAGCGGGGCGGCACCGCGTCAGCGGGCACGAACCCCACGAGCGGCTCGGCGTCCGGCGGCTCGTCGATCCAGAGCTGGCAGGAACCAGGCCCGAACGGCCCGTCCCGCAACACCGTCGGCGGCACCAGATCCCAACCGGTGGCCGCGGAGACCAGGTAGGCGGCCACCTCCCGGCCGGCAAGGGTGCCGTCCGGGAAGTCCCACAGCGGGCGTTCACCACGCACCGGTTTGTACACACACCGCGCCGACATGCCATCGAGGGTCAGCACACCACGCAGGGTGGTGTTCGACGCGTCGACGAGTCGCCCCTCGACGGTCAGCTCACCGTCGCGCAGCAGGCGCAGCGCGGCATCTCCGTCCTGCCGGGGGGCCACGCCGGACGAGGTCACCGGTGGTAGCCGTTGTTCCGGGGGCAGAGGTGACCGGCCGGGTCGAGGGGCTGGCCGCACAACGGGCAGGGCGGTCGGCCGGCATTCACCACGCGGCGCGCCCGCTCGATGAACGCGCGGGTCGCCTCGGGAGTCAGCCGGACCCGGAGCCGGTCGAGGTCCTCGTCGGGCTCGACGTCGTCAGGCTCGTCCTCCTCCGACTCGCCAAGCTCGATCTCGGTCTCCGCCTCGCCGACGGCGATCGCCTCGATCACCACTGTCGCGGTGTCCGCGTCGAAGGCCAGGCCCAGCGTGCCGACCCGGAACTCCTCGTCGACAGGCGTCTCCAGCGGGTCGTTGTCACCGGCCGGGACGGCAGCAGCCTCGGGCAGTTCCACACCGAACCGACGCTGCGCCTCGGTGAGCAGTTCCTCCAGCTTCTCGGCGAGCAGGGAGACCTGGACCTTCTCCAGCGCGACGCTTACCAGCCGGCCACCGCCGCGCGCCTGGAGAAAGAACGTGCGCTCCCCCGGCGGCCCGACGGTCCCGGCGACGAACCGCTCCGGCGGCTCGAAGGCGTGCACCTGGTGGGTCATACCCACGACCCTATCCGGCGGCCCCACGCAGCGCGCACCCCACCGACCCGAATGGCGACGCCCCCGACCACTGCCGGATGCGAGGCCGGGCGGCTCACCGGGACGCCCCCGCGCCACCGCCGACCGCGGCGTCCGAGTCGGTCGACCGCGCGGCCCGCCGACGCCGCTTACCCGGCGGCGGCACCAGGCCGGCCAGGTCACCGCCGACGTCGTTGAGGCGCACCAGGAAGGGCCGCAAGGGGGTGTAGCGGATCGCGGTCACCGACGCCGGGTCCACCACGATCCGCTGAAAGAGATCCAGATGTACGCCGAGCGCGTCGGCGACGATGGCCTTGATCACATCTCCGTGGCTGCACGCCAGCCAGACCGCCTCGGGACCGTGCTGGGCGGTCAGGCGGGCGTCCCAGGCGCGTACCGCGGCGACCGCCCGGGCCGCCATCTGCGCCATCGCCTCTCCGTCGGGAAAGACCGCAGCGCTGGGGTGCTGCTGCACCACCGGCCAGAGCGGCTCCTTGGCCAGCTTCTTCAGCGGCTGCCCCTCCCAACTGCCGTACCCGCACTCGATCAGGCCGTCGTCGGCCACCGGCGTCGCCTGAGGCAGCGCCAGCTCCAAGGTCTGCCGACAGCGGATCAGCGGGCTGGTCACCACGGCCGCCAGCGGCACCGCCCGCAACCGTTCGCCGACCGCTGTGGCCTGGGCACGGCCCGTCTCGTCCAGCTCGACGGGCTGCCGGCCGGCGAGGCCACCGTCGGCGTTCGCGGTGGTACGTCCGTGCCGCAGGAGCAGAAGTGTCGCCACTCGCACCACCCTAGGCCCTCACCCCACACCCCTCAGGGCAGTGCCCAACTCCCCCGACGTCAACCCGCTGCCACCCCCGCCACCGTGGCGGGTGGCGGGTGGCGGTGGCGGGTGGCGGGGAGATCTTGGTGCGATTTGGCCGTCCGGTGGGCAGTCTCGGACCAAGATCCGGTGCTGTGGGTGGTTCAGCGTGGTGTCCGGTTCTTGCGGGCGGGTGTGGTGTGGTGTCCGGTTTTCCCGGGCGGTGGCGGGTGGCCGGGCGGAATGATCGGCGGGCGGTCGGCGTTGTAACCGGTGGCTGACCACGCAGCACCTACCCACCCACCCCTGGTGGGCCGGCGGGACACGGGAATGACCCGCCCCGGTCAGTCGTTGGACATGGTCCCGGCGCGTGATATGGCACCGTCCCGCGCGTCACCCCTCGGGCACATTTCGCCCCAGCCCCCGGAACCGACCCGGCCACCCCCTGAGGCCGACGGTCGCACCAGTTCTGCTGGCGCCCCACCGCGCACGGTCCACCGCCACCCCCTGACCAGGCGGACCGGACCAAACCCCCGAACGCGAAGGAGCCCCTCATGAACACCACGCTGCGTAAGAGCATCCTGGGCATCGCTGGTCTCACCGCCGCCGCTGGCCTCGCCGCCGGCCCGCTCAACCACACCGTCGGCGAGCCCACCCCGGCCAACCCGGTCGCGGTGGTGCAGGCCGACAAGCCCGACACCGGCAAGCTGCTGCCCCACGGCACCCCCACCGGCCAGTCGACGATCGAGCTGAACGACGAGCAGGTCGGCAATGTGAAGGCGATCATCGCGGCGACGAAGAAGGCCGGTATGGACGAGCGGGCCGCCGTGGTGTCGATCGCGACGGCGTTGCAGGAGTCGAAGTTGGAGAACCTGGGTCATCTGGGTGACCGCAACGACCACGACTCGCAGGGCCTGTTCCAGCAGCGCCCGTCCAGCGGCTGGGGCACGGTGGAGCAGATCACCGACCCCGAGTACTCGACCCTGGCGTTCCTGAAGGGTTTGAAGCAGGTCGACGGCTGGCAGGACATGCCCCTCACTGAGGCCGCGCAGACGGTGCAGGTGTCGGCCTACCCCGACCACTACGCCCAGTGGGAACAGCAGGCCGCCGACCTCGTCGCCCAGCACTGGACCAGCTGACCCACACCAGCTGACAACCGAAGACATTCCTCCACAGGGGGAACAAGCCGCTGGCCGGCACCCGATCCCAGGGTGCCGGCCAGCGGCCTATCCAGCAGATCAACCCACCCGAGCTGGCCAACGCCCGTATGGAGACCGACCAGGTCAGGCTGGGGGCGACCGTGCCCGGCGCAGGGATCAAGCCTGACCGCCCGGAGCCGGGCACGGTCGCCCCAGCCCCAACCGCAACCACCCCGAGCGAGGCACAGCCGCCCCAGCCCCAGCGCAAGATCAGGAATCAGGTGGCGCTTATCGTCCCGGTCATCAGCAGAGCCAGCACGAGCGTGCCGACCGCGACCCGGTAGAGCACGAAGATGTACAGGGTGTGATGCGCGACGTAACGCAGCAGCCAGGCGATTGCCGCGTAGCCGACACCGAACGCGATGAGTGTGGCCACGATCATCTGCGCGACGGTGGGCACCGAGGTGCCGGCCGCCGCCGGTTCGAAGACGTCACCCAGACTGAAGATCCCGGACATCACCACCGCCGGGATGGCCAGCAGGAACGAGTAGCGGGCCGCGGTCTCCCGGGTCAGGCTCAGGAAGAGGCCGAAGGTGAGCGTCGCGCCGGACCGGGAGACGCCCGGGATGAGCGCCAGTGCCTGGGCGAAGCCCATCACCACGCCGTCGCGCATCCGGAAGTCCCGCAGGGTCCGGGTCTGCCGGCCCCAGTACTCGGCGAACGCGAGCACGAAGGCGAACACGATGAGGGTGGTGGCCACCACCCACAGGTTGCGGGCGGTCTCCCGGATCTGGTCCTTGAACAGGAAACCGAAGAGGCCGATCGGGATGGAGCCGACGATCACGTACCAGCCCATGCGGTAGTCCAGGCTGGATCTGACTGATTTGTCCCAGATTCCGATGATCCAGGTCCGGCCGATGCGCCAGATGTCCTTGGCGAAGTACAGCAACACCGCCGCCTCGGTGCCCAACTGGGTGACAGCGGTGAAGGACGCTCCGGCGTCCTGCTCGAAGAAGATCGCCGAGGTGATCCGCAGGTGCCCCGACGAGCTGACCGGCAGGAACTCGGTCAGGCCCTGGACGATGCCCAGGACGATGGCTTCGATCCAGGTCACTCCCCGACTCCCGAGAGGTCCAGCGCCTCGGCGACGGTCCGCAGGGTCTGCACACCGGTGTCGCGGTCGGCGGCGAAGAGGGTCACCGACAGGGTGGTGACGCCGGCCGCGGCGTACTCGCGCATCCGCTCGGCGATGCGCTCCTTCGGCCCGAGCAGCGACGTCCGGTCGATGAACTCCATCGGCACGGCCGCCGCCGCGTCGCGCTGCCGTTTGGCCAGGTAGAGCTCCTGCACCTCACGGGCGGCGTCGCCGTAGCCCATCCGGGTGGCCAGCTGGTTGTAGAAGTTCTGCTGGCGGCTGCCCATGCCACCGACGTACAGCGCCGCGTACCAGCGGACCAGTTCGGCGCAGGAGTTCACGTCGTCGCCGACCACCACCGGCACGGACGGCACCACGTCGAAGCCAGCAAGTTCCTTACCGGCCTTGGCGCGGCCGGCACGCACCGCCGCGAGCTGCTCCTCGGCGAACTCCGGGGCGTAGAAGACGGCCAACCAGCCGTCGGCGATCTCGCCCGCCAGCTCCAGGTTCTTCGGGCCCACCGCGGCCAGGTAGATCGGGATGTGCTCCCGCGGCGGGTGGAAGCCCAGCCGCAGCGCCTTGCCGGGGCCGTCGGGCAGCGGCAGCGTGTAGAACTCGCCGTCGTAGGCGACCTCCTTGCGGCCCACCGCCAGCTTGACGATGTCCACGTACTCGCGGGTGCGGGCCAACGGCCTGCCGAAACGTACGCCGTGCCAGCCCTCGGAGACCTGCGGGCCGGACACCCCGAGGCCGAGCCGGAACCGGCCCCCGGAGAGCGAGTCGATCGTGGCCGCGGTCATCGCCGTCATCGCGGGCGTCCGGGCCGGAATCTGCATCACCGCGCTGCCGATGTCGATCCGCTCGGTCTGCCCGGCCATCCAGGCCAGCATGCTCGGCGAGTCGGAGCCGTAGGCCTCCGCCGCCCACACCACCGAGTAGCCGAGCCGGTCCGCCTCCTGAGCCAGGGCCAGATGATCGGCCGGCGTGCTCCAGGCTGTCTGGTATCCGAGGCTTAGCCCGAGTCGCACAGAGTCCTCCCCCATCCGCAGTCGCATCAGGTTACGCAATGTCGGTGGCAGGGACGATCACCGGCTCACCCACCAGGCTCCGACGGCGTGACCCGGACGAGCGGAGGCACGAACCGGCGGGCAGACTCGACGGGAGCGAGGATATCGGTCAGGCCCGGTTCGAAATAAGGTTCACCCATGCAGCAGCGACCGCTCGGCCGAAGCGGGCTGGCGGTTTCCCGGCTCGCGCTCGGCACCATGACCTGGGGCCGGGACACCGACGCCGACGACGCGGCCGCGCAACTGAAGAGCTACCTCGACGCCGGTGGCAACCTGATCGACACCGCCGACGTGTACGGCGACGGCGACGCCGAGTCGGTGATCGGCTCGCTGCTGGGCACGCTGGTGCCCCGAGACGAGCTGTTGATCGCGACGAAGGCGGGGCTTCGGCCGGGCGGTGGTCGGCGCCGGGACGGCTCCCGTGGGCACCTGCTGCGTACCCTGGACGCCTCGCTGCGCCGGCTGGGCACCGACCACGTCGACCTGTTCCAGGTGCACGGCTACGATCCGCAGACCCCGCTGGAGGAGACCCTCGCGGCACTTGATCACGCGGTGGCCAGTGGCCGGGTGCGCTACGTCGGCGTGTCGAACTTCTCCGGCTGGCAGACCGCCCGGGCCGCGGCCTGGCAGACGGCCTGGCCGGGTCGGGCGCCGGTGGTGGCCGCACAGGTGGAGTACTCGCTGCTGGAGCGGGGGGTGGAACGGGAGGTGCTGCCCGCCTGCGAAGCGCTCGGGCTGGGTGTGCTGCCCTGGTCGCCGTTGGGCCGTGGGGTGCTCACCGGCAAGTACCGGCACGGCCGGCCAGCGGACTCCCGGGCCGTTTCGCCGCATTTCGAGCGTTTCGTCGCCACCTATCTTGATCCGCGCTGCTCCAGCATCGTGGAGGCGGTGGCCACCGCCGCGAGCGGTCTCGGCGTCTCCCCGCTGGAGGTGGCGCTGGCCTGGATCCGGGACCGGCCGGGAGTGACCGCGCCGATCCTCGGCGCACGTACCTCCGGTCAGCTGCTCGGGGCGCTTCAGGTGGAACGGGTGACCCTGCCCGACGAGATCACCACCGCGCTTGACGACGTTTCTGCGCTGGAGGTCGGCTATCCGGAGCGCGACGGTTGAGCATCACCCGGTGAAGGGTGGCGCGTAAGGGGTCGGGCTGGGCAGCATAGGCCCCATGGACTACGAATACGCGCCGCTGCGGTTACCGCCGAACGTCGACAGGTTGACCGCCGCGGCGCAGCTGGCGATCCAGGCGGAGTTCTCCGGCTGGGAACTGGCCCGGGTGCGGCTGTTCCGCGACGGTACGCGGCAGGTGGTGCTGCGCCGCCGACGGGTCAACCAGCCGCAGCCCGGCCTGTCGTACTGACCGACGGTGAGCCGGCGGTCCCGCGCCGGGCTCCCGATCGGCAACCGGCTGGGCCGGGCCGACCGGCAGCCGGTGCTGCGGTACTGCCGTATGCCTCCCTCGGTCGCTGTCGAGCTGAGCCGTCTGCGCTCTCGCGAGGATGAGGCCGCTGGTCCGGCTCCGCCGGGCCGCTCACCCGGTCGGAATCGGTCGGACCGATTGCGACCGGGCACCGCCCCCCGAACCAGCACCGTCCCGAACCAGCACCGTCCCAAGCCAGCACCGTCCCCGAACCAGCTCTGCTCCCGAACCGGCCGCCGGGTGATGCCGGCCGAAAGCCGCCGGCGAGCGCATCACCGATCCATCTGCGCCGTCAGCTCGACAGCACGCGGACCGGACCGCACCACCGACCTGATCGCACCGCCGACCCGGCTACCCGTCAGCTCGACAGCGTGGGGCCGGGATGGTCGGAGCGAGTCGCCGACCGGTGGCCGGTCCGGGCAACCGCACCGTCAGTGCACGTGGTCGTGCTCGTCGTCGAGTTCCAGGAACGGGTGCTCGTCGAGGCGGCCGACCAGGCGGTCGTCGGCACCCGGCTGGAACGGACCCATCGGGTCGTCGTCGGCGAACGACTCCAGGTCGACAGGGGTACCGACCTCGCTGACCATCACCACACCGTCGAGCGGCTCCAGTTCCGGCACGTCGAGCGCGCCGAGCGACCCGTCGCCGCTCTGCAGCAGCTCCAGCACCGCCTCGCCGACACCCTCCACCGGAGGCACCTCCTCGTCGCCGGGTACGCCCTCCCGGCGGGCCGCCTCGGCGACCCGGATCAGGGCGGAGACGCTCGGCACCCGGTAGTCACGCCGCTGGCGTACGGAGATCACCTGCGGGTGCGGGTCAGTCGACTCGACTCCGTCGCCGCCGCCAAAACGCTGATCGGCCTCGTCCGGATCGATGGATTCGACGTCCCACGGGGTGACCTCACCGAAGGCGTCCATGAGTTGCTCGTCGTAGGCGAACGACGCGTTGTTCAACGCGACGTACGCCTGCCAGACGTCGTCGTCGTCGATCCGGCCCTGCGCGGCCCGGACAGCGGCCAGATGGTGGCGGGCCGCTTCGATCACGCGCTCGAGGGCGGCGTCCAGCTCACCGTGCTGGTCGGTCATGTGAGGCGTCCCCTTCACGAAGAATCCAGGATGTCGCGTCCAACCGGGACGCGGGCTAGCAGGTTGTGGTCGGGCGTCCGACTGGACGCCGGCTAACAGGTACGCAGGAACCGGTCGAGAACCCGCACGCCGAACTGTAGTCCGTCCACCGGTACCCGCTCGTCGATGCCGTGGAACAGCGCCGAGAAGTTCAGGTCGGCCGGCAGCCGCAGCGGCGCGAACCCGAAGCAACGGATGCCCAACTGCGAGAACGCCTTGGCGTCGGTGCCGCCGGAGAGCATGTACGGCACCGGTCGGGCCCCCGGGTCCTCGGCCCGCAGCGCGGCGCCCATCGCCGCGACCAGATCCCCGTCGAAGGTGGTCTCCAGCGCCGGCTGCCGCTGGACGTACTCGATGGCGATGTCCGGACCGACGAGCTCGCGCAACTGCCGCTCCAGCAGCTCCGACTGTCCGGGCAGGCTACGGCAGTCGATGGTGGCGCTGGCCCGGCCGGGAATGACGTTGTCCTTGTAGCCGGCGGCGAGCCGGGTCGGGTTCGCGGTGTTGCGGATGGTGGCGCCGATGATGTTGGCGATCGGACCGAGCTTGGCGATGGCGGCCTCCGGGTCGTCCGGGTCGAGTTCGACCCCGAGCACCTCGGAGACCTCCTCCAGGAAGGCGCGTACGGTGTCGGTGACCACGACCGGGAAGCGGTGCCGGCCGATCCGGGCCACCGCCTCGGCGAGTGCGGTGACCGCGTTGTCGTCGTGCAGCATCGAGCCGTGCCCGGGCCGGCCCCGGGCGTGCAGCCGCAGCCAGTCGATGCCCTTCTGGGCGGTCTCGATGAGATAGAGCCGCTGCGACGGGTCCACCGTGTACGAGAAGCCACCGACCTCGCCGATGGCCTCGGTGCAACCGTCGAAGAGGTCGCGGTGCCGGGTGGTCAGGAAGTGCGCGCCGTACTCGCTGCCCGCCTCCTCGTCGGCGGTGTACGCGAGCACGATGTCCCGAGGGGGGCGCACCCCCGTACGCTGCCAGTCCCGTACCACCGCGAGGACCATGGCGTCGAAGTCCTTCATGTCGATGGCGCCGCGACCCCACAGGTAGCCGTCGCGCAACTCACCCGCGAAGGGGTGCACCGACCACTCGTCGGCGTCGGCCGGCACGACGTCCAGGTGGCCGTGCACCAGCAACGCGCCTCGGCTGGGATCGGTGCCGGGTATCCGGGCGACCACGTTCGCGCGGCCGGGCGCGGACTCGTGGATGACCGGGGTGATGCCGACGTCGGCCAGCTTCTCCGCGACGTACTCGGCCGCGCCGCGTTCGCCAACGCTCGTGGCGTTGTCGCCGGTGTTCGTGGTGTCGATGCGCAGCAGGTCCCGGCACAGCTCGACGACCTCGTCGGTCGGCGCGGGGAGGGCGGCGTGGGCGTCGCTCGTCATCGTGCCTTCATATCAGCCTAGAGTTTCGGTTCGGGCGACCGCGGGTACTGCCGCGCCTGCCCGATGCCCGTCGAAGCCCCCCTCGTCGCTCCGCCCGCCCGCCCAGGAGGCGACCATGTCCGTCCACCTGCCGCCGCTGCCCCCCACCCCCGGGGACGAATACCAGCCCCCCGGACGCAGCATCGCCGACCTCGTCGCCGAGGAGCACCGGCAGTTGCTGGAGTTGGCCCGGCGGCTGATCGAGCCCGGGCCCGATCCGGAGCACGGCCGCGACGTCCTGGTCGCCGCCCTGTCGCGCCATCTCTCCGGTGAGGAGCAGTACCTCCTGCCCGCCGTCCGGCACGCGGTCGAGGGGGCGGACCCCCTCGTCGACGAGGTGTTGGCCGGCGACGTCGAGCTGCTCCGGGCCCTGCAGGGGCTGACCGACGACAGCCTGCCCGACGTCGCCGCGCGGGTCGAGGCGCACGCCCGGGCTGTCGACCCGCTGATGCAGCGACTCTGCGCCGCCGCCACCGAGGAGGAGCTGATCCGGCTCGGCAACCGGTTGGAGATCGCCGAGGAGGCGGCACCTACCCGCCCGCATCCGGCGGTCCCGCACAGCCCGCCGTGGAACCGGATCGTCGAGCCGGCGGTCGGGGTGGTCGACAAGGTTCGGGATGTCCTCGCCGGCCGGCACACCCAGTTGGGCGAGCTGACCGAGCCGCCACCTCGGTGAGTTACTCGCGACACGTTCATGGTCGTTGATCCGTCCGGGCACTACCGCCGGCTGCTCCGTGGCCCTACCGTCACGCTATGAATCTGGAGTTGCGCCACCTACGGGTGGTCTGCGCCATCGCGGAGACGGGGAGCGTGACCAAGGCGGCCTCGACGCTCGGCCTGGCCCAGCCGGCGCTGACCGCCCAGCTCCAGCGGATCGAACGCACCCTCGGTGGGCCACTGTTCGAGCGGGACCGGCGCGGCGCGCGGCCGACCGCCCTCGGTGAGTTGGTGCTCGCCCGGGCCCGGGTGCTGCTGCCGGCGATGAAGGGTCTGCAGGACGAGGCGGCCCGGTTGGCCGGCGCGGGCGACGCCCCCCGCCGGTACCGGTTCGGCGGCGTGAACAGCCCGATCCTGGGTCGGCTGGTGCACCGGCTGGCCGCCGAACAACCGCAGGCGCAGATCAGTACGCACGCCTCCTGGTCGGTCGACGAACTGGCCCAGTTGGTCGCCGGTGGACGGCTGGACTACGCGCTGACCGGGGTGTGCGGTGACTCGACTCCGTCGGCGGACTACGGGCTGAGCTGGCGGGAGGTGGCCGTCGACCCGGTCATGGTGCTGCTGCCGGAGACCCACCCGCTGGCCGGGCGGGACGAGGTCGACCTGGCCGACCTGCGGCACGAGCAGTGGGTGGCGGCCCCGGGGGACGGTTGCTTCGGCGACTGCTTCGCCGCCGCCTGCGCCCGGGCCGGATTCACCCCCCGCAAGGTGTACGAGGCCGACGTGCGCAGTTGCATCGACCTGGTGGACGCCGGCGAGGCGGTGGCGCTGTGCCAGGCCACGTTCCGGCCGGTCGCCGGCCTGGTGACCCGCCGGCTTGTCGACACGCCGCTGCGCTGGCGGCTGATGCTGGGCTGGCACCCGGAGTCCGCCGCCGCCCGCACCGCCGACCTGGTGTTGGAGACCGCTCTGGTGGCGTACACCGACGCTCTCGCGCCGCATCCGGCGTACCTGGCCTGGCTGCTGCGCAACCCGGCGTTCGGGGTGCGGCGACCGGCGCCGGTGGTGACGGCTCACCGGGTGCGAACCGCCTGAGCGCGGGTAAGGGGCGGGTATGACCGACCTCTATCCCGCCGCCGACGACCGCGAACTGCTGCGTCAGGCCGCTGCCGCGCACACCGCCGCCGTCCGGGAGTCCGAAGCCTTCCTGCGCCGGTTGCCGGAGGTGCCCGACCCGGCAGACCTGGCCGAGTACGCAAATCTGCTCACCCGCGAGGAGCAGACCCGCGCCGACCGGCAGGCCGCCGCGGACGCCGCCGGGCTCGCCATCGCCAGTCTCGAGGCCGAGTAGTCCGGTCCGGGCGGTCCGGGCGGACGTGCGCTCGTCCCCGGCGCGAGGCGGCGGCGCCGGGGACGAGCGTGGCGGGTCAGCGTTCGACGAGCACGTCGTGACCCAGGTCGAGCAGGCTGTGCCGCCACTCGTCGTCGGAGTTGCCGCGGCCGGGCTTGGCGGCGGTCAGCGACCTGATCCGCTCGACCGCGTCACGCATCACCTCGATGTCCTCAGGTGTCAGGTCGACCTTGCGTTTGCGCAGCACCGCGAGGATCTGCCGGCCCGGCTCCGGCAGATTCAGGTCCGGGTCGGGGCCGAACGCGGTCTCCCCGGAGCCCCGGGTCAGCAGCCACTGGCGCAGTTGCTCGGACGGCACGTTGACCTCGGCGTGGAAGTCCTCCCAGAGCACTTCCACCTCGGGGTCGAGTCGCTGCTCGCGTACCATCAGCCCTCCTCTGCCGGCGGCGACCCGGACTCTTCCGGGTGCCCCTCGTCGGTCTGCCCGCCCGGCCCCTCCGGCGGCACCTGCACCCGGGCGGGGTTGGCCGTCGGTGGCGCCAGGATCGCCTCGGTCCGCTCGTCTTCGCGGGCCTCGTCCGGTTCGGTCATCAGTGCCCTTCCGGTCAGCGGGGATGCGAGGTCGTCGCCCTCGCGTGACCCCGGCCGGCCGAGACGTCGAAGGCCAGCCGGTCGTCCCGGGCGTCGACGGTGACCCGCTGACCGGGTGAGATCTGCTGCTCCAACAGCATCCGGGACAGGTGGTTGTCGACCTCCCGCTGGATCACCCGGCGCAGCGGCCGGGCACCGAACTCGGGCTGGTAGCCGTGCTCGGCGAGCCAGTCAATGCCGGCGGTGGTGAACTCGACCTCGATGTCCTGGGCGTGCAGCCGGCGGCGGGTCTCCTCCAGCAGCAGCTCCGTGATCTGCCGCAGTTGCTCGGCCTCCAGCCGCCGGAAGATGATCACCTCGTCGATCCGGTTGAGGAACTCGGGGCGGAAGTTCTCCTGCAACCGGCGCATCAGCCGCTCCCGCAGCTCGTCGCTCTCCTGGGCGCTGCCCGGCTCGCCGGCGCCGAAGCCGACCGCCCGCTGCGCGCCGGTGATCAGTTCGGAGCCGATGTTGCTCGTCATGATCAGCACGGTGTTCTTGAAGTTGACGGTGCGGCCCTGGCTGTCGGTCAGCCGTCCGTCGTCGAGCACCTGCAGCAGGATGTTGAACACGTCCGGGTGGGCCTTCTCGATCTCGTCGAGCAGCACCACCGCGTACGGGCGGCGACGGACCGCCTCGGTGAGCTGGCCGGCCTCCTCGTACCCCACGTAGCCGGGCGGAGCGCCGACCAGTCGACTGACCGTGTGCCGTTCCTGGAACTCGCTCATGTCCACCCGGACCATCCGGTCCGCCTCACCGAACAACGCCTCGGCCAGCGCGCGGCCCAGTTCGGTCTTGCCGACGCCGGTGGGGCCGAGGAACAGGAAACTGCCCATCGGCCGGTTCGGGTCGGCCAGGCCGGTACGGGAGCGCCGGACCGCCTCGGCGACCGCGGTGACCGCGTCGTCCTGCCCGACGACCTTCTCGTGCAGCTGGCCCTCCAGCCGCAGCAGCCGGTCCCGTTCCTCCTCGGTGAGCTGGCTGGCCGGGATGCCGGTGGCCCGGGAGACCACCTCGGCGATCTCCTCCGGCCCCACCTCCGGCACCTGGCTGCCGTTGCCGTTGCCGTCGTCGCCCCGGGCCCGGTGCACCTGGCTCTCCAGCTCGGCGACCCGGTCGCGCAGCGCGGAGGCGCGTTCGTACTGTTCGTCGGCGACCGCCTGCTCCTTGTCCCGCCGTACCTCCTCAAGCTGCTGTTCCAGGTCACGCACGTCGGCGTCCGGGGTCCGGGTACGCAGCCGGACCCGGGCGCCGGCCTGGTCGATCAGGTCGATCGCCTTGTCGGGCAGGAAACGGTCGGTGATGTAGCGGTCGGACAGTTCCGTCGCGGTCACCAACGCCTCGTCGGTGAAGCGCACCTGGTGATGTGCCTCGTAGCGGTCCCGCAGGCCGCGCAGGATGGCAACGGTGTCCTCGACCGTCGGTTCGGGGACGAACACCGGCTGGAACCGCCGGGCGAGCGCGGCGTCCTTCTCGATGGTGCGTCGGTACTCGTCGAGGGTGGTCGCACCGATCACCCGTAGTTCGCCCCGGGCCAGCGCCGGCTTGAGCATGTTCGACGCGTCCATGCCGCCCTCGCTGCCCGCCCCGCCCGCACCGACCAGGGTGTGGATCTCGTCCAGGAAGATGATCAGCTCCTCCCGGTGGGCCCGGATCTCGTCGATCACCTTCTTCAGCCGTTCCTCGAAGTCGCCCCGGTAGCGGGTGCCGGCGACCAGGCCGGCCAGGTCGAGCTGGATCACCCGCTTGCCGAGCAGCGTCTGCGGCACGTCGCCGTCGCAGATCTTCTCCGCCAGGCCCTCCACGATCGCGGTCTTGCCGACACCTGCCTCACCGATGAGCACCGGGTTGTTCTTGGTACGCCGGGACAGGATCTCCACCGCCTGCTCGATCTCGTCGGTGCGCCCGATCACCGGGTCGATCTGGTCGTTGCGGGCCAGGTCGGTGAGGTCCTGGCCGTACTGGTCGAGGGTGGGCGTGCCCCGGTCGGGGCGGGGGCCGCCGGCCGGGCCGCGTTCGGCGTTGGCGGCCTGCAGGGACTCCGGCTGGATACGTCCGGCGGCGAGCATCCGGCCGGCGGGCGACTCGGGGTTCAACGGCAGGGCCATCAGGATGTGCTCGGGCCCGATGTAGTTGGCACCCATCGCCCGGGACAGCTGGTGGGCGTCGAGAAGCGCCCGCTTGGCCGCCGGCGTCAGTGACAGGTTCGGTGGGACCTCGCCCTGTGGGGCACCGTCGCCCCGTCCGCCCAGGGCGTTGACCAGGGTGTCCGGGTCCGCGCCCGCCCGCCGGACCAGGTCGCGCAGCGGCTCGCGCTGCAACGCCGCCCAGAGCAGGTGGTCGGTGTCCAGGTCGTTGCTCTGTTTCTGGGCGGCCCGACGCGCCGCGTCGGCGAGCATCTCCCGCGCGTCCGCGGTCATCAGCCGGGTGATGTCGACCCGGTGCGCCGGGCGTCGCCCGCCCTCGCCCCGACCGAAGTACCGCGCCAGGAACTCGTCCCACGGGTCGGAGCCGAAGTCACCGGGTCCAATCATGTCTGTCCTCCGCGGTCGGGCGCGAGACGGTCGGCACGGGCTACCCAGCCCCCGGCCGGACAAACGCCACCACCGGGCCCCGGCCCTCGGCCCGGCGCGGCTACCCGGCGGGTCGGCCGAACGGATGGCAGGGTTGACGGATGGAACCGACACCGCTGCTGATCGTGGATGCCGCAAACGTGGTGGGCTCGCGCCCGAACGGCTGGTGGCGCGACCGGGCCGGCGCGACCGCCCGACTACGGGACACGCTCGTTCCGGTGGGCGGGCGGGGTCTGCCCCCGGACCTGCCGCCCCCCGTCGAGGTGGTGCTGGTGGTGGAGGGCGCGGCCCGGGACGTGCCGGGCGTCGACGGGGTACGCGTGGTGTCCGCCGACGGTTCCGGCGACGACGCCGTGGTCGACCTGGTGGCCGGCGCCGGGCAGCGGCGACGGGTGGTGGTGACGGCCGACCGGGAGCTGCGGGAGCGGGTCACCGCACATGGCGCCGAGGTGCACGGTCCCCGCTGGTTGACAGGTGGTGGCGGTGGGTGAGCGCCCGGCCACCGGTCCCACTGATCGGACCGACGGGCGCTGCGGTCGACAACCGGTCAGCGGGGCAGGAACACTGACAGGGCACCTGTTCGGTCCACTACCGGCATAGGCTCTAATGGAGTCCTCCCCGCCCCCAGGAGGTTCCGCGTGGCGAGCGTCGCCGAGCTCAAGGCAGCCATCGATATCGCACTTCAGCAGATCGGTGACGGTCAGAGCGCCGTGCAGGCCGCGGGCGAGAAACTGGCCGAGGCACAGCAGACCCTCGCCGGGGCGTTGGAGGGCAGCGGCCACACCACTGTCGAGGCGGCGCAGGCGTCACTGACCCAGGCCAGCCAGGAGTTGGAGGAGTGCCTCGCCGCGACGCTCGTCGCGGTCGAGCAGGCCCAACAGTACGTCTCGACGCTGTAGGGGCGGGCGTGTCCATCGTCGAGGAGGTCGGCGCACAGGTCCGCGCCGCCGCCGAGGAACTGCCGCTGGGGCTGTTGGGGCAGGCGCTGGAGAAGTTCGGCCTGGCCAGTGAGCGGCTGCGCTGGGTACGTCAGGAGTCGGCAGATCCGATGGGGGTGCCGGAGCTGTCCGCCGCCACCGAGCACGCGGAGACCGCCGGCTACGCGTTGCGGCTGGCCCAGGAGCAACTGACCGCGTACCTAGCCGCGATCGGGCTGGCCCCCGACGGCGCGCCACCGCCCCCCGGGCAGCCGCAGCGGCAGCCGGTGCACGACGCGCCCGGGGCGGCCGAACCGCAGGTCGCCGCTCCGGAGCCGGCCGGTGAGGTGCGGCTGCGCCGCTGGTGGTCGGTGCGGGTGGCCGAACTGACGGGTGGGCGGGAGGGCCCGGCCGAGCAACCTGACGAGCGCGTCGCCGATTCCCGCGAACTGCTGCACCGGGTGGTACGCGGCGTCCGGGCCGGTGACCGCGACCGGCTGCACCGCGACCTGCGAGGCGCGCACGCCGACGTCGGACTCGGCCTGGCCGCCGTGGCCCCGCCGCTGCTCCGCGACCTCGCCAGCGAGCTGCTCGGCCATCCGCCACGCGGCGACGACCTGGCCCGGTTGCACCGCGAGCTGGACGGTCGGGTCCGCGATCTGCTTCCCGGTCTGCCGGCCCCGGTGCTGGACACGCTGCTCAGCCGGGTCTGCCGGATGCCGCCGCCGCGCCGTGGCGAGGGCGAGCAGCAACACGCCGCCGATCCGGCGGTCACCGCCGGGGTGCTCACCGGGGTCCTGCTCGACCGCCTCGGCCGCGACCTGCCGTCGACGGCCGGCGGTACCGGTGCCGACCGGCCCACGACCAGCCGAGCACCAGGTGGCCGCCCGACCGGGTGGGGCGGTGAGCCGGAGCCCGGCCGGCGTCCCGAGCCCGTTCGTCCCGCCGGGCCGGTCAGCTCCGGGGGTGGTCGCACGACACCGTGGTCCGGCGCACCGTCGCGGTCCACCTCCGGCGACGGGTCCATCGGCCGGCCGAGGCGCGGGATCGATGGCTGACCGGCGCAACCAGCTGGTCACCCGGGTCCGGGAACTGCTCGCCGAGGCACTTGGCGCGTCCCGGGACCGGTCGGCCGCCGCCCATCTCGCGTTGACCGCCGCCCGTGAGCGGGCGGTGCGGGTACGCCAGGCCGCCGCAGGTGTGCCGGAGCGGGTCGGGGCCGAACGCGACCGCCGCCTCGCCGAGATCGATTCCCGGCACGCGGCACGGTTGGCGGTGCTGGCCCGGGAGGCGGCCGAGGCGGCGGCCCGGGAGGCGCCCGGCGCGGGTTCGTCGGACTGGCCCGGGTGGCGCCCGACCCCGGCCCAGCGGGCCGAGGCGCCGGGGGCGACGAGGATCGGCACCGTCCGGCTGACCGGCACCGCGCCGGTACCGGCGCTCGTGCCGCTGCTCGACGCCGGGCACGTCACGCTCGACGGGGACGCCGACGGGTGTGCGGCCGTGGTCGCCGCGCTGCTGCTGCGAAGCCTGGGTCGGGCCGCGCCGGGCAACGTCCGGCTGGTCGGCTACGACCCGGACCGGCTCGGCGGTGGGCTGGCCGGATTCGCCCCGTTGGGTCCGGCCGGGCTGCTCACCTTCGTCGGCCCGGGTGGCCTGGGTCGGCTGCTGGACGACCTGGTGGAACAGATCCGCCGGATCAACGAGACAGTGCTGGCCGGCGAGCACGCCTCGTTGCGCGAGCTGGCCGCCGCGACGGGACGCCGCCCCGAGCCGTGGCGGGTGGCGGTGCTGCTCGGCGGCGAGGAGTTGTCCCGGCACGAGCGCGGTCAACTCGACCGGGTGGTACGTGCCGGTGTCGCCTGCGGCGTACACCTGATCGTGCGGGGTGTGCCGGTGCCCGACGAACCGTCGGTGACCCGGGTGACGGTGACCGCCGACGGCGCCCGGATCGGCCGCCTGCCAGTCCGGCTCGACCCGCCCCCGCCGGCCACCCTGGTCACCGAGACCTGTCGGGAGATCGCCTCGGTGGTCAGCGCCGGGCCGGCCCCCACCCCGTTCACCGACCTGCTGCCGCCGGCCGACCAGATGTGGCGGGAGGACTCGGCGACCGGGCTGACCGCGCCGATCGGTGAGGGTCCGCAGGGCCGGCCGGTGCTGCTCACCCTCGGCGACTATCCACCGCACGCGTTGATCGGCGGGCCCTCCGGCACCGGAAAGACGAACCTGATCTTCGCCTGGATCGGGGCCCTCGCGGCCCGCTACTCCCCCGCCGAGTTGGAGTTCTACCTGCTCGACTTCAAGGAGGGGGTGTCCTTCGCCCGGTTCGCCAAGGGCCGGCGGGACCCGAGCTGGCTGCCGCACATGCGGCTGGTCGGCATCAACGTCAACACCGACCGGGAGTTCGGGCTGGCGCTGCTACGTTTCCTGGCCGAGGAGCTGCGCCGGCGGGCGGACGCGGCCAAGAAGCACGAGGTCACCAAGCTGGCCGAGCTGCGGCAGGTGGACCCGACCGGGCACTGGCCCCGGATCGTCGCGGTGGTCGACGAGTTCCAGATGCTGCTGGCCGGCCGCGACGCGGTCGCCCGGGAGGCGGCCGACCTGCTGGAGGACCTGGCCCGCCGGGGCCGCTCCCAGGGCATTCACCTGGTGCTGGCCTCGCAGGACGTACGCGGCATCGAGGCGCTGTGGGGCCGGCCGGCGCTGGTCGCCCAGTTCACCCTGCGGATCGCGCTGCCGAAGGCGCTGCGGATCCTCGCCGAACGCAACGACGCCGCCCAGTCGCTGCCCAAGTTCCACGCCGTGGTCAACGCCGAGTCTGGTCTGACCGAGGGCAACCAGGTGGCCCGGATCCCGTCGGCGAGCGACTGGGAGACGTGGAGCGACCTGCAACACCGGCTGTGGCGGATGCGTCCGGCCGAGGCGTCGCCCGCCCGCCTCTTCGACGGCGACGCGGTGCCACGGCTGGCCGACGCGCCGGACTTCCGGGCGCTGCGCGCGCCGGAGGTCGGTACGCCCCGGGGGCCTGTCGCACTGCTCGGCGAGATCATCGACGTGCAGGCCCGTTCGGCGGTGCTGCGGCTGCCCCGGGCACCGGGCCGTAACCTGGCCGTGCTGGGCACCCGGGTCGACGAGGCGTGCGCGGTGCTGGACGCGGCGGCCCGCTCGCTGGCCCGCCAGCACCGCCCCGGCAGCGCCCGCTTCTCGATCGCCTGCCTGGATCCGGACGCCGACCCGGCGGCCCGGGCCCTCTACGAGGACCTCGCCGACGACGCCGCCTGGTACGACGAGGAGACAGTGGCCGAGCTGATGGCCGAGACGGCTGACGCCCTGGGCGCGCCCGGCGCCACCGGGGCACCCCACTACCTGCTGCTGTTCGCCGTCGACGCGGCGGCCGGTACGCTCGCCGCCCGCACCGGCCGGGCCACCGGGCTGGAACACCTGCGCCGGATCCTGCACGACGGCCCGGAGCGGCGCACGCACGTGCTGGCCTGGTGGCGCGGGGTGGCCCGGATGCGCGCCGACCTGGGTGGTACCGGCGCGCGTACCGACCAGATCGGCGCCTGGGTGGCGCTGGACACCCACGGCGGGGAGCTGGGCCCGTCGTTGTACCCGGGCAGCGGTGGGCCGGACTGGTACCCCCGCCCGTGGCGTGGGCTCTTCTTCGACCGGGCGGTGCACCGCACCGGGCAGACCATCATCCCGTACGGACCGGCACGATGAACGAACCGGTCACCAGCCAGTCGTACACCGCCCAGCTGCGCCGGCTCGCCGAGTTGACGGCCCGGGTGCGGGAGCAGCGCGAGGAGGCCCAGGACTGGTACGAACAGCAGTGCGCGGCGGCGGACCGGGCGGTGGCCGAGTCCGCCGACGAGGTGAACCGGGCCGAGCGGGAGCTGGCCGCCGCGCGCGAGGCACAGGAACGGGTGGATGCCGAGGCGACGGTGCTGTGGCAGGAGTTGAACGCCCGGCTGGGCGGTGGCGGGCGACGGGCCGGGGCACCACCGGCACCCGCGCCGGAGGCCACCGGCGACCCAACCGTGCTGCTGGACGGGGTACGCGACCTGCTGCGCCGTACCCGTCAGCCCGGTGAACTGCCGGGCAACGTCAACCCGCTGCTGGCGATGTGCGGCGTCGCCGGTGCGGTGCTGGCGTACGCCCTCGGTGCCGTCGCCCGCGCCCTCGGTGCGCGCGGCGACGGGGACCTGGCTGTCGGCCTGCCGGTGCTGGCCCTGGTGGTGACGCTGCTCGGCCCGGTGCTGGGCCTGATTCCGGCGCGCCTGATCGCCGACCGTCGCCACGCCGTGCTGAGCCCCCGCCCGGTCCTCATCGTCGTCATCGCCGGCCTCACCACCACCCTCCTCCTCCTAACCCTCCCCTCCCCTAACCACCCCCGCTCCCGCTCCCGCTCCCGCTCCCGCTCCCGCTCCCGCTCCCGCTCCCGCTCCCGCTCCCGCTCCCGCTCCCGCTCCCGCTCCCGCTCCCGCTCCCGGCGATCTTGCACTTCTTGTCGGGATGAGACGGGGCATAGCGGACAATCCGGCGACCATAAGTGCAAGATCGACGGGGTGGGGTGGGGTGGGGTGGGGTGGTGGGCGGGGTTCAGGCGGGGTGAGGGTGGCTTCGCGGAGGAGGCGGCGGGTGAGGGTGAGGCGGTCGGCGTCGGTGTCCAGGCCGGGAAGGTCGCCGACGCGGATCGACGGGCCGGCGAGCAGGGCCCGCACGGCCGGTTCGCACGACGCGGGCAGGGTGATCGTGCGGTCGAACAGGCGCAGCGTCACCCGATCCCCCTCGCCGACAAGCTGCCAGCGCAGGCCCCTACGGGCCATGACACGGCTGTCAGCGGTCAACGCGGTGATCGCGGCGGCCTGGGCCAGCGGCCGGATCGGTGCCGGGCGCGACGCCGACCAGGCCCGCTGCCGCAGCCGGGTAGCCACGGCGTCCGGATCGGCCCGCAGCAGCCACTCCCGCAGCGCCTCGACCGTCTCGGTCAGCTCCGGCTCGATGGCGTCCGGATCGGCCACGTCGGTGCCGAACGGCAGGGTCGCCCGTAGTCGCTGGTCCTCGGCGGCCAGCCCGAGCAGTTCCTCGACAAGCGCGTACCGGGTCAACGCCCGGATGCCCACGGTCAGGTGCAGTGAGCTGGACTCCTGCGCCTGGGCGCTGTGCAGCCACCCCCGGGGCAGGTAGAGCGCGTCACCCGGTTCCAGGACCACGTCCAGCGCGGCCGGCCCCTGTGCGGTGGCCGTGACCTCGTCGGCCCGGCCACCCCACGGCTGCCGCTCCAGCGGGTCGGGCAGCACCGGCGGATGGATGCGCCAGTGCTTACGGCCGTCGACCTGGAGCACGAAGACGTCGTGGGTGTCGTAGTGGGTGGCGAAGCCCTGGCTGTCCGGCGGGGTCAGATAAGCGTTCACCTGCAACGGCTGCCCCACCGCGAGGCTCAGGTCCCGAGTGAAGTCGATCAACGCCGGCCAGGTGCGGTGCAGCCCCTGCAGCACCAGGGTGGCGCCGTCGGCGTACAGCTGGAGGACCTTCTCGTCGAGGACCTGGTCGTCGATCTCGGCGCCGGCGCCGCCACCGCCGGTGTACCGCGCCGCCGGCAGCACCTGGCCGTCCTTGGCCACCCGCAGGAAGGGGGTACGCAGACCGCGCCGGCTGAGCAGTTCGTCGGCGTCGGCGGGACTGAGCAGATCGGTGAAGCCGGCCGGGTTGGGCAGCTCGGCGGCGCGGGACAACAGTGGGGTACGCCCCCAGTGGGCGGCGGCGAACTTCGCCGCCTCCACGCTGACGCAGCGGGCCAACGCGGCAGCGGCCGAGGTCCGATCCGCAGGCTGGTCGAGGTCGGACGGTGACGGAGCCGCCGGGCGGCCGTGGCCGCCCGGCGGGTCGAGATGCGTCATGGCGATCCGTTACCGGGCGGCGCCGTCGGCACCGCCGTCGTGCTGACCCGGAGTGGCACCGCCGTCGGCCGGACCTTCGGCACTGCCGTCCGCGCCGCCGTCGTGCTGACCCGGAGTCGCGCCGCCGTCGGCCGGACCTTCGGCACTGCCGTCCGCGCCGCCGTCGTGCTGACCCGGAGTCGCGCCGCCGTCGGCCGGGCCCTCCGCCGCGCCGCCGCTGGTGGTCTGCATGTCATCGTCGTTGAGTGGCATCGTGCTCCCTCGGATTGACCCGCCCCCGCCGCCGTCGGTCGGGTGCGTCCTGCCGCGGGTGGTACCCCGCTCCCGATCTTCTCTAACCACACCTCGTCCTACCGTAATCGCCCGAACCATCCGGCATGTACCGCTTCGCCAGTCCGGCGTCGGGCACCGGCGAGCGGGAAGTGACAGGATGGGCCGAACACGCCGACGGAGGTGCCGATGACCGAACCATTGGAGCCGGTGACCGAGGACTGGCAACGCGCCCTGGCGATCGTGGCTCATCCTGACGACCTGGAGTTCGGTGCCGCCGCCGCCATCGCGCGCTGGACCGGGCAGGGCAAGCAGGTGGTCTACTGCCTGGTCACCAGTGGTGAGGCGGGCATCGACGGGATGCCGCCACCGCGTGCCCGCGAGGTACGCGAGCAGGAGCAGCGGGAATCGGCGGCGCTGGTGGGCGTGGACACTGTCGAGTTCCTGGGCCTGCCCGACGGTGTGTTGGAGTACGGCGTGCCGCTGCGCCGCGAACTGGCCGCGGTGGTCCGCCGGCACCGGCCGGAGATCGTCATCACCAACAACTTCCGGGCCACCTGGGACGGCGCGGACGTGCTCAACCAGGCCGACCACATCGCCGTGGGCCGGGCCACCCTGGACGCGGTCCGCGACGCCGGCAACCGCTGGATCTTCCCGGAGCAGTTGACCGACGGTGTCGAGCCGTGGGGCCGGGTACGGCAGGTGTGGGCCGCCTCGTCACCGCGTTCCCGGCACGGCGTGGACACCACCGACACGTTCGACCGAGGGGTCGCGTCGCTGCTGGCCCACGAGGCGTACCTGACCGGTCTGGGTGACGGCAGCTTCGACGCCGAGGAGTTCCTGGAGGGCGGTGCGCGGCCGGTCGGGGCGCGGCTGGGCGTGCGCTACGGCACCTCGTTCGAGGTGTTCCACTTCGACCTCTGGTGACCCAGCAGGTGCATCCGGGGTCGAGCCGGCAGGCGTCGACCCACCCCACGGTGGGGCGGGTCGCGACGCGCCCGGTCAGGGCATGATCCGGGCAAGGTCGGCGGGCATGGTGTCCTTGACGTCATCCCACTCGCCCTGGGTGATGTGCCGGCGCAGCGTGTCCAGCACCACCTGGACCACCCGCTCCGGACCGCCCGCCACGTCGTACGGGAAGCCCTGGCGGACCTCGTAGAGGAAGTCGTCCCGGTTCAGCTTGATCGGGACGTCCTGCGGTTGCCAGCCGTCGAAGTAGATGCCCCGCACCACGATCGGCAGTTGGGCGGAGAACTCCACGCTCTCCTGCACCGGCATCCGGTCACGCAGCAGGTGCAGCACGGTACGCAACGCGGCGTACGACTGGTTGCGCTGCTCCTTCGGCCATCCGTACGCCTTCTCGATGTCCTTCAGGATCAGGTTGGTCTTGTCCATCGAGGACTCGATCGCGGACTGGAACTGCTCAGCCATCTGTCCACCCCTGTCTGTCGGTTTCCCACCGTCGGTCGTCGTGGCGTCGCGGCGGACCCGCCGGGCCACGCCGGTTCCGGATCGGGCTGTCCCGCCCGACGCTTGCCAGCCGCCGAGGCGGCTCGGACGCTCCGACAATGCGCAGGACGGCATTGCGCCGCCGGTGCGGTACCAGCCGAACGGTCATCGCCTGCCACCTCCGTGGTGTCGCTCCCGCGCGGACGATCACCGGAGCACCCGCGCCGCTGCCACCATGCTCCGCACCGCCCGGGTGAGTCGTCCTCACCCCGTACGGGTGAGAATCCACCCGCCCGCTCGCCTGCCCGGCTCCCTGGTGGAGGCGGGGCGGTCAGTCGGTCCCGGTGAGCAGGGCCTGGAGTTGCTGGGCATTGGTCTGGGCATAGTCGCGGTAGCAGTTGTTCATGAGAACGTGGGTCTGCTCGGTCTCGCCGGCCAGCTCGCGGAGCTTGGGCGCCCAGTCCTTGAGCTCCCGCGCGGAGTAGTGGTAGCCGAACTTCTCGTGAATGTCCTTGCTGGTCCACTTGTCGCTGTGGCCGTGGAAGCGCACCACCGCGAGGTCCGAGGTGGCGGTCAGCACCGGCGGGATCGAGGAGCGGTGGCCCTGCGGCATGTCCACGCTGACGTACGCCAGCTGGTGCTCACGCAGGAAGTCGAGGGTCTCCGCGGCGTTGTCGCCGTCGAACCAGGAGGCGTGCCGGAACTCGAACACCGGGCGCAGCGGCGCGCACCGGCGGGTCACCTCCAGCAGGTACTGCTTGTTGTCCCGCCGGATGGTGAACCAGGGCGGGAACTGGAACAGCAACGCGCCGAGCTTGCCCGCCTCGACGAGCGGGTCGAGGGCGCTGAGGAAACGGGTCCAGACCTCCTCGTACGCCTGCGGCGGCAGATCGTCGGGGTAGACGTTGCGCTTGTCGGTATCCGGTCGCAGGTCCTTGTAGAGCGCGCTGACCCGGGTGGGGTGACCGGTGAGCAGACTGAACGCCTTCACGTTGAAGGTGAAACCGGCCGGGGTCCGCTCAGCCCAGAGCTTCGCGGTGCGCTCGGCGGGTGGCGAGTAGTAGGTGGCGTCGACCTCGACCAGCGGGAACTGGCGCGCGTAGTAGACCAGCCGCTTCTCCGGCGTGTCAGCCGTCTGGGGATACCAGCCCGAGTCCAGCAGGGTCCGGTCGGTCCAGGAGGCGGTGCCCACCATGATCTCGCCCATGGGTGGAGTTCACCGTGTCCCGGACCGACCGGCAACCGTTACGGGTCAGGCCGCCCGACGTTCGCGGGTCTGCTTGCAGGTGACACAGGTGGTGGCCGACGGGAAGATCTCCAGCCGTTCAACCGGGATCGGCGCGGTGCAGCCTTCGCAGAAGCCGTAGGTGCCCTCGGCGAGCCGGGCGAGGGCATGTTCGTACTGGGCGCGACGGTCCAGGATGGTCCGCAGCAGCGACTGCGCGGTGTCCCGCTCGGCCGTCTTGGTGCCGCTGTCGGCCTGGTCGTCGCCGGCGGTGTCGCCGACCTCGACGAGCCGCAGCACCTGGCTCTGCTGCACCGCCTGCTGGTACTCCTCGGTCAGCTCGTCGTGGCGGGCCTGCAGGGAGAGCCGGATCTGGTCGATCTCCGCCTGGGATCGGCTCGTGCCGACCGTGTCGTGGACGAGCATCGCTGCCTGCCTTTCCTGGGCCATATGGTCTGCGCGGGCGGGTCGGTCCGCACCCGGTCATAACGCCCAAGTCATCGCACCCGGGCGCTGTGAGCCCCGCGTTTACCCTCGTTGTCCACGGCTCAAACCGACAGGTTCACGGATTCACCAACGCCGGGCGGCGCGGATCGTCCACCCGGACCAGCACGTCGGCGAAGCTGGCGGGGGCCACCTCGGCGGCGTACCTGTCGAAGGCGGGCAGCGTCCAGGCAAGTTCCGGGTCGGTACGCCGGCGCAGCGCGGCGGCCGACATCTCCAGGTGCACCACGATGTCGAAGGCCAGCCCGCCGCCGAGCAGGAACGCGCCGCTGACCAGCACCACACCGCCGGGCGGCAGGTCGACGTACGCTGCCCGGCTGGCCCGGTCCGCCCGGGCGTCCCAGAGCGAGGGCAGCACCCTGCCGTGCCCATCCGGCCCTGCCGGGTCCAGCACCTCCCGGCGCAGGCCGGCCTCATCCACCCAGCCCTCGTAGTACGCGTCCGGGTTGGTTCGACCCCGTTCCAGGCGTACCGAGGCGGGGCGCAGGAAGTCGTCGGCCCGTACGTGCAGCACCGGGTGGCCGAGGGCGCGCAGCGGGTCGACCAGGGCCTCGGCCAGGTCGTCGGGGCGGGCGGCCGGCGCACCGTCCACGGCGACCCGCAGCCGCCCGGTCGACGCCGCGCCGGCGAGCCGGTCGGCCAGCTCGGTGACCAGCAGCGGCGGTGAGATGGGACGCACGCGCATCCGACAATGGTGCCCGCTGGCCGGCGCTCACACGCCCGTCCCGACCGAGCGGGATCCGCGTCGCTTCCCGACCATCCGGCCGGCGCGGTGGCGGGTCAGCCGGCGCGGTGGCGGGTCAGCCGGCGCGGTGGCGGGTCAGCCGGCGCGGTGGCGGGTCAGCCGGCGCGGTGGCGGGTCAGCCGGCGCGGTCGAGGGTGACCCGGGCGTCGTCGGCCAGCCGGTAGCCGACCCCGTAGACGGTGGTGACCAGCGGAACGTCCACGCCGACCTTGCCGCGTAGCCGACGCACGTGCACGTCGACCGTGCGTACCCCGGCGTGCTCGTAACCCCAGACGGCGTTGAGCAACTGGAGTCGGGTGAAGACCCGCCGGGGGTTCGCGACCAGGTGCAGCAGGAGGTCGAACTCCAGCCGGGTCAGCGGCAGCGGCTCACCGTCGCGCAGCACCGACCGGGAGGACGCCAGGATGTGCAGGGTCGGAAAGGCGGGCGCGAGCTGTCGCGTCGGCGTCCGGCCCGCCGGCACGGCCTCGGCACGGCGTTCCGGGACGACCGGACCGACTGTGGTGATGGTGCCTTCGCCCCGCTCCAGCATCTCCCGCGCCGCCTCGAGCAGTCGACGGGCGGCCGGCGTCAGCGACTCCTCGCAGGCCAGCGGGATGCTCAGGGTCACCGTGAGGACGGGGGCGGCGGTGTTGGCGGGACGACGCTGACCGCCGGGAGGCCGACCGGGCACCGCGGGTTGGGACGTATGCCATCCGGCACGCGACGAAGCGGGGCTGACCGACATGGTCCTCCTTGGCTGGTCCGGGTTTTCCCCACGGCCCCGGGACGCCGCTCTATCGATGCTTCCCGGCGCCCGTGCGAGGGTCAAGGGGCGGCTGCGTTGCATGAATGTGACAATTGACCGACACATCGGAGCCGTCCGCTCGCTCTGCGTACGAGGCCAGATGATTACAGCAGAGTCGCCAAGTTGACCTGATACGGGGGGTGGGTCGACACCGTTCGCGGCCTTCGGGCGGGATGTCCGCACCCGCCGTGACGTCGGCTGTTCGCGCTCCCACGCCCCGACCGTCACGCGAATGGGACACAGGTGTCGCCCCATGGACCGGCCCGCCACGGGCTGCCGGTGCGGCGGTTCAACCTTCGACGGTCACCCGTGCCTCGTCGGCGAGGCGGTAGCCGACACCGTGGACGGTGGTCAGCAGCGGGCTGTCGGCGCCGAGCTTGGCGCGCAGCCGACGGACGTGCACGTCGACGGTGCGGACCATCGCGTGGTCGTAGCCCCAGACCGCGTGCAGCAGTTGCCGCCTGGTGAACACCCGACGGGGCCGCTCGGCCAGGAACAGCAGCAGGTCGTACTCGATCCGGGTCAGCGGGATCGTCCGGTCGCCCTGGCGTACGACACGCGGACCGGTGCGGATCCGGACCAGGTTCGGGTCTGCCACGGCTGCCGGGGCGTCGTCCTCCCGGGACAGTCGACCCTCACCCGACTCGGTGATCTCGCCGAGCAGTTCGAGCAGCCGGTTCAGGCGGGGGCTCACCGGGCCTGCCCCGAGGTCCACGGTGATGGTCAGGGTCGGCCGGGTGCGCTGTCGCACCGGCCGGATCCGGCTGGTGTGGCGGGGTGGGTGCTGGCGCGGGCCGAGAGCGACGACGGACACGGTGGCCTCCTGGGGCTACCGCCACGCCGACGGGCGTGACGGTTCAGCGGGACGCCCGGCCGGCGGTCGCCGGGGGCGCGAGAGTGGACGGTGCGGCTGGTGGGGTGGGGCCCAGCACGGGCAGACCGGCGACCTGCCAGGCGGCGAAGCCGCCGACCACGTCGGTCGCCCGGCGCAGCCCGAGGTCCTGAAGCGAGGCGGCGGCCAGCGACGAGGTGTAGCCCTCCTGACAGAGGATCACCACGGGCAGGTCGTAGCCGACCGCCTGCGACAGCCGGGCGGGGCACCGGGGGTCCAGTCGCCACTCCAGCACGTTGCGCTCGATGACCAGGGCACCCGGCACCGTGCCGTGCGCCGCCCGCTGGGCGGCGGGACGGATGTCGACGAGCAGGGCACCGGCCCGGTACGCCAGGTGTGCCCGCTCCGGGTCGAGACGGTCCAGTCGGGCGCGGGCGGCGGCGAGGATCTCGGCTATCCCCGGGAGCCCGGGGGTGGCACCGGCGCCGGACAGCCGGTGGTGGGATCGGTGTGCGGCATGGGCGGTTCCTTCCAGAAGGCGGGAGGCGTTGTGGCCGGTCGGCGTCTCACCATGCCACGCCGGCTTCGGCCACCTCGGCGACCCGCAACCGGCCGTGCGCGAGCCGGTAGCGGATCATCCGGCGCAGCGCCGGACGGTAGACGTGGACGCTTACCGCGGGTGCGGCGTGCCGATTGGTGACGACGTGCACGTGTCGGGGACCGAAGCGACGGCCGGTACCGGCGGCGAGCAGGTGTGGACGCAGCCGGCCGCCGCTGACGGTCTGCTCGGTGAGGGTTCCCGAGACCACCAGGAAGGCGCCCGAGGAGCCACCGTGGTCGTGCAGGTCGGTGCCCTGGCCGGGGAGCCAGCTCAGCGCCCACACCTCGTGGTCGTGGTGCACGGCCAGCCGGGCGTACCACCGGGTGGCGGGGTCGAAGCGCAGCGGCACCGGCCAGCTCGCGGGAGCCGCGGCCCAGCGTCGGGCGACGGCGAGCAGGTCCGATTCGGTGGGTACGGAGGGCATCAGATCCTCGCGACGGTGGCCAGTGGTTGTCCCGACCAGCTTAGACGGTAAAGCCTATAGGTTTAGTATGCTATCCCGTATCGCGGGACGCTGTCGTCGCGTCGGGCCCCCGGTCATGGCCGGACGATCCCGGCTGGCCCGGCGGCCCGGCGGCCGGTGGCCCAGTCGAAGATCACGTGTCGGCCGGCGGTGGCGAGCGGCGCGACGCTGCCGACTAACCTGTACCGGTGAGCGACGAACTCGACGCCGAGACCCTGGAATTCGCGCACCGGATGTTCGACCTGGCGCGCGACGGCGCGACCTCGGACCTCGCCGGGTACGTCGACGCGGGGCTGCCGGTCAACCTGACCAACGAGAAGGGTGACAGCCTGCTGATCCTGGCGGCGTACCACGCCCACCCGGAGACGGTCCGGGCGCTGCTCGACCGGGGCGCCGACCACTCCCGCGCGAACGATCGGGGTCAGACGGCGCTGGCCGCTGCGGTGTTCCGCAGCAACGCCGAGGCGGTACGCGCACTGCTCGACGCGGGCGCCGACCCCGACGGCGGCAACCCGTCGGCGGTGGCCACCGCCGAGTTCTTCGACCTGCCCGAGATGCTCGCCCTCCTGCGGGCCTAGGCGGCGTTCCCGAGGGCTCGCCCAACAGCGGCGCACCTGGTGGCCGCGCGGCCCCCACGGCGGACGTGCGGCGTCGAGGTGGGCCGGTGGCGGCGTCGGTGCGACGCCTACGCTCTGGCCTCGATGAGGAAGCGGCGGGCGTACGCGACGAAGGGCCCCTCGGCGCGGATCCGGTCGTGCAGGCGCCGTAGGGCGGGTAGGTGCGCCGCCACGGTGAAGCCGGGCACCGTCCAGATCACCTTGCGGAGGAACCAGACCACCGCGCCGATGTCGTGGAAGACCGTACGCAGCGTCGCCTCGCGCAGGTCCACCACGGTCAGCCCGGCCGCCCGGGCGGCGGCCACCGCGTGCTCCGGATGGCGGTGCGCCGGCGGCGGCAGCGGACCGAGGATCGCCTCGCTGAGTTCACGTACGGTGCCCGGGCCGATCTGCTGGGACAGGAACGTACCGCCCGGACGCAGCACCCGGGACACCTCGGGCCAGTCGGTGCGTACCGGATGTCGACTGACCACCAGGTCGAAGGCGGCGTCCCGGAACGGCAGGGGCGCGTTGCCGAGCACCGCCACCACGCTCGCCCCGAGCGGCGCCAGGTTCGCCCGGGCCACAGGTACGTTCGGCGGCCACGCCTCGGTCGCGGCCAGCAGTCGCGGCGGGTCCGGCACCTCGGCCAGCACCTCTCCCCCACCCGTGTCGATGTCCAGCGCCGCGTCGGCGCTCGCCATCCGGGCCGCCACCAGTCGCGCGTACCCCCAGGGTGGGCGTTCCTCGGTGGCCCGTCCGGTGAGCCAGTCGAACGCCCACCCCTCCACCGGGGCGGCGGCCCCCTCGGCGATCAGATCCTCGAAGCTCGTCTCTCGCGGCACGGTTGTCAGCGTGTCCGGCCGGCACCGCTGTGGCAACGCCTTATCCGTCCCCTGCGGCGGTCTCCGCCGCCGCGCGCAACCGGGGCAGGACCGGCGACCCGGGGCCGGCAGCGGGCGCTACGGACGGGGGCGGACGACCTCGACGGTGGGGGCGTCGAGGCCGCGTACGATCTCGACGCTCGCCGCCTCGCGACGGCTGCCCTCGAAGTGCCGCATCAGCCGCGCACCGAGGTGTACGCCCACCCCGCCGACGCCGAGGGCGAGCAGCTCGACGACGAGCAGCGCCGGGGCGGCGCCCCGGTTCGTCGCGTCCGCCCGGACCAGGCAGGAGAGCAGGAACAGCCCGGCCATGCCCGCGTTGACGACGTTGAAGCTGATCGCGGTGCGCCGGGTGCGGTCCGGCGGTACGTCCCACAGGTCCACCATCCCGGCGACCGCCGTCAACGCCGCCGCCACCAGCGCGGCCACCGCCGTCCAGTAACCGACCTCGCCGAGGAAGACCGGACCGCCGACCACGTCGGCGAGGTCGAAGATGACGGCACAGACGAAGAGCCCGTACGGAAAGGTCACAAGCATCGGTTGGATGGGGTGTCCCTGCACCCGCAGCCGGCTCTGCATCTGGTCCCCCTGGGATAGTCAGTCCATCAGTCCAGGGTGCTACCCGGGCGCCACCCGGGCGAAACGACACGCCCCGGTCAGTTGTCCCGGGGCCGGGAGACCGTGCTGACCAGCCGCTCCGCCACCTCGCGGAGCGGGATCGACAGCGACGACGCCGCGCTGCGCAGCACGTCGAGGGCGTCCTCGGCGGGACAGCCCCGCTGGGTCATGATGACGCCGACGGCCTGACCGATCACGCCGTCGTTGAGCAGCGCGGTGTCCTGCTGCCCGGTCAGCGCGGCACGTTTCTCCCGGTCGCGTACGGCGGCCAGCAGCAGACCCGCGTGTTCGGCGAGCAGCATCGCGGTCAACTGGTGGCCGGGGGTCAGCGCGTCGGGTTCGGCGGCGTACAGGTTGACCGCGCCGATCACCTGGTCGTCGATGTCCACGGGTGCCGAGATGACCCCGCGTACGCCCAGCTCGCGGGCCCGGGGCGTCCACTGCGGCCAGCGCGGTTCCACACCCAGCTCCTCCGCGCCGACCATCTCCCGGCGGCGGATCGCGTCCATCGCCGGGGTGTCCGCGCCGTAGCGCAGGTCGTCCAGCCCGCTCAGCCGGGCATCGGAGGCGGCGACACCCGCCGGCTCGCCGGCCCGCAGGGCGGTGAACCCGCACCAACTCACCCCCGCCAGCGCCTCCCGGGTGATCCGGACCAGCGCGGACAGCGCCGCGTCGAAGTCGTCCACGGCGATCAACCCGGCGGTCAGCTCCCGCAGCAGGGCAGCCGTCTCCAGCACGCCGAGCGTCTCTGCCAGTGGTGCACGCGTCTCCAGGTTCACCGGCCTGCGGCTCCCGTACGCCCGATCAGCGTCGCCACCCGTCTCCTCCTCCGCTGGGCCCCCGCGCTGCGGCCACCCTCGACAACACGACCGCCCTACTACCCACGGCACAACGGTCGAAACGGCGCAAAGCGGCGCCCCTCCCAGGATACGGGTGCCGCCGGGAGGGGCGCCGTCGGACCAGCCGACCTCAGCGGGAACCGGCTCCGCTGAGCCGTCGACCGACCGAGGCGATCAGCCGGTCCAGCTCGGAGCCGAACGGGTTGTCGTGCACGAGGTACGTCCAGGTGGCGCTCGGCCGGACCAGCTCCGCCGCGTCCGGCTCCCAGTCCTCGTCGAACTCGGTCTCGGCGAAGGTCGCCAGCGTCCGCGCCTCGATCGCCGGGACCAGTTCGGTGAACGCCGGAACCGCGGCCCGGTGGAACTCGTCGAGCGGATCGAGCCGGCCCAGGGCCCGCAGGTGCACGCCCTCGCGGACCTCCGAGAGCTCGGCCAGGTGCGACGCCCACAGCCGGTCGAGGTGGTAGAGGGCGATCGAGCGGGCGACCTGCGCCAGCAGGTCCTCGTCCATCTCGCCGGCCTTCTCCGGCATCTTGTCCAGCAGCATCAGCGCGGCGACGTCGCTGGTGAGCAGCCGCTCCCGCCGCTCGGCGAGCGCCTTGCGCTGCTGCTCGATCACCACGCTGTACCGCCAGGTGTTGCGGTGGATCTCGTGGTTGACCCCTTCCGCGACCCGCTGGGCGTGCTCGACCGCGTAGTCCACCTGCGCGTCGGTGACCAGGCCGTCGGCGTTCATCCGGGGCGACGGCGGCACCGAGTCACCGGCGTGGCGGACGACGAGATCGTCTTCCAGGCTGACGAAGAAGACCGACCCACCCGGGTCGCCCTGGCGACCGGCCCGGCCACGCAACTGGTCATCCACGCGGCGGCTGTCGTGCCGGCCGCTGCCGATCACGTAGAGGCCACCCAGTTCGGCCACCCGCTCCCGGTCGGCCTGGTCGCTGCCGCCGAGGCGGATGTCCACGCCCCGGCCGGCCATCTGGGTGGAGACGGTGACCGTGCCGAACGCGCCGGCCTCGGCGATGATCGCCGCTTCCTCGTCGTCGTTCTTCGCGTTGAGCACCACGCACGGCACTCCGGCGGCGTTGAGCCCGGCGGCCAACTGCTCGGACTCCTTGACGTCGAGCGTGCCGACAAGCACCGGCCGCCCGTCGGCGTGGCAGCGCCGGATCTCGTCGATCAGCGCCTCTTCCTTCTCCGCCCGGGTGGCGTAGATGCGGTCCGGCTCGTCGGCCCGGACACACGGGGTGTTCGGCGGGATCACCGCGACCTCCAGGCCGAAGAACTCCCGCAACTGGTCGCCGACGAGCACCGCGGTGGCGGTCATGCCGCACACCATCGGGTAGAGCCCGACGTACGCCTGCACGGCGATGGTGCCCAGCACCTCACCCTCCGCCGAGGCGTCCAGTCCTTCCTTGGCCTCGACCGCCGCCTGGAGCCCGTCGGGCCACCGGCGGCGCTGGGCGACCCGCCCCCGCATCTCGTCGATCAGCTCGACAGTGCCGTCCCGGACGATGTAGTCCACGTCCCGGTGCAGCAGGGCGTGCGCGTGCAGCGCCACGTTGACCGCCGAGAGCTGCTCGACGTTCTCCTCGTCGTACAGGTCGATGCCGAGCTTGGCCTCGACGGCGGCCAGACCGGCGGAGGTGAAGGCCACGCTGCGGCCGTCCTCGGCCACCGTGTAGTGCTTGCCCCTACGCAGGCCGCGGACGAGCGCCGCGGCGGCGTGCACCGGGTCCTGTTCGCCCGGTACCGAGCCGGCGAGCACCATCGGCACCCGGGCCTCGTCGATCAGGATCGAGTCGGCCTCGTCGACGATGGCGGTGCGCAGCGGGCGCTGCACCCGGTCCTCGATGTCGGTGACGAGCTGGTCGCGGAGGAAGTCGAAGCCGGCCTCGCTCACCGACACGTAGGTGACGTCGCAGGCGTACGCGGCCCGCCGTTCGATCGGGGTGGACGCCTCGTTGACCCAGCCGACGGTGAGCCCGAGCAGGGTGTAGATCGGCTCCATCCACTGGGCGTCGCGGCGGGCCAGGTAGTCGTTGACGGTGAGCACGTGCACCGGCCCGTTGCCGAGGCGGACGTGCCCGTACGCGGCGATCGCGGCGGTGAGCGTCTTGCCCTCACCGGTGGCCATCTCGGCGACCTTGCCGGAGAGCAGTGACATGGCGCCCAGCAGCTGGACATCGTACGGACGCTGGTCGATGCCTCGGCGGGCCGCCTCACGACCGAGGGCGCAGATCTCCTCGTAGCTGGACGCCGCGGCTGCCGCCTCGGTGAGTTCGGCGTCGTCGAACGCCGAGATCTCCTCCTCGCGGGCCTCGATGACCGGCAGCAGCTTCTCCAGCGGAGCCAGATCGACAGTCGTCCCCGGGCGTTGGAGGAACCGGCGGAACCTGGTCTTCAACCGTTGCGACACACCCATGAGCCGCAACGGTACGCGACCGAACCGATCTTGAACGTCCCACCCGACCCACCAGATCCCCGCGATCTTGCACATTCGGTCCCGACATAAGGGATGTGCAGCACATAAGGGCGACCAGAAGTGCAAGATCGCGGAGGGCCGGGGGGTGGGCGGGCGCAATCAAAGGTTCATCAGATGGGAACGTGGCGGGAGCACAGCGCTGATCAAGCTGGGGTGCCGGTCCGGTTAGCGTGCGGGGTGCTGGGAAATCCATCTCCCGGTCTTCCCGCCGACGAGGGGGTGCCTGTGCACGACAACGAATCTCTGGTCTCGCCGGTGGTGGAGGCCTGGGCCACCTATCGGACCACCTCGGCGGCCGACTGGCCGACCCGACGGCTGCTGCGGGCCAAGGGCGACAGCCGGGTCAGCGTGGTGCTGCCGGCGCGCAACGAGGAGGCCACCGTCGGGGCGATCGTCTCGACCATCCGCGAGCATCTGATGGACCGGGTGTCGCTCGTCGACGAGCTGATCGTGGTCGACTCGCGGTCCACCGACCGCACCGCCGCGGTGGCCCGGTCCGCCGGCGCCGAGGTGGTCAGCCAGGACGCGATGACCCGGGGGCTGCCCCGGTTGACCGGCAAGGGCGACGCGCTCTGGGCCGGCCTGGCCGCGGCGGAGGGAGACGTGGTCGCCTTCGTCGACGCCGACCTGCGCGAGTTCCGGCCGCACTTCGTCACCGGGCTGCTCGGCCCACTGCTGACCGACCCGTCTGTCGACTTCGTCAAGGGCTTCTACCACCGACCCCTGGTCAGCACCAGCGGCGTGGAGGCCGACGGTGGCGGCCGGGTGACGGAGCTGATGGCCCGGCCGATGCTGAACCTGTTCTGGCCGGAACTGGCCGGCTTCGTGCAGCCCCTCGCCGGCGAGTACGCCGGCCGCCGGGAGGTGCTGGCGCGGGTGCCGTTCGTCTCCGGCTACGGCGTCGAGACCGCCATGCTCATCGACCTGCTCGAACTCGTCGGGCTGGACGCGCTCGCCCAGGTGGATCTCGGTGAACGTAAGCACCGGCACCAGGACACCGCGGCGCTGGGCCGGATGTCCGCCCAGATCATGCTCACCGCCTGGTCGCGGTTGCAGCGCCGGGGCTGGGCCAACCCCGAGGTGCTGCCCACCGCCCTGCTGACCCAGTTCCGCCGGGGCGGCTCCGACGCGCTGCCGAACCTGGACCGGGAGATCGTGGTCAGCGACGTCGCCGTGGAGGAACGGCCACCGCTGGCCGAGCTGCGACACCAACTGCCCCGACGCCGGGTCGCGGCCTGACGTGTCCGGCCCCACGTGGCGTTTCACCCGGTGGGAGGCCGGGTACCTGCCAGGCTCTGCGGAAAACGCCGAGACGAGGGTGGAGATGGCGAGCCGGATCACCTGCCAGGTACACGACGGGGCACACGTCACCGTCGTCCGCCTCGCCGGCACCCTCGACATGATCTCGATGCGCCAGGTGTACGCGATCCTGGAGGAATGTCTGGCCCGGCAGCCCGACGCGCTGGTGGTGGACCTGACCGAGCTGGACGTGCGGGAACAGCTGGCGGTGTCGGTCTTCGCCGCCGTGGCGCGCCGCGCCGCGGGTTGGCCGGTCGTCCCGCTGGTGCTCTGCGCGCCGCGCCCGGACGCCGCCGCCTCCCTGGCCGGGTCGACGGCCTGCCGGGTGGTGCCGGTGCGGGACAACTGCGACGAGGCCAGCCGGGTGGCCGACGCGACGGCCGTGACCCGGCTGCGGCTGCGCCTGGACCCGGTGGCGACGGCCTGCCGGCGGGCCCGGGAGCTGGTGGCCGACGCGTGCGCCAGGTGGAACCTCCCCGAGGCGGTCGGCCCGGCCTCGGTGGTGCTCAGCGAGCTGGTCGGCAACGTGGTCCGGCACGCGGGCACCCCGATGCAGGTCACGGTGACCCTGCGACGCCCGTGGCTGCACCTGGCCGTGGTCGACGGCAGCAGCGCGGCGGCCCGGCCCGGCACGTCCGGGCAGCGCGACGAGGGCGGTCGAGGGCTGTTGCTCGTCCGCGAGCTGGCCGAGCGCTGGGGTAGCTCCCCGGCCGGTGACGGAAAGGCCGTCTGGGCCACGCTGCCGGCGAATTGACCGAAATTACCGCTGTCGCCTGGTTACATGGTCGGCGGGGTGGGTAGCCACGCCCGTCCTTTTCCGTCGTCAGCGGGGTGAGCGCTCATGCCCAAGCGGGTAACCACCGAACCCGGACAGGACCGAGGGCCGGCGATTCTCGCCCCGGCCCGGTTCGGCGGCTATCCCGGACCGCTGCGCAGGCCGCTGCCGGGCGGAAAGCTCGTCAGGTTCCTGGCCACCACCGACCACAAGCAGATCGGCCTGCTCTACCTGCTGACGTCCTTCGGCTTCTTCGTGCTGGCCGGGATCGAGGCCATGCTGATCCGGGCCGAACTGGCCCGGCCGGGTCTGCAGTTTCTCGCCCCGGAACAGTACAACCAGCTCTTCACCTCGCACGGCGCGGTGATGCTGCTGCTGTTCGCCACCCCGGCCGCGTTCGGCTTCGCCAACTACATCGTGCCGATCCAGATCGGCGCTCCGGACGTGTCGTTCCCCCGACTCAACGCGCTGGCGTACTGGCTCTACCTGTTCGGCGGGGCGATGGTGGTCGGCGGTTTCCTGACCCCGGGCGGCTCGGCTGACTTCGGCTGGACCGCGTACACCCCGTTGAGCACCGTCGAGCACTCCCCCGGGGTCGGCGCGAACATGTGGGTGATCGGGCTGGTGGTCTCCGGTCTGGGTACCATCCTCGGCGCGGTCAACCTGATCACCACGATCCTGACCCTGCGGGCACCGGGCATGACCATGTTCCGGATGCCGATCTTCACCTGGAACATGCTCTTCACGAGCGTGCTGGTGATCCTGGTCTTCCCGCTGCTGGCCGCCGCGCTGCTGGCGCTGAGCGCCGACCGGCTGCTCGACGCCCAGGTGTTCAACCCCGACACCGGTGGACCGATGCTCTGGCAGCACCTGTTCTGGTTCTTCGGCCACCCCGAGGTCTACATCATCGCGCTGCCGTTCTTCGGCATCATCACCGAGGTCATCCCGGTCTTCTCCCGCAAACCGATCTTCGGCTACACCGGGCTGGTGCTGGCCACCATCGCGATCACCGTGCTGTCGATGACGGTCTGGGCGCACCACATGTTCGCCACCGGCCAGGTGCTGCTGCCGTTCTTCAGCATCCTCAGCTACCTGATCGCGGTGCCCACCGGGGTGAAGTTCTTCAACTGGATCGGCACCATGTGGAAGGGGCAGCTCACCTTCGAGACACCGATGCTGTTCTCCATCGGCTTCCTGGTGACCTTCCTGCTCGGTGGGCTCACCGGCGTGCTGCTGGCCAGCCCGCCGGCCGACTGGCACACCCACGACAGCTACTTCGTGGTGGCCCACTTCCACTACGTGGTCTTCGGCACCGTGGTCTTCGCGCTCTTCGCCGGCTTCTACTTCTGGTGGCCGAAGATGACCGGGCGGCTGCTCGACGAGCGGCTGGGCAAACTGCACTTCTGGACCATGTTCATCGGCTTCCACGGCACCTTCCTGGTGCACCACTGGCTGGGCAACGAGGGCATGCCCCGCCGGTACGCCGACTACCTGCCCACCGACGGTTTCACCACGCTGAACACGATCTCCAGCATCTTCTCGTTCGTGCTGGGGGCGTCCACCCTGTTCTTCATCTGGAACGCCTGGAAGTCCTGGCGCTACGGCGCCGAGGTGACAGTGGACGACCCCTGGGGTTTCGGCAACTCGCTGGAGTGGGCCACCACCTGCCCACCGCCGCTGCGCAACTTCGACCGGATGCCCCGGATCCGCTCGGAGCGACCCGCGTTCGACGCAAAGTACGGCGAACTCGTCTCCGACCTGGGCCGCGACCTTCCACAGCGGACCACCCGGCCACCGCAGGAGTTCCGCGACGAGATACACCGCGAGGTGCACATGCCGGAATCGCCGAGCGCCGAGGGAGCGCACGGCGCGCGGGAGGCCGTCGCGTACCAGCCGGCGCCGCAGTCCGGTGCCCGGCCGGTCGAGGTGCCGGAGCCGGAGGAGATACGCCGGCCCAGCTTCGAGGAAACCGACGAACCGGAGGACAACCCGCTGGGCGCGCAGCGCGACGCGCAACCCAACGACCGCTGGCGGCATCCGCGTGGGCACGGAGACACTCCGGAGAACTGATCGACGCGTACGGGTGAGGGCGGCACCGACAGGTGCCGCCCTCGCGACGTCTTTCGTGGTGCCTGCTCAGCGGCCTCGTACCGCGGCCGTGGCCCGCGTCTGGCTGGCCGCCTCGGACTCGGCGGGACCGTTCTGCCAGGGTGGCGGCGCGTCGGCGAGCATCGCCTGGCGTAGCCAGGTCAGCGCCCTCGACAGCAGCCGGGACACGTGCATCTGGGAGATGCCGAACCGGGCCGCGATCTCCGCCTGGGTCTGGTTGCCGTAGAACCGCATGGCCAGGATCCGCCGCTCCCGCCAGGGCAGCCGGTGCAGCAGGCCGCTGACCGTCACCCGGTCGTCGACCGACTCCAGCGCGATGTCCGACTCGCCGACCAGGTCGCCGAACTCCGCCGAACTCTCCCCGCCGACCGGCGCGTTCAGTGAGGCCGGGCTGTAGCCGGCCGCCGACTCCAGCGCCGCGAGGATCTCCGCCTCCGGCGTCTCCAGCCGCTTCGACAACTCGGCCACCGTCGGCGCCCGGGACAACTC
This sequence comes from Verrucosispora sp. CNZ293, assembly GCF_002754655.1. NCBI lineage: Bacteria > Bacillati > Actinomycetota > Actinomycetes > Micromonosporales > Micromonosporaceae > Micromonospora > Verrucosispora sp. CNZ293. Next base: position 2,003,939 of record NZ_PEFR01000001.1, read on the forward strand.
ACTTGTCAGCGCCGCCGTCGCCTGTCCGACCTCCAGGATCAGGTCCCGCAGCCGGCGGGGCACATGCACCCCCCAGGTGCGATCCCGGAAATGCCGCTTGATCTCACCCACGATGGTGATCGCCGCGTACGCGGTGAACGAGCCCCGTTCCGGGTCGTACCGGTCGACCGCGTTGACCAGCCCCAGACGGGCCACCTGCTCCAGATCCTCAAGCGGTTCCCCGCGCCCCCGGTAGCGGCGGGCCAGCCGGCCCGCGAACGGCAACGCGAACCGGACCAGGTCGTCGCGGGCCTCGTGCCGACGCTCCGGCGGCAGCCCCTCGATCCGCGCCGCGTACGCCAGCGCCGCGGCGTCGAGGTCCTCCAACCCCCGATCGGTCGGTGGTGGTGTGGTTGTGGTGGTCTGTCCGAACATCCGCGCCTCCCTCGGGAAGGACCCCGCCCGGATTCACCGACACCGGGCACGCGCGTAGGCACGCACGGGCCTGTGACTGGGTTACGTGACTGGGATGCCAGCGGGCGACGGCGCCGCGCCACGCAAGGTGATCAGCCTGTCGCAGCCGGCGGTGTTCCCGCTCCGTAGGTACTCAATCACGGGATCGCGGGTTCGCGAGGATGTTTCGTCAGCCCGGTCTCAACAGATCAGCAGGCCGTGGTGGCCGCCGCCGTCGCGCAGCGCGGCCAGGGCCTCCGAGGTCGCCAACGGCGCCGGACTGGGCAGGTCGTACGGCTGGGCGCGGAGCACCTCGGTGGCCCGTCGGGTGGGCACCGAGGTGACCGGGTAGCCGCGCGCCGAGGCGCGGTCCAGGGCCCGCCGCCGCCGGCCGAACCCGGCGACCGCCAGCCACTGCGGCAGACCAGCAAGCGCCGGTGACCGTACGCCCGGCGGCTCCGGCAGCACGTCGACCGAGGTGAACGACTCGCTGCCGGCCAGCCACCACTCCACCTGCTCGACGCTGCGCCGGGTGGCGTTCTCGCACCAGTACGGCACCAGCCCGGCCCGGAGCACCTGCCAGGGGTCGAGCAGCCGGCCGCACTCGACCACCAGGCGGTCCCCGGTCTTGCCGGCGGCCCGCAGCCAGCGCCGGTACAGGTCGGCGGTGGCGGCGCTGAGCGCCTCCGGCGCGGGCACCAGGACGCGGTGTACGGGATGACCGTGCCGGACGGTCCAGTCCTGTACACCCGTGTCGAAACCGGACTCCACCCCGTGCTCGGCGGCGGCGGGCGGCGCGGAGATCTCCGGCGGATCCCAGTGGGCGCTGTCGCCACCGGCGGAACGTAGTACCTGCCGCAACGCGTGGCTGTCCGGGTGGAAGTCCACCGGGCTCAGGCCGCTGGCCGGACAACCGAGCTGGAAACTGTGTCCGTCGGCGGCGGCGACCACCGGCCAGGTCCGGGTGTCCCGCAGCACCAGCACCGGCGCGCCAGGGGTCAGCCGGTCGGCAAGGAAGCTGCGGTACGCGGCCGGCAGCGCCTGCCAGCGGCCGGTCAGCGCCACGGTCGCCCCGGCCAGCGCACCCCGGCTGGCCGGACAGTGCACCTGCCGCAGATGCAGGTCGGGGTTGCCGGCGAGCAGCCGTCCCGCGAGCGCCGCACCGTGGTCCAGGGCGGCGCTCGGGCGGTCCACCGCGCCCTGCGGCCAGTGGGCGATCATCTCGAACCCGGCGGGCAGCCAGGGCATGCCCAGCGCCAGCGCCAGGTGCGCGACGCCGCCGTGCGGGGAGCCCAACAGCACCCCGGGATACCGACGACGCGGGTACTGGTCGACGAACCACCGGGCCACCCGCCCCGCGTCGACCTCGGCGGCCTGCCCGGCGGTGAGGGCGATCCGACCGGCGGAGCGGATCGCCGCGGCCCGCCGCACCGGGTCGGGCGTACCGGCGAAACGGGACACCGGCCCGGCGTGCCCGAGGTCGGCGCAGTCGCTGCCCCGCAGCGCGCGGGCAATTGCCGCGACCAGGGTCCGGGCGGTGCTGCCAGCGGCGACGACGCGGTCGCCAGCCATCCCCGCTCCGGCCGCCGTGAGTCCCGGACGCACCGTACGCCCCGCCTCCACCTTGCCTCGATCGCTCACCACGCGGCCCGGCTTCCCGCCACGATGAGGGTTAAACAGGGCATCCCCCCACCGAGCGGCATCAATCAGCGGATCTTGCCCCTTCCCCCCAACACCGACCACCCGCCCTCGCCGGCGCGCCGTTGCCGGCCAGCAACATCGGGGATGCTGCTGTCTCGCCGTCGCCTGATGCGGCAACATCCCCGATGTTGTCGCATCCCCGACGTGTCGGGGATTGCGAGGTCAGGTGGGGTGACGGGCCGGGACGGGGGGTTGCGCGGACACCTCGACCATCGGGTTGGTGAGCCGGTTCCACGAGCCGTGGGTCAGCGCGTCCGTCATCACCTCGAGCACGCACGGCCGGTCGGCGTTCAGCGCCTCGTCCCAGGCCGCGCCGACCAGCTCCGGCCGGTCGACGCGTACCCCGTGCAGGCCGAGCAACCGGGCCCAGCCGGCGTAGGGGACGTCGTCGGTGATCGGCCGGCCCGGATCCAGGTGCCGGGGATGACCGGACCGGGTGTTGCACACCAGCACCACCAGGCGCGGATCGGGCCACGCCGGTCGCCGCCGGGCGACGGTGACCAGCTCGGCCAGCCCGTGCGCGCGCATCCCGTCGTCGGCGACCAGAGCGACCACCGGCTGGTCGGGGGCGGCCAGCTTCACGGCGACGGCGTACGGCAACGCGCCCCCGGACAGACCCATGACGGCGACATCAGCGGTTGCCCCCGGAGGGTCCGCGAGGCCGGTCATCGGCAGGGTGCCGTCGACGACCACCGTCGCGGTCGGCGGCAACCGGGTGGACAGCTCGTCGAGCACCAGCCGCGCGGCGAACCCGGTGGCCGGGGACGCGGACCGCATCCGGTGGTCCGCCGGCCGGTACGGCAGCACGAGGCCCACCGGGCCGCCACCGCGCGAGGCGGCGCGCAGCGCCTCGTCCATCAACTCCGGCACCCGCACCGGGTCGGCGGCGTACCGGACGCCGTGGCACACCTCGGCGAGCAGTCGCGTCGTGACACCCACCTCGTCGTCCCGGACCGGGCCGGGCTCGGCGACGACCGCGAGCACCGGCAGGTGGGCCCGCCGGGCGGCGTCGAGCCCGGCGAGCAGGCCGGCGGCGGCCACGCCGCCGGCCGCCAGGCAGACGCCCGGGCCACCGGTGAACCGGGCGTGACCGGCCGCCATGACCGCGGCGCTTCCGGCGTCGCGGGTGGGCACGAACTCCGGGTCGCCGCCGGTGGAGTCGAGCGCCTCGGCAAGGGACGCGACCGCCGCCGCCGGATGGCCGAAGACCCGCGGGATACGCCAGGCCAGCAGCCGGGTGACGACGGCGTCGTCGACGCTCGGGTCAGGCACCGCCCCGTCCCGGGGTGACCGGGTCGACGTAGCGCAGCACCGCGCCCACCCCGTCCACCAACTGCGGCGCCTCGTCCGGCCCCAGCACCGTCAACTCGGCGTCGGTGCCCACCAGGGCACGCACCAGCGCCGCGTCGGCCCGGACCCGCTCCGGTTCGGCGACCGTGGGCAGCTGGCCCGGCTCGGTGGCGATGTCGGTGGCCGCCGGGCCGATCCAGAGGTGGCCGTCGGCCGACGGGTCGTCGACGATGAGCATCGTGTCGACCTGGTTGCGCTGCAACGCGGCCACCACGGCGTCCAGCCCGGCACCGACGTCCTCCTGCGTGCCGAAGCGGTCCAGCGCCGCGTTCACCCGCTGGTCGGCCACCTCGGCGATGGTCTGCACGGTCAGGTCGTCCAGCAGGGTCTGGTCGGCGCCACCGGCCCGGGAACCGGCGTCGGTACGCACCACCAGGTCCTGCCAGCGATCCGGCATCTGGGCGGCGATCATGCCGGTGGCGCGGACGTCACCGGCCACCACCACCACCTCGGCACCCACCCGCTCGGCCAGTTCCACTGTCGCGGCGGTGACGTCACCGGCGTTGTGATGCCACGCCTCCATCGCGGCCCGCTGGTAACGCGACTGGGACCAGCCGCCGGGCTTGACCCGGCGCAGCTGGTAGCTCTCCCGGCCCGTCACGTGCGCCCGGCGCGGCACTCCACCGGCGCTCACCGACATCGCGTCGGCACCGGTCCGGTCGGCCAGCACCCGGACCCACGCCACCTGCTCACCACGTTGAGCCAGCAGCGGCATCACGTGTGGCAACGGGTCGTACGCGGCCAGGTCCCGACGTGGCGGAGCGGACAGGTACTCGGAGAGCACCACCTCTCCCCGGGTGCCGAACACGGCCAGCCCGTAGTCGCCGGGCATCGGGTCGTGACCCCGGACAACCCGGTCGATCGCGGCGAGCGTCGGCTCGTCCGCCCCCTGCTCGGCCAGTTGCCGTTGCAGGCCGCGCCAGCGCAGATCGAGCGCCGCGTGCGCGTCCTCGGTGTCCAGGGAGGCGTCCAGGTAAACCGAGCACCACGGGCCCGGACGCTGGTACAGCGGGCGCAGGAAGGACAGCTGCATGCTCGACCCCTTTCCAGCTCGGCCCACCGCATACCCGCGTCGCCGTGCTTGTCACCTGCCGGCAGCCGCGTGACCGGTTTTCATTCACGTCGTTCAACCTCGAGGATCGATACGATCTGTAGGCGTAAGCGGACTCTGGGTGGTGGGATGGACACGACATCGTATTCCCGGCGCAGCCTGCACCCCACCGGGCGGATCCTCACCGCGCAGATCGTGCGCCTGATGGACGGCTACCCCCGGGAGGTGCGGGTGGGGCAGCCGGTGCTGGTGGTGGTGCTGGCCGCGGCCGGGGTGGCCGGCCTGCTCGCCCGACTGGTGCGAGCCCTGCTCTCGGTCGGTTCCGGGACGGGCCGGCGCAGCTTCAAGGAGCTGAAGAAGGGCCCCGAGTATCTGGTCACCCCGGTTCGCCTCCGGGACGCCGACGGCCGGCTGTACGAGGTGGAGTTGCACGGGCACCTGCCGCAGAGCGCCCTGCATCCGGCCGACCACGTCCAGCTGACCCTGCGCGACCAGGGCGATCCCGACCTGGCACCGAAGATCGAACGGATCGTCAACCTCACCACGGGGCAGTTGCTCCGGCCGCGTACGGCCACGATGTGGTCGCACCTGGGGCCCTCGCTGCTGCTTCAGGCGGTCCTGGGGGTGCTGGTCCTCGCCGGGGTGGCCGCCTGCACGGCGGTGGGCTGAGGCCGTCGTCCGAGCGCCGGCGACGGCCCGACGTCAGCCGACGGGGGCGGGTTCCGGGGCCGGCTCGGTGACGTCGAGCATGCCCCGCCGGCGCGCCCAGCGCTCGAAGACGAGCGTGGCGAACGGCGGCACCGCGCAGGCCAACGCCACGCCGGTGGCCAGCAGGCTCCACCTGTGCACCCGCGCCACGGCCAGCACCAACGCCCCGTACGCGACGAAGAGCGCGCCGTGGATCGGGCCGAACACCTGCACGCCCAGTTCGTTGTCGGGCGGGCCGTACTTGACCAGCATCCCGGCCAGCAAGCCGGCCCAGGAGATCGCCTCCGCGATCGCCGCCACCACGAACAGTCGGGTCACCTTGTCACGCACGACGGCCATGCTACGGACAACCCGACAGGTCCCGACTCCCGCAGGTGGCATGGACGTGCGACGTTCGGGGTACCAGCGGTGACAGGGTGGTGACCAATGGGCGAGGAAGTCGGCGTACAGACCTTCAGCCGCCAGGATCGGGCTCGCTACCGGGACAAGGTGCGCCGCTGTCTCGACGTCTTCGCCGAGATGCTGCGCGAGTCCCGGTTCGACGTCGACCGGCCGATGACCGGGCTGGAGATCGAGCTGAACCTGGTCGACGACGACTCGATGCCGGCGATGCGCAACAGCGACGTGTTGCGCGCGGTGGCCGACCCGAGCTTCCAGACCGAACTCGGCCAGTTCAACGTCGAGATCAATGTCGCGCCCCGGCGGTTGACCGGCACCGGCACCGCCGAGTTCGAGGAACATGTGCGCGCCAGCCTTAACGCCGCCGACCAGCGGGCCCGCACCGTCGGCGCGCACCTGGTGATGATCGGCATCCTGCCCACCGTGCTGCCGGAGCACCTGACCGCCGCCACCCTGTCGCCGAATCCCCGCTACGCGCTGCTCAACGAGCAGATCTTCGCCGCCCGGGGGGAGGACCTGCGGATCGCCATCAACGGGGTGGAACGGCTGGCGGTCACCGCCGACACGATCACCCCGGAGGCGGCGTGCACCAGCACCCAGTTCCACCTCCAGGTCGGTCCCGGCCAGTTCGCCGACTACTGGAACGCCGCCCAGGCCATCGCCGGGATCCAGGTGGCGCTCGGCGCGAACTCGCCGTTGTTCTTCGGCCGTGAGCTGTGGCGCGAGACCCGGATCCCGCTGTTCCAGCAGGCCACCGACACCCGCTCCGAGGAGATCAAGACCCAGGGCGTACGCCCCCGGGTCTGGTTCGGCGAACGCTGGATCACCTCGGTGTTCGACCTGTTCGAGGAGAATGTGCGCTTCTTCCCGGCGTTGCTGCCGGTCTGCGATCCGGAGGACCCGTCCGAGACGCTCGCCGCCGGAGGGGTACCGACCCTCGCCGAGTTGCGGCTGCACAACGGCACCGTCTACCGGTGGAACCGGCCGGTCTACGACGTTCTGCGCGGCCGGCCGCACCTGCGGGTGGAGAACCGGGTCCTGCCGGCCGGACCGACAGTGCTGGACACCGTCGCCAACGGGGCGTTCTACTTCGGTCTGGTCCGGGCGCTCGCCGAGGCGGACCGGCCACTGTGGTCACAGATGTCGTTCAGCGCCGCCGAGGAGAACTTCAACACCTGCGCCCGGCACGGCATCGACGCGCACGTCTTCTGGCCCGGCCTGGGCTATCTGCCGGTCACCGAGCTGGTGCTGCGCCGGCTGCTGCCGCTGGCCCACCACGGTCTGGACCGGTGGGGTGTCGAACCGGACGAGCGGGACCGGCTGCTCGGCATCATCGAGCAGCGCTGCCTGACGGGGCGCAACGGCGCCAGCTGGCAGGTGGAGACGCTGCACCGACTGGAGTCGACGGACCAGCTGGACCGCCCGGACGCCCTGCGTCAGGTCGTCCGGCACTACGTGGAGCTGATGCACAGCAACCGGCCGGTCCACGAGTGGCCGATCCCGTGACCACCTCCCGACACAACACGTGACGGGTCCGTCACAGTCGCTACCGTGAGTGGGTTTCGTCCGCCGGGTGGAGAGGATCCCGCCGATGTCGCGGTCCCCACGTCATGCCGTCCCACTCACCGTCGCCCTGCTCGTCGTCAGCCTGCCGCTGCCCGCCACGGCGAGTCCCGGGCTCGCACAGTCCGCCGCCGTTCCGCGCGCCACCGCCGCCGCGCCCTCATTCGCCCCGACCACTGCCGCCCCCGGCGAGGTACGGACCACGTTGCGTGACCGGGCCACCGGGGCCACCGTACGAGGGTGCGTGTCCCTGGTCCCGGTCGACCGCGACCTGCTCACCGTCGTGTTTCTCGGCGAGGTGCAGGACGGCCGGCACGCCGGCTGCACCGGCGTCGACGGCGGCGATGTGCTCGCCAGCAACGTGCCGCCCGGCCGCTATCACCTGCTCGCCGAGCCCTACGACAACGCGCAGTACGGCATGCAGTGGGTCGGCCGGCACGGCGGCACCGGCCAGCGGGAGCGCGGCGTGATCATCAAGGTGCGACCGGGCGCAACCGTCACCGCCCCGACGGTCCGGTTCGATCCGCCGGGCACCGTCACCGGTCGGGTCACCCGCGCGGCGGACGGCACCCCGGTCTCCTTCGGATACGTCCTGCCCCTGCCGGTGGTCCCGCATCCCAAGTACAGCGACTACGGCGTCTTCACCGACGACGACGGCCGGTACACGCTCACCGGTCTCGGGCCGTACCGCTGGCCGTTGTACTACACCGGTTACGGGCTGGCCAGTCAGTGGTCCGGCGGGGTGGCCGACCGCACGAAGGCCGACACCGTACGGGTCCGGTCCGGCGCGACGGCCACCAGCGACCAGAAGCTCGTCGCGGGCACCGTGGTCAGCGGCACCATCGCCGTCGACGAGATGCCGAACTACTCCCAGGTGATCGCCTTCCACGCGGGTACCGGCGACGTGGCGGGGGTGGTCGACGTCGGTGCCGACTACAGGCTGCGGCTGCTGCCGGGGCAGCGGGTGCTGCTGCGGTGCGACTGCGCCCACGTGCCCAGCCGCTGGTTCCCCAACGCCGAGCAGGTGTCCGGGGCACAACCCCTGCGGATCAGACACACCCCGGTCACCGCCGACTTCGACCTGACCGGGCCCGCGACGGGCTGACGGCAGACCGGAACCGGTCACCGCGCGACCGTCGGCACGGCCGGGGCCGACCTCCGTACCAACCCGGGCCACCGACCGGAACCGGCCACCAGGACGACCCCGCACGGTCGCCTGGTGGCCGGTCCGCGCGCCCCGACGGGCCGCTCAGCTCAGCGCGTCGATGGTGATCTCGGCGGCCCGGGCGAGCAGGGCGTCGTCGCGCTCGGCATCGGGCTCGACCCGGTCGGAGAGCACCGCGAGCACGATCGGTGCCCGGTCCGGCGGCCAGACGACAGCGATGTCGTTGCGGGTGCCGTGGTCGGCGGAGCCGGTCTTGTCCCCCACCGCCCAACCGTCCGGCACTCCGGCGCGGATCGTCGCGTCGCCCGTGGTGTTGCGCTTGAGCCAGTCGACGAGCACGGCCCGGTCGGCCGGGGAGAGGGCGTCGTCGACCGCGTACGCCCGCAGCGTGGTGGCCAGCGCCTGCGGTGAGCTGGTGTCGCGGGACTCGCCCGGGACGTACGCGTTGAGTTCGGTCTCCCACCGCGCCGGCTCGGTGACCTCGTCGCCGACCTCACGCAGCACCTGCTTGAACCCGGAGGGGCCGCCGAGCTGCTTGAGCAGCAGGTTCCCGGCGGTGTTGTCGCTGTAGCGCACCGCCGCGTCGGCTATCGCGCGCAGCGACAGGCCGGTGTCGACGTGCCGCTCGGTGATCGGCGAGTAGGTGACCAGGTCGTCGTGGGAGTAGCTGACGACCCGGTCCAGTTCCTCGTCCGAGGTCGCGGCGAGCACCGCGCCGGCGGCGAGGGCCTTGAAGGTCGAGGCGTACGCGAAGCGCTCGTCGGCCCGGTGCGCGACGCTGCGTCCGGTGCCGGTGTCGATCGCGTACACGCCGAGCCGGGCGTCGAACTCCCGCTCCAGCGGGGCGAAGTCGACGCTTACCGGCGCGGCGGACGCCGTCGGGGTGGACGCCGTCGGCGCGGGCGCGGTCGGGGTGCCGGGTGAGCAACCGGCCAGCAGGCCGAGCGTCAGGGCGGCGGCGAGCGCGACGGCGCGGGTACGGCGGTTGGTACGTGTCACGGCTGGGTCCTTCCCTCGTTCAGCCGGTCCACCGGAGGTCGTCCGGACGGCCGACAACCAGGTTCGCAGCGCCGCCCCATGCTGTCGAAGACGTCGGGAGGGCTACTGATGCCGGATCGGCATAGGATGCCGGTGTGGACCTGGTGGCGGCCTGTCGGGCGTTCGTGTCGGTCGGCAGCCACGGCAGCTTCACCGTCGGCGCCGCGGTGGCCCGCATCCCGCAGTCGGTGGCGAGCCGACGGGTGGCCGCGCTGGAGCGGCACCTCGGTGGGCGGCTGTTCGACCGCACCTCGCGCAGCGTCACGCTCACCCCGTTCGGGCGGGACATGCTCGCCTCGGCCCGGCGGATCGTCGACCTGGCCGAGGCGATGGAGCACGACGCCGAACGGGCCCGACTGCGTCCGTTCCGGCTGGCCGTGCCGGCGGTCTGCGCACCCCGGTCGTTGGCCCGGCTGGTGGTCGAGGCCCGTCGGCACGAGCTGAATCTGGAACTGCGCCGGGGTGAGCCGGCGGAACGGGCCCGGATGCGCCAGCAGCTCGAGGTGCGTGCCGCGCTTGTCTGCGTACCGCCGGACGAGGCCGCGTGGCGGGTGCCGCTCGGTCTCGCGGGCGGCACCGACCCGGGTGTCGAGACCCTGCGGCTGGAATCGCTGCGCGCCCCGCGCGCGGACCGCCGGGCCCGTCGGCGTCGGGTCTGGATCTCGCCGGAGGACGACGTGCCGCACGTCCGCGACCCGATGACCCGGCTGCGCGACGCCGTCGGGTTGCGACCGACCCAGGTGGCGGTCGCGGTGTCCGTGGTCGACGCCGCCGCCGACGCACTCGCCGGCAGCGACCTGGTGCTCTGCTCGCCCGCCGAGGCGCAGGAACTGGGGCTGCACTGGCGACCCCTCGGCGATCCGCGACCGGTGCGCGGCTACCAGGTGGCGGCCGGCGCCCGGGAGGACGCCGAGCGGCTGCGCGGCGAGCTGGGCGCCGCGGTGGCGCGGTGCCTCGGCGTACCGGAGGCGACGTGACCGTCGGTCGACTGCTCCGCACCGCCCGGGAGACGCTGCGCGACGCCGGCCTGCGCGGTTGCCTCCTGGTCCGCGACCTCGACACCGGCGACGAACTGGGAATCGACGCCGACGTGGTGCTGCCCGTCGCTTCGTTGGTGAAGGTGCCGCTCGCGGTGGCCACAGTGGACCGGATCGTCCGGGGGGAACTCGACGGTGCCACAGCGGTCACGGTGGCACCCGGCCGGGTACGCACGCCCGGGCCGACCGGGTTGAGCCGGTTCCGGCATCCGGCCACCGTGGCGATCGACGACCTGCTCTACCTGAGTGTGGCGATAAGCGACGAGGGGGCCTCGGACGCGCTGTTCGCCCTCACCCCGCCGGTGGCGGTCGCCGACACGCTGCGCCGGCTCGGCGTCGACGGGATAAGCGTCCGGCACCGCACCCGGGATCTCACCGACACGCCGGCCGAGCGGCTCGCGCCGGAGGTGCATCTCGCGCACTCCCTCGCCGCGTCCGCGACCACCGCCGGTCAGGGCCATCCGGTCGCGCAGCTGGACGCCGCTCGGGCCAACGCCGGCTCGGCCCGGGCCTTCGTCGACCTGCTGCACGCGCTGTGGCGCCCGGCGCGGATCCCGACGGCGGTGGCCGCCCGGGTGCGCGAGCTGATGGGCGACAACCTGCTGCGCCAGCGGCTCGCCCCGGACTTCAGCTCGGACGCCTCCCGCTGGTCGTCGAAGACCGGCACCCTGCTGAACCTGCGGCACGAGGTGGGCGTGGTGGAACACGCCGACGGGCAGGCGTACGCCGTTGCCGCGCTCAGTGAGTCGACGGTGCCGGCGGCCGTGCAGCCGCAGGCCGAGGCGGCGCTCGCGCAGGTGGCCCGCGAACTGCACGACGCCCTGCGCGCCGCCCGACGCTGACCTCCCGACGGCTCACGACAGCCGGCGGCACGGAACCCGATGTAAAAGTTTGTAGACATGACGTCAAAGAGACCTTACTCTGACAGTGTCAAGGATTCTTTACATCGAGGAGTCGGTGATGACGCACCAGGAGAAGCGGGCCTGGATCATGCTGGTGGTAAGCGTGGTCGGCTACGCCGTCTACGTGGCCGTCGTCCTCAGCCGGGTCGGCGACGGGCGGCTGGCCTCGACGCCGTACGCCGGCGCACTGTTCTGGACTGTCGGCGGCGCGATCGCCGCCAGCATGGTCCTCGAGATCGGATTGGGCATCGTGAATCCGCGTGCCTCCCGGGCAAGTGACGTGCGCGACCGGGAGATCGGGCGGCTCGGCGACCACGTCGGGCAGGCGTTCGTGGTGATCGGCGCGGTGTCGGCGATGCTCATGGCGATGGCGCAGTGGCACTGGTTCTGGATCGCCAACGTGATCTACCTCTGCTTCGTGCTGTCGGCGGTGGTCGGCTCGCTGGCGAAGGTGATCGTCTACCGCCGGGGCGTGCCGCAGTGGTGAAACCGACGCGGGTCACGAACAACATCCGGGCGCTGCGTTTCGCCAGGGACGAGATGACCCAGGCGGCGCTGGCCGAGCGGATCGGCGTGACCCGGCAGACAGTCATCGCGATCGAGCAGGGCCGCTACTCCCCCTCGCTGGAGATGGCCTTCCGGATCGCCCACGTGTTCGGCGTACGGCTCGACGAGGTGTTCCAGTACCCCGAGGAGACAACATGAAGGCCATCGTGCACGACCGCTACGGCCCGCCGTCCGGGCTCCGACTCCGCGACATCGACCGCCCCGAGGTCGGCGAGCACGAGGTGCTGGTGCGGGTCCACGCCGCCGGGGTCGACCCGGGAGTGTTGATCTTCCTGGCCGGGCGTCCCTACCTGGTACGACTCGCCTCCGGGCTACGCCGGCCCCGGGTACCGGTGCTCGGCCGGGACGTGGCGGGCGTGGTGGCCGAGGTCGGCGCGCGGGTGACCCGCTTCCGCCCCGGCGACGAGGTGTACGGCACCTCGCTGCGCGGGTCGTACGCCGAGTTCACGGCCACCCACGAGCGGCGGCTGGCCGGCAAGCCGACCAACCTGACCTTCGCGCAGGCCGCCGCCGTGCCCGTCTCCGGGATGACCGCCCTGCGCGCGGTCCGCGACACCGGTCAGGTGCGCCCAGGTCACCGGGTGCTTGTCATCGGCGCCGCCGGCGGGGTCGGTTCCCAGGCCGCGCAGATCGCCAAGGCGTACGGGGCGACAGTGACCGGCGTCTGCTCCTCCACGGCCGTCGACTTCGTGCGCTCGCTCGGCGTCGACGACATCCTCGACTACACCCGCGAGGAGATCGACCGGGACGGTCCGGTGTACGACGTGGTCGTCGACACCGGCGGCAACCGTCCACTGGCCCTGCTACGGCGCGCGCTCACCCGGCGCGGGACGCTGGCCCTGGTTGGTGGCGACTGGACCAGGGGCGCCCTGCTCGGTGGGTACGGCCGGCAGATGTTCGGGGCGCCGCTGCTGTCGACGGTCGTCGGGCACCGGCTGCGCGCCGTGGGCGCCGGGGAGCGCATCGAGGATCTTGACGAGTTGCGTGACCTCATCGAGTCCGGGGCGCTCACCCCGCCCGTCGACAGCAGCTATCCGCTCGCCGAGGCGGCGGACGCGCTGCGGCACTTCTCCGACGGGCACCCGGCCGGCAAGCTGGTGATCACCGTGACCCATCCAGACGGTTAGCCGGGCCGTTACCGGAACAGCGTGGCGCGCCCGCCCCGGCTGCCCACCAGCCGTCCCATGGTGTCCAGGTCCTGCACCGCGTCCGTGGCGTCCAGCCCGTGGGCGGTCAGGTCGACGATGCGCCCGGCCCGCCACAGGACTGGTCGGCGCACACCGGCGGCGGTGTCGGCGCTGCCGAGGACCACTCCCAGGTCGTTCACGGCGGTCGCCCGGCTTGTCGGGCCGCCAAGCGTGCCCAGCTTGGTCAGCACCCCGGCGCGCCAGCGGAAGGCCTGGCCGCCAACGGAGCCGACCACGTGGCCGACATTGTTGATCGCCGTCGCCGCGTCACCGACGCGGGTGACGACGCCGTCCCGCAGCCGGCCTCCCACGCAGGTGCACGGGTAGTCGTACGGCGGGACGTTGAAGGTGCCCACCACGTCGCCCCGGTTGTTGAACCCGGTGGTCAGCTCGTAGAAGTCCTGCCGGCCCAGGTCGGTGATCGTGCCGTCCTGCCACACGACCCGGTGCGGGATGTCGGTGGCCGGGTTGCTCAGCCCGAGCACCTGCCCTCGGTCGTTGACGGCGACCGCCTCGCTGTAGTCGCCACCGAGGGTGCCCAGGTCGATCATCTGGCCGTTGCGCCAGAGCACCGCCCGGGTGATCAGCTCCGGGCCGGTGGAGGTGCCGACCACGTCACCGCGCTCGTTGACGTCCACGGCTGTGGACTCCAGGTGCCCCGGCAACACACCGAGGTCGGTCAGCACCCCGTTTCGCCAGACGAAGGCGTGGCGGACGCCGTCGGCCGTCAGACTCCAGCCGACCACTGTGCCCCGGTCGTTTGTCGCGGTGGCGGCGCTGACGGCACCGCCCAGGGTGCCCAGGTCGACGGCGCGGTAGGCGTACGCGGTCGGGGTGGCGGAGGCGGCGGAGGGCAGGACGGTAAGCGCGGACGCGACGAGCACGGTCGCGGTCGCGGCGACGGACAGGCCGGTGGGATACCTCAACAGGTCCTCCTCGGGAAGCGACGAGAAACCGACGCCACCCTCACTCCGTGAACGATGCGCGACCGGTCGACTACGCAAAGTAGAGCGGACTCTCGAGAAGGTCACCTCGGTCGATCGGTCATCGATCGATGGCCGTGCGCTGCCCGCGACCGTTCAGGTGGCCCAAATGGCCCGCAGGCGCCGTGCGCCCACAGACGCCGCACGGCGGCACGCCGGGCCGGGAGACAGACGCTGCACGGCGGCACGCCGGGCGGGGGAGGTCGCGACGGTCAGCCGCCCGCCTGCCACACCGTCCACAGGCCGTACAGGGCCGCGACGCCCAGCGCCACAGTGCCCAGCGCGACCGACCGGCGGGGGTGCTCACCTGGACGGACCCGGACGGCGACGACGACAGCCACGTAGAGCACCGCCACGATCGTCGTCCAGACCCAGGCGGCGGAGATCCGGGCGTCGACCCGACAACCGGCCGGAGCCGGATGCACCGCGGGGCACACGTCGAAGCGCGGCACGGCCAGGTACCAGAAGCCGGCCCAGGCGATGACCGCGACGGCGCTCGCCACTGCGACCGCCTGCCAGGGTCGGACACCTGCGAGCACCGCCACCTCCTTCAGCACGTCCGAAGGCGGCAAGCGTACCGGTCAGGGATCGGCAGGTCGGAGACGGCTCCGCCCGCCGCCGACCGTGTGCCGGTCGGTGGCGGGCGGGCCTCGGTCGGGGCCGGGTCGGTCAGTCGACGCCGAACTCCATCGCGGCGCGGTCGAGCGCCTCGTCCTCCGCCGACGGGACGCCCCGGGAGGCGATCGCCTCCGCGCCGCCCTCCGGCATCGCGCCGATCAGCCCGGTCGAGGCCGCCTGCGCCGCGCCGACCACCCGCTGCGGGGCGCCGCCGACCATGCCCAGGTGCGCGTACTGCTCCAGCTTGGCCCGCGAGTCGGCGATGTCGAGGTTGCGCATGGTGAGCTGACCGATGCGGTCCGCCGGGCCGAAGGCGGAGTCGGTCGTACGCTCCATCGACAGCTTGTCCGGGTGGTAGCTGAAGGCCGGGCCGGTGGTGTCCAGGATCGAGTAGTCCTCGCCCCGGCGCAGCCGCAGCGTCACCTCACCGCTGACGGCGGTGCCGACCCAGCGTTGCAGTGACTCGCGCAGCATCAGCGCCTGCGGGTCCAGCCACCGCCCCTCGTACATCAGTCGACCCAGCCGGCGACCCTCGTTGTGGTAGTTGGCCAGGGTGTCCTCGTTGTGGATGGCGTTGACCAGCCGCTCGTACGCGGCGTGCAGCAGCGCCATGCCGGGGGCCTCGTAGATGCCCCGGCTCTTGGCCTCGATGATCCGATTCTCGATCTGGTCGGACATGCCCAGTCCGTGCCGGCCGCCGATGGCGTTGGCCTCCAGCACCAGGTCGACCGCGCTGCCGAACTCCTTGCCGTTGATGGTGACCGGCCGGCCCTGGTCGAAGCCGATCGTCACGTCCTCGGTGGGGATCTCCACGGTCGGGTCCCAGAACCGGACGCCCATGATCGGGTTGACCGTCTCGATGCCGGTGTCGAGGTGTTCGAGGGTCTTCGCCTCGTGCGTGGCGCCCCAGATGTTGGCGTCGGTGGAATACGCCTTCTCGGTGCTGTCCCGGTACGGCAGGCCCCGGGCCAGCAGCCACTCCGACATCTCCCGGCGGCCACCGAGGTCGCTGACGAAGTCGGTGTCCAGCCACGGCTTGTAGATGCGCAGCTGCGGGTTGGCCAGCAGGCCGTAGCGGTAGAACCGCTCGATGTCGTTGCCCTTGAAGGTCGAGCCGTCGCCCCAGATCTGCACGTCATCGGAGATCATCGCCCGGACCAGCAGCGTCCCGGTGACCGCGCGCCCCAGCGGCGTGGTGTTGAAGTAAGCCCGCCCGCCCGAGCGGATGTGGAAGGCGCCGCAGGTAAGCGCGGCCAGCCCCTCCTCCACGAGCGCCGCACGGCAGTCGACCAGGCGGGCCACCTCGGCACCGTAGTTGAGCGCGCGATCGGGCACCGAGGCGATGTCGGGCTCGTCGTACTGGCCGATGTCGGCGGTGTAGGCGCACGGGATGGCGCCCTTGTCGCGCATCCACGCGACCGCGACGGAGGTATCGAGGCCACCGGAGAAGGCGATGCCGACACGTTCACCAGTGGGCAGGGAGGTCAGAACCTTGGACACAAGGAAGAGTATGCACCAGCACGCATACCCATGCAAGCCGGCTGCCGAGACCGGCGCGGGCGGCGGGACGGAATCGACACCTGGTCGAGCAACCTGACCGGTCGCGGTGGGCCAACTCGGCCCGCCGCCTCGGGACTTCCGCCCCTTCGCGCCCGACCACCACGGTCGTACCGTCGGCGAGAGGGACACGACGTCGGGGAGGACCGTCAATGGACCAGGTCAGCGACCGCCGGCTGCACCGGCTGAAGCGGTGGATGTACCGGAACGGCAGACCCAACTGGCTCGCGCGGCCGATGAACCGCTTCTCGGCGTGGCAGTTCTCGGCCGGCTTTCTCGCCCCCGGCAACTGGGTCACCCTGGAGGTGGCGGGGCGGCGTTCCGGTCGGACCGTGTCGTTTCCGGTGGTCGCCGTCGACCACGAGGGCCGGCGCTATCTGGTGTCGATGCTCGGCGAGCAGGCGAACTGGGTACGCAACGTGCGCGCCGCCGCCGGGCGGGCGGTGCTGCGGCACGGCCGCCGCCAACCGGTGCTGCTGGTGGAGGAGCCGGTCGAGCAGCGGGCGCCGATCCTGCGCCACTATCTGGAGAAGGCCCCGGGTGCGAGGCCGCACGTGCCGGTCCGCCGGGGAGCGCCGCTCGCGGAGTTCGCGCAGATCGCCGCCGAGTACCCGGTGTTCCGGGTGCTGCCGCGGTCGGAGACCTGACCCCGGGGGCACCGCGCGCATCCCGCCCCGCACCGGCGGCCGCCGGCCGCGAAATAATCGCGCGCCGCGCGGATGGGATCGTGCGATCGTGGCCCGATGCCGCAACCGGTCCTGCGTACCGCTCGTCTGCTGCTGGTCCCGCTCGCCGACCGGCACCTCGACCTGGAGGTCGAGTTGGACTCCGACCCGGAGGTGCTGCGCTACCTCTTCGGCCGGGCCCGCAGCCGGGACGAGGTGGTCGCCTCGCACGAGAGACGGTTGGCCCTGGCCGACAAGGTGGACGGCCTCGGTTACTGGATGGCGTTCGGCACCGACGGCGGGGCGCCCGGTTCGACGCCGCCGGCGGCCGAGGACGACGGCGAGTTCGTCGGGCTGTTGATGCTTCCGCCGGCGCACGGCCCCGACCAGCCGGACGATCCCACGGTCGCCGATCTGGGCTACCGCATCCTGCGTCGGCACTGGCGCAAGGGGCTGGCCAGCGAGGCGTCCCGGGAACTGCTGCGGCACGCCTTCGACACGGTCGGCCAGCGCCGGGTCGTCGCACAGACCATGACCGTGAACACCGGGTCCCGCCGGGTGATGGAGTCCGTCGGCCTGCGCTATGTCCGAACCTTCTTCCCGTCCTGGGACGACCCGCTGCCCGGAACGGAACAGGGCGAGGTCGAGTACGCCATCACCCGCGACGAGTGGCGGGCCGCCCGGCACCGGTGAGACCGTCCGCCCGCCGTACCAGGCGAGCTACGGTTGGGTCCCCGCGCGGGGCCGCCCAAGGTAGGTCGTGGCGCACCCGTTCAGTGGAGAGGACGCACGATGGAGGGCATCGACCCCGAGGTGCCGCCGAGCGGCCCGGGCTGCGCCGACTGCACCTCGGCCGACCCACCGGGCTGGTGGTTCCATCTACGGCGGTGTGGCCAGTGCGGTCACGTCGGATGCTGCGACTCCTCACCCAGCCAGCACGCCAGCGCACACCATGCCGCGACCGGGCACCGGTTCGTCCGCAGCTTCGAGCCGGGCGAGGAATGGTTCTGGGACTACGACGAGCAGGCGCTCTACGACCAGGGGCCGGAGCTGGTGGCACCCGTCAGCCGTCCGCCCGAGCAGGGCGCACCCGCCCCGGCCGACCGGGTACCCGCCGACTGGAAACGGCACCTGCACCGCTAGCGCGGCGATCATGCAGTTCTGGCACCCGGAAGGCCGGGAACACCCCCGTTTGTCAGGTGCCACAAGTGCATGATCGGCGAGGTGAGGGCGGCTGCGGGGCGGGGTTGTCAGGGGGTAGGGGTGCGGGCGGCGGTGTGGGCGGCGTCCCGTAACGCGGCGACGGCCATCCGGGCCGCCGGGGTGTGCTCGACCGCGTCGTGCACCACCACGTGGATCGACCGGGTCGGCGTCGGGCGGAGCAGCCGGACGCAGGTCACACCCTCCGGCAGGTGTGCCGCGCCGAGCGCGGGGAGCACCGTGACGCCGATGCCGGCGGCGACGAAGGCGAGCGCCGTCCGGTAGTCGTGCGCCTCGACCCGGAAGGCCGGGCTGAAACCGGCGGCGGTGCAGGCTTCCAGGAGGTTGGCCCGGCACCAGCCCCGGGCGAAGTCGTTGTCGACCCAGCGGTCGTCGGCGAGGTCGGCGAGGTCCGTCTCGGCCTGACCGGCGAGGCGGTGCCCGGCCGGCACCGCGGCAACGTACGGGTCGTCGAGAAGGTGGTGGGCGGTGAAGCCGGAGCCGGGGTCGAAGCCGGTGCCCGCCACGACCACCTGGACGTCGGCGCGCTCCTCCCGGCTGTCCGGGATGTGTTCGCGCAGTTGCAGCTCCAGCCGCACACCGGGAAGCTCGGTGAGGATGCCCCGGACCACCTGCGGCATCCACGCCGCGCCGACCGACGCGAAGTACGCGATGGACAGCGCGCCGGTACGGCCGGTACGCAGGTCCGCGATGAGCGATTCGGCAGCACCGACCCGGGCGAGCACCCGATCGGCCTCGGCGGCGAGGGCGTGCCCGGCGGCCGTGGGGCGCAGACCGCGCCCGGCGCGGGCGAGGAGGGTGAGACCTGTCTCCCGTTGCAAGGCGGTCAGGTGCTGGCTGACGGCGGAGGGGGTGTAGCCGAGGTTTGCGGCGGCGGCCTGGACCGACCCGGACGCCACGACGGAACGGAAGACCCGGAGGCGGTGAACGTCGAGCACGGCCCAACGATAAAGCCTGACTAAATTGTTGTGAAGAAACAGTCGCTGGTGCTGAATCTTCGGCCGGTCGAGAATCACCTCATGAGCAGCCCGCCGATGACCGAACCCGCCGCACCGCTCCGGACCGTTCCCGAAGACATCGTCACCGGGTACGCCCGGCGCGACGAGCGGCCCCGGTCCTGGCCGATCGGCGCCGCCGCCGGGACCACCGTGCTGCTGTGGGCCTCAGCGTTCGTGGGCATCCGCTTCGCCGGGCACGACTACTCCCCCGGTGCCATGGCGCTGGGCCGCATGGTCGCGGCGTCCGCCGCGCTCAGCGTGTTCGTCGCGTTCACCGCCAGGCTCCGGCGCACCCGAGCACCGCACGCCGCGACTCCCCGTCGCGCCCTGCCCCGTGGTGGCACGCTGGGACTCGTCGCGCTCTGGGGCGTGGCCTGGTTCGGCGGGTACAACGTGGCGCTCAACGCCGCCGAGCGGCTTGTCGACGCCGGTACGGCGGCCCTGCTCGTGGCGGTCGCGCCCATCCTCGTCGCGGTGGCCGCGGTCCTCGTCCTGGGTGAACGGCTCACCCGCCGGCTCGGTGTCGGGGTGGCTGTCGCCTTCGCGGGTGTCGCCCTGATCGCGGCCAGTGGCTTCACCGGGCACGCCGACAAGGTCGGCGTCGCGCTGGCGGTGCTCTCCGCCCTGCTGTACGCCTTCGGCGTGCTGCTCCAGAAACGCCTCCTGGCGCGGATGGACGCACCGACGATGACCTGGCTCGGCGCGCTGGCCGGGACGGCCGCCCTGCTGCCGTTCGCCCCCGCCCTGCTGGCGGAACTCGCCGCAGCCCCGCCACCGGCCACCCTCGGCGTACTGTTCCTGGGCGTGTTCCCGACCGCGATCGGCTTCCTGACCTGGGGTTACGTGCTGTCCCGCTGGACGGCGGGGCGCACCACCGCGGCCACCTACCTGGTCCCGCCGGTCACCGTCCTGCTGTCCTGGACGCTGCTGGGTGAGGTACCGGCACCGCTGGCCCTGCTGGGTGGCGCGCTCTGCCTGACCGGCGTGGTGTTCGCGACGCGTCGTTGACCTCCCACGATCGGAGCCAGGGCGGTCCACCCCCTGACGTCGCATTCCCGCCGGGGCCGGCGAGCGCCGACCCCGGTCAGAAAGGATCGCTCAGCTACAGGCGGCGCCGTTGAGCGTGAAGCCGTTCGGGGCGGCGTCGTTGCCGCCATGGCTGGCCTGGAAGCCGATGGTGATGGAGGCTCCTGGCGGTATTGCGGCGTTGTAGCTGACGTTGGTCGCGGTCACCTGACCACTGGCTGGTGAGTACGTGGCGCCCCAGCCGGACGTGATCGTCTGCCCGGCCGCGAGGGTGAATCTCAGCGACCAGCCGTTGACGGCGCTCGTGCCGGTGTTGGTGATGGTGATGGTGTCGACCAGGCCGTTGTTCCACGCATTTATCGAGTTGGTCACCCGGCAGGTCCCCGCAGGCGGGTTGGTGGTCGGAGTCGGGCTGACGGTCGGGGTGGTCGTCGGAGTCGGGCTGGCCGTCGGGGTAGCCGTCGGCGTGGGTGAGGCAGCGCCTTCGGTGAGGGTGATCGTGGAGATGCTCCGGGCGGGAACGGTGACGGTCGCCTGGCCGCCGCTGATGTTCACCGCCTGCGACTGGCCACCCGAGGTCCGAGAGGTGACGATGTACTCGGCCGCTGAGATGTTCTGCGGCACCTGGACGACAGCGTCGTTGACCGCGTTGTTCGACCTGTTGAGCAGCACCAGCACGGTCTTGCCCCGGCCGCGGTAGGCGGTGACCTCCAGGGCGGAAGCGCGCGAACTCTTCGACACGGCGACCCGCCGGTCACCCGGACGGACGTACTTGGCGTACTGGGAGAACGCGTGGCCGCGCCTGAGGACCGCGCCCTTCGTGGTCCCGTACTGCGAGTCGCCATCACCGATGAAGGAGTAGAAGCGGCGTCCGTACCACCAGACGTAGGCGCTCCAGTTCGCCTCCATCGACCTGTGCACGGTCCGCATTATGTCGTCGAGGGTCTCGTTCCAGACGGCCGCGTTGCTGGGGTCTCCCCAGATGTTCGAACCGTTCCCGTCGGCCGCGTGCAGGTTCCACTCGGTCATCCACTGGTTCTTGCCGTGCTGGGCGGCCAGCGGGTACGGAGACAGGTTCCCACTGTTCTCCGCGTCGTACAGGTGGCCGCCGACGTAGCCGATGTTGTTGCGCGCGGTCGCGTCCTGCAACGTGGGGTCGCTGTAGGCGCGGTTGAACCTCAGGGACTCACCCACCATGAGGCTGGTGTCCCTGACCCTGGTGCCGTGGTCGCGGACGAAGTTCCGCATCTCGGCACCGGACCAGTCCATCGAATCGTAGTCGGGGTGCCAGTCCGGCTCATTCTGCACCGAGGTCACGTCGATGGTGACTCCCCGGCTCTTCATGAACTGCACGTAGCTGTTCAGGTGTTCCGCATAGTCGTCGTAGTAGTCGGTCCTGAGCTTGCCGCCGTTGACCCGGCTGTTGTTCGTCTTGAAGTGGGCGGGCGCGGTCCACGGCGAGGCGAGGATCTTGACGCCGGATCCGTAGGACTTCGCCGTTTGCAGGCTGCTCGCGTACAGGCCCCATTCGCTCGACACGGGCGACACCACGGTCCGCACGATCGACAGACCGAGCTGTCCCGGCCCGGTACCGACGAGGGTCTGGGTTTCGCTTGTCGTCCACGGGTCACCGGAACCACCGAAGATCGGGGTCGCGGCCCCGAATCCGTCGATCGTCTGGTAGCTCGTAGCGGTGTTGACGGTGATGTCGGGTGTGGCGGCCAGCGAGGGCGGGGCGGTCAGGATTCCCGCCACGGTGACCAGCGAGGTCGTCGCGGCGAGCACGGCGACCGCGACGGCACCGCGCCGCCGCCGCGACGGTGGGATGTTGTCAGGGTGGGCAAGCCTCATCGGGCTTCCTCTCTACGGCCGCCTGCCATGCAGGAGACGGCACTCCACGCAGCTGGGCACGGCGAGTCGGCCCGCGTGACGGGCGGACAGCGGCCCGGCCGCCGCCTCCCAGCTACAAGTCGATCAGGAACGATCCGCTCCCGCGCCGTTGCCCTCGACGCAGGTGGTCATGGCCGCCACTCGCCGGCACCACATCGACGGTCATCGTGCCAGCCCGCGCCACCCCACTGCAACCGTTTGCAGGACCGACCCCCACCCCGCCTGGTAGATCAAGAACCTTGCGTCCTGGCCACGGCGTTCCAGCGCCGCAAACCTCTTGGTCACACGGCAGGTGCGTGCGCGATCAGCGGACGCGGGATGGCGTCAGGCGAGGTATTCGTGGCGGTAAGAGCGAGATATCCGTGGCACTAAAGGTCTCTCCGGCCCGGCGTGTCGACCACCTCAGCTGCCACAGATCGGAAGTTCAGCGCGACCGGAGGCGTTCAGCAAGTCAGGCCGACCAGCGTGGCCGGGCGGGCGACGCGGGCGGGTGCCGGGTGGCGTTGGGCCAGCTCGGCGAATGAGTGCCGGAGTGCAATGATGGGACCATCGATCGAGGGCGGCACCGAGCCGGTCGCGAGGAGTGTCGAGTCGATGAACCTTGACCCGTTGTGGGCCGACCTGACGACAGAACTGTTGAGTGTCCTCGCCTCGTACCGATCCCGGGTAGCGGAGTTGGACGTGCGGGAGAAGGCCGACCACACCCTGCTCACCGAGGCCGACCTCGCGGTCGAGGACATGGTCATCAGCAAGATCCGTGCGGTGGACCCCGAGGCTCGCGTGCTGGCCGAGGAATCGGGCAGCGGCACCTGGCGGCCCGAACACGACAAGGAACCCGAGCGGATCTGGGTGATCGACCCGATCGACGGCACCGCCGAGTTCGTCAATCCGCACAGCATCGAGTTCTGCTCGGTGGTCTGCCTACTGGAGCGACGGGAGCCGGTTGCCGCGCTCATCGTCGCGCCTGAGCTGGGCGACGGCGGCGATCCGATCGTGGTGCTGGCCTCCCGGGCCGACGGGACGATCACGGTCAACGGCCGGCCTGCGGCGCACAACAGCGAACCCGTTCGTGTCGCATCCCTGACCCGCAGCGCCCGATCGGAAGCCCCGCCACACGAGACTGCCATGGCCGAGGCCGGCTACACCGTGAAGACGCGCACCACGTCACAGACGCTCGACATGCTGCGTACCGCCTTGGACCTCACCGATCTCGCGGCGGATGCACCGCGTTTCGACCTCTTCTACCGCCCTCGCCAGAAGGTCTGGGACGGCCTCGCGGGCTTGTGCCTCGGTGAGATCGTCGGTCTAATGTCCACAGACGTGAATGGAAACCAGCATCTGCCGGTAGCCATGGAGACGCTTGCCCAACCTGAGCCGACTTTCGCCAGCACCGTGATGGGGCGCCCGGAGGCCGTCAAGTGGTTCGTGGAGCTAGCCCGGGACTCCCCCACCGGAACACCGAAGTCCTCGTAGACGTCACGTCGATCATCAGCGCGGAAGATTTCGTCGTTGCGCAGAACCGCTCTACTCGGCCCAACGACCCGTTCGCCCGCCAGGCGTTCGTCGAACTGATCCAATCTCTCATCTTCATGGAACGGGTGTGGGTGCCGCATCCGGTCCTCACCCGCCCCTCGGCCGCTGATTTCGGCAGCAAGCCGTATCTTCTACGCGCGCTTGCCGACGCGGCGCTACTGCATCCGTTGCAGCTGGACACCGGCGATACGGATCGGGTGCGCGACGCCGAGGAGGTGGCGCTGCACGAGTTGCAGAGCTGGCGCGGTAACCAGGTGCTTGGTCAGTTCATCGAGCAGGCTGTCGCCTGCGACGACGCCCTGCCCGATGAACGCAACTCACTGTCGAAGAGGGTCCACCGCTGGTGCGCCTTCCAGGCGGCCAATGTGCGGGTGGCTGGCCACCACGGGGATCGCATCACCACGACTGACGGGGTCGAGGACGACCCTTTCGGCACTTGGGCACGGGCAGCCTCGATCGTGCTACGTGGCCCACTGCGGCTGATGGCACCGCCTGGCGAGGAGGTCTACGTCGCGGCGATTCTGGCGCGCGGGCTGAAATATCAGGCACGGGCGGACGTCACGAGCCTGTCCTACCAGGCTCACCCCGTCCGACGCGATTTCCTGCTGACCTTTGACCTCTCCACCGAGGGCGCGACCGAGACGGTGGTGCTCGACGTCATCAAGGCCATCCGAGGCATCCACCAGTCTCTCGTCACGGCGGCGGACGACAGCGACACGTACCGCGTACAGCTTCTCGAACTCGAACTTCCGCTGCTCGGCGGCCGCCTCTGGCAGACCGGCGAGACCGGCCGGCTCGGTGAACGCGACTGGATCGACCTGGTCGTCGCTCGGATCGCCGACTACCGGGACAAGGCAGCCGAGTTGCGGGCCGCCGTCGCCCGCTGCGTCACCGACGAGGACCACCTTCGCCTCGCCCGCGACATCAACGGGGCGAAACGACAGCTCCTGGAGCGGCTCGGTCTGCGCCGGGTGGCGCTATCGCCGGTGGAGCAGGAGCTGGTGAACGGGGTGGCCTCGGTGACCGAATCGGTGCCCGGCGTACCCAAGGTCGCCGGCATGTGGATCGGCGCACGGGCGCTCGGCAAACAGGTCTCCGCCACCGGCACGCCGGTGCAGCGTTTCCTCTACAAGGAGTTCTACCGCGCCTGGAAACGCGCCGGCCGCTGACCCGCCGGGCTGGTCAGCGGGTGAGGCCGACGAGGGTGGCCAGGCGGGCGACGCCGGCCGGGGCCGGGTGACGGTGGGCGAGATCGGCGATGACGGTACGCGCCAGCGGCCGGCAGCGAATCTCGGCCGGCGCGATGGCGTCGGCGTCGACCAGCGCGCGGGCCGCAGCCCGCAGGTCACCGATCTGGAGGTACGCCCGCGCCACGTCCACCAGATACGCGCCCCGATGTTCGGCCGGCAACCGCCGCCATCCGTCCCGCCGCATGACCACCGCGTGGCCGTGCATCGCCGCCCCCGCGTCCCCCAACTCGATCGCCACCACCACCCGCGCCAACTCGACGGCCGCCGGCCCGAACCCAGTCCGCTGCGTGTCTTCACGAACCTCGGCGGCGAGCCCGGCCGCTCGTCCAGTCAGCTCGGCGGCACGTCGGGCGTCGCCGCACCCTGCGGCAGCCAGCGCGCCCTCAAGCAGCAACGTTCCCTGTACGGCGGCATGGTGTGGCCCGAGGTGGATCGCGGCGGCATCCGTCATGGCCAGCGCCAGCCGATGCCGGCCCAGCGCCCGCAACGCCTGCCCCACCGACACCGCCGCCGACGCGGACAGCAGCGCATCACCACCCGCCGCACCCATCGCCCGGTCTGCGGCCAGCCAGCCGAGGTCGGCCTCGCCGAGCTTCACCAGCACCGATGCGGTGATCCGGTACGCCAGCGCCAACAGTTCCCGAGCCGACGACGCCTGCGCGGCGTCCAGTAGCCCCGGCATCGCCCGCACCAACGGCGCGTAGTGCGCATGCTGGAAACTCAACCAAGCATGCTCGACCTGCCGTCGCACCTCGACAGGCGAGACAGGATCGCCGAGCGTTCGGTCGTAGCGGGCCAGCGCCTCTCGGATCCCGTCCACCTCGTCCGGCGTACCGGCATCCTGCTGCTGCGGCGGGCGACGCTGACCGAGCAGCACCATCGGATCCACCCGCAACACCTCGCCGATCTGCTGGATTGTTGGATACCGGTCCAGTCGCCGGGCACCCCGTTCCACCTTGTCCACCCAGCTTTTCGACTTACCCAACCGGTCGGCGAGCATCTGCTGGGTCATCCCCCGCCGGACCCGCCAACGCGCCACCCGCCGACCGATCGGCAGCTCACCGCCGCTCACGCCGCCACCGCCGGTCCGGCACCGCCCGCGTGGTCTCCTCAACCGGTACGCGCTCCGCCTCCGCCTGCTCCAGCAGCCGTCGCCTGGCCGCCTCCCGCTCCTCCGCCTCCATCCGCTCACCCTGACTGACCGACTCGCTGTCCCGGCCCTGCATGCCACCACCACTGCCTGTCTTCCTCGTGCTTCTTGGAACAGAGGTGTGGATGCCCGATCACAGGGGTGCGCGGGCATCCACGCGAGGACGGCCCGACAGCGCCAACCGAGGGCACGACCTCCTCGCCAACCTCCCATGGGTAGCGTTGGGTAGTCAAGGGCTGACGTAGGTGGTCTACTCGTGTTGCCAACCGAGGGGAAGACCGTGCCGCCGCGTTACCGCTACGAACAGATCGCCGACAACCTCGCCGAACGCATCGCCTCCGGCGAGTTCCCACCCGGCTCGAAGTTGCCCAGCCGACGCGAGTTGATCGAGCACTACGGCGTCACCGAGCCGGTGATCGACCGCGCCATGCAGGTGCTGCGGATCAAGGGCATGACCGAGACTCTGCCGGGCGTAGGCGTCTTCGTAACCGAATAGCAGCGGCCCACCACAGGTTCCAACCAATGAGTTCGGATAACGTCCCGATCCGGTCAGAAGCAGTTTGAGCGGAACTTGGCGAACTGCTGCTCGTTAGTTATTCAGGCAGACATAATTGCGGACCGTTCGAAAGAATCTTCAACAGCTTAATCCAGCGGCACGGCGGCCCAAGCCAAGGCACGACCCCACTGCCGGGCAATTTCGCCAACAGCATTACTTCCGGCACCCTATTAGACGCAAGTCGCCCTCAGCCCGTTGCCGATACGCACTTTCAACCGCAGAACGCTCAGTCATCCTTTCGCCTGGCACGCCGGGTGCCTCCTAATAGAAACGATTCGCCACCAAAAGCGACACCACTCGTACGTTTGGCGGTACGACCAGTAGCCCGGTGCCACCGGCGCAGCGGCACTTGCGCGAAGCGGACTGGGCTGGGCTCTTAAGCCAGGCCGGCGGTTAGTCGCATTCTCAGACGTGGGAGTTTTACTCGTCTACATGTGACAGCTCGTGACGCACGCGAGCAACCAAATCTCGGCATCTAGTCGCATTCTTGAAAAGGCTGGTTATATAGTTGTTTCCATAGACCTCCTCGACGTGATTCGTCAACAGATCAAGAACGGTGCGTGTCAGGTCAGGAACAGATCCCAACTGCTTGTCCCATGGCTCATCCGGACTGTCGATGCGCGACATGTCAATCATACGGAAAACGAGGTGCGCTACTATCCGATTTCCCTGGACTGCAATGGCACGTGCACGGCCCTCTCGAATGTGCTTCTCTGCGGTAAGTGCTACATCTACCGCCCGCAGCACCTCTACAGCACGCCAAACCTTATAAGCAGTCACGCTGGAGTTAAAAAGCGCGGTATAAGGAGGCCTGTCAGTATATTCCCAAAGCCGGCCGATAGTACTTTTCGCCTGCACAGCCAAATTGGGATCCCGCGAGGCGCAGGCTAAGGCAACGGTTGCATCCGTAATGGTACAACCCGTTGCTTGCGTAGGGGGTTGATCGCCCCTCTTAATGGCGTAGGACTTCTGCAGCGACAAGAGCATCTCGGTCCTAAGCCGGCCCTGCTCTGGATCTAGCGCTACAAAGTCCCTGCCTTCTACAGTATTTTGCGTATTGGTAGCCCTCGTCACGGCGGTTGCAAAGTCTGACGGGCAACCTTCGAGCGATATGAACCTCACCCAAACTCTTGCGCTCTCAAGTTTATCCCCCGCCAGCCGCAGCGCATTGCTAATACTGGCGACCGTTTGCGCGCCATTGACAACACTGAGCCATTTTCATCGTGATCAGAGGGGCCTGAGCAGGTACGCAGCGGCGTGTCGTTGCTCCAGATAGGACGAAGCTCCCGGTAGGACAGCAGTCGACCAAGAACGACCGCCCAGTACGGGAGCTTCGTTGCTGACCTATCCTGCCAGCATCCCGCTGTCCACGCGCAGCCTGACCCGCCTGACCGAGCTGATCCGCGACCGGCGCCGCGTGCTTGGCGGTCGTTGGCGGAGGCTGCCCGCGCAGCAGCAGGCGTTGATGGCCCTGGCCCACCTGCGCAACGGTGACACCCTCACCCGCCTCGCGGCCGGCTTCGCCGTGTCGGTGACCACCGTGTGGCGCTACCTGCGCGAGGCCGTCGACCTGCTCGCCGGCTGCGCCGACGACCTCACCGCGGTCATGCGCCGGGCTGCCCGGTTGGCGTACGCGATCCTCGACGGCACGCTGATCCCGATCGACCGAGTCGCCGACCAGCGGCCCTACTACTCGGGCAAGCACAAGCGCCACGGCGTGAACGTGCAGGTCCTCGCCGATGCGGCCGGGCGGCTGGTCTGGGCCTCGGCCGCGCTGCCCGGCTCGGTGCACGACCTGACCGCCGGCCGCACCCACGGCCTGATCGACGCGCTGACCAGCGCGAACGTGCTGACCTTCGCGGACAAGGGCTATCAAGGCGCCCGCGGCACCATCTGGACCCCGTTCAAACGCCGCCGCACCCGCCTGTCCCGCCGGCAGAAGTCCGTGAACCGGCACCACGCCAAGATCCGAGCCCTCGGCGAACGCGCCGTGGCCACCCTCAAGACCTGGAAAATCCTGACGAAGCTCCGCTGCTGCCCCCGCCGAGCCACCCCGATCGTCCAGGCCATCCTCGTGCTCCAAGCCGCCGAAGACGCCCGCTACTCACGATGAAAATGGCTCACTTGCTCCCGTTAGCGAGAAGTGGCCGAAGTTCCGAGTATTGGCTCCTCGCTGATTTTTCCGGACCTTATCGCACAGAACAGTGACGCCGTTGTTGAAGTACCAGAAGTGATCAGTTTCCGCAGTGAGGGTTTCTATGAGACTCGAGTTGACGAGAGTGTTACCCAGGGCGTTGCGAAGATTCTTAGCGAACAGTCGGTCTCCGTACCGGTCATACCACTCGCCGACTATCGGCGCGCCAACAATGCCGTAATAGGCTTCGTACGGCTCACCTATGGTGCCCCAGCTTTCAAGCACAACGTCGAGGTCAATGCTCCCCCCCGATGTCCCCTGAGCAATTGCCGCATGAAGGTCCCGTAATCCAACAACCTCCACCTCCGCAAATGTTTCATTACCGTAGTTCAATTCTTGCAAAAAGTCATCAAATACTTCTTGAACTGGCCTCGCCAAATCAGTTGACCCAGTTGTGACGACAGCGAGAGTGAATTTGATGTCATAGTCGCTCAGGGCCTCAGTGATTTCCGATCGCCTAGCGCGAATCTTGTCATTGAAACGATCGAAAAGCTCGTTAGTAAGGTCACGGAATCCTGCGATAAAATTCCGAGAGTCACCCAACCCGATGGTGCCGGTTCCATTACCGTCCCATTTAGCCTGAACAAGAACTATCCGCGCTCGCGCCTGATCGATGTAGATTGCGTCGATACCATTATCGTTGCTCCCATCCACAACGGTTCCGGCTGCTTCGCTCGGATTTAGATTCGTCAAGCGCTGGATTGCGAAGGCAGCTAGGGCCCGAGTTAGAAAGAGCTTGGCCTTGTGTGCGCTCGAAGCATCGCCAACGTCCGAGAAGTCGATTAAATCGGCATATGAACGCTCCAACGCCTCGCGTACATGGCGGACGTGCAGCTTGCTCATGCATTAACCTCCACGGCATCATGGACGAGATATGCCCGCCTTCAATTCAATTAACCGGGGCATCGAATCGCAGGAGTATGCGACAACGTGATGACTTCCTGGCGACCTGACTATACGAATCCGGCACGTCACCGTAATCCGCCGCAGCGCACTAGACAAGTGTCGGATGCTGACAGAATCCCTGGTTGGCGAACGTCAGTAGCGTTCCAGGCAAGCATGTGCCTGCTGTACCGCTAGGGGCAATTGCAGAGCGGATAGCGAAGATTGCATTCAGTTCTCCGCCCACAACTCAGTCTGGATTTTCGACTCAGAGGGCCACGATCGCTGCCGTTTCCGCTGGTAGTTCGATGCGGTCGCGCATCACTGTGACGCCGTCCCCCGTGGCCAGCAGCACCCGCCGCGCTACCCCGGGCAGGGTCACCCGCTGGGGCTTGCCGGCCAGGTTCGCCGCGACCAGGCAGCCACCCCGGCGCATCACCAGGAACTGGTCGCCGTGGCGTACGTCCACCGCGAACAGGTGTGGATCCGACAGCTCCGGGCGGGACTTGCGGAGCGCGATCAGGCGGCGGTAGAAGTCGTACATCTCGCGGTGTTCGGGTTTGTCCAGCTCGGCCCAGTCGAGCCGGGAGCGGAGGAAGGTCTGCTGGTCCTGCGGGTCCGGCACGTCGCCGGGTGGCCAGCCGTGGGCGGCGAACTCCGCACGACGACCGGTGACCACGGCGGTGGCCAGTTCCGGTTCCGGGTGGGAGGTGAAGTACTGCCAGGGTGTGGCGGCTGCCCACTCCTCCCCCATGAACAGCATCGGGGTGAAGGGTGCCGTCAGCAGCAGGACAGCCCCCACCCGCAGCAGCCCGGGCGACAGCGAGGCGGAGAGGCGATCACCAAGGGCGCGGTTGCCGATCTGGTCGTGGTTCTGGAGGTACGCGACGAAGCGGTGGCCTGGGGTGCGCGGGTCGACCGGGCGGCCGTGTTGGCGGCTGCGGAAGCTGGACCAGGTGCCGGTGTGGAAGAAACCGCCGGTGAGCACCTCCACCAGGCATTCCATGGTGCCGAAGTCGCCGTAGTAGCCCTGTCGTTCCCCGGTGAGCAGGGTGTGCAGGGCGTGGTGGGCGTCGTCGTTCCACTGGGCGTCCAGGCCGTGGCCGCCAGCCTCCCGGGGGGTGATCAGCCGGGGGTCGTTGAGGTCGGATTCGGCGATCAGGGACAGCGGCCGGCCGAGGTGCGTCGAGAGGCTCTCGACCTCGACGGTGATCTCTTCCAGCAGGTGCACGGCGCGGGTGTCGGGCATCGCGTGCACGGCGTCCAGGCGCAGCCCGTCGACGTGGTAGTCGCGCAGCCACATGAGGATGCTGTCGATGATGAAGCGGCGTACCCCGTCGGAGTGCGGGCCGTCCAGGTTGACCGCCTGCCCCCAGGGGGTGTGCCGCTCCCCCACATAGGGCGCGAACTTCGGCGCGTAGGCCCCGGAGGGCCCGAAATGGTTGTAGACGACGTCGAGGATCACCCCCAACCCCTTGGCGTGGGCGGCGTCCACGAAACGTTTCAGGCCGTCCGGTCCGCCGTAGGGTTCGTGCGGGGCGTACCAGCAGACGCCGTCGTAACCCCAGTTGTGTTCACCGTTGAAGGCGTTCACCGGCAGCAGCTCGATCAGGTCGACGCCCAGCTCGACCAGGTGGTCGAGTTTGCCGATGGCGGCGTCGAAGGTGCCTTCCGGGGTGAAGGTGCCGACGTGCAGCTCGTAGAGGATGCTGCCGGGCAGTTGCCGGCCGGTCCAGGAGCCATCCGTCCAGCGGAAGGCCGCATGGTCGTAGACCCGGCTGGGCCCGTGCACGCCGGACGGCTGCCACGCCGACCGGGGGTCGGGCAGCGGCTGGTCGTCGTCGTCGAGCAGGAACGCGTAGTCGGTGCCGGGCTCGGGCACCTCGACCCGCCACCAGCCGTCCCGGCCGGCCCGCATCTCGTGGTCGGCGGCACCGGGCAGGTGCAGCCGTACCCGTTTCGCCTCGGGCGCCCAGACGGTGAACTCGGTCATGACGCAGCCTCCCGGGTCAGGTGGTGGGCACCAGCAGCGCGACGGGATAGGTGGCCAACAGCTCGGCCAGGCGGACCTGAGAGCCACTGTAGACCCGACCGGTGAACAGACACGACATCTCTTTAACGGGTAGTGACAGGGTGCTGTCCCGCCAACCACCGGCCGCGGCCAGGCGCAGCGGCAGCCGGGTGGCCACGGCGACCGCGCCGCCCCGGTCGAAGGCCACCGCGTGCCGGGCCGCCGGACCGTGCACGATGAGCGGCTGGTAGTCGCCGAACAGCTCCGGGTGGTCGCGGCGCGCGCGCAGGGTCCGCGACACCACGAGCAGCTTCGCCGCGCCGGTCTCGTCCACCGTCGGCTGCCAGCCGGCGTCGAGCCGGGCCAGCAGTTCCCGGCGTACACCGAAGTCGACAGGGCGGCGGTTGTCGGGATCGACGAGGGAGTTGTCCCACAGCTCGGTGCCCTGGTAGGTGTCGGGCACCCCGGGCATGGCCAGTTGCACGAGTTTCTGCCCCAGCGAATTCGACCAGCCGGGCGGGGTGATCTCGGCGGCGAAGGCGGCAAGCTCCGTGGTGACGGCCGGGTCGTCGTACATGGCGTCGACAAGGACGTGCATGGCCCGCTCGAAGTCCGGGTCGGGGTCCGTCCAACTGGTCGAGGCCGCCGCCTCCCGGGCGGCCTTCTCCGCGTACGCGTGCAGACGCTCGCGCTCGACGGGCCAGGCGCCGACGGCGGTCTGCCACAGCAGGTGCGCCAGGGCGGCGTCGGGCAGCGGCACCGCGGCCATCCAACGGCTGACCAGGTCGGCCCAACGCTGCGGCAGCTCGGCGAGTACGGCGAGGCGGGCGCGGACGTCCTCGCCCCGTTTCGTGTCGTGGGTCGACAGGGTGGTCATGCTCGCCGGCCAGCGCTCGTGCCGGGCGGCGGCGAAGCGGTGGAACCGGCCGGGCCGGGTGCCGAAGTGGGTGGGGCTGCCGCCGACCTCGTTGAGCGCGATGAACCGGCTCCACCGGTAGTAGGCGGTGTCCTCGACGCCCTTGGCCATCACCGCGCCGGTGAACTGCGGGAAGCGGCGGGCCAGTTCGTCGTCGGGGTCGCGGAGCCGCCGGGTGACCGCGTCCAATGCGCCGGTCAGGTCGGTGCGGCGGCGGCCGGCCTCGGCGCGGGCGTTGGCCAGGTGCCGGGCCCCGTCGGGCGGGTAACCGCGGTAGACGGCGAAGGCGGCGGCCAGTTCGGCCAGGGCGGCGCGGGCCGCGTCCGGGTCGACGTCGGGGGCGAGCGCGGCCAGCCGGGTCAGCTCGGCGGCCAGCAGCCGGGTCGCGGCACCGAGTTTCGTGTCGTGGGTCAGGTCGGCCCAGGAGGTGGCCCGGCCGGCGAGGCGGGTGTCCAGGGCGGTGAAGTCGGCCTCGGTGTCGCCGTCGACGAAGAGCCCACCGACGGCGTTGAGCGCGTCGTAACCGGTGGTGCCGTCCACCGGCCAGGCCGGCAGTTCCTCGCCGTACTCCAGGATCTTCTCCACGATCAGCCAGGCGTCGGGGGCGGCCTCGCGCAACCGGGCCAGGTAGCCGGCGGGGTCGCGCAGCCCGTCGGGGTGGTCGACCCGGATGCCGTCGACCTCGCCGGCCGCCGCCCAGGCCAGGATCAGCTCGTGAGTGGCGGCGAACACCTCCGGGTCCTCCACCCGCAGCCCGGCCAGGCTGGAGACGGCGAAGAACCTGCGGTACGTCAGTTCGGCGTCGCCGCGTCGCCAGGACACCAGCTCGTAGTGCTGCCGGTCGTGCACCTCGCGGGCGCTGCCGTCGCCGGTGCCGTCGGCGATCGGGAAGCGGTGCTCGTGGTAGCGCAGCTCCCCGTCAGCGATCTTGAGGTCGTCGAGGGCGTCGGGGGTGTCGGCGAGCACCGGCAGCAGCAGCCGCCCCCGCTGCCAGTCGATGTCGAACCAGCCGGCGTACGCCGATTCCCGCCCGCGACGCAGCACGTCCCACCAGGCCGGGTTGGCCGCCGGCACGGCCACTCCGGCGTGGTTGGGGACGATGTCCACGACCAGGCCGAGGCCGGCGTCCCGCAGCGCCCGCAGCAGCCGCTGCCGGCCGGCCTCGCCGCCGATCTCCGGGTTGACCTGCCGGTGGTCCACCACGTCGTAGCCGTGCGCGCTGCCCGGGGCGGCGGCCAGCAGCGGCGCGCTGTAGAGGTGGGTGACGCCGAGGTCGGCGAGGTAGCCGGCGAGACCGGCGGTGGTGTCCAGGTCGAAGCCGGGGCGCACCTGCACCCGGTAGGTGGCGGCGACGGGCTTCGCGGGCATGTCAGGCCACCCTCTCCAGCACCACCAGGGAGCGGTCCGGTACGCAGAGCGTGCCGCCGGCCTCCACTGTGGTGCCCTTGTCCTGGTCCGGTTCGGCGGTGCTGATCACCAGTTCCCAGCGTTGGCCGAACTCGGCCGGCGGGAGGGTGAAGTCCAGCGGCGCGTCGTGGGCGTTGAAGCAGAGCCAGAAGGAGGCGTCGTGGTGGCGTTGGCCGTACTGGCCGCGTTCCCGGATGCCCTCGCCGTTGACGAAGAGCGCCACCGAGCGCCCGAAGTCGTTGCCCCAGTCCTCGCCGGCCATCTCCCGGCCGTCGGGGGTGTACCAGGCCAGGTCCGGTAGCGGCTCGTCGACCTCGCGGCCGTGCACCGGCAGGCCGCTGAAGAAGCGGCGGCGCTGGAACACCTGGTGCTGGCGGCGGAACTGGACGAGCCGTCGGGTGAAGTCGAGCAGGTCGGTGTCGACGTTGTCCCAGTCGATCCAGGCCAGTTCGCTGTCCTGGCAGTAGGCGTTGTTGTTGCCCCGTTGGGTGCGGCCGAGCTCGTCGCCGTGGCCGATCATCGGTACGCCCTGGGAGAGCAGCAGGGTGGCGATGAAGTTGCGGCGCTGCCGGGCGCGCAGCCCGAGGATGCCCGGGTCGTCGGTGTCGCCCTCGACACCGCAGTTCCAGGAACGGTTGTGGCTCTCCCCGTCGCGGTTGTCCTCGCCGTTGGCCTCGTTGTGCTTGTCGTTGTACGACACCAGGTCGTTGAGTGTGAACCCGTCGTGGCAGGTGACGAAGTTGATGCTGTGGAAGGGGCGGCGCCCGTCGTCCTGGTAGAGGTCGGCGGAGCCGGAGATGCGGGAGGCGAACTCGGCGAGGGTGGCCGGTTCGCCGCGCCAGAAGTCGCGGACCGTGTCCCGGTACTTGCCGTTCCACTCGGTCCACTGTGGCGGGAAGTTGCCGACCTGGTAGCCGCCGGGGCCCACATCCCATGGTTCGGCGATCAGCTTCACCCGGCTGACCACCGGGTCCTGCTGCACCACCTCGAAGAAGGTGGAGAGCCGGTCCACCTCGTAGAACTCCCGGGCCAGGGTGGCGGCCAGGTCGAAGCGGAAGCCGTCGACGTGCATCTCGGTCACCCAGTACCGCAACGAATCCATGATCAGTTGCAGCGAGTGGGGGCTGCGGACGTTGAGGCTGTTACCGGTGCCGGTGTAGTCGACGTAGTAGCGCCTGTCCTCCTCGGACAGCCGGTAGTAGCTGGGGTTGTCGACACCCTTGAAGCTCAGCGTCGGCCCGAGATGGTTGCCCTCGGCGGTGTGGTTGTAGACCACGTCGAGGATCACCTCGATGCCGGCCGCGTGCAGCGCCTTGACCATGCCCCGGAACTCCTGCACCTGCTGGCCGAGGTGACCCAGCGCAGAGTACGCGTGGTGCGGGGCGAAGAAGCCGATGGTGTTGTAACCCCAGTAGTTGCGCAGCCCCAGGTCGGTCAGCCGGTGGTCGTTGACGAACTGGTGCACCGGCATCAGCTCGATGGCGGTGATGCCGAGCCGGGTCAGGTGCTCGATCATCGGGGGTGAGGCGATGCCGGCGTACGTGCCGCGCAGCTCCTCCGGGATGCCGGGCAACCGCATGGTCAGCCCGCGTACGTGGGCCTCGTAGATGACCGAGTGGTGGTACGGGATACGCGGCGGCGCGTCGTTGCCCCAGTCGAAGTACGGGTTCACCACCACCGACTTCGGCATGAACGGCGCCGAGTCGTCGGTGTTGATCCGCTCAGGGTCTCCGTGGGTGTAGTCGTACACCGCCGGATCCCACCGCACGTCCCCGTCTATGGCCTTGGCGTACGGGTCGATCAGCAGCTTGGCCGGGTTGCAGCGCAGCCCGTTTGCCGGGTCGTACGGGCCGTGCACCCGGTAGCCGTACCGCTGGCCCGGCCCGATGCCCGGGATGTACGCGTGCCAGACGTACGCGTCGACCTCCCGCAGCTCGACCCGACGCTCGTGGCCCACGTCCCACTCGTCGAAGAGGCAGAGTTCGATCTTCTCCGCCACCTCCGAGAAGATCGCGAAGTTGGTGCCCATCCCGTCGTAGGTGGCGCCGAGGGGATACCGCTCGCCCGGCCAGACCTGCATGTCGCTCCTTCGGCCCACACGTCATGAGCTCGCTCGCACGATGAGCGCACCAACCGGGGTGAGCCGGTGATGCGCGCGGCGGTAATGCCCCGCACGGTCCACCGCCAATCCATCCGATCGGGTGAATGCCCGGTATCCGCCCGACTGAGCCGAGATGAACCCTGCGGTGTCGTCGGTCACTGAGGCCCTCTTCGAGATGCGGGATCGGCCACGATGACGTTTGCTTGTTCGCGGGCGCGTTGTCCGCGCGCCCATCAGATCCTCGCACCGCCGGCGCGTTCCCGCGTGTCCGAAACCCAACCTGCCCCTTCCGCCGCCACCGAAGCCGGCGCGTTCCTTCCTGCACGGACGGAGACTGACTGTGACCACCCTGCGGGTCGGCGGACGGACCGCCACCGCCTCGGACCGCGTCCACCGCCCCACGCTCACCTCGCGACCCCAGGTGCCGGCCCAGTCCGGCCCTACCGCCGGGTCGCAGTCCCGCCGCATCCTGATGCTGTCGTGGGAGTACCCGCCGGTGCTCGTCGGCGGCCTGGGCCGGCACGTGCACGCCCTGTCGGTGGCCCTGGCCGCCGCCGGTCACCAGGTCACGGTCGTCACCCGCCACGCCGACGGCGCCCCGCTGGAGGAGTACGTCGACGGGGTGCGCGTCGTGCGCGCCGCCGAGGACCCGGTGACCTTCCCGCTGGCCACCGGCTCGCTGCTGGCCTGGACGATGGCGTTCAACCACACCCTCACCCGGGCCGCGCTACGCGCCGCCGCCACCGGCGGCTACGACGTGATCCACGCCCACGACTGGCTCGTCGCGCACACCGCGATGACCCTGCGCGACCACCTCGACCTGCCGCTGGTCACCACCATCCACGCCACCGAGGCGGGCCGGCACCAGGGCTGGCTGCCCGAGGAGATGAACCGCACCATCCACGGGGTGGAGCACTGGCTGGGCGGCGAGTCGAACCGGGTCATCGTCTGCTCCGGTTACATGCGCGACGAGGTGACCGGTCTGTTCGGCGTGCCGACCGGCCGGGTCGACGTGGTGCCCAACGGGGTCGAGCCGCACCGCTGGCGGGTCTCCGCCGCCGCCGTGGCGAAGGCGCGGGCCCGGTTCGCCGGGGACGGCCCGCTCGTCACCTTCGCCGGCCGGCTGGTCTACGAGAAGGGTGTGCAGCACCTGATCGCCGGGCTGCCCCGACTGCGGGAGCGGCACCCGGGGCTGCGTGCGGTGATCGTCGGCGACGGCCCGTACCGGGGTGAGCTGGAGGCCCACGTGCACCGGCTCGGCCTGGCCGGCACGGTCAGCCTGCCCGGTTTCCTCGGCGGCACCGACCTGCCCGCGGTGATGGCGGCCTCGGACTGCCTCGCCGTGCCCAGCATCTACGAGCCGTTCGGCATGGTCGCCCTGGAGGGCGCCGCCGCCGGTGCGCCGCTGGCGGTCGCCGAGACCGGCGGGCTGGCCGAGATCGTCGAGCCGGGCGTCACCGGCGTGACCTTCCGGCCGCACGATCCGGACGCGCTCACCGACGCGGTGCACACCCTGCTCTCCGACGCCGACCGCGCCCGGACACTGGCCCGCCGGGCCCGCGCCATGGTGCACGACCAGTACGGCTGGGCGGCCATCGCCAGCCGCACCGCCTCGACGTACGCCTCGGCGATCGTCCAGGCGCCGACGTTCACCGCCGAACGCGCGGCGCGACAGATGGCCCACGGGCGGGCGCTACCGGCACTCCCGGAGGGCAACCTGCTCGCCGTCGCCGGACTGCGCTGACCGCTGCTTCCGTTGACGCGCTTGTCTTCGCGCTCGCAGTCGCCCCGACCCGGTCCTCGGCCGGGTCGGGGCGACTGACCGGCCGAGGGCCGGGCGGCGCTGACCGGGGTGGCGGCTATCGGGGCCCGAGGCCGGTCCGGCCGTCGAGCAGCTCGCGCGCCGCGTCGAGATGGCCCGCGTGTCGTGCGGTCTCCTCGATCATGTGCAGGACGACGCGTCGTAGGTCGGTGACCTCTTCTCCGAGCGGACCGGGGTGCCGCTCGCGTACCGGCGCGGACAGCGGCGTGGCGGCGAGGACGGCGTCGGACCGCTCGCACTGGGCGCGGTAGAACGCCAGCACCACCGACGGCGGTCGGGGTGTGGTCAGCGGGGCGTGATCGTCGTCGGGCCAGGCCACCGGGTCGGCCGAGCCGAACATGATCTCCTGGAACCAGTGCCGCTCGGCGTAGCCGAGGTGCTCCACCAGGCCCAGCGGCGTCCACCCGGAGGGCAGCACGGCGGTGGTCAGCGCTGTCACGTCGAGCCCGTCGATGATCGCGAGGACGCTGGCCCGCTGCGCCTCCAGGAACATCGACAGTGCGGTCTTCTCCCCGTCGCCCATTCCGGGCACCCCTTCCCCGTCAGCTCGTGCGCCGGTCGGACGAGCCAGCCGGATCGTCTCCGGCGATCGCGGACGGTAACAGGCACGACCGACAGCCTCCGCTCACGAACTCCGGGACCCGCCCGCCCGACGGCCTCATGGATCGGGCCCTAGCTAGTCCAGCAACCAGCGGTGCAGTTGGGTGCCGTAGGGGGTCAGCGCCAGAACCGCCGCCGCGCACCACAGGGCGGTGCCGACGGCGAGCCAGCGGAACGCCGGCCGATCGCCGACCCGCCAGGTGCGACCGAGGGACACCAGCCCGAGGAGCACAGCGACGGCGGCGACCAGCGGGATGAGCATCGCCACCACACGGCTGAGTTCGAAGACCCAGAGCAGCGGATTCCACGCCGAGTCCGGGCCCACAGGTGGCAGGGAGTCCTTCGGATCGCCCAACCGTTCCAGCCCCGGGTCCAGCAAAGCCCGAAGGTCGCCGGCACGTAGTGCCGCCGCGAGCAGCACACCGAAACTGCCGACCAGCGCGGCGGTCAGCGCAAGCAGTTGGCCCGCCAGCACCACCCGCCCGCCGAGCGAGATCGGTCGGGACTGCACCTGCTGACTCATGGGCGGCACCGTACCGCTCACCCGGCGGGTAGGGCTGTCCCTGACCCGACGGGGCCGCCGGCCGGCAGGGCGACTGGCAGCATGTGGACATGGCTGCGATGGACGGTGCGGACGTCGACCTGGCGGTGACCGAGATGGTGCGGGTGCTCAGCCCACACGTGTCCCGGGACTGGCGGGAACACCGGGCGGGGACGCTGGAGTGGAGTTGCTGGACGACGGCGGTGCACATCGCCCACGACCTGCTGGCGTACGCCGGTCAGGTCGCCGCCCGCCCGACCGACGCGTACCTGCCGTTCGACCTGGTCGTCCGGGACGACGCCGCGCCGCGCGACGTGCTCGCCGTGGTCACGGCCTGCGGACGGCTGCTGAGCAATGCGGTCGGCGCTGCGGAACCGACCGCGCGTGGCTGGCACTGGGGGCCGACCGACCCGGGTGGCTTCGCCGCGCTGGGGGTCAACGAGACGCTCGTGCACACCTGGGACATCACCCAGGGGCTCGGCATCGACTGGCGGCCACCGGCGTCGCTGTGCACGGCGGTGCTCGCCCGGCTCTTTCCGCAGGCCCCGGATGGGGATCCGGTCGACGTGCTGCTCTGGTGCACCGGCCGGGCCGAACTGCCCGGCCATCCCCGGCTCACGTCCTGGGTGCTGAAGGCCGCCGTCGGCTGACCCGCAATGTCGCAAAGCGGCGCCAGGCCGCGTCCACACGGGTCGCGCGCCCCCGCCAGACCCGTTCGGACAGTTCAATCTGTCGTTACGATCTTGTATCCGCACTGGTCAGCGTCGCTTCGCATCCGACACACTCGCAGGCATCCGACGGCGGTGAGGTCCGAGGAGGGCGCGGGTGCGGGTGCTCCTGGTGGAAGACGACCTGCGCGTCTCGGCGGGGCTCGCCTCGGCGCTCCGGCGGCGGGGGCACGACGTGGTGCAGGCGGTGAC
Source organism: Verrucosispora sp. CNZ293 (assembly GCF_002754655.1). Lineage (NCBI taxonomy): Bacteria > Bacillati > Actinomycetota > Actinomycetes > Micromonosporales > Micromonosporaceae > Micromonospora > Verrucosispora sp. CNZ293. The sequence goes on from NZ_PEFR01000001.1 coordinate 2,043,880, forward strand.
GGCCGCGGAGGCGGTCGAGGCTGATCCGGTCGACCTCGTGCTGCTCGACATGAACCTGCCCGACCGCGACGGTCTGGAGGTGTGCCGCCGGATCCGTCAGCACGACGAGGGCGTCGCGATCATCGCGGTGACCGCCCGGGACGAGGAGCACGACCGGGTGGCCGGGCTGCGGGCCGGCGCCGACGACTACGTGGTCAAGCCGTTCTCGATGGTGGAGTTGCAGGCGCGCATCGAGGCGGTGATGCGGCGTACCGCCCGTACCGTCCGGCAGGCGACCACGTTGCGGGTCGGCGTGCTGCGCATCGACGTGGACGCCCGGCGGGTGCGGGTGGGTGACCGCGAGGTCGGCCTGTCCCGCAAGGAGTTCGACCTGCTGGTGGCGTTGGCCCGGCAGGCCGGCACGGTGGTGCCCCGGGACCGGTTGCAGCTCGAGGTCTGGCAGACCACCTGGGCCACCCGGCACAACCTGGACGTCCACGTCGCGGCGCTGCGCGGCAAGCTCGACGACCCGGGTCTGGTGGAGACGGTACGCGGCGTCGGCTACCGCCTACGCGTGAGCTGACTCTCCGCTCAGTCGAGGCAACCTCAGAGCATCCTCAAGAATCCCAGCTCGCGGCCCCGTGGCCGGGCCAGGGCGGGTGTGCTGTGCGTACCCAGCCATCCCTCCTGTTTGGAGATCCCCTTGAGATACAGACGGACAACGGCCGGTGTCTTCTCCGCTCTGCTCGCCGTCACCCTCGCGGCGACCGCACAACCCGCCCAGGCCCAGCAGGCGGAGCCGAACCAGGTGCAGGGCCTCACCGTCGTCCAGGGCGACGGGTACGCGACCCTGGCCTGGACCCCTGTCGACGTGGCCACCGACTACCAGATCGAGCGCACCGCCGTCGCCGAGGACGGCAGCGCCACCGGGGCGTCGGTGATCGTCGGCGTGTGGCGACCGAACCGTCAGATCAACAACTCGGCGCCGACCTTCGCCGACGCCGGCTTCGCCCCCGGCAACCGGTTCCAGTGGCGGGTCCGCGCCCGCCTCGGCAGCACCGCGCAGCCCTACTCCGCGCCGGTCAGCGACGCCACCCGGGGCCACTGGGGCGACCCGGACACCCCGGGTCGGAGCCTGCGTACCCAGTGGGAGAACACGCTCGGCGCGCAGTACACCACCGACGTCAACGAGTACGCCTACACCGCCGCGATCGACGAGCTGAGCGACCGGGTACGCGTGGTCGAGATCGGCCGTACCGTGCAGGACCGGCCGATCAACATGTTCGTCATCGGCTACCCCACCCCACCGGCCACCCCGGAGGCGGTCGCCGCGACCAACCCGCTGGCGGTCAACTGCAACGTGCACGGCAACGAGCCAGGTGACCGCGAGGCTTGCCTGATCATGGCCCGGCAACTGGCCTTCACCGACGACCCGGCCACCCTCGGCCTGCTGTCGAAGACCACCATGCTGATCGTGCCGACCATCAACGGCGATGGCCGGGCGGCCAACAGCCGGGGCAACTCCACGGGCCAGGACCTCAACCGGGACTACTCGCTGATCCGCCAGCCGGAGACCCAGGCGTTCGTGGAGATGGTCCGCGACTACCGGCCGATCGCCAGCTACGACGGTCACGAGTACGGCAACGCCAACACCGGTGACCTGCCGATGCTGCCGCCCCGGCACCAGAACGTGGCGCAGGGGATCTTCGACCGGTCGCAGGACATGATCGAGGGCCACATGTACACCCAGGGCGCCCGGGACGGCTGGTGGGCCTGCCCGTACGGGTGCACCGGCGCCAACGTCGGGCTGAGCGAGGAGACCATCCTGCGCAACACCCTCGGGCTGAAGAACGTGGTCAACTCTCTGCTGGAGCTGCGCAGCTCGGGTGGACCGACCCGGCCGGACGAGGGCAACACCGCAAACAACCGCCGCCGCAAGACGTACTCGGCGCTGTGGACGTTCCACCAGTTCCTCGCGTACCACGGGGCGAACGTCGGCGACATCACCGCCGCCCGCGCCGAGGCGATCAGGTTCCAGTCCGCGAACACCGGCCGGATCGTCTTCCGGGGCTCGCGCCCGATCGAGGCGTACCCGGCGCCGCACCCGGGTGACACGCCGCCACCACTGGACGCCCCCGGGGATAACCAGATCCTGGAGCAGCCGCCGTGCGCGTACAAGCTCACCGAGGAGCAGTACCACGGTGCCCGTACCGACGGCCCGAGCGGCCGACAGACCACTGTGGCGCAACGGCTCACCGCGCACGGTTGGAAGGTCATCAAGGTGGCCGGTGGTTACCTCGTACCGCTGTCGCAGCCGGAGCGGGGGCTGGTGCCGCTGCTGCTCGACGAGCAGGCCGCCGAGGGCCTGGTGGCCGGGGAACGGGTCGCGCCGACGCTCACCGGTACCCGCAACGGTCCGTTGACGGTCAGCGGGGTGGCCTGCCTCGCCGGTGCCACGGTCCGGGGTCCGGTCCGGGTCCAGCCCGGCGCCACGCTCATCGTCAACGGCGGCTCGATAAGCGGTCCGGTGGACGCCAGTGGCGCGGCCGGGTTCGTGCTGACCGCCGGCACGGTCAACGGCCCGGTGAACGTCACCGGCACGACCGGCCCGGTCCTGCTGGTCGGCAACCGGATCAGCGGCCCGGTCAACGTGGTCAACAACGCGGGCGTCGCTCCGCTGCTGGCCGGCAACACCGTGAACGGTCCGCTGGGCTGCGCCGGCAACGCCGCCGCGCCGGTGAACCTGGAGGTCACCAACGCGGTCAGTGGCCCACGGTTCAACCAGTGCGCTGGCCTCTGACCCGCTGATCCCGCCCTCTCGTACCGGCAGGCCGGACCCGCGCCCGGCCTGCCGGTACACCCCGACGCAGGAGTGGAGAAACCGTGACCGACACCAACGCCGCGGCCGGACGGCCGGCGCTGCGCCGGATCCTGCCGATCACCGGCGCCGCCCTGGCCGCTGTGCTGCTCATCGGGCTCGGCAGCACGTCCGGCAAGGACAGGGGCGTGGCCGACGCCGGACCGGCCGGGGTCGCCGTGACCGGGCCGCTGTGCGATCTGCTGCCGGCCGGCAGCGAGCCGGGCAATCCGGCCTCGCTCGCCGACCAGCCCGCCGACCAGGCTCTCCAGTGGATTCCGGTCCTCACCACCTTCGAGGCGGCGGTACGCGCCACCGGCCTGGCCGAGGAGCTGACCCGGGAGGTGACCATCCTGGCCCCCACCGACGACGCGTTCGCCGGCAAGTTCTCCCGGACCAACCTCGACGAGCTGCTCCTGCGCGACACCGACGAGCTGCGTGAGTTGCTGCGCGACCACCTGGTCACCGGGGCGCGGCCGGTGGCCGACCTGGTCGCCGCCGGCACGGTGACCACTGTCGCCGGCACCAACCTGACCGTCACCGGCGTGGGGCAGGGCGCCCGCCTCGACGACCAGGCCGAGACGGTGTGCGCCGACTACCGGGCCGGCGGCGCCCGGATCCACGTCATCAACGAGGTGCTCGGCGACCTGCCCACCACCGCGGGTCAGGACGACGACGGTCATCCGGCCCACTGAACGCGTACCCGCCCCGGTCACGACGACGGCCGCCGTACCCGTGCTCCGGATGCGGCGGCCGTCGTCGTGAGGGCTGCGGTCGAGCTGCTCGGTCAGCGCTGCTCGACGGGGAGGTAGTCCCGTTCGGCGGCACCCGTGTAGACCTGCCGCGGGCGGCCGATCTTGGTCTCCGGGTCGTTGATCATCTCGCGCCACTGGGCGATCCAGCCCGGCAGCCGGCCCAGCGCGAACAGCACCGTGAACATCTTCGTCGGGAAGCCCATGGCCTTGTAGATCAGGCCGGTGTAGAAATCCACGTTCGGGTAGAGCCGCCGGGAGACGAAGAAGTCGTCGGCGAGGGCGATCTCCTCCAGCTGCATCGCGATGTCCAGCAGCGGATCCGGCTTGGCCATCCGACCGAGCACGTCCTGCGCCGCCTTCTTCACGATCGCGGCCCGCGGGTCGTAGTTCTTGTACACCCGGTGGCCGAAGCCCATCAGCTTGACGCCGTCCTCGCGGTCCTTGACCTTCCGGACGAACGACTGCACGTCGCCGCCCTCGGCCTGGATCCGCTCCAGCATCTCCAGCACCGCCTGGTTGGCGCCGCCGTGCAGCGGGCCGAACAGCGCGTTGACGCCGGCCGAGACCGAGGCGAACAGGTTGGCGTTGCTGGAGCCCACCAGCCGCACCGTCGAGGTGGAGCAGTTCTGCTCGTGGTCGGCGTGCAGCACGAAGAGCATGTCCAGCACCCGGGCGATGACCGGGTCGACCTCGTACGGCTCCGCCGGCACGCCGAACGTCATCCGCAGGAAGTTCTCCACGTAGCCCAGGGAGTTCTCCGGGTACAGCAGCGGCTGCCCGATGGCCTTCTTGTACGCGTACGAGGCGATGGTCGGCACCTTCGCCATCAGCCGGACCGTGGACATCTCCACGTGCTCGGCGTCGAACGGGTCGAGGCTGTCCTGGTAGAAGGTGGAGATGGCGCTGACAGCGGAGGAGAGCACCGCCATCGGGTGGGCCTCCCGGGGGAAGCCGTCGAAGAAGCGCCGCATCTCCTCGTGCAGCAACGAGTGCCGGCGGATCCGCTCGGTGAACTCGGTCAGCTGCTGCGTGGTCGGCAGCTCACCGTAGATCAGCAGGTACGAGACCTCCAGGAAGGAGCTCTTCTCGGCCAGCTGCTCGATGGGGTAGCCACGGTAACGCAGGATTCCCGCGTCACCGTCGATGTAGGTGATCGCGGACGAACAGGCGGCGGTGTTGACGAACCCCGGGTCGTACGTCGTCAGCCCGGTTTCCTTCAGCAGCTTGCCCACACCGATTCCGGCGGGGCCCTCGACCGCGGAATGTACCGGCATCGACAGCTGCCCGCCGGGGTGATCGAGCTTGACTTCCGTCATGTGGTTCCTCGCTTCGCCGGCAGATCTACGTTGAATTGCCTTCGCTTCTACCGTAATTGCGGTTGCGGCGACACCGCCGCTCGTGGTTCGGCGGTGAGGCATGCGTCACCCGATTCCCGACCGAAGCGCCGGGAAACCCCGACGACCGGGACGGACGGGTACGAAAGGCACACGTAGCGTGCAAGCAGGCGGGCGAAGAGAACCGTGGTCGAGGGGCGGAACTGTGCGGCCGGCCGGCCTGCCCCGCCGGTCAGGAGATCGACAGTTGCCGCAGCCCGCCGTCCTGGCCGACCAGGTACAGGTCGAGGCGGTTGGCGCCGGCTCGGAAGAGCCGGTCGTCGGCGAGCAGCGCCGCGAAGCGCCGGCCACCCGGATCGGGTGCGACCACCGGGACCACCGCCGCGACGGTGCCGTTGACGGCCACCGCCAGTTCGGTGCCGTCGGCGACGTCGTCGTCGACGGTGCCCCAGATCATGCCGGGCAGCACACCCTCGTCGGGATCGACGGCCCGGAAGGCGCCCAACCCACCGACCCGGGCGCTGCCGGCGGTGGGCACCGCGCCGACGGCGGTGCCGACCAGCCGATGCGGGGCCGCCGGTGGCGGCGCGGCCGGCACCCCGCCGCTTATCGGCATCGGTTGCGACGGCCGGTCGTAGAAGACCTTGCCCGCGTCGGTGCGGGGAGCCTGGCGGGCGGAACGACCGTCGACCCGCCAGGGCAGCCGGATCGCGGCCTCGTCAGCAATCGTCGGCAGCAGGTCGACGTGTGCCCAGTTGCGGTCGTCGACCTGCCCACCGCGCTGGCCGGGTGTCTTGACAAACAGCGGCACCCAGGCCACCTCGTCCGCGGCGGCCCGGATCGCGTCCTCACCGCGCCCCTGCACGCCCTTCGTGAAACTGACCCCGTGATCGGCGGTGACCACCACGAGCGCCTCGTCCCACAGCCCGCTGGCGCGCAGCGTACGCATGGTCTCGCCGATCAGCCGGTCGGTGTAGCCGAGCTGGGCCAGGTGCCGGGCACGGGCCAGATCCACCCAGCCGTCGCCCTCGTTGGGGAAGTCCTCCGGGGCCTCGTACCGCGCCCCGGAGGGCAGGAACGCCCACGGCGAGTGCGGCATCAGCAGGTGCAGGAAGTGCAGCGTCGGTCGCGACGACGGGGTCAGGCCGTTGAGGAAGCTGGTGAACCGGGCCGGCTGGTTGACGTTGAGGCTGTCCCAGCGGAACTTCGGGTCGGTCGGCACCGGCTCGGCGGCGTCGATGCCGGCCTCCTCAGCGGTGCGCTCGCGGTAGGAGTCCTCCGGGTCGATCCGACTGTCGTACGGTGCGGTGACCTGACGCAGCAGCCCCGCCGTCTCCCGCACCAGCACGCCGATCCCCTGTTCCGGGGTGACCGGCTGCTCGCAGCGGCTCGGTGGGCAGAGCCGGGTGATGCTCTCCTCGGCGCGGATGTCGTACAGCCCGCCGAAGGCGGTGAAGAGGTTGTCCGGGTAGTGGGAGTAGTGCGGGGCGAACGGCTCCGCCGGGTAGCGGCCGGTCAGCATCGCCGGCAGCGCGTAGGGCGTCCACCCGCTGACCCCTGTCGCGTTGCGGTACCAGGTGGAGGCGGCGGCCAGTTCGGCGAAGTGCGGGAACCGGGTCGCGTCGACGCCACCGGCGGAGTCGAGCAGGGAGACCAGCGGAAGCTCGTCGAGGATCAGCATGACCACCGGCGGGTGCCGGTTGCCGGTGGCCGTACCGGCCACGCCGCCGTCGCCGAGCGGCAGCACCACCGGCCCGGTCGGCGAGGCGAACAGGAACAGCCCGACGAAGAGCGGCGGGCCGACGGCCGCCAGGCGCAGCACCCCGCCGAGCGCCGTCCAGCGCCGGTGGGCGACGGCTGCGGCGGCGCCCGCCGCCAGCGCCACCAGCAGCAGCGGTACGCCCCGCAGCGCGGTGGTGTGCCGCCCCACCTGCACCGCCAGCGCGGCGACAAGCAGCCCGAGCAGCAGGCTGTGGATCGTCGTCCGCGTCACGGTTCCGGCCAGGCCGGACAGCAGGCCCAGCAGCCCGAGTGCCACCGTCGGCAGCACCGCGACCAGGGCCACAAGCAGCAGGATCTCGCCCCGGTCAGCCCGGTGGAACAGGAAGAAGTCCGGGCTGCGGCCGAGAATGTCCAGCAGCGGCTGGGTGACCACCAGCCCGACAAGCGCGGTGACCTCCAGCAGCCGCCGACCCTCGGCCCGCCAGCCGCCCCAGCCCCAGCTACGACGCACCGGCTCCCCGGTCGTACCGGTTGGCGCGGCCGGACCCGGCACCAGGTCGTCGCCGGAGCCGCTCGCGTCGGCTCCGGTGGTGGGGCGGTCGGTCACGGAAGCGCCACCCGGTACAGGGTGCGGGTGCCCGAGGGCAGTTCCAGCCGGTCCTCGACGGTCCCGTGGCCGGCGAGCAGCGCCTCGAAGGCGTCCCGCCGGTAGTCGGGGAAGATGCCGTCCGGCTTGTTGGCCAGCAGCCGGGCGGCCATCGGGTCGTCCGGGTGGACGAACTCCACCACCAGCCGGCCGCCGGGCGCGGCGAAGCCGGCGAGGCAGGCCACCACCTCCGGCAGCGGCACGTTGCGCCCGATCGCCAGGTGGTGCACCAGGGCCAGGGCGAGCACGGTGTCGGCCTTGGCCCGGGCGGCGAACGAGGCCCGTTCGGTGCCGCGCCAGCCACCGCCCGGTGACGGGTCGGCCAGGTCCATCACCAGCGGCAGGACGTGCCGTTCGCCCTCCCCGCGCAGGGTGCGGTACAGCCGGTCGACCACCGCCGGGTCCTGCTCGACGGCGACCACGTAGTCGGCGTGCCGGGCCGCGAGCCGGGCGTACCGTCCGTCGTTGGCACCCAGGTCGAGCACCAGCCGGCGCCGACCGGCGGCGGTCAACGCGGCGGCCACGAAACGCTCCTTGCCGGTCCGGTCGTCGCCGGAGTAGCCGCAGGTGTGCTGGTAGTCGACCCAGTGCGTGGCTGGCGGCTGATGGTCCAGGCGGCGGACGAGTTTTTCCAGCCCACGCGCGGTGGCCAGGGCCAGCTCACGGGTGTAGCCGGCGTCGCGCAACTGGGCGCGCACCTCGGCGGTGCTGGTGGCGGCGCTGCGGCGCTGCACGGAGCCGTGCAGGTGGACGTGGGTGAGCACTCCCGGCAGCAGTCGGCGGGCGCCCCGGAACAACGGTCCCATCTGTTCCGGCTCGATGCCGTCGACCTGAGCCCGCAGCCAGGGCTGGAACGCCAGCCCCAGGTGCGCGCCGAGCATCAGCGGGTAGAGCAGCGTCTGGCAGAACTGCCGGTAGCCGGCCCAGGGCTCGCCGTCGCGCAGCGGGGTGAAGGACCCGACGTCGATGAAGACCGGATCGGTGCCACGCCACTGGAGGTTGTAGGCCGAGCCGTCCTTGGTGGTGAACCCGGCCGGCAGGGCGGCCCGGAGGATCTCCAGGTGCAGCAGCGCCGCGTCGCGGAGCATGGCGAAGGACCACTCGTACGGGTGCGAGACGAACGGGACACGCTCGTGCCGCAGCACCGTCGCCCAGCTCGACGACGCCGAGCCGGTCGGCAGGTCCCGCAGCGGCGACTCCGCGGGCAACTCCTCGGTGCCACAGACCTTGCCGGTGGCGAGCAGCGGCGGGAAGAAGCTGCTGGCGGCGAGGGCACGCCAGTGGTCCGCGGCGGTCCGGTCGAGCGCGCGCAGCACGTCGTCGCCGGCGTGGAACACCCGGTTGGCCGGGTCACGGAAGGAACCGGGCTCCGGGCGTGGGTCGACGTCGAGCGGGGCCGGTCGGGTCGACCGGCCCAGGTCTGGGATCACCATCGCGTCGGGTCAGCTCTGGTCGGTCGGCTGGCGGCGGAACCGGCTGACCAGCCTGCGCCAGTAGAGCTTGGCCGCCACCGCGACCCCGGCGACACCGCCGACCACCGCCTGCACGATGAGGCTGCCGGATCCCGCGTCCAGGTAGGCCAGGTGGTTCACCGACCGCTCCTTCCCTCTGCCGTCACGACACCGACACCAACCGCCACAGCTCACATTCAGCATGAGGGCGACATAGCCGGACCTACCCCACCGTACGCCCCCATCCAACCCGCGCAGGCCACAACCGCACACTTCCCACCCCATTTCCGGCCGGTTGATCATGAAGTTGTTGTCACGCCACGCCAAACGTGCCGCCAGCCTCATGATCAACGCGAGGGGAGGGGGTTCAGGGGTGGTGGTGCATGGCTAGGCGGAGGAGGGTGAATTACCGAACATCCGCAGCGGGCCGATCTGCCCGGAGAACGGACCACCGCCGCCCGGCCCGCCACCACCGCCGACGCTGCCCACCTCGGTGCCGGTGATCCGACCCAGGCCGTTGTCGCCGAGGGTCAGCTCCAGGTGCGGGGCCGGGCGGAGCGGCTGCCGGCGGGGCGTCGGGGCGCTCGTGCACCGTCAGCGTGGCGGACCGGTTGTCCGTACTGTCCATGCCGGCCAGCCTCGGCCGGGCAACTGGCCCGCCTCCGTGCGTCGGCTATGCGTCGGCTGGGGAGTTGGGCAGCCGGACGGTGAACACGGTGTGGCCCGGCCGGGAGTCAAGCGCCACGGTGCCGTGGTGCGCCTCCACCACGGCCGCCACGATGGCCAGGCCGAGGCCGGTGCTGCCGTGGGCACGGGACCGGGAGCTGTCCCCCCGGGCGAAGCGTTCGAACACCTCCGGCCGCAGTTCGGGGGGTACGCCGGGGCCGTCGTCGGTGACGCTGAGTTCGGCGGTGTCGCCGGCCAGCCGAAGCCGGGTGGTGACGGTGCTGCCCGGCGAGGTGTGCACCCGGGCGTTGGCCAGCAGGTTCGCCAGCACCTGGTGCAGCCGCGCGGGGTCACCTGTCACCCGGATGACCGGCTCGGGCAGGTCGAGCCGCCAGCGGTGCTCGGGGCCGGCCACGTGCGCGTCGCTGACGGCATCGACGACGAGTGCGGAGAGGTCGACGGGTTCCACCGCGAGGGGTCGGCCGGAGTCCAGCCGGGCCAGCAGCAGCAGGTCGTCAACGAGACTCGTCATCCGGGTGCTCTCCGATTCGACCCGGCGCAGCGCGTGGGCCACGTCGGGCGGCACCTGGTCCCGGCCCCGGCGCGCCACCTCGGCGTAGCCGCGGATCGCCGCGAGGGGCGTACGCAGCTCGTGGCTGGCGTCGGCGACGAACTGGCGTACCCGGGTCTCGCTGGCCTGCCGGGCGGCCAGCGCGGCGGCGACGTGGCCGAGCATCCGGTTGAGCGCGGAGCCGACCTGCCCGACCTCGGTACGCGGATCGGTGTCGGTGGCCGGGACCCGTTCGGAGAGCGCCACCTCACCCCGGTCGAGCGGTAGCTCGCTGACCCGGGCGGCGGTGGCGGCGACCCGGCGCAGCGGACGTAGGGTGACCCGGACGATGAGCGCCCCGGCGGTGCCGGCGACGAGCAGGCCGACCACGGTGACCCCGGCCTGCGCGGCCACCAGCGCCCAGACGGTCTCCTGTACGCCGGCCAGCGGCACACTCAACACCCGCACGGTCCCGGTGGGCGACTGCCGGGCCACCGCCCGGTAGCCGCCCCGCTCCCCCAGGCTCAGGCTGTGCGCCTGACCGTCGGTGGACACCTCGGCCAGTTCACCCACCTCGTCGACAGGCACCGACTGTTCCTGCCGGCCGACGAGCGTCCACGCCTCGGTGACGCGGCCGTCGACGACCTGCGCGCTTATCGTGCCGGGCGGAAAGCCGCGCGGCACCCGCACATCGCCCCAGGGGCCGGTGCCGGGGCCGGGTTCCCATGGGGCGGTGGGCCGTCCCGAGGGCGTGAAACGCAACTGCTCGTCCACCCGGGAGATCAGGAACTGACGGAGCGCCACGGTGGTGAGGCCGCCGATGGCCAGACTGACCGCGGCGAGCAGCGCCACCAGGGTGAGCACCAGGCGGGTCCGCAGCGACCAGCCCGCCAGCCAGCGGCGCATCCCGGTCACTCCGCCGGCTTGAGCAGGTACCCGGCCCCGCGCAGCGTGTGGATCATCGGCTGGCGACCGGCGTCGATCTTCTTCCGCAGGTACGAGATGTACAGCTCGACGACGTTGGCCTGGCCACCGAAGTCGTAGTGCCACACCCGGTCGAGGATCTGGGCCTTGCTCAGCACCCGGCGGGGATTGCGCATCAGGTACCGCAGCAGCTCGAACTCGGTGGCGGTGAGAGTGATCAGCCGGCCGTCCCGGCGTACCTCGTGGCTGTCCTCGTCGAGGGTGAGATCGCCGACGGTGAGCACCGCGTCGGGCCGGGTGGCCACCGCGAAGCCGGAACGGCGCAGCAACGCGCGCAGCCGGGCGATGACCTCCTCCAGGCTGAACGGCTTGGTCACGTAGTCGTCGCCGCCGACGGTCAACCCGGCGACCCGCTCCTCGACCGCGTCCCGGGCGGTCAGGAAGAGCACCGGCACCGTGTCGTTGTCCGCCCGCAGCTTGCGCAGCACCTGAAAGCCGTCCAGGTCGGGCAACATCACGTCGAGCACCACCGCGTCCGGTCGGAACTGCCGCGCCGCGCGTACCGCGGCCATGCCGTCGCCTGCCGTACGCACCTGCCAGCCCTCGTAGCGCAGGGCCATCGACAGCAGATCCGTCAGGGTCGGCTCGTCGTCCACGACCAGCACCCGGACCGGCTCACCGTCCGGTCGACGCAGTTCCACCCGGCCCGGCGCGGCCTCCCCCTCGGTCATCACGGTTCCCATGGTGGTGCCGCGTGCTGGGGTCCACTTGTGCGGCTCCTGTGGGCCGGCTGTGCGGCCACGATCGCCCGAGGTGGGCCCGGGGTCACTCGGTCACACCTACCGGGTCGGTACGGACGAAGCGCATGGACCAGGTGCCCGACCCGTCAGGTCGCTGCCGCACGTAGAGATGGTCCGCGGCCGGCGTGGGTGCCTCCTGGGGCCGGCGGAGCACCCACAGTCGCGGTGGGGTGCCGTCCGGTCCGGCCGGCAACGACCGGACCAGGTCGTGGGCCGGACCGCCGACGAAGCGCACGGTCACCTCACTCATCACGTTCCGCCTCCAGCCCGCCCGGCGCGTCGGGCGTCCCGGCTCGCACGCTAACGCACCAGCCGCCGTCGGAGGCGGGTTTGCCCTGATCGGGGGTGGGGTACCGTGCCGAGGCCACGGTCCGTCGGGTCGTGACGGAGCGGCACGAGGGACAGGGGGCGATCGATGCGTACGCTGGACGGGCGCTACCGGCTCGACCAGCGCATCGGCATCGGCGGGATGTCGGAGGTGTGGCGGGCGTACGACGCCGTGCTGGACCGGCCGGTCGCGGTGAAGCTGGTCTCGCCCGGGCAGCCCGACGGCTCGGCCTCGGTGGAGCGGATCCGCTGCGAGGCCCGGTCCGCGGCCCGCCTGGTCCATCCGAACGTGGCGAGCGTGCACGACTTCGGCACCTGCGACACCGTGATGGGGCGCGAGCTGCCGTACATCGTGATGGAGCTGGCCGAGGGGCAGACCCTTGCCGCGCACCTGCGGGCCGGTCCGCTGGACTGGCGGATCGCGGTGCGCGTCTGTGCGGAGGTGAGTGCCGCGCTGGCCGCCGCGCACGCCCACGGCATCGTGCACCGCGACATCAAGCCGGCGAACGTGATGCTCACCCCGTCCGGGGTGAAGGTGCTCGACTTCGGTATCGCCACCCCTGCCGGCGCCGCCGACACCACGCCCGACGGCGTCGTCGTGGGTACGCCCGCCTACCTGGCGCCGGAGCAGCTGCACCGGGCCCCGGCGACCCCGGCGGCCGACATCTACGCCCTCGGGGTGCTGCTCTACTACTGCCTCGCGGGACGCCTGCCGTACCCGGCGGACAGCGTCAGCCAGCTGCTCGGCCGAGAGGGCCGCCGGGAGCCTCGCCCCCTGCCCGAGCTGTCCGGACTGCCCGCCGAGGTGGCGGAGCTGTGTCGGCGCTGCCTCGCCGACGACCCGACCCGGCGGCCCAGCAGCCTGGTGGCCGCGCTGCTGCTGGCCGAGGCGGTCGACGCCCGGGTGTACGTGCCGATGCACGAGCCGCTGATGCCACGGCAGCGGCCGCCGGCGGTGAGCCCGTGGACGGAGCGGGCCGCGGCCGAGGTCACCGAGGCCGCCGCGGTCGCCCAGTGGAGTCGGCACGGCGGCTGATTCCCGGTTTCACCCGACCCGCCCCGGGTAGCCGGGCGGGGAGTGACGGGAGGAACGCGATGCCGAGTTCCTGGCTGAACGAGGTTGCCGCCGCGACCGCCGAGGGCGGTCACATCCACACCGACGACGAGGCGCTCTCGACCGCCCTCGCCTCGCCCCTGGCACCGCACTGCACCGGGCTGACCCCGTCGCAGCTGCTGGCCGCCGCGTTCGCGTCCTGCCTGCACCACGCGGCGGTGGAGGCGGCCGGCGGGATCACCGACGAGGCACACACCGTGCAGGTACGCGCGGAGGCGAAACTCGGACGCGACGACGACGGCCGGTATCGGGCTGACGTGCACGCCTCGATCTCTTCGGTCGGGCTGAGTCGACAGCAGCTCGCCGAACTGGTCGAGCACGCCGACCGGCTGTGGCCGTTCTCCAGCGAGGACGGCGGCCGGCACCGGCTCACCGTGAGTCCGGCGGAGAATGGCCGGCACTGACCCGCTGGTGAGCTGATCCCGGGCTTTCCCTGGCACCCGGGGCACCTGCTGGCCCGACCGCCCGACCCGTCGGCGCGGTCGGGTCGACCCTGTCCTCGTCCGTTCGGGGGAGGCACCCCACGGGGTCGATAGACGCCGGCAAGATTCGCTTTTCGCCCTGCTTTGTCCAGACATTAACGACATTTACCCATCGACGGACAGGAGGGCTTAGTTCCCTTTGTCAGTGAGCGTGGAGAATCTCCTGGCGGATAGCCGCGAATTGTGACGCATGCCACCAACCGGGCCGATGGCAGACCGCCGTTAAGTTTCTAGCCTCGGCGGGTGCATCCCGACGACGACATCGACCAGAAGCTGACCCCCGGGCAACCGGCAAGCCTTTCGGCCGACGAGGCATCACCCGAAAGGGTGATGGGCCGACATCGCGCCGTTCCGACGCAGCGCCGCGGCGTTCGCGCGGTGCTCGCCTCCACCCCCGTCCGGGTGGCCCTGGCCACCGGTGTGACCTGCTGCCTCGGCGCGACAGCCGTGGTGGCAGCCAGGCACGACGACGGGGCATCGCCGCCTCCGGTGACCGAGGCGCTCACCGAGCGCGCGCTCGCCGCTCAGGAGGAGGCGGCCTCCCGCTCCCTCGACCGCAGCCCCACGCCCGCCCCGTCCAGCGCCAGCCCCACGCCTACCGCCTCGCCGACCGCCAAGCCGTCGGCCACCCCCAAGCCGAAGGCGACGAAGAAGAAGGCCCCCACCAAGCCACCGCGCCCCCGGCCCGTCGCCGGGCTCAACCAGGCACAGATGGACAACGCCAAGGCGATCGTGGACGTCGGCGTCGACATGAAGATCCCCCGCCAGGGGCTGGTGATCGCGGTCGCCACCGCGATGCAGGAGAGCACCCTGCTCAACTACGCAAGCGGTGTGCTGCCCGAGTCGCAGAACTACCCGCACCAGGCCATCGGCTGGGACCACGACTCGGTGGGGCTGTTCCAGCAGCGACCCAGCAGCGGTTGGGGCAGCGTGCGGGACCTGATGCGGCCGGCGTACGCGGCCCGCGCGTTCTACGAGGCGCTGCTGGAGGTGCCCGGATGGCAGCAGATGAGCCTCACCCTGGCCGCCCAGGCCGTGCAGATCTCGGCCTTCCCGTACGCCTACGCCCAGCACGAGGAGCGGGCGACCACGATCGTGGCGGCACTGACCTGAGCCGGACGGGCCGCCGGGTCAGGCGCGCTTGGGCAGCACGACCACGCGACCGAAGAACTCGTCGATGCGGTGCACGACGTCGTTGAAGTCGTCCAGGTCGATCGGCTTGGTGACATACGCGTTGGCCTGGAGCGTGTAGCTGCTGATGATGTCGGTGTCCGCGTTCGAGGTGGTCAACACGACGATCGGAATGGTCCGTAGATCCTCGTCGCGCTTCACCTCGCCGAGCACCTGACGCCCGTCCATCCGGGGCATGTTGAGGTCGAGCAGGATCACGTCCGGACGCTGCGCGTCGCTGTGCCGGCCCTCGCGGCGGAGAAACTCCATCGCCTCCTGACCGTCACCGACCACGTCGATCACCTTCTCGACGTCCGAGGTGGCCAGGGCCTCCTCGATCATGAGCACGTCGCCCGGGTCGTCGTCCACCACGAGAATACGAACCGGAGCGAGGGTGCCTGCGCCCATCTCTACCTGCCTCAGGTCGGTCACGACGAGGCCTGCCGGCCCCGCGCTGGCGGAAATCTAGCCCATCCCCGGACGGTTGGTGACCGCCGGGTCCGGGGTGTCGCAGCCGTACCCCAGCACCCCCGCCAGACCGGTCACCGCGAGCACCCGCGCCACCCGGCCCGCCGCGCCGGTGATCCGGAGCCAGCCGCCCTCGGCCGCCGCTCGGTTGTCGCCGCGGACGAAGACGGCGATGCCCGTCGAGTCACAAAAGGTCAACTCGGTCAGATCGATCAACAACCGCTGCTGGCCGGCCGAGGTCAGACGGTCGATGACCGCGTTCAGCCGAGGGGCGCTGATCATGTCAAGCTCACCGGCCAGGCGGAGGCGGGTCGGCCCACCACCGTCGTCGCCGACGTGCGTGACGGTGAACGTCACGACGATCTCCTCCCGCCACGCAGGGCCAGATGCTTGCTGCGCGGCAAGTATACGCGGGCGCTCACGGGCCGGACATCACGCGCGAGTCAGGCAGACCGCCGGGCCGCCGCCGGCAGTACCGCACGCCCCCGCTGGAGATGGTCCACCGCCCGGGGGAAGTCGTGCAACACCCGCGTGTAGTACGACAAGGAAGCGTCGATCGCCGCGGCCGGAACCCCTCGACTGTCCAGAATGGTGGTCAGCCACTCGATGAACTCGGTGAACAGCAAGCCGTCGTCGACGTAGAGGGCGGCGGCCAGAAAGTCCAGGATGTACCCGAGGTCGCTGACCGTCGAGTCCAGTTGGGCCGGAGTGTGGTCGCGGGTGGCCGGGAACCGCTGCGTCAGCTCGGTCAGGGCCCCGTCGATCAGCTCACCACGGCGGTTGACCAGGCCGGCGTACTCGTCGTCGGCGAGGTGCGCCAGGTTCGCCGGCCCCGACGCCCGCAGCGCACGTTCGTCGCCGAGCAGCTCGGCAGCGGCGACCGCGTTGGCGGCCCAGGGCACACCGAGCCGCCGAGCCCACCGGCCGTCCACCCCGAAGCCCCGCCCACCGACGAGCACCGGCACGTCCGAACGCCGGCACGCCTCGATCATCCGGTGTGCGTGCGGCAGCCGCATCGGCAACGCCGAGGCGAGCGCCACCGCGTACGCGTCGTACCGGTGCAGGTACGACACCAGGTGCGCGGCCGGAACGCTGGCGCCCAGGAAGGTGACCTGCCAGCCGCGCAGCCGCAGCACCTCGGCGACCAGCCGCGCCGGCAGCGCGTGCCACTCACCGTCCATGCAGGCCACCACGATCCGAGCGCCGGTCGGGCGCACGTCGGCGTACGCGGCGACAGCCGCCACCACCCGCTCGCTGATGTGCGTCGCCGCGTGCTCCTGGGCCACGCTCCACTCGTTGCGCGCCCACCGCTCCCCCACCTCGGCCTGCGCGGGAGCGACAAGCTCCAGCAGTACGCGGTCGGCCGGCACGCCGGCGTCGAGCAGCCCGCACGCCACCTCGACGGCGGCGTGCTCGTCGGCCTCGGCGAGACAGTGCAGATAGTCCCGGTAGCCGGCCTCGGGCAGGCTGTCCCTGGTCGCGGCGGTCACCGGGCGGTCGTCTCCTGCGGGTCCGGCCCGGTCAGGGTCGGCACCGCGTGCAGGTGCCGCTGCGGACGGCCACCGACTCCGCTGGCGCGCAACGCGAGCACCGCGATGTCGTCGTGGTCGCGTTGCGCCAACCAGTCGCAGGTGACCTGCTCGATCCGCTCGGCCAACGCGGGCGCCGGCATCCGGTGGCAGCCGCTGAGCGCCTGGATCAGGCGATCGGTGCCGAGCAGCTCCTCGCCCCGGCGGCCACCCCGGGCCTCGGTGACCCCGTCGCTGTAGAGCAGACAGGTTTCACCGGGGGCCAACCGCGTGGAGACCTGACCGATGCGCGGATCCGGCACCACGCCGACGAGCATTCCGGTCAACGGCAACTGCTCCACCTCGCCGGAGGACCGCAGTACCAACGGCGGCAGGTGCCCGCCGCCGGCCAGCGTCAGCCCCAGTCCACCGTCGCGGTGCGGACGGACCACGCCCAGCACCATCGTGGCGAACCGACCCTGGCCGTGCGCCAGGGTGGTCTCCAGCAGCGCGTCGTTGAGCAGCCGCAGCAGCTTGGCGGGGTGCTGCTCGACCCGGTGCAGCGCGTGCAGGCACTGCCGCAGCTGCCCGGTGAAGACCGCCGCCTCGACCCCCTTGCCGGAGACATCGCCCAGGAAGAACACCGAGCCGCCGTCGGGCAGCCGGTGCGAACCGTAGAAGTCGCCGCCGATACGCAGGCCTGCCTGAGCGGGACGGTACGCCGTACCCCACTGCACACCCGTAGCCGGCGCCGGCTCGACGGGCAGCAAGCTGGCCTGCAACGTGTCGGCCACCTCGGCCTGTTCGCGGTAGAGCAGCGCGGTGGTCAACGCCGCGCCGGCCCGGGCGGCGAAGGTCCGGACCAGGTCGAACTCGTCCTCGCCGTACCGCCCGCCGGTCCCCCGGGCGACGAGCAGCACCCCTGCGGGCGCGTCCCGACCCGGCAACGGCACCAGGCGGGCAGCCACCTCGTGAGCGGCGACACCGGGCAACCAGCCCGCGTCGATGGCCTGCTCGACCAGCCAGTCGACGGTGTGCGGCTGGACGCCCCGCAGGCTGTCGGTGATCGCCGGGGGCAGCTCCGTCGCGGCGAGCACCCCGCGATCGACAGTGGGCGTCTCGTCCGCTGACCGGCAGGCACGCCACCACTGGGCCCGACCGGAGCGGGGGGCCAACACCAGCACCGCCACCTCGGCCAGGGTGGGCACGGCCAGACGGACCACAGCGGCGGCGGCCCGGTCCGGGTGCAACGGGTTGCCCAGCTTGTCGCCGACCACGGCCAGGAAGGCCGACTTGGCCCGTTCGGCGGCCAGTTCGTCGGCGCGCTGCTCGCCGTCGCTGACGTCCTCGACGTACAGGCAGCTGCGCCCGGCGGACAGGGCGACTCGACGCACCCGCAGCCGCCGGCCGTGGTGGCGCACGTGTGGATCGAGCGAGATCAGTTGATCGACAGTCGCGAGCGTCCCGCCGACGACCACGTCGGGCAGCAGCCGCTGGGCGACCGGACTGACGTGCCGTACGGTACCGTCCGGGCCACACACCACCACGCCCTCGCGGAGATGTTCGGCCACCTCGGGCCAGTCGGCGGCGGGCTGACTCTGGGGCAGCTCCAGGGCGGACGCCGCAGCGACCTGCCGAGAGGTGGTTGGACGCCACGCAGGCACCCGGGCGACACTCGGCCTGGAAAACCGGCCGTCGCCTGGGTCGAGGTCCCTGACGTCGGCACCTGTCACCAGCTTGAGCCTCGCTCCTTCTCGGTTGCGCAGCCGCTCCGAGCGGCCTGCCTGGTCGCGTCCTGACACCCCAGCCTACGCGCGTCCGCCGATGCCGCCACCCGGGCGACGGTCCGCCGGACGCCGACGGCCGCCCGACCGGCGGGCCAGCTCGACTGTTGTTACGATCCGAGCGCCCTTACCCGCCCGCCACCCGCGGAAGGCGTGATCGTTGCTGTCCCACGGTCGCAGACCCGAAACGCCGCCGCTGAGCATGTCCGTCGACAGGTCCGCTCCCGACACACCCGTGATCAAGGTCGCCGGTGACCTGGCATACACCACCGCCGCACCGCTGCGGAGCGAGATCGACCGGGCGATGAGCAGCGACCCCGCCACCCTGGTGCTCGACTTCGGTGGCCTGCAGTTCATCGACAGCACCGGGCTCAGCGTCATCGTGCATGCCTGGCGGGAGGGGCAGCAGCGGGGCATCCGACTGCGGTTACGGACGGTCCCCCGGTTCCTCGCGACGATCCTCGACATGACCGGAGTGACCGGCCTGCTGGCCCGCGAGCCGGTCGATGCCGGGCCCACCGGCACCGAGCCCGACGATCAGTCCCCGGTCACCGTGTAGCGGCCAGCGGCGCCGGGCGGGCAGGTGGCGGGTTTCGCCCGTCACCCCGCGAACTTTCCGCCCCCGCGACTTGCGGCTGGCCGGCGTCCTGGGAGCATGGATTCATGTCGGCACAGCTGTTGCTCATCGAGGTCGACCGGCACGACTCCGGGCGTGCCGAGTTGCGGCTGACCGGCGAACTGGACTTCGACAGCGCGCCTGAACTCGTCGAGGTCATCAGCTCGCTGCGGCGCGACGGCTACCAGCAGTTGGTCATCGACCTGACCGGGGTAACCATGTGTGACTCCTCCGGGCTGAGCGCGTTCGTGATCGCCCATCGAGGTGGCGCCGCGCCGCTGCGGTTGACCGGCGTCAACACCACGCTGCGCCACCTGCTGGACCGCACCGGCCTCGCCGAGGTGCTGGAGCTGCCCCCGGCCGCCGGGAAGAACGACGTGCAGGCGGTCGGCTGACCTGCCGGGGCCACCACAGGGGTGGCCCCCGACCCTGGGACCAGGGGTCGGGGGCCGGAGGATGGCTCAGGGGGCCGGCACCGGATATCGGCCCGTGCGGTGGGGCGGTGTGGTCGGCTCGGCGTCCTCGGGCGGCCCCGAATCGGGAGTCTTGAACAGATAGCGGATGAACTCCGCACCCGTCCCGTCGTCCTGCTCCCCGGGCCACTGACCGGCGCAGTCGACGCCGATCACCTCGCGACCACCGCCGTCGGCCTCTTCCAACAGCGCCCACAGGCTCACCGGGTAACAGCAGGTGCGCTCAGGCTCCAGCCGCCACCGGGCGTACCAACCGGGTCGAGCGGGGACGATCTCGACAATCCGCTTCATCACGACCTTCCCTTCCGCCGGGCCTCGGAAGATCTCCGGTCCACCGCGATCGTCGGCCCCGTCCGGGTGACCGGCCCTCACCCCGCCCGGATGAAGCCTCGCCGACGGCGGCAACCGGCCCACCGCCCGCGCCGGCCCGATCGTTTCGCCCCGGCGGCGGCCGGGAAGGCCACCGACGAAGGCAGGCAGCAGCAGCGGAAGCGAGGTGTTCACCATGCGTAAGCAGATGGAGGGCGACAACCAACGCCGCCGGGCACTGGCCCGCCAGGCCCGGGAACGCGGCATGCGGGCCGCCGACACCGGGGCCAGCCTGAGCGCATCCAAGCAACTCGCCCACCTCGACCAGAGCAAGCGGGCCGGACCCGCGCCGGCCGGCGGCCGCCACAAGCCGGACACCACCCGGGGTGGTCCCGCTCCCCCACCGGCCGGCACCCCGGAGGCCCCTCGGCCTCGCCCGGAACCGGGCGTGACGGCGCCGGGAGTCACCACTGTGGGCTACCGCGACCTGGTGGAGGACGTCGTGCGCCGCGTCGGCGTCGACTTCCGCACCGCCAAGGTCGGGGTCGAGTCGACGGTGCTCGTACTGGCCTGGGCCCTGGAGGCCGGCGAACGCCGTCGGCTGCTGGA
The DNA here is from genome assembly GCF_002754655.1 of Verrucosispora sp. CNZ293. NCBI lineage: Bacteria > Bacillati > Actinomycetota > Actinomycetes > Micromonosporales > Micromonosporaceae > Micromonospora > Verrucosispora sp. CNZ293. Next base: position 2,064,424 of record NZ_PEFR01000001.1, read on the forward strand.
GGCGGTTCCCGCCTCACTGCACGATGTGGTCCCGGTGGACGGCATCGAGCGCCGCCAGGATCTGGGCGGCTTTCTGGCCGAGGTGGGTCGGATCAGCGGCCGAAGCCCGGAGCAGGCCCGTTACCAGGCCGAAGCGACCCTCGCCGCGCTCGCCGAGCACGACGGTGACCTGATCGAGTCGCTGCACGTACCGGATGAGCTGCGGGAACTGCTGAACCCGCCGGCAGCCGGCGGCGGGGTGGTCGGCGTGGCCAGCGCGACGCCGCAGTTGTCGGCGGCCGAACTGGGTGCGGCGCTGGCCGACCTGCCCTACTGGTCCGGTGACGGCTCCGCGCTGTCCCGGACCCTGGAGTTGCCGCCGGGCAACCTCGACCGGGTGCTGGACCGGCTCGACCTGCTCCGCCAGCGGACCGGTCGCGGGCCACGGATCGGCCGGGTCGGCCCGACCGCCGCCGTGCTGATCGTGACCTCCGGCAACGCCGGGGCGGTGACCGCGATGGACGTCGACCTGGCCCACGCGGTCGATGACGCCGTCGACGAGGCGGGCGCGGGAATGGCCGACGGCTGAGCCACCGGACACCGCCGGTGCGGTCGTGGGACCCGCCCACGGCCGCACGGCCGTCCGGTCCGGCGCGCGGGGAGCGTGAGGTCAGCGGACCCGCGCCGGCATCTCGGGCGACGAGCTCTCCAACGGTACGGCGGTGGCCGAGATCAATCCGAGCTGGGCCGCCGACCGCGGCAGCGCGGCGTCGAGGACCCAGTCCGCGCTCACCCTGGCCCGGTTGCCGGGCATCGCGAGCAGGTGGTAGCCACGGGTGACCGCCTTGGCGGGCAGGCCGGACAGCGGCACCTTCAACGGATTCGCCGCGGCCTGCTTGCCGCCCAGGTCGACCACCCAGCCGAGGTCGTGGTGCTTGTACGGGCGACGGCGCCCCTGTCCGTACGAGGCGGCGATGTTGTGCGCGGCCAGCTTGCCCTGCCGCTGCGCGTGCTGCGCGGTCATCGTGCAGATCTCGCCGGGTCGGGTCAGATCGGGCACCGCGGCGGCATCGCCACAGGCGTAGACCTCGGGGAACCCGGGGACGTTGAGGTACTCGTCGACGACCAACCGCCCCTTCTCGGTCCGCAGGCCCAGTTCCGCCACGAACGGGTCGGGACGTACGCCGACGCACCAGACCAGCGAACAGGTGGGCACGTACTCGCCGTCGGTGAGCTTGACCCCGTCGGAGGTGGCGACCGCCACCGACGTGCCCATCCGGACGTCCACCCCACGGCGGCGCAGCACCCGGTCGGCGGTGACCGACATCCGCCGGTCCAGTTCGGGCAGTACGCGTGGGGCGACGTCCAGCAGCATCCACCTGGGCCGGATCTTCAGGCGGGGATGCTGGGCGGCCAGTTCGTCGGTGAACAGGATGCCGTGCGCGGCCACCTCCGTGCCGGTGTATCCGGCGCCCACCACCACGAACGTGGCCCGGGCCTGCTGCTCGGCCGGGTCCTCGGCCTGCTCGGCCAGCTCGATCTGCCGGACCACGTGGTCGTGCAGGTAGAGCGCTTCGGGCAGGCCCCGGAAGCCGTGGGCGTACTCGGTCACGCCGGGAATCGGCAGCAGCTTGTTCACGCTGCCGACGGACAGGATCAACCTGTCGTACGCCAACCGGTTGCGGTCACCCTCCGGCTGGGTGAAGCCGACCCACCGGTTCTGCAGGTCGACGCTGTCCGCCTCGCCGATCACCACCCGTACGCCGTCCAGCGTGCCGGCCAGCGGCACCGCGATCCGACCCGGCTCCACCACGCCCGCCGCGACCTCCGGCAGCAGGGGCAGGTACAGGAAGTAGTCGGTCGAGTTGAGCAGGACGATCTCGGCTCGGCCGCGGGCCAACCGGCTCAACGTCTTCGCCGCGTGGTACCCGGCGAACCCGGCCCCCACGATCACCACACGAGGCTTCGTCATTCCGGCCCGGTTCCCGCAGTACCCGCCGTCAAACGTCCCACCACCTCCGCGATCTTGCACTTTTTGTCGCGACAGACCTGCGCAAAAGTGACATCACAACGACCAAAAGTGCAAGATCGCGGAGCGGTGGGGGTTAGGGGGTGGGGGGTAGCGGGATTTGGAGGAATGTGGTGCCGCGTAGGTCTAGCCAGGCGCGGTCGGGGGCGCGGACCAGGCGCACCATCACCTCGACGCAGGTGGGGCAGCGGCCCACCAGACCGGGAGCGTGCGAGTAGACCCGCAGCCCGGCCACCGGACCGGCGGTGCCGCAGTGGGCGCACCGGGCGGTGGCCGTACTCAGGTCGACGGCGAACACCTCCCCCAACGGACCGTCGAGCATGTTGCCGTCCACGTACGGCAGCGCGGTCATCCGCGGCCTCCTCTCAGCCGGTCGGGCCGAAACGTTCGGTGCGTACCCGCCACGCCGGGTGGCCCAGCCCGACGAGCAGATCGGAGACGGCCTCCACGAAACCTGTGGGCCCGCAGACGTACACCAGCGGCTCCAGCTCCGGTGGCCAGCCGTGGGTGTTGACGTCGGCGAGGCCGAGCCGGTGTGGTTCGCCGCGCCACCCCTCGGGCGCCTGGCGGGTGTAGACGTGCGCCACGTCGAGGCCGGCGTCGTCGCGTACCCGGCGGCGCAGTTCCTCGGTGTAGAAGGCGTCGTCGGGGGTGCGCACGGAGTAGATCAGCCGGAACGGGACCCGGCTTCCGGCCGCCCGTCGGGCCCTGATCATGGCCATCAGCGGCACCACCCCCGACCCGCCGGCGACCAGCAGCACCGGCTCGGTCTGCTGTGGTCGCCAGACGAACCAACCGCCGATCGGACCGCGCACCTCGACCGGGTCGCCCTCGCGGTAGCCGTCGACCAGGAACGGCGACACCTCGCCGTCGGTGACCCGCTGGACGCTCACCTCGATCCGCTCGCCGTCAGCGGGGGCGGCGAGCGAGTACGACCGGGCCGCCTGGTATCCGTCCGGCGCGGTGAGCCGGATGTCGACGTGCTGGCCAGGCAGGTGGGCGGGCCAGCCCGGCACCTCCAGCACCAGGGTCCGCGCCGTCGGCGTCTCGGCCCGGTGCGCCACCAACCGGGCCTGCCGCCAGCTCATCCGGGCGCTCAATCGCCCTGGTACCGCTGCTCACGCCACGGGTCGCCGTAGTCGTGGTAGCCGGCGGTCTCCCAGAAGCCGGGGGTGTCCTCGACGGTGAGGTGGATGCCGCGCACCCATTTGGCGGACTTCCAGAAGTACAGGTGGGGAACGAGCAGCCGGGCCGGGCCGCCGTGCTCGGCCGCCAGGTCGTCGCCGTCGTAGGTGTGTACCAGCCAGGCCTGCCCGTCGCGCAGGTCCTCCAGCGGAAGGTTCGTGGTGTAGCCACCGTAGGAGTGGGCCAGGGCGTAGTCGGCGGCGGAGTCCACACCGTCGAGCAGGGTGTCCAGCGAGACGCCCCGCCAGCTGGTGCCGAACTTGGACCACCTGGTCACGCAGTGGATGTCGACGGTCGGCGTCTCCTGCGGGAGCGCCATCATCTCGTCCCAGCTCCACCGGTATTCGGTACCGGTCTCGGTGCTGATCACGAACTCCCAGGTGTCACGCGGCACCCGGGGGGTCGGACCGGCGGAGAGCACCGGAAAATCCGGCGTGAGGTACTGGCCCGGCGGCAGATCCGGCGCCTCGGCGCGGGGCCGACCCTGGAAACCCGGTGTGACGATGCCCACCGCTCAGTCGTACCACGCCCCGCGCCACGACGGACGCGTTCGACCAGTCAGGGTTGGTAGTCACCCGGACCGACGCCTGTCACTTCCGCTCGGTGACGACCTCCTTGGAGCCCGGCACCACGTTGCGGGTCGCCCGCAGGCTGGTGAAGGTGACCACGGCAAGCACGACGATGATGACCCCGAGGGATACCTCGGTGGGGATCAGCGGCACGCCCTCCCAGATGCCGTGCGCCCAGTGCAGGCCGAGCTTGACGCCGATGAAGGCCAGGATGATCGCCAGACCGTAGGTGAGGTGGACCAGGCGGCTCAGCGCCGCGTGCAGCACGAAGTACAGCGCCCGCAGACCCAGCAGGGCGAAGGCGTTTGTGGCGAAGACGAGGTACGGGTCCTCGGTGATGCCGTACACCGCCGGCACCGAGTCGACGGCGAAGACCACGTCGGTGGCGAGCACCGCCACCACCACCAGCGCGAGCGGGGTGAGCGCCCGGCGCCCGTCGACCCGCACGGTCATCTTGGTGCCGTGGTACTCGTGCACCACCGGCATGAACCGGCGCAGCAGACGCACCGAGCGCATGGTGCCGATGTCCACCGACTGCTCGTGCCCGGTGAACGCGTCGCGGAGCAGCTTCGCGGCGGTGAACAGCAGGATCAGCGCGAAGATCAGGAAGGCGAAGTCCAGGGTCTGCAGGGCGGCCGCGCCGAGGGCGATGAAGATGCCGCGCAGCACCAACGCTCCGGTGATGCCGAACAGCAGCACCCGCTGGGCGAGCTCGGTGGGCACCGCGAAGGCCGCCAGCAGAAGCATGAACACGAAGAGGTTGTCCACCGACAACGACTTCTCGACGAGGTAGCCGGCGAGATAGTCGATGCCCTCCTGCCGCCCGTACCGGGACCAGACCCAGGCGCCGAAGGCAAGTGGCAGGGCTATGTAGAAGGCGGACCAGCCCAGCGCTTCCTTGAGTGACACCTCGTGTGGACGACGCGTCACCACGAAGTCCAGCACCAGCAGGGCGAGCACGCCAAGAATGGTGATCGCCCACAGCGAGGGCGTACCGATGGTCTGCAGGTCCGCCGCGACAGACAATTCGGACATGGGGCCTCCTCGAACACCGTGTCATGTTCGAGGTCTCCTTCACCCACGTTTCGTGGGCAACCACCCGAGGCGCGCTCCGGGCGCGCCGTACTGACCGGCATGGTTCGTGGGAAGTACTCCCCTCGTGCTGACAAGGTTAGGACAGCCGAATTCCACCCGCCACGCGGGGCGCTGCCCGGCCCGGTGGCATCGCTCACGCCGGGCGACCGGCCGACCCCGACGTGAGCGCCTATCGTGGCCCGGGTGACCACAGACCTGGCGACCGGCCCGCTGGCCGGCGTACGCGTGGTGGAACTGGCCGGGATCGGTCCCGGGCCGTTCGCCGCCATGATGCTGGCCGACCTGGGCGCCGACGTGATCCGGGTCGACCGGGCCAGCGAGGTGGACGCCACCGCCATCGGCACCGGCACCCCGCATCCCGACCTGCTCAACCGGGGGCGGCGCTCGATCGGCGTCGACCTGAAGTCCGCCGAGGGGTGCGAGGTGGCGCTGGCCCTGATCGGCGGCGCGGACGCCCTCGTCGAGGGGTTCCGGCCCGGGGTCACCGAGCGGCTAGGTATCGGTCCGGCGGACTGCCACGCGGTCAACCCGCGCCTGGTCTACGGCCGGATGACCGGGTGGGGCCAGGACGGCCCGAACGCCCCGTACGCCGGGCACGACATCGGCTACCTGGCGCTGACCGGCGCGTTGCACGGCATCGGACGGCCCGATGCGCCCCCGGTGCCCCCGATGAACCTGCTCGGCGACTTCGGTGGTGGCGGCATGATGCTCGCCCTGGGTGTCGTCTCCGCGCTCTACGCGGTCCGCGGTGGCGCGACCGGCCAGGTGGTCGACGCGGCAATCGTCGACGGTGTCGCGGTGCTCAGCACCCAGATCCACGCGCTGCGCCAGCTCGGCATGTGGCAGGACCCGCGTGGGGTCAACCTGCTCGACGGGGGCGCGCCGTTCTACGACACCTACGAGTGCGCGGACGGTCGACACCTCGCCGTCGGTGCGCTGGAGCCACGCTTCTACGACGAGCTGGTCCGCCTCACCGGCTTCCCGCTTCCCCCGGACGAGCCGGTCGACCGGACCGACCCGGCGAACTGGCCGGCGCTGCGGACCGCCTGGGCGCGCCTGTTCCGCACCCGTACCCGGGACGAGTGGGCGGATCTGCTCACCGCCTCGGACGCCTGCGCCGCACCGGTGCTGGACTGGCGGGAGGCTCCGGAACACCCACACCTGGCCGCCCGGGAGACCTTCGTCCTCCGGGACGGGGTCGTCCAGCCGGCTCCGGCACCTCGGTTCTCCGCCACGCCGACCGCGATCCGCCGACCACCGCCGTGGCCCGGTGAGCACACCGACGAGATTCTCGCCGAGGTCGGCTTCGACCCGGACCGCATCGCCGGCCTGCGCGCTACCGGCGCGGTCGGCTGACCTGTGACCCGTCGGGCTGCCTGTGGCTCAGCGGCGGCGCAGGGTCGCGCCGGGGGCCAGGGCGGGCTCGACCATGTCCCGGTAGTCGCGGGGCAGTTGGACCACCAGCTCGTCGAACTCTCCGCCAATCACCGCCTCCCGGACAGTGGTGAAGACGGCACGGACCGCGTCCCGGGCGGCGGGCTCCTCGACCCCGGCGCGTAGGGCCACCCGGGCGACGAACTCGGCAGCTCCGAAGCGCTCCGCAGCCTCGATGTCCGGCGTCGGGCGCAGTGGCAGCCGCAGTGGGTCGGGCAGTTGCACGGCCAGGTCCAGCACCTCACCGCCGGTCAGCCGCTCGGCCAGCGTCTCCAGCGTCGCCCGGATCAGCTCCGCCGCCCGTGACGACGACGTCGCGGTGCGCTGCGCGACCTGGTCGACGAAGGTGTCGTAGTTCATCGCGTACCCCCTCCGGCCGCGCTTACCCACCCGGCCGGCACGGAAACGGCTACCGCTTTCCGCCGGTCGCGGCGCGTGAGCTGCCCCGGGCCGGGTATCCGCGCCCGATCGTGGCCGGATCGAAGCCGGGAGGAGCCGACACCATGGCGAGTTACGCCGACGTCCTGCAATACCTGTCCAGCCTGGACTTTCCCGCCGGGAAGGACGAGGTGGTACGCGAGGCCGAGCGCGAAGGGGCGCCGGCGGACGTGCTGCAGGCCCTGCGCGCCCTGCCTCCGGTGGATTATGCCAACGGCAACCAGGTGGCCCGGTCGGCCGGCATCGACGCCGCCCCCGAGATCACCGAGGCGCAGCGCGCCGCCCAGGGACGCGACAAACGTCACCAACGGGTCTCCCAGCACCTGCGCAGCATCTGAGCGGCGATCCGGGCCGGGCCCGCCGACAACCGGGCCCGCCGACACACACGTGTGCGAGAGACAGGGGGGCGCCCCGGCCACGAACCGCGGCCGGGGGCGCCCCTGCGTAACCGCCTGCCCTGGCGACGATGCGCCCGAACCGGGCGCGGCCACCAGGCGGCCGACAGCTACCCGAACCGGGCGGCTGGCTGTTACTGCGGCAAGCATAACTCACGCCATCAGCCGAACGGACAGCGGGTACCGACAAAGGGCTCTATCCCGCCCGCTTGAGCCGTGCGGCACCCGCCATCGGCCCTGTCTAATCGTGGAAGCCGCCGGACCGGTCGCGGGCCTTGAGCCGGACGGTGGGCAGGGCCGGTGCGGGCAGCGGCGGGTCCGGATCGTCGGCGACGACCCCGAAACGCCGCCCCGCCATCCAGTCCTCCCGGGCGGCGACGATCTCCTCGTGGTCACGGCCGACGAAGTTCCACCACATCACCAGCGGCTCCTCGAAGGGAGTGCCACCGAGCAGCATCAACCGGCTACCCGGCTCACCGCGTAGCCGCAGCGTGTCCCGCCCGGACCCGAGCCAGAGCAGCGCCCCGGGCGTCAGCGGCTGGCCGTCGACCTCGCCGGCACCGTCGAGGGCCAGCAGGGCGTACTCGAAGTCACGCCGCAGCGGCAGGCCGGCCGTCGCCGTGCCGGCCAGTTCCAGTTGCGCGCCGAGCAGCGGCGTGTGCACCCGGGCCGGCGAGCGTTCCCCGGCGAGTTCGCCGACCAGCAGGGTGACGTCCAGGTCCCCGTCACGCCACCGGGGCAGCTCGGCGTGGTGGGCGAAGTCGGGCGCGCCGGCTCGGGCCCGGTCCGGCAGCGCCACCCACAGCTGCACGCCGTGCATCAGGGGCGGATGCGCCGCCGGTGAGCGCTCGGAGTGCGCGATGCCGTGACCCGAGGTCATCACGTTGAGTTGGCCGGGACGGATCGGCTGCTCGTTACCGAGGCTGTCGCGGTGCAGGATCTCGCCGTCGAGCAGCCAGGTCACGGTCTGCAGGCCGGTGTGCGGGTGCGGTGGCACCTCCATGCCGGGCCGCTCGGCCACGTCGTCGGGTCCGAAATGATCGACGAAGCACCACGCCCCGACCAGCCGGCGGGTGCGCTGTGGCAGGAGCCGGCGCACAGTGGTGTAGCGACCCAGCGGCACATCGTGGCCGGGCAGCAGAACGCTGCCGGGGTCGACAGTCGCCACACCGGGCGGGCGGGTCTCGGCAGGCATCGCTTCGGCACGCTCCACGACTCGACTCTACGCCCGCCCCGGACGCCCGCCCGGCCATCGGCGGGCGGGCGGGCGGGCGCACGGGTGGCTCACCCGGCGCGTACGGTCACCACGTTCGCACCGGCGACCAGGTCCAGGAAGATCCGCCCGGCGGCCCGGTCCCAGCCCGGTGTGCCGAGCACCGTACCCGGCGGAAGGCCGTCCCGGCGCTGGCCGTACAGATCGACGGCACCGGCACCCGAGCCGGCCCGTACGCGCACCGGCGCACCGCCGGCGACCGTCACGTCGAACTGGTTGACGCCCCCGGTCACCCGCACCACAAGCGGCCGGTCGACCCTGGGCAGCCGGAGGTCTGTCCGGGTCGCTCCGCCCGTCAGCTCCAGCCCGGACAGCCGGGCGGTGCTCAGGTCCAGCCGTCGCTCGGCGGCTCCGCCGGTGAGCCGCAGATCCCAGGACACCCGGGCGTTCAGCAGCACCTCCACGCTGCCCGGTTGCTCGCTGGTCCGCTCCATCCGCAGCGACAGCCGGTCGCCGGCTAGGTCGGGACGTGCCCGCGAGCCGGAGTTGGCCGGGCTGATCACGCGGTACAACTCCTCCCCCAGCTCGGTGACCCGCAGGTCGACCCGGTCCAGCCCGTCGACCAGCTCGAAGGTGGCACGTCGCCGACCGTCCAACGGCGCGGTCGTCACCTCCTCGGGGCTCTCCTGCGCGGCCCGGGCGGCACCACCCAGTCCGCTGGTGCCGTCCGGCCCGGCGGGCGCGCTGGCCACCGGTTCCGGCGCGCCGGAGAAGACCCGGCCGAGCCGGTGCGGGTCGGAGAGGATCACCACGACCGCGACCGCCCCCAGGCCCAGCACCAGCACCGCCGCGGCGACCAGCACCCGGGCCGCCGGCGACCAGGTGGGCCGATCCGGTGGTGGTTCCCCGGTACCGGCGGGGCCCGCCGGGGACACCTCGACCTGCGGCACCGGAGCTGACCCGGGATGTGTTCGTTCCTGTCCGTCCTGCACCGATCCGGCCATCGGCCTCCCCTTCCACGGTCCCCTACCGAGGGGTACGCGCCAGGAGGCGGCCCGGATCAGTCGACCCGGCGGCGAACCAGGTGCCTGAACTGGTCACCAACCGCCGGTGAACCGGACGGCGGTGACGAACCGTATCCGGGGACGGTCGGTGCGCGGCACCGCCGAGGTCCGGCAACGGCGCCGGGCCCGAACCGGAAGGGACGTGTCGGTGATGCCGGAGACGGTCGAGTCGGTGTTCGCCAGTGTGGTCGCCCGCAATCCGGGTGAGCCCGAGTTCCACCAGGCCGTACGGGAGGTGTTGGAGAGCATCGGGCCGGCGCTGGCCCGGCACCCCGAGTACGCCGAGGCCCGGATCGTCGAACGGATCTGCGAACCGGAACGGCAGATCATCTTCCGGGTGCCCTGGGAGGACGACAGCTGTCGGATCCGGGTCAACCGGGGCTTTCGGGTCGAGTTCAACAGTGCCCTCGGCCCGTTCAAGGGTGGCCTGCGCTTCCATCCGTCGGTGTACCTGGGCATCGTCAAGTTCCTCGGCTTCGAGCAGATCTTCAAGAACGCGCTGACCGGGCTGCCGATCGGTGCCGGCAAGGGTGGCGCGGACTTCGATCCGAAGGGACGCTCGGACCGCGAGGTGATGCGCTTCTGCCAGAGCTTCATGACGGAGTTGCACCGGCACATCGGGGCGCAGACGGACGTGCCGGCCGGCGACATCGGGGTGGGCGGCCGGGAGATCGGCTACCTGTTCGGCCAGTACAAGCGAATCACCAACCGGTACGAGTCGGGCGTCCTGACCGGCAAGGGCCTGGCGTACGGCGGCGCGCAGGCGCGCACGGAGGCCACCGGGTACGGCGCGGTGTTCTTCGCCGAGGAGATGTTGAGGCAGACCGGCGACGGCCTGGACGGCAAGCGGGTGGTGGTGTCCGGCTCCGGCAACGTGGCCGTCCACGCGATCGAGAAGGTGCACCAGCTCGGCGGCACGGTGGTCGCCTGCTCCGACTCCACCGGCTACCTGCTCGACGAGAAGGGCATCGACCTGGCCGTGTTGCGGGAGCTGAAGGAGCGGCGGCGGGGCCGGTTGGCCGACTACGTGCTCGACGTGCCGCACGCGGTGAGCGTCCCCGGTCGTACGCCCTGGGAGGTGCCCTGCGACCTGGCCCTGCCCTGCGCGACCCAGAACGAGATCGGCGGCGCGGAGGCCGCCCAGCTCGTGGCCGGCGGCTGCGCCACCGTGGTGGAGGGAGCGAACATGCCGACCACCCCCGAGGCGGTACGCATCCTCGGCCGGGCCGGTGTGCGATTCGCTCCCGGCAAGGCGGCGAACGCCGGTGGTGTGGCGGTGAGCGCCCTGGAGATGCAGCAGAACGCCAGCCGGGAGTCGTGGACGTTCGCGGAGTCGGAGCAGCGGCTACGGGAGACGATCCGGGACATCCACGCCCGCTGCTGGGCAACGGCGGAGGAGTACGGCCTGCCGGGCGACTACGTGGCCGGGGCGAACATCAACGGGTTCCGTCGGGTCGCCGAGGCGATGCTGGCGCACGGCCTGGTGTAGGCCGGACAGACAGGTGCCGGTGCCCGTCGGAGGGAACGGCGGGCACCGGCACCTTGGCTCTCCGGGCACTGCCCGGAATGGTGGATCAGTTCGCGCCACCCGTGCCGAAGCGGTTGCGTCGCCGCCAGGCCAGCGTGCCGAGCAGCAGGACGGCACCGGCGGCGACGAGCCCGCCGCCGACCTTCATCGGTGTGTCCAGGCTGCTGCCGGTGACCGGCAGGTGCGGCTTCTTCTTGTGCAGCACCCGCAGCTGGGTCGAGGCGGTCCGCCCGGACTCCCGGCCGGTCGCGGTGAAGGTGAGCAGGCCCGTCACCGACGGCGTGTAGCGCCGGGTGAAGACCCCTTCGGAGTTGGTCCGGGCGGTGAAGCTCAACGGCGCGCTGGCCTGGAAGGCCACCGGTGCCATGGCGACGGTGCTGCCGTCGCTGCGACGTGCCGTACCGGCGGCCGGTGCGGCCAGCGGCGCCACCGAGACGACGATGTCGACCGTCTCGTTCGGCCCGAAGTTGCGGCCGGTCAGGATGACCGTCTCACCGAGGAAGATGGTGGGTCGGTTCACCGTCAGCGACGCCAGCACCGGCGGATACGGCGGCGGCTGGGGCGGATCGGTGACTGTTGGCGACGGCTGCGGCTGCGGTTGCGCCGCCGCCGCCGCGGTCGGCACGGCCACCACGGCCAGACCGACCGTGAGCGCCATGATGATGCGGGATAGCCGCATGGTTCGTTCCCTCCTACTGAGAACAACTTGGTGCGGTAACAACATGGGTGGTCCATGGGGTGGCGGTCGGGGTCAGCCACAGCTCAGCCGCCCCGCTGTCCGTCTTCCCGGTCAGCAGCGAGACCTCCAACGTGCGGGTCCCGCCCGGTCCGATCTCGACGTTCACGGTGGCGACCTGCCGCCGCCGTTCGGTGCCGTTGCCCACCGAGGTCTCGGCACCGTCGACGCGGGTGTCGAGCACCGCCCCGCCGGCCGGGCCGTACACCGACACGAGTGTCCGGACGGTGTAGGGGTCACCGGCCTGGCCGAGGCCGAGAACCGACTCGCTGAGCCCCGAAGCCGGTGCGGTGGACCGGACCGTCACCCGCAGGTTCAGCTCCCGGCGACCGTCGGCGTGGCAGTCACCGACCGTCAGGTCGGCGGTCTGCCGGAGGTAGTAGCCGAGCTTCGCGCCGCTGCCGTCGTTGAGGAACACGCCGACCATCGGCACGGTGTCCGTTTCCGGAAGCGTCCCGGCCATCCGGCTGTCGCCGAACGTCCGCTGTTCCTCAGGTCGGGCACTCCAGAACAGTATCCGACGTTCTTGTATAGAGCGGTCGAATGCGGACAACAACCCATTCGGGTGGACGTTTCTCGCGAAAAGGGTGTCGAACACCGTGGCCGCCGCCGCCGCGAAGAAGCCGTCCTGTTCCCTCGGACTCATCCGCTGGTAGGTGTCGCTGAGCAGGGTCCGGACCGCGTTCTCGGCGCTCAACGACACCCCACCCGGCACCCGCACCGGCCCGGTGGCCTTCAGCAGGTAGGACAGCACCACCGGATCGACGGCGAGGACGCCGTCGACAGTCACCCCGCTGTGCCGCCGGTACATCTCCCGGTACAGCGACGCGGCTGTCGGAAAATGCGGGCTGAGGTTGACGTCCGCCGGATAGATGCCCGGTAGTTCCCCCCACAGGGCCCGCACCTCGGCGGGGATCTTCACGGGCTCGACGAACCGGCCAAGGCTCGAACTGCTGCCCTGGGCGCCCATCTTGACCCGGCCCTTGTTCGCCTCGATGACGGCGTACGCGCCGAACATCCCGCCGGTAGCCCGCAGCTCCGCGGAGTTCTGGGACACCAGCAGGTACTTTCGCGCCCCGTCGACGCCGAGCAGCGGCGGCAGCAGGCGGCTGGCCCGGTCCGCCGCCGAGGTCATCGCGGCCAGCCTGTCGATCTCACCCCGCAGGTCTTCCAGGGCACGGCGGACCTGGCCCACCAACCGATCGCCCGGAACCCCGGCCAACTGCGTCCGCGTCCGCTGCACGGTGGCGTGCACCTCGACCAGATCGTCGGTGATGGCACGCAGACCGGTCAGGTCCAGCCGGCCCTCCTGCGGCACCAGCCCACCGAGGTCGACCCGGAGCAGCGCCGGGAACGCCTGGCGGGCCAGGTCGTCGATGGCGATGGCGATCTGTCGGACCGCTGTGAGGTTCGCCCCGGCGACCGGGGTCTGCCGGCCGAGCCACCATCCGGGGTCCCCGGTGGCCCGTCGCGCCGCGCCGGACTGCTCCTGCAACGCGGCGAGGGCGCGCTGGGCACGTGCCGTGTCGCCACCGACCAGATGGGCGCTCAACTCGCCGGCCAGGCCCGCGGCGTTGACCAGATGGGCGCGGGCCTGCCAGCCCCGGAAGCCGACCCACCCGGTGAGGCCCAGCACCAACGAACCGACCACGAGCGTGGTCAGCAGGATGCGACGCGGTCGGGCGCGCCGTCGGCGGCGGGATCGTCCGCGCCGCCGACGAGGGCTCTCGCTCTCCGTCACATCACACCTCTTTCCGAAAACGGACAGAAGACCATAATGTTCTTAACACCTAACCGTCGGAATGGCGTGGTAATGACGGGATCACGCGTTATGAGAGGTTCGCTCACCATTCGCGTTACGCCTGTTTCCGGCGGACACCGCGTCGCGCAGCAACTCCTCGATCCGGTCCACGCCCGAGGGCAGCGACATGTCCCGTAGGTACGCTTCCCGGCCTCGCCGCCCCATCTCGGCCCGCGTCGGTGGCGGAATCTGCGCGGCCAGCCAGAACCGGTCCGCCAGGCTGGCCCAGTCCTCCGGCGGGCAGGACAACCCCGCCCGGGCCCGTTCGACAAGGGTCGCGGTGTCGCCGCCGGCCGAGGCGACCACGGGCGCGCCGCACGACAGGGCCGCCGCGAGCTTGTCCGGCACGCTGCGGCGCAGCTCCGGCAGGTCGCGCACCATCACGAGCTGGTAGTCGGCGGCGGCGTACAGCTCGGGCATGTCCAGCGGGGATCGCCGGTCCACGAACCGGACGTTGTCGGCCCGCAGCTCGGCGGCGAGCCCCCGCACCCGCCGCTCGTCGGAGCCCGAGCCGACCAGGACCAGGTCCACGGTCTCGCCCAGGGCCGCCGCCGCCCGTACCGCCGTGTCCAGCCCCTGCCGCGTCCCGATCGTGCCGGCGTGCATCACGACACACCTGTCGTCGCGGCGGACCAGCCGTCGGGCGGCCGGGCTGGCCGACGCCGGGCGGAAGATCCGCTCGTCGGTCCAGTTGAGCACCACCCGGACCCGCGCCTGGTCGATCCCGTCCGCCACGACCGCGTCCCGCAGGGAGGGCGTGGTGACCACGACCCTGCTGGCCGCCCGGTAGGTCCGCAACGCCGCGGCCCGGACCCGCGCCGCCCACCGGCCGTCGTCGACCGAGTCGGGGACCTGTTCGGCCCAGACGTCCGGCACATGAAGCACCAGCGGCACCGGCCCGAGCAGGCGCAGCAGGGCCGCCGAGGCGAACGCGGCGGCCGGCGGCTGGTGCACGTACAGCACGTCAACGCCGGCCAGGAACCGGCGGCCGACAAACGCCGCGCTGCCGGCGAAGGAGAGCCAGGAGGCCATCCGACCACGGACGGAGGCGTCCCCGGTGCTGTACCGGGGCACCCGGCGCACGGTCAACCCCCGGCTACGGGTCTCGTGGTGCCAGCGCTGCCGCCAACCCGGGTAGATGTGTCCGCCCGGGTAGTCCGGAAACCCGGTGAGCACCCGCACCTCGTGCCCCCGCGCGGCCAGTTCCTCGGCGAGACTGCCGGGGATGAACGCCGGTTCCGGCGGGAAGTGGTACGTCAGGATCCCGATTCGCACCGGGACACCCCCGTCCCCACCCGGTTCGGCGCGCCGCCCGGGCCCGCAGGCCCGACGACTGCGTACGATCTCCACATCCCCTCACGGGACGGTCGCCGCCGGCGCCCGCCCCTCGTCGCGGCGCCGTCGCCCGCGACCGCGTCGTCCAGGGGGTTCCACATGCTCAGCGGGGTGCTGTTCGTCTGCCACGCCAACCTGTGCCGGTCACCGATGGCCGAGTACACCGCGCGTCGCCTGCTCGCCGGTCGACAGGTGACGGTTACCAGCGCCGGCACCGACGCCGTCGAGGGCCTGGCCATGCATCCGTACGCCGCGGCGATCGCCGCCGAGACCGGCGACGACCCCACGTCGTTCCGCAGCCGGCGGCTGTTGCCGGAACACCTCACCGACGCGGTGCTGGTGCTGACCGCCACCCGGCGCCAGCGCTCGATCTGCACCGCACTGGCACCGGCGGCGCTGCACCGGACGTTCACCCTGCGCCAGTTCGGGCGGCTCGCCGCGGCGGCCGAGCCGCCGTCGGACGAGCAGGACGATCCGGTACGGGCTGCGGTGGCCGCCGCCGCGCTGGCCCGGGGGCGGTTGCAGCCCGCCCCCGGGGACTCCGACGACCTGCGTGACCCGGTGGGGGGCACGCCGGAAGACTTCCGACGCTGCGCCGAGGAGATCGACCGGGCGCTGCGCCCCCTGGCGACGCTCATCGGGACAGCCGGGTGAGTTCCTGGGTGTGGTCGCTCGCCTCGCCGGCGCGGGCCCGCTCGGCGTGGCGGCCGGTCCGGCTGCGGTCCGTCGGCACCGACTGGGCACCTGTCGCGGCCGCGACCACCCGGTAGGCCTCGTACTGGTACGCCTCGGCCTTGGGCACCCGGGCCATGTTCAGCACGCAACCGAGCAACCGCACCGACACCGAGTGCAGCGCCCGTGCGGCCGCCGCCACCTGTGCCCGCGACGTGCGTCCCTGCTGGGTGACCAGTAGCGCGCCGTCGGCCTGCACGGCGACCACCACGCCGTCGGTGACCGCGAGCAGTGGCGCGGTGTCGATGATGACGATGTCGGCGGACTCGCGAAGGGCCAGCAGCAGGTCCGACATGGCCTTAGAACCGAGCAGTTCGCTCGGGTTGGGCGGGGCCGATCCGCTGGGAAGCACGAGCAGCGACTTGTCCCCCCAGCGCTGCACCACGTCGCCCACCTGCACGTCGCCGACGAGCACGTCGGTCAGCCCGATCCCCGGGTCCAGGCCCAGGTAGTCGCCGACCTTCGGCCGGCGCAGGTCGGCGTCGACGAGCAGCACCCGCCAACCCGCCTCGGCCAGGGCGATCGCCAGGTTGCAGGACAGCGTGGTCTTGCCCTCCCCTTGCAGGGCGCTGGTGACCGCGATGACCCGGGCCGGCTCGTGCACGTCGACGAAGCGCAGGTTCGTCCGGAGCTTGCGGACTGCCTCGGCCCGCGCCGAGGTGGCGGCGTCGCCGACGATCAGCGGCGCGGTACGCGCGGTGGCGTCGATCGGGATCTCGCCGAGCAACGGACTGCCGGTGACCCGCTGCAACCCGGCCGCGTCGCGCAACCGCACGTCGGCCATGCCGCGCAGGATCGCCAGACCGACACCGGCCAGCAGGCCGAGCAGGGCGCCGATCGCGGTGTTACGGACCGGCTGCGGCGACACCGGGCTCGGGGTCACCCGGGGTCCGCTCACCACCTCGATCTTGATAGGCCCCGGGCTGCCGTCCGGTCGCGCCTCGACCTTCTGCACCAGCTCGACGAACTTCGCCGAGAGCGCCTCGGTCACCCGCAGTGCCCGGGTCTGGTCGGTGTCGGTGACCGACGCCCGCAGCAGCACCGTGCCGGTCTCGGTGGAGGTGCTGACCCGGCGCTGGATCTCCTCGGCGGTCAGCCCGAGCTGGCTGTCGGCCACCGCGGCCTGCGCCAGCCGGTCGCTGGTGAGCAGTTCCGCGTACGACTTCACCCGTTGCTGGAGGAAGAGCCCGCCCTGGTAGGCGTCGGTGACGCCCTGGCTCGGCGTGGTGACGAAGAAGGTGACCGAAGCGACGTATCGAGGCTGGGCCCGCACGGTGACCAGCGCGGTCACGCCCAGCGCCACCATCAGGGTGACCAGGACGATCCACCAGTGCCGGCGCACCAGGCGTAGTTGGCGGTACAGGTCCATCAGGCGGGCCTCCGTACCGGGCCGGTAACGCCAGAAAACTTCACGAAAACCCCCAAGGTCGACTCAATCTCGTGAAACCATTAAAGCGGCTCTTGCGGCTTATGTCCGGAGTTAGGTATTTTCCCAATGGCGGATCGCATCCGCAGTGACCAACCGGACCGACGGTCCGTCGGAATCGCTCCGGCACGGAAAAAATGCGATGTCTTCGCCGGGCGCCACGGCTGCCTCGTCGCCGTCCTGTGGGAAGAGTCGCATCCGCCCGCTCGCGACGGCCGTCGGCACTGGATAGGGTCTTGCACGGGTGTGCCGGGAAGCCTGGTCGGCGACAGTGCCGTGCTGCCCTCTGACCGACGAGGTGGACCCCCCGGATGACCGACCAGACCCCGCCCCCCGAGCGTCGCGGCGTGCGCCGCCTCTTCGCGCGTACCTCCTGGCCGGAGGCGCGTTTCCTGGCCGATGTGCTGCGTACGGAGACCGTCGGCGGTGCCCTGCTGCTCTTCGGCGCCGTGATCGCGCTGGTCTGGGCGAACTCGCCCTGGGGCGACTCCTACGCCGAGTTGGGGCGGTGGGTGCCCTGGTCGGGCGGCGCGGCGTGGCACCTCGACCTCGACCTCGCCCACTGGGCCGCCGACGGACTGTTGGCCATCTTCTTCTTCGTGGTCGGGCTGGAACTGAAGCGCGAGTTCGTCGCAGGTGAATTGCGCGATCCACGTCGGGCGGCGCTGCCCGTGGTGGCGGCGGTCGGTGGAATGGTCGTGCCGGCGCTGATCTTTGTGGGTGTCAACGTCGCAGGTGGTGGCGACGGCCTGCGCGGCTGGGCGATCCCGACCGCCACCGACATCGCGTTCGCGCTCGCGGTGCTGGCCGTCATCGGGGCCTATCTGCCGCAGGGCCTGCGGGCCTTCCTGCTCACCCTGGCCGTGGTCGACGACCTGCTGGCCATCACCATCATCGCGATCTTCTACACCGACGACTTCAGCGTGCTCCCGCTGCTCGGCGCGCTGGTGCCGATCGCCCTGTTCGGTCTGCTGGTGCAGCGCCGCCGCACCTGGTGGTGGGCGCTGATCCCGCTCGCCGTGGTCGCCTGGACCCTGGTGCACTCCTCCGGGGTGCACGCCACCGTGGCCGGCGTGCTGCTGGGCTTCACCGTGCCGGTGCTCGCCGGCAAGGGGGGCGGCGACGGCCGTCGCCCGATGCCGGGCCTCGCCGAGCACCTGGAGCATGTGTGGCGACCGATCTCGGCCGGCTTCGCGGTGCCGGTCTTCGCGTTCTTCGCCGCCGGTGTCTCGCTGCGTGGCGCCGACCTGGGCGCGGTGGTGACCGACCCGATCGTCCTCGGTGTCGTGCTCGGTCTGGTCGTCGGCAAGTGTGTCGGCATCGTCGGCTCGACCTGGCTGCTGGCCCGGTTCACCCGCGCCAGCCTGGACGAGGACATCACCTGGTCCGACCTGCTCGGTGTGTCGTTCCTGGCCGGTATCGGCTTCACCGTGTCGCTGCTCATCGGCGAACTGGCCTTCGGCTCCGACGCCATCGAAGGCGACAACGTCAAGGCGGCGGTGCTCGCCGGCTCGTTGATCTCGGCACTGCTGGCCACCGTGGTACTACGGCGGCGCAACAGTTTCTATCGGGCGATCGCCCTCAAGGAGCAGGTCGACCTCGACCAGGATGGCGTGCCGGACGTCTATCAGAAGCCCGGCGGCTGACCACCGCCGCCCCTCACGTCCCGGACGCCCGGCCGACCCGCTCGGCCGGGCGTCCGGTGCCCCTCGATCGCCGCCGGAAATCCGTGATCAGCGTGGCACGTACCAGCAGGCGCAGCGCCACGATCGCCGTCAGGACGGCGATCTCCGTCCAGGTCTGCTCCCCGGTCAACCGCAGCAGGCCGGCGGCGAGCAGCATGTCGAGCAGCACCCCCAGGGCCGTCGTACGGGAACCTGTGGCGAGCAGCGCCACGAACGCGGCGAGCACGCCCAACGCCGTGATGACGGCCGCCACCAGCATCCTCATCGGCCGTCGACCTGCCGCTGCTCGTGCTCGATCTCGCGACCCAGCACGTAGTTCAGCACCGTCCGGATCGCGGCGATGGCGGCCAGCTGGCCGATCTGCGCGAAGGTCGGCGACAGCGCGGTCCGCAGGATGTCCGCCGCCAGCTGGAACTCCAGGCCCAGCGTGAGGAAGCGTCCCAGGGAGAGCCGGATCCGGGTGAACACCGCGGCGTCGCGGTGACGCAGCCCGTCGACCACGAAGCGCAGCGCGGCCTGGGCCGCGCCGACGACGATGACGAACGCGCCGACCAGCTCCACCGCGGTCACCAGCAGTTGGTGGCCCCGCTGGAGGATCACCTCGACGTCCACCCCGGCGCCTTACCCGGCCTGCATCCGGGTAGTCGACACCGGGCGTACGACGTCGAGCCGGTCGACGCGGTCGCCGGTCCGGCGACGACGGGGTCAGCGCAACTGGGTCACCGCGTCGACGATCAGCCAGACACCGCTGATGGCGAAGAGCGTGGCGGCGCCGTACCTGATGGTTCGCTCCGGCAGCTTCCGGCCGAGCAGTCGGCCGGCCAGGATGGCCAACGCGTCCGCCGCGACCATGCCGACCGTCGAACCGACCCAGGTGCCGAACCAGCCGTACTGGGTGGCCAACGTGATGGTGGCGAGCATCGTCTTGTCACCCAGTTCGGCCAGGAAGAAGGCGACACCCACGGTGATCACGGCCGACCTGCCGCCCCGGGCGGCCCGGCGCTCGTCGTCCTCGGTGAGCCGGTCGCCCCGCAGCGTCCACGCGCCGAAGCCGAGAAAGGCCACGCCCGCCAGGAGCGAGATCCAGCCGGTGGGCAGGGCCGCGCCGAGGCCGTGGCCGATCGCCACCGACGCGAGGTGCACCACGGCGGTGGCCACGGTGATGCCGATCAGCACCGGCATCGTGCGGTACCTGGTGGCGAAGGCCAGGGCCATGAGCTGGGACTTGTCTCCCAACTCGGCGACGAAAATGACGCCGAAGCTGACCACCAGCGCGGCGAGGAACCCGTCCATGATGTCCTTCCCGGATCAGGCCGGGAGGAGGTGTGGGGACGCCCTCGACCCGGCTGCAACAGCCTGGTCGAAGGTCTCGCCCGCCTCGCCGGAACGAGGCCGGGTGGCCGGATGCGGAACGCACCAGTATGTCGACCACGCCGTTATGGGCTACTCCCCTTCGCTGCGCCCAGCCTAGCCGATCACCCTCGGTGGGAGCACCGGGGCCGGCGTGGTGGCGGTCGGCCTGCGGCGACATGGTCAACGCGGACGGTGCGGGTCGCTCACTCGGCGCGGGCCAGGGTCACCCCGAACAGGCCGTCCGGGTCGGTCCAGAACCGCTCGGTACGGAATCCCACGGCGGCCAGCTCACCCGCGACCCCCGCCGGGCGGAACTTCGCCGACACCTCGGTCCGCAGATCCTCACCGGCGGCGAAGTCCACGTCCAGGTCGAGCACCCGCACCCGCATGGCTCGCTCCGCCCGCAGCCGCATCTCGATCCACTCCTGTTCCGGGTTCCAGAGTGCGACATGGGCGAACGCCGCCGGGTCGAAGTCGGCGTCGAGTTCCCGGTTGAGCACCCGCAGCACGTTGCGGTTGAACTCCGCCGTCACTCCGGCCGCGTCGTCGTACGCGGGCACGATCACCGCCGGATCCTTGACCAGGTCGGTACCGACCAGCAGCCAGTCACCCGGCTCCAGGGCGGCCCGCATCGCGGCGACGAACTCCGCCCGTTCGACGGGCAGCAGGTTGCCGATCGTGCCACCCAGGAAGATGACCAGCCGCCGTCCACCGGTCGGCAGGTGATCCAGGTGGCGGGTGAAGTCACCGACGATGCCGCGTACCCGCAGCCCCGGGTAGTCGGCGGTGAGGACGGCGGTCGACCCGGCGAGCGCGCTCACCGACACGTCCAGCGGCACGAACGTCCCGAGGCCGCCGCGCTGGGTGAAGGCGTCCAGCAGCAGGCGGGTCTTCTCCGAGGAACCGGAACCCAGCTCGATGAGCGTCTTCGCGCCGGTCAACTCCGCGATCTCCGCCGCCCGCTCCGCCAGGACGGCCCGCTCGGCCCGGGTCGGGTAGTACTCCGGCAGGCGGGTGATCTCGTCGAACAGCTCGCTGCCCCGGGAGTCGTAGAACCACTTCGGCGGAAGCCACTTCTCGGTGGCGGTCAGCCCGAGGCGTACGTCCCGGCGCAGGCTGCGGCTGATGTCCTGGTCGTCGAGGTGGATCTCAAGTGGCTCGGCGCCCATCTGCGGTCCCCTTCCGTCGTGTCTGACAGGTGCGGGCGGCCCCGGCGCACGCCCGGTGGTGCTTCGTCGGCCCGCCTCACCACACGGCCAGTTCCCGCTGGCGCACCTCGGTCGCCGTGGCCTGTACGAGCTGCCCCTCGGGCACCTCACGCCACCCCGGTTCGTCGTCGTGCGGCTCGGAGACCAGCAGCACCGAGGCGGCGGTGGCACGCAGCGACAGGGCGTGCCCGGCCGCGCTGGCGACCACCGTGTGCCCGTTGGTGAGCAGCAGGTTGAGCCGGGACCCGGGTGCCGCCGCGGCGACCGAGGTGACCGTCTCGGCCACCGCCCGCGCCGGCCCGACGCCAGCGCGCAACCGGTCGCGCACCAGCGCCCACAGCAGCGCCGAGTCGGTGGTCGCGTCGAGGGTGAGCAGGTCCCGTACGGGTAGCTCGGCGGCGAGCGGGACCATGGAGTCGGGCCAGCCCCGCACCACGCCGTTGTGGCTGAACAGCCATCGACCGTCGGCGAACGGCGCGGCGGCGGTGTCGACGATCGCCATGCCGACAGTGGCCGAGCGGACGGCGGCCAGCACCGCGCCGGCCGAGGTGACCGCGGCCAGCTCGGCGATTGTCGGGTCGCTCCAGATCGGCTGCGCCCGCCGGTACCGCACCGGCGCTTCGCCGTCCGGGTACCACCCGACGCCGAAGCCGTCGGCGTTGATGGTGCCGCCGCCGCGCATGTCGCGTGGTGCCCAGGACTGGCGTAGCAGCGAGTGCGGCGGATCGAACAGCAGCTCACGCAGGGTCAGCGGGGGCCCCAGGTAGGCCAGGTGTCGACACATCAGGCGATCGGTTTCCGGACTGTCACTGGTGCGCCTCGTCGGGCCGGGCGTCGCGGGCGCAGCGGAAGCCGCTGAAGATCTGTCGACGGATGGGGTAGTCCCAGTTGCGGAACGTGCCCCGGCAGGCCACCTGGTCGGTGCCGAACGATCCGCCCCGCAGCACCTGGTAGTCGTCGCCGAAGAAGACCTCCGAGTATTCCCGGTAGGGGAAGGCGGCGAAGCCCGGATAGCCCCGGAAGGGGGTGGCGGTCCACTCCCACACGTCGCCGATGAGCTGATGCACACCCAGCGGCGAGGCGCCCGCCGGGTAGGCGCCCACCGGCGCCGGTGACAGGTGCCGTTGGCCCAGGTTGGCGTGGGCCGGCGTGGGGTCACCGTCGCCCCACGGATACCGGCGGGACCGACCGGTCGCCGGGTCCCACCGGGCGGCCTTCTCCCATTCCGCCTCGGTGGGCAGCCGCTTACCCGCCCAGGTGGCGTACGCCTGTGCCTCGTGGAAGCAGACATGCACCACCGGCTCGTCGTCGCGTACCCGGGACCAGGTGCCGAACCGCAGGTAGGACCAGCTGTCTCCGTCCCGCCGCCAGTGCATGGGCGCGCTGAGCCCGGCCTGCCGGCGGTGCTGCCAGCCCGCCTCGCTCCACCACCGGGGGTCGTCGTATCCCCCGTCGGCGATGAAGGCGCGGTACGCGCCGTTGGTGACAGGCGCGGCGTCGATGACGTACGCGGGCAGGTCCACGCGGTGAGCCGGGCGCTCGTTGTCCAGTGCCCACGGGTCGGCGTCGGTGCCCATCTGGAACGGGCCGGCCGGCACCAGCACCTCGGCGGGCACCCGCCCGGTCGGCTCCGGTGGCGGCGGCGCGTGCAGCGCGGCGGGACCGGAACGCAGCTGGTGGGTGGCGAGCATCGTCTCGTCGTGCTGCTGCTCGTGCTGCACGATCATGCCGAAGGCGAACCCGTCGGCGACCAGCCGGTCGCTGTCGAAGGCGACCCGGTCCAACAGGTCGTACACCTTCTCCCGGACGGTGGCCAGGTAGGCCCGGGCCTCGGGCGGCGGCAGCAGCGGCAGCGACGGGCGGTCCCGACGCGGCTGCTTGAACGCGTCGTACAGGTCGTCGATGTCGCACCGGACCGGCTCCCGCCCGCCGACGTCGCGGACCAGCCAGAGTTCCTCCTGGTTGCCCACGTGTGCCAGGTCCCACACCAGCGGGGACATCAACGGCGAGTGCTGGCGGATCAGGTCGGCGTCGTCCACCGCCTCGGTCAACAGGACGGTGCGGGCGCGGGTACGCGCCAGTTCCGCCGCGATCCGGCCGCGCAGGCCCTCGGCGTCGCGTCCGATGCTGATGTCGGTCAACGCCGGCTCCTCTCCGCGGCCTCACGCCGCCGTCGTAGTCCCTGGTCGATCTCCCGGTGCAGGGCCGGCGGCAGTGCCAGCCGCGGCAGTGCGCCCCGGGCCAGGTCGAACAGGCCCGCGGCGGCCCGGGCCAGGGTCACGTCCCGCAGGCCGTGCCGGGCGGCACGGTGCCAGCCGTCGGCGACGGGTGCGGTCACCTCGATCGCCGCGGCGGTCGTGTCGGTGCCGCTGAGCAGTGCGCTGAGCACCGCCAGCGGCAGGATCCAGCCCCGACCGGGTTGTGCGTCGAGGTAGCGGATCTCCAGGTAGCCGCGGGGGCGTACCGGGGGGAAGAGCGTGCTGACGTGGTATTCCAGGTCGTCCACGCGGGGTGGTCGGTGCAACGCCCCGTCGATCCAGTCGGCGAACGTCACGTCCGGCGGCGCGGTCCAGTCCGGGCCGTCCGCGCGGACGCAGAGCAGCGGGGCGGCCAGCACGTACGCCGTCCAGGCGGCCACCGGATCCCGGTCGGCCAGGTCGGGCGTCCAGACCGGGGCGGTGCGCGCCGGATCGATACTCCACCAGGCGCCCATCCGGGCCGATGCCCAGCCGGTGTCCCGGCCGGCGTGGCGGCCGGCGGTGGCGAAGGCGGCGAGCAGCGGCGGCCCGGCCGCGTGGACCAGTCGCCAACGGGACAGGAGGTGCTCCGGCTGCCCCGCGTCGAGGCAGATCTGCAGGCCGGCCGTGCTGTACATCATCGTCCGCCCGGCGGCACCGCGACGGTCGAAGACCTGCCGCATCGCCCGGTAGCGGGGGGTGTCGATCACGGGCTGGGGAGGTCGGTACGGATCGATGCCGGCCCGGCCGAGCGTCAGCCCGGCGGCGCCCAACAGTCTGCTGGCCTGCTCCACGTCGGACTGGGTGGCTTCGATCAGCGCGGCGACGCCGGCTCGCGGTGGGGTGGAGATCTCCAGTTGCCCGCCGGGCTCGACGGTCATCGTGCTGCCCCGCAGCAGGCGCAGGGCGGGGCTGGTCGGGTCCAGCGTGGTGGGGCCGTACGGCCCCAGTGCCGCGCGAAGCCGTGCGGCGTCGACGGGGCGGACCGGATCGACGGCGTCGTGGACCGTCCATTCCATCTCGACCCCGGTGAAGACGGGTGGACCGGTCTTAAAGCAGATCCGGGCGAGGTGCCGGGCGGCTGCGGCGCGGTCCCGCAGCACCGGGACCTGGTCCACCTCCGGTGACACCACCATGCCTGGCTCCTTCCGGATCGGATCCGCGGCCACGGTAGCCCACCCCTGTGACATCGGATCCTCGTGAACCTGAACCGGACGGTGCCGACGCGTCGGCTCCGGCCGCACGACACGTCACCGGCGACGGCGGGTTGACGAGGGGCTTCAGCCGGTGTCGGCACGGGCGGCTCCGCCACCACCTGTGTAGCAGGGGCCGACCGCGCGTCGAACGGATTTCACGATTCAGTCAACATTCGCCGGGGTGCCCGGCGGTCACGCCCGCGCGGGCCGCCGGGATCACGGTGTCGGTGGACTCAGTCGGGGCTCGTGGTCGAATCCGACTCGGACTCGGCCCGCAGGTTCTGGCAGTACTCCTCGACGTGCTCCGCGCCGCCGGCCGCGACCACCAGTTCGTGGTAGGCGGGTCGGCTCAGTGCCTTCTCCCGTTGCCGTTCCGACTTGGCCAGGTAGGCCCGACAGAGCCCCGGACGGTCCGTGGTGTTGTCGGAGTTGCCGGGGCCCACGTAGCTGGTGGCCTCGGGACTCGGTGCCGGCGAGGCACTGGGCCGGGGCGTCGGTGGAACCGAGGTCGCGCCAGCGGTAGGGCCATCGGTCGGTGCGGTCGGTGAGGGCGGTGTGTCGGAAGGCCCACCCGTGGGGGTGCCCGGCGCGGTGGTGGGTTCGGGCGCGGCCGGGCTGGTCACTGCCGGCGGCGGTGTCGGGCCGGAGCGGTCCAGACCGACTGCGGCCAGGGCGGCACCCGCGGTGGCGGTGGCCACCACCCCGGCGATCCAGGCCAGCGCACCGACGGTGAGCCGGTGCCGTCGTCGCCGGGTCACCGGGTCCGCGACCTTCTGCCGCTGGGCGGTGCGGAAGGCCGCGGCGGCGGCCTCCTCGCCGGCGAGTTCCCGGTCCCGGGCCGGAGCGGCGGCGGCCCGCAGCAGCTCGGCGAGCGGGGCACCGGACCCCGGCGTCGGCGAGCGGCCCGCGCGGGCGGCGTCCAGCAGCCGTTCGTGGTCGACACGCGACGACCGGCGCAGCATCACCCGAAGTCCGCGCATGTCAGCCGTCCACGGGTTCGGTCTGGGGCGGCAGCCCGGTACGCTGGCGCGGCCGGGCATCGGCCGCTGGCCCGATCGGGACGTCGTCCGCGCCGCCCCGGGCGCCTGCCGCGCCCTGCTGGTCCAGCAGCACCGCGAGCCGGCGCAGGCCACGATGCGCGGCGGTACGCACCGCACCGGCCCGCCGTCCGAGCACCCGTCCCGCGGTCTCGGCGTCGAGTCCGATCACGGCACGCAGCAGCACCGCCTCGGCCTCCCGGGGTGGCAGGCTGGCGATCATCGCGAGCGCCGCCTCGGTGCCGAGACTCTCCCCCGCCCGCTCGGCGGTGTCGGCGTCCCCGGCCAGCTCGCTGAGTTCCTGCACCGGCACTGACAGCGCGGGGCGACGCCGTTGCCGGCGCAGGTGGTCCATGGCCCGGTTGCGGGCGATGGTGACCGCCCAGGCGCGGAACTCGCCACCGGTGAAGGTGGGCAGGTCGCGGGCGACCTGCAACCAGGTCTCCGACGCGACGTCCTCGGCGTCGGCACCGACCAGGGCGGTCAGGTAGCGCAGCAGGCCGGGCTGCAGGTTGCGGTAGAGCTGACGGAAGGCGTCCTCGTCACCGGCGCGGGCGGCCTCGACAAGCTGTTCCAGTTCACCTGTCACGCTCGCACCGCCGCCGGCCACCGGACCTCGGCACACACGTCCCCGGGGCGGACACGCGTCGTCTCGGCCCGTTCCGCGCGGCCGACCTCGATCCGCACCCCACCCCCGTCGACCTGAACCGAACCGGGCCCGTACGACCCGGAAGCGGATTCTCGCCGACAACGTCGAGGACCACAACCTGACCCGGGTGTACGGTCATCCCGACCCGTGGGGAGGTTCGGCGCGGTCGGGCAGGAGCGGATCGCCGCACGCGCAGTGAGAATTGTCTACCACCTGCCCAGCGATTCGCCGTAACGCGCCAGGGGCCCGCGACGCTGCGGACGCCCACCGGTAGGCGGACCCGGGTTCGACGCGGGCGTAAGGTGACGCCCGGTGCCGATAGGGTCACCCCGGGACGACGCCGGCAGGTGTTCGGCAGGTCCGACCGGACCCGGCACCCCGGCGGCGAGCGGTACGCCCGACCCGCCGGCGCGCCGTTCGGGCTCGCGGTGGGTACGGTGGTGCCGTGTTGTCTTCGGAGGTCGTACTCAGCGGTCGGTACCGCTTGGACGAGCGTGTCGCCACGGGCGGCATGGGCGATGTCTGGCGGGCGACCGACCTGATCCTCGGGCGGCAGGTGGCGGTAAAGGTGCTGCTGCCCGCCCTCGTCTCCGACCCCGACTTCATCGCCCGGTTCCGCGCCGAGGCACGGATCATGGCGGCGCTGCGACACCCGGGGATCGTGCAGGTCTACGACTGCGGCGAGGACGACCTGCCCGGCGGTGGCCGCGCCGACTATCTGGTCATGGAGTTCGTCACCGGTCAGCCGCTGTCGAAGCGGATCGAGGCCGAGGGGCGCCTGGATGTGGGCGTGGCCATGTCCGTGGTGGCGCAGGCGGCCCAGGCGTTGCACGCCGCGCACCTCGGCGGAATCGTGCACCGCGACGTCAAGCCGAGCAACCTGCTGATTCAGGAGGACGGCACTGTCGTCCTGGTGGACTTCGGGGTCGCCCGCTCGACGAACGTCACGAGCATCACCAGCACGAACGCCGTCCCAGGCACCGCGCTCTACATGGCGCCCGAGCAGGCCGCCGGGCGACCGGTCTCCGGGGCGACCGACCTGTACGCGCTCGGCGCGGTGGCCTACTGCTGCCTGACCGGCAGCCCACCGTTCACCGGCGACAACCCGCTCCAGGTCGCCGTCCGGCATCTCGACGATCCGCCGCCGGAGCTGCCGCACGACATCCCGGAAGCGGTCCGGTTGCTTGTCGACCGGGCGCTGGCCAAGGACCCGGCCGACCGGTTCGGCAGCGGCGCGGCGATGGCGGAGGCGGCGCGGGCGGCCGTGTCGGAGGGCTCCCTGCCCACGACCGTGGTCCCGATGGCCACGGCGCTGCGCGACGCGGGGCCGGACACCCGCACCGGGCAACCGGTGATCGACGCACCGCCACCCCGACGCCGCCGCGGCAAGCTGGTGGGCGCGTTCACAGCGGTTCTGGTCGGGTTGACCGCGCTCGGTGCGGCGCTCGGTGCCACGGAGAATGCGAACACCCCGGCGGTCAAGCTGCCCTCCACCGCACCGACCGTCGAGTCCACCGAGGAGGAAGAGGCACCGGCGAGCCCGCAGGAGAGCGCACCGGCGCAGGTGCCGCTGCGGCCGGCCGGCTCGACCAGCCGGGCCACCGAGTCCCCGTCGCCCGAGCCGTCCTCGCCGCAGCCCAGCGAGCCGAGCGAACCGACGTCGCCGGAACCGACCACAGCCAGTCCTGACCCGGAGCCGTCGGGATCGCCAAGCAGCCCCGCCCCGCCGGCATCCCCCACGCCGTCGACACCCACCACCCCACCGGAGGGGGAGCCGCCGCCAGGCACCGGCGAGGGCGAGAGCTGAGTCCCACCGTTCCCAACCTTCCCGAATTCCCCGAAACGGACGTACGGCACCACACCGCGCTCTAGGCTCCTCACCAGCAGTTATCTCCTACCGGTCGGGAGCTCGGGTGAGCGTGGAGAAGTTGGTCGTCGTCGGCCAGGGTTACGTCGGTCTGCCGCTGGCCATGCAGGCCGTCGAAGCCGGTCTGGACGTGGTCGGCCTCGACGTGGACGCCGACCGGATCAAGCGGCTCGCCTCAGGTGAGTCGTTCGTGTCGGACATCCCCGCCGACCGACTCGGCCGCGCCCTGGCCAGCGGCCGGTACCGGCCGAGCACGGAGTACGCCGAGGCCAAGGACTTCGACATCTGCGTCATCACGGTGCCCACTCCGCTGCGCGACGGCACCCCCGACCTGAGCTTCGTGGAGCAGGCCGGCACGGGGATCGGACCGTACCTGCGGCCCGGCTGCACGGTGGTGCTGGAGTCCACCACCTATCCCGGCACCACCGAGGAGTTGCTCCGCCCGTTGCTGGAGTCGGCCAGCGGGCTGCGCAGTCCCGGGGACTTCCACCTCGGGTACAGCCCCGAACGCATCGACCCGGGCAACCCGACCTGGCGGTTGGCGAACACGCCGAAGGTGGTTTCCGGGGTGGACGCGGCCGCGCTGGCCCGGGTCGACTCGTTCTACCGACGTCTGGTGGAGCGGACGGTGCCGGTGGACTCGACCCGGGTGGCCGAGTTGACCAAGCTGATCGAGAACACCTTCCGACAGGTCAACATCGCCCTGGTCAACGAGCTGACGATGCTGTCGCACCAGTTGGACATCGACGTGTGGCAGGCCATCGAAGCGGCCGAGACCAAGCCGTTCGGGTTCATGCCGTTCCGGCCCGGTCCCGGTGTCGGCGGGCACTGCCTGCCGATCGACCCCTGTTACCTCTCCTGGCAGGTCAAGCGCCGCCTCGGCCGGCAGTTCCGGTTCATCGAACTGGCCAACGACGTCAACCACGAGATGCCCGAACACGTGGCGCAGCGGGTGATGGCCGGGTTGAACCGTTCCGGGCGGGCGGTCAAGGACGCCCGCCTGCTGCTGCTCGGTCTGGCGTACAAACGCAACACCGGGGACATGCGCGACTCGCCGGCCGTCGACGTCGCCCGGCGGCTACGCGAACTCGGTGCCGAGATCCGGGCGGTCGAGCCGTACGCCGAGGCGCACCACCTGCCCGACGGGGTGCTCACTGTCGACCTGACCGAGCGTGAGCTGCGCGAGGCCGACGGTGTCGTGGTGGTCACCGATCACGACGTGTTCGACTACGACCTGGTGGTCCGGCACGCCCGGTACGTCTTCGACACCCGCAACCGCTGCACCGGTCCCACCGTGGAGCGCCTCTGATCAGCGGTCCGCGAGCGCCTCCACGACCGGCAGTGCCAAGGCCCGGCGGGCCGGCAGCACCGACGCGACAAGCGCCGCCAGTACCGCGATCCCGAGGATGCCGCCGAGCTGCCCCCACGGCACAACGAGGGTGAACTCGCCGGCGAGCCGGGACAGCATGGCCATCCCGGCGGCGGCGACCCCGGTGCCGAGGGTGACACCGAGCAGCGTGCCGACAAGCGCGGTGAGCACCGCCTCGACGGCCAGCATCCCCCGCATCCGTCCACGGGTCAGACCGACCGCCCGCAGCACCGCGTTCTCCCGGGTCCGTTCCACCACCGACAGGCTCAGCGTGTTCGCCACCCCCACCAGCGCGATCACCACCGCCAGGCCGAGCAACGCCACCACGAACGCCAGCAGCATGTCCACGGTGCCGGTGAGCATCCGCTTGTACGCCGCCTGGTCCATCAGGTTGACCGTCGGGTAGTCGACCAGGACCGCCTCGATCGCGGCCCGGGCCGAAGCGGTCGACACCCCGGCCGCCGGATCGATCTCCGCGAGGTAGCCTCGCTCGCCCGGGAAGAGCCGGGTGAAGTCGGCGTCGTCCAGTTCGACCACGTGGCCCGCCGGTACCGAGCCGTCGACGGCCTCCGACCCGGTGCCAACCACCACCGCCGCCACCTCGAACGACAGTCCGTCCAGGGTCACCGTCTCCCCCGCCGACCAACCGTGCCGGTCGGCGAGTTCCCGGTGAACCAGCACCCGTCCCGGCCCGAACCGGTCGAGCTGCCCGGCCAGTACCCGTTGGATCCGGTGACCGACAAACGCCGGGTGGGCGGCGCGGAACTCGATGTCCTCGACCAGGTGCGTACGCGGCTCGTGCACCGTCGCCAACTCGGGGCGGGCGGCCAGCGCCTCGACCACTCCTGCGGGCAGGTCCACGCCGATCCCGGTCACCAGGAAGTCCACCCCCACCTGGGCGTCGACGCTGCGCTCGATGGCCGCCTTGGTGCTCTGCGCACCCACCACGAAGGAGGAGACCAGACCGATCCCGATCACCAGCGCGGTGGCGGTCGCGGCGACCCGCCGAGGGTTGCGGACCGCGTTGGCCACGGCGAGGGCACAGGTCATCCCGAAGATCAGGCGGGCCGGTACGCCGAACACCCGCACCAGCGCCGGCACCAGCACCGGACCGAACAGGACCAGACCGAGGAAGCTGAGCACCCCACCCAGGGCGACGAGCACGACCTGCCCCGCCGAGGCGGCGCCGATCAGGGCCGCCACCCCGGCGGCGAGCACGATCGCGCCGAGCGCCAGGCGTACCCGGCCGGCGGGGCGGGCGACCTGGACGGCGGCGTCGGTCAACGCGGCCACCGGGGCGACCCGGGTGCCCTGCCAGGCCGGTACGAGGGCCGCGCCGACGGTGAGGGCCGTGCCGGCGGCGAGGCAGCCCAGCACGGTGCCGACGGTGAGGGTGAGTTCGCCGTGCAACGGGGTGGCCAGCCGCGCCATCACGAGGTTGAGGCCAGCCGCCAGTCCGGTACCGAGCGCCACACCGAGGGCCGAGGCGACGATCCCGACCGCTACCGACTCCAGCAGCGTAGCCCGGAACACCTGGCCCCGGGTGGCACCGACCAGGCGCAGCAGCGCGGTCCGTCGGGTGCGCTGGGCGAGCACGATGGTGAACGTGTTGGCGATGACGAAGGCGGCCACCACCACGGCCACCCCGGCGAACGTGAGCAGCACCAGATTGAACTGGCTCAGGTCGCGGACCTCCTCGGCCACGGCGGCGTCGAGGATCT
The DNA here is from genome assembly GCF_002754655.1 of Verrucosispora sp. CNZ293. Lineage (NCBI taxonomy): Bacteria > Bacillati > Actinomycetota > Actinomycetes > Micromonosporales > Micromonosporaceae > Micromonospora > Verrucosispora sp. CNZ293. Next base: position 2,095,705 of record NZ_PEFR01000001.1, read on the forward strand.
CCTGCCGGGTGCGTACGGTCGTGTCCGCGCCGGCCGCCACGGCGATCCGCTCGACGAGGACATGGTCGGCGGTATCCGCCCCGGCCGCCACCATGATCCGGTCGAAGCCGCGGCGTTCGGTGACAGCGAGGGCGTCGGCGCCCACCAGACCGATGAACGGACCACCGATGTCACGCGGGGTGCCGGCCACGTCGACCGTGCCCACCAGGGTGTACGGGCGGGCCGCGCCGCTGGCGCCGCCGACCCGTACCGGTGCGCCCAGCTCGAAGCCCTGCTCCGCGACCGTTTCCTGGTCGAGCACCAGTTCGCCGGTGCGGGCGGGCAGTCGGCCGGCCGTCACGTCGTACGACTGGAGGGCGGGGTCGGTGGGGATCGCGGCGAGGACCCCGTAGCCGAGCACCGGACGGCCGTCGGAGCCGACCACCCCGGCGGTGCCGGTCAGCTCGCCCTCGGCGGCGCGTACCCCGTCGACGGCGCGCACCTGCTCGACCAGGGACGCGTCGATCGCCTCGTCCCGGTAGACGCCGACGTCGGTGTGCCGGTCGAAGGTGCCCGCCCGCTCGTAGGCGCCGGACCGCATCCCGTCCACGAAGATCAACGTGCCGGCGATGAACGCCACGCCCAGGACGACGGCGAGGGTGGACATCAGCATGCGCGCCGCCTCGGCACGCAGCGAGCGCAGGGTCAGCCGGATCATGTCAGCGCCCTCCCGCCGGGGCCGCGCCGTCGGTGTCCAGGTGGGCGAGCACGTCGAGGATTCGTTCGGCGGTCGGCTCGGCCAGAGCGCGGACGAGTCGACCGTCGGCGAGGAAGACCACCCGGTCGGCGTGGGCGGCGGCGACCGGGTCGTGGGTCACCATCACCACCGTCTGCCCGAGGGTGTCGACCGCCTCGCGCAACAGCCGCAGTACCTCCGCCCCGGCGCGGGAGTCCAGGTTGCCGGTCGGCTCGTCGGCGAAGATCACCCACGGTTTGGTGATCAGCGCCCGGGCCACCGCGACCCGCTGCTGCTGGCCACCGGAGAGTTCGGCTGGACGGTGTCGCAGCCGGTCGGTCAGTCCGACCGCCGCGACCACCTGCCGCAGCCAGGCCGGATCGGGTCGCCGTCCGGCGATGTCCAGCGGCAGGGTGATGTTCTCCTCCGCACGCAGCGCCGGCAGCAGGTTGAACTTCTGGAACACGAAGCCGATCCGGTCACGACGCAGCAGGGTTAGCCGGCGATCGTCGAGGCGGCCCAGTTCGGTGTCGCCGACGCGAACCGTCCCGGCGGTGGGCCGGTCCAGGCCGGCCAGGCAGTGCATGAGTGTCGACTTGCCGGAGCCGGAGGGGCCCATGATGGCGGTGAACCGGCCGGCGGCGAAGTCGACGTCGAGGTCGTCGAGGGCGACGACGGCGGCCTGGCCGGTGCCGTACTGCTTGCGCAGGCCCCGGGCGGTGACGGCGACACCTGCGGTGACGTGGACGGGTGGTGCGATCGACACGTGCTGCTCCGTGGGACGGTGGGTCTCGGACGTCCCTCACGCTATGGAGAGCACCGGCCCGTCGAGATCAACCCGGACGCTCGACCTCGGTACGCCTCAGGTCGTCCCGCACCGGGCACACCCGTACGCCTCAGGTCGTACGCGAGCCGTCCGCGCCCGGGGTGACCAGGCCGCTCTCGTACGCCAGCACCACCGCCTGCACCCGGTCGCGGAGCTGGAGCTTGGCCAGGATCCGGCCCACGTGGGTCTTCACCGTCGCCTCGGCGACATGGATCCGGGCGGCGATCTCCGCGTTGGCCAGTCCCTGCGCGACCAGCAGCAGGATCTCCCGTTCCCGGTCGGTGAGCTGGGCCAGCCGGGGATTCTCGGATGGCCCGGTGCCGAGCTGACCGGCGAACCGGTCGAGCAGCCGCCGGGTGATCGACGGGGCGACCACCGATTCGCCGCCCGCCACGACCCGGATCGCGGCCAGCAGGTCCTCCGGCGGGACGTTCTTGAGCAGGAAGCCGCTGGCTCCCGCGCGCAGCGCGGCGAACGCGTCCGCCTCGGTGTCGAAGGTGGTCAGCACCAGCACCCTCGGTCCTCCGGCCGGCCGGTCGGCGCAGAGCCGACGGGTGGCCTCCACGCCGTCCATGGTCGGCATCCGGATGTCCATCACCACCACGTCCGCCGCGACGCGGTCAAGCACCCGCAACGCGTCCGCGCCGTCGATCGCCTCGCCCACCACCTCGAGATCGGGCTGGGAGTCCAGCACCATCCGGAACCCGGCGCGGACAAGCGCCTGGTCGTCCACGATCACCACCCGGATCGTCATGCCGCGATCACCTCCGTTCCGGGCGCGGACGGCACCGGCAGCCAGGCCCGCACCTGCCAACCACCGGCCGGCCGGGCACCTGCGGTGAGGCTGCCGTCGTACACCGAGACCCGCTCGCGCATGCCGACCAGTCCGTGACCGCCCGGCGGTGTCGGGGTGAGCGGTCCGTGGCCGCGACCGTCGTCGACCACCACCAGCGCGACGCCGTCGGCGGCATGGTCCAGCGTGATCTCCACGCTCGCGCCCACCCCGGCGTGCTTGAGCACGTTCGTCAACGCCTCCTGCGCCAGCCGGTGCACGGTCAGCTCCAGCGCCGGCGGCAGCGTCACGGGCCCGCCGGTGACCGTGTAGCGCACCCGCAGCCCGGCCTCGCGGAACCGGTCCAGCAGGGCGGGCAGCTCGGCCACCGAGGGTCGGCGGTGGGCGGGTTCGGCCAGCTCGGGCACGGGTCGTACGGGTGGCACCGGTTCCGGTTCCGCCACGTCGCGCTCTCGTAGCACACCCACCAGCCGGCGCATGTCCTCAAGCGCCTGCCGACCGGTGTCCGCCACGATCTTGAGCGCGTCCCGGGAGGTCTCGGGATTCTGGTCGATCATGTAACGGGCCCCGTCCGCCTGGACGATCATGACGGCCATGCTGTGCGCCACGACGTCGTGCAGTTCCCGGGCGATCCGGGTGCGTTCCTCAGCCACCGCCGCCCGCGCCTCGGCCTCCCGCTCCCGTTCGAGGGTCGCCGCCCGCTCCTCCAGGCTGAGCACGTACTGCCGGCGGGTGCGTACGTTCAGCGCCACCAGCCAGACCGCGCCGGTGAGCAGGGTGTAGTAGATGGCGGCGTAGTACCAGGCCGCCGGCAGCGGATCGCGCACGGCGGCGAGGACCGCGCCGAGCACGGCCACCGCACCGGCGATGGCGCCGTCGCGCAGCCGCTCGGCGTACTTGACCACGCCGTAGAGCGCGATCAGGACCGCCACGTCGTAGAGCATCGGCACCCAGCCGAGGGCGACCTGGGTGAAGGCCAGCACCGCCACCACGACGGTGACCGCCACCGGTCGGACCCGGCGGAACAGCAGGGCCAGCGCCATCCCGATCCCGATCGCGGTGGACCACCACCCGCCGGGCTGCACGGGCCCGCCGGCCACGCTGGCCAGGGCCACCAGGCCGGCGAGGGCCACGTCGAAGGCGACCGCGGGCAGCCGTCGGCCGAAGATCATCGCACTCATCGTGCACCCAGCGTACGAGGCGTTCCGGCGACGGACGGGTGAGTGCTGCCGCCGCTGGGACGGAACCGGTCAGGACGGCAGGATGTCGCGCATCCGGGCGATCTCGACGGACTGTTCGCTGGCGACGGAGGTGGCGAACTGCTCCACGGTCAGGTCGAGCCCGACCTTGAGCACGTCTGTCGCCATCAGCACGGCGCCCTCGTGGTGCTCGGTCATCATCCGCAGGAAGAGGTTGTCGAACTCGGTACCCCGGGCGGCGGCGAGCCGGCGCATCGCCTCGGCCGACTGCATGCCCCGCATCGTGGCGTGGTCGTGCCCGTCGACGCCAGCGGAGAGGCCCCGCGCGGTCAGCCAGGCCCGCAGCACGCCGATCTCCGGCCCCTGGCTGGCCCGGATCCGGTCGGCGAGGGCGCGTACCCGCGGCTCGGCGGCCCGGTCGGTGGCCAGCCCGGCCATCTCCAGGGCCTGCTCGTGGTGCGGAATCATCATCCGGACGAACCAGGTGTCCAGGCTGTTGTAGCGGGGCGGCGAGTCGTCGCGGACCTCGTCGGCGGGGCGCTCGACGGCTTCCTCGCCCGGGCGACCCGGCACGATGACCGGTGGCGCGGAGGCGTCCACACCGGACGGTGTCGGGCGGGTGGGCGGTGCGGTGGCGGCGGCCGGGCCCGGTGCCTCCGGCGCGGAGACGCCACCGCGCAACGCGACGGCGCCGACGGTCAGCGCCACCGCGACCGTTGTGACGGCGGCGAGTAGCCGTCCGCGTCGACCGGTCATGCGTCACCCCCTCCGGGTCGAGGTCGCTGCGATCGTATCCATTCACATTGGACGTCAAATGTGATCTGGATCACATCGACGGATCTCATCTGCGAGTAAGGTACGGCCAACCTCACTCCCCTTTCGAAGGGCGTCGCCGATGGTCGGATCGACCCTGCCACGGGGGCGGCAACTGCGTATCGTCAGTGTGGCCGCCACCGGGCTCCTCCTCGCCAGCATCGCCGTTGCCCCACCCGGCAACGCGCAGACGGTCGCCCAAGCGGCCGTCGAGTCAGCCGCAGCAGTCGAGGCACCGCTCGGTGTCGACGAGATCGCCAGCAGCCCCAACCTCAAGCTGATCGCCAACCTGCCGAAGCAGGCGCCGTTCAACACCACGGCGGCGCTCGGCACCGACATCGCCTTCCAGGGCAGGTACGCCTTTGTCGGCAACTACGACGGCTTCGTGATCTACGACGTCTCCAAGCCGAGCAAGCCGACGATCGTCTCGCAGGTGCTCTGCCCGGGCGCGCAGAACGACATCTCCGTCTACGGTGACCTGCTCTTCCTGTCGACGGACGCGTCGCGCAGCGACGACTCGTGCAGCAGCGTCTCCCAGTCCGCCACGATCAAGGAGTCGTGGGAGGGCATCAAGGTCTTCGACATCAAGAACAAGACCAGCCCCCGGTACGTCAAGGCGGTCGAGACGGCCTGCGGCTCGCACACCCACACGCTGGTACCGGCGAAGGACAAGAAGTCCGTCTACCTGTACGTCTCCTCGTACAGCCCGAACGCCGCCTTGCCGGACTGCCAGCCGCCGCACGACTCGATAAGCATCGTCAAGGTGCCGCTGAAGAAGCCGACCGACGCGGCGGTCGTCGCCACGCCGAACCTCTTCCCGGACGGGGGCTACGAGGGTCGTACCGGCGGCTCGGCGACCACGGGCTGCCACGACATCACCGCCTACCCGACCAAGGACCTGGCCGCCGGCGCCTGCATGGGTGACGGGGTGCTGCTGGACATCAGCAAGCGGGAGGCACCGCGGGTGCTGCACACCGTGCGGGACACGACGAACTTCGCGTTCTGGCACTCGGCCACCTTCAACAACCGCGGCACCAAGGTCGTCTTCACCGACGAGCTGGGCGGTGGCGGCGGCGCGACCTGCAACGAGGCCGTGGGCCCGGAGCGCGGCGCCAACGCCATCTACGACATCACCGGTCGGGGCGACAAGCGCAAGCTGGAGTTCCGCAGCTACTACAAGATCCCCCGGACCAACGGCGACACCGAGAACTGCGTGGCGCACAACGGCTCGCTCATCCCGGTCCTCGGCAAGGACATCATGGTCCAGGCCTGGTACCAGGGCGGCGTGTCGGTGTGGGACTTCACCAACTCGCGCAAGCCGAAGGAGATCGGCTACTGGGAGCGCGGCCCGCTGTCGGACAGCCAGCTCATCATCGGCGGTTCCTGGTCGGCCTACTACTACAACGGGCACATCTACTCCTCTGACATCCAGAAGGGGCTCGACGTGCTCGAACTCAACGACTGGCGGACGTGGACGGCCAAGCTGGCCCACTTCCGGGAGTTGAACGTGCAGACCCAGCCCAGCTACCTGAGCTGGTAGGACCCGACGTACCGATCGGGCCCGGTCGCTCCCGTACGGGGGTGACCGGGCCCGATCTGCGCACGCGTACCACCTGTCGCGTTTTTCCCCGCCTGTCCCGGGTACCTCCTCCGGCACGCAGGAAAGGGGTGTGAGATGACGCGCAACGAGTACCACGTGGTGCCCGACGGTGGTGGTTGGAAGGTCGAGCAGGGCAGCACCGTCGTCGGCACGTACGACACGAAGCAGCGGGCGGTCGAGGCCGGACGCGAGGCGGCACACGGTCACGAGCCCAGCCAGCTCGTGGTGCACACGGCCGACGGGAAGATCGAGACCGAGTACACCTACCGGGACGACCCGTACCCGCCCGCCGGCTGAACCGGCGACCCAAGCGGCGGCCTGCCGACACCATCCCCCGGGTGCTGTCGGCAGGCCGCCGTCGCCGGTCCGCTGCCGCCGGTCCGCTGTCGCCACCCGCCGTGCCCGCCGTCACCTGCAACGACGCCGAAACCGAGGGCATACGCCGGGCGTGCCAGGATGACCGGCCGTGACCTCTGCCGGGCCGGTCCCGTCCGCCCCGATCCGGTCGGCCCGACGCCGGCCCCACCCGCTCGACGCGATCGCCGTCGCGCTCGCCGCCGTCGGTGCCGGCTGTGTCGCCACCGGGCTGCTGCCCCGCCCCGACGCCGCCGCCACCCTCGACCGGGTCCTGCCACTGTTGCTGTTCCTCGGCACCGTGGTGATCCTCGCCGAACTGACCGCAGCGGCCGGTGTCTTCGACGTGCTCGCCACCCGGCTGGCCGTCGCCGCCCGAGGTAGCTGGCCGGCACTCTTCGCGCTCTGCCTCGGCTTCGCCGCGGTGACCACGATCGTGCTCAACCTGGACACCACAGCCGTACTGCTGACCCCGGTGATGCTCACCCTGGCGGTCACCCTGCGCACCGCTGTGGCACCGCTGGCGGTCACCACGGTCTGGCTGGCGAACACGGCAAGCCTGCTGCTGCCGGTGTCCAACCTGACGAACCTGCTCGCCGCGGACCGGATCGGGCTCGACCCGCTCGGGTACGCCGGCCTGCTGTGGTTGCCGCAACTGGCCGTCCTCGCGGTCACCACGGTGCTGCTCTGGTACTGCTGGTGGCGTCCGGAACGGCCGCCCGGCAACCGGTACCCGGCACCGGCGCCGCACCGCCCCGCCGACCCGGTGCTGTACCGCACCGCGCTCGCCGGCTGCCTGCTGTTCGTCGGCGTGATCCTGGTCGGCGCGCCTGTCGGCCTCGGCTCGGCGATCGCCGCCGGCCTGCTGGTGCTCGGCTTCGCGATCCGCTCGCCCGCCACGCTGCGCCCCGCGCTGGTCCCCTGGCGGCTGCTGCTCTTCGTCACCGGGCTGTTCCTGGTGGTCCAGACCATCGGTCGACACGGGCTGAACGACCTGGTGGCAGGGCTGGCCGGACAGGACGGCGGGGTGCTGGGCGCGCTGCGCGCGGGCGGAACCGGAGCCCTGCTGGCCAACCTGGTGAACAATCTGCCCGCCTACCTGGCCGGCGAGGCGGTGCTGCCCGCCGGCGACCGGCAGCGGTTGCTGGCGCTGCTGATCGGCACCAACGTGGCACCACTGGCGCTGCCCTGGGCGTCCCTGGCGACGCTGCTGTGGCTGGAACGCTGCCGGGCCGCCCGGGTCCGGGTGCCGGTGGCCCGGTTTCTCGTGACCAGCGCCGCGGTGGCGGTGCTCGGCACCCTCGCCGCGATAGGTGCCCTGCTGCTCACCGGCTGACCTCGGCCGCGCCACGCTGGCGTGGCCGAGGCCAGCCGCCGGTCAGGCCCGGCGCACGGGCAGCTGCAACTCGGTGACCCCCTTGTCGGCCTCCTCGGGCCAGTACTCCACGTAGAGCTCGCGCGCGTAGCCGTCCGTCCGCCAGTCGTGCTCCTCGATCCAGCGAGCCAGCACCTGCATGCTCCGGTCGGCCGTGTCCATCGAGCCGTGGTGGATCGTGGTCACCGCCGTGATCGCCGGCAACTGCACCACTGCGACGTCACCGACCGTCTCCGGGCTGCCCTCGACACCCACCCCGGCGTGTACGACGACACCGTCGCCATCGGCAGCCTGGTCGTACCAGGCCAGCGCCGGCCCGCCCGGGGTGACCCCGGCGGCCTCCAGGCGGCGGAACAGCTCCGGGTAGAGCGGCGTCAGCACCGGACCGATGTCCGCGGGCTCGTAGCTTCCGGCGACCGCGCTCAGCGCCGCGACCCGGATCGGTGGAACCTGCTTGAGCACGACATCCTGGCTGGTCATCCGACCCTCCGTTTCGATCATGCGGAGCCTCGCCTCGACGCTTGACAGTCGGGCGGTGTCCGCCGCCAACTGCGCCGCCAACTGGGCCCGGCGCAGCCGCAGCATGCCCCGCAGCTCGACCAGGTCGACAGCGTCGTCCAGGATCGCCCGCACCTGGACCAGGGTCAGACCCAGGTCCTTCAGGGCGATCACCCGGTTGAGCCGTCCCAACTGGGCGGCGGTGTAGTAGCGGTAACCGCTGTGTGGGTCGACGGCGGCCGGTGGCAGCAGCCCGATGCTGTCGTAGTGCCGCAGCATCCGAACTGACACCCGGCCCAGGCTGGCGAAGTCTCCGATGGTTAACATGGTTCCTCCACGGTGGGCGCTGACACCGTGTCAGAGTCAACACCGTGACGGCTCAGCCGGGCAGTGGGGCCTCGTCGCCACGGTTACGGCGCGGGGACACCAGCCGGCGTACCAGCGGGGTGGCGTTCCACTTGGCCGCGCCGACCAGGTCACGGGCATGTTCGAGGACCGTGTAGTCGGGTCTCGCCCGGCCGGCGGCCAGGGCGGCGTCCAGGTCGTTGCCGCAGCGCGTCAGCACGCTGTCGAAGTCGCGGCGGACCGGCTCCAGCAGGTGGTAGCCGAACGAGCGGTGCAGGCGGGCGAAGAGCGGCTTGTACAGTCGGGCCCGCTCGTGCAGTCCGGAGGAGTAGGACATGGGGTTCTTCGGGCGACGCCGGATGTAGTCGGGCAGCATGTCGGCGAAGGCCCGCCGAACGATCCACTTCTCCTGGCCGTCGCGGAGCTTCAACTCGATCGGCAGTCGCATCGCCAGCTCGACGAGCGCCAGGTCGAGGAAGGGCACCCGGGCCTCGACGCCGAAGGCCATGCTGGTCCGGTCGACCCGCTGCAACTCGGTCCGGCACAGGTTGCGGATCTTGTGCAGGAAGAGTCTCCGGGACGCCTCCGGACCGACCTCGTGGTACATGGGGTAGCCGCCGAACAGCTCGTCCGAGCCGTCGCCGGTGAGCACCACCTTGACGCCCAGCTCCCGCAGCCGGCGGAAGATCGGCACCGAGACGATCGCGTTGATGATGTCGCCGTACTCGGTCAACTCGGAGATCCGGATCGCCTCCCGCACGTCGGCGAGCCGGATGTCGCGCGGGCGCAGTTCCACCACCTCGTGTGCCACGCCGAGGTCCTTCGCCAACCGCCGGGCGTACGCCAGGTCCGGGCTCTCCGGCACCCCGACGGTGACGGCGACGCAGTCCGGATGCAGCTGCGCCGCGTGCAGCAGCGCCAGCGAGCTGTCCAGCCCACCGGAGAGCACCACGCCCACGGTGAGGTCGGTGTCCAGCCGCACCCGGAGGCTGTCGGTGAGGGCGGTACGGACGAGCAGGGCGGCCTCGTCCGGGTCCGCCACCACCGGCCGGCCCGCGCCGAGGGCGAGCAGGTCCACGTACGGTCGCAGCTGCGGGTGCCCGCCGGTGTCGGCCCAGCCGTGGTGCCCCGGCGGCACCTCGGCCACCGGTGCGCCCAGCCGGACCAGCGCCTTGACCTCGCTGGCGAGGTGCAGGCAGCCCGGGGTCCGCGCCCAGTACAGCGGCTTCACCCCGAGCGGGTCCCGGACCAGGTACACGCGCCCGGTGGCCCGTTCCACCACGGCGAAGGCGTACTCGCCGCGCAGCCGGGTCACCACCTGCTCGCCCCAGTGCTCGAACGCGGCGAGCACGACCTCGGTGTCGCTGGCGCTGCGGAACCGGTGGCCGAGGGCGCTCAGCTCGGCCCGCAGCTCGTGGTGGTTGAAGACCTCGCCGTTGTAGCAGAGCAGCCAGCGCTCGTCGGTGGAGACCCAGGGCTGCACCGCGCGCTCCCGGTCCACCACCCGTAGCCGGCGGGTCCCGGCGAGCAGACCTCTCTCGTGCCGGGTCTCGGTCACCTCGCCCCGTGGCGCGAGCGTCCCGAGCATCCGCCGGAAGATCGCCGGGTCCGCCTCCGGGCCGATGCTGAGCATGATCCCGCACATCGGTCAGGTCCCCATCTCGGCTTCGTACGCCCGGCGCAGCCGGAGGGTCGCCGACGGTGCGAGGCAGATGTGCCATGCCTGCCCCTCGTCCACCACATTGATCTCACCGGCCTGCTGCCGGTTCAGCAGCAGCCCGGCCAGGGTGTCCCGCGCCCCGAAGCGGCGGTACCAGGCCATCTCCACGTCCACCGCCCAGCCCAGACAGTGGCCGCTGGGCACCATCGCGGCGTACCCGAGGCGCCGGAGCCGGTACTGGTGTTCGGCGCTGCGGACCAGGCTGGTCACCCAGAGTGGCGGAGTGCCGGCCGGGGTGGCGGCGGCGAACTCGCGACCGATGTCGTTGAGCAGGGCGATCACCTCGCGGCGGGCCCGACGGAACAGCAATCCGGCGGTGCGCGGCGTGGCGTCGGGCAGCATCCGGCGGCGCAACGCGCGTACGCCCCGGCCGACGACGGTGCGGGGCTGCTCGGTGTACTGGAACCGCAGCAGGTCCCTGCGCCGCAACCACTCCAGGTCGACAAGTTCGGCGCTGTGGTTGACCTCGCTGTCGGTGAGGAAGGTGGTGGCGTCGCGCCACCACATCACGTCGATGCGCGAGAGCAGGTAGATGCGCACCAGCGCGGCCAGGTCGGCTGCGGAACTGCGCTCGTTCGGCTGGTACCGGGCCATCTCCAGCAGGAGCGTCTCGCGGGCGCCGACCAACCCCTGGGAGGTGGCGTCGAGCACCTGCATGATCGCCGGTTCCCGTAGCCGCTGGTCGATCAGCACCTGACGCGCCTTCGCGCTGCTCACCCCGGCGAGCGCGCTCACCTCGATCAACAGTTCAGCCACGGCGTCGCGGTAGGCCGTCAGGTCGGGCGGGGCGGCGGCGGGCGGACGCGCGACGCCCCGGGGCGGCGGCGGGCTGGAGTGACGGGAGGACCGGGTCGGTGTCCCGGACTTCGGCTGGGCACTCGCATGATCGGTCCTCTCTACCGCCGCGTGATCGCCTGTAACAGAACGTAACGGCACGGATCCGGATGAGCGCGAGCATTACTCCTGTATCCCCTAAGGCGTGGCAGGGCACGCGACCAGGTGGGCCCAACCCAACGGCGGACAGATCCGGACGAGCGACACACCGCATCGTGTACCATCTGGTACACCAACCGTGCCGCGGAGGTACGGGCCGATCGGCAGGAGACGGCCGATGCCAACCATCACCCTGACCGCCGGGACGATCGACTACACCGACACCGGCGGCACCGGACCGGTCCTGGTGCTGCTGCACGGGGTGAACATGGACGCGAGCGTGTGGCGTCGAGTGGTCGCCGAACTCGGCCCGGCCGTCCGCTGCGTCTGCCCCACCCTGCCGCTGGGCAGTCACCGGCGGCCGATGGACCGGCCGGAGCTGGTCACCCACCGGGGCGTCGCCGCGCTCGTCGGAGAGTTCCTCGACGCGCTGGATCTGCGTGCGGTGACAGTGGTCGCCAACGACTGGGGTGGGATCCAGTTCCTGGTGGCCGACGGTCCTACCGAGCGGATCGCGGGTCTGGCGCTTGTCGCCTGCGAGGCGTTCGACAACTTCCCACCCGGCAGGCCGGGCAAGGCGGTGGCGATGAGCGCGCGGCTGCCGGGGGTGCTGTGGCTGTCGATGCAGCTTCAGCGGTTCGGCTGGTTCCGGCGCGCACCGGGTGCCTGGGGATGGCTGAGCAAGCACCCGATCCCGACCGAGGTGATGGACGCCTGGTTCCGGCCGGCACAGCAGAACCGGGCGATCCGCCGGGATCTGCGCACCTTCGCCCTGTCCACCCCGTCGACGGCGGAACTGCGGGCGCTGCCAGGCCGGCTGGCGTCATTCGACCGCCCGGTCCTGGTGGTCTGGGCCCGCGAGGACAGGCTCATGCCCCGGTCGCACGGTCCCCGGCTGGCCGCGCTGTTCCCCCGGGGCCGGCTGGTCGAGATTGACGACAGTTACACCCTGGTACCCGAGGACCAACCCGACCGGCTCGCGGTGGAACTCGCCCGCTTCGTCACGACCGAGGTCAGCGGCCCGCGACCCTGAGCCCGCCGCCGGACGTCACCCGACGCCGCGCGCCTCATCCGGCTCGGCTCGTCGGCCGGGTGGAGTTCAGGAAGGCCGCCATTGTGGCGTCGGCTGCCGCCCGGTCGCCGGTGAGCGCCAACTCGAACAGCACGCCCCGGGTCATCGCCATCGCCATCCGGGCCTGGGTCCGGGCCTGCGCGGGCGGATGGCCCACCTCCTCGAAGAACCGCCCGAGCCGGTCGGTCCAGACGGTGATCCAGGTACGCAGCGCGCTGGCCCACGCGTGCCCCTGCATCGCCGCCGCCGACATCTCGAAGAACAGCGGCGCGAACGCCCGGTCGTCGGCGAGCCGGACCCAGAAATGCCAGGCGCCGTCGTACGGGTCCCCCACCGCGTCGCGCAGCAGCTCTTCGAGCAACTCCTGCTGGGCCCGCCACACGGCCTCGACCATCGCGGTGAGCAGCCCCTCACGGGAACCGAAATGGTAGATCAGCATCCGGTGGCTGGTGCCGATCTGCGCGGCGAGCGTACGCAGGCTGGTGTCGCCGACGCCGTTGGCCGCGAAGTACGCGATCACCCGCCGCAGCAGCGCCTCCTGCGGACCGCTTGCCGGCACGGGAACTGTCACGACCCGATGCTAGGTCAGCGCTGGCCCACGGTTCTGGACCAGCACCGCCGACGGATCACAACCAGCCGTTGTCCCGCGCGATCCGCAGCGCCTCCGCCCGACTCGCCGCGTCGAGCTTCTGCACCGCCAGGGCGAGGTAGTTACGCACCGTCCCCGGCGAGAGGTGGGCCCGGCGGGCGATCGCGGCGACCGGGGCGTCGTCGCCGGAGAGCCGTAGCGTCTCCAACTCCCGGGGGGTCAGCGGGCAGGGCGGGATGGTGAGCGCGTCCGCCGCCAGGGCCGGATCCACGTACCGGCCACCCGCGTGGACCCGGCGGATCACGTCGGCCAGCGCGCCGCCCGGAGCGCCCTTGGGCAGGTAGCCCCGGGCGCCCGCGCCGAGGGCGCGGGTCAGGTGCGCCGGCCGTCCCTGGCCGGTGAGGATGACCACCGCACACGCCGGTAGTGCCCGGGCCAGCTCGGTGGCGACCTGGAACCCGTCCCGTCGGGGCATGGTCAGGTCGATCACCGCCACGTCGGGCCGATGCGCGAGAGCGGCGGTCACCGCCGCCTCTCCGTCGGCCGCCTGGGCGACGACCGACAGATCCTCCTCGAGATCGAGCAGCGCGGCCAGAGCGGTCCGGATCAACTCCTCGTCGTCGGCCAGCAGGACGCGGATCATACGGCGGTCGGTACTGTCGCCTCGATGGTGAACACCCCGTCGGCGCACCGGGTACGCAGCTGCCCACCGGCCCCGGCCAGGCGGTCGGCCAGACCGCGAAGTCCGTGGCTGTGCCGGTCGGGCGCGGCCGTCGCCGGCACCCCGTCATTGGTCACGATCATCCGCGTCACCTGCTCCTCCTGCGTGAACTCGATCCGGCACCAGCCCGCCCGACTGTGCCTGAGCACATTGGTGCCGGCCTCCCGAAGCACCGCCGCCAACTGGGTCGCCACCTCTGCCGGCAGCTCACCGACGGGCGGTACGACGGTGCACCGGACCCCGGACGAACGCAGCACCTCCCGCACGGCGGTGAGCTGTTCGGTCAGGTCGATCCGACGGTAACCGTGCACGGTGCGACGCAACTCGGTAAGGGCGGTGGCGGCCAGCCGTTGCGCCTCGCCCGCCGCCCGACCCGCGCGCACCGGGTCGTCCGGCGCGAGTCGGGCGGCCAGCTCGGACTTGAGGGCGATGACGGTCAGGTGGTGTCCGAGCAGGTCGTGCACGTCAGCGGCGAACCGCAGCCGCTCCTGGGCGGCGACCAGCCGGGCCTGCGCCGCCCGGCCCTGTTCGGCCTGGACCAGCAGCCGCCAGAACCACACCTGGAAGCCGTTCACCAGCGCGACGCCGACGCCGACCGAGCCGGTGAGCAGCACCGAGCGGCCGACGGACGTGCCGGTGAGCAGGGCCACCGTCCCGGACATCGCAACTGTGGCCAGCGCCGCCGGCAGCATCAGTCGCAACGGTGCGAGCAACGCGAGGCCACCGATGATCGCCGCGCCGAGCCAGGCCCAGGTGGGCCACGCGGGAACGGCGACCGGCGCCACGAGCGGCACGCTGAGCCCGGCCACCCCGGCGTACCCGGCCAGCAGCCGCCGGTGCAGCCTGGCGGGCCACTCCGGGCTGACCGCCGCGTACAGCGTCACCGCCAGCACCACCGCGAACGCGGCCAGCCCCACCGTGCCGGCGGCCACCCACCAGGCGTCCGGTTCCCGGGTCAACCCGACCGCCGGGAGGAGCAGGGTGGCGGCCATGCCCGAGGTGAGGGACACCAGGGTCGCGGCCCGGGCGCGGGCCAGCGTCCGCCCCCCACCCGCCACCAACGCCTCGGTCACCACGCTCGCCAGGGTAGAGCGCGCCGCCGCAGCGGTGGACCCGCCGATCTGCCCGGGCCGGCCGGGCATCGCGCCCGGTGCAGCGGTGACAACGCGGGGATGGTCGGCACGGTACGACCGCGACCAGGCTCAGTGACATGGCAGAGCTCAGAACCGCGACGGCATCGACGATCCCAGCCTTCCCGACCACCGACACCGCTGCATCCGAACCACCGACCGGGGCGGGGCGCGCCGCGCGGTGGCGGTCGCTGACCCGGGCGCTGGCCCACCGCTGGCCGGCGGGGCTGGCGTTGCTGGTGACCGCCGACAACTGGGCCTCGCCGACCCTGCTGGGCGCGTACACGCTGCTGGTGCTGCCGGTGGGCTACCTGGTGATCGGGACGCTCCGCCGGCAGTGGGGCGTACCCGGCAACCTTCGGCTGCAACTCGCCGGCCTGGCGGGCTGGTCCGCCCTGGCCCTGGTCGCCGTGCTCGCCGGCGGCACCACGGGGGCTTGGCTGGTGGCGTTCGGCTGGCTGGCCCACGCCGGGTGGGACCTGCTGCATCTGCGCAACCGTCAGGTGGTGCCGCGGGCCTACGCCGAATGCTGCGTCGTCATCGACGCCGTGCTGGGCATCACCATCATGCTGGCGCTGCTCGCCGGTTGAGGGGGCCGGTCAGGCGTGCGGGGCTGCCGTCGGCGGCGCCGCACGCCTGTTCGGGTGGTCGCCGCAGCGGACCGGTGGGCGTGATGAAAAGCTTGACCCATGAGTTCCACGCCCGTGTTGCCCGACCCGTCCACCGAGCCACCCGCCTTCACGGATCTCGGCCTACGGCCCGAACTGCTCGCCGCGCTCGCCGCGCTCGGGTACGAGGAGCCCACGCCGATCCAGCGGGAGGCGATCCCGCCCCTGCTGACCGGCCGGGACCTGCTCGGGCAGGCGGCGACGGGCACGGGCAAGACGGCGGCGTTCGCCCTACCGCTGCTACAGCGGATGCCGGACGACCGGGCGGGCGACGACCCGCTCGCGCTGGTGCTGGTGCCGACCCGGGAACTCGCGGTGCAGGTGTCCGAGGCGTTCCACCGCTACGGCAAGGACCTCGGTGCGCGGGTGCTGCCGATCTACGGCGGGCAGCCGATCGGTCGGCAGTTGCGGGCGCTGGACGCCGGGGTCGACGTCGTGGTGGCCACCCCGGGTCGCGCCCTGGACCACATCGCCCGGGGCACGCTGCGGCTGGGCAACCTCGCCAGCGTGGTGCTGGACGAGGCCGACGAGATGCTCGACATGGGCTTCGCCGAGGACATCGAGGCGATCCTGGAACACGCTCCCGAGCAGCGGCAGACGCTGCTGTTCTCCGCCACCATGCCGGCGCGTATCGACGGGATGGCCCGAGCGCACCTGACCGATCCGGTGCGCATCCTGATCGCCCGCGAGCAGCCGGTGGCCGGCGAGGCACCCCGGGTCCGGCAGAGCGCGTACCTGGTGGCGCGGGCACACAAGCCGGCGGCGCTGGGGCGGGTGCTCGACGTCGAGTCGCCCACTGCGGCGATCGTGTTCTGCCGCAGCCGGGAGGAGGTCGACCGGCTCACCGAGACGATGAACGGCCGCGGCTACCGGGCCGAGGCGCTGCACGGCGGCATGAGCCAGGAACAGCGGGACCGGGTGATGGGGCGGCTGCGTGCCGGCACCGCCGACCTGCTCGTCGCCACCGACGTGGCGGCCCGTGGGCTCGACGTCGAGCAGCTCAGCCACGTGGTCAACTTCGACGTGCCGTCGGCACCGGAGTCGTACGTGCACCGCATCGGTCGGGTGGGCCGGGCCGGCCGGGAGGGGGTGGCGATCACCCTGGCCGAGCCCCGGGAACACCGGATGCTGAAAACCATCGAGCGGGTCACCGGGCAGCGGATCACCATCGACAAGATTCCCACGGTCGCCGACCTACGCACCCGTCGGCTGGAGCTGACCCAGGCGGCGCTGCGGGAGAGCCTGCTGGAGGACGACCTCGACCCGTTCCGGGTGATCGTCGAGTCGCTCAGCGACGAGTTCGACCTGATGGAGGTGGCACTCGCCGCGGTGAAGCTGGCCCACGAGGCGACGTTGCCCGGTTCCGACGAGGCCGAGGAGGAGATCCCGCAGGTCGCCGTCCGGTCGCCCCGGGACGGTCGGCCGGCCGGGTACGAGGGCCGGGGTGAACGCCGACCCGCGCGTCCCCGCAGCGCTGGCACCACCCAGGTGTTCATCGGCGTCGGCCGGCGGGCCGGGGTGCGTCCGCAGGACCTGGTCGGCGCGATCACCGGGGAGACCGGAATCCGGGGCCGGGACATCGGCTCGATCGAGATCGCCGATCGCTTCTCCCTGGTCGAGGTGCCCGTCGCCGTTGCCGACGAGGTCATCGCCGGTCTGCGCGGCAGCACCATCAAGGGCCGCAAGGCCACCGTCCGCCGCGATCGTGAGGAGCGTCCCGGCGAGGGCCGCTTCGACGGCGGCGACCGACGGGAGCGTCGCGACAGGCGTTGAGGTCTTCTCGCCGGCCACCGCCGTCTGCCACGACTCGTGCCCCCGACCAGGTGGGTCGGGGGCACGAGTCTGCTCGCGGTGTCCGGGGCGGGCGATGCCCTACCCGGTCGGCCGGGTAGGGCTCGACTCGCCCGCCCAGCCTGCGCGGACACCCGCTCAGGCGGCGGTGACCCGCTGACCGCCCAGCGCCGCCGGGTCGATCTCGGCCGGGCGCAGCGCCAGGGCGAGCACGTCGGCGACGTCGGCCAGGGTGTGCACCGTCAGTTGCTCGCGGACCTCGGTCGGCAGGTCGTCCAGGTCCGGTTCGTTGCGGGCCGGGATGATCACCTCGGTCAGGCCGGCCCGGTGCGCGGCGAGCAGCTTCTGCTTCACCCCGCCGATGGGCAGCACCCGCCCGGAGAGGGTCACCTCGCCGGTCATCCCGAACTCGGGGCGTACCGGCCGGCCGCTGGCCAGCGACGCCAGCGCGGTGACCATCGTGATGCCGGCGCTGGGCCCGTCCTTGGGTACCGCCCCCGCCGGGACGTGCAGGTGGATCCGCCGCCCGGCCAGGGCGTTCGGGTCCAGGCCGAGGCGGCGGCCGTTGGCCCGCAGGTAGGAGAGGGCGATGTGCGCCGACTCCTTCATCACGTCGCCGAGCTGACCGGTGAGGGTCAGCCCCGGCTCACCTTCCATGCTCGTCGCCTCGATGAACAACACGTCGCCCCCGGCGCCGGTGACCGCCAGTCCGGTGGCCACGCCCGGTGTCGCGGTGCGTTCCGCCGATTCCGGCGTGTGCTTCGGCCGGCCCAGGTAGCGGACCAGGTCGTCGGCGCCGACGCGGACCGGCGTCGGGTCGTCGGCCAGGGCCACTGCCACCTTCCGCATGACCTTCGCCAGGGCACGTTCCAGCTGCCGTACGCCGGCCTCCCGGGTGTACTCCCCGGCGACGCGGGCCAGCGCCTCGGCGTCCACGTCGACCTCGTCGGCGGTCAGCCCGGCCCGCTCCCGCTGGCGCGGCAGCAGGTGGTCGCGGGCGATAGCCACCTTCTCGTCCTCGGTGTACCCGTCCAGGGTGACCAGTTCCATCCGGTCCAGCAGCGGGCCGGGGATGGCCTCCACCACGTTTGCGGTGGCCAGGAACAGCACATCGGACAGGTCGAGGTCGACCTCCAGATAGTGGTCCCGGAAGGTGTGGTTCTGGGCCGGGTCGAGCACCTCCAGCAGGGCTGCGGCCGGGTCACCGGCGTACCCCACGGAGACCTTGTCGACCTCGTCGAGCAGCACCACCGGGTTCATCGAGCCCGCCTCACGCAGCGCCCGGACGATGCGGCCGGGCAGCGCGCCCACGTAGGTGCGCCGGTGTCCCCGGATCTCGGCCTCGTCACGAATTCCGCCGAGCGACACCCGGACGAACCTGCGGCCGAGCGCGTGCGCGACCGACTCGCCGAGGCTGGTCTTGCCGACGCCGGGCGGACCCGCGAGGGCCAGCACGGCACCGGAGCCGCGACCGCCGATCACGCCGAGGTCACGTTCGGCCCGCCTGTTGCGCACCGCCAGGTACTCCAGGATGCGGTCCTTGACGTCGGCCAGGCCGGCGTGGTCGGCGTCGAGCACGGCCCGCGCCGCGGCCAGGTCCGTGTTGTCCTCGGTACGCGTGCTCCACGGCATCTCCAGCACCGTGTCGAGCCAGGTACGGATCCAACCCGCCTCCGGCGAGGCGTCGCTGGCCCGCTCCAGCTTGCCGACCTCGCGCAGCGCCGCCTCGCGCACCTTCTCGGGCAGGTCTGCGGCCTCGACGCGGGCCCGGTAGTCGGCCGATCCGTCCGGGGCGTCCTCGCCGAGTTCCTTTCGGATCGCGGCCAGTTGCTGACGCAGCAGGAACTCCCGCTGCGACTTCTCCAGCCCCTCGCGGACGTCGGAGTTGATCTGTTCGGTGACCTCCTGCTCGGCGAGGTGGTCCTTGACCCAGCCGACGAGCAGTTCCAGCCGGGCGGTGACGTCCGGCGCGGCGAGCAGTTCGGTCTTCTGCGCCAGGGTCAGCCAGGGCGCGTAGCCGGCCGAGTCGGCCAGTTCGGAGAGGTCGGTCATCCGCTCCACCGCGTCGATGACCTGCCACGCGCCGCGTTGCTGAAGCACCGAGGTCACCAGGGCGCGGTACTCGCGGGCCAGTTCCCGTGCCTTGCCGGCCGGGGCGGGCTCGTCGATCTCGGTCGCCTCGACCCAGAGCGCCGCGCCAGGCCCGGGCACCCCGGAGCCGATGCGGGCCCGGGCGAGACCACGGATCACGGCGGCGGGCTCGCCGCTGGGTAGCCGCCCCACCTTCTCGATGGTGGCGATCACGCCGACGGAGCCGTACTCGCCGTCGAGGCGGGGCACGGCGAGCAGCGTACGGTCACCTGTGGCGCGGGCCGCGTCGACCGCGGCCTGGGTGGTCGGGTCGAGGGTCACCGGGATGACCATGCCGGGCAGCAGTACGGCGTCGGTCAGTGGAAGTACCGGAAGAGTTGACATCGAACACCTGCTATCGCATTGAGTTGAGCGTGTCTGGCTCAAGTCGCGGTGGACTCCAGATGTTCCTCGGTGTGACCCAGCACACCGCGCACCGACACCGGGGCGACGTTCCACCCCCGCGCCGCTCGACCACACCCATGCCCAGCAGATCCAAAATCGGGATTTCGATGCCACGCAAAACGCGAACCGCCGCATGGCGCGCTTTTGTTGCGCAATTGGCGGACGATCAGTCAAACTTTGAGCACACCCCGTCAGACACAGGGAGTAATCGACGATGGCCAAACAAGTAATCACGGTGCTGACTGACGACCTCGACGGCGGAAAGGCCGACCGCACGGTCGAGTTCAGCCTGGATGGCGTCGCGTACACCATCGACGTTTCCGACGAGAACGCGGGTGTCCTCCGCAAGGCGTTGGATCCGTTTATCAATGCCGGCCGACGCCTCGGGCGTGGCGCCGTCGACACTGGCCGTAACCCGCGTCGCAGCACCGGTTCGGGCACTCCCGGAATGAACCGTGAGCAGAACCGCGCGGTCCGCGAATGGGCCGTCCGGAACGGCTACAAGATTTCCGAGCGGGGTCGGATCCCGGTTGAGGTGGTCGAGGCGTACAAGAACCGCTGAGCAGCGGGAATGTCACTCCGGCGCGGTTAGGGCCGCCGTCACGGCACGGTTACATCGACTTTCCGACATGCTACGGGGCCGCCCGGAATTCCGGGCGGCCCCGCGTGTTCGGCATCAGCCTACGGCCTCAGCCCTCGGCGTCAGTTGACCTCAATACGCACCGCGTCGAAGGCGGGGGTCTGGTTGGCCCGCTCCGACATCGGGATGCGGTGCGAACCGTCGCCGGCCCAGACCGCGCACTGTGCGGTACCGGAGTCCGGCAGACCCGGAACCTGGATGGTCACCTCGTCCGGCTGGGAACCGCCGCCGCCGTCCTCGGTGGCGACGAAGAAGGCCGGCACCGGCTCAGGCGCGGGCGCCTCGTTCGTGTTGTTCAGCATCCGGCAGGCGGTGTGGAAGTGGCCACGGGTCAGGCCCTCCCCGTTGAGCAGCGAGCTTTCCAGGTAGTAGCCACCCTGGCCGGCCGGCAGGAACCGGTCCCGGACGAGGTTGCGGGTGCTGACCCGGATCGAGAAGCCCTCGTTGCGGTTGATCTGCTGCGGGAAGTCGGTGATCAACAGCGACGGGTTGTTGGCTGCGGCGCCGACCTCACCGAAGGCGGTGCTGATGCAACGGTTGCCGTTCTGGAAACCGTCGTGCCGCTGGAGCTGGCTGTTGTCGCAGTTGTTCGCCAGCACGTCGAGGCCGTTGTTGTTGTTGCCGCCGTTGTTACCGCCGTTGTCGTTGCCGCCGCCGTTGTTGTTGCCGTCGTCGCCGCCGTTGTCACCGTCGCCGTCGTTGCCGCCGCCGTTGTTGTTCTCGACCGGCTGCACCTGGCAGGTGGCGAGGTTGGCGAGACCGCGCGGCCGGGGGCCGAACCGGTCGATGGCGATCGTGATCCGGTCGAGGGTCGCCCGACGCTTGCTGGCCAGCGGGTTGAGGATGGCGTTGCGGATGAACCCCTGGCCGCGGTTGCCCTCAGCGGCGAGCCGCGTGTCCGCCTCGGTGATCTGGGTCTGCAGTGCGTTCAGGTTGCGGTCCACCTCGGCGCGGGCCCGGTCGGGCACCTGCGGGAGCCGGCTGACCACGTCCGGGCAGGCCACCGCGAAGGCCCCGGCGGTCGCGCCATCGGTGCCGTTGCGGGTCTCCTGGCACTCCTCGACGGTCTGCTGCCCGTCGCCCCAGTGGTTGACCACCCAGCGTCCGTTCTGCCAGGTGCGAGTCGTGGTGGCGCCGCGAGCGGTCGGCGCGGTCGCGCCCGGGCTCGGTGCGACACATTCAGCGGCCACCGGTCGCTGCTGCTGGTTTGACCGTCGGTCACCGGCCGACGAGATCTGAGTCACGGCGACGACGCCGCCGAAGACAGCGAGCGTGGCGCCAACGGCCAGAAGTCGCTTGGTCCGCGCGTTACCGGATGGTCGGCGCGACCGGGTTGACCTGCGCATCGAATTGCTCTCCTTCTCGATCCGGTTCCTGATTCGTGACTCGACGGACCGAACGGAATCTTGGTGGCACGCTCGACGGGGACCGCCTGAACGCGCCGGTGGCACGTCGACGAACGACGATGCCCTTTCCGCACCGTCTCCCGCGCCTGCCGGTGCGGGTTGGGGAGATCCTGTCCATTCCCGGTGAGGTACGGGCCCGATCCAGCGGTGGTTCAAAGGCCGCCAACTTTTTTCCGATGTTTCTTTCCGCGCCCGTACGGTCACCGTCCGCCCTCGGCCGGCTGGCACTCAGGACGCGATCACTCCTGGCAGAGATGGTCGTAGCCGAAGTCGCCGACGAGTTCGCCGCGACGATCCCGTAGCCGCCGAATGTCGGCGAGCAGTTCCTCCCGTGGCACCAGCGACGATGCGCCTGTCTCAACCGTCCGCAGCCGCTCGCCGAGCGCGAGAACGGCCAGGTCCTCGGCGAGCCGGGCGGGTTCGACACCGCAGGAGATGCCGTACGCCTGCACCGTCACCCGCTCCACCAGCAGCTGGCCCGGTCGGACCTCGGCCCAGCTCCAGCCCTCGGCCGGCCCCCGCGTCCAGCACACGTGCAGTCCACGCAGGATCGGGTCGGTCAACCGTCGCGCCACGTACGCCTGCACCGCCTCGGCCCGGGCGAGCGCGCCGAGATCGTTCACCGCGCCCTCGCGTCCGTCGGGCAGCCGGCCGACGATGTCCCGGAATCCGACCGCCGGCACGTCCGAACCGGCCGCGCCGGCGGCGTACCGCCGCGCGTCGACGACGTACGCGACGATCCGCGGCCCGTGTCCGGCGGTGCGCAGGGTGGCGGAGACGATCCGCAGCAGCGGCAGCCCGGTCGCCGCGGCGACCGCCTCCGTGGTCCGCTCGGCCCGCCTGGCGGTGGCGTCTGTCGACGGTGGCCGGAACTCGACGGCGAACTCGGGTCGTCCGGTCGACACCGCGCAGACCACCTGGTCGAACAGGGTCCTGCTGGCCGTGTTCCACTGGCTCGCCGTGAGACCCGGCGGCCGACGCCTGACGATCTCACCCAGGCGCAGCCCGGCGTGCACCCGCTGCTCCGCCCGGACCAGCACCGGCCCTCGCCCGGCGTCCTCCGGCACCGACGACAGTCCGCGGTCGTGGTCACCAGTCATCGCGGTACCCATGAATCCTTTTCAACCTCTCCGCCGGTCGGGCCGGACAACGCTGCGCGAGCAGGTCGACACGGCTTTCCGTCCGGCCGGCCGACCGAGTCTAGGATGACGATCATGCCGGCTGCTCCCCCGGCGGGCTGGCGGTGACCGGGCGGCGGTCGACGACGGGCCACCCACCGCCGCCGGACCGAGGAGGTGGGCGGATGCGAGTGGTGTCCCTGGTGCCGTCGCTCACCGAAGCGGTGGCGACGACCCTGCCCGGGCTGCTTGTCGGCGCCACCGACTGGTGCACCCACCCGGGTGACCTGCACGTGCCGCGGGTCGGCGGGACGAAGTACCCGGACCTGGACCGGATCCGCGCGCTCCGGCCCGACCTGGTCCTGCTGAACGTCGAGGAGAACCGGCGCGACGACGCCACCGCGTTGACCGCCGCAGGCGTACCGATCCGGGTGACCTATCCGCGCACCGTGGACGGTGCGCTCACCGAGCTGGCCGAGCTGCTTCGCGACCTGGGATCGGCGGCGGAACCACAGTGGCTCACGGAGGCCCGTCGCGCCTGGGGCGCGCTACCGGAGACGCCGGTTCTCCGACGCGCGGTGGTGCCGGTCTGGCGGCGTCCCTGGGTGGTGCTCGGCGCCGACACCTTCGCCGGGGACCTGTTGCGCCGGCTCGGCATCGCCAACCCTTACGCCGAGCAGCCGGAGCGGTATCCGCGACCGAGCCTGTCGCAGCTGCGGGACCAGGCACCGGAGCTCGTGGTGTTGCCGGACGAGCCGTACCGCTTCACCCGCGACGACGGTCCCGAGGCGTTCCCCGGCGTTCCCTGCGCCCTCGTGTCGGGTCGACATCTGACCTGGTACGGACCGTCGTTGGCCGAGGCTCCCGCCCTGCTGACCGCCCAGCTCGCGGACCTGCACGTCGCCCGCTGACCGCCGCCTGCGGGCCGGCTGGCGAGCCCGGCACCGGTCGCGGGTCCCGGTCAACAGGGGTCGAAGGTCCCGGCCGGCACCGGCCCGCCGGCCCTGACCGCCGCATGGTCCACGGGCGTCAAATAGAAGTGCCACCGGGACACGCGGTGCGAAGCAGCGAAGGGACGTGGACATGATGACCGCGACGACCGAGCGGAACACCGCCGCCAAGACCCCGGTGACCGAGACCAACCAGGAGCAGAACCTCCGGACGCGGGCCACCCGCTACCTGCTCGCCGGGCTCCGCCTGGCGCTCGGTTGGGTCTTCCTCTGGGCCTTCCTGGACAAGGTGTTCGGCCTGGGGTTCGCCACCGAGGCGAAGAACGCCTGGATCAACGGGGGCAGCCCGACCAAGGGCTTCCTCAGCTTCGGTGCCGCCGGCCCGTTCCAGGGCTTCTACAACGGCATCGCCGGAGCCGCCTGGGCCGACTGGCTGTTCATGATCGGTCTGGCCGCCATCGGTACGGCGCTGCTGCTCGGCATCGGAGTGCGCATCGCCGCCGCGGCCGGCGGTCTGCTGCTGGTGCTGATGTGGACGGCCGTCCTGCCTCCGGAGAACAACCCCTTCATGGACGACCACCTCGTCTACGCCGGTGTGCTGGCCCTGCTCGCGGTGACAAACGCCGGTGACACCTGGGGCCTGGGCCGGACCTGGGCACAACTGCCGATCGTCAAGCGGTTCGGCTGGCTCCGCTGACCCTGATCACCTCCCCCCACGGCGGGCGTCACCTACCGGTGACGCCCGCCGCACCGGGTCCGGCGCGCTCGGCCACCGGTGGCCCACATCGGTCCACGGGGCGCGCCGGGCCGTAGCATCCGGCAGGATTGTGCTGACCGGAACCGACGCACCAGGAGAATCCGCATGAACCAGGCAGCGAGCAAGCCCGAGATCGGTCCGATCGAGGGCGCCCCGCCGGCCGACCTCGTGATCGAGGACATCACCGTGGGCGAGGGCCCGGAGGCCCAGGCCGGGCAGGTGGCCCGGGTGCACTACGTCGGGGTGTCGCACTCCACCGGCGCCGAGTTCGACGCCTCCTGGAACCGGGGCGAGCCGTTCGACTTCCCGCTCGGTGGCGGTCGGGTCATCGCCGGGTGGGACCAGGGCGTGGTGGGGATGCGGGTCGGCGGACGGCGCCGGCTGACCATCCCGCCGCACCTCGGGTACGGCAGCCGGGGCGCGGGTGGGGTCATCAAGCCCAACGAGACCCTGGTCTTCGTGGTCGATCTGCTCGGCGTGAGCTGACCTCGCGCGTCCGGCGCCGGCCCCGTGCCCGGCGCCGGACGCGTCGTCGGCACCACCCGGTCGCACCGCCGGCCGGCGACACACAGGCGCCGGCGGCGACCGGTCACACCCCGGCGAGCACCCGCTGCGGCGTGATGCCGACGACCGGGATGACCCGCCGCAGACCGGTGGCCCGCAGCACCCGCTCCACCACCGGCGGCGGGTCGACAAGCACCAGGTCGCCGCCCTGCGACCGCACCCAGAGCCGGGCCGCGACGAGCGTGCGCACCCCGGCGGCGGAGAGCAGCCGGACCTCGGAGAGATCCACCCGCAGCTCGGTGCGGGCGGGGGCCGCCCAGAGAGCGGCGCGGAACGCCGCGACCGTGGCGATGTCGATCACACCGACCACGCGAACGCACACCGCGTCGCCGGACACGTTGGTCTCGACGTGGAACCGCTCCTCGCGCTCTCGCATACGACGAACCTATCCCCCGCCACCGACACTTTCGCCCTGCTGGAAGGCGGGTTCCGGGTAAGCCCAGGGCATGACCCGCAGGCCGATCGGGTCCACCTTAGGGACGATCCCCCGCCCGGGTCGACCGACCTGCTGACCACCGCGACGAGGCGCCGGGCCACCCGTGACGGGTGGCCCGGCGGGTACGCCTGGTCAGCCGCCGCTCGCCGACGGCTGCGGTTCGGGTGACCCGCCGGCCACCGCTCCGGGGTCCGGCGGCTGGGTCGGCGTGGGCCGCAGACCGGGCGGCACCGGCAACGCGCTGCCCTTGGCGAACTGCTCCCAGCTGACGTTCCACGCCGTCCAGCCGTTGCCCTCGTTCAGCTCGACCTCGGTGCCCTTGACCGTCACCAGATCGCCGACCTGGGTGACGCCCATCAGCCAGTCCGCGTTGGCCGCCGACAGGTTGGTGCAGCCGTGCGAGACGTTCGTGTACCCCTGATCCCCCTCCGACCAGGGGGCGCCGTGGATGAACTCGCCGCCCCAGGTGAGCCGCTGGGCATCCTCGACGTCGACCACGTACGGATCGGCCGAGCCCCGCGTGTCGAAGGTGGTGAACTCGTGCTTCTCCATGATCACCATCTTGCCGCTGGAGGTGGGCGTGCTCGGCTTGCCGAGGCTGACCGGCAGCTTGCGCAGCAGCTTGCCGTCCCGGATCACCGACATCTGCTTGCTCGCGTTGTCGATCTCCAACTCGACCTGCCGACCGATCTTCGAGGTGGCCCGCCGATCGGCGTCACCGACGTTCTCCTTGCCGATCGGCAATCCCTCCAGCGCGGAGCGGACCTTGATCGTCGTACCCGGCCGCCAGAAATCGGGCGCCCGGTAATAGACCTGACTGCCGTCGGACACCCAGGACCAGGTGCCCGGCTGCGGCGGATCCGTCTTCACGAACAATCGGCGCTGCACATCCGCCCGCGCCTCTTTGGGAATTGGCGGGTCGAAAGCAACGGTTACCGGCATCGCCGTGCCGTACGTCCGATCACCGGCGAAATACAACGTGCTGACGATGGCAGGTTTGGAAGATTTGGGTTGGGTCGTGAAGCTCGTCCTGCGGGTGACCGTCTTTCCGGAGTCGCCGGTGGCGGTGACCTCCGCGGTGTACGTCCGCTTCGGCTCCAGGGTCCGGCTGGGCACCCAGCCGGTACCGTCCTCACGCGGCTCCGCGCCGACCGTCGCGCCCTTGTCGTCGGTGATCCGCACGGCGGTGACCCGCCCGTGCTTGACCACGGTGCCGATCTCCCCGGTCACCGGCACGTCGCGGGTGCCCTCGGCCGGTGTCACGGCCAGTTCCGGGTTGGCTTTCGCCTCGGCGGATTGCCCGGGCCTGCGGTCGCTGGTGCACGCGCCCAGCGCCAGCGGTGCCGCTGCGACGCTCACCGCCAACAGCGTCAGTCGCCGCCTCAACATCATGATGCGTCCCCCGTTTATCGCCGCTTCCTCCGCCACATTCTCCCTAGCTCGACGCCGACGTTTTCGCGGTTTCGACCAAGAGCTGGGACATTGCATGGAGAACCTTTTCCGTAATCGCACCCGGGCGAACGGAAAATGCCCACGACGACGCTACGGGCGGTCTCGACCGGGCGTGGCGCTATGTCCGGCGAATGCCACTGGGCCAGGTTCACGGACGTGCCACCGCACCCGGGTCGCGCCGATCGAGGGATAACCACGGCCGGCGACCAGCCCCCTCGATCGACGCGACAGTCAGACCGTGGCGATCAGCAGTGCGGGCTGCTCGACGCAGTCCGCCACGTGCCGGAGGAAACCGCCGGCCACGCCGCCGTCGCAGACCCGGTGGTCGAAGGTGAGGCTGAGCTGGACCACCTTCCGGACCGCGAGCTGACCGGCCACGACCCAGGGCTTGTCCACGATGCGGCCGATGCCGAGCAGCGCCGCCTCCGGGTGATTGATGATCGGGGTCGAGCCGTCGACGCCGAACACCCCGTAGTTGTTGAGCGTGAAGGTGCCCCCGGTGAGCCGGGCCGGTGGCAGTTCGCCAGCCCGGGCCGCGGCGGTGGTGGCGGCGAGTTCGGCCGCCAGCTCGGTGGTGGTGAGCCGCTGGGCGTCACGCAGCACCGGCACCACCAGACCCCTGTCGGTCTGGGCGGCGATACCCAGATGCACCCCGGCGGACTGGATGATCCGCTGCCCCTCGGTGTCGACCCGCGCGTTGAGCTGCGGGTACCGGCGCAGCCCGGACAGACAGATCCGCGCGAGCAGGGCCAGCACGCTCACCCGACCGTCCGGGCGGGCGGCGTTGATCGCGGCCCGGGTCTCCAGCAGGGCGGTGGCGTCAGCGTCGACCCAGATGGTCACCTCGGGAATCTCCCGCCGGCTGCGCGACAGCTTGTCCGCGATCGCCCGGCGGATGCCGGTCAGTGGGATGACCAGATCCTGGGCACCGGCGGCAGCCGCGTCGGCCGAGGCTGGGTGCCCCGCCGGCACCGCCGGCAGGTCGGGCACCGCGGTGAGCCGGGCGGTTCCGTTCCCGTCGGCGGTCACCCCGGTGACGTCGCCGGCCGCCGCCTCCACGTCGGCCCGGCGGATCACACCGCCCGGGCCGCTGCCGCGTACCGACGCCAGGTCCACCCCACGCTCCCGGGCCAACCGCCGCACGATCGGCGAGATGACCAGGGATTGGGCCGCTTCGGGCGGGCCGGACCCCCGGTCGGCCCTCCCCGCCGCTGCCGGCACCGTCGGTGCGCCGCTCAGATCGGGTGCGGAGGTGGCCACCGCGAGCCGGGGCCGCCGACGGCGGCGGGCACCGCCGTGCCCGGTGCCGTACCCGATCAGGACGTTGCCGGAGCCGGCCCGCTCCTCCTCGCGGTAGACCGCGTGCCCGGACGGTTCACCGCCGTCGACGCGACCGGTGACCGGCTCCGCGACGGTGATCAGGGGCTGGCCGACCGGGCGTACCTCGCCCTCGGCGCCGTGCAGGGCGACGACCCGGCCGGCGTACGGGCAGGGCACGTCGACGACCGCCTTCGCGGTCTCGACCTCCACCACTGTCTGGTCCACGGTGACCGTGTCGCCGACCGCGACCCGCCACTGCACGATCTCCGCCTCGGCGAGCCCCTCACCGAGGTCGGGCAGGAGAAAAACCTTCTCGGTCACGCCACACCGCTCTCGGTCAGCCAACGCCGGTCGGGCTGGTCGTCCCACTGCAACCGGGCCACCGCGTCGAGTACCCGGTCGACCGACGGCAGATGGGTGTGTTCGAGCATCGGCGCCGGGTACGGGATGTCCAGCCCGGAGACCCGCAGCACCGGGGCGTGCAGCGCGTGGAAGCACCGCTCCTGCACCCGGGCGGCGATCTCCGCGCCGACCCCGGCGAAGCCCTGTGCCTCCTGCACCACCACGCAGCGTCCGGTACGCCGCACCGAGGCGGCG
The DNA here is from genome assembly GCF_002754655.1 of Verrucosispora sp. CNZ293. Lineage (NCBI taxonomy): Bacteria > Bacillati > Actinomycetota > Actinomycetes > Micromonosporales > Micromonosporaceae > Micromonospora > Verrucosispora sp. CNZ293. The sequence continues at coordinate 2,124,622 of NZ_PEFR01000001.1, forward strand.
ATTGTGGCGTCGTCGAACGGCACGATGGTGCGGACGTCGACCACCTCCAGGTCCCAGCCCTCCTCGCGGGCGGCCTCGGCGGCCTCCAGCGCGACCGGGACCGCCGGCCCGTACGCGACGAGTGTCGCGTCGCGTCCGGCCCGGCGGACGACCGCCCGGCCGAACGGCGCGGTGCGCGTCGGCAGGTCCGCCTCGGCGCTTGTGAAGTAGAGCTTCTTCGGCTCCATGAACACCACCGGGTCGGGGTCGTCGATCGCCTCCCGCAGCAGCGAGTACGCGTCGTCGACGGTCGCCGGGGTGACCACCTTCAGCCCCGGGGTGTGCGCGTAGTACGCCTCGGAGCTGTCGCAGTGGTGCTCCACGCCGCCGATGCCACCGGCGTACGGCACCCGGATCACCATCGGCACGCTCAGCGCGCCCCGGGTGCGGTTGCGCAGCTTCGCCACGTGCGAGGCGATCTGCTCGAACGCCGGGTACGCGAACGCGTCGAACTGCATCTCGACCACCGGGCGCAGCCCGGACATGGCCAGCCCGACGGCGAACCCGACGATGCCGGCCTCCGCGAGGGGGGTGTCGAAGCAGCGTTTGTCGCCGAAGCGGGCCTGGAGTCCGTCGGTGATCCGGAAGACGCCGCCGAGCTGGCCGACGTCCTCGCCGAAGACGAGCACCCGCTCGTCGTCGAGCATCGCGTCGGCGAGCGCGGCGTTGAGCGCCTTCGCCATGGTCATGGTGGCCATCAGGCGTCCCCCTCCGCTGCCGCGGCCAGTTCGGCGCGCACCTGCTCCCGCTGCTCCACCAGTTGCGCGGTGGGTTCGGCGTAGACGTGGTCGAAGAGACTGAGCGGGTCGACGGTGGGCTGGGTGTTCATCCGGTCGCGCAGCTGGGCCGCGTACGTCTCGGCCTGCTCGGCGATCTCGGCGACCGCCGCGTCGTCGAGCACGTCCCGGCCGCGCAGGTAGGTCTCCAGCCGGGCGAGCGGGTCACGGTCGCGCCATGCCTCGACCTCGTCGGCGTCCCGGTAGCGCGAGGCGTCGTCGGCGTTCGTGTGCGGTTCCATCCGGTAGGTGTGCGCCTCGACCAGGAACGGTCCCTTTCCGGCGCGGGCGTGCGCGACGGCCCGGGTGAGCACGGCGAGCACGGCGACCGGGTCGTTGCCGTCGACCTGTTCGCTGGGGATGCCGTAGCCGACACCCTTGTAGGCCAGGGTCGGCGCGGCGGTCTGGCGGGACAGCGGGACGCTGATGGCGTACCTGTTGTTCTGCACGAAGTAGACGACGGGGGCCTTGAACACGGCGGCGAAGTTGACCCCCTCGTGGAAGTCGCCCTCGCTTGTGGCACCGTCACCGATGTAGACCAGGGCCACCGTGTCGCGTCCCTGGTACGACTCCCCGTAGGCCAGCCCGGCGGCGTGCACGCACTGGGTCGCGAGGGGGGTGCACTGCGGCGCGGTGCGGCGCTGCGCCGGGTCGTACCCGCAGTGCCAGTCGCCCCGCAGCAGGGTCAGCACCTCGACCGGGTCGATGCCCCGGGCGGTGAGCGCCATCGACTCCCGGTAGGTCGGGAAGACCCAGTCGTCGTCGCGCAGGGCCAGGACGCCGCCGACCTGGCAGGCTTCCTGGCCCCGGGAGGACGGGTAGACGGCCAGCCGGCCCTGCTTGGTCAGCGCGGTGGCCTGCGTGTCGAAGCGCCGGCCGACGATCATCCGCCGGTACATCTCGCGCAGCGCCTCGACGGGCGGCTCGGGGTAGTCCGCGCGGGCCGGCAGCAGGGTGCCGTCCGGGTTGAGCAGCCGGACCGGCTCGCTCTGGGGCAGCAGGCCGGCGGCGGGATCGGGCGGGGTCGGGGTGGCCGACCGCCGCGTACGCGGGGATGCCCTGCGGGCCGCCTGGGGGGTGGTGGTCACGGCGGAACCTCCTGGACGTGTGGTGGCCCTATGCTCCTGCTGTTGGATGATTGACTCAAGATTCCCGGTGAACGCGGGATGAATGGCACCCAGAGGAGGCCACGATGAGCCAGGAGGCCGCCGGGGAGGCGGACCGGCGGGGCGGAACGGGACGATCGGCAGTCCCGCTCGACGAGGTGGACCGGCGCATCCTCGACGAGCTGACCCGGGACGGTCGGCTCTCCATCCGGACCCTCGCCGAACGGGTGCACGTCTCGCGGACCAACGCGTACGCCCGGGTGGAGCGGCTGCTGCGCGACGGGGTGATCACCGGGTTCGCCGCGCGGGTCGCCCCGGAGGCGGCCGGCCTGGGCACCTCGGCGTACATCGCCCTGACGATCAGGCAGGACACCTGGCGGGAGGTGTCGGCGGAGCTGGCGCGGGTGCGCTACGTCGAACATGTGGCGCTGCTCAGCGGCGAGCACGACGTGCTCGCGTTGGTCCGGGCACCGGACAACGCCACCCTGCGGGACGTGGTGCTGGACCGGGTGCAGCGCATCGCCGGGGTGCTCGCCACCCGCAGCTGGCTGGTCTTCGAGGAGTACGACGGGGTGCGCAGCCCGTGGGCGTGACCGCTCAGCGCTCGTCCGGCGCGTCCAGGCCCTCCCGGTCGGCCAACTCCAGCAGGGGCGCCAGGGAGAAGCGGCGTTCGTCCAGGCCGGCGTGCGGGTCGCCCCGGTCGGCGAACCGGACCGGCATGGTGGTGACGTCGAAGTCCTCCGGCCGGGCGTCGTCCAGCTCCGCCCAGTCCAGCGGGGCGGACACCAGCGCGGCCGGCGTCGGCCGGATCGAGTACGCCGAGGTCATGGTGTGGTCGCGGGCCATCTGGTTGTAGTCGACGAAGACCGGCCGGTCCCGCTGTTCCCGCCACCAGGTGGTGGTGACCAGGTCCGGCCGTCGTCGCTGCATCTCGCGCCCGAGGGCCAGCACCGCGCGGCGACAGTCGCCGAAGCTCCACCGGGGCTCGATCGACACGTAGACGTGCAGGCCCCGCCCGCCGGTGGTCTTGGGGTAGCCGACCAGGCCCAACTCGTCGAGGAAGGCGCGCACCTCGTGGGCCACCGGCACCACCTGGTCGAACCCGACGCCGGGCAGCGGATCCAGGTCGATCCGCAGCTGGTCCGGCCGCTCCACGTCCGCCTTGCTCACCGGCCACGGATGGAAGCGCAGGGTGCCCAGGTTGACCGCCCAGATCACCACGGCCAGCTCCGCCGGGGCGACCTCGTCGGCGGTGCGTCCGCTGGGGAAGGTGATGTGGGCGGTGCTCACCCAGTCGGGCGCACCGGCCGGCACCCGCTTCTGGTAGAACGCGTCACCCCGGTTGTCCGCCCGGGTGGCGATCGTCGCGCCCTCGAACACGCCGCGGGGCCACCGTTCCAGCATCGTCGGCCGGTCCCGCAACGCGCGCAGGATGCCGTCGCCGACGGCGAGGAAGTAGCGCACCACGTCCAGCTTGGTCAGCCCCCGCTCGGGGAAGTACGGCTTGTCCGGGCTGGAGACGCGGACCGTCCGCCGCCCCACCTGGATCTCCTCCGCCGCCGTCGCCACACCTGCGAGGGTACGACGCGGCACCCGGCACGGCGTACCACCGCCCGTTTCCGGGGTTCGCGCCAGGGTAGGAGAGCAGGCCTCGAGGCGCTCACCGTGCACACGTACCTGGAGAACGAGATCATGTACCCGGAGGTCCGCAAGCGCCTGCCGGAGCTGGAGGACCACATCCTGGAGTCGTACGAGGAGCACCACGTCGCCGACGTGCTCTGCTTCGAGCTGGCCTCGATGAAGCCCGACGACGAGCACTTCAACGCCAAGACCACGGTGCTGATCGAGAACGTCCTGCACCACGTCGAGGAGGAGGAGCAGGAGTGGTTCCCGAAGGTGCGCGAGTCGATGGGGCGTAAGGAGTTGCAGGAGATGGGGCAGCGGATGATCGACGCGCGCCCCCAGGCACCGCGGACCCCGACCGCGCCCAAGGCGCTGCAGAAGTCGCTGAAGGCGATGCGCGCCTGACGGCTCGTCCCGGGAGTGGTGGCCTGGCCGTCACCAGGCCGTCTGCGGCACCTCCGCCGGCGCGGGCAGGATCTGCCGCACCCTCGGGGACCCGCCACGAGGCCGCCACTCCCGCGGGTAGCCCACCGACACCTCCTCGAAGCGAACCCCGTCGTGCCAGGTGGTGCGCGGAATGTGCAGATGGCCGTAGACCACCGCGGCGGCGTCGAAGCGTACGTGCCAGTCGGCGGTGGCCTCGGTGCCGCACCACTGGGCGAAGATCGGGTACCGCAGGACGCGCGTCACGTCCCGGACCAGCGGCCAGTGGTTCATCAGCACGGTCGGCAGCGCCGGGTCACGCTCGGCGAGCCGGCGGGCGGTCTCGGCCACCCGTGCCGCGCACCACGCCGACCGGCTCGGGTACGGGTCGGGGTGCAGCAGGAACTCGTCGGTGCAGACGATCCCGGTCCGGTACGCCTCGGCCAGCGCCGCCTCGGGGGTGTCGAAGCCCTCCGGTCGCCAGCTGTGGTCGTAGAGCAGGAACAGCGGCGCCACCGTCACCGGGCCGCCGGGCCCGGCCCACACCGGGTACGGGTCCTCGGGGGTGACCACGCCGAGATCACGACACATCTCGACAAGGTGTGCGTAGCGCGCCACGCCACGCACCGTCACCGGGTCGCCGGGCGGGGTCCACAGCTCGTGGTTGCCCGGCGACCAGACGACCCGGGCGAACCGGCCGGCCAACAGCCGCAGCGCCCACGCCACGTCGGCGACGGTGTCGCCCACGTCACCGGCGACGAGCAACCAGTCCTCAGGCGTCCGAGGGCGCAGCCCTTCGACGATCGTCCGGTTCGCCGGATGCCCCACGTGCAGGTCGCTGATGGCCAGGAGACTGCCAGCACCGTCCGTCCCCGCCATGCGTCGATCGTAGTGAGGTGGGCCAGGGTTCGCCCGGCCGGTCCGACGGCGGCGGCCCGCCCCCGACCGCGTACCCGGTAGGATCCCCTCGGGCCGTGACTGGCGCATTGGAGATGGATAACCATCGGGGAGCGGCCCCGTCACGAGGACGCATGCCGAGCGCCTGGGCCTTCCGCACGTCACCTGGAGGTCGCATGCCGCGCAACGCCGAATCCACAGCCTTCCGCAGCGCTCTTGAGGTGATCCGTGGTGTCGAACCACGGGTCGCCGACGCGATCGGCGCGGAGCTGGCCGACCAGCGTGAGTCGCTCAAGCTGATCGCCAGCGAGAACTACGCCTCCCCGGCGACGTTGCTGGCCATGGGCAACTGGTTCAGCGACAAGTACGCCGAGGGCACCATCGGACGGCGCTTCTACGCCGGCTGCCAGAACGTGGACACCGTCGAGGCGCTCGCCGCCGAGCACGCCCGGGAGTTGTTCGGCGCGACCCACGCGTACGTGCAGCCGCACTCGGGCATCGACGCCAACCTGGTGGCGTTCTGGGCGATCCTGGCCGACCGGGTGGAGGCCCCGGCGCTGAAGCGGGCGCAGGCGCGCCACGTCAACGACCTGACCGAGGCGGACTGGTTCGCGTTGCGGCGCGAGCTGGGCGACCAGCGGATGCTCGGCATGTCGCTGGACGCCGGCGGGCACCTCACCCACGGTTTCCGGCCGAACATCTCCGGCAAGATGTTCGACCAGCGCAGCTACGGCACCGACCCGGCCACCGGGCTGGTCGACTACGACAAGGTCGCCGAGACCGCTCGCGAGTTCCGCCCGCTGGTGCTTGTCGCCGGCTACTCGGCGTACCCCCGCAAGGTCAATTTCCGGATCATGCGGGAGATCGCCGACTCGGTCGGTGCCACCTTCATGGTGGACATGGCGCACTTCGCGGGTCTGGTGGCCGGCCGGGTCTTCACCGGCGACTTCGACCCCGTGCCGCACGCGCACATCGTCACCACCACCACCCACAAGTCGCTGCGTGGTCCGCGCGGCGGCCTGGTGCTGTGCGGCCCGGAGCTGGCCGACCAGGTCGACCGGGGCTGCCCGATGGTGCTCGGCGGCCCGCTGCCGCACGTGATGGCCGCCAAGGCCGTGGCCCTGGCCGAGGCCCGCCGGCCCGACTTCGCCGACTACGCCCGGCAGGTCGTCGACAACGCGCAGGCGCTGGCCGAGGGCCTGCTGCGCCGGGGGGCCAGGCTGGTCACCGGCGGCACCGACAACCACCTGGTCCTGATCGACGTGACCGGCTACGGGCTGACCGGCCGGCAGGCCGAGCAGGCACTGCTGGACTCGGGCATCGTCACCAACCGCAACGCGGTGCCGCAGGACCCGAACGGCGCCTGGTACACCTCCGGCATCCGGATCGGCACCCCGGCGTTGACCACCCGGGGGCTCGGCACGGCGGAGATGGACACCACCGCCGAGCTGATCCACACCGTGCTCAGCCAGACCAGCGCCGGCACCAACCCGGACGGCACCGCCGGCAAGGCGAAGTACGTTCTGGACCCGGCCCTCGCGGACAAGGTCAGCCGCCAGGCCAGCGAGCTGCTCACCGGCTTCCCGCTCTACCCGGACGTCGAGCTGGGCTGACCAAAGACGCGCCGGGCCGGGACATCCCGGCCCGGCGCGATCCCGGCCTCAGGCGATCGGACGTTTGAGGTGGTAGCGGTGGACCTCGGTGCTGCCCTGCACGTTGTTCACGTCCTCGGCGGCGGAGACGAGTTCCCAACCGTCCCGTCCGGCCCGGTTGAGGTGCGCGATGGCGGTGTCGCCGTACGCCGTGATGTCCTTGCGGGACCCGTCCGGGCCGTACCAGACGAACGAGACATGAAAATTGCGACCCTGCCCCTGGTAGCGGCGGACCAACAGGGCGTACTCCCAGGCAACCATGTCGCCCATTATGACCGTCCACCCAGGACGAGCGCAGGGCAGCGGTAACAGGTTGCGAACCGGTGAACGCGATGAGTCGCCGTACCGGTACCGGTCAGTCCACCGCGACCGTGCGCAGCTCGCGGGCGGTCGCCGGATCGGCGCAGCCGGCCAACGCCAACGCGTCGCGCAGCTCGTCGGCGAGCAGGGACAGCGCGGTGCCGGCCGCCGGTCGCCCACCGACCGCCAGGGCCCAGAGCATCGGCCGACCGACCAGGACGCCGTCGGCGCCCATCGCCAACGCGCGCAGCACATCGACACCACTGCGGATCCCACTGTCCAGCAGCACCTCGCAGCGGTCACCGACGGCCGCCACCACCTCGGGCAGCATGGTGGCGCTGGCCGGGACCCCGTCGAGTTGGCGGCCACCGTGGTTGGACACGACCACCGCCTGCACGCCGGCGTCGACGGCCCGCACGGCGTCGGCCGGGTCCAGGATGCCCTTGACGACAAGCGGCAGGTCGCACCGCTCCCGGAGCCACCGCAGGTCGGCCCAGCTCAGGGCCGGCGCGAAGGCCGCATCGCGCGACGCGGACACCGGGGTGACGCCCGGCGTACCGCCGTGGGCCAGGTCGTCGCGGCCACCCGGCAGGTTCGCCGGGACCAGCCCCGGCGGCAGTCGGAAGGCGTTGCGCAGGTCCCGCAGCCGCCGGCCGAGCACCGGCACGTCCACAGTCACCACGAGCCCCCGGCAACCGGCGGCGCGCACCCGCGCCAGCAGGTCGGTCACCAACGAGCGGTGGCGCAGCCAGTACAGCTGGAACCAGACCTCGGCACCGGTGGCGGTGACCTGCTCGATCGGTGTGCTGCCGAGGATGCTGGCCAGGTACGGCACGTCGGCGGCGCGGGCCGCGGCGGCCAGCGCCAGCTCGCCGTCGGGGTGCACCAGCCGTTGGTACGCCATCGGCGCCACCGCCACCGGCATCGCGTGCTCCCGGCCGAGCAACCGGGTACGCAGTGTCGGGGTGCTCACCCCGGTCAGCACCCTCGGCAACACGGCGACCCGGTCCAGCGCGCGGCGGTTCCCACCGAGGGTCACCTCGGCGCCGCTGCCACCGTCCACATAGTCCCAGACCTGCGGCGGCAGCACCGTCCGGGCCAGGCCGGCGAAGTCGGCCAGACAGACCGGGGGCGGACCGGAGCTGAGCTGCATGCGGTCCACCATCGCCGACCGGCGACCAGCACGCCAGTACGCGCCCTCAACGGCACAGGCGATGTGGCGAGGGCCGGCCCGGACGTGATCGGGCGGCCCGGTGGGGCCCCATCACGCGCGTCACCTGGCGTACCGTCGGGAGGTGGCCAGTTGGGACGACGTACGCCGGATCGCGCTGGGCCTGCCGGAAACCAGCGAACGGCCCTCCTATGACGGAGTTGCCGCCTGGCGGGTGAAGGACAAGCCGTTCGTCTGGGAACGCCCGCTGCGCGGCAAGGAGCTCCAGGAGCTCGGTTCGGCCGCACCGGACGGCCCCATCCTCGGGGTACGGGTGGCGGACCTCGGCGTCAAGGAGGCGTTGCTCGCCGACGACCCCGGCCTCTTCTTCACCACGCCACACTTCGACGGCTACCCCTCGGTGCTGGTCCGGCTGGACCGGATCGACCTTCCCGAACTCACCGAGCTGATCGTCGAAGCCTGGTACGCCCGCGCCCCGAAGCGCCTCGCCACGGCGTACCAGGCGCAGGCGGCGCCACCCGAGGCGAGCGGGTGACGGTCAGCGGGCACGACCGAGAGACACGTCCGGTTCGACGGCTGCCGCTGCGGCCAGTTCGCCGGAACCGTCCTGCTCCCGTACGAGGCCGCGCCGGATCAGTCGCTCGGTGAGCGCCAGCATCAGGGCCACCGCGCTGAGCAGGGCACCGATCAGCACGGTGCTGCGCACTCCGTGGCTCGGCAGCACGAGCCCGCCGACGAAGGCACCACCGGTGATGCCGACGTTCACGGCGGCGGAGACGGTGGCGGCGGCGATGTCCGAGCGCCCCGGCGCCACCTGGAGGACGAGGCCGCCGAGGGACGCGGTGAACGCGGCGAAGGCCAGACCGGCCAGGGCGATCAGGCCGACGGCCGCGGCGGGCAGGTGACCCAGCGCGGACAGCCCGACGAGTGCCAGCGACTGTAGTGCGACAGTCGCGATCAGGGCGAGCCAGGGGCTGCGGTCCACCAGCACGCCGATGGCGAGGATGCCGAGCACGCTGGCGACGCCCCGGGCGAGCAGGATGGCGCCGACCGAGGCGGCGGGCAGCGCGGTGTACTCGGTGACGAAGACGGCGACGTAGGTGTAGGCGACGATCGCGCCCGCGGTGGCCAGGACGGCCACGGTGACCAGCAGCCAGAAGCGGCGCGCGTCCGGGGTCGCGCCCCGGGTGGCGTGCCCCTGGTCGGGTCGCGTCGAGGGCAGCAGCGCGGCGACCACCGCGAACACGATGGTGCCGAGCCCGGCCACGGCCAGGAACGAGGCTCGCCAGCCGGCCCGCTCGCCCAGCCAGATGCCCGCGGGTACGCCCAGGGCCAGGGCGACGTTGCCGCCGGCGAACACGATCGCGACCACCCGGCCGCGCAGCCCGGGCCGGAACAGTTCCGCGGCGGCCGGCACGACCACCGCCCAGAACAGGGCGTGGGTCGCCGCGGTCGCCATCCGGGCCGCCATCAGCACCGCGAAACTGCTCACGAACACGGTCACCGCGTTGCTGACCACGAAGCCGGCCAGCAGCGCCGACAGCAGTCGGCGACGCGGGACCCGACGGACCAGCGCGGTCAACGGGACCGAGGCGACCATCACCACGGCGCCGTACGCGGTGACGAGCATGCCCACGTCGGCGGGGGACACGGCGAGGTCCGCGGCCATCGGTAGCAGCAGCCCGATGGGCAGCGCCTCGGCGGTGGTGTAGAGGAACGTCCCGCCCGACAGTCCGATCAGGACCACTGTTGCCCGTCCGCGTCCCATGCACCCCTCCAGGGTTACCGGCTAAAAGCTTTATGGCGGTAACACTAGGTAGCACCCGGAGCCGGGTCAACTGGTAAAGTGACTTTTGATGGAAACAGTCGAGGGTGTCCGGAGGCTGCGCCTGGTGGGCGGCAACCTCGCGCTGGACTTCGTCAACACCCGCACCGGCCCACCCGTCGGCGCCGCCGACGACGACGTGCTCACCGGCTATCCCGAGCTGGTCGCCTGGGCCGGTTATGCGGGCGTCCTCACGGACGCGGAGGTGACCAGGTGGCACCGACTGCGCCGGGACGATCCGGACGCCGCGCAGGCCGCCTTCGGGCGGTCACTGCGCATCCGCGACCGCCTCGACGAGATCTTCCGGGCGCTGGCCACCGGCCGGGAACCGAGCAGGTCCGCCCTGGACCATCTCCGCGACGACGAGGCCGAGGCGCTCGCGCACGCCCGGCTGGACCGCTCCGACCGCTTCGGCTGGACCTGGCGGGACGACCATACGGCCGGCCGGCCCCTACGGCCGGTGGTGCACGCTGCTGTCGAGTTGCTCACCGCCAGGACGCTGGACCGGATCAAGGGATGCGGCGGCTGCCGCTTCGTCTTCACCGACGAGAGCAAGAACCGCAGCCGACGCTGGTGCAGCATGGACGACTGCGGGACCACCGAGAAGGCCCGACGTTACGTCGCGGCCCGACGCACCCGGACGACCAGGTGAGCACGCACGTCCGGCGGCGACGTGGTGCCGCGTCGGCCCGGTCGCCCCGGGCAGCGCGTTGGTCAGCTGTTCGTCCCACCGCCACACCGGCGTCGCCCGCTCCGCGTACCGTCGACGCCCGTGATCATCCGTCCGGCGACCACCGAGGTGCGCGCGTTACGCCGTATCGGTGACACCGCCCCGCACAGCGCCTTCACCGACCTGGTCCGGTACGCGGGACACTGGTTCTGCGCGTTCCGGGAGGGCCTGTCACACCTCTCCGACGACGGCGTCCTGCGGGTGCTGACCTCCACCGACGGGCGGTCCTGGCAGAGCGCGGCAGTCCTCGCGCAGGCCGGTGTCGACCTGCGCGACCCGCGCTTCGTGCCGCGCCCCGACGGACGACTCCAGTTGCTCGCCGCCGCCGCGACCGGCACCCCGAAGCGCTTCCGGACGGTCGCCGCGCTCAGCGAGGACGGTCACCGGTGGACAGCGCCCCGGCCGGTGGGCGAACCGGACGTCTGGGTCTGGCAGGCCGCCTGGCACGGCGATGCGATGTACGGCATCGGCTACGCCACCCGCGAGCCGCGGTTCGTCCGGCTCTACCGCAGCGAGGACGGCTTCGACCTGCGCCCGGTGCTGCGGACGCTGTTCTCCGGCGGCTATCCGAACGAGTCCGGACTGGTCTTCGACCCCGACGGCACCGCCACCTGCCTGTTGCGGCGCGACGGCGGCGCGGCCACCGCCCAACTCGGCCGGGCCCGCCCGCCGTACCGGGAGTGGACCTGGACGGACCTCGGGGTACGGGTGGGCGGGCCGGCGCTGTGCCGGCTGCCGGACGGCACCCTCGTGGCCGGCGTACGCCTGCACGACGGTGCGGTGCGGACCGCGATCTGCGCCGTCGACGTGACCCGGGGCCGGCTGCGGGAGTTGGTGACGCTGCCCTCCGGCGGTGACTCCAGCTACCCCGGCCTGGTCTGGCACGGCGAGCGGTTGCACGTCAGCTACTACTCCTCGCACGAGGGACGTAGCTGCGTCTACCTGGCCGAGGTCGACCTCGCGTCGCGCTGAGGCCGCCGCCCGGGTGCCGTGGACGGGTCACCGGCAGGTCCGCGCCTCTCGTTCAGGGGGTCGAGGACGGGGCGCCCGGCAGCGGCGGGCGACCGGGCGGCGGGGGGCCGCCGGTCGACCTCGCTCGGCGAGTACAGCGGTCCGGTCATGACATCCCCACCTCCACCATCGACGTCACCGCGGCACGAACGAACCACGGGGCCGTCCCATCGGAGCACTGCCGGAACCCTACGGCAGGCCGGATGGACATTGCTTCATGCAAATGGATCCCCGAGAAGGGCGACTGGCGGGATTGTCGAGCGGCCACCCGACAGGCATGATCGATTCCGTGTGTTGACCTTCAGTGAGCGAAAAAACACTGAGCGTGCATATTGTCGCGGGGAGTGCTCACGCCGGTACGGGGGTCTGCGCGTGGATGTGGAACCGCAGGGACCGGGCGTCGGTGAAGCACTCCCGCATCGGCCGGACCAGCTCGCGATGCTCCGGGCTGCGCTCCCACGCCTCGAAGTCGGCGAGGCTGCGCCACTCGCTCGTGATCAGCCACTGCTCCGGGTCCGTCGACGACCGGCACACCTGGTCGACCAGGTGGCCCGGCACACCGTCGGCGACGAGGTGCCGGACCGCCTCGTAGGCCCGGAGGAAGTCCCCGGTGCGCTCGTCGGGCACCCGGACCAGAAAGACCACCCGGGCGCGGTGCTCGTCAGCTCGCTCGTCGCGCTCCCCTGCCGTCATCACGACTCCTCTCCGGCCGGCGGCGCACCGCGCAGCACCAGCGCACTGTTGAATCCGTCGAAGCCCCGGGCGCAGACCAACGCGACCCGGGTACGCGGGCGGCGGGCGGCCCGCAGGAAGTTCAGCTCACACCCCTCGGCCACGACGTCCGGGCCGGCCGAGGCGGGCAGCGTGTCATGCGCGAAGGCGAGCAGCGCGGTCGCCACGTCCAGGGCAGACCCGCCCTGGTGCGCCCGCCCGGTCAGCTCCTTGTGGGTGCTCACCGGCGGTGTGCGGGCGCCGAAGACGGCACGCAGCGCGCTCGCCTCGGCCCGGTCGTAGCGGGGCACCCCGAGGGCGTCCGGGACCACCACGTCCACCTCGTCCGGTTCGACGCCGGCCCGACCGAGGGCCAACCGCATCGCGCGGGCGTACTGGTGCGGATCTCCGGCGCTGTCCGCAGTGGTGTGCGCCGCGTCGTGCGTGGCACCCCAACCGGTCACCTCGCCGTAGACGCGCGCGCCCCGGGCGCGGGCGTGGGTCAACTCCTCCACCACGAAGACCGCGCCGCCCTCGGCGGGCAGGTAGCCACTGGCGGCGGCGTCGAACGGCCGGTAGGCACGTTCCGGATCAGCCACCTCGCTGAGCAGGCCGGACCGCAGCTGACAGGCAAGGGCGTACGGGCTCAGCGGGCACTCGGTGGCCCCGGCGAGCACCACCGAGGCACCACGCCGTACGGTCCGCACCGCGTGCGCCAGGCTGTCCAGCCCGCCCGCCGACTCGGCCACCAACACCCCGCACGGGCCCTTCGCCTGATGCCGGATGGAGAGCTGACCGACGCTCGCCGCGTAGAACCAGGCGATCGACTGGTACGCCCCCACGGTGCGTGTCGGCGACGACCAGAGCCGTTGCAGTTCCCGCTGGCCGAACAGGTTGCCGCCGGAGGCGCTGGCCAGGGTCACCGCCCAGCCGTACGGGTCGGTGGCCCGCTCCGGCAGGCCGGCGTCGGTCAGCGCCAGCGCGGTGGCGGCGAAACCGAGGTGTGTCCACCTGTCGGTCTGCACCAGGGCACGGTTGTCGGCGTACCGGGCCGGGTCGAAGTCCGCCACCTCACCGCCGAGCCGGGTCGGATACCCGGAGGCGTCGAAGAGGGTGATCGGCCCGGTACGGCGACGGCCGGCCAGGACCGAACGCCAGTGCGCGTCCGCGCCGACCCCGCTGGGCGCCACCACCCCGACGCCGGTCACCACGGCCCGCCCGCCCGTCATGCCGTCACCTCGCCGGCAGCCCGTACCCCGCTCACCGGGCCACGTCCCGGGCCAACCGGCGGAACAGCATGGCCGACTGGAAGCCGCCGAACCCGCTGCCCACCGACAGCGCCACATCCACCGGAACCTCCCGGGCCTCGTTCGGCACGTAGTCCAGGTCGCACTCCGGATCCCGGGTGGCCCAGTTGGCGGTCGGCGGCACCACCCCGAACTCGATGGCCAGCGCGCACGCGGCCATCTCGATGGCACCGATGGCGCCGAGCGAGTGCCCGACCATCGACTTGATCGAGCTGATCGGCACCCGGTAGGCCGCCGACCCGAGTGACCGTTTGAACGCGGCCGTCTCGTGCCTGTCGTTCTGCCGGGTACCCGAGCCGTGGGCGCTGATGTAGGAGACGTCCTCGGGGGCCAGCCGGGCCTGCCGCAGCGCGTCGGTGATGGCCAGCCCCATCTCCACGCCGTCGGGTCGCAGCCCGGTCATGTGGTAGCCGTTGCTGCGGCTGGCGTAGCCGGCCACCTCGCAGTAGACGTGCGCGCCACGCCGGGCGGCGTGGCCGGCCTCCTCCAGCACCAGCACCGCCGCTCCCTCGGCCAGCACGAAGCCGTGCCGGTCGGCGTCGAACGGGCGGGAGGCGTGCGCCGGGTCGTCGTTGTCCGGGCTGGTCGCCTTGATCGCGTCGAAGGAGGCCACGGTCACCGGCGAGATGGGCGAGTCGGCGGCACCGGCGAGCACGATGTCCGCCTCGCCGTCCACGACGAGTTGGTGGGCGTACCCGATTGCGTCGATGCCGGAGGTGCAGCCGGTGGAGATCACCTGCGCCGGGCCGTGCAGGCCGTGCCGGCAGGCCACGTCGGCGGCCAGGCTGCTCGGCATCAGCGCCGGATAGAGGTACGGGCCGCCGAGTGCCGCGTCGACCAACCAGCGGCGGCCGCTGTCGCTCACCGTCACGTACTCCTGTTCCAGCGCCATGGTGCCGCCGACGGCGGTGCCCAGCACCACGCCGGCACTGTCGCGTTCGGCGTCGGTGAGGTCCAGCCCGCTGTCGGCGACCGCCTCGGCGGCGCAGGCCAGCGCGAACTGCACGTACCGGTCGGCGCGCTGCCGCTGGTCGGGGTGAGCCCGGCGGCGTCCGGGTCGAAGTCGCACTCGGCGGCGATCTGCGACCGGAACGGTGACGGGTCGAAGAAGCTGATCCGCCGGGTGGCCGTACGCCCCTCGGTGATGCCCTTCCAGAACCGGTCCCGGGTCACCCCGCCGGGGGCCACCACCCCGACGCCGGTGACCACGGCGCGCCGGGTGGTCATGAACGGTCCCGCTGTTCGACAAGCTCCGTGTCGACGTGGCCGAGTTCCGGGCGGGGGGCCAACGGCCCGAGGTGGAAGACCACCTCGGCGGGTACGTGGCCGGTGTTGCGCAGCCGGTGCCGGACATTGCGGGACACGAAGAGCGCCTCACCGGCCGCCAGCGGCACCGGTTCGTCGTCCAGGTCGACGGTGATGGCGCCCCGGGCGACGTAGAGGAACTCCTCGCTGTACGGGTGGTAGTGCTCGGCTATCCGTTCCCCCGGCGCCATGGTGGCCACGCCCATGAAACCCGAGGTGCTGCCGACGGTACGGGGACCGAGCAGGACGCGAAGCTCGCCACCTCGACGGCGGTCGGCGGGCACGTCCCGGGCGGCTACCAGGGCGAGGTCACTCATCGTCTGCTCCTGTCGCGTGCACGCCTGTCGGCACCGTGCTCGTCGGGGTGAGGTTCGGCGGCGGCGTGCTCGCCGGGTGGCCGGCGAGCCGTTCGACGCGCTCTTTGATCACGGCCAGCTGCACCGCGCTGTTGGTGTTGATCCGTTCGGTCATGCCGGCGTTGTCCACCGGCGCGGTCGGCTTCATCGCGAAGTCCTGCACCCAGGTCATCCGGACACCGTCGGGTTCCTCGGTGTAGGTCCAGCGGATGCGCATGTACTCGAACGGTCCGGTTTCCACCCGACGGGCCCGCACCTGCCGGGTGGCCGGGTCCGCGGTCCGTTCGCTCACCCAGCTCCAGGCGACGCCGTTCTCGTCGGGATGCATGGTGAGCCGGAACCGGACGGTGTCGCCGTCCCGGTCGAGGATCTCCGCCCGCGCGTACTCGGTGAACAGGTCCGGCCAGTTCGCCACGTCGTTCGTCACCGACCAGACCAGCTCCATCGGCGCGGCGATGACGATGCTGTTCTCGGTGTGTCCGGGCGGGTCGGCCCGCCGGGCGACCAGGTCGGCCACGGCGGGGATGCTCAGCTGGGCGGCCTGCTCCGGGATGCTCACCTGCCAGCGGTCGGCGACCACGGCCGAGAGTTCGAGCAGGGCCAGCGAGTCCATGCCCAGCTCCTCCAGGGAGGCGGCCGGCGCGCGGGCGGCGGCGTCCCGGTCGAGCCCGCAGTTGGTGACCAGGATGTCGGTTATCTCCGCGGTCAGCGGACGGCCGTCGGTGACGGTCATCGTTTCCTCCTCGGGTGTGTGGGTTTCGGTGCGGCGATCAGACGGTCCACCAGGCCGGTCGAGTGACGCCCCTTGCGGAACTCGGGGTCATCGAGCACCCGGCGGACGAACGGGATGGTGGTCCGCATCCCGGGTCCGGAGATCTCGAATTCGCGGAGCGCGCGGTCCAGCCGGCTCAACGCCAGGTCGCGGTCCGGGGCCCAGACCGCCACCTTCGCCAGCAGCGAGTCGTAGTGCGGACCCACCAGGTAGCCGGCGTGGCCGTGGGTGTCGACCCGGGTGAACGGGCCGCCGGGTGGCACGAACCGGTCGAGCCGGCCGGGTGTCGGCGTGAAGCCCCGGTCCGGATCCTCCACGTTGACGCGACACTCGACGGCCACCCCGGTGAAGCGGATGTCCTCCTGACGCCACCGCAGTGGGGTGCCGGCGGCGATGTGGAACTGCTCGTGCACCAGGTCGATCCCGGTGATCATTTCGGTGACCGGGTGTTCCACCTGGATTCGGCAGTTGATCTCCAGGAAATGGAACCGCTCCTCGGCGTCGACCAGGAACTCCACGGTGCCGGCACCGGTGAACCCGACGTCGAGTGCGCCACGCAGGGCGGTGCTGGCGATGGCGTCGAGCGTCGCCTGGGACAGCGCCGGGGCGGGTGCCTCCTCGACCAGCTTCTGGTGTCGGCGCTGCACCGAGCAGTCCCGGGTGCCCAGGTGCACGCCGTTGCCGTGCGGGTCGCAGAGCACCTGGACCTCGACGTGCCGGGCGTCGGTCAGGTAACGCTCGACGTACACCCGGTCGTCGCCGAAGGCGGCCTGGGCGGCGGCCCGGGTGCGCGCGTACGCCCGGGGCAGGTCCGCCGGGGTGCGGACCACTGCCATCCCCCGGCCGCCGCCCCCGGCCGCGGCCTTGATGATGACCGGGTAGCCCACCTCGGCGGCGACGGCCGCGGCCTCGACGGCCGTCGGTACCGGCTGCACGGCGCCCGGCGCGAGCGGCAGCCCGGCTCGGCTCATCAACGCGCGGGCGGAGGACTTGTCGGCCAGCACGGACATCACCTGCGGAGGCGGGCCGACGAAAACCAGACCATTGTCCGCGCAGATCTCCGCGAAATCGGCGTCCTCGGAGAGGAAGCCGTAGCCCGGGTGCACCGCCTCGGCGCCGACCTTGCGGGCCGCCTCCACCACCGCCGCCGCGTTGAGGTAGCTGCGCCGGCTGGCCGAGGGGCCGATCCGGACGGCCTCGTCGGCCAGCCGCACCGCCGCCGAGTCGGCGTCCGCCGTGGAGTAGACAACAGCGGTACGGATGCCCAACTCCCGGCAGGCACGGAGGATGCGCAGCGCGATCTCACCCCGGTTGGCGATCAGCACCTTGGCGAACATCAGCACCACCCTCAGGCCGGATCCAGGGCCACAAGTGGCTGGTCGTACTCCACAGGTTGTCCGTCGGCCACCAGGACCTCGACGACCCGGCCGGGCCGGTCCGCGGCGATCTCGTTCATCAGCTTCATCGCCTCGACGATGCCGACGACCTGCCCCGGCCGGACCAGGTCACCGACGGCCACGAAGGGTGCCGCGCCCGGCTGCGACGCCCGGTAGAAGGTGCCGACCATCGGCGAGCGGACGATGATCCGGGTCGCTGGGGCCGTCGCCGACGGGGCTACGGACGGATCGGCCGGCGACCGTGGGACGGGGGCGGCGGAATCCGTGCGGCCGGACGGTGCGCCCTGGTCCGGGCCGACCGGATGGTCCCACTCCACCTCCAGTTCGGCGTCACCGAGGCGCAGCCGCAGCCGGCGTACCGGCTCGGCGAGTTCGGCGACGAAGTGCCGGGCGTGTCGGCGTAGTTCGGTCAGGGCGGCGTCGGCCGCCGGGTGCCGGCCGGGACCTGGGTCGGCGACGCCGTCGGCCAGGTGGCCGATCCCGTCACCGGCCGGGGTCGGCGCAGCGGTGCGCGCGAGGTACGCGCCGTCGGCGTCGGACCGCCCGGGGCGGGCCGCGTCCGCTGCCGACGAGGGCGCGGCGGTCGCGGTCGGTGCGTCGTCCACAGGCGACGACGGGGCACCGGCGACGGTGGGCGCGGCACCGGCCGTGGCGCTCACCGGGCACCCGCCCGGGCACCGGCACCTGCGGCACCGAAGCGGCGGAAGCGGCGGCGCCGTCGTTGGACCAGGGTCACCGCCGGCACGTCCAGCAGCGGCAGCAGGTTCGCCAGCAGTGCCTGACGGACGGCCCGCGCCGTGGCCTCGGGATCGTCGGCGGCCGAACCGTCCGGCTCGGGGACGACCTCGTCGACGACCCCGAGACGGCACAGATCCGGCGCGGTCAACCGCAGGGCCCGGGCCGCCTGCGGGGCGGCGGTGCGACCCGGCCAGAGGATCGCGGCGCAGCCCTCCGGGCTGATCACCGAGTAGACCGCGTGCTGGAGCATCAGCACCCGGTCGGCCACCGCCAGGGCGAGCGCGCCGCCGCTGCCCCCTCCCCGGTCACCACCGTCACCACCGGTGTGGGCAGCATGCTCAGCGTCAGGATGTTCTCCGCGATGGCCGCCGCCTGGCCGTGTTCCTCCGCGTCCACACCCGGATCGGCGCCCGGGGTGTCGACAAGGGTCACCACGGGCAACCCGATTCGGGCCGCCAGTCGCATCAACCGCAACGCCTTGCGATGTCCCGCCGGGGTGGCCATGCCGAAGTTGCGGGCCGCCAACTCGGCGGTGGTGTGTCCCTTCTGGTGGCCGATCACCATCAGGTGCCGGCCGTCGAGCCGCGCCAGCCCGCCGACGACCGCCGGACAGTCGCCGCCGAGCCGATCGCCGTGCAGTTCGGTGAAGCCGTCGAAGGTGGTCTCCAGGTAGTCCAGCGTGGTGGGGCGACCGGGGTGCCGGGCCAGCCGTACCGTCTCCCAGGCGTCGCGGGCGGGTGCCCGGGCTGGGTCGACCGCCGGGGCGGACGCCGGCGGTGGCGCGGGTGCGCCGGACCGCTTCGTGGCTCGGCGGCCGGTCCCCGCCACGGCGAGCAGGGTCGCCAGCCGGGCGCGCAGCGCGTGTCGGGGCACCACCATGTCGACTTGGCCGTACCGCAGCAGGAACTCAGCGGTCTGAAATCCCTCCGGCAGGGTGCGACCGGTCACCTGGCGGATCACCCGGGGGCCGGCGAAGCCCATCCGGGCACCGCTCTCGGCGAGGACCAGATCGGCGCTGGTGGCGAAGG
Source organism: Verrucosispora sp. CNZ293 (assembly GCF_002754655.1). Taxonomy (NCBI): domain Bacteria; kingdom Bacillati; phylum Actinomycetota; class Actinomycetes; order Micromonosporales; family Micromonosporaceae; genus Micromonospora; species Verrucosispora sp. CNZ293. Next base: position 2,143,789 of record NZ_PEFR01000001.1, read on the forward strand.
AGGCCGCCACCCCGCCGTAGGTGGGGTCGGTCAGCACGCTCACGGTGAGCAGCCCGGCCTCGCGCAGCGCGGCCATCGCCTGACTGACCGTGGCCATCTGCATCAGCGACAGGGCACCCTCCTGCATCCGGGCGCCGCCGGAGGCGGTGACCAGGACCAGCGGCACGCCCGATTCCAGGGCCTGCTCAGCGGTACGGGTGATCAGCTCGCCGACGGCGCAGCCCAGACTGCCGCCGAGAAACCGGAAGTCCATCACCGCGAGCGCACAATGCGACCCGCCCACCGTCGCGGTGCCGCAGAGCACGGCCTCCGCGAGGCCGGTGTCGGCGCGGGCGGCGGTGAGCCGGTGCGGGTACGGCAGGACGTCGACGAATCCGATCGGGTCCACCTCGACCGCGCGGTCCGGCAGCGGCCGGAACGACCCGGGGTCGACAAGTTGACTGATCCGCTCCGGTGCGGCGAGTCGGGTGTGCAGGCCGCACTCCGGGCAGACGTCGAGGTTGCGGCGTAGCCGCTTGCGGTAGAGCAGGGCGGCGCAGCCGCCGCATCGGGACCACAGGGCCTCGCCCGAAGGCGCGGTGGCGGTCACGGCCGACGCCCGTCGAAACGGTAGAAGCACCGCGCCATGGCGTCCCGGGGTGAGCGCCAGTCGGGCCGGTACGGCGAGATGTACGGGCTGAGCCGGCTGCTGACCCTGACGAACTCGGGGTGCTCCCGAACTGCCTCCACGGCACCGTCACCTGCCGACTCGGTCTCGATGAGGTGCACGTACAGGTCGTGCAGGCGGTACAGCGAGCGATGTCGGACCCCCACCAGGTGAGGCAGCTCGGTCGTGTCGGACTCGGCGAAGATCTCGGCGACCGCCGACTCGGCGGTCGGGACCACCTTCGCGACGATCAGCGTTCGGTCCATGCTGGTCTCCCCCCATGGGGCCGGTGGCGACGCCACCGGAGGCGCCCGGACGGCTGCCGCCACGATGCGGAGCGCCGCGTCACCCGGGCGTCACCGACGCCCTCGGCAAGAACAGGGGACGGTGACGCTGAGTTGACGCAAGCTGTGATTCGGCTGAGCGGCCACGACGGCCATGATCAGCACGATTTAGCAGTTCAGAGGCGATCTCATAGAACCCGACGGGTTACATTGCCGACAGCATCGTTGACTCAGAGTAACTGCTATTGATAATCTTCGTGGCGGTCAGACCCGGCACCGCACCCCGCGTGCGACGGCGTAGCGAGTCGACAGTGGCGTCACGGCGGCCACGCCGGGGCCCGGCCGAGACCCGTGACCGAACGTTCCGCAGGGGGTGCCGCCGTGGCCGCCGATCCGCCCACCCCCACCACCGGCCCGCACCACGACACCGACATCCGGCTGCATCTGCTCGGCGGATTCCGTCTGACGCACGGCGACACTCCGGTGATGGTGCCCCGCGGCCTGCAACGGATCATCGCGCTGATCGGGCTGCGCCCCGGCGCCACCCGTACCCACCTCGCCGGCCTGCTCTGGCCGGAGGCCACCGAGGAACGCGCGCTGTCCTCACTGCGGACCGCGCTGTGGCGACTGCGTCAGGATCCCTACTGCCCGCTGACCACCGCCGCCGACACCGTCCGCCTCGACCCGCTGGTCCGGGTCGACGTCGACCTGCTCGTCGACACGGCCGGTCGGGTTCGCGACGGCCACGCCCCCGACGACGCCACGGAGGCTCTCGCCGCCGGGCGGCACGACCTGCTGCCCGGTTGGTACGACGACTGGGTCCTGGCCGACCGGGAACGGCTGCGCCAGCTCCGGCTGCACATGCTGGAACAGGTCGCCGGCCAGCACCTGGCCGCCGGTCGGCACGGCGAGGCGTTGGAGGCGGCACTGGAGGCGATGGCGGCCGAGCCACTGCGCGAGACACCGCACCGGCTGGTGGTCCGCATCCACCTCGCCGAGGGGAACGCCTTCGAGGCGGTGCACGCCTTCTACGTCTACCGGGACCTGCTGCTGCGGGAACTACGGCTGGAGCCGTCACCGGCGATGAGCGCGCTGCTCGCGGAGACCCTCGACCCGATCCGTCGGGCCAGCCGACCGAGCGGCGGCCCACGCCGGCACCCGGTCACCCGCGCCGCCTTTCCCGGTCCGATGACGGTGCGTCACCGCACCGAGCCCGGACGTTGACGGACAGGTGACTGCGCGGACGCCAGGGTGGGGCCACAGCGGCCCGCGACCGGTGTCCGTCCGGGCCGAACCACCGGTGAGAGGGATCCGATGAGCCGTCTAGTGATCGTCAGCAGAATCATCCCGGGCGCGGAGGGTCGGGTGGCGCAGATCTTCGCCGAGTCCGACGAGACCGAACTGCCAGCCATGACCGGCGTTCGCCACCGGTCCCTGTACTGCCTGCACGACCTGTGCGTACACCTGATGGAGACCGACGACGTCGGCGCGGACGCCCTCGCCGCGGCGCGCAACCATCCGTTGTTCCAGCAGGTGAACGAACGGCTGTCCGCACACACCTCGCCGTACCTGCCGACCTGGCGCTCGCCCCGCGACGCGATCGCCAACTGCTTCTACCGCTGGGACGGCGCGGACGTTCCGGCACCGCGCGTGGCCGGCTGACCGGGCGAGACCATGACGACCCGAGCACCGCACGTCCTGGTCATCGGTGCGGGCACCGGCGGCCTCTGCCTGGCGCACGGGCTGCGTCGGGCCGGCATCGGCGTCGACGTCTACGAACGACACCGGGCCAGGGGTGAGGGACTGCTCGGCTACCGGGTGGGCATCGGCCCCACCGGCAGTCGGGCCCTACGTGACTGCCTGCCACCGGAGCTGTTCGAGATCTACCTGGCCACCTGCGCCCGTTCGCCCCGCTACTTCAACGTGCTCACCGAGAAGATGCGGCACACGGCGTCCTTCCCGCTGCGACCGGACACCCATCCGGTCGACACGGAACGGTCCGTGGCCCGGATGACGCTGCGCCAGGTGCTGCTGACCGGACTGGAGGACGCGGTGCACTTCGACCGCACCTTCACCCGGTACGACCAGCACGACGACGGCACGGTCACCGCCCACTTCGCCGACGGTGGAACCGCCACCGGCGACCTGCTCGTGGCGGCGGACGGCACCCACTCGGCGGTCCGTCGCCAGTACCTGCCGCATGCCGTCATCCGGGACGCCGGCACGGTCAACATCGCCACCCGGGTGCCGCTGACCCCGCACACCCGGTCCCTGTTGCCGGAGAGCGTGCAGCGGGGCATCTCGCTGATCTTCGGCACCGGCGGGGTGATGGGCGTCCTGCACGTGATGGAGTTCAAGTGGGACCGCGAGGGTCGCCTCAAGCCGGAGACCAGCTCGGCTGACGCGAAACTGCTCGCCGACTGGCCCGGGCTGGGCCACGACCCCACCCGCGACAACATCAACCTGGTGGTGTGGAGCACCGCCCGCCGGTTTCCGGCGGACGTGATGCGGCGCCGGGGTACGGAGCTGATCCAGGTGGCCCTGGAGCTGACCGCCAACTGGCACCCGCAGCTGCGCGAACTGCTCAGCCTGGCGGACCCGGACAGCGCCCTGCCGATCCGGGTGTCCACCTCGGAGCCGGTGCCGCCGTGGAAGAGCAGTACGGTCACCCTCCTCGGCGACGCGATCCACACCATGACGCCGGGCCGGGGGGTGGGAGCCAACACCGCGCTGCGCGACGCGAACCTGCTGCGGCGGCAACTGATTCTCGCCACCACCGGCGAGAAGACGCTGGTGCAGGCGGTGGCCGACTACGAGGCGGCGATGGTGCCGTACGGCTTCGCCCGGGTCGCCGACTCGCTCGGCCGCAGCGGCACCAACGGCGACGACCGCATGTACCAGCCGGTGTTCGGACGGCTCGCGCTCGTCGGCGCGCGGGGATACTTCCGGGTCACCAGCCGGGTACCGAGGTTGCGACGCAAGTTCGTCGACGACTTCTACACCTACCGGGGCGAGCAGGACTGAACCCGTCGCGGCCCCGGCACCGGACCCGGTGCCGGGGCCGCGGCATGTCCACATCCGCACGGTGTTCCCGCACCGTGGCCACCGCACCGTGGCCACCGCACCGTCCGTCCCGTAGCGGACACCTGCCGTAGCCTCCGCGTGTCCCGTACGGACTGTTACCTGACCTGCCTGTCGCCTCGGGCGCGCGTGTGCGAAGCTGCGGCGAGTTTTTCTCGCGACGATCCGGACGTGAACCTCAGGGAGGGTTACCGTGGGCGAGTCCTTCGGGAGCTGGCTGATACTGCTCGTGGCGCTGCTGGCGGGGCTGGCGGTGGGCTGGGTGCTGCTGCGTGGCCGGCGGACGGAACCGCCCACGCCGACGGCCGGTACGGCGAGCGACACGACCACCGAGGCAACCGGATCGGCCCCGGCCGCCGCCGGGACCGAGCAGGCAACCGCCACGACCGAACCGACGACCGAGCCCGCTTCCACCGCACCGACGGGTAGCGGCACCACCGCTCCGGCGGCCGAGCCCGTCGAGGCCGACGCCGCGCCGCCCACCGCCGCCACCGACGCCGTGCCCAACACCGTCGACACCCCGGTCGTCGCCGAGACCGACGCGACCCCGGTTGTCGCCGCCGACTCGACAGCCGTCACCACCGGGAAGCCGGCGACCGGTGACCCCGCCGAAGCGACGCGGCCCACCGAGCCGATCGCGGGCGATGTCGAAGCGGCATCCGTCCTCGACGGACCGACGGCCGACGCGACCGCCGAACCACGACCGGCGGTCGCCACCCCGCCGGTCCGCCCGAAGACCACCACCGAGCCCGCAGCGGTGCCCACCGCAACCGAACCCGCCACCAGCGCGGCAGCCGACCCGGTCACCACCGCCGAGCCGATCGCGGCAGCCGAGCCGGTCGCGGCGGACGCCGACGACTTCCGGCGTATCCAGGGAGTCGGGCCGAAGATGGCGGCGGCGCTGCACGGCGCGGGCATCCGGACCTACCGGCAGCTGGCCGAGCTGGACGAGGCCGCGCTGCGGGAGACCATCAAGAGCGCCGGGCTGCGCGCCACGGCCAGCCTGGTCACCTGGCCCCAGCAGGCGAAGGTGCTGGCCGCTCAGGCCGACAGCGAAGCCTGACGAACCCGGGCCGCCGGTCGTGGGAACGCCCGCACGGGCCCCACGCCGGCGGCCCCGGTGTACGCCGTTCCGGTGACCGGCACCGACTCCGGCCGGGCCCGGCGCGGGACGCGGTTACGGTCGGTACGCCGGTCGGACCGGCGCGCCGAACTGCCGCCGGCTGCCGGGAGTCGTTCTTGCCGTTCGCCCAGCAACAGCCCCAGCACCCACGGCGACCTCCCACCCGCGGTCCGGGCACGCCCCGCCGGGTCACCCTGCTGGAGCTGTTCTTCGATCTGGTCTACGTGGTCGCGCTGGCGCTCATCTCCCGCGACCTGGCCCACGAGATCACCTGGTACCAGGCGACCCAGGCGCTGATCATGTTGGCCGCCGTGTGGTGGACCTGGGTTGTCACCTCTCTCGTCACCGACCTGTACGACCCCGCACGCACCGAGATCAAGGTACTGATCGTCACGGTGATGTTCGGCGTGCTGTTGATGGCCACCGCGATCCCCAAGGCGTTCGGTGACCGAGGGCTGGTCTTCGCCGGCGCGTACGTCGTCATCCATCTCGGACGCGGCCTGATCCTCATGCCGACGGTGCGCAGCGACCCGATGATCCAGCGCCGGGCGGCGCGGGTCCTCTGCTGGTTCGCCGTCTCCGCGGTGCCGTGGATCGTCGGCGCGTTCGTCGCCGAGGACGCCCGGATGGCGCTGTGGCTGCTCGCCCTCGGCATCGACTATCTCGGGCTCCGGCTGGCCTACCCGGTGCCCGGAATCGGCACCGTGCCCGCCGCCCAACTGCGGGTGACCGCCGAGCACCTCGCCGAGCGGTACCAGCAGTTCTACACCATCGCCCTGGGTGACACGATCCTGGTCACCGGCATGGCCTACAGCAGGGAACACGCGCAGGCGGAGAACGGCGTCGGGTTCGTGCTGGCCTTCGGCACCATCCTGCTGCTGTGGCGGGTCTACGTGCACAGGTCCGGGGAACTGCTGCCGCTGGCCATGAAGATCTCGAAGGTTCCCAACCGTTTCGTCAGGACCGCGCCGTACAGCCATCTGCTGATGGTCGCCGGGGTGGTCATCACCGCGGCCGGCTTCGAGCTGGTGCTGCACGCCCTGCCCGCGCGTACCCCGCCCGCCTGGGCGGCGATCATCCTGGGCGGTCCGGCGCTGTTCCTGGTCGGCCGGGCCTTCTTCGAGCGTGAGGTGTTCAACCGCGTCTCGTGGTCACGACCGGGCGGTGTGCTGGCCCTGGTGACCGCGGCGCCGGCGGTGCTGTTCCTACCCCCGCTGAGCGCGTCGCTCGCGGCCATGCTGGTGCTCATCGGAGTGGCGGCGGTCGACCTGCTCCGCAGCCGTGGCGGTCCGCCCGAGACGCCCACGCCGCCGTAGGGCGCGCCGGCCTCCGTTAGCCGCTCGACGCGTCTGGGTACAAGGGCCCACACCTTGAAACTCACCCCCGAATCCGTGGAGGAAGCCATGCGTGGCACGTCGATATTCGGAGTCCTCGTGGTGATCTGGCTCGTCATCGGCGCCATCGCCGCCGGCCAGCGCGGCTACTACAGCGACGAGGAAGCCAACTGCGCCGAGGTCGGCACGATCCTGGTCACCATCGCCGCCGGCCCGTTGAACTACGTCGGCGCCAACCCGAAGGTCGACTGCGAACTGCCCCAGCCCTCTCAGTGAACCCCGGTGACGTACGACAGGGCCCGTGCCGTTTCGGACACGGGCCCCTGTCGTACCGGGTCGTTCAGCGGAAGCAGTGCGCCACCGGCACCTTGCTTCCCGCGCAGTTCGTCGGGTCGTTCTCGATGACGACGCTGTCGTCATCGATCTTGACCTGGGCCCGCTCGGCCTGGATCCCGCCGGCCTTGAGGGTGGACTCGTTGCCGACCACCCGGCTGCGGTAGAGCGAGGTCGAGCCGGCTGTCACGAACAGCCCCGCCCCCTGCGACCGCTTGCCCACCGCGGCGTTGCCCTTGACGTCGGTGCCCCGCACGAGCAGGTTCGACTTCTCGGAGTGGATGCCGCCGCCGTTGCCACGCGTGGTGTTGCCGCTGACCACGCTGTCGTCCACCGGCACCAGGCCCTGGAAGGTGGAGATGCCGCCGCCCTTGACGGTGGCCAGGTTGTCGCGGACCGTCAGCTGTCGCGCCACCAGCACCGCGTCCGAGTTGGCCAGGCCACCGCCGATCTCGGCACTGTTCTGCGCCACGAGCGTGTCGAAGACCTTGGTGCGGGCGGAGAAGCTGGCCATACCACCGCCCTGACCGGCGTTGTTCTGCACGAAGGCGGAGGAGTACACGTCACCCGCGGCCCGGAAGTTGGCCAGGCCACCGCCGTAGCTGACCGCGCTGTTGTGCCGGAACTCGGTGCGGTGCATGGTCATCACGCCGCCGTTGAGCAGGCCCCCGCCCTTGCCCTGGGCACCGGCGGCCCGGTTGCCGATCAGTTTGCTGTCGCTGATCTGGAGGTTTCCGTCGTTGAAGATGCCACCGCCACCGCCCTCCGCGGACAGCGAGGTGCTGCCGACGACGGTGACCCCTTCGACGACCGCCGTGGCGCCGTGCACGACGTGGATGCTGCCGCCCTCCGCCGCCGAGCGGCCGTTGCGCAGGGTGACGTCCCGGAGGGTCAGTTCGCCGCCGTCGCGGACGGTGAAGAAGCGGAAGTCAGGCGTGTTGACCCCCCGGACGATTGTCGCGCCGGCGCCCTCGATGGTGATCCCGTGGTAGATCACCGGCAGGCCGGCCTTGTCGTCAGCGGGGTTGCGTGGCGGCGCTTCGGCGTCGCCGGGGTTCTCGGCGGCGTCGGCGGCCTCCCGCGCGTCGCGGATGCCGCCGTCGTACTCGTCGGGCTGCTGGAAGGCGTGGGTCAGGGTGTAGGAGCACTTCTCCGCCAGTCGCAACGTGGCACCGCCCTCGGCGTTCGCCCACACCAGCGCCGCGATGAGCCGGGCGGAGTCGCAGGGCACCGGCACCGCCTTGCCGTCCGGTGCGCGCCCGTGGTGACCTGTCGACCGGTCGGCCCCGCCCGCTGGCCGTTTCGGGGACGCGCCCGGGTCGTGCCGCCACTCGGGCCGCTGCCGGTCCGTCCCCGGGCGTTTCGGGGTCTCGTCGACTCCGGGTACGTCATGCTGGAACATCGCGGCGGGCTGGCCCGGGTTCGGCGCCGCCGGGTCACGGTCGGCGGCCGAGGCGGTGACGGCGGACAGGCCCGCCGCCCCGGCCACCAGGCTGCCCGCCACCAGGCCACCGGCCAGCAACCACCGGGACCGCCGACCGGGTCGGGTCGACCCAGGGCTCCCTTGGTACGTGGACATCAGCGTTCCTGCCTCTCGTGCATGCGGAAACACGGCCGCACCGAATCGGGCGCGGGGTGGCTGACCTCGCCTCAGCCACCAGAGGCCACCGTACGGCGACACATGACACAAATCAGGCATAAGTGAATGAGTAAGCCATTCGGCTTCACATCCGCCCGGAGGCGGCGTGACCGGACGACAGTCGCCGTGCTCAACCCCCGACGTGGATGCCGGGGCGGCGCGCGGGATCAGGTTCTGACTTGCGCAAGATCTCCCGCACCACCGGCGGCGTGTCCCCCCGACCGAGGATGAGATAGCGCAGCAGGTGGGCGATCGGGTTCCCCTCCGACCACTCGAAGTGCGCGTGCGGGCGCACGCCTGTGGCGTCCCGCAGGGCCAGCAGGATCGCCGCTATCGCGTTGGGCGCCGCCGGGCTGCTGGCCCGCAGCACCCGGTAGCCGCCCACCTCGACGCCGCACACCCGCAGCACGTGGCGGAACCCGGAGGGGTCCACCACGTCGATCTCCAGGAAGAGCACGTCGGTCGCCCCGGGAACCGGGTTCAGGCCGCGCTGCGCGCGCTCCTTGATGGTGTACTCCTTGACCGCTCCGCTGTGCCGCTTGTTGGCGATCACGTGCAGTCGACCGTCGTGCGCCACCGAGTCGGCGATGAACCGACGCGCGGTCTGGTCGAACTCCACCCGCTCCGCCCGCAGTTCGGTGGTCCGGGTCACCCGGGAGACCAGCGACACGGCGATGATGCCGAGGATGAACAGCCCGGAGATGGCGATCCCGTCGGGTTTCGCGATCACGTTCTCGACAAGCGCGTACAGCAGCACCAGGGTGAGCACCGTGAAGCCGGCGGCGACCCCGCGCTGCCGGCGGCCGGCGGCGGCGATGGCCACCGCGACCGCCGCCGAGACCATCATCGCCAGGATCCCGGTGGCGTACGCACCGGCCTGCGCGTCGACGTCGGCGCGGAACACGACTGTCAGCCCGATGCAGACAAGCGTGTAGACGATCACCACCGGGCGCACCGCGCGCGCCCACTCCGGCGCCATCCCGTACGAGGGCAGGTAGCGCGGCACAATGTTGATCAGACCGGCCATCGCCGACGCACCGGCGAACCAGAGAATCAACACGCTGCTCACGTCGTAGGCGGTACCGAACGCCTCACCGACCTGCTCGTGCGCGAGATACGCCAGGGCTCGCCCGTTGGCGGCACCGCCCGGGGCGAACGCCTCGGGCGGGATGAGCACCGCGGTGACGAAGGTGGTCGAGAGCAGGTAGACCGACATGATCAGCGCAGCCGTGGTGAGCAGTCGCCGGGTGTTGCGGATCCGAGCGGCCAACCGGGCGGGCGCGTCGGGCCCCTCCCCCGCGACCAGCGGCATCATGCTGACACCCGTCTCGAAACCGGACAGTCCCAGCACCAGCAGCGGAAACGCCAGCGCCGCGGTCAGCGCGATCTGGCCAGGCCCGCCGCCAGCGGTGAGCGCCGCCGTCCAGTCCGTCAACGGACGGGGATCACCCGCCAGTTCGACGAGCGACACCGCCACGATCACCGCGTTCAGCCCGAGAAACGCGGCCACCAACGGGACGGCCACCGCCACGGCCTCCCGGAAGCCAAGCAGGAAGACCGCGCCGAGGATCAGCAGCAGGACGACTGTGACCCCGACCGCGACGCCGGTGCCGCCGAAGGACTCCGGCAGGTACGGATTCTCCAGCACGTGCACGGTGGCGTCGGCCGAGGAGAGGGTGATCGTGACGATCCACGACGTGGCGACGAAACCGAGCAGCACCAGCACGAACACCTTGCCGCGCCAGAACGGCAGCAGGCGCTCCAGCATCGCCACCGAGCCCTGGCCGTGTGGGCTGTCCCGGGCCACCCGGCGGTACATCGGCAGCATCCCGAACAGCGTCAGTGCCACGATCAACAAGGTCGCCACCGGGGACAACGCACCGGCGGCCAGGGCAGCGATGCCGGGCAGGTAGGACAGGGTGGAGAAGTAGTCGACGCCGGTCAGGCACATCACCCGCCACCAGGCGTGCGACCGGGTCTGTCCCTCGGCGGTCTCCGGTCCGACCGGCTGCACCCGGTGCACGAACAACCACCGGCGCAGCCGGCTCTCCGGCGCCACCGGACCGGTCGGTACGGCGACGCGCTCGGGCACCGAAACCACACGTCCCGCCCGTTCCCCCTTGCCCGTGGGATCCCGGGCGGCCCGCAGCGCCGGCTCCGGTGCTCCGCTTGCCGGGCGGCGGCGTTCCCGGCCTCGGCGCGCTCTCGTCCCGTCCCCCATGCCCCCGCCTCACCGATGTCGAACGGACCGTAGGTGGTGGTTCGGTCGGCCTCACCGCAGCACGACGGTCAGCGCCCGACCGTGATCGTCGCCCGCCCCCGGGCCACGGTCAGCCGGTCGCTCCGGTCAGCCGCCGTCCGACCCGACCAGCACCCGGGCCAGGCCGGCGGGATCGGCCACGGTGACCGTCATCCCGGGATGACGCGGCCAACCGCCGGGAAGCAGGGCGGGCACCGGTCGGACGAACCGGACGCAGAGCCCGGCGGCCGTGTTGGTGCCGAAGGTGACGCCGGTGTCCGCGCCGGACAGGTGCGGTCCGATCGCCCGCCACCAGCGGTACGGACCGGCGATCTCCACACCCGCGATGTTGTCCCGCCCGGTATGTAGCCGCCACGGCCCGAACCGGACCAGCAGTTGGGCAGAGTCGACCCGTACCCAGGCGCTGGCGGGCCGGACGCCGATCAACGCCAGTGGCCGGCGGAACCGCGCCTCGAAGCGGAACTCGAAAACCTGGACTGTCATCCCCGGGCTCCCCGACCGGCGCGGTCTCCCGGGCGCGCGGGGCGGGGTGGGGCGGCGGGGCGCGGTCGCGGCCGGGTGGCCGGACGACGCCGGGACACAGCGGTCATGGTCGCGGCGTACCCCACAGGGGCCGGCCGACACCCCCCGGGCCGGCCGGCCCCTGCTTCCCCGTGGTCCCCCCGCGCTCCCCCATGGTCCCCCGTGTCCCCCGTGGTCGACGCCGGACGGGTGCCGTCCGGTCGGATCGGATGCCCCCGCGCCCCGCCCGCGGGCGGGGCGCGGGGACCCCCCGTCCGGCTACTGCAGGAACGCCCCGAGGGGCGACAGCAGCAGCCGACCGAGCGCGGCGGCCGTGTCGTCGAGCCGCCTGCGCTCGCGCTCATGCTGGTGCGGGTCGTGTCGGCACCGCCAGACCCGCTGCGCGTTGCGCCAGGCGACATCGCGCGTGTAGTGGATCAGCTCGCCCTGGTACCAGTCGTCGATCTCGCCGTTGAGCATGTCGATGAGCAGTTGCCACTGTTCGAGGTAGCCCCGACGCAGGCCGGGGATCTTGTCGGCGAAGATCTTGTTGATCTCCAGGTAGTCGCGGTGCTGGTCGCTGCCGTCGACCGGCTCGGATTCCAGGTGGTCGAACGTGGTGACCAACGCGAACGGCAGGTCGAAATTGATGTGCGCGTTGACGCCGGCCGCCGCCGAGGGCAGCGGCCGAGCGTCCGGCCCGCGCATCCGCTCGAACAGGCACGCCCAGGCTCGGGGAGTGCTCGGGCTGGCGTCGCTCCACATCCGCAACGCGTCGAAGTACCGGGCCGCGAACTCGACGTCCAACCGGGACAGGAAGACCGGGTCGACGAACCGGTCGGCGTACAGCCCGTCCAGGACGCTTGTCGTGATCGTCAGGTACAACTTGTTGAAGTCGGCGAGCGGGCAGCTGTCCAGCAGCGGAGGCAGCCGGACCAGCATGTCCTGGAGCTTCGTCAGATGGTCGACGACAGCTGGCACGTCGGTCGGGTGATCAGCCAGCAGGTCGACGATGTCCCGGTGCACCGGCCCCCACACCGGCTCACCACACCCACTCATGCCGGCACTCCGCTTCGCTGCGTGCCGCCATGAGGCACCGCCACACTGAGTTGACGATTCGCTCGCTGACGCTCACTCATGCCGGCACCCCACTGCGCCGCGTGCCGCCATGGCGCACCACAGCGCTGAACCTGATGATCCGCTCGCTGCGCTCGCTCATGTCCCCTCCAGGCTGCTCACCGACGTCGTCGTGCCCGTTGCGACGTCGGGGCCCAGCCTTTCAGGCGTCCGCTGCGCGGACATCAGTAGAACGACGTATCCGAAACCTACGCCCGACTACGCAGGAAGATGGCGCTCGCCTGGACCCGGGTACGTACCTGGAGCTTGTCGAAGATGTGCGAGACATGGACGCCGATGGTCCGTTCGCTGATGAACAGCCGTTGGCCGATCTCCTTGTTGGTCAGCCCCTCGGCCACCGCGGCCAGCACCTCACGCTCCCGGGCGGTGAGGGCGGCGAGTTCCGCACCGCCCGACTCGTCCGGCGTGGCCGTGCCGACCGCGCCGCGTTCCTCCAACGCGACCCGGGCCCGCCCGGCGAGCGTACGGATCTCGTCGGTCAACGGCACCGCGCCCAGCGACTGCGCCATCTGGTACGCCTGCCGCAGCAGCTTCCCGGCGGTGGCCGCCTTGCGCCGGCTGGCCAGCAGCGCCTCGGCCTGACGCAGCCGCGAGTACGCCGCCGGGTACGGGTGGTTACGGTGATCCCACTCCGCCGCCGCCCGCGCCCACAGCTCCGGATCCGCCCCGTCGAGCCGGCTCACCTCGGCGGCGCACAACGCCAGGTACCCGTCGATCACGTAGCGCACCGGTCGGGCCGCCCGCTCGCTGCGGGCCGCCACCCGGTCGGCGATGCCCCGCAGCCGGCGCACCGCGTTGTCGTCGACGGCGACGGTACGGCTGGCGTGCGCCTCCGCCTCGGCGCGCAGCCCGTGCCAGACCAGCACCGCGAGGATGACCAGGTCGTCCGAACGGGTCTCGGTCAGCCCTCGCTGCACGGCGTGCCGGGCCACGTCGTGCCGCCCCTGCCACATGGCCAGCCCGGCCCGCAGGGTGAGCAAGGGGATGACGTGCCGGGCGCCGCCGCCGGCCAGGATGGTCGCCACCGCGTCCAGATCCCGGTCGGCCGCCTCGACGTCGCCGTAGCCGACCGAGAGGCGACAGCGGGCCAGCAGCAGCTCGACGGCGTCCGCGCCGGAGGGACGGTGCCGCAGTGCCGAGGCGATCACCTTCTCCGCCTCGGCCCACTGCCCCACCCGGAACAGTCCATTCGTGGCGATGGCCAGCAACCGGGTCTCGTAGGACCGACCCAACCCCAGCTCGGCTACCCGCTCGGCGCCCCGGCGGGCGACCACCACCCCCTCCTCGAGGATGTTCAGCGGCCCGGTCAGCAGCTCGGCCAGGTGCAGGTAGGCCAGGGCCACGTCCTCCGGACGACCGGCCCGCTCCGCGGTGGCCAGCGCCCGCCGCAGCACCGCCAGGCCCGCCTCCGGATCCTGACGGTACGCCTCGGAGAAGCCGAGCGCGGCGCTGGCCAGCACCACCTCGGTGGTGGCCCCGTCCACCTGTTCGGCCAGTGCCAGCGCCTCCCGCGCCCGCTGGCCCGCCTCGGCGTACCGGCCGAGTTGCAGCAGCAGCTCCGCCCGCCGGGCGGCGGCGGTGGCCCGCTGCCCGGGCGTGCAGTCGGCGACGGCGAGGGCCTGCTCGTACTCCGCCTCGGCCAGCGCGGTACGACCGGCGGCGGCCAGGTAGCGGGCCCGCCGGATGTGCAGCTCGCAGGCCGGAATGTCGGTGTCGGCGCCGGCCAGCTCCTCCAGCAGGGTTAACGCGCGGGCGTACTCACCACAGTGGTGGGCCGCCTCGGCCGCCCGCCCCAGCAGGGCGGCTCGGTCGACCCCCGGCAGCCCTTCGGCCGACTGCACCGCCACCGACCAGTGCCGGTGCGCCTCGGCGTAGCCGTACAGTCGCTCCGCCTCCTCGGCGGCGGCCACCGCGGCTGGCAGCGCCCGCTCCGGCTCACCGGCCAGCCGCCAGTGATGCGCCAACCGGGCCTGGTGCAGCTCGGCCGGCGCCGTGGTCAGCGCCTCCGCGTAGCGACGGTGCAGCACCGCCCGCTCGGCGGGCAGCAGCTCATCCTCCAGCACCTCGGCGACGAGCCGGTGGCGCAGCCGGTACCCGTCGTCGGAGCCGACAAGCAACCGGTGGGCCACCGCCGCCCGGACCGCGTCGAGCAGATCCGGCTCCGGCAGCCCGACCACCTGGGCGAGCAGCCAGTGTTCCACCGGTTCGACTCCGGCGGCGACCGCGTGCACGGCCCGGTGGGCCGGTCGGGGCAGCGCGTCCACCCGGGCCAGGAAGACCTCGCGGAGGGTGTCGGAAAGCCCGTCGCGACCGTCGCGCAGCTCCCGGGAGAGTTCCTCGACCACGAACGGGTTGCCGCCGCTGCGCTGCCACAGCTGCTCCGCTGCCTCGGCGGTCAGCGGCCGACGCATCACCGCGGCGGCCAACTCCTCGGTGCCGGCCCGATCCAGCGGGGCCAGATCAAGCACCCGCACCGAGCGCAGCCGGCGCAGCTCGGTGAGCACCCGACGCAACGGATGCGCCCCCTGCAGCGACTCCGACCGCACCGCCGCCAGCACCGACAGTTGCAGGTCACCGAGGCCGGCGAGCAGGTAGAGCAGGAGTTGGCGGGTCGTCCGGTCGACCCACTGCAGGTCGTCCAGCACCAGCACCAGCGGTCGGCCGCCGGCGATCACGTTCAGCCCTCGGGAGACCCGTTCCAGCAACGCGCCCGCGCCGTCCGAGCCGGCCCGCTCCTCGGCGAAGACGCCGAGCAGCGCGCGGACGGAGGCCGTGGCGGACGGGGCGAGATCGGCGTCGAGGCGGCGCAGCGCCTGTCGCAGCGGGTGCAGCGGTGAGGCGTCGCCGATGTCCAGACAGGACCCGGTCAGCACCAGAGCACCCGCGTGACCCAGCCGGTCGCCGACCTCGCGCAGCAGCCGGGTCTTGCCCACGCCACTCTCGCCGGTCAGGAACACCGCCGCCGTCTGTCCCGGCGTCACATCGTCGAGCAGCGCGGAGCGTACCGTCGCCACCAGGGGGTCCCGACCCACGAGCGGTGTGGTGTCCACGTCGCTGGCCATGGCTCGCAGCCTAGTCACAGGTTCCGTCCCCGTTCTACATGCGCCTCGCGTCTGTCCCCCTCATCGCGTCGACATTGCGACCAAAGGTTGCGTCCGGCCGACATACGTCGTTCTGCAGATCCGCCGTCGGACCAGCGGTGACAGGCTCCGGACATCGTCGGCACGCACGGGGGGAGAGGCAGGTGCGATCTCCATGCCCAGTTCTGTTGTCGCTGGTCCGGTAGCTGTCAGGCGGTTGCGCTGGCCGGTGCCGGAGGAACGACGGACAGTCACGGTCCTCTTCGTCGACATCGTCGGGTCGACCCGGTTGGTCGACCGACTCGACCCGGAGGACGTGCGCGCCCTGCAACGGGCCTACTTCGGCGCCGTCGCCCGGGTACTGCGACGGTGGAACGGCGCGGTGGAGAAGTACGTCGGCGACGCCGTGATGGCTCTGTTCGGCGCACGCCGGGCGGACGGGTGGGACGCGTACCGGGCGGTGCGGGCCGGGCTGGAGATCCAGCGGGCGCTGGAGCGCTGTCCCCTGGTCCCGGCGCCGGGGCTGCGGGTCCGGGTCGGCGTGGCCACCGGCGAGGCCGTGGTCGACCTCGCGGCCAGCCACGACGGTGGGCACGGCATCGCCAGCGGTGCGGTCATCACCCTGGCCGCCCGGCTTCAGGAGCACGCCCCGCCCGGCGGGGTGGCGCTCTGTCCGGCCACGCACCGGGCCGTCGTGGGGCTCATCGCGCAGCGCGCGGTCCCGGCGGTGGCGGTCATCGGCAAGGCGCTGCCGGTCGACGTCTGGCACGCCACCGGCACCGAGCGGCCCCGGCCACGGCGGCACGACGGTCCGCTGCTCGGTCGCCGACGGGAACTGGCGGTTGCCCGGGAACACCTCGCCGAGGCGGTACGCGGGCGCGGCGGGCGGCGGGTGCTGCTCCTCGGGTCGCCCGGCAGCGGGCGCAGCCGACTGCTCGAGGAACTGGTCCGGACCACCCGGACGCTGGACGGGGTACCGGTGCGCTGGTGCCGCGCGGCCTGCCCGCCCTATCCGGAGGGCCCGCTGGAGCCTGCCGGTGACCTGGTGCGCGCCCTGGCCCAAGCCCGCGCCGACGACGACCCCGAGACGGTACGCCGCCGGCTCGCCGCCGCACTTACCGGTCTGGTGCCCGTCGAGCTGCTGACGCCCGCGCTGAACACTGTGGACGCGCTGCTCGGGGTGGCCGCCGACCCGCTACCGTTCCGAGCGGTGGCCTACTGGCGCGAGGTGCTGCTCAGCCTCGCCCGGCGGCAACCGGTGGTGGTCGCCGTCGACGACCTCGACCGTGCCGCGCCTGCCCTGCGCCGTCACCTGGCTACGCTCGTCGACCTGGCCGACGAGCGTGGCCTGCCGCTGGTGCTGGTCGGGACCGGCGCCCAGGAGCTGGACACTCCCGGTCGACAGGTGGCCCGGCTCCGCCTGTCGCCGCTCGACACCATCACCACCGGTCGGCTGCTGCGCCGGCTGCTGCGGCGGGCTGGTCAGCCCACCGGGTTGGCGGCCCGGCTGATCCCCCTGACCGGTGGCAACCCCGGACGGGCGGTGGCCTACGTACGGGCGCTCACCGGCAGCGACCGCGGCCAGCTGTCGGTACCGGAGTGTGTCCGGCGGATCGTCGAGGCCCGGCTGGACCGGCTCGACGGCGGTGCGCGCGCGGTCCTGATGGCTGCGGCGCTCGCGCCCGGCCGCACCCTGTCGGAGCTGGCCGACATCCTCGACTGGCCGCAGCACCGAGCCGCGGCCGAGCTGGCCACCCTGACCCGTGACGGCCTGCTCGTGGTTCTACCCGGCGGTGGTTACGACATCGCCGATCCGGTGGTCCGGCAGGTCGCCGACGCCCGGCTGCCCCGGGCGGTACGCGCCGTCTTCAGCCGGCGCATCGACCGCGTCCCCTCGACCACCGGGACGCACCCGCGCCGGGCGGCCCCGGCACGGCGGGTCTGCGTCGCAGCCCCCCGACCGCCGGTCGGCTCACCTGTGGCTCAGGAAGTCCAGCACCCGGTCCCAGGTCAGCCCGGCGGCAACCGGGTCGTGGTCGGCGACTGTCGGGTCGGTGAAGAGGTGCCCCGCCCCGGGATAACTGTGCACCACGAGGTCCGCTCCGGCCGCTGTCATCTCCCGCTGCCACCTGTCGACCTCGTCGGGCGGGTCGTAGGCATCCGGATCGGCCAGGTGCAGTTGTACCCGGAGGCCGCGACGCACCGCGGCGGGCGACCCTCCGGTGCCGTGCAACAGCAGCAGACCTGCGGTGTCGGGCCGCTCGGCCAGCATCGCGCCGGCCACCCCGGCGCCCATCGAGAACCCGGCGAGCACGGTGTCCGGCGGCAGCCCGTCGAGCGCCGCGCGGGCCCGGTCGAGAACGGTCTGCTGGCCGATCTGGTGCAGCAGGGCGAAGCCGTCGGTCACGGAGTCGACGGCGGGCACGCCGTACAGGTCGGGCGCGTGCACCCGGTGGCCGGCGCCGCGCAGCCGGTCGGCGGCCGCCAGCACCGCCGGCCGCAGTCCGTACACCGAGTGGAAGAGCACGACGTGTCCCATCGGGACATGGTGCCCGATGCCCGCGCCGACCACGGATCGACGCGCACGGGATCCGTCCCGGGCGACCGGATCGGTCGAGGCCGCCGGGGGCACCGGCCGTCGAGGTGGGACGACTGGATCAGCGGTGCCCGGTTCCGGGTCAGCGCCCCGGGCCGCCCGCTGGCGCGCGGTCCCGCTCCCCCGGTCCCGGTTCGCGGTCCGGGGCGGACACCGGACGCAGTGTCCGGCTCTGGCCACGGAACTCCGCGACCACCTCCCCGCCCTCCCGACTCACCGTGACGTCGTAGATGCCGCTGCGGCCGTACCGGGTGCGTTCGCTGGCCCGCGCGGTCAGCACGTCTCCCTGCCGGGCCGGGCGGACGAAGGTGATGTCGGCGCCGGCGGCGACGGTGGCCGGACCGTGGCTGTTGCAGGCCAGGGCGAAGGCGGTGTCGGCAAGCAGGAACACGAAGCCGCCGTGCGCGATGCGGTGACCGTTGACCATGCCCTCGGTGATCCGCATCCGGGCCACCGCACTGCCGTTGGCGGCGCTCACCAGCTCGATGCCGAGCCGGTTGGAGGCCACGTCGGCGTCGAACATCTCGTGCGCTGCGGTGCGCTGCGGGTCCACCCTGCTTCCCGTCCGTTCCGGCCGGGCGCGCCTCGCCCTCGCCACGGACATCATGGCACCGCCGGGCGGCGGGCGGTGGCGCAGGTCGCCATCGGCGAACGGGCGCGTACCGGTGCGCGCGACCGGGTCGGACCAGCTGTCCGGCCCGACCCGATCCGATCATCGCTCCGCAATTCTCGCGTAGTTGCAAAAGATTGGCAACAAGGCTGGACACGCGAGCCGAAGAGTAACTAGCGTGCTCCACATGAGTCCTTACATCAGCACCGCCGCAGCCTGGCAGGAAAGTTGGGACCGCCAGCAGGAGGCGTACCTGCCGGACCGCGAGCACCGGTTCGCCGCCATGCTCGACGCGGTCGACGCCGTCCGCGAGGCAACCCCGCCCCGGCTGCTCGACCTGGCCGGCGGCACCGGCACCATCTCGCTGCGTGCCCTGCACCGGTTCCCCGACGCCGAGGTCACCCTGGTCGACCTCGACCCGGCGCTGCTCGCCCTCGCCACCGCATCCCTCGGCGACCGGGCCACAGTCGTCACCGCCGACCTGAGCCGGCCGGACTGGACCACCGCCCTGCCGCACCGGCGTTACGACGCCGTGCTCACCGCCACCGCGCTGCACTGGTTGCCCGCGGACCGGTTGGGCACCCTCTACGCGGAGATCCGCGAGGTGCTCCGACCGGGCGGGCTGTTCATCAACGCCGACCACATGCCCGACGACGAACTGCCCGAGCTGACCAAGCGGCTGCTCGCCCGCGCCGAGGAACACCGGGCGGCCCGGCACGCCGCAGGCGCCGTCCTGTCCTGGTCACAGTGGTGGCAGCAGGCCGAGCAGGACCCGACGCTGGCTCCGCTGGTGCGGCAACGTCACGCCATCTACCCGTCCGGGCACAGCCCGGAATGGACGCCCCCGGCCTCGTGGCACCTCGCCGCCCTCAAGGAGGCCGGATTCACCGAGGTCGGCACCCTCTGGCGCGGCGGCGCCGACGCCGCAGTCGTCGCCGTCCACTGACCCCGTTCTCCGCGATCATGCAGTTGTGGTAGGCGATTCCTCCACGAATGCCAGTCCTGTCCAGTGCCAGAACTGCATGATCGGTGGAGCCGGGGCGGCGGGGGCTAGGGTGCGGTGGTGGTTGAGTGGGTGCATCTGGCGGGGCGGGTGTGGCTGTGTGCTGGGGACCCTGATCCGGAGTCGGTGCAGGCCGGGGTCGCGCTGATCGCCGACGAGCGGGGCAGCGTGCTTGTCGACGCGGGGCAGAGCCCGTCACACGCCCGCGAGATCCGGGCCGCGTTGCTCCCCGCCGGTCTGCCGCCACCCCGCTGGCTGGTCTACACCCACCACCACTGGGACCACGTCTGGGGCGCCTGTGCGTGGCCGGACGTGGAGATCGTCGGACACGTCAGCGGTGCGGACCTGCTGCGTGCCGAGGCGACCCGGCCGTGGAGCGTCCGCTACCTGCGCGAGGAGGTACGGCGCAACCGTCGGCTCGGGCCGAGCTTCCGGGCCCGCGCGCTCGCCGTCGACTCCTGGGACGAGCTGCGGGTGCTGCCGCCCACCCGCGTCTTCACCGACGAGGTGGAGCTGCCCACCGGCGTACTGGTGCGCCACGTGGGGGGCCGGCACGCCCCGGACTCCACGATCGTCGTGGTACCCGATTCGGGGGTCATGCTGCTCGGGGACAGCTGGTATCCACCGCCGGCGC
Source organism: Verrucosispora sp. CNZ293 (assembly GCF_002754655.1). Lineage (NCBI taxonomy): Bacteria > Bacillati > Actinomycetota > Actinomycetes > Micromonosporales > Micromonosporaceae > Micromonospora > Verrucosispora sp. CNZ293. Next base: position 2,164,050 of record NZ_PEFR01000001.1, read on the forward strand.
ACCTGCGTACGCCGACCGACGAACCCGACCTCGCGCTCGTCGGGCGGCTGCTCGACGACGACATCGGCTGGTACGTCTCCAGCCACAGCCCGCCGCTGACCCTCGACGAGGCCCGGGGAGCCATCGCCGGCTGAGCGGGGCTCCGGGCTGACTCAGCGGACGCGGCGCTCCGGGTGGGCCCGGTTCCAGGCCCGCATCCGATCCGGGTACCCGACCTTTGCGGCCTCGTACAGCGGGATGGCGTGTTTGCGAGCCAGCGCCCCGGCGGCGCGCGGCGTGCCGGTGCGGCGCCGGATCCACTCGCCGTCGTGGGCGATGGCCATCACCGTGGTGTCGGTGGCGGTCGTCTCCGGCTCCAGGTAGAACTCCACCCCCTGCCGGCTGGTGGCGAACCGCTCCAGCGCGGCGAGGTCCTCGGGGTGGCCTCGCGGTCGAGTTTCGTCGGGGTGCCCTGCGCGGCTCGTGACCGCCGGCTGAACCAGCCCATGCCCGGCTCCTCTCCTCGGCGTGGCTCCCAGTGCAGCACCGTCACCTGGCAGATCCCTGTGAACCGGGTGGGAAGTCCCCGGCACGGTATGCTGCCGCGATGATCCACTTGGCGGTCCGGGAGAACGCCGCCTGGTGTGACCTGGTCTGCGCCACGCACGGGCAGCCCGGCGTACGGGACGCCGACGCCTGGTCGATGCCGCGCCGCTCACCGCCGTTCCACCCGGACGCGGTGACCCTGCGGCCCGGCCTCGGCCCGGACCTGCTGCGGCGGATCGACGCCGGGCCGGGTGCGTCGGTCAAGGACAGCTACGCCGACCTGGACCTCGCCGGGCATGGCTTCGACGTGCTGTTCGAGGCGCGATGGGTGCACCGCCCACCCGGCGGTCCGGCCGGTCACGAGACCCTGGTGCCGGTCACCACGGTGGGCGACCTGACCGCGTGGGCGCACGCCCACGGTGGCGGTTCGATCTTCCGTCCCGGCCTGCTGACCGACCCCCGGGTACGGATCCTCGGCCTGCCCGACGGGCACGGCGGTTGGTCCGGCGGAGCGGTGCTGCACGACGACAGTGACGTGGTCGGTGTCAGCAACGTCTTCGCCCGCGACGCCCCGCCGGAGCAGGTGTGGGCCGGAGTGTGCGCGGCCGGCGCGGGTCGGCACCTCGTCGGCTACGAACAGGATGCCGACCTAGCGCCGGCCCGGCGGCACGGCTTCCGGACCATCGGCCCGTTACGCGTCTGGCTGCGCTGAGCCGGACCGCCCCGGGTCGCCGGTCGCGGGCGGACGGGCCGCGGGGACCAGTAGCAGGGTCGGCAGCAGCAGCAGCGGTACGACAAGCAGCGCCTTCAGCGTGCCCACCTGGTCACCGAGCAGGCCCAGCAGCGGCGGCCCGGCCAGGAACGCGGTGTAACCGATCACCGCGACCACGCTGACCCGGACGTGCGCGTGCTCCTCCTCGTCGGCGGCGGCGCTCATCCCCACCGGGAAGCCCAACGAGGCACCGATGCCCCACAGCGCGACCCCGACCACCGCGACCGGACCGGAGCCGGCGAGCACCGCCAGACCGGCGCCGACGACGGCGAGCAGGATGGTCGTGGTCAGCACCGGCCCCCGCCCCCAGCGGTCCAGGGCCACGGTGCCGGCGGTACGGCCCAGCGTCATGCCCACCACGAAGACGCCGAAGACCGCCGCGCCGGCAGCCTCGCTGAAGCCGTAGCCGTCGATGAAGGCCACCGCGAGCCAGTCGTTGGCGCTGCCCTCGGCGAACGCCGCCGCCAGCACCAGCAGGCCGATGAGCAGGGTGCGCGGCTCCCGCCAGGCCGCCAGCAGCCGACTGCGACGCCCGGCCGGCGTACCCGCCGCCGCCGGCTCGGCGGGCAGGAACGCGCGCGCCCCGAGCAGGGTGCCACCGAGCACCACGGCGGCCAGCACACCGAGATGCGCGGCAACCGGGACGCCCAGTCGAGCGGCCCCCGCGCCGAGACCGGCGCCGGCCACCGAGCCGAGGCTCCAGGCGGCGTGGAAACGCGGCATCACGGTCCAGCCGAGTCGCCGCTCGACCGCCGCGCCCTCGATGTTCATCGCGACGTCGCAACTGCCGGAGCCGTAGCCGAGCGCGAACAGGCCCACCGCCACCCCGGGCAGCGACCCGGCCACGCCGGCCGAGATGCCGGCGATGGTCAGCCCGAGCGCGACGAGCAGGGTGGACGCCGCCACCGCGCGGGCCGCGCCGAGGCGCTGGGTGACCAGGCCGGCGGTGGGCATGGCCAGGATCGCCCCGGCCGACATGGCGAGCAGGAGCAGGCCGAGGCGGCCCGGGGTCAGGCCGAGTCCGTCGCGGATCGCCGGCACCCGGGCGAACCAGGTGGCGACGGCCAGTCCGTTGAGCGCGAACACGACAGCCACACCGTTACGGGCGGCCAGCACGGCCCGGGACGGGCCGGGGCTGGTCGGCGGGGTGACAGGGGTGGTGACGGCGGGGTCCACGTACGTACCGGTCCTCTCCTCGGGCATTACGACGATCACACACCTGGGAGCGCTACCACCACAATCCACCTCCGGTCCTTACCAGCAGCCACCACACCGGGCATGATGCTGGTGAGCCCCACGCGGGCGACGAGGAACAACGGGGAGAACGTTCATGACGACGGCAGCGCGCCGCCCGGCCACCCTGGACGACGTGGCCCGGGCCGCCGGGGTGTCCCGCTCGACGGCGTCGCGGGTACTGGCGGGCACCGGCTTCGCCTCACCGACCGCCCGCGAGCGGGTACGCACCGCTGTCAACCTGCTCGGCTACGTGCCGAACGCGGCGGCTCGTGCCCTGGTGCACGGTTCCGGGGTACGGCTGCTGGTGGCGGTGGCGGGCACCGGCCCGGCCGTCCTCGACGACCCCTACGTCGACCAGGCGGTCGCCGCGGTGGCGCGGGCCTGCGCGCCGCACGGTCTGGGTGTCGCGGTGCAGTGGGTGCCGTTGGACGCACCGGAACGCCTGACCCGGTTGACCGACGACCGGGGCGTGGCGGGCCTGGTGCTGCTCAACACGACCACCGCCCTGCTGGATCTGGTGCCCCGGCGGCTGAATGGCCGGACCGTGTCGATCGGGATCGGTTCGGCCACGGTGCCGTCGGTGGACATCGACAACGGTGGCGGCACCTCGGCGATCGTCCGTCATCTGTACGAAGCTGGGCGTCGACGGATCGCCATGGTGACCGGTCCCCGCTGGCTGGCCTGCGCGAACCGCTCGGTGCGGGCGTACCGGAGGCTGCTGCACGACGCCGGCCTGCCGGCTCGGGAGGTGGTCGGCGACTTCAGCGCGGCCCGTGGCCACGCCGCCGCCCGGGAGGTGCTGCGACGATGGCCGGACACCGACGCGATCGTCGGCATCAGCGACGCGACCGCGTTGGGGGTGATCGGCCGGCTGCGGGCCGACGGCATCCGGGTGCCCGAGGATGTCGCCGTGACCGGATTCGACGACATCCCGCTGGCCGCGACGGTGGCGCTGACCACGGCCAGCCACCCGGTACGGCAGATCATCAGCACGGCCGCGACGATGGTGCTGGAGGAACGCGCGGCGCCGACGACGACCGTCTTCCCGTCGACGCTGGTGCTGCGCGACAGCGCCTGAGCCCTACCCGGTCGTCGCTCGGCCGACGAGGGCACGCAGCAGGTCACGTACCGCGTCGGTGAGGTCGGCGCGGCTGGCCGGGGTGCCGGGTGGCGGTGCGCTGAGCGCACCGGCCCCGACGAGCCTGTCGAACAGCAGACCGTCGACGAAGGCGACGAACCGGTGCCCCCGGCGGCGGGGATCCGGGGCACCGGCGCGGGTGAGCAGATCCTCGGCCTGCGCCCGGAGCACCGCGCCGTGTTCCAGGATCCCGCGCAGCTGTGGTCGGTGCACCGCCTCCAGCAGGCAGGCGTACCGGGCCAGGGTGCGCGCCCGGGCGGTGGAGAGCCAGTGGTCGAGCACACCGGCGATACCGGCGGCGAGCCGGTCGAGGTCCTCCGGTGACAACGACGGCCCCGGTGGGACCGACGGCGTCCCGCTCGGTAGCTCGTGTCCGGTGAGGTCGGCGCGGTCCAGGTCCGCGAGGCGCTGCACCACCGCCTCGATCAGTGCCTGCCGGGTGCGCAGGTACGCCGACGTGGTTCCCGGCGGCATGCCGGCCCGGGCGTCCACCGCCCGGTGGGTGAGACCCCGCATGCCGCTCTCCGCGATCAGCGCGATGGCGGCGTCGGCCAGTACGGCAATCCGTTTCGCCCGCCCACTCAACCGGCTCCCCCACTCTCGTGTTCTACGGATGTAGTATGCACTTCTACAGGCGTAGAAGGGGTGGTTGCCGTGGCGGAGAGGCGAGCGGTCGTGGCCGGGGCGGGCATCGGCGGGCTGGCCGCCGCCCTCGCACTGCATCGCCGGGGTTGGCGGGTCACCGTGCTGGAGCGCGCCCCGGAGCCACGCGAGGTGGGCGCGGGCATCACTCTGATGGCGAACGCGGTACGCGGGCTGGATGCCCTCGGCCTCGGCGGCGAGGTGCGCCGGCTGGGGCGCGACGGTGCCACCGGCGGGCTACGCGCCTGGAACGGGCGCTGGCTGTCCCGGGTGGACGCCGCCGAGTTGGAGCGCGTGCTCGGCACCACGGCACTCGGCGTACACCGGGGCGCCCTGCACCGGATGCTGCGCGAGGCACTGCCGGCCGGGGCGCTCCGGACCGGCTGCGAGGTACGCGACGCCGATCCGACAAGCGGCACCGTGCACTACCACCGCGACGGCCAGCCGGCCGAGGTACCCGCCGATCTGGTGGTCGGCGCCGACGGCTTGCGCAGCGCGCTGCGTACCCGGCTCTGGCCGGACACCCCGCCACCGGCGTACGCCGGCTCCACCGCCTGGCGCGCCGCGATCACCTTCGACGAGCCGGTCCCCGCGGCGGTCAGCTGGGGGCCCGGCAGCGAGTTCGGCACTGTCCCACTCGGCGACGGGCAGGTCTACTGGTACGCCGCGATCACCGCCCCGCCCGGCGGGCACGCCGCCGACGATCTGGCCGACGTACGCGAACGCTTCCGCCACTGGCACGATCCGGTACCGGCACTGCTCGCCGCCACCCGACCCGACGAGGTGCTGCGCAACGACCTGTACCACCTGGCCACGCCGCTGCCCCGCTACGTGCGCGGCCGGGTGGCGCTGCTCGGTGACGCGGCGCACGCCATGACCCCCCACCTGGGGCAGGGCGCCTGTCAGGCGATCGAGGACGCGGTCACCCTGGGCGCGGTGGCCGGTCCGACGGTCGACGTGCCGGCGGCACTTGACGCGTACGACCGGCTGCGCCGGCCCCGCACCCAGGCCATCGCCCGCGCGGCCTCCCGCACCGCCCGGTTCGGGCAGGAGCTGCGACACCCGGCGGCCATCGCGGTACGCAACACGATGCTGCGCCTGACGCCGAGCCGGACGGCGCTACGGGGCATGGCCCGCCACGCCGACTGGCATCCGCCCCGGCCCACCTGACGCCGAACCTGACGCCACCCGAACCGGTGCCGCGGGCCGTTCAGTCGGTCGCGGCCAGTGCGGTGAGTCGGGCGTGTTCCGGCGAGCCCAGGAAGCGGGCCAGCACCTCCCGGGTACCCGGGGTGTACGGGCGTTCGTCGAGGATCTCGGCGGCGGACAGGAAGACCAGGGCGGCTCCCTCGCCGAGCACCACGTCCCGCTGTCCCGCCCGGGTTGCCGCACAGAAGTAGTGCTTGACGCGTCCGTGCTCGGGGACTTCCTGACGGGCGAAAGCCAGCAGCGTGCCGTCCGTCGGCCGCAGCCCGGTCTCCTCACGCAGCTCACGCAGCGCGGTCTGCTCGGGGGTCTCCCCCGGCTCCGCGTGCCCGCCCGGCAGTCCCCAGACGTCCGGGTGATACCGGGCGTGGGAATCGCGCAGCTGCATCAGCAGCCGCCCGTGCCGGTCCACCAACAGCACGCAGGAGACGGACACCATGACGGGCAGCCTATCCACGGCCACCCCGCCCGGCCGACCACAATTGCGGCCAACCTTTCAGAATATCTATTTTCCCGGTTCGCTACCTCGGCCGAATGTGACGGGGTCCCGGTAAGATCGGCGACTGGCATGTGACTGATCGCTGACTGATGACTCGGCCGGCGAGAGCACACACTGAGCCCATGAATTCGCGGCTCCGGCGCATCAGGACACTCCGCGGCGCGGTGTGTCTCGTGCTGCTGGCGGCCCTTTCCGGCTGCATGCAACTCAATGCCGGGCTGACCGTCAACGCCGACGACACGGTCAGCGGCCAACTTCTCGTCACCGCCGAGCGGAAGGTCCTGACCGCCAACAACAGGCCGGTCGATGCGGGCTTCGCGGAGCTCCGGCAGAACCTCCCGGCGCTGCCGGCCGGACCCGAGACCCGGTACGAGGACGCCACCCACTTCGGTTCCCTGATCAACTATCGAAACGTGCCGCTGAACCAATTCGCCAGCGAAAGTCTGAGCATCGTCCGCACCGATGACCGGTACGTGTTCACCCTTCCGCTTGACCCGAAGAAGTACGGCGGAAAAGTGGCCGAACAGCATCCGCAGAATCAAGAACTGTTCATGTTGTTGATGTCGTTCGAGATCGCCGTGACGTTCCCCGGCCGCGTCCTGGACGCCAGTACCGGCGGTCAGGTCAACGACCGGACGGTCACCTGGCGGGTCAAGCCCAACGAGCAGAAACCCGGCGAACTGCGCGCCGTCGCCGAGGCTCCGCCCCGACCGTCAAACGCGGCCGACACGGACTCCGACGGCGGGTTCCCCTGGCTGCTGATCGTCGCCGGCACGATGGCACTGCTGCTCGTCGCGGTGCTGGTGGCGGTCCTGCTCCGCCGCTCCCGCACCGGCGGGACACCGCCCGAGAACGCCACACCCACGGCCGGCGGACCCACACCGGTGCCGCCGGCCGCCACGAATCCCGGCTCGCCGGACGCCGGCTGACCGCCGGCCGACCGCCCGCCCACCGCGGACGGTCCGCTCACCCACACCCCACCCCGCAGTACGTAGCACCGAAGGGGGATCGGCGATGAACGATCTCTTCACCTGGGCGGCCCTCGGCAGTCTCACCGGAGCCAGCGCCGCGACGCTGCTCGCCACGAACGTCATCGGCGGACTCATCGGCCCGAGCGCCGACAAGGCCCGCAAGTGGATCGCGCTGGGCATCGCGCTCGCGCTGTCGTACCTCACCGCGGCCTTCGCCACCGAGGCGGGCGCCGAGAAGTGGATCATCGCGTTCTTCAACGGCCTGGTCATCTTCTCCGCCGCGCTCGGCGTCAACCAGCTGCCCCCCGGCAACCGGCAGGCGACGCCGGTCCAACTGGCGCAGGGCAACGAGCCCCGCTTCATCCGCTCCTGGGCCTGAGAGGAGCCGGACATGATCTTCGGAATCCTCAGCGCCGTCGCGCACGTCGCCGCGGGCGCCGTGTTCGGCCAGCTGGTCGGCGGCGGCGTCGGTCTGCTCATCGGCGCGGGCGTCGGTCTGCTCGTCGGCGCGGCCTTCGGCTGGGCGGTCGCCGCGGCCGAGGTGTACGCGGTCAGCCCGCGCGGCGTGTTCCTCTTCGTCGTCGACCACACCTGGAGCCTGCTGAACACTCTCGTCGGCGCGATCTACCTGGCTGTGCACCTGGTGTTCGGCCACTCGCTGGACCGCGCCACCTCCCGGCACAGCTGTCGGGTGAACGTGGTCGAAGGGGTCTCCCCGCGCTACGCCACGACGCTCGGCACGGTCTGCGCCGGCTCCGGCCCCGGCATCCAGCGGCACGAGGACGTGCACATCTTCCAGGCCCGGCTGCTCGGCCCGCTCTACATCCCGCTTGTCGTGGCGAACTACGTGCTGTTCACCATCGCGCCGGTCTGGCTGCTGTACCACGACCACGCCGGCGCGCCGATCAACCGCTTCACCCGGTACTTCGAGATCGGCGTCTACCCGCACGTGTGGAACGAGGCCATCGCGTACCGGATCCAGGGGACGCCGCCGCGATGAGCGACGACGGCCCGATCTCCGCCGCCACCGACGAGTTGGCGACGTGGCTGGCCGGGGCGGTGGGTGACGCCGTCCCGGTCGGCCCGCCCCGGCCCGACGCCGACCCTGGCCGGTTGGCCCTGTGGCCGCTGGAGATCCGGCCGGCCCGGCAGACCCGGGGCAGCGGCGGCCCCGAACCGTACCGGCTCACGGTGCGCTACCTGCTGGCCGCCGGCGGCCCGGAGTCCCTGGCTGCGCTGGACCGGGTGCTCGTCGCGGCCACCGGCACGGCCGGACACACGCTGGTGCTGGAAGCCGGGGATCCCGCCCTGTGGGCGGCCTTCGGGGCACCGCCCCGGCCGGCGTTGCTCATCGACGTGCCGGTGCAGGTGACTCACCCGACCCAGCCGGCCGCGCCGGTGCTCCGACCGTTGCGGCTGCGGCAGCTGGAGATGCTGACCTTCGACGGGCGCGTCGTCGGCCCGGCCGAGCAACCCCTCGCCGCGATGCGGGTCGAGGTCGTCGGTCAGCCGTACGCGACGCACACCGACCCGGCGGGCCGCTTCCGGGTCGTCGGCGTACCCCACGACCCGGAGCGTCCGGCACCGGTCCGGCTCCGGCTCACCGGCCGGGGCCAGGTGCTCAACGCCGAGGTCGACCCCACCGAAACCGACATCGTCATCGTCTGCGCGCCGCCGACCCACTGACCCGCTGACCCGACCAGTACGGGAGGACCGATGCCCACCTACTTCTCGCCCGGCATCTACGTCGAGGAGGTGCCCAGTGGTGCCCGGCCGATCGGACCGGTCGGCACCAGCACGGCGGCCTTCGTCGGCGTCGCGCCGGACCGCACCGCCCATCTGGGCGAGGCCCTCGCGGTGAACAACTGGACCGACTTCCTCCGCCTGTACGCCGACGGCGACCAGTTGGAGAGCACGCCGCTGGCCCGGGCCGTCTTCGGCTTCCTGGACAACGGCGGCACCCGCTGCTGGGTGGTGAACGTCGGTGAGGGCGGCGCTGTCTCCGGCACCGGCCGCAAGCGTGCCGGCCTGGACCTGCTGGAGGCGGTCGACGAGGTCTCCATCCTGGCCGCTCCCGGATTCCACGACCCGGTCTCGCACGAGGCGCTGCTGAGCATGGCCGAGCGCACCCGCACCATGGTGGCCATCTGCGACCCGGCACCCGACATCGACGACGTGTCCACCCTGACCCGGGTCGCCACCCCCGGTTCCGGCCGACCGGCGAAGCCGAGCGACACCGCCGGGTCGGACACCGCATCCGGCGGCGAGGGCGGAGCGAGCGGGAGCGGTCCGGTGGCGCACCGCCCCCGGCAGTCGGACTTCGGCGCCCTCTACTACCCGTGGCTGCGGGTCCGCGACCCGCTCAGTGGCGAGCTGGTGCTCACCCCGCCGAGCGGGCACGTCGCGGGCATCTGGGCCCGTACCGACGCCCTGCGCGGAGTGCACAAGGCACCCGCCAACGAGCCGGTACGCGGTGCTGTCGACCTGGGCCACCTGGTCACCCGCGCCGAGCACGACGTACTCAACCCCAAGGGCGTCAACGTCATCCGCTACTTCCCCGGCGAGGGCATCCGGGTCTGGGGCGCGCGTACCCTCGCCGCCGAGGCCAGCGAGTGGCGTTACCTCAACGTCCGGCGGCTCTCCATCGCCATCGAGCAGGCCATCGCCAACGGCACCCGCTGGATGGTGTTCGAGCCGAACGACTACACGCTGTGGCGGTCCATCCGGCGGGACATCGGTGCCTTCCTCACTCGGGTGTGGCGTGACGGGGCGCTGCTGGGACGCACTCCCGAGGAGGCGTTCTTCGTCAAGTGCGACGAGGAGACCAACCCGGCCGACGTCCGCGACGCCGGCATGGTGGTCGCCCACATCGGCATCGCCGTGGTCAAGCCGGCGGAGTTCGTGGTGTTCAAGCTGAGCCAGTGGGCCGGCGGCACCGAAACCGAGACGATTGGAGGCTGACATGCCGACCACGGCGACGCCGCAGCCGGGCACCCCGGTCGACCCCTACCGGGCCTACAACTTCAAGCTGCTTGTCAACGGGGTGACCAACGGCCACTTCACCGAGGTCAGCGGCCTGGAGGTGAACATTCCGGCGGTCCCGTACCGGGAGCAGGGCAACGACCGCATCCGGATGGTCCCCGGTCAGGTCGAGTACGGGCCGGTCACCCTGCACTTCGGCCTCACCGCGTCCCGGGAGTTGTGGGACTGGGTGCACGCGGTCGCGCGGGGCACGGTCAGCCGGCGCAACGTCTCGGTGGTGCTGCTCGACGCCGCCGGCACGGCGGAGGTGCTGCGCTGGAACCTGATCAACGCGTGGCCGACCAACTGGCGCGGCGCCCACCTGAACACGCTCGGTCAGGAGATCGCCATCGCGGCGCTGACGCTGCGCTACGAGAGCCTGGAACTGGAGGCCGGTGGTGCCGCGCCGACGCCCGCGTAGCTGGCTTGCCGACCGCCTCCGGTCCGCAGCGGCTGCCGTGGACCGGCTCGCCGGTGCGGTCGACTCCCCCGCTCCCCGACCACCTGCCGGATCGCCCGCGACGCCGGACCGGGCCACGGGCGCGACGCCGGACCGGACGCCGGGCGGGAGGCCGCCTGCGGTCGAGGGTGCCGTCGTAACAGTCGCCGAGGAGCCGGACGATCGACGTCGGCGACCGGGGCAGCCGCCCGACCACTGGTTGCGGGTCGTCACCACGCACGCCCCCGGCCTACTGCGAGACCTGGCCCTCGACCCGCCGGTTGACGACGTTTCCGCGCCGGCCGGGGCGTACCACCATGAGCCGGACCGCCGCGAACCGGACGGCGACGGCCGCCCGGAGGCGTATCCCGCCGGCCCATCGGACCGGGGCGAGGCGGACCGGCCGGGGCGTCGGCCGACGACGTCGGCCCGCCGCCAGGCTCACCGACCCGGCGCGACGGGTGGTGGCGCACCGGCCGCCGGGCCGGACCCGCAGTCGACCCGGTACGCCCCGACGCCCGGGCCGCCGCCCGCCACCCGCTCCCCCACGTCCTTTGCTCTGCTTCAACCCACGCATCACCCGACGTCCGGTATCCGGACATCGACAGGTGCGCCGATTGAAGCAGAGCGACCGGCCGGTCCGGGGACGGCCAATCCGGGCGGTGTCCTTCACCGGTGGCGGCGTAGGACGCTGCGGGCACCGGAGGCGGCGGCGCCAACCGTCACCGATGCCCACGACGGGACCGGGTCGGGGCCGGGTCTGCGCCCGGCCACACCGCAACGGGGACCGGCGGGGACGGGACGGGGCACGGCCTGGATGCGCGTCCTCCCCGTACCGCCCGGAGCAGCTCCGGCAACTGCCGGACCGCCGCTCCCGCACAGCCCGGCCCTGCGGCACACCGCCCCGGCGGGCCAGCCCACCGACGTGGCCGGCCCGCCTACGCCCGGACGGGACCGGTGGGGAGCCGGGACGCGGCCGGGACATCCGGGAGCCCTCTCCCCCGGAGCCGTAGCGGAGCACCGCCCGGTACTCCGGCTGGTGGCGGAGGACCAGCGGATGGCCGACACCCGTCCGTCGAGTGGGCACGGCGGGGCAGAAGGTCGGATCCAACCCGGCACCGGAGGCTGGTTGCCCGCCGGTCCGGCCACCCGCGATGGGCGCTGGCCCGGCAGCGGGCTCCCGACCGGCGACGGACGGTGGCGGGTGGGCGCGGACCTCCGCTGGCCGGAGCTGGAGTCGCCGCAGGGGCGGCACACCGGAGCCGACCGCTGGCCGGCCCTCCCTGACGACCGGGCCCTGTGGTCGGTGCCCGAGCCGGCCGGCGGTGACGAGCACCGGACGCGGCGGCTCGACGGTGAACAGGCAGGTGACTGATGCAACGGGTGGCCTTCCTCATCGACACAGGCGAACGGATCGACTGTCTGCTCAACCCGGAGACCGTGCAGGTGACCCGTCTCGCCGGAGTGCGTCAGCGGGGTGGCTCGGACGGCCAGCTCACCGGCGCCGGGCTGGCCGACGACCCGCTGCTGTTCACCGGGGGTGGACGCACCGAACTCGTGCTGGACCTGCTCTTCGACATCGACTTCGCCGAGGGCCAGGTCCGTCCCACAGACGTCCGGGCGCTCACCCGGCCACTGTGGATGCTGGCGGAGAACTCGGCTGTGGAACACGGTTGGCTACGCCCCCCGTTGGTGCGGATGGTGTGGGGCAAGACCTGGAACGTGCCCGGGGTGATCGTCGCCGTGGCGGAACGTTTCGACGCGTTCACGGCCACCGGCTCCCCGCGCCGCTCCTGGCTGCGGCTCAAGCTGGTCCGGGTGGCGGAGGACGCCCGCCACGCCGAGGAGGGCTTCGCCGAGGAACTGTCCGCCGCGCAGACCCCCACCGTCGCCCCGGGCACGGCCGTGGTGGCCGCGGGCGACGGCACCGCCGCCGCCGACACCTCGGGCGTACGCTTCGATCTGCTCGCCCACGACGCCCTGGGCTCTCCCCTGCGCTGGCGGTTGCTCGCCGAGCACAACCGGATCACCGACCCGTTGGCCGTGCCCGCCGGCACCGCTCTCGCCGTACCGCCGCTACCCGGCACCGGGCCGGCGGCCACAGCGTCCGCCGCCGCACCCGGGACCGGGTCGTGACCGCCGCCGCGCCCCGGGCGCTGACCGTGCTGCTCGACGGCAGATCACTGCCCGACACGGTGAGCGGCCGGGTCACCTCGGTACGGGTGGCCGCCCGCCTGAACCGGCCCACCCAGTGCGAGGTGACGCTGCGCACCAGCCCCGGCACCGCCGCGCTGACCGGGCCGGTGCAGGTCGGCGCGAGACTGGACGTCCGCCTCGACGGCCACCCGGAGGGGCTGTTCACCGGGGAGGTCACCGCCTTCGAGGTCGAGTACGCCGCCGACGGCACGGCCACGCTGCGGGTGCGCGGATACGACCTGCTGCACCGGCTGCGCAAGCGGCAACGGATCCGGGTCTTCGAGTCGGTCACCGCCGCCGAGCTGGCCACGGAACTCTGCGCCGACCTCGGCCTGCGCGTCGAGGCGGAGGCCGACGGGCCGCAACTGGACCGGCTGCCGCACCACCGGCCCAGCGACCTGGACCTGCTGGTCGAGGTGTCCGGACGGGCCGGGCTGCACCTGAGCCTCGACGGCGACGTGCTGCGCCTGGTCACGCTTGACGGCCACGGCGCGGCGATCCCCCTGGAGTTGGGCCGCGACGTGCACGGCCTGCGGTTGTCGGTGAACGCCGACAGCGCCGCCGGGGAGAGCACGGCACTCGGCTGGCATCCACAGCGGGCCGAGCCGATCGCCCAGAGCGTCGGCACCCCCCGCTGCGGGCGCCGCACCCCGGCCGATCCCGATCCCGCCGACGTCGGCGCGGACGGCACCCGTACCGCACTGGACCAGCCGGGGCGCAGCGACGACGAGATCGCCGCGCTGGCCCAGGCCCGGCTCGACACCCGGGCCGCCGCCCTGGTCACCGCCGACGGTACGGCCGAGGGCAGTCCCGCGCTGCGGCCCGGCCGGCGAATCCGGCTGACCGGGGTGGCCGAGCCGGTGGCCGGCACGTACGTGCTGACGGAGGTGGTGCACACCGTCGACGCGAACGGTCACCTGAGCCGCTTCTCCACCGTGCCGCCGCCGGCGCCGCGCACCGGTTCACCGGCACCCGCGGTGGTCACCCTCGGCACCGTCACCGACGTGACCGACCCGGACGGTCTGGGCCGGGTGCGGGTGGAACTGCCCGCGTACGGCGGGGCGGACGCCGGCTGGCTGGCGGTGCTGTGCCCGGGAGCCGGCCGGGGCAAAGGGCTGGTGGCGCTCCCCGATCCGCAGGACAGCGTGCTGGTGGCGCTGCCCGGTGGTGAGCCGGCCTCGGGTGTGGTGCTCGGTTCGCTGTTCGGCACCGTCGAGCCGTACGACACCGGCATCGACGACGGGCGGGCCCGGCGCTGGTCGCTGCGCACCGCCGGTGGTCAGCAGGTGGTGGTCGACGACGTGGCGCGCAGCCTGCGGCTGAGCACCGAGGCCGGTAGCTGGTTGGAACTGACCCCGCACCTGGCCACCCTGCACGCCGCGACCGATCTGGTGCTCTCCGCGCCGGGTCGGGCCATGGTCGTCCGCGCCCGCAGCGTCGACTTCCTGCACGCCGAGACCGTCGAGGACCCGGAGACCGCGGCCGAGCGGGCCCGCGTGCTCGCCCGCGCCCACCACGAAGGAGGCAGCTGATGCGCTGGATCCACCGCGACTCGGTGATCAGGTGCAGCCACGACGGCCGGGTCCGCAACCGGGCGTCCCAGCAGTGGGTCACGGTGGCGGGCGTACCGGTGCTGGTGGCCGACGACCCGAAGGGCCGGGACATCGTCGCCTGCCCGAACTACGGCACCACGGTCAAGCCGTGCACCGGCACGGAGGCGGTGCGGGCCGGCTACAGCGACTGGGTACGCGTGGGTGGCCGACGGATCGTGCTGTCGCACCTGTCCGGCTTCACCAACGGCAGCCCACCGGGCCAGTTCACCTACCGGGTACGCGATCCCCGGCAGCGTTTCGTGGGGGCCGACCGGTGAGGGCGATCCGGTTCGTCGGCGCCGGCTTCGACCTGGGTCAGGGCGGCGGGCTCGGGTTGACCGCGGCCGGCGGCCTGGCGATGACCGACGGCGACGAGACGGTACGCCAGGCGTTGTTCCTGCTGCTGTCCACCACGCCGGGCGAGCGGCTGATGCGACCCGGGTACGGCTCACGCCTGCACCGGCTGGTCTTCGCGCCGAACGACGACACCACCGCCGGACTGGCCATCCACTATGTCCGCGCGGCCATCGCGCGCTGGGAACCTCGGGTGGACGTGCTCGACGTCGACGCCGGACCGGATCCGGACGACCCGTGGCGTCTGGTGATCCGGCTGGACTACCGGATCCGGGCCAGCCTCACCCCCGGTCAGCTGGTCTTCTCGGTCGACCTGCTGCCCGCCGACGACGACCCGCCCGCCCGGCCGACGACCGGTTCCGACGCCGACACCGAGGAGGCACGATGACGCTGCCCGTGCCGCATCTGGACGATCGGAGCTTCCTCGACCTGGTCACCGAGGCCCGGGACCGGATCCGGCAGTCCTGCCCGGGGTGGACCGACCTGTCCGCGCACGACCCCGGTGTCGCGCTGCTCGAGGCGTTCGCGCACCTCACCGAGGTGATGATCTACCGGCTGAACCAGTTGCCGGAGAAGGCGTACGTCTCCTTTCTCAACCTGCTCGGGGTGACCCGGCACCCACCGGCGGCGGCCTGGGCGGACGTCCGGTTCACCCGCACCGGCACCGACGAGGCCCCGCTGCGGATCCCCGTCGGCACCCGGGTGGCCGCCGCCCGGGGGGCCGACCCACGGCCGGTGGTCTTCGTCACCTGCGAGCCGGTGCTACTCGCCGCCGGGCAGCGCGAGGTGACCGTCCGGATGCACCACTGCGAGCCGGTGGAGGCGGAGCTGCTGGGTGTGGGTACCGGGCAGCCGGGGCAGGTGCTGCGCGCCGGCCGTGCCCCGTTGGCGCGGACCGCCGAACCGCTGGACCTGCTGCTCGGTGTCGAGGTGCCGGCCGGCTCGGTGGAATTGGGTGCCGCGGCCCGGGAACACGACGGGCGCACCTTCGAGATCTGGCGGGCGGTGGACAGCTTCGCCGGTCTCGGTCCGCAGGACAAGGCGTACCTGGTGGACAGGTGCTCCGGCACGGTGACCTTCGCACCGGCGCTGGACCTGCGGGCCGCCGACGGCGGGACGCTCATCTTCGGCGACGGCGCGGTCGCGGCGGTGCCACCGGCCGGGCGGCAGGTTCGGCTGTGGTACCGCGCGGGCGGTGGACCGGCCGGCAACGTGGCCGCCGGCACCCTGACCAG
The DNA here is from genome assembly GCF_002754655.1 of Verrucosispora sp. CNZ293. Classification (NCBI taxonomy): domain Bacteria; kingdom Bacillati; phylum Actinomycetota; class Actinomycetes; order Micromonosporales; family Micromonosporaceae; genus Micromonospora; species Verrucosispora sp. CNZ293. The sequence goes on from NZ_PEFR01000001.1 coordinate 2,179,876, forward strand.
CCTGCGTGACCCGCTGCCGGGGGTGAAGGTGGTGAACCCCCTGCCGGCGGCCGGTGGGCGGGAGATCGAGGCCATGGAGTCGGTGCTGCTGCGCGGGCCTTACGCCTTCTTCGCCCAGCAGCGCGCGGTCACCGCCCGGGACTTCGAGGTGCTGGCCACCGCCTCCGGCGGGGTGACCCGGGCCCGCGCCTTCACCCGGGCCGCCGTGTACAGCTTCGCCCGCCCCGGCGAGGTGGAGGTGGTGCTGGTGCCGTACGTGCCGGACGAGGCGCGGCCGGGCGGTCGGCTGCCGGTGACGGTGCTCCGCGACCACGAGGTGGAGGAGGTGCGGTTGCGGGTCGAGGCGGATCTGGAGCGTCGCCGTTCGCTGGGCACCACCTGCCGGGCCACCTGGGCGCGGTACAAGGCGGTGTCGATCCGGGCCCGGGTGGTGGTCCGCCGGGAGGAGGACGTCGACGCGGTACGCCGACGTATCCACGACCGTCTGCACCAGACGCTCAGCCCGCTGCCGACCACGCTCAACCCGACCGGCTGGGCGTTCGGCGAACCGCTGCGGGCGTCCAATGTGTACCGTCTGCTGGAGCACGCCGAGCCGGGGGTGCGCTACGTCGAGTCGGTACGGTTCGAGGTCGACGAGGCACCGGACAAGCAGGTGCGTACTCTCGCCGCCGACCAGTACCAGCCCCGCACCTGGTACGCCGGCAGCGGGTCGGTGCTGTTCCGCTCCACGAACGCGGGGGCCGGTTGGGAGCCGGCGGGACGCTTCGACGGGGAGACCGTGCAGCGGGTGGTGCCGGCGCCCGCGCCGGTGCGACCGGGCATCGTGCCCCGGGCCGGTTCGCTGGCGGTGGCGACGGTTCGCAGCGGCGGCGGTTCCCGGGTGCACCTGAGCACCGACCTCGGTGAGACATGGTCACTGGTGGCGGACCTGGACTCGCGGATCGGCGACCTGGCCTGGATCGACCGGGACGGCGCCGGAGCGCTGCTGGTCGCCACCGACACCGGCCTGTACGAGGTGTCCCTGCTGCCGGGCGCGGTGCCGTTGCAGATCCTTGTCGATCCGGCCGACGCGGACCGGGGCTTCTACGCGGTGCGGGCGTTCGTCTCCGAGCGCGGCGCGGCCGGGGTGGCGGTGGCCGCCCAGGCCGGTTTCGGGGTGTACCTGTCCAACAACGCCGGCCGACCCGGCAGCTTCAGCCACATCGGTCTGGCAAACGTCGACAACCGGGTCCTCGCCGTGCAGTACGACGGGCCGGCCACCCTGCTGTGGAGCGGCGCCGGTGAACCGGACCCGAACAAACCCGGCCAGGGCTGCTTCCGGGCCCGGCTGTTCGAATCCGACGTGAAGTGGCAGGCCGTGTCGGCGGGCTGGCTCGGCGGCACCTGCCGGGACCTCGCCTTCAGCGGTTCGCTCGCGCTGGCCGCGACGCAGAGCGGCGGGGTGCTCCGGCTGGACACCCTCGCCGCGCAACCGCAGTGGACGTCGGTGTCGGTCAACTGCGGGCTGCCGCTGCGCGACCGGACCCGGTTCATGCCGGTGGACGCGGTCGCCGCCACCGGCACGACGGAACGCCTGGTGCTGGCCGGCGGGGAACGCGGCGTGCACCGCAGCGACCAGGCGGTGGAGTGGTCGGCGAGTGCCAACCAGTCCACCGCCGACGTGGTGACCGTCCCGGACACCTGGCTGCTCTGCTCCGGCGAGCACGACATCGAGGTGGTGCGGCAGGATGCGACGAGCGGCAATTGAGCGGCTGCTGCCCGCGGCATACCAGCGGGCGGCCGTGCCGGGCAGCGTGCTGTGGGCGCTGCTGGACGTGATGGAGGCGTTGCACGCCCCGGACGAGGCGGTGCTGGCCGAGGTCGACGCGCTCTTCGCGCCGTACCAGGCACCGGCCCCGATGGTGGCGTACCTGGCCCGGTGGGTGGCTATGGATCACCTGGTCAGCGCGCCCCGGCGGGACGTCCCCCTGCCGCTGCCGCTGAACCGGCTGCGCGATCTGGTGGCGCACGGTGCCGCGCTGGCCGCCTGGCGGGGCACGCCTGACGGCCTGCGGACCGCCCTGGAGCTGGCCACCGGGGTCACCGGGTTCGTCCTCGACGAACCGACCGAACGGCCCTTCCACCTGGTCGTCCGGGTGCCCACGGAGGCCGCCGGCCAGGTGGCCCTGATCGACCGGATCGTGGCGGCGGAGAAGCCGGCCGCCGTCACCGCCGAGATCACGGTCGAGGACCTGCCGTCCGGGCGGGCGGTCGGCCGGGCCAGCGTGCCGTCCCCCACCGTCGCCCCGCCAGCTCCCGCTTCCCCCGTTCCCGCTCCCGAGGAGCCGTCATGACCACCGAATGGACAGTCGTCGCCGCCGCCGAGCAGTTCACCCTGGACGTCCGAAACGCCGGTGAGCTGACCTTCACCGTCTCCAACCCGGGCGTCGCACCGGACACCGTGGTGTTCGACGTGGCGCCCGGCGAGGGCACCCAACGGTCGTGGTTCACCGTCACCGAGCCGCAGCGGGTGGTGCCGGGTCAGGGTTCGGTGTCGTTCCTGGTCCGGCTGGCCGTCCCGGCGGGCACGCCGCCTCGGCGCTACGACATGACCGGGTTCGCGTACTCGGCGAACACCGCGCCGGAGGAGAGTTCCCGCTCCAGCGGCCGGGTCACCTACGAGGTGCGCGCGGTGGCGCCGCCGAAGCGTACGCCGTGGCCCTGGATCGCCGCTGCGGCGGCGCTGGTGCTCGTCGTGTCGGCGGTGGTGGTGTTCCTGGTGGCCCGCGACGACGAGCCGCCACCACAGGCGCGGGTGGTGACAGTCGAGGCGGAGACGCTCGTGACCGGGGCCCGGGTCGAGTCGCCGTCGGGTTCCGGGGCCACCGTGATGGTGCAGCAGAACTGCTGCGAGGTGACCTGGTCGCAGGACGCCCAGCTGTTCTTCCTCGGCCGCGCGGTCAACGACCGGGTGACCGTGACGGTGGAGCTGCCCGCCGAGGCGACCTGGCAGTTCTCCGCCGTGCTGACCACCTCGTTCGACTACGCCAACACCGTCTTCCTGATCGACGGCCGACAGGTCGGCGACGCGTTCATCGGGTTCACCCCGAAGGTGCAGATCACCGACTGGGTCGACGTGGGTCGGGTGCGGCTCGGCCCCGGGACACATGAGATCACCCTGGTCGCGATCGGCAAGACACAGAGCACGAACCGCTACTTCGCCGGCGTCGACATGCTCCGGTTCACCGAGGTCGCCTCGGACGATCAGCGGTGACCGACATGAGCGAGCGGCAGCGAGCGAATCATCAACTCAGCGCGGTGGTGCCTCATGACGGCACGCAGCGAAGCGGAGTGCCGTCATGAGCGAGCGGCAGCGAGCGAATCATCAACTCAGCGCGGTGGTGCCTCATGACGGCACGCAGCGAAGCGAAGTGCCGACATGAGCGGGCAGCAGAAGGCGCTGCTGGCGACGCTGGGCGTACTGCTGGTGGTGCTCTTCGCGGTGGCGGTGGGTGCGGGTCGCGACGACCGGGGCGACCCGGCGGCCCGGCATCCGCTTGTCGAGCTGCTGGGCCGGGCCGGCGGCGGGCGGAGCGCCGTCGATCCGGCGGGCGTGGACGCGGACTGTGCCGAGGCCGTCGGGCAGTTGGCCATCAACGGCCGGTGTGAGCTGCGGATCGCCGACCCGGGCGGGCTGCGCACGCTGATCCTGCGTAGTCCGCAGCCGTTCAGCGTGCGGGCCACGGCTCCGGGTGACGCCGACTTCACCGTCACCGACGAGGTGGATCCCGCCGATGACGGCAGCGGTGCGGTGGCCCGCGTCGCCGTCGACCGGGCCACCACGGTGCTTGTGAGTTGTCCGACCGGGTGCCTCGTCACGATCGCGCGGGACTGAGGCGAGGGGGCTGGGATGGGTGCGCTGCGCAAGCCGTTCCTGGTGCTGGCGATGCTGGCGCTGGTGCTGGCGGTGGGCGTGGAGGTGGGTGCCGGGCTGCTGCTGGGTGGTGGCGACGCCGGAGCGGAACTGGCCGGCAGCGCCGCCGACCTCGGTGTCGAGGTCGGCGACGTACGGGAGGTCAGCGAACCGTCCGGCCGTGGTACGGGCTACCTGGCGCTTGTCGACGCGGCGGCGCTCTGGACGACCGGGCTGTTCTGTCTGGGTCTGGTGCTGCCGGAACGGCTGCACGGCCGGATCCAGGGCGTCGCCACTTTGATCTTCTCCATCATCCTGATCATCGTGGCTCTGGTCGCGCTGGTGCTCGCGTTCATCGAACTGACGATCATGGTGTCGTTGTTCCTGGCCCCGCCGTTCGGCCTGCTGGCGTACCTGGCGCTGTGGGGGTTCTTCCCGGTCGGGGAGGCCACGGTGCTGCTCGGCCTGGTACTGCTGCTCAAGCTCGCCTGGGCCGGGCTGCTGATCCTGGCCCAACCGAAGTTCCTGCAGAACAAGGGCCTGGTCCTGCTGATCCTGACCAGCCTGCTCTGCACTGTGGTGCTGGAGTTCCTGCACCACCTGGTGCCGGTGATCCTGGTGAGCATCCTCGACTCCGTGGGCGCGCTCGTCTTCGCGATCATCGCGATCATCTGGGCCCTGGTCCTGCTGATCGGCGCGGTACCGGCGATCGTCAAGGCGGTGCGGGCCACCGCCGCGCTGCGCGCCGAACCGGACCCGCACGGTTGACCGGGGTCCGGTGGCCGTACCCGGCCGCGTCGCGGCACCGCCCACTTCCCGGACAGCCGCTGTGGCGTACGCCGGATATGGTTGCCCTGTGATCGGGCTGGGCGTGCTCTGGTACCTCGTCGGCGTGCTGGCCGACGCCGGTGCCGCCGGCATGCTCTCCGGCACGGCGGCGGTGACCGGCGTACTGCTCACCGCCGTGCTCGCCGCCGCGATCCTGCTCCCGGCGACCACTGCCGATCCCGACCTGCGGGTCACCCGCCGGATGCTGCGTGAGCGCTCCGGCCGGACCGGCGTGCCCCGCCACCGCGATCCGGACGCTGCCGGTCGGGCCCGCCCCAGAGCGCCCACCGCCGCGACCCTCGCGGTCGCCTGAGCCTCACCTCACCTCACTCATTTCTGCCGCTCGTCGGCGACCGCTGGTGACCGTTCCTGCTCACTTCAGCCGTAGGCCGTATCTCGAGGGGTGTTCCATGTCCATGATCTACCACGCCATTTCCGCGATCCTGCTGTTCTGGCACAGCGCCTGGCAGCGGTTGCTCGGCGACGGGTCCGCGCTGGGCACCACCTGGTCCTGGGTGCTGGGCATCGTCTTCCTCGTGCTCACCGTGCGGATCATCCTGTTCCCGGTCTTCGTCAGGCAGATCCCGTCGCAGCGGGCGATGCAGGCGTTGCAGCCGAGAGTCGCCGAACTCCAGGCCAAGCACCGCGACGACCGGGAGACGCTGCAGAAGGAAATGGTCGAGCTGTACCGGATGGAGAAGGCCAACCCGCTCATGGGTTGCCTGCCGATGCTTGTGCAGATCCCGGTCTTCCTGGGTCTGCTCCACGTGTTGCGGCATCTCAAGCCGACGATGCCGGAGCACCTGAGGACGCTGTACGGCTGGTCGGTCGCCCAGTTCGACAGCGCTTCGTCGGCCACGCTGTTCGGCGCTCCGATCGCGGGTACCTTCGGTTCCACCGGGCCGGAGCTGGCCCAGCTCGGAGCCGACGCCGTCACGGTCCGGATCGTGGCCGCCGTGCTGATCGCGACGATGGTCGTCACGACCTACCTGTCCAGCCGTCAGCTGATCCTGCGGAGTGGCTGGGCCGAGGCACCGCAGCAGCGCATGGTGCAGCGGCTGATGCTCTACGGCATCCCCGCCTCGCTGCTCGTCTCCGGACTGATCTTCCCGATCGGCGTGATCATCTACTGGGTGACCACGAACCTCTTCTCGCTCGGCCAGCAGACCTGGATGCTGCGCAGGTATCCGCCGCCGACGAGCGGCACGACCGGCGCGGGGGCACCCGCCAGCACGCCGAAGACGCTCGCGGACCGTACCGGCGACGAGCCGGGGCAGCCGGCCGCACCGGCACCGAAGGTCGGGGCGAGGCCGACGAACCGCCGTCGTCGGCGGCGGGCCGGCTGAATCGCGCGTTCACCGGACGGACGCACCAGGGCAGTTCCCGGTGATCGGGAACTGCCCTGGGTCGCCCGGGCGGCCACCATCGCGGCGGTGGCCGGCCGTTGCGGAATCAGCTGATCTCGGCGGTCGTCCAGCGGGCCGAGGCGTTGGTGACCGGCGCGACGTCGCCGACGAGCGTGGTCGACGCCTCGACGTCACGGCGGGCGCTGGTGCCGACCCAGAGGTCCACGTCGCCCGGCTCCACCACGCGGGTGAGCGTCCGGTCGGAGAAGGCCAGCCGGGTGGTGGGCACGGTCAGCGTGACGGTGACCGACTGACCCGGTGCCAGGTGGACCCGCTGGTAGCCGAGCAGCTGCGCCACCGGTCGGGTCACCGACGCCACCAGGTCGCGGCCGTAGAGCTGCACCACGTCGTCGCCGGCCACCTCGCCGGTGTTGGTGACGCGCACGCGCACCGTCAGCGCCCCGTCGGTCGGCACCGTGGCCGGTACGGTCAGGTCCGAGTACGCGAACGTCGTGTAGGACAGGCCGTGGCCGAACGGCGCCGCGGGCGTCGCCAGCAGGTTCGTCACCTCGTTGCCGTCGCCGAGCGTGGGGTGCAGGTACGAGTACGGCTGCGCCCCCGCCGAGCGGGGCAGGCTGACCGGCAGCCGGCCCGACGGGTTGACCCGCCCGGAGAGCACACCGGCGATCGCACCGGCGCCCTCCTCGCCGGGGAAGAACGTCTGCACGACAGCCGCGCAGCGGCTCAGCGCCCAGTCGATCGCGTACGGCCGGCCGGTGAGCAGCACCAGCACGACGGGCCGGCCGGTCGCCAGCACCGCCTCGACCAGGTCCCGCTGCACACCGGGCAGTTCCAGGTCGTCCCGGTCGCAGCCCTCGCCGACCGTGCCGCGCCCGAACAGGCCGGCGTGGTCACCGACGACGAGTACCGCGACATCCGCGGCGGCGGCCGTCGCCATCGCCTCGTCGAACCCGGACCGGTCGTCGTCGTCCACCGCGCAACCGGCGGCCGTGCTGATCAGTTCGGTGCCGAACTCGGCGCGCAGCGCGTCGAGCACGGTCGGCACCTCGATGCCGGTCTCCGCGTCGGGATGCTGCACGAGGACGTGGTTGAGGAAGGAGTAGCACCCGAAGAGCGCACCCTGCCGGTCGGCGTTCGGCCCGATGACCGCGATCCGTCTGCCCGCCGGCAGCGGCAACGCGTCCTGGTTGGTGACCAGGACTATCGACTTCTCGGCGAGGCGGCGGGCGATCGCCCGGTGCTCGGGCGAGTCGAGGTCGACCGACGCGGCCGGCTCGTCGGTGAAGGTGGCGTCGAGCAGCCCCAGTTCCAGCTTCTGCCGCAGCACCCGCAGCACCGCCTGGTCGATCACCGACTCGTCGAGCCGGCCGGCACGCACCGAGTCCGCAAGGGTCAGGTACGCGTCGCCGGTCGGCAGCTCGATGTCGACTCCGGCGGTCAGCGCCTGCACGGCCGCGTCCGCGTGGTCGGCGGCGACCTGGTGCAGCAGGTTCAGGAACGCGACACCGAAGTAGTCGGCCACCACCGTGCCGTCGAAGCCCCACCGGTCCCGCAACAGCCCGGTCAGCATCGTTGGATCGGCGGCCACGGGCACGCCGTCGATCTCGGCGTAGGAGTGCATAACGGAGCGGGCGTCGCCGTCGAGCAGCGCCATCTCGAACGGCACGAGCAGCACGTCGGCCAGTTCGCGCGGACCCGCGTGCACGGGGGCGAAGTTGCGCCCGGCGCGGGAGGCGGAGTATCCGACGAAGTGCTTGAGCGTGGCGAGCACGCCCTGCGACTGCAGGCCGCGCACGTACGAGGTGCCGAGGGTGCCGACCAGGTACGGGTCTTCGGCGATGCACTCGTCGACCCGTCCCCACCGGGGGTCACGGATCACGTCGAGCACCGGGGAGAGCCCCTGGTGGATGCCGAGCGCCCGCATCGACGCCCCGATCGCCGCCGCCATCTCGGTGACCAGGTCGGGGTCGAAGGCAGCTCCCCATGCCAGCGGCGTGGGGAAGGTCGCCGCCTTCCAGGCGGAGAGCCCGGTCAGGCACTCCTCGTGCACGATCGCCGGGATGCCGAGCCGGGTGCCGGTCACCAGGTCGGACTGGAACTTCCACAGCCATGACGCCCGCGATGCGGCTTCGACGGGGCGGGTGCCGTAGGCGCGGGTGAGGTGGCCGAGCCCGTGCCGGGAGAAGTCCTCGAGTCTGCCGATGTCGCCGAACTCGCCCTGCAACGGCGCGACGGCCTCGCCCTCGGCCTTCTCCCAGAAGCCGACGAGTTGCGCGACCTTCTCCTCGATCGTCATCCGACCGAGCAGTTCACGAACGCGCGTCTCGCCATCGGACCCGTACCGGCTGGGCCGGTCGTGGCCCGAGCCTGTCTGGGCCGGCACGGATGCCGGCCCGCCCACGACCTCGCGGACCTCAGTCATGCTGTGTTACCCCTTTGTGTTCGTGCCGCTGCCGCTCAGCCCTTGACCGCGCCCTGGAGGCCACCGACGATCTGCTTCTCGGCGAACGTGAAGAAAATAAGTGCTGGCAGCATCGCCAGCGAGGTGAAGGCGAGGATTCCCGCCGTGTCGGAGGTGTACTGGCTGGAGAAGTTCTGCACGCCCAGCGGCAGGGTGTGCAGGCTCGCGTCGCCGAGCACCAGCAGCGGCAGCAGGAACGCGTTCCAACTGGTGACGAAGGCGAGAATACCGACGGTGACCAGCGCGGGTCGCGACAGGGGCAACAGAATGCGCCAGAGGAAGCCGAGCCGACCGGTGCCGTCGATGGCGGCCGCGTCCTCCAACTCGCGGGGGATGGCGGTGAGGAACGGTCGCAGGATCACGATCGTCAACGGCAACGCGAAGGCGACCTGCGGCAGGATCACCGCGTAGTACGAGTTGATCAGGTTGAGGTCACGCAGCATCAGGTAGAGCGGCAGGATCGCCGCGCCGGCCGGGAACAGCAGACCGAGGGTGAAGAAGGTGTAGAGCACCTCGCGGCCCCGGAAGGTGTAGCGGGCCAGCACGAACGCGGCGCAGACCCCCAGCACCACGACGCCGATCGTGGTGCCCAGGGACACCACGGCGCTGTTGAACACCTGCCGCCAGAAGTCGCTCTGGGTCAGCACCCGGGCGTAGTTGTCCCAGACCCACGGGTCGGGCAGTCCGGCCGGGTCCGCGACGATCTGCGGCGTGGTACGGAAGCCGCCGAGGATCACGTAGACCACCGGAGTGATCGACACGGCTGCGACCGCGAGCGCCAGCGCGTAGGTGAGCGGGTTTCCCCACGACACCGGGCGGCGCTTGGCGGTTGGCGAAAGGACGGCGTTCGCGGCCACGATCAGTTTGCCCTTCTGGTGATGGCGCCCTCGATGTCACGACGCAGGAGGAAGCGCTGGAACAGCACCGCCGCGACGAACGAGATGGCGAACAGGATGACCGCCACCGCGTTGCCGTAGCCCCACAGGCGGGCGAAGAACCCGTTGTCCACCATGTACGTCGCCATGGTCGCCGACGCACCCAGCGACCGCACCGCGGGTACGGAGGTCACCCAGATCACGTCGAAGACCTGCAACGAGCCGATCATGGACAGGAACATCCAGATCCGGATCGTGGGCCCCAGCAGCGGCAGCGTCACGTGCCGCTGGATCTGCCACCAGCTCGCGCCGTCGATGGCGGCGGCCTCGTTCAGCTCCTGCGGCACGTTCGACAGCCCGGCGAGCAGGAGGATGATGGCGAAACCCACGTACTTCCAGGTGAGCACGGCCAGCAGCGTCCAGATGACCACGTCGAGGTCGGCCAGCCACGCCTGCACCAGGCCGCCAAGCCCCAGCGACTCCAGCATCGCGTTGATCGTGCCGGCGTCGGACAGCAGCAGCTTCCACATGATGCCGACGGTGACCTCGGCGAGCACGTACGGCACGAAGGCCAGCAGCCGGAACACCGTCCGACCGCGGAAGTTGCGGTTGAGCAGCAGGGCCACGCCCAGAGCGATGGGTCCCTGGATCAGCAGCGACCCGAACACGATAATCGCGTTGTTGCGCAGCGCGTCGAGGAAGATCGGATCCTGGAACGCCAGGACGTAGTTGTCGAAGCCGACATAGTCGGTGGGCGGTCCGACGCCACGCCAGCGGAACAGGCTGTAGTAGAAGGCGAAGCCCATCGGGACCAGCACGAACATCACGTAGACGATCACGGCTGGCGTCGTGAGCCCGATGATCTCGTACCACTTGCGTCGGGTCTCGGCGGCCCGAGCTGACGAGCGCCGGGCGGGCCGAGGGCCCGCCGGCGGCGCGGTTGCGCCGCCGGCGAGGTCCAGGGTCGGGTTGGTCGACGTCACTTGCGCGCGGCCGCCTTCATGGCCTCGACAACCTGCTCCGGGCTGCCGTTGCCGGCGAAGATGGCGACGATGGCGTCGTTCATCGCGTTACCGACGGTGCTGCCGAAGGCCGTGTCCAGCCAGAGCTGCACGTAGGTGGCGCTGGTGGTGGCCTCCAGGATGGACTTGAGGGCGGGGTCCTTGACGCCGTCCTCGGCGCCCTTGGCGACCGGCAGGCCGGTGCCGGTCTCGGCGTAGCCCTTCTGCACCTCGGGGCTCACGAGGTACTTGAGGAACTCGACGCACTCGGCCGGGGCGTTCTTGGCGCAGGCGAACCCGTCGCCGCCGCCGAGGGCCGCCTTCGGGTCACCGGCGGAACCGGCGATGGCCGGAACCGGGAACCAGCCGATGAACTTGTTCAGCGCCTCCTGGTCCTCGGTGACCGTGTCCAGGGTGCCCTTGTTCCAGTCACCCATCAGCTCCATCGCGGCCTTGCCGTTGGCCAGCAGACCGTTGGCGCTGGTCGGGTCGTTCTGACCCGGCGTGGCGATGAAGTTGGGCTGGAACGGCTTGGTGTCGATGAAGGCCTTCAGGTCCTGACCGGCCTTGACGAAGCACTGGTCGTCGAAGACGTTCTCCAGGGACGCCTTGCGCAGGGTGTCGACCGAGCAGGCGCGCAGGGCGAAGTTGTACCACCAGTGCGCGGCCGGCCACTTGTCACCGGCGCCGACGGCGATCGGGATGACGTTGATCGCCTTGAGCTTGGTGACCGCGTCGTTCAGCTCGTCGAAGGTGGTCGGCGGAGCGGCGATGCCGGCCTGCTGGAACAGGTCCTTGTTGTACCAGATGCCCTCGATGCCCATCCGGTACGGCAGGCCGTACTGCTTGCCGTCCACCTGCCAGATCTCGACGGCGCTGCCGATGTTGGCAACCTCGTCCTTGACCTGCTCGGTGATGTCCTTGAGGTAGTCGGCCTCCACCTGCTCGCGGATCTCGCCGCCGCCCCACGCCTGGAAGATGTCCGGCGGGTCGTTGCTCAGCAGCGCGGCGGGCAGCCGGGTGCGCTGGAGCTGGTTGGTCTCGATGCCCTCGATCTCGATAGTGACCGTGGGGTGCAGCGCGTTGAAGTCCTTGGCGACCTTTTCCCAGTAGGTCTTGCCGGGACCGTCCTGGGAGGCGTTGTGCCACCAGGTCAGCGTCACCGGGTTCTTGTACAGCTCGCTCTCGGCGGGTGCTTCGTCCTCACCGCCGCCGCCACAGCCGGCGACGAGTAGTGCGGTTGTCATGGACAGCGCTAGAAAGGTGGTTGCACGGCGCTTTATAGCCATCGATGTCTCCTCGACCAGTCAGTCGGGTGCTCGGCCTGAGCGAGTTTTTCAGTCGGGTAACCCAGTGTCAATCGGTGTCGATAACGTTTTCGACTCGTCTCCGTAACCGGCCCGACGGCCCTCTATCATCATCGACGTGGCGTTTCCCCAGCGTGTCAAGATGTCGGACGTAGCCCGCACCGCCGGCGTCTCCGTGGCGACCGTATCAAAGGTGGTGAATGGCCGTTACGGAGTGGCACAGGCGACCGTGGAGCGGGTTCAGCAGGTCATCCGTCAACTCGGCTATGAGGCGAGCCTGGGGGCGCAGAGCCTGCGCAGTCATCGCACGAACGTCCTGGGCATCCTGGTCGCCGAGTTCGAGCCGTTCTCGACCGAGCTGCTCAAGGGCGCCAGCGTGGAGGTCGCCGGCACCGGCTACCAACTGCTGGCCTACTCCGGCGGCGACGGTGCCGGGACGGCCATCGGTTGGGAACGCCGCTCGCTGGCCCGGTTGTCGGGCACGCTCATCGACGGCGCCGTGATCGTCACGCCGACCGTGGTGGAGACCAAGCAGGGCTTCCACGTCGTGGCCGTCGACCCGCACACCGGCCCGTCGGGGCTGCCCACAGTCGATTCCGACAACTTCGCCGGTGCCGTCCTGGCGACCAACTACCTGCTCTCCCTCGGCCACCGCCGCATCGGGCACATCAGCGGCCGCCCCGACCTCGAATCGTCCCGCCTGCGCGAGGCGGGCTTCCGGCAGGCCATGGCCGACGCGGGCGTGACCGTGGACGAACGACTGGTCCGGGTCGGCGGGTTCCGGATCGAGAGCGCCGCCGAAACCGCCGCTGAGCTGCTCTCGTTGCCCGACCGCCCGACCGCCGTCTTCGCCGGAAACGACCTCTCCGCGATCTCCACGATCGATGTCGCCCGGAGCATGGGCCTGTCCGTTCCCGACGACCTGTCCGTGATCGGCTTCGACAACATCCCGGAATCGGCGCTGGTCAACCCACCGCTGACGACGATAATGCAGCCGTTGCAGCGGATGGGCGCGGAGGCGTTGCGCCTGCTCGTCGACCTGATCGCCGGCGTCGAGCGGGACACCCACATCCGGCTGCCCACCGAGCTTGTCGTCCGCTCCTCCTGCCGCCCCCACGACCCCACCGGCAGCTAGCCGCCCGCCGCCCCTGCGCCCGGCGCTCGGCCGGGGGCTTGGGTCTCGCCAGTTGCGGCATCTCGCGGTATCCCTGACGCCGGAAACCCGACATGCCGCATCTCGCGAGCCGGCGCGCAAGGGCCGAGCCCGGCGTCAGGGGCCGGCGAGGGTGGCGGCGGTGTCCCGGTCGAGCGTGCCGTCGGCGACGGCCACCCGGTAGTGACCGCGCCGGCTGGTGCCAGCCGGGATGGTCAGGGTCTGCTCGAAGGCGAAGGCCACACAGACCCCCGGGTACATGGCGGTCCGGACGAACCACCTGTCGCCGTCACCGAGACCGCTGAAGACCAGGGTGTACGCGCCACCCGCAGGCGTCCGCGCCCGCATCGCCACCCACGGATCCGCGCACCCGTTGACCTGCTCCTCGCCGGTCAGCTCGGCGGTGAAGACCTCGGGCGGTTCGGCCGCCACGGCACGCCAGAAGAACCCGCCGTAGCCCGCTCCCCCGGGGCGACCGTTCGTGGCCGGGCTGCCCAGCGTGATGTCGCGGTCGGCGGGCGCGGTGAGGGTGCTGGTCAGGTCGAGCCGCCAGGCGCTCTGGTGACCGGGTAGCGCCGAGGCGGCGAGCACCCGCCGTTCGGTGAGCAGCACCCGACCTGTCGGGTCGCACCAGTGCAGCCGGTGGTCGAGCCGGTCGGTCGCCAGGTGTTCCCATCCGACGTGCACGATCCGGCCGTGGTCGGCGCGCCACGTGTAGCCGGTGCCGCGTACGTACGTCCGCCCGCCCCACAGGTTGGTGCCGGCCACGTCCTGCACCGCCAGCGACGCCCCGAGGTGCCACACATGATCAGCGGGCAGCACGTCGGTGACCTGGGTGCCGGCCAGGGTACGCACCGGATGCAGGTACGGCCGGGGCCCGTGCCGGACGTCGAGGTCGGGCGCGAGCACGTAGCTGGCGACCGGGGTGCCGTCGACGACCAGTTGCGGGTCGGTCACGACAACTCCACGCGGGCGACCGACCGGCGGCGGGCGACGGCGTGCACGGCGGCCAGCGCGTACCCGGCGAGGATCGGCACCGCCACCGGGGTGACCAGCACAGCCAGCAGGACCACGAGCACTGTGGTGCCGGCGAGGGCGGCCCAGTTCGCAGGGTGGTCGAGGCAGGCGCGGGCGGCCCGGGTGACCGCCGACCGCCACCCGGTGCCGCCGGCACGCCCCACCTCGACCACGATCGCGGCGGCGTAGCCGAGCAGGGCCGCCGCGACGACGATGGTGAGCACCAGCGCCACCGTACCGCCCGGGACGCGCCCGGTGGCCAACGCGGCCAGGTCCGCGACGAGCAGTCCGGCGGCGGCCAACCCGATCAGGACCGCCGGCACCCCCGGCAGCAGCGCCCTTCCGAAGCGCGACAGCGTCCGGCGCACCGGCGGCCAACTGCCGGTGGTGAGCCAGTCGTCCACGGCCGCGCTGGCGGTGCCGACCGCGGCACCGGCGGTCAGCACCGGTACCGCGGCGAGCGCGGCCAGGATGCCCAGCAACGCGAGGTCGGCGGCGTCGCTGACGGTGTCCCGCCAGTCCCGCCCCGACCCGCGCCGCTCGGCGCGAGCGTCAGCCCTTGAGTCCACTTGTGTTGATCCCCTCGACGAGCATCCGCTGGAAGGCCACGAAGAACAGGAAGACCGGCAGCAGGGACAGCACCGCCATGGCGAACATCGGTCCGACGGCGCTCTGGCTTGTCGAGTCGATGAACAGGGTCAGCGCCACCGGGACCGTGTAGTCGCTCAGGTTGGACAGGAAGACCAGTTGCCGGAAGAAGTCGTTCCAGGTCCAGATGAACGAGAAGATCGCGGTGGTGACCAGCGCGGGCCGGCTCAGCGGCAGGATCACGTGCCGGAAGATGCCGAACGCGTTCGCGCCGTCGATCCGGGCCGCCTCGTCCAGTTCGCGGGGGATGCCGCGCATGAACTGCACCATCAGGAAGACGAAGAACGCCTCCGTGGCCAGGAACTGCGGGATCAGCAGCGGCAGGTAAGGCCATTCCCCACCGACCAGGCCGAGGGTACGGAAGAGGATGTACTGCGGCACGATCAGCACGTGGCCCGGCAGCAGCAGGGTGCCGATCATGACGGCGAACCACACCCCGCGCAGCCGGAACTTCAGCCGGGCGAAGGCGTAGGCGGCCAGCAGGCAGCTCACCGCGTTGCCGACCACGGTCAGCAGGCTGACCATGGCGCTGTTGAGGAAGAAGCGGGCGAAGCTGACGTCGAAGTTCGTCCACCCGTCGAGGTAGTTGCCCGGGGTGAAGTTCCGGGGCAGCAGACCGATGTTGTTGACGATCTCCTCCTGCGACTTCACGGAGGTGCCGATCATCCAGAACAGCGGGTAGAGCACGACCGCGACGATGGCCAGCAGCACGACCAGCCGGAGCCAGGAACGGCTGCGGGGGCGTCGCGGGCGGGGCGCCACGGGCGGGGCGACGGTACCGGCCACCATCAGCTGTCCTCCCCGTCGGAGTAGTGCACCCAGAACCGGCCGGTGCTGAAGAAGACCACCGTGATGAGGGCGATGGCGAGCAGGAACACCCAGGCCATCGCGGAGGCGTAGCCCATCTCCAGGTCGGTGAAGCCGGTGATGTAGAGGTTGAGCGTGTACATCAGGGTCGAGTCGACAGGCCCGCCGGTGCCGTTACTGAGCACGAACGCGGCGGTGAAGCCCTGGAAGCCGTTGATGGTCTCCAGCACCAGGTTGAAGAAGATCACCGGAGAGAGCATCGGCAGGGTCACGTTGACGAACTGTCGGAACCGGCCGGCCCCGTCCACCGAGGCGGCCTCGTACAGCTCGGTCGGCACCTGCTTGAGCCCGGCCAGGAAGATCACCATCGGTGCGCCGAACTGCCAGATGGCGAGCACCATCAACGTCTCCAACGCCCAGTCCGGATCGTTGACCCAGGGTTTGCCCTCGATACCGAAGAGGGCGAGGAAGGAGTTGAACGCACCGTCCCGGTTGAACATGTTGACCCAGACGATGGCCAGCGCCACGCTGCCGCCGAGCAGCGACGGCAGGTAGAACAGGCCGCGGAACAGCCCGACTCCGCGCCAGGCCCGGTTGAGCAGCAGGGCGACCCCGAGCGCCGCGGCCAGCTTCAGCGGTACGGCGATCAGGGCGAAGCTGAGGGTGACCCGTACCGAGTGCCACCACGAGGGGTCGCTTGTGAACATCCGCTCGTAGTTGGCCAACCCGACCCACTCCACCTCGGACAACGGGGTGAGGATGTCGTAGTTGGTGAAGCTGAGGTAGAGCGACAACAGCATGGGTATCGCCGTGATGCCCATCAGACCGATGAGCCAGGGCGACAGGAAAACGTATCCGGCCAGACCTTCCCCGTGCCGGATCCGTCCGGTCCCGCGCCGCTTGGCGTCGGGCCGGACGGATCCGGTGCCGCGTCGGGTCGGGTCGGGCGCCGTGGTCAACGCCACGAACTGCTCCTCTCCGGGTGGTGCGGCGGGTCAGGAGGCGATTGCCGCCTTGCAGGCCTCGACGAACTGGGCGGCGGCCTCGGCTGGGGTGGCCCGGCCGTACTGGGCGTTCTCGGCGGCCTTGGTCAGCTCGGCGCGAACCTTGCTGTGCCCCTTGATCGGCACCTGGGGCGACTCGCCGAACGACTCGGCCAGCTCGGTCTCCACCGCGATGGACTGCTTCATCGCCTCGTCGGTGGTGTCGTCGCTGACCACCCGGCGCAGGTCCAGGTTGGACGGCAGTCCCCGGTCGGTGCCGAGCAGCTTGACCGCGTCGGGGTCGTTCGCCAGGAAGTTGATCACGTCCACCGCGATGTCGGCGTTCTTGCTGCCCCGGAAGACCGACCAGTACATCGAGGCGCGGGCCCACTGGCCACTGGGGTCACCCGGGTAGGCGATGACGCCCAGCTCGTCGGCGGTGTTCTTCTTCAGCTCCGGCATCTGGTTGACCCAGACCCAGGAGGTGGCCGACTTACCGGTCACCACGAGCTGCTTGGTGATGTCTGTGGCGTTGCCCTCGTGGATGACGTCCGGGGTCGGGGTGGCGCCCCGGTCCCGGGCGCCCTTCCACAGCTCGAACCACGTGGTCACGTCCTCGGCGGTGAAGCCGAGGTCGGTGCCGGAGTAGAGGTCCTTGCCCTGCTGACGCAGCCAGACCCAGAACGCCTTGTAGTCGGCGCTGGGGTCCTGGGTGCCGGGCACGCCGGTCTTCTTGCTGACCTGCTCGGCCCAGGCGATGTGCTCCTCCCAGCTCATCCCGGTGGTCGGCTCGGGCAGGTCGTTCTTCTCCAGCAACGTCTTGTTGTAGACCAGGCCCTGGGTGTTCTCCCCGGAGGCCACGCCGGCGAGCTTGCCGTCGACCACGCCGTACTGGAGCAGGCTGGGCGGGAACTTCGTGGTGTCGAGCTTGCCCGAGTCCTGGTACGGCTTGAGGTCGAGGGTGGTGTTGCGGGCCGCGTACTCGGCGAGGAAGTTGTCGTCGATCTGGAAGATGTCCGGCGGGTTGCCACCGGCGGTGAGCGTGGCCAGCTTGTCGAAGTAACCCTGGTTGGCCTGCCAGGTCTTCTCGAAGGTGACGTCGGGGTTCTTCTGCGTGTAGAGGTCGAGTGCCTGCTCGGTGAGCTGGGCGCGGGCGTCGCCGCCCCACCAGAAGATGGAGATCTTGGTCTTGCCGTCGGAGCCGGCGTCATCGCCGCAGGCCGCGGCCATGCCGACGAGCGGCAGGGCCACCACGGCGGCGAGCAGGCCGCGCAGCAACCGGCGGCGTAGCTGGGGGTACGGTAGGTGCGCCCGTCGGGCGCGCTGGCGGTGGGGTGCGTTGCGGGGTGCATGTGCGCTCACTCCTTGGCGTTAGGAGGCGACGACGTCACCGGCGGCCACGATCGGGTTGCCCGGGTCCGCACGGCGATGCGGGCCCGGGCCAGCGGCAGCGGCTCCGGGACGTTCCCGACCGGCGTAGGGGCCCGGCCCGGTGGAGTCGCGGATGACCAACTCGGTCTGGAGCATTACCTGTGCGGTGGTGCGACGGACGCCGACTGCCACCGTGGCACCGCCGCCCCGCGCGGTACGCGGGAGGTCGGTGTCCTGTTGCAGCAGCATGTCGACGGCCGTCCGGCCGGCGGCCGCGGTTGGCGTGGCCACCGTCGTCAGCTTGGGACGGGTGAGCCGGCTCAGGGAGATGTCGTCGACGCCGACGACACTTATCTCCTGCGGTACCCGGACCCCGAGTGCGTCGAGCCCCTCCAGGAGGCCGATCGCCATCAGGTCGTTGTAGGCGAGCACGGCTGTCACGCCGGCCCGGCGGACCTGCTCCGCCTGGGCGAGACCGCCGGCCTCGGTGGGCGGGTTGGGACCGATGACCGTCAGGTCCGCACCGGCGGCGCGGGCGGCGGCGCTGGCCGCCCGCCGGAGTTCCCGGCTGGTCCACGAACCGCGCGGCCCGGCGAGCAGCGCCATCTCCCGGTGGCCCAGCCCGGCGAGGTGCTCGATGGCCGAGCGGGCGCCCTGCCCGACGTCCATCAGCACACACGGCAGCCCGGCCAGCTGTCGGTTCACCACCACAAGTGGCACCTCCCGGCTGAGCTGCTCGATCAGGCTGTTGCTCATCCGGGGGCTGCACAGCAGCACCCCGTCGACCTGCTTGGCCAACGCGTGGACCAGTTCCTCCTCGGCGGCGGCGTCCTCATTGGTGTCGGCCACGAAGACGTGGTAGTCGCGGTGTCGGGCCTGGCTCTCCGCCGCTTTGATCAGTGGCGGGAAAAAGGGGTTGGCGATGTCGGCGATGATCAGCCCGATGTTGTGGGTACGGCCGGTGATGAGGGCACGGGCGGCGCGGTTGGGCCGGTAGCCCAGATCCTCGGCGCACGCGAGCACCCGTACCCGGGTCTCCGGATTGACCAGGTGGGGTGCCGAGAAGGTGCGGGAGACGGTGGAGATGTGCACGCCGGAGGCCCGTGCGACGTCCCTGATGGTGACTGGCATCCAGGCCCCCTTCGTCGATGTGTCGGCGGTCACGGTGTCGCCAATTAATGCAAACGGTTGCTCCAGTGTCAACGGTGGATGGTTACAGCTGTGTTTCGGCAGGCCGCACGCCATGCGCATTTAAGCCCATCAAACGGGGCAAAGGCCGCCGATTTTCTGGCGCTCGTTGACTCGGGCGGATCGACCGTGGTTACTTCAATGCAAAGGTTTGCAGAGAGATCGAGGAGGATCGGTAGGTGTCACCGCAACCTGGCAGACGGGCACGGCACGCCGTGGTCGGCACCGGCGCACGCGCCGAGATGTTCGTCCGGGCGCTGGTGCGCGACCACGCCGACACCGCCGAGCTTGTCGCGTTCGCCGACGTCAACCAGGCTCGGATGGACGCCCACAACCGGTGGCTCGGCGAGCTGGGCCACCGGCCGGTGCCGACGTACCACGCGGACGACTTCGTCGCGATGCTGGCCAAGGAACACGTCGACGTGGTGCTGGTGACCTCCGTGGACGTCACCCACGACGAGTACGTGGTGGCCGCGCTGGAGGCCGGCTGCGACGTGGTCACCGAGAAGCCGATGACCACCGACGCCCCGCGCTGCCAGCGCATCCTCGACGCGGTACGGCGGACCGGACGGCGGGTGACGGTGGCTTTCAACTACCGCTACAACCCGCTGCACGAGCAGGTCCGCCGCCTGCTGGCCGACGGCGCGGTCGGTGAGATCGGCTCGGTGCACTTCGAGTGGCTGCTCGACGTGCGCCACGGCGCCGACTACTTCCGCCGCTGGCACCGCGACAAGGCCAGCTCCGGCGGCCTGATGGTGCACAAGGCCAGCCACCACTTCGACCTGGTCAACTGGTGGCTGGACGCCACACCCGTGCAGGTGTACGCCGCCGGCCGACTGTTCTTCTACGGCGACGCCGGCCGCCGCCACGGCTACGCCCGGGACTACGACCGGGCGCACGCCTCGCCGGCCGCCGACGACGACCCGTTCGCGTTGCGCCTGGCCGAGCACCCCCGGCTGCGCGAGCTGTACCTCGACGCCGAGGCCGAGGACGGCTACCACCGCGACCGCAACGTCTTCGCCCCCGGGGTCAGCATCGAGGACGACATGGCGGTGCTGGCCACCTACTCCACCGGGGCCACCATGACCTACCACCTCACCGCGTACGCGCCCTGGGAGGGTTACCGGGTGATGGTCAACGGCAGCCGGGGCCGCCTCGAACTGGAGGTCACCGAGAGCGAGTTCGTCAGCCCGGCCGCCGCCGGCGCGCTCAAGGGCGCCGCGCTGCACGGCGACCAGGCCGCCGACGAGGGGGGCGCGGCCACGCTGACCCTGCGTCCCTTCTGGTCACCGCCGCGACGCATCGAGGTCGACGGGTACACCCGGCACGGGCACGGCGGGGCGGACACCCGGATGACCCAGGTGCTGTTCGGTGGCGTACCCGATCCGCTGCACCGCGCGGCCAGCGCCCGCGACGGGGCGCTGGCCCTGCTCACCGGCCTGGCCGCCAACCGGTCCTTCGACACCGGCGCCCCGGTGCGGGTGGCCGACCTGCTCACCCTCGACTGACTCGACCACAGGAGCCGCTTCCCGTGCCCACCTCGACCAGACCCGACCTGCTCCTCCCCGCCGAGCCGGGCCAACGCGTGCTGGCCCGGGAGCTGTACGCGCTGGTGGCGCAGTTGCCCATCATCTCCCCGCACGGGCACGTGGACCCGGCGCTGCTGGCCGAGGACCAGCCGTTCCCCGACCCGTCGCAGCTGCTCATCGTGCCCGACCACTACGTGACCCGGATGCTGCTCAGCCAGGGTGTCTCCCCCGGCGAGCTGGGCGTGCCCAGCCACGACGGCAGCCCGGTGGAGACCGACGGGCGTCGGATCTGGCGTCGATTCGCCGATCACTGGCACCTGTTCCGCGGCACCCCGTCCCGACTGTGGCTGGAGCAGACCTTCACCGAGGTGTTCGGCGTCGACATCCGGCTCACCCCGGGCACCGCCGACGAGGTGTACGACGCCCTCGCGGCCCGGCTCGCCGAGCCCGGCTTCCGGCCCCGGGCGCTGTTCGAACGGTTCAACATCGAGGTGCTCGCCACCACCGAGTCACCTCTGGACGACCTGGGCCGGCACGCCAAGCTCGCCGCCGACGGCTGGGGCGGCCCGGGCGGCCGGGTGGTCACCACCTTCCGCCCGGACAACGTGGTCGACCTGGACTTCGAGGGCTGGTCGACGAACGTCGACCAGCTCGGTGAGATCACCGGCGAGGACACCGGGACGTACGCCGGTTATCTGGCCGCCCTGCGCGCCCGCCGGGCCGCCTTCATCGCCGCCGGTGCCACCTCCTCCGACCACGGCCACCCCACCGCCCGCACCCTCGACCTCGGTGCCGACGCGGCGACGCTGTTCGACCGGGCGCGACGGGGTGCGGCGGAGCCGGACGACGCGGAGGCGTTCCGGGCACACATGCTGCTGGAGTTCGCCCGGATGTCGCTCGACGACGGTCTGGTCATGCAGTTGCACCCGGGCGCGGTACGCAACCACAACCGGTGGCTGCACGCCCGGCACGGCCGCGACGTCGGTGGCGACATCCCGCAGGTCACCGAGTACGTGCACGCCCTCGCCCCGCTGCTGGACGCCTACGGCAACGACCCTCGGCTGCGGGTGGTGCTGTACACCCTCGACGAGGACACCTTCACCCGGGAGCTGGCGCCGCTGGCCGGTGGATACGCCGCCCTGCTGCTCGGTGCGCCCTGGTGGTTCCTGGACTCCCCCGAGGTGCTGCGTCGCTTCCGCGAGTCGGTGACCGAGACCGCCGGCTTCTACAACACCGCCGGGTTCGTCGACGACACCCGGGCGTTCTGCTCCATCCCGGTCCGCCACGACGTGGCGCGGCGCATCGACGCCGGCTTCCTGGCCCGGCTGGTCGCCGAGCACCGGCTGCCCATGGACGAGGCCGCCGAGACCATCGTCGACCTGGCGTACCGGCTGCCGAAGCGGGTCTTCAAGTTCGGAGAGGAATCATGACCAGCATCACCGAGGTCACCGTGCACGACGTACGGTTTCCCACCGCCGCCAGCGGCGACGGCTCCGACGCGATAAACCGGGGCGACTACTCGGCCACCTACGTGGAACTGAGCACCGACGACGGACCGACCGGCGCCGGCTTCACCTTCACCAACGGCCGCGGCAACGAGATCACCTGCGCGGCGGTACGCGCCCTGCGACACCACGTGGTGGGCCGTACGGTCGAGGAGATCGCCGCCGAGCCGGTGGCCTTCTGGCGCTCGCTCGTCGCCGACGTGCAGCTGCGCTGGCTCGGCCCGGAGAAGGGCGTCATCCACATGGCCACCGGCGCGCTCGTCAACGCGGTGTGGGACCTGCGGGCGAAGCTGGCCGGCAAGCCCATGTGGCGCTACCTGGCCGAGCTGCCCACCGACGAGCTGGTGGCCAACGTCGACTTCAAGCACATCACCGACGCGCTCACCGCCGACGAGGCCGCCGCGATCCTGGACAAGGGACGCGACGGGCTCGCCGACCGGCTCGGCCGGCTGGAACGGGACGGTTTCCCGTCGTACACCACCTCGGTGGGCTGGCTCGGCTACCCGGACGACAAGGTCCGGGCGCTGACCCGGGCCGCGTACGCGCAGGGGTGGCGGGCGATGAAGATGAAGGTCGGCGGCCCGCCCGACGACGACCTGCGGCGGGCCCGGATCATCCGCGCGGAGATCGGCCCGGACGCCCTGCTGATGATGGACGCGAACCAGGTCTGGGACGTCGACGAGGCGATCACCAACATGACGGCGCTGGCCGAGGTGGACCCGTACTGGATCGAGGAGCCGACGCACGCCGACGACATCCTCGGCCACGCCCGGATCGCCCGCGCGATGGGTGAGCTGACCGGCGGCCGGTGCCGGGTCGCCACCGGCGAGGTGGCCGCCAACAAGGTCATCTTCAAGCAGTTGCTACAGGCCGAGGCGATCGGCGTGATGCAGATCGACGCGTGCCGGGTGGGCGGGGTCAACGAGGTGCTCGCCGAGATCCTGATGGCGGCGAAGTTCGGGGTGCCGATCTGCCCGCACGCCGGTGGGGTCGGTCTCTGCGAGTACGTGCAGCACCTGGCGGTCTTCGACTATCTGCGGGTGGGCACGAGCCTGGAGGGGCGGATGGTGGAGTACGTCGACCACCTGCACGAACACTTCGTCGACCCGGTACGCACCCGCGACGGGCGCTACCTGTTGCCGACCGCACCGGGCTACAGCGCCACCATGCACCCCGAGTCGATCGCCACCTTCCGCTTCCCGGACGGTCCGGCGTGGCGGTGACCGTGGGCGCGTCCCGCCTCGGGTTGGGGGTGGTGCGCCGGCTGCCCGCCGAGGCCCGTCCGCTGGTCCGGCCGGGCACCGTGCCGGCCGGCGTGGTCCACCTCGGCCTCGGCGCCTTCCACCGGGCCCACCAGGCGGTCTACACCGAACAGGCGATCGGCCTGGCCGGCGGCGACTGGGGCATCGTCGGCGTGGCACCCCGCAACGCGGCGCTCGTGGCGACCCTCGCCGCCCAGGACAATCTCTTCAGCGTCAGCACGCTCTCCGCCGCCGACCGGCGCACCCGGGTGGTCGGCGCGCTGGCCGGGGTGCGGCTGGCCGCCGCCGACCCGCAGGCGGTGGTGGCCCTGCTGGCCGACCCGGCGATCCGGGTGGTCACGCTCACCGTGACCGAGAAGGCGTACCAGCTCGACCCGGCCGCGGGCACGCTGCGCCCCGACGCCGACCTGGTCGCCGACCTGACCACCGACCGGCCACCGGCCACCGTGCCGGGGCTGCTGGTGCGCGGTCTGCTGGCCCGCGCCGCCGCCGACGCCGGGCCGATCGCCCTGGTCAGTTGCGACAACCTGCCCGCCAACGGCCGCCGGCTGCGCGGCCTGGTGACCCAGTCCCTGGCGTACGCGGGCGCCCCGCGACAGGCTGTCGACTGGGTCGCCGCACAGGTGGGCTTCCCGGGCACCATGGTGGACCGCATCGTCCCGGCCAGCACCCCGGAGACCCTCGCCGCGGCCCAGCGGGCGCTCGGGGTGGAGGATCTCGCGGCGGTGGCGGCCGAGCCGTACACCCAGTGGGTGATCGAGGACGACTTCCCTGGCGGTCGACCCGCGTGGGACCGCGCCGGGGCGGTGCTCTGCGCGGACGCGGGACCGTGGGAACGGCTGAAGCTGCGCGCCCTCAACGGGGTGCACTCGGCGACCGCGTACCTCGGCGCGCTGGCCGGTTGCGAGACGATCGCGGACGCTCTCGCGCTGCCGCACCTGGACACCGTGCTGCGCCGGCTGATCGCCGAGGACGTGGCCGCCAGCTTCGCCCCACCCGACGGGGTGGACGTGGTCGGCTACGGCGAGCAGGTGCTCGACCGTTTCGGCAACCCGGCGATCCGGCACCGCACCCTGCAGGTGGCGATGGACGGGTCGCAGAAGCTGCCGCAGCGCATCCTGCACACGATCGCCGACCTGCGGGCGGCCGGACGATCGGCCCGCTGGGCGACACTCGTCGTCGCCGCCTGGATCCGGTTCGCCCAGGGCAGCGCCGACGACGGCCGGACCCTGCCGCTTGACGACCCGCTGGCGGAACGGATCCGTGCGGCGCTGGCCGCCGCGCCGCAGACCCCGGCCGGGGCGGTGGACGCCGTGCTCGGCCTCGACGCTGTCGTCCCACCGGAGGTGGCCGCCGACGAGCAGGTCCGCGCCGACGTGCTGGCCTGGCTCACCGACCTGCACCAGCACGGGGTACGCGCCACCCTGGCCGGTGCGGTGTGACGAGTCCCCGGGTGGCGCTGGTGGGCGCGAACGGGCACGGGCGCTGGCACCGCCGGGTGATCGGGCCGCTGCACGACGCCGGCCGGGTACGGCTGGTCGCCCTGGTCGACACCCGGCCGATCGAGCCCGAGCCGGCGGCACCGGTCCCGGCCGGCGTGCCGGTGTTCGCCGATCACCGGGAGATGCTCGCCGACGTCGCGCCGGACGTGGTGGTCATCTGCACCCCGCCACACACCCATCTGCGGATCGCCCGGGACGCGGTGGCCGTCGGCGCGGACGTGCTGCTGGAGAAGCCACCTGTACTGTCCACCGCCGAGCACGAGGAACTGGCCGGGGCGCTGGCCACCACCGGCCGGGTCGTGCAGGTCGGGTTCCAGGCGCTCGGTTCGGCGGCGCTGACCGCGCTGACGGACGCGGTGTCGGCCGGCCGGGTCGGTGCGGTGAGCGGCATCGCCACGGTGGCCGCCTGGCAACGCCCGGACGCCTACTACGCCCGCTCGCCCTGGGCCGGGCGTCGTACCCTCGACGGGCGGCCGGTGCTCGACGGTGCGCTGGCCAATCCGCTCGCCCACGCGGTGATGCAGTGCCTGGCGGTCGCCGAGGCGGTCGGCGGCGGCCCGGTGGAGCCGGTGAGCATCGAGGTGGAGCGCTACCGGGTACGGCCCATCGAGGTGGACGACACCGCAGCGCTGCGGGTACGGCCCCGGCACGGGCCACCGATCGTGGCCGCGGTGACCCTCGCCGGTGAGGACTTCATCGCCGGCGAGGTGATCGTCACCGGCGATGCCGGCCGGGCGGTGCTGGAGTACCCGACCGACCGGCTGCGGCTGCCCGGTGCGGCCACCGCCGGTGAGGTGCCCGGCCGGTGCGGGCTGTTGGAGAACCTGCTGGCCCATCGGGCCGATCCCCGGGTGCCGCTTATCGCGCCGCTGGCCCGGACCGCACCGTTCACCGCCGTACTGACCGCTCTACAGGCGGCACCGGAGCCGACGCTGCTCGACGGCGAACTGGTGGAGTCCATCGGTGCCGGTCCACAGCGGGTGCTGCGGGTGCGGGGCGTCAACGAGGTGCTACGTCGGGTGGCCACCGAGGGCCGGCTACCGTCGGAACTCGGCGTGCCCTGGGCGTCAGCCCCTTGGCGAACCGATCCAATCGGGCAAGAATAGGAGGCGTCGCCGCAACAAACTGCAAATTCCCGGTCCACACTGGATCGGAGACAACGCGATGAGCAGCGGTTACCCGACCAGAGCAGGTCGGGATGATGCCACTCGACGCCATTAACTGCAACAAATCTGCACATCAATAATATTGACCTCAATAAAAACGCAACCGTAACCTTCGTCATTAATACGAAACAACGACGAAGGAAACGGAAACGAGCCGATGCGCAGACTTGCCGCCGCCGCGGCATCGATCATTGTCGCCCTGACCGCCGCCCCCACCGCCGCCGTGGCACGACCGTCGAGCGACCCGGGCCCGTCCTCGGGCAGTCACCGTGAGCGGGACGCCAGGGCACCACTCTCACCACTGGCCCGCCAGCTCGGCCGGCAGGCCCTCCCGGTCGGCGACGGTTGGGCCGCCGCCGGGTCCGGTACCACCGGAGGCGCCACCGCCTCGGCCGATCAGATCCACGTGGTGCGCAGCCGGGCGGAACTTGTCGCCGCGCTCGGCGGCGACAACGCCACGAACGCGACGAACGCCACCCCCAAGATCGTGTACGTCAGCGGCAGCGTCGACGGTTTCGAGGCCGCCGACGGCCGGCTGCTCGACTGCACCGACCTGGCCGACCCCGAGTACTCGCTGGAGGCGTACCTGGCCGCGTACGACCCGGCGGTGTGGGGTCGGGTGACGCCGAGCGGACCGCTGGAGCAGGCGCGGGCGCGGTCGGTGACCAACCAGACCCGGCAGACCCAGATCAACGTCGGCCCGAACACCACGATCATCGGGCTACGGGGGGCCCGACTGACAGGTCTCACCCTGATGATCGACAGGGCGTCGAACGTGATCGTCCGCAACATCACCTTCGACGACGCCCGAGACTGCTTCCCCGCCTGGTCCCCCACTGACGGCGAGGCCGGCAACTGGAACTCCCAGTACGACCAGGTCTCGGTGCGCCGCAGCGAGAACGTGTGGATCGACCACAACACGTTCACCGACGGCGACAACCCGGACAGCGCCCAACCGATCCACTTCGGGCGGCCGTACCAGGTGCACGACGGTGCGCTGGACATCACCCACACCGCCAGCCTGGTCACCGCTTCCTGGAACCGGTTCGTGGGACGGGACAAGCTGATGCTCATCGGCTCGTCCAACACCGTCGGCCCGGACGTCGGCCGGCTGAACGTCACGCTGCACCACAACCTCTTCGACAGCGTGCTCCAGCGGCTGCCCCGGGTCCGCTTCGGTCAGGTCGACGTCTACAACAACGCCTACCGGCTCGGCGGCGACGGCTTCGAGTACGCCATCGGCGTCGGCGTCCAGTCCGCGGTCCACGCCGAGAACAACCACTTCAGTCTCGGCACCGGCGTCAGTGCCGCCGACCTGCTCTACGACTGGGGCGGCACCGCGATCACCACCCGGGGCAACTGGGTCGACCCCGCCACCGGCCCGTCCCGGCCGGTGGACCTGGTGGCCGCGTACAACGCCGTACACGAACCCGACCTGGACCCCGACGCCGGCTGGACGCCGACGCTGCGGCACGGCCCGGTGCTGCCGGCTCCGCTGGTGCCGCTGGTGGTCGGCCCACTCGCCGGCGCCGACCGCCTACCGCTGTGACCCACACCTGTTGAGCGAGCCCCTCCCCCACCGCACCTCCGGAAGGGGCCCTCCGCACTCCACCACCACCATCAACAAGGAAGGTGAGACGAGGATGAGACGACACGTCGCACTCCGACTCCTCGCGGGACTGGCCGTCACCGCCACGGGCGCCGCGGTCTGCGTGGCCCTGACGACGCCACAGGCGTCGGCCGCGGTCGGCAGCGCCACCGGCTTCGCGACAGGCAACGGTGGCACCACCGGCGGCTCGGGCGGGCAGACCGTACGCGCCACCAGCGGAACCCAGATCCACGCGGCCCTGTGCAACCGGGCCAGCAGCAGCACCCCGATCATCATCCAGGTCGAGGGGACCATCAACCACGGCAACACCACAAAGGTCTCCGGTTCGAGCTGCAACACCGCCGCCGACGTGATCGAACTCAAGCAGATCAGCAACGTCACGATCCTCGGCGTCGGCAACGGGGCCGTCTTCGACCAGATCGGCATCCACATCCGCGAGGCCAGCAACATCATCATCCAGAACGTGACGGTGCGGAACGTCAAGAAGTCGGGCTCGCCCACCTCCAACGGCGGCGACGCCATCGGCATGGAGGCCAACGTCCGCAACGTCTGGGTCGACCACGTCACCCTGGAGGCGTCCGGCGGCGAGTCGGAGGGCTTCGACGGGCTGTTCGACATGAAGAACAACACCCAGTACGTGACGCTGTCCTACAGCATCCTGCGCAACTCCGGCCGGGGTGGCCTGATCGGGTCCAGCGAGAGCGACCTGTCCAACGGCTACGTCACGTTCCACCACAACCTGTACGAGAACATCGACTCCCGGGCGCCGCTGCTGCGTGGCGGCATCGCCCACATCTACAACAACCACTACGTACGACTCAACGAGTCCGGCATCAACTCCCGGGCCGGCGCACGTGCCAAGGTGGACAACAACTACTTCCAGAACGCCAAGGACGTACTCGGCACCTTCTACACCGACCAGGCCGGCTACTGGCAGGTCAGCGGCAACATCTTCGACAACGTGACCTGGTCCAGCCGCAGCGGCGACACCAACCCGGCCGGCCCCAACCCGACCTCCAACACGAGCGTCAGCATCCCGTACTCGTTCCGCCTCGACGCGGCCAGTTGCGTGCCGAGCATCGTCAGCCAGACCGCCGGTGCGAACAAGGGCATCCGTACCTCGAACGGCAACTGCACGCCGCAGAGCCCGACCGCCGGGCCGACCAGCCCGACCCCGGGCCCGACCACCACCACCCCGCCACCGACCAGCAACCCGACGCCGACGCCGAGCCAGCCCAGCGGCACCAACCTGAGCATCGGCGCCGGCTCCGACGGCTCCAGCAAGGCCAGCGGCACCAGCTACGGCGACGTGCGCGACGGCAACATGAACACCGCCTGGTCACCGAGCGGAGCCACCGGCCAGATCTCGATCAAGTGGGATTCCGCCACCGCGGTGTCGCGGATCAACATCCGTGAGGCGTCCGGCTCCGTCGGCAACATCCGCAACTGGCGGGTACTCAACCACGACACCGGCGCGGTACTGGCCTCCGGCACCGGCGCGGGCGTCATCAGCTTCACCAGGACGTCGATGCGCAAGGTCACCTTCGACATCACCAGCTCGACCGGCACGCCGAGGGTCGCCGAATTCGAAACGTACGCCAGCTAGCACCTGCACCGACACGGTGGGAGCCGTCGACACCCGACGGCTCCCACCACTGTTCCCTCCGCCCCGATGCACGACCTGGCCGGAGGCCGCCGCGGGATGGCCCCGGGCGTCGGTGCCCGGCCGTGGCCACCGACCGGAGCACGGGCGTGATCGCGTACGGCAGAATCTGCGGGCGATGCACGCGGCGACCATCCTCACCGCGCTCGCCGACCTGGCCCCGGCCGGTGCCGAGCGGATCCTCGACGTGGCCGGAACCGGCCGGCCCCTGGTCTGGCTGCCGGAACCGCACCGGGGGCCGCGCGGCGCACGACTGGACCGGCTCGCCGCGCTGGACGCCCTGCACCGCGACGAACGGGTCCTCCGCCTCGGGTTGGCCTTCCTCGTCGGCACGGCCGACCTGGACGGCACGCGGCGACGGATCCGACTGCCGCTGCTGGCGCAGCCGGTACGCCTGCAACGCGGCCGGCGCGGTTACCGGGTCGTGCCGGCCGGTGACCTCGAACTGACCCGCCTCATCGAGGACCGGGAACTCGCCGCCCGGCTGGAGGAGGCACCTGGGCTGGCCGGCCCCGGCTGGCTTACCGCGCCCGGCACCACCGCCTGGATCAGCGCGGCGGCCGAGGCCGCCGGCCTGAAGGTGACGACGGTCCAGTCGCGGCCACCGCGCGGCATCGACGACGATGTCACCGGGGTCGCCGCAGCAGCGATCTTCGTGACCCGCGACGTGTTCGCCGGTCGCCTCCGCGACACCCTGTTGAGCTGGGCGGGCCGACCCGGACTGGCGGACACCGCGCTGAACCGGCTCTACCTCGGCACCGACGGCCCGACGCAGGATCCGATCGCCGACGATGCCACCGACGCCGACGACGTGCTGTCACCGCTGCCGCTGAACGCCGCGCAGCGCGACGTGATCCGACGGACCAGGACGGCACCCGTGGTGGTGGTCTCCGGCGCACCGGGCAACGGCAAGAGTCACGCCCTGGTCGCCGCCGCGCTGGACACCGTGGCGCGCGGCGGATCGGTACTGGTGGCGACCCAGTCGACCCACGCCGCCGAGGTGCTGGGGGAACTGCTGCGCCGGCATCCGGGACCACCACCTGTGCTCTTCGGCGACGCCGAACGACGCGGGGCCATCGCCACCGAACTCGCCGGTGGCGTCGCCGTCGGTGTCGACGACGCACAACTGCGCCACGACAGCACCACCGTGTCCGCCGCCCGGGACCGGGTCGCCGGTGCCCGAGCCGGCATCGCCGCCGCGCTGGAGCAGGAACGGCTCGCCGCCACACTTCCCGACTGGCAGCCGCTGCTGCCCGCCCTGAGTCACGACGCCCCGGCGGTGTTCGAGCCGGACGCCGACCTCGGCGCGATCCGCGCCGCCCTGCACGAGGCGAGCCGCAACGGCGACGGCTGGTGGTCCCGGTGGCGTCGGTCCCGAGCCACGCACCGCCTGCACCGGCTCACCGGAGCCGCCACCGGCGTACCCGTACCCCAGGTGCGGGCGGCTGTGGACGCGGCGCAGGCCGTACGCGCAGCCGCCCGGCTCTCGTCGCACGGCGGCACGGACCTGGCCGCCGCCTGGCGGGCGCTGACCGAGGCGGACGTGGCGCTCGCCGAGACGGTCGGCACGGCGTTGCGGAACCAGACCGCCAGCGCACGACGGTGGACCGGAGCCGCCCGACGCGCCGCCAGCGGCCTGGGCACCGCCCTGCGGGCCGGACGCAACCGCCGCCGCGAACTGCTCGCCACCCTGGACGCCGAGGCGCTCGTGCGGGCGCTGCCCCTGTGGGTGGGCACCGTGGCCGACGTCGAGGATCTGCTGCCACCGGCCGCCGGCATGTTCGATCTGGTGGTGCTCGACGAGGCGGCGCACATCGACCAGTTGCGGGCCGCCCCGGTGCTGGCCCGGGCCCGCCGGGCACTTGTCGCCGGCGATCCACGGCAACTGCGGTTCGTCTCCTTCGTCTCCGACGCGGACGTGACCGCGACGCTGCACCGGCACGGCCTGGAACGCTTCACCGACCGGCTCGACGTACGCCGGGCGAGCGCCTTCGACGTGGCGGCCGGCGCCGCACCCGTCACCTGGCTCGGTGAGCACCACCGCTGCGCGCCGCACCTGATCGGATTCTCCGCCCGCCGGTTCTACGACGACCGGCTGGAACTCGTCACCCGGCACCCGGGCAACGAACGGACCGACGCCATCGACGTGGTGCGAGTCGCCGGTGCGGCCGTCGTCGACGGCGTCAACCAGGCCGAAGTGGCGACAGTGCTGGACCTGGTCGCCACCCTCGCGGCCCAACCACCGCCGGGCGGCGTCGCCGTGATCAGCCCGTTCCGCGCCCAGGCCGACGCGGTGGAGACGGCGCTGCTGTCGGCGTACGACGTCGACGAGATCGAACGGATCGGCCTGCGCAGCGGCACAGTGCACGCCTTCCAGGGCAGCGAGGCGGACGTGGTGATCGTCACGCTCGGGCTGGTCGACGACGACCCACCGGCCCGGCACCGGTTCGTCGCCGAGCCGAACCTGTTCAACGTCCTGGTCACCCGGGCCAGGAAACAGCTCACCGTGGTCACGTCGCTCCAGGCCCCGGAAGGCATCGTCGGCGACTATCTCCGGTACGCCGGACAACCGCTGGACGCCACCGGAACGTCACCCGCTGCGGTAGACCCGTGGGCGAGCGCCCTCGCTGTCGAGCTGACGCGGATCGGGCTGCCCGTGCGGCCCGGCTATCCCGTCGGCCGTTGGCGGGTCGACCTGTGCGTCAGCGACAAAGCCCCGATCGGCCTGGTGTGCGGCGTGCACCCGGACGGCGTGGCCGCGCACATCGAACGGCAACGCACCCTCACCCGGGCCGGCTGGCGACTGTACGACGCGTTCGCCAGCCGCTGGTCCGACGACCCGATCCGCGCCGCCCTCGACCTCGCCACCCGCATCCACGCCGACGGCACCCAACGACAGCCAACGCCGACCGGCTCCTGAGCAGCCGCGCTTGAGGTACCCGCTACCCCAAGGGTCGGGTTTCGGGAAACTGTGATGTCAGGGCTCCCGCATCCAGGACTTCGGATCGGTGACGAAGACACCCCTGCTGCCGCCGAATCACCCGCAGGGCTTCGAGCCTTGCATAGGCCACATATGCCCCGGTCCCGGCGACCTGCTCCGGACCGACAGGCGCGGCAGCGCCACCGCCAAGCGGAAACTTCACGTCCAGCTGCCTGGCCCCCGCAGGGTGCCCGACAACGCAGCGGCTGGTTCGGGGAGGCGGCGGGGCCGGCGGGTCGCGAGGATGGCCAGGGTTTCCCGGCGTACGTCGGCGGGCTCGTGAATCAGGCGGCGGTGGGCGAAGCGGACCACCAGAATGCCGGCGGTCGCCAGCAGCGCGTCCCGCCGAAGGTCGATCTCGCGCTGACGGGGGTCACCGTGGGTCGTCGACCCGTCGAGTTCGATGTTCACCCGTTCCTGCTCGGCGAAGAGGTCGAGATACATGGTGCGCCGCCCGATCACGACTCGCGTCTGGCGGTGGAACGCCGGCATGCCCGGGCCGATGAAGACGTGCTCGTGCCCCCAGATTTCCAGCGGGCTGCGGCAGCCCTCGGCCAGTCGGGTCAGCAAGGTGCGCAACGTCGACAGGTCGGGCAGCTTCGACGCGCCCCGCAGGGCCGACGCCAGCCGCTCCGGTGTGGTGAGGCGATCGTTGACGGCCTTGATGACAGGTGCCCGCCGGTCGGCGAGTGGCAGCACCGGCCAGCAGTCGACGAGGGTCTGCTCGACGCGGGTCACCGGACGTCCCTGGCGTACCACCACGTGCGGCGGTTCGAGGGCGAAGTCCCGCCGTCGGTGCACTCGCGCACCGGGTTGGCCGCGCAGGCCACTGTTGATCGGCACGCTCAGGTGCAGCGGCTCACCGTCCGCCTGCCGGCGTAGGCCCCACATGTCGAGCGCGGTGAGATGGCTGAACGCCGCCCGGCCCCGCGCCCAGGCGAACACCGCACGGCGTGCCATGGTCGGGTCGAGCCGTTCGAGCGCGGGAGCGTCCCGCGGGCCGTGGGCCAGCAACTGCGTCGACACGAACACCCCCGGCAGCACCCGCACCAGATCGCCGGCCCCACACGCCTTCTGGAGAATCCATCGGGGCACCACCTGCTCGACGGCCGTCCGGGTCACCAGACCGCCGCCCCGCGCCACCAGTTCCCGAAGCACCCCGTTCACGCCGTCGACCGTGCCGCCTCAACCCCCCGTTCCACCACCCCACTCGACACCACCTGTGGACAACCACCCCACTGTGGAAACCCACCACACCCCACCCAAACCTGCTACGGGCCCGTCTCGATGTGTGGCGGTAAAGGTGCTCGGTGGTCGGCGTGTCGAGTACCGAAACTGCCACCGATCGGGAGATGGCGTTCCGGCGGAAGGTGGGGGTGGTCCGATATAAGGGACGGATGGAGTTGCCGCCGTATCTGGCCACGATGCCGATGCACGCGATCACCGAGATGCACGGCGAGGCCGGGCTGCGGGAACGGTTCCGGCTGGAGGTCGAGGGGTTCGGGGCCGCCGAGCGGCTACGGCTCGACGAGGCGTTGGAACTGGCCGGGTGGCTGCATCGCGATGACCGGCGGTCCCGGGAGCCGTACGTCAATCACCTGCTCCGGGTGGCGATCCGGATGATGCACCACTACCAGGTACGCGACGTCGACGTGATCGTCGCCGGACTGCTGCACGACGCGGTCGAGGACCATCCCGCCGAGCTGGTCGACGACGGGGAGCTGAGCAGTGGTGCGGGGCCGGGCAACGGTGCGGGGCCGAGCAGCGGTGGGCAGCCGAGCACTGGTGGGCCGCTGAACAGCGGTGGGCAGCTGGGCGAGGACCTGACTGACGCGGCGTTGGGGGTGCTCGCCGAGCGGTTCGGGGCGCGGGTGGCGCGGCTGGTCGCGGCGGTCACCAACCCGACCTGGGATCCCGGACGGGACCGGTACGAGCAGTACCGGGAGCATGTTGCGGCCAGTCTCGAACGGGAGCCCTGGGCGCGGGTCATCAAGGTCTCCGACTTCACCGACAACGGCGTCGGGGTGATCCATTCCGTCGGCCCGAAGGTCGAGTCGTCGGCCCGCAAGTACCGCCCGTTGGTGCCGGTGTACCGCGACCTCGTCACCCGTGCCGACACTCCCCTGTCGGAGCCGGTCAAGCGACACATCCTGGACCAGCTCGACCTGGCCGAGCAACGCTTCAGCGCCATACTCGACCAGCCCGCCCACCCCGCTTGAGCAGCCGCCCCACACCGATCAACCCGCCGGACGCCGGTCGGCGGTCACCGCTCGGCCGGGGCACCGGTGGGTGAGGCGGTTGGCAGGTTGAGCCGGCTCACCAGGAGTTCGGCCTGGGCCACCGAACCGCCGCCGACCCCGAGTCCGCCACGGGCGGCACGGTAGAACCCGTCGCGTGCCTCGTTGGCCCGGTGCAGCAACGTGGCCCGGTCGGCATCGGCCTGCCCGTCCCGGGCCAGCCGCTCGACCTCCCAGACACTGTCCCGCCACGCCCGAGCCGCCGCCACCGTCGGCGCGTCGCCGAGCAGCAGGGTGTTCTCCCAGGCCAGGGTGTGCCGGAAGTCGGCCTCGGCGAGCGCGGCGAGGGCCGTGTCCCGGTCGACGTGGCCGCCGATCAGCCGGCTGGCGATGGTGTGCGCCTCCTTCAGGGCACGAGCGAATTCGGCGTACGCGTCGAGCCGGCGCTCGTCCCAGCGCACCGTCTGGTTGCGTCGCCACCGTGACCTGTCGGCCAGCGACGTGGCGACGATCGTGCCGATGGTGCCGACCAGCACACCGAGTAGTGCCGGTAGCTGCGCAGCGAGACTGTCCATGGCCGCACAGCGTGGCAGCCGTCGGCAGCCATCGTCCACCCGTCGACAGTGGATCCGCGATGGGTACGATGCGGTGATCTAGGCCCTCCTCCGTTAGGAGCCCGGCATGGCCAGCCCGGATCCCGATCTCACCGCGACGCTTGCGCCCATGCTCCGCAAGCTCTGATCGGCGGTGACGACCATGAACCCGCTGACCCAGCTGTCCCTGGCCGAGCTGCGGCAGCGGACCAGCGTCAAGTGGCGCCAGTACGCCGATGACGTGCTGCCCCTGTGGGTCGCCGAGATGGACGTGCCGTTGGCCCCGCCCGTCGCCGAGGCGCTGCACGACGCGGTCGGACGCGGCGACACCGGGTACCCCTACGGGACGGCGTACGCCGAGGCGCTCGGTGACTTCGCGGCCCGCCGGTGGAACTGGTCCGACCTGCCGGTCGACCGCGTCACGGTGGTGCCGGACGTGATGCTCGGCATCGTCGAGGTGCTCCGGCTGCTCACCGGGCCGGGCGACGCTGTCGTGTTCTGCTCACCCGTGTACCCACCGTTCTACGCCTTCGTCAGTCACGCCGACCGGCGGGTGGTCGAGGTGCCGCTCGGCGCGGACCGGCGGATGGACCTGTCGGCGTTGGACGAGGCGTTCCGGCGGGCGCGTGCGGGCGGCCGGCGGGCGGTCTTCCTGCTGTGCAACCCGCACAACCCGACAGGTGTCGTCCACCGCCGGGACGAACTCGACGCGCTCGCCGACCTCGCCGGCCGCCACGGGGTACGGGTGGTGTCCGACGAGATCCACGCCCCGCTGGTGCTGCCCGGGGCACGGTTCACGCCGTACCTCACGGTGCCCGGCGCGGAGGACGCGTTCGCCGTGCTGTCCGCGTCGAAGGCGTGGAACCTGGCCGGGTTGAAGTCGGCGCTCGTGGTGGCGGGCCGGCACGCGGTGGCGGACCTGCGACGGATGCCGGAGGAGGTCGGCCACGGGCCGAGCCATCTGGGCGTCATCGCGCACACCGCCGCCTTCCGCGACGGCGGTGACTGGCTGGACGGTCTGCTGGACGGCCTCGACGAGAACCGCGAGCTGCTGGGGACGCTGCTGGCGCGGCACGCACCGACCATTCGGTACCGCCGGCCCGAGGGCACCTACCTCGCCTGGCTGGACTGCACCGCGCTCGGCATCGACAGCGGACCGGTCGGCGAGGAGCCCGCCGTGGTGACCGACATCGCCGGGCCGGCGGCGCTGTTCCTCGACCGGGCGCGGGTCGCCCTCAGCTCCGGGCACGCCTTCGGCACCGGCGGTTCCGGCTTCGTACGGCTCAACTTCGCCACCTCCCCGGAGATCCTGACCGAGGCGGTGACCCGGATGGGCCACGCCGTCACCGAGCACCACGGGACGGCCGGCTAGCGCGGACGGGTCAGGCGAAGAACCCGGCGCGCAGGTTGATGCCGTGTTCCAGCCACGCCTTCAGGCAGCAGAGCATCTGGGTCCAGCCCTGGCAGTTGCCGTACGAGGCTTCCTGACCCTCGGCGGTGGGCCGCCACCCGTGCTCGGCGATGGTGACCAGGGTCCGATCCGCACCGAGGGCCTCGAACTCCATGGTGACGGTGGTGGAGTAGGACGCCCCGGCGACCGGCTCGTCGGTGGTGGACTGGGCACCGTCGGCCGCCTCCCAGCGCAGCACGATCCGCCGGTCCTGCACCACCTCGACCACCTCCACCGGGAACGCTCCGGGGAAGTCGGCGAAATCCCAGCTGACGGTGGCACCGGTGACCAGTCGGCCCTTCGCACCCCCGGTGGTGAAGTACCGGGAGAGCTGGTCGGGGTCGGCCACCGCTTCGAACACCTCGTGCACCGGACGGCTGATCCGCCCGGCGATCTTGAACCGCAGGTCCACGGCAGACCCCTCTCGCGTCGTCGACATGTTGTATCTTTATAACATGTCGAGTGGTCGTGGGGGACGTTCCGGCCGGGATCCGGTCGACGAGGACCGCGTCTTCAAGGCGCTGGCGTCGTCCACCCGGCGGCAACTCCTCGACGCGCTCAAGGACCAGCCACGCACCACAGGTGATCTCTGCGAACGGTTCCCGCAACTGGACCGCTGCACGGTAATGCAGCACCTACGGGTGCTGGAGGCGGCCGGGCTGGTCATCGCCCAGCGCAAGGGCCGCGAGCGGTGGAACCACCTCGACCCGCTACCGATCAAGCACATCCACGACCGGTGGATCGGCGACTACGCCAGCGCCGCCGTGGGGATGCTGGCATCGCTCAAGAGCGACCTGGAAGGCGCTCGTCGCGACACCGCCGACGTCAGCCCGCGACCGCGCCGGTGACGAAGAGGCAGAACGGGTGCCCCTCCGGGTCGGCGTACACCCGGAACGGCTCGTCGGGGCCGGTCAGTCGGTCGGCCAGCAGGCGACCGCCGAGGGCGAGTACCCGCTCGTGCTGCGCCACCAGTTGCTCGGTGGAGGTCACACTCAGGTCGAGATGCAGCTGCTGGGGCACCCGACCCTCCGGCCAGGTCGGTCGCGGCAGCTGGTCGACCTGCTGGAAGGCGAGTTGCGGGCTGCCTTCCGGCGTTCTCAGCACGAGCCAGTCGGTGCCGCGTTCGTCGGCCTGCCCGGGCTCGGGTGGTTCGTCGCCGGGCCGGTAGACCAGGCCCAGCAACGACCTGTAGAACTCCGCGAGCGACCTGGCGTCGGTGCAGTCGAGCACCACCTGACACAGCCTTGGTGTGTTCTCTCGCTCAACCACGCCGGGTCACCTCCGACAACTGGGGAATCATGGCGACGCGGGGACCCCGCGCGGGGTGATCACTTTCGGTCGGGTGCCGGCCCGTTGTCGTTGAACCGGAAGCTGCTCGTCGGTGGCGCGTCGCCCAACTCCTCCAGGATCAGCCCGGAGTTCTGCGAGTTCCGCAGGTAGGCCGAGTTGTTGCTGATCAGGAAGCCCTCGTCCGCGTCGGCGGCGGCGATGGTGAACTGCTGCCGGGGCTCGTCCTCCCGGCAGGCGGCACCCTCCACCACGAGCGGCCGACCGCCGCCCCGGTTGAGCGCCTGCCAGCAGACCGGCTCCCCGGTTCCGGGACCACCACCGGCCCCACGGTACGACTTGATCAAGAAGTTCTGCCCGGTCAGCGGGGTCGGCACGAACAACTGCCGGCCGCTGTCGTCGTCCACCTCGGCGAGGCGGTCGTCATCGGTCAACGACAGTCCCGCTTCGAACCCGTCGACCCGGGTGATGGTGATCTGGCGGGTGCCGGACAACACCGGCGGGGTAGCGGTCGACGACGGGCTGGCCGGCGCCGAGGCCGTGGGCGTGGGTGCCCCGGTGGCGGTCACGTCGGTGATCGGCGTCCCGGTGGCCGTCGGTGATGCGGAGACCTCGTCTGTCGCACTCGTTCCACCGCAGCCTGCGGCCCCGACGGCCAGGGCCACCAGCCCCGCTCCGGCGAACCAGTTTCGCATCGACATTTCTCGCTCCTCATCCCGGCCGCGCCGGTCCCTCTGGTCGGCATACCGCGCCCCCACGGCCGTCCTCCTTGATCGACGTACCCGGGAGGCGGCGCAGGTATGCGGCGGCGTCCGGGTTGCTACTCAGGTCGTAAGTCGAATGCCGTCCTGCGCCAGATGTCGTGCCGACGGCCCTCGCGCAGGCTGGCACCAGGCCCCGGGTGACGTCGTACGGAACCTCTCCGGACACCCGAGCGGCCCGGAAGGTGGCAGCGGACCGTGACCCACGAGACCGTGACCCGACCCCGCTCACCCCGACACCTGTCGCGTCGCGTACGAATCGGCGCGGCCCTGGCCACGGCGGTCGCCGTGGCCGCGACGGTGGCGGGGTGCGGCACGTCGCAGACCGACCCGGCACCACCCGCCCCCGCGCCGACCGCGCCGGCCGACCCGGCCGCGCTTACCGGCGCGAACGTCGACACCTGGCTCGACGGGCTGCTACCGGCCGCGCTGGCCCGCACCGGCGTCGCGGGAGCGAGCGTCGCCGTGGTCCGGGACGGCGAGATCCTCACCGCCCGGGGCTACGGACACGCCGACACCGGCGACGACGGTACGGACGCGGTGCCTGTCGACCCCGACCGGCACCTGTTCCGGGTGGGATCGGTGTCCAAGCTGGTCACCGCCACCGCGGTGCTGCAACTCGTGCAGGACCGCACGCTCGACCTGGACACCGACGTCGCCGAGTACCTCGACTTCACCGTGCCGCGCCGCTTTCCGCAGGCTGTCACGCTGCGGCACCTGCTGACCCACACCGCCGGATTCGAGGAGCGGATCGCCGGCCTGATCGGTACCACCGACACCGACGTCGACCTGCGGGCCGCCCTGACCAACGACCCGCCGGAGCAGATCTACGAGCCGGGCACGGTGCCGGCCTATTCCAACTACGGCAACGCGCTGGCCGGCTACATCGTGCAGCGGGCCAGCGGCACCCGCTTCGAGGAGTACGTCTCCGGCAACATTCTGGCCCGCGCCGGCATGACCTCGTCCAGCTTCGAACAGCCGCTGCCGGCCCACCTGCGCGACCGGATGTCCAACGGGTACGAACGTGTCGGCGTGCCCGCCGCGCCGTTCGAGATCGTCGGTACTCCCCCGGCCGGCGCGCTCAGCGCCCCGGCGACGGACATGGCCCGGTTCATGCTCGCCCAACTGGGCGAGCGAGTGGGTGAGGCCCCGCTGCTCGACGCAGCCACGCGGGAGCTGATGCAGCGGCCGGCGCTCGACGCGACGTCGCTGGGCACCCTCGCCGACGGCCCTCGGATGACGCTCGGCTACTTCGAGGAGAACCGCAACGGGCACCGCATCCTCGGGCACGGCGGGGACACCCTGTACTTCCACTCCCACCTCCAGCTCTATCCCGACGACCGGACCGGCATCTACCTCTCACTGAACAGCACCGGCGAGAGCGCGCTGGACAGCCACGAACTCCGGCAGGCCGTGCTGAACGGCTTCGCCGACCGCTACTTCCCGGCCGCGCCCACCCAGCCGGGCGAGGGCACGCAGCCGGGCGAGGGCACGCAGCCGGCCGAGGGCACGCAACCGGCCGGACGCCCGCAACCGGCGGCGGGTGTCGACGCGGCCGCCTCGGCCGAGCACGCCCAACTGGCCGCCGGGACGTACGAGAGTTCGCGGACGGTACAGAGCAACTTTCTGACCGTGATCGGTCTGGTCGGACGTACCACTGTCAGCGTCACCGACGGCGACCGGTTGCTGTTCGAGCCCGCGCCGCTGTCCGACACCCCCGCGGTGTACGAGGAGGTCTCGCCGTGGGTGTGGCGTGAGGTCGGCGGGCAGCGCACCGTGGCGATGCGGGTGGCCGACGGTCGGGTGGAGGCGATCAGCTTCGACTCCGCGTTCGCGCTGCTGCCGGTGCCGGCCGAACGCGACTCGGCACTTGTCTTGACGGTGCTCGCCACGTCCACGGTCGTGCTGCTGCTCGTGGTTCTCTCCTGGCCGGTACGGGCCGTCGTCCGCCGCCGCCTCGGCCGGGCACCGCGGGATCGGGCCGGCCGGACCGCCCGGGTCCTCACCCGGGTCGCCGTGGCCGGTGCGCTGCTCGCCCTCGCCGGCTGGACGGTGAGCGTGGTCAGCATCATGGGCCTGCGGGATGTGCCCGAGGCGAGCCTGCGCGTGGTGCAGGTGATGCAGCTGATCGGCCTGCTCGGTGTGCTGCCGGCCGCCGTCCGGCTGGTCGACGACCTCCGCCGCCGGACCGGCTGGCACCGGATCGCCGGCAGCGTCGCGGTGCTGCTCGCGCTGGCCGGCACGGGTTGGTTCGCCGTCGAGTTCATGTTGCTGGCCCCTAGCATCTCCTACTGACCGACACGAACCGGAACGCCCCGGAGCGAGGATGGCCATCGCATGTCCGACCACAGCGGCACCGTCCCGGACGCCGTCGGCGTCCCGGGCCCACCCCGGCTGACCAGGTGGTTCGACGAGCGACTGACCCGGGCCGGGGTGACCGGCCGATTCGCCCGGGACTGCCTGCTGGCGGCGTTGCTCACCGTCCTGACGTTCCTGGTCATGACGTTGTTGTTCCGGTTCGTGGCACCGGCGGAGGGGCTCACCTTCGGCCCGGCGCGGGTCTGGTCGGTCATCGCCCTGTGCACCGGGCAGGCGATGCTGCTGTGCCTGCGTCGGGTCCGGCCACTGCTCTGCCTCGCGCTCGTGGTCAGTGTCCAGGTGCCGGTCATCGTCCTCTCGGTGCCGGAGGCGACGATCCGCGGCATCGCGCCGTTCGTCGCGGCGTACACAGTCGGCGTGGTGCTGCCGGTGCGCACCGCGCTGCTGGCTGCCGGGGCGGCCGTGGCGGTGGAGACGTTTGGTGTGGCGGTGGCGATGCGGGCTGCCGACGCGGCCGACTTCGTCGTCGGTGGGCCAGGCCCAGGACCGCTCGCCACGACCGTCGGACACCTGGCCACCAGCGCGTTGGTCTACGTCGCTCTGGTCCTCCTCGGCAGCTACGTGGCCACCTACCGGCGCTACCTGCACCTGGTGCGGGTCCGGGCGGACGAGGCGGTGCGGGCCCAGCAGGCCACGGTGCGCGCCGCGATCGGCGCGGAACGTGCCCGGATGGCGCGGGAGTTGCACGACGTCGCCGCCCATCACCTGTCCGGCATGGTGGTGCAGGCGGCGGCGGCCGAGCGGTTGATCGATCCTGACCCGTCGGCGGCGAAGGCCGCGGTGAGCTGGATCCGGTCCCAGGGCAAGGAGACCCTCGACAATCTTCGGCTCGTGGTGGGGGTGCTGCGCGGTCGCCCGGGAGACAGCGACGGCCACGCTCCGGTGCCCGGGTTGGCCATGCTCGACGATCTCGTACGCGACGCCCGACAGCTCGGCAGCCCTGTCGAGTTCGTCCGGGAGGGGCAGCACCGGGACGTGCCGCCGATCGCCGACGTCGCGCTGTTCCGGATCGTCCAGGAGTCCCTCTCCAACGCCCGCCAGCACGCCCCGGGCGCGCCGGTCCGCGTGGAGCTGCGCTTCCTGCCCCGCAAGGTCTCCCTTGAGGTGCGCAACGACCGGCCGACCGGGCGGGCCGAGCCCAGATCCGCGGACACCGGCGGGGTCGGTCTGGTGGGTATGCGCGAGCGGGCACACCTGATCGGCGCGCAGTTCGTCGCCGGCCCGACGGCGACCGGCGGATGGTCGGTCGCGGTGACGGTGCCGACGACCGGAGACGATGCCCGCGCCACCGGGACGACGGCGACCGTGAACGGAGACCACCAGAGATGATCACAGTGATGCTCGTCGACGACCAGTCGGTCGTGCGGGCCGGCTTCCGCGTCATTCTCGAACAGGCCGGCGACATCGAGGTGGTGGGTGAGGCGTCGAGCGGGTCATCGGCCGTCGAGCTGGCCCGCCGGCTCCGCCCGGAGGTCATCTGCATGGACGTACGCATGCCCGGTGGCGACGGGCTCACCGCGACCCGCCGGATCGTCACCGAGGCCGTCGGGTCGCCGCCGGCCGTGCTGGTGGTCACCACCTTCGACCTCGACGAGTACGTCTTCGGCGCACTGGAGTCCGGTGCCAGCGGTTTCATCCTCAAGGACTGTGAGCCGGAGGAGCTGATCGAGGCGGTCCGGCGCCTCGCCGAGGGGCAGGGGCTGGTCGACCAGGCGGTCACCCGACGTGTGATAGCCGAGTTCGCCCGCCGCACACCGGCACCGGCGACCGATGCCGCAGTGGCACATCAG
This sequence comes from Verrucosispora sp. CNZ293, assembly GCF_002754655.1. Classification (NCBI taxonomy): domain Bacteria; kingdom Bacillati; phylum Actinomycetota; class Actinomycetes; order Micromonosporales; family Micromonosporaceae; genus Micromonospora; species Verrucosispora sp. CNZ293. The sequence continues at coordinate 2,222,487 of NZ_PEFR01000001.1, forward strand.
CTCACCGCGCGGGAGGTCGAGATCATCGGCCTGCTCGCCCGAGGGTTGTCGAACGTCGAGATCGCCGACGAGCTGTTCATCGAGACCAGCACGGTCAAGTCGCATCTCGGCCGCGTCATGGCGAAGATCGGCGTACGGGACCGGCTCCAGACTGTCGTCTGGGCCTATCGCAACGGCGTCGCGCCGCGTTGACCCCCGGCGCACCGCCGTCTGCATACCCAGTATGCTCGCCTGCCATGCGATCGGAACCCGGCAACCGACACGTGGCGCTCGCCGCCGTCCTGGGTGGCGTGCTGCTCGGCTCTGTCGACTTCCTCTGGATCAAATACCTGCCGTATCCCGTCGGCAACCTGGGCAACTCCAGTGCGGTGTGGGCGGTTGCCGCCTTCTGCTTCGGCTGTTGGGTCCGGAGGGGCCGGCTGCGCGCGGCGATCGGCGCCGCCGTCGGGCTGGTGATCGCGGTACCCAGCTACTACGTCACGGCGGCGCTGGTGCAGGGCGACGACTGGGCGGTGCTGTGGGCACCGACGTCCCTGCTCTGGATGTGCTTCGGTATTCTCGCCGGGGTGCTCTTCGGCATCGCCGGGGTGTGGACGCGCGAACCAGGCTGGCGACAGGTGGTCGGCCCCGCCCTGCCGGCAGCCGTGCTGTTCGCCGAGGCGGGCCTGGAGATCCGCCGGATCGGCGAGCCCAGCTACGGCGACGATCCGATCTGGGACGCCCTGATCAGGATCGCGCTCGGCCTGCTGGTCCTCGCCCTGGCCGGGCGTACGAACCGGCAACGCGCGCTGGCGCTGGTCGCGGCGTTACCGCTGGCGCTCGCGGGGCTGGCGGCATTCCTGCTGGCCGGCTTCCGCTGACCCACCGAGGCGGACCGGCGCCGGCCGCCCGGGCGAGGGCGGCCGGCATTGACGGCTCCCACCACACTGCGTCCCATGGGTGTTCGTACCAGAACCCACGAGGTGACGTTCCCCAACCGTGACGTGCGGCTGGCGGGCACCCTGAGCGCGCCCGCCCAAACCGGACGCTGGCCCGGCATCGTCATGATCGGTGGCTCCGGGCCGGCCGACCGGCACAACGACGTGCTTTTCCCACCGATCCGTCAGCACCTGCACGATGCCGGCATCGCGGTCCTGTCGTACGACAAACGCGGCGTCGGGGCCTCGTCCGGGGACTGGATCGACTCGACGATCGACGACCTGGCGGCCGACGCGGACGCGGCCGTCCGCTTCCTCCGGGCCCAGCCCGCCATCGAGGGGCGGGCCGTGGGCATCTACGGCCACAGCGAGGGTGGGTGGGTCGCGCTACGAGCGGCCGCGGCGCTGGTGCCCGATGCGGCGTTCGTGGTCACGACCGGTTGTCCGGGGATGTCCCCGGCGGTGCAGGACCGCTACGCGCTCACCAATCTGCTGCGCTCCACCAGCGTCGCGGAGGCGGACATCGACCGGGTCATGGCGCTGCACGAGCGGCTCGTGTCGGCCGGGCGACGCGACGCCAGCTTCGCCGAGGCGACCCGGATCGTACGCGCCGAGCTGCCCGCCGGATTTCCCGCGTACTGGCATGACGTGGACGAGCGGCTGTGGGAGTTCATGAAACGCAAGCAGGACCACGACCCGGTTCCCGACCTGGTGCGGCTGCGCTGCCCACTCCTGGCGGCGTTCGGCGGTGCCGACCGGATCGTGCCGGTCGCGGACAGCGTCCGACTGTTCGGCGGCGCGGCCCGTCATCCTGACCGGGACCCGAGGGCGACGCTCACCGTGCAGGTCTTCCCGGGTGCCGATCATCGACTGCTCCGCCCCGACGGCACCTTCGCCGACGGCTACCTGGAGACCCTCGCCGGCTGGATCCTGGCGCGGGTCTGACCCGCCGGGGAACGCGGTTGATTGACGGCGGCACTCAGGCGAGGGACAGGAAGAGCTTCTCCATCTGTTCGAGGTTGGCCTTGCGGTCCTCCCCGGCGGAGCCGCTGACGCACTGTTCCAGCCCGCTCGCGATGATCTTGAATCCGGCCCGGTCCAACGCGCGCGATACCGCCGCCAGTTGGGTCACCACCTCGGCGCAGTCCCGGCCGTCCTCGAGCATGCCGATGACACCGCGAATCTGACCCTCGGCCCGGCGCAGCCGCTTGACCACGTCACCTACCGCGTCCTCGTCGACCTGCATCCCCCACCCCTTCCGCCTCGTCGAACAACAGTACACCCGGGGGTATTTCCCGACCGGTGGTCGAGAGCACCACAGGCGGCCGTTTGCGATTCTCCGATCCCTGGTCAATACTCGGAACCAGATACCCCCCGGGGTATGCCGCCGAAACTCAGGATGGAGTGTTCCGTGACCGCCAGCAGTTCGCCGACCATCGACGTGCCTACCGCACGAGCCCTGATCGCCAACAACCCCGACGTGCTGATCGTCGACGTGCGTACTCCTGGCGAGTTCGAGACCGCACACGTGCCCGCCTCGATCAACCTGCCGCTCGACCAGGTCGACGCGCACCTGGGTCGGATCGTCAACGACGCGGGCGGCCGGATCCTGCTGATGTGTCAGTCCGGCGGCCGGGCCACCGCGGCCTGCGCCCGACTGGCCGGCGCCGGCCTGACCGACGCCACGGTCATCACCGGTGGCATGAACGCCTGGGTCGCCGCGGGCGGACCGGTCGAGCGCGGCCGGCAGCGGTGGAGCCTGGAACGTCAGGTCCGGCTCGTCGCCGGCGGTCTCGTCCTGCTCGCCGTCGTGGCGAGCATCTGGGTGCCCGCCGCCCGGTTCGTGGCCGGCTTCATCGGCGCCGGCCTGACCTTCGCGGCGCTTACCGACACCTGCGCGATGGGCGCGATGCTGTCCCGGCTGCCCTACAACCGCGGCGCCGGTTGTGACGTGGACCAGTCCCTCGCCCGGCTGCGCAACGAGCGGCAGCAGGCATGAACGCTACGGAGTACGTCCGGCAGGACCGCTCCGGCCCGGCCCGGGTGGTGCCCCTGCTCGGGTGGTTGCGCCACTACGACCGCCGTACGCTGCGCCACGACCTGATCGCCGGGGTGACCGTGGCGGTCATGCTGGTCCCGCAGAGCATGGCCTACGCCGCGCTGGCCGGCATGCCCCCGGTCACCGGGCTCTACGCCTCGGTCGTGCCGCTGCTTGTCTACGCGTTGCTGGGCAGCTCCGGATCGCTGGCCGTCGGGCCGGTGGCCATCACCGCGTTGATGACCGGCACCGCGCTGGCTCCCCTGGCCCACGGTGACCCCGCCCGGTACGCGGCCCTCGCCGGCCTGCTCGCGCTGCTGGTCGGCGCGATCCAGGTGCTGATGGGGGTGCTCCGGCTCGGCGCGCTTGTCAACTTCATGTCCCACTCGGTGCTGTCCGGTTTCACCTCCGCCGCCGCGATCGTCATCGCGGCCAGCCAGGTGAAGGACCTGCTCGGACTCGACGCCGGGCGCGCGGAGACGTTCCCGGAGATCGCCGCGTCGATCTGGCGGTCGGTCACCACAGTCCACCCGCTGACGGTCCTGGTCTCCCTGACGAGCGTCGCCGGCCTGCTGCTGCTGCGCCGCTACCTGCCGAAACTGCCAGGCGCCCTGCTCGTGGTGGCGGGCGTCACAGTGGTCAGCGCCGGGTTCTCCCTCGGCACCCAGGGCGTACGGATCCTCACCGAGGTCCCCGGCGGGCTGCCCGCGCCGGCCGTCCCCGCGCTCGGCGGCTCGGACGTGGCGGCGTTGCTGCCGGCGGCCGTGGCGATCGCACTTGTCGCCTACATGGAGGGCATCGCCGTGGCCAAGTCCCTCGCGGCGCGCAGCCGCCAGCAGATCAGCCCCAACCAGGAACTCGCGGCTGTCGGTACGGCAAACGTCGCGGCCGGGCTGTTCCAGGCGTTCCCCGTGGCCGGGGGCTTCTCCCGCAGTGCGGTGAACTTCTCCGCCGGGGCACGCACGCCCGTGGCCAGCGTGGTCACCGCCCTGATGGTGGCTCTGACCGCGGTGTTCCTGACGCCGGCCTTCCACCATCTGCCCAAGGCGGTGCTCGCCGCCATCGTGGTGGTGGCGGTGCTCGGGCTTGTCGACCGCCGGTCGGCGGTGACCGCGTGGCGGACCCGCCGCTCGGACGGCCTGACCCTCGCCCTCACCTTCGTGGTCACCCTGCTGTTCGGGGTCGAGCCAGGTCTCGCCGCCGGCGTGGCCTTCGGCCTGGCGGTGTTCCTGTGGCGCTCCGCCCGGCCGCACCTGGCCGAACTCGGCCGGGTGCCGGGCACGCAGACGTACCGCAACGTGGCGCGCTACACCGGCCTCGTCACCGACCCCCGGGTCGCGATCGTCCGGGTGGACGGACCGCTGTACTTCGCCAACGCCCAGTTCCTGGAGGACCGGCTGCTCAGCCTGGCCGAGCAGCGGCCGGAACTGACGGCACTCGTGCTCGACGCGAGCGCCATGAGCGACACCGATGCCGACGGCGCCCACGCCGTCGCCGAGCTGCGCCAGCGTCTCGCGGCCCGCGGCGTGACGCTGCACCTGGCGACGGTCCGTGGGCCGGTGCGCGACCTGCTCGGCCGGGCCGGCGTGTGGCAGCCGATGCACGGGGACGGCCAGGTGCACGCCGACCTCACCGCCGCGCTGGCGGCCACCGGCGCCGGGGTGGCGCAGCCGGTGGCCGGCACGCCCGCGCGGCCGTCGTCACCACAGGAGGTGTTCTAGCCGTGCCCGACCGGTTCGCCACGTTGCTGAGCTGTATCGACGGCCGCGTCCAGCGCCCCCTCGACGAGTGGGTGAGACGGCATCTCGACGTCGACTACCTCGACACCATCACCGAGCCCGGGCCGGAGGCGGTGCTGGCCACCACCGGCGAGGCCGGACTGGACGCCCTGCTGGACAAGGTGCGGATCTCCCAGCGCGCCCACGGCAGCGCGACCCTTGTCGTCGCCGGGCACTCCGACTGCGCCGGAAACCCGGTGAGCGTGGCCGAGCATCATCGCCACCTGCGTACCGGCCTGTCCCGGTTGGCCGCCCGCCTGCCGGACACCCGCATCCTCGCCGTGCACGCGGGTCACTGCGGCCACCGGTGCTGGGAACCCGAACTCGTCGCGGAGGTGACCCCGCCCGCCACCGGATCGTGAAACTCTGCCCGACACATACCCCCAGGGGTACATAGGAATCGAACCCAGCCAAGGAGGCTGACCGTGCTGTTCACCCAGTACTACCTGGACTGCCTGTCCCAGGCGGCGTACCTGATCGCCGACGACACCACCGGCCGGGCGATCCTGGTCGACCCGCGCCGCGACATCGACGAGTACCTCACCGACGCCCAGGCCCGTGGGCTGACCATCGAGGGCGTCATCAACACCCACTTCCACGCCGACTTCCTCGCCGGCCACCTCGAGGTGGCCGCGGCGACCGGCGCCTGGATCGGCTACGGCCGGCGCGCCGAGACCGAGTACCCGATCCGCAAGCTGAGCGACGGCGACCGGATCAGCCTCGGCCAGGTGACCCTGCAGATCATGGAAACCCCCGGCCACACCCCGGAGTCGGTGAGCGTGCTGGTGTACGAGCACGCCGACGACACCGTCCCGTACGGGGTGTTGACCGGTGACGCGCTGTTCATCGGCGACGTGGGCCGGCCCGACCTGCTCGCCTCGTTCGGCGTGACCGCCGACGAACTCGGCAGCATGCTCTACCACAGCGTGCACCGCAAGCTGATGGCCCTGCCCGATGCGGTACGGGTCTTCCCGGCCCACGGCGCGGGCTCGGCCTGCGGTAAGAACCTGTCGACCGAGCGACAGTCCACGATCGGCGAGCAGCGCCGCACCAACTACGCCTGCGCGCCGATGAGCGAGGAACAGTTCGTCGCCCTGGTCACCGGCGGTCAGCCGGCGGCACCGGGATACTTCGCCTTCGACGCGGTGCTCAACCGCAAGGCCCGCGCGCTGTTCGACCACGCACGCCCGGCCCGACCGCTGACGCCCGCCGAGTTCCTCGCCGCCCGGGCCGACGGCGCCGTCGTGGTCGACACCCGCGACCCGCACGAGTACGCCGCCGGACACCTCCGCGGTGCGATCAACATCCCGGCCGACGGCCGTTTCGCCGAGACCGCCGGCAGCGTCGTCGCGCCCGAGCGCAGCATCCTCGTCGTCGCTCACCAGGGCCGCGAGGAGGAGGTCGTCACCCGCCTCGCCCGGATCGGCTTCGACCACGTCGCCGGGTACCTGTCCGAGCCCGAGGACGCGTTCCTCGAGATGGTCACCGAGCTGACCCCGGCCCGTCGGGTCACCGCCACCGAGCTGCGCGACGCCCTGGACCGGGCCGAGCCGCCGCGCGTCCTCGACGTGCGCAACGCCGGGGAACGCGACAACGGCGCCATCGACGGCTCGCTGCACATTCCGCTTGCCGAACTGCCCCGGCGACTCGACGAGGTGCCCGACGACAAGCCCGTCATCGTGCACTGCGCCGGCGGCTACCGCTCCTCCGTCGCGGCCAGCCTGTTGCGGGCGGCCGGCCGTACCGACGTCGCCGACCTGCTCGGTGGCTACGGCGCCTGGCAGGCGCTGCGGCACCCCACAGCGGCCTGAGCCTCGCCGGTGGGGTGGCCAGCCGCTGCGGCGGTCACCCCACCGGCCGGCCTGCCCGACCCTCAGCTGTGGAGCGTGAGGGCCCGGAGCAGCTCGTCGTTCTCCTCGGGGGTGCCGATCGACAGCCGGACGCCGCCGTCGACCACTCCGCTGCGGTCCCGCAACCTGATGCCCTGCCCGGCCAGCCCGGCGCACAGCCGCTGCGGATCCCCGGTACGAAACAGCAGGAAGTTGGCATCCGAGGGGAGCACCTCGATCACGGTGGGCAGCTGCGCCAAGGCGTGCCGCACCCGGTCCCGTTCGGCGACGATGCGGTCGATGTTGCGCCGCCCGTAGGCGAGGCCCGCGGGCGAGACCGCCGCGCCGATCGCACGGATCGCGGTGACGGTGAGGGGGTACGGCGGCATGATGCGACGGAGCACGCCTACCACCTCCGGATGCGCCAGCGTGATGCCGCAGCGCTCACCGGCCAGGCTGTACTCCTTGGACAGCGAACGCACCACGACGAGATTGGGATGATCGGCGATGTCACAGGCGAGGGACGGCCGACCCGAGTAGTCCAGGTAGAGCTCGTCCACCACCACCATCGCCCGGCCGCGCAGCCGCCCGGCGAGGCGCAGTACGGCCGCCCGGTCCATCAGGTTGGCGGTCGGGTTGTTCGGTGAGCAGACGAAGACGAGCTTGATCCCCGGGTCGGCGTCGCAGGCGGCGAGCATCGCCTCGGTGTCGAGCTGGTAGGACCCGGCCAGCAGCGGCACCTCGGTCACCGAGGCGCCCTGGATGGCCGCGGCCGTCTCGTACATGACGAACGTCGGCGGTGTGCTCAGGATGCCGTCCCGGCCGGCCGCGCAGAACGCCCGGACCAGCAGGTCGATGGCCTCGTCCGCGCCGCGCGACAGGAAGAGCTGCGCCACCGGCAACCCGTAGATCTCGGAGAACCGGCGCAGCAGCGACGGCGGTTGCGGTTCCGGATACCGGTTGAGGCCCTCCTGTTCGGCCCCGCCCGGGTACGGCGGATAGGGGTTCTCGTTCGCGTCGAGATGGATCCGGGCGGCCTGCTCGGCCTCGACCCGCGCCGAACTGTACGGCCGCATCGCGTAGATCTCGGGCCTGACCAACGAAACAATGTCGTCCACGAGCTGCGCGATCCTCTCCGGCCGGGCCGGGTCCGCCCCGGTAGGCGCAGGGTACCGCCCACCGGGGCCGATCTCGTCGGTGCGGGGGCAGGGCCTCCGGCGGGCGGCGGTGCACGTACACGTTCATCGGGTGCCCGCCGTAGCCCTGGGTCTTGAGCTCGCTGCCGTCACCGGCGTGGAATCCGAGCAGCAGGACCCCGCCGGGCCGCAGCACCCGGCGGAACTCGGCAAGGACTGTCGGTATCTCGTCGTCGGGAACGTGGATCAGGGAGAACCAGGCGAGCAGGCCGGTCAGGTGGTCGTCGGCCAGGTCGAGGCCGGTCATGGTGCCTACCTCGAAACGCAGACCGGGGTGATCCCGTCGGGCCACGTCGATCATCTCCGGCGACAGGTCGATGCCGAACGCGTTCAAGCCGACGCTGTGCAGGTGGGCGGTGAGCCGGCCGGGACCGCAGCCGATGTCGGCGACCGGTCCGGGGCCCTGGGCACGGACCAGTTCGGCGAAGAGCGCCAGGATGCCCCGCTGGAACGGCTCGCCGGCCAGCGCGTCACGCAGCAGATCGGCGTAGCTGACCGCCACCGTGTCGTAGGAGGTCCTGGTGTCGTCGAGCCAACCGGGCACACTCATGCGCCGCACGATAGCCCGCCTGCTCGACGGCATCGACCTGGCCGGCGGCACGGTCGAACTGCCGACCAGACCATTGGCTCAGGTGGCGTTGGACCAGGCACGGCTCGACAACACGAGTCGGTAGCCATCCGGATCCTGCACCGTCACCCCCCACCGGTCCCAGTACGCGCTCTGGGTGATCTGCCGGCCGCCGGCCGCCTCCAGCCTGATGATCATGGCCTCGTCGACCGGTGTGGCCAGGTACAGCACGAGCAGGTCCTCGGCCGTCGGCGACGGGAAGGCGTCAAGGTTCGACCCGCCGACGAGCTCGAGGTGCCACGGGGCTTCCGGCCAGCCGAGCATGACCAGGTCATGCTCGTCGGAGGACGCGGCGGTCGCCCGGTAGAGCACGTGCAACCCCAGCCCGTGTACGTAGAACCGTTCGGTGTCCGCCAGGTGCCTGCTGGGTCGGGCGATGCGGATCGCCGCCGTCGGGTTGATCAACTGAAATCGCACCTTCCTTCCGGTTCCCCGACCACGATCCATGCTGAACCGCACTTCAGGTCAACCGGCACATCCGCTGCCGGTACGGACGGACCGTCGCGGTGACCCGCGTCTTCCCGCCGTCGGTCACGGAGAGACGGACCTGCCGTGGGCAGCACGGTTTCTGCCCACAGCGGATCGCTTTGCGTCCGCCGACGACGGTCGGAGATGCTCGGGGTGTGCCTGAGCGGATGGACGTCCTGGTCGGAGATCTGCGCTTCGCACTGCGGGTCTGGCGGGCCGCCGACCAGCACAACCCCCCGGTTGTGCTGCTACCCGCCACCGGCAAGACCGCAGCCGACTGGGATGTGATCGCCTCGGGCCTTCACGGTGAGCGCCCGGTGTACGCCGTCGACCTGCGGGGCCATGGTGACAGTGCCTGGCCCGGCAGCTACCGCATGGATCTGTTCTCACAGGACGTCATCGGCATCCTGGACCAGTTGGACCTCGGCCCGGTGGATCTGGTCGGTCATTCCCTCGGTGGCCTGGTGGCCTGCCGGGTGGCCGCAGCACGGCAGCGACAGGTCCGCAAACTCGTGCTCGAGGACATCGGGTTCCCGCACCCGCGACCGCCGGGACTTCCCGACCGTCCCGAGGGAGAGCTGCCGTTCGACTGGCACATGGTGGAGCAGATCAGGCCCCAGCTCGACGATCCGGATCCAGGCTGGGCCGACATCGTCGGCCGGATCACGGCAGCCACGCTGCTCATCGCCGGTGGAGCCACGAGCCCGGTGCCCCAGCGGCACATCGTCGAACTCGCCCACCGCCTGGCCGACGTCCGGATGACGACGATCAACGCCGGGCACCTGGTTCACGGGACCATGCCGGCCGAGTACCTCAGAGCCCTCGTCGCGTTCCTCGCCGAATGAGCGAGGCCCCGCCGGCACCACCGGCAGGGCCTCCTGCCCCCGCACCTCCCGCCACACCACGGCCGTGTAGCGGTGGGCGGGTCAGGGCACGATCACGACCCCGCCCCGCACGCCGCCTCGGGCCAGCCGCTCATGGGCTGCTGCCGCGTCAGCGAACGGGTAGACCCCGGCGACCCGTAGCGGGATCTCCCCGCGTTCCACACGTTTCACCAACTCGCCCAGCCGGGTGCCGTCCGGCAGCACGTCCAGCGCGTACGTCCGGATTCCCCGCACCGGTTCCGGGCGCAGTGGCGGCGAGGCGGCCACGAAAGCGCCGCCGTCGCGGACCAGGTCCAGCAGCGACGGGCCGACCACGGCCAGGTCGACAACCCCGTCGAAACTGCCGGCCGGCAGCCCGGGCGGACCGTCCGAGCGGGACACGAACGTCGCGCCCTGCGACTCGACGAACTCGCGGTCGTCGACCCCCGCGATTCCGGTGGCGCGCAGGCCGGCGACCCGGGCCAAAGCCAGGGTGAACCCGCCGACCTGCCCGGCGGCGCCGGTGACGAGCACCGACGAGCCTGCGGGGAGGGCGAGAAGGTCGAGCGCCTGGGCGGCGGTGAGGCCGTTCGTCGGCAGGGTCGCGGCCTCGTGGGCGGGAACCCCGTCGGGTGCGGCGGTCAGCCACGCCGCATCGAGGACCACGTACTCCGCGTGCGCGCCGACAGCGGTGCGCAACCAGGGTGAGAAGCCGATGACCCGGTCGTCCACTGTGAAGCCGTCGACCGAGGGACCGACCGCGTCGACAGTCCCCGCCACGTCCCACCCGGGAACGTACGGCAGCCCGACCGGCAGTGGTGCCGGGAACCGACCGGCGCGAACCATGAGATCGACCGGATGCAGTACGGACGCGGCGACCCGTACCCGCACCTGCCCCGGTCCCGGCTGCGGCACCGGCAGATCCGTCACCACGTGCAGCACCTCCGGCCCCCCGAACTGTGCATAGCTGACTGCGCGCATCGCCGCGTCCTTCCACTCAGTGCCGTTGACGCCACCACGGTAGGTATCGTTAGGAACTATCAGTAAGTAGGTACCTGTAAGTGCCTAGGGCACCGGCGAGGTGGTGGAAGATGGCGACGACCGCTGGACAGCGACGGGAACAGGCCAAACGCGACTACGACGCGTTCCTGGCCGCCTGCCCGACCCGGGAACTGCTGAGCACGCTCACCGACAAGTGGGCGGCGCTCGTCATCGCGGCGCTGGCCGGCGGCCCGCAGCGGCACAGCGAACTCGCCCGCCGCATCGCCGGCGTCAGCCAGAAGATGCTCACCCAGACCCTGCGCACACTGGAACGCGACGGTCTGGTCACCCGCACCGTGACCGCCTCGGTGCCAGCCCGCGTCGACTACGAGCTCACCCCGATCGGTCATGACCTGCTCCCGCTGATGGTCGCGATCAAGACCTGGGCGGAGACACACATGGACCGGGTCTTCCAGGCCCGCGCGCAGTTCGACGCCGGTTCCTGACCTCACGTCCGCCAGGGTCACCGCGACCCGAGCAGCCTGCCCGGGTCACCCGCTCGACAGCGGCCAGGAAGCCGAACTCGGTCGCCACGCTCGGTACCACGCTACGGCGGGCGAACCGCCCGATCCACATCCTGATCAACAATGCCGGGGTGATGACACCGCCGAATCGACAGCTCACCGCTGACGGCTTCGAGCTGCAGTTCGGCTGCAACCACCTCGGCCACTTCGCGCTGGTCTCCCACCTGCTGCCCCTGCTGCGGGCCGGACGCGCCCGGGTGACCTCGCAGATCAGCATCGCCGCCAACCAGCACGCCATCAACTGGGACGACCTGAACTGGAAGAAGTCCTACGACAGCTTCCGCGCGTACAGCCAGTCCAAGATCGCGTTCGGCCTGTTCGGGCTCGAACTGGACCGGCGCAGTCAGGCCGAGGGTCCACCGCACTAGTCTGCCGTCATGGCGAGCGCCGAGCTGGATGAGTTGATCGTGGCGGACGCCGACGCGCTGCGCGCCTGGTTGTCGGCCAACCACGCCTCGTCGCCAGGTGTCTGGCTGGCCCTGACCAGGAAGGGCGGCTCGGTCACCACGCTGACCTGGCAGCAGGCGGTCGACGAGGCCCTCTGTTTCGGCTGGATCGACGGGCAGGCCCGCAAGCGGGATCATGAGACCTCCTGGATCCGGTTCACCCCTCGCCGGCCCCGCAGCTCCTGGTCACAACGGAACGTCGCCCACGTCGCCCGGCTGGAGGCGCAGGGGCGGATGCGGCCGGCCGGCCGCGCCGCGGTGGAGGCCGCGAAGGCGGACGGCCGGTGGGCGGCTGCCTACGCGCCGCCCTCGGAGGCCGAGGTGCCCGCCGACCTCCTCGCCGCCATCGCCGCCGACCCCGCCGCCCAGGCCATGTTCGACGTCCTCACCAAGACCAACCGGTTCGCGCTCATCCACCGCGTCAACGGCGTCAAGCGGGCGCAGACCCGCGAGCGGAAGATCAGCGAGTTCGTCGCCATGCTGGCCCGTCACGAGACGATCTATCCGCAGAAGGCCCGGCCCCAGCCCTCGCCGTGATCGACGCCTTGGTCGCCAGATTCGCCCGCTCTGTCCGATGACCGGCGCGCCCGTACGCCGGAGTAGAACTTCTGCGAAAAAATCCTGGCGTACGTGTCGATCGGGGTTGGGTCTTTTCGTAGCTCTGGTGAGAGCCCGGCACCGAGCCGGGCGGTACGCCTCCTGGAGGGCACGATGAGCACCACGGCGACCACGAGCCACACCACCACGAACCGCGCCGCCACGTCGGCAATCGGCGCGCTGCTCGGCGCCGGCCTGCTCGCCACGGCCGGCGCGAGCGCCGCCACGATGGCCGTCGCCACCGCCGGCAATGCGGCGGGCGTCAGCCTCGACATCGCCGGTGCCCCGATCCCGGTCGCCGGGTTCGGTGTGTTGACCGCCGTCTTCTCGCTGATCGGCGTGATCATCGCCGCGTTCCTGGCCCGCTTCGCCAAGCGGCCGCGGCGCACGTTCGTCCGTACGACGGCGGCGCTGACCGTGCTCTCGCTGGTGCCGGACGTGATCGTCGACGCCGGTCCGGCCACCAAGGCGCTGCTGATGCTCACCCACCTGGTCGCGGCCGCGATCGTGATCCCTGCCGTCGCGCGCCGCCTGGCCGCCTGACCTGTCCCTCATCCCACAGTCGAGCTACCGGAGGACCGTCATGAAGCAGTACCTGTTGTCCGTGCATGTCGTCGAGGGCGCACCGGAGCCGTCCGACGACGAGATCCAGACCATGTTCAGGGAGACCGATCGGATCAACAACGAGATGCAGGCCGCCGGCGCCTGGGTCTTCGGCGGCGGCCTCCTGTCGCCGGACAGCGCCACCGTCGTCCGGATCGAGAACGGCAGCACCACCATGAGCGACGGGCCGTTCGCCGAGACGAAGGAACACATCGCCGGCTTCTGGGTCATCAAGTGCGCCGACCTGGACGAGGCGCTGGCCTGGGCCGAGAAGTGCGCGGCCGCCTGCGGGCCGGTCGAGGTGCGTCCCTTCGACGACCTGTCCCAGGCCTGAACCGGCCGGTCATCTACATGGACCTGGCGAGCATCTACCGCGCGGAGTACGGCCGCTGCGTCGCCACCCTGACCCGCCTCCTCGGTGACATCAACCTCGCCGAGGAGGCGGTCCAGGAAGCCTTCACCACCGCGTTGCAGAAGTGGCAGACCCCGCCGCCGAACCCGGGCGCCTGGATCGTGACCACCGCGCGCAACCGCGCCATCGACAGGCTTCGCCGGGAGACGACCCGCGAGGCGCGGCACGCCGAGGCGATACTGCTGCACCACCAGGACGAACCCCAGGAGGTGGGACCGGTGAAGGACGACCAGCTACGACTCATCTTCACCTGCTGCCATCCCGCGCTCGCCCCCGACGCGCGCACCGCCCTCACCCTCCGCCTGCTCGGTGGCCTCGACGTACCGGAGATCGCCCGGGCCTACCTGACCCAGGAGGCGACGGTCGCCCAGCGGATCGTGCGCGCCAAGAAGAAGATCCGCGACGCCGGCATCCCGTACCGGGTACCCGCCGAGCATGAGCTGCCGGATCGACTGCCGCCCGTGCTCACCGTGCTCTACCTGATGTTCAACGAGGGCTACGCCGCCACCACCGGGCCGCTGATCAGGACGGACCTGTGCGCCGAGGCGATCCGACTCGCCCGCGAACTCGCCGCGTTGATGCCCGACGAACCCGAGGTCCTCGGCCTGCTCGCCCTGCTGCTGCTGACCGAGGCACGGCGCCCCGCCCGGCTCGGCCCGACCGGCGAACTGGTCCCGCTGGTCGACCAGGACCGGTCACTGTGGGACCGGGCACTCGTCGCCGAGGGCCACGACCTGGTCCGTCGTTGCCTGCGGCGCGACCGGCCCGGGCCGTACCAGATCCAGGCCGCGATCAGCGCGGTGCACACCGACGGCGCCGCCACCGACTGGAGACAGGTCCTGGCACTGTACGACCAACTGCTCGCGCTGGCGCCCACCCCGGTCGTCGCGCTCAACCGCGCGGTCGCGGTGGCCGAGGTGCACGGACCGGCGGTGGCCCTCGCCGCGCTTGAGGACATCGACCTCCCCGGCTACCACCGGCTGCCCGCCACCCGCGCCGAACTACTGGCCCGGCTCGGCCGCGACGCGGCGGCCCGAGCCGCCTACGACGAGGCCGCGGCGCTTGCCACAAACGAAACCGAACGCGCCCACCTACAGCGGCGTCGCACCGAACTCACCGATCCGAGGAGACCATCATGACCGTCACCTACACCTTCGACGTCTTCGCCAGCCTCGACGGCTTCGGCACCACGAGTGGCGACTGGGGCGGGTACTGGGGCAAGCAGGGGCCCGAACTGCTCGCGCACCGTCTCGCCGCGTACCGCGAAGAGCAGCGCATGGTCTTCGGCGCCGACACGTACCGGGTGTTCGCGCGGCTGCTGGCCGAGAGCACCGAGGAGTCCGAGGTACGGGACGCCTGGGTCACCCGGATGCGGAACCTCCCGGCGACCGTGGTGTCGAACACTCTCGACACTCCCCTCGACTGGCCGGACGCGACGGTCGCCCGCGGCGACGCTGTCGACGTCGTCGCCCGGCTGAAGGAGGAGTCCGACGTGCCCCTGCGGTCACACGGCAGCCTGTCGATGAACCGGGCGCTGATGGCCGCCGGTCTGGTCGACCGCGTCCAGGTGACGATCTTTCCGGTGATCACCGGTCAGACCGGCACGGAACCGATCTTCCAGGGGGCTGCCGACTTCGACCTGGAGCTGATCGAGAGCCGGACCCTCGACGGCCGCACCCAGGAACTCACCTACCGACCCACCCGGCACGTCTGACTCCACCCGACGCGCCCGGAGCGGACCGCGCGGCAATCTGTCAAGGCTCTGTCAGGTATCGGTACGGCACGAGAACTTCCTGCTCGAATCTAGGGCATCGCTGGATCCGCCGGGGGAAGGGTTCACGTGCACCGCAGGGCAGATGTGGATGTCATCTCCGAGGAGAACAACGAGCAGATCAGAAGGCTCGATCCGCTGAGGTTGGACGACGATCTTCGCGCGTTGCCGGCGTTGAACATGGCCGCCGATGTCGCCGCGTTGGTACGGGCGCTCAGTGGTGCCCTGCCGTCCGCGGCGAGCATCGCGGCTTTCACCACCACTGAGTGTCTTGCCGCCGTGCGGGACCTGGGCATGTATCTCGGCAGTCTGCAGCGGCACGGAGTGTCCGCCTTCGAGGCCGTGCCCGGTGCGGCCAGGTCTTTTCAGCTGCTGGGGCGGCGTACGGGGATGATCCCGCGCGACACGGTGTACCACTACACGTCCTGGAATCCGATAGGTGAACGTGAGCGGCTCTACACGGGCCACCCGATGGAACGCAACCTGATCAATGCGGTACGCACCTGCGTGCCGCACCTCGCCCGCGCCGTTGACATCGGGCGTTCGCTGATCGACGAGGATCCGGCCGCGCCGGCCCATGCGGACCGGCTGGCGTCGCTCACCTCGCACATCGCGGTCGCGGACACGGTGATGAGCGGTGTCCGGGTGACAGTGGCACCGGAGTTCTTCGCGCGTGTGCTCAGGCCATTCTACGAGGACGTACGTGTTGCGGGTCGGGCTTACATGGGCCCGGCCGCGGCGCACATTCCGATTTTCCTCATCGACCTGCTCCTGTGGGCCTCCGATCGTGGCAGCCCGGACTACCTCCAGTTCTGCGCTGAGGTGGCGTCGCAGACCCTCCCACAGTGGCAGCAGCGGTACGCGGAGTGGGCGAGGATGCCGTCCGTCACGTCCCGGGTCGTGGCGGCCCTCGAAGGTCCCGGCGCATCCTCGGCCGACGAGCACGTGGAGTCCAGTGCGAGAAGTCTGCGGCACGCCCTTCAGACGCTCACCGCGTTCCGCGGCAAGCATCTGGTGATGGCACGGCGTGCCTACCAGGAGGAACTACGGCTTTACGAACTGGGCAGCGGCGGAGGAAGCGTGGGGCTCCTCGAGGAGATTCTCGCCCTCACCAGAAAGAACAGCGCCATGCTCAATGCCACCGCTGGGCAGCGGGTGCAGCTGCCGTGACGCACGAGGGTGAGTTGTCGACAGTGGACATCATGATTGTTGGGGCCGGGGTCGCCGGACTGGCCACCGCGGTGAGTCTGCACGCGGCCGGATTCAACCGGGTCACGGTCTTCGAGGCCGAGCCACAGCTGCGCCCGCACGGCCTCGGCCTGAACATCCTGCCCAACGCCGTCCGGGAACTCGCCGAACTCGGGCTGCTCGACGAGTTGCAGCAGCACGCTGTCCGCACCCGGGAACTGGCGATGTACAACCCGCGCGGTGATCTCGTCTGGCGCGAGGACCGCGGCACGCTGGCGGGCTACCGATGGCCGCAACTCTCCATCTCCCGCGCACGACTCGTGACGGTCCTTGCTGACGAGGTCCGGCGACGCCTGGGCGACGGCGCCGTCGTCACCGGCGCTCGGCTCGTCGGACTGCACTCCGAGCCAGGCCGGACGTACGCGACCGTCATGGACCGGGACGGCTCGACCCGGGTCGTCGAGACGGAGCTGCTCATCGGGGCGGACGGTATCCACTCGGCCGTCCGGGCGGCGTTCTACCCGGCGGAGGGGCCACCGCCGTCGAACGGTGTGACGATGTTCCGAGGGACCGCCTGGGGGCCGGACTTCCTGACCGGAAGCACAATGGCGGTGCTCGGCGACGACCGGCGGCGACTCGTCCTGTACCCGATCGACAGGGACGACACCCTGGGCAGGTGTTTGATCAACTGGGTCGCCGCCTGGCCGGACAGCGAGGCCGATCCGCTCCAGCGCGATGCGACGGGCGTCGCCGAGCGGCGCGCGGCCGTCCTGCGCCAGTTCGGAAGCTGGGCGCCACCCGGCGTGGACCTGCCGCGCCTGCTCGATGACACGGCGGACGTACAACAGTATTCGATGATCGACAGAGACCCTGTGCCACAGTGGAGTTTCAACAACGTGACACTCGTCGGCGACGCCGCCCACGCGATGTATCCGGCCGGGTCCAACGGGGCCACCCAGGCCATCGTCGATGCCCGCGTGCTGTCCTGGCACCTGGCCACCCACACCGAGGTGGGCAGCGGCCTGCGGGCCTACGAGGACGAACGCCGCCCGCAGATGACGGAACTGCAGCACGCGAACCGCTCCATGGGACCTGAGAAGGTGATCACCCTGGCTCACCAACGGGCGCCCCACGGGTTCGACGACGTCAGCGAGGTCTTCAGCGAGGAGGAACTCACCGAGATCTCCCGCGGCTACGCCCGGACGGGGCAGTTCGATCAGGACTGGGTCAACTCACGACCGTCACTCACCGTCGCTCGACGTCAGCCCGACGCACGTGACGACAGCTCCGGGGCGGGCGGGGCGACGGACACCGAGGCCGTGAAGGAGACCAGTTTCATCACCGCCGTCATCAGAGCCATGGAGCACGATCGTGCCGACGCCTACCTGGTGGACCGGTACGCGGGCTTGTTGAGCACGCCCAGGTCCCGGAGGATGGCGGACGCGGCGCTGGCCGTCGGCGGCACCATCGGATCGGTGATCGTTCGCGCCCGCTTCGGTGACATCGCACTCCGTGAGGCTGCCGCGGGTGGCATCGCCCAGGTGGTCTGCCTGGGCGCGGGGAGTGACACGCGCGCCTGGCGCCTGGATCTTCCCGCCCGTACCCAGTTCTTCGAGATCGACCTGCCGGGCCAGTTGGAGGCCAAGGAGCGACTGCTGGAGCCGGTCCGGGACCGTCTGGTCTGCCGCCGCGTTTCGCTCGGCGAGGACCTGCGTCGTGAGACGTGGCCTCAGCGGTTGCTGGCGGCCGGCTACGAACCGGACAGCCCCACGGCCTGGATCATCGAAGGACTGCTGCCCTACTTGCAGATGGAGGACTTCACCCGGCTGATCGGGACCGTCAGGAAGATGTCGGCACGTGGTTCTGTCCTGCTCGTCGACGCGCCGCACACCGACTTCTACACGGATCCGGCCAACGAGACCTTCCTGACGTTCATGAAGTCGCGGGGCTCCGCGTTCCAACTGGGCTTCGACGACCTGGGCGACTTCCTGCGTCACCAGGGCTGGACGGCGGAGGCTTACACGTTGCGGCAGTTGCACGCCGGCGAGTGCCCGTGGCTGCCCTTGCCACCCGAACGACTCTGCCCGCCCCACGACCATCACTGGGTGGCGCGGGCGCACGTGAGTTGAGCGTGCACCGGCCAATCCGCAACGGCCCGCCAGCGCAGCCACGGCCAGCCTTCTCAGTGCTGAATGAGGCCGCCGGCCGGCACCGGAGGGACGTGGCCGGTGGCCGGACGCGTCCGCGCCAGCGCCAGACCGACGTCGACGAGGGCGGACCGGCGCAGCTGCGCCACCGCCGTTATCGGGGTCCAGACCGACTCGACGACGTCTCCGTCCGGCTCCGGCCGGAGGACACCTCCGGTAATGCGGACCTGGTAGAAGATGCCGATGTTCTGGTGCTCCCGGCCCGACCACGCCTCAGCGGCGGGAATCACCCGGGAGTCCACACCCAGCAGACGCTCGACCACCGCCTCGTAGCCGGTCTCCTCGGCAACCTCCCTGATCACCGCGTCGAACGGATCCTCCGCGTGCTCCACCCTGCCGCCCGGAAGGCTCCACGTCGTCCCGCCGCTCGGCGATTCGTGGCGGGCGAGCAGCACCCGGTCATCCGTGACGCAGAGGGCGTACGCGGCCAGCCGGAAGCTCACCCGGCACCTCCTGACCGCTCGGGGAATCGGCTCACCGAGCCGCCCATTCGTGCGCGTACCCTGGCACGAATTCTCAACAGCCTGACGTGGGATGGCAACCGCCCGCAACGTCCGGCCGCCCATCATGGATCGCACTCGGGCAGCGGACCGGTTGACGCCACCAGCCCTGCCACCAGGCTCCAGCCCCGAGCTCCTGCCGATAGGCCCTCGTGAGGGATGCCTCGTAACCGGCAACTGTCTGCTAGGGAGATCATCGACGATGGTGGGACGCAGGTGATCTCACCGGCCCGCCGGGAGTGGATCTTACCATTCACCGGGTTGCAGCCCGCCCAGTTCTGCCGGCTGGTCCAGCTGGTTGAGCAACGTGGCGGAGACGCCGTCGCTGACGGTCGACCCGGCCGGCAGTGGTCGCTGCACCTCGCCGACCGGGTGCTGCTGGTCGCCGCGTACTGGCGCACGAACCTCACCATCCGACAGATCGGTCCGCTGTTCGGGGTGTCACACTCCGCCGCACACCGGATCATCGACGCCCTCGGCCCGTGCCTGGCCCTGGCCCCGCTAGCTCGGCGTCGGGTCGACACCTTCACGATCGTCGACGGCACCCTGGTCCCCACCGGCAACCATCGTCGCGCCACACCGGATGAACACCGCCACTGCTCGACGAACCTGCAGGTCGTCATCGACGCCCACACCCGCCTCGTGGTGGCCCTGGCCGATCCACAGACCGGTGACCGCGACAACGCCTTCCGCAGCACCGTCATCGTCCCCGGTTGATCCCACCACCGTTGGCCGGCAAAGCCTCCGCCGAGTTACGAGACATCCTTCGATAAGCTCACGACCGCAGGCGCCGTTGTCGCGGGCTGAGATCGATCCCCGTGCTGACGGCCCTGGCACGTCGCATCGAGCAGCTTCGCATACTGGACGGGAGCGAGGTGAGTTCCATTCTCCGCGTCGAGACAGTCGATCTGGCGCATTTTCCCGAGCGTGACCGGTTCGACGTGTGGCAGGAGGTCATCTCCGAGGGCACGGTGCAGGCGGCGTTCTCCAGCCCGCACTCCGCCAACTTCACCGGCTTCGCCAGCGCTGTCGACCTGGGTGTCCCCACTGTGTCGTCGTTTCGTTATCCGGCGCTCACCTGGAGCCGGTCGCCCGGGATGATCCGGCAAGGTGATCCGGAGATGTACGGGCTGGCCCTCCCCCTCACCGGTGAGGCCGCCATCGTCCAGAACCGCCGTCATTCCGTGGTCAGGCCGAGCGAGTTCACGCTCTTCTCCACCAGCAGTCCCTTCGAGTGTCGACACCGCCCGCAGGACGCGCCCGTGTCGAGGGCGGGCCGCCCGCACCCACCACCCCCGACGGCCAAGACCATCTCGGTGCTGGTCCCGGAGTCGGCGATACCTCTGCCGCGGGCCAAAGTCAGCCGATTGCTCGCCGATCGGTTCCCCCCTCAGGGCATGGCGGCCCTCCTGACCCAGTTCCTCCTTCAGGTCACCACACGCCCCGAGCAGTTCAGAGCAGCCGATGCGGGACAGCTGGGGTATATGGTCCTGGACCTGATCTCGGCAACCCTGGCCCAGCACCTCGACTGCGAGCAGGCACTACCGGCGGAGGTCCAGCGGCAGGCACTGCGGGCACGCATCGACGCTTTCATCACCGAGCACCTGGGCGACGCAGATCTGAGTGCCCGTACCGTAGCTGCCGCCCACCACATCTCCTTGCGCACCCTGTACCGGCTGTGGGAGGACGAGGAAGCCAGCGTCACCGAGCTCATTCGTCTGCGACGGTTGGACCGGTGCCGCCGCGACCTGACCAGTCCCCTACACGCCAGCAAGCCCATCTACGCGATCGCCGCCCGGTGGGGCTTCCTCGACAAGGCAAGTTTCACGCGCCTGTTCCGGGCGACCTACGGCACCTCGCCGCAGGACTACCGCCAGCAGCCGACGCCGCAGCCAGACTGGGATGCGCCTCCCGCAGCCGCGTGGCGAGCGGAATGACGCCGGTCCGGATGGCGCTGGAGAAGGCTGCGAGGCGGACCGGCCCGGTCGGTTGTCCGGAGCGGCTGCGCAGGTCCGCCTCAGCGGCCTTGACCTGGTCAAGGATGATACGGGCGTGCCGTGTTGAGCCGCATCGGAAGCTCCCTGTGCGTGAATTCCGCACAGCGTAGCCAAGGACACGAGCTTTTCGTGCATAACGATCGCTCCTATCGTGAGGCCCATGACGCTGGCTACCGAGCGCAGTACTCCCGAGCAGTTCTGGTCTGACGCTGCCCGCCATCTGGTGCGTTACGGCGGATCGTTCACGCCCGAGATCATCGATCGCGCGGCCGGTAGCTTCGTGTACACCGCTGACGGCCGGCGGATCCTGGACTTCACCTCAGGCCAGATGAGCGCCATTCTCGGGCACTGCCACCCCGCGATCGTCGAAACAGTGCAGCGGGAGATCGCGAGACTGGACCATCTGTTCAGCGGCATGCTGTCCCGTCCGGTCGTCGACCTCGCGCGCCGGCTCGCCGAGTCCCTCCCCGCGCCGTTGGAGAAGGCGCTGCTGCTGACGACCGGCGCCGAGTCGAACGAGGCGGCCATCCGGATGGCCAAGCTCGTCACCGGCAAACACGAGATCGTCGCCTTCGCCAAGTCGTGGCACGGCATGACGCACGCCGCGGCGGCCGCGACCTACAGCGCCGGTCACCGGGGCTACGGTCCCACGCCGGGAAACTTCGCGATCCCCACGCCGAACCCGTACCGCCCCGACTTCACCACTCCGGACGGCGAGTTGGACTGGCAGCGCCAACTCGACTATGGCTTTGCGCTCGTCGACGCCCAGTCATCGGGAAGCCTCGCGGCGTGCATCGTCGAGCCGATCCTCAGCTCCGGCGGCATCATCGAGCCACCGCCGGGCTACTTCGTCGCCCTGGCACGCAAATGCCGTGAGCGCGGCATGCTGCTGATCGTCGACGAGGCGCAGACCGGCCTGTGCCGCACCGGCACGTGGTACGCCTTCGAACGTGACGGCATAATGCCCGACATCCTCACCCTGTCCAAGACACTGGGCGCCGGCCTCCCGCTCGCCGCGATGATCACGACCGAGGAGATCGAACAACGGGCACATGCCCTGGGTTATCTCTTCTACACCACACACGTGTCCGACCCCCTGGTGGCCGCCGTCGGCAACACCGTGCTCGACGTACTCCAGCAGGACCAGATGGACGTACGGGCCCGAGAACTCGGCGAGTTCCTCCGCGCCGGCCTGCTCGACATCCGCGACCGACACGACGTGGTGGGAGATGTACGGGGGCGCGGCCTGATGCAGGGAATCGAACTCGTCCTCGACCGGGAGACGCGCGAGGGCTCGGACGTCCTCGGTGCCCACGTCACCCGCCGCTGCCTCGAACTCGGCCTCCATATGAATGTCGTGCAACTGCCCGGCATGGGAAGCACCTTCCGGATCGCACCACCCCTGACCACGACGCGAGACGAACTGGCACTCGGTCTGGAAATCCTGGACCAGGCGATCAGCGAAGCGCCACCGGCCTGACCGGTTTCGCCGGTTGCGGGAACAGCGCCTCGACCCTTAAAAAACCGAGCTGGCCCGGGCCGCGTGCAGCTCGGGCTCCGGCCGCTGGGGCACCGGGGCACCCACCCGCCCCGCCGAGTCCGGCACCGAGGCACGCGACCCAGCCAGGGAATGGGCTAGGGGCACCGCATCAGCCGGAAACCCCGCTACCTCGCGCTCGTTCTCAGCCTGCGGTGGGCTACCCCGACGTAGGCCGCAGTAGGGCCCAGCACAGCGCCCGCGCCACCCACGCACAACAACAATGTGCCGACCACCGTCGCCCCGTCGGTAAGTACGGCGATGCCAGCTACGTAGATCGAGGCCAACACTGCGGCGACGGCGAACGCGACAAGCAACTTCATGTACAGCCCTCGGTGGTGCCCGGAAATCTCGCCCACCCAGCCCGCCGGAACGAACAACAATGGCACCAGAGCGACCCCCAGGCAGGCCAGCGAGAGGCAAATCGCCGGAAGGGCGAGTGGGCCACCTGGATCCCCCGAGGTGTTCCACGCGTACACGAGCAGTCCGGCATAGACGACGGGCGCCTGCGCGACGAACACCACCCAGGCGACAACGGCACCGACGACGTGACGACCAGTCGTCCTGTTCATGATTCCTCCCGTGCGACGGCTCCAGGAGGGTACGCCACCCTGCCATCTGGCCGACGTCAGGTGAATTGAGCCCTGCTGAGCCGGCGGGGACAAAGGCGCGTTCGCCACGGGTACGCTCCTCCCGCAAGCGACTGCCGTCGGGTCGCCCCGATCGGCGGTACGGGTGACGGCCAGCAACACCTGCGACGTCCCGTCCGCCTCGATCACCCGGGTACGCTCCTCGCACGGCGGATCGGCCAGGCAAGCCACCTCCCGCCCGTGATGTGCAAACTTCAATCGGATGGTTCGTGGTGACGCGAGACGGACCGCCCAGACAATGGACGGCACAGCCTGCGGGTTGGTGGCGTCCGGCCACCAACCCGCAGTCCAACGTGGCATAACCAGCGGCTACAAGCCGCTGACCCTTGCGTACCGTGACGCGGATTTCCTGATGGTCGCTAGGCGGCAGCCCGCTGTTCCAGCCATTTGAGGATCGCCTGGTTTGTTTCTTCCGGCCTTTCCTGCTGGATCCAATGACCGCAGTCCAGACTTACTACTTCCACATTGGGCACGAATTCTGCCAGCCTTTCAGACCTCGCGACCGTGTCGCGGGTGCCGTAGATCATGAGGGCGGGTTGTCGGATGATCGGGTCCACGTCGGCCAGCAGACGCCAGTTGCGGTCCAGGTTCCGGTACCAGTTGATTCCGCCGGTGAACCCTGTTGATTCGAAGGCGGAGACGAAGACGGCCAGTTCGCTGTCGCTCATGATGGGTTCACCGAGTGGGGTTTCAGATCTGGCGAGGTTGATCAACGCATTGCCCGGCTGCGGCTCCGTGACGGGCACATCCTTGCGGTACAGGTTCCGAAGGAACTGGAACGTGTGCTCCTCGAACACGGCGTCCGCGACACCCGGCTGCCGGTTGAAGTGGACGAAGTAGAAGTCGCTACCGAGCACATCCTCCATGAACTCGATCCAGGGCCTCTCCCCGCGCTCAAGGTACGGCAGGCTCAGGTTGATCACCTTGCTGACGCGGTTCGGGTGCAACAGGGTCAGGCCCCAGACGACAGCAGCGCCCCAGTCATGCCCAACGAAGGTGGCATCGTCGTATCCGTAGTGATCGAGCAGTGCGACGAGGTCACCCGACAGATGTGCGATGTCGTAGTCGGTGACCTCGGTCGGGCGGGACGAGTTGCCGTACCCCCGTTGGTTCGGGACGATGACGTGGTAGCCGGCCGCCGCGAGGGCGGGCATCTGATGGCGCCAGGAGAAGGCGTGCTCAGGCCAGCCGTGACAGAGCACGATCGGGTTCCCCATGTTCTGCCGGCCAGCTTCGAAGACCTCGAGTTCCACACCGTTGACCGACATGCGGGTGGGCTCGGGAAAGTCGGTTGTCATGCCGGCATCCTGACGACCGAAACCGGTCACCTCCTGACCGGTTTCCGTGGAAAGGTTGTCGGAGTGCGAGCCGACCGGTTGATGGCCATCCTCCTTCTGCTGCAACATCGCGAGCAGGTGACCGCAGCGGAGGTCGCCCGGGAGTTGGAGATCTCCGAGCGCACCGCCCGCCGTGATCTCGACGCCCTGAGCACGGCCGGGGTTCCGGTGTACTCCGTGCAGGGCCGAGGCGGCGGCTGGCGCCTCGTGGGCGGTGCCCGCACCGACCTGTCCGGGTTGACCGCGGGTGAGGCCCGCGCCCTGTTCCTGGTCGCCGGCCCGGCCTCGGCTGCGACGCCGGCCGTGAGAGCGGCGCTGCGCAAGCTCGTCCACGCCCTGCCGGAACCCTTCCGGGTGCAGGCCGAGGCGGCAGCGTCGTCGCTCGTCACGGACCCGCGGCGTTGGGGAGCGAGCCGGGTCGAGCCACGACCGCCCCGCTTCCTCGACGCGCTCCAGGACGCGGTGATCCGCGGTGTCCAGGTCCAGCTCGGCTACGTCGACCGCGACGGCACCAAGACCGAGCGAACCATCCACCCGCTTGGCATCGTCGCCAAAGGCTCATCGTGGTACCTCGTCGCCAACACCGACACTGGTCGGCGGACCTTCCGAATCGACCGCGTCTCGTCCGCCGAGCCGACCTGCGACCCCGTGCACCGGCCCGAGGACTTCGACCTTGCCGAGAGCTGGCGCACGATCGCCGACGAAGTCGACCGCAAACGAATGCCCCTCGAAGCCCGGGCGGTGTGCACGCCGCACTGGATAGGCGCACTCCGAATAGGATTCGGCGGCCGGCTCGAAGTGGGAGGCGCCACCACCGACGGCCGCATCGAGGTCGTCATCCGCGGTAACGACGAATACACACTCGCTGGCGAACTTGCCGGACTTGTCGAATGGATCGAGGTGACCGGCCCTCCGGGCGTGCGAGACCACCTGGCCTCGATCGGCAACGCGCTCGTCGAACGATACGGCTCAGACCAGCAGCACCGCCGCAGGGCGGTACAACAACCGAGATCACCGGACCCGACAGCACCGAAGACCTTCGACTGATCACACGGCACTCGGCGAGACGAGCAGCCGACGACACGTCCGAAGCGTCGTTGCGTAGCGCTCTGACTTTGGGTGGTCCGGTGCTCGCGTAAGCCGGAGAATCGGCACCGTGGAAGGTGCGACGCCGACGTGGCCACAAGACAAGCTCAGCGCACTTCGGCTCGGGCGTCGCCTCGTGGCAGAGGTGCCGGCAGCACCGGGGCGCCGTGCGTTCGTAGACATCACTCCGGCCCTGGACAAGCGCGACGACCTCGCCGAACGCGAAGGATGGCAACGTCCGGACGTGCAACGATCCTTCCAGCTCGCACACTGGGACTTCAATGAGCGGCAGCTCGAAGGCTGGGACTACGACGTCGACGCCCGGCAGATCCGTGCCGACACCGCTACCGACGAGTCCCGCCTGCTCAGGCTCGTAGCCGAGTGGGGACTGGCACCCGCCCAGTTCAGCTACCCGTGGTTCACCGACGACCCTCGTTAGGCTCCCGTCCGAACGGCCAGCTTCGCCTCCTACATCCCCTATGGGAATTGCTGGCCCGTCACCTACTACCCCGCCACAGAGGGACCGGACCTGAACATATAGACCTGGTCGAGGGGTGACCTCTACGGTCTTCGGGCTGGTGAGCAGGCGCGGGATGCGTCGGAGGCCGCTCGGTGCGTACAGTTCCGGGTCGGACGTGGGGTGGGCCGGAGAGATCCGGCGCAGGGAACGGGATGAGACAGCGACAGCATGACGGCGGACAAAGTTACGGATACCGGTCAATACCGCATTGACCCGACCCGGCTGGAGACCTGTCTCAGCGTCTTCGAGGCGTTGGAGGACCTGCCTCCCGATCACCCCGACGTGGTGCGGGTGCAGCGGGCCACCGCGAAGCTCTACAAAATGATCAAGCAGCGGCGACGCGAGGAACGGCGGGATGCCATCGCGGCGGCCGACCGCGCAGTGACGGCGGCCACCGCCACCGGCGCCCCGGGCCGAATCGACGACGAGACCCAGGGCAACCCGCTCGCCTCCCCCACCGTAGGTGCCACGGCCGGCGTCCTGCACAATCCGCGCGGCTGCTACATCTGCAAGCAGCGCTACCGCGACGTGGACGCCTTCTACCACCAGCTCTGCCCGCCCTGCGCCGCACTGAACCGGGAGCGCCGCAACGCCCGCACCGACCTGACCGGCCGACGCGCGCTGCTCACCGGCGGCCGGGCGAAGATCGGCATGTACATCGCGCTGCGGTTGCTGCGCGACGGCGCGCACACCACGGTGACCACACGGTTTCCCCACGACGCGGTCCGCCGATTCGCCGCGATGCCCGACAGCGGGGAGTGGCTCCACCGCCTGCGGATCGTCGGGATCGACCTGCGCGACCCCGCCCAGGTAATCGCCCTCGCTGACTCGGTCAGCGACCAGGGACCACTCGACATCCTGATCAACAACGCGGCGCAGACCGTCCGCCGCACGCCTGCGGCGTACGCGCAACTCATCGCCGCGGAGGCGGCGGCCCTGCCGGACGGCCCACTGCCGGAGATGATCACATTCGCCAAACCGGACGGCCGGGGCGACCCGGCGGGCAGCCTGGTCGCCCCACTGAACTCACCCACCATCACCCCGGACGCGCTCACCGCGCTGGCGCTGACCAGCGGCTCCGCGTCACCGGAACGGATCGCAACAGCCAGCGCCATCGACGCCGGCGGTCTGGTCCCGGACCTCGACCCGGTCAACAGCTGGGTGCAGCGGGTACACGAAGTGAACCCGGTCGAACTGCTCGAAGTCCAGCTGTGCAACGTGACCGCGCCGTTCATACTGATCAGCCGACTGCGACCGGCGATGGCCGCAGCGACCGCCCGCCGCAAGTACGTGGTGAATGTGTCGGCGATGGAGGGCCAGTTCGCCCGCGGCTACAAAGGGCCAGGGCACCCGCACACCAACATGGCCAAGGCCGCGCTGAACATGCTGACCCGTACCAGCGCCCAGGAGATGCTGGCCGACGGCATCCTCATGACCAGCGTCGACACCGGCTGGATCACCGACGAGCGGCCACACCCGACGAAGATGCGGCTGGCGGACGCCGGCTTCCACGCCCCGCTGGACCTCGTCGACGGCGCGGCCCGGGTCTACGACCCGATCATCCGCGGTGAACAGGGCGAGGACCTGCACGGCTGCTTCCTCAAGGACTACACACCCTGCGCCTGGTGATCGCTGCCGCCCTGCCGAAAACCCCGTCCACGCAGGGGAGCACCGGCCGCGAACACCCGACGACACCGGTGGTCAAGCCATGTTCGTCAGCACGGGCGACGAGCCAGCCCGGTGCTGCGCATCGGTGGAGGGCGGTTGGGTATACGACTGACAGCCTCGGGACCGCCCCGAAGCCGCCGCCCGACACCTCGGCCGACCACAGCCACGTTCATCGTGCACGTCCCGACGTGGTCGTTAGCCGCCACACCGCCGATGAGCCTCAAAGCCACACCCGGGCTTTATGTGCTTGAGGCGTCGCCGATCGGCGGCTTCACCCGGAAGGAGCTCACCATGGGCGTCTCGTTCGTCAATCCGGAAGGCCTACCGGCGGTCGACCTGTACCGTCACGTCGCGGTCGCGACCGGCTCGAAGCAGGTCTTCATCGCCGGCCAGGTGGCCGTCGACGCAGACGGCGGCACGGTCGGCGCCGGAGACCTCACCGCGCAGGTCGAGCGGTGCTACCTCAACGTCGCCAAGGCCCTGGCCGGGGTCGGTGGGTCGTTTGGTGACGTGGTACGCCTGACCGTGTACGTCGTCGACTGGACACCGGACAAGATGACCCCGTTGATCGACGGCATCACCCGGGCCGCCACGAAGCTCGGAGTCACTCCGGTCCCGCCGTTCACCGGGCTGGGCGTCAGCGCCCTCGCCGGCCCCGATTACCTCGTCGAGGTGGAGGCCACTGCCGTCATGGACTGAGCGCGGCGGCAGTCGGTTCGCAACGTCGCCATCCCGACCTCCACCGGGCCGGCATCGCCCGCAGGACGCCACAGTGCCGCTCATTGAAGAGGTACAGCCGATCGTTGCTCACCGCCTGGACGCCGCAAGCCAGAATCCCCGCTGTTCACCGGGCCGCGCGGTGACCGGACCAGTACCGCCGGACTGCCCGACGCGAGGCATCGGGATGAGGTGGTCACCACGCTCGGATACGAGCACCTACGCCGACACGACCCACGGCACACCTGCCTCACCTGGGCCGCCGACGCATGCGTACCCGTTGAGGGTACCCCTCTCCCGATCAAGCTAGCGGAGGCGAAGCCCGCCGACGAGGAGGTCGACCAGGCGGCGTGCGTCGTATCGGGGGTCGTTGCCCGCGCCGATGCAGAGATTGCCGACGCCGCGTAGCAGCCCGTAGGCGTCCATGTCGGGGCGGATCTCGTCGGCGGCGACGGCGGCGTCGAGAAGTTGGGCGCAGACCGGGACGAGCCGATCGAGGAAGTAGGCGTGCAGGGTCTGGAAGGCGGCGTCGTCGGACTGTAGCGCGGCGGCGAGACCGTGCTTGGTGGCCAGGAAGTCGACGAACAGGTCGATCCACTGCGCCAGGGCGGCGTGCGGTGTGTCGCTGCCGGCCAGTAGGGCCGGCCCCGCCTCGGCGCACGCCTCGATCTGGTGCCGGTAGACGGCGACGATGAGGTCGGCCCGGCTGGGGAAATGGCGGTAGATCGTGCCCACGCCGACGCCCGCCCGTGCGGCGATGTCCCGGACGGGGACATCGACGCCGGAGGTGACGAACGCCGCAGCAGCAGCGTCGAGCAGGGCCCTCTCGTTGCGCCGGGCATCGGCCCGCTTGCGCGAGACCGGTTGCTCCGAGCCGCTGTCGAAATCGACCACGTCGCGTTACCTCCGTCACCCCATTTGGCATCCGGAACGTTGTTCCGTATCGTCATTACCGGAACAGCGCTCCGCTTGCTCAGCATAATGAACCGGGCGGGCTGCCACCAAACCGGCTCCGCCGGACGTCTGTGAGGAGAAACAGTCATGCAGTACCGCCCCTTGGGTCGCACCGGTGTGCAGGTCAGCACCCTCGTACTCGGCGCAATGAACTTCGGCAAGATCGGCAACACCACCCAGGACGACGCCACCGCCATCATCGACGCAGCACTCGAAGCGGGGATCAACCTCATCGACACCGCCGACGCCTACAGCGGCGGCCAGTCCGAGGAGATGGTCGGCAAGGCCATCGCCGGCCGCCGCGACGACGTCGTCCTGGCCACCAAGGCGACCCTGCCGATGGGCGACGGCCCCAACCAGCGGGGCAGCTCCCGCCGCTGGCTGGTCACCGCGCTGGAGAACAGCCTGCGCCGCCTCGGCGTCGACCACGTCGACCTCTACCAGATGCACCGGTGGGATCCGACGACCAGCGACGACGAGACGCTGTCGGCGCTGACGGACCTGCAGCGCGCGGGCAAGATCCGCTACTTCGGCTCCTCGACCTTCCCCGCCTACCGCATCGTGCAGGCGCAGTGGGCCGCCCGCGAGGGACGTCTCAGCCGTTACGTGACCGAGCAGCCGAACTACTCGATCCTGCAGCGTGGCATCGAGACCCACGTGCTGCCCGTGGCCCAGGAGTACGGCATGGGCGTGCTGGCCTGGAGCCCGCTGGCATCGGGCTGGCTGTCCGGGGCGATCCGCGCCGGACAGGAAATCAGCACGAACCGCTCCGGCTTCATGCAGCATCGCTTCGACGTCAGCATCCCCGCCAACCGCGCCAAGCTCGACGCCGTCGAGCAACTCGCCACAGTCGCCGACGAGGCTGGCCTCAGCATGATCCAGCTCGCGCTCGGCTTCGTCACCGCGCACCCGGGCGTGACGAGCGCGATCATCGGCCCCCGCACGATGGACCACCTCAGCTCGCAGCTCGCCGCCGCGGACACGGTGCTCCCAGCCGACGTGCTGGACGCGATCGACGCGATCGTGGCTCCCGGCGTCGACCTCGCCGCCTACGAAAAGAACGACACCCCGCCCGCCGTACTGGAGCCGGCACTGCGCCGCCGCTGACCACCCGGCAGGTCAGTGATCAGGTGGCAGACGGACGTGCGCCTGCGCGTCCGTCTGCCACCGACCCGCCACAACCAAACCGTCAAGGCTGCGCCGAAAGGAGGAACAGTCCCCATGCCAAGCCAGCCCTCGCCCAGCTTCGGGCTGATGACCGCCCCGATGCAGGTCGACTACCACGACATCCTGCGGGTATGGCAGGAAGCGGACGCCATCGCCGAAATAGAGCACACGTGGCTGTTCGACCACCTCATGCCCATCGGAGGCGATCCGGACGGACCGGCGTACGAAGGCTGGACCTTGCTCTCCGCCCTCGCCGCGCAGACCGAGCGGCTGCGCCTGGGCGTCATGGTGACCAGCAACCGCTTCCGGCCTCCCGCGATGCTCGCCAAAATCGCCACGGTCGTCGACATCGTCTCCGGCGGGCGCCTCGACTTCGGCATCGGCGTCGGGTCGCGGCCCGATCATCCCCTTGCCCGGCGGGAGTACGCCGCGCACGGACTGCCCTTCGCTGACACCGCCGACGCCCGCACCCGCCAATCGTGATCGGTGGCCGCTCCGCCGCCACGTTGCGGCTGGTAGCCGAGCATGCGGACATCTGGAACATCGCCAGCGGCGACATCGACGACGCCGTCAGCCGCGGCACCCTGCTGGAACGCTACTGCGCCGAAATCGGCCGCGACCCAGCGGCGATCACCCGCTCGATCAACCTGCCCGTCTCCTACGACCAAGCCGCGCTCACCCGGGACGCCATCGGCAGGGTGATCGACGCCGGTTTCGGGCACATCGTGCTCACACTGCCGGCGCCCTACCCCGCTGGCGTTGCACGTTGGGTCGCCGATGAGCTCATCACCCCGTCGACCGCACAGCGGCCCTGGCCGGTCGGTCTGAATTGATTTCCGAGTCTCGATGGACATGCTTCGTCGAGGTGAGCGTCCAGTTCCGCATCAAGCGCTGATTCCAGGACCGTGCGGGTGATCCCTGCGAGGGTCCCTCCCGGGCTGAACGCATCGACCTGGCACCTCCAAATGCCGAGACTGCGAATACGCACCCGCACTACTCGGTCGGCCGTATGGTGACCGGGAGACTGCTGTCGGAACATTTTCCAGGCTGAAGTGGAGTCGGTCGCGATGCGAGAAACTAGCGCCGAGTTCTTTGTGACTATGGCAGAAGTTGCTGGCACGCTTATCGGCACATTCCTCATTGGAATCTTCTTCTACCTCGACTCCGACCTGCACAAGACCCGCCAGGGCGCGGCTGCGGCCGACCGTTACCTCCGCTCTGGAGTGCGGTGGGTCTTCTTGGTCTTGGCCGTGCCGCTCATCGTGTCCCTCACACTCGTCGGCCTGGAGCCGATATGGGGTGCTCTTGCTTTCATCGCGCTCTCGGTCCTGCTGGTTGCCGCAACTGCCGACACGACCCACCGTATAGTCGCTCGCGGCAGCTCAGCCATCTCGACCGCGTTCGTTGTCAACGAAATCATCTCCACGGCAGCGGTCGTCGTCCTTGTCACGCTGCCCTGGGTGCTTGGTGGCTGGGTGCCACCGCCATCTGCCTTCGTGCCCTCACTTCTGCTGGCCTTGGGATCTGGCTTCTTCAGCACCGTGGCGCTCGTCATGACTCTCTTCGGGCCCGCGCGGCAAGACGACACCCCTGCATAGGTCGCCCCACCACCGGCAGGCCCGGTTGTCCCAGATCCGGTAGCCGCCGTCAGCGCCTCTCGCCACGTACCTTCGCCTCGCCACCGGCGGCAAGGTAGCAATGTCGTCAGCCGACTGCATGCGGTTTGCGGCTATCCAGCTCGGCACGCTCCCCTGCCACCGCCAGTGCACGTTCGTGAGCGGCCAACGAGCGCGGGGCGAGTTCGTCAAGCCCATCGAGTGTCGGCATGATCGATCCGTGCTCGAGCAGGTCGCGGGCTACAGTAGCGTCGGCCGTGCTCAGATAACTTGCCGGCACGGTGCGACCGGTCGGGATCTCAGTAGCGTCCACTGACGCGAACTGTCGCCACGGGTGCGAGTCTGGTGACCCGACGATGACTGACGGCGATTCGGATCGCCAGACGTCATTCCCGAAATAACCTGAAACTATGCGACACCATGTCGCACAACCGATTTGGCCACTGAGTTGCCCTCAGGCCAGACCACGAGAGGGACGATCATGCCTACCGTCAGCCACACGATCGACATCGCCGCGCCCGCAGATCGCATATGGGCGATCCTCACCGACGCCGCTGCGTACCCGGAATGGAACCCATTCATCACGAACCTTGATGGCAGCCTGACCCTTGGATCTCGGCTGGCGGTGACCATCGCTCTTCCTGGGGCTAAGCCGCGTCGCTTCACTCCCACCGTCACCGCCGTCGAGCCCGAGCGGCGGCTCGCGTGGCTCGGCCGTTTGCTCGTCCCAGGCATCTTCGACGGCGCGCACTCCTTCGACATCGAACCGCTCACCACCGAGTCGACCCGGTTCACCCAGTCAGAACGCTTCTCCGGACTGCTCGTGATGATGATGCCCGGCGTGTTGCGCTCAACCGAGTCAGGCTTCGCGGCAATGAATACGGCCCTCGCCGGGCGGGCAGAGGCATGACGGCCGTGTGCGCGACCCAGCGTCCGGGGTGACTCCCGGCAGCGGCTCGCCGACCGCGATGAGCCCGCCGAGCCGGTATGCAGGCTGGCTGCGCTGCGCCTTACCCGGACCTCTATGAGGGTTGCGTTCGTGTCTTCCGGTAATGTCGCCGCGCTTTGAGTCGGTTACCGCAGGTTGCCATTGAGCACCAGCGGGCAGTGTTGGCGCGGCTTCGGTCGAGTAGGAAGAGGCGGCACTCGGCGTTAGCGCAAGGCCGCAGGCGGCCGGGGGCGCTCTCGCGCAGGCTGGCCCAGGTGAGCACTGCCCGTACAACACACTGGTTATCCGCCGGGGCGCTGAGCCGCCAATCGAGGCGCGTCGCCGTCAAGTGAGGAACTTGGCGTACGCCGACCAGGAGCGGTGCGAGGCAGTCGGCTGTCAGCTCACCGCGAGTCACGCCCTGCAGCAGAGAGCGGGCGGATCGTACCGCGTTCAACTCCTCGAACGTGCCGGTGCCGCCAAGTTGGCGCAGCGTCGCACGCGCCGCCGTAGCCTCGCTGAAGAGATCCTGCGGCTTACCGTCGACGAGTGGCGTGCTGTTGAGGATGAGCAGGAGAAGTTCTTCGTCGGTCGATGCCGCCATCACGGTCCCTAACTGCCATCACCACCCTTGACGGGTTAGGAGTCTAGCAGTAGCTTAGCTAACCGGCCTTACTAGCAATGGGGGTTAGGGATGCGGGTGTTCCACCGGTACGCCACAGTCGAGGGGCGGCAGCTGTTCTACCGGGAGGCAGGCGACGCTGACGCCCCTGCTGTGGTGCTGCTGCACGGCTACCCGACCAGCTCGTTCATGTTTCGTGAGCTCATTCCGAGGCTGGCCGACCGGTACCACGTGATCGCGCCGGATCACCTCGGCTTCGGCCAGTCGGACAGCCCGAGGGTCGAAGAGTTCGACTACAGCTTCGACGCCTTGGCGCGGCTCACCGCCGGGTTACTCGACCAGATCGGCGTCGACCGCTACGCCATCTACGTCCAGGACTACGGTGCACCGATCGGGTGGCGGCTCGCGCTCCAACCGAGCGCTCCGGTGACCGCCATCATCACTCAAAACGGCAACGGCTACGAGGCCGGATTCGTGCCTGAGTTCTGGAAGCCGATCTGGGCGTACGGCGATGACCCGAATCCGCAGACGGAGGCCGCGCTGCGGCCTGCTCTCGGCCTCGACGCGATCATCTGGCAGTACACCCACGGCGTACCAGACCCCAGTGTGGTCTCGCCGGACACGTGGACCATCGACCACGCGCGGTTGCAGCGGCCAGGCAACGATGAGGTGCAGTTGCGGCTGTTCGGCGACTACCACACCAATCGTGAGCTCTACCCGCAGCTGCAGGAGTACCTCCGGACCAACCAGATTCCCCTGCTCGCGGTGTGGGGCCGCAACGACGAGATTTTCCACCCGGACGGAGCGACGGCCTTCGGCAGCGACCTACCCAACGCCGAGATTCACCTCTGGGACGCCGGACACTTCCTGCTGGAAACCAACCTCGACGCCTTCACCGAACTCGCACGCGACTTTCTCAACCGGGTCCTACGCGCCAGCTGAGTGGTGGCCTCGCTAACGGCTGCCGGCGGCGTGCTTGTCGCGGCCTCCAGCACGTCCAGGACCGTGTTGCCGACCGCAGCCACACCAGCAGGGCGCCGCTATCGGCGACTACATCCGCTGGCGCAACCAGCGAGCCCGACCAGCGTCGGGCGGTGGCGGCTCCTGGCGAGGAGGGTTCCTTTCGGAAGTCACTCCCAGTGTCGCCTCGAGAAGTATTCTCCTGGAAGTGGTGCAACTCGGTTATTCCGGTCAGCAAGCGGACTTCGACGCCATTGGCTGCCCTGGTGGGTCGAGCCGCGCCGTGGCAGCGACAGGTCGTGTCGCACGACTGGAAGGAGGCCGCGTCGCCATGCCCGACGCCATCCGCACCGTCGATTTGTTGATCGACGGCAGGTGGACGCCCGCCCAATCGGGGCGAAGGACCACAAAAGTTCGTAATGTCGATAACAAGCCGTTGTCCGAGGTTGCCGCCGCCGGCCGTGCTGATGCGGTGGCTGCCGTTGATGCGGCGGCATCCGCGAGGGCTACCTGGGGAACGTGGTCGCCGGGGCAACGGCGCGAGGTGCTGCAGCGTGCCGCGGGTCTGCTGACCGAACGCGGCGACGACATCGTCGGGGCGATGTGCCAGGAGACCGGCGCGGTGCTCAGCTGGGGCCAGTTCAACCTGAAGCTCGCCACCGACATGCTCATCGAGGCGGCCGCGCAGACGTACGGCATCGTCGGCGACGTCGTCCCGTCCGACGTGCCCGGCATGACCGCGCTCGGCATCCGCCAACCGGTGGGAGTGGTAGTCGGCCTTGCCCCGTGGAACGCGCCGCTGATCCTCGGCATGCGAGCCGTCGCACTTCCGCTGGCATATGGCAACACGGTGGTGCTCAAGGCGAGCGAGGAGGCCCCGGCGACCCATGTGGCCATCGCCGCAGCCCTGCATGACGCCGGCATGCCACCCGGCGCGATCAACGTGATCACGAACGCGCCGGCCGACGCGGCGGACGTTGTCGACGAGTTGATCTGCCATCCGCAGACCCGCTGCATCAACTTCACCGGCTCGACCTCGGTCGGGCGCGTGATCGGCGAGAAGGCCGGCCGGCATCTGAAGCGCACAGTCCTCGAACTCGGCGGCAAGGCGCCGATGCTGGTGCTGGCCGACGCGGACATCCCGGCGGCGGTACGCGCCGCCGTCGCCGGCTCCTTCATGAACCAGGGTCAGATCTGCATGTCGACCGAGCGGATTGTGGTGGAGCGCCAGGTCGCCGACGAGTTTCTCGACCAGTTGGTGACCCACGCCGGCAGGCTGGCCATGGGCGATCCGCATGAACCGTCGACCGAGCTCGGCCCACTGGTGAACCAGCGGGCCGTCGACCATGTCGCGTCGCTCGTCGCCGACGCCCAGAA
This sequence comes from Verrucosispora sp. CNZ293, assembly GCF_002754655.1. Classification (NCBI taxonomy): domain Bacteria; kingdom Bacillati; phylum Actinomycetota; class Actinomycetes; order Micromonosporales; family Micromonosporaceae; genus Micromonospora; species Verrucosispora sp. CNZ293. The sequence continues at coordinate 2,258,629 of NZ_PEFR01000001.1, forward strand.
CAATGGCGCCGAGGTACTCATCGGGGGCCGAACCGACGGCTTGTTCTACCCACCGACCGTACTGCGCGGCGTGACCCCGAAGATGCGGGTCTACAGTGAAGAGTCGTTCGGGCCGGTCGCTGCGGTGATCGAGGTGGATGGCGTCGACGAGGCCGTCGACGTCGCCAACGACACCGAGCTCGGTCTGGCCAGCGCGGTGTTCAGCCGCGACGTGGCCAACGCATTGCAGGTGGCCCGCCGGATCGAAGCCGGGATCTGCCACATCAACGGGACCTCCGTCCACGACGAGCCGCAGATGCCATTCGGCGGCGTCAAGGCCAGCGGCTGGGGTCGGTTCGGGTCCCGGGCGGCACTCGCCGAATTCACCGACCTACGGTGGATCACCATCTCTCCGTTGGACCGGCAGTACCCGTTCGGGCCTCACGTCCCGTCCCTGTCCGGAATCTGAGTTTCGGCATGCGCAGCGGGTGATGCGGGCCCGACGGAGGACTGGACACGGTCACGCCGAGGTGGCACGCCAGGGAAGGATGATGACGCCAAGTGGGCGACCAACTGGCTGACGCACTCCAGATGCTGGAGCGTGGGGAGAGCCGTACCTTCGAAAGTATTCCGCCGGAGCCCACGGGCACCGTCCGCCTGGACGTGACAGAGTCGGCCGGCACCGTCGTGACACAGTGGTTCGTCACCCTGGAGAGCGGGACAGCCCGGGTCCGCAGACCACAATCGGAAACGCCTCGGCCGGAGCCGGACGCCGTTCTGCGCACCGACAACGATACGTTCAACCGGCTGGTCAGGGGCGAGGAACGGTTCGTGCCGCTGTTCTTCCGCAACGCGCTTGTGGTCGAGGGGCACCTGGGACTGGTGCACATGCTCTCCAGGGTGCTGTTCGCCGGACCGCCCACCGGCCATCACCCACGGGATTTCGTCCATGAGGAAGCCGGCTCCTAATGGTCGAGAAGACGCTCAGCATCCTGGACGGAAACACGTTCCTCGTCACGGATGTGCGTGGCGATGTCACCCCGTCCCCGAATTCACCGGCTGGGCTCTTCTCGTTCGACACCCGCTTCCTGTCGACCTGGGTGCTGCGCGTCAACGGGGAGCGACTCAGCCCAATGTCCCGCAGCGATCTGCACTTCTTCGAGACCCGGTTCTTCCTCGTCCCCGGGGAGCCCACGCACTACGTCAACGCCAAGATATCGGTCATCCGTAAGCAGACCATTGGCATCAGTCTCGTCGAACGGCTCGTGGTCCTCAACCACGACATCGAACCGACGGACGTCTCCATCCGGATAGACGCGGACGCCGACTTCGCCGACATCTTCGAGATCAGGGAGAATCAGCCAAAGCGCGGTAAGCGATCGGTGTGTCAGGAGGATGGGCGCCTCCATCTGCGCTACGAGCGGGCGACGTTCTACCGGGACACCGTCATCTCCAGTGACAGACCGGCCAAGGTTGACGACGGCGGCATGACCTTCGACATCCGCCTCGAACCGCACGGCCGCTGGGACGTCGAACTCCAGGTGGAACCGATCATCAATCGGGGGGGCGGTGGTTCCGCCACCGTCTGGGAGGCGTACCGCAGGCGGAGCAGGCCACAGGTCCGCGAGGAGTTGGAACAATGGATCGACCACGCGCCGCGACTCGCCTGCGACTTCGAGCCCCTCGCCGCGGCGTACAAGCGCAGCCTGTACGACCTGGCCGCGATGCGTTACTCGTCGCTGACCGCGACCAGCCCGATCCCGACCGCCGGACTGCCGTGGTTCATGACTCTCTTCGGCCGGGACAGCATCTTCATCAGCCTGCAGACGCTGCCGTTCGCGCCCACGCTGACCCCGCCCGTGCTGCGCCTGTTGGGGACGCTGCAGGGCAGCACCTTCGACGACTTCCGCGAGGAGGAGCCGGGCAAGATCCTGCACGAGTTCCGGTACGGCGAGTCGGCGGCATTCGAGGAACAACCGCACACCCCCTACTACGGATCCGCCGACACCAGCCCGCTGTTCGTCATCCTGCTCGACGAGTACGAGCGGTGGAGCGGCGACGTGGAGACCGTACGGCGTTTCGAACCGCAAGCCCGTGCCGCGCTCAACTGGATCGACGAGTACGGCGACCTGCTCGGCACCGGCTACATCTACTACCGGCGGCGCAACACCCGCAACGGCCTGAAGAACCAGTGCTGGAAGAACTCCTGGGACTCGATCTCCTACCGGGACGGCCGGCTCCCCGCCCTGCCCAGGGCAACCTGCGAGCTACAGGGGTACGCCTACGACGCCAAGTTACGCGGGGCGCGGATGGCCCGCGAGTTCTGGAACGACCCCGAGTACGCCGACCGCTTGGAGCGCGATGCAGCGCAACTGCGGCAACAGTTCAACCGCGATTTCTGGATCGAGGAGGAGGGGTACTACGCGCTTGCGCTCGACCCGGAGGGCAAGCCCGTTGACGCACTCGCCTCCAACATGGGGCACCTGCTCTGGAGCGGCATTGTCGAGCCGGAGCGGGCACGCCGTGTGGCGGACCACCTCCTTGGGCCGAGCCTGTTCTCCGGTTGGGGCGTGCGTACCCTGTCCACCACCAACCTCCGATACAACCCCGTCGGCTACCACGTCGGTGCGGTCTGGCCGTTCGACAACTCGATCATCGCCTGGGGTCTGTGGCGCTACGGTTTCCGGGAGGAGGCCGCCCGGATCGCCGATGGCATGATCACTGCGTCCGGGTACTTCGACGGCCGGTTGCCCGAGGCATTCGCCGGCTACGAGCGGAGCCTGACCGGCTACCCGGTCGAGTACCCGGCTGCGTGCAGCCCTCAGGGCTGGTCGGCGGGGGCGCCCCTGCTCCTACTTCGCACGATGCTGGGGCTCAGCCCGTACCCGGACCACCTGGCCGTCGATCCGTACCTGCCGCCGTCGGTGGGCCGGATCGAACTGCTCGACATACCGGGGCGGTGGGGGCGCGCCGACGCGTTCGGCCGCCGCCGCCGCCGCGACGGCGACCAGCGGGCAGGGCCGGTCGCCCGACTTACCCACGGCGACTAGTACGGGCACGGACGGTGGCGGTTGAGGACAGCTGGACTTACCGGTGGCCGTCGCGAACGAAGGGTCCGACGGTGCTGTGTCGGGTGAGGGCGGCTGGCGGTCTCCCAGGGGCAGGGATCCACTCGTCGGCGAGCGTGGCGATGGTCAGGTCGCCGGTGTCGATACGCAACACGAGGCCACAGCTGTACTCGCCGTTCCCCAAGGACCACGCCCAGGTCAAACACGGAAACCTACGCGGGGGACCCGCCCGCCCGCGCCGACGCCCGCTCGGAGCGGCCCGAGGTGGTTCCGACCTTAGGCAGCGTCGGGCCGCTGGCCATTACGAACTACTGGCCTCATGGCAGTAAGTATGATAATTGGTACGGCTCGATCCCCGTGGATCATTCTTGGCAGAATCCGAACCACATTCCCCCAGCTCAGCAAAAGATCGAAACGGGTTGCGGCGGCACGTAGACGCATGGACTGACACGGCCCGTCATCGTGACACTGCAGGGTCTCGGACTCGCCGGAGACCCTGCATGATCCTGGATCATTTATTGGTAGGAGACGAAGCCAATTTCAGGCGGCTAAGGTCCTCAACGTAGACGAGATCCTTGCCGTCAGGCGATGGACTGGGATGGCACGCAAGGCCATTGCGTGTTCGACGGTAAGCCGCTTGAGCTGGGGTTGTCGGGGTGACTGGCCTCTGTGGAGGAGGCATAAGGCGGGGTAGCCCAGTCATGTCTTCCCTCATCGATGCGCTTGCCGGCATCGGGCCCGCCGGGCGGGTCACGACAACGGCGACCGATCGGCGACTTTGAATCGGCAACTGATCGACGAGCGTCTGTCTGTTTTTCGACAGCCGCAGTCCAACTGTGTCCAACCTAGTCCAGGATGGCCGCATGACCAGCCGTAGAGGACCGAAACTCGATATTGACCGGGACAATCCCCGGTATTCCACACGACCCGGGAAGAGGGATGTTCGATGAGACCAAGAACAATCGGTGGTCGGCGCCTAACGTACCCCATTCTGGCCCTGGCCTTGGCCCTGCCGCTGCTGACCGTCAGCCAACCGGCGCAGGCGGCTCCGCAGGCCGACGGTGACAGCATCCGTCAGGTGAGCACGGCCGTCAGCGCCGAGGCGTGGGCGGCCGGCAGGCAGCGGTACGGCGCGCAGGTGACTGCCGACGCGGCGATCGAGGCGTACTGGACGCCCGAGCGGATGCGCAATGCCAGGCCCGTCGAGGAGTCTCCCTCGTACAAGGCCGCGGCACGGCGTTTCGCCCAGAGTGGAGGGACCTCGTCTGCCGCGCCGACCAGCCGGTCCAGGCCGGTGGATGTGCCTCCGGTGGCGGGCCTGATGGGTACCCCGGGCATGTCCACGCAGGCCATCAACCCGAACCTCGGCTCCAACCACCCGACCGCGCGGTCGAACGGCAAGGTTTTCTTCAACATGGACGGCGGATCGTGGGTCTGCTCCGGCGCGGTCATCAACTCGGTCGGCTTCAACACCGTGTGGACGGCTGGCCACTGCATCCACGGCGGCCCCGGCAGCAGTCTCGCCACCAACTGGTCGTTCGTCCCGGCGTACGACGATGACCTGGCCAACCCCCGGCCGCACGGCACCTGGACGGCCCGCGAGCTGTGGACCTGGAGCAGTTGGATCGACAACTCCAACTGGGAGGCCGACATGGCCGTGGCCATCATGAACACCCGGAACGGCGTCCGCATCGTGAACCAGTTCGGGGGCCACGGCTTCCGTACGCACCAGGGCTTCACGGTCGGCATCAACAACTTCGGCTACCCGAGCGGCGCGCCGTTCGACGGCGGCAACCTGTTGAGGTGCAGCGGCAACTCGACCCAGTCCGGGGCGCGGATCCGCATCAACTGCGACCTGACCGCAGGCGCCAGCGGCGGCCCGTGGTTGATCAACTGGGACGGGAACTGGGGCTACCTCAACGGGGTCAACAGCACGCTCAACTCGTACGCGGCACCGACCTTGTGGTGGTCACCCTATTTCGACGACACCGCGTCGGACTTGTACAACTTCACCGCCCCTCGCTGACCGATGTCCGGCGACAGATATCTCGTCCCGGTAGTGCGCCCTTGACCTGAGCGGGCCTTCTCCAATGGCAACAGATCCAGCACTGGTCGCCATTGGAGCCGGCCCGCGGCGTGACGGAGAAGCTACTCGCAGAGCGAGGCGCGGTCGTTCTCTGTGGCGGAGTATCGGTGTGATGCGGGGCCGGTGCGCGGGATCCGTCGTTGGCAGCCCGTTCGTGGTGACGTTCGCGACGGTGCTCGTGGTCACCCTGTGGGTGGGGTTGATCGTCCTGCACTCCCGTCGGCTCAGGCCACCTGCGGGCACTGTCCGGCATGCGGCGATGATGCGAGCCCTGCGACGGGACGTGGTCGCACCGGTCACACGGCCCGCGCGCGGCGGCTAGGCCTGGGGCCAGACACGGACCCGGAAACGTTCGACGCCGGTGGGCAGCTCGTCGGCGAACCACGCGGGTTTCCCGTACAGCGCGCGGATTTCGCGTCTGCCGGTGGCGTGCACGTCGACGGTGTAGGTTCCCGGCGCTCCGATGGTCAGGAGCGGGGTCAGCATCTTCTCGTCGAAGATGCTGATACCCAGCGTGCCACTGGTGGAGTGAAGTTCAGCGTGTCCGTGGGCTTCCCATTCGCCGGTGTCTGTGGGTGCGGGACCGTCCCAGGCCTCGAGGGTGACGTGTGGGCGGTGGCCGGTGCTGATTTCGCTGAACAGCTGGATCTGTTCGATGCCGGCCCAGCAGAGCACGGCGGCGTTGGTGTCGGGGTGGCCGAAGGAGTCGAACTCGCCGCCGATGATGGTCATCATGCAGTGGTCGGGGGTGGGGGTGGCGTCGATGCTGCCCAGCAAGGTCGCCATCCGGACCTCCCGAAGGGTGTCGCAGGATTCGGTGTGGGCCTGCCACGTGGACGACGGGCTGGCCCACACCGAACGCTAGCGGACGGCCGGAGGTCGGTGGTGGATCTGCACCGCTCCGGCGGTTACGGGTACGGGTTCGAAACGGCGACCTGGTACAGGCCCACGCTCACGCCGAACGACGACGATGACCTCCCCGGCTGGGATCTCACCATCGATCCCGGAACTCCGCCGACTGCTGCACGGCGCTGACACCGCCCGCCCCACACCACCACGGATATCCGTCGGTGATGGCCTGGCCCGTTCCCGCTCAGATCAGGTCGATGCGTTCCTGGGCGATCGGATAGCCCGCCCTCGCGAAGGTGGCGACCATGGGGAAGTTGGTCTGGTCCGTGCCGGCCACTATGTGCTCCGCTCCCTCGTCAAGGAGCATGTGCGTGGCTTCGACGAGTAGATCGTAGGCGTATCCGTGGCCGCGGTGCTCGGGCACCACACCGATGTAACCGATGACCGGATCGCCGTAGTTGCGGCTGGGGACGCTCAGGCCAACCAGGTTCCCAGCAGGGTCGTAGGCCAGGCGCCACCAGTCGCGAGGGCTCGGCTTCCAGTGCAGGTAGTCCAGTGCTTCCTGGCAGGCCGCGTCCAGCCCGGACCTGGCTATGGTGCGGCGTGCGTGGGCGTCGAGACTGCCCTGATGCACCCGGCGGAAGACGTCAAGGATCGCCGCGTCATCGGGCTCGGGCCGAAACTCCAGGCGAGCCGGACGTCGGGGAACGCCGCAGTCGGGCGTCCATCGGTATCGGTAGCGTTCGACCAGCAGTGACAGGCCGGCGGCGGTGGCCGCGTCGATGCGGGACCGGGCTTGCCGCCGGACCGCGGGATCCTCGCGCCAACCGGTGGGCAGCATCAGGGAGTACTCGGCGCGCAACGGTGCCGTGCGCAGTAACCGCACTGCGGCGTCCACGTCGGTGAAGTCGAACCAGTCCAGGGCCAGCGGTTCGTCGTCGTTAGGGCCGGCCCACCAGGCGGCACGAGCGACCACCACGCCGTCGCGCAGGGCCACCCACGTCCACTCCGGACGGTACTGGCCGGCTGCGGCCATGTCGGCGTAGGTGTCGCCGAAGGCGGCGAACCCAACCAGGCCAGGATCGGGCAGGGACTCGAAGAGATCCTCCTCGCCCACAGCGAGGGGGCGGATGACCAGGTCGGTCATGGGGTTCCTTCCGGGTAGCGAGGCGCTCCCCTTCAGACCCTCGACGCCCTCGTGGTCGGGTGGGAGCACGTGACAGTCGTGACCACGGTTCCCACCTCCTCCCATGCCAGCAAGGGCGCCGAAGAAAGCTAGCACGACCAACCAGCCCGCCTCATCGCCGCCGCCCTTCAGCCCGCACAGAACGCCGTACATCGGTCGTAGTCACCTTTCGCGCGCATAGACGGATGCAGGGTGTGACATGGGGAGCCATCATCGGGCTGCAATACGGGTAGCTTTCCCAGTGGCGACACCAGTCGCCAGTGTTCGTTACGCACGATCTGTCGGACCGGAGAGCCATCGTGGCGGTAGGAGACGACGCCGTGCACGGCAGCGGTGCTGCTGAGCCCGTTCGAGTCCGTGGTCTGGTCGTTCCCGACCTGCTGCTCAACCTCTTGAGAAGTGGCAGGTGGCGTCACCCCGGCGAGGGGTTTTCGCGGAGACGATGCCATGGTTCACCGACCCGCTCGACGTCCTCGGCGGCATCCAGGCAATGGAGTGGGAGTCCCAGGCCCTTGACCACCTCGTCGATGACGAACCATCAGCCGACCTGTTCCGACTCGCGCGAAGCTCCATCGCAGCAGGCCCCGTCGAGTTGCCCTGGCTGGACGTCGACCATGCCTTCCTGATCGCCGTGGCCAAGTATGCCGGCGATGACACGGCGCTTGCTCTCGACTACCGGACAGGCGCTCTCGATCCCCGCGTCGTCGCAAGTGACGTCTGGACCGACCCTCAAGGCTGCACCTGGCGAGTCGTTGCTCCGACCTTCTCCTTCATTGCCGCCACGATCGGTGTCGAAGAGACCCTGCGGTGAAGGTCCTCCGGCGCCAGCGCACCCGGTCCGCGGCTAGATCCGGTCGTCCGGCGGGCGGCTCTGTTCTGCTGCTTCGCTTTCTCGAAGACGGAGGTGCTGAGCGGTCTGGCGCATGATGCGGTAGTTGCTGTGGAGGACGTCGATCGAGGTGGACAGGATGGCGGACGAAGCGGTCGCGGACATTCCGTATCGCTACGGTTCTGTGCCATGCCCGACGCGATCTTTGCCCACCCGCGCCTCGCGCCTGTCTACGATGCGTTCGATGGCGACCGCGCGGACCTCGACGCATATCTTCGCATCGTCGACGAGTTCGACGCCCGACACGTGCTCGACATCGGATGCGGTACCGGATCCCTGGCCATCCTGCTGGCAAGAAGCGGACGACATGTGACCGGCGTTGATCCCGCCGTTGCCTCCCTCGACGTGGCGGTATCCAAACCCGGCGCCGCATCGGTCACCTGGCTCCACGGGGATGCCACGACGCTCCCCGCGCTGTCAGCTGACATCGCGCTGATGACCGGCAACGTGGCTCAAGTCTTCCTTGACGACGATGACTGGAGCGCGACACTCCAGGGCATCCATGGCGCGCTACGCGACGGCGGCCACCTCGTGTTCGAGACGAGACGCCCGCAGCGCCGCGCCTGGGAGGAATGGGTCGTCGACACTGACCCCGTCACCCGAAACCTTCCTGGCATCGGTGAGGTCCAACGGCGCATGGAAGTCACCAGGGTGGCGCTGCCATACGTCTCCTTCCGGTACACGTACACCTTCGCCTCTGACGGCTTCTCAGTGGAATCGGACTCCACCCTCAGGTTCCGCAGTCGAACAGACGTTGAGGAGACCCTGGTGACCAGCGGTTTCACCACCATCGACGTCCGCGAGGCCCCAGACCGCCCTGGGCGGGAGTACGTGTTCGTGGCGCAACGAACGCACTGACCACACCAACACTGAACGATGGACGCACCCTTCTCAGGCGTGTCCTCGCGCCTGCCCATGAGCAGCGGCTGCGCTCCGTGACGCCCGGTCTGCGGAGCCAGATCCGGATGTGGGCAACGGCGGCGGGTCGACCAGTAGGATCCCGAAAATGTCCGATCTCGCAGCGCGATTCGCCCAGCTCGCTAGCGAGTACGACTCCCGGAAGAAAGCGGCGACCGCGCTCGTCGGGCGCTGGGACTGGTACACATGGCCGGGTCTTGATCTTCGTCCGTTGCACTTCGAACGGGACCTGCTCAAGGCTGGTCGCCGGTTGGACGTCAGACCGCCGGCGGATCGGGATGTCCTGCGTATCGGGTTCGACGCCGGGGGTCGTACGGTGGTGATCGAGGAGTACAGCGGCTCTCTTCACGGCCGCCTGTACTACGAGACGTTCGTCTGTCACGACGGCGACGTGGTCGAGGCGACCCGCTTCGATACGGACGGGCCTATCTACCTGCACGAGTACCGTTTCGTGGACGGGTTGATGCGCTCGGCCGACACGGTCGCGCGGGGCGGCTCGGGACGGGAGGCGTACGCCTACACCGATGGGCAGATCCGCCGCGTCGAGGTCGAGCACGACGGTCGGGCGCCTTCGGTGCTGACGGCGGAGCACGACGACCGCGGCCTGGTCCGCGTCGTCGAGGTCATGGGCCGCCGGTCCGAGGTGCGCTATGAGCGGCCGCCAGCCGGGTTCGACCTCGAAGCGGCGTGCCGGAGCATCGAGGACGCACTCCTCAGGTTGATCCCGGACGCCGTGACGCGTTTGGCGGTCGACGGTCCCGCTGCCTGCGTCGCGCTGAGCTACGGCCGATCGGACCCGCTGTCCTTCGAGGTCCACGGGGCCACTGAGGACGAGCGCGCCGCCTTGGCGGCGATCGACGCCCAGGCAGCATGGTCGCCGGCCGACTTCGAGGCCAGGACCGACGTCGACCTCGACGACGCAGGATCGGTAAGGCTGGTACGACAGGAACTCGCCCTGCTCGACGCCGACGACCTCGATGCCGCCGCCGGATCCGAGGCAGGCCGCCGACTGTTGTGCGCGGTAACGGCTCAGCTCAACCACCGCGACTGGTCGGACACGCTGCCAGTCGCCGACGACTTCGTGGTGTATCCGGTCGACCTGGAGCTGGTCGACCTGGAGCGGAACCTGGCCGACTGCCTACCACCGGACCGGCTCGCCCGGCTACGCGAACGCGGTCTGCTGTGACTGCCCCCCAACCAGACCCGACCCTCGCGCCCACACGTCAGCTACGACCAGGGAAGCGACGGTAGCGCAGCACGGCACCGTCGTATCCAGCTTGTCGAAACTCTCGCCGCTGTCCTCAATCAGATCGTAGAACCACTCCATATCGATCTCCGCGAGGCAGCTCGAGCAGGTGATCCGCGTGGTGTTCCCACCGGCGTCGATCAGAGACCTCTGACGAAGCGGGTCTTGGACGCGCGTCGGTTGGCCCGTGCTGTGGATCAGGACTGGGACGCCACGGTGAGCTTTGCGATGTCTGGGGCATAGACGGTCATCCAGTGCGGATGCAGCCGGTAGTAGACCACGTCGTTGTCCCAGTCGAAGGCGTCGTCGCCGTAGAAGTCCTTCATGTACGCGAGTACGTCCGGCCAGTCCGTCGCCTGGTCGCCGTTTCGGGGGTTGAGGATCTCCACCTTGCCGTGCGTGAAGACGCCGAGGTCCTCACCGCGCATATGTGCGGCGCTGACGGCGGGCCGCGCCGCGAGGTGGCGCGCCTTGGCGGCGTCGGGCGCCGTGCCGAAGTACCACTTGCCTCGCAGGAAGTGCCCGTCCACCCCGCTGATCCGCGGCTCACCCTTCGCCGTCACGCTGGACAGAGCGAGGGTGCACATGCCGGTGAGGACCTGGGTGAGCTGCTCCGCGTTCAGTGTGCGCGCAGTGTTGATGATCGAACGGAGGTGGGAGGTGGAGCCGGCGAGGGAGGCGTCAAGGAGAGCTTGGAGCCTTTCGAGATCTTCTGGGGTTTCGCGCATGGAGGTCCTTGTCTCCGTATCTATCCGTGCCGTGGTGGCGCCTATCACCGGCACCGACCGATGAATCCATGCTCCACCCAAAACCTGACACCTTGCGTCATATTTCTTCAACTGGCTTGCGGACGCCAGCGGGCCGCACGGCAGCCGGCGTGAGAGGCCGACGACGCGACGCGACGGACAAGCCCTTTGAACTGCGTCGGGACGGCCGGATTCGAACCGACGACCCCTTGACCCCCAGTAGTCCAGTGGCCCAGCGGCATACTCACGCACGTTTGTCCAGGTCGCATGAAGCATAAACCAGCCGAGTAAAGGAGTGCTCTCTGTCACCAATCGGCTTCCCTACCGCTACCCGTACGAGCGGCCCGTGACCGCTCGTACGGCGTCTTCCACGGCCCGTACCGTGCCGGCACGTCCCGCCACGGCACCGCCGGTACGCACCCGGAACGCGATCCCGTTGATCACCTGCCGGTGATCCCGCCACCGCCCGCCACGCTGCGGTGTCATCGCCGGCAGCAACGGCGCGATCCGCGCGTACTCGACCTCGCTCAGCTCGAACCGCCCACTCACCACAGACGTTGATAGTCGATCCACACCCAAAATCCAGGAGGCTCCGGCACGCCCGGCGGAGAGCAATTGGATAGAACTGAGCCCTCAGACCGTCCTGCGGCATCCGTGCTAGGTGCCTGCCTGGTCGAGCACTTCAATAACACGCGCGCTGATCTTGCCGAGGGCGGCGGTATCAGCTGCGCCCAGGCTATCGAAGAGGACGTCTCGAATTTCTGCGCGTTGCGCGCGTAGCACGCGCGCCACGAGCAGCCGACCTTGAGGGGTCAGGGTGGCCTCGTAGGCACGTCGTCCCGTTGGTACCCGACCGCGGGTGACCAGACCCTGGCGTTCCAGGACGTTCAGCGTGTGGCTGACGCGGCTGGGCGAGAAGCGCAGCATGCCGGCGAGCGCTTTCAGGCCCAGCGTTTGGTTCTCCGTGGCGCTGAGCAGGACCAGCAACTTGAAGTGCCCGTGGGAGATGTTCCCGTCGCGCTGGGATTGTCGTTCCAACGCGGCCTCGAGGAGGTGGGCCGCCAGCACGAAGGCGTGCCATACTGCGGCCCGGTCGAGGTCGTCGTCACGTCGCACCGTCACGGTGCCCATTTTGCGGTCGACGCACCGGCATGTCGACCTGCCGGGCTTACACCATGGGGTTGCCGTTGGCGGAGGCTTCGGGGGCGACGATGTCTTGGACGACGTCCCAGTGTTCCACGATGCGCCCGTTCTCCAGCCGGAAGATGTCGACGATGGCCACAGGGTTCGGGGCCCAGCCATGCACGATGCTGTGGGTAAAGACCAGATCGCCCTGCGCGGCAACCCGCTGCGGCTCCCACGAAAAGCCTTCCAGCCCCGGGACGACGTTGCGCAAGGTGTCGAGGCCGTTGGGCATCTGCGGGCTGTGCTGGACGTAGGGTTCCGCCCAGTAGCGGTCGATCGCGGTCAGATCCTTCTCCGCGAACAACTCCCGCATCGCGGTGAGCACGATGTCGGTGTTCCGCTTTGCCTGATCGTCCTGGGCGGTGGGGTGCTGGGTCATGTTCAGGCCTCCTTGATCGTTCCGACGAAGTTGTAGAGCTTGCCGTCGACGGTCACGTTGGAATAGACCGTCCCGTTCTCGAAGTCCTCAAGGTGCGTGACGGTGGCCCCGCTCGCCTCGGTCCAGGAGTTCAAGTAGAGGCCCTCACGGATCTCTCGCAGGTCCAGAACCACTGTCTCCGCGTGACCGTCGGGGGCGAGCCCCGCGCCCTGAACTACGACGAAGCTGCCCTGGGTCGGCGAATCAAAGGTGAACCGCACCTTCAGATCGCCCAGGTCGAAGCGGTAGCTACGGCCTATCAATTGCCTCGTCAAGAACATGTCCTTCCGTTGACGGGCGGTGCGCCTCACCGCTGAGTTGAAGTCTCAACTCACGGGCTCCTTTTCGCAAACTTCTGGGATGTAGGTCACTCAGGCGCTTCGACCCAGGCCAGCGCCCTGGATCCAGCCCGACGGTGGCGACGCCGGGCGCGGGGCAGGCCGCGTACGCGTGGGCCAACTCCAGCGGGCTCGTGGCGGAGACACCCAGGGTAAAGGCGCTCCATATGTCCAGCGAGCGACAAGAACCCGAGGCAGAATCAGAGCTTTTCGGGTGATGCCATCCGGTAGACGAATTGGCCGAGCCCCGACTGGGCGATCGCGATAAGAGCGCCGGCAAGCCGCTCCTGGGTCGAGGCGACGCTCAGATCGCCCATGCGGACCGCTTCGTACCCGGCGTCGAGACTGAGCTGCTCGACGAGGCGTTGGGCCTCGTCGTCACCGGACCACAGGTTGCTCGGCCGTGCACGGGCATCGGTGATCTGCTCGAAGAGAGAGGCGAAGTTGGTGTTGAACGCTTTCGCCGTCGGCCCGCCCGTCACAGACTTGACATACTCGGCATTCGAGGAGAACCCGGCTGGAGACCGGGCACCGCCATAAAGGTTCGTGGCGTCGAGCACGGTTTTGCCTTCGAGTCCGACGACGGATGACAGTGCCGCCTGTACGGCGGTTCCCGGGACGGCGAGCAGCACCGCTTCCGAGGCGCCGACGTTGCCTCCTTCACGCCCGATCCGCCTCACCTGATGCCCGGCACGTTCCCAGAGGCCGGCGAGCCCACCACCTATGTTGCCCCGTCCGATCACGGTGATGTTCATTTGCTCTCCTTGCCAGGCTGATGGGCGTTGGAACGTCTTCGGCTCTTGCTCTTCCGGGGCGCCTACGGTTGGGGTGCTGGGTCAGCCCTGCGGTCGCTGGCCGCAGGGGCCCGCGTGGTCGCCGTACGGCTGAAGGCGGCTCTGCCCGCAACCGCACAGGACGGCCCTGGTCTCGGCGCGCGGGCCTTCCGGCGTGTCCACGCTGAACTCGCCGTGCACGACCAACTGTCTGGTGAAGCTGCGCGTGATCTGCGTGGGCCTGTCCGGGGTCTCCGCCTCGCTGTCCACCAGTTCGTACTGCAGGGCCCCCGACGGGCAGCGCCGCACCACTTCGGCCAGGCGCCCGGCCTCGGCACCGTCGGGCCGGATCCATGGGCGCCGGCCCGGGTCGAAGACCTCCGGCAAGCCGCGGACGCACTCGGCGGCGTGCAAGCAGCGCCTGGCCTCGAAGGTCACGGTGACCGACCGACCCTCGTACGTCTTCTTCTCGGCTCCGCTGCTCATATCAGCCTCCATCGCTGCCATGCCCGGCCGTTCAGTCGCTGACCCTGCTGCGCGACTGGTACACCAAGTCCTGGTACTCGGGGTGCCGGGCGATCCACCCCGCGATGAACGGGCAGGTGGCCAGGACCAGCAGGTTCGCGGCGCGCGCCTCGTCGAGGCCGGTGCGGGCCAGGGCCGCCCCGACTCCCCTGCCCTCGTACTCCGGCCAGACCTCCGTGTGTACGAACGCGACGAGTTCCGCGGTGCGTATGTACTGGGCGATTCCCGCGATTTTCGACTCGCCCTCGACCCGCGCCTCGTACCGCTTGGCTGCGGGCGCATCGCTCACAGTCACTGCCACTATTCCTCCATGAACCTTCCGCGTGGACCGCACTCCATCGACACCACCGAACGCAAGAGAAAGCCGACAAGACACGCTTCCGTCGGGCAACATCCAGCTGCAGCCTGGGTCGGCGAATCAAAGGTGAATCGCACCTTCAGATCGCCGAGGTCAAGCGGTAGCTACGCCTACCAACCTCCTGGTCATGGCGTGTCTTCAGATCGTCTATCGCAAACTCGACCCTTGAGTTGAAGTCTCAACTCGAATCGGGGGCTGTGCAAGAATTCGAGACGCGGAACACAATGAGGTGCACATGGAGCCGCTCGTGTCGAACGGTGGATCCGCTGCGAATGTCGCTCGACCTGCTTGACACCCCGCCGGAACAGGCGCCACAAGGATGCCGCCACCCGCGCTAGGTGATACACGTAACTCGATGGACGAACTGCCAACACGGATATCGCCACCGGCATGACCAGTGACACCACGTCACCTTAGACGTCCGTTGAGCGTCTCCGTCTCCAGCCAGCACTTATCGATCCAGATCGGCAGGAAGCCAAGGCGCGTCTGGTCCTTGACGCTGCATGAAAGGTGCAGGCCGGTATCGTCGGCGGCGGCACGTCCTGAGGTGACCGCGCGGCAGCTGGTGTGCGTTACGCCGCCGCGGTGACGGTGTCCACCGTGGTACACCCACTGGCCGGGCTCAGGCTGAGCGCGATGACCGCGTCGAGCCGGTCCCGGACCTCGATGAGTCGGGTGATCTGCTCGTCGATGCGGTCGCGCTCGCCGTCCAGCACGGCTCGGGACTGCGGTGTGGTGACCTTCGCGTCGACGCAGGGCAGGAGGTCCAGGATCGTCTTGCTGGACAGGCCTGCGCCGTACAGCATCTGGATCAGGTGCACCCGGTCGACCGCCATGTCGCCATAGTGACGCTGACCGCCGTTGCTGCGCGTGCTGGTCAGTAGTCCTTGTTCCTCGTAGTAGCGCAGCGCTCGCACCGACACCCCGGTCCTGGTGGCGAGTTCACCGATCCGCACGACTTCTCCCCCTCAACTGGTGACGCCAGACACAACACTTGCCTCTAACGTCAGCGTCAGGTTTTAGCGTAGCCCACGCAACGGAACACCTTGAGCCTGTGGAGGCATCCCATGCGTATTTCTGGTTCGGTCGCGCTCGTCACCGGCGCCAACCGTGGACTCGGCAAGCACTTCACCCAACAGTTGCTGGAGCGTGGCGCGACCAGGGTGTATGCCACTGCCCGTAACCCGGAACTGATCGACATCGCTGGCGTTGAGAAGCTGCGCCTGGACATCACCGACCCACAGTCGGTCGCGGACGCGGCGGCCGCCGCCCCCGACGTCACCCTGCTGATCAACAACGCCGGGCTCGCCACCGGGGCAAACCTGGTCAGCGGCAACCTGAGCAAGATCCGGTTGGAAATGGACACCCACTTCTACGGGACCCTCGGCATGGTTCGGGCGTTCGCGCCGGTGCTCGCCAGCAACGGCGGCGGGGGGATTCTCAACGCCCTGTCCGCTCTGTCATGGTTCTCCTACGACGGGGCCAACGCCTACAGCGCGGCGAAGGCAGCCGCGTGGAGCCTGACCAACGGCATCCGCATCGAACTCGCCAAGCAGGGCACCCTCGTGACCGGGCTGCACCTGGGCGCTGCCGACACCGACATGGCGGCCGGCTACGACGGCGACAAGATGGCCCCCGCCGACGTGGTCCGTGCCGCACTCGATGGCATCGAGGCCGACAAGCTCGAGGTCATTGCCGACGAATGGAGCGCCTACGTCAAGGCATCCCTCGCCGGGGACCCGAGCGCGTTCTACACCGCCGCCTCGGCGAGCTGACGAAGCAGGTCGACGGGGCCCCGGGCACGGCGGCCAGGTCTGCGCGGCCGGTGGGGACGCGCAGGCCCGCCGAACGCGCGGCGCCCCGAACCACCCCCGCGAGCCGCTACCCTCGGGAATCGGCATCTCAGTGGCCACCCACAGCTTGGCGTCATCAACCTGCGACGGGTACAGCCTTCACGCTCGGTCACGCGGACTCCGAGCATGCTCAGGCTGCGCCAGCCAGGCATCACCGCCCAGTTTCCGGTGAACCTTTCGGGTGGCGTCGGGCGAAGTCCCAGACGATGGCGCTGGCGTCCGGGCCGGCGCGATCGGTGAAGAGGCCGTCGCCGGCAGGGCCCGGCCAGACGTGCCCCATGCCGTGGACGAGGTACGACTCGACGACAGACGTGCCGTCCGGCGTGGTGACGGTGGTGTGCGCATACGCGTGCCTGCCCGGTTCGGCGGGCACCGCCGTCGTCTCTGCGACCAGGTCCAAACTCTCGTTGAGCAGACCATCGTCGACGAGGTCGCTCACCGCGGTCCAGTGCTCGACGAGGCGAGTGGCGACGATCGGTGGGACGACGTCATCCTCCTCGCCCTGGATGACGAGCAGCGGCACCTGCCGCGCCCGGTCGCCCATCTGGGACCACGCCTGACGTGCGGTGTAGTCCGGCGGGGTGGCGCCGGGGTCGTCAGCGTCCACCTGGTTCAGCCCGTACTCGCCTCCAGCGACCGACGTCGCGGTCGCGAAGACGTCGGGGTAGGTCGCCGCGAGGATGACGGCGGTCCCTGCACCGGACGACGCGCCGGCGACGTGCACGTGGTCCGGGTCCGCGTTGTACTCCTCGACCACCTGCCGGGCCACGCCTGCGAGCAGCGCGGGTTCTCCGTCGTAGCGGTGCTGTTCCCGCGGGTCACCCGAGTTCCAGCAGTTGATCGCGCTGCGGAACATGCGCTGCGTCGGATAGACAACGATGAAGCCCTCGCGGTCGGCCAGATCGTTGAACTGCGTCGTGAACTTCATCGAGTTCCACCCGTACCCGGACATCCCGCACCCGTGGATCGCCATGATCACCGGCAACCGGGTCGCGCCGTCGTGCTGTGGCGGCAGGTGAACCTGGTAGCGCTGGGAGCCGACGTCGCTCTCGTACGTGTGATTGCGATCTCCCTCCCCCATCCACCATGGCAGGCCAAACTGGAAGACCGCAGCACCGACACCGATCGCGGCCACGAGCAGCAGCCCGACGCCGGAGGCGATCCAGAGCCATCGCCGCCGACGTGGCCGGTCGGACCGCGGCTGATCGGACTCAAGCGCCCGGTTCGGTGCGGTCATTGAGTGCTCCTTTCACCAGTCGGCGCTCACCTGGTGGTAGTGGCCACGCTGGTGGTGCTGGCGGCAACGATCGCCGCTGCGGTGCGAGTCACCGCGGTGGCGACCGCCTCGGGTCCCAACGGCTGCACCCGCTGGGTCTTCTCGGCGATGGTGACGTAGGCCGACTGCAGCAGCGGTTCGGGTAACGGATTCTCGCCCGCCGGGGTGACCCGTGATCCGTTCAACGCCCCGGAGTCGTCGGTTCGGATCCGATTGAGCAGGCGGCGCTGTCGCAGTCTCAGAATGGTCGCCAGCGCGTCAGATCGGCGTGGCGAAGGTGCCGTCGGTGGCGAGCTCGAGCAGCAGACGACGAGCGGTCGCGATGCTCGCCACGTCCTCGTCCCGGAACAGGGCGGCGACGACGACACCCTCGGCGGCCCGGCGCACGATCTGGATACGCTCAGGGCTCAACCCATCGACGGCGAACTGCTCGCTCCACCACGCACTGTGTTCTTCCGTGACCGCCGCGACGCCAGGGATCGCGTGCAGACCACTCCAGATCGCCGCTGACGTGAAGTCTCGCGCAGCTCCGGCATCCGAACTTCCCGCGCAGAGTGCGCGAACGTAGGCACGGAGCATCTTGCCGGGGTAGTTCTCCGACAGGTCGAGGTGGCTGAGGACCGTCTGCCTGAAACGGTCCTGAACGTCTTGCACCACGGCGACCACAAGTTGGTCCCGACTGCCGAAGTGGTGAATTAAGCCGCTCTTCGACACGCCGGCGACCGAGGCAACCTGATCCAGCGTGACAGCGGCACCTTTCGCCAGAATCACCTGAGTGGCCGCATCGAGCACGGCCCGCCGCGTGCGCTCAGTGTTCCGCGTCCGTCGCCCCTCAGCCACACCAGACCACCCGCCGCACATCGACGCCATTACTGACCGAGCGTTCTATAGTAAGGCACAAGCGTACGGCCACTGGTGGCGGGGACCCCCCGGATCAGGACACGAGTTCGCGTTCGTGTTCTGCGGCGAGATCCGTGTTCGCAGCCGCGCCTCGGAGCGTGACAAGGGCCCAGATCGCCGCGAGGACCATGATCCCGATGCCGGCTATGCCGGTGACGATGATCGCGTCGGTGAAGGCGGACTCGGCGACCTCGAGGATGGCGGCCCCGTCATGGCCACCGACCTCGCTCGCTACCAGCAGGGCCTCTGCCATCGTCGAAGACGCCCGCTCGGCAAGCGAACTGGGCAGATCAAGCGCAGTGGTTCCGGCCGTGACCACCCTGGTGTACCAGGCGACGAGTATCCCGCCCAGTACGGCTGTTCCCAATGTCGTGCCGATCTCGTACGCGGTCTCCGAGGTCGCGGCGGCCTGTCCTGCACGTTCGGGCTTGACGGAGCTCATGATGATGTCGTTGCTCAGAGCAAGTCCCATGCCCGCGCCCAGCGAGACCAACGCGAGAGACGCGGCGATCAGGGCAGGGCTCGATGTCGGCGACAGGAAGTTGGTCAGCCCGAAGCCGACAGCCGCGATCAGGAGTCCGACGGTGATGACGTAGGCGGGGAGGAGGCGCTTGACCACCACTGCCGCGACGAATGCGGCGGTAGCGGCGAAGATCGCCTGGGGTATGAGCCAGATGGACGCCTGGAGCGGGTTGAGGCTGAGGACAAGCTGTAGGTACTGGATGAGTGCTACCAGCGCGCCGACCATCG
Source organism: Verrucosispora sp. CNZ293 (assembly GCF_002754655.1). NCBI lineage: Bacteria > Bacillati > Actinomycetota > Actinomycetes > Micromonosporales > Micromonosporaceae > Micromonospora > Verrucosispora sp. CNZ293. The sequence continues at coordinate 2,277,972 of NZ_PEFR01000001.1, forward strand.
CGAAGATCGACAGTAGATCCGCGATGACGGCGCCGCGGAAGTATCGCACCTTGAACAGCCTGACATCCAGGAGCGGCGTGGAGAGCTTGAGTTGCCTGCGGACGAACAGGGTGATCGCGGTCACGCCGACGACGAGAGCAGCGATTCCGAGAGCAATGTCCTTGCCGCCGGTGAGGGTCTTGATGGCGTAGACCACGCCGATCATGCCCACGAAAGAGAGCACGACACTGAAGATGTCGATCTTGTGCAGCTCGGGGTTGCGACTCTCTGGCAGCAGGAGCGGACCAAGGATGAGCAGAAGCAGCATGACGGGGATGTTCATCAAGAACGCGGCCTGCCAACTGAACGTCTCAATGACCCAGCCGCCGACAATCGGTCCGACCGCTGCGCCGACCGAAGCCATCGCTGCCCACGCGGCCATCGCGTAGCGGCGCTGCTGCCGGTCGAGGAACATGTTGCGCACCAGCGACAGCGTCGAGGGCATCATGATCGCACCGCCCACGCCCAGGAGAGCACGAGCACCGATCAGCATCCACGGCGATGCGGCCAGCGCGCCGGCCACGGATGCGGCCGCAAAAACGACCGCGCCGATGAGCAGGTTGCGTCGCCGGCCGAAGCGATCACCCACGGTGCTCATGGCCACGAGCAGGCCAGCGAGCACGAGTGAGTAGACGTCGATCATCCACAACTGCTCGACACCTGTGGGGCTCAACTCAGCGGAGATCGCGGGCAGGCCCAGGATCAGGACAGTCCCATCGATTGTGATCAGCAGCAAGGGCAGGACCAGCACGGCAAGACCGATCCAGCTCCTGGCGGTGGCCTTGGGGGCGGCGTCATTCATGAAGGTTCCTGATCAGAGGTCGGGTGCAGTGTCGCCCACAGCCTACAGTCCAGATGGTCGGTTCGACAAATCAGTAGTGCCTCTGTGCAGCCTGATCATTCGGCTAGCTAGGGGTGGTTGTCTGACGCGATCCACCGGCCCGGCCAACGGCGCCAGCACCGCCAAAAGCGCCCTGGAAGCTGTCTACGACTACGGCGTCTGCCGGGGCACCAGCGCCAGTGCTACAACGACTGGGGCAACCGCACGGACCCGAACCAGGCGGGCCGGGTATTGATCTACACCCGTACCGTCGGCCCCCGACACGCCCACTCGGCACCGCGCTTCCCGCCGGGCTCAACCCGGAACTCGGCGCCAACAACGTCGCCCAGGCCAACCTCGTCAACTGGCTGCGCGACGTCGGCATCGCAGCCGACTGGACCGGGGACGTCAGCCAGCTCAACTCCGCCGGTCGACTGCGCCCGTACCACACCGTCATCTTCCTCAGCACCACCCGGGACACCCTCGACGACAACGCGCAGACCGCCCTGATGCAGTACATCCGGGGCGGCGGCGGCTTCGTCGGCATCCACAACGGCTTCGGCACCGAGTACCACTGGAAGTGGTACGAGGGCCTGCTCGGCGGGACGAACTCCTTCCGCTACCGCTCGTCAGACCAGCCCGAGCCGGCGATTGCGGAGAGCGCGGCCAGGGTGAAGGCACCGGACGCGGTGGCAAGGATCAGCACCTCGTGCACAGGTGAACCTGCCCATCGATTCTTTTGGGCTGAAGCTGCGACTACAAGATGCGGGCCTCTGTGGTGGAGCGGTAGCCGTCGGCAACACAGGATCCAGCCATGGTCGCCGATCATCGCGATGCGGCGGTGCCCCAGCTGATGGCACACGGCCGGATCGTGAACTCGGCACCCCCCGGGCGGCCGGCACCGGTAGGCCGAGGTCTGGTCGGCTTGGCGACGGCACCCCCACCATGGCCGGCGGCCCGCAGCACCGGACTCAGCCGACCGGCAGCGTCGACTCACGCATCACGACGCGGCTGGGGAATTCCTCCGAGGTGGGCACGGCTCCGTCGATGGCCGTGAAGAGCCGCTGGCCGGCCACCGCGCCGAGGTGCTTGAGATTCATGTCGATGCTGGTCAGGCGAGGGCGGGAGTGCGCGGCGATCGCCTCCCAGTTGTCGAAGCCGATCACGGACATCGTCTGCGGCACGTCACGCCCGAGGTCGCGGAGCGTCTCGAGGACGCCGCGGGCGATCTGGTCGCTGCCGCAGAAGATGGCGTCGACCTCGGGATGCTGCTCGACGACCATCCGCGCCGCCGCTCGTCCCCACGACTCGTCCCACGATCCGAAGTACGGCCGGTCACCGACCAGGCTTAGGCCAGCGATCGCGAGTGCCGCCGCCGCGCCCTCGGCGCGGTCGCGTGCGGCCTGGAACCCTGCCTCACCGGTGATGTGGGCGATGTTGCGCCGACCGCACGCCAGCAGATGCTCGATGGCGAGCCGCCCGCCACCCACGTTGTCGACGGTGATCGAGACGTCGGCCGGATCCGCGGAGGGGGCGTAGACGTACACCACCGGGACCGGGATGTTGCCCGCCAGTGGTGGGCGGGGATCGGTGCGGGAGCCCACGACGATCAGGCCGTCCACCCGCCGGGACAGCAGCGCCTGTACGTGGTGCTTCTCCCGGATCGCGTCGCCACGCGCGTCGCACAGGAAGACCGAGACCTGCCCCGCACCGAACGCGTCCTCCACGCCCATCAGGATGGGGATCGAGAAGCGACCCTCCAGGTCACTGGTCAGCAGGCCGACGGTCCCGGTCCGGCCACTGAGCAGTCCGCGGGCGAGGGCGTTCGGCGCGAAGGACAACAGTTCCGCGGCCTCCAACACGCGCACCCTGGTGGTCGCCCGTACCTCGCCGCGCCCGTTGATTGCCTTGGACGCGGTGGCCACCGACACCCCGGCGAGCTTGGCGACATCGGTGAGCGTGGGCGTGCGGTTGAGGGGGACCTCGGGCTCACTGGTCATACGCTGCTCCCTTCCAGCGACCGGCACAGGTAGTGGTGCGCCGCGACAGGCCGCCTCCGGAGTGCCGTGACCGCTCCTAGCGGAGGTCAAACCATAAAGCTTTTCGAGAACGTTTCAGCGCCGTTGCCGGCATGGGGGAACCATCTCCTAGTCGGCTTCATGGGCTGAACATTACACGGAGGCGGGCCGCCGACCGATGGCAGGAACACCCCACCGAAAACCGGTCCCCGAAACCTTTGTCGAAAGTCTCGGCCCACAGCTGCGCCCGGCGCGCCGGTGGCGAGCGCCCCGACGGGACACTCGCCACCGCGCCGCTCGACCAGCCAAACACCGCCGCCGCCCGACGCAGCCCAGCCGGACAGCGACCCATACCTCAGCCGGCCTCGATCCCGTCGTACTCTGCTTCGATCCGCGCGGTCACCTGCTGCCCCTCGACGACTCCGGTGACCTTGACGGTGGCAGTACCCGCCGGCACCGACGCACCACGGGTGTTGAACGCCTGATAGGCGGCCTTACCCGAAGGGAGACCGGTCACCGTCCGGGTGCCGTACGCCGTGATCAGCTCGATGGTGAGCGGCACCTCGTCGGCGTTGCGGGCACTGACGGAGACGTAGGCGTTGGTACCGGTGAGCTGCGTCCGGGCCTGAACCTCGACGTTCCAGGCCGGAGCCGGATCCAATTCCCGGTTCGCCCGGCCGGCGTGCGAGACGACCGACTCCCGCTGCGCCGCGCTGAAGATCCCCACGTCGACGAACTCGCCGGCGATCCGGGTGACCGTCGAGACGAACTCGCCGTGGTTGGCGAACGGCGCCTCGTCCCAGACCAGGTCGAGGAAGGTGGGACCGTCGATGCCGGGCGACTCGATACCCGCCACGGGCACGTCGTAGTTGGGCAGGCCGTCATCGCGCTTGCGGTTCGGCACGCCGGTGTCGATCGACCCGAACACGACCGTCGGCTCCACCCGTCGGAAGTACGACGAGGCGGCCTGCGTGTCGCCGATGTAGTACGGCCGCAGGTTGAAACCCTGCGCGGCGAAGAGTCGGTCGCCCGACGCCGTGGTGCTCGCCTGGGTGATCGCCGAGCGGGTGTAGTCACCGTCCCGCTTCAGGTGGCGGTACAGCGTCAACTCGCGATAGCTGCCCCCGCCGGGGTTGCCCAGGATCTGCATCAGGATCGGCCCCCAGAAGATGGACTGGGTGTCGGGACGGTCCAGGGCCCGCTCGATCCGGATGCTGAACGGCATCCGGATCTCGATCGTGTCGCCCGGTCGCCAGGTCCGGCTCAGGGTCAGGTAGCTGCCGGGGCTCGCGGCGACCGGCTGGGGTTCGCCGTTGAGCGTGACGAAGAAGCCCTTCCGCACCCAGCCGGGCACCCGCAGCTTGATGTCGAGCGGGCCGCTGCCGTCCACGGTCAACCTGGTGCGATCCTCGCGCGGGTAGTCGGTCTGCTGGGTGACGGTGAAGCCCTTGTCGGCCCAGGTCACCGTCGACGAGGCGTACAGGTTGACCCACAGCGTTCCGCCGTCGGCCGACCTGAAGTAGATGGTCTCCTGGTACTTGGTGTGGTTCTCGATACCGGTCCCGCCGCAGCAGGTGCCGGTGTTGCCGTAGCTGCGGCTGGCGCCCGGGGTCAGCGGCTGGAAGTAGGTGACCTGAGGGTTGCTGACGTTCGTGGTGTCGGCCCGGGAACCGGCGATCTGGTTGAGCAGGCCGCGCTCGTAGTAGTCCAGGTAGGCCGGATCGTGGTCGTGCAGGAACAGGTTGCGCGCCAGCTTGATCAGGTTGTACGTGGTGCAGGTCTCCGCGCCGCCCTGGGCGATCGAGTTTGCGATGTTGCCCCGGTTCTGGAACAGCTCGGTGTTGTTGTTGGAACCCGGATAGTTGCCGCTCGTGCCGCCGTTGGCGTACATCCGGTGGGGCACCACCATGCCGAAGAAGTTCCGGGCCGCCTGGAGGTACTCGGCGTCCCCGCTGTGCTCGTAGACGCGCAGGTAGCCGACGAACTGCGGCACGTGCGAGTTGGCGTGCAGCCGGTCGGGACGGCGCCGGCCCGGGTTGGTCTGCGGCGTCGTGACGAGAATGTCGCGGTTGTCGACACAGGCGTCGAAGAGCGACTCGCGGTTGTCGAAGAGCCGGGCGGTGTCGAGATGCTTCACTTCACCGGTGAGCGCGTAGATCTCGGGAAACACCTCGTTGGCGCCCCCGGTCTCGCCGGCGATGTAGAGGTCCCACATGTAGTTGAGGTTGTCCCGGGTGATCGGACCCGGGTACGCGGGATGGTACTTGTCCCCGACGGTCAACGCGAGGTGCGCCCAACCGGCCATCTTGACCACCACGTCGAGGGCCAGCTGGTTGTCCGTGTGGTAGTACGCGTCGAGCAGACCACGCATGATCTTGTGCTGGGTGTACCACGGCGCCCAGGTGTTGGTGGCCGCGTTGCTGCCGTACACCGCCCAGCGCGGCGGACCGAGTCGCAGCACGGCGTCCTCCGGAATCGCGCCCAGATATCCGGGGTGGGTCGGGATCCACAGCGTGGTCCCGCCGTCCTGGCTCGCCACGATGCCGCCGTCCCGGCCGTTGGGCGAGGAGTCCAGGATCGTGGATCCGCCCTCCTCCTCGAACCGGTACCAGGCGATCGACCCGCCGCCGGTGCTGCCGGCGGGTGAATCCAGCAGTGACCGCAGCTCCGGTTCGCTGAGGGCCCGATCGAAGACGTGGAACTCGTCGACGGTCGCGTCCAGGTACGGGTCGCCGTACTGAGATCGGCCGATCCACCGGTTGCCGGGGTTGCCGAGGTGGGCGGGGCTGAGCGTCATGTTCGGGTTCCGGCCGGCCTGCTGACCGTTCACGTACAGCGTGCCGGTGTTCTGGGTGAGCGTCACCGCCAGGTGCACCCACTGGTTGGTCGGCAGCGCCGTGTTGCCGTCGATGCGCTGCTCCCCGCCGCTGCCGCTGATGGTGATGGCGAATCTCGGCACGTTGCCGGTGACGCCGGCCCGCGCGGTCAGGAACATGTTGATCGTGCTGTTCTGGCCGAAATCGAACACTCGGCTCCAGCTCTGGGCGGAGGCGAGGTTCACCCAGGTGGCGATGGTGAAGTCGGTGAGCTGACTGATCGCCTCCTGCGGAAGGGTCACGTACTGGGCCCGGCTGGCGCCGTTGAGACGCAGGCCGGTGCCGAAGCGGGCGGACACCCGGCCGATCTGCGGCTCATCCGGTTCCGCACCACCCGGGTCACCGTCGCTCATCCGGGCGGTGATCGCGGCCTGGCAGGCCGCCAACTCGTTGACCATCCAGTCGAGCTTGCTCTTGAAGATCGGCTCCGCGTGGTCGGCGTAGCTCTGCGCCAGGGCGGTCATGAAGTGACCGGCCCAGTGGCCGCTGAGCAGCCCGCCGTCCTCCCAACCGCCGGGGACGGAGACGCCGGGCGGATTCGGCCGGCCGGCCTGGTCGTTGAAGAGGACGAGGAAGCGCCGCTCGTCGAACTGTCGAAGGTAGGCCTTCATACGGTCACGCTTCTCCTGGAGCAGACCGTCGCCCAGCGTCACGTCGCGCAGGGGGAAGGGCCGGACCGGGGCGGTACCGCCGGGGCCCGGGTCGTTCGGGATCGCGGTCAGTCCGGTCGCGCCGGGCGTGGGCCCGGTGATCGTCGCCGCCTGGGCGGCGGTCGCCGGGAGCGTGCCCGCGGCGGCTGCCGCGGCGACGCCGAAGGCGGATGCTCGCAGAACGTGACGTCGGGTCACGGGAAGCTTGTCGGGTTCGGCCACGTGGGATCGTCCTTCCTGAGAGAGGGTGCCGGCAGGGCGTCGCCCACCGGTCGGGCACCGTCGTCGGCCACCGGCGGGCGGGCGAGCCACACTGTCGTCATCCGGTCGATGGCGGACCGCCGGTCAGTGCGGCCGTCAGAGCCTCCTCGCGGCCTTCGCTCCGAGCGCGGGCGAGCAGTCGCGCGAGTCGGCGACGGCGACGGCGGGCCACGAGCCGGTAGGCCAGGCCGAGCGCGATGACGGCAGCGGCGAGAGCGAGTTGCGCCCAGGGAACGGCCCAGGTCGTCACGGTGACCGCAGCGGTACGGATCTCGACGCCGGTCGGCTGGTCACCGAGCACGGCGGGGGTCACCGCGACGGTGGTGCGTACCGATCCGAGACCCCAGACTCCGGTGACCCGTCCACTGATCTGCCGGTCGCCTCCGGGCAGCAGTTCCTCGACGTCGGTCCGGGTCTTCCTGCTGGCCAGGCCGAACAGCTCGGTGACGGTCACGCGACCGACCCCGGTCACGGTGACGTTGCCGGTGTTCGTGGTGGCGTAGTCGACCTCGACACTGCCGCCGCTGAAGGGATTCCATGACGGTCGGTAGGTGGCGGTGAGGTTGTCGATCGCCACGGTCGGGGTGACCGTGCCGCTGGCGCGCATCATGACCCGGAATCCGACGCGACTCTCGACGGCGACGGTGCCGCCGGTGCTGGTGACGGTCGCGGCGATGCCGGCCGGATGGTCACCGGGGGTCGCGTCGGGGGGCACGGTGATGGTGAACGGAACGACCCGCGTCTCCCCGGCCGCGACGGTGACCTGTTCCCGCACGGTGATCCAGGTGCCGCCGTCCACCGACGTCTCGCCGGAGGCGAGCATGTTGAAGCGACCCTTGTCGGTGAGATAGCCGTCGGCCGCCTTGAGCGAGAAGAGCACCGGCGAGTCACTGAAGTTTCGCACCGCCAGGTGCTCGGTCACGACCTGGCCCGGGTCGAGGGTGCGCTCGATCCAGCGGCGGCCGTCCGGGCCGTGCCGGTCGGCTGGCTGCACCGCCCAGGTCACCGTCGGTGTGCTCCCCTGTGCGGCGACGGGCGCTACCGGTGCCGTGCACAGGACTGTGGCCAGCACGACGAGCAGCCGTGGCAGGGCGCGCGGGAAGGTTCGGATCATCGGCGTTCCTTCCACCCGGGCGGTGGATGGGGCCGCCGGGCGGCGGCCCCATCCGGGGGTCACTCGAACAGGGACAGGGTCAGCGTCGAGGTGTACGAGCCCGCGGCCACGTCCGCCGGGGTCCGCAGGAACAGCTCCGCGTCGACCGAGTACGCGCCACCGGACACCGCACCCGAGTCGAACGTCGAGACCAGCAGCTCCTGGTCCACCAGACCCACGTTGTTGCCCGGCTGGGTCGGCTCGTCCAGGACGGTCACGACCTCCTCGCCTTCGGCCACCAGCCCCGTGTCGCCGCCATCGAGCAGACGCGGCCGCCACCCCAGATGCCCCGCGTCGATCGGCGCCTGACCGGTGCCACCGACGAAGTCCGTCGCGCTGCCCAGCACCGCCCATGCCGCGCCCTCCGGCACCTCGTCGGCCGACCGGGTGTCGGTCACCGTCACCGTCGGCAGGGTGCCGACGAACTGGCGGACCAGCAACGTCGACCCGTCCTCGGCCAACGCCACCGAAGCCCCCGCCACCGAGAGAGCCAGCACGCCCGGCTCCTCGATCTCCTCGATGTCGACGGTCACCTCCACATCGGCGCTGTCACCCGGCTCGGCCGAGGCCGGTGACCCGACCGCGACCGAACCGACCAGCAGGACACCGGCGGCTCCCGCCGCGAACAACCGCTTACAACTCGATGTGTTCATCTGCTTCTCCGTATGCACTCGGGTTACTGGGCCTGCCGGGCGTCACCGGCGCACGTGACGCCCGGGTGTTGCGCGGTGTGGTCGGTGGTCACGTCGCCGCCTCCGCCGGCGCCGGTGACCCGGACGTTCACCGATCCCGCTGGCAGTGCGGTCGCCCGTGAGTTGAACTGCTGGTAGGCGTTGGCACCCGGCGCCACACCCGCGAACGACCGCTCGCCGTACGCGCTCTCCAGCACGATGTCCACGGCCTCGTCGTGGTCGTTGCGGGCCTGCACCGCCAGGTACGCCTTACCGGCGACGCATCGCGGCTGCACGCTCACCGTGACCGGCAGTTCGGGTCGGACTCCCGGGTCGTCCGCGAACACCCGCCATTCGGTGATCGCGACCGCGGAGTAGGCGCTGCCGTTGCCGTCGGCCCGGATCGTCGCCCGCACCCTCGGGGTGGTGACCGGGTCGAAGGAGACGGTGTTGAACGCCGTGGTGCTGGTGCCGTACGAGGACGCCCCCGGAACGTCCCGCCAAGCCGCCGCGGCCTCGTCCCAGTACTGGAGCACCCACCCGTCGGGTTGGGCCACACCCTCGCCGGACCCCTGGTTGGCGTCCCGCCAGAACTTGAGCTCGGTACCGGTGAGGCGCACCGGACGGGCCCAGTCGTACTGCACCCACTGGGTCGCCGGACGGGTGCCGGACCAGGTGCCCCAGATCTGCGCCTGGCTCGGGTTCGTCGGATCGGCACCGTCGTTGAGGGCTGTGAGGCTGTTCCAACTCGCCGTGTACGAGGCGGTCGGCATCGCGATCGGTCCGATGTTGCCGGTGAGCGGACCGGACAGGTCGGCCGGGATCGTGACGGTCCTGGCCGTCTCCAGGTTTCCGGCCACGTCGAGCGCCCGGAACGACACCGTGTGCCGGTTCGAGTCGGGTGCCGCGATGGCGCCGCTGTACGTGGTCCACGCACCGGTGCCGATGGCGTACTCGATCCGGGCCAGCCCGGAGGTGGCGTCGGTGGCGGTCACCGTGACCGACCGGTTGGCGCTGTTCACGGTGGCCGTGCTGACCGGCGCGGTGGCGTCGATGGGTACCGTGAGGATCTCGGGTGCCGAGACGTTCCCGGCGCGGTCGGTCGCGGTCGCCGTCACGGTGTGCTGGCCGTCTCCGGAGACGTCGACGTCGACGAACCGCACATCGTTCCCGACCGTGGGCTGGGCGCCGCCCACCTGGGCGGAGATCGTCAGCCGGCCACCACGGTCGTCGACACCGGCGACCCGCACCCGCACCGCCGACCGGAACCAGCCCGCGCTGCCGGCGCTGCCGCTGGGGGTGAGTGTCACCGTCGGCGCAGTCTCGTCGCCTTCGGTGTCGTCCGGAGAGATGACGGTGACCTGCGCGGTGACCCGCCCTGCGGCGTAGCCGAGCACGGTGCCCCGGATCGTGAAGGTCCGAGGCGCCGCGACATCCTCCGGCTTGACCGCGTCCCAGTAGACCGGCACCCGCAGCGTCTCGCTGCCGAACGACACGGGCAGGGTGTCAGGCAGATTGGTTTCGCCCACCTCGACCGTCAGCCCGGGTGCGGTGACGGCCCCCGTCGGCTGTGCGGCGAGGATCTTCCACTCCTCGACCGCCACGGCCGAATAGGTGCTGCCGTTGGTCGACGCGTTGAGCACCGCCCGGACCTGCGTGGTGGTCACCGGATCGAAGGAGGTGTTCTGGAAGCCCTGGGTGCTGGTCGGGTAGCCGCTCGGGTTCGGCACGTCGGCCCACTGCCCGAGGTCGAGGTTCCAGTACTGGATGCGCCAACTGGCCGGGGCCGCCACCCCCACGCCGCTGCCCTGCGGCTGGTCGTTCCAGAAGTCGATCTGCGAACCGGCGACCCGCATCGGCTGGTCCCACGTGTACTGCACCCACTGCTGCGGCGGGTTGTTGCTGGTCCAGGTGCCCCACATGTCCGGCGGCAACGGGTTCGACCGGACGATCTCGTCGTTGAGCGCCTTCACCCAGTACTGGGTGGGCACCGGCTCGTTGGAGACGGTGACCCGGGCCTCCTCGGCGATGTTCGGCCGGGGCGTGAGGTCACGGCCCTTCGCCGGGGTCGGCGTGACGAGCTTCATCCGTGGCGGGGTCTGCGTGTCGTCCCACTCGATCGGATCGATTGCCACGGACCGGCGGAAGTGACCGCCGCCCACCGCGTCGGCGGTGTGGTACGCGAGGTACCAGGTGCCGTTGAACTCCAGGATGCCCGGGTGGCTCGTGGTCGAGGAGACCGGGCGGAGCACCGTCCCCCGGTAGGTCCACGGCCCCTCGGGCGACGACGCCGTCCCGTACGCGATGCAGGCGTGGTAGTTCGCCGGGGTGCACGCCGACGTCGGGCCGGCGTTGTTGCCCGCGTACGCCATATAGAAGGTGTTGTTGCGCTTGAAGATCCAGGCGCCCTCGAAGAACCCGGTCAGGCCGGTGACGGTGCTCGGGCTGCCGACCGGGGTCTTCATGTCCTGCTGGAGTTCGAGCATCCGCAGGTTGCCGAAGGAGCCCCACCAGATGTAGACCCGCTGGCCGGGCGCCTGCCCGTCGATGAGGATCGTCGGGTCGATGTTGTGGATGTTGTTGGCGGTGGGTACCCGCTGGGAGATGATCGGCCCGCCGGCATGGTCGGTCCACGGGCCGGTCGGGCTTGTCGAGACGGCCACGCCGATGGCGAACTTGTCCGACGCGGGGCTGTCCCGTTCGTGGATCGGGACGTACCAGTAGTAGCGGCCGTCGACGCCCCGGACCACCTGACCGGCGTACGCCCGCCCTGGGGTGGCCCAGGCGAAGACCTGCTCGGGACGCATCAGCGACGGGTAGTGGGTCCACTGCCCCGCCTGGACGTCGGTGGTCCGGAACGCGCCCCACTCGTTCATGATGAAGTCGTTGGTGGACGGTCCGGCCTGGTCGTGGCCGGTGTAGAGGTAGAGCTGGTCGGTGTCGGTGTCGTTGCCGGGCGTCCCGGCAGGCACCACGATCGGTGCCGGGTCGGCCGAGTAGTAGCTGCCGTCGCCGAGGATCGGGTTGACCGTGTTGGTGAAGGTGTACGACTCGGGTTCGGCCGCCCGGGCCGGTGCGGCCACGCCGACCAGGGCGCCGGCCGCGAGTCCGGCGACGGCCACGGCGGCGACCACGCCGCGGAGCCGTCTGGACCGGGAGCTGGGTGGGGCGGCGCCGCGCACCATAGTGGTGTTCACGGTGGTATGTCTCCTCACTGATGAGCCGGACGGTGGTGGTGGCGGCGCTCCCCCGGCGCCGCCACCACACGGGGTCAGCCGCAGCTGAGCGCGCCGAACGGCGCCTCGAACTCCACGGTCACCGGCTCACCGTCGACTTCTCCGGTGGCCTTCACTGTCGCCACGCCGGCCGGCACCGACTTCGCGCGGCTGTTGAACGCCTGGTACGCGGACTTGCCGGGCGCGACGTTGGCGACCGTCCGGGAACCGTAGGGCGTGACCAGTTCGATGGTGAGCGGCCCGTCATCGTCGTTGCGGGCGTTGACCGAGACGTGGACGTTGCTGCCTGTGCACTGGGTGCGGGCCTGCACCTCGACGTCCCACGTCGGCGTCTGCGGCGGGTCACCCACCGTCAACGTCAGGGTGGTCCGGGTGGCGCCGGCCTCGCTGACGTAGTCGGGCAGGATGAGGTTGCCGATGACGGTGTAGCGGCCCGGGGTGTTGACGATGTTCTCGTCGAACTCCCAATCGACCCGGATGGCCTGGTTGTCCCGGGATCCGTCGTTGTAGGAGACCTCCACCCGCTCCGGCAGGTAGGGCAGCTCCCCTACCTCGACGGCCTGCTCGAAGGACTCCACGCCCTGGATCGAGATGCCGCCGGTGGACATCTCCGGCCGCACGTAGACCCGGGCCTCGGCGATCAGGCCGTATGCGTCGTTGGTGCCGTAGACCACGAACGGGTCGACGTTCGGCTCCGCGACCTGGTCGGGCGTGATCTCCTGCCAGTTGAAGGCAACCGTGCCACGCGCGCCGCTGGCGTAGACCGCGTCGAGCGTGCTCGGCAGGGTCGGCACCTGGCCCACCCCGGTGCGGATGAGCACCGGCGAGCGCACCGAGTCGACCGTCTCGCCATTCGCCCGCCAGCGCAGCACACCCGTGCCCGCGCCGCCGGACATCAGGCCCCAGATCCGGATACGCAGGTAGCTGGTCGTGATGGGTTCGAAGGTGAAGCGGTTGTAGGCGTTGGTGGCGAGCCCACCGGCGTACGTCGAGTCTCCGGTGAGGGTGACCGGCGTCCAGGTGGTGCCGTTGGTGGAGCTTTCGATGGCGTAGGTGGTGGCGGTGGGGCGGCGGGTGCCGCCGTTGTCGTCGTACCAGTAGATGTCGGTCGACGACAGCCGCACCGGTGCGGTCCACCGGTACTGGATCCACGCCGTGTTCGCGACGCTGGTGCCGCTGGCCGGCTGGCCCCACGTGCCCCAGCCGTTGCCGGCGCCCGGATTCGAACTGGTCGGTGTGCTGGCCTCGTTGACCCGCGAGTGGTTCTCCCACGAGGCGGTGCCGCTGGTGCTGATCGCCGCCGAGGCCCCGAACTCCGCGCTCACCTCCCGCTTGGCGAGGGTCACCGTCACGGTCGCCGTCGACCGCTTCTCGCCGTCGTCGGCGAAGAAGCGCAACACGTACTCACCGGCGACGGTGCCGGTCACCCGGGTGGTCACCGCGCCCGCGTCGGAGAAGATGACCCCGGCGCCCTCCGGTGCCGAGACGGTCTCCCAGCCGAAGCTGAGTTCGCTGTCGTACGGAATGCCGTCGTCGGTGGCGGTGGCGACCAGTCGCGTGGACAGGTTGCCGTCGCCGGAGGCGTCGCGCGCGGCGGTGACGACGGGTGCCTGGTTGGAGACCTCCGGAACCTCGCGCCCGGAGTCGAACACCTGGATCTCGGAGATCGCCGTGTAGAAGGTCGAGCTGTTGGTGAACGCGATGCGCAGCTTGTTCGACGTCACGGTCTCGAACAGCGCCTCGTTGAACTTCGCCGACGGCACGGTCGGGTTCTTGAACTGTCGCGGCACCTCCGTCCAGCCGCCGTCACCGTCGGGTACCTGCACCCACCAGCGCGCCGGTTCGCGGTAGCCACCGGACTGCCGGTCGCTGACGAAGAACACCTTCACGTTGTCGAAGGACTTTGCCGAGCCGAGGTCGAGTTCGACGTAGCCGTTGCGTTCGGTGGTGCCGTAGTTGCCCCAGTAGGGCTCGTTGGCGGTGATCCCGTCGGTGACGGCGGCCAACGACACCGGCCGTTCCGTCTCCTTGATCGCACCCGGCGTGTAGTTCATCGAGGTGGTGCTCCAGCCCGGGGTGTGGAACTGCCGCCACGGCGTCGGACGCACGCCCTGCTGGGTGTACGACGAGTTGAGCTGGGCACCGGTCGCCAGGTTCGGCGCGTCCTCGGTGAGGTCGATGCCGGCCGTCTTGAGGTAGTTGACGACCCGGGCGTCGGAGATCGCGGTGTCCACCGCGGCCGGGAACTCGGTGCCGGTGGTCGCGGTGAAGGTGACGGTCAGGCCGTCGGCGGCCTGGACCTGGTTGGTGTTGGGGTCATAGGTGAGCTTGCCGAGCTTGTCGGTGCTGACCTTCTTCTGACCATTGAGGAAGAGGCTGTAGCCGGCGCCCAGGCCGTACCTGCTGCCGTCGGGGTCCCAGACGATGGTGACGTCTTGCCCGTGGTAGCGCAGGTTGTTGACCATGAAGTGTTCGTAGCCGAACTCGATCGGCCACAGCTCGATCTTGTCATCGGAACGCGGCTGGATGCCCGCCATGTCCTCGATGAAGATGTAGTTCATGTTGCCGAGCATGATGTGGTTCGGGTTGTTGCGGTTGTAGGTCCGCGTCGTCGGGTTCCAGTTGGAGTAGTACTCGGCCTGGTTCGCGACCCGCAGGTCCGCGTTCGGGTAGATGCTCCAGGCCATCCAGTCCAGCAGCCGCTTGGCGTAGGCCGGGGTGATGTACTTCTGCTCCGGGTCGTAGTGGCGCAGCGCCGAGCGGACACCCCGGTACTGCACGGTGAAGTTGATGTTGGAGAAGTTGTTCGAACCGCCGATCCCGTAGGCCGACCGGTCGTACTGGTTGGCGGTGTAGAACGGAAAGATCGGGAAGTTGTCACCGTAGGTCAGGAAGCGGAACCCGTCGACGTACTTCTGCCACTGGTCGGTCGGAATCAGGTTCTCGGCGTAGATGTCGTAGAGGTTCGACTCCTTCGCCGGGATCAGGTTACGGGCCGAGGCGGGCAGCGGGTTGGCCCGGCCGTTGGAGCTGGCCGCGCTGGTGGCTCCGTGCGACGTGCCGGCCAGGAACATCCGCATGTCGGGGCTCCACAGCCGGTCGAGGATCGCGTCGCGGATCTCGTTGGCGCCGGTCGCCATCTGGTCGACCTTGGCCTGCTCCGCGCCGGAGATCTGGTAGAGCTGGCGGGCGGCGTCGAACGCGCCCCACACGTACGCCGACTCGGGTCGCTCGATGGTCCGGGCGCCGGGGGCGCCGGCGTTGGACTTCGGGTAGCCGAAGGTGATGGCGTCGGCGTCGTTGCCGGGCATGTAGTTGGTGTCGTAGGCGATCAGCTTGTCGTTGTTGCCGTCGTAGTGCTCCAGCTGGCCGACGCCGTCGCCCTCGAAGTAGGTGGCGAACCTGCGGGCGATGTCCGTCCCACCGCCGTGCACGTTGTACGCCTCGAGTCCGGCGGTGCCGAGGTACTGCGAGTAGTGGTTGTTCCAGCTGGTGTGCCCCGGACTGTCCAGGAAGGCCGACGAGCCGGAGAGTTCACCGATGTTGAGGATCTGCCCGTACGGCAGGTAGGGCGTACGCAGCCACTTGGTGTCCTGAAGGTGCATCGGTTGGGTCAGCGCGACGGCGTTCTGGTAGAGGTTCACCCCCTCGATCGTCGTCGGGTACTGGTAGACGTGGCCCGAGGCGTTGGCGTCGAGGGAGTTGTAACGCTCGCCCCACCAGCGGTAGACGATCGCCTTCTCCAGGGCGGGATCCGGCACGTTGAGGTACGGCACGTCCTGGGCCCAGCGCCGGTTGAAGGCGGTGATCCCGGCACGCACCGCCGCAGCCGGCGACAGGTCGGCGTACTCCTGGTAGCTCTCCACCGTCTCGGGCAGGGTGGCCGAGGAGACGGCGCCGACCACCGACAGTGCCACCGAGTCACCGGCGGGCACGGTGATCTCCCGGTCGAGGTTGCTGCCGTTGCGGGTGAAGCCGGTACCGGTGAGGTCGATCCTGATGCTGTCCCATGCGGTGTCGACGAGACCGTTGTTGGAGCCGCTGGTGATGGTCCGGGTGCCGGTCAGGCTCGCGTTGCCCGGCCCGGCCTGGGTGGCCAGCGGGGAGGCGGCTCGGACGGTGAAGGTGGCTGCCGATCCGCCGGGGTTGGTGAAGTCGATGGCGGTGACCGCGACGTTGTCGTAGGTGATGAACTTGGTCAGGTCGGCGGTGACCCCGGTGTTGCCGATGGTGTAGCGACCCTTGGCGTGGCTCGGCGCGTTGAACCGGTTGGCGTTGACCTCGGTGACGGTTTGCCCGGGGACGGTGACGGTGTACAGGTTGCCCAGATTGTTGGGGCCACCGACGTGCGCGCTGCCGGCAAAGCCCATGACGGTGAAGTTGTTGTTGCTGGCACCACGCATGTAGAGCGAGCGGCCTCGGGTCATCAGCACCGCTGATCCGAGCGTTCCGCGGACGCCCAGCACGCGGTCGAGGTAGTAGTCGGTGCCGCCGGCTGCGAGGTCCTTGTCGAAGATCGACTGATGCATGTTCCCCGCGGTGAACGGCACCCCGGGCCGTAGCTGGTCGGCAACCTCGCCGACGTTGCTGTAGACCGGGTCGCCGATCTCCATGACGTGATTCTGACCGTTGGTGTAGACCCCGACGTCCCCCTCGTTACCGGGCAGGACGGGGCTGTCGGCGTGGGCCGTCGTCGGCATGCCGACCAACCCGCCCACCATCAGCGCGGTCAGGGTGCCCCAGAGGGGCACCCGCCGCACGCGTCTACTGCTCATCTTCTTCCTCCTCGTTATCGGTGCCGCCGGCCGGGTGAGGCGTCCAGCGGTTCACCGTGGCGGTGTTCGCGTAGCGGGAGAGGACAGTGCGTTAGCGTTAACATCGGGCCCGCCCTCAGGTCGGGACCGGTCCGTCGGTGACCACCGGGAGCCAGACCCGCATGGTTGACGGGCCACGGTTGGCCCACGCGTGGTAAGGCACCAGCGCCACCTCGTCGAGCACCTCACCAACCACCGGGGCCGACTCGACCGCGTCGGCGAGGTAGGGCCACTCGTGCTCCCGCGCGCGCACTCGACGGCAACTCACGATGACCCGGTCGTCGACCAGGCGGGGTGGCCGGCTGACGTCGACCCGCAACTCGTCGACCGAGTCGACACCCGGTACGTCCACGGACTCCAGGGCGAGCACGAGTGGGCCGTGTTCCACCGCCACGCAGCCACGGACGGCGTCGATGCGGGGATCCGGGTAGGTGAACCGGGGCACCGTCGGCAGGGACAGCACGACCTCGTCGCCGCGCCGCCAGACCCGGTGCTCCGTGACGGCTCCCGGGCCGACCGGCCGGGTGTGACCGTCGACCGTCACCGTCGCGTCCTGGCCCGCCCAGCCGGGCACCCGCAACGACAGCGACCAGGGTCGGTCGTCGTCGCTGTCGATCCGCACCCGGATCGTTCCACCGCACGGGTAGTCGGTGGCCACGGTCACGCACAGGTGACGCCCGTCGGCGAGGCGGTGCTCCACGGTGCCGGGGACGTACTGGTGGAGTTGGAGGCCGTCGTCGTCGGCCGTGGCGACGTAGGCGGTCAGGCTGGCCAGGGTGCGGGCGACGTTGGTCGGGCAGCAGGAGACCTCGAACCAGGGCGCCCGCAACGAGGCCGCCGCGCGCAGGCTGGGCCGATCGGCGTCCGGATAGGTGCCCAGCTCGCGGCGGTGCAGCGTGTTGGTGTAGAAGAAGCTGCGCCCGTCGGCCGACGGCGAGGTCGACACGACGTTGAACAGCGTCCGCTCGATGAGGTCGGCGTATCGCGGATCGCCGTCGGCGAGCAGCAGTCGCCACGCGAGCATCACCGAGCCGACACCGGCGCAGGTCTCCGAGTAGGCCCGGTCCGGCGGCAGCACCCAGTCCGCACCGAACGCCTCGTCCTGATGGCGGGAGCCCTGCCCGCCGGTGACGTAGGTACGGCGCGTCACCGCGTGGCGCCACTGGCTGCGTACCGCCTCCAGCAGGCTGGCGTCCTTCAGTTCCACGGCCACATCGACGGCGCCGGCGGCGAGGTAGTTCGCCCGGACCGCGTGCCCGCGCAGGACGGTCGCCTGCCGGATCGGAAGCTCGTCCTGGAAGTACTCCCGGCCGAACTCCACGTCGTCGAGTCGGCCGTGACCGCGCCGGTCGACGAAGAGCGCGGCCTGGGTCAGATAGCGGTCCTCACCGGTGGTCCTGGCGAATTCCACAAGCGCGGTCTCGATCTCCGGATGCCCGCAGAGGCCGTCGATGCCGTCGGGCCCGAACGTGTCGCAGACGTTGTCCGCCGCCCGGCACGCCACCTCCAGCAGCCCGTCGTCCGCGCCGGGGCGCGTGCGGGCGCGTGCGACCGCGGCCTGGAGGAGATGGCCGACGCAGTAGAGTTCGTGCCCCCATTCGAGGTCGGACCACCGTGGCGCCTGCCCCGGGCGGCCGAACATGGTGTTCAGGTAGCCGTCCGGCTCCTGTGCCGCCGCGACCCGGCGCACCATCCCCCGCAGCCGCGACTCGAGTCGCGGGTCGCCGGTCCGGCCGATCTCCCACGCCAGCGATTCCAGGTACTTGTAGATCTCCGAGTCGGAGAACTCGCGTCCCCGGCGCCCCTGCGGCAGGCCACCCCGCGCGGCGAGATCGAAGTTACCGATCCAGCCCTCCCGTTCGAGCCAGTGCTCGATATGGTCGAGAGTCGCCGTGCCGTTGATCGACTGACGCTCGGCCCAGAATCCGCCCGCGATACGCACGGCGTCCAGCCCGAGTGGCCGGAGCCGGCCACGGACCGGCACGACCGGCGCGGCCATGGGTACGGTGCCGCTCATGTTCATCCTTTCAGCGCGCCGGACATGAAGCCGCGCACGTAGTGTCGTTGGAGCAACAGGAACAGCACGATGCACGGAAGGGCGAGAACGACGACGCCCGCTTCGGTCGCCCCGTAGTCGACGACACCTTGGACCTGGCCGCGCAGGTTGGACACCGCGAGCGGCAGGGTCATGCGCTCGGTGTCGTTGATGAGGATCAGCGGCGCCATGAAGTCGTTCCACGCGGCGAGGAACGCGAACAGCCCGACGGTGATCAGGCCCGGCTTCACCGCCGGCAGCAACACTCGCCAGAGCGCGCCGAACGACGAGCATCCGTCGACAAGCGCGGCCTCGTCGAGTTCGCGGGGCACCGCCTCGAAGGAGATGCGCATCAGAAAGGTGGAGAACGGCAGCTGGAACATCGTGAGCACGAGTGCGACGCCGACCAGCGAGTTCTGCAACCCGACCTGGTTGAGCAGCACGTAGAGCGGGATGAGCAGCGTCGCGTACGGCACCATCAGGATGGCGAGCGTGACGAGGAACAGGATGTTCCTGCCCGGGAACCGGAATCGCGCGAACGCATACCCACCGAGCAGCGAGATCAGCAGCGTCAGGGCGACCGTGAGCAGCGAGACGAACGCCGAGTTCGCGAGGTAGCGCCAGACACCGGCCTGGTAGGCGGCCAGCGTTCGGTAGTTGCCGAGCCCCCAACCGTCCACCTGGTTGGTGCCGGCGTGCGGACCGACCGAGGCGACCGCCGTCCAGACCAGCGGGGCCAGGAAGATGAGCCCCACCGCCGCGGTAAACACCCAGTACGGCGTCCGCAAGGCGATACCGGCGATGGTGACACCGGCGGGCCGGCCCGGCCGTGCCGACGGCGCGGCGGAGGGCGGCAGCCCTTCGCCGACGGTGGTCGAGCTGGAGCGGGAAACGACGACCATCGGCGTCAACTCTCCTCGGACCGAAACGCGCGCAGCTGCAACGCGTTGATCAGGATCAGGGCCAGCAACACGATCACGGAGAGGGCCGCCGCCACACCGAGGTCGTTCTGCCCCTGGAAAGCCACCATGTAGATGAGCTGGACGACGGTGATCGTGCTGTTGTCCGGGCCGCCCTTGGTGAGGATGTAGAACTGCTCGAAGGCCAGCAGGGAGCCGGTCACGCAGAGCACGGTCGTCAACGCCAGTGTCGGGCGCAGCAGCGGCAGGGTGATCTTCCGAAAGGTCTGCCACCGGCTGGCGCCGTCGGAGCGGGCCGCCTCGTACACGTCAGCCGGTATGCCCTGCAGGCCGACCAGCATGAGCACCATGTAGAAGCCGGCATAGCGCCACACGATGAGAAAGGTGGTCGAGAACAACGCCGCGTTCGGGGAACCGAGGAAGGTGAAGCCCAACCGGTCCATCACCGGCGCCAGCGGGCTCGCGTACGGCGAGTAAAGCACGTAGAACAGCAACGACGCCGAGGCCAGGCCGAGCGCGCTGGGAATCAGGAACGATGCCCGCAGGAGGTTGTTCCACCGGCTCGACTCCTGCACCAACAGGGCCAGCCCCAACCCGAGCGCCAGCAGCAGCACGGTCGCCAACGCGGTGTACTTGACGGTGAACACCACCGAGTCGGTGAAGAACCGGTGGTTGATCGCCTTGACGAAGTTGTCGGGGGCATTGATTCCCTGGTCTCCGGTGAGCAGTGGCCACCGGGAGACCGACATCCTGACGACCAGCAGCAGCGGGACCACGAACAGCGCGATGACGAACACCGCAGTCGGTGTCGCGTAGAGCCAGCCGAGCAGGGCCTGGCGGCCACGCGACCGGGCACGCCGCCGCATCGCCGCATCGGGCGGACGAGACGGTGCGGTGACTTGCATCAGAACGGACCCTCTCCTCGATTCGGCCGTGGACGGTCGTTGACCCGCCCGCTTCGTGTCCGCGCCGTCGGCTGTGCCGACCTGGATGTGCGTGGGTCGGCACACGCCGACGGCGGGTGGTTACTGCTTGAGCACGGCGGTGATCTCGCCGTTGTCCTTCTGTAGGTCGCCGCTGCCATTGAGCACCTGGTTGCGGACGAGCGTGAGCCAGGGGCTGTTGGGTGCGTTGAACGCCTGCTGGAAGTTCAGTGCCACAGGCGTGTCACCCTTGCCGGCAACCTCGTTGATGGTGACCAGCCGAGGATCTTCGGCGGCGTACTTGTTGTTCGCGAGATCGGCGCGGGAGACCACGTCCTTGTTCTTCGCCAGTACCTCGACCTGGGCCTGTTCGGACATCATCCAGCTCAGGAAGTTCCAGGCCTGCGCCGCCTTCTTCGAGTCCTTGGAGATTCCGATGCCGTCACCGCCGACGAAGGTGGAAGCGCCGCCGTTGGGCCCGGGGATGCCGGCGACACCCACGTCGAACGGCGTGGAGGAGAGCAGGGTCGCCGGGTAGAACATCAGCCCGACCTTGCCCTCGGTGAAGGCGGCGGTCCAGGTCGGTCCCGTCTCGCTGGCCGAGGCGGGCAGGACGGCGCCAGAGCGCCACAGGTCGTGCCAGGTGCGGTAGACCTGCTGTGCGGTGTCGTCGGCGAGCTTGGACTCGGTGCCGTCCTCGCTGAGCACCTGACCGCCGCCGGCCCAGACGGAGGGGAACCAGGTGAACACCAGACAGCCGCCGCAGTTCAGACCGGCCGCCGTGCCGTAGACGCCCTCCTTCTTCGTCGCCTGGACCGCCTTGGCCGCGGCCGCGTACTCCTCCAGGCTGGCCGGCGCCTTCTCCGGATCCAGCCCGGCGTCGGTGAACAACTGCTTGTTCCAGAACAGCATCGACAGGTCGAGCACGAAGGGCAGTACGTGCGCCTTGCCGTCCACGGTGCCGGCGGAGAGGTGTCCCTTGTTTATGGAGTCCTTGAAGCTGAGGCCGTCGATGTTGGTGCTGAGATCCTGGAACAGTCCCTGGTTGACCCAGTTCGGCACGTAGACGATGTCCGCGGCGAAGAGGTCGGGCAGGCCGCCGGAGCCGGCCGCCGCACCGACCTTCGCGACGTAGTCGTCGTTCGGCACGACTGTGAGTTTCACCTGGTTCTGGTGGCTCGTGTTGTAGGCGTCGACAAGCAGCTTCGCCTGTTTCTCCAGCGGAGCGCGGGTCCACAGGGTGAGTTCGCTGCCGTCATCGACGCCGTCGGGCCCTGCCTCGGCGGCGCTCGGGCCACTCGGTTCGTCGCTGCCGCACGCGGTCGCGCCGACGACCAGCGCCGCCACGAGGACGCCGGCCAGCGAGCGCAGGGCAGTGCGCCTGCCCAGGGTTCTCCTCATGATCTCTCTCCTCGGGTTATCGGTTTGTCGGCCGGTCGGGTGGCGGGATCGTCCACTCCCGACGGACGTGGCCCAGCACCACATCGGTAGTGCGATGCCAGCCACGTCGCCATCCCGTCGCCGCCTTCCGCCGGATCCGGCGCGGCCCCGTGGATCAGGTCATCGAGCCACCGCCGGGTGGTGGGTGTCACGTTCCGCCGCTAGCGTGTCGGACGAAAACGCTTTCGGCAAGATGTCGTACGGGTAAAACCTGAGAACTGCTCGGCGAGCCGCCAACTTCCCCTGAACCCGCCCTGCGCAGTACGCTTGCTCGAAATCGAGGGCGGCCGGGCACCTGCCCGCCGAACTGAAAAGCTTGCGAAAGCCTTTCGGTAGCTGGACCGGCCCGGCCACCTCACGGCGAGGCTGGCCGATGGCGACGACGCGCTCGGCGGAGCCACCGGCCGCCAGGGTCAGGGCCGCGACGGCAGGCGGCGGGCGGACCCGCAGGGCCCGTCCGCCGCCATCCGCTCCGGACATACCGTCGTTCAGCCGGTGGCCCTGACCTCCAGCAGCCCCACCGATGCGGTGCCCGCCTGCAACACCACCCGGAGCCTGGACGTGCTCACCGCCGGAAAGTTGACCCGGTTGTACTGGTTGAGCCCAAGGGGATATCCGCTGACCCCGGGAACGTCCGCGTAACCAGTACCCGTCCAGTACTGCAACCGCCACGACGCCGGCAACCGCACCCCACCGTTGTCGTCGAAGAAGTACACCTCGGCCGCCCGCAACGTCTGCGCCGTCGACCAGGTCAACTCGGCCCACTGCGTCCCGACGTTCGGCCAGGTGCCCCAACGCGGATTGACCGTGTCGTTGGACGCCGGAGGCTCGATGCCGTCGTTGATCGCCGCCACCGTCTCCCAGGGAGAGGTGTACGACGCCGACGGCGTCGCCGCGCCGGCCAGATTCCCCGCAGGCGGCGGGGTACCGCCCCGGCCGTAGAGCTTGACCTCGGTCAGGCCGGTGCGGAAGCCGGCGGCATGGGTCAGCTGCACCCGGATCCGCGCGGTGCTGACCGGGGTGAACCGGGCCCGGTTGAGGTTGGCCCGGGGCGACGCCGGGGTCTTCACCTGGTTCGTGACGTTGACCCAGGAACTGCCGTTCCAGTACTGCACGTTGTAGGACGCCGGTGCCCGGTACCGGTTACCGGCGCGGTCGTCGCGGAAGTGCAGCCACGCGTCGTCGACCGTCCGGGCCTGACCGAGGTTGATCTCGTACCAGTCGATGGCGTTCGGCGACCCGGAGCTTCCCCAGATCGGTGCGTTGGTGGGGAACCCGTCCACGGCCGCACCGGTGGACGTGCCGGACGCCGTGTACGACGCCGACGTCGCCGTGCCCTGGGCGAGGTTCGGCGTCGTCGAGGTCAGGTCGACGCCAGCCTTGGCGAACATGTCCACCATCCGGGCGGAGGTGTGGTTGACGTTCTGCGGCAGTTGCAGACCAGCGAACGTGGCGCTGAACGTGGTCGTGCCGCCGGCCGGCAGGGTGACCGCGCCGGTGGCCGGGTTGTACTGCACGCGGGTGAGCCGATCGACGGTGGCCACCCGGCTGCCGTTGAGGAAGATCGAGTAGCCCTGCGGGACACCCGGATAGCGGGTCACCCCGTCGGCCGGGTCGTCCCAGACCACGCTGAGGTTCGCGTTGCGGTAGCGCAGGTTGTTGACCGCGAAGTGCGACCATCCGATGTCGATCGGCCACAGCTCGATCGTGCTGTCGGTTCGCGGTCGCAGCCCGGCCACGTCCTCGACCACGGTCCAGTTGCTGCTGCCCAGGATGTTGTGGTGGATCCAGGAACGGTAGGTGATCGACGAACCGTTCCAGTTGGACCAGAACTCGTTGGCGTCCGGCCACTGGGTGTTGCCGTTGACGTACTGGGCCCAGACGTTCCAGTAGAGCAGCTTCTTGTAGTGCTCGGCGGTCATCCACTGGTTGGGGTAGTTGCGCAGCACGGAGGAGTAGAGCCGGAACTGCACTGTCGAGTTGATTGTGGAGAAGTTATTGCTGCCGGGGTTGCCGGCGGCGGCAGCCGCGGCCTTGTCCCGCTGGTTCGCCGTGTAGAACGGGAAGATCGGGTACTCGGCCGGGTCGTCGAAGAGCCGCAGCGCCTCACGGTAGGTGGCGGTGTTCGGCATCAGGCCGACGGAGTACGGATAGTAGTTGTTGATTTCCTTCCAGGGCACGTGGGTGTTCGTGGCTACGTGCCGGTGCTCCACGAGCTGCCGGCTCGGGTTCCACAGCACGTTGACGATGCCGTCGCGGACCCGGTTGGCCAGGGTCTGCATCTCGTTGGCCTTGGCCGTGTTGCCCAGCACCGTGTACGCCTGCGCGGCGGCCAGCGCGTTGCTGTAGAGGTACGCGCCCTCGGCACGGTCGAGATTGCCGGAGCGCCAGTGGAACGACACCGCGTCGGCGTCGTTGCCGGTCATCGCACCCCAGTCGTACTCGATGACCCCGTTGTTGTTGGTGTCGTACGTGGCGAGCTGACCTTTGACGTCCGTCTCGGCGTAGCGGGCGAAGTTGTGCAGCATCGCCGGCTGCCCGCCGTGCAACTGGTACGCCCGCCAGGCCGCCTCAGAGAGGTACTGCGTGTAGCTGTTGGACCAGTTCTCCGGATCGCCGGGGTTGTCCATGAAACGGCCGTTGGCCGAGGACTGCCCGACCGACAGCCACGGCCCGTACGAGTAGACCGGGTTGCGCAGGTACTTGAGGTCGTCGACGTGCATCGGCTGGGTCAACACGATCGCGTTGTTGTACCCGGTGACCCCCTCGATCGAGGTCGGGAACTGGAAGTCCTGGCCGGGGATGTCGACGTCGAGGTGGTTGAAGCGCATCAGCCACCAGCGGTAGTAGATGTTCTTCTTGATCGCCGGGTCCGGCACGTCGATGTAGGGCAGGTTCTCCGCCCACCAGCGGTTGTACTCGCGTACATGGGTGGCGAAGGCGTTGGCCGGCGTGGCATTGCGGTAGCTGGTGTACTCGGCCAGCGACTCCGGGATCTCGTCGGTGACGACGCCCAACTGCACCTTGGTGGTGACGCTCTGGCCGGCGCCGAGGGTCACCGAACGGTTCAGACCGCCGCTGCTGACGGTGAACCCGTCGGCGGACAGCCGTGGTCGGATGGTGGTGAGGTTGTTCTTCACCTGCCGGCTGCCGGTCAACTCGCTGCCGCTGCCCGAGGTGGCGTACGGTGAGGTGACCCGCAACTGCACCGTGCTGCTCGCCGAGCCGGTGTTGGTCACGGTCAGGTTTGTCACCGCGACGTTCTGGTGGGTGATGAACTTGGTGACGTCGACGCGCAGCGAGCCACCGGTGTGGACGCTGCGCCAGTGGCTGGGTGCCTGCCAGCGCTGTGCCACCTGCTCGGTGAGCGTGCCCGAGCCGACGGTGACGGTGTAGGCGCCCTGGCTGCTGATGTTGTCCCAGTAGGCCGTGTTGCCACCGAAACCGATCACCGAGGGGTTGTGGGTGTACATGAACAGGCCGCGGCCCCGCGTCATCAGCCAGGTACCGGCCGGATCGTTGCCGGGCCGGGCGAGCAGCCGGTCCATCCAGAAGTCGGTGCCGGTGCTCTCGGCGTCGTAGATGGCCTGCATGGTGTTGCCGGTCGAGTAGCCGACCGGCGGGGCCGGCACGGCCGGGCCGGAGAAGGTGGGGTAGCCGATGGTCTGGGCCGCGTGCGCCGGCCCGCCGGTGGTGACGGCCAGGCTGCCTGCCACCACGGTGGTCGTGACGAGCGCGGCCAGGGCCGCGCGCAGAGGCTGGATTCCGCTCATGACTGCAACGCCATCCATTCCAGGACTCCGGTGGAGTATCCGCTACGGGAGGTGATGCTCAGTCGCAGCCGGGTCGTGCTGACCGCGCCGAACGTGGTGACGTTGTAGGCGTGGCCGGCCACGCCGCAGGCCGACTGGTTGGGCACCGGCACGTACCCGCTGCCGTTCCAGTACTGCACCTGGCAGGAGGCGGGTAGGTCGATGCCCTGGTCGTCGTCGAACCAGTAGGTGGCGGTGCGGTTGATGTTCTGCGCGGTCGGCCAGCGGTACTCGATCCACTGGGTGCCCTGCTGCGGCCAGTTGCCGTAGGCCAGGTTGCTGCGGTCGGCGGAGCTGCTCGGCACCCCGCCGTTGTTGATCGCGGTCAGGCTCTCCCAGGCGGAGACGTGCGAGGTGTACGCGGTCGCCCCCGGTGCCAGGTTGGTGCCGGCCGGCGGCTGGAGTCCGCCGCCGGGGTTCGGCGGCGGTCCGGTACTCGTCTGCACGACAGGTTGGATGGTGCCGTCGGCGTTGAAGTACATCCGGTCCACCGCTACCGAACGGCGGAAATTGCCGCCGCCGGGGGCGTTGGCGTTGTGGTAGACCATGTACCACTGGCCGTTGAGCTGGGCGACCCCGGCGTGGTTGGTGGTCGAGGAAACCTGCCCGAGCACGACGCCCCGGTGGGTCCACGGGCCCATCGGGTTGGTGGCGGTGGCGTAGCGCTGGCAGGCGTAGCTCGACGAGGTGACGCAGCCCTGGGTGTCGTTGGCCGCGTAGATCATGTAGTAGAGGCCGTTGCGCTTGAACATGAACGGGGCCTCCCAGAAGTTGGTCAGCCCCTGCGGGGTGACCACCGAACCCACCGTGTCGATCATGTTGTCGGCCAGCCGGACCGCCCGGGCTCCCCAGTAGCCGCCCCAGTACATGTACGCCTGGCCGTCATCGTCGACGAAGACGGTGGGGTCGATGTTCAGCGGCGAGGAGTTCGGGGTGCTGTCGCTGATCAGCGGTCCACCCTTGGCGTCGCTGAACGGGCCGAGCGGGCTGTCGGCGACGGCGACGCCGATGTTCATCCAGCCGGGGCCGTTGCCGTTGACCGAGGTGTACCAGTAGTAGCGGCCGTTTCGGTGTTCGACCTCGCTGGCCCAGGCGTCCGCGCCCGCCCAGCCGAACGTGCCGATGTTCGCCCGGGCACCGTGGTGCGTCCAGTTCGCCGCGTCGGTAGTGGACAGCACGTGCCATTCGCGCATGACGAAGTTGTTGGTGCCCACCGGCGCCTCGTCGCGCCCGGCGTAGACGTACATCGTGTTGCCCACCACGAGGGGGGCGGGATCGGCGGTGTAGATGCTGGTGATGATGGGATTGGCGGCAAAGGCGGGCGGTGCGAGAGCCAGGCTCGCGGCCAGTGCCGCAGCACACCCGGCGGCCAGGACGCGGGCAACGGTTCGTCGTCGCATGGCGGAACTCCTGTCGGCAAGGGATTGACTTTCGTCGCTTCCAGCCGCCAGAGTGCGTTACGAAAACCCTTTCGACAAGATGTCGACCGTGTAAAAGTTGCGGCCTCTCGATGACGCGGCCACCTTCCCCTGCAACCGGTCTGGGCACTACGCTTCCGGTCAGTACCGGCACGGCAGCACAGCCGCCGGCCGCCCTAAAAAGTTTGCGAAAGGCTTTCGGTGGGCCGACGACGATCCCAGTCAGTGACATTGAGCGACGTGGCAAGCCGCGCCGGGGTCTCCGTGGCCACCGCGTCGAAG
Source organism: Verrucosispora sp. CNZ293 (assembly GCF_002754655.1). NCBI lineage: Bacteria > Bacillati > Actinomycetota > Actinomycetes > Micromonosporales > Micromonosporaceae > Micromonospora > Verrucosispora sp. CNZ293. The sequence continues at coordinate 2,305,340 of NZ_PEFR01000001.1, forward strand.
GCGCTGAACAGTCGGGCCGAGGTCGCCCCGGCCACCAGGGAACGCGTCCTGCGGGCCGCCGCCGAGCTCTCCTTCCAGCCCAACGTGCTGGCTCGCGGCCTGATCTCCGGGCGCACCCGGACGGTCGGCCTGCTCACCGACGAACTCGGTGGCCGTTTCGCCATACCCATCCTGCTCGGGGCCGAGAACGCCCTCGGCAACGGGCAGATGTCGGTGCTGCTCTGCGACGCGCGCGGCGACGCGATCCGCCGGCAGCACTACATCCGCACCCTGCTCGCCCGCCAGGTCGACGGGTTCATCGTGGTTGGTGACAGCAACGATGTACGCCAGTCGCTGACCCGGGACATCCCGGTGCCGGTGGTCTACGCGTACGCCGAGTCGACCGACCCCTGCGACCTGTCCATCGTCGCCGACGACGAAGGCGGGGCGAGACTCGCCGTCGAGCACCTGGTGGGGCAGGGCCGACGCAGGATCGGGCACATCACCGGACCGGACACCTACCGTGCGGCACGCGACCGATTCGCCGGCCTGCAGACGGTGCTCGCCGGGTCCGGGCTCGCCCTGGCCGGCGACCCACTCTTCGGCGAATGGTCGCAACGCTGGGGCCGGCATGCGGCTCGACTGCTGTTGGCCGTCCGGCCGGACGTGGACGCGATCTTCTGCGGCAACGACCAGGTAGCCGCCGGTGTCGCCGACGCCCTGCGCGGTCTCGGCCGGCGCATCCCCGACGACGTGGCGATCGTGGGCTACGACAACTGGGAGTTCTTCGCCGCCGACTGTCGCCCGCCGCTGACCACCGTGGACCTCAACCTGGAGCAGCTCGGTGCCGCAGCGGTCAACCACCTCTTCGCCGCCTTGGACGGCACCCCCCGCTCGGGTGTCATCCGGCAAACTGGGCGCCTCGTGGTCCGCGAGTCCACCGGGCCCGCTTCACGCCCATGAGAGCGTTCGTGGCGTCACCGGCGGTCGAGCGTCCCGGCCGCCGTGTGCCGTCGCGAATGCCCGGTATCCACCCGGCCGCTGCCGGGCGCGGCTGCCGTGCTCTGCCGGACAATCAGCTCGGGCACCAGCAGGTCGCATCCGGACGCGCGCCGGTCGACGGCCCGGTCGAGCTGGGACAGCAGCAGCCGCACGCTGCGGCGGCCGAGTTCGGCAAAGTCCTGCCGCACCGATGTCAGTGGTGGCAGGAAGTGCGCCGCGTCGGGGCTGCTGTCGAAGCCCACCACGCTGACGTCATCCGGGACTCTCCGCCCGGCCTCGTGTAGCGCCCTCAGCACGCCCAGGGCTAGCTGATCGCTGGCGCAGAAGATCGCCGTGACGGAAGGATCCCGCGCCAGTCGGCCGCCCTGTTCGAATCCCACGCGGGCACTCCAGTCACCGGGCACCAGTGACGGCACCGGTGCGCCCGCCGCCTGGAGCGCCTCCCGCCAGCCGACGACCCGTTCGCTCGCTTCCGGCCAGTCGTCTGGGCCGGACAGGTGGTGGACGATCCGGTGCCCCAGAGCGAGCAGGTGGCGGGTGGCCACTCGCGCCCCGGCGACGTTGTCGATCCGCACGTTCGGTACCGCCTCGCTACGTCCTCCGCCGACGGTCACGCACGCCACCTCGGTCGACACCTCGCCCAACGCGCCAGCCATGGCCGCCTTGGGCGCGATCGCGATGATTCCCTCGACCGACTGACAACGCAGCCAGTCCACTGCATCGAGCACCGACCGTCGGTCGGGTTCCCTGACGCTTGCGACGCTGACGACGTAGCCCGCAGCCCGGGCAGCTTTCTCGATCGCGTACAGCATGGAGGTCGGCCCGTACAGCGGACTCTCGTAACCCAAGATGCCCAGGGTGCCGGAACGGCGGGTTGCCAACGTCCGGGCCGCCAGGTTCATGTGATAGTCCAGTGCCCGCATGGCGGCGGTCACCCGCTGTCGGGTGTCGGCCGCGACGTGCGGATGTCCGTTGACCACGCGGGAGACCGTCTGCGCGGAAACGCCGGCCAGCTCCGCCACATCGCGCATGATCGACCGACCCGGTCGGCCGGCCAGCCGCTCAGCGCGGGGCGGAACGGACGGCGGACGCGCATCGTCCGCCACGGCCAGGTCATGCTTTTCGTTCAAAGTCACCCCTCTCCTGCCGGCCAGCGAAGATCCACGAACGCACGCTCGGCAAGCGGCAGTCCGCCGCTTCGACGGGCGGTGTCGTACTTCCCTCCGACGATGCCTGCCGAAAAGGGTTTCGGCAATGTCTACCGGATGAGCATTTACAGGCCCGTCAGGGATTAACCGACCGGTGGTGAGGGGCAGGCAGAGCGCAACCGGCTACTTGAGACCGTTCATCCAGCCAGCCCGCCACCCTCACGCACGAAAACCCTTTCGGCAAGAGGGAGCCGCGAGATGCCGCGAAGGTTGCGAAATTCTCGGGGCTGGGCACTGTCCACCGCGAGGGCGGCTTAGTTTGTATGGATCCCAATCTATATCGCCTTGGTGGTCGCTGCCGCAGACCTCTGGGCCCAACCGTGAAGGATCTTCAATGAGATCGTCAAGAACAGGTACCCGAACCACTGTGGCGTTGGTCGCCACGCTGGCCACCGTCGGCGGCGCGTCGCTCGCGGTGACCGGCGCACAGGCGGCCGCGCCGGGCTGCCGGGTCGACTACCGGGTCACCAACCAGTGGTCGGGTGGGTTCGGTGCCGACCTCACCATCACCAACCTCGGCGATCCGCTCAACGGCTGGACGCTTACCTGGACGTACTCCGCCGGGCAGCGGATCAGCCAGGCATGGAACGCTACAGTTACCCAGGCCGACGGTCGGGTCACCGCCACAAACGTCAGCTACAACGGTGCCCTGGGCACCGGGGCCGGCACCTCCTTCGGCTTCAACGCCTCGTGGAGTGGCAGCAACCCTGCGCCGACATCGTTCGCTCTCAACGGTGTGGCCTGCACCGGCACGCCCGGCACTCCGGCGCCGACCACGCCCGCACCGACCACGCCCGCGCCGACGACCCCGCCACCGAGTCCGACCACGCCACCGCCGACAAGTGGCTGGAACCCGCCCGCCCACCTTGTCACCCCCCTCAACCAGGTGTGGCAGCACGTCGAGCAGACCTACAACAACGGCAACCCGTACGGCTTCCGCAACTACGGCTGGGACCAGGTCATGGCCAACCGCGGATACCTCAACTTCTGCGTCCGGTGGGACTCCAGCGCCACCGTCACCACCGCCCAGCGCGACCAGATCCACGCCACCCTCGCCCGGCAGTACAAGAAGTGGATGGACGTGATGGCCGGCCACAACGCCTGGCCGTACCGGGAGGTACCGATCCGTGTGGTCGGCTGGGCGGTGCGCGACCGCAACCAGTTGCAGTGGACCGACAACTCAGTCGACGTCTACGTCAACAACATCCGGGAGAACGCCCCGCAGTGCGCCCCCGAATGCGGCCGCTTCTTCAACCAGAACGGCCAGTACCCCAACTGCCCGGGCGGTGCCGCCCGACACTACGACCAGTCACTCTGGTTGACCGACGGCTTCGGCGGCGGCGCCGGTGGTGACTGGGGCCAACGCATGGGCCGCGAATACTACATGAACAACCTCAACGCCGAGAACATGACGATCCTGCTGCACGAGATCGGCCATACCTTCGGTCTCGACGACTTCTACGACTGGACCCCGACCGGCGTCGGTGGATTCATCATGAAGGCCGGCAGCGCCAGCTCCATCACCGAGTTCGACGCCTGGATGCTCCGCGACTGGTGGCGTCACCTGAAGAGCCGCTACGGCTACTGAACCACGTGGGCCCGGCGCTCCGCCGGGCCCACCCCGCGCGCCACAGGAGTCCTCAGCGAGGATGTGACCTCGTGGACCGTCGCTGTTGACGCGCTCGAGGAGGACCTTTACCAGGCATCGGCTACCGCCTCAACAGACGACCGCCGCCTCCACGACCCGACGCCCTGCGCACTCATAGGCGATGTGCATGCATGGCGCCCGGAGTGGCGATCGGAAGGGCTCCGCACCTGATGCCGATTCGGCCGGGCGAGCGAGCCGATCACAGCGTACCGAAATGTTGGAAGCGTAACTGGCCGGCCACATCATTGGGTCGAGGGTGCCGTTGGTGATCGGTCGCGGAAGACGCGGTTGACGAGATAGCCGCATGCGGCCGCGGCGAAGAGCCCGGCCAGCCAAACGATGACCAGACCGAGGGTGGCCCAGCCGGAGCGATGGTCCGGGACGAAGACGAGGCGCATCGTCCATCCGAGCGCGAGCAGACTCGCCCCGGGGAAGCAGAGGAGCATCGGCACGTACCAGTCGATCAGACGGTCGGGTCGGCGGTTCCGGGCGACCCACGCTGACCAGCCGAGGCCATCCGGCACTCGCGGGCTGAGCTGCTCGGATATGTATCGTGACGCCCAGCGGATGGCAGAGCGCTGTCCGACGTAGCGCCCACAGAGCAGAAAGGACGTCAGCGGGATGACCAGCAGGACACCAATCGGCACCGGTTTGGCTAGGCCGAGTCCGAAGAGGGCAGTCGTGAGGGTCAACTGCAGCGACAGGATCTGCTGCTGGTACTTGGATCGCGAGTCGATCTCGGTCCGGAGGGCGCTGAACTCGGCGAGCGCTCCGTCATAGCTGGGGACCGTCACGTCCGTTAGCCTCCACTCCGGCCTATTTTCGGCCCAGTCGGATCGGATCACGTCTGTCGGTTCGAATCAATACGCGTCCACAGGATGGTGATACGTGGATCGCTGTGGGTAGCTTCGAAAGTCCATTGCCGATCCAGCCCTGGACAGAACGGCCCCCACCATGACAGATCTGAGAGTCGGCAGCCGCCTTAACGCGACGACGTGGGCTGCGGCGCTGGCCCGCCTGCAACCCGGCCCGCTGCGAGGCAGACGTCTACTCATCGACCTCAGCGACCTGGGTTTCGCCGACTTCGTCACCCTTGGCTACCTGCTGGTCTTCGTCCGGGCCGCTGCGGCCGCGGGCGCCGACTGCAAGGTGCGTCTACCCAGCGCCGACGCGCTGCCCAGCGATATTCCGGCCGATCCGCTCGCAGCGCAGCGCATCGTGAAACGGCACAACTGCCGCCGCTACCTGGAACAGGCGGGCGTCGTCGAGGTGCTGGGCGAGCATCTGGACGAGCAGGTGGTCGCGGGCCCCGGCACGTCGACGGACGCGGACGGCGACGTGCTCACGGCCCCGCCGACGTCCGAGCGGCCGCACCGCTACCGACGCATCCTGCGGTACCAGTGGTTACCAAGCGAGAGCCTGCGCGACATCACGCTGGTAACCCGGCCAACCGCCACGGAACGGTCGCTGCGCGAGCTGGGCCTGGGGCCCGAAACAGCCGCCGCGGTGACCCGCGGCATCCTGCTCGAGCTTCTCGAGAACGCGGAACGGCACTCCGGGGCGAACGAGGTGCTGATCGGCGGGGTGATCGTCGACCCCGAGACCTACGGACAGCGGGCGACCGACTTCGATCAGTCGCTGGAAGGCTTTGCCCAGCATGCTGCGGCGGCTCGCAGCCCGATGATCCGGCTGGTCGTGGCAGACACCGGCCGGGGCATCGATGGGGGTGTGGGCGTGGCCGACACGCGCACCGGGGCGCAGGGCGCGGCCCGCGGGATGTGGAAGGTCGCGCGGGTGGTCCGCGCCTTTCAGGGCGCCCTGCTGGTGACCAGCCAGGGACTGGCGAGCGGCCACGTCTACCGGGGCAGAATCGAGAAGATCGCCGGCCGAAGGCCGGCGATCGTGCCTGGCACTCTTATCGAGTGCAACATCCTTGCCGATCCCGGCGATTCCGCGCTAGCCGAGGCCGGCGAGTTGCGGACGCCGACGGCGAACCAGGACGACGAGCCGGCGGCGACGAACTGTCTGGCGGTCAGGCTCTACTCGTCGCTGGGGCTTAACGAGAAGGGCCGCGATGACATCCGCGACAACCTTGCGAACGACCCACACCTTGTCGTGGCGGTGAATGCACCGGACGACGGTCACGGCGCTCACGACGTCGAGATCGGCCGGGCCGCCTTCCAGGTGATCGACATCGTGGCGGGCTTCCGCGGCGACCGCGCCGCTATCCTGGCGTTCCCTAGCGTCAACCGCCCGCTCATGGCGGTAGCGATGGAATACGTCAATGCCGAGTACAACGACCGGGTCGCCGCCGGTATGGCCGTTCCCCCGCCCGTCCTCGTGTTGGCGCCAGGCAACCGGCATTACTGGGTGGGCGGCACGCCGGCGCAGCGACAGGTGCTCATCGGGTTGTCCACGGCAGGCGAGCCGCTGCCGCTGACGGAGCTCACCCCGGACGAGGTGTCCGCCGTGGACGACCTAATCCGGCACACGGCGCTGATCGTGACCGATGGGGAGCGGGTGCGGCTGAGAACGTCACCTCACAGCGCCGTGCGGGCCATGGCGACCTGGGTCGGGGAGCGGATAGCCGCCGCGATCATGGACGCGCCCGAGAACACCGGTGAGGGCACGGCGGCCGGCGGGAACGTGCGCCGTGGACGGTTTCTGACACCTAGCCTGCGCCGGACCAGCCGTTGGTTCGACCTCGATGGTGTCCTGTCCGAGCTGGACCTTCGGGCGCTCGTCGGCATCACCCTGGCCGCACGCGCCGAGGAGTGCCTGCCACCGTCCGACGAGGGTGTGCCGCTGGTCGTGCTGCGGCTTCCCCACACGCCCACGGAGGTCGCCGCCGCCGTAGCCCGCACGGTGACCGCGCAAGGCACCTACTACGACTTCCTGCGCAACGTCCCCCACACCGACGAGCGGCCGCGGGTGTTGCTCGTGGCCGACGTGGTCTCCAGCGGCAATTCGGTGGCTGGCGTCGTGGCAGAGGTGCTCGATCTGGGGATGGATCCGGTCGCCGTCACGACGATCGTCGACGCGCGGACGCCCGGCGAACCGGGCATCGACCTGCCGGTGGCAGCGCTCGCCGTGGTGGACGTCGGTCTTCCCCCAGACGACGACGGCCTGGCGCAGCCAATTGACCCGGTTCTGCGCAGCCCCGAGCACGGCAGCCGGCCGCTGCCGGCGACGGTCATCGACCAAGTCCTGTACGTCGAGACGATGCAGCGCAACGCGGCAGCCCGGCTCGGCCATATCGAACGGCCGGCCGACCGGCATTACACCGCCTACGTCGACCCGACGCTGCTGTTTCGTGAGCAAGGCTGGACCGATACGGTGTTCGGCCACCTGGTCTGCGAGATTGAACGACGCCACCGTGAGGCCTTCGGCGAGGCGTCGGCCAGGGTGACCATCCTGTTTCCCGAGGGAACGGCGGACGATCTGACCGTCACCGCTGACCAGATGAAGCAGGCGCTGTCGGCAACTTTGCGAGCGGAGGCTGCCTCGGTGCCCCGGGCGGCACACACCGCGAACTGGCAGCTGCCCGGATCGGCGGCGCTGCCGACAGTAGAGCACGCGCTCATCCTCGACTCGGGTGCCAACAGCGGCCGGACGGTGCAGCAGCTGGTCGGATTGGCGGCTGACAAGGGCGCCGTCACGATCACCGTGATCCTGCTAGTCAATGGGCTCGGCGACAGCGACGCGGTGAACCTGCAGCGCATCGCGAGGGTCCGCCGCTCGGACGAGTCCTCGCCCCGGGAACGGGCTGCGCTGAGGATCTACTACGTGGCCCGGACCGCCATGAGTAGCCTGCGCAGCGGCCACTGCGGCATCTGTGCGCTTCGCCGCCGGTATGCGGAGCTGACGCTCTACGCGCCCGTGCCCGAGCCGCTCGCCAACCACCGGGGTTGGTTGTTGAATCTGCTGGAGACCCGAACCAAGCAGCAGCTATTCGAGGAGCAGGCGGCCGACCTCTTCGGTGCCGACGTGACCCAGCGCGAATGTGTGGCCTACCTGAGCTGGCGGCTGCGCCTGCGCGACGCCGACGTCAACACCAGGCGCCGCGCCCGAGTGGTGGAGCGGCTCCAAGAGGCGGCCGGCAACGGGGAGTACCGCGACGCGCTGATCCGTCTGTTGGTCGCCGAGCCGCAGTGGCTGTCGTCGGCGCCGCTGTCGTTTCCTCGCTGCCGTGCCCTGATCGTGGACATGGCTGCGGCGATGCTCGTGGGCGAGGCCGCGCTGCTGATCGAGGCGCGCCTGCGGGTGCAAGCAGTCATCCTGCTCGCCCAGGCCGCGCCCGAGCGGTTCGCCGCCGAACTGGTCCGGATCCTGCGTACCAACCGTGACGAAGGGCTCGTCGTCCCGCAGGTCATGCTGGAGGTTCTGCAGCTGATGGCTGCGCCGCGCACCGGCGCACCGTTTCCCCGGCTACGCGTGGCGCGGCAGCTCACGGACGCCCTGGGCCGCCTCCTGGACGACCTGCGCGACAAAAACGAGGCACCGGGCATCCGGTCCAGTCACGTCAAGGTGCCGCTCGTCCGCTACTTGCTTTCGCATACACGGCGGCCGCTGCACGCGCCGCCGGCCGGTAAGCAGGAGGCCTGGTCGCAGATCAGACACGAGATCGCCTACGCGGCGCACGACTTCTCAACCCCGATGTGGCTGGCGAAGTCGACAGTCGAATTCGTCATCGCCACCGGCAGGCTGCCGCGCAACCACGAGGCGATCGGAGAGGCCTGGAACCACTGCCAGAATTTCCTGCTCGGTGTGATCCTGCCGAACGCGGCAATGCTGCGGGATATCCTGGTCAGTCGCAGCGCGGAGCGCGACCTGTCTCAGGAGGAGATTCCGCTGTGGGAGCGGGCCCTCTCGGACGACGGGCCGAAGTTCGTCGACGAAACGACGGTGCGCGTCGACAACTTTGTCGGGAAGATCAAGTCCGGTCTGGTCCCTGGCAAGGAAGAGGCCGCGAACCTGCTCCCCTACCTGATGTGGTGGCTTCGGTTCGCGCTCGACGGTGACAAGTCCGTGCTGCGCAAGTTCGTCGCACGCGGTCCAGTGGACGCGCTGCCAGCGGTACGGGAGTTCTTCGGGGATCGGGGCGACGTACTCGCGGACGGGTTGATGCCGGCCGAGCAGCGTGGTGCCTTCCGCGTCTTCTGTACCGATCGGCTGCTTCAGCAGGTGCTGCTGGACATCCGGCACAACGCCAGCACGACCCACCGGGTGACCGACCTGCCGCAGAGGTTCCGGGTGGACCTCGAATACCGCCAGGAACGCCTGTTGATCACGGTTCGCAATACCGGCAGTGCGCCACAGTCCGGTGGCAGCGGAAAAGGCCTGGAGACTTTGCGGCACCGGCTCGAACGCTTCGGCGGAACGCTGTACGAGGCCGAGTTCGAGCGGCCGTGGACCTATGCGGTGACGGTGGAACTAGACCGCTGGAGGATGTCTACATGAGGACCCGTGCGCGCGGGCTCGTCGTCGACAACAAGCCCGCGGTGATCCTGCAGGTTCAGGACATCCTCGACTACGGCTTCTCCCAGTTAGGCGAATGGGAGGTGAAGTACGAGGAGGCGGGTACCCCTGCCGAGGCGGTCAAGTTGGCGCGCGAGGTGGACTTCGACTTCGCAGTCCTCGACTTCGACCTCAACGACGAGACCTGCCTCCCGGTGGTGCGGGAGTTACGCAAGCGCCGCAAGGACAACTGCTACATCCTCGTCGTGACCGGGGAATCGAAGAAGAACCCGAATTTTCTGAAACGGTCCGTGGAGGCCGGTGCGGATGACGCCATCATCCGTGACGACCAGCTGACCATGTATCCAGCGTTCGAGGGCGACCGGAACGGCTGGGATGGCGAGAACCTGGCCCGCAGAATCCGTGAGCGGATGCGCGTGCAGGATCGGGAGGACGGGTTCCGGATCGTCTTCGCGCCGGAGGCAGGGGTGCAATCCATGCTTCACAGCCTCGGCGACCCACCCGGGGAGTACCGCGATGCCATGAGGCGCGGCGACCTGATCGCGCGCACCCTGATCGTCAAGTGCCTCGGGACCGACGACGACGTCGGCACCTCACTGACCGTGCGGCACCTCGCGCCCGGCCGCTCCGGCGCCCACGTCTGCAAGGTCGTTCGCGTACAGCAGGGCCAGCCTGAAGAGTCGTTCGTCCTCAAGATCGGCCTCGATCGCGCGTCCCTCATGGCTGAGAAGGAGGCAAACAGCCGAGCGGCGCGGGCGCTGCGCTCGCAGGTACTTGTCCGACTCGACCGCGAGCTGCGGTCCCACGAGCAGTCGGGCTACAGCGCGATCGCCGCCGAGCTGGCACGAGACGCCGTTACGCTCAAGGACTGGCTGCAGCAGCCAGGCACCACCACCGAGCAGGCGACGAGAGTGGCCGGCGAACTACACCGCGGCCATCTCCGAGAATTGCTACAGCCGGCCCTGCGCGAGCCCCAGCCAGTCAGCCAGTGGCTCACGATGTCGCCGGTGCTGCGTGGCCGCGTCCTCGACGCCCTCGGCACCTACGCGCAGGTGTGGCGCGACGATCGCGGCGCCGGTCAGGCCGACGCGGAGCCGATGGCCGCCGTGCTGCGCGACTTCGTAGGTACGGGAGCGCTGCCCGGCGTCGCGCCGAAGCGCCTCGGCGAGCAGGTGCTGCACGCTGGCGGTTTCGGCGACCTGCACTCGGGCAACGTCCTGGTGCAGTCCGTCGGCGAGCCCCACCCCCTGCTGATCGACGCCTCCCAGTACGGCGTCCACCACTGGGCGACCGACACGACCCGTCTGCTGGTCGACCTGGTCCTCCAGGTCCGCCGCCCGGGCATCGAGTCGATGCTGTGGTCGGGCGTCGCGGCCGAGGCCGGCTTCGCGACCGGCCTGTGCGACTGCACCGGAAGCCTCGAGCCCGACCCCAGCAGTCCCACCGACGCCTACATCGTGGAGCTGGTCACCGAACGCGTCACGTACCTCTGCCTCGACGACCTGGCGCCGCGCAGGGTGGACTGGCACTGGCAATGGCACGTGGCCCTGGCCCGCGAATTCCTGCGCCAGGGATCACGTCCGGGCCTGCTGCCGACCCGGGCCGTCCTCGCGCTGACCGCGGCTGCCCGCCACTTGCAGCAGGCGGCTGAGGCCCTGGCCGACTGATAGCCGCCGCCCGGCGCCGCCGCGCTGCGCGGGAACGAACTGAACGGCAGGGCAGAGAGGTTGGTCTGGTTCCAGCCACCGGTGTTCACCGGATCGTTCGGGAGCGCGGTGATGTCCGTACCGCTGCCGTCCAAAGCCTCGTCGTCCCGGTAGCGTTCCACAGCCCCAGGCGGCGGTGCGGGAGTAGAAGATCCCCGTTGCCGGGCGACAGCAGGTGCCGCCCGGGCCCACCCGGATAGGGCTGGCGAGAACCGCCGCCACTTCTGCTCCCGGGACACGTCGACCTTGTACGCCACCAACTCGCCCTCGGTCCTCGGCCCCATCACCCAGTCCGAGTGTCAAGCCGAGCCAGGGCCGTTGTCAGGTCATGTCGATGGCGTATGCCTCTTCCCGCACGTCGAGGTCCGAGTGTTGGCGTAGCCGGATCAGCAGGTCTCGCCATGGCGTTTTCCATCCGAAGATGGCTCCGTGGTGGACCAGCGATATCGCGAACAGGCCGCCAGCGAGGTCGCCGCGCTCTGCCAGTTCGATGATGCTGTTGGTCAAAGCGTGTGTGTCGGGCCACTCGCGGAGGCTTCGCAGACGGACACCGATGCGTTCGGCGGTGCGGGCCGCGAGGATGGGTCGGCTTGCGCACAGGTCGGCGATCTCGTCGAGATTGTCCAGTCGGTTGAGGTCAACCAGGAGACCGGTTGCCGTTCCGGCGAAGGCGGGCCGGGTGGCGAGCCACCGTGCCGATTCGATCAGTGTGGTCCGGTCGGCACTGGGCGGCTGGTAGCCGGATCGGACGGCCGCGCCGCGGGACAGCGGGGCAACGATCGTCAGCGTCGGGTACGCCGCCTCGACGGGGGATCGGCCGCTTGGCGGTCGGCTGATCGTTTTGGACGGCCGCCGGTGGAGTGGCCATGACGTGCGGCACGCCACCGGCCAGCGGTACCACCTCGCCAGCGGCGCCGTTCACGCCGCCCATGCCGGCACCCTCGTCCACCGTAGCGGCTCCGGCACGGTGCGCCGGACGGCTGCCCAGGGAGCGCCCGCCTGTCGCACAGCGCCGGGGACGGTAGAGCCATCAGATTGATACGAGTTCTGGAGGCGTTTGTATCGGACAGATCCGGCCATAGAGCGACCTGGCCACGCGATCTGTTGACTTTCATCTGATGACCGTCGTACCGTTCGCAGTGACAGCCTTCGATGGCGGGCATGGCGACCGGGCCGGCGCCGTGTTACCGGGCGGCCTCTGGGCGCGGTCGTCAATGGGTGTTGGGGTTCGCAAGCCCAGTTCCCTGTCTACGTATGCCGGCATTCGAACGGCAGAGGGAGTTCCATGATGTCCAGGCGTAGATCCCTCTTTGGACCCGTCGCGTTCGCAGTAGCTCTCGTCTTGGCCACGGGTGGCACGATGCTGAGTGGCGGCCTCGGCGGCACCGCGTCGGCCGCGGATGCCGTCCCACTCGCGGCGACGGCCGGATGTGGCAAGGCCCCGGGATTGAACAGTGGCACGCACACGATCCAGAGCGGCGGCCAGAATCGCAGCTTCATCCTGCGGGTGCCCGCCAACTACAACAACAACAACCCGTACCGGTTGATCTTCGCGTTCCACTGGCGCGGTGGCACCATGAACGACGTCGCGTCGGGCGGGAGCAGTGGCAGCATCTGGTCCTACTACGGGATGCAGGAGCAGTCGAATAACAGCGCGATCCTCGTCGCACCGCAGGGTATCGGCAACGGCTGGCCCAACTCCGGTGGTCAGGACATAACCTTCGTCGACGACATGATCAGGCGGATCGACGATGCTCTTTGTGTCGACACGACGCTGCGCTTCGCCCTCGGTTTCAGCTACGGCGGCGGCATGAGCTACTCGATCGCGTGCAGCCGGGCCAACGTCTTTCGGGCGGTCGCGGTCTACTCCGGCGCGCAGCTGAGCGGATGCAGCGGCGGCACCCAGCCGATCGCGTACTTCGGCCTGCATGGCATCTCGGACAACGTCCTGAACATCTCTCAGGGCCGTTCGCTGCGGGACACGTTCGTACGCAACAACGGCTGCGCCGCCCAGAACCCGCGCGAACCGTCGCAGGGCAGCGGGCAGCACTTCACCACCCTCTACTCGTGCCGGGCGGGTTACCCGGTGCAGTGGGCCGCGTACGACAGCGGCCACGGGCCAGCTCCGGTGGACGGATGCTCCGGCTGTGAGGACGGCGCCCGGACCTGGACCAGGGCAGAGGTGTGGCGGTTCTTCGCACAGTTCGGGGGCACCCCGCCGACCACCCCACCTACGACTCCGCCGACCACCCCACCCACGACCCCGCCGACCACCCCACCCACAACCCCGCCGACCACCCCACCGACCAGCCAGCCGCCGGGCAGTTGCACCGCCACGTACAAGGTGGTGAACCAGTGGCAGGGCGGCTTCCAGGGTGAGGTAACCGTGACCGCCAGCGCCGGCGCCCTGACCGGGTGGCGGGTCAGCTGGACCTTCGCCAACGGGCAGGCCATCACGCAGATCTGGGGCGGCCGCAACGCACCGAGCGGCAGCACCCAGAACGTCACCAACGAGAGCTGGAACGGCAACCTCGGTGCGGACGCCTCGACCACGTTCGGCTTCCTCGGCACCTGGAACGGCACCAACAGCATGCCGGCCCTGACGTGCGCGCGGGCATAGCCGTGACGATCACCTTCCACTTCTGGAGCGGCGCCCAGGTCACGTACTACATCACCTGGTTCAGCAGCACGGTCACCGACACCACCAGCTGACCTCGACAGGGTGCCGCGGCCTACCACCGGCCGCGGCACCCTCCGCATCCGACGGCGACGGCTCACCATCGACACGATCCGTCCGTATGCGCCCTGGCCGAGCCGGGAGGGCTACACCAAACGGCCAGCACCGCGCCCAGGCGTTGCTCGACGCCGGCGTGCGCCGGTCCTCATCGAACGCGTCGCCGATTGACCAGCTGTCGATGCGGCGGTGCGGGACGCTTTGGCAGCGGTGGCACCGCGCGATCGCCGAACCCGAACCGGCGCAAAGCCGGCAACGTCAGCCCCCATTCTGGCTGCTGGCTCCCCGCCCGTTGCTCGGGACGCTGGCCATGCAAGCTTTCGCTCGGCGACCGGTGCCCGGCCTGAGCACACAACGCTCAACCGGTGTGGCGTGTCCGATCCAGCTTCCAGCGCACTTGGAATGTCAGCGCCGCGGCCATCAGCACCGCCGGGACCACGGTGAAGCCGATCAACAGGGCGGTGTGGGCGGACTCCGGCTGCGTCACGGTCTGCCCCTCGGTGGTGGCGATGAAGCCGCCCAGGGCGAGCACGGCCGAGTACACGTACGGGCCGATTGCGGTGCCGGTGGCTTCGGTGGCAGTCCAGACACCGGTGTAGGCGCCAGCCCGGACGGTACCGCGCTGCTCGGCGGCCGCGACCGCGTCCGGGACCATCGAGAACGCGAAGAGCTGCAGCCCGGCGAACGCGATGCCCAGGACGCCGACCACCGCGACAGCCGGCCCGGTGCCGTAGCCGAGCAGCGGCGCCAGCGAACCGGCCACGAAGACCGCCTGGCAGATCAGCAGGCCAGGCTGCTTGCCGATGCGCCGGGACAACTGCATCCACACCGGACCGGCGATGACCGCCGGACCGAGGAACGCCCCCATGAACAGGGCGGTCAGCCCAGAGTTCTCGAAGACGTACTTGGTGTAGAACGGCAGCGCTGCGAGGAACAGGTGAGTAGTGGTGCCGGTGAACAGGTAGGACAGCACCAGCGCGCGGAAGTCGGGGTCCCGCCAGGCGACCGCGATGTCACCGATGGTCGAGTGGGCCGCCTGCTGGTCGGGCATCCGGAAACCGGCGTGGGCGGTGAGACGCCGTACCCCGGTCAGTGCGACCAGCCCGGAGATCACCATGACGCCGGAGAGCAGCAGGGCCATCCAGCCGTAGTCGCCGCGCCGTCCCGACTCCACCAGCGCCGGTGCGGCCACACCGGCACCAAGCAACCCGAGGGTGAGGAAAAGCATCCGGAACATGAACACCCGGGTGCGCTCGTGGTACCCGACTCGAAGATCGGACGGGGTGGTCAGGTAGGGCACCTGGAAACACGCGAAGAGCAGGTTGCCGGCGATGAACCAGCCGCCCACCCAGAGCGCCGCCGATGCGCCGGAGAAACCGGCGGGCACCGAGAACATCGCCACCATGGCCACCGGAAGCAGCAGACCGACCCGCAGCATGCCGAGCCGGTGTCCGCTGCTGCGCGCTTCCCGGTCGGATCGGCTGCCCAGCATCGGATGCACGATGATGTCGATGATCTTCGGCAGCAGCAGGGTGAGACCGGCCA
Source organism: Verrucosispora sp. CNZ293 (assembly GCF_002754655.1). Classification (NCBI taxonomy): domain Bacteria; kingdom Bacillati; phylum Actinomycetota; class Actinomycetes; order Micromonosporales; family Micromonosporaceae; genus Micromonospora; species Verrucosispora sp. CNZ293. The sequence goes on from NZ_PEFR01000001.1 coordinate 2,320,640, forward strand.
GGAACGGCGAGACACCGAGCGTATTGGTGAGGAAGTAGAGCAACAGCAGGCCGGGAACGATCACCCAGACGCCCATCCCGACCGAACCGGTGGCGTACGCGATCAGGTCACCTGCCCTGGTCCGCACCTCGCCCGCCGCCCCGCGCAGCGCCGTCATCGGGTCGCCTCGTGCCGTGCGACCACACCCGCGGCCAGCTCGGCGCCTTGGAACGCGCCGGAGCGGACCCGGCCGGCGAGGATGCGCGCCACGATCCGATCGGTCAGCGCGGGCAGGTGACGGGCCAGGAAGAACTCGACCGCGCCCCGCCGGGTGGTGGGTAGATCACGGCGAGGACGACGACTGAGCGCGGCGCGCAGCACGGTCCGGACCACTCCGTCCAGCGGCTCGTATTGGCTCATGCCCTCCAGCGAGAGCCCGGCCGCGGCCGTCGAGTCGTGGATCGGGCTTCGTACCGCCGACGGGTACACGCAGGTGACGCCGACATGGGTGCCGAGCTCCAGACGCAGCGCGTCCGCGTACGCGACCAGGGCGCGCTTGGAGGCACCGTACGCAGCGGCCAGCGGTAACTGCATGACGGCCATCCGCGAGCTGAGCATGACGATCCGGCCACCAGAGGCGACCAGCGCGTCCACACATGCGGCGGTGACCCGCCAGGTGCCCAGCAGGTTGATGTCGAGCTGGCGGCGTACTTCCGCGCCCGGCGCCAGTTCGGCCGGGGCGGGCCCACCGATCCCGGCGTTGTTGATCAGCAGGTCGAGCCCACCGAGCTGGTCAATTGCTTCGCGTACCACCGCCGGCACCGCGTCGTCGTCGGTGATGTCGCAGGCCAGGACCCGGACCGGGTCATCGGCACGGGGGGCCAGGTCCAACCCGACGACCTGGGCCCCGAGCTCGTCCAGCCGGGCACAGATGGCCCGGCCGAACGTGCCGGAGGCACCGGTGACGAGGACACGCAATCCGCGGGGGTCTCGGGCGCTCAAACCACACTCTCCTCGGCGGTGAAGGTGCGTCCGCCCCGGGCGAGGCGATTCCGGCCAGCCGCGATCTCCCTGGGCAGGTCGGCGACGTACCGGTCGAAATCGATACGCATGTGCGGCCGCGCGTTCGTGCCCCACCGCTCGATGGCGGCGCGCAAGGCTCGCTGCACGGCGTGCTGCTGTTCGTCGATGCCGGGCAGGGCATAGCCGCCGGAGAGATACGCGGCGACCAGTTTGGCCTGGACCTCCACGACCGGCAGAGCGGCACCGGTGGACTGCATCAGGCCGACGAATGCCAGGCTGGGGTCGTCGAGATGGAAGACCCGCTGGTACAGCGGCAGCTGCTGGGGGTCGGGGCCCAGCCATTGCGGGGACAGGAACGGGATACTCACCCGGTACCCGGTGGCCCAGACGATCACGTCGACCGGGTCGGCGCTGCCGTCGGTGAACATCACCCGTTCCCCGTCCAGCCGTTCGATGCCGGGACGTGGGGTCACCTCGCCGTGGGTGAGCCGGTGCAGGATCGTGTCGCTGATCGTCGGATGGTTCTGGAACAGGCCACCGGCCGGGGCGGGTAAGCCGTACCTCTGCGGGGTCCCGACGGCGAGCCGCAACAGGGTCTCGGCGATGCGCTGCCGCAGCCGCCACGGCAGGGCGGCGAGGGCGCCGCCGGTCGCGTCGGCCGGGCGGCCGAACAGGTACTTGGGGACGATGTGGACGCCGCGCCGGGCGGAGAGCAGGACCGGCCCCCGAGCGACGTGCGAGGCGTCCACCGCGATGTCCATGGCCGAGTTGCCCATGCCGACGATCAGCACCCGCCGATCCTGGAAGACGTCCGGAGTGCGGTAGTCGTGGGCGTGCATCTGGGTGCCGTGGAACGTGCCCGGATAAGCCGGATCCGGATAGCGCGGATGCCAGTTGTGGCCGTTCGCGACCACCACGGCGTCGTACCGCTCGGTGTCACCGGACTCGGTCGTCACCGCCCAGAGCCGGTCACGCTCGACGCGGGTGACCGTGCTCCCGAACCGGATGTGCGGAATGAGCCCGAACGACTGCGCATAGTCGGCCAGGTAACTGGCGACGCGACTGGCCGACGGATAGTCGGGCCAGTCCGCGGGCATCGGAAAATCCGCGAACTCGGTGCGGCGTTTGCTGGTGTTCAAGTGCAGGGAGGCGTACGCCGGAGACAGGCCGCTGCTGTTGTCCCTGACCCACAGGCCACCGGGCCGGTCACCCTTTTCGTAGGCCACCACCGCACAACCGGCGTCGAGCAGCGCCTTCACCGTGGCGAGACCGGCCGCTCCCGCACCGATCACCGCCACCCGACTCGACGAAACGGCCATGGTGCTCCTCGACGGTTGTAGCTTCCGCCAAACCGTAGGGCCTGGCACGGGGGCGAACACATGGCGTGGACCACGCAGTTTCGGGTTCTTGTTGTAGCGCACCACAACGGCGGGGAGCATGACAGGATGACGCATCCGGACGGCTGGACGACGGTGGTGGACCTGATCGAACGCGTCGTGGGCGATGACGAACTGCTGCCGTCGGTGGTCGCCGGAGTCCGTACCACCGTGCGGGAGGTCTCCGCACTGCCCACCTCCGACATCGCCGGGCACACCCGCGCTCTGCTGGTGGCCGCAACCCGCGCATTGGCCGCACGGCGTGGCCCCACCGAAGCTGAGCTGTCGTTCGTCGCGGACCTCGGTGTCACCCGTGCCCGGCAGGGCGTGCCGATCGAATCGGTGCTGGGCGCGATCCACTTCGCCGAGCGCGCGATCTGGGCCCGGGCCCGGGAACTTGCCCGGGACCAAGGCGTCAGCGCCGAGCAACTGCTGGACGTCCGGGACCTTTACGACGACTGGGCCGAGGCCGTCCGGGCCCGGCTGATCAGCGCGCATCGGGCTACCGGAGCCAGCACGGATCCGCTTCCCGGGCGCCGGGACACGGCCCTGCTGCGGCGGCTGCTCCAGGGTGGTTCGGCGGCCACGATGGCAGCCGCCGAGGCCGGCCTTCCGGTCACCGACGGGCTGTGGGTGCTCGTCGCCCGGCCCGGGGAGACCGCCGCCGGCATCGAACGAGCCGTACGCGAGCACCCGCCGGTGCTGTGCGCAACCGTGGACGACCTGATGGTCGGAGTCTTGTCCCGGGCTCCGTCCGCCCGCCTGAAGGGGATCGGGGCCGTGGCAGGGCTCGCCGGTCCGGCCGAACCGGAGAAACTCGCGCCGGTGCAGCGGCTCGCCACCGCGGCCCTGACCGCCGCCGAGTCCACCGGCCGCACCGGACTGATCCACATTGCCGATGTGGCCTGGCTGGCGGCGTTGACCGAGCGGGCAGACCTGGCAACGGTGCTGCTCGACCGGTACGCGCCCGCTTGGGCGACACTCGGACCGACTGCCGAATCGGTGGCGCACGCCGTGCTCGCCTGGCTGGAGAGCGACCGCGATGTCCACCTCGCCGGGGCGAGACTTTTCGTGCACCCCAACACGGTTCGCAATCGGGTCCGGCGCTTCGCCGCCGTCACCGGCATCGACCCGGCGGGCACCTTCGGCGCCATGACCGCCTGGTGGCTTTGCCGAACCAGGCTGCACGACGCGACCTGATCTCGCACCGCGCGGCGTGTAGTCGAGGCGGTTATTCCACTGTCGAACGATACGTTGCCAACACAGGATCACCACCCTCCCACCAGACGGGAAGATCGGAGCCAAAAATGGTAAAGAAAGGCCGTGGCCCTTGTTTTCCGCAGGTCAAGACCTTGGTGACACCCGGAGAACCAGCAACAGCAAGGAACACCTGCAAGGCCCGTTACGCCGACACACCCACCTGCGAAGAGTAGGATCCCCAATCGGCGCATCCCCGGTTCCACATCAGACTCTCGTGGCGAACGAGGAGATTTGAACCCAGGAGAGCCTCTTGTCGAGCTTGCGCCGATCTCGCCCCCGATCGACGGCTAGATGAGGACGGGATCGCGTCGAGTAAAAATGGCGTCGTGGAGACCAGGGTCTGGGTGGATGACTGGCAGATGCAGTGCTGCGGCGAGCCGTTTACGGTTGGCGATCGAGTCTCCTGGAGGCTACGAGACCTGGACCCCGAGTGGCCTGGGCTCGTGCTGGGCAGCGACCTGGCCCGTGGCGTTGACAAAGCCGAGGAACACCACGGACGCGTGAGCGAGGATGCAGCCCCTGTCGTGGGGATCGTTGCCTCGATCCATGCCGTGCACTGTCGGTATGCCCCGCTGCCTGACGAACCTTCCACTCACCTCTTCCCCGTGCCCGGATCCGGCACCATGACCTCGGTCCGGTCCGCGGACGGATGGACTCCCGACCGCGGCGACCTCAAGTTCGCCGGATACGTGGTGCAGCTGACCCGCGAATAGAAGGAACGACCGGCCCCGGCATCCGCACCATCTACAGCCAGACGCTGAGCCAGATAACTCGGCGTAGCGACCAGATCGCGGCAAATCCGGACGCAGACTCGATTCATTGACTGGTCACCGATGGGAGGATCGGCGGTGTGATCCAACTGCCGGAGGGATCTTGGCGGGACTGGGACGTACTGCACTTCGACGGCTCCCAGCTTCGGTTAGCCGCGGGACACAACCTGACCTACCACCACGGTCTCGAGGTGGTCTTCACCGACGTCGCATACCTGGCCTGCCCGACCCAGTTCTGGGATCCCCGGTTCCGGGAACCCACCCTCGACGAGCGCGCCCTGGTGCGCCGGCACGTCGGTGAAGAATCACCGGTGATCGTTGCCTTCGACGTCGATGCACCAGCCGGGGGCGGTCTTCCTGCCTGTGTCGTCGCAGCAGGGTCGGTTGAGGTGGTACTCGGCCTGGTCTACCGCTACTGGCGCGACAACCTCTCTGCTGGAGAACGCCTGGCTCCGCACGTGCGGCCGCCAGAGCAATCGTAAGGTCCCCACCTCGCCGGAAGCTGCGGCTGCTACTGACGGCGAAGCCCACCACAGGGGAGAGCACGCACGATCGGCAGCAAGTCCGGACATTCGATTGTCCGCCTCAGGGGCCGACGACCTCGGCTGATCCAGCTTCCCCTCGGGTTTCAGGGAGGGTTGTCGGGGTGGTGCGGGTTGACTCGTTCGCCATGCTGAAACCGCAAGCACACGTCCGGATCATCCGAGGAGAAGTATGGGCAAGCCGGTCAAGACTGCCGCCGTCCTTGTCGGGCTCGGCGTCGGCGTCGCAATCGGTCCGACCCTCGGACCGGCAGCTGTCTGGTCTGGCGTCGCGATTGCCGTGCTCGGCGCCGCGCTCTGCCTGGTCGGTACAGGGGAATCCGATCTCGTCGGGGACGGCCTCGTCGACCGCGACGAGGATGCCGCGGTGGCAGAGGACGGGCCGCCCACAGGAACACCGGTCGCTGCCCCACGACGGCGGAACCGCCAGCGGCCAGGCCTCGGTGGCCTGGGCACGCGGGTAGAACAAATTCTCAAACTCGCCGAGGAGCAGGCCGACGACCACCGTGCCGAGGCACGGCGCGAAAGCGAGGCGATCGTGACCGCTGCCCGACGGGAGGCCGAGGCGATCCTGAACCAAGCCCACGAACAGGCGGCCGGGATCACCGGCACCCACCGGGATCTGCCTCTGGCACCGCCCACCCGGTCGGCTGCACCGAATGGAGATCCAAGCCCTCCCGGATGATGCAAGCGGAGCCGCCGCACGGGTCCCAATCTCGCAGGCGGCCCACCGAAGGCCGCCCGGTGCAACCGGGCGATGACACCGCAGAGGTCGCACTTCGCAGGGCGCCCCGGAGTTGCAGGACTCGGAACAACCGCATAGCCCTCATCGGCACGACGGTCACCGCCACGCTCGACCAGCGGCAGATCAGGACGCCCAACTCCGCGCTGCCTTCGTCGTTCTTCCTTGGAAGAGGGCTCGGCTGCGGGTGCGTCTGGCCAGCATTTCAGGTGACTGGGAGGTCGACCCGTCGTCCGGTTCCGTCCGGGGCGTTGTCGTCGGTGACTACGGCGAACACGCCGGCCGGTACGCCGACGAGGGTCGCTACCCGTGACGCGGCGGCCAGCAGGCTGGCCTCGGTCGCTGCGGTGATGAAGAAGACATATGCGTCGCCGAGTTCCTCGCCGTCGTCGTACACCTCGATCGCGCCTTCGTCTTCCAGCTCGCTCAGGAAGTCCTCGATCTGATCGATCCAAGGATACGCATAGTCGTCCGGCTCAAGATCAGGAGCTGGTGCCAACGGAATGTGGATCTCGACGATGTCGGCCATGACGACATGATCGCCCAGAGGGCGGCGAAAGCGAAGCGCTCGAAGCAGGGCTGCCACTGCACAGACAGCGGCATGTGCGGATGCTGGCTCAGGGCGGTCAGGCTGACATACCGGGGTCCTACGATCCGGGCATGGTGCGGGTTGAGGCTGTCGTCGCTGCGTTCGACCGAGCTGCCGAGCAGCTGCGGTTTCCTGAGCCGGAGCATCCCTACAGTTATCTGATAGCGGCTCGGCTGCATGCTTTCAGTGACGGTGAGCGGTGGGCACTGGTCGTGGACATCGTCGGCTTTAACCCGCGCGCCGCCAACGTCGTTGACGTCCTACACGGTCTCGGGAACTGCCTCACCGGCACCGACGAGCGCTGCACCAGTCGGTCCATCAACCGCATTGACAACTACGCGGACCTGTTCGAGTGCGAGGCTGGCATGACCCGATACCGCCAGGTGCCGATCACTATCCGGGGGCAGGCCGTACGCGTCGACGCCGCTGCGACGATCAGTCCCCCGGACCTGTTTCGCCTCCTCGTTCCCCAGCATCGCGATCGTCTGCTGGCCGAAGACGCGGAACTGCGTCAGCTCGTCCCGAGAGATCTCCCGCAGGTGCTGCGCTTGGACGACTGGCACCACACCGCGCTGCGGGTCCAGCGGCCCAACCCTGAGCGAGAACGACAGCGCCATCTGCACGAGAACCGCTCGCGTCACACGCTGCCGCAGCACCGCGTACCGTTCGAGGTCCGCCCGAGTGACATCGAGACCTACCAGCAGATCGCTGACGTGCTCGCCACTGCCGACCCGTCCCGCTACCGGCCGACCCTGCCGGGCAACACGCACTGGAGCAACTGGCCGATGTCAGGGGCGTTGTGAAGACGTCACCCGCACAGCCCCGTCACCGTGACGACACGCATCACCCGCTCACCCGGGCGCGACCCTTCCCCTCTCCCTCACCGAGCCTGCAGTTGCCCACCTGAATTCCCACGATGGTCAGCGCTCGACCAGCGGCAAATCCGTGCGCCGTCCTTTCCCGGGTGACGCTGCCGCTGATTACACAGGGAGATGACCCGCGTCTTGTTCGGTATTGTCGTACCGCGCCGATCGCCAGACCCTCTGAGCCCACGCTTGGTCGGAGGCGTCGTCGTGCATGCACGTGATACAGAGGATGCCTTCGGAGGTCGCGGCATAACCGTAGAGATCATGCTGCGGCTTACCGTCGACGACCACTGTGAGCCAGAATGCCCGTCGCACCACCTCGCCGTCTTGCTCCGACAACTCGCCGTCGCACCGTTCGGGCAAGTCTCCGCTGAATTCGGCGATCGCAGCGTCGGCTGTCATGGCTTTCGAGGTATCGAACGCCTCGATGTGAACGGTCCGGCCGCGTCCGGCGAACATCATGATGCCGTCGGCCGTTCGCGAGCCCAGCCCGGCGGTGCGTTCCACGGACCAGCTCGCGGTGATCTGCTGGCGGACCGAAAGCGGCAGCGGGTGCCAGATCCGACTGAGCACATCGTCGCGGTCCCACGCCTCGGTCAGCACCCGCGACAACAGACTGTTCCGTTCTGCGACCAGATACGGCAAGGTTGCGGCATCGCGGACCTCCGCCCGGGCAATCTCACCGAGCAGCCCGGGCCATGGTTTGATCGCGTTCGCAACCTCACCCCGGAGCGTGAGATCGGTGTACTCGGGTGTGGTCCAGACCGCGTTGGCGTGGCGCAGTTGCTCGTCGTCGAGCTTCAGCCAGACCGAATACGTCACGCTTGCGCCACCGGTCAGGTGCACCGGCATGAGACAGCGCAGGAAGCCGCCTACGCCCTCGATCCGCTGGAAATCGGAGTTTCCCCAGGCCGACGCCCGCTGCTCGGCAGGCAGGGCCAGGATCGCGTCCGGCAACGACGACCGGATGTCAAGGTCGACACCATCCAGAGGCTCACCGCAGCACGAGCAACCAGGCACATGATCGAGCACACCGGGACTGTACGAGAAGCTCACCCCAGCGTCGAACGCCGGCAGGCACCACGACGCGTCCGCCCGACGAGCCCACGGCATGGCCGCCGAAGAGGCGACACATGTCGGATGCCGCATTCCGCCGAGGCGGACTCGGCGTGGGTGGTGAGTGTCTGGGAGCAGCGGCCCGTCAGTGTTATTCCGTCCTTTGTCTATGCCTCGGCGGTGTTGACGATCAGGTTACGTAGTGTGCTTGTCAACCGGCGGGCGGCGTTCAGGTCGAAGGCGGGTCCGGTGACGTCGATCGTGCGGCGTACCCGGAAGGCGGACAGTGCGGAGTCTGGTGGTGTGTCGATCCGTTCGACGATTGGCTGGATCGCTCTGTCGACCGGTGTGGCGAACAGCTTTGTCATGATGCTTACCGCGGTGCGGGTCGGTTGTTTGAATGGTTCGGCGAGTCCGGTTTTCACGAACAACGGGTTATGCAGCACGTACCGGATGGGGCTGTCGGGGTGCTCGTCGGTGAAGGCGACGCCGAGCAGGTCGTTGGCGCGGGCGCCTTGCATGGTGGCGGCGAGGGGCCGGTAACGTCTGCGGAGTTGGAGGTCATCCCAGTGCAGCCCGCCGGCCGTGCCGCCGGTGCCGCACAGGTTCACGATGACTGGGTGTGGCGCTCGTTCCAGTGCCGTGCGCAGTTCCTCGGCGAGCAGGAACCGGCTGAGCACGTACAGCGCGAAGGTGCGCTCGATTCCCTCGGCGGTTTCCTGACGCTTAGTGTGGTAGCGAAAGGCGCCGAACACGAGAGCGTCGATGCTCGGGTACCGCGTGCGTAGCCGGTCGGCGAGCCGGACAGTCATCGTCGGCGAGCTGAGGTCGGCGGGCAGAAACGAGCACCGGTCGCCGGCGCGGAGGTTACCGGCTTCGGCGAGTAGAGTTTTACCCTTGATCTGGTTCGTTCCGACGGCGATGACTCGGTCGCCTCGGCTCAGATAGTGCAAAGCCAGTGCCTTGCCGATGCCCTGGGTTCCGCCGGTGATGACCAAAGTGCGCACCGGATGCTCCTTTCCACCTGTCGGTACGCTCGATCTTCGGCTGGCGGCTCAGGACGGCGAAAGAGGGAACCTTGATGTCCCCACTCATCCCGGTGCCGATTTCGGCGCAGGACCGATCCTCGTGTGCGGCAGCGGACGTGCTGCGGCGAACCGGAGACAAGTGGAGCGTGTTGCTGATGGCGGTGCTCGCGCAACGGCCGTACGGGTTCAACGAGCTTGATCGGGCCGTGGACGGGTTGAGCCGGCGGATCCTCATCCGGACGTTGCGGGCGCTGGTGCGCGACGGGCTGGTAGACCGGACACCGCATCCCGGCCTTGCTGCGCGCGTCGATTACGCTCTCAGCGACCTGGGTCGATCGTTGTTGCCGCTCATTATCGCGGTCGGCCGCTGGGCGGAAATCCACGAGCACGACATCCGCAACGCACGCATGCGTCACGACGCCGTTGATGAAGCTTGCTGATGCTGGCATCCGCATCTCGGCTACTTGTTTCATTGACCTGCGACCGTTGCCGGCCAGGCTTCGGTCGAGGTGCCCGGGTTGTCGCTCTCATTTCGGCTGCCCACGCTGGTCGTGTGGCTCTCATTTGGCCTGCGTAGCCCGGGCGTCGCCCCAGGGCGGGGAGAGGCTCAAGAGGGGTTTGCTCGGCTTGAAGTAGCGTTGCCCTCCCGGCTCGACAACCCAGGTGGACCGAGCATCGGAGGACGCGTTGACTGTCATGTCGGATCGTGTGGTCATCGGGATGGACCCGCACAAGCGCTCGGCCACGATCGAGGTGATGGCCGGCGACGAGACCGTCGTCGGCGGCGGCCGGTTCGACACCGACCGCGACGGCTACACGGCGATGCGAAGGTACGCTCACCGATGGCCGCACCGGGTCTGGGCGATTGAGGGCTGCCAAGGGATAGGCCGGCACATCGCCAACCGGCTCCTGGCCGACGGCGAGCAGGTCGTCGACGTGCCACCGAAGCTGTCGGCCAGGGCGCGGGTGTTCGCCACCGGCCAGGGCCGCAAGACCGACGCCACCGACGCCCACTCCATCGCCCTGGTCGGCACCCGCATGGCGGGCCTGCGGCCGGTGGTCAACGACGAGCAGCTGGCCCTGCTGCGAATTCTGGTCGACCGGCGCCGCTCCCTCGGCGAGGACCACACCCGGATGGTGTCCCAGCTGCACCAACTCCTCCTCGAACTCATTCCGGGTGGCGCGAAGAAGAGCCTGTCCGCCGCCCAAGCCAAAGCCCTGCTGGCCACCGTCCGTCCCCGTGACGCCGTCGGGAAGGCCCGACGGCGGGTCGCCGCGGAACTGATCGCCGACCTCGAACGCATCTACCGACGCACCAAGGAAGCCGACAAGGAACTCAAGGACCTGGTCGCCTCCACCGGCACCACCCTGATGGACCTGCACGGCATCGGACCCTCCGGCGCCGCCCGGCTGCTCGTCGAGGTCGGCGACATCACCCGGTTCCCGAACCGGGCCCACTTCGCCTCCTGGAACGGCACCGCCCCCATCGACGCCTCCTCCGGCGAGCAGATGCGACACCGGCTCTCCCGCGCCGGCAACCGGCAGATCAACCGGGTGCTGCACATCATGGCCACCGTCCAGCTACGCAACCCCACCGAAGGACGCGCCTACTTCGACCGCAAGAAGACCTCCGGCAAGACCTCGATGGAAGCCATGCGCGCCCTGAAACGACGCCTGTCCGACATCGTCTACCGCAGCATGACCAACGACGCGGTGGCCACGGCGGCGGGCCCGGGAGGACAACAGGGAACGGCAACTGGCTCCAGCGTGACCGACTCTCATCCCCAAGCCGGCTCTTCGGAGAAGTCACTTCCCGGACCCGCCGCCACCCAGGATAGAACCCTCCTCCCGGCGGTGTCTTGACACAGAGGGGAGCCAGAAGCGGATACTCGATCACCTCCCGGATTTTCGGGTTGGCGGAGGCTTGCCGGTAGGGGTATCGGCTGTTCAGCGAGCATGCGTTCGGTGTCTGTTGGGAACCGACGGCCTTGCCACACGGTCTCATGAACATGACTGTCCGACGGATCGGATTGTTGCTCGTGGCCGTCCTGGCAGTGGCAGCCTGTTCAAACGGCTCCGGGCGCGCGCTCCACCTCACTCAGCCGGTAGTTTCCTGCCCGCCCGTGGACGGGCTGGCCGGACAACGCTCTGGGAACCCGTTGCCCACGGACTTCCGTCCGGTCTCGGCCGTCCGGTGCACCTTCGGGCTGTCCGTCGAGCAGTCCGCAGATTCGCCCTCGTCCGGCTTCGCCTGGGTGGCCGCGCAGCGGTCCGCCGGTCCGTTCGACGGCCTCGTTCGGGCGCTGCACCTACCGCCGCAGGAGGAGCACGGCGAGCCGGTGTGTGCGGCGGTCTTCGTCATGCCGGTGTTGCTGGCACTGACGGACGCGTCAGGCAACACTCTCCTGCCGGCCCTGCCGGGTACCGTGTGCCGCACCCCGCTTCCCGAGGTGCAGTCGGCGCTCGACAGACTGACCTGGGTGGAGATCGACCGTCAGCAGTAAGCCGGTCGGTACCTCTGATCGTTTGCAGATCCGGGCGCCGGTGGAAGCCGTTGCGCTGATGGTGCGGCGACATTGAATAATCCGCGGGTGGATGTTGCCGGACTGCTCGCTCGGGCTGCGGCCATGGTGCCGGCTCATGTCGTGAACGAGGCCGGCGTGAGGGTGGTGGACGTACGCGAGTACCTCGACCACGACGAGTGGGAGGTCGCGTTCGACCTCCTCGCAGACCTCGACACGGGTTGGCGACCCCCAACCGTGTGGTGGGATCTGCTGATCGACAGCGCCGAGCTGATGTGGCTCTCCGATGCCGCCGCTTGGTGCCGCTGGGCTCGGTGGGCTCGGTGGGAGAGCATCCACGGGATCATCCGCGCTGAGTTGCGACTCCTGTCGCCCACCGAAGGCGGCCGGCGAACGCCGATTCCGGGCAAGGGCGCCGTCCGACCGCTGTGGGACCTCGGCCGGCGCACGGCTGCGGGCGATCCCGATCTGCTCGTGGCACGCGTGTGGGTGGAGTCCGCGCCAGCATTGCCGCCAGGCGCCACCGGGCCGGTCCGCTTGGGACCGCTGTCACCAGCCCTCTGGCGTCACCTGCAGCCGGGCATGACGATCACCATGCACGAGGGCCGACCCGCGGTAGGAACAGCCACCATCATCGAGGCGTCGAATGCGCGCTGACACCGGCCAAGACCGCGTCTCGTGCACTTTGCGCGAGCCTTGCCCAGGGTGACGCCCGATCGGGGACACAGGTGATCGGTTCGGATGCTGAGGGGTGGTGGACCTAAGCATCGATCTCGTAGCGGTACCAGCGTCGGCGATCGCCGTCGACCTGAAGCCAGAGCATCTCGTCACGGCCGACCTTTCCCCGCGCCCAACCTGACGGTTGCCGGCCGTCTGGCAGCAGCAGCTGCTCGCGTTCCTTCTCGACCACGACGTCGCCGTCTCGGCGGGCTCGACGAATGTCCCAGCGGTACCGGCCGCCCTCTCGGTGCTGGTCGAGGAAGGCGACATCGGCGCCGGAGACGGCCAGGCCGGAGCAGCTTCTGATGGTGTTCGACATGACCGCCCGGACACCCTGCGCGTCGAGTTCGACCAAGGGGAAGTCAGTGTAGGGACAGGCGTGTACGCGCTCCCGGCCGACGTTGAGGGCGTAGCAGTCGCACCAGACCACGGTTGGGGTGTCGGATGAGACCATCCAGGGCTCGCCGCCGCTGCTGTCCCAGCGTGCCAGGCCGAACATGAACCCGTACGAGCGTGTGCCGTCTGGATTGGCCGACCAGTAGCTCGACTCGTCGAAGTAGCTTGTCCAGATGTTGCCGTGGGGATCGGTCACGAGTTGCTCGATGCCGTCGCCCGCATAGAACGACGCCCGGAGCTGACCCCGACTATCGAACACCCGAACGTTCTCCGTGAGGTGAAGCTGGCCCTCCGGCACCGGCTCCCCATAGCGCTCGTACGAGACACCCGGCGGATCACAGCGAGCGGCCGCCAGCACCACGCCGTCGCCGAGCGCGTCGATGTCGGAGAACCACAGATCAAGATCCCTCAGCGGGATCTCGTGAACCTCCACGCCATCACAGATGAGGGCGGTCGCATCGTAACGCGGCGGCGGACGCAGCGCGGAGACGTACGGGACAGGAACGAAACCTTGGCCGGGATCGGCGACGAGGGCGACGAGCCGGCCGAGATGATCGATGCTGCAGGCCACGACCTCGAGATGGGCGTAACGGTCCGGAAGCGTCGCGTCGAGCGCGAGCCGGCGGTCAGTGGCCATAAGCCTTTCTGGTCGTCATGCTCTGATGATCGCACATCCAACGCGCACTCCCCGGGGGCGCGGCAGCAGTCTGTATCCCCGAAGATCTGCAACCTTCAGGTGAAACACCGCCGCCTCCGGGCTGACGCCTCCCAACACGAGCAGGCCCCAAGGCTAGCGACCCTTTGTCCGCGCCATGACGCCCGGTCATCGGTAGATCGAGGGCCGGGTCACCTTCGGCGACAAGCAACTCGCGGCTAAATGAGGAAGACCTTGCTGGCGGTGGACGCGTTGGGCGTTGCAGTCAGCGGGCTGCCGGGACCGGCACAGGGCGTGCGGCCGGCGGCACTCGCGCCATTCGTGAAGTCAGGTGGACTGTTCCTCGTTCCCCTTCGGCCGATCATGGATAAGAGCACGCACTTCCTGCGGGATTGCCGCACCCGGTAAACGGGGGGTTTCCGGGGGGCGGTTCAAATCTCCATCGAAGAAAGTCAAAGCCCTGACCGCGTTTCCGCAGGTCAGGGCTTTGACTATGTCGGGACGGCCGGATTCGAACCGACGACCCCTTGACCCCCAGAGAACCAGCCGGCTTGCCGGGGTCTGCCGAACGGTACCGGCTCCTGCCGGACATGCAGGTCAACGGGCAGGTGGCGGTCCGGGACAGGTCGGGCTCTATCGAGCTTTCCCGGAGCATCCGTGAGACGGGCGTGAGATATCACGGCAGTCCAGTTTGGAGTGCCGCTGGCGCAATCGCCAGCGCCACTCCCTCGATCACGACAACGCCGTATGCCGTCGCTACTTCCGGCCGCCGCGTCCCCTCCGATCGATTCAGCGCGTCCCAGCCACGCTTCTTTCGTCCGGCAATATCCCGGCATCGGGAGCCTCGAGCTCGGCGAGCATCTGTCTCCTGGCACTGGGCAGCACGGTGGAGGCGCTCGCCGCCGACCAGCTCCGGGCAGCCATCGCGGCGCTGATCGAGGAGAACCCGTCCCTGCTAGCGACGGTGCGCGCCGGCTAACTCGGGAGATCCTCGGTTAGCGCCCAACCCAGGCAGCCCGTCTCCCCTTGCCCGACGACCGGGGCGATAGAACCGCCAGGCCGGACCGAGCGCGTGCAGTAGCCGCGGACGAAGTTCTGCATCTGCGCCGGCAGCCGGCGCAGATGGTCGATGAGCCGGCACGTCGACTCTGCGTCGGCCTTCCGTCTTCAAAACCAGTGCCCAGCCGGCGGCTTTACCCGGGGGCGAGGTATCTGCCCATGACGCCCGCCTCCGCCGGAGGTAAGCGGTCATCACGCGCCGGTCAGAGCGCCGCGTGACCTTCCGGCGGGACGTCAAGGCATGTGTCATCAATCCTTCTGACTGCTTGACGCTCGGATTTTGGGTCTGCGATTCTGACCGGCTCTGCGCCATTGCGAGGTTCGTCAATGTTGGGCGCAGGGACGTCGTTTGACGACTGGTGGAGGAGTGAACTTCGTGGTGGAACCCGCGATGGTACAGCCGGACACGCTGGCGTCCCGGTCCCGCAGGGCGCCCCGGCCGATGCCGGTGATCGTGTTGGCGGACGTCAGCGGCAGCATGGAGGGTGACAAGATCATCCAGCTCAACCGGAGCATCGCGGGGATGTTCGACGCCTTCGGCGCGGAGGACTCCGTCCGTGGTGAGATCCACGTGGCGGTGGTCGCCTTCGGCGGCGATGAGGCCGTGCTGCACCAGGCGATGGTCCCTGCGTCGCGAGCTGTCTGGGTCGACCTGACCCCTCGCGGTCGCACGCCAATGGGCAGCGCGTTCACCCGCGTTCGCGAGCTGCTCGACGACGCCGAGGTGGTACCGGAGCGGGCGTTCCCGCCGGCCCTCGTGCTGGTCTCGGACGGCATGCCGACCGACGACTGGGAAGCGCCGTTGGACGACCTGTTGTCCTCGCGCTGGGGGAGCCGCGCGCTGCGGGTGGCCGTCGGCATCGGCACCGACCGGACGGCCGAGGCTGATGAGGTATTGCGCACGTTCAGCACGCCCGGCGTCGGCGTCCTGCGGACCGACCAGATTCACGACATCAGCGGACTGTTCCGGTGGGTGACGGCCACCGTCACGACCACTCTGCACGAGCGCACGGGTCAACAGGCGGTGCGGCTGGAGGAGTTCGACTGATGGCCGGTCAGCCGGCGGCAGACTGGCCATCGAGCGTGCGGACGGCGCGCAGCGGTCGACATCTTGAACTGGTCCTCGATCCACCGCTCGGCCAAGGCGGCGAGGGCGTTGTGTTCCGCACCCACCACGGCGGGCTGGCGGTGAAGATCTGCACCGGCGGCTCGGCGATGCGCCTGGAGGACCGCCTGGGTCGGCTGCGCTGGCTGCCACTTCACGGTGTCCCGATCTGCCGCCCGTTGGAGCCACTGGCCGCACCCCACGTCGGTTACGTGATGGAGCTTCTGCAGGACATGGTCGCGCTCAGCGCGGTCTGCGGGCCTACAAGCGACGACGTCGCGGGCTGGTACGCGCAGGGTGGCGGGCTGCGCCGTCGGCTGCGGCTGCTCGCCCGGTGTGCCGCGATCCTCGGGACGCTGCATGACCGGGGCATTGTCTACGGCGACGTCTCACCCGGCAACGTGCTCGTCTCCGCCCAACCGGAGCACGACGAGGTGTGGCTCGTCGATGCAGACAACCTTCAGACGGAGAGCGCTCCTGGCCCACACCGCCTCATCACCGCCTACTACGCAGCGCCGGAGGTGCTGCGGGGCACATCCGGCAACACCGTGTTCAGCGACGTTTACTCGTTCGCGGTCCTGGCTTACGAGACCCTCACCACGAATCACCCGCTCATCGGGGACTACGTCGACCAGGGACCGGCGGAGCTGGAGGATGACGCCCAGCGCGGCCTCCTGCCTTGGATCGAGCACAGCACAGACGACCGGAACCGGACCCCGTACGGCTACCCGGCTGAGCGGGTCCTGACCCGGCAGCTGCTGGCTCTGTTTCGGCGGACCTTCGAAGATGGCATTCACGACCCTCGCGCCCGGCCGGGCGCTGGCGAATGGGCCGCCGCCCTCGACGGCGCGGCAGACCGGTGTGTGCAGTGTTCGAAGTGTCCGCACAGCTTTGTCGTCGCAAAGGACCGTTGCCCGTGGTGCGGCACGGTCCGACCGGCGGTCGTCCCGGTGCTGGTACGAGAGCAGTTCCCGTGGCTCGGTGACCGGCGTCCGCTGACGCTGGAGGAGAAAGGCCTGACTTTGTTTGTCCAGGCGGACCGGCCGCTGCTCATCACCGCCCGTACCGTGCATCGCGGGGCCGAGGATCCTCTTGCGGTGGTCGCCGAGGTTGGCTGGGACGGTGGCGACACCCTGGTCGTACGGAACCGGGGCACTGGTGTGATCCGCCGAGTGCCGCCGAAGGGCGGCCTGGGCCGGTCGCTGTTGCCGGGCGGCCGTGCCGACGAGCCGCTGTCCGCGGCGTGGACGTGGCACTTCGGCGACGACAGCCGACCGCACCGAATGCTGGTGCCGCAGCCTGCGGAGGTCACGTGTTCGCTGAGCAGTTGAGGCCGGGCGAGATTCGCATCGTGTCGTTGCCCACTGGCCCGGCCACTTCGGTCCCGCGGTGGCTAACTAAGCTCGCCGACAAGTACGCCAAGAACCGGGAGGTCGTCCTCCGTCAGCGGACCGGCCGCGCGGAGTTCGAGGTGGCGCCCGCAATCGGCGGCGGCCAGCCGATCCGGCTTCCGGTCACGGACCAGGAAACGGTGGACTGGCTCACCGCAGGTGGGCGCACGGTCGTGTCGTGGGTCGTCGACGTCACCGCGCAACAGATCGGCCTGCAGTGCCACGCGTTCGCCACCGCGGATATCGGAGCGAGCATGACCGTCGGCATTGATGACGGCGTGGCCGAGCAGGTGCGGATCGCCACTCAGCGGGCGGTGACGGGTTTCGACCCGATCCGGGACTGGCTGCGCGAGGAGTTCGCGCTTCCGGCGCTGCCGGGCCAGACCGCGGAGCGATTCGTCCATAGCGGAGGTCCGGGCAGCGAGGTGGGGTCCGGCGTCCGCGCCCTTACCTTGCACGGTCGGCGATGGGTCGCCGACATCGCCCTCGCCGACGATGCCCTGCGCCTCGTGCGCCTCACCGACGCGTCCTCTCGGCAGCACGCTCGCTGGTTTCGGCTCAGCCCAATCGACCTGCGGTTCGTCGACCGGGGCGACGAGGCCGCCGCCAGTGAGGTCATTCGGGCCGCGTTACAGGGGCTCACCTCGGACGGGCGGACATACCTCGACCTTTGGCAGGCGTACAACGAGATCGAGCGCGAGTCGCTGGTCGACGAAGCCCGGCGTATGGGTTCTGCCCGGTACCGGTCGTGTCAGGTCACCGCGGATGGGCTCTGGCGCTTCGAGCTGCAGCCCGACGACCGCGCCGCAGCCTTCCTCCGGGCGGTGGCCTCGTTCAGCGGAAGGCTCCAGCTAGAGGCGTCCGTCAACATCCCGCCCGAGCTGCACGGGGGACGCGGCCGGCCGGGTGCCGGTGTGCACGGCGAGGTGCGGTACGTAGTCAGGAACAACTGGACCGTCGACCTCGCTGTTGGCGGAGACGACGCGCCCCCGCCGACCGGCCACCTGTTCCGGTCGCTCTCCGGGGACCGGGTCCGCCTGCGCCGCCGAGACCTGGCTCGCGAACGGATTGAGACTGACCAGGCCGAGATGCCCGGACTGCGGCTGCTTATCGAGGGGGTGCCGCGGCCGGGAGCGCATCCGCGCGCTGAGAGGGCTCACGAGAAGGCCATCGCCACGGCTATCAATGGCTCTGACGGCCCGGCCCCCACCGACGTCCAGCGGGCCGCGCTGCGCATGGCGCTGCGAACCCCGGACGTCTTGCTCGTGCAGGGACCGCCAGGCACCGGCAAGACCCGTTTCATCGCGGACCTGTTGCGCTGCCTGGACGAGCTGGGCGAGCGCACGGTGTCGATGCAGCGGATCCTGCTTTCAAGCGTGCAGCACGACGCGGTCGATAACGTCGCCCGCAAGGCACGCCGGCACGGCCTGCCACCGACGCGGGTCGGGGCGCGGCCGGGCCGCGACTGGGAAAGCTCCCGCGAATGGCGCGACAGCGTGGTCGCGACGGTCGAGCGGTACCTCAAGGAGCACCGGCCTGCGTCCGCCCGCCACGACGCTGCGCGAAAGCTGCGGGAGCTCGCGTCGGCCTACGAGCGGCACCCGATGAGCGGTCCCGACCTGGTCGCGCTCCTCGGCACCGTCAAGGAGCTGGCGGGTACCCGCTTGCCCGGCGTGCTGCGGGACGAGCTCGACCACCTGCTGGCTGACCGGGCCGTGGTCGACCGGGTCGCCGTAACGCTGGCCGGCGACGAGCGGGAACGGCTGGCGCGGGAGGCGCGGTCGCTGCGCATCACTGCGGTCGCGTTCGCCGACGATGGTCCGCAGCGCGCCGTCCGGGCGTTGCGCGAGCTGGACCGGCTGCTCGACAAGCCAGACCGACAATTGCTGGAGGCCGCTGCGGAGGTCGGCGACAGCGGTGACGGCCTGCTGGCCGAACTTGCCGCGCTACGCGTCGAGCTGCTCGGTCGGCTCGCCGCCGACACCGCTTTGCTCCACGCTCCGATGCACGATCCCGACGTGGAGGCGCTGCTGCACCTCGTCGCGGACGCGGTGGCGGAGGAGGCCGCCGAGACTGCCGACAGCGCGGACGAGGTCCTGCTGGCCTACCGCGACGATCTGCGGGAGGACTTGGCGCTCGTGGAGTCGACGCTGGCCCGGTACAACGCCGTGCTCGCCTCGACCGTCCAGCAGTCGAACTCGGAGGAGATGTCGCGGCTGCTCGACGCGCCGCTGCCCGTGTTCGATACCGTCGTCGTTGACGAGGCGGCGCGGGCGAATCCGCTCGACCTAATGATCCCGATGGCGTTCGCTCGTCGGCGCATCGTCCTCGTCGGCGACCACAAGCAGCTGCCGCACGTCTTGGAGCAGAAGGTCGAGCGTGAGCTGCGCCGCAACCGCTCCCTCGACGGCTCGGAGCTGTCGCAAAGCCTTTTCGAGCGCTGGTTTGGCCTGTTCGCCGACGAGAAGCCGGCGGCGCGAACGATCGTGCTGGACACGCAGTTCCGCATGCATCCCGCACTCGGTCGGTTCGTGAGCGAGGTCTTTTACGGCGGCCCCGACGTGATCAAGCCCGATCCGTCGACAGCGCGGCTGACCCACGAGCTGTCGACCTACGCCGGCAAGGTGGCGGCCTGGATCGATGTGCCGCGACGGGACGGAGACGAAAAGCGGTCCGGGACGAGCTGGACCCGGCCCGCCGAGGCCCGTCGGCTAGTCCGGGAGCTGGCCGAGTTGGCCGAGCTGGACCGGGAGCGGCGACTGTCGTTCGGTGTAATCACGTTCTACAAGGCCCAGCAGGAGCTGCTGGAGGCCGAGTTACAGCAGGCCGGGCTGGCCGTGGTCGACGACGACGACACCTTCATGCCCGTGCCAGCGATGCAGTTCACGGATGAGGAGCAGCCGAGGCCGAGGCTGCGGGTCGGCACTGTGGATGCGTTCCAGGGCATGGAATTCGACGTCGTGCTGCTGTCGGTGACACGCAGCAGTCAGGTCCCGCGGCCCGTCGGCGGTCCCGCCGAGGCCGTGCAGAGGTACGGGCACCTGCTCAGCGACAGCCGCATGTGCGTGGCGATGAGCCGACAACGCCGGTTGCTTATCGCCGTCGGGGACGTCGCCATGGCCGACCGGGCGGCCACGCCGGAGCTGCCAGGCCGGCCGGGCCGGTCCGTCGCCGAGGGCATTGTCGCGTTTCGCGAGTTCTGCGAGGGGGTGCATGGTGCGGGGATTCGGACCTGAGTGCCCGGTCGTTCGGCCCGAGTTCGCCGATTTCCGGGGACGGCAGCGGTGGCTGCTCTGGCCGGCGCTGCGGTACCGCGTCGTGTCGCCGCTGGTGCACGAGGACCGCCTCAATGTGTTCCAGGCAGCGGTGCTGGGCCTGGCCCGCGCTGGCTTGCGTGAGGCGGCCGACATCGGCCGGCTCCTCGGACTCCAGGACGACCTCGTGGAGTTGGTCCGCTCCGACCTGCGCGCGCTGAAGTACCTCGACCGGTACGGCGTCATCACGACAAGCGGCCGCCACGTCCTGCAGGGCGGGTTCCCCGACCCCACGCGGGTCATCACGACCTACGTTTACCAGGACGTGACGACCGGCACGCTCTGGCCGGCCTCGACCGTCGAACCGGGTCACTGCCAATGCGACTGGCAGAGTCGGACGGCGGCGACGCTGCAACTGCGCACCGCAGGCGCGCCGCTTCGGGTGCATGCGTTCGCCGTTTATGCCGGCGGCTGGAACAGTACCGAGCCGCCGGCTCACGAGCAGGTCGTTGAAGCCGTCTCCCGCGGTGAGACCGCCAAACGGCAGGGCGGCGGACGGACGCGGCGTTGGCAGGCTGGTCCGCCCGAACGGGTAGTTTCGCGCGTGTCGGTGATGACCGATGGGCAGCCGGTGTGGATTCCACTGCCACTGCTCGCCCGGACGCGCGACGAGGGTGGCGAAACCACGGTGACGTGGGACGCGATGAGCCCGTTCGGCGGGCGCGCCAGCCCCTACCTTCGGCGGCTGGTGGCGACCCAGATCCAGCGGTCGGCCCGACTGCGCGACCACATCCAACAGTTCATCGGCCGCCGGACTGAGGGCCTTCTGGCCGAGTCCGACCTCATCGAGGTCAAGCTGCGGCGCAGCATCGCCGAGACGCTCGAGCACCGGTTCACCGCCCGGGTGCGCGACCACGATGCGGTGTTCGAGCTGCTCACGCTGCTTGAGCGAGAGATCGACCGGGCCCGTCGGCATGGCGACGGCAGTCCTGAGGTGGGCGACGTCGCTCGGTACTCCTGGCGGCTGCACGAGCTTGTGCTACGCGATCTCGTGGCTCAATATCGGCCAGCGTCGCGGGTCGTCGAACAGCTGCGGAATCCGCTCGCCCGGCAGCTCGGCACCTACTGCCGGCAGCTCGGGATGCCGTTTGGCGAACACCTGCGGCTTGGCGTGGTGGAGGCGGATCAGCTCCGGCGGGGAATCCGACAACCTGAGCGGGCGACGACCCCCGTTCTGCTGGCCGCCTCACTTGTCAGCGCCGCCAACAGCACCCCCGACCATCCGTTTCGCCAGGTGGCCGCGGCCTGGCCGACGCTGCTCAGCGACCTCACGAATGTATCGAAGGACCGGAACACCGGGGGTGCGCACGCCGCCGCGGTGCCGCTGAACCTCGACTACGGCGAGACCGCTTGGCGGCTTGCGCAAGACACCGCGGCGGCCTACATCGGCGTGCCGCTGCCCGATCTCCGGACGCCTAGCGAAAGGGACCGCTCCACCAATGGGTAGGCGAAACAAGAGGCCGAACTGGCCACCGAATCAGCGCCGCTCGGCTCAGCAGACGGCCGCCGACAAGAATGCCGACTTGGCGGCGGCCGCCAAGCGGGCCGAGGACGACACGGAGGTCACCGCTGCCCTCGCTGAGCAGGGGCTGGAGCCGACCATGAACGACGACGCGGTGCTGTCCGCGTACGACGCCCTGCTGCGCCAAGCCGCCGACTACGAGCGCACGGCGAAAGCGGCTCGGGAACGGATGCAGGCGGCAGCGGACGCCGAGGCCGCTGCGCACACCGCACGCCAGCGCCTCGACGTGGATCTCGCTGAGGCCGCCGCGGCCCGCGACGCCGCCGAGGCGCTCCGGGCCGAGGCCACCACCGAACTGGCGCAGCTGCGTCTCCGGAGCGAGCAGGTGAGCGCCCGCGAGCAGGAGGCCCGGGACGGATTCACCGCACAGGCCCAGGCGGCCCACGCCGAGCTCGATGCCGAGCTGGAACGCCGCCGACAGGCGGCCCAAATCGAAGAGGAGGAGCGGCGGCGCGGGTTCGCCGAGGAGCACGCGGAACAGATGGCCCGGCTGCAGGAGGACCGAACGGCGCTCCGTCGCTCCGAGGAGGAGCTGAATGACCAACGCAGGGCGGTGCTGGGACAGCAGTTCCAGTTGCAACGCAAGCTCGACGACTTGGAGGCAGAGATTCAGGCACGCGCCGCGGCCGACGTCGCCGCTCTCGACCGCGAGCTGCAAGTCCTGCAGATCCAGTCTGACGCTCGGATCAAGACAATCGACGAGCTGCGCAAGCAGTTGGCCGACCGGGAGCAGCAACTGCTGCGGATCGGTGGCACTGATCCGCAGTATCTCATCGACGAACGCGACCGGCTGGCCGCGCACAACGCCGAGCTGCGCGGCAAGCTCGCCGAACGGCTGGCCGACGACGACCTGCACCGGCTGCGCTGGCTGGATCAGCAGCACCGGGAGGTTACCGGCGAGCGCGACCGCCTCGCCTACCGCGTGCAGGAGCTGGAGGGTGCTGCCCTCGCCAGCCGCATCAACAACCTGCAGTTGAAGCAGCTCAGCGACGCTGAACGGCACTTCGAGGTGGTCGCCCGCGGCTACGAGAGTCGGATCGCCGAGCTGCACGGCACCGTCGAGCAACTGACCCGAGACAGCCCCGACCCCGGCACGCCGCTCTTCCCCCGCTGCGTCGCAATGGACGACGACCCGCAGCTGAGCGAACCCGGAGCGATCAGCGCCGAGCGGCCCAACCTCTCGCAGCTGGCCCGGTCGCTGCAGACGGTCATGTTCGCCGACAGCCAGCGGGCCTACCGGCTCAACGACGTCTGCGTCCTCCTCGGCGGACTGGCGATGAGCCGGCTGCACCTGTTGGAGGGCATGAGCGGCATCGGCAAGACATCGCTGCCGGTCGCCCTCGCCAAGGCGCTCGGCACCGAGTGCACTGTCGTCGAAGTGCAAGCCGGCTGGCGCGACCGGACGGACCTCTTCGGACACCACAACACCTTCGAGCGCCGCTTCGAGGAGTCCGAATTCCTCCAAGCCCTGTACCTGGCGCAGACGCCGAGGTACCGGGAACGGCCGTTCTTCGTCGTTCTCGACGAAATGAACCTGGCCCGACCGGAACAGTACTTCTCGGTCCTACTGTCGAAGCTCGAGCACGAGGGCGAGCCGATCCAGCTGGTCACTCGCGGCACCGGCCGCGCACCCCAGTGGTTTGTGGACGGCTGGCGGATCCGCCTGCCCAGCAACGTCTGGTTCATCGGCACCGCAAACCAGGACGAGTCGACGCTGGAGTTCGCCGACAAAACCTACAATCGCGCGCACCTGATGGAGCTGCCAGCCCAGCGTCCCCGGCTGCTCCATCCGGCAACGGTCCCGGAGATCGAGCCGTACGGCGCTGTCGCGCTGCGCAAGTCGTTCCAGCAGGCCAAGCAGACGCACCGGACAGACGCGACCGAGGTGCGCGAGTTCTTGGAAGAGATAGCCGACGACCTGCGCGAACATGGCCGGGCGGTCATGGGCCCGCGGCTCGAGCGTCAGCTGGAGGCGTTCGTACCTGTCGTCGTCGCGGCCCACGCTGGCGACCCGGTCGCCGAACGGCCGGAGGGCGAAGACAGCGGACAGGACGGCCGGTCGCTCGCCGCCGACCACTTCCTGGCCCGGAAGGTCCTTCGCTCCCTGCGCGGTCGGTACGACGTCACCCCCGGCGGCCTCAACAAGATTAGGGACACCATCTGCACCGCCTGGGAGCTGCGCGGATTGCGCGGTGCCCCGGTGCGGTGCGTGCGTCTCCTCGACGACGAGCAGCGGCGCAGGGAAGGGTGATGGCCGACCGGCCCGGCGCACCGGACCCGCTCGTCGTCAGCACCGTCATCGACGTCGCCCGCGCGCTAACCAGGAACATGACCCTCGGCACGTGGCTAGCTGACAACATGTTCGTGCCCGACGCGTCGCACCACGCCGAGCTGAGCCCGTTCGAGCGCGCCGTTCTCGACGGGCTCGACGTCCTCGCCGACGTCTGCCTCCGACCCCACGACCGACTCGACCGGGTGGACGAGCTGGTACGAGCGGACCTGGCGCGCCGGGTGCCGCCTGCCGGCCTCGCCCACCTAGCCGGGCACACCGAGGACTGGGCGGGCGTGGAGCACGGGCGCATTATGCCGCTGCGCGTGCTGTCGCAGCGGTTCGCCGAAGACGTCGACTTCTACGAAAACCGGGTGGCCGCGCAGCTCGTGGACCGGCTCGGCGAGCACCTAACCCGACGCATCCGCGAGCTGACCACGCTCGCCGACGGCCTAGCCGACCTCGACGAGTACAACCGGGCGCTGCGATACGCGCGGTCGTGGCGGCGGCTCGACCGGGTCGCCCGCCTCGTCGCCAAGGCGGTCTCGGACACCACCGCGTCGGCGCTGGCGATCACCGAAACCCTGGACGTGTTCCGCCGCGCCCGCGCAAGGCTCGCGGCGCTGCAACGATCGCCGGTCCTACGGCGGGCCAACCGCCGGGTGCCCGTGCCGATCCGGCTCATGCGCACCAACCTGTTCCTAGGCGACGGGCGATACCGGCAGGTCGGTGCGCTGTGGGAGCTGTGGGCGGTTCACGAGTCCTCCGTTTTGGCGGGCGTGAAGTCGGCGGAGCGTGCGTTCCCCGAGGCGTACACGCACTACATCGCCGCGCTCTCCCTGCGTGCCTTGGCAATCCTCGGTTACCGGCCGGACGATCCGGCCGAGGCGCTGCCGGTCGTCGGCTCCACCGTGCTCCTGAGCGGTCCGGCCGGCAGTGTCACGTGGTCGATGGCGGAGGACGGCACCCTGCGTGTCGCCGCCGACGGACGACACCTGGCCAGGCTGGCGCCGGTCGACGACGACCTCGGCCAGCCCGCCGCCGGCCGGGCGCGCGCCGCCGCGCTCGGTATGCAGGCCAACCCCACGATCGTGGTGTATCCGGGCATCCGCGCCGCCCGGGCGGCATTGCCATCCGCCACGGGGCGCCTCGTGCACCCGGCCGGCTTCGGCACGCTGCCCTGTCTGGTTCCTGTGACACCGCTAGAGATCGAGGGAGAGGAGCGACTCGCCCGGGCGCTGCGGTGGGTCCTGCAAGGCCGCCGGTTCGTCGCCGAGTATCCGCCCGCTGCGGAGCTGACCGCGAGTGTGCCGAAGAGCAGCGATGGCTGGTGGTACCCGGCTGGTCCGAGGCGCATCGCGGTGACTCGCCGGCCGTCGATGGACGAGGTGGAAGCGCTAGTCCACGCAACAACCGGACGTGAGCGGGACCCGCGGTCCACGGCATCGTCGCTGCCACGGGCGATGGCTGCGGTCGAGAGGGCGGCCCAGTCGTTCGATCTGTTCGAGACGTGCCCTGTCTGTCACAGCAATCTGACCGAGTTCGAGCCTCGAGACCGGAACACATTCCAATGCCGCTGTGAAGTTTGCTCGACGGGCTGGGGTACGCGGATCTGCGGATCGTGCGGCAAGGCCTATCCCGTCTTGTGGCTGCGCAACGTCCTGCCCGATGGGACCAGCGGCGATCGTCTCGACGTGACAGCGGGCGCGGACCTACTAGCCGTGCCCTGCGTTGACGGCAGCCGCGCGCCGGGTGCCCGGTTCCGGTGTTTCTGGTGTCACGCCTGCCCAGGCCATCCCGGATGCGGTTGCCCTGATGTTCCTGCCGCTGACTAAGGCAGGCAACAGTCAATGCCCATTCGTATATTTAGTGTGACCACGAACGTTCACGGTGTTGGATGACCCGCCGTCTGGCCTGTCGGCCGGGCGGCATCGTGCCGGTCAGGCTGTGCCGGTGGCAGATCCTGTAGGCGGCTGAGTGATCAGGAAGGTCAGCAACTGCTGCGAATCACCCCGCCGGCACCGGCTCACCGATCCGACTACGTCGGGCCATGGTCGTGCTCGCGTCCGCTGGCGGGAACACGGTGCTGGCCATCGCCCGCCTGGTCCAAGCCGATGAGAACACGATCCGGCAGGTCATCCACCGGTTCAACGAGATGGGGATGGCCAGCCTGGACCCTCCGTGGGCGGGTGGCCGTCCCCGCCAGATCGGTAGCGACGAGGAACAGTTCATCATCGAGACGGCCAACACCCGCCCCGAGAAACTGGGGCGCCCGTTCACCCGGTGGAGCATTCGCAAGCTCACCGACCACCTGCGGGTGCATGCCACCCGCCAGGTTCGGGTAAGTCGGGAACGGCTGCGCCAGATCCTGCACCAGCACCGGACCACCTTTCAACGGACCAAGACGTGGAAGGAGTCCACCGACCCGCACCGCGATGCCCAACTCGCCCGGGTCGAGTACGTCAGCGCCCACTTCCCGCAGCGGGTGTTCGCGTCCGACGAGTTCGGGCCCCTCGTGATCCGCCCGCAGTCTGGCACCGGCTGGGCGCCCGCGGGCCATCCGCGTCGGCTGCCCGCGAACTACCACAAGCTGCACGGGGTCCGGCAGTTCCACGGCTGCTACTCAGCAAGTCTGGGGCGTCGTCCGGCGCCGTAAGAGCGCCGCGAACACCCTCACCGCCTTGAAGTCGATCCGGGCCGCCCGTGCGGACAGGGCACCGATCTAACGTCATCCTGGACAACCTGTCCGCCCACAAGGGCCGCAAGATCCGCACGTGGGCGGCCCGCAACAAGGTCGAACTGTGCTTCACCCCGACCTACGCCTCCTGGGCCAACCCGATCGAAGCCCAGTTCGGGTCGCTGCGCATCTTCGTCATCGCCGGCTCCAACCACGCCAACCACCCCGCCCTGACTTGGTGGCTGCAGGCCTACCGAGGGTGCCGACAGGAACGACGCTGCGCTGGCGTTCCCCTGCGCGCCACCGGCCGCCTTGCCCTGGGACTCCTTGCAGCCGCAGCAACCGGTTGAAACGAGAGTACGTCGGGGGCAGGTGAGGCGCTCGGCATCGCCTCCTGGAATGTGTTTATGCCTCACATCGCGCCTTTGGCCTGGAAGTTCGAACACCAGTACAGCAAGTCAGGAAACTCGACTGCGCGTCTAGCTGGCATGGAGGGTGGAATGCGCGATATGTTGTGCGGCTCGCTGCTGGGCCGATCATGGGGCCCTCGTTCTTGTTGTCCGGCATGAGGCAAACGCGGCGACTGCCCACGGCCGGTAATCCGAAAGGGCCTCTTCGTGGTCGCCGAAAACTCTCCACAGCGCGTCCTACTCACGTGGGCTGACATCGCCGCCGCCGCAGCGGACCTCGAGCCGGATATGCGGGAGCTGCTGTTGGAACTAATTCGGACCAAGAACCCGAATTTCGAGACGAGCATCACCACGGCCGAGGGACCTTGGTACGTACGGACCGTGCACGTACGTGGCCATATCGGAGTCGCCGAGGAAGCCGTCGACCTGCACCTGAAGCCTACGGCAGGTCTCACAATCGTTACGGCGCGCAACGGTACCGGAAAGACGAGCATCGCCGACGGCGCCCGGCACACACTCAGCGGCGGAATCAAGCGCCCCTATCAAGTATTAGCAAGCAACATTCACTATCCGCATCGCGAAATCGTCGTTACGGTCAGTAATGGGTGCCGTGACATGGAGATTGTCTGTGGAGCAGACGAGATCGTTCAATGGAGCGAGGCGGACGGCTCTCTCAGCACGCCGCCCAGCGAGTGGACCGAAGCATTCGCACGCTACATGCCGGTGCTGCTGTATCCCGAGATGTCCCAGGTCATTCAGGATCCGAGTAATCTGCACGCGTTCCTGAAAGACGCGCTGGAGTTGACCGCACTTGAAGAACTGCAGGCTCTCCTAAAAACCGACCGGGAGAAGGGCACTGCCGCGCGGCGCACGGTGGAGGCCGCCCACACAAGCGCGCTAAGCGGCATCCTCAAGGCCGGTCACGAGGAACTGGCCAGGATCGTACGGGGCTGCGGTGCGTTCCCGGACCATGAGGTCCGAGCACGGATCGAGGCGCTGACCGAGACTTTGCCGGAATCGGCGCCGGCCCCCTTGGGCCTGCCCGACGTCTGGGCGGTAGATGACGCGTTACGTGACCGGGCCGTCGGCACCCTCACCCGGATGGACGACGCCCTCCATTCGGATGCGGCCGGAGGAAATGCGCTCCTCGCGGTGCTCCAGAAGGCGCTCGCCCTCGGTGACGCGCGGCTCAACGACCTGCGTGACCGGGATGTGTGCCCGGTCTGCCAGACGGCTGGGCACAAGTGGGTGCGCCGCGCCTCCGAGGACGCCGACCGACTGAGAACGGCCACCAGGGAACTCCGCACTGCGACCGCCGCCGCGACTACAGCACTCCGGAATCTGGGCAGATGCTTCCCGGCGCCGTTGACCGACTCCCTGCGCCAGGCACTGACCCAACTCACGGATCCGGCCGTCGAGCTACGGATAAGACAATGGGACCGGCTCGTCCGCCTGGCAACCGACTTCGCCACGAAAGTGCCGTCCGTCGCGTCGCTGACTGAAGCACTCGATGAGAGCGCCGACCTAGCCAACTGGTACCGGAAAATGCGTTATGACCTACTTGCCCGACGCGACGACGTAATCGCCGCGCAGGCCACGCTCCGCGCACATATCGGATCGTGGATGGATGTTCGCAGCCAGGAGCAGCCCGCACTGACCAGGCTCGCCGTGGCCGAGCGGCTGGACCGTAGGGTCGACCGGTGGATACGGACCGCACGCGCAGACATCTTCACCCCTATCGCTAAGGAGGTGATGGAGTTGTGGTCCGTGCTCAATCCAGACGCAGACCTGAAGCTGACCGGCATCGCGTTGACCGGCGGGACGAAGATGCGACGGAGTGTGGCCCTGGACCTCGCCGACGGCGAGGTGGCACTGCCAACCGGAAAAAACAATTCCGCGGTCCTGAGCACCGGTCAGCGCAACGCACTCTCATTGGCCACGTATCTGCCCCGCGCTACCCAGCCAGAGAGCCCGTTCGGATTCCTCATCCTCGACGACCCGATCCACGCGTTCGACACCTGGCGGGTGCGGTATTTGGCTCGGCACCTGATGACCCTCGCTGAGCGCTTCCAGGTCATCGTGTTCACCCACGACGACCGCCTCTGGCGCGAGCTCCGTGGCTTGGGCGCGATGCCAACACACATCCGAATGGACCGGCACGGCCACGGTCGACGGCAGGTGCGGGTGAGCCATGTGGCCAGCCCGGGAATTCAGCGGCTTGACGAGATCCAGCGAATCCTGGGCGCCGAGCGGGCAGCGCCCATCGGCACCCCCGACGCGGTCATCGCGATGTCCCTCGCCGTGTGCCGGCAGGCCGTCGACACCGAGGTTGTCGCGCAAATCGAGATGCTGGGACGACGAATTGGGTTGCCGGAGGCCTCAATCGTCGCCGATCTCAGGAAAGCGCGGAAGACTCTCGATCAGTTGGCACTTCTCAACGGGTATGCACGCCGGGCGGGCATGAGAGCCATCGACGTCAACGGCTTCACCCCAACGGTCCACGCACTCAACGGAGCAGCCCACGGCCGCGCCCCCGACGGAGATCCGCGGCTCTGGATACGCCAGACCCGGAAGATCATCAAAGCCATCCAGGAGATCGGTAGTTGAGATGGCGACGTATCCGGACGTCCAAATAGCCGACCTGCAAGCCGCCTACCAGGGCTGGCCCGGCAGCCAGGCTGAGAAGGCCGCACTCGCGGCACTGGTGCTTCGCGTCCGAATCGAGCGCATGGCAGCCAGTCTGCCCAGCACGGTGATAGCCGCGAAGCCTGACATCTCCATGATTGAGCGACGGTTGTATCTCAGCATCGGCGAGCCCGGCTTGTCACCGGAGGGCCAGACACGGCGGATGCGGGTGATCGCCGGTGCGCTCGAGGCATACGTCGCCATCTGCGAAATCCTGCATGGCCGAAATCCGGATCCGGCGCCTCCTCTGGAGGACGTGGCCTCATGGACCGTCGCTGTTGACGCGCTTGAGGAGGACCTTTACCAGGCACCGGCTACCGTGCGAGCCAAAGCGCCGCAGGGCGCGACCGCAGGAGTATGAGCCACGATGACAGGTGGCCGTGCTTGCGCCGACGAAGGGCGGACACGGCCACCCACGTGGTGCAGTCCCTTGTCGTACGAGCCGCGTGAACCTACTCCGGGATCTGCGGCGGTTCGGTGAGCAGTTGGGCGATGTGTTCGGTGGCCGACCGACGCGCCCAGCATTGCGAGCTGACCTATGCCGGCGGAGGCGTCGCCGGCGTAAAGCCGAAGCAGGAGCGGGTCGATGATCAACTCAGCCCCTTCTTCTCCGCCCTCGCCTGCCCGCAATGCGACCAGCCGTGGGCTGGCCAACCGGTAAAGTGGCACGGCTCATCATCGGTCTCGGCGTTCGTCCGCTCAGGATGAGATGAAGGCAACGTCGGATGACGATCTCAACGTCATCGGTCATTCGTTCTAATGAGGGTGTTGGCGATCCGTCGAGAGCGACGAACGGCCCGGCGGCGGGGTCATCACCGTGCACTCGGTGGTTTCGTACGCCGTACGCATTACGGATGAACGACCGCACCCGTTCGGTGTCGACGGCGACGACAGTGTCATCGCGCAGGAGATCGGCGGCACCGTTCGCGACCCAATCGCCTTTCGTTGGAGTGCGATCATGTCCCAGCCGCTTGATGAAGATGATTTCACCGCAGGTCATGAGGTCGGCGAGCCGGTCTTCTGCGTAGCGATGAGCGCCGGCAAAGACCAGTCGACGTAGCGCGCGCTGCAACATCACGTCGTCCGTGACGGTTGGGGTGCCGAGCCAGCCGTAGACCGCAGCGAGGTCTTCGAGGTGGTCGCCGGTCAGCAGAGTCGGTCGGGAGTAATCGACAGCCTCCACTGCTGACAAGACCGCTGATCCACTGCCGATGATCGGGAAGTCGTCATCGTGTTGCTGAAGGATCGTGCGGGTGACCACCGCCGAGCCACCACAGACGATCCGCAAGGCCGTCACGAGCCGCTGGCCGGGTTCCAGAAGTGACGGAAAGTCAGGCGCGGCCGGATTCTCGGGAAGGTCAGCAGTCGACATGACCGGATACGGCCTCGTCAGGGTCAACGCCCACTGGTGTTCAGGATCGACGCTGACAAACAACGGGCCGCCGCCGAACTCAGCGGGAACGGCACCACGCGAGATCGCCCAGCTCACCTGACTATCTGTCATCGGTTCCAGGACCACGTCACCATCAAGACACAACTGCTTTACGTCGGTGGTTACCTGCAGTGCGTTCAACGGCAGAAACTCAACGACACGGACGTGGGCGGCACGCAGTCCGCTTTCCAAACGCGAGTACGCCTCAGCGAAGGCGGTGGGCTCGAAGCGGTAGGCGCGCAGTCGCACGACCATCGGCTCGAGGAGTTCCTTGATCAGCAACCACTCAAGCTGCCGGGCTTTGAGGGAGAACTCCACACCGACGACCTTATCGACCCGCTTGCCCAGGACAGGATCAGCGGCGAACGCCTCACGGACCGGCTGCATCGCGGGAACCCGATCGAGCCAGCCGAGCGTCGACACTGCCGGCGGCATCGCCCAGGTGTCACGCTTCTTCGCGCCGAACTCGCGCTGACCGAATCGGTTCCAGCCGTTGGTGTCGAGTTGATCGGTGAAGGTGGGCATACCCTCGGCGGAAGCCAGAGACGCAAGGGCGACGTCCATCAAAGTTGCTACCGCTGTCCGGAGATCGGGTGCGGGTTGTTTGAGCGCTGCGGCGTGCATCGTTGTGTCCTCGCGCTGGCGTACCGCTCGGTGGCGGGCTGGCTCGAAGACCAGCTCTCCAGGATGTCTGGATACCGATGCTCGGCGCAACTGAATTTGGCTTCTCCTTGCAGGGCCCGCTGTCGGAAACCCACCCCGTACCCTCGTCCGGCAGGACCCTCACACGTTCAGCAAGGGGTACACAACGCCGCCCGGCTGGCTTTGCACATGAGCTCTCAGCTTGAGGGAGACGTCGTGAGTGCCTGTCGTCGTACGGTTGACCTGACGCGTTAGCGAAGGATGCGGTGTAGCACGACGTCGTGCTCCTGATAAGTCGCCAATGGGGCGGCCAGGATGGCAGGGGCGAGCATGACAGCTGGTGGGTGCTGCTGGGCTTGCAGGGCGGTGGCGGCGTCCATGGCGATCAGTTCGGCACCGTAGGTGTCGGCGACGATGGCGGCGATGTGCTGGCCAGCGTGATCGATGTCGCCGGCGTAGCGCAAATGAAGGCCGTGGTGCACGGCGAGGCGGAACAAAGTGTGGTCGACGGCGCGTAGCTGTCCGCTGGTGCAGGCCAGTGGCTGTGTGGAGCCGGTGAGGTAGGCGACTTCCAGGACGGACGGGTTCTCCACGACGGTGAGGACTTGCGCGTCGAGTGTCGGCGGCTGGTCCAGTAGGTCGAGCAGGGTGAGGGCGACGGGGGTGTGGCTGTCGCGGAGCCGCCGGTCGATGGGTCCGTCGCCGGTGGTATGGACGTTGAACAGCAGCACGGTGGCCGACAGCCGGTCGGCCACGATGCCGGATTCGGCCAGCAGCGCCCGTACGAGGTCGGGTCGGGTTGGTATGGGCTGGCCGGTGTGTTCGGCGATGGCGGCTACCAGACGTCGGCCAGCGAGGCGGTCGAGGTCGAAGTAGTGCGGGTTGCCAACGGTGTCGTGGGCGAGCTTGGCCAGCGGTTTCGATGGTTTTAGGGGTAGCTGTTTCACGACTAAGGCCAGGGCGGCGATGGTGGTGCGGATGTCGGTGTCGTCTTCACCGAGGCCGGCGGTGCGCATGCGGGTGACCAGCTGCGGGAGCCCGGGTAGCTGGTCGGCGGCGTGTTGCCAGAGTTGGTCGCGGTGGACGGCGGCGGTGCGGGCTGTGGCGCTGCGGTCGACGATCGGGGCGTCGATGGCGAGCTCCGCGATCGTGACGAGGTGGCCGGGCGTGAGGTCGAGGGCGGTGAGCAAGTCGCGGACGGGCACGGTGATGGTGGTGCCGGTGGCGGTGACGGCTGAGGTTCTGCGGCGGCGCCGGGTGGTGGTGTCGAGCCAGGTGCGTAGCTGGGCGAGGCCGGCGTGGTTCATGTCGGTGACGCGGACGGTGGTGAGTGTTTCGGGGGTGGTGCCGGCGCAGAGTCGGTCGTGGATCGCCTGCCAGAGCGGGTGCAGGTCGGTGTCGGTGGCGAGGTAGGTCAGGTCGGTGGGCACCGTGGTCAGCTCTCGGTGGGGGTGACGGTCGGTAGCGGCAGGGTGATGGGGGTGGCTTCGCCAGCACCGTTCCACAGCCAGGGGATGGTGACGCGGTGACGGCCGGCGGTGGTGATGACTTCGTGGATGACGACGTCGCGGGATTCGCGTTTGATCAGTGGGGCGATCGACGGGGTGGTGGCGAGCACGTCGAATTGCCAGGTCCGTAGCAGGGCCAGGACCTGGCGCAGGTTCTTGTCGTCGAAGGCGGCGTCGATCTCGTCGATGGTCAGCAGGCGGGGGCCCTGGTAGGTGGTGCCGGAGTACATGGACCAGGCGGCGGCGAGTAGCGGCAGCATGGTGGCCAGGCGGGATTCGCCGGTGGACAGGCTCTTGAGCGGGTTGGAGCGGGCGTTGACCGGTTTGAACTGGTCAGCGCCGAAGCTGCTGTGGGTGACGCTGATGTGCCACTCGTGCCAGGAGCGGTAGTCGAAGGTGTGGGCGACGCGGTCGGTCCAGGTTTCGTCGCCGGCTTCTTCCATCCGGCGGCGTAGGACGTCGTACATCGTCTCGAAGACCTCGTCGGAAGGCGGTGCGGTGAGCAGGTCGACCATCTGGCGGGCGTTGTCGTCCTCGCGGACTTTCCAGTCGACCTGTACGCCGACGCGAGCGACCCCGGTGCGCACGTTCTGCAGGGTGGCGCGGATCTGGCGTACCAGCTCTTGGGCGGCTTCGCGGCGTTGCTGAATGTCGCGGCGCAGCTGGATGAACGTCGAGGTCTTCAGGATGCCTTTGATGTCGTGGCGCAGGTCGGCTTCCAAGCCCGCGACGGTGGTGCGCAGGGTCGCGGCGGCGTGGCGTAGGTCGTCGCCGACGGCGGCGTTGGGGGCAGCGAGGGTGACGCGGCGCCAGTCGGTGTTCTCCAGGGTGGTGATGTCGAGTTGCTGGTCGAACGCGGCGAGGGCCTGGTTGACGGTGCGGGTGGTGTTCTCGAGCTGACGCAGCATCCGGTCGCGGTTGCCGATGAGGGCGTCCAGGCGGGTGGCTCCCTGTCGTTGTGCCAGGATCCGGCGGGCCCAGCTCAGCGCGGCGGTGATGTTGGCGGGGGTGCCGTCGCTCTCGTGCGCAATGTCGTCCGGGACGTCGGCGAAGCCGTAGGTGGCCAGCAAGCCCATCCGGTGGTGGTATCGGCTCCGGGCCTGTTCGGTCTCGGCTCGTTGCGGTGCGAGGTTGGTCAGGGTCAGGCGGGCTTCGGCTTCGGCGACCTCGTGCTTGCCGTGCTGCTTGCCGAGCGCTTCGTCGTCGGCCTGCCGGGCGTCGTGTTCAGCGTCGAGAGTCTCGCGGGTACGCAGTAGGTGGGTGTATTCGGCGCCGTACAGGGCGCGGGTTTGTTCGACGCGGGCCTGCAGGCTGACGGCGTTCTGCTGCAGGTTGCCCGCCTCGGTCGCAGCGGCCTGCGCCTGGGAGGCGGCGCGCCCGGCCGTTTTTTCGCTGGTGTGGGCGGTGGTGAGAAGGTCGAGGGTGCGTTGGGCGGCGTTGGACCAGGTGCTGATCTGACGATCGAAGCTTTCGACCGCTTGCCGGTGCCGGTTCAACGGTTGGACGCTGGTGGGCAGCATGGTGCTGTCCGGCTGCGTGGCCGCGGTGTTGACGGCCTGCTGCGCCTGCGCGACGCGGGCGCCGGATTCGCGTTGCAGGCGTTCGTGGTCGGTGACGCGCGCTCGGGCGGCGATGGCGGCCTGTTCTGCGGCGTCCTCGTCCCGCAGGGCGTGTCGTAGGTCGACGAGGTCGGGGAAGGCGTCTTCTTCGTGGGCGCACCGGTATTCGGCGGCGTGGGCCTGATCACGGTGGTCGACCGCGGTGACCAGTTCAGCGCGCATCGCGTCCAAGTGTTCGGTGGCGGCGGTCTCGGCCTCAAGCGCCTCCTGCAGGGCGTCACCGGCAGAATCGAGCCGTTGGCGGGCGTCGAGCACGCTGCGGTCGATGGTGGCGCGGGTAGCGGCGACGGCGGCCAACGCGCGGGCAAGGACGGCGTCGGCATCGGCGACGGCTTTGGTGGTGCGCTGCTGGGCGGCGGCGAGCGCGAGGCGTAGCTGGACCAGAGTGTCGCGAGCCTGAGCGATGTCGTCGGTCGCGGGAAAGCTGTCGACCTCGGCCTGGGCGGCTTGTGTGGCCTGGTGCAGCGACTGCAGATGCTGCTGCGCGCCGGTGAGGGTAGCGGCGGCGGCGCCGAGCTGCTGTTCGAGGTCGATGACCCGGGCGAGGCGGGCGCGTTCCCGGGCGGTACGGCCGATGAACGCAGCGCGGTAGTCGCGCGGGGCGGTCGCGATCAGCGGGCCGACACGCAGACGTCCGGCGGTGGTGTCGCTGTCGTGGTCGTCGATGGTGATGCTGCGCAGCAGGGTGGTGATGCGGTGCGGGTCGATGCCGCTGTCCGCTTCGGCGGTCAGTAGGTCGGCGAGGCTGCGCCCAGGAACCGGCTGGTGGGGTGACAGGGTGAGGTCTCCGTCGCCGATGAGCCGCCCGTCATGGGTGATCACCGCGTCGAGCAGGCCTGAGACCAGCAGGGCGCCTTCCAGCCGGTCGGCATGGCCGGAGTCTGTGCGGGGTGCGAACGCGACCGCCGCCCAGAACGGGACTCCGGCGTTCGGGGCCCGCACGGCACGCCACGGCGGTGCCGCGGGTACCGGTGACTGCCGGCGGGCGTTGCGCAGCTCAGCCTCGAGGTCGTCGACGGTGTGCTGGGCTTGGTCGCGGTCGTGTTCGGCGTCGGCGATGCTGCGCTGCAGCCGCGCGGTGAGCGTGGCGTGTGCCTGCTGGACGGCTCGTGCCGGCTGGTGCAGGTCGACAGTGTCCAGGTCGTCGGGCAGGACGACAGCGGCCGGGTCGAGGTGGACCAGCGAGCTCTGCCATACGGCGACATGCTGAGCCCAGGTGCGTGCGGCGGCGGTGGCGGCAGCCCAGCCGGCGGCGAGTGCTTGTTCGGCATCCGTGGTGATCTGCTGCGCGGCCTCGTCCGCGGCCTCGTGTGCCGCGTGGTCCTGCCGGGCGCGTTCGTCGGCGGCCTCGTGATCGAGCGCGGCTTGCTGCTGTGCTCGGGCAAGGCCGAGTTCGGCCTCGACCGCCGCTGCTGCCGCCTTTTCGCGTTTGCCGACCACGACGCTCAGGGCGGTCTCCGCGGCGGTGACGTTGCGGCCGGCGTTGAGGACGTCTTGTTCACGTGCGGCGAGCGCGATCCGTTGCCGGGTGCTGGTGCCGGCTCGGTGCAGCCAGCTCACCAAAGCGACTGGGTCGGTCCTCTCGCCGGTGTCGAGCAGGTGTGCGGGTACGGCGGGTAGCTCGACGCGGTGGCTGTCCCACTGCCGCACCGCGGCACCGAGTTCAGCTTCTCTGGCGTGTCGCGCGGTGACGGCCTGCTCGGCAGTCTGGTCGTACCGGTCGCGGTCGGTTTCGGCGGCACGTACCTGGGCGGCGGCGCCGCGCTGGCCCTCGCGGGCTATGTCGAGTTCACGCATGGCCGTGTCGATGCGCTGCAGGACCTCCAGACGTGCCTGCACCCAGCTGCGGGGCGTGCCGGCCAGCTGGGCCAGACCGTCAGCGTCACCGGTGACCCGGGTTTACTGCTGGTGAGCTGGTCACTGGTGTCGGCGATACGGTCGACGAATGCCTGTGCACCCACTTCGGCGGCGCCGGCCAGTAGGTGGGCCACGAGTTCGCTCAGGTGCCGCTGCCCGCTTCCGGCCTGCTCCAGCGCTTCCTGGGCTGCGCCGGCGGTCAGCTGCGCGTCGCCGTCCAGGTCGTCTCGTCGCTGCCGCGCCGCGTCGTGCAGCTTGTGCAGCTCGGCCAGGCGTTCCTCGAGCTGGGGCAGTTCCGCGCCGGCGTGGTCGCGTAGGGCCGCGTCGGTCGCTTGGAGCTTGCCTTTCAGTCCGGTGATCGTGGTCCTCAGCTCGGCGCGTTGCGCGGCCACGGCCTGCGCGGCTCGTGTCGCCTCGTTCAGCTTGTCCTCGGCGGCGCGCACCTGACGGGCGTGATCGTCGAAGACGGTCTGGGCGTGGGAAAGCTGCGCGGCCTCCACTGCGGTGACCATGTCGAGGTAGCGTCCGTACTGCTGCTCGGCCTGCTCCAGCTGGCGGGTCTCGGACCGGGCTTGTTGCAGCTGGCGTTCCAGGTCGGCGATGCGTTCCATAGTGTCGGCGATGAACTGCAACGCCCGCGGATCTAGGGCGGGCAGGGCCTCGGTCAGGACCGTCCGCATGGCGTTCGGGGAGATGGCCTCCGCGGTGCGCACGCTGCGCAGACTGCGCAGAACGCCGAGCAGCGCATCGAACTGCACCGCGTCCAGCGGGGCGAACAACGTGGTGCGCACGGCGTCGCGGTACTGGTCTTCGTCCGCGACGTGCAGATGTGGTTTTGCCTTGCTGGTGAGCCGCTCGTGAGAGGTGAACAGCCGGCCGTCGAGGGCGGCCAGTTGCGCGGCGAGGTCCTCCACGGCGACCGGATCGCGGTCACGTTGAAGGTGCACGTCGATGCCGATGCGGCCGGGCGTGAGGAAGAACGCTCGTTGCAGGCTGCCGCCCTGCGACCGCAGCCACAGCCCGGTGGTCAGGTAACGGACTTCCTCTGAGTCGGCGGTGCGCAGTCCGTATTCCAGCCACCAGGCTCCGGTGCGGTCCTCGGTGGTGGTGCGGTCGGTGTGCCGGTCGATGAGGGTGCCGGCGGCCTCCCCCGAGACTGACAGGGCTTTCTGTGAGGTGTCGGCGTCCAACAGCATGGTGACCAGCATCGAGGCGGTCAGGGATTTGCCGGATCCGTTCGGGCCGGCCAGGGCCAGCCAGCCGTCGGCGAACAGGAACACCTCGTCGGTCCAGGCCCAGGAGTTGACCGCACCGGCCCGGGTGGGCTGCCACCGGCCGAGCACCCACGGGACACCGAGACCGGCCACGTCCTCGACGGCCGGCTCGGGCAGGCGCCAGACCTGGTGCGGGATCACACTCACTGCTGCTGCTCCCCTGCCGTGGTGGTCATGCTGAACAGGTTGTCCGGTTCCGGTACGACCGGGGTGCGGGTGCGTGGTTGCTCGCGGTGCCGAACGCGGACTCGCCACAGGTGCACGCCGGGCGTGATCTGCCACCGGTCGTCGTCGCTGGTGGCGTGCAGCAGCCCGGCGGCGACCAGCTCGGTTGCCGCGGCGTGGGCAAGGGCCGTGGTGCGTTCGGCGTAGCCGGCTGCCCACCGCGGCGTCTGGGCTCGGATCCGCTCCACCATCGTGGTGATGTCGGTGACGCTCACGTACTGGTCGGTGTGCTCCGGCAGGATGGCCAGCAGTGCCAGCGCCGCCTGCCGTTCGATCCGTCGGCCCTGCGGGAAAGCACCGGTGGTCGCTGATGCCGCCGGGTCGGTGATCTCCCACCAGTCGCGGCGCACGGTGCTGACCAGGCCCAACGCTGACGCGACGGT
The DNA here is from genome assembly GCF_002754655.1 of Verrucosispora sp. CNZ293. Taxonomy (NCBI): domain Bacteria; kingdom Bacillati; phylum Actinomycetota; class Actinomycetes; order Micromonosporales; family Micromonosporaceae; genus Micromonospora; species Verrucosispora sp. CNZ293. The sequence continues at coordinate 2,359,536 of NZ_PEFR01000001.1, forward strand.
GAGGGCGCGTTCCCGGCCGGTCAGGGTGGCGAGGTAACCCACATCGTTGGGATCATCGCCGGGGTCCGCGGCCGGATCGTCGGCGACGCGCCGTAGCGCCGTCAACCGGCGGCCCTCCACCCCGGTGCGTCGTTGCGCGGCGGCGACCGGGTCCGCGTCGGGCAGCGACACTGCGGTCAGCGCTTCGACGTGCTGGTCGGGTGGCCGGTCGTTGAGCGCCAGCAGGGTTGGCGACAGGGACGCGAATTTGTTGGCGAGGCTGTCCCGGTCGGCGGTGATGAAGACCTCGGCGTCCTCATCGGTTACGGCTCGTTCCAGGTCGGCGTCGACGGTGATCTCGCCTTCGGCCTGCAGCAGCCGGATGGCGTCGACGATGTTCTCGCGGGCGGTCTGTGCCTCCTTCTTGCTGACCCCGTCAGCGGCGACGATCCGGAATGCGGGTAGCCGTCCGGTCGCCGCTTCGGCGGCGCACACCTGAGCGACCGACTGCAGTAACTCGCGCAGGCTGATGCGGGGGCGGCGCCACAACTGCTCGCAGACCAGGGCCACCAGCACGAGGGCGTGGGCCGGGGCGAGGTCGCCGCGGCCGGTCCGGCGCGGCAGATGCGGCCCACGGTCGGCGGGTACGTCGTCACGGCGTTTGTGCAGCCGGACCACTCCGGACACATCGTGGATGTGCAGGCTCCAACCGAGCTCGGCGCGGAAGAACTCGGTGAGTTCGCGGCGGCCACGCAGCACGTGCCGGTAGCGCACCGGATCATCAGCGGCGGTGATGCGACAGGTCACCGTCAGATGGCGGGCGGCTTCGCTGAGGTCCGGGTCGAGGGGCCGCTGGGTCATGCCGCCCCCTGCACCCGCGCCGCTACGACACCGGTGTCGGCGGGGATGACGCTCACCAGCAGGTCGGGTGCCCACAGCACGCCCTCGGCGAACCGAACCGCCACGGTCGCGCCGGGGCGGGTGACCCGAACGCGCACTACCACGCTGGCGCCTTCGGCTTGGGCCTCGCCGTAGCCGGTGGCAGGGTCGGTGGTGTGTAGGGCGGTTTCGACGGCGCCCAGGAGAATGGCCAACGCCGGAGTCTCCAGACCGGAGAAGTGGGTCATACGAACCTCGCCGTCGGTCAGCAGCAGTGCGGTGAACCGGCGTCGGGCGGCGGTTTCGGCGGCCGCGCGCTGCAGCGCCGCGGTCCGTGCTTCGCCGGCGTCGGGGACTTTGCGGGGCCGGCCACCGGCCGGACCGCTGCGCTCGTGTTCGCGGAGCACCACCTCGACCTGATGGCGGCTTATGCCCGCGTCGGCGGCAGTGGCGAAGGTGACGTCCTCCTCGGCGGTGGCGACCGCGGCATGCACTGAAGGCCACCTGCCGAACGCTGCCGCATAGACCCGCCGGGCCCGGGCGTCGTCGGGCTGGGTGTGCAGGCTGTAGGCCAGTTCCCGGAAGTCAGCGGCCAGGTCAGAGCCCCGGCGCAAGGCGGTGTACCGGCGGTCGATCGCGACCAGCAGCGTGTGGACTGCTCCTGCGGCGGACGAGATCAGTCGTTGTACCGACCCGTCCTGGCCGAACCACGCCTGCAGGTCCATCAGGCGGCGTACCCGCTCGTCGATCCAATGCTGCTGTTCGCCAGGGTCGATCAGACCGGCATGCATCGCCGCCGTCTCCACCAGAAGCCTCGGCCCTGCGGCGTCGAGCTCGGCCAGAGTCGACTCCACTCGGCGCAGCGCGCGTTCGGACTCGCGCGGGAATTGACGTAACGCCTCGACGACCCGGTCGCGGTTCTCGCCGAAGATCAGGTCGTCGGTCACGTCGGACTGCACCATCTGCGCCAAGGCTGCGTAGAAGTCAGCCGTGACGCGCTGCATCTCCTCTAAGCGGGTACGCACGTCGTCAAGATCGGTGGAGAGCAGCCCCGGGTCCTGTACCGCGTGTTCCAGCAGTGTCCGCAGCGTACGGTCCACGCCGTCGAGGAGCCGGGTCGGCAACTGTAAAGCTCGCCGGGAATCCACGACAGCGGAGCGCACGGCACCGACCACGGCTCGGCCGACCTTGGTTAACGCCCAGGCCTCCTGGCGGCGCATCACCGCGTCCAAGCCGGAATTCAGTGCGGCATAGTCACGGAACGGGTCCACCAGATGCGCGCTGGTCAGGTAGTCGAGGACGTCGCGGAGGTCCCGGTCGGTGATCACGTCGAGGAAGCCCACTTCGCGCATCTGCACTTCGATGTCGTTCAGCGATGACATCGGCGCACGTGTGGCAAGTTCCTCCAAGGCGGCGAGGACTGCGGTATTGCGTTCCCGTGCAAGATCATCCGGTTGGCCGAAGCACCGCCACACCATGGGATCGATGTCCTGCCACCACAATCGCGGCGGGTTCGCCATGGATCCCCTCTCCGTCGGGCGCAACCTACCGCGTCATCATCACAGCGCCCTGGGACACTTTCCGATCACCCACAATCACCGATTGGTAGGAACCCGGGTCGTCAGCCGAAGCCAGAGAGCGGATCGGACACGTCCCCCTGCGGCGCAAGATGCATAGAGGCCCAGTACAGAGGAGGTCAGCCTCGCAGAGGGTCCGGTACCGCGATCCGCATCAGAGTCGTTGTCGGAAAGACGACACCTGCGGACCTGCTACGGACGTTAGTGCCGACACCTGCCGAAGGGTTGGTGATGTCGGCTAGCTGACGGCCCAGCGCCTAGCGCTGACCCAGGGTCCGGGCGCGAAGAGGCCGCCACACCCTTGCCCGGACCGGGTTGCCCTCCGAACAGTAGAAGCGCGTCGAACTCCGGTCCTTCGTCCCTGCTGGCCATGACACCTCGCCTGCCGCTCATACGGCGGCGGCCCGCGGGGCCATCGCCCACCACCTCCTCCCCCCGCCACTCGTGCACGCCGGGGGGAGTGCTCATCCTTGACGGATCGACAAGTAGGACCGTCACAAGCAGGGAGGACATACGGGGTTGTCGCGATGCTGTCGCAGCCGAACGGGGCGACGGTAGAGGTGGCAAAAGCTCAACTACCGGGAGGACGTCATGAGACAGAACCCGAACCGGGGCCGCGTCTACCGCTGCTGTGCCTGTCGTGACAGCACCGGCCGACTACTCGGCCCCCGGTGCCCCAAGCTGTCCAACGCGAGGCACGGCGGCTGGGCGTTCGCCGTCGACCTGCCGAGCCTGAACAAGCGCAGCACCATGCGCCGTACCGGTTTCGCCACCAAGGCGGCAGCCTCAGCCGCCCACTCCCATGTGCTTGAGTGCGAGCGCGCCGGTGTCAGCCTCGACGGCAGCGAGACGGTCGCCAGCTACCTCACCTGCTGGCTTGAGACCAAATCCCCGGCCCTCAAGACGAACACCGTGAACCGCTACACCGCCTATATCCACAACGATCTCATCCCCGCGCTCGGCGCCGTGCCCTTGGAGCGGCTCACTCACGACCACGTCACCCAGTTCATCAAGCGTGAGCTCGCCGCCGGCCGCGGCCCGGTCACCCTGCGCCGCTGTGTGACGACCCTGTCGAGCGCGCTCAACGACGCCCGCCGCAACCACCGGCTGCCCCACAACGCCGCCCGCTTCGCCATGATCCCCCGACCGCCGGTGCCCGAGCTCACCTGCTGGAGCACCAGCCAGACAAGCGCGTTCCTGCGGCACTGCCATGCCGTTGAGGATCCGCTCGCGGACCTGTTCGAGTTGATGGTCTGCACCGGGATGCGCAAGGGCGAGACTCTGGGCCTGCACTGGGCCGATGTGGACCTTGATGCGCGGGCACTGTTCGTGCGCTGGACGTTGGTGAGCGTCGACAACAGCCGCAGCATGTTGAACGCGCCCAAGACCCACGGTAGCCGGGCCTGGGTTGCCCTGTCCACCCGCGCCGTCGACGCGTTGCAGCGGCAACGCCGCCGCCAATGCCGGCAACAGGTGACCGCCCGCCATCACGACAATCTCGACCTGGTGTTCGCCAGGCCCGATGGGCAACCCCTACGGCCGCAGTACGTGCTCGACCACCTGCGCCGCCTCACCGCCGACGCCGGGCTTCCGGCAATTCGGGTGCACGACCTGCGACACATCGCCGCCACGATCATGATCAACCATGGGGTGCCGATCGCCGTGGTGTCCAAGACGCTGCGCCACAGGAACGTGGCCACCACCATCGACATCTACGGCCACCTCACCCGCGACGCCGCCGCCGACGGCGTGAGCGCCACCTGCGCGGCCCTCGACGCGGCCGACGCCCGGGCCGCCTGACCGCCGCTGCAAGATCCGCGTGAGGCTGCGACAGCAACGCGACAAAAGAGCCCTAAAAAGATCACAGGGGATATGCCTTCGTCGGCATATCCCCTGGTCAGATGCGTCGGGACGGCCGGATTCGAACCGACGACCCCTTGACCCCCAGTCAAGTGCGCTACCAAGCTGCGCCACGTCCCGATGCCACCTCGGGCGTTGCCCGCGACAGCCGGTACAGCTTAGCGCAGCTACTCCCTTGCGTCGCACAGCCCCCACCCCTGCCCTCGCGTACCCGCCGCCCACGTCACCATCGCTAGAGCGTCCTAGGAGGGTGGGTTGAAGGGTCGGGGTGGAGAGATCCACCCCGACATTCGGATAGCGAGCTGTGGAGGGAACGGGTCAGCCGTGGGCCTTGCCGCGGCCACCGGGACCGAGCTTCTTGCGGGGGCGTACCGAAATCTCGATCGGGCTGCCCTCGAAGCCGAACTCCTCGCGCAGCTTGCGCTCGACGAAGCGCTGGTAGCCGGCGTCCAGCGGGCCGGTGGTGAAGAGCACGAAGCGCGGCGGAGCCACCCCCGCCTGGGTGGCGAACAGGATCCGGGGTGCCCGACCGCCTCGCACCGGGTGCGGGGTGGCCTGGACCAGGGCGGTGAGCCACGCGTTGAGCTGTGCGGTGGGGATCCGGGTCTCCCAGCTGTCCAGCGCCCGGTGCAGGGCGGCGGCGAGCTTGTCGACGGCCCGGCCGGTCTTCGCCGACAGGTTCAGCCGGATCGCCCACGGGATGCGGCGCAGCTCCCGTTCGATCTCCTTGTCCAGGTAGTACCGGCGGTCGCCATCGACCAGGTCCCACTTGTTGAAGGCGATCACCAGCGCCCGGCCGGACTCGGTGACCATGGACAGGATCCGCTGGTCCTGCTCGCTGATCGGCTCGCTGGAGTCGAGCAGCACCACCGCCACCTCGGCCGCCTCGATCGCCGAGGCGGTACGCAGGCTGGCGTAGTACTCGGTGCCGCTGGCCCTGCCGACCCGCTTGCGCAGGCCGGCCGTGTCCACCAGGTGCCAGGTGTCACCGCCGATGGTGACCAGGCTGTCCACCGGGTCGACGGTGGTGCCGGCGACGGCGTCGACGACCGCTCGTTCCTCGCCGGAGAAGCGGTTCAGCAGGCTGGATTTGCCGACGTTCGGCCGCCCGACAAGCGCCACCCGACGCGGACCCCGGGGGCGGTACTCGGCCACCTTCGGTGCCTCCGGCAGCGCCGCCAGGATGGCGTCGAGCAGGTCACCGGAGCCTCGCCCGTGCAGTGCCGACACCGGGTGCGGTTCGCCTAGGCCGAGGGACCACAGCGAGGTGGCCTCCAGCTCGACGCTTGTGTTGTCGGCCTTGTTGGCCACCAGGATCACCGGCTTGGCGCTGCGGCGCAGCATCTTCACCGCCGCCTCGTCGACATCGGTGGAGCCCACCGTCGCGTCGACCACGAACACCACCACGTCGGCGGTGGCCACTGCGGTTTCGGCCTGGGCCGCGATCGCCGCGGCACGGTCCTTCGCGTCCGGTTCCCAGCCGCCGGTGTCCACCACCGTGAAGGCCCGCCCGGACCATTGCGCGTCGTAGGGCACCCGGTCGCGGGTCACCCCGGGCACGTCCTCCACGACCGCCTGGCGGCGGCCGATGATGCGGTTCACCAGGGTGGACTTGCCCACGTTGGGGCGGCCGACCACGGCCACCACCGGCTGCGGACCGGTCTGTTCCTCGGTGTCCAGGTCCGGCTCGCGCAGCTCGACCCAGCCGTCGTCGTCAGTCACGCCACTGACCGTTCGACAAGTAGTGCCCGCAGACGCGTCACGACCTCGTCGATGCCCAGCTCGGTGGTGTCGAGCACCACCGCGTCCGGCGCCTGGGCCAGTGGATCGGCCTTGCGGGTCGAGTCCAGCTGGTCGCGCCGGGCCAGGTCGGCGGCGGTGGCCGCCACGTCGGAGGCGTCCTCGGCGCTGCGCCGCGCGGCCCGCGCCGCCGCTGAGGCGGTCAGGTACACCTTCAGGTCGGCGTCGGGCGCCACCACGGAACCGATGTCACGTCCCTCGACCACGATCCGGCCCGCCTTGGTGATCATGTCGCGCTGGCGGGCGACAAGCAGTGCCCGGACCGCCGGCACGGCAGCCACTGCCGAGACGGCGGCGGTCACCTCGGGACCGCGGATGTCGGTCTCGACGTTCACCCCGTCGACAGTCACGCCGTACCCCGCCGGGTCGGTGCCGATGCGCAGGTCCACCTCGCCGGCGACCTTCGCCACCGCCTGGGCGTCAGTCAGGTCGACGCCGGAGCGCAGCACCGCCCAGGTGATCGCCCGGTACATCGCGCCGGTGTCGAGATAGCGCCCGTCGAGGCTCGTGGCGAGCCGTCGGGAGACGGTGGACTTACCCGAACCGGACGGCCCGTCCACAGCGACCACGCAGCGCCCGGCCGGCACGTTTTCCTCCACCGTCGTCCTCCTCAGCCCGTACCTCACGATCCGTCAACGACGACCGCGAGCGGTTGACCACACATGTTCAATCATGCCCGGCGTCATGAAGTGCCACCGGCCGGGCCGTCAGGCAGCCTACCCTCAGCCGTACCCGCGACTGCCGCCTCAGTCACCCACGGCCTTGAACAGGGCGGCGACCTCCGCGTTGGTGAGCCTCCGAGTCCGCCCGGCGCGCAGGTCGCCGAGCCGGATCGGCCCGATGGAGGTACGCACCAGCCGGCTCACCGGGTGGCCGACCTCCGCGAGCAGTCGGCGTACGATGTGTTTGCGGCCTTCGTGCAGGGTCAGCTCGACCTGGGCGGTACGCCCCAGACTGTCCACCACCCGGAAGGCGTCGACGGTCACCGGGCCGTCTTCCAGCTCCACCCCGGCCGCCAACCGCTTTCCGAGGTTGCGCGGGATCGGGCCGGAAACCTCGCACAGGTAGGTCTTCGGCACCCCGTAGGAGGGGTGCATCAGCCGGTGCGCCAGGTTGCCGTCGTTGGTGAGCAGCAGCAGGCCCTCACTGTCCGCGTCGAGCCGCCCGACGTGGTAGACACGCTGCTCGACCCGGTTGCCGAGAAAGTCGGCGAGCGCGGTTCGCCCCTTCTCGTCCGCCATCGTGGAAACCACCCCGCGCGGCTTGTTCATGGCCAGGTACACCAGTCGGGTGTCGGCCGCCAGCCGCTCGCCGTCGACGTGGATGACCGCCGTGGTGGGGTCGACCTTGTCGCCGAGCTGCGCCACCCGCCCGTCGACAGTCACCCGCCGACGGAAGATCAGGTCCTCGCAGGCACGCCGGGAGCCGACACCGGCGGCGGCGAGCACCTTCTGCAGGCGTTCCGGGCCGGTGTAGACGGGAGCGTCGGGGCGGGGGGTGCGGTCATCGCGCGGCATCGGCAAGCTCTTCTACGTCGTCGGGGAGGAACGGGGCCAGGGGCGGCAGGTCGTCGAGGCTGTTCAGGCCGAGTTTCTCCAGGAACATGGTGCTCGTCCGGTACAGGTAGGCGCCGCTGTCGGACTCGGTGCCGCACTCCTCGATCAGGCCGCGAGTGACCAGGGTACGGATCACCCCGTCGCAGTTGACACCGCGGATGGCGGAGATGCGCGACCGGGTCACCGGCTGCTTGTACGCCACCACGGCCAACGTCTCCAGCGCGGCCTGGGTCAGCCGGACCGACTGCCCGTCGAGCACGAACCGCTCGACGTAGGTGGCGTATTCCGGCCGGGTGTACAGCCGCCACCCGCCCGCCGCCCGGCGCAGCTCGAAACCGTGGCCGGCCGCGGTGAATCCGGCAGCTATCTCGTCGAGCATCGGGCCGATCCGCTCGGCGGGCTGCTCCAGCACCTGGGCCAGGACCAGCTCGCTCACCGGTTCGTCGACCACCAGCAGGATCGCCTCCAGCGCGCCACGCAACCCCGCGTCGTCAAGATCCGGCGCCGGCTCCGACACCGCCCGAACCCGCCCCCCCGACCGCTTGCGCCCCACACCCGGGTCCCCCGACACGTCTGCCCCCGGGGCATCCCCGTCACCCGCCACCCGCTCCTCCGCCTGCTGGACCACTTCGATCTTGGACGGTGAGCGCCCCTGGAGGGGCGCCTGCGCACCAAGATCTGCGGCATCACCTACCGCGACTGAGGCGGTGGTGGTGGGTGGGGCGGCGAGGTCCTCTGGTGGGGCGGGAGCGGAGGGTGGGGCAGGAGCGGGGCGCTGCCAGGGTGGGATCCAGGCGGCGGCCTGGTCGGCCAGGGAATCCGGCCGCTCTTCGTTGCTCATCCAGCTCGCTCCTCGGTCGTTCCCGTCACCTCAGCCTCGCCGGCCCCAGCACCGTCGGTGTCAGCAACAACACCGTCAGCACCAGCGGCCTGGTCGAGTTCAGCACCGTCAGCGCCAGCACCGCGCACACCAGTCTCACCGACATCTGCGCCGGCACCAGCGGCACCAGCATCGGCGTCACCGGTGCTCTCGGCGTCACCAGCACCGCCAGCCGCTACCGGACCGCCATCCGACGGCGACCCGGAAGACGACTCAGCCGGCGACCCGGAAGACGACTCAGCCGGCGACCCGGAAGACGGCTGCGCGGACGGCTCGGCTGGCGTGCCGGCGTACTCGTCGATGGCCAACGCCGGCCCGCCGTCGGCTGGTCCCGTCCAGCGGACGGTCAGCTCCTCCAACGCCTGCTCCTGGACGAAGGCCACCACACCCTGCCGGTACAGCTCCAGCAGGGCGAGGAACCGGGCGACCACCTCCAGGGTGGCCTCGCAGTCGGCGCAGAGCAGCGAGAAGCTGGCGGTGCCGGCCCGGCGCAGCCGTTCGGCGATGATGCCGGCGTGTTCCCGGACGCTGACCCGGACCATGTGCACGTGGGCGACGGACACCTCAGGGATCGGCTTCGGGGTCATCGCCCGCACCGCCAGCTTGAGCAACCGCTGCGGGCCGATGCCGAGTACCAGGTCAGGCAGGGCCTCGGCGTAGCGGGGTTCGAGGGTGACGGCGCGCGGGTAGCGTCGCCCGCCGACCTCCTCCAGTGCGGCGATGTGCGCCGCCGCCTCCTTGTAGGCCTTGTACTGGAGCAGCCGGGCGAAGAGCAGGTCCCGCGCCTCCAGCAGGGCGAGGTCCTCCTCGTTCTCGACCTCTGCGGCGGGCAGCAGCCGGGCCGCCTTCAGGTCCAGCAGGGTGGCGGCGATCAACAGGAACTCGCTCGCCTCGTCCAGGTCCCAGTCGTCGCCCATGGCCCGGATGTAGGCGATGAACTCGTCGGTCACCTGGTGCAGGGCGACCTCGGTGACGTCGAGCTTGTGCTTGCCGATCAGTTGCAGCAACAGGTCGAACGGGCCGGTGAAGTTGGCCAGCCGGACGGTGAAACCGGTGGCGTCCGCCGGCTCGGCCGCCTCCGCCGATCCGAGGGGGGTTACCGGGTACGCCTCGCCAGTCGACGGGGCGGCGATGATCGGTTCCGAATCAACGCTTGGCGCCGCACCGGGCGCCGACACGGACGGGTCAGCCACCACGGGCTGCGGATCCGCTGCGGCGGTCGGGTCGAGGGGCGGGGCGCTCACGCCGACGACGGTAGTCCACGGCCGGGACACCTCGATTCAGCGCCTCCTACCGCTCGGCCTGCGCGGCGATCACCTCGCGGGCCAGCTGACGGTAGTTACGGGCGCCCGAGGACGCCGGGTCGAGCGTGGTGATGGGTGAGCCGGCGACGGTGGACTCGGGGAACTTGACGGTCTTGGTGATCACCGTCTGGTAGACCTTGTCGCCGAACGCCTCCACCACCCGCTGGAGCACCTGACGGCAGTGTGTGGTGCGGCTGTCGTACATGGTGGCGAGGATGCCCTCGAGTTCCAGGTCGAAGTTCAGCCGCTCGCGCACCTTGTCGATGGTGTCCAGCAGCAGTGCCACGCCCCGCAGACTGAAGAACTCGCACTCCAGCGGGATGAGCACGCCGTGCGCGACGGTCAACGCGTTGATCGCCAGCAGACCGAGTGACGGCTGGCAGTCGATGAGGATGTAGTCGTACTCCTTGCGGACGCTCTTGAGCACCCGGGCCAGAGCCATCTCGCGGGCGACCTCGTTGACCAACTGGATCTCGGCGGCGGAGAGGTCGATGTTGGCCGGCAGCAGGTGCAGCCCGGCCACATCGGTCTTGATGAGCACGTCCTCGGCGGTCACGTCGTCCTGCATCAGCAGGTTGTAGACCGACAGATCCAGGTTGTGCGGGTTGACTCCCAGACCGACGGAGAGGGCACCCTGCGGGTCGAAGTCGACAAGCAACACCTTGCGGCCGTACTCGGCGAGCGCGGCACCGAGGTTGATGGTCGTGGTGGTCTTGCCGACCCCGCCCTTCTGGTTGGCCATCGCGATGATGCGGGCCGGCCCGTGCCGGTCGGTGGGCATCGGCTCGGGGATGGGCTTACGCATGGTGTAGGCCGCCGGGTCGGCTGGGCCGAGGTCAGCGCTGAGAGAGTTCTGCTGCTCGCGGAGCTCCGACGTCCAGGTCTCGGCACGGTCACCGTTGCCAGCCATGTCCTCGTTGCCCCCTCCCGACACCGTGCGGCGTCGGAGCCGCCCGACGTCCTTCGCGGCGCCGCTGCGCACCCCGGTCCACTCGCCGCGAGGGCCGCGCCATGCCGACTGTACGCCACCAGCGAGCAGGGCGTTCGGCACCCGCTCGGCGTGTCGGCCACCGGCAACGGCCACCGGCAGGTCAGGCCGCCACCACATCGCCGACACCCACCGGATCAGACTGCCGCGCCGTCGGTCACCGGCGGTTCCCGGTACGGCCGGCGACAGTCCACGGTCAGCTCAGGGCCCGGGGATGCGCGGTGGCGTAGACCTCGCGCAGCCGCTCCACGGTGACCAGGGTGTAGACCTGGGTGGTGGTGACCGAGGCGTGGCCGAGCAGTTCCTGCACCACCCGGACGTCGGCCCCGCCGTCGAGCAGGTGGGTGGCGTACGAGTGGCGCAACGTGTGCGGCGACACGGCGCGTGGACCGTCGACGGTCAGCCCGGCCCGCTCGGCGGCGCGGCGCAGGATGGTCCAGGCGCCCTGTCGGGTCAGCGGGCCGCCCCGGGCGTTGAGGAAGACCGCCGGAGTGCCCCGGCCGGCGGCGGCCAGCCCCGGCCGGGCGCGCACCAGGTACGCGCCGAGCGCCCGCAGCGCGTACCCGCCGATCGGCACCAGGCGGGTCCGGCCCCCCTTGCCGCGCAGCACCGTCACCCCGTCGTCGAGGTCCACATCGTCCACCGCCGCGCCGACGGCCTCGGAGATCCGCGCCCCGGTGCCGTACAGGAACTCCAGCAGCGCCCGGTCGCGCAGCGCCAGCGGCGCGGTGTCCCCCGCCGCGTCGACCGGCCCGGCGGTCTCCAGCAGGGCGACCACGGCGTCGACCGGCAGCGCGCGGGGCAGTCGTCGCGGTGGAGCGGGAGGTCGCACGTCGCGGCTCGGGTCGACGCCGGCCAGTCCCTCACGCAGCGCGAACCGGTGCAGCCCGCGTACCGCGCTGGCGGCGCGGGCGGCCGAGGAGACCGCCAGCGGCGGGTGCCCGTCGGCGCCGGCACGCAACCGGGCCAGGTGGCGTTCGATCTCGCCGGTGGCCACGGCCGACAGGTCGGTCACCCCGGCGGCGGCCAGGGAGCCGAGGTAACGGTCCAGGTCCCGGCGGTACGAGGCGAGCGTGTTCGCGGCGAGTCCACGTTCGACGGTGAGGTGGTCCAGGTAACCACGGACGGCACGGCGCAGGGCCGGCGCGGGCTGGTCGCCCTCGCCGGCCTCGCCCCCGGTCACCTGGTCGTCGGTCAGCCCAGCACCTCGGTCAACGGCAGGGTGGACAGGCCGTGCGCCTCGGCGACCGGGCCGTAGACGACCTGTCCGTCGTGGGTGTTCAGACCCAGTGCCAGCGCCGGGTCGCGGCGGGCGGCCTCGCGCCAGCCGTGGTTGGCCAGTTCGAGGGCGTACGGGAGGGTGACGTTCGTCAGCGCGTAGGTGCTGGTGTTCGGCACCGCGCCGGGCATGTTCGCCACGCAGTAGAAGATCGAGTCATGCACCCGGTAGACCGGGTCGGCGTGGGTGGTGGGCCGGGAGTCCTCGAAACAGCCACCCTGGTCGATGGCGATGTCGACGAGCACGCTGCCCGGCTTCATCCGGGAGACCAGCTCGTTGGGGATCAGCTTCGGCGCCTTCGCGCCCGGCACCAGCACCGCGCCGATGACCAGGTCCGCGTCCAGCACCGCCCGCTCGATCTCGTACGCGTTGGAGGCGACCGTCTGCAGGTGGCCCCGGTAGATGGCGTCGGCCTGCCGCAACCGGCCGACGTTCTTGTCCAGCAGCAGCACCTCGGACTGCAGGCCCAGGGCGATCGCGGCGGCGTTCAGGCCGGAGACACCGGCGCCGATGACCACCGTCTTGGCCGCGTACACGCCGGAGACGCCGCCGGGCAGCACCCCCCGGCCGCCACCGGTACGCATCAGGTAGAAGGCGCCGACCTGCGGGGCGAGCCGTCCGGCCACCTCGGACATCGGGGCCAGCAACGGCAGTGACCGGTCCGGCAGCTCGACCGTCTCGTACGCGATGCCTGTCACCTTGCGGTCGACGAGCGCGTCGGTGCACTCGCGGGAGGCGGCCAGGTGCAGGTAGGTGAAGAGCACCTGCCCCGCGCGCATCCGGTGGTACTCCTCGGCGACCGGCTCCTTGACCTTGAGCACCAGTTCCGCGGCGTCCCAGACCTCGTCGGCGCTCTCCAGGATCTTGGCGCCGGCGGCGGCGAACTCCTCGTCGGTGATGCTCGATCCGAGCCCGGCGCCGGCCTCGACGAAGACCTGGTGACCGCCACGGGTGAACTCGTTGACGCCGGCGGGCGTGATCGCCACCCGGTACTCGTGGTTCTTGACCTCGCGTGGGATGCCGACCTTCACGATGCAGACACCTCTCTTCGGGGCACGTTCACCCCGACTGCGCGGCGCCACGACGGCCCCATTGCCGCCCCGGTCAACCGGTCCCGCCGGCGGCAGTCTAGGCGTGACAACAGGTCACCGGAGCCTGCACTGTGACACCTGCTCGCCGTTCCCGTTGACGATGTGTCAGGTGTACGAGCCGGGCCGGCGGTGGACGTCACATCAGCCGTCAGGACAGTGTTCGGCCACCATCGTCCCACCTGGTGCACACCGGTGCGGACAGCGAAAGAGTGGATCACTATTGTGTCGCCTCATGACTACTCCTCCCATCCAGCCCGGGTACCCCCAGGGCGTTTCCGACAAGAGCAAGGTCGTCGCCGGCGTCCTGGGCATCCTGCTCGGCACTTTCGGCGCCGGCAGGTTCTACATGGGTGACACCAAGACCGGCGTCATCCAGCTGATCGTCTCCCTGGTGACCTGCGGCATCGGCGGCATCTGGGGCCTCGTCGACGGCATCCTGATCCTGGTGAACGGCGGCGTCGACGGACAGGGCCGGCCGCTGCGCGACTGACCCACGGAAGCACGCAGGGGCCGGGCGGCGCGCCGCCCGGCCCCTGCGTGCTTGTCTTCCGCTCAGCGGGGCAGCGGAGCGTCCGCCCGACGCAGCCCCGACCAGCCGCCGTCGCGGGCGCGGGCGGCGGCGAGCAGCCCGGCCACACACGGCCCGTTGCTGATCTCCCCGGCCAGCACCATGCCGACCGCCTCGTCCAGGTCGATCCGGACGATCTGCAGGTCGGCCTCCTCGTCGTGACGGTCGTGCCGCTGCTCCACCGGCACCTCGCCGAGGTCCCGGGCCAGGAAGACCCGGACCAGCTCGTCGGTGAAGCCGGGTGAGCTGTGCACGTCGACGAGCACGTCGAGCCGGCCGGCCGTGAGGTCGACCTCCTCGGCCAGCTCACGCGCCGCCGTCACCGCCGGGTCCTCCCCGGAAACGTCCGTCAACCCGGCCGGCAGTTCCCACAACCGCCGACCCACCGGCTGGCGGTACTGCCGGATCAGCACCACCTGACCCGCGTCGTCCAGCGCCACCACCGCCACCGCGCCGACGTGCCGGACGAGGTCACGCGCCGCGGTGCCACCGCCCGGCATGGTCACCTCCTCGGTGACCACCTCGAAGATTCGGCCGTGATAGCGCAGCTCCCGCGAACGCACCTCGTAGCGGTGCTCGACGGCTCGCTCACTCCGCTGGCTCACGAGGCGGAGGCCGCCTTCGTCGCGGCGCCGTTGCGGGTGGCCCGCTCGGCGGTGGCGGTGTCCAGGTCGACCGGAAGCTGGTCGGCCTGTGAGTACGTCACCGCCGCGTGGACGAAGGCGGCGAACAGCGGGTGCGGGCGGGTGGGGCGGCTCTTGAGTTCCGGATGCGCCTGGGTGGCAACGAAGAACGGGTGCAGGTCGCGGTCCAACTCGACGAACTCGACGAGCCGGCCGTCCGGCGAGGTACCCGAGATGTGCAGCCCCGCCTTGACGAGCTGGTCACGGTAGGCGTTGTTCACCTCGTACCGGTGCCGGTGCCGCTCGCTGACCTGGGTGCTGCCGTACGCCTCAGCGACGATCGACCCCTCGGTGAGCGTCGCCGGGTACGCGCCCAACCGCATCGTGCCGCCCAGGTCTCCCTTGCCGGCGACGATGTCCTGCTGGTCGGCCATGGTGGCGATGACCGGATGCACCGCCTCCTCGTCGAACTCCAGGGAGTTCGCGCCGTCCAGGCCGGCCAGGTGCCGGGCCACCTCGATGGTCATGCACTGCAGGCCCAGGCAGAGCCCGAGCAGCGGGATGCCGTTCTCCCGGGCGTACCGGGCGGTGCCGATCTTGCCTTCGATGCCGCGAACGCCGAACCCGCCGGGGATGACGATGCCGTCGACCCCGGCCAGGGCCGCCGCCGCACCGGTCGGCGTGACGCAGTCGTCGCTGGGCACCCAACGCAGCTGTACCCGGGCCCGGTGGCCGAAGCCGGCCGCCCGGATCGCCTCGCTCACCGACAGGTACGCGTCGGGCAGGTCCACGTACTTGCCGACCAGGGCGACGGTGATGGTGTGCCGGGGCTGGTGCACCCGCTCCAGCAGGTCGTCCCAGCCGTCCCAGTCCACGTCCCGGAAGGAGAGGCCGAGGCGGCGCACCACGTACGCGTCGAGCCCTTCCCGGTGCAGCACCTTCGGGATGTCGTAGATGCTCGGCGCGTCCGGCGCGGCGATCACCGCCTCGGCGTCCACGTCGCAGTAGAGGGACAGCTTGTGCTTGAGCTTGTCCGGGATGTCCCGGTCGGAGCGGCACACGATGGCGTCGGGCTGGATGCCGATGCTGCGCAGTTGGGCCACCGAGTGCTGGGTCGGCTTCGTCTTCAGCTCCCCGGACGGGGCGAGGTAGGGCACCAGCGAGACGTGCAGGTAGAAGCAGTTGTCCCGGCCCAGGTCGTGCCGGACCTGACGGATCGCCTCCAGGAACGGCAGCGACTCGATGTCGCCGACCGTGCCGCCGACCTCGGTGATCACCACGTCCGGGGTACGGCCGTCGTCGTCCGGGTCGGCCATCGCCAGGATCCGTGACTTGATCTCGTTGGTGATGTGCGGGATCACCTGGACCGTGTCGCCCAGGTACTCGCCGCGCCGCTCCTTGGCGATCACGTCCGAGTAGATCTGGCCGGTGGTGACGTTGGCCTTGCCGGACAACGCCCGGTCCAGGAACCGCTCGTAGTGGCCGACGTCGAGATCCGTCTCGGCGCCGTCCTCGGTCACGAAGACCTCACCGTGCTGGAACGGGTTCATCGTGCCCGGGTCGACGTTGAGGTACGGGTCGAGCTTCTGCATCACCACGCGCAGTCCCCGCGCGGTGAGCAGGTTGCCGAGGCTGGAGGCGGTCAGCCCCTTACCCAGCGAGGAGGCGACGCCCCCGGTGACGAATATGTGCCTGGTCGTCCGTGCTGAAGGGGCCAAGGCCTGCTCCCGTGTCGTCCGTCGCGGTCGTGCAGACCGCCGAGCCGATCAGCGAAGTGATCACGCGATCCACGGGATTCCACGGTAACACCTCCCCGATGGCACGCTGGTGCCGCACCCGGTACGGCCGTCGGGTCACCCGGTCGCGACCTCGGCCGACGACCGCGCGCCCGGCCCACCGTCGGTTGATCCGCCCGCCCCCGGACCACCATCGCCCGGCCCGGCACCGGCTGGCCCACCGCCGCCCGGACCGCCGTCGGATGGTCCGCCACCACCCGTCCCGCCACCGGCCGGCCCACCGTCGGCGGGACGGTCCGCCCCCGGCCGGGTCCGGTCCGCCGAGTGGTCGAGCACCCGCAGCGCCGACAGCGCCGCCATCGGCACCACCACGGCGGCGGCGGCCCCCGCCACGTCCAACGCCGCACCGCCCAACACACCGCCGATCACCGCCGCCACCGCCGTGCCCGCCATCGCCGCCCGGATGGCCGGGTAGATGCCGAACAGCCGCATGAGCCCACCCCAGGGTTGCAGCAGCGCGAACCAGACAAGCAGCGCGCCGGCCAGCGCCAGCACCGTCAGCGGACTGTTGACGAGCGTCTCGAAACTGGCCGCGCTGGAGCGCTGCACGGTCAACCCACCGGTGCCGTCGCCGAGCGCGGCGAGAAACCGGCCGAGGCTCCCCCGCTCCGCCGGTGCCCGACCCAGATCCACCACCGCGAACCCGACAGTCACCGCCAGCCCGGCCATGGCCGCCCAGGCCAGCCGGGTCAGCGTCAGCCAGCCACCCGCGCTGATCGCCGCCGCCACGCTCACCCCGGCGGTCAGGGCGATCGCGCCGATCGAATCGGCACCCAGGTACTGACTGCCGACAACCACCACGGCCGCCCCGCCCACGATCACCATCACGGTCGGCCGCCAGCCACGGCGTACCCGTTGGGCGAGCCAGCCGGCGCTGAGCAGCGCGGCGGCCACGAAGACGCCGAGCCCGACGGTGCCGAGGCCGGCATAGCGGCCACCCTCCAGCGCGGAATAGCCCACCACCCCGTTGAGCTGCAACCGGGCACCGGTGACCACGTCCAGCCCGACGGCCAACGTGGTCAACCCGGCCACCGCGCCGAGCGGGCCCAGGGTGGTGCGATAGCCGGGAGCGAGCCGCACCAGCAACGTCGTCGCGGCCAGCAGCACCGCGGTCAGCCCGGCGAACGAGGCCGCCGGATGCGCGAAGCGCCACCAGGGCGCGGCCTCGGCGACAAGCGCCGCCGGAATCGCGAGCGCGGCGGCGACCAGCAGCACCTCCACCGTCGCCACCACCTGACGCGGCACCGGTTTCGGTCCGTACGGTCCGGCGTGCCGCCGGGCACGGCGCAGCAGCGGCAGCACCGCCACGGCGAGCGCCACCTGGGCGGCGGCCAGCAGGGTGAAGAATCCGCCGGCCACCTCCCGCTGGGCCGCGGCCTCCCGGTCCGCGTCCGCGGGCTCGGCGATGGCGGCCGACAGATCGGCCGGCCGGCCGCCGACGGACTCGGCGGGCCGGCCCAGGAACGGCCGGTCCGGCATCGGCCGCCCCAGGGCGGCCAGCGCGGTCGGGGCCAGGTCGATAAGTTGCAGGTAGCCTCGGCGGCCGGTGCTGGGCGAGGTCAGCCAGCCCTCCTCCCAGCCCGGTCCGTGGGCGACGGCCACGTGCAGTCGGGACGGCTGCGCGGTGTCGGAAACCCCGGCGACGATCACCAGTGAGCGTGGCGGGCGACCGTCGAGCACCCGGACCAGTCGGGCGTCCGCGGCCTCGGCCGCAGCCGCCCGGGCCGCCGGATCGGTGCCCTCCACCACGCCGAGATCGACGATGCTGAGCACACAGGAACCGAGCAGCCCGGCCGGCTCCTCGGGCAGCGTCGGGGCGTACCTGTCGACCCGACCGAACGGCCGGGCGGCGGCCACCGCCGCGCCCGGCCCCACCGCCACCGAGCAGCGCACCGACTCCGACAGCGCACCGGGCACCGTGCCCCACGGCAGCCGCTCCTGGTTGTGCAGGGCGACGCTCTCCTGGTCCGGCAGGTTCGCACCGATGCCGTCCGGCTGTTCCACTGTCACGTCGACCGGGGGACACTGCCCGTCCACGCCACGGCTGCCGGGCCATGCGGCGAAGCTGCCCGCGCCGAGGGTCAACCAGCCGTCCACCGGGCAGGTGGGCCGGTGCGCCGAACGCACCGACAGCGACCCGATCGAGCCTTCGCGGGCCAACCGCCACAGCGTCGGCGTACGCTCCGCGTCCACGTCGTCCCACCGCAGCCCGGCCACCCCGACGAGGACCACGAAGTCGGCGCTCTGTGGGGCCGGCGGGCTCTGCGGGCGGGCCGCGAGCGCGGTGACACCGAGCGCCACCACCATCAGGGTGAGCAGGACCGGAGCGATACGGCGCAGCATCACCGGCGTCCCGTCGACGGTGCGTCGGCGTCCGGCGTCGCCGGTCCGGCCCGGCCCGGCGCCAGCTCGGCGTAGAGCGCGCGCAGATGGGCGAGGGTCTGCGCCTCGGTCGGCCAGGTCGCCGCCCGAGCCGCGCCGAGCCGCGCCAAATCGGCGCGACGGGCGTCGTCGTCGAGCAGGGCCCGCACCGCCGCGTCGACCGCGTCCACGTCACCCGGAGGCACCAGCACCGCCGCGTCGCCGACCAGTTCCGGCAGCCCGCCCACCGCGGTCGCCACCAGCGGTACGCCGGCCCGCAGCGCCTCCTGCGCGAACAACTGACGGGCCTCCCAGTCGCTTGTCACCACCGCCAGATCGGCACCGGTGAGCAGGTCGGCCACATCGGTGCGGTGCCCCAGCAGCGTGACAGGTGCCCGGACGGCGCTGACCCGGGCGGCCAGCGGCAGGTAGGCAGGTCCACTGCCGGCGATCACCACAACCGGAGGTGGGGTGCGCTCCCGCCACCGGGCGGCGGCGTCCACCAGCACGTCGTACCGCTTCTGCGGATGCAGCCGGCCCACCGACAGGATCAGCGGCTGGTCGGCCGCGACAGCGAACTCGGCGCGCACGGCGGTCCGGCGGCGACGCGGCGCGGGCAGTTCGGGGGCGGCGACCGGGGCGAGCCGGGCGTCTCCCGCGCCCAGCGCGACGGCCCGCGCCACCAGGTCGGCGGAGGCGCCGAGGGTCACCCGGGCACCTCGCGCCACCACCCGCTCCACCAGCCGCGACAGCGCGCCACGCACTCCGCCGGCCAGCACCGCGTTGTGCCAGGTGACCACCAGCGGGGCCGCCGGCCGGGCCAGCACCGCCACCAGCCCGGCCCGCAACCCGTGCGCGTGCACCACACCCACCTGCTCGGCGGCGAGCAGCCGACGCAGCACGCTCACCGCGCGGGCGTCGGCCGCGGTGGGCCTCGCCGGGATCTCCACCGGCCGGAACCGGGCACCGGCGGCCACGAAGTCAAACTGGTCCTGGGTCGCCGCCGGCCCACAGACCAGCACCGGCTGCCCGGCGGCGGCCAGCCCCCGCGCCACCGACCGGACGTGCTGGCCAACCCCGCCGGTGCTGGAGGCCAACAGCAGCACCACCGTGCCCGGACGACCTGCCGCGCCCGCCGACCCGCTCATCGCGCTCACCGGACCGATACTCCGTTCGCGACTGCGGGGCTCGCAAGCTCACTCCTCGCGCTCACCGGACCGACTCCGTTCGCGACTGCGGGGCTCGCAAGCTCACTCCTCGCGCTCACCGGACCGACTCCGTTCGCGACTGCGGGGCTCGCAAGCTCACTCCTCGCGCTCACCGGGACGCCTCCTCTTTCCGGTCACCTGGTCGGGCCCGGCGCAGACGTCGACCCAGCCCGGTCAGCAGTGGCCGCAGGTCCTGCCGGTCGACAAGCCACACCAGGGCGAGGAACACGACAGCGACCAGGACTCCGGACAGCATGCCCTGCATCAGTGCCGTCCACCGCGCCGGGGGGTCGCCCCCGGCGTCCAGCAGCCGCAGCATCGCCACCGCCGCGACGGCGGCCGTACCGCCGGCCAGCAGACCGGCACCGCCGGCCCGGCCCGCGCCCGCCAGCGCCTCCCGGCCGGCCGAGCGGGCGACCGCGACCAGCAGCAGCGCACCGAGCAGCAGCATCCCCGCCGAGTTGGCCAACGCCACCGCCAGCACCCGGTCGGCCACCGGCAGCAGCGCCGACAGCGGAACCAGCACCAGCGGCACCGCCAGCCACCCGGCGGTGATGGTGGCGGTGGCCGACCGGGTCGCGCCACGGGCGTACAACGCCCGCGACAACACCGCGAACAGTCCGTACCCGATCAGCCCGGGCGCGTAGCCGGCGATCGCGGCGGCGGTCGCGTCACTGTCGAGTGGGAAGAACCGCCCGATCGGGCCGGCCGCACCGACAAGGACCGCCGCACCGAGGAAACTGCACAGCAGCACCCCGCGCAGCGTCCCCGACAGCACGTCGCGGAAAGTGCGCTCGTCCGCGCCCGCCGCCGCGGCCAGGGTCGGGTACGCGGCGGTGGCCAGCGGCACCGCCAGCACCGCCCAGGGCAGCAGGTAGAACGTCTGGGCCAGGTTGAACACCTGGAACGCCTCGGTGCGACCGCTGGAGAGCCGGTAGAGGATCACCGCCAGCGCCACCTGCTGGGCGGTGACCGTCACCACGCCGGCCACCGCCAGCCCGCGTACCCGGGCCCGGGCGTCGGCCGGGAACGCGTACCCGGGGCGCAGCGTCAGCCGCAGCCGACGCAGCGGGATCAGCAGCGACAGCGACAGCACCACCACGCCGAGAGTGGTGCCGACCGACAGGATCAGCTCACCGCCCCGGCCGGCCTGCGCCACGCTCGCTCCCGTGCCGGCCGCCCCGGCGAAGACCAGGTAGACGACGACCACCGTGAGGCTGGACAGCAGCGGGGCGATCACCGGCCAGGCGAACCGCCGGTGCGCCTGGAGCACGCCGGTGAGCACGATGCCGATGCCGTACAGCGGCAGTTGCGGCGCGAACACCCGCAGCATCCGGGCCGCCGAGGCCAGTTCCTCCGGCGACCGACCGTCGCCGAGCACGGTGATGATCGGGCCGGCGGCCAGGGCCACCAGCACCGCCAACGGCACCAGCAGCGTCACCGTCCAGGTGAGCAGGGCGCCGGTGGTGGCCGCGACCGTGCGCCGGTCCCCCGCCGCGACCGCCGCCGCGAGCAGCGGTACGACCAGACTGGCCAGCGCGCCACCCGCGACGATCTCGAAGATGATGTTCGGGATGGTGTTCGCGAGCAGGTACATCGCGCCCAGGTCGCTGCCCTGCACCACCCAGGTGAACACGGCAGTGCGCCCGAACCCGGCCAGCCTGCTGACCACGGTGAGTACGGCGATGAGGGCTGCCGCTCCGGCCACCCGGCCGGTGCCGGCGAGGGGGGCCGGTCTGGTCACGTCAGTCGGCGCGTCGGCCCAGCGCGTCGAGTTCACGCAGCCCCGGCGTGCTCGCGATGACCTTCGTGAAGCTCACCTTCTCGCTGGCGGCGGTGAGCCCGGCGAGGACGGCGAGCAGCCCGGCCCGGCCGGCCGGGCCGGTGCGGGCGGCCATCGCCACCCCGAGCACCGCGCCGAGGGCGTTGGCGCCGCTGTCGCCGAGCATCACGTCCTCGGCCAGGTCGGCGGGCAACAGCCCGGCGGTGGCACCGACGGCACCCGAGGCGATCCCGCCGTGCCGGCCGGCGCTCAGCGGCACGCCCAGCAGCAGACCCGACTTCAGCGCCCGCCCGGGGCGCAGGTCGAGCAGGTTGACCAGATTCGCCGTGCCGGCCACCACCCCCGCGCCGAGCAGCACGTCGACGCCCCGCCCCAGCGCGCCGTGCCGCTGGCGACGACGGTGCCCGGCCACGCCGGGGTCGGCCGCGAGCAGGATCGCCGCGCCCAGACCCGCCGCACCCACCCCCACGACCTTGACGAGGCCGGCGGTGACCCGGCCCTGCCGCAGCGCGGCCAGATGTCCGGCGAAGCCCTTGGCCGCCTTCTGCTCCGGGCGGGCGCCGACGACATCGTCGTAGAGGCCCACGGCACCGGCGCCGAGCCCGGCCACCAGGGTCGCCGCCCCGGCCGGCACGCTGGCCGACCCGCCGGCCGCGGCCGTCGAAGCGCCCACCGCGAGGGCCGGGCCGGCGGCCAGGGTCACGGTGCGTCCCCGGAAGTTGGTCCGTTCCAGTGTCGGCGCGGCCGGCGCGGTACGGATCTCGCGCAACGCGTACCGGGCGGCGACCGCTCCGATCCCGGCCACCAGGAGTCGACCGACGATCGTCACGTCACCGTCACCGCGCTCACGCCATCCCCTCCCGCCGGCCGGCGGAGATCGTCGGAATCGGGCACCGGAGGTGCCCCGGGTTCACTGGGGCAGTCTAGGCACCAGCGACGCGGCGCTGTCACCGACGCCGTACTGACCGGCCTTACGCTCGGTGAGCTGCTGCACGAGCGCCAGGGCGGTGACCAGTTGGCCCTGCACCGTGTTGGCGTTGTCGATCGTCGAGATGGTCTGGGTGAGCACCGCGTCGCCCCGCACGAAGGCCACCAGGTTGCCGCCGGCCGAGCCGTTGCCGGCCACCACGATGCCCCCGGTCCGGTCGAACTGTTCGGCGATCTTGACCACGGACTCGTCCTTCTTGGCGGAGTCCTTGTCCACGTACGGCTGCCCACTGACCACCACGACGGCCTCCGCCGGTGCGGTCACCCGGTCGGAGGTGGTCAGGTAGTTCGCGTTGCCGTACGCGGCCAGCACCGCCCGCCGGTCGGCCTCGGTGACCGGCTCGGCGCCGGCGGGCTGGTCCAGCAGTACGGTGGCCAGCAGGGCGCTTGAGGTCTCGACGCCGTGACCGTTGCCGGGCAGGCCCGCGGTCGGTGCGCTTGTCGGTCGGGCCGCGGTGACCGCCAGTTCGAGCAGGTCGTTGTTGTTCTCCGGGTTGATGAACTTGTCCTGGAGGTCGACCCGCCCGGTGACGTCGGCACCGGCCAGCTGGAGCATCTTGAGCACACCCTCGGTGTGGTCACGGCCGGTGGGCAGGCTGAGCACCAGCACCCGCTTGCCGCTGAGCGTGCCCGGCAGCATCACCTGGGCCATCTCGGCGGCGAACTCCTCCTCCAGTTCCAGCTCCCGTTGCATGCTCTGGACCGCCTGGCGCATCTGCTGGTTGTCCTTGCGCAGTTCGTTGACGGTCTCCCGGAGCGAGTCCGCGACCGGACCGTTGAGTGCGGCTGTGCCGACCACCAGGCCGATCGCCAGGGCGAGGAAGACCGCGGTCAGGGACACCACGTGGTACCGGAAGTTGATCACGCTTGAAGCCTCTTGATCGGTCGGGAGCTAGAAGAGCTGGCCGAGCTGGAACACGAAATTGTCCCACCACTCGGAGACCACGCCCAGGTACGCCTTGCCAACGGTGGAGACGGCCACCGCGGAGGCCATCGCGGCGAGGGCCGAGAGGACCAGCAGCAACAGGGACGACCCCGAGATGCTCTGCCGATACAACCGGCTGACGCCCTTGGCGTCGACCAGCTTGCCACCGACCTTGAGCCGGGTGAGGAAGGTCGACGCCATGCCCCCGCGCCCCTTGTCGAGGAACTCGACGAGGGTGGCGTGGGTACCCACCGCGACGATCAGCGAGGCGCCCTTCTCGTCGGCCAGCAGCATGGCGAGGTCCTCGCTGGTGGCGGCGGCCGGGAAGGTGACCGCCGGCACCCCCAGGCCGTTGACCCGGGGCAGCCCCGGCGCCCGCCCGTCCGGATACGCGTGAACGATCACCTCGGCGCCACAGCGCAGCACGTCGTCGGTCACCGAATCCATGTCGCCGATGATCATATCGGGGGTGTAGCCCGCCTCGACCAGAGCGTCCGCGCCCCCGTCGACGCCGATCAGCACCGGCTTGAACTCCCGGATGTACGGGCGCAGCACGTCGAGGTCGGCCTTGTAGTCGTAGCCCCGGACCACGATCAGGCAGTGCCGGCCCTGCACCTCGGTGGCGATCTCGGGCACCCCGACGCCGTCGAGCAGCAGGTCGCGCTCCTGCTTGAGGTAGTCCATGGTGTTGGCGGCGAAGGCCTCCAACTGCACCGACAGGCCCTCCCGGGCGTCGGTCATCGCCTTGGCCACGCTCTCGGCGTCCTGGAGGCTGCCGTGTGCCACCGGATCGTCGTTCAGGTAGACGGTGTTGCCCTCGATGCGTACCGTGTCGCCCTCGCGGATCCGCTCGAAGATGCCCTCGCCGAGGTCGTCGAGGAGCGGAATGCCTGCCGAGATCAGCACCTCTGGGCCGAGGTTCGGGTATCTGCCGGAGACCGACGGCTTGGCGTTGAGCACCGCGCCGACGCCGACCGCGACAAGCGAGTCGGCGGCGACCCGGTCCAGGTCGACGTGGTCGATGACCGCGACGTCACCGGGGCGGAGCCGGCCGACCAGCCGCTTCGTACGGCGATCGAGGCGCGCGGTGCCGAGGATCTGTCCCGGTTCCGCGTTCCGGGCCCGGCGCAACGTGGGTAGACGCATCGTGACCATCCTGGCATGTGAGGCAGGCGAATCTGTCGCGACATGCCTGAGCAGGGCCGCCTACCCAGGGAAGCACACATGGGCGAAGGCCGGTGTGCCTCCGCTCACAATCGCGGTCTCAGGACCGCCGTTCCCTGGCCGCCACGGCCAGCAGTTCCTCCGCGTGAGCGATACCCAGATCCGAATCTGGCAAACCCGCGAGCATCCGGGCGAGTTCGCGGGCCCGCTCGGTGTCCTCCACCACCCGCACCCCGCTGGTGGTGACCGCGCCGCCGGTGTCCTTGGCCACCACCAGGTGCCGGTCGGCGAAGGCGGCGACCTGGGGCAGGTGGGTCACCACCAGCACCTGGTGGCTGCGGGCCAGCCGGGCCAGCCGCCGGCCGATCTCCACCGCCGCCTGACCACCGACGCCCGCGTCGACCTCGTCGAAGACAAGTGTCGGTGGGCCGCCGGAGCCGGCGAAGACCACCTCGATGGCGAGCATCACCCGGGACAGCTCACCGCCGGAGGCACCCCGTTGCAGGGGCAGCGACGGCGCACCGGGGTGCGCCAGCAGCCGCAGCTCGACCTCGTCGCCGCCGTCCGGGCCGACGCCGACGTCGACCCCGTTGACCGGCAACGTCGGTTCGGTCCGGCCGGCGGGTCGGGGCAGCACCGCCACCTCGATCCGGGCGTGCGGCATCGCCAGCCCGGCCAGCTCGACGGTGACCTGCTCGGCGAAGCGCGCCGCAGCCTCCTGCCGGGACACCGACAGCCGGCCGGCCAACTCGGCCACCTCACCGGCCAACCGGGACGCCTCCCGATCCAACTCGTCGAGCAGCTCGTCGGAGTTGTCCAGCTCGGACAGTCGGGTCCGGGCCCGCTCCGCCCAGGCGATAACCCCGTCGACGTCGTCGGCGTACTTGCGGGTCAACGCCCGCAGCGCGGCCCGCCGCTCGTAGAGGGCCTGCAACCGGGCCGGGTCGGCGTCCAGACCGGTGAGGTACGTGGACAGCTCCACCGAGACGTCGGCGACGAGCGTGGCCGCCTCCTCCAGGCGGGCGGCCAGCTCACCGAGCGCCGGATCGGTGCCGGTCTGCGCCTCCAGCGTGCGCCGGGCGGTGCCCAGCAAAGTCGAGGCGTCGGGAGTGTCGTCGGTGGCCTCGAGCCCGCCGGCCACGCACTGGTGGGCCAGCTGGGCCGCGGTACGCAGGCCCTCCGCGTGCTCCAGCCGCTGCGTCTCCGCCTTCAGCTCGTCGTCCTCACCCGGCTGCGGATCCACCCGGGTGATCTCGTCGAGCCCCAGCCGCAGCAGGTCGGTCTCCTGGTGGCGTTCGCGCGCGTTGCGCCGCCGGTCGGCCAGGTCGTCGACGACCCGACGCCACCTGGTGAAGGCGTCCCGGGTCGCGTCGAGCAGCTTCTCGTGCTCCGGGCCGGCGAACCGGTCCAGCGCCGCCCGCTGTTCGGCCGGGCGCAGCAGGCGCAGTTGATCGGACTGGCCGTGCACGGCGACCACCTGCTCGCCGACCTCGCCGAGCATCGACACCGGCATGCCGCGACCACCCAGGTGGGCCCGGGACCGACCCTCCACCGTGACCGTACGGCTCAGCAGCACGCAGCCGTCGTCGTCCGGCTCACCTCCGGCGTCGGTGATCCGGGCGTGCACCGTCTCCGCCACCCGGCCACCGAGGCGCAGCCGGCCCTCGACGACGGCACGGCCGGGTTCGGCGCGTACCCGACCGGCGTCGGCCCGGCCGCCGAAGAGCAGGCCGAGCCCGGTCACCACCATGGTCTTGCCGGCACCGGTCTCGCCGGTGATGACGTTCATGCCGCCGGTCAACGGCAGCGTCGTGTCCTCGATGACGCCCAGTCCGGTGATGCGTAGCTCCTCCAGCACAGCAACCGACAGTAGACGCGTGGCCCGACACTTGACCAGCCGGCACGGCCGCCGGCGTCAGCGGCGGTTGCCCCGCCAGCCGTGCACCGGAAGGTCGAACTTGGCCACCAGGCGTGCGGTGAACGACCGGTCGCGCAGCCGGACGACCCGCACCGGCAGGGTGCCCCGCCGGACGGTGACCCGGGCCCCCGGCGGCAGGTCGTAGACCCGCCGCCCGTCGCAGCAGAGCACCGCCAGGGTGGTGAACGGGTCGACGGTTATCGAGATGGTGGAGGTGGGGGCGGTCACCAGCGGCCGGCTGAACAACGCGTGCGCGCTGATCGGCACCAGCAGCAACGCCTCCACCTCGGGCCAGACCACCGGCCCACCGCCGGAGAAGGCGTACGCGGTGGATCCGGTCGGGGTGGCGCAGACCACGCCGTCACAGCCGTACCGGGACAACGGCCGCCCGTCGACGTCGACGAGCAGTTCCAGCATCTGGGCCCGCTCACCCTTCTCGACGCTTATCTCGTTGAGCGCCCACGACTCGATTGTCGGCCCACCGTCGAACTCCGCGGTCACGTCGAGGGTGAGCCGTTCGTCGACGCTGTAGTTGCGGCTCACCACGTCGCGGACCGCCACGTCGAGATCGCCGATCTCCGCCTCAGCGAGAAACCCGACCTTGCCGAGGTTGATGCCGAGCAGCGGCACCTTCGCCGGTCGGGCCAGCTCCGCGGCGCGCAGGAACGTGCCGTCCCCGCCGAGCGCGAAGACGATCTCCGCGCCCTCGGCCGTCTCCGGCCCGGTCACCGGCACCACGCCCGGCAGGTCGAGGTCCTCGGCCTCCTCGGCCACCACCCGCACCTCGAACCCGGCGGCGATCAGGTCCGCGGCGACCGTACGGGCGTGCTCGGTGCTGCGCCGGCGGCCGGTGTGCGTCACCAACAGGGCCGTGCGGGTCACCGCGACGACCGCCCAAGTCCACCGCGCTGGTGCTCCGCTCGCCGAGACCCGCTCACGCCGCCGCCTCGCTCCGCTCACCGCCGGCGCGAGCCGCCACGCTGCTGCGCCAAACGGTTCGCTCGCTTCGCTCGCTCACGTGGCCACCTCCTCCGTCGCCTCGTCCGGCCCGTCGCCGGACGTCACCGGGCCACCCGGCCCAGCCGTCACCACGGCCCGTACCCGGTCCGGGTCGGCCGGTGGCGCGTCCCGGCGTAACCATACGAAGAACTCGACGTTACCGCTCGGCCCCGGCAGCGGGCTGGCCGCGAGATCGGCCAGCCCCAGCCGCAGCGTCGCGGCCGCCGTGGCGACATCCAGCACCGCCTGCGCCCGAAGTTCCGGATCACGCACCACGCCACCGGCGCCGACCCGATCCCGACCCACCTCGAACTGCGGCTTGACCATCAACGCGAGGTCGCCGTCGGCCCGGGTGCAGGCCGCCAGGGCCGGCAGCACCAGGCGCAACGAGATGAACGACAGGTCGGCGACGGTCAGGTCGACCGGACCGTCGATCGCCTCAGGGGTCAGCGTCCGGACGTTCGTGCGTTCGAAGACCCGTACCCGGGGATCGTTGCGCAGCGACCAGGCCAGTTGGCCGTAGCCGACATCCACCGCGACCACCTCGGCGGCCTCGTTCCGCAGCAGCACGTCGGTGAAGCCGCCGGTGGAGGCGCCCGCGTCGAGGCAGCGTCGACCACCGACCACCAGCCCGGCGGGGGTGAACGCGGCGAGGGCGCCGGCCAGCTTGTGACCGCCCCGGGAGACGTACTCCGAGGTGGGGTCGGCGCCGCTGACCAGCAGCGGATCGGCGGGATCGACCATCGCGGCGGCCTTGCGCGCCGGCACCCCACGCAGCTGCACGCGGCCGGCCTCGACAAGCGCGACCGCCTGCTCGCGGGAACGGGCCAGCCCGCGACGGACGAGTTCGGCGTCCAACCGGTTACGCCGTGCCATGGATCGACGTGTCTCCTCAGGCCTGGTCGATGGTGGCCAGCGTCTCCCGCAGCGTCTGGTACGCGGCCTCGTACTGAGCGATCTGGTCGGCGGGGCCGAGGGTCGCGGCGTTGGCGATCGCCTGCACCGCGGCGTCCACCGCCGGATGGCTGTCGCCCTCCGTGCCCTCCCCGGTCCAGCGCTGCGGCGGTGGACCGGGCCGCGGGCCGGGGCCCAGCGGCGGACCGGGGCGCGGTGCGGTCACGCGACACCGTCCGGTCGCGGCGGCGCGGTCTTCGCCGGTCGCGGCGTCGGTTCGCCATCGACGGCACGCACCACGGTTCCGGGCGTCTTCTTCGCCACGGTCTTCTTCGCCACGGTCTTCTTGGCCACCGCCTTCTTGGCGACTGCCTTCTTGGCGACCGCCTTTGTCGGTGGGGCCGCAGCGGCGGTCGGTGGCGTGCCGACGGAGGGGGTCTCAGCGGATCCGGCGGCCGTGGAGGGGCCCGGCGTCGGGCCACCGGTGGGCGTGCCGGCGGCGGCTCGAAGCTGCCGTTCCAACTCACGGACCCGGCGATCCAGCTCGGCGACCTCCTCGGCGGTGGCCAGGCCCACCACACCGAGCGCCCGTTCGACCTCGAACCGCACAAGCTTGGTCAGGGCCTCGCGGTTGGCCGCGCCGGTCGACCGCAACTCCTCGGCGAGGGTCTGCAACTGGGCGGCTGTCGCTCCGGTCGATCCCATCGCCCGGCGTACCGCGTCCTGCGCCTTCTTCCGGGGCGCCTCCGTCAGGCCCATGGCCAGTTCGAGGTAGGCGCGCCACGCGTCCTGCATGCCTGAGTCCTTTCGCCCGGCGGCTGTGCAGGTGTCACGCTACCGGGCCGCCGGAACCGTCCTGTGCGGTACGGTGCCGGGAGACGACGTGGTGTGGCGAGGAGGCGATTGGTGGCCACGGTGGACGAGTGTCGGCAGGCGTTGCAGGATCTGGCCGCCCGGCTCGAACGCAACGCGGAGACCGTCCGTGATCGCGTGGACCTGGATCGCACCCTGGCCTGCCGGATCACTGATCTGGAGACCGCCTTCCACGGTCGGCTCACCGGCGGCAGGCTTGTCGAACTCGCCGACGGTGACGACCCGAAGGCGAAGATCGCCATGAGCACCACAAGTGACGACCTGCTCGCCCTGGTGCGCGGCGATCTCGACGTAACCCGCGCGGTCGCCAATCGCCGCGTGTCGATCAAGGCGAACCCGTTCGACCTGATGAAGCTGCGCAAGCTGCTCTGAGCCGGCAGTCCGGTCAGGTTGCCAGGCCGAGCTTCTCCAGCGCCTTCCCCGCCTCCGGGGATGCCGGCCGAGCCGTACCGGACGGGTGGCTGCGCCAGGCCACCGCGCAGAGCGCGGCGAGCGCGTCCAGGTCACGGCCCGAGCCGGACAGCTGCCAATCGTCGGCCCCGGTGATGGTCACCTGCCAGCCACCGTGGTCGGCGTCCGACGCCGGCACCCGCACCACGCAGTCGGGATCGAAGAGTCCGGTCAGGTCCCACGAGACGTACGTCGGCCGCCGCTCGGCAGGCGCGGCGAGCAGCTCGGCGGCGTCGCTGACACCGGTGAGGACCAGCAGGCTGTCCAGACCGGCCCGATTGGCGCCCTCGATGTCGGTGTCCAGCCGATCGCCGACGACCACCGTACGACCTTCGCCCGCCCGTCGGGCCGCGGTGGCGAACAGTTCCGGCGCCGGCTTACCGACGATCTCGTCCGGGTCGCGGCCGAGCGCGGTGGCCAGCGCGGCCACCAGTGCGCCGTTGCCCGGCAACGGTCCACGCCCGCTGGGCAGGGTCCGGTCGGTGTTCGTGGCCACCCAGGTCGCGCCGGCCCGCACCGCCACCGCTGCCTCGGCCAGATCGGCCCAGCCCACCTGCGGACCGTACCCCTGGATGACCGCGACCGGTGACTCGTCGGCCGTGGAGACCGGCTTGAGCCCGACCTCGCTGATCTCGGCCCGGAGCGCCTCGGCGCCCACCACCAGCACCGGCGCGCCGGCCGGCAGTCGCTCGCCCAGCAGTTGGGCGGCTGCGGCGGCGCTGGTGAGCACCTCTTCCGTCCGCGCCGGCACACCCATCCCGGTGAGCAGGTCGGCCACGTCGGCGGCGCGGCGCGAGGCGTTGTTCGTCGCGTACGCGACCGCCCGGCCCTCACCGTGCAGCCGGGCGACCGTCTCGACCGCGCCGGGGATCGGCTGGTCGATCAGGTAGATCACCCCGTCCAGGTCGAAAACGACAAGGGCGTAACCGTCAACCAGCCGTTCCCCGCTCATCGCTGCCGCGCCTCCGGCTCCTCGGCTCCGTTCGCCTCGGGACGATCCGCACCGAGTTCGGCGACCTCCGGTGCGGCCTCGATGTCCGCTGCCACGTCCTCGGCCACGCCATCCACCGCCACGTCCTCGGCCACGCCGTCTGCCGCATCGCGCCGATCGTCAGCGGTCGACGCAGCGACCGGTCGGTCGCCGGCAAGCTGTTCGCCGTCCACCTGATCGTCGGCGGACCGGTCGTCCACCCGCTCCTCGACCGCCGCGTCGTCGCCGTCCGGCTGCTCGATGGCCGGCTCCGCGCCGGTGGTCGCATCGTGTTCGGGCCCGTCGGACGTCAGGTCACTGCCGACCGGGTCGTCCTGGTCGGCCACCTCGGCGGTGGTCGACGGGCCGGCGTCCGGGCTGGTCGGTACGGCGCCAGGGGCACCGGGACCAGCAACCAGTTCCTCGGTCACCTCGTCCTGGTCGTCGCCCTCGATGACAACACCGTCGAGTTCCAGCAGCCGCTCGGCCGCGTCGGTCTCCGCCTCGGTGTCCACCTCCGCCGCGCGGGAGAACCACTCCCGTGCCTCGGCCCGCCGCCCGACGGCCAGCAGGGCATCGGCGTACGCGTACCGCAGCCGTGCCGTCCACGGCTGGACGGTGTCGCTGGTCAGGTCGGGGACCTGAAGCATCGCCACGGCCGCGTCCCGCTGGCCAAGGTCGCCGCGCGCACCAGCGGCCACGATCAGCAGTTCGGTCGCCACGGCCGGGTCCAGCTTCTCCTGGTCGGCACCCCGGAACAGGTCGATGGCACGCTCGGGACGGCCCAGTGCCCGTTCGCTGTCCGCGATCACCGCAAGGTGGCTCTGCGCACCACTCATCCGGTGGTACGTCCGCAGCTCGGCGATGGCCGACTGCCACTCCCCGGCGTGGTAGGCGGCCAAGCCGACCGCCTCCCGGACCGCGGAGATCCGCGATGCGAGCCGGCGCGCGGCAAGTGCGTGCGCGAGTGCCTCGGCCGGGTCCTCGTCGATCAGTTGGCCGGTCGCCACGAGGTGCCGGGCAACGGTGTCCGCGACCGGCTTCGCCAGTGACAGCAGTTCGGCGCGGACGTCCTTGTCCAGGTCGGTCGCGACGATCTCGTCGGGAAGCGCCGGCGCCTCCGTACGACCATCCTCGGCCGCACCAGGTCCGTCCCGGTCCTCACGCCGCCCGAAGCGACGCTCGCCGTCCCGGTCGTCCCGAACTCCGCCGCCACGGCGATCGGTGTAGCCACCCGAGGCACGAGCGCCGTCCCGATCCCGGAAGCCGCCTTCACGGCGGTCGCCGCCACGGAAGCCGCCGTCCCGGCGCTCACCGCCGGAGCTGTCGCCATCACGGCGGTCCCGGAACCCACCCTCGCGACGCTCACCGCCACGGAACCCACCGTCCCGGGAACCACCCTCGCGGCGGTCACCGCCACGGAAGCCACCCTCACGACGCTCACCGCCGGAGCTGTCGCCATCACGGCGGTCCCGGAACCCGCCCTCACGGCGGTCACCGCCACCGAAGCCACCCTCACGGCGGTCACCGCCACGGAAACCGCCCTCACGGCGGTCACCGCCACGGAAACCGCCCTCACGGCGGTCACCGCCACGGAAACCGCCCTCACGGCGGTCACCGCCACGGAAGCCACCCTCGCGACGCTCACCGCCGGAGCTGTCGCCATCACGGCGGTCCCGGAACCCGCCCTCACGGCGGTCACCGCCACCGAAGCCACCCTCACGGCGGTCACCGCCACGGAAACCGCCCTCACGGCGGTCACCGCCACGGAAACCGCCCTCACGGCGGTCACCGCCACGGAAACCGCCCTCACGGCGGTCACCGCCACGGAAACCACCCTCGCGACGCTCACCGCCGGAGCTGTCGCCATCACGGCGGTCCCGGAACCCGCCCTCACGGCGGTCACCGCCACGGAAACCGCCCTCACGGCGGTCACCGCCACGGAAACCGCCCTCACGGCGGTCACCGCCACGGAAACCACCGTCCCGGCGGTCACCGCCACGGAAACCACCCTCACGACGCTCACCGCCACGGAAACCACCGTCACGGGAACCGCCCTCACGGCGGTCACCACCGCCGAAGCCACCCTCGCGACGGTCGCCGCCACGGAAACCACCCTCGCGGCGCTCACCGCCGTCACGGCGATCATTGCCGCGGTACCCACCGTCCCGGCGGTCACCGTCCCGGAAACCGCCCTCGCGGCGGTCACCGCCACGGAAACCACCTTCACGACGGGCACCCTCGCGGAAGCCACCGTCACGGCGGTCACCGCCACCGAAACCGCCCTCGCGGCGGTCGCCACCGCGGAACCCGCCGGAGCGTTCGCCGCTATCGCGGCGGAACCCGCCGTCACGGCGGTCGCCATCACGACGGTCGGCGCCACGGAAGCCGCCAGTGCCACGGTCCCGGTCGCCGGAGCCGTCGCGCCCGCCCACACGGTCGCTGCGGTCGCCCCGGAACCCACCACCCGAACGGCCGCTGTCGCGGAAGCTGCCCTCACGCCGGTCACCGTCCCGGCGGAAGCCGCCGGACCGGCCACGGTCGCCGCCGTATCCGCCGGCGTCGCGTCCGTCGCGGGAGCCCCGCTCCTCTCCCCGGTCCTGGCGCGACGAGTGGTCACCGCGGCGGGATCCGCCGTCGCGATCCGCGGCCCGACCCTCGTACCCCCGGGGGCGGTCTCCGCCCTGAGGTGCTGAACTCACAGGTACATCCTTCCTGAGTACGTCGTATCTACGACGCAACGCAGTCGAGGGCCGACCCGATTCCGGGTGGCCCTCGACTGTGACGTGTGTCCGGCGGTGTCCTACTCTCCCACACCCTCCCGGGTGCAGTACCATCGGCGCTGGAGGGCTTAGCTTCCGGGTTCGGAATGAGACCGGGCGTTTCCCCTCCGCCATGACCGCCGTAACCTTATCAACATGTCAAACAACACCAACACCAAACCATCACGTGTCGGGTGTGTTGTTTGTTTGTTGTGAGTTACACAGTGGACGCGAGCGACAATCTTTGTAGTCAAGTCCTCGGCCTATTAGTACCGGTCAACTGAACCCGTTACCGGGCTTACATTTCCGGCCTATCAACCCAGTCGTCTAGCTGGGGGCCTTACCCACCCGAAAGTGGTGGGATACCTCATCTTGAAGCAGGCTTCCCGCTTAGATGCTTTCAGCGGTTATCCCTTCCGAACGTAGCTAACCAGCCGTGCCCCTGGCGGGACAACTGGCACACCAGAGGTTCGTCCGTCCCGGTCCTCTCGTACTAGGGACAGCCCTTCTCAAGTATCCTACGCGCACGGCGGATAGGGACCGAACTGTCTCACGACGTTCTAAACCCAGCTCGCGTACCGCTTTAATGGGCGAACAGCCCAACCCTTGGGACCTGCTACAGCCCCAGGATGCGACGAGCCGACATCGAGGTGCCAAACCATCCCGTCGATATGGACTCTTGGGGAAGATCAGCCTGTTATCCCCGGGGTACCTTTTATCCGTTGAGCGACACCGCTTCCACACGCAAGTGCCGGATCACTAGTCCCGACTTTCGTCCCTGCTCGACCCGTCAGTCTCACAGTCAAGCTCCCTTGTGTACTTGCACTCAACACCTGATTGCCAACCAGGCTGAGGGAACCTTTGGGCGCCTCCGTTACCCTTTAGGAGGCAACCGCCCCAGTTAAACTACCCACCAGACACTGTCCCTGAACCGGATAACGGTCCGAAGTTAGATACCCGAATCAACCAGAGTGGTATTTCAAGATTGCCTCCACCCATACTGGCGTATGGACTTCACCGGCTCCCACCTATCCTACACAAGCCGAATCAAATACCAATGTCAAGCTATAGTAAAGGTCCCGGGGTCTTTCCGTCCTGCCGCGCGTAACGAGCATCTTTACTCGTACTGCAATTTCGCCGGGCCTGTGGTTGAGACAGTGGGGAAGTCGTTACGCCATTCGTGCAGGTCGGAACTTACCCGACAAGGAATTTCGCTACCTTAGGATGGTTATAGTTACCACCGCCGTTTACTGGCGCTTAAGTTCTCCGCTTCGCCCCGAAGAGCTAACAGGTCCCCTTAACGTTCCAGCACCGGGCAGGCGTCAGTCCATATACATCGAATTACTTCTTCGCATGGACCTGTGTTTTTAGTAAACAGTCGCTTCCCCCTGCTCTCTGCGGCCATACAACGCTCCACCCGCGCGGGGCTTCACGTCTCCGGCCCCCCTTCTCCCTAAGTTACGGGGGCAATTTGCCGAGTTCCTTAACCACAGTTCGCCCGATCGCCTCGGTATTCTCTACCTGACCACCTGTGTCGGTTTGGGGTACGGGCCGCTCAGAACTCGCTAGAGGCTTTTCTCGGCAGCATAGGATCACTGACTTCACCTGAATCGGCTCGGCATCACGTCTCAGCCCTGTGCACCACGGATTTGCCTATGGCGCGGCCTACACGCTTACCCCGGCACAACCACCGGCCGGGCTCAGCTACCTTCCTGCGTCACCCCATCGCTTGACTACTACCCGCCAGGTTCCCACGCTCCCCAACCTCAACCCGAAGGCCTCAGCTGGTTTGGATGGTTAGCACAACGAGGTTCATCAGGGACGCTCTTTCGCGGGTACGGGAATATCAACCCGTTGTCCATCGACTACGCCTCTCGGCCTCGCCTTAGGTCCCGACTCACCCAGGGCGGATTAACCTGGCCCTGGAACCCTTGGTCATCCGGCGGAAGGGTTTCTCACCCTTCTTTCGCTACTCATGCCTGCATTCTCAC
>NZ_PEFR01000001.1:2400000-5102500 GCF_002754655.1 Verrucosispora sp. CNZ293
TGCAGGCTCGGCGCGGTCGGGTCGAAGCCGACATAGAAGGCGGTCCCCGGGCCATCGAGCAGCGTCCGCAACTCGTCCGGGTCGGTGGAGTCCTGGAGCAGGCCCCGCCAGCGCAGGTCATCGGTCAGGGAGTCCCGCCGGGCCGGCGAGAGGTTACGGTCGGTCACGGTCACCGATTCTCCCCCATCAGCCCGGTCCTGCCCTACCGGGTTCCGGCGGCAGTCACCGCCACTAGGCTGGCGAGTCCAAGATCGTGGAGGTGGCCGTGGACGTGTCGAAGATGTCGGGTGGCTTCTTCGCCCTGCTCGGGCTGGAGTTGGACGAGATCAGCGAGGACCGGGTCACGATCCGCTGGCGGGTCCGCCCGGAGCTGCACCAGCCGTACGGCATCCTGCACGGCGGGGTCCACTGCGCGGTGGTGGAGACGGTGGCGAGCCTGGGTGCCGGCATCTGGTTGGGTGAGCGCGGCCGGGTGGTCGGGGTGTCCAACCAGACCGACTTCCTGCGGGCCGTGGGCGAGGGTGAGTTGGTCGCGGTCGGCACCCCGGTGCACCGGGGACGCAGCCAGCAGTTGTGGCAGGTGGAGATCACCGACGCGGACCGGCGGCTGGTCGCCCGTGGCCAGGTCCGCCTGCAGAACCTCTATCCGACCACCGACTGACAAGGCCCGCAGGCTGGCCGGCCCGCAGCCTGACAAGGTCCGCCGATCTGACAGCGCTCGCTGAGCGGGTGGCAGACCGTCGACCCGGACCTACGCCCGGGCCGGACCGCCGGTCATCGTCGGGGCCAGCGCTGAGGACGGTTTCGGGTAGGTAGCGGCTTTCGCGGCGTTATCGTCGCGTCGATGACCGAGCCCGCACCACCGCCGTGAGGAAGCTCCTCGCCGCCACGCTCGGCATCCTGTCCGCAGTCGGCGGCTTCGTCGACATCGGCGACCTGGTCGCTGCCGGCCAGGCCGGTGCCCGCTTCGGCATGGCGCACACCTGGGTGCTGCTGCTCGGGGTGGTCGCCATCTGCGCGTACGCGGAAATGGCCGGACGGATCGCGGCGGTGACCGGCCGGGCGGTGTTCGACCTGGTCCGGGAGCGGCTCGGCGCCCGGATGGCACTGATCAACCTGGTGGCGTCGTACCTGGTCACGGTGATCACCCTCGCCGCCGAGCTGGGCGGGGTGGCACTGGCGTTGCGGCTGGCCACCGGGGTGCCCTACCTGCTCTGGGTACCTGTCGCGGGGATCGCGGTCTGGCTGGTGCTGTGGCGGATGCGGTTCCCGGTGATGGAACGGGTCTTCGGGCTGGCCGGGCTCGCTCTGGTGGTCTTCGCCATCGCCCTGTTCTGGCTGCCGACCGACTGGGCGGCGCTCGGCCGCAGCGCGGTGGCACCCGACGACTCCGGTCAGGGGTGGGGGGCGTACTGGTTCGTCGCGGTGGCGCTGTTCGCCTCGACGGTCAGCCCGTACGAGGTCTTCTTCTTCTCCTCGGGTGGGGTCGAGGAGCGTTGGAGCGCTGACGACCTGGCCGACGCCCGCTTCAGCGTCCTTGTCGGTTTCCCGATCGGCGGATTCCTCGCCCTGTCACTCATCGCCACGGCGGCCGTGGTGCTGCGCCCCGCCGGCCTGTCGGTGGACAGCCTCGACCAGGTCGCGCATCCGGTGGTGCTGGCCTTCGGCGCGGCCGGCCTGGCCGTGGCGGCACTTGCGTTCTTCGCGGTCACCTTCGGCGCCGCGCTGGAGACGGGCCTGTCCGCCGCGTATGCGGCGGCGCAGTATTTCGGCTGGCAGTGGGGCAAGCGGGTGAGCCCGCGCGAGGCGGCCCGCTTCCACACGGTGCTGCTGGTCAGCGTGCTGCTCGGGGTGCTGATGCTGCTCACCACCGTCGACCCGGTGACCCTCACCGAGTACATGCTGATCATCAGTGCGGTGGCGTTGCCGCTGACCTACCTGCCGATCCTGGTGGTCGCCAACGACCGTACCTACCTGGGCGACCGGGTCAACGGCCGAGCACTCAACCTGCTGGGAGCGGTGCTGCTGCTGATCATCCTCGCCGCCTCGATCGTCGCCGTACCGCTGGCGATCGGTACGAGGATGGGACAGTGAGGATCCAGGTCAGCCAGGAACTGCTCGACCGGCAGCTCGTCGACCGTGACGGGCGGCTGGTCGGCAAGGTTGACGACGTGGAGTTCGCGTTCGGCGCGGACGGGGTGCCGTACCTGCGGTCGTTGCTCAGTGGGCCGGGTGCGCTCGGGCAGCGGGTCGGTGGGCGGCTGGGGCGGATGCTGGTGCTGACCGCCGAGCGGTTCGTCACGGATCGGCCGCTGGCGCCGCTGCGCATCCCGTACGCGCTCGTCGCGCGGGTCGACAGTGCGGTGTGGCTGCGGGTGAGCGCCGACGAGCTGCCCACCTCGCCGGTGGAGCAGTGGTTACGCCGGAACCTGATCGAGCGGATTCCCGGGGCCGGCCGTGCGAGCGGGTGAGCTACTCGGCCGGACCGTGTACGACCACCAGGGCCGCCGGTTGGGTCGGGTGGTGGACCTGGTGCTGCGCGGCTCCGCCGACGGCCCGCTGCGGCTCGCCGACCTGGTCGTCACCCGGCACTGGTACGGCCGGTTGAGCGGGCGGCTGATCGGGCCGCAACGTCACCCGTCGGGCCCGTGGGCGATCCGCGCACTGGCCCGGCTGCTCGGCCGGAGCACCTGGCAGGTGCCGGTGCACCAGGTACGGCTGGAGCCACCGCTGCCCGAGCCGCCCGGTCCGGGTGGGGTCGCACGGAGCTGACTCAGTGCCTGCCGGAGCAGGCGCGATCCAGGTGGCGCAGCTCGGCGTGCCTGGACCCCAGGCCGGCTGCGCCGGTCCCCGGCGGGGTCCGGCAGCCCTCACCCGGTCTCAGCGTCGGGTGCCGTCCAGCACCGACGGGGCGTCGGTGGGCGTGTTCGCCGCGTCGTCCGGCGGGGCCTCGGAGTCGTCGGTGCCCGTCGGCGCGGTGGTCTCGGGCGCGTCCGGGTCGGCTGAGGCCGCCGTGCGAGACAGCCGGACACCGGAGACCGCCCGGTCGTCGGCGAGGGTGACCTCCAGCCGCCAGCCGTCGACGGTGAGATGCTCCCCGGCGGTGGGTATCCGGCCGAGACCGGCCAGCACCAGGCCGGCCACCGTGGTGTAGTCGCCGTCCGGTCGCCCGGGCAGGTCCACCCCGATGTCGGGCAGGTCGTGGATGGGAAAGGTGCCCGGCAGCAGCAGCGCCCCGTCGGCCTCGGTGCGTACCTCACCGACATCCCGGTCGGTCTCGTCGTAGATCTCCCCGACGATCTCTTCGAGGATGTCTTCCAGGGTGACGATGCCCTCGACGGCACCGCGCTCGTCGACAACCAGGGCCATGTGCTGACGTTCGGCCTTGAACCGGCGCAGCGCGTCGACCACCGGTACCGAGTCCGGCAACAGCATCGGTGGACGGGCGTACTCATCGACCGGCTGGTCTTCACCGACACCGACCAGGTCACGCAGGTGGATGACACCCACCGAGTCGTCAAGTCCGCCGTGGCGTACCACGGGCGCGCGGGAGTGCCCGGAGGCGGCCAGCACGAGTCGGGCGGCCTCGGCCGTGGTGCCGCTGTCCAGACAGAAGACCTGCAACCTCGGCACCAGCACCGCCCGGAGCCGCCGCTCGGCGATCTCCACGGCGCCGGCGATGATTGTCTGCTGCTCCTTCGTGAAGCCGTGGTGGCCGGCGACGATGTCGCGCAGCTCGTCCGGGCTGATCTCGTCCCGTTCGGGCTTCGGGTCCAGTCCGAACAGCCGTACCACCAGGTCACTTGTGGCGCCGAGCACCCAGACGACCGGCCGGGTGAGGGCCGCGAGCAGATCCAGCGGACGGGCGACGAGCAGCGCCCACTGTTCCGGGACCTGCATGGCGATCCGTTTCGGGGCCAGCTCTCCGAAGACCAGGGTGACGAAGGTCAGCACCAGGGTGACAAGCACCACGGACACCGGGCCGGCGGCCCGGCCGACGACGCCCTCCAGCAGCGGAACCAGCGGCCGGGCCAGCGACACCGCGGCGGCGGCCGAGGCGAGGAACCCGGCCAGGGTGATGCCGATCTGGATGGTGGCCAGAAAGCGGTTGGGGTCGCGGGCCAGCCGGGCCAGCACCCGACCGGTACGCCCGGTGCGTTCCAGCCGTTGGACCTGGCTGTCGCGTAGCGACACCAGCGCCAGCTCGCTGCCCGCGAAGATCGCGTTCACCACGATCAGGACTGCGACCAGGGCCAGCTGGCTCCAGTAGCTCTGCACGCCTGGTTCTCCCTCGCTGGACCGCGCCCCGGGGCGCCGCCGGTGGTGGCCCCGCCGGCGTAGCGGTGCCTATGCCCACTCGCTCCGACGGTGAATCATCGCCCTGCCGGGGCGGTTCGGACCGCCTACCCGCTCAGCTCTGGGGCAGCGCCGGTGCGGGCAGGTCCAGGACGTACGACTCCCCCGCTCGGCGGAACCCGAGGCGGTGGTAGTACGGGGCGATCATGCCGGGTGGGCTCACCACCTGACGGAACCCCCGGTCAGTGAACAGGCTGCTGCGCCGGTAGACGAACTCGCCGGGGGTGAAGTCACGAAACGGCGGGGTGACGTAATCCAGGTCGACCTGGGCCACCCCGTCGCCGACGTCGCGTACCAGCACGACACCGACGACCTCGTCGGCGCGTACCACGAGGAAGGCCGATCGGCCGGCCAGCCGGTCCGGCCGGAAGCCCGGGTTGAACCGGGCGATGTCGGCGGCGTGCACCCGCAGCGTGTGG
This sequence comes from Verrucosispora sp. CNZ293, assembly GCF_002754655.1. Taxonomy (NCBI): domain Bacteria; kingdom Bacillati; phylum Actinomycetota; class Actinomycetes; order Micromonosporales; family Micromonosporaceae; genus Micromonospora; species Verrucosispora sp. CNZ293. Next base: position 2,404,776 of record NZ_PEFR01000001.1, read on the forward strand.
GCCAGGAACGCGTCGTCGGCACCCACCTCGACGACCTGGTACGTCTGCTCGTCGTGGCGGGTGGTGAGCAGCCGCCGCAGGTACCAGATGTTGATCACGGCCAACACCACGTTCAACCCGACCATGGGCCAGACCGGGATCGTCGCGTTGTAGCCGATCAGCACGGCGCAGCCGACCAGGTTGAGGGCGCGCAGCCGCAGGATGCGCGTCTGCAGCAGCGACCACACGAGCAACGCGGAGCCGGCCCAGCCGACCAGTTCCAGCCAGTTCACCCCGCGAGAGTAGTCGCCGCCCTGGTCAGCCCGGGTGTCAGGGGCGGGTCACGCTCGGCTGGGCGGCGGACCGCGCCGACCGAGGGCGGATCACGCGGGCAGTTCCAGGACGTACTCGTCGATCTCGTGACCGCGTCCCGGGGCGTACGCCCGCCCGGTCCCCCGGACGACGAAGCCGCAGCGGCGCAGCACCGTCAGCGACGCGGCGTTGTCGGTGGCCGTCCGCGCGTACAGCGGCCGGCGGGTGACCTCCCGCAGCAGCGCGGTCAGGGCACGGGTGGCGTACCCACGGCCCCAGTGCGCCCTGTCGATCCAGTAGCTGACCTCAATGCCGTCGTCGGCCGGGAAGGCCAGCACGTGTCCGACCACAGCGCCGTCGACGGTCACCGTGCGGGACAGGTTCTCCGGGCCGGTGAGGATGCGGACCCAGTGCGCGGCGAACGCCCGCCGGTCCGTCGGGTCCTCGGCACCGAAGGCGGCCATCTGACTGGCCTCGGGGTCGAGCTGGTGAACGAAGAACTCCACCAGGTCGTCCTCGCGCACCGGGCGTAGCCGCAGGTCGTCGGTCACCGGCCGACCATACGCGCCCCGGTTGAGGACCACCGGCCCGGTCCGGATCGGCTTTCGGCCCTGCCCCCACGGGCAGCGGCGTTGCTACCAAGAGGAAGAGGCATCGACGGCGAAGTGGAGGCCGGGTCATGACCAGGTATGTGTACGACTTCATCGAGGGCGGCCGGGGCAAGGCCGACCTGCTCGGCGGCAAGGGCGCCAACCTCGCCGAGATGACCCGGCTCGGATTGCCGGTGCCGCCCGGGTTCACCGTCAGCACCGACGCGTGCCGGGCCTACCTCGCCGACAGGGCGGTGCCCGACGGACTGTTCGACGAGGTCAACGCCCACCTGCGGGAGATCGAGGTGCGGCTGGGCCGGCGGCTCGGCGATCCGGTCGAGCCGCTGCTGCTGGCCGTCCGCTCCGGCGGGCGGTACTCGATGCCCGGGATGATGGAGACGATCCTCGACATCGGGCTCAACGACGCCACGGTGACCGGGCTGGCCCGGATCAGCGGGGACGAGCGGTTCGCCTGGGACTCGTACCGGCGGCTGATCCAGATGTTCGGTCGGACGGTGCACGGCGTGCCGGCCGTCGAGTTCGACCGGGAGCTGGACGCGTTGCGGGCCACCGCCGGGCCGGAGGGCCCCACGGCGGAGCAGTTGCACGGACTTGTCGAGACGTACAAGAAGGTGTTCGCCGACCGGGTCGGTCACGACTTCCCGCAGGCCCCGCACGAGCAGTTGTACCTGGCCATCCGGGCGGTCTTCGAGTCGTGGAACGCGTCCCGGGCGGTGCTCTACCGACGCCGCGAGCACATTCCGGACGACCTGGGCACCGCCGTCAACGTGATGGCGATGGTCTTCGGCAACCTGGGCCCGGACTCGGGTACCGGGGTGGCGTTCACCCGCGATCCGGCCACCGGCGCACCCGGCGTGTACGGCGACTACCTGTCCGACGCTCAGGGCGAGGACGTGGTGGCCGGGGTCCGCAACACGGTGGGGCTGGACGAGCTGTCCCGGATCGATCCGGCCAGCTACCGGCGGCTGACCGGGATCATGACGACGTTGGAGCGACACTACCGGGACCTGTGCGACGTGGAGTTCACCATCGAGCGGGGCCGGTTGTGGATGTTGCAGACCCGGGTCGGCAAGCGCACCCCGGCGGCGGCGTTCGTGATCGCCGCGCAACTGGCCGACGAGGGTCTGATCAGCTGGGACGAGGCGTTGACCCGGGTCAGCGGGGCGCAGCTGGCCAAGCTGATGTTCCCCACCTTCGATCCGGAGGCGACACCGGAACCGTTGGCCACCGGGGTCGGCGCCTCACCCGGGGCCGCCGCCGGTCGGGTGGTGTTCGACAGCGCCGCGGCCACCGCGGCGGACGGACCGGTGATCCTGGTCCGCCGGGAAACCAACCCGGACGACCTGCCCGGCATGATCGCCGCCGCCGGGATCCTGACCGCCCGAGGTGGCAAGACCTCGCACGCCGCGGTGGTCGCCCGGGGCATGGGACGCACCTGCGTGTGTGGGGCGGAGGCGCTGGAGATCGACCCGGACCGCGGCGAGTTCCGCGTCGACGGGCGGACGGTCCGGGCCGGTGACCTGATCTCCATCGACGGCACCACCGGCCGGATCTACCTCGGTGAGGTGCCGGTGCGTCCGTCCCCGGTGACCCGCTACCTCGCCGGCGAGCTGGCACCGGAGTCCGACCGGCTGGTCTCGGCGGTGGACCGGCTGCTGCGGCACGCCGACTCGGTGCGGCGGCTCGGCGTACGCGCCAACGCCGACACCCCCGCCGACGCGGCGCGGGCACGCACGCTCGGCGCGACAGGTGTCGGCCTGTGCCGTACCGAGCACATGTTCCTCGGCGCCCGCCGGACGCTCGTGGAGCGGCTGATCCTGGCCGACGGGCTGGACGAGGTCCACGCCGCGTTGGCGGACCTGCTGCCGTTGCAGCGGGAGGATTTCGTCGCGATCCTCGCGGCGATGGACGGCCTGCCGGTCACCATCCGGCTGCTCGACCCGCCGCTGCACGAGTTCCTGCCCCCGTTGCCCGAGTTGGCCGCGCGGGTGGCCCGGGCGGAGGCGCTCGGGCAGGACCCGGGCCGCGACGCGGTGCTGCTGGCCGCCGTCCGCCGGATGCAGGAGAGCAACCCGATGCTGGGCCTGCGTGGGGTCCGCTTGGGTCTGGTGGTGCCGGGCCTGTTCGCGATGCAGGTCCGGGCCGTGGCGGAGGCGGCGGCGCGGCGAGTGGCCGAGGGTGGCGACCCGCGCCCGGAGATCATGGTGCCGCTTGTCGTCGACGCGCACGAGCTGGCCGTGGTGCGCGCCGAGGTGGCCGATGTCCTGGCCACCGTGCCCGGTGCGCCGCCCATCCCGGTCGGCACGATGGTCGAGACACCGCGAGCCGCGCTGACCGCCGGCGCGATCGCGGGCGAGGCGGAGTTCTTCTCCCTCGGCACCAACGACCTGACCCAGACCACCTGGGCGTTCTCCCGGGACGACGGGGAGGGCTCGTTCCTCGGTGACTACCTGGAACGGGGCATCGTCGAGGCGTCGCCGTTCGAGACCATCGACGTCGCCGGGGTGGGCCGGCTGGTCCGTCTGGCGGTGGCCGAGGGCCGGGCCGCGCGACCCGAGCTGACCGTGGGCGTCTGCGGTGAGCACGGCGGTGACCCGGAGTCGGTGGAGTTCTTCGCCGAGGCCGGCCTCGATTACGTCTCCTGCTCGCCGTACCGGGTGCCGATCGCCCGGTTGGCCGCCGGACGGGCCGCGGTGGCCCGCGACTGCGCCGGCTCCGACGCCCGATAGGAGGTACCCGAGATGACCGCGATCTTCAATGCCACCGGGCCGGTTCCGTTGGTCCCGCCCCGACCTGCCCCGGAGGCGGCACCGCAGCCGGTGGCGCCGCTGCCGGTCGGGCCGGTGCTGGACCTGCCCGGCACGCCGCCGGCCGCACTGGTGCCGGTGATCCGCGACGGACGCCCGGTCGGTGTGTTCGTCGCCGCTGGCGGACGCGTCCGCTACCGGCCGCTGCCCGACCCGGACCGGCTGCTGGTCGCCACCGCCGGGGTGCTGGCGGTCGGCCTGGTCACCGCCGGTGTCACGGCGCTGGGCCGGCGGCGACCGCCGGCGGTCGGCCGGCTGAGCATGGGACCGGGTGGCTGGGTCAGCTTCCGGGGCGTACGCGCCCCGGCTCCCCGGGCCGCTCGCCCCTGGTGGGCCCGGCTGTTGCGGGCCCGTCGGTTGGTCGTCCAACGGTGAGGTGACGCCGGGCGGCGCGCCACGGCGAGCACTTGCGGTGATGGTGCTGCCTCCGATCGGACGGAGGCGGCACCATCACCGGTGGTGCTCGGATCACGACTCGGCCCAACCCGGCCGGCAGGGCCGTTGGTCCCGGTCCGTGTGGGCGGACGCCCCTGCCGGACGCCGCCGCGCTGGGCGAGGCTGAGGTCGGAGGGGCGTACCGCTGGGGCACGCCTGGGGCACAGGGCGGAGCGGACGGTGGCCGGACAGGTCCAGGTCGCGGACGGGGACGTACGCAGCGACAGCACCGTGGCGGCGGCGCGCGGAACCGGGCTCAGTTCGACCGAGGCCGCTCAGCGGCTGCGGGTGGACGGGCCGAACGCCGCCGCGGCACCGCCCCGCCGGCACCTGGCCAGCCGGATCGGGCATCAGCTCACCGATCCCCTGGTCGCGCTGCTGCTCGCCGCCGCCGTGGTCACCACCGTGCTGCGGGACTACCCCGACACCGCGGTGATCCTGCTGGTGGTCGCGGTCAACACGGCAATCGGCGTGGTGCAGGAGGTACGCGCCGACCGGGCCATCGCCGCCCTCGACCTGCTCGCCGCACCGACCGCCCGGGTGGTCCGCGACGGCCGTGACGCGGTACTGCCCGCTGCCGAACTGGTCCGGGGCGACCTGGTCCGGGTCGAGGCCGGTGACGTGGTCCCGGCCGACCTGCTGCTGCACGACGCGAACCGGCTGCACCTGGACGAGTCGGCGTTGACCGGCGAGTCGGTGCCGGTGTCCCGCGCGGCGGGCGAGGAGGCCAGCGCCGGCACTGTGGTCACCACCGGTCGGGCCGCCGGCACGGTGGTGCGCACCGGCGCGGCGAGTGCGCTGGGCCGCATCGCGACCCTGGCGGCCACCACCCGGCCGGCGGCGACCCCGCTGCAACGCCGGCTCGCCTCGCTCGGCCGGACCCTCGGCGTCGCCGCCGTGGCGCTGTCCGGGCTGGTCTTCGTCGTCGGCGTGCTGAGCGGCAGGTCCCTCGTGGACATGGCGGTGACCGCGGTGAGCCTGGTGGTCGCCGCGGTGCCGGAGTCGCTGCCGGCGGTGGTGACACTGGCCCTCGCGCTCGGCGCCCGCCGGATGGCCGCGGCCCGGGCGATCCCCCGCCGGCTGCACGCGGTGGAGACGCTCGGCTCGGTCACCGTGATCGCCTCGGACAAGACCGGCACCCTCACCGAGGGACGGATGGCCGTGCAGCAGGCGGTCACCGGCGACGGCTCCCGGTTCGGTGTCTCCGGCAGCGGGTACGCCCCGGACGGCACGTTGCACCGCGACGGCGCGCCGGTAGCCGTGCCGGACGAGCTGCGTCGGCTGGCCCGGGCGGGGTTGCTCTGCAACGACGCGACCCTCGCGCCGCCGACCGAGCAGCGGCCCCGCTGGGGCGCGGTGGGCGATCCGCTGGAGGCGGCGCTGGTGGCCTTCGCCGCCCGCTGCGGCCTGGACCCGCAGACCACCCGCAACGCCTGGCCCCGGGTCGCCGAGCACCCCTTCGACCAGCAGCTACGCCGGATGACCACGGTGCACCGCTCCTGTGACCGCCGCTACCTGGTGGTGTGCAAGGGCGCGCCGGAGAACGTGCTCACCACGCCGCTGCTCGACGCGGACCCCGACGAGGTGGCCGCCCTGACCGCCGCCGCGCACCGGATGGCCGGCGACGGACTGCGGGTGCTGGCGCTGGCCGCCGCCCTGGTGGACACCCCGCCGGCCGACCCCGCCCACCCCGAAGGGCTGCGCCCGGTGGGTCTGGTCGCTGTCGGTGACCCGCTGCGGGCCGGGGCGCCGGACATCGCCGGCGGCTTCGCCGACGCGGGTGTCCGGCTCGTGCTGGTCACCGGGGACCATCCGGCGACCGCGGCGGCCATCGCCGGCCAGCTGGGCCTGTGGTCCGAGGGCGACCCGGTGGTACGCGGCGACGACGGCGATCCCGCCGAGGCTCCCCCGGCGGCCCGGGTGTTCGCCCGTACGCAGCCGGAGCAGAAGCTCGACATCATCGTCGGGTTGCAGTCCCGGGGGCATGTGGTGGCGATGACCGGCGACGGGGTCAACGACGCTCCGGCGTTGCGTCGGGCCGACATCGGGGTGGCCATGGGTGGCGGTACCGAGGTGGCCCGGCAGGCGGCCGACCTGGTGCTTGTCGACGACGACCTGTCCACTGTCGCCACCGCGATCGGTGAGGGCCGCCGGATCTACGACAACATCCGCAGGTTCCTGCGTTACGCCCTCTCCGGTGGGGTGGCCGAGATCGCGGTGATGCTGCTCGGGCCGTTGTTCGGCCTGCCCGTGCCGCTGTTGCCGGCGCAGATCCTCTGGATCAATCTGCTCACGCACGGGGTGCCCGGGGTGGCGCTGGGCGCCGAACCGGCCGAACCGGGCACCCTGCGCCGGGTGCCCCGCTCGCCGCAGGAGTCGGTGCTCGGCGCGGGGCTGGGCCGGCAGATCCTGGTCGGCGGCGCGTTGATCGCCGCGGTGACATTGGGCGCCGGCGTGCTCGCCGCCCACTGGGGCCGGCCGTGGCAGTCAGTGATCTTCATGGTGCTCGGCCTGGCCCAGCTCGGGGTGGCCCTGGCGGTCCGCGCGCCACGCCCGCCCGGGCAACGGCGGGGCAACCTGGCGCTGCCGCTCGCGGTCGCCGTGTCCGCGCTGCTCCAGCTCGCCGGGGTGCTGCTGCCGCAGCTGCGGGAGCTGCTCGGCACCGAGGCCCTCGGCGTCACCGAGCTGCTGGCCTGCGGCGCGGTGAGCGTCCTACCCGGCCTCGTGCTGCGGTTGACCCGACGCGCACCGAGAACCGACCTGGCTACCCTGACGCCGTCAGGTGAGCGAGGCTGACCGGGAAAGTGAGGAGAGACGTGATGGCCAGCAACTCCGGCGCCCCCGTCGTGGTGGGTGTTGACGGCTCCGAGGTCGCCCTGCACGCGGTGCGCGCCGCCGCGCGGGAGGCGGCGTACCGACACCGTCCGCTGCGGATCGTGCACGCCTTCATCTGGCCGCTGATGCGGGTGCCGTTGGGTCCCGCGCCGGGCGCGCCGGCCGACGGCGGACTGCGCAACCAGGCCGAGCGGTACCTCGCCGAAGCCGTCGCCGAGGCCGGCAAGGTGGCCCCGGAGGTGGCGGTTACCGGTGCGGTGGTCGACGGGGCGGCGAGCACCGTCCTGCTCGCCGAGGCCCGGGACGCGGCGTTGGTCGTGCTCGGCAACCGGGGCCTGGGCGGCTTCGCCGGGCTGCTGCTCGGCTCGGTGGCCGTGCAGGTGAGCGCCCACGCGGACTGCCCGGTGCTTGTGGTTCGCGACGAATCGCGGGCGGACGGGCCGGTGGTGGTCGGCGTCGACGGCTCGGAGCTGTCCCAGGAGGCGGTCCGGTTCGCCTTCGAGGAGGCGGCGTGGCGCGGCACCGAACTGGTCGCGGTGCACGCCTGGCTCTATCCGACCCCGGCCGGTCCCGGTGACATCCTGCCCCTGGTCTACGACCTGGACGCCTACCGGGACGAGGAGGAGCGCACGCTCGCCGAGGCGGTGGCCGGCTGGTCCGAGCGCTACCCGGAGGTGCCGGTGCGGCAGCGGTTGGTGCGTGGTTCCCCCGGCCGGGCGCTTGTGGAGGAGTCCCGTACCGCCCAGCTGGTGGTGGTGGGCGCGCGGGGCCGCGGCGCATTGGGCGGGCTGCTGCTCGGCTCGGTCAGTCACGCCGTGCTGCACCACGCCCACTCCCCGCTGGCGATCGTCCGCAAGCTGCGTACGGTCGAGGGGAACTGACAGGTGGTGTGTCGACGCGTCCCGACAACGGGACGCGTCGACAATGAACGCTTACCGACCCATGGAGAGACGATGAACCGACCTGTCGTGGTGGGGGTGGACGGATCGCCGCCGAGCCTGGTGGCCGCGGAGCACGCGGCACAGGCGGCGGTGTGGCGGTCCCGGCCGCTGCACCTGGTACACGGCTACCTGCACCCGCTCGGCTACGGCGTGCCGATCAACCCGTACGAGGTGGGTGTCCCGGCGGCCTCGGAGGACGGCCGCAAGATGCTCGAACAGACCGCCGAGGAGCTGGTCGACAGGTGGCCGGGCCTGACGGTCGAGGTGCGTCAGGTGGCCGGCGGGCCGGGCGCGACGCTTGTCGAGGAGTCCCGTCGGGCGGAGTTGGTGGTGGTGGGCAGCCGGGGCCTGGGCGGCTTCGCCGGGCTGCTGCTCGGCTCGGTCGGCACCCAGGTCGCCGCGCACGGCCACTGCCCGGTGCTGGTGATCCGTCCGCCCGACCGTCCGCTCCCCACCGAAGGTCCGGTGCTTGTCGGTGTGGACGGTTCGGAGTCGGCCGAGCTCGCCGTCGGCTACGGCGCCGAGGAGGCCGGCCGGCGCGGCGGCCCGCTGGTGCTGGTGCACGTCGCCGGCGAGGGTGACGACGGCGGGGAGGCGGCGGCCCTGCTCGCCACCGCCGGTGCGGCGGCGCGGGGCAGCCACCCGGGTCTGACCGTGGAGGAACGGGTGATCGTCGCGCCCAACCCCGACCAGGCGCTGATCGAGGCGACCGCAGCCGCGGCGCTCGTGGTGGCCGGGTCGCGCGGTCGGGGTGGCTTCGCCGGGCTGCTGCTCGGTTCGGTCAGCCAGGCGCTTGTGCACCACGCCCGCTGTCCGGTGTTCATCGCCCACCCGTACCAGCCGGAGCAGTGACCACCGCCCGACCGGGTCGCCGTCGGCTCGGCGGCCCGGTCGGGTCCGGTGCGGGTCAGGCGTCCTGACCCCGGAGCAGTTGGTCGAAGCTGGTGGTGAGGGTGAACGGGTCGGCGGGCCCGCTGGACGGCGCGCCGCGCCGTACCAGCTCGGCAAGTTCCCGACCGGCGCGACCGATCCGGGCCCGCAACGCACCGTCGACGGCGCCGCCGGACCAGTCCTCCGGCGCGGCGAAGACAGCTGTCGGTGCCACCACGGCCCGCAGGTAGGTGAACATCGGCCGGAGCGCGTGCTCCAACGCCAGGGAGTGGCGTGCGGTGCCACCTGTCGCGCCGATCAGCACCGCGCGACCGCCCAGGGTGTCGGCGTCCAGCAGGTCGAAGAAGGACTTGAACAGCCCGTTGTACGAGGCGTTGAAGATCGGACTGACGGCGATCAGCCCGTCGGCGCCGGTGACCTCGTCCAGTACCTGCTTGAGCGACTCCGACGGAAAGCCGGTGAGCAGGTGGTTGACGATGTCGTGGGCGTGTTCGCGCAGCTCGACCGGGCGCAGGGCGACCTGCTCGCCGTGCCGGACCAGCTCGTCGCGGGTGGCGGCGGCGAGCTGGTCGGCAAGCAGCCGGGTCGAGGAGGGCTGACTGAGTCCGGCCGAGACCACGGCGATGGTACGCGTGGTCATCGGGCGGCCTCCGGTGCCCGGCCGGTGACGTCGTCGACGGCGTGGACGGTGCTGTCGCTGCCACCGCCGACGGTGGCCCGCAGCGAGGCGTGGGTCGGCGCCAGCGGCACGTGCGAGGGCCGCAGCGACTCGAACTCCTTGCGCAGCACCGGCACGACCTCCTCGCCGAGCAGGTCGAGCTGCTCCAGGACGGTCTTCAACGGCAGCCCGGCGTGGTCGACGAGGAACAGCTGCCGCTGGTAGTCACCCACGTAGTCGCGGAAGCTGAGGGTGCGGTCGATGACCTGCTGCGGGCTGCCCACGGTCAGCGGGGTCTGCGCGGTGAACTCCTCAAGCGAGGGACCGTGGCCGTAGACCGGCGCGTTGTCGAAGTACGGGCGGAACTCGCGCACCGCGTCCTGGGAGTTGCGGCGCATGAACACCTGGCCACCGAGTCCCACGATCGCCTGATCGGCGGAGCCGTGGCCGTAGTGCTCGAAGCGCTGCCGGTACAGCCCGACCATCCGCCGGGTGTGCTCGGCCGGCCAGAAGATGTGGTTGGCGAAGAACCCGTCGCCGTAGTAGGCGGCCTGCTCGGCGATCTCGGGGCTGCGGATGGAGCCGTGCCACACGAACGGAGGCACGCCGTCGAGGGGGCGGGGTGTCGAGGTGAACGACTGCAACGGGGTGCGGAACTTCCCCTTCCAGTCGACCACGTCCTCGCGCCACAACCGGCGCAGCAGGTCGTAGTTCTCGATGGCGAGGGGATGCCGTTGCGGATGTCCTGACCGAACCAGGGGTAGACCGGCCCGGTGTTGCCCCGCCCCATCATCAGGTCGACCCGGCCGTCGGCGAGGTGCTGCAACATCGCGTAGTCCTCGGCGATCTTCACCGGGTCGTTCGTGGTGATCAGCGTGGTCGCGGTGGAGAGCAGCAGCCGCTCGGTACGGGCGGCGATCCAGCCCAGCATGGTGGTCGGCGACGAGGGCACGAACGGCGGGTTGTGGTGCTCGCCGGTGGCGAAGACGTCGAGACCGACCTCCTCGGCCTTCAGCGCGATGGTGACCATCGCCTTGATCCGCTCGGCCTCGGTGGGCTCCCGGCCGTTCGTCGGGTCGACCGTGACGTCGCCGACGGTGAAGACTCCGAACTGCATGACCGCTCCCTCGTGTCGTCCGACCGGGGCAGGCTGACCCCGACGCCCCCGACAACATATTTGACGAGTCAACTATTCCGCGAGCCTGCCTCGTACCAGTGTCCCCCGTCACGCCCGTCCCATCCCGGCGGGCGACACTCAGCCTCGCCGTCGTGGCACGTGCCGGCGGTACGGACTGACCGTGGGGTCGCCGGTGATCCAGAAGCGCCAGGGCACGTCGTGCGCGGCGGCCACGCCGACGCGTGGGCCGGCGGAGACCTCCGACGGGGTGACCGGGCGGGTCGGCGGCGTCAGGAGCAGCGGCCCGGTCCCGTCGACCACGCTCGTGCCGTTCGCCGCCGCGTCGACACCGAGCGCGACCACCAGCCGGGCAGGGCCACGGGCCAGGTCGCGATCGGGCACCCCACCGCGCCGCTTCCGGGCGAGGTCCAGGCCGTCGACCACCTCACCAGCGCGCAGCAGGACCGCCGCCGCCTCCCCCTCGGCACCGCAGACGACATTGAGGCACCAGTGCATACCGAAGACGAAGTACGTGTACGCGTGGCCGGCCGGCCCGAACATCACTGTCGTCCGAGGCGTGGGGCCGCGATGCGCGTGCGAGGCGGGATCCACCCCGGTTCCCGCGTACGCCTCGACCTCGGTCAGCCGGATCCGGACCCCGTTCGCCGCCACCTCCCAGCCGAGCAGCGTTCGTGCGGTCTCGGGGACGTGTGCGGCGGGAGCGCGCAGCCAGGGATGGTCCACGGATTTAGGTAACCCGGCCCGGGGCCCGACCGGCAAGCCGCGCTCCCATGCTGGTGCGACAGGCCACAGCCGCCGACATCCGGCAGGCAGGACGTGAAGATCACGCAGAGGATCGAGGTGCGACGAGGTCGTTCTCGTAGGCGGCGATGACGAGCTGGGCTCGATCACGGGCGTCGAGCTTGGTGAGCAGGTTGCCGACGTGAGTCTTGACGGTCTTGATCGAGATCGTGAGTGTCCGGGCGATCTCGTCGTTGGACAGGCCGCGGGCCACGAGAGACAGCACCTCGGTCTCGCGGCCGGTCAGCCTGTCGATCTTACGGACCGCGGGCGGGCCGGGCCGGTCGAGGTAATGCGCGACGAAGCGGGTGAGAATGCTGGGAGCGAAGAGGGACTCGCCCGCGTGGGTCCGTCGGATGGCGTCGACGAGTTGGTCCGGGTGGGCGTCCTTGAGCAGGAAGCCGTGTGCCCCGGCGCGCAGCGCGGCGGCCACGTACTCGTCGAGTGCGAACATGCTGAGCACGAGGACCCTGGTACCGCTCAGGTCGGTGGCGGCGGCGATGCAGCCGGTCGCTTCGATGCCGTCGCCGTCGGGCATCCGGATGTCCATCAGGACGACGTCGGGGCGGCGTTCACGGGTGAGCGACACGGCCTCGTGGCCGGTGGCAGCCTGACCGACGACGGTGAGGCCCGGGGTGCCGTCGATGAGCAGGGCGAGGCTGTGCCGCAGGAGCGGCTGGTCGTCCGCGACAAGCACCCGGATGCTCGTGGAAGCGCCCGCTGCTTCAGTCGTCATCCGGACCGCCGGGCCGGCAGGCGCGCGGTGAGCTGGAAGCCCGGCCCGGCCGGGCCGGCGCGCAGGGCACCATCGAGCATGCTCACCCGCTCACGCAGACCGTCCAGGCCGTGGCCGGCCCCGGGGCGGCGTCGCCAGCCGGGGCGGGGGCCGGTGTCCCGTACCTCCACCACGATCGCGTCGCCGTCGCGATCCACGGATACGTGCACGCAGGTCGGCCCGGCGTGCCGGGCTGTGTTGCTCAGGCCCTCGCGGACGATCGCGCACACGGTGAGCTGCACACCCGGTGGGACCTCACCGACCTCCCGCACCTCGACAGTGGCGGCGATCCCGGCGGCGGTCGTGGACCGCACGATCTCCGGTAGGGCGTCGAGTGTGTCGGGTGGCCGCAAGGGAGCGGGCTCGGCGCCAGGTGCGCGGAGCACGTCGAGCATCCGTCGCAGTTCGGCCGTGGTCTCCCGACCGACCTGTTCGATGTCGGACAGGGCGTTCGCCCGTTCGGCCTCACCGGCTGGCCCGGTCACCCGAGCAGCGGTGGCGGCACGTACGGTGACCAGGCCCAGGCCATGTGAGACGAGATCATGAAGCTCACGGGCGATGCGCAACCGTTCCGCCGCCGCGGCCCGCTCAGCCGCCCATGCGGTCAGCCGGTCCTCGTACACCCGCCGTTCCTGACGGGCGCCAATCACCGCCCAGAGCAACGCTGCGACGGAGGTCGTGGTGATCACCGTCAGCAGGAGCGTCCCGGCCGGCCCCACGGTGCCCGCCGTCATCAGGCAGAGGAGCAGAGCCACCGGCACCGAGACAGCGACGGCGGACAGCCAGGGCCGCCGTGTCGGTCGCCCGTCAGGTGCCATCTCGCGAGTCTAGGAACCCGGACCGTGACCTGACATCGGACCTGGGTCGGAGCGACCTGAGGTGGGCGGACTGGCGGAAGTCCCGGCTCTGGTCCGATGACGCGGACCGGCACTCTGCGCTGACATGGTGCTCATGCTGTCAGTCGAGCGTCTGGTCAAGCGGCGCGGCTCCCGCGAGATCCTCACCGATGTCACCTTCCGGGCCGCACCGGGCCGGGTGACAGGTCTGCTGGGGCCGAACGGTGCGGGAAAGTCATCCACCCTGCGCATCCTGTTGGGCCTGGACCGGGCGGATGCCGGCACGGCCCTGGTCGACGGCCAGCCGTACCGGCGCCTGCGCCAGCCGTTACGCACCGTCGGGTCGATGCTTGACGGCTCCGGCGCACACCGCTCCCGTACCGCACGCAACCACCTCACCTGGATGGCGCGCAGCAACGGCATCCCGGTCCGACGGGTGGCCGAGGCGCTCGATCAGGTCGGTCTCGGCGCCGCCGGAGGAACCAGGGTCGGCCGGTTCTCGCTCGGCATGTGCCAGCGGCTCGGGCTGGCCGCCGCGCTGCTCGGCGAACCCCGTGCACTTGTGCTGGACGAGCCGGTGAACGGGCTCGATCCGGAAGGCATTCGCTGGATCCGCGGTCTGCTACGCGGGCACGCGGAAGCCGGTGGCACCGTGCTGCTCTCCAGCCACCTGATGAGGGAGGTGGACGAGATCGCCGACGACCTGGTCGTGATCGCCCACGGCCGGGTAGTCGCCGCCGGCCCGATCCGCGAGGTCACGGCCGGCTACCCGACCCTGGAGGATGCCTTCTTCGCCCTCACCGGGGCGACGGCAGGTGGGCGATGACCTTCTTCGACACGGTCGCCGCCGAGACTCGAAAGACGGCGACGCTGCCGGCGACCATTGTGGCGCTGGCTGTCACGGTGCTCGGTCCGGTCGCGATCACTCTGATCAACGCCATCGGCGTCCGCGCCGCGCTGCGCAGCGGACGGCCCGAGCTGACGGCCTACACCTCGCCGGTCGAGGCGGTCTTCTCCGCGGTGCCGATCGGCACGGTCGGCGCGGTGGTCCTCGGCGTCGTCGCCGTCGGCGGCGAGTACACCGCGAACAGTGCCAGGATCGGCGGCGGTCGGCAGATCACCACGACCCTCACCGCCACCCCCAACCGCCTCGGCGTGCTGGCCGCCAAGGCCGTCACCGTCGTCCTGCTGGTCGCGGTCGCGGCTCTGGTGGTGCTTCCCGCGTCGTTGGCGCTGGCCGGCGGGATAGTCGGCACCGACGCTCCGCCTGCCCCGGAAGGGGTGCTGTCCCGCTCTGTCGGTGCCGGGATCTACTGGATGCTCACGGCGCTCATCGCCCTCGCGGTCACGGTCTTCACCCGCAACGGGATCGTCCCGATCATCGTGCTCGTGGTGAACAGCACGCTCGTCTCGGTCTCCGTGCTGCTGTCGCACCTCACCCCGCTCGCGAGGTTCCTGCCCGATCTCGCGGGCACGAGCATGTTCGCCGGTGACCTGTTGGCGTTCGACGACGCGCTCGCCCCGGTCACCGGCGGCCTGGTCATGGCCACCTGGACGGCAGGGCTGCTCGCACTGGCCAGTGCGGTTTTCCTGCGGCGGGACGCGTGATCCGCTCCTGCGCCCGCGCCACCGCCGCGGAGTTGGCCAAGCTGTTCGGCCTGCCCGCGGTGCTGGCCGCGGTCTTCGGCACGATCGGCGCAGCCGTCGCCATCACCTGGGCGTTGGCCGCCTCGCCGGTCGGGCCGAACGAGCCGGTCGCAGTCGTCCTCCAGGCGGTGCCGTACCTTCAGGCTGGCGCCATCTCGCTCGGCGTCCTCGCGGTCGGGACCGAGTACGCCGATGGGCAGATCCACACCACCCTGCTGTGCGTGCCGGACCGCCTGGCCGTGCCGGCAGCCAAGGCCCTCGCCTACCTGGCCTGGGCCGCCGGAACCGCCGCTACGGCGCTCGCCGCCGGGCTGCTCACGGCCCGAATCGCGCTGGCCACGCGGGACGTCCCGGTGGTCACCGACGGTCCCCCGTGGGACGTCGTCGGCGCGGCGGCCTACCTCGCGCTCATCGGGTTGCTCGGGCTCGCTCTTGCCGCGCTCCTGCGGGCCGTCGTCTCCGCTCTGGTCGTCACGCTCAGCCTGGTCCTGGTCGTCTCGCCGGTGCTGGACGCCGTCACGCCGCATGCTCGTTACCTGCCGGACCGGGCGGGAAGCCTGCTCTACCTTCCCGACCCGACACAGACCCTGACGCCCGCCACCGGCCTGCTCGTTCTGCTCGGTTGGGTCGTTGTCATCGCCGGTGGGGCGGTGGCCGCCTTCCGACGCCGGGACGCCTGAGTGCGCCGCGTTTCATCCTCACCTGGTGGGTAATCCGGCGCGGTCGGTAGGTGAACAGCGTCTCGGAGTCAGGGAGTACCTCATGTCCGATCAGCGGCCCACCATCATCCTCGTGCACGGCGCGTTCGCCGAGTCGGCGAGTTGGAACGGTGTGATCGAGCGGCTCGGCGGCTACGCCGTGGTGGCCGCCGCCAACCCGCTGCGCAGCCTTTCCGGCGACGCCGCCTACCTGACGGACGTGATACGGGGGGTCGGCGGGCCGGTCATCCTCGTCGGCCATTCGTACGGCGGCATGGTGATCACCCAGGCGGCGGGCGACAACCCTTCTGTGCGTGCCCTCGTGTACGTGAACGCCCTCTGCCCGGACACCGGCGAGTCCGCGCTGTCGCTGTCCGGGCAGTTCCCTGGCAGCACCCTCGCGGACACGCTCGTGCAGTACCCGGTGTCCACCGGCGGCAACGAGGTCGCGATCGGCCAGGACGCCTACCACCGGCAGTTCGCCGGGGACGCGTCCGCCGACGCCGCCGCGCTCATGGCGCGGACCCAGCGACCGGTCACCGAGCAGGCGCTGAACGACGGTCTCACCGGCGACCCGGCCTGGCGGTCGCTGCCCACCTGGTTCGTGTTCGGCGACGCCGACATGAACATCCCGGTCGCCGCGCACCGGTTCATGGCCGAGCGGGCGAAGCCGCAGGGCCAGCGGGAGCTTCCCGGCGGCTCGCACGCGATGGCGGTGGCCCGGCCCAGCGAGGTCGCCGAGACCATCATCGAGGCGGTCCGGGGGGTCGGCGGCTGACCGGACATCAACGTTTCGTTGACAACGTTTCGTTGATATGGTGCGGTTGGCGCATGAGCACCGATTCACCGACCAGTTCCGCAGCGCCTTCCGACAGGGCCCTTCGCACCTACGCCGCCCTGCACCGGCTCACCGAACGCCATGCCGCCACCGAGGCACAACGACGCCGGCACACCAACCCGTACACCGCCGACCCGTACGAGGTGATCGCCGTGCTCCTGGCGCTGGCCGCCGGAGCCGCCGAGCCGGTACCCGGCGAGGAACCGGTCGACCACGACGACCTGCTCGCCGCGCTCAACCTGTTCCCGCACCTGCGCGCGGAGATCGACACCATGGAGGCAGGGCTGCTGGACCTGGCCCGCAACCGGGGCCTCACCTGGCAGGCGATCGGCCACGGCCTCGGCCTCGGCAGCGCCCAGGCCGCCCGCCAACGCTACGACCGCCTGTCCACCCGAACGTCCCCCACCACCTGAACCCGGGCCACGGTGAGGCAGCAACTTCGGGGAAGACGCTGCCTCAGCGGACCGGGAGGCAGCGTCTTCCCCGAAGTTGCAAACCGGAAGCCGGGGTGGGCGGGGTGCGGGTCAGCGGGGGACGACGGGGTCGGCGGACCAGTCGCGCCAGGTGACCAGCTGGTCGGCGGCGGTGGCGAGTTGGTCGGCGACCGGGCCGGGGCCTGTGGAGCCGGGGGTGATCCGGGCGGCGAGGGCGGACCGGACCGAGAGCACGTCGCGGACGCTGGGGTCGAGGTGCTCGCTGACGGCGGCCAGGTCCTCGTCGGAGACCTCGTCGAGGGCGCAGTCCCGGGCCGCGCAGAGCGCGACCAGCCGGCCGGTGATCTCGTGCGCGTCGCGGAACGGCACGCCCTTGCGGACCAGCCAGTCGGCGACCTCGGTGGCCAGGGAGAAGCCCACCGGCGCGGCGGCGACCAGTCGGTCGACGCGTACCGTCATCGTGGAGATCATCCCGGCGAGCGCCGGCAGCAGCAGCTCCAGGGTGTCCACCGCGTCGAAGGCCGGCTCCTTGTCCTCCTGCATGTCCCGGTCGTACGTCATCGGCAGGCCCTTGAGCATGGTCAGCACCGCGACCAGCCCACCGACCAGCCGACCCGACTTGCCCCGGGCCAGCTCGGCGATGTCCGCGTTCTTCTTCTGCGGCATGATCGACGAGCCGGTGGCGAAGGCGTCGTCCAGCTCCACCCAGCCGAACTCCTGCGACGTCCAGAGCACCACCTCCTCACCGAGCCGGGACAGGTGCACCCCGATCATCGCGGTGACGAAGAGGAACTCGGCGACGAAGTCCCGGTCGGCGACCGCGTCCATCGAGTTGGCGAAGGACGTCCGGAAGCCCAGCTCCTTCGAGACCGCCACCGGGTCCAGCGGCAGCCCGGAACCGGCGAGCGCCCCCGCGCCGAGCGGACTGACCGCGGCCCGGTGGTCCCAGTCGCGGAGCCGCTCCAGATCCCGCAGCAGCGGCTGCACGTGGGCGAGCAGCCAGTGGCCGAAGGTCACCGGCTGGGCGTGTTGCAGGTGCGTCATGCCGGGTGCGGCGGTGTCCACGTGCCGCCCGGCCTGCTCGACAAGCGCCTCGGCCAGCTCGACCAGCCGCGCGGCCACGCCCCGCGCGTGGTCGCGCAGGTAGAGCCGCAGGTCGGTGGCGACCTGGTCGTTGCGGGACCGGCCGGCGCGCAGCTTGCCACCGAGGCTGCCGAGCCGTTCCAGCAGCCCGCGTTCAAGGGCGGTGTGCACATCCTCGTCGTCGACCGTGGGCCGGAAGGCACCCGACGCGCAGGCGGCCTCCAGGTCGTCGAGGGCGGCCAGGATGCGGCCCAGTTCATCCGGGTCGAGCAGGCCGGCGCCGGCCAGCACCCGGGCGTGCGCCCGGGAACCGGCGATGTCGTACGGGGCCAGCCGCCAGTCGAACTGCACGCTCACCGACAGGCGGGCGAGAGCCTCCGACGGGCCGCCGGCGAACCGACCTCCCCACAGGCTCGTCCGATTGGCCGCTGCGCTGTTCTCGGTCAGGCTCTTGTCATCCACCCGGTCAATTGTGGTCCCCACGATCAGCAGGCCCCCAACCGGGCACCCGGGTCCGACGCAACATCGCTCATGCCGTACCGCTCCCTTCGGCGCTGTCGTCCCGACGGGCCCAGCCGGCGAGCCGTTCACCGAGCGCGGCGCCACCGTCGGCGGCGCGCGCCACGACGAAGATGGTGTCGTCGCCGGCGATGGTGCCGACGACCTCCGACAGGCCCGCCCGATCCAACGCGCTGGCCAGGTAGTGGGCGGCACCCGGTGGGGTACGCAGGACCGCGATGTTGCCGCTGGAGTCGACCTCGTTGAGCAGCTCGCGCAGCAGCCGCACCAGGCGGGCCGGAGCTGCCTCGGCGTCACGCAGCGGACGGTGCCCGTCCTCGGGAATGACGTAGACGGCTCGGCCGTCACCGCCCCGGGCGGTGACCGCGCCGAGTTCCTTGAGGTCTCGGGAGAGGGTGGCCTGGGTGACCTGGACACCCTCGTCGCCGAGCAGCTCGGCCAGCTCGGTCTGCGACCGGACCGCCCGGTCGCGGATCAGCTCGACGATGCGGGCGTGCCGGGCGCCACGGGTCAGTGGTGCGGTCACAGAGCCAACCTTTCGTTCCCGACTGCGGGACTCCGCTTCGCTGCGTTCCTCGCGCTCACAGGGTCTCCCCAGAAGAAACGTCAGCAGCGCCTTCTGGGCGTGCAGCCGATTCTCCGCCTGGTCGAAGACGGCACTGCGCGGACCGTCGAGCACCTCGTCGGTGATCTCCTCGCCACGGTGTGCCGGCAGGCAGTGCAACACGATCGCGTCCGGCCCGGCATGCCCGAGCAACGCCTTGTTGACCTGGTACGGCAGGAACGGGGTGCTGCGGTCCAGCCCGTCCCCCTCCTGACCCATCGAGGTCCAGGTGTCGGTGGCCACCACGTCGGCGTCGCGGACGGCGGCGACCGGGTCGGTGAGCACCCGGACCGAACCGCCGGTGCCGGCGGCGACCGCCGCGGCGCGGGCCACCACGTCCGGGTCGGGATGGAAACCGGCCGGGCCGGCGACCCGCACGTGCATCCCGGCGGTCGCGCCGGCCAGCAGATACGAGTGGGACATGTTGTTCCCCGCGTCCCCGACATAGGCGAGCGTCCGCCCGGCGGTGCCGCCGCACCACTCGCGGACGGTGAGCAGGTCCGCGAGCAGCTGGCACGGGTGGAACCCGTCGGTGAGCGCGTTGACCACCGGCACTGTGGCTCCGGCGGCCACCTCCGCGATCCGGTCGTCGCCATGGGTACGCAACACGATCGCGGCCACGTAGCGGGACAGCACCCGACCGGCGTCGCCGAGCGACTCACCCCGCCCGAAGTGGGTGACCTGGGTGTCCACCACGAGGGGGTGACCACCGAGTTCGGCGATGCCCGCGTCGAAGGAGATCCGGGTACGCAGGCTCTGCTTGTCGAAGAGCACCGCCACCGAGCGCGGCCCGGCCAACGGCGTGAACCCGAAGCGGTCGGCCTTCATCCGGGCGGCCAGGTCCAGCACCGCGGCCTGCTCGGCCGGGGACAGGTCGTCGTCGCGCAGGAAGTGCCGGGTCATGCGGAAGCCTCCGTCGGCGTCGGGATCGGGCTGCGGGACGGCGGTTCCTGGTCGACGCGATCCGCTGCTGCCGTCGACGCGGCCAGAGCACCCGGCAGCGCGGCCAGGAAGGCGTCGACCTGGGCCCCGGTGAGGATCAGCGGCGGCGCCAGCCGGATCACGTCGGGCTGGATCGGGTTGACCAGGAAACCGGCGTCGCGCAGCGCCCCGGCGAGGGCGGCGGACACCGATGCCGTCAGGGTGACGCCGAGCAGGAGCCCGGCACCGCGTACGCCGCCCACCAGCGGATGACCGAGGGACTCGAGCCCCCGTCGCAGCCGCTCGCCGATCCGCTTGACGTGGTCGAGCAGCCCTTCGCTGGCAATCGTGGAAATCACCGCCAGGGCTGCCGCGCAGCTCACCGGGTTGCCACCGAACGTACTGCCGTGCGAACCGGGGCCGAGCAGGTCGGCGGCCGGACCGAAGGCCAGGGTGGCACCGATGGGCAGCCCACCACCGAGCCCCTTGGCCAGGGTCACCACGTCCGGTTCGACGCCGTCGGCCTGATGGGCGAACCAGTGGCCGGTCCGACCGACCCCGGTCTGCACCTCGTCGAGCACCAGCAGCGCGCCGTGCCGGGCGGTGATCCGCCGGGCCTCGGCCAGGTAGCCGGCGGGCGGGACCACCACACCGTTCTCACCCTGGATCGGCTCCAGGATCACCATGGCCGTGGCGTCGGTCACCGCCGCGGCCAGGGCGGCCACATCACCGTACGGGACGTGGGTGACCTCGCCCGGCAGTGGACGGAACGGGTCGGCCTTGGCCGGCTGACCGGTCAACGCCAGCGCGCCCATGGTGCGGCCGTGGAAGCCGCCGACAGCGGCCACCACATGGGTCCGGCCGGTGCGCCGGGAAAGCTTGAACGCCGCCTCGTTGGCCTCGGCTCCCGAGTTGGCGAAGAACACCCGCCCCGGCCGGCCGGCCAGTGCCAGCAGCAACTCGGCAAGCGCCACCGGCGGCTCGGAGACGTACAGATTGGAGACGTGGCCGAGCGTCGCGACCTGCTTCGACACCGCCGCCACCACCGCCGGGTGGCCGTGGCCGAGAGAGTTGACAGCGATGCCGCCGAGCAGGTCGACGTACTCCCGGCCGGCCTCGTCGACCACGACGGCGCCGGAACCGGCCACCAACGCCAGCGGCGGCGTGCCGTAGTTGTCCATCATCGACTGCCGCCACCGGCTGACCAGCGCGCTCATGAGGGAATCACCATCGTTCCGAACCCTTCCGAGGTGAACACTTCCAGCAGGGTGGAATGGGCGACCCGGCCGTCCACGACGTGCGCGGCCGGCACTCCCCCGTTGACGGCCCGCAGGCACGCCTCCATCTTCGGCACCATGCCGGACTCCAGCGACGGCAGCAGCTTCGCCAGCTCGTCCGTGCTGATCTCGCTGACCAGGCTGGACGTGTCGGGCCAGTCGGCGTACAGGCCGGGCACGTCGGTGAGCACGACAAGCTTGCGCGCCCGCAGGGCGACCGCGAGGGCGGCGGCGGCGGTGTCCGCGTTCAGGTTGTGCAGCACCCCGTCCACGTCCGGCGCCACCGTCGAGATCACCGGGATCCGGCCGGCCGCGATCAGGTCGTCCACCGCCGAGACGTCCACCGACTCCACATCGCCGACCTGGCCGACGTCGACCGGCTGCCCGTCGACGTACGCGGGCCGCCGCACCGCCGTGAACAGGCCGGCGTCCTCGCCGGAGAGACCAACCGCGAACGGACCGTGCGCGTTGATCAACCCGACCAGTTCCCGGCCCACCTGGCCGACAAGCACCATCCGGACCACGTCCATCGCCTCCGGGGTGGTCACCCGCAGGCCGCCCCGGAACTCACTGTCGATCCCCAGCCGACCGAGCATGGCCGAGATCTGCGGTCCACCGCCGTGCACCACCACCGGCTTGAGTCCCACGTACCGCAGGAACACCATGTCGGCGGCGAAGGCCCGCTGCAACTCCGGCTCGACCATGGCGTTGCCGCCATACTTGATCACAACCGTGGAGCCGGAGAAGCGGGCCAGCCACGGCAGCGCCTCAATGAGCGTTTCGGCCTTGACCTGGGCGCGGCTCAGATCGGAGTTCAGACTCACCGGGCCGACCTTTCGTTCGCGACTGCGGGACTCCGCTGCGCTACATTCCTCGCGCTCACGTTGAGTAGGCCGAGTTCTCGTGCACGTATGCGTGCGACAGATCGTTCGTCCACACCGTCGCCTCGGCGGTACCGGCGTGCAGATCGATCCGGATGGTGACGTCCCGGCCGGAGAGGTCGACCTTAGAACGGTCCTCGGCCGCCGCGCCGCCCCGGCAGACCCAGATGCCGTTGACCGCCACGTCCACGGCGTCCGGCTCGAACGCGGCGGCGGTGGTGCCGACGGCGGCCAGGATCCGACCCCAGTTCGGGTCGTTGCCGAACAACGCCGTCTTGACCAGGTTGTTGCGGGCCACCGCCCGCCCCACCTCGACCGCGTCGTCCTCGTCGGCGGCACCGACGACCTCGATGGCGACCTGCTTGGTGGCGCCCTCGGCGTCGGCGAGCAACTGCTGGGCCAGGTCGTGGCAGGCGGCGGTGACCGCCGAAGCGAGTTCCGCCTCGCTCGGCGTGACCCCCGAGGCGCCGCTGGCCAGCAGCAGCACCGTGTCGTTCGTCGACATGCAGCCGTCGGAGTCCACCCGGTCGAAGGTGACCCGGGTGGCCGCTCGCAGCACCGCGTCGAGCGTCGCCGACCCGGCCACTGCGTCGGTGGTGAGGACACAGAGCATCGTGGCCATCGCCGGGGCGAGCATGCCGGCGCCCTTGGCCATGCCGCCGACGGTCCAGCCGTCACCGGAGACGACAGTGGTCTTCGGCCGGGTGTCCGTCGTCATGATCGCCTCGGCGGCGGCAGCCCCGTTGTCGCCCAGGCTTCCGGCGGCGGCGTCGACCCCGGGCAGGAGCCGGTCCATGGGCAGCCGCTCGCCGATCAGGCCGGTGGAGCAGACCGCCACCTCACCCGCGCCGACCGGCTGCGGGTTGGCCGAGGTCAACGCGGCGGCGGTGTGCTCGGCGGTGGCGTGGGTGTCCTGGAAACCGGCCGGGCCGGTGCAGGCGTTCGCACCACCGGAGTTGAGCACCACCGCCCGTACGCTGCCACCCCGGACGACCTGCTGGGTCCAGAGCACCGGCGCGGCCTTGACCCGGTTGGCGGTGAAGACCCCGGCGACACCGGCGTCCGGGCCGTCGTTGACCACCAGCGCCACATCCGGCCCGCCGCTGGTCTTGAGGCCGGCGGCCACCCCGGCCGCCCGGAACCCCCGGGGTGTGGTGACGGTCATGGCGCGGTCCCCCAGACGGACAGGCCCGTGGTCTCGGGCAGACCGAACATCAGGTTGGCGTTCTGCACCGCCTGACCGGCGGCACCCTTGCCGAGGTTGTCCAACGCGGCGACCACGATCAGCCGACCGGAGTCGACATCGACTGTGGCCTGCAGGTGACAGGAGTTGCCGCCAAGCGTGGCCGCCGTGTGCGGCCACCGTCCCTCAGGCAACAGGTGCACGAACGGCGCGTCCACGTACGCCTGCGCCAGCACCGCGCGCGGGTCGGCCTCGCCGGTCGGCAACGCGGTGACGGTGGCCAGGATGCCACGCGGCATCGGCGCCAGCACCGGCGTGAACGACAGGCCGGTCGCGCCGGTGGCCTGCTTGATCTCGGGTACGTGCTGGTGCGCGCCCACCTTGTAGGGCGACAGGTCGCCCATCACCTCGCTGGCCAGCAGGTGAGCCTTGGCGGCCCGGCCCGCACCCGAGGTGCCGGACGCGGCGACGACCACCACGTCGTCCGGTCGGGCGGCACCGGCGGCGATCAGCGGGGCCAGCGCGAGGGTGATCGTCGCCGCGTAGCAGCCGGTGCTGGCCACCCGGTCGGCGGCGGCGATCCGCTCCCGCTGACCGGGCAGCTCGGGCAGGCCGTAGGTCCACGCCCCGGCGTGCGGGCCGCCGTAGTAACGGGCCCAGGCGTCGGCGTCCACGAGCCGGTGGTCGGCCCCGAGGTCGACGATCCGTACTCCGGCGGGCAGTTGCGCCGCAATGGCGGCGGACTCGCCGTGCGGCAGGGCGAGGAAGACGAGATCGGCCTCGGCCAACACCTCCGGCGTGGTCGCAGCGAGAGTCACGTCCAGCCCGGTCAGCTGTGGGTGGACGGCGTCGAGCCGTTGCCCGGCCTGGCTGTGCGCGGTGGCGGCGACCACCTCGAACTCGGGGTGCCCGGCGAGCAGACGGAGCAGTTCGCCACCGGCGTACCCGCTCGCCCCGGCGACCGCGGCCCGAATCCCCATACCCACCTCCGCATGACTATGCAGCGAAGGTTAGCAGGAGCACACCTCGGTCTGCAAGTTCATACAGTGAGCCGTATGGTAATGAATCGGCCGACGAGGGTCGCCCTCAGAGGCGGCCCTCGGCGACCGCCCGGGTGACCCAGGGGATGACCTCGTCGAGCATCTCGTCCAGGGACGTGGTCGCGGTGAAACCGAGCACCTCGCGGGCCTTCGTGGTGTCCGGTACGCGTTTCTGTACGTCGTACTGGAAAGGCTCGTCGCTGACGTGCCGGAACGGAACGCCAGCGCCCTTGATCTTGTGCCAGATCAGCTCGGCCAGCTCCAGGACCGTTGTCGACTCGGCGGTGGAGAGGTTGAAGTCCTCGTTCTGGGCCGCCGGGTGCTCGATCGCGAGCGCGATCCCCCGGGCCAGGTCGCCGCCGTAGGTGTAGTGCCGCACCTGGTCACCCTCGCCGAGAATGTGCAGCGGATCCTGCCCCTTGACGATCTTCTGCACCAGGTCCGGCACCACGTGCGACATGGCCAGCTTGACGTTGCCGGAGAGCACCTCGGCCTGGCCCAGCGCCCGCCCCTCCCCCACGCCGACGCAGTTGAACGGTCGCACGATCGTGTAGGGCAGCTGGTACTGGTCCCAGGCCGCCCGGGCGTAGTACTCCACCGCCAGCTTCTGGAAGCCGTACGAGGACAGCGGCGGCGGGATGCGCCGTTCGTCGCCCTCCCGGCTGGGCCAGTGTTCGGTGGACTCGAACACCATCGACGAGGACAGGTAGGTGACCTTCGCCAGGTGGCCGGCGCGGTGCGCCTGGATCGCCGCGTCGCAGGTCGCCGCCATGATCCGCTCGTTGGTGGCGAGCAGGTCGTAGGCGTACGCGTGGAAGTAGGAGATCCCACCGATCATCGCGGCACCGGCGACCAGGTGGTCGCAGCCGTCGAGCAGCCCGGTCAGCAGATCGGTGTCGCGGGCATCCCCCTCGACGAACCGGAAGCGGGGGTGCCCCTCGTGGCTCTGGGCGACCGGGCCGTACTTCGAGAAGTTGTCGACACCCACCACCTCGTGGCCACGGTCGAGCAGTTCCGCGACGAGATAGCCGCCGATGAAGCCGGCCGAACCAGTTACCAGGACCTTCGCCACGTACGCTCCTATGCCGTCTTCTCGTACTCGGTGCCACGCGGACTCGGCACGGCCGCCATCCGCACCCGGGCGGTCAGCTTCTCCCGGCTCAGCCGTCGACCGTAGGCGAACAGGTACCAGCGCAGGTAGCCGGGGAGGAAGCGGCCCAGGTCGAAGTGGGACTCACCGAGTGGCCGGTCCAGCCAGATGGTCGGAATCTCGGCCACCGGCAGGCGCAGCCGGGTGGCCTTCGCGGTCAGCTCCAGCCCGATCTCGAAGCCGGTCCGCGACTCGATGCCGACCTCCCGGACGAACGCCGTGTCGTACGCCTTGAAGCTGTTCGTGGCGTCCCGGGTGCCCGCCCGCGCGAAGGTGTAGAGGCTGCGCCCGGCCCAGCGGGACATCATCCGCTTCAGCCTCGGCCCACCGACCTGCTGGCCACCCGGCATGTACCGGGAGGCGGCGGCGACCACCACGCCCCGGTCCACCAACCGGGCCAGTTCGTCGATCTGCCGGGGATCGTCACACCCGTCGGCCATCGTCACCACCGCGACCGGCGCCAGCGCGGCGTCGATGCCGAACCGGATCGCGTTGGCCGGCCCCCGACCGTAGGTGTTGAGCACCGCCCGGACCCTCGGGTCGGTACGCGCGATCCGCTCGACGTACGGGACCGTGGTGTCCTCCGGCATGTCGTGCACGATCAGCACCTCGGCGGGCAGCATCAGCTCGCGCAGCATCCGCTCCAGGCAGCGGACGATCGCCTCACCCTCGTTGTAGACCGGCACGATCACCGATACCCGGGGATTCATCACACCCGCACCCCCTGCCCGGTCAGACCCCACATGTCGATCACCGGTTTGTCGGTGTCCAGGCGGGCGTACTGCTCGTGCGGCGCGGCGATGACCAGCAGGTCGGCCCGGCGCAGCACCTCGTCGAGGTCGACGAAGCGCTCGTCGGCCACGTACGGGTCGGTGCACAGCGTCTCCCGCGTCTTCAACGCAAGGATCTTGCGTAGCTTGTACGCCAGGCTCTCCCGGGGGTCGTCGCTGCCGCCCTTGAACGCCATGCCGAGGATGCCCACCGTCGAGCTGGCCAGGTCGAAGCGGTCCTCCAGGCGGGACACCAGGTACAGCGGCAACCCTTCGTTGATCAGCATCGCCGAGTGACCGAGGACGAAGTTGTTCCGGTTGAACGCGGCCAGTTGCATGGTGTCCTTGAACAGGCACGGTCCGGCGGCGAACCCGGGCATCGGCAGGTCCGCGGCGCGCGGGTAGTCGTACGACACCGCGTGCCGGATCCGGGCGAAGTCCAGCCCGAAGTCGTTGGCCATCATCCAGAACTGGTTGGCGGTGGCGAACTTGATGTACCGCCAGGTGTTGGTGAACAGCTTCGCCAGCTCGGCCTCCTCGGGTTCGAGCGGGACGATCTGGTCGGTCAGGTGCCGGAACAGTTTCTCCGCCCGGGTCAGCGCCTCCGGGGTCCGCGCGGCCACGATCTGCGGCAGCGTGAACAGCTCGGTCATCGCCCGCCCCTCGGCGATCCGCTCCGGGCAGAACGCGACGTCCGCGCGTAGGCCCTTGCCGGCGAGCAGTTTCTCGGTGAGCGCGGTGACACCGGGGTAGACGGTGCTGCGCAGCACGATCAGTTGACCGTCCCGCAGGTGCTCGGCGCAGCGTTCCAGCGCCCGGGGCACGGCACCGAGATCGGGGTTGAGGTGCTCGTCGACAGGCGTGCCGACCACGACGATCAGGTGCTCCGAGACCCCGACGGCTGCCGGGTCGGTGGTGGCGCGCAGCCGCCCGGCGGCCACCGCCTCGGCCAGCGGAGCAGCCGCGCCGGGCTCGGCGAAGGGCAGGGTGGCCGCGTTGACGCCGGCGACGGCCTCGGCGTTGATGTCGTACAGCACGACGGAGAGCCCACGGGCGGCGAAGGCGATGCCCAGTGGCAGGCCCACCCGGCCACAACCACCGACTATGCAGACGTCGACCGAGGCGGGTGGATCATCGGACATGAGGGGGACTCCCGTGGGGGTGGCGGGGTGGTGACGGTGGCGGCACTCGGAATCCAAGCAGGCTAACCGCTCGGAGATGACTCGCGGGTAACCAAACAGCTATCGGTGTTGACCTTTCGGTCGACCCGTCACCCACCGCACCATCGCCATCACCCAGCGCACGCCATCGGGGCGTCCCGCGGCGACGGCAAGGGCCCCTTTCCCCAGCGCGAGGCGTCGGGGGAAGGGGCCCTTGCCGTCCCGTCAGGCGCCCCGGAGGGTGGCCCCGAAACGTTCGGCCACCCGGGCGACAGCGGCGTCACGGGCGGCGACCGCCTCCTCGACCGTCAGCGTCCGGTCCGGCGCGCGGAAGGTGAGCTTGTAGGCAAGCGACTTGCGGCCGGCCCCGAGCTGCTCCGAGGCGTACACGTCGAACAGGCGCACCGACTCCAGCAGCTCACCGGCACCCTCGGCGAGCGCCTGCCGCACCTGCGCCGCCGGCACCGGGTCGGCCACCACGAGCGCCACGTCGATGAGCGCCGGCGGGAACGTCGACACCGTCGGCGCGCCGACCGGCGGGGCCGACGGCAGAGCGTCCAGGTCCAGCTCCATGGCGCAGGTACGCTTCGGCAGCTCCAGCGTCGCCACGACCTGCGGGTGCAGCTCACCGGCGTGGCCCACCACCGTTCCGTCGACGAGCAGTTCCGCGCAGCGGCCCGGATGCCAGGGGGCGTACTCGGCGGAACGCACCTCGACCCGCTGGTCCGGCATCCCGGCGGCGGCGAGCACCGCGCGACCCGCCTCGACAGCGTCCGCCCAGCCCGCTGCCCGGCCACCGCCCCACCAGCCGGCCGGCTCGATGTCGCCGGTCAGTACGACGGCGACGTGCCGGGGCTGATCCGGCACCACCGCGTCGGCGGCGGCGAACTCCGCGTCGGTGGGCCGCCGCTCGACGCCCATCGCCGGTGGGCTACCGGCCTCCGGCCGGGGGTGGAAGACCGTACCGATCTCGTAGAGGGACAGATCCCGCAGGCCACGGCCGAGGTTGCGCCGGACGATGCCGAGCAGCGGGCCGAGCAGCGTGGTACGCAGCAGCGGCTCCTCCTCCGACAGCGGGTTGGCCAACCGCACCGTCCGGCGGCGCGGGTCGTCGGCGGGCAGGCCGAGCTGGTCGGCCAGTTCGGCGGCGACGAACGGGTGCGCCAGTACCTCGACGTGGCCCCGCTCGGCAAGGGCCCGGGACACCGCCCGGTTGCGTCGCTGCTGCCAGGTCAGACCCCGGCCGGGCGGCGCGGTCGGCAGCACCGACGGCACCTTGTCGTACCCGTCGAGGCGGACCACCTCCTCGACCAGGTCCGCCGGGTCGGTCAGGTCGGGCCGCCAGGTCGGCGGGGTGACGCTCAGCGTCTCACCGCCACCGGCGGCCACCGCCACCTCGCCCGGGTCCTCGGCCAGCCGGTCGGTGCCACCCGCCACGGTGCAGCCGACCTGCTCCAGCAGGGCGACCACCCGCGCCGGCGGGTAGTCCACACCGACCCGCCGGCTGGGCAGATCGGCCGGCAGGGTGACCGGGGTACGCGGCCGGACGTGGTCGATGTCCAGCACCTGCTCGCTCGCGGTGCCCCCCGCGTACGAGGTGAGCAGCCCGACCGCCCGGTCCAGGGCGACAAGCGGCAGCGCCGGATCCACCCCCCGCTCCCAGCGCTTCGCCGCCTCGCTGAACAGCTTGTGCCGGCGTGCGGTGCGACCGACCATCGCCGGGTCCCAGTGCGCGGCCTCGAAGAGCACGTTCACGGTGCCCGGCAGGACCTCGCTCGTCTCTCCGCCCATCACGGCGGCGAGCGAGATCGGTGTGCCGTCGCCCTCGGCGGCGAGCGGGTTCGGCAGCCCGGCGTCGCAGATGACCATGTCCTCGGGGGCGAGGGCGCGGGTCACCCCGTCGAGCGTGGTCAGCTTCTCCCCCGGTACCGCCCGGCGCACCACGAGTGGGCCGGCGATCCGGTCGGCGTCGAAGGCGTGCATCGGCTGGCCGAGTTCGAGCATCACGTAGTTGGTGATGTCGACAGGCAGCGAGATGCTGCGGATGCCGGCGACGGTGAGGCGTTGCCGCATCCAGTCCGGGGTCTGCGCCGTCGGGTCGACCCCGCGTACCATCCGGGCCGCGAACCTGTCACAGCCGACCGGGTCGCGAACCTCGACCGGGTACGCCGGCTCGGGCGTGCCGGGCGTCGCGGGAATCCGGCCCCGGTCCGAGTAGTCCAGGCCGAGGGCGTGCGCCAGCTCGCGGGCGAGCCCGCGCAGGGACATCTGGTAGCCCCGGTCCGGGGTGATCTCCACCTCGACGATGATGTCGTTGAGGCCGACCACCGGCCGGGCGTCGTCGCCGGGCTCGGCCACCACGTGCTCGGGCAGCACCAGGATGCCGGCGTGGTCGTCGCCGAGGCCCAGTTCCTTGACCGAGCAGATCATCCCGTTGGAGTTGCGCCCGTAGGTCCGGCGGGCGCCGATGGCGAAGCCACCCGGCAGCACCCCGCCGGGCAGGATCACCACGACCCGGTCGCCCGGGGCGAAGTTGCGGGCACCGCAGACGATCTCCTGCGGCTCGCCGGTGCCGTTCGCGGCACCCACGTTCACCCGGCAGAACCGGATCGGCTTCTTGAAGCCGGTCAGCTCCTCGATCTCCAGAACCTCACCGACCACCAACTGCCCGGTGACCGTACCGGACAGGTCCACGATGGACTCGACCTCGATGCCGAGGTCGACAAGGGACCGCTCCAGCTCGCCGACGGACAGGTCGGGAAGGTCGACGTACTCGCGCAGCCAACTCAGAGAAACTCGCATGACTGTTAACCACCGTCTCCGTAACTCGCGCCCGCACTAAGCCCCGTGGCCGAACGCCCGGGTGAACCGGACGTCGCCCTCGACCAGGTCCCGCATGTCGCCCACCCCGTGCCGGAACATCACCGTACGGTCGATGCCCATGCCGAAGGCGAAGCCGGAGTAGACCTCCGGGTCGATGCCGCAGGCCCGCAGCACCCGTGGGTTGACCATGCCGCAGCCACCCCACTCGACCCACTGCGGGCCCTTGCGGTGCTCCGGGAACCACACGTCGAACTCGGCCGACGGCTCGGTGAACGGGAAGTAGTGCGGCCGGAACCGGGTCTTCGCCCCCGCGCCGAACATGGCCCGGGCGAAGTGGTCGAGGGTGCCGCGCAGGTGCGCCATGGTGATGCCCTTGTCCACCACCAGACCCTCCACCTGGTAGAAGACCGGCGAGTGGGTGGCGTCCAACTCGTCGGTGCGGTAGACCCGGCCGGGCACGACCACGTAGATCGGTGGGGTCCGGGTGAGCATGGTGCGCGCCTGCACCGGCGAGGTGTGGGTACGCAGCACCAGACCGGAACCCTCCGGTGCGATGTGGAAGGTGTCCATCAGGCCGCGGGCGGGGTGGTCGGCGGGGATGTTCAGCGCGTCGAAGTTGGTCCACTCCAGCTCGACCTCGGGCCCCTCGGCCACCTCGTAGCCCATCCCGATGAACAGGTCGCTGATCTGCTCCATCAGGAGCGTGATCGGGTGGCGGGAGCCACGCGGATGCCTGTCGTACGGCAGCGTCACGTCGACTCGTTCGGCGACCAGGACCCGCTCGGCCTGCTCCCGGTCCAGCACCTCGGCGCGCGCGGCGTACGCCTGCTCGATGCTCCGGCGGGCCTCGTTGACCCGCTTGCCGGCGTCGGCCTTGGCGGCCGGTGGCAGCGCGCCGATCTCACGGCGGGCGAGCGACACCGGCGACCGGTCCCCCAGATGCGCCGGACGCACGGCGGCCAGCGCGTCCGGGTCACCGGCGGCGGCGAACGCCTTCTCGGCCTCGGTCACGGCCTCGGCCAGAGCGGCCGGGTCGAGCAGGGCGACCTGCTTCGGGTCGTACGGATCGTTGCGGTAAGTCATGGCGTACGGGCACTCCCTCACGACGGCGCCAGCCCTCGCGGGCGGCTAGGCGAGTCTACGGACGCGCGGCTGTGCCGCAGCCCGCCGGTGGGAGTCGCGTGGAGAGCAGGTCAGGCCCGCCGCCCGCCGACACCGGCGGGCTGGCTAAACGAACGCCGTGGTGCGTTCACCATCGGGGCCGCATCTCCTCGTCATGCACTTCGTCGTACGCGCGTCTGACCTCGGGTCAGCGCTGTGCTCTCGCTGAAGCGTACAGGCAGACAGCCGCCGCCGCAGCCAGGTTCAGGCTCTCGGCCCGCCCGTGCAGCGGCACCCGGACCCGGGCGTCGGCCGCCTCGGCCAGCTCGGCGGGCAGGCCGTGCGCCTCGGAGCCGAACAGCCAGGCCGTCGGTGCGGCCAGCCGGCCGGCGTCGGCCAGCGCGTCCAGGTCGTCGTCGCCGTGGCCGGTGGCGGCGAGCACGGTGAGCCCGGCGGCCCGTGCCGCGGTGAGCGTCGCGACCGGGTCGCGTTCCCGGACCACGTCGACGTGGAACAGGCTGCCCGCCGACGCCCTGACGCACTTGCCGTTGTACGGGTCCACGGCGTCACCGGCGAAGATCACCGCAGTGGCACCGGCCGCGTCGGCGGTACGCAGCACCGTCCCCGCGTTGCCCGGGTCGCGGATGCCGGCCAGCACGGCCACCAGCCGGGGGCTCCGGGACAGCGCGACGGTCAGGGACACGTCGAGGTGCTGGCAGACGGCGACCAGCCCCTGCGGGGCGACGGTCTCGGCGAGCGCGGCGACGGCGTCGTCGGTCACCTCGGAGACGGGTACGTCGTCGCGGGCGGCGGTCGCCGCCAGGTCGGCGTACCGGTCGAGGGCGGCCGGGGTGCCGAACAGCTCCAGCACGGTGTCAGGGCGGTCCAGGGCCTCCCGGACCGCCTGTGGTCCCTCGGCCAGGAACCGGCCGGTGGTGTCGCGCTCGCGGCGACGCTGAAGTCGGCGCGCGGCCACCACCCGGGGCGTACGCGGTGTGAAAAGCATGATCGTCTCGGCCACACGCGCGAGGCGCCCCCCGTCGCCGAGGGGCGCCTCGCTGCGCTGTGTGGGACTCAGGCGGCCTGGGCCGGCGCGCCGCCGGTGCCCTCGGCCTGCACGGCGGCCCGGGCCAGCTCGACGATCGCCGCGAACGCGGCGGCGTCGTTGACGGCCAGGTCAGCCAGGATCTTGCGGTCGACCTCGATGCCGGCCAGGCGCAGGCCCTGGATCAGCCGGTTGTAGGTCATCCCGTTGGCGCGGGCACCCGCGTTGATCCGCTGGATCCACAGCTGCCGGAAGTCGCCCTTGCGGTCGCGACGGTCCCGGTAGGCGTACTGCATCGAGTGCAGCACCTGCTCCTTGGCCTTGCGGTACAGCCGGGAGCGCTGACCGCGGTAACCGCTCGCGGTCTCCAGCAGGGTACGGCGCTTCTTCTGGGCGTTCACAGCCCGCTTGACGCGTGCCATCTCAACTCCTTCTTGGATTCAGGTGGCGCGCGTCAGCGGCCGAGCAGCTTCTTGAGGCGCTTGACGTCGGACTTGGCGGCCTCGACCACGCCGGTCAGCCGGCGGGTACGGGTGGAGGGCTTCTTCTCCAGGTTGTGCCGCAGACCGGCCTGCTGCTTCATGATCTTGCCTTTGCCGGTCACGCGGACGCGCTTACCCGTCCCCGTGTGGCTCTTCATCTTCGGCATGTGGAACGTCTTCTCCCCTGTTACTGACCGCTGGTGTCAGCGGTCGTGCCGGTCTCACCGGCTGCTGCGCTCTCACTTGTCACCGCAGGTTCGGCGGCCACCTCGGTGGCAGGCTCCTCCGCAGTCCGCTCCCGGGTCCACCACGGGACGCCGTGGCGGCGACCGCGGATGCCTTCACGGCCCGGTGCGGAGCGAGAACCATGATCATGTTTCGGCCGTCCTGCTTAGGAGCGGACTCCACGTATCCCAGTTCCGTGATCTCGGACTCGAGCCGGCGCAGGAGCCGGTAGCCCAGCTCCGGGCGGCTCTGCTCGCGACCGCGGAACATGATCGTCACCTTGACCTTGTCGCCGGCCTTGAGGAACCGCACCACGTGACCCTTCTTGGTCTCGTAGTCGTGCGGATCGATCTTCGGCCGGAGCTTCATTTCCTTGATGACGGTCTGCTGCTGGTTACGCCGCGCTTCGCGCGCCTTCAGTGCGCTCTCGTACTTGAACTTGCCGAAGTCCATGAGCTTGCACACCGGCGGGCGCGCCATCGGCGCAACCTCGACCAGGTCCAGATCGACGTCCGCGGCCAGCTGAAGGGCGCGCTCCAGCGGGACGATGCCCACCTGCTCACCCTCGGGGCCGACCAGTCGGACCTCACGTGCCCGGATCTGATCGTTCACGCGTGGTTCGACGCTGATGGGGCCTCCTCGAGTCGGATCTTCATACGTGGCCGACCCGGTGACTCCCGGTGGGAGCCGGCCCGGAAAGTAGAAGGCCCCGGCATATGCCAGGGCCCGCTCGACCGGTCGGCACGATCACAGGATCGCGCATCCGGGACCGGGACATGCCCGGAACCGGTGACCGGACCCGGACGCCACAGGCGGCGACTCGGGTGGGAGCAGGCGCTCCGCTTTCACGGCCGCCCGCCGGAGCGGACAGCCTGGTCGACTCGACAACACTACACCCTCGGTAACGGGCACCTCAAACCGACCCGCCCGGCGGGCCGGATCAGCGGGCCGCCCGCTCAGCCAGCGCGGTCAGGTGCGCCTGGTGCAGGCGGCGCAGTGCCCGGACGCCGTCCACGGCGAGTTGCTTGTCGGCTGCCTGGAGGGCGACCACCGGGAGCAGGTCGTCGTCGTACAGCTCCAGGGCCGCCCACGGGGCACCCCTGTCGAACCGGATCCCCCGGACGACCTCCCAGGGCAGTTCGTACGAACCGATGATGTTGCGGACCCGGACACCCCGCGTGTCCGCCTCGACCCGAGGTCGGGTGAACAGCAGCGTGCCCAGGGCGAACACGAACCCGAGCCCGATCATGGCCAACTGGTCACCGCGCTGGAAGGTGCCGTAGCCGTTACCTGTCGGTCCGGTCAGCGTGGTGGCGATCAGCGCGAAGACCACGACCAGCAGGATGGCCGACACCCAGCAGACCAGCCGGATCCGTCGCGGCCGCAGCCTGATCAGCTCGGTGCCGGTCGCCCGCTCGCGCTCACCCGTGCCGGCACTGGGCTGCGTCGCGTCCCGCCGCTCGCTCATGGCACAAGTCTGCCATCCGGTTCCGGCTGCCCGTCCGCCGCCACACTGACGCCGGCCCGGGTGCGTGGGCCGCGCCCGGCGACAAGCACCGCGAGCAGGGTGAGCAGCGCGCCGGCCAGCACCGGCAACCGGGCACCCGGCCCCTGCGGCAGCAGCACGTCCAACAGCAGGGCACCGGCGAGTTGTCCGCCGACCAGGGCCAGACCGGTGCGCAGCACTCCCGCCGCGCGTACCCCGACGACCAGGCTGGCCACGATGCCGACCCCGAGCAGCCCACCGGTGTAGAGGTGCCAGCCGTCGGGCCAGCGGATCGACGGACCGGTGAACGCGCCGGCCAACGCCGCGACGAGCAGCACCACAGGCGTACTGACGACGAAGTTGACGGCTACCCCGGCGGCGGCCGACCCGGCCGCCGAGACCCGGCCGTTGAGCGCGGCCTGCAAGGCCACGGCGACGCCGCCGGCCACCGCGAGCAGCAGCAGGCCGACGGCCAGGTCACCGACGGGTTGGCCGGCCTGCGCGAGAGCCACCGCGGCCACCCCGAGCAGCGCCCCGGCGAGCCGGGGCACGGTGAGCGGCAGCCGACCCACCGGGGCCAGGCCGGCCCGGTCCGAGGCCAGCCCGCCGAGGCTGCCACCGGCGACCTGGGCGATGGTGAACACCGCGACCCCGAGCACCGGAACGGCGTACGCGGCGAAGACCACGATGGCCGCCCCACCCAGCCCACCCAGGTACGTCCACCAGGGCAGGCGGGACCGCCGCAGGGCGACCAGCCCGGTCCGCATCGACGGCAGCGCCAGCAGCCCGACCAGGACCAGCAGGCAGCCACCGAGGTTGTTGACCACCGCGCCCAGGGAGGCGTTACCGACCCGCTGCCCCAGCTCCGCGTTCACCGCGCCCTGGGCCGCCGAGGCGATCCCCCCGAGGGCGACAAGGGTCAGTGCGAGCGCTACGGGCGGCCGGCTCACAGCCGGCAGGCGTGGATGTTGGTGACCAGGATCGCCCGGGCGCCGAGTTCGTAGAGTTCGTCCATGATCCGGTGTACGTCGTCGCGGAGCACCATGGCCTGCACGGCCACCCAGCCCTCCCGGTGCAACGGGGAGACCGTCGGCGACTCGATGCCCGGGGTGAGCGAGCTGGCCCGGTCCAACAGCCCGGCCGGCACGTCGTAGGCGAGCATCACGTAGCGGCGGGCCACCAGCACCCCGTGCAGCCGGCGCAGCAACTGCTCGGCCTGCGGGTGCGAGGCCGCGCCGGTGCGGCGGACCAGCACCGCCGAGGATTGCAGCAACGGCTCACCGAAGACCACCAGGCCGGCCTGACGCAGCGTCGCCCCGGTCTCCACCACGTCGGCGACCACGTCGGCGACGCCCAGCCGGATGGCGTTCTCCACCGCCCCGTCGAGGCGGATCACGTCGGCCTTGACGCCCAGCTCGGTGAGGTGCCGCTCGACCAGGCCGGGGTACGCGGTGGCGATCCGGTGCCCGCCCAGCTCCCGTACGTCGTCGACGTCGTCCGGCCGGGCGGCGAACCGGAAGGTGGCCCGGCCGAAGTTCAGGTCGACGACCTCCTCGGCCGGCGCGCCGGAGTCGATCAGCAGGTCCCGACCGGTGATGCCGACGTCCAGGTCACCGGAGCCGACGTAGGTGGCGATGTCCTTCGGCCGCAGGTAGAAGAATTCGATGTCGTTGGCCTGGTCGCGGCAGACCAGATCCTTGCTGTCGGTGCGCTGGCGGTAGCCCGCCTCACGCAGCATCTGGGCGGCCGAGTCGGCCAGAGCGCCCTTGTTGGGTACGGCGACACGCAGCATGACGGAGTGCTCCTTCGATCGGTTTCGGGTCGACGGTGGGGGCACTCACAGATGTCGGTAGACGTCCTTCAGGTCGAGACCACTGGCGATCATCAGCACCTGGACCTGGTAGAGCAGCTGGGAGATCTCCTCGGCGGTGCGCTCGGGCCCCTCGTGCTCGGCGGCCATCCACGACTCGGCGGCCTCCTCGACGACCTTCTTGCCGATGAAGTGCACGCCCTTCTCCAGTGCGGCGACCGTGCCCGAGCCGGGGGTGCCGGCCGCTGCCTTGGCCTGCAACTCCGCGAACAACTCCTCGAACGTCTTCACGGAGACGGATTCTCGCAGTCGCCCTCGGTCGCCACGCGCACCGGGTCGGTGCTGCCCGGTGGACGGGACCCATATTCCCTACCTGGGCGGTGGGACAACCCTTCGATCTCCGCCTATGTTGGTCGTACGCTGTCCGCCATGGTCACCACCCCGCGTACCCTCGCGTTCGCCACCGCAGCGACCGTTCTGCTCGCGGCCAGCGCCTGCACGTCGCAGGCCCAGCCCGCACCCATGCCGATCGTGTCGACCCTGGCGTGCACCAAGGACAGCCTGCCCACCGAGACTGCGGGCAAGCTCACCATCGCCACCGCCGAACCGGCCGATCAGCCGTGGTTCGTCGACGACAAACCGGAAAACGGTCAGGGCTTCGAGTCCGCCGTGGCCTACGCGGTGGCGGAGCAGCTCGGCTACGCCCGCGACGACGTCACCTGGACACGGGTGGAGTCCGACGTTGCCACCACGCCGGGGCCGAAGAACTTCGACTTCGGCATCGGCCAGTTCTCGATCAGCGAGGAGCGCAAGCAAGCTGTCGACTTCTCCGCGCCGTACCACCTGGTCCGGCAGACGGTCATCGCGCTGAAGTCCTCCAAGATCGCCGGCCGGACCGCGCTCGCCGAACTGCGTGACGCCCGGCTCGGCGCCCAGGCCGGCACGACCAGCTACCAGGCAATCACCGACCTGGTGCAGCCGAAGTCCGAGCCACGGAGCTACAAATCCCACGGCGAGGCCACGAAGGCCCTGCGGAACGGGCAGATCGACGGCCTGGTGGTGGACCTGCCAACCGCTTTCGACATCACCGGCACCGAGATCGACGACGCGGTGATCGTCGGACAGTTGCCCCAGGTGGGCAGCCCGGAAGCGTTCGGCCTGCTGCTGGAGAAGGACTCCCCGCTCACCGGCTGCGTCAGCGCAACGGTCGGACAGCTCACAGGAAACGGCGTCCTCAAGCAACTCGAAGACCAGTGGCTCACCCAGACCGCAAAAGCCCCCAACCTCACCTGACAGCCCGACCCCCCTCCCCATGCCGCCCCGCGTGTTGATCAAGAAGTTTTCGTCGCCTGAGCACGAAATCCCGACGCGAACTTCTTGATCAACGGGGTGGGGTGGGTGGTCAGGTGGTGAAGCCGACGGGGTGGGTGGTGGTGGCGGCGTGGCGGATGGCCAGGGCGGCGTCGAGGGCGGCGACGGTGGAGGCCCAGCCCTTGTCCTCGGCGGAGTCGGGCAGGCCGGCGCGGTCGCGGGCCTGTTCGATGGTGTCGACGGTCAGCACGCCGTGGGCGACCGGCTTGCCCTCGTCGAGGGCGACGCGGGTCAGGCCGTCGGTGACCGAGCGGCAGACGTAGTCGAAATGGGCTGTGGCACCGCGTACCACCACGCCGAGGGCGACCACCACGTCACAGCGCCGGGCCAGCGCCTGCGCCACCACGGGCAGCTCCACCGAGCCGGCCACCCGGGCCACCACCGCCCGCGCGCCGCACGCCTGCGCGGCGGCCACCGCCCGGTCGAGCATGTGGTCGGTCAGGTCACCGTGCCAGCGCGCGGCGACCACACCGACGGTCAGCCCGGCCGCGTCGACCGGAGCCGAACCCGGCTCCCCGAAACCCGCCATCTGTCCTACGCTCCGATCTCTCTGCCGGGCACCGGACGCCCCATCGGCGCCTCGGCCACCTCGTCAAGCTGGTCGAGCAGGTGCCCCATCCGGTCCCGCTTGGTCCGCAGGTAACGTACGTTCTCCGGGTGCGGGCGCACCGGCAGCCCCTCCCGGCCGGTGATGGTCAGGCCGTAGCCCTCAAGCCCCGCCCGCTTGGCCGGGTTGTTCGTCAACAGCCGCATCGAGCGGACCCCGAGGTCGTAGAGGATCTGCGCGCCGGTGCCGTAGTCACGCGCGTCGGCCGGCAGGCCGAGGTCGAGGTTCGCGTCCACCGTGTCGCGGCCCTGGTCCTGCAACTGGTACGCCTGGAGCTTGTGCAGCAGCCCGATGCCGCGCCCCTCGTGACCGCGCACGTAGAGGACCACGCCCCGCCCCTCGCGGGCCACCCGGTCCAGGGCGGCGTTGAGCTGCGGTCCGCAGTCGCAGCGCACCGACGAGAAGACGTCGCCGGTCAGGCACTCCGAGTGCACCCGCACCAGCACGTCCCGGCCGTCGCCGATCTCACCCATCACCAACGCCACGTGCTCGGCCGAGTCGTACTCGCTGCGGTAGCCCAGGGCCCGGAAAACCCCGTGCTCGGTGGGCATCCGGGCGTCGGCGACCTGCTCGACCTGCTTCTCGTTACGCCGCCGGTACGCGATCAGGTCCGCGATGGTGATCAGAGCCAGCGAGTGCTCGGCGCAGAACTTCTCCAGGTCCGGCAGCCGCATCATGGTGCCGTCGTCGTTCACCAGTTCGCAGAGCACACCGGCCGGGCGCAGACCGGCCAGCCGGGTCAGGTCGACGGCCGCCTCGGTGTGCCCGGGACGGCGCAGCACCCCGCCCTGACGAGCCCGCAGCGGCACCACGTGCCCCGGCCGGGCCAGGTCCGTCGGGCCGGTGGCCGGATCGGCGAGCAGCCGGATGGTGTGCGCCCGGTCGGCCGCCGAGATGCCG
This sequence comes from Verrucosispora sp. CNZ293, assembly GCF_002754655.1. NCBI lineage: Bacteria > Bacillati > Actinomycetota > Actinomycetes > Micromonosporales > Micromonosporaceae > Micromonospora > Verrucosispora sp. CNZ293. Next base: position 2,443,829 of record NZ_PEFR01000001.1, read on the forward strand.
GTGGTCACCCCTTCCCGGGCGTCGACGGTCACCGTGTAGGCGGTCTGCCGCCGGTCCTGGTTGGTGTGGTGCATGGGCGGCAGGTCGAGCCTGTCGCACTCGCTCTCGACAAGCGGTACGCAGATGAAGCCCGAGGTGTGCCGCACCATGAAGGCCAACAGCTCCGGGGTGGCCAGCTCGGCCGCGAAGATCAGGTCACCCTCGTTCTCCCGGTCGGCGTCGTCCACCACCACGACCGGGCGGCCGGCGGCGATATCGGCCACGGCCTGCTCGATGTCGGCGAAGGTCATGCCGGCACCTCCGCCCCGTCGACGGTGCGACCGGCCAGCAACCGTTCGACGTACTTGGCCAGCACGTCCATCTCCAGGTTGACCGGGTCACCCACGGACCGGGTGCCGAGCGTGGTCGCCGAGAGGGTGGTGGGAATCAGGCCGACGGCGAACCAGTCGTCGCCCACCTCGGCCACGGTCAGCGAGACCCCGTCGACGGTGATCGAGCCCTTCTCCACCACGTACCGGGACAACGCTGCGGGCAACCGGAACCGGACCGTCTCCCATCGCGGTGCCGGCTCCCGGGAGAGCACCTCGCCCACGCCGTCGACGTGCCCCTGCACCAGGTGACCGCCGAGGCGGCTGCCCAGCGCGGCGGCGCGTTCCAGGTTCACCTGGTCGCCGGTCCGCAGTGCGCCCAGCGCCGAACGGCGCAGCGTCTCGCCCATCACGTCGGCGGTGAACACCCCGCCATCGACGTCGACGACGGTCAGGCAGACCCCGTTGACAGCTATCGAGTCGCCATGTCGTGCGTCGGAGGTGACGAGTGCGCCACGGACCGCTACCAGGGACGAGTCCTCCGCCGTCGGGGTCACCCCGACGACCTCGCCCAGTTCCTCGACGATGCCGGTGAACATGCCTAGCCCTCCCTCTTCCGGGGCAGCGCGGTGATCCGCAGGTCGGGACCGACCTGCGTAACGTCGGTGAGTTCCAGGTCGATGGCCTCGGCGATGGTGGTCACACCCGCATCGACGAGCGCGGCCGGCCCGGCGCCGAGCAGCCGGGGCGCGAGGTAGCCGACCACCCGGTCGACCAGGCCGGCGGCGAGGAACGCCCCGGCGAGCCGGGGGCCACCCTCCAGCAGCACGGCCCGGACCCCGCGGGCGTGCAGGGCGGCGAGCAGCGCCGGCAGGTCGACGCCGCCGTCCGGGCCGGCGCCCACCTCGGCGGCGGTGGCCACCCAGGTGCCGGCGGCGCCGTCGCGGACCCGCGCGTCAGCCGGGGTACGCCCCGCCGAGTCGACCACCACCCGTAGCGGCTGCCGGATGGCGAGGCTGCCGTCACGCAGGTTGCGCACGGTGAGCCGGGGATCGTCGGCGAGCACCGTGCCCACGCCGACGACCACCGCGTCGACGGTGGCGCGCAGCGCGTGCACGTCCATCCGGGCCGCCTCGGATGTGATCCACATGCTGGTGCCGTCGGCCGCCGCGGAACGCCCGTCCAGGGTCGCCGCGTACTTCCAGATCACGTACGGCCAGCCCCGGCGCATGGCGGTCAGCCAGGCCACGTTGCCGCTCTCCGCCTCGGCGCCGCGTACCCCCAGGTCGACGCGGACGCCGGCGGCCCGCAACGTGGCGGCACCACCGGTGGCGACCGGGTTCGGATCCGGCACCGCGATGACGACCCGGGCCACCCCCGCCTGGACCAGCGCGGTGCTACAGGGGCTGGTGCGGCCGACGTGGTCACAGGGTTCCAGGGTGACCACCGCCGTGCCGCCCTTGGCCCGCTGCCCGGCCTGGGCCAGCGCGACGATCTCGGCGTGCGGTCCCCCGGCGTACGCGTGGAAGCCCTCGCCGACCACCTCGCCGTCGACGTCGAGCAGTACGCAGCCGACGACGGGATTGGGACTTGTGGTGCCGAGCCCGCGCGCCGCGAGTTCGATCGCACGACGCATCGCCTCGTCCACGGAGACGCTCGCCATCGCCTGCGTTGCCCTCTCGCTCGTACGCGCGGGCAGGGAGCTGGGCCGGGTGGCCACGGGCAGGCAGCGGAATCCGGGGACGGCACAGCCGCCCCGGCCGGGACGCGCGCACGCCGGAGCCCGGCGAGGCACACGGCCCCCTTCCGTCCCGCGCGCTGTCTCCCATCCGGACTGTCTGGGCGCGGACGAGCCGCCCCCAACCGTCGGCCCCGGATTCTCACCAGGTCCACCGGGCGGACGAACCGCTCCCGGGTCGCGGGCTTACCACGGTCGGACCGTGGATCACCGCCGGTTCGGAATTACACCGAGTCCCGCCAGCGCGTGGTGGGTACTGAGCAAAGTCTTACACGCTCGGCGGCGCGGCGGGCCACCCGGGCGAGCTACTTCACAGGACGGTGACCGGGCTCGGCGACGCCGCGCCGGCGATCCACCGCCACGTACGAGCCGGGTTGGCTCTTCGCCACGGTCTTCATCTCGGAGGCGATTGTCATCGCCTCCAGCGGGTCCGTGATCCGCTTGTCGGTGTCCGAGATCGCGACGCCGATGGAGAGGGTGACGAGCGCGGCCCGGCGGATGTTGCCTCGCCGGTCCTTCAACTCCACGTAGCCGCGTTCCCGGTCGGTGGGATCGTAGAGGGCGTCCGCGGCCTTCTCGAAGTCCGACGACACCCGCAGGGTGAGCGGTCGCACCTGATCGGGCGTGCACACGAAGACGAAGTCGTCACCGCCGACGTGGCCGAGGAAGGCCGGCGGCAGAGCCACCGCGACCACCGCCCGGTGCAGGCTACGGGCCAGCGCGGTGATGAAGCCGTCACCCCGGACGAAGCCGTACCTGTCGTTGACGCTCTTGAAGCGGTCGATGTCGATGTAGCCGACGGCGTAGTCCGCGCCGCCACGGACCCGGTCGGCGATCTCCCGGCGGATCCGGCTGTTGCCCGGCAGGCCGGTCAGCGGGGAGACCTCCCGGAACTCCTTGTTGCGCCGCAGCGTGGAGCTGACCCGGGCGACCAGCTCGGCGTTGTCGAAGGGTTTGACCAGGTAGTCGTCGGCGCCGGCGTTGAGCCCGTTGACCTTGTCCTGGGTCATCCCCTTCGCGGTCAGCATGATCACCGGCAGGGCCGCCGTCATCGGGTCGGCGCGCAGCCGCCGGGTCAGTTCCAGCCCGTCCACCCGCGGCATCATCAGGTCGACCACGGCCAGGTCGGGCCGCTCCCGCTCGATCAGCTCCAGCGCTTCCTGGCCGTCCGCGGCGAGGATCACCTCGAAGCCCTGCAACCGCAGGTTGAACTCGACGAAGCGGGCGATGTCCTCGTCGTCGTCGACGACGAGGATCACGTCCTTGCGATCGTCGGAGGTTTCCATGTCAGGCCCGGGCCGCCGCGCGCTCGGCCAACCCGCGCAGTCGGTGTATCGCCTCGGCCGGGTCGTCGGCACCGTAGACGGCGGTGCCGGCCACGAACGCGTCGGCGCCCGCCGCAGCCGCCTGCTCGATGGTGTCGGCAGCGATCCCGCCGTCGACCTCGATGCGTAGCTCAAGGTGGCCGGCGTTGACGTGGCGACGCGCGGTACGGACCTTGTCCAGCAGGTGCGGCAGGAAGCGCTGCCCGCCGAACCCGGCCTTGATGGTCATCACCAGCAGCGTGTCGAAGCTGGGCAGCAGGTCGAGGTACGGCTCGATCGGGGTGTCCCGGTCGATCGCCAGCCCCGCCTTCGCGCCGGCCGCCCGCAGGTCCCTGGCCAGGGCCACCGGATCGGCGCAGGCCTCGGCGTGGAAGGTGACGTTGTACGCCCCCGCGTCGGCGTAGCCGGGCGCCCAGCGGTGCGGATCGGTGATCATCAGGTGGACGTCGAAGGGCAGCTTCGTGGCGGCCCGCAGGCTCTGCACCACGGGCAGTCCGATGGTCAGGTTCGGCACGAAGTGGTTGTCCATCACGTCGACGTGCAGCCAGTCCGCGGCGTCCTCGACGGCACGGACCTCCTCGGCGAGACGGGAGAAATCGGCGGCGAGGATGCTGGGCGCGACGATCGGCGGCGGTACGGTCACAGCGCCCAGTGTACGAACGCGGCCAGCAGCCACGACATCGTGCCAGCAACCGAGACACCCCGTGACCCGGAGGTGACCAATGGTGCAGAATGGCCCCCTTCGACCCGGTGAAACGGAATGAAGCTCAGCTTCCACTGGCCAGACGACCGATTCGCGGCAACACTCCATCGGGGATGGTGACGGTATCGTGCAGGCCGGTGGGCGCGGGAGCCGGCAGCCGGGCGGCAGCTCCCGGAAAGGGCGGACGATGCGACGGTGGCTCGCGGCACTGGCGCTGGCCAGTGTGGCTGCGATGGTGCTCAGCGGCTGCGTGCAGCCGGGCGGAACCGACGGCGACCTCACCGACGACTGGCAGACACTGCGGGCACCGACCATGTTCGTGCCGGCCACCGACGCCTGCCTGCCCCGGATCACCGCCGTCGTCCAGGCGAGCACCTACGAGACCGTGGACTGCGCCCGCAACCACCTCGCCGAGACAGTCCACGTCGGCACGTTCACCGACGCCGCCGCCGAGGGCAAACGCCCCGAGCCGGGGTCGGCGGCGCTGCGTACCGCCCGGGCGGAGTGCGACCAGCGGGCCCGGCTGGTGCTCGGCGGTGACTGGCACACCGCCCGGCTGACCCTGAACATCTCCCTGCCGTCGGTGCCGGCGTGGGACGGCGGCGCCCGCTGGTTCCGCTGCGACCTGAGCGAGACCGACAGCATCGACAACACCCGGCCGGTCAACCGGACCGGGAGCCTGCGCGGGGCACTCATCGGGGACTCACCGCTCGTGCACCGCTGCTTCGACCCGAAGCTGATCGGCGACAGCCTGAACTACATGGCCCCGGTGCTCTGCACCGAGCCGCACGGTGCCGAGTTCGTCGGCGTCTACGTCGAGCAGGACATGAGCTGGAAGCAGTTCGTCGGTTCGGCCGGTCAGGCCCACAAGCGGTGCATGGAGCTGATCGCCGCCTTCGCGGACGTACCCAACAACGCCGAACTGCCCTACCGCGCCGGTTCGATCTTCTACCCGCCGTCGCAGCGGGAGTGGGAGGAGGGCGACCGGGGGGTGCGGTGCATCCTGTGGAGCGACGACCGCAAGCTGACCGGCTCGATGCGCGGCGTGGGCCCGCAGGGACTGCCCGTCACCTGAGCACGGTGCGCAAACGGCCCGGACGGTCGCTGAGCCCGGTGCCGTATGCTGCCGCTTCGACAGCGGGGAGCGGGAGGTCGACGGGGATGCGACGATGGCTGACCGGAGTCGCCCTGGCGACCGTGGTGGCGCTGGCGGCGACCGGCTGCACCAGACCGGCCGGCACCGACGGTGACCTGGTCGACGACTGGGCGTCCATGGGGGCTCCGGCGGTGTTCACGCCCGACTCCGGTAGCTGCCACGGGCAGCCGCAGGAGGTCGGCTTCCTCAGCGCGTACGCACCTGTGGACTGTGCGCAGCCACACCGGGCCGAAACCCTGCACGTCGGGGCCCTCACCGGCGCGACCGGATCCCGCCCGCCCGCCGTCGGCAGCAAGGGGATGCGCGCCGCGTTCGGCGAGTGTGACAGCGAGGTGCGCCGGACGTTGGGCGGCGACTGGCGCACTGCCCGGATCGGGCTCACCGTCGTCCTACCCTCGCCGCAGGCGTGGACCGGAGGTGCCCGCTGGTTCCGCTGTGACGTCCACGAGTTGCGCGGCCTCGACACCCCGGTGCCGGTACGGCGCACCGCCAGCCTGACCGGCGCGCTCGGCGGGTCGTCACCACTGCGGCACGGTTGCTTCAACGCCCGCACCGAGGGCGACGAGGTGACCGAGATGGTCGCCGTCACGTGCACCGCAAAGCACCGGGCCGAGTTCGTGGGCCTCTGGCGAGCGCCGGACAGCAGTTTCTCGGCGTTCCTGGCCAAGCCCGAGCGGATCCACAGTGGTTGCCGCAGCGCCGTCGCCCGCTACGCCAAGCTGCCGGACGACGGCAACCTCCAGTACCGGGTCGGCACCATCTTCTACCACCCCTCCGAAGGCGAGTGGCGCAGCGGCAACCGGTCGGTGCAGTGCTTCCTCTGGATCAGCGACCGCACCCTCACCCGCTCGGTGAAGGGCGCCGGCACCCGGGCGCTGCCGATCGGCTGACCATCCCGCCAAGCCCGGGGACAGCAGATATCAGATCGCACCGACGATCGTCGGTATTCCGGATCTGCTCTGGCCTCGTCGAGCCGTCGGCTACTCAGAAGAGTCGCTGCAGCACGCCGGTCCGGGAGTCGACAAGGGCTTGGAAGTGCGCGACGAGCTTTCGCACCACCTCTGGGTCATGGAGGAACACGCCGACCTCAATGTTGTGAGACAGCGCCCGGTCAGTGAGGTTGGCGCTACTGATCAGCGCGACCTTGCTGTCGGCGGCGATCAGCTTCGCGTGCAGGGCTGCGTACGGATTTCCGCTGGCGGCTCGTCGTGCGGCCGGCCAGTGCCAGAACGTCGCCCGGTTTCGGAGATCGGCGAAGGTGCTGGCGGCGCTGGCGGATCCCCGTAGGGCACCGCCGTCTTCGGCCGAGCTTTCCAAAATCAGATCGATGTGCACGCCTCGGTGGGCTGCAGCCCGCAGCTCGGCGATCACCTCGGCGACCCCGTACGCGGCGAAGCTCGCCACGAGCAGTCTGCTCTGGGCCGCACGGATGACCTCCACGACCACGGAGCTGGTGAGGCGGACCGGCATGGCCGCGCTGGTCGGCCCGCTGACTGCCAGCTCGGTACGCCTCGCGGCCACCCGCTGGTGCAGGAGGGCGGCGCTGCGCAGGGCAAGAGCGACCGCTGAACCGGGCAGGTCGGGTGCGTCGGTTCGCCAGCTCTTGATCAGTCGTGCGGCTTGGGTGCCGACCGAGAACCCGGGCCGGGCGTCGATCAACGCGGCGGCCACCCCGCTGTCGGCAGGTATGTCGACGGTCAGCAGCACGGCGGCCCAGGCAACGACGTGATCGGCGGGGAGCGTGGTGGCGATGTCGGTGATCACCTCCGTGAACCGCTCGTGGTTCATCGGGCGAAGAATCCGGAGCCGGGGTCGGTGAGAGTGTCGACCAGCAGGGCCCGATCCAGGTAGTGGTTGCCGCGTTCGCAGGAGGTCTCGGCGGCGAAGAGACAGGCGTGGCAGGCGGCAGCCGACAGGCGGGCGTGCACGGTCGGGTCGTGCTCGGCGCAGAGCGGATCAGAGCTGCACAATCGGGCGGCCTCCAACGCCCGTTCAACGAGCTGACCGAGCCGGTCCGTGCGCCCCAGGGAAACGAGACCACCGAGGGTGCCCTCGCTGTCGGGTGCCGCGGTGTAGAGGAGTATCCCGGCGGATGGGGTGTCACCGGGCCAGGCGTAGACCCGCTCCCCGATGCCGGCGGCGCTGTAGCCACACTCCAGGGCAAGCTCACGGATGAGCACGTGGGCGAAGGTGTGCAGCAGGACGTAGCGAAGACCAGGCCACTGTTCCGGGGCCAGTTTGCGCTGCACCCGCCAGAGGTCGTGGGCGCGGACCAGTAACTGTTCGCGTTGCTTGACCGCTGGCCGGTGTTCCCACTCGACGACGGCCTCCTCGTCGACCCGCAGGAAGATTCCTTCGCCCCGCATCTCGGCGCAGGGCAGCCAGGTCGGCTTGCCGATTGTCAGCGGTGCCCGCCGCTGGTCGGGGGTGTCGAGCACGTCCCACTCAGGAGCGTCGATCCGGGTGAAGCCGTACAGCGCGGAGACCTCCCGCAACCGGGGGACGAGGACCACCTCGCGGAGCCACCTGCGGTGCTGGTGCGGCACCGGCTCCGGTCGGGTGGTGAAATCCGGTAGCTCAGTGCTGGTGCCGGCCGTGAAGGCCAGCCACTCGGGCTTGCGTAGATCGTCGCCGTCGTCGGATTCGTCGTCCGGCTCGGCCTTGCTGCGACGCTGGATCGCCGCCCATACCCGGTCGGTGCCGTAGGGTCGCAACTCGGCCCAGCAGCCCTGGGTCTGCATGATCTTCTTTGCCGTCTCCGCGTCCAGGTTGGCAAGCAGGTGCAGCTCCGATGACCAGAATTTGGCGACCACCTGGTCGACCGGATGCTCGGAACGGGGAAGGCTGAAGACCCGCAACTGCATGGCGAACCAACTGTTGGTGGCGCCCAGGGCGAGCGTGCGGGTGGGGGCATCGCAGGGCTCGTACGTGCCGAGGTGGGGGTGGCGTCCGCGGCAGGCGGGAAGGGTCCGTTCGGCGTGCAGACCGATCGCCACCGACATCGGCCGGGAAGCCTTGCACTCACAGGAGATGAAGATGTTGGCCGCCTCGCCGGTGCTGCCGCGTTCGGCGAGCGTGAGCGAGTGACCAGCACCGGGATCCGTGCCACCGTGCGCGACGTACGACCAGGGAAAGTCGTCGAGGTGACCGCTGTCGCAGGCCAGCACGAAGCGGGCCGGCACTGCGGTCGGACGCGAGTTGCCGTTGCCCCGGCAACTGTGCACGTAGCGGGCCCGGTCCGGCTGGTAGGGCGACGACAACAGCTCGAACAGCCCGGAATCTGCCGGCGCGAGTCGGTTGCACCGGGTGTCCGAGCAGCGCAGCCAGGTGGGAAAGAGCGCCACCGGCACGCCCACTCGGGTCCAGTCGGCGAACAGGTCGGAGGTCTCCGGCAGGTGCGGCGGAAGCCGAAGGCTTTCCACCTGGCTCCCGAGCCTGCGCCGGACCGCCGTCAACAACCGGTCCTCGGTGACCGGCATCGAGTGGGTGAGATCCCAGTGCGCCAAGCCGAGGGTCAGCACCGACAGGTTGGGCAGGTCGGCGACCGAGCCGACGCCGTAGGTGTGCAGCAGTTGGTTGGGGCGCAACGCGCCGACCCGCAGGTTGCGGGGCTGCGGACTGCTCACGTCGGCCCCCCGGCGGTGCCGCCCCCAACGGGCGGCACGAACGGCGGTGGATCATCCACCACGGCACCGAGCTGCAACTGGAGTTGGATGCCGGGCTCCACGTCGCGCAGCGAGGTGGGGCAGGTGGTCTGTGCCCACCGGCCCTCCTCTGGGCGGTGCAGCAGCCCGGCGACGTCGTCGCTGTGGTACGGCTTGTCGTAGGCCAGCCGTCGGGCCGGCCGGGCCCGTTCCCGTGCCCACAGGTCCAGGCGTGCCTCCAACTCGTCCTCCACCCGCTGGCGAACGGTGTTGTCGGCGGCCACCTCGCTGCGGCGCTTGAGGAACCGCACGACGTGGTCGGCGAGCTGACTGTGCCGGTCGAATTCCCGCGCCCGCAGGTTGCCGTTGTAGGTGCTCTCCAGATCGCGGACCAGCGCCACCAGCACCCCGGTCAGCCCTCGGTCGATGGCCCGCTCGGCGAACGGGGTGACCGACAGGGCTTCGACCTGCCGGTAGACCGTGGCGTGGAAGTGGTCGAACCGCTCGTAGTGCGACAGGTCGCGCGGCCGGGCCCAGTTGTAGACGGTGAACACCAGGCCCGGTGCCTGCCGGCCGACCCGGCTCGTCGCCTGGATGTACTCGGCGGTGGACTTCGGCTGGTTGGCCACCACCATCACGCCGAGCCGGGCGATGTCGACCCCGACGGCGATCATGCTGGTGGCGAGGAGCACGTCGACCGGCCGGGGAGCACCCTTGGCCCGGGTGCTGTCGAAGCGCACCGCGAGCCGGTCCAGCAGCGGCCGGATGGCGTCCGAGGGCATCCGGGAGGTCAGTTCCTCCAGGTACGGGTCGTACCGTCGGGCGAGCCCGCGTTCGTCGGCGCGGATCAGTCGGCTGGAGACGTCGTCCTCGACCAGCCGCCGCATGCCGCCCAGGTCGCGCAGGCTGTTGAAGTAGCCGACCAGGGTCATGTAGGGGTCGGTGACCCGGTTGCGGCCGTAGGTCTCGTGGAGTTTCTGCGCCGCGCCGAGCACGGAGACGTAGACCCGGATCAGGGTCGACCGCAGCCGGTTGCCGTGGGCGCAGATGCCGACGTACCGCCGGCCAGGATGTTTTTCGGTCTCGCGCTGGCGGGCGAAGAAGCTGTCCGCGGCATCAAGCCCCGACGGCGGGAAGACCCGGGTACGCCGGTTGAACAGGGCGCCGATCTGCTGCTGGGCACGGCGTACGGTGGCGGTGGAGGCGATCACTTTCGGCCGGGACCAGTGCCCGGGGACCGGCTCCCAGCTGGCCAGCCGGTCCACTGCGGTCTCGTACAGCCCGACCAGCGAGCCGAGCGGCCCGGAGATCAGGTGCAGCTCGTCCTGGATGATGAGGTCGGGCGGACGCAGCCGCGCGCAGGGGACGACGCGGTTGCCTGGCCGGTGCCGCTTGCGTTCCCAGTCGGTCGATTCGAGGTCTTCGGTGAGAAAGCCGTGCTGGTCACAGTGCTTGCCGACGCGGCCGAAGAGCGTGGCGGTCTCGCCCTTCCACGGCAACTGGGCGAACTTGTCGACCGTGGCGATGACCAACGCCGGCGGATGGCGGTAGAGCTCCTCGTCGACCAGGATCACCGGCAGCCCGATCTCGTCGCCGGCCAACGGAAAGCTGCCCACCTCACTGAACGGGCACTCCACATCGAAGCAGCGCACCAAGGTCCGCCAGTGTTCGCGATCCACCTTGATGTCCCGGCCCGGCTCGATCCTCGTGCCGCACCAGGGGCAACTGGTGAGCTGATGCGGTGAGCCGATGCCCCGGGTGGACCGGCCCCGCCGACGCTCGTCCAGCCAGTCCTTCGCGTCCTGGGTGCGGTTCGGGGTGACCCGGCCACCGACCCACAGTCCGATCCGGATCGGTGTGCTCCCCCACGTGTGCGGATCAGCCCGGCGTAGGGACTCCGCCGCACAGATCAGGGTCGCGGCCCGCTCGAACTGTTGGATGGTGAGCAGCCGCAGGGTGTACCGCATCAGCACGGCGAGCCCGGCCCCGCCGGTCATCCCGGCCAGGTCGAGCTGGCGGCGGCGGATCGCGATGGTGAAGGCGGTCAGGCCGAGGTACGCCTCGGTCTTACCGCCACCGGTGGGGAACCAGAGCAGATCGGCGAGGGCGCGTTCGACGTCGTCACCTCGCTCCGGGTGCCGTGGGTCAGCCAGGGCCGGCAGGTTGATCAGGACGAAGGCCAACTGGAACGGACGCCACCGGTGGTTCTCGGGCCGGTCAGCATCGGCGACCGCCTGCGCCAGTGGGAGGTTCGGGTGCTCCCGCCGCCGGGCAGCGACCACACTGTGGACACGTTGTAGATACATCGCCCGGTTGGCGAACCCGAACGCCTGGCGGGCCGCCGGGTCGGCAGCGGTGAGCAGCTCGATGCCGGCGGCGATCCGGTCGGCCGCCTCCCAGGCGTCGCGCAGCGCCTCGCGGACCTGTCGGTGGTAACCGTCGAGCCGCCGGGCGGGGTCACCGGCGCTCGCCTCGTTGCGGTCGATCCACGCCCGATAGCCGGCAACGAGGGGCTGCAACGCCGCCGTGAGGGCGGAGGCCGGGCCGTCGGCCAGCTCGGCGAGACGCCGCATGTCCAACTCGACGTCGGCCAACTCGGGCAGGTCGTCGTCCTGGTCGCTGCTGGGCACGTCGGTGAAGGGCAACTCGTGTATCGGGACGGTCGTGGTGCGTACCCGATGGGCACGTTGGGGATCGCTGGGCGACGGCTCGGCGTGGACGGCGGTGCCGTGCCCCACCGCGAACTCCGGGTGGAACCGGTAGGCCATCGCCAGCCGGTGCCGTTCGGCCTGGTCTGCGTCGTCTCCGCCGGTGACCTGCTCCGGCCGGGGCACGAAGACCGGCTCGCTCTCCTGCGGGCCGGTGGCGGCCAGCTCGACCTGGAAAATCCATCGCTTCGGCTGGCGCGACGAATCGCTGCGCTCCCGGTTCTCCAGGAAGAGCGAGACCAGCCAGACCTTCCTCAGGCAACGCACCCGACCCCGCACCACGACGTTCGGCTGCGCCGCGTCGACCGACCGGGGCTCAATCAGCCCTTCCCGCAGCGGCACGACGACCAGGCCGCCGCGTTGGTGCCGTCGCCAGACCGGCCGGCCGGCGTGTTCCTCACGCTCGGAGGCAGCGGTGTCGTAGCTGCCCCAGGCCGCGGTGACCCACAGCTCGGGAACCGACAGCGGCACGCTGGCGGTGAAGCCGAGCGCGGAGGGCGCCAGGCTCGGCACGCTCGGTGCGGCCGGTTCGGTGCCGCCGTCGGCCGCGTCCAACGCGGTGGCGTCGGCGAAAACGTCCTGAGTGGCCGGATCCACCGACACTCCGTTGGGTGCCAGCCGCCCGAGAATGTAGCGGTCCAACGGGCTCTCCCTGGTGGGAAACTCCTCCGCCGGACCGCTGAGGGGGCCGCGCAGATCGGCAACGACCAACCGTTGCAGTTCGTCGCGGATCGTCCGCTCATCCGGTACGGCGAGCACGCCCTGCCCAGTCATGACAGCGACCGTAGCGTTTCCCTACGACATCGGCGGACCGCTCGGTGCACACCTGCATCAACGGCTCACCGTCGCCCACATCGGAGCCCAGCTCGTCAGCCGGCGTCCGTCGCACATCGAGTGGTGTCGAACAGCGGGCTGGCGATGGCGTCCATCAGCCGCTTGGCCGGCGGGTATGTCGGATCCACGTGGCGGCCGAGAATGATCGCGGCCACGGTAGTGGCACCTGCGGCCTTGAGGGCGTAGGCCAGCGACTGCACGCGGGCACCCGTTGTCCAGGTGTCCTCAAGGACCAGTGCGTGGACCGGGGCGCTCGCCGCAGGCAGGGCCGGAGCAAACCAGTCGGCGTGGAAGTCGTGGTCGTCGGGCCCATAGCTCGGATTAACCGTGCTGGCAATCCAGGGCAGTCCGAGTCGATTGCCGACAAGCTCGGTGAGTGGATGCGTGCTGATGCTGTTTCGGGTGCTGGGGACGGTGATGACATGCGTTGGCCGAGCGCCGGTGCGAGCCGCCACGCAGGCAAGGTGGTCGCGTAGGAAGAACAGGAGGAGGGCGAGCAGGTTTCGCCGAGCCTGCTCGGACCGGGCCGCACCCTTGTAGGTGCGGAGGTTGTGATGGTGCTGCCAGGTACGCGGCGAGTAGGAAATCGGCAGCACGAGGTCCGCGAGCACGCCGCCCGATCGGGTCAGGTGGGACTGGCAGCGGAAACAGAGCGCATAGCCCTCGCCTCGGACCCCACGGCAGGTGGGACAGACCCAGGCGTACGCCGGCAACGGGTTGCGTAGATAGCCGCGCTGGACCTCGATGTGCCGGCGGATGATGGTCCAGCGCTGGTCAGCGGAGGGCGAAGTCAGGGAAGTTCTCCAGGCCGGCTTCGGTGGGCTGGTAGCTGAGGATGTCGTCGATGGCGTCCACCAGCTCTGCGGTGCCGTTGACGACGTAGACGCCGGGATTCTCGGCGAACGCCCTGGCCCAGTCGCAGCGCATGACTTGACTGGTCAGGACGACGGGGCGGCCGTGTTGAAGGGCGAGCCTGGCCTGAATCCGCGCTCCGCTGGTTTCGCCTGCTTCGACGACGACGGTTGCGACTGCGTACCCGCTCATCACGGCGTTGCGCGTGGGAAAGCTCTGCCGGCTCGGCGGGGCATCGGGCCAGAACTGGGAGATCAGCAGACCGACGTCGGAGATGTGGTCCTGTAGACGTCGGTTTTCTGCCGGGTAGTACCGGCGGATCCCGGTGCCGATGACCGCGACGGTGCGTCCGCCCGCCTCCAGCGCGGCGGTGTGAGCGGCGGTGTCAATGCCGCTGGCGAGCCCGCTGACCACGGTCACGCCACGCCTGGCGAGGGTGGTGGCAACCGCCTGGGCGATCCGTAACCCGTCGGCGCTTGCCTTACGGCTGCCGACAACCGCCACTGCTCGATCATGAACCTGTAAATTGCCCCGACTGAACAGGAGCGGAGGCATCTCCCGGATGCCGAGAAGCTGAGCCGGGTAGGTGGCGTCGAAGAAGGCGTGAACGCCGATCCCTTCCGCTTGCCAGCCGGCTATCTCGTCAGCGGCACCGTCGATCAGGTCGGAGATCGATTCCAGGTCCGGGAAGAGCGTGTCGGAGTGACCGACGGATCGTTCGAGGACGGCCTTGGCACTGCCGTTCTCCTGAATCTCCAGGGCCGTCTCCGACCAGCTCGTCTGCGGGCGGCGAAGTAGGGCGACCAGGGCTGCCCGTTCAATCGTCGCCGTGTCCATGCGCACGATCGTAGGCCCTGGCCTGCCATCCTGGCCCGGCCATCCCGGTCGGTGTCGCTGCTGGGGTTGCTCGAACGACGCCACGATCCGAACGTATGTTCTATTCAGGCGAAGGGCAAGTGTGAACCGGGCCGGCGGGCGGCTCGGCGGGGATCAGGACGGCCGCGCCGGACCAGTCGATGTCCTCGTCCGCGATGGCCTTGTCCGGTTCGTCGTCATCGTCGAGCGTCGAGTAGCACGCGTAGTAACGGCCGAAGCCGTAGCCACCGGCCGCCAGGGTGGCCAGCGCCCACGGGCGCAAGTGGTCGCACAGCTTGTCCGGCGTCCGCCGGTCGACCGGCACCCGGAGGACCCCGAGCAGGTCGTGCCACTCGTCGCAGGTGCCGGCGTCCACGACCCGGGATAGCGAGAACGCGTGCCGCACCTGCTGCTTCTGCTCGATCCATCTGACCTCGCCAGCCATCCTGCCTCCTCGCATCGGCGTGAATCCCGTAAAGGCAGCATCACTCACTTGTTCGCTTATATCAAGGGTATGGTTTCAGGAGTTTTCATTGAGTATGGTCTTTCAGGTATCGGTGACGCTCACAGGATGGATCAGAGATGACGTCCAACGCCGCAAGGACGCGCCGCAAGTCTTCGCCGCCACTTGAGTCGCCTACCGTTCAGGCGTGGGAGCTTGGGCTACGGCTGCGGGAACGCCGCGAGGAGGTGGGGATGACCGCGGCTGCAGCGGGCCGCGCCAGTGGCATCACACAGGCGTACATCTCGGGGGTGGAGTCCGGGCGGGTCAAGCTGCCGGCCGACCGGTTGGCCCAGCTCGTCACGGTGTACGAGATCGACCCGGCCGACGCCGCCGAGCTGGAGGCACTGCGCGTCGCGGCCATGCGGCGGGCCTGGTGGCACCAGTATTCGCAGCTCTTCCCGGCGGAGTTCCTCCGCTTCCTCGGCTACGAGGCGGGCGCTGAGCACGTCCGCAGCTACCACAACGAGCTGATCGACGGGCTGTTGCAGACCGAGGATTATGCCCGCGCGGTCATCCGGGGCGGCAACACCTACGTCCGGCTGACCGAGATGGACCGGCGGGTCGCCGTGCGGATGGCCCGGCAGCAGCGGCTCGTCGGCGACCACCCGCTGCGACTGACCACCGTCATCGCCGAGGGCGCGCTGCGGCAGCAGGTGGGCGGCGCGGCGGTGATGAGCGCCCAGCTCGACCACCTCGACCGACTGCTCACCGAGCGCCCGGAGCAGTTCGAGATCCGGGTGGTGCCCTTCACCGCAGGGGCGCACCCCGCGCTCGGCAGTCCGTTCCAGATCCTGTCGTTCCCGTCGCCCCGCCTGCCCGACCTGGTCTGGCAGGAGGTGCTCACCTCCAGCGACATCATCGACCAATCCAGCCGGGTCGCGGACTACGCCGTGACCTTCGCCGAGGCGCGGGAGCGGGCGTTAGGCTCGGCGGAGTCGCTGGTGCTGATCCGGCAGATCGCCAAGGAGATGACGTGATGGCCCCTCGCCCCGATCGCGGCTGGTTCAAGTCCTCCCGCAGCGCCAATAACGCGGCCTGCGTCGAGGTGCGGTTCGTCGACGGCGCGGTGGACATCCGCGACACCAAGGACCGCACCGGCCCGATCCTCGCCTTCGACGGCCACTCCTGGACCACCTTCCTGACCAGCCTCAAGGATGGAGTGGTCAGCTAGACGCCTCAAGTCGGACTGGCCGAATCCAGCTCAGACAGGAGCTCAGGTTCGTCGGCCGAGGGTGGGCAGCCCGCCCTGTGTGGCCCTGATCGACACTCCGCGCGTCTGCTTCCGGTCGTGGTTGTCGCCGTCGAGAAGCTTTCGATCGTGCTTGCTTACGCGGGGTGGAGGCTTCGGTGGAGCGGATTTTGCGACGTTACGCAGTGCGCGCAGCGCCTCGATGCACGGATCGCAATTTGGGATGCCTGCGATGGGAGGACGGGATTTCGACGCACCCTCAGGAACGTGAATTCCACAAAGGGTCCGTGCCGCGAATCGGCGATCAAGGCGATGCCCCTTGCGTAGGCCACCGCTGACCAAGTCGACCCACTTCGCATTTTGCTCAACTTTCCGCCGAGCTTTCTGGGCCGCTTGCTCCCGTCGCGCGGCACGCAATCGCGATTTCCTTGCATGCTCCCTGGCAGCAGTAACGTAGCCAAGGGACTGCAGATGGATCGCGCGGACGTTATTGCAGGCGGCACACCGGGCCCGTCCGCCGGCATCGGGCAACTTACCGAAGATCCCGTCTTCAGGAGTCAGTGACAGGCCACACATCGTTCTTTGTCTTCTGACCGGGTGGGGTCGATGCAGTAATCGGGGCTGAACTCGTAGCAGCGCCCATCCAGAGACCTTCCACCGTCGAATCTCCGCCGCTAGATCATCTGCGGCCTTACGGGCCGGTGCCGGCCGCTCGGCCTGCGCCTTCGTGGTCTCGGGCATCTCGCACACCTCGTCGCCTCATTGGCACTTATTGCCGTCGTAGTTCAGAACAGGGCGTCTGGGAGGGGGAAGAGGCCGCCATCGAGAGCGGGCGGCATCTCAGCCGACGATTCGGGGGACTTGGAGGACTCGGGGCGCGGCGCGTCCCGGGCCGGCTTCCGTGGCTTGCGTCGAGTCCTGGACTGCGGACCTCGGTCCTTCTCTTGACCGTAGCGCTGATGGTTGAGTTCGAGCAGCAGGTCCAGTATGTCGACCTGAACGGTCGGGTCGATGGTGAACCGGGTGCCCTGCCGGGTCCGGTGGAACCCGTGCCCGAGCGTGAGGTCGAAGCCGTACGCCTCGGCCACCGCCTCGTCGATCTCGACGTGGATCTCCCGCAGCCGTTGGATGTCCGCGCTGGTCACCTGCTCGTCGTGGATCAGGTTGTAGAGCTTCGTCAGCCCCAACTCCCGCCCCAACATCACCGACCGCCGGTACGAGTCCAACTCCGCCCCGATCCGCCCCATCCGCTCGGTCAGCTCCGGCTGCGGAAACTTCTCAAAACCATCCGACGGCGTGTAGCGGGGGTCCGACCGCAGGCTCGACTCACCCTTCGTCGTCCACCACGAGAAGTGGAAGCTGCTGGAAAGCGAGGCAAGGTCCTCCGCTCGATCAGTAGCGAAAACGCCAAGCATGTGAGAGAAGACCTGACCGGTCGACACGAAGACGGGCAAGCCGGTCTTGCTGACGAGGGCAATGACTAGCACGCGATCGAGCCCGTCAATTGCTGAATAGAGTTCCGGGGCTGGTCTCGTGAATCGCCACCAGATCTCGCGGCGTCTGCGATCATTATTGGTAGCCCGAAAGGGTTTGACTTCCCGTTCGACTATGGCGAAGCAGTCGGGGTATTGCTGGGCTCGTTCGAGAGGCCAGTTGTGGAAGTTGATGACCCAGCGGCGGGCGGAGCAGTCGGGGCGACCGTTGAGGTCCTCCCCGTTGAGGTAGGGAAAGAGCACCTCCTCGTTGCGCGGGTCCTTGGCGATCAGCGCCTGCGCCTGCTCCGGCTCCAGCAGAAAGCCGGTGCCCAGGATGTTCGATCCCTGGAACGCCTGGCCGGCGTTGGCGGCCAGGCGGTATGGGTTGCCGGTGACTCGCGAGCGGGCGTCCAGCGACGGGGTGATTCCCGGAACCGGATGTCCGTCGAGGATCGGCTTTTCGTCGGTGGCGGCATGGCCGACCCAGAGCAGCGAGACTTCCAGCGAGGCGGTGCCCGGCCAGGGCTGGGACTTGTTCGCCCGGTAGACCGTCCAGCCCATGTCCACGACCTGGTCGAGACCAACCTCCCGGGTGTCGCCCTGGGCGATCGTGTTGGTGGCGATGATGCCCACTCGCCCCTTGCCGGTGACGCTGAGCTTGCGCAGCAGGAAGTAGGAGCACAGGTCGGCGCTTCCCCGCTTCCCCCGGCCGATCCGCTCGACCAGGTATTCGCGTACGTCCGGCCCGATCGCCCCGGTCAGGCGCTGGCCGCCGACGAACGGGGGGTTGCCGATGACGGCGTCGAAGCCGGTGCGTTTGACCACCTCGGGGAACTCCAGCGGCCAGTGCAGCGGTCGGATCGGTTCCGGGCGGGAGCCGCGCAGCCAGCCGGCTACGGTGATCGAGACTCGCTGGGCCAACTCCGCGTCGTGCGGCCCGTCGAGCAGGCGGTACACGTCGTCGCTGATGCTGAGCAGGCGGTCGTCGTACTTCGTCTCGGTGTCGTCGGTGTCGTCTTCCGGGTCCCATGGGCGGCGCTGGGGGCGGACAGCGGTGGAGAGCGCGGCGCCGACCACCGCGTCGGCGGCCAGCCGTAGGCCCTCGCCGAGATGTTCGACCTCGGCGAGCTTGGCGGCCTTGTCGGCGGCGTCGCGGGTGTCCTCGACCACGGTCGCGCCGATCGACTCGCGCAGCGCGGTCATCTCGTCGACCGTCCGGTGTAGCCGGTCGACCAGGTCGCCGAAGAGGCGGCTGTGTTGGTAACGCCCCATGCCGGGGTCCAGGTGGAAGGCGGTGAGCTGATCGAGGTTGGTGATGCCGACCAGCGAGTCGCCGCAGCGCAGCGCGTGGTCGAGGAAGCCGAACGGCTTGCCCTTGGCCAGGGTGACCAGCCAGAGCGACAGCTTGGCCAGCTCCACCGCCATGTCGTCGCGGTCCACCCCGTACAGGCATCGGGCGGCGACCAGGCGACGGGCCGCGAGCAGCAGGTCCTCCTGGTCCGGGTTGCCGTTCGCCAGCTCCGACAGCTCGGCGGGGAGCCCGTCGCGGTGCCAGGCCCGCACCAGCACCTCGGCGAGGTAGCGGCAAGCCGCCACCAGGAACGCGCCGGAACCCATCGCCGGGTCGAGCACCTTCAACGTCAACAGCTCGTCGGCGGTCTTGGCCCGCCATACCCCTCGTCGGTGACGCCCTGCGCCGGACCGGGGGCGAAGCAGAGCGGGGCGAGGGTGTGCCGGACGACTTCCTCGGCCAGTTCCCGAGGGGTGTAGTGGGTGCCGGTGTTCCGCCGGTCGCCGAACTGGGTGAACAGCACCGAGCCGGCGGGGAAGACCGTGGGCAGGTCGCGCAGGTCGGTGCGGAGCAGCCCCCAGTACGGGCGTACCCGCTCGGTCAGGTCGGCGTCGTTGTCGCAGGCCGCGTGCAGCGCGGCGAGTTGGTGCGGCGCGGGCGTCGCGGCCAGGGCCTTCTCCACCTGCCGGGCGGTGAGGTCGCAGCGGGCGACCAGCCAGACGCGCAGCTCCGCCTCGCCCCGGGCGGCGGCGGCCTCCAACTCGGCCAGCGGCAGCTCCGGCTCGCGTTTGCCGAGCAGCCCGACGTACGGCTCCTGCACGCGGGCGCAGGAGAACTCCAGCAGGCCCTCGTAGACGTGGCCGAGCTGCTCCACGCCGAGGCTGGAGTAGCTGAGCTGCTCGGCGGCCCTGCCCCGGTGCCGCAGCACCAGCAGGGCGTCCAGCATCTCGTGCACGACCCGGTCGGTGACCGCCGCGTCGACCAGCCATCCGAACCGTTCAGGGTCGAACAGCGACCCGCCGTGGGCGGGAATCCGCAGGTCGGGGTGCTCGCAGCCGCCGTGCACCGCGGCGAAGAGGGCGAGCAGCCGAGGCCAGGCGGCGGTACGCCGATCGCCGACCTCCTCGCCGTGCAGGTCCCGGGCCGCACCGAGCTGACCGTGCAGGGTGGACGCCGCGTACGCCTGCGCGTAGAGCGGGTCGGCCACCGGCAGCAGCCGCTGCTCCTCGGCGTAGAGCAGGAAGACCAGACGCATCATCACGGTCAGCGCACCCCGGTAGATCTCCCGGTCGCTGACCTTGCCGAGCAGCAGGCCCTCGGACTCCCGGTCCAGCCGGGCCAGCTCGCCGACGAAGAGTTCCACCGCCCGGCGCACCTGGTCGCCCAGGGTGGTGGTGATCTGGGTGAACGCCTCCGCGCTGCGGGCGAACAGCGCAGCGAGGCTGCTCGACGGACGGCCGTCGGCACCGGTCGGCGGGGTGAGCACCCGGGCCGCGGCGAGCAGGGTGGCGAAGGCGCGCAGCAGCGTTGGCTCCTCCAACCAGAGGTCGGCGTCGAAGACACCCACGCCGGTCGGCTCGCCTCGGCGGGCGTGCACCAGCGCCCAGTGCTGCCCGTTGGTCACCAGCGCCAGCGGCACGCCGGTGTCCCGACAGAGCTGGGAGGCCTGTTCGACGGGGGCCGGGCGGTCGCCCCGGGCAGCGGTGAGCGACGTGTCGAAGGGCAGCCGATGCACGTGCAGCCGGGCCGCACTGCCGCCGCCGGGTTGCGGACCGGAGAGCACCACGTCCGGCCGGAAGCCGTCCGCGCCGGTGACCCCGACCGCACCGTCGGTGCGCGCACTCGCCGGGTAGCGCAACAACTCCCCGAGGATCAGCTCCACCCAAGCCGGGCCGAGCAGATCCGGGGCATCCTGCACCTCCGCCCAGCCCTGGCGGATCCGGTCCCGCACGTCGGTCGGCACGGTGTCCAGCCCGTGCGGCAGCGTCTCGACGAGCACCGGCACCGTCAGGAACGGCCCCTCCGGGCGCAGCAGGCCGAGCCACTCGGCGTGCTGCTCGTCGATGCGCTGTGCGGGCGTCCCGGCCGGCCGACCGGTGGCCCGACGGTTGGGGCCGGCCGCGCGGTTCGAGCCGGCCGCGCGGGACGTTCCTCGGGACTGGCGGGGGATGGCGGGCATCAGCGGGCACCTCGGGCCAGGGACGCGGGGACCAGGAAGGTGACGGCGGCCGGGAACCAGCGGGCCGTCGGGTCGGCGTAACGGCGGCGCAGCGCGTTGCTCTCCCGTTCGCGCTGGGCCGGGATGTCGCGCAGCCGGGCGTGCAGCGCGTCCCGGTCGGCGTGCAACTGCTCGCGCTCGATGGCGAACAGGGTCGGCTGCTCCCAGTGCGGCTCGTCAGCGAGCTTGCCGCGGATCGAGGTCTCCAGCTCGGTCAGGACCGCGCCGATCGCGGTCACCTCCTCCTCGCAGCGGCGGGCGAGCAGCCCGTGCAGGCTGCGGGCGCGCTGGTCGGCGCGGGTGCCGAGGGCGCGACCCAGTGGCCCGGTCAGCGTCGGCCACAGCTCAGTCAGGCTCTGCCGGACCTGCTCGGCGGGGACCTGGTCGGTCGCGGCAGCGAGCAGCGCCTCCAGGTCCTCCTGGCGGGCCCGGACGAGCTTCCCGCCCTCGATCAGGCCGCCGGCGGTGACGATCTCCTCGTGCAGTCGGGTGCCCTCCGCGCCGGTGAGCACCACCCGGCCGTGGGCGACCAGGGCCGGGGTACGCAGCAGGTCACCGGGGACCACCCGGGCGGTGACCCGGCTGAGCTTCGCACCGGCAGACCCGGCGTCGCCCCGGGCCTGCGCCCACAGTTCGGCCCGCAGCAGGCGCAGGCACATCTGCACCAACCGGTGCCCGAGGTGCAGCAGCACCACGTCCGTCCGCCCCGCCGCCGCGTCCGGATCGAAGGTGATCGATCGTTCCCGCCCGGTGACCGGGTGCAGCAGCCCGTCGTTGCGGGCGGCGGCCCACGCGCCGGGCAGCTCAGGCAGCCGGAACCAGTCACCGGACGCGCTCGCCGGGGTGGGCGCGTCGATCAGGTCCCGGCGGTGGGCCAGACGCAACCCGGTGCGGACCACCCGTTCCACGGTGGCCGGGGTGAGGTTCAGTTCCGCCCGGCTGCCCTTCAGCGTCTCGGTGAGCCGGTGCAGGTCCCGGGCCAGGTCGCGCTCCACCCGAAGCCGGGCGCGGCTCGCCCGTCGGTCGATCTCGACGTCAGTGACCCGCCAGTCGGTCTGCTTGCCGGTCATCTTCTGCTCGACCTGGGCAGCGATCACCTCACCGGCGCTGCCCAGGTCGGTGCGGATCGCCTCGACCTTCTCCACCGCCAACCGCAGGAACGCCAGCTCGTCCTCCAGCGAACCGGTGGTGTAGTCGACCTGCTGCCAACCGGCCGGCACGAAGTGCAGCACCTCCACCCGGGCGGTCCGCTGACCGTGCCGGTCGATTCGGCCGTTGCGCTGCTCAAGGCGGTTGGGGTTCCACGGAATTTCCCAGTGCAGCAGCCGATGGCAGTACCGTTGCAGGTTGATGCCCTCGCTGGCGGCGTCGGTGGCGAGCAGAATCCTGACGTCGTCGAGGTCGGGGTGCTCGGTGAAGACGTTCTTGACGTGTTCGCGCTCGTCCGGATCCTGCCCGCCGTAGAGCAGAGCGATCCGCTCCGGTGGGTACCCGGCGCTGAGCAGGCGGTCGTGCAGCCAACGCTGGGTGTCGCGGTACTCGGTGAAGATGATCACCCGTTCGGACTGCCACTCACCGTCGGGCCGCACGATCGGGTCCAGCCAGCGGTGCAGCGCTGCCAGCTTGGCGTCCGGTCGGTCCTGCGCCGAGCGGGCCCAGGTGCGCAGCTCGCCCAGCAGTGCCCGTTCCTCGGCGGAGAGCGGCGCAGCGTAATGCCGGACAGCGGTCAGGGCATCGGCCTCGGCGCTGCCGTAGGCGGCGTCGTCCTCGGCTGTCTCGGCCAGCCGGTCGATCACCGGTTGCAGGACCTTCTCGCCGGCCGCCCGCTCCGCCTTGCGCACCGCCCTGTCGTCGGTGGTGTGGTCCCGGGCGGTCATCGTCGCCAGGTGGGTTTCCACGGTCTCGGCGAACGCCTTCGGCGAGGAGAAAAGTCGACGTTTGAGCAGAGTGGTGACGAAGTCGGCGGCGATCTGTCCGGCCCGCCCGTCGGCGTTGGCCCGGCGACTCGCCGCGTACCGGCTGAGCAGGTCGTGGGCGTGCCGTTCGGCAGCCGAGTAGTCGACCTCCAGGTAGCTCAGGTGCCGTGTCGGAAACCGGGGTGTGCCGTCCCATCTCGGCGGTAGTTCGCTCTTGAGCCGCCGCACCATCACCCGGGCCAACTGCTCGTCGGTCGGCTTGACGCCCCGGGCGAACCGCTGGTCGTCGAGCAGCTCCAGCAGCGCGGTGAAAGACTCGGTGAAACCGTTGTGCGGGGTGGCGGAGAGAAAGAGCCGGTGCTCGCAGTGCGGGGCCAGGGCCCGGATCGCCTTCGTGCGGTGCGAGTCCACCGCGTACCGGCCCCGGCCGGACGGTGCGCAGGTGTGCACCTCGTCCACCACCAGCAGGTCGACGGCGCGCGGATAGCGCGGCGTTGCCGGCAGCACCTCGCGGAGCAGCCGCATCGGCCGGTCCCGCTTCAGCCAGTCCACGCTGACGATCAACCGGGGGTAGTGCGTCCACGGGTTGGTGTAGAGCCCGCGGGCCCGGCGCAGCTCCCGGAGCAGGGCCGCGTCGACGATGCGGAAGTCGAGGCCGAACTTGTCGCGCATCTCGTCGCGCCACTGCCGGGTCAGCCCGGCCGGACAGACGATCATCATGGTGCGGGCCCGATGCCGCAGCATCAGTTCCTGCATCACCAACCCGGCCTCGATGGTCTTGCCGAGGCCGACGTCGTCGGCGATGAGCAGATTCGTCCGCGGCATCGACAACGCCCGGACCACAGGGTCGAGTTGGTAATCCTCGATCTCGATGCCGGAGCGGAAGGGTGCCTGGAGGGCGGTGCGGTCGGCCGAGGCGATCGCGCCCCAGCGCACGGCGTCCAGGAACGCGTCCAACTGCCCGGGGTCGTCGAACCCGTTGCGGGGGTCCGGCAGCGTGGCGTTGTCGTGCACCCGCCGGCCCGGCTCCAGCTCCCAGACCACCCGCAACTCCTCGTCGCGGGCGTCGTCCTCGATGCTGACCAGGGTGGCCAGGTGCGGGGTGCGGCCGGTGAAGACATGTGGGTCGCCGCTGGTCACGTCACTGCGGACCACGTCGGCGACGACCCAACGCCGGTTGCGTACCGTGACGAGCTGGCCCGGCACCGGAGGATTGTCGGTCGCCATGGTCATCCGGGTGCTCCTTCAAGCCCGTGGGGCGTCGCCGCTGAGTCATCGAACGCCACAGGTGGGCAGGCGGCGTCCGGACAGCAGGCGTGAAGGTTAGTACACGACTCCACATCGGAATAACCCATGCTCCATGTAGGAGCGCAAAAACCTTGTCAGCAACGGGCTTTCGATCAATAAGTTGACAGAAGCAGGTTTTGACGGTGCCTTTTCCGTAGGTTGGTTCGCGCCGCTCAGTCAGGAGGTTGGATGTCTCACGTCCGCATCCGGATCGCGTTCACGCCGCTCGCCGACGACGACGAATTCGTCCTCGGTGAGCTGACCGACGAGCTGGCGGACGACCTCCGCGAGGTCGGCGATGTTTCTCGCGTCGAACGAGCCACCGTCGACCCGGCTGCCAAGGGCGTCGCAGAGCTGACGCTCGGCGTCGTCACCGTGCTGGCGGGCACCGAGCCCGGCTACGTGCAGGCGTTGGTCGACGTTGTCCTGGCCTTCCTGCAACGCCACACAGGCCGCCGGGTGCATCTGCGGGTCGGTGACATCGAGCTGACCATCGACCAGCCCACCCACGCACAGACCGACGAACTGATCAGCACGGTGCGGGCCGCGATCGACCGGTCCCGTCCCTGATGGGCCGGCACGCCCTGCTGCTCGGCACGGCCACCTGCCACGTCGACCGAGCGCTCGCGCCCCTCCCCTCGGTACGACAGGACGTTGCGCAGCTCAAGGCGGTGCTGGACAGCGCGGGCGAGTTCGACAGCGTCCGCGCCGAACTCGACCTGCCAGCAGCGCGCCTACGGCAGATCGTCGAGGAGTTCTACGGGGTGCGGCGCACCGGCGACCTGGCCCTGCTCTACTACTCGGGCCACGGGGTGATGCACCCTGACGGTCAGTCGCTGTTTCTCGCGGCGACCGACACGGTCAGCGGGCAACTGCACGCTACCGCCTTCGACACCGACGGCATGCTGCGTCATCTGCTCAACGACTCCAAAGCCAGCCAGAAAGTCGTCCTTCTCGATTGCTGTTTCTCCGGCGCGTTCACGGCCCGGCACCGGTTCCGGGGCGGTGTGCGCGAAGAGCCACGCCGCCTCAAACGGCAGCGTGGCACCTTCATCCTGACCTCCAGCACCCACCAGAAGGCGTCGAAGGCACAGGGTCCGGACCGTCCATCGGTCTTCACCGAGGTGCTTCTTGACGGTCTGCGCGGTGCCGCCGAGGGGCCTTCCGACGATGGGTGGATCACCACCAACGACCTTTCCCGATACGCCCCGGCCGAGATGGCCCGACGTCGCCAGCACACGCCAGTCGAGTCGAGTGAGGGCGTCACCGAGCCGATCCGGCTGGTGACGGCCTCGGGTTCCGCCGCCGCCGCACGGCAGGTCACCGCCGTCACCGCCAGTCCGAGGGACGAGGCGCCGTTCGACGCGGACCAGTGGCGGCGTCTGGTGACCTACTACATCAACTGCATGCAGCGGTCGACCGTGCTGCAATCGTTCATCGATCCGCAGGCAAGCACGACGTACGTCGCGGCACCGCCGGGCGCCGAGGCCGTCTTCACCTCGGAAACGCCCGTCCAGCTCGGCGGTGCGGCGGCCAGACTCGCCGCGCGGGCACGCGCCGACGGCAGGGAGATCCAGTACGGCTATCCCGTCGTCGCGGTTCGGCCGGCTCGGCAGAAGCCACTCCGGCTCGCTCCACTGCTGGTCTGTGATGTCACCGTCGGCCAGGACGCCGTCCTGCACGCCTCCTTTCCGCCCCGGCCCAGTGCCGCGCTCGTCGACCTGTTCCAACTGTCCGAGGTGGAAGGCGACGAACTCCGGCTCCGCGTCGAACAGGCATTCGCGCCGGGAGACCCCGCCTCCCTCGCCGCCACCGTCGACGTACTCGTGAAGACGTTCGGGTTGAGCCCGGTTACGGACTTGGATCCGGCCAAGCTCGGCGGCACCATCCGCCCGGGGCCGGTGAACGGGGTACAGAACGCCGCGATCCTGTACACCGTCGACGCCGCCGAGTCACCACAGCGGCAGCTCGTCGACGACCTGCGGGGCATGATCAAAAATCCTCGGCTCATCGAGCGGACGGCGCTGGCTGCCCTGGCGGTCCGCCCGGACGAGGCAGCTGCGGCGCCGGTCACGACGGTGGCGATGAGCCCGACGAACGAGGCCCAGGAAGAGATTATCCAGGCGGCGATGTCACAGCCGTTGACCGTGGCCCAGGGGCCGCCGGGCACCGGCAAGAGTCAACTCGTCACAGCCCTGCTGGCCACCGCCACCGCCGCCGGCCAGAGCGTGCTGATCGGCTCGACCAGCAACCAGGCCGTCGACTCCGTGCTCGACCGGGTGACCGACCTGATCGGCCCGGGCCTGCTGCTGCGTACGGGCAACAAAGACCACCGCATGCAGGAACCGAAACACCTCGCCGACATCCTGGCGGCGTACCCACCGGCGGAACGGCCCAGCACGCCGGAGGACCGGACACCCCTGCATGAGCTGCGGCTCCTGGGTGACGAGGCCGCTGGTCTCCGTAGGGTTCTGGACGAACGGCGCCAGCTCGAACGTGACCTCGCAGAGCTGGCCGTTGAGCGTGAGGTCGACCCAGGAACCGGCGCAGCATCGTTGCCCGTCGACGACACGGCGCTGGTGCAGCTCGTCCGGCTGACCGATCGGGCCCTCGGCAGCAGGTGGTTCGGTTGGTGGTACCGGTGGCGGCTGCGGTCGTATCAGGTTGCGGATCGAGACGCCGTCAAGGCGCTCGCCGAACGGGCGGTGATCGAGCTGCGTTGGCGGGAATGCCGGCGACGCCTCGCTGAGCTGCCCGACGCCGACGTCACCTGGCGGCGACTGGTCGACCTGACCGGCACCGAACGGCCCGCGCTCAGCATCGATCTGCTGCGGTCCCAGATCGCCCGGCGGGTGGCGGCTGGGGCACGCCTGCTACAGGACCGAGCCGACGAGATGGCCAAGCCACAATCAGACAGCTGGGCTTACTTCCCCGAGTTGCTCCGGGTGCTGCCAGGCTGGGCAGTGACCGCCCTGTCCGCCCGACGATTGAAGAGAAGCCCGGCGATGTTCGACCTCGTGGTGATCGACGAGGCGGCACAGTGCACCATCCCCGCGATCCTGCCCATGCTCTATCGCGCCAAGCGTGCCCTGCTCATCGGCGACCCGCGTCAGCTCGCACCCGTCGTGGACCTGTCGGAGAGCGACGACATCACCGAACGTGCCTGCGCGGAACTGAGTACCGGCTGGCTCACCACCCGCCGACTGACCTACACGGCCCACTCCGCGTACGACGCCTTCGCCACTGCTGCGGGTGCCACGCATCTCCTCGACGAGCACTACCGGTGCCACCCGGACATCGTGGACGTGCCGAACCGTGAGGTCTATCAGGGCCGGCTCACCGTGCTGACAGATCCGAACCGGTTGGCCGCTCCAGCCGATCCCGCGGTCCGTTGGCGTGACGTGCCCGGACAGTTCAGCCGTGGCACCACCGGGTCCGGGTTCAACCAGATCGAGATCGACGCAGTCGTCGCCGAGGTGACAGACCTGCGCTCCGCGTACCCCGATATCTCGATCGGGGTGGTCACGCCGCTTGCCGCGCACCAACGGCGCCTGGCCGCGGCCCTCGCCAACGCCGGCCTTACCGACAACCTGCTCTGCGCGACGATCCACAAGTTTCAGGGCAGCGAACGAGACATCATGGTCATCTCGCCGGTCGGGGCGCATGGCACTCCGGACCGCACCCGAGGCTGGCTGGTGCACCAGACCAACTTGTGGAATGTCGCCATCACCCGGGCTAAATCTCAGCTCGTCGTGGTCGGTGATCGATCGTGGTGGTCGGGCCAACGCGGCCTGCTGACCGCCTTGGCGGTGGCCCATGAGGTCGCCGACGCCTCACCGGATGCCGCGACCGCGCCGGCGGATCGATTGCACCTTGCACTTCGGGGCACCGGTCTCACCGTGCGGCGCGACGTGCCCGTGGCCGGGCGGGCTGTCGACTTCGTGGTGGGGCGCGGGAACGTCGAACTGGCCGTCGTCGTGGACGATCCCATGGGCGACCCCGACGGCCGAGGGCTGCGCCGGGTGCTCGCTCGGCTCGATGTCACACGTGGTTCCACACCTGTCCGCCGGGTGCCCGCCTGGCGCTGCCTGTCCGAGCCCGAGCAGGTGGCGGCAGAGTTGATTGACTACCTGCGCCGCTCCGCGCTGTAGCAGCACGGCAGATGGATCGACGTCGTGCTGCTATGGCACACCAGCTGTACCACGAGGCGGATTGGAGCGTCCTTCCCGACCATCGGTCAGGTGCGGCGGAGCAGGGCGAGGAACATGGCGTCGGTGCCGTGCCGGTGCGGCCACAACTGCACCGTCGGTCCGTCGCCCAGCCCCGGCATCCCGGCCGGCAGCACCCTACGCGCGTCGACGAAGTCGACAGGCACGCCGCTGCGGCGTGCCGCCTCGGTCACCGTCACATGGGTCTCCACCGTGTGCGGTGAACAGGTCACGTAGGCCACCACCCCACCCGGGCGGGCCGCCCGCAGCCCGGCGGCGAGCAGCTCGCGCTGCAACCGGGTCAGGGCCGACAGGTCGGACGGCTGACGCCGCCAGCGCGACTCCGGCCGGCGGCGCAACGAACCGAGCCCGGTGCACGGCGCGTCGACGAGCACCCGGTCGAAGTGTTCCGCCGGCAGCTTCTCCTCGGTGCCCACCAACCGACCGTCGGTGTTCAGCACGGTCACCGGCAGACCTCGGGTGGCACCGGCGACCAACCGGGCCCGGTGTTCGGCCACCTCGACTGCGGTCAGCCGGGCGTTCCGCTGCGCGGCGATGGCCCCGAGCAGCCCCGACTTGCCGCCCGGCCCGGCGCACAGGTCGAGCCACCGGCCGTCCGGACCGTCCACAGGTGCCAGCGCGAGCGCGTTGGCGACCAGTTGGGAACCCTCGTCCTGGACGTGGGCGCGACCATCCGCCACCGCCGCCAGCTCGCCCGGCGCGCCACCGGCCAGATAGACCGCGTACGGCGAGAAGGCACCGGGGGCGCCGCCCACCTCGTCGGCGAGATCGACCGGGTCGACCAGGCCGGGCCGGGCGCACAGGTGCACCGGAGGACGCTCATTGTCCTCGATCAGCAGGCGGGTGGTCTCGCCGAGATCACCACCGAGCGCCTCGTTGAACGCCCGCACGATCCACTGTGGATGGCTGTAGGCCACCGATAGGTGACCGATCGGATCCGCCTCGATCGACGGCGCCAGTCGGGCGACCCACTCGTCGGCATCGCGGGTGGCGACCTCGCGCAGCACCGCGTTGGCGAACCCGGTGGCTCCCTGACCCACCACCCGGACCAGGTCGACGGTGGAGGAGACCGCCGCGTGCGGGGGCACCCGGGTGTGCAGCAGCTGGTACGCGCCGATGCGCAGCGCGTCGCGCACCGGCGGGTCGATCCGTTGCACGTCGCGCCCGGCCGCGGCGGTCAGGATCGTGTCGAGCGTGCCCAGATGGCGCAGGGTGCCGTAGGTCAGTTCGGTGGCGAAGGCGGCGTCCCGGCCGAACAGTCCCGAGTCGGTCAGGATCGCCGGCAGCACCAGATTGGCGTACGCGTCATCACGGTGCACCGCCGCGACCGCCTCGTACGCCGCGTAGCGCGCCCGGTCGACGACCGGCCGGCTGGGACGGGACCCGCGTCGCTCCGCGCCGCCACGAGCGGCGGTCTCCCTCACGCGAACACCTCCCCGGCGCCGACCCGGGCGCCGCGCGCCCAGTCGGTCGCCGGCATGGCCCGCTTGCCGGCGGCGCGCACCTCACCGAGACGGACCGGGACGGTCGCCGTGCCGGCCAGCACCCGCGCCTTCTCCACGAGCAGCTCACCGGGCTTGAGGTCGGGCGCGTCCGGTGCCGGGGTGACCGGGCCGAGCTTCACCCGTTCGTCCCGGAAGGTCGTCCACGGGCCGGGCGCCGGGGTGCAGGCGCGGATGCGCCGGTCCACCGCGAAGGCGGGGTCGCCCCAGCGCACCCGGGCGTCCTCGACGGTCAGCTTCGGGGCCAGCGAGACGCCGTCGGCGGGCTGCGGCTCGGCCCGGGCGGTGCCGTCCTCCAGCGCGTCCAGCACTGCCACCAGCAGCCCGGCGCCGCTGTGCGCCAACCGCTCCAGCAGGTCACCGGAGGTGTCCGCCGGGCTGATCTCGTCGGTGAGCGTGCCGTAGACCGGGCCGGTGTCCAGCCCCTCCTCCAGGTGGAAGACGCTGGCCCCGGTCAGCTCGTCGCCGTGCAGCACGGCGTGCTGCACCGGCGCGGCGCCCCGCCAGGCCGGCAGCAGCGAGAAGTGCAGATTGACCCAGCCGTGCCGGGGAATCTCCAGCGCCACCGGCGGCACCAGCGCGCCGTAGGCGACCACCGGCACGCAGTCGGGAGCCAGCTCACGCAGCCGGTCCAGGAACTCCGGCTCACGCGGGCGGGCCGGGGTCAGCACCTCGACACCGTGCTCGTCGGCCCAGGCCCCGACCGGGGAGCGGACCAGCCCCCGGCCGCGCCCCGCAGGGGCGTCCGGGCGGGTCACCACGGCGAGCACCTCATGCCGGGAGGCGGCCACGGCGGCCAGGGCCGGAACAGCGACGGCCGGCGTACCGGCGAAGATCACACGCACCCGGTCACCGCCCCAGACCGAAGGGGCTGCCGGCGGCGTGCGGGCTCAGCTTGACCGTCGGCGGGGCGGCGGCGTCGTACCACTCGGCCTGACGGATCGCCTTCATCGCCTCCTTGCGGCCGGCCGGATCCAGCCGGTCGAGGAAGAGCACCCCGTCGAGGTGGTCGGTCTCGTGCTGCACGCAGCGGGCCATCAGCCCGGTGCCGACGATCTGCATGGGGTCGCCGTAGCCGTTGAAGCCCTTGGCGATGACGTTCTGCCGGCGCTTGGTGTCGAAGTACAGCCCCGGGATGGACAGGCACCCCTCCGGGCCGTCCTGCTCCTCCTCGTCGGGAAACTCCAGCACCGGGTTCACCAGGTGGCCGACCACGTCGTCGACGTCGAAGGTGAACACCCGCAGGCTCACACCGAGTTGCGGCGCGGCGAGGCCGGCACCGCCCTGCTCACGCATGGTGTCGGTCAGGTCCTCGATGAGCTTTCGCAGCTCGACGTCGAAGTCGACAACCGGATCGGCCGGCGTGCGCAGCACCGGATCCCCGAACAGACGGATGGGCTGGACGGTCACGCGGGTGGGCTCCTTCACGGCGGGACGGGAGTGCCGTACCAGTCTACGGACTGCCGGTGGCCGTGCCGGCCGGCGCACCACCCTGCGCCGCCGGCAGCGGTTCACCCACGGTGACCGGCAGGTGGTCGTAGCCGCGCAGGGTCAACCGGATCCGACGCCGGGCCGGCCCGGCCGGCGCCATTTCGGGCAGCCGACGCAGCAGCGCCGGGAAGGCGACCTGAGCCTCCAGCCGGGCCAGCCCCGCGCCCAGGCAGTAGTGCGGCCCGGCACCGAAGGAGAGCGGGTTCAGCTGCGCCCGCCACGGGTCGAACCGCTCCGGCCGTGGGTACCGCCGGGGGTCGCGGTTGGCCGCGCCCAGCAGCAACAGGATCCAACTGCCGGCGGGCACCTCGACCCCGTCGACCCGTACGGCCTCGCCTGTGGTGCGGGTGGTCAGCTGCACCGGCGAGTCGAAGCGGAGCAGCTCGTCCACGTACGCCGGGGCGTGCTGCGGGTGCTGCCGCAGCACGTCGGCGGCCCGGCTGTGGGCCAGCAGCACCGCCAGCCCGTTGCCGAGCAGGTTGGTGGTGGTCTCGAAGCCCGCGACGAGCAGGATCACCAGGTTCGCCAGCAGTTCCTCACCGGAGAGCCGGTCACCGGCGTCGTGCGCCTGCACCAGGGCGGTGGTCAGGTCGTCGGCGGGCCGCCGCCGACGGGCGGCCACCAGTTCGGTGAAGTAGTCGCGCAGCTCGGCGGCGCCGGTGTCGGCCACGGCCAGCTCCGCCGGGGTGATCTCGGGCTCCAGCACCCCGGTCAGGTCGGCCGTCCAACGCCGGAACAGCGGACGGTCGGCGGCGGGCACGCCGAGCAGTTCGCAGATCACCCCGACCGGCAACGGGTAGGCGAACTCGGCCATGAAGTCCACCGGAGCGCCGCCCCGGCCGGTCGCCGCCATCGCGTCGATCAGCTCGTCGGTCTGCGCCGTGACCACGTCGCGCATGGCGCCGATCCGGCGTGGGGTGAAGGCTCCGGCGGCGAGCCGGCGCATCCGGCTGTGGTCGGGCGGGTTGGTCCGCAGCATGGACCGGGCGATCGAGGACACCGCCGGGCTCTCCCGCCAGGTGGGCAGGAGGCCGTCGCGCAGATGGTCGTCGAGCACCCGGACCCGGGCGTCCCGGAGCAGTTCGTCGGCCTCGGCGTGGCCGGTGACCGCGTACAGGCCCGGACCGGCCGGCACGATCGGCCCGTGGGCCCGTAACCGCTCGTACGCCGGATACGGGTCGACCCGTCCTTCGGGTGACATGAGCGACGCGAGCGCCTCAGCGGCGTCCATCTGGCCTCCTGGGTGTCCCGGAGGCTCCATCATGCCCGGGCGGTGCCATCGCGGGCGGCACCCGACGCCGGGCACCCGACGCCGCGCAGCCGGCCCGGCGGGCTCAGCCGGCGGCGGGCTCAGCCGGCGGGGCTCTCCCCGGCCAGCACCGCGTCGCCGGCGAGCAGGGCGTGCTCGGGCAGCGGCAGGTGGATGTCGTGGGCCGCCGCCCAGTCGTGGATCAGGCTGGGGTGGGTCTGCGCGACGAAGTAGTCCATCGCGCTCACCCCGCCGACCACCGGCTCCTCGACCTCGGCGACCAGCCGGCCCGGCACCAGCCGGAAGCCGTTGCGCAGCGCGGCGCTGAGTCGGCGGTGCCCGTTGACCACGAAGAAGTACTCGCCGGTGTACCCGATCTCCAGTGGCTCCAGGCCGGTCTCACCGGCGGCGGCGACCTCGGCGGTGAAGGTCGAGTCCCACAGGCCGCGCAGGCCGGCGACGTCCTCGGTCGGGTAGACCCGACCCGGGTCGAGCAGCAGCAGCGGCGGGGCGCCGCGCAGCACCTCCGGCGCGAGCCGTCCCTCGTACGCGTCGACGATGCGCTCGATCACCTCGTCGGCGGGTGCCCGGGTGGTGTCGCAGATCAGGTCGTAGTTGCGCAACCTGGCCTTGTCCACGCCGTAGCGGATCAGGAACCGGCCGCGCTCGCTCTCGCTGCGTTCCCGGAGCCTGGCCTTCGCCTCCTCCAGCGAGGTGTAGCTCTCGGCCGGCCCGGAGGGACGCAGCAGGACGCGGCGGGCTGCCTCAGCCGGCTCGGTGATCATGTGCACCTTGAGCGCGTCGGTGAAGAAGTGCCAGGCCAGCCGGGAGTCCATGACCAGGCTCTCACCGGAGGCGGCGATGTCCCGCTGGAGCTGGTCGACATAGCCGTCGACGGCCTGGTCCAGCTCAGCGTGCAGGTTCAGCTGGAGCGCTGTCATCTGCCGCTCCTGGGCCATCTGCCGGTAGAGGTCGCCGACGCTGACCCGGCGCAGGCCGAGCCGCTTGGCGATCTCGACCGAAACGGTGCTCTTGCCGCTGCCGAGGTCACCGTTGAAGACGATCGACTGACGAACGGTCACGACTGGTCCACCCCTGATCACCGGCTGGTTGAGGTCATCGATTTCCGCGCCGGGCCGACGCGGTTCCGCAGTCGTCGCGCCGCCCTCGGACACCTCCAGCTCGACCTGGAGTCGCCGTACGCACCGGCATGACGGGCGATGCTACCACCTCTCGCGGGCCGGACCCGACTACGCGGCCTTGAGCGGGCGCGCCGACACGTAGCGTCATGATCACGTGACATATCGCACCGATTGGGGCATCGGTCGGCACGCACCGTCACCGGGCCGGTCAGAACAAGGCGAGCGGGTCGACCTGGAGGCGTACCGGGTCGGCCGCCTTGCGGGCGCTTCGGACCCCGGCCGCCGCGTGCAGCGCGTCGGCCATCGCGGCGGCGCGGGCCCTCGGCACCCGCACCAGCATCCGTTCCCGCTCGCCGTCGGCCGGCACCGGACCGAGCAGTTCCGTCCCGTCGGGCAGGCGCGCCTGCGCCAACAGATCGGCGACCGCGTCGGGCAGGCCGGTCACGCTTGCCATCCGCATCGCCGGGGGAAAACCCAGCTCCCGCCGTTCGGCCAGTTCCCGGGCGGCGAACCAGCCGGCGTCCCAGCGCAGCAGGGCCTGCACCGGCGCGAGCGCCCCGTCGGCGACCACCACCACCCGGCCCCCCTCGGCCGCCGGCCGGGCCAGTGCCGCAGCGGCCGTCCACCGGCGCAGCGCCTCCTCCCCGGCCCGCAGGTCGGCCCGGGTGAGCAGGGCCCAGGAGTCCAGCAGCAGCACCGCGCCGTAGCCGCCGGCCGCCACCGGCTCGGCGCCCGGGGTGGCGATCACCAGGCCCGCGCCGCCGGGGACGTCGGTCAGCACCTCCTCCCGCCCGGAGGTCCGCACCGGCACCCCCGGAAAGGCCCGCCCCAGTTCCTCGGCGGTCCGGCGGGCACCGGTGACCGAGGCCCGCAGCCGCCGCCCGCCACACTGCGGGCAGGCGTACGCGGCGGCGATCCGGGCGCACCAGCGGCAGGCCGGCGACCCACCTGCCGACGGCAACGCGAGCGGGCCGGCGCAGTGCGGACAGCGGGCCGGCGTCCGACATTCGGCGCAGGCCACCGAGGGCAGGTAGCCACGCCGGGGTACCTGGACCAGGACCGGCAGCTCGGCGCGGAGCGCCTCCCGGGCGGCCGTCCAGGCCAGGCTCGGCAGCCGGGCCGTCGCCGCGCCGGGATCGCGGGCCAGTTGCGGGTCGTCGCCGGTCGGCACGATCGCGGGGGTACGCGCCCGCAGCACCGCCCGGTCGGCGATCACCTCGCGGGCCCAGCCGGTCTCCACGAGCAGCTGCGCCTCGGCGGTACGGGCGTAGCCGCCGACAAGTGCGCCCGCCTCCGCCAACTGGGCGCGGGTGAGCAGCACCTCCCGGGCGTGCGGGTAGGGCGCTCGCGGCTCGGCGTGCAGGTCGTCACCGTCGTCCCAGATGGCCACCAGTCCCAGCCGGTCGACCGGGGCGAACATGGCGGCGCGGGTGCCGATCACCACCGGGGCTTCGGCACGCCGGGCGGTCAGGAAGGCGCGGTAGCGCCGCGCGGGGCCGAGCGCGGCCGACAGGCACACGTGCCGGCCCACGCCGAGCCGCGCGGTGAGCGCGGCGTCGAGCCGGTCGAGATCCCGCCCGTCGGCGACCACCACAAGTGCGCCCCGGCCGGCGGACACCGTAGCGGCGACGGCTGTGGCGTAGCGGGCCGCCCAGTCCTCCCCCGGCAACGCCGACCACACCGCCCGGGGGGAACGCCCGTCGGCAAGGGCCCGCAGCAACGCCGGCCCGGCCGGGTAGTCGCGCCATCCTTCGGGCTCCGGCACCGGCACGGCCGCCGCGCCCGGCACAGCCGCTGCCCCAGGCTCAGCCGATCCCGCCGGCTCACCCGGACCCGCCAGGTCGGCCGGTGCACCCGGGTCGGACGACGCATCCGGACCCGACGGTGCTTCCGGGTCGGACGGTGCCTCCGGATCCGCCGGTGTTCCCGGGCCGGCCGATGTGACCTCGGCGGGCGGGGCGTTGGTGATGATCTCCTTTTCCACCCGGGCGTGCCGGGGTGGCACCGCCAGCCGCAGCACGTCGGCCAGACTGCCGGCGTACCTGTCGGCGACGACCCGGGCCAGCCGGGCCACCTCCGGGGCGAGCACCGGCACCGGAGAGACCACCTTGTCCAGGTAGGCGAGCCGGGGATGGTCGGATCGTTCGGTCCGCTCCAGCAGCCACCCGTCGACAAGTTGGCCGGCGAAGCGCACCTTCACCCGTACGCCGGGCACGGCGTCGGCCGAGAGGGTCTGCGGGACCAGGTAGTCGAAGGGGCGGTCCAGATGGGCCAGCGGCACGTCGACGCAGACCCGGGCGACCGGCGACCCGTCAGCGGGCCGCCGGTCGTCACGCCGGGTGGTTGTCAGGCTCCCGCGGCCGACTTGAGGTCGGCGGCGCGGTCGGTGGACTCCCAGGTCAGGTCGGGCAGTTCGCGACCGAAGTGGCCGTAGGCGGCCGTCTGGGCGTAGATCGGCCGCAGCAGGTGCAGGTCCCGGATGATGGCGGCCGGGCGCAGGTCGAAGATCTCGGTGACCGCCTTCTCGATCGAGGCCACCGGCACCGTCTCGGTACCGAAGGTCTCGATGAACAGGCTCACCGGGTGTGCCTTACCGATCGCGTACGCGACCTGCACCTCGCACCGCTCCGCGAGCCCGGCGGCCACCACGTTCTTGGCCACCCACCGCATCGCGTACGCGGCCGACCTGTCGACCTTCGACGGGTCCTTGCCGGAGAACGCCCCACCACCGTGGCGGGCGTAGCCGCCGTAGGTGTCCACGATGATCTTCCGCCCGGTCAGGCCCGCGTCGCCCATCGGACCACCGATCTCGAACCGGCCGGTCGGGTTGACGAGCAGCCGGTAACCCTCGGTGTCCAGGCCCAGGCTCTCCAACTCGGGGGCGATGACGTGGTCCCGCACGTCCGGGGTGAGCAGCGACTCCAGGGAGATGTCGGCGGCGTGCTGGCTGGAGACCACCACCGTGTTCAGGCGTACCGGCCGCAGCCCGTCGTACTCGATGGTGACCTGCGTCTTGCCGTCCGGGCGCAGGTAGGGCACCGTGCCGTCCTTGCGTACCGCGGAGAGCCGGCGGGCCAGCCGGTGCGCGAGCGCGATCGGCAGCGGCATCAGCTCGGGCGTCTCGGAGCAGGCGAACCCGAACATCATGCCCTGGTCACCGGCGCCCTGCGCGTCCAATGCGCTCTCCGACGCCCCGGTACGCAGCTCGAACGCGTTGTCCACGCCCTGCGCGATGTCCGGCGACTGGGAACCGATAGAGACGCTCACCCCGCACGACGCCCCGTCGAAACCCTTCTTCGACGAGTCGTACCCGATGCCCAGGATCGTCTCGCGCACGATCGTCGGAATGTCGGCGTACGCCTTCGTCGTCACCTCACCGGCGACGTGCACCTGGCCGGTGGTGATCAGGGTCTCCACAGCCACCCGGCTGTGCGGATCCTGGGTCAGAAGGGCATCGAGGATGCCGTCGCTGATCTGATCGGCGATCTTGTCCGGGTGGCCTTCCGTGACCGATTCGGACGTGAAGAGGCGGCGTGTCACGGTACTCCTAAGTTCTTGGACGTCGTTCCGCGGCAGTGTAGTCACCAACCGTCCACGACGCCGTCGACGGTCGTCTTGGGTCCAGCCGTCAGGAGGAGTCACCGGCCCACCGGGCGACCACCAGGTCCCACACCCCGTCGGCGAGATCCTCCTTGGACCGCTCGGGTATCCGGGTGACCGAGCCGTCCACGCTGATGACGGTGGCCGCGTTGGTCTCGGCGCCGAAGACCTTGTCCGGCCCCACCTCGTTGATGACGATGAGGTCGGCCCGCTTCCGGGCCAGCTTGGCCCGTCCGTTGGCCTCGGCGTCGCCGGTCTCGGCGGCGAACACCACCAGCACCTGCTCCGGCCGACGACGCTGACCCAGCTCGGCGGCGATGTCCGGGTTGGTCACGAGTTCGATTGTGGGCGCCGTGCCGTCGTCCGATTTCTTGATTTTGCCAGGCGCGTACGTCGCCGGTCGGAAATCGGCAGGAGCCGCCGCCATCACCACCACGTCGGCGTCCACCGCCGCCTTCAGGGTGGCCTCACGCAGGTCCCCGGTGGTGCCCACCCGGACCAGGTCCGCACCGGCCGGATCGGGCAGTGCGACGTTCGCCGAGATCAGCGTGACCTGGGCGCCACGGGCGAGGGCGGCCCGGGCGAACGCGTAACCCTGCTTGCCCGAGGACCTGTTACCCAGGAAGCGCACCGGGTCCAGCGGTTCCCGGGTGCCACCGGCGGTGACCACCACCCGGCGGCCGGTCAGGTCGGCCGGCGCGTCGACGCCACGGGCCAGGATGCGGCGGGCCACGGCGAAGATCTCCGCCGGCTCCGGCAACCGGCCCTTGCCGGTGTCGACGCCGGTGAGTCGCCCGACGGCCGGCTCGATGACCCGGACGCCCCGGGCCCGCAGCGTCGCGACGTTGGCGACGGTCGCCGGGTGCTCCCACATCTCGGTGTGCATCGCCGGTGCCAGCAGCACCGGACAGCGAGCGGTGAGCAGGGTGTTGCTGAGTAGATCATCGGCGAGGCCGTGGGCGGCTCGGGCCAGCAGGTCGGCGGTGGTCGGCGCGACCACCACCAGGTCGGCCTGCTGACCGAGTCGCACGTGCGGCACCTCGTGCACGTCGGACCAGACGTCCTCGGCCACGGGTTGCCCGGACAGCGCCGCCCAGGTCGGCGCGCCGACGAAACGCAACGCGGCAGCGGTCGGCACCACCCGGACCTGGTGGCCCGACTCGGTGAACAGCCGCAGCAACTCGCACGCCTTGTACGCGGCGATACCGCCGCCGACGCCGAGGATGATCCGGGCGCTCATCGACGCACGGGGGGTTACGGCTGGTCGGTCGGCTCAGCGGTGAGCAGGCCCGCGTTGATCTCGCGCATCGCGATGGAGAGCGGCTTCTCCTGGGGAGTGGTCTCGACGAGCGGCCCGACGTACTCCAGCAGGCCCTCACCGAGCTGGCTGTAGTAGGCGTTGACCTGGCGGGCGCGCTTGGCCGCGAAGATGACCAGCGCGTACTTCGACGTCGTCTTCTCCAGGAGCTCGTCGATCGGCGGGTTGGTGATGCCTTCGGGGTTGGCGATGGATCCCACGGATGAACCTCTGCGTCTTTCGCACGGACCGCGCCTGAGCGCGGTGCCGGCGCTCAACCGCGCGGACGCGGTCGGGCCGGAGCCAGGAAGGAAGAACCGATGAATCCTACCAGTTCGTCCACGACCCGCTCGATGCGGTCGTGCGACACGCTGAGATCGAAGGCGGCCACGACGGGCGGACCCGGCAGTCGACCGGGCGGGTGGAGCAGGACGAGTCGCGCTCGCGGCCACCCGGCCCGGACCAGCAACGCCCCGTCGAGGTCCAGCGCGAGCAGGACCGGCTGCCCGGCGGCGAGCCGGCGGCGCAGCGGGCTGATCTCCGTGCCGCGCCGGTGAGTACCGAGTCGACTCCACTCCAGCAGCTCGCCGGCGGCGAGCCGGCGGTCGAACTCCTCGGGCGTGACGAAGTGCCGGTGGACGCCGTCCCGTTCGCCGGCCCGGCGAGGCCGGGTGGTGACCGCGACCGGCGTCCACACTGACGGAGAACGCGCCCGGATCAGCTCGACGACACTCGCCCTGCCGGCGCCGGATGGGCCAGCCAGGACAGTGAGCCGAGCCGCCGGGCGCGCCTCGTCATCCAAGCTCACTGCTTGTTTCTACACGCAGTCGTGCTCAGTTGGCGGCGAACTCCCCAAGCAGGGCCTTGCGCTGCTGCTCGCCGAGGCCACGCAGGCGACGGCTGTCGGCGATCTTGAGCTTCTCCATGATCTGAGTAGCCCGGATCTTGCCGATGCCCGGCATGGCCTGCAGCACGGCCGACACCTTGAGCTTGCCGACGACATCGTCGGACTCGGCCCGCTCAAGAACGGCTCCGAGGGTGGTCTTGCCCTGCTTGAGCTGCTCCTTCAGCTCGGCACGGGCTTTGCGGATCTCCGCAGCCTTCTCCAGCGCGGCTGCGCGCTGCTCGGGGGTCAATGACGGGAGCGGCACCAGTTCTCCTCAGGTCCCTATCGCGACGGGCGGGACGCACCGCCGCATCTGTGAAACGTGGTGTCGCTGTGAACCAAGGGGTTCCCAGCGCGGGGAAAACTAGCGGTCAACGGAGCTTTCGGCAACGTGGGCACGCGATGATCACCACAAAGTGACCGAGCCATCAGTCAGTCACGACATCGCCAGAACCGCCCGACACTCAGCCACAGCGCGCTCGGCGGCGGCCCGCAACGCCGCCGGATCGGGACCGGCGGCCAGCACCTCACGGGAGTACGCGGGCAGCACGGCGGGCACCGCGGAACCGAAGACGACCCGCAGATCCGCAGCCGTGGCGCCCTGCGCCCCGAGCCCCGGGGCGAGCAGCGGGCCGTTCACCGCCGACAGGTCGCAGCCGGTGTCACCGACCGTCGCGCCGATCACGGCGCCAATGCTGCCGAGCGGCTCCGCACCCGCGTTGAGCTGGGAAATCTCGTCGAGGACCGTCTGCGCCACAGTGCGTCCGTCGGCGCCGCGAGCCCGCTGCACCGAGGCGCCCTCGGGGTTGGAGGTGAGCGCCAGGACGAACACACCGCCGCCGTGCTCGGCGGCCAGCTCGAACATCGGGGCCAGCGAGCCGACGCCCAGGAAGGGGCTCGCCGTCACCGCGTCGACATACATGGAGCTGGATGGATCAAGGTAGGCCGACGCGTACGCGCGAACCGTCGAACCGATGTCGCCGCGCTTGACGTCGAGCAGAACGAGCGAGCCGAGATTTCGTAACTGTCGGATAGTTGACTCAAGCACCGCCATCCCTTGAGAACCGAATCGCTCGAAGAACGCCGACTGAGGCTTGACCACCGCAACCCGGTCACCGAGGGCGTCCACGACGGTCCGGGCGAAGCGGTCGAGGCCGTCCACGTCGTCGTCAAGGCCCCACCGGGCCAGCAGCTCCGGATGCGGGTCGATCCCCACGCAGAGCGGACCGCGTTCGTCCATGGCCCGGTACAGCCGGGCGCCGAAGCTCTCCATAACGGCAGTGCCTTTCTCTCGTTCTCCGCCGGTCCGGGATTGCACCGGCCGTCGCCTACTCAGCAGGTTCGATCAGGGGCGTCACCGGGTTACTCCAATTCGCGCCACCTGTCGATCACGCTTACTCAAATCGAGTCGAGCGTTATAACTCGCCTACTCAGCCCGCCGCGACCGCTGCTGCGATACCCGAGACCACGACCGCCAGGTCGGCGTCCGTGGTGACGTACGGCGGCATCGTGTAGACCAGATCCCGGAACGGACGCAGCCACACCCCCTGCGCCACCGCGGCGGCGGTCGCCGCGCCCAGATCCACCTCGTGGTCCAACTGGACCACACCGATGCCGCCGAGTACCCGCACGTCGGTCACGCCCGGCGTACCGCGCAGCGGCTCCAGCCCGGACCGCAGACCCCGCTGAAGTCGGGCCACCTGCCCGGCCCAGTCCCCGGCCCGCAACAGGCCCAGCGACGCGTTGGCGACCGCGCAGGCCAGCGGGTTGCCCATGAACGTCGGGCCGTGCGCGAGCACACCGCCGGTCCGGATGCCCCGCGCGACCTCCGCCGTGCAGAGCGCCGCGGCCAGGGTGAGGTACCCGCCGGTGAGCGCCTTGCCGACACACATCACGTCCGGCGTCACCCCCGCGTGCTCGGCGGCGAACATCGTGCCGGTACGCCCGAAGCCGGTGGCGATCTCGTCGAAGATCAGCAGCACCCCGTGCGCGCTCGTCACCTCGCGCAGCACCCGCAGATAGTGCGGATGGTGGAAGCGCATTCCGCCGGCGCCCTGCACCACCGGTTCCACGATCACCGCGGCCAGCTCGTGGGCGTGCCGCTCGACCGCGTCGACAAGCGCCGCCTCGTACGCCGGGTCCGGTGGGCTGTCGAAGCCGCCGGGCGGTGCCGGGGCGAACACCTGTCGCGGCAGCACGTCGCCCCAGAGGTGGTGCATGCCGCCCTCGGGGTCGCAGACGCTCATCGGATGGAACGTGTCGCCGTGGTAGCCGCCCCGCCAGGTGCCCAACCGGCGTCGCCGCGGCCGGCCGGTGGCCCGCTGGTACTGCAGGCACATCTTCACCGCGACCTCGACACTCACCGAACCGGAGTCGGCGAGGAACACGTGCTCCAGCCCGTCGGGGGTCACCTCGACCAGGGTGCGGGCCAGCTCCACGGCCGGAGCGTGGGTGAGCCCGCCGAACATGACGTGGCTCATCCGCCCCAACTGGTCGGTCACCGCCGCGTCCAGCACCGGATGCCGGTACCCGTGGATCGCCGCCCACCACGAGGACATCCCGTCGACCAGCTCGCGACCGTCGGCCAGCCGCAACCGCACCCCCGCCGCACCCTCCACCACATACGGCGCCACCGCCGGCGGCACCACCGAGTACGGATGCCACACGTGCGCCGCGTCAGCCGCAAGAACCTCCTCCGGCGTCACCCCACCCCCACCTCCCCGCGATCTTGCACTTTCGGTCGCCGTGGCGTCCCATTCGCCCCATCCGCCCCGACAGAAAGTGCAAGATCGCGGGGGAGGTGGGTGGGCGTCATCGGGGTGGTACGGCGCGGGCGACGGCGCGGGGCAGCGCCGGGCCACGGTAGATGAAGCCGGTGTAGAGCTGGACCAGGCTCGCGCCGGCGTCGAACATCCGGGTGGCGTCGTCGGGGTCGACGATGCCACCGACGCCGATGACCGGCAGCCGCCCGCCCGTCTCGGCGTGGACGAAGGCGACCACCTGTCGCGCCCGGTCGGCCAGGGGGCGACCGGACAGTCCGCCGGCCTCGCCGGAGCGCCAGCGGTCGGCCGGGGCCAAGCCGTCCCGGCCGAGGGTCGTGTTCGTGGCGATCACCCCGGCCGCGCCCCGGGCCAGGCACACCTCCAGCAACTCGGCGATGGCCGGCTCGGTCAGGTCAGGGGCGATCTTCACCAGCACCGGCTTCTCCCCCACCAACGCCGCCAGCAACGCGTCCAGATGCCCACGGTCCTGCAACTCGCGCAGCCCCGGGGTGTTCGGCGAGGAGACGTTGACCGCGAAGTAGTCCCCGTGGTCGCGCAGCGCGCGGTACGACTCGCGGTAGTCCTCCACCGCGTCCGCCAGGGCCGTCACCTTCGACTTGCCCAGCGAGATGCCCAGCGGTACGCCGAGCGGTCGCGGCAACGCCGCCAGCCGGTCCGCCAGCGCCTGCGCACCGGCGTTGTTGAAGCCCATCCTGTTGATCACGGCCTCGCTGTCGGGCAGCCGGAACAGCCGGGGCCGGGGATTGCCCGGCTGCGGGCGCGCCGTCACGGTGCCGACCTCGACGAAGCCGAAGCCGAGCGCCGGCCACGCCGGCAGCGCCACCCCGTCCTTGTCCATGCCGGCGGCCAGCCCGACCGGGTTGGGGAACCGCACCCCGAACACCGTGCGCGGCGCCGACACCGCGTACCGGGCCCGCACCGCCGCCAACGCCACAGGCATCCGGGACAGTGCGGCCAACCGCCGCAGGGTGAACTCGTGCGCCGCCTCCGCGTCCCCACCCCCGACCCGGAACAACCCCCGCCGCACCGTCCGCTCGAAGATCACGCCACCCCTCCCCGAACCCCGGCGTCGACCGTGAAGTTGTTGCCATGGCACGCCGAGGCGGCCGACAACAACTTCATGATCGACTCGCGCATCGCGGCCGCCGGGGTGGCTGGGGCGGCTGGGGCGGCTGGGAGGGTGGGCATGATCGAGGAGAGTTGGGGGGTCACTGGGCGGGCCGGAGGGCGGCGTGGAGGGCCTGGAGGGGGCGGACCTGCATGTCGCCCCGGATCCGGGCTTCGATGCCCATGACGGCGGCGGCGGCGCCGGGGACCGTGGTGATGCAGGGGATGTCGGCAGTCACGGCGGCACTGCGGATCTCGTAACCGTCCGAGCGGGCGCTGGCACCCGAACCCTGCGGCGTGTTGACCACCAGGGCGACGTGACCACCGAGGATCAGCGACACCGCGTCGTCCTCGGACCCGGCCTCGTAGTGCTTCGGGACCTCCTCACAGGCGATGCCGTGGCGGCGCAGCACCTCGGCCGTACCGCTTGTCGCGACGATGTCGAAGCCGAGATCGGCCAGCCGCTTGATCGGGAAGATCATGCCGCGCTTGTCC
This sequence comes from Verrucosispora sp. CNZ293, assembly GCF_002754655.1. Taxonomy (NCBI): domain Bacteria; kingdom Bacillati; phylum Actinomycetota; class Actinomycetes; order Micromonosporales; family Micromonosporaceae; genus Micromonospora; species Verrucosispora sp. CNZ293. The sequence continues at coordinate 2,487,614 of NZ_PEFR01000001.1, forward strand.
CGGTTGGCCACCGAGACGAAGATCCTGCCCTCGGTCGGCAGCGACCCGTACGCCGCCGACTGCGACTTGGCGAAGGCGTGCCCGAAGGCGGTGTCGATCCCCATCACCTCGCCCGTCGACTTCATCTCCGGGCCGAGCAGCGAATCCACGCCCTTACCGGCCGGGGTACGGAACCGCTTGAACGGCAGCACCGCCTCCTTCACCGCGATCGGAGCGTCCGGCGGCAACGAACCGCCGTCCCCGGTCGCCGGCAACATGCCCTCGGCGCGCAGCTCGGCCAGGGTCGCGCCGAGAGCGATCCGGGCCGCCGCCTTCGCCAGCGGCACCGCCGTGGCCTTCGAGACGAACGGCACGGTACGCGAGGCACGCGGGTTGGCCTCCAGCACGTACAGCGCGTCGTCCTTCAACGCGTACTGCACGTTGAGCAGCCCGCGTACGCCGATGTTGCGGGCGATCGCCTCGGTGTACCGGCGGACCTGGGCCACGTGCGAGCTGGCCAGGGTGATCGGGGGCAGGGCGCAGGAGGAGTCGCCGGAGTGGATGCCCGCCTCCTCGATGTGCTCCATGATCCCGCCGAGGTAGACCTCACCGTCGGCGTCGCAGAGCGCGTCCACGTCGATCTCGATGGCGTCGTCGAGGAACCTGTCGACAAGCACCGGGTGGTCCGGCGAGATGTCGGTGGCCCGACCGATGTAGTCGCGCAGCGTGGCGTCGTCGTAGACGATCTCCATGCCACGCCCGCCCAGCACGTACGACGGCCGGACCAGCACCGGATAGCCGATCTCGTCGGCGATCTCCTTCGCCTCGTCGTACGAGGTGGCGGTGCCGTGCGCCGGTGCGCGCAGGCCGGCCCGGGCCAGCAGCGACCCGAAGGCGCCCCGCTCCTCGGCGAGGTGGATCGACTCCGGGGAGGTACCCACCACCGGCACGCCGGCATCCTTGAGCCGTTGGGCCAACCCGAGCGGGGTCTGCCCGCCGAGCTGCACGATCACGCCGACCACGCCCGGCCCGCCGGCCGCCCGGCCGGACGAGTCCTCCGCGTGCCAGACCTCCAGCACGTCCTCGAAGGTCAGCGGCTCGAAGTAGAGCCGGTCAGCGGTGTCGTAGTCGGTGGAGACCGTCTCCGGGTTGCAGTTGACCATCACGGTCTCGTAGGCCCCCTTCAAGGCCATGACCGCGTGCACACAGGAGTAGTCGAACTCGATGCCCTGCCCGATCCGGTTCGGCCCGGAACCCAGGATCAGCACCTTCGGCCGCGCCGAGCCGGCCACCTCGGTCTCCGCGTCGTACGAGGAGTAGTGGTACGGGGTGGTGGCCTCGAACTCGGCGGCGCAGGTGTCCACCGTCTTGTAGACCGGCCGGATGTCGAGGCGGTGCCGCAGCGTACGCACCCCGTCCTCGGCGGCCAGTTCGGGGCGCAGCGCGGCCAACTGCCGGTCGGACAGGCCGGCCCGCTTCGCCTGGCGCAGCAACTCCGCGTCCAGCACCGGGGCCGCCACGATCTCGGCCCGCAACTCGACAAGGGCGGCGATCTGGTCCAGGAACCACGGGTCGATGCTGCCGGAGGCGGCGCTGACCTCGGCGATCGAGGCACCCAGCCGCAGCGCCCGCTCCACGGTGTAGAGCCGCCCGTCGTGCGGCGTGCCCAGGGCGGCGAGGGTGTTCTCCCGGGTCGCCCCCACCGGGTCGGAGACCGTCCAGAAACCGGCGGCCTTGGTTTCCATCGAGCGCATCGCCTTGTTGAGCGCCTCGGTGAAGTTCCGCCCCAGGCTCATCGCCTCGCCCACCGACTTCATGGTGGTGGTCAGCTCCGGGTCCGCGCCGGGGAACTTCTCGAACGCGAACCGGGGGATCTTCACCACCACGTAGTCGAGCGTCGGCTCGAACGCGGCAGGCGTCTTGAGGGTGATGTCGTTCGGGATCTCGTCGAGGGTGTAACCGATGGCCAGCTTCGCGGCGATCTTCGCGATCGGGAAGCCTGTCGCCTTCGACGCCAGCGCCGAGGAGCGGGAGACCCGAGGGTTCATCTCGATCACGACGATGCGGCCGTCGGCCGGGTTCACCGCGAACTGGATGTTGCAGCCACCGGTGTCCACCCCGACCTCCCGCAGCACCGCGATACCCAGGTCGCGCAGGTGCTGGTACTCCCGGTCGGTCAAGGTCATGGCCGGTGCCACGGTCACGCTGTCACCCGTGTGCACGCCCATCGGATCGAGGTTCTCGATCGAGCAGACCACCACCACGTTGTCGTGGCGGTCCCGCATGAGTTCGAGCTCGTACTCCTTCCAGCCGAGCACGCTCTCCTCGATGAGCACCTCGTGCACCGGGCTGGCGGCCAACCCGGTGCCGGCGATGCGCTCCAGGTCGGCGTCGGTGTGCGCCATGCCCGAGCCGAGGCCACCCATGGTGAACGACGGCCGGATCACCACCGGCAGGCCCAGCTCGGCCACCGTCTCGCGGACCTCGTCCATCGAGTGGCAGACCCGCGAACGCGGCACCAGCGCCGCCGGGTCGGCCACGCCGAGGCGTACGCCGGCCTTCGCCACGATTTCCTTGAACAGCTGCCGGTCCTCGCCGCGCCGGATGGCGTCGATGTTCGCGCCGATCAACTCGACGCCGTACTTCTCCAGTACCCCGGCCTCGTGCAACGCCACGGCGGTGTTCAGGGCGGTCTGCCCGCCCAGGGTGGGCAGCACCGCGTCGGGACGTTCCTTCGCGATGACCAGCTCCACGAACTCCGGGGTGATCGGCTCGACGTACGTCGCGTCGGCGAACTCCGGGTCGGTCATGATGGTGGCCGGGTTGGAGTTGACCAGGCTGACCCGGATCCCCTCGGCGCGCAGCACCCGGCACGCCTGGGTACCGGAGTAGTCGAACTCGCAGGCCTGCCCGATGACGATCGGCCCCGAGCCGATCACCAGGATGTGCTTGAGATCGGTGCGCTTAGGCATTGGTACGCCCCCCACTGAGAGCCCGGCCGTCGATCAGCTCGGCGAAGCGGTCGAAGAGATAGTCCGCGTCGTGCGGGCCGGCCGCCGCCTCCGGGTGGTACTGGACGGTGAAGGCGGGCACGTCGCGCGCCCGCAGCCCCTCGACCACGTTGTCGTTGAGGCAGACGTGTGACACCTGGACGCCGCCGAACTCGGTCTCGATCACCTGGTCCGGCACCACCGCGCCCGGCCGTACCCCGGGCACCTCCACCGCGAAGCCGTGGTTGTGGCTGGTCACCTCCACCTTGCCGGTGACCCGGTCGAGCACCGGCTGGTTGATGCCCCGGTGGCCGTAGCCGAGCTTGTAGGTGCCGAAGCCGAGCGCCCGGCCGAGGATCTGGCTGCCGAAGCAGATACCGAACAGTGGCATCTCGCGGCGCAGCACCTCCCGGGCCAACGCGACAGGGGCGTCGGCGGTCGCCGGATCACCGGGCCCGGGCGAGAAGAAGACCGCGTCGGCACCGGTGGCCAGCAGGTCCTCGATGCTCGACCCGGCCGGCAGCACATGGGTGGTCACGCCACGCGCGGCGAGCCGACGCGGCACGTTGCGCTTGATGCCCAGGTCCAGCGCGGCCACCGTGAACCGGTGCTCTCCCTCGGCTTCGACCACGTACGGCGTCGCGGTGGTCACCTCGGCGGAGAGGTCCGCGCCGACCATCTGCGGCGACTGACGAACCCGTTCGAGCAGTGCCCGGGGGTCGTCCTCGACACTTGAGACACCCACCCGCATCGCGCCACGCTCACGCAGGTGCCGGGTCAGCGCCCGGGTGTCCACGCCGCTGATGCCGACCACCCCCTCGGTGGCCAGCCGGTCCTCCAGACCGCCGGTGGCCCGCCAGTTGGAGCTGACCCGGGCCGGGTCACGCACCACGTATCCGGCCACCCAGATCCGGCGCGACTCGTCGTCCTCGGCGTTGACGCCGGTGTTCCCGATGTGCGGAGCGGTCTGCACCACCACCTGGCGGTGGTACGACGGGTCGGTGAGCGTCTCCTGGTAACCGGTCATCCCGGTGTTGAAGACCGCCTCGCCGAAGGTCTCCCCGACGCTGCCGTACGCCTCGCCGTGGAAGGTACGCCCGTCCTCAAGGACGAGAATCGCCTGACGCCTACGACTCATGCCGCGCCTCCGATCCGGACTGCGGTGCTCCGCTGCGCTGCACTCACTTGACTGCCTTTCCGTCGAGCACCGTCGCCTCGCCACGCAGGAAGGTCGCCACGATGCGACCCGGCAGCGTCATCCGGGCGTACGGGGTGTTGCGGCTACGGCTGGCCTGCTCCGCCGGCTCGATCAACCGACGGGCCGCCGGGTCGACGAGGGTGAGGTTGGCCGGCGCGCCGGGGGCCGGGTCGTGGCCGTGTTCGGTGAGCCCGGCGATCCGGGCCGGCGTACGCGACATCCGCTCGGCGATCAGGTCCCACTCCGGTCCCAGCACGTCGAGCGCGATGGACAGCGCCGTCTCCAGCCCGAGCATGCCCGGCCGGGCGTACGCCCACTCGCACTCCTTGTCCTCCATGGCGTGCGGGGCGTGGTCGGTGGCGATGATGTCGATCACCCCGTCGGCGAGCGCGGCCCGCAACGCGGCGATGTCGGTGGCGGTACGCAGCGGCGGGTTGACCTTGAAAACGGGGTCGTAGGTCTCGGCACGTGCGTCGGTGAGCAGCAGGTGGTGCGGGGTCACCTCAGCGGTGACGCGTACCCCCCGGGCCTTGGCGTGGCGCAGCACCTCGACGCTGCCGGCGGTGGAGACGTGGCAGACGTGCAGTCGGCTGCCGACATGCTCGGCCAGCAGCACGTCCCGCGCGATGATCGCCTCCTCGGCCACCGCCGGCCAACCGGTCAGGCCCAGCCGGGTGGAGACCTCACCCTCGTGCATCTGCGCGCCCTCGGTGAGCCGGGGCTCCTCGGCGTGCTGGGCGATGATGCCGTCGAACGCCTTCACGTACTCCAGCGCCCGGCGCATCAGCCGGGGGTCGGCGACACAGTGCCCGTCGTCGGAGAAGATCCGTACCCGGGCCGCCGAGTCGGCCATCGCGCCCAGCTCGGCGAGGCGCTCACCGGCCAGCCCGACGGTGACCGCGCCGATCGGCTGCACGTCGACGAGCCCGGCCTCCCGACCGAGCCGCCACACCTGCTCCACCACACCCGCGGTGTCCGCCACCGGCGAGGTGTTCGCCATCGCGCAGACCGCCGTGTAGCCGCCGAGCGCCGCGGCCCGGGAACCGGTCTCGACGGTCTCGGCATCCTCCCGGCCGGGCTCGCGCAGATGGGTGTGCAGGTCGACCAGGCCGGGCAGGGCGACCAGCCCGGCGGCGTCGATCACCGTGGCGTCCGGCGCGGAGAGCCCCGCGCCGGTCTCGGCCACGACGCCGTCGCGGATCAGCAGGTCGGTGGGTGCGGCGCCGAGGACGCTGACGTTCCTGAGCAGGTACGAGTTCACCGGTTGTTCCCCCCGAGCAGCAGGTAGAGGACGGCCATCCGGACGGAGACACCGTTGGCGACCTGTTCGACGATTGTGGAGCGGGGCGAGTCCGCGACCTCCGGTGTGATCTCCATGCCCCGGTTCATCGGGCCGGGATGCATGACGATCGCGTGTTCCGGCAGTCGACCCATGCGCGGACCGTCCAGGCCGTAGCGGCGGGCGTACTCGCGAGCGGACGGGAAGTAGGAGTCGTTCATCCGCTCCCGCTGCACCCGCAGCATCATCACCACATCGGACGAGGGCAGTACCGCGTCGAGGTCGTAGCAGACGTCGGTGCCCGGCGCGAGAGCGGCGGCGATGTCGACCGGGATCAGCGTGGGCGGCCCGACCAGGGTGACCTTCGCGCCGAGGGTGGACAGCAGCAGCACGTTGGAGCGGGCCACCCGGGAGTGCAGCACGTCGCCCACCACCGCCACCGACAGGCCGGCCAGCCGGCCCAGCCGGGACCGCATCGTGTACGCGTCGAGCAGCGCCTGGGTGGGATGCTCGTGGGTGCCGTCGCCGGCATTGACCACGCAACCCTCGACCCAGTCGGCGAGGCGGTGCGGGGCGCCTGAGGCGGGATGGCGGACCACCACCGCGTCGGCGCCCATCGCCTGCAGGGTCAGCGCGGTGTCCTTCAGGCTCTCGCCCTTGGCGACGCTGGAACCCTTCGCCGAAAAGTTGATCACGTCGGCGCTGAGTCGTTTCGCCGCCGCCTCGAACGAGATCCGGGTCCGGGTCGAATCCTCGTAGAAGAGATTGACGACGGTCCGACCGCGCAACGCGGGCAGCTTCTTGACCTCGCGACCGGCCACCGCGGCCATCTCGGCTGCGGTGTCCAGGATCTGGATGGCGGTGTCCGCGTCGAGGTCTGCGCCGGAGAGCAGGTGCCTGATCATGAGCAGCGCCGCCTTTCGTTCGCGACCGCGGGGCTCCGCTGCGCTGCACTCCTCGCGCTCACCGGGCCTCCTCGCCGTAGAGCCGGACCTCGTCCGTGCCGTCGGTCTCGGCAAGCGTCACCTTGACGCTCTCGGCCAGGGCGGTCGGGATGTTCTTGCCGACATAGTCGGCGCGGATCGGTAGCTGACGGTGCCCCCGGTCGACAAGCACGGCGAGCTGCACCGACGCGGGCCGGCCCAGGTCGCCGAGCGCGTCCAGGGCGGCCCGGACCGTCCGACCGGAGAAGAGGACGTCGTCGACGAGGACCACGCGCCGGCCATCGATGCCGCCGGCCGGCAGTTCCGTGGGGCCGACCGCCCGGGTGGCGTGTCGGCGCAGGTCATCGCGGTAGAGAGTGATGTCGAGCACGCCGACCGGCACGGAAATCTCCTCGAAGGCGCTGATCCGGGCAGCAAGGCGACGAGCGAGCGGGGCACCCCTGGTGGGAATGCCGAGCAACACGGTGTCAGCCGCGCCCTGGGTCTTCTCGAGGATCTGGTGAGCGATGCGGTCGACGACCCGTTGCAGGTCGGCGCTTGTCAGAATCACCTTCACCGAGGGTTGTCGCGGCGGCGACGACTGGGCAGCCGGTGGGTAGGCCACGGCGGACCTCCTTCCCCGCCTCACGGGACGGGTCGTTAAAGGACGTCGGATCCTCCCGGCCGGCCGGGGACGGCCGGCAGAGGGGCTTCGGCAACGTTACCAGTGGTCGCTGCCGCCTCGACGCGCGGGCACCAGCGACGACGGCGTCACCCGCCGCCGTTGACTGACTGACCGGTCAGCCTGGCGAAACGGGACAACTCACCCGGGGTACACAACGGGAAGATCGCGGCCACTTGACCACGTGTACGAATCCCCGTACCGTCACGCTCCGTAGCGAATCGCTGGGAGAACCCCGAGCAGCACTGGGAGTGTCCGAATGCCCTCTGAATACGCCAAGTCTCTGGGCGCCCGCCTGCGCTCCATCCGCCAGCAGCAGGGCCTGTCCCTGCAGGGGGTGGAGGAGAAGTCGAACGGGCGCTGGAAGGCGGTGGTGGTCGGCTCGTACGAGCGCGGCGACCGGGCCGTCACGGTGTCCCGTCTGGCCGAGCTGGCCGAGTTCTACCGCGTACCGGTCTCGGAGCTGCTGCCCGACGGCAGCGGGGTTCGGCACGAACCCACCAGCAAGATCGTTCTGGACCTGGAGCGTCTGTACGACGAGGCCAGCGAGGATCTCGCCTACGTGGCCCGGTACGCACGCGCCATCCAGCAGCAGCGCGGTGACTACAACGGCCGGGTGCTGTCGATCCGTGCCGACGACCTGCGCGCCCTCGCCATCGTCTACGACGCCTCGCCGTCCGGCCTGATCGAGCGGCTGACCGAGCACGGCGTGCTGGTCGCCGACCCGCGGGCCTTCTTCGCTTCCTGAGCCCGACCTCCGAAAGGGCCCGTGCCGTTCGGCACGGGCCCTTTTCGTCGCGGGTGCGTCGACCTCCCCGGTCGGGTGCGCCCGATTCAGCGGGTGGCGTACTCGGCGATCCGGCCGAGCAGACCGTTGAGGAAGCGGGGCGAGTCGTCGGTCGACATCTGCCGGGCCAACTCCACCGCCTCGCTGATCGCCACCGCGTCGTCGATCTCGTCGAGGTACAACAACTCGTAGACCGCGATCCGGGCCAGGTTGCGGTCGACCACGGGCATCCGGTCCAGCGTCCAGCCCTCGGCGTAGCTGGAGATCAGCTCATCGATCCGGTCCAGGTGCCCAGCCACCCCCTCGACCAGGCCGACCGCGTACCCCAGGTGGTCGGGACGCGGTTTCTCGATCCGCTCGACGTAGCCCGCCAGCACCTCGGCCGGCGGACGATCACGCAGGTCGGCCTCGAAGAGCACGTCCAACGCCCGCTTGCGCGCCTTGCGACGCGCCGGCATCTGCTGCTTCGGACCCTCGGCCATCAGGCGCGGCCGAGGTAACGGCCGTCGCGAGTGTCGACCTTGATCTTCTCACCGGTGGTCACGAAGAGCGGGACCTGGACGGTCGCGCCCGTCTCCACAGTCGCCGGCTTGTTGCCGCCGGTCGAGCGGTCACCCTGCAGGCCCGGCTCGGTGTACGTGACCTCCAGCACCACTGAGGTCGGCAGCTCGATGTAGAGCGGCACGCCCTCGTGGGTGGCCACGGTCGCCTCGGCCTCGGGCAGCAGGTAGTTCGCCGCCTCGCCGACCGTCCCGCCGAGCACCGTGATCTGGTCGAACGTCTCCATGTCCATGAAGACGTAGTCGTCGCCGTCGGCGTAGAGATACTGCATCGTGCGCTTGTCGACGGTCGCGGTCTCAACCTTGGTGCCCGCGTTGAAGGTCTTGTCGACCACCTTGCCGGAGAGCACGTTCTTCAACGTGGTACGCACGAACGCACCACCCTTACCGGGCTTGACGTGCTGGAACTCAACGACGGCCCAGAGCTCCCCGTCGAGGTTGAGTACCAGGCCGTTCTTCAGGTCGTTGGTGGTGGCCATTTCCTGCCTTGATCATCATTTGGCGGACAGACCTGGCAAGTCTACTAGCCGCTTCGCGACCCGCCGACCGCCGTCGGTCGCCCACCCGGCCCAGCCCGGCCCGGCGCGACCGGCACGCCACTCCCACGCCACCGAACCCGGCACGGTCAGTATCGCTCCACCCCGGGCCCTCACCCTCATGTGCTCCCTTTGCTCTGCTTCAACCCACGCAACAGTCACGTTCTGTGACGGATTCGCCGCGCATCGCCGCCCGCCCTCGTCGCGAAGGCCCTGGTCGGCCGCTGGTGCGTGGGTTGAAGCAGAGCAAAGGATGGAAAGGGGGGTGTGGGGCAGGGCGGCCGGTCCTTCACGGAGGGTAGGCCACACCGAACGTAACGGCAGGGGCCGGCACGCTGTCGAACGCCAGGCGGCACGGAGGGCAAGGCCGGCGAGAGGCGGGCCGGACGCGAGGCGGGCTGGGCTCAGGCGGGCTGGTCGCGGCGGTTGGCCAGGTGGTGCAGGGCCAGGCGGTAGCCGTCCACGCCCAGGCCGCAGATCACGCCGGTGGCCACCGCGGAGACGACCGAGTGGTGCCGGAACTCCTCCCGCGCGTGGATGTTGGAGATGTGCACCTCCACCAGCGGTCCGCGCAGCATCGCGCAGGCGTCCCGTACCGCGATCGAGTAGTGCGACCAGGCCGCCGGGTTGAGCACCACCGCGGCACCCTCGTCAGCGGCGGCATGCAGCCAGCCGAGCAGCTCGTGCTCGGCGTCGGTCTGCCGCACGTCGACATCCAGGCCCAGGTCACGACCGGTCGTCTCGCAGAGTTTCACCAGGTCGGCATAGCTGGTCACCCCGTAGACGTCGACCTGGCGGGAGCCCAGCCGACCCAGGTTCGGCCCGTTGAGCACGTACACCTTCATGGTCACCGAGTCGTTCTCCGTTCGCGACTGCGGGGCTCGCAAACCCGGCTCACTCCTCGCGCTCACCGGGACACCGCGGCGTAGGCGGCGTGCAGCAGGTCGTCGTCCGGACCCGCGAGGATCGCCGGTCTGGCCAACCCGTCGAGCACCACGAAGCGCAGCAGGCTGCCCCGGGTCTTCTTGTCGACGCGCATGGTGGCCAGCAGGCGCGGCCACGCGTCGGCGGCGTACTCCGTCGGCAGATCCAGCGCCGTCAGCACCGCACGGTGCCGCGCCGCCGTGGCCGGGTCCAACCGGCCGGAGAGGCGGGCCAACTCGGCGGCGTACACCAGGCCGACCGACACGGCGTGGCCGTGCCGCCAGCGGTAACCCTCGACCTTCTCGATCGCGTGGGCCAGGGTGTGCCCGTAGTTGAGCACCTCCCGTACGCCCGACTCGCGCAGGTCTCCCGCGACCACGTCGGCCTTGACCCGGACGGCCCGCTCGATCAGTTCCCGGGTGACCGGCCCGGCGGGATCGGTCGCGGCGGCCGGGTCGTCCTCGACCAGGTCGAGGATGACCGGATCGGCGATGAACCCGCATTTGACCACCTCGGCCATACCGGCGGCCAGGTCGGCGGCGGGGAGGCTGTCCAGCGTGGCGAGGTCGGCGAGCACGCCGACCGGTGGGTGGAAGGCACCGACGAGATTCTTGCCGGCGGCGGTGTTGATCCCGGTCTTGCCACCCACCGCCGCGTCGACCATGCCGAGCAACGAGGTGGCCACCGGCACCCAGCGCACCCCGCGCAACCAGCACGCCGCCACGAACCCGGCCAGGTCGGTGACCGCACCACCGCCCAGACCCACCACCGCGTCGGTACGGGTGAAACCCGCCTCGCCGAGCCGGTCCCAGCACTGCGCCGCCACATCGACATGCTTGCCGGCCTCGGCGTCGGGCACCTCGATCGGCAGGGGTTTCACGCCCGCCGCTGCCAGGCCCGCGCCGATCGCGTCGGCAAGTGCCTTCAGCGGCGGCGCGTACAGCACCGCCGTCCGCGTCGCGTCGGGCAGCAGGCCGGGCAGCGCATCGAGCAGGTCGCGCCCGACCAGCACGTCGTACGGCCGTTCGCCGCCGACCGGGATCCGGGTCACCTCGTCCATCGCGGGGAGCCTAGCCCACCCACCGCCGATCCGGCCCGCACCGCCACCGGCTGCCCGAAGGTTGGAACGACGTTTAGCGCTCCGTGTAGCGGGCACGGGCAGCCGGGAGCCACAGGCGAGAGGGAGTCGACATGAACGGGCGGACCATCGACGGCGCCGATATCCGGCTGCCCGCCACCATTCTCGGCCTCGGTCTCGGCGGCTTCGTCGACGGCATCCTGCTGCATCAGGTCTTTCAGTGGCACCACATGCTCAGCAGCACCGGCAGCGACAACATCGGCGTACGCGAGTACCCGGTGGACACCATCGCGGGGCTGGAGATGAACACCCTCTGGGACGGCCTGTTCCACGTGGTGACCTGGGTGGCCGTACTGACCGGACTCGCGATGCTCTACTCGCGGGTGACCCGCTCCCGGGGTCGGCTGTGGCGCTCGCCCATGCTGTGGGGCTGGGCGTTGATCGGGTGGGGTCTGTTCAACCTGGTCGAAGGCATCGTCGACCACCACATCCTGGGCATCCACCACGTCCGCGCCGGCGAACACCAACTCTGGTGGGATCTCGGCTTCCTCGCCCTGGGCGTGGTGCTGATCGTCGTCGGCTGGCTCGTGCAGCGCCGCGCCACCGCCGTCGACGCGGGCGACGACGAGCGGCGGACGCCGACCCGGGGTCGGCAGGGGTGAGTCCGTGAGTCCCCCGCTGGTGGTCAGTCCGGACCTGATCTCGACGCACGGGACCGAGCACGCCACCACAGTCGGTCCGGCACTGCTCTTACCGCTGCTGGCCGGGTGGCTCTACCTGGCCGGCGCACTGCGGCAACGCGCCCCCGACCGGACTGGCTGGAGCCACTGGCGCACCGCGTCCTTCACCGTCGGATGCGCCCTGCTCGCCACCGCCCTACTCATTCCGGCGGACGGCTTCGCCGCGCACATGTGGCAGCATCTGCTGCTCGGCATGCTGGCGCCGCTGGGGCTGGTGCTCGGCGCCCCGGGCATCCTGGCGCTACGCTGCGTCGACCGGCGGGCCGGACGGGCGGCGCTGCGGATCTTGGGTTATCCGGCGTTGCGACCACTGACCCACCCGGTCACCGGACTGCTGCTCACCGCCGGCGGGCTGTGGCTGGTCTACCTCACCCCGCTGTACCGGGCCACCCTCACCAACTCCGCCCTGCACGATCTGGTCAACCTGCACTTCCTGCTCAGCGGGCTGCTGTTCACCTGGTCGATCGCCGGCCCGGAACCCTACCCGCACCGGGCCCGGGTACCGGTCCGCCTGGTGGTGCTGGGTGCGGCGGTGATCGCTCACGCCAGCCTCGCCCAGCTGATGTACGCGGGCCTGCTGGTCGACGTGCCGGCCACCCCGGAGCAACTGCGCGCCGGCGCGACGGTGATGTACTACGGCGGCGACCTCGCCGAGATCCTGCTCGCCCTCGCCCTGCTGACCACCTGGCGTCCCCGACCGCGACGCCGCCGGAGGGCCGGCACCGCCGTCACCGCCGGGTTCTGACCCGGGCCGGGCCTACGCCACCATTCGGCGTCGCCGGAACCCAGCCCTACGACTTCAGCAGGGCGACGATCTCGGCGACGATCTCGTCCGGGGTGCGGCCGTCGGTGACCACAGCGGCGGTGGCGACCTCGGCGTACAGCGGTCGGCGCTGGTCCATCAGGTGCTTGAGGGTGGCCCGGGGGTTTATCGCCAGCAGCGGCCGGCCGGCGCCGAGACCGACCCGCTTGACCGCGTCCGGCAGCTCGACGGAGAGGTGCACCACCAGGTGACCGACAAGCGCGGCCCGGTTCTCCTCGGCCAGCACCGCGCCGCCGCCGAGGGCGAGCACGCCGGAGCAGGAGGCCAGCGCCGCGGCCAGCGCCGCCCGTTCGAGGGTACGGAAGTGCTCCTCCCCCTCGTCGACGAAGATCTCCGGGATCGGCTTGCCGGCGAGGCGTTCGATGTCGGCGTCGGTGTCCCGGAACTCGACGCCGAGCGCCTCCGCCAGGCCCTGCCCGATCGTGGTCTTGCCCGAGCCGGGCGCGCCGACGAGCACACAGACCGGCCGGGTCGTACCGGTCACCGGATCACCAGCGCGTCAAGGTAGCCAGCCAGGTTGCGGCGCATCTCGGCGACCGAGTCACCGCCGAACTTCTCCACCGCCGCCTCCGCCAGCACCAGCGCCACCATCGCCTCGGCGACCACGGCGGCGGCCGGCACCGCGCAGACGTCCGAGCGCTGGTTGATGGCGGTGGCCGGCTCGCCGGTCGTCACGTCCACCGTGGCCAGCGCCCGGTTCAACGAGGAGATCGGCTTCATCGCCGCCTTCACCCGCAGCGGCTCACCCGTGGTGATGCCACCCTCCAGGCCGCCGGCCCGGTCGGTGACCCGGCGGACGCCGGTGGCGGTGGGCATGATCTCGTCGTGCGCCTCGGACCCCCGGGACCGGGCCTGCTGCCAGCCGTCGCCGATCTCCACACCCTTGATCGCCTGAATCGACATCAGCGCGGTGGCCAGCCGGGCGTCGAGCTTGCGGTCCCACTGCACGTGGCTGCCCAGACCCGGCGGTACGCCGTACGCCAGCACCTCGACCACGCCACCGAGGGTGTCGGCGGCCTTCTTCGCGGCGTCGACCTCGGCGACCATCCGGGCGCTGGCCTCCGGGTCCAGGCAGCGCAGCGGGTCGGCGTCGATGCGCGCCGCGTCCTCCGGCTGTGGCCGCAGCCCTGGTTTCACGGCGACCGGGCCCAGCTCCACCACGTGCGAGACGATCTCGATGCCGAGGGCCTGCTTCACCAACGCCTTGGCCACCGTGCCGACGGCGACCCGGGCGGCGGTCTCCCGCGCGCTGGCCCGCTCCAGGATCGGCCGGGCGTCGGTGTGGCCGTACTTCTGCATGCCGGCCAGGTCGGCGTGGCCGGGCCGGGGCCGGGTCAGCGGCGCGTTGCGGGCCTGCTGAGCCAACTCGTCGGGGTCGACCGGGTCGGCGGCCATCACGGTGCGCCACTTGGGCCACTCGGAGTTGCCGACCCGGACGGCGACCGGGCTGCCCAGCGTCACCCCGTGCCGCAGGCCACCGATGATCTCGATCTCGTCCTGCTCGAAGGCCATCCGGGCCCCCCGGCCGTAGCCGAGCCGGCGGCGGGCCAACTCCCCGGCGATCTCGGTGGAGGTCACCTCGACACCGGCCGGCACCCCCTCCAGCAACGCGACGAGAGCGGGCCCGTGTGATTCCCCTGCGGTCAACCAGCGCAACACAGCCATGAGTCTGTCACGCCCGGTGTCGGCCACCCCGCACCGCCCGCCCCGTCCCGCCCTACGGACGCGCCGACCCGGCCCGGACCCGAGCGGGCACGGGCCGGAACCGGGCGAGCGGCGGTCAGATGCCCCGGCCGCGCCGGTGCAGGGTGCGCAGCACCGTGTCGGCGCGGACCACCCGCCCGGCAACCGCCAGGGCCAGGTACGCCCGGGGTTCGCGCGGGTTGCGCCGGATGGTCCGCCGCGCCCAGCGCACCGCGCCCCGGGAGTCCCCCGACGCGGCGTGGGCGAAGGCGATCTGTCCGGTGACCCGGGCCTGCCCGGCCGGTTGGCTGGCGAACTCGGGATAGCGGTCCAGCAGCCACTGCAACGCCTCCGAGATGGTGTCCCACCGCTGGGCGAAGTACGACCGCTTGTGCCAGCGCACCGTCACGTACGGGGTGCGCAGGTTGACAAGTGGGGCGCTGCGGGCGGCCCGGAGCAGGAACTCGTAGTCCTCGGCGTAGCTGCCCGGGATCTCCTCGTCGACGAGCCCGAACCCGTCGCGCAGCGCCGCCGCCCGGATGACGAAGGTCGACGGGTGCAGTTCGGTCATCCGGTCCCGCAACAGGTCGGACAGGCTGATCGAGTCGCGGTCCAGCACCCGCTCGACGGTGTGCCCGTCGTAGCTGACCCGGATGCCGCAGCTGACGAACTCCGCACCGGGCACCGCGTTCAGGGCGTCGACCTGGGCGCGCAGCTTGCCGGGCAGCCACTCGTCGTCGTCGTCGCAGAAGGCGATCAGCTCACCGGCGGCGGCCAGGGTGCCCGTGTTGCGGGCGCCGGCCAGGCCCGGGGTGCGGAGGTTCGTGACCACCCGCACCCGCCGGTCCGGGGTGGACAGTTCGGTGAGCGACGGGTCCGGTTCGGACTGGTCGTACACCACGACCACCTCGACCCGCCCCGGATAGTCCTGCGCCACGATGGCCCGTACCGCAGCCCGCAGCAGCTCCGGCCGGTTGCGGGTGGGCACGACGGCGCTCACGCTCGGGTACGGGGTCACGGCTTCCGCCTTCCGTTCGGGCCGGGTCCGCGCCACGGCCGCCACCAGGGTCGGTGGTGCCGTTGCGCGGCGGCGGCCACCAGGTCCTCGACGATCACTCCCACCCGCCGCACCGCGGCACGTCGCCCGTCGGCCGCAGCGGCGTCCACCGCCACGGTGAACCGGGCTCGGTCCGCGAGACCGGCGGTCAGGCTGTCCAGCAGCTCCTGCCGGGACTCGCAGAGCGCCACCAGGCCGGCCGAGCCGAGCCGACGGGCGAACAACAGCTGATGGTCGTCGACATGCTCACCACGGGCCGGGTCGCGAGGTACCACGATCGGCAGGTGCCCGTGCCGGCGGGCCTCCAGGATGGTGGCCGGTCCACCGTGGCAGACCACCAGGTCGGCGCGGGCCATCGCGGCCTGCAACTCGGCGTGGCCGAGGAACGGCACCGCGTCGGGCAGGTCGTCGGCGCGGGTGTGTCCGTGCTGCACGGTCAGCACGACCTCACCGCCGACCGTGCCGTGCCACTGGGTCAGCCAGCTGACCAGCCGGTCGAACGGATGCTTGTCGGTGCCGACGGCCACCAGCACCTGCGGCCGGCCGTCGGGGCGCGGCTCGCGCGGCTCCGGTACGCGTACCGTCGACTCGTCGGGGGCCGGGCGGGGCCGCACCGGCGTGGCCCGGTGCCCGTCGCCGGGCGCGTCGCCGCTCACAGCAGCGTCCCCACGACTGTGGCCTCCGGGTACTGCCGGCGCTGCTCGTCCCACTGCACGAGCATCGCCGACAGGAACGGACGGCACAGCCGGGCGGTGAGCGTCGGTGTGTCTATCCGGTCGTAGACCTCGATGTAGACGGTCGGGATGCGGCGCAGCCGGGCGAGCACCACGAACGGCACCGCCACGCCCGCGCCGGTGGTGACCACCGCGGCGACCCGCCGCCGACGCAGCACCCGGGCGGCCAGCCACGCGTTGCGCAGCAGGTTGCCCAGGTTGCGGGTGGTGGGATGGTACGCCGGAACGACGTCCTCCCCGGCGAGCAGCGACAGCGCCTCCGGCGTGTCGAAGGTGACCCAGCATCGTCGCCAGGTTTCGTACCAGGGCCGCAGCGCCAGCAACTGCGCCAGGTGCCCTCCGCTCGAACCGACGAGCAGCAACACCGGCTGCTGGTCGGCTCCCTCCATGGTGTTGTCCACGCGACTCCCCACAAGTCCGCTTGACGTGTCGGTCAGCTGTGTCGTTTCTCGATGGTGTCCAACAGGGCGGGATGCAGCGCCGGATTCCAGCCGGCACCGGCGTCCGCCAGTCGCCAGGTCCGCAGCCACATCTCCACCAGGTAGGCATCGGCCACCAGCCGCTGCCGTGCCCGGTCCAGTCCCAGCGCGCCGCCGTGCCGGTCCAGCCAGGTGTCGACCTGCCGCGCCGCCTCGGCGGCCGGTTCACCGCGCAGCACGAGCGCGCGCTGGAACGCGTCGTGGGCCAGGTCGAACCCGACGGGCACGTCCGGCGCGCTGTGTTCCCAGTCCCAGGCGATCAGGTCCCCGCCGTGCCGGCCGAGGTTCCACGGCACCCAGTCGCCGTGCCAGTGGCCGAACTCGACGGCGACGTCGCCGTGCCGGCGGGCCAGACCGGCGACGGCCGCCGACGCACGGTCACCGACGGTGTCGGCGGCGCGCCGCGCCTGCGCGGTCAGCCGGGTCAGGAACGGTGAGTCGGCAAGCGGCCGGGGCCGGTTCGGTGGGTGACCGCGTCGGGCCACCGCGAGCAGCGCCGCGAGGTCGGGCGGTGTGTCGACGGGAACGCCGCGGATCCGGGCCGGCAGCGGCTCGACCACCGCCACCGTCTGCCCGGACCACGCGAACGTGGTGAGCAGCCGGGTGGTGCCGGGGTGTCCGGCCGTCCCGGCCAGCCCGGCCACCTCCCGCAGCGCCGCGGCCTCGGCGGCGACAAGCGCCCGGGTCGCGTCGTTCCAGCCGATCTTCGCGTACCCGCGCGGCTCACCTCGGCCGTCGAACAGTTGCAGCGTCGGCTTGTGGTTCGGGTCCGGTGGGCGTACCCCGCAGGCCGCGTGCACGGGTGCGCCGAGTTCGGCACCGACCCGCTCGGCGAGCAGCACCTCCGCCGGGTCGAGCCCGACCGGCACCGCCACGGTCAGCACCGGAAAGGGGGCCCGGTCCACCGCGCCGGCCCGGGCCGCCACGCCGAGCACCGCCCGCACCGCCCGCAGTTTCGCCGGACGCAGGGCGTTGTACGACAGCAGCGCCGCCGCGGCGACCCGGGGGCAGCCCAGCGGCAGCAGGAAACGGGCCCGGGCCACCGACGGCACCACCGCGTACCGGGCCACCACCGTGTGCCCGGCCGGAGGATCGGCGTTCACGGTCACCGCGACCCGGGAGTCGGAGAAGACCGCCCGGGTGACCCAGCCCAGCCCGTCGTCGCGGCACCGAGGGTCGTCCGCGGTGGTCGCCGAGGCGGTCACGCGACCTGATCCGGCCAGTCGAGCCGCAACCCCAGCCGCTGCCGCAACGCCTCGTTGTGCGGGCGGTAGTACGCCGTCAGCTCGGCGCGCAGCGCCGGCTCCAGCGGTGCCGAACGCCTGTCGTTGTAGACCTTGAAGTCGGGCAGGTCAAACGGGGGCAGACCGAGGAAGTCCAGGGTGCGCTGGTAGGTCGCCCGCGCGTCGGCGTACAGCTCCTCGCTGGGCAGGAAGAGGATCTGGCTGCGGTCGAAGCGTTCCAGCCACGGTTGCAGGTGCTCCAGGTACCGGCCCCGGGCCCGGTAGGTGTACCAGTCGTAGGGCTCGCTGAAGTGGTTCGGCTCGGCGATCAGCCGTTCCCGCTCCCCCGCCGTGCGCTCCGCCTCGGCGGCCAGCGCGGCGGCGAAGTCGAGCGGCTCGACCCCGTTGGTCCGCCGCTCCTTCCAGTGCGAGTAGGCCCGCTCCACCGGGTCGCGCAGCAGCACGATCAGCCGTACCGAGGGCATCAGCGCGCAGACCCGCTCGGCGGCGAGCGGGTGGAACATGTACAGCGGGGCGGCCTCACCGACGCGGACCGGGCCGCCGTGGCGGTTCTCCAGCGTCTCCCGCTGCCGCAGGGTCGGGAAGTGCGAGCGGTACCACGCCTCGCCGCGACTCCAGTGCTCCTCGAAGTAGTGCGAGGACTTCGTGTTCCAGGCCGGGAAGAGCCGGGGCACCAGCGGGTGCTGGATCAGGTAGTTCCACAGCGAGGTGGTGCCGCCGCGTTTGGTGCCGATGATGAGGAAGTCCGGCAACGGCCGACGGTCGCTGGTGCGTACCCCGTAGTCGACGAGGCTTTCCCGTACCCGGTTCGTCACCTGGGTGGGCACCAACTGCTTCACCCGGTCGCGAATGGACGACACGACGAACTCACCTGCCCTTCGACGTCCGTGGCGGGTCGCCGGCCGGCGACCCGCCACGGATCTGCACCATGGTCACCCGGATGCCACGTCGCACCCGGGACAACGTCAACAAGCCGACGCAGACGATGGCGAGCGTCGCCACCGCGAGCACGAGTCCCGTGATGCCGCGTCCGGCCACCGCCAGCCCGGCCACCGCCGCCAGCCCGACCCCCGCCACGGTGACCGCCGCCGAGGCCAGCATCCGGGTGTCCACCAGGGATTGGCGCACCACCAGTCGGGCGAAGGTGGCCGCGCCGAGGTTCTCGGTCACGATGCCGGCGGCCCAGGCCACCGCCGCGCCGGTCGCCCCGTGCTCGGGGATCAGCGCCAGCCCACCACCGACGGTGACCAGCAGCCCGGCCAGCGCCGCCGCCAGGTGCAGCCCGCTGCGCCCACCCATCAGCAGCAGGCTCTGCACGTTGCCGACCCCGGTGTTGACGAGCATCGCCACGGCGAGCACCGTCATCGCGGCGGCGCCGGTGGTGAACTCCGGGCCGAACAGCGCCAGGAAGGCCGGTGCGAAGACGGCGAGCAGCAGGTACACCGGCCAGGACAGGACCAGCCCCCAGCTGGTCAGCCGCCGGTGCACGGCCGCCGCGGCGGCCCGCTCGCCTCGGCCGAGCAGCCGCGACAGTTGCGGGGAGACGGCCACCCGCAGCCCCTGCATCGCGAGTTGACCGGCGAGGACGTAGCGGCCGACGGCACCGAAGACACCGGCGTCGGCCGGGCTGGCCAGGGCCGAGGTGAGCAGCACGCCGATCCACATGCTGCCCGCGTCGATCGCCGCCGACGCGGCGCGGGGCAGCGCGAACCGCCAGAACGTGGACCAGTCACCGGGCTGTGGACGCAGTTCGGCGCCGGCGCCGATCCCGAGCGGCCCGGCGACCAGGATCAGGCACACCAGCAGCGCCACGGCGGCGGGCACCAGCCAGCCGGTCATCCCCGCCAGCAGCCCGCCGCCGGCGAGCACCGCCGCACCGACGAGCAGCGGCCGGGCGATCGGCAGCAGCAGGAACTGCACCGAGACGTAGGCCCGCATCGGGCGTACGCAGCGTACGGCGGCCAGCAGCAGGTTCATCGCGACCACCACGGGCACCGCCGCGAAGGTCACCACCAGCAGCGGCTCGCCCGCCGGGCCCAGCAACCGGCCGGCGAGCGGCCCGGCGACCAGCGCCCCGCCCACCGCGACCAGCACGGCGACCAGCAACGGTGGGATCAGGGCGACCGGTAGCACCCGGGCGCCGTCGCCGGTGGCACCGGCCCGTCGCCGGGGCAGCGCCCAGATCAGGCCGGTCTCCGCGCCGAGGGTGCAGATCGCGGCGGCGACTGTCACCACGCCGATCGCGGCGAAGAACGCGCCCGCCCCGGTGGTGCCGTAGCCACGGGTGATGACCACCGCGAGCACGAAGCCGAACAGGCCGCTTGTCGCCGCGCCGAGCAGCCCGGCCACTCCGCTGCGGGTGCTGCGCCGGGTCTCGGCCCCGTCGTCCGCCGCCACACCAGGCGTACGCCCCGGTCCCTCCCCCGTCGGAGGGCTGGTGATCGCCGTCATGCCGGCATCACCGCCGCCGGCCACGACAACCCGCCGGGCGTGGTGCGGCGTTCCCGTTCGGAGAGGGCGAACGCGACGGCGACCGCGAAGAAGGCCACCGAGAGGTTCTGGTTGGCCATCCCGTAGAAGGGCACCTGCACCAGGCAGATCACCGGGACCACGGACAGCCACTGACCGGCGGCCGATCGGCCCCGGGCGCAGATCAGCGCGGCGGCGACGAACCAGGCCAGGAAGCACAGCAGCGCCGGCACGCCGTGGCTGAACAACACCATCCACAGCTGCCCCTGGGTGCCGATCGGGGCGTCGGCGGAGACGGTGTCCACCTCCATCGGCGCGCCGTACCCCAGCCAGGGCGAATCACCCACCCGGCGCAGCACCTCGCTGTAGAGCGAGAGCCGGTCGGTGTTGGTGTCGCTGGACTCGACCCGATTGCCGATCAACTCGGCGACCGGGATGAACAGGCTGGCGACACCGCCGAGCACCACCATCCCGGCGATGGACCCGGCCACCCTGATGTTGCCGCGCAGCGCCGCGCGCACCCCGAGCACGGCCAGGCCGACGCCGAGGCTGAGGAACATCGCGCGGTTGAGCGTGAGGAACGCCGGGACCAGCGACACCGGCAGCGACGCCAGCAACGCCCAGCGCAGCAGGCCACGCCGCCGCAGCATGGTGTACGCGACCACGCACGGCAACGTCATCGCGTACGCGCTGCCGTAGTTGTTGGTGTACGCGTACGGTGCCGCCGGCCGGTAGATCGGGTTGAGCGACCGCTCGCTGTACTCCGCGGTGTTCAGGTGGATCATGTCGCTGATGAACGGCACCCCGGACACACCCGGCGGCAGCAGCACCTCGACCGGGGTGGTCATCTCGAAGCGTGGGATCAGCACGCCGAGCCACCCGAGTGCGACGAGTCCGAACCAGAACGCGCACAGCGGCACCAGCACGACTGCCTGGTCGGGGCGTTCCCGGGCGACGGTGTAGACGTAGACCGCGACGACGAGTGCGGTGAGGTAGAACGCCAGCCGCAGCACGAAGGTCGGCAGTGAGGTGGCTGACACCAGCCGGCTGGCGCTGACCACCGCGAGGGCCAGGAACAGCAACCAGATCCCGGTGGCGGGCGGCAGCGACACCCGACCACGGGTGGCCAGCAAGGTGAACAGCAGGGCGCCCAGCAGCGGCCAGCCGAGGTAGAAGCCACCGGCCACCCACCAGAGTGGGACGAGCCCGAACATCGCCGCCAACGGCCACAGCGGCAGTCGGGGCGGCACGGCCGGCGCGGGCCGGGTGGCGGCGCTGTCCGGTAGCGGCGGCTCGGTGGTCGCCGGGGCACGGGTGACCGGCACGCGTCAGCTCCGCCCGCTGCGGCACAGCACGAACCCCAGCGGGTTGACCCCGGCCGCGCGCAGCCGCTCCGCGAGTCGGCGCAGGTCGGCCTGACGGGTGCGGTCGCGTTCGACCACCACCACGGCGGTGCCCTGCCGGGCCACCGCCACACCCCGCTCGTCGGCCTCGGCCGGCGGGGCGTTGTACAGCACGAGGCGCTGGTCGGCGCCCTGCCGCCAGGTGCCGAACCGCACCGTGCCGGCGCCCACCACCACCTGTTCGTCACCGGTCGCCCGGCCGTTCTCGGTACGGCCGACGGACTTGGCGACGCGGGGCAGGGTGAGGGTGGCCTCCGGGTCGGTCGAGGGTCGCGCGCCGACCGGATGTGGGGATGGACGTCGGGTGATGACCTCGGTGGGACCGTCGTCGGCGTCGACGTCGGTGGGGGCGGTGCGGGGCTTCGGTACGACCGGCCGGGTCGGGTCGATGCCCGCCGGCAGCCGTTCCCGGTCGGCGAGCACCGCGGCCCGCAGCCGGTCGGCCCGGCCGCTGTCGTCGGCGACGAACACCTCCCGGCCGGCCACGGCGAGGGCGACGGCGAGCCCGGCGGTGATCGCGGTGGCGTCCTCCCGGGCGGTCACCACGGCGACCCGGGCGGGTTGGCGCACCCGTTCGGCCACGGCCATCGCGACGTAGCGCACGTCGGCGTCGACCGCCCGGCCGCGCAGCCCGGTGCGACGCACGGTGCCCAGCAGCGGCAGGCCGGTGGTGTCCCGGGCATCGGCCACGCTGCGGATACGCCGGTCCACCGACTCCCACAGGAAGGCGAGCACCAGCCCGATCACCGTCCCGCCGAGCAGCCCACCGGCCAGCAGCAGCGTCGAGCTGCCAGCCGTGGTGGCCAGCGCCCGCTCGGCGCTGCGGGTGACCCAGCCCGGGTTGACGTCGACCGCGGCGATCTCGGTGCGGGCGGAGCTGAGCTGGGTGAGCTGGTTGTTGATTCCGGCGAGTTCGGCGACCGCGGCGTCGGCGGCGGAGCTGTCCCGGGCGTTGTTGATCCTGCGTTGCACGGTGTTCCGCTGGGCGACGATCTTCTCGATGCTCTCGTCGTACGACCGCAGCATCTCCTCGCGTTGCTTCTCGTACATCCCGCGCCGGATGTCCAGGTAGCTCTGCGCCGCCAGGTTGGCGCCGGCCACCGCCCGGTCGGCGTCACCGGCCTGGTAGATGAAGCGCAGGATCTGACCGCCCGCCGGCACCTCGACCTCCAGGGCGTCCCGGACCGTCCGCTGGTCCGAGTCGAACGCGTCGGCGAGCTTCGCCACGACCTCGGTGCCGGTGGCGATTCCGCTCTCCACGTTCATGTTCACCGCCCGGTCGGCGGCGGCGCCGCTGGGCGTGAAGGCGTCGGTGACCACCGGCCGGACCGCCACCACCGCGTTCGCCGTCACCGCGGCCGGTGCCAGCAGCACGTAGCCGAGCGCGGCGAGCAGTCCGCAGAGGGCCGCCGCCGCGACCAACCGGATCCGGTGCAGCGGCACCCGCACCATGTCGGTGATCGTGACGCTGCGGGTGGAGGAGGTGGCGACCTGGCCGTCGCCGGTCCAAGCGCTGGGCGCGGCATCAGTCATGGAACTTCTTCGCTATCTGTTGTGGATTGCCGATCACCACGGCCCCCGGCGGCACATCGGCACGGACCACGGTCGCGGCACCCACGACGCTGTCCCGACCGATCCGCACACCCTTCATGACCAGCGCGTGCGCGCCGATCCACACGTTGTCCTCGACGGTTATCGGGGCGCGGGTGGCCGCTGTGGGCGGATCGTGACGGCGGTCGGGGGCCAGGTTGTGGAAGTCGTTGTCGAGCAGTTCGCAGTCCGACAGCAGGCACCGGTCGCCGATGGTCACCGAGGTCCAGGTGCCGATCCAGGTCGCGTTGAGCAGGCAGTTCGCGCCGACGCGTACCTCACCGGGCCCGGCGAAGCGGACCAGCTTGTTCACCCGGGTGTGCTCGCCGATGCTGACCCGTACGCCGCGTCGCAGCCGGATCCGGCCCCGGATCTCCACCCCCTCGCCCAGGTGCAGGCGCGGGTAGCGCAGCCGGTACCAGCCACGCTTGACCGCGAAGACGGTACGCACGACGAGTCCACGTCGGATGCCAGTCAAGGACACTCCCCACCTTCCTCGGGTCGACGACGGGAAACCCGACGCCGACCCGAGGTGAACAAAGTACCGAGGATTCGTTACGAACGGTGAACGCTACTGCACTGAAAAGAACATCGACGCGGTCGACCAGGTCAGCTCCGGCGTCTGCTCGGCGATGAGCGTCGACGCGGCACCGTCCACCGCGGCGGTGGGCGCCAGGGTCGGGTCGAACGGCACGCTGCGCAGCGAACCGTTCGTCGCCCCGTAGACGATCTGCCCGTCCACCCAGGCCATACCGCGTACCGCGGACCAGGTCACGCCCGTGGTCGGCAGGACGAACTCGGTGGCACCCAGGTAGCCGCCGTCGATCTCGAAGTAGCGGTAGTACAGGTTGTTGGCGCCGCTGCGGGTGTAGTACAGCCGACCGTCGAGATAGAACCCGCCTGTCAACAGGGCCGGGTTGTACCAGTCGTTGTACCCGGACGCCTCCCAGGGCTCACCGATCGTCGCACCGTTGAACAGTGAGATGTCGATGCGGCTGCCGGTCAGTGTCCCGGCGACCGAATGGGACCAGAAGATCCGGTCGTCGACCCGCCACGAGGCGCCGGCGCTTGTGTAGTTCGGCTGGCTGACCACTGCGGCGTTGGCGGTGTCCAGGACACTGCCGTCGAAGGGCACCTTCGCCACCTCACCGGGGCCGACGTTCAGATAGAGGTGGCCACTGCTCTCCATGGGCGGGTTCTTCGGGGTGATGGTGCGCCCGCCGCTGAGCGGAAACATGCCGAGCCGACCGTGGTACTCGTTGCCCATGCCGTCGGAGTTGTGCCCGAAGTAGAGGCCGTCGCTGCCCCGCCACAGCACCGGCACGGAGGAACCCCAGGAACTGGCGCCGGAGGGCAACGCGGAGCCACCGCTGCGGCGGGGGTTCCAGTTCACCGGCATGCCGGTGGCCGGGGTCACCGCGCCGATGCCCAACCTGTCGATGGCGCCGTTGCCGGCCCGGTCGCTGGCGTTCGGGTTGTTCAGCCAGCGGAAGTGTCCGCCGAGGTAGATGATGTTGTCGGCCACCTCCACCGAGGTGATGGTGTCGTTACCCGTGAAGTTGACCCAGGTGGCGACCTGACCCGACCCCCGGTGGGCGGTCTCGAAGCGGACCAGCGCGTCGCAGTAGGCGCTCGGCCAGCCCGAACCGCCGTTGGTGCCCACGACGAACCAGGTGCCGTCACCGCCGAAGCGCACGTCCTGGACGTAGTGCACGAATGTTGCGGGGTTCGCGCATGGCGCCACGAACCGCTCCGAGCTCCAGTCGATGACGCTCGGTGTGCCGGTCACGTCGACAAGCGCGATCTGGTTACGCGGCAGGTCGTTGACGTAGAGGAAGTTGCCGCCGACGACGAGGGTGCCGCCGTCCGGGGAGACGTCGATGGTCCAGGCGTACATGTTGGTGCCGTGCCGACCGACGCTGGTGTTGATGTTGAAGGTCGGATCGATGGCGCCGGTGGTCGCGTTCAACCTGCCGAGTCCGGCGTGTGCGGTGCCGTTGAGCCAGTTGAACGCCCCGGCCACGTAGAGCCAGTTGCCGTGCAGCACCAGGTCCCGCACGGTGCCGCCGTCGGAGCGACCGACCCAACTGTCGATGATCATGCCGGTGGAGGGTTCGAGCGCCACCAGGTTCCGGCGGGACACACCGTTGACGTTCTTGAAGGCTCCGCCGACGATGAGCGTCCCGCCCGGGCCGGCTATGAGCGAGTTGACCGCGCCGTCGAGTACCGGCAGGAACGCCGTCGAGATCGTCCCGCTGGTCCGGTCGTACGCGAAGAGGTAGCTACGGGCGGTCCAGGCTGAGCTGGCCGTCTGACGGATCTGGGTGAAGCTGCCCCCGACGAAGACCGTGTTTCCGATCTCAGCGAAGGCCCGAGCCTCGCCGTCGCGGGCGTGTGGGGTCTGGCCGGCCGGGTTGGTCGAGACCAGGGTCGCCGGCTCGGGTACCGGCACCACGGCTGCGGACGCCGCGGTGGGCACGGCCAGTACAGCCGCGACGGTCACCAATGCGACCGTCGCGGCCCGGGTTCGATGCCGACGGGTGGAACGCCACGACAAGGAGAATCTGGGCACGCTACGCCTCCAGAGTGGACGAGAATGCACGTAGCGTGCCCGGTCCACGCTGGAGGGCGGCATCCGCCGATTGGACGGACGGTGGATCAGGAAACGGACAACCTCGCCGACAGTCGGATTTCCGACAGCCGTTGCGGCGGCCCGTTTCCCACGCCTCAGCTCACCTCAGGTCACCTCAGCTCAACGGCTCCCTCCGGTCGGTTGCCGCAGGTAGCTGTCCCGGCCGGCGGCGGCGAAGCCGGCCACTGCCGCCGCATCCTGGTTCATCAGCATGTTGCAGGTGCTGGTCGTCTTCGTCATGCCCGCCGAGTTGAAGTAGATCGCCGCCTTGATCTTCGGGTGGGCCTTCAGCGCCGCCGGGAACTCCTCGAACCAGCGGCGTTTCGCGTTCGGGTCGGCGGCGTTCATGTTGGTGCCGAACTCGGCGAGCATCCGGGGCTTGCCCGCGCCGATGCCGTTCTCGTCGAGCCACCGGTAGAAGGACCCGACCGTGGTGCTGGGGCTCTTCCAGACGGTGCTGCCGTTGCAGACGTGGAAGTTGTACGGGTCCCAGGCCACCCAGTCGACGTAGCTGTCACCGGGATAGAGCCCGGCGTACCTGTCGTAGTGCCCGGACCAGCCCATCATCGTCCAGACCCAGACCGCGTTGTCCGCCTTGGCGTCGGCGAACCTGTCGTGCACGTACCGCCAGGCGCGGACGAAGTCGGCGTCGCTGCCCTTGGCCGGCTCGTCCTCCGGCTCGTGGTCGAAGCCGATGAAGACCGGCTGGCCGATCGCCCGGATCCGGGCGGCAACCGCGTCGATTGTCGAGTCGTACCTACCGCTGTAGACGTCCTTCCAGGTCAGCACCGTGCCCGAGGAGAAGACCCGGCTCTCCCAGGCGAAGAACATGAGCCGCCCGTCGCGCATCTGCTGCTGCTGGAACTCGTCGGGGAAGGCGCCGTTGCTGCCGGTGTTGGAGAAGTCGTGGTAACGGTGGACGATGTCGAACTTCCGCCCGACCTGCTTCTCCACGTCGGTCACCGCCTTGCCGTGATCCCATCCGGCGGCGGCGCTCGTCGGCGAGTACATCCCCCACCAGGCACCGCAGCCGGGGACCAGTTTCGCCGAGACCGTGCCGCACTTGCCGGAGTCCGGCGGTGGCGGGGCGGTGGGGCTGGGCCGCGCGGGCGACGGGCTCACGCTCGGGGAGACGGTCGGCGAGGCCGGCGGACGACTGGCGGTGGCCGTCGGCGTCGGCGTCGGTGCGACGCTTGGCGAGGCCGACGGCGGTCGGCTACCCACGCCGTCGTAGCTGATCGACAGGCGGGGACGGAGATCGGCGCTGCGGTTATCGCCGGAGGCCCAGTAGATCCGGCTGCCCAGGCCGGCCTGGGACAGCGACAGGGTCCAGATGCCGTTGCCGGTGACCAGCCCCGAAACGTCCCACTCGTTGAATCCCTTGGCGACCCCGGTGACCGTGTCCAGCGCCGCGCCCAGCGGTGAGGGCGCCGGACGGGCCGCCCGGGCGTCCAGCCGGGACTCGTGCGCGCTCACCGTGGCGTCGAACTTCTGCCAGGCGTGCACCCGCAGCGTGGCCCGTACGTTCACCGCGTTCGCCGGCAACGTGGTCACCAGGAAGGTGAGCACCGCCTCGCGGGTGCCGCGCGGGTTGCCGTCGCAGGGTGCCGGGCAGGTCGCGAGCGTCGTCTTGACGCTGTTGTCGCCGTCCTGCGGCACCGTCGTGGCGGTGGTGTCCGCCACCACCGGAATCGACAGATCATCATCGGCTAACAGCGGCACCATTGTCGCGCCGAGCCCCAGCACCACAGTGGTGCCGATGACGCCGAGCATCACGGCTTTACGCCGGCCGCCACGACGCGGAATCAGGCGGTGCAGTCCGCGACTTGCCACGGATACTCCTCGTGTCTTCGACGATAACGCTGAGCAGCGTATCCGCGTACACAACAGAGCGTGCCAATGACGGCAGGACCTAAGCGCGTCTTAAAACTCACCTAAGACACCCCTACGCCTCCCACCCCACCTCACACCTCGCCCCACGGCCCACGCACCCTCGTCGGTAACCGTCACGGGGTGTGGGGCCGGGTGGAATGCTGGTCGGCGCAGGGTCAGCTTCCCGCACGCACGGCGGTGAGGGCGGCGGCCATCGCCGGGCGGGGGGCGGGCACACCGGTGAACTGCTCGAACTGGCCGATCGCCTGGGCCAGCAGCAGGTCCAGGCCGGAGACGATCCGGCAGCCGGCGGCCTCGGCGGCGGCGGCCAGCGGGGTCGGCCATGGATCGTAGATCGCGTCGAAGACCACGGTGCCCGCTCGCCAGCGCACCCTGCCGGCCAGTTCGTCGGCGGCACCCTTCGGCACGGTGGAGACCAGCACGTCGGCACCCGCCAACACGGACACCTCGGACCGCGCGGACGCCTCCGGCCACGGCGCGCTGGTCATCGGCACGCCGAGGGCGGCGGCCACCGGTTCCAGTTCGGCGAGCGCCGCCGGGCGGCGGGCCAGCACTGTCACCCCGGCGGCGTGCAGCCGGGCCGCCGCCGCGAGGGCCGCCCGCGCGGTACCACCCGCACCGAGCACCGTGACCGTGGCACCGGGGCCCACGCCCGCCCCGGTCAGCACCTCGACCATGCCCGTGACGTCGGTGTTGTCGGCGTACCAGGAACCGTCGGGGCGGCGTACCAACGTGTTGGCGGCACCCACGGCGGCGGCGACCGGCGAGACCTCGGCGGCCACCGCGAGCGCCGCCTCCTTGCCCGGCATGGTCACCGACAGCCCGGCCCACTCCGGCCCCAGGCCCGCGACCAGGGCCGGCAGCTCCGCCGCCGCGCACTCGATCCGGGTGTACGACCATCCGGTCAACCCGGCGGCGGCGTACCCGGCATTGTGGATCACCGGGGAGAGCGAATGGGTGATCGGCTTACCCAGCACCGCCGCCCGGTGCGCCGACGCCCCGGACACTGCCGCCACGCTCCCTGACTCAGCCACCATCGCTCCTCAGCAGTGGGCGCACCTGTCGCCTAACATCCAACAATGTCTGACAGCAGTCTGCGGCACCGCAAGGGCGAGATCACCCTCACCGTCCGGGGCACCGACCGGCAGCCGCTGGCCGACCAGGTGGTGACTGTCGCCCAGGAGCGGCACGCCTTCGCCTTCGGCAACATCGGCTTCGACTTCGTCGACCTGGTCGGTGGTCCCGGCCCGGCGGGGAGCAGCGACGTCGAGAGCTTCGGCGGCACCGCCCACCTGGACCTCGACCGGCTCGGTGAGTTGTGGCTCGACGTGTTCAACACCGCGACCCTGCCGTTCTACTGGGGTCGCTACGAGCCACGGCGCGGTGCCCCCGACACCGCACGTCTCACCGCCACCGCGCGGTGGCTGGCCGAGCGTGGTGTCACAGTCAAGGGGCACCCGCTGGTCTGGCACACCGTGCAGCCGTCGTGGCTTCTCGGCCTGGACCTCGACGAGGTCGAGCGGTTGCTGCGGGCCCGGATCCGGGACCTGTCCGGCGGGTTCGCCGGCCTCATCGACACCTGGGACGCGATAAACGAGGCGGTCATCATGCCCGTCTTCGACAACGGCGACAACGCGATCACCCCGCTGGCGCGGGCACGCGGGCGCATCCACCTGGTGCGGCTGGCGTTCGAGGAGGCGCGGGCGGCCAACCCGGCGGCCACCCTGGTGCTCAACGACTTCGACCTCAGCTCGGCGTACGAGTGCCTCATCGAGGGGGTTCTCGAAGCCGGTGTACGCATCGACGCGATCGGTCTGCAGACCCACATGCACCAGGGCTACCGGGGTGAGGAGTACATGCAGCAGATGCTCGACCGGTTCGCCAGGTACGGGCTGCCGCTGCACCTGACCGAGACCACGCTTGTCTCCGGCCACCTCATGCCGCCCGAGATCGAGGATCTCAACGACTACCAGATCCCACACTGGCCGAGCACCCCCGAGGGCGAGGCCCGGCAGGCCGAGGAGATCGTCCGGCACTACCGGTTGCTGCTCGCCCACCCGTCGGTGCAGGCGGTCAACTACTGGGGGCTCACCGACCACGGGGCGTGGCTCGGTGCGCCCGCCGGCCTGGTCCGCGTCGACGGCAGCCCGAAGCCGTCGTACGACGCCCTGAAAGCACTCGTCAAGGGCGAGTGGTGGCTGCCGCCGACCCAGCGGCGCACCGACGCGGACGGCACCGTCACCGTCGAGGGCTTCCTCGGCGACTACACCGTCAGCGTCGGCGACCGCACCGCGCGCTTCACCATCGACGCCGCCGACACCACCACGATCGTCGACCTGCCCTGACCCCGACCACGGCCGGGGGCCGGACCGGTCAGATGATCCCGGCCTCCCGGGCCTTGGCCTCGTTCTTCAGGTGGTCCTCGTAGGTGTTGGCGAAGGCGGAGTTGCCTTCCTTGTCGATGGCCACGAAGAACAGCCAGTCTCCGGCCGGCGGATCCATCGCCCCTTCGAGGGCTTCCTTGCCCGGATTGTTGATCGGGGTGGGGATCATGCCGCGCAGCTTGCGGCTGTACGGGTTCTTGGTGTCGAGCAACTCGTCCCGGGTCATCTCGGCCGACGTCTTCGTCTTCTGCCCGGTCAACTCCAGGTAGTAGTTGACCGTGACGTCCATCTCCAGGCAGCCGCAGTCGAACGTGCCCGAGTAGGCCCGGTTGTAGGCGACCCGCGCGACCTTGCCGAGATCCTTCTTGGTGCCGGCCTCGGCCTGGGCCAGCGACGCCACGATCAGCGCCTCGTACGGGCTGATCCCGCCGCGTTCCTTCTGCACCCGGTCGGCGAACTCCATCTCACCGGTGACGGTGAGGAAGTGGTCGACCATCTGCTTGAGGATCGTCTCAGCGGTGGCGTCCGGCGGGATCTCGTAGGTGTCGGGGAACAGGAAACCCTCGATCGACTTCTTGGGCTTCTTGCCGTCCTCCCGCTTGAACCACCAGTCCGGTACGCCGAGCTTCTCCGGGTCCTTCGCGGCGGCCTCGAACTCCTTGACCGGAATCTCGGTCTCGTCGCTGAGCAGCTTGAAGATGCTCTTAGCGGTGCGGCCCTCGGGGATGGTGAGCCCGTTGACGACCCGGTTCTGCGGGTCGAGCATCGCGGCGAGGGCCATCTCGCCGCTCATCTGCTTGCGCAGTTTGTAGGTGCCGGGCTGGATGTTGCGGCTGCGGGAGTTCGCGTCGGCCGCCTCGATGAACGCCTTGGTGCTCTTGACCACACCGGCGTCGTGGAGCGCCACGGCCATGTCGGCGAGGAACGCGCCCTGCGGGATCTGGACTGTCACGTCCTCGGTGCCCCCGCCGTCGTAGTCCGGGGTGACGAAGTAGCTCTGGATCCGGTCGAAGCCGTAGAAGGCACCCCCGCCGATGCCGCCGAGCAGCACCACGGCGAGCAGCAGGGCCAGAACGGTCTTGCCCCGCCCGCCACCGGACCGGCCGCCCTTACGGCGTCCCCGGCGGTGTTTGCCCTTCTCCCCCCGCTCCTGCTCGTCGAACCCGAGGTCCAGATCGTCCATCATTGCGTCCGCCTCCGCTGCGCATCCAGCCAGCTCTGCAGAATTTCCACCGCGGCGGCCTGGTCGACCACCGCCCGTTGTCTCTTCCCCCGGACACCGCGCTCGGCAAGCCTACGACTCGCCACGACCGTGGACATCCTCTCGTCGGTGAGCGTCACCGGGACAGGACTTATCACATCAGCCAGTTGTCGAGCGTACGCCTTCACGTGTTCGGCTGCGGGGCCATGTTTGCCGGCGAGATTGACCGGAAGGCCCACCACCACCTCGACGGCCTCGTGTTCGGCGACCAGCGCGGCGAGTTCGGCAAGGTCCGAGGGAACCGCCTCTGACCTGGGCTTCTGCTCCCGCGCGAGGGTGACCAGCGGGGTGGCGAGGACCCCGTGCGGATCGGACCGGGAGACCCCTATCCGGACCTGCCCGACGTCCACTCCCAGGCGTACCCCCCGGGGCGAGTCGTTCACGCCGCGTCACCTCCCCGGACAAACGCGTCAGGGCGGACCGCGTCGGTCCGCCCTGATCCGCTGCGCTGAGGACTCACGCGTCGGCGAGCGCCTTCTCGACCGTGAGCAACAGTCGGGGCACCTCCGACTCGGGCAGCCCGCCGCCCTGCGCCAGCTCGGGACTACCGCCGCCACGACCGGAGAACGCGGCCTTGACCAGATCATTCGCGGCGATGCCCCGACTGCGGGCGGCCGGGTTCACCGCCACCACCAGCGACGCCTTGCCATTCGCCCGGGCGGCCACCGCCACCACTCCCGGCCGGGACGCGTCGATCCGGCCCCGGATCTCCTGGGCGAGGGTGCGTACGTCGTTGCCGGCCGCTCCCTCGGGCGCCTCGGTGCCCACGTAGGCGACCCCGTGCACGTCCTTGGCCTGGGCGGCGAGCGCCGCCGCGCCACCGAGGACCAGCTGCGCGCGTAGCTTCTCCAGCTCCTTCTCCGCGTCACGAAGCTGGGTGACCGTCTGCTCGACCCGGTCCGCGACCTGCTCGGAGGGGACCCGGTACAACTCGGCGAGCCGCGCCACCAGCAGGTGCTCGCGGGCCAGAAAGTTGAACGCGTCCATCCCGACGAGCGCCTCGACCCGGCGTACGCCGGACCCGATTGACGACTCGGAGAGGATCTTCACCAGGCCGAGCTGGCCTGAGCGGGCCACGTGGGTGCCACCGCACAGCTCGCGGGCGTAGTCACCGACCTCGACCACCCGGACGTGTTCGCCGTACTTCTCACCGAAGAGCGCCATGGCACCGATCCGCCGCGCCTCGTCCAGCGAGGTGATGAAGGCGTGCACCTCCAGGTCGGCCAACAGCACCTCGTTGACCTGCTGCTCGACGTCGCGCAGCACGCTCGGCGCCACCCCGGTCGCGGTGTTGAAGTCGAACCGCAGCCGGCCGGGCGCGTTCAACGAGCCGGCCTGGGTGGCGGACTCGCCGAGGAAGTTACGCATGGTCTGGTGCACCAGGTGGGTGGCGGTGTGTGACCGGGAGATCGCCCGCCGCCGACTGGTGTCGATCTCGGCGTAGCCGGTCTCCCCCGCCCGCACCTCGCCCCGCAGCACCCGGGCGCGGTGCACGATCAGACCCGGCACCGGCTGCTGCACGTCGAGGACCTCGACCTGGCCGCCGCCCACCGTGATCATGCCGAGGTCGGGCTGTTGACCACCGCCCTCGGCGTAGAACGGGGTGGTGTCGAGCACCAGCTCGATCGTGTCACCCTCGACGGCCGCCGCGCGCGGACCCTCGCTGCCGAGCACCGCCCGGACCGTCGACTCGCGGGCCACCTCCGTGTACCCGGTGAACGTCACCGGACCACCGGCGTCGAGCACCGACCGGTACGCCGACAGGTCGGTGTGCCCGGTCTTGCGCGCCTGCGCGTCGGCCTTGGCGCGGGCGCGCTGGTCGGCCATCAGCCGGCGGAAGCCCTCCTGGTCGACGTTCAGGCCCTGCTCGGCCGCGATCTCCAGGGTCAGGTCGATCGGGAAGCCGTAGGTGTCGTGCAGCTGGAAGGCCTTGTCTCCGGAGAGCGCCGGCCGCCCCGCCGACTTCGTCTCGGAGATCGCGGTGTCCAGGATCGTCGTACCGGCCCGCAACGTGGCCAGGAACGCGTCCTCCTCCGCGTACGCGTACGCGGAGATCCGGTCGAAGTCCGCCGCCAGCTCCGGGTACGACGGGGCCATGCAGTCCCGGGCCACCGGCAGCAGCTCCGGCAGGGCCCGCTCCTGCCAGCCGAGCAGCCGCACCGAGCGGATCGCCCGACGCATGATCCGTCGCAGCACGTACCCGCGACCCTCGTTGGACGGGGTCACCCCGTCGCCGATGAGCATCAGCGCGGTACGCACGTGGTCGGCGATCACTCGCAGCCGCACGTCGTCCGGGTGGGACTGGTTGGCGGCGTGACCCGAGTGCGCGCCGTACCGCTTGCCGGTCAGCTCGGCCGCCCGGTCCAGGATCGGGCGGACCTCGTCGATCTCGTAGAGGTTGTCGACCCCCTGGAGGAGCGAGGCCATCCGCTCCAGGCCCATGCCGGTGTCGATGTTCTTCGCCGGCAGGTCACCCAGGATCGGGAAGTTCTCCTTGTCGGTGCCCGGGCCCCGCTCGAACTGCATGAAGACGAGGTTCCAGAACTCCAGGTACCGGTCCTCGTCGACCTCCGGGCCGCCCTCCGCGCCGTAGGCCGGGCCCCGGTCGTAGTACAGCTCGGAGCACGGGCCGCACGGGCCGGGAATGCCCATGGACCAGAAGTTGTCCTTCTTGCCCCGACGCACGATGCGCTCGTCGGGCACCCCGGTCCGGCGCCAGATCTCGTACGCCTCGTCGTCGTCGAGGTAGACCGTGGCCCAGATCCGCTCCGGGTCCAGTCCGAACCCACCGGCCTCGACCGACTTCGTGGCCAGGTCCCAGGCGAGCGGGATCGCGCCGTCCTTGAAGTAGTCGCCGAACGAGAAGTTTCCGTTCATCTGGAAGAACGTGCCGTGTCGGCTGGTCTTGCCGACCTCGTCGATGTCCGGCGTACGGATGCACTTCTGCACACTCACCGCGCGCTGGTACGGCGGCGTCTGCTGACCGAGGAAGTAGGGGACGAACTGCACCATGCCGGCGTTGACGAACAGCAGGTTCGGGTCGCTGATGGCGGGCAGCGGAGCGGACGGCACCACGGTGTGACCGTTCGCCTCGAAGTGGGCGAGGTACCGCCGCTTGATCTCCGCCGTCTTCATCGCTGGTGTTCCTCCGGAAAGATTTCTCGGTCGCCGATACGCGGGTCCTCCCGCAGCTCGGCGAACTGGTCGTCGAACGCCTCGCCCTGGGCGAACGCCTCGTGGATCTCGTGCTCCCGCTCGGCCATTCCGGCGCGTACGTCCGCCACGAAGCTACGCAGTTCCTCGACGAGTCCGCCAGCGGATTGCGAGAGGTTGTCGGCGATGCCGGCCGGGGTGTACGCGTGCGCGGCGCGGGTCGCCTTGCGCACCACCACGACACCGACGGCCAGCCCGATGCCCAGCCAGAAAAGGCGCCTCATGCTCGTACCTCCCGGTGCCGTTGGTTCAGCGGTTCCCGCGCCGGGCGGCGCGTCGCTGAGCCTTGATGGTGTCCCGCACCTCGCGTTCGGTCTCGGCGTGCCGGCGGGTGGCGGCGGCCTTGCGCACGCCGTACCCGAACGCGGCCACCTTGACCAGCGGGTTGGCCGCGGCCGCGGAGACCACGGTGACCAGGTTGGCGACGTTGGCGCTGATGTTCTGCGCGTGGCTGGTCATGGTGTCGACCTTCGCCAGTTGGAGGTTCACGCCGTCCAGGGAGGTCTGCACCTGCTCCAGGGTCACGTTGACGTTGCGAACCGTGGTGTTGACGTCACCGAGCAGGGGCCCCGTCCGGTCGTTGAGGTCGTTGATCATGCGGGTGGTGGCGTCCACGGTGTGCCGCAACCGAAGGATGGGCAGCGTCAGGATCAGCACCAGCATCGCGAACGCGATAGCCGCGATCAACGCCGCGACCTCCAAAAAGCCCACGCCAGTCCTCCTCAACTAGTGCCTTCGGGGTGCCAGGCCCCTGAGCAGCACGACCGTCTCGCCCACGTCAACGTCGAGTGCCCGGCCGACGACCGGTCACCACCAGCACCTGACCCTACCGTCCGTGATGACGATCGGCTCAGGACGGTGGCGACGGTGTCAGATCGCCCAACGGGTCATCGGTAAGTGTCGGGAAGGGATCCTCACCGGTGAGTGACGGATCGGTGCTCGGCTGTGGCCGCGTCCGCTCGTCGTCGATCGCGTTGCGGACCTTCACCGACACCAACGATCCGGGGCACTCCTGCGCCGTGGTGGCCGGGTCGGGGGCGGGCACCACGGCGGGTTCGCCGTCCACGGGTGGCGGCACGCAGGTCCGCTCCCGTACCCAGAGGTCGAGGGTCAGCTCGTCCCGCCGCCAGCAGGTGTAGCTGCCCTTCTCCTCCTGTTCCGGGCAGTAGTTGGGCGTCCACCGCTGCCAACCGTCACCGCTCAGCGCGGCCTCGTACGCCTGGGCGGTCTCGTCCGGCGAGCGGTCGGAGGTGACAGTGCGTTCCCGCAACCGGCAGTCGAGCAGGCACCACTGGCTGCCGCTGACGTCGTCGACCGGTTGGACAGCGGCCCAGGACGGCACCTCCAGTTCGTCAAGCGAGGCGAAGACCGGGTCCCGGTTCATGCTCTGCAGGCCAAAGAACGCCGGAAGGACACCGAGCAGGAGCACGCTGGCCAGCACCAGAACGGCCGTGCGCAGGCGCGCTGAGCCCGGCGTCTGCCGACGCGGCTCACCGCCGTCGTCGGTCAGGTCATTCTCGGACCGATCGACGTCGGCGGAATCCGGCAGGTCGGGACGCCGGAACGTCGGTTCCACCCCGGGGCGCGGCCCGGCCGGGTCGACAGGCGCCACGGCAGCCGCGGCGCGAGCCACAGCCGGAGCCTCGCCGGCTCGCGTCGGCGGTACCGGCGGCACCCCTGAGGGTTCGGGACGTGCCGGATGCCGATGCGGCGGAGCCGCCCGGCCGGCGAGCCGGTCCTCCGGACGCACCGGGGCACCGGCCCGGGCTGTGACCGGCGAACCGGCTGGTCCGATGCCGGCTGCCCGACCGGGGTCGGCAGCGCCGGGTGGGCCGGCATCGGGCCGGTGTGGACCAGCATCGGGCCGGACCGTGTCACGGGCGGGACCCGGTGGCGGCCCACCCGGTCGACCCGCCGTCCCGTCCGGCCGCACCGCACCACGCGGCGGCACCGCAGGCGAACCGTCAGGACGCACCGCACCACGCGCCGGCGGACCGTCGGGCCGCACCGCACCACGCGGCGGCACCGCAGGCGAACCGTCAGGACGCACCGCACCACGCGCCGGCGGACCGTCGGGCCGAGCCGCACCACGCGGCGGCACCGCAGGCGAACCGTCAGGACGCACCGCACCATGCGGCGGCACCGTAGGCGAACCGTCGGGCCGCACCGCACCACGCGGCGGGCCCGCAGGCGAGCCGTCGGGTCGGCTGGTCGGGCCGGTGCCGCCGATTCGCGGTAGGGCACCGGCTCGGCGGACCGGCTCGGGTCCATCCGGACCCGACGCCGGACCGGTCATCGGAGTGGGTCGGCCACGGCCGGCGGGTGGCCCGTCGGGGCGGCGGACAGGGCCGGCGCCCGGACGTTCCGGTACCGGATCGGCACCGCGTCCGTCGGTAGGTGCGGTGCCCGCCGGCGATCGACCGGACGCACCGCCGACGTCCCCGCCACGGCGGTCGCCCACCGTCGGCGTGCCACCGGAGGGCGTACCGACCACGCGGCCGGGCGGTGCGCCCGCCGGTGTCGCAGGCCGCTTGCTGATCGTGGGCAACGCCGGGTCGGTGTGGTGCGGCCGTCCGGCCTGCCGGAGCCAGTCGGACGGCCGCTGCGGCCGTCCGGCCCGGCCATCCCCGGACAGACCGGCGGGAGGCGGCTCGGTACCGGCCACCGCGTGCCGGCCGGACGGTTCCTCGTCCGCCGCGCGCCGGCCGCGGGTCAGTGTGTCGTCCGCCTCGGCCGCGCGGCGCCCCCGCGGTGGCTCGACCGGCCCGTCCTGGGGCCGACGACCGAAGGGTGGCTCCGGCGGCTCAGGTGCAGCCCGACGACCCGACGCCGCGTCGGCCGACCCGTCCGCGCTGGGTGCGGTCCGGCGGTCCCGGTCGGTGACGGCCGGGCCGCCCGGCTTGCCGTGCCCGGTGGCTGCGGGTCCACCGGCCGGAGGGCCGGAGGGCACGCCGGGAATCGGTGGCGCGTTGCCGGACAGCGGCACCACCGGCGGCTGCTCCGGTGGCTCGGCAGCTCGCCGCCGGCCGGCCCGCAGGCCGCCGCCGGCCGGAGCGCCGCCCGGGCGACCGGCGGCGGGCGTCATGGCCGGCGCACCCGCGCCGGCGGCCGGGCCGGGCCGCTCGGGACCCTGCGGTCCGGCCGGGTCCGGTGCGACGCGCCGGGCACCTCGCGGTGGCGTCGGGTCC
Source organism: Verrucosispora sp. CNZ293 (assembly GCF_002754655.1). Taxonomy (NCBI): domain Bacteria; kingdom Bacillati; phylum Actinomycetota; class Actinomycetes; order Micromonosporales; family Micromonosporaceae; genus Micromonospora; species Verrucosispora sp. CNZ293. Next base: position 2,525,343 of record NZ_PEFR01000001.1, read on the forward strand.
GGCACACCGGGCGGCGGTGTGGTGATCGGAGCGTCGAGCCCACGGGGTCGGCCGGGCCCGGCGAAACGCGCGGCTCGGGCGTCGGGAACGCGGCCGGGATCGGTGCGGTCCGGCGGGAGCGGGCCGGTGACCGGCTCCGCCGGTGCCGGGGCGTGGCTGGGTTCGGTCTCCGAGGGCAGCCGGCGGGGGCTGGCGGGGGCGGCGTTCGGCCGTACGCCGGGCAGTCGACGCGGCCCGGGTTGGCCCGCCACGGGAGCCGGCGCACCCGGCACCGGCCCCGGTGGCCGGCCCGGACCGTTCGGTGCTCCGGACACCGGGCCGGCGTCCGGAGTCGGACCGGTACCGCCCGGGCCACCCGGCACCGGCTCACCGGGGTGTGGTCGCCGGGCGGCCGGCCCGGGGGCACCGGGCTGCCGTGGCCAGCCGGCCGGAGGGGTGTTCGGCGCACCGGGCTCGGGCCGGGCGGCGGCCGGTGGTGGCGGGGCGAACGGCGGAGGCGCCGGTGGCCGTTCCCGCCCCACGGGCGGCGTGCCGGCGGGCGGCCGGGCAGCCGGGGCACCCGGCCACGGACCGTCGACCGGCCGTGCTCGTGGCGGTTCAGCCGGGCCACGGGCGGGAGGCGGTGCGGCGGGAGGCTCGCCAGCGAGGCCGTCGGGGCCCAGCTCAGCGCGCTGCTGCTTGGCCGAACGCAGGTCGTCGATCCAGCCGAAGTCCTCGCCGCCACCCGGTTCCTCCGGGGCGGGCTCGGATTTGCCCCGACCCCAGCGGCGGCCCTTGCCGCGCCGCGCCTCCGGGCCCTCGTCCGGTCGGTCCGACGAATTCACTGTTGACCCCTCCCGTCGGCGCGAGCGCCGACCTCTTCAGCCACCTGGGCGTCCGTGGCCGTACGCCGGTCGCCGTCGTCCCCCCGGACGACACCTGTGTGTCCAGGCGACCGTTCTCCGCCGGCTCGTCCGGGCGAGCGGCTGTGGACAGCCCCCGGACGATCCGGCGCAGCAGCGGCAGCCGGCCGGCCACCGATCGCTCCGCGCCATGCTGGCTCGGCCGGTAGTAGTCGGTGCCGACCAGGTCGTCGGGCACGTACTGCTGGGTGACCACGCCCCGCTTGTCGTCGTGCGGGTAGCGGTAGCCGATGCCGTGGCCGAGACCCCGGGCACCTGAGTAGTGGGCGTCGCGCAGGCCCCGGGGCACCGGCCCACCCCGCCCGGCCCGCACGTCGGCGATCGCCGCTCCGATGGCGGTGGTCGCCGAGTTGGACTTGGGCGCGGTGGCCAGGTGGATCACGGCCTGGGCGAGATTGAGCTGCGCCTCGGGCAGGCCGACGTACTCCACCGCGTGCGCCGCGGCGGTCGCCACACCGAGCGCACCCGGATCGGCCATGCCGACGTCCTCGCTGGCGAAGATGACCAACCGCCGAGCGATGAACCGGGCATCCTCCCCGGCGACAATCATCCGGGCCAGCCAGTGCAGTGCGGCGTCCACGTCGGACCCACGCATGCTCTTGATGAAGGCACTCGTCACGTCGTAGTGGGCGTCCCCCGCCCGGTCGTAGCGGACGGCCGCGGTGTCCACCGCCCGTTCGGCGGTGGCCAGGTCGATCTGCCCGCCACCCAGCGCGGTCGCCGACGACGCCGCCGCCTCCAGCGCCGTCAGCGCCTTGCGGACGTCACCGCCGGCCAACCGGACCAGGTGCTCCTCGGCCTCGGGCGCGAGGGTGAGCGCCCCGGCCAGCCCACGCTCGTCGACGACCGCGCGGCGCAGCAACCCGCGTACCGCCTCGTCGTCGAGGGGCCGGAGGGTGAGCAGCACACACCGGGAGAGCAGTGGGGAGATGACCGAGAAGTACGGGTTCTCGGTGGTGGCCGCCAGCAGGGTGACCGTGCGGTCCTCCACCGCGGCGAGCAGTGAGTCCTGCTGGGTCTTGCTGAACCTGTGCACCTCGTCGATGAAGAGCACCGTCGGCGGGCCGCCCGAGCGTCGCTGTCGCCGGGCCGTGTCGATCACGGCGCGGACGTCCTTCACTCCGGCGGTCAACGCCGACATGGCGACGAAGCGGCGATCCGTCGCGGCGGCGACCAGGTGGGCGATCGTGGTCTTGCCGCTGCCCGGCGGCCCCCAGAGGATCACCGACATCGGCGCGCTGCCGGCGACCAGCTGCCGCAGCGGCGCGCCGGGGGTGAGCAGGTGTTCCTGGCCGACCAGCTCGTCCAGATCGGCCGGGCGCATCCGGACCGGCAGCGGCGCGTCCGGCCCGGCCGGAGTGAAGCCGCCGACACCAGCGGAACCCGCAGGCGCACCGGGTGCTGCGGCGGGTTCACCGAGGGTGAAGAGGGCGTCGGACTCCATCACGAGAACAGTACCGGGCTCAGCCGACAACGTCGGAATCGCGCCGCCGGCCGAGCCCGGGGTGATCGTTTCCGGTCAGCCGCGTCCGGGGCGGCGGCCCCGGTACCAGCGACCACCGCCGCCACCCGGCCCCCGGCCGACCCCGGCCAGGTAGAGCGAGAGCAGCAGCAGACCGATCAGGACCAGGGTGTTCCAGTTGAACAGGTCGGGCGCGCCGAGTTTGGTGTCCAGCAGATCCAGCAACAGGGCGAAGCCGAAGACGACGGCCGCGGCGATGGCGAGCATGACGGTCCTCCGGTGGGGGTTTCCAGTAGGTCGGCGCGGGATGTACCCGATCGGTCGACTCGCCAATCTCCACCCTGGATCACGGGCCCGTTCGTCGGCTACACCGGCACGGCCCCGCTCACCTCGGTGCGGTTCGCCTGATCGTCGGCGGGGCCGCCGTCGACCGGTTCCGCCTGGTCGGAGGCCGGGTCGTCGGGCCGCCTCGGTTGGCCGGTGGTCGGGGCGGCGTTCCGGGCGGCCCGCCAGGCGGGCAGGTACAGCGGCGCGGCGACCGCCAGCGCGACAGCACCGACAAGCATCGCCGTGCTCACCCCGGCCCGGTCACCGACGAAGCCGAGCAGCACGCCGCCGAGCGCACCCGCCGGCATGGCCACCATCGAGTTCACCGAGATCACGCTGGTCCGGTACGGGCCGTCGACCTGCCGGTGCAGCAGTCCCATGTGCAGCGGGTTCGACGCGCCGTGCACGGCATGGCAGATGAAGAACGCGATGAGCACACCGACCGGGCCGGCGAGCAGCGCCATCCCGACCACCGTGACACCCTGCACGATCCGCAGCAGCGCGGCACCGGGCGCGGCACCGAGCCAGCGGATGAGCAACGGGGTCAGCGCCGCGCCGGCCGCGGAGGCCAGCCAGGCCACGGTGCTCGCCGGTCCGAGCAGGGCGGCGGCCCGGTCGGCGTCACCGATCACCTCGGCCAGCCGGATCGGCAGCAGGCTCTCGAAGGCCACCATCCCGAAACCCCAGAACAGCTCGACCGTGACCAGGGCCAGCAGCACCCGGGAGCGACGCAGCAGGCCGAACGCCTCGCCGACCATGCGCGGAGCCGCCCGGACCGAGGCCCGCACCGCACCGGGCCCGCTCGCCGGTCGCCGTTCCACGAGCAGGATCAGCAGCGCCACAAGTGAGATCCCCTGGAGCACCACGGCGGCCAGCACCGGCGTGGTCAGGGCGCTTACCGGACCCAGCGGACCGAGAGCGACCAGGCCGCCGCTGAGCAGGGCGCCGGCCGCGATGCTCAGGCCGAGCACGGCACCGCCCTGACCGAGCCCCTTCTCGTACCCGGCATCCGGGTCGACGGCCAGGGTGCTGTCCACGTACCAGGACTCCAGGGGGCCACTGTCCAGGGCGCGGAACACGCCCTGCAACGCCCAGACGGCGGCCAGCAGGGCGAACGAGTCCGCCACCACCAGCAGGCCCATCGAGACGAGGCCCACCACGCTCGCCACCACCAGCACCGGTTTGCGGCCCAGCGCGTCGGCGAACCCGCCGGTCGGCAACTCCAGGGCCAGCACCACCACCCCCTGGGCGGCGGCGGCCAGACCGATCTGGGTCAGGGTCAGGCCGCGCTCCTGCATCAGCAGGATCACCACCGGGATGAGCAGGCCGGTCGGTAGCCAACGCAGGCCGTGCAGGACCAGGAACCGACGCCGGACCTGGCGTACGGACAGCTCGCTCACGGCGTCCTGCCGAGCAGCAGCGGGAGGGAGGCGAGGAAGATCTGCACCTGCTCGGCGCCGGGCTCATCCGGATCGGCCGCGGCCCGGTAGCGCTCCAGGGTGCGCCACAGCTCTTCCTGGAGTTCCTTGAGCCGGGTCGCCGGGATGGTCATGAAGGCGTCGCTCATGCCGAAGGCGTCACGCCACTCGGGTGACCACTCGTCGCGGACGGCGAACCACCGCTCGGTGTACTCGACGAAGAGGCGGACCTGCTCGGCCTGGATCCACTCCATCGCGGCCCGGGCGTCGGGGTCGTCGTCGAAGTCGCTGTTCTCCCAGCTTGTCACGTCGTGCCCGGCCCGCCACCACCGCTGCCGCCCGGTGCCCCGGTCGGGCTCCTCGACCACCAGGCCGACCTCGGCCAGTTGACGCAGGTGGTAGCTGGTCGCGCCGGTGTTGGTGTCGAGCAGGCCGGCGAGGGTCGTAGCGGTGGCCGGTCCGTTGACCCGCAGCGCGCCGAGCAGCCGGGCCCGCAGCGGATGCGCCAGCACCCGGACCTGCCGGTGGTCGAGCCACACCTGCCGTGGCGACTGTGGGTTCTCGTCGACTGCCATAGATGCACAATATCTGTGCACAGAATCTATGCACAATAGTTGTGCATAATCTTCCCGGCAGAATCGCTCAGTGGCCAGCGGAGTTGGCGAGCAGTTCCGAGACACCGCGCAGCCGGGTACGGAGCAGGGCGGCGGCGCGGGACGAGTCGAGGCGTACCTCGGTGGGGCGTACCACTCCGGCGGCGGCTCCGGTGGTGGTCTTCAAACCGGCCGGGTCGATGCCCTCCCGGCGGGCCACCAGCAGTCCCAGCTCCGCCCGGCTCACCGCGTCCGGGCCTGCCACGTTGAGCGGGCCGGCGACATCGGAGTCCACCAGCTCCAGCACGGCGGCGGCGAGATCACCGACGTCGATCGGGCAACGCAGCTCGTCGGTGAACAGGGTCGCCCGACCGGCCAGGGCCTCCCGGCAGAGCTGGATCTGCTTGCTCCCCTCCCCAGGATCAGCGAGGTGCGCACCAGCACGGCGCCCGGGTCGAGCGCCCGCACCGCCGTCTCCGCAGCCGCCTTCGCCGCACCGTACGGGAAGATCGGCGTGGGCGGGTCGTCATCGGCGTACGCCTCGGGTCGCCCGGCGTGCAACGCGTCGCTGGAGATGTGCACCAACCGGGCCCCCACCCGGGCGGCGGCGTACGCCACGTGCGCCGCCCCGTCGGCGGTGACCCCCCAGTCGCCGTACCGGTAAGGGGTGGCGACCACCGCGTCCGGGCGTACCGCCGCGACCAGGTCGACCACCGCGGCCCGGTCGGTCACGTCCAGCCGACGCACCCCGACGCCCGCCACGCCGACTTCACCGGAGTGGCACGTCCCCACCACCCCCCACCCGGCGGCGATCCCCCGCCGACAAACCTCCCGCCCCAGAAACCCGCTCCCACCCACCACCAACACCCGCACAACACCCTCCCCTCCACACCCCACCCTCACATCGTTGATCATGAACTTATTGCGCGACACGCCGGGGACACGCCGGACAACAGGACAACAGGTTCATGGTCAACAGCAAGCGCCCCGGCCCTGAGTGGGGGCCGGGGCGCTGCGGGGTGGGTCAGGTGGGGTCGGCTACGGGGGCGGCGGGGCCGGCCGTGCCGGGGTGGGTGGGTGCGGGCTGGGGCTTGGGTTTGGCGTCGATGCCGGCTTCGGTGCGCTGCTGGGCGGTGATGGGGGTGGGGGCACCGGTCAACGGGTCGAAGCCGCCTCGGGTCTTCGGGAAGGCGATCACCTCGCGGATCGAGTCGGCGCCGGCGAGCAGCATGCAGACCCGGTCCCAGCCGAACGCGATGCCGCCGTGCGGCGGCGGGCCGTAGCTGAACGCCTCCAGCAGGAAGCCGAACTTGTCCTGCGCCTCCTCGGGGGTGATGCCGAGCAGGTCGAACACCCGCTGCTGCACGTCGCGGCGGTGGATACGGATCGAGCCGCCGCCGATCTCGTTGCCGTTGCAGACGATGTCGTACGCGTACGCCAGGGCCCGGTCCGGCGCCTCCTCGAACCGGTCCATCCACTCCGAGTTCGGCGAGGTGAACGGATGGTGCACAGCGGTCCAGCCGCCCTCGTCCGTCCGCTCGAACATCGGCGCGTCGACCACCCAGCAGAACGCCCAGGCGCTCTCGTCGACCAGACCGGCCCGCTTGGCGATCTCGATCCGGGCCGCACCGAGCAGCTCCTGCGCCTCGCGGGTCTCCCCGCTGGCGGCGAAGAAGATCGCGTCGCCCGGCTTGGCGCCGACCGCGTCGGCCAGCCCGGCCAGGTGCTCGGCCGACAGGTTCTTCGCCACCGGCCCGCGTGCCTCGCCGGTCTCGGCGTCCAGCACCACGTACGCCAGCCCCTTGGCACCACGGGCCTTGGCCCAGTCCTGCCAGCCGTCCAGTTCCTTCCGGCTCTGGCTGGCCCCGCCCGGCATGACCACCGCGCCGACGTAGCCGCCCGCGTCGATCGCCGCGGCGAAGACCCGGAACTGGGTGCCGCGCAGGTAGTCGGTCAGCTCGGTCAACTCGACGCCGTACCGCAGGTCAGGCTTGTCCGAGCCGTACCGCGCCATGGCGTCGTGCCAGGTGATGCGCGGGATGGGTCGGGGAATCTGGTGGTCGGCCAGCTCCGACCAGAGCTTGGCGACGATCGCCTCACCCAGGTCGATCACATCGTCCTCGGTGACGAAGGACATTTCGATGTCGAGCTGGGTGAACTCCGGCTGCCGGTCGGCCCGGAAGTCCTCGTCGCGGTAGCAGCGGGCGATCTGGTAGTAGCGCTCCATGCCGCCGACCATCAGCAGCTGCTTGAACAGCTGCGGCGACTGCGGCAGCGCGTACCAACTGCCCGGTTGCAGGCGCACCGGGACCAGGAAGTCGCGGGCGCCCTCCGGCGTGGACCGGGTCAGCGTCGGCGTCTCGATCTCCAGGAACTCCCGCTCGTGCAGCACGCTGCGGGCGAGCTGGTTGGCCCGCGACCGCAGCCGCATGGCCCGAGCCGGGCCGCCGCGCCGCAGGTCGAGGTAGCGGTACTTGAGCCGGACGTCGTCCCCGGCCACCACCTGGTCGTCCACCGGCAGGGGCAGCGGCGCGGCCTCGGAGAGCACCTCCAGCTCGGCCGCCGTCACCTCGATCTCACCGGTGGGCAGCTCCGGGTTCTCGTTGCCCTCGGGCCGCCGGGTGACCTCACCGACGACCTTGACGCAGTACTCGTTGCGCAGCGCGTGCGCGTCCTCCTCGCGGAGGACCACCTGCACCACGCCCGAGCCGTCGCGCAGGTCGACGAAGATGACACCGCCGTGGTCGCGCCGGCGGGCCACCCACCCGGCGAGCGTCACCGTGGTGCCGGCGTCCGTCGCGCGCAGGCTGCCGGCGTCATGGGTACGGATCACGACGTACGTCTCCCTCGTCTGCTCAACCACTGTGCTCCCGCATTCTGCCCGCCCCCGTTCCTCGGGTGTGCGGAAGGGCCCCTTGTTAACGCCTGCGGTAGCGGAACGGCCCTGCCGAGCGTTCGTCAGCGGGTGCGGCTCACGGCGGTGACCCTCGGGTCCGCGGCGTAACGGCGGGCGACGTCGTCGGCGTCGCCAGCGGTGGCACCGGGATCGAAGAGCACCTCCAGGCACGATGCCTGCGAATCGTCGAATCCGAAGCCGGCGATGAGGTGCTGGGGATCGAAGCGGTCGCTCTCGCGCGTCATCTCGTCGACGGCCACGTCCGGCCGCACGCACACCACCACCTCGGGCTGCGCACCACTCCAGGCCAGGGCAGGAGCCGACGCGCCGATGGTGAGCAGGAGAGCCGCCGCCACGCCGATCACGGTGGCCCGGCCGAGCGCCGGCCGGCTCGCCGGCGAGACCCCGAGCGCGGTCCGACCCGCTGGCAGGGCCACCGCGCCGAGGGCGGCCAGGGCGTACGCCCACAGCGCCCGCTTGTCCGCCGTGTCGTACAGGGCCAACGCGACGATGCCGGCGCCGATGGTGTGGGTGACCGAGGCGACCACCCGGAACTCGGGCTCGCCGACAACTGCCGCAGGTATCGCGGCAAGCGCGCCGAGCACCAGGAGCAGCCCGACAAACCAGTACGCGTTCCATTCCCGACGGGCGTCCACGATGAGCAGCACCCAGGCCGCCACCTGCCCGCCCACGACAATCAGCGGGCGTAGCTGCGCCAGGAATCGTACGACCATCAGGCGACCGTACGTTATGGAATTGAATCGGGACAGTGCGGCGGGCCGCCGGAGGGAACCCGGCGGCCCGCTGACGGAGGAGGTTCTCCTGGTACGGGAAGGATCAGTACACGCTGACGCCGTAGCGGCTCAGCACCGGCCCGACCGGCTGGAAGAAGGTGGTGCCGCCGGTGGAGCAGTTGCCGCTACCGCCCGAGGTCAGGCCGAGTGCGGTGCCGCCGCTGAACAGCGAGCCGCCGCTGTCACCGGGCTGGGCGCAGATGTTGGTCCGGATCAGACCGCGAACCTGGCCCTCGGCGTAGTTGACAGTGGCGTTGAGCGCGGTCACCGAGCCGCTGCGCAGGCCGGTGGTGCTGCCGGAGCGCTGCGCCGACTGCCCGACGTACGCGTTGCCGGAGCCGGTGATGTCCCGGAAACTGCCGTTGTAGAGGGAGACGTTGCCCGGCTGCACGGTGCTCTGGTTGCTGTACCGGACGATGCCGTAGTCGCTGCCCGGGAAGACGCTGCCGGCACGGGAGCCGAGCAGCGAGGTCTGGCCCGAGTTGCTGTACCAGTTCGCGGCGATGTTGGTGCAGTGCCCGGCGGTGATGAAGTAGTAGGTGCTACCGGCCCGGACGTTGAAGCCGAGCGAGCAGCGCCCGCCGCCCTGGGCGTAGATGGCCTGGCCGCCGGAGATGCGGGTGCTCAGCACGCCGGCCTCGGCCTCGATGCGCACCGCACCGTTGGTCCGCGCGGCGGCGGCCTTGACCCGCTCCAACTTGGCGCCGGTGACAGTGCTGTCCACCGAGACGACGACCTGGTTGGTGGCCGGGTCGACCCACCAGGCGGTGCCGGGGATCGCGGCGGAGCGGTCCAGCTCGGCGGTGGCGCGGTTCAGCTCCTTGGCACCGCGCTTGACCACCTTGGGGGTGGCGCCGGCAGCGGCCACCTGGCGGGCGGCGACGGCGTCGGTGACGGCTACGACCATCTTGCCGGTGGCGTCGGCGTAGGCACCGGCGGCGCGGTCACCGAGGCGGTCGGCGAGGGCGGCGGCGGCGTCGGGCGAGACGGATGCGGGTGCCGCCTGGGCGGGCGCGCCGGCCAACAGGCCGCCGACCAGGGTTCCGGCCGCGGCGACGGTGACGACGCGGCGCAGCATTGACCTCGTGGGTCGCATGTAACAGCCTCCCGGTTGGGGGTTTGGGGCCCTGTCATGCCGACAGGAGCGGGGGCAACTCGGCCACCTGGGGAAATGGCCGAGCGATGGAAAGTATTCACATATTTAAGATCGTAAGCAAGACCCCCGTTTGCCCGAATTCACCCATCGGCCACAGGTAACCTCTCCGCAACATTGTGGACACAGAAAGTCATCTATACGCTCCGGTAACCGCCGCTGTCCGGCACCCGTGAACCGGAGGCCACCATGACCCTCGTCCGACGTACGCTGGCCACCCTCGCCGGCGTCACCGCCCTCGTCCTGCTCGTCGCCAGCCCCGCGACGGCCGACCCCGGCCCACCGCCCACCTCGATGGCCAGCCTCGGCGACTCCATCACCCGCGGCTTCAACGCCTGCGGGTGGTACGTCGACTGCACCAGCCGCTCGTTCAGCACCGGCAGCGACTCCACGGTCAACAGCCACTACCTGCGCATCCGTCGGGTCGAGCCGGCAATCAACGGACGCAACCACAACGCCGCCCGCACCGGCGCGAAATCAGCCGACCTGTACGGCCAGGCCGGCACCGCGATCAGTCAGGGCGTCGACTACGTGACGATCCTGATCGGCGCGAACGACGCCTGCACCAGCTCGGAGTCGACGATGACCTCCCCGGCCACCTTCCGGGCGAACATCGACTCCGCGTTGAACCGGCTGAAGACCGGCCTGCCGAACACCAGGGTCTTCGTGATCAGCATCCCGGATGTGCACCGACTCTGGACGGTCGGCAAGGGCAGCGGCAGCGCCCGTACCGCGTGGTCGCTCTTCGGCATCTGCCAGTCGATCCTGGCCAACCCGACCTCCACCGCCCAGGCCGACGTCGACCGGCGCACCCGGGTCCGCCAGCGGGTGATCGACTTCAACAGCCAGCTCGCGGCGGCCTGCGCCGCGTACGGCTCGAACTGCCGATACGACGGCAACGCCGTCTTCGGCTACCCCTTCACCCTCGCCCAGCTCTCCACCTGGGACTACTTCCACCCCAACACCACAGGCCAGCAGACCCTAGCCACCATCTCCCACCCCGCCGGCTTCCCCTGGTAACCCCACCCACGCCCTCACCCCTCACCCCCGCGATCTTGCACTTATCGTCGCGTCACATCGGGATACAACGCCCGTAACGGCGACCGAAAGTGCAAGATCGCGGGGGACGGGGGGACGGCGTCAGGTCACGAGGGGCTTGAGGTCCTGGCGGGGTGGGGTCCATTCGCCGGGGGCGGCGGTGAGTTGCTCGCCGGAGCGGATGTCCTTGACCTCGTCGGGGGTGCCGTCGGCGCCGGGGAACCAGACGTACGGGATGCCGCGCCGCTCGGCGTACCGGATCTGCTTGCCGAACTTGGCCGCGCTCGGCGACACCTCGGTCGGGATGCCCCGGGACCGCAGCGCCCCGGCGATGGAGTCGCTGGCCGGCCGCAGGTCCTCGTTCGTCACCGCGACCAGCACACAGGTCGGCACCTCCCGCGACACGGACAGCGCGCCCGCGCCGAAGAGCAGCCCCAGCAACCGGGTCACACCGATGGAGATACCCACCCCGGGAAAGCGGGCGGTGCCGGCGCTGGCCAGGTTGTCGTACCGGCCGCCGGAGCAGATCGAGCCGAACCGCTCGTACCCGATCAGCTGCGTCTCATAGACGGTGCCGGTGTAGTAGTCCAGACCCCGGGCGATGCGCAGGTCCGCCACGCAGAGACCGGGCGAGTGCGCGGCAGCCGTCTCCACCACCCGGACCAACTCGTCCACCCCCTCGTCGAGCAGCGGATCACTGACCCCGAGCGCGCGCACCGCGTCGGCGAAGGAGGCGTCCGGTGCGGAGATCTCGGCAAGTGACAGCACCGCCTTGGCCTGCGCCTCGCTCGCCCCGGCGGTGGTCGCCAGCAGCTCCGTCACACCGGCCGGACCGATCTTGTCGAGCTTGTCGACAGCGCGCAGCGCCGCCTCCGGGTCGGTCAGCCCGATACCCCGGTAGAAGCCCTCGCAGATCTTGCGGTTGTTCACCTGGATGCGGATCGGCGGGATCGGCAGCGAGCGCAACGCGTCGCCGACGACGAGCGGCATCTCCGCCTCGTGGTGCGTCGCGAGGGTGTCCCGGCCGACGATGTCGATGTCGGCCTGAAGGAACTCCCGGTAGCGACCCTCCTGGGGGCGCTCGCCGCGCCACACCTTCTGGATCTGGTAGCGGCGGAACGGGAAGTTCAACTTGCCGGCGTTCTCCAGCACGTACCTGGCGAACGGCACGGTCAGGTCGAAGTGCAGGCCGAGCGAGTCGTCACCGGCCGCGCCGTCGGGGTCGGCGTGCAGCCGCCGGATCACGTAGACCTCCTTGGAGGTCTCCCCCTTGCGCAGCAGCTGGTCCAACGGCTCGACCGCCCGGGTCTCCAGCGGCGCGAAGCCGTACACCTCGAAGGTCGACCGGATCCGGTCGAGCACGAACTGCTCGATCATCCGCTGGGCGGGCGTCCACTCCGGGAAGCCGGAGATGGGCGTGGGCTTGCTCATGACGTACTCCCTCGGCAGCCGCGCGCCGCGCGGCAGGGTGGTCTGCTGGCGATGCCGCGCGGTCCGCGCGGTGAGGTTCCGGTGCGCGGCCGTTACAGGCCGCGCGTGGGTGCCGCCGGTCGCGCTCCGCCCAACTCCGCCACCTCGACGAGGTACGGGTTGGTGGCGCGCTCGCGACCGATCGTGGTCGCGGGGCCGTGGCCGGGCAGGACGACCGTGTCGTCGGCCAGCGGAAGGATCTTGTCCCGCAGGCTGGCGAGCATCGTCGGCATGCTGCCCCCCGGCAGGTCGGTGCGGCCGATCGACCCGGCGAAGAGCACGTCACCGGAGAGGCAGACCTGCTCCGCCTCCCAGGGCGAGCCCGCGCCGGGCAGCCGGAAGAGCACCGACCCGCCGGTATGGCCTGGCGCATGATCGACGGTGATCTCCAGCCCGGCGAGGGCGAGCGTCGTACCGTCGGCCAGCTCGGCGACATCCTCGGGCTCGGCGTACGGCAGCCGCCCGCCGAAGAGCTGCGTGAGGTCCATCGACAGGGCCTTCGTCGGATCCGCCAGCAGCTCCCGGTCGTCGGGATGCACGTACGCGGTGATCCCACGCGCCCCGCAGACCGGTGCCACGGAGAAGGTGTGGTCGAGGTGGCCGTGGGTGAGCAGCACCGCGGCCGGGTGCAGACGATGCTCGGCGAGCAGCGCGTCGAGCTGGTCGATCACCCCGATGCCGGGGTCGACCACCACGCACTGTTCCCCCGGCCCGGTGGCGACCACGTAGCAGTTGGTGCCGAAGGCGTCCGCGGGAAAGCCGGCCACGAGCACGTCCGCTCCCCTTTCCGTCGAGTCGTCCTCTTCGGCAGCCTACCGGCGTCACCGGCCGGCCGTCCCGACCCGCCGGACCCCCACCCGGGGCACTGACGGATCCCGATGAAGATGGGCACCGACCTCGTACACCACTTTCCCAGCCGGTACCCGTACACTCTGGCGGGCGTGTGGCGTGGCGCACCTGCCGCCCGACAGGTACACGACCACCGGGTGACGACCAGGGTAGAGGAAAGGGGAGCACGGGTGGCTTCCAGCAGGGACCGGCAGCGCAAACTGGCGCGGGCCAAGCTCGACCGGCAACTGGCCCGCCGGGCCGCCGCCGTCAGGCGTCGCCGACGGATCCAGGCCGGTGTCGGCGCCGCCCTGATCCTCGTACTTGTCGTCGCCGGCTCGGCGTGGGCCCTCGGTGCTTTCGACAGTGAGCCGACCGAGAACACCGCGGCCGACGAGGTGTGCCTCTGGACCCCGCAGAACACCGAGGGCAACGCCAACCTCAAGGATGTCGGCGAGCCCCCGACCACCGGGCTGCCGGTCACCGGCACCCGGCCGATGTCGATAGTCACAAACCAGGGCGCGCCGATCTCCGTGGAGCTGGATCTCGCGAGCGCCCCGTGTGCTGCGGCGAGCATCGCCCACCTGGCCAGCCAGTCGTTCTACGACAACACCAAGTGTCACGAGATCACCGCCGACGGCGCGGTGCGTTGTGGCGACCCCAGCGGCACCGGTCTGGGCGGCCCGGCCTACTCGTTCTACAACGAGAACGTGCCGACCGCGCCGGAGGCGTCGCCGGAGCCGAGCCCGTCCCCGGACGAGCCACCGACGTACCCCAAGGGCACGGTCGCGATGATCTCGAACCCACCCGGGGCCAACGGCAGCCAGTTCCTGATCTTCTTCAAGGATTTCACCACCGCCGAGCCGGCATTCCCGATCATCGGCCGGGTCACCGAGGGCCTCGACGTCGTCGAGAAGATCGGTGCCCTGCCGACGGTGGACAATGGGGCCGGGGAGAAGGTCAAGCCGGAGAACGACGACGTGGTCATTCAGAGCCTGACCGTCGGCGAGCCCGTGCTGGACCCGGCGGCACCCGCCGATCCGCCCCCCACGGGCACCCCGAGTCCGGAAGCCTCCGGCGCGCCCGAAGCCAGCGCCAGCGCCGGCTGACCACCGGGCGACCGGGGCCCACCCCACCGCAGCGGCATTCACACACAGTCCAGGAGGATCGAGGCGTGACGTCCACCAGAGAGCGGCAGCGCGCGGCGGCCCGCGCCCGGCTCGAGAAGGAGATGGCCGAGCGGGCCGCTCGGGCCCGTAAGCGCCGCCAGACGCAGGCGGTCGTCGGAGCCGGAGTGGTCCTGCTGCTGGTGGTCGCCGGCACGGCCTGGCTGGCCAGCAACATGCTCGGCGACGACAGCGGCACCGACAACGCGGCCCAGGACGCGGCCTCCGTGCAGTGCGACTGGGTCGAGATGCCCGACGGCGAGCGCACCCCGCAGGTCAAGGACGTCGGTCTGCCGGACACCCAGCAGAGCAAGGTGGGCGTCCAGACCATGACGATCACCACGAACCTCGGCCCGATCACCGCCCGGATCGACAGGTCCGCGGTGCCGTGCACGGCGGGCAGCTTCACCCACCTGGCCGAGAAGAACTTCTTCGACAACACCAAGTGCCACCGGTTGGTGACCGAGGGCATCAAGGTGCTCCAGTGTGGCGACCCGAGCGCCACCGGCGAGGGCTGGCGGGAGACCGACGGCACCGGCGGTCCGAGCTACCGCATGGCGGAGGAGAACCTGCCCGCCGACAAGCGACCGCCGTACCCGGCAGGCGTCATCGCGATGGCCAACTCGGGCCAGCCGTCCAGCAGCGGCAGCCAGTTCTTCATCGTGTACGGCGACTCGCCGCTGGACCCGAACTACACGGTCCTCGGCACCATCACCGGCGGGATGGACATCGTGAACGACGTCGCGGCGGCCGGTGACGACGGCGCCTTCGCCCAGCAGGCCGGCGGCGGTCACCCGAAGAAGGAGGTCGTCATCACCGACCTCACCATGACCGACGCCTGACCCGAACCAACCCACGAAGCGCCCGCCGGCACCGCCGGCGGGCGCTTCGCCTTCCGCACCCGCACCCGCACCCGCACCCGCACCCGCACCCGCACCCGCACCCACACCCACACCCGCACCCGCACCCGCACCCGCGATCTTGCACTTTGTGTCGCCGTTATGAGGCTTTCATCCCGATATGTGGAGACGAAAAGTGCAAGATCGCGGACGTGGGGGTGGCGCGGGCGTGGGGGTGGGGGTGGGGTGGGTTAGGCGCCGGAGGTTACGCGGTAGGCGTCGAAGACGCCGTCGACCTTGCGGACGGCGGCGAGCAGGTGACCCAGGTGTTTGGGGTCGGCCATCTCGAAGCTGAACCGGCTCACCGCAACCCGGTCGCGGGTGGTGGTGACGGTGGCGGAGAGGATGTTGACCCGCTCCTCGGAGAGCACCCGGGTGACGTCCGCGAGCAGCTTGTGCCGGTCGAGCGCCTCCACCTGGATCGCCACCAGGAACGTCGAGGCGGAGGTGAGCTTCCAGTTCACCTCGACCACCCGCTCGCCCTGGGCGCGCAGGTCCTCCGCGTTGGCGCAGTCGTCGCGGTGCACACTCACCCCGCCGGAACGGGTCACGAACCCGAACACCGAATCCGGCGGGACCGGGGTGCAGCACCGGGCCAGCTTGATCCAGACGTCGCTGACGCCGCGTACGACCACACCCGGATCGTGGCTGGAGGAGCGGCTGCGCGGCGGGCGGGTGGCCACGGCGGTCTCGGCGATGTCCTCGGCCGCGCCCTCCTCCCCGCCGTAGGAGGCCATCAGCTTCTGCACCACCGACTGGGCGGAGACCTGACTGTCGCCGACCGCCGCGTAGAGCGACGCCACGTCGGGCAGGTGCAGGTCCCGGGCGATGGCCATCAGGTTGTCGGAGGTGAGCATCCGCTGCAACGGCATGCCCTGCTTGCGCATCGCCTTGACGATCGCGTCCTTGCCCTCCTCGATCGCCTCCTCGCGACGCTCCTTGTTGAAGTACTGCCGGATCTTCGTCCGCGCCCGGGGGCTCTTCACGAAGCCCAGCCAGTCCTGCGTGGGGCCGGCCGTGTCGGACTTCGAGGTGAAGATCTCGATCACGTCGCCGTTGGACAGCGTCGACTCCAACGGCACCAACTTGCCGTTGACCCGCGCGCCGATGCACTTGTGCCCCACCTCGGTGTGCACCGCGTACGCGAAGTCCACAGGCGTCGACCCCGTCGGCAACGGGATCACGTCACCCTTCGGGGTGAAGACGTACACCTCCTGGCTGGACAGGTCGAAGCGCAACGCGTCCAGGAACTCGCTCGGGTCGGCGGCCTCCCGCTGCCAGTCCAGCAGCTGCCGCAGCCAGGTCATCTCGTCGATGTGCGCCGGCGGGCCGACGATCTGGGTGCCCTTGTGCTCCTTGTACTTCCAGTGCGCCGCGATACCGAACTCCGCCGTACGGTGCATCGCGTACGTGCGGATCTGCATCTCCACCGGCTTGCCGGTCGGCCCGATCACCGTGGTGTGCAGCGACTGGTACATGTTGAACTTGGGCATGGCGATGTAGTCCTTGAACCGACCCGGCACCGGCTGCCAGTTCGCGTGGATCACCCCAAGCGCCGCGTAGCAGTCCCGCACCGTGTCGACGAGGATCCGGACACCCACCAGGTCGTAGATGTCGTTGAAGTCCCGCCCCCGCACGATCATCTTCTGGTAGATCGAGTAGAGGTGCTTCGGACGACCCGTCGTCTCCGCCTTGATCTTGGCGGCCTTCAGGTCGGTCTGCACCTTCTGGGTCACCTGCCGCAGCAACGCCTCCCGCTGCGGCTGGTGCTCCCCGATCAGCCGGTTGATCTCCTCGAACCGCTTCGGGAACAACGTCCCGAACGCCAGATCCTCCAGCTCCCACTTGATGGTGTTCATACCGAGCCGGTGGGCCAGCGGGGCGAGGATCTCGAGCGTCTCCTTGGCCTTCTGCTCCTGCTTCGGTCGCGGCAGGAAGGTGAGCGTCCGCATGTTGTGCAGCCGGTCGGCCAACTTGATCACCAGGACGCGCGGGTCCTTCGCCATGGCGACGACCATCTTGCGGATCGTCTCGGCCTTCGCCGCGTCGCCGAGCTTGACCTTGTCGAGCTTGGTGACCCCGTCGACGAGCAGGGCGACCTCACCACCGAAGTCCGTGCGCATCTGGTCGAGGGAGTATTCCGTGTCCTCGATGGTGTCGTGCAGCAACGCGGCGACCAGGGTGGTGGTGTCCATGCCCAGGTTCGCCAGGATGGTCGCCACCGCGAGCGGGTGGGTGATGTACGGATCCCCCGACTTGCGGTACTGACCGGAGTGCCAGCGCGCCGCCGTGTCGAAGGCCCGCTGCAACAACCGCGCGTCGGCCTTGGGGTGATTCTCCCGGTGTGACGCGATCAGCGGCTCCAGCACCTCGCTGACCTGCGACGACTGCCATGGGGCGTTGAACCGGGCCAGCCGGGCCCGGACCCGCCGCCCGGTGGGCGTGTGCGACAGCGCGAAGCCACTGGCAGCCGAGGAGTCGCCAGCACCGTCACCGGTGCCGACGGCCGGACGAGCCGGGTCACCTGTCGGCTGCGCCACGCCGGTCCCGCCGCCCGACGCCGGTGCGGCGCCGTTGCGGTCGGTCAGCGAGCCCTCCGCGTCACCTGTCGGGTGCACCGTGCCCTCCACCGGAGGGACGACCTCGTGGGACACCGGCCTCCTCACCGCTCGCCGGGACGACACCGACCGTGCGCCGGCCGGTCTGGTCTAGCGCCGCACAGACGGGTGACCGCCCGGTCAGCAATGGGCAATGCTACCCCCACCCGGGGTGCCGTGCCGCTCCGCCGGACGGACCGTGCCGGCGCCGTCCCGGGTCGCCGTCATCTCAAACGGTCAACAGGGCATGCACGGGACGCGGCGCCAGGCGATCACGCCCGCCGAGGAACGACAGCTCCAGCAGCACCGTGAAGCCCGCGACCGTGCCGCCGGCCCGCTCCACCAGATCCAGCGTCGCCGCCGCCGTGCCACCCGTGGCGAGCACGTCGTCGACCACCAGCACCCGGTGACCGGCGGTGAAGGCGTCCTGGTGCACCTCCAGCGTGGCTTCGCCGTACTCCAGTTCGTAGGAGGCGGCGTAGGCCGGCCGGGGCAGCTTGCCGGCCTTACGCACCGGCACCACGCCGACTCCCGTCGCGTACGCGATGGCGGCGGCGACCACGAACCCCCGGGCCTCGATACCGACGACCGTGTCGAAGGAGTCCCGCCCGTGGTGAGCGACGATCCCGTCGATCACCTCCCGGAAGGCGTCACCGTCGGCGAACAACGGCATCAGGTCCTTGAACATGACGCCGGGCTTCGGGAAGTCGGGCACGTCGAGCACCCGGCTGGCCACCAGTCGGGCCGCCTCCGGCCCGCTGTCTCCGCGTACCCCGGCGCTGTGGGTCTCCGTCACGGCAGTTCCGTTTCCCTTCCACACGACGGCGGCGTCCCGCACACTGCTCGCACAGCATGCAGGACGCCGCCGGTACCTGTTCCTACCGGGTCGGTCCCGGGCGTCCTCAGCGGCGCTTTCCGCCGCCCGGACGGTTGCCGCCACCGGGACGGCCACCCCGGGCGCCACCGGAACGCTTGCCGGCCGGTCGGGCGCCCACCTTCGGCGCGGCGGCGCCGGCGAGGGCGCCGGCCTCCGCGGTGACCGGCTCCTGCTCCTGCTCCGGCTCGGCCGTGGCAGCCGCGCTGGCCCTGGCCGGGGTCTCGCTCCGGCTGACCGTGCCCCGCCGGGCCAGCACCCGCTTGTTGTGCGCCTGGATCCGCGGGTCGCGGTTCTTCAGCACCACAAGCAGCGGGGTGGCCAGCATGATCGAGGTGACGAAGGCCATCGCCATACCGACGAACAGCACCAGGCCGAGGTCCTTCAGGGTGCCCGCGCCGAGCAGGCCGGCACCGATGAACAGGATGCCGCCGACCGGCAGCAGCGCGACCACCGAGGTGTTGATCGACCGCATCAGGCTCTGGTTGACCGCCAGGTTGGCCGCGTCGCCGTACGTCTGGTTGTTGTTCGCGGTGATTCCTCTGGTGTTCTCCTGGACCTTGTCGAAGACCACCACCACGTCGTACAGGGCGAAGCCCAGGATGGTGAGGAATCCGATGATCGTCGAGGGCGTCACCTCGAATCCGACGATCGAGTAGAGACCGGCGGTGAAGACCAGGTTCATCACCAGCGAGAAGATGGCCGCCGCGGCCATCTGCCACTCGAAGCGCAGGACCAGGTAGACGGTCACCAGCGCGAGGAAGATGACCAGACCGAGCAGAGCCCGGTTGGTCACCTGACTGCCCCACGCCTCGCTGACCCGGTTGCTGGCGATGTCGGCCGGGTCGATGTTGAACACCTGCCCCAGCTGCATCCGGACCGCGTCGGCCTGCTCGGCGCCCAGCTCGGTGGTACGCAGCTCGTAGAACTCGCCGCCGCCCCCGCCGACCTGCTGGGTGGTGACCACCCGGCCACCCTCACCCGCGGTGGCCAGCACCTCGCCGGCGCGCTGCTCCACCTGCTCCAGGGTGCCGGCACTCGTCGGGACCTGGAACGAGTTGCCGCCGGCGAACTCGATGCCGAGGCTGAAGCCCCGGAAGATGACGCTGCCGAGCGCGATCATCACCAGCACGGCGGCGACGGTGAACCACACCTTGCGCCGGCCGACGATGTTGAGGCCGGCCTCACCTCGGTAGAGGCGGGCTGCCAGACCAGTCTCAGCCATCTCAGGCCTCCTTGACGCGCTGGTTGCGGGGCTGCTGGGCCGGCTCCGACCGGGCCGGCAGTGCCCGGCCCAGGCCGCTGACCCGCGGGGACAGGAACGCCTTGGTCCGGGCGAACATCGTCATGATCGGATGCCGGAAGAGGAAGACCACGAGCAGGTCCAGCACCGTGGCCAGGCCGAGGGCGAAGGCGAATCCCTTCACCGTGCCGACCGAGACGATGTAGAGCACCACCGCCGACATGATCGTGATCGCGTTGGCCGAGATGATCGTCCGGCGGGCCCGGACCCAGGCCCGGGGTACCGCGCTACGCGGGCTGCGGCCCTCCCGGATCTCGTCCTTCAGTCGTTCGAAGTAGATGACGAACGAGTCCGCCGCCACACCGAGCGAGACGATGATGCCGGCGATGCCGGCGAGGGTGAGCGTGAAGCCGATCTGCCGGCCGAGGAACACCAGGGCGCCGAAGAGCAGCAGCGCCGACAGGATCAGGCTCAGGAAGATCACCGAGCCGAGCAGGC
Source organism: Verrucosispora sp. CNZ293 (assembly GCF_002754655.1). Lineage (NCBI taxonomy): Bacteria > Bacillati > Actinomycetota > Actinomycetes > Micromonosporales > Micromonosporaceae > Micromonospora > Verrucosispora sp. CNZ293. Next base: position 2,545,501 of record NZ_PEFR01000001.1, read on the forward strand.
GGTAGTAGAAGAACGAGTAGATGATGACCAGCAGCATGCCGATGCCGGCCGCGAGCAGACCGGCCCGCAGGTGACTGGCGCCCAGGGTGGCGGTGACGTTCTGCTGCTCCTGCGGCTCGAAGGTGACCGGCAGGGCGCCGTAGCTGAGATAGCCGGCCAGCTCGCTGGCCTCCGCGTTGCTGAAGTTGCCGGTGATCTGGGAGTTACCGGTGAGCACGCCCTGGATCTGCGGCGACGAGATGATCTGGTTGTCCAGCACCACGGCGACCCGGCACTTGCCCTCGTCGCCGAGGGCGGAGGCGTCACACGCCTGGCCCTCGTTGTTGAACGCCTCACGGGTCAGCGCGGTCCACTTGTCCTGGCCGGAGCTGGTGAAGTTCAGGCTGACCACCCACTGGCTGGTCTGGTCGCGCACCGCGCTGGCGTCGGAGACGTCGGTGCCGAGCACCTTCGCCACGTCCAGCAGGTTCTTGGCGTAGCCGCCCTCACAGGCGACGACCTGCTGATCCGGGATCGAGATGGACGCCGGAGGGCGGTCGTCGAGCTGGACGCAGCCGATCGTCGGCACGTTGAACTGCATCTGCGCCGGCAGCACCGCCACCTCGCGGCCGCTCAACTCGCTGAACGGCTTGAGCTTGTCGGCGAGCGACGGGTCGGCGCTCAGGTCGGCCGGTGCCTGCAGGCCGCTCGCGGCGGCCCAGGCCTCCGCGCCGACCTTCTGCTCGACGGCGCGGCGCTGCTCCTCGATCGTCTGGGTCACCTCTTCGTCGGGCGTGGCCGACGGGGTGGGCGTCGGGGTCGCCGACGGCGTCGGGGTCGGCGCGCCACCGCCCTGGCCACCGGCGCTCGGCGACGAGGTGGCCTCGGCGTCGGGCGTGGGGGTCGCGGAGCCGGACGGCGTGGCCTCGGGGCTCGCGGTGCCGGACGGAGTCGCCGAAGGGCTCTCGCTCGGCGCCGGCGACGGGATCGACCCGCTGCCGTCGGCGATCTTCAGCACCTTGCGGAAGCGCAGCTCTGCGGCGTTGCCGACCTCGTTGAGCTCACGGTTCTCACCGGGCAGGGAGACGACGATGTTGCGGTCGCCCTCGGTGACCACCTCGGCCTCGGCCACACCGTACGCGTTGACCCGGCTCTCGATGATCTGGCGGGCGCGCTCCAGGTTGTCGGCGGTCGGGGCCCGGCCGTCCAGGGTGTTCGTGGCCTCCAGCGTCAGCCGGGTACCGCCGACCAGGTCAAGACCGAGGCGGGGTTCGAGTCGATCTTTCCAGCTACCGCTGGCGCCGCCCGAGAAGAACACCAAAAGATAGAGGACGACGAAGATGGCCCCGAGCACGGCCAACTGCCGTCCCGGGCGCATCTGTCCCTGAGGTGGTGCCACGGCTGTCCTGTCTCCCTGTGGTCACGCCGCCGCGGACGCGGCGGCGGGTCGGCCGGAATCCCGGGCCGACGGTCTGCCTTTGCGACGACGCCCGGGCTGGCGCCGCCGCCTCGGGTGGTCGACGCGGGGGCGTGGACCGGGTACGAGCCGGCGCGCCGGCACCCCGACGTCGGCCTTCTATCCAATTGTCTCAATGCGCGATTCGAGGATGACACCCACCCGGGGACGCGTGCGGATGCCTCCCGTTCGAGCCGCCGACGGACCGGCGACCCGGACGGGACTCGACGTCAGTCCTTGACGGCGTCGGTTTCCTCGGCGGCCGACTCGACCGGACGCTCCGCCGGGGTGACCACCCGGGCGATCGCCGGCCGGGCGAAGCGGGTCTGCACTCCGGGAGCGACCTCCAGCAGGACGCTGTCGTCCTCGACACCGGTGACCGTGCCGTACAGCCCGCCGATGGTGACCACCTCGTCGCCTGCGGAGAGGTTGGCCTGCATCGACTCGGCCTCGCGGCGGCGCTTCTGCTGCGGACGGATCATCATGAAGTACATGACGCCGAAGAGCAGAGCGATCATGAGGATCGGCGTGAAGCCGCCCGCTCCGCCGCCTTCTGCTGCGTAGTACACGGTTGTCGACCTTCCCATTGGCCGCCGGACCGGCGCGTCGGCGCCGGAACGGAGGCGGATTTTCACGTCCTGTACAGACCGCGGCGAGTCTAGTCGCTCTGCCTGGGAACGCCGAATGCGGCACAGATCACGAACGGATCACGGCTCGCCGATGTCCACCGAGAACAGATCGGGCACGGGAGGAGCTTCTGCCGCAAATGTACCATTCGGTGGCGTACGGCCCAGATGGTGCCAGGCGGCTTCGGTGGCCACCCGCCCCCGGGGCGTACGGGCCAGCAGGCCGGCCCGCACCAGGAACGGCTCGCAGACCTCCTCGACCGTGTCCGGCTGCTCGCCGACCGCCACGGCCAGGGTCGACAGGCCGACCGGACCGCCCTTGAACGAATCCACGAGTGCCGTCAGCACCGCCCGGTCGAGCCGGTCCAGGCCGAGGGCGTCCACGTCGTACACGGTGAGCGCAGCCCGGGCGGTCTCGATGGTGACCACCCCGTCGGCGCGTACCTCGGCGAAGTCCCGCACCCGACGCAGCAGCCGGTTGGCGATCCGGGGCGTACCCCGGGAACGGCCGGCGATCTCCGCCGCCCCGTCCTCGGTGATCGGCACCCCGAGGATCCGCGCCGAACGGTGCAGCAGCGTCTCCAGGTCGGCCGGCGCGTAGAAGTCCAGGTGCGCCACGAAGCCGAACCGGTCCCGCATCGGGCCGGTGAGCAGACCCGACCGGGTGGTCGCGCCGACAAGCGTGAACGGCTCCACGTCGAGTGGGATGGCGGTGGCCCCCGGTCCCTTGCCGACCACCACGTCGACCCGAAAGTCCTCCATCGCGCTGTAGAGCAGCTCCTCCGCCGGCTTGGCGATCCGGTGGATCTCGTCGATGAAGAGCACGTCCCCCTCGGCCAGACTGGTCAGGATCGCCGCCAGGTCACCGGAGCGCTCGATCGCCGGCCCGCTCGTCACCCGGATGCCGGCGCCCAGCTCGGCGGCGACGATGTTGGCCAGGGTGGTGTTGTGCACTACCAGGTCATTCACCGTGAACGTGTGGTCGCCGTCGACCGTCAGGCACCGGCACTCGTGCAAGCCGACCGGCTCTACGGACACCACTCGGTCGGCCGCCAGCCGCTCCTCGAACCGATCCCGGCGCGGAGCCCACTCCGCCAACCGCCTGCCCCGCTCACCGAGCACCGTGACTCGCTGCACGAACCTGGCCACGTCATCCTGGCTGGTGATGCTGAGCCGCCACGACTCGTGCGGTCTGCCCTGGTACCGGCCCCGCTTGAGCTTCAACCGTGATTGCACGCCCAGTCGGAGAAGCAGGTGCTGTACGTCGGCGAGCAGTTCCCGGGACACGCTGTGGTACTCGACCACCACGTCGTACCGGTCGCGCCCACGACGACTCACCGTCCCGTCGCAGGCGAAGTAGGCACCGAGAAACGCCGACACCTGCCAGGTGTCGCCCCGGAACACGAACGCCGGCACCCGCTTGGACCAGGCGTTCTTGCCGAGCAGGCCGTGTTCGGAGAGCCAGGGCAGCAGCCCTGAGATGCGGATCAGGGAGCTACGGGCGCTGTTCGGCCGAGTGATGTGGCCATATCCGAGACGATCACAGGTGGACCTGAAATCAGCCAGCACGTCATCGTCACCACCGGTGAAGGTCACCTGGTTGGTCGTGCAACCGTCGCCGACGAGGTACCCGGCGAGGCGGTACTCGTCGGTGCTCTCGGTGCCGTCGGCGACGAGATCCGGCGACAGGACGTTCGCGACGAAATCCCGATCGGTCAGATCACCTGCCTTCACCCAGCCCTCCGGCGTCCAGAAGGGGTGATCGGGTGCCGCCACCACCTCCCGTCCGCTCGCCGTCCGGATCCGGACGCTGTCCAGTTCCCCCTGCTCGTGCACGGCGGACACCGTCGCGCCCGCACCGGTCCGGCTGATGACCCGGTCGCCCACCACAATGTCGCCGAGACGCCGTCGGGTGCCGTCCTCCAGCAGGACCAGGGCATCGACAGAGACCGGCTTACCCAGGCCGGGCGGCCCGGACAGGAGGATGTGGTCGGGTGGGGAGCCGCGTCGCATCGCGCCCTGGAGCAGCAGGTCGAGCTGGTCCCGGACGCGGTGCTGGGCGATGAACTCGTCCAGCCGCTTCGGCCGGACACTGACCTCCGCGTCCCGTTCCGCGTCGTTGACGTACGCCGAGACCAGTCCGCCGTCGGGGCCGGTCATCGGGTACGACCCAGCAGCCGGATCGCCTGTTTCAACAGCACCGGCACCGGCGGGGTGGGGCCGTCGACGGTCTCCGCGACGGCGGCCACGGCCTGGTCGGCCTGGCTGGCCGTCCAGCCGAGCCCGACCAGCGCCTGACGGACCTGCTCGGGCCAGCCGCCGCCGGTCACCCCGGCCGCGCCGTCGACACCGACCGGCACCGGCCCGATCCGGTCACGCAGCTCCAGCACCAGCCGTTCGGCGCCCTTCTTGCCGATGCCGGGGACCCGGGTCAGCGCCGCCGTGTCGGCGTTGGCGATGGCCTTGCGCACCGCGTCGGGGGTGTGCACGGCGAGCACCGCCTGCGCCAGGCGTGGGCCGACCCCGCTGGCGGTCTGCAACAGCTCGAACAGCGCCTTGGCGTCGTCGTCGGCGAAGCCGTAGAGGGTGAGCGAGTCCTCCCGGACGACAAGACTGGTGGCCAGCCGGGCCGGCTGGCCGACCCGCAGGTCGGCGAGGGTGCCGGGGGCGCACTGCACGGCCAGGCCGACCCCGCCGACCTCGATCACCGCGTGGTCCGGGCCGGTGGCCGTCACCACGCCACGCACACTGGCGATCATCTCGCTCCTCCTCGTCTGGCCCGGTCCGCCGCGGCGGCCAGTTTCGACCGGGTGCCGCCGCGCCAGATGTGGCAGATGGCCAGCGCGAGGGCGTCCGCGGCGTCCGCCGGCCGGGGCGGCTCGGGCAGCCGCAGCAGCCGGGTGACCATCGCGGTCATCTGGGCCTTGTCCGCCTGGCCGGAACCGGTCACCGCCGCCTTCACCTCGCTCGGCGTGTACGTCTGCACCGGCAGCCCGGCGCGCGCCCCGGCCAGCACGGCGATCCCGCTGGCCTGGGCGGTGCCCATCACCGTACGCACGTTGTGCTGGCTGAACACCCGCTCCACGGCCACGCTGTCCGGCCGGTGCTCGGCGACCAGCTCGGTCAACGAGCGGTCCAGGTGCAGCAGGCGGGTGGGCAGCTCGTCGGCCGGGTCGGTGTAGACGACGTAGTAGGCGATAAGCGTGCAGGGCCGGCCGGGCACCCCCTCGACCACGCCGACCCCACACCGGGTCAACCCCGGGTCGACGCCGAGCACCCGCACGCCGCCTCCCTCCAGCCGCCAGGCAGTACGTGTGTTCGACACCCTACCGATGCCGCCGCCACGGCGCGCCACGGGACACGCCAGTCGTGGCGGGCGGGACAGCAGTGTAGAGCCCGGCCACAGCGTGCGGTGGGAGTATGTGTCGCGACCCCATGTGCGCCCGGCCACACAGCTCGTAACTTCATGCGCCATGACGGCAGAACCCGTGGCGGTCCCCCACGTCGTGAACGTCGACCTGGCCGGTCGTACCGCCCTCGTGACGGGCGGGGGCGGCGGCATCGGTCGGGCCTGCGCCCTGCGGTTGGCCGCGGCCGGCGCGACGGTGGTGGTCGTCGACCGCAACGTCGAGGCGGCCAAGCTGGTGGCCGCCGAGGCCGGTGGCCGGGCCGAGGGGGTGGACCTCGCCGACCCGACGGCCGTGGACGCGCTCGACGCCGACGTCGACATCGTGGTCAACAACGCCGGTCTGCAACACGTGGCGCCGCTCCAGGACTTTCCCGTCGAACGGTTCGAGTACATCCAGCGGGTCATGGTGGAGGCGCCGTTCCTGCTGATCCGGCGGGCGCTGCCGCACATGTACGCCCGGGGCTGGGGCCGGATCGTGAACATCTCCTCGGTGCACGGGTTGCGCGCCTCGCCGTACAAGGCGGCCTACGTCTCGGCGAAACACGCGCTTGAGGGACTGTCGAAGGTGGTGGCGTTGGAGGGGGCGGCGCACGGGGTGACCGCCAACTGCATAAACCCGGCGTACGTGCGGACCGCGCTCGTGGAGAGCCAGATCGCCGACCAGTCGGCCGCCCACGGCATCCCCGAATCCGAGGTGATCGAGAAGATCATGTTGGCCCGGGCAGCGGTCAAGCGGCTGATCGAACCCGAGGAGGTGGCGGAGCTGCTGGCGTACCTCTGCTCTCCGGCGGCGGGGTTCCTCACCGGCGCCTCGATCGCGCTCGACGGGGGCTGGACGGCGAATTAGCGCCGGCCACCCGCAGAATGTCGGTCATGTCGTCGCCTGTGGAGTTCCTGGAACTGCTCGCCCGGGAGGCCGCCGCGGTCGAGTTCGAGGGACCGCTCGTCGCCGCCCGCTCGGCCGGGCTGCCCGCCGAGCGCCTCGCCGAGCTGGAACAGGCCAAGACGGTGGCGCTGCGGGTCCGGGCGCTGCTGGAACGCCGCCGCCGCCGGGAGAGCGAGCTGTCCGGCCTGTACGACACGGTCAGCGACCTGGCCGGGTTGCGCGACCTGGACGAGGTGCTGCGGGCGATCGTGCACCGGGCCCGGCACCTGCTCGGCGCGGACGTCGCCTACATGACGCTCAACGACGCCGAGCGCGGCGACACCTACATGCGGGTGACCGACGGCTCGGTCTCCGCCCAGTTCCAGCGGCTGCGGCTGCCGATGGGCGCCGGACTCGGCGGCCTGGTGGCGCAGTCCGGCGCCCCGTACGTCACCGCGAACTATCCGCAGGACGAGCGGTTCCACCACACCCGGGAGATCGACGCCGGGGTGGGTGAGGAAGGGCTGGTGGCGATCCTCGGGGTGCCGCTACGGCTCGGCTCGACGAGCATCGGGGTGCTCTACGCGGCCAACCGCACGGCCCGGCCGTTCGCCCGCGAGGAGGTGGCGCTGCTGCTCTCGCTGGCGGCACACGCCGCGGTGGCGATCGACACCGCGCGGCTGCTGGCCGAGACCCGCGCGGCGCTCGAGGAACTCTCCTCGGCGAACACCACGATCCGCGCGCACAGCAGTTCGGTGGAGCGGGCCGCGGCGGCCCACGACCGGATGACCGCGCTGGTGTTGCGCGGCGGTGGGGTCGAGGACGTGGCCGCGGCGGTCACCGACGTGCTCGGCGGCGCGCTGCTGGCGCTCGACGCCGAGGGCCGACGTCTGGCCCAGGTCGGCGAGATCGACGAGCCGGACCGGGCGGAGATCGTCGAGGCGGTCGCGGCGTCGCGGACCGAGGGACGCAGCGTCCGTCGGGGCACGTTGTGGTACGCCGCCGTGGTGGCCGGCGCGGAGAACCTGGGCGTGCTGGTGCTGCGTCCCGAGGGCGAACCGGCCGACGCCGACCAGCGGATCCTGGAACGGGCGGCGCTGGTGACCGCCCTGCTGCTGCTGTTCCGGCGTACCGTCGCCGAGGCGGAGGGACGGGTCCGGGGCGAGTTGCTCGACGACCTGATCGCCCGGCCGCTGCGCGACCCGGACGCGCTGCGCGGTCGGGCCCGCCGGCTGGGCGTCGAGTTGGACGCGCCACACGTGCTGGTGGCCGTCGGCGACGACGCCATCGCGGCGACCGGCTCCGCCCGGCAGCGGGTGCTCTCCTGGGCCACCACGTACGCCTCGACGCGGGGCGGGCTGGCCGCGGCGCGGGACGGCCGGGTGGCGCTGATGCTGCCCGGGCAGGACGCCGGTGGCAGCGCCCGGGCGGTGGCCCGGGACCTGTCCCGGATCACCGGTCGGCCGGTGACCGCCGGGGCGAGCGGTCCGTCGACCGGCCCCGATTCGCTGGCCGCCTCGTTCCGGGAGGCGGACCGTTGCCTGACCGCGCTCGGCGCGCTGGGCCGGTCGGGGCAGGGGGCGAGCAGCGCCGAGCTGGGTTTCGTCGGGCTGTTGCTGGGTGCCGTCGACGACGGTGGCGACGCCGACGTCAGCCGTTTCCTCACCGCCACCATCGGCCCGGTGATCGACTACGACTCCCGGCGGGGTACCGCGTTGGTGCGGACCCTGGAGGCGTACTTCGGGGTGGGCGGCAGCCTCGCCCGGGCCGCCGAGCAGTTGCACGTGCACGTCAACACGGTGACGCAGCGACTGGAGCGGGTCGGGCAGTTGCTCGGCGCCGACTGGCAGCGGCCCGACCGGGCCCTGGAGGTGCAACTGGCCCTGCGCCTGCACCGCCTGCGTACGCCGGCCGGCTGAGCGTCTGTCGGGACACCTCGCGGCGGGCGGTCTGTCGACGGCGACCGACGCGCGGGTCAGCGCACGCGAATACCAGCCAGGACGCCGTCGACGACCTTCTCCGGCAGGGTCGCCTCGTCGAGGTCCGGGTTCCAGTTCAGCACCCGCTGGATGAGCATCGGGCCGGTGAGCATCGCCATCGTCACCTCGACGTCGATGTCGGCGCGGAGTTCCCCGTCGCGGACGCCACGGCGCAGCACCTCCCGCATCACCACCCGGCGGGGCTCCACGATGCTCTGGTAGAACGCGTACCGCTCGGGGCTGCGTTTCATCTCGGGCACCAGGCAGGGCATGATCTGCGCCGCGCGTGGGTCGACGTTGTGACCGATCGCGCTGACCAGTGTGATCAGGTCTTCGCGGACGGACCGCCCGGCCGGCTGCGGCGGGTCGCCCTTGAGCCGACGCAGCGCGTCGAGCAGCAGCGCGTCCTTGCCTGGCCACCGGCGGTAGATGGTGGCCTTGCCCACCCCGGCCCGTGCGGCGATCGCCTCGATCGAGATCGCCTCGATGGTGCTGCCCTCCGCGAGCAGGTCCAGGGCGGCTTCGACGATCGCCTCGTCCGCCCGGACGCTTCGTGGTCGCCCGGGTGGTCGTGCCGCGTCCGCCATGCCTGTCATCTGCTCATTGTCGCTGGCCCGGTGTGGCACCGGCCAACTCGGGCTCGCCGATCGGCGCCGAACCGCCGGCCGTGGACCGCCCGGGCATCCAGCGCAGGGCCACCAGAATGCCGGCCGCCGCGACCAGCGCGGCAAGCGTCGCCGACAGGTGCATGGCCGAGACGAAGGAGTCGTTGGCCGCCGCGACGAGTCCCGGACCCGCCGGACCGAGTTGACCGGCCGCGGCGTACGCGCCCGCGATGGATTCACCGGCTGCCGCACCGGCGGCCGGCGGCAGCTCCGCCAGGGCCGGCTCGATGCCGCCCCGGTAGCCCGCCGCCAGCACCGAGCCGATCACCGCGACGCCGAGCGCGGCGGCCACCTGCCGGATGGTGTTGCTGACCGCCGAGCCGACGCCGGCCTTCTCCCGGGGCAACGCCGACATGATCGATTCGGTGGCCGGCGGCATGATGTTGGCCATCCCGACGCCCTGCAGGAAAAAGACGACAAGCACCACCCAGATGGGCGTGGCGGCGTCGACGAAGGCGAACGCGCCAAGGGCCACCGAGGTCAGCACCAACCCCACCACCGCCACCGCCCGGCCGCCGTACCTGCGGACCATTGTGGCGCTACGCGGGGCGAAGACGAGTTGGGCGACCGCGAAGGGCAGGAAGAGCAGGCCGGTCTCCAGCGGGCTGTACCCACGCACCAGCTGCAGGTAGAACGAGCTGAAGAACATCACGCCCATCGCGGCGAAGAAGACCAGCCCGATCATCGCCACCGGGGCGGCGAAGCGGGGCACCCGGAACAGTCGGACGTCCAGCGACGGGTGGCTGCTGCGCCGCTCGTGCAGCACGAACCAGGCCAGCACCGCGACCCCGCCGACGATCGAGGCCCAGACCAGGGGTCGGCCGAAGCCGTGCTCGCCGCCGTCGATGATGCCGTAGGTGAGGGCGACCAGACCGACCACCGAGAGCAGCACACCGAACACGTCGACGCGGCCCGGTTCGGGGTCGCGCGACTCGGGCACCAGCAGCGCGACCAGGAGCACGCCGAGCGCCACCACCGGCACGTTGATCAGGAAGACCGAGCCCCACCAGTAGTGCTCCAGCAGCAGGCCGCCGAGGACCGGCCCGATCGCCACCGCGAGACCGACCGCGCCGGCCCAGATCCCGATGGCCCGCCCTCGCTCCCGAGGGTCGAAGACGTTGGAGATGATCGACAGGGTGGCCGGCATGATGGCCGCGCCGCCGACCCCCATCAGCGCGCGGGCCGCGATCAACTGGACCGGGTTCTGCGCGTACGCCGAGAGCAGTGACGCCAGGCCGAAGAGCGCGAGGCCGATCACCAGCATCCTGCGCCGGCCGGCCCGGTCCCCGAGCACGCCGAAGGTGAACAGCAACCCGGCGAAGACCAGGGTGTAGGAGTTGATCGACCACTCCAACTCGCCCTGGCTCGCCCCGAGCCCGTGCACCGGGTCGGCGAGCGTGCGGAGCGCGACGTTGAGAATCGTGTTGTCGAGGACGACCACGAGCAGGCTGATCACCAGCACCCCGAGGATCGCCCACCTCCTCGGATGTCCGGTGTTCTCGTTCGGCTGCATCTCCGCCCCCGGTTTTCGATACGGTTCCGTCCGTACGTCCCCGAGCGTAGTGCACTTACGATACGGTACGGTTCCGTTTCGCTATGACGCCGGTCACAGATCGGGATCGGCCGTCGGACTCTCCTGCAACACCCGGACAGCGGCGGCGAGCGAGTCCAGCCGTCGCACCGGCGGGGCGAGCGGCTCGACCCAGCCAGGCCCGGCCCCGTACACCCGTACCGCCGGGAAGTCGCGGGCGAAGCGGCCGATGCGGTACGAGCGGCCGGTCAGCGCCGTCTGGGACCAGACGGCGACGGTGTGCGGTCGGGCCCGGTGCACGGCGCCGGCCAACGCCTGCCACGGCAGCGCCGGCCCGACCAGCAGGCAGCCTCGACGGCGCTCGCGCAACGCGGCGGCGAGGGCGTGCAGCCCGAGGCAGTGTTCCTCCTGCTCCGCCCCGGCCAGCAGCACGCCGTCCGGGGGCGGGCCGACCTCCGGATCGCGACCGAACACATCCAGGCCGACCCGGACGCCTTCGGACAGGGCGTGCTCGACGGCGATCCCGGCGGCGGTCCGCCCGCTCCGCGCGGTGAGCACCGGCACGCAGACGTCGTCCCACAGCCGTACGACTCCCCACACCTCGGCCAGTTCGACGACAAGCGCGGCGACCCGATTGCCGTCGAACTCCTCGGCGGCGGTCGTCAGGCGCTTGCGCGCGACCTGCACGACCTCGGTCGGCATCGGTACCCCAGACACCAGACTTCCTCCCGGATGAACAGCTCTGCACCGAGGGATTCGTCGGGACGCCGCGTCACGGATGCGCTCACCGGCGCCTTGACCCGGGCGGCTACGTTGATGATCAACTCAGTAAGGCCGTACCCGGAAAGGTCCCGTCATGCCCTTCGGCTTCATCCTGGCGATCGTCACCGCCGTCACCGCGGTCATCGCCGTCGCCGTCACCCTGCTCAGCTCGCAACGCCAGGTACGGCAGATCGGAGTCCTGACGGCGGTCGGCGCCCTGGTCGCGACGGCCGTTTTCACAGTCGCGTCGAGCGCCCACTCGGTACCGATCCGCTCGGTCGGCATCGTCACCAGCTTCGGCAAGCCGACAGGTGAGGTCACCGGCTCCGGTCTGAAATGGGTCACCCCGTGGCAGCGGGTCGGCGAGTGGGACGCCGGGCGGCAGAAGTACGACCACATCGGCAGCGACAAGTGCGTGCGGGTACGCACCGGCACCCTCGCGGACGCGTGCGTGGAGGTGCTCGTCGAGTGGCAGGTCCAGCCCGAGAACGCCCCGCAGCAGTTCATGGACTACAAGGGCGACTTCGAGAGCTTCCGGGGGCAGCGGGTCGGCGTCCAGCTCGACAGCGCGGTCAACGACGCCTTCGCCGTCTACAACCCGTTGGAGCGCATCGACTCGAAGACCGGCAACCTGAACGTCGACCTCAAGCCCTTCTCGGAGAGCATCAAGTCCAACGCCGAGGGCCGGCTGGCCGACGACGTCGAGATCCTGTCGGTCACCATCACCCGGGTGAACCACGACGACAAGACCGAGGGCAACATCAAGGCGTTCCAGGACAAGCTCGCCCAGACCCGCAACCTCGAACAGGACCGCCTCAACGCCGAGATCCAGAAGCAGGTCACCGAGACCAACGCGACAGTGGACAAGGTGACCCGCTGCCTGGAGATCGCGGACAAGCACGGCAGCACGCCGGGCCTGTGCATCAACCCGGGCATCGTCACCGGCAAGTGAGTCGGTGGACCCGCTCCCGCTGGCGCCCGGTGGACAGTGCCGCCCGCCCTCACCGGTCAGGTGATGAGGGCGGGCGGCGAGCGCCGGCCGCACACCGGCGAGCCGTCCGGTGCGGCGTGGACGGCGCGGTCAGGAGGTGAGCGCGTCGAGGGCCAGGTCGACGTCCTCGGTGGTGGAGTAGAGGTGGAACGAGGCCCGGACCCGACCGGCCCGCACCGCCGCGCGTACCCCGGCACGTGCCAACTTCTCCTGCGCGCCGGGCACCTCGACGGTGACGATCGCGCTGCGCCCGGTTGGCTGCCCCAGGCCGGCGAGGAACCGGTTGGCCAGCGCCACGTCGTGCGCCCGTACCTGCTCGACCCCGATCTCCAGCAGCAGCTCCAGGGCGGGGGCGGCCCCGACCCAGCTGAACCAGGCCGGCGAGAGGTCGAACCGGCGGGCGTCCTCGGCCAGCCGCAGCGGCGGCCCGTAGTAGGAGGCGTGCGGGTCACGGCCCGCGTACCAGCCGGCGGCGTCCGGCCGCAGCCGGTCCCGCAGCCCGGGAGCAAGGTAGGCGAACGCGGTCCCCCGGGGGCCCATCAGCCACTTGTATCCGCCGGCCACCACCACGTCCGCGCGGGCCGCGTCGAACGGCAGCCAGCCGCACGCCTGGGTGGCGTCCACCGCCACGAGCGCGCCGTGCGCCCGGGCCGCCGCGACGATCTCGTCGTACGCGGCGACACTGCCGTCGGCGGACTGCACCAGGCTGAACGCCACCAGGTCGGTGTCGGCGTCGACGGAGGCGGCCAGCTCGTCAAGCGCGACGGTGCGTACCTCGACGCCCCGTTCGGCCTGGACGAGCCAGGGAAACAGGTTCGAGGTGAACTCGACCTCGGGCGCCAGCACCCGGGCACCGGCGGGTAGCGCGGCGGCGACCGGCGCCAGCAACTGGGAGACGGTGGCGCCGACCGCGACATCGGCCACCGGTACCGCGACGAGTCGAGCGAACGCCGTCCGACACCTGTCGGTCGCCGTACCCCAGCTCTCCCACGAGCCCTGGCCCACCCGCCACGCGGCCAGCGCGTCCTGCAACGCGTCCCAGGCCGGGTCGGGCGGCAACCCGTAGCTGGCAGTGTTCAGCCAGCCCGGCTGCGGTTGCCACAGCTTCTGCGCCTGTTCCAGTTCCACACCCCGACGCTAACCGCCCCGCCACCCCACCCCGAAGCGCCAATCCCACCCCCGTGGCCCACCCCACCCCACCCCGCCCCGCCCCGCCCCGCCCCGTTCCCGCGATCTTGCACTTTTTGTCTCCGCAAAGGGGACTAATCAGCGCATTCCAGCGACCAGAAGTGCAAGATCGACGCGCGGGGTGGGGTTGGGGGTTTGGGGTGGGGACGGGGTCAGGTGACGTTGGCGGGGCCTAGGACGCTTTTCAGGTCGGCCATGAGGGCGGTGGTGGCGGCCACGCGGACCGGGCTCAGGCGCAGGGTGGTGGAGCGGGTGCCGTTCAGGAGTTTGACGTGCACCTCGGCGTCGCCGGGGTGCAGCACCAGGGTCTCCTTGAGGCGTTCCACGAGCGGAGGGGTGCAGCGGGTCACCGGGATGGTGAGGGTGACCGGCTTGTTCGTGGTGCTGGTGCTGACGTCCGGCAGGGACATGTCCATCGCCATGATGCGCGGGGTGTCGTCGCGCCTGTCGACCCGGCCCTTGACCACCACTATCGCGTCCTCGGCGATGTACTGCCCGATCACCTCGTAGGTGTTCGGGAAGAACAGCGTCTCCACCCCACCGGCGAGATCCTCAAGGGTCGCCGAGGCCCACGCCCGCCCCTGCTTGGTGACCCGCCGCTGCACGCCGGAGAGGATGCCGGCGAGGGTGACCACCGCGCCGTCGGGCACGGTGCCCTCCTCGGAGAGCGCCGCGATCGTGGTGTCGGCCGCCGCGCCGAGGATGTGTTCCAGGCCGAACAGTGGATGGTCGGAGACGTACAGGCCGAGCATCTCGCGTTCGAAGGCGAGCTTGTCGCGCTTGTCCCACTCCCCCTCGGCGATGACCGGCATGACAGTGGTGTTCGTCGCCACCTCGGCGTCGCCGAAACCGGCACCGAACAGGTCGTACTGCCCGACGGCCTCCTTGCGCTTGACGTCGGCGTACGCGTCGATGGCGTCGGCGTGCACGGTGAGCAGGCCCTTGCGGGAATGCTTCAGTGAGTCGAACGCCCCCGCCTTGATCAGGGATTCGATCGTCTTCTTGTTGCACACCACCGCGTCGACCTTGGACAGGAAGTCGTAGAAGTCGGCGTACTCGCCCTTCTCCTCGCGGCAGCGCATGATCGCGGCGACCACGTTCGCGCCGACGTTGCGGATCGCGCCGAGGCCGAAGCGGATCTCCCGGCCGACCGGGGTGAACGGTCCGGCCGAGGTGTTCACATCCGGCGGCAGGACCTGGATGCGCATCCGGCGACACTCCGACAGGTACATGGCCATCTTGTCCTTGTCGTCGCCGACGGAGGTCAGCAGCGCCGCCATGTACTCGGCCGGATAGTGCGCCTTCAGGTACGCCGTCCAGTAGGACACCAGCCCGTACGCGGCCGAGTGCGCCTTGTTGAAGGCGTACCCGGCGAACGGGACCAGCACGTCCCAGACCTTCTGGATGGCCTCGTCGGAGTAGCCGTGCTCGCGGCAGCCGTCGCGGAACGGGATGAACTCCTTGTCGAGGATCTCCTTCTTCTTCTTGCCCATCGCCCGGCGCAGCAGGTCGGCCTGGCCGAGCGTGTACCCGGCGAGGATTTGCGCGGCACGCTGCACCTGCTCCTGATAGACGATCAGGCCGTAGGTCGGGGCGAGGATCTCCCGCAGCGGCTCCTCAAGCTCCGGATGGATCGGGGTGATCTCCTGGAGGCCGTTCTTGCGCAGCGCGTAGTTGGTGTGCGAGTCCACGCCCATCGGGCCGGGCCGGTACAGCGCCAGGACTGCGGAGATGTCCTCGAAGTTGTCCGGCTTCATCATCCGCAGCAGCGACCGCATCGGCCCGCCGTCGAGCTGGAACACGCCGAGCGTGTCGCCCCGGGCCAGCAGCTCGTACGCGGCCTTGTCGTCAAGCGGCAGGGCCAGCAGGTCCAGCTCCTTGCCGTGGTTGAGCTCGATGTTCTTGACCGCGTCGTCGATGATCGTCAGGTTGCGCAGGCCGAGGAAGTCCATCTTCAACAGCCCGAGCGACTCGCACGTCGGGTAGTCGAACTGGGTGATGATGACCCCGTCGGAGTCCCGGCGCATCAGCGGGATGTGCTCGATGATCGGCTCGGCCGACATGATCACACCGGCGGCGTGCACGCCTGTCTGCCGGATCAGCCCCTCGATCCCCCGGGCGGTGTCGATGACCTTCTTGACGTCGGCCTCGGCCTCGTACATGCCCCGGATCTCACCGGCCTCGGCGTACCGGGGGTGCTTCGGGTCGAAGATGCCCTCGAGCGGAATGTCCTTACCCATCACGGCCGGTGGCATCGCCTTGGTGATCCGGTCGCCGACCGCGTACGGGTAGCCGAGCACCCGCGCCGAGTCCTTGATCGCGGCCTTCGCCTTGATCGTGCCGAAGGTGGCGATCTGGGCGACCTTGTCCTCGCCCCACTTGTCGGTCACGTACTTGATCACCTCGCCGCGCCGACGCTCGTCGAAGTCGATGTCGACGTCCGGCATGGAGACCCGCTCGGGGTTCAGGAACCGTTCGAAGATCAGCCCGTGCGGGATCGGGTCCAGGTCCGTGATGCCCAGGGCGTACGCGACAAGGGAACCGGCCGCGGACCCGCGGCCGGGACCGACGGCGATGCCCTGGTTCTTGGCCCACTGGATGAAGTCGGCGACCACGAGGAAGTACGACGGGAAGCCCATCTGGATGATGACGCCCAGCTCGTACTCGGCCTGCACCACGTGGCCCTCGGGGATGCCCTGCGGGTAGCGGCGGGCCAGGCCGGCGAAGGTCTCCTTGCGGAACCACGACTCCTCGGTCTCGCCCTCGGGCACCGGGAAGCGCGGCATCAGGTTGTGGAACTCGAACATCCCGGTCGGGTCGACCCGCTCGGCCACCAGCAGCGTGTTGCGGCAGCCCTCCAGCCAGACGTCGGAGCCGTCCACCCCACGCATCTCGTCGGCGGACTTGATGTAGTAGCCGCTGCCGCCGAACTTGAACCGGTTCGGGTCGGCGACGTTGCTGCCGGTCTGCACGCAGAGCAGCACGTCATGCGCCTCGGACTGCGCCTCGTGCGTGTAGTGCGAGTCGTTTGTGACAACCGGCGGGATGCCGAGCTTGCGGCCGATCTCAACCAGCCCGTCCCGGACCTTCTTCTCGATGTCCAGGCCGTGGTCCATCAGCTCCAGGAAGTAGTTCTCCTTGCCGAAGATGTCCTGGTACTTCGCGGCGGCTTCGAGGGCCTGCGCGTCGTGGCCCAGCCGCAGCCGGGTCTGCACCTCGCCGGAGGGACAGCCGGTGGTGGCCATCAGGCCGTCGGCGTACTCGGCCAGCAGTTCGGCGTCCATCCGGGGCCACTTGACGAAGTAACCCTCGGTGTACGCCTTGCTGGTGAGCGTGAAGAGGTTGTGCAGGCCGGTCTTGTTACGCGCCCAGATCGTCTTGTGGGTGTAACCACCGCTACCGGAGACGTCGTCGCTCTTCTGCTCCGGCCGACCCCAGCGGACCCGCTTCTTGTGATAGCGCGACTCCGGCGCCACGTACGCCTCGATGCCCAGGATCGGGGTCACCCCGGCGGCCATCGCCTGCTTGTAGAAGTCGTTCGCGCCGTGCATGTTGCCGTGGTCGGTCATCGCCACCGCCGGCATGCCCTGCCGCTTGACCTCGGCGAACAGGTCCTTGAGCCGGGCCGCCCCGTCGAGCATCGAGTACTCCGTGTGCACGTGCAGATGCGCGAACGAATCGCCCATGCGGAGGCCCCCCGGGTCGGATGATCGAGTCGGTCGGGGGTAACCCTAACCCCGCCGCCGCCGGCCACTCCAGCGCGCCGCGCGCCCGGCTCGGCGGCCCCTCCGGACCGGCCCGACGGTCCGGACCCGACCCCGGTCGGCGGCGCGGGTCCGGCCGCTGTCGACGTTGGCGCCCTGTCGGCTGGTGGACTCGGGGCCGGACACGGTGGCTCGGTCGGCGTAGCCTGAACGACCACCGCAACACCGTCGAACACGGGACGGCGCGATGACCCTCGCGGACGGAATCGACGACCTGGCCGCCGCCGCGGCACGTGGCGACCGGGCCGCCCTGGACGCCCTGCTGGCGGCGATCCGCCCGGAGGTGCTGCGGCTGTGTGGCCGGCTGCTGCCCAACCGGGAGGACGCGGAGGAGGCCTGCCAGGACGCGCTGCTCGCGGTGGCGCGGGGCATCGACAGGTTCGAGGGCCGCTCGTCGTTCCACACCTGGCTGTACCGGCTGACCGCCAACCGGGCCCGCTCGACCTACCGGGCACTGCGCCGCCGCTGGCAGGTGGAGGCCGCCGGGACGCCGCTGCCGGAGCGACCCGACCCGCGCCGCACCAGCGTGGTCGCCGGCACCCGACTGGATCTGCTGGAGGCCCTCGACGCGATCCGGCCCGCACTGGCCGAGATACTGACCCTGCGTGACGTGCTCGACCTCGACTATCGCGAGATAGCCGCGTTGCTCGACCTGCCCGAGGGCACTGTGAAGTCCCGCATCCACGAGGCCCGCCGGCAGGTCCGGCAGCGGCTCACCGGTGCCGACTGACCTGACCGGCCGGCACCGCCCGACGGCGCTGGCTCTGACCGGCCGGCACCGCCCGACGGCGCTGGCTGTGGCCGTCGTGCTCGTCGCGGGTGCCGCCGGTTGCGCCGACGAGCCCGTCGCGCCGCTGCCGGTACGCCCACCCGCCCCGACCACCGCGCCGCCGCCGGTTCCGTCCACCCCGCCGACGGCCCGGCCGAGCGGGACACCTGTCGTGGCGCCACCGACGGTGGTGACGGTGCCGACCGCACGACCGACCTCGGTGCCACGATCCCCCACCCCCGCGCGGAGCACCCGTACCCCGACGCCCACCGCGACGATGTCCGAGGTCTGTCTCGGCGCGGTCCGGTACGAGCTGCCCCTGTCCGACCCCGGGCCGCTACCGTCCTCGCTCTGCTTCGCCACCGGCGGGGTACTGCGACTGGTGGGCATCGGTCCGGGTGAGGTCACCGTCGACCGGGACGATCTGGTGGACAGCCAGTACGAGGCCGGCGTGGTCGATCTCCGGTTCGTCCGGGCCGGCACCGTGGACGTGTTCATTCCCCGCGAGGCGGGCACCCACGTGATCACGGTCGTCGTGCGATGACCGGTCGTCGTGTCCGTACCCCGTCGAGCAGGGCGTCCACGAACTCGTCGCCGGCTCCGGGGGGCGGCACGACCTGCGCGTAGAGCAGCCCGGCGGCGCCCCGGGCGGCGGCTTCCACAAGCACCGGCCGCCCGTACGGGCAGTCGAAGCGGGCGACCACCCAGCCCAGACCACCGCGCCGCACCCGCCGCGGTGGCGAGGGAGCACAGTCGGCATGCGGTTGCGCGGCGACGAACGTGGCCGGATCGGTGTGTCGGGCGGTCACCGACAGCCCGAGGAAGGCACCCGGCACACTCGGGTCGGTGGCCCACCGACGCGGCTCCGGCGAGATCACCAACGCCGGTTCGAGCTGGCCGGACGCGTCGTACCGCCCCGCCCAGCCGGTCCCGGTCGCCCGCCAGCCGTCCGGCAGCACGACGGTCAGCGGACCACTCGTCGCCGTACCGCTGGGCGTCGCCGAGTCCGCCGCCACCGCGCCGGCCGCCGCCACCAGCACCACCGTCAGCGCGACCGCCCGTAGCCACGGCGACCGGCCCGCAGCCACCGGGACCGCCATCACCGAACCCGCAGGAACCAGGGCCGCACGAGCCGGCACCGCAGGAACCGGGGCCGCAGGAACCGGGGCCGCAGGAACCGGGGCCGCAGGAACCGGGGCCGCAGGAACCGGGGCCGGGTCGTCGACAGGGTGGGGACCGTGGGCCCGGGTCGGCGTAGCCGATGAGGTTGACGTCGATGACGCCGGTCCGGCGCCCGGGTTGATCGAATCACTGGGCCGCCGCACCGCCGCCAGCAGGGCCGTCCGGAACGCCTCGGCGTCCGGGTATCTGTCCCCCGGGCGACTGGCGGTGGCCCGGCGCAGTATCACCGCCACGGCCGGGGGCACCCGCCCCGGGAGGACGGACCCGGTCGCCGCTCCGGCAACGCCGTCGGCCCGCCGTGCAGGACCGGCGGCCGGCAGTCCCACCGTGACGACCGGAGCGTCGGCCGGCCCGACGTCGGCGGTGGAGGCGGGCAGTCCAGAGTCGACACCGGAGGCGGGCGGTCCAGCGTCGACAGCCGCAGTGGCGGTCGGTTCGGCGCCAGGGGCCGACGGTGCGAGCAGCCGGCGGCCGAGCTGACCGAGGGCGTACACGTCGGCGCGCTCGTCCACGATCGCGAGTGCATCGTCCTGCTCGGGGGCCATGAACCCGGGGGTGCCGGCGCGCATGGTGAGCCCGGAGGCGGCGGCGAGCGCCTTGGCCAGGCCGAGGTCGGCGATGAGTACCCGCTCGCCGTCAGCGGTCGAGCGGAACAGGATGTTGCCGGGCGACAGGTCACGGTGCACCACCCGGTGCCGGTGCAGTACCGCCACCCCGGCGGCGATCTCGGCGAGCAGGTTCAGGGCGGTCGTCACGGGCAGGGGCCCGGTGGCCAGCCGCTCCCGCAGACTGCCCCCGTCGGCCCAGTCGAGCACCGTGTAGGGCCGTCCGTCCGCCAGCTCTCCCACCAGGCGTACCCGGACCAGCCGGTCGTCCTCCATCCGGCGCAGCAGCCGAGCCTCGTCCAGGAACCGTTCCCGGACGCGTACGTCGTGGTGCCAGTTCTCCGCCAGCACCTTTATCGCTACCCGGATGTCCAGCATCGGGTCGTACGCCAGCCAGACGGTCGCGAACGAGCCCACACCGAGCAGCCGCTCCACCCGGTACGCCCCAATCCGCTCCGCCCCCACCACCCGCCCCTCCAGACCTTTCCCCCGCCCCTGCCACCCTCCCCTCCCCCACCCCCACAGCAACCCTCCCTCTCCCCCACCCCAACCCCGCGATCATGCAGTTGTGGCACCCGGAATGCCACTTATGGTCCACTTTGGCGGATACCACAACTGCATGATCGGCGCGCTGGGCGCGGCGGGTGTCGGGTGGGGCGAACTGTGGGGGTGGGTGGGGAGACGAAGGGAGTAGGAACTCGATGCCGAGGAGGCGATTTCTGTGCACCGTCTCGTGTATGTCGCAGTCGCGACCGTGCTGACCCTGGTCGGGGCTGCTCCAGCCAACGCCGCACCGCTACCGCGTTCGGTCCCCTCGGTGGTGGTGGCCGCGCAGCCGCCGACCACCACCGACGTGATGAGCGTGCGGGGTGCCGGGCCGTACCGGATCGGGGCCAGCCTTGACCGGCTCACCGCCGCCGGACTGATCGACTGGTCCGTCGCGACCTGCGACGGTGTGGTCGGGGCCGGTGCGACCGGCACCTGGGCGGGCGTCGTCCTGCTGGCCTTCCGGCACGGCCGGCTGGTCGAGGTGAGCACCGCCACCGTCCCGCCCTACTCCCCCGCCGGAGCGGGTGTCGGCATGACCTTCGCCCAGTTGGAGACGATCTACGGCCCGCGCGGTGGCCTGATCAGCAACGACGCGGGCACCGCCACCGCGTACCTGGTGCGGGTGGGCGCGCGGGTGGAGTTGTTCACCGGGCACCCGATCCGGCCTGGCGTGGGTGCCTTCCAGGTCGGCCCGGCATCCTTCGTGGAACGTAACTTCCGGCAGGGCGGCACCTGCTGAGGGTGCCGTCCGAGGCCACGCACCCGGCTGAGGTGCCGTCCGGGGGCACGCACCCGGGTGGGGCCGTCTGAACGACGACGCGGGGCGTCCGGAGGAGCGGACGTCCCGCGTCGCGGGTACGTATGTTCAGTGGACGGCGGGCAGGCTCGCCTCCTGGCGGGCCCGTTCGTCGCCGCTGACGGTGTGCAGCGCCTTCTCGCGGATGAACAGGACCGCGACCAGAGCGAGGAAGGCGATGGGCGCGCCGATCAGGAACAGTTCCGAGGTGGCGGTGGCGTACGCGTCGCGCACGATCCGCAGGATCGGCTCGGGCAGCGCGGACAGGTCGGGTACCTCGGTCGTGCCGCCGCCGGTGGCGCTGGCCGCCGGCCCGAGTTGCTCGGTCATCAGACCTGTCACCCGGTTGGCCAGCACCGCGCCCAGGGCGCTCACGCCGATCGCGCCGCCCATGCTGCGGAAGAAGGTCAGCACGGAGGTGGCGGCACCCAACTCGTGGGCTGGTACGTCGTTCTGGGCCGCCAGGACCAGGTTCTGCATGAGCATGCCGACCCCGATGCCGAGCAGGGCCATGTAGCTGAACAGCAGCGGCAGCGGGGTGTCGACGTCGATCGTCGACAGCAGCAGCATCCCGACGACCATCACCGCCGCCCCGGCCACCAGGTACGCCTTCCAGCGGCCGTACTTCGTGATGAGTTGGCCGGCGACAGTGGAGGAGACCAGCAGGCCGAGGATCATCGGCAGGCTCATCAGGCCGGCGACGGTCGGCGACTTGCCCAGCGACGTCTGGAAGTACTGGGACAGGAACACCGTGCCACCGAAGAGGGCCACCCCGACAAGCATGCTGGCGACGGTGGTCAGCGCCACGGTACGGCTACGGAAGATCTTCAGCGGGATGATCGGCTCGGGTACCCGGGCCTCGACCCGGACGGCCGCCACCAGCAGGGCCAGGCCGCCGAGGACCATCAGCGCGGTCCAGCCGGAGGCCCAGGCGAACTTGTGGCCGGCCAGCGAGGACCAGATCAGCAGGGTGGAGACCCCGGCGGTGATAAGCGCCGCGCCGAGCCAGTCGATGCGTACCCGGCGACGGACGACGGGCAGGTGCAGGGTCCGCTGGAGCAGCACGATGGAGAGGATGCTGAACGGCACGCCGATCAGGAAGCACCATCGCCAGCCCAGCCAGGACGTGTCGACCAGAACGCCGCCGATGAGCGGACCGGCGATGGTGCCGACGCCGAAGACGGCACCGAAGATGCCCGCGTAGCGGCCCAGTTCCCGGGGCGGGATCATCGCGGCCATCACGATCATGGCGAGGGCGGTCATGCCACCTGCGCCGATGCCCTGCACGACCCGGCTGACCAGCAGCACCTCGACGTTCGGGGTGAGTCCGGCGATCAGCGAGCCGACCACGAACAGCCCCAGGGAGAGCTGGATGAGCAGCTTCTTGCTGTAGAGGTCGGCCATCTTGCCCCACAGCGGCACGGTGGCGGTCATGGCCAGCAGTTCGGTGGTGACGATCCAGGTGTAGACGGTCTGGGTGCCGTTGAGGTCGGCGATGATGCGGGGCAGCGCGTTGGCCACCACCGTCGAGGCGAGAATCGCCACGAACATGCCGACCATCAGCCCCGAGAGGGCCTGGAGAATCTCCCGGCGGGACATCCGGCCGACGCCGGTCTCGGACGCGTCGATCGGCGCTGTCGAAGCTGTCATGAACCTTTCCTCACGCATGGTGCCGCCCCGGCGCGGTCACGCCGAAGGTTGAAACGGGTGGTCGGTGGCGGCCCGCACGGCCGGTCAGCCGGTGCGGGGGTCGACCAGGCCGGCTGCGACGGCGGCGAACGCCTCGTCGAGCAGCGCGGTCAGGGAGCCGGCGCCGCCGCCGGTCGCCCACCGGATCAGGGCGGTACGCAGGGCGGCTCCGGCGACCGCCACGACGAGAGCGGGGTACCCGTGCTCGGGGGGCAGCCCGGTTCGGGCGGCGATCGCCTCGACGAGCGCCCGTTCGGTGACCGCGTTACCGGAGATCAGGCGGGCCAGCAGCACGGGGTACTGCGTCACCACCCGCATCCGCAGCAGCGACAGTTCGGCGTCACCCTGCACCTCGGTGACCACCTCGGCGAAGGCGTGCCGCAGCGTCTCCAGCGCGGGCTGCTCGGCAGGCACGGCGGCGAGGGCCCGCAGCACGGTGTCCCGGTCGGCGTCGGTGTCGCCGACCAGGGCGTCGTCCTTGGACGGGAAGTAGTTGAAGAAGGTCCGGGAGGAGACGTCGGCCGCCTCGCTGATCTCCTCGACGGTCACCTGGTCGAGTCCACGTTCGGCGACCAGGCGCAGCGCCGCGGCGGCGAGGGCGGCACGGGTCTGGCGCTTCTTGCGGTCGCGTCGGCCCAGCCGGGTCGGGTCGTCGGGGGTCACGGCAGAACCCTAGGGCCAAAGGTGCAGTCTCTGCAAAGTTTTAGATTGTGACGTTTGGCGCGTCGACTGACACGATGTCGGTGGGGCGACATCATTGCGCGGTAGACAACAGTGTGTGGCACACACTATGGTGTGACACATGGTCAGCGATGACGTCCTACGGACCCACCTACAGGAGCTACGTCGGGGCACGGTGGTGGTGGCGAGTCTGGTCGCGCTGCGCCGACCCGACTACGGCTACGCGCTGCTGCAACGACTCACCGGGCACGGCTTCCCGGTCGACGCGAACACCCTCTATCCCCTCCTGCGACGGCTGGAGGAGCAGGGGCTCCTCACCAGCGAGTGGAACACCGAGGAGAGCCGACCGCGCAAGTTCTACCGCATCAGCGAGTCCGGCGAGCAGGTGCTGCGGCGACTGCTCGATGACCTCGCCGCCGTACAGACCTCCCTCACCACCCTTATCGAAGGAGCACCCCGATGACCTCCCTGACCGACCGCTACCTGGCCGCCACCCTGCGCTCGGTGCCGACCCGGCGGCGCGAGGAGATCGCCACCGAACTGCGCGCCTCCATCGGTGACATGATCGACGACCGGACCGCCGCCGGGCAGGACGCCGGCGCTGCCGAGCGCGAGGTGCTGACCGAGCTGGGTGACCCGGCCCAGCTCGCCGCCCGCTACGCCGACCGCCGGCTACAGCTCATCGGCCCCACCTACTACCTGGCCTGGCAACGCCTGCTGATCCTGCTGCTCAGCATCGTTCCCGCCATCGCCGGAGTGGCGGTCGGGGTGGTCCAGGCCACCGTCTCCGACAACCCGGCCGGTGCGATCGGCACGGGCGTGAGCGTCGCGTTCAACGTCGCGGTGCAGATCGCCTTCTGGGTGACCCTGGTCTTCGCGGTGCTGGAACGGCTCGGCACCCCGCTGGACCTGCCCGAATGGAGCGTCGACCGACTTCCCGACCACCCCGTCGAACGGGACGTCACCCTCACCGACGTGTGCGCCTCGATCGTGTTCCTGGTCCTGCTCATCGCCTTCCTGCCGTGGCAGCAGTTCCAGTCCGTGATCGGTCCCGACGGCGAGCGCCTGCCGATCCTGGATCCGGCACTGTGGGGTTTCTGGCTTCCGCTGCTGCTCGTGGTCCTGCTCGCCAGCATCGGCCTGGAGATCGCCAAGTACCGCGCCCGCCGCTGGACGTGGCCGCTGGTCAGCGTCAACGCCGTGCTCAACCTGGCCTTCGCGGTTCCGGCGATCTGGCTGCTGGCCAACGACCAGCTGCTCAACCCGGAGTTCGTCGCCCGCTTCGCCTGGCTGCGGGACGGCGGCCTGGACACGGTCGCCCGGATCAGCATCGTGGTGATCGTCGCCATCACGATCTGGGACATCGTCGACAGCGCGGTCAAGGCGCGTCGGTCCGCGCACTGAGCAGGAGCGGGCCTGGACCGACGCACGTACGATGATCAGCGGAAGTGCCGACACACACCGAGGGAGCGGCCATGGAACTGATCATCGGACTGGTGTGCCTGGTGTTGATCGTCGTGGCGGTGGTCGGCTTCGGCGTCTCGATCTACAACGGGCTGGTCCGGGCCCGCAACGCGTACCGCAACGCCTTCGCCCAGATCGACGTGCAGCTCGTCCGGCGGCACGACCTGATCCCCAACCTGGTCGAGACCGCCAAGGGTTACCTCAAGCACGAGCGGGAGACGCTGGAGGCGGTGATCAACGCCCGCAACGCCGCGGTCAACGCGCAGGCCACCGCCGCGGCCGCTCCCGGCGACCCGGCCGCGATGCAGCAGCTCAGCGGCGCGGAGAACATGCTCACCGCCACCCTGGGCCGGTTGTTCGCGCTCTCCGAGGCGTACCCGGACCTCAAGGCCAACCAGAACATGATGCAGCTGTCGGAGGAACTGACCTCAACGGAGAACCGGGTCGCCTTCGCCCGACAGGCGTACAACGACGCGGTGATGGCCTACAACAACAAGCGCGAGGTGTTCCCCTCCAGCGTGGTGGCGGGAATGTTCTCGTTCGGGCCGGCGGCGCTGTTCCAGCCGGACGACCCGCAGCAGCGCCAGGCGCCGCAGGTCTCGTTCTGATCGGGTTCCGATGAACTTCTTCGAACGGCAGCGCCAGGTACGTCGGCTGTCGACCCGGCTGGTACTGCTGTTCGTGCTGGCCGTGGTCGGCATCGTGGTGGTGGTGAACCTCGCGGCGTTGTTCGCCTTCAACGCCACCACCGCCGACCCCGGCCAGCTCGCCGGCTTCGTCGCCATGGTCACCGTCGCCACTGTCGCCGCGATCGGTCTGGCCGCCCTGGTGCGTACGCTCGCGCTGCGCGGCGGTGGCGGGAAGGTGGCCCGAGAGCTGGGCGGGGTGCCGGTGCCGGCGAACACCACCGACCCGGAGCTGCGCCGGCTGCGCAACGTCGTCGAGGAGATGGCGCTGGCCTCCGGCGTACCCGTTCCCGAGGTCTACGTCCTGCCGGAGGAGACGGCGATCAACGCCTTCGCTGCCGGGTGGACCCCGTCCGACGCCGCCGTCGCCGTCACCCGGGGCGCGTTGCAGCGGCTCAACCGCGACGAACTCCAGGGGGTCATCGCCCACGAGTTCAGTCACGTCGTCAACGGCGACATGCGGCTGAACATCCGGCTGATGGGCCTGCTGTTCGGCATCCTCTTCCTGACCGTGATCGGCCGTGGGCTGGCCCGCGCCGGGGTCATCGGCGGCGGCCGGTCCCGCGGCAACAACAGCGGCGGCAGCGCCGCCCCGCTGGCGCTTGTCGGCCTGGCGCTGCTGGTGGCCGGCTACGTCGGCGTCCTCGCCGGTCGACTCATCCAGGCGTCGGTGTCCCGGCAGCGGGAGTACCTCGCCGACGCCTCGGCGGTGCAGTACACCCGCCAGACCCGGGGCATCGCCGGGGCGCTGAAGAAGATCGGCGGCCTGGCCGACGGGTCCGAGCTGACCTCGCCCAAGCGCGACGAGGTGGGGCACATGCTCTTCGGCGAGGCGGCCCGGACGTCCTGGTTCGCCACCCACCCCCCGCTTGTCGACCGGATCAAGGCACTGGAACCGTCGTTCGACCCGGCCGAGCTGCAACACCTGTCACGGCAGTGGGCGGCGGCACCGCCGTCGGGCCGTCAGGAGGACGTCGCCCTCGGCCTGGCTCCAACCGCTCCCGCCGGTCCGGGCGGGACCGGCGGGTCAGGCGGGACCGGCGGGTCAGGCGGGACCGGCGGGACCGGCGGGACAGGGCACGGCGCCCGGATAACCGTCGCGCCAGACGAGGTGCTGGGGCGGGTGGCCGCGCCCACCGAGAGCGCCTACGCACACGCCGCAGCGATCCTCGACCGGATCCCGGATTCGCTGCTCGAACGAGCCCGCGATCGGGCGGCGGCCGTACCGCTGCTGCTCGGCCTGCTGCTCAGCGCCGAACCGGAGATCCGGCAGCACCAGTACCTCGCGGTGGCCCAGCGGCACGGCCAGGAGCTGGCCGACGGCGCCCGGCGCGCGGCGGACGACCTGGGCGCGCTCCCCGCCGAGCTGCGGTTGCCGCTGGCCGAACTGGCCTTCCCGGCGCTGCGCGAACGTCCGGACGCCGAACTGGAGTCACTGCTGACGGCCGTCTTCACGTTGATCAACGCTGACGGCGCGATAAACGTGACCGAGTACTGCCTGTCCCGGCTGCTGCTGGCCGAGCTGGAGGAGTCGCTGCGGCCGGACAGCCGGTGGCGTACCGACCGGCGCAAACTCACCGACGCGCGGTCTGCGGCAGCCGCCCTGCTGGCCATCCTCGCGCAGGTCGGGCACCCTGACCGGCCCGAGGCGGAACGGGCCTTCCAGGCCGGCATCGGTACGCTGCTGCCCGGCACGAACCTGCCGTACGCGCCGCCGGAGAACGGTGTGCTCGCGCTGGAGACCGCCTGGCCGGTGCTCGACGGGTTACGTCCGGCCGACAAGGAGCGGCTGGTGGCGGCCACCGTCGCGGTGATCAGCCACGACGGGATGATGACCGTGCCCGAGGTCGAGTTGCTGCGGACGATCTGCGGTCTGCTGCACTGTCCGCTGCCGCCGATGGCCGGCGCCGCCACCGGCTGACGAACACTCCGCCGCTCCCCCGGATCACCCCTCGCCCGGCCGGGTCCGGCCCGGTCTCGCCCGGCGGCTGGCGGTGCTCTGCCCAGCTACCCCCGCACGAGCCGACACAGACAGTGATTGTCACTATCAGTAACGGCATTCTCGGGCCGGCCTCCACCCACTCGCACGATTTGCTCTGCTTCAACCCACGCACAGGCATCTGAGCAGGGGCGCTGCACCAGCCCCGGGCCGTACCTGCGGCACCCGCCGATACTTGATGTGAGCATTTGCGTCCGTTGAAGCAGAGTAAAGGAAGGCCGGGGGTAGTGGTTGGGGGCGGCAGGCAAGCACTTCCCGTGAGGAATGGCGCATGGGCGGACGGCCCGATCTCAGCTGAGGCGACGGGCGACCGGCGCGGGGATGGCATGCTGCCCAGGGTGAGCACCGAGACCGCCGACGAGTGGCGGCAGTCCGCCGGCACCACCGACGATCGGCGGCGGGCCGAGACCAGGGACGCGTGGCGGCGGCCGGGACCGACGCCGGAGCAGCAGCGCCTTGATCTGTACGCCGGGCTGGCCGCGACGGCCCTCGCCCTGTTCAGCCTGACGCTGGCCCGCAGCACCGGAGCGTTCGTGCTGGGACCGCCGCCGTCCGGCATCGAACAGCTCTTCTGGACCGTCGCGGTGCCGCTGCCGTTGATCTGGCGACGCCGCTGGCCCGCCGTGACCACCCTGGCCGTGTCGGCCGCCTTCATCGGATCGCAGGCGCGCGCCGTCCCCGAGTGGCAACTCTCCTCCTGGGCGCTGTTCATCGCCATCTACACGCTCGGCGCCTGGGGCCGGGACCGGCGGCTGTCCCGGCGGCTGCGGATCGGCGTGATCGTCGCGATGTTCACCTGGCTCGGGATCTTCTACGCGATCAGCTACCAGGCTCTCACCGCGGAGACGTTCGACGACGCCGTCGGCCCGGTGCCGCCGGTGCTCGCCGCGATCGTCACCGGCATCCTGGTCAACGCGCTGTACTTCGGGTTCGCGTACTTCTTCGGCGAGACCGCCTGGGTGGCGGCCCGTCGCCAGCACCAGGTGGCCGAGCAGGCGGAACGGCTACGCCGGTCCCAGGCCGAGGTACGCGAGCACGCCGTGGTCGGCGAGCGGGTCCGGATCGCCCGTGAGCTGCACGACGTGGTCGCTCACCACGTGTCGGTGATGGGGGTGCAGGCGGCGGCGTGTCGTCGGGTCTTCGACAAGGATCCGGCGAAGGCGCGTACCGCGCTCACCTCCATCGAGGAGACCGCCCGCCAGGCGGTCGACGAGTTGCGCCGGATGCTCGGTGTGCTGCGCGCCAATGACGGCGACCCGGACGACACCCGGCAGCCGGCCGGGGTCGACCAGATCGCCGCGGTGGTGGACCGGGCCGGTGAGGCCGGGCTACGCGCCACCCTTGGGGTGTACGGCGATCCGCAACCGCTGCCGGAATCGGTCTCCCAGGCCGCGTACCGGGTGGTGCAGGAGGCGGTGACGAACGTGTTGAAGCACGCCACCGGGGCGAGCCTGCTAGACGTCCGGGTCCGTTATCTGGCACACGAGATGGAGGTCGAGGTGACCGACGACGGCCGGGCCACCCGCTCGGCGAACGCCGACGGACTGGGACTGATCGGGATGCGGGAACGGGTCGCGACCCACGGAGGTGAGTTGGAGGTGGGTCCGCGTACCGGCGGCGGTTGGCGGGTCCGGGTCCGCTTCCCGCTCCGCGCGGGCAGTCCGGCGTGAACCCGATCCGGGTGCTCCTCGTCGACGATCACCACCTCGTGCGTACCGGCTTCCGGGTCATCCTGGAGATCGAGGACGACATCGAGGTGGTGGGCGAGGCCGCCGACGGGGAGCGGGCCGTCGGCATGACCCGGGCGCTGCGTCCGGACGTGGTCCTGATGGACGTGGAGATGCCCGGTATGGACGGGTTGGAGGCAACCCGGCTGGTCAGCGCCGACGACGACGAGCCGGGTGGGCCGGCCGTGCTGATGCTCACCACGTTCGACCGCGACGACTACCTGTTCGCCGCGCTGCGCGCCGGGGCGAGCGGATTCCTGCTCAAGAACGGCACACCGGAGGCGCTCGTCGAGGCGATCCGGGTGGTGGCCCGGGGCGACGGCCTGCTCGCGCCGGAACTCACCCGGCGGGTGATCGCCACCTTCGCCCGTCCGGGCGGCCAACCCGGTGGTGACGTGGCGTCGCAGGCGGCGCTGGGCAGCCTCACCCCCCGGGAACGCGAGGTCCTGGTGCTCGTCGCCGGGGGCGCCAGCAACGCCGAGATCGCCGCCAGCCTCTACCTGGGCGAGGCGACTGTGAAATCACACGTCAGCCGGGTACTGGCCAAGCTGGGCCTGCGTGACCGGGTACAGGCCGTGGTCTTCGCGTACGAGCACGGGGTGGTCCGGCCTGGCGGGTGAGCGTCTCCCCCGCGAGGCGGAGCCCGGATCTCCGCCCCCGGGCGGACGGCGAGCCATGATCGACAATCTAACGTCGACACCGTGACAAACGTGCTCCGTCTCGACGGCGTCGACCGCAGCTTCGGCGACCGTCAGGTACTCCGGAACGTATCCTTCGACGTCGTCGCCGGCCGGATGACCGGCTTCGTCGGCGGCAACGGTGCCGGCAAGACGACCACCATGCGGATCATCCTCGGTGTCCTCGCCGCGGACGCCGGCCAGGTGACCTGGCAGGGTGAGCCGCTGAGCCGGGAGGTACGCCGCCGCTTCGGCTACATGCCGGAGGAACGCGGCCTGTACCCGAAGATGAGTGTCCGGGAGCAGGTGACCTACCTGGGCCAGTTGCACGGGCTCACCGCCGAGGCCGCTCGCCGCGCCACCGACGACCTGCTGGAGCGGGTCGGTCTCGCCCAGCGGGGCAACGACCTGCTGGACACGCTGTCCCTGGGCAACCAGCAACGCGCCCAGATCGCCGCCGCGCTGGTGCACGACCCCGAGGTGCTGGTGCTCGACGAGCCCTTCTCCGGTCTGGATCCGCTGGCCGTGGACACGGTCGTCGGCGTCCTGCGGGAGCGGGCCGCCGCCGGGGCGCCGGTCCTCTTCTCCAGCCACCAGTTGGACGTGGTCGAACGGCTCTGCGACGACCTGGTGATCATCGCGGACGGCTCCATCCGCGCCGCCGGCAGCCGGGAGCAGTTGCGCTCGGCGTACACCACGGCCCGGTATGAGCTGGTGGTGGAGACCGACGCCGGCTGGCTGCGCGACCAGCCCGGGGTGAGCCTGGTGGACCTCGACGGCGCGCGAGCCGTCTTCGACCTGGCCGCCGACGCCGACGAACAACCGGTGCTGCGCGCGGCGCTGGAGCGCGGCCCGGTCCGCGCGTTCCGCCCGGTCACCCCCTCCCTCGCCGAGATCTTCCGAGAGGTCGCCAAGTGAACGTCACGCAGGCCACCCGCCTGGTCGCCGCCCGGGAGATCCGGGTCAAGCTGCGCGACCGTACCTTCCTGATCAGCACCGTCGTCTTCCTGCTGATCGCGGCGGCGGCGACGATCCTGCCGCCGCTGCTGTCCGGCGGGCCGTCCACGGTGGCCGTCACCGAGGCGGTGGCCGGCCCGTTGCGGGCGGCGGGGTTGGAGGTGCTCGCCGTACCCGACGACGCCGCTGCCGAGCAGGCGGTGCGCGACGGCGACGCGGACGCCGCGGTCGTCGCCGGCCCGGCCGTGCTCGCCATGAACGACGCCCCGGGCGACGTCGTCTCGGCGTTGAGCACCGAACCACCGGTCCGGCTGCTGAACCCGGACGCGGTGGACCCGGTGGTGGCCTTCCTGGTGCCGTTCGCCTTCGCCTTCATCTTCTTCCTCACCTCGCAGACCTTCGGGGTGCAGATCGCGCAGAGCATCATCGAGGAGAAGCAGACCCGGATCGTGGAGATCCTCGTCGCCGCGGTGCCGGTCCGCGCCCTGCTGGCGGGGAAGATGCTCGCCGGGACGATCCTCGCGCTCGGTCAGATCGCCCTGGTGGCGGTGGTCGCGGTGGCCGGCATGGCGTTCGGTGACAACGGCGCGTTGCTGTCGCTGCTCGGTCCGGCGATCGGCTGGTTCGTGCCGTTCTTCCTGCTCGGCTTCTTGCTGATCGCGTCGATGTGGGCGGCGGCCGGCGCGCTCGTCAACCGGCTGGAGGACATCGGTGGTGTGTCGATGCCGGTACAGCTCGCGGTGATGCTGCCGTTCTTCGCAGTGATCTTCCTCAACGACAACGTCACAGCCATGCGGGTGCTGTCCTACCTGCCGTTCTCCTCGCCGACGGCGATGCCGCTGCGGCTGTTCAACGGCGACGCCGCCGGCTGGGAACTTGTCATCTCACTGGTGCTGCTCCTGGTCACGGCGGTGGGGTTCCTGCTCGCCGGGGCCCGGGTGTACGAGGGCTCGCTGCTGCGTACCAACGGCCGCACCTCGATCCGCACCGCCTGGCGCGAACGCGAGACGCTGGGCTAAGACGCCCAGTTGGTGGGGAGGTGGGGGACGGGCCAGGTCGGGTCGGGTCGCCAGGTCGACCAGGACTCGTCCCACCAGCGCTCACCGGCGTCGAGCCGGGCGGCGATCCGGTCACCCTCGGCGCGGATCGCCTCACCCTGGCCCGGGTAGCGCCCCTCCACCAGCCGCTGCGCGAAAATCTCCACATCCTTGAAGACGTACCGGTCGGCGTCCGCCGCCCACCACAGGTCCAGCTCGTGGTCGAGGGTGTCCACCCCGATCGGCGTACGCCGGAACGGGTCCTGGAGGTTGAAGTACCAGCCGGCGAAGGCGCGCTCCGGGCCGGACCAGAACACGTCGACCGAGTGCGCCTCGCCGGGCCGCTGGAGCATCAGCTTGCCGTGACCGGTCCAGGCGGTGTGCCCGGCGACCTGCCACGGGTGCCGGCCGCACGGGAACTCACCCCGCTCGGGAAAGCCGAACTCGGCGCCGGTCGGCAGGTAGAGCGCGAGCAGGTCGGGTGAATCCTCGACGCAGATCGTCGGGCAGCCGAACCACACCTCGCCGCGCAGGACCTCCCGCCGAACCACCAGGTCACCCGGTGCGAACCGGCCAGCCGTGGTCACGGGCGCGGGTGCCTCTCTACTTCCTGCCGACGAGCTGCTGGGTGATCGGCCGCCCGGCCTCGCTGGCGAACCGCAGGATCAGTGCGCCGACCTGATCCTGCTCGCCGTCCTTGAGCCCGACGTCTGTCGAGTTGACCCGCATCGGCGCCTGGCCGGTCGGCTTCACCAGGTACGCCGCGGTCTTGCCGGCGAAGAGGGTGCCACCACCGAAGACCTGGACCTCCACCTCGGCCACCTCGGCCCAGGTGGTGGCCCGGGCGTCGCCGTTGCGGACGTACACCATCCCGCCAGGGTAGAGGTAGCCGGCCTCGAAGCCCCGGACCAACATCATGACGAACCAGCCGACAGCGCAGATCCCGAGCGCCAGCGGCGGGATCGCCAGCCAGACGAGCGGTCGCCAGGAGGACGCGAGCGCGAAGAGGGCGACCGACACCAGGATCGCCACCGCGCCGACGGCGACGATCCTGAGGGCGGAGCTGATCGGGTTGCCGCTGCTGCGCTTGTCGATGAGCGCGCCCAGCCCGCGCTCCGCCGCCAGGCTGGCCACCTTCTCCGGTACGTCCTGCCGGTTGTCGACACTGCTCATGTTCGCCCCGTTTCGATCGGCTCGAAAATCAGCGGCGAGCATATCCACAGTGGGCGGTTGCGGCTGCCCCGCGTGCCACGGCCGGCGGGAGCCGACGAGGGGACGGACGACGCCTCCGGCTACCGGCTCCGACGCCCGGTCACTCCCCCGCCAGCTCGGGCCGATGCGTCCGGATCCACGCCTCCACATCCGCCTGGGGTATGTCCCAACTTCATCTCTCGCGCGGCAGCCAACCGCTGAGTCGGTTGCATCGGGTGCATCGGCACCTGCCTCGGCGGCCCGACTGGTCCTGTACGGCGTGTACCGCCGCCTGGCCGTGCCCGACCGCCCGGATGCTGCTACGTCACGAGTACGGCCCGGACCGGGTCGGCCTCTCGATCTACCTGGCCGGTCAGTTGTTCGACGCCACCGGGGATCTGCTGTGGCTGGCCGGTGGTGGGCCGCCGACGCCTGCTGAGTTGTTCGAGCGCTTCCTGGGCTGGGCCGCCCCTCGGCTCAGCGGGACGAGGCGTCCGCGAATGTCACCGGCTGACGGTAGACATCCAGCATCCCCAGACACGAGGAGCACGATCATCGACGTACGGGATGCGGCCCGACTGTGGGCGGACGCCTGGGCGCAGGGCTGGCCCGCCAGGGACGTGGCGAGGATCGTCGACCGGCAGGCGGAGGACGGCGACCACTGGGCGTCGATGTTCCGCCCGTACCGGGGCCGTGCCGGGCTCCGGTCGTACGTCGAGCAGTGTTTCGGTGAGGAGACCCGGCCGGCGGAGGTCTGGTTCGGCGAACCACGGGTCGACGGCGACACGGCCACCATCGAGTACTGGGCGGTCACCTACCCGTACGACGAGCCGGTCACCATCTCCGGCTGCACGGTGGTCCGCTTCGACGCCGGCGGTCTGGTCACCGAGTCCCGCGACTACTCGCACAGCACCGAGGGCAGGTTCCTCCCTCCGGCCTCGCTCTTCCCCTGACCTGGCGGGGCGGGCGTCGACAGGCCCGCGCCGCTGGCGTCAGCTCTCGGGCAGCGTACGCATGGTGCGCAGCGGGGAGAAGACGACCCAGAGCACCCCGAGCAGGGCGCCGAGGCTGGCGATCCAGAGGGCGGGCCGTACCCCGATGGCGGCGCCGAGGGTCCCGCCGAGCACGGCACCGATGGGCCGGATGCCGTAGTTGACGGTGCGGCGGAAACCGGAGACCACCGCGAGCATCGACACAGGTGTGGCCGCGATCTGCACCGATCCGACGGCGATGTCGAGGACCATGACGCCCAGCGCGGAGACGAACTCGGCGGCGAACAGCAGCGCGAGCACCTGCGGCTGCGGTCCGGTGGCCAACGGCACCAGGATCAGTGGGGCCGGGAAGGCGACGAAGCCGACGAGCACCGCGGGGCCGATGCCGATCCGGCGGCTGACCGGGCCGGTGACTGCCGCGCCGAGCAGTCCACCGAACGAGCCGGCCCCGATGAGCAGGCCCAGCAGTCCCGGGGAGACGCCCAGCTCGGTGGTCACGTACAGCACGAAGAGCGCGGCGAACATGTAGTTGAACAGGTTGAGCGTGGTGGTGCCGAGCAGCGTCGCCCGGAGGATCGCCGAGCGGACCACATAGCGCACGCCGGCGGCCATGCCTCGGCCGGGCCCGCTCTCCACGGGATGCTCGGTGACCGTGATCCGGGCCAGGAAGACCGCCGAGGTGAGGTAGGTGAGCACCCCGGAGAAGAGTGCGACCGGGGCGGTCAGCACCTGCACGAGCACGCCACCGATGCTCGGGCCGGCCACGTCGGCCATGGCCCTGCTGCCGTTGATCAGACTGTTGGCGTCGACGTATTCCTGTCGCCGGACCAGGGTGGCGAACAGGCTGACGTGCGCCACCTCGAAGAACATCGAGAGGACGCCGATCAGGAAGGTGACGGCACAGAGCAGCGGCAGGTTCAGCACGCCCGCCCACCACAGCAGCGGCACGGCCAGCAGCAGGCCCGCCCGACCGACGTCGGCGATGATCATTACCTGGCGCCGGCGGGGGTACCGGTCCACCCAGGCCCCGGCCGGCATGGAGAAGAACAGGTTCGGCAGCAGCGCGGCGGCGGTCAGGTAGCCCATCTCGGCGGGTCCGGCACCGAAGGCGAGCACGGCCAGTAGCGGCACGGCGAGGACGGTGATCTGGTCGCCGAAGAGCGAGACGGTCTGCGCGGACCAGTAGCGACGAAAGGCCGCCTGCCGAAGCAGCCGTGGGATGCGCGGCCGGCGCGGCGGTGCCGGGTCGGCCAGGACGAGGGACCCGGTCACGACCCGTCTCCGGACGCGGTCTCTGGCGGGGGTACGACGCCGCGCGGTAGCGCCATCTGGACGATCGTGACCGGGCGGGACCCGGGCGGCCGTTTCGTCGGGTCGGCGAGCCGTTCGTCGTACCGGGCCAGCAGCGCGTCGATCTGTTCGGTGACCTCGCGCAGCTCCGTGGCGGTGACGTGCAGCAGCGCGTCGCCGAAGCCGGCGGCAGCCCGCCACTCGGCCGGCTCGTCGGCGCGGATCGCGAGGTAGTCCTGCGCCCGTTGCAGATACAGGGCGACCATCACACTGTTGATCTGGTCCGTGGCCTCCCGCATGGCCGGGTCGTCGGAGTCGTCGTCCCAGGACGTGTACTGCGTGGTGGCCCGCCAGGGTCGTTCCCGAGCGTCCGCACCGGGCACCCGTTCGGCGAACCCGTACTTGGCGAGCTGCCGCAGGTGGAACGAGCAGTTCGGCACGTTGTCGTCGAGCCGGGCCGCCGCCTGCGTCGCGGTCATCGGCCCTTCGCCGCGCAGCAGCCCGATCAGGCGCATCCGCAGCGGGTGGGCGTACGCCCGCAGGGCACGCGGGTCGGTGACCTTGAGCGCGCGCCGAGGTGTCTCGTCAGCCATACAGTAGAGAATGCTTTAGAAAGACATCTCTAGCAACTGCCGTCCGGCCGGTTCGGGCCCGCTCACACACCGTCAAGCCCGTCGAGAAGACGCGGTGCGCGCCGATCGTTCAGTCGCCGCCAGCCGCCGGCCCGCTACTCCGCCAGATCGCGGCCTCTATCCGCAGCAGCAGGCCACTGAGCACCAGGAGTCCTCCGGCAGCGAGGAGTTTGTCGCCAGAGCCCACGTCGGCGAAGCCAAAGATGAAGGCGAACGCTCCGCCCAGTGCCCCAAGCGTGCCCAGTGCGCCGACAGTCTCCGCCGATCTCTTGTCCACCGGCGCATCATAGAGTCCCGCCCATCGATAACCCCGGGCCACGGAAGGCACGACCCAGGCCGGTCGACGCCGGCTACCCCTCGTGGCTGGGTCAGCCGACGGCGGCCATGATCTCGTCGCTGCGGGCCTGTCACCCAGCACGGCTCGGAGCCCGCCCCCGGCCGCTGTCTCCCCAGAACGCAGCCCGCAACAGCAGGCCCCCGATCACGAGCACTGCCGCGGCGAAGACGACTTCCCGATCGAGCGCCTTAGTGGCAAG
This sequence comes from Verrucosispora sp. CNZ293, assembly GCF_002754655.1. Classification (NCBI taxonomy): domain Bacteria; kingdom Bacillati; phylum Actinomycetota; class Actinomycetes; order Micromonosporales; family Micromonosporaceae; genus Micromonospora; species Verrucosispora sp. CNZ293. The sequence continues at coordinate 2,582,175 of NZ_PEFR01000001.1, forward strand.
GCCCAGAAGAAGCACAACTGCTCCCACGGCGACACCGGATGTCCCGATGCCCCTGACGATCTGTAGAGACCTTCCAGCCATTACGGCAGTCTAGTGCGGTGTCCAGGAACGTCCACCGGGCGCGTCGGGGTCAGCCGACGGCGGCCATGACCTCGTCGGAGACGTCGAAGTTCGCGTAGACGTTCTGCACGTCGTCGCTGTCCTCCAGGACGTCGATCAGCTTGAAGATCTTGCGCGCGCCCTCCTCGTCCAGCGGCACGGTGACGCTTGGCACCAGGGAGGACTCGGCCGACTCGTACTCGATGCCGGCGTCCTGCAGGGCGGTCCGCACGGCGAGCAGGTCACCGGGCTCGGAGACCACCTCGAACGCCTCGTCGAGGTCGTTGACCTCCTCGGCGCCCGCGTCGAGGACGGCCATCATCACGTCGTCCTCGGTGGTGCCGGCCTTGGGCACGATCACCACGCCCTTGCGGGAGAACATGTACGACACGGAGCCGGCGTCGGCGAACGAGCCGCCGTTGCGGGTCAGCGCGGTGCGTACCTCGGTGGCGGCGCGGTTGCGGTTGTCGGTCAGGCACTCGATGAGCAGCGCGACACCGTTCGGGCCGTACCCCTCGTACATGATCGTCTGGTAGTCGGCGCCGCCGGCCTCCAGGCCGGAGCCGCGCTTGACGGCCCGGTCGATGTTGTCGTTGGGGACCGAGTTCTTCTTGGCCTTCTGGATCGCGTCGTAGAGCGTCGGGTTGCCGGCCGGATCACCGCCGCCGGTACGCGCCGCGACCTCCACGTTCTTGATCAGCTTGGCGAACATCTTGCCGCGCTTGGCGTCGATGACCGCCTTCTTGTGCTTGGTCGTCGCCCACTTTGAGTGGCCGGACATCTGTTACCTCCGTTGCTACCCGCCGTCTGCATCGACCGCACCGAGCGCCCCGCTCCGCACCGGCGCACACGGTGGTGCCGGTCAGCTCTGGTGGAAGCAGTGGCGGCCAGATGGCCCTGCCGAATCTCGACAATCCTACCGACGTGCGGCGGGTGGTCGTCACCCGCCGCACGTCGGCCATCGGCCCGCTCTCCCCCGATCGACACAAAGCGGACGAACTCACTCCCCCATGCCGTACGACCCCCGCACTGTGAACTCGGCCGTGCTGCGCTGCTCGCAGCGCTCATCCAGCTCGGCCCGGAAGCGGCCGAACGACTCCAGCGACGGCAGCGGTCCGGGCAGATCCGGGCCGATGACGACGTCGACGAAGCTGAGCCCGTCATCGAGCCGCAGGGTCTGATAGCGGAACCCGGGCGGGCGGAGCCGGGCCAGGTCCCGGTACACCGCGTCGAGCAGGGCCAGATGCTCGTCGAGGCGGTCGGCGCGGACCCGGTAGCTGATCAGGAGGGTGTCCACGCTCATCGCACCGGCACCGGGATTGTGCTGCGGACAGCGTCCACCAGGTCGGTCACCATGAGCGCCACCTCGGCGGCACGTTCCGGCGCGGGTGCGATCCGGGCGTTCGCGGTCGGGTCGGTGGCGCTCTCGGCGGGCCACTGGAAGTCGGTGAAGAGCTGCAACTCGACGTGGTTCGGTAGGACCTTCATGCCCACCTCGCTCAGGATCGGCCGCAGGTGCTCGGCCGCCAGACCGCCCCCGCGCACACCGTAGGTGAGCACGCCGGCCGGCTTGCCGCGCCACTCGGCGTCCAGATAGTCGATGGCGTTCTTGAGCACCGCCGGGACCGAGCTGTTGTACTCCGGGGTGACGAAGACGAAGGCGTCGCAGGCCGCCACCACCGACGACCAGCGACGCGTGTGCTCGTGACGGTAGTCGCCGAACCGCGCCGGCACCGGCTCGTCCAGCAGCGGCAGCCCCTGCTCGGCCAGATCGACAAGTTCGACGGTCAGCTCACTTGCGCGCGCCGCCGGATGCCCGGCCATCGTCTCGGTTACCCATCCCGCCACCGCCGGGCCGCGTCGTCCCGGGCGGCTACTGCCCACCACCAAGCCCACAGTGATCTGTTGATTCTCGTGCGTACTGTTCATGACCCGATCTCACCGCCGCCGGCAGCGCGCGGGGAGGCCGGCGTGAGGGTAGCCCTGGCGGGGACATGCTGCGGGGCGACCGTCGCGGCAGACTGGGTGGGTGATGGACGGCGAGTTGGGCGCGTTCCTCCGCAGCCGCCGGGAGGCGCTGCGGCCCGAGCAGGTGGGGTTGCCCACGAACGGCCGGCGGCGCACGCCCGGCCTGCGGCGTGCGGAGTTGGCCACCCTGGCCCAGGTCAGCGTGGAGTACCTGACGCGGCTCGAACAGGGCCGGGACACCCACCCGTCGCCGGGCATCCTCGCCGCGCTGGCCGAGGCGCTGCGCCTCGACGACGCCGACCGTCGGCACCTTCAGCAACTCGCGTCCGTCGAGCACCGCCGGGAACTCTGCGCGGGTGGCCGGCCGGTCGTGTCGCGGACCGTACGCCCACAGGTCCGGACGCTGCTGGAGGCGCTGCGGGACCGGCCGGCGTACCTGCTCAACCGGCTCGGCGACGTGCTGGCCTGGAACGAGCCGTTCGACCGGCTGGCCCGCCCGCTGGGGCTGCTCGACGACGAGCGGCCCAACCTCGTGTGGTTTCTCTTCGCCGACGAACGCGCACCTGAACACTTCCCGGACTGGGCCGACCTCGCCGACCAGCAGGTCGCCGACCTGCACCGGCTACGCGGGGGCGACCCGGCCGCCGATGCCTTCGCCGAACGGCTCGGCCGGACCGTCGGGGAGCCGTTCCGGTCCCGGTGGCAACGCCGTCCGGTCGCCGTGCAGTCCAGCGGGGTCCGCTGGCTGCGGCATCCGGAGGTGGGGGCGCTGCGGTTGTCGTACGAGACGCTGGAACTCCCCGACGACCAGCAGCGACTGGTGGTGCAGCAGCCCGCCGACGCGGACAGCGCCACGGCGTTGGACCGCCTGCTGGGCCGCCGCCCCGGCGGCCTCCGCTCGGTCGCCAGCTGAGGGCTGAGACCCACCCACCCACCCACCCACCGCCCGCTCCTCCTCCGCCGCCGCCGCCGCGAAGATCCGAGCAGTTTCGGGGATGTTGCTGCCTCAACTCGCTTCGAGGCAGCAACATCCCCGAAGTTGCTGCCTCACGTGGCCCGGCGGGTGGGGCAGGGTCAGCGGGCGGCGCGGGTCAGGTCGACGAAGTAGGCGTGCACGCGGGGGTCGCCGGTGAGTTCCGGGTGGAACGAGGTGGCCAGCAGGTTGTGCTGGCGTACCGCGACGATCCGGCCGGTGGCCGGGCCGGTGGTGACCGTGCCCAGCACCTCGACGCCCTCGCCGACCCGCTCGACCCAGGGTGCGCGGATGAAGACCGCGTGCAGCGGCCCACCCGCAATGCCGGTGATCTCCACCGGCGCCTCGAACGAGTCGACCTGTCGGCCGAACGCGTTGCGGCGGACGGTCATCGCGATGCCGTCGAAGCCGCGCTGGTCCGGCCGGCCGTCGAGCACCTCGGTGGCCAACATGATCATCCCGGCGCAGGAGCCGTAGACCGGCATCCCGTCGGCGATCCGCTTGTCGATCGGTCCGCGCAGCTCGAAGATGTCGACGAGCTTGCTGATCGTGGTCGACTCCCCGCCCGGGATGACCAGGCCGTCGACCGCGTCCAGTTCCGCCGGCCGGCGTACGGTGTGGGCCCGGGCGCCCGCCGCGGTCAGCGCGGTGACGTGCTCGCGGACGTCGCCCTGCAGGGCGAGGACACCGATGACGGGTGCCGTCACCGTCGGGTCACCAGCCGCGCTCGGCGAGGCGGTGCGGCTGCGGGATGTCGTCGACGTTGATGCCGACCATTGCCTCGCCGAGGCCCCGGGACACCTTGGCCAGGACGTCCGGGTCGTCATGGAAGGTGGTCGCCTTGACGATCGCGGCGGCCCGCTGGGCCGGGTTGCCGGACTTGAAGATGCCGGAGCCGACAAAGACGCCCTCGGCGCCGAGCTGCATCATCATCGCCGCGTCGGCCGGGGTGGCGATGCCACCGGCGGTGAAGAGCACCACCGGCAGCTTGCCGGTCTCGGCGATCTCCTTGACCAGCTCGTACGGTGCCTGCAACTCCTTGGCCGCGACGAACAGCTCGTCGGCCGGCAGCGACTGGAGGCGGCGGATCTCCTGGCGGATCTTCCGCATGTGGGTGGTGGCGTTGGAGACGTCGCCGGTGCCGGCCTCACCCTTGGAGCGGATCATGGCGGCGCCCTCGGTGATCCGGCGCAGCGCCTCGCCCAGGTTCGTCGCACCGCAGACGAAGGGAACGGTGAACGCCCACTTGTCGATGTGGTTGGCGTAGTCGGCCGGGGTGAGCACCTCGGACTCGTCGACGTAGTCGACCCCGAGGGACTGGAGGATCTGCGCCTCGACGAAGTGGCCGATGCGGGCCTTGGCCATCACCGGGATGGAGACCGCGTTGATGATGCCGTCGATCATGTCGGGGTCGCTCATCCGGGACACCCCGCCCTGGGCGCGGATGTCCGCGGGTACCCGCTCCAGCGCCATCACCGCCACCGCGCCGGCGTCCTCAGCGATCTTGGCCTGCTCGGCGGTGACCACATCCATGATCACACCACCCTTGAGCATCTCGGCCATGCCGCGCTTGACCCGCGCGGTGCCGACGACCGGGGTGGCACCGGTGTTCGGGGAAGTCGTCTCGGACACGTCGTCGCTCCTCAGGCGTCCTCGGGAGGTGGCAGCGCAGATGCTACGCAAGGGTGAACGCCGCTCCGACAGCCAATCAGACCCGTGGTGGCCTGCTCTGTGTCCGCCGTCACCCCGGACCGCCGGGTGGCTCCGTGACGAGGGTCAGCGGCTGGGGACGTCGGCGGCGGGAACGGTGAGGGTCGGGTCGTCGATGTCGAAGTAGCGCGGCCAGGTGTGCCGGCGTCCCATCCGCAACAGCCGCACCAGTGGTCGGCTGCGCGCGGACCGGGCGTCGCGGACCAGGTCGGTGTGCACCTGGCGGGCCAGGGCGAGCCGTCGACTGGCGGCGATGACCGCCTCGCAGTCGGCGTCGGTGGGATCGAGCTGAACCGACCGTAGCTGCCGGGTCAGGTCGTTCTCGGCCGCCTCCCGCTCCTCCGGCTCGGCGTCGAGGGCGATGCGCGCCGCCGCGTACAGCTCGACGCCGAAGCGGCGCTCGGCGAGCACCGCCGCGGCGGCGGCCCGGCGCAGCAGGTGGGCGTCCAGGGCGCGGGCGGCGAGCTGGGCGCGGTCCTGGAGCCGCTCGACCCGGCCGGCGGTCCAGGTCAGGTACACCGCCACCAGGGCGACGACCACCGTCGCGCCCACCACCCACCACATGCCCGGCATCGTAGTGCTGCTCCCGTCCCTGCCGATCAGGTCAACTCCACCCACTCCTGGTCGATCACCCGACCGTCGGTCGCCTCGATCGCCGCTGCGTATACCTCCAGTACCCGACGGGCAACCACGGGCCAGTCGAAATTCGCCACCACCTGATCACCGCAGGCGGTCAGCTCCGCCCGCTGAGCCGGGTCGTCCAGCAACCCCGACAGTGTGGCGCGCAACGTCACCGCGTCGCCGGTCGGGAACAGCCGGCCGGCCCGGCCGCCGTCGAGGACCCGGCGGAAGGCGTCCAGGTCACTGGCCACGACCGCGGTGCTGGCGGCGAGCGCCTCGGTGAGGATCATGCCGAAGGACTCGCCGCCGGTGTTCGGCGCGACGTACAGGTGCACGCTGCGCAGCATCCGCGCCTTCTCCTCCTCGGAGACCAGGCCGAGGAAGGTGACCCGGTCCCGCAGGTCGGGCGGGAACCTGTTGAACAGGTCGTCCGGGTCGCCGGGGCCGGCGACCAGCATCCGCAGGCCGGGACGTTGCCGGGCCAGCTCGACGAAGGCGTCGCGCAGGATCGGGAACCCCTTGCGGGGCTCGGTGAAGCGGCCCAGGAAGCCGAGGGTGCCGCCGGTGCCCGGCCCACACTCCCCCGGCCAGCCGGGCAGCGGATCGACCCCGGCGAACTTGGCCACCGCCACCCCGTTGGGGATCTCCACCGCCCCGCCGTCCAGGTGCTCGACCTGCACCTTGCGGGCCAGGGCGCTCACCGCGATCCGCGCGGTGATCCGCTCCAGGACGATCTGGAGCACCCCCTGGGCGGCGGCGAGCATCCGGGACCGGGTCATCGCGGTGTGGAAGGTGGCCACCACCGGCCCCCGGGCGGAGAGCACGGCGACCATGGACAGGCTCAGCGCGAGCGGTTCGTGCACGTGCAGCACGTCGAAGTCGCCCCGGGTGATCCAGCGGCGTACCCGGGCGGTGGAGACCGGCCCGAACGCGATCCTGGCCACCGAGCCGTTGTACGGCAGCGGCACCGACCGGCCGGCCGACACCACGTACGGCGGCAGCGGCGAGTCCTCGTCCGCCGGGGCGAGGACGCTCACCTCGTGCCCGAGCCCGATCAGCGCCTCGGCCAGGTCCATGACATGGTTCTGCACTCCGCCGGGTACGTCGAAGGAGTACGGGCAGACGATGCCGATCCGCATTGCGCCCGTCCCCTCAGTCCAGCCACATCCGTTGCAGCATGTGCCAGTCTTCCGGATGCCGGGCGATGCCCGCCGCGAGACCGTCGGCGATCAGCTGGGTCAGCGATCGGACCCGCACGTCGAGGGTGCCCGCCTCGGGCCCCGGCACCGGCAGCGGGCCCACCAGCGAGGCGCACGCCGCATCCGGTTCGTACCACATCGACGCCACATACAGCGGCGCGCCGGTACGCAGCGCCAGCAGCGCCGGGCCGGCCGGCATCCGGGTCCGGCCGCCGAAGAAGTCCACCTCCACGCCCCGGGCGGAGAGATCCCGGTCGGCCAGCAGCGGTACCACCGCCCCGGCGGCCAGCCGGTCGGTCAGCACGTCGATCGCCGGGCGGGCACCACCGTTCGTGGGCAGGATCTCCATGCCGAGGCCCTGCCGGAAGGCGACGAAGCGCTCGAAGACGCCCTCCGGCTTGAGCCGCTCGGCGACGGTGGACAGCGGCCAACCGTTGGCGGCGACCCAGGCCCCGGCCGCGTCCCAGTTACCGGCGTGCGGCAGCGCCACCACCGCACCGCGCCCGGCGGCGACGTCCGCGGCGAGCACCTCGGCGCGGTCCAGCCGGAACCCGGCGAGCAGCTGCTCGCGGCTCAACGCGGGCAGCCGGAACGCCTCCATCCAGTAGCGGGCGTACGAGCGCAGGCCCCGCCGGACCAGGTCGTCGAGTTCGGCCTCGGGCAGCTCGGGCCCGACCACCCGGCGGAGGTTGGCGCGTAGCCGGGTGGCACCCGCGCCACGGCGGCGGTGGGCCCGGTCAGCCCCGGCGGTGAACGCGGCGGCGGCGACCGGCCGGGGCAGCACACGGACCAGCCGCCAGCCGGCGACGAATCCGAACTCGGTGAGGTTCACCGGGTGCACCGCCCGGCTGTGCCGCTCACCCGTGGCCGCCCGGCACGTCGACCTGCTGGGCCTGCCGGTACACGTGCCGCATCCGCTGGCCGACGGTGAACAGGGAGACCGCCGCGAGCAGCCAGAGCGCGATCGGCAGCGCCACCGGGTGGACCAGTTCGGCGAGCAGGCCGCCGACACCGACGATCAGCAGTCGCTCCGTACGCTCGGCGATGCCCACGTTGCAGGTCATCCCGAGCCCTTCGGCGCGGGCCTTGACGTACGACACCAGCCCGCCCGCGGCCAGGCAGATCAGCGCGGCGGCCAGCCCCGCGCGGTCACCCTCGGTGGCCAGGTAGAAGGCGACCGCGCCGAAGACCGCGCTGTCGGCCACCCGGTCCATGCTGGAGTCGAGGAAGGCACCGAACCGGGTCGAGCCGCCGCTCATCCTGGCCATCGTCCCGTCGAGCAGGTCGGTGAGCGCGAAGACCGTCACGATCAGCGCACCGGCGACCAGATGGCCACGGGCGCCGAAGCCGAGCGCACCGACGAGCACCCCGAGGGTGCCCGCGACGGTGACCGAGTTGGGGGACACGCCCGCGCGCAGCAGGCTACGGGCGATCGGCTCGACGACGCGGGTCATCCCCGCGCGGGCCGACACTTGGAAGATCTTCGCCATGGCGGTCCCACGATAACGGTCGGCGCTCGACCAGCGACACCGCCCGTCTGACCAGCCACGCTCAGCCGGCGCGGCGCGCACTGCCGACCGGCGCGGCGCGCCCTGTCGGCCGGGCCCGGAGCCACGTCCCCGTCGACCTGGCGCGCCCGCCCAGCGGGTCGGCCGGCCCGCCGTCGCCCGACTCGGCGGGCTCAGCCGGCGGCCCGCCCGGAGAGGGTTGTGCCGGCCCGCCATCGGGTGTGAGATCGGACCAGGAGGGTGACCCGGCTCACCCCACCGGCTGTTGACTGCCCGGTTCCCAGCGAACCACCGGAGGATATCGCCGCAGCACCCCGCCCGGGCCGCATCCCCGTCGCGTGCGGCGGTCGCCACCACACCACCGGCTGAGGGAGGTGCGCCCGATGGCGCAGAGGAGTCAGGACAAGGGAGCCACCGGCGGCGTACCGGTGGTGACCGATCCCGCCAGGATCCGCAACGTGGTGCTCGTCGGGCATTCCGGGGCGGGCAAGACGACACTTGTCGAGGCGTTGCTCGCCGCGTCCGGCACGATCGCCCGGGCCGGCTCGGTGACCGACGGCACCACCGTCTGCGATCACGATCCGGCCGCCGTACGCCAGCAACGGTCGGTCGCCCTGGCCTGCGCGCCGCTGGTGCACGACGGGGTCAAGGTGAACCTGCTCGACACGCCCGGCTACGCCGACTTCGTCGGCGAGCTGCGCGCCGGGTTGCGGGCCGCCGACGCCGCCCTCTTCGTGGTCTCCGCCGTCGACGGGATGGACGCGGCCACCGCGGCGCTGTGGGAGGAGTGCGCGGCCGTCGACATGCCCCGGGCGGTGGCGGTGGCCCGACTGGACCATCCCCGCGCCGACTTCGACGAGGCGGTTGCGCTGTGCCAGCGGGTCTTCGGCGACAACGTGCTTCCGCTCTACCTGCCGATGCTCGGTGACGACGGCGAATCGACAGTCGGTCTGCTCGGGTTGATCACGCGGCGGGTCTTCGACTACACGGGTGGGCTGCCGGCGCAGGTACGTGAGCCGGACCCGGAGCACCTGCCGGCCATCGTCGAGTCCCGCAACGAGTTGATCGAGGGGATCATCGCGGAGAGCGAGGACGAGACCCTGATGGACCGGTACCTCGAAGGCGAGGAGATCGACGCCGGCATCCTGGTGGAGGACCTGGAGAAGGCGGTCGCCCGGGGTCACTTCTACCCGGTGGTACCGGTCTGCGCGGCGACCGGCGTCGGCATGGACGCGCTGCTGGAGGTGCTCACCGCCGGCTTCCCCGCCCCGCCGGAGCACGCGCTGCCCGCGGTGACCGGGGTGGACGGCTCGCCCCGGCCGCCGCTGACCTGCGACCCGGATGGTCCGCTGGTGGCCGAGGTGGTGCGGACCACGATCGACAGGCATGTCGGGCGGGTCTGCGTGGTCCGGGTCTTCTCCGGCACGCTGCGCCCCGAGCAGACGGTGCACGTCTCCGGGCACGGTCTGGCCGAGCGTGGCCACCCCGACCACGACGCCGACGAGCGGATCGCCCACCTCTACAGCCCGCTCGGTGCCACTCTGCGGGAGGTGGGCGTGGCGGTGGCCGGTGACATCTGCGCGATCACCAAGTCCGGCAGCGCGGAGACCGGCGACACCATCTCCGCCAAGGAGAACCCGCTGCTGATCGCCCCGTGGGAGATGCCGGAGCCGCTGCTGCCGGTGGCGATCGTGGCGAAGTCCCGTTCCGACGAGGACGCCCTGGCCCGCAACCTCGGCCGGCTGGTGGCCGGCGACCCGACGATGCGGCTGGAGCGCAACCCGGAGACCCACCAACTGGTGCTGTGGTGCATGGGCGAGGCGCACGCCGACGTGGTCCTCGACCGGCTGCGTTCGGGCGGGGTGGAGCTGGACACCGAGCCGGTGCGGGTGGCGCTGCGGGAGACGTTGACCGCGCCGGCCCGGGGGCACGGCCGGCATGTCAAGCAGTCCGGCGGGCACGGACAGTACGCCGTCTGCGACATCGAGGTGGAGCCGCTGCCGCGCGGCGGCGGCTTCGAGTTCGTCGACCGGGTGGTCGGCGGCGCGGTGCCGCACAACTACATCCCGTCGGTGGAGAAGGGCGTCCGCGCCCAGATGGAGCGCGGCCTGGTCGCCGGCCATCAGGTGGTGGACCTGCGGGTGACCCTCGTCGACGGCAAGGCACACAGCGTCGACTCCTCCGACGCGGCGTTCCAGACCGCCGGGGCGCTGGCCCTGCGCGACGCCGCCGAACGGGGGCAGCCCGCGCTGCTGGAGCCGATCGACGAGGTGACGGTGCGGGTACCCGACGGCAGTGTGGGCACCGTGATGGGCGACCTGTCCGGGCGGCGTGGCCGGGTGCTCGGCACCGAACCGGATCCGGATTCCGACGGACGCACCCTGGTACGCGCCGAGGTACCCGCCACGGAGTTGCTGCGCTACGCGGTGGAGCTGCGGGCGATGACCTCGGGCGCCGGCACCTTCCGCCGCCACTTCGTCCGCTACGACCCGATGCCCGCCCACCTGGCCGACCAGATCCGCAAGGAGCACGGCTGACCGGTCAGGGGCGGGCGGTGGGGAGCATCGGGCTGGGCCAGTAGGGGCGGTCGGCCTCGCGCAGCGCCGCGGTACGCAGGGCGGCGAGCGTGCGCTCTACCTCGGCGAAGTGGTCGGGGGCGAGCGGGCCGAGAGCGAGCGCGGCGGCGTTCTCCTCGACCTGGGCGACGGTGCGGCAGCCCGGAATCGGGATCGCCCGGTCGCTGCGCGCCCAGATCCAACCCAGTGCCCCCTGGGCCAGGGTGCGCCCGTCGGCGGTCAACGTGGCCCGGACCGCCTGCACCCGGCGCAGCCACTCCGGTGCCGGCCGACCGCCCCGGAACCACTCCAACCAGCCCGAGGTCACCCCCCGCACGTCGTCGCGCGGCAGGACCGACTCCGGGCGGTACTTGCCGGTGAGCAGCCCCATACCGAGCGGACCCCGGTTGACGCTGGCCAGGTCGTACTTCTCGCAGACGGTGAGCAGTTCGGGCGCGTCACGCAGCACCGACAGACTGTGCTGCACGGCGGCGGCGTGCGGGGCGTCGTGCCCGAAGGCCGCCGCCCGGTCGGCCCGGTCGGTGCTCCAGCCGTACGCCCGGATCACGCCGTCCGCGACCAGGTCCTCCAACGCGCCGATCAGCTCCTGCGCCCGGGGCACCGGCAGGTCGGCGAGGTGCAGCTGGTAGAGGTCGATCCGGTCGGTGCCGAGCCGCCGCAGCGAGTCCCACACCGCCCGGCGCAGGTAGGCCGGAGAGGCGTCCGGCCCGATGGCCTGCCGGGTCCGCTCGTCGAACGTGTAACCCCACTTGGTGGCGATGACCGCCTCGTCGCGGCGGCCGGCCAGGGCCCGACCGAGGACTCGTTCACCGTGTCCCGCGCCGTGGCTGTCGGCGGTGTCGAAGAACGTCACCCCGAGGTCGAGTGCCCGGCGGACGGTCCGCACCGATTCCTCGTCGTCGACAGCCCCCCAACCCAGCGGGATGCGCCCCTCGGCCCACGGGCCGGCGATCGCCCAGCAGCCCATGCCAAGGGCGCTGACCTTGATGCCGCTGCGGCCCAGTGTCCGCGTCGACTCCACCACCGGCGCATCGTGCCATCTTTCGGACAGACGTTGACGGAGATCCAGCACGATCATCCGTACGGGCACCGGGTGTCGCGCGGATCACCCGGCCGGCGGCGGATCCGGCGGGCTTTCGCCAGCTGCCGCGCCGCGTCCGGGACGACCTGCGGTGGGGCCGGAAAATCACATGCCCACCGCGCGCCTGTTGGTCTGCTCACCGACACGCGTCGACTTCACTGCGTGACCGCCGCGTGGGTCGTCAGGCGGGCCAGGCGCGGGCGAGCAGGTCGCGGGTGTCGCCAAGCAACTGCGGCAGGACCTTGGTGCGCCCGATCACCGGCATGAAGTTGGCGTCACCACCCCAGCGGGGCACCACGTGCTGGTGCAGGTGGGCGGCGATGCCGGCGCCGGCCACCCCGCCCTGGTTCATCCCCAGGTTGAACCCGTGGGCGCTGCTGACCTCGCGGACCACCCGCATGGCGGTCTGGGTGAACGAGGCCAGCTCGGCGGTCTCCGGCCCGTCCAGGTCGGTGTAGTCGGCCACGTGCCGGTACGGACAGACGAGCAGGTGCCCCGGGTTGTACGGGTACAGGTTGAGCACCACGAACACGTGCCCACCGCGGGCCACCACCAGGCTCTCCCCCGGCGGACGGGCCGGGGCCAGGCAGAACGGGCAGCCCGAGGGGCGCTCGTAACCGCCCTCGGGTCGGTCCTCGCCGGATATGTACGTCATCCGGTGGGGTGTCCAGAGCCGGTCCAGCCCGTCAGCCATGCTCCCGTCGTCGGTGTGCTCCTCCGCCCCAGTCACACCGGCGATCCTACGGCCCCGCCCGGCCGTCACATCGTGGCGGAGGGACCGGTGTTGGTCCGGGAGGTGACCACGTCGAGGACGTGGGTGACCGCCTCGGCCAGTGGTACGCCGTTGCGCTGGGAGCCGTCCCGGTAGCGGAACGAGACGGTGCCGGCGGCCACGTCGTCGTCGCCGGCGATCACCATGAACGGGATCTTCTGCTGCTGGGCGGTGCGGATCTTCTTCTGCATCCGCTCGTCACCGGCGTCGACCTGGGCGCGGACGCCCTCGGCGCGCAGCGCGGCGACGAAGCCGTGCAGATAGTCGGCGTGGTCGTCGCGGATCGGGATGCCGACCACCTGCACCGGGGCCAGCCAGGCCGGGAACGCCCCCGCGTAGTGCTCGGTGAGCACCCCGAAGAACCGTTCGATCGAACCGAAGAGCGCTCGGTGGATCATGACCGGCCGTTGCCGGGTGCCGTCCGCGGCCTGGTACTCCAGGCCGAACCGCTCCGGCTGGTTGAAGTCGACCTGGATGGTGGACATCTGCCAGGTCCGGCCGATGGCGTCCTTGGCCTGTACCGAGACCTTGGGGCCGTAGAAGGCCGCGCCGCCCGGGTCGGGTACCAGTTCCAGGCCGGAGGTCTCGGCGGCGGTACGCAGCGCCTCGGTGGCCTCCGCCCAGTCGGCGTCCGAGCCGATGAACTTCGGGGAGTCGTCGCGGGTGGACAGCTCCAGGTAGAAGTCGTCGAGGCCGTAGTCGCGCAGCAGGTCCAGCACGAACGACAGCAGGGTGGTCAGCTCGCCGGGCATCTGCTCCCGGGTGCAGTAGATGTGCGAGTCGTCCTGGGTCAGCCCGCGTACCCGGGTCAGACCGTGCACCACACCCGACTTCTCGTACCGGTAGACGGTGCCGAACTCGAACAGCCGCAGCGGCAGTTCGCGGTAGGACCGTCCGCGCGACCGGAAGATCAGGTTGTGCATCGGGCAGTTCATCGCCTTGAGGTAGTACTCCGCCCCCTCCAACTGCATGGGCGGGAACATCGTGTCGGCGTAGTACGGCAGGTGGCCCGAGGTCTGGAAGAGCTGCGCCTTGGTGATGTGCGGGCTGTTGACGAACTCGTACCCCGCCTCCTCGTGCCGGCGACGCGAGTAGTCCTCCAGTTCCCGGCGGATGATGCCGCCCTTGGGGTGGAAGACCGCGAGGCCCGAGCCGATCTCGTCGGGGAAGCTGAACAGGTCGAGGTCCGCGCCGAGCTTGCGGTGGTCGCGGCGGGCGGCCTCCTCCAGCAGCTTCAGGTACGCCTTCAACCCGTCCCGGGTCGGCCAGGCGGTGCCGTACACCCGCTGCAACTGCGGGTTCTTCTCCGACCCCCGCCAGTACGCGGCGGCCGAGCGCATCAGCTTGAACGCGCCGATCAGCCGGGTGTTCGGCAGGTGCGGCCCCCGGCAAAGGTCCGACCAGCAGACCTTGTCCTCGTCGGCGGTGAGGTTGTCGTAGATGGTCAGCTCACCGCCGCCGACCTCCATCACCTCGGAGGAGTCCAGCCCCTCGCCCTTGACGTCGATCAGCTCCAGCTTGAACGGCTCGGCCGCCAGCTCGGTCTTCGCCTCGTCCAGGCTGTCGAAGCGGCGACGTCGGAACCGCTGCCCCGACTTGATGATCTCCTGCATCCGCTTCTCGAGCTTGGCCAGGTCGTCGGGCTGGAACGGCTTGTCCACCGCGAAGTCGTAGTAGAAGCCGTTGTCGATCGGCGGACCGATGCCGAGCTTCGCCTCGGGGAAGATGTCCTGCACCGCCTGGGCCAGCACGTGGGCGGTGGAGTGGCGCAGCACGTTCAGCCCGTCCGGGGAGTCCAGCGGGACCGGCTCGACCGCCGTCTCCTCGGCCGGCCGCCAGTCCAGGTCGCGCAGCACGCCGTGCGGGTCGCGGACCACCACTATCGCCCGGGGGCCGTTGGTGGGCAGCCCGGCCGCGGCCACCGCGTCGGCCGCCGTCGTCCCGGCGGCGACGACGACGGGGTCGGCCACGGCAGGGGTACGGGGTGCGGACACGGATGACTCCTCGCAGCAGATGTGACGGATGGTGCCGATACCGGCTCACTGATGCTATCGGGCTCCCGGTGGCCACCGTCGTCGACACCGACGGCAGCCGATTTGCCGCCGGACGTTGAACCTTTTCGGCCCGGGATCCGAACTACCAGGTGTGGCCGGAGCCGGTTCCGGCCGCGTGGACACGGATGGGAACCCAGATGGCGATGACGCACGGCGGCAGCCGTCGACGCCGGGGCGCGCTGGTGGCCGCCCTGGCCACGGCCGTGGTGCTGCTCTGGCCCGCCACGGCGTGGGCGGCGGACGGGGTGACCTTCACCCCGACCGAGGCCCAGCAGGGCAACGCGGTGAAGCTCGAATTCGTGGTGCCCGACGAGCGGCCCGGGGTGCGTACCGAGAAGGTCGAGATCAGAATCCCCGAGGACCCGCCGATCGCCGAGGTGTACCCGCTGTCGGTGCCGGGCTGGGCACCGACGATCACCACCCGGAAGTTGGACCGGCCGGTGGCGGGCATGCACGGCCCGGCCACCGACGTGGTGACCGCCTCGCTGATCTGGTCGCGGGCGAAGGGCGAGGCCGGTGCGGGCCCGGCTCGGCTGGTGTTCTCGATGGCACCGTTGCCGCAGGTCGATCGGCTGACCTTCGAGCTGGTGCAGACGTACGCCGACGGTCTCCAGGTGCGCTGGGGCAGCGGCCCCGGCCAGCGGCAGTTGCCGACGCTGACGTTGCTGCCGGGCGACCCCGCGTACCCGGGTGCCCACGGTGGGCACGGTGCCGCTCCCGGCGGCGCAGCCCCCGCCGAGGCCCCGCCGACCACCGCCACCTCGGACGGCGGCCCGAACGCCAACAGCCTGCTCGCCGCCGGGCTGGTCGCCGGCCTCGGCGGCGGCGCGGTGGTGGGTTGGCTGATCAGCCGCCGACGCCGCACCCCCACCGAGGAGATCGACAGGTCGGTGCTCGACGAGGAGCCGGATCCGGCGACGGCAAGCTCCGACGCGGGCGAGCCCGCCGCCGGGGCGGCGCAGGATGCCAGCTCCGACGCGGTCGAGGCGGGCGCCCGGCGCTAGGCCCGGTGTCGGCCTAAGCCCAGTCGGGTAGCGGCTCCCGGGCGGCCAGCCAGGCGGCGGGCACTCCACCGTCGGTGGCGACCCCGGTGTACGCCGCGACGATCCCACCGACGATGGCGGCTGTGGTGTCCACGTCGCCGCCCGCCTCGACGCAGGCCCGGATGGCGGCCGGGTAGTCGTCCAGGTGGGTGGCGGCCACCCAGCAGGTGAAGGCGACGGTGTCCTGCGCGGTGACCCGGGAGCCGTTGCCGAGCGCGTCGACCACCTCCGGCAGCGGACGGCCGAGCAGTCCGGCCGCCCGGCGTACGCCCCGGTGCACCTCGGTCGCCGGGTCCACGGCGGCGGCGACGCTGGCGAGCAGGCGCGCCGGGTCCGGCCGGTCGCCGTCCAGCCGGGCCCGCACGGCTCGGGCGGCGGCCACCGCCACCGCCACCGCACCGGCGATCCCCTCCGGGTGGGCGTGGGTCACCTCGGCCGATGCCTGGGCCTGGGCGACCACCCGGCTTGTCGAGTCGGCGAAGTACGCGCCCAGCGGGGCGACCCGCATCGCCGCCCCGTTCCCGCAGGAGCCCTGCCCGTCGAACGCGGACGCGGCGACCACGGGCCAGGGCGTGCCGGCGCGGATCAGTTCGAGCATCCCCACCGCGCCGGCTCCGTAGCGGCGGACCGGGTCGTAGTGGGTGGCGAAGGAGAGGGCCAGGCCGTCCTGGTCGATCTCGCCGTGCTCGGCGAGCGTGGTGACCACCGAGCAGGCCATCTCGGTGTCGTCGCTCCACACCCAGGGGCCGGCGGGCAGCTCCGCCTGCCAGGACCTGGTTGGGCGCCCCGGTACGAAGAACTGGGAGCCGAGGGCGTCGCCAACCGACAGGCCGGCGAGGCTGTCCCGGGCCAGTGCCAGGCGGGTGTCCGGATAGATGGTGAACGTCATGGTCGCACCAGCTTGGCTGGTGCCCGGGGTGGGCGCAATGACGCCGTGCTTGCCGCCCCGAGTACCGTGCTTGGGTGGCCACCGTCCTCCTGGTCGAAGACGATCACGTCGTACGCGGCGCGATGCTTCGTTCCCTCACCGACCGGGGTCACGCCGTCCACGCGGTGGGCACCGCCCTGGACGCGCTGCGTCGGGTGGCCGCGGAGACACCGGACCTGGTCGTGCTCGATCTCGGGCTGCCGGATCTGGACGGCTCGGACGCGTTGCGGATGCTCCGGGGCATCACCGACGTGCCGATCATCATCGCCACCGCCCGCGACGACGAGCAGTCGGTGGTCAAGCTGCTGCGGGCCGGTGCCGACGACTACATGATCAAGCCGTTCACCGGCGCACACCTGGACGCCCGGATCACCACCGTGCTGCGCCGCGCGGGCCGGGCCAGCCGCTCCGCCCAGCCGGCCGTGCACACCGTGGGCGGGCTGAAGGTTGACGTCGGCGAGCGCAGCGCCCACCTCGACGGCGCGGCGCTGGCGCTGACCCGCAAGGAATTCGACCTGCTGGCGTATCTCGCCGCCCGTCCGGGCCGGGTAGTGTCCCGGCGGGAGCTCTTGGAGGAGGTATGGCGGCAGCCATCGGTCGGCGAGGATCAGACAATCGACGTTCACCTGTACTGGCTACGCCGCAAAATGGGCGAGTCCGCGGCGAAGCCACGCTACCTGCGCACCGTGCGGGGGGTGGGCTTCCGGCTGGTGGCGCCGGACTGAGAAGGACGCTGGCCCTGTTGACGGCCGGCGTGGGCACCCTGCTGGCGTTGGCCTTCCTGGTGCCGCTCGGGTTGACGCTCGGCGGGCAGGCCCGGGAGGAGGCGATCGCCGACGCGGCCCGCCGCAGCGCGCTGGTGACAGGTGCTCTCGCGATCAGCACCGACGCCGAGGTGGTGACCCGGGCGATCGAGGCCAGTGGTGGCGACCCGGTCACCCGGCCGGTCGTGCACGGGCTCGACGTGGACTCCTCCGCCGGACGGGCCGACGCGGCGCAGCTGGACCAGGCCCGGGAGCAGGGCCGCTCCCTTGTCGTCGACGTCGACGGCGGGGTGCTGCGGCTGGACCCGGTGGTGCTCGGCGAGCAGACCGCCGTGGTGGAGATCTTCGTCCCGGACGCGGTGCTCGACGCGGGTGGCGGCAGCCGGTGGCTGCTGCTGGCCGGGGTGGCGGTCGCGCTCGTCGGCGCGGCGATGCTCGTGGTGGACCGGTTCGCCGCCCGAGCGGCCGACGCGAGCCGGGGTCTGGTCAAGGCGGCGCTCGCGATCGGCGACGGCGACCTGGGCGTACGCGTCGAGCCGCACGGCCCACGCGAGCTGGTCGAGGCCGGCCACGCGTTCAACCGGATGGCGGAGCGGTTGGTGGCGGCGCGCACCGAGGAGCGGGAACTGGTGGCGGACCTGTCCCACCGGCTGCGTACCCCGCTGACCGTGCTGCGGCTGGACGCCGAGGCGCTGGAGTCCGACGACACGAGCGTGGGCTCGTTCAGCCAGGCCGAGCTGGACTACCGGCGCGGCATCCGGCGGATCCGGCAGGCGATCGTCACCCTGGAAGGTGAGATCGACGTGCTGATCAAGACCACCCGCAAGGCCGTGGCGACCGAGGCCGCGCCCCCGGCGACGTGCGACGTGAGCGAGGTGGTCCGGGACCGGATGGTGTTCTGGGCCGCCCTCGCCGGTGACCAGAACCGCCCGCACCGGGTCTCCGGCGCCCAGCTGCGGATTCCCGCGCCGGTGCCCCGGGCCGAGTTGGCCGCCGCCCTGGACGCCGTGATCGGCAACGTCTTCCGCTACACCCCGCAGGGCACCGCGTTCGAGGTGGCGGTGTCGCGCCGCGACGGGTACGTGGCCATCCGGATCGACGACGCCGGTCCCGGCATCGCCAACCCGGACCGGGCCCTACGCCGCGGCACCAGCGACCAGGGTTCCACCGGGCTGGGGTTGGACATCGCCAAACGGGTGGCGTTGCAGGCCAACGGCTCGGTCAGCATCGACCGGGCCCAGCTGGGCGGGGCGAGCGTGGTGATGCTGCTGGCCGACCCGGAGGCGACGCCGCGCCAGGTCAGCCGGTTCGGTCTGGTGGGCCGGATGGCCCGGGAGGGCCGGGAGCAGAAGGCGAGTGGACGCCGCTGGCCCCGGCAGCGTCCGACGGACGGCTGAGGGCGCCCGAAGGGCCGGGTCGCGGGCGGCGGCTCGGGGCTGTGCGACGCCACAAGTCTTTCTTAGATCCGAATTAACCCCGTTCCACCCGACCGGTCCGACTGACAGGATCGCTGCGAACCCAGCAGTTCCACCGGCCTATCGCTCCCAGCGCACTCGGTCGGTGGGGCAGTGCGCGCGGCGGGAGACACGGTCCCCCCACACCTCCTCCCGCCGCGCGCCACCTGGCCGGCCCGCCCGGCGCTGCGGGCGTCAGCCGCGCCGGGCGGCGAGATAGCCGTCGATCTCCGCGATGATTCGCCGCTTGCCGGTCTCGTCGAGGAACGACGCGGACACCGCGTTGCGGGCCAGCTCGGCAGCCCCGTCCGGACCGACGTCGAGCAGCCGGGCGGCCACCGCGTACTCGTCGTCCAGGGTGGTGCCGAACATCGGCGGGTCGTCGGAGTTGATGGTCACCAGCACCCCGGCGTCGACAAGCCGGCGCAGCGGGTGCTCGTCGATGTCGGCGACCGCCCGGGTGCGCACGTTCGACGTGGGGCAGACCTCCAACGCGATCCGCCGCTCGGCCAGGTAGCTGAGCAGGCGCGGGTCCTGCGCGGCGGAGATGCCGTGGCCGATGCGTTCGGCACCCAGCTCGTGCAGCGCGTCCCAGATGGTCTGCGGGCCGGTGGTCTCCCCGGCGTGCGGCACCGACCGCAGACCGGCCGCGCGCGCCTCGTCGAAGTAGGGCTTGAACTGCGGCCTCGGTACGCCGATCTCCGGACCGCCGAGGCCGAAGCTGATCAGCCCGTCGGGGCGTTCGTCGAGCGCGATCCGCAGTGTCTCCTCGGCCGCCGGCAGCCCCGCCTCGCCCGGAATGTCGAAACACCAGCGCAGCTCGATGCCGAAGTCGGCGGCGGCCCGCTTGCGGGCGTCCTCGATCGCCTCGCAGAACGCCGGTGCCGGGATGCCGCGCCGCACGTGGGAGTAGGGCGTCACGGTCAGCTCGGCGTAGCGGACCTGCTGGCGGGCCAGTTCCCGGGCCACCTCGTGGGTGAGGATCCAGACGTCGTCGGGATCCCTGATCAGGTCCACCACGCTGAGGTACAGCTCGATGAAGTGGGCGAAGTCGCGGAAGACGAAGTAGTCGGCCAGCAGTTGCGGGTCCGCCGGGACGGGGCTGCGTCCCTCGTGCCGGGCGGCCAGCTCGGCCACGATGCGGGGCGAGGCGGAGCCGACGTGGTGCACGTGCAGCTCCACCTTGGGCAGTCCGGCGATGAAGGTACGCAGGTCGGTCACGAGTTCTCCTGGGCGAAACCGGTACGGGCGACGAGGAAGATCCGTCGGAACGGGAAGTACACCTGGCCGTGGCGCACCGGGTACGCCTCGGTGAGGCGTACCGCCAGCGCGGAGCGGAAGGCGGACCAGCCGGCCGGGTCCAGCGCGGCCCGGACCGGGCGCAGCGCGGTGCCCTCCAGCCAGGTCAGCACGGGATGGTCCGCGTCGGGACCGGCCGCCAGCAGGTGCACGTAGGTAGTCTCCCAGGCGTCGACGGCGCAACCGGCGGCGACCAGCGACACGGTGTAGTCGATCGGGTCGGCGACCGGCGTCTCCCGCAGCAGCGGCGTCAGCACCTCCCGCCACGGCGGGCGACCGGCGACCTCCCGCAGCGCCCGGTGGGAGGGCGCGTCGAAGTTTCCCGGCACCTGCACCGCCAGCCAGGCGCCGGCCGGCAGCTCGGCGGCCCAACGGACGAGTAGTTCCCGGTGGCCGGGCACCCACTGGAGCACCGCGTTGCTGATCACCACGTCGGTGTCCCGGTCGGGACGCCAGTCACGGACGTCAGCTTCGCCGAAGCTGACCGGGACGCCGAGCCGGCTGGCCCGCGCGATCATCTCAGCCGAGGAGTCCAGACCGACGACCCGACTGTCCGGCCAGCGGGCGGCGAGGACGGCGGTCAGCGTGCCGGGGCCGCAGCCGAGGTCGACCACCTGCCGGGGGTGGTCGGCGCCCACCCGGGCCAGCAGGTCGTGGAAGGGTCGGGACCGTTCGTCGCCGTAGCGCAGGTACGCCGCCGGATCCCACATGATCGCCCCCCTGGCTGAAAACCGTACGTCCGTCTTGTTGAGCGTACGGCCCGGCCATCGCCGCGACAAGCAGGGGTCACTAGGCTCTCCGTATGGAGCAACGCACCTTCCCCCGGATGGATCGCCAGGTCGGCGTGGTCGGGCTCGGCGCCTGGCAACTCGGCGCCGACTGGGGCACGGTGACCGAGGACGACGCGATGGCGGTGCTCAGCGCCGCGGTCGACGCCGGGGTCACCTTCCTGGACACCGCCGACGTGTACGGCGACGGGCGCAGCGAACAGCTGATCGGGCGTTTCCTGGCGGCGCACCCCGACGCCGGGCTGACCGTGGCGACCAAGATGGGCCGGCGGGTCGCGCAGACGCCCCAGGCGTACACCCTGGACAACTTCCGACAGTGGACCGACCGGTCCCGGACGAACCTCGGCGTGGACACGCTGGACCTGGTGCAGCTGCACTGCCCGCCGACGGCCGTCTTCGGCACCGACGAGGTCTTCGACGCCCTCGACACGCTTGTCGCCGAGAAGCGGATCGCGGCGTACGGCGTCAGCGTGGAGACCTGCGACGAGGCGCTCACCGCGATCGCCCGGCCCGGCGTGGCCAGCGTGCAGATCATCCTCAACGCGCTGCGGCACAAGCCGCTGGAACGCGTCCTGCCGGCCGCCTCGGCCGCCGGGGTCGGCATCATCGCCCGCGTCCCGCTGGCCAGCGGCCTGCTCTCCGGCCGGTACGACGAGCACACCACGTTCGCCGCCGACGATCACCGCACCTACAACCGGCACGGCGAGGCGTTCGACGTCGGCGAGACCTTCTCCGGGGTGGACTTCACCACCGGCCTGGCCGCCGTGCGCAGGATCGCCCCGCTTGTCGGTGAGGACCGCACGATGGCCCAGTTCGCGCTGCGCTGGGTGCTCGACCAGCCAGGGGTCACGGTCGTCATCCCCGGTGCCCGCGACGCCGCCCAGGCCCTCGGCAACGCCGCCGTGGCCGGCCAGCCACAGCTGTCCACCCAGGAACTGGCCGAGGTGGCAGCGATCTACGACGACCTGATCCGGCCCCAGGTGCACCACCGATGGTGAGCGGCGGGCCGCCCGGAGGCGGACCGTTTCCCGGCGGGCCGGCCGGAGACGGACCACAAGAGAGGGAGACGGCGATGAGCGGTTGGCTCCGGCTCACGCTCGGCCTGCTGGCCGTGGTGGTGGGTGTGGTGTGGACGGTGCAGGGCCTGGGTTACGTCGAGGGCAGTGTGATGACCGGCCAACGGATCTGGGCGGTGCTCGGCCCGGTGCTGGTGCTTGTCGGGTTGGCGCTGCTCTGGCTCGGCGTACGCGCCCGCAGCCGCCGCTGACGTCACCGCGCCAACGATGCGGAAAGCCCCGCGTCCGTCGGGACGCGGGGCTTCGCACTGATTCGGGGACTGCCTCGCCACTGGCCGGCGGTCGCCGACCGGTGCCTCAGAGGGGGCGGACCTGCTCGGCCTGCGGACCCTTCTGGCCCTGGGCGATCTCGAACTCCACCCGCTGGTTCTCCTCCAGCGTGCGGTAGCCGCTGGTCTGGATTGCCGAGAAGTGGACGAACACGTCAGCACCCCCGCCATCGACGGTGATGAAGCCGAAGCCCTTGTCAGCGTTGAACCACTTCACGGTTCCCTGCGCCATGTGTATCTCCTTCTAAAACTGGCGGCCGAGCACACCGTGCGGCCGGTTGGCCGTTTCGAGCAGCGGTGCCTGAGGCGGCCCCCGTGAAGGAGACTTCTCTCAACCCACGCGATCTCTCAACAACGTGGGACAGCTTAACCACGTACGCAAAAACTCTGCACCGCCTAACCGACGAAATTTCTCCGACATGTGACCTGACGGATGCGTGAGATCCGTCAGGTGTGGCTGTCGATAAGGCGAAAGGCCCCCGCACCGGCAGATGGTGAGAGGGCCTTGACACAGACCTTCAGTCCGGCCAACGGCCGGTGATCCGGCGAACACCCACCGCACCGCCCCGGTCCACGGCGGCGCGGACGACCGAGAAGATGGCGCCCTGCAAGGCGGCCGCCGCGAGAACCTCGCCCCAGCGGCGGTCCTCGTCGGTCGGGTTGGGCGCCTCGCCGTCGCCTGCGGTCATCTTCCACACCTGGCGGAAGACCGCGCCCGCGATCGCACCTGCGGCGAAGCCCATCAGCACGCCGACCGGCTTGTAGGCGGCCCTGCCGATTCCCTTGCTCACCCACGCCTCCCTCTAATGATCATCAACACCACGGCGGCGGCGACCGCACCGGCCGCGAGCGCGATGAACGGAGCCGGCCCCTGTCGGGTCTGTCCCTGTTGATGGGTGAGACCGGACTGGGCGCGGACCCGCGCGACGGTGAGCGCGGCCTGTTCGCGTACCCGTTCCCGGGCCTGGTCCGCCGAGGACCTGAGCCGCTTCTTCACGTCGGCCTTGGCGGCGAGCGCCTCCATCGTCTCGCCCAGTTCGACGCGGGTGCGCCGGATGTCCTCGCGCAGCGCCTCCGTGTCACCCGTACCGTTGCCTGTCATGCCCGTCCCCTGTCCTTCACCGCAGCGCTGACCACGTCGACGTCGGCCCGCAGACTGCGCACGGTCGCCTCGGGCACCGGTGGCACCGCACGGCTGACCCGGCGCTTACCGACAAGTGCGAGCACTCCGGCGACCAGGAACAGGGCCACCGCCACGATCAGGGCGGCCGCCCACGCCGGCAGCACCAGGGCCAGCAGGAGGATCGCGACGGTCACCAGTGCGCCCAGGCCGAAGAAGGCAAGGGCGCCGGCACCGGCGAACAGGCCGACGCCGATGCCGGCCTGCTTGCCCTTCTCGGTCAACTCGGCACGGGCCAGCGCGAGTTCGTCCCGAACCAGGCGCGAAACCTGTTCCGTCGCCCGCTGGACCAGTTCGGCGGTGGACGGCTCGGTCCCGTTGTGGGACGTACGCCCGTTGTGGGACGTACGGGCGTTCGCCACGTCAGCCATGCTGTCCCCCTCTCGTCATCACCGCGCTGTATGCCCGGAGTCGCCGCTCGTCAATCCTGTTCCCGGAAAAGGGGGCAGAAGCGTCGGGCAGCACGTCCCCGCCAAACGCCGCGCCAAACCTCGACATCCGATTGGATAACGAGGTGGACCGGCAGTTGGCTCCCCACCGGGCCGGCCAGTCGCGGGCGACGTCGGATATCCGGCGGGAACGGCGGTCGGCGCGGGACGCCGGTCAGCGGCGAGGTTCGGCGGGCTCCCGGATCTCGACGGTCTCGTCGGGGCCGACGAAGGCTTCGTTGCGGGCCTGGCCGTCGTCGCTGCCGCCGAAGAGCCGGGCATCGTCGGGGACCTCGGCCTCAGCCCGACGGCGCGTCGAGTGCCGCGGCTGGACCCACTGCCACGCCAGGTCGCTCGCACCGTCGCCGACCTCGGTACGCAGTCGGGGCATCGCGGTGGGCTGGTTATCGCGTACCCACGCGACCAGATGTTCGCGCACCCGGCAGCGCAGGTCCCACAGCGCGCCCGCGTTGCCGGCGCTCACCAGCGCGCGAACCTTGATCATGCCGCCGGTCGCGTCGGTGACCTGGAGGACACAGACCCGGCCGTCCCACAGTTCGGTGCTCTCCACCAGCCGACGCAGTTCCTCCCGCATGGCCTGCACCGGGATCGACCAGTCGACCTCGAACTCGGCAGTGCCGAGGACCGCCGCCTCGGTGCGGGTCCAGTTCTGGAACGGAGTGCTGGTGAAGTAGGAGGTGGGCAGGATCAGCCGCCGGTCGTCCCAGATCTGGACCACCACGTAGCTGAGCGTCAGCTCCTCGATCCGGCCCCACTCCCCCTCGACCACCACCACGTCGTCCAGGCGTACCGCGTCGCTGAAGGCGAGTTGCAGGCCGGCGAAGAGATTGCCCAGCAGGCTCTGCGCGGCCAGGGCGGCGACGACACCGACCAGACCGGCGCTTGTCAGCACGCCGGCACCGATGCCCCGCACGGCGGGGAAGGTCATCAGCATCACGCCGACGGTGAGTACGACGATCACCACGATCGTCAACCGGCGCAGCATCACCACCTGGGTCCGCACCCGCCGCGCGTGCCGGTTGTCCGGCACGTCCACCCGGAAGCGGGCGAGCGCGGTGTCCTCCACCACCACCAGCAGCGAGGCGACCAGCCAGGCGCCGGCGGCGATGACGGCGAGCACCAGCAGGTGCAGCAGTGCCTGACGCCAGCCGGTGCCGACCGCGTACCCGGTGGTGAACCGGACGGCGAACTGCACGGCGAGCACTGTGGCGGCGACCTGGAACGAGCGGTGCGCGTGCTCGGTCAACTCGGTCAACAGCAGTGATCGGCGACCCCACCGGCGGGTGAGGCGATGCACCACCTCGACCACGGCGAGAGCGATCGCCGCCGCGGCGAGCGCGGCGACGACCGTCACGAGGTAGCTGTGCACGTGTTGCTTCTCCTTCCGACCCGACGGCCGCCCCGATGGCGGCATCCGGCGAACGGGCGATCAAGATCCGGCAAAGGGGCAATGGTGCCTTGGATCGCCGTCACCGGCCACCGTCGGGGCGGCCACGGAGGAGAAGGTCATACCTTGCGGTAGCGGGACTGGAGGAAGCAGTAGACGCCGAAGGCGGCGATGCCCAGCGCGATGAGGGCGAGCAGGATCGGGCCGAACGACTGGTCGCGCAGGGTCCGCAGCGCGGCGTCCAGGCCCCGGGCCTTCTCCGGGTCGTAGTTCACCGCGGCCAGCACCACGAGCAGGCCGGTCACCGCGAAGGCGGCGCCCCGGGAGGCGTAACCGGCCATGCCGAGCCGGCGGGCGAGCTGGGTGGTCTTGGCGTTCATCTCGCCGGTCTTCAGCCGCTTCATGAACTTCTTCTTGATGCCGTAGATCGCCATGCCGACGCCGATGCCCATGAGCACCAGGCCGGCGAGACCGACAAGCCAGCGGCCCCCGCTGGACTCCATCATCCGGGCGGTCAGGTCCTCCTGCTGGGAGGCGCTGTCGGAGTTGGCGTTGGAGAAGACCTTCCAGGCGGTCCAGGCCAACCAGAGGTAGATGACGGTACGGGCGGCGGAGATGACCCGCTCCTTGAGCCGGTCGTTGCCCCGCTCGGTGCGGTGCCCGACCGCCGCCTCGAGAGCCTGCCAGATCGCCATGGCGAGCATGCCCACGGCGATGGCGATGACCAGGAACTTGCCCATGGGTTGCGCGGCGAGAGTACGCAGCGCGCCGGACTGGTCGCCGTCGTCGGACGAGTTGCCGAACGCGATCTGCAGCGCCAGCCAGCCGAACAGCAGGTGCACGATCCCGTAGCCGATGAAACCGGCCCGGGCGAGGAGTTCCAGCCACCGGCTGTCGGCCGTACGGGCGGCGGTGGCTTCGGCGTTCCGGGTAAGAGACATGGCGCCTCAATCTCCGAACGCGAAGATTTCCAAACGTGCTGGCCGCCGCCCGGTTGCCGTCAGCCGCCGTTACGCGCGATGCGGACCTTCACCTCGGTGTCGGTGACGCTGTCCAGGGTGACCGCCAGGCCGCCGACGTCGGCGGCCTGCTGACCGACGGTGAGCGACAGTTGCTCGCCGCCGACCTCGATGGTGACCACGTCGTCCTGCGCCTCGACCAACCGGGCCTCGACACCGAGGATGTTGGCCCGGGCGTCCACGCCCCGGTCGAAGGTGACAGTGCAGGCGTCCAGCCCACAGTTGGTGCTGGCCCCTTCCGAGCTGCAACCGGCCAGCAGGGCCACGCCGAGCGCGAGGCCGGCCAGCAGTCCGGCCAGCCGGGTGGGGGTGCTACGGGCGGAGGTGAGCGGGGTCATGCGGGCGGGGGATCGGTTCGTCACGCGGTCAAGCGTACGAGACGTCGGCGAACGGACCGGCTCGGTCGCCGGCCGATGGACAATGCAGGGGTGAGCATGCTTGTCGAGGACAACCCCGCCAAACACCGCTACGAGATCCTGGTCGACGACGCGCTCGCCGGCTTCACCGCGTACCTGCCCCGGGATGCGGTGCTGATCTTCACGCACACCGAGGTGGACCCGGGCTTCCAGAACATGGGCGTCGGTGCGGCGCTGATGCGCGGCACCCTGGACCAGGTCCGCGCGCAGGGTCAGCGGGTGGTGCCCCGCTGCCCGTTCATGGCCGCCTTCATCGAACGCCACCCGGAGTACGCCGACCTGGTCACCAGCCAGGGCTGACCGCCCCGCCACCGAGCAGCTCGGCCGCGGCCCGCCCGGCGGCCCGGGTGGCGCCATGGGTGGCGATGTGAACCGCGCCGGTGACCAGGGCGGGTACCCCGAGTTCGACGACCACCGCGTCGGGGCGGGCGGTCAGCGCCCGGTCCACCGCGTCCCGCATCCAGGCGTGCCGGTGCAGGTCGCGTACCACGAGCACCAGCGGCCGGCCGGTCGCGTCGGCGGCCGGGTCGGGCGGCACCGCGTTCTCGACGTACCGGACGCTCGTGGTGCCCGGCACCAGGGCGGTGAGGGGTGCCGCCACCCCCCAGGGGGTCTCCGACCCGATCGCGATGTTGTGCGGCGGCTGAAACTCCACCACGTGCGCCGGACCGGCCAGTGGCAGCGTGGTGGCCGAGTCGCCGCGTGGTGTGATCCGGACGGCACGTCGCGCCGCGACCAGCCCGACGGCCGAGCCGCCGGCCGGGCCTGCGGCGCGGGCGGTCCGTGCCGCCACCGTCCAGGCGGCGAGTTGGCCGACCCGCTTGGCCGCCTCGGCCAGCCGCTCCTCGGGCAGTTCACCGGCGACGACCGCGTCCACGATGGCGTCGCGCAGGTGGCGGGCGGTCTCCTCGTCGGCGTGCTCGCCGCCCACGCAGATCGCGTCCGCCCCCGCCGCCAGGGCACGCACCGCCGCACCGGCGAACCCGTAGCGGTCGGCCACCGCGCCCATCTCCACCGCGTCGGTCACCACCACGCCGTCGAAGCCCATCTCCTCGCGCAGCAGGCCGCCCAGGATTCGGCCGCTCAGGGTGGCGGGCAGGTCGGGATCCAGGGCCGGCACCAGCAGGTGCCCGGTCATCACCGCCTGGACGCCCGCCGCCACCGCGGCCCGGAACGGGGCCAGCTCGACGGTGTGCAGCCGGGCCCGGTCGGCGTCGATCCGGGGCAGATCGTGATGGGAGTCGACGCGGGTGTCGCCGTGCCCCGGGAAGTGCTTCGCGCAGGCGGCGACGCCACCGGCCTGCAAACCGCGTACCCAGGCGGTGGTGTGCCGGGCGACAAGCGACGGCTCCGCGCCGAACGAACGGACCCCGATCACCGGGTTGTCCGGGTTGGAGTTGACGTCGACGTCCGGCGCGTAGTTCAGGGTGACCCCGGCGGCGGCGAGTTCCTCGCCCAGGTCGCGGGCCACCTCCTCGGTGAGGGCCGGGTCGTCGACCGCGCCGAGTGCCAGGTTGCCCGGGCGGGAACTGCCCCGGCCGGACTCGATGCGGGTGACGTCACCCGCCTCCTCGTCGATGGCGACGATCACGTCCGGGCGCTCCGCGCGCAGCGCGGCGGTCAGCGCGGCGACCTGCCCGGGGTCGACGACGTTACGACTGAACAGCACCACCGAGCCGAGCCCGTCGCCGAGCCAGCGGCAGACCCAGGCGGGCGGGGTGGTACCGACGAAACCGGGCTGCAGGACCGCGGCTGCCAGGGCTGCCAGGTTTCCGTTGCGCTCGACTCGCTCACTCATGCCGGCACTCCGCTTCGCTGCGTGCCGCCATGAGGCACCGCCGCGCTGAGTTGATGATTCGCTCGCTGCCGCTCACTCATTCGGCGCTGTACCCCCGCGTGTTCCGCCGTGGACTCCCCCGCCAGCCGGCGGTGCAGACATGGTCACACCGCGCCACGCAATAGTCAATAAACCTTACAGTTGCCTTGGGAGCGCTACGCCGCGACAGTGCGGGTATGGACCCCGTGCTGCTGGCCGACGCGACGAGCCCGGCCGACATCCCCGGCGTACGCCTGCTCGGCCTGGTGGTCGGCGGACTGCTGCTGCTCATCGCCATCCGCGCGATGTTCCGTCGCTGAGCCCCGCCGGGGTGTGGCAGGCGCCCGCCGGGGTACCGCCTGCCCCATACGCACCAGCGGGCCGAGGGGGAAAAATGAAGATCGGATACTTCCTGTCCACCGAGGAGTACGCGCCTGCCGAACTGCTCGACCAGGCACGGGCCGCCGAGCGGGCCGGTTTCGAGGCGCTGTGGATCTCCGATCACTACCACCCGTGGACCGACGCCCAGGGGCAGAGCCCGTTCGTCTGGTCGATGATCGGTGCGCTGAGCCAGGTCTGCCGGCTACCGGTCACCACCGCCGTCACCTGCCCGACCGTCCGCATCCACCCGGCGGTGCTCGCCCAGGCGGCGGCGACAAGCGCGGTGCTGCACTCCGGCCGGTTCGTCCTCGGGGTGGGCTCCGGCGAGGCGCTCAACGAGCACATCCTCGGCGACCACTGGCCGCAGGCCGGCGTCCGGCTGGAGATGCTGGAGGAGGCGGTCGAGGTGATGCGCGAGCTGTGGCGCGGCGGCTTCGTCAACCACCACGGCCGGCACTACCGGGTGGAGCACGCCCGGATCTACACGCTGCCCGAGACGCCCCCGCCGATCTACGTCTCCGCGTTCGGGCCGAAGGCGGTGGACCTGGCCGCTCGGATCGGCGACGGGTTCGTCAACACCATGCCCGATGGCGAGTTGGTGCGCCGGTTCCGGGACAACGGTGGCGGCGACAAGCCCTGCCAGGCCGGTTTCAAGGCCGCGTACGCGCCGACGGTGGAGGAGGGCATGCGGCTGGCGTACGAGCGCTGGCCGACCGAGGCGATCCCTGGCGAGCTGCTCCAGGTCCTGCCTTCGCCCCGCCACTTCGAGCAGGCCGCCACCCTTGTCGATCCGGAGGCGATGCGCGAGGCGTTCGTCTGCGGCAACGACGCCGACGCCCACCTGGCGAAGATCGACGCGTATGCCACTGCCGGTTTCGACGAGGTGTACGTCGCCAACACCGGGCCGAACTGGGCGGGACTGCTCGACCTGTACCAGCGCGAGGTGCTGCCCCGGGTGCGTTGATCAACGCGGGTTTCGGCGCGGAGCCGGCCGGGTACCTGCGGCCTTCGATGAAGCTGACCACGCACTCGATGTCGTTGCGCCGAGCCGCGCGCAGCCTGTTCGGTTGGACCGCCCTGCGGCCCAACCAGTTGGCCGCGATGCGGGCCGTGATGCGCCGCCGCGACGCCCTGGTGGTGCTGCCCACCGGCGCCGGCAAGTCGGCGATCTACCAGATCCCGGCCAGCCTGATCCCCGGCCCGACCGTGGTGATCTCCCCGCTCCTGGCGCTCCAGCAGGACCAGATCGCCGCGCTCAACGAGCGACAGCGATCGGAACTGCGCGCGGTCCGGATCAGCTCGGACGAGACGGCGGCCCAGCAGGCCGAGGCGATCGCGGAGATCCGCGACGGACGGGCCGAGTTCCTTTTCATCACCCCGGAGCAACTGGCCAACCCGGAGCGGCTGGCCGAGGTGCGCGCGTTGAAACCGGCGCTCGTCGCGATCGACGAGGCGCACTGCATCTCCGCCTGGGGCCACGACTTCCGCCCGGACTACCTGGCCCTCGGGCAGCTCATCGAGGGCATCGGCCGACCGCCGGTGGTGGCGTTGACCGCCACCGCCTCCCCGCCGGTACGCGACGACATCGTCGACCGGCTGCGGCTGCGTAAGCCCGAGATCGTGGTCTCCGGCCTGGACCGGCCCAACCTCTTCCTGGAGGTGGCGCACTGCCCCACCGAGGACTACCGGTGGCGGCGGCTGATCGCCCTGCTGCGCGACGACAAGCGGCCCGGCATCATCTACGTGCCCACCCGTCGCGCCGCCGAGGAACTGTCCGCCCGGCTGACCGACGCTGGCTATCCCGCGCAGTACTACCACGGCGGGATGGCGGCCAACGCCCGTGTCCGGCTGCACGAGGCGTTCCTCGCCGACCAGGTGCCGATCATGGTGGCGACCTCGGCCTTCGGCATGGGCATCGACAAGCCCAACATCGCCTGGGTGGTGCACATGGCACTGCCCGACTCGCCGGACAGCTACTTCCAGGAGATCGGCCGTGCCGGGCGCGACGGCGAGGCGGCCCGGGTCCTGCTGCTGTGGCAGGCCGAGGACGTCGGGCTGCAACGCTACTTCAGCGGTGGCCTGCCCGACGCCACCGAGCTGCGCGATCTGGCCGCGTTGCTGCGCAAGGAACCGACCACCCGGAAGAAACTACGCGAGGTGACCGGGCTCGGCCCCCGCAAGCTCGGGCAGTACCTCGCCCTGCTGGAGCAGGTGGGCGCGGCTCAGCAGACGGCGGGGCAACGGGTCAGCGCCCCCCGTTACGCCCCCACTCCGGTCGACGCCGCGGCGGCTGCGGTGGCCGAGGCGGAACGGCAGCAGAGCCTGACCCGGTCGCGTACCGACATGATGCGCGCCTTCGCCGAGACCAGCGCCTGCCGGGGTCAGACGTTGCTCGCCTACTTCGGCGAGCAGATGACCGAGATCTGCGGGCACTGCGACAACTGCCACGCCGGCACCAGCGTGCCCGACGACGGCTCGGTCGGCCCGTTCCCCGTACACAGCCAGGTGCGGCACGCCGAGTGGGGTTCCGGCCTGGTGCTCAGCTACGAGGAGGGCCGGATGACGGTCCTGTTCGACGAGGTCGGGTACAAGACGCTGTCGGTGAGCGTGGTGTCCGAACAGGGTCTGCTGACCCTGGATTAACCTGAGCCGGCCGCCGGCGACTGGACCAGACCGGGCCGTCGGTGACTGGACCGGCCCGGCGCCGACGGCTGCTGGACCAGACCGACCGGTCGCCGCTGGCGGCGCGGTTGACGAGGACGTGAACGACGAGCGGGAGGGGCGGGTCGTGATCGAAGAGCCGGCGTACACCGGTTTCGGTTTTTCCGACGAGGAGTGGGGGCTGCTTGTCGGCCTGCCACAGTCGGTGCTCACCGCGGCGAGCGCCGCCGAGTCCGACGGCACCAAGGCGACGATGGCCGAGGGCGCCGCCGGCCTGGAGACCATCTCCGGCGGGCGGGAGTCGGCCAGCCCGCTGGTGGCCGCCGTGGCCGGCGAGATCGTCACCCGGGTCGGCGACCCGGAGGCCGGTGAGGAGATGCCGGTCATCTCCCCGGCGGACCCGCGCGGCTACGCCGAGGACGTGCTGGGCCGGGCGAAGGAGGCGTCGGCGCTGCTGGCGGCGAAGGTCGACGAGGGCGAGGCGGGCGCGTACCGGCACTGGCTGGTGGAGATCGCCGAGCAGGTGGTCGGCGCGGCCAGCACCGGCGGTGTGCTCGGCCTCGGCGGCACCGAGGTCAGCCCCTCCGAGCGCCGCTTCCGCGACCGCCTCTCCCAGATCCTCAACGACTGACCCCTACCCCCACCTGCCCCGTTGATCATGAGGTTGGCGGCGGTTTCGATCTCGAAAACCGCCGCCAACCTCTCGGTCGACACGGTGGGAAGGGGGCGTCAGGCGACCCGGCGGGGGAAGAGGAGGGCGGAGAGGAGCACCGCCAGGGCGAGCAGGGCGATGCACCAGGCCGCTGCGCGGGTGGGTGCGGTGCCGACCGGGGTGTTCAGCAGGAGTCCGCGCAGCGACTCGATGACCGGGGTGACCGGTTGATGCTCGGCGAAGCCCCGTAGCCAGCTGGGCATGGTCTCGACCGGCACGAAGGCGCTGCTCGGATAGGGCAGGAACATCACCAGGAAGGTGTAGCCGTTGGCCGCCTCCGGGGTCCGGGCCAGCAGGCCGAACGCCGCCGACAGCCACGACACCGCCAGCAGGAACAGCAGCAGCACCCCGGCAGCGGCCAGCCAGCGCAGCGGCGCGACGGCCGGCCGGAACCCGATGGCCACCGCCACCCCGAGCACCAGCACCGTGGACACCGTGTTGCGGGCCACGCTGGCCACCACGTGCCCGGCCAGGATCGAGGTGGCGCCGACATCCATCGTGCGTAGCCGTTCGATCATGCCGTTGGTCAGGTCGGTGGTGACGCTGACCGCCGTGCCGGCCGCGCCGAAGCCGGCGCAGAGCAGCAGCACACCGGGCACCACGTAGGTCACGTACGCCGAACCGGTGTCGATCGCCCCGCCGAAGAGGTAGACGAAGAGCAGCATCAGGATCACCGGCAGCAGCAGCGAGGTGAGCAGCGCGTCGACGTTGCGGCGGGACAGCCGCACGCAACGGCCGACCATCACGGCGGCGTGCCTCGGCCGGAGGGTCAGCTCAGACACCGGCCACCTCCCGCTCGGTGCTCGCCGGACGGTCGGTGAGGGCGAAGAAGACGTCATCGAGGGTCGCCTCCCGTACGGTGAACCGGACCACCCCGTGCCGGTCCGGATCGACCTCGTCGAGCAGGCTGCGGACCTGTGGCGCGCTGCCGTCGGTGGCCACCGACAGCGCCAGCCGAGCCGGCTCGCGGTGGGTGACCCGGGCCCCCAACCGCCGCTCGGCCTCGGCGAGACCGGCGGCGTCGCGCCAGGTCAGCTCCAACCGCTGGGCGCCGAAGCGCCGCTTGAGGTCGGCCGCCGTCCCCTCGGCGACCAGCCCGCCGCCGTGCAGCACCATGATCTGGTCGGCCAGGCGGTCGGCCTCCTCCAGATACTGCGTGGTGAGCAGCACCGTCACCCCGGCGCCGGCCAGCTCGCCGATCACCTCCCACAGCGCCTGCCGGCTGCGCGGGTCCAGGCCGGTGGTGGGCTCGTCCAGGAAGATCACTGACGGTGCGCCGACCAGGCTGGCCGCCAGGTCGAGGCGGCGTCGCATCCCACCGGAGTACGTCACCACCTGTCGCCCGGCGGCGTCGACCAGGTCGAAGCGGTCCAGCAGCGCCGCGGCGCGGGCGCGGGCCGCGGGCGCGCCCAATCCGGCGAGCCGGGCCAACATTGTCAGGTTCTCCACGCCGGTCTGCCCGTCGTCGAGCGCCGCGTGCTGGCCGGCGAGGCTTATCGTCCGGCGTACCCGCCGCCGCTCCCGCACCACGTCGTGGCCGGCGACCCGGGCGGTACCCGAATCCGGCCGGGTCAGCGTCGCCAGGATCCGCACCGTGGTGGTCTTCCCGGCCCCGTTCTGGCCCAACAGGGCGTGCACCCCACCCGTGGGCACCCGCAGGGACAACCCGTCGAGCACGACGTGGTCCCCGAAGGACTTGCGCAGATCGACAAGCTCGACAGCTGGCGGTCCGTGCACCATGAAACCCTCCAAATCTGCGTAGGCCATACGCTTATATGCGTGCACCATACGCAGAGGTTATGCTGGCGGTCAACGTGCCTGGGAGGTGGAGTGAACGGACCCGACGTCGAGCTGCCCGAGAACGTCGCGCTCGCCTGGGGGCTGCGCGACCGCCCGAGCCGTGGTCCGAAGCGCAGTCTCAGCCTGGATCAGGTGGTCGCCACCGGGATCCAGATCGCCCAGGCCGAAGGACTGCCGGCGGTGTCGATGAGCCGGGTGGCCGGCGACCTCGGCGTGGCGACGATGTCGCTGTACCGGTACGTGCCGACCAAACACGACCTGCTCGACCTGATGGTGGACACCGCGTACGGCCCGCCACCACGCCCGCGCGGCATCGACGAGGGCTGGCGACCGGCGCTGGCCCGCTGGGGCGAGGGAAACGTCGCCGCGCTGCGCCGACAGCCGTGGATGCGGCACGTGCCGATCAGCGGCCCCCCGATCAACCCCAACCAGGTGCGCTGGATGGAGTACGGGCTCGCCGCGCTGCGCGGCACCGGGCTACGGGCCACCGAACGGATCTCCACGATCATGCTGGTCAGCGGGTACGCCCGCAGCTGGGCCACGCTCACCGCCGACATCGCCGAGGCCGCCGCCCGGACCGGACAGACGCCGGAGCAGGTGGGCCTGCGCTACTGGCAGCACCTCGCCACGCTCACCGCGCCCGGCCCGTACCCGGCGATCCACGAGCTGCTGGCCGAGGGTGAAGAGTACGACGACGACGTCGACCTGGAATGGCGGTTCGGGCTGGGCCGGATCCTCGACGGGGTGGCGGCGATGATCGAAACCCGTGCCGTCGGCAGGCCCCGCCCCGACGCGGGATGAGGCCCGGTCAGCTCCGCCCCAGCAGGGTCAGCACCGCCCGCTCGGCCTGCTCCGGCGAGGTTCCCTCGGCCACCGGGACGACCACGCCGTCGTGGAACAGGTCCACCACCCTCGGATCCACGTACGACGCGCGAGCCACCGTCGGCGTGTTTCCCAGCAACTCCGCCACCTGCCTCATCACCGCCGCCACCGCCCGGCGACGGGCGGTCACCGAACCGGCGGAGGTGAACGTGGCCAACTCCGTCGCCGCCCGTACCGTCGCGTGCCAGGTGCGGAAGTCCTTGGCGGTCATCTCGCCACCGCTGGCCTCCCGTAGGTAGTCGTTCACCTCGTCGGCCCGTACGTCCCGCCACTGCCGCCCGTCCCAGTAGCCGAACAACCGGTCCGCCGCCCGCCGCCGCCGACGCAGGTCGGCCAGCACCCGGCACAACTGCGGGTCGGAGATCAGCCGTACCTGCTCGATGCCGCCCTTGGCGGGGAACTCGAACAGCACGCAACCCCTGCGGAGCCGGGCGTGCTCGGGGCGCAGGGTGGCCACCCCGAAGGTCGGATCCTCGCCCGCCGCGTACTGGTCGCTGCCGACCCGGAAGGTGCCCATGTCGAGCAGCCGGGTCACCGTGGCCAGCACCCGCTCGCGACGCAGCCCCCGCACCGCCAGGTCGTGGTCGACCCGCTCGCGCAACAGCGGCAACCGGCCCGCCACCTCCAGCACGTGGTCGAACTTCGCCTCGTCCTGCCGCTGCCGCCACAGCGGGTGGTAGAGGTACTGCTTCCGGCCGGCCGCGTCGACGCCGATGGCCTGGATGTGCCCGTTGGGGTACGGCGAGATCCACACCTGCCGCCAGGCCGGTGGGATGACAAGTTCCCGCAGCCGGGCCAACTCGTCGGGGTCGCGCACCGGCTCGCCGCGCGGGTCCAGGAACGACCAGCCCCTGCCCCGCCGCTGCCGCCGGTACCCCGGCCGGCCCGGATCGCTACGCCGCAACCGCACGGTCCACCCGCACCGCCTGCT
Source organism: Verrucosispora sp. CNZ293 (assembly GCF_002754655.1). Classification (NCBI taxonomy): domain Bacteria; kingdom Bacillati; phylum Actinomycetota; class Actinomycetes; order Micromonosporales; family Micromonosporaceae; genus Micromonospora; species Verrucosispora sp. CNZ293. Next base: position 2,617,991 of record NZ_PEFR01000001.1, read on the forward strand.
CCACCTCGTCGACGGCGGCCAGCACCTCGTCCACACCGATGGCGACCATTGTGGGATGGTCACCTACCCCGTCCCAGTCCGGCCATGCGCGCGCGCCGGCCCAGAGCGCCAGGTGCCGTCGACGCTCCGGCGGTGGCCCCCACCGGGCGGGCGGAACCGGGCCGAACAGCACCACCGACGGGGTGCGGTAGCCGGTGGCCAGGTGCGCCACGCCGGTGTCCCCGCTGACCACCAGGCGCGCTCCGGCGATCAGAGCGGCGAGCTGCGCCAGGTCCGTCCGACCGGCCAGCACCGCGGCGGCGGGCAACCCGGCCTGGTACGCGATGCGGGTGACCACGGCCCGCTCCGACGCGCTGCCGGTCAACACCACCCGGTGTCCCCGCCCGGTCAGCTCCCGGGCCAGCGCCACGAACCGGTCGGCCGGCCACCGCTTCGCCGGCTCCTTCGAACCCGGATGCAGCACCGTGGCACCGCTGCCCGCCGCCACCGGGCCCGGTCGGCGCAGATCCAGGTCGGTCGGGTCGGCCGGTACCCCGTACGCCCGCAGCAGCCGGCACCAGCGCGACACCTCGTGCTCGTGGTCGTCCCAGTCCGGTCCGTCGACGTGCGACGCCTCGGCGTTGGCGAAGGCGAGCAGCCGGCCGGGGTGGACGGCGGCCAGCAGCCGGTGCGACAGCGGACCCCGGCCGTGCAGGTTGACCGCCAGCTCCACCCGCCCGGCCGGTCGATCGAGCTGGTCCAGGCCGTCGGTGGGCAGCAGCCGGTCCACCCCGCCGATCAGCTCGACGAGTGGCCCGAGCCAGGCCGGTGCGGCGAGCACCAACCGCTGGTCCGGGTGGGCCGCGCGCAGCGCCCGCAACGCCGGGACCGCCGTGGCGAGGTCACCGACGCCGAGGGCACGCAGCACCAGGATCACGGGTACGACGTCTCCTGATCGGCGCAGACCACCATCTCGCGGATCGCGCAGCCGGCCGGCTGCGACAGGGCGAACATGACGGCGGCTGCGGTGTCGGCCGGATCGTTGAGGATCGCGTCCGCCCCCGGCCGGTACTGCGGGTCGCGTTCGTCGAAGAAGGCCGTCCGCATCCCGCCCGGGATGAGCAGCGTGACGCCTACCGTGCCGGCGAGTTCGGCGGCGAGCGCCCGGGTGAAGCCGACCACCCCGAACTTCGCCGCGCAGTACGCCGTCGCGTCGCTCACCGCCTTGACGCCCAGCGTGGAGGCCACCGTCACGACGGTGCCCCGGGACGCCGTCAGGAACGGCAGCGCCGCCCGGATCACCGCGGCGGTGGCCAGCAGGTCGACCGCGACGATCCGGTCCCAGGTCTCACCCGGCACGTCGGCGAGCCGGCCCGGCACGTCGATGCCGGCGGCGGTGACCACCCCGTCCAGCCCACCCACCCGCTCGGCCAGTTCGCGGGTGGCCGCCTCGGCACGCCGGGTGTCGGCCAGATCGCACTCCACCCAGGGCACCCCGTCCGCCGGCGCCTGCCGGTCCAGCACCAGTGGCCGACCACCGGCGGCGGCCACCGCCGCCACCACTGCCGCGCCCAGTCCGCTGGAGCCGCCGGTGACCAGCACGGTCCGGCCGGCATTCGGCGCGGTCACCGGACAACCTCCGTCCGGCTGGCCGTCGCGGCGATCATCTCGGTGGTGGAGCGTCCGTCCAGGTAGGGCACCACCACTGTGTGTCCACCCCACCGGCGCAGGAGTTCCGCCTCCGGGAGAGCGTCACCGCCACCGCCGGTGCCGTAGTCCCCGCCCTTGACCCAGATGTCCGGACGCAGCCAGGACAGCGCCGCCGCCGGTGTCGGCTCGTCGAAGATCATCACGGCGTCCACGCAGCTCAACGCGGCCAGCAGCCGACTGCGGTCGGTCTGACGCATCACCGGCCGGCCCGGTCCCTTGAGTCCGGTCACACTGGAGTCGGAGTTGAGGCACACGATCAGGCAGTCGCCGAGCTGCCGGGCGGCCTGCAACGTCGCCACGTGGCCGGCGTGCAGCAGGTCGAAGCAGCCACCGGTCGCGACGACAGTGCCGCCGGCGGCACGGACCTGGGCGACCACGGCGGCGGACGCGGCCACCCCGACCCGGTCGCCGGCCACCGCGGCGTGCACCGCCTGCGGGGCACGCCGCACCGGCGCCGGCAGGGCCGTGGCCACCCCACCGTCCGCCACGTAGGCCGAAGCGTCCGCCACCGCCTCCTGTACCGCCTCGGAGACCAACGCCCCACGGGCCAGGGCCAGGCCGGCGGCGACCGCGAACCGATCGCCCGCGCCACAGGTGTCCCCCTCGGCGGCGACCGGAGCGGGCACCATCAGCGGGGTCGACCCGGCGTGGCTGAGCAGTGCCCCGTCGGCGCCGAGCGTCACCGCGACAGCGCCCGCCCGCCACCGCTGCCGCAGTCGCTGCGCCCCCTCGGCGGCGGTGGCCAGCCGGGTGGCACCGACCGGCGCCTCCGTCAGCTCCCGCACCTCCGCCTCGTTCGGGGTGACCAGGTTCGCCCCCGGTACGGCGGCGGGCCCACGCGGGTGCGGATCCCACACCAACGGGGCGCGGATCGAGGCCAGGGCCGCCCGCAGCGCCGGTTGCCGCGCCACCGCGCGGCCGTAGTCGCTGACCAGCACCACCGAGGCCCGGTCCAGGACGCGCAGCACCGCGTCGCCCGGGTCGCCCAACTCCCCCATCCCGCCGCCCCGGTCGTGGCGCAGCAGCACCCGGCCCCCGGACCGCAGCCGGATCTTCTCCGGGGTCGCGCCGTGCAGCCGCAGCGGATACACCTGCACCCCGGCGGCGGCGAGCAGCACGCTCAGCCGGGCTCCACCCGCATCGTCGGCCAGCGCGGTCACCAGCACCACCTCGGCACCCTGTGCGGCGGCGAAGACGGCGGAGAGCCCGGCGCCTCCGGGCCGATCCACGTGCGCGATCTCGTCGAGCACGGGCACCGGCGAGTCCGGACAGAGCCGGTTGACCACACCCTCGACGTCCCGGTCGAGCAGGGTGTCGCCGACCACCACCACGGGTCCCGTCACGCTTGCCTCCTCACGCCTGCACCGGCCGGACGGCTCCGCCGTCCAGCACCACCTCGACGCCGGCCCGCACCGCACCTGCCGCCGGTGCCGTCGGCTTCGGCTGCTCGGCCATCGCCTGCTCGACGTACTCGCAGAGCAGGTGGCTGGAGACCAGGTGCAGTTCCTGGACCACCTGCGGGTCCGGCGAATCCACCGCGAGCACCTCGTGACACGCCTCGGCGAGCGGGTTGGGCGCCGGCCCGGTGAACGCCCAGCAGCGCAGTCCCGCCTCCCGCCCGGCCCGCGCGGCGGCGATCAGATTGCCGCTGCCGCCGCTCGTGGACAGCAACAGCAGCACGTCGTCGGGTCGGCCGTGCGCGCGGACCTGCCGGGCGAAGACCTCCTGGTAGCCGTAGTCGTTGCCGATCGCGGTCAACGCCGACGTCTCGGCGTGCAGCGCGATCGCGGACAGCGGCTGGCGGTCGTCACGCAGCTTGCCGACCAGTTCGGCGGTCAGGTGCTGCGCCTCGGCGGCGCTGCCGCCGTTGCCGGCGACGAGCAGCCGACCGCCGTCGGTGAGCCGCCGGGCCAGCGTCGCGCCCCACCGGGCGAGCAGCGGCTCGCAGCGCCGGAACGGCGGCAGCGCCGCGGTCAGGTGTGCCAGGTGCGCGTCGAGCAGACTCATCAGGCCACCACCCGGGTCGGTCGGTGTACCGCGGCCACCTCGTCGTACACCTCGGCGAGGCGCTGGGCGGTGACCGCCCACGAGTAGTGCCGGCGGGCCCGGGCCCGGGCCGCGCCCGCGTACGCGAACCGGCGGATCCGGTCGTCGAGCAGCGCGCGCAGCGCCTCCCCCAGCGCCCGCGGGTCCCGGGCCGGCACCAGGTCCCCGGTCACGCCGTCGACCACCGTGTCCCGCAGACCGCCGACAGCGGTGGCCACCACGGGCACCCCGCACGCCATCGCCTCCAGCGGGGTCAGCCCGAACGGCTCGTACCAGGGCGCGGCGACCAGGATGTCCGCCGAGCGGTACCAGCGGCCCATCTCCTCCCGGGGCACCGCGCCGACCAGGCGGACCCGGTCGGCGACGCCGCAACTGCCGGCCAGGGCCCGCAGCCGCCGGGCGTACGGGTCGGTCTCCAGCAGGCCGGCCGGCGGGCCACCGACCACCACACACTCGGCCTCGGGTACGTGTGCCATCGCCCGGACCACAGTCTGGAAGCCCTTACGTTCCACCAGCCGACCCACGGTGAGGATCCGCGCCCGGCCGGGCTCGCGCTCGGTGGCCGGCCCCAGCGGGGCGAACGTGGCCAGGTTGACCCCGGACGGGATGACAGTCATCGCCGACCGGGGCACGCCCATCCGGACCAGCTCGCCGACCTCGTCGCGGCACTGCGCGACCACCCGGTCCACCGAGCGGCCGAGTTGGCGCTCGTAGCTGATCCGCCGGGCCGGGCTGGTGTCCTGAACGCCCTGGTGTCGACGCTTCACGGTGCCCAGCGCGTGGTACGTCTGCACCACCGGCACCCCGGTCCGGCGGCCGGCCTCCAGCGCGGCCAGCCCGCTCATCCAGAAGTGCGCGTGGATCACGTCGGGGGCCCAGTCCCCGCCCCGCCACCTGTCGATGAGCCAGGCGCCGAACTGGCGCATGTGCGGCAGCAGCGCGTCCTTCGCCACCGGTTCGGCCGGCCCGGCCGGGACGTGCACCACGTCGTAGCCGTCCGGACTGCGTACCGTCACCGGCAGGTCCACCGCGTCGCGGCGGGTGTAGACCCGCACGTCGTGACCGGCGGCGGCGAGCGCGGCGGAGAGTTCCGCGACGTGCGTGTTCTGGCCACCGGCGTCCTCGCCGCCCAGGATGGCGAGCGGGCTGGCGTGCTCCGAGATCATCGCTATCCGCATACTTCCTCCTCCAGCAGCCGGTCCCAGTCGGTGAGGAATCGGTCGAGGCCGTAACGTTCGCGAGCGGCGACCCGGGCCTCGGCGCCCGCCCGCCGCGCCCGCTGCGGTTCGGTGACGAACCGGTTGGCGGCCTCCAGCAGCGTGTCGACCCGGGTGGCGAGGGCACCGGCGCCGGGCGGCACCGCCATCACCGCTTCGGTGCTGGCCAGCGCCACCACCGGCATGCCCATCGTCATCGCCTCGATCAGGCTCAGCCCCAGCGACGTCCACCGACACAGGTGCAGGTACGCCCGTCGGCGCGCCAACTCGGCGTGCATCCGGTGCTGCGGCACGTCGTCGTGGCTGGTGAGTCGATCGGCCGGCAGACCGAGGTGCTCGGCCAGCCCGGCCACCTTCATGCCGAAGACGTCGAGCGGGGCGATCTCGGCGAACCGGGGCAGCAGGTCGGTGCCGGTGACCCGCCAGCGGCGGACCGGCTCGTTGATCACGACGGCGAGCCTGTCGAGTTCGCCTGTGTACTCCACGGTCGGCGGCACGATGCCGTGGTCGACGACTGTGGTGCGGGTGGCACCGGTGTCCCAGAACAGTTCGTTGAAGGCCGTCACGTGGGCGATGAGCAGGTCGTCCCGGTCGGCCATCGGGTGACGGCTGTTGGGGACCTGGCCGTCCTTCGGCGTGTTGTGCTCCACGTAGATCGCCGGCAGGTCCCGGCCGGGCCGACGACCGAGCCACTCCTCGGCCAGGTCGAGTTCCTCGGGACGTTGCAGGATCACCAGGTCGACCTCGGCGCCGGGCAACTGCTCCGGGCTCACCTCCGCGGCGCTCTCCGGCCAGGTGTACGTGCGGGCGCGGCCCAGCCCGTACGGCCCCCGGTCCGGGGTGGCTGGTATCAGGTACCGGTGCTTGCCGTGCACGAACGAGGTGGTCCAGGAGCCGTGCACGTGCCAGAGCAGGATGTTCATCGGGTGCCCCCAGCGCCGATGCCGGCCACCTCGGGCACCGGCCGCGACCCGGTCGAACCGGTGGGCGCCCGGTCCGGCGGTACGCCCAGCAGCCGCAACGCGTCCAGGACGGCACCCGGCTCGACGCCGCTGAGGCAGGGATGCCCCGGCACCGGGCACCGGGCGGCCCGGGTGTCGCGGCAGGCGGCGGTGGCGTCGCCGAGGCGTACCGTCGGCACCCGCCACGGCCCCCACTGGCCGAAGGGGACAGTGGGGGCGAAGAGGCTGACCACCGGCACGCCGTACGCGGCGGCCAGGTGCGCCGGTCCGGTGTTGCCGACCACCACCGCGCCGGCGGCGGCCACCACCCCGGCCAGCGCGGCCAGCCCGGTCCGGCCACCGAGGTCCCGGCAGTGCCGTCCGGCGACCCGTGCGGTGAGGTCCCGCTCGGGTGGCCCGCCGGTGACCACCACCCGGTACCCGGCGGCGCTCAACTTGTCGGCGATCCGCTCGGCCAGTTCGGGCGGGCAACCCCGGGCCGGCGCCGCCGACCCGGGATGCAGCACCACGTAACCCGGTTCGCCGGCCTCGCGCGGTGGCGGCGGGACCGGACGCAGCCGTAGGTGCGGTTCGTCGCCGTCTTCGAGCACGTAGCCGGCGGCGGCGGCCAGCGAGAGGGCCCGCTCCGCCTCCGGCACACCGGCCGGCACCCGGTGCCGCACGTCCAGCAGGCTGCCGGGGTAGTCGTCGCTTATCGCCGCGATCCGGGCGACCCCGGCCATCCGCAGCAGCAGAGCCAGCGGCAGCGGCGACTGGTGGAACGAGGTGAAGATGACCGCCTCGTCGGCGGCCACCGCCGACAGCCGGGTGACCAGGGCGGCCATGTCCGACGGATGCACAGGCGCGGGGTCCGGGTCGATCCAGGGCAACCGGTGCTCGATGATCTCGTCGACGCCGGGCAGCAGGCCGGCGGCGGCCCGCCCACGGGGCCCGCAGAGCAGCACCACCCGCTCGGCCCCGGCGGCGACCGCCCGGATGCCCGGTCCGGTCACCAGCACGTCGCCGGCCGAGTCCGACCGCACCACAAGGACGGTGCGGCCGGTACCCGGGCGCCCCGGTGCCGGCCGCCGGACACCCGTGGTGGCGGCCCGGCTCCCCGTCCCCGACATCGGCTTCGCCGGGCTCAGTGCCGCCTGCCGTCGAAGGATCTCCGCGACCGCGGCGGGCAGGTCGGCGGCCACCCAGGGGGCGGCCGCGACCTCCTCGGCGCGGGTCACCGGCGTCGGGACCAGGATTCCTGCCGCACCGGCGGCCAGCGCCGCCGTGACGTCGCGGCCGATGTCTCCGATCAGGGCGCAACGGGCGGGTACGGTGCCCAGCGCCCGGGCGGCGGCGTGCACGAGTCCCGGTCGCGGCTTGCGGCACGCGCAGCCGTCCCCGTCGTCGTGCAGGCACACCTGCCAGGAGTCGAAGGGCCCGAGCAGGGCCTCGATCCGGCGGTTCACCCGGTGCAGTTGCCGCTCGGTGAACAGTCCCCGGGCCAACCCGGACTGGTTTGTCACCACGGCGAGCTTCAGCCCGGCCGCGCGCAGCCGATCCAGCGCCGCACGGGCCCCCGGCATCGGACGCACCTTGTCCGGATCCGCGTTGTACGGCACGTCCTCGACAAGGGTGCCGTCGCGGTCCAGCAGCACCGCGTCGAACAGGATCGGGCCGGACACGGCCCGGCCGGGATCGGCCAGCACCCCGGCTGACCTGCGCTGATCCGGCTCCCCATGGTCCTGTCGCACGGGCGGCGGGTTCCCTGCGCCCCGGTGAGTAAACGTCACCGGCGACGCGGCCGACGACACCGCGCACCGGCGGTACCCGCACGGCCGCCCGCGGTGGCCTTACCCGCGGTCGCCGAGAAGCTAACCCGGCCACCTCGTTAGCCGAGGCCGTGGGCCGGGTACCGAGGGGCGGTGGCGGTTGTGGAGAAGGTGATCGAGGCTCCGGCCCGGCAGGTGTGGGCGGTGCTGGCGGACGGATGGACCTACAGCGACTGGGTGGTGGGTACCGCCCACATGCGCAACGTGGACGACGACTGGCCCGGGGTGGGCACCCGGCTGTACCACCGCGCCGGCCCCTGGCCATTCTCCCTGGAGGACTGCTCGACAGTGCTGGCCTGCGAACCGGAACGCAGGCTGGTGCTCCGGGTGCAACTCTGGCCGGCCGGGGAGGCGGTCGTGGTCTTCACCCTGGAGCCGGTCGACCCGGACACGACCCGGGTGCTGCTCGCCGAGGACTTCGCCGCCGGTCCACTGCGCTGGATCCGCACCAAAATCAACGATCTGGTGCTGCACCTGCGCAACGAGGAGACCCTGGACCGGCTCTCCGACATCGCCCGCCGGCAGAAGGCACCGGACTGATCGCGGGCACCGCGCCGGGGGAGCCATTTCACCCCGGAAGGGACAAGTAGCTACGCTCTCGGGGAACCCTGTCCGCAGACCGAGGATGTCCCCCATGATCGAACCCGTCCAGTTGCCCTCGCCGTGGCGGGACGTGCGCCTGACCGTCGTGGTCCCGACCTACAACGAGGCGGGCAACCTGCCGGTCCTGGTCGAACGCCTCCTCGCGCTGCCACTACCAGGCCTGAAGGTGCTGGTCGCCGACGACAACTCGCCCGACGGCACCGGCGAGGTCGCGGACAAGCTCGCCATAGAGCATCCGGAACGGGTGGAGGTCGTGCACCGGCCGGGCAAGGAGGGTCTCGGCCGGGCGTACGTGGACGGGATCAGCCGGGCCCTCGACGGCGGCGCCGAGTACGTGGCGCAGATGGACGCCGACCTGTCCCACCCGCCGGAGGCGTTGCCGGGCATGCTCGGCGCGCTGCTCTCCACTCAGGCCGGCGTGGTCATCGGATCACGCTACGTGCCGGGCGGCGAGCTGGACGAGAACTGGCCGTTGTACCGGCGGGCGCTCAGCGGCTGGGCGAACCTGTACGTGCACACGCTGCTGCGGGTACGGATCCGGGACCTCACCGCCGGTTTCAAGATCTGGCGGGCCGACGCGCTGCGCGACATCGGGCTGGAGCGGGTGCAGTCCAACGGCTACAGCTTCCAGGTCGAGATGCACTACCTGGCCACCAAGCTGGGGCACACCATCCTGGAGGTGCCGATCCGCTTCGAGGAGCGGCGCGACGGCGCCTCGAAGATGACCACCGCCACCAAAATCGAAAGTGCCCTGATGCCGTTCAAGCTCCGTACCCGGCACCGCAACATCGCGCCCTGACCCGTCGATCCGGCCGGGTCACGGATAGACGGCCCGGTGTGCGGTGGCGATCGCCCGTTGATACAACCCACCGGTGAGGGCCCGGTCGCGGGCGAGGGCGGCGCGGGCCGCGTTCGCGCCCGGTGCCCCGTGCACCCCGCCGCCGGGGTGTGCCGACGAGCTGGCCAGGAAGAGCCGGTCCACCGGGGTGTCGGCGCGGCCGAGGCCCGGCACCGGCCGCAGGAACAACTGCTGGTAGGGGGCGGCGGTGCCGCCACCCAGCGCGCCACCGACCAGGCTCGGGTTGGCCTCCTCCAGCTCGGCCGGGCCGGCCACCTGCCGGCCCACCACCAGGCTGCGGAAACCGGGCGCGGCGGCCTCCAGCACCGCCTCCATCCGCTCGACGTGGGCCATGATGTCGTCGGCCCGCCAGTGCCGACGAAACGGCAGGTGGGTGTACGACCAGAGCGACTCGGTGCCCGGCGGCGAGTGGCTCGGATCCGCCACCGACATCTGCCCCACCAGCAGGAACGGATCCGGTGGCAGCTCGCCCAGGGCCAGCGTGGCGGCGTAGCCGGTGAGCCCGTTGAGGTCCGCCCCCAGGTGCACCGTGCCGACGCTGGACAGGCGACGGTTGGTCCAGGGCACCGGGGCGGACAGCGCCCAGTCCACCTTCAGCGTCGAGCCGTCCCAACGGAAGTGTTCGAGGTCGGCCACCAGGCGCGGCGGCAGCACTGCGGCACCGACCAGGTCCAGGTACAGCGCGGGCGCGGGCACGTCGGCGAGCACGGCGCGCCGGGCCTGCCAGTTGGTGCCGCCGACCGTGCGTACGCCCATCGCCCGGCCCCGGGCGACAAGCACCCGCTCCACCCGGGCGCCGTAGTGGATCCGACCGCCCCGCTCGGCCAACCGGGCCACCAGCGCGTCGGTGATCTTCTGCGCGCCACCGTCCGGGACCGGCCAGCCGACCTGCTGCCCGAGCATGGCCAGCAGCCAGCCGTAGACGCCGGAGCCGGCCTCCTCCGTGGACAGATCGGTGTGCAGGGCGCAACCGGCCAGCAACGCCGACCCGCCGGCACCTGCGAACAGTTCCTCACCGAGCCGGCTCACCGGCAGCACCAGCCGCCGGGCCAGTCGCAGGGAGCCACCGACCCGCAGCCGGCGCAGCAGGCCGAGACCGCCGCGTACCGGCGGGAACGGAGTGGTGATCAGCTGCATCATCGGGTCGGCGACCTGCTGCCACTCCTCGTACGCGGTCAGCCAGCGTTCGCCGTCGCCGGGGGCGAACGTCTCCAGCGACGCCGCCGTGACCATGGGGTCGCGGTTGAGCACCGCGGCCCGGTCGTCGGGGAACAGGTGGGCCAGCACGTCGGGGGCGTGCCGCCAGGTGAGCCCGTACCGGGTCAGGTCGAGCCCACGCAGCACCGGTGAGGCGAAGCCGAGCGGGTAGAACGAGCTGAAGAGGTCACTGAGGTAGCCGGGGGCGGTCACCTCGGCCGAGCGCACCGCCCCGCCGGGTACCTCGGTCGCCTCCAGCACCAGCACGTCCCAACCCGCGTCTGCCAGCAGGTTTGCGGCGACCAGGCCGTTGTGTCCGGCGCCGATGACGATGGCGTCGGCCCGTTCGGCGCCGAGGGAACCTGGCGAAGTCATCCGGGGACGCTACCCCGAGTCGTCCCGGCGAAACGTTTGTCACGGCTCGGCCCGGGCATGCAGCGCGCCATGTACACGGTCACGCAGCTCATCGGTGGAGTCTGGGGTGCCGGCGGGGAGGCCGGCGAGTTGCTGGTGCACGATCCGGCTGACGGCCGGCCGGTGACCAGCGCGCCGATCGCCACGGCCGACGAGGTCGACAAGGCGGTGGCGGCGGCACGGGGAATCGCGCCGGAGTGGGCCGCGACGGCCCCGGCGGAGCGGGCCGCGGCACTGCACCGGATCGCCGACGCGGTCGCCGAGGTCGCCGACGAGCTGGCCGAGGCGACGACCGCGGAGATGGGCAAGCCTCTCGCGGACGCCCGGGGCGGCGTCGACACGGGCGTGGCCACCCTGCGCCAGTACGCCGAGCTCGCGCCCGCCCGGGGCGGCCGTACGCTGCACGGCGACCCGGCCGCCATCGACTTCATGACGCCGCAGCCGCGTGGCGTGGCAGCCGTCATCACGCCGTGGAACGACCCGGTCGCGGTGTCCTGCGGACTGGTCGGCGCCGCCCTGGTCACCGGCAACGTGGTGCTGCACAAGCCCAGCGAGCGCACCCCGGCGACCGGGTGGCTGCTGGCCCGCGCGTTCGACAGCGCCCTGCCGGCCGGGGTGCTGTCGCTGCTCAGCGGCGACCCCAAGACCGGCGCGGCGCTCGCCGCCGCCGAGGTGGACCTGGTGGCCCATGTGGGCGCCAGCGCCACCGGCCGGGCCATCGCCACGGCGGCGGCCGGCACCGGCGCCAAGGTGCTGCTGGAGAACGGTGGCAGCGACCCGCTGATCATCGACGCCGACGTCGACCCGACCTGGGCCGCCGCCGAGGCCGCCCTGGGCGCCTTCGCCAACGCGGGCCAGATCTGTGTCGCGGTGGAGCGGATCTACGCCCACCGCGACGTCGCCGAGGACGTGGTGGCGGCGCTTGTCGAGCGGGCCGCCGCGCTGCGCGTCGGACCGGGACGGGACCCGGACACCCAGCTCGGCCCGCTCGTCGACCGACGGCATCGCGACCACGTGCACGGGCAGGTGATCGCGGCGGTGGCCGACGGTGCCCGACTGCGCACCGGCGGCACCCTGCCGGAGGGGCCGGGGGCCTTCTATCCCGCGACGGTTGTCGACAACTGTCGGCACGACCTGACGTTGATCCGTGAGGAGACGTTCGGCCCGGTCGCCGCCGTGGTGGTGGTCGACTCGTTCTCCGAGGCGTTGAAGTGCGCGGCCGACTCGCCGTACGGGTTGGCCGCGACGGTGCTGACCGGGTCGATGAGCCACGCCCAGCGGGCCTGGCGTGAGCTGCCGGTCGGCACCGTCAAGGTGAACTCGGTCTTCGGCGGCGCGCCGGCCGGCGCCGCGCACCCGCGCCGGAGCAGCGGCCAGGGCTTCGGCTACGGCCCGGAACTGCTCGACGAGTTCACCGTCACCAAGGCGGTGCACATCCAGGCACCCGGCGGCGGCCACTGGTGAACCGCTGCCGACCCGGCGGCCACCGCGACCGGCAGCGCCAGGCGAGCCGTGGGGCCCGGCGCGGCGGTTACGCCGGCCGGACCCCAGGCAACGGCGACGTGGTCAGCCGCCGCGCGCCTTGCGGGTCTCCCGGTCGTTGGCCTTCTGGATGGCCTTGACCAGCTCCGGCTTGGTCATGCTCGACCGGCCCGGCACGTCCAGTTCGCGGGCCACCCCCAGGAGGTGCTCCTTGGGGGCGTTCGCGTCCACCCCTCCGGCGGTCGGTGCCCGCCGGGTCGGGCCACCACCGGCGGCCTGCTCGTCGCTGGGGCCCTTGCGACCCTTCGGCTCCCAGTGGTCGCCGACCTTCTCGAACTCATGCTTGACGGCGGCGAACGCGGTGCGGTGCGCCCGCTCGCCCTCGCCGTAGGTCTCGACCGCGGAATCGTGCGTCTTCTCCCAGGTGCGCTGGGCCTTTTCCGGGGAGCGCCGCAGCGTGCTGGGCAGTACCTCGCGCCCGGGCATCTCGATCCTCCTCCGTTTTCGGGTGATTCGGATTGGCGTACCCCCGCACGGCGGCGGCAAACGCCGCGGCGTTTGCCGCCGGACGGGGCCGGGTACCGCCGGGGCCATCGACGAGCCGCAGGCGCCCGCCGTGTCCCAGGAGCGGTGATGACGACGACGAATCCCGACGCCCCGTCGGCCGACCCGCAGGTGCCGCGACTACCCGGGTTCCGCCAGCTTCGCTGGCAGACCTGGCGCGGCGTGCTGGTGCGGGCCGGACGCAACTACCTGAGCGACAACTGCACGGACTGGGCCGCCGCCCTCACCTACTACGGGGTGCTGGCGCTGTTCCCCGCCACAGTCGTGGTGGTGGCCCTGGTCGGTCTGGTCTCCGACGGGGAACGCACCGTCGACACGGTGCTCGACCTGGCCCGGGACGTGGGTGCCGGCTCGGTGGTGGCGAACGAGAGCTTCGTCGGTGTGGTCCGCGAGGTGGTGAGCCAGAACAGCTCCGCCGGGGTGTTGCTCAGCTTCGGTCTGCTCGGCGCGCTCTGGTCGGCCTCGAACTTCATCGCCTCGTTCACCCGGGCCTCGAACGCGATATACGGCGTGGTCGAGGGACGACCCGTCTGGAAGCTGCGTCCGATGCAGATCGGGCTGGCCGCCCTGTCGTTGGTGCTGCTGGCCACCGTGGCCGCCGGTCTGATCCTCAGTGGCCCGGTCGCCGACGCGGTCGGTGACCTGGTCGGGGCCGGTGGTGCGGCGCGTACCGCGTGGGCCGTGGCCAAGTGGCCGGCGCTCGCGTTGATCGCGATGCTGTTGATGTCCCTGTTGTTCTGGGTCGCGCCGAACGTACGCCAGCCACGGTTCCGCTGGCTCACCCCGGGCGGCATGGTGGCCCTGGCCGCCTGGGCGCTCGGCTCCTTCGGCTTCGGGCTGTACGTGGCGAACTTCGGCTCCTACGACACCACGTACGGCAGCCTCGGTGCGGTGATCGCGTTCCTGGTCTGGCTCTACCTGTCCAATTCCGCGCTCATGCTCGGTGTCCAGATCAACGCCGAACTCCAGCGGGGACGGAGGCTCCAGTCCGGCCGGGAGGACGCCGACGACCCGGTCCTGCCACCCCGGTCTCCGGCCGACACGTGACCGGTTGCCGGTTTACCACCCGTCCCCCGGGTAGCGCAGAAGACATGGATCGCGGCAGCAGCAAGCACTCACCGAGGGTCGACGACCAGATGAGCCAGGAGGTCAGCGGCCTCGTACAGGGGCCGGGGACCGGCGGCTCGCGGGTCGACGAGTTCCGCGTCCCGGAGCCTGCGGGCGAGGACCAGCCGGAGCCCACCACGGCGCCGGCCGGCGAACTGCGCAGCGGCTCTCCCCAGGGCATGACCTCCGAGGACGTCGAGGCACGTAGCCGGCTGGGACGGTTCATCACGATGACCGCCCTGCCCGGCGACCGGGCCGCACTGCTCGCCAACGCCCGTGCGAACGAGGCCCCCGACGACGTGGTGGCCGCGTTGGAGCGTCTGCCCGAGGACACCCGGTACCAGACGGTGTCCGAGGTGTGGGCGGCCCTCGGCCATACCAACGAGACGACGCGCTGGTAGGTGGACCGGACCGGTCCGCAACCTCACCGAGCGCAGGAGAGGATAACCATGAGTGGCGTGACGCAGCATGTCGACGTGGCCGTCCCGGTCCGGACGGCGTACGACCAGTGGACTCAGTTCGAGGAGTTTCCGCAGTTCATGGAGGGTGTGCAGGAGATCCGCCAACTCTCCGACACGATGACCCACTGGACCGTCGAGATTGCCGGGGTCAAGCGCGAGTTCGACGCCGAGATCACCGAGCAGCTGCCCGACGAGCGGGTGGCCTGGCGCTCGACCGGCGGCACCGAGCACGCCGGGGTGGTCACCTTCCACCGGCTGGACGAGAACAACAGCCGGGTCAGCCTCCAGTTGGAGTTCGACCCGCACGGGGTGATCGAGAAGGCCGGCGACAAGTTGGGCGTGGTCGACCGCCGGGCAAAGGGTGACCTGCAACGGTTCAAGACCTTCATCGAGCGACGCGGCCAGGAGACGGGTGCGTGGCGCGGGCAGGTCGACCGTCCGCAACCCTGATCCCGCGATGAGATCCTCGACGGCCGCCGGGTGGACCCCGGCGGCCGTCGTCGCGTCCCGTCCGGGTCGCGCCCGCCACCACCGGACGGTCACCCGCCGCCGGGGGAGGTGTCGTTTGCGACGACCGGGCCGGGGTACCGCGAAGGCATGACCGACGACAGGGCATGGCGTAACGAGGAACGACTTCCGCTTGAGGAACTGGACCGGGCCGTCGCCAGGTCCACGCTCGACGGGCAGGCCGACGACGTGACGGGCAACGACGCCGGGGAGGAAGCCGCCTTCGGGCACGGCCCCGAAGCGGCGGACCGGGGCGGCGAGGTGCCCGGCACGGGCCGTGAACCCACCGACCCGGACCGCGCCTACCGTCCCTCCACCACCGGACGCACCGGCCCGGACACCCTCTGACACCGTTCCCGGGTACGTTTCCGGCTCGTGCCGCCGCTTCGCCACGTACCCGGAACGCCACGCCGGCCAGCCCGGACGGGTCCGCCGAACGGACGGTGAATTCGGACAGCTCAGCCAGAATCGGCCGTTCGGCTGACGGCAATGGCCGCGTCGCGCGCAAGACTTTCGGAATGCATCAGGGCTCCGGCTTCCTCTCCACGCGTCAGCGCCGCCTGGCATGGCTCGGCTTCCTCCTCGCCGCCGTGCAGGCGCCCGTTTCCGCCCGGCTGGTCGATGACAGCTCATGGCTGTTCAGCCTCTGCGTCGCGCTGATGGTGGCGACCGTGATCATCGCCGACGACGCCGCGCGTCGTCGCCCGGCGGACGTGCGCTCCTCCGAGTAGGGGCTGCTCGACGTCCTCGGCTGAGCCGAGGCATCACGGTTCGCCGGCCGGACGCGCCTCGTGGCCTGACCGCCCGTGCGTCCGGCGGCGCTCCTTCATCTCCGCCTCGTAGAGGTGCCGTCGACCGCCGACCAGCTGCTCGCGTGCCGACCGCTCCACGTCGCGGAACAGCGCGTGGTAGCCGTCGTCGAAGTCCTCGACGATCTGGAACGTCCACCGACCCGCGATGACGTTGCGGCCCACCAGCTCGTCGGCGATGCGGTGGGCGATCTCAGGGTGGCCGGCGTCGCGGAACTTCCGTACCGCGTCGTCGAGCATCAGGTCGGCGTGCCCGATGAGCTGGTGCAGCGAGTAGAGGTGCCCACGGGCGCGTTCCACGCACTCCAGGGCCTCACTGAGCTTGCCGAGGGCGGCCACCGTGTCGTCGCTCACTCCGGGCGGTCGCCGGTGCCGCTCGTCGGGTTCGTCGCGGGAGTCCATCCGTACCTCCTGGTGCCGGCCGTGTCACGGCGTCCGGTTTCCGCCGCCCGCCGCGTCCGACTCGATCCCCCCGGACAGCTGGCGGGCACCGCCGGGGAGGCCGTGACCGACCGAGCGGCCGAGGTCACGGCGCCGCGGGTTGGCTACATTCGTTCCCCATGCGCGTGTCGTCGAACCGGGTCACCTCCCCCACCGCCGTCGACTGGGCGCGGTCCAGCCTCGTCACGCTCGCCAACGCGGTGGGCCTCGACGGGCTTGCCGCCGCCACCGGCCGGCCGGGGCTGCTCGCCGCCGTCGACCAGCACGCCGCCGCGGTGCGTGACAGCCTGCACGGGGACCGGCGGCCGTTGACCGCCGCGGCCCTCGCCGGCTACGCCGACGGAATGTGCGCCGCCGCAGAGGAGTACGGCTGGCGGCCGGCCGACGCCCCGGTCGACTGGGCGGAGGCGGACTGGGTCATGCTGCGCCTGCTCGCGGTCTGCGCGCTGACCGGCGCGCTGGACACGCCGGCCCCGCAGCCGCCGCCGCTGTGAGGGCGACGGGTGCCCGCCCTGCGGCGGACACCCGTCTTGGTACGACTGCCGACGAGACCGACCGTCACGGACGGAACTGCTGGGTCTCGTCGCCGGCGTTGCCGGACTGGTAGGTACCCCGTCCCCCGGCCATCGAGGACTCCGATCCCCGGGAGGCCGGTTGGGCGGCACCTGTCCGGTCGGCCATCTGCCGCTGCATGTCGCCGCGACCGGCCTCGGCACCCTGCCGCTGCTCGCGGATCGCCCGCGACTCCTCGGCCGCTCTGGTGAGCCAGCCTTCCCAGCGGTTCTGCATCGGCCGCACCAGACCACCACCGACGCCGACGATCAGGATGCCGGCCACCGTGGCGAGCACCGCGATCAGCACCGGCTGGGTGACGGTGGTGGCGATGCCCACCTGGTTGAGCGCCGCGATCACGCCCAGCGCGATGATGAAGATCGCCGTCACGTCGGCCAGGAACCGGCCGTACGACAGCCCGCCGAGCGCCCCGGTGACGAGGTCCCGCACCGCGTTGGCGATCGCGGCCGCCACCACCACGATGACGATCGCCACGAAGGCCCGTGGCAGCCACGCCACCACGCCCGCGATCAGGTCGCTTATCGCGTTCGGTCCCCAGACGCCGAAGGCGAACTGAAGCGTGAACAGCAGCACGGCGTAGTACGCCAGCCTCGCCAGGATGTCACTGGCGTCGTACCGCGTCCGCTCCAGCGCACGCTTGATACCGCCCCGTTCGACCGCCCGGTCGAACCCCACCCGTTCCAGGACCGTATCCACGATCTTGAGCACGGCTCTGGCGATGAGCCATCCGACCACGAGGATCGCGATGAACGCGATGGCCCGGGGCACGAACAGCAGCACCGACCTCCACATGTCGGCCGCGGCGTCACCGATGTTGACCTGCCTGGCCGCGAGGGTTTCCGGCATGACGTCCCTCCTGTCGCATGGATTGCCCCGCGCGCTTACCCCTTCCCCCGGCCAGCACGCCGCTCCGATCCGCCCCTTTTTCTGGACAGATCGCATCGGACCGGCTCTGACCTGCCCTGATGTCCCGAGCCGACGCGCCCGGCCGATGATCGGGAACGCCTGTCGAGCGGGCGGACTAGGCTGCGTTCATGCCAGGAACGGTCGGGCGAGTACCCACGCCAGCAGGCCCGCTGCCGGGCACGGCGGTGCCGGGCACGGCGGCCGTCGCCGACGACCCCCGTTGGGGTGCCACAGCGCTCGGCCCGTACGAGTCGTGGGACCCCGCCGTCCGGGCGACCGCCGAGGTGGTGCTCGGCTCACCGGCCCCGATGGCCCTGCACCTCGGCGCCGAGTTGCTGCTGCTCTACAACGAGGCGTACGCCGAACTGATCGGCGACCGGCATCCCCACGCCGTGACGCGGCCGGCCGCCGAGGTCTTCGCCGAGGTGTGGCAGCGTCCCGGGGTCGGCGACGTGATCGAGCACGCCTACCGCACCGGCACCCCCCTGCTGGACAAGGAGATCCCGCTCCCGCTGCACCGTGCCTCGGCCGCACTCGACCAGCCCGTCTACACCCGGGCCTGCTCCCCCGTACGCGACAGCCAGGGCCGGGTCGTCGGCGTCCTGTCCGTGGTGGCCGAGACCAGCCCGGCGACCCGTCAGTTGCAGGGCCTCAGCGACTTCGCCGCCGCCCTCTCCGGCACCCTCACCCTGGACGACGTGGCCCGGGTCGCCCTGCGCTACGCGATCACCTCGTTCGACGCCGACCGGGTCTCCTTCGCCGTCGACGACGGTGGTGGTGGTGGCGCCGGGTGGCGGATGGTCCGGCGGGTCCGGGGCGAGTTGGTGGACGAGGCGGACGAGCGGCTGCCCCCGTTGTGGCGGCGCGGCCCGGCCGGCTGGTCGGCCCCGGCGGTGGTCAGCGCCCGTACCGGACAGGCCAGCTTCACCGACGACGGCGAGCCGTTGCACGAGATCGCTGTCGACCGGCACGACCAGAAGATCCGGGCCCTGGCGGCGGTACCGCTGCGGGCCTCGGTGGTACGGGGAGCGCTGACGGTCGGCTACCGCTCGGCGCATCCGTGGTCGGCGGCGGAGCGGGCGCTGCTGGCCGCCTGCGCCGAGCTGGTCGGGCAGGCGACCGAGCGGGCCCGCCGGTTCGAGACCCAGCACGGCACCGCCCAACTGCTGCAACGCAGCATGCTGCCGGAGAACCTGCCGGTCCTGCCCCGGCTGCGGATCGCCGCCCGGTACGACCCGGGCGTCGACGGAAACGCCGCGGGCGGCGACTTCTACGACGCGTTCGTGCTACCCACCGGCGAGCTGGGGGTGGTCCTCGGCGACGTCGCCGGCCACGACGTGCAGGCCGCCGCCCGGATGGGGCAGGTACGCGCCGCGCTGCGCGCGCTGGCGCTCAACGACCCCCGCCCCGACCAGGTGCTCACCGGGCTCGACCGCCTGGTGGGCAGCCTCGGCGCCGAGGCCGGCACGTACGAGCTGTTCGTCACCGTGGCGTTCGGCGTCATCGACGTCGGCCGGGAGGAGCTGACCCTGGCCAGCGCCGGGCATCCGGCGCCGCTGGTGCGTCGCTGTGCTCCGTCCGGTGAGCCCAGGGCCGAGTACGTCGACGTGCCCTCCGGCGCCCCGTTGGGGGTCGGATACCGGGCCGCGACGCGTACCGTCGCCTTCTCCCCCGGCGACACGCTGCTGCTGTTCAGCGACGGTGTGGTGGAGCGACGCCGGCGCGGGCTGTCGGACGGCCTGGCCCGCCTCGCGGAGTCGGTGGCCGGTGCGCCCAGTGGCGACCCGAGGTCGTTGTGCGGGGTGGCCTCCGCCGCCGTGCCCGGCGCGACCGAGGACGACGTGGCGGTGCTCGCCGTCGAGTACGCGTTGCGTCCGAGCCGGTCGGCGCGGATGGAGGTACCCGCCGAGCCGACCGCGCCGAGCCGGGTACGGCACTGGATGACCGCCCAGCTCACCGAGTGGGAGGTAGCCGAGTCGGTGATCGGCGCGGCGGTGCTGTGCACGAGCGAGCTGACCACCAACGCGTTGCTGCACGCGGGTACGGCGGCGCGGGTGGAGGTTGATCTCAGTCCGGAGCGCCTGCTCGTGTCGGTGGCCGACTCGGGCTCCCGGGGCACGGTGACCCGGGCCCGCACGGAGACGCTGAGCAGCCGGGGGCGCGGGTTGGGTCTGATCGAGGAGCTGAGCGACGCGTGGGGCACCGACCCCACGGTCCGCGGCTCGACGGTCTGGTTCGAGATCCTGCTTCCGTCCACCTGAGCACCCGCCCGAGGCCCACCGGCGGGCCGTCGGATACCAGGAAGCGGCACGTCGTCATGCTGCCGAGAAATTCCCGGATTACCGGAACCCCGGTGGGGGCACGTTCTGCGCCACCTGTCCTTCAGGGGCGGCGGGGCGAGGGGTGGTCCGGTGGACACGTTCGACGTGGCATTCGCGGTGGTGGGTGTGGCTGCCCTGCTCGCCGGCATCCTGCCGAGGTTGCTGGAGCGGCGACCGCTGTCGATGCCGTTGGCGTTCCTCGGTCTCGGAATGCTGATCTACGCGTTGCCCATCGGCCTGCCCGTGCCCGATCCCCTGGCCCAGCGGGGGCTCGCCACCCACCTGACCGAGATCTGCGTGATCGTCGCGTTGATGGGCGCCGGCCTGAAGATCGACCGTCCGTTGAGCTGGCAGCGCTGGTCCTCGACGTGGCGGCTGCTGGTCGTGGCCATGCCGCTGTGCATCGCCGCCGTCGCACTGCTCGGCTGGTGGTGGGCGGGCCTGGTACCGGCCAGCGCGTTGCTGCTCGCCGCGGCACTGGCACCCACCGATCCGGTACTCGCCAGTGACGTCCAGGTCGGCGAGCCCAACGCCGATTCGGATGCCGAGGACGAGGTTCGGTTCGCGCTCACCTCGGAGGCGGGGCTGAACGACGGTCTGGCGTTCCCGTTCGTCTACGCGGCGATCGCGATCGCGGGTACCGGCCTCGCTCCCGGCGACTGGCTGGTCCGCTGGATCACGCTCGACCTGCTGTACAAGGTCGGGGCGGGGGTGATCGGTGGGCTCGTGATCGGCTGGCTGCTCGGGAAACTCTTCTTCCGGGCGCCCAGCGAGTTGCGCCTGGCCCGGCACGCGGAGGGATTCCTGGCGCTGGCCGCCACCTTCCTGGCATACGGGCTGGTGGAGGTGGCCGGCGGCTACGGCTTCCTGGCGGTCTTCGTGGCAGCCCGCGCCATTCGGGCGGCGGAGCGGAGCCACGAGTACCACGCGGTCCTGCACGACTTCGCCGAGCAGGTGGAACGGCTGCTCACCGTGCTGATGCTGCTGTTGCTGGGCGGTGCGGTGATCGGTGGTCTGCTTTCTGAGCTGACCTGGCCCGCCGCACTTGTCGGCCTGGCCCTGGTGTTCCTGGTCCGACCGCTCATCGGCTGGCTGGCACTGCGCGGCGCGCCGGGACGGCCAGCGGAGCACCTGGTGATCGCCGCCTTCGGCATCCGGGGCATCGGCTCCTTCTACTACCTGGCCTACGCCACCACGAAAGCCGACTTTCCCCAGGCGGAGCTGGTGTGGGCCACCACCGCCCTGGTGGTGATCGTCTCCGTGGTGACGCACGGCATCGCGGCGACCCCGGTCATGCGGCTGCTGGACGCATCTGGTCAGCGCACCAGGACACCCACCCCGGATGTCCGGGCCACCACCGTGGTGGCCTGAGCGGCGGACCGGGCGGCAACGACCACCCGGGTCGGTCAGGTCAGTCGGCGGGCCAGGGCCCGGCCCAGGTCGCGACCGGAGCGCCAGGCGGTCTGCACCCGGGGGTCGCCGAACGCGTCACCGGCCAACCCGATGCCGTCGTCGTCGAGATGGAAGCCGGTGTCCGGGCCGTCTCCGTCGGCCGGTCTGGCGTACGTCCACCGGTGCACCTGCACCTGCTCCGCCGGTTCGGCCAGGGCGAGCAGGTCGCGCACGGCCGCCTCGATCTCCGGCCCGGCCGCGGTGGGTTGGGCCAGGTGCCCGGCCGCGAACGTGTCGGTGGTGTGCGCGACCAGGACAGCGGCACCGTCGCCGCGTCGGTCGCCGTCGTCGCAGACCAGGGTGAGCAGTGAGTGGTCGTTGACGAACGCGCCCCGGAAGTCGGTCCACCGCCGGGTGGGGAACCGCAGCATCGCCGCCAGTGTCGGCGACCATCGTTGCCGTCCCACGGCCTCGGTGGCGGCGACGAGTTCCGGGTCGAGCAGCAACGCGGCCTGTGGGCCGGGCGTCGCCACCACCACCGCCGCGTGTTCCTCGCCGTCCACAGTCGGTCCCGGCCCGACCCCGAGCACCAGCCGGTTCACCACCACCGGCAGGTCCCGGGCGAGATGTTCGACAAGCGAGCGCAGTCCGCG
The DNA here is from genome assembly GCF_002754655.1 of Verrucosispora sp. CNZ293. Lineage (NCBI taxonomy): Bacteria > Bacillati > Actinomycetota > Actinomycetes > Micromonosporales > Micromonosporaceae > Micromonospora > Verrucosispora sp. CNZ293. The sequence continues at coordinate 2,640,002 of NZ_PEFR01000001.1, forward strand.
CGGTGCCGCCCACCGCATCGGCCCGCGAACCTCGCGGCGCCCCCCACCGTCGTACGCGACGAAGGTGTCGGTCCACTCCCGGGCCAGGCCGGCGGTCTGCCAGCCGCGTACCACCTCGGCGAATTCGGGATCGCTCACCGTGAAGTAGGCCGCGCCGAGGTCGGCGGGGCGGCCGTCGAAGCGCCGGCTGGCCATCCGGCCACCCACCACCCGTCCCCGCTCCCGGACCTGGACCGGAATGCCGGCGTCGGACAGCTCCCGGGCGCAGGCCACACCGGCGATGCCGGCACCGATCACCACCACGCCGGAACGGTCAGTACGCATCCCATGATCGTAGAGTGGCCGGCCGCCACCGGGCGACGTCGTGGCCCCGCACTTCACTGGATACTTCCGGAAGGTCTTCACAAGCCGGCAATCGGCCCGTTACCTTGTCGGACATGTGGGAGCGCTTCCACGCACTTTCTTCGATGGGTACGAGGAGCAGACCATGAGAACCCGAAGCACGTTCGCTCTGGTCGGCGTCGTGGCGACGGCACTGACCGTGGCCGGCAGCGTCGGCCTGGGCGCGCTGCGCCCCGCGCCCGCCGCGGCCGCCGACTCCGCCTTCTACGTCGACCCGCAGACCAGCGCCGCCCGCTGGGTGGCGGCCAACCCGAACGACTCCAAGACCGCCGTGATCCGGGACCGGATCGCCAGCGTCCCCCAGCCCCGCTGGTACACCACCACGAACACCTCGACCGTACGCGCCGAGGTGGACTCCTTCGTCGGCGCGGCAGCCGCCGCCGGCAAGATCCCGATTCTGGTGGTCTACAACATCCCCAACCGTGACTGCAGCAACCACAGCGCGGGCGGAGCGCCGAACCACTCGGCCTACCGGCAGTGGGTGGACCAGGTCGCCGCGGGCCTCGGCGGCCGCCCGGCCAGCATCATCCTGGAGCCCGACGTGCTCCCCATCATGAGCAGCTGCATGAACGAGAGCCAGCAGGCCGAGGTGCGGGCCTCGATGGCGTACGCCGGCAAGGCGCTCAAGCGGGGTTCGTCGGCGGCGAAGGTCTACTTCGACATCGGCCACGGCGGCTGGCTCTCCGCCGGTGAGGCCGCCGCCCGGCTGAACGCCGCCGACATCGCCAACAGCGCCGACGGCATCTCGGTGAACGTGTCGAACTACCGGCGCACCGCCGACGAGGTCTCGTACGCCAAGCAGATCATCGCGGCCACCGGCAACTCCCGGCTGAAGGCGGTCGTCGACACCAGCCGCAACGGCAACGGTCCGGCCGGCTCCGAGTGGTGCGACCCGCCGGGACGCGCGATCGGCACCCCGAGCACCACGAACACCGGTGACTCCGCCATCGACGCGTTCCTCTGGGTGAAGCTGCCGGGCGAGGCCGACGGCTGCATCGCGGCAGCGGGTCAGTTCGTGCCGCAGCGGGCGTACGACCTGGCCATCGCGGCCGGCCCGGTGCCGACCACGGCGCCGCCGACCACCGCACCGCCCACCACCGCACCGCCCACCACCGCACCGCCGACCACCGCACCGCCGACGACCGCCCCGCCGACCACCAACCCGCCCGGCGGCGGCTGCTCGGTGACGTTCACCCCGAACACGTGGACCGGTGGGTTTACCGCCGAGATCCGGGTCACCAACCGTGGCTCGGCGCTGAACGGCTGGAACCTCACCTTCAACGTCGCCTCCGGGGTACGGCTGAGCAATGGCTGGAACGGTGAGTGGAGCCAGTCCGGCAACCAGATCACCGTCCGCAACGCCCCCTGGAACGGCAACCTGTCCAGCGGCGGCACGCTCAGCGTCGGTTTCCAGGGCACCTACACCGGCAGCAGCCTGTCCGCACCGAGCGGTTACAGCCTGAACGGGACCGCCTGCGCCTGATCACCTGACCCGTCCCGGGGCCCCCGGCCACCACCCGTACCTGTGGTGGCCGGGGGCCCGCCCCTGTCCAGCCTGGCCCGGTCCCCCGCGTCGCGTGCCAGCGGCGGCACGGGGCCGGCGAGCCGCACGTCGCCACGGTGTTACCGCCGCGCCGGCGCGGGAAGGCGGCTGATGACGAAGGAGGAGACAGATGACCACACAGTCGAACCCCTCGGCCTGGCAGCCGGGTGTGACCGGCGGCGGCACCCTCCCGTCGGGCCCCGGCGGTCGTCCGGCGGCTCCCAGTGGCGACGGCCACGGGCCGCAGACCGGGCCGCCGACCGTGACGATCGGCGCGTTCCCGGACTATCCGGCCGCCCAGCGGGTGGTGGACCACCTCGCCGACAACAGGTTCCCGGTGGAGCGCACAGCCATCGTCGGCACCGACCTGACCCTGGTGGAGACGGTGCTGGGCCGGCTGACCACGGCCCGCGCGGCGCTCGTCGGAGCCGGTACGGGTGCCTGGTTCGGTCTGTTCATCGGCCTGTTGTTCGGCATCTTCACCGTCGGGAACTGGGTGGCGGTGATCCTCGCCGGTCTGGTCATCGGTGCGCTCTGGGGTGCCGTCTTCGGTGCCGTCGCGCACGCGATGACGGGCGGGCAGCGGGACTTCACCTCCGCCAGCTCGCTGCGGGCCAACCAGTACGCGGTCACCGTGGAGGCCGACGTGGCCGACCAGGCCCGCCAGGTGCTCGCCCGGCTGAACCTGGGTGGGCGCGCGCCACAGACAGCGGGCTGACCCCGCGTACGCCTCGGGCGGTCCCGCCGGACGCGGGGCCGCCCGCCACCGCGATGCCGGTCAGTCGGAGGCGAGGCGGGCGTGCAGGTGCTCGTCGTAGCGACGACCGTCGCCGTAGCGGTGCGACTGCCGCAAGGTGCCCTCGGCCGGAAAGCCGGCGCGCTCGGCAACCCGGCAGGACGCCGGGTTGGCCACCGCGTGGCAGAGCTCGATCCGCTCCACCTCGAGGTGGGCGAAGGCCCATCCGCTGAGCAGTACGACGGCCGCCGTGGCGACCCCTCGGCCACGGGCGGCGGGCACGGTCCAGTAACCGATCGAGGCGTCGCCGGCATGAATGCGGTGCAGCGAGACCGAACCGAGCAGGGTCTCCGGATCGGCCGGGTCGACCGCCGCCAACGACACGTGCCCGCCGCCGGACCAGTCGGCCCGCCACCGTAGCCAGCGCAGCGCGGCGTCGAGGTCGAACGAGTCGCCCTGCGGGTTCCACTGGGCGATCGCCGGATCACGCCAGGCGTCCAGGACGGCGGGGGCGTCCGTGTCCCGCCAGGGACGCAGCAGCAGGCCGGGAGCGGTCAGTTCCACGGCGGCAGAGTCTCACACCGCCGGTGCCGGGCACCCACCGGACACCTCCCGGAGCCGGTCCGGTCGATATCCTTCAAAGCTTCACCACCGACGTCGAAGCCCTCCCCTGCGCTCCACCGGGAGCACCACAGGGGCTCTTTGTTCAAATTTTGAGTAGGCGCTACCGTTGCGACGTGACCGAGAGCCTGGACCGCGACCGTCGAGCCGCCTGGCGGACGTACATCGAGGCCAGCCAGCGGTTGTTCACCCGCCTGGAGGACGACCTGCGGGCCGCCAGCGGGCTCAGCTTCGCCGACTACCACGTGCTGGTGCTGCTCTCCGAGGTGCCCGGGCAGCGACTGCGGATGGGTGAGCTGGCCGACCGCCTGGTCTTCTCGCCCAGCCGGCTGACCTATCAGGTCTCCTCCATGCAGCGGCGGGGCCTGGTCGCGCGACAACCCTGCCCGCAGGACGGGCGGGGCAGCGAGGCGGTGCTCACCGCTGCCGGGCTGCTCGCGCTGCGGGAGGCCGCACCACACCACCTGCGATCCGTGCGTACCCATCTCATGGACGACCTCGACGACGCCGAGGTCGCCGTGCTGGACAGGATCTTCACTCGGCTCGGCCGACGGCTGCGAGGGGCCGACGGCAACGACGCCACCCCCGGCGACACCTGAAGGAGCTCCGATGCCCGCCATCACCGTCGACAACGTCCTCGTCCTGCCCCGGCTGCCCCGGCTGGACGAGTCCACCGCGTTCCGGCCGGTCCGCCGGCTCACCACCGCGCCCAGCGGGTTCGAGGGCGAGGGTTTCCCGGTGCGCAAGGCATTCGCCGGGGTGCCGATGAACGAGTTGGACCCGTTCATCATGCTCGACCAGATGGGCGAGGTGGACTACGCCCCCGGCGAGCCGAAAGGCACCTCCTGGCACCCGCACCGGGGCTTCGAGACCGTCACCTACATCATCGACGGGATCTTCGACCACCAGGACAGCCACGGCGGCGGCGGCACCATCACCAACGGTGACACCCAGTGGATGACCGCCGGTAGCGGCCTGCTGCACATCGAGGCCCCGCCGGAGCATCTGGTGGTCAGCGGCGGGTTGTTCCACGGCACCCAGCTGTGGGTGAACCTGCCCCGGGACGCCAAGATGAGCGCACCGAAGTACCAGGACATCCGGGGCAACCAGGCGGCGCTGCTCACCACCCCGGACGGTGGCGCGCTGATCCGGGTGATCACCGGTGAGATCGCCGGCCACCAGGGGCCCGGTTCCACGTACACCCCGATCACCGTCACCCACGTGACGGTCGAGCCCGGGGCGCAGGTAGACCTGCCCTGGCGGCCCGACTTCAACGCGCTGGTGTACGTGCTCGGCGGTCGAGGCACTGTCGGTGCCAACGGGCGCGGCGTACGCACCGGTCAGCTGGCCGTGCACGGGCCGGGCGACGCGTTGCGGTTCAAGGCCAACGCCCGCCAGGACAGCCGCACCCCGACGCTGGACCTCTACATCATGGGCGGTCTGCCGATCCGGGAGCCGGTGGCACACTACGGGCCGTTCGTGATGAACACCCGCGACGAGCTGATCCAGGCGTTCGAGGACTTCCAGGCCGGGCGGCTCGGTGTGGTCCCGGCGGAGCGGTTGCCGCACACCGGCGGCCAGGGCGAGCGCCCCTGATCGACCACTGGGCGCAGGGCGGCTCCGGGTTCCCGGGGCCGCCCGCCCGGCTCAGGAGACGGCGAAGATGCCGGCCAGGCCGAGCAGGACCATCACCAGTACGGTCAACAGCGCCCCCCGCTCCCCCTCAACCGCCTGCTCGCGGTCTTCGGTCGCGGAGTTCGTCGGCTCGCCGGACATGCTGCGGCTCCCTCGCTGCTCGGGGTGGGGGTCGGTCTCCGTCAGCCGAAAGCTCACCGGCGTGCGAGCCCGACCCCGGGTTCGTATCGTGAGGACGTGAACGACCTCTCCGAGGGCGGGAGCGTGCCGCTGCAGGACTGGTTCCTCACCGCACCGGAACGCGCCAACCCGGTCTCTGAGTTACCCGTCTGGACAAGTGGAAACCTCGCCGAGCCGCTGATTCATGGTGCCGCGTACTTCGACCGTCTGGTCACCGAGGTCGAGGAGCTGGGCGCCGGCGACCACCTCTTCTTCGCCGACTGGCGGGGTGACCCGGACGAGCGGCTACGCCCGGACGGGCCGACCGTCGCCCAGCTGTTCGCCCGCGCCGCTCAGCGCGGCGTGGTGGTCAAGGGGCTGATCTGGCGCTCACACCTGGACGTGTTGTCCTACAGCCACGAGGAGAACCGCAACCTCAGCGAGGCGGTTTCCGCCGCCGGCGGTGAGGTGCTGCTCGACCAGCGGGTCCGGCGAGGCGGATCGCACCACCAGAAGCTCGTGGTGCTGCGCCGCCCGGCGGCCCCCGACCGGGACATCGCCTTCGTCGGCGGCATCGACCTGTGCCACAGCCGTCGCGACGACGACACGCACCACGGCGACCCGCAGGCGGTACGGATGGCCGCCGCCTACGGTGACCATCCGCCCTGGCACGACGTGCAGCTCGCGCTGCGTGGGCCGGTGGTGGGCGCGCTGGACACCACGTTCCGCGAGCGGTGGACCGACCCGATGCCGCTGGACTCGGAGAACCCGCTGGCCTATCTGCGCGACCGGCTCCGCGGCAGCGACCTCGCGCCCGGGTCGCTGCCGGAGCAACCTGCCGATCCGCCGGTCTGCGGACCGCACCACGTTCAGGTGTTGCGCACCTATCCGGCGGTCCGGCCCCGGTACTCGTTCGCCCCGGACGGCGAGCGCACGGTGGCCCGGGGCTACACCAAGGCGGTACGTCGGGCCCGCCAGCTGATCTACCTGGAGGACCAGTACCTCTGGTCCACCGAGGTGGCCGACCTCTTCGCCGCAGCGCTGCGTGACAATCCGGAGCTGCACCTGGTCGCGGTGGTACCCCGTCATCCCGACGTGGACGGCCGGCTGGCCCTGCCGCCGAACACCGTCGGTCGCGAGCAGGCGCTGGCCCTGTGCGAGCGGGCCGCCGCCGGGCGGGTGCACGTCTTCGACGTGGAGAACCAGACCGGCACGCCGGTCTACGTGCACGCCAAGGCATGCGTGGTCGACGACGTGTGGGCCTGTGTCGGCAGCGACAACTTCAACCGGCGGTCCTGGACCCACGACAGCGAGCTGTCCTGCGCGGTACTTGACGACACCCCCGACGACCGCCACCCGCTCGATCCGGCCGGTCAGGGCGACGGGGCACGACGGTTCGCCCGGGAGCTACGCCTGCGCCTGCTCCGCGAGCACCTGGACCGTGATCCGGACGGCGGCGACGACGCCGACCTGATCGACCCGGACGACGCGGTCGCCGCGATCACCGCCGCGGCCGAGGCGTTGCAGCGCTGGCACGACGGCGGGCAGGTGGGCCCACGCCCGCCCGGCCGGCTGCGACCACACCGCACCCGGCGACTGCCCTGGTGGGTCCGGGCCTGGGCGCTGCCCGTGTACCGCCTGGTCTACGATCCGGACGGCAGACCGCTGCGCGCCCGCCGGTCCGGCACCTGGTAACCCGGCTCCACCTCGCCCAGCACGGTCAGCCCGCCCGGGTACGCGAACGAGGAGCGCGGTGAGTAGTAGCCCCAGGCGATGGTGAGCGGGTTCTCCGGGCGCAACGCGTACACCGGGTGGTTCGGGTCGAGGAACTCGACCGACTCGATCTCGAACGAGCTGGACGGTTCGGCCACCACCGGGTAGATGCTGCTGATCAGTTGACCGTGCAGCTCGGTCAGGTAACGGTGGTGGCCGTTGTGCACCGCATGCCCGGTGTCGCCGACCCGCACCTGGGCCCGGATCACCGGGTCGCCCGCGATGCTGGTCTCGGTGACGATCGTGTCGCCGTGCGCGGTGATGCTGGTGCGGCCGGGCACGGCCGGCGCGCCCCGGGCCAGGGCGTAGCCGCGTACCCGCTCGCTGCACGTGACGTAGTCGGTCCACCAGCCGCCCGGGGTCACCCCGTCCGGCGCGTCCATGCCGACGAGCGTGACGCCGAGATAGGTCAACGTGTACGAGCCGAAGCCGGAGGTCTGGCTCGCGTCCTCCACCACGTACTGGTTCATGAAGACTTCCCGGTCCGGGTGGGGTCGCAGCCCCGGGGGAACGAGCGCCGCCACCGCGTCCGGATCCGCCGGCAGCCAGCTGAAGTACAGCGTCCGGCAGTTCACGACGAGGTGGGGAACGGCAGGATCGAGCACGGCACCTCCGGATCAGGGATGTACCCGCGACGCTAGGCCCAGTCCCGTTCACGGGACAAGGACGGATTGGTGACACTCCGCTTGCCCTCTGCGGTGGACGTCATCCGTTCGGCGTCCTGCCGCCCTCGCACAGCCTGAGGGCGAGGGTCGTTCGGGCATTCGGGACTGGCCCGATCGGTCATCCTGCCGGCGCGTCCGTGACGATCTCCCTGCCATCGGCGCGCCACACTGACCCGTTTTGTCGTTTTCCTGCCAAGAAATAACGTAAGTACATCGTCCGTTCGGCTAGATTTCTGGGAGACGATCGGGCTAAGGTGACTCCCGAACGTACTAACACAACTAACCAAAGCGTCACGTCTATATCCGCGGACGAGGTGCAGGGAGGACCACCATGACCGCGTCAACGATCACCGAATCGGCGACCACCTCGGCAACCACCGCCCCGAAGCTCGACCCGCGCTCGCTCACCGACAGCGCCGCCGAGCTGCTGAACGCCATGGCCGCGCTGCCGGCCGGGCACCCGTCCCGGGCCGCGCTGCGCGACCGGGCAATCGAGGCCTGGTTGCCGCTGGCCAACCACCTCGCCCACCGCTACAGCGGTCGGGGCGAACCCACGGACGATCTCGCGCAGACCGCCGCCGTCGGCCTCATCAAGGCCATCGACAAGTTCGACCCCTCCCGTGGGGTCGACTTCGCCGGCTACGCGATCCCCACCATCATCGGCGAGCTGAAGCGGCACTTCCGCGACCGGACGTGGGACATCCGGGTACCCCGGCGGTTGCAGGAGCTGCGGCTGGCCATCTCGGACGCCAACAGCTCGCTGCTGCAGACCCTGGGCCGCTCCCCGACGGTCGCCGACATCGCCGCCCACCTCAAGCTCACCGAGGAAGAGGTGCTGGAGGGTCTGGAGGGCGCCCGCGCGTACAACGCGGTGTCGCTGTCCACCCCGACCGGTGACGGTGACCGCGCGACCGAGCTGGGCGACATGCTCGGCGGTGAGGACAGCGAGTTCGAGCTGGCCGAGCTGCGGGTGGCGCTGGGCCCCGCGCTGGCCACGCTCGACGAGCGGGAGCAGAAGATTCTCACGCTGCGGTTCTACGGCAACCTGACGCAGTCGCAGATCGCCGATCAGATCGGCGTCTCGCAGATGCACGTGTCCCGGCTGCTGGCCCGGGCCCTGACGAAGCTGCGGGGGCAGCTCGACGGCACGTACTAGACCCGCTGAGGGGTGGTGTTGGTGGCCGGGCCCGACGGGCCCGGCCACCATCGTGTGCGGGGCGGCTCAGCCGGCGACGGGTTCCCGCCACATGGGCCAGAACGGCGTGCCGTCGGGCAGCCGGAACGGCTCGGCGACCCGGTAGCCGTGCCGCGCGTACAGGTCGCGGCTGGTCTCGCTGCTCGCCTCCAGGTACGCCGGCATGCCGTTGGCGTCCAGCCAGGCGTGGTGGTGGCGCAGCAGCGCCGTGCCGACACCCTGGCCCTGGCGGTCCGGACGCACCGCCAGCAACGCCAGATGGTGATGATCGGCATGCGGATGGTTGGCCGCGAACAATTCGTCAAGGTGCACGAAGTTCGGGGTCCACTCCCCGCACGCCGAGGCCAGCCGGGCGTCGTAGTCCTCCGGCGGTGGCAGCGGTTCGCCGACCGACGGCAGCCAGACCGCCACCCCGGTCCGATCCTCGGTGCCGAACACCAGACCGTGCCGGAGGGCGTGGTCGACGATGATCTCGAAGTTCCCGGCCAGCACCGCCTCCCGCTTGGCTTCGTCCGGCACCAGCCAGCGGGGCTGGTCCAGCACCATGAACGCCTCGGCGATCCGCGCGGCGACCCAGCGGGCGTCGCCCTCGCCGAGCTGACCGATTGCCGGCCGGGTCACCGCCGCGCCTCCGCCGTGGGCGCCGGCTCGGTGGCCGGCGAGGGGGTCACGACGGCCGCCGCGCTCTCCGCGCCCAGGCCGATCCGGGCGTACGTGTCGGGACGCCGTCGCCGCAGCGACAGACCCCACAGCCCGCCCAGCAGCGCCGCCACCGGGTAGGCCAGCGGAATCGCCCAGCGCAGCGGCGAGTCGGGCTCGACCCCGAGCAGGTTGGCGAAGTTCTGCACCGCCAGGACGATGATCGCGATCAGCGCGATCGCGGCGATGCCGGGCGCGATCACCCGCCGCCACAGCGTCTCCTGCTCACCGCTGCGGGCAAAGTACGCGATGATCGCGACCGCGGTGGTGGCGATCATCAACAGCACGCCGAAACCACCGCTGGTGCCCAGCCAGAAGAACAGCTGCAGGACCGGGTCCCAGCCGTTCACCGCGTACAGGATGATCACCAGCAGGCCGAGCGCGCTCTGCGCCAGCGAGGCGGCCCGGGGTGCGCCGGTGGTCGGTGAGGTCCGTCCGAACACCGCTGGCAGCACCCGCTCCCGGCCCAGCGCGAAGGTGTAGCGCGCGGTGGTGTTGTGGAACGAGATCATCGCGGCCAGCACCGAGGTCAGGAAGAGCGCCTGCCCGATGGTCAGGACGGTGTCACCCAGGTGCGCCCCGGCCAGGTTGAAGATCAGTTCGACGCTCTGGGTGCCGGCCTCCTCGACGATCCGGTCCGGTCCGACCGCCACCGTCATGCTCCACGAGGAGAGCGCGTAGACCACCGCGATGATCGCCACGGACAGGTAGGTGGCCATCGGCACCGTACGCCGGGGATCCTTGCTCTCCTCGCTGAACACCACCGCCGCCTCGAAACCGACGAAGCCGAGGATCGCCAGCACCAGCACCGCGCCGAGCCCCGGCACGAAGAAGTTCTCCGGCGAGAACGCGGCGAAGCTCATGCCACCGGCGGCCGGGTTGCCCAACTGGCCGAGGTCGAACACCACGATGATGGCGATCTCGGCGCAGAGCAGCGCCGCCAGCACCATGCCGTTGATGTCCACCCGGAGCAGGCCCAGCATCGCCACCAGCGCCCAGGCCACAAGCGCCACGATCCACCACTGCGGGGTGATCCCGAACAGCCGGTCCAGCACCGGTGCCGCTGCCGCGCCGATGGTGCCGTAGAGCCCGACCTGAAGGGCGTTGTAGGCGATCAGGGCCACCCAGGCCGTACCCACCCCGGCCGGGCGTCCCAGCCCACGGGCCACGTACGCGTAGAAGGCACCGGCGTTGGCCATCCGACGGGCCATCGCCACGTAGCCGACGGAGAACACCGCGAGGACGGCGGCCACCGCCAGGAAGGCCAGCGGAATGCCGAGCACTCCGATGACCCCGTAGCCGGTGGTGACCACACCGGCGACCACGGTCAGCGGGGCCGCCGCGGAGAGGACGAAGAAGATCACCGAGGGTACGCCGAGCCGGCCACGGGCCAGCGCCTCGGAGACGTTGCTCGGTCGTTCGGTTGTCGCTGTCGAGGACATGTACTGCTCCGGTCTGAGGGGAAGGGGGTGTACCGGGTCAGGGGGCGCCGCGCAGCACCGCCGCACCGACGGCGGCCTCGGTGTGCGCCACGAGTTCCTTCAGCGGGGCCGGCAGAGCCGGGATGATCAGATTGAGTCGGTGGTGTGCGCGCGGACCAGCGCTCCACAGCACCTCTCGGGTCAGTCCGGCGGCGGCGACCAGCCCGAGCAGCGTCGCGTCGGGCACGCTCGGCGGCTCGGCCCGCTCCAGCAGCGCCCGCAGCCGGGTGGCCGGCCAGGCCACCACGTTGAGGTCGATCGGCTGGTAGGTGACACTGGTCCGGAGCAGCCGCCGACTCTCCTGCCGCCGCAGCACGCCGGCCCGGGACAGCCGTTCCCCGACCGAGGTCACCGAGGTCTGGGCGAGGAAACTGAGCCAGGTCCGCACCGACTGGTGCTGTGCCTCGCCGACCAACTGGTCCAACACGGTGTGCGCCAACGCGTCAGCCGGAGGTCGACGGTCGATCACGCCGACCTGGCCGGCGGTGACCGTGATGTGTCCATAGAGGATCAGCTCGCCGAGGAGCCCCCCGGCCAGCCCGAGGCTGGTCGCCGCCGGGTGCAGCTTCGCCTTGCCCCGGGTGTCGTTGTGCGCGATCAGAAAGAACTCGTCGGCGGTGAGCACACGTCCTCCCGAGCCGGCCGTCCACAGTGATCGCTAACCGGGAAAGGATGCACCGAGCGCAACTGCAACGCAACTCCCGTTTTCGGCAGTTGCACTCCGTGGTGGTGCGACCTGCGCCTTTTCCCGTGACAGACTCGGAGGGTGACCGCGAGCCCCACCGTCCGACGCCGCCGTATCGCCCGCGAACTACGCCAGTTGCGGGAACGTGCCGGGATGACCCTGGATGTCGCCGCCCGGCAGCTGGACATGTCCAAGAGCAACCTGTCGCGCATCGAGAACGCGCAGATCGGCATCAAGCCCCGCGATGTCCGAGCCGCGCTCGCGCTGTACCAGGTCACCGGGAACGACGCCGAGGCGCTCATCGAGATCGCCCGGGGCGCCCAGCAACGTGGCTGGTGGCAGCACTACAGCGACGTGCTGCCGGACTGGTTCGAGTTCTACGTCGGACTGGAGGCCGAGGCCGCCACCCTGCGCACGTACGAAGCCGAGGCGGTGCCCGGCCTGTTGCAGACCGAGGCGTACGCCCGTGAGGTGTACCGGCTCACCGCCGGCGAGGACGATCTGGACCGCAAGGTGGCTGCCCGGCTACGCCGGCAGGATGTGCTGCGCGGCGACGATCCGGTGGACCTGTCGGTGGTGCTGAACGAGGCAGTATTACTACGCCCTGTCAGCGATCGCAGCGTCATGGCGGGGCAGACGACCCACCTGGAGACCATCGCTCAACTACCCAACGTCACCATCCAGGTACTTCCCTTCGACGCTGGCGGGCATCCGGCGATGAACTCGCCGTACGTGATCCTCACCTTCGCCGACGCGGCCGACGCGGCCGTCGTCTACCTGGAAAATCTCTCCACTGGCCTGGCACTGGAGGAGGCCGCGCAAGTGCGCTCGTATAGCCTTGTGCACGAGAGGCTGTGCAGTCTGGCACTCGATCCAGCGGCGTCCCTGATCCGCCTGAAGGAAGCTTCTCGCTACTTTACGTGACCGCTGCATCGCGGTCACTGTCGGTATCGACGAAGGGATCGCGATGACCGCGCTCGACCTGTCCCGGGCGGAGTGGCGCACCAGCACGCGCAGTGTGGGCAATGGCAACTGCGTCGAGGTGGCCACCGTCGACGGTGGAGTCGCGGTACGGGACAGCAAGGACCGTCGCGGCCCCGTGCTGACCTTCCCGCCGTCGGCCTGGCGCATCTTCGTCGCCAGCGTCCACAGTCGCTGACCCACCCCGCACCGCTCCCACCCGCACCGCCCACCAGTTCCCGCCCCGCACTGCTGTCGACCGGGCGGCCCGTGACCGCCGCCGGGCCGCCCCCGTCACGTTCGTGCGTCGTCGGGATCGACCGGTTCTCCCGGCATGACCTCCAGTACACCCGCGCCGTCACCATCTGCCACCGACAGATCCGCGCACAGCAGGTTACTGTCCGCGATCACGACACCGCGCCACCCACATCCTTCCCTCCGCCCTTTGCTCTGCTTCAACCCACGCACTCCCGGCCAGCGACGGCCGAGCGCACCAGGAGGCAGCGCACCGGTCAAGCGCACGGACCAGCCCATGGGCCAGCACCCGGGACCAGCACACCGGCACCAGCGCACGGCGGCCAGCGGCACGGCCGGCAGCGGCAGGGGGACAGGGGCACGGGGCTTAGTGGGGGCGGTGCGAGACTGGGTCGTGCTCTCCGAGGTGGCGATCGACCTGCCGGTCCGGCCGGTGCTGCCGGCGCTTGTGGCGGCGCTGCGCTCGGCGGGCAGCGCGGTCCTGGTCGCCCCGCCGGGCACCGGTAAGACCACCCTCGCCCCGCTCGCCGTGGCCGAGGCGGTGACCGGGCGGGTGATCGTCGCCCAGCCGCGTCGGGTGGCCGCCCGGGCAGCCGCCCGACGGATGGCGGCCCTGCTCGGCGAGACGGTCGGTGGTCGGATCGGCTACGCGGTTCGGGGTGAGCGGCGGGCCGGACCCCGTACCCGGGTGGAGGTGGTGACCACCGGTCTGCTGGTCCGCCGGTTGCACCACGACCCGGAGCTGGCCGGCGTCGACGCGGTGCTGCTCGACGAGATCCATGAGCGTCAGCTCGACGCCGATCTGGCGCTCGCCTTCAGTGTGGAGTCCCGGGCCGCGTTGCGTCCCGAGTTGTGGCTGCTGGCCATGTCGGCGACCCCGGAGGCGGACCGTTTCGCCGCGCTGATCGGCGGTACGGCGCCGGCGCCTGTGGTTCGGGCGTCGTCGGCGCTGCATCCGGTGACCCGTATCTGGGCACCGCCGACCCGACCCGCGCCACCGCCCGGCGCGGGGCCGGTGGATCGGGTGCTACTCGACCACGTCGCGGCCACCGTCCGGCGGGCGCTGCGCGAGCAGGACGGTGACCTGCTGGTGTTCCTGCCCGGCGTGGGTGAGATCGCCGCCGTCGCCGGCCGGCTGGTCGACCTGCGCGACAGCGTCGACGTGCTACGCCTGCACGGCCGCCAGAGCGGCGCCGAACAGGACGCCGCGCTGCGGGCGGGAGAACGGCGGCGGGTCGTGCTGGCCACGGCGGTGGCGGAGAGCAGCCTGACCGTGCCGGGCGTGCGGACGGTGGTGGACGCGGGCCTGTCCCGGGTCGCTCGACTGGACCTGGCCCGGGGGCTGGGCGCGCTGGTCACCGTGGCCGTGTCCCGCGCGGCGGCGACGCAGCGAGCCGGCCGGGCCGGTCGGGAGGCGGCCGGCCAGGTGTACCGGTGCTGGTCGCCGGCAGTGCACGAGCGGCTGCCCGCGCAGCCGGAACCGGAGATCGCCACCGCTGACCTGACCGGCTTCGCCCTGGAACTCGCCGCCTGGGGCGCACCCGGCGGAGCCGGGCTGGCGCTTCCCGATCCGCCTCCGGCGGCGGCGATGGCTGTGGCGTCCGAGACCCTGAGCGCACTCGGTGCGATCGACGCGGACGGGCGGATCACCGAGCGGGGCCGGGCCGTCGTCGCCGCCGGAGCGCATCCCCGGCTCGCCCGCGCCCTGCTCGACGGGGCCGACCGGGTGGGTGCCGACCGCGCCGCGCAGGTGGTGGCGTTGCTCGCCGAGTCGACGGTTGTCGGGTCCGGCGACGATCTCGCTGCCGCCTGGCGTCGGTTGCGTGCCGGCACCGACCCGGGCGCCACCGCCCGCTGGCGAGCGGAGGTACGCCGGCTGCGCGCCGCCCTGCCCGACCGGCCGCAGATCCCTGGCAGGCCGGGAGAACCGGACGGGCGGTCGGAGCCGGGCCCGGTGCCGGACGGACGCGAGATGACGGCGGGACGAACAACGGCGCCCGGGCCCACAGCACCGCACGAGCGGACAACACCGGGCGGACGGACACCGCCGGGCGGGCCGGGTGGGCAGCGGTCGGTGGGCGATCAGCGGCCGTGGTTGCCCGATGACCTCGCCGCCGGGCTGCTGGTCGGGTTGGCGTACCCGGAACGGCTGGCCCGGGCGCGCCGGGCGGGCGGTTCGGCGTACCTGATGAGCGGCGGGACCGCGGCGGAGCTGACGCCCGGGTCGGGGCTGGTGGGCGTCGAATGGTTGGCCATCGCGGTGGCCGACCGTGCTCCGGGCGCACCGGCCGCCCGGATCCGGCTCGCCGCCGTCATCGACGAGGCGACCGCGCGCGAGGTGGCCGGCCCGTTGCTCCGCACCCAGCGGGAGATCGGGTGGTCGGGTGGGGACGTGGTGGCCCGGGAGGTGCTCCGGTTGGGTGCCATCGGGCTGACCGACCGAGCGCTGGCTCGACCCGACCGGGACGAGGTGGCCGCTGCCCTGCTGACCGGGCTGCGCGACACCGGCCTCGATCTGCTGACCTGGACGCCGGGAGCCAGAGCGCTGCGGGAGCGGCTGGCGTTCTGCCGGTGCGCGCTCGGTGACGACTGGCCCGACGTCTCCGACGAGGCGCTGCTGGCCGGCGCGCAGCTCTGGCTGGGGCCGGAACTGGCAAACGCCCGACGCCGGGCCGACCTGGCCCGGGTCGACGTGGCCGGTGCGCTACGCCGGCTGCTGCCCTGGCCACTGGCCGGCCGGCTGGACGAGCTGGCGCCGGAGCGGATCACGGTGCCGAGCGGTTCGCGGATCCGGGTCGACTACGCCGACCCGACCGCGCCGGTCCTGGCGGTCCGGCTTCAGGAGACCTTCGGTTGGCCGGAGGCACCCCGGGTCGGTGGCGGGCGGGTGCCGGTGCTGCTGCACCTGCTCTCCCCAGCGGGACGGCCGGTGGCGGTCACCGCCGATCTCGCCTCGTTCTGGCGCTCCGGCTACCGCCAGGTCCGCGCCGAGCTGCGCGGACGCTATCCGCGGCACCCCTGGCCGGAGGACCCCACCACGGCCACGCCGACCCGGCGGGTCGGGCGGCGCTCCTGAATGCTCACGGCTCGTCGACCACGTCGGCGATGACGACTGTGATGTTGTCCGGCCCGCCGGCCTGCAACGCCAGATCGATGAGTGTGCGCCCGCAGGCGTCTCGTTCCGGCTGGCTGGCCAGCACCTCGGCCAGGGTGTCGGCGCGGACGACGTTGGACAACCCGTCGCTGCACAGCAGCCAGCGGTCGCCGGCCCGGGGCACCATCGTCGCGTACGTCGGGGAGACCTCGTCGCCCTGCAACGCCTGAGTCACCACGGCCCGGCGGGGGTGGCTGACCGCCTGGTCGGGAGTGATCAGCCCCTGGTCGACGAGCATCTGCACGAAGGTGTCGTCCCGGGTGATCTGTTTGAGCACCCCGTCCCGGAACAGGTAGGCCCGGGAGTCACCGACGTGGGCCAGCGCCAGGCAGCTGCCGGTACGCGCGAACAGCAGCGCGGTGAGCGTGGTGCCCATCCCCTGCCGTTGGGGATCCTCGGCGACCGCCTGGCGGATCCGCTCGGTGGCCAGCCGGATGCCGTTCTGCAGTGCGGCTACCAGCACGTCCTCCGGCGTCTCCACGTCCAGCGGCGCCACTGCCCCGATGGCGATGGCGCTGGCCAGATCCCCGGCGGCCATGCCGCCCATGCCGTCGGCGACGGCGACCAGCCAGGTGCCGCAGTGCAACGCGTCCTGGTTTCCGCTGCGGATCAGCCCACGGTCGCTCGTCCCGGCGGAACGCAGCTTCAGGGTCATGGCACGCAGCCTGCCAGGAGTAGGGCGCGGTTGTCTCTAGGAGATCAGGACCAGCCGGCGTGGCGCGGTGAATCTCACTGACGGTGAACGTGAATTCTCATCGGATGCGATCGATTGACATGTCCTGCGCGCCCTGGAAACATGCCCGATACCTGGGAGCGCTCCCAGCTTCGTACCCCCACTTCGCCAGTTCCGTCCCGCTCGTCGGAAGGACTCCCCCGTGACGCCATCCCGACGTCGTCTCGCGGTGCTCGCCGCAGCGACCGCTGTGGCGCTGGTCGGTGTTAGCGCCGGCACCGCATTCGCCGACCCACCCGCCGACGCACCTGAACAGATCCGCAACGGTGACTTCAGCGAGGGCTCATCGCCCTGGTTCTCCTACGGCACCAACTCCCTTGGCGTGGTGGACGGCCAGCTCTGCGCCACCGTCTCCGCCGGCCTGGCCAACCCCTGGGACGCCGGCATCGGCCACGACGCGCTTCCACTCATCGCCGGCGCCGAGTACACCCTCGGCTTCGACGTCACCTCCAGCCCCGGTGGCCCGGTGGCCGCCGTGCTGCAACTCGGCAGCGAGCCCTACACCGGCTACTACTCGGTCACCGCCGCCGCGACGTCGACCCAGCAGCGCGTCGAGCGCACCTTCGTCGCCCCGACCGACGACGAGCGCGCCCAGCTGATCTTCCAGATCGGCGGTAGCGCCGAGGCGCGGACCGTCTGCCTGGACAACATCTCGCTGCGCGGCGGCAACCCACCCGAGCCGTACGTGCCGGACACCGGTCCCCGGGTCCGGGTGAACCAGGTCGGTTACCTGCCGGGCGGGCCGAAGAACGCCACAGTGGTCACCGAGGCCACCGAGGCACTGCCGTGGCAGCTGCACTCCGCCTCGGGAGCCGTGCTGGCCAGCGGCACCACCACTCCCCGCGGCGTCGACCAGGCGTCCGCGCAGAACGTGCACTCGGTGGACTTCTCCTCGTACCGCACGCCGGGGCAGGGGCTGACGCTGGCCGTCGACGGCGAGGTCAGCCACCCGTTCGACATCTCCGGCACGCTCTACGACCAGCTGCGGTCGGACGCGTTGCAGTTCTTCTACATCCAGCGCAGCGGCATTGAGATCGACGGTGACCTGGTCGGCGAGGAGTACGCCCGCCCCGCCGGACACCTGGGCGTCGCCCCGAACCAGGGTGACACCGACGTGCCCTGTGCCGCCGGAGCCTGCGACTACCGCCTCGACGTGCGCGGCGGCTGGTACGACGCGGGCGACCACGGCAAGTACGTGGTCAACGGCGGCATCGCCACCTACCAGCTGCTGAACAGCTTCGAGCGGACCAAGAACGCCGCCACCGGCGGATTCGGCGCCGACCTCGGTGACGGCACGCTGCGGCTGCCCGAGCGCGACAACGGGGTACCGGACATCCTCGACGAGGCCCGCTGGGAGCTGGAGTTCCTGCTGCGGATGCAGGTGCCGGCCGGCAAGCCGCTGGCCGGAATGGCCCACCACAAGATTCACGACCGGAACTGGACCGGCCTGCCGATGCAGCCCGAGGACGACCCGGAGCCGCGCGAGCTGCACCCGCCGTCCACCGCCGCCACTCTGAACCTGGCCGCCACGGCCGCCCAGTGCGCCCGGCTGTTCGCTCCGTACGACAAGGAGTTCGCGCAGCGCTGCGGCAAGGCGGCGAAGACCGCGTACGCGGCGGCCAAGGCCAACCCCGCCCGGTACGCTCCGTCGACCGGCAACGGCGGTGGCCCGTACGACGACACGAACGTGACCGACGAGTTCTACTGGGCGGCCGCCGAGCTGTACCTGACCACCGGCGAACGCACCTACCTGACCGACCTGACCGCCTCGCCGCACCACACCGGTGACGTCTTCGACCCCCGTGGCTTCGGCTGGCAGAGCGTGGCCGCGCTGGGCCGCCTCGACCTGGCGACCGTGCCGAGCGGGCTGCCGGCGGCCGAGCTGACCCGGATCCGTGCCTCGGTCACCGCCGCCGCCGACAGGTACCTCGCCGAGATCGGCCGGCAGGCGTACGGGCTGCCCATGCCCGGCGACCCGAACAGCTACTTCTGGGGCGGCAACGGCGCCATCATCAACAACGCCGTCGTGCTGGCCACCGCGTTCGACCTGACCGGAGCGGCGAAGTACCGCGACGGCGCGGTGCAGACGATGGACTACATCCTCGGCCGCAACGCGCTGAACATCTCGTACGTCACCGGGTGGGGCGAGCACGCGGCGGAAAACCAGCACAGCCGGATCTTCGGCTTCCAGCTCAACCCGAGCATGCCGAAGCCGCCCGCCGGCTCGATCGCCGGCGGACCGAACGCCGCCCTCCAGGACCCGTTCGTGGAGCAGTTGCTCGAGGGCTGCGCCCCGATGTTCTGCTTCGTCGACGACATCGCCTCGTACTCCACGAACGAGGTGGCGATCAACTGGAACTCGGCGCTGGCCTGGATCTCCTCGTTCCTGGCCGACCAGGGCGATTCCGGCGCGGTGCCGGCACCCACCTGCTCGGTGTCGTACACCAACTACGGCTCGTGGCAGGGCGGTACCGGCTTCACCGCCCAGGTGAACATCCGCAACACCGGCACCGCCGCGGTGAACGGCTGGACCGCCCGGTTCGCCTTCACCGGTGACGCCAAGGTGCGCGACGCGTGGATGGCCAACGTGACGCAGTCCGGAGCCACGGTGACCGCGAAGAGCGAGTCGTACAACTCGCGGATCAACCCGGGTGGTTCGGTGATGTTCGGCTTCAACGCCACTACCGGCGGTGGCGCCAACCCCGCTCCCAACCTGGTCACGGTCAACGGCGCGGCCTGCACCGTGTCCTGATCCCCGGGTGGGGTGCCGTCGGCGACCGGCGCCCCACCCGGCCCCCACCCCGATGAAGTGATCAAGAAGTTCTGGTCCGGATCCACATGGATCCGGACCAGAACTTCTTGGTCGTCTGGCACGAAGGGCGGGAACGGCGCCGTGCGGCAGGATAGGGACGTGGGTGATCTCGACGAGGTGGTGTTGCGTCAGGGCGAGCCGGCGGACGCGGGGGTGGTGCTGCGGCTGCTCGACGACGCGACCGCCTGGCTGGTGGCGCGAGGGCGGACCGGACAGTGGGGCATCGAGCCCGCCTCGACAGATCCCCGCCGGATCGCCCAGGCCGACGCGTGGGCCACCGGCGGCGGGCTGTGGCTGGCTCAGGCAGGAGAACGCCCGGTCGGCGCGCTGGTCGTCGGGGCCGCCACCGAGTACGTGCCCCCCGCGACCGAGCCGGAGCTGTATGTCAACCTGCTGGTCACCGACCGGGCGTACGCCGGACGGGGAATCGGTGGGCGGCTGCTGGCGCACGCCGCCGACCTGGCCCGGGACCGCGGGGTCGGGCTACTGCGGGTGGACTGCTACGCGGGCGACGACGGCGCACTGGTGCGCTGGTACGAACGCCAGGGCTTCACCCCCACCGCCCCCTTCACAGTCGAACGCCCCAACCGTTCCCCCTGGCCCGGCCAACTCCTAACCCGCCCCCTCCCACCCCCTTGAGTTGATCATGAGGTTAGCGGCAGTTGTCGATCAACGTGCCGCTAACCTCATGATCGACACGGCCAGGCCGGGGTCGGTGGGGGGTGGGTCAGGCGCGGAGTTTGGGTAGGACCTGGTCGCCGAAGGTGTCGAGGAAGGGGCGTTGGTCCTGGCCAACGTGGTGCAGCGCGATCTGGTCGAAGCCGAGGTCGACGTACTCCTCCAGCCAGCCGACGTGCCGGCCCAGGTCGGCGGAGATGTTGACCACCTCCGCGAGTCGGGCCATCGGCACCTCGGCGGAGACCACGTCGAAGTGCTCCGGGGTGGCCAGATCCCAGCAGACCGGCGGGGCGAAGACATTGCTGCGCCACTGGTCGTAGGCGATCGCCTCGGCCTCGGCCTGGGCGGGTGCCCAGCTCAGGTGCACCTGTAGGTGCAACGGTCCACGTCCGCCCGCATCCCGGTAGGCGTCGATCATGCGGCGCAGGTGGTCGGTCGGCGCGTTGACCGTGATCAGGCCGTCCGCCCACTCGGCGCACCAGCGGGCGGTGGCGACGCTGACCGCGGCGCCGACAAGCGCCGGCGGCTGCTCCGGGCGGCTCCACAGCTTCGCCCGGTCTACCCGGACCAGGCCGTCGTGGCTGACCTCCTCGCCGGCCAGCAGGGCGCGGATGACGTCGACGCACTCCCGCAGCCGGGCGTTGCGGATGTCCTTGCGCGGCCACGCGTCGCCGGTGATGTGCTCGTTCGCCGCCTCACCGGAGCCCAGCGCCGCCCAGAAGCGGCCCGGGTACATGGCGGCGAGGGTGCCGATCGCCTGCGCGATGATCGCCGGGTGGTAGCGCTGCCCGGGCGCGTTGACCACCCCGAACGACAGACCTGTGGCCTGCAACGCCGAGCCGAGCCAGGACCAGGCGAATCCGGAGTGGCCCTGACGCTCGCTCCAGGGGGCGAAGTGGTCCGAGCACATGGCGGCGTCGAAGCCGACCTGCTCGGCGTGGACCACCGCCTCCAGCAGCTCACGCGGGTGGATCTGCTCGTGGGAAGCGTGAAACGCGATCGCCGTCATGCCGCCCTTCACTACCCAGCCGGCCAGCGTTGTAAGCAGCGGTTACTCGGAGTGGGCACCGGCACCGGCGGTGGCCACGCCCTCCCCCACCCAGACCGTCTTGACGTTGCAGAACTCGTGCATGCCCTGGGCAGAGAGTTCCCGGCCGTAGCCGGAGTTCTTCACCCCGCCGAAGGGCAGTTCGGGGTAGGACGTCGTCATCCCGTTGATGAACACCGCACCGGCCTCCAGGTCGGTGGCGAACCGCTGCTGCTCCTGCGGGTCGCGGGTCCAGGCGTTCGAGCCGAGCCCGAAGCTGGTGCCGTTGGCTAGCTCGACCGCCTCCTCGTACGACGAGGCCCGGTACAACCCGGCAACCGGCCCGAACACCTCCTCGGCCCACATCCGCATGCCCGGGTTCAGATCCGTCACCACCGTCGGTGGGTAGAACCAGCCCGCCCCGGCCGGCTTCTCACCACCGCAGAGCACCGTGGCGCCCTTGTCGACCGCATCCCGGACCTGCGCGTCGACCTCGTCGCGGCCCCGCTCGGAGGCCAGCGGGCCGACGTCGGTGCCGTCGTCCATCGGGTCACCCACCCGCAGCGCCGACATCCGATGCGCGAACGCCTCGGCGAAGGCGTCGTAGACGTCGGTGTGCACGATGAAGCGCTTGGCCGCGATGCAGGACTGGCCGTTGTTCTGGCAGCGGGCGGTGGTGGCAACCTGCGCGGCAAGCTCCACGTCGGCGGAGGGCATCACCACGAACGGGTCGCTGCCGCCCAGTTCCAGCACCGTCTTCTTCAGCTCCCGGCCGGCGATCTGCGCGATCGACCGGCCGGCGACCTCGCTGCCGGTCAGCGTGGCGGCGCGTACCCGGGGATCGCTGAGGATCCGGTCCACCGCGTCGGAGCCGACAAGCAGGGTGGTGAACGCGCCCTCGGGGAAGCCGGCCCGCCGGAACAGGTCCTCCAGCAGCAGCGCGGTCTGCGGCACGTTCGAGGCGTGCTTGAGCAGGCCGGTGTTGCCGGCCATCAGGGCCGGCGCGGCGAAGCGCATCACCTGCCAGAGGGGGAAGTTCCACGGCATCACCGCCAGCACCGGCCCGATCGGCTGGTAGCGGACGAACGCCCGGGTCGCCGAGACCGCCTCGGCGTCGGCCGGCTCGTCGGCGAGGAATTCGGCAGCCCGGCCGGCGTAGAAGCGGCAGGCGGTGGCGCACTTGGTGACCTCGGCCCTGGCTGCGGCGAGCGTCTTGCCCATCTCGGTGGTCATCAGCCGGGCGATCTCGTCCCGTTCCGCCTCCAGCAGGTCGGCCGCCGCGATCAGCCACCGCCCGCGCTGCTCGATCGTGGTGTCGCGCAGCTGCCGGTACGCCAGGTCGGTCCGCTCGATCGCGCCGTCGATCTGCTCGTCCGACATCGCCTCGTACGTCTTGAGCACCTGGCCGGTCACCGGATTGGTGGTGGCGATGGTCATCAGGGTTACTCCCGTCACTCGAAGAGCGAGTGCCGCACGCCGGGCTCCTCCCGACGGCGGGCGGCGCGACGACGTTGGATGACGATCAGGTCGACGACGGCGACCACCGCGAACACGGCGCAGACGACGCCCAACCAGGCCACGTCGGCACGGAACGCAAGCACCGCGAAAACGGTCATGGTGACGAGCCCGAAGCTGGCCAGCGCCAGTCGCAGGTTCAGTGCGCTGTTCGCGTGACCGACCGTGCCACGGGCACGCCGAGGCTGTGATCTCGTCATCACCTCCACCTACCCCGCGCCGCCGGAGCTAACCGTCGCCCGGGGTTCCGGTACCGGACGATCAGGAACGCCAGGCGCCACGGGCCACTGCCTCCGCGGCGTACGCGGCAAAGCTCCTCGGGTCGTGGCCGGTGACCTGCCGGACCGTCCCGGTCGGCTGGCCGTCGCCCAGGTCGCGCAGTGCCCCGAACGCGGCGATCTCGCCCGCCACCTGCTCGGCCGGTACACCCAGCGCGAGCATCGCCGCCCGGTAGTCGTCGGCCGTACCGAGATGACGCACCGGGCGGCCTACCGTTTCGGTGAGGATCTCCGCGGCCTCGCCGAAGGAGAGCGCGTCCGGGCCGGTGATCTCATACGTCCGGCCGGAGTGTCCGGCACCGGTGAGGGCGGCGACCGCTACGTCTGCGATGTCATCGGCGTCGACGAAGCACTGACGGGCGTCGCCAACCGGCACGGCGATCTCCCCGGCGAGCACGGCCTCCCGGAAGAATCCCTCGTCGAAGTTCTGGTCGAACCAGTCGGGGCGCAGGATCGTCCACTGCGCGCCGCAGGCCCGTACCGTCTCCTCCGCGGCCATCAGTCGCTCGTCACCCATCGCCTCGATCGCCCGGCTGGAGAGCAGCACCACCGGGCCCACCCCGTGCTCCACCGCCAGCCGGACGAAATCGGACTCGACCGGCCGGTCGTGTGGCGCCATCAGATACATCGCGGTGACCCCGGCGAGGGACGCCCGCCAGGAACTCGGATCGGTCCAGTCGAAGCGCGACTCTCCGGTGCGGGAGGCGGATCGGACCGGGTGACCGGCGCCCCGCAACCGGCGGACGACGCGCCGACCGGTCGTACCGGTGGCGCCGAGCACGAGAATCATGTCCTGGTTCGTCATGCGCCCAGTCGAGCAGCCGCCTGTGACAGAAGCCGACGGCCAAAGCCGCCCGACCCCATCGGCTCCGGCCGTGCGTTGCGTTACACCGGCCCGGCCGGACCCGGCCGATCCGGGCACCGGCGGGGAACATGGACCCATGACCGTGAGCCATGCCGAGCCGGTGACCGTCGCCGTCGCCCGACGCGCCGACCCCGCCCGCACCGACGAGATGGTGGCGTGGATGCGGGCCGGCACGGCGCTGGCCGAGGCGTTCCCGGGTTTCCTGGGGGCGGGTTGGGTGCGCCGCGCCCCCGGATCGGGCGACTGGCACATGCTGTACCGGTTCGCCGACCCGGACACCCTGCGCCGCTGGGAGGAGTCGCCGCAGCGACACTGGTGGCTGACCTCGGCGCAGGGCATCGTCGAGCACACCCACGTCGAGCGACGGACCGGCATCGAGGGTTGGTTCGACCCGCCGCGCGCGGCGGACATCGAACCGCTCGACGCCGAACCGACAGTGCCGCCGTCGCCGCCACGCTGGAAGCAGGCGGTGACCATCTGGCTGGCGTTCTTCCCGCTCAGCCTGACCGCCACGCTGCTGACCGGTCAGTTCCTGCCGGGCCTGCCGACCGCGGCGCGGGTACTTCTCATGACGCTCACCCTGACCCCGCTGATGACCTACCTGGTGCTGCCCCGGATCACCCGGGGCCTGCACTGGTGGCTGCACGGCCAGCGGGCACCCTGGCACCGGTAGCGCAGCGGCCGGGCCGCATAGCACGGCGGCCAGGCGTACGACAGAGCACTGCCGCATCCCCGACAGCAACGAGCGACCAGCACGGCCTACGCGCGTAGAGTCACCGTGCCGTCGCTCTGCGCTGTGAGGCTGGGGAAGTCATGCCTGGACGCTGGACCACCGCCGCCGTCTGCCTGCTCGCCCTCGTCGCGTTGGCCTGCGAGGCGGGCGGCGACGCGGCCCCCCGACCGTCGGGCGGCACGGGCCAGCCCGGCTCCCCCCGGGTCGTCGCCGCCCTCGGCGACTCGATCACCACCGGCTTCGGGTCGTGCCTGCTGCTCAGCTCATGCCAGCGCAACTCCTGGTCGACGGGGGACGGCCTGCGGGTGGAGAGCCACTACCGTCGCCTGCTCGACCGCAACCCGGCGCTGCGCGGCAAGGCGCACAACCACGCCCGGCCCGGGGCCCGGGCCGGGGCGCTGGCCGGGCAGGCGGAGGCCGCGGTACGCGACCGCGCCGACTACGTGACGGTGCTCGTCGGCGCCAACGACGCCTGCCGCGCCACGATCGACGCGATGACCCCGGTGGCCGAGTTCCGCGCCGAGATCGACAGGGGGCTGCGGGTGCTGCGCGAGGGGCGTCCGAAGGCCCGGGTCCTGGTCGTCAGCATCCCCAACCTGTACCGGCTCTGGGAGGTCGGCCATGACGAGCCCCGGGCGGTACGCGCCTGGCGACGGGGTGTCTGTCCGGCCCTGCTCGCTGACGCGACGTCCACCGCGCCCGCGGATCGGAGCCGCCGCGCGGCCTTCCGGGAACGGATCTCCGCGTACAACGGGCAGTTGAAGGCCGCCTGCCGGGCGTACGGCTCCCGATGCCGCTACGACGGCGGCGCCGCGCACCGGGTCCGGTTCGATCTTGATCTGGTCAACGCGCTCGACTACTTCCACCCCAACACCGCCGGTCAGTCCCGGCTCGCCGAGGTGACCTGGCGCTCCTCCGGCTACGCCGACTGATCACCGGGCTCATCGGGACGACGTGGCGACGGGATGTGCGGGCCGCTCTGCTGGCGGTAGAGCGCCCGGGAGCGGTCGGCCAGCTTCTTGGTGGCCGAGGAGTTGGCCCAGGTGCCGAGGATGATCGCCGCCCCGGGGACCACCTTGGCGAACATCCGTTTCGCCGCGCGTACCCCGGCCATCTGGGCGAGGCGTACCCCGAGGTGCAGCATCACCCGACCGAGCGGGGCCTGCCCACCGCCGCCGAACAGCGCGCCCGCCCGTTCCCGCCCGGCCGCCACGCCGAGCGCCACCCGGGCACTCGCCGCGACCTTGTGCACCTTCTGCAGCACGAGCAGATCGGTCGCCCGGTCGGCATGCGTCGGGTCGACGCCGTACGCGGCGGCGACGTGCAGGACCATGCGGGACTGGGTCCAGGCCAGCACACCCACGTCGATCACCGCGCCGGGCAGTCCGGCCGCACCGGAGACCGCACCGGAGAGCCGGGCCTGGTTGACGAACCGACGTACCGCCTGCTCGGCCAGGACCTCGGCGCTGATCCCGGGCTGGGCGGCGCGGATCCGCTGCGCCCACTGCGCGGCCTCCGGTCCGAGCCGGCGCACCGCCTCCAGGGCCAGATGTTCGGGAGCGTACTGCGGGTCCTGGCGCATCCGGTCCCAGAGCGTGGCCGGCGGTGCCTCGGCAACCCGGCCGCCCGGCGCGGGCGGGGCCGGGGTGACGGGCTGGCCCTCGGCGGGCACGGGATCGCTCATCACCTCTCCTCTCGGTGGGGCCCATCCATGTGTACCCCGCCGTGGCAACGGCGTACCGTCGGCCGATCAGCCGACGACGCCGGGCCGGGCGGACCGGCGCAACAGGAATGCACGAGGATGGCAGGTACGTTCTGGCGATCGGGTCACTGTCATTCCGGTGACCCGTTACGCACTTGCAGGGAGGCCGCACCGGTGCTCGACCCACACGAGCTCTACGAACTCACCGACGATCTGCCCGACCTCGGTCAACCGGTCCTGATCCAGGCGCTCACCGGTTTCGTCGACGCCGGTAACGCGAGCCGGCTCGCCCGTGAGCAGCTGCTCACATCGTTGGAGTCCCGCCCGATCGCCCGGTTCGACCTGGACCAGCTCTTCGACTACCGCTCCCGCCGTCCGGTGATGACCTTCGTCGAGGACCACTGGGAGAGCTACGACGACCCGGAGCTGGAGCTGCACCTGCTCCACGACGACGACGAGACCCCGTTCCTGCTGCTCACCGGGCCGGAGCCCGACCTTCAGTGGGAACGGTTCACCGCCGCCGTCGCCGGGCTCGCCGCCCGGCTGGACGTACGGCTCACCGTCGGGCTCAACGCGATCCCGATGGCGGTGCCGCACACCCGGCCGACAGGCGTGACCGCGCACGCCACCCGGCGTGACCTGATCGCCGGCTACGAACCGTGGCTGCAACGGGTCCAGGTTCCCGGCAGCGTGGGCCACCTGCTGGAGTTCCGCCTCGGCGAGGCCGGCCGGGACGCGCTCGGCTTCGCCGCGCACGTGCCGCACTACGTGGCGCAGGCCGAGTACCCGGCCGCCGCCGAGGTGCTGCTGGCGTCGGTGTCCCGCAGCACCGGGCTGCTGTTGCCCCGGGACGGGCTGCGCTCGGCCGCCGAGGTGGTGCGGGTGGAGATCGACAGGCAGGTCGCCCAGAGCGACGAGGCCACCACCCTGGTCCAAGCGCTTGAGGAGCAGTACGACGCGTACGCCCGGGGTCGGGGTGAGAAGAACCTGCTCGCCGCGGAGAACGGCCCCCTGCCCACGGCGGAGGAACTCGGCGCCGAGTTGGAGCGGTTCCTCGCCGAACAGACCCGCCCGAACAACGACACCCCGGGGAGCTGAGCGGAGCCCGTGTCCGCTGGAGCATCGCCCTGGTCCGGTCACTGGCGTCCGGTGCAGGCGTTCCTGCCACCACGCCTCCAGGTCGATCCCGCGAACGGTCGGGTGCTCGCCGAGGCCGTCGGCCGCACCTGACGCACCGGGGCCGCCCGGCGGCGTTCCCGGTGACCGAGGCCATCAGGGCCGCACGATTGGGCGGCGCAGTGGTGTCGACGCGGGTCTGCCGGCGGGTCTGCCGGCTGCCGCGGCACCGAACCGCGAGTGCCGATGCGCGCGGAGCCGGCCGCGATGGGGCAGGCTGGCATCATGCGCCTGGCGACGTGGAACGTGAACTCGGTGAAGGCCCGGCTGCCCCGGCTGCTCGACTGGCTGGCCGGCACCGCGCCGGACGTGGTCTGCCTCCAGGAGACCAAGTGCCCCGACGGCGCCTTCCCGGCGACCGAGGTCGGTGAGCTGGGGTACACGGTGGCCAGTCACAGCGACGGCCGCTGGAACGGGGTCGCCATCCTGTCCCGGGTCGGTCTGGCCGACGTCACCGTCGGGTTCCCCGGGGAGCCCGGCTTCCCCGACCCGGAGGCCCGGGCGATCTCGGCCACCTGCGGCGGGCTGCGGGTCTGGTCGGTGTACGTGCCGAACGGCCGCACGCCCGACGATCCGCACTACGCGTACAAGCTGGCCTGGCTGGCGGCGCTGCGGGACGCGTTGGACACCGAACTGACGAACCGCGCGCCGCTGGCCGTCTGCGGTGACTTCAACGTGGCCCCCACCGACGACGACGTGTGGGATGCGGCGTTGTTCGTCAACTCCACCCACGTCACCCCGCCCGAACGGGCCGCCCTGGCGGCGCTGCGCGATCTCGGCCTCAGCGACGTGGTGCCCACCCCGATGAAGGGCCCGCACCCGTTCACCTACTGGGACTACCGGGCCGGCATGTTCCACCAGAACAAGGGCATGCGCATCGATCTGGTGTACGCCTCGGCCCCGCTGGCCCGCGCCGTCCGGTCGGCGTACGTGGACCGGGAGGCCCGCAAGGGCAAGGGCCCCTCCGACCACGCCCCCGTCGTGGTCGACGCCGACCTGATCCCCGCCGTCGAGTCCTTCTGAGATCCACGTCGCGCCCGGCCACTGTCGCCTGTCGGATCGACGGCAGAACTGCGGAACCCAGGCGACACGCCCTGAACTGCGACAATACGCTGGGGTGGAGCGGTGCGTGAGATGCCGCTGACAGAACGTCCGCACGGCGAGGAGCACCCCGTGACCGACGAGATCCGACCCGCCGCCCTCACCCCACCGTCCAGTTGCGCCATCGGCTGGCAGCCCAGCGCCCTTGCCCCCGTCTTCTGGGGCTGGCGCGAGTACGGGCCGACCGACGGCGCACCCACCCGGGTGCGGGTGTTCCATCCGAGCATCGACCCCACCCCGAACACGGCGCAGTTGCTCAGCGGCTGCGGCAAGTACCCGTTGATCGTGTTCGCCCACGGCTACTGCGAGCAGGACAACAACCACTACCAGCGCTGGATGCGCACCCCGGCGGCGCTGGCCCGTTCCGGTTACATCGTCGCCGTACCCGAACTGCCTGACATCCACGTGCACCCGGCGCAGAGCCCCGACACGCAGCAGGCGCTCGCCAGTACCGTGACCTGGATGCGGCAGGGCTGGCCCGACAAGACCGTGCTGCTTCCCGCCGCGAAGACCGGACTCGCCGGCCATTCCTACGGCGCGCTGCACACCGGCATCCTCGCCACCCGCAGCCAGGTCGCCGCCGTCGCCTCGCTCAGCGGGGTGTGGAACGACTGGCAGCCCGGCTACGGCACCAAGCCCATCCACCAGGGCACCATGCCCCGCCTGCTGACCTGGGGAGTCGACGACCCCCATGCCACCCTCGACGCCCCCACCTGGAACGCCATCGCCAAACCCCGGCACCGGGCCATCTACGGTGGGGCCGACCACTACGACTACTTCCCGTACAACCAGAATGTGCCCTGCCGGACGAGCAGCGGGCCCTGCCCGCACGTCGGCATCGCCACCGACGACCTGCTCGTCATGTTCTTCGCCAGGTACCTGCCGCCGGAACTGTGGCCCGATTTGCCCGGCCGTATCCCCAACAACCTCGTCCCGCCGCCGCTGAACCTCCCTCCGGAGCAGGGCTTCTACGCCGGCGGCCACCTCGTCGGCCTGTCCACTTTCAACGCCACCTCCTCGTGCAGTGTCGCCCTCACCGTGGAGCTGCCGCTGGACAAGACCGTCCCGCACGTCCGCGAGCTGCTGCGCCAGCAGGCCGACCAGGCCGTACGGGCCGCCGGCCTGGTGCCCGTGTTCACCGGGTCGACAAGTCCGACGGCGTGGGTGGCGAGCCAGTCGCCGGTGGGTGGGACGAAGGTGGTCGCGAACAGCACGGTCTCGATGACCATGCAGTCCGGCCCGCTCCCGTGACACCGACGCGTCGAGCAGCGCCGTCACCTCGCGGGTGACGGCGCTGCCGGGACCGGTGACCTCGGTACCGCGGCCACGATTCTCGGCGGTGGTCGCCGTACTAGGGTGAGGCCATGGCAGTCGTGAAGATCAACGCGATCGACGTCCCACCCGGTGCCGGCGAGGAGTTGGAGAAGCGCTTCGCCGCCCGGGCCCGCGCGGTGGAGAACTCCCCCGGTTTCCTCGGCTTCGAACTTCTGCGCCCGGTGGCCGGTGAGAACCGCTACTTCGTCTACACCCGGTGGGAGACCGAACAGGCGTACCAGGACTGGGCCGCCGGCCCCGCCCGCGCCGCCCACGCCGCCCCGCCCGGTGCCGAGCGGCGGCCCCCGGTCGCCTCCGGCGCCACCCTCCTGGAGTTCGAGGTCGTGCAACAGGTCCCCTGACCGACCGCCCGTTCACCGCTGCCGGCGCGGAGCAGGGGCGGCGGGTACGTCAGGCGGGCCGGGTGGTGGTGAGGGTGGCGAAGGCGATGACGTTGTCGGCGTAGCCGGTGCCCCCGCCGAGCCACTCGCCGCCGCAGGTGATCAGCCGCAGGCCGGGCGGGCCCTCGTGGCCGTAGACCCGGTCGGCGGGCAGCCGTTCCTTCGGGAAGTGTTCCACCGAGTTGACGGTGAACACGGCCACCGAGTCGTCCTCCCGGGCCACCTCGACGGTGTCTCCCACCTTCAGCCTGCCCAGGTCGTAGAAGACCGACGGGCCGCTCTTGGTGTCGACGTGCCCGACGATGACCGCCGGACCCGGGTCACCCGGCGCGGGCCCACGGTCGTACCACCCGGTTTCCTCGTGCCGACTCAGCGGCGGCACGGCGATCGAGCCGTCCGGTGCGTCGCCTACCGGTTTCACCGGTGCCGAGACCTCTATCGACGGGATGGACAGGCTCACCGGCCGCGCGGCGGTGCGCCCGACGGGTACCGTCGACGCTCCGCTGGAGCCCCCTTCACCACCTGTGGTTGCCCAGTCCAGCGGTCCTCCGACGGTGTGCCCCAGCCCGGCGCCGGTGGCGAAGACGCCGGCCAGCACGAGCACCACCGCGAGCGGCAGCGACCACGGGCTGCGCCCGGAGCGCGCCGCGCGAGGCCCGGCCGCGCTCCGGGGGGCACGGCGTCGATCGGCGAACGGCGCCGAGGCGCGAGCACGGCGCGAACCGATGCCCGGCCCGGCAACCCGGCCGCGCGGACTCCGCACCGAGTCGGGGCCCACCGACCGGTCACCGTCACGCGACAGGTGACCGGGGCCCGAGCGGTCGCCGTTTCGGGGCATGGTGCCGGATTCCGAACGGTCGCCGGGGACCGGTGGCGGGCCGGCCGAGGGTACGAACAGGTCTGGTCGATAGCTGGGGCGGGGCGGGCTACCGGCGGGGCGGGCCGGTAGGCCGGCACCGGTTCGCGGGGTGGCCCGGCCGACGCCGGTGCGTCCAGGCGTACCGGCCGAGCCGGTGGGGCGGGGTGCGTGGGCGGCGGACATGACGGCTCACCGTCGGGTACCGCGACGGCGCGTCGCGGTGACCCAGAGGACCATCCCGGTGACGGTCAACGCCAGCCCGCCAGGGAGCAGCAGGTTGGAGGTGACGGCACCGGCGCTACCGCCGAAGCCGGTCGCCGGGCCCCGGCTGGGCTTCATGTGACGTACGACCTGGATCATGGTGGAGGCGGTCTCACCGCCCCGGCACTCCAGCTTGACCCGGTAGTTGCCGGGGAGCACCCGGTCCTTCACCATTGCTGTCCCGGTGAGCAGGCCGCGCTGGGGCTGCACGGCGACCCGGCCGAACGCGTCCGAGACGACGATCGCCCCCACCGAGTTGTCGTGGCAGCTGGCCCGGAGGCCGACCAGGTGGCCCGGTTCGACAATGCTCGGCGAGACCTCGACGAACACGGTCGGGCCCGGCTGCGGCGCGCCCTGCGGCGGACCTGGCTGCCCACCGCCGGGTTGCCCGGCGACGACCGGCGCGACGGCGGTCAGCGCGGAAGCCACCGACTCCGCCCCGGCCGGCGGGGGTGCCGCGCTGACCGGCGGGGGTGCCGCCAGGGCCGGCGCCGCCGTCAGCAGCGGGGTGGCCAGGGCGACAGCGAGCAGCGGCGCGAAGGCCACGAGGGTACGCAGCGGAGCAGCGGACAGGGCCTGACGAGTCTGGGTCGCTGCTGACACGATGCCCCCTCCCGGTGCGCCGGTGCGGTAGCCGGGCGCTGCCGGACACCCGGTACTGCTTCCACCGATGATGTTCTCACCACCGGGCGTACATCACATCCGGTCCGGCGCGGCGCTCGCGTAGGCTCGGTTGGTGGTGACCTCCACCGACCCGACTCCCGCCGCCGCGCCGTACCTGGCGCGGGCGATCCGCACCTACCACCCACGGCGCGGCCGGATGAGTGGCCGGCAGGTGGCGGCGTTGGAGCAGCTCTGGCCGAGGTACGGCCTGCGCGTCGCCGACGCCGACCCGTTCGACCCCGTCGGCCTCTTCGGCCGCCGGGCCCCGCTGGTGGTCGAGATCGGTTCCGGCATGGGCGACGCGACCGCCGAGATGGCCGCCGCCGACCCGGATCGAGATTATCTGGCGGTCGAGGTGCACACCCCGGGAATCGCGAACCTGCTGGACCTGATCCACCTTCGTGACCTGGGCAATGTCCGGATCGTCGAGGGCGACGCGATGGAGCTGCTCGATCTGCTGCCGCCCGCCTCGCTGGACGCGGTACACATCTTCTTCCCGGACCCGTGGCCGAAGTCCCGTCACCACAAGCGGCGACTGATCCAGCCGACGCACGTCGCCCGGTTGCGTGCCCGGTTGGCGGTCGGCGGCACGCTGCACTGCGCCACCGACTGGGCGGAGTACGCCGAGTCGATGCGGGCCACCCTGGACGCCGACCCGGGCCTGGTCAACGCGTACGACGGGTACGCTCCCCGGCCGGCGTACCGGCCGGTGACCCGGTTCGAACGGCGGGCGCTGCGGGCCGGCCGCCCGGTCGCCGACCTGGTCTACCGCCGCCGCTGAGGTGGCACGTCGCCGGCCGACCGGCGCGCGCCAACCGCCCGGCCCTGCCCGGCTGGCGTCCATGACCGCTGCCCGGCCCTCCCCGGTTGGCGTCCCGGCGCGTGACCCAGGCACCATGGACCGGCCATGACACTCACCGCCGCGCTGCCGAAGACCGCCGACCCCGACACCCTCTACGACGCGTTCGCCAGTTGGGCGTCCGAGCGCGGCCTGGACCTCTACCCCCACCAGGAGGAGGCGGTCATCGAGATCGTCTCCGGGGCCAACGTGATCATGAATACGCCGACCGGCTCGGGTAAGAGTCTGGTCGCCATCGCCGCGCACTTCGCCGCCCTGGCCGACAGCCGGACGACCTTCTACACCGCGCCGATCAAGGCGCTGGTGTCGGAGAAGTTCTTCGCGCTGTGCGAGGTCTTCGGCGCCGAGAACGTCGGCATGCTCACCGGCGACGCCAGCGTCAACGCCGACGCCCCGATCATCTGCTGCACCGCGGAGATCCTGGCCAACCTGGCGCTGCGCGAGGGCAGCCGGGCCGACGTCGGTCAGGTGATCATGGACGAGTTCCACTTCTACGCCGAGCCGGACCGGGGCTGGGCCTGGCAGGTGCCGTTGATCGAGCTGCCGCAGGCGCAGTTCGTGCTGATGTCGGCGACGCTCGGCGACACCACCCGGTTCGTCGACGACCTGAGCCGGCGTACCGGCCGGGCGACAGCCGTCGTGCGCACGGCCGAGCGGCCGGTCCCGCTGCTCTTCTCGTACGCGATGACACCGCTGCACGAGACCCTCGAAGAACTGCTGGAGACCAAGCAGGCCCCGGTGTACGTGGTGCACTTCACCCAGGCCGCCGCCCTGGAACGCGCCCAGGCGCTGATGAGCGTCAACGTCTGCACCCGGGCCGAGAAGGACATGATCGCGGCGGCGATCGGCGGGTTCCGGTTCACCTCCGGCTTCGGCAAGACCCTGTCCCGACTGGTCCGGCACGGCATCGGCGTGCACCACGCCGGGATGCTGCCCAAGTACCGCCGGCTGGTGGAGACCCTCGCCCAGGCCGGACTGCTCAAGGTCATCTGCGGTACCGACACCCTCGGCGTCGGCATCAACGTGCCGATCCGCACCGTGCTGTTCACCGGCCTGTCCAAGTACGACGGGGTACGCACCCGGCTGCTCAAGGCCCGCGAGTTCCACCAGATCGCCGGACGGGCCGGACGGGCCGGGTTCGACACCCTCGGCCGGGTCGTGGTGCAGGCCCCCGAACACGTCATCGACAACGAGAAGGCCCTCGCCAAGGCCGGTGACGACCCGAAGAAGCGGCGCAAGGTGGTGCGCAAGAAGCCGCCGGAGGGTTCGATCGGCTGGGGCAAACCCACATTCGACCGCCTGGTGGAGGCCGAACCGGAACCGCTGACCTCCAGCTTCCAGGTCAGCCACTCGATGCTGCTCAACGTCATCGGCCGCCCCGGCGACGCGTTCGCGGCCATGCGGCACCTGCTGACCGACAACCACGAGGACGCGGCGGCCCAGCGTCGGCACATCCGCCGGGCCATCGCCATCTACCGGGCGTTGCGGGCCGGCGGGGTGGTCGAGGAACTGCCCGAGCCGGACGAGACCGGGCGGCGGGTCCGGCTCACCGTCGACCTGCAACTCGACTTCGCGCTCAACCAGCCGCTGTCACCGCTCGCGCTGGCCACCATCGAACTGCTGGACAGCGAATCTCCGTCGTACGCCCTGGATGTGCTGTCGGTGATCGAGTCGATCCTCGACGACCCACGCCAGGTGCTCTCCGCGCAGCAGTTCAAGGCCCGTGGCGAGGCGGTCGCCGCGATGAAGGCCGAGGGCATCGAGTACGAGGCCCGCCTCGAACTGCTCGACGAGGTGACCTGGCCCAAGCCGCTCGCCGAACTGCTGGAGAACGCCTACGAGATGTACCGGCGGGGACACCCCTGGGTGGCCGACCACCAGCTCTCCCCCAAGTCCGTGGTGCGGGACATGTACGAGCGGGCGATGACCTTCACCGAGTTCGTGCAGTTCTACGGGCTGACCCGCTCGGAGGGTCTGGTGCTGCGCTACCTCGCCGACGCGTACAAGACGCTGCGGCAGACGGTGCCGGAGGAGGCCAAGACCGAGGAACTCGTCGACCTGATCGAATGGCTCGGCGAGCTGGTCCGCCAGGTCGACTCCAGCCTCATCGACGAGTGGGAACGGCTGCGCAACCCGACCGACCTGCCCGAGGTCGCCGCCGCGCTGGACGACCGGCCGGCGGCGGTGACCCGCAACCTGCGGGCGTTCCGGGTGCTGGTGCGCAACGCCCTGTTCCGGCGGGTCGAGCTGGCCGCGCTACGGCAGTGGGACGCGCTTGGCGAATTGGACGCGGAATCGGGCTGGCACGCCGACGCCTGGGCCGACGCGCTGGAGCCCTACTTCGAGTCGTACGACGGGATCGGGACCGGACCGGACGCCCGCGGCCCGGCGCTGCTGATGATCGAGCAGGGTCGGGAACGTTGGACGGTGCGGCAGATTCTGGACGACCCGGAGGGTGACCACGACTGGGGCATAAGCGCCGAGGTGGACCTGGCCGCCTCCGACGAGGCGGGCGCCGCCGTCGTGCGGATCACCGACGTCGGGCAGCTCTGAAAATTTTCCTACGGGGGCCGTCCGGGATGCCCGGGCGGCCCCTTTCGTACCCTGGGCGATGTCAGGGTCGTCGATTAGAATGTATGTACTAATCGAGTTCCTGACCTGGGAGGATGCTCGTGACCGCGCCCATCTCCGCCCCCCTCACGCCGTACGCAACCCTCCTCGGTTTCACCCGGTACGTCGACCGCACCGGCCCGACCAAGGCCAGCTTCGTCGGCGGCCTGCGTCGACAGCGGGCCAGCCGTTCCGGGTTCAACCCGCACGGCCAGTTCGTCAAGGCGCTCAAGGCCGACATCGCCTTCCACACCGGCGGCACCCACCTGGCGCAGGTGGTCGACGTGGTCAAGCCCCGCTGGCGCCCGCTCTACCAGGCGCTCGTGCCCGGCGCGACGGCGTGGCTGCACTCGCTCGGCGAGCCCGCCAGCGTCGACCTCGCCCAGACCCGCGACGCACTGGCCATGCTCGGCGACCTACCCATCAAGATCAACCCCCACTTCGGCATCCGGTACGCCGACGGCCGCGCCGAGGCGGTCCGCCTGCACTTCGACGAGGCCCCGCCCAGCGAGGAAGCGCTGCTGGCCGCCCTGCACCTGACCGCCCGCCACATGGACGCCGTCCTGCCGCACGCCGAGCCGGTCCTTGTCGACGTACGCCGGGGCATCACCCACCGGATGCCCGACGGCGCCAAGGCCGACGAAATCGAACGTTGGCTCGCCGGCGAGGCCGCCGCCTTCCGCGCCATCTGGTCCGCCGCCGCTTAGCGACCACCGGCCGTGGCCGGATGTCCGGTGGGCGAGGCGGGACTGTCCCATCCAGACCTCTCGACCTTCCGACCCGGCCGCTCCGGGCCCTGACACCCGGCCAGCACCTGGGCCCAGCCACCCCGGCTCGGGCCCAGGTGCGGCCCTCCACCACCGGTCCGCCCACCGCGCCGCGCGGTCACGTCGCCCCGGCCCGCCCGCCGCGTTCCGAAGTTATCCACAGGGGCAGCGACGTCCGTCCCCTCTCGTCCAAGGTGGGGCCATGCCCGTGCCACCGAGGCGGCCCCCACAGTTGCGGGGGCGCATCTTCCGAGGATCCGAGATCGTCGCCCGCGGCTTGCTCACCCGCACCGAGCTGCGCAGCAAAGCCTGGCGGCAACTCTTTCGGGATGTCTACGCCGACTCCCACCTGGCGATGTCGCACCGCACGCGTTGCCGGGCGGCGGCACGACTGCTGCTTCCCGGAGGTGCCGCGGTGGCAGGCCGTAGCGCCGCGGCACTGTTCGGCGCCCGAGGCGTCGACACCGACGATCCTGTCGATGTGCTCGTCCCGACAGGTCAACGGTTCGGCCCGGTCTCAGGTCTCGTGGTGCACACAGCCGAGCTGGGCCGCGACGAGATCATGCTGCACGACAACGTCCCGGTGACCAGCCCTCAGCGCACCTGCTGGGATCTTGCGCAGTGGTGCCCGATCGAGGAGGCGGTGGCGACCGTGGACCAGCTCGCCGCCCGAGGCGTGGTGCTCCTCGACGAGGTCGCGGCATTCGCCCGCCGCCGGGTCGGCCTTCGCGGCTGGCGGCGGTTGCTACGGGTGGTCGAGCTCGCCGACGCCGGGGCGGAGTCCATCCCCGAGTCCCGGCTACGGGTACGCATCATGTTGGCCGGGCTGCCCAGGCCGGTGACCCAGTTCGTGGTAACACGCCGGGGCAGGTTCGTCGCCCGGGTCGACCTGGCCTGGCCGGAGTTGCGGGTGGCCGTCGAGTACGACGGGCTCTGGCATGACGACCCTGAACAGTTCCACCGTGACCGGCGACGTCTCAACCGGATCCTCGGCGAGGACTGGATCGTCCTGCACGTCACCGCGAAGCGCATGCGCGACGACATCGACGGCTTCCTCACCGAGCTCCGCCACGCCCTGGCCCACCGCGCACGCTGACCCTCCCTCCGCCCTCAAGATCCGAGCAACTTCGGGCGTGTTGCTGCCTCAGGTATCGGCGGAGGCAGCAACATCCGGGAAGTTGCTCGGATCATGATTCGCCTGGCTGTGGCAGGTCGGCGAGGGGCAGCACCTTTGGGTTCTCGGGCGGACCGACGATGACGCGTAACGCGGGGAAATGGTCGAGCAGTAGGTGGCTGCAGGCGGCGCAGGGGGTGACGATCGACCGGCCCCGGTCGCCGACCGTGACGACCGTCTCCAGCTCACCCACGCCCTGCGTGGCGGCGGTGCCGACCGCGATCGTCTCAGGGCACGCTCCGCCGACCGCGTGCACCACATTGACGGCGGAGGTCACCCGGCCGTCAGCGGTCCGGGCCGCCGTCGCGAGAGTGTGGGCTGCGCTGCGGCAACGCAGTTTCGCCACCGCGCTGGCAGCCTGCACCAGTGCCCGGTCAGTGTCCCGCATCATCATCGGCGTCCCCGCGTTCCGCTCCCAGCTCGGCGCCCAACGATAGACCTCCGCCCCGCTGGTGCCACCACAGCGCGGCCAGCCTCGGGCCACCCACCACCGCGCGCCCGACCAGGCCCGGAGGCCACATCACGACCAGCCCCAACCCGGCCAGCCCAGCCCGACCGGAGCAGGCCCGGAGCGGGGCCCGGGTAACCAGGAGGCGGACCGGGCAGCGGCTGCCTATCCTTGGCCACGACATGCAGAATCCAGCCTCACCCGCCGCGACCGATCCCGTTCGGGAGTTGCAGCGTCGCCTGTCCCCGCTGATGTTCCGCGACCAGCGTCACCTGCGCCGTCGGCTCGACGGGCTGCGGAAGCTACGCGACCCGAGGCGACGCGAATCGGTGCTGGCGGAGATTGTCGCCGAGACGGCCGCGGCGGAGGTCCGGCTGGAGCGGCGGAAAGCGGCGGTCCCGAAGATCGTCTACCCGGCCAGTCTGCCGGTCAGCGAGCGCAAGGATGACATCGCCGCGGCGATCCGCGACCACCAGGTGGTGATCGTGGCGGGTGAGACCGGCTCGGGAAAGACCACCCAGTTACCGAAGATCTGCCTGGAGCTGGGGCGCGGGGTGCACGGGCTGATCGGCCACACCCAGCCCCGGCGGCTGGCCGCGCGTACGGTGGCCGACCGGATCGCCGAGGAGTTGGGGACCGAACTCGGTGACGTGGTCGGCTACAAGGTGCGCTTCACCGATCAGGTGGGCGAGAACAGCCTGGTCAAGCTGATGACCGACGGCATCCTGCTGGCCGAGTTACAGACCGACCGGATGCTGCGCCAGTACGACACGTTGATCATCGACGAGGCGCACGAGCGCAGCCTCAACATCGACTTCATTCTCGGGTACCTCAGGCAGCTCCTGCCCCGCCGTCCCGACCTCAAGGTGGTCATCACCTCGGCGACCATCGAGACCGACAGGTTCGCCCGGCACTTCGCCGGGCCACCGACCGCCGAGCAGCCCGACGGCGAGCCGGCGCCGGTGGTGGAGGTCTCCGGCCGGACCTATCCGGTGGAGGTGCGCTACCGGCCGCTCGTCGAGGTCGCCGACGGCGACGAGGAGGACGCCGACGAGGAGAACGTCCGCGATCAGATCCAGGCGATCGGGGACGCCGTCGAGGAGTTGGCCGCCGAGGGGCCGGGCGACATCCTGGTCTTCCTCAGCGGCGAGCGGGAGATCCGGGACACCGCCGAGGCGCTGGGCAAGCTGGTGCAGAACAAGCGGTCGCTGCTCGGCACCGAGATTCTGCCGCTGTACGCCCGGCTCAGCGTCGCCGAGCAGCACCGGGTCTTCGCCCCGCACGCTGGCCGCCGGGTGGTGCTGGCCACGAACGTCGCGGAGACCTCGCTGACCGTGCCCGGCATCAAGTACGTGGTGGATCCCGGCACCGCCCGGATCTCCCGCTACTCGCAGCGGCTGAAGGTGCAGCGGCTGCCGATCGAGCCGGTCTCCCAGGCCAGCGCCAACCAGCGCAAGGGTCGCTGCGGGCGTACCTCGGACGGCATCTGCATCCGACTCTACGACGAGCAGGACTTCGACTCCCGCCCCGAGTTCACCGACCCGGAGATCCTGCGGACCAACCTGGCCTCGGTCATCCTCCAGATGACCGCCATCGGCCTGGGCGACATCGCCGCGTTCCCGTTCATCGACCCGCCGGACCGCCGCAACGTCACCGACGGCGTGAACCTGCTGCACGAGCTGGGTGCCATCGACCCGGCCGAGACCGAGCCGACGAAACGGCTCACCACCCTCGGCCGGCGGCTGGCCCAGCTGCCGGTCGACCCCCGGCTGGCCCGGATGGTGCTGGAAGGCGAACGCAACGGCTGTGCCACCGAGGTGATGGTGATCGCCGCGGCCCTGTCGATCCAGGATCCGCGCGAACGGCCGGCGGACAAGCAGGCCCAGGCCGACCAGGCGCACGCCCGGTTCGCCGACGCCGAGTCCGACTTCGTCGCGTACCTCAATCTGTGGCGGTACCTGCGGGAGCAGCAGCGGGCGCTCTCGTCCAGCGCGTTTCGGCGGATGTGTCGGGCCGAGTACCTCAACTACCTGCGGGTCCGCGAGTGGCAGGACATCGTCAGCCAGTTGCGGCAGGTCCTGCGTACGCCCGAGGGGGATGGCCGGGGACGCGGCCGGCGGGGCGGCGCGGACGCTGCGCCCGACGGCGGCGGCGGACGGCGTCAGGCCGGCGCGGACCTGCCGGAGGAGATCGACACACCGACGGTGCATCAGTCGCTGCTGCCCGGCCTGCTGTCGCACATCGGCCTCAAGGACGCGCAGAAGCACGAGTACCTGGGTGCGCGCGGGGCGAAGTTCGCCCTGTTCCCGGGCTCGGCGCTGTTCCGCAAACCGCCTCGCTGGGTGATGGCCGCCGAGCTGGTGGAGACCTCCCGGCTGTGGGGGCGGGTGAACGGGCGGATCGAACCGGAGTGGGTCGAGCCGCTCGCCCAGCACCTGGTCAAGCGCAGCTACAGCGAGCCGCACTGGGAGAAGAAGCAGGCGGCGGTGATGGCGTACGAGAAGGTCACCCTCTTCGGCGTCCCGCTCGTCACCTCCCGGAAGGTCAACTTCGGTCGGATCGACCCGACGTTGAGCCGGGAGCTGTTCATCCGGCACGCACTCGTCGAGGGCGACTGGTCCACCCACCACCAGTTCTGGCGGGACAACCAGCGGCTGCTGACCGAGGTGGAGGAGTTGGAGAACCGCGCCCGGCGGCGCGACATCCTGGTCGACGACGAGACCATCTTCCAGTTCTACGACGAGCGGATCCCGGCCGAGGTGGTATCCGGGCGGCACTTCGACAGCTGGTGGAAGACGACCCGGCGGGAGCGGCCCGAGCTGCTCACCTTCACCCGGGAGCTGCTTGTCAACGCGGGCCGGGGCGGGCTGGACGAGGCCGACTACCCCGACGAGTGGCGGGCCGAGGGAGTGGCGCTGCCGCTGACGTACACGTTCGACCCGGGTACCCCGACCGACGGGGTGACCGTGGACATCCCGCTGCCGTTGCTCAACCAGATGCCCGCCGAGAGCTTCGACTGGCAGGTGCCGGGGCTGCGCGAGGAACTGGTGGTGGCGCTGATCCGGTCGCTGCCGAAGCCGGTCCGGCGCAACTTCGTACCGGTTCCCGACTACGCCCGCGCCGCGCTGGCCGCGATCACGCCGGGTGAGGAGCCGCTGCTGGACGCGTTGACCCGGCAGCTACGGCGGATGACCGGGGTGAGCGTGCCGAGGGACGCCTGGGATCTGAGCAGGCTGCCGCCGCACCTGCGGGTCACCTTCCGGGTGCTCGGCGACGACGACAAACCGGTCGCCGAGGGCAAGGACCTGCCGGCCCTGCAACGTCAGCTCAAGGCGAAGGTACGCCAGGTGGTGGCCGCCGCCGCGCCGGAGGTGGCCCGCACCGGGCTGACCGGCTGGGAGATCGGCACCCTGCCGCGCACCATCGAGCAGGTACGGGCCGGGTACGCGGTGACCGCCTACCCGGCGCTTGTGGACGAGGGCGCCACGGTCGGCGTGAAGGTGTTCGACTCACCGGCCGAGCAGGAGGCCGCCCACTGGGCGGGTACCCGGCGGCTGCTGCGGCTGACCGTGCCGTCACCGGCGAAGTTCCTTCAGGGGCGGCTGACGAACGAGGCGAAGCTGGCGTTGTCCCGCAACCCGCACGGCGGGGTGCAGGCGTTGATCGAGGACGCGGCCGGCGCGGCGATCGACAAGCTGGTCATCGAGGCGGGCGGGCCGGCCTGGGACGAAGCGGGCTTCACCGCGCTGCGCGAGAAGGTCCGGGCCGAGCTGGTGGACACCGTGGTGGCGGTGATGGACCGGGTCCGGGCGGTGCTCGCCACCGCGTACGCGGTGCAGCAGCGCCTCGGCGCGACCAGGAACCTGGCCGTGGTGGCCGCCCTGGCCGACATCCGCAACCAGCTCACCGGGTTGGTGCACGCCGGCTTCATCACCGAGGCCGGGTACGCCCGGCTGCCCGACCTGCTGCGCTACCTGACCGCGATCGAGCGTCGGCTGGACCGGCTGCCGAGCAACCCGGCGCGGGACAAGCAGCAGCAGGACCGCGTCGCGGTGGTGCAGCGGGAGTACGACGAACTGCTGGCCGCGCTCCCCCCGGCGAAACGCTCGTCGGAGGCGGTGCGCCAGATCCGCTGGATGATCGAGGAGCTACGGGTCAGCATCTTCGCCCAGGCCCTCGGCACCCCCTACCCCGTCTCCGAGCAACGCATCTACCGCGCCATGGACAACGCCGAAACCCCCTAACCCCCACCCCCACCCCCTCGCCCTCGCCCCCGCCCCCGCCCTCGCCCTCGCCCTCGCCCTCGCCCTCGCCCTCGCCCTCGCGATCTTGCAGTTTTGGTCGCTGGTTCGCACCCTTTGTCACGCTCTGTCGCGACGGAAAGTGCAAGATCGCGAGGGCGGGTGGGGGTGGGGACGGGGCGAGCAGGGGGTCAGGGGAGGGGTTCGACGCCGGGTGGGAGTTGGGCGGTGGTGGTGGCGGTGTGCACGTAGTCGAGGAGGATGCGGCGTAGTTCGCGGCCGGCGTGGGTGGGTACGACGTCGCGGCGGCGGGCCACGGCGATGGTGCGACGTACGCCGGGTGGGGCGAGCCGGGTGACTCGGATGCCGGGGCGGCGGGCCACCACGATGCCGGGGACCAGGGCGATGCCCAGCCCGGCCTCGACGAAGCTGAGCACGGCGTCCATCTCACCGCCGTCGACCGACAGGGTCGGCTCGAAGCCGGCGTCCCGGCAGGCCTGGAGGGTGGCGTCGCGCAGGTCGTAGCCCTCGCGGAACATCACCAGGGGCTGGTCGCGCAGGTCGGTGATGCGCAGGTCGGCACCGGGGTTGGCGGCCGGCACCGGCTCCACCGAGGCGACCACCAGGCTCTCGGTGAGGATCGGGTCGACGCGCAGCCCCGGGTCGGCACCCTGCGCGGGCATGATGATCAACGCCAGGTCGAGGTCGCCGCG
Organism: Verrucosispora sp. CNZ293; assembly: GCF_002754655.1. Classification (NCBI taxonomy): domain Bacteria; kingdom Bacillati; phylum Actinomycetota; class Actinomycetes; order Micromonosporales; family Micromonosporaceae; genus Micromonospora; species Verrucosispora sp. CNZ293. Next base: position 2,682,895 of record NZ_PEFR01000001.1, read on the forward strand.
GAGCAGGTCCCGGACGAGGTCCTGCGAGCCGCCCTCCTCGACCCGGAGGTCGACCGTGGGGTGGGCGTCGCGGAAGCGGCGGAGCACCGGCGGGGCGAGCGAGGTGGCGAGGCTGGGGGTGGCGCCGAGGCGTACCCGGCCGCGTCGCAGGCCGACCAGTTCCTGCACCTCCCGGGTGGCGGTCTCGACGTCGGCCAGGATCCGCGTGGCCAACGGCAGCAGCACCTCCCCCGCCGCGGTGAGCGTGATGTTGCCTCTTACCCGCTCGAAGAGAGGTGCGCCGAGGGTGTCCTCCAGGGCGTGAATTTGCTTACTCAACGAAGGTTGGGTGATGCCCACGATGTCGGCCGCCTGGGTGAAATGTCGTACTTCGGCCACCGCGACGAAGTACCTCAGCTGATGGAGCTGCATCTACATAGCTTATGGCTATCAAGACTGCGGTGTCGATGCATTGGACGACTGATCAAAGTGCTCCTAGCGTCGGTCGAGTGGTAGTCACGACGAGAACCCGGTCGCCCATCCGATCCAATGTCGGCCTCAAGGCCGTCATGGCGGTGACGGGCATCCTGCTGGTGCTGTTCCTCATCGCCCACATGCTGGGCAACCTGAAGATCTTCTCGGGCGCGTCGTCGTTCGACCACTACGCGCACTGGCTGCGCGACCTCGGCGTCCCGCTGCTGCCCAGCGCCGGATTCCTGTGGATCCAGCGGGTCGGCCTGCTGGCGGCGGTGCTGCTGCACATCTGGGCCGCAACGGTCCTGGCGATGCGCGCCCGGGCCGCCCGTCCGGTGCGCTACGCCCACCGCAAGAAGGTCCGGGGCAGCTACGCGGCCCGGACCATGCGCTGGGGCGGTGTGATCATCCTGCTCTTCGTGGTCTACCACATCCTCGACCTGACCACCGGCACGCTGAACCCGGTGGGCGACCCGTCCCGGCCGTACGCGAACGTGGTCGCCGACTTCGCCCCGGAGCGCTGGTACGTCACGCTCTTCTACACCCTGGCGATCGTCGCGCTCGGCTTCCACCTGCGGCACGGCGTGTTCAGCGCGCTGCGCAGCCTCGGCCAGCAGACCCCGCGTGGCGAGCAGCGGGCCCGGGCGGTGGCGTTGGTCTTCGCCGTCGTGCTCTGCGCCGGCTATCTCGTGGTCCCGTTCGCCGTACTCACCGGATTGGTGTCCTGACCATGGATCTGTTCACCGAGGGCGACCCGATCGCCGACACCAGGGCCCCCGACGGGCCGATCGAGACCCGCTGGGAACGTCGCCGCTTCGAGGCGAAGCTGGTCAACCCGGCCAACCGCCGCAAGATGACTGTCATCGTGGTCGGCACCGGCCTGGCCGGCGGCTCCGCCGCCGCGACGCTCGCCGAGCAGGGCTACCGGGTCAAGTCGTACTGCTACCAGGACAGCCCGCGCCGGGCGCACTCGATCGCCGCGCAGGGCGGCATCAACGCCGCCAAGAACTACCGCAACGACGGCGACTCGGTGCACCGGCTCTTCTACGACACCGTCAAGGGCGGTGACTTCCGCTCCCGCGAGTCGAACGTGCACCGGCTGGCCGAGGTCTCGGTGAACATCATCGACCAGTGCGTCGCCCAGGGTGTCCCGTTCGCCCGCGAGTACGGCGGCCTGCTCGACACCCGGTCCTTCGGCGGCGCGCAGGTGCAGCGCACCTTCTACGCCCGGGGCCAGACCGGCCAGCAGTTGCTGCTCGGCGCGTACCAGGCGTTGGAGCGGCAGATCGGCCTGGGCAACGTGGAGATGTACGCCCGGCACGAGATGCTGGAGCTGATCGTCGTCGACGGCAAGGCCCGGGGCATCGTGGTCCGGGACATGGTCACCGGCGAGATCACCACGGAGTTCGCCGACGCGGTGGTGCTCGCCTCCGGCGGCTACGGCAACGTCTTCTACCTCTCCACGAACGCCAAGGGCTGCAACGTCACCGCGACCTGGCGGGCGCACCGCAAGGGCGCGTACTTCGCCAACCCCTGCTACACCCAGATCCACCCGACCTGCATCCCGGTCTCCGGCGACCACCAGTCGAAGCTGACCCTGATGAGCGAGTCGCTGCGCAACGACGGCCGGGTCTGGGTGCCGAAGGCCAAGGGCGACGACCGTGACCCCCGCGACATCCCCGAGGACGAGCGCGACTACTACCTGGAGCGCATCTACCCGTCCTTCGGCAACCTGGTGCCCCGGGACATCGCCTCCCGCGCCGCGAAGAACGTCTGCGACGAGGGCCGGGGCGTGGGCCCGACGAAGCTCGGCGTCTACCTCGACTTCGCCGACGCCATCGACCGGCTGGGCCGCAAGGCCATCGAGGCCAAGTACGGCAACCTCTTCGAGATGTACGAGCGGATCACCGGCGAGGACCCGTACGAGGTCCCGATGCGGATCTACCCCGCCGTGCACTACACGATGGGCGGGCTCTGGGTCGACTACGACCTCCAGTCGACGATCCCCGGCCTGTTCGTCATCGGTGAGGCCAACTTCTCCGACCACGGCGCGAACCGGCTCGGCGCATCGGCGCTGATGCAGGGCCTGGCCGACGGATACTTCGTGCTGCCCAACACGGTCGCCAACTACCTCGCCGCCGGCCCGTTCGAAAAGGTCGACGCGACCCACCCGGCGGCCGTCGAGGCACGTCGCGACGTGGAGGACCGCATCCAGCGACTGCTCGCGATCGACGGCGACCGCACTGTGGACTCGTTCCACCGCGAGCTGGGCCAGATCATGTGGGAGCACTGCGGCATGGAGCGCTCCGAGGCGGGGCTGCGCAAGGCCATCGACGAGATCCGCGCCCTGCGCGACGAGTTCTGGCAGCGGGTCCGGGTGCCGGGCAACGGCGAAGGGCTCAACCAGTCGCTGGAGAAGGCCGGCCGGGTCGCCGACTTCTTCGAGCTGGCCGAGCTGATGTGCATCGACGCCCTGCACCGGGAGGAGTCCTGCGGCGGCCACTTCCGCGCCGAGCACCAGACTCCCGAGGGCGAGGCCCAGCGCGACGACGAGCGTTTCGCCTATGTCGCGGCCTGGGAGTTCACCGCCACGGGTGAGCCCTCGGTGCTGCACAAGGAAGACCTGAACTTCGAATACGTCCACCCCACGCAGCGGAGCTACAAGTGAACCTGACCCTGCGCATCTGGCGCCAGTCCGGCCCCCAGGACAAGGGTCGGATGGTGACGTACCAGGTCGACGACGTCTCCCCGGACATGTCGTTCCTGGAAATGCTCGACGTGCTCAACGAGCGCCTCATCCTCGCCGGCGACGAGCCGATCGCCTTCGACCACGACTGCCGCGAGGGCATCTGCGGCATGTGCGGCCTCATGATCAACGGCGACGCGCACGGTCCGCAGCGCGGCACCACCGCCTGCCAGCTGCACATGCGGCAGTTCTCCGACGGCGACACCATCGACATCGAGCCGTGGCGCGCGCGGGCCTTCCCGGTCATCAAGGACCTGGTGGTCAACCGCAACGCCTTCGACAAGATCATCGCTGCCGGCGGGTACGTCACCGCGCCCACCGGCAGCGCACCGGAGGCGCACTCCGTACCGGTGGCCAAGGCCGACGCGGACGCCGCCTTCGAGTCCGCCGCCTGCATCGGCTGCGGCGCCTGCGTGGCGGCCTGCCCGAACGGCTCCGGCATGCTGTTCACCGCCGCCAAGGTCACCCAGCTCTCGCTGCTGCCGCAGGGCCAGCCGGAGCGCTACACCCGGGTGATCGGCATGGTCGACGCGCACGACGAGGCCGGCTTCGGCGGCTGCACCAACGCCGGCGAGTGCACGGTGGTCTGCCCGAAGGGCATCCCGCTGACCACAATCGGCCGCCTCAACCGCGACTACCTGGCCGCCACCACCCGCCACGCCGACACCCCCGGCACCTGACCCGCCGCGACCGGCCCACGGACCGGCCGCCGTACCGATCCCCGGTACGGCGGCCGGTCCCGTTCCAGGCCCGCTTCCCGCTCCGACGCCGGTCCGCGCCATGCGATCCGCGTTTCGGGTACGCCCGCGATCCATCCACGCCCTCAGCTCGACAGGATCCACCACCCCATCCCTCCGCCGAGCCGCCCCTGCTCCACAGGCCACCCTCACTCCGCCGAACCACCCTCGCTCCGGGCCTCGCCACCCGGCCGGCCGCAACCCAGGAGACGGCGGCGCTGCCGATTCAACCGGTCCGTGACGGGTAGCAGTTCAGCTAGGGACGGCGGCGAGGAGGAGGCGACATGCGGGCACTGACATGGCAGGGGAAGCGGGACGTACGGGTGGAGGAGGTGCCCGACCCGAGGATCGAGGACCCGACCGACGCGATCGTACGGATCACCTCCACCGCCATCTGCGGCTCCGACCTGCACCTGTACGAAGTCCTGGGGCCGTATCTCAAGCCGGGTGACATCCTCGGCCACGAACCGATGGGCATCGTCGAGGAGGTCGGGCCCGGGGTGACCCGACTCAAGCCCGGCGACCGGGTGGTGGTGCCGTTCAACATCGCCTGCGGCTCCTGCTGGATGTGCCAGCGACAGCTCTACGCCCAGTGCGAGACCACCCAGGTCACCGCCGAGGGCAAGGGCGCCGCCCTGTTCGGCTACACCTCCCTCTACGGCGCGGTGCCCGGCGGGCAGGCCCAGTTCCTCCGCGTCCCGCACGCCGAGTTCGGTCCGATCACGGTGCCGGACGAGGGGCCGGACGAGCGCTGGCTCTACCTTTCCGACATCCTGCCGACCGCGTGGCAGGCGGTGAAGTACGCCGACACCCCGCGCGGCGGCACCCTGGCGGTCTTCGGGCTGGGGCCGGTGGGCCAGTTCTGCGCCCGCATCGGCCGGCACCTCGGCGCGGACCGGGTGATCGGCCTCGACCTGGTGCCGGAGCGGCTGGAGATGGCCCGCCGGCACGGTGTGGAGGTGCTCGACATCTCCCAGCTCGACGACGTGCCCGGCACGTTGATCGACCTGGTGGACGGCCGGGGGCCGGACGCGGTGATCGACGCGGTGGGCATGGAGTCGCACGGCGCGCCGCTGGGCAAGATGGCTCAGGCCGCCGCCGGCCTGCTGCCGGACAAGCTCGCCCAGCCGATGATCGACAAGGTGGGGGTGGACCGGCTGGTCGCGCTCAAGGCCGCGCTCAAGGGTGTCCGGCGCGGCGGCACCGTCTCCATCTCCGGCGTGTACGGCGGCGAGGTCGACCCGTTGCCGCTGATGGAGATGTTCGACCGGGGCGTCCAGGTGCGGATGGGCCAGTGCCACGTCCGCCGCTGGACCGACGAGATCATCCCGCTGCTCACCGACGACGACCCGCTCGGCGTCGCCGACCTGCGTACCCACCGGCTGCCGCTGGAGCAGGCGCCGCAGGCGTACGAGATGTTCCAGAAGAAGCAGGACGGCTGCGTGAAGGTCGTCCTCGCCCCGTGAGCCCATCGACGGGATCACCTACGTCGATCCTTCGGCCTAGGGTGTGTCCTGGACACACCAGGGGACCGACGGGAGAGACGAGTGACCATCCGGATGGACCGCAGGACCGCGCTCGGCCTGGGCACCGTGGCGACGGCCGGCACCGTGTTCGGCAGCGCGGTGCCCGCCGCCGCTGACCCCGCCGGGGAGACGACGACGGGGGACGGCCCGCGCGACCGCGAACGGCTCGCCGCCCGCATCGCCGCCGTCTTCCGGCGGGAGAGCACGCGGGCCGGCGGCAACTGGCAGGCGTACGTCAGCCTGGCCGGCCCGGACGGACCGTTGGTCGCGGTGGACGAGTCGGCGGATCTGCGGATCGAGGCGTACAGCGTCAACAAGATCGCCGTGGCGGTCGCGGTGCTGGACAAGGTCGACAGGGGGCTGCTCACCCTCGACCATCAGGTCGAGGTGACCCAGGCGATCGTGGTGACCGGCGGCGACGGCATCTTCAGCCTGGACGGCGCCTACCCCAGCCTGGTCACTGTCGGCCACGTCCTGGCGAACCTGCTGACCGTCTCCGACGACACGGCGGTACGGCTCTGCGGTCTGGTCTGCCCGGCCGCCGAGGTCAACCAGATCCTCGTCGCGAAGGGCTTCCCGAACACGCAGGTGCAGCCGGTGGCCAACCCGAACCGCTTCTTCCTGGGCACCAGCACGCCACGGGAGACCCACGACCTGCTGCGCGCGCTCGTCGGCGGCACCCTGCTCTCCCCCACCTCGACCGACCTCGTGCTGCGGCTGCTGCGCTCGCCTGTGGCGTTCACCGACGGGGTACGCCGGGAGATGTCCTCCGCCGAACGGGCCCGGATCGCCACCAAGGCCGGCTGGTTCGTCGACGCCCGGCACGAAGCTGGAGTGATCTTCGACACTGCCGGCGCGCCACTTGTCACGTACGCCCTTTTCGCCGACGGGCAGGCCGGCGCGGACGACTTCGGCGCCACCCACCCCGCCGTGCAGGCCCGGGCCCGGTGGGGACGACGGGTCATGGATCTCACCGCCGGTTTCGATGGCGCCGGCGTCGCCCACCGCAGACACTCGTACCGCCCCAGCAACGGCGGTTGAGAGCGGCCGGAGGCGGCTAACGTGGACTCGGCATCAACCGAGGGGGGACCATGCGGGCGCCGAACGAGCCGAACGGACGTACCACCGGTCGGCGGATCACGTCGGTGGCGGGCCTGGCCGCGTTGGCCGGACTCGCCGGTGCGGCCTGGGCGGCGCGGAACGTGCCGGCCGCGCTCGGCGGTCGACTCGCCGGCGTCCGCGCCGAACGGGCGGCCCGGTCACCACAGTTCCGGGACGGCCTTTTCCACAATCGGGCCGACACCCGCACGATGGTGCCCGTCTCGGACCGCAACCTCTTCCGTGAGCTGCTCTTCGGCAAGCAGAAACGTCGGCCCGCCGCACCCGTGCCACTGCTGCGGCCGGCCGCCGAGACCGGCATCGACCCGGCCCGCGAACTCAACATCATCTGGTACGGCCACGCCTCCGCCCTGATCGAGATCGAGGGTCGACGGGTGCTGCTGGACCCGGTGTGGAGCGACAGGTGCTCCCCCTCCACGGCGGTCGGCCCGCGCCGGCTGCACGAACCGCCGGTACGCCTCGACGAACTGCCCCGCATCGACGCGATCCTCATCTCGCACGACCACTACGACCATCTCGACATGGGTACGGTGCGGGAGCTGACCGCCCGGCAGTCGGCACCCTTCCTGGTGCCGCTCGGGGTCGGCGCCCACCTCGACCGCTGGGGCGTACCGGCGGAGCGGATCATCGAGCTGGACTGGTCGCAGACCCACCGGGTGTCCGGGTTGGAGATCACCTGCACCGCCGCCCAGCACTTCTCCGGCCGGGGCCTGCGTCGCAACGTCACACTGTGGAGCTCCTGGGTGGTGGCCGGTCAGCAGCGCCGCGTCTACTACACCGGAGACTCCGGCTACTTCGGCGGGTACGCCGAGATCGGCGCCGCACACGGACCGTTCGACGTGACGCTCATGCAGATCGGCGCGTACGACCGGGCCTGGCCGGGCATCCACATGTTCCCGGAGGAGGCGGTCGCCGCCCACCTGGACCTGCGCGGCGGGCTGTTCCTGCCGGTGCACTGGGCCACCTTCAACCTCGCCCTGCACGACTGGTCCGAGCCGGTGGACCGGCTCTGGGCCGAGGCGAAGGCCCGCGACGTGCGGCTGGCCGTGCCGCGCCCCGGCGAGCGGGTGGTGGTCGACGACCCGCCACCCGTCGACGGCTGGTGGCAGGCCATCGCCTGACCGGGCGGTGACCCGCCGGGCCCGAGCCGGCCGTCTCAGAGGACGAACGCGTCGGTCCACAGGGCGCCGGAGCGGCCGGAGAGCGCGTCCAGCATCGCCACCGCCTGACTGTCGGTGAGCTGCGCGACGAAGTCCACGATGGCCCGACCGCGCGCCCTGCCGATCCGGTCCGGGGTACGCGGATGCAGCTCCGCCTCGGCCAGCTCCACCAGGTCGTGCAGCCGCCGGGGCAGTCTGGACTCCTCCTCCGGGTCGAGCAGCCACTCCCGCAGCGCCTCGACCAGGGTGTCGAGCAGCCGGGCCTGACCACGCTGGTGCAACGCCAGGTCGGGACGGGCCAGCACGAACCGGTGGTGGACGAACTTGAGCACCTGCACCTCGTGCCACTGGGCCGGGGCCAGCAGCACGTGCCCGGAGCGTACGGCGGGCTGCTCGACGACGGTGATCGCGTCCACGAAGCGGGTGGTCCACCGGGCGGAGAAGCGGGCCACGTACTGCTCCGCCTCGATCGAACCGTCGAACGGCAGCGCGAGCAGCCCCTCGACCAGTTCCTCCCGGACATGCTCGACGGCGGCGGCGAACGCCTCGTCGTCGGCGATCCAGGCGTCCTTGTGGTGCAGTTGGCGACGCAGCCGCTCGATCGACGAGCCGGGCCGACGGGCCGAGGTGGCCAGCGCCGGGTCGGTGATCGCCCGCAGATGGCCGCCCTCGCGCTGCCAGGCCATCAGCTCGGCGGCCACCGCGCCCTGCTGGAGCACGCCGACCCGGTAGAAGTCCTCCACGTCGTGGATGGCGTACGCGATGTCGTCTGCGGTGTCCATCACCGACGCCTCGACGGTCTGCTGCCAGTCGGCGATCCGGCCGGCGAACGGTGCCCGGGCCTGCCGCAGGTCGTCCAGCTCCGTGCGGTACGCCCCGAACTTCGCCGAGCCGCTGTCCGGGTCGTCCGGCGGCGGGGTCGCGCCGCGCGGCGGCGGGTCCATCAGGCGGGGATGCGGGTCGGGGTGATCGAGCCGGGTCCACGGGTACTTCAACATCGCCGCCCGCACCGCCGCGGTCAGGTCCAGGCCGGTGGTCGCCGCGCCCCGGATCTCGGTCGAGGTGACGATCCGGTACGACTGGGCATTGCCCTCGAACCCGTCGGTCAGGCCGAGGCGGTGCCGGGCCAGCCGGTCCAGCACCCGCTCCCCCAGGTGCCCGAAGGGTGGGTGGCCGAGGTCGTGGGCGAGCGCGGCGGCCTCCACCACGTCCGGGTCGCAGCCGCCCAGCTTCTCCACCAGGTCGCGCTGGTGTCCGTCGGCGGTGAGCCGCTCGGCTATCGCCCGGGCCACCTGGGCGACCTTGAGACTGTGGGTGAGCCGGTTGTGCACAAGCAGCCCCGACCCGCCCGGGCTGACCACCTGGGTGACGCCGCCGAGCCGGGTGAAGAACGGCGAGCCGACGATGCGGTCCCGGTCGGCCCGGAACGGGCTGCTCGCCAGGTCGCCGAGGGCCCGCGCGCTGCCGCCGAAGAGTCGGCGCGCCCGGGGCTCCACAGGTGGTTCCATGATCGCCACGGTAGCCCGGCAGAATGCACCACGGAACCCACACCCGAAGGCGGAGCGACATCGTGACCCTCTCTGTTCATCAGCGGATCGCCGAGGAACTCGGCGTCGCCGAGCGCCAGGTACGCGCGGCCGTGGAGCTGCTCGACGGTGGTGCCACCGTGCCGTTCATCGCGCGCTACCGGAAGGAGGCCACCGGCCTGCTCGACGACACCCAGCTGCGCACCCTGGAGGAGCGCCTGCGGTACCTGCGCGAGTTGGACGAGCGGCGCGCGGCGGTGCTGGAGTCCATCCGCTCCCAGGGCAAGCTCGACGAGGCCCTGGAAGCGCAGATCATGGCGGCCGACTCGAAGTCCCGCCTGGAGGACATCTACCTGCCGTACAAGCCGAAGCGGCGGACCCGGGCGCAGATCGCCCGCGAGGCCGGGCTGGAGCCACTGGCGGACACGCTGCTCGGCGACCCGACCCAGGATCCCCGCTCGGTGGCGGCGGCGTACGTCGACGCCGACAAGGGCGTGGCCGACGCCGCCGCCGCGCTGGACGGCGCGCGGGCCATCCTGATCGAGCGGTTCGCCGAGGACGCCGACCTGATCGGCACGCTGCGCGAGCAGATGTGGTCGCGCGGCCGGCTGGTGTCCCGGGTACGCGAGGGACAGGAGAGCGCCGGAGCGAAGTTCGCCGACTACTTCGACTTCGCCGAGCCGTACCCGAAGCTGCCCTCGCACCGCATCCTGGCCATGTTCCGGGGCGAGAAGGAGGGCGTACTCGACCTGACCATGGACCCGGAGGCCGAGGGCGACGTCGACGCGGCGGTGACCGGGCCGACCCGCTACGAGGCCGCCATCGCCGGCCGGTTCGGGGTCAGTGACAAGGGGCGGCCCGCCGACCGGTGGCTGGCCGACACGGTGCGCTGGGCGTGGCGTACCCGCATCCTCATCCACCTCGGCGCGGACCTGCGGATGCGGCTGTGGCAGGCGGCCGAGGAGGAGGCCGTCCGGGTCTTCGCCACGAACCTGCGGGACCTGCTGCTGGCCGCGCCGGCCGGCGCCCGGCCCACCATGGGGCTGGACCCGGGCCTGCGGACCGGGGTGAAGGTGGCGGTGGTGGACGCCACCGGCAAGGTGGTCGCCACCGACACCATCTACCCGCACGAACCGCGCCGGCAGTGGGACGCCTCGCTGCACACCCTGGCCACGCTCGCCGCCGCGCACGGGGTCGAGCTGGTCGCCATCGGCAACGGCACCGCCAGCCGGGAGACCGACAAGCTGGCCGGTGACCTGATCAAGCGGCACCCGGAGCTGAAGCTGACGAAGGTGGTGGTCTCCGAGGCCGGCGCGTCGGTCTACTCGGCCTCCGCGTACGCCGCCCAGGAACTGCCCGGCCTGGACGTGTCGCTGCGCGGCGCGGTCTCCATCGCCCGCCGCTTGCAGGACCCGCTCGCCGAACTGGTGAAGATCGACCCACGTTCCATCGGGGTCGGGCAGTACCAGCACGACCTGTCCGAGGTGAAGCTCTCCCGGTCGCTGGACGCGGTGGTGGAGGACTGCGTCAACGGCGTCGGCGTGGACGTCAACACCGCCTCCGCGCCGCTGCTGACCCGGGTCTCCGGCATCGGCGCCGGGCTGGCCGAGAACATCGTGCTGCACCGCGACGCCAACGGTCCCTTCCGCACCCGGGCCGAGCTGAAGAAGGTGGCCCGACTCGGCCCCAAGGCGTTCGAACAGTGCGCCGGCTTCCTGCGCATCCCCGGCGGCGACGACCCGCTGGACTCGTCAAGCGTGCACCCCGAGGCGTACCCGGTGGTGCGCCGGATCCTGGCCAGCACCGGCCAGGACCTGCGGACGGTCATCGGCAAGAGCGCCATCCTGCGGGGACTGCGCGCGACCGACTTCGTCGACGACACGTTCGGCCTGCCCACCGTCACCGACATCATCGCCGAACTGGAGAAGCCGGGCCGCGACCCACGGCCGGAGTTCAAGACGGCGACCTTCGTCGAGGGCGTCGAGAAGATCAGCGACCTGACGCCGGGAATGGTGCTGGAGGGTGTGGTCACCAATGTGGCCGCGTTCGGCGCGTTCGTGGATGTCGGCGTGCACCAGGACGGCCTGGTGCACGTGTCGGCGATGTCCCGCACCTTCGTGAAGGACCCGCGCGACGTGGTCAAGTCCGGCGACGTGGTGAAGGTCAAGGTGCTGGACGTCGACGTACCGCGCAAGCGCATCTCGCTGACCCTGCGCCTGGACGACGAGTCCGAGCCCGGCGCCGGACGTGGTGGCGGCCGGGACGGCGCGGCCGGTCAGGGCCGCGACGGGCAGCGCGGCCAGCGCCGTGACGGGCAGGGTGGTCGGGGTGGCCAGGGTCGCGACGGGCAGGGCGGTCGGGGTGGTCAGGGTCGCGACGGGCAGGGCCGAGGTGGTCACGGCCGTGGTGAGCAGGGCGGACAGGGGCGTGGCGGACAGGTGCGCCAGGGCCGGGGCAGTTCCTCCGCACCCGCCGATGGCGCGATGGCCGACGCGCTTCGCCGCGCCGGCCTGCTCTAGAGCGAGCATCCCTCGCCAACGGCCGTAGGGCCTCAACCCGCATACACCCGCCGCCCGAGACGATGCGTCTGGTGACGCAGAGCAAGCGCCTCAGCCGCCCACCGAGGGCCCGCCGCCGAAGCCATACACGTCACAGCAGAGCCGGGAACGCGGAGGGCGGTGGCGGGTGGCGTACCGTCGGGTCGTGGTGAGCGACGGCGGCCCGGACTGGCGAGAGACGCGACGGCAGGCGGTGCTGGCGCACGCGGCGGCCGCGCAGCGCCGCCGGGAGGCCGAGCAGGCGGAGGCGGCGGCGCTGGTCAGCGCGTTCGTCGCCGAGGCGCGGCGGCGCGGCCTGGCCACCACTCGACTAGTCGCGCGGTCGCATGACGGTCGCGCCCGCTACCGGACCAACCTGCACGGCTGGTACATCGATCGGGCGCGCAGCCGGGCGGTCGACGTGGACGGCCGCTTTCACCTGCTGACCGTGCCGCGCTCGCTGCGCGCCCGACTCCTCGGCGCGGATCCGCAGCCCGACCCGGCCCCGCTGATCGTCGGCGAGGGCGCCCGGGACGGCGAGTCGCTACCGCTGCGAATCATGTTGCAGCGCCGACTCGACGCGGTCGACGCAGACCTCTGACCAGCGGCTACGCGACACACCCGAGGTGACGCGGCGCGCCGGGACGCGTGTCTTTTGCGCGTCCCGGCGGGTTGACGTGTCGGGATCCGTGTCGACTGTCGCTATTTTCCGATGCCACGAGCGATGAGTCTGATACAACCCGTTTGTCTGCTACGACCGGTTGACGTACGGAGGTCAGAACGGTGCCCGTATCCTCGGTGACCGCGCCGACGCGCCCGCCCCGGCCCGCACGGCCGGACGATCCGGTCAAGCGGCTGTTCGACGTGGTGGTCGCGACCGCACTGCTGCTGTTGACCGCGCCGCTGATGGCCGCGGTCGCGGCGGCGGTGGCGGTGCGGCTGGGTCGACCGGTGTTGTTTCGGCAGTGCCGCATCGGGCGGGACGACCGACCGTTCGAGTTGATCAAATTTCGCACCATGCGGGCACCTGATTCGGCCCGGGGGCTGCTGACCGACGCCGACCGGCTCACGCCGCTCGGCCGCTGGCTGCGGGCCACCAGCCTGGACGAACTTCCGACGCTCTGGTGCGTGCTACGGGGGGACATGAGCATCGTCGGCCCCCGGCCGCTGCTGCCGGAGTACCTGAGCAGGTACTCCCCCACCCAGGCGCGGCGGCACGAGGTGCGCCCGGGCATCACCGGGCTCGCCCAGGTACGCGGGCGCAACAGCCTCGACTGGGACGCCAAGTTCTCGCTCGACGTGGAGTACGTGACGAGCCGCAACCTTCGTCTCGACCTGTCGATCCTGGTGGCCACCGTCCGTACCGTGCTGCGCCGGGACGGCATCTCGGCAGACGGCAACGCCACCATGCCGGAGTTTCTCGGGAGCCGACGATGACCGGCGCCATTCTCCTGTCCTCACCGGACATCGGGCCGTTGGAGGAGTCGTACCTGGTCGCGGCGCTACGCTCCGGCTGGGTGGCGCCGGCCGGTCCGGATCTCGACGCATTCGAACAGGAGATCGCCGCCCGGGTGGGAACGCGGGGCGCGGTGGCGGTCAGCTCGGGCACCGCCGCGCTGCACCTGGCGTTGCTCGGGTTGGGTGTCGGCCCGGGAGACGCGGTGCTGGTACCTACGCTGACCTTCGTCGCCACCGCCAACGCGGTCCGCTACACCGGGGCCCGACCGATCTTCGTCGACTGCGACCCGCGGACGGGGAACATCGACGTTGCCCTGGTCGCCGACCTGCTGCTGGAACTCCGCTCGCGTGGCGAGCGGATCGGTGCGGTGATCCCGGTCGACATGTTCGGCAGTTGCGCCGACTACACCGCCCTGCTGCCCATCTGCGCCGCCGCCGACGTACCGGTGGTCGAGGACGCGGCAGAAGCACTAGGTGCCACACATCTCGGCCGACCAGCTGGCTCCTTCGGCCGGGTCGGCGCCCTCTCCTTCAACGGAAACAAGATCATGACCACCTCCGGTGGCGGCATGCTCGTCGGCGACGACCTGGCGTTGCTCGACCGGGCCCGGCACCTATCCACCCAGGCACGCGAGCCGGTGCCGCACTATGAGCACCGGGAGACCGGGTACAACTACCGGCTGAGCAACCTGCTCGCGGCGCTGGGACGGGCGCAGCTTGTTCGGCTGGACGGGATGATCGACCGCCGGCGGCGACTGCGCGACCGGTACGCCAAGCTCTTCGCCCCGGTGTCGGGAGCCGAACTGATTGGTGCCGAGGACACCGGCTCGAACTGCTGGCTGACCAGCGTTCGCGTGGACCCGCGACGTTCCGGGTGGACCGCGGCGGACCTCGCCGCCCACCTGGCCGCCCGGAACATCGAGACCCGTCCGGTGTGGAAGCCGATGCACCTGCAACCGGCGTACGCCGATGCGCAGAGCCGGCTCACCGGAGCCGCCGAGCGTCTCTACGCCGAGGGGTTGACTCTGCCCAGCGGCAGCGCCCTCACCGAAGCGCAGGTCACCGCCGTACTCTCGGCGATCGACGAGTTCCTGGCGGCGCGGACCGGAGTCCCGACGGCGTGACGGTACCCCTGGTCATCGTCGGCTGCGGCGGGCACGGTCGGGAGGTCCTGACCATCGCCCGTGCCGTGAACGCCGCAGCTCTGCTGCCCCGGTGGCAGGTGCTGGGCTTCGTCGACGACCGTCCGAACGAGGTGAACCTCAAGCGGGTGCAGCGGCTCGACGTGCCGTACCTCGGTGGGGTGGCCTGGTTCTCCGAGGCCCCCGCCGAGACCCAGCACGTCATCGGCATCGGTGACCCGCGGGTCCGACGGACGGTCGCCGAACGGATCGACAGGTACGGGGTACCGGCGGCAAGTCTCGTGCACCCCGACGCCACGCTCGGCTCCGACCTGCGGCACGGCCCCGCTCTGGTCGCCTTCGCCGGGGCTCGGGTCACCACGAACGTGACTCTCGGACGGCACGTGCATCTCAACCAGAACTGCACCGTCGGGCACGACTGCGAATTGGGCGACCACGTCTCGGTGAACCCGCTGGCCGCTATCTCCGGGGAGTGCCGGCTGGCGGAGGGCGTACTCGTCGGCACCACCGCCGCCGTGTTGCAGGGGCTGCGGGTGGGTCGGGACAGCACCGTCGGCGCGGGTGCCTGCGTGGTTCGTGACGTGCCCGCCGGCGTCGTGGTCAAGGGCGTACCGGCCCGCTGATCCGGCCCGGTCACCGGAACCGATGATCCGGCCGGTCACCAGGTCCGCAGCAATCCGCCATCAATCGCCGAAAAGCCAACAAAACACTCATACGGCATGTAACAAGGACAGGAGCGTATTGCTCCTTCCGCTCGCCCCGGGCGGAAGTGGTCGACAGCACAGGAGCCGCAGATGCGGGACACACAGACCAGCCGGCACCCGGACGCGACGGCGCGCCGGAGCAGGATCCGGTGGCGCACCCTGGCGTTCCTTGCCGCCGACGCCACGGCCTGGGTGGGTGGATTCGTCGCTGCCGCCTGGACCCGCTACGAGTTCGCGCTGACCACCACCCAACTGACCCGCGCCGCCGGATGTGGACTGATCGCCGCCGGGCTGCACGTGGCGGTGGCCGGGGCACGTCGGGTGCGCTCGGGACGCCACCCGCTCGGCAGCCTCCAGGAGGTTCGAGGGCTGGCCGGAACCGCCCTCACCACCATCGCGATCGTGCTGCTCGGCGTACTGCCGGCGCCGGAACGGCCGGTGCCGGCGAGCGCCCCGCTTGTCGGCGGCGCGCTCGCCCTGCTGTTCATGCTCGCCGTCCGGTTCGCCTACCGGCACCAGCGCGACCTGGCCCTGCGTCCGGACGCCCGCTCGTCGTCCCCGGTGCTGCTGTTCGGGATGGGCGACGCCGGCCAGGGACTGCTCCGCGCGCTGCTCACCGACCCGCGCAGCCGCTACCGGCCCGTAGGGGCCCTGGACGACGACCCGGACAAGCGCAACCTCTGCGTCGACGGCATCCGGGTACTCGGTGGGCGCGGTGACGTCGCCGAGGCGGTACGCCGCTCCGGCGCCACCACCGTGATCTTCTCGGTCGCCAACGCCGACGCCGCGCTCATCCGGCAGATCCGGGAGGCCACCCTGACCACCGGCGCGGCGTTCAAGGTGCTTCCGCCGGTACGCGACCTGGTCGACCACCGGATCACCGTGACCGACGTACGCGACGTACGGATCAGCGACCTGCTCGGCCGCCGGCAGGTGGTCGCCGAGATGGCGGTGCGGACCAACGGCCTCACCGGCCGACGGATCCTGGTCACCGGCGCCGGCGGCTCGATCGGCTCCGAACTGTGCCGGCAGGTGATGAAGGCCGACCCGGGCGATCTGATGATGCTCGACCGCGACGAATCGGCGCTGCACGCCCTCCAGATGTCGCTCGACGGTCGGGCGATGCTGGACGGACCCGAGCTGATCCTGGCCGACCTGCGCGACGACGAGGCGATCCGGCGGATCCTACGGGATCGCCGTCCGGAGATCATCTTCCACGCCGCCGCGCTCAAACACCTCACCCTGCTCGAACGGCACCCCGGCGAGGCGGTGAAAACCAACGTGTGGGGCACCTTGTCGGTGCTGGATGCCTGCCAGGATGTGGCGAAATTCGTCAACATCTCCACCGACAAGGCCGCCGATCCGATAAGCGTCCTGGGCTACTCCAAGCGGATCACCGAGCGACTGACCGCGCACGCCGCCTCACGATTTCCCGGCACCTTCCTCAGCGTCCGCTTCGGCAACGTACTGAGCAGCCGCGGTTCGGTGGTCACCGCCTTCCAGCGACAGATCGAGGCGGGCAACCCGCTCACCGTCACCCACCCCGAGGTGACCCGGTACCTGATGACCATGCAGGAGGCAGT
Source organism: Verrucosispora sp. CNZ293 (assembly GCF_002754655.1). Taxonomy (NCBI): domain Bacteria; kingdom Bacillati; phylum Actinomycetota; class Actinomycetes; order Micromonosporales; family Micromonosporaceae; genus Micromonospora; species Verrucosispora sp. CNZ293. The sequence goes on from NZ_PEFR01000001.1 coordinate 2,699,586, forward strand.
GCACCTGGTGCTCCAGGCCGCCGAGATCGGCCGCGACGGCGAAGCGCTGGTGCTCGACATGGGTGAGCCGGTACGCATCGCCGACCTGGCCCGGCAGATGGCCGAGCAGGCCGGCAGTGACGTGCCGATCGTCTACACCGGGCTGCGTCCGGGCGAGAAACTGCACGAGGACCTGCTCGGCACCGGCGAGACCGACGCCCGTCCGCTGCACCCGCTGGTGTCGCACGTCGCGGTGCCTCCGCTCGATCCGCTGGAGGTCAGCGGCCTCGACCCGTTCGACGACCCGGCGAAGGTCATCGCCGAACTCGCCCGTCTCAGTGGCCAATCGGCTGCCGGCCCCGTCCAGGATGGTGTTGTCGGGCTACCCGCGCCCCGCTGATCCGGTACCTCTGTCCGGCATGTGGAGGGGCCGGCGACCATTCGGTCGCCGGCCCCAGTCTTGTGAAACGGTTTCTAGCGGCGGATGCCGGCCCACTCGTGGTGCCGTCGCACGGTGGACAAGATGAAGTCCACCACGCGTCGGGAGGTGTCCGACACCCGGTAGTCGGCCGGGCAGGGAACCCCGTCGGCGGCGACCTGCGCAACGGTGACTTCCACGGCCTCGACCACGCCCGCCGGGTCCAGTCCGGTCATGATGATGCCGCCGGCATCCAGCGCCTCAGGACGCTCAATCGACTCCCGCAGAGTGACCGCCGGGAAGCCGAGGATTGCCGACTCCTCGCTTATCGTCCCGCTGTCCGAGAGAGTGCAGAACGCGCGGGACTGAAGGTGTACGTAGTCGATCAGACCGAACGGTTCGTGAAATGCGATGCCGTCCAGCACCGTAGCGTCGGGCGCCAGGGCCTCAAGCCGCTTACGGGTACGCGGATGGGTGGAGACCAGTACCGGGTAGCCCCATCGGTCCCGGACGGCGGCGAGGCAGTCGAGTAGCCGCAGCAGCCGAGCCGGCTGGTCGACGTTCTCCTCGCGGTGCGCACTCACCATCACGTACTGGCGCGGCACCAGGTCAAGCTGGTTGAGGATCTGCGAACTGTCGATCTCTGGCTGGTAGTGATCGAGCACCTCACGCATCGGCGAGCCAGTGTGCAGGATGCGGCGCGGATGCAGGCCCTCACTGAGCAGGTTGCGTCGGGCATGCTCGGTGTAGACGAGGTTGAAATCGGCGACGTGGTCGACCAGCCGTCGGTTCGTCTCCTCCGGCACATTCAGGTCGAAGCAGCGATTGCCGGCCTCCATGTGGTAGACCGGCACCCGCATCCTCCGGGCCATCAGCGCGGCGATGCAGCTGTTGGTGTCGCCGAGCACAAGTAGCGCATCCGGCCGCACCTCAGTGATCATCTCCTCGATCCCGACCAGGACGCCGCCCAGCACCCGGCCCAGTGAGGACGTGTCCACCCGCAGAAAATGGTCCGGCGGTCGTAGCCGCAACTCGCTGAAGAAGACGTCCGAAAGGGTGCTGTCCCAGTTCTGCCCAGTGTGGACCAACACATGATCGACCGTACGATCCAGCCTCGCCAGCACCCGGGACAGGCGGATGATCTCTGGTCGGGTGCCGACCACGGTCATCACCTTGGTCATCGGTTACTCCGTTTCCGCAATCAGCACGACCGGCACACCGCCGGTCACGCCAGCGCCTCGACCGGTTCCCGCCGGCCGCTCTCGACCGGCTCGGCGTACGTGTCGGGCTGCTCCGGATCAAACACCTCGTTGACCCAGAAGAGAGTCATCAACTCCCCGGGCCCAGTATTGGTGATCTTGTGGACCCACATCGTCGGCATGTCGACCACCACCGGGGTACGGCCATCGACCGCGAACCGGACAACGTCGCCGTGACCGACGCGGCGGAGGCTGATCTCGGCGCTGCCGCGCAGAACCACGAAACGTTCCACTTTGGCCAGGTGGAAGTGCTCTCCGCGGGTGACCTTCGGGTGTGAGGTGGAGCAGAAGGTCTGCCCTTGTCCGCCGTGTGACTTCACCACCTCGGTCAACTCGCCGCGCGAGTCGGCATGCCGTGGCAGTGGAAGTGGGTAGCGCGCTGGGAAGCAGTGCGACCGGTAGGCGTTGAACAGCCTGACCGCGTGCCGGTCTGGCAACGGAGGTATCTCCCCATTGCGGTAGAGCGCGGCGTAAGCGGCCAGGCGATCAGCGAGCTCGCGCACGCCGAGTCGCAGCTGAGGCATCTCGGGATCCCAACTGCCTCCCGCAGGCACCCCGAGCAGACAGGCCGCCGCATCGGTGACGTTCACCAGGTGCAACTCGCGGTCCTCGTGCACCTCCGGACAACCTCCCTCGGCGAGCATCCGGCAGAACGTAGCCGTGACCGAGTTGTAGAAGGGCCGCCCGTGTTCGCCGTACAGGTTGGCCAGCCGGACATCGACGAAGTCGAGGCCGGTGGCGGCGAGAGTCTCCGCAGCGACCGCCTTGGCGTCCCCATAGGGGGTGCCGTTGCCCGCCTGCACCGAATTCGCGAAGACGACGGTCCGGGGCGGCAACTGACAAAGGTTCAGCCCTCTGGCGAGGGCGGCAGCCAGTTCCACGTTGCCGGCAGCCACCTCGACCGGGTCGCCACGATTCACCCCTGCCAGGTGCAGTACCCGATCTACCCCGGCTACCTTCGCTGCCAGCACCACAGGATCGACCAGATCGGCCCGGGTAAGGAGGACGGGCTCGGGCCAGCCGAGCGCTCGGGCAAGGACCCGGGTGTGCCAGCCGAGGAAGCCGTCGGCGCCAGTGATAGCGAGGCTCAGCACGCGAGCACCGGATCTCGCTGGGCCAGCTCCGCTCGCACCTCAGGCAGGGTGAGTAGCAGGTCGATGATCTGCGGCACGGCGAGTTGCGGGGCGTTGGCGGAGTTGAAGTCGTCGTCAGGCGCGGTACCGAGCTCACCTTCGGTGACGTAGAGGGCATAGTTGAGGTCCCGGTCATCAACGGGCACCCGGAAGAAAGCCCCGAAGTCCTCTGCTCGGGCCAGTTCCTCGCGGCTGGCAAGGGTCTCGTGCAACTTTTCGCCGTGCCGTACCCCGATGGGATCCAGTTTCGCCGGCACGTCGAAGAGTTGGCAGAGCGCGACCGCCAGATCGCCAATTGTGCAGGCGCTCGCCTTGCGGATGAAGATGTCGCCTGGACGTGCGTTCTGGAAGGCATGCTCCACCAGGTCGACGGAGTCCTGCAGGGTCATCAGGAACCGGGTCATCGACGTGTTGGTGACCGTCGGCGCCCGGCCGGCCTTGATCTGTTCGATGAACAGTGGAATGACCGAGCCACGAGAAAACATCACATTGCCGTACCGGACACTGGAGATAGTGGTCGGGCTGCCGGGGTTGTTCCTCGAGTGGGCTTGTGCCACCTTCTCCATCAACGCCTTGGACATGCCCATCGCGTTCACCGGGTAGACGGCCTTGTCGGTGCCGAGCATGACCACCGAACGCACCCCGTTGCGTTCGGCCGCCTCGACGACGTTCGCGCTGCCCAGTACGTTGGTGCGAACGGCCTCCAGCGGGAAGAACTCGCATGACGGCACCTGCTTGAGTGCGGCGGCGTGGAACACGAAGTCGACACCACGGGTTGCGCGCAACACCGTGTCGTAGTCCCGCACGTCGCCGACGTAGTAGCGCACCCGGTCGTCTCCGAGCACGCGTCGCATCGCGTCCTGTTTCGCCTCGTCCCGGCTCAGCACCCGAACCTCACCGACGTCCCGGTCGAGCAGTCGGCGAACCATCGTCTGGCCGAACGAACCGGTGCCACCGGTAATCAACACTCGGCGCCCCGAACCCAAAGAAGTCAACGCTGCTCCTCATCGTCACTGTTGAAGTGGCGACGGCGTTCACCTGATGGCGCACCCGGTGCCCCTGTCCGACGCCCACAAGACGGGCAACGACTCACGAGCACCAGAGAAACGCCCAAACGACTTCGAGGGAGATGATTCAGACAAAGGCTCGAACATCACTAGCTATGGCCGCAATAACCCGCCAGGTGGCATCAAACCTTGATAAAGTGACCCGCCGCGAGACCAGAGGTGAAGGCTGTTCGCGCTGGTGGGCCAAGCGGCAAAGCCGTAATGCCTAAACCAGCTCACCTGAGTCAACCGCACCCAATTCCCCCCGTCGGCAGTTATGTCGGGAGAGACCTCACCTAAGGACCGTAACGCGGCGCTCGCGCCGCCCGGCCGTATTGGTCCGGCGTTCGTCGCAGATCGATAGGACCAAGACTTGCGCGCTCCTGACAGCCAGTTCAAGCAGCAGGACGCGGCGCCGCTCCCCTCCGGACAAGCCGTTCACATCGTGGAGCGACCCGAACCGTCCGCTCCCACCTCTTCTGGCCCCAGTCGTGGCCGTCGCTTGCTGTCCTGGATCGCCACCGCCGCCCTGAGCCGGGTGGTCAGCGCCCTGGTGCCCCTCGTCCTCCTCCCCGTGACCCTGGCGTACTTCGGTGCCGATCTCTACGGCCTCTGGACGGCAGTCCTCGCCGTCACCGGAATGGTCGCGTTCGCGGACCTCGGGATCGGCCTCGGGCTGATGACACGGCTCGCTCCGTGCAGAACCAACGGAGATGTCGAAGGCGCACGCCGCTATATCTCCAGTGCGTACCTGTCCGTGTCGGCCGTGGCCCTGACCGCCTGCTGTCTACTTTGGCTGCTCGCCGACCTCATCCCGTGGCCACTGTTCTTCAATGCCAGAGGTGCGGCAGCGGACGAGGCCCAACTCGTTGCCTTGGTCTGCCTGACCGCGTTTCTCTTGAACGTCCCGCTGTCCCTGGTCGCCCGAGTTCAGTACGCCTATCAGCAGGTGGCAGCGAGTAACGTTTGGCAGGCCACCGGTGCCGCAGCTTCGCTGCCACTCGCGCTCGGCGCGGTCTGGGGCGAAATGCCGCCGATCGTGGTCATCGCCAGCATCGCTACCGGCCCACTACTGGTCAACATCCTCAATACGATCTGGACCTTCGGCCGCCGCCTACCCGAGCTGACACCTCATCCGCGACTCGCCAACAGACGCGGCATACGCGACCTGCTCGGTCTCGGCGGACTGTTCCTCTTGGTGACACTCTTGATCGCGCTGGCGGACAACGCCGACCCTTTGATCATCGCTCACCTCCTGGGCTTGGCGAGTGTCACCGCCTACGCGGTCCCAGCGAGAATCTTCGCCCAACTGGGCGCGTTGGTGATGTTGATGAACCAACCGGTATGGCCGATGCACGGCGAAGCTCTCGCACGCGGGGACATCGCTTGGATACGCCGCACGGTCCGGCGCATGACTGGCGCTTCCGTACTGGTCGTCCTGCTGCCGGCCGCCCTGCTGGTGCTCGTCGGTGACCGGCTGTTCGACGCGTGGCTTCCGGTTCCGGTAGGAAGCAGGCCGCTCATGCTGGGCCTCGCCCTCTGGTGGCTCACACTGGCCGCAGTCTCACCGCGCTTCATGGTACAGAACGCGGCCGGAATCGTGCGTCCACAGCTTTGTGGATATCTAATCTATCTACCAGTATCGACACTTGGAAAGTTATACGTCGTTCATTTGTTCGGTATTGCTGCAGCGCCCTACGCCGCAGTCATGGCCTACCTGCTGACCGTTGTCCCAGCGGCGATCTATGGCTACCGGAAGACGCTGGGAGCCCGAACCACACAAGAGAGGCACCCGCTTTGAGCTTGTTCAAGGAAGAAATTCCGCGAGTGCTGGTGGTCGGTCACACTCCCTTCCACTACGGCACCGGAACCGCGATGACCCTGTCGAATCTATTCGCCGGCTGGCCCAAGGATCGCCTCGGGCAGATATACACCGCCAACATCACACCCTCCAGAGACGTGTGCGAACGCTACTTCCATCTCCCGCCGCGCGAACGTTACCTGCCCATCCAGTACCATTCCATGCGTTTGCTGGGGTGGAATGGCAGCAGTTCTCCGCAGCAGACCAAGGCCGTCAGCGCCCTACGCGCAGGGACGGAACTCCGTCCCACACTTGCCAAGATCTACGCCAACATGAAGGCGATCGACGACCTGAGTCCCCTGCGGATCACGCCGGCGCTGACCCGATGGGCCCGTGAGTTTGGCCCGGAACTTGTATACTCCGTGTCCGGCAGTTCCAAGCACATGAGGATCGCCAGCGCGATCGCCCGCACCTGCGGTGTCCCGCTCGTGCCCTACTTCACGGACGACTGGCCGGCGACCCTGTACACCAACGGAGAACTCCTCGGAGTGGCCCGACGGGCCGTCCGGCAGGAAACCGAACGACTCATCGGCCTCGCTCCGCTCGGCATAGTCATCAGTAGGCCGATGGCGCAGGAGTACTCCCGGCGCTACGGTATTCCATTCAGCGTCTTTACGAACTGCGTCGACGATGCCTTTTTTCCTTCACCACGTGACGGGGTCACCCCACCGGAGGAGCTGCTCGAATTAGTGTATGTGGGCGCGCTGCACCTCAACCGCTGGAAGTCACTGCGTGACATCGGTGAGGCGTTGGATGTTGTGACTGAAGGCAGAATGCCTGTACGACTCACGGTCCACTCCCCCGCCGCAGACCTCGCCCGATACGGAAAATACCTGACGCACATCAAACACATTCGGTTGGGCGCTCCGTTAGCCAGCCACGAAGTCCCCGCCGCCTTGCGGTCCGCGACCATCCTCGTCCACGTGGAATCCTTTGACGAGGAAGTTCGGCGCTACACCCGCTATTCCGTGTCGACCAAGATCCCACAATACCTGGCCACGGGTCGTCCGATCCTCGGCTACGGTCCCACCGAGGTCGCGTCGATGAACCACATTCGGGAAGCGAACGCTGGCGTTGTGGTAGGAAAAAACGATGCCGCAGCCCTTGCCGGCGCGCTGATGGGTCTCTGTCGCGACACCAACCTCCGAGGCCAACTCGCCCGCAACGGGCTCGCGTTCGCTCGGCGGGAACACGCCAGGGAAAACGTAACTGCACGTTTCGCCACCACCCTGCGCTCGGCTGTGGCAGCCACCGTCGTCACCTCCGACATCGCATCGACGCGCGCCGCCCATCTACCAGTCGACAAGCAAAGGTAATCGCATGAAGCGTCCTTCAAAATGGATCGCCTGCGTGGGCCCGTTTCTTTTCCCGTGGGGCGAGGCGGGTTCGCGACGGGTTTACGGCCTGGTTGCTTCCCTGGCTGCCGCCGGTCACACCGTGGTCGTCGCCGGTGGTGGTCCCGAGCCACGCACAGCGATCACACTGTCCGGCATCGACGGTTCAGGATCAGTTTCCTACGTTGGCCTGGCGGAGAGGCCAGCGCCTGCGGCCGGGGCCGTCCGTAGCTCGGTGCAGACCTTGCTGCGATGGGGCTGGCGCACCGCCCAGTGGTTGGACGCCCAACCGACCAGGCCCAGCCATGTGCTGGTACACGGCGGCCAAGCACAATACATGTTCCACCTTCAACGATGGTGTCATCGCAACAAAGTGCCGCTGATCGTCGATGTCGTCGATTGGTTCAACGGGCACCATGTCCGTGGCGGCTTCCTCGGCCCGCTGCACGCGAGCATGAAGCTGGCCCTCCACTACTACTACCCTCGCTGTGACGGCATCATCGTGATCAGCTCCTTCCTGGAGGGGCACTACCGCTCAGCCGGCAAGCCTCTGCTGCGGGTACCACCGACCCTGGACGTGAAGAGCCTCTCCCTGGACGCCAGGAATTCAATAGGGGACTCCGTTCCCCTGGTGCTCGCTTACGCCGGGAACCCGCACGGCAACAGAAAGGACCTCCTAAGCACCGTCGTCGAGGCGGTGGGACGTGTCGAACGCGAGGGCGCTCAGATAGAGCTGCGAATCTACGGGCCATCCCTGGACGAGGTGGGCCAAATAGGCGACGGTCGGCCGTTGCCCGCCGGAGTGCGGTGCCTGGGCCGGCTGCCGCAGTCGAAGGTGGCGACCGTACTACAGGAGGCTGACTTCACGGTTCTCGTCCGACGGCCGGAACGGGCCGCCGACGCAGGTTTCTCGACGAAGTTCTGTGAGAGCCTGGCCAGTGGGACGCCGGTGATCGCAAACCTGACCAGCGACATGGCAAGGTACCTGCACCACGGCCTCGAGGGGTTGGTCTGCCGTGATCACACCTTGGACGGGGTCATCGAGGCGCTCCGCGTGGCAGTACGCCTGGACGGTGCCCAGCGGAGCCTCATGCGACAGGCCGCGCGGAGTCGCGCGCTCGAATCGTTCGACTACCGGGCCTGGGCCGAGCCGATCGGTAGCTTCTTCCGGCAATGGGGCTGAGTCCGTGCGTCAGCGAGCGTGCGCGGCAGCGAGGTTGCGGTCGCCGGTGGCGCCTTGAGCTCGGCCAATGGGCCCTACCCACCTGGCAGCTCCGCTTAGGACTTGCTTGTCCTTTGGTGTTCGTCATGGTGGCGATTGGACGCCGGCGGCGTGAGGTAGGCCACGAGCATCATCCAGGGCCATCGGTCAGCAGCCTGTAGGCACCGTATTCACGGGATGCCAACATCTCGGCGGAACCCAGTGGTTGAAGATCAAGCTAACGGGGTGCGGGGTTCAGACCAGCGATGATTGGTTTCATCGCGGCCGTCAGCCTGACCGCCAAAGACGCCGAGTACGTGGCGGTCAGGTGATGGGCATCGCGGAAGACAAGGATGCCCCCGATGACGGGAGCGCAGCGTTCCGCTGGGCAGATCCAGTCGTTCAAGCTGATCATACGGACGCCGGTTGAGCCCCGGGCCGCCTCCTCCTGAACAGGACCACCGCCGCGATTCTCCGCTTCGTCGCGGGGCGTGGCGCACCTGGTCAGGCGATCCACGTTCTCGGACACACACTCCGCGATGTCCTCCAGATGCAGCGGAGTGTCGCGTAGGACAACGACCTGAACACCCCCCTCGATCATCTCTGCCCATGTCTCGCGCAACTCGCGCACCCTGGCAGACCGACGGTCTGCGGCTGGTTCATCCACGAGCGGGTACTCGGCGTGGGTTGTTATCAGAAGGTCCGGACGGTTCGGTCCGAGCAACTCTGCCCGGAGGTCCTTGTTCCACTTGGTGCAGGCCGCGTAGGGCCGGTCGTTCAGGGATACCTCGGCGGCAAGAAAGGGACAGCCGGACTTCGAATGGACAGTTAGTCGCCAGCCGTTATTCTCTACCATCCCTCGCATGGCGGGAACCCAGTGGTCTGCGTGCGAGTCACCGACGAGCACAAGGTTGATCTCCGCGTCCGGACTCCCGTAGACGCATCCGTTTGGAGTTGAGGACGTGAGTTCCACATGGCAGCTGCCTTGTAGCCACGGCGCGTCCCGCTTTGCCGACACAGGATCGGGAGTGATCGACTCGACCTCGTCAACCGGAATGCCGGCCTGGCTATCGCGGGGCGACGAACCGAGAGCCGCAGCGCCCGGAGGGCCCACCGGGGTGGCTGGCCCAGTGGCTCCGGGTGCCTGACCCATCACCGCCGCCGGCGCCGGTCCTGTCGTCGGCGGGATGATGAGATGAAATGCCAGCCCGGCAAGGACAGCGATGCCGGTGCAGAAGGCACCGACTCGAAGTGCTTTGAACGGCCATTCGGCGAGATCACGCGACCGGCGGACCGGATTCTCGATGAAGTGGTAGGTGAGCACAGCAGGAATCGCTGAGGCGGCAACAACCACCAGCGCCATACCGACGCTGAGGTCACCAAAATGGGCTTGGGCAGCGATCAGCAGCGGCCAGTGCCACAGGTACAGCGAATAAGAGACTGCGCCGATGTAGCGCAGCGGTCGCCTGTCCAGCAAGACTCCGGGACCAGCGCGGCCGGCTGCCACGCCGAAGGCGATCACCGCGGCTGTGCCGACGGTGGGGCCGAGCGCGGAATAGCCCGGGAAGCCAGCCACGGAGTCGATCAGCACAGCGGATACACCGACGGCGATCAGTCCGAGCCAGGAAAAGATGGCCGCTGCAGGACGTGGAGTTCGGCTCAACCAACCCGCAGCGACGGCGACGGCACCGCCGAGCGCGAGCTCCCACATGCGGGTCGTGGTCGCGTAATACGAGGATGGGTCAGTCGGAGTGGTGTACAGCGCCCACCCGAACGAGGGGACTGCAATTAACGCCAGTCCGGCCAGATAGAGGGCCCGACTACCTCGTCGTCCCCGCCGGCGGGCCAGGAGCCCGAGCACGATTAGCAGCAACGGCCAGACCAGGTAGAACTGCTCTTCCACGGCGAGGGACCAGAAGTGCTGGGCGATGCTAGGTGCCGAGTTGGCGGCAAGGTAGTCGACGGACTGTGCGGCCATGCGCCAGTTCATCGCGTAGCACGCGCTGGCGATCACGTCCCAGGCGGTCATGGACCAGCGACCACGCGGTAGAACGAAGTATGTCAGCAGTAACGTCGCGAGGAGGACTGTCGCGGCGGCAGGTAGCAGACGTTTCGCTCGCCGCGCATAGAACTCTGCGAGTGAGATTCGCCCGTCACGGTCGAGTTGCTCAAGCAACAACCCCGTGATGAGGAAGCCCGAAATCACAAAGAACACATCCACTCCAGCAAACCCGCCAGGCAAGAGCGGCAGCCCGGCATGGCCGAGGAGCACGAGTAGCACAGCAACGGCTCGCATGCCCTCGATGTCGCCGCGGAAGGAGCGGTCGATATGCGACTTGGGCGGCGTTTGTGATCGTGGTGGTCCGAACCTGGATGAGCTGGGCGCGGTGGATCGTGCTTGTGTCCACATATCTGATGGGATCGCCGAGTTTGCCACGTAAAGGACTTTCCTGTGTTGGATGCTACGTACATCGCCTGAGGCTCAATGCTGTCGCTGATGAAGGCCCTGATCTCGGGCGCCGAAGAGCGACTGCGCCACGTACATCGTGAGCAACGTGGCCATGCCGATGGTGGACTCCGGTGCCATCCCTAGCTGATTGTTCGCGGGCACATAGACGATGAGGATGCACAGCTGCGCGAAGATAAGTGTCGGCAGCACTCGCCGAGACGACACGGCGGCACGCCAAGTGCCGGCCAACAACCAGCCGACTAGGCCCATGAACAACGCCGCACCCGGAAACGTGAGGTCCGAGGCGAGCCACGGATAGATGGTGGCCCAGTACATTCGCGCTGGCCAACCCTCCTGAGACTCCGTCCGGTCAGGGTATGGAGGACTCTCCGACAGGTCCGCTCCGACGGCCGTCTCGGCGAAGCTCGCGGCAGTCGGGGAACTACCGAGACCCCTCGACCACTCGAATGGAACTTGCAGGTTGTAGGAGAGCCCGAGATAGCCATGGGTGGGATAACCAACCACGTCGGCAATGCCTTCGGCCATCGCCGGCCCCACCATGCGTTCGACAGTAGGATTCACCTGCACCAGAGCGTTTGCCGTACCGAACTCAGTCGCGCGCGTTCCGTGACTGTGGATCATGTAGGCGAGGAAGAGGATGACCGCCCCAGCGACGAGAATCATCACTCGACGCCGGCGGGAGGTGGCTCGCGATCGCCGTCGCGTCGCCGCGAAGGCGATTAGGCTTCCCGCAGCAAGCATGATGACGACGTCACCAAGGCCCTTGAGCGTCCCGATGAACATGTAGAACGCGATGTGCAGGGATATCCCGACCACGCCAGCGATTCGCAACCCTTTCGAGAGCCCGGCCCAGTGGACCACCAGCAACGGCACGAGGGCCGTACTGAGGACGCCGAACAGAAGCAGGAGCTGCAACCAGGAACTCGCCTGGCCAGCGCTCTGCAGTGAAACGTCGAACTTGTTCAAATAGCCGGTGGCCGGCGACCGAATGCTCGCCCACAAGCTCTGCGGGCCCGTGGCACCGAACTCGACCAATCTCGTCAGGCTTAACGCGGTGTAGTAAGCCGCACTGACCAGGATCAGTTGGCGTACCAGCCTTCTGCGATCGAGCGAGTGAGAAACCGTGACCGGCGCGGGCGGCCGCCGTGAGATCTGCGCCGCGTACCCGACGACGAACAGTCCGGTCGCGGCGAATACGAAGACGGAAAGCTGAAACGGGTTCTCGACGCGGCTCGCCAGGCCTGTCAGCCAGAAGGCGCTGAACGTGCCGAGCAGCCAGGCCAGCGCTAGCAGCATCGGTAGCCACATCATCGCCTTCGAGCCCGGCCTACCAGGGACCGACGCCGCTGGCCGGGCTTGCCCCTGAAGCGGACGTGAGGCGCTTGGGATAGGCGCGACGCTACCGCCAACAGGCGACCGCCGGGCACCCGCAACCGCTTCGAAGGCGGTCACAAGGGCCCACGCTCACACGCGTGCCCCTGGACGGGAACGATTGAGTCCACTCGCGACACCTCCAGATTTACTGCATGCGGCAACGCCTATACAGATTCGTATCAGATGGAAGTCGACCGGGACCCTGAAACCGAGATTGCGCAGTAAGCTCATATGCACCAATCTGAGTACGCTTCACCATTGAGCCTCGCCCCGCACGCGGGGCGAGGGTCAGCTAACCGTTAACGAGCCGGCATCGGACGAGGTCACGGCTGGCTTTCTCGACTGACGAAGGCGCTGGAGACGCGCGCTATCGGCAGAGCGCAGCGGCGATCGGAACGTAACCGTTGTGCGGGCGGCGACGTTCATACGATGACGCAACTGATCCGTCCAAGCCGAAGGGCTATGCCAACCGAATGACACGCAACTTGATCATGTGTCCGATGCAGTCGCCAAGCATCAGGGGTAGGTGCCAATGAGGCCCGCCCTACGCGTGATCGCTGCGGATATGCGTGCACTGGGGATCTCGACGCCAGTACGCGTGGCATACGAGGCATCCAAGCGCAGCGGGTTCCACGCCTTCCTGTTCCGTGGCGAGACTGACCGGCACTTCCCGGCCACACGGGTGCCGCTGACCAAACTGCGGCCCATCGACGACGAGGTCGCGTGGCGGTGCCTGAAGGATGCCACTACCGTGGTGAGCGAAGGGCCGCGCGTCTTCGGCCTCCGGGTGCAGACGGGCTTGTCGGCACCCTGGTCCACTGATCCGCTGACCGGGCGGCAGTGGCCGACCGGCGATCCGTGGTGGCGGATCGACATTAGGTCCGAGATGCGTCTGTCAGATGTGAAGTACGTCTGGGAGGCGGCACGGCACCGCGACCTGGTCGTCCTGGCGCGTGCGGCTCGAATCGAACCGGCTGGACCGTGGTTGGACGGACTCGCCGTTCTGCTGCGGTCCTGGTGCGAGCAGTCCACGCCAGAGCAAGGAGTGAACTGGTACTCCAGTCTGGAACTCGCACTGCGCGCCATCGGTTGGAACCAGATCCTGACGCTGGTCGGCGAGCGGCTTCCCAGCGACGTGGTGATCGCGATGGAGCGGATGCTGCTGGCCAGCGCTCGGCATCTGATGCTCGAACTGCCCTACACATTGAGCAGTATGCGCAACAACCACATGCTCGGCGACGCCCTCGGCCTGATCCTGCTGTCGCGCATGTTTCCCGCCGCTCCGGGTGCCCGATGGTGGGCGCGGACCGGCGAATGGATGTTCACGGCCCAGCAACGCCGGCACATCGCGCCCGACGGCCGGATGATTGAAGATTCACTCTCGTACCACCGATTCGTCCTCGAGATGCTCATTGTGAGAGTGCTACTCGGTGAGGCCCCGGCCGCCGTACACCGTGACCTTCACGCGGCCAGCATGCACCTAGCTCGGCTCGGCGTGTTCGACGGCGACATGCCTCAGTACGGCGACTGGGACGAGGGGCGTGTGCTCGCCTCCTCCGGCGACGCGCTCGACGTGGCCGGCTCGACCGCACTCGGTCTCGCGCTATGCGGCGCGCGGCTACCAACCAGCTGGTACGCCCGCTTCGACGAACTGGCCTGGTATGCCCTCCCGCCAGCGCCGCAGTTCGCCCCGGACGAGCCGAAGCCCGTCAGCTATGCCCGATCCGCCTCAACGACCTCGGGAGGCATCGCGCTGATCGAGCGAGGGCCGTGGCGAGCTTGGTTCAAGGTCGACGGCGGTCCCTCACATGGTCACGCCGACCTGACGTCGGTCTGGATCAAACACAGCGGCCGGTGGCTGGTCGCAGACCCGGGCACGGGTACCTACAACGGTCCGCTGGAGGTACGCAATGGGCTACGCACCTGCGCCGCCCACTCGGTGCGCCGACCGGACGGGCGGGACCAGCTCGAGCCGCACCGCGCGTTCCGCTGGCTCAACACCGGCCGTGGGTACCTCGGAGCACAGCTCGTCCTACCGGACCACACCATTGTCTTCGGCTGGCACGACGCGTACGACCGCGGCGAGCGCCCGGTGCGGGTGGGGCGCGCCGTGATGCTGACTGACCAGTACCTGGCGGTGGTTGAGTTCGCCGACCGGCCGGCGGCCGAGTCCTGGTCGTTGACGATCCCGCTGCATCCAGAGACGAGGGTGGAGGCGGACACGCTCGTCAACGGCGAATGCAAGGTCAGCCTTTTCGGGCTGGACGGCTACACCACGATACGAGGTCAGGCAGCGCCCTTCGCCGGGTGGCACAGCCGCACGTATGGACACTGGGAGCCGGCGACATGGATCATTGCCGAAAGCCGAGATGACACCGCTGTCTGGGGGCTCGGCACAATACCTGGGCCCCCGCCCGAGTCAAACACACTCGACGGTTTCCGATTCGAGGTGACCTGGAGCCGGGCCGGCGCCGAACTCGCCGTTACCGAACTCGCCTCGCGGAAAACCCATCGTGTACGGGCACTCCGATGACAATCCGCAGAGTGCTCGTCCTCAACCACTTCGCCGTGCCGCCGGGCTATCCGGGTGGCACCAGGCACGTCGAGTTGTTCAGCCGGCTGTCCGGATTCACTTACGTAATCATCGCGAGCCGCCGCAACCTGGTCACCGGGGCGCCGCAGCGGGCGGAGCCGGGTTTCCATCCGGTCGCCGTGACCCCGTATCGGGGCAACGGACTTGGCCGGGTGCTGAATTGGGCCAGCTACGCGGTGACGGCCACAATCGCCGGCCTGCGGCAGCCTCGGCCTGATGTGGTGTACGCGTCCTCGCCGCATCTGCTCGCCGGACTCTCCGGCTGGCTCGTAGCGACACTTCGGCGCAAGCCATTCGTCCTGGAGATCCGGGATCTGTGGCCCCAAGTACTCGTCGACATGGGAACACTCTCGAAAAGGTCCGTGGCGTATCGGGCTCTGGAGCGGCTGGAACGATTCCTGTACGGTCACGCCGACCGTGTAGTGATCATGGCTCCCGGGGTACGGGCAGCAATTGAGGGCAAGGGTGTGCCCGCAGAGAAGATTGCGTTCATCCCCAACGCAGCAGACCCGGACGACTTCATGCCCAGCGCCGACCGGGACACACTGCGGCGGCGGTACGGATTCACTCGTCGCACCGCTGTCTACGCGGGCGCACACGGCCCGGCCAACGGCCTCGACCTGCTTCTGGATGCGGCCCGAGCGGTGCCGGAGATCGACGTAGTACTGGTGGGGTCAGGTGTCGAGAAGCCACGTCTACAGGCGGCGGCCGACGGCGTTCGCAACGTCCGATTCCTCGATCCCGTACCGAAGATCGAGGTCCCGGACCTTCTCCACGCTGCGGACATCGGGGTGCACGTGCTCGCCGACGTCGAACTTTTCCGGGGCGGGGTCAGCCCCAACAAGGTATTCGACTACCTGGCCGCCGGGCTGCCGATACTCACCAACAGCCCGGGAACCGTCGGCGACCTCGTCATGGGTGCCGACGCCGGGTACATGACCCCGCCGAACCAACTCGCTCACGGACTCGCCCAGATGGTGCGGGCGAACCCGGACGACCTGGCGAAGATGGGCGCGGCCGGCCGGCGCTGGATTCGCGAGAACCAGTCGCGCGCCGCGATGTCCCATGCGCTCGAGCACCTGCTCGCTCCGCTGGTCGACGTCACGCCCTGACTTCCGTCCCGCCGGATGCATGAGATCGTGGCCGCCGCAGGCGGGAGCCTGAGCACCACCACTCAGGTCCGCCTGCGGCACCGCCCGTGGCACCACATCTACAAGCTGGATCCGGCGCTCACGCTGGTAACGGCTTCGGCCTGGATCGGCAGGTTCGACGAGTTCAGCCGTACGCCAGCCAGGGCGGCCACCACCGACAGCGCGGCCTTCGTCGTGCCGATCGACGCTGCGAGATCAGGCTCGTCAGAACCGTTGCCCGCGATCGCCGCGCGTACCCGGACGAGCTGCTCGTGATGTCCCTTGCCGGCAGGTACCCGTCGCATCACCCGGCCGTCGACTTCCAGAGTGCGAAAGTCATCGATAACGATCGTGTGGCCGCGACCGAGGACCTCCACACGCTCCTTGGGGGTTCGTTGGTTACCCCGGGTGCAGTACGTGATGGTTGCCGTGGACCCGTCACGGTATCCGAGCAGTACGCTCACGTCCTCCTCCAGTCCCGGCTCGCCGCGGCCGCTCCCGTACGCGTGAACAACGTCGGGTTGTGCGCCCACGAGCCACGAGGCGAGGTCGATGAAGTGACACACCTCGCCACGGATGCGACCGCCCTGAAGCCGATCGTGGTACCAGTGCGAGTCGGGCAGCGGCCCGGCGTTGATTCGGTAGGAGACGGTCAGTGGCCCGGAACCGGTCGCCAGCACCTGCTTGGACCGCACCACCATCGGTGCCTGCCTGCGGTTGAAGCCGACGAACAGATGGCCTGAGTTGCGGTGGTAGGCGGCCGTGACCTCGTCGAGTTCGTCCTGGGTGAGCGCCAGCGGTTTCTCCACGAACACGTGCTTGCCGGCATCCAGTGCCTGCGCAACCAGGCGGGCGTGGGAATCGTGGCGGCTCAGGATGAACACCACGTCGACATCGGCACAGTTCACCAGTTCCTCGGCCGTCGGTAGCACGAGGGCGATGCCGTTGCGTTCGGCAGCATGACGCGCCGTGAGTCCCTTGGCAGTGGTGATGGCGGCCAGGTCGTCCCCCCAGCCCGCCGCTTTCAGTGCCGGCAGGAAGGTTGCCTTGGCGTAGTTCCCGGCTCCGATCAACCCTGCCCGGAATCGCGACGAGCCGTGGCGCGGACGGATCGCGATCGCCTGGCGGCATGATTTCGCCGGCGCTGCGTAACTGAGCTGCACCGCGAGCGAGCGCGGTTCGGCGGCCAGCACCTCGTACGCCTCCGTCGCCTGCTCGACCGCGAAGACATGCGTGATCAGGTCGTCCACCGCGATACGACCCCCGGCCACCAGATCGAGATACGCCTCGACGTTGCGCCGAGCTGTCCAACGCACATGGCCGACCGGGTAGTCGATGCCCCATTCCTCGTAAGCCCGGTCGTAGCGGCCGGGCCCGTAGCTACGGGCGAACCGCAGGTCGAGCTCGCGCTCGTAGAACTGCCGGCGGTCAAGCTCCAGGCCGACATCGCCGACCACGACCAGCCGGGCGCGGTCACGGGCGATCTCGGTGCTCCGCGCGATCGGCGTCGAGGACGGTGTCGCCGCCGTGACCAGGATCGCGTCGACGCCACGGCCGCGGGTCAACTCCATGACGCGCTCGGTCGTGGCCTCACCAGCCTCGACCAGCCCGACCGCCCCAGCACCCTGGGCCAACTCGGCAGTCCACTCGCGCAGGTCGATACCGATGACGTTCAGCCCAGAGGCGAGTGCCAGGCGGACCGTCAGCTGCCCGACCAGCCCCAGGCCGACCACCGCGATCGAGCCACCCAAACCCACCTCGGCCTGTCGCAGCCCCTGCAACGCGATCGCCGCAACCGCGCCGAACGCGGCCGCCTGATCCGACACGTCTTCCGGAACGGGTACCGCGAGTAGACCCGGCACAGCCTGGTACTCGGCGTGCCCCGCCGAGGCGGTCGCCACCCGCATACCCGGCCGGATGCCATCGGTCGCCATGCCAGCAGCGACCACGACACCGGCTGCGCTGTACCCGAGCGGCATGTCCTCGTCGAGCCGGCTGCGCACTGCCGCCACGGTCGAGCGGACTCCCGTGGTGCGTGCTCTGTTGATGACCTGCCGGACCAGATCCGGGCGCGCCCGGGCCTTGCGCAGCAGGCCCGCCGAGGCGAGTTCCCGCACGGCGCGTTCGGTTCCCGCCGAGAGAAGGGATCGGCGGGTGGCGACGAGCACCTCGGTGGGGCCAGGCTCGGGCTGCGGGACCTCGACGACCCTGACTTCGCCGCCGGACACGGACTGAACAATCTGCTTCACGGGGCGCGCCTGCCTTAGGAAGTAGAAAAAGAATCGCGTACGCGGTGCAATCCGTCGGGGTCGCACAACCGCGCCGCACCCGTCAATCGCGATTCTATCGAGGCACGGTGCATTAAACTCGTCAACTTGCACGATTGGCGCGCCTCGTCGATCGACGACGAATCAACAAGGAGCCTCATGTCAGCCGCTGCCGTCCTGCATGTAACCGGCGCACGCCCGAACTTCCCGAAAGCAGCACCGGTAATCCGAGCGCTTGACCAGCGAGGTGTCAACCAACGCCTGGTACACACCGGACAGCACTATGACGAGCGGATGTCCGAGGTCTTCTTCCGACAACTCGGCCTGCCCGAGCCGGACATCAACCTCGGTGTGGGCTCAGGAAGCCACGCTCGGCAGACCGCAGATGCCATGACCGGGCTGGAAACAATCATGACGGAAACAGCACCGGCAGTCACCGTTGTCTACGGCGACGTGAATTCTGCACTTGCCGCAGCCCTCGTGTCGGCGAAGTTGGGTATACCAGTTGCTCATGTGGAGGCTGGCCTGCGCAGCTTCGACCGGAGCATGCCCGAGGAGATCAACCGGATCGTCGTCGACCACGTGTCGGACCTGCTTTTCGCCACAAGCCACGACGCGGTGGCGCATCTGGGCAACGAGGGTATCGCCGCAGAGAAGATCCACCTGGTCGGCAATCCGATGATCGACACGTTGCTGGCCAACCTCGACCGTTTCGACGTCACCGGAATCCGCACGGCACTGGCGCTTCCCGAGAACTACCTGGTGGCGACGCTGCACCGGCCTGCCAACGTCGACGATGCGGCGGACGTGATCGGACTAGTGAAGGCGATGCACGCCGTCGCCGACCAGATCCCGGTCATCCTGCCACTGCATCCACGCGGCCGACGCCACCTCGAGGACGCAGGGTTGCTCTCGCACCGTGCCCTACGCGTTGTCGAACCACTTGGCTATCTCGAGTTTCTCGGGTTGGTACGCGGTGCCGTCGCTGTCGTCACCGACTCCGGCGGTGTGCAGGAGGAGACGACAATGCTCGGGATTCCCTGCCTGACGCTTCGACCCAACACCGAGCGGCCGATCACCATCACCCACGGCACCAACCGCCTGGTCACCCAGGCCGCCCTGGCCGACACGGTAGCGAACACGATCGCCGCTGGCCCGCCCGCCTCACGGCGCACTCCGCCGCTGTGGGACGGCGCCGCCGGCGAACGAATCGCCGACGTCCTCACCGAGCTGCTCCGATAACCGAGTTCAGCATCGATCACCATCATGAATTCAGTTGGACGACGCTTCTGAACAACCGAAGCGGCCTCGGTCGAACTTGGTCCCGATATGGATCCCGGGTAGGAAAGCCCGCCGCCAAAGGCCGGGCATTGACATCGATGTGCACCGACAGCAGGCTTCCGCTCACAGGTCCTTCACAACAGGAGGCAGGATGAGGCGCACACCGCTGGCCATCGCCGGCGTGTTCACTCTGGTCGGTGCGCTGGTGCTGACCGCACCGGCGAGCGCACGGCCACCGTCCGATCCGGGCGGCCGCGACGGTCGAGACAGCTTGGAGGTGTACGTCGGCACTGTCGATTCCGCGCAGTTGCACCAGTTGCGGGAGGCCGGTGTCGACCTCGGGCACGGCGCGACGCCCGACCAGTCCGGCAAGACGGAGATCGAAACGGTGCTCAGCCGGGGCGAGGCCGACCGGTTGGCCCGTAAGGGCGTCGATCTCAAGGTCAAGAAGGTACGCGGCAAGGACGCCTCGCAGGTGCTGCGGGAGCAGGGCGCGGCGGGCTGGCGGGCTTTCCGGTCCTACAGCGAGCCCGGTGGCATCCGCGACGAGATCACCGCGACGGCGGCCCGCTATCCGAAGCTGACGAAGGTGCAGACCATCGGTCGGTCGGCCCAGGGCAAGCCGATCCTCGCCATCAAGGTCACCAAGAACGCGAAGAACATGAAGGACGGCAAGCGGCCGGCGGTGCTCTATGGCGGCACCCAGCACGCGCGGGAGTGGATCACGCCGGAGATGACCCGCCGGTTGATGCACCACGTGCTCACCGGTTACAGCTCGGATCGGGAGATCACCCGACTGGTGGACACCACCGAGTTGTGGTTCATCCCGGTGCTCAACCCGGACGGCTACGACCACACCTTCACCCCCGGCAACCGGCTGTGGCGCAAGAACCTGCGCGACAACAACGGCGACGGCCAGATCACCGGGGTCGACGGCGTCGACCTGAACCGCAACTTCAGCTACAAGTGGGGCTACGACAACGAGGGTTCCTCGCCGGACCCGGGCAGCGACACCTATCGCGGACCCGGCCCCAACTCGGAGCCGGAGACGAAGGCGCTCGACGGGTTGTTCAAGCGGCTCAAGTTCAAGTTCTTCGTCAACTACCACTCGGCCGCGCAGTTGCTGCTGTACGGCGTCGGCTGGCAGGTGGCCACGCCGACCCCGGACGATGTGATCTACGAGGCGCTGGCCGGCGACGACGCCAATCCCGCGGTACCCGGCTACGACCCGGACATCTCCGCCGAGCTCTACACCACGAACGGCGACACGGACAGCCACGCCACGGTGCGCTACGGCACGCTGGGCTTCACTCCGGAGATGTCCACCTGTCAGGCGGCGGCCGAGTCGGACCCGGACGACCAGTGGCGGCCGGAGGACTGCGTCAGCATCTTCACCTTCCCTGACGACGAGAAGCTGATCGCCGCCGAGGTGGCCAAGAACATTCCGTTCGCGCTGTCGGTGGCGAAGTCGGCGCACCAGCCGGACGATCCGGTCTCGGTGGTCGGCCGCAGCACCCCGGACTTCGTGGTCGACGCCTTCGACGTGTCGTACGGCCGGACCCAGCAGGTCGCCGCGATCACCCGCCGGTCGCTGAAGAACGTCAAGCTGAACTGGACGATCAACGGGGGCCGGGCGAAGTCCACAATGGTCCGCGAGTGGCGCGGGGGTGAACGTTACGGCGACACCCACGACGACTACTACGCCGAGCTGCGCGGCAAGGTCACCGGCGCCCGGCCGGGCGACCGGGTGCAGGTCTGGTTCACCGCGTCCAGGCCGGGCCGGGGCAAGGTCAGCAGCGAGCGCTTCACCTACCGGGTGCATCACGACATCGGTGGGGACGTGCTGGTGCTGGCCGTGGAGGACGTCACCGGGCTGAGCCCGGTCCAGGACACCACCACCGCGAAGTACGCCGACGAGATCTCCGCCTCGTTGAAGGCGGCCGGGCGCAGCAGCGACGTGTACGACTTCGACGCGATGGGGCGTACCGCCCCGCACCATCTGGGCGTGCTGTCGCACTACCGGGCGGTGGTGTGGGAGACCGGCGACGACATCATCCTGCGCGAACCGGGCCAGGTGCCGGGCACGGTGGCGAAGGCGGCGGTGGACATCGAGCTGTCCGTCCGGGACTACCTCAACGAGGGCGGCAAGCTGCTGGTCAGCGGCAAGTACGCGCTCTACGCCCAGGCGGCCAACGGTTCGTACGGTTACCTGCCGGATGCCCCGCCGGAGTGCACCGACGCCGCCGACCCGAACTGCCTGCCCATGCTCAACGACTTCCAGCAGTACTGGCTGGGTGCGTACAACTATGTGAGCGACGGTGGCACCTCACCAGACGGGCAGCCGTACCCGGTCCAGGGTGATGCCGGTGCGTTCGCCGGCTTCGCCGGGACGCTCAACGCCAAGGGCTCGGCGGGCAACCAGGACCACACCGGGTCGTTCCTGACCACGTCGAGTTTCCTGCCGCCGACGCAGTTCCCGCAGTTCACCAGCTCCGCTCCGGTGGGCTGGGGGCGCCCGGGTGGCGCACCGTTCGATCCGCGTACGGGCGACTGGTACCTGTTCAGCGGGCAGTCCGACGAGGCGTACAAGCGGTTGACCCGGACGGTGGACCTGACCGGGGCGAGCAGCGCTGAACTGCGCTTCTTCACCTCGTTCGACATCGAGACGAACTGGGACTTCATGTTCGTCGAGGCACGGGAGGTGGGCACCGACAACTGGACCACGCTGCCGGACGCCGGGGGCCTGACCACCCAGGAGACCGGGGAGAGCTGCGCCTCCGGCTGGGTGGCCCAGCTGCACCCGTTCCTCGCCCACTACCAGGGCGCGGACTGTTCACCGACCGGCAGCACCGGCCAGTGGCACGCGGCGACCGGCACCTCGAACGGCTGGAAGGAGTTCGTGGCCGACCTGTCCGGGTACGCGGACCGGCAGGTGGAGGTCTCCATCACCTACGCCAGCGACTGGGCCACCCAGGGTCTCGGCCTGTTCGTCGACGACACCCGGGTCGTGGTCGACGGGGCCACCGTCGCCGAGACGTCGTTCGAGACGGACCTCGGTGGCTGGACGGTGGCCGGCCCGCCAGCCGGGTCCGCTCCGGCGGCCAACGACTGGTCGCGCAGCCAGCAGGCGTTCGAGGAAGGTTCGGCGGTGGTCACCCGGGACACCGTCTACCTCGGCTTCGGGCTGGAGGGGTTGGCTCCGGCGGCCCGGGACGAGCTGGTCGCCCGGTCGCTGAACCATCTGACGGGCCGACCGCGGCGGTAGCGGCGGTCCAAGGCGCGCCGGCGGTCGGGACACCGCCGGCGCGCCTTGCCGCGTACCGGCATGAAGCCTGCCCGGTCTGTGGTGAGCTGGGGGTATGAACCGGATCCGGCTCGGGCTGGTGCTGCACCCCACCCGGGACGTGGCCCCGGTGGTGGACACCATCGCCGCGTGGGCCGCGCGGCACGAGGTGGCCCTGTCGGTACGCGAGCAGGACCGACAGCGGGTGCCCGAGTCGGTCCGCCCGGTACCGGAGGATCAGCTCACCGCCGGAGCGGACGTGCTGGTCAGCATCGGCGGGGACGGCACGATGCTGGGCGCCCTGCGGGCGGCCGTAACCGATCCGAAGCCGGTGCTCGGCATACACCTGGGCAAGTTGGGGTTTCTGGTGGAGGTGGAACCGCCGGAGCTGCCGGCGGCGCTGGACCGGCTGCTGGCCGGCGAATACACGGTCGAGTCGCACAGCTGCCTGGCCTGCGACGTGTGCGGCGACGACGTGGTCGCGTTCAACGACATCGCGCTGATCCGCCGCCCCGGGCAGGGTTTCGTCACCGCGACCCTGGCGATCGACGGGCAGCAGTACGGCTACTACCGCTGTGACGCGCTTGTGGTGAGCACCCCCAGCGGGTCGACCGCCTACAGCTACGCCGCCGGCGGGCCACTGATCTCT
The DNA here is from genome assembly GCF_002754655.1 of Verrucosispora sp. CNZ293. Classification (NCBI taxonomy): domain Bacteria; kingdom Bacillati; phylum Actinomycetota; class Actinomycetes; order Micromonosporales; family Micromonosporaceae; genus Micromonospora; species Verrucosispora sp. CNZ293. The sequence continues at coordinate 2,722,864 of NZ_PEFR01000001.1, forward strand.
CCCGCGACGCGCGCCGTGGTGGTCACCCCGAGCGCGCCGATGTCCGGCATCTCCCGATCGGTGGTGCTCTCCCCCGACGAACGGGTCCGGCTGGAGCTGCGTCCCGGGTCCGCGCCGGTCGCGATCGAGGTGGACGGCCAGGTCATCCGGGACGGGTCGACCTCCGGCGCGGTGGACGTCGGCTACCGCCCCGACGCGGGGCTGGTGGTCCGCCTCGACCCGGCCCGCTACCAGGAACGTAGCCAGCTCAAGCTGAGCCTGCTCGACCTGCCGCTGCTGCCGGAACAGCTCCGCGAGCTGCTTCCGGAGAACCTGCGCCGCCAACTCGGTCGCCGCGAGGCGCCACCGCGTTGAATCCGCGCCACCATCGGAAGCAGGCGCGGATCAACGTTGGCGTGGTCGGCGGGCCGTCCCTGGTGAGCTGGCGGCGCAGCCGGACCTCGCCCGCTGACGGACCCCTCACCTGACCATCCCGCCGACAGTCCTCCCTTTCGGCACTGTCGACCTGAGAGCGCAGACGACTCATCCCCGCCACACCGGCCAGGCTGCCGGCCGCCCTCGCTCGGGGGGACGGCCGGTTGGCCGCGACGTGCGGGCCCGGTGACAGCGCAGGCGACTCAGCTCGACAGCGTCAGCAGACCACATCAGTCACCCTGCCGACCCGCCCGCAGGGCCACGGGTGGGCTGCCGGGCGGCTCGGTCAGGACCTGTCGAGGACGTCGGTGACGAGTTCCTGGGCTTCCCGCTGGATGCGGGTCAGGTGCTCCGGGCCCTGGAAGGACTCGGCGTAGATCTTGTAGACGTCCTCGGTGCCGGACGGTCGGGCGGCGAACCAGCCCGACTCGGTGGTGACCTTGAGGCCGCCGATCGGGGCGCCGTTGCCGGGGGCGGTGGTGAGCGTGGCGGTGATGGGTTCGCCGGCCAGTTCGGTGGCGCGTACCTGCTCCGGGGAGAGCTTGCCGAGCACGGCCTTCTGCTCCCGGGTGGCGGGTGCGTCGATGCGGGCGTAGGCGGGTGCGCCGAAGCGGTCGGCAAGTTCGGCCCAGTGCTCGCTCGGGGTCCGCCCGGTGCTGCCGATGATCTCGGCGGCGAGCAGGCAGAGCAGGATGCCGTCCTTGTCGGTGGTCCAGGTGCCGCCGTCGCGGCGCAGGAAGGACGCGCCGGCGCTCTCCTCGCCGCCGAAGCCGACCGCGCCGTCGAGCAGGCCGGGCACGAACCACTTGAAGCCGACCGGCACCTCCAGCAGCGGGCGGCCGAGGTCCGCGGCGACCCGGTCGATCATCGAGGAGGAGACGAGTGTCTTGCCGACCGCCGCGTCCGGGCCCCACCGCTCGCGGGTACGGAACAGGTGGGCGATGGCGACGGCCAGGTAGTGGTTGGGGTTCATCAGCCCGGCGTCGGGGGTGACGATGCCGTGCCGGTCGGCGTCGGCGTCGTTGCCGGTGGCCACCTGGTAGTCGGCGCGCATGGCGATCAGCGAGGCCATCGCGTTCGGCGAGGAGCAGTCCATCCGGATCTTGCCGTCCCCGTCCAGGGTCATGAACCGCCAGGTCGGGTCGACCGTCGGGTTGACCACTGTCAGGTCGAGCCGGTGCCGCTCGGCGATCTCGCCCCAGTAGTCGACGCTCGCGCCGCCGAGCGGGTCGGCGCCGATGCGGACCCCGGCGGCGCGGATCGCGTCGAGGTCGAGCACCGCCGGCAGGTCGTCGACGTACGCGGCGAGGAAGTCGTACGTGTCGGTGGTGTCGGCGGCGCGGGCCCGGGCGTACGGGATGCGGCGCACCTCCTTGAGCCCGGCGGCGAGGATCGCGTTCGCGCGGTCCTGGATCCATTTCGTGACGTCGGAGTCGGCGGGCCCGCCGTGGGTGGGGTTGTACTTGAATCCGCCGTCGTCGGGCGGGTTGTGCGACGGGGTGATCACGATGCCGTCGGCGAGGCCGCTGGTACGACCCCGGTTGTGGGTGAGAATGGCGTGTGACACCGCCGGGGTGGGGGTGTAGCCGTCGCGGCTGTCCAGCAGCACTGTGACGTCGTTGGCGGCGAGCACCTCCAGGGCGTCGACGGCCGCCGGGGTGGACAGCGCGTGGGTGTCCCGGCCGAGGAAGAGCGGCCCGTCCAGGCCCTGTTCCCGGCGGTAGTCGCAGAGCGCCTGGGTGACGGCGAGGATGTGGTCGGAGTTGAAGGCGTTGCGCAGGCTCGACCCGCGGTGCCCGGAGGTGCCGAAGGAGACCTGCTGCGCCGGGTCGGCCGGGTCGGGGTGCTCGGCGTAGTAGGCGGTCACCAACCGTGGTACGTCGACCAGGTCGGCGGGCTCAGCCGGCTGGCCGGCACGGGGATGACTACTCACGGTTCCACCTTCTGTCCCTTGCCGATGACCACGATGCCGTTGTCGGAGACGGTGTAGCGCTGCCGGTCCCGTTCCAGGTCCACGCCGATCTCGGCGCCCTCGGGCACCTGGACGTTCTTGTCGAGGATGGCCCGACGGATTACCGCGTGCCGGCCGATCTCGACGCCTTCCATCAGGACCGAGCCGTCCACGTGCGCCCAGGAGTGGACCTTCACCTTGGGCGAGACGATCGAGTTCTCGACCAGCGAGCCGGAGATCACCGCGCCGGGCGAGACCATTGAGGCGACCGCCCGGCCGACCCGCTCCCCCCACTGGTGCACGAACTTGGCCGGCGGGTACGGCGGCTGCTCGGTGTAGATCGGCCAGTCGAAGTTGTAGAGGTTGAACACCGGGTGGACGTTGATCAGGTCCATGTGGGCGTCGTAGAACGAGTCGAGGGTCCCGACGTCGCGCCAGTAGCCGCGGTCCCGGTCGGTGCTGCCGGGCACCTCGTTGTCGCGGAAGTCGTAGACGTTCGCCTCGCCGCGTTCGACGAGCATCGGGATGATGCTGCCGCCCATGTCGTGTTTGCTGGTCTTGTCGTCGGCGTCGCGTTCGACCGCGTCGATGAGCGCCCGGGTGGTGAAGACGTAGTTGCCCATCGAGGCGTAGATCTCGTCGGGCGCGTCGGGCAGGCCGACGGCGTCGGTGGGCTTCTCCCGGAAGGCCCGGATCCGTCGGCCGTCCTCGCCGACCTCGATGACGCCGAACTGGTCGGCCGTCGACAGCGGTTGCCGGATGCCGGCGACCGTCACCCCGGCACCGGAGGCGATGTGGTCCTCCACCATCTGCCGGGGGTCCATCCGGTAGATGTGGTCGGCGCCGAAGACGATCACGTAGTCGGGCTGCTCGTCGTAGATCAGGTTGAAGCTCTGGTAGATCGCGTCGGCCGAGCCGGCGAACCACCAGGGGCCACGGCGCTGCTGCGCGGGCACCGGGGTGACGTAGTTGCCGAGCAGCGTCGACATCCGCCAGGTCTTGGTGATGTGCCGGTCGAGGGAGTGGGATTTGTACTGGGTCAACACGACGATCTTCAGATAGCCGGCGTTGGCCAGGTTGGAGAGGACGAAGTCGACCATGCGGTACATCCCGCCGAACGGGACGGCCGGCTTGGCCCGGTCCGTGGTCAGCGGCATCAGGCGCTTGCCCTCTCCGCCGGCCAGGACGATCGCGAGCACCTTGGCAGCCATGAGCAGACGCTATCCATACCGGTGCCGGTTCACCACTCGTACGGGCACAGTTCCGCAGCCGGGTGCGGCGTCGGATTCTGCACTAGGGTGCCGGGCATGACGGACTCCGCACGGCTGCGCGTGGACCTGCTGACCCGGGAGTACCCGCCGGAGGTCTACGGCGGCGCGGGGGTGCACGTCGAGTACCTGGCCCGGGAGCTGCGCCGGCTCACCGACGTGCGGGTGCACTGCTTCGGCGCGCCGCGTACCGAGCCGGGTGTTCGGGCGTACGCCGACCCGCCGGCCCTGGCCGGGACGAACGCCGCGCTGCGGACCATGGGTGTGGACCTGGAGATGGCCGCCGGGTGTGCCGGCGCCGACGTGGTGCACAGCCACACCTGGTACGCCAACCTGGCCGGGCACACCGCGAAGCTGCTGTACGGGGTGCCGCACGTGGCGACCGCGCACAGCCTGGAGCCGCTGCGGCCGTGGAAGGCCGACCAACTCGGCGGCGGCTACGCGCTCTCCTCGTGGTGTGAGCGCACCGCGTACGAGTCGGCCGACGCGATCGTGGCGGTAAGCGCGGGCATGCGTCGGGACGTGCTGGCCGCGTACCCGTCGGTCGATCCGGACCGGGTGCACGTGATCTACAACGGCATCGACACCGCGCAGTACGCCCCGGATCCGGGCACGGACGTGCTGGCGCGCCTCGGCATCGACCCGGCCCTGCCCAGCGTGGTCTACGTCGGGCGGATCACCCGGCAGAAGGGTCTGCCGCACCTGCTGCGGGCCGCCCGCGAGCTGCCGGCGGACACCCAGTTGGTGCTGCTGGCCGGGGCACCGGACACCCCGGAGATCGCCGCCGAGGTGGAGGGCCTGGTCGCCGAGCTGCGGGCCAGCCGATCCGGGGTGGTCTGGGTGGCCGAGATGCTGCCCAAGTCCGAGGTGATCCAGGTGCTCACCCACGCCACCATCTTCGTCTGCCCGTCGGTGTACGAGCCGATGGGCATCGTCAACCTGGAGGCCATGGCCTGCGAGACGGCGGTGGTGGCCACCGCCACCGGCGGCATCCCCGAGGTGGTCGCCGACGGCGAGACCGGCCTGCTGGTCCCGATCGAGCAGGCCGGCCTCGACGGCACGCCTGTGGATCCGGCACGCTTCGAGGCCGACCTGGCGGCCCGCCTGAACGAGTTGCTGGCCGCGCCCGAGCGCGCCGCCATGCTCGGCCGCGCCGGCCGACACCGCGCCGTCGAACACTTCTCCTGGGACGCCATCGCCGCCCACACCCTCGACCTGTACCGCTCCCTGCTGAAGTAGTGCGATCAACCCGCCGGGCTGATCAACTCCAGCTTCGGGAAGTACGTCCGGTAGCGGGCCCCGTCGCGGGTGAGGTCAGCCGGGGAGTGCTCCGAGGCCGGCGAGTAGCTCGTTCCGCTCGGCGGGAGACAGGGTCTGGTAGATGGGCTCGTCCAGCCGGTTTGTCGCATCCTCGACGGCCTGTCGTCGAGGATCGTCGGGGGCCAGCGCCCGAAGCTGCGTCAGGGTGAGTCCGGCAGCGGCCCAGGCTGCCCGGTGCGCGTCGGCCCGGTGGTGCCGCAGCGCCCCGAGTCGGGTGGTCAGGCGTACCGCCGCAGTGGCATCGGTCGGCTCGTACACCGGGGCCATCGCGCGGAAGGCCGGCCCACCGGTGGCCTGGCCCGCTTCCAGGAGGCGACCGACTAGGTCGGCCAGGTGGGGAACGACCGCCAGGCCCGGCATCGTCTCGATCGGCTTCCGGTCCCAGAACTCCTCGGCGAAGTCACCCATGGTGCGCTGTACGGCCAGCGCCACCTCCCGGCCCCGATCGGTCAGCCGCCATGCGCCGTCGGCGTCGACGACGGCGACGCCCTGTTCGAGTTCGCCGGTCATGTCGGAGCCGGAGTACGTCGTGGCCGCCGCGAAGCTGTCCCCAGGCATCGGGCGGGCCAGCAGGCCGAAGTAGAAGCTGCACTCGAACCCGGGTCGAAGGCCGCGCTGGTCGTAGACGGCCCGCAGCCGGTCCCATCCCGCGCTGCGCAGTCCCACGTACACCCGGTCGATCACCGGCCGGATCAGTGCCGCATAACTCATACCGGCCTCGCCCTCGCAGGTCCATCGCGGAGGCCAGATCCTACCTAGTCGAGAACAGCCCGAGGCGTGAGCAGTGGGCGGGGTAGCTCCCGGGCGGACTCGGCGGCCCACGCCGGCACGTCGACTGTCACGACAGGTTCCTCTCCCGTACCGCCGTGAGCAGCCGGTCCACGGCGTCCCGGTCGGGTTGTTCCGGCAGCGTGGTGGTCTCGGCTGCGTCGGCGAGTTCCGCTTGCAGGTCCTCGGCCCAACCGGTGACCGACTCCCAGGTCAGCTCGCCTCGGCGCACCGCGAGCAGCCGGTCACGCAGGTGCCGTACGTCCACCAGGATCTCTCCGGTGCGCAGCACGTGCACCCCGGCGATCAGCAGTCGGATCATGTGCATGGTCTGTTTGTGGTTCGCCTCGCCGGTACGCCCACGGCGAGCCGCCACCCGGTCGAGTTGATCCCGGGCATAGCCGCCGTAGGTCTGGGCCACCCGCCGCGACAGGAACGCCCGTCGGGTGGCCAGCAACTGTCGCCCGTCCTCGGTGAGCGTCTCGACCAGCGGGGACCAGAGCACCTCCAGCACCGTGGGATTGGCCTGTAGCGCCAGCTCGCAGAAGCGTTCGAACTCCCAGGAGAACTGCTCCGCCGCCGGCCCGTCGAGGTGGGTGGGTGGCTTCTCCAGCCGCCAGAAGGCGCGGGTCGGTGCCACGTACACGCCGCGCCGGTCGTGGTCGGAGTCCGGGCCGTGCAGCCCGTACGCCCGCGACCCGACCACGACGGCCAGGACCGTGTGCCGCTCGACCAGTTCGATCATGCCGGCACGCTACCCGCCCCGATCTGTGGCAGTTCTGGTGTCCTCACCTCGGCGTGTCATCCACTTTCACTGCCATGGATCGAGGCGCACCACCGGCCCTCCGGCGAGAGACCGGGTTCCAGGTTCCCGTCGGTTGTCAGCCGAGCGCGAAGCGATCTCGGGCAGTAGGTTGGGGCGGTGAGCGGACGGTTCCCGATCGAAGACGTCTCCCCCGTCGTCTCCTGCGGTCGCTACCCGGCCCGTGCGGTGGTCGGCGAGGTGGTGCCGGTGTCGGCGCGCGCCTACCGCGAGGGGCACGACGCGCTCGGCTGCAACGTGGTGTGGCTCGGCCCCGACGGGTTGGCCCGCCCGTTCACCCGGATGCGTCCGGGTGAGCCGGGCCAGGACCGGTGGCACGCCACGATCGTGCCGGACGCGGTCGGCGAGTGGATGTTCACCGTGGAGGCGTTCAGCGACCCCTACCTGACCTGGCACAACGCCGTCACGAAGAAGATCGCCGCCGGCCAGGGGCCGGCTGAGCTGGCAAACGACCTGGCCGAGGGCGTACGCGTGCTGAGCGCGGCCACGAAACTGGTGCCGAAAGCCGAGCGGGCCCGTCTGAAGAAGGCCGCGCAGGCGCTGGGCGACGCCAAGCGGCAGTTGCCGCAGCGGGTGAGTCCGGCGCTGGAGTTGGCCGACCTGCTCTGGGAGCATCCGGTGCGTGAGCTGGTCACCACCGGCGACGAGTACCGCCTCTGGGTGGACCGCGAGCGGGCCCTCTTCTCCGCCTGGTACGAGTTCTTCCCCCGCTCCGAGGGGGCGGTCCCGGCGACTGTCGACACGCCGGCCCGCTCCGGCACCTTCGTCACCGCCACCGAACGGCTGCCGGGCGTGGCCGCGATGGGTTTCGACGTGCTCTACCTGCCGCCGATCCACCCGATCGGTCGGGCCAACCGCAAGGGCCCGAACAACAGCCTGGTCGCCGGGCCGGACGACGTGGGTTCGCCGTGGGCGATCGGCGCGGCCGAGGGCGGGCACGACGCCATCCACCCCGATCTGGGTACGCCTGAGGACTTCCGGGACTTCGTCGCCGCCGCCGCCGAACACGGCCTGGAGGTGGCGATGGACCTGGCGTTGCAGTGCGCGCCGGACCACCCGTGGGTGACCGAGCACCCGGAGTGGTTCACCACCCGGGCCGACGGCAGCATCGCGTACGCGGAGAACCCGCCGAAGAAGTACCAGGACATCTACCCGCTGAACTTCGACAACGACCCGGAGGGTATCCGCGCCGAGGTGCTGCGGGTGGTGCGGCACTGGGTCGGCGAGGGCGTGAAGATCTTCCGGGTGGACAACCCGCACACCAAGCCCGTCGACTTCTGGCACTGGCTGATCTGGGAGGTCAAGCGGGTCGACCCGGACGTGCTCTTCCTCGCCGAGGCGTTCACCCGGCCGGCGATGATGCACGGGCTGGCCAAGGTGGGCTTCACCCAGTCGTACACGTACTTCACCTGGCGGACCTCGGCGGCCGAGATGCGGGAGTACTGCACGGAGCTGGTGGCGGCGGCCGACTACATGCGGCCGAACTTCTGGCCCAACACGCCGGACATCCTGCACCCCTCGTTGCAGCACGGCGGACCGCCGATGTTCAAGATCCGGGCGGTCCTGGCGGCGCTGCTCTCCCCGTCGTGGGGCATGTACGCCGGCTACGAGCTGTTCGAGCACGTGGCCCGCCCGGGGGCGGAGGAGTACCTCGACAACGAGAAGTACGAGCTGCGCCCACGGGACTGGTCCGGAGCGGAGGCGCGGGGCCGCTCGCTGGCGCCGTTCATCACCACCCTGAACCGGGTACGCCGGGAGAACCCGGCCCTGCGCCGGCTGCGCAACCTGGTCTTCCACGACATCGACAACCCGGCCCTGCTGTGCTGGTCCAAACACGATCCGGAAACCGGCAACACCGTGCTGGTGATCTGCTCGTTCGACTCGCACACCGTGCAGTGGGGCAACACCACCCTGGACATGCCGGCGCTGGGCCTGGACTGGCACGACAGATTCACCGTGCACGACGAGCTGACCGGTGCCCGCTACGACTGGGGGCAGCGCAACGCCGTACGGCTCGACCCGTACCTGCAACCCGCGCACGTGCTCACCCTGAGCCGTCCGACCGACGTGGCGGCCGGTGGGGCGTCGGCCGGCCCGGGTGCGCCGGGGCCGGCGGAGGCCGGTTCGCCGGCTCAGGGTGGCGCCGAGCCGGTCACCCTGACCGTTGAGGACGTACCCGCCGACCTGTCGGGCGGCACCGCACCTACCGCTCCCGCCCAGAAGGACGACACCCGATGGACCAGCTGATCTCCGGGGAGATCCACGACCCGCACGCCGTGCTCGGCGCGCACCCGGCCGACGGGCGTACGGTGATCCGCACCCTGCGCCGGGGCGCGGGTGACGTCAGCGTGCTGGTCGGCGAGGAGCGACACCCGATGAAGCGGGTGCACGACGTCGGGGTCTTCGAGGCCACCGTCCCCGGTGAGGTGCTCGACTACCGGCTCGACGTCGACGGGGTGCGCCACGACGACCCGTACCGTTTCCCGCCGACCCTCGGCGAGCTGGACCTGCACCTGATCAGTGAGGGCCGGCACGAGCGGCTGTGGGAGGCGCTGGGCGCCCGCGTCGTCGACGGCGGGGTGGCGTTCGCGGTGTGGGCGCCGAACGCCCGGGGTGTGCGGCTGGTCGGCGACGTCACCGGCTGGGCGCCCGACGACGGCTGGCCGATGCGCTCGCTCGGTTCGACAGGCGTGTGGGAGATCTTCGTGCCGGGCGCCACCGCCGGCACCCGGTACAAGTACCGCGTGCTGGGCGCGGACGGATACTGGCGGGACAAGGCCGACCCGCTCGCCGCGTACGCGGAGGTGCCACCGGCCACCGCGTCGGTGGTGCACCTGTCGACGTACGAGTGGTCCGACGCCCAGTGGCTGGACCGGCGGTCACGGCGGCAGCCGCACCAGGAGCCGATGAGCGTGTACGAGGTGCACCTCGGCTCGTGGCGGCCCGGCCTGGGCTATCGGGAGTTGGCCGAGCAGTTGACCGCGTACGTGGTGGAGCTGGGTTTCACCCACGTGGAGTTCCTGCCGGTGATGGAGCACCCGTTCGGCGGCTCGTGGGGCTACCAGGTCACCGGCTACTTCGCCCCGACGGCCCGGTTCGGCGACCCCGACGACTTCCGGTACCTGGTGGACCGGCTGCACGCCGCCGGCATCGGGGTGATCCTGGACTGGGTGCCGGCGCACTTCCCGAAGGACGAGTGGGCACTCGCCCGGTTCGACGGCACCCCGCTCTACGAGCACCCCGATCCGCGCCGGGGTGAGCATCCCGACTGGGGCACCTACGTCTTCGACTTCGGTCGCCGGGAGGTGCGCAACTTCCTGGTCGCCAACGCGCTCTACTGGCTGGACGAGTTCCACGTCGACGGGCTGCGGGTGGACGCGGTCGCCTCGATGCTCTATCTGGACTACTCGCGGCAGGACGGGCAGTGGACGCCGAACGTGCACGGCGGCCGGGAAAATCTGGAAGCCATCGCGTTCATGCAGGAGGTCAACGCGACCGTCTACAAGCACCACGCCGGGGTGGTGATGATCGCCGAGGAGTCCACCGCCTGGCCGGGGGTGACCCGGGCGACGAGCGACGGCGGGCTCGGCTACGGGTTCAAGTGGAACATGGGCTGGATGCACGACACGCTGCTCTACACCTCGAAGGACCCGATCTACCGGCAGCACCACCACCATCAGCTGACCTTCTCCCTGGCGTACGCCTGGAGCGAGAACTACGTGCTGCCGATCAGCCACGACGAGGTGGTGCACGGCAAGGGTTCCCTGGCCGGCAAGATGCCCGGTGACACCTGGCAGCGGCTGGCGAACGTGCGGGTGCTGCTGGCGTACATGTGGGCGCACCCGGGCAAGCAGTTGCTGTTCATGGGTTGCGAGCTGGCCGACGACCGGGAGTGGAGCGAGGAACGCGGCCTCGACTGGTATCTGCTGCACGATCCAGCGCGGGCCGGCGTGCAACGCCTGGTGGGCGACCTGAACCGGGTCTACCGGGACACCCCGGCGCTGTGGGCGCAGGACACCTCCCCCGCCGGGTTCCGCTGGCTCGCCGGTGACGACGTCGCCAACAACACCATCTCGTTCGTCCGGATCGCGCCCGACGGGGCGACACTGGTCTGCGTGGCCAACTTCTCGGCGCTGCCGGTCGAGGACTACCGGATCGGTCTGCCGGCGGCCGGCGCCTGGGCGGAGGTGCTCAACACCGACGCCCAGCACTACGGCGGCTCCGGCGTGGGCAACCTGGGCACCGTGCACGCCGAGAACGTCCCCTGGCACGGCCAACCCGCCTCGGTGGCGCTCCGCGTGCCCCCGCTGGGCGCCCTCTGGCTCCGCCCCGCCTGAGCGCGGCCGGCACCAGGACCGGATGTCCTCGAAGCTCTCCTGTCACTCAGACATGTTCATGTCTGAGTGACAGGACGCTCACGCGGAATACAACAACCCGTCAGACGGGCAAGAAGATCATCGAATGGTGAACTGCCCGCGCCCTCGCGTCCGTACCCCCGGTTCCAGGTGGGACGACGAGGCGGAGGATCGATGGCGAGCAGCAGGGGTACGGCCCGAAACCGTGGGAGCGAGCCCTCGCCGGGACAGCGGAGGATGGCGGGGTTCGCGGCGGTCGGGGTGACCCTGGCGGTGGCCTTCGCGGTGGCGACCGGGACCAGTCAGGCGAGTGAGAACTGTGACGGCCTGGACGCGGCCGTGGGCAGCAACCTCGCGTTCATCGCCGACCAACTGGTCTTCCCGGACGAGCTGTCGGAGGCTCGGATCGCCAACCGGCAGGCGGTCATCGACCAGTTGGAGCAGCGACGCGCGGCGGCCGGCTGCACCGGCGAGGTGGAGGTGCCCGACGCGGACCCGAACGCGGCACTCAACGGCGGCGCGGCGGAGAACTGCGACGGCCTCGACGGCGCGGTCCGCAACAACCTCGCCTTCATCGACGGCCAGCGGCGCAACCCGGACGCGCAGTCCGAGGCGCGGATCGCCAACCGGCAGGCGGTGATCGACCTGCTCGAAGACCGTCGCACCCTGGCCGGCTGCACCGGCGAGGTCACGCTCACACCGGGCGGCTGACGCTCACGGACGGTGGGTGGGCTGGGCCGGGTGACCGGCTCCGCCCGCCTGCCGAGCAGCTCCCCGCCGGCCCGGTCGGCAGACCGAGCCGGCGAACCCGGGGGTTGGCTCAGACCAGGCCGGCGCCGCGCAGCAGGGTCCACAGGCCGGCGCCGTCGGGGGCGGAGAGCCACTTCTGCCCCACCGGCCCCTCGCTGGGGTGGTCGTGTGGGACCGGCAGGCTACCGGCGAGCACCGCCTGGGCGGGCGACAGCCGCCGGATCGCCACCGCCGCGACGTTGTCCGGGTGGGCGACCGCGAACTCGCGGTAGATCTCCTGGTCGTGCTGGCCGTCGTCGCCGACGAGCAGCCAGCGTACGTCCGGGAACTCCTTGGCCAGCCGGGCCAGGGTGGCCCGTTTGTGTTCCCGGCCGCTGCGGAACCAGCGGTCCTGCGTCGGCCCCCAGTCGGTAAGCAGCAGCGCCCCGGCCGGGTAGAGATGCCGGGACAGGAACCGGGTCAGGGTCGGCGCGACGTTCCACGCGCCGGTGGACAGGTAGAACACCGGCGCACCGGGGTGGGCGGTGACCAGCCGCTCGTAGAGCACCGCCATGCCGGGGACCGCCGCCCGGGCGTGCTCGTCGAGGACGAACGTGTTCCACGCGGCGAGCAGCGGCCGGGGCAGCGCGGTCACCATCACCGTGTCGTCGATGTCGGAGATGATGCCGAACCGCACCTCGGGATCGAGGATGCGTACCGGTGCTTCGACCGGCTCGGCGTCGGGCATGCTCAGCCGCACCGTGCCCCAGCCGGGTGGCAGGCCGGCCTCGACCACCGTGTCGATGAAGCCGCTGCGGTCGGCCTGCGCCTGGCGGACCACCCCGCCGGTCTCGATCGTCACTGTGACGTGCTTGGCCGGCAGGGTGGTGAAGCTGCGCCAGCCCCGGACCTTCTCCAGCCGGCCCCGCTGGCGGGTGTCGGGGCGTCCCAGCAGCACCCGGCACATCACCCGCACCCATCCGGGCCCGCCGTAGCCGGTGTACGCGATGATGTTGGTCCGCCAGCCGGTGCGCCGCAGCCGGCGTTCCACCAGGGCGTGTACGGCGTCCTCGATCCGCGCGGCCCGGTGCAGGTTCGGTACGGCCAGCTGGCCTGCGGGAGTGGGTGGCACGCAAGCAACCCTGCCACAGACCAGCCACCTCGGCCACGCGAGCTGAGCCGAACCGCCACGCCAGGCGTCGCCGCCGTGACACACTCCGGTCGGGACGGCGACGGGGGCGAGGTCGTGCCACGAGCAGGGGCGGAACCAGAGCGGCAGCGCGGGCGGTGGTGGCCACGGCTCGACCGGCCGGCGCTCGTCGCACTGCTGTTCGGGTTGGTCGGCGTCGGTTACCGGCTGGTGCTGGTGCTGACCACCGTGCCCGTCTCCAACAGCGACGAGGCCACCTTCGGGCTGGCCGCGCTGCACATCGCGCAGGGACGCGAGCAGCCGATCTTCCTCTACGGCCAGCGGTACATGGGGACGCTGGAGTCGTACCTGGCCGCACCGCTGCTCGCGGTGACCGGGCCGAGCTGGCCGGCGCTGCGGCTGCCGGTGCTCGCGCTCTACGCGCTGTTCCTCTGGCTGATCCACAGGTTGACCCGGCGGATCGGCTCGCCGTGGTTCGCCACAGTGATCGTCGGGCTGCTCGCGCTCGGCTCCGAGCGGGTCGTCCGGGACCAGGTGACAGCTGTCGGCGGGCGGCCGGAGGTCAAGGTGGCGGTGCTGGCGATGCTGCTGGTGGTGGTGGCGCTGGCCCGAGGCGCGGTCGGTCACCGGGGACTGGCGGTGGGCGGGTTCGGGTTGCTCGCCGGGGTGGCGCTGTGGTCGGACTGGCTGATCACGCCGTACCTGGCGGTGGCCGGTCTGGCGTTGGTGTGGACGCTGCGCCGGGAACTGCTCGGCCGGGCGGGTCTGCTGCTCGTCGTCGGTTTCGCCGTCGGGCTCGCGCCGATGATCCGGGACAACCTGGTGGCCCCGCCGGGGCAGGACTCCCTGTCGGTGCTGCGTGGCGTCAGCGGCGAGGACGGGCCGGTTCCGCCGTGGTCGCAGCGGGTCGGTGGGGGGCTGCTGGAGGGCGTGCCGTTGGCCGCCGGGCTCTGTCCGGTCGACGGCTGTGCCCGCTGGCAGGCGTGGTTCGGGCTGCTCTACCCGGTGCTGCTGGTGGTGGCGGCGGCACTCGCCGGGCTCGCGTACCGCAGGGCGAGTGGACGTCACGACCGGGCCGGGCCGGTCGTGCACCTCACGCTGCTCGCCGGGGCGGCGCTGACCCTGCTGGCGTACGTGCGCAGTCCGCTTGCCGCGACCGATCCGCTGGGCAACGCCCGCTACCTGTCGGTGCTGCAACTGTCGCTACCGGCGGTGCTCTGGCCGTTGTGGGTGGCGGCGCTCACCGCCCGACGGGGTACGGCAGGCGTGGTGGGCCGGGTGGCGGGTGCGGCGGCCACCGCCGTGCTGGGTGCCCTCGCCGCCGGCTCGCTGGTGGTGACGGTGCTCTTCGCCACCAGCGGCGCGGCTCCGGGGCGTACCGAGGAACGACAGGCCCGGGAGCTGGCCGACACGGTACGCGCGGCCGGCCTGCGTGAGGTGTACGGCGAGTACTGGACGTGCAACCGGCTGGTCTTCAACACCGCCGAGGAGGTGGTCTGCGGGGTGGTCGACGGCAGCCTGCACCCCGGGCAGAACCGGTACCCGGCGTACTGGTGGCGGCTGGCGCGGGCGCAGCGGCCCGGGTACGTGCTGGCGGCCGACGCCCCGGCGGACCGCCGGTTGCGGGAGTTGCTCGGCGACCGGGCCGGTCCGGCGCTGCTCGCCGAGGTCGGTGGTTTCCGGGTGTACCACCCGTCGGAGCCGCTGCGGCCGTGGCGTTAGAGTCACCCATGCTCATCCTGCTGCCGCCCTCGGAGGGCAAGGCCGAGGTCGGCTCGGGCCGCCGACTGGACCTGAACCGACTCTCCCTGCCGGAGCTGAACCCGGTGCGGGAGCAGGTGCTGTCCGCGCTTGTCGCCCTCGGCGGCGAACCGCCGGAGACGGCGCTCACCGCGCTCGGTCTCGGCCCCGGGCAGCACGGCGAGCTGCGCCGTAACGCCCGGCTGCGGCAGGCCGCCACCGCGCCCGCCGCCCGGATCTACACGGGCGTGCTCTACGAGGCCCTCGACCTGGCCAACCTCCCGGCGACGGCGCAGCGGGCGGCCGGACGGCAGGTGCTTGTCAGCTCCGGGTTGTGGGGAGCGGTACGGCTGACCGACCGGATCCCGCCGTACCGCTGCCCGATCGGGGCGCGGCTGCCCGGCGTCGGTGCCCTGCCGGGGCTGTGGCGGCGGGAACTGGGGGCCGCGCTGACCGAGGCGGCCGGTCGCGGCCCGGTGCTGGACCTGCGCTCCGGGGCGTACGCGGCGGTCTGGACGCCCCGCGGCGAGCTGGCCGAGCGCACCGTCACGGTGCGGGTGCTGCACGAGCGGGAGGTCGACGGGGTGCCGGTGCGCTCGGTGGTCAGCCACTTCAACAAGGCCACGAAGGGTCGGCTGGTCCGGGACCTGCTGCTCGCCGGTGCCCGCCCGCGTACCGCAGGCGCTCTGGTGACGGCGTTGCGGGACCTGAAGTACACGGTCGGTGAGCAGGCCACGGGTGCCGGCCGACCCCGCCAGGTCGACGTGATCGTTTCGGAGCTGTAACCAGACGCAAGATTTCCTCAAGGCTGGACCGGATCGGTACCACCGGGGGGTGTCCCGGGTCACCGTAAGAGGACCCGACGCGACGAGGAGGCCCTCCGGTGACTGCCGAACCGATCCTGCTCGACCGGTCCCGTCCGTCATCGGCTTCGCCGGCCACCGGCACGCCGCCGTCGCCCCGGCCACCGTCGGCGGTGCCGCCACTGGACTGGACGACCCTGGCCGACGCGTTCGAGACCGCCTGCCTGCTGCGCTGTATGCCACCGCCGGCCGCCGCCGGGTACCGACAGGCCGGGCAGCAGCCGGTCCACCCGGCGGTCATCGAGTTCAACCGGGAGGAGGCGGCGCGGCGGACCCGGCAGCTGCTCGATCGCCTCGACATCCCGGTACGGCACGAGGTGGCCGTCGGTGGGCTGCGCCGCCGGTACGAGCTGCACCGGCTGCACGTCGGGCGCGAACACCGCACGACGTACGCGGCGATCGTGGAGAACGGCTGGCGGCGGGGCCGGCGGGAGCTGCTCGGCGGCCCGGTGCCGGGTGCCTCGACGGCGCGGCGGCTGTGGCGTACCCGGTTGGCCGCCGCCGCCTGGCGGGCCGCGTTGCTGGCCGGTGGCCGGCATGTCCGTCGGCACATCCTCGGGGTGCGGATCACCGACCGGGAACTCGGCGCGGTGCTGGTGCGGGGCGCCGCGCTGCTCGACGTACCGGCGCTGCTGCGGCCGAACACCGGGTGCTTCCTGGTCAGCGTGGCCCACGGTCGTGACCGGGACCGGATCCTGCGGTACGCGGCGGAGGAGGCGGTGCAGCGCCCGGTGGCCTGACCGGCGGCCGAACCTGGGCCGCACCACGTTCCGCCGTCCTCCCGGGGTTGCGCCGCAGGGGTCCGGCGGCGCACAGTGCTGCCCGTGAGCCGTACCCGGTATCTCGCCCGAGCCCGGCGGCGCGGCGCCCGCGTGGCGCTGGCGCTGGCCGTGCTGCTGGCCCTGCCCGGCCTCGGCGGCTGCCGCGACGATCCGGGTGAGCCGGTGGTCATCCGCATCGCCACCGGCAGCCCCACCGCCGTCTACCACGCCTTCGGTGAGTCGCTGGCCGCCATCCTCAACCGGGAACTGCCCGAGGTGCGGGCGGAGGTGCTGGTCACCGCGGCCTCCGCGGAGAACGTGCGACTGCTCAACGCCGGAGAGGCCGAACTCGGCTTCACCCAGGCTGATGTGCTGCGGGCCGATCCGGGTCCGAACCCGCCGGTGGTGGCGGTCGCCCGGGTCTACGACGACCTGCTGCACCTGGTCACCACCGCCGACAGCCCGGTACGGACGCTTCCCGACCTGCGCGGTAAGCGGGTCTCGGTGGGTGCGCCCGGCTCGGGGACCAAGATCACGGTGGACCGACTGTTGACCGCCGCCAGCCTCGACGGCGCCCAGGTGCGGCAGGAGCAGCTCGGCCTGGATGACTCGGTGGCCGCGCTGCGCGCCGGGCGGATCGACGCCTTCTTCTTCTCCGGTGGCCTGCCGGTACGTGCCGTCGCCCAGTTCACCGAGGACACCCCGGCCCGGATCATCGATCTCGGCCAGTGGACCGCGCCGCTGCGCCGGGGCAACCCCGAGGTGTACGTGCCCCGGGACATCCCCCGCTCGGTGTACGGCGTCGACCCGGTCACCACTGTGGCCAACCCGAACTACCTGGTGGTGCGGGCGAGCCTGCCGGAGTCGCTGGTGCGCGAGGTGACCCGGCTGCTGATGGAGCGCCGCTCCGAACTGGCCGCCGCCCACCCGGCCGCCGGCCGGATGAGCCCCCGCTCGGCCATCGCCACCTCGCCGTTGCCCCTGCACCCGGGCGCCGTCGACTACTACCGCGCCAGCAAGCCCTGACCGGGCTTGTCAGGCGGACCGCGCGGCGGGGGGCGTGGGGTCGCCCAGCCGGGGGAACGCCTCGGTGGAGAAGACCACCTCCACCGGCACCTCGAAGTGCCGGGCGATGCGCAGCGCCAGGTGCAGGCTCGGGCTGAACTCGCCGCGCTCCAGGTAGCCGATGGTCTGGTAGTGGACGCCCAATGCCTCGGCCAGTTGACGGCGGGAGATCCCCCGCTCCGCCCGGAGCATGGCGATGCGGTTGTGGACGACCTCATTCATGTCGACGACCCATCCTCACGTGACCCGCTGCATGGCCTTCTCGCGGCGGGCCGCCACGCTCGACCCGGACTCCCGGCGAGCCATCCGGCGCAGCACCATCGGTGCCAGCACCAGCCCGGCGATCGCCCAGCCACCGAGCGCCAGGAACGTTTCCAGGTGCCGCCACGACTCGCCGATCTCGACGGCGGCCAGGGCGTCGGGCAGCAGCGCCGAGCGCATGCCCAGACCGAGCCAGTAGATCGGGAAGACCTGTGCGACCGCCTGCAACCAACCGGGCAGGGCGGTGATCGGGTAGAAGATGCCAGAGGTCGCGATGAGTCCCATCATCGGCAGCATGATCAGCCCCATGTTCCGGGGGTTGGACAGCAACGATCCGAGGACCGCGCCGACCGGCATGGTCGCCACCATCCCGATCAGCATCACCCAGGCCAGGGTCAGCCAGGCCGCGACACTGTCGAGGGCGAGGGCGTCGAAGAGGAAGAGACCCGGTACGAGCAGCAGGGCGACGCTGACCAGGGTCATCCCCGACACCAGGGTGATCTTGCTGATGAGGTAGCCGACCATGCCGTTCGGGGTGGCCTTGGCCCGCAGCAGGGTGCCGTCCTCCCGCTCCACGGTGAGGATCGACGCCATGTTGACCAGCCCGCCGAACGCCACTGTCATGCCGAGCGTGCTGGGCAGCGTCTGCGCGCCGAGCGAGAACTCGGTGCCCGGTACCTTGGCGCCCCGCAGGAAGAACATCACCACCAGCAGGACGATCGTCGGGAAGAGGTACCCCCAGAGGGTCTCCGAGTGGGTGAAGCTCTGCCGTAGCTCGATCCGGCCTCGGGACAGACCGGCCCGGGCGGCCACCACCAGCGGGCTCATCGACCCACCTCCTCGAACGCGCGGGTCGCGCCGTCGGCGCGCCCGGACTCATGATCGCGTACCAACGTCATGTAGGTGTCCTCCAGGCTGGCCCGGCGCACCTCAAGGTCGGCGATGTCCTCGCCGTGCTGGGCGAACAGCTCCCGGACGAACCCCGTCGCGTCGCCTGTGGAGTGCACGAACCGGGTCCCGCCCTGACTCCAGCGCACCTCGGCGTCGGCGGAGATGCGACGGGACAGTTCGTCGGCGGAGCCGCTGGCGATGATCCGGCCACCGGCCAGGATGAGGATCCGGTCGGCCAGCTTCTCCGCCTCGTCCAGGTCGTGGGTGGTGAGCAGGATGGTGGTGTCGTCGATGTCGGTGAGCCGGTGCACGAGGTCATGGAACTCGCGGCGGGCGGCCGGGTCGAAGCCGGCGGTCGGCTCGTCGAGGAAGAGCACCTCCGGCCGGCCGACGATGCCGATCGCCACGTCGACCCGGCGGCGCTGACCGCCGGAGAGCTGACCGACCTTCTTGTCCGCGTGCTCGGTCAGCCCGACCACCTGGATCAGCTCGTCGATGTCCCACGGCCGGCTGATCCGGTCGGTCGAGTAGGGGGCGTAGAAGGAACCGAGGTGCACCAGCAACTCCCGCACCCGCCATCGGCTGTGGTCGCGCCAGGACTGGAGCACCACGCCGAGTCGGGACCGCCACCGCTCGTCGCCGCGCGCCGGGTCGGTGCCGAGCACGGTGACCCGGCCGTCGGAGCGCATCCGGAAGCCCTCCAGGATCTCGATCGTGGTCGTCTTGCCGGCACCGTTCGGGCCCAGCAGGGCCAGCACCTCACCCTGCCGCGCGGTGAACGACACGCCGGTGAGCACGTCGGTTGAGCCGTACCGCATCCGCAGGTCGTGCACGTCGAGGTTGACGCCCCGGTCGGTTGGCGGTGCGGTACTGGTCGGGGTGTCCGCCCCGGCAGTGACAGCCATGGACCACTACCTCCGTACGATATATGTGTTGAAAGATAGCACTCATACTACGGATTGAAGCAAACCTCGGCTGCCCCGGCGCGCACTGCTGTGCTCAGGCCGGCGCGGGCGCGGACGATGCCGGATCGGTGGGTGCCGGTTTGCCGGCCGGCGTGCCCGGGCCGGTCGGGTCGCCCGGATCGGCCGGCGCGCCCGGATCGGCCGGCGCGCTCGGATCAGCCGGGTCGGCGGGCTCCGCCGGCTGCGGGAACCACAGCGCGGCGACCAGGCCGCGCGGCGAGTTCGGGTGCATGGTGAGCCGACCGTCGGAGGCGTCGACGAGCACGGCCGCGATGGTCAGCCCCAGTCCGGCCCCGTCGACGTTCTGCACCTCCGGCGCCCGCCAGAACCGTTCGGTGGCCCGGCCGAGCTGGCTGCGGGTCATCCCCGGGCCGGTGTCGCGTACCTCAAGGGTCGTCCCGCCGTCGCGGGCCTCGACGGTCACCGTCACCTCGCCGCCCGCACCGCTGAACTTCACCGCGTTGTCGATCAGGGCGTCCAACGCCTGGTCGATGGCGGTCGGCACGGTACTGGCGTACACCGGCCCGGGGTCGGCCGCCAACCGCAGCGTGACCGACCGGTGCCGGGCCAGCGGCTCCCAGGCGGCGACCCGGGACACGGCCGCGGCCGTCGCGTCGACGGTGACCCGCTGGTTCTCGCGGCGTTCCGCCCGGGCGAGGGTGAGCAACGCGTCCAGGAGCAGCGCCAGCCGGTCGGTCTCCTCCAACGCCAACCGGTGCTCGGCCCGGCCCTGCTCGTCGGTGACGCTCGGCCCCAGTTCCTCCACCCGTAGCCGCAGCGCGGTCAGCGGATTGCGGAGCTGGTGGCTGGCGTGCGCGACGAAGGCGCGCTGCCGGTCCATCACGTCGGAGACGACGTCGGCCATGTGGTTGAAGCTCTTCGCCAGGCGCCGCAGCTCCGGCGGCCCCAGCCGGTGCTGCACCCGGGCGCCACGATCGCCCTCGGCGATCTCGTGGGTGACCGCGTCCAGCTCGGTGACCGGACGCAGCACCCAGCCGGCCAGCCCGAACGCGGTGAGCACGCAGGCCAGCACGGCGAGCAGACCCAGCGCGGCGACCAGGATCCACCAGGTGGCGACGGTACGCCGGACCCCGTCGGCCGGGGTGGCGGTGACCACCGCGCCGAGCACCTCGCCACCGTCGTTGATCGGCACCGCCACCACGATCGGCCCGTCCACCCACGGCCAGACCGAGTCGGGTCCGCTGGCCTGCTGCCCGGAGAGCGCGACGTCGAGCGCCTCGCGGGTGCCCGGGGCCGGTCGCCAGCTCACCGAGGCCACCACCTCCCGCCGGTCCCGGTCCACCACCGCGGCACCGATGCCGTACAGCTCGTCGTAGCTGCCCAGCTCGTGATCGAGGGGGCCGGGCGTGCCGTCGCGCAACGCCGGCCCGGCCAGCGAGGCGAAGCGGGTGGCGTCGGCGAGCCGGTCGGCGCGGACCCGGTCGGTCTCCCGGGTGGTCAGCGTCACCGCCAGCGGCGTACCCAGCGCCACCACCACAAGCACCATCAGCAGCAGATAGCTGATCACCAGCCGCCGTCGCACTGTGGGCTCCTCACTCGCCCCGGAGCCGGTACCCGACGCCGCGGACGGTCTCCACCAGGCGGGGGTCACCGAGCTTGCCGCGCAGCGAACCGACGTGCACCTCGACGGTGTGCCGATCGGTGAACGTGGTGCCCCAGGCGTCGAGCAGGATCCGGTCGCGGGGCACCGCGACGCCGGGTTGCCGGGCCAGGGAGAGCAGCACGTCGAACTCCTTGCGGGTCAGCGCCACCGCCCGCCCGGCCACCGCGACGGTCCGGGCGGCCACGTCGATGTACACCGGGCCGACCTCGATCAGGTTGCGCTCCGGCGCGGCGTGCGAGGCCCGCCGCAGCACCGCCTCGATGCGGGCCTGGAGTTCCACCATCGAGAAGGGCTTGACCACGTAGTCGTCCGCGCCGAGCCGCAGGCCGAGCACCCGGTCCCGCTCCTCGCCCCGGGCGGTCACGGCGATGATGCCGAGTTGGCTGCTGCGCCGCCGCAACTGTCGGCACAGGTCGGTGCCGTCCCCGTCGGGCAGGGTGAGGTCGAGCAGCACCAGGTCACAGGGGGCGGCGGAGAGCGCGGCGGCGACGGTGGCGGCGTGCTCCACCTCGTACCCGCGTCGGGTCAGCGCCGACGAGAGCGCGGCGGCCACCCGTCGGTCGTCCTCGACCAGCAGGATGCGCACCCGGCCTCCCCGTTCGGTTGCTCCACTACCTGCGCCAGATGGTGGCAGACGAGCGGCCTGGTGCACAGGCCCGGGGGGCCGTCGGGGCGGCTCAGCCGGTCAGAGGCCGAAGGTCTCGTCGGAGGTGCCGTCGCGCACGCCGTCCACGAATCCCTTGAATGCGGGATCGTCGTGGCTGGCCGGCACGGTGGCGACGACCTCGCCGGTGGCCTCGGTGACCGCGTCGACAAGCGGGGCGAAGTCGATCTCGGCGTCGGCGAGGGTGTCGTCGTCGGCCTCCGCCAGGTTGATCACGTGTTGCACGTCCTCGGACGGCGTTTCGGGGTCGTCGGCCCAGTCGGCGCCGGCGCGGTAGCACTCGTCGTAGAGCGCGCGCTGGCTGTCGGTCCAGTCCTCGTGGTAGCTCTCCATGCCCATCCCCTCACCGGCGGCCTGCCCTTCGAGCATGCCCGCCGGGGCGGCGGGCCGGGCCGGTACCGGACAAAACCGGTTCCACCGCAACGCGCCCGGGACGAGGTTCCGTCCCGGGCGCGTTGCGTGTCGGCGTCAGCGGCAGAGCCGGCCGACCTCCTCGGCGAACCGGTCCATCGGGTTGGCGTCGGCCGGACCGAGCAGGTAGGTCTTCAGCTCCCGGCGGGCCTCGGTCATCGGGTCGTCGCCCACCCGGGTCACCGCCACGATCTTGCCCAGTTCCCCGCAGTCGGCGGCCAGCAGGTACGCCGCCCGGGAGGTCGGGAAGGTACGACGGAATTCGTCCTCGGGCAGCCCGGCGGGGTTGGTCACCACGTACGGCCGTTGGCTCTGCACGAAGTCGGACACCACGCTGGACACGTCGCTGACCAGCAGGTCGGTCTGGTCGAAACAGTCGAACAGCGCAGGCACCCGCCCACTGACGACCCGGTGCGCCGGACCGTCCAGGTCGCTCGCGTCGACGTCGCCACCGGCGGCCCGGACGAGCTGCACGATCCGCTCGTGTGCTGCCCGCACCCGCCCCGACCGGCTGCCGGTCAGCGGGTGCGGCTTGTAGATCAGCCGGACCTCCGGCCGGATCGCCAGCAGCCCGGCGACGATCCGCTCCCCCATCAGCAGCACCGAGGTGTGGAAGGGGTCGTCGGCGAGCCAACCCTCCCAGGTGGGTGCGTAGAGCACGGTGAAGGGACGTTCGGCAGACCCACCGGCGGGACGCAGGCCGGCCAGTTGCGGCCGACCGATCTCCACCACGTTCACGTCGCGTACGCCGGTCCCGGCGCGGGCGAGGCGCTCCCGGCCGGCCGGGCCGGCGACCCAGACCTCGTCGTAGACCTTGCAGAAGGGGTTGACGCTGGCGGCCTTGTCGCTGTCGCCGTGCCCGACGAAGACGTGCCGCACACCGGGCTCCCGCAGCATGTGGATGTTCTCCCCGGCGTTGGCGGGATACAGCGCCACCTGGACGCTGGTCTTGCCGAGATTCATGAAATCCGCGCCGGGTGGGACGCAGACCACCGGCAGCCGGGTGTCGGCCAGCTCCGCCAGGGCCTCCCGGTTCCGCAGGAAGACCACCGTCGGCCGGTTCAGCGCCTCGACCGGGGCGAGCCACATGTTCGCCTGGTAGATGTCCTTACCTGGACCGGCGAAGTACAGCGCGACCTCCGGGCGGTGGCTGTCGAGCCACCGCTGCACCGCCGACAGCCGGGCGCCGTGCCCGGTGCCCCGGCCCCGCAGCCAGATCGACGCGACCGTGGCGCCCACCACCGCGGCCAACCCGACGGCGAGCACGCCGGCCAGGTGGACGGGTGTCACCGTGTCGGCGACCGCCGCGGCCACCGCCGCCGGCACGAGCAACACGTTCACCCAGGGCAGCCGGTCACCGCTGAGGGCGCCGGCCCACCGGGGCAGCTGCGGACCGCCGCCGAGCCGACCCAGGTCGATGTTGCGCACCATCGAACCGCCGGGACTACGCCGGTCGATGATGCGCTCGAACGCTCCGGCGAAGACGGCGATCACCCACACCAGGGCGGGCAGCAGGAGCAGCAGGGTCAGTGCGCCGCCGGCCGGCGCCACCTGGGCGACGACCAGCAGCACGACCGACACGTCGCGGGCCAGCTGCCGGTAGCCCAGGCCGAGGCCGGCCTTCTCCATCAGGGTCGCGGTGGCCGGTGACCGCCGCTGTACGGCGACCTCGCCGAGCACCGCCGCCAGGGCGGCAACCGCGAACCCGGCGACCTGGCCGAACGCGCCGGTGACGAGCAGGAGCAGGTACGCGCCCACCAGCAGGGCTCCGCGCGCCGCCACACCGACGCGCACGGTCAACATGCCGAACAAGGGATGGCTCTCCCTACCGAGATCGACGGCCGGCCAGCAGCCCGGCGGCACCGAACGCCACGTCCCGGCGCCAGCGCAGCTGCGACCTTAACGCGAGACATCGACGCCGTGACGCCCGGGTGTCTACCCGCGACGCAGGCAGGTGACGGCGTTCGGGTGCACCGGAGGATCGGCCTTCCGCCTGGCGTACGTGGTGTAGCCGAACCGTTCACCGGTCTGCCGGGCGTAACGGTTCTGGCTGTAGACGCAGATGGTGCCCACGTCGAGCCGCTCCAGGGCAGCGCCCACCTCCTCGGCGGAGGGCCGCTGGGCGGCCGGGCCACCGTTGGCGAACCGGGTCAGCAACAACCGGTCCTGGGAGAACTGCGAGTTGATGTCGTACTCGATCAGGAAGAAGTCACGCGGCAGGACCACCCGCGCCTCGGTGGTCAGCAACGGGATGGCCCGCATGACGCTCTCCGGGGCCAGCACCAGACCGTCCGGTCGGTCGAGGCCCACGACGAACCTCGCGATGGCCAGCTGTTTCGTGCGGATCTTCCAGGTCGGCCCGTCGTGCACCAGCACCCCGCTGCGCTCGTCCCACATCGGCACCGCGTAGACGGCGAACGAGCCCACCATCGCGGCGGCCAGCACCGCCCCGGCCAGCGCCCGCACGGCAGGCAGCCGGGTCGGCAGCCAGACTGTGCACAGCAGACCGATCAGCGCCGGCAGGGCGAGCAGCCACGACACCCGCCACAGCACCACGGAGATGCCGGTGAGCGCGCTGAGCCACTCCAGCACCCCGGGCACCAGCAGCACGCTCAGCGTGACCGTGCCGCCGGCCGCCAGCAGCGCCGGGCTGCGACGGCGGGCCAGCAGCGGGCCGCACCACAGCGCGAGTCCGCCGATCACGCCGACGATGCCGACCTCGAACGTCCGCCGGTAGGTGTGCGCGGCGTCGTAGAAGTTGACGTCGGCGGCCGACTCGTTTGCCGAACCGAGGAGCAGCTGGCTGATCACCACCGCCCCGATCGGATAGGTCAGTGCGGCCGCACCGACGGCGAGCGCCGACTTCCAGCGGCCCACCAGCAGCATCATCAGCGCCGCCCCACCCACCAGTAGCGGCAGGACGATCGCCGCCGTGGTGGTGAGCCCGGTCGCGGTGATCGACAGCGCGGCGATCAGCAGCAGCCCTCGCCGGGACCGGTCGTCGAACCAGCGGGTGAGATAGAGCCACATCAACGGCACGACCGCGGAGACGAACATGCCCTTGCCCTGGTAGAGCCGGGGCAGATGGAAGTTGCCCAGGGCGGCGTCCGGGCCGCAGACCAGCGCGAGGAAGGCGATGGCGACGGTGAAGGCGAGCACCGGACGCCGAGGCGCCCAGCGCTGCACCAGCCGCCAGAGCGCCAGCACGGCGAGCACGGCCATGATCGGCAGCAGCAGGTACCAGGTCGCCGAGGCGGCGGAGATGCCGAGGAACCGGGCGAGCGCGCCGGCCAGCACCTCGATGCTGGCGATCGGCGGCTGGGACGCCATCGCCGGCAGGACGTTCTCGCTGAACAGGAAGTCGTTGAGCGGAACGTTGTCGCGTTCCGCGACCCAGACCGACCGACCCACGTAGTAGATGTCGTCGGGGGTGTTGCGGGCCAGGACGAGCGAGGCAGCGGCGGCACCACCGGCGATCAGGAACGCGTACGCCGACTGCCAGGCGGTCGGCGCCGGCGGCCGGGTCACCGGAGCGTCCCGCCAGGTCCCCCGGGTCAGCAGCACCAGACCCGTGGCCGCCACGATCCCGGCCGAGGCAGGCACCCACCAGGACAGGTCGGCGCCGGCCGGCGTACCGGCCAGTCCGGCGGTGACCGCCGCGACGGTGCCGAAGATCAGCACCAGTGCCGTCAGTCCGCGCCGGACGACCGCTGCCCGGCCGGTGCCTGCCCCCGCCCGATCGGCGGCGGACGCCGGACCCGTGCCCGCCGGATCCGGCGAACCGCCGGCAGCGTCCAGCGAATCGCCCACCACCTCCGCCGGACTGCCGGTGGCGTCCGGCGGGCCGCCAGCCGGGTCCGACGTGCCACCCGGGGCGTCCGGCGCGCCGCGTCGGCGGCGCCATCGGGTCAGCGCGACGAGCAGGGCCAGCGCCAGGCCGGCCGCCAACCAGACCCGGAACGTCCACGACGGGGCGATGCCGAGCGGGAGCGCGGCGTGGTACAGCAGTGTCCAGAGCGCGAACACCAGGACGGCGCCGTCGGTGAGTGCTGCGGGCAGCCAGGCGATGACCGCCCCGACCCGACCGGCGGCGGACCGCCACCGGGCCGGAGCGGGATCGGTCGGTCCGTCGATCGCCGCCGAGGAGGCGGTGGCCTGGTCGGTCATCGACACGGGGCGTCCTTGTCGTCGTCGTACGGGCGGGTCCGGCGCGGGGCGTACGGAGCGCACGCTCGGCCGACGGTGCTGGCGGATCGGCAAGGAGCGTAATCGGAGTCGGTTCCGTACCCGGTCATCACACGGCCCGGTATGCTGCGCCGAGTTCCGCCAGACCGTGCGAATTTCGATGGGATCTGAAGGTTGACTGACACGAGCTCCCCCTCCGTCTTCGTCCATCCCACCGCCGACGTCGAGCAGGGGGCCGAGGTCGGCGACGGGACCAAGGTGTGGCATCTGGCCCACATCCGGTCGTCGGCCCGGGTGGGCGCCGGCTGCGTCATCGGTCGTAACGTCTACGTCGACGCGGGCGTCACGATCGGCGACCTCGTGAAGATCCAGAACAATGTCTCCGTCTACCAGGGGGTGCTCCTGGAGGACGAGGTGTTCGTCGGCCCGTGCGCGGTCTTCACAAATGACTTCCGCCCCCGTGCCCAGAACCCGGACTGGAAGATCACCCCCACCGTGGTGCGCCGGGGCGCCTCGATCGGGGCGAACGCCACCCTGGTCTGCGGCATCGAGGTCGGCGAGTACGCGATGATCGCCGCCGGTTCGGTGGTCACCCGGGACGTGGCACCGTACCAACTGGTGGCGGGCAACCCGGCCCGGCCGAAGGGCTGGGTCGACGAGCGGGGCGAGGTCGTCTCGCGGGACCTGGACAACCCACCCCGACGGGATCACTGACCCGGTTACGACCGGGGCCCGAGTGCGTACCTGCCGGGCCCCGGGTGCGGCTCGTTCAGCCTCCGATGACCACCCGTCGGACACCCGTCCAACGGGCTGGTTCGGTGACCCGTCGCCCGTCGACAAGCACCGTCACGTCGGGCAGGTCGGCGGAGCCGAGGGCCCGGTATTCGGCGTGGTCGGCCTGGATGACGGCGGCGCTTATCGACTCACCGGCGTAGCCCGGCAGGCCGAGCGCCACCAGCTCCTCGTTCGTGTACATGGGGTCGGAGACGTACGGCTTCGCGCCCCGACGGCGCAGCGCCTCCACCGTCGGGAAGACACCGGAGAAGGCGGTCTCCTTGACGCCGCCCCGGTAGGCGGCGCCGAGCACCAGCACACCGACGTCGGTCAGGTCGCCGTACGCGGCGGCCAGCAGGTCGACCGCGTACTCCGGCATGGCGACGTTGGCCTCCCGGGCCGAGCGCACCACGGTGGCCGCCGGGTCGTTCCACAGGTACATCCGGGGATAGACCGGAATGCAGTGCCCGCCGACGGCGATCCCCGGCGAGTGGATGTGGCTGTACGGCTGGGTGTTGCACGCCTCGATCACCTTGATGACGTCGACGCCCACCGTGTCGGCGAACCGGGCGAACTGGTTCGCCAGGCCGATGTTGACGTCCCGGTACGTCGTCTCGGCCAGCTTGGCCAGCTCGGACGCCTCGGCCGAACCCAGGTCCCAGACGCCGTTCGGGCGGTTCAGGTCGGGCCGCTCGTCAAAGTCCAGCACCGCTTCGTAGAAGCGCACACCGTGCTCACCGGACGCCTCGTCGATGCCGCCGACCAGCTTCGGGTACCGGCGCAGGTCGGCGAAGACCCGACCGGTGAGCACCCGCTCCGGGCTGAAGACCAGGTGGAAGTCCGCGCCGGCGGTGAGCCCGGAGCCGGTCTCCAGCATGGGCGCCCACCGGCCCCGGGTGGTGCCGACCGGCAGGGTGGTCTCGTAGCTGACGAGGGTGCCCGGCTTCAGGCCGGCGGCGATCGCCCGGGTGGCGTCGTCCATCCAGCCGAAGTCCGGCACGCCGTCGGCGTCGACGAAGAGTGGCACGACCACCACGACCGCCTCGGACGCGGCCACCGCGGCAGTGGTGTCGGTGGTCGCCGACAGCAGGCCGGCGGCCACCACCTCCTTCAGCTTGACGTCCAGGTCCGTCTCGCCCGGGAACGGCACGGCCCCGTCGTTGACCAGCCCGACGACCCGCTCGGAGACGTCGGCGCCGACCACCCGGTGCCCCTTCGAGGCGAACTGCACGGCCAGCGGCAGGCCGATCTTCCCGAGGGCGACGACGCAGATGTTCATGGGGACTACTTTCCTCTCGAAGGCCGCAGACGGGCCAGACGGGTGGCGGCGACCTGGCGGTACCTGACGCGCTTGATCGTCAGGAGCACCTGATGCTTGCGGTCCGTGTTGGCGGTGACGCGGTGCAACCGGAACCCGCGCCACAACGCCTGGCGCGGTGCGGTGAGCTGACGCTTGGCCCGCAGCGGCACCGTGGCGCGCCCGCCCAGCACGGTGAGCTTGGCTCCGGCCTTCCACCGTTCGGCACCCGCCGCGAGCAGCTGTTTCACCGGGAACTCCGCACGTAGCAGGGTACCGGCCTCGTCCGGGCGCAACGAGACGACGGCCAGCTGGTCACCGACGGTGACCCGCACCGCGTCCCCGGTGAGATCGGCCAGGCGCGCCCAGGCATTGTGCGCCGTGATCACGAGGGTCAACCCACCTACGGCGTCGCGGCCCCAGGCCAGCTCGGTCACGGTGGTCTTCACCGCCAGTTTGGCGGCCCGGTCGGTGACGTCGTACCAGTCGTCCGGAAAGTCCAGTTCCGGGTCACGGAAGCCGACGTAGCCGGCAAAGCAGCGGTCGCCGTCGACCGTCAACGCGGGCAGCAGTTTCTCGCTCTGCTGACGGATCAACTCGCGTAGCTGCGCCAGGCTCCCGTGCCGGGCGACCAGCAGGCGCAGACGTACGTCGGGGGCGAGCTGATCCCGGATGGCGTCGGTCAGGAAGTTCTCGGCCAGCCGGCGGATCCGCTGGTGGCTACGCTCCTGAACCGCCGGGTCGAGGTCGAGGAAGTCGGCCCGCAGCAGCTTGGCCAGCTCCCAGCTGAAGTGCCGCACCAGGACGGCGTCGCGGCGGGGTCCGGGCTCGATCAGCCCGGCCACGAAATTGATCAGCTCCTCGGCGCAGCGCAGCCGCTCCTCGAACCGACTCGCGTAGGTGATGTTCTGCGCGTTGTCCCGTTTGACGGCGTAGTAGTAGACGTAGTCGGCGAGGACCGAGATGCGCCCGGCGCGTACGCAGGCCTCCAGGGTGAAGGGCTGGTCGCTGCCCATCCGCAGGTCCTCGCGGAACCGCAGGCCGTACCGCTCGATCAGATCCCGCCGGAACAGCTTGGTGTTCGACATCGACCAGGGCAGTGCGCTGTCGAACAGGTCGACCTGTTCCTCGGTGCTGGCGTAGATGGCCTGGTGCACGTAGCGGTTGTTGGTGCCGACCATCCGGCCGAGCACCACGTCCGAACCCCACCGGTCGGCGGCGTCCACCAGCCGTTCCAACGCCTCCGGGCCCAGGTAGTCGTCCGAACCGATGAAGAAGACGTAGCGTCCCTGCGCCACGTCCAGCGCCCGGTTGCTCGGCCCCGCGGGACCACCCGAGTTGGGCTGGTGCAGCACGGTGACGGTGCCGGGGTACCGCTTGGCGTACCGGTCCAGTTCCTCACCGCTGCCGTCGGTCGAGCCGTCGTCCACCGCGACCACCTCAAGCCGCTCCAGGCCGATGCTCTGCCCGATCAGCGAGTCCAGACAGGTGGTCAGGTAGGGCATGGTGTTGTAGACGGCGATGACGACCGTCACGTCCGGCGCGTTCACCAGGCCACCCCCACCGAGGTCGTCAGATCCCATCGTTGTCCGTTTCCGTCGTCGCCGGTGCCGCCGCCCGCGAACCCGAGCGAGTGTACGGCAGGGCCCCGGCCCCGAAACGCCGTCCCGTAGGTGCTCCGCGACCTGCCGCGCCGATTGCTAACCTGCATGCTGTTCGATGACCGATTGCCGTTTTCGCTTCGGTGTCGCGCCGCCTGGCCGCATCGCGAACGAGCTGTCGGGTCGTCCCCTTTCGGCACGGACGGGGCTCCATTGCACCCTTGCACACCTCACCCTGCGGCCCGACGGACCCCAGGGTCGGACGCGGCGGGCGAGCGCCGCGCGGTTCCGGTCGGACGGGTTGACCGGGCGTGGTGACGGCGGAGCGGCAGCAGCAACCGGCGGCCGGTGCCGCGCCGGCGCGACCCGGCCGGGCCCGACGCCTCCGTGACGCAGCCCGGTACGCCCTGCCCGGGCTCGCCACCTACGCGCTGATCCGCCTGGTCGGCGTGGTGGTCCTCGCCGTCTGGGCCGACCGCGTCGGCGTCTCGCCCAGCGGGTCCCTGGCGAAGTCGGACGGGATCTGGTATCTCGCGATCGCCCAGCACGGCTACGACGGGTACGACAAGGCGCAGTCCAACATGGCCTTCTTCCCGCTCTACCCCGGACTGACCGCCTCGCTGGACCGGATCTCGCCGCTCAGCACCCGCGACGCGGCGCTGGTCGTGGCCTGGTTGGCCGGCCTGGCCGCCGCCTGGGGGCTGTTCGCGATCGGCGCGTATCTGCACGACCGACGCAGCGGCGTACTACTCGCCGCGCTGTGGGCGGCCGTGCCGCATGCCGTGGTCGAATCGATGGCGTACAGCGAGACCCTGTTCACCGCCCTCGCCGCCTGGACGCTCTACGCCCTGCTGCGCGGCCACTGGATCACCGCCGGCCTGCTCTGCCTCTTCGCCGGCCTGACCCGCCCGACCGCCTCCTCGTTGATACCGGTGGTGGGGCTGGCCGCGCTGGTGGCGATCATCCGACGCCGGGACGGCTGGCGCCCCTGGGTGACCGCGCTGCTCGCCCCCGCCGGCTGGCTCGGTTACCTGGCCTGGGTGGGCAGCGAGGTCGGACGCCCGGACGGCTGGTTCCACATCCAGTCCGCCGGCTGGGGCAGCACCTTCGACTTCGGTGTCTACACGGTGCGCCAGGGCCGCGAGGCGCTGGCGCAGACGGCCCCGCCGCAACTGTTCGTGGTGAGCCTGGTTGCCCTGCTGGCGCTGATGTTCTTCGTACTGAGCCTGCTCGACCGGCAGCCGTGGCAACTCCTGCTCTACAGCGGGCTGCTCCTGGCCACCACACTGGGCACCGCCGGCTACTACCAGTCCAAGGCCCGGTTCCTGTTGCCGGCCTTCCCGCTGCTGCTGCCGGCAGCCGTGGCGCTGGCCCGAGCCGGCTGGGCGCGGGCGACCACCGTGCTCGTGGCGGTGGTCGCCTTCTCCACCTACTTCGGCGGCTACCTGCTGCTGATCTGGCCGTGGTCGCCCTGACCGGTGGCCGGGGCGCGGCGCTCATCGGGTGAACGGACGCACGTCCCACAGCCAGACGTCGTCGATCCGCTGTCCCGGGCCGTACAGAGCGTCGAGCACGGTCTTCAGCGCATCGTGACGCCGAGCGCCCCGGTCGGGCAGCACCACCGCGTCGGCCTTCCAGTAACGGACGTCGGCGCGCGCCTGGGTGATCTCCGTCGGGCCGACCGTGGTGTCCCGGCCGCCCTTCGACACGGCGGTGAGCAGAGCCGCGGTGGGCTGGGGCTCCACTCCCCAGCGGCCGGTGGTGTCGGTCGCGGAGACCGGTCCGAGAAAGTAGCCTTCCGGCACGGCGAAACCGGCAAGCGCGGCCGAACCCCAGTACACCGAGGTCATCCGGGCCACCGGCACCGGCACCAGGGTGCGGCCCGGCGCCACGTGATCACGCCATGCGCCACTGGTGACGAAGTCCGGCACCGGGGGCCGGTCACGAGCCGGCAGCGGCGTCGGCAGGATCGGCACCAGCGCGACGGCGACGGCCACCGCACCGGCGGCGCGGGCGAGCCGGCCGAACGGTCGGCCCCGGCGGTCGGCGAGCCGTTCGGCGGTCATCGCCAGCAGCACGCCGAGCACCACGGTGGTGATCAGGGCGAATCGGGCCACCACCACCGAGTCGAATGCCGGCAGGTGCTGCACGAGCGCGAACGGTGCCGGCACGTCGGTGCGGCGGGTGCCGACGGTCCAGGTGGTGCCGATCGACAGCAGCGCCGACACCAGTCCGACGGCCCCGAGCACCACCACGGCGGCCTCACGTCGCAGCCAGCACCACGCGCCGAGAGCCAGCAACAGCACGGGCCAGCCGTAGAAGCTGGCCTGTTCCGTGGTGTTCGGTGCCCAGCCCACAGCGCTGGTCGGGCCACCGGCGACCGACTCGGTGGCGAACCGGGCGAAGGAGCCGAGCTTCAGCGCGTACATGTCGGCGGTGCCGGGATGGCCGCTGCGGTGTTGCGGGCCGGCGAAGTACATCCAGAGCGGGTACGCGGCCACGACCGCCACCAGTACGGCGGTGATCCCCAGGCCCGGCAGCAGTGCGCGCCCGCGTCGCACCGCGTCCCGCGGCCGGACGGCGAGGTACGCCAGGACCAGCATCAGGCAGCCGAGCGCGGTGAGGAAGAGGATCTCCAGTCCGACGAAGAACTGCGCGGTCACCAACGCGCCCAGCAGCAGACCGTCGCGGACCACGTGCCCGCCCCGGGAGAGCGCGACCAGCCGCCAGACGATGAACGGCACCAGCCACTGCGCCGTGATGTGCGGATGGCCGTTGCTGTGTGAGACCAGTGCCGGGGCGAACGCGCAGAACAGGCCGCCCAGGAAGGCCGCCGCCCGGGAGTCGACGAGGTGTCGGGAGAGCACGTGGTACCAGGCGTAGCCGGTGCCGGCCAGATTCAGGGTGATGAACAGCAGGTAGGCGACCGGCGCGCCGAAGAGCAGGGTGACCGGGCTGAGCACCAGCCCGGGCAGCTGCAACCCGACGTTGGCGACCAGGTTCACCCCGTCCGGAGCGTTCTGCAGCGTGGTGAAGAACGGGTTCTCCAGGTGGCTGACCGCGTGTGCCGCGTACGCCAGCATCCACTCGTTGAAGCCCTGGTCGTCGGGGCGGCTGCCGAGCAGCCGGCCGTCGGGGTCGAGCCACCCGCGGCCGGTGACCCAGCCCGCGCCGGCGAGGAGGACCAGGGCGACCGCCACGTCGACCGGCCAACGCCGGGCGGTGCTGCGTCCAGTGCCGGCCACCGGCTCGGCGCTCGGCGGCGGGGCGGAAGTGTCGCTCTCCGCCGGCTCGGCGCTCCCGGTGGCGACGGGCTCGCGGTCGCGGGTTTCGGGAGTGGTCATGATGGGGCGCAACCTCCCACGGCGACCGGGACGGCCACCGGACGGATCGGACGGCGGCCGAGACGACGGACGCTCGAACCGGCGTTATTGTAGGGTCAGCACCCTGTCCGCGACGGCCCTGCCCGGCGTCGCGCCGCAGAAACCGCGTCCCGCCTACCGACGAGGTACGGCGTACCTCTGGCGAAAGGTCCCTCCCGGCATGGTCCCGCTCCGCAGACGTCCTGCGGCTGCCGCCACCCGACCGGGTAGCGATGAGGGGCCCTCCGGGTGCCAGGGCGGGACCTTCCCACCTCCCCAGGAACGGAACAAATGAACAAGCGGCGAACCCTCTGGGACTCGTGGAAGCGTTCCCGGACGCGCCGGCCCGGATCCCGGCCGCACATGATCTACCTCGCGATCGGTTTCCCACCGGCGGCCAAGAGCTCCACCTATCGGATGCGGGCGACGGCCAACCAGTTCGCCGCCGAGGGCTGGGACGTCACGGTCGTCACCATCGCGGACGAGGCGTGGGAGCGCGATTACGGCCTCGACCACACCCTGGTCGCCGGGGTGGATCCTCGCGTCCGGGTGGTGAAGCTGCCGCTGTTCCGGGAGGACCTGGAGACGGACGTCCGGGCCTACAGCGAGCGACGGGCCCTGGCCCACAACGACTACCTGACCGAGCTGCGCGACCAGCACCTGAAGGTCTTCCCCGAGCCGGTGTTCGGCGGTTGGCGGCCCGCGCTGGAGGAGGCGGTGCTGCAGCTCCACCGCGAACGGCCGGCGGAGCTGCTGGTGACCACCTGCGTCCCGTACGTGAACCTGGCCGCCACCTGGAAGCTGTGGGAGACCCACCGGGTTCCCTACGTGGTGGACTTCCGGGACGGATGGTCCGTCGACGTGATCAACGGCGGGGAGGCGTTCACCCGGGACTCGGTCTCCGGTCGGTGGGAGACCAAGCTGCTCACCCACGCCGTGACGATCTGGAACGTCAACGAGCCGATCTCCCGCTGGTACCGGGAACGCTATCCGGACCTGGCTCACAAGATGCGGATCGTGCGCAACGGCTACGACGCGGCCAGCATTCCGGCCGAGTCGATTCCCGCCCCGGCCGACCGCCCGCTGAACTTCGGCTACCTCGGTGCGCTGAATCTGCCGGTGCCGCTGCTCGACGCGGTGCTGCAGGGGTGGCGGAAGGCCCGCGCGGAGGACCCGGCACTGACCGACGCCACGTTCGAGGTGAGGGGTCACATCGGCTCGGGGTGGGCGCGGGGCGACAACCGCCACGCCGAGCTGCTCAGGGCGGCCGCCGCCGACGGAGTGGTGGTCGGCGGCTCGGTGCCCAAGGCCGAGGTGGTGGATTTCTACACCCGATGGGACGCCGTCGTGCTGATGGTGACCGGCGGCAAGTACATGACCTCCGGCAAGGTCTACGAGTACATGGCCACCGGGCTGCCGGTGGTCTCCGCCCACGAGGCGGAGCACGACGCCTCCACCCTGCTGTCCGCGTACCCGCTCTGGACCGGGGCGGTCGGGCTTGAGCCGGACGACCTGGCCGGTGCGTTCCGGCGGGCCGCCGACATGGCCCGCAACGCCGACGTGGCCGAACGGGAGAAGGCGCGGGTCGAGGCCCGACAGTACGCCCGCGAGGAGCAGCTCATCCCCGCCGTCCGGGAGGTCACCGAGTTGGTGCTCGGCGCCGGCGGGCCCGCCGACGCCGCGCCCGATGCCGCTGCCGACACCCGCGCCCTTGCCCGAGAAGGTGGGTCATGATCGAGGTCCTGGTAGTGCTGGGCGCCGTACCCGCCCGGGTGGCGGTGCTCACCGACGCACTGGCGCAGTTCCGGGCGCTGGGCGTCACCGTACGCATCGCCACCACCTTCGACCCGGTGAAGATCCCGGCGGTGACCGAGCTGGCCGAGGTGCACCAGCTACCCACGACGGAGCAGTTGGGGCCGCGGTTCGGCCGGATGGTCAAGCGGGCCAACCCGGCCCGGCGGCCGTGGCTGCGTGCCCAGCGTGATCCGTGGATCCGGCGGCACGCGAAGCGGGCCGACGTGCTGGTCGCCCTGGACGCCAAGGCGCTGCACACGGTCTGGCAGCTGGCGCAGCGGCACCGGCGGGCCGACGCGGTCCACGGCATCGCTCCGGCGGTGCAGGCGGTGCAGAAGCGGTCGGCCGACCCGGCACGGTACCGACGGCACCGGCTGAGCACCATCGGTCCCTCGCCCACGGCGCTGACAAGTGCCACCCGCAGTCAGACCATCGACCTGGCGAAGCGGGTGTTCGACCTGAGCACCGGCAAGAGGGCCATGAAGCTCGCCCCGGTGCGCTGGTTCTGGCATCAGGCGGTCACCGCTCCCGGTGTGCCGGAACGCCTGCGGAGCATGGCCGCCCGGCGGGTGAACCGCAGCATGCGCCGGGCCGGCCACCGGGACAGCGCGAACCGGCTGGCGCTCGCCGCCCAGCGCCGGATGCGCAGCGTCGCGGCGAAGGGTCAGGTGCTCAGCCCGCTGGTCGAGGCGGAGCTCAAACAGGGCACCCTGCCCGAGCACCTGAAGACGGTGGTCAAGGGGCAGCTCCAGATGGCCGAGGGTCACCTGAAGAAGCGCAGGTCGGGCCAGGCCGCGGAGCATGTGGTACGCGCCTTCGACCTGCTGTTCCACCGGAACCTGCACTTCGACGGGCTCACCTCACCGCTGGCCGCGGATCCGGCGGGCTTCCTCGCACCGCTGCTGAAGAGCGAGGTCGGCAAGGCCCTGGAGACCCCGCAGGGCCGGCGTACGACGGCGGAGTTCCCACCCGCCGACCGCCCACATCGGATGCTCTTCTTCACCGGGATCAACGACAACTTCATCGGGCCGATCCTCGATCGCTACGAGGCGACGCCCGGGGTGGAGGTCCGCCGGTTGAACCTGGTGGAGGAGTCGATCCGCCCGGTGCTCGGCAACGGGCGGATGCGTCTGACGCGGCACCGGCTCGCCGGCAGCTCCGAGCACGCCCGGAAGGTCCAGGAGGCGTGGGGTGCCGACGTCGCCTGGGCGGACACCATCTTCGTCGACTGGTGCAACCTGGCCGCCGCGATGCTCACCATGATCGACCCGGGGTCGGCCCGGGTGATCATCCGGTTGCACAGCTTCGAGGCGTTCACCTGGTGGCCGCACCTGACCGACTGGTCCCGAGTGGACGACCTCGTGTTCGTCTCCGAACACCTGCGCGACCTGACGCTGGCAGCGGTGCCCCGGCTACGCGCGCCGGAGGGGCCGCGGACCCATGTGATCGCCAACGCCATGGACCTGTACCGGTACGTGCTGCCGAAGCCGTCCCCGGACGCCCGCTTCACGCTGGGCCTGGTCGGGCTCAGCGCGGTGGCCAAGGATCCGCGCTGGGCGTTGGAGGTGCTACGCGAGCTGCGCCGCCGCGACGACCGGTACCGGTTGAAGCTGATCGGTGACGAGTTGCGCACCTCGCTCGGCCCGGGGGTGGAGCGGTACGCGGCGGAACTGGCCGCGGATCTGGCGGAGTTGGAGCCCACCGGTGCCGTGGTACGCACCGGCCGGACCGAGGATGTGCCGGGGGCCCTGACCGACGTCGGGGTCATCCTCAGCACGTCGGTACGGGAGAGCTTCCACTGCGGGCTGGTCGAGGGCGCCGCCAGCGGTGCCGTGCCTGTGGTACGGGACTGGCCGTACTTCGCCGGCCGGCCGCACGGTGCCCGCACCCTCTTCCCCGGTGACTGGGTGGTCGCCACTCCGGCGGAGGCGGCGCAGCGGATCCTGGACGTCACCGCGTCCGAGGAGACCTGGCGCGAGGCAGGCCGGGCGGCGGCCTCGCACGTGCTCGGCACCTGGGACTGGTCCGTCACGCACAAGGACTTCGACAGGTTGGTGCTGGAGCCGCCGGCGGGTACGCACTGACGCACCGGACAACCGATCCGGGGCCGTTCCGCACGCGGCGGAGCGGCCCCGGTGTCGTCGGTCGGACCGGCCGGGAACGTTCACCGGGCCGCCAACCACCGCGCTAGCGGGCGGCGGCGGTCTCGTCGTGGTCGGGTGCCACCGTGACCACGGTGCCGTCGGTGGCCGACGCCAGCAGCCCCGCGGCGACCCGCACCGTGCGCAGCCCCTGCCGGAGGGTGACGATGTCGCTCTCCTTGCCCTCGACCGCGTCCCGGAAGCGCTCGTGCTCGACAAGCAGCGGTTCGCGCTTCGGGATGGCGTAGCGGACCATGTCGCCCTCGGCGACGCCGCGGAAGGCCCGCAGCGCCTCCCACTCGGTGTCGATGGCACCGTTGGCGTAGAAGGTCAGGTCGGCGGTGAGCGTGTCGGCGACGAAGCAGCCCCGGTCACCGGTGATGACCGTGGACCGCTCCTTGAGCGGGCTGAGCCAGTTGACCAGGTGGTTGACCATCGTGCCGCCGGTGAGCTGGCCGACGACCGCGACCATGTCCTCGTGCAGTCGGCCGCTGCGGGAGACCGTCCGGGCCGACACCGAGACGTATTCCTGGCCGGTCACCCAGCTGGTCAGGTCGATGTCGTGGGTGGCCAGGTCCATCACCACGCCGACATCGGCGATCCGGTGTGGGAACGGGCCCTGTCGCCGGGTCACCACCTGGTAGACCTCGCCCAGCTCGCCCGCCTCCAGGCGGTTCCGCAGGTTCTGCAGGGCGGGGTTGTACCGCTCGATGTGGCCGACCCCGGCCACCAGCCCACGGCTTTCGAACGCCTCGACGAGGCGGGTGGCCGCCTCGACGGACTGCGCGATCGGCTTCTCGATCAGCGCGGGCACCCCGTGTGCGGCGAGTTCGAGCCCGACCTGCTCGTGCAGTGCGGTCGGGCAGGCGATCACCGCGTAGTCGATGCCGAGGGCCAGCAGCTCCCCGAGATCGGGCAGCACCGGTGCCCGGAGCAGGCCGCTCTGGTCACCGGCCGGGTCGACGATCCCGACCAGCTCGACCCCGTCCAGACCGGAGAGCACCCGGGCGTGGTTGCGGCCCATCGCGCCGAGACCGATCAGGCCCGCGCGCAGCTTGCCCCCCTGCCGCGCGTTCATCGGGCACCACCGGCGAGGTTGGCGGCCTCGGCGATCCGCTCGAGGTCGTCGGGGCTCAGCGAGGGGTGCACCGGCAGCGAGATCACCTCGGCGGCGGCCCGCTCGGTCTCCGGCAGCTCCCAGGGGCCGGGCTGGCCGTCCTTGTCCAGGTACGGCTTGAGCCGGTGGATCGGGGTCGGGTAGTAGACGGCGTTGCCGACGCCCAGCTCGTCCAGGCGCGCCTGGGCGGCGTCCCGGTTGCCCCGGACCCGGACGGTGTACTGGTGGTACACGTGCCGGGCGGCGTCCGCCACCGGCGGGGTGACCATGCCGGTGATGTTGGAGTCGAGGTACTTGGCGTTGGCCCGGCGCTGCTCGGTCCACTCGCCGAGCTGGGTCAACTGCACCCGGCCGATGGCCGCGGCCACGTCGGTCATCCGCATGTTGGCCCCGACGATCTCGTTCGCGTACCGCTGCTCCATGCCCTGGTTGCGCAGCAGCCGCAGGGTACGGGCGAGCCCGGCGTCCGCGGTGCTGATCATGCCTCCCTCCAGGGAGTGCATGTTCTTGGTGGGATAGAAGCTGAAGCAACCGGCGGCGCCGAACGCCCCGACCGGGGTGCCGTGCAGGCTGGCACCGTGGGCCTGGGCGGCGTCCTCGACGACGGCCAGGCTGTGCCGCTGCGCGACCGCCATGATCTTGTCCATCGCGGCGGGGTGGCCGTACAGGTGGACGGGCATGACGGCGACGGTCCGCGTGGTGACCGCGGCGGCGACCGCCTCCGGGTCGAGACAGAAGCTGCCCGGCTCGATGTCCACGAAGATCGGCTCGGCGCCGACCAGCCGCACCGCGTTGGCGCTGGCCGCGAAGGAGAACGACGGCACGATGACCTCGTCGCCCGGGCCGACGCCGAGCGCCAGCAGGGTCAACTGGAGGGCTGAGGTGCCGGAGTTGACGGCGACGCAGTGTCGGCC
Organism: Verrucosispora sp. CNZ293; assembly: GCF_002754655.1. Lineage (NCBI taxonomy): Bacteria > Bacillati > Actinomycetota > Actinomycetes > Micromonosporales > Micromonosporaceae > Micromonospora > Verrucosispora sp. CNZ293. The sequence continues at coordinate 2,762,072 of NZ_PEFR01000001.1, forward strand.
GGCGACGAGTTCGCCGAACTCCTGCTCGAACGCGGCAACCTCGGGTCCCTGTACCACCTTGCCGCTGCGCAACACCCTGACAGCCGCCTCGATCTCGGCTTCGCCGATGATCGGGCGGGCTGGCGGTATGAAGGCCGGGCGCTGCCCAGTCATGAAGAAGATCCCTCCCGTTGCCGGACTGTTCGCAAGTTCGGGGTGCGATACTAGTCCGTTGGACACGGAAGACGAGAAAGCCGTTCACGGGGCGTCCGGCCGACGTTCACGATTCGGTGTACCGGACGCCGCGCAGCTCAGGCCAGATCGTCCTCCGGCACGGCGCAGGCAACCCGGAGGGCAGCCACGGCGGCCCGCGCCATCCGGTCCAGCTCGGGTGGGTCGAGCGGCAACCGGGCGATGGCCATCCGCCAGTAGATCGGCCCGACGATCAGGTCGGCCGCGGTCCGCGGGTCGGCACCGCTGGGCAGCTCCCCACGATCGACCGCCCGCCCGATCACGATCGTGCCGATCCGGTCCTGGTAGTCCTTCAACGCGCTCTGCAAGGTCCCGGCGATCTGCGGGTTACGCGCCGCCTCGGCGAGCAGGTCGGGGATGATCTGCGACGCCACCGGGTGGCCCAGCGCCCCGCTCACGACCAGCAGCAGCAGCCGGACGTCACCGTCGAGGGTGCCGGTGTCCAGCATCGGCAGCTTCCGGCTCGCGACGGCCGAGACCACGTCCAGCACCAGGTCGAGCTTCGAGTTCCAGCGGCGGTAGATCGCGGTCTTGCTGACCCCGGCCCGGCGGGCCACCGCCTCGATGGAGAGCCGGCCGTACCCGACCGCGGCGAGTTCCTGCATGAGGGCACGACGGATGGCCGAGGTGATCTCACCCCGGAGCACCGCCGCACCGGCCGGTGTGCGCCGCTTCTCGGTCGTCACCTGGGACTCTTCTCGACTGTCACCGGGACAGCGTAGCGCAACGACGCTACGGTTGCGTCCCGACGTTATTCGGACTACTGTCCAGCCAGCGACCGGGGGCGGCGCTCCCGCACTGACCCACGCTAGATTCACTCATCGCGAGACATAACGCCGGCACGACAGATCGGAGCGCCAATCCCCATGGCCAACCTGCTGGCCGACCCCGACTCCGGCCTCACCCCAGCGCAGCTGGCCGCCCGACACGGGCTGCGGGTGGCCGGCGAGCGGCCCCCGATCGGCGCCTACAGCGGCCAACTGTGGCGCTACCGGCACTTCATCTCCGCGTACTCCCACGCGAAGCTGACCGCCTCGTTCAGCAACGCCCGGCTCGGGCAGCTGTGGCAGGTGCTCACCCCGCTGAGCAACGCCGCGGTCTACTTCCTGATCTTCGGTGTGGTGCTTGAACAGACCCGGGGGATGGACAACTTCATCGCCTACCTGACCACCGGGTTGTTCATCTTCAACTTCACCCAGGTCAGCGTGCAGCAGGGCACCCAGGCGATAAGCGGCAACCTCGGCCTGATCCGCGCCCTGCACTTCCCCCGGGCCTCCCTGCCGCTGGCCATCACCGCCACCCAGCTCCAGCAGTTGCTCGGCTCGCTGGTGGTGCTGATGGTCATCGTGGTCGTCACCGGTGAGCCGATCACCCTGATGTGGCTGATGCTGGTGCCGGCGGTGCTGCTCCAGACGATCTTCAACGCCGGGTTGACCATGGCGATGGCCCGGCTGGGCGCCAAGGCCACCGACCTGAAGCAGGTCATGCCGTTCGTCCTGCGGGCCTGGATGTACGGCTCCGGGGTGCTCTACAGCGTCACCCTGTTCGCCGAGAACCTGCCCGGCTGGGCAACCAGCATCGTGCAGTTCAACCCGATGCTTGTCTACATCGAGCTGGCCCGCATCTCGCTGCTGGAGAACACTCACCTGCTCAACGACTCGCTGCCGCTGACCTGGCTGATCGCGCTCGGCTGGGCGGCCGTCGCGGGGCTCGGCGGCTACTTCTACTTCTGGCGCGGCGAACAGGAGTACGGCCGTGGTTAACCTTGAAATGTCCAATGATGTGACGGTGACCCTCCCCCGAATCCAGGAGCGGATCCCCACGGTGGTGGTGGACGACGCGCACGTCGTCTACCGGGTGTACCGGGGTTCCGCCGGCAACACCAGCCCGGTGGCCGCCTTCAAGCGGCTGGTCACCCGCACCTCCACACCGAACGTCCGGGAGGTGCACGCGGTGCGCGGGGTCTCGTTCACCGCGTACCGGGGTGAGGCCATCGGACTGATCGGCACCAACGGCTCCGGCAAGTCGACCCTGCTGCGGGCCATCGCCGGCCTGCTGCCGGTGGAGCGGGGGGCCGTCTACACCCAGGGCCAGCCCTCGCTGCTGGGCGTGAACGCCGCCCTGCTCAACGACCTGCCGGGCGAGCGCAACGTCACGCTCGGCTGTCTGGCCATGGGCATGTCACCGGCCGAGGTGCGGCGCAAGCTCCCGGAGATCATCGAGTTCTCCGGCATCAACCAGCGGGGTGACTTCGCCTCGCTGCCGATGCGCACCTACTCCTCCGGCATGTCGGCCCGGCTGCGCTTCTCCATCGCCGCCGCGAAGCAGCACGACGTGCTGCTCATCGACGAGGCCCTCGCCACCGGCGACAAGGCGTTCCGTAAGCGCAGCGAACAGCGGGTACGGGAGCTGCGGGAGAGCGCCGGCACGGTGTTCCTGGTCAGCCACCAGCTCTCCTCCGTACGGGACACCTGCGAACGGACCATCTGGCTGGAATCCGGCGAGATCCGGATGGACGGCCCGACTCGCGACGTACTGGCGGCTTACGAGGCATTTACGAACGGCAAGTAGAGTCTGGGTGAACGAGCGGCGATGCTGCCGAGCGTGCCCAGGATCTTGGGCCGCGTCGTCCCGTTGGGACGACGCGGCCCGCGCGTTATGGTTCACTCCGTCGCCGCGTCGGCGGAACCTTCCGTTCACCCACCCACCACAGTCATGCACCCCGAGAGCGAGGACCGGCAATGACGCAGGACCAGACCACCGATCCGGGTACCACGTCGGAGAACCGAGCGCCGTGGCGACCCTCACGGACGGTGGCGGTGGTGCTGGCCGGCGGCACGGGCACCCGGCTGGGTCTGGGCATTCCCAAGCAGTTGCTCAAGATCGCCGGTAAGCCGATCATCGAGCACACGCTTGCCGTCTTCGAGGCCGCGCCCGAGATCGACGAGATCATCGTGTTGATGGCCACCGGGCACGTCGCCGAGGCGCAGAAGATCGTCGACAAGGCCGGCTTCCGCAAGGTCACCAAGGTGATCGAGGGCGGCGACACCCGCAACGACACCACCCGCGTCGCGCTGGACGCGGTCGGTGAGGGCGACTGCAACATCCTCTTCCACGACGCGGTGCGCCCGCTGCTCAGCGGTCGGATCGTCCGGGAGTGCGTGAACGCGCTGTGGACCTACTCGGCCGTCGACGTGGCCATCCCGTCAGCCGACACGATCATCCAGGTCGACGAGAACGAGTGCATCACCGACATCCCGGTGCGGGCCACGCTGCGCCGGGGGCAGACCCCGCAGGCGTTCCGCTCCGGCACCATCCGCGAGGCGTACCGCCGGGCCGAGGGTGACCCCAACTTCGCCGCCACCGACGACTGCGGTGTGGTGCTGCGTTACCTCCCGGAGACCCCGATCAAGGTGATCGACGGCTCGGACGAGAACATCAAGGTCACCCACCCGGTCGACGTGCACCTGGCCGACAAGCTGTTCCAGCTGGCCGCCGCCAAGGTGCCCCGGCTGACCGACCACCGGGCCTACAGCGAGGAGGTCTCCGGCCGCACGATCGTCGTCTTCGGCGGCAGCTACGGCATCGGCCACGACCTGGCGGAGCTGGCTCGCAGCCACGGCGCCCAGGTCTTTCCGTTCAGCCGTTCCAGCACCGGCACCCACGTAGAGCGCCCGGCGGACGTCGAGGCCGCGCTGCGGACCGCCTTCGAGGCCACCGGCCGGATCGACCACGTCGTGGTCACCGCCGGGATCCTGGAGAAGGGCGCGCTCGCCGAGATGGACCAGGAAACCATCGACCGGGTGCTCCAGGTCAACTTCGTCGGCCCGGTCACCGTCGCCCGGCAGGCACTGCCCTACCTGCAGCAGACAAAGGGCCAGCTGCTGCTCTACACCTCCAGCTCGTACACCCGGGGTCGGGCCGACTACGCGCTCTACTCGGCCACCAAGGCCGCCCTGGTCAACCTCACCCAGGCACTCGCGGACGAGTGGGCGGAGTTCGGCGTACGGGTCAACGTGATCAACCCGGAGCGGACCGCCACCCCGATGCGGACGAAGGCCTTCGGCGCGGAACCTGAGCACACGCTGCTCGCCGCCGAGACCGTCGCACAGTCGTCGCTTGACGTGCTGATCTCGGATCTCACCGGCCAGGTGATCGACGTCCGACGGCCGCCGGGTGAGGCACCCGTCGCCGTACCCGCCCAGACCGACCGGTCGGCCAGCGCCGCTCCCGTCGGCTGAGCGTCCGACCCACACGACCGCGAAAGCGACACCGAGATGCGTGGTGACCTGGTCCGGAAGTTGACCGCACGCGGCCTGGCCACCGGCGGGGCGGTCCTGGCGTTCCTGGTGGTCGCGCTCACCGGCGCGACCGCCTGGGGGCTCTGCCTGGCCGTGGTGGCGCTTGCCGCCACGATCTGGGAGCGCCGGGTGCGACCCGGCGCCGACAACGTCGCGGAGACCACGCTGATCGCGGGCGGGGTGCTTGTCGGCTACGCCCGCCAACTCGACGCCGGATTCGACCCGGCCCTGGCCGCGACCGCCCTGGTGCTGCTGGGCCTGGTGCTGGTCAGCGGTCCGCTGCGTCAGGCCGGGTACCTGGAGATTCGCGCCGCCAACCTGCCGGTACGCGCCTGGGTGCCACAGGTCACGGCGGTTCTCGGCGACGCCGTGGCGGCGCTTGTCGCACTCCTGGCCCTGGCTGCCCTGGCGGGGCTTCCGGCGGCGGTGGCCCTGGCGGCGACGCTGCTTGTGGGTGCCACCGCCGCAGCCGTCGCCCTCGACCTGGCCAGGCGGCGATTCCGGCCGTCCCCGGGCGGGTCGGCGGTGGCCCGGGCGCTGCGCCGGCACCAGCCCGAGTTCGTCCTGCACTTCTCCGCCCCGCCCGGCTCCGAGTACCAGGTCACCATGTGGCTGCCGTACCTGGAACGGATCGGTAGGCCGTTCGTGGTGATGGTGCGGGAGCCGGAGTTCCTCGCCCCCGTCGCGGCGGCCACCACCGCACCTGTGGTCTACTGCCCCACCACCCGGAGCATGGACGAGGTGCTGGTGCCGAGCCTGCGGGTGGCGTTCTACGTCAACCACGGTGCGAAGAACAGCCACTGCATCAGGTTCACGCAGCTCACCCACGTGCAGTTGCATCACGGTGACAGCGACAAGGCCCCCAGCGCCAACCCGGTCTCGGCGATCTTCGACCGGATCTTCGTCGCCGGTGAGGCGGCCATCGAGCGGTACGCGCGAGCCGGCATCGACATCCCCGCCGAGAAGTTCGTGGTGGTCGGCCGCCCTCAGGTCGAGGCGATCGAGGTATCTTCGCGGCCCGCGCGGGGCCTGACGAACCCGACGGTGCTCTACACCCCCACCTGGACCGGGCACAACGCCGACGCCGACTACTGTTCGCTGCCGGTGGCGGAGCCGCTGCTGCGGCGGCTGCTGGACCGGGGAGCCACCGTCATCCTCCGGGCCCACCCCTACACCGCGCAGAACCCGGCCTCGGCCCGGCAACTGGCCCGGCTGCACGACCTGCTCGCCGCCGACCGGGCCCGCACCGGCCGGGGGCACCTCTACGGTGTCGCGGCGAGCCGGCTCACCCTGACCGACTCGGTCAACCGCGCGGACGCGCTGGTCTCCGACGTCTCCGGCGTGGTCTCCGACTGGCTCTACTCGGGCAAGCCGTACGCGGTGACCGACATGGGCACCGACGGCGACCGGTTCGTCGAGCGGTTCCCGCTGGCCGCCGCCGGCTACGTGCTGCGCCGCGACATGGCCGACCTGGACGACGTGCTGACCCGGCTGCTCGACACCGACCCGCTCGCCGAGGCCCGCTGGGCCACCCGCAGCCGCTACCTGGGCGACTTCCCCGCCGACTCGTACGCCGAGGTCTTCCTGGCCGCCGCCCGACGCGAACTGGACCCGGCCTGGACCGCACCGGCGCAACGCACCGCGGTCGCCGCGCCCTTCACCTCCGCCACCTGAGTGCACGGGTGCGTCGCGCCCCGCCGGATCACCCGGTCGGCGCGGTCCGCCGGATCATCGGGTGCGGCGCGCCTGCCACCCCCGGGCACCGGTGAGGGTGGCCGGCGACGCCGACCACCCTGCTGAGCCGTCCGCCGTGGTCAGGTCACGGGCAGGGCTGCCAGGCGAGGTGGTACATCGTCTGGATGCTGCCGTCGGTCGAGTCCATCGTGAGGAAGTTGGTCCCCGACGAGCTTCCCCGGCTGAGGCGCAACTCGGTGTTGATGTTCAGGTTGCGCAGCTCGCCGCAGGGGTGCCAGACCACGGAGGCGATCGGCACCTCGTCGCTCACCATCCAGTTGTCGTCGAGCGGCGCGGCGATCGGGTGGTTGCTGAAGGTGCTCTGCGTCATGCCCTGGAAGTAGTAGTTCGCCCGGGCCGAGGCGATGGCGCCCCGGTTGAGCAGACCGTACCCGCGGTAGTCCACCTTGACGATCGCGAAGGTGTAGCCGGCCGGGGCGTGGACCAGGACGTTGAGCTGGCAGTTCCGGCGACCATCGGTGACCGGGATGCCCGGACCCGCCTGCACCAGGTAGTCGCTGTAGATGGTGGTGAAGGCGGTGTTGTCCGGGGAGACCGCGACATCGGCGGTGCCCGGTCGGCACCCGGACCCGGCCATGGCCACCAGGTCGATGACGACCTTGTCGGTGGGCGGGTCATCCATGATTCCCCTAGCGGACGCCGGTGCCCCCACGATCAACGATGAAGCGAGTAGCGCAAGTACCACGCTGCCACGCGTCAGCAGTTTACGCATGAATCCTCCTCCGATACAGGAAACGACGCCACATGCGGAACAAGCTACGTACAGACATAGATCGATGTCAACGTAATCTCGCTTTCCCAAGAATCGATCGCGAGCCGAATGTTATTCGGCTTCGCGTGGTCGCTTCGCGGCGTCCCACAGGATGGAGATCGCTTCCGAAGCTGATCCGGAAGACACCTTGATCAGGCGCACACCCGTTACGCAGCAATACTTATAGAGGTTGATCTCAGCTCGCGGCAATTCCGATCAAGAGGTTGCCGGCAATCGATCACATAGACGACTGCTGATGCTTGCGGGCCTCGTTCAGCATCGCTAGCATCCTCTCGCAGAACGCCGCCCAAGTGCTCGCCGCAACCTCAGCCATTGGGCTAACGGACGGGCGCCCGACGGGCCGTTCGGCGAAGAAACACGCGTTGAATTCGGTGACCATCTACTGCATCCGAGAGGAACGGAATGACAAAGAACCTCGTCGGCGCGAGAAACGGAATCTTCGCCGTACTCGGCACGGTTCTCGCGCTGTCCCTGTCCGCACCGGCCCACGCCGCCCCCGCCGAGTCCACAACTGCCCCGGAGAGCGAGATCACCGTCGAGGTGGTGGCCGCCAACGGCTCCGGCTGCGCACCCGGCACCGCCCGGGTGGTGGCCCATCCCGACAACACCGGCTTCCGCATCCGCTACCACGATTTCGTCGCCTCGGCCGGCCGGGGCGTGGACGTCACCGACAGCCGCAAGAACTGCCAGCTCGGCGTGCTCGTCACCGTACCGGCGGGCTGGACCATCGCCGTCGCCGCCGCCGACTACCGGGGCCGGGCCCGGATCCCCACCGGCGCGACAGGTCGCCAGCGTACGAGCTACTACTGGCAGGGTTCGTCCGAGACCAGCCGCACGGATGCCACCTTCACCGGGCCCTACAACGGCTTCTGGGGCACCTCGGACATCGCCCCCGTGCTTGTCTACACGCCCTGCGGACAGCAACGGGTCCTCAACGTCAACACCGAGCTGAGAGTGGACGCCGGCACCGCCAACTCGACCGCAAGCATGTCGATGACCACGACCGAGGGCGACGTCGACACCCTGTTCAACCTCAAATGGGAACGGTGCTGATGCCCTGATCCGGCCTCACCACGACGTCGAGCCACCCGGCGGGCGCGGTGGACGACCTGCCCCGCCCGCCGGTACCTCTTCGTCCACCCGGGCCGCACCGGCGACCTCGTGGACCCCACGAACCGCTGCCACCGGCAGTGCCGCGTAGACGTGCGGGAACGGGCCGCCGTTCGGGGCGTCCTCCCACCGCAGCACCTCACCGAGCAGAGACGTGTCGAGCGCGACGACGACAAGATGCGGCTGGTCGCCGAAGACCCGCGCCGCCGTGGCGGGCAGTTGGGATCGCGACGAGCAGTGGATGAAGCCGCTGTCCCGATCGAACGGTGAACCGTCGAACCGGCCCGCGGCCTGGAACTCGGCCCATTCGCCCGGCAGCAGGATCTTGTAGATCAGCACGTCGCCATGCTGCCAGAAGGGAACTGGGGCGCGGGGGCCGTCAGTCGAGGCGGGCGGCGATCTGGAGGGTGTTCAGGTAGTGCTTGCGTACCGTGCCGGCCGGGCGTGCGGCGATCATCTCCCGGATCCCGTCGAACAGCGTCCGCCGCTGCCAGGGCGAGGCGGCGATATGACCGGAGTAGGTGGAGAGCAGGCTCAGGTACTCCTCGGCGGTGTAGTCGCGGCTCCAGACGTAACGGTGCACCGTCGGTTGGTCGAAGAACCCGCTGCCCGTCATCGCCGCCACGTCGGGGGCCACGATCGCCTCGGGTGGCTTCGGGCCACCCTGCCCGTCGCCCATGCCGACCTCGTCGTAGATCCGCTCGACCTGCCGGAAGAAGTCGTCGCCGTTCGGTGGTGACACGTGCTCGGTGGCGACGATCGCAAGGTGCCCACCGGGGCGCAGCAGTTCGGCGGCCCGGCGGTAGGCGACAGCCGGGTCCAGCCAGTGCCACGACGTCGCGGCGAAGACGAGGTCGAACGGCGCCAGGTCGCCCGCCTCCCACCGCTCGAACGGCGACACCACGACGCGTACGTCACCCCGGCCGGCGAGTACGCGACGCGCCACAGTGGCCAGTTCCGGTCCCGGTTCCAGGCTCACCACCTGCCAGCCGCGCGCCAGCAGACCACGGGTGGCCTGGCCGGTGCCGGTACCGATCTCCAGCACCCTGGCCGGCCCGGTCAGCAGGCTCGTCGTCGCGGCCAGGTCGGCGAACAGCCGCTCCGGATAACCCGGTCGGGCCTGCTCGTACAGCTCCGCGGCCGTGTCGAACGTCGCGGCCAGCCCCGCGTAAGGCTCCTGCTCCCCCATGATGTCCCCTCGCCCAGGTGTCAGACGTCGCGGTCAATGTCGCAGGTGATCGTCGCATCCCCCGACCCCCACCCTGGTCCTCCGAGATCTTGGAAAGTTTCCGGTCGCGAAAAACGGAAACTTTCCAAGATCTCGGGTTCTCGTGCTGGGCGGCGGCGGGGTGCTAGGTGGGGCGGCGGGTCCAGGCTATGAAGCGGGTGAAGAGGGTGGTGGGTGTCGGGCCGTCGTGCGGGTCGAGGCGGTAGAGGTCGCGCATCGCCTCGTACATCAGGCCGGCGAGGTAGATCGACAGCCCGGGCAGGTTCCCGTCGTACTCGACCCGCAGCAGCAGCCGGGCCTGACCGCAGGGCCAGGGCTGCCCGTCGGCGCGGCAGCACCAGATCGGCCGCAACGGAGTGTGCGGTACCTCGTCGCCACAGGCGGAGGGACGCAGCGGACGCGGACCCCGCTCGGGAGCGAAGAGCCGGGTGGTGATCGCACCCGACCGGCCCACGGTCACCACCGGCCCCCGGTGGCCCGACACTGCCGCCCCGGTGAGGACACCGGCAGCAGCGCCGTCGGGCACAGGTGGCGGACGACCCGGGTACGCACATCGACCTCCCAGTCAGCGATCGGAAGGGGCCGCCCGAACACGGGGGAAGGCGCACGGGCGGCCCCGGGACGGAACCGCCCCGTCCCTGTCTGGATGGGAGCGGCCCCGCTGCGTGACAGTCTGGTGAGGACACCACTACTGTCGGAAGGAATCGACGCCGGCCACGGTGGGTTCCGGGTGCCCCGCACCGGCCCCTGGCGGCCCCTTGGCGATCTTCGTAGACCCGGTGGAGGGGACATGGAACGCGAGCAGCCTTCCGACCTGCACGAGTTGATCCGTACGCAGCTCCGCCGGCTGCGAGCCGCGGCCGGCATGAACCAGGAGGAGTTCGGTCGGCGGACGAACTACTCGGCGTCGCTGGTGTCCGCTGTGGAGGTGGGCACCCGTCCCTCGACCGGCCGTACGCGAAGCGGGCCGACGAGGTGCTTCAGACCGGGGGCATGTTCGAGGAGTTGCTGCGCACGGCGGAGGTGCTGCGCCAACCCTCGTGGTTCCTGCCCTACCTGGAGGCCGAGCGCAACGCCCGGCAGCTCCGCTGCTACCAGCCGACGCTGGTGCCGGGCCTGCTCCAGACCGAGCGGTACGCCCGCGCGGTGATCCGGACCGACGCCGCCCTGACCGAGGCGGGGGTGGAGCGGCGGCTGGCCAACCGGATGGCCCGGCAGGCGGTGCTGGAGCAGGACGACCCGCCGCAACTCGTCGCGGTGGTCGACGAGGCGGTGCTGCGGCGGGTCGACGAGGAGCTCAAGGACGTGCTTGTCGAGCAGGTGCATCACCTCATGGAGCTGGCCACGCGGCCCAACATCAGCGTCCACCTGGTGCCCACCGGCGTCGCCATGCACATCGGACTGACCGGTCCCTTCACCCTGGCGAGGGGCGCGGACGGCGGCTGGGTGGCTAATCTCGAAACTCAACTTGGCGGCGTTCTCGCCGACAAGGACGACGACCTGAGCACCCTGCTGTCCCGGTGGGAGGCGGTGCGCAACGAGGCACTGTCCGGCCGCCAGTCGATCGAGCTGATGAAGGATGTGGTGAAGCCGTGGATCTGAACGGTGCGACGTGGCGCAAGTCCACCCGCAGCGGCGCTGGCGGCGGCGACTGTGTGGAGGTCGCCGACAACCTGACGGGCATCGTGCTGGTCCGCGACACCAAGGATCGCGACGGCGGCACGCTGGCCTTCACCCCGGCGGCCTGGGCGAGCTTCGTCGGCCTGGCGAAGCAGCACGCCCCGCACGCCTGACGAACCCCGAGCCACGTCGACCTGACGACACAGCACGACCCGCCGCCTGACGTACCCGACACGGAAGCCCTCGGCCAGCAAGGCCGAGGGCTTCCGTTCGCCGTGGGACCGGCGTGATCAGGCCGAGTAGCCGCGGGTGGCGGCCCAGTTGGCGAGATCGATGGTGCTGAGCCAGTACGACGGGTACGAGGCGTCGGCCGAGTCGGCGATCTTCACCAGCCGGCCGGAGTCCTGGTAGCCGACCACCGCGATGTAGTGCCCGCCGGGGAAGGAGTGCCAGCGACCGTCGGTGTCGGTGACGGTGCCGGCGACGTTCACCACGACGCCCCGTCCGTCGGTGACGGCGGCGACGACGTCCGCCTGGAGCTGGTCCATCTGGGCCGGGGTGGCCGCACCGCCACGGATCATCGTGGTCTCGTACGGGTCGCCCTTGACGACGGCGTTGAGGACGCGGGTGGTGTCCTCGGCCGAGTTGGTGCCGGCGAAGGTGGTGCCGAGCTGGCTGGCCAGGGCGTCCTGGCTACGCGTGACACCGGCGGCGCTGAGCGCGTTGCGTACCGCGGCGGGACCGCAGTAGTAGCCGTTGATCTGGGCCTGGTGGTCGTACCCGAGGACCTTCGACGCGGGCGGCTTCGGTGCCGCCTTCTTGGTTGTCAGGTCCGGGTCCGGAGTGGCCGAGCTGGGCTTCGGCGACGTCGCGGCGGCGGCGCGGGCCGGTGCCGGGCTGGCCGGTGCGGCACTGCTGGGCGCGGCACTGCTGGGCGCGGCACTGCTGGGCGCGGCGGTCGACGGCGCGACCGCTTCCGGGCTCGGCGCCACCACGGCGTCGTCGCGTAGGTCGGCTGCGGCGGTGGTGGCCTGCGTGGGGGCCGGGGTGTTCCCGGTGCCGGCGAGCGCGGCGCCGGTGCCGGTGGCCAGGACGAGCGCGACGGCCGAGCCGGCAACGATCTGGTAAGGACGTTCGGTGACCAGCCGGCGGAGCCGGCGGGAGAGGGCGTGCTTCACGGATTCCTCCACGGGCTGAGGGGGGAACGGCACACCGGCTCCGGCGGTCAGGTCGGCGTCAGGACACCGACGACCACCCGGTGAGCGGGACAGGCCGTTCAGGGGTACGCCCGGACAACCCGGGCGGTGCGATGACCGGGGTCAGCTCGCGGCGGTCGGGCCGGCGAGGACGGGCACCGCGGTGCCGTGGAGGCGGGGGAACAGGGGGATCACGTCGAACCGCACGAGGGCTGGAACTCCTTCCGTCACCGCCGACCGGGTTAGCTGACGGATTCGGGCGGGAAGACGCCCTACCGCGGGCCGAGGCTCGCGGATTCACCCCAGTGGTGCAGTGGGTCCCCGGTTCGTGAGATCACGATTGAGCGGGTCGGTACGGCGTCGCTTCCTGCGATCGGTTACCGCACCGGACGGGCTGACACTACTGGTCGGTCACCTCGAAGCCAACCCGCCCTGAGCTGCTTAAACATGATCCAGTGCGGCGATTTTCGGGTACCTGAGAACTGTCGTCGCTCAATGGGACCGACGGCATTCCGGGCACCTTCGGGTGACAACCGGACGCCTCGCCACCAATGTCGACGGAATTTGCTGGGTAATCGTCTCAACTACGAACAGTGACCGAATTTCCGGCCGTTGTGACCCAGCTCACGGAATTTCAACCCAGCCTCGCTGGCCGCCAGCGCAGCACCGTGCCGGGCCGCCCGACGGCGATCCGCCCGGGGACGGCCCGCAGGTCCGGTCGGAGTCGCTCGGCTGCCGCGTACGCCTCGGCGGAGAGGGCGCGGGCCGCCTCGCCTGCCAGTTCCGCCGCCCGCCACAGGTCACGCTCCCGCTCGGCGGCCGACAGGTAGGCGGCCTGGCGGTTGTCGCGTACCACCCGGGCGAGAACCACCTCCTGCTCGGCCGGGTGACGCCGGGGATCCCAGCCGGACCGACGCGCCAGCACGTCGCTGAGCTGCCGTGCGGTCAGGTCACCCCGCCAGTGGGCCGCCATCGCCGCCCGGCGGAGCCAGCGCTCCCGGGCCGCGTACTCGGCAGGGGTCCGGGGGGTGCACGGGGTCGGCAGTCCGGCGACGCCGGCCAGCCGCCGGGCGACGGCCTCTGCCTGGTCGTACGCGGCCCAGGCGCGGTCCAGTTCCGCCTGGGCCAGCCGCCATGCCGTACGCCGTCGCTCGGCGTTCTGCCCGGCGCCGGCTGCCGCGACCGCCACCTCTCCCGCGTACCGACTCAGGTCGGCCTGCTCGCTTGCGGCGCGGAGCGCGTCCTCGTCGGCGGGTTTCTCCGCCGGCCCGGCCGGCTCGGGGCGGGCGACAAGCACGGTGAGTACGCCAAACGCGAGCACCAGCAGCACCGACCAGATGGCGGCGGCGCGGGGCACCTCGATCAGGAACTGGTAGAGAACTGTCTTCTCCATGTCGGCACCTCGGGGAGATCGGTACGGCACCGGTGGCCGTACCGGCAGCGGATCGCGGATGGCGTTGCGCGCGGTCGCGGGTTGGGATGGGCGGTGCCGCTCGTTCTGGCCGGCACCGACGGCGCGGCGGGCGGCAACGGGCTGGCAGGTGCTCGGCACGGGGGCGGCACCGAACGGTGCGCACGCGCCCGGGACGGCCGCCAGGGGCAAGGCGTACGGCGTCGCCGGAATCAGGCGCGCGGTGGGGCGCGGGCGGCCCGGACGCCCCCGACCTGGGCGGCAGTCCACCGCGGGCCGCCCGCAGCGACGCTGCCGAGCGCCGTCAGCCCGGGCCGACCGGAGGCCGCCGGCTGCATCGCGGACACTTCGGCCTGGTCGGCGGGATCGTCGGCACCCTGCGCGGTCGGCATCACCAGGCCAACCACGTCGAGGGGTGCGGCCTGGTGCCAGCCGGCGGATGCCGGTGGTACGGAGGTCTCGACCGGTGGCACCGTAGCGGTGAGGCGGTCGATGGCCGGGTGGCCGGGCAGGTCCCAGGCGCCGAGGGTGAAGGCGGCGGCGACCGCGAGCCCGGTCAGCAGCCGCGCGGCCCAGCGCGCCAACCACCACAGAGGACGGGCCGGCGCGACGGGAAGCACCTCCCTACGCTACCGCCACAGCCGCCGGGCCGCACCGGTCATCGGGCGTGTCGCACCGCCCGGCGCGTCGCGCACGCACATCGATTCACGCAGGTCAGGCAGCCTCCAGTTGACCGTCCTCAGTGGATGGATCGGCGCTCCGCTCCCGTCGCGGAATTCGCGCCGCCACCTGTCACCCGCTGGCGCGGCAGCCCGTCCACCGGGGTCTCGGATCGCGCCGCCGCACCCGATTCCGTGGCCCGTGCCGCACCGTGCGGCGTCGTGGACGGCGCTCCACCACCCGGCGGTCCGGGTCGCGGCGGTCGGGACGGGGCCAGGCGGCGCATCATCGGCTGTTCCACGTACCGGTGCAACAGAGCGGCCAGCCCCAGGGTGAGCAGCAGAAACCCGATCACCGCGAGCGGGCCCCACCAGCCGGGCAGGCCGGTGCCCCAGTCGCCGGTCAGCCGCAGGATCGTCATGATCACGAACACGTGCACCAGGTAGAAGGCGAAGGAGACCTCGCCGAGCCAGACCATCGGGCGTGAGCGCAGCGGCGAGCGCCGTCCGTGCACGTCGGCGTCCGCCGCCGCGGCGATGACCAGGACGTACGCCACCGACAGCAGCGCCGACCAGAATTCGGCCCGGATCCACTGGGAGGCAGCCACCCAGGTCGCGACGAAGATCAGGCTGGCCAGGGGCAGCCGTGGGCCCCGCCAGCGCCCGCGCAGCATGAGTTCGGCTGCGGCCACCCCCAGCCAGAACTCCAGCGACCGGACCAGCGGAAAGACCTGGGCGAACCACCAGCGGCTCTGCTCCGGCACCAGTGTCTGACCGGGCCAGAGCGCCACGACCAGCAGCGGCACCGCGATCACCACGGCCCACAGCATCCATGGCCGGGCCTTGCGTACCGCCGGCAGCGCCAGCGGCAGGCACAGGTAGAAGAACAGCTCGCAGGAGAGCGACCAGCTCACGTTGTTGACACTGTAGAAGTAGCCGGGCCGGGGATCCCAGGCCTGCACCAGGAAGAGGTTCTCCAGCGCGGCCACCGGGTTGATCGGGTCCGCGAACCACAGCATCGCCAGCAGGGCCAACGCCCAGAGCACCAGGTGGTTCGGGTAGATCTTGGCCAACCGGCGTCGCCAGAACCGCCGCCGGGAGTCACCCGGCCGGGCCGACCAGACCAGCACGAAACCGCTGAGGATGAAGAAGAACTGCACCCCGGACAGGCCGAGGGTGAAGATGTCGCCGACCACCGCCTGCGGGCCCGGCTCGGCGATGATCCGCATCGTGCCGGCGTGGAAGCCGAAGACCAGCAACGCGGCGATCCACCGCAGTCCGGTAAGCGACGGCAGGCGGTCGGCGTCCCTCCGCCCGGTCGGGGTGGTCGCCGACGCCGCGAGGGTGGTGCTCGTCATGCCCGACTCCCGGTTCCCGACCACGTCACACGCACGCCCATCTCCTCCCGGCCGCCCGGACGGCAGCCGGATGCGATCTTTCGCGTAACCGGCCTGGTGCGGCCCGTCGGGCACCCTACCCCGGACAGCCGGCGCAGAACCCGCTGCCTCTGCCGCACTCCGGCGACCACTGCTGCGGCATTTGCCCAGTTCAGCCCGACGGGCCCGGCCAGCCATTGAAGTCGATGTAAAGTGCGCATCCGCTGACACCACCCACAGGTACGCCGTACCTTCGTCGAAGGAATACGCCTTGCGTCTGAAGCATCGACCACGTTCCGCAACCGTCGCCCTCGCGGTAGCGCTGCTCGCCGTCCCGGGTTCCGCCTCGGCTGCGGCCGGAGAGGCAGACGTCGATTCGACAGTCGCCGCGGCCGGGGTTCTGCGCGTCTACAACAACAACATCGAGAACCTCGTGGTGAACAACTCCGACGGGACGTGCACGCGCATCTCCGGGCCGGATCACCTCACCTCGATACTCGTCGACGACAACGGCCAGACGGGCACCGCCGGGGTGGTCGCGCCCGACATCCTCATCGTGCAGCAGCTACGCGGCACCGGCCAGGCCGAGGCGTACGCGAACCAACTGGCGGCCAAGTTCGGTTACCCCGCCGGCACGTACGGCTCGATCGTGGTCTGGACCGACCCGGAGCCCTGGGGCAGTACGCACAAGTGCAGCGACCAGTCTCTGGGCGACCTCAAGAAGAAGCAGACAAACGCCATCATCTGGAACACCCGGACGCTGAGTCTGTCGTCGGGCGACATCTCGAAGTACTGGAGCGCCGGCTGGCTGAAGCCGGGCACGGCCTACAACAACGGCGCGGGATGCACCTTGTACAAGCCGCCGAGCAACGACGACGGCGCCACCAACGAGCACAAGTGGAAGCGGACCAGCGCCATCGCCGCCCGGTTCACCATCAAGGCGACCGGCACCACGGTCTTCGCGGCCACCATGCACCTTCCGGAGCAGAACCGGCAGAACGCCTGCGGTGGTGCCGGCCACACCGGCATCGCGAGCAGCGGCATCCACATCGGTGCCGACGCGACAAGCCTGATGAACGCCTCGACGATCCGTATCGTCGGTATCGACGCGAACCGCACGGGCATCGCCGCGAACACCCTGAGCGGATTCGGCATGACCGGTTACGGTGCAAAGCCGACGATGAACTCCAGCAAGATCGACTACCTGTTCATCCGGGGTGACGTGCGGCAGTCCAGCATCGACCACACGGTCTCCGGCACCAGGTCGAACCACCTGGCGCTCTACGGCTTCATCAACTACTGAGCAGCAGGATCGCGCCGCACCGTCGTTAACCTGGCACTCATCGGCTGTTCAAAAACTCCACCGCGCCCGGCCACGTCAGGTTCCAGGTGCGTCAACCCGGGTGGCCGAAGGTTTCCGGGTGGTCACACCGCCGACGCCAACGCCGCTGCTGAGCATCGTCGTACCGGTTTACGGCGTCGAGGCGTACCTACGCCAGTGCCTGGACTCCATCCACGCCGACATTCCGGCCGACGAGGCGACGGCTGTGGAGGTCGTCGCCGTCGACGACGCCTCACCGGACCGGTGCGGTGACCTGCTGCGCGGGTACGCCGCCGAGCATCCCGGGCTGCGCGTGCTGCACCTGGACCGCAACGTCGGCCTCGGGCCGGCCCGCAACGCCGGCCTGGACGTGGCCACCGGCCGGTACGTGTGGTTCGTCGACAGCGACGACCGGCTGCCGGCCGGGACGATCCGGGCCGTGCTGGACCGGCTGCGCAGTGACCGCCCCGACGTGATGATGGTCGACCACCTGCGGGTGCACGACTGCGGACGCGAGGAGGTCGACGCCAGCAGCCGGCTGCTGCGCGGCACCCCGGGCGTGGTGCGGCTGGCCGACCGACCGCACCTGCTGCGGGTCCAGCACACCGCCTGGAACAAGGTGGTACGCCGGGAGTTCATGGCCGAGCTGGGCCTGCGCTTCCACCCCGGCTGGTACGAGGACATTCCGTTCAGCCACCCACTGTTGATCGGCGCGGAGCGGATAAGCGTGCTGGACCGGGTCTGCTACCTGTACCGCCAGGGCCGTCAGGGGGCGATCACCTCGACCCGCAGCGGTCGACACTTCGACTCCTTCGAGCAGTACGACCGCCTCTTCGCCTGGCTGCGCCAACGGCATCCCGACGGGCGCTGGCACGCCGAACTGTTCGACCTGATGGTGAACCACTTCCTGGTGGTGGTGGGCAACGACGATCGGCTGCATCCGCACCTGCGCCGGGACTTCTTCCGCCGGGTCGCCGCGCACTACCGCACGTACCTGCCCAGCGGCGGCTACCCCCGGCCGGGCGGGGTGTCGGGGCTCAAGCACCGACTCGTCGGCCGCGACAGCTACCTGGCGTACGCGGCGCTTCGGCGGGCGCACCGGCTCGCCGGCCGGGTGCGCGGCAGCACCACCGGGGACCCCACGGGCGGGGCGGCGACGGCACCGCAAAGCCCGACACGAGACAACACATTGGTAAGCACGCACGGAAACGGATCGGAATGACGTTCAAGATCGGGTCGCACCTGGTCGGCACCGGAGAGCGCCCCTTCGTGGTGGCCGAGATGTCCGGCAACCACAACGGAGACCTGGACCGCGCACTGTCCATCGTGGATGCGGTCGCGGCCAGTGGCGCGCACGCGCTGAAGCTCCAGACGTACCGGCCGGACACCATCACCATCGACGTGGACACCCCGGACTTCCGCATCTCCGGCGGGCACGAGCTGTGGGGCGGGCAGAACCTGTACCGGCTCTACGAGAAGGCGCACACACCGTACGAGTGGCACCGGCCGATCTTCGAGCGGGCCCGCGCCCAGGGGCTCACCGTCTTCTCCTCCCCGTTCGACGCCTCCGCTGTGGAACTGTTGGAGGACCTCGACGCGCCGGCGTACAAGATCGCTTCGTCGGAGCTTGTCGACCTGCCGCTGATCCGGCTGGTCGCGGCGACCGGCAAACCGATGGTCATCTCGACCGGGATGGCCACCCTCGCCGAGATCGACGCCGCGGTACGCACCGCCCGCGACGGCGGCGCGGGCGGGATCATCCTGTTGGCCTGCACCGCCTCCTACCCGGCACCGCCCGCGGACAGCAACCTGCGCCGCATCCCCGTGTTGGCCGACGCCTTCGGCGTCCCGGTGGGTCTGTCCGACCACACCCCGGGCATCGGCGTACCCGTCGCCTCGGTGGCTCTCGGCGCCTGCTTCATCGAGAAGCACGTCACGCTGGACCGCGCCGACGGCGGCGTGGACTCCGACTTCTCCCTCAACCCCACCGAACTGGCCGCCCTGGTGATCGAGTCGGAGCGGGCGTATGCGGCGCTGGGCGGCACGGCGGTCGGGCCGACTCCGGCCGAGCAGGAGGGCCTGCGCTTCCGGCGGTCGCTGTACGTGGTGGCGAACGTGCGCGCCGGCGACGAGGTGACAGTGCACAACGTCCGCTCGATCCGGCCGGCCGGCGGGCTCCCCCCGGTGGAGATCGACCGGGTGCTGGGTCGCCGCTTCACCGCCGACGTGGCACGCGGCACCGCGCTGACCTGGGACCTGATCTGACCAGTTGACCTGCCGACCGCTCTACGCGGTTGTCCCGTCCGCGCTGTTGATACATCTCCGGGCAGGCCAATTGAACTATCAACCAGGGGTACGTCCGGCAGGAGCGCGACGCGGGTATACCTCTGCGTATGACCTTGGTAGCGGTAACGGTGGGTCTGGCATTGATCGGCGTGGTGGTGGTCGACGTATGGCTCACCGTGCTCCATCCGGACGCGGAGGGGCCTGTCGCCCGTACCGTCCGGCGGCTGGTCTGGCGGGCCTCCTCGCTGACTGCCGGCCGACGTCGTACGCCTCGCCGCACCCCGCTGGTCTGGGCCGGACCAATCCTGGTCACCGGCACATTCCTCGCCTGGCTCGGGCCGCTGGTGCTCGGGGTCGCACTCGTCGTCTGGCCGTACCTGGACGGCTACCACCGGGTCGCGGGTTACGGACCAACAGGTTTCGTCGACGCCCTCTACTACGCCACCGGGCTGCTGACCGTACTCGGCTTCGGCGACATCACCCCGGACACCGGGGCGCAGAAGCTGTTCGCCGTGACCGCCGCCGCCCTCGGCTTCGGCTTCTTCGCCGCGCTGGCCACCTATCTCATCGAGCTGATCACCGGGCTGACCGTCCGCAACCGGTTCGCGCTGACCATCTACGACCAGGTGCGCAGCACCGACGGAGTGGCCCTACTCGCCCGAAGCCTGACCGACGAGGGGGTCGACGTGGCCCGAGAGCGGTGTGAGGCCTGGGCAACGAGCCTGCGGGAGGTCGACGACACCGTTCGTCGGTATCCACTGGTCGCCCTCACCTACCGGCCCCGTCGCCGGGACTACGACATCGAGCCCGCTCTGGAGCAGATGGCCGCAGTCACCCTCGCGGCGCTGCTGGCCGCCAGGTGCGAACCATGGCGCGGCCTCCGATCCCGGGCGGAGGAACTGGCGTACGCCCTGCTGCGGCTCCAGGACACCATCGCCAGTCGTTACCTGGGCCGCCATCTGCTGCCCCCACGCAGCGAGCCGGCAGCAGACGACGCCGATCCCGATGAGGTGCTACGACGGCTACACGCTCGACTGATCGACGAGTTGGGGCCGCGGTTCGACCAGCCGCCGGGCGGCGACGGATTGGTCGACGAGCTGCTCTCCCGGTCTTTGCCGTTCTTCGCAGCGCTGCGTGGCTGGTCGGTACTCGGGGTCACCCGCGACGGGCCGCCGATCGGGGTCACCCATCGGGATGAGCGGGCGCAACCTTGACACACGAAGCCTGCTTCGTGAATACTGGTACGCAGTTCGAGGGGGAGTACCCGACGTAACGCGCGTCGCCGTCAGTACGGGCCCGGCCATCCGGGCCCCGGTTACGCGGTCACCACGCCGGTGGCCGGGGAGACCTTCGTCCAGCAGTGCCGGGCCCGCCGTGGCCCGGCCGGACGAGAGGTCTTACCGGTGTCTGTCTCCTGGTGGGTCTGGGCCCTGCTGATGCTGGCCATCGCCGTGATGCTCGCCGTCGACCTGTTCCTGCACCGCGACAACCACGTCATCGGATTCCGCGAGGCCGCCACCTGGTCCGGCATCTGGATCGCCGCCGGCCTGCTGTTCGGCGTACTCCTGTGGGTGTGGCAGGGCGGTGACGTGGCCGGCACCTACTTCGCCGGCTACCTGATGGAGAAGGCGCTGTCCATCGACAACGTCTTCGTCTTCGCGCTGATCTTCACGTACTTCGCGGTCCCCGCCGCGTACCAGCACAAGGTCCTGTTCTGGGGCGTCATCGGCGCGCTGGTGTTCCGGTTTGTGTTCATCTTCGTCGGCGCGGAACTGCTGGACAGGTTCTTCTGGACCGCGTACCTGTTCGGCGCGTTCCTCGTCTACACGGCCTACAAGATGGCGTTCCGGCACGGCGAGCAGACCGATCCGGACCGCAACCTGGTGGTGCGCCTGGTGCGCCGGATCCTGCCGACCGATCCGGCCTACCACGGCGACCGGTTCTTCGTCCGGGTCGACGGCAAGCGGGTCGCCACCCTGCTGTTCGTGGTCCTGATCGCGGTCGAGACCACCGACCTGATCTTCGCGATCGACTCGGTGGCGGCCATCCTGGCCATCACCACCAGCACGTTCATCGTCTGGACCGCCAACGCGTTCGCGATCCTCGGGCTGCGCAGCCTGTACTTCTGCCTCGCCGGGCTGCTGCGCCGCTTCGTGCACCTGCACTACGGCCTGGCCGTCCTGCTGGCCTTCGCCGGGGTCAAACTGATCCTGTCCGAGACCCCGGTCGGCAAGCTGCCCATCCCGGTGACCCTGGGCGTCATCGTGGCGACGATCGCGGTGTCGATCGCCTGGAGCCTGCGCAGCACCAGCGCCGGGTCGGAGACGCCGGAGCCCGCACAACTTCGCTGATGCTGCGGTCTCAGCCGGCGCCGGACACCGCAACTTCGGGGAAAGTGCGCAACTCCCGGCCACCGATCTGCCGGCCGACGCGGTCGGTCGGGGTGAAGGCGACGGTGACCACCAGGTCGGCCAGCGGCAGCGTGCGCCACAGCCAGGCGGTGCCGGGCGGCACCTCCAGGCCGTGCCGATGCCACCAGGTCGCCACCGGTACGTCGGCGAGTTTGGCCAGACACTCGACGCGGGTCCACCGGCCCCAGAAGTCGGTGGCCCCGAACCGGCGGACCAGCGCGGCGGGTAGCGGAGCGTCGGCGCGCTCGGCGTCGATGGCCACCCGCCAGCCGGGCACCGGCGGGGCGTACCAGCCGACACAGCGTCCGTCGTCGAGGTGGCTGCGGGTGACGGCGCCGCCCGACTCGGCCACCGGGGCCACCCGCAGGTGTCGTCGGGCGGCGGCGAGCAGGGTGGGCACCCGTTGTCCCGCACCGTCGAGGGTGCGGGACAACGGGTCCGACGGGTCAGATCGAGGCGGCACCGTCGACCACGATGACCTGGCCGTTGATGTTCGTCTGGTCACGCAGCAGCAGCCGCACCACCGGCACCACCTCGTCCGGCTCGGTCAGCTGACCGGTAGGCGTGCGACGCACGATCTGGTCCAACTGGGTCTGGCCGAGCACCGCCGACATCTCGGAGGCGAAGAAGCCCGGGGCGACCGCGTTGACAAGGACCCGCCCACCCAGTTCCCGGGCGAGCGAGCGGGTCGCCGCGTCCATCCCGCCCTTCGTGGCGGAGTACGCCACCAGACCCGGGAAGCCACGCTGCGCGCAGATCGAGGTGATGTTGACGATCCGCCCGCGCCGGCCCTGGGCCAGCATCCGCCGCACGGCCAGCCGGGTGAGCTGCAACGGCGCGGTCAGGTTGGTCTCGATGATCCGGGCGATGTCGGCGGTGGCGGTGTGCACGTGCAGCGAGTCCTGCCCGACGGCCGCGTTGTTCACCACGCCGTCGATCGGGCCGAGCCGCTCCTCGGCCGCCCGGACGAACGCCTGCGCGGCGGCGAGGTCGGTGACGTCGACCGAGCCGACGTGCGCCCGTTCCGGATGAGCCTCGGCGAGCTTGGCCAGCTCGGGGGTGACGGTGCGGGCGAAGGCGGCCACCTTCAGGCCCGCGTCGAGCAGGTCGGTGACGATGGCCAGGCCGAGGCCGCGGGAGCCGCCGGAGACGAGCACCACGGAGCTGGGCGGCACGGGCTGGGCGGGGATGGTGGGGTCAGACATCGCTCTTCAGGGTCTCCTTGACGGGAATCTCGGTGAGCAGGCGGATCCGGCGCGGTACCGCGTACTCGGGCAACTGGTCGGCGCACCAGCGGACCAGCGTCGCCTCGGCCGGCGCGGTGGCGCTCCCGGTGGGTACCACCTCGGCGACGACCATGTGGCCGAGCAGCGGGGCACGCCGGCCGGTCACCCGCGCCCAGGCCACCTGCGGGTGCGCGGTCAGCACGTCGCGGACCACACCGGCGGAGACCTTGCTGCCGCCGACGTTTATCTCGTCCGCGTCGAGTCGGCCGGTGATCAGCACCCGGTCATCGACGAGCTGCGCCCGGTCGCCGGTGCGGACCGGACCGTCCAGCCCGGCGCCGTGGTACGGCGAGGTGATCACCAGTTCCCCGTCGCGCACCCCGATCGTGGGACGACCCGGGGCCGCCCGGTCCAGCCACTGGACCGGGAACCCGGCCCGCCCGTCGTGCACCACGATGGCCGCGCCGACCTCGGAGGAGGCGTAGATCCAGGAGATCCGGGCGGTCGGGAACACCTCCCGCAGCCGGTCCAGGATCGTCTGGTCGACAGGTTCGCCACCGAGGGTCAGCTGACGCAGCGGCACCCGGGCCAGCCCGGCCGGATCGCGGTGCAGGGCGCGCCGCCAGAAGGTGGGCGTACCGGAGGCGGCGTCCACACCGTGCTCGGCCGCCAACGCCGGCCAGTCGTCGAGTTGATCCGGCTCCACCACCACCAGGTGCTGCCCCGGCTGGGTCAGCGACAGCGTCACCACCTGCCACCAGGCGTAGGTGCCGGGGGCGTACGGGCACAGCCAGGTCCGCGCGGGCTGCTCGCCCCGGACGGTGGTCAGGGATTCGAGGGTGTGCCCCACCCGCTTGGGACGACCGGTGGAGCCGGAGGTCAGCAGCCACAGTCGACCGGGCTCGGCGGCCCGCGCACCGGGTACCGCCGCGTCCTCGACCGTCCGGGCGCCCAGCTCGGTCACCGCGAACCCGGCGGCACGCAGTTCCTCGCGCATCGTCGCGTCGACCCGGCTGGCCGTGCTGAGCAGCAGTTCGGTGCCGTGCACGGCATGGTGCCGGGCGGCCGCGAGCGCGTACCGGGCCGAGTGGGCGAGCGCGGCGGCGGGCTCCGGCAGGGTCAGCTCCGGCAGGTCACGCCAGGTCAGCACGGCACCGTCGACGACGATCCGGTTGTCCGCCCCCGCCGGGTGGGCGGGGGCCTGCGGGGCGGTCTCGACGCTCACTGCCGTTGCAACTCGACGAGGAAGTCCAGCACGTCGCTGACCGTGGCGATCCGGCGCAGCCCGGGTGCGTCGAAGTTCAGCTCCTCCCCCGTGGCGTCCTCGACGCGCAGCGCCAACTCGGAGAAGTCCAGCGACCGGAAACCAACCTCGCGCAGATCGGCGGCGTCGTCGGCGGGCAACGCCTTGCCCTGGTTCTTGAGAACCTCGCCCATGAGGTCGCGGATCTGCGCCCGACTCAATTCCTTCATGCGGCGGAGTGTACAGCCAGGTGAATCGTGATTAGGGTGCCCGGTGACCAGGTAAACGGAGCGGAAAGCGAGCGGTACGTGTTGCGTGACGCCACCGGGGACGACGTTAACCTGATGTTGTCCTGGCGTAATCAGGAAATCAACCGACAGGTCAGCAAGACCAGTCACGTCATCACCGCCGAGGAGCACCGACGGTGGTGGTCGGCGGTGCGCCAGGACCCCACCCGTCGGGTGTTGACCTACCTGCGCGACGGGGTGCCCAGCGGCGCGGTCACCTACTTCGACCTGCGGTTGTCCGGCCCGCGTACCGGCGGATGGGGCTTCTACCTGGACGCTGAGGGGCTGGCCGAGCGGGGTGAGACGCTGCCCGCCTGGCTGGAGGTGATGCGGGAGGCGGTCGACCACGCCTTCGACGTGCTGGACCTGGACCGGCTCGACGGTGAGGTGCTGGCCCACAACACCGTGGTGCGTCAGATGAACCGTCGGCTCCGCTTTGTCGAGGGGCCCGGTCGCCAGGAAATTCACGACGGCCGGGAAATCACCGTCATCCCCATTTCCCTGGAGCGCGCCAACCGTCGCGTTCGCTGATTCTTGGTATTTCGTCCACGCATTGTTCACGTAGTCGACAGGTAGGGTTTTCGTCGCTTCGAGAATGCCGTTGTCACTGCCGCCGCCAGCCGGCCCACTTCCGCTTTGGGTCGCCGCCCAGCCGGACGAAGCCGTGCCGGGCGCCGTCCCAGTCGTCGGGTTCACCGGGCGCCCAGCGCGCGAAGACGACAGCCACGTCGGCTGGCGGCCGGTCACCGAACCACGGCACCTCCGTCCAGGTGACCTGGTGACTGAGGTTGAACCGGACCTGGTAGGGCACGCCGGTGGAGGCGGCTACCCGCTCCGGCGGCCGGATCCCCAGCTCGGTCACGCTGGGCACGGGCGTACCCGCCGCCGCCAGCGGACGGATCAGCCGCTGCGCGATCACCTGCATGGTCGCCACGTTGACCACGATCAGTGCCGTGAGGACGATCGCCAGCAGGGTCGTGCGCGCACGTCGACGCCGGGTCGCCAGCATGAGCCCGAGCAGCAGGCAGGCGGCGACCCCGATCGCGGACCCGACCAGCGGCCGCAGCTGTCGCCACCCGCCGGTCAGGGCCATCAGGTCCGGCGCACTGAACCCGCCCCAGCGCAGCGGCGCGTCCTGGGCCGCCGCCTGCGCCAGCCGAACGTGGATCAGGACCCCGCCGGCGGCCAGCAGCAGCACCGTCACCCCGGCCCGACGCAGCAGCGGACGGTACGCCGTGCCGAACAGCATCCCGATGCCGACGAGCAGCCAGAACGGGGCGAACATCTGCACGTACCGGGCGTAGATGGCGTCCGGCACCCGGTCCGGCACACCGGCCAGGACGACCTCCGCACCGACGGCGACCCCGACGGTGCTGAGCAGGGCCACGCCGAACGTCCACCCGGCGGCGTCACCACTCCGACGGCACAGCCGGACCACCGCTTCGGCACCGGCCAGCCCGGCCAGCCCGAAGGTGACGACCATCAGGTACCAGAGCTGCGTGCCGACGGACGCCAGCACCTGCGACAGTCCCCGCACCGAGGTGACCGCCCGCACGACGTTGCCACCGGCCGGTTCACCGAGCAGGTGCACCGTATCGCCGAGCAGCCGCACACCCACCTCGTTGCCGAGCGCGGCGGCCAGCACCGGCAGCACCGCCGCCAGCAGCCCGGCCGGGCCCAGCCGACGGCGGACCACAAGCGCCAAGACCAGCAACGCGGATCCGGCGACGATCACCACTCCACGCGAGTGCACCAGGTGCGTCGCGCCCGCGAGGGCACCGCAGACCGCCGCGCTGGCCGGACCGGGCCGCTCGACCAGCCGGTGCACGGCGAGCAACCAGGCCAGCAGCAAAGGCCCGAGTACCGCGTCGGTCATCGCCACCGTGGCGTGGAAGGCCACCGCCGGCAGCGTCGCCGCGCCGGCCGCCGCCGCCAGGGCCGGGCCGGGCCGCAGTCCCAGCAGCCGACGACCGAGCAGGTACGCCAACGGCAGCACCGTCGCGTTCAACGCCGCGTTGATCACCCGTACGAGCAGGTAGGTGTCGAGGAAGTCCCGGTCGAGGAGGAAGGCCGGTGCGATCAGCAGCGGATAGCCGATCCGGCGCAGTGTCTCGTTCTCACTGCTGAAGCCGCCCGGACCGCCGACCAGGGCACGGGCGGTGTTGAGGTAGCTGTCCTCGTCGGTGTGGGCGAACGGCATGCTCGCGTGGCGGGCCAACCAGATCCGCCACGCGGTCCCGAGCACCCAGCCGCCGACCAGCAGCAGAAGCAGCAACAGCCGCCGACGGTCGGGCGACGCCGATCCACGTGGGTCGGCCGACCCGCCGGTGTCGTCGGCGCGGGTCGCCTCGGCCTCGATGGTCATCGTCCCTCCCCTGACGCGTCCGGGCAGCCATGGTCGGGACGCGCCCCGGTGCCCGGTCGGGTCGAGACCCTAACGACCTGGTCGACGCAGGTCGGCGGGCACGCCGCGACGACGGCAGGTGTTCGCCAACCGGGTGCTCGCCATTCACCGCCGCACGGCGCGTGGTTAACCGCAGGGCTCGGGCCCGTTAACCCGCCGCGTTTAGCGTTCCCACCCGGCCGGCCGAGGCCGACCGCGAATCCGACACACACGGGAGCACCAGTTGAGCGAGCTGAACGGATCGTCCATCCTCGTCACCGGGGGAACGGGTTCCTTCGGCAGGACCTTCCTGCGGCACCTACTCGCCGAGACCGATCCGGCCCGGGTGGTGGTTTTCTCCCGCGACGAGCTCAAGCAGTACGAGCTGCGCCAGCAGCTCGGCGATGACCCCCGGCTGCGCTGGTTCATCGGCGACATCCGGGACCGGCACCGGCTGACCCGGGCCATGCACGGCGTCGACCACGTCGTCCACGCCGCCGCCCTCAAGCAGGTCGACACCGCGGAGTACAACCCGTCGGAGTTCATCGCCACCAACATCACCGGCTCGCAGCACGTGGTGGACGCGGCGATCGAGGCGGGCGTGCAGAAGGTGGTGGCCCTCTCCACCGACAAGGCGTCCAGCCCGATCAACCTGTACGGCGCGACCAAGCTGGTCGGCGACAAGCTGTTCATCTCCGCCAACCACTACGCGGCGCAGCATCCGACCCGCTTCGCGGTGGTGCGCTACGGCAACGTGGTCGGCAGCCGTGGCTCGGTGGTGCCGCTGTTCCGCCGGCTCGCCGCCGAAGGTAAGAGCCTGCCGATCACGGACAAGCGGATGACCCGCTTCTGGATCACATTGGACCAGGCCGTGCAGTTCGTCATCGACTCGTTCGACCAGATGCAGGGCGGCGAGCTGTTCGTCCCCCGCATCCCCAGCATGCGCATCCTGGACCTGGTCGAGGCGGTCGCCCCGGAGGCCACCACCCACGAGATCGGCATCCGTCCCGGCGAGAAGCTGCACGAGGAGATGATCGCTCCGGACGACAGCCGTCGGACGCTGATCGCCAAGGACCGGTTCATCGTGCAGCCGACCATCGCCACCTGGGGCTACCAGCCGCCGGTCGACTGTGCGCCGGTGGCGGACGGCTTCGCGTACCAGTCGGACTCCAACGACGAGTGGCTCACCGTGCCCCAGCTGCGTGAGATGCTCGGCATCGCGGCATGACGTCCTTTCTCCCCTACGGGCGGCAGTCGGTCACCGACGACGACGTGGCCGCGGTGGTCGCCGCCCTGCGCAGCGACTGGCTCACCACCGGCCCGGAGGTCGCCGCCTTCGAGGCGGACATCTCGGTGTGGGCCGGTGGGGCCGGGGTGGCGACGGTCTCCAACGGCACCGCCGCGCTGCACGTGGCGTACGCGGCGGCCGGTGTCGGCCCCGGCGACGAGGTGATCGTGCCGCCGATGACGTTCGTGGCCACCGCCAGCAGCGCGGTCGCCCTCGGCGCGCGGGTCGTCTTCGCCGACGTGGCGGAGGAGACGTTCACCCTGGACCCGGCGGCGGTGGCCGACGCGACCACCGAGCGGACGAAGGTCGTCGCCGCTGTCGACTACGCCGGCCACCCGGCCGACTACGACGCGCTGCGCGCCGCGCTCCACGGCAGCGACGCGCTGCTGCTCGCCGACGCGGCCCACTCGATAGGTGCCACCTACCGGGGCCGGCCGGTGGGATCACTCGCCGACCTGACCACGTTCTCGTTCTTCCCGACGAAGAATCTGACCACCGCCGAGGGCGGCGCCGTCGCCACCACCGACCCGGCGTTGCTCAAGCGGGCCCGCCGGTTCCGCAACATCGGGCTGGTCCGGGAACCCGACGAGCTGCGCTGGCCGGACGAGGGCGGCTGGCACCAGGAGGTGCACGAGTTCGGCCTGAACTACCGGCTGCCGGACGTGTTGTGCGCGCTGGGCCGCAGCCAGTTGCGCCGGCTCGGTGACTTCCTCGCCCGCCGCGCCGAACTGGTGGCCCGTTACGACGCGGCCCTCGCGGACCTGCCCGGTGTGCTCGTGCCCGGTCGGCGGCAGTGGGCGGCACCGGCCTGGCACCTGTACCCGATCCGGGTGCTCGACGGCCGCCGTCGCGAGATCTACGAGCGGATGCGCGCGGCCGGCATCGGCGTCCAGGTCAACTACATCCCGGCGCACTGGCACCCGGCCTTCGCCGACCTCGGCTACCGGCGGGGCAGCTGCCCCGTGTCGGAAGCCTTCTACGCCCAGCAGTTGTCGCTGCCGCTCTACCCTGGACTGCGCGACGCCGACCAGGACCGCGTCATCGACGCGTTGGCCGCGGCCCTGCGCGGCGTCTCGCTCCGGCCGGCCGCCTGAGGGAATCCCCGATGCACCACGCGAACCATTTCTACGGTCACGCCCACGTGCTGGCCCGCTACGCGGGGCTGGGCGACGGCCACCCGCCCCGGATCAACGGGTACGTCCAGCACGGCTGGAACATCGGCGACGGTCTGGCCCCCGGCCACCCGTACGCCGAGCGCACGCCGAGCCTGCTCTGGTCGGAGCAGACCCGGCGGCGGGCCTGGTCGGTCGGGCGACGCAACGTCACGGTGATCGGGGCACCCTTCGTCTACCTGCTCGCCATGCGGCCGGCGGAGGAAACCCAGCCGCCCCGGGAGGGCACCATCTGGTACCCGTTCCACGGCTGGGAGGGCCAGCACGTCAAGGGTGACCACAAGGAACTGATCGCCCGTATCCGGGACACCGAGCCCGGCCCGGTCACCGTCTGTCTGTACTGGCACGAGCACCGGATGCGGCGGGTACGCCGGCTCTACGAGAACGCCGGCTTCCGGGTCATCTGCCACGGCTACCGGGGCCACTGGTGGTCCGACACCGACCCGCAGTTCCTGGACCACCAGCTCGCCGAGTTGCGCCGGCACCGTCGGGTCGCGTCGAACCGGCTGACAAGCGCCATCTTCTACGGCATCGCGGCCGGCTGCGAGCCGGCCGTGTACGGCGACCCGATGGTGCTGGCCGACGAGGACCCGACCTTCGGCGGCACCGCCCGGATCCGCCGGCAGTGGCCGCAGCTGCACGGCGAACAGGTGCACCTGCCGACCGCCGTCGAGATCGCCCACGCCGAACTGGGCACCGACCACCGTCACCCGCCCGCCGCGCTGCGGGAGCTGCTGGGGTGGGCGTACCCGCAGGAGGAGACGACGTGACAACCGAGACGGCGTCAGCGGTGACGCTGCCCGGCGGGGAGATGCTCGCCTGGTCCGACCGGACGGACGAGGCCGGCGACGGCCCCCTCGCGGCGCTGGCCGCCCGTCTGGTGCCGGCCGGGGCCCGGGTGCTGCTGGCCGGACCGCACGGACCGGCGCTGCTCGACGCGCTGGCCCACGCTCGACTCACCTGCCTGCTGCGCGGCTACCCGGACGCGGCGGTGGTGGCCGGCCGGGTGGACCGGGTGCTGGTGGCCGGCCCGCACGGCCTGCCCGCCGGCGAGGAGTACGACGTGGTGATCGCCGGTGCCGGGCTGGACGCTGTCGAGTCCGTCGAGGGTGAGCGGCTCGGCTGGGACGGTCTGCTGGCCCGCCTGGTGGGGGCCGTGCGTCCCGGCGGTGACCTGCTGCTGCGCCTGGACAACCCGATCGGCCTGCACCGCCTGGTCGCCACCGGAAGCTGGTACGCCGGTCGGGACGATGCCGAGTGGACGGTCGGCGGGGTGCTCGACGCCGCCCGCCCGGCCAACCTGGATCAGGTGCGCGAACGGATGGCCGCCGCCGGGATGCGGGCCGGCACCTGCTATGCCGGCTACCCCCGGACCGACCTGACCACCGCGCTGGTGACCGTCGAGGAGCTGGCCCGGCGCACCACGAGCGGACTGTTGGACGCGGTGCTGCACGCCGCCTGCACCGACGGGTACGCCGGCCGGTTCGTGCTTGCCGATCCGGCCCGGCTGGCGGTGGACGCCCTGCATGCCGGCCGCGCCGCCGACCTGGCCCCGTCCTGGCTGGTGCTGGCCCGACGGCCGGCCGCCGATCCGACGGATCCCGACGACGAGCCCGACGGCACCGGCGACGCGGCCCACCCGCTGCCGCGCGTCGACCGGCCGGAGAACCCGGCACCCGGGCTCGGCGGGCCCGCCCCGCTGCCGGTGGCGTTCGTCGCTGACCCGGCGGCGGGCGGCACCGTCGTCGAGGTACTCCACGGGCCGCAGGGCTGGCACTGGCACCGTACCGGCATCGCCGTGCCCAGCGCCCCGGCCGACGCACCGTACGCCGGCCGGGAGCTGGCCCACCGCGATCCGGCTGCCCCGGACGGCCCGGTGCCCGACGGGCGTCTGTTGCGCAGCCTGCTGCTCGACGGATGTCTGCGCCGCGACACGGCGCTGCTGCGCCGGCTGCTGCGTGGCTACGCCGACTGGCTCGACGGCCAGGCCGAGCAGGGACGACTCGCCGGTGCGGTGGCCCTGGCCGGGGTGGACAACCTGGTCGTCGACGGTGACCGCTGGGGGTGCTCGACCGGGGCTGGCGGGCCGACGCACCGTCACCTGTCGACGTGGTACTGGCCCGGGTCCTGGGACGCTTCGCCGCCGACCTGCTGACCGGCGGGTACGCCCACCCGTGGACCTCCACACTCGACGTGCCGGGGCTCACCGTGGTGCTCGCCGGGGTGGCCGGACGCGACCTCGACCGGGCCGTCGTCGAGGCCGCGATGCGGACGGAGACGGCGGCCACCCCTACCGACCCGCCGCCGGGCCCGCACAGCTACCAGCAGCTCCGCGAGGCGTGGCTGCGCCAGCGGGAGGAGAACACCCGGCTGACGGCGCTGCTCGCGTGGACCGAGAACCTGCTCACCTCGCGGGAACGCGCGCTCCGCCGGGCCGAAGCAAAGATCAAATTGCTGAGCGGTTCGCTGAGTTACAAGGTCGGGCGGCTGGCCATCACCCCGGCCCGGATGGCCAGGCGCGGCGCCCGCGCCGCCAAACGCCGGGCCCGTGCCGCCATCGCCTCGAAGCAGGGAGGACAGAAGTGACCGACCGGATCGTCGGCATCGTGCAGGCGCGGATGGGCTCGTCCCGACTGCCCGGCAAGGTGCTGCGCCCGCTGGCCGGACGCAGCGTGCTCGGCCGGGTGGTCCGGGCCGCCCAGGACAGCGACGTGCTCGCCGACCTGGTGGTCGCGACAAGCAGCGACAGCAGCGACGACGCGGTCGTCGCCGAGTGCGACCGGCTCGGCGTCGCCTGGCACCGGGGCCCGGTGGACGACGTGCTGACCCGCTTCGTCGGCGCCCTCGACGCCCATCCCGCCGACGCGGTCATGCGGTTCACCGCCGACTGTCCGCTGCTGGACCCGGAGATCGTCAGCCTGGTCGCCTCGGTGTACCGCGCCGTGCCCGGGCTGGACTACGCCAGCACGTCCATCGCCCGCACCCTCCCCAGGGGTCTGGACGTCGAGATCATCCGGGCGGACGCGCTGCGGACCGTCGACCGGCTCGCCACCGAGCACCACCGGGTGCACGTGACCTCGTACGCGTACGCGCATCCGGAGGTGTTCCGGGTGCTCGGGGTGACCCTCACCCCGGACCGTTCGCAGCTACGCCTCACCTTGGACACCACGCGCGACTGGGAGCTGGTCCGCGCGGTGGCCGACCACTTCGGTGACGTCAGCGTGCCGCTGGCCAAGCTCGCCGACTGGTTGGACGGGCAGCCGGCGCTGCGCGCGCTCAACGCCGACGTCCGGCAGAAGCGGTTGGAGGAGCGCTGAGCACGGTACGCGTCGGACTGCGCTGCGACGCCGGGCCGTCGCGCGGTGTCGGGCACCTGGTCCGTTGTCTCGCCCTCGGTGAGGAGTTCCAGGCTCGGGGCGCCACGGTCGAGGTCTTCGGCACCGTCGACGGCGTCGGTTGGGCGGCCGACCAGCTCACCGCCCGGGGCATCCCGCTGCACCCCGGCCCGGACACCCCGGACGAGCTGGTCGCCACGGCCCGCCGGCACCACCTCGACGTGGTGGTGCTCGACTCGTACGAACTGGATCCGGCCGGAGCCGGCGCGCTGCGGGCCGCCGGGGTGCTGACCCTGGCCATCGTCGACGGGGACACCCGGGGGCAGGACGCCGACCTCTACCTGGACCAGAACTTCGCCACCGACCTGGCGGTGCCGGCGGGCCGGCTGCTCGCCGGCAGCGGGTACGCCCTGCTGCGCGCGGGTGTGCTGGCTGCCCGGCCGGCGGCCCCCCGCCCGGCGGTGGCGGTGCGGCCCCCCTCGGTGCTGGCCTTCTTCGGCGGTACCGACGCGGTCGGCGCGGCGCCGCTGCTGACCGAGGTGCTCCTCTCCACCGGCCGGCCGATGGAACTCACGGTCGTCGTCGGCCGGCCCGAACTGGGCGAGCGGATGGCTCGGCTGACGCCGGGGCCGGGGCAGTCGCTGCTGCCGGTGCCGCCCACCGGTACGCTGCCCGCCCTGATCGCCGCGGCGGATCTCGTGGTCAGCGCGGCCGGCACCTCCACCTGGGAACTGTGCTGCCTCGGTGCGCCGTCGGCGCTTGTCTGCGTGGTGGACAACCAGCGCGAGTCGTACCACCGGGTGGTGGCGGCGGGTCTGGCCACCGGGCTCGGCGAGCTGCCCGCGCTGGCCGGCGACGCTGCGGCGGCGCGCGCCGCCGCGCGTACCCTGGCGGGACTGCTTGACGACGGGTCACGCCGGGCGGCGCTGTCCGCCCGGGCCTGGGCCGCCGTGGACGGGCGAGGGCGGGAACGGGTGGTCGACGCGGTACTGGACGCGCTACGACACGTCGCGGCTGGCTCCCCAGTGCAGTGACAGGCCACGCGCGGCCCGGTCAGTGTTGATCTCCATCATGCTGCCGAGGATCGTCGCCCGGTCGGCGATCACGGCGGTGCCGTCAAGGGTGTAGGTGGTCCGGTCGCTGATCAGCACGGCAGCACCCGGCGCGTCGTCGAGGTGCGCCGCCAGCGCCGGGTCGAGGATGCCGGGCCGGATCGTCTCGGTCGCCCGGGCCACCGAGACTTCCCGGGCCGCGAGCGCCTCGTACAGGGAGGTCGCGGTGAAGTCGACCTCGCGCAGCCCGTCGGCGTGTGCTGCGCGTACCCAGGAGACCTGGTGCACGGCGCGGCGTCCGGCGAACGCCCGGATCCGTTCCAGCCGCAGCCCCGAGTCGGCCGGGCTGGCTCGCAGCGCCCCGGCGATCCGCGTGGGCAGCCGGCGCACCGCGCGGGCGACGACTGTGGTCCGCACCTCGTGGCCCTGGTCCCGCAGGTCGTCGGCGAAGCTGCGCAGCGAGCCGAGCCGGTAGGCCAGGTGGGGCGGGGCGACGAAGGTGCCCCGGCCCGGCTGCTGCTCGATCAGCCCCTCGTCGCTGAGCTGCCGTAACGCCTGCCGCAGCGTCATCAGGGTGACGCCGTAGGCGGCGCTGAGATCACGCTGGGAGGGCAGCGCCTCGCCGGGCCGGTAGTCCCCGGCTCGGATCTTGGCGGCGAGGTCCGCGGCGATGGTGCGGTACCGCGCCGTGGACGCGTCCTGCCCGGTAGCCATGCCGCCGCCCCGCCCCCTAACCTCCGGCGTCCGCCGATGCCGCTGCCGGTACACCGTCCAGCGCCGCCCGCAGCGACCTGACGAATCCGGCGGTCGCCGCCGGGTCCGCGCCGTCGAGCAGACGCCGCATCAGCGCCGCGCCGACGATGACACCATCGGCGTCCCGCCCCGCGGCAGCCGCCTGCTCCGGTGTCGAGATGCCGAATCCCAAGAATACGGGCCGGTCCGTGACGCCCCGCAGGCGCCGCGCCAACCCGGCGGCCGAGGTGGCGAGGTGCTGCCGTTCGCCGGTGATTCCCATCAGGGAGACCGCGTAGATGAAGCCGCGACTGCGCTCGGCGATCTCCCGCAGCCGCCGTGGTGGGGTGGCGGGCGAGGCCAGCAACGCGAGATCGACGTTCGCGGCCCGCGCCGCCGCGCCCGTCGAACCGGCCTCCTCGAGCGGCAGGTCGGGCACGATCAGGCCCTGCACGCCCGCCTCGGCGAGGGCCCGGCAGAACCGGTCCGCACCGCACCGCAGGGCGAGATTGGCGTACGTGCTGACGACGACCGGCACCCCGATCCGGCTCCTGGACAGGTCGGCGAGGATGCCGGCGGTGGTGGCGCCCCGGGCGAGCGCGGCGTGGGACGCCTCCTGGATGGTGACGCCGTCGAGGGTGGGGTCGGAGAAGGGGATGCCGACCTCGATCGCGTCCGCTCCGGCGTCGGCCAGGGCGCGCAGGTGGTCGGTCCAGTCCGGGGTGACGCCCCCGGTGAGGTAGGGCATGAGCAGCTTGCGTCCACCGTCGCGGCGCAGCCGCAGCCGGGTCTCCAGAGTGGTCACCGGGTCTCCTCGTCAGTCAGGTGGGTCATGAGCGTCGGGATGTCCTTGTCGCCGCGCCCGGAGAGGGTGACGAGCACACTGCTGCCGGTGGGCAGCTCGGCGGTTCCGGCCGCCCGGACGACCCAGGCGAGCGCGTGCGCCGACTCGATCGCCGGGACGATGCCCTCGGCGCGGGCCAGCCGGACCGCCGCCGCCAGCGCCTCCTCGTCGGAGACGGTGACGTACTCGGCCCGGCCGAGGTCGCGCAGGTGGGCGTGCTCCGGCCCGACTCCCGGGTAGTCCAGGCCGGCCGCGACGGAGTGCGCCTCGCGGATCTGGCCCTGCTCGTCCTGGAGGAACAGCGACTGGAATCCGTGCAGCACGCCGATCTCACCGAGGGCCGCGCCGGCGCCGCCCGCCGCCTCGACCCCCACCAGCCGCGCCGGTGTGTCGACGAAGCCGGCGAAGGTGCCGGCGGCGTTGGAGCCACCGCCGACGCAGGCGACCACATGTTCCGGCGTGCCGGTGGACAGCTGCTCGGCGCACTGGTGTCGGGCCTCCTGCCCGATGACCGCCTGTAGGTCGCGCACCATCCACGGGTACGGGTGCGGCCCGATCACCGAGCCCACGCAGTAGTAGGCGTCCTCGGTGACGCCGACCCAGTGGCGCATCGCCTCGCTCGTGGCGTCCTTGAGGGTCCGGCTGCCCGATCGCACCGGCACGACCTGCGCGCCGAGCAGCCGCATCCGGAACACGTTGTGCGCCTGCCGCTCGACGTCACGCTCGCCCATGAAGACCGTCACCGGCAGGCCCAGCAGGGCACCGGCGGTGGCGGTGGCGACGCCGTGCATTCCCGCGCCGGTCTCGGCGATCAGCCGCCGCTTGCCCATCCGCCGGGCCAGCAACGCCTGGCCGAGCACGTTGTTGATCTTGTGCGAGCCGGTGTGCGTGAGGTCCTCCCGCTTGAGCAGCACCGTCACGCCGAGTTCGGCCGAGAGTCGCGACGCCGGGGTCAGCGGTGTCGGCCGGCCGGCGTACGTCGACAGCAGCCGGGCGAGATCACCCCGGAAGCCCGGATCCGCCCACGCCTCGGTGAACGCCGCCTCGACCTCCTCGCACGCGGGTATCAGCGGCTCGGGTACGAAGCGGCCACCGTGCCGGCCGAACCGACCGGCCACCGGCGCGGCGGTCGGGGCACCTAGTGCCAGAACTTTCATGACAACCTCCAACTGTTCTATAACTCTTGCCTAGAGTTATAGAACAGTTGGCGAGGTGCGCGCAAGGCTTCGCCACCGACGCCAACGTCTCCTTCGGCTCGCCCGCCCACCACTGCTCCGCCCACGCGGCACCGGGGCCGGCCCGGCCACCTGTCGCCGGCAAGCCCCTGACTACAGTGACCAGCGCCCAGGTGGATGACCGCCTGTTGACCGTTTCTCGGCGGCTCTGCGATCCGACCCACCCTCCATCGTGTAGCCACAAAGGAGCACATGTGATTCTTTCCGTACGAAGAGCGGCCCTGCTGATGCCGGCGCTCGCCCTCCTGACGTCTGCCGCACTGGTGGCCCCGATGGCGACGAAGGCGGAGGCAGCGACCTGCGTACGCTCCTGGAGTGCCTCGGCGGGTGACTCGGTCGGGGGTGGACTCGGGTTCAGCTACTCCGGATGGCCGGGGGGAAATGCACGGGTGAAGGCCACGTACAAGATCTCCGGCACGGTCAAGTCGATCCGGGTTCGGATGTCCCAGGGCGGCACCAGCACCTACACCACGCTGCTCGGCACCTCGGGCAAGAAGGTCACGAAGGACGTCGCCGTGGGCTATCGCCCCAAGGGCAAGGGCACGCTGTGGTTCGAGCCCAGGGGTGACAGCACGACCACCGGTCGCACCCTCTACTCCTTCTGCCTGTACCGGAACTGATCTTCCGCTGAGCAGCGGGCTGCGGAGGCCGTTCCGGCTTCCGCAGCCCGCCCGGCCATCGAAAAGTAGGGCGTTGCCCCACGGCACGCCGAGGCAGTGGTGGTGAACCAGCCGGCTGGGTTCAGCCGGGCGTGCCGACGGTCCACGCGCGTCGTCGCCGGTCAGGGCCCGCGGGCACCGTAGAGACGCAGACGGCGACCAGGTGGCGGCCCGATACCGGCTCGTCGCGGAGCTACGCAAGGGCGGGATCATCACCACTGAGATCTTCATGTTCGGGGAGCTGGCCGCCGACGGCCGGTTGCGCCGGGCCAGCCAGGTCACCCGCACGCTCCCGTCGACATGACTCCACAGCTCGCCGACCCAGATAGCACTGGTGTACTAAATTCCTGCTAGGCTCCGGGCATGTCGCAGACCGCGTACCAGCCGTCGATGCTGGAGGTCACCGAGGCGGCACCCACCCTCGGCCCACTGACCGGGCGACCGCGTCGGCACCCGCTGAGCCGGGGCGCCTGGATCGACCACCTGCCCGGCTGGGTGCACGGTTCCGACCAGGTGCTCGACGTACTGCTGCGCGAGGTGCCGTGGCGGGCCGAACGGCGCACCATGTACGACACCGAGGTCGACGTGCCCCGGCTGCTCTGCTGGTACGGTGCCGGCCGGCCGCTGCCGCACCCGGTGCTGACCGCCGCCCGCGCGGCGCTGACCCATCACTACGCCGAGGAGTTGGGCGAGCCCTTCGTCACCGCCGGCATGTGCCTCTACCGCGACGGCCGGGACAGCGTCGCCTGGCACGGCGACACCCAGGGCCGCTCCGCGCACACCGACACCCTTGTCGCCATCGTCTCCTTCGGCTCGCCCCGCCAACTGCTGCTGCGGCCCCGTGGCGGCGGCACCAGCCTGCGGTTCCCGCTGGGCCACGGCGACCTGGTGGTGATGGGCGGCTCCTGTCAACGCACCTGGGAGCACGCCATACCCAAGACCGCCCGCCCCGTCGGCCCCCGGGTCAGCGTCCAGTTCCGCCCGGTCGGCGTCGCCTGAACACACCCACCCGCACGCCCGGCGTCCCGGACACAGGACGGCCCGTTCCCGCCGGATCGACGGGAACGGGCTCGCCCTCACCCACGGCTGCGGCTGCGGCTTAGAACTGTGCGAAGAACCGCCACACCTCGCCCTTGGTCCACGTCCTGGCGCCGCTGTCGCCGCCGCCGTCGACCGGGCCAGGGGTGTGACCACCGTCGAACGCGCCCCACTGCACCGGGTAGCCGGCGCGGCAGCCCGAGTAGGCGGTGGTGATGTGCGTCCGGCTGCCCGCCGCCGGCTCCGGCGGGTTCTGCGGGGTGCAGCCGTTGTTGCGGACGAACCTGTCGCGCAGCGACCGCCCGCTCGTGATGTTGTCCGAGATGCCGTGAATGCCGAAGTACGCCACCGGCTGCGTACCGCCGCTGCACCCGCTGAGCTCCCGGGGAGCTCCGTAGACCGCGACCGCCCGGAAGACGGTCGGACGGGCACAGGCGAGGGCGTAGCTCATCGCGCCGCCGTAGCTGAACCCGAGCGCGAAGCGCTGCGCCGTGTTGACGCAGAGGTCACTCTCGATCCGCCGGAGCATGTCGTCGACGAACGTGACGTCCTCGCCACCGGAGTTGGCCCAGCCGTTGCCGATGCCCTGCGGCGCGACCAGGATCGCGCTGTTGTTCGACTGTTCCTGCTGCCCGTAGTAGGCCCAGGCGGCCCCGTCGGCGCCGCCGTAGGCGACGTCGCCGGAGGTGCCCCCCAACCAGTGGAACGCGAACATCAACCGGTACCGGGTGTTGCTGTTGTAGTTGGCGGGCAGCCTGAGGATGAAGCTTCGGCTCTTGCCGCTGCTCTGGATCGTGTGCGAACCGCTGCCAAGCGTCGGAGTCCTGCCGCACCCGGCGCCCGGCTCACCGGTCGGTGGTGGCGACGTGGGGTCACCGCCGCCGCCGACCCGGGCCAGTTGCCACTGCTGGTTGGTCCCGTTCCAGTCGGCGTACTGCACGATGTTCGCGCCGTCCGCAGTGGAAGCGCCCTGCACCTCGACGACCTTGCCGCTGTGCCGGCTGATCAGCCGCACGTGGCCACCGTCCGAGTCGGCCAACCGGAACTGCTGGTTGCTGCCGTTGTGGTCCGACCACTGCACGATGGCCGCGCCGTCGGCTGTCGACGCGTTCGACACGTCCAGGACCTTGCCGGAATGCCGCGACTTCAACCGGTAGTAGCCGCCACCGGAGTCCACGAACTGCCACTGCTGATTGGCCCCGTTGTTGCGGGTCCACTGGCTGATCCGCGCGCCGTCGTTGGTGGCCAGGCCGTACACGTCGAGCGCCTTGCCGCTGTTGCGGTTGACCAGGACGTACCAGGCATTGGTGTCCACTGTGGCCGCCGCCGCGGGTGCCGCGTTCACCGCGACCAGGCTGCCGGCAACCAGGACCGCCGCGCCGAGCGCGGCCACGACCGACCATGTCCGACGCCTGGGCGGAGAGGCGGAACGAACCTCACCAGTCATTGATCCACTCCTTCGACTAGGACCACGCGCGATCGGGAAGGACACGCGTTGTCGCCGGCACCGACGTGGTGGATGGTGGTGTCGACACGTCGGGCCGCAAGCGAGCAAGCCCCAACGTATCGTCGTCATACGTCATACGTCAATGACGGGTGTCGATGGATCGCGGCGCGCCGGACGGGTCGCGTCCGGCGCACCGCTGTCAGCGGGCAGCTACCTACTGGCGGTCGATCTGGTGACCCACCACGGCCGGGCCGAGCATGACGGCGAAGCCGGAACCATCGCGACGTGGATCAGCCGCCGGCAGCTCCACCGCCTCACCGTTCGCCGTCGAGCCGACCGGCCGGGGGCCGACCCAACCGACCACCACGTCGGTCTCACCCTTGAGGAACCGATGGGCACGCACCCCGCCGGTCGCCCGCCCCTTCGCCGGGTACGCCGACAGCGGCGTCACCTTGACCGTCGCGCCTGTCGACGTGACCACCATCGGCTCACCGTGCGCCGGATCGTCGGTGCGGACCGCGCCGAAGTACACCACCCGCGCCCCGGACGGCAGCGCGATGCCGGCCATCCCGCCGCCCTTGAGGCCCTGCGCGCGGATCGTGCCGGCGGGGAACCGCAGCAGCGAGGCCGCGCTGGTCAGGAAGGCGAGGGTCTCGTCCCCGTCGACCAGCCAGGTCGCCCCGACCACCTCGTCGCCGTCGCGCAGCCCGATCACCTCGAACTCGTCGGATCGCACCGGCCAGTCCGGGGCGCACACCTTCACCACGCCCTGCCGGGTGCCGAGCGCCAGGCCCGGCGAGCCCTCGGCGGAGGCGCCCAGCGGCGCCAGGCCGACAACCGTCTCCCCCGGCTCCAGCGGCACCAGCTCGGCGGCCGACATCCCGCCCCGCAACGACACGGTGCCGGCCTGCTCCGGCAGCACCGGCAGCGGCAGCACGTCCACCTTGAAGGCCCGGCCGGCACTTGTCACGAGCAGTACCCGACCCCGCGCCGTGGAGTGCACCACGGCGCGTACCGCGTCGTGCTTGACCCGGCCGTGCCGACGGCGCCCCTCGGCGGCCTCCTCCGACTCGGCCGCGGTGCGCGCCACCAACCCGGTCGCCGACAGGATCACCTGACACGGGTCGTCGGCCACCTCCAACGGGCCCGCCGGCACCGAGGCGGCAAGCACCTCCTTGAGGTCACCGTCGACGAGCGTCGTCCG
The DNA here is from genome assembly GCF_002754655.1 of Verrucosispora sp. CNZ293. Taxonomy (NCBI): domain Bacteria; kingdom Bacillati; phylum Actinomycetota; class Actinomycetes; order Micromonosporales; family Micromonosporaceae; genus Micromonospora; species Verrucosispora sp. CNZ293. The sequence continues at coordinate 2,802,894 of NZ_PEFR01000001.1, forward strand.
CCGGGGAGCGGCGAACTGCTTGACCACGGCGGCCAGCTCGTCCGAGACGACCTTCTTCAGCACGTTCTCGTCATCCAGGATGGTCGACAACTCGGCGATCTCGCCACGCAGCTTCTGCTGCTCGGCCTCCAGCTCCAGCCGGTCGTACTTGGTCAACCGGCGCAGCGGGGTGTCGAGGATGTAGTTCGCCTGGATCTCGGAGAGCTTGAACTGCCGCATCAGGCCAGCCCGGGCCGCCTGGGCGTCCTCGCTGCCCCGGATCAGCTTCACCACCTTGTCGATGTCGAGCAGGGCGATCAGCAGGCCGTCGACCAGGTGCAGCCGCTCCTCCCGCTTACGCTTGCGGTACGCGCTGCGCCGGGTCACCACCTCGTAGCGGTGGGCCAGGAACACCTCAAGCAGCTCCTTGAGCCCCAGGGTGCGCGGCTGCCCGTCGACAAGCACCAGGTTGTTGACGCCGAAGGACTGCTCCAGCGGGGTCAACCGGTAGAGGTCGGCGAGCAGCGCCTGCGGGTTCACGCCGACCTTGCACTCGATGACCAGCCGGGTGCCGCTCTCGCGGTCGGTGAGGTCCTTGACGTCGGCGATCCCGGTGAGCCGCTTGGTCTTGGTCACCTCGTTGGTGATGGCCGCGATGACCTTCTCCGCGCCGATGCCGTACGGCAACTCGACAACCGTGATTGCCTGCCGACCCCGGCTGCCTTCCAGCGGCCCGATCTCCACCTTGCCGCGCATCCGCACCACACCACGGCCGGTCTCGTACGCCCGGCGCACCTCGTCGAGGCCGAGCAGCATGCCGCCGGTGGGCAGGTCGGGACCGGGCACGAACTCCATCAGCTTGTCGAGGGTGGCGTTCGGGTGCCGGATCAGCCAGCGAGCGGCGGCGACGACCTCGCCCAGGTTGTGCGGGATCATGTTCGTCGCCATCCCGACCGCGATCCCGGCGGCGCCGTTGACGAGCAGGTTCGGGAAGGCCGCCGGCAGCACTGTGGGCTGGGTCAGTGAGCCGTCGTAGTTGGGCTCCACGTCGACGGTGTCCTCGCCCAGCTCACCGACGAGCAGCATCGCCTCCCGCGACATCCGGGCCTCGGTGTATCTCGCCGCTGCCGGTCCATCGTCCGGAGACCCGAAGTTTCCATGCCCGTCGATGAGTGGCACGTTCAGCGAGAAGTCCTGCGCCAGCCGCACCATCGCGTCGTAGATCGCGGTGTCGCCGTGCGGGTGGTACTTGCCCATCGCGTCGCCGACGATCCGGGCGGACTTCACGTGCGCCCGGTCCGGGCGGTGGCCCTGCTCGTACATCGACCAGAGGATGCGGCGGTGCACCGGCTTGAGGCCGTCGCGGGCGTCGGGCAGTGCCCGGGAGTGGATGACCGAGAAGGCGTACTCCAGGTAGGAGTCGGACACCTCGGTGGTCAGCGGGTTGTCGATGATCCGCGCGCCGGCCCGGTCGAACGCGGAATGGTCGACAGTCGTCTCCTTGCGGCGTGCCATGGCTCAGCTTTCCTTCCGAGAGACGCGATGGTCAGGCGTCGATGGCGTCACGGTCGACCAGGTCGGCGGAGTCGATGAGCCATTTGCGGCGCGGCTCGACCTTCTCCCCCATCAGCAGTTCGAGGATCCGCTCGGCGGCGTCGACGTCGTCCAGGGTGATCCGGCGTACCGCGCGGGTGGCCGGATTCATCGTGGTCTCCCACAGCTCGTCGGCGTCCATCTCGCCGAGACCCTTGAAGCGCGGGATGGGAGTGACGATCTGCTTGCCGGCCTTCTCCAGCCTGCGCACCGTCGTTTCCATCTCCGCCTGCGTGTAGGTGTAGACCGTCTCCGGATTGCGCCCCCTGGTCGTGATCTTGTGCAGCGGCGGCATCGCGGCATAGAGCCGGCCCGTCTCGATCAACGGCCGCATGTACCTGGCGAAGAGGGTGATCAGCAGCGTCCGGATGTGCGCGCCGTCGACATCGGCGTCGGCCATGATCAGCACCCGGCCGTAGCGCAGCGCGGACAGGTCGAAGGTGCGCCCGGAGCCGGCACCGAGCACCTGCACGATCGCCGCGCACTCGGCGTTGTCGAGCACCTGCTGAAGGTTGGCCTTCTGCACGTTGAGGATCTTGCCCCGGATCGGAAGAAGTGCCTGATACTCCGCAGAACGGGCAAGTCGACCTGTCCCGAGGGCGCTGTCCCCTTCCACAATGAACAATTCACTCCTGTCGATGCCCGAGGCGCGACAGTCGACGAGCTTGGCGGGCATGGCCGCGCCTTCGAGGGCGGTCTTGCGGCGGGCGGCGTCCTTCTGCTGCTTCTGGGTGAGGCGTACCCGGGACGCGTCGACGATCTTCTGGAGGACCGTGCGCGCCTCGGTGCGCGTCTTGCGGTCGTCCAGCCAGGACTTGACGTGCTGCTCCACCAGGCCCTGCACGACCTTTGTGATGCCGGCGGTGGAGAGCTCGTCCTTGGTCTGCGAGGTGAACTGCGGCTCGGGCACCCGGACGTGCACCACAGCCGTCATGCCCTCCAGGACGTCGTCCAGCGTGGGCGCGTCCTCCTTGGCCTTGAGCAGGCCCCGGGTGTTGCGCACGGCGTCGGCGAGGGTACGCGCCAGCGCCCGCTCGAAGCCCTTGCGGTGGGTGCCACCGTGGGCGTTGCGGATGGTGTTGGTGAAGCACTCGACAGTGCGTTCGTAGCCGGTGCCCCAGCGGAAGGCGATCTCGACCTCGGCCCGGCGCTGCACGTTCGACTGCATGACGCCGTTGGCGTCCGCGGCGTTCTCCCGGTACGTCCCCTCGCCGGTGACCAGGAGAGTGCCGGAGACCGGCCGGTCGCCGGCCGGAGCGAGGAACTCCACCATGTCGGTGAGGCCGTTGGGATAGTGGAAGCGCTCCTCGGTGGGCTCTTCCGCAGTGCGGTCGCGCAGCGTGTAGCCGACGCCGGGAACCAGGAACGCGGTGTGGCGCAGCTTGGCCCGGACGGCGTCGTGGTCGAGCGCCGCGCCGGTCTCGAAGTAGCGCGGGTCGTGCCAGTAGCGGATCGAGGTGCCGGTGCGCTGGCCGCGCTTCACCGCGCCGACGACCTGGAGGCCGGGGCCGGGGGTGAACGGCGCGTCGGGGCCGTCGCCGTCGAAGATGCCCGGCACGCCGTGCCGGAACGACATGGTGTGCACCTTGCCGGCCCGGCGCACGGTGACGTCGAAGCGGCGGGACAGGGCGTTCACCGCCGAGGCGCCCACGCCGTGCAGGCCGCCGGAGGTCTTGTAGCCGGAGCCGCCGAACTTGCCTCCGGCGTGCAGGCGGGTGAGCACCAGTTCGACCCCGGAGATGCCGGAGCGGGCGTGCACGTCGGTGGGGATGCCCCGGCCGTTGTCGTCGACCTGCACCGAGCCGTCGGCGTGCAGGATGACCTCGACGCTTGTGGCGTGGCCGGCGACGCCCTCGTCGGTCGAGTTGTCCAGGATCTCGTTGACGAGGTGACCCACGCCACGGCTGTCGGTGGAGCCGATGTACATGCCGGGCCGCTTGCGGACGGCGTCCAGCCCCTCGAGGTGGGTGAGGTCGTCGGCCCCATACAGGGTGTCAGGCTCTGCGGTCAACTGGTCGTACTCCCCGGTCTCGGCGATGTGTTCCCCCGCGCCGTCGGCGGTCGGCCCGGCGCGGACACGCCGCAGCGAGCGTAGCCGCACGCCCCGACAACCTGTCCGGACACCCGCCCGGCACGCCGAGGGCCGCTGCTGGCGGACCTGCTGCGGTCAACGCCACGGTCGCCGGCCTTATGCCCGTCGGCGCTGGTCTGGGCCGGCCCGAACGGCCGGTCACGGGAGCCTCGCCGCCCCCGGCGGACCCGCCTGTCACAGATGTTTCCCACTGTTGACGTTCGTCACACGTGCGTGATCTCATCACCGCACCAGAAGATCTTTCATATTTCCATGAACGGATGGGGATGCCGATGTCCGCGTTGCGTCGTACCGCCGCCGCGATGGCCCTGGCCGTCGCCGCAGCGACCCTCTCCACCGCCGTCGCGGCCCCCGCCGCCTCGGCCGCGCCACCCACCGCGGCGGTGGCCCTCGGTGACAGCTTCATCAGCGGCGAAGGCGCCGGCGCCTACCAGCCGGTGGTCGACGCGACAGGCGTCGCGCGGGGCTTCCCGGGGTGGACAGCCCCCAACAACGACGCCTTCTTCTGCCACCGCTCGGCCAACGCCTCGCTGCACCAGGCGACGCTGCCCGGCATCCAGAGCCGGTTCAATCTGGCCTGCTCCGGCGGCCAGCCGCACGACATCGCCGCCGCCTCGTCGGCCCGGACGAACGGCCGGCAGGTCGCCGCCCAGCTCGATCAGCTCCGCGCGGTCGCGCAGACCCACGACATCGACCTGGTGCTGATCGGGCTCGGCTCGAACAACAGCTCGTTCACCTTCGGCGGGGTCGCCGAGAAGTGCGCCAACCGGTTCATCGCCGACGCCTGGACCGGCTGGTGGGAGTTCTGGGCGTACCTGGGTGGGCCGGTGGAGCAGAAACCCTGCACGGACGCCGACCTGGCCACCGCCGCGCAGCTCACCGCCGCGACGGCGGAGACCACCTCGGCGGTACGCCAGATCCTGACCACCCTGCGGGAGGTTGACGCCGACGGCCAGCACCGGGTGGTGTTGCAGGACTACACCAACCCGCTGCCGCTGGACCTGGCCCCGACGTACCACTCGGAGGACAGCCGGGACGACACCCGGGACAAGTTCCGTGCGCTGGGCGCCGAGCGGTACGCGGCCGGCTGCCCGATCCACCGGGCGAGTCTCGCGCCCGGTCACCGGTTCTCGCAGGGCCTCGGGACCATCGTGCGCTCCGCCCGGGACACCCTGGCCGCCGAGTTCGCCGGCGCCGACCTGGTCTACCTCAACGTGCAGCGGGCCTTCGACGGCGCCCGGCTCTGCGAGAACACGAACAGCCCGACCGGCACCCTGGCCACCCCGATCCGGCTGATGGACAGCCCGCCGAACGGGACCTTCGTGACAAGCCTCTCCGGCAAGGACAAGATCGCCATCCAGCGGATCGCCAACACCTGCGTGAGCTACTTCCAGACCTGCCAGGAGTCGTGGCACCCGAACGCCGCCGGGCACCAGGTGCTGGGCCAGTGCCTCTCCGGCGCGGCCACCGCCACGGCCCGCTCGGTCGCCTGCGTACGCGCCTCGAACGGCACGATCAGCGTTTCCTGACCGGCTCGGATGCCGCCCGGACCGCCGAGGTCCGGGCGGCATCCGGCGTTGCTGGCGGTGCCGGTGTCCGGCCGAGGGCGAGCAGCACCGGCCCGGCCGGCCCGTCGACCAGTTCGCCGAGGCGCACCCCGTCGAGGACGGCGAGGAAGGACTCCTGCGCCCGGCGCAGCTCCGCCCGCAGCCGGCAGACCGCCCGCAGTGGGCAGGCCGGTGCCTCGCAGTCGACCACCTCGCCCTCGCCCTCGAACGCCCGGACCACCTGCCCGACGGTGTACGCCGCGGCGTCGGCGGCGAACGCCACACCGCCGGAGCGACCCCGGATGGTCACCAGCACGCCGAGGCGCTGGAGCCGCTGCACCACCTTGGCCACGTGGTTGCGGGGCAGCGCCAGCCGGTCGGCCAACTCGTCCACAGTCATCCGGCCGTCCGTGGCCGCGACCTGCATGGCGATCCGCAGTGCCATGTCGGTGGACCTGTTGAGCTTCACGTTTCGACCCTAGTGACGGACCGGTGACGCGGTCGGCCGGGATGCCGGTGTGACAAGCCCGACCGGCGATCCGGGACTTTCGACCCTGAAACAGGTATTGAGGATTCCTGTTTCGTGGTGATGCCCGAGCGGTCGATCCAAAGGAGAACAATCGTGCTCACCCAGTCCTCAGCAACGGTGGTGACGGCGACCCTGCCCGCCGTACGCGCGCACGGCGAGGCCATCACGCGGCGGTTCTACCAGCGGATGTTCGAGGCCCATCCGGAGCTGCTCGACCTGTTCAACCGGGGCAACCAGGCGAGCGGCGCGCAGCAGGCCGCGTTGGCCGCCGCCGTGGTCGCGTACGCCGAGCACCTGACGGGTGCCAGCGCCGTGCCCTGGGCGCCGGTCCTGGACCGGATCGCCCACAAGCACGCGTCGCTGGGCATCACCCCGGCCCAGTACACGATCGTGGGCCGGCACCTGCTCGCCGCCGTCGGTGAGGTGCTCGGCGATGCGGCGACCCCGTCCGTCGCCGCCGCCTGGGACGAGGTCTACTGGCTGCTCGCCTGCGAGCTGGTCGCCCGGGAGGCCCGGCTGTACGCGTCCGCCGGGCTGGCCGAGGGCGAGTCGGTGTGGCGGTCGTGGCGCGTGACGGCCCGCCGGCAGGAGACCAGCGAGGTGGTGTCGTTCACCCTCGCGCCCGCCGACGGCGCTGCGGCCCCCACATTCGTCCCCGGCCAGTACACCTCGGTCGCCGTCGACCTCGACGGTGGGCGCGGCCAGCAGATCCGGCAGTACAGCCTCAGCGGCTGCCCGGGCGCGGCCGACTGGCGGATCGCCGTCAAGCGGCTACGCGGAATCGACGGCGCCCCCGACGGCCTGGTCTCCTCCTTCCTGCACGAGCGGGTGGCCGTCGGTGACACACTGCGGCTCAGCCCGCCCTTCGGTGAGGTCAGCGCGGTCGCCGGAGACGGGCCGCTGCTGCTGGTGAGCGCCGGCATCGGACTGACCCCGGCGATGGCCGCGCTGGAGCATCTGGCGGTCGCCGCGCCCCGCCGGCCGGTGGTGCTGGTGCACGCGGATCGGGCCGGCACGACCCACGCCCTGCGCGGTGACCTGCCGCGACTGCGTGCCGCGCTGCCCAACCTGCACACCACCCTGTGGTACGAGGACACCGACGACGCCCCGCCGCCCGTCCTCGACGCCGCGGTGAGCGGCGGTCGGGTCGATCCGGAGCTGATCCCCCTCTCCCCCGACGCCCACGTGCACCTGTGTGGACCGTTGCCGTTCATGAACACGGTCCGGGGCGGCCTGCTGCGCCGGGGGGTGCCGGTGGAGCGGATCGCCTACGAGGTGTTCGGTCCCGGCATGCTGCGCGGCGAGCCGGCCTGAGCCCGTGCCGCCCCGGTGGGCCGGCGACCGCCGGGGCGGCACCCGACCACTACCTACCGGCCGGTAACATGGCCTGGTGAGCGCGACGGTGGAGTACCAGCAGGAGTTCGTCCAGGTCGACGGCGCCCGCCTCGGCGTCCAGGTCTACCCGGAACCCGAGGGGGTGGCCGACGCCCCGGTGGTGCTGATCGCGCCGGCGATGGGGGTCCGGGCCCGCTACTACCGGCCGTTCGCCGCCGCGCTGCGCGCCGCCGGGCTCGCCGTGGTCGTGGCGGACCTGCGCGGCACCGGCGAGAGCACTCCTCCGCCCAGCCGCGCCTGCCGGTACGGCTACGCGGAACTGGCCGCCGACATCGGGGCGGTACGGGCGGCGCTCAAGCCCCGGCTGGACGGCCGGCGGACGGTGGTGCTGGGTCACTCCCTCGGCGGCCAGGCCGCCGTGCTGCACCTGGCCCTGCACGGCGGGCACGAGGTGGACGGGCTGGCCCTCATCGCGGTCGGCATCCCCTACTGGCGTGACTTCACCGGTACCCGGAGGTACGGGTTGCTGCCGGTGTCCCAGGGCATCGCCGCCACGGCCCGGGTGCTCGGGGTCTGGCCCGGGTGGGGTTTCGGTGGCCGGCAGGCGCGCGGGGTGATCCGCGACTGGGCGCACACCGCCCGCACCGGACGCTTTCCCGAGGTGGACGGGGTGGACGCCGAGGCGGCGGTGCGGCAGATCCGCACGCCCGTGCTGGCGATAAGCGTCGACGGTGACCAGTACACCCCGCACCCGACGCTGGACCGCCTCTGCGCGAAGCTGACCGCGGCACCCGTCGAGCGCGAGCGCTACGGCGCTCCGGGCACCGCCCTGGACCATTTCACCTGGGTCCGGGCCGCCGGACCGCTGGCCGCGCGGGTGGCCGACTTCGCCACCAGCCTGCCCGTACGCTGACCCGGTCAGGCCGCCGGGCCTGCCGCGCCGCGCCGACGGAGCCGGAACAGCAGCCGGGCCACGGTCATCGGCAGCAGGTGCAGCACCACCACCAGCACGGCCGCCAGCGTGGCGATCTGGCCGGCGGAGAGCCCGGCCAGGGCCAGCACCAGCCCGGCGCACCCCACGGTGACCAGCGCATGACCCGCGATCCGCAGCGCGATCCGCCGGGGTGAGGAGTCCACCTCGGGCTCGGCGGATCGCCGCAGCGCCGCGCTGACCGCCGCCGCGAGCGCGGTCAGTCCGGCGAACTGCAGGGCCCAGAACGCCACCCGCCAGACACCGGCGTCGTCGGTCACCGACGGCGCGACCAGGGTGGTCACCGCGAGCCCGAGGAAGGCCGGTGGCCACGCGAGGACGAAGGCGGTCGGCACCGCCAGCGCGATCCTGTTCGACAGACTCGGCTGTGGGCTGACCTCCTGCGCGATGCGGTCGATCACCTCTTCGGAGGCCCACACCAACCCGCGGTCGGAGCCCGTTTCCGGTGCCGGATGTGACATACGGCGAGCGTAGTGGGGCCGGTCAATGCGCCCGAGGGCCGACGTTCCCCCGCGGTCCACCTCCACGCAGGCGACGTGACCTGCCTCACGCGACATCACAGCGCTCGGTCCTGCGGTGTCTTGAGGCCGAACCCTGACGCGAAGGAGACACCATGACCCAGCACACGAACGTGGTCGTCATCGGCGGCGGGTACGCCGGTGTCATGGCCGCCAACCGGCTGACCCGGCGCGCCGACGTGCGGGTGACGCTCGTCAACCCACGACGGCACTTCGTCCAACGGCTACGCCTGCACCAGGTGGCCGGCGGATCCGCCGAGGCGGTCGCCGACTACCGGGACATCCTGGCCGACCGCGTCCGACTCGTGATCGACGCCGCCACCGGGATCGACGCGGTGGGGCGGCGGATCACCACCGAATCCGGCGGGACCATCGACTACGACTATCTGATCTACGCGGTGGGCAGTGGCAGCGGCGACCCGGGAGTACCCGGGGCGGCGCGGCACGCCTACCCGGTCGCCACCCTGGAGGAGGCACAGCGACTGGCGGCGGCCATCGCCGCCGCGCCGCCGACGGCCACGGTGACGGTGGTCGGTGCCGGCGCGACAGGCATCGAGACCGCCGCCGAGTTGGCGGAGACGGGCCGTGCGGTGACCCTGGTCTGCGGCGGTGTGCTCGGACCGTACCTGCATCCCCGGGGTCGACGGTCGGTCGCCAGACGACTGGCCGCACTCGGGGTGACAGTGCTCGACGGCCAAGGCACGACGGTGACGGCGGTGACACCGGACGCGGTGCGGCTCGGCGACGGCCGCGAGCTGGCCAGCACGGTGACCATCTGGGCCGCCGGGTTCGGCGTGCCGGACCTGGCCGCGCGCAGCGGGCTGAGCACCGACGCGCTGGGTCGCCTGCTCACCGACGAGACGCTGACAAGCGTCGACGACGTACACGTCGTCGCGGCCGGTGACGCGGTCGCGCCGTCGGGCCGGCCGTTGCGGATGAGCTGCCAGTCCGCCCGTCCGCTCGGCGCGCACGCCGCCGACACGGTGCTCCGCCGGATCGCCGGTGACCAACCCGAGCCGATCAACATCGGGTTCTTCGGCCAGTGCATCGGGCTGGGCCGTCGGGCCGCCACCGCGCAGATCGCCGGCAGGGACGACACCGCGAACCGGTTCTACCTCGGCGGCCGGCTCGCCGCCACGCTCAAGGAGTACGCCATCAGGTCCATGCTGAAGGAGTTGGCGCACGAGGCACGCGAACCCGGCTCGTACCGCTGGCCGTTCAAGGATGGCAGGCGCCGGCAGCTACTTGCCGGGCGTGGCGAGGCACCGACCACAGTGGAGCGAACGGTCTAGTCCGCCGGTCCACGGCACGGTCAGGCCGTGCCGTGGACCGGCACCGACCCCGCACGAAAGAGGCCGCGACAATGCGTGACCCCGCCACCGACCCGGCGACCGAAGCCTTCGTCGCCCACCGCAACCTGCTGTTCACCGTCGCGTACGAGATGCTCGGCTCGGCAGCCGACGCCGAGGACGTACTCCAGGAGACCTGGCTGCGATGGGCCGACGTCGACCTGGGACGGGTCCGGGACAACCGTGCCTACCTGGTCCGGATCACCACCCGGCAGGCGCTCAACCGGCTGCGCACGTTGCGCCGCCGCAAGGAGGCGTACGTGGGTTCGTGGTTGCCCGAGCCCCTGCTCACCGCGCCGGACGTGGCCGAGGACGTCGAACTGGCCGAGAGCGTCTCGATGGCGCTGATGCTCGTGCTTGAGACGCTCTCGCCTACCGAACGTGCCGTGTTCGTGCTGCGCGACGCGTTCGACGTCAGCTACGACGAGATCGCGGCAGCGGTCGGCCGCAGCCCGGCGGCCGTACGCCAGATCGCGCACCGGGCCCGGCAGCACGTCAGCGCCCGCCGTCCCCGCGAGGTGGTCTCCCCCGGCGAGACCCGGGCGGCGTTGGAGTCGTTCCGGCGGGCGGTGGAGACCGGCGATCTCCAGGCCCTCCTCGACGTGCTCGCCCCCGAGGTCGTCCTGGTCGCCGACGGCGGTGGGGTGCGGCAGGCCGTGCCGCGCCCGGTCGTCGGCGCGGACAGGGTGGCCCGCATGATCCTCGGTGGTCTCCGCAAGGTGCCGGGCCAGCTGACCGCAGCCGCCACGCTGCTCAACGGCGGCCCGGCCCTCGTCGTGCACCTGAACGGTGAACTCGACGGCGTGATGGCGGTCCGGGTCGGGAAGGCCGGCATCGGGGGCCTCTACTACGTCCGCAACCCGGAGAAGCTGACCCGGGTCGAGTCGGAGACCCGGCTCGCCCGCCGCTGACCCACCTGGGGGCGTGGGCGGCGATTAGCCCGGCCCGAGGCGGGTAAGCCGCTGCGCCCGACACGGTGGAAGGGGACCAGATGTCTGACAACCACACCGCACTACGCTCGATGCACGACCTGGGCCTGGCGGCCTGGTTCGGCGGCTCCCTGATGGGTGCCTTCGGCGTCAACGGTGCCGCGGCCCGGATCGGCGACTCGACCCAACGACTCTCGATGGCGTCGACCGGTTGGAATCGGTGGACGCCGGTCAACGCGGCGGCGATCGGCGCCCACCTCGCCGGCGCGGTCGGTGAACTGGTGACGGAGAGCCCACGGATGGCCGCCCAGGCCGGGGTCGGTCGAGCCAGCACGGTGAAGACCGCGCTGACCGTCGGCGCGCTGGCGGTGACCGGGTACAGCCGGCTGCTCGGCAAGCGACTGGACAAGGCCGGCCGGCCGTCGGTCGAGGGTGTCACCGAACCGAACCAGCAGACACCGGCGAATGTGGCGTCCTGCCAGCGCCAGTTGAAGATGCTGCAGTGGGCCATCCCTGCGCTGACCGGCGCCCTGATCGTGGTCACCGCATACATGGGTGAGCAGCAGAAACCCGGGCAGGTCCTGCGCGGCATGCTCGGCCGCGCCGGAGGCCTGGGGCACGCGTCGAAGATGATGGGGAAGGGCACCGGCGGGATGGCGGCGGCCAAGGCGATCCGGCAGATGACGATGTCCGGACGCTGACGGCGGCGAAGGTGCACGACCGCCAGCGCACCCATGTGCCGACGTTGGTCCCGGGTGGACCGACGACCGCGCACCGATCAGCGAGGTGGCCATGACCGACCGGGACAGGCAGGACCGGGGACCCGAGGGTGTCGCGCCCTGGGGGACCACCGACGGCTTCGACGCGGATCCGCCGTGGGGTGCCGGCGAGGACTCCCCGATGGGCGAGGGCAGCGAGGAGACCGCGGTGCCCGAGGGGCGGCGCGGCGAGCGTCGCGCGGCCGGTCCGCTCGCCGGTGACCCGACGGACCGGCCCGCCGGGCGGCACGGGTTCGGCTCGGTGGAGCCGACCCGTGTGCCGGTGGCCGGGCCCGGGGCGCCGCCGGACCCGGCGCCGTCGCGACGCAGCTTCCCCGACGACGAGGCCGGTGGCGACCTGCCGGACAACGCGCTGGAGGAGGCGACCGGGATGCACCCGGAGGGCACCGGGCGCGGCTGAGCGTCGGGGCGTCCGGTCAGGACGGTACGGCCCGCCGGGCGGCTGCCCCGAGCAGGCCGGCCAGCCGTTCCGCGTCGCGTTGAGCCTGACCGGCGCAACAGTTGTTGAACAGCACGTGCAGCTCGTCGGCCTGGTCGGCGAGTTCGACAAGCAGCTCCGACCAGCGGCCCAGTTCCTCGTCGCCATAGGCGTACCGGAACCGGTCCTCCTTGTCGCCGCTGGTCCAGCCGCTGCTGTGGCCATGGAACCGGATCATCGCCAGATCGGCAGTCGCCACCGGGATCGGCGGAACCGAGTCCGGATGCCCCTGCGGCATGTCCACGCAGCAGAAGGTCAGCCCTTCGTCACGGAGGAAGGCGAGAGTTTCCAGCGCCGCCGTCCCCTCGAACCAGGAGGCGTGCCGCAGCTCGACGGCGACCCGCCACGGCCGGCACCGCGACGCCAGCTCCGCGATCCGTCGCCGGGCCGCCTCGCCCCGGGCCAGCCACGGCGGGAACTGCAACAGCACCGCACCGAGCCGGTCGGCCGCCGCGATCGGCGTCAGCGCCGCCCGGAACCGGCTCCACAGCTCGTCGTACGCGGCCGTCGGCAGGTCGCGCCGCCGGATCCGGGCGGGGCCGCCGGTCGGGCGGAGGTCGGCGGGCAGCGTGGCCACCGGGGTCGGGTGGCCGGTGAACAGGCTGAACGCCTTGACGTTGAAGGTGAATCCTTCGGGGGTGGCGTCGACCCAGCCCTGCGCGGTCTCCGGCGCCGGCACCGCGTAGTACGACGTGTCCACCTCGACCAGCCCGAACCGGTCGGCGTAGTGACGCAGCCGGCCGGCCGGGTTGTTCACCTGACGGGGGTACCAGCCGGAGCGCACGAGCGTCCGGTCTGCCCAGGAGGACGTGCCCACCTTTATGACACCCATGTAGTTCAGTGGACCGCGCGACGGGCCGCTCGGCAACCGCTGCGGCGGTGACCTGCGGGGCGGTCCGTTGGTAACGTGCCGCGATGACTCTGCGGCGTCGATCCGCGGCGGTGGTGCTCCGCCTGGCGATCGTGATCAGTGTGCTGGCCGGTGTGGTGCTCACCGCGCTCGGCCCGGCCACGGTGACCGGGCTGCTGCCGTACTTCACCATCCAGAGCAATCTCGCGGTGGGCCTGGTCGCCGGGTACGCCCTCTGGCAGGCCGGCCGGGGCCGGCCCGACCCACCGGCTGCGGTCACCGGCGCGGTGACCCTCTACATCACCATCACCGCCGTGGTCTATCACCTCGTGCTGGCCAACCCGGCCAGCCCGTTCGCCATGCCGCAACCGGACCGGGCCCTCGGTGAGGCGTTCGGTAACCAGTTCCTGCACACGGTGGTGCCGTTGCTCGCCGTCGCCGACTGGGCGCTGCTCTGCCGGCACGGACGGCTGCGGCTGCGGCACGCGCTGTGGTGGTTGGCGTTTCCGCTGGGCTATCTGGCCTTCGCCCTGGTACGCGGGCTGGTGGTGCACCGCTACCCGTACCCGTTCCTGGACGCGGGTGAGCTCGGCTATCCCGGGGTGGGCATCGTCTCCGCCTGCCTGGCCGTGGCGTTCTGGCTGCTCGGCCTGCTGCTCGTCGGCGCCGACCGGACGCTGACCCGGCTCCGGCCCGCGCCCGTACCCGTGCTGGCCGAACCCGACTCGGGGGCGGCGGGACGGCGCGACCCGGTGTCGGTGGCACAGCCCGACCCGGTGCCTGCGGCACCGCCCGGCTCCACGGCGGCGGACCGGCGCGACCCGGTGGCACCAGCCTGAACCGTGCTCGCCGGGCGTCGACGGACCGCGCCGGCTGACCGGCCTGGGCCGCCGCCATGGCGGGTTCCGTCACGCCTCGGGGACGCTGCACGCGGAGGACGGCCGGCGGCTGTGGTTTGGGCCGGTGTCCGCCGGGGAGCCTGGGGCAGGCGCCACCGACGACGGGAGACGGGGATGCGTGCACTGCGACTGCCCGCTTGGAAAACGGAGCCGGAGCTGGTCGAGGTCGACGAACCGACACCCGGGCCGGGCCAGGTGGTGGTGCGGATCGGGGCGGCCGGTGCCTGCCACTCCGACCTGCACCTGATGCACGATTTCGAGGCCGGCGGCCTGCCCTGGAATCCGCCGTTCACGCTCGGGCACGAGAACGCGGGCTGGGTGCACCGCCTCGGCTCCGGGGTGACCGGGCTGGAGGTGGGCCAGCCGGTGGCGGTCTACGGTCCCTGGGGCTGCGGTAGCTGCGCCCGCTGCCGGGTCGGCGTCGACAACTACTGCGAGAACCCGGCCGCCGCCCCGGTGCCGGGCGGCGGTGGTGGCCTGGGCCTGGACGGCGGGATGGCCGAGTACGAGCTGGTGCCGGATGCCCGACACGTGCTGCCGCTGCCCGAAGGACTCGATCCGGTCGATGCCGCGCCCCTGACCGACGCCGGGCTCACGCCGTACCACGCGATTCGCCGGTCCTGGCCGAAGTTGCCACCCGGCAGCACCGCGGTCGTGATCGGCGTCGGCGGGCTCGGGCACGTCGGCGTGCAGATCCTCAAGGCGACCACCGCCGCCCGGGTGGTCGCGGTGGACACTCGGGAGGAGGCGCTGCGGCTAGCCGAGGACTGCGGCGCCGACCTGACGATGCGCTCGGGCGAGGGCACCGCCGAGGAGATCCGCAGGGTCACCGGCGGCCGGGGCGCCGACGTGGTGCTCGACTTCGTCGGCGCCGACGCCACGCTGACGCTGGGGGTCGCCGCCGCCCGGACCGTGGGTGACCTGACAGTCGTGGGGCTCGGCGGTGGCACGCTGTCGGTCGGCTTCTTCTCCGTGCCGTACGAGGTGAGCATCCAGACCACCTACTGGGGCAGCCGTCCGGAGCTGCTTGAGGTGCTCGACCTGGGTGCGCGGGGCCTGATACGACCGAAGACCACCACGTTCAGTCTGGACGACGCGATGAGCGCGTACCGGATGATGCGGGACGGCACGCTCGAGGGTCGGGCCGTCATCGTGCCGTGAGCCGCCCCCGGCCCGCACCGCCACACCGCCGACGTTCCTGGACACCCTCACTAGAATGATCATGTGGTCGCCGCGCTGGAGCTGTACCTGGACACCGTCGCCACCCGGCGGATCCGGGTGTTGTGGGAGGCCCTGGAGGCCGAGGGGGTGCAGAGCATGCGCTCCCTGCTGGAGCAGCGGCACCGGCCGCACGTCTCACTCGCGGTCGCGCCGCGCTTCGACCCGGAGCAGGTCACGGCGGCGCTGGCCGGCACCACCGTGGCGGCGCCGCTGCGGTTGTCGTTCCAGCACGCCGGCCAGTTCGTCGGTCGGGTGCTCTGGTTGGGTCCGGTACCCACCCCGGAGCTGCTGGCCCACCACAGGCGGGTGTACGACCTGCTCGTCGCCGGCGGGGTGACGCTCGTGGAGCACTACCGTCCGGGCCGCTGGGTGCCGCACTGCACGCTGTCCATGCGAGTGCCGAACGCGCTGATGTCCGCCGCCGTACGCCGCTGCCTGGAGGTGCTCCCCCTGGAGGCCACGGTAGTCTCCGCCGCCCTGACCGACCACGCCCGCAACATCTCCCACCCCCTCCCCTAAACCCCTCTCCCCCCGCCCCTCCCCGCTCTTTCCCCCGCGAAGGGTGGGGTGGGGGTCAGGAGGGGTCGGGGCGGCCGTGGCGCCAGTAGCCCATGAAGGCGACTGCGCGGCGGTCGAGGCCGCGTTCGGTGACCAGGTGCCGGCGCAGGGTACGGATGACACCGGCCTCTCCGGCCAGCCAGGCGTAGAGGGGGGCCGTCGGGAGCGCGTCGGGCACCTCCCAGAGGATCTCCTGGTCCACGTCCACCTCGTCGACCAGTTGGCCGGCCGGAGCCACCGGCGCGCCCGCCACACCGGCGAGCAGGTCGCCGGCGGCCTTGGCGACGGCGGTGACCAGCCGGCTGCCGTACCCACCGGCACCCCGGGGCAGCCAGGTCACCTCGACACCGGGCGGCGTGATCAGCGGCAGCGCGTCGCCGGCCTCGGGCACCTCCAGCAGCACCCGGCCACGCGCGTCCAGCGGCAGCCGCTCGCAGATGCCGCTGATCGCCGGTACCGCCGTCTCGTCACCGGCCAACAGCAGGCACCCGGTCGACGGGGGCCGGAACTCGACCCCGCCGTGGTCACCGCCGTACGCCGAGTCGGGGCCGACGATGGCGATCTCGTCGCCGGGGCTGACCCGGCGGGCCCACCGGGTCGCCGGTCCGCCGTCGCCGTGCAGCACCAGGTCGACGTCGACCTCGCTCAGGTACGGCCGGGCCGCGCGCACCGTGTACGTCCGGATCGGGTTGCGTTCGTGATCCGGCAGGGCCCGCCACCGCGAGTACCAGTCCGGCCCCTGCGGCAGGTGCACCCCGACCTGGCCGGGCAGCGGCAACGCCAGTTTGATCCGCTGGTCGTAGCCGTTGTCGGCGAAGCGGTCCAGGTCCGGACCGGTGAAGGTGACCCGGACGAAGGACGGGCTGAGCCGACGTACCGCGCGGACCTCGACAGCGAACAGCCGCCACGGCGCGACGGGCAGGGTGTGGGTCATGATGCCTCTCCGGTCGGGGTCGGTGGGCTTACCGGGATGGGGCGGCGGCGCGTGAACGCCACAGCAGCCAGACGAAGTAGGGAGTGCCGATCATGGCGGTGACCAGTCCGGCGGGGATCTGAGCCGGCGCGATCACGGTGCGGCCGAGAGTGTCGGCGAGACTGACCAGGGCCGCGCCGAGCAGCGCGGCGACCGGGAGCACCCGGGTGTGCCGGCCACCGACGAGGGCCCGGGCCGCGTGCGGGGCGACCAGGCCGACGAAGCCGATCACGCCGACGGCGGAGACCGCCGTGGAGGTGAGCAGGGCCGCCGCGCCGAGGGCGACCAGGCGGGTCCGTTCCAGCCGGACGCCGAGCACCCGTGGCGTGTCGTCGTCGAGCGTCATCAGGTCCAGCTCGCGCCGGGCGGCCAGCACCACCGGGGTGAGCACCAGCAGGGCTATCGCCACCGGCAGCACCTGGGTGGCGCTGCGGCCGTAGGTGGAGCCGGAGAGCCAGGTGAGGGCCTTGCCGGTGTTCCACGGATCGAAGGCGACGATCATGAAGGTGATCATCGCCATGCCGCCCTGCCAGGCGCCGAAACCGATCAGGACCAGCCGGTCGGAGCTGAGGCCGCCCCGCCAGGCCGCGCCGTACACCAGGGCGAAGGCCAGCATGGCGCCGAGACCGGCGACTCCGGAGACGGCCCAGACACCGGCCAACGGCACGAAGGTGAGCAGTGAGACCGCGCCGAGACCGGCACCTGCGGTGATGCCGAGGATGCCGGGCTCGGCGAGTGGATTGCGACAGACCGCCTGCACTGTGGTGCCGGCGACCGCCAGGGCCGCGCCGGCCAGCATCGCCGCGGCGACACGCGGCCACCGCTGGTCCAGCACGAAGGTGTACGCCGGCCCGGTGCTGCCGTTGATCCAGTTGACGATGTCGCCGAGCAGCAACCAGGTGTCCCCGGCGAGCATGCCGAGCAGCACCGCCCCGACGGTGACCGTGGCGGCGACGGTCAACACGGTGCGGTGGAAGCTCGCGGAGCGCACCGCCGCGTGGCCACCGGGTGGCCGGCGGGTGGGGCCGGCGTCGCGGTGCCGGCGGGCCAACCAGATCAGGATTCCCGCGCCGAACAGCGTCGTCACCACGCCGGTGGGGATGTCCACGCCGGCCTGACCGCCCATCAGGGCCCGCAGCAGCACATCGGAGCCGAGGACGATGACGACGCCGGCCATGCCGGACAGCGGCAGCAGGATCCGGTGCCGATGGACGCCGGGCACCAGCGGACCGAGCAGCCGGACGATCACCGGCGCACAGAGGCCGACGAAGCCGACCGGGCCGGTGAGGGTGACCGCCGCGGCGGACAACAGCACGGCCAGCACTGTGACGATCAGCCGGGTCCGGCGTACGTCGATGCCGAGCACCGTTGCGGTGTCGTCGCCGAGGGCGAGGATGTCGAGGCGATGGCCGAGCAGCATCAGCGCCGCGCCGGCGGCCACGATCACCGGGGCGAGTTGGGTGAGCGCGTCGAGGTCGCTCTGTACCAGGGAGCCGTTGCCCCAGGCGAACAGGCCGATGGTGGCCTGCTCGAAGAGCAGGAGCAGCAGCATGGTCACCGAGCTGAGCGCCAGCGCGGTGGCCGAGCCGGCGAGGATCAGCCGGGTGGTGCCGGCCTGGCCGCCGGAGGACATCGCCATCACCAGGGCGGCGGCGGCGAGGCCACCGCAGAAGGCCAGGCCACCGGCGGGCAGCGCGGGCAGCGCGATGCCGAACGCGGCGACCGAGACGATGGCCAGGTGGGCACCGGCGTTGACGGCGAGGGTGTCCGGTGAGGCGAGCGGGTTGCGGGCGATCGACTGTAGGGCCGCGCCCGCGAAGCCGAGGGCGACACCGATCGTCAGCCCGGCGAGCAGCCGGGGCACCCGGGAGGCGACGAGCACCCGGGCGGTCTCGTCGTCCCCGCCGGTCAGCAGACGGAGCAGGTCGAGCGCGCCCACGGCGGAGGTGCCCTGGGTGAGGTGCACCGCCACGACCACCAGCAGCAGCGCGGTGGCGATGACGAAGATCCCGACGACGCGCGGAACCGAGGGGCGCCCGGCCGGAGCCGGCTGGACAGCCGGCTCCGGACGTGAGGGCGCGGACAGCATGGTCACACCGCGTAGGTGTTGACGAGCTGGTCGATGTACTGCTTACCGGAGAGCGGCCCGCCGAAGGTCCAGATCCCGTCGGGCATCCGGTGCAGGTTGCCCTGCTTGACGAAGGGCAGCGACTTCCAGATGGCGTTGCTGTTCAGGCCGTCGGCGAAGACGTCGGCACCGTCCGAGGCGTTGTAGAAGAAGTGCAGGTCCGGGCTCTTGAGGACGGTCATGCCCTCGACGTCGGTCTGGCCCAGGCCCCAGGCCGGGTCGGTCTCGCCGGTCCAGGCGTTGGTGAGGCCGAGCTGGATGCCGATCTGAGAGACGAGCGCGCCCTCACCGAACATCCGGATGCTTACCGTGCTGCCTTCCTTCCAGCCGTCGGCGATGGCGAACGGCTTGCCGGCGGCACCGGCGTCGGCGATCTTCTTCTTGCCGTCCGCGATGGCGGCGTCGAAGTCGGCGAGCAGCTTCTCCGCCTCGGCGGTCTTGCCGACCGCGGCGGCGATCATGTTCAGGTCGGCACGCATCCGGCCGAGGTTGTCCGAGGCGTCGCTGCCCTTGGTGACGATCACCGGGACGTACTTCTCCAACTGGGCGATCACGTTGGCGCCCCGGTCGTCCTCCATGACCACGAGATCGGGTTGCAGCGCCACGATGGAGTCGATGCTCGGCTCACCGCGGGTACCCACGTCCTTGACGCCCGCGTCGAGCTTGGCGGCGCTCACCCAGGTCGCGTACCCCTTGGGGTCGGCGACGCCGACCGGCATGACGCCGAGGCTGACAAGCATCTCGACCTCGCCCCATTCGAGGCCGACCACCTTCGTCGCGGGGGCGTCGAGCTTGATCTCCTTGCCCCGGCTGTCGGTGACGGTGACCGGGCCGCTGGCGGCGGACGTGGGAGCGGTGGGCTCGGCGGTGTTCTCGGTGGTGCCGCAGGCGGCCAGCAGCACCGCGGTGGCGGCGGCCACCAGGGCGGTTACACGGGTACGGGACATGATGTTCTTTCTCGGGTGGGTGTCGTGACCGGTCTGTGCTCAGACCGGGATTCGGGCCAGGTGTCGGCCCACGGGACGAGTCGTCACCAGCCCGCTGAACGGGTCGGTGCTGACCTCGATCCGGATGCCGTAGGTCTCGCTCAGGTCGTGCTCGGTGAAGACCTCCGCCGGGGTGCCGGTGGCGCGGACCCGGCCGCCGTGCAGCAGGACCACCTGGTCGGCCACCGCGGCGGCCTGGTTCAGGTCGTGCAGTACGACGCCGACCGCGACGCCGTGGTCGTCGGCGAGGTCACGCATCAGATCGAGGATCCCGACCTGGTACCGCAGGTCGAGGAAGGTGGTGGGCTCGTCGAGCAGCAGCACCGGGGTGTCCTGGGCCAGACAGGTGGCCAGCCACACCCGTTGCAGTTCGCCACCGGAGAGTTCGTCGACCGGCCGACCGGCCATCGTGCTGACGCCTGTCACCTCCATGGCGCGGGCGATCGCGGTCGGGCCGTCCGGGTCCTCCGCACGCCACCGGCCCCGGTAGGGGTGGCGGCCGTAGCCGACCACGTCGCGGACGGTGACACCGTTGGGGATCGGCCGGCTCTGGGCGAGCAGGGTGACCCGGCGGGCGTACTCCTTGGCGGGCAGACCCGCGGCGGCGATGCCGTCGGCGAAGAGAACGCTGCCGCTGTCGATCGGGTGCAGCCGGGCCAACGCCCGCAACAGGGTGGACTTGCCGCTGCCGTTGGGTCCGACGAGAGCGGTGACCGCGCCGGGACGCAGGGTGATAGCCGCGTCGTGCACCACAGTCGTGCCGTGGTAGCCCAGGCACAGGTCAACACCGCGTAGGCTCTGCTCAGCGGCGCCCAACGTCAGTCCAGTCAACATGCGGTTAGGTTAACCTAACCTAAGTACCTGTCAAGACGCGGGCCCATTTCACTTTCATCCCCCCATCCGGCGCCGCGACGCTTGTGAAGGTGTCGATACCTCAGCCGCGTCGCTGGCCAAGCCGCTGACGCGGATCGCGACGGCTTCCTCGCGCGATCGGGCGGGACGCCGATGCCGGGCCAGCCGTCAGGCGGCCGGAAAACCGTACCGGGGTGGGAGGACAGCGTGGCCGGAGCAGCGGTAACGTTGCGCGTCATCCGCCGCCGGCCCGCCGGCGTGGCGCTCTTCGATCCTCTGGAGGATGGGGCATGTCCATCGGCGAGGAGCCGTTCGCAGTCCGCGACGACCTGGCCTCGCGGCCGAACTTCGAGGTCACTCTGCGTGGGTACGAGAAACGGCAGGTCGAGCGCTACGTCGAGCAGGTGGACAGCCGGCTCGCCGCGGTCTCGGCGGAACGGGACCGGGCCACCGCGCACGTGCGGGAGCTGACCGGGAAGCTCCACGCGATCCAGAGCGAGATGGCCGAGCTGCGGCAACGACCGGCGCAAGTGGACAAGGCCACCTTCCAGGACGTGGGCCCGATGGTCGGCCAGATCCTGGACCTGGCCGAGAAGCAGGCCGCGGCGATCATCGAGACGCACACGCAGCGGGCCACGAAACTCCAGGCGGAGGCGGAGAAGACGCTGGCCAACGCGCGGGAACGCACGGTCAAGGCGTTGGCCGACCTCGAAGAGGAGCTGGCTGGCCGGCGGGCCGAGCACGAGAAGACGTACGAGGAGTTGCGGGCGACGGCCGACGCGGAGCTGGCCGAGACCCGAGAGCGGGCCGACAAGCTGCGCGCCGACGGGGAGGCCGCGCACGAGCGCGCCCAACAGGAGGCGCAGCGGATCGGCGAGCAGTGCCGTCAGCAGATCGAACAGGCCCGCTCGGCGGCGGAGGCGCTCACCAGTTCGGCGCGTACCCAGATCCACCAGGAGATCCAGGCGGCCCGGTCGAAGAGCCAGCAGGAACTGGCCCAGTGGCGAGCCACTGTCGAGGAGGAGATGGCCGAGCGGCGGGCCGCGGCCGAGGAGGACCTGGCCGAGCAGCGAGCCGCCGCCGAGCGTGAGCTGGCCGCGCAGCGGAGCGCCGCGGAGCAGCGGGTCAGCTCGATGATCGCCGACGCCCAGCAGTACTCCGCGGAGATCCGCAAGCGCGCCGACGAGCAGGCGGCCGAGGTACGCGAACTCAGCGACGAGCAGGCCGCGGCAGCCGAGGAGCAGCTGCACGCCGTCCAACTGGAGGTCGGGGAGCAGGGTCAAGCGCTGGCTCAGCTGCACGAGCAGCTGGACGACGCCGAGCAGCAGCTGAACGAGGCCCGCCGCACCAAGGACGCCACCGAGGCCGAGCTGACCCGCCTACGCCAGTTGTTGGAGGAGACCAGCCGCGAACTCGTGGCGGAGAGCCAGCGGCTGGACGAGGTGCGCCGGGCGGCCGAGGCCGCCGAGCGGCACGCCAAGGAGACCCGGGCACGGGTGCAGCGCGAGGCCAAGCGGGTCGCCGATTTGGCGGCCGCGGCGGTGATGGCAGCCGCGGCGGGTGGCGGCGAGACCGCCGAGTACCCGATGGTGGCCGCCCGCGCCGCAAGCACCCGGACCGGTGGCGACCCGGCCGCGGCGGGCGGTGGCGAGGTTACCTCGACGGCCGGCGATCAGGCCGAGGGGGTGACCGCCGCTGCGGAGGTCGACACCGAACGAGCCGGGTCGGAGACGGCGCGCACGGCCACCGACGCCAGCGATCCGGGGAGTCGGGACCGCAACGGAGCGATGACCGGCAGGCCGGCTCAGCCGGGCTCGGGCGGCGCTGGTGGCAGCCCGGAGAACGGCGTACGCCCCGTGGTGGATCCGGTGGCGCGCGCGGCGGCGGCGGTCGCGGCCGGAGGTCCGGGCGGCATCGACTGGTTCGCCGGCCAGGCCGCGGACCGGCAGTCCGATCAGGCCGAGCCGACGGCACCCACCTCGAACGACGCCGACCGGGCACCCGAGCCGGCGGCCAACTGATCGGGCACCCCGAGCTGGGCCACGGTTCGTGCGGCTCGTCCGGGCGAGCCGAGCGGCGCGGCACAGCCGGCCGCACTCTCATCGAACGCGGCTGACACCGCCCGCCGGTCGACTGACCGGCGGGCGGTTCCGCTGCGCGGGTGAGTGGCCGAGCCCTGCCGGGCGACCTCGCCGAACACGCGCTCAGAAGGGCCGGCGGGGCAGCCAGCCGAGGAAGCGGTTACGCGCCCGGGCCAGCGGCAGACCTGGTAGGTCCCGGGCCGCGGCGAGCAGGCAGGAGCCCAGGTAGACCGCGAGCGCGGCGCGGGCCCCGCCGAACTCCGCGAGCAGTTGACTCTGCTTGACCGGGCACGGCCACTCCTGCCCGCAGCCGGTGCAGGTCCAGTTCGGTGGCGAGGGCAGGTGCTCCGGGGGCTTGGCCGAGCGGTATCGGACGGCGGCGCTGTTACGTCGGCCGACCCGGGCGGGAGTCGGGTGTGGATCGCCCGGCGCGGGCGACCGATGGGTGAACAGTTCCCGCCGCGCCAGTCCGAGCGCCCCGCCCGCCCGGACCAGTGCGTCCGGCCCCGGTCGATAGCCGACCAGGGCACCCAGCAGGTGGTGGCCCAGCAGGTCGAAGGCGTCGGGCCCGACGGCCAGGTCGCGGCAGAGCGTGATCAGTCGCGTCGGCGCCGCCACCCGCTGCGCCACCAGCGCGCAGCGCAGTACGTCCCGCAGGGCACCACCCAGATCGATCATGTGGGATTCCACGATGCCAGTCAGGTCCACCTCACCGGCGACCCGCCGGAGTGCCTCAGCCGTCGCCAGTCGGACGATGTCAGTCGGATCCTTGGTCTCCAACACCCCACCCCTTCACCCGTTGGTCGATCAGCTACCCCTCGTTCGACACCCTTCGCATGATCACGGCCACGGAGGGTCGTCGGCTAGCGCGGCGCGCGTACGTCGAAGCGGGCCGATTAGCCCGAAAACGAACCCCCTGACATCGACAACGAGCGAGATCCGGCCGGCGCGACGGATGCGCGAAGAAAACTTCGTGGGAGTCCTTCCTTTGTGGATACCATCAATGGGAATCCTGGCTCCGCATGTCCTACCGCTCCGCCGGATCCACCGCGTCTCGCCGGGCGCCGATCCGGCGTACCGAAGCGCCCTCCGTCCAGGTCGATGGAGACGTATTGAAGACGAAGGTTCCGACCAGGCACCGGTTCGACAGTTGCGACCCGGAGACGATCCACGACTTCCTGGCGACCGCCTATCGCGCCAAGGTCGCGATCCGCACGGCCCCCGGCGTCCGGTACCGGTTCCGCCACCACCGGGTGGATGCGGGCTCCTTCTGGTTGGAGACGGTGGACCAGTCCACCCGGCTCGATATCGATGTCGAGCCGGCCGCCGCGCTGATGGTCTGTGAGGTCGTCAACGGACGCGTCGACCGCTCCTGCGCCGACGCGTACGGCCGGTTCGGGCCGGGCGACGTCTTCCTGGTCACCCTGCCCGACCTGTCCTGCTCGCTGCGCTGGCTGCCGGGCCGGGTCACCGCCTGCCTGCTCAGTCCTGCCGTCCTGGCCCGGGTGACCGGCGCGATGTCCGCCGACCGGGCTGGCCCGGTCAGGTTCACCGGACTGACCCCCGCATCCCCGGCCCTGGCCGGGCTGTGGCGGCACACCACGAGCTATCTCAACCACGTCGTGCTGGACAACCCGTACGCGTACCGCGAACCCCTGGTCATCGCCAATGCCGCCCGACTGCTCGCCGCGTCGGCCCTGGCGGTCTTCCCCAACACCACGGCCGGCTGGCCGTCCACCACCGACCGGCGCGCCGCGACCACGGCGACGCTGCGCCGGGCGACAGCGTTCATCGAGGAGTACGCCGACCGCGACATCGGTGCCGCCGACATCGCCGCCGCGGCCCAGGTCTCGCTGCGGACCCTGCAACTGGCGTTCCGCCGGCACCTCGACACCACCCCGATGGCGCACCTTCGCCGGGTCCGGCTCGACCGCGCCCACCGCGACCTCATGCAGGCCGACCCGAGGCAGGAAACGGTCTCGTCGATCGCCTCGCGCTGGGGTTTTCTCAGCCACAGCCGGTTCACCGCGCGCTACCACGCCACCTACGGCTTCCCACCCAGCCGCACCCTGCACGCCTGACCGCCGCTCTGACCGACCGCCGCTTGCGGATCACCGTCCGCACGATGGCCGCCGCGCCCCCATCGGTGCCAGAATCGTCAGATGCGGCGTACGCTCGTCGGCCGGGACGGGGTGTTCGATCAGGCCTGGCGCGCCCTGCGCCAGCCGGGCTCGGTGCTGCTGGAAGGCCCGGCCGGCATCGGCAAGACGACGTTGCTCCGGGAACTGGTGACCGAGGCGACGCGGGCCGGCTGGACGGTGCTGACCTGCGCGCCCACCGAATGCGAGACCGACCTGCCCTTCGCCGCCCTCGCCGACCTGCTCCGCCCCCTCGCGGACCTGGTGGCGGAGCTGCCGCGCCCGCAGCGCGTCGCGGCCGAGGTGGTGCTGCTCACCCGGGACAGCGAGGAGACAGTCGACGAACGGGTCGTCGGTGCCGCCACCCGCTCGCTGCTGGAGAACGCGCTCGCCGCCGGCCGGCCGGTGCTCGTCGCCGTCGACGACTCGCCGTGGCTGGACCGGCCGAGTGAACGGGCGCTGCGGTTCGCCCTGCGCCGGGTCGGGCCCGGGTTGTCCACGTTGGTCAGCTGCCGCACCGACACCACGTCGATGCCGCGGATCGCGCCACTGGGGCTGGACTCCGGTCCCGCCCGGCTGACCCGGCTGCCGCTGGCTCCGCTGGGCGTGGGTGCCCTGCACCACCTGCTGCGGGAGCGGGTCGGTGCCACCCTGAGTCGCTCGCTGCTCGCCCGGATCGCCCGGGAGGCGGCCGGAAACCCGCTCGTCGCCATCGAGGTGACCCGCGCGGTGCAGCGCCTACCGCAGCCACCGGAACCGGCGCAGGATCTGCCGGTGGCCTCGTCCATGCACCAACTTCTCGGTGAGGTGCTCGCCGCGTTGCCCGCCCGCTGCCGGGACGCCGTACGACTGGCGGCGTTGCTCGGCGTACCCCTGCTGCGGGACCTGGCCGCGGCGGGCGTCGCGGCCACCGCGTTCGACGCCGCGGAGGAGGCCGGCCTGCTCGTGGTCGGCGCGGTGCGAGTGGAGTTCAGCCATCCGGTCTACGCCGCCGCGGTCCGCGCCGGCATCCCGCCCGGCGTCCGGCGCGGCCTGCACCGCCGGCTGGCCGAGGTGGTGGCCGATCCGGACGAGCGGGTCCGGCACCTGGCGCTGTGCACCACCGCGCCGGACCCGGTGGTCGCCGACGCCCTCGCCGCGGCTGCCGCCCGACAGCACGCGCGGGGCGCGCCGGAGGCCGCCGCTAACCTGTACGAGTCGTCGGCGCGGCTCACTCCCGCCGACGACGAGGCGAGTCGTGGACAGCGGCTGTTGGCCGCCGCGCGCTGCCGGTTCGGTTGCGGGGACCACCCCGGGGCGCGCACCGCCGCCGAGGCGGTGGCCGCCGCTTTCGGCGGCGACGTCCGCGCGGAGGCGCTGCTGCTGCGCGCCGTGGTCGCCTGGAGTGCCGACGAGTCCGGCGGCACCGCTGTCGAGGCAGCCGGTCGGGCGCTGGCGGCGACCCGCCCGGATTCGTCGTTGGCCGGCCGGATCCACGCCCACCTGGCGCTCTTCGTCGACCTGCCGGATCCGGCGCGGGCCCACGCCGAGGCGGCCATCGCCCTGCTCACCGGTCCCGGTGGAGACCGCACGCTGCTCGCCGCGGCGCTGCTGAACCTGTTCTTCAACGAGGTACGCGCCGGCGAACCGCCCCGCATCGAGCTGCTCGACCGCGCCCTGGAGATGGAGGGTCCGGAGCCGTCGTGGCTCGCCGGCACCATTCCGGCGATCTGGTGGAAGTCGATCGACGATCCGGCCCGGGCCCGGCGGTGGCTGGGCAGGCTGCTGGACCAGGCGGCGATCCGGGGCGACGAACCCTCGCAGTACGACCTGCTCAAGCACCTCGGCGAGACCGAGCTGCTCGCGGGGCGGTGGCCGGCTGCCGAGCGACACATCGCGGCGGCCCGCGAGCTCGGTGAGCTGCTCGGCACCGAGGCGACCGCGGAGATCTGGCTGTCCGGGCTGCTCGACGCGCTACGCGGCCGGCTCGACGCGGCGCAGCGGGTGGCCGAGGCGGGACTGCGGCTGGGCGAGCAGCTCGACGACGACTGGTGCCGCCGTATCCACCTGCAACTGGGCGCGTTCGTCGCGCTCTGCGCCGGCCGGATGGCCGACGCCGCCGCCGGGTACGGCCGGCTCGCCGCGACCGTCGACCGGATGGGTCTGGCCGAGCCGCTGGCACAGCGCTTCGAGACCGACTGGGTCGAAGCCTGTGTGGGCGCCGGTGACCTGGTCACGGCGCGTGCCGCCCTGGCCCGGTTGGCGGAGCGGCACCGCCGGCTGCCGCGACCCTGGACGCTGCTCGGCCTGGCGCGCAGCCGCGCCCTGGTGAACAGCGCCAGCGGCGTCGACCCGTCCGCAGCCCTGGCCGACCTCGCTGCCGCCCGCGCCGCCGTGCCGCCGGAGGTTCTGCCCCTGGATCGGGCCAGATGTCTGCTGGTCGAGGGCGTGGTGCACCGTCGGTCCCGGCGTAAGCGTCCGGCCAGGGAGGCGCTGGCCGCCGCTGCTGTCGAGTTCGACGCCCTGGGCGCGACGGTGTTCGCCGGGCGGGCCCGGGCCGAGGCCGCCCGGCTCGGCGGACGCCCGCCCGCGCCGTCCGATCTCACCGCCACCGAGGAGCGGGTCGCCCGGCTCGCCGCGCAGGGACGGACCAGTCGGGCGATCGCCGACGAGCTGTTCGTCAGCCCGAAGACCGTCGAGACGAACCTGTCCCGGGTCTACCGCAAGCTGGGCATCTCCCGCCGGGCGGAACTGGGTGCCGCGCTGGCGCGGGTCGGTGGATCCGACGCACGGGTACACCGGTCGACGACGGCTGTCGCGCCGGCCGGCGCGGTCAAAGGCTAGGGAAACGCCGGATTCCTCCACGGCCGTGCGGCCGTAGCGTCGAGACGTCACCCCGGCGTACCGGCTTCGGGGTGGACCGGGTCCGGCCCGCCGCCGGCAGCCCGGCCGCGTCAGGAAAGCCGCGCTCGTCCACCGGCACCAGACCGACCTGGTCGAGCAGCCCGGCCCGGTTGAAGCCGGGTGTCAGAAGGGACCGAACCCGTGCGTCGACTGATCCTGCCCGTAATGCTCGCGGCCACGCTCGCGCTGACCGGCTGCGACAGCAGCGAACCCGCGCCACCCGAGGCGGGCCCCGGCGCAGACGCCGAGGCCGACCTCGACCTGCCCGCCGGCGGTGCCGGCACCGAGACCCCGGCCTGCCCGTTCACCGCGACCCAGATCTCCGACCTGGTCGGCCAGTCCATGGTCGACAGCGGCACGTGCAACTTCGGTGACGGCAAGGGGGTGGCGACGCTGTCCGTGACGACCGCCTCCCAGTTGGCCGGCGAGACAACCTACGACTACCAGCGTCAGCAGGCCGAGCAGACCTACCAGACGGTGACGGACCTCGACGGCGGCGGCAAGGGCTACCTGGCAGTGAAGGACATCGGCGCCGAGGCGGTGCTGGTCGGCGACGCCGGCAGCTTCACCGTGACGCTGAGCAGCTTCGAGCGCCTCGGCGCCCAGCCCGACGGCTACGAGCAGGCGCTGCGCCGACTGCTCGACGCTCTGCCCCGGTGATAACCCGCCCCGAGGAGACGACCGTGAGGTATCTGAGGCTCGCCGCGACGGCCGCCGCCGTCGCCGTGCTGACCGCCTGCGGCGGCACCGCCGAACCCGCCGCCGCGCCCCCGCCACCGACCGAGGTGGCGGAGCCCGCGCCACCGACCGAGGCGACCGAGCCGTCGGCCGAGGCACCGCCTGTCGACGCCTGCGCGCTGGTGACCAAGGCGGACGCCGAGAAGCTGGCGGACACCCCGCTGGAGGATCCGGTACCGGTCCGCGACACCTGCAGGTACACCGGGCCGGTGTCAGGTCCGGTGGCGCAGGTGGAGATCTACGTGGGCGACGGGGCCAAGAAGATCCTCGACGTCGACCGCGATCTCGACCACGAGTTCGAGACGTTGTCCGGGATCGGGGACGAGGCGTACCTGGAGGATGGTGCGGTCTTCGTCCACGCCGCCGGGGTCTGGGTGGCCATCCGACTGGTCCGGCTGGACGACCCGACCAAATACCACAAGCCGCTGACCGAGCTGGCGCGGACGGTGGCCGGCCGGCTCTGAGCCGGCCGGGCCGGTCACGCCGCCTTCCGTTCGCCGGGTGGCTGCTCCGCCTCGTGGCGCTGCTGCTCGAAGCGTCGCCGGATCACGGCGACGGCCTCCTCCTCGTGGCAGCCGAGGCTGCGCAGCAGGTCTGTGGCAACGGTACGAATCTGGGCCACCACCACGCTGCCGGAGAAACCGACCCCCTCGTCGTACGCCTCGGCGGCCCGGTCGACCGCCTTGAGGACCAACTGCTCGGACCGCTTCGTGTGCTGCCCACTTTCCGCCTCGACCTGCAACAGAGCCAGAGCGTCCCCGAAGTAGTGCACCGCCGCCGCCAGTCCGGCCGGCACCGGTTCGCCGTCATGGACCGCGGTGGCCGCCCGGCGTAGCATCTCCTGGCCACCACCGATCGCCAGGTCGAGGTAGCGGGTACCGCGTTGGTAGTGCTCGAACTCGCCCCGCCGGTGCCAACGTGCCGGCGAGACCGCGACCGCCTCCTGGGCACCGGAAACCGCGTCGTTGAGCAGCGCCAGTTGAGGGCCGAGGCCGAACAGCCCGTCCCGGGCCCGGGCCACCACCGCGGCGTCGCCCGTGGACATCCCGTCCGCAGCGTTGTGCAGGTGTTCGATCAGGGCGGCGAAGAGTGGCCGCGCGGCCCGCTGGATGATGCGTACCGGGTTGACCGGTAGCAGGGCCACCACCGCCACGGCGGAGATCGCGCCGATGACCGCGTCGACGATCCGCGGCACCTCCAGTCCTCGCTGGATCGGCGAGAGGGTGGCGATCAGCACCGCCGTACCGCCGGCCTGGGTGACGACCGCTCCACCCCGGCTTATGGTCAGCGCGAGCAGGATGGCGAGCGTGACCACGGTGCCGATCTGCCACGGCCCGGTGCCAATGATCATGATCAGGGCGTCGCCCACCAGGAGTCCGGCCAGCACGCCGACAAGCAGTTCCACGGTGCGTCGGGTCCGCCGGCCGATCGCGGCGGCGATCGTGCCGACGGCGGCGCTGGGCGCGAACACCGGCGACGGATGGCCCAGCAGTTCGTGCGCAAGCGTCCAGGCCAGCGCGGCGGACACCCCGGCCTGTACGGCGAGGATGGCGTACAGCTCCAGGCTCCGGCGTCGCTCCTGCCAGCCGATCCGCCGGCTGAGGCTGCCCACCGTCCCGGCGACCCCGGCCTCGACCCGGCCGACGGCACGACGCGCCCAGCCCGCGTTGACCTCCCCCGCCGCCACGACGCCGACTACCCCGCCGGGCCCCGCTCATTCACGCCCCCGGGGTGCCGGTGCCGATTGCGCCGGGCCACCGGCGCCTGTCGACCTGGCTACCGGTCCGCCCGCCGGTCCACCTACCGGTTCGGTACGCCGGGGCGATCGACTTCCCCACGACAGCACCGCCCCCACCTGGCCAGAAGGCATTCATATCGCGTTACGTCGATTGACAAAGTTGATGATCCCAACTTATGGTGCGAGCCGGCCGGATGTTCCGGTGGCCCGGCGACGCCCGGCCAGCCACCCGTTGACACCATCACCACGCGAGGAGCGTCATGGCTGCGCTGAAGGGCACACTCCGCAGGACACGTTGGCGATTCGGCCTGGTCGCCAGCGGCATCGCCGCACTACTCGCCGGCGCCGGCCTGATCAACGCCGGCACCGCCCACGCGGCGGCCGGATGTCGGGTGGCGTACAGCGCCCCCAGCCAGTGGCCGGGCGGGTTCACCGCGAACGTCGACGTGACAAATCTCGGCGACCCCCTCAACGGCTGGCGACTGAACTGGACGTTCCCCTCGGGGCAGCGGGTCACCCAGGCCTGGAACGCCACCGTCACCTCGTCCGGCAACGACGTCACCGCCAGTAACGTCAGTTACAACGCCGCGCTGGGCACCAACCAGACCGCGTCCTTCGGTTTCAACGGGTCGTGGTCCGGCAGCAACACCGCGCCGACCACGTTCGCCCTCAACGGCGTCACCTGCACCGGCAGCGTCGGCACCACGCCGCCACCGACCAGCACCCCGCCATCGAGCACTCCCCCACCGACCACGCCTCCGCCGACCAGCCCGCCGCCGGCCGGCGACCCGATGGCCTACGTGGCCGCGATGCAGCCCGGGTGGAACCTCGGTAACACCTTCGACGCGGTCGGCGCCGACGAGACCGCGTGGGGCAACCCGCGCGTCACCGAGGCCCAGCTCGACGCCATCCGGGCTCAGGGCTTCAACAGCATCCGGATCCCCGTGACCTGGAGCAACCACCACGGACCGGCGCCGTCGTACACGATCGACGCGGCCTGGCTGAACCGCGTCAAGGAGGTCGTGGGCTGGGCCCTGGACGACGGCTTCTACGTGATGATCAACCTGCACCACGACTCGTGGCAGTGGATCCACGAGATGCCGACGAACCGGACCACGGTGCTCAACCGCTACAACGCGCTGTGGACCCAGATCGCCGCCGCGTTCCGGGACCACTCACCGAGGCTGCACTTCGAGAGCGTCAACGAGCCGCAGTTCGCCAACAGCTCCGGCGACGCCCAGAACGCCCAGTTGCTCCACGAGCTGAACGTCAACTTCCACCGGATCGTGCGCGCCTCCGGCGGCATCAACGCCACCCGGATGCTGGTGCTGCCGACCCTGCACACCTCCTCCGAGCAGGCCCGGATCAACGAGCTGACCACGACGATCAGCCAGCTCAACGACCGCAACCTGATCGCCACCGTGCACTTCTACGGCTACTGGCCGTTCAGCGTGAACGTCGCCGGCGGCACCCGCTTCGACGCCACCACCCAGCAGGACCTGACCGACTCGTTCGACCGGGTCTACAACGCCTTCGTCACCCGCAACATCCCGGTCGTCATCGGTGAGTACGGGCTGCTCGGCTTCGACAGGCACACCGGCACCATCCAGCAGGGCGAGAAGCTGAAGTTCTTCGAGTTCCTCGGCCACTACGCGCGGCAGCGGCAGCTCACCACCCAGCTGTGGGACAACGGCCAGCACTTCGACCGGGTCGCCTTCCGGTGGAAGGACCCGGAGCTGTGGGCGCAGATCAGGTCGAGCTGGACGACCCGGTCCGGCACCGCGTCCGCCGACCAGGTGTACGTGCCGCGTACCGGCTCGATCACCGCCAAGTCGCTCACCCTGAACCTCAACGGCACCACCTTCTCCGGGTTGCGCCACGGCAGCACGAACCTGGCCCAGGGCACCGACTACACGGTCTCCGGTAACCAGCTCACCATCACCGCGAGCGCGCTGACCCGGCTGGTCGGCAACCGGGCGTACGGGGTCAACGCCAGCCTCCAGGCCCGCTTCTCGGCCGGCGTGCCCTGGCGGATCGACGTGATCACCTACGACGCTCCGGTCCTGTCCAACGCCACCGGGTCCACCACCGCCTTCGCCATCCCGACCCAGTTCCGCGGCGACCAGCTCGCCACCATGGAGGCGAGGTACGCCGACGGCAGCAACGCCGGACCGCACGACTGGACGTCGTACAAGGAGTTCGACGTGGCGTTCACTCCCGACTACCCGGGTAACCGGATCGCGCTGACCGACACCTTCTTCGGCGAGGTACGCGACGGCGCACCTGTCACCCTCACCTTCCACTTCTGGAGCGGTGCTCAGGTGACCTACCGCGTCACCAGATCCGGCAGCAACGTCACCGGGGTCGCCGGCTGACCCGCCCGCGCCACCGGCCGCCCTCCGGGTGGCCGGTGGCGCACGGCGGTCATCATGGGTTCATGATCCGATTCCTGCTGAACGTGCTCTGGCTCATCTTCGGCGGTGGTCTGGTGCTGGCGATCGGTTACGGCATCGCCGCCCTGATCTGCTTCGTGCTCGTCATCACCATCCCGTTCGGCGTCGCGTCGCTGCGGCTGGCGTCGTACTCGCTGTGGCCCTTCGGCCGGACCCTGGTGCCCAAGCCCGGCGTCGGGGTGGCGTCGGGTCTCGCCAACATCATCTGGGTGCTGCTGGCCGGCTGGTGGCTGGCGCTCTCGCACATCGTCGCCGGTGTCAGCCTCTGCCTGACCATCATCGGGATCCCGTTCGGCGTGGCCAACTTCAAGCTCGTCCCGGCAGCGATCTGGCCGTTGGGCCAGGAGGTCGTACCCGCGCCGTGATCCCGGTTCGGGCCGGCAGTTCACCACCGCTGTCGGCCCGGAAACTGCCGGGCGTCACGCTCGCCTCCTCCGGTAGGGTCGCCCTCCGACAAAGCTGGTCCGACGTGTCGAGCGGAGAGTCCACCACGTGTTCCCCACAGCAGCTGCCCAGGACCTGACCGGTCGGGTGGCTCTCATCACCGGGGCCAACCACGGCATCGGGGCGGCCACCGCCGTCGCGCTGGCCCGGCTGGGCGCCGCGGTGCTGGTCAGCTACCTACGGTTGGACGATCCGCCGGACCCGGGCATCCCCGACGCGTACCGGCGCAACCGGGCAGCCGACGCGACCGGGGTGGTCGATCGGGTCCGCGCCGTCGGCGGCCGGGTGGTGCCGGTCGAGGCGGACCTGGCGGACCCGGCCGTCCCGGCCCGACTGTTCGACGTCGCCGAACGCGAACTCGGCACTGTGGACATCCTGGTGAACAACGCCAGCGGCTGGCTGGCGGACACCTTCAAGCCCGCCGCCGCCGACCGGCACGGTCGCACGTTGCGGCCGGTGAGCGCCGAGTCCTTCGACGCCCAGTTCGCCGTGGACGCCCGCGCGGGTGCGCTGCTGATCGCCGAGTTCGCCCGCCGCAACGTGGCCGCGCGGCGCGGCTGGGGTCGCGTCATCAGCCTCACGTCGGGTGGCAGCGACGGGTTCCCCGAGGAGGTCTCCTACGGTGCCGCCAAGGCGGCGCTTGTCAACTACACGATGGCCGCGGCACACGAACTCGCGCCGTTCGGCATCACCGCCAACGCCGTGCACCCGCCGGTCACCGACACCGGCTGGGTCAGCGCGGAGGTACGCGCCGCCGTCGACGACGACCCGCACCTGCTCCGGGTGGCCGAGCCCGAGGAGGTCGCCGAGGTGATCGCCTTTCTCGCCGGGGAGCGCGGGCGGTTGGTCACCGGCAACGTGGTCCAGCTGCGCTGACCGACTCACCAGTGGGCGCCGCCGCAGACGCCTTCGGCGTCGCGCGGCTCGACCTGCAACGTGGCGTGCTCGATGCGGAAGCGGTCGTGCAGCATCTCGCGGGCGGCGGCCAGCACCCGGGCCAGGTCGGCTCCGGCGTCCAGGGTGAGGTGTGCCGAGGTCACCTCCATGCCCGAGGTCAGGGTCCACACGTGCAGGTCGTGCACGTCGGCGACCCCGTCGAGCGCCCGCAGCCCGTCGCGCACCTCGCCGACGTCGACGTGTGGCGGCGCGGCCTGCACCAGGACCCGCAGCGCGGCGCGGCCGAGACGGTAGGTGCGGGGCAGGATGAACAGGCCCACCCCGACCGCGACGATCGGGTCCGCGTACCACCAGCCGGTCAGCGCGATCACCCCGGCCGCGATCAGCACGCCGACCGAGGCGAGCAGGTCACCGAGAACCTCCAGGTAGGCGCCGCGCACGTTCAGGCTCTCCGTCGACCCGGCGCGCAGCAGCAGGAAGGCGACCACGTTGGCGACCAGCCCGCCGACCGCCACCACAAGCATCGGGCCGACCAGCACCTCCGGCGGTTCATCGAGCCGC
Organism: Verrucosispora sp. CNZ293; assembly: GCF_002754655.1. Taxonomy (NCBI): domain Bacteria; kingdom Bacillati; phylum Actinomycetota; class Actinomycetes; order Micromonosporales; family Micromonosporaceae; genus Micromonospora; species Verrucosispora sp. CNZ293. The sequence goes on from NZ_PEFR01000001.1 coordinate 2,837,413, forward strand.
CGGAGCGCCTCCACCAGCACATAGAGGGCCACCCCGGAGAGCAGCACCGCGTTGGCCAGTGCCGCCAGGACCTCCATCCGGTACAGGCCGAAGGTGCGTTGACCGTCCCGGGAGGCCCGGCTCGCGGCGGTGATCGCGGCGAGCGCCATGCCGATGCCCAGCACGTCGGTGAACATGTGCCCGGCGTCCGACAGCAGGGCCAGGGAACCGCTCACCCAGGCCCCGACCGCCTCCACCACCATGAAGACCGCCAACAGGGCGAAGGCCACCCACAACCGCCCGCGGTACTTCTCCCCCGCGCGCATCGCCTGACCCCCGTGATCGTGCCCAGCCCCCACCCCAACCTCCTCCCACCCCCCAAAACATATGCTGACATTGCTATAAATGCAATCGTCACCCCTCCCCCAACCCACGCGATCTTGCACTTTCGGTCGCCTAAATGCGCCTTTTCACCGCTTCTGGGCAGACAGGAAGTGCAAGATCGCGGGGGTTTGGGGGGTGGGGGGTGGGGGTGGGGTGGGGTGACCTCCGCCGCGATGGCGGGCAGGAGAAAGACGTGGGCCGTCCGGATCCTCTTTTGCTCTCGGTCTCCGCGTCGACAGCGGCGGCGTACGCGGGGTACTCGCGCCGGGGTGACGGGAGGCCGGTCAGCGGGCGCGCCGGTTGGCGCGCAGCGCGCCGAGGATCACCTTCGGTGAGGCCAGTGAACCCGGGTGCTTCCGCATCGAGACGACGTCGTTGAACCGGCGGGCGGTGACCACGTCGGTGACGGTCGCGGTGACGATCTGCCGGCTCACCCAGCTGGAGAGCCGGTAGCCACGTGGGTAGGGGCCGTCCACGTGCGGCAACGCCAGGTCGGCCGAGGTCGATATCGACCAGGCCGCGTCGACCACGATCTTCTGGAGGGCGAAGAAGTGGCGGGCCGGCAGGGCGAGGTCCGGGCCGGACCGCAGGTAGCTCGCCAGGCAGGCCGCGTGCAGGGCGGCGGCGGTGATGCCCTGCCCGTACACCGGGTTGAACGAGGCGACCGCGTCACCGACGCTCACCAACCCGGCCGGCAACCGGGTCATCGCGTGGAAGTCCCGCCGCCGGCTGTCGGCGTGCCGGTAGGTCTGCACGTCGCCGAGGATCTCGCTGTCGGCGACAACTGCGAACTCCGGTGGGAACTGCTCGCGCAGCCGGCGGACGAAGTCCTCGGCGGTACGGCCGGGACGGTTCTCCCCGTAACCGGCCATCATGGCCATCCACCGGCCGTCCTCGATCGCGAAGAACGCGGCACCGGCGACGTCCACGGACCTCGTCGGACTGTGCAGCGCCAGCACCACCGCGTGCTCGGGATTCGCCTCGTCGCGCCGGAACAGGGCTGTCGCGTAGTTGAGGTTCACCGTCATCCGCCGCAGCGCCGGTCGTTCCCATCCGGCCTCCGCCAGCCAGTCGGACAGCCGGCTGGACCGCCCCATGGCATCCACCACCAGGTCGGCGTGCTCGACACCTGGCGAACCGCCGACGTCGTATCGGACGCCTGTGGTCACCGGGCCGTCGAACACCAGCCCGGTGGCCCGCGCGGTGAGGGTCTTGACGTTCGGCAGTCGAAGTACCTGCTGACGGATCAACGACTCCAGCAGCGGCCGACTGCCGGCGAGGCTGTCGGCGTCGTCCGGTACGACGACCTTCAGCCGGCCGTCGAGGTAGTTGCGCCGGGCCGCGGGCGGGGCCTCGATCGCCCCCTGCGCCAGGGCCTGTTCCCGGAAGCCGGGGAACAGCTGTTCCAGCTGGAGGAAGCCGCCGGGCAGCAGAGCGTGCAGCTGGGTCCCCTGTGGCACCCCCGGCCGTCCACCTGTCGTGTGCAGGTCGTCGCGGTCCATGACCACCACGCTCTCGGCGTGGTCGGACAGCACCCGGGCGGCAAGCATCCCGGCGATGCTGCCGCCGATCACCACCGCCTTGTCGATCACGGGGGACGCCTGGTCGGGCGGTCGCACCGCGTTCAGCGCGGCGAAGACCCGAGCCGGAGAGAGGGACATCGTGCTCTCCAAAGGGGTACGAGGTGGGCCCTCTCCACCTGCCTGCCAGTGGCCGATGCTCGGGCAGGTCGACGGAGCCGGGCGGTCGGCATGACGCCCAACGATCGTTGCACAGAGAGGGAACGCAAACGGCGATCCGCCCGCCCCTCAGAGCACCCGCACGAGGTGTCGATCCAGCCGGCTCAGGTCCGCACGGCACCGTCCGGCGCCGGGTCGCGTCGGCTGCCCACCCGGTTGACCAGGTACCCGAAGGCGGCAGCCGTGAAGAACATGACGATGCCGTAGACGGCACCGGGAATCGCCATCTGCGCGTTGTCGAGCAACGCCGGGCTGAGCGCGATGGTGATGGCCAGGGTGCTGTTGTGGATGCCGATCTCGAACCCGGCCGCCTTGGCGGCGCTGCGCTCGACCCCGGCCAGCCGGGGCACCCCGTACCCGATGCCGAGGCTGAGCAGGTTGAACGCCAGCACGGCCAAGCCGACGGAGACGAAGTAGTCGGCGAGGTTGTCCCGCTCACGAGTACGGCACCGGCGATCACCGCGACCAGCACCACCACGGACAGCACCCGGACCGGGCGGTCCAACCGCTCGGCCACCCGGGCCGACCGTGCCCGGATCAGCATCCCGAGGGCCACCGGGACCAGCACGATCGCGAACACCTGGAGCACCTTGTCGAACTGGAGCCCGATGCTCCTCGCGTCGCCGAGGAGGTACGCCGCCGAGAGGTTGACCACGATCGGCAGGGTGAACACGGCAAGCACCGAGTTGATCGCGGTCAGGGTGATGTTCAGGGCCACGTGCCCGCCGAAGAGGTGGCTGTAGAGGTTGGCGGTGGTGCCGCCCGGAGAGGCGGCCAGCAGCATCATCCCGACGCCCAGTTCGGGTGGCAGGTCGAAGCCGAGGACCAGGCCGAAGCAGAGCGCCGGCAGCAGCAGCACCTGGCACACCAGCGCGATGACGGCGGCCTTCGGGTGTCGGGCCACCCGTCGGAAGTCGCCGGTGGTCAGGCCGAGACCCAGACCGAGCATGATGATGCCGAGGGCGACGGGTAGTCCGATCAGGGTCAGGGCGGAGTCCATGACACGACATCGTTACTACCTGGTAACGCACTCGCAATCCTCCATGCGGCCGGGGTACCCGCTCCCCGCGCTCAGAACTGGACGACCCGCCCCACCCGGGGTGGTGTACGGCCCGCGAGGACGTCGAGCCAGGCGTGCTCCAGCGCGCCCGGGCCGGTGCCGAGCTGGACGTCGAGCCATTCGCCGGCCACCTCCGCGAAGCTCCGCCAGGCGTCGGCGAACCGCCGGTCGAGCCCGTCACGGCCCCAGTCGAGGCGGCGTTTGCGCATCTGCACCGGGGCGAAGAAGACCTCCCCGGCGGCGTCGGCGTTCGGGATCTGGTTGGTCAGGCCGACAGCGATGTCGCGGACCAGCCGGTCGCCGAGGTGCCGCCGCAGGGCGGCCCGGGTCGCGGGCGCACCGGACAGGTCGAGGTACGCGGTCGGCACCGGGTCGAGGGCGGCGATCCCGTCGTACGGCAGCACCTCGTCGTAGCAGCCGAGCGACCGGGTGAACCCGAGGTTGCCGGACGAGGTGAGCCCGACCAGGCGCGGGCCGCGCCCGCGCAGCTCGACGGCGGCGGCGTACGCGGTCTTGCTGGACGCCGACGAGAACACCAGGGAGGTCGCGCCGTAGCAGTCGTTGTCGACGATCTGGTCGGCCAACATGAAGGAGGTGAAGAAGAGTGGCCGGAACAGCACCAACAGGTCCTCCTGGTCGGCCCGGTACGCCGGGTCACCCACCGTCGAGCGGTACCCGTTGTACGGCGACGGCAGCTCGGCCCGGTGGGCGCTGGCGTCCCGGAACCCGGAGCCGTCCACCCGGGACGGGCGCACCACCAGGTGACCCGCGGGCGGGAGATAGCCGTACACCCGCTGCCCCACCTCGACCCCGGCGACTGTCGAGGCGACCACCTCGGCGAAGCCCCACAACGGTGGCAGCCCCCACCGTCCGCCCAGTCCGTGCCGGTCGGGCGGGAAGAACTCCCAGTACCGCATCGACTCGCCGAGCACCGCGTAGGTGACGTTGTTGGCGGTCAGTCCGACGCGGTCCACCCGCAACAACGCCTCGCCGCCGGACAACTCGGGCAGGGCGCTCTCCACCAGGGTGGTACGACTCAGCTCGGCACGGGCCACAGCGAACGTCCAGGAGGCAGTCATGCTGAGACGCTAGGCAGCGAAGGCCATCGAGACAAGATGCACTGGTAGTGCAAAATCCCACTCCTCGTCGGCACCGCACAACCTTTCCTGGCGGGCCGGGGTCTTCCTGTCATGAACGATGCCCAGACGGGGCTGGAGGGCGCAGGTGACCGATGACGGTTTCCGCGAGTTCGTCGAGGTCCGGTACGCGGACCTGATCCGGACCGCGTACCTGCTTACCGGTTCCCGGCACGCGGCCGAGGATCTGGTGCAGATCGCGCTGATGCGGGCGATGGGCCGGTGGCGGCAGGTGGACGAACCGATGGCGTACGTGCGCCGGATCATGGTCAACGAGCGGACCCGACTGTGGCGGCGCTTCGGTTCCCGGGAGTTCCTCGCCGGTGTCACCGGCTCCTGGCAGGCCCCGACCGAGCCGGGCCGGGACCTGGCCGACGATGTCGTGGCCCGCGACGAGATGCTCGCCGCGCTGCATGGCCTGCCGCCCCGGATGCGCGCGGTGCTGGTGCTGCGCTACTGGGAGGACCTCACCGAGTCACAGATCGCCGACGCGCTCGGATGCTCGGTCGGCACGGTGAAGAGCCAGTCCTCGCGGGCACTCGCCCGGCTGCGGGCGGCACTGCCGGCGGCACCGCTCCGACCGATGACGCCGGAACGACCGATGACGCCGGAACGACCGATGACGCCGGAACGACAGGCACCGCCACGGGACGTCGGAGCGGGTTCGTTGGCCGCGGTGCCGGACGCGTCCAGAAGGAGAGACCCGAGCGATGGCCGATGAGATCAGGCAGGCACTGGCCCGGCTCGCCGAACCGGTGGTGCCGCAACCCGACCCGTACCAACGGTTGCTCCGTCGCGTGCGGCGACGCCGGCGGCGACAGACGGCGGTGACGGGCGTGGCCGCCCTGGTGCTGGCCGCGGTGACCATACCGCCTGTGGGTCTGGTGGACCTGCTGAGGACCGACGAGTCCACGCTGGCCACGGCGGCGTACCAGCCGGCGAGTCCGATCGACGATCCGATGGTGCGGCGGCTGCTCGATTCGCCCACCCGGGGCAGTCTGGCCGGCGACACGGCGCTTGTCGCCACCATCGAACGGGAGTACCGGGCCGCCCGCGCCGAACTCCTCGTCGACCCGTCGTTGGACGAGGTGCGGGTGCTGTTCGCCCACGACGCGCCGGGTGCCCGCGTGGTGGTGGTGGCCTACCTGGACGACTCGCACGCACTGATTCGCCAGGCCACCGGCCCGGAAGGTGCTTCCGTGCCGGAGTTGCTCGGCAAGACCGGGACGCCGGACGAGCCACAGGAGTTGAGTCCGTACCTCTTTTTCGGACGGTACTCCCGAGTTGACGGGGACCAGCCCGACGGTCTCGCGGTCGGCCTGGCACCAGCCGGTTGCCGTGTGGAGACCTCACACGACGGTCGGCTCCAGCCGGACGGATCCGTCATCAGGTCCTGGCAGCCGGAGACCAACGACGGTTACGTGGTGCAGGCCGGTATGCCGGGCGGACGGTGGCAGTTCACCTGCGACGGGATCGTGCGGTACGCGGGTCCGGGCCGGATCGCCCTACGGACGAACGTGCCGGTTCCTCCGGACCCGCGCCCCGACCTCAGCGTCTCCGCCGTCCGCGAACTGCGGGACATGCTCCACGGCGACGGACTTACCGGCTCGACGCCCCAGGTGCTCTGGACCGGTCGGTTGCCCGCCAGGGGTGCCGACGCGCCGGAAGCCGTCCTGGTCAGGTCCTGCTCGGCCGATGGTGGCTGCGCCGCACTACTCAAGGCCGACGCCCGCGCGCTTGCCGGCCCGGAGTCAGCGGTTCTGACCTTTGACCGCACCGGCTTCGGTAGCGCCGACCTTGTCGCAGTGTCGTTGCCGGGCCAGACTGCCGGCGTGCTGGTGGCCGGGCCGGAGTCGGCGACGCGCGCCGAGCTGATCGACGCGGGGGGATCCACGGTGACCGAGGGGCCGCTCACCGGCGGGATCGGGGTCTTCGAGGTCGACAGTCGCACGATCGCCGGGGTGCGGGTCCTCGACAGTGCGAACCAGCCGTTGCTCACCGTTGCCACCCCACACCTCACCGCCGACCGCTACGAGTTCGCTGAACCGACGGTCTGGGCCTGGTGACGAGCCGCCCCCGACCCCATCGGGTTCGGGGGCGCGCCGGCAGTGGGCCGGGTGCGGCTATGCCGCCATGCGCCGGGTCAGCTCGGCCGCCCGGTAGGCCGCGACCTGACGGGCCTGGCCGGCCACGAAGCGCCGCAGCGGTGCCGGTGCGTGGGCGGTGACCCGTTCGTCGACCCGGGTGCCCTCCGGTACCGTAGTCAGCTCGACCACCGCGCGCAGGGACACCCAGCCCGGGCTGCGCACCTCGCTGACCAGTGGGCCGTACGGTGGCGTCGCGACCATGCGCACCCGGATGCGGTTGTCCCACCGCAACGGACCGACCAGCCGGAACCGCTCGACGGCGACATAGTCGGCGACCGGGCGGCCCTCGGCGTCGTGACCGTGCCGCACGTCGTCGACCGCCACGATCAGCGGCGACAGTCCGATGTAGCTGCGTGGATCGGCCAGGTGTGCGTACACCACCTCCGGTGGGGCCGCGACGGTGCAGGTCGTCTCGAACGCGATGGGCGGCTTCCGGTCCTCGGGCACGCCCCATCGTGGCACGCCGACGGCGGGACGGTGTCCCGCCGTCGGCGTCCCCGACCGGTCAGGACGGCCGGGCCGCCTTCTCCAGCCCGCGTTCGACGGCGGCGATGAGCTGCGGGCGCAACTCCTCGGGTCGGACGATGGCGTCCACCGAGCCGACCTCGACCGCGCGTTGGATGCTGTGCACGCCGTCGAACTCGGCGGCCACCTCGGCCAGCTTCTCCGCCCGCACCGACGCTCGCACGTCCATCAGCTGCGTCACGAACGCCGCCCGCTGCCCGCCGGTCGCCGCCGCGACGCGGGCCTCCAGGTCGGCCACCCGGGGATCCTTCGCCGTACGGGCGTTGACGTCACCGGCGAACACCACGGCCGCGGCCGGTGCGCCGCCGATGACGGAGGCGAACGAACCCTCCACCGCGAGGACCGTCATGTTCGGGTTGAGCGCCTTGGAGAAGACCACGAACGCGCCACCGTGGTACCGCGAGATCACGCAGAAGACGATAGGTCCGTCGAAGTTGACGATCGCCCGGCCGATCTCCGCGCCGTACTCCAGCTGCAACTGCCGCATCGATTCCGGCGAGCCGTCGAAGCCGGAGAGGTTCGCCAGCACCACCAGCGGGCGGTTCCCACTTGCCGCGTTTATCGCTCGGGCGGCCTTCTTGGACGAGCGCGGGAAGAGGGTGCCGGCGGTGTAGGTGTCCGGCCCGTCGGTGGGCGGGAAGCCGCGCCGCGGCACCGAGCGGGACTCGATGCCGAGCAGGCACACCGGGATGCCGCCGAGGTGGACGTCCTGCACGACAGCCGTCTCGGCGTCGGCCATGCCCGCCCAGCGTTCCAGGACCGCGTGGTCCTGGTCGGCCAGGGCCCGCATCAGCGTACGGATGTCGAACGCCTTCTTGCGGTCAGGGTTGCGCTCCCGGGAGAAGATCTCGCCGACGGTGGTGAAGTCACTGTCCGGTACCGCGTGCGGGTAGTCGGAGATGTCCCGGTCGACCGGGTCGGTGGTGACCGCCCGGCGTGGCCGGGTCTCGCCCGGTGCCACGTAGGCGTGGTCGTGGTACGCCATCAGGACCTGGTGGGCACCGCGCAGGTCCGGCGCCCAGTACTGGGCTTGGCCGTTGGGCCCCATCACCCGGTCGTAGCCGCCGATGCCGAAGTTGTCCTCGGCGGACACCCCACCGGAGAAGTCCAGCGACTGCTTGCCGGTCAGCACCATCGCCGAATCCGGCGTCATCACCAGGATGCCCCTGGTGTGCATGAGCATCGTGGCCTCGGCGTTCCAGTACGGCTGGGCACCCACGGTGATTCCCGCGACGACGATGTTGATCTCACCGCCGGCCTGGGTGAACTCCACGATCCGCTTGAGCGCGGCGGCCACCCAGTCCATGTTCTCGGTGCCCGAACTCATCGAGATCCGCGCGCCGGCCGACAGCGCGAACCAGTCGACCGGGAGGCGCATCCGCTCGGCCAGGTCGAGCGCGGCGATCACCCGGGCACACTCCGGCTGGGCCAACGCGCCCAGCGCCCTGGTCGGGTCGCCGAGCAGCACCACCCGGGTGACGCCCTCCGGGTAGCGCTCGGTGGGCGTGCTCGCCACGCCGACCACGATGCCCGCCCGGTTGTGCCCCTTGGGCCGTTGCACCGGGACCAGCTCACCGGAGTCGGCCAGGTCGTACTCGACGAAGCTGCCGTCGCGGCCGGCCAGCATCTCGGTCAGCTCGTACGGGTAGGTGGTGCCCCGCCGCCGGGCCGACAGCACCTTCTGCCGGTAGTCGTCGAGCGGTTGGATCAGCTCCGCCGTCGGCTCGGTGACCGAGATCCGCATGCCCTCGTCGTAGGAGATCTGCACCGCGATGTCGATCAGCTCGCCGGTGTCCTCGTCCCGCTGGCGGCCGAGGAAGAGCACCTCCTCCAGCCCGGCGTCCGCCGTGATCGGCAGCACCCGCTGGGCGACGGTGTTCAGCTCCTCGATGCTCAGCTCGTTGGGGGGCCAGACGAAGAGGGTGATCCGGTTGGTGTCGAACCGCTTCTTCGCCGGGCGCTGCGCCTGCACCTTGCGGATCGCGTCGAGGCAGGCGTCGAGCGCGCCCTCGACCGCCGGCAGCGCCAGGATCCGCCCGTCGGTGTCGCGCAGCGGGGTGAGGTCGCGTACCTGGGCCATCGCGGCGAGCCGCTCGTCGGCCGGGTTGTCCGGCGCGACGCAGTGGAAGAGGTACACCTCCTCGTCCGCCGAGGGGAGCCGGGTCAGGTCGAAGTTGCGCAGCCGGGGCAGTTGCAGACGCTGGGCGATCAGCGGGTGCAGGCCCCGGATCACCCGGTCCTCACCGAGGTCGGACCGGAAGGTGAAGTGGTGGTGCATCTCGGCGCCGTTGCGCCCGGCCACCGAGATCGTCGCCCGTTGGAGCACGTCCAGCAGGCCGGCCTGGTCGAGCACCTCCCGCAGGGTGGTTGCCATCGCCTCCACGTCGGGCTGCTCGGCCCAGGTCAGGTACACGTCGGCGACCGTCGGCGCTGGTTCGCGGCCGGGAGCCGTCGAGCCGGCCGCGTCGCCGGCGACAAGCGCGGCGACCTTCGTCAGGGTCGCCGGCAGTCCGTCGAAGTCCGTGGCTGCGGCGACCAGGCGGAAGCGTTCGTCGTCGCGGTCGTAGCCGGCCGTGAAGAACGGCTGCCCGGCCACCTCGACGGCTCGGGCTTCGCTCGCGCCACGGTTGCCGTAGTAGCGGCGGCTGAGCACCTCGAGCATCGGACCGTGGTCGGCGCCCGGCCGGCCGATGCGCTGGGCGAGCAGCCGCACCAGCGGCTCGGGTGAGGCGACCATCGTGGTGATCCGCTCGGCGCGGTCGGCCGCGTCCGGGTTGCGGTCGAGGTAGCGCAGGTTGCCGCGGACATCGGCGTACACCTCGGCCCGCTTGCGTCGCAGCATCGGCTGCGCCGCCCAGCGGAACACCACGCTACGGGCGAGGTCGCCGACCACCGGGAAACGGCGCTGGGTAGCGAAGATCAGGTGCTCCAACGCCTGGCCGACCAGCTCACGCAGGCTCTCGGCCGGCGGCGGCTCGGTCAGCCACCGTTGCAGGAAGGTGACGACCACCTTGACGTCGGCCGCCGCCCGCTGTTGCGCGAGGAAGATCCGGAAGACCGCCTCCTCCAGCTCCGGCGTGCGTTCGAAGTCGTTGACGCCGTAGTGGGCGAGCACCCGGGCGAGGCGCTGGCGGAACGTCTCCGGCAGCGCGGCCCGCTCGACGTCCAGGCACTGGAGGTAGGTGTGGAAGTACTCGCGCGGGCTGTGCACCCGGGTGTCGGCCCTGGTCTCCTCACCGGCCGGACGGTTGCGGCTGAGCTCGGACAGGTCGGCGAAGACCTGAAGCAGCTCGACCTCCTCCTCCAGCGGCCGGTGTGGCAGCTCGGCCCGGGCGGCCAGGTAGGCGGCGAGGGCCCGGCGTTCGTCGCGCGGGTCCAGGTCGTAGCCGAGCAACAGGCTGCGCAGCTCGGCGATGCCCCGCGCCACCCGATCCCCGGCGGACCTGTCGGTCGGCTCGGGCGGCAGCTCCAGGTCCACGGCCGCGGACTCGGCGGGCTCGCTCGCCGCGCCGTCACCAAGCGGCTCCAGGCGCAGCAGCGGCGCGCCGGTCTCCACCTGACTGCCGACGGAGACCAGGCACTCGCGCACCTTCGCCGCGAACGGAGCGCGCAGCACCGTCTCCATCTTCATGCTCTCCAGCACGAGCACCGGTGCGCCGGCCTCGACCTCGTCGCCCACCGCGAGCGGGGTCGCGACGACAAGCGCGGGTGACAGGGAGCGCAACACCCCGCCCTCGTCCCGGCTGACCCGGTGCGTGACGCCGTCCACCTCGACCAGGTGGATGGGACCGTGGGTGTCGGTGACCAGCCGGAACCGCCGGCCGTTGACCAGGATCCGTCCGCTGTGCTCGTCGAAGCGCTCCAGCTCGACGTCGACGGTGGAGGTGTCACCGACGCCGACCCGGAACCGGTGGGGTCCGGTCTGCGCGACGGAGATCCGGTAGGTCGCGCCGCGCAGTTTCAGGTCGATCGGTCGGCCGCTGACGTGCTGGACCTGGGGGCGGCCACCGTGCGCGGTGGAGAGCAGTCGCTGCCGCTCGACGTGCGCCTCGTCCTCGTACGCCTCGATGGCAGCGGCGGCCAGCGCGACGCCGGAGTGCCGGGTGGAAACCAGCCGGCCCTGGGCGCGGACCCGGTCGATCCAGCCCGTGTCGGCGCTGCCGTCGATCACCTCGGGCTGCTCCAGCAGGTCGAGCAGGAAGCTCTTGTTGCTCGCACCGCCCTCGATGATCACGGTGGTCTCGGTGACGGCACGACGCAGCCGGCTCAGCGCCTCGTCACGGTTGCGGCCGTACGCGATGATCTTCGCGATCATCGAGTCGAAATCGGCGGGGATCACGTCGCCCTCGCTGACTCCGGTGTCCACCCGCACGCCAGGGCCGCTGGGCAGCACCAGCCGCACGATCCGGCCCGGCGACGGGGCGAAGTCCCGGTCGGGGTCCTCGGCGTTGAGCCGGGCTTCGACGGCATGCCCCGCCTCCGCCGGGATCCGGTCGCCGAGCCGGCCACCGGCGGCCACCTGGATCTGGGCCTTGACCAGGTCGAAATCGGTGGTGGCCTCGGTGATCGGGTGTTCCACCTGCAACCGGGTGTTGACCTCCAGGAAGGCGAACATCCGGTCACCGGGGTGGTAGAGGAACTCGACCGTGCCCGCGCCCCGGTAGTCCACGGCCAGCGCGAGCCGCTCGGCCGCCTCCTTCAGCTCGCGGGTCTGCTCGGCGGAGAGCACCGGCGAGGCGGACTCCTCGATCACCTTCTGGTTGCGCCGCTGCACCGAGCAGTCCCGTACGCCGAGCGCCCAGGCGGCCCCCTGGCCGTCGGCGATCACCTGCACCTCGACGTGCCGGGCACCGGTGACCAGCCGTTCCAGGAAGACCACCCCGCTGCCGAAGGCGCGTTGGGCCTCCAGGCTGGTGCGCTCGTACGCCTCGGCGAGCTCGGTGTCGCTGCGCACCACCCGGATCCCCCGGCCGCCGCCGCCCGCTGTCGCCTTCAGCATCAGCGGGTAACCGATCTCGGCCGCGGCACGTTTGGCCGCATCGAGGCTCTCCACCGCGCCGCGACTCCACGGCGCCACCGGGACGCCCACCTCCTCGGCGATCAGCTTCGCGCCGATCTTGTCGCCGAGCTTGCGCATCGCCTCCGGGCTGGGGCCGATGAAGGTGACGCCGTTCTTCTCGCACAGCTCGGCGAAGGCCGGATCCTCGGCCACGAAGCCCCAGCCGACCCAGGCGGCGTCGGCACCGGTCTCGTGCAGTGCCCGTTCGAGCACCCGGTGGTCCAGGTACGGTCGCGCCGAGGCGGGACCCAGGCAGTAGCTGTGGTCGGCCTCCCGCACGAAGGTGGCCGAGCGCTCAGCCTCGGTGTAGAGCGCGACGGTCTCGATCGGCGGAGCGTCGGTCTCGGCGTTGAGCTCGCGAACAGCGTGGATCAGCCGCATGGCGGCTTCTCCCCGGTTGACGATGGCGATGCGGCTGAACACCGAGCAGGCCTCCGGAAGATTCGTCAGTGGCAGAAGGGGACTCTCCCTCGGACAAGGGGGTCCCGTTCCACCAACCTTCGTGGCTACCGGCGGGTAAGGAAGACGTGGGAACTGCCACCTCCGGACAACGGATTTTGTCGAGACCCACCAACTCCGCCCTCCGACACCGGCTCCGGGTGGCCCGGGTCACCCCCGACGAGCCGGAAACAGCCACGCCGGGTCGAGGCGGCAAACACCCTGCGTGTCGGTGACATCTGTCAAGATCATCAACGTTTCCCTGGCGGACCTGGTGCTATACGGTCAGCAGGTGAGAGTTGAGCGTCACTGGTGGAACGGCGACCACACCCCGCGCGGACGTCGCGACGTCTACATCCGCACCGACGGCGAGTCGTGGGAGGTCGAGGCCCGGGCCGGCGGCGGCACCGGCCGCTCGAAGATCTACCCATGCCCCGGCCGCAAGTCGGCGGAGATCCTGGCCGGCGCCTGGATGGGCGGCCAGAGCCGCTGGCGGGTCGTGGCACCCTCCTGAACCTCGCCGCGGCAACCTACTCACCGCCGGTCGGGTAGGCTGACACCGCGACCCGCTTGACCGCGGGTCCGATTCGATGTCCCGGGCCCCGCGCCTTCGACGCGCCAGGCCACGGCCGGCACCGCAGCGCCGGGTGGGACGTCCCCTTCGACGTTCGGAGCCTTCATGGCGGCACGCCGCCCACTGCAACAGAACACCCCGCCCGCCCTCCCGACCTTCGCCGACCTGGGCGTGCCCGAGGCACTCACCCGGGTGCTGGCCGCGGCCGGGGTGGACCGGCCGTTCCCGATCCAGGCCGCCACACTGCCCGACGCGCTGGCCGGCCGGGACGTGCTCGGTCGAGGCCGCACCGGTTCGGGCAAGACATACGCCTTCGTCCTGGCCGTGCTCACCCGACTGGCCGCCACCGCTACGCCGCGCCGGCCCGGACGCCCGCGGGCGCTCATCCTCGCGCCCACCCGGGAGCTGGCCACCCAGATCGACAGCGTGATGGCACCGCTGGCGCAGGCACTGTCGCTGCGCACCATGACCGTCTTCGGCGGCGTCGCCGCCCGGCCGCAGATCACCGCGCTGCGCGCCGGGGTCGACATCCTGGTCGCCTGCCCGGGCCGGCTCGCCGACCACGTGCAGGCCGGACACGCCCACCTGGACGCCGTCGAGATCAGCGTGCTCGACGAGGCCGACCACATGGCCGACCTCGGGTTCCTGCCGACCGTACGCCGGCTGCTGGACCTGACCCCGCGCGGCGGGCAACGGCTGCTCTTCTCCGCCACCCTGGATTCCGGCGTCGACGTGCTGGTCCGGCGGTTCCTCACCGATCCGGTGGTGCACAGCGTCGACTCGACCAAGTCGCCGGTCGCCGCGATGACGCACCATGTGCTGCACGTGCACGCCGATGACCGGTTCGCGGTGCTTGTCGACCTGACCGCCGCGCCCGGGCGGACCGTGGTGTTCACCCGCACCAAGCGAGGCGCCAAGACCCTCACCCGCCGGCTGGTCGCGGCGGGGGTGGCCGCGGTGGAGCTGCACGGCAACCTGGCCCAGGGGGCGCGGACCAGGAACCTCAAGGCGTTCTCCGACGGTACGGTGCGGACGCTTGTGGCCACCGACATCGCGGCCCGGGGCATCCACGTCGACGACGTGGCCCTCGTCGTGCACGCCGATCCGCCGGTGGAGCACAAGGCGTACCTGCACCGCTCGGGGCGTACCGCCCGGGCCGGCGCGGCCGGGACCGTCGTCACGCTGATGACCGACACGCAGGCGCCCGAGGTGCGGGAACTGACCCGCAAGGCCGGCATCGCGGCGACCACCACCCGACTGCGTCCGGGGGACGCGCTGTTGCATGAACTCGCCCCCGGGGAGCGGACGCTCGTGGTCGCGCCGGCCGCTCGGCCACCGGCCGCCCGCCGGGATGCGTCACCCGCCCCCACCGGCCGGGGTCGGCGTGGCGGCAAGCCCGCTCAGGCCACCTCCGCCCGGTCCGCCCCGGTCGCCTCGGGCCGGTCCGCTCCGGCCAGTTCAGGGCGGTCCGCTCCGGCCACCTCGGCGCGCTCCGGCACCGCCCGATCCGGCGCGGCGGCCTTCTCCGCCCGGGCCCGGCCCGGCGGGCGTGGCGGCGGTCGCTGAGCGGCGACCCCGCCGGGGACACCCCGCCGCCACCCTGAACAGCGCTTTGGAGAGCCCGCCGGCATTGCCGGCGGGCATTTTCTTGCGCCCTCCCAATACCTAGAACTACTATGCCTCATAGTTCTAGGTATTGGTGGTGGGAGGATCATGAAAGTCACCAAGGATCTCGTCGCCGCCTCGGCGACGCCGATGGTGCTGGGCATCCTGGCCGACGGGGAGAGCTACGGGTACGCGATCCTCAGACGGATCAACGAGCTGTCCGACGGCGAGCTGGACTGGACCGAGGGGCTGCTCTACCCCTTGCTGCACCGGCTCGAACGGCTCGGTCACGTGCAGTCGAGCTGGCAGTCGGTCCCCGGCGAGCGGCGACGCAAGTACTACCGGATCACCGACAGCGGCCTCGCGGAACTCGCCGAACAGCGACGTCAGTGGGACACCGTGGTGAGCGCCCTCAAGGCGATCTGGGTCGATCCCGGCGACGTGCGGCGTTCAGCGACGATCCCGCTCGGAGGTCTGGCATGACCGCGTCCGGCGATCCCGAGGGCACGACCGCGCCCGGCGGCCCGGACGGCGCGACCGCGTCGCCCGGCCAGGAAGGTTTGGCGGACCAGTTCGCCCAGTGGCGACACTACGTCCGACGTCGCCCGGAGTTGCAGCAGTCCGACGCCGAGGAGCTGGAGGACCACCTGCGCGGCTCGGTCGACGAACTGATCGCCGCCGGCCTGCGCCCCGACGAGGCGTTCCTGGTCGCGGTCAAACGGCTCGGCGGCCTGGACGAGTTGTCCCGCGAGTTCGCCCGGGAACACTCGGAGCGGCTGTGGAAGCAACTGGTGCTGACCGGCGGCACCGACGATCCGGAGACCGGCACCCGATCCCGGCGCGACCTGATCGCGATGATCATCTGTGCGGTCGGCGCGGCTGTGTCGATCAAGCTACCGGAGTTGTTCGGCCTGGGTTTCCAACAGGACGGCGACTTCTACGCGCCCAACTTCGCGCTGTTCACACTGCCCTGGCTGGCCGGGTACCTGGCCTGGCGACGCCGGGCCGGGAGAGCGCTGATCGGGGTGATGGTGGCGCTGTTCGCGCTCGGCGCGGTCGCCGCGAACGTCTACTCCCTCGCGGAGGACTCCCAGTCGCTGGTGCTGACCACCATCCACCTGCCCATCGCCCTGTGGTTCGTGGTCGGCCTCGCCTATGTCTCCGACGACCTGCGCTCGTCGCGGCGGCGCATGGACTTCATCAGATTCACCGGCGAATGCTTCGTCTACTTCGTCCTCATCGCTCTCGGCGGCGGCGTGCTGACCGCCTTCACGGTCGGGACCTTCCAGGCCATCGGGATCGACCCGGAGGGCTTCATCGCCAACTGGCTGCTGCCGTGCGGCGTGGTGGCCGCCGTGGTCGTGGCCGGCTGGCTCGTCGAGGCCAAGCAGAGCGTCGTGGAGAACATCGCCCCGGTACTCACCCGACTGTTCACGCCGCTGTTCACCGCCGCGTTGCTGGCCTTCCTGGTCGCCCTGGTCTGGACCACCACCGGCATCAACGTCGAACGGGAGGCCCTGATCCTGTTCGACCTGCTGCTGGTCGTGGTGCTGGGCCTGCTGCTCTACTCGATCTCGGCCCGCGACCCGCTGGCCCCGCCCGGCCTGTTCGACAGGTTGCAGCTCGCCCTCGTGGTCAGCGCGCTCATCATCGACGTGCTGGTGCTCTGGGCGATCACCGAGCGGATCACCGAGTACGGCACCACGCCGAACAAGGCTGCGGCGCTCGGCGAGAACGTCATCCTGCTGGCCAACCTCGCCTGGTCGGCGTGGTTGATGCTGGGCTTCGTCCGCCGACGCACCCCGTTCGCGGCGTTGGAACGCTGGCAGACCGGCTACCTCCCGGTGTACGCCGGTTGGGCCTGGATCGTGGTCCTGCTCTTCCCCCCGCTGTTCAGCTACCTCTGAGGACGGGCCTGCTCGATATCGTCGCTCAGTATTCGGACCGGCCTACGGTCAGCGGGTCTCCCGGGTGGAACCTGCTGACCGGGGCGGGCCGAAGACGACAGGCACGCCTGGTGAGTAGAGCACGCTTGTCGGCGGTCCCTGCGGCGCCGGCAGCCCGGCAGCGGTCACCAGCTCGTCGTCCAGGGCGAGCAGTTCCGCGTGGTGCAGCGGCCAGCGGGGATGCCAGTTCGGCAGGTGTCGGGTACGTCCGTACGCCCGGGTGTGCAGGCCCCAGCGCGCGGTGACGAAGTGGTCCAGCGGCGTCGGCTCGACGATCGGCGCACCGACTCGGACCTCGATCCGGCTCGTCGCGCCGGTCGGGCCCGGCCAGCGACGCCGGCACCGGTAGGTGAGTCGGTCGCCGTCACGCTCCAACTTCATGGCCGACCACAGGTACGGCAGCCGCAGGGTCGCCCGCGCGACAAGCACCGGCACCAGTCGGGACGCGTCGAGTGAACGGAAGACCACCGCCCGCCGACCGGCGCCGTCCACCGAGTACAACCGGACGTTTGTCTCCCAGAAGCTGCCGAAGTACGGCACGCCCGGCCCGAATCCCAGCCCCAGCCCCACCATCCGGAAACCGATCAGACCCACGTAGGTCACTCCGTCGAGCGTGTCGGGGCGGGTGCCGGCGGGCAGCAGCGGTGCCACCCGCTCCGGCTCGACCGGCCAGTGCAGGAAGATCAGATCCTCCCAGCGCTGCCGAAGCATCGCGCGCCTGAATCCCCTGACCGGCGCGGCGTCGACGGGCTCGATGTCCATGTGTCGCTCCAGGTCAGATCCCGGGCTGGCGGCTGCTCGCCCGGTTGCCACCCGCCCGCTTCGCCGCGTACATCGCACCGTCCGCGTGCGCCAGGGTCTCGCCGAGGGTGTACGCGGAACCGCCGGCCACCCCGACGCTCACCGCCACCTGCCACGCCGGCATCCCGGCCACCGCGTCGACGGTCCGCTGGGCGACCTGCTCGGCGGCGCCGAGATCCGCTCCCGGCAGGATCGCGACGAATTCGTCACCGCCCAGCCGGGCGACGAAATCGTCGCGGCGGACACTTGCCGCGATCACCTGCGCCACCGCCCGCAGCACGTCGTCGCCGGTGGCGTGCCCCAACGAGTCGTTGATGTCCTTGAACCGGTCCACGTCCACGATCAGCACCGCCACCGGATCGGTCCCGGCCGCCGTGGGAGTGGCCAGGCGCTCCAGGAAGTTGTCCAGACCACGCCGGTTGGCCACCCCGGTGAGCGGATCGATCCGCGCGGCCCGTTCGGCCCGCTCGTGCTGCCACCGCAGCACGTCGTACGACTGCATGGTCACCGCCGCGTGCAGCCAGCGGTGTCGCTGACGCCAGAGCAGTTCGGCGAGCGCGTCGCCGTAGGTGAGGCCCGGCACCGCGTCACGCGCGCCGTTCTTGGCGAGCAGCACCGCGTGCGTACGGTGCAGCGCCGCGGTGATCAACCAGTCGTTGTCGGGGGACAGGCCGGTGACCGCCTCCTCGATCACGCGCAGCGCCTCGCCCGGTCGCCCCGACCGACTGAGCGCGACCGCGTGGAACGGCCGGCACAGCAGTTGCTCCTGGTGTCCCTGTCCGACGCCGTGCTCCTGCAGCGACGCCAGTACCCGGGGGATGTCCTCCGCCGCACCGGCCGGGTCCTGGCGGTCGGCGCGGGCGCATGCCGCGAACAGCGACGCGGAGAGCCGCCACACCTCCGCCTTGGGTCCGGAGGCTTCCGTCATCGCCCGCACCGCGTGCTCCTCGGCCACTGTGGTGTGCTTCTCCGCCTCGGCGACCTGACCCACCTGGTACAGCTCCAGGGCCCACATCAGGTTGAGTTCGGCCAGGTTGCACAGCCACATCGCCCGGTTGCCGTTGTCCGGGTACCCGGGTCGGCAGGTCGTCTCGTACGCCGCCTGGAACTGGGGCACCGCCAGTTCGTAGAGCCGCAGCTTGGCGTAACCGATCGCGAGCCCGGTACGGGCGTTGCCCTCGATCACCGGATCGGGTTCGCCGGCCAGCAGGGCCGTCTCCGCGCGGACGAGATCCCGCAGGACGGCCTCGATGTCGTACTCGGCGATGTCCTGGTCGCCGAGGCGAAGCCGACGGTCGGCGCGCAGTGACAACGCGCAGGAGCGCCACCCGGCGCTGTTCTCCCGCTCCGCGGCGACGAGCATCAGATCGGCGGCGGCGATCGCGGCACGTAGGTCACCGAGTCGGGTCAGCGCCACGACGCGGGCGAAATGCATCGCCGCCGGACCGTCGCGCAGTTCCCCAGTCGGTTCCCGCAGCGCCGCGACCGCCTCCGCCAGGACCTGGGACGCGCCACCGGCCTGCGCCTCCTCCAGTAGCCGCAGGGCTCGGAGGGTCACATCGTCCATGCGGTCTCCTCCGCACCCGCCCAGGGAAGAACAGCCCGATGGTACGGTAATCAGCTCTCTTCGATAGCCTCCGACCGGTTCGGACGCTGCGCCAGCGGTCGCCAGGCGGCGAGCGTGACGACCCCCATCGCCGCCGCGGCGATCCAGAACGGTGTCGTGATGCCCCAGGTGCTGGCGATCAGGCCGCCGAGAAGGGACCCGACCGCCGCCCCACCCAGATCCAGCACCGCGTAGGCGCTGCCGACCCGGCCGAGCAGCCGGTTCGGCACGAGCCGTTGCCGCAGCGATGCGACGGTGACTCCCCAGACCATGCCGTGGGCGCTGAAGACGACAAGCACGATCACCACGACCCAGACCGCCGTCGTGGTGGCCAGGACCAGGTGCGTGACCATCTCGATGACCAGCCCGGCCCGCAGCACCACGGTTCGTCCGAACGTCCGGACGAGTCGGGTCGCCACCGCCGTGCCGGCCAGCCCTCCCACCGCGAACGCGGTGAGCAGGAAGCCGTAGCCGACGTCGGAGACGCCCAGCCGCTGCCGGCAGTAGAGCACGAACACCGCGAACGCGGCGCAGAAGGCGACGTTGCCCAACCCCATGCTCAGGGCCAGGGTCCGCAGCAGCCGATGCCGCCACAGCCACCGCACCCCCTCGGCGATCGAGCGGAAAATCGGCGGATGCGCGGTGGCCTCCGGTGTCGGCACCGGGGTCGGCCGGATTCCGGCCAGCAGCGCCGCGGCGACGGCGAACGTGAGTGCGTTGAGGCCGAACGGTGCCGCCGCGGCGATGACGAACAGCCAGGCGCCGAGGGGTTTGGCCACGAACTGGTTGCCGATCGTGAAGGTCGCGTAGAGCCGCGCGTTCGCGCTCGGCAGCCGGTCGGGTGCGACCACCGACGGCAGCAGCGCACCCATCGCGGTGTCGGCGAGCGTCTCCCCGGTGCCGAGCAGGAACAGCACCGCGTAGAAGACGGCCACCGTGACGGTCCCGGTGGCGATGGTGACGGTAAGCGTGGCGAGCGCAACGGCCCGCACCAGGTTCACCGCCACCACCAGACGACGCCTGTCGAGCCGGTCCGCGTAGGCCCCGCTGAGCAGGGCGAACAGCAGCCAGGGCAGCTGTTGTACGAAGACGGCACCGGCGATCAGCGCCGGGTTGTCGGTGATCGAGGCGACCAGCAGCGGACCGGCCGCCATGGTGACGCCGTCACCGATGTTGGACACCGCCGAGGCGGTCCAGAGTTTGGCAAAGTCCGCACCAAGACGCGCGGATACCAGGGCACGCAAAATCGCTCCTCGAGCTGAAAAGGGAAACGGCCGTCAGGGACCGCTCCGCAACGAGGAGCACCGCCACCGTCGGTGGACCGACGGTGCGCGAGGGTCAGCGCACGGTGGGCTCTCGCGCCGGAGCGGGGGCCGTGACCATGTCGAGGCGCATCTCAACTCCTGTCCGTCGACGGATGTCGAAGCGGACGATAGTCAACCGATCCCGTATCCGACACCGGTTTGCCGGGTCACGCTGGTCCGTGATCGCGACGCGTGTCGATACAGTGACCCGGTGCAGCAGATCAGCCGGCGGCGGTTCCTCGACGAGACGGTGGCCGTCACCCGGGAACGGGACGCCACCACCCACCTGTACCTGATGCTGCGCGAGGGCGGCGGCATCGGCGTGCAGTGGGAGCAGCCCGGTGTCGACCATCTGCGGGAGTACCGCGTCGTCGAAGCGGACGGACCCGCCTGCCCGCACTGCGTGATCATCGAGGCGGTGGTGGAACTGGCCCCGGTCCTGCCGCTCGACATGCTGCGGACGGCCCGTTCCCGGGTGCAGTACGAGACGGTCCTGCGCGCCGGCATGCTGCCGGCTCCGGCGTTCGCCCGGCAGGCCGCCAGTCGTGAGGTCACCTGGCTGGGTGACTGCCACGGCGCGGCCGGCAATCCGCACACCGGCGCGGACTGTGCGGAACACGCGGCGATCGTTCCGTCGGTGGTCAGCGATCCGCTCGACGTCGACCCGGTGGCCGTGCTGCCCAGGGCGCTGCGCGAGATGACCGGGCCGATCGACGTGCGGGAGCGGCTGCGGCTAGCCCGCGACTGGCGGGACACCGCCGGCGAGGTGGCCCGCCGCAGCCGGTACGCCGAGACGGCCTGGGGTTTCCTGCGCGGTTCCGCGGTGCTGGGCGTCCCCGCCGCCGGTGTTCCGGGGGTGGTCTACGCCCTGGCTCCCGACGCGCCGGCCGACGACCGCCCCTTCGCCGAGCGGTACGCGACGACGGTGCGCGCGCTGTCCGGTAGGACACCCCTGACGTACGCCGACCGGGTGTGCCTGGTGCCCGACCCGGTGCCCGGCAGTGAGCGGATGCCCAGCTTCGCCGGTGCTGTCGACATCGCCGCCGGCCAACCGGTACGCACGTTGCGCCTGCCGACGAGCCGCCGGCCGCTGAGTCGGCTCGGTCGAGGGATCCTGCTGCTGTTCGAGGCTCGGCACACGATGCTGACCCGGCAGGTCCAGCAGCCCCGGGACTGGGAATCCGAGGCGGCGTTGCACGTCTTCGAGTTCGGCATGCTTGAGGAGATCGGCGGCCCCGCGTACACCTCGGCCGTCGCCGCCTACCTCGACGCGCTGCGCCGCGAGGGCGATCTGCTCGCTCGACCGCAGAAGGTCCTCGACCGCCGTCAACGCAAGGCCCTCGCGCAGATCTTCGGCGACATCGACGACCAGGAACTGCACCTGTGGGGGTCGGTCGCCTACCGCAACGCGATCAAGCTGATGCTCGGCAGCCAGGCCGCCTTCGCCGAACACCTGCGACGGCAGGCGTCCTGATCGCGACGACGTGTGTCGACGCCGGACCGCGCGGCGTGGCAGGGGTGGGGTCGGCGTACCGACCCCACTCACCCGTCAGTTGCGCAGGGTCCACTGCTGGTTCGTGCCGCCGTGGCAGGCCCACAGGTGGACCACCGTGCCGTTTGTGGTGCCGTACCCGCTGGCGTCCAGGCACAGCCCTGACTGGGCACCGGTGATGGTGCCGTTGGCGTTGACGTTCCACTGCTGGTTGACCTGGCCGTTGCAGTCCCAGATGATCGCCAGCGTGCCGTTGCTGGTGCCCTGCCCGGAGGCGTCGAGGCACTTGTTTCCGTACACCATCAGTTGCTTGCTGGCGGTGTAGGTCCAACGCTGGTTCGTTCCGCCGTGGCAGTCCCAGAGCTTCGCCTGGGCGCCGTTGGCCGTGCTCGCGCCGTCGACGTCCACGCACCGGCCGGACTGGGTACCGACGATCTGCACGCCCTGCGGGTTGCTGGTGCCGCCCTGCGGGCCGGCCCCGGCCATCACCGCCTGGGCACCCGAGGGCCAGTTGCCGTTGGTCACCGTGACGTTGCCGGAGACGACGTTGCCCCGGTCTCCGTTCGTCACGTTGCTGCTGCCGTTCGTCGACCAGTTGTTGGTGACTGTGAAGTTGCCCATGTTCTCGGCGTACCAGTAGTTGGCGGTGGCCCAGGTGCCGGTGGACGAGAAGACGTTGTTGCGGGCGGTGTAGTAGCGCGAGCCCTCGTCGAAGTAGAGCCCGAAGTAGCCGTTGGTCCGCAGGCAGTAGTTGTCGCTGATCAACCCGCCGGGGTTCGCCGACAGCGTGTAGATGCAGCCACCGTCGTTCATCTGCTGCATCACGTCGTGCACGTAGTTGCCGATCAGCCGGTTGTTGGACGCGGTGGTGGCCGTCGTGTAGCGCGGTTGGTAGTTGTACAGGCCACGGCCGGCGTAGTGCTCGCTGCCGCCGGCGTCGTTGGCGCCCCAGCCGTACCCGATGGACATGCCGGTGTACGGCATGTTGTAGACCTCGTTGTACGAGACCGTGGAGTTGGTGACGTAGGTGGTGAGCACCGAGACGATGCCCCGGTACTCGATGCCCAGGTCGTGCAGGCGGTTGTTGCTGATGGTGATGTCCCGGTTCACCATGCGCTGGTCACTCGGGTGGTGGGCGTCGGCGCGTACGCCACCGACGACGATGCCACCTGCCGCGTTGCGGGCGATCTCGGAACGGGTGACGGTGATGTTGCTGGTGCCCAGACCGACCCCGCTGGCGTGGGCGTTGGCGTCGTTGCCGATGCCGATGGCCGTCTGGCCCAGGTTGACGAACTGGGAGTCGCTCAAGGTGATGTTGTTGGCGGCGGAGATCTGCACCGCGGCGGGCATCTGCTGCCAGTTCGGCCGGGTGGCCTCGAACTGCGGACAACCGTTGTGGCAGGAGGTGAAGCTGGGCCAGTTCCAGTTGCCGTAGATGTACGCGCCGGTCTGCTGGTCCACGTAGCCCTGGTTGCTGCTGGCACCGAGCCAGGTCGTGCCGGTGAAGGTGATCCCGGTGAACGAGATGTGGTGTGCCGGCGAGGCGTAGGTCCCGCCGAGGTTGACCAGGGACTGCTGCGTCGGCAGTTCCACGCTGACGCTGCTCATGTTCTGTCCGGCGAGCGGGATGTAGGACAGTGCGCCGGTGCCCGGGTCGAGATACCACTCCCCCGGCGTGTCCAGGAACTCGTAGGCGTTGGCCAGATAGAGCGGTCCGGCCCGGTGTGGGCTGGTGAACGTGTCGTACCCGAAGTTGTTGTTGCTCCAGCCGGGCTGCTGCATCCGGATGAGGTTTCCGCTGATGCTCTGCACCGAGACGTACCTGTCGGTGAACGAGTTGACGCTCTCCATCTGGATGCGGCTCTGGTTGGCCAGGTTGTTGAGGTAACTCAGGGCGCTGCTAGTGAACCGCATCCCGGTGCTGTCCGCGGTGAAGTCCGCGCGGTTGACCTGGGTACGGGCCCGGGTGGCGAGCGCACCGTTGACGTAGAGCTGGCGGGTGTCGGTCCCGGCGCCGACGTTGGCCCGCCAGATGTTGCGGCCGGCGTCCACCTGCGTCCAGCCGGTGACCGCCCGCGCGCCGCTGATCACGGGACGGGCCGACGGTGCCGCCTGCCAGATCACCCGGTAGCCGTTGGTGCCGGAGTCGGCGGCGGTGAACCGTAGCGGCGACGACAGCCGGTACACACCGTTGGCCAGTTGCACGACGATGTCTCCCGACATCGAGGTGTTCATGGAGCGGACGACCGACTGCGCGCCGGTCAACGAACACGGCTGGGCGGCGGTGCAGCTGCTGCCACCACCCGAGGGGGACGCGTAGAGCGTGGTGGTCGCGGCCAGGGCCGGGGCGGCGAAGGCTGTCACGGCGGCCACGGTGGCCGCTGCGGTCAGCGCCACCGTCGCGGCCGCGGCAAGCACCCGTCGGGGTGCGGCGGGCGATGGAGGTACGGACACGGGGGTCTCCTTACCTGGGCGGGTGGTGCGGTGTGGTGGGTGGCATGTGGACGGCAGTTCATCATACGAATGATGTCTGCGCAAGGATCGATTGAGATCACGCCCGGGTGAACGTAGGCCGCCCTCGCGGCGACCCCGTCGAACGGGAGTCGCCGCGAGGGCGGCACAGCTCAGCCGAGGATGCTCCGGAGGTAGGTCAGGCCGTCCCCCGCCAGCCGGTCCGGTGACGGCGCCAGCGGACGCCAGATCGAGGCGGCGGTGGCGATCGTCGCGTTGTCCGGGGTGAACGACTCGATACAGATCGCGCCCCAGTAGCCGGTCGCGGCAAGCGCGGCGAGGATCCGGGGCCAGTCCAGGTGGTCCGCCCCAGGCGCTCCCCGGTTGGTGCCGCTGACCTGGACATGCTTGATGTGTGGACCCGCTGCGGCCAGCGCCGCGTACGGGTTCGCCTCCTCGATGTTCATGTGGTACGTGTCGATCATGAGCCCGACGTTCGACGGCAGACCGTCGATCATCTCCACGGTCTGTTCGAGCGTGTTGACGACACTCGTCTCGTAGCGGTTGAGCGCCTCCACCCCGATGGACACACCCCGCTCGCCGGCCCGGTCGGCGACCGGTGCCAGCGCCCGGCGGAACTCCGCGTAACAGGCGACGCGTTCCGCCGGGGTCATCCGCCAGGTCCGGCCCACCGACGCGTAGACCGGACCACCGACACACGGCGCGCCGATGATCGCCGCACTGTCCACACAGCTGTCCAGGTACGCCACCGTGGCCTCCACCACGGCGGGTGCCGCGTTCACGAGTTCCCGTCCGGGCGGGGTGACCGCGCAGACGCCCGCCGCGGCCAGTCCGTACCTCGCGAGCAGGTCCCGGACCTGGTACGGATCCCAGTCGCCCGGCTGCTCGACAGGCAGTTCGACCGCGTCGAACCCGAGCGCCGCGATCCGAGGGATCAGCTCGGCCAGGGCCTCGCCGGTGACCGGCGAGGCCCAGACCCAGGGATTGACACCGACGGCACGCACCGGACGCCTACTTCCAGCGCTGCGGGTAACCCGGCAGGTCGGTGCAGCCGCACAT
Source organism: Verrucosispora sp. CNZ293 (assembly GCF_002754655.1). Lineage (NCBI taxonomy): Bacteria > Bacillati > Actinomycetota > Actinomycetes > Micromonosporales > Micromonosporaceae > Micromonospora > Verrucosispora sp. CNZ293. The sequence goes on from NZ_PEFR01000001.1 coordinate 2,862,739, forward strand.
CGCGTAGTGCAACGGCGGCATGTTCGGGTCGAGGTAGCTGTCCAGGTTCTCCTGGGTGATCGTCGGCTGGGGCAGCTTCCACGGGGCGGAGACCTGCTGGCCGTCGAGGATCCGCAGCGCCGCGATGATCGGCGTACGCCACTGGTAGGTCGGATACGTGGGCGCGATCGCGGTGAGTCCCTCGTCCTTCCACATCTTCAGGAAGTCGAGCTGGTCCTCACCGTTGATCGGCGGCACCGGCTGACCAGCGTCCTGGAACGCCTCCACCGCCGCGACGGCCACCGCGCCCGCGTCCATCCAGACGCCGTCGATGGTGCCGTGCCGCTGGATGTAGTCGTTCACGATCTTCTTGGTCTTCGCCGGGTCGCCGTCGGTGAACTCGACCCCCACCACGTCGACCTGCGCCTTGTCGAACGCGACCTTCGCGGCGGACCACCGGGTCTCCAGCACGTCGACGCCGGGCAGGATGCGCAGCGCGAGGACCTTGCCGCCGGGCTTCATCTTCTGGCTGACGAACTCCGCCCCGACGTGACCGAACCCGTACCCGCCGATCGGGTTGATGAAGGTCACCGGGCAGTCGGTGTCGACGCCACGGTCGAAGACGACGACCGGCAGGCCGGCCTTGCAGGCCGCCTCCACGGCCGGGGTGAGCGTGGCGGTGGTGTTCGGCGAGACGATGAGTGCGTCGCAGCTCTTTCCGAGCAGGTCGTTGATGTCAGCGATCTGCTTCTGGTCCTTGCCCTCGGCGTCGACGTGGACGAACTCCTTGATCCGGTCGCCCTGCGCCTCCACCTCGGCCTGCATGGTCTTGTAGCCGACCTGTCGCCACGGGTTGTTCAGCGCCGCGTTCGAGAAGCAGATCTTGTGGGGACCGGCCTTCTTGAACTTGGCGGTGTCCACCATCTTCGGGTTCAGCACCTGCTCCCACGGCTTGTCGGCCGGTCCGGTCGGTGCGGCGTCGAGCAGCGCGAGTTCGTTGTCGTAGTCGGCCTGCACGAAGAACTTCGACTGCTCGCCCGTGCCGGCCCCGGCGGGCGGCGCGGAGGAGGCGTCCGACGGGGTCGCAGCGGGCTCGTCGGTGGCACAGCCGGCGAGTGACACCAGGAGGAGCGCGGCCGTGGCCGCCATGCGTCGTTTCATTGAGGAGTTCCCCTTATCTCGACGTAAAACGCCGGGTTGAGACCGCCACGGCGAACAGGATGATGGCGCCCTGGACGGTCGGTCTGAGTGCACCGGAAACGCCGTAGAAGTTCATGAGCGTGAAGAGAAGTTCCAGGGTCAGCGCGCCGAGCATCGCGCCGACCACCGAGCCACGGCCGCCGCCCAGCGCGACACCGCCGAGCACGACAGCGGTGATGGCGCCGAACTCCAGGCCGGCACCGGCCTGGAAGGACACCCCGCTGTAGCCACCGATCAGGATCGCCGCGATCGCGGCGGCGAGGCCGCTGAGCATGAAGGCGATGGTCCGGGTACGGCGCACCCGGGCGCCGCTCAACTCCGCCGTGCGCGGGTTGTCCCCCACCGCGACCAGGACCCGGCCGAAGTCGGAGCGCATCAACAGCACCGCGAGCGTCGCGAGGACCAGCAGGACCAGCAGGGCGTACGGGATGCGGTCGAGCACCGGCACGTCCTCGAAGGCCCGCCGGCCGAACCGGCGGAACTCCTCGGACAGCCCGCCCTTGGGCGCGCCGTTCGACCAGAGGTATACCGCCCCCACCAGGATCAGGAACATGCCGAGGGTGGTGATGAACGAGGGCACCCGCAGGCGCGTCGTGATCAGCCCGTTGACCAGCCCGACCAGCACCCCGCCGGCGAGCATCACCAGCACCACCGGCCAGGTCCGCGACGGATCGCTGTCGATGAGCCGCGCGGCGACCACCACCTGCGCGGTGACCAACGAGCCGACCGACAGGTCGAACTCACCGGAGACGATCACGAAATACTGACCGGCGGCGAGCAGGATGATCGGTGCCGAGCGGCCGAGGAAGGACATCAGGGACGCCGGAGCCAGAAAGTCCGGCTGCCGGACGGTGACCAGGACGAGCAGCACCGCGAGTATCGCGAGCAGGGGCAGGAGGCCGCCGCGGCGTACCCGGGTCAACTGTGGCGGCAGCGGACGACGCTGAAGGAGCTGCATGTCAGACGTCCGCCTTTCGCATGGCCCGGCGGGCGTAGACGGCCACGGCGGCGATGATGATGGCTCCCCGGATCACCTGCTTGAAGAAGGCGTCCACTTCGAGCTGGTTGAAGATGGCGTCGATGCTGGCGAGCAGCAGGACGCCACCGAGGGTGCCGATGACGCCGCCACGGCCACCGGCGAGAGCGGTGCCACCGATGACCACAGCGGCTATCGACTCCAGGTCGTAGAGACCTTCGGTACCCACCCGAGGAGCACCCGAGCCGAGCCGACTGGCCAGGTAGATCCCGGCGAGCCCGGCGCAGAGTGAGCAGAGCACGTGCGCGACGACCAGGACCCGGTCGTTGCGGACACCGGAGAGCCGGGCGACCTCCGGATCACCGCCCACGGCGACCAGGTGATGACCGAACCGGGTCCGGTTCAGCGCGAACCAGCACGCCGCGGTCACCGCCACCAGCAGCAGGAACGACAGCGGGACCGGACCGATGCGCTGATACCCGAGGGTCTGCACGAGCCCTGGTGAGGTGCTGCCGGCCGGACCGTCGTAGCCGTTGTCGAGGTATCCCTTGAGCAGCAGCCCGACGCCGAGGGTGGCGATGAAGGCGTTGATCCGCAGCTTGGTGACCAGCAGCCCGTTGAGCAGCCCGACAGCGGCGCTGACGGTGAGCGCCAGGCCGACCGCCGGCAGCAGCGCGCCGTCGCTGCCGTTCATCGTCTCGGCCGCGACGAGGGTGCTCAGGCTGATCACGTAGGCGACCGACAGGTCGAGCGACCCGCCCAGGATGACCAGGGTCTGGCCGACGGCCACGAGACCCAACCCGGCGGCGACGTGCAGCAGGCTCACCGTCGTCGACTGGTTGAACAACTGACCGCCGTCGAGCATGACGACCAGCCAGCCGATCGCCAGCGTGATGCCCAGCGCCACGAACACGCCCGGCACCGGCCGTCGAGTCGGCCGCAGCGACAGAGCGCTGCTGAACCCGATGGTTCGCTCGCTACGCTCGCTCACGCCACCGCCTCGCTTCGCTCCCCGGCGGCGCGAGACGCCACGCTGCTGAGCCAGATGGTTCGCTCGCTACGCTCGCTCACGCCGCCTCCCGTACCGTGCCGACCGCCAGGGCGACGACGTCCTCTTCGGTGGCGCCGGCGGGCAGCTCACCCGCGACGCGGCCGTCGCGCATGACGAGCATCCGGTCACTCATGCCGAGCAGTTCCGGCAGCTCGGACGAGATCATCAGGACGGCCGCACCCGCCCGGGCGAGCCGGCGGACGAGGTCGTGGATCGCCGACTTCGCGCCCACGTCGATGCCCCGGGTGGGCTCGTCGAAGAGCAGGATCAGCGGGTCGAGGGCGAGCCACCTGGCCAGCACCACCTTCTGCTGGTTACCGCCGGACAGGAAGCGGATCTCCTGATCGTCACCGGCGGACCGGACCTCGACGGCAGCGAGCAACTCGCGGACCCGCACGGTACGCGCCGCGTGTCCCGAGCGGGCCGGGAAGACCGCCCGGCTGGCGAGCAGCGCGTTGTCGAGCACCGACTGTCGGGCGGCGATGCCCTCGCCCTTGCGGTCCTCGCTGACGTACGCGACGCCGGCCCGCGTCGCCGCACGCGGCGAGCGCAGCCGGGTCGGCGTACCGTCGATCGTGACCACGCCTGTGGTGAACGGCTCCACCCCGAACAACGCGCGGGCCAGTGCCGACCGGCCGGAGCCCTGCAGGCCACCGATCCCCAGCACCTCGCCCGCGCGCAGGTCCAGGTCGATGTCGCGTAACTTCCGGTTCCCACCACCACGTACGGAGAGCCGGACCGCACCGACGTCCTCGGCAGCGGCCCGGTCGGGATAGTAGCTGGACAGCTCCCGCCCCACCATCTGGCGTACCAGATCCTCCGCGGTGGCCTCGGCGGTCGGCATCGTCCGCACCCGGCGGCCGTCCTTGAGAACCGTGATCCGGTCGGACAGGTCGAAGACCTCGGTCAGCCGGTGCGAGACGTACAGCAGGCCGATGCCCTGCTGCTGGAGCCGTCGCACCAGGCCGTAGAGCAGTTCGACCTCGTGGTCGGCCAGCGCGGCGGTGGGCTCGTCCATGATGAGCAGGCGCGCGTCGAGGGCGAGCGCCTTGGCGATCTCCACCACCTGTTGCTGGGCGACGCCGAGGCGGCCCACCACCGCATCGGCGGGCAGTGCCGTCTCCCCGATGGTGGCCAACAGATCCCGGGTGCGGCTGAGCATCTGTCGCCTGTCGACCAGACCGCGTCGCTTCGGCTCATGGCCCAGGTACACGTTCTCCGCGACGGTGCGCTCCGGCAGGAGATTGAACTCCTGGTGGATGATGCCGATGCCGGCCCGCTGCGCGTCACGCGGACCGCCGAAGACCCGTGGTTGGCCGGTGAACTCGACGGTGCCGCCGTCCGGGGCGTACCCGCCCGAGACGATCTTCATGAGGGTGGACTTGCCGGCACCGTTCTCCCCCACCACGGCGTGCACCTCGCCTGGGGCGACATCGAGATCGACACCGTCCAGGACGCGCACCCCGAAGAAGGACTTGCTGATGCCGCGCAGGGCGAGCAGCGGCACCTGTCGATCTGACATTCAAGAATCCTTACGGATAGTAATCGCCAAGGGCATTGGGTGCGCCACCTCAGAGTCCACTTACGACAGGCCGATCACCTGGCTTTAGTTGTCGAACGCGATGCTTCCTGTTCTCGTGCTCAAACTTTCGCTTGACACAACCGAAACATCACACGTATGAAGATAGATGCTCGGGGATAGGTACGCAATCCCCGATCTTCCCGGACTCCCGGCCGGGCTGGCGACAGGCAACGATGCCAGGTCAGGTCCACTGGGGAGCGCGTGCACCACCGATCCGTCCCAGCTATGTTGTCGTTAACATCAATACATGTCCATATCGACACTATTTAGGCTCTCCGCCACCACCGGGCCGGAACCCAGCCAAATGTGACTCTGCGTGACATTCAGTAGAGCCGCACCGGCGCGACGAACGCCGCACACGCACCCGTCGCGCCACACCAGGCACCACCCGACGCGCCGTCGGAGGTGACCGGACTCGTGGTCGCACCCCCTGTTGCCCCCGCCCCGACGAGGAGACGGCATGCGTCGTAAGACAGCCATCATCGGACTGATCACCGGTCTGTTACTGGCGCTCGCGCTGGTCCAGCCGGCATCAGCGGCTCCGGCCTTCCGCGCCCTGTTGTTCACCAAGACCACCGGCTACCGGCACGACTCGATCCCCGCCGGGGTCTCGATGTTCCAGCAGCAGGCCGCGTCCGACAATTTCGAACTGGTGCACAGTGAGGACTCCAGCGTCTTCACCGCAGCGAACCTGGCCACCTTCGATGTCCTGATCATGTTCCAGACCTCCGGCATGGTGTGGACCTCGGCCAGCCAACGCCAGGCGGTGGAGGGCTACCTCGCCAGCGGCAAGGGCATCGTGGCCATCCACAACGCCACCGACATGGGAATCGAAGCCGAGTACCCGTGGTGGGACCAGACCATCAACGCGGGCGCGCACATGCCGGAGCACTCCCCCGGCGTGCTGCCCGGCACCGCCATCGTCGCCGACAAGAAGCACCCGTCGACGGCCAGCCTGCCGGATCGCTGGAACCGCAGCGAGGAGTGGTACAACTTCGACAAGAACCCGCGCGGCGAGGTGCACGTCCTGGTGACAGCCGACGAGCGCACCTACAACCCGGGCTCCCGGGCGATGGGCCCCGATCACCCGATCTCCTGGTGCCGTAACACCGGCGGCGGTCGGGTCTGGGCCACCGCCATGGGCCACGCGATCGCGTCCTACAGCGAGACCCACTTCCGCAATCACGTCCTCGGCGGGGTGAAGTGGGCCGCCGGCAACGAGCCGGGTGACTGTGGCGGCACCGTCTGGGGCAACTTCGAGAAGCGGACCCTCGACAGCAACACCGTCGACCCGATGGCGCTGGCCGTGGCACCCGACGGCCGGGTGCTCTACGTCCAGCGGGGTGGCCAGGTCAAGATCTTCAAGCCGAGCACCAGCAGCACCGTCACCGCCGGCACGCTCAGCGTCTACACCGGCGGCGAGGACGGGCTCACCGGGCTGGCGCTCGACCCGAACTTCAGCACCAACGGGTACGTCTACCTGTACCACTCGCCAGCCAGCAGCTCCACCGACGTCAACCGGGTCTCCCGCTACACGCTCACCGGCGACACGTTGAACATGTCCAGCGGGGTCACCATCATCGACATCCCGGCGTACCGGGACCGGACGTACCCGGAGCCCGGCCACACCGGCGGGTACATCGCCTTCGGGCCGGACGGCAACCTCTACATCGGCACCGGCGACGACGTCGCGCCGAACCTCGACCCCAACTGGCAGGGCTACGCACCGCTGGACTGGCGCTCGGGCAAGCACATGCTCGACGCGGCACGTACCGCCGGCAACACCAACGACCTGCGTGGCAAGCTGCTGCGGATCCGGCCCTCCGCCAGCGGCGGCTACACCATCCCGTCGGGCAACCTCTACCCGCAGGGTACGGCGCAGACCCGGCCGGAGATCTACGCGATGGGCTTCCGCAACCCGTTCCGCTTCTCGATCGACCCGGCCAACGGCTGGGTCTACCTGGCCGACTACGGACCGGACCGGAACCCGCCGACCACCAACCGGGGCCCCGAGGGTCTCGTCGAACTCAACGTGATCAAGGCGCCGGGCAACTACGGCTGGCCGTTCTGCCACGGCGACAACCAGCCGTACGCGCCGTACAACCCGGACACCGGCGTGGTCGGCGCCAAGTTCAACTGCGCCGCGCCGGTCAACAACTCGCCGAACAACACCGGCCTGACCAGCCTCCGGCCGGTCGTCGCACCCAACATGTGGTACGGCTACGGCACCTCGCAGAACTTCCCCGAACTCGGCTCCGGCGGCTCCGGACCGATGGGCGGACCGGTCTACCGCTATGACCCGGCGAACCCGTCGGCGACGAAGTTCCCGCCGTACTACGACGGTGTCCACTTCTTCTACGAGTGGTCGCGCAGCTACATCAAGGAAGTGCACTTCGACTCGGCCACGGCGGTCACCCGCACCAACCCGTTCCTGCCCACCAGCCGGTTCAACAAGCCGATGGACCTTGAATTCGGTCCGGACGGCTCGCTCTACCTGCTGGAGTGGGGCACCAACTTCGGTGGCGGCAACAGCGACTCCGGCCTCTACCGGATCGACTACGTCCAGGGCGGCCGGTCCCCGATCGCCCGGGCCACCGGCACGCCCACCAGCGGCAACGCCCCGCTGACCGTACAGTTCTCCAGCGCGGGGTCGATGGACCCCGATCCCGGTGACACGATCAGCTACCAGTGGACGTTCGGTGACGGCACCACCTCGACGGCGGCCAACCCGTCGAAGGTCTACACCAGCAACGGCAACTACACCGCCCAGTTGAGGGTGACCGACAGCTCGGGCAAGACCGGCTTCGCAAACGTCCAGATCACCGTCGGCAACACCGCTCCGGTGGTCACCATCACCACCCCCGCGAACGGTGGCATGCTCACCTTCGGCGACCGGGTCTCGTACCAGATCACCGTCACCGACCCGGGCGGCGCCGCGATCGACTGCAGCAAGGTCTTCCTGAACCCCGCGCTCGGGCACGACGACCACGCGCACGAGACCACGGACTACGCCGGCTGTTCAGGGACCATCCCCACCGACCTGCTCGGTGGTCACCCGGACGGCGCCAACCTGTTCTACGTGCTCAACGCGCGCTACACCGACAACGGTGGCGCGGGCGGCGCCGCCCCACTCACCGGCCGTGCCCAGGTGATCCTCCAGCCCAAGCACAAGCAGGCCGAGTACTACAGCAGCCAGTCCGGCATCCGGGTCATCGACCAGGCCGGCGCCCAGAGCGGCAAGCGGATCGGGGACATCTCCAACAACGACTGGATCGCCTTCACCCCGATGAGCCTGTCCGGCATCAACACCGTGAGCTACCGGCTGTCGTCGCCCTCCGGCGGCGGATCGATCGAGCTGCGGGCCGGCTCGCCGACCGGCACGCTGCTGGCCACCACACCGGTGCCGAGCACCGGCGGTTGGGACAACTACCAGTCCACGCCACCGGTGAACGTCTCCGCCCTCGCCGGTACCCACACCCTGTACCTGGTCTTCAAGGGCAGCGGCAACAACTGGTTCGACCTTGATTCGCACACCTTCGGCGGCCCTGGAGTGGGGGTCGGTGACCCAGGTGGCAGTGGGATCGCCGGCCGGACGTGGACGATCACCGCGCAACACAGCAACAAGCTGATGGACGTCAGCGGCGTGTCCACCGCCGACGGGGCACAGATCCACCAGTGGGCGGCCACCGGTGGTAACAACCAGAAGTGGCAGGCGGTTGACGCCGGCGGCGGCGCCGTCTACCTCCGGGCCGTCCACAGCGCCAAGTGCGCGGAGATCACCGGCGGCTCCACAAGCGCCGGTGCCTTCCTCCAGCAGGCCACCTGCAACAACAGCAACCAGCAGAAGTTCACCGCGACGGCCACCGGCACCAGCGGGGTCTACACGGTGAAGAGTGTGCTGAGCGGGCTCTGCCTCGATGTCAACGGGGGTGCCACCACCGACGGCGCCCGCCTGTTGCAGTGGACCTGCCACAGCGGCACCAACCAGCAGTGGCGGTTCAGTCTGGCCTGATGGTCACTGAGCATCACGATGGTAAGTGACGTCTCCGGTCGGGACCGGACTCCGGTAAGCGGAGCCGGTCCCGACCCGGAGGCGTGCGGAGCCACTGCGCCAGGGCACGGCCTCGGACCCGTCTCACGAGGCCGTGCCCGATCCGTCCGCCGGCACACCGGCTCCACGCGGGTCGGATGCCGAGCAATAGAGCGGCGACGTCCCTGGTCCGCCGGGGCGGGCCAGGGACGTCGACCAGACCTCAGAGCGAGGCGAGCAGCCCGGCGGTGGCCAGCGACTCCCAGAGTTCGTCGGGTACCACCGCCTCCGAGCGACCTACCGTCTCCGCCATCTGCGTCCCGTTACGGACACCTACCACAGTCGAGACCACGGCCGGGTGTCGGCGGACGAAGGCCAGCGCCGCCTGCGGCAGGGTGACCCCGTGTGCGTCGCAGACCTCGGCCATCCGTCGCGCCCGCTCGATCAGCTCCGGCGGGGCCTGCTGGTAGTTGTAGAACGCGTCGGCCGGCGGGCGGTCCCGCGACAGCAGTCCCGAGTTGTAGACGCCCGCGATCACCACACCCACTCCGCGACTCTCCGCGAGCGGCAGCAGGTCGTCGGCCGCGCCCTGTTCGAGCAGGGTGTACCGGCCGGCGCACATCATCACGTCCACGTCGGTCTCCCGGACGAACCGGGCGAGCATCGCCGACTGGTTCATGCCGGCCCCGATCGCACCCACGACGCCCTGGTCGCGCAACTCGACAAGGGCGGGCACCGCCTCCTCGGCAGCCTGCTCCCAGTGATCGTCAGGGTCGTGCAGGTAGGCGATGTCGATCCGGTCGAGGCCGGCGCGCTCCAGACTGGCCTCGATGCAACGGCGTACCCCGTCCCGGCTGAAGTCCCACACCCGGCGGTGGTCCGCGGGCACGTCGAATCCCTCAGGGTCGCGCAGGTGCGCGTCCTGCGGCGACGGCACCAGCAGTCGTCCGACCTTCGTCGACACCACGTACTCGTCGCGTGGTCGGTGCCGTAGCGCGCTGCCCAGGCGACGTTCGGACAGCCCGAGGCCGTAGTGCGGGGCGGTGTCGAAGTAGCGCACGCCCGCCGCCCAGGCGGTGTCCACGGCGGCGGCGAACTCCTCGTCCGTGGTGCCCCGGTACAGGTTGCCGCCCTGGGCCGCACCGAGACCCAGCTCGGTGAGGCGGATCGCCGGACGGCGCGGCAGTACGTGTGTCCTCACGAAGCCTCCAGTCGGTAGTGACGCCGGGCGGTGTCCGCCCAGACCGCCGCGCGGTCGGTCGGGTCGAGCTCCGCCAGCAGCTCCGTGACCGCCTCGACCCAGCGTGGGTACGAGGTGGCCAGCAGGCTCACCGGCCAGTCCGAGCCGAACATCAGCCGCTGCGGTCCGAACACGGCCAGGGCGTGGTCGACGGCGGGTCGGAGATCCGCCACCGTCCAGGGTGACCCGGGTACCTCGGTCGTCAGGCCGGACACCTTCGCCGTCGTGTTCGGCGCTTCGGCGAGTGCCCGTAGGCCCCGCCGCCAGTCGTGGAATTCCGGGGAGCCCAGCGCGGGCTTGCCGAGATGGTCGAGGACGAACCGTACCTCCGGCAGGTGATGCGCCAGCCGAGCGGCCATCGGCAGTTGGTGTTGCCGGACCAGCAGGTCGAAGACCAGGCCGGCGGCGCCCACCGCGGCGATGCCCCGGCGGACGTCCGGGCGGTCCAGGTAGGCCGGGTCGGTCTCGCTCTGCACGAGATGACGGATGCCGACCAGGTACTGCCCGCCGGGGCCAGCGCGCAGCCGGTCGAGGCGGTCGGCGATGTCGTCGGCGGTCAGGTCCACCCAGCCGACGACACCGCTGACCAGGGCGTCGGCGGCGGCGACCCGCAGCAGGTCCGCTGTCTCCCGCACCGAGGCGATGGACTGCACGACGACGGTGGCGGTGACGCCCACCGCCCGGGCCAGCGGGGCCAGGTCGACGAGTTCGAAGTCGGCGTCGATGGCCGCCATGGTCACCGGGTCGATCCACGGCTGCGGGTGCCGTGCGCGGACCCACAGGTGGTGGTGGGCGTCGACGATCCCTGCCGCCCCGGACGGTGCGTCGGTCATCGGCCCAGCCATCCCCCGTCGACCGGCAGCACTATCCCGTTGACGTAGTCGGAGGCCGCCGAGGCCAGGAACACGGTGGCGCCGCCGAGGTCACCGGCGACACCCCACCTACCGGCCGGGATCCGGGCGAGGATCGCTTGGTCGCGGTCGGGGTTCTCACGCAGCGCCCGGGTGTTGTCGGTGGCGATGTAGCCGGGAGCGATGGCGTTCACGTTCACCCCGTGGGCCGCCCACTCGTTCGCCAGTGCCTTGGTGAGCCCGGCCACGCCCGACTTCGACGCGGCGTACCCGGGCACCGTGATGCCACCCTGGAAGCTGAGCAGGGACGCGGTGAAGATGATCTTCCCTTGGCCACGCTCGACCATCGTCCGACCGATCTCCCGACTCAGCACGAACTGGCTGTTCAGGTTCACCTCGATCACGTGGTCCCAGATCTCGTCGGGGTGCTCCACGGCCGGGGCGCGGGCGATGGTGCCGCCGTTGTTGACCAGGATGTCGATCGGCCCGAGCGCGATCAGATCACGGGCCAGCCGGCGGACGGCGGCCCGGTCGGCGAGGTCGGCGCGCAGCGCGGTGAACTGCCGGCCGGCGGCGCGTACCCGGCGTCCCACCTCGCTCTCCTCCGGTTCGAGGTTCGCGGAGACGCCGACGATGTCGGCACCGGCCACGGCCAGCGCCTCGGCCATGGCCAGGCCGATGCCGCGCCGGGCCCCGGTCACCACAGCGGTCCGTCTGGACAGGTCGAACAGCTTCGTCACCTGTCGCCCTCCCGCCAGTCGAGCAGCACCTTCATCACACCGCCACCCTCCAGCGCGGTGAACGCCTCGGTCGCCGCCTCGGGCGGCTCGACCCGGGAGATCAACTGCCGGGCCGGGATCGCGCCGGAGGCGACCAGCCGGATCGCCTCCACCATGTCGTCCCGTTGGTAGAGGCGGGCGCCGAGCAGTTCCAACTCGCGCCAGAAGAACCGGTGCAGATCAACCTCTCGCGGCCGGGGATGGATCGCCACCATCACCAGTCGTCCCCTGGCGGCCAGCACCTCGACCGCCGTGCCGACGCCCGCCGAGGCGCCGGAGACCTCGAAGGCGACGTCCGCGCCCGCACCGTCGGTGCGGTCGGCCACGAACGCCGCCACGTCGACAGCGCCCGGGTCGACGGTCTCGATGCCGACCTCGCCGGCCACGGCTCGCCGCGCCGGGTCCGGCTCGACGAGCAGGACCCGCGCGCCGCGACCCTGGGCGACGGTGCCGATGAGCACCCCGATCGGCCCGCCACCGACCACGACCACGTGATCGCCGGAGGTCACCTGCCCGCGACGCACGTCGTGCACGGCGACGGCCACCGGCTCGACGAGGGCTCCGTGGTCGAGCGGCAACTCCTCGGGCAGCGGCAGGACCAGTTCCGCCGGCACGTTCCAGGACGACTGCATCGCACCCGGCGAGTCGATGCCGAGGAAGTTCATGGCGTGGCAGATGTGCGAGTTGCCGCGCTGGCAGGCGGCACACCTGCCGCACCATCTGGTCGGCAGCACCGTCACCGGCTGGCCGACGGACCAGCCCGTGACGTCCTCGCCCAGCGCCGCTATCCGCCCGGACATCTCGTGCCCGATGATCGCGTCAGCACCGACCCGGGAGTCCATGTCCCCGTGGTAGATGTGCAGGTCGGTGCCGCAGATCCCGGTGTAGGCCACCGAGATCCGCACCTCGTCGCGCCCGGGTGCCGCCGGCTCACGTTCCTCGACTCCGAGGTGCCGTGCCCCCCGGTAGACCACTGCCTTCATCGATCCTCCGTATCAACAACCGCCAGCCGCGTGCCGCGACCAGCCGTCGGTCCGCTCAGTGACGTCCGCTCGGCGACACCTGGTTGCTGTTGTGTGCCGGTGTTGCAACCCGCGCCAGCGGGAAGCCGGCGGCGGGTACCACCTCGTCCGTCGCGGCCAGCAGCCGCCGCCCGGCCTGCTCCGGCCGGACGTTCGGTCCGTCGACCGCCGGTGCCTCCGAGTGCCCGTCCACCGCCCCGATCCGCTGTTCGTCGAGCGTCAGGCCGAGTCCGGGCGAGTCGCCCAGGACGAAGGCACCGTCCTCGACATGCAGGTCGACGGAGACACCGACAGGTGACAAGAGGTTCTGCAACTCGCTGGTCAGGTGGTTCGGCACCGAGGTGGCCGCGTGCAGCAGCCCGATCGGGCTGTTGCCGATCGGGCTGACCGGCAGGTCGTAGGCGTGCGCCAGGGCGGACACCCGGAGGAAGTGGGTGACTCCCCACACCGCTGACGTCTGGACGACGTCGACCGCGCCGGCGCCGATCAGCGGACGGAACTGCTCAAGACCGGTGAGGTTCTCCCCGGTGGCGACGGAGGCGCGCACGCCCCGGCCGACGGCGGCGAGCCCTTCGGCGTCCCAGCGCCGAACCGGCTCCTCGATCCAGATGAGGTCGAGGGTGCGTTCGAGTTCGCACACGTGCCGGACGGCCTGCTTGCGGGTCCACGCCTCGTTGACGTCAAGCATCAGGCCGGGCCGGAGTCCGTGACCGGCCTCGGCCAGCACCTCCCGGACCAGGTGCAGCCGGTGTCGGTCCTGCTCGATGTCGAGCCCGCCCTTGAGTTTCGCCGCCCGCAGCCCGTGCGCGGCATAGCGGGTGTACGCCGCGACGAGTTCGTCGTCGGTCAGGCCGATGTCTAGGCCGGAGGCGTACGCCGGAACCCGTCGGTCACGTCCGCCCAGCAACCGCCACAGCGGCTGACCGGCGGCCTGCGCCTTGATGTCCCAGAGTGCGGTGTCGAGCGCACCGATGGTGCCGAACACCGGGCCCGCGTGACCGGCCTTGAAGGTGTGTCGCAACATGCGGTCGTACAGCGTGGTCACCGCGCGGGGGTCCTCCCCGTCGATGGCCGCGAAGATCCGCTCGATCTCGACCTGCGGGCCGATGCCGACGCCCGAGAGCCCCTCGTCGGTCTCCACGACGACGATCGGCACCGGGACGTTGCCGTTGGCGATGACGCCGTTGGCGTCGCCGACTGGGCGCCCCCATTCCTGGATCGTGGTGAGCGTCCGATATCCGGTGATGCGCATTTCAGCCCTTCGTGGAGCCGGCGGCGACGCCGTCGGCGATCTGGCGCTGGAGGAAGAGGTAGACCACCAGGACCGGTATTGCGGCGATCAGCACCCCAGAGGCGAAGGTCGGGATGTCGTCGGAGTACTGCCCGCGCAGCGAGGTCACGCCGACCATGAGCGTGCGATGATCGGCCGACGGCATCATCACCAGCGACATCAGCACGTCGTTCCAGCAGAACAGCGCGTTGAGGATGCCGACAGACAGCAGGGCCGGGGTGCCCAACGGCAGCATGATCCGGCGGTACACGCCGTACACACTGTTGCCGTCGATCCGGGCCGCGTCGATGACCTCCCGCGGGATGGTCTTGTAGTAACTCGTCATCAGGAAGACGGTGAAGGGCAGAAACTGGGCCACGAAAACCAGGATCAGACCGGGGTACGTGTCGATGAGGGCGGTGTCGGCCATGATCCGGGCGAGCGGCACCATGATCACCTGGAACGGTACGAAGAGCCCGGCGAGGCAGCCCAGGAAGAGCGCCGAGGAACCACGGAAGCGCAGCTGGCTCAGGGCGAAGCCGGCCATCGACCCGAGCAACAGCAGCAGGACGACCGACGACGTCACCACGATCAGGGAGTTGACGAAGTACCGGTCCATGCCCACGCTGTTCCAGGCCGTGCTGATGTTGTCCCAGCGCAGGGCGTCGGTCAGGGAGAACCGGTCGAGGATGTAGTCGCGGCGGGTCTTCATCGCCACGTTGGCGGTGAACAGCAGCGGGTAGATCGTCGCCAGCGCGAGCAGCGACATCGGGATGGCCAGCAGCCACCGGCTCAGCCGTACGCGGTACATCAGTCCTCCCCTCCCGCCCGCCGGAGCAGCTTCACCTGGAGCAGCCCCACGACGAGCATGATCACGAAGAGCACCGTCGACGCGGCCGAGGCGAGGGCGGGCCTGTTCATCTGGCCCTGCTGGATCCAGATGTAGTACTCCGGAAGGTATGTGGACCCCTCCGGTCCGCCGCTGGTCATCACGTAGAGCAGGCCGAACATCGAGGTCAGCATCCCGACCATGGTGGTCACGGCGACGAAGGCGATGGTGCGGGACAGGCCGGGAATGATCACGTGTCGGATGACCTGGGGCAGCGACGCGCCGTCCACCCGGGCCGCGTCCAGCAGTGCCGCGTCCAGGGTGGCGAATCCGGCCAGGAACACCACGAGCGCCATGCCGAAGGTCGCCCAGATGTGTACGGCGACCACCACGAACATCGCGACGCCGGGTTTCCCGAGCCAGTCGATCGGGCTGATGCCGGCCGCCTCCAGCCCGGCGTTCACCGGGCCGTCGAAGGCGAGCAGCAGATTGAAGATCGCCCCGACGATGACCGGTGAGAGCACCGCCGGGAAGAAGTAGACGCTGCGGTAGAAGCGATGTCCGGGCACCCGCAGGTAGATGAAGGTCGCGAGCAGCCCGGGAATCGCCACCGCGACCGGAAGCAGCAGCACCAGCAGCCCGACGTTGCTCAGTGCGGTCCGGAACAGCGGGTCGTCGAGGAGTTCGAGGTAGTTGTCGAGACCGACGGTCGTACCGTTGCGCTCTCCGTCCCCGGTGAAGGAGAAGTTGACGCCGAGCAGCAACGGGTACAGCCGCAGCACCACGATGATCAGGATCGCGGGTGCGACCAGGACGTAGGGGGCGAAGCGCTCGGCGCGCGAGCCGCGGCGGACGGGCCGTGACCCGCTACCACGGCGGCGGCCCGCAGACCCGGCCGGCGCCCCGTCGGTCCGTCCGGCGGAAACCGGACGGACCGACGGCTGTGCGTTTCCGATCGGCACGAAGTCAGCCCGCCTGGTCGGAAGCGCCCAGCTGCTTCACCGCCTCGTCGACGCTGATCGAGCCGCTGAGCAGCTGCTGGGCGATTCGTCCCATCAGATCCAGGGTCTTCGAGGAGAGCGCCACGTGCAGCGCGGGCTTGCCGTCCTTGAGCTGGGAGACGATCGTGGCGGCGGCCGGGCCGGCCTGTGACACGTCGATCGTGGTGTCCGACGCGATCGCGCCGGCGTCGGCGTAGAAGGCGTTGAGCGCATCGGCTGAGGTCAGCGATCGCACCAGGTCGGCGGCGACCTTGGGATCCTTGGTCCACTTCGCCACCGCGTAGCCGATGCCGCCGTCGTAGGCCAGACTCGGCGTGGTGCCGGCGGTGACGACCGGAGCGCTCATCACACCGAGCTTGTCGGGCGTGAGGAACTCGTTGAAGTCCTTCCAGTGCCCCACGTCGGACATCAGGCCGATGACGTGCGCGGCCTTGGCGGACTGGAAGAGCGCGAAGGCGTCGTTGAACATCGCTGTCGAGTTGGCCCCCTCGTTGTTCAGCCCGGCGTCGCCGGCCTCCTTCCAGAGCTGGAAGATCCGCTTCACGTTCGGCGAGTTCCAGTCGCGCTTGCCCGCGATCCAGTCGTCGTACTCCTGGGCGGTGAGAATGGCGGAGCCCAGGGCCGACATCCAGAACTGGATTCCGGCGCCCTCCTTGTTACCGAGGGCGAAGCACTTGGCCCCCGCCTTGGCGATGGCGGCGCAGTCGGCGAGGAACTTGTCCCAGGTCGTGGCGGGGCTCGCCGGATCGAGTCCGGCCTTCTCGTACAGCGCCTTGTTGTAGTAGATGGGGTGGCCCTGCAACGTCACCGGGCCGGCGTAGGTCTTGCCGTCCTTGGCGAAGGCGTCCCAACCGGCGAGCCGCTGCTTGTCCTCGGCCACGTACTCGTCGAGCGGCACCAGCGCGTCGACCCGGTCGCGGATCTGGCCGCCGCCGTTGAACAGCATCACGTCCGGGCCCTTGCCGGACTGGATGGCCGCGCCGAGCAGAGTGTAGTACTGGTCGAACGGCTGCGCGACGAACTCCAGCGTCACGTCCGGGTGCTTCTTGGCGAAGTCGGCCTTGGCCTTCTCGATGTATGGTCCGGCGGACGGCTCACCGGACTTCCAGTCCCACACCACCAGCTTGTCAGTCGAGCCGCCGGAGGAAGAGGAGCCGGTGTCGCTGGCACTACCACAGCCTGCCGTCGCCAGTCCCACAACGAGGACGGCCGACCACAATGCTCGTTGTTTCATAGTTGTTCACCTCTGAGGGGAGTGGCTGACGGCCTGCCGCAGCCAACGTGATCAAGAACGTAACTCGTATGACGTCTGACGTCAACACTCGGTCGTACACTGACCTGTACGTCGTGGCACGACGAGCCAATCGGAGGGGGACATGACGCCATCGCAGGAGACGGCCCTGGACAAGCTGGCCGCCCCGGCCTGGCCGCGCCGCCCCACAAACCTCGCCACGGCCGTCACCGCCGAGCTGGTGGAGCGCATCGTCCGGGGGGTGCACCCGTCCGGCACGGCGTTGCCCCCCGAACCGGTCCTGTGCGAGACCTTCTCGGTCAGCCGGACGGTGGTCCGGGAAGCGGTGAAGATCCTCCAGGAAAAAGGGCTGGTACAGGTCCGCCAGGGAGCCGGCACCATGGTGACCCCGCAGTCGATGTGGGACATGCTCGACGAACTCGTCCTCGGGGCCACCATCGCCGAGGACGACAGCCTCGCCATCCTCGACGACGTGGTGGTGACCCGGCGGCTGCTGGAGTCCGACATGGCGCACGTCGCCGCCCGGGTCGCCGATGAGCAGACCGTGGACCGTCTGCGCGCCCTTGTCGATCGGATGGACGAGCTCGTCGGCGACACCGTGGCCTACCACGAACTCGACCGCGCCTTCCACGACACCGTCATGCAGGCGTCCGGAAACCGCATCGCTCGTGGTGTCGTGCAGGCGCTGGAGAGTCAGGTCGTGAACACGGCGCGGTACACCGGCCGCACCGAGCGGTCGCTCTGCGTCGCCTCCAACCGTGGACACCGACGCGTCTACGAGATGATCGCCGCCCACGACCCGGAGGGGGCCGCAGAGGCGATGCACACCCACATCACCGAGGCCTGGCTGGTGCGGCGCAGCGGCCCGGGCAAGCCGGACCGCCTGCAGCGCTGACCCGAGCGCGGAGAGGCCGACGGGCCCGACCCCCTGGCTCCCACTGCCGCCAGGGGACCGGGACCCGCCGCTGCGCTCGGCCCGGTCAGGAGAACTGGGCGAAGAAGCGCCAGATCTCACCCTTGGTCCAGGTGGTAATGCCACTCTCGGCGTACGTCCCGTCCACCGGGCCCGGCATGTGCCCGTTGTCGAAGGCCGCCCACTGCACCGGGTATCCGGCCCGGCAACCGGAGTAGGCAGTGGTGATGTGCGTACGGCTGCCCGCACCGGGCTCGGGCGGGTTCTGCGCGTTGCAGCCGTTGTTCCGGACGAAGGTGTCGCGCAGCCCTCGACCCTGGCCGATGCTGAGGACGTTGTCCGAGATGCCGTGCAACCCGAAGTACGCGATCGGCTGCGTACCGCCGCTGCAACCGCTGATCTGCGCGCCCGCGATCACGGCGACCGCCCGGAAGACAGTGGCCCGCGCGCACGCGAGGGCGTAGCTCATGCCGCCGCCCCAGCTGAAGCCGAGGGCGAAGCGTTGCCTCGGGTTGACGCACAGGTCGCTCTCGATCCGACGGATCATGTCGTCGACGAATGTGACGTCCTCGCCGCCGGCGTTGCCCCAGCCGTTGCCGAGACCCTGCGGCGCGACCAGGATGGCGCTGTTGTTCGACTGCTCCTGCTGGCCGTAGTAGGACCAGGCGCTCCCGCTGGTGCCGCCGGAGGAGATCTCCTGCATGGTGCCGCCGCGCCAGTGGAACGCGAAGATCAGCCGGTAGGGATTGTTGTTGTTGTAGTTCGCCGGCATCCGCAGGATGAACTGGCGGCTCTTGCCGTTGCTCTGGATGGTGTGCGTACCGCTGTTGAGCGTCGGGGCCTTGCCGCACCCGCTGCCACCGGTCGGTGGCGGGTCACCGCCGCCGTCGACCCGGGCGAGCTGCCACTGCTGGTTGGTGCCGTTCCAGTCGGCGTACTGCACGATGTTCGCGCCGTCCGCAGTGGAAGCGCCCTGCACCTCGACGACCTTGCCGCTGTGCCGGCTGATCAGCCGCACGTGGCCACCGTCCGAGTCGGCCAACCGGAACTGCTGGTTGGTGCCGTTGTGGTCGGACCACTGGACGATCGCCGCGCCGTCGGCGGTCGAGAAGTTGTGCACGTCGAGGACCTTGCCCGAGTGCCGGGACTTCAGCCGGTAGTAGCCGCCGCCGGAGTCCACGAACTGCCACTGCTGGTTCCCGCCGTTGTTGCGGGTCCACTGGCTGATCCGCGCGCCGTCGTTGGTGGCCAGGCCGTACACGTCGAGCGCCTTGCCGCTGTTGCGGTTGACCAGGACGTACCAGGCGTTGGTGTCCACTGTCGCCGCCGCTGCCGGCGCCGCGTTCACCACCACGAGCGCGCTCGCCGCCAGCACCGCGGCGGCCGCCGCGGCCAGCCCCGACCGCCAACCGCGTCTCGGTGGAGAGGCGGGACGAGCCTCACCGATGGACTTCATGGTCCACTCCTTCGATCGGGGTCACCCACGCGCAGCGCGTGGATGCCCTGCGTATGTGCCGGCGTCAGGTGGTGGCGTCGGCACTGTGGTGTGGTGCGGAGAGATCCGGTCCCCGGAGCCGCCGGACAGCAGGTCGACGAGCCCACGGTCGAGACTGGCCGGCGCGGGACCACGGCGGTGAATTGGGCTCCCGGCAGCCACAAGACCCGCTCGTGACAGCGAAGTTAGCGTTAACGACGTCATACGTCAAACGACAGAGGTCTATCGGTTCCCGACCCCACGAAGGTCCGGGCACGGACCGGCCAGGCCCTGGAACCCACACCCGCCCACCGGGCCCGGTGGCGACTCCCGGGCCCGGAACTCGGTCACGGAGTCCAGTACAGGTGCGGGTTGACCCGCCCGGACCAGTCGAAGACGGCCATGTTGTCCCAGCCGTTACCGGTTCCGTTGATGTCCGCCGGATCCCAACCGTTGCCGGGTACGGCGTGCCAGGTCGGTTCCCAGTAGAAGACGCCTACCGCGCCGGCGTTGCGCGCGGTGTTCTGCACCCAGCTGAACTGCTGCGCCTGCCCGGACCAGGTGGCCGGGATGTTGTCGCAGCGCGCGGTACCGGAGATCACGTTCGGCTGGTGGTCGGCGTCGGCGGTGGTGAACGGGTACGCCGTCTCGGCGATCACCACCGGCCGGCCGTAGCGGGACCGCACGTCGGCGACCACGTTGTACAGGTTGGCAAGCGACCCGTGCCACATGCAGTAATAGGACAACGCGGTGACGTCCCAGGTGACGCCCTGCGCCCTGATCCCGTCGTAGAACCAGCGGGCGTTGGCGTTGCTGTCCGCGTTGGCCGTGTGGATCCACACCTGGGTACCACCGTGGCACGCCTTGGTGGCCCGGTACCCCTGCTTGAGCAGGCTCGCCAACGGGGCGAAGTCGTTGTTGACCACCTGCCCGGCGGGCCACAGCATGCCCACGTTGATCTCGTTGCCGATCTGCACCGCGTCCGGCGTGGTGCCCTGCGCCTTCAGCGCGGTGCACACGTCGTACGTGTAGTTGAAGACGTCGGCCTGCAACTGGCTCAGCGAGTGGTTGGCCCAGGCCGCCGGCGGGTACTGCTTGCCCGGATCGGCCCAGGTGTCCGAGTAGTGGAAGTCGAGAAGCAGCTTGAAGCCCTTGGCCTTGATCACCCTGGCCTGCTGAAGCACCTTGGCCTTGTTGTTGTAGCCGCTGGCCGGGTTGTTCCAGATGCGCAGCCGCAGGTAGTTGACGCCCTTCGCGGCGAGGATGTCGTAGGGGTCGGCCGGCGCGCCGGAGGCGTTGTAGTAGCGGGCACCGAGGTCGAGGCTGCGTTGCAGCGAGGAGACGTCCGCGCCGCGCATGCTGAGGGTGTTTGCCGCCTGCGCGGGTGCGATCAGGGCCAGCGGGGCGGCGAGGACTGCCACCCCCACGAGGACCCGGAGGGACGGTTTCATGGCGCTCCTTCACATCCAGGGATGCGGGTGCCCGATGGGTCTCGGGCACGTCCGACGGGACTGCCGGACGGTCTCGGCACCAGGTGAGGTGGTGATGTCGATCGATGGCTCAAGCGTGACAGTCAGAGTGACCCATGCCGGTGCTCCCGCACCAGCCCCGATCGGGTGCCGCGCCGAGGACCGGACGCGAGGTGGCCGTGAGCGGTCAGGCGAGAAAGCGGCACAGCGCGGCGGTCAGGTCGTCGGGGTTCTCCTCGGCGACGTGGTGGCCGGACTCGATCGGGTGGCCGCGCAGATCGTCGGTCCAGGGACGCCACACGGCGAGTGGATCGCCGTACAGATCCTCCAGGTCGTCGCGGGTCGACCAGAGCAGCAGGGTCGGGCAGCGCACGGTACGACCGGCCCGCCGGTCGGCCTCCTCGTGCACCCGGTCGACACCGAGGCCGGCGCGGTAGTCCTCCAGCATCGCCCGCACGGTCGCCGGATCGTGGATGGCCTGCCGGAACTCCCGGTGGTTCTCGACTCCCATGCGGTCCGGCCGCGCCTTGTCGCCGTACCAGGCGTCGGGATCGGCACCGATGGCCCGCTCCGGCTTGTCCGGCTGGGCGAAGAAGAACCAGTGGTACCAGTTCCGGGCGAAGGTCGCGTCGCACCTGGCGAGGGCTTCGCTGATGGGCACCCCGTCGATGACCACCAGCCGACTGACGGTGTCGGGATGGTCCAGCGCCAGGCGTAACGCCACGTAGCAGCCACGGTCGTGGCCGACCGCGGCGAACGTCGCGTGACCCAGTGCCTGCATGAGCCGGACCATGTCCGCGGCCACCACGCGTTTGGACTGCTGGGAGTGGTCCGGCAGAATCCGCGCCTTGCCGGACTGTCCGTAGCCACGCATGTCGGGGCAGACCACCGTGAACCCGCGATCCACCAGCCGGGGAGCGACCCGGTGCCAGGTCGATCCGGTACGCGGATGCCCGTGCACGAGCAGGACGGCCGGCCCGCGCCCGGCGTGCCGGACGCGGAGATCCACCTCCCCCACGTCGATCCGCTCATCGGTGAATCCGTCGAACATGCCCGACAGGTACCCCGGATCGGCACCGCGTCAACGGACCGTCTTTACATCGATGGTCTTGCATGTAATGAGCGCCTTCCGGTATGAAGACTTAGGAATCGTTCAGGTTCCGCTTCCTGGGAGGAGCCACGATGAAACATGCCCTGCGTCGCCTACGCACGGTGGCCGTCACTCTCGCCGCCTGCACACTCGGGCTGAACCTGCTGTCGGCACCCGCCGAGGCGTACCCGGTACAGCCGATCGCACCACTCTCCGACCGGGCACCCGAGTCGGACCAGTTCTCGGCCGAGGGTGTGACGACCGTCGGCGAGCTGCGCACCGTCGACGGCTCGTTGTCGTACGCCCGCGACGGCCGGACCCAGATCATCCGGCACCCCGGCGCCACGTACGTCAAGGTGCACTTCAGCTCGCTGCGGCTGGCCCCCGGCGAGTACGTCACCGTGTCCAGCCCGGACGGCCGGGAGAGCTACCGCTACGACCGCCACCTGAACCGGGCGACCGGCGCGGACTACACCACCGACGGGCGCCCCGGCTTCTGGGCGATGTCGGTGGAGGGTGACACGGCTGTGGTGACGCTGCACAGCAACCGCTCCTCCCGAGGCAGCGCCGCGACCATCGACAGGTTCTGGCGCGGCTACGACCGCACGGAGATCACCCAGCACAACTTCTCCACGCAGTCGGTCTGCAGCACCGACGCCCGCCGCGACGTGGTCTGCTACCAGAGCAGCCACCCCACCGAGTACGCCCGCGGCAACGCCGTGGCACGGCTGCTGATCAGCGGCGGCGGCATGTGCACCACCTGGCGGGTCGGCAACACCAACCGCATGTTGACGAACAAACACTGCTTCTCGACGCAGGCCGCGGTCAGCGGCAGCGAGATGCAGTTCAACTACCAGTGCGCCACCTGCGGCGGGGCGAACCCCGGGGCCGGCACCAAGGTGAGTGGCGCCACGCTCTACCGGGTGAGCAGTGGCGGCTCCAGCCAGCTCGACTACGCCCTGTTCTCGGTGAACAACTTCGCCGCCATCCAGGGATTCGGCACGCTCTACCTGGCGACGTCCGCCACCACCACCGGGACGCAGATGTACATCCCGGGACACGGCGACGGCAGCCCGAAGCGTTTGTCGATCTTCGAGAACACCCAGAACGGCGCGCGCTGCACCGTACGGAACGCCAACTACAACACCTGGAACATCAGCTACAGCTGCGACACCTCCGGCGGGAACTCCGGCTCGCCGGTGCTCAACAGCAGCCACCGGGTGATCGCCCTGCACCACCTCGGCGGATGTCCGTCCAACCAGGGCGCGAAAGCACATCTCATCTACAACGAGATCGCGAGCCTCATCGACAACGGCTGACCACGGCGGTGGCGACCCGGGCGGAGCACATCCCTCGGGTCGCCACCGCCGCCACGACCCTGGTGGGTGCCGCGCCGCACTCCGCCGTACCATCCGGTACATGACGATTGCCGTCGAACAGCACGTGGACGCCGAACCCGCCGCCGTGTGGCGCACGGTGAGCGACGTCGACAGCTGGGCCGAGCTACTGCCCACCATCGAAGAGATCAGACGAATCGACGACGCCGGTCCGGTCACGGTCGGTAGCCGCTTCCGGATCCGTCAGCCAGGGCTGGCAGCCGCGACGTACGAGGTCACCGACTGGCGACCCGGGGCCGGCTTCACCTGGGTGGCCCGTACGGCGGGGGTCCGCACCACGGCGCGCCACGAGGTGCGGCCGGACGGCTCCGCCACCCGGCTGCGGCTGAGCATCGACTGGGACGGCCCCGCTGCCCGGCTGGTCCGGCTGCTCTACGGCAAGCGGACCCGGCGGCTCCTCGACCAGGAGGCAACGGCCTTCGCGAGGCTCGCCGCGCGCGACGAGGGGGACCGATGACGGCTGTGGAGCGGATACCCACCCGGTGGGACGTGCTGGACGAGCGGTTCCAGGCGGTCAGCGGCGACCATGTGGTGCAGCGACTGTTCGACGGCGGGCGCTGGCTGGAGGGGCCGGCGTACTCCGCCGCATGGCGCTGCCTGCTGTTCAGCGACATTCCGAACGACCGGGTGGTGCGGTGGGACGAGGTCACCGGCCGGTGCGACGTCTTCCAGACGCCCGCCGGTTACCCGAACGGCCGCACCGTCGACCGCCTCGGCCGCGTCGTGACGTGCGAGCACGGCAATCGTCGGGTCACCCGGACCGAGCCCGACGGGTCGCTGACCGTGGTGGCGGACCGTTGGCAGGGCAAGCGGTTCAACAGTCCGAACGACGTGGTCGAGACCAGCGACGGCTCGGTGTGGTTCACCGACCCGAGCTACGGCATCGACAGTGACTACGAGGGACAACGGGCGGATCCGGAACTGGACGGCTGCCACGTCTACCGCTGCTCCCCGGACGGCCGGGTGGAACGGGTCGCCGACGACTTCCTGCGACCCAACGGCCTCGCCTTCTCGGCGGACGAGCGCCGTCTGTTCATCGTCGACACCCGTCGTCGTCATCTCCGCCACTTCGACGTCGGACCGGACTGGGCGCTACGTGACCGTGGCGTGCTCGCCGACTGCGACGCCGGGTCGTTCGACGGGATCCGACTCGACCGGGAGGGCCGGCTGTGGGTCGCCGCCCACGACGGCATCCACTGCTTCGACCAGGCGGGCACGCTGCTCGGCAAGCTCCGACTGCCGGAGATCTGCTCGAACCTGACCTTCGGTGGCCGCAAGCGCAACGTGCTGTTCGTGACCGCCACGACCTCGGTCTACTCGCTCGCGCTGAACGTCACGGGCGCGGGCGCCACGGCCGGATAGACAGGCCGTCCCCGCCACTGCGGGTGCCGGTCCCTGCCCGGCCGGTCAGCGGTCGGACAGGGACACCACAAGTTCCTGCGGACGGTGGTCGGACACGCCGTGCCCGGTGTCGAAACGGTAGGAGTGCACCCGCACGCCAGGTGAGACGAACGCCCAGTCCAGCCGCCACCACTGCGGCCAGCCGGGACTGTCGGCCCAGCTCGCCGGGTACAGCGACGGCATCGCGTAGCTGGCGTCCCGCAGGCCCTCGGGCAGCTTGCGCCGGTCCCCCATGGCGGGGCTGGTGTTCAGGTCACCGGCGAGCAGCACCGGGTGCGGGTTGGCTGTCACGTCCGCGGCCAGGGCACGCCACTGCGGCTCGCGCTGCGCGTGCTGCTCCCGCAGCACCCGGTAGAAGTCCCTGTCGAACAGGCCGTGGTCGGGTGAGAGCTGCACCGGCAGATGCAGGTTGTACATCGACAGCACCCGACCACCGCCGACGTCCAGATCGGTACGCAGGGTCTTGTACCGCCACTGGTCACCGGCCTCGGCGACCGCCGGTGGCAGGCCGTCCGCCGCCAACGGCGTCTGCCGGAGCACCGGCAGCCGCGAGACGGTTACCAGTTCACCGACGGCCACCACGTGAAAGCCCGGGAACTCGGCCCGCAGCCGGTCCAGTGCCGCCTCCGTCGGCCCGGCGGTCCGCGCGTACCAGTACTCCTGCAACAGGTAGACGTCTGCGTCGGCGTCCCGTAGCACCCGGTACAGCGCCTCGGTCTGCCCGCCCTCGTCCCAGTAGTCGGTGTTCCACACGAAGACGCGTACCGCGTCGGCCGGTGCGGCGCCGTCACCGCCGTGCCAGCGATGGATGTTGACGCCGGACTGACCCGCGCCGAGCAGCAGCGCGGCGGCGGCGAGCAGCGCCACCGTCCGCCACCGCCGACGCAGCACCGCCGCGCCGACGCCCAGGGTCACCGGTACGACGACGAAGGCCAGCGGTGGCACGGCATCCACCGCGAGCCACAGCCACCACCGCCCGCTGACCGCCAGGTGCACGGCGGTGAACGCGAGCCAGAGCGCCGCCGCGGTGACCAGCAGTGCCGCCGGCAGGCGCCGGGGCGCCGCGCGGGTGGGCGCGTCCGGTTCGGTGCCGGTCGCGGCCACCGGCGCGGCGGTCGTCACGCCGACTCCCACCGGGGGGTGCTGTCCATCGGGAACGAGGCGTCGTACAGCTGCCGGAAGGGCCGCGACAGCAACCACTGCGCCGCGCCGCTCGCCACTCCGGCGGTGATCGTGACGTTGACCAGGAAGTGCAGCGCGGCGAAGCCGAGCAGGGCGAGCAGCCCACGACGGCGCAGCACGAAGCGGTACATCCCGGCGTCACAGGCCAGCGACGTGACGAGCAGGCCGGCCGGGACCACGGCGCCCCAGGGGCCCAGCACCAGCGGTACGGCCAGCGCGGGCAGCGAGGCGAAGGCGGCGAGGCTGCCCCAGGCCCGGGAGGCGGTCTCGAAGCCCTTGCCGAACCGCCGGGCCCGGGCGTACAGCGGGATGCGCAGCCGCCCCCGGTGGAACAGCTTGCGGAGCAGCCCGACCAGTTCGTGGTCGTGGTCGTGCCGGCCGCGCACGTCGGAAGTGAGCAGCATCCGGTGTCGACGGGTCAACCGGTAGCCGTAGTCGACCTCCTCGGTCTGCCGCAGGGCCGGGTTGAACGGCCCGACCTCGTCGTAGACGCTGCGACGGATGACGCACATCGCGGGGAAGAGGAAGGACACGTCGCCTTCCGAGCTGACCGACCAGTAGTGGTACTGCAGGCCCCGGTAGCGCGAGACCACCGTGTCGTGGAGCAACGGTTCGGCGTCCTGGATGCCGCAGACCGCGCCGATCGTCGAGTCCTCGGTCAGGATCCGCACCGCGGTGGCCACCGCGTCCGGCGCCAGGGCCAGGTCGGAGTCGACGTAGCAGATCAGGTCGCCCCGGGTGTGCGCGGCGCCCACGTTGCGGGCGGTACCGCAGCCACCGTTGACGCCGGTGCTCACCACGTTGACCCCGAGGGCGGCGGCCACCGCGACGGACTGGTCGGTGCTGCAGTCGTCGACCATCAGCAGTTCGATGTTCGGGTAGGTCTGGTCGAGGATGGACCGCAGGCACAGGTCCAGCGACTCGGCGTAGTTGTAGTTCGGCACGATTATCGAGACCAGCGGACGCTCGTTCATCGGGTGGCGACCTCCGGACGGTCGTAGAGCCGGCGGAACCGGGCCGAGGTCAACCAGGCGGCCACGCCGCACGCCGCGGCGACGGCGATGACCAGGTTCAGGAAGAAGTGCATCGCGATGAAGTAGACCAGAAAGAGGGCCCCGCGTTCGGCCCGCACGAACCGGTACATCGGTAGGTCACCGACGACGAACGCGACGAGCGCGGCGACCGGCACCAGCAGCAGGGCCGGACCGAACAGCAGCGGCAGCACGGCGGTGAGCACCGCCAGCGGGGCGGCGATGCTCACCCAGGCGCGGGGACCGCTGCGCAGCCCGCCGGGAAACTCCGGCTTGCGGGCGTACAGCGGGATGTGCAGCGCGGTGCGGGTGAACACCTTGCGCACCAGCACGCCGAGTTCGTGGTCGTGGTCGTGCACGCCGCGTACCCGTGGCGAGAGCAGGATCCGGTAGCGCTGGGCGAGCCGCATCCCGTAGTCCGCGTTCTCGGTCTCCCGCAGCCCCGGGTTGAACGGGCCCACCTCGGCGAAGACCCGTGCCGGAATGGCCAGCAGCGCGGTGTAGAGCGTCATGATCTGGCCCTCGTCGGCGATCAACCAGTAGGACTGTTGCAGGCAGCGGTACTCCTCCAGCAGGCTGTCCCGGATCAACGGCACCGGGTCGTAGTTGCCGCAGACCGCCCCGATCGTCGGGTCGGCGCCGAGCAGTTCGACGGCGTTGGCCACCGCGTCGGGCCGGGCGGCCACGTCCGAGTCGATGAAGAACAGGATCTCCCCCGTCGCGACCGCCGCGCCGAGGTTGCGCGCCGCCGCCGGCCCACCGTTGTACGGGGTACGCGTCACCCGCGCCCCGTGCGCCTCGGCTACCGCTACCGAATCGTCGGTGCTGCAGTCGTCCACCACGATGATCTCCAGGTGGGGATAGGTCTGTGCGCGCAGCGAGTCCAGGCAGAGGTGCAGCGCGCGGGCGTAGTTGTAGTTCGGCACGATGACCGACACCAGGGGTTGCTTCATCAACTGTCCGTCCAGGTCAGCAGGTCGGGGTAACGGGCGATGATCTGGGCCAGGGCGAGCGTGGCGCCGGCCAGCGCGGCGCACACGACGATGGTCCGGTCCCGGAGCAGGATCCGGATCGGGTCGCCACCGCCGCGCAGCACCAGGACCGCCTGGAGATAACGGAACGCGGCGAGCAGGCCCAGCGGTACGACGATGGCCAGCGCGACCGGCGGGTAGGCGTCGACCGGCGCGTCGAGGTGCAGGTACAACAGGAAGGTGGTGCCGGCGAGCGAGGCGGTGAGGCCGAGCAGGTGGTCGGCGAGCAGCAGGTTGTATCCGTCAAGCGCGGGCCGGTGGGGTGTCCCCAGGGCAGCCAGTTCGTGCCGCCGCTTGCCGAGGATGAGCACCAGGCACCCGGTGAACACGGCGGTCAGCAGCAGGCTGGAGACCTCCGCGCCGGTCGCCGCGTACCCCTGCGACACCCGCAGCACGAAGCCGGCGGAGACCACGCAGACGTCCAGCAGCGGCACGTGCTTGAGCCACCTGCTGTAGGCGATGCTCAACGCCAGGTAGGTGAGCAGCGGCCACCAGCTCATGGCCGGACCGCTGGCGGTCAGCCCGACCAGGGCGGCACCCAGCACGGCCGCGTACGCCCAGGCCACCGGGACCGGGACGTGGCCGGCGGCGACCGGACGGTTCCGCTTGACCGGGTGGTCCCGGTCCCGGTGCCGGTCGGCGATGTCGTTGACCACGTAGACCACCGAGGAGGCCACGGTGAACGCCATGACCGCCCACAGGCAGCGCCACAGCGTCGCGACCGTCCACACCGGGGTGTCGGCCAGCGCGAGCGGCACCGCGAGCAGGTTCTTCACGGCGTGACCGGGCCGGGCCAGGGCCACCAGATGTCGCAGCGGCGCGGGCAGGCGGGTGGTGCGCCGGGTGACCACCGGGGCGACCGGCTCCACCACGGTTTCGACGGACGTCATCGCGGGGCCCCTGTCAGAAGAAGATCTTGGCGGCGGACAGGGCACCCTGCCGCCAGGGGTCGCGGCTGGTCCGCCCCTGGCGGGCTGGCCGGGCCCGGTGCTGTTCGGCGCGCCACCACTCGTACGTGCGCAGGATGGCGTCCTGGTTGGACAGCTTGGGTTGGAAGCCCAGTAGACGTCGGGCCTTCTCCGTGCTCACGTACGAGTCGGCCATCAGTTTGTGCAGCAGCCGGCCGTAGACCGGGGACAGTCTGCTGCGTTCGAGCAGGCTGAGGGCGGCCAGCGCGGGCCGGGCGGGCAGGGAGACCACCCGCCGGCCGTGACCGGCGGCGTCCAGGACGGCCTGGAAGTCCTCGCGGAGGGTGCCGAAGCGGTCGGCACCGAGGTTGTAGGTGTCGTTGGCGACCTCGTCGGGCGCGTTGAGGACGGTGACCACCGCGTCGACCAGGTCGTCGACGGCGAACATCTGGATCCGGACGTCGCCGCGGCCCAGCACCGGGAAGTTGCGCCCCTCCTCGGCCCATTCGAAGAGCATCGCGAACAGACCCATCCGGCCGGGGCCGAGGAAGGTCTTGGGCCGCAGCACCGCCACCGGCAGCCCGCCGGCGCGGTGTTCCTCGGCGATCTCCTCCGCCGCCGCCTTGGCCGCGCTGTAGGTGTCCACCGGGGTGCGGGGGTGTTCCTCGGGGGTGGGCACCTGCTTGGGCAGCCCGTACACGGCCGTGGACGACACGTGCAGCACCCGCGCGACGCGGGCCCGCCGCGCGGCGGAGAACACGCTGCGCGTGCCGTCGACGATCACCGACCGGATCTGGTCGGGCGGGTAGCTGGGCAGCGCTGCCGCACAGTGGATGACCACGCGGCTGTCGGTGAACGCGCGGTCCAACAGCCGCGCGTCGCGGATGTCACCGACGTCGGTGACGGTGGCCTCGTCCCGGATGTCCACCCCGCGTACCTGGTGGCCGTCGGCGGTGAGCCGCTCGACCAGGCGGGACCCGAGCATGCCGGCGGCGCCGGTAACCGTGATCACCACAGCGAGCCCATTTTCTGCGCGACGAAACGGGAGACCAGCCGGGTCAGCCCCTGGTCGAGCACCTCGGCGAGGGCGTCGACGCCGCGTTGCGCGTCGGCGGGGTCCGTGACCAGGGACGGCCCGATGATCAGCGGGTTGCGGCCGTTGAGGGCGTAGTAGGTGAAGATGTCGTGGTCGCGGTAGAGGGCGTTGACCACGGCGGAGTTCACCAGCTTCGCCTTGAACCGGGGATCCCGGGCCACCCCGCCCGGGGCCAGTCGGGACACCAGGTCAAGTACCTTCGGGCCGCCCTCGATCTGGACCCCCCAGAGCGCCCCGGCGCCGGCCACCCGGCCGACGGCGTCCGGGTACTCCTTCGCCAGCCGGTTCAACGCCGGTTCGAGGACGCGTTCCAGCTCGCGGGCGCGCGCCGGGTAGTCGTCCTCCACCACCACGTTTATCGCCTCGATGGCGGTGACGCACTCCTCCCCCATCCCGTAGTACGTGGTGCTGGTGCTCTGGAGCAGGGCGTCGGTCAGATTGTCGTACGCCCTGCGAAACACCGGCTTCCGGGCGACGAAGGCCGAAATGGACGACTTGCCGCCACCGAAGGATTTACTCGTGGTCAGCACGTCCGGTATCAGGCCCGGGTGGCGCATGAAGTAGAAGAGGCTGCCCGTCTTGCCCCAACCGGTGTAGATCTCATCGAAGATCAACACGATGTCGTGCTGGTCACACAGTTCTCGCACCCCGCGCAGGAAAGATTCGTCACACCACTGAATGGTGGAGGCGCTGAACGGCTCGACGATGAGCGCATAGACATCGTCCGGATTGTCGTCAATGGCCGACCGGACGGAATTTAGATCGCCGTAGGCGAAAGGGACGATTCCCGGAATCGTCGGAAAGTTGAAGTGCGGTTGTCCGGTGAGTCCGCCCGAAGCGAGCAGCTTTCCGTGGAAACCGCAGTCCGCTCGCAGGATGGTCCCGCGCCGACCACCGTGGTATTTGTAGGCGAGCTTCACCGCACCCTCCACCGCCTCCGCCCCCGAGTTGGGCAGGAAGGACATGGAGAGGTCGCCGGGCAGCAGCTGCGCGAGGTTGTGGCCGAGCGCCGCAAGATAGGGTGAAAAGTACGTCTTGTGGACCTCCATCCGCTGCCGCTCGGCGAACCGGCGGCGGGCCTCGATGATCCGTGGATGGTTGTGGCCGTGGTTGAGCACCCCCACCCCGCCGGTCAGATCGAGGATCCGGCGACCGTCACGTAATGTCAGGTAGGCGCCCTCGGCCCGGTCGACCAATTCTCGGCCGAACCCGAACGAAGTCATCAGATTGACCTGGCTTGCGTTCACGTACCGCCGATAGAGGTCGTGCACCTCCCGAATGGTGAGACGTTCGCATTCCTGGACGCTGACCAGATTGGGCATGTCGGGACGCTATCCATTGCCCCGAGATCTTTCCTGGACCGATGCTGGATGCAACCTTGACTACGCAAGGCAACCCTTGCGGCAGGACGGGACGGTCGATAACTTGGTCGCTGCACAGAGAATTTTCTTCGTCAATTTCCTTGGTGCATTGCCCTACGTCCCGAAGGTGTTGAACATGCCGCCGACGGTCTCGGTGATCATCCCCACCCACAACAGCTCGAAGACCCTGGGTGCCTGTCTCGAGGCGATTCGTCGGCAACGCCATCCGGTGACCGAGGTGATCGTCGTCGACGACGCCAGTACCGACGACACCAGGGCGATCGCCCGACGCTTCCCGTGCCGGCTGCTGGTCACCGACCGCAACGGCGGGCCGGCCGCCGCCCGCAACCGCGGCATCCAGGCCAGCACCGGCGAGCTGCTGTTCTTCCTGGACTCCGACTGCGCTCCCGAGCCGGACGCGCTGGCCAACGCCCTCACCATCCTGCGCGAGCAGCCGGACGTCGCCTGCGTGCACGGCATCTACGCGCTCGAACCCCTTATCGACGACGGCCCCGTCGAGGCGTACCGGCTGCTGCACGGGCACCACTGGCGGCTGCGTCACGTCGGTCGGGTACGCACGACTCTCTTCGCGATCTGCCTCATCCGGCGCGAGGTGTTCACAAGCGTCGGCATGTTCGACGAAAATCTGCGCGCTTCCGAGGACGTCGAGTTGGGCGACCGGATGGGCGACCGGTACGGCATCGTCCTCACCGACACGGTCGTCTGCCGCCACGACGACGACAGCCGGCTCGGCGCGTTGCTGCGCAAGCAGTTCCGCCGGTCGCAGCTGCTGATCCCGGTGGCCCTGGCCGAACGCGGCCCGGCCGGCATCCGGGCGAACAGCCCGGTCGGCCTGCTCACCGCCACCCTGGTGCCGGCCTCGGCGCTGCTGGCCCCGCTCACCGGCGGCTGGCCGCTGGCGACCCTGCTGTGTTTCGCGCTGTTCACCGTCGCCGAGCCGAGCCTGCTGCGCTTCGTCCTGCGCCAGCGGGGGCCCGCCTTCACCGTCTTCTTCTTCGCGGTCCACCTGACGGTCCAACTGGCGGTCGTCACCGGCGCGGTGGTGGGCGGGTTGCGTCACCTCACCGACCGCGACTTCGGGCCGACCCGGGTGACCGCCGCGAAAACGTCCCGATGAACGCCGGCCGCGGACCGGTCACCCGGCTCCCCTCCCACCTCTGCGCGCAGGCACTGCACTACCTGCTGTTCGCCTACCGGGGCGGCCAACTGCTTCGCCGCCGTCCGACACTCGGCGGCCACCGCTGGCCGGCGTTCGGCAACCCCGGCGACGGCATCGCGCTGACCATCGACGACGGCCCGCACCCGACGTGGACCCCGCCGATGCTCGACCTGCTCGACGCCCACGGCGTACGGGCCACGTTCTTCCTCATCGGCGACCGGGTACGCGAGCACCCCGAGCTGGCCCGGCGGGTGCTGGCCGCCGGTCACCTGATCGGCAACCACTCCATGACGCACCCCCAACCGTTCGCCGCCCTGCCCCGCCCGATGCTGCGGGCGGAGATCGACCGGACCCAGCGGGAGATCGAGGACGCCACCGGGATCACCCCCCGGCTGTTCCGCGCCCCCGGCGGCAACTGGTCACCCGCCGTCCTCCGGACCACAGTCGACAGTGGCCTCACCCCTGTCGACTGGACGGTCAACCCCAGCGACTGGCGCAGTCCGGGCGTCGAACGGATCACCCGGACCCTGTCCCGGACCCGTCCCGGGCAGATCATCCTCTGCCACGACGGCGGCGGCGACCGGTCACAAACCCTCGCCGCCCTGACCGCTGTCATCCCGAGGCTGATCGGCCGAGGGCTCCGCTTCGTCACCGTCGCGGAGGACCGGTAGGTGGGGAATGCCCGAGCCGTCGACACCGCACAAAGCGCCGGAGCCGGGTCGTGACACCCGGCTCGATTGGGTGGGGGAGAAACTCTGATGTCGCACGATGACCTGTCCATACTGCTGCTCGGCCCGATCCAGGCCCGTCGGGCGGACACCCGCCTGTATCTGGGCACCCCACGACAACGCGAGGTCCTGGCGGTGCTGGCGATGCGCAGCGGCATGGTGCTGTCCGTGGCCCAGATCGTCGACGCCATCTGGGTGGGCCGCCGACCCGACTCGGTGGAGAACATGGTGCACACCTACATCGGCCGGCTACGCCGGGTGCTGGAACCGCCGGGCCGTCGCCCGGCACTCGCCCGGGTGCTGCGCTCCACCCGTCCCGGGTACACCCTGGACGTACCGTCGGACGCGGTGGACATCGTCCGGTTCGAACGGGACGTCCGGGGGGCTCGGGCGGCCCGCTCCCGGGCCGAGCTGTCCCAGGCGCTCTACCTCTTCCAACGTGGCCTGGCGCACTGGTCCGGTCAGGCCCTGCACGAGGCGACCGGCCCGCTGGCCGAGGCCGAACGGATCCGGTTGACCGAGCTGCGGCAAGACGTGCTGGAAGAGGTGACCGGCCTGCGACTGCTCCTGGGTGACGTGGAGGACGTGGTGGCCGAGTTGCGCTGGATGCTTGTCGAGCATCCGATGCGGGAACGGCTCTGGGAGCTGCTGCTCGTCGCGCTCGGGCAGACCTCCCGACGCGCCGAGGCGCTCACCGCCTTCCAGGACGCCCGGGCCACCCTCGCCGACCGGCTCGGCGTGGAGCCGGGGCACCGGCTCCAGGATCTGCACCGCCGGCTGCTGCGCAGCGAACCCGTGACGGTACGCCCGTGGTGGGAGCGGCGGGTCCCGGTCTGACCGGCGCGCCGCGCGGCGGCAGGGTTCCGGGCTTCGACGCGGCGGCTGGGTCAGGGCTTCGGTGCGGCGGCGGGGGTGAGGACGAAGAAGGCCCCCGCCGCGCCGCCGTCGGAGTCCGTGGGCAACCGGGTGGCCACGTCGAGCGGGCACTCGCGGATCACCTCCACGAACTGCTGCGAGCGCTGCACGTCGTAGATCTGCACGAGGATCCGACCCCGGTCGGTGAGCAGCCCGGGCAGCCGGCGTAGCAGTAGCGTCGCCTCCGGCACGGACAGGTAGTAGATGACCTCCCGCAGCAGGATCGCGTCGAACCGCCGCGTGGTGTCGTACGTCCGGATGTCGGCCACCTCGAACGAGGCGTGCGGCCGATCGAGTGACCGGGCCGCCTCGATCGCCCGCCGGCTGATGTCCACCCCGTGGTAGTGCCGGTGCCGGCCCTCGGCCAGCGGCAGGTTGGCACTGGTACCGCAGCCCAGGTCCAGGATCGTCGGGTTCGGCGCCCAGGTCTCGATGAGCGACAGCGGCACCTCACCACCACCTGTTTCGTCCAGGTAGCCCCAGAAGCCCAGCGCGTACTGGGTGTCCCAGAGCGCGGCGGTCAGCCGGGGGCTGCGCCGCACCAGCGCCCGTACCGGCGCGCCGACCAGTCGTGCCATCGTCCGCAGTGGCGCCTTACCCATGATCTCCTCCGACGGGTCGAACGGGACGGTGGTCAGCCGACGGGCGCGACCCGCTGGACCGGGTCGCGGCGGCGCCGGTGCATGTACTGGGCCATCAGCAGCCCTCCCCCACCGACCGCCACCTCACTGAGCGCGCAGACCAGCCGACTGACCAGCACCACAGGCGTGGCCACAGCGACCGGCAGCACGGTGACCAGCCCGAGCATGAGCACCGCCTCGCGCACCCCGAGGCCGTCCGGGGCGATCATCACCGACAGGCCGGCGACCGTCGCCGCGGCGAACCCGGCGACGCAGATCAGGTACGACCGGCCCGGTGGCGCTCCGGCGACCACCGCGAGCAGCCACAGGTGGTGCCCGGAGACCAGCCAGGACAGCGACTGCGCGGTGACCGCCCGCCGGATTCCGGTGGGTGACGCGGTGACCTGCGGTGGCGGTCGCCGCAGCAGCCGGGCTGCCGCCGCCAGTCCCCGGTTCAGCAGGTCCGGACGGGCCACCAGCACCACAAGCGGCACGGTGGCGACCAGCAGCCACCCGGTGGCCCCGGACAGCAACGCCGGCCCGGCCGCGAGCGCGACGGTCATCCCGGTCATCGCCACCACCGCCCAGCTGAGCAGGAAGACCCCGGCCAGCCGGACCGGACCCACCTCGATCTCCTTGCCCATCCGCAGCAGCACCGGCAGGGCGACGAAGCGGCCCGGTACGAACTTGGCCAGGAAACCCACGAAGAACAGCCGGTACGCGGTCCACTTGTCGACAGCCGCGCCGAGGTCGACGAAGAGCGCCCGCCAGGAGGCGAGCCCCAGCAGCAGCCCGACCGCGTTGATCAGCAGGGCTGCGGCGAGCGCCGCGGTCACCCGCAGCGGGTCCAGTTGGCCGGCCAGGGTGGCCACCGGGGTCCAGTCCTGGGCCCGCACGAACAGCACCAGCCCGACCGTCAGGGCCACCACGAACGCGGCGGTGAACACGTGGTTGGCCAGCCGCCACCAGCGGCCGTTCACCGGCGGGACACCAGGCTCGCCGGGCGGGACCGGTCGGCGCGGAGCCGGCGCAGCAGCGCGGCGCACACCCCCAGCCCCATCCCGACGAACTCGGTCAGGTGGGTCATCGACCGCAGCCAGGTGGCGTAGAGCAGGAACCCCGGGCCCCGGTGGCGCAGAGCGAACGCCAGCAGCTCGCGGTCGGCCACCACGGCAGCGGTGAGCAGCGCCGCCGGCAGCAACCCCAGCCAGGGTGACACGACAACAAGTGGCAGGCCGGCCACGGCCAGCCCGGTCGCCCCCATCCCGACCACGGACCCGACGTCGACCGGGTGCGGCAGCCGCTCCTCGGCGTCGGTCCCGACGACCGGCCGCTGCCAGCGGGCCGCCACGACCGCGTCGGCGTACGTCACCGCCCGGCGGAACAGCTCTGACAGGTACGGCCACAGCCGGTCCACGTCGTCGTGCCGGCCGACGATCTGGTCACTGACCCGGATCTCGTACCGCCGGGGCAGCCGGGTGCCGAACTCCACGTCCTCGGCGTCCCGCAGCCGTTCGTCGAAGCCGCCCACCAGGTCGAACACGGCTTTCGGCACGGCCGTGAGGGCGAACATGGTGCTCGTGGTCACCCCGGTCGCCCGACGCCGCCAGTAGTGCTCGAACAACGTCTTGTACGCCTCGACCGGCCCGTCGTCGTAGAGCGGGCGCAGGTCGTAGATGCCCTGCACCACGCCACAGACGGGGTGGCTCTCCAGGGCGCGTACCGCGGCGGCCAACGCGCCGGGGGCCAACGCGATGTCCGAGTCGACGAAGAACAACACGTCACCGGTGGCCCGGGCGGCGCCGGCGTTCCGGGCCGCCGACACGCCCCGGTTGGCCGGGAAGGCGACCACGGTGCAGGGGAACCCGGCCGCGATCCGCAGCGACCGGTCGGTGCTCGCGTCGTCCACGACGATCACCTCGGCCGGCGGCGGCGTCTGCGCGTACACGGCCGACAGGCAGTCGTGCAGCGTCCGTTCCTTGTTGAAGTTGGGTACGACCACCGAGACCCTCACCGGATCCCGCCCTCGATGCTGTCGGCGCGGCTCACGGTGGCACCGTCCCTTCCGTCCGGATGCGCGGCGGGGATGGCGACCGGCCGGGGCCGGACCGGCGCCACGGCGGCCGGCGCTCCGCCCGGCCGCCGGGCCAGCCAGCCCAGCGCGGCCACCCCGACCAGCACGTACATGTTCGTGTGCAGCAACTCCCAGCCCTGGAAGTGCAGGTCCGTGCCGCGCAGACCGATGACTGTCCACCCGGCGCTGGCCACGTACCCGGCCCAGAGCGCCACGCCGAGCGGCACCGCGAGCCGGTGCCCGGCCCGGCGTCCGCGCACCACCAGCAGCACCAGCGCGGGCACGCACCACACCCAGTGGTGGTGCCAGGAGACCGGCGACACGAGCAGACCCGTGGTGGCGCAGGCGATCACACCGAGCAGTGGCTCGCCGGCACGGGCGCAGCGCGCCGCGATCACCAGCCCGGTCACCGCTGTCAACGCCGCCACCGGCAGCCAGACGGCCCGTACGTCGGCGGTGTCGGCCAGCCGGGCCAGCGCGCCGTGCAGCGACTGGTTCAGCACGGTGCGGGGATCCCCGGTGACCCGGGCGGTGTCCAGCAGGCCACCGCCCCAGAACCGGGCCGAGTCCGCCGGCCGCCAGGCGAAGCCGAGCCCGACGGTGGCGCCGAACCCGGCCAGCGCCACACCTGCGGCCCGCCACCGACCGGTGCACACCAGGTACGCCACGAAGATGAGCGGGGTCAGCTTCACCCCGGCGGCGACGCCGACACCGAGACCGTGCCAGCGTCGACCGGGGCCGTGCCGCAGGTCCAGCAGCACGATCAGCATCAGGAACAGCCCCACCTGGCCGACCTGGAGGTGACCGGCCACCGGGAACACCGGCAGCATCGCGACAGTTCCGGTCAGCACGGCGCCGGCGGAGACGGCCACACCTGCGGCGCGCAGCGCCACTGCGACCACTGCCGACAGCGCGACGACCGAGGCCAGCAGCCACAGCCCGACGCCGACGGTGAGGTCGACGTGGGCGAGTGGTTGCAGCAGGAGAGCCGCGAACGGTGGGTAGGTGAAGCCCAGCACGATGCCGTCGGTGCCCTGGTGGACGACCTCGTAGAGGTGCCCGTCGCCGCGCGCCGCCGCAGCGGCGCCCGCCTGGTAGACCGCGAAGTCACCCCAGAACATGCCGGTCGTCCGGTGCACGGCGGCGGCCGCGCCGGCCAGCAGCAACGGCAGCAGCACCAGGGCTGTTCGGCGTGGTGCCAGCCACCGCCGGACGCCCGGTCGGAGGGCTGGTGCCGGAGAAAGGGCCATCACCGGTCTCCCCCTTCAGGCGTCGGCGCAGGAACGGTAGCAATCGATCTATCAACGGATCCTGTAACCGATCTGGATTACCGAGGGTCCACCGCCGGCGGCCCACGACCGCCGCGAGGAATGGGTGGCCGCCGACCCGGGTATGGCACACCTGTTCGAATGGAAGGAGAGGGAGATGACCGAGCAGCGTGATCCGCAGGCCGCGGTGAAGGACCCGGACGAGTGGGTGACCGGCGACGAGCCGACGACGGCGGCGCAGGATTCTTACCTGCGGACCCTGGCCCGCGAGGCGGGCGAGACCGTGCCGGACGGCATCACCAAGGCCGAGGCGGCGAAGTTGATCGACCAGTTGCAGCAACGGACCGGGCGGGGTGATCAGGGCTGATCCCCTGAGGCCACCTTCATCTTATCTATCGGTCAAGTCGTGCGAATCACCCTGGATGCCGATTTTATGGGTCTGGCCGGTACATATTCTCGACCAGTCCCGTGCAGCAGCCTCTGGCAGACCAGGGAGCGGTGTGTCCGAAACAGTGCGGCAGCTCGCCATCGAGCAGCAGGTGGTCGACAAGGTGTACGAGCGACTGGAGGTCATGCGTACGCAGGCGAGGGAACTGGAGTCGGAGGGTCGCGGACGCGCCTCGGCCGGCCCGCTGACCGGGCTGGTCGAGCGCGACGCGATGGTGCTGCGCGCCGCGGCGAGGCTGTCCGACCTCGACGGTCAGGAGGAGGGCCTGGTCTTCGGCCGGTTGGACTTCGACGACGGCGACACCTACCGCGTCGGCCGGCTGGGCGTACGCGACGAGGACCGGGAACCGCTTGTCGTCGACTGGCGTGCGCCGGCCGCCGCGCCGTTCTACCGCGCCACCCCCGGTGCGCCACTGGGTGTGGTACGCCGTCGGATCATCACCTGCGACGGTCCCACTGTCGTCGGGGTCGACGACGAGGTGCTGTCGGCCGGCGACGTCGACGGTGTGGTGGGCGAGGGCGCCCTGCTCGCCTCGCTCAGCCGGGAACGCGGCCCGCACATGCGCGACATCGTCAGCACCAT
Source organism: Verrucosispora sp. CNZ293 (assembly GCF_002754655.1). Lineage (NCBI taxonomy): Bacteria > Bacillati > Actinomycetota > Actinomycetes > Micromonosporales > Micromonosporaceae > Micromonospora > Verrucosispora sp. CNZ293. The sequence continues at coordinate 2,901,969 of NZ_PEFR01000001.1, forward strand.
CCAGCGTGAGCAGGACGAGGCGATCCGCGCACCGGCCCACGGGGTCACCGTCATCACCGGCGGGCCCGGGACCGGCAAGACCCAGGTCGCCCTGCACCGCGCCGCCTATCTGCTCTACACCGACCGGGGCAGGTTCGCCGACGGCCGGGTGCTGGTGGTCGGCCCGTCGACCGTGTTCACCGAGTACATCGGCAGGGTGCTGCCCGGTCTCGGTGAGGACAGCGTCCACCTGCGGGCGATCGGCGAGCTGTTCGACGGAGTCGTGGCGACCCGTCGTGACCGCGCCGAGGTCGCCAGATCCAAGGGCGACCTGACGATGGTGCGGGTGCTCACCGAACTGGCCTGGGACACTCCGCCGAACGCGCCGGGGCGGTTGGGCAGGCTCGACGCCGACGACCTGGCGAAGGCCCGCCAGGAGGTGCGTCGACGGTGCGAGGCGCGGGGCGTCAAACCCAACGGCGCCCGCGCCGAGGCGGCGCAGGTGCTCTCGGAACTGCTCAGCGGCAGGGAGATCCCGGAGCCCTTCCTGAACGCGTGGTGGCCGACGCTCACCCCGCAGGATGTGCTGCCCGCGCAGCACGGGCAGTGGTCGGTGGACGACGTGCCGCTGCTCGACGAACTCGCCGAGATCCTGGGCCGGCCGGCCGCCCCGACGCCGACCGGGAGGCAGCCGCAGGTACCCGAGTTGAGCAGTGGCCCGCGCCTGGCGGAGACCTTCGTACTCAGTCTGAGCCTCAACGACGGCTGGCAGCTCTTCGCGCCCGGACTCGCCACCCCGATCGCCGTCTCCGGCCAGTCCCTGGACAGCGGTAACGCCTGGCCGGCGCAGCGCTGGGCGGCGGCGATCATCCTGCGTGAGGGTCACACGGTGGTGGGCTGGGCCGACGGCTTCGACCCGTACGGCGAGGAGGGGTACGTGCCGGAGCTGGCCGAGCCGCTGCCGGTCGCCGAGGTCGCCGCCCCGATCGAGGACGTGTACCTGCACGTCATCGTCGACGAGGCGCAGGACCTGTCGCCGATGGAGTGCCGGATGATCGCCCGTCGAGCCGCCCACGCCTCGATGACGATCGTGGGTGACCTCGGTCAGGCGACCCATCCGCTGGCCGCCGGGAGTTGGCCGGAGTTGGTGAAGCAGCTGGGCAAACGTGGGGCCCGGCTGCTCGACCTGCCCACCGGCTACCGGGTGCCGCAGGTCATCGCCGACTTCGCCGCCCGGGCGCTGCCACCGGGCGTCGCACCGACCCGCTCCTTCCGGCCCGGCGGAACCCTCACGATCCGCCGGGTGGACGACCTGCGAGCGGCAGTCGCCGGGGAAATCGGCGCGATCATCGCCCCGGACGCGATCGCCGACCGGCTCGGGGCGATCCCGGTCAGCCAGGTCAAGGGACTGGAGTACGACCGGGTGGTGCTGGTGGAGCCGGCGGACATCGTCGCCGCCGAACCCCGGGGCATGAGCCGGCTCTACGTGGCCCTGACCCGGGCCGTCGCCGAGCTGGTCATCCTGCACACCAGGCCGCTGCCCGAGTCGCTCAGGTGGTGACCTCGGCGACGACCCGCCACACCTGGGCGGCGAGCCAGTCGTTGAGCTGGGCCGGCCCGACCTCGTCCCGGTGGTCGAACCACCACAGGATGCCGGCGTCGACCATGCCGACGACGCTGGCCACCACGTACGCGGGCAGGTGCGCCTGGTGACCGGCGGCGCGCAGGTTGGCGACGGCGGCTTCGGTGATCTCGGGCACGGCGTGCGCGGTGCCGAGGCGGGCCCGGAAGCGGTAGAGATTGGGGTGGGCCACCGCCCAGCTCAACACCCGGCCGATGACGCCGTGCACCACCTCCGGCGGGGTGCCCGCAGCCGACAGCGACGGGCGGATCCAGTCGCTCACCAGGCGTGCGGCATGCCGGGCGACCGCCTGGTCGAGGTCGTCCTTGCCGGTGAAGTGGCGGTAGACGTGCGGTCTGGGCAGCCCGGCCCGGTCGGCCACCGTGCCCAGGGCGGTGTCCGTGCCGTGTTCCTCGATGACCCGGACCGCGGCTTCCACGATCGCCTGCCGTCGCCGGGCCCGCTCCTGCGGTACGCCACCGGCACGACGGGCGGCGATGGTGTCCCGTTTCACCGCCGCGTTACCCACCGGATCACTGTAGCGGCTCGGTAACCTTGGTTGGGTACGAGCTGTACCCAACCAGCGTAGATGCGAGGTAGCCATGCCCAGTGAAGCGCCCGGCCCCGTCGACCTCGCCCGCCTGCAGGAAGTGCTGGACGGACCGTGGGCCGAGGTCCGCAACGCGCATCGCCGGCACCTCGACGAGCGTTTCCTCCCGGTGTACGGCGAGACCGGCGACCAGGCGCGTGAGCGGGTCACCCGACTGCTCGGCGAGCTTCCGGTCAAGTTGGGTATCGCCTCCGCGTTTCCCACGCAGTACGGTGGCGGGTCCGATGTCGGCGGCTCGATCATCGCCACCGAGATGCTGGCGCAGGTCGATCTCTCGCTGATGGTCAAGGCCGGTGTGCAGTGGGGTCTGTTCGGCGGCGCGGTCGCGGCCCTGGGCACCCGCCGGCACCACGACGCCTACCTTCGGGACATCATCTCCGGCCGGCTCCTGGGCTGCTTCGCGATGACCGAGACCGGGCACGGCTCCGATGTCCAGCAGCTCCGCACCACCTGCACGTACGACCCCGGAACGCAGACCTTCGACCTGCACACCCCGCACCAGGCGGCCCGCAAGGACTACATCGGCAACGCCGCCCGGGACGGTCGGATGGCTGTGGTCTTCGCGCAGCTGGTCACCAACGGCCGGCGGCACGGCGTCCACGCGTGGCTGGTGCCGATCCGTGACGCGCAGGGCAACCCGCTGCCCGGTGTGACAATCGGCGACTCCGGGCCCAAGGCGGGCCTGCTCGGCGTGGACAACGGGCGACTGAGCTTCGACCACGTGACGGTGCCCCGGGACATGCTGCTGGACCGGTACGGCGACGTGGCGGCGGACGGCACGTACGCCAGCCCGATCGAGAACGACTCCCGGCGCTTCTTCACCATGCTCGGCACCCTGGTCCGTGGCCGGGTCAGTGTGGGCGGTGCCGCGTCGGCGGCGGCCAAGTCGGCGTTGACCATCGCGGTCCGCTACGGCGACACCCGCCGCCAGTTCAGCACCCCCGACGCCGACCGGGAGGTGCTGCTCAACGACTACCTGGCACACCAGCGCAAGCTGCTGCCCGCCCTGGCCACCACGTACGCGCTCCATTTCGCCCAGGCCGAACTGGTCGCCGCGGTGCACGAGGTGCAGGGCGGCGACGGCCCGGTGGACGAGCACCGCCAGCGGGAGCTGGAGTCCCGCGCCGCCGGGCTCAAGGCCGCCCAGACCTGGCACGCCAGCCGCACCATCCAGCTGTGCCGCGAGGCGTGCGGCGGTGCCGGTTACCTGGCCGAGAACCGGTTGCCGGGGCTGCGGGCCGACACCGACGTGTTCACCACCTTCGAGGGCGACAACACGGTCCTGCTGCAACTGGTCGCCAAGGGCCTGCTCACCGGCTACCGGGACGAGTTCGGCTCGTTGGACGGCTGGGGGCGGGCCTCCTTCGTCGCCGAGCAGGTCCGGGAGATGGTGCTCGAACGCACCGCCGCCCGCTCGCTGATCCAGCAACTGATCAGTGCCGTGCCCGGCCGTGACGAGGAGGTCGCCGTCACCGACCGGGGCTGGCAGCTCAAGATCTTCGACGACCGGGAGAAGCACCTGCTCGAAGGGGCCATCCGCCGGCTGCGCAACGGCGCGGCCAGCAAGCAGGATCGCCCCTTCGACATCTTCAACGACGTCCAGGACCACGTCCTGACCGCCGCCGCCGCGCACATCGACCGGGTCACCCTTGAGGCGTTCGTCGCCGGCATCGAGGCCACCCCCGACCCGGCGGTCCGGGCGTTGCTCTCCCGCGTCTGCGATCTGTACGCCCTCAGCGTCATCGAGTCCCACAAGGGATGGCTGCTGGAGCACGGCCGGCTCACCCCGGCCCGCTCGAAGGCGATCACCGCAGTGGTGAACGGACTGCTCAAGGAGCTGCGCCCGCAGATGCGTACGCTCGTGGACGGCTTCGCCATCCCGGACACCTGGCTGCACGCGGCGATCCTGCGCGAGGAACCCGGCCGCCAGGAGACCATGACCGCCCACGACCGGGCCTAGCAGCCGCGCCGGGACTCCCCCGCGTCGTTGACCTGCTGTGTCACCCGACCGGCGACCTCCCGCAGCGCGGTGACCTGCTCCTCGGTGAGCCCGTCGATGACGAACCGACGCACCGCGGCGACGTGCCCGGGTGCCGCGGCGACCACGAGGTCCCACCCGGCCTCGGTGAGCGCTGCCCGGTTGTAGCGGGGATTGTCCGGGTCGGGCTCGCGGCGCAGCAGGCCCCGCCGCTCAAGACGGGTGACGACGTTCGACAACCGGGACAGCGAGCTGCTGACCTGACTGGCCAGGTCGCTGAGCCGCAGGGTCCGCCCGGGCGCCATGGACAGGCCGCTCAGCACGAAGTAGTCGAACAACGTGAGGTTGTTGTCGCGTAGCAGCTGCGCGTCGAGCGCGCCGGGCAGCTTGAACATGAGGCTGGCCAGAGCCAGCCAGGCCTCTCGCTCGCACTCGTTCAACCACCGGGGTTCCTCCGGCATGCCGCTCAGCCTAGCCGCCGGCCCCACGGACAGAGGTGAGGCATCTCGCACTTAGTTCAAGCTTGAACCTCGACGCGCTACTGTCTGCTTCAAGCTTGAACCTAACCCACATGGGAGTTGTCGTGACCCTGTTCCGGCTGGACGCCAGCATCCGTACCCACGGCTCCGCGAGCCGTGAGATCGCGGACATCGTCGAAGCGGAGTGGCTCGCCGCGCACACCGGTGACCTGATCGAACGTCGCCACATCGGCGTCGATCCGCTGCCCGCGACCGCCTGGGCGGCGGCGGTCACCGCCGGGATGACCGCGCCGGAGGAGCACACCGCCGAGCAGCGGGAGGCCGTCGCCCTCGCCGCCACGCTCGTGGACGAGTTGCTCGCCGCCGAGGCCGTCCTGTTCGCCGTGCCGCTCTACAACTACGGCGTCTCACAGCACTTCAAGGCGTACGTCGACCTGGTCAGCACCGACCAGCGGGCGTTCGGCAAGCCGTTCCTGGAGGGCAAGCGGGTCGTGCTGGCCACCGTTCGTGGCGGGGCGTACGGCGGCGGCACGCCCCGGGAGGGCTGGGACCACGCGACGCCCTACCTGCGCCGCATCATCGCCGACTGCTGGGGCGCCGACCTCACCGTCGTCGAACGCGAGTTCACCCTGGTCGGCGTCAACCCCGCCCTCGACTCGTTCACCGACCAGGCCGCGCAGATGCACGCCGAGGCCCTACAGGCCGCCCGGGAGGCCGGCCGCGCGCTCGGCGGCCTACCGCTCCCGGTGTGAGGCAGCGGCGTGCGCGGTAGCGCCGCGCACGCCGGCCCTCAACCATCCACCCGGCAGGAGGCGTTTACTTCTGTCGAGGGGGTGGCGATGAGCCAGACGTTCCACGAGTTCGTGGTGCACCGTTCCCCTGCGTTGTCCCGGACCGCCTACCTGCTCACCGGCGACCACCAGTTGGCCGAGGACCTTCTGCAGAGCGCACTCGCACGCACCTACCGGCACTGGCGGCGGATCCGCGACGGTGACCCGGAGGCGTACGTGCGCCGGGCCATGTACCACCAGCAGGTTTCCTGGTGGCGGCGACGCCGGTTCACCGAACGGCTGGAGGCCGACCCGGCACCCGAGCGGGCCAGCCACCCGGACCCAAGCGAGGCCGCCACCCTGCGGATGACCCTGGCCGCCGCGCTACGCCAGCTCACCCCCAGGCAGCGGGCCGTGGTGGTGTTGCGCTTCTACGAGGACCTGACCGAGGCGCAAGTGGCTGCCGCGCTCGGCTGCTCGGTGGGGACTGTGAAACGGCACGGGCACGACGCGCTGGTCCGGCTTCGCGCGGTGGCTCCGGAGCTGGTCGACCGGGCCCCGGAGAGGAGCGCGCGATGACCATACGACTGCGTGAAGTGCTGCACGACGCCGCAGCGGGGGTTCCGGCGTACCAGGTGGAGCAGCGGGCGCTGGCGACGGCGCGCCGCACGCGACGGCGTCGGACCGCGGCGGTGGCGCTCGTGCTTGTGGTACTCGGCGGCCTCGCTGTCCCGGCGGCCCGCACAGCGCCGGTGGATCCGGCCGGCCGGGTCGAGTCGGGGGCATTGCCGGACCGGATCGGTCTGCCGCCCCTCGGGAGCCTGCACGCCACGGACCGGCCGCGGACCGGTCCGGCCTCGGTGATCTTCACCGGGGAGGCCGGACGCCTGACGTACGACGACGAGTGCAGTCTCGTCACAGTCGTGGACGGCGACACCGACACGTACCGGATCATCCGCAGCGGCTGGGAGATGACCGCCGGCACGGACGTGGTGCTCTCCCCGCAGGGGCGGTGGATCGCCCACGACCCGCAGCGCGACGATCCCCGAGTGGAGATCATCGACCTGGTCACCGGCGCGACCCGTCAGTTGCGCAGCGGTGTGGCCGGAACTGTCGGCACCGAACCGGCCGGCTGGTCGCCGGACGGGGAGTCGCTCGTGGTCCGCGACTCGGTGCCGACCCACCCGGACCGGAGCGATCACCGGCGGTCGCTCAGCCTGATCCGGCTGGACGGCGGCAGCTCGGTCCGGCTGGCCGAGACACCGTCCGGCACGGTGCCGGGCGTGGTCGTCGCCTTCGCGCCCGGCGGGGACCGGCTCGCCTGGCAGACCGGGCGTGTGGTCACTGTCGCGCGCCGGGACGGCAGCGTGCTCGCGTCGTTCCCACTCCCGCCCGGCACCGAACTGGCCGGCAAGGGCGCCTGGACGCCGGACGGGCGGTGGCTCACCGTGGCCCGGCGCGACGAAACCGGGTGGACGCTGCGCCGGGTCGAACCGGCCACGGGAACCGACGGCGGGGCGTCGGGCACCGCAGGCGTCTCCGATGTGATCGGCCTGCACCTCCTCGGCTGGACGACGACCGGCGCGGCCTGGGTCGTGGCCTACCTTCCTCAGCCGCCCGGGTCGGCGACCTACACCCGGCCCTTCCCCAACGACGACCGCCCGGAGTACGGCCTGATCGGCACCGTCCAGGTGCTGGCGTTGCCGCCGGACGGTCAGCCGCCGGCCCTGCTGCTCACCGCGCCGCAGGAGGTGGTCTCGCTCGACATCGCCGCCGGCGTGATCCGCGCCGGTCAGACCCGCGCGGCCGATCCGCCACGCGGCGTGGGCGGCCGGTTCTGGATCTGGACCGCCCTGATCGTCCTGGCGGTGGGCACGATCGCGGCGTACCGGGGGCGGGGGCGGCTCGCGCTCTGGTGGGAGAACCGTGGGCTGCGACGGTCCGGCGGCACGTGGTGACGCTGGAGCGCAGACCGAGGTGGCCGGCTCGCCTCGGCGAACCGGCCACCCGCGTCCCGATCGGTCAGAACAGCCAGGTTGGCAGCTCCGGGTCACCCCGCAGTGGCACCAGCGGTTGCGCGGCGGGGCCGGAGTCCTGACTCGACGCCCGGCCACGGGCCGACGTGGTGCCCGGCGGCGGTGCCGTGGCGCACCGCGTACCCTCCGCCGGCATGATCTGGTCGATCAGGTACGCCTCGATAGCCTCGTCCGCGCAGCTCACCCGGCCGTACACGATGTGCCCCCAGCCCTCGTAGGTCAGCAGCTCGGCGTGGTCACCGAACTGGTCGGCGGCACCGAGCGCCCAGTTGTAACCGGTCGCCGGGTCGTGCAGCGAGTTGGTGAGCAGCAGCTTCGTCTCGTTCGTCGGGTTGATCCGCCGCTGCGGGTTGTCCGCCGGGGTCGGCCAGCCCAGGCAGATCGCGCCGACCGCCGCCCGGGGCAGGTCCGGTAGGTCCGGCGCGGCACGCTGGGCGTCGGCGAGGATGGACCGCCACTGGGTGACGTCACGGGTCTTCAGGTTCCAGTCCTGGCAGAGCACCGCCTGGTATGCGAAGGGCACGACGATCGGCGGGTCGTCGGCCGACTCCCGCGTCGCCGCCGCCGACGTCCCCCAGGGCCGTCCCGCGTCGACCCGCTCCAACTCGGCCGCGATCTCCAGCCAGTACGGCTGGTAGTTGAGGTTGTTCAGCACGAAGTTGACCAGATCCCGCTGGGTGATCTTGTAGCTGTGGTCGTCCGGGTCCGGCAGCTCGCCCCGGGCGGCGCGGTCGAGCAGGCGCTGCCAGAACTGGCGGATGTTCCGGCCGTACAGGGCGCACTGCGGCAACCGGGCACAGCCGGCCACGAACTCGTCGAACGAGTCCTGCCCGGTGGCCGCCTGGGTGACGGCGAATCCGCGCGCGTCCTGGCTGTGATCCATCACGCTGTCGGCCACAATGGCGCGTACGCGGGTCGGGAACATTTCCGCGTACTGCTGGGCCATCAGCGTGCCGTACGACATTCCGAGGAAATTCAGCTGGGCGTCACCTACCGCCGCGCGTATCGCGTCGATGTCCCGAACCACCTGGAGCGTGTCCACGTGATCGAATACCGGCCCACTGTTGGCGCGGCAGTCGTCGGCCAACGCTCGGCTCGCGGACACCATCTGGGCAAATGCGCTCGACGTTTTGATCGGCCCGACCGGCAGCTCATTGATCTTGTCCAACGTGCACATGATCGGTGAACTGCGAGCCACCCCGCGTGGGTCGAATCCCACAATGTCGAAATGGCGACGCAATTCGTCGCCGTAGCGTGCCCACAGCGCCGAGTCGACGCCGGAGCCGCCCGGCCCGCCCGGATTCACGATGAGCGACCCCCGACGCGCCGCCGGGTCTGTCGCCGGCCGCTTGGCCAGCGCCAACTCGAACGTCGGACCGTCCGGATCGGCCCAGTCGACAGGTACCTCCAGAGTGCCGCACAGGGCACTGGCGTCCTGCTCACACGGCGCCCACTGCACGTCCCCGCTCGGGGACGCGGACGCGGACGACGGGGCGAGCGGCGCCAGCACCACCCCCACAGTGACCCCGGCGAGCAATCGCCGGATCATTTTTCTGCGCATGCTCCCTCTCCCAGATCGTTTTTTGGCCTTCCATCGGCCGGTGCTGAACGTAGCCAATGCGCCACGGCCCGGGGTTACCAATAAATGTCGCTGGCAATACCGTTCGGAACGCGACCGGACCGACCGGCACGACAAGCACCGGGAGCGTTCCCGCACGGCGCACGTGAATGGCGAGGTCAGCGGGGAGCCAGCGAATGTCGGGGCAGGCTGATCGACGCCTGTCCGTCGATTGTCAACATGGCGGAGGTCACAGGCTACGCCGGTGTTAGCGCTAACTCGGGAGGCACTCAATCGCAAACTGCGATCAAAATGCGTGACGAATTGGAAACCCCGGATTCATGTCTTCGTCGGCCGGGGGGCGGCCCGACACCTTCGAGCACCGAGGCCCGACACCGCAACGGAGATGGGGCGAACCGCACCCGCCGGCCATGCGGATCGCACGGTCAGCTCGTGCGCGGCGGCACTGGTCCGCCCGGTCCGCGCCGGACGAGACTCGACGACGTGCGGCGGGGGCCGTGCCCGGCCGTACCGTCGGTCGTCAGCAGTCGCGGAGGTCAGCATGCGCAGCACCGGACAGCCCACGCCTCCCGGCAACCGGGGGGTCGTGCGTCGCCGCCGCGACGAGTACGTCACCCGGCATCACCGCCGCCGACCCGCCGCCGGGCCCGTCGGGCGGCGGCGCACCCGAGGAATTGTGGTGCTGCTCGCCTTCCTCGCCGTCCCGGCGTCCGCCTTCGCGGTCGGTCAGCACACCTTCGAGCGGAGCCGGTACGCGCACCCCGAAGGCGGTGCGGCAGCGGTCGCGGCGGCCACCCCGCCGGCCCACGATCCCGGCAAACCCACAGCCGTGGTAGTCGTCGGCAACGACGGCGCCAACGTCGCCGACACGCTCGCCCCGTACGAAGTCCTCGCCGCCAGTGGCGCGTTCAACGTCTACACCGTCGCACCGGAACGCCGCCTCGTGCCGCTGCTCGGTGGGCTGGATCTGGTGCCGGATCTCAGCTTCGCGCAGTTGCGTCAGCGGCTGGGTGGTTCCGCGCCGGATGTCACAGTGGTCCCGGAGATGCCGGCATCGGCGTCCGGCGACGCGCGGGTGACCGGGTGGCTGCGCGACAACGCCCGGCGCGGGCTGCTGCTGGGGGTGTGCACCGGCGCACGGCTGCTCGCCGAGGCCGGTCTGTTGGACGGCCGGGACGCGACGACGCACTGGTACCGGCTCGACGAGTTGCGGCAACGCCATCCCGATGTCAACTGGCGGCGCGGGGTCCGCTACCTCGACGACGGCGACGTCATCACCACCGGCGGCCTGCTGTCCTCGGTGGATGGCACGCTGCGGGCGGTGGAGCGGATCGCGGGTGTCGACGCCGCCGCGACGGCCGCGGCGGAGGTGGGTTGGCGGCACTACTCCCCCGGCAGCGCCGCCGCCCTGCCGAGGTCGCGAGTGACAGTTGGCGACGCACTCCTGCACGTCCTCAACGTCGGCTTCCGCGCGAGTCAGACGACAATGGGGGTGGTGCTCAGCGATGGCGTGGGCGAGCTCGAACTGGCGTCGGCGTTCGCCCCGTACGCCGAGGTCAAGGCCGCCCGGACGGTGGCACTCGCGGCCGGCGACCGCATCCGGTCCCGACACGGCCTGACCTTCGTGCCCCGGAGGCAGCTCGACGACCCTGGGCGGGTCGACCGGCTGCTGGTCCCGGGCTCGGGCATCGCCGCCGACCTGCCCGCTGAGGTGGTCGGCGTGGTCGACCGCGCCGACGTACCCGTGACGTACCTGCACGAGCGGCCCGGCTTCGCGTTCGACCCGGCCCTGCGGGAACTGGCCCGCAGCATGGATGTGCCCACCGGGCGGTGGACGGCCAAGATTCTGGAGTACCCGCGCTCGGACCTCCAGCTGTCCGGGCCGGCGTGGCCATGGTCGTTGGCCCTGCGCCCGGTGCTCCTCGGCCTGGTGGGACTGGCGGTCGCGCTGGGAGTCCTGCGGCTGGCGCACCACGCCGTCTTGTACGCCGGCCGGATCACGACCGGGCGTAGTGGCGGCAGCGACCGGTGAACGTGCTCGCCAGGACCGGTTCGAGGACAGCGTCGACGTGTTCCCGGCGACGGGTCGGGTCGTCGGGCCCGACCAGGATGAGGCTGGCGGCCAGGCCGTAGGTGGCGGCGAGGATACGAGCCGCGGCGGTGTCGACGTCGACGCCGCCGTCGACCTCGCCGCACCGCTTCCCGTTGCGTACCGCGATCGAGGCGCGCAGGTGCAGGTCGGCTTGAGCGCGCGCCGCCACCTCGGCAATCGCGTGATCGTGCAGGGCCTGGGTCGTCAGGTTCTGGGTGACATGGAATTCCTCGACCCGGATCTCGTCGAGCGGGAGCAGTTCGGCCACAGCGGTCGCGATGATCTCGCGGATCGGCCGCTCGGCGGCCTCGCCCTCGGCGATGTGCGCCGCGATCCGGTCGTCTCGGCGGCCGAGCGCGTCGACGTACACGAATCGGAGCAGTTCGTCGCGGCTGCCGAAGTAGTGCTGGATGAGGCCGACCGAGACGCCGGCAGCGGCGGCGACCCGGGCGAACGTGGTGGCCTGAAGACCATGTTCCACCAGGTGACGCCGGAACGTCCGGGCGATGAGCGCGCGTCGCTCGTCGTGGTCGGCAACGCGGGGCATTTGATAACCGTACCGCCATATGGTTACGGTTGCCATATGAACGTATTGCAACGGGGGATGGCAGCGTTGCTGTTCGCGCTGCCCGGCGTCGTAGTCGGCACAGGTGGGGCGGTCGCGGCGGCCCCGGCGGGCAGCGGTGCCGTCGAACCGGGCCGGCTGGATGCCTTCGTCACCGAGCAGATGGACCGGGCCGGGATCCCGGGCGTCGCGTACGCGGTCGTGGGCTCCGGTGGGGTGGAGCACCAGGCGACGTTCGGCGCGGACGGCGACGGCGCACCGATCACCGACGCGACGCCGTTCCTGTGGGGATCGGTGGCCAAGCCGGTGACCGCGAGCCTGGTGGTGACGATGGCGACGGCCGGCGATCTGGATCTCGACGCGCGCGTGACGACCTACCTGCCGGACTTCAGCATGGCCGACGAGGAAGCCCGGACGATCACCCTGCGCCACCTGCTGAGCCAGACCGGCGGCATCCCGGAGCGGATGGACCTCACCGACCGATACGACGCTGACCGTCGCCCAGGCGACGTGGTCGACGCGCTCGGCAACATCCACCTGGCCGCCGGTGTCGGCGAGAAACACCTCTACTCCAGCGTCAACTACCTGCTGCTCGGCGCCGTCGTCGAGGAGATCACCGGGCGCGACTTCGCCGACGTGCTGAGCGAGCGGCTGCTCACGCCCATGGGCATGGGCACCGCGGTCACCGCGGCCGGCGACGCGGCAGACCGGCTCCCGCCGGGCCACCGGTACGTGTTCGGCGAGCCGACGGCGTTCCGGAGCCGATTCGACCCCGCCGGTGTCAGCTACGGGTATCTCGGCGGCTCCCTGCGGGACGCCATCGCGTTCGCTCGGGCGAACCTGGACGGCAGCGACGTACTGTCGCCCGACCAACGCGCCACGCTGGTCCGGCCGGAGGCGACCACCGGCGACGGCCGGAGCTACGGGCTCGGCTGGCGCACCTGGCCGGTGTTCGGCAGCGACCAGCCGATGGTCTGGCACTCCGGTGCCGCGCCCGGCTACCAGGCCGGGATCGTCCTGCTGCCCGAACAGGACAGGGCCCTCGTCGTGTTGCAGAACGTCTACGGCAGCTTCCAGGAGAGCCAACTCCTGGACACCTCGTTGGGCCTCGCTGCCCTCCTCTCCGGAGCCGCTCCCGAGACCCACGAGAGCGAGCCGTCCTACGTCGCGCTCCTCTCCGGCCTGGGCCTGCTGTGCCTGCTGCTGCTCACGGCGGTGGCCGGCTCGCTGTGGCGGGTGGCGCGTCCGGTCCGCACCTGGTCCCGTCGACGCCTGCTGGGTCTGGTCGCCTGGCTGGTGGTCCTGCTGCTCCTCGCTGCCGGTCTGCTCGCCCTACCGTCGTTCTTCGGTGTGACGCCGGGTCAGGTCCCCCTGTGGGCACCCGACGTCGCGGCGCTGCTCGCTGCCGCGCTGCTGCTCGTCGCGGTGCTGATGCTCGCCCGCGCAGCCGTCGCCGTACGTGCCTGGCGCGGGACGACAGGCTCATGCGCGGTCGGCTCGGGCAGCCAGGAGGACCGGACCAGCGGCGATGAGGTGCGATCGGCGGCGCAGCGGCGCGGCTCGGCGGGGTAGTCGGTCACCGTTCGGGTTCAGCTGGCTGCCCGAAGCCGGCGGCGCATGATCCACGTCGATGCCGTGCCCTCGCCGGTCACCTCGTCGGTGCGTGGGTCGATCGCCCGCCAGTGATGCTGGTGAGGTCGGACGATCACGTAGCCCAACCTCGTGTAGAACGCGAGGGCAGCCTCGTCATCGACGTCCACGTCGAGGCTCATCGCCTCGGCGCCGCGGGCGGCACTTGCCGCTTCGCCGACCTCGACAAGCGCCCTTCCGATCCCTCGGCGACGGGCCGACGCCACCACCGCCAACCCGTACAGCCATGGGCTGGGTGCGTCGCAGCCGTCCCGCCACCGGACGCTCACCACCCCCACGACGTGGTCGGCGGCCACGGCGACGAGCATCTCCTCCTCGCCCCGCCCGGCGGCCCGGACCCGCACCTCGGCGCGGTCCCTCGATCCCGCCAGCTCGCCCAGCTGGGTCAGGTCCACCCGTTGCGCGGTACGGATCATCACGTCGTCGAGCGGGCTCATTCCGGCTCCGGGTCGATCACCGGGTGGGAAGCGTCGTCGGTGCCGCGTCCGCCGGGTACCAGCGGAGTTCGACTGTGTTGCGGTCCGGGTCCTGGATGTAGAGCGAGATGCCCTCACCCCTGGCTCCGGAGCGGCGAACCGGCCCTTCGAGGACTGTGAACACCCCGGCCGCGATGACGTCCTGCCAGTCCAACGGCTCGACCACCAGGCAGATGTGGTCGACGTTCGACTCTCCTCGGCGGCGCTGCACCAGATCGATGATGGTGTCCGGGCTGACCCGGACGGAGGGGAAGCCGGCCCGCCCGGCCCTCCACTCGTCGGCGCGGATGGTCTCCAGACCGAACATGGTCGAGTAGAAGGCGAGTGATCGCTCGACGTCCTCGACGTTGAGCACCAGGTGATCGAAGGCCCTGACCTGCACAATGTTCACTTCTCCTCCAGGGCACGCGCCTGACGCAGCCAGTTGACGAAGAGCGGTTCGTCGATGTCCGTGGCTGCGGAGAGTCGCACCGAGGCCATCTGCCGGGCGCCCGGGATCAGCCGATCCGACCGATCGCTGATCTCCTGGCCACGCCACAGCCCGAATGTGAGGTACGAGGGGTACGCCTTGAGCAGGCAGATCGGTCGCCGCCCCGGAGCCTCGCCGAGGCCCCACACCGGGTGTCCGTGCCACATCACCCCGGTGGCGTCCGCCAGCGCCCCGTCGATGACCGGGCGCAGCGCCACGGCCGTCTCCCTCTGCGAACCGTCGAGCCCGGTCAGGTAGTCGTTGATGCTTGCCGTCTTCATGATCTTTCTCCTCGATCGTCCGGCCAACCGCCCGCCAGGTGAGGCGGACACTGCCCCGCCTGCGGTGACGCCTCAACGATTCACTGGACCGTGAACCCGACCAAGCCATGATCGGACTACGATCGTTGAGCCGGATTCAACGAAAGAGCGGCGGGATGCTGGAGCGACACGAGATCGAGACCTTCCTGACGCTCGCCGGCGAGCTGCACTTCGGCCGTACCGCCGAACGCCTGGGCGTGACCACCGGCCGGATCAGTCACGTCATCAGGAAGCTGGAGCGGCGCGTCGGCGCGCCATTGTTCGAGCGCACCAGTCGGGTCGTCCGCATCACGCCCATCGGCCAGCAGTTGGCGGACGACCTGGCCCCGCTGGTGGAGCAGATGGACGCGGCCCTGCGCCGCGCGATCGAGGCCGGCCGCGGCGTGAGCGGCAAACTCCGGGTGGCGTTTCTCGGTGAGTATCTCGCGCCGGTGCTGCTCAAGGCGGTCAGGCTGTTCACCGCCCGGCACCCCGACTGCGAGGTGGACGTACGTGAGGTGCAGCTGTCCACCTCGCGAGCGAGCCTGGTGGACGGGTCGATCGACGTGCTCGTCGCGTCGTACCCGTTCGACGGTATGGCCTGTGGCCCCGCGCTCATGGTGGAGCGGCGCGTGCTGGCCGTGGCCGCCACGCACCCGTTGGCCGGCGCGGAGTCGGTTTCGCTGGAGACGCTCGCCGACCACCCGGTCATCCAGTACCCGGCGATCACGTCCGCGGCGTTCAAGCGGGACCGCACACCCGAGCAGACGCCGACCGGCCGACCGATCCCCAAGGGCCCGCACGGCAACACGTTCTCCGAGATGCTGTCCCTCGTCGCGATGGGCCGCGGGGTGCTGCCGGTGGGCGAGCAGACCGAGCATTACCACCCACGCCCCGACGTCGCCTACGTGCCGATTCACGACGCGCCACCCATCGAGCGCGGGCCGATCTGGCTGGCGGCGAACACCACCACGCGGGTGCAGGAGTTCGTCCGGGCCGCGACGGACGCCAACGCCGTACGCCCGCACCGACCCCGCTCCACCACAACCTAAAGCCATTAGGTTCCCGGCTACAGGGTGTAGGGTGGGGTTATGGGACGAGCCAACCTGACCCCGGCGGCAGTCGTCGCCGCGGCGGCCGAGCTGGCGGACCGGGAAGGATTCGACGCAATCACCCTGTCGGCGCTGGCCCGCCACTTCGGGGTGCAGACCGCGAGTCTCTACTCCCATGTCCGCGACCGCTCCGCGCTGCTCGACGGCGTGCACGAACTGGCCCTCGGCGAGCTGGCCGACCGGATCGCGATCGCCATCGGTGGCCGCGCCCAGCGCGACGCGCTCACCGCCCTCGCCGACGCGCATCGCGACTATGCCCGCCATTTCCCTGGCCGGTGGGCCGCCCTGCAACGTCCAGCGGCGGCCTCGACGGTCCACTCGGATGCGGCTGGTCGGCTGGTCACGCTCACCCTGGCGATGCTCCGCGGCTACCAGTTGCCGGAAACCGAACTCGTCCACGCCACCCGGCTGCTCGGCGCGACAATCAACGGCTTCCTGGCACTTGAGGTGAGCGGCAACTTCGGGCACCGCGAGCCCGCCGCCGACATCTCCTGGCAGCGAGCGCTGAGCGCGCTCGACATCGCGTTCCGCTCCTGGCCCACCGAAGGGAACCCCTGATGCCCGTCCCGTCCGAGCTTCTCCGTGGCGTCGCCGACGTCGAGGTCACCCCGCGCGGCATCCGGCCGCACCGGCTGCCGTCCTGGGTGGGGGAGCAGTTCCCCGACGGCCAACTGCTCACGGTGGAGAGCCAGCCCTCCGGCGTCCGCATCGTGTTCCAGACGACGGCCAGCACCGTCGAGTTGGTGACCCACCCGACCCGGCTCACCTACCCGGGCGCCGAGCGACCGCGAGGCCGCATCGACGTCTACGCCGACGGCGTGCTCGCCGTCCGCGACACCCTGGGCGGCGGCGACCGGATCGAGATCGACCTCACCAGCGGTCAGACCGTCTTCCAACCTGGACCGGCCCACACGACAACAGTTTCCGGGCTGCCCGCCGGCCGTCACCGGATCGAGGTCTGGTTGCCGCACAACGAGACAATCGACCTGGTCGACCTGCGGGCCGACGCCCCGATCGAACCGGACCACGCCGCGCTGCCACTGTGGGTACACCATGGCAGCTCCATCAGTCACGGCTCGAACGCCCTCGCCCCCAGCGAGACCTGGCCCGCGGTCGCCGCCCGCCGGGCCGGTGTCGAGCTGCGCAACCTCGGTCTGGGCGGCAGCGCGCTCGTCGACCCGTTCCTGGCCCGCGTGATCCGCGACGCCCCCGCCGACCAGATAAGCGTCAAGCTCGGCATCAACGTGGTGAACCTCGACGCGATGGGACTCCGTGCCTTCGTCCCCGCCGTCCACGGCTTCCTCGACACGATCCGCGACGGCCACCCGGACGTCCCCCTGCTGCTGATCTCGCCACTGTTCTGCGGCATCCACGAGGACACTCCCGGCCCGGGCGCGATCGACCCCGAGTCGATCGGCACCGACCAGGTGCGCTTCACCGCGACCGGCACGCCCGGAGATGTCACGCTGGGACGCCTCACCCTCCAGGTCATCCGACGCGAGTTGCGCTCGCTGGCCGACCGTCGCGCCGCCGACAAGAACCTGCACTACCTCGACGGCACCGCCCTGTACGGCCCGGCCGACGCCGCCGAGCTTCCGCTACCGGACGGCCTGCACCCGAGCGCGGAGGCCCATCAGCGGATCGGTACCCGCTTCGCGGAATACGCCTTCACCGGCACCGGCCCGTTCGCCCGAACCGCCACACCGCAATCGGCTACTACGCAATCTGCCAGCTAGCAATGTTGGGCGATTTTTTTTACTGTGCCCGGGTTGCCCAGACGCACCGTGCCAACCGTGCCGAGGGCCGCGCCGACCACCAGCCAGCAGATCTGGGCCACCGACAGCTGCTCGTCGGCGGTGGCGAGCCCGACGGTCGCCGTGCCAACCACGATCGTCACGGCACACGCCAACGCCGGCACGTCGAAGCGCCGAGAGCGTCGGTTGCCGGAACGGTCGACCATGTCTTCCATGATGCCCGACCGCCACCACCCTGAGCACGGCTCCATCGACCAGGAGGAACCAACGCCCGCGGTGGCGCGTTGGTTGATCCGCACCCGCCTCCGCCGGCTGCGCGAACAACGCCTGCTCACTCAGGAGCAGGTGGCCAATGAGGTGGAGTGGTCCCTGTCCAAGGTCATCCGGATCGAGAGCGGCGCCATCGGGGTCAGCGTCAACGACATGCGTGCGCTGCTCTTCCTCTACCGCGTGGACGATCAGGCTCAGATCGACGAACTACGGCGACTCGCGCTCATCGCACGCTCCCGGCACGACCGGCGAATCTTCCAGATGCCATCGTCGGTCCGTACGGTGTTCGAGCAGATAGCCCACTTCGAACGATCCGCCACCGCCATCGACGTCTACGCCGCCACGTGGATTCCCGACCTCCTGCAGACCCGCGAGTACGCCGCCGCGCTAGCACCCCTACGACTCGGCAACCATGTTGTGAGCGACGACGTCGCCACGTCCGTCATCCAGCGTCAGGAATGGTTGACCCGTCGCACCGGACACGTCCGGACGACCTTCCTGATCCAGGAGGCGGTGCTGTACCGCCGGGTCGGCGGCTCCTCGGTCCTGGCCGCACAACTACGGCGGCTGTCGGCGTCACCATCGGTCCGCATCGTTCCCCGCACCGCCGCCGCCCGATTCGTCGCCGCGCCGTCGTTCGCCATCATGACGATCGGCGAGCACGGCACCCTCGCCTTCGGGTACGGCTTCGACGGCAGCATTCAGCTCGTCGAGGAGCCCGAGCGGCTCGCACACCTCCAGAGTGCCCTGTCCGAGGCCGGCCGGTTCGCCACCGATGCCGCCACATCGTCACGACTCATCGCCGAGGCAGGTCAGGGGCGGTAGTCGACGGCCGGAGGTGGCCTGACAGGCCGAACCTCCCCTGTCCCGCTTCCGCACGGCGCTGAAGGACACTGTGAAGCAGGCCCTGACCCGCGACCCTGCTGGGCGTGCCACCCCGCCGCTGATCGTGGCAGGACAGCATCGGACATCATCAAGGCGTGGGTGAACTTTTGATCAATCTGCTGGCGAGCGTCATCGCCGGTACGGCCGTGTGGCTCTCGGGGTTCCTGTTACGTCGGCGCAAGCTGAACCGGACCCGCGCCTTCTTCGGCCTCGCCGCCGGAGCGAGCTGCCTGCTCGTGGCGTCCCGGCACGCCTCGTCGCCCCGCGAGTTCAGCGTCCACCGCCGCGACGTCGCCGCGCTCGTGGAGCTGGCGACCATCGCCCGGGAATGCGGCGCCCGTGCGGACCGGGTCGGCGAGGACCAGCCGACCGGGGAGATCGGCCGGCTGACCGAGTTCTGTGTCGGCGGCCCCGGCGGCGCGAGCCCGCGCAGCGTCACGCACGTACGGGCGATCCTCCGTGGCGTGACGTACGAGGTCTTCGACGAGGAGAAACGTCGGCTGTCGTTCACCGTCGGCGGCACCGAGTACGTCTTCAGCCCGGAGACAAGCTATGTCCTGCTCGCCCGGTTCTGGGGGCCGGTCGGTGGACGGCCGGTGTTCTTCCTCGGCGGGCTGACCGCCGGCAGCAACCTCGCCGGTGCCCGCTACCTGGCCACGCACCACGCCGAACTCCACCGCAGGTTCGGTGCCGACCGGCCGTTCGCGCTGGTGCTGCGAATCATCGAGCCGGCCGCGTACGGCACCGACTTCACCGAGCTGGTCGCCGACGTGACAGATGTAGCGTTCCAGCCCGTTCCGCAGCCGGTGGACTAGCCTGACCCGGGAGTTCGGCATCAAGGCGCTCCGGCCAGTCACCCTCGGCGAGACCACCCGCGACGAGAACGTCCCGCCAGTCCTCGCGCAGCAGCTCCATCCCAGCGGCGAATCGACTCCACTGCCCGCGAGCCGCGAGCACCAGGGCGGCCTGTACGCGTTCCGCGTCTTGCCGACCGTACGCATCAGGCGGTAGCGCGGTGAGCCGCCGGATCACCTCGTCGGAGCTGCCGGGGGTCGGGAAATCCCTGCTGATCCTGTTGACCAGTCGCGTGGTAGGCGTAGGCATGCTCTCGTCTCCCGAACCTCTACCGGCGGGCACTACGTTAGCTGAACTCCACGCGGCAGCGTGTCGACAGTAGGAGGCCACGGGTGTCCGGGCGCAGGGGTTCTCAGATGAGCACGGCGGGAGTCATCGTCGTCTCGGCGGTTCTCATCACCGCTGTCATCGTGAGTGTGTTCCGCAGCAGCGAGATGCTGGCCGCGTTGCTGGATCTGTTGTGTACCGGGTCAACCTGCTCGGCGGTCGGCCTCGCCTTCACCGGCTGGGCCATCGTGGGCGGGCCGTTCCTGCTCGCCGGCCTGATCATTCTGATCTCGACGCCGAGCGCCACAGCCCGGTACGTGATGCTGGCGTGTGCGGGCCTGGGCGTCGTCGGCTTCACGGTGGTGTGGGCGGGGTTCGACAAGCTCCACGGCAGCTACCCCGACTTCGTACCGCTCCACGTCGGAGCTGTCGCGGCGATCCTCGCACTGGTCGTGGGCGGCACGATCAGCGGCGACCCGGCGCACCACAGTTGGGAACGGCCCCGCTACTCCTCGTCGGCCCGGCTGCCGACGGCAGCGATGCCGCTGCTCGCGGTGGGGGCCTGCGAACTGCTCGCCCTCGCCGCCGTCCTGCTCTGGGTCACCGCATTCCGCTAGATCTGGCACGGATCACCGACACCGAGACTCGTACCGTGAACGTTGTGGGCAACAGTGACGAGCGTGACCTGGTCCGGCGAGGGTACGACGCCCTGTCCTACCGCTACCGCGCCGACGACGCCGACGCCGGCCAGTACGCACCCTGGTTGGCCGACCTGCATCGGCGTCTACCGGCTGCGGCCTCGGTCCTCGACCTCGGCTGCGGCTGCGGCGTGCCGGTCGCGCGCTTCCTCGCGGATGCCGGGCACCACGTCACCGGGGTCGACATCAGCGACGTGCAGATCGACCGAGCCCGCCGCCTGGTGCCGACCGGCACGTTCCTCCGCGCTGACGCTGTTCACCTCGAACTGCCGCCGATGTCGCTCGACGCCGTGGTCTGCCTCTACGCGCTCATCCACATGCCGATGGCCGACCAACCGCGGCTCATCGGCCGAATCGCTTCCTGGCTACGCCCCGGAGGCTTGCTACTTGCCACCACCGGCCACAACGCCTGGACCGGCACCGAGGACAACTGGCTCGACGGCCCCGCCACCATGTGGTGGAGCCACGCCGATGCCCCCACCTATCGGAACTGGCTGCAACAGGCGGGACTCAGCATCACCTCCGAGGACTTCGTGCCAGAGGGTGCCAGCGGACACGCCCTCTTCTGGGCGCAGCGACCACTCAACTGACCACTCCGGCGGAACGCCCCGAAGGAGGATCGCGGCTCCGGCGGGTCGCCGACGGCCACAACGCGACAGCTTCTCCAGCCTGTTCGAACTGTTGAAAAGGCAGCCGTGAGCAAGCCGTTCCACAAACACTCGCCTGGGCGGTCCGGCGGTGACCGGACCGCCCGTCGAGTGGTCAGGCGCGGGTGCGCTGCCGCAGCCGGGTCGAGACGACCGCGCCGCCTGCCATGAGAACCGCGACGACCAGGGACGGCAGGGCGTCGGGCCGGTACAGCAATTCCCCCGTCGACAGATCGTTTCCCAGTTGGTGAAGCGTGCCCAGCAGGAGGGTCGGTGCGACGGCGATCAGCAGTCGCTGGTCGGCCGACGCCACCCACAGGAAGGCGGCGACCCCGGCGATCACCATGGTGGCGGCAACGATCTGCGGGCCCATGTCGACCCTGCGGAAGCCTCCCGCAGGGATCAGATGCAGGGCGAGAATGCCTGCGGTGACCAGCACGGCATTCGCCCGGGGCGTCGGCGGCACGTCCGCCGGACGCCGCAGGCCCACCAGGATCAGAGGCGTGGCGACAACCGGTGCCCACCACTGCGGCAGGCCGTTGAGAAACAGGTACGGGGAGATGACGGTCGGCACCACCGCCGCAACCACGACCAGGATGGCAGCGGTGCGGGTACGACCCGCGACGAGCGCCACCAGCGCGGCGATCACCATGACCTCGTGGACGCCCTGATTCCGCAGCACGGTCAGGGGGTCCGACAATCCGCCGAACTGGAACGCCTCGACGAGGTCGTCCAGGCCGATGAGCACGCCCAGCGCCAGCACCGCCATGGCGCCCAGGTGGATGCCCTGCCAGAGCAGCACGGCGGTGGGCCGGGCCGCGGTGCTGCCACCGTGCACCCGTAGGGCGCCCCGGATCAGCGAGGTCGCCTCCCGGAGGCTGGGCCAGCGGCGGGTGGTCGGTTCGTCGCCGATCAGCGTGTCGACAAGTTCGTCGGCACGTTCGCGGCGGTAACCCGCCGGATAGGCCCGCAGCAGCATCCGGTAGCGCTTCTCCAGAACGTCGGAACTCATGCTGGTCTGATCCTCGCGGTAGAAGGTTGATTGGTGTTTCCCTGCGGGAAGACCCGGTGCGGCAGGCGGTCCATGACCACCCGGGCGGCCCGGGCGAGCCGATCGGCTTCCTCCGCGAGCACCCGGTAGCCCTCGTCGGTGAGCCGGTAGTAGCGACGGGCACGCCCATTGACGATCTCTTCGCCGTCGGCGGTGATGAGTCCTTCGCCGAGCAGCCTGTCGATCACCGAGTACAGCGAGCCGGCAGCGAGTGTCACCCGCTCATCGGACAGCTCAGTCACCCGCTTGATCACGGCGTAGCCGTGGAGCGGGCCACCGAGCAGAGCCGCGAGGACGAAGTACGACGGCTCCCGTAGCGCGGGACGCGAAGTCGATCCCATGCCGCCGAATATACAAGTAAAACGAGTATCCTGCCAAGGTGACCATGCACTGTGGTCGGTGACCTGTCGCCTTCAACTGTCCCGTCCACGCGAGATGGAGGCGCTCAACGCCCTGCGGCACCCGATCGCCGGGATCAGCAACGGCTGATTCGTGTGGCGTGGCGCCGAAATCCCCAAGGACGACGACAAGTTCTTCGCACCCATGCATGCTGAGCACTTGGACGAACACGCCCCCACGATCGGGCCGTACCTCGCGCTTCCGCCAGCTGGGAGGGTGCTGCTGGCAGCCAACGACGAGGATGTCTGGTACGACGAACTCTCCTCGACGCCTGATCTGGCAGGGCGGCATCCCTGCTGTCGGGCCTACGGCTACTCGCCGAGCAGCATCTGCGCAGCGGTAGCCATCGCTACCGCACCCGGCACCATGGTCAGCGCGCCGATGATCCGGTCCAGCACGATGAAACGGGCGCGACGTCGCGCGAGCCGGTCTTCTGTCAACCGGAACGGACTGATCGGACGCACCGTCCGCATCGACACATCCACGTGCTTTTCGCGATGCCCCGGTAATAGCTGCTGGCGGTCCTGGGCCGCAAGCAGGATGCGGTCCTGGAAAACCTGACCGAGGCAGAGCTGCTGGCCCGAATCAACAACCTGTAGCCCGCCGACGATCAACGGCGGCAGCCGATGCAACCCACCTCACTGTCGGCAGGCGACTCTGGCACCCTGCGGGGTGTGGCCGGGATTCACCTCGCGTTGCTCGTGACGCCCTTGCTGGCCGGCCTCGTGCTGCTCGGCGTGGTGGCGCGAAGCCGGCGACACAGGGGGACGCTCGGACGGGGCAGCGAACTGGCCGACACCTGCCGGGGTGTAGGCAGGCGGGATGCCGGGTACCAGGCGCCCTACCCCTTACCCCTGTCCAGGAGGACCCCATGACCGTCGTACTCGCCGTTGTCTGCAGCGACGGGGTGGTGATCGGCGCGGACTCCCAGATCACCGATGGCGACCGCGGTCTGAGCTTCCCCGCGCAGAAGCTGCACCCGCTGGGCACCTGCGCCGCCTGGGGCGGCAGCGGCGCGCGGGGAGTCCTCAACGACCTGCGCCCTCTCCTTGAAGACTCGGCCACCGCCATCCTCGAAGCACCCGACATCGGCGGCGAGTTGCAGGAGCGCGTCCTGCCCGTCTTCAAGAAGCACTACGAGAACTACATACCGGACGTGCCCGGCGAGGACGACGGCGGCGGGGTGTCGGCGTACCTGCTCGCGGCCGGCTACAGCCAGGGCGGGCCATGGATCGTGGAGATCAACCCCAACGGACTCATCGGCCGCTACGAGGACGTGGGCTTCCACGCCATCGGCTCCGGCGCGCCCATGGCCCAGCAGGCCGGCGCCCTGCTGTCCCACTTCCGGATGACCACGCGCACCGTCGAATACGGCGTGGTGGGCGTGGTACGGGTGCTGGAGGCGCTGGAACGGACCTCGCCGTCGGTCGGCGGGCCGTTCAGCGTCGCGTGTATCCGCGAGGAGAGCGCCCACCACCTCGACGAGAAGGAGATCGCCAAGGCGCTGAAGGACTCCCAGCGCTGGCGCGACCTCGAACAGGAAGCGCTCGACCGGCTGTTCGACTGACGCCGGCATAAGTGGGTACTGCTCGTCACCGAATGACGTGGTGCGGTAGTAATTGCTCGTGATGAACCACAGCAGGTGGGGCGACCAGCGGCCGGGCGTATGTTTGCCGGTCGGCCTGGTGTTGTTGGTCGGTCCGCCCGCGGCCGGGAAGTCGGCGTTCGCGCGTGCCTGGGTCGACAGCGGCCAGATCGACCCCGACGGTGTCGTCTCGTGCGACTCGATCCGCTGTGAGCTGTTCGGCGACAGGTTCGACGTTGCTGATGATCCGGTGTTGTTCGACGAGATGGACCGCCGCGTCGAGGTGCGGCTGCGGGCGTCGTTGCCGGTCGTGGTCGATGCCACGCACGTGCTGCCGCACGCCCGGAGCAGGATGATCGCCTGGGCTCAACGGCACGGCCGGCCGGTCGTGGCATTGCGGTTCCCGGTCGCCGAAGAGGTTTTGATCCGCCGTAACGCGGAGCGCTCCGCACCGCTGCGCGTGCCGGCGCACGAGGTGCGAAGGTACGCCGCCATCGCCGCACGACACACGGATCCCGCTCAACTCGCCGACGAGGGTGTCGATGTCGTCATCGACGTGCCTGGGGTGGCCGAAGGCTTCACCCCGTCTCAAGCCGCAGCGAAGTTTCGCCTTGGCCGATGACGCCGCGTTGCGTGACGCTCCGCATCAACCGGGCTACCCGTCTGCCGGAGTGCTGACGCCCTGGCGCGGCCAACTCGGCGACCGAGCGTTGCCCCCCACCCCAGCGCCCGTACGCAACTGAGCCGCCGAGGTGCCGGTCAGTAGAGCAGCTCGCGGTACGTGGCGCCATAGCGCTGCTCCAGACTCGCCAAGGACTCACCCTGACGCTCAGTCGCTTTGGCGATCACCGCTCGGGATGGCACCGCGTCCGGCGTCCAGCTCTCTGGCTCCCAGACGCGCCCGCGCAGGAATGCCTTCGCGCAGTGGAAATACACCTCCTCGATCTCCACGACCAGGGCGAGCCGGGGCCGATGACCTTTAACGATCATCCGGTCGAAGAAGGGCGCTTCCCGTACCAGGTGCGCCCGTCCATTGATACGCAACGAGTCACCCCGGCCCGGGATCAGGAAGATCAGTCCAACGTGCGGATTGGTCAGGACGTTGCGCCAGCTGTCCACCCGCCGGTTGCCCGGTCGGTCCGCGATGGCGAGGGTGGAGTCGTCCAGCACCAGGGCGAAGCCTGGCGGGTCGCCTTTGGGTGACACGTCGCAGGTGCCGCCGGTCGCCGAGGTGGCGATGAAACAGAGCGGCGAATGACGCAACCACGCCTTGTCGAGTTCGTGCAGGCTGGTGGTCGCCTTACGGAAGACGACGGGACTGGGCTCGCCGACGATCTCCGTCAACTCCTCCTCATCGGTCACCCGAATCATGTCGGCCCATCGACTCACGACCGGTCCTTCCCCGAGTCAGGCTCCTCCGGACCAGTGGTGACGATCCTGATGGCCTCCACCGCCTTCGTACAGGCGGCGATGGCCTCGTCGGTGGTGGCGCCGACTCCGACGACCTGGCCAGCGCGGTCCCAGCTGGATCGCAGCTCCGTAGCGGTGTCACCGACCGACACATCGATCGAGACGTCCACGGTTCCGGGTACGGCACGCGCATCGCTGACGCCTTCGACGGCGGTGACCGTCCCGGGCTCAGCGGGCAGGAACCGGGTCGCCGCAGAGCGTCTTGGCGTCAGGCTCGCGGTCAGTGCCGGCACAGCGCCGCTGGGCCACGCCACCGTGTACTGCTCGATGTCGAACCCGTACGCCTCCTCGATCAGGTCACGGATCCGGTCCCCGCCGGGTCGGTTGTGCGACTCGATGATCTTCGGTCCGCTCGCGGAGAGTCGCACCTCGGTGTGGCTCGGCCCATCGGTTACGCCGACGAGGTCGAGGAACCGCACCGCGCACGCCCGGATGGCGGACTCCGTCTCAGCGTCGAGTCGGGCCGGCATGGCGTGCCCCAGTTCGATGAAGCTTCCCTCGATCGTGAGCTTCTCGGTGACGGCGACTATGACGTGGCGGCCGTCGAACGTGAACGCCTCCACGCTGAACTCCGGCCCGTCGACGTACTGCTCCATCAGGAACCGCTCGATCGGGAAGAAGCGGGCGAACTGATGATCCATCCCGCGCGCCGACTCGATCCGTTCCCAGGCGGCGTCGAGGCCGTCGGGCGCCTGGACGATCTGCAGGCCGAGGCTGCCGAGCGCGTCGACCGGTTTGACGATGAAGGGGTACCCGTGGGTGGCACCGAACCGTTCGAGGCTGGTCCGATCGGTGACCTCCGCAGCCGCCACCGTCAGGTCCGGTTCGGTGCGCAGATGCTCGCGCATCGCCAACTTGTCGCGCAGCAGTCGGGCCACCCGGTGCGGGACACCACCGAGTCCCAGCGCGTCGTTGATCCGCGCCGCCGGCTCCACGCCCGCCTCGGTGGTGGACACCGCCCGGTCGAATCGGAATCGCTCGTATGCTCCCCGCACAAGTGGTTCGGTCATCTTCCAGTCGGTGTAGTCGACCAGGATCGCCGCCTCCACCAGAGCGGCATGCTCCGTACTGAACTGGTCCGGCTGTTGCAGGCAGACGACCCCGACGCCGGCCTGCCGGGCCTTGCGCAGGTTCTCCAACCGTCCGCCCACCACCAACACGTGCCTGGACGGACCGGTACGCGCCGCCTGGTCCCCGGGTGCCCCGTCCGGTTCGATCGACACCCGGGCACTGCCCTGGACCGTAGTGACCAGCTCTCGCAGCCGCTCGGGGTCGTCGGCCCGCAGCACGGCGTAGGCGAGTCGGTCAGCGGAGTTCTCGGCGGGGCGCACGGTCGCCCCCGCCTTCAGCCGGGCGTCGAACCGGATCACCCCGGGCAGTTCCCGCCAGGCACTGAGGTCGAGCTCTGCGAGCCGCCCGGCCTGGTCGGCGGAGAGGAACACGCTGGCGGCACACTGCCGTGGTGTCTCCGCGTCAGCGAGCGCGGGACGTTGAGCGAGCGCCAACTCCACACAGGCGGCGAACAGGTCCACTCCATGGGCGTGCGAGGCGATCTCCATGATGTGGTCACCAGGGGTCCGCACCGCGACCTCCATGATGGCCAGCCGGTCACCGGTATCCCGGAACTCCAGGTGCACGATGCCGGTACGCACGCGGAGGGTCTCGACGACACGCCGGCCAAGCTGGTGCGCGGCGATGGTCAGCTGCGGGCTCGCGACTCCCGGACCGGCATAGTGCACGAGTTCCACGAAGTTCGGCGGACCCGTGGTGACCTTGGCGGTGAGATTCGTGAACACCACCTCGCCGTCATCGACGAGCATCTCGACGCTGTACTCGGGGCCGTCCGCGTACCGCTCCACCAGCAGACTGCCCTCGGCGCCCCGCCGGTCGACGACATCACGCCACTGGGCGGGAGTGCCGACCAGCTCCACTCCGGCGCTGCCCTGCGCAGACAACGGTTTCACCACAAGCGGAAGTCGGTCCAGTGCCCACGGCGTGAGGCTGCCGAGCGAGGAGGTGAACCGATATTCCGGCTGTGGCAGTCCGGCCCGATCGAACTCGGCCCGTTGCAGGGCCTTGTTCCGGGAGATCGAAGCGGCGTCGAGCCCGGGCCCGGGCAGGCCGAAGCGGTGCTGCACCAGCGCGGCCGCCAGCACGTGTGCCTCGGCGAAGGCGAGCACGGCGGCCGGCCGAACGCGTGCCGCCAGGGCCGTCGCCGGTGCGACCCACGCCTCGTCGCGGCCGGCGGTCTCCGGGTCGACGGTCTCCCCGCCCACCACAACGGGAAACCGCTCCCGCACGAGGGCGTACCTTTCGGGTGCCTCCACGACATGGACGGCGAGCCCGAGGGTTTCAGCGGCGCGCAGGTACCCCTCCGCCATGACCCCGGCGCCAACGAGAATGATCGCCCGTTGCATGTGGTGCTCCTCGTGCTCGTATTCAGGGGACGCGAGAGAGCGCAGCCCCGGTGACCGTCTCTTCGAGCGTGCGCAACCATCGTTCGGCCTCGGCTCGACCTCGCCGGCCGGTGTCGACCTGCAACATCAGCTCAATCCCTGCGGCGCTGACGTCGGCAGTCAGGTAGTGAGTCGAGTCCCAGCAGAGAGAACTGTCCACCCAGGATAGCGAGCGATCGGACGCCGCTGCGGACAACTCCGCCGCGGTGACCGGGCGGACCGGTAGCTTGCTGGCCCGGGGTCGGTAGTTCAACGTGGGGGTGATGTCCAGGCGTACCCCACGCTCCGCCTCGACCCGATGCTTCACCTCGGCGAGGCCGGCGGGTGGAAAATGGCCGTAGCGCAGCGCACCCAGGCTGGTACCGGCGGCCGCCGTCACCAGGCTGTCGAAGTCGGGGTGACGCACGTCGACCAGGCACGGTACGGGCAGCGACATGGGCACGACCGCCGTCGCGCTGCCGGGCCGTGTCCGGTTGGCGGCGAGCAACGCGAGATAGGCGGAATCGGTGCCAGCCTCGTCCGCCATGACGGACACCGCGGCGGCGAGCAACACGGCCGAAGGGCTGGCCGCAGTACGACCACACACCGCCCCGACCGCCCGGTCCAGCGCGGCCGACCGGTAGGACAGGAACTCGTACCTGCCGGTCGGCCCTTCGGCGGCGCCGGCGGGCATGGTTCGCAACACCTGTTCGGCATACCTGAGCGCCCGCCCGGCGCTCCGCTGTCCGGCCGGAGAGCGCTCGAACTCCACCTGCTCGTGCGGTTGATGCCCCCCGCCCTGGCCGGTGCTGGGCGGACGGTCCACCGGATCCAGGTGGGCGCAGGTCGCGACGAGTCGCTGACCCACCGCAACGAGGGCGTACCCGTCCACCGCGACGTGGGAGAACGCCAGCGCCAGGTATCGGGGCTCGGACCGTTCCGAGATGATCGCGGCGCGTACGGGAAGCTCGTGCGACGGGTCGAAGGGGGCTGCGGCGAGTTCCGCGAGCAAGGTGGCACCCAGGTCTGCGGCGGTGCTGTCGGTCGCCTCCCAGGTGGACACCGCAAGGACTCCGGAACCCGCAACGACCTGCCGCGGTGGCACCGAACCGTGGAAATGGCTGCGTAACGCCTCGAACCGCTGCAACAGGTCCGTGAGCGCCGCGGCGACATCACCGGCGAGCAGACCGGGACGGATCGGAAACAGCCGTTGGATCGCCAGGCTCCGACCGGTGGCCGCGGCGTGGTTCTGCTCGGCCAGGTAGTACTGCTGGCTCCAGGTCAGCTCCACCGTCCGCCTCGGCTGGCCGCCGAAACCGACGGCGATCGTACCGGTCTGCCGGCCGAGGACGCCGCTGAGACTCACTTCGCGGCAACCGCCTCGGCAGGCGTCCACACGAAGCTCAGCCGGTCACCGGCGGCGGTGGCCCGGGCGAGGGCCTCGGTGCGGTCCTTGCCCGAGGCGATGATCCAGGCAGCTCGGTCACGGTTGGACCCGTTCGCCTGATAGTCCATGCCCACCTGAACTCCCGGCCGCAGGTGCACCTCGTGCACCCCGGGCAGCGCTTCGGCCTCGGCCATTCCCTCGATGGCGGTCAGCCGGCCCGAGGGGGCAAGCATGAGGAAGTGAACGATTGCCACGCGATCGCAGGTGAGGGTGAGGTCCGGCTCGCCACCGAGCAGCGCGATCATGTGTAGTTCGCACATGTCGACCCCGCTGGCGATGCGTACCGCCGCCGGAATCCGGTCGCCCGCGATGCGCCCGTTGACCTCGATGATGCGCGCGTCCCTACCGTCCGCCGTCAGTCGCAGCTCGACGTGCGACGGCCCCCAGGTCACCCCGACGGCCTGGACGGCCTGCTCAACCTTGGTCACCAGCAACCGCTCCAGATCCGCCGGCAGCTCGGCCGGGAATATGTGACCCATCTCCAGGAACAGCGGGGGCGGGCTGCAGATCTTCTCGGTGAGACCGAGCACCTTTCCGTGCATGATCTCCGCGGAGAACTCGGCCCCGGGCACGCATTCCTCGACCACCACCCGCGGCGCGACCCGGTGGCCGAGATACTCGCCCAGGTGCAGGACGTCGAGGGTGGCCGCGGTCACGGCGGCGGCGTCTTCACACCGGCGCACGAACAGGCTACCGGTCAGATCGATCGGCTTGACCACCACGGGGAAGCCGATCCGCTCCGCGGCGGCGACCGCGGCTTCGACCGAGTCGCACGCCGCGAAGGCCGGGTTCAGCCCCGGTACGCTCGCCATGGCGAGCCGCATCGCCTCCTTCGACCGGCAGGCGGCCACCGCGGCCGGATCGGGCCCGGGCAGGCCGAGGCGGGCGGCGACCTCCGCGCCGGTGTCGCAGTAGTACTCGTAGACCGAGGTGACTCCCACCATCTCGCCCGCCTCGCCCAGCTGCTTACATGCCTCGATGATCGCGTCGACGGAATCCGTGTCGCACCGCCGGATCTCCACGCCCAACTCGGCGTAGTCGTGCAGCAACGAGGGATGCAGGTGTTCGGGATCCTTGGACAGGATGATCGGGGTCACGCCCCGCGATTGCAGGAAGCGCGCGCAGTCCTGGCCCGCACCGGTCCACGGTGACTCGAGGAAGGCGACGTAGCGAACGGGGTGGTTCTCCATGGATATCTCCTCAGCAGAACGCTTACTCGTCGATTCGCTGCCGGGGCGCCGGTTCTGCCGGACCGCCCGAAGGGTTACGTCCGGGGGCTGCCGACGCGGTGGCGGCGGAAACCGGCGCCGGCCCGGCGGAGGGCGATGGCGTCGGATGGTCCGGCTGCGGTAGCACCCGCATCGTGCGCAGCGGTGACAGCAGCAGCCACAGTCCGCCGGCGAGCATGCCGGCAGCGGATACGAACAGTGCGGCGCGGACCCCGATCACCTCACCCAGCGCGCCGCCGATCAGGGCCCCGGCGGGCATGATGCCCCAGACCATGAATCGGACGCTGGCGTTCATCCGACCGAGCAGGTGATCGGGGCAGAGCGCCTGACGGATGCTGACCGCGCCGACGTTGTACACCACGATGCCGAAGCCGAGCACGAACCACGGAACCGCGAACAGGGCCAGGCCCGCACCCTGCTGCGCGAAGGGGGCGAGCAGGAACGTGGGAACCGTCAGCAGATAGGACAACCACGTGACCCGTACCGGCCCGAGCCGGCGCGCGGCCAGCCCGGCGACGGCAGCGCCGGCAACGCCGCCGATACCACCGACCGCCAGCAACAGACCGGCGGTCGTGCCGGGCAGCCGGAGCTCGTCCACGAGCAACAGGGTGATCAGGGGTAGGGAGGCGGAATAGAAGAGGTTGTAGGTGGTGGCCGAGCCGACCACCGCGCGGATCAGCGGGTGCCCCACGACCAGACGCAGGCCGGCCTTGATCTCCGTGGCCATGCGCCGCTCGCCCGTCCGCTGCGGAGACGGCTCGGGCTTGCGCAACGACAGCAGCAGCGCCGCCGACAGCGCGTGGCTGATCGTCTGGACCGCCATCGCCAACGACGCGCTGACTTCCACGAGGACACCGCCTACCGCCGGGCCGACCATCCGGGACGCGGAGTTCGTGCTCTCCAGCTTCGAGTTTCCGTCCATCAGCTTTTCCCGCCCGACCAGAGCCGGGATGTACGACTGATAGGCGATCTCGAAGAAGGTCGTGGCCACGCCGATGACCAGCACCAGGACGATCAGGACGGGAAAGGTCACCCAGTTGAAGATGAAGAGGGCGACGAGCAGAAGCGTGAACCCGGCACGGCTGGCATCGCTGACGATCAAGATGTTTCGCCGACGCATCCGGTCGATGAGCGCCCCCGCCGGCAGCCCGACCACCAGATATGCGACCGTCTGGGCGGCTTGCAACAGGCCCATCTGCAGTGGGGTCGCGCCGAGTACCACCGCTGCCAGCAGCGGAATCGCCGTTCGACCCATGTTGATGCCGAACATGCTGACGCTCTGCGCGCCCCAGAACAGTCGAAAGTCGCGCTGCTTCAGCAGCGACGTGTGTTCCATCAGTGGCCGACCGGCGGGTTCGTGGCCCAGTTGGTGATGGGCGGGACGAAGTCGTGGGGCTGGTGCCGGTCAACCGTGTTGCCGCCGTCCGACCCGTTGTTGCGCGACACCTGGTGCTGGAACATCTAACTCCTGATACTTTCCGGCTCGACGCCGGTGGAACCGGTCGGCTACTTCTGCGACCACATCCGGTACATGTACCGGTTGACACCCTCCGGACGGTCCCTGGCCATGTCGATCTCCCGAGGCTCGTGCCGGTCGACGAACGCGGTGCGGGTATGCAGGAACCGCGCGTCCGCGGAGATCAGGGTCTGCCCCTGCTCCAGGCGGATCCGGTACTGCACGGAGGACTGATCGTGGACCGCGTCGAAGAAGTCCAGTGCCGCGATCTGCCGTGGGGTCAGCGGCTCACCGACCTTTTCGTGCGCCACCTCGATGTAGGTCCGGAAGTATCGCACCAGCGGTTTGCCGTCCGCGTCATACCGGATGATCGGTGACTTGAAGAACGACGTCTCGGTGGTCATGCCCCTCATCTCGAACCAGAAGTCCTCCGTGAGCACCTCCAGCACGTCCGGATGGCGCCGCAGGACATCGTGCACGCTGTCAAGGTCGACCAGGATGCTCTCACCGCCGATGTAGGCCGCCTGCGCGCAGGAGAGCACGAGATAGTCAATCGGGGCGGGGTCGTTCACGCAGTCGTTGTGCATGTATGCACCCTGTCGGGTCTGGTGGTAACGCGCCCCTTCCTCGACCGTCTTGCGGATGCCGCGGTCGTAAACCTCAACCAGTCGCCAGCCGTCGGTGTTCTGCACGAGTGGCCGGCCCAGTGCCGAGCCCAGGGCCCAGGCCAGGACGCACTGCTCACGAAGACCCTCGATGCCAGCAACTCGGTCATAAACTACAAAGTGGATTGCTGAGTCGATAATGGACCGGGTGGCTTCGATTTCGGCTACGAAGGTCGGGCAGTCGGCGAGGTCGACGTCGACATCGTCGACCCGGCCGTGCGGATGAGCCGCCACGAAGGCTCGAACGTACTCGACGATCTCCGCCTGCGCCTGGTCGGAGAAGGTGTGGAAGGCCTCGGCCGGCACCGCGAGGGTGCGTGGATGCGGCAGGGTGAGAACTGCGCTCATGCTCTGTTCAGTCCCTTGTCATCGAAGTGGACGGTGGTCCAGCTTGGAGAGGAGTTGCCACGACCGCCGGCCGTCGTCAGGCGGCTCGCGCAGCTTTCGTGGGGAACCGTCGCGCCCAGGGCCGACCGGGCCTGGCGTTGGCCGACCAGCATTCGCGGTTCAGCATGGAGGACCGTCAACTCCACCCCCGTGGATCGTTCGGAAGAACCATAGCGCCTCGGCCGACGATGGAGGATCCCTCTTTGCGGCAGGACTCTCGGCCGAGCCGATAGTAGCCCTGGTTGGCGAGGGTTTGTGAAGGGATCCGAGGACGATAGGTGCCCTGCATTCGCTGTCCGACCTCAGAAAGGCGGACGCTACCTGCGGCTTCCCGATATCTGGTACACAGCACCGTATGTTACCCGTGCTTAACCTTGCGGACATCGGGCTGACGGGTGGTAGCCTGTCGAGCAAGAGATCGACGCTGGTCGTCGGTGGAATTAAACGGGGGAAGGTGCGGAAGTGGCCAGACAATTGCTGTGACCAGCTAATTTGCGCACTTGACGCACCGGCTCGGCACGCTCGGACAAGCGGGACGTAGCAGGCCACACCCCTTGGAGGGGTAGCAGTTGGCCGCCTCGCGATCTCCCATCGGTTGATCTGGCTGGGCGTGAATGCGCCCAGCCAACCTGTCGGCGTGCCCACGCAGGCGAGGAAAAGGCGCGTAAAGAACCTACGCCAGGAGCACCATCATGCCTGGCGGGGCATCTACCATGCCGCCGTCACCTCGCTTGGATTGTCAATCAATGGCGATTGTCCCACTTTGGCATTTCCGGATATCGGCCCGGCGCGTTCCCTTTTCGAGTCGCGACTCCGCGCTGCCGGAACCAGACCGCCAAGTTGCCGCCCATCAATCCTGGGATCGTAATCAGCCACGGAGGAAACGACCTTGCAGCGCAGTACGTACCCGTCATTCCGCACAGTACTCGCCGAGCACGAGATCGTGCGCGTCGCTGGCGCACACCACGCACTGAGTGGCCTGCTGGCCGAGGACGCCGGCTTCCAGGCGGTGTGGTCGTCCAGCTTCGAGGTCTCCGCCGCACGCGGCGTCCCGGACGCCAGCATCCTGAGCATGACCGAGTATCTGGAGGCGGCCGCCAACATCCAGCGGGTGCTACGCATCCCGGTGGTAGCCGACTGCGACACCGGATACGGCGGAAATATGAACGTCGCGCACATGGTGCACGAGTTCCAGGCGGCCGGGATCACTGCGGTATGCATGGAGGACAAACTCTTCCCGAAGATGAACAGCTTCGTCGCCGGTCATCAGACCCTGCTCGGCGCAGGCGAGTTCGCCGGCAAGATCACTACTGCGAAGCGCTGCCAGTCGAATGCCGACTTCTTCGTCATCGCCCGGACCGAGGCTCTCATCTCCGGCCTGGACGTGGCGAGCGCGCTCGAGCGCTGCCGGATCTACGCCGATGCCGGCGCGGACGCCGTTCTGATCCACTCGAAGTCCAAGAGCCGCGACCAGGTCGTTGAGTTCGTCGATGGGTGGGACTTCCGGGTGCCGGTCGTCATCGTCCCGACGACCTACCCGGACTGGAACATCGAGGACATCAAGCAAGCTGGCATCTCCGTGGTCATCTACGCCAACCAGGGCCTGCGCGCCGCGGTCAGTTCACTGCGTGCGACCTACCGGGCGGTCTACGAGCAGGGCGACACCACCACGGTGGAGGACTCCATCGCCACCGTCGCGGAACTGTTCGCCCTGCAACGCCTGGAGGCCTGGCAGAAGGTGGATGTCTGAGCGCCGGCCCGACGGAGAACAGCCCGGGAGGAGGCGAACGACGTGGCCATAATTTCTGCCCTGGATGAGATTCCCGACCAGGACCTGTACGTCGACCTCCAGCCGTCGCTGGGGATCAATCTTCATCTCAAGTGCGAAGGGCTCAACTTCGCCGGCTCGGTGAAGCTACGAACCGCCGTGTCGATGGTGAACGCCGCGGAGCGGCAGGGGCTCATTGGTCCCGGGTCCACGTTGGTCGAGTCGTCGTCGGGCAACCTCGGCGTGGCACTGAGCGTGGTGGCAGCGGCCCGATCGATGTCATTCGTCTGCGTGACCGACCCGAAGTGCAATCCCACCACGATGAAGCTGATCCGGCTCTACGGCGGCGAGGTCATCGTGATGGACCAGCCGGACCACTCCGGCAGCTATCTGGCGGCACGCAAGGAGCGGGTTCGACAACTGTGCGCGGAACGCCCGGGGCACTTCTGGCTCAACCAGTACGAGAACCCGGCCAACTGGCTGGCCCACTACGAGGCTACCGCGCCCATGATCGCCAAACAGTTCCCGGACCTCGACGTACTCTTCATCGGTGCCGGCACTGGCGGCACCCTGACCGGGTGCGCCCACTACTTTCGTGACCAGCACCCCGGGGTCCAGATCGTGGCCGTCGACAGCATCGGCTCGGTCAACTTTGGCCATCCGGCCGGCCCTCGGCACATTCCGGGCCTGGGTGCCAGCGAGTACATGCCACTGATCAACCCGAATCTGGTGGACGACGTGGTGCGGGTCCCCGAGGCGACCACCGTCCGGACCTGCCGGCAGTTGGCGCTGCACGGCATGCTGCTCGGCGGGTCCACCGGCACGGTGGTCTGCGGGGCGATCGGCTGGTTGCGTCGACACGATCCCGAGCAGCGCCTCACCACGGTGGCGATCGCCCCGGATCTCGGTGAGCGCTACATCGACACTATCTACGACGACACCTGGGTACGCGATCGCTTCGGCGACCTCGATCGGGTGCCGGGCGTACTTCTCGGAAGTGAGCACTGATGGTTGGCATTCCCGCCTTCTCGTTGGTCACCGGCGGCGCGGTGCACAGCGCCCTGGACGGCTGCCGGGACGAGATCATCGACCTGGTCGCGGAGACCTACCTCCTGCACGGCAGGGGAAACACGGTGAATCCGCCGTCCTATTTCCTGCGTTTTCCCGACCGGCCATCGGCGCGGATCATCGCTCTGCCGGCGTCGGTCGGAGGCGGAGTGGGTGTCGACGGCATCAAGTGGATCTCAAGCTTCCCGACCAACCTGGAGCATGGCATCCCCCGCGCGTCGGCCGTGCTGGTGCTCAATGATCCGACCACCGGCTACCCGTTCGCCTGCCTCGAATCGTCGATCATCAGCGCGGTCCGCACGGCGGCGTCGGCGACGGTGGCCGCGCGGGAACTGTCCGCGAATCGGCGACCGCCACGACGGGTGGGCTTCGTCGGCACCGGCCTGATCGCCCGCTACCAGTACGACTATCTCACCAGCCTGGGCTGGGGTTCTGACGTGCTGGTGTACGACCTCGAACCGGAGTATGCGACGGCGTTCGCCGACCACGTCACCGCCAGCGGTGGTGTGCGGGTGCAGCAGGCGGGCAGTGCCGAGGAGTTGATCCGCGCGAGCGATGTCGTCGTCTTCGCCACCACGGCGGCACAACCACACGTCACCGACCCGTCGTGGTTCGACCACCATCCGCTGGTGCTGCACGTCTCGCTCCGCGACCTCGGCACCGAGGTGATCCTGGGCGCCGTCAACGTGGTGGACGACGTGGACCACGTGCTCAAGGCGCAGACGTCGGTGCACCTGGCCGAGCAACACTCCGGAGGGCGGGACTTCATCCATGCCACCCTCTACGACGTCCTCGCCGGCACCTTCGCGCCACCGCCCGACCGCACCGTGATTTTCTCCCCGTTCGGTCTGGGGGTGCTCGATCTGGCGGTCGGCGCGTACGTTCACGACCGAGCCGGACGCACCGGCGACCTGATCACCGTCGACAACTTCTTCCACGACCTGGACCGCCACCGCGCTCCTGAGCGGACGGCGCGATGATCTCGAAGAACTACGCCGACCTCCCGCTGAGCCCTGGTGCGACCGATCGGGCCGTGGAGTTGTCACTGCGCAACCGGCGACCGGTCGGCCCGCTCGACGTGACCGTGCTCAGTCGGGTCGCGGCGACGGCAGCCACGGACCCGCAACACGTTGCCGTCCGAGACGGTGACTCGTGCCTGACATACCGGGACCTGCTGAACCGGGTGGAACGCATCTGCCGGACGCTACGCGGACTCGGTCACGGCGCCGGCGACGTGATCGCCGTCGCCGGTGACCGCTCGGCCGAGACCGTAGCGCTCTTTCTGGCCCTGGAACACCTGGGCGCCTGCTACCTTCCGATCGACTGCGACTGGCCGGAGCAGCGGATCAATGAGGTCCTCCGACGCGCGGGCGCGGTACGGCTGATCGACTACGCGGCGGCGGCCGGCGTACCTGGCCGGGCCGCCGTGGCGAGCAAGGCTGCCGCCGAGGCGGACATCCCGGTCAGCGATGCCTGTCCGCCCGGCGGCGACGCGTGGTCCGGCGAGGGATCCGCCACCGGACGCGCCAACGAAGTGCGGTACTGCATCTTCACCTCAGGTACGACCGGCCGGCCGAAGGGCGCTGCGGTCGAGCACCAGGGGATGCTCAACCATCTCTGGGCCAAGGTCGCCGACCTGGATCTCAGCGGCGCCGACCGGCTCGCCTTCACCGCCCCGCTGGTGTTCGACATCTCGATCTGGCAGATGCTGGCACCGCTGTTGTGCGGGGGCACCGTCGAGGTCGTCGGGCCGGAGGATCTCGCCTATCCGCGTCGACTGACCACGCGGCTGGAGTCCGCCGGGGTGACAGTGGTGGAACTCGTTCCGACGGTCGCGGGCTGGATCGCCAGGGAAGCGGAGCGACGGGGGGCCTCCATCCTGCCGCAGCTGCGTTGGCTCATCTCCACCGGCGAGGAGCTGCCGCCGCAGTTGGCAGAACGGTTGCTCGGCGCCCTGCCGCACGTGCGTCTACTCAACGCCTACGGGCCCACCGAGTGCTCCGACGACGTGACGCACCACGAGGTGACCACGGCCGACCTCACACTGCCCCGGCTGCCCGTTGGCGCCCCGATCGCCAACGCCGACCTCTACCTGCTGGTTCGGGAGGACACCGGCCAGTGGCGCGCGGCCGAGCCGCAGGAGGCGGGTGAGCTGTTCGTCGGTGGACCGGCGGTCGGTCTCGGGTACGCCAACGACGAGGAGAACACCGCGGCTGCCTTCTACCGCGATCCGTTCGACCCGTCCTCGCTGACCGGGCGCCTGTACCGCACGGGCGACGCGGCGAGCTTCGACGGCGCCGTGGTGCGCTACCTCGGTCGGCTGGACCGGCAGGTCAAGGTGGCCGGTGTCCGCATGGAACTTGACGAGATCGAAGCCGTGCTGCGCCGGCACGACGCCATCGCGGCCTGTGCGGTGACCCTGATCGACAGCGGTGGCCGGGCCGGGCTCGCCGCCCACTACGTCGCGGCCCGGCCGGTCGATGCGGAGGAACTGCGTTCCTACCTCGCCGCGGCACTGCCCGAGGCGATGGTGCCCCGTCATCTCGTCGAGCGCGCCGCGTTGCCGCTGACCCCCAACGGCAAGACCGACCACCGGGCGCTGCGTGCCGAGCTGTCGCGCGCCACCGAGAGCTGACGGAGAGACCGATGAGCGAGATGACCCTGTCCGACCTTCCCCCGCACGCCCGCCTGCTGCTCGCCATGGCCAAGCTTCGGCTGACCGCCGACGAGGTGACGGAGATCCGCGAGCTGGCCTCCGACGGTAACCTGAGCTGGCCGGCCTTTCTCGACGCTGCTGCCTGGCACAAGATGCTGCCGCTGGTCGGTCGGCACGTCCACCGGTACCGGTTGGACCGCAAGCTCGACGAGCAGAGCGGCTTCCCGTATCCGTGGGTCTTCACCACGGCGTACCTCGGTAACCGGGTCCGCAACCAGGCGCTCGCGGACGAGTTCGCCCAGGTCTTCGACGCCTTCACCGCCGCCGGGCTGCGGTTCGCCGTCCGCAAGGGTTTCTCCCTCGGCGAGGGCGAGTACCACGACCCGGCGCTGCGCCGGATCGCCGACCTCGACGTCCTGCTCAGCCGCGACGACGTGCCGCGCGCACACGAGGCGCTGGTGAACCTGGGGTACGTCCAGGGACGGCTGGCCGCCGACGGCGACCGGATCGAGCCGTACAACCGGCAGACGCAGGCCTTCTGGCGGATGAATCTGAGTAACCAGCTGCCCTACCGCAAGACGGCCAGCCGTCCCGACGTCTCCGACTTCAACGTCGATATCTGCCACGACATCTTCCAGCAGAAGTGGAACATCTCCGCCGACGCCGCCACCCTGCTCGCCCGGGCCGTCCCGGTCACCCTCTGCGGCACCGACAGCTGGCAGCCGGCCGACGACGACCGGATGTTGGACCTGTGCGCACACCTCTACAAGGAGGCCACCAGCCTCCACTTCATCGAGGACAAGCAGGATCTGCAACTGAGCAAGTTCCTCGACCTCGCCCTCGTCGCCGAACAGACCGCCCCCGAGGCTTGGGAGACCTTCTGCAAGCGGGTCGGTGAGTACGGCGCGGAGTCGGTGACGTACTACTCCCTGCACTTCACGGCGCAGCTCTTTCCCACCGCCATTCCGGCGCACGTGCTCGAGGCGCTGCGTCCGGCAGATCTGTCCTACCTGGAGGAGTACGGCTCCCTCGACGGCCAGAACGCCCGCTGGGAGCAACCGTTCCTGGCCCGGCTGTTCGACTCCGCCCGGCACAGGTCCGGCGCCAAGTCGAACGTCCCACTGGCATGAGCGCGCCTGAGTTGGCACCGGGCGAACCTCGGCTGCTCGTGATCAAGGTCGGCGGCAGTCTGCTGTCCGACAAGCGCCATGGTGGAGCGACCGACACCAAGGCCATCGACAGCTTCGCCGCCCTCCTCGACGACCTCGTACGCGCCTACCCCGGGCGGGTCGTCCTGGTCACCGGTGGCGGCAGCCTGTGCCACGCGGTCGGGGTGCGGGTCGACGAGCGGGCCGACCCGTTCTCGGCGGTCGGGCTCACCGAGCCGGCGTTCGCGATGAAGTGGGCCTGGACCTCGGCGCTTCGAGCCCGTGGTGTGCGGGCGGTGCCGTTGCAGGTCGCCGCCATGACCTGGGAAGATCCGGCGGGCACTGTGGTGGCCGACACCGCAGTGGTGCGTCGGGTGCTGGAAAGCGGAGCGCTACCGGTACTTTCCAGTGACTTCATCGTCACCGCGTCCGGTGGTCTGCGGATCCTGTCCAGCGACCACGTCCCGGGCATCTTCGTCGGGGTGGAATTCGCCCCGGTCCGGGTCGCCGCGTTGGCCGACGTGCCGGGCATCCTCACCGGCCCGACCCTGGACAGTCCGGTCCTGCCGCACCTCGACCCCGATGACGTGGCCCGCGCCGAACCGCTCTTCTGGCCCACCGGCGAGTGGGACGCCACCGGGGCCATGGCCGGCAAGGTCGCGGCCCTGGCCGAGCAGGCCCGCCGGGGTGCGGAGTGCGTCATCACCAAGGGTGACCCGGACGCCGTTGACCTGCGGTACCTGTTCGCCCCGCTGAGTTCCTGGCCGACCTCGCTGCCACGCACCGTGCTGGCGCGTCGGCAGTCGCCCCCACTCGCGCCCGTCGGCTGAGCCACCCCGAGGAGAGTCCACGAATGTCCGAAGGCCGACTGGTTCTGCTCAACCCGGGACCTGTCAACGTCCACGAGAAGGTGCGCGCGGCCATCGCCGCACCGGATCTGTGTCACCGGGAGCCCGAGGCGGCCGATCTCATGGCTGCGGTCAGCGCCAAGGTCACCGAGGTGTGTGGTGCCGGCGGCGACCATCGGAGCGTCCTGCTCACCGGATCGGGCACCGCCGCCTTGGAGGCGACGATCGCCTCCGTCGTTCCGCCGAACGGCCGACTGCTGGTGCTGGACAACGGCCACTACGGCGAGCGGCTGCACCGCATCGCCGCCGCGCACGGACTGCCCAGTCAGCGGCTGGAATTCGGCTGGGCGACACCGATCGACCTGGAAATGGTCGCCGCCGCTCTGCTGGCCGACCCGTCCATCACCCACGTCGGCCTGGTGCACCACGAGACCAGCACCGGCATGCTGAATCCGCTACGGGCCGTGGGCGAACTGGTCGCCGAGCACGGCCGGACGCTGATCGTCGACGCGATCAGCAGTCTCGGCTCGGAGCAGCTGGACATGGCGGCCGACCACATCGGCTGGTGTATCGGTACCGCGAACAAGTGTCTGGAGGGTCTGCCCGGGATCAGCTTCGTCTGCGCGTCCCGGGCAGGGTTCGCGTCGCTGGCCGACCTGCCGACCCGCGGCCTCTACCTCGACCTGCACACCCACTATCGCGCCCAGGTGCAGGCACAGACCTTTGCCTTCACGCCGGCGCTGGGAGTGCTGCACGCGTTCGACGTGGCCCTCGACCTGATGCTGGCCGAAGGCGTGGCCTCGCGAGGGCGCCGCTACGCCGAGCTGGCTCAGCTCATCCGGGACGGCCTGACGCAGCGCGGTGTCCAGCTGCTTCTTCCACCTGAGCACCGGGCCAACTCCCTGACCAACGCTCACCTCGCCAACGGCATGACCTATCAGGAACTGCACGACGGCCTGCGGTCCCGGGGCTACGTCATCTACGCCACGCAGGACCGCGCCGCAGGCGTCTTCCGGCTGGCGAACATGGGGCAGCTGACCGAGGCCGACATCGCCGGTCTGTTCGTGGCCTTCGACGAGGTCACCACCGAGCGGCGCTGATCTTTCAGCCATTCGTACTCCCACCCCGAGGAGCAGTGAGCAGCGTGACATCTGACCGTTCGGGCCGGCCGATCCGGCTGGCCATCGTAGGCGGAGGACCGACCTGCACGTACGTGCTCGAGCGGTTGGCTGCCCTGATTCAACGGCGGCGCACGCCGGTCACCCTGGACATCGTCATCTTCGACCTGTCCGGTGAGTTCGGGCCCGGCCAGGTGCACAGCCCCAGGCAGACGGTCACCAGCTACCTGAACCGGATAGTCGGCC
Organism: Verrucosispora sp. CNZ293; assembly: GCF_002754655.1. Taxonomy (NCBI): domain Bacteria; kingdom Bacillati; phylum Actinomycetota; class Actinomycetes; order Micromonosporales; family Micromonosporaceae; genus Micromonospora; species Verrucosispora sp. CNZ293. Next base: position 2,944,036 of record NZ_PEFR01000001.1, read on the forward strand.
AGGTGGCGTTCGCCGCCGACGAGAGCGTGATCGACGCCGGGCCGTTACTCCCCGCCGAACAGCGACCCACCCTGCTCGAATGGTGTCGCGCCAAGTACGCCGAGACCGGCGACGAGCGGTTCAATCTGGTGGCCGAGGACTGGCCGAAGCGGTACCTCCACGGCCTCGCGCTCCGCGACCAGTTCGACCGGTACGTCGAGATGCTGCGCGCCATCGATGGCGTGACGGTCACCCTGCGTCAGCAGGAGGTTGTCGACCTGGCCGAACGGTCGCCGGGGTTCGCCGTCCTGACCAGTGACGGCGAACCACCGATGACGGCGGACTACGTGCTCATGCTGACCGGTCACTCTTCCAACCGGCCAGAGCTGGATCCGCAACAGATGGCCTGGGCGCGGTTCGCCCAGGACCACCGCAGTCACCTGGTTCACTCGGCCTACCCGCTGGAGCAGTCGTGTGACGCGGAGCGCTCCGGGCCGGGCACCGTGGTCGGTTGCATGGGCATGGGACTGACCGGCATCGACGTGATCCTGTACCTGACCGAGGGGCGGGGTGGCACGTTCGAGCGCGACGCCGCCGGCAAGTTCGTCTACCGCCCGAGCGGCGCCGAGCCGGAGAAGGTGGTGGCGTTCAGCCGAACCGGCCTGTTCACCTTCGCCCGGCCCTACAACCAGAAGGAGGTGGATGTCAATCGGCTGGAGTACAAGGGACGGTTCTTCACCATCCCGGCGGTGGCCAGGCTGCGGGAAACCGTAGGCGTGCCGAACGTGATCAGTGGGATCGAACAGCGTCAGCTCGACTTCCAGGCGCACCTGCTTCCCCTGATCCAGTTGGAGATGGCGCTCATCTTCTACAGCACCCTGTACGGCGACGAGTTCCGCCAGCTCGCCATCAACGCGGCCGAGCCGGACTACGACAAGTTCCTGGCCGACGCCGACGCTTTCGCCGACCGTACCGACGCCGGTCAGGCCCTGATCCTGCCGGTGGCCGACCTTGCCGCCAGGATGGCGCAGGCGGTCGACGCGGTGCTCACCGGTAGCGCCGCGATCGATGACGCCCACACCCTACCGGTGCGGCCGGTGATCGAACGGTTCCTCTCCGTGGTATATCGCCCCGACCGGGCCGCGGAACTGCTGGCCCTGGCACACCGGCCGGCGGAGTTCGCGGCCGCGGTGGCCGGAGAAGAGTCGCCGTGGCGGCACCCCACCTCGGCGGCGGACCACGTCTTCACCTGGGACACGACGATCAACCCGATAGCTCGCGATTCGTACTCGACGCCGGAGGAGTATCAAGCCCGGTTCCTGGACTTTCTCGACCGCGACATTCGCTGGGCGGCTCAGGGCAACCTGGTCAATCCCGCCAAGGCGGCCGCCGACGCCGCGTGGCGCGATCTGCGCAGCGTCGTCATCGAGGCGGTCGACTTCGGCGGCCTGCGTGCCTCGTCCCACCGCGCGTTCCTCAGGGTCTACACCCGACATCACAACCGCCTGTGCCAGGGCGCGTCCTGCGAGGCGATGGAAAAGGTCACTGCCCTCGTTCAAGCCGGGTACGTCGACATCTCGGTCGGCCCGGATGCCGCGGTGGAGGGCGACCCGGCATCGGGCCGGTTCCGGGTCACCGGCCATCGCACCGGGGCCGAGCGTCTCGTCGACGTGCTCATCGACGCGCGGGTCCACCCGTTCGACGCCGAACGTGACGTGATGCCGATCTACCCCAACCTGTTGCGGCGCGGCATCGTCCGCAAGTGGCGCAACCCCGGTATCGACGAGCCGGACTTCGTACCGGGCGGGCTCGACCTGACGCGGGAGTTCCACCCGGTACGCGCCGACGGCACCGTCGAATCGCGGATCACCTTCCTGGGGCCGCCGAGCGAAGGCGTGATGTACCACCAGATCGGTGCGCTGCGGCCCAACAAGGACCACCACGTGATCCGTGACATTCTGTGTTGGATCCGTGGCTTCTTGCCGGAAAGCGAGTCGGACCGGTCGCCCGACAGCGAATCGGACCAGACGGTCGCAGGCAGCGTTCAGCCCAGCAACTGAGAAGGGAACCGCATGAGCACCAGCACCTCCATCGGGATCACCGAGCGCCTCGGCGAGATCAGCAGCGCACACGCCGGAATCCGCGCCGCCGCCGAACAGATGACCGAGGCGGACGCCCGCCTCGCCGTTCATCTGCCCGGCTGGACCCGTGGGCACATCCTGATCCACCTCGCCGACCTGTCCCGGGCCTTCGCCCGCCAGGCGCGGTACGCCCTCAAGGGCGAGACGATCGAGGTCTACGACGGTGGCCGGGAGACCCGCAACAGGTCGATCGAAGCCAACCACGGTCGACCTGTCGAATGGTTGCGCGAGCAGCTTGACGAGGGGCTGACGGCGCTGGAGCAGGCCTGGGACGGCCTTGACGAGGACGACTGGCAACGGGCCTGCGCGTACCGCAACGGTCCACTGCTCGGCACCCAGCTCGCCTGGTGGCGCGAGACCGAACTGCACCACGTGGACCTCGGCACCGGTTACCGCTCCGAGCAGTGGAGCATGGCGCTCAGCGCCCACGTGGTCGACTTCCTGCAGCCGCGACTGCCGAAGGACCGCGCCGTGCGGATCGTCTCGCAGGACACCGACGACAGCTGGGAGTCGGGCGACGGGGCCGGGGTCACGGTGCGCGGCGACATCCGCACGCTCGCCGCCTGGATCTCGGGGCGGCCGTCCACCACCACTCCGACCGTCGACGACGACGCCGTCGCCCCCGAACTCGGCGCCTGGCCGTGAGCCGGCACCACGCCCGCATGAGGGAGATCCCACGCAGATGACCATGACCCAAACTTCCCCGGTGACCGTGACACCGGCCGAGACGCTGGTGAGGAGCTTCCTGAAGGCCGGGCACAGCCATTTCATCGGCGTGCCCTGTTCCCTGCTGAAAGGTGTGTTCCGGACGCTGGAGGACCCACCGCCGGGGTTGCCGTCCTTCCACTACCTACCGGCGCCGCGGGAGGACTCGGCGATTGGCGTGGCGACGGGCCTGGCCGCAGCCGGTGCCCGCCCGGCCGTTCTGATGCAGAACTCCGGCCTCGGTTACTCGCTGAACGTGCTGACGTCACTGAACCTGATCTACGACATCCACGTTCCGCTGATCGTGAGTTGGCGGGGGCACGACGGCAACGACGCCGTCGAGCACGACATCATCGGCCGCGAGCTGACCAACCTGCTGGACGTCTTCGACCTGCGGCACACCATTTTCGACCCGTCAGCGGCGCAGGAGTCCGTCCAACGCTGCCTGGCGCAGGCCGACGGCAGGCACACGTCGGTACTGATCGTGAAGGAGGCGGTGTGACCGCACTGGAGATCTCCGCGGCCATCACCGAACTGGTCGGGCGGTGGCCCGACTCCATTTACGTGTCGACCTGCGGCTACATCACCCGGGACCTGTACAACATCGCGGACCGTCCGGAGAACTTCTACCTTGTGGGCTCGATGGGTATGGCCGCCCCGGTCGGGCTCGGCGTGGCGCTCGCCGAGCCCGAGCGGCACGTGGTGGTCTTCGACGGGGACGGCTCGTTCGCGATGAACCTGTCGATCCTTCCGATGATCGGGGAACACCGACCCGATCTGCTGCACGTCGTCCTCGACAACGGTCTGCACGAGAGCACCGGCGGACAACGTCCGGTGCACGTCGGGGATCCGGTGGGACTGGCGAGGGCGGCTGGCTACGCCTCGGCGACGTCGATCTCCGACCTGGCCGGGCTGCGCGCGCTCGACCCGCTCCCGCCCGGCCCGGCGCTGCTGCACGTGCGTTGCGCGGCACGGGGACGCAGCGCCGGCAGAAGGGTCGAGTTGACGCCGCAGGAACTCGTCGCACGTTTTCGCGCGGCGCTGGCCGGAGCCCGGTGATGGTCGAAGCGACCGAGGCGCGCGTCGCCGTCATCGTCCAGGCGGCGCTGCCCGAGGCGGAGCTGCGGCCGGAGAGCGACCTGTGGAAGTCCGGCCTGGACTCCATCGGCAGCGTATCGCTGCTGGTCGCGCTCGAGGACGAGTTCGACGTCGAGTTCCCGAACGCCCTGCTCACCCGGCAGACATTCACGTCCATCATCAGCATCAGCGACGCCGTCCGCAGCATCAGCTGAAGCCACGGGTGGGCCTGCTGTCGGCAGGCCCACCCACCTCACCCCAACGAGGGACACATGTCGATCGATCTGCGTCGCCTGCCGCTGCGGACCACCCGAACCGTGGATCTGAACCGGCTGACCGTACGGATCTCCACGAACCTGGAGGACTTCAGCGCATACGCGTACTTCTCCCGCTACGCCGCCCCGGACACCGTGCCCGACTACGAAATCACCTGTATCGACCTGGACCGTGACCCGGCCGACCCGGTCGAGTTGGCCGCGCGCTCGGACCGGACGCTGCGCGCGAAACGATTCCGCGCCGGCTACTACCTCAGTCACGTGTTCGGCGAGCCGGCGTACCTGATGACCGAGGGCAACCACGCCTACGTCTTCGGCCGCCGGCTGGAACGCACGGTGTGGCCGTACTTCGTCAAGCAGATCCTCACCAACCACGCCCTTGATCACGGCTATCTCCACCTCAAGGCCGGCGGCATCGTGCTCGACGGTGCGGCGACCCTGCTCGTCGGGTGCAACGGTGGCGGCAAGACCGTCTTCCTCACCCAGGCATGTCACGGCGGCGCCCGGTTCCTGACGAACACACACACCCTGGTCCGCGACGGAGTCGCCTACGCGGTGCCGTCGGGAATCCGGGTTCGCGAGGACCCGTCGTCGGCCGCCCTGATCGCGTCCGGGCAGTTGGTACCCCATCTCGAAGGCGGTGGCGAGTACGTGGCGACGCCCGAGCAGCTGTTCGGCGCAGAGCCGGTGGACAGCGCACCGGTCCGCAACGTGGTCATCGTGAACTACGACCGTGACGGGCGGCAGGGCTTCGAGCGAATCGCCGAGCGGACCGCCGAGACCTTCCTCGACCAGTTCGCCTTCGCGGTCACCATGTACGGGCTGAAGGACGACGTGTTCGCGCATGCCGGTGGCGACATCGAGGCGTTCGCCGATCAGGTGCACCGGATGCGTCAGATGCTGACCGGACTGGTCCGGTCAGCCCGGTGCTACCGCGCCAACGTGGACATGATCGATCCCGACGTCCGCCGGTTGGTTCTCAAGGAACTCGCCGAGTGACCCCACTCGTCGTGGCGGTGGTGCTGGTCGCGGCGGTCACGCACGCTTCCTGGAACGCCATCGCCCACGACCTGAAGAACGAGATTCTCGGTCTCACCCTGCTCGGTCTCTGCCGTACCGCGTGTGGCCTGGTGATCGCCGTCGTCGCCCAGCCGCCGGCCGCCGAGGCACTGCCGTACCTGCTGATCTCGGGTGGCATCCACGTCGTCTACCAGCTGCTGCTCGTCTGGTCCTACCAACTCGGCGACTTCGGCCAGACCTACCCGATCGCCCGTGGCACCGCCCCCATCGTGGTGACCGTGTTCGCTGCCGTGCTCCTCGGCGAGCGGCCTAACGCCTGGCAGGCCGGCGGCGTGGCGTTGGCCTGCGGCGGCCTGGCCGTCGTCGCGTTGTGGGGCATCAGGGGGTGGGCAGCCGACCGAGCCGGACGGCGATCCTCGCGGCCGGAGCCACCGGCTTGGCCACGGCGGCCTACACCCTTGTCGATGGGGTGGGTGTCCGGGCCTCGGACTCGCCGATCGGCTACATAGCCTGGCTGGTGGTGCTGGACGGCCTGGCCATCCCGCTCTATGCCGCCCTGTTCTGGCGCCGGGAACTGCGGGGACCGGTCCGGCCGTTGATGCTGCGGGCGACGGCGGGTGGCTCACTGTCGGTAGTGGCCTACGGCCTGGTGTTGTGGGCGCAGACCCGCGCACCGATCGCTCCTGTCGCGGCGCTGCGTGAGTTCAGCATCGTCGCCGGCGCGGCGATCGGCACGCTCTTCTTCAAGGAACCCTTCGGCAAGCCCCGCATGGTGGCCGCGGCGGTGATGGTGGCGGGAATTGCGCTGCTGCTGATCGGAGGCTGACGTGGATTCGGTGGGAAGGAAAACCGTGCAGAGGCTAGCCCGCTACGACGGCCCCGCGTTGGAACTGCCGGACGGCTTTCCGACGTCGCTGTCCCAGGCGTTGCGGCGCGCCGCAGACCGGTTTCCCGAGGCGGGCACGGTCGCCGTCTCGACGCTGCGCGGCGCCGAGTTCGTCGCGTACCCCGTGCTGTTGGAGCGGGCTCGCCGCCTTCTCACCGGCCTGCGTCGGCAGGGCCTGGCCGCCGGCGATCACGTCGTGCTCTACGGCTCGGACCCACTGCACTTCTTCACCATGTTCTGGGCCTGCGCGCTCGGCGGGTTCCGTCCCCTCCTGCTGATCCGGCCCGAAGATCCGGCCGCCCGGGCCACCGCCGTCGACCGGCTGCGACGCGCGGTAGGGCTGCTCGGTGAGCCCGTCGTCCTCTGCGATCAGGTCGAGCCCGCCGAGCTTCCCGACGAGTTCGTGGTCCTCGACGTCACCGCCCATGCCGGGCAGCCGCCCGCCTCGGACTTCCACGAACCGGACGCGGCAGACGTCGCGGTCCTCCTGATGTCCTCCGGCAGTACCGGGACACCGAAGCTCATCCAGCTGACGCTGCGCGGGCTGCTGGATTTCGCTGCGGGAACCCCCACCATGCTGCCGATGCGGCCCGGCCAGACCACGCTGAACTGGCTGCCGCTGGACCACAGCGCGTCGTTCCTGCTCTTCCACCTGCTCACGGTGTTCGTCGGCTGCACGAACGTGCACGCGCCCACCGAGCTGATCCTCGCCGAACCGCTGCGTTGGCTCGATCTCATCTCCGAGTACGGCGTCAACCACACCTGGTCACCCAACTTTGGCTACCAGATGGTCAACGAGGCGTTGGCAGCCCGGCCGGATGACGGTTGGGACCTGTCATCGATCTCGACGATGGTCAGTGGTGGTGAGCAGATCACCGTCCCGGTCATGACGGAGTTCCTGCGTGCCACCGCGCCGTTCGGCCTCCGACCGAAGGCGTTCGTCGCCGCCTGGGGGATGACCGAGACGGTGACCGGGATCAGCTTCGCTCCCCCGGGCCTGGCCTCGAACGTCCACCGGATCCGCAAGTCCTCCTTGGGCGGTGACCTGGAGTGGGCCGACGTCGACGCCGACCCCGACGACTGCGTCGCGTTCGTGGCGGTCGGGTCACCCGCGCCCGGAGCCGCGTTCCGGGTGGTCGACGAGGATCTCGCCGTGCTGCCCGAGGGGCGCGTCGGGTGGCTCCAGGTATGTTCGCCGCGGGTCACCCCTGGCTACTTCGGCAATCCGGAAGCCGACCGGGCCGCCTTTGTCGGCGACGGCGGCCGATCCGGCGGCTGGCTGGACACCGGCGACCTCGCCTTCGGTAGGGAGGGCCAGATCGTCATCGTCGGCCGTCGGGATGACCGGATCATTCTGAACGGACAGAACCTCTACGCGCACGACATCGAGACGCGGCTGTCCACGGTGCCCGGCGTGACGCCCGGAGTCGTGGCGGCGTGCGGCGTACCGGACGAGCGGACCGGCACCGAGCAACTCGTGGTGTTCCTCGGCACCGACTCCACCGACTCCACCGACCGTGGCGACACGGTCCAGGCGATCCGCCGTACGCTCTTCTCGTGGTCGGGGATGGCCGCGCAGGTGGTCGCCGTGCCGATCTCGGCGTTCCCGAAGACTCCGAGCGGCAAGATTCAGCGCTCGTTGCTCCGTGGGCGGCTCCTCGCCGGCGAACTCGCCGCCGACCCGGTGCCGGTCACCACCACCGCCGACCCGGGGCCGGCCACCACCACCGCGGCCGTTCCGGCGCCGCCCGCCGCCGCGGCCGGGCCGGCCGCAGTGCCGGACACGGTACGCGCGGTGTTCCACGAAATGTTCGGTGCGGACGTCGACGAACGGGTTCCCTTCTACGAGTTGGGCATCGACTCGGTGACCCTGATCCGGGTGCACGCCCGGTTGCAGCAGGAGCTCGGCCGGGAGTTCAGCAAGCTGGCCATGCTGGAACATCCCTCGATCGCCGCCCTCACCAGCCACCTGAGTTCGCTCGATCCGGCGCCGACGCATCGGCCGCGAACCCGCGGTGCGGTGCCCGCCGAGCAGCGGATCGCCATCGTCGGCATGGCGGCACGGTTTCCCGGTGCCGACACACTTGACCAGTTCTGGGCGAACCTGACCGAGGGCGTGGTGAGCGTCCGGCGGTTCGACCCGGAGCGATCGGTGGTCGGGGCGGACGTCGCCGATCATGCCGGTGTCGTGCCGGTCACCGGTCCCCTCTCCGCCATCGACACCTTCGACGCCGGATTCTTCGGCATCAGCGCGTCCGAGGCGGCGATGACCGATCCCGCGCACCGGCTGTTCCTCGAGTGCTGCTATCACGCGCTGGAGCACGGCGGCTACGCCGGCGCCACGGGCGGCGACCGGATCGGGATCTACGCCGGCAGCGGCATGAACCTCTACACCCATCAGAACTACCTGCTCAACAATCTGACCGAGGCACGACACGACGGGCTCGGCGCGATGCAGAGCGCCATCGGCACCGCACCGGATTTCCTGGCCACCCGGGTCGCCTACCGGCTCGGCCTGACCGGCCCCGCGATCGGTGTGCAGACCGCATGCTCGACCTCGCTTGTCACCGTCCATCTGGCCGCTCAGGCGCTGCGTACCGGCGAGGTCGACCTCGCCCTGGCCGGCGCCGCCGCCATCCACGTCCCGCAAACGGTCGGCTACCGCCCCTACCCTGGCTCGATCCTGTCCCCGAGTGGCCAGTGCCGCGCGTTCGACGCCGACGCCGACGGCACCGTGGGCGGTAACGGGGTGGCCGCGATCCTGCTCAAGCGGCTCGACCGCGCGCTGGCCGACGGTGACACGATCCACGCGGTGATCCTCGGCTCAGCGGTGAACAACGACGGGCAGAGCAAGATCGGCTTCGCCGCGCCGAGCGTTTCCGGGCAGGTCAAGGTCATCGAACAGGCGCTCGACCAGGCGGGTGTGCCGGCCGAGAGCATCTCGTATCTCGAGGCTCACGGCACCGGCACCCCGCTCGGCGATCCGGTGGAACTGCGCGCGGCGGCCCAGGCGCTACGGAACCGGACCGACCGCATCGGCTTCTGCACGGTCGGCTCCGTCAAGCCCAACATCGGGCATCTCGACAGCTGCGCCGGCATGGCTGGACTGATCAAGACCGTCCTCATGCTCTCCCACCGCACCCTCGTGCCCCTGGCGAATCTGCGCCGACCCAACCCGGAACTCGAACTCGACGGCAGCCCGTTGGTGCTGGGTACCGAGCTTCGCCCCTGGCGGACCGACGGCACACCGCGCCGGGCCGGGGTCAGCGCCCTCGGCGTCGGCGGCACCAACGCACACGTCATCCTCGAAGAGGCACCGACTCCGCCGGTACGGGACGCTGTCCGGCCCCGCCTCCACGTCCTCCCGCTGTCGGCGGCTCACCCGCAGGCACTCGTCGAGTTGACCGACCGGATGCGGGCGCATCTGCGGGCGTACCCCGATCTGCCGGTCGCGGATCTGGTCGCCACGGCGGCGCTCGGCCGGCCGCACCACCGGTATCGCCTCGCCGTCGTCGGCGACACCGCGGCCGGGTTGGCCGAGGCACTCGAATCGGCGGCAGCCGGAGAGGCACCCACAAACGGACCCCCTCCCCTGACGTTCGCCTTCACCGGGCAGGGCGTGGCACGGGCCGGGATGGCCGGCGAACTCCACGACGCGTTCCCCGCCTTCCGCCGAGTGCTCGCCGAGTGCGAACGGGTGTACCTCGCGCAGCGGGACGAGAGCCTGCTCGCGCTGCTGTGCGGACGCCAGGAACAGCCCGTCTGGACCACCGAGACCGCACAGCCCGCGCTCTTCGCGTTCCAGGTCGCGCTGACCGAGTTGTGGCGCACGTTCGGAGTAGCGCCGCAGCGCCTGCTCGGACACAGCATCGGCGAGTACGCGGCGCTCTGCGCCGCCGGTGCGCTCTCCATCGCGGACGGGATGCGTCTCACGATGCTACGCGGGGAGTTGATGCGGCATCGGATGCCGCCCGGTGCCATGATCGGGATACTCGCCGACCGTCTGACCCTCGACGAGTTGCTCGTCGAGACGCCTGTCGAGCTGGCCGCCGTCAACGGTCCCGAGGAGTACGTGCTCGCGGGATCGGAGGCGTCGGTCGGACAGGCGACCGGGTGGCTCGACCGGCGGGCCATCGGATGGCGCCGGCTGCCCGTGGACCGGGCCTTCCACAGCGCCGGCGTCGCACCGATCATCGACGCCTTCGCCGAGGGCATCTCGGCGGTGCAACTGTCGCCGCTGAGCCTCCCCGTGGCCAGCACGGTGACCGGTCGGCTGCTGGCACCCGGAACCGTGCTGGACGTGGACTACCTGGTCCGTCAGCTCCGCCAGCCGGTCATGTTCGCCGATGCGTTGGGCACGCTGGTGACCGACGGATGTTCCCGCTTCCTCGAGATCGGCCCCGACGCGGTGCTCTGCGGAGTGGGCCGGCGCACCGCTCCCGGCACCGTCTGGGTCGGCGCCCAGCGCCGCGGCGTGCCCTCGGTGCGGGCCATGGAGCACGCGGTCGCCGAGCTGTACCGTCACGGTCACTCCCCGGACTGGACGGCGACCACCGGTGGCGGAGGGCGGATCCCGCTGCCGAGCTACCCGTTCCAACGCGAGCGCTACTGGATCGACGCCGCCGCCGACGTGCCCGCGGCGAATCACCACCCGACGGAGGCCGCCCCCGTCGAGCCGGCGCACCCGACCGGGGCACGCCCGGACGTACTGGCCACGATCCGTGACCTGACCGCCCGCCAGCTGGGGACCACGCCAGCCGAGGTGGCCCCGGACCGGACGTTCCTGGAAGTCGGCGCGGACTCCCTCGCCATGTTGCGGGTCGTGCAGCAGGTACGGCAGACGTACGGGGTCACGCTCGCGGCCCGGGAGCTGTTCACGGAGGCGGACACGCCGCAGCGGTTGGCCACTGTGGTGAGTTCGCGGATGACCGCCACGGACCCCGACCAGACCAAGCCGGGTGCACCGGCGGCGACGGAGACTCCCGTACCGTCACTCTCCCCGCCCGGTAGCGTCACGACGCTCCCGCCGGCGGCCGACCCCCCGGCGGGAGGGCTTGCCTCCGTCATCGAGCAGCAGCTCCGTCTCGCCGGTCAACTTGTCGATCAGGTCACCGGCGTCATGCGTCAGCACCTGGCGCTGTTGGCCCGCCAGCCGGGGGAGGCACCGGCACCGCCCGACCCACCTATGCCCGGACCGTTGTCCACTGTCGCGCCGCCCCGGCCCGCGGCGCTGTCCGTCACCGACCCGGTGAGGTCGGGAAGCGCCGGCTGCGACTTCAGCCTGTACTTCTTCGGCAGCTACCCGGACCAGGGGCAGCAGGACAAGTACGGCACCGTCCTGGACGCCGTCCGCTTCGGCGACCAGCACGGGTTCCATGGCGTGTGGTTCCCGGAGCGACATTTCCACCCGTTCGGCGGGCTGTTCCCCAATCCGGTGGTGCTGGCCGCCGCGGTCGCCCGGGAAACCAGCCGAATCAGGATCAACGCCGGATCGGTGGTGTTGCCGCTGCACGACCCGATCCGAGTGGCCGAGGAGTGGTCCGTGGTCGACAACCTCTCCGGCGGCCGAGTGGGGCTCTGTGTCGCCAGCGGGTGGCACGCGAACGACTTCGCCCTCAACCCGGACGCCTTCGGGCGGCACCGGGAGCTGATGTACGAGCACCTGGAAACGGTGCGCGCCCTCTGGCGCGGGGCCTCGGTGCCCGCCCGGTCCGGTAGCGGCGACCAGCTCGACGTCCGGATCTTCCCGCGGCCGCTGCAGGAGATGCCGCCGATGTTCGTGGCCGCGGTCGCCAACCCGGAGACCTACCGCTGCGCGGCCCGCCTGGGCCTGGGGGTGGTCACCAACCTCATGATGCAGTCGATCGACCAGCTGGCCGAGAACGTCGCGCTCTATCGCCGCACCCGCCAGGAGCACGGGTTGAACCCGGACGGCGGGCGGGTGGTGGTCCTGGTGCACACCTATCTGGGCGATGACCTGAGACGGGTCCGGTCCGAGGCGTTCCAGCCGTTCTGCGACTACCTGCGATCGTCGCTGTCGTTGCTGGGCGGCGTCACCAACAGCCTCGGGCTGCAGATCGACCAGGACACCCCGGAGGAGGACGTCCAGTTCCTGCTGGAGCGCGCGTACGCCAGCTACTGCGAGCAGCGGGCGCTGATCGGCACCGTGGACAGCGCCACGCCCGTCATCGACCGGCTCGCGGCGGCCGGCGTTGACGAGATCGCATGTTTTGTCGATTTCGGGGTGACGAGCGAGCAACTGCACCGCAGCCTGCATTTCGTCGACGCGGCACGGAAACGCCACCAGCGCACCGCACCGCATCGACAGCCGGACCGGGCAGGGGCACCACTGTCGGCGGCTCAGCGCGGGATGTGGTTCCTGGACCAGATGTACCCGGGCCGGCCGACCTACCACGAGCCGAAGGCCATCCGGCTGACCGGCTCGCTGGATGTCACCGCCCTGCGCTGGGCGCTGGGCAAGGTGGTCGAACGCCACGCCCCACTGCGTACGGTGATCCGCGACATCGGGGGCGAGCCGCGGCCGCTGATCCTGCCGTCCGTAGGAGTTGACTGCCCGCTGCTGGACATGCCGGGTACCCCGGTCCGGGATGCGGTCCGGCAGATCGTGGCTGATCTCAGCGCCGAACCGATCGAGCTGGCCGAAGGTCCGCTGCTGCGGGTCAGGTTGGTCCGTCTCGGTCCGGACGACCACGTGCTCGTGCTTGTCGTGCACCACATCGTCTTCGACTCCCTCTCCACCGCCGTCTTCGTCCGGGACCTCGCCGCCTACTACCGGTCCTGGCCGGCGCAGCCACCGGCGTTACCGGCGCTGCCAATCAGTTACCCGGACCACGTCCGCGCTCGGTTGGCCACCTCCGAACAGCGACGGCAGCATCTGGACTACTGGCGGTCGGCACTGCGCGACGCACCGACGCTGCGGCTGCCGACCGACCGTCCCCGGCCGCCCGTCGTGACGGCACGTGGCGCCTCGCTCGTACACCGCTTCGATGCCGATCTGACCGCCTCCGTCCAACGGTTCAGCCAGCAACACCGCGTCACGCCGTTCATGACCCTGCTCGGCGCCATCGCCGCCGTGCTGGGCCGGTTCAGCGGCCAGGACGACGTCGTGCTGGGTACCGTGCTCACCGATCGTCCGCCCGGCACGGAGGACCTGATCGGTCTGTTCATCGACTCGGTGCCGCTGCGCATCGACCTGTCCGGGGCGCCGACCTTCGACCGGATCGTCAGGCGGATCCGCGACACCAGCATCGAAGCGTTCGAGCACGCGGGTGTCGGTTTCGACGAACTGATCGCTGCGGTGAACCCGGAACGGTATCCGAGCCGGAACCCGCTCTTCCAGGTCCTTGTCGAGTACGAAACGGCCACCAGCGTCGAGTTCGCCCCGCCGGCGGTGGACGCCGTGCTGCTCGACGTGCCCAGTGAACGGGCTCCTCTCGACCTCACCCTCTACCTGACACACCACACCGAGCACGTCGAATGTGTCGTCGAGTACAACTGCGAACTGTTCGACGAGACATTCGTACGCCGACTCCTCGAGTACGTCGAGACGGTGCTGCGTCGGGCGGACACGATGCCAGCGGCCGAACTGCCCATCCTGACCGCGCCGACCGACCCGGACCGGACCACCATCGCCCGGTGGTCCGGCCAGGACCGCGCCGAGGAGACCGGCTGTCTGCACGAGTTGGTGGAGCGACAGGTGGCGGGTACACCTGACGCGGTGGCACTGCTCGACGGAGATGTGCGGATCACCTACCGCGAGCTTGATCGCCGTGCGAACGCGATGGCCTGGCAACTGCGCGACCGGGGCGTACGGCCCGACGAGTTCGTCGCGGTGTGTCTGCCCCGCGGGGTCGACCTGATCGTGGCGCTGCTCGCGGTGCACAAGGCGGGAGCGGCCTACCTGCCACTGGATCGCGCCCTGCCCGACTCCCGCCTCGCCTTCATGGTCGGCGACAGTGGGCCGGTCCTGCTCGTCACCGACGACGAGAAGCTCGCCTCCCGCCTCGGCATCCCGGCGCTTCCCGTCGCTCGGGCCGACCCACGGCAACAGCAGGGACCGCCGACGGAGGTGACCACGGACAACCTCGCGTACTGCATCTACACCTCGGGGTCGACGGGCCGGCCCAAGGGAGTCGCCGTGCCGCACCGCGGCCCGGCGAACCTGGTCCGCTCGTTCCTACGGCACCGGCCGGCGCTGCGCACCCTGCAGTGGACGTCCGTGGGCTTCGACGTGAGCGTGCAGGAAATCTTCACGACGCTCGCGTCCGGTGCCGCACTCGTCCTGATCCCCGACGAGGCCCGCTACGACCCCGGGGCGGTGGCGGAGACGATCCGACAGCACTGTGTCGAACGGTTGTTCATGCCGTTCACTCCCCTGCGGTATCTGCTGGCAGCCGATCCGGCGATGCCGTCCCTGCGCGAGCTGGTCTCGGCGGGCGAGGAACTGACCTTGACGCCGGCGCTGCGCCGGTTCCTGGCCACGCACCCGGACTGCGCGCTCTACAACGAGTACGGACCGACCGAGGCCTCCGTCATCGCCACGATCCACCGGGTTGATCCGCAGGCGGATGAGAAGCCGCCGATCGGCCGTCCGGTGGACAACGTCGAGGTCCGGCTCCTCGACGATCGAGGCTTTCCGGTGCCGGCCGGTGCCGTGGGCGAGATCTATCTGGGCGGCGCGGGCCTGGCCCGGGCCTACATCGGCCGCCCGGACGAGACGGCACAGGCCTTCGTGCCCGATCCGGCCGCTCCCGCGAATCGGCTCTATCGGACCCGTGACCTCGGCCGATGGCTTCCCGACGGCAACCTGCGTTACCTCGGCCGGATCGACGAACAGGTCAAGATCCGCGGCTACCGGGTGGAGCCGGAGGAGTCGCGGCGAGCCCTGTTCGACCTGGAGGAGGTGCGCGACGCCGCCGTACGGGCGACCCGGGACCCGCGCGGAGAGACCTGCCTGGTCGGCTACGTGGTGCTCGCCGCCGGCGCACCCGCAGGGTTCCTCGCCCACATCGCCGACCACCTGGCGACCACCCTGCCGGGCTACCTGATTCCGACGTGGTTCGTCGAGCTGGACGAACTGCCGGTCACCGCCAGCGGCAAACTGGACCACGGCCGGTTGCCCGAGCCGGACTGGGGAAACCTGCGCGGCGACGCACCGGCCAGCGACCTGGAGCGGACCCTGCACGGGCTGTGGAGCGCCCAGCTGGGGTTGGCGGACGTTCCGGTCGACGCCTCGTTCTTCTCGCTCGGCGGGCACTCGCTCACCGCCGTCGAGCTGGTCAATCGGATCCGTGACGCGCTCGCCGTCGAGCTGCGGGTGACCGACCTGTTCCAGGCGCCGACCATCCAGGGTCTGGCGCGGCGCATCGCCGCCTCGATGGTGTCGGACACCGTACCCGCCACGAGTATCCAGCTGCGGGCGTGGCGATTGCACCACACCAACCCGCGCCCGGCCGTCTACAACGTGGCACACCAGGTTTGGCTGGCGGGCGACCTCGACGTGCCCGCCGTCGAGGCAGCCCTCCGCGCGCTTGTCGTCCGGCATCCCGCACTGCGGACGCGGTTCGTCTTCCGGGACGGCCGGCTGTGCCAGGAGGTTCTGGCCGAAGTGCCGGTACAGCTCGATGTCGCCGACCTCTCCGGCGTTCCGGACGGGGTCAGCGATTGGTGCCAGGGCACGGCCGCGGAGGTCTTCGGTCCGGACCGGGCGCCGCTGTGGCGGGCCCGGCTGGGCCGGCTCGGGGAGCGCCGCTGGGTGCTCGTACTGGTGTTGCACCATCTGATCTGCGACGGATGGTCGATGGGCGTCATCTGGCGGGAGCTGTCCGCGAGCTACGCCCGCGAGGTACGGGGCACCGCCGCCGACCTGCCGGCCGTGGTCGGTTATCCGGACTACGCGCGGTGGCGGTTTGCGCAGCTCGACGGGGACCGTCGTGACGCTCTGGTCGCCTTCTGGCGAAACGAACTGGCAGGCGCGCCGCTCCGTTTCGACCTGCCGTACGACCGGCCGCCCTCGGACCGGCTCTCCGGCCGTGGGGCGCTGCACCGGTTCGAGCTTCCCCCGACGGTCGTCCGTCTGGTCCACAGCGCCGCGAGAACGATCGGCAGGACTCCGGCCGCCGTGCTCACCGGAGCTTTCGCGGTGTGGATGGCAAACCTGTGCGGGCAACGCGACATGGTCGTGCCGCTCTCCAGCGCCAGCCGGCTCCGCCCGGAGCACGCCGCGACGGTCGGACCGGTCGGGGAGGCACTGCTGGTCAGGGTCACCGTCGCCGCCGGCGTGCGGTTCGACGAACTCGTCCACGCCGTGACCGAACGTACGCTCGTGGCTCTCGACCACCATGCTCTGGCGCTCGCCGAGGCGGCGCAGGCGGCCGGAGCACAGGTGTCGACTCCGCAGGTGCTGTTCACCGTCGTAACGGCCCCACCGGTACGGCTCGACCTGCCCGGGGTGACGGCCGAGGTGGAGAGCCTGGCGGTGGCCGGCGTGGCCCGGACCGAACTCTACGTCGCGCTCGTACCCGAGGGTGATCGCATCGGGGCGACGTTCGAGTACGCCACGGACCTCTTCGACAAGTCCACAGTCGTGGGCTGGGAGAAGGACTTCGTCGCGTTGCTCGGCAGGTTGGCGGGCGCACCGCACGAGGAAGTCGAGCCTGGCGAGCGGAATCGGTGAGCCGGCCTCGGTTGCCGCGATCCTTCGCGTTCTTCGTCTCCGGCTACGCGGTCTCCACCTTCGGCAACTACGTCAACCTGGTGGCCCTGAGCCTGTACGCCTACCACCTGACCGGCAGTTCGCTGCAGATGGGTCTGCTGATGGCGGTCCGGCTGAGTGCGGGCTTCCTGGCGGGTCCGGTGGCCGGCGGGCTGGTCAGCCGGCTCGACCGGCGCACCGTCATGATCGTCACGGACCTCGCGCAGGCCCTGTCGATGGTCCTGCTGCTGGTCACGCCCGCCACCGTGCACGTGCTGGTGCTGTACCCGGTTGCGGTGGTGCTCGGCGCCGGCAACACCGTCTTCACGGTAGCGCTCCGGACGAGCGTTCCCGACCTGGTCGGCACCGCGGAGCGGATGCGCGGAAACGGCCATCTGATCATCGGCAGGTCGGTGGCGATGGTGCTCGGGTTCGCCTCGGCGGGGCCGATGATCGGCGGCTTCGGCTTCCTGGCCGCGTTCGTCGTCAACGCCGGTAGCTTCCTGGTGTCCGCGATTGTCCTGGCCTGCCTGCCGGTGTCGTTGAAGACCGCCGAAGCGAGCGCGACGCCCGGACGCGCCGAGCACGTCCCGGCGGGATTACGCGGCCTGCGGATACTGCTGGCCGGCGCGCCGGTCCTGGCCGGCATGGTGCTGCTGCGCGGCGTGGACGCGTGGGGCTCCGCATCGCACAACGTGGCTCTGCCGATCCTCGCCAGCAGCACCGATCCCGGCAACCCCGCGACGACGCTCAGCCAGTTCTGGACGGCCTGGGGCATGGGCATGCTCTCGACGCACTGGCTTGTCGGACTCTGGCTCCGGCGTACCGGCCGGTCCCTGGATGAACAGGCGTTCGCCGTCGCGGCGTGCGTGATGTCGCTGGCGTTCACCGCGTCGTTCACCGGAGCACCCGCACCGCTGTTCGTGCTGTGTGCCCTGGCCGCCGGCCTGGCCGACGGCGTCACCGAACTGGCGTACACCTCACGGTTGCAGGCGGCCCCCGAGGCCGTGCGGGGGCGGATGTTCGGCCTGTCCGCCACCGTCGAGACGTTCGGCTTCGGTGTCGGCATGCTGGCCAGCGCGGTGCTGCTGGAACGCCTCTCCCCCCTTCCGGTGGTCGCCACGTTTCACGCCCTGGTCATTCTCGCCGGCGGCGTGTTCCTGCTGCGGCTCCGCTCGTCAGCGTGGGCCGGAGACCGCCGCCAGCAGTTGCGACGTGAGCGCGTCGACCGGACGGGTGCCGTCAAGACGTAGGCAGGCCTCCCGTAGGGCGGCCCAACGTGCGGCGGCGGCACGCCGTTCGATCTCAGCGAGTGGGTCCGGAAACGACAGGACCTGGTCACCTTTCTGCCGTCGCCGGATTCGTTCGAGCGCGACGGCCGGTGGTGCGTCCACAAGCACTCCGACGTCGGCTCGGGGAATGTGTCCAACCAACGCCCGGAGACCGGCGTCGTCGTCAAGACCTCTCGCCCGCAGCCTGGCGAACAGTGCCGTGCGATATCCGGTGACGAACACGTGGCTGACCGGGCTACCCCGGTAGGCGTGCAGCGAGCCGTGTGCCTCTCGGACGGCATCGAGCAGGACGGCCAGCTCCTGGTCCCGCGCGCTGAAGTCGGCCTCCGGGACGGCGAGTTGAAGCCCCTCGATGAGATTTCGGGACTCGCTGCGTATGCTCCGCTCGTAGGCGCGCATGCTGCCATCTTGTTGCAGCCGGCGGCGGGCCGCGTCGATGAGCGTGGTCTTTCCGGCGCCGTCAACGCCGAGCACCTCGATCAGCATGCCTGCTCCTGAGCCAGTCGTCGCTCGATCCGATTCGCCGCGAATCCCCAGTTCGGTACGTCCGAGCGATGGCGCTGATCCCATCGCCAGCGCAGCAGCTGCGTCGCCGCGATCGTCCACCAACCGTCGGAAGGACGAACCGGCAGCGGCACCAGCCGTCGATAGGTCACACCGAGGGCGGACAGCAGCGCCGGCTCAGGTGAGGTCTCGGCCAACTCGAACGCGGCCTGCGCGCGGGCCAGGTCGAGCGACAGCGGGCCGACGGCGGCACGCTCCAAGTCGATGAGCGTGCCGCCGTCCGGTGTGTTCAGGAAGTTGTCCGGCCCCGGGTCACCGTGGAGAAGCCCGGAGGGGGCCGGTCCGACCGAGACGGCCCGGAGGCGACGGCGCAGGCTGGCCGGTAGCGCCTCCGCCAGGACGTCCACCGCCTCGTTGTGTTGCGCGAGGACCTCGGTCGCGGAGAGTTTCGGCAGATGCGGGCAACAGGCGGCGTGCCGGGACAGCCGCGCCAGGGCGGTGCCGAATCGGATCACTGCCGGAAGTGTCTGCGGCCGATGCCCCGGACACCAGGTCAGCACCAGGCATGGCGCGTCGCGGTTGCCCAGGGTGACGGTGTCGAGTCCGACAGGCCTGGGCACCGGTACTCCGCAGGTGGAGATGGCGGCCAAGGTCTGTGCCTCCGTCGCCAACCGGTGCGCCGACGACCGGGCGATCTTGACGATGAGTCGGCGACCGCTGTGTGGCTCGACGCCGCTGAGGACAAGGCTCGACCGGCCCGACCGCATCCGGGCAAGGTGCCGCAGAGACCGGCCCCCGTGCAGGTTCAGCACTCCGTCACCGTCGGTCGTGGCCGGGAGGTCAGCGCCGTCCATCGTCGATGACCTCGTAGAAGAATTGGGGAACCATCTCGGCGATGGGATGTTCCGCGAGCAGCGCCGACAGTCGTTCGCGCAGCGGATCCGACGGGCCGGAAAGTGCCATCGCACCGAGGGTGGTGAGAAACGACCGGAGTTCCCGCTGGCGGTCGTACGGCAGGTGTCCGCCGGGCTCCAGCAGGAACGAGGTCAGATGCCGTATTCCTTCGACGAACGCGGCGTTGGCATCGCCGGCGCCTCGGCGCCCGGGCGCCAACGGATGGTACGGATTGTCTGGTGCCGGCCGGCGCTCCCTGAGCTCTGCGGTGATCAGGTCGGCGATCAGCGGCGCCATCAGGATGCCGTTGCGGTAGGTCCCGGTGGCGATGTGGACCCCGTCATGCCCGGTTGCCCCGATGAGCGGCTTGTGATCGCTTGTCAGCGGCCTCAGCCCGTAGGTCATGGAGGTGATACGGGAGGTCCGAAAACCCACGTTCACCTCGTGGATCGCGCTGTGCAGCAGGGCGTGCATCTCACCGGGTGTGACGCCCTCGGCCGCGCCGGGGGTCGCCGAGACCCGATTCGTCGCTCCCAGGTACACCCGACCGTCCGGGCGGGGCACGACGTGCGTACCGCAGGCGAAGTCCCGGTTTGGCGTCCGTACGACGTAGGGGAAGTCGGTGGGCGCCTCGGCCAGCTCCAGGCTGATTCCCTTGCCGGGTAGCAACTGGGGCAGGGCCACCGCAGGTCCGTCCAGTTGGGCGAGCAGATCACGACAGCCCACCCCGGCGGCCAGGACGACGTCGCCCGCGCTCACCGTGGTGCCGTCGGAGAGCCGTACGACCGGGTTCGGGCCAGGCGTGAGGCCGACCACCTGCGTGGTCAACAGGGTCACGCGCGGATCGGCTGCGAGACCGGCACGCAGCCGGTCGAGCAGGTCGACGGTGTCGAGCCACCCCTCGGTCGGCAGGAACATGGCGCCGACCGCCTCGTATCCCCGCGCGGGGCGCAGGCCGGGAACCTCCTGCGGATCGACCTGCTCGGCCGGGATCCCGACCTTCACGGCCGCGGCGTAAGCGGTGGCCAGGTTGGCACGATCGCTCTCGTTCACGAGATTCGCGACCATCATGGTGCCTGTTCCGTACCGAACCGCCCCGCCGACGCCGGCCAGCTCCTCGATTATTCCGGGCCACATCCTCGCCGCGGTGGCTCTGAAGTCGAGTTCGACGGCGTCGACGGCGGCCATGTCGTCTCCGGTGACCTCTCCGATGGTGCCCAGCATGGCGCCCGCCGCGGATGAGGCCGTACCAGGGAACCGGTGGTCAGGCCCGACACAGGTGACCGTGCGGCCGGTGGCGGCGAGCGCCCGGGTGACCATGAGGCCGAGGATTCCGGCACCCACCACGACGACGTCGGTGGGCCGTGCTGCGGCGCTGTCTGTCACGGGGTCTCCAAACAAAGATCGAGGTAGCGCAGGGTGGTGTACGTGAGGTAGGAGGGCCATGGGTCGTCGCCGGTCCTGGTCCGGGCCCGCCATCCGTCCCACGTCGTCTCGCCCGTGCGGATCCCGGTCAGGAACCGGGCCGTGCCCGGCGCCGACGCGGCCGCGATCTCCTCGAGCGTGCGGGTCACCACCCGCAACGCGTCATGCCGCGGGCCAGCCGAGTCCGCCGGCCAGTCCATCCGCGCCAGCGCCGCCTCGGCCACGCCCGCTTCCGCCGCCCACCGTTGCAGCACGTCGGCGACGATGCTCCACAAGGGGAACGGAGCGGGTGACCGAGAGGCGGCGGCCGACAGCCCAGCCTCATCGAAGACAGGATCGTCACCGAAGAGGACGCGGGACTCCCGCCGAACGCTCGCCGGATCGTCCGCGGAGTGCACCAGGTTGAAGATGGGGTTCAACGCACCAAGATCCGCCCGCATGGTGCCTGACTGCGCGCGGGACGGCCGGAAGTCGCCCTTGAGGCGTCCGGACACAAGGCTCGCCGCCGGCAGGTCGCCGGCCGGGCCGCGCAGCAGGAGACTCTGCACCGGTCCGAGGGTGTACAGGACGGCATTGAGCTGCCAGTCGAGCCGACCACCGACACGGGTCGTGCGGTAGAGGTCGGCCCGGCCCTCGGCGGAGAGCAGGAACTGCCGGAACCCGACCGGCTCGAATCCTCTGGCGGCCAGCCAGCGCAGCACCGGGCCGGTCAGCTGCTGCCGTACCGCGTCGGGCTTCAGCATGACCAGCGCTAGTCGCTTGTCGTCCACGTCGCCACTCCTGGGTCGGATCCGCCCTCGATCAGCAGCCGCCGGTACCAGCTCGCCGACATCCGTTCGCGGCTCGCCTGACGAGGGGCGTACACGAGCCGGGAACCGGCCAGCGCCGCAGCCACGCGGGCCTGGCGTCCGCCGTCCGGCGTCAACGACAGACCAGGCAGCCCGGTCGGCCATCGCTCCAACAGATCCAGACCGGCGCGCAGATGTCGCTGGGATGGGCACGGATAGACAATCTTGATGATTGAGGTACCGAGTTCGGTCAGCCGCATCGCGCACGTGTGGAGCTCGTCGGGCGATGCCGGTGGCCGGGCGAGGTGGACGGCGGGAATGGGCTCCCGGTTGGTGGATCGGATGACCGCACATTGACTCGCGGCGTCCGGGGCTGTGGCTTCGAACTGCACATGGGTGACCGCCTCGTCACCGACGAGCCGCTGGCAGACTGCCGTGGCATCCGATCGGCGGGTGGCGCCGATCACGAACGTTCCGGTCGCAGGGGTCGGCACGTGCCGCCGGTCCAGGTCGATCTCGTACCAGTGGTATTCAGGTGTGCGCGGCACCACGCGGACCTCGCGGACCAGGTGCTCCATCCGGAATCTGTTCACGCGCCCCTACCGGAAACGGCGGGGATGGCGTCCGCGTGCGCCGCCGCGATCCGCGCCCAGGCGCGGCCGAGGTCCTCGGGGAAGTCCGGATCGAGGAGCAGCCGGTGGTGCAGCCAGGCGACCCGGTCGGTGACGCGACGGGCCACGACGCACCGCTCGGCGTGTCGGTCCTCCCTCATGGCGAACCCTGGGAGGTCCGGCCAGAACGGATAGAGCACCTGCGCGGGTATGCCCATCTCGTCGAGGCAGGCGACGAGATACCTGTTGGTCAGGCCACGCTCGTACAGGTCGTCCGGGATGTTCAGCAGGACCATGTACCAGTCGTGACAGGTCGTCCGCGGGTCCGGCGCCAGCACCGTCCCGGGTGGCATGGCGGAGAGCAGACGCTGCGCACCTGTCCTCCTGGCCTGCGCCAGGTGCTCGTACTGCGTCAGGTGCGCCAACACGACGGCGGCGTTGAACTCGCTGATCCGGGCGTTGGTGGCCGGAAGGTGATGATCGTAAAGCGCTGAACCTCGGCGTCGACCGCAGTTGGCCATCCTGGCCACCCGCTCCGCCAGTGCGCCGTCACGGGTGGCCAACACCGCTCCGCCATCCCCACCGGGCAGCAGCTTCGCGGCCTGGAAGCTGAGCGTCGCCAGGTCCCCGATGGTGCCCACCCGGGTGCCTGCCCACTCCGCCGTGACGGCCTGCGCGCTGTCCTCCACCAGGGCGATCCCCTGGGCGTCGCAGAATCGGCGTGCGGCGGGCAGGTCGGCCGCGTGCCCGGCCAGGTGAACCACCACCATGGCACGGGTCCGTGGGCCGACCGCCGTGCCGGCTGCGTCGATGTCGACAGTCAGCGTCCGCGGGCACACGTCGACGGGGACCGGACGGGCGCCGAGACGGTGCACGGCCGAGGCGGTCGAGACAAATGTGGTGGCCGGGACGAGCACC
Organism: Verrucosispora sp. CNZ293; assembly: GCF_002754655.1. Lineage (NCBI taxonomy): Bacteria > Bacillati > Actinomycetota > Actinomycetes > Micromonosporales > Micromonosporaceae > Micromonospora > Verrucosispora sp. CNZ293. The sequence continues at coordinate 2,967,265 of NZ_PEFR01000001.1, forward strand.
TCGTCATCGGCACTGACGCCCAGGGCGGCGAGAGCCAGTTCGAGGGCGACGGTGCCGTTGCCGACGGCCACCGCGCCAGCGACGCCGAATTCGGCCGCGAGGGCTTCCTCCAGGCGTTCCGCCGCACCGCCCCCGGACTGCCACCAGTGACCGCTGCGGGCCACGGTCAGCACCGCGTCCTCCACGGCGGGGTCGGTGCGGGGCCAGGCGGGATATGGACTGGTCCTGATCGGCTCGAAGGCCATCGCTTTCTTCACGGTTGCGGGGTCCTAGGGGAAGTGGGGATCGGTTCGGCACCGACGGTCGCGGCACTGGCGAGCGCCTCGCAGACGGCCACGGTTTCCACCGCGTGCGCGAGATCGACCGCGGGGTCGATGTTGAGGTCGAGGGCACGCTCCAACTGACGGACGTACTCCACAGGCTCGACGAGTTGATCCACGTCGAGCGGATGGGACCGGCCGCTGAGCAGGTCGGTGAGCGTCAGTGGTGGACCGGTGAACCGTCCGCGGTCGGGACTGAATCCGAACACCGTCCGCAGCGTGGCTCGCGCCTGGCTGCCCACCACGTCCACCTCCACCAGGTCGACGCCGGTCGGGGCGGTCCACGACGCGGCGACATCCAGCAGCGGACCTGTCCGGGGCACCACCGACCCGGTGAAGGCCGCGAAGAAGGGGACGTCGAAGGGGACGCGAGTCCGTTCCCCGCCGTACCAGCCGGCGGTGTGCCTCTCGTCGTTGACCGGGGTGTGCGCGGTGGCGCGCACCTCGCCGGGCAGACGGTCGAGGACGCCCGCGGCCAGATTCACCAGGTGGCTACCGAGATCCCAGACCACGCCGACCGAGCGGCCTCCCGGCGTGGCCGGAACGCCACGGCGTCGGGACCAGCGCAGTGACAGGTGGCGCAGCTCACCGAGTTGCCCGCCACGGGCGGTGTGCAGCAGCAGTTCCACGTCTGACCGGTAGCGCGGGCTGTGGCAGACCGACACCCGCCGGCCGGTTTCCCGGGCTGTCCGCGCGACCGCCTCGGCGTCGGAGGCGCGCAGCGCCAACGGCTTTTCCACCACGACGTCGCAGCCGGAGCGCAGTGCTCGTAGCGCGAGTTCGGCGTGGGTGTGGGCAGGTGTGCAGATCCACACCACGTTTGCCGGGCACTCCTCCAGCGGCCCGACGTGCACGCGCGCTCCGAAGCGGTCCGCAGCGGCCCGGGCAACCGCCGGATCGACGTCGGAGACCGACAGCCGACGCACCACCCCGGCGCCGGCCAGGAACGGCAGGTGCACCCGCTGCGCGATCGCTCCGGCGCCGAGCAGCAGGACGTGGTGTCTCACGGCCGCCACCTCGTCATCTCACCCATCGCCACCGAACAGCCTGGCCAGCTCGGCGTGGAAACCGGGAAAGGTCTTCGACACACAAGCCGGATCGTCGAGGACCAGACCAGGGACCCGCAGCCCGAGCACGGAGAACGACATGGCGATGCGGTGGTCCCGCCGGCAGTGGATGAGGGCCGGAGACGGGTCCGTCGGGGAGATCTCGATCCAGTCTGGTCCCGTCCGCACCGGTACCCCACACGCGGCGAGGTTCTGCGCCATCGCGTCGATCCGGTCGGACTCCTTGAGCCGGGCGTGGCCCACGCCGGTGATGCGAATCGGCGCGTCGGCGAGTGGCGCGATGGCGGCGAGGGTCATGAAGGTGTCTGAGATCGGACCCATGTCGACCGTGAACCCCCCGCGTAGCTGCCGCGGTCCCCGCACGGTCACCCGGTCGCTCTCCACCGTCACCTCGGCGCCCGCCTGGGACAGCACGTCGACGAACTGACGGTCGCCCTGGAGGCTGGCGCTGCCGAGCCCATCCACCGACACCTCTGCTCCGGTGACGGCAGCCGCCGCGAAGACGTACGAAGCGGTGGAGGCGTCGGGCTCCACGTGGTACCGGGTGCCGACGTACCGACCGGGGTGAACGGTGAAGCGGTCCGGCCCGGACTCGGTGACCCGGACCCCGAAGCGGGCCATCAGGGCGATCGTCATGTCGATGTACGGCCGGCTGACCAGCTCCGGCGCGACCACCGTGAGCGGGTTCGCCATCAGCGGTCCCGCCATGAGCAGTCCGCTGAGGTACTGGCTGCTGGTCCGGCTGGCCAGCACGAGTTCGCCGCCCTTGAGTCCGTCCGAGACGAGGCGGAACGGCAGTCCCCCGCCGTCACCGGCGGGCTCAACCGTCGCGCCCAGTGCGCGCAGCGCGTCGATCAGCGGACGGAGCGGACGGGCCCGCAGTTGATCGGTGCCGTCGAAGTCGAAGGCACCGCCGCCGGCCGCGGCCACCGGTGGCAGGAAACGGGCCGCCGTGCCGGCGTCCTCGCACCAGACGCCGCCGGACCTCAATCGCGGCGCCTCCCCCATACCGGTCACGATCCACCGGCGGGCTTGCCGTTCGACCGGCACGCCGAGGGCCACCAGCGCGTTGGCGAACGCCGTGGTGTCATCGCTCACCAGCGGGTCGTCGAGTTCGGTCACTCCATCGGCCATAGCCGCTATGGCGAGGGCACGGTTGGTCAGTGACTTCGATCCGGGAACCTGGGCCCATACTGCGCTCATGCGATCATCCTCACCGACTGCGTGGGTACTTCCGGCGAATGCCGGGGCGTGACGAATTCCAGCAGGAAATCGCTGAGCGCGGCGGGAGTAGCCACGATGTGGTCTGGTTCGGCGGCCGCCAACGCCGTCGGGCTGCCCGCGCCCCAGAGACAGGCCACAGTACGGGCGCCGCCGGCAGCGCCGGCCCGGATGTCCACCGGGGAGTCGCCGACCATGACGACGCGGTTCGCGCCCAACGACCGGCGCAGCCAGCGCACGCCGTCTCCGGACGGCTTGCCAGCGGGAGGATCGTCCGGCGTGACGACCTGGGCGAACAGGTGGTCCAGGTGGAGGCGGCCGAGGGTCTCCACCGTTCGGGGACGGTCCTTTCCGGTGAGGATGGCGGTGAGCACCCCGCGCCGGACCAGCGCCTCGACGAGTTCGGCCATACCCGGAAAGGTGCGTACCAGGTGCAGACGGCGGCGGGACGCCTGGCGGAAGGCGGCGGGCATGCCGACGGGAAGACCGAGTGCGAGACAGATCTGCTCGAACGGCGTGCCGGCCATGGCCAGAAAAGACTCCACCGGGGGCTCACCGATCCCGCCGCGTTCGCGGAACGCCTCGGCGAAGGCCGCCGCCGCCGCAGCCTCGGAGTCCACCACGGTCCCGTCCAGGTCGAACACGATCAGGGTCTTCATCGGGCACCCTCCCGGACCAGGGCACCCAACAGTGATGAGTCCGCGGGCCTCGGGGGCACCAGGCACTCCACACCCCGCGCGTCCAGCCAGCTCACGACGGCGGTCCGTACGTCCCGCCGCATCATCAACCCGCCGCACACGACGGCGGCCCGCAGCCCGAGGACCGCCGCCAGGTCGGCGAGCACGTCGAACGCCCGCCGACCCTCCGGCCAGTGCAACGGCGCGGTCCCGGGAGCCGGCAGCGTCGCGAGCGCGGTCTGCAGGCATCCGGTACGTCCGCAGCGGCACCGGGCCGCCGATGACAGCGCACGGAGGTGCCCGAGTGTCCTCCCGTCGGTGTCGACGGGCCGGCGTACGGTCCGATCCACCACCACCGCGCCGCCTATTCCGGTGCCGAGGGTCACCACGAGGAGATCGTCGTGATGCCGACCCGCACCGAGCTGAGCCTCTCCTCTGGCAGCGGCGAACCCGTCGTCGTCGATATACAGCTCGGTGACGTCGAGAGCGGAGCGCAGCCGCTGGCCGAGGGGAAAGCCGCACCAGGCGGGTCGGTTCGGCCAGCCAGTCACTCGGCCGTCACCGTCGACCGCACCGGCGAAGGCGCAGCCCAGACTTCTCCGACTGGACCGGATCGGTACCGCCGCGGCGAGGGCGGCGAGCGTTGCCTCCGGATCGTCGGTGGTGGTGCCCCTACCCAGCACCAGTGGGATCGGCCCTGGCCCGGAGGCCACCGACCAGGTGCTGCCGCCGATGTCGACGGCGAGGCAGTGTCCTTCCTCGGCGCTCACGTCGCCGGCCTTCCGGACGCCGCGAACCGCTGCAGGGCGATGGCCGAGGCGGCAGCGATCATGCCGAGCACAGCGAAGGCGTGCCACGGGTGGGAGAGCACCGCGAGGAGCAGCACGAAGCCTGAGGCGCCGAGGATGGTGCCGGCATTGAACGCGATCGAGACCAGGCCGTTCGCGGTACCGAGGCGCTCGTCGGGAACGACGAGGGAGAGGTGGGGCTGGAACGCTGCGTGGTAGATGCAGGCTCCGGTCGAGAAGAAGACCATCATCGTGAAGACGAGGATCGTACGCACGACACCGGTTGAGGCGCCGGCGACGGCCCCCAGCAGCCAGGCTACCGCCCAGCAGCCGCTGTGCCAGGCGAAACGGACCCGCGCCGACGAGGGCCGAAGCAGCCGCTCGACGGGGAGTTGCACGAGCACGGCGGTGACGGTCGACGCGGCGATCGCGGCCCCGACGACGGCGATGGGCTGGGTGAGCAGGTCATGCAAGATCAGCGGAAACACCGACTCGACGAGAGCCAGTCCGCCCGCGAAGACCAACAGGTGCCCGGTCAGTCCGGCGACCAGTCCCGGCAGACCCAGCAGGTTGACTCGATCGCCTGGTGCCGGTGGTGACGGCGACGCGGCTGCCGGCTGTCGGGTCAGCCGCCACATCACCAGCCCGAACGCCCAGAACGAGAGCGCGTTGAGAACGTAGAGGGCGGTGTAGGGAACCGCGTGGCGGGCGGCGAGGGCCGCCACGGCCAGGGCGCCGACGGCGGCGCCGATATTCACCGCGAGGTTGCGGACGGCGAAGGCCCGGCCCCGCAGGTGGGGTGGGCAGACCAGGCTCAGCTGCGACCGCAGCGCCGTGGCGGCGGCACCGGCGCCAAGTCCCGCCACGATGGCGGCCCCACACACCCACGCGATCCCGGAGGACATCGGCACCATCAGCCAGCCGAGCCCCTGAAGCGCGAAGCCCACCGTCCCGACCTGTCGCGCCCCGACCTGGTCCACCAGTCGGCCACCGAAGACTCCCCGAGCAAGCCGAAGGCAGGCAGCAACAGGTAGAACGCCGCCACGACCGCTGCTGCGAGGTGCGCGACATCGCTCAGGTAGATGACGTTGATGGGCATGATGAGGCCCGTGCCGAGGTAGGAGACCCCGAAGCCCGCGATGATGGTGCGGGCCTGAGGCGGGAGCGTCCTGGCCACCGGCCGGGCAGGACTGTTGACCATGGTGTACTCCGGGTTGGGTTGTCCCCGGGGTCCGTTGCTGGAACGGACCCCGGGGAACAGCCAGATCAGGCGGTGACGACCTTGACAGCCTCGACCACAACGATCGTGCCCATGTTTCCTCCTCTCCATTACTAGGCAGGTTCATCCGCACGCCGAATGGCGCCGGAAATCAGGAATTGCCGCGATAGATCGCGTCAGCCAGGCAGGAGGAGCCCGCGCACAACAAGCTGGGAAAGGTATTCTTCGACATCGCCCTCCGTGGGCAACTCATCGGAGAAAATCGACATCGCCTTGAGGAACACGGGATAAAGGTCAGTCGCCGGAATCGCGGCCGCGAGTGCCCAGAGCAGTAGGCCCTGCGGGGTCAACTGAACGTGGACGTTCTTGTCCAGGCCTTCCATCAATACGACGCTGCCGTAGCGGATCGGCACCCACTGCGGGTCGAGTCGACGAACGTCTGCTCCTGCCCGGACCGGCAGATGAGCCGCCCACTCGGCAGCCTGCGGCCGCTGCCACCCGAGAGTGAAGGCGACGGCCAGTAGCTGCTGCGCCAGGGACACCCGCGCGTCGACAGTCTCCGCGTCCTCCAGCCCGACGTCGAAGAGTAGGGCGTCCAGCCGTCGCAGCAGCGGTTCGTGGTGCGCGGTGCGACGTAGCTTCGCGAAGACCCACTTGTGCCCGACGTAGTACTCGCCGCATCCGGCCAGGTACGCCTCGACCGACTCGAGCAGCAACCGGCCGGATATCTCCAGCTCCTGCCGCCGATCTCCGGCTTCCCGCGCGCCCCGCACGTCTTCGCTCTTGCTGGCGCAGATGGAGGTCGCCCGCAGAATGCGGCATCGGCGGAGGGCATCCTCGCCCGCCTGGATCCGTTCGACGTACGCCCGGCCCAGTTCGTCGTCGACCGGCAGTGCGTTGAACAGTCGGGCGGCGTCATCGAGCCGGGCCAACGACGGCACCCGATCGAGGCCTTCGGTCCGATCGCCCGGCACCCCGGCCAGCCCGTCGAGCAGTCGGTCGATCTCGCTCGGCCGCCGATACTCCACGTCGATGCGCACCGCCCCGTCGATAATCTGCTCGACGGGCGGATCATCGCTGCCGGTATGCAACAGGAACAGGTCCACATCGGACCGAGGATTTCCCAACCCAGCAGGAATGCTGCCGGAAATCCACCCGCCGATTGCCTCGCCCGCAGCTATTCGATTTCGGGCATGCTGCAGCGTCTTTTCCAACCTCTGATCCACTGTTCCCCCGTGTTAAACCGTGGTGCTACGCGGCCAACGTATCCATGGAGGCCACTGTTGGCAAGGCCGATGTCACATGCTGGTCGTCCTCCCGATTCTTTTCGCAGTCAAACACCAGCGCGTCGGAAGCATTGCGTAGTTGGATAACTGCTGGTCACGGTGGGGATGTGGTCGCGGGGTGGCGATCGGCGCGTCGGCGGCTCCGGCGGTGTCGGTTTCGCCGTTGCCGCGGTGGAAGCCGATGTCGGTGTTGCGCAGGACTGCGGTTACGGCGGGTCGCCTGCCGGCGGTCGTACAGGTGCGGGGTTGAGTTGCGTGTCACCGCCGTCCTCCCGTCACGCGCTGTGACGCCCGACGGCGGCACAGAGCGGAGGTTGCTGGTGCTTGCCTCATCTCGTCGCGCTAGCGCTGCGGACTGAATCAGCCATAGAGTCCCACCCCATGGACATGCTGAGGGGTGCACAGATCGCCGAGGCCAACCTCACTGATTGGCGCAAGCTGGCCCAGGGACTGCATGCCCGCTACCTGGTCGACGACTTCGGCACCGGCGTACGGTTCGTCGCCGCGGTGGGCGAGGCGGGCGACGCGCTCGGCCACCACCCGCGCGTGTCGATCGGTGCTGGGTACGTCGACCTCAAGTTGGTCAGCGACGATGCCATCTTCCGCGACGACGAGGGCACCGAGCATGTCGTCGAATGGGTGACCCAGCAGGACGTCGACCTCGCGCGCCGGATCACCGAGATCGCCGCCGACCACAAGGTCAACGCCGACCCGGCCTCGGTCAGCGACTTCGAGCTCGGCCTCGACACGGCGCGCTCCGCGACCATCGCACCGGTGTGGGCCGCCCTGCTGACCGGCAGCGCGGAGTCCCAGGGACGCGGGTCTCCCAGCGACGAAATCAGGGACGCTACGGGACGGGTACCGAACCTCTGGTTCGGGGACGCCGACGAGCACAAGCCCCCACGTCAGCGGTTCCACATCGAGGTCTATGTGGCGCCCGAGGTGGCCGAGCAACGGATCGCCGCCGTCCTCGCCGCGGGCGGGACCGTCGTCGATGACAGCAACGCGCCCTCGCTCACCGTGATCGCCGACCAGGACGGCAACAAGGGAATCCTCTGCGTCGACGTGTCCGCTGTGAGGAAGGATTGAAGCGCCGACTCGGTTGACCGGCGGCGCTCGGCGCAGCGGGAGAAGGTTGAGGGGTGACAGCCAAGAAGCTCGTCACCGAACCTTCCGGTAACGAGCTCCCGGCCTGCACACGTCCATGGGTCAGCAGCCCAGGCCGTCCTTGTACCACTTCGGGACATCACCGTCGGCGACCTTGTCGGCGATCTCCCAGACGACCTCGGGGTAGTCCCCTCGTCGTTCATGTCGTGCAGCACCTTCCACTGGTGGCTGCTGCGCAACGCGGCTGCGGCCTGCTTGACCGCCTGTTCGTCGCCGGCGGAGTCAGCCCGGACCCACTCGGCGATCCAGTCGCAGGTGACCCTGCCGGCCACTGCGGCGCCGAACTGGTACGGGTCGTTGGCCCCGGCGTTGTCCAGTACCGACACGTCGAAGCCCGGCGGGGGCGGCATGTCGGCGAGAATCTTGGCGGCTTCCTCGCGGACGTCGCCCGGCGTGACGATCTCCGGCGGCAGCGCCTTCAGGAACGACTTGGCATCCACCTTGATCACGTGGGTGAGGATCCCGTCGAAGGCGGCCCGCGTCCAGTTGCCCCCCGTGCGCAACTCGACGAACGTGCCGTCCTGCGGCTTGAGCATGGCAGACATGTCGCTCTTGCTGTATGTGAAGATGCTGGCCGGCCGGCCCGCCACGGTGGTCACCTCCGGTTCGCTTACCTGCAGCCGGTCGTCGTAGTAGTCCTGGTACTGCTCGTCCGGGTACCAGTTCATCTGCAGGCTGCGGTCGCCGTTGCGGAATTCGATGGTGCCCTCCTCCTCGGCGAACCCGTAGACGCTAGTCGCTTTCCAGCCCGGCTCATCAATGAGCAGGCGCGGATGCTCCTGCGCAGCCTTCAGGTCGAGTTCCCACCCGCTGATCGCCGCCGTGCCCGCGTCGGGCAGGCCGGTCGGTCCGGCGTACACGTCGTCGGGCTGCGCGGACCATAGCGTCGAGGCGGCGATGATGGTGCCGGCCACGGCCGCCGCAACGGCCGTGGCGCCGGCGAGTTGACGGACGAGGGTACGGCGCGGCGGTCTCGTCGGCACCGAGTCGAGTTTCGGGGTGGACATGATCTCCTCCAGGAGATGCTGATCCGCCCCATCGAGGCGCTGGATGATCTCAGGTCGATAGGGGTCGGCGTCTCGAACCAGGCGGTCGAGGTGGTCGTCGGTCATCTGCCCTCCTTCGGGACGGGTACGGCCAGGACATCGAGTACATGTCCGGGTGCGTCAGGGTCGTCACCGACGAGTTCGCGCAGCCGGGCCCGCGCTCGCGACAGGCGGGTCCGGGCCGCGGCCGGGCTCACCCCGACCACCTGCGCCGCCTCCCGGGGCTGCAGGCCCTCCCACACGGTGAGCAGCAACATCTCCCGGTCCGTGTCGTTCAGCCGGCGCAACGCGGCCCGCACGGCAAGCCGCTGCGGCACCTCACTGCCCGGATCGGGTGGGTAAACCGCTGTCAGGCACTGCCGGAGCCGCTCACCCAACCGCTCCCGGCGGTTCACGCTGCGGTGGTGGTTCGCCAACACTCGGCGGGCCACCCCGTACAGCCACAGCCGGATCTCGTCGTCGCAGGGCAGGTGGGCGCTCCGCCGCCACGCCACCAGAAAGGTCTCCGCGACCACGTCGGCGGCGTCGTCCGGCTGCTCAACACGACGTGACGCGTACGCGAGAAGCGCTTGGAAGTTGCCGGCGTAGATGCGCCGAAACCGGTCCTCAGAGCTCACGTCTACTGCATGTCCGGCACCAAGCTCATCGTGACACCGATTCCGGCGTTGCCAGGTCTGGCCCGGTCAAGCAGCGATCATGATGCGGTCGCCAATCCGCAGTAGACCCTCGCGTTGGACAGCGCCGTAGGCGCCGACGCAGGTCAGTTTGCCGAGGTCGAAGACCGATACCCGGTTGAGCCGTGCGGCTGTGCGTAGCACAACTGGGTCGTCGGGCAGGTCGGCGCCTTGCGCGAGGGTGGGCACCGCGCAGCGCGGGGTGGGTGCGACGATGCGGATCTCGACGTGGGCGGCGACGGTCATGGTCTGGTCCTGCCAGGTGTTCTCCGCGAAGGGTGCGGGGTCGTCCATGCGCACCACGATGTTCGGACGGAAACGTCGCGGGTCCATTCGGCCGCCGGGGTGCCGCCGGGCCAAGGCGTCCAAGGTGGCGGTCGTGATCACGTGGACGGCGGCGAAGTCGACGAAGGTGTTGCCGGGGGTGCCGGCCGCGAGGCCGCTGCGGGTCAGCGTTCCGGCACCGGGCTCGGTCGGCGGGGTCAGCCGTTCCATGCTCGCGTCTTGCGGGAGGGTGTCGGCCAGCCGTACGGGTCGTCCCAGGACTCGCGACAATGCGGAGTTGGCGGTGGGTGCGCCGGTGTGGATCTGCTCGCCGTCGGGGGCGGTGACGACCACCCGGCCATCCGGCTCGTGACGGGCGGCCATCGAGAGCAGGGCGCGCCACCTACGAGGGTTCTTCGCGCTGGCGACCAAGCCGGTCTCCTCGTCGATCAGGGCACAGCGGCGATCACCCACGACGCCCGAGGCGTCCAGGCGCGCCTCGACAAGGCCCTCGCCACACATGGACTTGACCGGGTACCGACCCAGCCACACCACTTCCCCCACGACAACAACCCCCTCAGTCCGCGCTGCCCAAGATATCCGCAGTCGTCCGGAGGAGTTGGTCGCGGCCGCCGACCCGCACCGCAAGTACGCCTTTCCCCCGCCCCACTGGGCATCTGGCCGAGTTGGTTCGCGCACTGCCAACCAGGGACTCACGTTTCCCAGGTCGGCCTCAGCGCAGCGTCGACTGCCTCTGGATCAGTTCGAAGTCGACGACCATCCTCCGGGGCGCCGGCTGTTCCTCTCGCGGCACACCGTCGAACTGGAGCTGGATCCGCTCTTCCAACAGGGCGACTGCCTGGTGTGCGATCACGTCGCGTCCGGGGTCGATGGTGCTCAGCGGAGGTCGGGAGTAGTTCGCTTCGTCGATGTTGTCGAAGCCGATCAGCAGGATGTCCTCGGGAACCCGTAGGCCGCGGTCCTGAAAGGCGGCGAGCGCACCCAGCGCGAGTGTGTCGGCGAACGCCACAACCGCGTCGGGCTTGACGCCGCTGTCAAGGATGCGAGCGATCGTCGTGGCGCCGGTGGAGTGGAAATAGTCGGGTACTCCGATGATCGCACGTGGGTCGACGTCGAACCCTCGTGACTGGAGGGCGTCCCGGAAGCCCTGGAACCGCAGCGTTCCGCTGCTCGGCGATGGGTCGTCCTTGACTCCCAGGGGAACTACCGTGGTCGCACCCTGGCCCAGCACGTGCTCGGTCGCCGCACGTGCTCCCTCGACGTTGCTCATCGTGACGTGGTCGAGGCCGCCATCGAACACCCGCTCACCCAGGAGCACGAGGGGGAAGTCGACGTCGAACAGCGGGAGGTCTTTCTGGCCCAGCGCGAGCGGGGAGTACAGCACGCCGTCGAAGCGTGACCGGTAGCTGCCGTCCAGTACCCGCAACTCGCGGTCGCGCTCGGCGTTGGTCTGCTCGATGAAGACGGTCAGGCCTCGCCTGGATGCCTCTCGCATGACGGCGTCCGCAAGTTCGGCGAAGTACACAACGCGCAGCGACGGCAGCACCAAAGCGATCGCCCCGGTCCGGCCTCGGCTCAGGTTCCGCGCCGACACATTCACGTGGTAGCCCAGCTCACGGATCGCGTCGTCCACCCGCTCGCGGGTTTCCGGACGCACGTACTGATAGCCGTTGAGGATATTGGACACCGTCTTGATCGACACCCCGGCGAGTCGGGCGACGTCGCGCATCGTCGCCGACCTGTTGGTCTTGCGTGCCACAGCCCCTCCCCGCCGGTCGTCGATTCGTCGGCCAGCGTATAAGACTGCACCATTCACAACCCCAGGACGCAGCGGCCGGCCCGCCCGATGCGGGCGCGCCGGCCGCGTGACGCGAGGTCAGTTGACGGTCAGGGCGATGGCGTGAACGGCGCCGCGGACCGGGTCGATCTGCAACTCGTAGGCACCCGGGGCGAGCCCGGTGGTGTCCCAGTGGAAGACGTACTGATTTCTTGCGGCGCTGTAGCGTGCGGTGTTGTCCGCCCGCTTCTGGACAGGTGTGGCCGGAACGCGGTTGCCGGCCACACCGTCGGTCTTCTTCACGAGGTAGAGGCGCGGCCGCGCCTCGGTGACCGCCTCGCCGTCTGCGTCGGTCAGGGTGAACTTGACCGGCACGGGGTGTCCGGCTTTGACGAGGTCGGAGCCGTCGCCGGCCAGCGGTGGCCGCACCCCGCCGAACCGGTACTCGGGCGCGAAGATCCGCGGCACGAAGTCGATCAGATTCGCCATCCAGATGTCGAAGCCATGCGGTCCGACCCAGGTGCCGGCGTACTCGTAGTCGATGCCCTGGGAGGTCAGCCACTGCATCGTGTTCTGGGTGAACGTGTACGTGAAGTCGACGTCACCGGAGTACAGCCGTGCCAGCTTGGTGCCTTCGTTGACCGCCTCGGCGTCGACGCCGCTGGGGTAGGAGAACAGGAACCCCGAGAAGACACCGACGTACGCGAACTCGCCCGGGTGGCCGAGCCAGGTGCCGAGGGTGTTCATGCCTCCCCACGACAGGCCGGCGAGCGCCTGCTCATCCGGATCAGTCGAGATGTTGTACTTCTCCGCCGCGGTTGGCATCACGTGCTGGCTGAGGTCGGTCCAGAAGTCGACGCCGTTCTGGTCGGGCATGACCACGACCATCGGCACCATTGTCCCGTTGAGGTAGCTGTTGTCGAGAATCTGCTTGGCCCGCCCGGTTTCGAGCCAGCTGCCGTAGTTCTGGCCCCCGCCGTGGTACAGGTACAGCACGGGGTAGGCAGCTTCGCGGTCGGCATCGTAGCCTGGCGGCGTCCAGACGTACGCGTAGCGCTCTGCGCCCTGGCCTCCGTCGTAGGTCATCAGCGAGACCGTGCCGCCCCTGCCCTCGGGGACATCGGCCAGCATCGCATCGGACTTACCCGGCACGAAAAGCTGCGACTCCATCACGTGGGTGTTGACGGTGTCGGCCGGGTCCTTCATGTCGACGCCGTCGACCACGTACCGGTAGTAGTGGTAGCCGTCGAGCGGTCCGATCGTCATTCGCCAGCGGCCGTCGGGCTGCTTGTTCATCGGGATCCGGAACCATTGGCCATTCGGAGCCCAGTTGCCCCAGATCGTGACGTCCTTGGCGCCAGCCCACTGAGTGCCGGTCTCGAACGTGACGATGCCGTGCGGGTCGATGTGCGGGGTCGTGATCGACCCGGCCGCTGGGGGCTCGTACGGCCGGGTCAGCGCGCGGTGTCCCTTGCTGGCGCCATGGCGGACGCCCTTCTGTCCGAAGAGCCGAGCGGCGAAGTCTCGCAGGTTCTCCCGCCACGCGTCCCAGGTGGCGCCGTCGTCGGGATTGACGCCGTCGAACTCGAACTTCACTCCGGGCTTCTTCAGGTTTACCAGCAGGTCGTAGTTGTCGTTGTAGGACGGATCGAGCGTGTTGCCGACGTACACCCGGAGCAGTTTGGTGCCCTTGTTGATCGCCTTGGCCTCCGCCCTGGTGATCGGGCCGTCGACAGAGCCGGAGAAGGAGCCGACGTAGGCGAATGAGCCGGGATCGCTGCGGAGGATGCTGATCGCCTGCTCGGCACCCGTGTCGACACCGGCCAGCGCCTGGCTCTTGGGCCGGGACGAGATGTTGTAGCCGGCCCGTGCTGCGGGGACGATGGCGTTGAGCAACTCGGCGCGGGGGTCGGCGGAATTGGCGTCAGCCATTACGACCACCATCGGCTTGGCGTCCCCGCCTGCAACCAGGTTGTCGAGGATCTGCTTCGCCCGGCCGAGTTCCAGCCACTCACGAGCGGTCTGACCCTCGCTGCTCAGCAGGTACAGGACCGGGTACGCCTCGGCCCGGGCGGAGTCGTAGCCGGGCGGCGTCCACACCAAGGCGGTGCGGTCCTCCGCCGCCGCTGCGCTCGGGTAGGACAGTTCCTCCACCGTCCCGCCCGCAGCGATGTCGTCCATCCACGCGACCGACTCACCCGGCACGAAGAAGGTGTTCCAGTTCGGCTTCGACGTCACCGCCACCGGGCTGCCAGGCTGGCGGAAGGACACCTTCGACCTGTCCTGCATGGTCGCCGTGTACTGGTAGTAGTACAGCCCGGGCTCGAGCGGACCGACGTTCGCGGTGTAGTCCGAGCCGCTCGGGTCGAGCGCGAGCGCCGACCAGGTGCCGCTCGGGCCGATGTTCGCCTCCAGCTCGAGCGTTGCCGGCGTTCCGCCGACGATGCTGCTGACCTGCGACTGCGGCACCTTGAAGTAGTGATAGACGTCGTCGTTCGAATGCCACGTGTCGGTCGCGGCAGCCGCCGGGGCGGTCGCGATGACTGACACCACCAAAGCCGCGGCTGCGACAAGGCTGGTCACTCGGGGGCCACTGCTGTGTGCCATCGCGTTGCTGCTCCTCTCAGAGCGTCAAGGCCTCCCGCGTCGAAGGCACGCGCCTCACCATCGAGATCGGCCACCGAAACCTTCCCGACAGCCGCGACAGTCCATTCACACCAGCGCACTACTTTTCCTACACCGGTGTAGAGCGCATGGCAAGAGACAGTTATCGATGGCCGGCGATACTGTGATCGAACCAGTGACCTCTTCGGTGTGAAGCGGGACGCTGCGCCGACTCTGACCTGCAAGAACGAGAACCCGCAGGTCGTGGTGGGTGCAGTTGAATGCCATTCGATGCCGTTGGGCGCGGTTCAGGGCCGTTCAGCGCACCCGCCTGCTCCCACGCTGCTCCCCGGTCTCCGGTAGTCGGCTGGCGTCTTGGCGCGTCGCTTCGGCGCGTCTCCGAAGCAACAGCGCCGAGACTGACGGGCACTCAGCGTGACCGGTGTGCTGAGACAGCGCGCACGGTCGGCGGCATGAGCGGACGTTGACCGCTGCTTGATCGGGTGGGCAGACCGGCTGTCAGCAGACCGTTCGGCGCTACCGGCCTGCCGCTGGTTGCCGTTCGGGCGTGACAGCGGCCAATACGATGCAGGAGTGACCGAGTCCTCGCGCCCTGCAAAGAAGCCGTGGCTACCGCCCCGTTGGTTCATTCGGCTGTTCTGGTCGGCTCATCGGGGCGTGTTCCGGCGTTCCGGCGGCCGGGTCGGACTGTCGCGTCCGCGCGGCAACCGGTACGGAATGCTGCGCCTGACCACCGTCGGATGTCGCACCGGCCAGCAGCGCAGCGTGATCCTCGGGTACTTCGAGGACGGCGCGAATCTGGTCTCGCTGGCCATGAACGGCTGGGGAAATCCCGAGCCGGCCTGGTGGCTCAATCTGCAGGCGCACCCGGACGCGACCGTCGACCTGATCGACGGGCCGCGGCCGGTGCGTGGGCGTGCTGCGACAGGCGACGAACGGTCAAGGCTGTGGGCCCGCTGGCGTGAGATCGACAAGAACCTCGATGGCTACGCAGCGCGGCGGTCATCCGAAACCGCAGTGGTCGTCCTGGTACCCCGGCCCGGCACGCCTGAGGCATCGCGGAGCACCTCCTGATCGAACGATTGTTGGATGGGCTGATCGATCACGGGTTCCGTCGCAGCGCGATGGGTCGGGGGTTCAGCGATCGTCTGGGGCGTTGACCCCGAGGTTGCCGGTGGCCGCCGGGCTGGTCTTCCCTGACGAGCGGTAGCTGCAAGGTAAGCCGCTGATGGCGTGGCATGTCGCCCTGGTGACTGCATCAACCCGGTGTGGTAGCCCATCGTGTTCCCGGCGGCCCTTGTGAGGGCTGACGGAGGAGGGACACCGTGACGGTACAGGTCGGATCGCTCGTCTACCGGGCAAGGAACCTGCCCCAGCATGCCGCTGCGGTGGGGGCTGTGTCAGCCGGGATACCGGCCATGCTGTTCGGCAGCTCGACGAAGCTGTGGAAGTTCGTCGACGCCGATGCGGTGGTCAAGGCGCTGGCAGTGCTGCAGCAAGCGAACTGGGCCGGAGGATCGGCTGCGGCGCCGAGCGCAGTCGCGCTGAGCTACGTTGCCCCGTCCGGCGCGGAAAAGGCCGGCACCGTGCGCATCGGCCGGGGCCAGGCGGTCATCGAATACTCCACCCTGCTCGACCTACAGCAGACCGAGGTGTATCAGGCGCTGGTCCAGGGCGCGGCGTGGCTGGGCAGCCCCGGGTTCGCCGCGCTGGCCGCAGATACCGTGGCCGAACGTTGGCGGTTCTCCAATTGGAGCGAGGTGGACACCGCGTTGAAGGGCTGGGTTCCGGGCACTCCCTACCCCCAGCAGTTGATGGCCTACCGTGTGGTCCGGCGTCCGGAGAGCGTGCTGACCTGGTATGACCCGGTCAACATGACGTTCGGCCGGTCCCAGTTCCGCAACTTCTTCGGTGCCTGCGGCCCCACCGCCAAATACCTCATCGGCCGTATCCAGGACCTGGGTGGCCAAGTGGAGCTGGTGGCCGAGGAGAGCAGGCTATGTGGCACCAACGGTGCTGCCGCGCTGGCCCAACTGGTCCAAGCCGACTATCCGGGCCCAGTACTGATCAACGTGGTGAACGACGCCATTCACGAGTTCGTCCTAGAGCGGGCCACCGATGGTGCGACTGCCCTATTCCAGGGATATATCGGCGCGTACGACGCGTTGTGGTGGGCCGAGCTCAACCAGGCCGAGGTCACGCTCAGTGGCAACGAGCTAAGCACAATGCAGAACCTGCGCACCACCTACGGCGGTGGCCGGGCGGTTCCGTTGCCCACCCTGCTGGCCAACCTGGGCACCTTCATGGAGGTCGACCAGCTGCGCAACGCTGGCATCGCCTGGCGAGCGCTGCCGTTCCTGCCGCAACAGAACCTCAACGACAACGGTCTGCCTTGCTTCGACGTCAAGGTGTGGCAGGTCACCCAGCCGCAGGCAGTGCTGAACGCGTTGCGAACACGCCAGATCATCAACCAGCAGTTCACCTCATGGCTGAGTCTGGCAGTGCTCAAGGAGGCCGAGAACGTCGCCCCGCAGTAGCGGGACCGGCAGCGGGCGAGGCCATCGCCCTCGCCCGCCGCAGCGCCCGTTGCCAGACTGGCCAGACGATCAGCCGATCCAGCCGATCCAGCCGATCCAAGGCTCAAGTGTCCAAGATCAGGGGGCAGCTTGCTTTCCCGAACCTGTGTACCGCACAGGCGGCATGACCGGATGTCAAGGTCGGTCGAGGACCGCGGTTCAGTCAGGCCCGCACGTGCGCCGGGCATCGACGCTCCGACCGTCGGACAGCCTCTTCACGCAACCGTCGCGAGTAGCTGAAGCAATCCAGGACGGACGCCGCGCGGACACCCGCCAGCACTCCGCGCGGTTAGCGGCTAGCTAGTTGAGGATATTCAGGCAGCGATACGCGCCAGTCGATTGGAACAGTTGGCGAACCGGTCGATAGGGTCTTTCGGGTGCGGCTAAGGGTTCTCGGCGGGTGCGGTGCGTGGCCGGAGGCGGGTCAGGCATGCAGTGGCTACCTCGTGGAGCACGACGGGTTCCGGCTGCTCGTCGATCTCGGCTATGCGACCGTGCCGCGGCTGCTGGAACACATCACCGCGGACCAGGTCGACGCGGTGTTCATCAGCCACGGACATCCCGATCATTGCGCCGACCTGAATCCGCTGCTGCGGGCGCGAGCGCTGCGTGATGATCCGCCGGCGCCGCTACCGGTGTACGCGCCGCCCGGCGCGCTGGATGCGGTGTTAGCGCTGGACCGCCCCGGGATGCTGGATGCCGCCTACGTTCTGCGTGAGATCACCGTCGGCAGCCGCCTCGACATCGGCCCATTCCGGGCCCAGACCCGATTACTGCCGCACTGGGTGCCAAATGCCGGCGTACGGCTGGCTGCGGGTGACCGGGTTCTCGCGTACACCGGTGACACCGGCCCGAGCCCCGACGTGGTGGAGCTGGCGCGCGACGCCGACCTGCTGCTGGCCGAGGCCACCTACGTCGATGAGGTGCCGGAGGACTCCCGGCGCTACCTGTCGAGTGCGCGCCAGGTAGGTCGGCAGGCCGCCGAAGCCGGGGCCAGACACCTACTACTGACCCACCTGTGGCCAGGCACGGATCCGGCGGCTGCGCGAACCGCAGCCAGTGACAGGTACGACGGTGAGATCGGCGTCGCCACTGCTGACCTGGTCCGGGACCTGACCTAGACCTCGGCGTTCTCTCAGTTCTAGAAGCGTCCACGCCGGACAGACCTTCACTCCGGCATAGTTCGCAAACGCACTCTCGTCGGCACGATCGGACGCAGGGCATCCACGATCTTCGCCACGCTGGGTAGCGCCCGATCCTCGGCCAGACTCAGTGCACTCGCGGGCAGCAAACCTGGACTTGCCCTGACGTGGAGTGACTGACCTGCGGCCCAGCCAAGGCTCGACCAACAGCGTAGCGCCGATTTTCGCGTGACGAGAGCACCTAGCTCCGTTCTCGCGAGCGTGGTCATTGGGCACCTACGTTGGGAGTTGTGCTGCGTACCCTGCTCATCGCAACAAATTCGGTGGAGCGGAGCAGTCCGCCGCTCTCATTCTGTTCGTGATGGGCTGTGAAGACGACGACTGCGCGCACGAGTGGCACTACGCGCCGTACCGCACCGGGCTGGGCGCGTTGCAGCGCGGCCAGGGTGCTGCGGCGGCCTGGCTGCAGGATCAGCCGGGTCACGGACACCTGGTCTACACCTGCACCGGTCGCGACACCCGGTGGGACTGGCAGGTCGACGATCGCTACACATATCTGGCCCGGCTGTTGCACGATTTGCGCCTCGACACGGCCCCACTGGTCACGCAGCTTCGCGCCTGCGGTCCGTACCGTGCCTGGCCTCAAGCGGACCCGACCGATGATGACAACCAGTTCAACCTTGCCGTCGGCATCTTGGAGGCGCTCGCCCGCAGAGGGAACAAGCAGGCAACCGAGACGCTGCGCGGATATGTTCGCGATGGCATCCGCTGGATCGATGCCCTGTCCACGCTGGCCTCCAGCTGGCCGGCGGAGTGGTGGGACGACCTATGGGAGACCGCGGCCAGGCGTATCAGGTCCGAAGATGCGGCCGAGGTGCTGCCAACCTCTGAGCCGTGGCTGCGTTGGCGGGGTCGGGATCCGAGGATCGACACTGTGCTGAACACCGCTCAGCGCAGCCGACAGGATGCGCGAGATCGCCCGGTCGATCTTTCGGCCACCAGTGATGCCGAACTGGTTGCGCTCCTGCGAGCGGCGGACACCGGCCGTGCCGTGAAGGTATCCGCACTGCACCAGATCCGTCGCAATGCACGGCCTGTACCGGAGTTGCTCGACGCGGTCGAGCAGTTGGCGGCCGAACGGCAAGCTGGCCTGTTCGGTGCGCTCCGGGTCCTCGGCCCGCAGGTCCTCTCGGCTGCACGAGGCTGGGCTGTCGACACCGAGCACCCGCTGTTTGACGCTGCCGCGCATCTCCTCGCGGAGCACGGCGAGGAGCAGGACATCCCGGCGATCCGCGCCGCACTCGACCGGCTCACCGACGAGTGGTGCGGCCACGACCGGCTCACCGAGGGCCTGGCCAGGATCCTCGCCAGCTCTCCATCAGCCTCCCACGCCGACGTGCGGGCAGCCCTGATCCGCCAGTTGCGCTGGTTGACCCGGGCATCGCCACACAGTTACGAGCGAGGCAGCTACCTGCGCAGCCTGCTGCTCCTCGATCCCGACAAGACGACAGCCGCGCTGCCGTCCTACCTCCTCGACTGCGAGACGGATGTCCGGCTGTTGGCCGTTCAACACGCCCCGCTTGCCGACCAGACACGACGCTGGCTGCTCACGCTACGCGACGACCCTATTGAAGAGGCATCCGTGCGTCGGGCCGCAAACGTACGCCTCAACTCGGGGTGAAGGCGCAAGATCACCATGAATCGCTCCACGAGGGCGGCCTCTACGGTGAGTGCCGGAGCGACCATCCGCTCATCGGCTATGAGCGAGTGTGAATCCCGGGGCGATGACCTGCACCTTCGAAGGTCGACGCCTTCGGGTCCGCCGAAGAGGTCACCGGGCAGGAAGCCCTGCTCAGAGGTTGGCGGTGAGATTCGAGTCTCAGCTCCCGGAATCCAGACCGCCGCCAGCACCACGGCACCCAAAGCCGTGCATCGATGGAGCACCGCCCTCGTGAATGGCGTCAGTGGGGCCGGGACGACAGCCGGCGTGTCGTCCTGACGGGGAGCAGGCAACGCTGACCACTTCGGTGTTCTCTGGGAGGTCACACCGGGCCGCTGGCCCCGCATCGCCGCAGGTCAGAGCCCTCGGGGCTGTCCAGGGTCGGTGAGCACCTCGGGCGCGGTGACCACTTCGCCAACCTGCACCCGATCTGCTCCCACCTGCAAGGCCAGCCGATCCAGCAGCTCCTTACCGCCGTAACCTGCGCATATTCCCCTACCAGGAAACATGGAGTGCCATCGATTGCGATCCAAAAACGTGGAGCACTCCGTGTAATCAGCGACCAGATCAATGATCTAGCGACCTTTCACTTCGGCTATCGTCGTCAGGTGCCCGCTGCCCGCACCGCCGTGACCGCCCTCGTCGCCCTCACGGTCGTCGACGTCATTCACACCATCGTCGCTCTTGCAGCGTACGAGCACGGGATCGGCGTAGTGACCCACGACGGGTCCGGCTCGGTTGAGCTGCTCAACACCATCGTGCCGCTTGGCAAGCTGTCCTCGGCGATGTTCTGGCTGCTGCTGCTCACGCTGCTTGCCGCCTGGGCCGGCGTCGCCAACTGGATCATCCGGACCCGGCGCACCGGACCACCGATCGCGCCCACAGCGCCTGTGGCGCGGTGGCGGCTGAGCGCCATCGTTGCCGTACCCCTCAACCTGATTGCAGCCGTGCAATACCTGTACGCCACCACGAACGGGGGCGAGTACATGCGTACCATCCTGGCCGAGACCACCCTGCTGCTGGTCGCCGCATCCGTGGCACTCGTGATCACTACGACCGCCGGTATCCAGGTCGTCCGGCGCACCGCAGAAAGCAAGCAGCACACCGCCGGTGCCGAAGCCACAACCGGGTAGTCGTCCCAGTCGTCCGAGCGGGACCGGTGCTACCGGCACGTTGTACATCTCATTGACAGTTCCTGCCCCGGGCGGGGCTGTCGCGGGTCTGTGGATCTGACGGTGTTTCCGGCCTGACCCGCCGGGCGTTGTGCCTGGTGAGGAGGGTGCCGTGATGCCCGCGACGCTGAATGAACAGACCGGACGTAGGAAGCGCAGGGAGGCGGGTCAATGGGTGTCTCCCGTCGCGGGCGCTTTCTCGGCCAACTGAGCGTGGCAGACGGACAGCAGTTGCCGCAGTCGGGTCAGCCGGGTGATTTGCTCGTCGATGACCTCCAACCGGCGGCGGAACATTTCACTCGCCTGTGGCAGCCGGATGCGGTCGGGCACGGTGTGTTCGGGCAGAGTGTCGCCGTCGAGCAGATGAAGGTGGGCGCTGAGCGTGGCGATGTCGTCAACGGTCAGGCCGAGCGACAGCAACTCACGGATGATCTTCACTCGGGCCACGTCGGTATTGCTGTAGGTCCGTTGCCCGGTGCGGGTGCGTATCGGTGGCGGCAGCAGTCCTCGCTGTTCGTAGAAGCGTAAGGCCCGCGGTGTGGTTCCCGCTGCCGCCGCGGCGTCACCGATACGCATCGTGCCTCCCGACTGTCAGAGCTCTACGAGGACGGCGCCGACATGCCGTCCCTCGACGATCTCCTGGAACGCCTGGGCGGCCCGGTCGATTCCATGGATGCGGGTATGCGGAAACCGGATGCTGCCGGTGTGTAGCCAGGCGCCGAACCGCTGCGTCCATTCGGCGAGCGCGTCGGGGTGGTCGGCGGCGTTGAACCCGCGCATGCTGATTCGCTTGAGCACGATGGGCACGAGGTCCAGTTCCAGCGTCGCGGTCGTGCCGGCGCCCTTGGCGGCGAGTTGCGCCGACAGCGCGCCGATCAGAACGATGCGGGCGTGGGGCCGGGCGGCTTGCACCGCCGCCTGAAGTTGTTCGCCGCCGACGGTGTCGAGCGCCACGTCGATGCCGTCCGGAGCGGCGTTGGCGAGCTGCGTGGCGATCGGTTCCGCTCCGCGTACGACGACCGCGTCGTAGCCGAGTTCGGTGGTCAGGACGCGGGCCTTCGCCGGTGAGCCGGTGGTACCGATGACTCTGGCCGCGCCGAGACGACGGGCGATCTGGCCGGCGAGGGAACCGACGGCGCCAGCGGCGCCGGTGATGAGGACCGTGTCGCCGGTACGAACGGCGGCGGTGCGGGTCAGCGCCGCGTACGCGGTCCAGCCCTGCGACAGGTGAGCCAGCGGATCCGGTAGCGAGTCTCCGAGCCGACGGCACCGGTCGACCGGGACGACCGCGTACTCGCGCCAGCCGAGGTCGTGCCCGACCAACTCGCCCGGACGCAGGCCGCTGGAGTCAGGGGCGGCGACGACCTCGCCGATCGCGGCGCCGGGCAACGGATCGCCGGGTCGCGGACCGGGCAGTCCCGCCGCGGCCGCGCCGATGAGGGTCCGGAGCAGGGCCGCGGAGACCAGGAAGGCACGGTTGCGGACCAGGACCTCGCCGGACGCGCGGGGTGGCATCGGAACCTCAACGATGGTGAAGTCTTCCGGGCGCGGCAGGCCGTCCGGAGTGGTGTGCAACTGAACCTGACGATGGACGGAAGGCAGTGGAGGCACGTAACGCTCCTTGCTCGGTCGGTGGAGCGCGACCGTAAACCCTGACCCATGCGTCAGCTGCAAGATTCAACGTGGATGCTGGGCAGTCCTAGCGCGCGGGCCTCTGGCTGGGGTTCGTGCCGTTCGACGAGTTTGTCGGACGAGATTTCCGGCATCCCACCGGACTGGTACAGCAGGCTGTACTTTCTGGGCCGCGGCACGTCGGAGCCGGCCTTGCGTCGCTATCGTCTCTGCCGGGAGGTACGGGATGCCGCGCAGGGACGCCGCTGGCGCTTCGGCCGCTGCCGAGCAACTGGGCCCGCAGCTTTGGCGGGCGGCGCGGCGATACCTGCGTCGCCACCTACGGATGTCCGTCGACGCCATCGAACACCTCGTCGGTGGTCTCGGCACGTCGATCCTGGCGCTGGCGGCCGTACTGCTCCTGGTCCTGGTGGCGCTCGCCAGCGTGGTCGGCATCGGCCTGGCGATGGTCCCGTCGGCGGCGAAGGCGGTCCGGCTCGCCGCCAACCGGGAGCGGGCCCGACTGTCGCGATGGGACCGCGACCTGCCGCTGCCGCCGACGGTCCCCACCAGCCTGCGCGACGTCCTGCGCGACCCATGGTCTCGGCGCGAGGGCGCGTTTGTCGGCATCCACGGCACCGTCGGGTTCGGGCTGGGTGTGCTCGGGCTGTCGCTGCCGATCTCCGCCGTGCAGAACCTGCTGTTTCCGCTCTACTACTGGATGCTGCCGCCGGACGCGGGCGGCCCGGGGTTCATCGACTGGCGGATCGACGGTTTCCCCGACGCGCTGGTGGTGGGGCTGATCGGGGTCGGCTGGCTTGCCGCGACCGTGGCGCTCAACCCACCGTTGGCCCGGTGGCAGGCGCTGCCGGGGCGACGGTTGCTGGCACCGCCGCGCGACGTCGACATGTCGCTGCGGATCGCCGAGTTGACCGCGACCCGGGCGGCCGCGCTTGACGCGCATGCCGTCGAGCTGCGGCGCATCGAGCGGTCCCTGCACGACGGGGCGCAGAACCGGCTGGTCGCGGTCACCGTACTGCTGGGTGCCGCGCGGCGGGCGATGGCCCGGGATCCGGCGCGGGCGGTGGAGATCCTGGACCGCGCGCACGACTCGGCCGAACTGGCCCTGGCGGAACTGCGTACCGTCGTACGCGGGATTCTGCCCCCGGTGCTCGACGACCGTGGGCTCGCCGCCGCGCTCGACGGTCTGGCCGCGGGCTGCGGGGTGCCGTGCACGGTGGAGGTCGATGTTCCGGGCCGGTGCGCCGCGTCGGTCGAGGCGACGGCGTATTTCGTGGTCGCGGAGGCGCTGACGAATGTCGCCCGGCACAGCGGTGCCGCCACGGCGGCGGTCACCGTCCGGCGCAGCGCCGACCGGCTGCACGTCTGCGTGGTCGACGACGGCCACGGCGGCGCCGACGAGGGCCACGGCTCGGGCATCGGCGGCATCCGGCGGCGGGTGCAGGGCCACGACGGCCGGTTCACTCTGACCAGCCCACCAGGTGGGCCGACGACACTACTCGTGGAGCTGCCGTGCGGATCGTGATCGCCGAGGACGACGCCCTGCTGCGGGAAGGTCTGTCGCTGCTGCTGCGGGCCGAATCGCTGGACGTGGTCGCCACCACCGACTCACCGACGACCTTCCTGGCCGCCGTTGACGAGTTCCGGCCGGACGTCGCGATCGTCGACGTTCGGATGCCGCCCACCCACACCGACGAGGGCATCGTGGCCGCCGTCGAGGCCCGGCGTCGCCGACCCGACCTCGCGGTGCTGGTCCTGTCGGCGTACGTCGAGCAGACGTTCGCCACCGACCTGCTCGCCGGCGGCGCGGTCCGGCTCGGCTACCTGCTGAAGGAGCGGGTCGGCCGGGTCGAGGAGTTCCTCACCGCGCTGCACCGGGTCGCCGACGGCGGGACGGCGATCGACCCGGAGGTGGTCGGCCAACTGTTCGCCCGCAGCCGTCCCGACAGCACCCTGGGCCGGCTCAGCGCCCGGGAACGCGACGTGCTCGCCCTGATGGCCGAAGGGCTCGGCAACGGGGCGATCGCGCAGCGGCTGTTCGTCACCGAAGGGGCCGTGCACAAGCACATCCGCAGCATCTTCGCCAAGCTCGGTCTCGCCCCGGACGACCGCGCCGACCGGCGGGTGACGGCGGTGCTGCGCTACCTCGAGGACGCCCAGCGCCGCAGTTGATGATGCCAGCGCCGCGCGATTGGTACAGCCTGCTGTACCCCGGTTGGCCAGTACGCTAGATCGTCCGACAACCCGTCTGACCATAGCGTTCTCCATGTCATCGTCCTCTGACGACATGGAGAGGTTGGTCCAGATGTCCATCCACGTTGGACAGTCCGCCGACCCGGCGGTCCGCGTGATACAGCTCGCCCGTACGTATGGTTCCGGACCGCAGGCCGTCACCGCGCTCGCCGGCGTCGACGCGGAGTTCCACCGCGGCACGTTCACGGCGGTGATGGGGCCGTCCGGTTCCGGCAAGAGCACCCTGCTGCAGACCGCGGCCGGCCTGGACCGACCCTCCTCCGGGCAGGTGTGGATCGGCGGCCAGAATCTGTCGCGGCTGTCGGAGACGAAGCTGACCAAGCTGCGGCGCAGCCGGATCGGCTTCGTCTTCCAGGCCTTCAACCTGATCGGCGCGCTGACCGTCGAGGAAAACATCCACCTGCCGCTGCGGCTGTCCGGGGCACGCCCGGACGCCGCCTGGCTGCGCCAGGTGGTGGACCGGGTCGGGCTCGGCGACCGGTTGCACCACCGCCCGGCCGAGTTGTCCGGCGGGCAGCAGCAGCGGGTGGCGATCGCCCGGGCGCTGGCGATGCGCCCCGAGGTGATCTTCTGTGACGAGCCGACCGGCGCGCTGGACACCCACACCGCCGCCGACGTGCTGGCCCTGCTGCGGTCGGTGGTGGACGACGCGCAGCAGACGGTGATCATGGTGACCCACGATCCGGTGGCGGCCTCGTACGCCGACCGGGTAATGGTCCTGGCCGACGGTCGGATCGTGCGGGACATGCCCCAGCCGGGTGCGGAGCAGATCGCCGAGCAGTTGGCGTGGCTCGGCCGCCGCCAGCTCGTCACCCAGGAGAGCTGAGCCATGCTGATGCTCGCCCTCCGGATGCTGCGCCACCGCATCGGCAGCGCTGTCGCCACCCTCATCGCGCTCACCTGCGGCGTCATGATCCTCATGTCGATGGGCGTGATGGTCGAGTCCGGGATGCGTTTCACCCCCGCACCGCAGCGGTACGGCGCCGCCGACATCCTGGTCGCGGATCGCGACATGACCATCGAGACCAACGAGTTCGGTGAGACGGCCACGGTCACCGTGGACCTGCCCACCGGCGGAAGCGTGCCGGTCACCCTCGCCGAACGCATCGGGCAGCTGCCCGGCGTGGCGGTCGCCGCCGCCGACCGCTCGATCCAGGCGGTCGTGCCGATCCAGGACGCCGCGCAGGGGGCGGTCGCGCACGGTTGGAGCAGCGCCGCGCTCACCCCGTACCGGATCGTCGACGGCAACCAGCCGGACACCACCGACGAGGTCGCCATCGACGGCCGGCTCGCCTCGGCGGCCGGCGCCCAACTGCGGCCCGGCGACCAGATCGCGGTTCTCGCCGCCGGCTCGGTGCGCGAGTACCGGATCAGCGGCATCGTGGACCGTACCGCCCCCGGCGACGGGCCCTCCGCGCTCTTCTTCACCGACGAGCACGCCGCGGCGCTCAGTGGCAGCCCGGACCGGGCCGGACTGATCGGGATCGTCCTGGCCCGTGGCGCGGACCTCGCCGCCGTGACCGCCGAGGTCGGCCGGCTGGCCGCCGAATCCGGCGCGACGGTCTACACCGGCGACGAACGCGCGGGAGTCGAACAGTCCGAGGCGCTCGCGGCGGCCGACATGCTGGTCCAACTCGGTTCCGTACTCGGCGGCTACGTCGCCGGGCTCGTCATGTTCGTCGTCGCCGGAACGATCGGTCTGGCGGTCCGCCACCGCCGCCGCGACCTCGCCCTGTTGCGCGCCGTCGCGGCGACCCCGGGACAGGTACGGCTGCTGGTCGTCGCCGAGGTCGCGCAGTTGGCAATCGTCGCGGTGGTGCTCGGCGTCCCCGCCGGGCTGTGGGCGACCGACTGGGTGCATCGGCAGCTCATGGACCGAGGCTTCATCCCCCACGGCTTCCCGTTCGACGGCGGGCTGCTCACCGCAGTGGCGGTCAGTGTGGCGACCGTGCTGGTGGCGGTCTCGGCGGGGCTGATCGCGGCCCGTCGCACGGTGCGGATCCGGCCGACCGAGGCGCTCGGTGAGATCGCCGTGGAGCCGGCGCGCAGCAGCCTCGTCCGGCTCTTCGCCGGTCTGATCGCGCTCGGCGGCGGAGTCGCGTTGACCATGTTCACCACCGCCCTTCGTGGTCAGGCCGGACTCGGCGCGGCGCTCGGCATGCTGTTCGTCTTCGTGCTCGCCGCCGCACTGCTCGCGCCGTGGATCAACCGGTACGCCGCACAGGCACTCGGCCCGGTGCTGCGCGCCGTGTGGGGCGACAGTGGCTACCTGGCGGCGGCCAACCTGCGGGCGAACGCGCACGGCATGGCGACCGTGCTGACCGCGTTGGTGCTGTCGGTCGGCTTCGGCGGCTCGATCTGGTTCCTGCAGGACAACCTGGATCGGGAGGCTGTCGCCCAGACCCGCGACGGGATGCTGGCCCAGCACACGCTGGCGTCGGCGGTCGGACTGCCGGCGACCGCCGCAGCGGACGTCCGCGAGATGCCCGGCGTCGTCGCCGCCACCGGGATCCGGCGTACCTCGGTGATCGTGCCGGTGCTGGGGGGCGTCGAACCCGTCGGTGCCCAGGCGATCGACCCCGACGGAGCCGACCGGACCATGGACCTGTCGATCACCGAGGGCAGCCTCACCGACCTGCGTGGCGACACCGTGGCGCTGTCGGCCCTGCAGGCAGCCACGCAAAGGGCGGAGCTCGGCGACCAGGTCGAGATCTGGCTCGGCGACGGCACCCCGGTGACGTTGCGGCTGGTCGCCATCTACGAACGCGGGCTCGCCTACGGGGACGTGACCCTCAGCCGGGAGACGGTCGACGGCCACACCCCGACCAACCTCGACGACGAGGTCCTGATCCGCACCGAACCGGGCGACGCCGAAGCCGTCGCCGGGCTCGCCGCCCTGGTCGAGCGGTACCCGGGCAGCGGCCTGATCGACACCGGGGCCGTCGGCGCCCAACTCGCCACCGACCTGGCGCTCAGCGCCTGGATGAACAAGCTGGTCATCGGCGTCATGGTCGGCTACGCCGCGCTCGCCGCCGCCAACACCATGATCATGGCGGCGCTGGCCCGGGGCCGCGAACTGGCCCTGCTACGCCTGGTCGGCGTCACGACCCGCCAGGTCAAGCGGATGGTGCACGCCGAACAGGTCGGCCTGCTCGGCACGGCACTGCTCATCGGTGGCGCCATCGCCGCCATCACGTTGGTCTCGGTGGTCCGGATGATGACCGGCCAACCGGTCCCCTACGTCCCGCCGCTCGGCTGGATCTCGATCATCGGCGGTACCACGCTGCTCGCGCTGGTCACCACCATCGCACCCATCAGCGCACTCCTGCGGACGCCACCGGTCAGCAGCATCGGCGCCAAGGAGTGACCGTCAGCCAGTCCACCGCAGGCGTCGACGAATCGTCGTCGGCTCCGTGGATCGGCGCACAGGGCGCCCGATCCGAACGCTCACCAGGAGATTCCATGTCACCGCAACACACCGGCGGGTCCGGTTCCGACAGGGGCACCGACACCACTTCGAGCAACGGCACCGTGACGCCGCGCAAGCAGTTCGGTTTCGGCCGCCGCACCGCCGCCGCACTGGCGCTCGTCGCACTGGTCGGGTTCGCCGGCATCGGCGTCCAGTACGCCGACGCCGCGCAGGCCCACCGCCCGACGAAGGACACCATCCAGAGCAGCCTGGACGCGCTGGTCAAGGCCGGCGTCGCGCCCGGGGCGCTGGCCTCGGTACGGGACAGCAAGGGTCGCGTCACCAACTACACCGCCGGGGTCAACGACCCGCGTACCCGGGCGAAGGTACCCACCGACGGCTACGTGCGGATGGCGAGCAACACCAAGATGTACACCTCTGTCGCCGTCCTGCAGCTCGTCGAGGAGGGCAAGGTGCAGCTGGACGAGCCGATCGAGACGTACCTGCCGGGGCTGGTCCGTGGCAAGGGCTTCGACGGACACACCATCACGGTCCGGCACCTGCTGGGAATGACCAGCGGCCTGCCCGAGTATGACCTGCCGGACGTGTCCGTGTGGGGCAACAGGTACTACGAGCCGCGCGACATGCTCGACTCGGCGTTCACCCACGAGGCGCACGCTCCGACCCCCGGCGGCCAGGTGCAGTACCGCAACGCCAACTACATCGTGGCCGGTCTGCTGGTGCAGAAGGTGACCGGTCGCCCGATCAGCGAAGTGATCACCAACAAGATCCTCAAGCCGGCCAAGCTGCACGAGACGTACTGGCCGGGTGTCGGTGACAAGACCATCCGCCAGCCGCACGCCAAGGGTCACCTGCCGGACCCGGAGACGATGAAGTGGGTCGACATCACCCAGGTGGACCCCTCCATCGCCTGGGCGGCCGGCCAGATGATCTCCACGCCGAGTGACCTCAACAAGTTCCTGGTGGCGCTGCAGAACGGGAAGCTGATCAAGCCGGCGACGCTGGCCGAGATGCGCAAGAGCAAGGTCTGGCTCCCCGGTGGCGAGGCATTCCCGGACCTGGTGTGGAACTACGGTCTCGGCAGCACCGGGTACGACCTCTCCTGCGGCGGCCGGGCCTGGGGGCACGGCGGCGACATCGACGGATACTCCAGCCGTACCGCCATCACCGCCGACGGACGTGCCGTGACCATCGTGGTCACCGCCGAATCGAGCCCGGTCCCCGACGGCATCTTCCAGGCCCTGGACGCGTTCGACGCCGCCCTGTGCGCCGGCAGGTAGCCGTCGCCGGTCAACTGACCCGATCCCTTCGCCAGAACCGCCACTGACGGGGCGACCCGCCGCCCGGGCCGGAACGCCTGGCGCACCCGGCCCGGGCGGCGGGTCGGCCGTCACCCGTACCCAGTCAAGGAGCCTGCCATGCCCACTCACGCCACTCGACTCCGCCGGCCCACCCGGTCGCGTCGCCGGGTCGTCGCCATGGCGACGACCGCGGTGATCGCGGCGGGCGGTCTCACGGCCGCCGGCCCGGCCGGCACCGCCTGGGCTGAGACCCGTCCCGACGCCATCGGGCAACGCATCGAGAAGCTCGTCGGTACCGATCGGCACCCGGGGGCGCTGGCCGCCGTCCGGGACCGTCGCGGCCGGACCCAGCACTACACGGCCGGCGTCGGCGACCTGCGCACCGGCACGAAGGTGCCGACGAACGGCCGGGTACGCATCGGCAGCTCCAGCAAGATGTTCGCCTCCGTCGTCGTGCTGCAGCTCGTCGACGAAGGCACAGTGGATCTCGACCAGTCGGTCGAGACGTACCTGCCGGATCTGGTGCGCAGCCCCGGTGCGAGCAAAGGTGCGATCACGGTCCGCCAACTGCTGCAGCACACCAGCGGCCTGCCCGACTACACCGAGGCGATGTTCCAGGGTGTGCGAGACATCCCGCCGTACCAGCACATCTACTTCGAGCCCCGGGACCTGCTCGACATGGCCAACGCCAGGGAAGGCAGGCCGGCCGGCGACTGGGCCTACAGCAACACCAATTACCTGCTGGCTGGCCTGATCGCCCAACGGGTCACCGGCCGGCCGTTCAACGAGCTGGTCACCACCCGGGTCATCGAGCGGATAGGTCTGCGCGACACCTACGCCCCCGGGGTCGGTGAGGAAGGTATCCGCGGCAGGCATCCCAAGGGTTACCAGCTCGATGAAGCCACCGGCGAACTGCTCGACTTCACCCGGATGGACCCGAGCTGGGGATGGGCCGCCGGCCACCTGGTCTCCACTCCGGCCGATCTCAACACGTTCCTGCTGGCCCTTCTGGCTGGCAAACTGCTCAAACCTGCGCAGCTGGCCGAGATACGGACCACCGTCGCGGTGCATCCGCGATCGGGCGTGGGGTACGGGCTCGGTCTCTTCCGCACCCCGTTGAGCTGCGGCGGGGTGGCCTGGGGCCACGGCGGTGACATCCCCGGTTACTCGACAGTCAACGGCGCCACCGACGACGGTCGCGCGGCGACCCTGGTGGTCACCTCACTCAACGGGTCGGTCACGGACGAATCTGTCGCCGCCGACCGGGCCGCCCTCGTCGACGCCGCGCTCTGCGCCAAGTGACCGGCACGGCAGGAGTACGGCTCTCAGCATCGCCCGATCTAAGGGAGAGACGCCAGATGACGACCGAGATCACCTCGGGGCAGGAGCCGGCCGCCAGGCCGGTGGATGCGGTCACGGACGAGCAGTTGATCGCGATGCTGGCCGATCTTCTGGCCTAACGGTCCTGAAGCTCAAGGTCCTTGGCTGAGGCCGTTGCGGACGACCAGCAGCCGCGGCATCCGCATCGCCGACACACCGACGTCGGTCTCGTCGTAGTCGACCCGGCCGTCCCGGTAGTCCGGCTGCGTCCCGTCGACGTAGTCGAAGTTCACCGGCGGCATGTCGATCTTGTTCGTATCCACGCCGATCAGCCCGACCGGCCGGACGTAGTCCAGGATGAACACCTGGTCGGTCATGCCCGGCGGGTTGACCACCTCTAGCGCAGCTGCACCCGGCCGACGTTGTTCCACGCCGCCGTGCCGGCGTTCCACTGGTACGACGTCACCCGGTCCAGGATCTTGCTGGTGAAGACGACTGGGTGTGGATTCTGCCGAGCGAGGGGAGGCGGGTCGCAGGTGCCGTTCACGGGAAGTCATGTCGCGGCTGTGCTGCCGTTGACGGGGTCAGGCGGCGATCATGATGCGGTCGCCAATCCGCAGTAGACCCTCGCGTTGGACAGCGCCGTAGGCGCCGACGCAGGTCAGTTTGCCGAGGTCGAAGACCGGAACCCGGTTGAGCCGTGCGGCTGTGCGTAGCACAACTGGGTCGTCGGGCAGGTCGGCGCCTTGCGCGAGGGTGGGCACCGCGCAGCGCGGGGTGGATGCGACGATGCGGATCTCGGCGTGGGCGGCGACGGTCATGGTCTGGTCCTGCCAGGTGTTCTCCGCGAAGGGTGCGGGATCGTCCATGCGCACCCACGATGTTCGGACGGAAACGTCGCAGCTCCATTCGGCCGCCGGGGTGCCGCCGGGCCAAGGCGTCCAAGGTGGCGGTCGTGATCACGTGGACGGCGGCGAAGTCGACGAAGGTGTCGCCGGGGGTGCCGGCCGCGAGGCTGCTGCGGGTCAGCGTTCCGGCACCGGGCTCGGTCGGCGGGGTCAGCCGTTCCATGCTCGCGTCTAGCGGGAGGGTGTCGGCCAGCCGTACGGGTCGTCCCAGGACTCGCCCTATCCGGAGGTGGTGCGGGTCAGCGGCCAGACTCATCATCCGATCGTGGTGACGGCCGGCGTGGACTCCGACGCGGCGCCGGGGACGGTCTTCGAGGTGACCGAGGAGGAGTTGGTCGCGGCCGCAGACCCTTACCGCAAGACGCCTTTCCCCAGCCCAACGCACATTTGGTCGAGGCGGTTCGCGCACTGCCTATCACGGGCTCACATTTCCCCAGGTCGGGGACTATCGGTGGGCGATCCTGGGATCGAACCAGTGACCTCTTCGGTGTGAACTCTCGGCAGTCCCGCCGGATCGGACTTGATACGAGGTCATCCGGCCTGGTGACGCCCGTTCCGGTCGGGTCCGGTCGGCACGGTTGCTGTACTTCACTGCTGTACTTCCGCCGGCTGCCGGGTCCAGCCGATGAAACGGCGGTGCAGCGCCCCGGCCGGTGCCCAGGGCATGTCCTCGGCGGCCTGGACGAGATAGCCACCGAGGTACAGCGCCAGCGACACCGGCGCGTCGGCGTACTCCGCACGTAGCTCCCGCCTACGCGTTGGACACGGCCAGGGCAGGTCGCAGCCGCCGCAGCTCCAGATCGGCAGCACCGGCCCGTGGGTGGTCACCGCACACCACCCAGAAACCGGGCCACGCTCGCGCGGGCCTGCCGACTGGTCGCCCAATCCACCTGCCAGCACGGGTACGGCGACAGCCGCGACCACCACGCCCGACAGCCGACGCACATACCGTCGAGCCCTCGGACGTGCACCGCGAGGATCGTCCGCTCCGGCCCGCCGGTCACTGCTCGCCCTCCTGCGGCCAGTGGCCCCGGTTGATCGGGATACGGTGCCGGGCACGGCACGGCAGGTCGGCTCCACAGCGACAGACACGCCGCCACAGTTGCCACGACCACACGGGCCGATGCCGTCGGGCGAAGGTCAACGCGGTGGCCGACAGGTACTCGTCGTACGAGACGCGCCGCACGCACCCTCCCTCGTCGCTCACGAGGGCAGCCTGTTCGCCCTCTGATTGAGGGGGACGCGGCGACCGGGCGTGACTCGCACCGCCCGCCGCATCCCGTGAGCGAGAAGCTACGGTCGGTTGCGCGGCGGAATGGGTAAGGTTCCTACCTCTGGATCACGAGACGAGTCCGACTCGGACCGCGAGATCACGGGCGTCATCCCGGGTGGAACGCGGGCCGTCGAGCAGGTCCAAGGTGATCTGGCGGGCGTACCCGTTGTAGCGAATCGTCTCCGGGGCCGACTCGTACGCCTGCCGCAGCGTCGCCACTGTCGCTTCCGTGTCGTCCTTGCCGTAGAGCGCCCGCGCGACCTCGATCAGATGGCGTGCCCGACGCGGCCTCGACGGGATCACCGCCGCATCGTGGCGGCGGGCCTGCCGCACCGCCTCGCCGGACTTCTGCAACTCCACCGCCACGGTCACCGCATGAGCGCCCATGATGACCTGGGAAAACGACGTCTGCGGCTGGTAGAAGCCTTGCGGCAGACGCTGCGCCACCCGATCGGCACGATCCCAGTACCGCCAGGCCCGCCCTTCCTCACCGGCACGAGCGGCCGTGTACGCGGCCTCGAAGTTCAGCGCACCCCACAGCGCCAGCAGATTTGTGCTCCCGGTGACCGCCTGCGACTCCAGCGCCGACAGCACGTCCAGCGTCACCGCCATCGCGGTGTCCCAATCCCCAGCGTCCCGATGCACCTGGCACAGGAACCACCCCGCACCGGCCAGCGCCTCCGGATCACCGGACTCCTGCGCCGCCACCATCGCCCGATCCGCTACCCGCCACAACAACTCGGCAGCCGGCTGGTACGCGATGAACATCTGCGCCAACCCGAGCGTCTCCGCCAACAGCGCCTGCGCCTGCCGCCGCTCGTCGCCCTCGTACACCAACACGGCACGCTGCGTATCCCGCAGCAACCCCGGCAACAACGCGCCCAGCACCGTCCGGTGATCCGACGCCTGATGACGCGCCCGCCACGCCACCGCAAGCCGCTCCCTCAGACCGGACAACGACTCCGCCGGGGCGTCACCGGCGAACGCGACACGGTTCACCGCATCCCGCACCGACGCCAACGCCGGATGCTCCGGCCCATTGACCACCGCAGACCGATCACCGAGCTCCACAGCCAAGGCAGACACGTCGACCTTCAGAGCACGCGCGATCCGATCCAGCATGTGCAGGCGCGGCGGCAAGATCCGGTCGGTCTCGACCGCCTTTACCCACTCGGCGCTACGGCCCACCAACCCACCAAGCACCGCCCGAGTCTTCCCGGACCGCTCCCGGTAGACCTTCAACCGCTGCCCGAACGTCAACTCCGGCAAGGAATCCACCCGGAACCTCCTCGCGTAGCGCCGGACGCACCACCGACCCATCGGGCCGCAGACACGCTCAACGCTACCGATCCGCAGGCTGGCTCATAACCCTCACACGCCAGCCACCCCTGCATCCTGGGCAGGCACCCCGACCACTCGCTTGTAAGTTCTGGGCGCTCCGTCCATGCGCGTCCGCGCACGTCTCTGACGTCGGGTACTGAACGACCACTTTCCGTCCTTGGCCCTCCCCGTCTCGCCCTTTTGCTGTCATCGTTGCTGTCGACAGCAACAGGGCTACCGGCGCTCCTGGAACTGACGCCAACCGACTACCGTCGACCCGTGCTCGATCCCGCAACTGTCTTCGACGGATCCGGCCCGCTGGAGAACCCGCTCACCGACGAGGTTCTGCGGGCGGTGGAAGCGCAGCTTGGGTACCAGCTGCCCACCGCGTACGTCGACCTGGCCCGTCGGCACAAAGGCGGCTCGTTGGCCCGTGACGCCCACCCTGCACCGAGCCGAACCTCCTGGGCTGAGGACCACGTCGGCGTATACACGCTGGCAGCGATCGGCCGAACTGCTCGGTTCAGCCTTTGCGGCGATTTCGGCAGCACGTTCTGGGTAGCGGAATGGGGCTACCCCGACATCGGCATCTACATCGCCGACTGCCCGTCGGCGGGTCACGACATGGTCGCCCTCGACTACCGCTCGCCCGGTGAGCCCGCCGTCGTACACGTCGACCAGGAGTGGAACTACCAGATCACGGTCCTCGCCCCCGACTTCGAGACCTTCGTGACGGGCCTGGTCGACGAATCCGAGTACGACGTTGACGACTGATCGCCGGTCCGCGACGGTACAGCGGAGTCGGTCAGACGTTGAAGCGGAACTTAGACCGCCTCGGCCGTGAGCTGCGGCGACTTGGCCGGCACGCTGGTCACGCTCGCTCCTCGGCTCACACCGCTAATGGCTGGTTGCCGACGTTTCACGTTGCCTTGTGCCCCCTGCGTGCCCCAGACCTTCGCCGGCTGCTCGAAAGCCGCCTGTCGACTCATCCTGGTACCCTGGCGGCGGATCCATCCTGTGTGGTCTGGGTCCGGCGGCCTGCTTGACGCAGGTCTGGTGCTTGTAGTCGTTGGTCTTACAACCTTCCTCGCTCCGTTGCTGAAGCACTTGGTGAACGGTCTTAGAAGCCGTACTCGCGCAGACAGCAAGGCGAAGAAGAGGAGTGTGACCATGGTTGGTGCAGCCAGCAGGGCATTGTCCAATGCCTTGACCACTGCCTACACCATCGGCTGCAACGCCACGGGAGCGGCACTCCTGGCCTGGACCAGACAGGATGAATCGGCTGGTGCGGCGTGGTCAAGAGCAACTCACCCGACCAGTTCACCAACTACAGGTAAGCCACGGTCGTTCTAGCCGGTCGGCAGACCGGCCACCCAACGTGACCTCGGCAAGAGTCGTCGCCGCTGGTCGTCGTTCGTCACTACAGTCTGACCGCTGACGGCCTGGCGACGGCCTGGCCGAGTCTGGTGCGCGTCGAGTCAAATGACGCGGCTAGTACGCATCAACCGGTCGGCCGGCCGGATGGAAAGATCGTTCACACGCTTTCAATCCGTACGCACGTTCGACAAAATCGACTCAACCGGCCGGGGAGTGTGGAATGGCAGACAAGAGTTCCATCGAGTGGACCGAAGCAACGTGGAACCCAACGACAGGCTGCGATCGCATCTCACGCGGCTGTGATCACTGCTATGCGCTGACCCTGTCCAAGCGGCTGAAGGCGATGGGCTCGCCTAAGTACCAAACAGACGGTGATGCGCGCACCTCCGGCCCCGGCTTCGGCGTTGCCACTCACCCAAGGGACCTGGCTCTACCCCTGCGTTGGCGAGAGCCAAGGGTTGTGTTCGTCAACTCAATGAGTGATCTGTTCCACGCGAAGGTGCCCTTCGAGTTCGTCGAGCAGGTCTTCGAGGTCATGGCGGCCACCCCCCAGCACACCTACCAGGTACTTACCAAGCGGGCGGCGAGACTTGCCAAGCTCGCTCCCCGGCTGAGCTGGCCCGTCAACGTGTGGATGGGTGTCTCTGTCGAGGACCTAGACCAGGCGGAGCGCGTTGACCACCTTCGTCAGGTGCCGGCCGCCGTTCGGTTCGTCTCAGCAGAGCCACTCCTTGGCCCGCTGGACGACCTCAACCTTGAGGGCGTCGATTGGGTGATTGCAGGTGGGGAGTCCGGTCCCGGCTGCCGGCCGGTCGATCCTGATTGGGTGCGGTGTCTCCGCGATCGCTGCACCGCCGTCGGGACAGCCTTCTTCTTCAAGCAGTGGGGCGGCAGGACCCCGAAGGCCGGCGGCCGCGAGCTGGACGGCCGAACCTGGGATGAGATGCCCGCTTCAGCACAACCGCTACTCGTCGGCCGGTAACTGGTACGGCGGTCGAGGCGGCTGGTGCTTGTAGGACGGGACTGAATTGATCACCTTGGCCATCGGCGGTAGCAGCGACAGGACTCCCGACTTCTCCTCCCGTTCTGCCTCGAGCTTCGCGACAGCCTCGGCTCGCATTCGTGGCTGCGCCTCAGCGGCCATGCGGTAGATGTGGCTCATGATCTTCTCGCCCGCGTCGTGGTCAGTCGCAAACACCATCTCGTAGATGTCTACACCCCTCGTATTCTTCATCTGGAACGAGTGGGTGGCCTTATAGCCAAGCAGATTCTCTAGGCGCCAGCGCATGAGGTTCAGCAGCTCGTCGCGAAACTCTGCTGCGCTGAGAAACCCCTCTTGCCTGGCCCGGCATGCGTCCCACCATTCCTCGGTGCCGAACATGGCAGTGATGCGATTCGCAAAGCACTCTGCGTCTTCTGGGTCCACGGACGCTAAGCCCCGCGGCAACATCGATGGCGCGAACAGGAGCCAAAGTTCTGCTTTCGACCTGCTGTGGTGCTTGAAGCGGGCCAACGCTTCCAGCGTGGCCCATTCGATCTCGGCCGCCTGCTGGTCGAGCAGCACGAACGTGGGCGCCCAATGCCACTCCTCTGCCTTAAGCCCTTCCAGCACTTCTCCTATAGTCTCGTTGCAGTTACCTGGGACGACCGCGAAGTCCCGGTCGGGATAGGAAGACCTAAGTTCTGCTTCCAAGCCCGCCGCCTGACTAGGCAACTCGAAGAAGATCGCCCTGGAGAAGGGCGGCGCTGTGTCAAGGGCCACCCTCGGCGACCCACTAATCGGCTCGCCAGTAGTGCGGCTGAGGTTTCGGTCCTGTCCCGCAAAGAGGTCTAGATAGAGAGTCCGACGTGACTTCTGCGAGGCTCTTGTAAAGGCCGGCAGGTAGGCGGCCAGGATAGAAAGCTTCTGCTCGGTCCAGTAGCCCCAAGTTCGAGGGCTGCGACGTCGGCTGTCTCCGCGAGGCAAGAGTTCTCCCGATTAGGAGGAGAGGGATAGAGAGCGTCAATGCTTGCAGCTCGTCAGGGGATGGTGCAGCCAACCGCTGCCCTTCTGTCTGATACCCGACACTCTAGCGACTCCGAGCCACTCCAGACCTCGGCGGCCTAGGCCCGGAACACGGGCCTAGCTACTCTTCGCTAGCTGTTCGAGTTGCTCATTGCTTCCCGTTCAGACCGACGTCTCTTGAAGTCGGAGAATTTGACGGTCAGGACATACATGTAGTCAAGCATTGCTTCCGCGAAATCGACGGCATCTGAAGCGTCTTCCCGGCTTACCTTCATACCCGTAAAATGCGCTCCTTGGTTTCCGAGGATTCTCAGCTCATCCGCCCACTCCATCAATCGGCTGTCTATTAGCCCGCGATTCTGAAGTTCCCGCAGGCCCTCGCCGAGGTTTTTCTTGGTGGCATCGTTTAAGCGGCAGATGCCTTCCAATGTCCGCCGGACCATAACAACTGCTGCCGCATTGGCACCAGCGCGCAGGCAAGTCACCGCCTCTTCATGCTCAGCCCGCAACTCACTGGGGACCGCGAACGAGAGGGGCCGCCGCTCCTCAGGCCAAACTTTATCGACCCATTTCTCGCGGTCGCCGAAGTCGACTTCTTGATGCAAAGAATGCGTCTTGCAGCCCTCGCATTGGAGCAGCAAAAGCTGAGCGACAGCGATGCTCGTATCCTCGTCCAGCAGAGACCTGCCTCGAATCTGCGCCAAGGTCAGAGTCTTGCAATGCGGGCAGTTGAGGGCGCGCAGTGGCGCGTCTCCGGGGGATTCACCGTCATTGCATTAGGTTGCCAGGGACAGGCGTCCTGTGCCATCCCCCACGCCCCGGCCTGCCTTTGGGAGAGCGGGCCGCTCTGGGCCCGCAGTCAATCGGACCTTGACGCACGTACGGACCGCTACCGGACAGGCCGAGTGGGCTCTCGTGTCACGGACCGCGCCCCCGGCGGACACCGCCACAGTGGCGCAGTTGACCTGACCTCACCCGGCACGGACCCGGCTCCCCAGGGTCGAAGCCGGCCACCGGCGGCCACCCTCCCCCTCCCAGGTGAGTGGTTTGACCTGACCCTGAGCGCCTGCGAAGCCGGCTCCTGGACGGCCGGCATGCCCTCGGCGGAAACCGCCCCCATGCTTGGGGCTTGCCACGCGGAGCCGGCGCGCGCCCTTCCTGCGCCGCGCGGGTTCGTGGCCGCGCGGCCCGGCCGGCTGCCGGCCCACTACCACCCGGTCAACGCTGCTGTTGTGTTGCGGCGGCCCATCGGGCTACCCGCCCTCCGCGCCAGCCGCCGGGCGTGTTGCGTGGCCGGAGTCGGAGCGCCAGCGAAGCGACGGACGCGCGCCCAGGCGGCGGCGCGTGCGGCCCGTCAAGGGCCGCCTTGATAGACGTACAGAAAGTCCTCCCACACCAGCCGGCAGCCGGCCGTCCCGCCTCGGGCCTACGCGGTCAGGACGGGTTGACGTGTCGGTACCCGGTGCTACTCTGGCGGTCGTTCAGCACGCCAGCGCGGCCTTCCCGCCGAACCGCTGGACTCGGCCACGAGATGCCGAGCGGCCTTCCTGCCGCTGATGCGGGGCACATCCCGCCGCCTCTCCATCGCCCGGCCACAGTGCCGGCTCTCTGAATCCGCCGAGCGGCCCAGCACGGCCTTCCGCCGTCCACGATGGCCCGGATTCGCTCACCTTTCACGGGTGGGGCCGCCTGATGCCCGGACGTGCCCGCGCCAACGGCGAAGGCTCGATCTTCCCGTACCGCAACGGCTTCGCCGCGTACGTCTGGGTCACCAAGCCGGACGGCAAGCGGACCCGCAAGTACGTCTACGGCAGGACCCGCGACGCCGTGCACGACAAGTGGATCAAGCTGCATCAGCAGGCCAAGACCGGACCGGTGGCGACCAGCGTCCCGACCGTCGGCAGCTTCCTCACCTACTGGCTGACCGAGATCATCGAGCCGAATCGGGCGCCGCTGACCTACGCCACCTACGAGACGTTCGTCCGCCGTTACCTCTCCCCCGGCCTCGGCTCCAAACGGCTCGACCGGCTCCAGGCACGCGACGTGCAGACCTGGCTCAACCAGGTGGCCCGCACCTGCCAGTGCTGCGCCCAGGGCAAGGACGCCGCCCGCCGCACGGAGAAGCGACGCTGCTGTGCGATCGGGCATTGCTGCCAGGCGGTCCCGTCGACGCGCACGGTCAGCGACATCCGGGCCGCGCTGCGGGCCGCTCTCACCCACGCCCAGGCCGAAGACCTCATCACCAAGAATCCGGCCGTGCCGGTCACGCTCGCCACCGTCCGCCGCCGACGGGGCAAGTCCTGGTCGAGCGACGAGGCCCGCCGGTTCCTCGAATCGGCCCGTGCCGACGCCGATCCGCTCTACGCGGCGTACGCCTTGGTCCTCGTCACCGGCCTGCGCAAAGGCGAAGCCCTCGGTCTCACCTGGGCCGACGTCGACCTCGACGCCGGAGAGTTGACCATCGGCCGGCAACTGCAACGGGTACGCGGGCAACTCCTGCACCGCGACACCAAGACCCAGGCGTCCGACGCCACCATGCCCTTGCCCGACATCTGCTTGGCCGCTCTCAAGCTCAGACAGCAACAACGCGACGAGGCACGAGCAGCCGCCGGCAAGGCGTGGCACGAGACCGGACTCGTACTCACCACCCGCTACGGCACGCCCATCGAGCCGCGCAACTTCCAACGCTCCTGGCAGACCCGCTGCGACAAAGCGGGAGTCACGCCGATCACCGTCCACGACGCCCGCCGGACCTGCGCCACCCTCCTGGCCGACCTCGACGTCCACCCGCGAGTCGCCATGCAGATCCTCCGGCACGCCCGTTTCTCGGTGACGATGGAGATCTACACGCAGGTGTCCTCGCAGGCAACGAGAGATGCGCTCAAGCGCCTCGGCGAATCCCTGACGCGATGACGAACTGCTGTACTTCGCTGCTGTACGGGCAGCAGAAAGGCCACCTCCCGAAGCTGGGAAGTGGCCTGAGCTGCGTGGGCGATACTGGGATCGAACCAGTGACCTCTTCGGTGTGAACGAAGCGCTCTCCCGCTGAGCTAATCGCCCTCAGCGCGGATGACTCTACCCGATCGGGCGCGTGGACCGCGAACCCGGGGTCAGTTCGTGGCGAGGTAGCGCAGCACCTGGGCGATCACGTCGATGCCGAGGCTGTACTTGATCGACAGCAGGGCGACAGCGGCGACGAAGACCAGGCCGACCGAGCCGATGACCAGGCGTACGGGCAGTGATTGTCGCTTCACCCATGCGGTCCAGCCGTGGACGTGGCGGCGGGTGAAGGCGAGCAGGCGTTTGGCCCAGTGGAACTCCACGGCCCAGATGCCGAGGCCGGCGATCACCAGCAGCCAGCCGGGGCCGGGCAGCGGGATGAGCGCGATGCCGATGGTGACCACGAGGGCACCCAGCACCCCAAAGATGATCTTAAGTGCGATCCGGCCGGTGGGGTTGGCCCGGATCAGTGCGAGGGTGGTGGATATCCGTTGCCGCCACGGTGGTGGATAGCGCCGCTCGGACACGGCGACACCACCCCCCTCGCGCTTCGTGCTCCCGGCCATCTCCCCACGATGCCCCATTCCGGTCGATCTACCCCTGGTTCCCCCTGGATAGCCACGTCCGTTGCGTACCCGGCCCGTCGCCGTGCCGCGATCACTCATCCGGCTGCGATCGATCACTGACCGACCGTGCCGGTTTCTCCGCTTCTTCGGCACCCCGTACCCCCGCTGTTCGGCTGTGCGGACCGCGACGTTCGACGGGTCTCGCCTCGGTCGCCGCATCCACTGAGGATCGCGTCCGCGGCCATTTCACGCCCCAGTGTGGCGCGGGCCCGTCACTGCAACCGCCGACTGGACGTTACCGGAGTAAGTCGACGACTCAACAAACCCGATGCCGGGCAGGATGAACCCACTGGGCAGAACCGGAAATCCTACATGAATTTTCACATTCACGAGGCCCTTCCGACCC
Organism: Verrucosispora sp. CNZ293; assembly: GCF_002754655.1. NCBI lineage: Bacteria > Bacillati > Actinomycetota > Actinomycetes > Micromonosporales > Micromonosporaceae > Micromonospora > Verrucosispora sp. CNZ293. The sequence goes on from NZ_PEFR01000001.1 coordinate 3,008,818, forward strand.
CCTTCCCACCACTGGGTGAAGTCAGCGCATGGCGGAGCGTAGCCAGGAGTAGCGGCTGAGTATGGGAAAAGCGGGACACGCGCGTTCCGCAGCGGTGCCGGGGGGAGAACGTTCATGAGTGTCATCCGACCGACGACCGTAGAGGTCGAGACGTCGCTAAGGCTCGTCGCACCTGACGCCACCGCTTTGCCGGTGCGCGCCAGTCTGCGCTACGACCCTGCTGACCCGTATGCGGTCCATGTCCTGTTCCATGCCGAATCGGCAGGCGGCGAGGCGGTGAGCTGGTCCTTCGCCCGCGAACTGCTGGTCACCGGACTGGACGAGCCGGCGGGCATCGGGGACGTACGGGTCTGGCCCTGGGCCACCCCGCGCGGCGACTTCGTCGCGCTGGCGCTGTCGTCGCCGGACGGCAACGCCCTGTTCGAGGTGCCGCGCAGCGTGCTGGTGCGCTTCCTGCGGCGGACCTACGTCGTCGTTCCGCGCGGCCGGGAGGCCGAGCACCTCGACGTCGACACCGCAGTGAACCGGCTCCTGGCCGGTCGCTGACAGACAGCAACCGGGGCCGCGCGGATCTGCCGAGTCCGAGCGGCCCCACCCATCTCTCCCCGCTCCACCAGCCACCTCGTCGATCATGCAGTTGTGGCACCTGACAAAGGTGGCCGAACGGCAGGAAACAGGTGCCACAACTGCATGATCGCGGGATGAGGGCGGGCGGGGAGGCGCGGGGCGGGGGGCGGGGGGTCAGCCGTGGGTGGTTAGGCCGCCGTCTACGGGGATCACTGCGCCGGTGAGGTAGGCGCCGGCGCGGGAGGCGAGGTAGATGGCGGTGCCGGCCATGTCCTCGGGGCGGCCGATGCGGCCGAGCGGGACCTGGGCCTCGATGGCGGAGCGGGAACCGGGATCGTCGAGCGCGAACGCCATCATCTTGCTCTCGAACGGCCCGGGGGCGATCGCGTTCACGGTGATCTGCTCGCCGGCCAGTTGGTGGGCCAGGCTGCGGGTCAGCATGTGCACCGCCGCCTTGGTGGCCGAGTAGGCGTACACCTCCATCATCGGCACCCGGATGCCGTCGATGGAGCCGATGTTGATCACGCGCGCCGGGTCGTCGGGGCCTGCCGCCGCGCGCAGCGCCGGCAGTAGCGCGGTGGTCAGCCGGAAGACGGCCTTGACGTTCACCGCCCACAGCTTGTCGAACGCACTCTCCGGGTAGCTCTCCAGCGGCGCGCCCCAGGTGGCTCCGGCGTTGTTGACAAGGACGTCCAGCTTGTCGACCCGGTCCCGGACCGCCGCGGCGAGGTGCTGCGCGCCCTCGTCCCGGCCCAGGTCGGCGGGGATCGCCTCGCAGCGGCCGTGCGCGGCCAGTTCCTTGGCCACCGCCTCGCAGACCTCGGCCTTACGGGACGAGATGATGACGTGCGCCCCGGCGGCGACGAAACCCCGGGCGATCATCAGGCCGATGCCCCGCGAGCCGCCGGTGACCAGGACGGTCTTGCCGTCGACGGAGAACAGATCCTTCATGTCATCCCCTTGCGGTGTCCGGCCTGGGGCAGCCGGTGTCGGGGCCGCCGCCACGGACCGCTCGGAGCGCCACGACGACCAGGTCACTACCCATCAGTAACCTAATCGTCCTGCCGCATCGGGAACAACCCCACCCCGGCGGGCATCCGCGCATCGGTGCCGACGGCCCGCGATACCCGGGTGGCGAGGGATGCGTACCGACCGGTCTCGGGCTAACGTCGCAGGTGATGGTCCCTCCCGGTCACCTCGCCACGGCGCTGCCCGATGCCGCCACCAGCCCGATCGAGATCGATACGATCACGCTCGGTGACCTCGCGCCCGACTCGGGGTGGCGACGGCCGGTGCTGCTGGACCGTGAGTTGATCGTGTTGACCACGAGTGGTCACGGGCTCGCCGAGGTGGATTTCCGTGCCCTGCCGTGCCGGCCCGGCTCACTGCTGCGGGTCCGTCCCGGCCAGGTGCTGCGCTGTGCCCTGCCCCAGCTGGACGCCACCGTGGTCCGCTGGCATCCGGAGGCGCTGCACGGGCTCGACGTCGACGCCGACCACGTGCCCAACTGGGTCCAGCTCGCCGGCGAGGACGAGGACGCGATCATCAACGAGGTCAGCCAGCTGACCGTGGACGCCAGCCGGCACCAGGACACCCGGGCGGCCCGCAGCCTGTTGCGCCATCAACTGAGCGTGCTGCTGCTGCGGTTGAGCATGCTGCCGTCCGGTACGGGACGGACGTCGCGCCCGGAGGAGGAGACCTTCCGGCGGCTGTGCCGCGAGGTGGAACGCGGTTATCAGGCCACCCGCCGGGTCGAGGACTATGCCGACCGGCTGGGCTGCTCGGTGCGTACCCTCACCCGGGCCTGCCTGGCGATCACCGGCCGCAGCGCCAAGCAGGTGGTGGACGAGCGGGTCGCGCTCCAGGCCAGCCGGTTGCTGGCGGCCACCGACGAGCCGATCGCCCGGATCGGCCGGCTGCTCGGTTTCTCCGAGCCGACGAACTTCGGCCGGTTCTTCACCCGCGAGGTCGGCATGAGCCCGGGCGCGTTCCGGGCCGCCCGCGAGCGGCCCGCGCCGGCACCGGTGGTGCGCCCGCGCCCACCCGCCGAAGCGCGCCTCCACGTCCGTCGGGCGTGACGGCGCGGCGCGCCTCGACGTCCGTCGGACGGGACAGCGTCGCGCCGGTGACCCGCGGTCCGGCCGGGTGGTTGCGGTGGCCGGTGCGGCCCCGGCCGGTACGCATTGGGCATGATGGCGGGGTGCAGATCTCCGCGCGCGGCGACTATGCGGTACGGGCAGCGTTGAGCCTCGCCGCCGCGTACCCGTCGCTGCTGTCCACCCAGGCCATCGCCGCGGAGCAGGACATGCCCCGGAAGTTCCTGGAGGCGGTCCTCGCCGACCTGCGTCGGGCCGGCATCGTCCGGGCCCAGCGTGGCGCGGAGGGCGGCTACGCCCTGGCTCGGCCGCCCCGCGAGGTGACAGTCGGCGCGGTGCTGCGAGCGGCGGAGGGCCCGTTGGCCGGCGTACGCGGGATGCGTCCGGAGGAGACACAGTACGAAGGGGTCGCCGCCCACCTGCCGCAGTTCTGGGTCGCGGTCCGCGCGGCGCTGCGCCGGGTGGTCGACGAGGTGAGCCTGGCCGACCTGGTCGACGGCCGGTTGCCCGCCCACGTCCGTCGCCTGACCACCCTGCCGGACGCCTGGGAACCCCGCTGACGTCCGGACGACCTGCCGCTCACGGCACCCCGCGCCCACGGTCGATCCGGTCCACAGTCCCCCATTGTGCGATCAGGTTTCACGAATCGACGTTCCGGGCATGTTCCTGCCCGTTCGGGAAGTCTCGAAGGGAGCCCACAATGGGTGTGATGTTGCGTAAGCGCAAGAAGTTCGGGCCGCTGATCCTGCACTTCACGCAGAACGGCTTCTCGTCCTGGAGCATCAAGCTCGGTCGCTGGTCCTGGAACTCGCGGGCCCGGGCACACCGCGTGGACCTGCCGGGGCCGCTGCACTGGAAGCAGGACAAGTCCTGAGATCCCCACGTTCAGCGGGGCGCCGGCATCCCCGGCGCCCCGGCGCTGTTTCCGGGACCGGTGACGCGGGCGGGTCGTAGCTACCACGCATCGGCGGGCCGGACAATCTCCACATGGAACATAAACCGGACCATCGGTTGACGCGTCGGCGGGCCTCGCTGGCCTGCGTACTGCTCTTCGCGACCTACTTCGTCGTGCCTGTGGAGTCCGATCCCGACCCGACCCGGCTCGGCCTGCGCATCGCGCTCACGCTGCTGATTCTCGGCGTGGTGGCCTGGCTGGTCACCGGCCAGGTACGCCGCCAGATCGTCGCCGCCACGCGGGAGCGGGCCGCACCCCCGATGACGCACCTCGTCCTCGCGCTGATGGCCGGTCTGCTCGCCTTCGCGCTCGCCGACTACGTGATCGCCAGGGTCGCGCCGGCACAGTTCGTCAATCTGGAGACCCGCGTCGACGCGTTGTACTTCGCGCTGTCCACGCTCACCACGATCGGCTACGGCGACGTGCACGCCCACGGGCAGCTCGCCCGGGTGCTGGTCTGCGCGCAGATGGTGTTCAGCATCGGGGTGATCGCCACCGGCTTCTCGCTCGTGGTCAAGCGCCTGACCGAGCGGGTGTGACGAGCACGTCGCCGCCGAGCCGACCGTCCGGCGGGGTCCGGGTCACCCGGCCGGCGTCGAGCAGGTCGGACAGCGCCCGCACCGCGTCCACCGCCCGGTAGGCGGTCTCGGTCACCGCGTACCGGCGCAGCTCGGTGACGGTGCGCGGGCCGCGTCGGTCCAGTTCCGCCAGCAGGGCCCGACCCAACGGTGCCGACTCCACCCGGTCGGCGGGGGTCAGCGGCGCACCGTCCGGGTCGCGGAACCGCGACCCGCTGACCCACAGGATCTCCTTCAGCTCCTCCAGGCTGCGGTCCGATCCGGTGCCGAAGCCGATCCGCCGGTCGACGTCGACCAACTCGACCTCGGTGGCCAGGGCGAACCCGGCGTCGATGAGCGCCACGCGCAGGCCGGTGGCCGCCCCGGCGACGACGAGGGTCTCGGCGGCCCGGCCGGCCGCGGCGGCGCTCAGCGCCACCGGGTCGTCGGTCTCCAGGTAGGACAGCACCGGCGCGCCCGCGGCTCCGGCAGCCCGCAGGGCCACCGGCAGCCGGGCGGGCGGGCCGGGCATCAGGTGTACGGCGACCTCGGCCGGCAGCCCTGCCTCGGCGGCTCCGAGCCGGGCCGGCAGCGCCTCGGTGCCCTCGGCGAGCACCAGGACGGTGAGCCGGCAGCCGCGCAGCCGCGCGGCGTGCTCACCGGCCAGGCGTACGGTCTGCTCGGCCAGGCTGGGGTCAACGCCGTCGTACCCGAGGGCGACGGTGGCCCGACGGGCGCGGCGCAGCGCAGCCGGCACCCACCTGTCCAGGTGTCGGAGGAACGGCGCGTGCCCTACGGCTTCGGTCGGCATGCTGCCGTTCTACCGCACCCGGCCGCGCCAGCCCGCCTCGACGCCTGTCACACCGGGACCGAGATGCCGACGCCGCCCCGGGTGTCCCCGCCGTAGCGCTGGATCTCGGCGGGCAGGTCGAGGCGGCCGATCCTGGTCCGGGCGGCGAGGGCGGCGTCGTCGAGCCGGTCGGCGGGGACCAGCCAGACCACTTCGAACTCCAGCCCGTCCGGGTCCTGGCCGTAGAGGCTCTTCGTGGTGCCGTGGTCGGAGGTGCCGACAAGCGCGCCGGCCTCGGTCAACCGCCGGGCGGTGGTGGCCAGCTCGTCGAGGGTGTCCACCTCCCAGGCCAGGTGGTAGAGGCCGACGGTGGCCCGGCCAGCGGTCGACCGACCGGCGCCCGAACCGACCTCGAACAGGCCGAGGTCGTGGTCGTTCGTGGAGCCGGGCGCCTGGAGGAAGGCGGCACCCCGGAAGCCTTCCGGGGTCATCGGTACCCGGCGGAAGCCCAGCACGTCGCGGTAGAACGCGACGCTGCGGTCGAGGTCACTGACGTACAGGACGGCGTGGTTGAGGCGATGGATTCCCATGCGCCAACGGTAGCCCGCTTTAGTTGAGAGTTCAACTATTGCGCTATGATGCTGGTCATGACCCGCTGGCTGGACCCGGACGAACAGCGCACCTGGCGGGCGTTCCTGACCGCCTCCCGGGCGCTCATGGACACGCTCGACCGCGAGCTGCAACGCGACGCGGGCATACCGCACGCCTACTACGAGATCATGGTGCGGCTCTCCGAGGCGCCCGAGCGTCGCCTGCGGATGAGCGAGTTGGCCGAGTCCAGCGGCTCCTCCCGCAGCCGGCTCTCGCACGCGGTGGCTCGCCTGGAGGCGGCGGGCTGGGTGCGTCGCGAGGACTGCCCCACCGACCGGCGGGGCCAGATCGCCCACCTCACCGACGAGGGGTTCGCGAAACTCGCCGCCGCCGCGCCCGGCCACGTCGAGGGGGTACGCCAGCACCTGTTCGACGCCCTCAGCCCGACGGAGGTGGAGCAGTTGCGCCGCATCAGCGAGGTGTTGGCCGAACGCCTGAGGCGAGCGTGACCGGATCCTGACCGAACCACTCCGGCGCGGGTCTTGTACTAAACGTCGTCGAATGAGCACGATGGGGCGTGCCCTCCGGCTTCGGTGAACTGACTGATCAGGCGCACGACCTGGTCTCCGCCGGCGATCTCGCCGGCGCCCAACGGCTGCTCGCCGACGCGCTGACCGGCGCCGACCCGAGCCCGACCAACGCCACGTCCGAGTTGGCCGACGCGGCCAGCCTGCACGCGCGGGTGCTTGTCGCGCTCGGCGAGCCGCACTCGGCGCGGGGCTGGGCCGCCTACGCGTACGCCGCCAGCACCCGCCTGTACGGCCGCTCCGATCCGCGTACGGTGGCCGCCGCGGCCACCCTGGCGGCGGTACTGCACCGGGTGGGCAGTTGGTCGCGGGCGGCGCGGCTGTACCAGGAAGTGATCATCGAGCTGACCGCGTCGGACGGGCCGGAGTCGCTGCGGGTCCTCGCCGTCCACGCCGACCTGGCCACCGTGGAGTACGCCCGGGGTCAGTGCCAGGTCGCCCGTGACCGGCTCCAGGACGCGTGGGAGTTGCACCGCGAGGTCTACGGCGACGGGCATCCGAGCGGGATCAAGATGCTGGCCCGGCTCGGCTCGATGCAGCGCGACTGCGGCCAGTTCGCCGAGGCGCAGGACAACCTGGCCCTGGCCCGGGAACTGGCCCGCCAGCACCTCCCCGCGGACGATCCGCTGGCCGCCCAGGTCGCGGCGCTGGCCCGGGCGGCGGCGAACCCCGCCCACGTCTGCGCCGACAACCCGCCGGTCAGTGTGGCGGAGCCGGTCGTACCGGCCGCCCGTACCCCGTCCACCGACGACACCCCACCCACCCCGACCTGGCCGCACCCGCGCCTGCCCGAGGACACCTGGCCGCCCGCCCCGGCGGCAGCGTCACCGGAGCCGCCGCCGGACGAGCCGACCTGGGCCGCTGCCGCGCCGACCTGGGCACCGGACGACCCGACGCCGGCCTCGGGGTCGCCGCCGGGGTGGGCCACCACGTCGGACGACGAGCCGTCCTGGGCGGCCACGCCGGCGGAGGACGATCAACCGTGGCGGTCGGCACAACACGGCGACCGGGAGGAGCACCCGGCGGAGGGTTACCACCCGAGCCACGGGTACCCGGCAAACGGTCCTTCGGGGACCGCTGCCGCGTCACCTGTGCCCACGCCCCGGCAGCCGGTCGACGGCCCGGCCGGACCGCCCGAGGACTGGTGGGCCGGGCCGGCGGCCGAACAGCCCGCTCCGAACCCCTATCCCGAGGTGCCGCCCCCGGCGGGCGGCGCCGTACCGCCGAACGTGGTCGGGCTGACCGGCACGCCGCAGGCTCCCGGGGTGTACCGGCTGCGCCGGGTCGAGCCGGAACGCCCCGGACCACCGTCGCGCCTGCTGCCGGTGCCGGTACGCCGTACCGCCGTACCGGAGCCGGCCGCCCAGCCGAACCGGCTGGTGCTGATCGTCGCGGCCGGAGTCCTCGTGGTGCTGCTCGGGGCCGCGGCGGTCATCGCCGGGGTGTCCCGGGTCGGCGGCGGCGATCCGACGCCACCGGCGGCCAGCGGTGACCCGAGCGGCGCGGCACCTCCGGCAGCCACCGCCACGGCCAGCGACGCGCCGCCCGCCTCCCCCGGTGCCGCGCCGACCGGGCTGTCGCTGCGCGACAACCGGGACAGTGTGACGTTGCGGTGGACGTACCCGGCCGGCGCGGAGGGACCGGTGATCGTCTCGGGCGGCCGAAACGGTCAGCCGCAGAGTCCCTTCGCGGATCTGCCCGCGGGCAGCGACAGCTTCGTCGTCTACGGCCTCAACCGCAGCCTCGACTACTGCTTCACGGTCGCGGTCGCCTGGTCCACCGACACCGTCGCCCGTTCCGGTGAGGTCTGCACCGAGCGCCGCTGACCGTCGACGCGCGCTATCTTTAGCAGTTCAGGCACAAAAAAGAACGGCTTATAAAAGCCGTCCTGAACGCAGATTCTAGCCAATCGGGAGACGGATTGTCAAGGCACTCCGGCGGTTCGCCGTCCGACGACGAGATCGGCCGCGAGCAGGAGTACGTCTCGATGCTTTACCAGCGCCTCGACGACCTGCGTGACCAGGCGACGACGCGGTTGACCGAGCAACTGCGGTCGACCGGGGGGACGTTGCAGGCCCGCTCACAGCGGGACAGCTCGGTACGCATGTACGCCGACCAGGTCGAGCAGTTCTCGGCGGTGGAGAACGGCCTCTGCTTCGGCCGGCTGGACACCGACGGGGACAAGCGCCACTACATCGGCCGGATCGGCATCTTCGACACCGAGGGTGACTACGAGCCGCTGCTGATGGACTGGCGTGCCCCGGCCGCCCGCGCCTTCTACCTCGCCACCGCCGCCAATCCGCAGGGCATCCGGCGACGTCGGCACCTGCGTACCCGGCAACGGAAGGTGGTCGGCCTCAACGACGAGGTGCTCGACCTGGCCACCGCCTCCCCCACCGCCCACGAGGAGCTGACCGGCGAGGCGTCGCTGCTGGCCGCGCTCAACGCCGGACGGACCGGCCGGATGCGCGACATCGTGGAGACCATCCAGGCCGAGCAGGACCGGATCATCCGGGCCGACCTGCCAGGCGTGCTCGTGGTGCAGGGTGGGCCGGGTACCGGCAAGACCGCTGTGGCGCTGCACCGGGCCGCGTACCTGCTCTACACCCACCGGCGGGAGCTGTCGACCCGGGGTGTGCTGCTGGTCGGCCCGAACGTGACGTTTCTGCGCTACATCTCGCAGGTGCTGCCCGCACTGGCCGAGACGGGCGTGCTGCTGCGCACCCAGGGCGATCTCTTCCCGGGGGTCAGCGCCCACCGGGCCGAGCCCGCCACCACCGCCGCCCTGAAGGGCCGCCTGACCATGGTCGAGGTGCTGGCCAACGCCGTACGCGATCGGCAGCGGGTGCCCGACGAGCCGCTGGAGATCGAGCTGCCGCAGCGGGAGGTCCTCGTCCTCGATCCGGCCACCGTGCACGCGGCACGCGACCGGGCCCGACGCAGCGGCCGGCCACACAACCTGGCCCGCGCCGTCTTCGACATCGAGGTCATCCACGCGCTCGCCGACCAGGTCGCCGAACGCATCGGCGCCGACCCGCTGGGTGGGGAGAACCTGCTCGAAGAGGCCGACCGCGCCGAGATCCGCCGCGAGCTGCGCGAGGAGCCGGAGGTCCGGGCCACGCTGGACGAGCTGTGGCCGGTGCTCACGCCGCAACGGCTGCTCGCCGACCTGTACGCCGCACCCGAGCGCATCGACGCCGCCGCCCCCATGCTCAGCGACGGGGAGCGGGCCGCGCTGCACCGCGAGCCGGGCGGCTGGACACCTGCGGACGTGCCCCTGCTCGACGAGGCGGCGGAGCTGCTCGGCGAGGACGACCGGGCCGCCGCCGCCCGCCGGGACCGGATCCGTGCCCTGCAACGCGAGTACGCGGAGGGCGTGCTGGAGATCGCCCGGGGTTCGCGCTCGATCGATGTAGAGGACGAGGCCGAGGGCGGTGAGATCCTCGGCGTGACCGACCTGCTCGACGCCGACCGGCTGCTGGAACGGCAGGAGGAGGCGGACCGGCTCACCACCGCCCAGCGCGCGGCGGCCGACCGTGGTTGGGCGTTCGGGCACGTCATCGTCGACGAGGCGCAGGAGTTGTCGCCGATGGCCTGGCGGCTGCTGATGCGCCGCTGCCCGAGCCGCTCGATGACGATCGTGGGTGACGTGGCGCAGACCGGCGCGCTGGCCGGCACGCCGTCATGGGCGGAGGCGCTGGCGCCGTACGTGGCGGACCGGTGGCGGCTGACCGAGCTGACCGTCAGCTACCGCACTCCCGCCGAGATCATGGACGTCGCCGCAGGCGTACTGGCCGAGATCGATCCGGCACTCCGCCCGCCGCGCGCCGTACGCTCAAGCGGTTTCGCGCCGCAGCAGCGCGCGGTGCCGGCGGAGACGCTCGCCGCGGAGCTGGTGGCGGTCGCCAGGGCCGAGGCGGCGGGGCTGACCGACGGTCGGCTCGGGGTGATCGTCCCGACCGGCCGGGTCGACGACCTCGGTACCGCGCTGACAGCGGCCCTGCCCGAGGCGGCCGTCGGCGAACAACCGGAGCTGGAGAGCCGGGTGGTGGTACTTACCGTCGCCGAGGCCAAGGGCCTGGAGTTCGACTCGGTGATCGTGGTCGACCCCGACCGCATCATCGCCGAGTCCCCCCGAGGCCCCAGCGACCTCTACGTAGCCCTGACCCGCGCCACCCAACGCCTAACCACCCTCACCCCACCCCCACCCACCCCTGACCCCACGCCCCACCCCCACCGCCCTGTTGATCATGAAGTTATTGCCCGACACGCCGACGACGGCAGGCAACAACTTCATGATCGACCAGGTGGGTGGGTGGGTGGGTGGGCGAGCGGGTGGGTGGGGTTATTCGAAGTTGCCCTGGTGGGTGGTGGGGGTGGACTGGTCGCTGGTGGGGCCGCCGGGCGGGGTGGTCATTCCGCCGGTGGTGGCGTCGCCTGTCGTCGTCGGGGCGACAGTGCCACGGTGGCGCTCCGGCTGGCGGGCCACCCGGCGGACGCTCGCCGGGCCGGCGGTGCCGCCGGTCGTGGTGATCGCGCCCTGACCGCGCGTCGGCCCGCCGTCGCGCAGCACTGTCGGGTCGATCGGCACGTCAGCCGGATCGTCCGGGTCCTCGCGCTGCAACTGGCTCTCCACATCGGTCGGCGGCACTGTCACCTCGTCGAGGGCACCTTCGCCGTACACGCCGCCGGCGATCCGCTGCTCGGCCCGGCGGGCGGCGTCCTGTCGCATCTCGTCCTCACGCACGATCCATCACCTCGCAGAAGGGTCGGTCTCGGTGCGTGCCCGGTGACCGGCGCGGCAAACCCGCACCGTCGGTTCACCGGGCCGTCGCACTGCGCTCGCCTGCCCGCCGTGCCCACTGCCGATGCTGTGCAGCGGATTCGGCGGGAGATCCCCGCAGGAGGGAGAGGACAGCGTGCGCACCGTACGCCGTACCGCCGTCGCGGCCCTGGCCGTGACGATCGTGACGACAATGCTGGCGGCGCCTGCCGCGGCACGACCACGACCAGACCGGGACTTCGACCTACAGGCCCACCGGGGTGGACTCGGGCTGCGGGTGGAGAGCACCCTCGCGTCGTTCGGCAACGCCCTCCAGCTCGGGGTGAGCACCCTCGAACTGGACGTCCAGATCACCGAGGACGGGCGGGCCGTGGTCACCCACGACCGGCGCGTCAGCGCCACGAAATGCGCCGACACCGCCCCGGTCGTCCCGGGTGACCCCGACTTCCCGTACGTCGGGAAGTACGTGAACACGTTGTCCCTGGCGCAGGTACGCACCCTCGACTGCGGCTCGCGTACGCTGCCGGACCGGCCCGGCCAACTCGCCGTGCCCGGCGCCCGGATGCCGCTGCTGAGCGAGGTGTTCGCCCTGGTCAAGCGGTACCGGGCGGACGACGTGACGCTCAACATCGAGACCAAAGTGGAGGCGGGAGCGCCGAGCGAGACCGCGCCACGGGAGCAGTTCGTCCAGGTCACCGCCAAGGAGATCCGGGCCGCCGGCCTGCTGCGGCAGGTGACCATCCAGAGCTTCGACTGGGGCGCGCTCAGGCGGATGCGTCAGGTCGAACCGCGCCTGCCGCTGGTGGCGCTCACCAACTACGACTTCCTCCAGGTCGGGCAACCGGGCGCGTCGCCGTGGCTGGGAGGGCTGGACATCGACGACTTCGGCGGCGACCCGATCCGGGCGATCCGCAGCCTGGGCGTCACCGCGTTCTCACCGGTGCACGGCTTCCCGCAGAACGGCACAGTCACCGACCCCGGCTACCGGCCGTACGTGACCCGGGAGATGGTGACCCACGCGCACCGCAACGGCATCCGGGTGATCCCGTGGACGGTGAACGACGTGCCGACCATGGCCAAGCTGATCGACGACGGGGTGGACGGCATCATCACCGACTACCCGGACCGGCTGCGGACCCTGCTCACCCAGCGCGGCTACCGGCTGCCCCGGGCGTACGCCTCGCCGTTCGACATCCAGGCACACCGTGGCGGACGGGCCACCCGACCGGAGAACACCCTGCCCGCCTTCGCCAACGCCCTGGCCAACCCGGCGATCTCCACCCTGGAACTGGACACCGGCGTGACAGCCGACGGGAGGCTCGTCGTGCTGCACGACCGTACGGTCAACGGCTCGCACTGCCTCGACACCGCGCCGGTGCGACCCGGCGACCCGCAGTTCCCCTACGTGGGCAAGCTGGTGCACCGGCTGACTCTCGCGCAGCTCAGGACCCTCGACTGTGGTACGAGGACCGCCGTCGACATGCCCGACCAGGTGCCCGTGCCGGGGGCCCGGATCCCCACCCTGGAGGAGGTCTTCGCGCTGGTCGAGGCGAGCGGCCGGACCGACATCCGGTTGAACGTCGAGACGAAGATCAGCCCGTTGGTGAACGACACCGAGCCGTACCGCAGCTTCACCCGCAAGCTGGTCACCGCCGTGCAGCGAGCCGGTCTGACCAGCCGGGTCACCATCCAGTCCTTCGACTGGCGCACCATCACCTACGCCCGGCAGCTCGATCGACGCATCGAGACGGTGGCCCTGGTCTGGCAGTACGGGCCGGCGGAGTGCACCGGGCTGGCCGACGAGTGCTCGTTGCGCGCGGTGTACGGCGACCGGTCGGTCAAGAGCCCGTGGACCGCCGGACTGGACTGGTGGAAGTACCGGGACCTGGGCAAGCTCACCCGAACGGCCGGCGCCACCACAGTGTCGGCGAACTGGCAGGTGCACGATCCGGCGCAGGGTTCGGTCAGCCACCCGGACTGGTATCTCCGGCAGGACCCGACGTACTTCCACGGACCGGACGTACGCACCCTGCAGACCCGGTACGGCCTGAAGGTGATCCCCTACACCGTCAACGACGCGGCGGTGATGCAGCGGGTGATCGACCTCGGCGTCGACGGCATCATCACCGACGACCCGGATCTGCTTGTCAGCGTGGCCGTGCGCAGCGGCCTGCGGTGAGCCGCCGCGCGGGCGACGCGGCACACCAGGCGTCGCCCGCGCGAACGGCGGTAATCGTGGCCCGGCCGGCGTTACTGCCCCCGACCCGAGGGGTAGACGCGGGGTGCCCCCGCCAAGTGCGCGAACCGTGCCGTGGCCGACACGCGGTAGCGGGGCGAGGGTCGCAGGTTACGACTCATCAATCCTGAGGAGGACAGATGAGCACGCAGGCTGCATCTACCAGGCCGATGAACCGCCCGGCGCAGGACGTGCAGAACCGCGCGGCCATGCAGGAGGCACCCACCCGTCAGATGCCGATGATGCACGACGGGCACCGGGAGCAGATGCCGGCGCCGGGTACGGAGACGAAGCAGTCGTTCCTGACCACTGAGTTCTGGATCTACGCGGCTGCCGTCACCGCTGTGGTCATCGCCGCCTTCTGGCGCGGCACGACCGACTACGGTCTGAATCTGAACAACCCCGGTCAGGCGTGGTTCTTCATCACCCTGCTGACCCTCGGTTACCTGGGTAGCCGTGGTCTGGCCAAGGCCGGTAGCCCGAAGCGCTCCGGTGAGGAGCGTAAGCGGGGGCGGTGACCCCGCAGGCGAGGCCGTGACCGGCCCGCGTACGCACGGTGGCCCTTCGGGATCTCTCCCGAAGGGCCACCGTCTCGTCGTGCCTAGAACTCCTCGAAGCCGCCGAAGTCACCGCCGCCGAAGTCGCCGCCGAAGTCACCGGCGGCATCGGCAACCTCTTCCTCGGCACCTTCGAACGCGTTACCGATCATGTGGCCGGCGAGCATGCCACCGGCGGCTCCCAGCGCGGCGCCGGCCACCACGCCACCCATGCCGACACCACCGCGGCGCTGGTGCGGGTGGCCGAACTTCTGCGCGCCGTAACCCTGCGGGCCGAACGCCTGGGCACGCATGGCACCGAAGCGGCCGATCGTCTCCTGCAACCAGCCGTCGACCACCTGCGTCCAGTCGGAGCGCTCCGCGTCGGTGTGCGCCACCTGGTAGCGGCCGAACACGTCGTGACCGGGGGTCAGGAAGCCGCCGCGCTTGTCGCACTCCAGCACCACGTCGACGCCGTGCGGGTTGGTGACGAAAGTCAGTTCGAGTTCGTTGATGGTCTGCGCGTACTGCGGCGCGGCGAAGAACTCGATCTCCTGGTAGAACGGCAACGTCTGCTGCACGCCGTGGATCAGACCGCGCTCCAGGTCGGCCTTCTTGAACCGGAAGCCGAGTTGGAGGAAGGCTTCCAGGATGCGTTCCTGCACCGGGAGCGGGTGCACGTTGATCTCGTCCAGGTCGCCCTTGTCGACCGCGCGGGCGATCGCCAGCTCGGTCCGCAGCCCGAGCGACATGCCGTGCAGACGCTGGCCGTACACCGCGGTGATCGGGGTCTCCCAGGGCAGCGGCAGCTGGAACGGGATGGACAGCGCCTGCTTCGGGGTGAGTTGGAGCGGACCGCTCACCACCTGACGGTGGAACTCCATCACGCCGGCCTGCTCACCGATCTCGACCCGGGTGACCAGGCCGATGGCGATCTGTTCGATGTTCGCCGGAGCGTCCCCGCCGAGCAGGTTGACCTGACCGTCGAGGGCCAGCCCGGGCCTGGTGTTCGGGTTGGCCAGGACGGTGTCCACACTGGGACCGCCCACGCCCAACGCGCTCAACATCTTCTTGAAGACCATCGGTACTCCTGCGGGGTCTGGTGCCCGAACTCCATTGTGGGAGCGGACGCGGACCAGGGCACCCTATCGAGCGGGCCTGTGAGGTGGCTGAAAAACAAGCCGATGCGGTACGGATTAGCGCCGTCTCGCCGGACGACCCGGGTTCGGGCCGCCCGGCGAGTAGCGCCGGTGCGGTGTCTCAGGACCGTGTGCGCCGTCTGAACCAGGCTCAGTGCGCCCTACGACACCGCGCTCCGGTCAGGCGCGTCGGATCGACTTGGTGTTCGGCCAGGCGTACGGACACTGGGTGGACGAGCCGGTTCCGACCACCACGTAGCCTGCGGGCACCGGCGAGATCGAGCAGACGACGGTGGTGCCGGACGCCGCCGGGATCCGGATGCTGTACGTGTTGGGCCAGGAGTACGGGCACTGCGTGGAACTGCCCTCAGCGGTGATCACGAATCCGGTCGGCAGCGGCGAGGACTTGCAGATCACCGTCGTGCTGCTCGTGGACGGAATGCGGATCGTCATCGTGTTCGGCCACGAGTACGGGCACTGGGTGGAACTGCCCTCACTGATCATGACGTAGCCGGACGGAATGCTCGACACCTTGCAGACCGTGGTGTTGCCGGTGGTGGACGGGGTGGTGATGGTCCAGGTGTTCGGGTACGCGTACGGGCAGGAGCTGGACGAGCCCTCGGCGATGATCACATAGCCCGCCGGCACTCCGGAGCTCTTGCAGATGGTCGTGGTCGCCGCACTGGCCGGCGACGACGCCGCCAGGTTGACGCCGATTGCCGCGGCGAGTACGACCAGCATGGTCAATACCGCCCGCAACCTCGCATGACCCGCTTGACGCAACAACTGCACTGACGCCTCCACTTGTCAAGACTTGCATCGCTTTTCCGGGAATCGGCCGCCGCGGCTTGACGCCAATCACAATGATGCAAGTTAATGCTGACATGAAGTCAAGATCTGGTGACCGACCGATGACTATCGGTGAGCTGGCCGGCAGGTTCGGCCTGGCTCCACACGTCCTCCGGCACTGGGAGGCGATGGGTCTGCTCACGCCCGGGCGACAACCCAACGGGCGCCGCCATTACCAGCGAAAACACCTGGACCAGGTGAGCCTGATCCTGCTCGGGAAGGAGGCCGGGTTCACCCTCGGTCAGTTGCGGGCGCTGCTGACCAACCTGGACGATCCGGCGGCACGGCGCCGGCTGTTGGCCCAGCAGCGAAACGTACTACGACGGCGAATAAGCGACTCACAAGCATCGTTGGCAATTATTTCCCACGCTCTGGACTGTGACCATGCCGACCTCTCCGAATGCACCGAACTGGTGAAATGGGCGGACACCGTCATTGGCCCACCTGCACAATCGGTGAATTCTCGTGGTCCAGGCAGTTCCGACTGAGCCCCATTTACACCTCGACCGGAGGGCACCGGGCACCAGCGACCCGTGAGACCGCCGGCCGGCAGCCGGGCCGGACCAGGGCAGCCGGGTCGGACCAGGGCAGCCGGGTCGGACCAGGGCAGCCGGGACGGGCCAGGCCGCCGGGACGGTTCACCTACATGCGGTGGTGGCCGGGCCCGCGCGGGCCCGGCCACCGTCGCTGCCGGTTCAGCCTGCGGTGCAGGTCACCGTGGGAGCCGAGTTGGTGCCGTTCCAACTGCCGAGGAAGCCGAAGGTGGTGCTGGCCCCGGCGCCGAGACGGCCGTTGTAGTCGACGTTCCGGGCGGTCACCGTGGACCCGCTGCTGGTGACAGTGGCGTTCCAGGACTGGGTCACCGTCTGGCCGTTGGCGTACGTCCAGCGCACCGTCCAGCCGTTGATGGCGCTGGCGCCGGCGGTCACCCGAACCTCACCCTGGAAACCACCCTGCCACTGTCCGCCGATCGAGTAGGTAGCCGTGCATCCGGCACCCGGCGGCGGGGTGGACGGGGGCGGCGTCGAGGGCGGCGGAGTCGAGGGGGGCGGGGTGGACGGGGGCGGGGTCGACGGCGGCGGAGTGGTCGGCGGGGTCGAGTCGTAGACGCTTGCCTGCCGCGAGGTCTGCCGGATGCCGTTGGTGCCGTTGAACAGCCGCTGGCCCCAACTGGTCAGCTGGTTCGGGTTGAAGTTGGTGGCCATGTCGAGGTACTCGACGCCGCCGCTGTTGCCGCTCCACGACCAGCCCAGCCAACCGATGCCGTTGGCCTGGGTGTAGGACAGGATGGCGTCCTCGTCCGGGTTGCCGTCGGAGTGGTTGTGTCCGAACTCGCCGACCACGATCGGCAGGCCCCGGCTGCGGAAACGACCCAGGTAGTCGCTGACCTCGGCTGCGGTGTCGAAGACGCCGTACATGTGGATCGAGAAGACCGTGTTGCCGGCCGGGTCGGCGTTGAACACGGTGGGCGCGTTGTCCCGCATGGTGAAGGACCAGTCCTGACCCCAGTTCGGGGCGTCCACCATGATGGTGTGCGTCAGACCGCCGGTGCGCAGCCTCCGGATCGCGTTTGCGGTGTCGGTGGCCCACGACGAGTAGTTCTGGTTGCCGTACGGCTCGTTGCCGATGTTGACTATCGCGTACGCTTCCTGGCCGTTCAACGCGCTGGCGATGCTGAGCCAGTAGTTGACGGCGCGGTCCAGGGTGATCGCCCCGCTCTGCTCGCCGTACCCGGTGGTGTCGTGCACCTCCAGCACACAGATCAACCGGTTGGCCTTGCAGAGCTGGATCACGTTCGACACGTCGGCGGCGCTGTTACGGGTCCACCTGTCGCCACTGGAGAGCACGACCCGTACGGAGTTGGCGCCCAGGGCCTTGACGTCGGCGAAGGAACTGGTCTGGTTCGGGTACCAGGTGTGCGCGTGATTGACCCCGCGCATGATGAACTCGTTGCCGTTGGCGTCGTAGAGCCGCCCGTTGCTGACCGTGAAGCCGGCGGCGGCGTGGGCCGAGGGCCCGAAGGCGAACACTGCGGCGACGGTCGCCAGCAGGACGGCGCCGACAGCCGCGAACAGTTTTCTCATGCATTCCTCGCAGGAGTTTCTCCCCCGTGCCCAGGGGGTGCGGTGACTGGCAGGTGAGCGGCTGCAGCCCGACAGCCGCGCTCAGACCCGGCGAGGCATCAGCGTATGCCGATGGGATAACGAAAGCAACCGGTTCAGTAAGCCGGCTACCCGTGACGACCCAGGAGACACCGAGCCGCCACGGGGGCGGACATCCCCACCACAGGATGCACACCAGGCCGGCCTCTGAACCGGTTCAGACAACGGTAGGCGTGCGCCGAGCGCACCGTCAAGCGTCGAGCAGGGTTGACCGATCCGGGCCGGGGTATCCGGAATGGTCCACCCCGGCCCGGAAGGAGACGTCAATGGTCAACATCGGCTACACCCTGATGTGTGAACAGGCAGGTCCGAAGGAACTCGTCGACCATGCCGTGCGGGCCGAGGCGGCCGGCTTCGACCACCTCGTCATGTCCGACCACTACTACCCCTGGTTGGAGTCACAGGGCCACTCACCGTACGCCTGGTCGGTTTTGGGCGCGGTCGCGCACGCCACCTCCCGCGCGAAGCTGATGTCCTTCGTGACCTGCCCGATCCGTCGTTACCACCCGGCGGTGGTGGCGCAGAAGGCGTCCACGCTCGGGGTGCTCTCCGACGGCCGGTTCACCCTCGGCCTCGGTGCCGGGGAGAACCTCAACGAGCATGTCGTGGGCGGCTGGCCGCACGTACAGCAGCGGCACGAGATGTTCGAGGAGGCGTTGCAGATCATCCGCCCGCTGCTCAACGGCGAGACGTTGACCTTCTCCGGCAACCACTTCGACGTGCCCGACGCCTACGTGTGGGACCGGCCCGACACGCCCGTGCCGATGGCGGTGGCCGCCTCCGGTCGGCAGTCCGCGACGCTGGCCGCCGAGTACGCCGACGGCATGATCGCCACCGATCCGGAGCCGCACCTGGTCGACATGTACGAGCAGGCCGGCGGGGCCGGACGTCCCCGATACGGGCAGGTGGCCATCTGCTACGGGCCGGACGAGGCCGAGTGCCGCAAAATCGCCCACGACCAGTTCCGCTGGTTCGGGCTGGGCTGGAAGGTCAACTCCGATCTGCCCGACACCGACTCCTTCGAGGCGGCCACCCGCAGCGTGCGCGAGGAGGACGTGGCGGCCGGCCTCTCCTGCGGCCCCGACGTGGACAAGCACGTGGCGGCGGTCAAGAAGTTCGTCGACGCCGGCTTCACCCACGTGGCCCTGGTTCAGGTGGGCGGCGACAGCCAGCCGATGTTTCTGGACTGGGCGCAGGACGAACTCCTGCCCCGACTCCGCGACCTGTGAGCAGAAAGGTGTGACAGTCGATGCGCATCGGTAACACGGAGATCCGCCCCGCCGGCGGCGGCGTCGGCTGCCTCCTGATGATCCTCTTCTCCATCGTCGCCTCGATCGTCCTGACAGTCCTGCTCAACCTGCTCCTGTGACTCCCCTTCAGTGTTGACCAAGAGGTTCTGGTCTCCGACGTCGGCGTGTCGGAGACCAGAACCTCTTGATCAACGTGGCAGGGGCGGGGTGAGGGCGAACTCGGCGAGCAGGGGGTAGTGGTCGGAGGCGTGCTCGGTGTCGGGGTCGCGGATCACTCCTACGTGCCGGAGGCGGGTGGCCAACGCGGGGGTGGCGAGCAGGTAGTCCAAGCGCATGTCGGCGAACTCCGCGCCACCGTGGGAGGTCGGCACCGTGGGTCCGGCACTCATCCCGAGATCCACCAGCCCGGCGGCGAGCAGCCGGGCCACCGCGCGGGTCTCCACCGTCCGCCCGTCCCGGCGCAGGTGCCGGCGACGGTACGCGGGCGGCAGCTGGCCCACCCGGTCGGCGTGCCCGCCGTACGGGTCGAGGGTGTTGAGGTCACCGGCGAGCAGCGCCAGGCCGTCCCGGCTGCGGCGCAGCGCGGCGCCCGCCCACCCCGCCTCGACCAGCCGGCGGGTTCCTGAGTACGGATCGAGGTGGGTGCCGAGCACAGTCAGCGGACCGGCGTCGGTGCCCACCACCACGCGTGGGGCCGCGTGGTGGAACGGCCGGCGTACCGGCGCGGCGGCCAGCACCGGCCACGGCGGACGCACCAGCAGCGCGACCGGCTGCCCCAGCCAGGAACGGGCCAGGTACGGCCGGAGCCCGACGCCGGCGGCGAAGCCGTCGACGTCGAGACCGCCCAGTTCCTGAACGGCGAGCACGTCCGGCCGCTGCCGGGCGATGACCCGGGCCACCAGCTCGCGCCGGTCCGCACCACCGCGGTCCCTACCGCCGGTCCGGATGTTCCAGGTCATCACCCTCAGCACGGCCGGCTCAGCCCGGCTGACCGGCCCGGGCCAACTCGTCGTCGAGGGTGTCCACGTCCTCGGACTCGATGGCCGGTTCGTTGCCCTGCCGGACGTCCTCGTTGGGGCGGATCACCCAGTACAACAGCCCGATCCACAGCGTGGTGAGCAGGATCGCGCCCATGAAGTCGGTCGGATGGTGCATGCCCCGGTACATCCGGGAGACCGCCACCCCGACCGGCATCACCACGGCGAGCGCCACGAAGACCCACCGCCACCACCTGTCGGTCCGGACGAAGACGATGACGGCGATCGCCACCCACACGCAGAGGGTGGCGGCGATGTGCCCGGACGGGAACGACGAGGTGGGCATCGGGCCGTCCAGGTTCTCCACCGGCGGACGCGGCCGGTCCACCGCCGCCGCGCTGGCCAGGAAGAGGGTCAACTCGCCGAACATGGTGAGCGCCACGAAGAGCACCGGCCGCCAGCGCCGCCAGATCGCCAGCACCAGCGGGCAGAAGACGAGCGAGATGAGCATGATGGCGTGGGTGTCCCCGAACTTGCTCCACCACCAACTGAACTCGTCGAGCGAGGCGGTCCGACGCTCCGCGAACCAGAGCGGCACCCGCTCGTCGAGGCGGGCCAGGAAGGTGTTGTCGGCGTGGTAGCTGACGAACATGCCGAAGGCGTAGAGGGCACCGAACACCAGCACCCAGCCGACGATGATCTCGGCGACGCCGGCCCGCGCGTGCGGCAGCAACTTCTCCTCGTTCGGTGCCAGTGCCACCTCGTGCCCGGCCTCCGGCTCCAACCCCTCGGACAGCGGCACCGCGGGCCGGCCCCGCTCCAACCGCCACAACCGGAAGGCGTACCCGGTGACGCCCAGCCAGGCCGCGCCGAGCAGCCAGGCACCAATCACATCGGAGAGGAAGTGCACGCCGAGCGCGACCCGGGTGAACCCGATCAGGAAGACGACCGTGGCGGTCAGGACCATCGCGACCCGACGCCAGCGGGGGGCCATCGCCGGCAGGAACACCAGCAGCAACGCGCCATAGGCCACCATCGACCCGAGGGCGTGCCCGCTCGGGAAGCTCTGTCCCGCGTACGCGCCGATCGGCACGTCCACCTCGGGACGCAACCGGTCGACGAGCGTCTTGAGCGAGGGATCGAGAATCAGCGCACCCACACCGGAGGCGATCAGGAACACCGCGAGCCGCCCCTGCCGGCGGATCAGCAACCCGACCACGGCGACTGTCACCAACCAGATGATCACCGCCCGTCCACCGAGGTCGGTGATGGCGTTGAGCACCGTCACCAGCGGCCCGATCGGTGCCACCTGCTCGTTGAGCCACTCGGCGACACCGTGGTCCACGTCGTACAACGGCGACCACCGTACGCGGACCAGCACCAGCAGCAACCCGAAGCCCACCCCGGCACCGAGCACGAGCGCCAAGCCGGCGAGCGTACGTTCGGTGAAGTGCCCGAGGGGTCGTCGCAGTACGTCCCTGACCGCGCCCACGGCAGCCTCCTTCGCTTCTGGCGACCGGCTGTACCCGGTACGCCGCTCGGGTACACCCGACGGTGTGCCGGCGGCCGGGTGGGTCAGAGTGCGGTCATCTCGCCGGTGTCGTGGATGGGGACCCGCTGCGCGTCCGGCTCCCACAGGTCGGGCTTGGCCGGCTCCTGCACACCGATGCGGACAGCCTCCAGTTGCGCCGCGAAGGAGAGCCCGCCGAACAGCGCCATGCCGGTGAGGTTCGCCCACAGCAGCAGCGCCATGATTCCGGCCAGCGCGCCGTAGGTCTGCCCGAAGTCCTCGCTGAACCGCACGTAGCCGGCGAGCAGCAGGCTGGCCAGCCACCACAGGGCGGTGGCGATGCCGGCGCCGAACAGCAACCACGACAACCCGGGCTGACGGCGACGGGGAGCGTGCCGGAACAGCACCGCGACAGCGAGCACCGTCAAGCCGAGGCTGAGCGGCCACCGCACCACGTCCCACACCGTGCTGGCGGCATCACCCCAGGCGTAGTGGCGTTCCACCGAGTCGCCCATCGGCCCGCCGCCGACCAGGATGAGGAACCCGGCGAGCGCCGGAAGACCGGCGCTCACCGCGAGCACCGCCGCCCGCAGGTACTTCCGCAGCGCCGGACGGTCCCGTTCGACACCGTAGATGCGGTTGGCGCCCCGCTCGATCTGGGCCATGGTGCTTGTCAACGCCACCAGACCGGTGAGCAGGCCGAGGGTCAGCGCCACCTCGCCGGTCTCCTCGACCCGCTCGGCGCCCGCCTCATCGCCCCCACCGAGCAGTTCGGCGACCATCTGGTCACTGGTGCCGGGAGTCAACGCCAGCACCGTGTCGGCGACCACCTCCCCGCCCTCGGCCACGCCCAGTTCGGAGATCAGACCGGTGAGGGCGATCAGGAACGGCACCACGGCGAGGCAGAGCTGGAAGGCGAAGGCCCGGGAGTGGCTGAAACCGTCGCCGAAACGGAACCGGGTGAAGGCGTCGCGCAACAGGTGCCAGCCGCCCTCCCGGCGCAGTGTCTGCCAGGCGTGATCGGCACAGAGCTGCTCGTCGGACATCAGCCGGGTCTCCGGCACGATCCTGGTGCTGCTCACCGAGCGGCCCCGTCGTTCCCGACCGCGGGGCTCGCAAGCTCACTCCTCGCGCTCACCTCGGCCCTCCTCGACCAGGCGTTCACCCCGCTCGGCGGCGGCCGTGACGTCCTCGGTCAGGTCGGGCGCCTGCTCCGGTCGCGGTACGCACAGCCACAACGCCCGCCGCCGAATCTGCACCCGCAGCTCGCGGCCCGGTTCGATCAGGTCGCCGTCCAACTCCCGAGGCTGATTCCGGTTACTTGTTATCTCCACTCGGCGGGCGCGGTACACCTCCATCCGGGGCACCCGGTCACGCTTGCGCAGCACCGCCCAACCGAGCGAGAGCCAGTGCCGCAGCGTACGCGGAGTGAGCACGGCGACGTCGAGGTAGCCGTCGTCGGGCTCCGCCTCGGTGAGCAGGGTGACCCCGCCCTGGAGGCGGCCGACGTTGGCGATCAGCACCGAACGGGCGCGGCGGCGCAGCGGCGGCTGGTCGTCCAGCCGGATCCACACCCGCATCGGCCGGTCCCGCAGGTGTCGCGCGGCCCCCACCACGTACGCGGGCCAGCCGATCCGCCGCTTCGTCGTCTCGCTCGTGGCATCGAGCATCTGGGCGTCGAAGCCCATGCCGGCCATCACCGCGAAGTGCTGCCCGTCCACCTCACCGACGTCGAGCAGGCGCCGGCCGCGCTCGACGGCCACCGCCAGCCCGGCGGCCAGTTCGTCGGAGAGGCCCAGGTTGGCCGCGAGCAGGTTGCCGGTGCCCTGGGGCAGCACGGCCAGCGCCACCCCGGTGCCGACGAGGGCGTCGACGCAGGCCATCACCGTGCCGTCACCACCGCAGGCGAAGACCACGTCGACCCCGGCGGCGAGGGCCTTCTCGGTCTGGCCCCGGCCAGGATCGTCGGGGGTGGTCTCGAACCACAGCGGTTCCGGCCACCCGGCCGCGCCGAGCGTGTCACCGACGGTCCGCCGCAGCGCGTCGAGATCGGTCACCTTCACCGGGTTGACCACCACCGCACTCCGCAGCGGCCCTTCCTGCCGTCCAGCTTCCACGGCGCCAGTGTGCAGCACCGCGCCGGCTTCAGCGACCCGACGCCGCTGTGCCCCGATTCACCCCGCCAACACCGGCCCCCACGTTTAACCCACCCACCCCCGGGGCACCCCGCCGCCCCGCACCCAGCCCTCACCGGCGATCTTGCAGTTTTCGTCGGTGCATACGCCACAAGAGCCGCATAACAACGACCAGAACTGCAAGATCGCGGAAGAAGGGTGCGGGGGTGCGGGGCAGGCGGGGAGTGTTAGGCGGTGGTGCGCAGGGCGAGCTCGACGCGGTGGCGTGCGTCGTTCAGGTCGACGCCGGACTCGGTGAGTGCCAGTGCGGCGAGCCCGTTGCCCTCGCGCAGCAGGCCGAGCAGGATGTGCTCGGTGCCGATGTGGCGGTGACGCAGCCGAAGCGCCTCGCGCAGGGACAGCTCCAGCACCTTTTTCGCGCTGGCGGAGAACGGGCCGCCGGTCGGCCGCCGCCAGCCCCACCGGCGGCGCGGGGCCGGCATCGCCTCGCGGAGGGCGTCCGGGCCGAACGACTCCTCGATCCGGGCGACGATGGCGGACAGGTCGATGCCGATCTCGCGTAGCGCCGCCGCGTCGGCCTCGCCCAGGCCGCTGCCACCGGTCTGGGTGTGGTGGCGGATCCGCGCGCGCAGGTCGTCGGCGGTGACGCCCGCGTCGCGGAGCACCCGTACGGCCAGGCCGTCCTCATCGGCGAGGATGGCGAGCAGAAGGTGCTCGGTGCCGACGGGCCGCTGACCCTCGGCACACGCCTCCTCGCGGGCCTGCCGCACGACCGCGCGGGCACGGTCGGTGAATCGTTCGAACATCACGCCTCCCAGGAGGATTCGACAGCCGGTCGCCCGGCGTGCTTCTTGTGCACCGCCTGCCGGCTGACCTCGAGGGCATCGGCGATCTCCTGCCACGACCAGCCCTGTCGCCGGGCGTTGTCGACCTGGACCACCTCAAGCCGTTCGAGCAGCCGGCGCAGGGCCCGGACGGCACGCAGGCCGACCCGGGGGTCGGTGCTGCCGGCCGCAGCCGCGAGTTCTGTCGCCTGACTCATGGCGTCAACCTACATTGACACCCGGCGTTCGTCAACCCGAGTTGACACCATCCTGCCCACGGCGGTGCGGGCGCAGACCGGTTCAGTTCGACAGTGACCGACCAGGACCATCGACAGCCCGGGCGTGCCGCGATCCGGCCCGCGGGGCGTACCACCGCGACTAGCCTCAGACGCAGGCCGGGTGGCACAGCTGCGGGGGTGATGTCGAGTGGCCGCAGCCAGCGACGCGCCGGTGCTCGTCGGCGTCGGTCCGGAGGACGCCCTGCCGGTGGCCCGCCTCGCCGCCCGGGTCGCCGCCGCCCACGGACGCCGGCTGCACCTCCTGCACGCGTTCAACTGGGCCGCCATGGACGCGCCAGCGGTTTCCGGTTCCCGTGCCGACGCCGAACAGTTGCTCGCCGAGGCGACACGTGTGGTCAACGAGGACGAGCCGGACGTGCCGGTGACCGCCGAGATCGCCGAGGGCTCGGCGGTGGCGAACCTCGTCCGCAGGTCGGACACCGCCTTCATGGTGGTGGTCGGCGACGGTGGCATGGCCCACTGCGATCGCTGCATCCCGGCCGACAGTCCCGCTGTGCAGGTGGCCGCCCGCGCCGAGTGCCCGGTGCTGATCGCCCGACGGGAACCACCACCCGCCGGCCCGGTCCTGGTCGGGGTCGACGGTTCAGCCTCCGGCGAGATCGCCCTGGACTGGGCGCTCACCTGCGCCAACCGGCATCAGGCACGGTTGCTGGCGGTCTGGGTGGTCGACTCCGACGGCATCGTCGAGGAGGCCACCGAACGACTCAGCGAGACGGTGTCCCGCCACCGGGCCAACCATCCCGACACCGCCGTCGAGTGCCACGTCATCCGGGGCGAGCCCAACGAGGTGCTCGTCGACCAGGCCCGCTCGGCGCAGCTGGTGGTGGTCGCCGCCCGGGGCGAGGAGCCGTTGCGCGGCATGCTCGGTGCGGTCAGCCAGTCGCTGCTCTACCACGCCCCGGCCCCGGTGATCGTGATTCGCGGTGTGACCGCCGCACCGGGCCGTGACGGGTCGTGACACCCGGGCCGGCGGGACCAACGGCCCTGATCCAGGAACGCCGATTCGGCGAAGCTGACAGAGGAAACCGCGCGATTGCGGATGCAGGATTCACCGACCCGCGAGAGGCTCAAGCAGTATGGACACCGCTGTAGACCTGCGAAGCCCCCTGACCGATGACGAACTGCGCCGGCTGGACGCCTACTGGCGGGCGGCGAACTACCTCACCGTCGGGCAGATCTACCTGCTGGACAATCCCCTGTTGCGTGAACCGCTGGCGCCCGAGCACGTCAAGCCCCGACTGCTCGGGCACTGGGGCACCTCCCCCGGGCTGAACCTGATCTACGCCCACCTGAACCGGGCCATCGTGGCCCGGGACCTCAGCGCCATCTACATCACCGGGCCCGGGCACGGCGGGCCGGCACTAGTCGCGAACACCTGGCTCGAAGGCACCTACAGCGAGCTCTACCACGACATCGGTCGCGACGAGGCAGGCATGGCCCGGCTGTTCCGCCAGTTCTCCTTCCCCGGCGGCATCCCGAGCCACGTCGCGGCGGAGGTGCCGGGCTCGATCCACGAGGGCGGCGAGCTGGGGTACGCGCTCAGTCACGCCTACGGCGCCGCCTTCGACAACCCCGACCTGCTGGTCGCCTGCGTGATCGGGGACGGCGAGGCGGAAACCGGCCCACTCGCCGGAAGCTGGCTGTCCAACGTGTTCCTCAACCCCGCCCGCGACGGCGCGGTGCTGCCCATCCTGCACCTCAACGGATACAAGATCGCCAACCCGACGGTGCTGGACCGCATCCCCGAGTCCGACCTGCTCGACCTGATGCGGGGTCAGGGCTACCAGCCGTACGTGGTGGCCGGCGACGATCCGGCGGTGGTGCACCAGGCCTTGGCCGCCACCCTGGACCGGGCACTTGACGAGATCGCCGAGATCCAGCGCCACGCCCGCTCCGGCGCGACTGTCGAGCGCCCACGCTGGCCGATGATCGTCCTGCGTACCCCGAAGGGTTGGACCGGGCCGCGCGATGTGGACGGCAAGCGGGTCGAGGGCACCTACCGCGCCCACCAGGTGCCGCTCTCCGCGGTCCGTTCCAACCCGGAACACCTGGCCGAGTTGGAACGGTGGCTGCGCAGCTACCGTCCCCAGGAGCTGTTCGACGCCACCGGCGCCCCCGTCGCCGAGCTGGCCGACCTGCCGCCCAAGGGAGCACGGCGGATGAGCGCCAACCCGGTCACCAACGGCGGCTCGGTGCTGCGCGATCTGGTCCTGCCCGACTTCCGCGACTACGCCGTCGAGGTACCCCGACCCGGTGGAACAGTCACCAGCGCCACCGGCGAACTCGGCAAGTGGGTCCGCGACGTGATCAGCGCCAACCCGCAGACGTTCCGGCTGTTCGGGCCGGACGAGGTCGCCTCCAACCGGCTCCAGGCCGCCTTCGAGGTGACCGGCCGGGCCTGGGTGGCCGGCACCGTCGAGGGTGACGACCACCTCTCCCCCGACGGGCGGGTGATGGAGGTCCTCTCCGAGCACCTGTGCCAGGGCTGGTTGGAGGGGTACCTGCTCACCGGCCGGCACGGCATCTTCACCAGCTACGAAGCGTTCATCCACATCGTCGACTCGATGGTCAACCAGCACGCCAAGTGGCTGAAGGTCACCCGTGGCATTCCCTGGCGGCAGCCGGTCGCCTCGCTGAACTACCTCCTGTCCAGCCACGTCTGGCGGCAGGACCACAACGGCTTCTCCCACCAGGACCCGGGCTTCATCGACCACATCATGAACAAGAAGGCCGAGGTGGTACGGGTCTACCTGCCGCCGGACGCCAACACGCTGCTCTCCACGATGGACCACTGCCTGCGCAGCCGGCACTACATAAACGTGGTGGTGGCCGGCAAGCAGCCCGCACCGAACTGGCTCACCATGGACGAGGCCGTGGCGCACTGCCGACGCGGCGTGGGCATCTGGGACTGGGCCAGCACCGACGAGGACAGCGAGCCGGACGTGGTGCTCGCCTGTGCCGGCGACGTACCGACGCTGGAGACCCTCGCCGCGGCGGACCTGCTGCACCAGCACCTGCCCGAACTGAAGGTACGAGTGATCAACGTCGTCGACCTGATGCGGCTCCAGCCGGCCGCCGAGCACCCGCACGGCCTGCCGGACTCCGAGTTCGACACGCTGTTCACCCGCGACAAGCCGATCATCTTCGCGTACCACGGCTACCCCTGGCTCATCCACCGGCTCACCTATCGGCGGACCAACCACGACAACCTCCACGTACGCGGATACAAGGAGGAGGGCACCACCACCACGCCGTTCGACATGGTGATGCTCAACGACCTCGACCGCTTCCACCTGGTGATCGACGTGATCGACCGGGTGCCGGGGCTGGCCGCCCGCGCCGCGCACCTACGGCAGGAGATGACCGACGCCCGCCAGGCGGCCCGCGACTACACCCGCCGGTTCGGCGAGGACGACCCGAAGGTGGCCGAGTGGCGCTGGGTCCGCGAGACCGACCCGACCAACCCGTGAGGAGGTGCCCGTGATGGGCGAGCAGAGCACCGGGCCGGCGAACGGCGGGGAGATCCTGGTGGGCTACGACGGCTCGCCGGACGCCGCAGCGGCGGTGGAGTGGGCGCTGGATCAGGCCCGCCGTGACGGCCGGCCGGTCCGGCTGGCGTACGTCTTCGAGTGGCTCACCGTGGCCGGCTGGGTCGGGCCGGGTGTGACGCCCGGAATGTGGCCCGACGAGCAGGCCCGCCAGCAGGTCGAGGAGCTGGTCGGCAAGGCGGCGGCGGACGCCGCCACCGCCCACCCCGGCCTGGACGTACGCGGCGAGGTACTGGACGGACCACCCGCCCTGATCCTGGAGGAGGCTTCGACGCAGGCCGGCCTGCTGGTGCTGGGCAGCCGCGGACACGGCGGCTTCGCCGGTCTGCTCGCCGGTTCGACAGCCGTGTCGGTCACCGCGCACGCGCACTGCCCGGTGGTGGTGGTCCGGCGCCGGCCGACCGAGGGCGACCGGACCGGGCACGTGGCAGTAGGCGTGGACGGCTCGGAGCACTCGTTGCTGGCGCTCGGTTTCGCCTTCGAACAGGCCGCACTACGGCGGGTACCGCTGCACGTGGTGCGGGCCTGGCAGCCTCGTCGCGACCAGTGGGGCCTGCTCGGCGAGCAGGCCCGCGACGCGGCGCTGGCCGACCATCGCGCCGAGTTGGACGAAGCGCTGCACCGCTGGCAGGACACTTTCCCCGACGTCGAGGTGACCGTCGAGACGGCCGCCGCCGCACCGGCCGGGCTGCTCATCGACGCCAGCCGCAACGCGCAGCTGATCGTCGTCGGCACGCGGGGACGCGGCGGGCTGCGGGGAATGCTGCTCGGGTCGGTCAGCCAGCAACTCCTCCAGCACGCCCACTGCGCGGTGGCGGTGGTCCGGGAACGCTGAGCGCACACGTGGGCCGGCCGACATCAGGCCGGCCCACGTGGCCCACCGCGGAGCGCGCGCAACGCGTTGAGGATCACCAGCACGTCGATTCCCTCCTGAAGGAACGCACCCGCCACGGGCGGCAGCCGGCCCGCTGCCGCGAAACCCATCGCGAGCAGCGCCAACCCCATGCCCACGGTGGCGCTCTGCACCGCGATCCGGCGGGCGTAGCGGGCCACCTCGACCGCGTCGGCCAGCGGATCGAGACGGTCCACGCTGAGCACGGCGTCGGCCACGTCGGCCGAGGCGGTCGCCCCGGTGGCCCCCATCGCCACACCCACATGCGCCTCCGCCAACGCTGGCGCGTCGTTCACCCCGTCACCGACCATGACGGTGACCGCCCGCTCCGCCTCGGCCCGGACCCGGTTCACCTTCTCCTGCGGGGTGCACCGGGCCAGCACGTCGTCGACGCCCACCGCGTCGGCGACCCGCTGGGCAGCCGCCGGCCGGTCCCCGGTGACCATCACGATCCGGCTGAGCCCCGCCGCACGCAGTCGATCGACGGTTCGGCGGGCGTCGGGGCGTACCGGATCCTCCAGCAGGACCGCGCCGAGCGGTCCGGCCTCGTCGGCCACCCAGACCAGCAAGTGTCCCGCCGCGCCGGCCCGACGACCGGCCTGTTCGGCCCATCCCGGCAACTCCCCGGGCAACTGCCCGACCCGGATCCGCCGGCCCGCCACTCGCCCGCCCACCCCCCGACCCGGCTCCTCGGTCACCTCCGCCGGAGTGACCAGGCGCAGACCCCGCTCACCGGCGGAGCGCACCAACGCCGCCGCCAGCACGTGCGAGGACAACTGCTCCACCGAGGCGGCCAACCGCAGCACCTCGTCGGGGTCGACGCCGGGAGCCGCGACGACATCGGCGACCCGGGGTCGGCCGGCGGTGAGCGTGCCGGTCTTGTCGACAAGCAGGGTGCGCGCCCGGCCCAGGATCTCCAGCGACCCGCCGTCGCGGACCAGCACGCCACGCCGGGCCACCCGGGACAACCCGGAGACGATGGCGATCGGCGTGGCCAGCAACAGCGGGCACGGGGTCGCCACCACCAGCACCGCCACCGCCCGGAGGAACTCGCCCGAGAGCACCCAGCCCAGCCCGGCCAGCACCAGCGTGAACGGCACGAAGGCGGCGGCGTACCGGTCGGCCAGCCGGACCGTCGGTGCCTTCCGGGCGGTCGCCTCCTCGGCCAGCCGGACGATCCCGGCGTACGTGCTGCGCTCGGCGCTCTCCGCGGCCCGCAGCCCGAACGCGGCCCCGGCGTTGACCACACCGCTGGCCACCCGCGCCCCCGCCGCCCGCTCGACGAGCCGGGACTCCCCGGTGACCACCGACTCGTCGAGCGTCGCGGCGACCTCGGTGACCCCGTCGACAGCGACCACGTCACCGGGGCCGACAAGCAGCCGGTCCCCGACCGCCACCCGGTCCACCGGCACCACCTCGACGCCGCCGTCGGCCGTGCGCCGTCGCGCGGTGCGTGGTGCCCGCTCCAGCAGCGCCCGCAGATCGCGGGTCGCCCGACGCTGCGCGTACGCCTCAAGGGTCCGCCCGGTGCCCAGCATCACCGCGACCACCGCGCCGGCCAGATACTCCCCGACCACAAGCGCCCCGCCCAGCGCCAGCACGGCGATCACGTCGACGCCGAACCGCCGCCGCACCAGTTCCCGCAGCACCGACGCGGCGGCCGGCAGCAACGCGACGAGGGTGGCCCCCGCCCACAGGGCGTCGGCGACGCCCGGCCATCCGGCCAGTCGGGCCGCCGCACCGGCCAGCACCAGAAACCCGAGTCCGGTCAGCGGGGTCCACAACCACCAGTTGCGACGCCGCTGGCCGGACCGGTCGGGTTCGGCTCGCGCGGGCCGCTCCGGCAGGCACTCGCCCGCGCCCCGGTCCCCTACCGACCGCTCCGCCCCCACCTGCGGATCGTCTCAGCCGGGTCGGGCTGCCGAGGCGGAACGCGGGTCACAGGTCCCGTCCGACCGGGACCTGCGGATCGTGCGGGCGGCCGGCCGATGGCGCACGATGAACCGGACCGCGCCCACAGCCGTACCGAGGTGCGGCACCATGGGCAGAGACGAAAGGTCGTGAGGATGAGCCACCAGACGCCGGCTACCCACCGCCCGCTGACCACCGCCCTCGCGGAGGCCGCCGCGATGGCCGGTCACGCGCCGTCGGTGCACAACAGCCAGCCGTGGCGCTGGCGGGTGCTGCCCGAGGCGTTGGAGCTGCGGATGGTGCGCGACAGCAGGTTGGCGGCCACCGACCCACAGGGCGAGCTGGTGACCCTCAGCTGTGGTGCGGCGCTGCACCACGCCCGGCTGGCACTGGCCGCCGAAGGGTGGGCGACGAGCGTGCAGCGGATGCCCGAGCCGGGCGACCCCGACCTGCTCGCCCGGCTCACCGCGCCCCGGGCCACCGGTGCCGACCCGGACGCGATGCGGTCGGTGCAGTGCATGCAGGTGCGGCACACCGACCGGCGGCCGGTCAGCGACGAGCAGATCTCCGCTGACTCGTTGAGCGCCATCGCGTCGGCGGCCGGCCAGGAAGGTGCCCGGCTGGAGATCCTCGACCGCGACCAGATGCTGCAACTGGCGGCCTCCGCCTCGCGCGCCGCCACGGTCGAGTCGGAGGACTCGCGACTGCGGGAGGAACTGGAGTACTGGACCAGCCGCGCGGGCGGCACCGGGCTCACCCCGGAGGTGCTGCCGGAGCAGCCCGCACAGACCACCGTGCCGGGCCGGGACTTCGGTCGCCCCGGCACCCTGCCGGTCGGGCCGGGACACGACCAGGCGGCGTCCTACGCGGTGCTCTACGGCGACGAGGACGAGCCGATCGACTGGCTACGCGCCGGTGAGGCACTTTCGGCCGCCTGGCTGACCGCCACCCGCCTCGGTGTCTCGATGGTCCCCCTCAGCGGCGTGGTCGAGGTGCCGGCCACCCGGCAGACCCTGCGCCAGGTGCTCTCCGGGCTCGGCCACCCGTACCTCGTCCTGCGCCTGGGGGTCGCCGACCCGGCCCACGCCGGCCCACCGCACACCCCGCGACTGCCCCGTGAGCAGGTGGTGGACACCTCGGCGGTCTCCGGCGACGCCGCCTAGCGGGCTGCCCGGCCAGCGCCCCGCCGACCTCGGCCCGTTTCCACGTCGCCAGCCGCCGGTTAGCATCGCCGGGTGACCGTCGGTACACCCAACCCCCGGCACGAGCCACCGTCGCTCGGCCTCAGCCCGCTGTCCCGGGTCCGCCTGGACGAACTGCTCCAGGAGATGCTGGATCGGGTCGGCGAGGTGATGACCAGCCGGGAACGGCTGCGGGCGCTGCTCGACGCGGTCGTCGGCATCGGCACCGACCTGGATCTGCGCAGCACCCTGCGGCGCATCGTGCAGGCGGCCTGCGACCTGGCCGGCGCCCGCTACGGCGCGCTCGGGGTGATCGGTCCCGACCGGATGCTGCACGACTTCATCACCCACGGCATCTCCCCGGAGCTGCACGCGAAGATCGGTGACCTGCCGCACGGCCGAGGGGTGCTCGGCCTGCTCATCGACGAACCGAAACCGGTGCGGATGCCGGACATCACCAAGCATCCGAACTCGTACGGCTTCCCGCCGCACCATCCGCCGATGCACACCTTCCTCGGCGTGCCGGTCCGCATCCGCGACCAGGTCTTCGGCAACCTCTACCTCGCCGAGAAGCAGGGTGGTGCCGAGTTCACCGAGGACGACGAGGAAATCGTCGTGGCGCTCGCCGGGGCGGCCGGCGTGGCCATCGAGAACGCCCGGTTGTACGCACTGGCTCACCGGCGGGAACGTTGGCTCGCCGCCACCGCCGAGATCACCTCGCTACTGCTCGGTGAGGTACGCCGCACCGACGCACTGACCCTGGTGGCGCGCCGCGCCCGGGAGGTCGCCGAGGCCGAACTGGCCCTCGTGCTGCTCTACGACGAGGAGGCGGACACCTTCACGGTAGACGTCGTCGACGGCGTCGGCACCCAGGCCCGCGCGCTTGTCGGCACGGTGCTGCCGGCCGCCGACACCAGCTTCGCCGGTCCGGTGGCACAGAGGCGACACGACTCGGTGGAGGATCTGGCCCACGCCGCGCCATGGCCGGCGGTGCTGCACACCGGGCCGGCGGTGATCTCTCCGTTGGCCACCGCCGACACCCTGCACGGGGTACTGGTGATCGCGCACCGCCCCGACCACGACGGTGCCACCGACGACGACGTGACCCTGCTGGGCAGCTTCGCCGGTCAGGCCGCACTGGCCATGGAACGCGCCCGGGGCCAGGAGGAACGCGAGCAGCTTGTGGTCCTGGAGGACCGCGAGCGGATCGCCCGGGACCTGCACGACGTGGTGATCCAACGGTTGTTCGCCACCGGCCTGCAACTGCAGAGCTCGGTGCCGCTGACCTCGCGGCCGGAGGTGGCCAAGCGGATCAACGCCGCGGTCGACGACCTGGACACCACGATCAAGGACATCCGCCGGACCATCTTCGAGCTGCGTACCCCGATGAGCGCGGCGCTGCGCACCGAGATCCGCGAGGCGGTGGAGGCAGCCGCCGAGTCGCTGGGCTTCCGCCCCAGGCTGGAGCTGACCGGGCCGATCGACAGCGCCGTGCCGGACGAGGTCCGCCCCGAACTCGTCGCCGTGCTCCGCGAGGCGCTGTCCAACGCGGTACGCCACGCCGAGGCCACCGCCGTCTCGGTGGCGGTACACGTCGACGCCACCCGGGTCACCGTCATCGTCACCGACAACGGGGTGGGCTGCGACCCGGCCGCCGCCCGGGGCGGGCTGGTGAACCTGCGCGAACGCGCCGAGCGGCACGCCGGCACCTTCGAGGTACGCGCAGCCGAACCACACGGCACCGAACTGCGCTGGTCGGTCCCGCTCCGGGACTGAGCCGCACGGGTCGGTCCCTTAGCGGGACTGAGCCGCACGGGTCGGTCGCAGCGCGGGACCGGCCGGTCGGCGGGCCGGGGCCCGGCGGGCGGCTAGGTCAGTGGGTCTTGCCGAGCAGGCGGGTGGCCAGCACCGCGGCCTGGGTACGCCGTTCCAGACCGAGTTTGGCCAGCACGCTGGAAACGTAGTTCTTCACCGTCTTCTCGGCCAGGAACATCTTGCTGGCGATCTCCCGGTTGGTAAGCCCCTCGGCGACGTACTCCAGGATGCGCCGCTCCTGCTCGGTGAGGGACTGCAACTCGCGGGGTTGCTCCACGCCGCTGCGGATGCGGTCCAGCACCCGGGTGGTGATCGCCGGATCGAGCAGCGACTGGCCGGCCGCCACCCGACGCACCGCGTCGACGAGGTCGGTGCCACGGATCTGCTTGAGCACGTACCCGGAGGCACCGGCCATGATCGCCGCGAACAGCGCCTCGTCGTCCTCGTACGAGGTGAGGATCAGCCCCTTGATCGACGAGTCGACGGCCCGCACGTCCCGGCACACGTCGATGCCGTTGCCGTCGGGCAGCCGGGCGTCGAGGATCGCCACGTCGGGCCGCAGCGCCGGAATCCGGCGGGCCGCCTCCGGTGCGGAACCGGACTCACCGACCACCTCGATGTCGCCACTGGCGTGCAGCAGGTCGGCGAGACCACGACGGACAACCTCATGGTCATCAAGCAGGAACACCCGGATCATCCCCCCTTTCTACCCGCTCCCACCCACCCCCACACGGGCCAAAGGTCCCCTCTCCCCCACCCCACCCCACCCCCACCCCGCTCCCCCACCCCTCCACCTCCGTTGATCATGAAGTTGTTGTCGTTGGGTCCGGCGTGGCGCGACAACAACTTCATGATCAACGCTTCGGTGGGGGGCGGGGTGGGGCGGGGGGCCTGGGAGTTTGGGACGTGTGGCCCTGCTGGGTGGGGGTGGGTGGGGCGCACCGTGGGGGGTGTACCAGGCGAACGCGAGGGGGCCCGACTATGGAAACCGGCTACACCGTCGAACAACTACGGGCCGCCGCCACCGACGCGGTCCGTGCACCGTCGCTGCACAATGTCCAGCCGTGGCGGTTCCGGCTGCGCGTCGGCGGGATAGAGGTACGTGTCGACCCGGCCCGGCGGCTGCCCGCCACCGACCCGAGCGGCTGGGGTGCCCGCGTCGCCGGCGGCGCGGCCCTGTTCAACCTGCGCCTCGCCCTGGCGGTGGCCGGTGCTCCGGCGACGGTACGGCTGCGCCCGTACCCGTCGGAACCGGACGTGCTGGCCCGGCTGGTACCGGACCTGCCGCGTCGCCCCAGCCCCACCGAGCAGAACCTCTACGCGGCCATTCCACGCCGGTTCAGCAACCGTGCCCCGTTCTGGCCCGACCCGGTCCCGGCCGACTCCCGCTGGCGGCTGGCTGAGGCGGCGCGTGCCGAGCACTGCTGGCTGGAGCTGCTGATCGGGGTGAGCGCCGTCAACGCGTTCGCCGAGATCGCGCGCGGCGCACACCGGGTCCTCGAACGCGACCCCGCCTACCGGGCGGAGCGCGAGTCGTGGGTACGCCCCGGACACGAGCCGGACGGCGTACCGGCCACCGCCGGCGGCCCCCAGGCCGAGCCGCAGGACCTGCTCCCGTCGCGCGGCTTCGGCGGCATCCAGCGGGCACCCGGGCGCGACTTCGAGCCGGAGCCGCTCGTGGCGGTGCTCGGCTCCGCCGGCAACACCGCTGTCGACCAGGTGGTCGCGGGCCAGGCGTTGCAGCGGGTGCTGTTGACCGCCACCGACGCCGGGCTGTCCGTGTCGATGCTGTCTCAACCGATCGAGGTGCCGTCGGCCCGCGAGCAGCTCCGGCTCTCGCTGGGACGGTTCGGCACGCCGCAGATGGTGATGCGGATCGGGTACGGCCAGCCTGGCCAGCCCACCCCCCGCCGCTCGGTGGACGAGGTGCTGGACCTGCCGGTGCACCTCGCCTGAGGTGCCCGGCCGTCAGCGGGGTGACACCTGGGGCGTGTGGTGAGTGGTCAGGGCCGCGAGCAGGTGGGCCTCCCGGGCCGGGTGCAGCCCGACCGGCTCCCGGGCCGGCCGGCCGGCACGCCCCGGCACCGAGCCCACCCGACGCAACCACGCCCAGGTGTCGGCGACGGTCTCGGCCACCGGGCGGCAGCTGAGCCCGTCAGCGTACGCACGGGTGACGTCCATCTGCTGCATCCACCGGTAGTCGTGCCCCGACGGGACCCAGATCGGCAGATCGTTCCACGGTTCCACGCCTGCGGCGAGCAGTTGCTCCGGGTCGGCCCAGCGTAGCCGGACGTCAGCTCCGGTGGCCGTGACGCAGGTGCCGAGCAGCTCCCCCATGGTGGTGTGGCCGGGGCGACTCACCACGTTCACCGCCCCACCCCGGCCGGCGACCGCGGCGTCCAGGAGGAAGATCGCCAGGTCGCGGGCGTCGACGTACTGCACGGGCAGGTCGACGGGGCCGGGCGCGAGCACGTCACCACCCCGGGCCACGCGGCGCAGCCACCATGGCAGTCGGCCGATGTCCTCACCGGGACCGAGGATCAGACCGGCCCGGGCGAGCAGCACCCGATCGCCGAGGACCGCGCGTAGCGCCCGCTCGGCACAAGCTTTGAGGGTCGGGTAGTCACCGTCGTTGACGTCCGGCGCGGCGTCGACAAGCGGAGCCTGCTCGGTCACGCCGGCCGGCACCGGCTGGGCGTAGACGGAGCCGCTGGAGACGTAGACGTAGCGTCCGATCCGCTCGGCCAGCATCCGCGCCGCCGCCTGCGCCGCGCTGGGCGCGCCGTCCCAGGTGTCGACGACGAGATCCCACTCCCCGTCGGCGAGCGCGGCCAACCCGTTGGCGGTCGTGCGGTCGCCCACCAGTCGCCGCACGTCAGCCGGGGGCGCCCCGTGCCGCCCCCGGTTGAACGTGGTCACCGCCCAGCCCCGGTGGACCGCCTCGGCGACGACCGCCCCACCCACGAATCCCGTTCCGCCAAGCATGAGGAGCTTCATGTTCCCCACCCTGCATGGTGCCGGTGGCTTCGGGACGGCCCGTTCACCGTCAGCGGATCTGCCAACAGCAGAAGCCGTCACGGCCTGTGGTCGGGCTGGTCGAAGGGTAGGTGCCGTGCCCGGCGGGCGGCGTGGGCGTCCGCCGGGCACGGCTGGGCGGTGCCGCGGGCACGGCGGGCACCACCAGCCAGTTCCTTGGTGAAAGGACGGCGAGTCTTATCGTCGGCCCCACCGGATGCGGCGTCAACAACTTCCGGAAAAATATCGATACCTTGGTCAGGCCGGGGCGGCGCTGTCCCGGATGACGAGTTCGGTGGCCAGTTCCACCCGGGGGCTCTCCACCTGCTCGCCTCGGGCCAGCCGCAACACCGTCCGGGCCGCCAGCATGCCCATCTCGGCCAGCGGCTGCCGCACCGTGGTCAACGGCGGCGAGCACCACCGCACCTCGGGCAGGTCGTCGAAGCCCACCACGCTGATGTCGTCGGGTACGCGCAGGCCAGCCTGGCGGACCGCCTCGTACACGCCCAACGCCATCTGGTCACTCGACGCGAAGATCGCGGTCGGCGGCTGGGGCAGCCCCAGCAACCGCACCCCGCCGTTGAAGCCGGCCTCGTGGTAGAAGTCGCCCGGGCAGACCAGGTCCTCGTCGAAGGACACCCCGGCGGCTTCCAGAGCGGCCCGGTAGCCGTCCATCCGGGCCCGGCTGCACATCAACTGCGGCGGACCGGCGATGAACCCGATCCGCCGGTGCCCCAGCCCGATCAGATACTCCGTCGCCCGCAGGCCCCCGGCCCAGTTGGTGGCACCGATCGTCGTCGCCTCCCGGGCGGGTAGTCCGTCGGCGTCGACGATCACCACCGGGATGCTCAACCGGCGCAGCTCGGCCTGCAGGGGCGGCTCGACCATCGAGGTCACGAAGATCACGCCTTCGGTGCCCCGGCGACGCATGCCGTCGAGCCACTGCTCCGCGGAGGAGGTCTGCCGGTGGATGGCCGACACCACGGTGCCCACCCCCGCGGCGTGCGCCACATCCTCCACACCCCGGATGATCTCCACCGCCCACGGGCTGTCCAGATCGTTGAAGACCAGGTCCACCAACCCCGAACTGGCCCGCATACTCGGCGGCCGACGCCGGTAACCATGCCGCGTCAGCAACTCCTCCACCCGCTCACGGGTCTGCGGAGCCACATCCGAACGACCATTGATCACCCGGGACACCGTCGGCACCGACACGCCCGCCAGGTCCGCTATCGCGGAAATTGTGATCTTCCGGGTGTCTCTGGCAACCACGGCACTCCCCAACCAACCGGTACGGCGACAGCCCGCACCGTGCCCGGGGCGGCCGGGGCGGGCAACCAGCCGCCCGCCCACACCCTAGTGCCGGAAATTTCACTCGACTATCGGTAGTTGGCGCAGTTCACTCCGACGACCCGCGATCTGCCTGCGGCGCGGCCGCGCTGTCCCGGATGACAAGTTCGGTGGCGAGCTCCACCCGAGGGCTCTCCACCTTCTCACCTCGGGCCAGCCGCAACACCGTCCGGGCCGCCAGCATGCCCATCTCGGCCAGCGGCTGCCGCACCGTGGTCAACGGCGGCGAGCACCACCGCACCTCGGGCAGGTCGTCGAAGCCCACCACGCTGATGTCGTCAGGCATCCGCAGCCCCCGCTGCCGGACCGCCTCGTACACACCCAACGCCATCTGGTCACTTGACGCGAAGATCGCGGTCGGCGGCTCGGTGAGCCCCAGCAACCGCACCCCACCGGAGAACCCGGCCTCGTGGTAGAAGTTGCCCGCCTGGATCAACCGGTCGTCGATCGGGATCCCGGCGGCTTCCAGGGCCGCCCGGTAGCCGTCCATCCGGGCCCGGCTGCACATCAACTGCGGCGGCCCGGCGATGAACCCGATCCGCCGGTGCCCCAGCCCGATCAGATACTCCGTCGCCCGGAGGCTGCCCGCCCAGTTCGTGGCGCCGATGGTCGGCGCGTCCTGAGCCGGCACCCCGGCCGGATCGACGATCACGGCCGGGATGTTCAACCGGCGCAACTCCGCCTGCTGCGGCGGTTCGAGGGTGGAGGTCACGAAGATGACCCCCTCCGTCGACCGGGTCCGGATGTTGTCCAGCCACTGTTTGGCCGAGGAGGAGCGCCGGTGGATGGCCGACACCACGGTGCCCACCCCCGCGGCGTGCGCCACATCCTCCACACCCCGGATGATCTCCACCGCCCACGGGCTGTCCAGATCGTTGAAGACCAGGTCCACCAACCCCGAACTGGCCCGCATACTCGGCGGCCGACGCCGGTAACCATGCCGCGTCAGCAACTCCTCCACCCGCTCACGGGTCTGCGGAGCCACATCCGAACGACCATTGATCACCCGGGACACCGTCGGCACCGACACCCCCGCCAGGCGGGCGATGGCCGCGATGGTCAC
This sequence comes from Verrucosispora sp. CNZ293, assembly GCF_002754655.1. Taxonomy (NCBI): domain Bacteria; kingdom Bacillati; phylum Actinomycetota; class Actinomycetes; order Micromonosporales; family Micromonosporaceae; genus Micromonospora; species Verrucosispora sp. CNZ293. The sequence goes on from NZ_PEFR01000001.1 coordinate 3,048,436, forward strand.
TGTCCGGTTGTCGTTGGCAGCCATGCGCCCTTCCTTTCTCGCTCATCCCTTGGCACTGCCGGCGGGGGCGCCGACGAGCTGGCGTTCGGCGCCGACACGGGCCGAGCGCCGCCCGCTACTGCTTCTTCGCGACCCGGGTGATGTCCTTGACGATCTGGTCCGGCTGCTTCGTGCCGGCGATCAGCTGGGCCACGCTCTCGTTGACCTGCTGACCCACCGCCGGCGGGTACGCCTGGTCGAGATAGAGCTGGAAGCCGGTGGCGATGCCCAGGTTGGCCGCCACGACCTGGTTGTTCAGGTCCTTGATCCCGCCGGCCGCGGCCTGGTTGGTGGGCAGCACCGCACCGGTCTGGGCGGCCCGGCGCTGGTTGCGCGCCTGCAGCAGCGTCCGCAGGAAGTCCACAGTGGCGGCCGGCGCGTCGCGGCCGACCACGAAGCCGTTACCGCCCCCGAACGCGTCGGTGACCGAGCCCTTGCCATCCTCGACCGCCGGGAAGGGGAAGAAGGCGAGACGGTCACCGAGCCCACGCTTGCTGGTCGAGGAGGACGCCTGCACCGACGGTGCCCACTGCCCCATCAGCTCCATGGCGGCGTCCTCGTTGCCCATCGTGGCGGCCTGCCCGGTGTCGGAGCCGTACTCCGCACGCAGGTAGCCCTTCTGGAAGGGCTCCATGTCGACAAGTTCCCGGAGCCGCTCGCCGGCGGCGATGAAGACCGGAGTGTTGAAGTTGCGGTCCTCGGCCGCGCGCTGCAGCGCTTCCAGACCGCCGATCCGCATCGCCAGGTACGCCCAGTAGTAGTGCCCGGGCCACTTGTCCTTGCCGCCGAGCGCGATCGGGGCGATGTTGACGGCCTTGAGCTTGGTTACCGCCCCCAGCAGTTCGCTCCAGGTCTTCGGCGGCGTCTCGATGCCGGCCTTGGCGAAGTGGTCCCGGTTGTACCAGAAGCCGACCATGCCGATGTCGAACGGGATTCCGTAGATCTTGCCGTTCACCGTGTACGGCTGCAACGAGGCGGGCAGCAACTGCCCGATCCATCCCTGGACCTCGCTTGTGATGTCCTTGACCAGGCCGGCCTCGACCTGCTGCTGCAGCGCGCCGCCGCCCCACGACTGGAACAGGTCCGGGGGCATCGCCGCCTCGACCGCGCCGTTCAGCTTGGTCTTGAAAGCCTCGACCTCCAGCGGCTGCACCTCGACCGTGACGTTGTTGTGCGCGTTCTCGTACTGCCGTGCCAGATCAGCCCAGACGCTGAGCATCGGCTCGGCGTCCTGGACGTGCCACCATCTGATCTTCTGCGGGCTCGCGGAAGCGCCGCTGTCCCCATCCCCACAGGCGCCGAGCAGGAGCGCGCCGGCGCCCGCGCCGGCCAGCCCCAGCAACGACCGGCGGGAGAGGTGCGATGTCATGGTTCATCCCTTCGGGAGGCGTGATGCGCGCAGGGAGCACCACCGCGATCAGCGGCGGTCATGAAAACGGGATCGCAAGTTTCGCTTCGATACCGGTATTTTCGATGTGATGGCCGGCACGTTACGACGGCTTTGCGCCGCCGGTCAAGGGGGTGTCGCGAGCCGACGCAAGCCGATACCGTGAGCGCAATCTTGGCACTTCCGGAGTATTTCCGGGAAAAAACCGGGATCGTGACCTGAAGGAGTCGAACATGTCGACCGAGATCGCAGACGTGGCTATCGCCCGGTCGATCCGCAACCCCGTCCTCACCGGCTTCCACCCCGACCCGTCCATCCTCCGGGTCGACGACGACTACTATCTGGCGACCTCGACCTTCGAGTGGTACCCGGGCGTCCGCGTGCACCACTCGAAGGATCTCGTCCACTGGCGGGAACTGGGCGGGATCATCACCGAACGCCGCCTGCTCGACCTGCGCGGCTGCGGCGACTCCAACGGGATCTGGGCGCCCGACCTGACGTACCACGACGGACTGTTCCACCTTGTCTACAGCGACGTCTCCAGCTTCGCCAGCGGGTACTGGGACGTGCAGAACTTCCTCACCACCGCGCCGACCATCACGGGACCGTGGTCGGACCCGGTGCGGCTGCACTCGCACGGCTTCGACGCCGCGCTGTTCCATGACGACGACGGCACCTCCTGGCTGTTGGCGATGAGCGCCGACTGGCGGCCGGGCCGCGAACGCTTCGGCGGCATCGAGATTCAGCAGTATGACCCGGCCCGAGGGCAACTGGTCGGCCGACCCCGGATCATCTTCACCGGCACCGAGGTCGGGCTGACCGAGGGACCGCACATCTACCGGCACGACGGCTGGTACTGGCTGGTCACCGCCGAGGGCGGCACCAGCTGGGAACACCAGGTCACTGTGGCGCGGTCGCGGGACCTGTTCGGACCGTACGAGGTGGACCCGGCCGGACCGCTGCTCACCTCGGTCGGCCGGCCGGACCTGACGTTGCAGAAGGCCGGCCACGGCAGTCTGGTCCGCACCCAGCGTGGCGAGTGGTACCTGGCCCATCTGGTGGCCCGGCCGTACACGCCGCTCGGCAACTGCGTCCTGGGGCGGGAGACCGCGCTGCAGAAGGTCGACTGGTCGCCGGGGGGTTGGCCGTGCGTCTCCGGTCGGGTTCCGGCCGACGAGATCCCCGCCCCGGACCTGCCGGCCCACCCGTGGCCCGACGAGCCGGCCACCGACCACTTCGACGGCCCACGGCTGGGCGCCGGCTGGTCGACGCTGCGCCGGCCGGCGACGGACGACTGGATCGACATGCGTTCCCGCCCGTCGCACCTGCGCGTACACGGTGGCCAGTCCCCGGTCGGCAAGCAGACGCCGAGCCTGGTGGCGCGGCCCGTGGGTGCGGTCCGCTGCTCGCTGGAGACCGTCGTCGAGTTCGACCCGGGCGACTACCGGCACCTGGCGGGCATCACCGGTTACTACAACACCGAGAACTGGCACCACTTCTACCTGACCCGGGCCGACGATGGCCGGTCCGTCCTGGAACTGCTCAGCTGCGACGGCGGTCGCCGCACCGCGTACCCGCAGCTGACCGTCGACACCGGCGGCCGACTGCGGGTGGGCCTGCGGGTCACCTTCGACGGTCCGGCCCTGCGCTTCGCGTACGACCTGGGGGACGGCTGGCGGCAACTGCCGGTGGAGCTGGACGCGACGATCCTCTCCGACGAGCACGCGGCCCGGATCACCGACGGCGAGCCGGCGGCCTGGGGCTTCACCGGCGCCCTGCTCGGCCTCTGGGTGCAGGACATCGGCGGTGACGGTCGCTTCGCCGACTTCGACCACGCCACCTATCTCGAACACTGACCCGGTCGGCCGACGGTGTGCCGCCGTCCGCCGACCGACCCGCTGCCGGCGGGCCCTTGCCCCGGGCCGGCTCGACCCCGTCACGGAACCCGCGGGAGCGAGCCGGCCCGGCCAGCTTCCCGGGCGTGTCGGGAGGTTGACCAGGCGTCCCGGGAGTGGAGCTGGATCCGGAAGTTTCCGGTTGGAAACTGGACGTTCCAGCAGTGCCCACGGGCCACTTCCGGAAGTTTTCGTGGTTGACTGCGGCCATCGACGGGCCTAACGTTTCGGCCAAGTTACCGATCGACATCCGGAAAAATATCGGTGCCCTCCGCGACCATCTGACGGTCCGGCCACGGCACCGTTCACCGCTGCCAACCTGCTCAGCACCGGCCCGGAACCTGCACTTCATGATCGACATTTGTCGATTGAAGACCGAGAGGAACGCAGATGAAGTTGAGACGGTGGATGACCGTAGGCGCGGTCGCCGTCGCGACCGTGACGACGTTGAACATGGTGCCGGCGACCGCCGGTCGACCGTACGACCCGACCGCACAGACCCTGGGCGCCCTCGGCATGCGCCACGGCCTGCAGATCGGCACCGCTGTCAGTATGGACGCCCTCAACGACACCGCCGACCCGCGGTACCGCGAGATCACCGCGTCCGAGTTCGTCTCGGTCACCGCCGAGAACGTCATGAAGTGGGAGAGCCTCGAACCCACCCGCGGCACCTACAACTGGGGCCCGGCCGACCAGCTCGTCGAGTTCGCCAAGCGCAACCGGCAGAGCGTACGGGGTCACGTGCTCGTCTGGCACAACCAGCTGCCGCAGTGGCTGACCGAAGGGGTCGCCGACGGCTCCATCAGCAAGCAGGAGCTGCGCGACCTGCTGCGCAAGCACATCACCACGGTGGTCAAGCGTTACAAGGGCAAGATCTGGCAGTGGGACGTCGTCAACGAGGCGGTGAGCGACCCCTGGGACACCCCGCCGACCCTGCACTACAAGGGCTTCTGGGCGCAGAACCTCGGCCCCGGCTACCTCGCTGACGCGTTCCGGTGGGCCCGCGCCGCCGACCCGAAGGCGCTGCTGTTCTACAACGACTACAACATCGAGGCGTTCGGCTCCGGCAACCCGGCCGACGACAAGACCCAGTTCGTCTACGACATGGTCAAGCGGCTGCGCGCCCAGGGCGTACCGATCGACGGTGTCGGCGCCCAGGGCCACCTCGGCACCCAGTACGGCAACTTCAGCACCTTCCAGGTGACCGAGGCGCTGAAGAAGTTCACCTCGCTCGGGGTGGCGACCGCGTTCACCGAGGTCGACGTCCGCAGCCAGATGACCGAGGCTGTCCAGGCCGGCAACTCCGAGGAGATCAACCCCAGGTTGCAGGCGTCGGCGGCCAACCACAGCGTGCTGATGAAGGCCTGCCTGGCCGTGCGCAGCTGCCTGTCGTACACCGTCTGGGGTTTCAGCGACAAGCACTCCTGGGTGCCGGGGTGGTTCGAGGACCCGCCGGAGGGTCTGGCCACCATCATGGACGAGAACTACCAGCCCAAGCTGGCCTACCACGAGATCAAGTCTGACCTGATCCTCGCCGGCCCGCCGTACGTCCTGCCCCGCATCGCAGCCAAGCCCCGCCGCTGACGACCGTCACGGCGGGCGGACCAGCCATCCACCACCAGCGGGCCGTGCGGGGCGTCAATCGCCCCGCACGGCCCACCCAACGGAAGGTCCGAACGATGTCGTCCACCACGCAGCCCCTGCGTCCACCGCGTGCCGCGCCCGGGCCGGGCGCCGGACCGCCGCCGGTACGGCCCACCGAGGTGATCGGCACCGAGCGGGCCGTGTGCCTCACCTTCGACGACGGACCGCACCCGGAACACACCCCGCACCTGCTCGACATCCTGGCCGCCCACCATGTCCGGGCGGTCTTTTTCGTGCAGGGCGATCGCGTCATCGAGCACCCCGACCTGGTACGGCGGATCGCCGCGGACGGCCACGCGCTCGGCAACCACAGCATGCACCACGACGACATGGCCTCCTGGACCGCCGGCCGGATCGCCTCCGACCTGCTGGAGACCAACGCGGTCATCCGGCACGCCGTCCCGCACGCCCGGGTTCCCTACTTCCGGGCGCCGTACGGCGCCTGGGGCCAGACGCCGAGCGTGGCGACGGCGCTCGGGATGCGACCGATGGGTTGGCGGCTCGCCGTGACGGACTGGGAGCCACCCGGCACCGACGAGCTGCTGCGACGCCTGATCGAGGGCGTGGCACCGGGCGCGGTGGTGCTGCTGCACGACGGCGGCGGCGACCGCAGCCAGACCGTCGACGCCGTCGACCGGGCCATTCCGGCTCTGCTCACCGACGGTTGGCGTTTCGCCCTGCCGGCCAGCGCGGACGGGCGCTGACGGCACCCGTCCGGCGCGCACTCACCGCAGCAGGGACAGACCCGGCCCGGAGTCTGCCGGCGCGGATTCGCGCGGGACGTGCAGCGACAGGTCCGGGGACAGGGCGGCGAGGAAGTCCGGCGCGTCGAAGGCCGCACCCGCCGACGCGACACCGACGGTCCTGGTCCGGCCGGTGAGGATGCGGTCGACGGCCTCCACCGCGAGCGGCGCGCTTATCGCGTAGATGTCCTGACCGGTCGCCGCCAGACGACGCGACGTACCGCCGGCACGGACGAGAACGTCGACGACGAAGGTCTGCCCGGACCGGCCGCGCCCGTCGACGACCGTCGGAGCCGAAGTGTCCGCAGCCGACAGGTCCGCCGCCGCCGTGGACGCCATGTAGGTGCGGACCCGGGGGACGGCCAGATGACTGGGCACGGTGACGACGTCGGCCATGGTGAAGTCTCCGATGACGCGGCGCGGGCCGAGCGGTGCCGGGAAGGGCCATTCCAGGGTCGGCAGCGCGTCGTCGTGGTATTCCAGCTTTCCGCCGGTGTAGCGAACCCGGCGGTGACCGCGCCGCTGTGCCGACACCGAGCCCGAGGCGCGGGTTCCGGCGGTGGGCCGCCAGTTGCTGAGACCGTAGGCGACGTGCACCTCGTCCGCCGCCGGCCAGTCGTCCATCACCGTGGTCACCAGCAGGTCGCCGAGTCCGCCGAAGAAGGCCATCGCGGGGACCACCACGATGCCCGCGGCGCGGGCCGGCGCCGCGAAGTGCCGGAAGGTGTCGAGGTTCGCCTCGATCTCCGCCGCCACGTCGACGTACGGGATGCCGGCGCGCAACGCCGCCGCCACCAGCGCGGCGGCGGTCGACGCGAACGGCCCGGCACAGTTGATCACAGCGGTCGCGCCACGCAACGCGCGGTCGAGGGAGGCCGGGTCGTCGACCGACGCCTGCCGCGCTTCCAGCCCCGGTCGGGTGCGCGCCAGCGCCCGCAGCTTCTCCTCGTCGCGGCCGACCAGTAACGGCAGGTACCCGCGCTCGCCCAACTCATCGACCACGAACCGGCCGGTGTGTCCGTACGCGCCGAACACCGCCACCTCTGCACCCGATCCCATGCCTGCTCCCTGCTCGAAGTGATCTCCGGCATCACTCTGTCGGGGTTCGTCCGGCGGCACGAGTGTCTGGAACGACACGACCCATACAATTCCCGACATGAGCGCTGCCCCGCACTCCGTCGCGATCGCCGCCACCGACGGCATGCTCCACTTCGAACTGGCGCTTGCCTACGAGGTCTTCGGCTCCGCGCCGGACGCCGTGCCCGGCTCCTGGTACGACGCCCGGGTGTGCGGCACACACCCGGTCCGGGTCGGCCGGTTTCTGCTGGAGCCGGACCACGGCCTCGACCGGCTGGCGCAGGCCGACACGGTGATCGTGCCCGCCCTGGCAGACGTCACCGAGGACCCACCCGGCGACCTGGTCGCGGCGGTACGCACCGCCCACGCGTCGGGTGCGCGGATGGTTTCACTGTGCACCGGCGTCTTCGTGCTCGCCGCCGCCGGCCTGCTCGACGGGCTGCGGGCGACCACCCACTGGGCCCACACCACGGACCTGGCCGCGCGCTATCCCCGGGTGACTGTCGACCCGGACGTGCTCTACGTCGACAACGGTCGCGTGCTCACCTCGGCGGGCAAGGCCGCCGCCATGGACCTCTGCCTGCACCTGGTCCGCCGCGATCACGGCCCGGCGATCGCCAACGTGGTCGCGCGTCGCCTGGTGGTGCCACCCCACCGGGCCGGCGGCCAGGCCCAGTTCGTCAGCACACCGGTGCCCGCCCAGGACGGCCATCCGCTGACCGCGCTGCTCCCCTGGGTCATGCACCGGCTCGACCAGCCGCTCACCGTCGAGGATCTGGCCCGCCGGGCGAACCTCAGTTCCCGGCAGCTCACCCGCCACTTCCGCTCCGCAACCGGCACCACGCCGTTGCAGTGGCTGCTGACGCAGCGGATCCGGCGGGCGCAGGAACTGCTGGAAGGCACCGATGACAGCATCGACACGATCGCGGTGGCCGCCGGCATGGGCACGGCGACCACGTTGCGCCGACACTTCCACCGCACGGTGGGCGTACCGCCGGACACCTACCGGCGCACCTTCCGGGCTTGATTCGGGTGCCCGCGCGGGTGTGCGCTGCCGGCGATGTACCACAATGCTGGTGGGCGATACTGGGTTTGAACCAGTGACCTCTTCCGTGTCAAGGAAGCGCGCTCCCACTGCGCCAATCGCCCGTGGTGAACCGGCGACACCCGCAGGTGTGGCCGAACCGCGAGCGGACGACGGGATTCGAACCCGCGACCCTCACCTTGGCAAGGTGATGCGCTACCAGCTGCGCTACGTCCGCCTGCTCCCGTCAAGCGCCGGGAACGGGCCTACTGTACCCGACGGCAAGATCGCCTGTGGCGCCGCCCCCCGGGACGCCGGTGATTGCGCCGCTCATCCCCCGGGTACAGACCTTCCTCGACAGCACACCGCACCCCCCGGACAAAGGAGGCTGTCGTGGGTATCGGCACCAGCATCTTTCTGTTGGCGCTCGGCGCCATCCTCACCTTCGCGGTCAACGCCAGCATCGGTGGGCTCGACCTGGACGTGGTCGGGTGGATCCTGATGGCCGCCGGCGTGCTCGGCCTGATCATGACGACGCTCGTCTGGGGCCGCCGTCGGCAGACGGTCGCCACCACCACCGAGGAGCCGGTGGAGTACCGCCGGGTCGAGGAGCGTCGGGACATCGCACCGCCACTGTGACCGGCAGCGGGCGGTGGCGGTCACCTGAGGGTGGCCGCCACCGCCACGCGCCGGCTCAGGCGGAGCCGACAGCCAGTTCCGTGGTGACCGGCGCGTCCCAGTCGATCCGGTAGCGCTGCTCCGGGCCGAGGGTCCGCTCCGGGTTCAGGAACGTCCGCAACGCCAGCGGCATCATGAGCCGCATCATCCGTCTCCCGACCGGCCCCACGGTCTTGGTGGAGGTGGTCTGCCGGCCCCGCCGGAGGACCTTCTCCACCCGCCCGCGACGCAGCCGCTCGTACGCGTCGAACGCGGCCGGCAGTTCGGCGTGGTCCCGCAGGCAGCGGGCCAACTGCACAGCGCTCTCCACGGCCAGCGACGCACCCTGACCGGAACTGGGTGACGGCGCGTGCACCGCGTCACCCACAAGCACCATCCGACCGCCGTGCCAGTGCGGCACCGACGGCATGCTCTCGATCGATCCGATCGCCACCAGGTCGTCCGGTTCGGTGTGGGCGAGCACCTGCCGGGCCGGCACGTCGTCGGCGAACGCCTCACGTAGCCGGTGCAGCCACTGCTGCCTCGGAACGCGGCTCGCCTCGGCGTAGCTGGTGGGCCGGCGGTCCGGGACGTTTGCGAACCAGGCGGTACGACCGTCGGGCTGCACCCAGTAGCCGAAGAAGGCCCGGGTGCCGAAGACGAAGTACATGGCCTCCGGATCGGCGTCGGGCACCGCGTACCGGGCCGCCCCGCCGAGGTTCAGCAGCGGCAGCACCTGCGGCGCGGGTGCCTGCGGGTCGATGAGCGTACGCACCCGGGAGCGGATGCCGTCCGCGCCGACCAGCAGGTCGGCGCCGGCGGTGGAACCGTCGGCGAATCGGGCGAGCACCCCGTCGTCGCTCTGCTCGGCGTCGACGAGCCGCTTGTCGTACGCGAAGTGCACGCCCTGGGCCTCGGCCTGTTCGCGCAGCACCCGGGCCAGGTCGTCGCGCCACAGCCCGAGGGTGACCGGCTCCACCGCCACGTGCGGGAAGGCACCGATGCGGCCCCCGCGACCGTCGGTGACCACGGTCCGTCGCATGGGCAGGCCGACGCCCTCGACGGCCTGTTCCGCACCGACACAGTCCAACGCGGCCAGCCCGTTGGGCGCCAGGGTCAGGGTGACCCCGCTCCCCTCGGTCACCGCCGGGTACGCCTCGTGGACGGTGGCCTCGATGCCGGCGCGACGCAGCGCCATCGCGGTCACCGGACCGGCGATCCCGCCGCCGATCACCAGCGCGGTTCGGACGGCTGTCATACCCGACCCCCCATGGTCTCCTGCCAGGACTTCGCATAGTCCGGCTGTTTGAGTGACTCGATCAGCTCGGTGACGAACCTGCGCTCCGCCTCCAGCAGCGCGAGCGCGTACTGCTCCTCGACCAGGAAGATCCACGCGACGCCGTCGGCGCGGGCCTCGTCCATGGTCGTGCGGGTCTCCTCGATCCGGCCGGCCAGCGCCGCCGACCGGCGGCGCAGCACCTCGACCGCCTCGTCGGGCGGGAGCAGGCTGAGCAGTGACAGCGCCACGGCGAAGTGCGGATACTCCGCGCGCGGCTGGGCGAGCAGGGAACGCAGCCAGTCGTGCACCTCGTGTCGGCCCGCTTCGGTGATCGCGTAGACCGTGCGCTCGGGCCGGGCGCTGTCCCGGACCGTCTCCTGCGCGGTGACGAAACCGGCCCGGTCGAGTTGCTCGATGACCATGTAGAGCGAGCTGCGGGTGTACCGGATGTGCCGGTCCTTGCCCGTCTGTTTGAGGCGGCGGCCCAACTCGTAGGGGTGCATCGGCTCCCACAGCAGCCAGGCCAGCACGGCCAGGGCCAACGGGTTGGGCACTCTCCGACGTCGCTCCACCACACCTCCTTTAGTCAGGACTGACTATCCAGCACTGACTAAAGCAGCGTCAACCCCGGGTCGGGCGACAGGCGTACGGTGACACGCGAAAGGCCCGCTACCGGATCTCCGGTAACGGGCCTTGTCTGCTGGTTCTTATGGTGGGCGATACTGGGTTTGAACCAGTGACCTCTTCCGTGTCAAGGAAGCGCGCTCCCACTGCGCCAATCGCCCTTGCCGTTCTTACCGAGGTGGGGACGGGATTTGAACCCGCGTACACGGCTTTGCAGGCCGTTGCCTCGCCTCTCGGCCACCCCACCGAGGTTGCCCCCGTCACGCGTGGCGGCAGCTCCGAGCGGACGACGGGATTCGAACCCGCGACCCTCACCTTGGCAAGGTGATGCGCTACCAGCTGCGCTACGTCCGCACGCCCCCGGGCATTCCCGGTGACGGATGAGAACTCTAGCCGAGCGGCGGAACGGATGCCAAATCGGGCTCCCGTCCCGGCGAGTCCGGAACTGTCCGGCTTCCGACTGTCGCAAGGCGGATCAACAGGGGTTTGGTGACCGGCCGTATCCGCCTCGATCGGATACGGTGACGGGCGTGACGAGACGTGCGGCCGAGATCCGCCTGGATGCCCTGCTGCGCACCGCATGTGACGTGATCGGGCAGCGCGGGTTGGCGAACACCCGCACCGCGGACGTGGCGCAGGCCGCCGGGGTGAGCCAGGCGCTTGTCTTCTACCACTTTGCCACGAAGGAACGGCTGCTCGCCCAGGCCTTCGCGTACGCCGTCGAGCAGGATCTGGCCCGGCTCGACGCGGTGACCCGCTCCAACGCCCCACCGCTGACCAAGCTCCGCCGGATCCTGCGCCTCTACACCCCGGCCGGGCGGGCCACCTCCTGGTCCATGTGGATCGACGGCTGGGCGGAGTCGCTGCGTACCCCCGAGTTGGAGAAGGTCTCCCGCAAGCTCGACCTGCGTTGGCGGCAGGACCTCGCCACGGTGATCTCCGACGGGGTCCGGGAGGGCATTTTCGTCTGCACCGACCCGGCCGGCGCCGCCTGGCGGATCAGCGCCGTGATGGACGGCCTGGCGGTGCAGCTCGCGGTGCACGACCGGGTGATCTCCCGCCGGCAGTTCGCCGAGTGGGTGCGCCTGGTGACCGCCCGCGAACTGGGACTTGACCCAGCCCAGCTGGAGTAGGCAGCGCCGCCGCCGGCACGGCGGCGGGCCCGCCGAGGGTTACCCCCGCCACCGAATCCGGCGGGTTACCCGCGCCCCCTTCGGGAACAACTGCGACATGGAGCTGCTGAAGACCTACCGGCGCAGCCTGGCCGAGTTCACCGACCGGGTGGAACAGGTGCACCCCGGCCAATGGTCGGCCGCCACCCCCTGCCCCGGCTGGGACGTCCGCACACTTGTCAACCACGTGGTCAGCGAGGAACGCTGGAGCGTGCCGCTGCTCGCCGGGCGCACCGTGGACCAGGTCGGCGACCGCTACGACGGCGACCAGCTCGGCGCCGACCCGATCGGGACCGCCCGCGAGGCTGCGGCGCAGGCCGAGGTCGCCGCCACCAGTCCGGGCGCCCTGGACCGGGCGGTGCACCTGTCGGCCGGCCCCACCCCGGCCGAGGAGTACCTGCACCAGTTGCTGGCCGAACACCTCGTACACGGCTGGGACCTGGCGGTGGCGATCGGCGCGGACCCGACGATGGACGTGGACGCGGTCGCCGAGGCGGCCCGCTGGTACTCCCGTCACGTCGAGGACTACCGACGTGGCGGGCTCGTCCAACCCGAGGTCACACTGCCCGCCGGGGCCGATGAACAGGACCGGCTCCTCGCCGCGTTCGGCCGCGACCCCGACTGGGCACCGTGACGCGGCGCCACGGTGGGGGCGGACCGGTCCGCCCCCACCGTGGCCCAGGTCAACTCAGGTAACCACCGTCGCGGGGCACCGTCCGCCACCGGCTCCGTGGGGCCGACCGCCGTTCCCAGCCTCCGGGCGTCGGACCGCCGGCCTCGACCGCGGCCTCGGGCTCACGAGTCAGCTGCCGCAGCCGCAGCAGCAGGCCCACCCCGAGGAAGAGCAGCAGACCGCCGAGGAGGAAAGCCACCTCGGTCAGGCCGAGCCCGCTACCTGTCTGGTTTCCGGCCGCGTCGGCGGCCGGCGGATCGACAGCCCCACCCGCGTATCCCGCGTCGTCGGCAGGAGCGCTCTCCTCCTCGGTCGGATCGACAGTCGGCACCTCGACCGGCTCCTCCGTCGGATCCACCGTCGGTGCCTCCGACGGGGTCGGTGCCGCGGTGGTGGGGCGAGCTTCCACGCCGCGACCCACCACCTCGCGGGTCGCCGTCTGGCGGGACAGCAACCGCAGGTTCCGGTCGTACGCCTCGGCGGCGAGACTCACCCGTCCCCGGTCGACGTCCCGGGCGAACGCGATCCGGTACTGCGCGGTCACGGTACGCCCCGGGCAGAGTGTGCCCGGGTCGAGCTGACGGTCGGTCAGCCGGGCCGAATCACCCTCGGCACGCACCTCCACCGGGAACGAGCCGGTCTCCTCGATCCGGTCCACCCGCACCTGGTCCAGTCGCAACCCCTGCACACCCAGCACCATCGACCAGCGCACCTTGATGCAGTCACCCTGGTCGGAGCGGGACACCACAGCGGAGACCGTCGCCACCCGCCCACCGGCGGTGAACTGCTCCGGCAGGCCGCCGAGTTCGGTGGCGAACGCCGCATGCGCCGGCGTAGCCATGGCAAGGTCCACCCCGGTGAGACATGCCAGTGCCACCCCGATCCGTAGCGTGTGACGCCACAGCCTCTTCACGATCCGTCCTCCCGTTGGTCGCCTCCATTCGCAACGCTAGGAGCGCGGGACGCCACCCGGTAGACGGGCGTGTTCGCACGGACCGTGAAGCGAGATGCCCGTTTTCACGTACGGTATTGAACCGGTAACGGATCACCCGCGACACGCCGGGCGCGGTGACTCGGTGCACAATCACCTGATGTCCACGCTCTCCGCCGCTTTCGTCCGGCTGCACGCCCGGCTCGCGCCCGTCGCCTTCGTGCCCGAGGTGCGGCTGCACCAGGCGGATGAGCCGATCGGGCTGTGGGAGCTGACCGAGGGCGAGTTCCGCAGCGACAGGCCGCCACCGTTCTGGGCCTTCGCCTGGGCCGGCGGGCAGGGCCTGGCCCGCTACGTCACCGACCATCCGGAGGTCGTCGCCGGGCGCCGGGTACTCGACCTGGCCTCCGGCTCCGGCCTGGTGGCCATCGCCGCCGCCCGGGCGGGTGCCGCCGCCGTCCGCGCCGTGGAGGTCGACGAGCTGGCCGTCGCGGCCGTCGCGCTCAACGCCGAGGCGAACGGGGTACGCGTCGACGCCGAACTCGGCGACATCCTCGACGGCGACGCGGGTGACGCGGAGGTGATCCTCGCCGGCGACGTCTTCTACAGCGGGGCGATGGCCAACCGGGTGGTGCGGTTCCTGCTGCGCGCCACCCGGGCCGGGGCGTCGGTGCTGGTCGGCGACCCGGGACGGGCCTTCCTGCCCCGGGAACGCTTCGCCGAACTCGCCTCCTACGACGTGCCGGTCAGTGAGGCGCTGGAGAGCGTCCAGGTGAAGCGCACCACGGTGTGGCGGTTGCGCGCCGGCCGCCCGGAGACGGCCGACTAGCGTGACGCCGTGCTGTTCCGCAGCTGGGAGCAGGCCCCGACGGCGACCGAAGGCACCGGGGCCGGTGGTGGCGTCACCCGCTGGCCCGACGTGGCCCGGGTCGCCGACCACGTGGGCGTCGAGCACCTGCTGGTGACCCGGCACGCCCTGGTCCGCCAGGTGCTCGCCGACCCTGCCACGTTCCGACCCGACAACGCGCTGGACGCGGTCACCCCGATGCCGGTGGCCGCGCTGCGGGTGCTCGCCGCCCACCGGTTCCGGCTGCCACCGACCCTGGCCAACAACGGCGGTGTCAGTCACCCGGGAATCCGCGCCCTGGTCGCCGAGGCGCTGCACCCGATCCGGGTAACCGCCCAACGCGACTGGCTGGCCACGCTGGTCCGCCAGCGGGTCACCGAACTGACCGCCACCCTCGACACCGGCGCGCCTGTCGACCTGCACGCGGGACTCTCCGCCGACCTGCCGCTGCTGGTCCTGGCCCGGCTGGTCGATCTGCCCGACGCGCCGGTCGCTGCGGTGAAGGAGTTCGCCCGCGCGGCGCTGGAACTCTTCTGGGCGCCGCTGGACGCCGACCGGCAGCAGGCGCTCGCCGCCGAGGTGGGGCGCTTCCACGGACTGCTGCGGGAGTTCGCGGCCACCGGCGACGGCCTGGCCGGAGCCCTGCGGACCGCCGGGCACCCGCCCGACGTGGTCGTCGGCGCGCTGTTCTTCCTGCTGGTCGCCGGGCAGGAAACCACCTCACAGTTCCTCACCCTGCTGCTGCACCGGCTCACCGGAGAGCCGGCGGTGCTCGCTGGGCTGCGCGACGGCTCGGTGAACGTCGCCGACGTGGTCGAGGAGGGGTTGCGGCTGGAACCTCCGATCGTCACCTGGCGACGGGTCGCCGCCGTGGACACCACGCTGGGCGGGACGGTGGTGCCGGCGGGCACGAGTGTGGTGCTGTGGCTGGCCCGCGCCGGACGCGATCCGGCGGTCGTGCAGTGGCCTGACGAGTTCCGCCCAGGGCAGCGCGGCTCACGCCGGCATCTGGCCTTCGGGGCGGGCGCGCACCGCTGCGTCGGCGACCAACTCGCCCGGATGGAAGCGACCACGCTGGTGAGCGAGGCCGCACCGCTGCTGACCGGGGTACGCGTGGTGCGCCCGCCCCACTGTCCCGACAATCTCACCTTCCGGATGCCCGACACCTTCGTCGTCCGCCGCTGAACCGGGCGTGAGTTGACGAAAGTCAGTGCCGGGTGGTGCCTTTCGGGCACGGTGGGCCGGGCCGTCGCGGACCTACCGTCCGGACATGATTACGTTACGTGCGTTGACCAAGCGGTTCGGGGAGACCACTGCTGTCGACGAG
Source organism: Verrucosispora sp. CNZ293 (assembly GCF_002754655.1). Taxonomy (NCBI): domain Bacteria; kingdom Bacillati; phylum Actinomycetota; class Actinomycetes; order Micromonosporales; family Micromonosporaceae; genus Micromonospora; species Verrucosispora sp. CNZ293. The sequence continues at coordinate 3,063,755 of NZ_PEFR01000001.1, forward strand.
CTGACCGTCGACATCGCTCCCGGCCGGGTCACCGGCTTCCTCGGGCCGAACGGCGCCGGCAAGTCGACCACCATGCGGCTGATCCTGGGACTGGACCGGCCCACCGCCGGCCAGGCGCTGATCGGCGGACGGCCGTACCGCGAGCTGCGCCGGCCACTGCACGAGATCGGTGCGCTGCTGGACGCGCGGGCGCTGCATCCCGCCCGCTCCGGCCGGGCCCACCTGTCCGCGATGGCCGCCAGCAACGGCATACCCGAACGCCGGGTGGACGAGGTGCTCGCCACCGTCGGGCTTGACGACCGGGCGGCGGCGAAGCCGGCTCGCGCGCTCTCCCTCGGCATGGGTCAGCGGCTCGGCATCGCCGGTGCCCTGCTCGGCGACCCGCCGGTGCTGATGTTCGACGAACCGGTCAACGGCCTCGACCCGGACGGGGTGCGCTGGATCCGGCAGCTCAGCCGGTCCCTGGCCGCCGAGGGCCGGACCGTGCTGATCTCCAGCCACCTGATGAGCGAGATGCAGCAGACCGCGGACTGGTTGGTGGTGCTCGGCCAGGGCCGGCTGATCGCCGACGCGCCGACCGCTCAGGTGATCGCCGGTAGCGGACTCGCCGTACGGGTCCGCAGCCCGCGACCGGCCGGGCTGGCGGCCCTCACCGACCGGCTGACCGCCGCCGGTGCGGTGGTCGAGTCCGGCGGTACGGGCGAGCTGACCGTCACCGGCAGCACCGTCGAGCGGGTCGGCGAGCTGGCGTACGAACTCGGGCTGCCGCTGCACGAGTTGGCCACGCACGAGGCATCCCTGGAGCGGGCTTTCATGGCCCTGACCGCCGACCACGTCGAGTTCGCGGCCGGCGCGGGAGGTGCGGCGGCATGACCACGATCCGCGCGGAGTGGACCAAACTCTGGACGGTCCGCAGCACCTGGTGGACGATGCTCGCCGCGGTGGTGCTGATGGCCGCCACCGCCGGGCAGCTGGCGATCTACGTCGCCAACGGCAACACGAACGACGATCCGAGCGACGACGCCGGGGGGGTCCCGGTGGGGACCGTCCTGATCGATTCGCTGGAACTGGTCCAGTACGCCGTGCTGGCCCTCGGCCTGCTGATGATCACCAGCGAGTTCACCACCGGGACGATCCGGACCACCTTGCAGTGCACACCGTCGCGGGGTCGGGTACTGCTGGCCAAGGCGGTCGTGACGGCGGCCGTGACCTTCGGGCTCGGGTTGCTGCTCGGCGGGGCCGGCGCACTCGTCGCTTCGCCGGTGCTCGGTGAATGGGGAGCCGCCCCGGCGGCCGGCACCCTCCGCGACGTCGTCGCCCTGGCGGCCTACCTGGCGTTGATCGGTGTCTTCGCGCTCGGCCTCGGCGCCGTGCTGCGCAGCGCGGTGCTGACCGTGACGGTGCTCCTCGCGGTACTGATGATCGTGCCGTTGTCGTTGCGCGAGCCGGACATCACCGCGCTGCACCGGATCGCCGACGCCTTTCCGGGCGAGGCCGGGAGACACCTCCTGGCCGGCGACGGGCAACCGTACCCACCGGTGGTCGGGCTGCTGCTGCTCGCCGGCTGGGCCGCCGTGGCACTGCTGGCCGGCCGAGCGGCGCTGCGCAGACGCGACGCGTGAGAGGTCAGGCGGGGCTGGTTCCTACTCGACCGGTTCGACCAGCCCCGCCTCGTACGCGAGGATCGCCGCCTGCACCCGGTTACGCACCTCAAGCCGAGTGAAGATGCTGGTCAGGTAGGTCTTCACGGTGCCCTCGACCAGATACAACCGGCGGGCGATCTCGGCGTTCGACAGTCCCGCCCCGACCAGCGCCAGCACCTCCCGCTCCCGGGTGGTCAGTCCGGCCAGCCGATCCTCGGCCAGCGGTCGACGGGCGACCCGGTCGCCGCCCAGTTCGATCACCCGGCGGGCCACCGTCGGAGACAGGTACGCGCCGCCACCAGCTACCGCGTGTACCCCGGCGATCAGTTCCCGCGGGTCGCCGGACTTGAGCAGGAAGCCGCTCGCTCCGTGACCCAGTGCCCGCGCCACATGGTCGTCCTCGCCGAACGTGGTGAGCATGATGGTGGCCGTCTGCGGCACCGACCGGCGGATCTCGGCGGCGGCGGCGAGCCCGTCCAGCTTCGGCATCCGGATGTCCAACAGGGCCAGCCGAGGTCGGTGGGCCCGGACCAGTTCCACGGCCGTCCGGCCGTCGCCGGCCTCGGCGACGACCTCGATGGCCGGGTCGGTGGCCAGGATCGCCCGGACCCCGGCCCGGATCATCACTTCGTCGTCGGCCAACAGCACCCGTACCGGCGCCAACGGGACACTCGTCATTCGTTCATCCGCTCCTTGCTGACCAGCCGCCCGTCGACGAAGCACAACCGCCACGTCGGTTGGGCCAACGGGAAATTGCCATCGGTGTAGTACTCGCAGTCCGGCCGGGCCCCGGCGGGCCGGTCGACCTGCCGGGGCGGCAGGCCGATCAGGTCGCCCCGGGCGACACCCACCGGCAGTTCCTCAAAGGTGCTCCGGTCCAGCACCGTGCCGACGGTGGCGACCGGGTAGTAGATCAGCGACAGTGCCAGCGTGAGGCCGACAGGTGCGCCGAGCGCCACCAGCAGGCTGCGCCGGACCTGCCGGCGGGCTGCCGCGCCAACCGGGTTGCCGCCGGCGGCAGCAGCCGAGCCGGCCGGAGCCGCGTCGGGCAGGTCGATCACGTCGGGCCGGGCCGCGAAGGCGGCGTCAGCGTTGGTGGCGGCGGTGGATACGGGTAGCCGGGCTCGGACGGCGAAGCCGCCCTGCGGGCATGCCCCGGCGGTGAGCGAGCCACCGGCGAGCCGGACCCGTTCGGCCAGGGCGAGCAGGCCGGAACCGGTGGCGGGCGGCCCCGGCAGCGGACCGGCCGGCGGTGACTCGTTGACCACCTCCACCACCACACCGTCCCCCCGCCGGACCAGACTGACAGTCACCTCGGCTCCGGGTGCGTACCGGGCGGCGTTCGTCAGCGCCTCGCGGACCAGCCCGTACGCGGCGTGCGACGTCAACTCGGGCAGGGCCGGCGGCGCCTCATGCGGATCCGGCGACATGCTCCGTAGTTCCAGCCGCACCGCCATGCCGGCCTCCCGCGCGCCGTCGACCAGGTCGGCGATGTCCTCCCCGGCGGGACGGGTGGTGACCGGTGCGCTCTCCTCACGAAGCACCCCGATGATTCCGTGCAGCCGCTCGGTCGCCTCGGCCACACTGGCCCGCAGCTCACCGGCGGCGGCGCGGTGCCGGGAGTCGAGGCCGTCGGCGAGTTCCAGTGCGGCGGCACGCAGCGCGATCAGGCTCAGCGCGTGCCCGAGCGAGTCGTGCATCTCCCGCGCGATGCGGGCCCGCTCACGCAACCGGATCCGTTCCGCCTCGCCCTGGCGTTCGTGCGCGCGGGCCTGCTCGTAGCGGCGACCGGCGTCGACAAGCTCGGCCTGTTGCCGCCGGTATCTGCCGATCAGCCAGGGAAAAACGCCTGCGAAGAGCAGCACCGTGGCGAGCAGGAACCAGGTGGCCATGCCGGTGCCGAGCAGCCCGAGATTGAGCACCGTGCCGCCGGCCGCGATCAGTGCGAAGACCGCGGCCACCGGCAGCGTACGTGAACTGCGTCGGCCGGCCAGGTAGCTGAACACCGGGATGGCGAAGACGAAGTTGCCGTCGAGCAGCGTACCGAGCACCACCACGAGCAGGGCGACAAGCGGCAGGCGCCGACTCACCGCGACCGCGACGCCGGCCCCGCCCAGGCCGATGAGCAGCGACACCACGGCATCACGGGAGTGTGGCGGAGTGGCACCGACGTACCCGAACGGCGCGGCCAGCACCGCCCAGAGCAGCAGGTCACGCCACCTCTTGTGCACGACGGTCACGCTACCCACGCCCGGCCGGGGTCGACACTGACGAAAGTCAGCAGGTCGGCGGGGTCGGCTCAGGTGGTCTCGTCGGCCCAGGCGCGCCAGTCGTCGAGGACGCCGTACAGGGCCGGGGTGAGCCAGCCCGGCGCGGAGCGCCGGAACACGCCCGGGTCCATCGACCCGGCGCCGGCCGGCAGCGCGCCGAGCAGATTCGGCAGCAGGTCGCTGAGGTTTGCCCAGTGCACCAGCTCCGGCTCGGCCGGCCAGGCGCCGATCACCACGCCGGCCGGCACCGCCCGCCGGTCCAGGGCCTCCAGGGTGAGCGCTGTGTGGTTGAGGGTGCCCAGACCGGCACGGGCCACCACCACCGCCGGAGCGCCGAGCGACACGGCCAGGTCGGCGACCGTCCAGGGCTCCCCCGAGGGACGCAGCCCCATCGGTACGAGCAGCCCGCCGGCCCCCTCGATCAGCACCAGGTCGTGCTTGTCCGCCTCTTCCCGGACGGCGTCCACCGCGTTGTACAGCTCCAGCGGTGGCAGCTCGGCCACCCGGGCTGCGGCCAGCGGCGCGAGCGGGTCCGGGAAGCTGGCCAGCGTACGCCCGGTCATCGGGGCGGCCAGCCGGGTGACCACCTCGACGTCACCGGGATCGCCGGTGGCCGTACCGGTCTGGCCGGGTTTGACCACCCCGACCCGCAAACCGGCCGCCTGCGCCGCGGCCGTGATCGCCGCGGTCACCACGGTCTTGCCGACCTCGGTGTCGGTGCCGGTGACCAGCACCGGTCCGCGCCATTGATCCGTCATGGCGCACATTCCACGATGACCTCCAGGGCGTGCTCGAAGTCCGCTCGCGGCACCCCGGCGCTGATCGTCAGGCGCAGCCTCGACCGGCTGTCGGGGGTTGACGGCGGGCGGAAACAGCCGACCGCCACCCCCCGGTCCCGGCAGGCGGCGGCCCATGTCGTCGCCGCCTCCGGGCCCGGTGCGGTGACCGAGACGACGGCGGCGTCGGCAGCGGAGACGTCCAGGCCGGCGGCGCGCAGCCGGTCGACCGCGAGGGCCGACCGCTCGACCAGCTCGGCGCGCAGGCCGGCACCGGAGCGGGCCAACCCGACGGCGGCCTGCACCCCGGCCGCCACCGCGGGCGGCAGGGCGGTGTCGTAGATGAAGGTCCGCGCGGTCTCGACCAGGTGCCGGACGAACTCGGCCGGGCCCGCCACCAGGCCACCGGCCCCGCCGAGCGCCTTGGACAGGGTCGCGGTGATCACCACGTCGGGCGCGCCGGTCAGCCCGGCCTCGGCGACCGCGCCGGCCCCGTCCGGGCCGATCACGCCCAGCGCGTGGGCGTCGTCGACAAGCAGCAACGCGCCGTGTTCGCGGGCGGTGGCGTGCAGCCGTGCCAGCGGAGCGATATCCCCGTCCACGGAGAAGACCGACTCGGTGACCACCACCGCCGGGCGGCCCGGAGCAGCAGCCAGGGCGGCGGCGACCGCAGCCACGTCGGCGTGCGGGGTCACCACGGTCTCCGCACCGGAGATCCGGCAGCCGTCGATGAGTGAGGCGTGATTGTGCGCGTCGGAGATCAGCAGCGTACGGGGACGCACCAGCGCGCGGATGGCGCCCAGGTTGGCCAGGTACCCGGAGGAGAAGACGAGCGCCCGGTCGGTGCCGAGCCAGTCGGCGAGCGTCTCCTCCAACGAGTGGTGGGCGTCGGTGGAGCCCCGGACCAGCCTCGATCCCGTCGCACCCAGCCCGTACGCGGCGAGGGACCGCGCCGCGGCGGCGATCACCTCGGGATGCGCGGCCAGGCCCAGGTAGTCGTTGCCGGCCAGGTCGACCACTCGGTCGGCGGCGGTACGCGGGTGCAGCCGCCGGGTCAGCCCCGCCTTCGCCCGCAGCTCGGCGCGGCGGTCAAGTGCCGCCAGCCAGTCCGCCACCGCCACGTCCCTTCCCCGCCGGTTCCCGCCCGTCAGGCGCTTCCGCCGGGCGAAGTTACCACCCGCCGCGCCTGCCCCGGCGTGGCGTGGCACGGCTCGCCGCACCACGCCGGCGCGGCTCCGGGCCCACCGTCCGCGCTCGTTTACCGCCCGCGAAGGGGCCTTGTAGGGTACGTGCCATGCCAGAGATCCTCGACCAGGCCCGGGACCAGGTGCTGCACAACGGCGTCGGTCTCGATGAGGCCGGTGTCCTCGCCGTGCTGAACCTGCCCGACGAGCACCTGTCCGCCCTGCTCCAGCTCGCCCACGACGTGCGGATGCGCTGGTGCGGCCCGGAGGTGGAGGTCGAGGGCATCGTGTCGCTGAAGACCGGCGGCTGCCCGGAGGACTGCCACTTCTGTTCCCAGTCCGGCCTGTTCACCTCGCCGGTGCGGTCGGTCTGGCTGGACATTCCGTCGCTGGTGCAGGCGGCGAAGCAGACCGCCGCGACCGGGGCGACGGAGTTCTGCATCGTGGCCGCCGTACGCGGTCCGGACGCCCGGCTGATGAAGCAGATGCGGGAGGGTGTCGCCGCGATCAAGGCCGAGCTCGACATCCAGGTCGCCGCCTCGCTCGGCATGCTCAGCCAGGAGCAGGTAGACGAGCTTGTCGACATGGGCGTGCACCGCTACAACCACAACCTGGAGACCTGCCGCTCGTACTTCCCGAACGTGGTCACCACCCACTCCTGGGAGGAGCGCTGGGAGACCCTGCGGATGGTCCGCGAATCCGGCATGGAGGTCTGCTGCGGCGGCATCCTCGGGCTCGGCGAGACGGTCGAGCAGCGGGCCGAGTTCGCCGCGCAGCTCGCCGAACTGGATCCGCACGAGGTGCCGCTGAACTTCCTCAACCCCCGGCCCGGCACGCCGCTGGGTGACCGCCCGGTGGTGGAGGGCAAGGACGCGCTGCGGGCCATCGCCGCCTTCCGGCTGGCCATGCCACGCACCATCCTGCGGTACGCGGGCGGCCGGGAGATCACCCTGGGAGATCTCGGTACCCGCGACGGGCTGCTCGGCGGCATCAACGCCGTGATCGTCGGCAACTACCTGACCACTCTCGGTCGACCGGCCACCGACGACCTCAAGCTCCTCGACGAGCTGAAGATGCCGGTCAAGGCGCTGTCGGCGACCTTGTGACGGTGGCTGTGGCAGCTCAGACCTGGTGCGACAGGTGCGGCGAGGCGGCGGCGGCCGGCGTACACGAGGAGTGTGCGGCGGCCCGGGCCCTGGAGCCGCCCCGATACTGCGCCAGGTGCCGGCGTCGGATGAAGGTGCAGGTGCTGCCGGTCGGCTGGTCGGCGATCTGCGTCGAGCACGGCGAACTTCGGAGTTGAGCGGATGCTGCACGGCAAGGCGGTGACCCTACGACCGGCGACGGCCGCCGACGTACCCGCCCTGGCCGGGATCCGCGCCGAGCCCGAGGTACGTCGCTGGTGGCGGGGCGGCGACGACCTGGTCGCCGCCGTCGAGGAGGACCTCGCCGAGGAGGGCCTCCGGGTGTACGCCATCGAGCACGACGGCCGGGTGATCGGCGCGATCCAGTGGCACGCCGAGGACGACCCGGACTACCGGCACGCCGGCATCGACATCTTCCTCGACCCGTCGGTGCGCGGCGCCGGGCTCGCCGGGGACGCCATCCGGGTCCTGATCCGCCACCTGATCGACGTCCACGGCCACCACCGCTTCACCATCGACCCGGCGGCGGCGAACACCGCAGCCATCCGGGCGTACGCGAAGGTGGGTTTCCGGACCGTCGGGGTGATGCGCCGCTACGAACGTGGCGAGGACGGCCGCTGGCACGACGGCCTACTGATGGACCTGCTCGCCGACGACCTGCGCTAGTCCCGACGCCGGAGCACTACCTGTGGTTGGACGCTGTCGAGCTGATGGCGCGGACGAGTCAACCATCCGGCCACATCGATCCACCGCAACCACCGCACCGTCGGCCCGTCCGGGCTGGCCCGGGCCCGGTGCTCGGAAGGGCCACGGACCCGAGGCGGCACCGGGCCGCGCGGCGCATCCTGTGATAGCGCAGACGGTTCAGCTCGACAGTGTCCGCAGTGGCGTGTGCCGGCCACTGCGACCGGCACGGCATCACACCAGACCCGATGCCGCGCCAGGCCGGGGGCGGGCCCCCGGCCTGGCAACCGGCCGCAGCCGGTGAATCTCAGCCGATGGTGCAGGTGGCGCCGTTGAGCGTGAACGCGGTGGGCTTCGGGTTGCTGCCGGTGTGGGTGCCGTTGAAGCCGATGCCTACCGACGCGCCCGCTGCCAGGTTGCCGTTGTACGACAGGTTGGTGGCGGTCACCGCCGCGCCGGTCTGGGCGTAGGTGGCCGACCAGCCCTGACCGACCCGCTGCCCGGCGTTCGGGAAGCTGAACGCCAGGGTCCAACCGTTGATCGCGGTGGTGCCGGTGTTGGTGATGGTGATGTTGGCGGTGAAGCCGGTGCTCCAGTCGTTGCTGCCGTAGGTGACCCGGCAGGGCGAGGTGGGCAGCGGCGCCGAGGTGGTCACCGTCACCCGTTCCGACGGCGACGAGGCGTTGCCGGCCGCGTCGATCGCGACCACGTAGAACGAGTACGTGCTCTCGGGTTGCAGGCCGGTCACCGCGTACGTGGTCCCGGTGACCGTGGCGACAAGCACGTCACCCAGCGCCGGCCCCCGGTAGATCCGGTACCCGGTCACACCCACGTTGTCGGTCGACGGGGCCCAACTCAGCGTGGCACCGGTCGTGGTGATCGCCGACGCCGTCAACGAACCCGGCGCGCTGGGCGGCACTGTGTCACCGTCATCGACCGCCGGGACGGTCACGGTCAGCTTCGGCGACGCGGTCGAGGTGTTGCCGGCCTTGTCCCGGGCCTGCACGGTGATCTCGTAGGTGCGCGCCGGGGACACGTTGAGCACCAGCGAGTTCGTGCTGGAGGGGTACCAGCTGTAGGTGTCGCTGCCGACCACGTGGGTGTTGACGATGTAGACGTCGATCCCGCTGCCCGCGTCGGTGGACGCTGCCCAGGTCAGATTCACCGAGCGGGAGGTGACCGAGGTCGCCACCGGCGTGCCGGGAGTGGTAGGTGGCGTGGTGTCACTGCTGGACGCGGGGTCCTCGCCCCACACCCGCACGCCACCGACGTAGAGCGGCACGTTGCGGTTCGGGCCGGCGGTGGCCTGGAACGACGGGTCGTCGCTCGGATCCCAGGCGACGCCCTCCCGCACTCCGATCTTGAACTGCACCTCCATCCGGTGCTGCGACTGGCCGGCGGGGCGATGGTGTGTCCGGTGCAGTCGACCTCGACGTAAAAGAGATCACCGCTGACGTTCCTGGCGGTCGTGGGCGCCGGGCAACCCTGGGTGTAGCCGGGCGTGACCACAATCGGCTCCAGGCCCAGACCAGGGGCTCGGAAGTAGTAGCGGAACTTGGCGTCGGTGAGTGCCCGCGCCGGGAAGGCCGACTTGTTGTAGACGATCGCCTTGATGCCGGTGGACCGGGTCTCGTTCTGCATCACAGTGGTTTCCACTGTCAGCTCGTCGATGTCGGGCTGCTCGGGGACCGGGAAGTTGGCCAGCGGGGTGCCGCCGTACTCCTGCGACAGCCGGGCCAGCGCGGAGGTGAAGCCGGCGTTGTAGTCGGTGGCGACCTCGTTCATCACGTAGTCCGACCGGTTGTCGGTGTACGCGTCGTTCGGCGAGGACGGCCCGCCGACAAGCGCCCCGTACAGGGTGTGCCGGGTCTCGGTGGGCACGGTCATGCTGTCCCACCAGGAGCCGTGCGCGGTGCGGTGGTGGGGGTTCTTCGGCGGGTTGGCGCCGAACCCGATCACGTAGCTGGAGTTGCGCGGGTTGTCGCCGAGCGCGTAGTTGATCTGCCGGACGGCGAAGTCGTGGTAGCGCGCCTTGCGCGTCGCGTCGGTGATCTTGTCGCTGTAGACGAGCGCCGCGAACGAGGTGTTCGCGGCGTAGCGCAGCGCGCCCCACGAGTCGAGCACCGCCATCCCGCCCGGCGAGTACCGGACCCGCTCGCCGTTGACGCCGACGGTCCAGAAGTCCAGCCACCGGTTGGCGTCGTCGACGTACTTCTGCTTGCCGGTCAGGTTGGCCAGCAGCACGTACGCCCCGAACTGCTTGTTGTCCCAGGCGACTGTCCACTTGTAGGAGCGGGTGGTGGTCTGCGGCTCGGTGCCGAGCTTGTCGTACTCGCTCTCCGCCTTGGCCAGGTACGCGGCGTCACCGGTGGCCCGGTACAACCAGATCGCGCCCCAGACCAGCTCGTCCTGGTAGCCGCTCCAGGAGCGGTAGAAGCTCGTCGCGTCGGTGATGCACTCGTGGTAGTTCTTCCGCACCGTGTCGGCGAAGGTGTAGAGCTGCTTCGCGTGGGTCAGCAGCTTGTCGGCGTAGGCGGCGTCGGTAGGCCGGAAGACCATGGAGGAGGCGGCCATCGCGGCGGCGGTCTCCCCCGCCAGGTCCGCACCGCCACAACTCGCGTCGATCTTGTACGCGGGCCGCGCCATCGGCATCACCTCGGCCGGTCCCCACCACTTGTGGTCGGCGTCCCCGTTGCCGACCTGTCCGTAGAGGACGTTCGGCGACGGGTGCGCCTTGACGAAGTAGTCGTTGACGTAGCGCAGGTTGTTCAGCAGGTGGGTGAGCTGCCCCGACGCGGCGTACCCGGCCCGGTACTCGACCGCGCCCCAGGCCAGCATGGTGGCGCTGAACGCCATCGGGAAACCGAACTTCACGTGGTCACCGGCGTCGTACCAGCCGCCGGTGAGGTCGAGCCCGACATCCGAGCCGTCGCGCAGCGCCGAGTCGCCGCGCCACGAGACGCGGTTCCACTCCGGCAGCTCACCTGACTGCTGCGCCTCGTAGAACAGCAGCGACTTCTGGAGCGCCTCGGCGTAGTTGAAGGCCGGCGCGGCGGCGGCCACGGCCCCGTCGGTGGGTGCGGCGGCGGCACCGGTCGCGGGTACCCCTGCCGCGAGCGCGAGGCCGGCGGCGAGCGCGCTGACGGCGGCCAGCATCCGGCGGGGCCAGGGCTGGTCGGCACGGCGATGCGGCCACGGTTGATCCGGCAGCGGTCGATCACCGCGGAAGCGGCCCGACCGGGAAGGTTGATGCATACGACTGCTCCTGTCGATGCGTGCCCGACGGCATCGACCGGACGCGTGGCCGCGTCGGTGTGGACGGGTGCCGGCGGTGGTGGTGGCGAGGTGGCTCCAACAGGACCGGGAGCGCTCCCATGGATAGCTGACAATGTAATCCGAGCACCGGCGGTTGGGAAGCCCGCCCGATGGCGACACCGGGCGTCGGGAAGCCGTTCTGCGTTACACCGACACGCGCTGAAACGGCCCGTGAGGCATCCTCGCGGACGCATCGTGGCCTCAGATCCGCCCAGGTCAGGCCGTTCGCCTGAGATCAGGAACGGCGGTCCGGATGCAAGCATGTGCCGTCATTACGCGGAGATCCGGAGGAATTCCCATGCCACAGCGTCGGCACGTGGCGCGCACGGCCCTTTCTGGCGCCGCTGCCGCGGCCCTCATCTTCCTCGCCACCCCGGCCTGGGCGAGCAGCACCGTACCGCTCCACTCGGCCCACCGGGGTTCCATCGCGGCCGACTTCCAGCAGCAGTGCGCGGACACCAGGTTCGCCGACCGCCCCGCCGACCACGACGGTTGGCACTTCGTCCTACCCGGCGGCCCTTCCGTGGGCGGCTTCGAGAGCCTGACGCTGACCTTCGACAACGGCTCCGGCACGGTGAACGTCACAGTGCCGGACGCCGCCGACGCCTACCCCGACGCGCTCCACCCCGCCGGTAACGCCGGCCGCGTCATCCACGCCTACCTGTTCACCCCGGCCGGGTGGACGCTTGTGGACGGTAGCGCCACGATCAGCGGCCAGGGCGACCGCTTCAACCTCAGCCACACCTGCGCCGGCCAGCCGACGCCGGAGTCGCCGACCCCCACGCCCACCAGCCCGCAGTCGCCGACGCCGACGCCTACCAGCCCGGAGTCGCCCACGCCGACGCCGACCACGCCGGAGTCACCCTCTCCGACGCCCACCGTCCCGCAGTCGCCGACGCCGACGGCCCCGGAGTCGCCGGTTCCGTCGGACGGCACCGGCGGTGGCGGTGGTGGTGGTGGTGACGACGGCAATCTGCCGGTCACCGGTGCGGCGGCGACGACAATGGCCCTGGTCGGCGTCGGCCTGATCGGTGGCGGCGTCGCCCTTGTCGCACTGCGACGCCGTCGTGACGGGATCACCTTCACCAGCTGACAACGCCATCCGAGAACGGCCGCCGGCATCCCGCCGGCGGCCGTTCTCGTGGTATCCGGTGATACCGCCGGAGGATCGCGACCGTACTCGCCAGTAACAAAGGGGGAATCATCACACCATCGAATGATCTCAATCATTGGTCGGGAAAACCGCAGGTGGATGCGGTCGGCCGAAGCATGCCCAGAACCTCCACTGAGGACTGACAGTCATCGGATGTCCTGCGATACGGAACGTGCTGTTGCCGTCGCGCTGGGCCGCGCGCGACAGTACGCGACACCTGGCGGCACCCGTCGACGGCCGCTCCCGCCCACCTGAGGAGATCGCGATGGCTCTACGACTCGCCGACGGAACCTCCTGGCCCGACACCCTCGCCCGGGCGGTGGCCGTCACCGGTGAAGCGTTCGACAGCCCGGCCGGCGGCATCACCACACTGCGGAACCTGGTCAGCGGCGAGTGGCGCACCGGTGGAGCGCCGACGCCGACGCGTACCCCGGTCGACAACAGCGTGCTCGTCAACGTGCCGCGGCTGGACGCGGCGACCGCCCACGACGCCGTCGCCCACGCCGCGGCGGCCCACGCCAGCTGGGCCGACACCCCGCTGACCGAACGCAAGTCGCGGGTCACCGAGGCCCTGGACGCCCTCACCGGGCAGCGCGACCTGCTGGCCCTGCTGCTGGTCTGGGAGATCGGCAAGCCGTGGCGACTGGCCTGCGCCGACGTGGACCGCGCGCTCGACGGGGTGCGCTGGTACGTCGACGAGATCGACCGGATGCTCGCCGACGGCCGTACCCCGCTGCCCGGCCCGGTCAGCAACATCGCCTCCTGGAACTACCCGATGAGCGTGCTGGTGCACGCCGAGCTGGTGCAGTTGCTCGCCGGCAACGCGGTCATCGCCAAGACGCCGTCCCAGGGCGGCGCGGTCTGCCTGACCGTGGCGCACGCTTTGATGCACCGCGCCGGGCTGCCCGCCACCCTGCTCTCCGGCAGCGGCGAGGCGTTGTCCGAGGTACTGGTCCGGGCACCGGAGATCGGTGCGGTGGCGTTCGTGGGTGGCCGCTCCAACGGGGGCAAGGTGGCCGCCGCGCTGCTCGACTCCCACAAGCGCCACTTCATCGAGCAGGAGGGTCTCAACGCCTGGGGCATCTGGAACTTCTCCCAGTGGGACCTGCTCGCCGCCCACCTGAAGAAGGGCTTCGAGTACGGCAAGCAGCGCTGCACCGCGTACCCCCGGTTCGTGGTCCAGCGGGACCTGGTCGACGAGTTCCTCGACATGTACCTGCCGGTCGTCCGCTCGGTCAGGTTCGGGCACCCGCTCGCGGTCGAGGACAGCTGGCGTGCCGGCGACCCGTTGCCGGAGCTGGACTTCGGTCCGTTGATCAGCGCCGCCAAGGCCGACGAGTTGCGCCGCAAGGTCGACGAGGCGGTACGCGGCGGTGCCGTCCCGTTGTACCGGGGCAAGCTCGACGGCGCGCCGTTCCTGCCCGGGCAGGACACCTCGGCGTATGTCGCGCCATCGGTGCTGCTCGCCCCGCCCGGCCGGTCCCGGTTGATGCACGCCGAGCCGTTCGGCCCGGTCGACACCATCGTCGTGGTGGACACCACCGACGAGCTGCTGGCCCAGATGAACGCCTCCAACGGCGCACTCGTGGCCTCCCTCGCCTGCGACGACACCGACGAGGCGGCGAAGCTGGCGGTCGACCTGCAAGCCTTCAAGGTGGGCATCAACAAGCCCCGTTCCCGGGGTGACCGCCAGGAGCCGTTCGGTGGTCGGGGCGCCTCCTGGAAGGGTGCCTTCGTCGGCGGTGACCTGCTGGTCCAGGCGGTCACGGTGGGCGACGACGACCAGCTCTACGGCAACTTCCAGGACCGCACCGCGCTCCCCCCGAACATCTGACCCACCCACGGTCGGCAAGCACGCGGTGGGCAGGACCCCCGCACCGGGAGTCCTGCCCACCTCACCGGCCTCCGCACCGGAGGTCGGTCGTTCGAGCCGTCAGCCGGCGCTCTTCGCCCGTGCCGGTGCCTCGGCGGCGACCGGCACGGTCAGGGTCAGCAGAGGGCCGTCCCGCTCGACAGTGGTCGGCCGGGACAGCCGGCGCAGCGTACGCAGCATCGGCGTGTTGTCCCCCTGGACGTGCGCCACCATCGCCGCGTAACCGGCCGACTCCGCCTGCCGGGTCAGCCGACGCAGCAGGGTCGAGCCCAGCCCACGGCGCTGCCAGTCGTCGCGTACCAACAACGCCAGCTCGGCCTCGTCGCCTTCGGCGAGCAGGTTCGCCATCGCGACGACCGACTCCGCCGCCCCGTCGGAGCCGGTCGTCGCGGCGACCAGGGTCAGCCCGCGGGCCGGCTCCAGGAGCCGACGCAGTCGGGCCGGGGAGGGTAGACCCGCCCCCAGGTAACGGCGCTGCCGGCTGCGCACCGAGCAGGCCTCGTGCAACTCGACCACGGCCGTCAGGTCGTCGGCCACGGCCGGGCGCACGGTCAGCTCGGCACCGTCCGGCAGGACCACTGTGACCTGCTCGGCGCTACGGCGGGCCGCCGTCGCCCCCAGTTCGAGCAACGCCTGAGCCCGGGCGTACTCGGCCGGGGTGAAGCTCGGCGCGACCCGGCGCAGGGCGTACGACCCACCGTTCGGGTCGGCCAGCAGCATCGTCGTCCCGTCGATTCCCGGTCGGGCCGGTACCGCCGCGGCCCGCCAGGTCACCTCGTCGGCACCGAGCAGAGCCCGCAGCACCTCGCCTGTCGCGTCCGGGTCGTGCACCAGCCGGGTCGCCAGCCCGAGCACCCGGGTCGGCTGGTCGGCCAGGCCGCGCGCCTCGCTACGCGCCACCCAGCAGTCCCGACCCCGTCCGCGTTCGACGGCGGCCAGCAGTCCCGCCTCGTCGAGGGTGTCCGGCGCGTCGACGAGGAAGTCGTCGACGGCACCGCGCTCGGTGGTGTGCACCTGCACGGTGAGGATGTTGACTCCACGCAACGCGAGGCTCGCCGTGAGCACCGACAGGTAGCCCGGCCGGTCGTCCACGGTGGCTCGGATCCGCCACAGCGTCATCGTTGCCTCCCTTCCCGTGCCACAGTCGTCCGCGGCTGTTGCCTGCCGGTTGCCTCACCATGTCCAGCCGCGACCGGCCCTGCGGTCTACGTCACAGCTCCCGGTCAGGGGTTGGCGCTGACCGGTGGAGCGGCCACCAGGTCGAGCCGGTCGCCGAGGATCACCGCGCAGGCACGGACCAGTTGGGCCAGCCGGTCCACCTCGGTGGAGTGGAAGGCGGCCGGCGTGAGGGTCTCGCTGTGCTCACGGGACACCACCAGAACCAGCCCGGCCCGACCGAACGGCGCGACCGCGAAGTGGCCGCCGTCGGGGGCGGTCATCGCCCGGGCGCGCAGCGGGGTCACCTCCGGCAGCTTCGGCGGCACCGGGGTACGCCAACTGGCGTGCCCCACTGTCGCGCCGCCACCTCCGGTGCGGGACGCCCAGTCGACCGGCACCATCGCGGCGACGGACCAGTCGGCGGCGAGCAGGCCGGGTACCGCGTCGACAAGGGTGGCCAGCCCGTCGGCCGGGTTGGCCGCGACCTGGGCCAGCAGCTCGGCGTCCTGGCCGGTGGTGGTGGGCGCGCCGATCGCCCGCCAGACCCCGTCCACCCGTACGCCGGGGATCGCCGCCAGGCCGGCCAGCAGCCGCTCCACCCGCGCGGCGCCCGGCCACACCACCGTGAAGTCGTCGACCGCCCGCCCGCCGAGGCGTTCCAGTACGACCACCTGGACGATGTCCGCCCCCGACACGCCGAGGGTGCGCGCCACCTGACCGAGCGTGCCTGGACGGTCCGGCAGGGTGACCCGAACGCGCAGCAACATTTCAAACCCCTCCGCTCGGCGGGCCGGCACACCGGCCGGCAGGCTGGTCCCAGCCTGGCAGTTGACCATTTCGTCCCTGTTGCGGCGGCATGTCCCGAGGGTCAAACCTGACCTTGACAACCCGTCGGAGCTGCCATGAACTGTCCGGATGACCGAACCGACCGCCGGCTCGCCCGCCGGTCTGGATCTGGACCGGCTCGGTGGGTACCTCGCGGCGCACCGCCCGGACCTGGCCACCGGGCCGTTACGGGCCGAGCTGATCGCCGGTGGCAGGTCGAACCTGACCTACCTGGTGCAGGCCGGCGACCGGGAGGTGGTGCTGCGCCGCCCACCGCTCGGGCACGTGCTGGCCACCGCGCACGACATGTCCCGGGAGTTCCGGGTCATCTCCGCGCTCGCCCCGACTGACGTCCCGGTGCCCGGCGCCCTGCTGCTCTGCCCGGAGCCGGACGTGCTGGGCGCGCCGTTCTACCTGATGGAACGGGTGCCGGGCGAGGTCTTCCGCAGCCGCTCCCGGACCGACCAGCTCACCAGCGCGGAGCGGCACGGGTTGGCCACGGCGATGATGGACACCCTGGCGGCGCTGCACACGGTCGAGCCGGCAGCTGTCGGCCTGGCCGACTTCGGCCGTCCGGAGGGTTTCCTGGCCCGGCAGGTCCGTCGCTGGTCCGGGCAGCTCGACCGCTCCCGGAGCCGGCCGCTGCCGGGCATCGACGAGCTGCGCGACAGGCTCGCCGCCACCGCACCCGAGGGTGCCAACGCGGGCCGGATCGTGCACGGCGACTTCCGGCTGGACAACCTGCTCGCCACCGTGGAACCGGTGACCGTGACGGCGGTGCTGGACTGGGAGATGGCCACCCTCGGCGACCCGCTGACCGACCTCGGCCTGTTGCTGACGTACTGGGACGTGCTCGGCGGCAGCGAGGTCTCCGACGGCAACCCGGTCGCCGACGGCCTCGGCCCGCGCGCCGGCTTCCCCAGCGGCGCCGAGCTGATCGACAGGTACGCCGGCCGCAGCGACGTCGACGTCGGTCCCCTGCACTGGCACATCGCGCTGGGCTGCTTCAAACTCGCAGTCATCTGTGAGGGCATCCACTACCGGCACACCCTCGGCCAGACCCTGGGCGAGGGCTTCGACACCATCGGCGGCCTCGTCGCCCCGCTTGTGGCACACGGACTCACCGCGGTGAAGGAGGCCTGATGGACTTCGCGTACGACGCCCGGACCGAGCAGCTTCGCGTGGAGCTGACCGATTTCCTGGAGCAACACGTGTACCCGGCCGAGCCGGTGCACGCCGCCCAGGTGGCCGCCGCCGGTGACCCGTGGGCCCGCCCTGCCGTACTGGCCGAGCTGAAGGCCGAGGCCCGCCGGCGCGGCCTGTGGAACCTCTTCCTGCCCGATCCACGCCACGGTGCCGGGCTGACCAACCTCCAGTACGCCCCGCTGGCCGAGCTGACCGGGCGCAGCCCGCACCTCGCCCCGGAGGCGCTGAACTGCGCCGCACCGGACACCGGCAACATGGAGCTGCTCGCCGAGTTCGGCTCCCCCGCGCAACAGGAACGCTGGCTCACCCCGCTGCTGGCCGGCGAGATCCGCTCCGCGTTCTGCATGACCGAGCCCGACGTGGCCTCCTCCGACGCGACGAACATCGCCACGTCGATCCGCCGCGACGGTGACCACTACGTCATCGACGGCCGCAAGTGGTGGTCCTCCGGCGCGATGGACCCGGCCTGCGCGATCCTCATCGTGATGGGCAAGACCGACCCGAGTGCCGACCGGCACCGCCAGCAGAGCATGATCCTGGTCCCCCGCGACACCCCCGGGGTCACGGTCCGTCGGGGCATGCGGGTCTTCGGCTACAGCGACGCCTCGCACGGCGGCCACGCCGAGATCGACTTCGAGGGCGTACGCGTGCCGGCGGAGAACTTGGTCGGCGCCGAGGGCACCGGTTTCGCCATCGCCCAGGCCCGGCTCGGCCCCGGCCGCATCCACCACTGCATGCGCCTGATCGGCGCGGCCGAGCGAGCGTTGGAACTGCTCTGCCGCCGGGCCGTCGAGCGGGTCGCCTTCGGCCGCCCCCTCGCCGAGCAGGGCGTGGTACGCGAGTGGATCGCCGAGGCCCGGGTCCGCATCGAACAGGCCCGGCTACTGGTGCTCAAGACGGCCTGGCTGATGGACACCGTCGGCAACAAGGGTGCGCACACCGAGATCCAGGCCATCAAAATCGCCACCCCCGCGATGGCCGAGTGGGTCATCGACAAGGCCATCCAGGCGTACGGGGCGGCCGGAGTCAGCCAGGACACCCCCCTCGCCCAGCTCTGGGCCCAGGCCCGCACACTGCGCCTCGCCGACGGCCCCGACGAGGTGCACCGCAACAGCCTCGCCAAGCGCGAGCTCCGCCGCTGGAGCACCCGAACCTGAACCCGCCCCGAACCCCATCCCATCAAGTGCCCCCGGGGCCGCAGTGGTTAGTCACCCAGCGTCAGATGCACGGGGAGTAACGTCGGTTCAGCCCGGGGGCCAGGCCGCGAGCGTCACGGAGCTGTCAGCGCGACGAGAAGGACGTGCTGGACGCGGAGGCAAAGCTCGGTAACGGGCAGGCCGTGGGCGGCGCGGGGTCAGGCGGAGGCGCGCTCCACGAACTGGGTGTCCAGGACGACGTGTGGGGCGGGGATCTCGTCGCCGCGGATCCGGGCGACCAGTAGCCGGGCCATCTGCCGGCCCATCTCCTCCACGGGCTGGAAGACCGACGTCAGCGGCGGGTTGGCCTGTCGGGCGATCGGCTCGTCGCCGAAGCCGACCACGGCCACGTCCTGCGGTACCCGGCAGCCGGCCTCACGCAGCGTCCGCATGGCCCCGAAAGCCATCAGGTCGGCGGCCACGAACACGGCGTCCAGGTCGGGGCAGCGCTCCAGCAGTTTCCGCATGGCCGTCGCCCCGCTCTCCTCGCTGAAGTCGCCGTACGCGATCAGGTCGGGGTCGACGCCGAACCCGGCGGTGCGGACCGCGTCCCGGTAGCCGGACAACCGGGCCAGGCCGGCGCCCATGTCCTGCGGGCCGGCGATGGTGGCGATACGCCGCCGACCCCGGTCGGCGAGGTACTCGACGGCCTGCCGTGCCCCACCGGCGTTGTCCACGTCGACGAACGAGACGGGCTGCGCCTCGGGGTGCAACATCCGCGCGGGCCGCCCGCCGAGCACGGTGGGCAGGTCACGCTCTTCCAGCAGGGTGGGCAGTGGATCGTCGTCGTGCAGCGAGAGCAGCAGCACCCCGTCGACGTGCTGGTTGGTCAGGTGGTGCTCGACCCGTTCCCGCTCCAGCGGCGACTGGGCCATGGCCAGCCACAGCTGCAACGGTGTCTCCAGCAGGGCTGAGCTGATCCCCCGGACGATGCCGGCGAAGAACGGCTCGGCGAAGATCCGCTCACCGGACTCGCTGACCACCAGGGCCACCGAGTCGGTCCGTTGGGTGACAAGTGCCCGGGCGGCACGGTTCGGTACGTACCCCAGCTCGGCGATGGCCTGCTGCACGGCGGCCCGGGCCTCCGGACTCACCTGCGGAGAGCCGTTGACCACGCGGGAGACCGTGCCGCGGCCAACTCCGGCGCGGGCGGCGACCGCGTCGAGCGTCGGCCGCCCGAGCGACCGGGTGCGCTGCGTTGTCATCGTCTGCTCCTCCGACATCAGGCGGCCCCGGCACCTTCACCAGCGTTGGTGCCGGGCCGCCCGTTACTGGCTGGCCGTCGCCCTATTGTGCGGCCAGACCGTTGCGTCGGATCACCTCCGCGTACCACCTGGCACTGGACTTGGGGATGCGCGTCTGCTTGTCGTAGTCGACGTAGATCATGCCGAACCGCTTCGTGTAGCCCCAGGCCCACTCGAAATTATCCATCAGCGACCAGGCGAAGTATCCCCGCAGGGGCACGCCCGCGCTGATCGCCTCGTGCGAGGCGCGCAGGTGGGCGTCGAAGTAGGCCAGCCGGTCGACGTCATCGACCTGACCGTCGACCACCTCGTCGACGAAGGCCGACCCGTTCTCGGTGACGTAGAGCGGAAGGTCCGTGTACTCCTCGTGCACCCGACGCAGCGTCTCCACCAGACCGGGGGCGTCGATCTCCCACCCCATGTCGGTCACCGGCACGCCGCGGGTGACGAACCGGACGTCCTCGCTGCCCGGCCAGCAGGCCTGGGCCCGCCAGTAGGCTTCCGGCTGCTCACCGGGGACCGGCCCGGCCACCACGTGCCGGCTGTAGTAGTTGACCCCCACCACGTCCAGCGGCGTGGCGATGGTGGCCAGGTCGCCGTCATGCACGTGGCTGAGGTCGGTCACCTTCGCCAGGTCGGCGACCAGGTCGTCGGGGTACGCGCCGCGCAGGATCGGGTCGAGGAAGAACCGGTTGGCCAACCCGTCGATCCGCCGGGCCGCGTCGACGTCCCCCGGCGCGTCGCTGGCCGGGGTGACCGGATACAGGTTGACTGTCACCCCGAGCTGCGCTCCCGGCACCGCCGTACGCAACGCCTGCACGGCGAGCCCGTGCCCGAGCATCAGGTGGTGTCCGGCACGGACCGCGTCGGCCCCGTCGGAACGGCCCGGGGCGTGCACCCCGGAGCCGTAGCCGAGGAAGGCCGAGCACCAGGGCTCGTTGAGGGTCGTCCAGTACTTCACCCGGTCACCGAGCGCGTCGGCCATCAGCAGGGCGTAGTCGGCGAACCGGGCGGCAGTGTCCCGGGCCGGCCAGCCGCCGCCGTCCTCCAACTCCTGCGGCAGGTCCCAGTGGTAGAGGGTGAGCCAGGGCTCGATCCCGTTGGCCATCAGCTCGTCGACCAGCCGCTGGTAGAAGTCGAGCCCTTCGCGGTTCACCGGGCCCGACCCGCCCGGCTGCACCCGGGGCCAGGAGACCGAGAAGCGGTACGACTTCAACCCCAGCTCGGCCATCAGCCGGACGTCGTCACTGAGCCGGTGGTAGTGGTCGCAGGCGACATCGCCGGTGTGCCCGGCGACCGTCCGGCCCTCGGTGTGGCTGAAGGTGTCCCAGATCGACGCGGTCCGGCCGCCCTCGTTCGCCGCGCCCTCGATCTGGTACGCGGCGGTCGCCGCGCCCCAGAGGAAGCCGGGCGGGAAGGTCAGCGGCGGACGCTCGTCGAGGACGCCGACAGCGGGCGGGGTGGCGGGGTTGCTCACGACTTGACTGCACCTTCCATGATCCCGCCGATGATCTGGCGGCCGAAGAGAACGAAGACGAGCACCAGCGGGATGGTGCCGACCGCCGTGGCGGCGAAGACCTGGGAGTAGTCCGTGTAGTAGGCGTACGACAGGAAGGAGAGCGAGACCTGCAGGGTCGGGTTCTCCGGAGAGAGGATCGCGTACGGCCAGAGGAAGGAGTTCCAGGTCTCCATGAAGGTGAGCAGACCGAGCACGCCGGCCGCCGGCCGCAGCGCCGGCAGCACGATGTTCCAGTAGATCCGGAACGTACTGGCACCGTCGACCCGACCGGCCTCGATCAGCTCGTCGGAGATCGCCTGGCTGGCGTACTGCCGCATCATGAACACACCGAAGGCGCTGACCAGGAACGGCACGGTCACCGCGTAGAGGGTGTCGTACCACCCCAGCGTCTGCATCATGCTCCAGAGCGGGATGAGGCCCATCTGGGTCGGGATCATCATGGTGACGATGATCGCCAGCAGCAGCACGTTGCGACCGCGGAAGCGCAGCTTCGCGAAGGCGAAGCCGGCGAGCGAGCCGGTGAGCACCACCGACACGGTGACCACCGACGAGACGATGATCGAGTTCATCAGGCCCTTGAGGAAGTTGGCCGCGTCGTTGTCGAGCACCCGCCCGAAGTTGTCACCGAACGCGCCGGCGGGGGTCATCGGCGGTGGCACGTCGTTGATCGACTCCAGGCTGCGGGTGCCGATCACGATCATGTAGTAGAAGGGGTAGATCGACAGCAGCGCCGCCAGGACGAGCGCCATGTAGGTGAGTGGACTGGTGCGCCACAGGCGCTTTGAAGCCGAGGTCATCGATCTGTCCTCACTTGGACGCGCGGCGGACGAGTACGAAGTTGATCAGCGACACGAAGACGATGATCATGAAGATCGCCCAGGCGACCGCGGCTCCGTAACCTGCGGTACTCAGGTTGTAGATGCCCTTCTCGTACATGTACATGGCCAGCGTCTGGAACTCCCGCTGGTTGCCGCCGATGATGCTGCCGTTGCCGAAGAGCAGCGGCTCGGTGAAGAGCTGCATGCCGCCGATCGTGGAGAGGATGACCACGAAGATGAAGGTGGGCTTGAGCATCGGCAGGGTGATCTGCCAGAACTGCCGCCACGGGCTGGCCCCGTCGATCGCGGCCGCCTCGTACAGGTCCTTCGGGATGGCCTGCATGCCGGCGAGCAGGATCAGGGTGTTGTAGCCGGTCCACCGCCAGTTGACCATCGTGGCGATCGCGGTCCACGAACTCCACTCCTGCGCGCGCCAGTCGATCTGGTCCACCCCGACGAAGCTGAGCAGCCAGTTGAACAGGCCGAAGTCGCGCTGGAACAGCATGCCGAAGACGATCGCGACGGCGGCCACCGAAACCACGTTCGGCACGAAGATGGCCATCCGGAAAAAGGTCTTGGCGCGCAGCAGGGTCTGGTTGAGCAGGTTCGCCAGGAAGAGCGCCATCAGCAACTGCGGGATGGTCGACAGGGCGAAGATGCCGAACGTGTTGACCAGCGCGTTCCAGAAGTAGTCGTCCTTGATCAGCTCGGTGTAGTTGTCGAACCCGATGAAGGTGTGCTCGCCGATCATGTCCCAGTCGTGCAGCGACATCCAGGCGGTGCGCAGCATCGGGTACAACCCGAAAGCCCCGAAGATCAGGAAGAACGGCGCGATGTAGAGGTACGGGGAGTACTTGAGATCCAGGCGGTTGAAGAGGTATCCCCGGCGGCGTCGGGAGGGGGCGTCGGGGGGTGGTGCTGCTGGCGACGGCGGTGCCGTCGTGGCCGACAGGCTCATGCGAATTTCCTTTTCCAGCGAGGCCCGGGGGCCCTCGCGCAGGATGCTGCGCGGTGGGGACCGACCGGTGGCGTCCGGGTAGTCCCGAACGCCACCGGAAGGGAATCACTCAGAAGACACCCTGAGTCTTCGCGTCATTCGTGAACTGCTCCCAGGCCGCATCCTTGCTGGCCTGCCCGTTCTCGAACGCCCGCATCGCCGGCTCGAACGCGTTCTCCTTCACCGCCTGGTGCTTCGGGCCCAGGTGGATCGGCTGGATCTTGGCGACGCTCTCGCCGAAGATCTTGCCGGTCGGCGCGTTGCTGAAGTACTCGTTGGTGTAGCTGAGGAAGGCCTCGTTCTTCAGCGCCTCCAGGTTGGTGGGCAGCGGGCCCTTGGCCTTGAATGCCTCCACCTGGCTGGTGGCGTTGGTCAGGAACTCGGCGAGCTTCGCCGCCTCCTCCGGGTACTTGCTCTGCTCCGGAACGGACAGCCACGAGCCGCCCCAGTTGCCGCCGCCACCGGGCACGGCCGCCACGTCCCACTTGCCCTTGTTGGCCTCACCGGAGTTGTCCGCGACGATGCCGAGCATCCAGGACGGGCAGAAGGTGGCCGCGAAGGTGCCCTGCTTGAAGCCACCGGACCACTCCGGCGACCAGGTGGACGCCTTGGCGGAGATGTCGACCATCGAGGTCGCGGTGTCCCAGGCGGCCTTCACCGCGGGGCTGGAGTCCGCGATGATGTTGTTTTCCTTGTCGTAGAACAGGTCGGTGCCCTGCTGGAACAGCACGCCGTTGGAGACGGCGGTGATCGAGTCGACGAACGCCTTGCCGCTGGCCTGCTTGTACTTCTGGCCAGTCTGGTGGAAGCCGTTCCAGTCCGGCCAGAGAGCCGAGACAGCGTCCCGCTCGGTGGGCAGGCCGGCCGCCTCGAACAGATCCTTGCGGTAGCAGACGGCGAGGCTGCCGACGTCGGTCGGCAGACCGATCAGCCGACCGTCCGGCGCCTTGCCCAGCTCCCACTTCCAGGGCAGGTAGTCGTCGGCGATCTCGGACGACACCAGCGGAGTCAGGTCAGCCCAGTTGCGCGGGTTGGCCTTGAACTCGTTGAGGATGCCCTCTTCCAGGGCGGTCACGTCAGCCGCGCCCTTGCCGGTGGCGAGGTAACGGACCAGCTTCGGCCGGTACTCGCCGAGCTGGGCGGTCTTGCGCAGCTCGACCTTGATGCCGGTCTGCTGCTCGTACTGCTTGACGAGCTCGTCGTAACCCATTTCGCCGAAGGTGTCGACGACCAGCTTCTCGGGCTTCTCGCCCTCGGCCGGCGTGTCGTCGTCATTGCCGCAGGCCGCGAGCCCGCCGATGGCGGTGATCGCGGCCAGGGTGGCTGCCGCCATGCGGGAACGCCGCGTGGTGAGGCTCATCCTGACCCCTCTTTCGATGGTGAGGCTGCTATGTCTGTGGTGGGGGGTGCCGCAGCGCCTGCCGGCACCGACTCGGTCAGTCGGCGTCGGCGCCCAGGAGCGCGGGTATGTGATCCACGCCTCTTGGGAACGCTCCCATGAGATTGCCGGCAGGTGTCGGGAGTGTCAATAGTCCAGTGGGAGCGATCCCAGATCGTTACCACGCAGCTCGTTTGACCCGGCAAACAATCGGAAACCGCAGATAGATTGCGCGCTTGCAAGCAATTCCGGGCCGGGTACGACAGTCAGCAGAGGCGACGCAGCAGAGTGTCGACCCGACCGGCGTCGAAGGCCGCCGGATCGAACCCGGCACCCACCCATTCCCGCATCGTCCGATGCTCCGGATGATCCGGCTCGGCCAGCGCGGCGAGCAGCACCAGGTAACCCTGCGGGCCGCCGACGTCCTCCGGTGGGCAGGCCCGCTCCCCGTCCAGGCAGCTCGGATAGCGTTCGTCCGCCTCGGCGGTGAAGGCGTCCTCCACCAGCAGATCGTGCTCCCACCAGTCACCGAAGTCGTACGTGTAGTGGAACCGGCTGCCCTTGCCGACCACCGCGTCCAACCGGACGTCCAGTTCGTCGTGCAACGCCAGCTCGCCGTCGGGATCCGGTTCGCCGTACTGAATCCCGTCGATCTCGAACGAGTGCAGGTGGCAGTCACGCCAGCCCATCGCGTGCTGCACCACCCGGTGCAGCCGATCCAGGGTGTAGCCGCCGGGTACCAGCACCCGGCGCCAGATCGCCGGACGAACCCCGGACAGGGACATCCTGAGCTGGAAGATCTGACGCGGCATGGGTGTCCCATCCTCCCTCGGCATAGGCTGCGAGCATGATCTGCCGAGCGTGCCGGGCGCGGCGGCACGACGACTGCCCGGGCCGGAACTGGTGCGACTGCCAGCACCGTACCCCCCGACCCACCCCTCCCGTCACCGGTCCGGCCGGCGAATGAGCGACGGAGCGCCGATTTCCGTCCTCTGGCCGGATCCGTCCGCCGGCCCGGTGGACGACGACACGCTCATCGCCCGGTACGGCCGTGCCGACCGGCCGCACCTACGAATGAACTTCGTGACAAGTGTCGACGGCGCGGTGAGCGTCGACGGCTACTCGGCCGGGCTGTCCGGCGCACCCGACAAGCGGGTCTTCGGTCTGCTCCGGATGCTCTGCGACGCGCTGCTGGTGGCCGCCGGCACGCTGCGCCACGAGGGTTACCGGGCGATCCGGCTCGACGAGCGTCGTCGGGCCTGGCGACGCGCGCACGGGCTGACCGAGTACCCGACCCTGGTCGTGGTCTCCGGCTCGCTGGACCTCGACCCGGCCCAGGCCGCCTTCGCCGACGCACCGGTACGCCCCGTGGTGCTCACCCACCGGAACGCGGCGGCACCCCCCGGCCTGTCCGCCGTGGCCGACCTGGTGCGCCACGGTGACGACCGGGTCGACCTGGTCGCCGGGCTGGCCGAACTGCGCCGTCGCGGACTCGGTCAACTGCTCTGCGAGGGCGGTCCGCAGCTGTTCGGTGCCCTCACCGCCGCCGACCTGGTCGACGAGGTGTGCCTCTCGGTCGCGCCCCTGCTCGCCGGGCCCGGACCCGGTCGGATCACCGCCGGCCATCCGAGTCCCGCCCGGCGCCTGCCGCTGCACCACGTGCTGCTCGCCGACGACGGCACTCTGCTGCTACGCCACACCCGGCACTGAACGGCCGATCCGCCACGACCGGCACTGAACGGCCGGCCGCCACGACCCTTCGGCGGTCGCCGCCAGTTGCCCGAAAGGCCACAAAACCGCAGGTCAGCTTATTACCGTGGACCGGTGTCGGCGACTGCCGGAGGGCGGGGACGTGGCGTACGAGGTGGTCGAGCTACGGGTCCACGGGGTCTCCGGAGCCGCCGCCGAAACGCTGCTGGACCATCCTGTCGTGATCCGGGTCGCCGGCGCGTCGACACGAGGTGCGTGACATGCGGGCGGATGCGGGTACGCGGACGGCACGACCATGGGTGGCCGGCAGCCTGCTGGCCGGCGCCGGTCTGGTCGACGTGATCGTGGCGTACGGCAACACGGTGACCGACCCCTACGTGGTCATCACGGAGGAGGGCAGTCACCACCTCGACATCACCGGGTGGGCCTGGGTGCACCTGGCCGTCGGCAGCGCCGCGCTGCTGGCCGGGTTGGCGGTGCTGACCGGGCGGCGGCGCTGGCGGCTGGTCGGCATCGGTTGCGCCGTCGCCGGGATCGTCACAGCCGTCGTCGTCCTGCCGTACCTGCCGGTCCGGGCGCTGCTCGCGGTGGCGCTGTACGCGACAGCCGTCCGGCTGCTGGTGCGCCACGGCCGGTCGCGGCAGCCCGGACCGGACCCGGCCGCCATCCGGCCGTGACTCAGCGGCCCTCGCAGATCCGGCCGGTGCGGGCCGGATCTGCCTCCCGGTTGGTGGACCAGATCGGGTTCAGCGACAGCAGCAGCTCGGGCGCCTGCCAGGCCGCGCCCATCCGTTGCAGGACGTCGTACTCGCGTCGCGGCTCGTCCACCGGGTCACCGGCGATGAAGTCGACAAGCCGGTCCTGCACGGACTGCCGGCCGAGCAGCCCGCCGTGGAAGGCGGGCTGTTCGAAGACGGGGATCTGCGCGTACTCACCGGGTGGCGCCTCGACAGCGCTGACCGTCGGCAGGAAGGCGATCATCCGCACGCCGGACACCGGGCAGAGGGTGCGGTTGCGGTAGAAGGGCGCCTCGGTCAGCACCGAGCGGACGAACGGTTCATCCGGGTTGCTGTCGATCTCGCGGAGGAGGTTCGACGCGCCGAAGAGCAGACGCAGCTCCCAGCCGGCCGCCACGCCCCACCCGGAGTGCCCGGGTGGTGGATAGTAGGCCCGCCCCGGGCGGATCAGCGGACTGAACAGCAGTGCGGTGTCGACGGGCGACGGCTGCGGCCACTTCTCCAGGTACGTCCGGATCACCATCGCGCCCTCGCTCTGCCCGACCAGCGCCACCCTCTGACGGGTACGGCGGTGCACCTCGTCGATCTGGGCGGCCAGCAACGCCGCGCTGGAGCCCAGCGTGCGGTGAGTGGCCTGCGGCCCGTACGGCCGGGGCCGGCCCCGCTCATCGAGCCCGAGGTAGGAGAAGCGCACCACCCGGGGGTCGACCGGCGGCGTACCGTCCCAGCTCGAATCGTGACCGGCGAGGACGATCACCGAGTGTCGGACCCGGTCGGGCAGCCGTTGGGTGACCACTGGCGGGTCCCACTGCCGGTGACCGCCCACCGCCAGGCCGACCGCGCCCTGCGCCGCCACCGACCCGAAGACCACGAGGACGATCATCAACGGGGCCACCGGCACCCGCGCCCACCGGATCCGGACCGGCAGCGTCGCCGCGCGTACGGTCTGCCGCCACAGCAGCCCGTTCACCGCTCCGGCGAGACCGGCGAGGATGATGTCCGCCCAGCCGGGGGTCGCCGCGATCAGTGCGGCGGTGAGGGTGAGCACGACGAAGTTCAGCGAGGACCAGCCGAGCAGCGCCGCCGAGGGCAGGCCGCGCCACCAGTGCTCCGCCACGCCCGCGCGTTGCAGGAACGGCGCCACGAGCAGCATCGGCAGCAGCGAGGCGAGCAGGTACCAGGAAAGCGCCACCACGGAGAACGCCACCGACAGCGCCGCCCACGGCGAGATGATCACCGCGGCGAGCGCCGCGACCTCCACGTTGCGCCGGACCAGCCAGCGCCATGACGGTCGGGGCACCTCGGCCGGCCAGGCCAGGGCGGTCAGGCCGGCGGAGAGCACCCCGCGCAACGCCACCACCGCCACGAGCCCGACCAGGAAGGTCGACCACGAGTCGTGGTAGACCAGCAGCCACCGCAGATCGTGGTACGAGTCGTACGGCCAGACGGCGGTGACCTGCGGCGCGAGCGGTCGGGCGGACTGGAGGCCCACCCCGACCAGGAGCGCCGCTTCCGCGACCGCCGGGACGGTGGCCAGCACGAGCAGCCGGGTCAGTCTGCGCTTCTCCTCCACGGCCCCTCCCGTTCTCGCTAACCGCAGGATCCCCCGGATCGGCGGAGCGCCGTCGCCGTTCCACTCCACACCACCCGCACGCCGGGTCAGAAAGCGGTCGCCGTACGCGTTCGGCGCGGTGTCGTTACGTGGTCTGCGCCGCGTCGCGTGGCGGCCTGTCGTACTCCTCCGGCAGGATGCAGGGCGTGTGTGCCGACCGCGACGACCAGCCGAGCGGAGTTGCCCGATGACCGACCAGGGGTTCGACGGCCCAGGCGAGGGGGTGGGCCGGGTGCTGGGCACCGCCGACGCCACTCCCCTGCAGTTCTGGACGGCGGTCGCCCCGGGCAGCTATCTCCAGCTCGATGACGTGGTGGTCACCCGGCGGGAGCTGCCCGACCGGGAGCCGGTGACCATCGCCGGGGTGGTCACCCAGGTCCGGGCGCGGCACGAGGGCGCGCAGTTCGACTCCGACGTCTTCGCCATCGCCGACGGCACGCTGCCGGCGATGGTGCAGGAGGCCGCCGAGATCACCACCACCCGGGTCGACCCGGAGTTCTACGTGCCGCCGCAGCCGGGTGCCGTGGTGCACCGGGCAGAGGGCGACGCCAGGGCCCGCGCCCTGCACTTCGACCGGATGGAACGGCGGATCCCGATGGGCACCGGCCGCGACGGGGTGCCTGTCTACCTGAACGCCGACTTCCTCGACGGCAGCCGGGGCGCGCACGTGTCGATCTCCGGCATCTCCGGGGTCGCCACCAAGACCAGCTTCGCCACCTTTCTTCTCTACTCGGTGTTCCGCAGCGGCCAGCTCGGCGGCGACGCGGTGAACGCCAAGGCGCTGATCTTCAACGTGAAGGGCGAGGACCTGCTCTTCCTCGACCACCCGAACGCCCGGCTCGACGACCCGACCCGGGCCGCGTACGCCCGGCTCGGCCTGGTCGCGGACGCCTTCCCCGACGTACGGGTCTACGCCCCGCCCCGGGTCGGTGACTCCTCGGGCACGCCGGACGTGAGCAGCCGGCTCACCGGCGTGGACAGCTTCTACTGGACGCTCACCGAGTTCTGCGCCGACCGCCTGCTGCCGTACGTCTTCGCCGACGCCGACGACGAACGGCAGCAGTACACGATGGTGGTCCACTCCGTCGCCGCCCACCTGGCCCGCTACGCCCAGCCCGCCGACGGTGGGGTCAGCATCGACGGGGTCCGCCTGGGCAGCTACGGCGACCTTGTCGACCACATCGTCGAGCAGCTCAGCGACGACGAGACCCGCGGCGACTGGGCGGGCAGCGCGGTCGGTCTGGGCACGGTGAACGCCTTCGCCCGCCGGCTGATCGGCAGCAAGAAGGACCTGTCCCGGCTGATCCGCGGCGACCTGGCCACCCGCCGCCCGCACAGCATCAACACCTCCGAGAGTGCCCAGGTCACAGTCGTCGACCTGCACAACCTGCCGGACCGGGCGCAGCGCTTCGTGGTCGGCGTGACGCTCAAGAGCGAGTTCGAGCGTAAGGAGAAGTCCGGCACCGCCAAGCCGCTGCTGTTCGTGGTGCTCGACGAGTTGAACAAGTACGCCCCGCGCGAGGGCTCCTCCCCCATCAAGGAGGTGCTGCTCGACATCGCCGAGCGGGGCCGCTCGCTCGGGGTGATCCTGATCGGCGCGCAGCAGACCGCCAGCGAGGTGGAGCGACGCATCGTCACCAACTCGGCCATCCGGGTGGTGGGCCGGCTCGACCCGGCCGAGGCGTCCCGCCCGGAGTACGGTTTCCTCCCACCGGCCCAGCGGCAACGCGCGCTGCTGGCCAAGCCAGGCACGATGTTCGTCAACCAGCCGGACATCCCGGTGCCGCTCTGTCTGGAGTTCCCGTTCCCGGCCTGGGCCACCCGGGTCTCCGAGGCGGGGGCCGCGCCGTCGCAGACCCTGCGCTCGATCACCCAGTCCGCCGATCCGTTCGCGGTGGTCGGGTCCGGTGGCGGCACCGACGACGACATTCCCTTCTGAGAGGCCAGTCCAGTGAAGATCCTGCACACCTCCGACTGGCACGTGGGCAAGGTCCTCAAGGGGCAGTCGCGGGCCGAGGAGCACAAGCAGGTGCTGGCCGGGGTCATCGAGATCGCCCGGCGGGAACAGCCGGACCTGGTCATCATCGCCGGTGACCTCTACGACACGGCGGCACCGACCCCGGAGGCGACCCGCCTGGTCACCCGGGCGTTGACCGCGCTGCGCCGCACCGGCGCGGACGTGGTGGCGATCGGCGGCAACCACGACAACGGTCCGGCCCTGGACGCGCTGCGCCCGTGGGCCGAGGCCGCCGGCATCACCCTGCGCGGCGGCGTACGGGAGGATCCGGCCGAGCACGTCATCGACGGCACCACCGCCGACGGGGAGCGCTGGCGGCTGGCCGCGCTGCCGTTCCTGTCCCAGCGGTACGCGGTACGCGCGGTGGAGATGTACGAGCTGACCGCCGCCGAGACCACCCAGACGTACGCCGACCATCTGGGCCGCATCATCAGCCGGCTGACCGAAGGTTTCGACGAGCCGGACCGGGTGCACCTGGTCACCGCCCATCTCACGGTGGTCGGCGCGGCCACCGGCGGCGGGGAGCGGGACGCGCACACCATCATGGGTTACGCGGTCCCCGCCTCGGTCTTCCCCGGCACCGCGCACTACGTGGCGCTCGGGCACCTGCACCGCGCCCAGCGGGTGCAGGGGCCGTGCCCGATCCGCTACAGCGGCGCCCCCCTCGCTGTCGACTTCGGCGAGCAGGAGAACGTCCCGGCGGTGACCCTGGTCGAGGTCACCGCGACCACGGCGGCGCGGATCCGCGAGGAACCGGTGACCGCGGCGACCGCGTTGCGCACCGTACGCGGCACCCTCGCCCAGCTCGCCGAGATCACCGCACCCGAGGGTTGGCTGCGGGTGTACGTACGCGAGCAGCCCCGCGCCGGCCTGCGCGAGGAGGTGCAGCAGTTGCTTCCCCGGGCCTTGGAGATCCGGATCGATCCGGAGCTGGTGCCGGCACCGGGCACCGGCACCCGGGTGGCCCAACGGTCCGGTCGGTCGCCCCGGCAGTTGTTCGCCGACTACCTGGACAGCCGGGGGCATGCCGACGACGGGGTCCGGGAACTCTTCGACGAGCTGATCGAGGAGGTCGACCACTGATGCGGCCGATGCGGCTGGACCTGGCGGGCTTCACCGTCTTCCGCGACGAGACCACGATCGACTTCACCGACGCCGACTTCTTCGCCCTGGTCGGGCCGACAGGTTCGGGCAAGTCCACGGTGCTCGACGCGATCTGTTTCGCCCTCTACGGCACGGTGCCCCGGTGGGGCGGCACCCGAGGGCTGGGCAACGCGCTCGCTCCGTCGGCGACCGAGGCGCGGGTCCGGCTGGTCTTCGAGTCCGGCGGGGCCCGCTACGTCGCCACCCGGGTGGTGCGCCGGGACAGCCGGGGCAACGTCAAGACCGCCGGTGCCGGGTTGCAGCTGATGCCGGACGGATTCGACGTCACGAAGCTGGACACCGGGCTCAGTCCGGAGGATCTGGGCGAGGTGGTGGCCGGCACCCCGGCGGAGATGGACGCCGCCGTGCTGGCCGCGGTCGGCCTGCCGTACGAACAGTTCACCAGCTGCGTGGTGCTGCCGCAGGGCCAGTTCGCCGACTTCCTGCACGCCCGCCCGGCCACCCGGCAGCAGATCCTGGTCAACCTGCTCGGTCTCGGCGTGTACGAGCAGGTGCAGCAGCGGGCCACGAGCCGGGCCGGGCAGGCGGAGGCGAAGCTGGAGGCGGTCGACCAACTCCTGGCCGGGCTGGCCGACGTCGACGACGCCGCACTGGAGCAGGCCACCGGTCAGGTCGACCGGATGCGGGAGCTGGCCGGGGCGGTGACCGCCGCCGTACCTGAACTGGAGGCGGCGCGCACGACGGTG
Organism: Verrucosispora sp. CNZ293; assembly: GCF_002754655.1. Taxonomy (NCBI): domain Bacteria; kingdom Bacillati; phylum Actinomycetota; class Actinomycetes; order Micromonosporales; family Micromonosporaceae; genus Micromonospora; species Verrucosispora sp. CNZ293. Next base: position 3,096,065 of record NZ_PEFR01000001.1, read on the forward strand.
CGGGAAGCCAACGCGGCGCTGGCCACACTCGACGCCGAACTGGCCGCGTTGGACGAGGTTCGCGCGCCGGACGGCGTCGCCGAGATCGCCCGGGCGGTGGCGGCGGCGCGGGCCGAGGCCGACGCGGCGGCGGCTGCCGTGTCGCTCGCCGAGGAACGCGAGGAGAAGCTGCGCGGCGAGTTGACCGCCGCCGGCGACGAGAGCGCCCTGCGGATGCTGCTACGGGCCTACACCGACCGGGAGCAGCTCTCCGACCAGGCGGAGCGGGTGCGGGCCGGGATGGAGGCGGCCGGCGTCGAGCACGACGCGGCGGTCCGGGCACTGACCGGGGCGCAGGCGGCGGCCGAGCGCGCCGAGGCGGAGCTGGCGGCGGCGTTCCAGGCGCACGAGGAGGCGAAGACCGCCGACCAGGCGACCGCGTTGCGGGCCCACCTGACCGACGGGGACGCCTGCCCGGTCTGCGAGCAGACGGTGGCCCGCGTCCCAGCGATCCCCGCCGGCTCGGCGGTGTCCAGGGCGGTGGCGGCCGGCAAGGCGGCCCGCGCCGCGAGTGAGGCGGCGAGGAAGGTCGTCGCCGAGCGGGACGCTGCCGCGCGGGACCTGGAACGGGTGCTGGTGCGTGCCCGTACCGAACATGACGGGCTCCGGGCCCGCCTGGCCGACCTGGACGACCAGCTCGCCGGTGCGGCCACCGCCGAGGCGCTGCGGGCGCGGCTGGCGGAGCTGGCCCGGCTGCGGCAGGGGCTGGACGAGGCGACCACGGCGGTCCGCGCCGGCCGGGACACCGCCCGGCAGGCCCGGGCAGCGGTGGAGGCGGCGCAGGACCGGCTCCGGGCGGCGTGGCGACGATTCGACGGTGCCCGAGACGCGGTGGCCCGGTTCGGGCCGCCGGCCACCGACCGCGACGATGTGGCCGCTGCCTGGGCCACGTTGGCCGAGTGGGCACAGGATCAGGCGCGGCGCCGCCGGTCGGAGCGGGCCGGGCTGGCCACCGCAGTGGCCGAGGCCGAGACGGCGGCCGGCGCGGCGGCGAACCGCATCGCCGGCATCTTCGCCGACGCCGGGCTGCCCGCGCCGGACGACCCGGTCCGCGCCGCGACAGTGGCGGTGGAGCGGGCCGAGGCCGACAGGCGGCGGCTGACCGAGCGGCGCGAGCAGGCCGGGGCGCTGCGGGAGCAGCGGGCAGGGCACGAACGCGAGGCGCAGGTGGCGCGGGCGTTGGCCGGGCACCTGCGGGCCAACAACTTCGAACGGTGGTTGCTGGCCGAGGCGCTGGATCTGCTTGTCGACGGCGCGTCGGGGATCCTGCGGGAACTCTCCGGCGGCCAGTACGACCTGGTCCACGACAAGGGCGAGTTCTTCGTGGTCGACCACCACGACGCCGGGCTGCGTCGGGGGGTGCGGACGCTCTCCGGCGGTGAGACGTTCCAGGCGTCCCTGGCGTTGGCGCTGGCCCTGTCGGAGCAGTTGGCCGGCATGTCCACCACCGCGGCCAGCCTGGAGTCGATAGTGCTGGACGAGGGGTTCGGCACCCTCGACGCGGCCACCCTCGACACCGTCGCCGCCACGCTGGAAAATCTGGCCGCCCGGGGCGACCGGATGGTCGGCGTGGTCACCCACGTGCCGGCGCTGGCCGAGCGCATCCCGGTCCGCTTCGAGGTGCGCAAGGATGCCCGCTCGGCCCGGGTGGAACGGACCGGCCGGTGAGCGGAACGGGGCCGGTGATGCCGACGTGAACCGGTTCTTCGTCGACGCCTGGGATCCGGGCTACGGGGCGTCGTTCGAGGCCGCGCCGGCCGGCCCGGCCGCGCCCAGCAGCGCGCAGGTCGAGGCGGAGCACGAACTGCCGGTGGTGGACTGGCGAGCCATCGGGCCCCGCCCGGGCGTGCGCGCGCCCGACGTGGTGCTGCTCGTCGACGGAGTACGCCGGATCGACGCCAGCATCTGGACGGCCGAGGAGGACGGCGGCTCGTTTCCCGGGCTGGCCGCCTCGTACGCCGCCGGAGTGGTGCGGTGCGACCTGGATCGCGGTGCCGCGCAACTGGCCGGCGCCACGGTGGAGCGCGGCCTGTTCACCGCCAGCCCGTCGGCCACCGACGTGGTGGCCGGCAATGTCCGCTACCCGGTGCACCGGGTCAGCGGCACCGGTGAGCTGGCCAAGCTGCCGGCGGCGGTGCAGGGTCCGCTCACCGCCCTGGAGGTGCAGGTGTCGGCCGCCGCGCGTACCGACGACGACCTGCTGGTGGTGGACGGGCCGTTGCGGAACCGGCGGCAGCTGCCCCGCACGCTCGGCTACATCAAGACCCAGCACAGCCAGTACCTCGACGCCCGACTCACCGCGGTGGTGACCGGCCTGCCGCCGGGTCACCGCTCGCCGGTGTTCCGGCTCGGCACCGCATGGGGCGGCTGGTCGTGGTATCTGCGGCTGCCGGTGGCGGCGGGCGCGCCGTGGGCGGGGATCGTCCGGCTGGAGTGCTCCGCCGACCTGGAGATCGCCGAGGCGGTACGGCTGGCCGACCTGTCGCTCGTCACCCTCCCCCGGTTCGCCTCCAGCCCGTACAAGGATCCCCGGGCCCCGCAGAACCTGGTCCCGATCGCCGGGCTGGAGCGGCTGCTGCGTTCCCGGCTGGGTGACGCGCGACTGCTGCATCGCGCGCTCACCGTCGCCGCCCGCAACGCCGCCGCCCGGGCCGGCCGCTGATGGGCCGGCGGCGCGACACCGACCGGATCAGCGAGCCTGTCGACACGGGGCTCGCCGAGGTGGTGCCGGATCCGGACCGGTCCGGCTCGTGGACGTTGCTGCTCGACGGCGCACCGCAGTCGCATGTGGACCTGGCCGACCCGACGCATCTGGAGTTCGAGTACGTCCGCCGGCTGGCCGCCGCCATCGACCTGGTGGCACCCGAGGGTGCCCCGCTGCGGGTGCTGCATCTGGGCGGCGGGGCGCTGACCCTGCCCCGGTACGTCGCCGCCACCCGCCCGGGCTCGACGCAGCGGGTGGTCGAGGTGGACGGGGCGCTCGTCGATCTGGTTCGACGCACGTTGCCGTGGCGGGCCGATCCGCGCCTGAAGGTGCGGGTGGGTGACGCTCGGGCGGTGCTCGCCACGAGCCGCGACGCCAGCTACGACCTGGTGGTCGCCGACGTGTTCGCGGGTTCCCGGACACCGGCCCGGCTCACCTCCGTCGAGTACGCCGCCGAGGCTGCCCGGGTGCTGCACCCGGCGGGCTGGTACCTGGCGAACGTCGCCGACGGTCCGCCGCTGCGCCACGCTCGCGGCCAGGTGGCCACCGTGCGGACGGTGCTGCCCCGGGCCTGCCTGGTCGCCGACGCCGCCGTGCTGCGCGGCCGACGCTACGGCAACCTGGTGCTCGTCGCCGGCCGCCAGGATCCGCCGGTGGCCGCGCTGGCCCGCCGTGCCGCAGGTGACTGGTTTCCGGGCCGGGTGCTGGCCGAGGCGGAACTCGACCGCTTCACCGGTGGCGCCGCAGTGGTGCACGACGCCGACGCCATCGACTCGACGCCACCTCCGCCGGGGATTTTTTCCGTCCGGCGTTGATCCGTTCGGTGCCGCCGTCCGTACCAGTCAGCAGCCATGCCCGTGGGGGGACGGCTTTCTGTCCATGGACGTCGGAGGTCTGCATGCACGCACTGGCGGTCGGTTGGCAGGGCGACCGGGTGCGGGTGGACTGGATGTCCGCCCGGTCCCAGTCGCGGCCAACCACGTCCACCCGTGGGGTCGACTCTCGCGCGGCGTCTCGCCAGAATAGCCCGGTGACGCCGCGACCCACCCCTGGCCGCCACCAGGCTTCCACCACCGAAGCCGCCCACTCCGATCAGTTGGTCCGCACGCTCTACGCGGAACACGCCGGACCGCTGCTGATGTTCGTGATGCGGTTGACCGGCGGTGACCGGCAACGGGCCGAGGACATCGTCCAGGAGACGCTGCTGCGGGCCTGGCGCAACGCTCATCGGCTGGGCACGCAGGGACAGGGGTCGCTACGGCCGTGGCTGGTGACGGTGGCGCGCCGGATCGCCATCGACGAGCACCGCAGCGAGCAGGCCCGGCCGGCCGAGACGTACGACCGGGACCTGACCGCGTTCGCCGAGGCCGACAGCACCGACCGGGTGCTGCGGTCGATGACTGTGGCGGACGCGCTGCGAACGTTGAGTCAGTCGCACCGGGAGATCCTGGTGGCGACGTACTTCCGGGGCCGGACGGTGCCGGAGGCGGCCGAGGAACTCGGACTGCCACTGGGCACCGCGAAGTCGCGGGTCTACTACGCGCTGCGCGCGCTGCGCACAGCTCTGCAGGAGAGGGGGGTGACGGAATGAGCCGGGTTGACCACATGGACGTCGCCGCGTACGCGCTCGGCGTGCTTGACGAACAGGACATGGAGCGGTTCGAGGAACACCTCGCGACCTGCTGGGCCTGTGCCGGCGAGTTGGAAACGATGGTGCCGGTGGTCGGGATGCTCTCCGACATCGACGAGGAGTCGATCACGGCGCTGGAGCAGACGCACTCGGACCCGGTCCTGCTGGACCGGACGTTGGTGGCGCTGCGTACGCACCGTCGGCGGGCCAGGTTCCGGCAGGTCCTGGCGACCGCGGCGGCCGTGGTGGTCTTCGGTGGGCTGACCGGCGTCGTGTTCAGCAATCTCACCGACAGCAGCACCGCACCGCCGTTCGCCGGGCCGACCACGGCACCGTTCGACCCGCCGAGCAACCGCCCCGGCAACCCGAGCGGCCCGAACGTGGGTGGCAACGAGCAGGAGGGTGCGCAGGTCGACGTCACCGACCCGACCACCGGCGTCGGCGCGACGTTCTGGCTGATCTCGAAGGACTTCGGCACGAAGATGGACTTCAGCCTGAGCAAGCTGCCCGGGCCGCGCACCTGCCGCCTGGTGGTGGTCCGCGAGGACGGCTCCACCGAGGTCGTCTCCACCTGGTCGGTGCCGGACGGTGGGTACGGCACCAACGCCAACCCGCAGTTGCTGGCGCTGTCGGCGGCCACGTCGACGAAGCTGGACGACATCAAGCACTTCGAGGTGCAGGAGATCGACTCGCGGGGAGCCACCGACACTCTGGTGACCGTCCCCACGGCCTGATCCGCATCGATGAAGGCCCGCCTCGGTCGAGGCGGGCCTTCGTCATCCTCGGGTTGACCGGGCTGGCACGCCACCGACCTGGGGATACGGACTCACACGGACAGAGAGCCCAGACGGTTCAACTGATTCTTGTGAACTTGCCCACGCTTTCGGATTCAACCTTGACAGCGCCCGCCCCGTATTTCCCGGTGAACTTGTCAAGTATGAGGAGGGCACGTGGCACAGATGAAGCGGACCGTCATCGCCGTGGGCGCCATGTTCGCACTTACGGCCTGCGCTCCCGCGGGTTACGGCGGGGCGGACGCGGGCGCGGCCGAGCCGGTCGCCGTCGCCGCGGCCGAGCCCACCGTGACCGCCGACCCCGAGGCCAGCGCCGAGCCGGGCGCGTCGGCGTCACCGGGCGCGGAGGCCGAGACCGACGCTCCCCTGCCCGAGGGTGTCGAACTGACCGACAGCCTGACCGGCAAGAAGTTCCCCCGGATGGGTAGCGCCGTGGTCAACCAGGACGGATTCATCCTGTACCGCTTTGACCGCGACACCAACGACCCGCCGTCGTCCAACTGCGACGGCCAGTGCGCCGAGGTGTGGCCGCCGGCACTCACCGACGGTGCCCCGGACCTGAAGGGTGTCTCCGACGATGCCGTCGGCACCATCACCCGGGAGGACGGCACCCGCCAGATCACCCTCGACGGTTGGCCGCTCTACACCTACATCGGTGACAAGAAGCCGGGCGCCTGGAAGGGCCAGGGCGTCGGCGGCACCTGGTTCGTGGTCAACCCGGACGGCAGCAAGAATCTGGAGTGCCTGCCCAAGGGCACCCCGAAGGCGGTAGCCCCGCCGTCGAAGACCGAGTCGAACGACTCGGACTCCGACTACGACTACTGATCCATCAGCACGCCGGGTGGCCGGCCGCAGCCAGCAATGGCGCGGCCGGCCACCGGCGTCTGTCAGCCGCGCTCCAGCCATTGCACGCAGGACGCGGCCACTGCCGCCGCGCTCGATTGGTTGAAGATCACCGATAGGCTGAACAGTCGGCAACGCCTGGACGAACGGCAAGTATCCTCACGATCTCCAGGCTGATACATTGCCACACGTCGCGCGCCGGCGCGTCCGGCCACGGCATGCCGAGCCTGACACAGCTCCGCGATCGACGAACTAATCGGGGAGTCTCCGGCGCCACCGGAGTGATAAATGTTGGGATCTCGGCTTGTCTGCTGAACCTTTCCGGCAACACGATCAGCACGGCTCGGCCCTGCAAGAAGCGGACCGGTGATGATCGCACTGCGTATCTACCGGGCCCTGCCTCGGCGCTATCGTGTCCGGCTCGTCCAACTCCTTCCACCGCAGCGGCAGCTGTGGCTCGTCCGGCGGTTGACCAGACTGGCACCACCTCGGGCCCACACCCCTGTCGGACGGGTACACCGGGTCCGCGATCGCGGTAGCTGGGTGGTCGCAGAGGTGGCTGAGCAGGCGACCCCGCTCGCCATGTGGCAACGCAACCTCGATCTGGTGACAAACGCGCTCGACGGGGCGGGCATCGACTACTTTTGCGTTCGCCACAAGAACGACCTGCAAAGTGCGGTCGCCGTCCCACTGGCCCGCAAGGGCGAGGCGCTCCGGGCGCTCCAACAACTCGCCCAACAGCCGCAGGTCACGGTACGCCTGACCAACGGTGAGGGAAAGCGCGCAAGCGCCAAGCAGCGTGCCGCAGTCGTGCAAGTGTTCAGCTCCGTGTCAGATCCTGACAGCGTCACCGTCCTCGGTAGCGAATTCGCCTGCGAGGTCGAATTCTGGCAGGTGACAACACCGACCGACCGACCAATCACAGAGGTCGTCGCACCGCGTGGCAACCAGGTCGCCAGTTCCCTGCCGGCCCAGGGTCAAACCGTCGCCGTGCCCACCTCACGCCTGACCCGACTCGCTCCAGAACGCGGCGAGCCTGGTCGGTACCGGAGTCGGGCGGAGTTCGCGGGCCTGGGCTATGAGCACATAACTTTCCCAATAGACGCCGTCTACACCTGGGTGGACGGCAACGATGCCGACTGGATGCAGCGAAAGAATCTGGCGCTACGTGAGCAGCAGCCCGGCTCTGAGATCAGCGATGTTGCCGCGAACGCCTCCCGCTATGTCAGCCGGGACGAACTCCGCTACTCGCTCCGCTCGCTTGTGGCCTTCCTGCCCTGGATCCGAATGATCTACCTTGTGACGGATGACCAGGTGCCGCCCTGGTTGGATGTCGCACATCCCATGATCAAGGTAGTACCCCACCGAGACATATTTGAGGACACCGGCCGGCTCCCGAGCTTCAACTCTCACGCCATCGAGTCGCGATTGCACCGAATCACTGGCCTCAGCGAGCACTTCATCTACATCAACGACGACATGTTCTTCGGTCGCCCGCTCCTGCCGACCAAGTTCTTCCACGCCAACGGCCTCGCGAAGTTCTTCCCGTCTCCAGCCCAGCTCGATGTCGGACCAGCGACGATCTATGACGCACCAGTGACCGCAGCTGGCAAGAACAACCGCCGACACATCCAGGAACGTTTTGGACGCACGATCACGCAGAAGATGCGCCACGTGCCCTACCCGCTCCGCAAGAGCGTCTTGGAAGACATCGAGCGGGAGCTCACCGACGAGGTGCTCGCGACGGCCGAACACCAGTTCCGGCACCCGGCTGACCTGTCCATCCCCTCGTCGTTGCAGCACTACTGGTCGTACCTGTCGGGGAAGGCGGCACCTGGATCGATCGCCTACTCCTACGCCGATCTGGGTCATCCCTCCGCGCCGATTCAGCTGGCGAGGCTGCTCACCCGTCGTGATCGTGACGCCTTCTGCCTGAACGACACCGACTCGGCCGAGGTCTCACTTTCCCAACAACACGCCATGCTCAGCGAGTTCCTCTCGGCGTACTTCCCGTTCCGTACGCCATTCGAGCTGCCTGCCCACCTAGAGGTGGAGCGAGCCCGCCACACCGCGACTGCGCTCGCTGCGGCGAGCCTGCCGCTGGAGCGCGCGATCGGCCAGACCCGTCCGAGCTCCGGGAACAGCCAGGCAACTGCCAGTGTCAACGGTCGCGAGCCGGTTCGATGAGCCCGAATGATCGGCGGAGGTCTTCCCGTCCCCCGCTACGGCTCCTTCAGGTGGTGTATGGCGCTCGCCGACGGGCAGGCGTGGTGGCGGATCGGTTCGCCCAGCGAACCGCCCGTTTGCGCCGGGAGCCCGTCTCCGAACTCGCCCGAGCCACCTGCGACTACTTCGCAGTGCTCGATGGACGAACTATGCATCTACACGCCCTGCTACCCGCCTCCACTGTGCACGTCAAGCGGGTGACTTTGCAGCTTATGCAGGGGCAGCGAGTGGTGTCGTGCCCAGCGTCCGTCGGAGCGGTCGGCGACAGGGTCTCGGTGACGGTCAGGGTCACGTTCGGAGCTGCCCCTGACGAGATTTCGCTGAGCAAGGGCATCTGGTCGCTTGCGCTCGCGGTGTTGGAGGCAGCCGGTGAACGAAAGTTTGCGTTGCAGACCACGGAGCTGACAGATCACGACGGGCCAACGGTATCGAATCCGCCACATCCGGTCTCCGGCTGGCGATACGAACCCGGCTGTGGCAACCAAGGTCTGGCACAACTCACCGTGATGGCTGCGAAGTCCCGAGCCGAAGTCATCAGACTGGAAACCGGGCCGACCGAAGCACGGATTCACGCGCGGCTGGTCGGTGTGGGATCCCTGCAAGATCCGGTAATCGTGTTCACACCGCGCGGTGGCGGACCAGACCTAACGGTACCGATCGACCCGACCGGCGGGCGGTTCGAGTTCTCGGTCCCGTTGGCCGAGTTGTCCGTTGGAGCGCCCGGCACCGAGGTGATCTGGGACGCCTGGGTACGCACCGCACCCGCTCGCATGATCCGCCTAGGCCGCTACCTGCATGACCTACGTGACCCGCGGACCGTCTTACGGGTCAGCCGGACCACCGTGACGGTCGACGACCGACGCTTTGTGGGATACCGGCCCTACTACACCAAGGCCGGCAACCTGGCCGTGGCCTGCCTGCACTTCACGGGGACACCAACATGAAGATCACATTCCTTCTGACCACGGCCGATGAGCTAGGTGGAACTGAACGGGCCATCCTGACTCAGGCCGACTACCTGGCGCGGCGGCACGATGTCGAGGTGATCAGCGTCCTCCGCACCAGCGGGACGAGCTTCTTCGCCATCGACGAGCGAGTGCGTATGCGCTACCTGGTCGACCTCACCGGACCGACCGCCCGGCCACACCGATCGACGCCGGTCGACGACGCCACCTACGACGCCCTGGTACGCGGCACCAGCCGGCTAATCTCGCCGCATTGGGAGAAGCAGTTCAACCGGCTGGCCGACCTAGAGGTCGAACGGGCACTCCGAACCCTCGACACCGATGTCCTGGTCTCCTCGTCACCCGCGCTGATGTCCCTGGCGACCACGTTGGCGCCTCCTGGAGTGGTGACCGTGCACCAGGAGCACCGGCCATCGCAGCTGCGCGGCGGAACCGGACGACCTCTGTTCGAGTTCACCCCACGGCTTGATGCCCTGGTCGTCCTCACTGACCGGACAAAGGACTGGTTCGTCGACACCTTCGGCGCCTCCGCCCCCCGGCTAGAGGTCATCCCTAACAGTATTCCCGACGGCTTCCGACCTCGCTCCGACCTACGCAACCCTGTGGTGGCCATCGCCGGACGCATGGTGCCGGAGAAGCGGATCGACCACGCAATTCGCGCCTTTGGCAAGGTCGCCGCCGCCCACCCAGATTGGACGCTGAGGGTCTACGGTGACGGCCCGTTGCTGCCGGAAATGCGCCGGCTCGCCGCCGACCTCGGTCTACACAACAATGTTCAGCTCGTTGGTGCGACCGACCGGATGACTGAGGAGTGGGCGAAGGCGAGCGTCGCGCTGCTCTCGTCAAGAGACGGCGAGGCGCTGCCGCTGGTGCTGCTTGAGGCGTTCGCAGCAGGTGTCCCAGCGGTTAGCTACGACATTCAGACCGGTCCGGCGGAGATCATCACCCACGGTGTTGATGGCCTACTGGTCAGTGCCGGCGATGAGGATCAGCTCGCGCAGGCGCTGACTCGACTCGTCGCCGACGACGAGTTGCGCCGCAGTTTCGGGGCGAATGCCCTCGTCGCCTCCGAGCGCTACCGCATCGAGCCGATCATGCAGCGGTGGGAGAACCTCTTCGCTGAGCTAGTCGCCGAACACGCAAGCAACGAGCAGACCCGCGCTGACCGGCTCGCGACCTGGCTGGCGCGAGCCGGTGGGTCTGGTTTCGCACCCGTCGCTCCCCGACCCGGCCATGTCACGACCGGTCCAGACTTGGAGTCGCTGGAGCAGCAAATCAACGAAGCGGTGCCCGGGTTGGTCCGCAGCGGCGGCAGGCTTAGCGTCGTCCGCGACGACCTGACACCCGCCGATGTCGCGTACGTCAATTTCGCTGCCGTGGTCGACGCGTTGGAGCAGCGCAGCATTACGTACTGGCTCGCCCGCGACCCGGGCGTCCGGTACCGGGTTGTCGTTCCTTTCGACCAGCGTGACGTGGCTCTGGAAGCCTTCGCCACCGCCTTCGCCACCGTTCCCTGCTACGCCGAGACTCTGGCCGCCGGCGCTAAAGTGACATCGGTGACGCTGGCAGCGTGCCTGTCCACGGAGGCACGGGCGGTAGATGCGGCCGGTCTACGCATGTTCCAGCCGATCGTTTCGACCTCCCGCACTCTGCGTTACGGCCCCGCCGTCGGCTGCGATGTCGAATTCTGGAGCCCCACAGAGGACGGCGACTCGCTCACCGCTACCCGTCGCACACTGCTGGGTGACACCGTGCCGGTCGCGGCGATGGTCCCGGCAACAGTCACAATCCGCGACCGGCGACACCCCACGATCGAACCGTTCACCCGCCGACTCGTCTCCGACGTGGACTTCCCCATCGATGTCGTCTACACATGGGTCGATGGCGCTGATCCGGCGTGGTTGGCGAGTAAGAACAGCACCCTGGCGGCTTCGGGGCGGACGCTGATCGACGCTGCGGAGAGCATCGCTCGTTTCCGGGACCGTTCTGAGTTGCGTTATTCGCTGCGCTCTATCGACATGTACGCACCCTGGGTGCGAAACATCTATCTGGTCACCGCTGGGCAGACTCCGGCATGGTTGGACACCGACCATCCGCAAGTAACCGTTGTCGACCATCGAGACGTGTTCGGTTCTCGGGGTGCGCTACCGACCTTCAACTCGCACGCCATCGAATCGCAACTGCACCAGATCGATGGGCTGTCTGAGCATTTCCTCTACTTCAACGATGATGTCTTCCTGGGGCGGTCGGTCCAGCCGACTACGTTCTTCAAGAGCAACGGTCTAGCGCACTTCTTCCTTTCCCCGACCCCCATTCCAATGGTCGACGTCAGCGCGGAGGATGACTTCAACTTCAGCGCGGCGAAAAACAACCGGCGGCTAATCCAGGAGGCATTCGGGCGTACGCTCACGCACGGACTACTGCATGTGCCGCACCCAATGCGTCGCAGTGTGGCGTACGACCTCGATGAGGCATTCGCCGAGGAGGTCAACCAGACTGCGGCGAACAGGCTACGCGACTTCACCGACGTCTCGATCGCCTCCTCGCTGCACCATTACTACGGTTACCTGACCGGGCGCTCCGTACAGGGACACATCCGGGTCGGCTATGTGAACACTGGCGATCCGAGCCAGCACCCGCAGTTGACGCAGATCCTCGTTACCCGCGGCTACGACGCGTTCTGTCTGAACGACACCCACCACGGGAACCTCGACGAGACGGAGCAGAACCGAGTTGTCTCCGGCTTCCTGGAGAGCTATTTCCCGGTCGCCAGCCAGTTCGAGCGCGACAGCGTGCGGAACCGAGCCCTTCGGGCGCGGTTGTAAATCATCCGTGCCGGCGGGACGCGTTCCCGCCGGCACGGAAGCTTCTTGAACAACAGCAGCGGCGCATGCCCTGACGCCTCAAGCGATAGTCGAACGATTGAGGCAGAGTCAGGGCGTCCTGCTGTCGCCGATCCTGTTGAAGCGGGAATTCGGCAGGGTCGGTGCATCGATTTGGTTGGACCGCCGGCTCGTCGGGACGGTCTGCCGGGAGCGGCGCCACAGGGCGCTGGCACCCTGCTTGCGGCGTTCGGCCACCGCCTCATCGGGCAGCTCGAACGGTGCCGGGAAGGGCAGGTAGCGGGGCAGGAAGTCGGCGAGCATCCGTTCCTGTTCCGCCAGCGCGCGAGGATCGGAGTCGGTGTCGTTAAGGCAGAACACGTCGCGGTGGCGTCGGGCCAGCAGCTCGGCGAGGCGGGCCGGGGTCGAGGGATGGCCGAGGTCCGCGTACTCGTACTCGATGTCGGCCGGCACCGCCTGCGCGGTCAGGTAAGCCCAGTACTGGTGCAACGACGACGGGATCGACAGGTCCTCGTGGTGGCGGAAGCGGTGCTGCGCGGTGGCCGTCACGTCGGCCTGCAACACCGCCTCGATCTGGTGCATGATGCTGCGGCGCAGGGCGAACGGTGTGTGCTTCATCTTCTGCGTGATGGTCACACCGAACTGCCGTTGGATGTGCCGGCGGTTGTTCTTCCCGGCGGCGTTCACCGGCGGGTCGGTGGGCTTCGCCTCGCCGAGCCCGAACTGGGCCGGTGAGAGGAAGAACTTGGCGATTCCGTTGGCGTGGAAGAAGTGGGTCGGCAGCAACGGGCGACCCAGGAAGACGTCGTCGTTGAGGTAGAGGAAGTGCTCCGCCAGCCCGTCGATGCGGTGCAGCCGGGACTCGATGGCGTGCGAGTTGAACGACGACAGCCCGCCGAGGTCGGCGAAGAGTTCGGCGTGCGACACGACGGTGATCATCGGGTGGCTCGGATCGAGCCAGCTTGGCAGCTGGCCGTCGGTGACGAGGAAGATCTTCCGCAGCCAGGGGGCGAAGCTGTGCAGCGAACGCATCGAGTACCGCAGCTCGTCCCGGTTGTGATAGCGCGACGAGTTGGCCGCGATCGCGTGCAGCCCACCACCCGGGGCACCCAGCGCGGCCCGCTTGCGTTCCAGCCACTCCGGATCCGAGCCGTCCACCCAGGTGTAGACCGCGTCGATCGGGAAGCCGACCCGGTCCGGGGCGCGGACCGTGAGGTCGCGGCGGGTGCCGTAGGTGTGGTCGTCTGCCTCCGGCACGAAGTGGCTGAGCAGCGCCGCGGCGACCCGGACCCGCTCGGCCCGGGCCGGCGCCTCGTCGATCACCGCGTTGTGCCGGGGGGCGCGGACCACGTCGCCGACCCGGCTCCAGAACTCGATCTCGCAGGCGAACTGGGCACCGAGCACCACCCCGGCCCGGACGTCGGTCACCGGGAACCACACCTGGATGACCTCGGTCGGTTCCAGGTCCGGCTGGTTGCGCCCGGGGCGTACCTCGACGGTGCGTACATGCGCGCCCGACAGCCCCGGCGCCGAACGCACCAGCCGGCGGACGGACTCCCGCTGGTCCACCAGGATCGCCACCGAACTACGCAGGTAGTCGTCGTTACGCAGGCAGTGGTACTCGATTCCGGCGTTCTCCAGGGCCGCGGTGACAGCCGTCAGGTTGCGGTGCCACATCTCCAGCGGCGTCGCCGTGGCCACCACCTCTGCCTCGGCACGGGAACCGTCGTCGGTCACCGGCACCCGCGTGCCGACCGGGTGCAGGGAGTCACTGCCACGCGGCCGGGTGAAGGTACGCACCATTCCGAGCCGCCGGTGCTCGGGGAGCAGATCGAGGAGTCGCCGCCGAAGGGCGGGCGGCAGGAGACGGTAGACGCGCAGCGCAATCATCAGGCGAGCCGTTCAGTGTGGACGGTCACGGCACGATCAGCACGCAGGCGCGCTGAAGTCGATACCGTGCGCCAGGCGCTCTGTGAACAACCGCAGCGGCAGCCATCCCCGTCACCCTTCTGCACAGCTCCCCGTGATGCGCGAAGGGCGATCGGTCGATGGAACATCCGACTCACCGTCCCGTTTCCGGACGGATCTGACCCTGCGCAGGTCGGACCATAGCAGCGTGTTCACCCCTGAGACAGCCGCGCTCCTGTGGTTGGTAACCGTGTCGACACCCGGCCGGACAGATAGATCCGTTGATGCGGGGATTTGCCCCAAGAATCCTGGCCGATCAGGCGGTCCGAAAACCACACGGATGGCTACCGAGAATCAACCGAGCCACGTCTGTCCATCACGTCGAGGTGGGTCCACGACGACCCGCCCGCATGAGGTGGCACAGTGACCTGGTGACCGGGAAGGGACCGAACCTGCGCCGGGTGCTGCGCACACCAGCCGGCTACCGCTTCGCCGCTTCGGTGCGCCCGCTCACCTTCAGTCCGTACGACCCGTGTGCGCGGCTGGTCGCGGGCGTCTTCTGGTGGGCGGCGCGCACGCCCGACGGACCGGCCACCCTCGCCCTGCGCCCCGACGGCGCCGATCTGGTCGCCGAGGGGCACGGCCCGGGCGCCGGCTGGATGGTCGAGCACGCCGACGCGGTGGCCGGGCTCCGCGACGACCTGACCGGATTCGCGGAACTCGCCGCCGCCCACCCCGTGGTGGCCCGGCTCGCCAGTCAGCAGGCGGGGCTACGGATGCCGGCCAGCGGGCTGGTCTTCCCCCGGGTGTTGCGGGCCGTGCTGGAGCAGAAGGTCACCGGCAAGGAGGCCTATCGGGGGTACGCGGCGACGGTGCGCCATTTCGCCGAGCCGGCCCCGGGTCCGGTGCGGCTACTGCTGCCACCCGACCCGGCGGCGATCGCCGCCGCCCCGTACTGGGTCTTCCATCCGTTCGGGGTGGAACAGCGCCGGGCCGAGACGTTGACGCGGGCCGCGCGGGTGGCGGACCGGCTGCAACGATGCGCCGACTCGACCGAGGCCACCCGGCTGTTGCTGTCGATCCCGGGCGTCGGGCCGTGGACCGCCGCCGAGGTCGTCCGGGTGGCCTACGGCGACGCGGACGCGGTGAGCGTCGGTGACTATCACGTGCCCAACACGGTCGCCTGGGCGTTGGCCGGCGAGCCGCGCGGCGACGACGCCCGGATGCTGGCGCTGCTGGCGCCGTTTCGGGGCCACCGGGGCCGGGTCTGCCGGCTGCTGGAGGCCGCCGCCGTGCAGGCGCCGAAGTACGGCCCACGCGCCCCGATCCGCTCCTTCGCCCACTACTGACCGCCGGTATCAGGCGGCCTCGCGCAGGTCAGCCAGGTCGACAGGGGTACGCCGACGCAGCAGCTCCGCCAACTCGTCCACCGAACCCACCTCGCCGAGCACGTTCTTGCCGCCACCGAAGCGCCGGGGGTAGTGGTGCACCAACCGGTACACGTACCGGCCGTGGATCAGCTCGACGCTCACCCGCCACCGTCCGCAGCACCTGCACACCCACTCCACCACCTCGCGAAAGTAGCTCTGACCTGCGCTTTTCCGATTCGCCCGGGTGGGACGTCACGGGCCTGAGGCGGACACGCCGCCCACCGGGCGGCCGTGATCCGGGTCACCACTGTCGGCACCGTCTGGTTGACTGATCGGCGTGGACCTGCCGATCAACCCGCCGGTGGAGCCGATGCTCGCCCGCAGTGTCAGCTCGATCCCCACCAGCCCGGGGATGACCTACGAGCCCAAGTGGGACGGCTTCCGCTGCATCGTCTTCCGCGACGGTGACGAGGTGGAGCTGGCCAGCCGGGGCGGCAAGATGATGACCCGCTACTTCCCCGAGGTGGTGGAGCAGGCCCGCCGGCAACTGCCGCCGCGCTGCGCGGTCGACGGTGAGCTGATCGTGATCCGCCGCGACGGCCCGGGCGGGCAGCCCCGGCTCGACTTCGAGCTGCTGGCCCAGCGCATCCACCCGGCGGCGTCCCGGGTGAAGCTGCTCGCCGAGACGACCCCCGCCGACTTCGTCGCCTTCGACCTGCTCGCGCTCGACGACGAGAGCCTGCTCGACGCCCCCTACCCGACCCGCCGGGCCCGACTGGAGCAGGCGCTGTCCGGGGTGCGACCCCCGGTGCACGTCACCCAGATCACCACCGACGCCGAGGTGGCGCGCCGCTGGTTCGACGTCTTCGAGGGCGCCGGCCTGGACGGGCTGATCGCCAAGCCCGCCGACCTGCCGTACGAGCCGGGCAAGCGGCTCATGTCCAAGGTCAAACACGCCCGCACCGCCGACGTGGTGGTGGCCGGGTTCCGCTGGCACAAGTCCGGCCCGGTGGTCGGTTCGCTGCTGCTCGGCCTGCACGACGACGCGGGGGTGCTGCACCACGTCGGGGTGAGCGCCTCGTTCACCATGGCCCGCCGCGCCGAGCTGCTGGAGGAGCTGGCCCCCTACCGCGACGCCGGGGACGAGCACCCGTGGGTGCACGGCGACCACGAGCGCGGGCAACGCATCCCGGGCGGAGTCAGTCGGTGGACCGGCACGAAGAACCTCGAATGGGAACCGCTGCGCCCGCAACTCGTGGTCGAGGTCGCGTACGACGCGATGGAGGGTGACCGGTTCCGGCACACCGCGCGCTTCGTTCGCTGGCGACCCGACCGCGACCCGCTCTCCTGCCGATACGATCAACTTGACCGGCCGGTCCGGTTCGACGTGGACCAGGTGCTGCGGGGTGACCCGGCGGTGTCGACCGGGTCCGCATAGCTTGGCCGTCGACCTGATCACGGAGGCTCGTTCGTGACCCGTACGCCCGACCGGATCCGCCGTTTCCGGCTCACCGTGGCCGGCCTGACCGCCGCCGTCGTGGTCACCGCCGGCTGCACCCTGCCGGCGTTCGCGCCGCGCACCGACGTCGACGGCGAGGCCGCGGCACCGGGAGCCGCGCCCACCTGGCAGTCCTGCCCCGAGGTGGCCGACGAGGTGGTCGGGCGGCAGGCACCGGACATCAGGTACGAGTGCACCCGCATCCAGGTGCCGCGTGACTGGGCGGGCGGCAGCGCCGCCACGACCGGTCCCGGTGCCGGTGAGACCTTCGAGATCGCCCTGCTCCGGGCCCGCTCCACGAACCAGCGCGACCGGATCGGCTCCCTGCTGATCAACCCGGGCGGCCCCGGCGGATCGGGCGTCGACACCGCCGTCTACCTCACCTTCGGCGAGCAGTACGGCGGCCTGCCCGACGCCATCCTCGAACGCTTCGACATCGTCGGCTTCGACCCACGCGGCGTGGCCCGGTCCAGCCCTGTCGAATGCATCCCGGACGCCGACCTCGACGCCGTCTTCGGTTACAACCCCGACCCGGAGAGCCAGGCGTCGTTCGACGACTTCGTCGCGCTCAACAAGCAGATCGGTCAGGGCTGCGGCGCCAAGTACGGCGACCAGCTGCCGCTGTACGGCACCGAGCAGGCCGCCCGCGACATCGACGCGATCCGGGCCGCCGTCGGCGACGAGAAGCTGACCTACCTCGGCTACTCCTACGGCACCCTGCTGGGGGCCACGTACGCCCAGTTGTTCCCGCAGCGGGTGCGGGCGCTTGTGCTCGACGGCGCGGTCGACCCCCGGCAGGGGCTTATCGAAGGTTCGGAGAGCCAGGCAAGGGGCTTCGAACGCGCCTTCGACAACTTCACCCGCTGGTGCGCGGCGAACGCGGGCCGCTGCCCCATCGCCCCCGACGCCCGGGCGGCCGTCACCTCCGCGATCGACAAGGCCGAGGTCTCCCCCGTCCGCTCCGCCGACGGGCGGGAAGCCACCGCCGGCTGGGTCTTCTACGCGATTGTCTCGTCGTTGTACTCCGAGCCCGGCTGGCAGCAACTCGCCCAAGCCATCGACAGGCTGAACAAGGGCAACCCGACAGAGGTGTTCCGGCTCGCCGACAACTACACCGACCGCGACTCAGACGGCCGCTACAGCAACCTGTTCGACGCCAACCTGGCCATCAACTGCGCCGACGAGGAGGAACGCCCCGACCTGGAGCGGATCCGCCAACTCCAGTCCGAGTGGCGGAGCCGGTACCCGCTCTTCGGCGCACCACTCGCCTCCGGTCTGGTCTCCTGCACCGAGTGGCCGGGCGGCAGCGACCCCTACCCGACCGGCCGCGCCGAGGGTGCCCCGCCGATCCTTGTCGTCGGCACCACAGGCGACCCGGCGACGCCATACGAGCAGACCCCGGCGCTGGCCGAGATGCTGGGTGTCGGCCGGGTGCTCACCTGGGAGGGCGAGGGCCACACCGCCTACCCGCAGACGACCTGCATCACCGAGGCCGTCAACGCGTACCTGATCGACCTGACCGTCCCGCCCGAGGGCAAGCGCTGCCCCGCGCGCTAGCTGAGGACGTTAGGTTTGCTCAGTAGTGAGCGTAGAGGCTGCGGATCTCGCTGGCGGCATCGCGAACAAGTCGCTCCAGTACCTGTGGCAACTCGCAGCCCGTGCGGCCAGGCTGCGCGATCGTTTGTGGGCCATCGCAACTGGGGTGAGACGACCGGAGGGCCGGCCAAGACGGAGAGCGAATCCCCGCTGAACGCGCTCGGCCCAGATCTGGCGCGATCCACGAGTCGGCGTATCAGGTAGACATAGGAGAGGCCGTGCGATCAGGCCCGGCCGGAAGCTGTGCAAGAACCAGCAGCGGATGAGCGGCAATCCGTAGCATTCTCGTCGATACCTCTCATAAGACTTCACTCACACAGCATCACATGAAGCGCTTCGGCGGGAGTAGGTGCGATGACCTTTGAGTCAGATGCATCCAAGCTTACGAGCACCATGCCGCCACTCCCTACAAAAACGCTATCTACAACATTCCAAGTGCCGATGGGGCAGAATTGTTGCCCATAGCGCGTCGGCCATTCTTCAAACGGCGCCGTCGAATACCCCTGAACATCGGTCGGATCGATCAAGATACTGTTCGAGTGGTCAATATTGAAGAGCTCAAGCCCACCGAGCGAACTCCACAGAGAAACGGCAAGATCATTCAAGCTGAATCCGTCCTGCGTAATCTCCTCTAGCCAAGAAGTAATATCGATGCGGCGATCCGGATTCCATCCACAGCGCCCCAGTTCCCTCCACACACACTCACTGCCACCTTCCAGCCAAGCCGGAAACTCCATCGTTAGATACCTCCAGCCCCATCCGTCCATCTGTGACGCAGCGCCTTCATCCGGGGTTGGCACCGGTCAGGGCATGGAGGAATGGCGTTTGGCTTCTTTGGCGAGTTCTTTGGACGCAAACGAACGGCCCGGAAGACTCCCCCGATAATACCTCGAAACCCCTCCGCCCGATATGCCTTGATCAGACAATGCACCTCAGCGCATCCCATGTGCTGCCGTGGATTCGCCTCCCTCAGTAGCCTTTTGAGAGGAACTGGGAGCTTTATTCCAAGGGACTTCCAGCCCGACCTGCCGAAATATCTAGCACCAGAAGGGGACACATATTCGGCAGCTACCGTCGGTGTTTCGCCCTTACTTCCACGAAGCTTATCCGCATATTCGTCGAGACTGCACGCCTCCGGATCGCCACCGACGTTGTGGACAAGAACGTTCGATTCACCAATCAGAATGAAGTAAGTGTGAATCTCGTCAACAGTCAAGTTGTGAACTGTCGCGATCGCGCCATACGCGACAACGTCAATAACCGCGACCCGGGAGCCATCCGGGGTAAGTAGCGTATCGCCCAGTTTCAGATGTTCAGCGCGCAACCATTGCTGCCGAGTGTCGGCCCAGAACGGGTGCCCGTCGGTGGCGGTGACCGATCCGTCCGCTACACCATCGCCGTTGGCGTCAATGCTGATGTCAATGAGAGTCTTGTCACCCTCATCCGCGATCAGCGCGGTTACCGGACGGGAACCTCCTTTCCCTGTTTCCGGCTCGGCGGACCAGACCACATCATTGAGTTGAATTTCCTCGATGGCCTTGTAACTACCGTCCGCCATTAGTACCGGAGTACCGGGAAGGAAGCTGTTACATCCTCGCGGTTTACCCTTCACCGCACTCTTGACTGCCCCGGCACCGCGGGCGGCGGTCTTGGCCTGGCGGACGCCGGGGACCATGCCCGCCACGCCCATAGCGCAGTCAACCCCGCTGCCGCCCGCACAGGTTTTGATCGTGTCGATCGCTCCGGCGACTGCGGCTACCGCACCCGCAGCCGCTGCTACCACCTGCGCTGGCGGCGGCAGCACGGCGGACACCATCGCCACAGTGCCGGCGACCGCGGAGATGGTGCCGGCGTTGTTGACCACCGTCTTGGCGACCGACGTAGCTGCGTTGGCGATTCCACCGCCGAGTTTCTTGGCCGCACCCCAGAAGAGCCCGTCCGGGTCGGCGAAGGTGATCGGGTTGTTGTTCGCGTACGCGAACGGGTGCATCCTTTGCGGGTCGTACTCGTCGGTCTGCGGGTCGACGGAGATGAAGGTGCCCAACGCCGCGTCGTAGAACCGGGCACCCAGCAACGACAAGCCCGTCGGATCCTCGATACCGCCGACGAAGCCGCGCTGCCCCGAAGGCCAGGTGCCACCAGCGCCGCCGGAACGCTTGTTGCCGTACGGGTCGGAGTAGCGGACCGTGTCGACCCGGGTCACCGAGTTGACCGCCCAGTGGGCCGAGTCGTGCTGATCCGACGCCAGCCAGATCAGATCCTTCGCACCGCTGGCGGTGGACGCCGTACGTGAAGCGATGACATCACCGGCGTGCTCGTAGTAGCGGGTTGCCGTCTTGTTCTGGCCGGAGACGGTCAGCTCATGGCCGGCCACGAAGACGGTGGCGTCGCCGTTCGGGTCGATTCGGGCGATCCGGTTGCCGTCCACGTCGTAGTGCATCCGGGTGGTGCCGTCGGGTCCGGTGATCTCGCTGAGCTTGCCCTGGGCGTTCCAGTCGAGGGTTTCGGTGACCCCGCCGACCCGTCGGTAGGTCAGGTTGCCGATGGCGTCCCAGTCGTAGTGGTCGACCCGCTCACCAGTGGTGACCGTCCGCACCGCGTGCGGCTGCCCGCCGGTGGCGGCGTACCCGTAGGTCGAGGTCACGCCGGTGCGCTTGTCGGTCACCGACTCGCGAGAGCCGGCCCTGTCATAGGCGTACGACTTCCAGTACGGCGACACTCCACCCACATCGCTCGACTGCGGGGTGCCGGCACACGTGCTCGTGCTCTGCGTCCATGCCTGGGTCAGCCGACGCAACTGGTCGTACTGGAAGCACTGGACGTCGCTGTCACCGGGCCGGGCGTTGCCGTCGTTGTCCTGCGGCCGGTTGGCCATCGACAGCACGTTGCCCGCCGGATCGTACTTGTAGTTCAGGGCGGCGACGTTCGTGATGCTGGCGTCGCGGTCGAAGTAGAACTCGGTCAGCCGCCGGGTCACGTCGTCGTAGACGTAGGTCTGGTACGCCTGCGGCTTGTTGTCAATGCCGAGCTTGCGTTTCAGCAGTTCACCGTAGGGCGAGTAGGTGGCGTCGTCGACGTAGACGGTCACCGTGCGGGACGACAGCAACTCGCCCAGCAGCCGTTTCACGTTGCCCAGGTCGTCGTAGGTGTAGTTGAGCATTTCCCGCTCAAGACCACCCACCCTGGGCATAGTGACCCGTTCGGGCGAGCCGTCGACCTTGAACGAGAAGGTGGAGACGTAGGTGCCCGCGGCACCGGCCAGGCCAGGCATGGCCGGCACGACCGACTCCTCGTCGCGGACCTGGTAGGCGTCGTTGTAGTCGAAGATCTGACGCGTGAAGTGGTAGCCGTCGACGATCGACAGCTGCTTGGTCAGGTGCCCCTTGGCGACGGTGTCGTAGGTCCACTCGGCGGCGAGTTGTCCGTTGACCAGCCGCTTGTATTGCCGCCCGAGCAGGTCGTACTCGGTGGAGATCACCTCGCCCCGCGCGTCGGTCGAGGAGGTTACGTCATCGCTGTTGTCGTACGTCAGGGTGGTGACGCCCTTGTCCGGGTCGGTGGTGCGTCGCTCCCGTCCCCGCAGGTCGTACTCGTACTGCCACACCTTGCCGGTCGGGCCGGTCACGGTTTTCAGGTCGTCGCGCGGGGTGTACGAGTACGTCGTGGTGTCGAACCCACCGGTGGGGGTGCGTCCGTGGAACTGACGCAGCTCGATCGTCCGGTCGTGGACGTCACTGAGAGTGGCAGTTGCGGTGCCGCCGAGCGGCGGGGTGACCGTCACCTGCCAGCCGTCCGGGTTACCGCCGTAACCGGTGACAGTTGCCCAGAGCTGACTGTCCCCCGACCACAGCCCTTCGTTGATCACCCGACCGACCGCGTCGTGGCTGAACACCGTCCGCACCCGGTCGGCGCCCGGGTTCAGCTCCAGCAGCCCGGTGCCGGGTTGGCCTGTGACGTATGCCGGACCTGCCTGGTACGCCTCCAGACCTCGGTCGTTGTAGCCGGTCGAGGACACCAGGCGTCGGCCGTCGAGGGCGTCCTCCTGGGTCTGCACGGGCCGGTAGAGGGAGTCGAAGAGCCCGATCTCGGTGATGTAGTTGCCGTTGGGGCCGAGCCGCTTCGTGGTGACGGCCAACGGCCCGTCGGCGCGTACCAGGTAACCGAACTCCAGGTTCGGCGTCTGGGTCGCCTTGGCCCGGCCGGGCAGCCACACCTTGGTGAGTCGGCCCAGCGGGTCGTGCGCCAGGTCGGTGCGCTTGTTGTTCGCGTCGACCACGGCAGTCGGCTCGGCCCAGGCCGGCTGCTGATAGGTGGTGACCTTGTGTTGGAGGGGGTTGAGGGTGACCGTCTGAGTCACCGGACCCGGTCCCGCCGGGGTGTACGCGGTGGTGGTGACGCCACCACGGGCGTCCGTCACGCTCTCGACCCGACCCAGATCGTCGTAGCTGGTACGGGAGGTGGTGGCGTAGACCGGCCCACCGTTCCAGGTGTCGAGGGTGTCCTCGCGGGTTACCAACCCGTCGCTCGGGGTGGCACCGTGAGTTTCCGAGCCGTCGTGATAGGTCCGGACGTCGGAGACGACGTCGTCCGGGCGGGAGATCGTCGCACCGCACGCCTTGGAAACGGTCTCCACCCGGGACACGGCAGCCCGGATCCATGCGGTGTCGTTGCTGACGTACGTGGTGCGGGTGCAGGTCTCGTCGCCGCTCTTCACGGTGTCCCCCAGATCGGACACCGTCTCCGGCAGGCCCTCCGAGGTGTACGTCGTCCGGGACTCGGTGCGCGCCCACTTGTTCGGCGCGAGGAGCTTCCGGGTCTTCTGCACCGATGGACCACTCAGGTATGCGCGGGCGGTACCTCCGTCGTGGTCACGCTCGGCGGTCTGGCGGGTCCAGTACTGCGTGGTGGACGCCTCGACCACTGTCGTGTTGTCGAGGGTCGCCTCCTCCAGAGGCATACCGGCCAGCGCCGGGTGGTCGGCGAAGGTGTTGCCCTCGGAGTCCGAAACCTGCACGTCGCGTCGCCCTCCGCCGGGCAACGGCTGGTCGTGCAGGCCACGGTGGAACCGCTTCCGGGTGGTCAGTGGTACGCCCTGGCCGGGCTCACCGACCTTGGTGACCACCTGGGAGTAGCCGCGCCACTGCCCGTACGTGCGGTGCTTCTTCTTGGTGAACTCGCTGTCGTCGTAACCCCACAGGGTCCCCGTGCCACCGCCGGTGGTGGAGTAGTCGTAGGTGGTGGTGATGGCGGGCTGGTCGGCGGTGCGGTCGATTTCGGAGATCTCGGTGACCACGTACTTGCGGAACCAGTCCAGCTTCGGCGAGGCGTAGCCGTCCGGCGTCCAGTACACCGGGAAGCAGAGCCGGGAGTTGTTCTCCGGCGCGGCCGGCACGTCGTTGTAGTCGCAGTCCGGCTCGGAGTACGTGACGTGGATGTCGGCGCCCGACTCGGTGCGGATGTTCTGGATCCGCCACCTGGAGAACAAGGGCGCCCCGGCGAGCACGTTGGCTCGGTTGGACAGTTCCACTCCGGTGAACCGCACCGCCGGCTCGGTGACGGTGCCACCGACGTGCCCGGCGTGCACGATCTCCTTCAGCCACAGCGACGCCGAGCCGGCCACCTTCGGTGCCTTGAACTCGTGGGTCAGCGCCCACGACTCGACGTCCGAGAAGTCGCTGCCGTTCCGCACCTGAGTCGTGATCTTCGTGAGCCGCTTGGTGGTGAAGAAGACCGGAGCCAGCTTGTCGGTGCAGGGAGCCGCGTCGCAGTACTTGTCCCACGGTACGTCCGGCCAGTTCGCCTTGACCGGCTTGCCGTCCTTGTGGCACTCGGTGGCCAGGCACCGGTCGGCGACGTCGAACACCACTCGCCCGGTGGCCGCGACGCTCGGGTGATCCGCGTGCAGGCCGTACTCGATCTTCCTCAGGTGGCCGCCGCGGTGGAACGGCTGCCGGTTGTCCTTGTCATCGGCCGCGCCGTAGTAACCGGTTTCGGTCTCGTAGTAGTAGCGGACCGTGTTGCCGTGCACGTCCACGGCCTTGTCCAGCAACCATCGCCACGCCTGCTTGCACGACGAGTCCTTGAAGGCGGTGGCGTGGCATTTCTCGCCGGCGTGGTTGCCGAAGACGGGGATCGTCCATCGGGAGTTCGCCGAGGTGACCTCGCTGGCGAAGAAGTACTGAGTGCCATCCGGCGTGGTGATCGTCCACCGTTCGGTCGTGGCGTTGCCCGATGTGGCCGCGGCGCCCTCCAGGCGGATCCGCCAGTTGCTGTCGTTCTGGACCCGCCAGGTACCGCTGCTGTCGTCCCTGATCAACGAGGCATTGGTGCCGTTGAGCGAGACGGTGACGTTGTGGGAGTCACCCTTCCAGCACTGGTCGTAGGTCTTCTTGTCCTTGTTGTTCGGGTCCTTGCCGTCGACCGCGTCGCGGTCGTCCGTGCAGGTGACGTAGGAGCGCTCGATGAATCCGGGCGCGTACTCCCAGCCGTCCCCGACCCACGACGCCTGGTTGTTGGCACCGGCCATCCGGCCGTCCACCACCTGCGACGAGTAGTCCAACGACACCTCTGGCAGCGGGCCCTCCGCCGGCGGCAGCCGTAGCGGGTTCGAGTACGAGAACGCACCGGAGCTGTCTCCCGCCGTCCACGAGCCCGATGCCTTCAGGTCGGTAGCCTTGTAGTCGCCCTCCTCCGAGGACTCGTCGGCCGTGATGGCGAAGACCATCGGTGCCGCTCCGGAGAGCGTGATCTGAGTCGAGACCGTACTGGTGACCGGGTTGTTTGTGGCCTCGACCGCCTCGATCTCCTGGCACTCGGGCCGCTGCGGGGTGGTCGCCGCGCAGGCCGGCAGCCGCTTGAGGGTCAGCCGCTCACCCCACCCGGCACCGTAGAGTTCGCGGATCCCGGCGTAGTCGAAGGCGGCTTCGATGGCGCCGGCACTGCCGTCGACGACGACAACCGGGCCACTGACACCTAGCCGACGCGAGTGATGCTCGGCCAAGACCTGTACCCGTGCCTGGTCAGGAGCACGTTTACCGGCCACGGCTGAAGCCGTGACGGGCAGGCCGCCAGCGATTCCCCGCACCGTCCGTCCGGACTGCCGGTCGCCGTCGAAGCGTCGGTCCGGCCGAGCCTCCGCGACCGCAAGGCTGGTCTCGCCCGCCGCTGGCCACGTCGCCCGCCCCGCTCCGGTCCATCGGCCACCGTCGTCGGGCAGCGGCGTCCGGTCGATCGGCGCTCGTCGGAGCGATTCGGCCGCGATCGTCTTGACCTCGCGATCGCCGGAGGGCACCTCGGCCGCCTGGGCTGGCTGCGTCGCGGCGAGGGTCGAAGCCACCAGCACCGCGACGGTGCCGAACGTGACGAGTCGTCGGGAACGGGAGGGGACGGTGCGAGGCTGCGACATGACACCTTCCTGACGCAGAGGGGTTGGGGAAAGTCAGGTGGGCGGGGTTGGGGCGGCTTGGGGCCACCCCAACCCACGGCTCAGAGAGCAGCGAGGTCGGCGATCCGATCCGGATCGACCGTGGAGGTCCAGATGCGTACGTCGTCGACGACGCCACCCAGAGGTGCCCAGCGGCGCCCGTCGGCTGCACCGTTGCATCCGATAAGCGTCGGTCCGGCAGCCATCCAGGGCGCCGTGGGGCCGTCTGCCTCTCCCTGCAACTCACCGTTGACGTAGAGCCGAAGCTTGCCGGCCGCAACGTCGTAGACACCGGCCA
Source organism: Verrucosispora sp. CNZ293 (assembly GCF_002754655.1). NCBI lineage: Bacteria > Bacillati > Actinomycetota > Actinomycetes > Micromonosporales > Micromonosporaceae > Micromonospora > Verrucosispora sp. CNZ293. Next base: position 3,122,202 of record NZ_PEFR01000001.1, read on the forward strand.
GGTGCGTCCACGTACCCAACTCTGGCGGCTGCTGCGATTCAGCCGTGTGCCAGATGGCGGAGGTACTGTTCCCGGTCGACGGGATGCCGAAATGCCAGCGATCGTGGGTCGGGTTGTACTTCAGATAGAAGCCACCGTGCACATTGCCGACCTGTGAGATCACGGTGTGGTGGTCGCTCGTCTGTTCCAGTAGCACCCATGCGGCCACGGTGAAGGAGGCATCGGTTCGTACTGCCGGACCGGCCGACTCCGCGCAGGAGTTGTCGGAGAGTTCCAGGCCAAGTGCACCGTCACGGCCGAAACCCCTGTCACGCGCCCAGGCATACGGTCCAGTGATGGTCAGGTCGCGACCGTTACCTGACCAGTCCGTCAGATAGGTAGGGGTATCGCTCGCTGGGCCGTCCAGCGGCCACATCCCCTCCAGCTTCACTGCTGGATTGCCCCCATGTGCCGCAGCCACCTCAGCCGCGCTCAGCACACCCCGCCAAGCACGAACCCCGGAGATCGCCCCGTCGACGTAATCGCGATGAGCACCGGCGTACAAGGTGCAGCCGACGGTCATTGCTCCGCTCGCTTTCCAGGGCCCCCCAGTGCGCGTGATCGACGATCTCAACACACCGTTGATATACAAACTCATCCGTTGGTTTCCGGCGTCGTAGACGCCGGTCAAATGGGTCCACCTACCAACGTCGGCGCTCATCGGAGTAAGAGACCCGCTCCACTGGGAGGTTGAGTTCTCATCGTCCGAGACCTTCATCATCAACGCCCAGTACGGGATGCCGGCCGAATGCCGAACGCCGAGGTACCAGCCACTAACCCGATTGCCATCCTGTCCAAGCACGTTCTGGTCGAGCGCGCCCAGCGTGGCCAACTTGACCCAAGCCGACACGGAGAACGACTCGTCGGTACGCAGCACCGGACCGTCCGTGGTTGCGCACTGCGTGCCGTTGAGCACCATTGCCGACTCGGCCCGGCCGTACTGATCGTCTTCCCAGGATGCGGTGTCCGGCGGCACCAGATCGGTGGATCGGCCCGTGGACTCGCTCCCGCTGCCACGCAGCTGCCAGTTTCCGACTTCACCGGCGGGCAGTTCGGTGGCCGCGCGCGCGATTTGCGCATCGGAGAGCAGGCCCTGCCACATGCCAAGGTGATCAACTGAACCTATCAGCTGGTGCCAGTCAGTGGTCGCGCCGCCGGCACAACCGACCAAAAGTCGGCCTTGCGCATTCCAAGGAGCGAACGGGATCGTTCCTTCGCCGGCAAGCTGACCACCGACATAGAGGCGCATGACTCGCGCAACCGGGTCTACAGTCGCCGCAAGGTGCTGCCACACGCCGAGCGCAGATGACGCTGGCGCCAGGACGGTGGCAAAGGTTGGGGTGTTGACGTCGCCGCTGGTCAGTGCCAACTCCCAGCGGTCATGAAGCCCGTGATACTGGAGATAGAAGGATGGGCGAACTGCACCCGCCTGGGTCACCAAAGCCCTATAAGTGGATTTGTCGTTCAGTTTCACCCAGCCGGCCACTGTGTACTCGGCGTCGGTGCGAATCACTGGCGACGTCTGGGCGCAACCCGTGCCGTCGAAGGTCAACGCAGCGTTGGCGTTACCTCTCCGGTCGGCACCGTACCCTGCCCCATTGCCCAGTGTCAGGTCATGGCCCTGGCCGGAGTCGTCGAGGGCGTCGCCGTCGAAGCGCCAGGCACCCTGTGACTGGGCCTCTGTGATGCGGCCGGTGAAGAAGTTGTAGGCGGTACGCACCGAGTAGTTGCCGGCGATGTCCTGGGCCCAGACGTAGACGACCGTACGTCCGACCTCCGGTGTGAACGTGAGGGTGGTCGTACCCGTCGACGCCTTGAAGTTCTGCTGGGCGTCGACCCCGATGCCGTACGCGAACTGCTTCATGCCCGAGCGAGCGTCGGTGGATCTGAAGGAGAGCGTCACCGGCTGACCCTCGATCGGGGTGCCGGAGGTACGGGTGACCACCGGTGCGGTGGGTGGGGTGTGATCCAGCCGGAAGTAACAGAGGCTTGTCCAGTCGGTGTCGTCCACTCCGTCGGTGCCCCGGATCCGCCAGTTGTAGTTCCCCTCGGCCAGCGTGGGTGCGGGCCAGGATCGCTCGGCACCCGTTTTGGTCGAACCCGAGGTGCTTTCGGCGGGACTGGTCGGACCGTTGAGGTCGAACCGGATCTTAACGGTGCCGTCGCCGTCGCTGGCCTTGCCCCACAACGTCGGCGTGCGGTTGGTGATCCACGGCCCCGGCGACGTCTTGGCGCAGGCACCGCCAGGGGTGGTCCGGACCGCCACCGGTGAATGCGGCTTGTGCTGGTACTCCGTGATCAGCTTTACCTTGGCCGGGTCGAACTTGGCCCATCGTCCACCGCTCTCGGTTGCCATCCGCAGACCAAAGGTGATCGAGGTGTAGCCTTCGTCTGCGTGACGTTGAACATGGTGGCCAATCTGCGTGCCGTTGAAGGTCATCCAGTCAGCAGCTTGGCCGCACCCGGCGTTCGCCTTGCCCAGCTTGGTCTGCAGCGGCTCGCCGTGCAGCCACTTGTCCTTCATGCCGTTCCAGGTGGGTGTGTTGGCGGCCAGAGAGTTCGTCTGCCAGACGGAGATCGACTCACCGTCGCAGTCGGCGGTGTGTACGACGTAGGCGTCCAGGCTCGCTCTGTCGATCAACCGCTTGCCGGCCAGCGCTGACGTGTCGAAGTAGAAGTGTGATCGCCAAATGTCGCCGTGGTCGTCATGGTTCGATCCGACGCGGGCGACCTCCCTGGGCCATTCGCTGCCGGAGGTCCACTGAGTGCTCGGCCTGGAGTCGTTCACCGGAGCCCAGCTGGCCCACTTCTTGTCGTAGGTCGGGTCGATGAAGATCGGGAACCGGCCGGCGTCGAGCAACGCGGGAGCGACGGAAACGCTCAGCAGCCCATCGCTGACCCGTACATCGACGGGCGCGGTCCTGGCCGAGTCTGCCGGACCGCGAGTGGTCGATTGATTCAGATTCCGAGGGGACGGCGCACCGTCGACCAGGAACCCGGACCGCGAACCGGCGTCCTTGGGTGTCGAGTCCCATGCTCTGGCCGGCGGGGCTGCCGCCAGCAGGCCCTCCGGACCAGACACGGTTACACCTCCACCAACGGCAGACACGGTCGCTGTGCCGCCCACGACGTAATCCGTCTCGCGGACCAGCGGATTGGCTGCCGCCGCTGCGCTCTTCACCACGAGGAGGTGGGAGAAGCCACCGCGCTCGGCGCGCACCACGAGGTCAACGTCCGGGTACACGTTCGGATAGGTGATGCTGTCTCCGGCTATCACACCCGGCGGGAGTGGGTCCGCCCAGCCGAGTGAGAAGCTGGCACCACCCCCGGTCATCGTGGCGAAGGCACCCTTCCCGCCCGGCGAGAAGACCACGTCGGCGCTCGAAGCCACCGGTCGCACCAGGCCGTCGGGCCCTACCGTCAACGTGGTGTCGATCGTTGTCCAGTTGCCCTCCTGCCTGGTCCATTGTGGCTCGGCCCACGACTCGAAGGTGAAGTCACCGGAGGGCTGGGCAAAGACCTTCGTCGTCTCCGAGGCCGCTTCCAGCACTTCCACAGGAGCGTCGCACTTCTCGGCCAGAGCCTGAGCCGCGTGCTCCGAAGCCACTCCGGATCGCACATCGCCCGAGCACGGGTCGGCGAGGTTGGCGTTGGCGCGGGTAGCCGGCGGTAGCGTGGCGATGGAGCCAGCCAGCACCACAAGGGCCACAGTGGACCGAATCCAGGCAGGACGAACCGACAAGCCGCACCCCCGTGAAGCAAACGTGATCAAGCTTGCGGCACAACGTACAGATAGATGAAACCCAGCACCAGAGCGAATCTGGGCCGATACTCTCCGCGCACCCCTTACGGTGCAATCGTCGGTTTTAGCGCCGCCAGTAGCTGACAGTGACTGCCGCCGTCCACTCCTGGCGGCCGGACTCGGGTTGCGCTGACTTCGCTGCGGCGAGCTGGCCGATGCTCGCCGCATCCTTCGGTATGGACGGGCACCACCGACAGCAGCCCGATCACCTGGGTCTCGCTATGGGCGGGCGTCCGTGAGGTAATGGCGTACCACGCGGGTGACGGTGCCACGGTCGCCCTCGACGCGTACGGTGCCGGCGCGTTCGGCTTCGGTGAGCGGCAGGCCGCCGAAGAGCACCTCGCTCCAGGCCGTCGAGTCGGCGGTCACGGTCGCCACCGGGTCGACGGCGGCGCCGGGCCGGACGTCCAGCAGCCCGTCGACGGCGGTCAACCGGTTCTCACGTACGGGTGGGTCGGGCTGGCGGGCGTCGTAGAGGCGCAGGGCGGTCGGCGGCAGGCCCTCGGGGACGGGGGGCGCCATGGTGCGCATGGCGAGGACCATGGCGTCGGGGGTCATGCCACCGCTGGTGCGGGGGTCTGGGCCGGACGAGTACCACCGGCCGAGCGAGGCGAGAACCGACTCCAGGCCCCGACCCCACTCGGTGACGGCGTACGCGCGGGTGCGGGCCACGTCGGGCAGGGTCACCTGCTCAAGGATGCCGACCTGCCGCAGGGATCTGAGCCGGTCACTGAGGACTGCCGGGGTGATGCCACGGACGGACTCCTGAAGGTCGGCGAATCGCTTGGGGCCGAGGAGCAGTTCACGGACGACGATGAGCGTCCACCTGTCGCCCACCAGGTCGAGGGCGTTGGCGGCCCGGCAGGCGTCGCCGTGGTGCGCGTAGGTCAACTTGACAGGCAATCCCGATCAACTTCTTTCACACGAGTGGACGCTATGTTTATAGTAGCGGTATGCAGAGTATGGATACACCGCCAGCGCCTCCGGTGGTCGACCGCGACACCTGGCTCCGAGAGCGAAACGCACTGCTCGTCCGGGAAAAGGAGCACACCCGGGCGGGTGATGCCATCGCCGCTGCCCGGCGGCGCCTTCCGATGACCGAGGTCAACCCGGTCAAACTGGTCGGCGAGCAGGGTCCGGTCTCGTTGCTCGACCTCTTCGACGGGCGTGACCAGCTCGTGGTCTACAAGCACATGTGGCACCTCGGCAAGCCGTTCGAGGAGCAGTGCGAAGGCTGCACCATCAGCATCTGGAACTTCCACGAGGCTAGCTACCTGGAGGCACGGGGCATCAGGTTCGCGGTCTTCGCCGAGGGACCGTACGAGGAGATCGCACCGTTCCGCGAGTTCATGGGCTACCTCCACCCGTGGTACTCGACGTACGGCATCGACGAGCCCGCGGTCGCCGGCGGCGGCAACATCGCCTGCTACCTGCGCCGGGGTGACCGGGTGTTCCTCACCTACGAGACGACCGGACGCGGCGTCGAGGCGATCATGGGCTCGCTCAAGCTGCTCGACATGACCGCCTACGGACGACAGGAAGCCTGGGAGGACTCCCCCGACGGCTGGCCGCAGGCCGACCCGACGTACAGCTGGTGGCGCAAGGACGGCCGCCCGGTAGCCCAGTGGACCCGCCCCGGCGCCACGCCCGTCCAGTCGGACCAGCACCACTGCCACTAAAGACCTGAGCCGAGCGCTTGCCCACCTACCCCGGGGCCATCGGCGGCAGACACCACGCCACACCGACCGGCATGTCGCTAAGGGATGGACGCGGACATTACGGATTTAATGGGTCGGTGCTAAGGATCGATGTCGTTGGTGCCGGGTTGTTGCTGGCATTGACCGGCTGCACCGGTAGCCCTCGGACACCTACCAGCACCGAGAAGGCCCCTGGTATCTCGCCGGGGCAGGCGCCGGAACCGGCGCCTGCCCCGGCGGTCGGGAGCGGCCGGGTGCTGGACGGTAACGGTTACCGGACCCTGGTCGCCGGCGCGACGTACGACTTTCTCGCGGCGATGCACGGTCGAGTGGCCGTCGGTGAAGGCGGCTGTCTGACCCTGCGGGACGAAGGAAGGGTCGCCGCAGTGGTGGTCTGGCCGCCGGGCACCACGTTGCTTCCGCACGGCCGGACGGGCGTGCACGTACCCGGGGTCGGGGAGATCGTCGTGGGTGATCGGGTCGACGGCGGCGGCGGATTCTTCGAGGCTCCGTTCACCGAGGACGACCCGCCGGGACACCTGCCGCCCATGCCCGCCGGGTGCGGATCCGCTGGCACCGCCGTAGCGGTGATCGGAAGCGTCACCCGGCACAGCGACAGTTGACGGTGCTCTGCCGCGCATCGGGGCGCGCCGTTGTGGGACGCTCGCGGGATGAGTGAGGTGATCTTCCGTGACGCGGTTCGGGCCGATCTGCCGGCCATCCTCGACCTGCTCGCCGACGACATGCTGGGGCGTACCCGTGACGTCGGTGAGGTCGACGCCAGGTACGAGAAGGCGTTCGCGGACATCACCGCCGACCCGCGCAACCAGCTCGTGGTCGCCGAGGCGGGGGTGAGCTGCTCGGCTGCATGCAGCTCACCTACATTCCTGGGCTCGGCCGGCACGGCACCGAGCGGCAGTTGATCGAATCGGTCCGGGTCCGCTCGGACCAGCGCGGACGGGGCCTGGGCCGGCAGATGATGACGTGGGCGATCGACGCGGCACGGCAACGCGGCTGCGGCCTGGTGCAGCTCACCACCGACAAGGCCCGCCACGACGCGCACCGCTTCTATCTCGGTCTCGGCTTCGTCGCGAGCCACGAGGGTATGAAGCTCAGTCTCTGACACCGGCTGACGGGGGCCCTGCCAGCCTGGGTCGCCCCACGTCGCAACGGAGGACGGTGGCCCAGAAGGTCGTCAGCGTCGCCAGACTCGACCCGTGGGTCAAGGATCGGGTGGACTTCCGGATCAGCCAGAAGTCCCCGTCGGGCAGGACGATCGCCCAGCCGATCGGGGTGTCGTTCTCCGCCACGAGCACCAGCAGTTCCGGCTTGCTGTCGACCTCGATCTCGGGCAGGTCCGCCACCTCGACGGACCGCATCCCCTGTTCCCCGCTCACCGGTAGCTCCGCCTGTGGCATCGCCGCACGACGTGGCGGGACCGCCACAGCCGGGCCAGCCGCAGCAACGGCCGCTGCTGCGGCTGGACCGCCGTCGAGACGTTCCGCTCCGGTTGATCGGCGCGGTACGCACCGGCTCGCTCGTGGTACGCGGACCGCTGTATCACGTCGATCGGTTCGTCCTGCCGTTGAAACCACTTCCACCGAGCCACCACGAGCCTCCCGCGAACACGCACCGATATTGCCGATGCCCGTCACCATCGGCCCGCGCTTCGCCAATCTGCAACGTCTCATCCGGAGATTCGGGAAGAAAAATTTACGGTGTGTCATCTGGGCCTCGATGCTGTTCCAAACGAGACACTGGCAGCACCGATTTGAGACGGGGTGACATGAGCGACGTTGGGTCTTCGGTGCCACGGCGACAACTGGGCAGGTTGCTGCGCCAGGCCAGAGAGGAAGCCGGCATCAACCTGGAGGCTGCCGCCGAGGCCCTCGAATGGTCGCGCGCCAAGATGTACCGCCTGGAGAGCGGACAGACCTCTCTGCGTACCCACGATGTGACGCTGATGTGCCAGCACTACGGCACCTCCGCCGAGCTGACCGAGGTCATGGTCAGCCTGGCCCGGGAAAGCAAGAGTCGGGGTTGGTGGCACGCCTACGGTGAGGCAATCCCGGCGTGGTTCGAGCTGTACGTCGGGCTGGAGGCGGCGGCCCGCCGCGTGCGTCAGTACGAGCCGACGCTGATCCCTGGGTTGCTCCAGACCGCCGAATACGCTGCGGTCATCTTCAGCGCCAAGGCTGGCCGGAGCCAGGATGAGATTGCGCAGAAGGTCGCACTACGCATGGAGCGTCAGAAGCTGCTCGCTCGCCGCAGCCCAAAGGCTCCCAGCTTCGAAGCCATCATCGACGAGGCCGTGATCCGCCGCCCCATTACCGACCTGGACGCCTGGCGCAGCCAACTCGCACATCTGGTGAACGCCGCACAGCGACCGAACGTCTCGGTCCGGGTGCTGCCGCTGGGCAGCGGCCCCCACGCGGCATCCGTTGCCGGGTCGTTCATCATGCTGGACTTTCCAGCGGTCGGCACGCGGCCCGCAGAGCCGTCGACCGTCTACAGCGAGTCGCTGACCGGCAGCCTTTACCTGGACAAGCCGACAGAAGTGGCGGCGTACGCTGACGCCTGGTCCACCCTTCTGGACCTTTCACTGGGCGTGCGCGAGTCTGAAGATCTGATCGGGACGGTTATCAAGGAGACCTTCGATGAATGACCTGACCAACGCCAGGTGGCGCAAGAGCAGCCGGAGCGGTGAGGGCGAGTGCGTCGAGGTGGCCGACGATCTGGCCGGCGCGGTCGGGGTGCGGGACAGCAAGGACGTCGGCGGGCCGGTGCTGCGGTTCGACGCCTGCCAGTGGCGCTCCTTCGTGAACGGTTTGAAGGGTGGCACCCCGAGCTGACGCTCGATCGGCGTGGGCGCGTTGCCCGCAGTGGCGTGCGGCTGGTTCGATCACCGGCATGGAGATCATTCTGGCCACACTCCTCGCCCTGGTCGTCGGCCTGCTGCTCGCGCAGGTGCCGAGCCGTCGCGAGGTGGCCCGCACCGCGTACCGGCTGACCGAGCTGGAGCGGCGGCTGACCCTGGTGATGGATCACCTCGGCGTCGCCGACACCGACCCGCTGCCCCCGGTCGTCCGGGAGCACCTAGCCCGCGGTAACAAGATCAAGGCGATCGCGGAGTACCGGAAGATCACCGGCGCGGACCTGCTGACCGCCAAGACCGTGGTGGAGGCGGGCGACACGCGCCGGTGACGGTCAGCGGGGGCGGTCGCGGTCCTTGGACGGTTGGACCCGTTTCGGTTCGCCTGGCATCTTCGGGTGGTCGGGCGGGTAGGGCAGGTCACCCTCTCCGGCGGCGGCGTCCCGCTCGGCCCACTCCAGCAGCGTGGTGATGTCCCACGCGGCGTCGTCGATGCCGGCGTGCGGGTCGCCGCGCTGGGCCAGCCGTTCCGGCACGGTACGCAGGTCGAAGTCGTCCGGGTCGACGTCGGCCAGCTCGTCCCAGGTGACCGGGGTGGAGACGGTCGCCCGGGCGTTGGCGCGCAGGGAGTACGCGCAGGCGATGGTGCGGTCCCGCGCCATCTGGTTGTAGTCCACGAAGACCCGCTCGCCGCGTTCCTCCTTCCACCAGGCGGTGGTGACCAGGTCGGGCCGGCGGCGGGCCAGTTCCCGGGCCAGCGCGATGGTGGCCCGGCGTACCTCGACGAATGTCCAGCGCGGCTGGATGCGCAGGTAGACGTGCACGCCCCGACCGCCGGAGGTCTTCGGCCAGCCCGGTACGCCGAGCTCGTCGAGGATCGCGCGCAGCTCGGCGGCGGCCGTCGCGGCGTGGGCGAAGTCGGTGCCGGGCTGCGGATCGAGGTCGACCCGCAGCTCGTCGGGCTGGTCGACGTCGGCGGACCGGACCGGCCACGGGTGGAACACCACGGTGCCCATCTGCGCTGCCCAGGCCACGTGGGCCAGGTCCGCCGGGCACAGCTCGGCGGCCTTGCGGCCACTGGGGAAGCTGATCTCGGCAGTCTGCACCCAGGGCGGCACGCCCCGGGTGGGCACCCGCTTCTGGAAGAACATCTCCCCCTCGATGCCGTCGGGGAAGCGCTGCAACGTGGTGGGTCGGTCGCCCAGCGCCCGCATGATGCCGTCGCCGACGCTGACGTAGTAGTGGAAGACGTCGGCCTTGGTGAAGCCCCGCTCCGGGAAGATCACCCGATCGGGACTCGACAGTCGTACGCTGTACCCGGCCACCTCGATCTGCTCGGCCGCAGCCTTCGTGCCACCCATTGCGCGACCATATGCGATGGGTCCGACCTTCGGCGTACCGTTGACCTGTGACTCTTCCCGACAGCGAACTGCCCCGCACCGAGGACGAGTGGCGGGTCCGGCTCAGCCCCGCCGAGTTCCGGGTGTTGCGCGAGCACGGCACCGAACCGGCCTGGACCGGCGAGTACGTCGACACCAAGACGCCCGGCATGTACAGGTGTCGGGCCTGCGGCGTCGAGCTGTACCCGAGCGACACCAAGTTCGACTCGCACTGTGGCTGGCCGAGCTTCGACGACGCCATCCCCGGCGCGATCAAGGAGATCGAGGACAATTCTCTCGGCATGAGCCGCACCGAGATCCGCTGTGCCCGCTGCGACAGCCACCTCGGGCACGTCTTCCGTGGTGAGGGCTTCACCCCGAAGGACACCCGGCACTGCGTGAACTCGCTCTCCATCCGCCTGGACCCGAACGACGCCTGACCAGCGCACCCCGCCCGCGGCCACTCCGGCCCGCGCAAGCCGGTGCCGGCCCGCGCCGCGCCGGCCCGGCCCACGCACGCCAGGTCCGGCCCGCGCCGACCCGCGTCCGCACCGGCCGGGGTCCGCGCGGCCGGGCGGTCAACCGGATGCGGGCCGGCCGGCCATCAACGCGACCTGAGCGGTACGCGACTGCTCGACGCGCCGGGCCAGGTCGAGCACCCGCGCGTCGGTACCCGCGGCCAGATGCGCCCGGGCCAGGTCGGCGGCGGCCTGCTGGTGCGCGCTGAACACCTCGATCAGCACCGTGTCGACCTCGGCGTCCGGGGCGTCGCGCAGCCGCGCCAACTGTTCGGGGCCGGTGCCGTGCCCGGCGTGGTCGTCGGCACGGGCGCTGCGCCCGGCCTGCGCCAGCCAGCCGCGCGCGGTGGCCAGTTCGTCGGACTCGGTCGCCTCGACGGCGGCGACAAGGGTGCGCAGCTCGCCGTCGGTCAGTCGATCCCGGACCAGCCGGACGATCTGGAGGGTCTGTTCGGTGTGCCCGGCCATCATCGACAGGAACAGCCTGTCGATACCGGTCATCTCGCTGGTGACGCCAGGCGTCGCGGCGGGGGTGGCGGCCACCGGAGGGGTGGCGTCGGTGGGCGCGGGCCGCCCGGACGGCGCGGGCGAGCCGCCGCAGCCGGCAACCAGCAGCGCCACGAACAGGTGTAGCGGCAGCACCCGCAGCGTGGCACGCCGCGCCCGCACCACGGCGCGCCCTTCGGGCGGCCGGGCCGACGACCCGACGACTCGGGCCCCCAGCACGCCGGCTCCGGCCCGCGACACGGCGGCTCCGGCCGACAGCACACCAGCTCCCGCCCACAGCAGGGCACGAAGGAGCGACGGTACGGCGGGCGGGAGGTGCGGCCAGCTCCGGCCGCACCTCCCGCTGGTCAGATCTGGCTCCACAGCGCCGGTACGTTCGGCGGCTCCCAACCGGCGATGGCGGTGTGCGCCTGCCGGCACCTGTACGTACGGCCGCCGTAGGTGACCTGGTCCCCGACGGCGTACGCGCGACCGGCTGTCCAGGTGCCGCCGGTCGGCGGGTTGGTGGTCGGGGCGACCGTCGGGGTGGGCGACGGGGCGGGCGGGTTGGTGGTCGGGCTCGGGCTGGGCGTCGGGTTGCCGCCGCCACCGCCGACCTGGAGGTCGACGCAGGAGTAGAAGGCGTTTGCGGTGTCGGAGATGTTCCACACCGCGAGCAGCTTCTGCCGGCCCGGGTAGCCGGACAGGTTGACGGTGTGCGAGACGGTCGCGCCGGGCTGGCGTCCACCACCGGAGAAGACCGCGACCCGGGTGTTGCCGATGAAGTACTCCCAGTCGCGGGTGGCGTGCATGGCCGTGTTGACCCAGGTGAACGTCACAGTGGTGCCGACCGAGGTGGCTGGCCAGCCCCGGTTGTCGTCATTGAGCACGGCGAAGTGCGAGATGTTGGCGTGGCAGTTGCGCAGCCCCTTGGGGCCCTCGACGCTCTGCGGCTCCCACCTGATCTGCCCGCAGTCGGGCACCCGGTTCTGGGCGCAGAGCGCCTGGCGGCTCGGCGGCGACGAGACGTAGCCGTGTGCCTGGGCGGGGGTGGCGACGGCCAGGGTGGAGACCATGGCGCCCGTCGCGACGAGCGGAAGGGTGATTCTTCGGCGCATGGCGGCAGCTCCTTGTCGGCGTGATGCCTGGTGAGGTGCCACCAACATAATTTAAACCTTGTTAACAGTAAAGACCACTGTCGATAAAAGACGAGCCGCTCGGCGCCATGCCGCAAGATGGGACAAAAGGTCTTCCGATGGAGGTACGGGGCGTGGCTACCTGCGAAGTCTGCGGCAACGAATACTGGCTCTCGTTCGAGGTGCGTACGGTCAGCGGCGACGTGCACACCTTCGACAGCTTCGAGTGCGCGATCCACCGCCTGGCACCGATCTGCGAGCACTGCGGCATCAAGATCTCTGGCCACGGGGTCGAGGTCTCCGGTCGCTTCTTCTGCTGCGGTCACTGTGCCCGCTCGGTGGAGGCCGAGCGCGGCGCCGAGATCCGCGACGCCGTCGGCGCCCGCCCCGCCTGACCGTCCCACACCCGCCCGCACTGCCGGCACCGCCACCAGCGCCCACCAGCACCGCAGACCAGGCCGCCAACACCGGCACCGGCACCGGCACCGGCAAGACTCCTGGGACACCGCACTAGCCTGGCGGGATGTCGACTACACAGCTACGGGTCGCCAGTTTCGCCGAGTTGGACGCCCGCACCTTCCATGACCTGGTACGGCTGCGCGTCGACGTCTTCGTGGTCGAGCAGGAGTGCGCGTACCCGGAGGTCGACGGACGCGACGTCGAACCCGGCACCCGGCACCTGTGGCTTGCCCACGACGGCGCTGCGGTGGCGTACCTGCGGATCCTGGCCGACCCCGGCGGGGTGGCCAGGATCGGGCGGGTGGTGGTGGCACCGGAGGCCCGGGGTGCCGGGCACGCGAGCCGGCTGATGACGGCGGCCCTCGCGGAGATCGGCGACCGGCCGTGCGTGCTGGACGCGCAGTCGCATCTTGTCGACTTCTACACCCGGCACGGCTTCACCGTCAGCGGGCCGGAGTACGTCGAGGACGGCATCCCGCACACGCCGATGCGCCGGAAGCGGTGACCGGCCGGAAAACCAGTGCTGGAAGCGCTTCGACGAGCCCGTGCAGCAGGTGCTGGAAATCGCTTTCCTCATTGACGTGTGACGATCGAACGTGCCATCCTTCCGGTCGAGTCAGCACACGAGGGCCACGCTGAAAGCGCGGGAGAGGGCAACTCCCGAGCGTCCGGGCGATGTCGAGATCCAACGACTCCCCCTGGGGGCTCCATGTCCAATTCACTGAGATCATCGCGGGCGCTCTGGCTGCTGGCCGTCGCGGCCGTCGCCACCCTGCTGCTGAGCACCGCATTCGTGCAATCCGCCTCCGCGCACGGCTCGGTGGCCAATCCCGTCTCCCGCAACTACGGCTGTTGGCAACGTTGGGGCGGTGACTTCCAGAACCCACGGATGGCCACCGAGGACCCGATGTGCTGGCAGGCGTGGCAGACCGACACCAACGCCATGTGGAACTGGAACGGTCTCTACCGCGAGGGCGTGGCCGGCAACCACCAGGGCGCCATCCCGAACGGTCAGCTCTGCTCCGGTGGACGCACCGAGAACGGGCGCTACCGGGCGATGGACGTGCCAGGTGCCTGGCGGACCACCTCGGTCGGCAACAACTTCCGGCTGAAGTTCTACGACCAGGCCAGTCACGGTGCCGACTACATCCGGGTGTACGCCACCCGCCAGGGCTACGACGCGCTGACCACGCCGCTGGCCTGGTCGCACCTGGAACTGGTCGGCCAGATCGGCAACACGCCGGCCTCGCAGTGGCAGCAGGAGCCGGGCGGGGTCTCCATCGAGATCCCGGTCAACGCCCCGGGCCGCACCGGCCGGCACGTCATCTACACGATCTGGCAGGCCAGCCACTCCGACCAGTCGTACTACATCTGCAGCGACGTGCAGTTCGGTGGCGGCACCACCCCGCCGACCACGCCGCCGCCGACCACCCCACCGCCCACCACTCCCCCGCCGACCACGCCGCCGCCCACCACGCCGCCGCCCACCAACCCGCCTCCGGCGGGTGCCTGCTCGGCGACGTACCGGGTCACCTCGACCTGGTCCGGCGGATTCCAGGGTGAGGTCCAGGTGACCGCCGGCAACGCGGCCATCCGCGGCTGGCGGGTGAGCTGGACGAACGGCAGCGGCCAACAGGTCAACCAGGCCTGGAACGCCACAGTCAGCTCCAGCGGCTCCACGGTGACCGCCACCAACGTCAGCTACAACGGCAACCTCGGTGCCGGCGCCAGCACCAGCTTCGGCTTCCTGGCCTCCGGCAGCAGCACGAACACACCGACGGTCACCTGCACCGCGACCACCTGACCCCGGCCGGGGCCGCGCCACACTCCCTCAGGCGCGGCCCCGCTCCGGAGAGCGCTTCTCGCGTTGACGTACGCCGATGCTCCATGGCACGCTTCCCTCGGAGCCAAGACCACAGGGGCAACGCAGGTCGACCACGGGAGAGGCAACTCCCGAGCGTCCGGGCGCTTTCGCGAACTGACAATTCCCTTGGGGAGCTCCATGTCGAACGTACTCAGATCACCACGCGCTGCCTGGCTGCTGGCCGTCGCGGCCGTCGCCCTGCTGCTGCTCAGCACCGCGCTGACCAACCCCGTCTCCGCGCACGGCGCCACGGTCAACCCCGGGTCCCGCGCCTACGGCTGCTGGGAGCGCTGGGGTGGTGACCACATGAACCCGCGGATGGCCACCGAGGACCCGATGTGTTGGCAGGCCTGGCAGGCCAACCCGAACGCCATGTGGAACTGGAACGGCCAACTCCGCGAGGGTGTGGGCGGCAACCACCAGGCGGCCGTACCGAACGGCCAGCTCTGCTCGGGCGGGCGTGCCGAGGGCGGTCGCTACAACGCCCTCGACACCTTGGGTGCCTGGCGGACCACCCCGGTCCCCAACAGCTTCCAGTTGAAGTTCTTCGACCAGGCCAGCCACGGTGCCGACTACCTCCGGGTGTACGCGACCCGGCAGGGCGTGGACACGCTCACCAAGCCACTGGCCTGGTCCGACCTGGAACTGGTCGGCCAGATCGGCTACACGCCGGCGTCGCAGTGGCAGCGGGAGGTCGACGGGGTGTCGATCCAGATTCCGGTGAACGCGCCGGGCCGCACCGGCCGGCACATCATCTTCACCGTCTGGCAGGCCAGCCACTTCGACCAGTCGTACTACCACTGCAGCGACGTGCAGTTCGGTGGCGGCACCACCCCGCCGACCACCACCCCGCCCACGACCACGCCGCCGACCACCACGCCACCCACCACCACCCCGCCGACCACTACCCCGCCCACCACCAACCCGCCGGTGACGGGTGCCTGCTCGGCGACGTACCGGGTCACCTCGACCTGGTCCGGCGGATTCCAGGGTGAGGTGCAGGTGACCGCCGGCAACGCGGCCATCCGCGGCTGGCGGGTGAGCTGGACGAACGGCAGCGGCCAACAGGTCAGCCAGGCGTGGAACGCCACAGTCAGTTCCAGCGGCTCCACGGTGACCGCCACCAACGTCAGCTACAACGGCAACCTCGGTGCCGGCGCCAGCACCAGCTTCGGCTTCCTGGCCTCCGGCAGCAGCACGAACACACCGACGGTCACCTGCACCGCGACCACCTGACCCCGGCCGGGGCCGCGCCACACTCCCTCAGGCGCGGCCCCGCCCGGCTCAGTGGACGAGCCGGGCGGACGACCCGGCGGGCCGGCTCAGGCCAGGGCGGAGACGATGTCCGCGATGGAGCGGCGGCGGCCGGTGTAGAAGGGAACCTCCTCGCGGACGTGCAGCCGGGCGCGAGAGGCCCGCAGGTCACGCATCAGGTCGACGATCCGGTGCAGTTCGTCGGCCTCGAAGGCGAGCATCCACTCGTAGTCGCCGAGCGCGAACGAGGCGACCGTGTTGGCCCGGACGTCCGGGTAGCCACGGGCCATCTTGCCGTGCTCGGCGAGCAGTTCCCGCCGCTCGGCGTCGGGCAGTAGATACCAGTCGTACGAGCGGACGAACGGGTAGACGCAGAGGTAGGCGCGGGCCTCCTCGCCGGCCAGGAACGCCGGGATGTGGCTCTTGTTGAACTCGGCCGGCCGGTGCAGCGCCATCTGCGACCAGACCGGGGTCATCGCCCGACCCAGGGCGGTCCGCCGCAACCGCAGGTACGCGTCCTGGAGGTCGTCGCTGGACGAGGAGTGCCACCAGACCATCAGGTCGGCGTCGGCGCGCAGCCCGGACACGTCGTAGGTGCCGCGCACCACCACGTCCTTGCCGGCCAGTTCCTCGATCAGCGACTCGACCTCGCCTGTGACGTTGTCGCGCAGCGACGGCAGCGGCGCGCTGGCCCGGAACACCGACCACATGGTGTAGCGGATCGTGTCGTTGAGTTCCTTCAGTCGGGCGGCGTTGCTCTGCTCGGTCATCTCCCCGATCCTTCCCATGCGGTGATGATCTCCTCGGCCGCCGTCTCGCCGGAGCGGACGCAGACCGGGATGCCGACCCCGTCGTAGCCGGCGCCGGCCAGCCGCAGCGTCGGATGTGCCGCCCGCAGCGCCGACCGGGCGGCGACGACCCGGTCGAGATGGCCGAGGGTGTACTGCGGCAGCGCGCCGCCCCAGCGCTGCACGTGCCCGGCGACCGGGGCGGGCAACGGCGCTCCCAGCACCGCGGACAGCTCCCGGTGCACGGTGGCGGCGAGATCCTCGTCGGGACGTTGGAGTTGCTCCTCGTCGCCGTACCGGCCCACCGAGGCGCGCACCAGGGCCAACCCGTCCGGCCGGCGCAGGTGCCCCCACTTGGTGGTGAAGAAGGTGGCCGCCTTGACCAGCAGCCCTTCGGTGGCGGGCACCAGGAAGCCGGAGAGGTCGGGCAGCGCCGGTTCGGGCAGCGCGAGGGTGACAAGCGCGACGCTCGCGTAGTCCAGCCCACCGACCACCTCGGCCGTCTCCGGGGCGACGTCGGCGAGCAGCCGGGCGGCCGGCCGGGCCGGCACCGCGAGCACCACCGCGTCCACGTCGACGTGCTCGGCGTCGCGGGTCGGGCCGACAGTCAACCGCCAGCCGGTGCCGGTCGGGATGAGTTCGCGCACCGCCGCGTTGCTGCGGATCGTCGCACCGCTGGCGGCCACGGCCGCGTCGACGAGGGTGCTGAGGCCGCCGTCGAGGGTGCCGAAGACCGGCTCGCCGGGGGCGCGGGGGGCGGCGGCCTGCGCCGCGCGGACCGCGCCCAGCAGCGTGTGCTCCACCCGGGCGGCCCGGGCCAGCGCCGGCATGGTGGTGACCAGGGACAGGTCGTCGGCGCGGCCGGCGTAGACGCCGCCGAGCATCGGGTCGACCAGCCGGTCGACCACCTCGTCGCCGAACCGCGACCGGACCAGCGCGCCCACGGAGACGTCGTCCCCGGGGCCGAGCAGCGGCCCACCACCGTCGCGGTCCGCCTCCGGTGTGGGCCGGGCCACCGCCGACACCTTGTCCAGATCACCGGGTACGCCGACAAGCGTGCCGCCGGGGATCGGGCGTAGCCCGCCGTCGACGGCGAGCGCCGCCTGCCCGGTCGTGGGGTGCACGATCCGTCCCGCCAGGCCGAGCCGGCGGATCAGGGCGACAGCTGCGGATTCCCCGCCGGCCGGGTCACGCATCAGGAACGACTCGGCGCCGAACTCGACGGGCCCACCGGCCAGCTCGCCGGTGCGCAGCTTGCCGCCGAGCGCGCCGGACTGCTCGTACACGGTGATGTCGAGGTCGGCGGGGCCCCGGTCACGCAGCCGGACCGCGGCGGCCAGGCCGGCGATGCCGCCGCCGACCACCGCCACCCGCCGCCGCGTCGCCATGGCGGTCAGCCCCGCTCGACCGGCCGGCCGGACAGCTCGTGCACCAGGGCGACCACCCGGGTCAGCACCTCCGGGTCGGTCTCCGGCAGCACACCGTGGCCGAGGTTGAACACGTGCCCCGGCGCGGCCCGGCCCTGCTCCAGGATGCGGCGTACCTCGGTCTCCACCGCCGGCCACGGGGCCAGCAGCAGGGTCGGGTCGAGGTTGCCCTGCACGGCCCGCTCCGGTCCGATCCGGCGGGTCGCGACGTCCAGCGGGGTACGCCAGTCGACGCCGACCACGTCGGCCCCGGCCTCGCCCATCGCGCCGAGCAGTTCGGCGGTGCCCACCCCGAAGTGGATCCGGGGCACACCGGCGTCGGCGAGCCCGGCGAGCACCTTCGTCGAGTGGGGCAGCACGAAGCGGCGGTAGTCGGCCTCGGAGAGCGCACCGGCCCACGAGTCGAACAGTTGCACCGCCGACACGCCGGCCTCGACCTGCACCCGCAGGAACGCCAGGGTCACCTCGGCCAGCCGGCCCGCGAGGGTGTGCCACAGTTCCGGCTCGCCGTACATCAGCGCCTTGGTCTTGGCGTGGGTACGCGACGGGCCCCCCTCCACCAGGTAGCTGGCAAGCGTGAACGGGGCCCCGGCGAAGCCGATGAGCGGGGTGTCGCCCAGTTCCTTGACGAGCATCCGCACCGCCTCGTCGACATAGTCGACGTCGTCGCGGTCGATCAGCCGGATCCGGTCGATGTCGGCGGCGGTACGCACCGGCTCGGCCACCACCGGCCCGGTGCCGGGCACGATGTCCAGGTCGACCCCGGCGGCGGCCACCGGCACCACGATGTCGCTGAAGAGGATCGCGGCGTCCACCCCGTGCCGGCGTACCGGCTGGAGGGTGATCTCGGTGACCAGATCGGGGCGGCGGCACGACTCCAGCATCGCCACGTTGGCCCGGATCTCGCGGTACTCCGGCAGCGACCGGCCCGCCTGGCGCATGAACCAGACCGGGGTGTGCGGGACGGGCAGACGGCGACACGCCCGCACGAAGGGCGAATCGGCGGGCCCGCCGGGGCGGGGTTCGTCGTCTCGGGCGGCGGTGCCCGTGGTGTCGGTGCTCATCGCGGCAATCGTGCCACGCGACCGATCGCCGTCCCGCGCCCACCGCCGCCTTTGTGACGTAGGCGGGTAAGCCCTCGGTGATCGTCGGCGCGCCTCACGATCGGGACCGGGGCGGCGGAATAGGCTGCGGGCATGGCCCCCCCGATCGCGCTTCCCGACACGTTCGCCCGCGCGGTCGCGGGGCTCCGGTCGGCGACGCCCCGGCCGGAGATCCTGCTGGAGGAGGTGGGGGCGCCGCAGCGACTCGCCCCCTACTCCTTCGCGCTCTCCGCGTCGGTGCTGCGCGACGGTGACGAGGTGGCGAGCGGGCGGCTGATCCTGCTGCACGACCCGGCCGGGCACGAGGCGTGGCAGGGCACGCTGCGGCTGGTCACCTACGTGACCGCCGAGTTGGAGGTCGACCTGGCCGCCGACCCGCTGCTGCCCGGGGTGGGGTGGACCTGGCTCACCGATGCTCTCGACGCCCAGGACGCGGGGTACCGGGCCATCGGCGGGACGATCACGCAGACGATGTCGACCCGGTTCGGCGAGCTGGCCGGCCCGCCCGCGGCCGGCGACGTGGAGATCCGCGCCTCCTGGACACCTACCGGTGGCGACCTCGCCGCGCACCTGGACGCCTGGTGCACCCTGCTCGCCTCCACCGCCG
This sequence comes from Verrucosispora sp. CNZ293, assembly GCF_002754655.1. Taxonomy (NCBI): domain Bacteria; kingdom Bacillati; phylum Actinomycetota; class Actinomycetes; order Micromonosporales; family Micromonosporaceae; genus Micromonospora; species Verrucosispora sp. CNZ293. Next base: position 3,141,633 of record NZ_PEFR01000001.1, read on the forward strand.
GCCTGCCGCCGCCCGGCGTCACCGCCCTGCCGGAGCGCCGGCCAGCCGCCACCGGCTGAGCCTGCCCGTCCCGGCACCGGCGAGCCTTCCCACCCCGGGCCGCCGACACGCGGCAGGGCGGGTGCGCGGCACTCGATCCACTCGCGCACTAGGGTTGTCAGGTGACCGACGAACCACCCCTGCGCCGTCGGGCCGCCGCAAGCCGTACGGGAAACGACACGCAGCACCCGCCATCGGCGCGGTCGGAGCCCTCGGACGCGGGGACCGAGCCCACCGGCGGCCAGTCCGTGCCGCTTACCGCACCCCGCGAGGGCACCCCCGAGCCAGTCGCCGCCCCGGATCAGCTGGCCGAGGTCGTGGCCCGCTTCGCCAACGGTGCCGGGCCGGTGGCTCTGGACGCCGAACGCGCCTCCGGCTACCGGTACAGCCAGCGCGCGTACCTCGTACAGCTGCGTCGCGCCGGTGCCGGCACCGTGCTGATCGACCCGTTGCCGCTGCCCGACCTGAGTGCCCTGGACGCCGTACTCGCCGAGACGGAGTGGGTGCTGCACGCGGCGAACCAGGATCTGCCCTGCCTGGCGGAGCTCGGGCTGCGTCCCCGCCGCCTGTTCGACACCGAGCTGGCGGCGCGGCTGGCAGGTTTCGAGCGGGTCGGGCTCGCGGCGCTGACCGAGCAGTTGCTCGGCTTCAGCCTGGAGAAGCACCACTCCGCGGCGGACTGGTCGAGCCGGCCGTTGCCCGAGTCGTGGCTGACCTACGCCGCCCTGGACGTTGAGTTGCTTACCGATCTGCGCGACGCGCTCGACGCTGAGCTGGCCCGGCAGGGCAAGTCCGAGTGGGCGGCGGAGGAGTTCGCCGCGCTCGTACGCAGCGGCGACCGGCCGCCCCGGGTACGCGCCGAGCCGTGGCGACGGACCTCCGGGATCCACCGGGTCCGGGGCGCGCGGGCGCAGGCCCGGGTCCGTTCCCTGTGGTACGCCCGGGACCAGATCGCCGCCCGGCGGGACACGGCACCGGGCCGGGTGCTGCCCGACTCGGCGATCGTCGCGGCGGCCGAGCTGGACCCGAAGGACGAGAAGACCCTGCTCACCCTGCCCGGCTTCGGCGGTCGGTCGGTGCGACGTCTGGCCCGTACCTGGCTGGCGGCGCTCGACGACGCCCGGCAACTGCCGGACGACGCCCTGCCGGTGGCACCGACGGTGGAGGGCCCGCCGCCGCCGCACCGGTGGGCGGAGCGGGACCCGGCCGCCGCCGCCCGCCTGGCCCGCTGCCGGGAGGTGGTGTTGCGGGTGGCCGGTGAGCACAACCTGCCGGCGGAGAATCTGATCTCCCCCGACACCATTCGACGGATCGCCTGGCAGCCCCCCGAGGAGATCACCGAAGCCAGCGTCGCCGACGCCCTGCGCGCCCACCACGCCCGCGAATGGCAGATCACCCTCCTCCTCCCCCACCTGGCCACCGCCCTACCCCCACCCCCTGACCCCCCACCCCCTGACCCCCCCACCCCCACCCCACCCCCACCCCCACCCCCACCCCCGCTCCGGACCCCGGACCCCGGGCCGTTGATCATGAAGTTGTTGTCGCCCGGGTCGGCGTGGCGCGACAACAACTTCATGATCAACGAGGTGGGTGGTGTGGGGCGGAGTGTGGGGTGGGTTACAGGGGGAGGTGGCGCGGGGGTTATTACTGGCGAGTAGCATCGGGGAAACGCCAGTGCTGGCGACCTTTGTTCGGTCCGTCATGCGCCTGCGGCGCGACGAACCGGATCGTGGTCGAATAGGAGGCTCATCGTGCCCCGTGAAGTCCGGGATGTCGTCTTCGTCGACGGTGTCCGCACCCCCTTCGGCAAGGCGGGTGGCATGTACGCCAACACCCGCGCCGACGACCTGGTGATCCGTTGTATCCGCGAGCTGCTGCGCCGTAACCCTCAACTGCCGCCGGAGCGGGTCGAGGAGGTGGCCATCGCCGCCACCACCCAGATCGGTGACCAGGGCCTGACGATCGGCCGCACCGCCGCGCTGCTGGCCGGCCTGCCCAAGACCGTTCCTGGTTTCGCCATCGACCGGATGTGTGCCGGGGCCATGACCGCGGTGACCACCGTCGCCAGCGGCATCGCCGTGGGCGCGTACGACATCGCGATCGCCGGTGGCGTCGAGCACATGGGCCGGCACCCGATGGGCGAGGGCGTCGACCCGAACCCGCGCATCATCGCCGAGAAGCTTGTCGACCCGTCCGCGCTGGTGATGGGCTCCACCGCGGAGAACCTGCACGACCGGGTTCCGCACATCACCAAGCAGCGCACCGACGCGTTCGCCCTCGCCTCCCAGCAGAAGACCGCGAAGGCGTACGCCAACGGCAAGCTCCAAGACGACCTGGTGCCGGTGGCGATCCGCGATGAGGAGAACGGCTGGGGCCTGGCCACTGTGGACGAGGCGCCCCGGGACACCTCGATGGAGAAGCTCGCCACCCTCAAGACCCCGTTCCGCCCGCACGGCAAGGTCACCGCGGGCAATGCCGCCGGTCTCAACGACGGCGCCACCGCCAGCCTGCTCGCCGACGAGGCCACCGCCCGCGAGCTGGGCCTGCCGGTGGCGATGCGGCTGGTGTCGTACGGCTTCGTCGGTGTCGAGCCCGAGGTGATGGGCGTCGGCCCGATCCCGTCGACCGAGAAGGCGCTGCGGATCGCCGGGCTGACCATCGACGACATCGGCCTGTTCGAGCTGAACGAGGCGTTCGCCGTGCAGGTGCTGGCCTTCCTCGACCACTTCGGCATCGCCGACGACGACCCGCGGGTCAACCCGTGGGGCGGCGCCATCGCCATCGGTCACCCGCTCGCCTCCTCCGGCGTACGGCTGATGACCCAGCTCGCCCGGCAGTTCGCCGAGCACCCGGAGGTCCGCTACGGCCTCACCGCCATGTGCATCGGCATCGGCATGGGCGGCACCGTGATCTGGGAGAACCCGCACTGGACCGGGTCCGCGCAGGCGGAGGGTGGAGACAAGTGAGCGCGAGGAGTGAGCTTGCGAGCCCCGCAGTCGGGAACGAAGGAGACTCAGTGAGCCTCACCGCACCGAACGAGGTGGTCACCAAGGCCCTGCTGCGGCAGGTGAACGTGCCGGGGCTGGACCGCCCGGCCGCCCTGATCACCCTGGACAACGGCTTCGACCACACCAAGCCGAACACCTTCGGCCCGGCCGGTCTGACCAGCCTGGACGAGGCGATAAGCGCCGCGCTCGCGGCCGAACCGGCGTTCATCGCGGTCACCGGAAAGCCGTACATCTTCTGTGTCGGCGCGGACATCACCGGTCTGCCGCAGCTCGCGGACCGCGAGCAGGCGTTGGAGATCGGCCGGCTGGGTCACCGGGTCTTCGCCCGGCTCAAGGACAGCTCCGTACCGACCTTCGCCTTCGTCAACGGCGCGGCGATGGGCGGCGGTCTGGAACTGGCCCTGCACTGCCACTACCGGACCCTGTCGGCCGGCGCGGCGGCGCTGGCGCTGCCGGAGGTCTCCCTCGGTCTGATCCCGGGCTGGGGCGGCACCCAACTGCTGCCGAACCTGATCGGCATCCCGGCGGCCACCCAGGTGATCATCCAAAACCCGTTGATGCAGAACAAGATGCTCAAGCCGAAGCAGGCCGCCGAGCTGGGCATCGCCGACGTGCTGCTGGAACCGGCCGACTTCCTGGAGCGGTCCCTGGAGTGGGCCGCCGGTGTCGTCCGGGGCCAGGTCGAGGTGACCCGGCCCGAGGTCGACAAGGACATGTGGGCGGGCGTGCTCTACTTCGCCCGGCAGACGCTGGACCAGCGGCTGCACGGCGCGGTCCCGGCCGCGTACCAGGCGCTCGACCTGCTGGAGACGGCGAAGGACGCCGACTTCGCCACCGGCACCGCCGCGGAGGACGAGGCCCTGGCCGACCTGGTCTTCTCCGAGGAACTGCGCAGCGGCCTGTACGCCTTCGACCTGGTGCAGCGGCGGGCCAAGCGGCCGGCCGGCGCGCCGGACAAGGGCCTGGCCCGGCCGGTGACGAAGGTCGGCATCGTTGGCGCCGGTCTGATGGCCAGCCAGTTGGCGCTGCTGTTCGCCCGCCGCCTCCAGGTCCCGGTCGTGCTCACCGACCTGGACCAGTCGCGGGTCGACAAGGGCGTCGGCTACGTGCACACCCAGATCGAGAAGGCGGTGAGCAAGGGCCGGATGGACAAGGGCACGGCCGCGAAGCTGTACGGCCTGGTGTCCGGCTCGGTCGACAAGTCCGTCTTCGCCGACGCCGACTTCGTCATCGAGGCGGTCTTCGAGGACCTGGGCGTCAAGAAGCAGGTCTGGGCCGAACTGGAGAAGATCGTCAAGCCGGAGGCGGTGCTCGCCACGAACACCTCCTCGTTGTCGATCACCGAGATGGCCGCGGAGCTGGAGCACCCGGAGCGGGTCGTCGGCTTCCACTTCTTCAACCCGGTAGCGGTACTGCCGCTGCTGGAGATCGTGCGGGGCGAGCGGACCGACGACGCCACCCTGGCCACCGCGTTCGCCGTCGGCAAGCAGCTCAAGAAGTCGAGTGTGCTGGTGAAGGACGCCCCGGCGTTCGTGGTCAACCGGCTGCTCACCCGCTTCCTGGGCACCGTGTTCGCCGCCGTCGACGCCGGCACCCCGCTGGAGGTCGCGAACCGGGCGCTGGACCCGCTGGGTCTGCCGATGCGCCCCCTCGCCCTGCTCCAGTTGGTCGGGCCGGCCGTCGCGTACCACGTGGGCGGCACCCTGCACGCGGCGTTCCCGGACCGGTTCGGTGTCAGCGAGAACCTCAAGCGGATCGCCGACTCCGGCCAGCCGATCGTCGTCGATGACGAGATCAACGTCGAGGTGGCGAAGCTGCTGGTGGTCGGCGATCAGCCGCTCACCGAGGAGCAGGTACGCCAGAACGCGCTGGACGCGCTGGCGCAGGAGATCCGGCTGATGCTCGACGAGGGCGTCGTGGCCGAGGCGCAGGACATCGACCTGTGCATGATCCTCGGTGCCGGTTGGCCGTTCCACCTGGGCGGCGTCACGCCGTACCTGGACCGGACCGGCACCAGCGAGCGGGTCACCGGTAAGCGGTTCCTGCCGCGCGGCGCGGCCAGCCTGGCCGGCTGACCCGGCCCGACGACACCGATCGCGGTGGTCACCCGACGAGGGTGGCCACCGCGATTCGCTTTCGGTGCCGACGGTACGAATGAACCAACCGATCCGGAGTTGCAGCGAGCGGCCGACGACATGGTCCGCAACATCGAGTCGACGGTGAGCAACGAGACGAGCGCGGTGGGCGCGTTCTACGGTGACCCGGCCGACCAGGACCTGATCATGATCGCGGGCGCGTCCGGCCTGATGTCCGACCCGAAGCAGGAACTCGACGCGGCGGTCCAGGGACTCTCCGCCGAACTGGACCTCACAAACATGACAGCTGTCGATCCGGGGCCGCTCGGCGGCGAGGCGAGGTGCGGCGACGGCGGGTCGGAAGGTGTCCCGCTGGGCATCTGCACCTGGGCCGACCGGGGCAGCGTCGGCCTGATCGTGATGTTCTTCTCGTCCTGCGCCGACGCTCAGGCCGAGTTCGTCACCATCCGCAGCCAGGTCCAGCAACGCGAGTGAGCAGGGCCGGCAACAGGGCGGCGGACGCGACCCGCCAGCCCTGTTGCCGGTCGCTGCGGGTCGCGTGCCGGGCTGGAGTCGGGCCGGTGCCGGGTCAGGAGACGGAACCGTCGTAGTCGTCGCGGTTGGCGAGGACCTCGCCCATGTGGGCCTGGGCCCAGTACCTCATCTCGCGTGTCGTGCGGTGCAGCGACAGACCGAGATCGGTCAGCTCGTACGTGACGGTGACCGGGACGGTAGGCGTCACGGTACGGGTGAGCAGGCCGTCCCGCTCCAGCGCTCGCAGCGTCTGGGTCAGCATCTTCTGGCTGACGCCGGCCAGCAGGCGGGCAAGCTCGGAGTAGCGCATCGCTCTCGGCCCGTCCGACGCGTCAGGTCGCTGAGTGGCGTCGCCGCCCAACGCGCACAGGATGAGCACGACCCACTTGTCCGAGATCCGGTCGAGCAGCTGACGGCTGGGGCACACCGCGAGGAACGCGTTGTACTCCTCCCGGGCCTGCGCCTGCCGCTGAGCCGCCTTCATCGTCGTCACTGAGCGCCCCTCTTGCTGCTGGGTGGGTTACGCACTTCCGAGTGCCTACTTCCCGTTGGAAAGTTTCTCTCCAAGACTGACGTGGGCAAGCGAAACGCGCCACCCTGTCACCAGCGAGGAAAGCGACACGATGAGCACTACTCCCTCTCTTCCCGGCGGCACCTGGACACTCGGCGATCGGACCGTCACCCGATTCGGGTACGGCGCCATGCAACTCGCCGGCTCCTGGGTGATGGGACCGCCCGCCGACCGCGACGGTGCCCTGGCCGTGCTGCGCGAAGCGGTCGACCGGGGAATCACCCACATCGACACGAGCGACGCCTACGGACCGCGGGTCACGAACGAGCTGATCCGCGAAGCACTGCATCCCTACCCGGAGTCACTTGTCATCGCCACGAAGGTGGGGGCGAACCGCGACGCACAGGGCGGCTGGCCGACGGCCCGCCGACCGGAGGAGCTGCGCGAGCAGGTCCACCAGAATCTGCGATCCCTCGGGGTCGAGACCCTCGATCTGGTCAACATGCGCATGGGTGACGCCGAAGGCCCCCAGTCCGGCTCGATCACCGAGGCGTTCGAGACGCTCGCCGCGCTTCAGCAGGAGGGCCTGATCCGTCACCTCGGCGTCAGCAACGTCACCGCCGAGCAGGTCGCCGAGGCCCGGGCCGTGGCTCCTGTGGTGTGCGTGCAGAACATGTACAACCTCGCCCACCGCCACGACGACTACCTCATCGAGCAGCTCGCCGCCGACGGCATCGCCTACGTGCCGTTCTTCCCGCTGGGTGGCTTCTCGCCTGTGCAGTCCGAGGCGCTCTCGGCCGTCGCCGTCCGGGCGGGGTCGACACCGATGTCCGTCGCCCTCGCCTGGCTGGTGCAGCGCGCACCGAACATCCTGCTGATTCCGGGCACGTCGAAGGTGGCGCACCTGCGCGAGAACATCGTCGGTGCGGGACTGTCGTTGTCCGCCGAGGACATCGCCGCGTTGGACGGCATCGGCCGCTGACCGGTACGCAGGACTGACATCGGAGCGGCGGCACCCCGCCGCTCCGATGTTACGGCGTCGCTCCGCTCAGCCGTCCGTCACGGTTCCCTCCGCCGCCTGCCGGGCCGCCGCCTTCTCGGCGGCGCTCCGCAGTACGCAGAACTCGTTGCCCTCCGGATCGGCGAGCACCACCCAACCGGCACCGGTCGGCCCGATGTGGTCGGCGATGTGCCGCGCCCCGATGCCGAGCAGCCGCTCGACCTCCTCGTCCCGGGTCCGGTCGGTGGGTTCCAGGTCGAGGTGCAGCCGGTTCTTCACCGTCTTGCCCTCGGGTACCGCCAGGAAGAGCACCTCCGGACCGCCCGGCGGCAGCAGCATGGCCTCCGGGTCACCCGGGAAGTCGTCCGGCTGGCGGGGGCACTCGAAGACCTGGGCCCAGAAACCGGCCAGGGCGTACGTGTCGTGACAGTCGATTCCGATGTTGTGGATCCGTGCGCTCATGTGTCGTCCCTCGTGGTGTTCGCCACCGGCATCACGGCCCTGCTGGCTTTCGACCGACGGGCCGCCGGGACCGGAGAGCCTACGAGAGGCGCGGCACGGCACGGCGGGGTCGGAGGCGGCCCTGCGGGCACGGACGTCGGGGCAGTCAGAACTGGCGTGTCTGGTCCGCTGAGTTACGGGACAACGATCCCGCTACAGGTGCCCCGCGAGGATGAGCTTCAGCCGGCAAGGCGGGGCGCGGACAGCATCATGGTGAACATCGACGCACCCCCCTCCTTGATCGGGCTGACGTCGTGATCATCGCATTGCCACGCCGCCGAGGGCAACCAGTCAGGACCTGATCCACGGGCAGCAAACCCTGGGACGTCACCTTCCGTGTCCATCCAGCCTGTCCTGTCCTGTGGTGTCCCAACCCTTTGCTCTACACAACGTCAGCAGCACGGAGAGTCATCCATTGGCGAACTGCGGGTGGCCTCCCGGAAAAGCGGCTCGTGTCCGACGGCGACCACCGGAATATCCTGCGGCATCCTGGCGGCCTCTCAGCAGCGTCCGCAGCGCACCTGAGGCGATCACCTGTCACCGGGCGGCTTCCGCAGCCGGCAGGCTGACGGTCACCTCCAGGCCGCCACCGGGCTGCGCGATGGCTGTCACCGTGCCGCAGTGCGCGCCGCAGACCGCCCGCACGATGGACAGGCCGAGGCCCGACCCGCGCGCCCCGGTCCGCTCCCGGCCGCCCCGCCGGAAGGGCTCGAACAGTCCCGGTACGTCGGCCGGGTCCACCTCGAAGCCGGTGTTGCCGACCACCAGCCAGGATCGTTGCCCGTCCGATCCGGTCCGCACCCAGAGCCGGCCGTGCAGGTGGTTGTAGCGGACCGCGTTCTCGATCAGGTTGCCGGCCAGCCGGTCCAGCAGCCCCGGATCGCCCACCACCGGCGCCGGCTCCAGCGACGTCTGGACGGTCAGCTTGATCCGCTCCACCTCCCGGCGTACGGCGGAGAGCGCGTTGACGGTGCCGGCGGCCAGGTCGAACTCGCTGCGCCGACCGAGCCGTTGGCCGGTCTGCGCCTCGCTGCGCGCCAGCACCAGCAACGCGTCGACAAGCCCGTTGGCCCGCTCGGAGGCGTCGCGGACAACCGTCGCCATCCGGCGGTACTCGGCCGTGTCCGCCTCGTCGTCGCTGAGCGTCACGTCGATCTCGGTACGCATCACCGCCAGCGGCGTACGCAGCTCGTGGGAGGCGTTGGCCACGAACCGTTTCTGCGCCTCGAACGCGGCGGCGATGCGGTCCAGCATGGCGTCGAACGTGTCGGCCAGCTCGGCCACCTCGTCGTTCGCGCCGGAGTAGCCGATCCGCTGGTCAAGCGTGGTCTCGCCGAGCCGACGTGCGGTGGCGGTGACCTGGTGCAGTGGACGCAGCGCGCGCCCGGCGACGGCGTACGCCCCGACCACGCCGACCATGCCGATCGCGAGCAGCGCGGCCAACCCCTTGGCCAGCAGTTCCCCGGAGGCCGACTCGACGAGCCGCTGCTGCCACGCGGCAGCCTCCAGGGTGCTCCCGTCGGCGAGCACCACCGTGGTGCCGGGCAGCAGCTCGTCGGTGGGGCGCAGCGCGTCGCGCACCAGCAGCCAGGCCAGCAGGACCAGGATCGCTCCGGCGCCGACCAGCAGCACGCCGTTGAGCAGGGTCAGTCGCAGCCGCAGCGTGGGACGTAGCCGCAGGTCGGGCCGCCGCAGCGCGGGCAGCCGCCGGTTCGACGGGCGGCTCACGCCACCACCTCGGCCGTCCGGTAGCCGGCACCGACCACGGTCTCGATGAGCGGCGGGTCACCGAGTTTGCGGCGCAGCGTCATAACGGTGACCCGGACGATTGTGGTGAACGGGTCGGTGTTGGCGTCCCAGACGCGTTCCAGCAGTTCCTCGCTGGAGACCACCGCGCCCCGGGCCTTGAGCAGCTCGCAGAGCACGCCGAACTCCTTGTTCGTCAGCTCCACCGTCGTCCCGCCCCGGGTGGCCGTGCGGCGGGCCGGGTCGACCACCAGGTCGGCGAGTTCCAGCACCGGCGGTGCCGCCGGGGTGGCCCGCCGGCCCAGCGCCTGCACCCGGGCGACCAGTTCGTCGAAGGCGAACGGCTTGGGCAGGTAGTCGTCGGCACCGAGTTGCAGGCCCTCGACCCGGTCGGCGACAGTGCCGCTGGCGGTCAGCATCAGCACCCGGGTCAGTGCGCCGGACGCGGCCAGTTCCGCGCAGATCTGGTCACCGTGCATGCCAGGCAGGTCCCGGTCGAGCACCACCACGTCGTACCGGGTCACGAAGGCCATCTCGTGACCGCTGTCACCGTCGTACGCGACGTCCACCGCCATGCCGCGTTTGCGCAGGCCCCGCGCTATCGCGTCGGCGAGGTTGCGCTCGTCCTCGACCACCAGTACCCGCATGCCCGCCCCTTTTCCGCCCGCCGACCACCGACAACGTAACGTCGCCGACCAAGCCGCCCGTGACGGGTGCCGGGGACGCGACGGGTCAGCCGGGCAGTTGCCAGATGCCGAAGTCGCCGTCGACCAGGCGGCAGGCGACGAGGTCGTCCCGGTTCTGGCAGTCCCCGCCGGCGTCCGGCAGCACATCGATCCGGCGGGCCGGTGCGCCCGTCGGGTCCAGCCGGGCCAGCACCACTCCCACCTCGGGCACGGCGCGCACCGCGAACACCTGCGGGGCGTACTCGTAGCGGGCGACCATGTTCCACGACCCGTGCTCGGTCAGCACCGCACCGGAGTCCAGGACGATCGTGACGATCTCGTTGTTGTTCGGGGCCACCGCGAGAACGTTGCGTTCGCCGACGAGCGCGATGTCGAGGATCTCCTCGCTGCGCCACCGTTCCGCCCCGGTGGCCGGGTCGAGGACCTGCACACCACCGCCGGCCAGCCCCGCGCAGAGCAGTGGTCCGCAGGCGGTGACGTAGGTGGCCGTCGGCACCGTCGTCTGCCAGCGCTGGACCAGACCGTCGACGCTGAGCGCGACGACCTCGTTGGAGTTGCGCACCACTGTCACCAGGTCGCCGGCCACCCACGCCTGCTGGTAGCCGCTCAGGGGGTCGGCGGGCGGGGGAAGGCGGTGTCGTACCGTCCCGGACGTCGGGTCGATCACCTGGACCTCGCCGTCGAGCGTGGCCACGACGATGGCGTCGAGCCCACCGTCGTCGCGCTGCCGGAGGTCGACGTTGGCCGCCGACAACGGCATGGACCACAGCTCGCGGGCGGTCACCAGGTCGATCATCCGGAGCACGTTCGGCGTGCTGTCGCTGTACGTGCGCAGCAGCGCCCGGTCGGGCATCTCGATGATCGCGATCCCGGGCACCCGCCAGCGTTCCTCGCCGGTACGCGCGTCGAGTCGTACGGTCTCGCTGGTACCGGTGTCCCGCCGGGCCGTGGCGATCAGGAGCCCGCCGTCGGGCACGGGTTGCGCCCGGTAGACCCGGGTCTGCGGTGGCACGGGTGTCCGCCACTGCGGCACCAGCCGTTGCGGTGTCGTGGTGGCCCGGTCGGGGCGCGGGTAGGCGATGAGTTCCTGGCTGCCGTCGGTGACCCCGGGCAACGGAACGACTGTGAAGATCTGGTCCCCGGCGAGGAACAGGTCGCTGCCCAGGAAAGCGGGCACTATCGCGTGGACCCGCCGGGCCGGCGGTGCCGCACCCGCCAACGTGAGCAGCGCTACCAGCGCCATCGCCATCACCGCCACCCGGCGGGCAGCCGGTGTGGGACGTCGGTGCGGCGCCGGCGGATCGGTCAGCTCGGTCAGCTCACCGAGGTCGATCAACGTCACGCTCGTCCTCCCCTGACACACACCAGACACGCGGCGGGCGGGCGGGGTTCCGCCTGTACGATGGCCCGTCGTGGCTGCGCCGGTGGTGAATCCCTCGCTGAACTCCGTCTCCGAGAGCGTCGAGACGCGATCAACGACAACACGTCCCCGGCGGCGGCCGACGCGCGCCGACGCACTGGCCATCGGAGCCTACGTGCTGCTCGGCGTCGTCGTCTGCTTGAACTACTGGGCCGACGTGAACAACCGGGTCTCGTCCCACCTGCCCACCGACCACAGCTGGTTCGAGTGGCTCTTCGCGCACGGTGCGTACTCGGTCCAGCACCTGGAGAACCCCCTCTTCACCGCTCGGCAGAACGCGCCGGACGGGGTGAACATGATGGCCAACACCTCGCTGCTCGGGGTGACCCTGCCGTTGGCGCCGCTCACCCTGCTGCTCGGCCCCCAGGTGGTCTATGCGCTCTACCTCGGCGGGGCGCTGGCCGCCACCGCCGGCACCTCGTACTGGATGCTGTCGCGGCACCTGGTGCGCTCCCGGGCGGCGGCCTTCGTCGGTGGCGCGTTCCTCGGTTTCGCCCCCGGCATCGTGCACCACGCCAACGGCCAGCCCAACTTCGTCTCCAACTTCCTGCTGCCACTGATCGTGGTGCGGGTGTTCCGGCTGACCGAGCCGGGCCGGTGGCGGCGCAACGGACTGGTGCTGGGGCTGCTGGTGGCGTACCAGATCTTCATCAACGAGGAGATGCTGCTGCTCACGGCGATGGCCTGCCTGGTCATCGTGATCGCGTACGCGGCGATGCGTCCCCGCCTGGCGTGGGCGCGGGCCGGGACGTTCGCGGCGGGGCTCGGCACCGGCGGGGCGCTGGCGCTGCTGTTGACCGCCTACCCGATCTGGTTCCAGTTCAACGGTCCGCAGTCCTACCGGGGGCTCCAGGGCGGGGTGTTCCACAGTTGGGGCGAGGACGTCGTCGCCTTCGTAACCTTCCCCCGCGACACCATCGCCGGCACCGAGGCGGTGGAGGCGACGATCGGTATGACCGAGCAGAACACCTGGTTCGGCTGGCCGCTGGTGCTGCTGTCGGTGGTGGCTCTGGTCCTGCTGGTCCGCCGCTCGTTGGTCGCCCGGATCCTGGCCGTGCTCGTGGTGCTCTTCTCGGCCGCCGCGTTGGGCCCGGAGATCCGGTTCAACGGCGAGCTGACCGGCATCGCCGGCCCGTGGTCGTACATCCCGGCGGATCTGCCGCTTGTCGAGATGATGATGCCGACCCGGCTGACCCTGGTGACCACCGCCGCGCTCGGCGTACTGCTGGCGTTGGCCTGGGACGCGGTGGCCGGCCACCGCTCGCCGGTGCCGGCGCCGCGCGCTCCGGAGGGCGCCGCGACCGACCGGCGGCGACCCCGCTGGCAGCACCTCGTCGGGTACGCCGCGATCACCCTCGCCGTGCTTCCGCTGCTACCCACGCCGCTGCCGGCCGAGCCGGTCGACCCGCCGCCGGCCTTCATCACCTCCGGCGCCTGGCGACCGTACGTGCCGGACGGCCGCACGCTGGTGCCGGTGCCCATCCCCAGCAACGTGCACGGCCTGCCCACGCTGCGGTGGAGCGCGCTGACCGGACACGAGTTCCCGATCCCGGCCGGGTACTTCATCGGCCCCAACGAGCACGGCGAGGGCGTCTTCGGCGCGCCGAACCGGCCCACCAGCACCCTCATCTACCAGACCATGGACGCGGGCGCACTGCCCGAGATCAGCGACGAGAACCGCCGGCAGGCCATCGAGGACCTGCGCTTCTGGCGGGCGTCGGTGGTGGTGCTCGGCGCGCATCCCCGCGAGCCGGTGCTGCGGGACCTGCTGACCGCCCTGCTCGGTGACCCGCAGCGCGTCGACGACGTCTGGCTCTGGGACGTACGCGACCGGGTGTGACGCGACCGGGCGGGGTCGTCGGTGTGCGCCGGCACCGCCGACTTCGGAGATTGCCGGCACCACCGCCCGGGTATTGACCGTCGAGAGTGGACGGGGGCGCGGCATGGGCCAGGATGGGTCGATGGAGCAGCAGGTGCGGCGCGGACGCCGACGCCACCTGCTGGTGGCGGCTGTGGCGGTAGTCGTCTGCTGGGTCGTGGGCGCGGTGCTCGCGCTGTCCGGTGTCGTCGCCGTGGATTCGGAGTTCTGGAGCGGTGCCGCGCCGGGCTGGGCGAGAATCCTCGGTGCCGTGCTCATCGCCGGCGGGTTGGTCGTCTCGGTGGCCGGCTTCTGGCGGCTGGTACGCAGCGGTTACCACCGCCGCAACGCCAGCTCCCCCCTGTGGGCGCAGAGCTGGTCCCGCCGTCGGCAGTTGGTTCGGCAGGTGCGCGGCGACGCCCCGCGCCAGGACGAGGACCGGCTGCTGCTGCGTCGGGTCGCGGAGCAGATGGTCGATCAGACCAGGATGCTGCTGCCCCTGGCCGCCCTGGCCGTGGCGCAGGTCGGGCAGGCCCTCTTCCAGTGGGCACCGGCCTTCGTCATCCTCGCCGCCGTCATCACCGGGACGTTCGCGGTGGCGGCCGTCTCGGTCGTCCGTGACGCGGACCGGGCGAGAGCGTTCCTGGCTGCCGGATCCGCTGACGGCGGTGCCCCGCACCGCTGACGACGGGTGCCGTGCCGGAGTTGCTGGTCGGGACGGGCGGCTGAGCGAGCCGTCATTCCGACTCGGTGGGGTGGTGCGGGCCGGGCAGCGGCTCGGAGACGTGGGCGGTGACGATGCGCCAGCCCTCCGGTAGGCGTACCCAGGTCTGGGTCTGCCGGCCGGTGGTGGCGCCACCGGCGTACCCGAACCGGGTCGTGACGACCGCGAGGTCCGCGCCGAAGGCGGTGATCACCGTGTCGACAAGCCGGCGACCGGGCGGCAGTGGTGGTTGTTCGGCCCGCCACTTGCGCTGCTCGTCGAGGCCGTACTGGTGGTCGGCGAGGCCGAAACGCACGGTGGCCTCGGAGTCCCAGAAGTATCCGCAGATCCGATCGGCGTCCCCGTCCGTCAACGCCTGCTCGTAGCCGACGAAGGCCGCCGTCACCTCGGCGACCACGTCGGTCCGGTCGATCTCCATCCGGCGAGTCCTTTCTGGACGGCTGGGGCGGCAGTCTGGCGCACCCGGCCGGGCGGCGGCGGACGGGTGCGCGCCGCACCGCCGCCCGGCCGGGCGACTTCGGCTCAGCTGTTCACCGCTGGCTCGCGCTTCTCGCCGCCGGTCGGCTCCCCGCTGGCGGCCGGTGCGGCGGCGGCTTCCGGCGTGGCTGGGGGCGTCGCGGAGTCGCCGCCGTGCAGGCGGTCCAGTTCGGCCTCCTCCGGCTCGGGCACCCGGGGTGGGTACTTGCCGAGCGCGAAGATCGCGCAGATCACCGCCACGAAGAGGTAGCCGAGCGCCACCTGACCGTTGGCGTTCCACTGCACCTCCTCGCCATGGATCAGGCCGATGAAGGCGAGCACCGCGCCGGAGGCGGCGAAGATGGCCGCCTGGACGAAGCGTTTGTCGATGATGAAGGCGACGATCGCGCCGAGCACCAGACCGGCGAGGATGGCGCCCTCGCCGAGGATGCGCAGGCCGTCGTAGACCACCCCGGCGCCGGCCAGGGCCTCGTCGCCCACCTCGGCGGCGGTGGTGCCGGCCGCCGCCAGGGCATTGTTCATCTGCCCGGTGGCCCACGCCGCGATGTTGGGGATCAGGGCCGCGACCACCGCCGCGGCGTGCGCCCGGGGTGTCGCCTGGAACGCCTGGGCACCGATCAGCAGCCCGATGTAGAGCAGGATCGGCACGATCGCCGCGGTCGGGAAGATCGCGCCGAGCAGGGAGAACATGCCGAGGAAGCAGAGCAGTGCGATGACGATGCCGGTCGCCATCGAGTAACCGGTACGCCCACCGGCCGCCTTCCAACCCGGGTGGCCGACGTAGACCGCAGGAGGGAACGGCGAGCCGAGGGCGGAGCCGATGACCGCGCCGGCCCCGTCGGCGAGCAGCACACTGCGCAGGTTGTAGTTGTCCCCGGCGGTGGCCGCGCTCTCCACGTTGGTCATCGCCTCGGTGAAGTTGTAGACACCCAGCGGGATCGCGGTCGCCAGCAGCGGCGCCATGTCGGAGAGCCCACGCAGCAGCAGGTCGAGCTGGAAGGTGGGGAAGGCGAACGCGATGTCCCGGGCCGCCGAGGTGACGTCCGGCACCGACATCGCCCCGCCGAGCCAGCCGATCGCCGTGCCGAGCAGCAGGGCGGCCAGCCCGATCGGGAAGTTGAACGGCAGCTTCACGTCGGTCAGCAGGCCGATCAGCAGCAGCGCCAGGACCGGCAGGGCGATCCAGGCCAGCCGCCACATCTGGCCCGCCGGGTTCATCGAGATGAAGGTGATGGAGATGCCGGCGAGGGTGCCGAGCAGCGCCGCACGCGGCGTGTAGCGACGGATGTACGGGCCGACGAACGCGCCGATCAGCACGATCACGCCGATGATGAAGGCCCAGGCCAGCCCCGCTTCCCAGGCGCGCACCGCGTCACCGGTGCTGAGGTAGATGGGCAGCATGATGACGAAGATGACGATGAACATGTGCGGCACGCTCGGCCCGTACGGCAGGGCTGTCACGTCGGAGCGGTTCTCCCGCCGGGCCAACCGACGAGCCAGGTGCGTGTAGTAGATGTTGCCGGCGACCAGGGCGATACCGAGGGCCGGCAGGATCGTGCCGAACACCTCCCGCTCGGGCAGGTTCACCACGAAGAGGCAGAGCCCGGTCAGGGTGAGCACGTTGACCAGGACGTTGACGCCGAAACCGAAGAACGCGTTTGTGTCGCCGCGCACCCAGTACGGCAGCGGCACGGCTGGGGTTCTGGTGGGGACCATGGCTGCTCCCGGTCAGGAGGAGGGTTGCAACACGGGGGTGGTGGGCAGCACGGCGAGCACGTCCGTCGAGTCGGCGACCCACCCGAAGATGCCGCCCTGGGCGGCGATCATGTCGAGTCCCACCCGGTGGAACTCCGGGAAGTAGGACCCGACGCAGTCAGCGAGCACGAGGCACTCGTACCCACGGTCGTTTGCCTCCCGGACCGTGGTGTGCACGCACACCTCGGTGGTGACCCCGGTGACCAGCAGACTCCGGATCTTCCGCTGGGCGAGCAGGGTGTCCAGCCCGGTGGCGTGGAAGGCGCCCTTGCCCGGCTTGTCGATGACCGCTTCGCCGGGCAGCGGCGACAGCTCGTCGACGATGTCGTGGCCGTACTCGCCCCGGACGAGGATCCGGCCCTTGGGCCCGGGGTCGCCGATCCGCTTGCTCGGCAGACCCCGGTTGAGCTTGGCCGGTGGGCAGTCGGAGAGGTCGGGCAGGTGCCCCTCCCGGGTGTGCACGATCGTCAGCCCGGCGGCGCGGGCACCGGCGAGCAGCGCCGTCAGCGGCGCGATGGTCCGCCGTAGCTGGCTGACGTCGTTGCCCAGGCTCTCGCCGAAGCCGCCGGGCTCCAGAAAGTCGCGCTGCATGTCGATGACGAGCAGCGCGGTGGTCGAAAGGTCGAAGGTGTACGGGAAGGGCCGCGCTGCGGCAACTGTCAACATGGCTCACCTCACCTGGTCGTGGCGGCGATGACGTCGTCGGAGGTGGCGACGCAGCCGAAGACGCCGCCCTGCATGGTCACCATGTGCAGGGCGGCGTCGTGGTTGTCCTTGTCGGTGGCTCCGGTGCAGTCGGAGAGGATCAGGCACTCGTAGCCCCTGTCGTTCGCCTCGCGCATGGTGGTGTGCACGCAGACGTCGGTGGTGATGCCGGTGAGGATCAGGTGGGTGATACCCCGGGTACGCAGCACCAGGTCGAGATTCGTGGCGTAGAAGGCGCCCTTGCCGGGCTTGTCGACGACCACCTCACCGGGCACCGGCGCGACCTCGGGCACGATCTCCCAGCCGGGCTCGCCCTTGATCAGGATTCGCCCGCACGGTCCGGCCGCGCCGATCTCCGCGCCGATCTGCGCCGAGCGCCAACGCTTGTTCGCCGGCAGGTCGGACAGGTCGGGGTCGTGGCCCTCCCGGGTGTGCACGACGAGCATGCCGAGCGACCGGACGTGATCCAGCAACCGGGCGGTGGCCGGCAGGCCGGCCCGGGTGAGGCCGATGTCGTAGCCCATCGCGTCGACGTAGCCGCCCGGGCCGCAGAAGTCGGTCTGCCAGTCGATGCAGAGCAGTGCGGTTCGCGCGGTGTCGGCCGAGCCGTCGTACGGCCACGGGTAGGGATTCGCCGTGACCGGCCCGATCCTGCCCATCGTCTCCTCCTCCGGTTTTCAACTCCGGTGTGCCGCGGCCCGGCGGTAGGCCCGCCAGCCGCCGGCAGCGCTGATGTCCTCGGCCGGCGGGCCGACGGCGTACGCCTCGCAGAGGAAGCCGAGCACGTCCCGCCCGTCGTGCAACCGGACCCAGCCGAGCGAGAGCGGGGCCGGTACCCCGGCCAGCAGCTCGCCGACGGCAGTCACCGGCAGCCGCCACAGCTCCACCTCGATCGGATGGCCGTCCGGGTCCGTGGGGGCGATCCGGACCAGGCCGGGCAGCCCGTCACCGTCGGCTGTCTCCAGCCGGTAGAGCCGGTAGCGCGGCGTGGTGCGTGCGGCACCGGCGAGGGTGGCACCCCGCTCGGTCAGCTCCGCGTTGCGGGACTCGCCGGCCAGATGCCGGCCGACGACGGCGATGAGCGTCTGCGCCGGCCCGAGCACCGCGACATCGGGGGTGGGCCGGGTCGCGGTGGCTTCCGGGGTGGGCCGGGTCGCGGCGGTGAAGGCAGTGGCGAGCTGGGCCAGGGTGGTGTCGCTGAACGCGGGGCCGAGCAGGGTCAGGCTCGCCGGCCGGCCGGCGGCGGTGAACCCGTTGGGCACCGTCACCGCCGCCAGGTCGAGCAGGTTGGCGAACTGGGTGTAGCGGCCGAGCGTCGTGTTACGGCCGATCGGGTCCTCGGCGATCTCGTCGAGCGTGAAGGTCGTACCGACTGTCGGCACCACGAGCACGTCGACCTCGCCCCACAGCTTGTCGACCCGGGCCCGCAACTCGCGCAACCGGTGCTGGCCCCGGAAGACGTCGATCGCGTCGTAGCGTCGGCCGGTCTCCAGCACGCGCCGGGTGACCGGCAGGACGGCCTCGGGATGTTCCCGCAGGAAGCCATCGAGCGCGGCGAGCCGCTCGGCCACCCATGGCCCCTGGTAGAGCAGCTCTCCCGCCTCGAAGAAACTCCGCAACGGCACCGCACCGACCTGGCCGACCAGACCGCGCAACGCCTGCACGCCCGCTGCGAACCGGACCGTCTGTCCCGCGTCGCCGAAGAACTCCAGGTCTTCGGCGCGGGGCACCCCGAGGCGTAGCGTCCCGGGCAGGCCGGCCGCGACCCGCTCCGCCGGCAGCGGACGCCCCCACGGGTCGGCCGCCGAGACGCCGCGCGCGGCGTGCAGCACGTCCATCGTGTCCGTGACGTCGGTGGCGAAGACCGAGACGCAGTCGAGCGAGCGGCAGGCCGGCACCACACCTGCGGTGCTGAGCAGGCCCCGGCTGGGCTTGAGGCCGATGATGCCGTTCAGCGCCGCCGGCACCCGGCCGGAGCCCGCGGTGTCCGTACCCAGGGCGAAGCTGACCTGGCCGGCGGCGACCGCGACGGCCGACCCGGAGCTGGAACCACCGGAGATCAGCCCACCACCGAAGACGCTCTCGCAGCTTCCGTACGGGGATCGCGCCCCGGTCAGCCCGGTGGCGAACTGGTCCAGGTTGGTCTTGCCGACGAGCAGGGCACCGGCGTCGAGCAACCGGCGTACCACCGGCGCGTCCTCGGCGGCAAGGTACCCGAAGTCGGGGCAGCCGGCCGTGGTGATCATGCCGGCGACGTCGATGTTGTCCTTGACCGCGAACGGGATTCCGTACAGCGGCAGGGTCGTGGGGTCGGCCGTGGCGGCCAGCCGCTCGGCGCGGGCGAGGAACTGGCCGGCCGGTACGGTGCTGATCCACACCGGTCCGCCGTCCGCGCCGGACAGCCCGGCCAGGACACGTTCCGCCAGTTCGGTGGGGGTCAGGCCGCCGTGGCGGTACGCCCACCGCAGCTCTGAGATCGATCCGATCCGCTCTGGCATACTGTCGATTGTCGACAGTTCTGTTACGGCGAACAGCGCCGAACGTAACGACGGCATGACGGGCGGCCGGTGACGCTACCCGAGATACGACCGGGCCCCGTGTTCGGAGAGCACGGCCAGGACCAGCTCCGGATCCCCGGCGGCAACCGCCTCGAAGAGCCGCTCGTGCCGGTGCACACCGTCGTGCGGCTGCGCCACCTCTGCCTCGCGGCGCAGGTTGATCGCCATGTAGAGCTGCAACTTCACCAGGATCGAGTCGTACACCGCGGAAAGCTGCCGGTTGCCGGCCAACGCCACGAGCGCGACGTGGAACGCCCGGTGCGACTCGGCCACGGCGAGCCGGTCGACGTCCCGGGTGGCCTTCCGCATCTGGTCCAACGCCGCCCGCAGCCCGGCCAGGTCGCTCCCCCGCTGCACCGGGATCGCCGACCGCACCGCGAAGCGTTCCAGCACGTCGCGCAGCTCGTACAGCTCCCGTACGTCACGATCCGACAGCGTGGCGACCCGGACCCCCCGCCGGGGTACGTGTTCGACAAGCCCCCGCTGCGCCAGCAGCCGCAGCGCCTCGCGCAGCGGCGCCCGGCTGATGCCGAGCCGCCGGGTCAGCTGCTCCTCCACCAGCCGTTCACCAGGATCACTCCGGCCGCTGAGGATCTCCCGGGTCAACCGGGAGACGGCGAGTTCCACCAGACTGACACTCTCCAGCTCGCCCTCCGCCGGCGATGCGGCCACGTCGCTCACCCCGACGAGTGTGCCACCTGCCGCCGCAGCCCTCGCCGGACGCGTCAGCCCACCAGGGGCCGGACGTCCCAGACCAGCGCACCGTCGACCTCCCGGGCCGGGCCGAGCAACGCCTCGACCGTCCGGCGCACCGGGTCACCGTGGTGCAGTCCACCCTGGACCACCACTGCGGCGCGCCAGTGCCGCAGGTCAGCCACTGCCTGCCGGCGGTCGGCAGCACTGATCTGTGGCACCTCGCCGGTGTCGGCCACCCGACGCAACAGCAGCGAGGTGGGCCGGTCCGGCGCACCCCAGCGCGCCGCCGGGTCGTCCGGGGATCGGGGGCCGATGAAGAAGCCACCCGGGGCGGTGAAGGCCAGCCCGGTCCGGGCGGACCAGAGCATCGCCGGGCTCTGGCCCGCGTTCGTCACCGGCGGGACCGACACCAGCGTCCGACCGGCCGGCACGTACGCCCGCCAGGTCCCCTCCGCCACGAACGCGGGCACCGGCCAGGTCGGCACGGTGCGGATCGGTGTCGGCACCAGCGGCAGCAGCGCGGCGGCCACCGCGCCGGCCCAGAGCAGCCGCACCGGCACCGGGTCCGAGGATGCCCCAGCGGTGGCCGGGCACCGCCGTACCCGATCCACCGAGAGGGCCAGCAGGGTGCCGAGCACCGGCACGCAGACCAGCGAGAACCGGGCCGGCACCACATGGTCGAGCAGCGGCAGCTCGGCGATCAGCCGGTACGGGCCGGGCAGGTCCGTCAACGCGCCGTCGAGGCGTACCCGGGCACCGAGCGAGAGCAGCGCGAACACCACCCCGCAGGCGGCGAGCGCCCGGACCAGCGGGCGACGCCACAGCCACACCGTCACGACGAGCGCCAGCACCAGCAGGCCCGGCCCGAAGAAGGAGTTCTCCTCGGTGGCGTTCGGGGCCAGCAGGGCGGGCAGACGATGGTCGCCGAAGACGGTCTGCCGGGCCGTGGCGGTGAACGAGGCGGCGTCCAACTGGTAGGCGATCGCGTGGAACGGCATTCCCCGGTAGTGGCCGGGGCCGAAGAACTGGAACCACAGCGGATAGGCCAGCAGGGCCCCCGCCACCACCGCACCTACCGCGATCCGGCCGGCCGTGACCGGGGCGAGCCGGCGCGCGGTGACCCGGTCGGCGAGGGCGTACCCGAGCACGAAGACACCGGCGGCGAGCGCCACGAGGAGCAGCACCTCCTCGCCGAGGAAGACCTGGTACGTCACGACGAGACCGAGCAGGACGCCGGGTCGCCACACCTGTGACCAGGTGCCCGGTGCGCGCCCCGGGTCGCCGGGATGGGGCACGAACACCAACGCCAGGATCACCGGCACCAGGAACTGGGCGGCCATGTGCAGGTGCGACCCGGCCTGGGCGACCATGCCGGGGGCGAACCCGCAGATCAGCCCACCGACCGCGGCGGCCAGCCGGGACTCGACGAGGCGGCGGCGCAGCAGCACGTACCAGGCGGTGGCCGTGCCGGCGAGGCACCCGATCACCGCCACCTCGAACGCCACCTGCGAGCCGAGGAGCAGCGTGACCGGGGCCAGCGGGACACCCAGGCCGAGCACCGAGGTGTTGGCCATCAGGTTCACCCCGCCGGGCGCGTTGAGCGCGTCGCTCCACAGCGGGTTCTCCAGGGCGACCACGGCGCGGGCGGCCCGGGCCAGCATCCATTCGAAGAGGATCTGGTCGCCGGCCTGATGGAAGAGCCGGTCCGGTCGGGCCCACTGCCCGCTGGTCAGCCAGCTGGCCAGCGCCAGGTAGCCGACCACCACCGCCACGTCGGGCGTACGCGGGCGCAGCCGCCAACGGCGACCGGTGCGGACCTCGACTTCCCGCTCGACAGTACCGACCGACATCAGACCCGGGGGTCGGTGAGGGACCGTACGTCCCACACCCAGACGTCCAGTTCGAGCCGGGCCGGGCCGACCAGTTGCTCGACGGTCTGCCGCAGCGGCTCGGAGTGCGGTTGCCGGACCGGCAGCACCAGGATCGCCGCCCGCCAGTGCCGCAACTCGTCCAGGGACCGGCGCCGCTGACGGTCGTTCAGTTCCGGCGTCCGGCCGGTGGTGGCGACCTCCTCCAGCAGTTTCCCGACACCGCTCGGCCGTCCCCCGAAGCGGCCCGGGTCACCGGTGTTGCCGTTGCGTGGGGCGAGGAAGTAGCCGCCGGGGATCTTGAAGTCGAGGTTCGTGGAGGCGGCCCAGCGCATGCCGTGGGTGTTGCCCATGCTCGGCACCGGGATCGGCACCAGCGTCTGGTCCGGCCCGACGTACGCGCGCCACCGGTCGGAGGTGATGAAGTCCGGCACCGGGGGGCGGGAGGTCATCGGCAACGGCATGGGGGTGATCGGCAGCAGCGCGAGCACCAGACCGGCGACGGTGAGCGTACGCACCGTCCGCCGGTCCATGGACAGCGTGCTGGTCCGCTCGATGGCCAGGGCCAGCAGGACCGCCACCACCACGCTGGTGATCATGCCGAACCGGGTCGGCACCACCGCGTCGAGCAGCGGCAGCCGGACCAGCCACTCCCACGGGCCGACGATCAGCTCCCGGTCCCACCAGCTGATCCGCTCGCCGAGCGAGAGGATGGTGTAGAAGGCGGCGGTCGCGGCGAGCGCCCGGACCAGCACCTCCCGCCGGAGCCAGAGCACGATCCCGACCGCGATCAGCGCCAGACTCCAGCCGAAGAAGGCGTTCTCCTCGGAGTAGTTCGGCGCGAGGTTGACGTTCGCCCGCTGGTTGCCGCCGATGGTGGGCGAGCCGGGGGCGAAGTACGCGGCGATGTCGTTGCCGTAGTCGCGCACGGCGTCGCTGAGCCCGTGGTACGCCATCGGGCCGGCGAACTGGATGTACAGCGGGTACGCCAGCAGCGAGCCGGCGACCACCGTGCAGGTGGCCAGCGCCTTGGCCAACGGTCGCCAGGACGCCGACCAGAGCCCGGGCCGCTGGACCACCACCGCGATCAGGAAGATCCCGCAGCCCATCGCGGTGAAGAGCAGAATCTCCTCGTTGATGAACGCCTGGGCGGTGACCAGCAGAGCCAGCAACGCGCCGTCCCGGTACGGCCGGGTCGACCTGGTGATCACCATGACCCGCCAGACGATGAACGGCAGCAGGAACTGGCTGATGATGTTCGGGTGCCAACTGGCGTGCGACAGCATCGCCGGGGAGAAGCCACAGAACCAGCCGCCCACCACCGCGGCGAGCCGGTTGTTCACCACGTGCCGGGACAACACGAAGTACCAGGCCGAGGCGGTGCCGGCGAGGCCGAGCGTGACCAGCAGCACGAAGGTCACCGCCGGCCCGAAGAGCAGGGTCACCGGCACCATCGGGATGCCCAGGGCGAGGATGGCCGTGTTGGCCATCAGGTTGACCCCGTCGGGGTAGTTGAACTGCTCGGTGAAGAACGGGAACTCCCCGTGCAACACCACCCGTACCGAGTGGGCGAGGAAGAACTGCACCTGGGCCGGGTCACTGCTGTAGAGCGACGCCACCCGACCGGCCGGATCCATCCAGATCTGACTGGTCACCCAGAGCGCGGTCAGCAGGAACCCGCCGAAGATCGCGAGGTCCCGACGGCGAGGCGTCCACCGGAAGCGGCGTCGGCGGGCCGGAGCGGCATCGCCGGTGTCGGCTCCCCGCGTACCGCCGGCCGGTCCGGTCTCCGCGAGCCGCCGGGTCGTCCCGACCCCGTTCGCGGGAACCGGGGCCTCGGTCGCGGGAGGCGGTGCCTCGGTCGCGGGAGCCGGGGCCTCGGTCGTCGGTGCCTCGGTCGCGGTCGTCGATGCCTCGGTCGTCGGCGCCTCGGTGCTGGGCGCTGACTGGATGTTCATGCCGGCGGCGGTCCGAGCGGTAGCGGCAGCACCGCGCACCCCATCACCCACGGTGACGGCTTCGGACGGAGAGTCGGCGACGTCGGCGGATCTCGGCAGCGCGGCGGCGCGGGTCTCGGCAGGCGTCACAGTCGGCGGAGTCTACCCGAGTGGGGAAAATGCCCCAAGTCAACGCGGTGTCCCCTGTGGCCGGTGTGGTGACCGCGCGACGCAGCGTATGGCGACACGAAGCGCCGGCGGGACATCTCGTACTATTGCCCTCCGACACGACGACGCGATGCGATCGGGGGCGTGACAGGTGGCTCCAGCCCGTTGGCGCGGCTTGACCGCCACCGGCTTGTCCACCCTGCTGATCGCCGTCACTGCCTGCGGGCCGGTTGCTGAGCGTCAGCCACGGGACCTGCGGGTCGGCTACGACAGCATGGACGGTTCGCTGACGGTGTGGCCTCCGCGCGGGTCACTCGCCGAGGACAGCGCCGTGACGGCCGCCGTCACCGAGGCGGTGCGCGACTGGCGCTCACCCGTGGACGACCGGGTACACCTACCGTCGTCCGGGATTCTCTACTCCGGTGAGGTGGACGGCCTGGCGCTGGCCCTGGTCGCCGCGTCGGTACCCGGTGAGGCCGCATCCTGGCTGCTCCAGCTCACCGGTGACGGCGCACGGTACACGGTCAGTCACGCCACCGAGTACACCGATCCCGGCTACCTGGTCTACTCCGACGTGCTGCCGGTCCAGTCCCCCGCCGGGCGGCGCTACCTGACCTCCGAACGGGTCCGACGGTTGGCCGGACCGAACGGCCGCACCCTCTCCGCCACCGACGGCCTGACCGATCCGGTGTCGGTACCCCGGTGCCGGGCGGTCACCGTCACCGCGACGCTGCGCTCCACCAAGTCGCTGCCCCGGGGCCGGGCCACCGACCGGCTGCTCGACCTCGGCACCGGCACCACCGCACCCCGCTATCCGCTGGTCCGTGACGAGAGCGGCTCCGGCCGGCGGGCCCTGACCGGCCTCGACACCTGCCTGCTGGCCGGCGAGGACGGCCCGTTCGGCAGCATCCTCCGACGCGTCGGCGACCGGGACGTCCCGCAGTCGGTGCCGGCGTCCTGGCCGATGGCGAAACTCGCCGTGCGTACCCTCGGCGAGCTCACGCTCGACGGTGGCGAGCCGGGCGAGTTGGAGCAACTCACCTGGGAGAGCGCCGAAGGGACGATGAGCGCGGTGGTGTACCGGTCCGCCGACGACGGTCCGGTGGTGCTCTCCCCCGCCGACCGGACGAACCCGTTGCAGGTCTACGAACTGCCGGTACCGGATCAGCCGCTTGTCGTGCTGAGCTGGCGCGCCACCAAGGACACCACGCTGTCCGTGCCGCCGAACACGACCCGCCTGGTCGACCGTCCCGGCCTGGTGGTGGCCCCGCTTCCCGAGCGCCGCGAGACCTTCAGCCTCGCCGCCGACGAGAAGACCCACTACCGCTCCGCCGGCTCCCCCCGCCGCTGACCGACCCCGGCCTCCCCCTCCCCACCCCACCCTCCCTCGCGATCTTGCACTTTCCGTCCCGGCAAAAGCCGTGGAAGGGGTGGATCGGCGACCACAACTGCAAGATCGGCGCAGCGGGCCAGCGCAGGGCTCGGGGAGGGGAGGGGAGGGGGAGGTTGGTTAGGTGCGGGGGAGGTTGGGGGTGAGGGGGGAAGGGTCGACTGGCTCGGTGTCGAGGCGGGAGATCCAGCCGGTGATGTCGCGGGCCACGTCCTGAGCGGTCAGGCCGAGGTCGGTCAGGAGCTGGTTGCGGGAACCGTGCGGGTACCACCCGGGCGGCACGCCCAGGTCCCGCAGCGGCACCCGGACGTCGGCGTCGCGCATGGCCTGGGCGAGCGCGTCGCCCACCCCGCCGGACCGTACGCCGTCCTCGACCGTGACCACCAGCCGGTGCTCGGTGGCCAGCTCGACCAGCTCCGCCGGGATCGGACGCACCCAGCGCGGGTCCACCACGGTGACCCCGTAACCCTGCTCGGCGACCCGGGCGGCGACCTCCATGCCGAGCTGGCCGAAGGCACCCACCGCGACCAGCAGCACGTCGGTCCGTGCCGACTCCGCCAGCACGTCGACCGGACCGACGCGCCGGACGGCGGGCAGGTCCGCGGCGACCGCGCCGGTCGGGAAGCGGACCACCGTCGGGCCGTCGTCGACGGCGACCGCCTCGCGCAGCTCCTCGCGCAGCGTGGCGGCGTCCCGGGGGGCCGCGATCCGCAGGCCCGGCACCACCCCGAAGACCGACATGTCCCAGATGCCGTAGTGGCTCGGCCCGTCGGGGCCGGTGATCCCGGCCCGGTCGAGCACGAAGGTGACCGGCAGCCGGTGCATCGCCACGTCCAGCAGGACCTGGTCGAACGCCCGGTTGAGGAAGGTCGCGTAGACCGCCACCACCGGGTGCAGCCCACCGAGCGCCAGGCCGGCCGCCGAGGTGGCCGCGTGCTGCTCGGCGATGCCCACGTCGTAGGTGCGCTCCGGGTACTTGCGGGCCAGCTTCGCGATGCCTGTCGGCTCGGCCATCGCCGCGGTGATGCCCACCACGTCGGGCCGCTCGTCGGCGATCGCGACAAGCTCGTCGGCGAATACGTGGGTCCACTTCACCGACGGTGCGGCGGTGGCCTTGCCGTCGGTGACGTCGAAGGCGCCGGGGCTGTGGAAGCAGTCCGCCTCGTCCTCCTCGGCGGGGCGGTAGCCGTAGCCCTTGCGGGTCACCGCGTGCACGATCACCGGGCCGCCGAAGTTCTTCGCCGCCCGCAACGCCGTCTCGACGGCGGCGATGTCGTGCCCGTCGACCGGGCCGACGTACTTGATGCCGAGATCCTCGAACATCGCCTGTGGCGCGACCGCGTCCTTGATGCCCTTCTTGACCGCGTGCAGCACCTCGTACATCGGCTTGCCGACGAGCGGAGTCGAGCCGAGGGCGTCCTTGACGGCGTCCAGGACCTTCTCGTAGCCGGGGTTGAGGCGCAGCGTCGAGAGGTGGTGGGCCAGGCCGCCGATCGTCGGCGCGTACGAGCGGCCGTTGTCGTTGACCACGATGACGAGCGGGTTGTCGGTGGCGGCGATGTTGTTGAGCGCCTCCCAGCACATGCCGCCGGTCAGCGCCCCGTCGCCCACCACGGCGACGACGCTGCGGGACTCGCCGCGCAGCGCGTACGCCTTGGCGAGCCCGTCGGCGTACGACAGGGCGGTCGAGGCGTGCGAGTTCTCGATGAGGTCGTGTT
Source organism: Verrucosispora sp. CNZ293 (assembly GCF_002754655.1). Lineage (NCBI taxonomy): Bacteria > Bacillati > Actinomycetota > Actinomycetes > Micromonosporales > Micromonosporaceae > Micromonospora > Verrucosispora sp. CNZ293. The sequence goes on from NZ_PEFR01000001.1 coordinate 3,169,007, forward strand.
CGCTCTCGGCCTGGTTGGGGTAGCCGGAGAGCCCGCCCCGCTGGCGCAGCTGGTCGAACCCGCCCTGCCGGCCGGTGACGATCTTGTGCACGTACGCCTGGTGGCCGGTGTCGAACAGCAGCCGGTCCCGGGGAGAGTCGAAGACCCGGTGCATGGCCAGGGTGAGTTCCACCACGCCCAGGTTGGGCCCGATGTGCCCACCGGTACGCGACACCTTGGCGATCAGGAAGTCACGGATCTCCGCGGCGAGGATGTCCAGTTCGGTGGCGGACATCCGCTTGACGTCCTGGGGACCGTGCACCGTGGCCAGCAGCCGGCCGTGGTTGGCCGTGTCCTCTTCAACACTCATGACCGCAGAGTCTATCGGCCCTCGCGCACCCCGCAGCTCGGGCGCGGCGACCACCGGGACTGAGTACCTGGTCAGCTCCGCACCCGTAGCCGGCGTGGCGGCCCGCCCGGTTGACGGACCGGGTCGAGGACGCCGGCCGGAGATGGCCGATCAGGCCGGCGTCAGCAGCCCGACCAGCTCCACGTGCCGGGTCATCGGAAACAGGTCGTACCCACGCAGCGCCACCAGCCGCCACCCCAGCTCGGCGAAGACCCGTACGTCCCGGGCGAACGCGGCGGGATCACAGGCGACGTACGTCACCGCGCGCGGGCCGGCGGCCACCACGTCGCGTACCACCCGCTTCCCGGCCCCGGTCCGGGGCGGGTCGAGCACCACCACGTCGACCGGGCCGGTGACCCGACGACGAGCCAGGGCGGTCTCCACCCGGGCCGCGACCACCTCGACGGTGGGCAGGTCGCGCAGGTTCTCCCGGGCCGCCGCGACGCCGTCACCGGCCGCCTCGACCACCGTGACCCGCCCGGTCCCGCCGATCCGACCGGCCAGCGCGGCGGCGAACAGGCCGGCACCGCCGTAGAGATCCCAGGCCCGCTCCCCCGGTCGGGGGTCGGTCAGCTCCAGCACCGCGTCGACGAGGGTGTCCGCGGCGGCGGGATGGACCTGCCAGAACGATGAGGTGGGCAGCACCCACTCCCGGCCGGCGGCCCGCTCCCGGACCCGTTCCGGGCCACTGACCCGGCGATTGGACCCGGCCGCGACGGCGGTCACCGCCACGTCCCCGCCGGTGGAGGCGACGGTTTCCACCGCCTCGGCGTCCGGCCAGTTCGCCCCGGTGACGGCGAGCACCGGCAGCTCCTGGATGGCCGGATGGGCGATCAGGCAGCGGTCGACCGGCACCACCTCGTGGGAGCGGTGCTTGAGCAGCCCGGCGCGACCCGCCGCGTCGACCGCGTACCGGACCCGGGAGCGCCAGCCCAGCGGACCACCCGGCAGCGCCGTCACCCGTACGCCCAGCGCGTCGCAGTCGGCCTCGGTCAGCCCGCCGAGGCGGACGAGCTGCTCCCGGACCACCGCGGCCTTCCAGCGCAGTTGGGCGTCCGGGGCGACGTGTTGCAGGTCGCAGCCGCCACAGCGCCCCGGTCGGGCGTACGGGCAGGGTGGGGCGACCCGGTCCGGGGCCGCCTCCAGCACGCGCACCGCGTCGGCCCGGACGAAGCCCCGGTGCACCTCGGTCACCTCGGCAAGTACCCGCTCGCCGGGCAGGGCGTGCCGGACGAAGACCACCTGGCCGTCCACCCGGGCCACGCAGTGCCCGCCGGGGGCGACCGCCGCCACGGTCAGCTCGACCCGCTCCGCCTCCTCCAGCCCGCTCATCGCGGTTCCCCCTCCGTCGGTTCGAGCTCCGGTGGCGGCGGGGCCGGCGGCAGGGTGCCGCGCGGGGCCACCCGGGGGCCACGCACCGGCCCACGGGCGAGCGTGGCGTCCATCCGGTCCAGATCCTTGCCGGCCGTGGAGGCGAGCTGCCACGGCACGCTCGTCACCATCACCCCCGGCTCGAACAGCAGCCGGCCCTTGAGCCGCAGCGCGCTCTGGTTGTGCAGCAGGTTCTCCCACCAGCGGCCCACCACGTACTCGGGGATGAAGACCGTGACCACGTCGCGCGGCGACTCCCGGCGGACCCCGGCCACGTAGTTCAGGATCGGTCGGGTGATCTCCCGGTACGGCGAGTCGATCACGGTCAGCGGGATCGGCACGTCCCGCCGCTCCCAGTCGGCCTGCAACTGCCGGGTGTCGTGGTCGTCGACGTTCACCGTCACCGCGGTGATCGTGTCCGGCCGGGTGGCCTGCGCGTACGCCACCGCCCGCAGGGTGGGTTGGTGCAGCTTGCTGACCAGCACGATGGCGTGGTTGCGGGCCGGCAGCACCGGCCGTCCGTCGTCCGGGGCGAGTTCGACGGCCACCCGGTCGTAGTGCCGCCGGATGGCAAGCATCAACACGTAGATCAGACCCATCGCGACGATCGCGATCCAGGCGCCGAGCAGGAACTTGGTGATCAGCACGATCACCAGCACCACGGCGGTCATCGCCATGCCGAAGGTGTTGATCGCCCGGGACCGGACCATCCGGCGGCGCGCCTGCGGGTCCCGCTCGGTACGCAGCAACCGGTTCCAGTGCCTGATCATCCCGGCCTGGGAGAGGGTGAACGAGACGAAGACACCGACGATGTAGAGCTGGATGAGCTTAGTCACCTCAGCCTGGAAGCCGATGATCAGCAGGATCGCGAAGCCGGCCAGGAAGAGAATTCCGTTGGAGAAGGCGAGCCGGTCGCCCCGGGTGTGCAGTTGCCGGGGCAGGTAGCGGTCCTGGGCGAGGATCGAGCCGAGCACCGGGAAGCCGCTGAAGGCGGTGTTGGCGGCCACGAACAGGATGGTCGCGGTCACCCCGACGACCAGGAACAGCAGCACCGAACCCGGCCCGAAGATCGTCTCACCGAGCTGTGCGGTGACCGTCTTCTGCACGTACCCCTCCGGGCCGGCGACGATCTGCAGGGTCGGGTTCTCGACGAACTGCAACCCGGTCAGCCGGGCCAGCCAGACGATGCCGACGAGCATCGTCACCGCGACCAGGCCGAGCATCAGCAGCGTGGTGGCGGCGTTGCGGCTCTTCGGCGCCTTGAACGCCGGCACCCCGTTGGAGATCGCTTCCACCCCGGTGAGCGCGGCACAGCCGGAGGAGAAGCTGCGCAACAGCAGGAACGCCATCGCCCAGCCGGTGGTGTCGTGCCACTCGGCGGCGATGACCAGGTCGGCGCTGGGGGCCCGCAGGTCCTCACCGAGCACGACGATCCGGACCAGCCCGGTGAGGATCATCCCGATGATGACGATCATGAAGCCGTACGTGGGGATGGCGAACGCGTTGCCCGCCTCCTTGATCCCGCGCAGGTTGACAGCGGTCAGCAGCACCACGGCGGAGACCGCGATGAGCACCTTGTGGGTGGCCACGAAGGGGATCACCGAGCCGAGGTTGGCCACCCCGGAGGAGACCGACACGGCGACGGTGAGCACGTAGTCGACAAGCAGCGCGCTGGCCACCCCCACCCCGGCACGTGGGCCGAGGTTGACAGTGGCCACCTCGTAGTCGCCGCCGCCGGAGGGGTAGGCGTGCACGTTCTGCCGGTAGCTGGCCACCACGGTCAGCATGACCACGACCACCCCGAGGGCGACCCACGGCGAGAACACGAACGCCGAGGCGCCGGCGATGGAGAGCATCAGCAGGATCTCGTCCGGCGCGTACGCCACGCTCGACAGCGCGTCCGAGGCGAAGACGGGCAGGGCGATGCGCTTCGGCAGGAGGGTGTGCTTGAGCCGGTCGGACCGGAACGGCCGGCCGACGAGCAGCCGCTTCAGCAGGGAGGTGGATCGGGCCACAACGGCAAAGCGTACGACCATCGTCGGTGGGCGCGTGGGGTGGCCGGCTGCGGTCCCGTCCGGGGCGGGAGTACCGTCGGTCCCCGCCCGCAGCCCCGACGTGGCAGGCTCGCAGGCGACGAGGCGCAGCGGTACGCACCGTGGGAGGCAGCGTGCATGTCGTGATCATGGGTTGTGGCCGGGTCGGCTCGACCCTGGCGCACAACCTGGAGTCCCGGGGGCACTCGGTAGCGGTGATCGACCAGGACGCGGACGCCTTCCGCCGGCTGCGGCCCGACTTCGCCGGAGTCACGGTCACCGGGGCGGGCTTCGACGGCGACGTGCTGCGGCAGGCCGGCATCGAGCGGGCCGACGCCTTCGCCGCCGTCTCCAGCGGCGACAACTCCAACATCATCTCGGCCCGGCTGGCCCGCGAGACCTTCGGCGTGGTCCGGGTCGCGGCCCGCATCTACGACCAGCGCCGAGCGCAGGTCTACGAACGGCTGGGCATCCCCACCGTGGCCACCGTCCGGTGGACGGCCGACCGGATGCTGCGGCACCTGCTGCCCGAGGGCAACGTGGAGATCTTCCGCGATCCGACAAGCACCGTCTCGATCGTCGAGGTGCCGGTGCACAAGGACTGGATCGGCCGCCAGGTGCGGACCCTGGAGGAGGCGACAGGTGCCCGGGTGGCGTACCTGATCCGGTTCGGGATCGGCACGCTGCCCACCGCGTCCAGCGTGGTGCAGGAGGGCGACCAGGTCTTCATGCTGGTCACCGACGACATGGTGGCGGCGGTCACCTCGGTGGCCGCGACGCCGGAAGGGGGGCAGTGATCATGCGGGTCGCCATCGCCGGTGCCGGCAACGTGGGCCGCTCCATCGCCCAGGAGCTGATCGAGAACGGCCACCAGGTGATGCTCATCGAGCGGCAGCCCCGGATGCTCCGGCCCGCCCGGGTACCGGACGCGGAATGGGTGCTGGCCGACGCCTGCGAGCTGTCCAGCCTGGAGGAGGCCGAGCTGGCCGGCTGCGACGTGGTGGTCGCGGCCACCGGCGACGACAAGGTCAATCTCGTGGTCTCGCTGCTGGCCAAGACCGAGTTCGCGGTACCGAGGGTGGTCGCCCGGGTCAACCGGGCCGAGAACGAGTGGCTGTTCACCGAGCAGTGGGGCGTGGACGTGGCGGTCAGCAAGCCCCGGGTGATGGCCGCCCTCGTCGAGGAGGCGGTGACAGTCGGCGACCTGGTCCGTCTGATGACGTTCCGGCAGGGTGAGGCGAACCTGGTCGAGATCACGTTGCCGCCGACCGCGCCCTATGTCGGGCACCCGCTGCGTGAGGTGCCCCTGCCCCGGGACTCGGCGCTGGTGGCGATCCTGCGCGGCAAGCGGGTCCTGGTGCCCAGCCCGGACGACCCGCTCGAGGCCGGCGACGAGTTGGTTTTCGTCTGCACCGCGGAGGTGGAGGACGCGGTACGGGCGGTGGTGCTCGGCCCGGACAGTGTCGAGCGCACCCGCGAGTCACGCTGACCGTGACGGCCCCGGCCGGACAATGACCGCGACAGCACCGGCCGAGGCGGGCCGGTGGGCGGCTGACCGCTGGTGACGGCTCAGGTCGTCAGCGGCTCCGGCCGGCTCTCGCGGGTCACCCGCCGCACCGTCCAGACCGTGATCAGCAACAGCAGCACGTACGGCGGGTAGCCCAGGGCCAGCCGCGCCACCCCGAGCGCGGTCTCCATGTCGGCGGCGGCCGCCTCGTCGCCGAGCTGGTCGAACCGGCGCGCCGCCAGGTAGATGCCGGCCTGCACGCCGACCTTGGCCAGCCAGACCACACCCCAGAGCACGGTCAGCCGGGTGAAGGTACGGACCAGCAGGGGATCGTCGCGCCACTCGGAGCTGCCCTTGGCCACCAGCACCGACCAGATCCAGCCGACCAGCGGTTGCCGGATCACCGCCGAGAGCAGCAGGGCCAGGCCGTAGCCGATGCCGTAGAGGATCCCCGGCAGGTAGAAGTCGCGCGCGTCGCCGGTACGCCAGGCGATGGCGGCGCCGATCCCGATGCCGAACAGTCCGTTGACCGCGTGCCGCACCGGCCGGCGCTGCGCCAGCCGCAGACCACCGATCAGCACCGCCACCGCCACCGAGGCGATCACGGCCGGCCGCAGGTCGGTGACGATGTTGGCGATCACGAAGACCACCACCGGGATGCTGGACTCGGCCAGCCCCCGCCAGCCGCCGAGCTGGTCGGCCATCTGTTCGGCGACGGTGGGCAGCCGCTCCTCGTCCGCCGCGCCGGTCTCCGGCTGGGTCGCCGGGTGCTGTCCGGTGGTCATCGCCCGACGCCCATCCGCAATGCCCGCAGGTTCACTTCGACGGCTCCAGCTCGTAGTACGGGTTGTAGATCACCTTGCGGTCATCGCGCACGGCGACCCGCCCCCGGGCGGTCAGGTGCCGTCCCGGTTCGATGCCGGCGATGTGCCGTCGGCCGAGCCAGACAAGGGTCACCACGTCGCTGCCGTCGTAGAGATCCGCCTCCAGCGCCGGCAGATTCGTCCGAGGAGTGTAGACGACGGTACGCAGCCGGCCGCTCACCGACACCACCTGCCCCCGCCCGCACTGCAACACCGGCACCGCGCCACAGCGGGCACTCTCCCGCTGCAACTGCTGCGCCTCGATCTCGGCCTCGCTCGCGGTCAGCCGTCGCAACATCCGCCGCAGCGAACCCCGACCCTCGTCGGTGGTCATGAGCTCCGCGTCACCCTCTCCACGCCGGCCGGCTGGCACCGGAAGCCACCGCCCCTGGACGACAGCCGGGACGGCACCCGTCAGCGTACGCCGGACCGGGTGCTTCCGGCGCGTCGGAAGCACCCGTACGGCCGGCCGGACGACCCCGGCGGCACCCGCCCGTCGCGGAGCGCTCAGCGGCCTCCGGGCGCCGACGCGGCACCTGCCTGCCCGGCAGCCGGATCCCCCGCCGCCACCTGCTCGCCCGCCTCGCGCGGCAACCGTAGCGGCAGCGGCTCACGTACCGGCCTGGCCTCCACCCCCCGGTCGACCACCAGCCCGTCCAGGCAGTGGGCCAGCGGGCCGGCGGCGGCCGGGTCGGTGGCCGCCGCGCCCTGGTAGACCGCGCGGACCATCCAGCGGGGTCCGTCGACGCCGACGAACCGTAGATCGGTCAGGCCGTCCTCGGTGCGGACCCGGGCGTGCAACTCGGTGCCGTACTCACCCTCGACCTCCTGCGCGGCGGCGCCGTCGGCGAACAGCGACTGGCGGATCTCCTCGCGCACCTCGTCCCAGATCCCCTCGGACCGGGGAGCGGCGAAGACACCCAGCTGGAGGGCGCTCTGGCCGTGCACCAGCACGACCTGCTGGACCACCCCCTGCTGGTCGGCCTGCACCCGCACCTCGACCTCGGGCACCGCCGGGATCTGCAGGCTGCCCAGGTCGAGCCGCTGCACCCCGGCCGGCGCCTCGGTGACGTCGTACGGCCCACGTGCCGGCTCCACCGGCGTCGGCAGAGCGCCCTCGGCGGTCTCGGGCAGGTTCGTGGCCCGCTCGTCAAGGGCGTGCCGTCCCGCGGCCCGCTTTCGGGAGAAGATCACTGCGTCCAACCTCCGCTGTTCGCACTCACGGTGCCATCTTGTCCGTTCGCGCCGTCCATGGCCGGCGGCGGCACCAGCCCGGCGTGGCCGCCGGTGGAGCCGTGCCCGCCGGTTCCACGTCCGGACCCGGGTAGTTCGGCCACCGGCTGGAAGATCGCCCGTTCCACCCGCTGCACAACAAGCTGCGCGATCCGGTCACCCCGGGAGATCTTCACCGACGCGGCCCGATCATGGTTGATCAGGTTGACCAGGATCTCACCCCGGTAGCCGGCGTCGACCGTACCGGGCGCGTTGAGCACCGTCACGCCGAGTCTGGCGGCGAGCCCCGATCGGGGATGGACCAGGCCCACATACCCCTCCGGCAGCGCGATCGCCACGCCGGTCGGCACCAGCGCCCGACCACCGGGTGGCAACTCCACGTCGGTGGCCGCCAGCAGGTCGGCACCGGCGTCACCGGGATGGGCGTACGCCGGCATCGGCAGCTCGGGGTCGAGCTGCCGGACCGGCACGGGCACGTCGGTCACGATGTCCCTCTTTCGTCCATATCCGCTGGGGTGACCCTGTCATCCTGCCCGGTACCCGGGGTCCGCCGCGCCGTACCCTGGCACGAGTGAGCCAATCACCGTCGCCCTCGTCCGTCTCGGCGTCCCCGGCGTACGCCGAGCGTCTGCGTCTGCCCTGGTGGTTGTGGCTCGCGGGGCTGGCAGCCGCCGCGCTGCTCGCGGTGGAGGTGTGGATGGGCGCGCCAGGTCTGCGCGCCTGGCTGCCGTTCGCGGTGCTGCTGCCGGCCACCGTGGCCGGGCTGGCGTGGCTCAGCCGGATCCGGGTCGCGGTGGCCGATGGAGAGCTACGGGTCGATGACGCCAGACTGCCCGTCCGGTACGTCGCCGACGCTGTCGCGCTGGACGCCGAGGGCCGGCGTGAAGTGCTCGGTGTCGGTGCCGATCCGCTGGCGTTCGTCGTCCAACGACCGTGGATCTCCGGTGCCGTCCAGGTGGTCCTGAACGATCCCGCCGACCCTACGCCGTTCTGGGTGGTCAGTTCCCGCCACCCGGTCGAGCTGGCCGAGGCCCTGCTGGCCGCGCGGGACGTGGCGCGCTGATCCGACCGCCACCCGTCGGGCTCAGGAGGAGCCGGGCAGGGCGGGCGGAGCCGGCGGCACGCCGGGCAGGCCGGGACGCTGCCGGCGCAGGTCGGCACGAAGATGGTCGGCCAACGTCCGGGTGGCCCGCCGGTTGAGGTAGCTCGCCACCGCGGCTCCGGTCAGGAAGGGGCCCAGCGTGGTCAGGTTACGGCCGAACCGCTTGAGCAGGGTGTCCCGCAGCTCGTTCCGGGCGGCGGTGCCCAGCACCGCGCCCACGCCGACGCCCGGCATCATCGGATTGACTCCGCGCTGACTGGCCCAGGCCTGCACCAACGCGATCGTGCGCTCGGTGCCGCCGCGCGGCAGCGGTACCCCGTAGACCTCGTGCAGCTCACCTGTCAGTTTCAGCTCCACCGCCACCACCGAGACGGTCTCGGCGGCGAGCAGCACCGGAGCGGACAGCAGGCTCGGGGTGACCGTCCACTGCACCGCCGACGCGCCACCGCCGGCAGCGCCGACCCCCGCCGTCGCCCGGGACGCGTTGCGGACCAGCCGATCGGCCAGTTCCTCGTCGGTCAGGCCGGGAAAGTGCCGACGCAGGGTGGCCAGGTCGCGGACGGGTATGTGGGGTGCGATCTCCGCGACCGTGTCCACCATCCAGCGCAGCGCGGCCCTCGGCTTGAACAGGTCGCTGATCCCCCGGGCGCGAGCCTGCCCGACCAGCCGGGCGAGCAGCTGACGCCGTTTCGCCGGCTCGATCTCGTCGGCGGTCAGGGCCGCGACCGTCTTCCCCAGCTCGTCCGGGCCGTCCTCGGCACGCTCGCTGTGCTCGCTCATGACCGCACCACGGCGCCGAGCCCGCCGATTCGCTCGCTCATGGCTAACGAGTCAACCAGGTTGTGCGGCGTGGCGCTCGTCGAGCCGGGCGGCGGCGACTCCACTCGGGAGTCGCCGCCATGGTCGTGGTCGTCGCCCTGCGGTCAGACGCACTCTCGGCAGATCAGCTCGCCGTTCCGCTCCACCGCCAGCTGACTGCGGTGGTGCACCAGGAAGCACCGGGCGCAGCGGAACTCGTCCTGCTGCATCGGCAGCACCTTGACCGTCAGTTCCTCGTCGGCAAGGTCGGCGCCGGGCAACTCGAAGCTCTCAGCCACTTCGGCCTCGTCGACGTCCACGGCGCCCGACTGCGAGTCGACACGCCGGGCCTTGAGCTCTTCCAGGCTGTCCTCGCCGAGGTCGACCTCGTCGCGGCGCGGGGCGTCGTAGTCGGTGGCCATCGGTTTCACTCTCCCATTTCGATGTTGTCGCTTCCGGTTGTAACGCCGGGCGACGCTGTTTCGGTTCCGCTGGCCGGCCACCGCTAGTGTCGGCCACCTGACCCGACGACCGCTCGGACCAGACCGCCAGAGGATCTCCCCGGCGAGCGCGGAACCCTACCCCCCCTTTGGGCGAGGCATGTATACCGCCCTCGTGGCTGAGATGTACGCCCCTGCACGGGAAGTTGTTCCCAATGTGACTCAGGCGACACGAAGATAGGGGTAGTACTACCCCGTTCTCCGATGGCGCGCCGGCATGTCGGACTGTTTCCACGCGACGGTCGGACACCGGTTAACCTCAGCGGCGTACCCGACGGCTGGCGGACGGCCGATCGCCGGCCGTTGCCACCCACCATTGCCCGGGAGTGCCCTGATGAGCTTTGCGCGAGTGCGAGCACTCGTTGTCGTCGGCGTGCTGGCGGTGGTCGCCCTGGTTTTCGTGGTCATGGCCCTGGTCAGGGACACCCAGGGTAGCGCCGGTGCCGGCGAGGGTTGTCCGGACGACTGGCCGCGCGCGGACGTCACCCTGCGGGACCACAAGGATGTCAAGATCAACGTGGTGAACGGCACGGACCGTCCCGGGCTGGCCGCCGATGTCGGGGGCGACTTCCGCAACCGCGACTTCCAGGTGCAGAAGGAAACCTCCCAGAAGAAGAAGATCGACGACGTGGCGGTCCTGCGCTACGGCCCGAAGGGGGTCGGCTCGGCGCACCTGCTGCGGGCGTACTTCCTCGGCGACGCCGAGCTGGAGTACAACGCCAAGCGCGAGGACGACATCGTCGACGTGGTGCTGGGCAGCAGCTTCCAGCAGCTGGCCACCATCACCGAGGTCAACCAGTCGCTGGGCGACCTCGGTGCCCCGGTCGCCCCTCCGGGTTCCTGTCCGCTGCCCGTCGACAACTGACCGTCGGGCCGGTACCGCTCGGCGGTCGGCCCGGGTCGCGCGCATCGCCGTACCGGCCCGGACGCACACCAAGCGGCGCGCCGCCACCCCGGGCCCTGGCGGAACCAGCCAGCTCGCCGGCACCGGGCCCTGACGGGCAGCCCGCACCGGGCCCTGACGGGCACCAGCCGGCGTCCAACGGCACGCGCCCCACACCCGGGACCCTGGCGGGCACCCGGCGGCGTCAGGGGCCGCCGGAGGCGTCCAACGCGGCCAGCCGGTCGTGCAACGCGTCGAAGAGCGCCGGCGGCGCGGCGATGACCATCTCCGGGCCCGGGTCCAGCCCCTTGAGCCCACCGACCCGCACGCCGGCCTCGGTGGCCACCAGTGCCCCGGCGGCCTGGTCCCAGGCGGCCAGGCCCTTCTCGTAGTAGGCGTCGGCCCGCCCCTCGGCGACCAGGCACAGATCGATGGCGGCGGCGCCGAGGCGGCGGATGTCGCGCACCTGCGAGATCAGTTCGGTGAGCACCCGGGCCTGGTGGGCCCGGCGGGCGGAGTCGTAGCCGAAGCCGGTGACCACAAGCGCCTGGCCGAGCTCGGACTCGGTGGAGCAACGCAACCGTCGGCCCTCGCGCCAGGCGCCCCCGCCCACTGTCGCGGTCCACTCCTCGCCGGTGTGGATGTTGCGCACCACACCCGCCACCACCTCGCCGTCCACCTCTGCGGCGATCGACACCGCGCAGTGCGTCAGGCCGTACAGGTAGTTGACGGTGCCGTCGATCGGGTCGACGATCCACCGCACCGGGGGTCGGGGGCCGTCGCCACCCGTCGCCGCGCCGTACTCCTCGCCCAGGACGGCGTCGTCCGGTCGTAGCCGGCGCAGGTCGGTGGTGATCTGGCGCTCCACGGCCCGGTCGGCCGCGGTCACCACGTCGGTGACGGTGCTCTTGGTCGCCGCCACCGAGACACCCTCGGTACGCATCCGGTACGCGGTGGCCGCCGCGTCACGGGCCACCCCGATCGCGATCTCCAGCAGTTGCGGTGGTGGCGGCGCCGAGCGCTCCATCATCAGTCCCTTCCCGCACGGCCAGGTATCCGGCTTTCGCACGGGTATCATCCTTACAAAGTTCAAAAGCGCACCGAATCGGCGGTCTCGACCGCCGATCAGCCGTGCGGCGCAGGATGATCGCCGCAGACGGCGTTACAATTCACCCCTGCCCACGCGCCACGGGCCGCCCGACAGCCGGCCGGCCCGGAACACGGGGGTTCCTCAACCACATCGCCCGGCGCGGTGCCCCACGCTGCGTCGGACAAAACCGGCCGTGCTCGCTCTTCGCCTCCGGAAGGTCTTCGTGACAGAACCCCGCCAGACCGGCGCCGACGTTCGCTCGCTCACCGACACCCTGATCGCCCACGCGCAGAGCGCTGGCGGCCAGCTCACGTCGGCCCAGCTCGCGCGCACCGTCGAGTCCGCCGAGGTGACTCCGGCCCAGGCCAAGAAGATCCTGCGGGCGCTCTCCGAGGCCGGGGTGACCGTCGTGGTCGACGGCTCGGCGAGCACCCGCCGACGGGTCGCCGCCGCCCGGTCCGCCACCCCCGCGTCCCGGGCCACCACCGCCAAGACCACCAAGAAGGCGGCCGCACCCGCCCCGAAGCAGGCGCCCTCGGCCGAGGAGGCACCGGCACCGGCACCGCGCAAGGCAACCTCGCGCAAGGCGGCCGGCACCACCGCCGAGGTGGCCGCCAAGGCCGCCACGCCGGCCAAGAAGTCCACCCGGGCCACCAAGGCCACCGTGGCCGCTGCGGCGGGCGCGGCGAAACCGGCGAAGGCCGCCGAGGGTGAGGCCGCCGAGGGTGAGGTCAACCCCGAGGAACTCGCCGCCGAGATCGAGGACGTGGTGGTCGAGGAGCCGGCGGAGCTGGCCCGGGCCGCCGCCGCCGACGCGGCGAACTCCGCCACCGACAACGACTTCGAGTGGGACGACGAGGAGTCCGAGGCGCTCAAGCAGGCCCGCCGGGACGCCGAGCTGACCGCCTCGGCGGACTCGGTCCGGGCGTACCTCAAGCAGATCGGCAAGGTGCCGCTGCTCAACGCCGAGCAGGAGGTGGAGCTGGCCAAGCGGATCGAGGCCGGGCTCTACGCCGCGGAGCGTCTGCGGGCCGCCGACGAGGGTGAGGAGAAGCTCGTCCGGGACATGCAGCGCGACCTGCTGTGGATCTCCCGGGACGGCGAGCGGGCCAAGAACCACCTGCTGGAGGCGAACCTCCGTCTGGTCGTTTCGCTGGCCAAACGGTACACCGGCCGTGGCATGGCCTTCCTCGACCTCATCCAGGAAGGCAACCTCGGCCTCATCCGCGCCGTCGAGAAGTTCGACTACACCAAGGGCTACAAGTTCTCCACCTACGCCACCTGGTGGATCCGCCAGGCCATCACCCGCGCCATGGCCGACCAGGCCCGCACCATCCGCATCCCGGTCCACATGGTCGAAGTGATCAACAAGCTGGGCCGGATTCAGCGCGAGCTGCTCCAGGATCTGGGCCGTGAGCCCACGCCGGAGGAACTGGCCAAGGAGATGGACATCACACCGGAGAAGGTGCTGGAGATCCAGCAGTACGCCCGGGAGCCCATCTCGCTCGACCAGACCATCGGTGACGAGGGTGACAGTCAGCTCGGCGACTTCATCGAGGACTCGGAGGCGGTGGTCGCCGTCGACGCGGTCTCCTTCTCCCTGCTCCAGGACCAGCTCCAGCAGGTGCTGCAGACGTTGTCCGAGCGTGAGGCGGGTGTGGTACGCCTGCGGTTCGGGCTCACCGACGGCCAGCCGCGTACCCTGGACGAGATCGGTCAGGTCTACGGCGTGACCCGCGAGCGGATCCGGCAGATCGAGTCCAAGACGATGTCCAAGCTCCGGCATCCGTCCCGTTCGCAGGTGCTCCGCGACTACCTCGACTGATCAGCATTCGTCAACTGATCGTGCCCGTTTGACCACCTGGCGTACAACGCCGGATGGTGATCAGGTGGTTGCACGAATGTGATCGTTGACGTGGCACCCTTGGTGCACGGCACACTATCCGTGCCATGTGTGACCTCGGTCCCCCGCGGGCACACAGGGAAGGCGAGGCCCCGCAAGGGTGTTGCACGATAGGTGACCAAGACCGAAGAGAGTGTTCATCGGTGACGACCAGAGGAGGAAGGCGATGACCCCGACCCTCACGCCGCCGCCCGAGACGGTGAGCCCCCCGGCCGCCGATGAACGGTGCGACCGCTGCAATGCCGCCGGCAAGCTCCGGATCACCCTGTCGGGTGGCAGTGAGCTGGTGTTCTGTGGGCACCACGCCAACAAGTACGCCGAGGATCTCGTCAAGATCACGGTTCGGTACGCGACGGACCCGGAGTTCACCTGGCGCGGCGCTGACCTGATGGCCAACTGAGGGCCAGCAAACCCGACATAAAGCCGGCCGGAGACATCCCAAGGATGTCTCCGGCCGGCTTTCCACACCCCCACCCTCCTCCCACCCCCACCCCCTCCCCATGTGCGTCGATCATGAAGTTATTGCTCCGGGAAAGCGCTTGCCCACGCAATAACTTCATGATCGACGCGCCGGTGGGGTGGGGGTGGGGTGGGAGGAGGGGTGGGGGTGGGGGTGGGTTAGAGGGTTTGGACTGTGGCTATGCGTTCTTCTAGTTGCTCGATGGTGGCCTGGGCGCTGGGGGGGCCGCCGCAGCGGCGGCGCAGCTCGGCGTGGATCTTGCCGTGGGGCTGGCCGGTACGGTGGTGCTGGGCCGCGACCAGGGCGTTGAGCTGGCGACGCAGCGCCACCCGGCGCTGGGCGGCGCTCATCGGTGCCGCCGGAGCGGAGACGGGGGCTGCGGATTCCGTCCGCCGCTCGGTCGCCCGACGCCGCTGGGCGGCGAGCTGATCGGCCTGCCGCTTGGCGAGCAACGATGCCACCTGTTCCGAGGTGAGCAGCCCCGGCAGGCCCAGGTACTCCTCCTCCTCGGGGGTGCCGGCCTGGGCCGCCGTACCGAACGAGGCGCCGTCGAAGATCACCTGGTCCAGTTCGGCGGTGGCGGACAGCGCGGCGAAGCGCTTCTCCAGCTCCCCGCTGGCCTGCTCATCGCGTTGTGCCCGGTCCAGCAGGTCGTCTTCGAAGCCCTCCCGGTCCTTGGGCTTGCCGAGCACATGGTCCCGCTCGACCTCCATCTCGCTGGCCAGTCCGAGCAGGTGCGGCACGCTGGGCAGGAAGACCGACGCGGTCTCCCCCGGGCGTCGGGCCCGGACGAAACGCCCGATCGCCTGCGCGAAGTACAGCGGGGTGCTGGCACTTGTCGCGTACACGCCGACGGCCAGCCGGGGGATGTCGACGCCTTCGGACACCATCCGCACCGCGACCAGCCACCGCTGCTCGGACGCCGCGAACGTCGCGATCCGGGCCGAGGCGCCCACGTCGTCGGAGAGCACGACGGCGGCCCGCTCCCCCGTCACCTGCTCGATGAGCTTGGCGTACGAGCGGGCGGCCTGCTGGTCGCTGGCGATGACCAGGCCGCCCGCGTCCGGCATGCCCGCCTCCCGCAGCACTGTCAGTCGGGCGTCGGCGGCCCGCAGCACCTGCGGCATCCAGTCGCCGGCCGGATCCAGTGCGGTACGCCACGCCTGGGCGACGAGATCCTGTGTCATCGGCTCACCCAGCCGGGCCGCCAGTTCCTCTCCGGCGTTTGTCCGCCACCGGGTCTCCCCCGAGTACGCCAGGAAGAGCACCGGCCGCACCACGCCGTCGCGCAGCGCGTCGCTGTAGCCGTACACCGAGTCGGCCCGGGAGCGCAGCAGGCCGTCGCCGCCCCGCTCGTAGCTGACGAACGGGATGGGGTTGTCGTCGGACCGGAAGGGGGTTCCGGTCAGCATCAGCCGGCGTACCGCGGGCTCGAAGGCCGCCTTCACCCCGTCACCCCAGGTACGCGAGTCACCGGCATGGTGGATCTCGTCGAGGATGACCAGGGTCCGCCGGGTCATGGTGCGCCGCCGGTGCACCTGCGGCGCCATTCCGACCTGCGCGTAGGTGACCACCGCACCGTGGAAGTCCGCCGAGGAGTGCAGGTCGGCGTTGCGGAACGCGGCGTCGAGCTGAATGCCCACCCGGGCGGCGGCGTCCGCCCACTGGGTTTTCAGGTGCTCGGTCGGCGCGACCACGGTGACCGCCTCGACGCTGCCGTCGGCGAGCAGTTCGGCGGCGATCCGCAGGGCGAACGTGGTCTTTCCGGCCCCCGGGGTGGCGACCGCAGTGAAATCCTCGCCGCGACGGCGCAGGTACTCCACCAGAGCCTTGCGCTGCCAGGCACGCAGGGGCGGAAACGTCTCGAGCGCCGGCGTCCGGACTGCCACGCGTTCGCTCCTCTCCGGCCGCACGGGGATGTCCCGGCCGCAGGCCGGCGGACCCGGGCCGAGGGGCACGGCGTCACCCCACGAAAATGCCTCCGCGCAGCCGAGCCGCGAAGGCCGACTCAGCATAACCAGGACGCGCTGTGCTGCCCACGCGACGCCACACCAGTCCCAGTGCGGTTGGCCACTGGCGGCTCACTCCGGCGGCGGCCCCGACAGGTCGGTGCGCGGCGGCCGCACCGTCGCCACCGGCGCCGACCAGCGCCGCCGCAGGGCCACCAGGCGTATGCCGAAGACCAGCATGGCGGCGGCGGTGAGCGGGACCGGCCCGGTGTGGCCGAGGCCGTTCAGCAGCACCACCACCATCGAACCGACGAGCGACGCGACGGCGTAGATCTCCCGCCGCAGCACCACCGGAATCTCACCGGTGAGCAGGTCGCGGACGAGTCCGCCGCCGATCGCGGTGATCATGCCGATCAGGCAGGCACCGACCGCCGGAACCTGGGCGTCGAGGGCCTTGAGGGTGCCCACGACGGTGAACAGGCCGAGCCCGGCCGCGTCCAGCACCAGGACGGTGGTGCGCAGCCGGGCGAACTGCGGATGCAGCCAGAAGATCGCCGCAGCGGTCACGGCGGCGGTGCCCGCGTAGCGCCAGTCGGCGAAGGCCAGCGGCGGCACCTCGTCGATGACCAGGTCCCGGACGATTCCGCCGCCGAGGGAGGCGACGAAGCCCACGAAGACCACGCCGAAGAGGTCGAGCCGTTTGGCCACCGCCGCGGAGGCGCCCGAGGCGGCGAAGACCGCGACTCCGGCCAGGTCAGCCAGGAGCAGGGCGGTGGAGGTGGTCACCGCCGCAGGTTACGCCGGCCACAAACGCGGGCCGAAGGCTTCACTCGCGGTACGAGTCGTAGATCTCCTTGCACTTCGGGCAGACCGGCGAACCCGGTTTGGGCGTCTTCGTCACCGGAAACTTCTCCCCGCACAGCGCCACGACGAAGGTGCCCATGACGGCACTTTCGGCGATCTTTTCCTTCCGGACGTAGTGGAACATCTCCGGACCGGTGTCGGCGTCCTTGAGCTCGGGACGTTCGAGGACCTGTGTATTCACGTCTGCACCTCCAACCGACAAGTCTGGCAGGTCACCCTCACCCGGTCCACCTGAGGTGACAGGTGTGGCGGGCGTACGGTGAGCGATTGTGACCGACTTTCATCTTCGCTACGGCACCGAGGTGGCCCGGGCACTGCGCGAGCAGGGTCCCGTGGTCGCTCTGGAGAGCACGATCGTCTCGCACGGCCTGCCGCGGCCGGACAATCTTCGGGTGGCCCGGCAGATCGAACAGGCCGTCCGGGACGCCGGCGCGACCCCGGCCACCATCGGCATGGTCGCCGGTGAACTCGTGGTGGGGCTCGACGACGCCGAGCTGACCCGGCTGGCCACCGCCGACGGCGTGACCAAGCTCTCCGTACGCGATCTCGCGGTAGCCGCCGCGACCGGCGTGGACGGCGCGACCACCGTGGCCGCGACAAGCGCCGTGGCGGCCACGGCGGGCATCGGGGTGTTCGCCACCGGCGGGCTGGGCGGGGTGCACCGCGAGGCGGCGCACACCTTCGACGAGTCGGCGGACCTGGTCACCCTGGCGCGTACTCCGATCGCTGTGGTCTGTGCCGGGGTGAAGTCGATCCTCGACGTGGGCGCCACCCTGGAGCGGCTGGAGACCCTCGGGGTGGCCGTGGTCGGCTATCGGACCCGCCGGTTTCCGGGCTTCTTCATCACCGACGGCGGATTCGACCTGGACTGGTCGGTCGACTCCCCCGAGCAGGTCGCCGACGTGCTGGCCGCCCGCGAGCAGCACGGCGCACACCATGGCGGGCTGATCGTCGCCAACCCGCTGCCCACCGACGAGCAGCTCGACCCGGAGCTGCACGACAGCACCCTCGCCGATGGTCTCGCCCGGCTGGAGCGCGACGGGGTGAGCGGCAAGGCCGTCACGCCGTATCTGCTGGCCCACTTCCACTCCGCGACCGAGGGCGCCAGCCTGGCGGTAAACGTCCGGATCATCCTGCGCAACGCCGACCTGGCCGCCCGGATCGCGGTCGCCGCCGCCCAGCGCCGGACCGCCGCGTCGGTGTGAACGGGCACGGCGGCGGGTCGGGCGGGGTGGGTCGAGGCGACACCGGCCGCGTCCTGGTCGTCGGTGACGTGGTCACCGACGTGGTGGCGGTGCTCTCCGCCCCGTTGGCGCCCGGCTCCGACACCCCGGCGGCGATCAGGTCCACCGGGGGCGGGCAGGCGGCCAACACCGCCTCCTGGCTGGCCGCCCAGGGCGTACCGGTGACCCTGGTGGGCGCGGTCGGCGAGGACGGCGCCGGGCGTGACCGGGTGGCCGAGTTGACGGCTGCCGGGGTCGACTGCGCGGTCGAGCGGGTCGCCGGGTCCGCCACCGGCACGGTGATCGTGCTGACGGTCGGCGACGAACGCACGATGGTCACCGAACGCGGAGCGAACGTACGGCTGGCTCCCGAGCACGTGGACGCGGCGCTGGACGGCACGCCTGACGCGAGGCACCTGCACCTGTCCGGGTACACCCTGCTGGACGCGGACTCCCGACCGGCCGGCCTGCGGGCGTTGGCCGGCGCTCGCCAGCGCGGCCTCACCACGAGCGTCGACGCGGCTTCGGCGGCACCGCTGCGGGCGGTCGGTCCGGCAGCCTTCCTGGACTGGGTACGGGAGGTCGACCTGCTGCTGGTCAACGTCGACGAGGCCACGGTGCTGGCCGGTGGGCTCGAACCGGCGGCACAGGGCAGGGCACTCACCGCCGCCGCCCGCCGCGTGGTGGTCAAGCGCGGCGCTGCCGGCGCGGTCTGGGTCGACCGGGACACCACGATCGTCACCTCGCCAGCGCATCGGGTGGCGGTACGGGACGTGACCGGGGCGGGTGACGCCTTCGCAGCGGGGTTGCTGGGTGCCTGGCTGGCCGGGGCGACACCCGACGCGGCCCTGGCCCGGGCCGCCGATCTCGGTGCCGCGGCAGTGGCGCAGGTCGGTGCCCGACCGGCCTGAGCCGCACCGGACGGATCAGGGCTCGGCGTCGATGATCTTGTGTGGCCGCTCCTCGGCGGCGAGGCTCATCGGGGGCGGCGCCGCCTCGGTGGCCGAGCGCGACGAGAAGCGGTTGGCGAGGCGGTGCTGCTCCTTGGGCGGCCGGTCGTTGGCCAGCAGTACCGCGAGCCACGGGATGAGCACCATGCCCAGCGCGACGAGCGGCAGCCAGAGCCAGAGCAGGGGTGCCCCCACGCCGACCAGGACCGCACCGACGATCACGCAGGCGACGCGGACGCCCATCATCACCACGTAACGCCGCTGCCGGCTGGTCAGTTGATCGTCCTGGCTGCGTGCGGCGTCGGTGATGAGGATCGGCTGGTACGCCTGGTGCTTCACCGTGGTACCTCCTCCGGAGGGGTCGCCCTCCATCCTGTCACTCTGGCCGGGCGAGCGACGAGGATCGTCACCGCCGACATTCGTGTTACGCCCGTGGTACGCTCCCCCGCGTGGGCAGCAGGTTCAGCTTCACCGACGAGGCGCTGGCCAATCTGCGGGTCTACGACGTCACGCCGAGGGAAGTCTGGGAGGCGCTGCACAGCGGCCGGCGGGTGATCCGCCATCTCGGCGACGACGTGATGGTGGTCTACGCCACCACCACCCACGGACGCCGGGTGGCCGTGCTGCTCGCCGAGGCCGACGGGGCCGACAACGACTGGGACGTCCTCTCCGCCCGCGAGCTGAGCGACGTCGAGACCAAACGCTACGACGAGGCCGTGCGGAGATCTCCGGAGACGAGGAGGCGGTGACGATGGACCGTCACGACGCGACCAAGCAGTTCCACAGCGGCGGCGACCGGATCGCCGAGCTGATCGACGAGAGCCAGGCGGTGGAGTTGCCCACCCCCGACACCGAGACTCCGATGGTCAGCCGGTCGGTCCGGCTGCCGCTGGAGACGTACGAACGGGTCCGGGCCGCCGCCGACGCCCGGGGCATCGGCGTGACGACGCTGATGCGGCAGTGGATCGAGGCTGGCCTGGCCGACCTGGACGACTCGGCGACCGTCTCGCTTGCCGACGTCCGGCGGGCCATCGCCTCTCTGGCCCATCCCAGCGCCGCCTGACGGGATCGCCGACCGCGCCCGGCGACCCGCGATCGGGCCGCCCCTCGCGGCGGGCGTGAGGCGCGCGGGTCAGGTCGGGAAGCGGCCCTGACCGGGTTCCGCGCGGCCCAACGGAGATGCCGACGGTTCCATGGGCTGGTGACGGGCATGCAACCCGTCCACGACGGCCATCACGGCCAACGCACCGGCGACGACTGACAGCGCGAGCATCGGCGTTCCGAGCAGGAGCAGCGGAGCGGACCCGACCAGCGCCAGCACCGTCAGCACCCGTCGGCGGGAGACCCGGGCGAAGATCTCGTACTCGAAACGGGCCCGCCCCAGCAGGAACAGGGTCGGCCCTCCGACGATGAAGATCAGCCACGCCGGCTCGACCCGGTCGAACGGCTTCACGACGACCAACTCGTAACCCACCCCGGTGAGCAGCACGCCGAGCACCATGACCAGGTGCGTGGTGGAGGCGGACGCGCCGAGCCGACCGGGCGAGCTGGCCATCCGCAGCGCCTCGACGAGCAGGTGACCGGCCCGGTGGAAGTAGATCCGCCAGAGCAGCGCGGTGGTGAGGAAGGAGACCGTGAAGGCCGCCGCCGCCAGCCAGCCGAATCCCTCGCCGCTGTAGGTGATCCCGATGACCAGGATCGTCTCGCCCAGCGCAATGAGAAAGATCTGCTGGTATCGCTCCGCCATGTGCTCGCCGGCGATCCGCCAGGCCGAGACCGGCGCCCGTCCCAGCCCGGGCACCGGCCACCCCAGCAGGTATCCGGCCAGGTCGATGGTGATGGCCAGCGCCCACAGCCCGAGCCGCAGGCCGGCGGGCCCGAGCGCACCGGCCAGCCAGAGCACCCCCGACACCGCCGCCCAGGCGGCCAGCCGCCACGGCACGGTACGGCGCGGATGTCGACCCAGCACGGCGGCGATCAGCAGCGGGCGGCCGATCACCGTCACCAGGTAGGCCATGACGAACGCCAGCGCCCGCTCCTCGAACGCCCGGGGCAGGGTGACGGCCATCACCAGGCTGCCGAACATGGTCGCGACCACGACGAACTGGATCGTCAGGGCGTCCGGGTCGTACCGGCTGGTGACCCAGGTGATCAACGTCCAGACGTGCCACAGGGCGAGGAACAGGATCAGGGTCTCCAGGAAGCCCAGCACGGTCAGCCCGTGCTCGATTTCGTCGATGAAGCGCACCGACACCCGGGTCAGCGCGAAGACGAAGGCCAGGTCGAGGAAGAGTTCCAGGAAGGTCGCCCGTGACGATCCGGTCTCGCCACGCAGCAGCGCCCCGCCCCGCTGCCCCATCGACCGCCCCCTGCCATCGTCGGAGGCGGCCCGGTCAGCCTCGGCCCGCGCTCGCCTTCGCCGCCGCCTTCATCTGCTGTTTGTACTCCCGTACCAGGCGCAGTGACTCGGCATCGGTGACATCGGCGACAGACCGGTGGGCATCCGGATCGCCGTAGGCGCCGGCCGCCTCCTGCCAACCCGGCGGTCGTACCCCGAACCGCTTGCCGAGCAGCGCCAGGAAGATCTGCCCCTTCTGCCGACCGAACCCGGGCAGGGCGGTGATCCGCCCGAGCAGTTCGCGACCGTCGGCGGGGTCCGCCCAGAGCCGGGCGGCATCGCCGTCGTAGCGCTCGACAAGCATTCGGCACACCTCCTGCACCCGGGCCGCCATCGCCTTGGGGAACCGGTGCAGCGCGGGTGGTTGGGCGAAGACCGCCACCAGGGCCTCCGGATCGAACCCGGCCAACTCCCGGGCGTCCAGGCCGTGTCCGAGCCGCTGGGCCAGCACGTACGGCGAGGAGAAGGCCTTCTCCATCGAGACCTGCTGGTCGAGCACCATGCCGATCAGCAGGGCCAGCGGATCACGGGTCAGCAGCCGGTTCGCCTCCGGGTCAATGGGCAGTGCGAGCGTCATCCCCACATCCTGCCTGTCCGTCGAGGGTTGACAGTGATCCGCCACCCACTCGATGTCCAAGTGAGGTTAGGCTGTGCTAACTTCCCTCCGGTCGTGCAGACCGGAAGAGGGGTTCACCGTGCCAAGCAACCGCCGCGCCACCAGCGCGCTATTCACCGCCAGCCTGCTCGTTCTCGGCCTGGCCGCCTGTGGATCCGGCGGGGAAGACGAAGCCGGTTCCGGCGATCAGGGCGACAAGCAGATCACCGTCTACAGCGGGCGCAGTGAGCAGTTGGTCAAGCCGTTGCTGGAGAAGTTCACCGCGCAGACCGGCATCGCCGTGCAGCCCCGGTACGCCAGCACCGCGCAGCTCGCCGCCCAGTTGGTCGAGGAGGGCGACAAGTCTCCGGCCGACGTGTTCTTTGCTCAGGACGCCGGCGCCCTCGGCACCGTCGCCAAGCGCGGCATGTTCAGCACGCTGCCCGAGGCGACCACGTCGCAGGTGCCGCAGAACTACCGGGCCGGCACTGGCCAATGGGTCGGCGTGAGCGCGCGGGCGCGGGTCCTGATCTACAACCCAGACCTGGTCCCGGCCGACCAGTTGCCGAAGTCCGTCTTCGACCTGGTCGATCCGGCCTGGAAGGGAAAGGTCGCCCTGGCTCCGACGAACGCCTCTTTCCAGGCGTTCGTCACCGCGATCCGGGTGCAGCACGGTGACGCCCGGGCCGAGGAGTTCCTGGCCGGGCTCCAGGCCAACGACCCGCAGATCCGCGACGGCAACGGCAAGATCGTCGAGGACGTGAACAGCGGCACCGTCGCCGTCGGCCTGGTCAACCACTACTACCTCGGGGAAATCGCCAAGGAACAGGGCACCACTCCGGAAGCGCTCAAGGCCAAGCTGCACTTCTTCCCCGGCGGCGACACCGGCGCGCTTGTCAACGTGGCCGGCGTCGGTGTGCTCAATCGCGCCGCCACCGACCCGGACGTGCAGCGGTTCGTGGACTTCCTGCTCGGGCAGGAGTCGCAGACCTACTTCGCCGAGCAGACGTTCGAATACCCGGTGATCGGCGGTGTGCCGGGGCCGGCGTACGTGCCGCCGCTGGCCGACCTGTCAGTGCCCGAGGTCGACCTGAACGACCTGGACACGCTGGACGCCACCGTGACCATGATCAAGAACTCGGGGCTGGTCCCCTGACCGCTCCGCCGACCACCGCAGGGCCGCCCGTCACCGGGACGGCCCTGCCGGTCGTCTCCGGCCGGCTGCGGAGACTGGCCCCCCGCCCGACGCTGCTGGCCGCCTCCACCGCTGCGGTGGCCGTCGCCCTGATCCCGCTTGTCTATCTCGCGGTACGCACCGCGGAGGCCGGTGCGGACCGGATCGCCGCCGAACTCTGGACCGAGCGGGTCGGTCTACTCGCCCTGCGCAGCCTCGGCCTGGCCGGCGTGGTCACCGTCGCCTGCGTCCTGCTCGGGGTCGGCACCGCCTTCCTGGTCACTCGCACCGACCTGCCCGCACGGCGACTCTTCGCCGTGCTGGCAGCGCTGCCGCTGGCGGTCCCCACCTACATCGCCGCCTTCGCCTGGGTTTCGACAGCGCCCCGGCTGGAGGGTTTCTGGCCGGCGGCCATGGTGCTCACGCTCTGCTCCTACCCGTACGTGCTGCTGCCGGTGGCAGCCGCGCTGCGCGGTGCGGACCCGGCCCAGGAGGAGGTCTCCCGGTCGCTGGGGCGCAGTGGCTGGCGTACCTTCACCGCCGTGACATTGCGGCAGGTCCGGCCGGCCACCGCCGCCGGGGCGTTGCTTGTCGCGCTCTACGTGCTCTCCGACTTCGGCGCGGTCTCGATCCTGCGTGCGGACACCTTCACCCGGGCCATCTTCGTCTCCTTCGATCTGGGCTTCGACCGCACCGGAGCGCTCGTGCTCTCCGGCGTGCTTGTCGTGCTGACGGTGCTCCTGCTGGGCGGCGAGACCACCACCCGCCGTCGCGGCGCCCGGTACGCGCGGCTTTCCGGCGCGCGCCGTCCAGCGTCCCGGCTGTCGCTCGGTCCGGCTCGCTGGCCGGCCATGGCAGCCCTGGTAGTTGTCGCCGTACTGGCGCTCGGTGTGCCGGCGGCCAGCCTGGGGCGGCGACTCGCCGCCGGCACGTCCCGTCCGGGGGCGCTGCCCGAGGTGCTCACCGCCGCCGGGAACTCCCTGACCGTGTCGCTGGCCGGTGCTGCGTTGACCATGCTGCTGGCGCTGCCCCTCGGCCTGCTCGCGGCTCGTGCGCCGGGCCCACTGACGACCGCGCTGGACCGGTTGGCGTACCTCGGTCACGCGCTGCCCGGTGTGGTCATCGGGCTCTCTCTGATCTTCTTCGGCATCAACGTGGCGTACCCGCTCTATCAGACGCGGTGGTTGCTGGCCCTGGCCTACGCCACGCTGTTCCTGCCACTTGCGGTCGGAGCGGTGGCCAGCGCAGCCGCACAGTCCCCCGCCCGGCTGGAGGAGGTGGCACGCTCCCTCGGTCGCGGGCCGTGGACGGTCCTGCGGACGGTGACCCTGCCGCTGATTCTGCCGGGCATCGGCGCCGGTGCGGCGCTTGTGTTTCTCACCGGCATGAAAGAGCTTCCTGCCACCCTGCTGCTGCGTCCCACCGGGACGGACACCCTGGCGACCGAGTTGTGGACCAGCACCTCCGTCGGCGCGTACGCCGCAGCGGCACCCTATGCCGTGTTGCTTGTGGTGATCTCGGCCCTGCCCACCTGGCTGCTGGTCGCCCGCAGCGGTCTGCTCGACAAGGAGAAGTGGGTGCACCAATGAGCGAACGTCGGCGAACGAATCATCGACACGGCGCGCTGGTGCCTCAGGCCGGCACGAGGCGGAGCGGAGAGTCGGCATGAGCGAGGTCGTGGTCAGTGGCGTGATCAAGCGGTACGGCCGGGTGACCGCCCTGGCCGGGGTGGACCTCCGCGTACCGTCGGGCCGGTTGACCGCCGTGCTCGGCCCGTCCGGCTGCGGTAAGACCACCCTGCTGCGCTGCCTGGCCGGTTTCGAGCGGCTGGACGCCGGGGAAATCCGCATCGACGGCGCCCTGGTGGCGGGCGGCGGGCGGCACCTGCCGACGCACCGGCGCAACATTGCAGTGGTGCCCCAGGAGGGCGCCCTCTTCCCGCACCTGAGCGTGGCGGACAACGTCGGCTACGGCCTTGACCGGGCGACTCGGCGTTCCGATCGGATCGCGGAGGTGCTGGCACTGGTCGGGCTGGCCGGGTTCGGCGCCCGCATGCCGCACCAGCTCTCCGGCGGGCAGCAACAGCGGGTGGCGGTCGCCCGAGCCCTGGCACCCAGGCCGTCGGTGGTGCTGCTGGACGAGCCGTTCAGCGCCCTCGACGCGGGCCTGCGCGCCGGGCTGCGCCATGACGTCCGCGACGCGCTGCGGGCCGATGGCGCGACAGCCGTACTTGTCACCCACGACCAGGGCGAGGCGCTGTCGGTGGCCGACCAGGTGGTGGTGCTCTGCGATGGGCGGGTGGTACAGGCCGCCGCCCCGGCCACGGTGTACCGCGAGCCGGCCAGTCCCTGGGTAGCCGAATTCGTCGGCGACGCGGTGCTGCTGCCGGCAGACGTCGAGCAGGGTGTCGCGCGGACCGCGCTCGGCCTGGTGCCGGTCACCGGTGCCGTGCCCGACGGTCCGGTCACCGTGCTGGTACGCCCCGAGCAGGTCCGCCTCACGGCCGGTCCAGGCGGGGTCACCGCGACCGTCCTGCGACACGACTTCCACGGCCACGACGCACTTGTCGGTCTCGGGCTGCCCGACGGTACCCGGATCACCGCCCGGGTCCTCGACGGCGATGCCCCCGTGGCCCTGGGCGGCGAGGTGACGGTACGCGTGGACGGCGCGGCCCGGGCCTTCCCCACCGACGCCTCGGCCGGCCGGCCGGCGCCCACCCCGGTGCGGCTGGCCGGCTGAGGCCACCGCACACCCTGACGACGCGAAGCGGCCCGACGGATCGATGTCGGTCCGCCGGGCCGGTTCACGTCAGGGTCAATTGACGCCGGTTTGCGTCAGGGTCAGTTGACCACGAACAGGAGACGGTTCGGGGAGCCGCTGCCCGGGCTGGTCACCACGCCGGTGGTGGCGTTGTTGATCAGGTAGCTCTTGACCTGGGCCGGCGAGTAGGACGGGTTGGCGCCGAGCACGAGAGCGGCGGCACCGGCCACGTGCGGCGAGGCCATCGAGGTGCCGCTGATCGTGTTGGTCGCGGTGTTGCTGGTGTGCCAGGTCGACGTGATGCTCGAACCCGGCGCGAAGATGTGCACGCAGGAGCCGTAGTTGGAGAAGGAGGAGCGGGCGTCGGTGCTGGTGGTCGAGCCGACGGTGATCGCCGTCGAGGTCCGGGCCGGGGAGTAGTTGCAGGCGTTGGCGTTGGAGTTGCCCGCCGCGACCGCGTAGCTGACGCCGGAGGCGATCGAGTTGCGCACCGCGTTGTCGATGGAGGTGCTGGCGCCGCCACCGAGGCTCATGTTCGCCACGGCCGGCTTCACCGCGTTGGCGGTCACCCAGTTCACCCCGTTGACCACGCTGGTCGTGGTGCCGCCGCCGGAGCAGTTGAGCACCTTCACCGCGACCAGGCGGACACCCTTGGCCACGCCGTGGGTCGAACCACCGACGGTGCCGGCGACGTGGGTGCCGTGGCCGTTGCAGTCGGTGTTGTTGCTGTCCACCGTGTTGGTGCCCCAGGTGGCCCGACCGCCGAACTGGCTGTGGCTGGTCCGGATACCGGTGTCGATGATGTACGCCCGCACGTTCGAGGCGGTGTTCGGGTAGGTGTAGGTGGTGCTCAGCGGCCGGTTCCGCTGGTCGATGCGGTCCAGGCCCCAGGTCGCGTTGGTCTGGGTCGCCTGGATCGTGACCACCTGGTCCTGCTCCACGTAGGCCACGGCCGGGTTGGCCGCGAGCCGGGCCGCCTGGGTCGCGTTCATCTTCGCGGCGAACCCGGTGAGTGCCGCGCTGTAGGTGTCGGAGACGCTGCCCCCGTACCGCTTGACCAGGGCGCTGGCCCGGTCCGGAACTGCGGAACGAGCCGTCGACGAACCGGCGGCACCGACGGCGTCGGTCCGCAGGACGACGAGGTAGCTGCCGCTTACCGCGTTCGACGCGCCGGCACCACGGATCTCGCCGGTGGGTGCGGCGACCGCCGCGGTGGTGCCGGCCGCCGAGACGGCCGCCGCGGTGGCGACGACGGCGAGCGCCCGGATGAGCTGCCGTCGCGCGGTGGACCCTGAGGACATGCTGCCTCCCTTACCTGGGCGGCCGACCGGGCTTCTGGCCGGGCGGTCCGCACCCTGGACTGAGTTGGAGAGATGCTAGCGTTAGATCGACAAATATGACAGGGATGTTCATCGATCTATTTCCGATGTCACGGGCGGCGCTCTCCAACCACGACGTCACCAGGCAGGATGGCGGTGTGGACGGACACGACATGCTGCTCTCCCCCGCCGGCGTCGAAGCGCTGCGGACCGCGTTGACCGGGGCCGACTTCACCGCGAACGGCATCGCGGGTCGGCTCGGCCCGCAGGCGACCGGCGGGGTCGCCCGCAACGACTTCCGGGCCGCGCTGCGCGCCACCGCCGACCGGGATCCCCTGGCCACCCTGATCCGGGTGTTCATCTGCGAGCAGACCGAGCCGGAGGCCGCGGTCGCCGCCGCGCTGGCGCCGCTGCCGCTCACCGACGCGCTCGACGCGGGCCTTGTCGAACGGCACGGTGACGGGCTGCGGATGGGACTGGACCTGGAGCCGTACGGCGACGACTGGTGGGTCCTCGCGGACGTGCCGGCCAGCGCTCGCCCCGGCCGCCCGCTGCACGCCGAGCACGTCCTCGGCATCGGCGGGGCGACCCAGACGATGATCGGCGCCGCCGTACGTCGGCCGGTGGACACCGCCCTGGACCTCGGTACCGGTTCGGGCGTGCAGGCGCTGCACCTGGGCACGCACGCCCGGCGGGTCACCGCCACCGACGTGTCGCGGCGGGCGCTGCGCTTCGCCGCCACCACCGCCGCCCTCAACGGCCAGGACTGGGAGCTGTTGCACGGCGACCTGGTGGCCCCGGTCGCCGGCCGACGGTTCGACCTGGTGGTGAGCAACCCACCCTTCGTGGTCGGGCCGGGCACCACCACCCACGTCTACCGCGACTCCGGTCGGGTCGGCGACGCGATCGGCGCCGAACTGGCCGCCGCCGCTCCGACGCTGCTCACCGAGGGTGGCACCATGCAGTACCTCGCCAACTGGGTGCATGTGACAGGCGAGGACTGGGGGGACCGGGTCGCCGGCTGGTTCGCCGGCACCGGCCTGGACGCCTGGGTGATCCAGCGCGAGGTCGCCGACCCGATGGCGTACGTGAACCTGTGGCTGACCGATGTCGGGGAGACCGCCGACCCGCAGCGGATGGCCGACTGGCTGGACTGGTTCGACGCGCACAAGGTGGAGGCGATCGGCTTCGGCATCGTCTCGCTACGCCGCAGCGGGCACGACGACCCGGTGCTACGGGTGGAGGATCTGCGCCAGCGGGTGCAGCCACCGATGGGCGACCGGATCGCCGACTGGTTCGACCGGCAGGACTGGCTACACGGACGCGGCACCGACGGGCTGCTGGCCGCACGCTACCGGGCCGCCGACGGGCTCCAACTGCGCCAGGAGGCGACGATGAGCGCCGACGGTTGGGCGGTGGACCGGCAGGTCCTCGCCATGCCGGACGGGCTGCGCTGGACCGAGGAGATCGACCCACTGGTGCTGGCCCTGGTGGGCGGGGCCGACGGGCGGTTGCCGCTGCGTGACCAGCTCGCGCTGCTCGCCGTCGCGCACGACGTGGCCGTCGACGAACTGGCCGAGGCGGCCGGCCCGATCGTGGCGCACCTGGTGGAGCGCGGATTCATCGCGCCGGTGCAGCCGTGAGGCCGCCGGTGCCGACGACGTCGGCAAGCGTTCGCGCGCCGGTGGTCGCCTGATGCGGGCCGTGGTGCAGACCGTCGGCCGGGCCAGCGTGACCGTCGACGGCGAGGTGGTCGGCGCGGTCGATGACGGGCTGCTGGTGCTGCTCGGAGTCACTCACAGCGACACGGCCGAGATCGCCCGGACGATGGCCCGCAAGGTCCACGAGCTGCGCATCCTGGACGACGAACGATCGGCGGCGGAGGTCGGCGCGCCGATCCTCGTGGTCAGCCAGTTCACCCTCTACGGCGACGCCCGCAAGGGCCGCCGCCCGAGCTGGACGGCCGCAGCCCCGGCCGAGGTGGCGGAACCGCTTGTCGAGGAGACGATCCGGGCGCTGCGCCAGCGTGGCGCCACCGTCGCGACCGGCCGGTTCCGCGCCCACATGCTGGTGGAGAGCGTAAACGTCGGCCCCCGCACGATCCTCCTCGACCTGTAGCGCAACCAGTAGTTGCACATCCCCCGCCAGCCCCTACAGTCAGACGCAACCACCGGTTGCATGTCTGGAGGAGCGCATGGAGTACGGCAGCATCGAGCGGGAGATCCACGTCGACGCCACCCCCGAGGTGGTCTACGAGGTCGTCACGACCCCCGAACATCTGCGGCAGTGGTGGCCGGACGACGCGGATCTCGAGCCGGTCCCCGGCGCCACCGGGACTGTCACCTTCGGCGACAGCTCGACGCCGAACGCACAGGTCGTGCCGCTCACCGTGGTGGAGGCCGACCCGCCCCGGCGCTTCTCGTTCCGGTGGGCGTACGACGATCTCGCCGTCGCGACGCCCACCAACTCCTTCCTGGTGACCTTCGAACTGGTCCCGTCGGGCGCCGGGACGCTGCTGCGACTCACCGAGACGGGTTTCCGGGAGCGGGGCTGGGAGGCGGCCGTGCTCGAGGCGCACTACCGCGACCACGTCAGCGGCTGGGACCACTTCCTGCCCCGCCTCGTGGCATACGTCGCGCGGCTGGTGTCGACCCGATGAGCGTCACCGTCGACGACGACCTCTGGTCCGCAGTCGGTGACCCGACCAGGCGGCGGATGCTCGACCTGCTGCTCAGTGACGGCGGCGGCACGGCGACCACGTTGAGCGAGCAACTGCCGGTCACCCGGCAGGCGGTCGCCAAACACCTCGGCGTACTCGGCCGGGTCGGGCTGGTCCACGGCACGCCGTCGGGCCGCGAACGTCGCTACGAGGTGGACGAGGCGCAACTCGCCCGTGCCGTCGCGCAGCTGTCGTCGGTCGGTGCCACCTGGGACGCCCGGTTGCGTCGGATCAAGCGGATCGCCGAGGCGGTCCAGCGCGGCCAGCAGAGCTGAACCCACCACGACACTCGCCGCCATGTCCCGTGGCGGCGTGATCCATCCTGCCCGCATCCGGGCAGCAACAGAGACGAGGCATCACGATGCTGAACATTCTGCACCGGGTCGGCGTCACGTCGGCTCCCGAGGACGTCTACGCCGCCCTGACCACTGTCGACGGGCTGGCGAACTGGTGGACCGAGGAGACGGACGGCGACGGCGACGTCGGCGGAGTGCTCCGGTTCCGCTTCATACCCGGCGGCTTCGACATGAAGGTCCTGGAGACTCGGCCGGCCGAACTGGTGCTCTGGGAGGTCGTCGACGGTCCCGAGGAGTGGCTCGGTACCCAGGTCCGGTTCGAGTTGAAGCGGGAGGGCGACTTCACAATCGTGCTGTTCCGCCACGAAGGTTGGCGGGAGCCGGTGGAGTTCATGTACCACTGCAGCACCAAGTGGGCGACCTACCTGATGAGCCTCAAGCGGCTTGTCGAGACCGGTAAGGGTGAGCCCGCGCCGCACGACGTGCAGATCAGCAACTGGCACTGAGGTACGACGCGGGGTCTGCGGATGTCAGCCGAAGAGGCCGCGACGTTGGAGCGACTGACGCAACCAGCCGTCGAGCTGGGCTGCCCAGTCGGTGTTCGCCGCCGAGGCGTGCTCGACGGCGAAGCGACCGAAGACGTCGCGGCCCTCGGTGAACAGCCCGCCCCGCTTGTCCAACTCCAGCACCACCTGCACCTGCCGAGGGTCGGTGACGAAGGTGACCTCCAACTGCTTCATCGCGCCCGCGTACTGGGGCGGCGGATAGAACTCGATCTCCTGGTAGAACGGCAGCGTCTGGTGCACGCCGTAGATGTGCCCGCGCTCCACGTCGGCCCGGGCGAACCGGAAACCGAGCCGCAGCAGCGCCTCCAGCAGGCGCTCCTGGGCCGGCAACGGGTGCACCGCCACCGCGTCCAGGTCGCCCTTGTCAACGGCGCGGGCCACCTCCAGCTCGGTACGCAGACCCATGGTCATCCCGTGCAGGTGCTGCCCGTACAGCTCGGTGAGCGGGGTTTCCCACGGCACCTCGAACCGGAACGGGATGTCGTAGCGCTGCCCCGCCTCCAGCCGGAACGGACCGGTGACCTGCTGGCGCTGGAACTCCTGGTTCGAGGCGTACTCGTTGTCGCCGCTCTCCACCTCCACCCGGGTGAGCAGCCCCAGGGCCACGTAGGACACGTCGACCGCGTGATCGCCGCCGGTGACCGCGATGCTTCCCTCCAGGTGGCCGCCCGGCCGGCAGTTCGAATTCGACAGCACCGTCTCCACCGAGGGGCCACCGACTCCCATCGCCTGCATGAGCCGTTTGAAGACCACGATTGCCTCCGTCGTTTGATCGCCCGCATCCGGGTGGGGTACGCCGACCTGTCGGTCGACCGCTGGCACGGTAACCGGCGCCGACAAGCCGAGCCGACCGAACCGCCGGGCCACCGAGTGCCCACTCAGACACTGTCGGTTCCCCGATCGCCTCACCCCCGTTTTACGCCCCTACCGCCAAGCTGTTTGTCACCGGCGTAACCGGCCGGCGGACACGGCACGGACGTGGACACGGGGAGAGACTGAGATGGCCCAGCAGATGACGGAGCACCGGACGCACATCGCCACCGAGGCGGAGCACGGCGCGGACACCCTGACCGACCTGGACGCCACCGACGAGCGCGGCGTCTCCACCGACCTGGTCCGGGCATACCTCAACGGAATCGGTCGGACGAAGCTGCTCACCGCCGTACAGGAGGTGGACCTGGCGAAGCGGATCGAGGCCGGCCTGTTCGCCGAGGAGAAACTGAACACCTGCATCCCGGTCTCCGATGAGCTGCGCGCCGACCTGGAACTGGTCGCGCGCCAGGGCCGGACCGCGAAGAACCACCTGCTGGAGGCGAACCTGCGGCTGGTGGTGAGCATCGCCAAGCGGTACACCGGCCGTGGCATGGCCTTCCTCGACCTCATCCAGGAAGGCAACCTCGGCCTCATCCGCGCCGTCGAGAAGTTCGACTACACCAAGGGCTACAAGTTCTCCACCTACGCCACCTGGTGGATCCGCCAGGCCATCACCCGCGCCATGGCCGACCAGGCCCGCACCATCCGCATCCCGGTCCACATGGTCGAGCAGGTGAACCGGATGGTTCGCGCCCGGCGGGAGTTGTCGGTGTCGCTGGGCCGGGAGCCCACGGTCGCCGAGGTGGCCCGCGCGCTCGACGTGCCGGAGTTCCAGGTGATCGAGCTGATCTCGTACGACCGGGAGCCGGTGAGTCTGGACCAGGCTGTCGGCGAGGACGGCGAGAGCGCCCTCGGTGACTTCGTCGCCGCCGTCGACCCGGCCGCCGGGCCCGGCGACGCCGCCACCCACGGCGAACTGCGCAACGAGGTGAGCATCGTGCTGGCCACGCTCTCGCAGCGTGAGCAGGCCGTGATCCGGCTGCGGTTCGGCCTCGACGACGGCCGGCAGCGCACCCTGGACGAGGTCGGCCGGGAGTTCGGCCTCTCCCGGGAACGGATCCGGCAGATCGAGAAGGTGACGCTGCTCAAGCTCCGGGCCCCGGAGCGGGCCCAGCGACTGGAGGCGTACGCCTGCTGAGCTGAGCGTACGGCCATCGGCCCCGGCGGTTCGCCGGGGCCGATGCGTGTCCCGCTTGACGACCCGGGCACCCAACCGGTAGAAACCTTTTGGTTATCAAACCGGAAGGTTATATAGAGTGCTCACCGACTTGGACGCCACCTTCGCCGCGCTCGCCGACCCGACTCGGCGGGCCATTCTGGCCCGGCTCGCGGCCGGCGAGGCCACCGTCACCGAACTCGCCGCGCCCTTCGCGATGAGTCAGCCGGCCATCTCCAAACACCTGCGGGTGCTGGAACGTGCCGGGCTGGTCAGCCGGGGGCGAGACGCCCAACGACGCCCGTGCCGGCTGGAGGCCGCGCCGCTGCGGGAGGCCACCGCCTGGCTCGCCGCGTACCGCGACCACTGGGCCGAGCGCTACCAGCGTCTCGACGCCCTGCTCGACGAGCTGCGCTCGGCCGAGGAGGGGCAACGCGGCACCGGTGCGACTGACAGGGCGACACCGTGATCGACGACCATCTGGTGGTTGACACGCCGGGCGATCGGGAGATCGTGCTGAGTCGGCTCTTCGACGCCCCGGCGCGGCTCGTGTTCGCCGCCTTCACCCGCCCTCACCTGCTGGTCCGCTGGTACGGCGCACGCGGCTGGCAGCTCGTCGGGTGCGAGGTGGACCTGCGCGTGGGCGGACGCTGGCGGTTCGAGTCGCAGGGCCCCGACGGGCAGCGGATGGTCCAGCGCGGGGTCTACCGGACGGTCGACGCGCCCCACCGAATCGTCTGCACCGAACACTTCGACGACCAGTCCTACCCGGGCGAGACCCTGGTCAGCCACACGTTCACCGAACTCGCCGGGCGGACCACCGTCACCACCACCCTGCGCTACGCCACCGCCGAGGGGCGCGACACCGCCCTGCGGTACCCGATGGTCCGTGGGATCACCGAAAGCTTCACCCGGCTCGCCGAACTGCTGGCCATGAGAACAGGAGAACAAGAATGAACTGGACACTGGAAGTGGTGGTCGTACCGGTCTCCGACGTGGATCGGGCCAAGGCGTTCTACGCCGACCAGCTCGGATTCGCCGTCGACCACGACACGGTGATCAGCGACGACGTCCGCATCGTGCAGCTGACCCCACCCGGCTCGGGCTGCTCGATCGTCATCGGCAGGGGCGCCGTGCCGCAGATGCCGCCGGGGTCGCTGAAGGGCCTGCAACTCGTCGTGCCCGACCTGGGCAAGGCCCGCGCCGAACTGCTCGAACGCGGTGTCGAGGTGAGCGAGATCCAGGTGCTCGGCGAGAACCCGCGTCCGGTGCCGGACCCGCTGGACAACGTCGGTTTTATCTTCTTCGCCGACCCCGACGGCAACTCCTGGGCGGTACAGCAGATCTCCAGCCGGGCCTGACCGCCTGCCCCGTCACAGCCGACGCGGCCCGGTGTCGGGGCGCGACACGGCGGCGGAACCGATGCGGACGTGTGCGTGCAGCACGGACAGACCGTCGGGCCGGGCGAGCACCGGGTTCAGCGTCAACGCCCGTACCCGGGGCTGGTCGTCGGCGAGGCGGCCGACCCGCAGCAGCAGGTCGGCCAGGGCGGCGCGATCCACCGGCGCGGCCCCACGGTGACCACGGAGCAACGGGGCCGCCCGGGGCGCGTCGACAAGCTCGGCCGCGTCCCGGTCGGTCAACGGCACCGCCCGCCAGGCCCGATCGCCGAGCAGTTCGGTGGCGACCCCGCCGAGCCCGAACCCGACCACCGGCCCGAACGCCGGATCCTCGACCAGTTCCACCACGCAGGCCACGCCGGGCGGCACCATCGGCTGCACCAGGACCTCCGCGCCGAAGGCCGCCGCCAGCTCCGAACAGGCGCGGCGCACGGCGGCGGCGTCCGGCAGGTCCAGGCGGACCGCACCGAGGTCGAGGCGGTGCCGCAGCCCCGGCGCCGCGGCCTTGAGCGCCACCGGGTACCCGAGCCGGGTGGCCGCCTCGACGGCCTCGTCGACCGAGGCGGCCGGCACCGACTCGACCACGTCGATGCCGTACGCGGCCAGCAACGCCGCCGCGTCGGTGTCGTCCGCCCGCAGCGCCGCCTGGGCCGCCTCCGGGTTGACGCCGGACAGCTCCGGCAGGCTGCCGGTCGGCCGGCGCAGCCACTGCGCGTACGCGGTGACCCGGGCCAGCGCCCGAACCGCCTCCTCCGCGCTCGGGTACGAGGGCATCCCGCCCGGGGCGCGGCCGACGAGGAAGGTGGCCACCGCCGGCTTGCCACCCGACAGCGCCGCCGGCAGGGCTGCGGTGAGATCGGCCTCGGCGCCGGTGAACTGGCCGGGCAACGGCGGGGCGAAGAGCGCCACCAGCGCGTCGACCGAATCGTCGGCGGCGGCCCCGGCCAACGCCTCGGCGAACTCGGCCGCGCTGGCCCTCGGCCCGACGTCACGCGGGTAGCCGTCGGCGACGGCGAGACCCTGGGCCGCGCAGGCGGTGGCCGCCAACCCGGTCAGCGCCGAGGAGTTACCCACCACGCCGACCCGGTTGCCGGCCGGCAGCGGCTGGTTGGCCAGCAGCACCCCGACGTCGAGCAGCTCGCCGACGGTGTCCACCCGGATCACCCCGGACTGGGCGAACAACGCGCTGACGGCCGTGGCGTCCGGGCCGGCGGCGTCACCCATCCCCGGCGGACGGGCCGGCGAGGCCAACGCCACCACGGGCTTGTCCCGGCCGATGCGTCGGGCCAGCCGGGCGAACTTGCGCGGGTTACCGAAGGTCTCCAGGTACAACATGATCACGTCGGTGCCGGGATCGTCCTGCCAGTACTGCAACAGGTCGTTACCGGAGACGTCGGCCCGGTTGCCGGCCGAGACGAAACTGGACAGGCCGAGCCCCCGACGGTCGGCCTCCGCCAGCAGCGCCACCCCGAACGCGCCGGACTGGCTGAAGATGCCGACCCGGCCCGGCACCGGCAGGCGCGGGGCGAGGGTCGCGTTGAGGCGTACCGCCGGGTCGGTGTTTGCCACCCCCAGGCAGTTCGGGCCGATCACCCGCATGCCCGCGGCGTGGGCCGCGCGGACCAGGGTGCGCTGCGCGGCGGCCCCCTCGACGCCGGCCTCGGCGAAGCCGGCGGAGATCACGACCAGGCCGTGCACCCCGGCCGCCGCGGCGTCGGCGACCACCGTCTCGGCGGCCTCCGGAGGTACCGCCACCACCGCCAGGTCGACCGGCAGCCCGGCCTCGGCCGCCGACGGGTACGCGGGCAGCCCGGCCACCCGCGCGGCGCTGGGGTGCACCGGCACCACCGACCCGGTGAACCCGCCGTCGCGCAGGTGCCCGAGCACCGCCGCACCGACACCCTGGCCGGTGGCGCTGGCGCCGTAGACGGCGACCCCACGCGGGGCGAGCAACCGGGCGATGGACCGCGCCTCGGTGCGGTGTTCCCGGCCGCGCTGCACCTCCAGGGTGGCCTCGGTGGGTGCGATCGGGAAACTCAGATGCACCACCCCGTCGGCGAACTGGCGCTGGATCTGGTACCCGAAGTCGGCGAAGACCCGCAGCATCTGCCCGTTGGCCGGCAGCACCTCGGCGACGAAGTTGACGATCCCGGCCCGACGGGCGGCGTCGGCGAGATGCTCCATCAGCACCGAGCCGATGCCCCGCCCCTGGTAGGCGTCCTCGACGACGAAGGCCACCTCGGCGTCGGGCGACTGCGGGCCGAGCCGCTCGTAGCGGCCCACGGCGACGATCCGGTCACCGGCCAGCACCACGAACGCCTCCCGGTCCCGGTGGTCGACGTTGACGAAACGGTGCAGGTCCCGCTCGGGGATCCGGGGGTACGGCGAGAAGTAGCGCAGGTAGCGGGTGCGTTCGGAGAAGCGGGCGTGCATCGCCACGATCTCGGGTGCGTCGGACGGATCGATAGGTCGCAACTGGACGGTGCTGCCGTCGCTGAGCAGCACGTCGACGGCGTGTTCGGCGGTGGTCACCTCGGACGGCCCTCCTTGGCCGGCTCAGTCAGTCACGGGGATCGTGTGGGTCGAGACCGAGCAACGGAAAGACCGCCTTGCGGGTCGCCGCTATCGCCCGGTCGACCGGGTTCGGTTCACCGGTCGGCTGCCACGGCTCGTACCCCGGGTCGACGTCGTCGGTCATCCGCAGCGGCACGTCGAAACCGGGCCGCCGGGTGGCCGCCAGCTCCCGCCAGGCCGGCGGGGTCAGCGTCGCCGGGTCCAACGGCGTGCCGGTGGCCACCGCCAGCAGATGCGTCCAGGCCCGCGGCACCACCTCGACCAGGGCGTACCCGCCACCGCCGGTGGCCACCCAACGCCCGTCGCACAGCTCGTCGGCGAGCGCCCGCAACGCCAGGTAGGTGGCGCGCTGCCCGTCGACGGAGAGGTGCAGGTCAGCGAGGGGGTCGACACGATGGGCGTCCGCTCCGCACTGGGTGAACAGGAGTTGTGGGCGGAACGCCCGCAGCACCGACGGCACGACCGCGTGGAAGGCACGCTGCCAACCGGCGTCCTCGACCCCGGGCGGCAACGGGATGTTGACAGCGGTACCCGCGGCGTTCGGGCCGCCGGTCTCGTCCGGGAAGCCGGTGCCGGGGAAGAGGGCGAGCGGCGTCTCGTGCAGGCTGATGGTCAACACCCGTGGGTCGTCCCAGAAGATCTGCTGCACCCCGTCGCCGTGGTGCACATCGACGTCCACGTACGCGATGCGCTCGGCACCCAGGTCGAGCAGCCGGGCGATGGCGACCGCCGGGTCGTTGTAGACACAGAAGCCGGCGGCCCGGGCGGGCATCGCATGGTGCAGGCCACCGGCGACGTTCACCGCCCGGCGGGCCGTACCCCGCCAGACCGCCTCGGCCGCGATCACGCTCGCCCCGGCGACAAGCGCGCTGGACTCGTGCATCCGGTCGAAGACTGGATTGTCCGAAGTGCCCAGACCGAAGCCGGCGAAGAGCGGGTCGCGCGGCGCGATTCGGACCGCGTCCAGGTAGCGGGGGTCGTGCACCCGGGTGAGCAGGGCGTCGTCGGCAGGCGACGGCGGCACCAACCGCACCCCGGCGCGTTCCAGGATGCCCAGCTCCCGGGCGAGTGCGATGGTCAACTCCACCCGCACCGGATCCAGCGGGTGGTCACCGAGGTCATAGGCGAGCAGCGACTCGTCCCACACCACCACCGTGTCGTCGGACATCTGCCCATGGTCGCACGGGGTCCGCCCGGTGGCCCGACCGCCGGGCCGCACACCTGCCGAACGTCCGACAGGTCAGGGTGTCGGGCCGGTGGCCACCGGCCGGTCCTGATCGGCGACCCAGTGGCTCCACGAGCCGACGTAGAGGGCGGCGTCGGTACGGCCGGCCAGATGCAGCGCGAGGACGGCCTGGGCGGCGGTCACCCCCGAACCGCAGTACGCACCGACCGGAGCCTCGGCAGCCACGCCGACAGCGGCGAAGCGGTCCCGCAGCGTCTCGGCGGTCGGGAAGCGGCCCTCGGCGACGTACTCGGGCGCGGGCAGGTTCACCGCGCCGGGGATGTGTCCGGCGACCGGGTCGATCGGCTCCTGCTCGCCCCGGTACCGGGGTGCGGCCCGCACGTCGACCAGGACGCCGTCGCCGGCCGCCAGCCGGGCGGCCGCCGCCGCGTCCAGCACCGGCAGGGCTCCCGGACGTACCGTCACGTCGCCTTGGAAAGGAGCGGGTTGGTCGGTGCTGACCGGCAGGCCGGCCGCGATCCAGGCCGGGTAGCCGCCGTGCAGCAGCCGGACCGGCAGGTGCCCCGCCCAGCGCAGTGTCCACCAGGCCCGGGCCGCCGCCATCCCGTCGCCGCCGTCGTACACCACCACGGGATGACCGGCTCGTACCCCGGCCGCCCGCAACGTCGCCTCCAGCGCGGCCGGATCAGGCAGCGGGTGCCGCCCGGCCGGACCGGGCGCGCCGCACAGCGCGGTGTCCAGGTCGACGAAGACGGCGCCCGGCAGGTGACCCGCCAGGTAGTCGTCCCGCCCGGGCGGCCCGACCAGCCGCCAGCGGACATCGAGCAGGGCGGGTGGGTCGGTTCCGTCGAGTTCGGCGGCGAGCCGGTCGGCCTCGACCAGAAGATCCTCAGTAGCGGACATGTGCTTCAGTCAACACCATGAGTGACATGCCCGACGGTTCGGCGACAGACGTCCGGGGTGCGGGAGGGTACCATCGAGGGCCTGGAGGGCCGCTGACACCATGAAGTCACACGACCTGGTCGACACGACCGAAATGTACCTGCGTACGATCCTCGAACTCGAGGAGGAGGGCGTGCCTCCGCTGCGCGCCCGGATCGCCGAACGGTTGCGCCAGAGCGGTCCCACGGTCAGTCAGACCGTCGCCCGGATGGAACGCGACGGCCTGCTCACCGTCGAGGGTGACCGGCACCTCAGCCTCACCGAGCAAGGGCGCAGCACCGCCGTCTCGGTGATGCGCAAGCACCGGCTCGCCGAACTGCTGCTGGTCAACGTGATCGGGATGCCCTACGAGGAGGCCCACGAAGAAGCCTGCCGGTGGGAGCACGTGATGAGCGACGCGGTCGAGAAGCGGGTCTACGACCTGCTCAACCGGCCGACCCGGTCGCCGTACGGGAACCCGATCCCGGGCCTGGAGGAGCTGGGTTCGCCCGGTCAGGCCGAGCCCGAGCCGACGGACGGCGAGCGCAACCTGGCCTTCCCCGGCCTGACCGGCACTGTCGTCGTACGGCGGATCTGCGAGAGCGTCCAGACCGACGCCGAGGTGCTCCGGCAACTGCACGCGGCCGGCGTCGACCCGGGTGCCACGGTGACGGTGGCGCAGGAACGCGATGCCGTGTCGATCGACCGCTCCGGCGAGAGCGTCCGGCTCCCCCGCGAGATCGCCTCCCGGGTCTTCGTCGCCGCCGCCTGACCACGCCTGCTCGGCAGTCGCTCAGCTGACGTACGGGCAGTGGCGACAGCCCCGGCCGCAGCAGGTGCCTCGGCGGGCCAGGAATCCGGCCGTGAGGACGAACAGGCCGCTGTCCGGGTCGAGGTAGCCGGCGTCACCGGCGGCCAGGGCAGCGGCGTGCACTCTGAGAATGTGCTGTCGACCGGGGTGATCGGGCGGCAGCCGCGACGGGTGCGGCTCAGTCAGGGGCCGTGCCGCCAGGGGCCGTCGTTCTCCGCTCATCCCGAGCAGTCTAGGTTTTCCCGGGCGGCGTCAATCCGCACTGGCCCCGTCCAGCGATGGGACAGAGGATGCAGTCGATCAAGGAGAAACCATGGCTCAGTACGCGGTCCTGATCTACTCGCCGGCACCGGCCGACCCGATGGACCTCACCCCCGACTACATCGCCCTGCTGGAGCGGTACCCAGCGCAGGTGGCCGAGCTGGGCGGGCAGATCGTGACGGGCTTCGCGCTGCAACCGAGCACCACCGCCACCGCCGTCCGCGCCGACCTCGTCACCGACGGCCCGTTCATCGAGGCCAAGGAGGTCGTCGCCGGGTTCTTCGTGCTGGAGGCGCCCGACCTGGACACTGCCGTGCGGATCGCCAAGCTGAACCCGGCCACCATCGACGGCGGGGTGGAGGTCCGGCCGCTGTTCCAGCCGCCCGCCGAGTGACCGGCGGCGAGCGCGACATCGCACCGTCCGCGACCGCCGAAGCCGAACGGGCCGTGGCGGACGCGCACCGCCGCGAGTGGACCTTCGTGCTCGCCGCCACCGCGCGCGTCGCCGGTGACTTCGACCTCGCCGAGGAGAGCGTCCAGGAGGCGTACGTGGCCGCGCTCGGCGCGTGGGCCCGGGACGGCGTACCGGACCGACCCGGTGCCTGGCTCACCGCGACCGCCCGACGCAAGGCCCTCGACGTACTGCGCCGACGGCAGGTGCTCCGCGCGAAACTGCCGCTGCTGGTGGAGCGGGACGACGCCGAACCGGAGATCCCGGACGAGATCGCCGTGCCGGACGACCGGCTGCGCCTGGTCTTCACCTGCTGCCATCCGGCGCTCGCCCGGGAGGCGCAGGTGGCGCTCACCCTGCGCCTCGTCTGCGGGGTGAACACCGCCGACATCGCCCACGCCTTCCTGGTCCCCGAACCGACGATGGCGGCCCGGCTCACCCGCGCCAAGAAGAAGATCGCCGCCGCCCGGCTCCCCTACCGGGTCCCCGAGGCCGCTGAACTGCCCGAACGGCTGGACGCGGTGCTCACCGTCGTACACCTGCTCTACACCACCGGACACACCGCGCCCACCGGCCGCGACCTGGTCCGTACCGACCTGGTCGACCGGGCCCTGCACCTGGCCCGGATGCTGACCACCCTGCTGCCCGACGAACCGGAGGTCCCCGGGCTGCTCGCGTTGCTGCTGCTCACCGACGCCCGTCGGGCCACCCGCACCGACGTTGAGGGACGACTGCTGCGCCTGGCGGACCAGGACCGTTCCCGCTGGGACCGGGACGCCATCGACGAGGGACGCCGCCTGGTGCTCGGCGCGTTCCGCACCGGACGGCCCGGCCGGTACGCGTTGCAGGCCGCCATCGCCTCGCTGCACGCCCTCGCACCCAGCTACGAGGCGACCGACTGGCCACAGATCGTCAAGCTCTACGACCTGCTGCTGGACCGCTGGCCCTCACCGGTGGTGTCGTTGAACCGAGCGGTGGCGGTGTCGATGGTGGACGGACCGGCTGTGGCGCTCGCCGAGGTCGACGCCCTCGCCGAGGACCCGCGACTCACCGGCTATCACTACCTGCCGGCGATCCGGGCCGACCTGC
Source organism: Verrucosispora sp. CNZ293 (assembly GCF_002754655.1). Taxonomy (NCBI): domain Bacteria; kingdom Bacillati; phylum Actinomycetota; class Actinomycetes; order Micromonosporales; family Micromonosporaceae; genus Micromonospora; species Verrucosispora sp. CNZ293. The sequence goes on from NZ_PEFR01000001.1 coordinate 3,210,673, forward strand.
TGCACCGGCTCGGCCGCGACGCCGAGGCGACGCAGGCCTACCGGGCCGCCATCGACCTGGTCGACAACGACGCCGAACGCGATTTCCTCACCACCCGCCTATCCGAACTCACCCCCTGATACTCCCCACCCCCTGCCCGCCGATCATGCACTTCTGGTCGTCGAAATGGCCGCCTTCAGCCACTTCGTCCCGACGGAAAGTGCATGATCGACGCGCTATGTGCGGGGGTGGACGAGGTTAGGTCGCGAGCGAGCGGACTGCCTTTCGTAGCTGGTCCACCGCTACCGACTCGGTCTCGTAGGCCGTCTCGATCGCGGTCGCCAGGGCGGGGAAGTCAGGATCGACAGGTGGCCGCCGGTCTAGTTCCGCACGTGCCGCCCAGAGCGCAGCGGCGGAGGTCGAGCGCTCGCCGTCACCCTCGTCGCCGAGCGTGACAGCCGCCGCGAGATCGGCGCTCAACTCTCGCAGCTGCCGGTAATCGGGTACGTCGGCGGGGAGCGCCGCCTCGGCCACCGCGTGCCATGCCGCTGCCGCCTGGCGGAAACGATCCCCGCAGGCGGTCAGATCCGGAGCGCGGAGCAGGACGGCCGCCTCGTCGAGGAAGCGGGCGTAGAGGTCACGCAGGTGCCCGCCGGTGGCGCCCACCGGCTCCACTCCCTCCCAGACGGACAGCAACGCGCCGACCAGTCCCGTGCCGCCCGCGAAGACGGTCGGCCATCCCTTCGCCGCCCTGACGTCGGCGGTGGACCTGGCCCACTTGCGCCAAGCCGGCAGGGCGAACGACGTCGAGGAACCCCCGAGGCCAGCGAGACAGTCAGCGAGTCCGGCCAGCACTGCCGCCCCGAGATCCGTGCCGCCCGGGCCTTCGATTTCCCACAGACAGTTCCGGTACGAGCCGACCCGGGCGCGGGCCCGGTCCAGGCGGGCACTGTCGACGGTGAGCGGACCGAGGTTTCGATCATCGAGCCGGATCCCGCCACCGGTGTGTGCGTACGCCACCACCTGGTGACCGCCATGCCCGTCGAGGTGCGCGGGAAGATGCCAGTAGCCGACGAGCTGCCGGTCCGGCACCACGATCGCCGGGTGTCCGGCGTCGAGGGCGGCGGTCAGCGCGGCCTGGGCCTTCCTCGTCCCGCCGGTCCGCTCCGCCCGGAACGGCACACCGAGCCGGGTAAGCGTCGCGTCGGTCCAGTCCAGGTAGTTCCACCGGTGCCGGAACCCGAGCGTCAGCACCGCGGTGTCGTGCGCCGCGAACTCCCACAGGATGTAACCCGCGCCGAGGCCGCCACCTACTCCGAGCACCATCGCCTCGGAGATCTCGCGCCCGTGGTGGTGCAGCACGTTTGCGATGTTCGCGGTCTCGGGGTGGATTCCGCCACGCAGCGCGTACCCGTGGTCGGTGTGCTCGCGGCTGATGCCCACGATGTGCCGGCGCGCTTCGGCGTAGCGCTCGCCGGTCTTGGCCATGCGGGCACGAATGCGGGCCTTGAGATGCTTGTCGCTGGTCATGGTGTCCTCGTCTGCGGCTCGCCGACCCGCCCGACCCACGCCCGCGACGGTGCGACGGCCAACAAACGGACATCCGCAAACCAGTCTCGTGCTCCCCCGAGGCCGTGGACCCCTTGCCTCCGCGATCGCCCGGCGGCGTGGGCACCGGGTCTGGAGGTCGGGCGCGGGGGCGCGCCACGCACACCCTACCGCAGCCGCCCGCCCTCGCTCGTTGTCAGACGGGCGCGGTCCGCGACTCTGGCCGGCCCTCGCCGCAGTCCCACGACACCGGAGGTGGGAAGGTCGCCCGGTAATCCCGGGGGCTGACCCCGACGAGTTGTCGGAAGCACGTTCGGAAGGCGGTCGGTGAGGTGAAGCCGACAAGTTCGCCGATCCGCTCGACCGGCTGGTCGCTGCGCTCCAACAGATGCTGGGCCCGGCGGACCCGGTGCCGGCTGAGCCACCGCATCGGCGTGGTGCCGGTCTGGTCCCGGAAGTGCCGGCTCAACGACCTCGGACTCATCGTCGCGTACGCGGCGATCTCGGCCAGGGTGAGCGGACGGTGCAGGTTGTCGGTCAACCATTCCAGCAGCGGTGCCAGGCTGTGCCCGACCGGCGTGGGTGGCTCGTACGCGATGAACTGGGCCTGTCCCCCGGCCCGTTCCAGCGGCATCACGCAGCTACGGGCGGTCTCGGCGGCGACGGCCGCGCCCTGGTCGCGGCGTACCACGTGCAGGCAGAGGTCGAGCCCGGCGGCGGCACCAGCCGAGGTGAACACCGAATCGTCCTCGACGTACAGCACATCCGGGTCGACGACGACCGTCGGGTACCGTCGGGCCAGCTCGGCTGCGGCCGCCCAGTGGGTGGTGGCCCGCCGCCCGTCGAGTCGACCGGCAGCGGCCAGCACGAAGGCGCCGGTGCAGATCGAGAGCAACCGGGCCGGGCTGCCGGCCAGCGCAGCGCGGAGCGGCTCCGGCAGCGGCGCGTCCAAATCGGCCATCCCCGGTACGACCACGGTGTCCGCCTCGGCGAGCAGAGACAGGTCGTACGGCACCCGCAAACCGAGCGCGCCGGCCCGGACCTCGTCGGTCGCCCCGCAGACCCGAACCTGGTACGCGGCCCCACCGTCGGCCAGTCGGGCCCGGCCGAACACCTCGACCGGCACGGACAGGTCGAACGGGACCACACCGTCGTACGCGACGACCATCACCCGGTGCATCCGCCCATTCTGGCGAGAACCCGTCGGTCGATGGCTCGCCGGCCCCTGCTCGACACCGCCGCCGGTACCTAGATTCACCGCTCATGAACATCGTCGTACCGCTGCTCATCGGCGTCCTCTACGTCTGCTTCAACTCGTTGATCCGGGAACCGCACCGCCGCCGCTTCAACGCCATCATGATCGCGGGGGCGGGCGCGGCGTACCTCAGCGGCGGAGGGCTCGGTGCGTGGGAGTTCCCGTTCGTGGCCGTGCTGGTCTACGTGGCGTTCCGTGGGCTGGAGTCGTGGCGGTGGATCGGCGTCGGCTGGCTGCTGCACACCGGCTGGGACGTCGTGCACCACCTGAAGGGCAACCCGATCATCCCCTTCGCCCCCGACTCGTCGTTCGGCTGCGCGATCTGCGACCCGGTCATCGCGCTCTGGTGTCTGACCGGTGGCTGGTCGCTGCGGGACCTGCGCCGCCGCCGGCCCGCGCAGCCCGTGCCGGCTACCCGAACCAGGTGATCTCCTGCCCGTGCCCGCGCGTCCAGGCCAGTGGCTGACCGTCGAGCGCGAGCACGTTGAGGTGCGCGTCGCTGGGCGGCTGCGGCAGCCCGGCGTACGGCAGCACGGTCGGCCCCTCGTTGGCGATCCAGTGACCGGGCAGCCCGCGTACCACCTCGGCGAAGGCCGCCCGGCGCGGCGCCGGCACCAGGTAGAGCACGCTCGTGTGGAAGACCACCAGAGTGGCGTCGGCCGGTGCCTGCGCGGCCAGCGCCGGCAGGTCGTCAACCAGGTCGCCGCGCACCAGCAACGGCGGGTCGGCGACGGCGACGGCCGCCGCCGACCGCAGTCGGTCCCGACGATGCTCGTTCTCGGGCCAGATCAGCGCGTCTAGCCACGCCACGTCGGCCGGATCGGTCACGTCGAGCGGGTTCAGGTCCAGGCCGGCCCGCCACACCACCTCCGGCCGACGGTCCGGCGGCGTCAGGTTCGCGGTCACGCAGTCGAGCACCGGCTCCCCCGCGCCGATCAGCAGGCCACCTGGTGCGCTGCCGGCGTACCGGTAGGCGTAGCGGTCCGGGTAGAGGCAGAGCCCGGCGGAGGCACCTACCTCCAGCAGCGCCAGCGGCTGCGGCAGCGCCGCGAGCAACGGCAGCAGTACGGCGCAGCGGCCGGCCTCGTTCGTCTGCGTGACCCGCGAACGGATCTCCGCCTCGACCGTCGACCAGTTGGCAAACGTGTAGTCGCGGAACGCGGCCGGTTCGTCGACCGGCCCGCCGAGCAGGCGTACCACACCGAAGAGCAGGTTCGGCTGCTGTTTGGCCTCCGGCAGGGTGCCGAGCAGGCTGAGCAGTTCCTCGTCGCGGGACACCGCGTGGGCCAGCCGCTCGTACGAGGGAGAAACGCCGCGCGCCTCGCGCTCGGCGAACCTGACGTAGCGCTCAGCGATCGTCATGCCCCGATCATCCCAACAACACGCTCGCTGTGAACCGTGACCTCCATCGCCGCCCTCGTCACGAGATCTTGGTACGAAATTGCCCCTGGGAGGGCGGTTCCGGTCCAAGATCGCAACGAACGGCAGAGCCCCGGGCGGTGATCCGCCCGGGGCTCGTCGCGTACTCGGGTCAGCTGCAGCCGCTTGTGGAGCCGCAGCCCTCGCAGACGTAGCAGCTACCGGCCGGGCGCATCTTCGTACCGCAGGTGAAGCAGAGCGGTGCGTCGGCGGCCTTGCCGATCACGGCCTCCAGCAGCTCGGTGCTGGAACCGACCGACGGCGCCGGCTTGACCGCGGCGACGTCGGCGAGTTCCTGGGCCGGCTGGGCAACCGGGCCGACCTTCGACTCCTCCGGCTTGCTCTCCACCGGAGCGGAGGCGGCCATCGCGGTCAGGTCGGTGCCGTTCGCCTCGGCCTCAGCCTCGGCGGCGAGCTGGGCGGCCCGCTCCTTGGCGGTGAAGATGCCCAACTCGGCGCGCCGCTCGTAGGGCAGGAAGTCCAGTGCCAGGCGACGGAAGATGTAGTCCATCACCGAGGCGGCCATCCGCACGTCCGGGTCGTCGGTCATGCCGGCCGGTTCGAAGCGCATGTTCGTGAACTTGCTGACGAACGTCTCCAGCGGCACGCCGTACTGCAACCCGATGGAGATGGCCACCGAGAAGGCGTCCATCACACCGGCCAGGGTGGAACCCTGCTTCGACATCTTGAGGAAGACCTCGCCGAGGCCGTCGTCGGGGTACGACGAGGCCGTGAGGTAGCCCTCGGCGCCACCCACGGAGAAGGAGATGGTTTCCGACGGGCGCTTCTTCGGCAGCCGCTTGCGAACCGGGCGGTACTCGACGACCTTCTCCACCACCGGCTCCACGGCGGTGGTCGCCTCCGGCTCGGCGGTCTTCTTCTTCGCCACCGAGAGCGGCTGGCCGACCTTGCAGTTGTCCCGGTAGATCGCCAGCGCCTTGAGGCCGAGCTTCCAGCCCTCGAAGTAGATCTTCTCGACATCGGCGACGGTGGCCTGCTCCGGCATGTTCACCGTCTTGGAGATGGCGCCGGAGATGAACGGCTGCACCGCGGCCATCATCCGCACGTGGCCCATCGGCGCGATGGAACGCTCGCCCATGGCGCAGTCGAAGACCGGGTAGTGCTCCGGCTTGAGGCCGGGGGCGTCCACCACGTGGCCCTGGTCGGCGATGTGCTCGACGATCGCCTCGACCTGCTCCTCCGGGTACCCGAGGGAGCGCAGCGCGCGCGGCACGGTCTGGTTGACGATCTGCATCGAGCCGCCGCCGACAAGCTTCTTGAACTTGACGAGGGCCAGGTCGGGCTCCACGCCGGTGGTGTCGCAGTCCATCATCAGGCCGATGGTGCCGGTCGGCGCGAGCACGCTGGCCTGGGAGTTCCGCCAGCCGTTCTTGTCACCGAGCTTGTTGCCGAGCGTCCACTGCCTGGTGGCCTCGCGGACCACGGCGGTGGCCACCGTGCCGGACGGCTTGATCTCGTCGTTGGCGGCGGCGTGCTTGCGCATCACCCGCTTGTGCGGCTCCGCGTTACGGGCGTAGCCGTCGTACGCGCCGACGATGCCGGCCAGCTCAGCCGAGCGACGGTACGCCGTGCCGGTCATCAGCGAGGTGATCGCGGCCGACAGCGAACGGCCCTGGTCCGAGTCGTACGGCAGGCCGGAGGCCATCAGCAGGGCGCCCAGGTTGGCGTAGCCGATGCCGAGCTGCCGGTACGCCCGGGTGGTCTCGCCGATCTTCTCGGTCGGGAAGTCGGCGAAGCAGATCGAGATGTCCATCGCGGTGATCACCAGCTCGACCGACCTGACGAACTTCTCCACCTCGAAGCCGCCGTCGGCACGGAGGAACTTCATCAGGTTCAGTGAGGCCAGGTTGCACGAGGAGTTGTCCAGGTGCAGGTACTCCGAGCACGGGTTCGACGCGGTGATCCGGCCGGTCTCCGGGCAGGTGTGCCAGTCGTTGATGGTGTCGTCGTACTGGAGGCCGGGGTCGGCGCACTCCCAGGCGGCCTGGGAGATGGTGCGGAACAGGTTCTTGGCGTCGATGGTGTCGATCACCGAACCGTCGAGCCGGCCACGCAGGTCGAACGTGCCGCCGTTCTCCACCGCCGACATGAACTCGTCGGAGACCCGGACCGAGTTGTTGGCGTTCTGGTACTGCACGCTGACGATGTCCGAGCCGCCGAGGTCCATGTCGAACCCGGCGTCGCGCAGCGCGCGGATCTTGTCTTCCTCGCGCGCCTTGGTGACCACGAACTCCTCGATGTCCGGGTGGTCGACGTCGAGGATGACCATCTTGGCCGCCCGCCGGGTGGCGCCGCCGGACTTGATGGTGCCGGCGCTGGCGTCGGCGCCGCGCATGAAGCTGACCGGGCCGGAGGCGGTGCCGCCGGAGGAGAGCAGCTCCCGGGAGGAACGGATCCGGGACAGGTTGACCCCGGAGCCGGAGCCACCCTTGAAGATCAGCCCCTCCTCCTTGTACCAGTCCAGGATGGAGTCCATCGAGTCATCGACGGCGAGGATGAAACAGTTGTGCACCCGCAGGTTGCCGGCCAGGAACTCGCCGCTCTCGGTCTGGATGTCGTAGACCTCCATCGAGCCGAGCGGCTCGATCCGGTCGATCTCCAGCCGCTTCACGTCGGCGGCGGGCCGGCCCGGGTTGGCGAAGCTGGCTTCGAGCTTGGCCATCTTCTCCGCGCCGATGAACCCGATGTGGGTGGCGAAGAGGTCCCGGTCGCCGTCGTTCTGGATACGGACCGTCCATACGCCCTTGCGATCCGGGCGCGGATCCGCCTTGAACGACACCCGGGAGAAGATCCCGAAGCGCAGCAGCAGACTCTGCACGCCCCGGATCAGCTCTTCCGGAATCATGTCCACCGCGACGAGCGTCGACCGCTCGCGCGCCGAGACGTAGCCCTCGGCCTGGAAGATGCTGCGCAGGTACGCGGCGACGACCGGCAGCGGTGCGGTGAACAGCTGCTGCGGCACCCGCATGTCGGTACCTCGGGTCAGCAGGTCCCACTTCTCCACGAACGGGCGGAGGTGTTCGCCATAGAGACGGGTACGCCGGCAGTCGAGGTTCTGGTCCTGAGTGGTGACCGAACGCTCCTTGCGGTGCGCGCCAGGGAACACCTCGTCGAGGGTGGTGGTGACCCAGTCCAGTTCGTCGTCGTTGACGGTCATCGCCTCGATCGTCAGCGACCGGTTGGTCCCCTCGGCGTACTGGCCGACGAACCCGTCCGACTGCAACCAGCCGGCCAACGCGGCCTCGCGGATCTCCCGCAGGTCCAGTTCGCTCTCGCCGTAGGCGTACGTGCGGTGCCATTCGAGCTTGTCACCGGGGTTGAGGGTACCGGCCTCGACCCATGTACCGGTGCCGCTGCCCGTGCTCTTCCACACCACGTGGTCCGGCGTGACATCGAGCGTGTAGCCCGCCTTGGTGTGCAGTCGAAGTACGTCGCGTACCCCGTTGGCCTTGACGGCGACGATGCTGGTGAGGCCGGTGCCGTCGTAGACCTTGGTACCGACCGCGCCGTCTTCGACCAGCTTGCCGATCGGCACCAGGCCACCGGGAGTGCTGACCAGGGAGTCGTACGGCAGGCACGCGCTGACCTGCTGCGGCGACGGCGTGCCGACGTTGAACCAGACCGGGGAGTTGAAGCTGAACACCTGGTGCAGCAGCATCCAGGTCAGCTCGTGCGCGAAGATCTCGGCGTCGGCCGGGGAGGCGAAGTAGCCGTACTCCTCACCTGCGGTGCGGTAGGTGGTGACCACCCGGTCGATCAACTGCTTGAGCGACCACTCGCGCTCCGGGGTCCCCACCGCGCCCCGGAAGTACTTGGTGGTCACGATGTTCGCGGCGTTGACGCTCCAGCTCTCCGGATACTCCACGCCCCGCTGCTCGAAGTTGATCGAGCCGTCCCGCCAGTTGGTCATCACGATGTCGCGGCGTTCCCAGGCGACCTCGTCGTACGGGTGTACCCCGGCGGTCGTCCAGACCCGCTCGACCTTGAGCCCCGCGCCTGCCTTGCTTCGTGACCTGCTTGTCGTCACACCGTCCCCCGGCATCTCATCCGCCCCCTCGTCCGCGCGGGTCCGCCGCGCGATCCGACTGTCACTGGTACTGCTGAAAGAACTCACTGCGCGTGGCCGGCGGCGCTGGCCGTCTCGGCACCGGCACCCTCTCGGGCGCGCGCGGCGGCCCGTAGCGTCTCGATCTCCCGCTCGAAGTCGGCGAGCGAGTCGAATGACCGGTAGACGCTGGCGAACCTCAGGTAGGCCACCTCGTCCAGGTCCCGCAACGGGCCCAGGATGGCCAGCCCCACCTCGTGGCTGGGGATCTCGGCGGCCCCCTTGGCCCGGACGGTCTCCTCGACCCGCTGCGCCAGCAGCGCTATCGAGTCCTCGTCGACCGGCCGGCCCTGGCACGCCTTGCGCACCCCGCCGATGATCTTCGTCCGACTGAACGGCTCGGTCACGCCACTGCGCTTGACCACGGCGAGCACCGCCTCCTCGACGGTGGTGAACCGCTTGCCGCACTCGGGGCACGACCGCCGTCGTCGGATCAGCTGGCCGTCGTCGGCCTCCCGCGAGTCGACCACCCGGGAGTCGGCGTGCCGGCAGTACGGACACCGCATCGCCCGACCTCCTCGATCGACCACAGGTTCGCCGGCCCGCCCTCCGGGCACGCCTCGGTGGCCGGAGCCATCCCCGCAGGATGGCCGCCGGCTTGGCGGTGCAGGAGTGCGGTCGGTAGTCGAACCCAACCTGTAGGCAACTTACGCCCATGTGACTACTACATCTAGGGGTCGACCGTATGTCGCCGACGATCCGGGGTCAAGTTGGTCGGCGTGTCCGGCGCGTCACCCCAGAACACACGCGCACCACCGGTTACGCCCAACCGGAGAGCCCAACGCGGACCAGCCGCAGCGGTTACCCCCGATCCGGCGAGAGCGTCGACAATTCCTCTCCCATAGAACACACGTACTATTTATCAGTACGACCCCGAGGTCGTGACGATTTTCCGCATCGACACGCGAAGGCAGGTCGTACAGATGTTTGAAAAAGACCGATCTCACCTATACGGTCATGAACAGCCGGAGGTGACCATGGTCGACCCACCGGTACGCAGATCACCGCGCGCACCACGAGCCGCCGAGGCACCCAGCGCCGACCAGGGAGGACGGACGTGACCGAGGACCGGGCCAACCGGCCACAGAGCCCGCAGCAGAGCATCGAGGCGGCCCCCCCGGCCGCCCGACGCCGGAGCGTCACCCGTGGCCGCTCCGGTCAGCCGGCCGTGCGCCCGGTGACGCCGGTGGTCAGCAGCTTCCCCGACCCGGCGACTGTCGATCTGACTGCCCGGCAACGTCGCATCCTGGATTTCATCCGCACCTGGGTGGAACGCCACGGGTACCCACCGAGCGTGCGCGAGATCGGTGAGGCGGTCGGGCTGGTCTCCCCGTCCAGCGTCGCCTACCAGCTGAAGGAGCTGGAGAAGAAGGGCTTCCTCCGGCGCGACCCGAACCGGCCCCGGGCTGTCGACGTCCGTTCCCCGAACGACGTCGACGACGAGCTGAGCCGCTCCCAGCGACCCACCCCGGCCTACGTGCCGATGCTCGGTCGCATCGCCGCCGGTGGGCCGATCCTCGCTGAGCAGTCGATGGAGGACGTCTTCCCGCTGCCCCGCGAGCTGGTCGGCGAGGGCGAGGTCTTCATGCTCCAGGTCAAGGGTGACTCGATGCTCGACGCGGCGATCTGCGACGGCGACTGGGTGGTCGTCCGGCAGCAGCCGACAGCAGACTCCGGCGAGATCGTCGCCGCCATGCTCGACGGCGAGGCGACAGTGAAGACCTACCGTCACCGCGACGGTCACGTCTGGCTGATGCCGCAAAATCCGGCCTTCGACCCGATCCCCGGTGACGACGCCACCATCATGGGCCGGGTGGTGGCGGTGCTGCGCCGCATCTGACTCGACGGTCCGCGACACCGGTACTGACCGGGGGTCAGTACCGGTCACCAGCTCAGTACCGGTCGCCCCGGTAGCCGTAGTTGCCGCCGCGTACCTGACCGTACGGCTCGCCGTCGTCCTCCCGGTAGCGGCCGGAGCGTCGACCCCGGTAGTCGGGCTCGGTCGGGCCACCACGCCGAGGTGGCTCTGCGCGCCCTCCCCCGCCGGGCTGTCCGCCGCCGCGCGCACCACCACCACCGCCGCCACCGCCGTAGACGCCACCGCCGGGGCGGCCACCGCCACCGGCCGGTCGGCCACCGCCGGGCCGCCCGCCGTAGACCGGAGCACCCTCACCGCCACCGCCGGGCCGGCCACCACCGCCGTAGACGCCACCGCCGCCCTGACCGGGGCGGGCACCGTTCCCGGCGGCCGGTCGGCCACCGCCGCCGCCGTAGACTCCGCCCGGACGGGTGCCGGCGCCGGGTCGCTCGCCGACCGGCGAGCCGCCGTAGACGCCAGCGGACTGCGCCCCGCCGTACACCCCACCCCGGCCCCGGTCCTGGGCCGAGCCGAATCCGTCGCTCGTGCGGCCCGGTACGTCGGCGTCGTCGTCGCGGTTCCGGCCGGCAGGTGCCGGGCGCTTACGGGCGCGCAGGATGCCGAAGATGCCCGCGCCGACGAGCAGGGCTCCGATCACGCCGACCGCGGCGATCAGGTACATGATGTCGGTGGGGGTCAGTCCGTCGAGGAAGGACTGCCCGGACTTCTGCGCCGCGTCGGGGTCGTTGGCCAGCTTCTTCGGCCCCTCGGTGGAGGGGGTGTAGCCGAGGATGTTGATGGGGTCGTCGTCCTCCAGGTGGCCGGCGTCGGAGACGGTCAGGAACGTCTTGCCGTCGGTCGAGTAGGCGATCGCCTCGCCGAACGGGTCGGCGAGGGCGGTGACCCGGGGCGTGCCCGTGGTGAGAGCCGCGACGATGTCGCCGTTCTGGACGTCGTACTCGAAGGCGTCGGCGTAGGTGCGCAGGACCACCCGCGCACCGTCCGCGGAGCGGGCCGCACCGGTGATCGCGACCCGGCCGAAGGTGCTCAGCGGATTCTCGGTGTCCGTCTTCGGCAGCTCGATGTCGCCGAGCTTCTTCATCGGCACCGGATCGGTGTTGCCGGTCTTGAGCGGCCCGTCCGGGGTGAAGATCTCGGCCTTGCCGGCGGTGACCTTGGTGATGATCAACGGCAGTTTGTCGTCGCCGATCAGCAGCGCCTCGGCATCGCGCGGCTTGCCGTCCGGGTACGACAGCCGGTGCAACTTCGGTTGGCTGCCGCCGCCGATCGGCATGCTCCACACCGCCACCCGCTCGCGACGCTCGCGGCTTGTCACGTTGTCACCGGTGTCGGCGATCCACAGCGTCTTGCCGTCCGGTGAGACGGCGAGATCCTCGGTGTCGAACGGCCCGGCGCCGGAGTAGGGGACCTCGCGGACGACCTGGCAGTCCTTGTTGAGGTAGAAGATTCGCTTACGGTCGTCCTGCTCGGTGCTGTCGTTGATGACGATGTAGCCGCTCTTGGTCACGACCAGGCCGGACAGCTCACGCAGTCGCGAGTCGGTGACCGAACACTGCTTCTTGCCCGCAGCCGTGACCGGCGGCCCCACAGCGGCGGCCGGAAACGCCGCCACCACGGGAGATGCAGCCTTGGCGGGGGTCGAACCGGGCGCGGCGAGCGCGGCACCGGTTACCGCCACGGTGGCCCCGACCAGGCCGAGGGCAACCGTGACGGAGGAAACAGTGCGGAGCATGAAAGAAGTGTCGCATGCCGCAGGTTTCCGCCGGGTGACGCGGCTGTGCGATCACCGCAGACGATCACCGGGTGGTATGGACCGCCTGCGCCGCGTCGCCGTACGGGGCCAGTTCGGCTGCGAGTGCCTCGTTGACCCGTACGTGCAGCATCGTCCCTTCCGGCAGATGAGCGGTGCTGAGCACCTCGCCCTGCCGGTGCAGGCGGGCCACCAGATCGCCCCGGTCGTACGGCAGCACCACGCGCACCTCGACCGCCGGCCGGGGCAACCGCCGCTCGATCGTCTCGCGCAGGTCGTCGATGCCCCGCCCGCGGTGTGCGGAGACGAAGACCGCCTCGGGCCAGAGCCGCTTGAGCCGGAGCAGAGTCTCCTCGTCGGCCGCGTCGATCTTGTTGACCACCAGCAGCTCGGGCAGCCGGTCGGCGCCGACCTCGCTGAGCACCTCGCGGACGGCCCGGACCTGCTCCTCCGGGTCGGGGTGGGCGCCGTCGACCACGTGCACGACCAGATCCGCCTCGGCGACCTCCTCCAGCGTCGACCGGAACGCCTCGACGATCTGGTGCGGCAGGTGCCGGACGAAACCTACGGTGTCGCTGAGGGTGTAGACCCGCCCGTCGGACGTGGTGGACCGGCGGGTGGTCGGGTCGAGCGTGGCGAACAGCGCGTCCTCCACCAGCACGCCCGCCCCGGTCAGGCGGTTGAGCAGACTGGACTTGCCGGCGTTCGTGTAACCGGCGATCGCCACCGCGGGCACCCCGTTGCGGGTGCGGCGGGCGCGCTTGGTCTCGCGTACCGTCCGCATGGCCTTGATCTCCCGGCGGAGCCGGGAGATGCGGTGGCGGATGCGCCGCCTGTCGGTTTCCAGCTTGGTCTCACCGGGACCACGGACGCCGACGCCACCGCCCGCACCGCCGCCACGGCCCGACCCACCTGTCTGCCGGGACAGCGTCTCGCCCCAGCCGCGCAGCCGGGGCAGGAGGTATTCGAGCTGGGCCAGCTCGACCTGGGCCCGGCCCTCCTTGCTCTTGGCGTGCTGGGCGAAGATGTCGAGGATCAGCGCGGTGCGGTCGACCACCTTGACCTTTGTGCGCTGTTCCAGGTTGCGCAGTTGGGACGGGGACAGCTCGCCGTCACAGATCACCGTGTCGGCGCCGGCGGCGAGCACCATCGAGCCGAGGTCGTCGACCTTGCCGCGACCGATGTAGGTCGCCGGGTCGGGGCGGTTGCGCCGCTGGATGAGCCCTTCGAGCACCTGGGAGCCGGCGGTCTCCGCCAGCGCGGCCAGCTCGGTGAGGGAATTCTCCGCGTCGACCTGGGTGCCCTCGGTCCAGACGCCGACGAGGACCACCCGCTCCAGCCGGAGCTGTCGGTATTCGACCTCGGTGACGTCGGTCAGCTCGGTGGAGAGGCCGGGGACCCGTCGCAGCGCCTGCCGTTCGGAGAGCTCGTACTCGCCAGTGGTGGTGTCGAGCTCGTCGTCGGGGATGGGAACGTAGGTCTCCTGGTCTCGCAAGCGATCTCTCCTGTCCGTTCTGTGCACGTACCGAGCAATCCTGACATGTGTCAACGCCCGCCGCACCTGGTATATGCCCACCTGCGACGCGGCGAGAACGGGGGCGGGTGCCGGCGGCCCGGGGCGGGCGAGTAGAAATGCGGACGAGCCGTTCAGCGCCGACGGAGGGACCTGCGTGGCCACGACCAGACTGCCCAGTGCCGGATTCTCGATCACGATCCGGATCGCCGTGCCCGCCGACGCCTCCTCGATCGGCCGGCTCACCACGTCGGTCGGTGAGGCAGGCGCGGTCGTCACCGCGCTGGACGTGGTGGATTCCGACCCGACCTGCGTCATCGTCGACCTGACCTGCGACACCGCCGACTCCGGTCACGCCGACCAGGTGGTCGAGGCGTTGAGCGCGCTCGACGGCGTCGACGTGCGCAAGGTTTCCGACCGCACCTTCCTGCTGCACCTCGGCGGCAAGATCGAGGTCAGTCCGAAGGTCGCCCTGCGCAACCGGGACGAGCTTTCCCGCGCGTACACCCCCGGGGTGGCCCGGGTCTGCCAGGCCATCGCCGACAACCCCGCCGACGCCCGGCGACTGACCATCAAACGGAACACGGTCGCGGTGGTCAGCGACGGCTCGGCCGTGCTGGGGCTGGGCAACCTCGGTCCCGCCGCGTCGCTGCCGGTGATGGAGGGCAAGGCGGCGTTGTTCAAGCGCTTCGGCGGGGTGGACGCCTGGCCGGTGGTGCTCGACACGCAGGACACCGACGAGATCGTCGCCATCGTCAAGGCGATCGCGCCCGCGTACGGCGGGATCAACCTGGAGGACATCGCCGCGCCGCGTTGCTTCGAGATCGAGGCCCGGTTGCGCGCGGCGTTGGACATCCCGGTCTTCCACGACGATCAGCACGGCACCGCCATCTGCGTGCTGGCCGCGTTGACCAACGCGTTGCGCGTGGTGGGCAAGCAGCTCGCGGACGTGCGGGTGGTGGTCTCCGGGGCCGGCGCGGCGGGCACCGCGATCATGAAGCTGCTGCTGCGTCAGGGCGTCGGCGACATCATCGCGTACGACCGGCAGGGCGCCCTGCACCGTGGCCAGGCCGACCTCAACCCGGCCTGGCGGTGGCTGGCCGAGAACACCAACCGGGACGGCTACTCGGGTGACCTGCCCGGTGCGCTGGCCGGTGCCGACGTCTTCATCGGGGTGAGCGCCCCGAACCTGCTCACCGGCGACGACATCGCCACGATGGCGAAGGACGCGATCGTGTTCGCGCTGGCGAACCCGGACCCGGAGGTCGACCCTCGGGAGGCGCGCAAGCACGCCGCGGTCGTCGCCACCGGCCGCTCCGACCAGCCGAACCAGATCAACAACGTGCTCGCCTTCCCGGGCGTCTTCCGCGGCATGCTCGACGCGCACGCCGAGGAGTTCACCGAGGAGATGGCGATCGCCGCCGCCCGGGCCATCGCCGACGTGGTGGGCGAAGAAAAAATCAACCCGACGGTCATCGTGCCCAGCGTCTTCGACTCGCGGGTGGCTCCGGCGGTCGCCGCCGCCGTACGCGCCGCCGCCCAGAACCCGGCCGTCACCTCGCCACCCGCCGCCGACCCCGGCCCGGCCGACCTCCCCGAGATCGCCGCCACCGCCTCCGCCACCCCTGACCTTCCCCGCCCCCACCCACCCATGTTGATCATGGGGTTAGCGGCGAGTTCGATCAGAAACTGCCGTTGACCTCATGATCAACACGGGTGGGTGGGGGCGAGGGTCAGGGGTGCAGGGGCGGGAGGGTGAGCTGGCCGGTGGCGACGAGGACGGCGGGGCCGGAGAGCCAGCAGGAGTCCTCGTCCACGGTCACGGTTAGGCGGCCGCCGGGGACGTCTACGGCGACAGTGCCGGTTTCCCGGTCGGCGTCGCGCAGGGCCACCGCCGCGACGGCGCAGGCGCCGGTGCCGCAGGAGAGGGTCTCGGCGGAGCCACGCTCGTGGACGCGCATCAGCACGTGCGCGTCGACGCCGGCCACCGGCGCACCGGCGGTGGTGAACTCGACGTTGACGCCGCGGGGAAAGACCGCCGGATCGACGTCGGGGGCCCGGGTCAGGTCCAGCCCGGTCAGGTCCAGTCCGGCGGGTACCGGGCAGACCAGGTGGGGGTTGCCGACGTCCACAGCCGTGCCGGGCAGGGTCAGCCCGCCCAGGGCGGCGGCGGAGGCGCCGTACAGCCGGGGGCGTCGCATCTCGACGGCGATGGCGTCGCCCTCGACCCGCGCCCGCACCACGCCGGCCCGGGTGACCACCGGCAGGGCGTCGCCGGCCGGTACGGCCAGCCCGGTCTCCAGCAGGTACCTGACGAAGACCCGGGCCCCGTTGCCGCACATCTCGGCGAAGGAGCCGTCGGAGTTCCAGTAGTCCATGAACCACTCGGCCTCACCGGCCAGGGCGGCACCGTCGGCGTGCTTCGCGGCGCGGACCACCCGCAGCACGCCGTCGCCGCCGAGGCCACGTCGCCGGTCGCAGATCGCCGCCACCAGCTCGGGCGTCAGGTCGAGCGCGCCGTCCCGGTCGGGCAGGATCACGAAGTCGTTGCCGGTGCCGTGCCCCTTGGTGAACTCCACGCCCCCATCATCGCGCAGTCTCGCCGAGGATCCGCACCGCGGCCCCGACCATGCCCGGGTCGGCCGAGTCGAGCCAGTGCACCCGCGGATCACGCCGGAACCAGGAGCGCTGGCGGCGGACGAAACGGCGGGTGGCCCGGACCGTCTCGTCGTGCGCCTCGGTCTCGGTGAGCTCCCCGCCCAGGAAACGCAGCACCTGCTGGTAGCCGAGCGCCCGACTCGCGGTACGCCCCTGCGGTAGGCCGCGCTCGACAAGTCCCCGGGTCTCCGCGACCAGCCCGTCGGCCCACATCCGGTCGACCCGGACCGCGATCCGCTCGTCGAGCCTGGCGGTGTCCAGGTCCACGCCGATCTGCACCGCCGGGTAGTGAGGTGTCGGCGCCGGCAACGCCGCGGTGAACGGCCCACCGGTCAGCTCGATCACCTCCAGCGCGCGCACGATGCGCCGGCCGTTGCCGGGCAGGATGCCGGCCGCCGCTGCCGGGTCGACCTCGCGTAGTCGCGCGTACAGCGGTGCCGGACCGTGCGCGGCCAGCTCACCTTCCAGGCGGTGCCGCAGCTCGGGGTCGGTGCCGGGGAACTCGAACTGTTCCAGCACCGCCCGGACGTAGAGCCCGGACCCGCCGACAAGCAGTGGCATCCGACCCCGGGCGAGGATGTCGTCGACCGCCGCCCGGGCCAGCCGCTGGTACTCCGCCACGCTGGCCGGCTCGGTGACCTCCCAGATGTCGAGCAGGTGGTGCGGCACCCCGTCGCGTTCGGCGGCGGTGAGCTTCGCCGTACCGATATCCATGCCCCGGTAGAGCTGCATCGAGTCGGCGTTGACCACCTCGCCGTCGAGCGCGTGCGCGAGCGCGATGCTCAGGGCGGACTTGCCCGCCGCCGTCGGCCCGACCACCGCGACCACGACGCCCGGGCCGGTCACGGCCGCCCCCAGCTCGCCACGAGGTAGCCCACCCCGTAGGGCGCGGCGTGGTAGCGCAGCTCGCCGCGCCAGTGCCCGCCGGCCGCCCGCGCCGCACCGGCGAGCACCTGCCAGGGCGCCCGTCCCGCGACCTTGAGCTGCGCCGACAGGACGGGGTCGAGGCCGAGCAGGGCGTCGACGTCCGCGTCGGCCAGGGCCCGGGCGACCGTCTCGTCGTACGCCTCGGCGCGCGGATCGGCGTAACCGGGTGCCTTCTCCCCCCGGCACGCCGAGCTGTCCCCCATCACCAGCAGCGCCCACGGCTGGTTCGACCCGAGCCGGGCACCGAGGTCGGCGCAGGTCCCGACCGATTCGTCGGTCCCGACCGTTTTCATCCGCCAGCCCACGCCGCCGGTTCCGGCCGCCGGTCGCCGGCCGAGCAGCCAGGCACCGACCAGCAGGCTGAGCGGGAGGTGGTCGGTGCCCACCACACCGTCGGGGTGGTTGCCGAGGCGTACCTCCATCGGCAGCCCCCAGGGGGCGAAGCTGCCCCGGAACGGGAAGTCGAGATCGGCTCTGTGCTCGCCGGCGCCGATCACCAGGACGCTGCGCGCTCCCGAGTCGAGCAGCCCGGCTACGGCGGCGTCACAGGCGGCGCGCAGATCGTCCAGCTCGGACGCGGCGGCACCGGCGATCTCGGGAACGAGCAGCGGCGGGTGGGGGCAGACGGCGGCGGCGACCAGTGGCACCAGGCAAACTTAGCGGCCCCGGATCACCGTCTGCCGGGTACCGCCCGGACGGACGACCGTTCGTACGTACGCGTACGGGCGAAAGCGGCACGCCGGTCGGATGGCCCAGACGGGCCCTAGGACACCGTATGGTCACGGTCGGCGATAGGCGCTCGACGCGGACCGGGGCGCACCTGTGACAATGCCCGGAGAAACTTGGCTGCGCCGTGGCGGCGCCCGGGAGACTGCTCCCTGGTGCCGGGAGAACGAGGATGGGCACATGAGCGACTGGACTGCCTTCGGACGGGTGGACGCGGACGGCACCGTTTACGTCAAGACCGCCGAGGGCGAGCGGGTTGTCGGATCCTGGCAGGCGGGAGCACCGGAAGAGGGGCTGGCGCACTTCGCACGCCGCTTCGCCGACCTGGTGACCGAGGTGGACCTGACCGAGGCACGGCTCAAGTCCGGTGCGGCGGACGCCAACCACTCGCTCACCACCATCCGGCGGATTCGCGGCTCCCTCGCCGAGGCCCACGTCGTCGGCGACATCGACGCCCTGGCGACCCGGCTCGACAAGCTCGCCATCGTGGCCGAGGAGAAGGCGGGCGAGGCCCGGGCGGCGAAGGAGGCCGCCCGCGTCGAGGCGCTCGCCCGCAAGACCGCCCTGGTGGAGGAGGCCGAGAAGCTGGCGGCCGAGTCGACCGGCTGGAAGACCGCCGGGGACCGACTCAAGGAGATCCTCGACGAGTGGAAGACCATCCGGGGGGTGGACAAGAAGACCGACGGTGAGCTGTGGAAGCGGTTCGCCGCCGCGCGGGACGGTTTCACCCGCCGTCGGGGTGCCCACTTCGCCTCCCTGGACGCGCAGCGCAAGCAGGCGCAGACGGTCAAGGAGGAGCTGGTCGCCGAGGCCGAGAAGGTCGCCGAATCGACCGACTGGGCGGCTACGGCAAATCAGCTCAAGGACCTGATGACCCAGTGGAAGGCCGCGCCGCGGGCGTCGAAGGAAGCCGAGCAGCGGCTCTGGGAACGGTTCCGCGCCGCGCAGGACGCCTTCTTCAGCCGGCGTAGTGAGGTCTTCTCCGCCCGCGACAACGAGCAGCGCGCCAACCTGGAGCGCAAGCAGGCGCTGCTGGCCGAGGCCGAGGCGCTCGACATCGACGGCGACCCGAAGGGTGCGCAGGCGAAGCTGCGGGAGATCCAGGCGCAGTGGCACGAGGCCGGTCGGGTGCCGCGCGAGGCGGCGGCCGGGCTGGAGCGTCGGCTGCGCGCGGTCGACGAGAAGGTCCGTGAGGTGATGGACTCCGCCTGGCGGCGCACCACCCGAGAGGACAACCCGCTGCTGGCCCAGATGCGGTCGCAGGTCGCGGAGGCCGAGGAGCGGTTGGCCCGGGCGCAGGCTGCCGGCGACCCCCGGCGGATCAAGGAGGCCGAGCAGGCGCTCGCCTCGAAGCGCCAGTTCCTCCAGTTGGCCGAGCAGGCCGGCTGAGCCGTACGTCCGGTGCCCCCGGTTCCCCTCAGGGGAGTCGGGGCACCGTCTTTTGTGCAGGTCGGGGCGATGTTAACGTACGACATTTACATCGACGCTGATCTGTGATTACCTGGGGAAAGCGTTTGCCCGCTTGTCGGGCGAGGCACGGGAGCCATTCCGACCAGTTCATCCACCGGCAGGGCGCATCCTGCGACCGCCACGGCATCGCTGCCGCCGGGCACGGCAGCCCCCTTGCCGCGGCGCACCCCCTGCCGCCCGCACCGGATGACGCATCCGGGCCACCGCCACGGCCACACCACCCGTAGTCACCGTGGCCTGCCACGTCATGGACCGGTCCGGGCCGGCCCTGACCCACGGCCCCACGGTGCGCCCACGCGTCACCCGATCCGTCCCATTTACCGAGGATGAGGAGAACGACCGTGCTTGCAGACGTCAAGCCTCGCCTGACGCGAAGGCTGGCGGTGCTGGCCGCGACGGCCGTCGCGTTGCCCGCCGCCGCCGTCGCGGTGACCGTCGCACCGGCCGCCGCGGCGACCGTCGACACCGGCGCCTACTACGTGTTCGTCAACCGCCACAGCGGCAAGGCCATGGACCTCTGGAACTGGTCCACCGCCGACGGCGGTGAGATCCGGCAGTTCACCCGGGCCGACGGCAACAACCAGCAGTTCCAGTTCGTCGACGTGGGCAGCGGCTACTACCAGCTGCGCAACCGGCACTCCGGCAAGGTCGTCACGGTGCCCAACTCGAACGACGGGGTGCAGGTCACCCAGGTCACCGCGAGCAGCGACATCAAGCAGCACTGGCGGCTCGCCGACGCCGCGAACGGTGACGTCCGGTTCGTCAACCGGCACAGCAACAAGGCGCTCGACCTGTGGGGATGGTCCACCGCCGACGGCGCGATGATCTCGCAGTACGCCGACCTGGACGGGGCCAACCAGCGGTGGCAACTGGTCCGACTGGGCGGCGGCACCACTCCCCCGACGTCCAACCCGCCCACCACACCGCAGACCGGCCTGGTCGGCTGGGCCACCCAGAACGGCGGCACCTCGGGCGGCGGCAGCGCCGCAACCACGACCGTCACCAGCGCCTCGGCACTGACCAGCGCGCTCAACTCCACAAGCGCGGCGGTGATCCGGGTCTCCGGCACCATCAACTGCTCGGGGATGCTGCGGGTCCGCTCCAACAAGACCATCCTCGGCAACTCCGGTGCCACGATCGCCGGCTGCGGCTTCACCATCAACGGTGACCGCAACGTCATCATCCGGAACCTGACGTTCCGGAACTGGGGCGACGACGCGATCAACGTGGAGCAGTCCGCGACGAACATCTGGATCGACCACAACAGCTTCACCGCCGGGTACGACGGCGCTGTCGACATCAAGCGCGGCTCCGACTTCATCACCGTGTCGTGGAACCGCGTCTACGGCCACGACAAGTCGATGCTGCTCGGGCACAGCGACGACAACGCCAGCCAGGACGTCGGCAAGCTGCGGGTCTCCTACCACCACAACTGGTTCGACGGCAGCAACCAGCGCCACCCCCGGGTCCGGTTCGGCAACCCGGTGCACGTCTACAACAACTACTACAGCAACGTGCGCGGCTACGGCGTGGCGTCCACGATGAACGCCGGTGTGCTCGTCGAGGGCAACTACTTCGAGAACACCCCCGACCCGTACCACCTGGGTGAGGGCAGCTCCGGCCCGGGCTCGCTGGTGGCCCGCAACAACCACTTCGTCAACTCGGGCAGCGGGCAGACCGGCGGCAGCGTGGCCGGCATCCCCTACTCGTACACCCTGGACACGCCGAGCAACGTCAAGTCGATCGTGACGGGCGGCGCGGGCGCCGGTCGGATCTCGGTCTGACCGTAAGGTCAGGGCCTGTGTCGAAGTCCTCAGTCGAGGCGGGAGTCCAGGCGGCGTCCAGCCAGGCGTCGCGCGCACCCGCCGCAGGCCGACCCGGACTTCGACACAGGCCGCCCAGGGCTGCGTGAGCGGCCACAGCCGGGCTCCGCCTGGTGTGGGTCGTGGATGCTTTGCTCTGCTTCACTCCACGCAATGGTTTCGCCCGCTCACCGTTGCGTGGAGTGAAGCAGAGCAAAGGCCGCCAGGTGATGGGTGGTGGCCCGGCCCGGCACATCGGCGGACAGCAGCGGTCGGAGCCGGCGAGTCGCGCGGGTCAGGGTTGACGGGGCAGGCCGACGAAGGTGGCCAGGCGCGCGACGTCGGGCGCTGCGGGTTCGCGTTGGATGACCTGGGCGAGGAGAGTACGGGCGGCAGGGCGGCTGCGGACTTCGGCGGGGGCGATGCGGTCGGCGTGCAGCAGGGCCTGCCCAGCCTGGGCGGGGTCGCCGGTGTCGAGGTAGGCGCGGGCGGCGTCGATGAGGTGAGCGGCGCGGTGTTCGGGCGGTAGGCGTCGCCAGCCGTCGCTGCGGATGGTGTGCCTGTGCCGGTGAATGGCTTCGGTGGTGTCGCCGAGGTGATGCGCGGCGAGGAAGCGGGCCACCTGGACAGCGGCGGGCCCGAAACCGGTGTGGTGCGGGTCAGTGTCGCTGGTGTGCCCGTCGGCGAGGGCGGCGGCGTGGTCGAGCAGGTCGTGGGCGTTGCGGCGGTCGCCGCTGCCGGCGGCGGCGAGTCCGGCCTGGAGGTACAGGGTTCCGCGTACGGCAGGGTCGTCTGCGGTGTCCGCCCCGGTGAGGGCGGTGGACAGCGCGAGGTGGTGGTGGCCGAGGGCGCGCAGGGCTTGCGCGACGGCGATCGTGGCGGCGGCGGTGAGGGTGGGACCGTCGGCGGCGGTGACGGCCCGGTCGGCGGCGAGCCAGGCGAGGTCGGGGTGGTCGAGTTTGACCAGCACGACGGCGGTGATCCGGTAGGTGGACACCAGCAGGCTGTGGGTGCCGTGGGTGGTGTCGAGCAGGGCGGGTAGCGCGTCGAGCAGGTGCGGGTAGCGGGCGTGCTGGTAGCTCATCCAGGCGTGGGCGACCTGCTGGCTGGCCTGCTGCGCCGTGACGGTGCGCCGGGGTCGGTCGTGGTAGCGGGCGAGGGCGGCACGAACCCCGTCGACCCTGTCCAGTCTGGGTGCGGTGGGTGGGGGTTGGCGGGGGCCGAGGAGCAGGTCCGGGTCGAGGCGCAGCACGTCGGCGATCTCCCGGATGACCGAGTAGCGGTCGAGCCGCCGTACGCCACGTTCGATCTTGTCGACCCAGCTTTTCGACTTGCCGAGCCGGTCGGCGAACGCCTGCTGGCTCATCCCCCGGCGGGACCGGAGTTCGGCCACCCGCCGCCCGATGGGTACGGAGTTGTGGTCGCGGCGGTGTGGGCGGTTCACCGGTCCCCCTGCACGGGCGGCATGGCGTGAGTGGACGCCCCGCAGCGCGGACACCACCGCGACTTCACCCGAAACGCGAACAGCCCGGCCAGGAACCCCAGCAGCACTCCACTGAGCACCATCATCGCCAGCTCGACAGCCACGAGCCCGCTCACCTCCCAGCGATGCGTGTGGCACCCCATCCGACGAGGGACACGCCACAACGGACACGATCTGAGTACATCCCGTTGCTTGAAGTAACCAGAGTGGCGCATCACATGATGCTAAGCAAGTAACGCGCCCATGATCTTCTTAGGTCGCACGTGAGTCGGGGCAGGCGAGCCGACTGGATAAATGCAGAATCAAGACATGCCTCGATTCGCACCCGCGACGCCGCGATCCCGCCGACTCGGCCGAGAGCTGCGCAAGCTCCGTGAAGCCAAGGGACTGACCGGCGAGGAGACCGCGAAGCTCGTCCGCTGCTCCACGTCCCGGATCAGCCGGATCGAATCCGGCGAGATCAAGCCTCGGGCCGGTGACGTCATGGAGCTGCTTGTCACCTACGGCGTCCGGATCGACGAAGAGCCCGGCACGTCGCTGTTGGAGCTTGCTCGCGACCTGCGCGAAGAGGGCTGGTGGCAGCGCCTCGGTGGCAAGTACGCCACCTACATCGCCTACGAGACCGAGGCCGCCGAGCTCAAGAACTTCGAGCCGATGCTCGTGCCCGGTCTACTTCAGACCGAACGGTATGCCCGCGAGGTCAACATCATCGGCCGTGAGACCGACCCGGCAACCGTGGAGCAGCGGGTCGTCGCCCGGATGACCCGCCAGGAGGTGCTACAGCGGCAGCCGACCCCGCTGCGGCTGCACGCCATCCTGTCCGAGGCGTCCCTGCGGACCGAGGTCGGCGGCCCGGACGTGCTGCGCGAGCAACTGCACCACCTGGTCAAGGTGAGCCAACTGCCAAACGTCACGATCCAGGTGCTCCGCTTCGAAGCCGGCGCACACCTGGCGGACAGCTCCGGCTTCGCCCTGCTCAGCTTCGAGCACGACGACCCACCGCTGGGCTACATCGAGACCCTGGCCGGTGAGCTGTTCCTCGAATCGAGCCGCGACCTGGCGCGGCTTTCGGCGGCGTACGACAATCTGA
The DNA here is from genome assembly GCF_002754655.1 of Verrucosispora sp. CNZ293. NCBI lineage: Bacteria > Bacillati > Actinomycetota > Actinomycetes > Micromonosporales > Micromonosporaceae > Micromonospora > Verrucosispora sp. CNZ293. Next base: position 3,234,298 of record NZ_PEFR01000001.1, read on the forward strand.
GGATGCTGGCGAGGTCGCCGGCCGAGTCGATGAAGTTCGTCAAGGAGCTGAGCGAGCATGGAGCGTAACGTCTGGCGCACGTCGAGCCGTTCCGGCAGCAACGGCCAGTGCGTCGAGGTCCGCGACCGAGGCACCGCTATCGACGTACGCGACTCCAAGGCCCCTGCTGTCGGGACGTTGAGCTTCGCCCCTGCGGCCTGGGGCACCTTCGTCAGCGGCATCAAGACGGCCGGCACGCGCGCCTGAGCTGCGGCCGTCCGTGCCGCATCCACCGATCTCCACCGCCTGAGCGTTGACGGTGTTCAGCTCTGGTCGGGGCCCAGATCAGGGCGCTGAGCGGCTGCTCGTTCCTGGCGTAGTTGTTCGAGCATCGCGGTATCGGCTGCGAGGTCAGGGTGACCCACTTGGCAGTCGAGGTCGACGACGACTTCGAGTTCGCCGATCGCCTCGTCGAGATGCCCTTCATCGCGATAGATCATGGCAATGTTGTATCTGGTGACGGCTTCGCCGGCACGGTCACCGACCTCCCGCCGGATGGGTAACGCCCGCTCGTAGAAGGTCAGAGCCTGCCGCCGATCCCCCAACCCGTCATACACGAGGCCAATGTTGTTCAAGGAGGCAGCCTCACCAGCACGATCACCCACCTCCCACAAGATGGGTAACGCCCGCTCGAAATAGGTCAGAGCCTGCCGCCGATCCCCCAAACCGGCATACACGTGACCGATGTTGCTAAGGGTGGCGGCCTCGCCGGCACGGTCACCCACCTCCCGCCGAATGGGTAACGCCCGCTCGTAGAAGGTCAGGGCCAGCCGAAGATCCCCAAGCTCGGCATACACGGTGCCGATGTTGTTCAAGGTGACGGCCTCGCCAGCACGGTCACCCACCTCCCGCGAGATGGGCAACACTTGCTCGTAATAGGCCAGGGCCCGCCGCCGATCCCCCAAACCGGCATAAACCCGGCCGATGTTATTCAACGTGGCGGCCGCGCCGGCACCGTCACCCACCTCCCGCGAGAGGGGTAACGCCTGCTCGTAATAGGCCAGGGCCTGCCGCCAATCCCCCAGCCTGTTGTACGCGAGGCCGATGTTGCTGAGGGTGGCGGCTTCGCTGCCTTGGTCATCGGCCGCGCGATACAAGCGCAGGGCCTGCTCGTAGCTGTCCAGAGCCTGCCGGGGCCGCCCGGTAGCAGATCGGGCCCACCCCAGGTCATACAAGGCACCGGCGTCCGGGCCCAGGGTCAGGGTCGCGGTCGCGAGGGCCTCGACATCCGCGAACCGGGACCAACCCAGCCACACCCTCGCCACCCGAGCCCCAACGCTTCGGGCGATCACCGGCTCCCGGCCAGCCACCGCCAGCCGGTGCACCTCCACCCATCGGGCGAGGGTGGTCATGACGCGGGCTCGGTCGTTGCCGGGTCGGTGATCCAGAGTTTGTAGAGGGATCGTGCGGCGGCGGCGCAGGCTTGGGTGTACTCGTCGTCGGTAAGGAGGGGGCGGATGAGGGGGCGCAGCACGTTGGAGACGTAGTAGCGGGGCTGGCGGGTTTCCGGGTCGGTGCCTTCTTCCATCAGGCCAAGTTGGACGGCGCGTTCGATGTGGACGGCGGCGTCGGGGTGGTCGTGGAGGGCGTGGACGGTGTCGGCGGGGACGGGCAGTTCGACGACGTTGACCTTGGCAAGCATCTTCTGCAGCTCGGCGGATTGAGAACTGAGGAGGTTCTTGGCGAGGATGGTTTCCCGGCGGAATCGGTCGGCCGTGGCCTCGATGGCGGTGATCAGGCCGTCGATGTCGAGTTCGGGGCGGTGACGATCAGGTCGAGCCAGTCGAGCAGGCGAGGGTTGCCGGCGGCGGCCTCGACGGCGCGTTGACGGATGTCGAGGTCGACCGGGGAGCCGGGGCGCAGGTTGGGTAGGTTCGCGAGTTTCTTGGCCTGCTCGATGTCGGTAAGCGTCTCCAGTGACACGAAGACGACCGTGCCGGCGGGTGTGGGGAAGCGGTAGCGGCTGGTGATGATGACACGGCTGAGGCTGCCGGTGTCGCGGATGGCCGTCAGGAGGGCCGGGAGGATGTCGGCCATCTCCGGGGACAGCACGTGCCCGCCGTCGCGTTCGTTGAGGTTGCCGTCCTCGAATTCGTCGAACACGAACAGGCAAGGAGTCTGGCCGAGGGGACCATCGACGTGCAGCAGGTGACGCAGACGTACGAGAAGGGGCGCCTGGGTGTTGTCGAGCAGCTTGGTCGCCTCGATTTGCTGCTCGATGCTGGGGAAGTCGATTTTGGTGGTGAGTTCCCGGAACTTGGTCAGGTCGACGCGGCCGTACCAGACGGCACGCTGGTGTGTGGTGGACATGCGGTCCAGCAGGCGGGAGGCGAGGCTGCTCTTGCCGAGACCACCCATACCGGCCAACACCAGGGCCTGCGCCGCGCCGTCGCCACCCTGCGGTTGTTTGAGGGTACGCAGGCAGCTCTGGATGACCCGCCGTCGTCCGACGAACGCGGCGCGGGAGGCGACCCTGGATCTTTGGGTCTGCGGGTCCAGGAACTCCTGGTCGGCGGGGCGGATCTGAATCCGGGTACGCCCCTTTTCGTGCAGGGCTGTGACCATGGGGGCAAGTGGGGATCTGTCGGCGTAGACGCGCAGCAGATGCCAGTTGCCCCGCTTGTTCGCGTACAACTGCTGGCGGGCGTCAACCACGGCCCGGTCGAAGGCCTGCCCGGCAGCCAGCGACCGGTAGAGTTCGGCGGCGAACTCGGTCGCGGAAACGTCACCGACCGGCAGCGCCCACCCCAACACGACGGGGGCTCCGGCACGGACCAGGCTCTCACTCATCGAAGGAAACGCGCCCGCGTCGGGGGCACTGGCGGTCAGGCAGCCGGAGACGAAGACCAGGCGGGGCCAGCGACCGCCCAACGCCTGGGCGATCTGGTCAGCGGTGGCATTGGCGCGCCCACCGAACTCGTTCTCCACCACGAAGACGGACTGGCCGTCCGAGCCGACGGTGGCGTGGCCGCTCAGATGCAGGACGTCGAAGTATCCCGCGCCGTGGTCGAGACTGACGAAGCGAAGACCCTCCAGGGTGCCGCTTTCCTCCACCACCAGTTCCGTTCCGGTGCGGGTGGTGGCGTCCAGGATGGCCGCTTCCTCCGCTTCGTAGCCGAGCACCGGCTCGACACCTTCGGGGGACGTGGCCATGAACAGCACCCGCAACGGCCGGTTCGCCGGCTTGACCTGGTCCTTGAGCGCCGCGTTGGTGTCGATGGACCGCACCGGTAGCAGCGGCGCACGGGTGGAGACGGCCAGGTACGAGCCGTCCACGGCAAGTAGTTCCCAGGGCAGATGCCGCAGCCGTTCCGCGGCGGTGATGCGCAGCGTGATACCGGGCGGACGGTCCAGGACCGGGGTCAGCCAGCGCTCGTCGCCGTCAAGGAAAGTGGCCAGTTCCGTGCCGAGATCACGTAACTGCGGCGCGCCGAAATCCTCCTGCGCTCTCGCATGCTGGCTGTAGTCGCGTTCCACCATCCCGATCAGCCGATCGACAGCTGCCTTGTCCAGGCCACGGGTCTGCGGCGGTCCTCCACCGGTCGACAGGCGCAACTCCGCATAGTCGGAGGTCTGCTCGAAGACCTCCAACTCGTACGTGGGCAGCTCACCCATTGTGGTTTCCGCCCTCAGCTTGCTTGGCCACACCGACCCCGGCAAACACCAACCCGATGGCCGCGACCACTAACTCTGCGGAACGCCGTACCTCAACCGGCGACACCTCGTCACCAGGCCCGGCGTTCGCGGCCAAAGCGCCGCGCAGCTCCGCAGCCCAACGCGGGCCGTCCGACCCCGACACCTCAAGAACGGCAGTTACCACCGGCTACCCCTTCTGTTCTTGCTCAAGGCCACTGAGGAACGTCCGCATCTCGTCTAGATCCGGATGGCTCGTCTCCTCGGCCAGCGCCACCGCCTTGCGCTGAAACTCGATGGCATCGTCCACTCGCTGCATCCGCTTCAGCACGCTTGCCATATTGAAGCTCGTCATGGCCTCGGATCCGCGATCACCAATGGCGCGGAAGACCTCAAGAACTTCAATGAGCACAGCCTCCACACCAGCAAGATCGCCCTCCTGGGACCGGATTGCACCGATGTTGTTGAGGGCGGTGGCTTCGCCGGCCCGATCACCGACCTCCCGCTGGATGGGCAGTGCCTGTTGGAAGTAGGTGAGCGCCTGTTGCAGGTCCCCGAGCCCGTAGTACATGTGGCCCAAGTTGTTGAGGGTGGCGGCCTCGCCGGCCCGATCACCGACCTCCCGCTGGATGAGCAGGGCCTGCCGGTAGTAGGTGAAAGCCTGCTGCCGATCCCCAAGCCCCCCGTACGCGACACCGATGTTGGTGAGGGTGGCGGCTTCGTTGGCCCGGTCACCGACCTCCCGCATGATAGGTAGGGCCTGCCGGTAGTAGGTGAGCGCCTGCTGGCGATTCCCAAGGCCGTCGTACACGTGGCCGATGTTGTTGAGGGTGACGGCCTCGCCAGCCCGGTCACCGACCTCCCGCAAGATAGGTAGGGCCTGCCGGTAGTAGGTGAGGGCCTGCTGCCGGTCCCCGAGCCCGCGGTAGACGGTGCCGATGTTGGTGAGGGTGCCGGCTTCGCCGGCCCGGTTGCCGACCACCCGCTGGATGGGTAGGGCCTGCCGGTAGTAGGTGAGCGCCTGCTGCCGGTTCCCGAGCCCGTCGTACACGGCGCCGATGTTGTTGAGGGTGACAGCCACATTGCCGTGGTCGTCGGCCTCGCGGTAGAGGCGTAGGGCCCGCTCGTAGCTTTTCAGGGCAGGCCGGGGTCGCCCGGTGGCGGCTTGGGCCCGCCCCAGGTGATAAAAGGCGCTGACGTCCGGGCCGAGGGTTAGGGTCGCGGTCGCGAGGGCCTCGACATCCGCGAACCGCGACGTGCGCAGCCACATCCTTGCCACCCGGTCGCCGACGTGCCGGGCGATCACCGGTTCCCGGCCCGCCACCGCCAGCCGGTGCACCTCCACCCACTGGGCAACCGTGGCAGCCGACCGTGGGCGAGTCAAAAGATCCTCCACACCGGTCAGCACGATACGGCCGGCACCGATCCGGCAGATCACAACGACCAAGATCTGACACTGAGGAACCGTCAGCACCGTCGAATCAGGACGGTGTGGCTACGAGGATGCCTTCGCGGGTTCGACCAGGACAGCTACCGGCGGATCCAGCAGGATGACCGCCTACCGGCGGGCGCTTGAACCTGGAGGAGGAAGAGGCTAGCTCAAGGCGAGACGGCGCAGCCGGTCGTGGGCTCGGGCGCCGGGGTCGGCGCGCCGATCGTGGGCAGCCCCAACAACACCCCTGGGGTACGCGGCGAACGACCCGCCTCGGCCGCGTCGCCGGCCCGGGTGCGGCGGTGCGACAGCGGCGCGCCGTCGGCGTTGAGGTGGTGCGGTGCGGCGTAGGTGATCGTGGTGTGCACGATGTCGCCGGGCCGGATCGTGCCGGCAGCGCCAGGTCCACCGGCGTCACCGGTGGCGAAGTGCACCAGGCGGCCGTCGCGGGCCCGACCCGACATCCGGCCGGTCCGCTCGTCCTTGCGACCCTCGCCGACGGCGACAAGCACCTCGACCGTCTCGCCGACCAGCTTCTTGTTCTCCGCCCAGGTGATCTCCTCGACGCAGGCGATCAGCCGCTCGTACCGCTCCTGCACGACAGGCTTGGGCAGTTGGCCGTCCATCGTCGCGGCCGGGGTGCCGGGACGCTTGGAGTACTGGAAGGTGAAGGCGGAGGAGAATCTCGCCGCCCGGACCACGTCCAGGGTGCGCTCGAAGTCCGCCTCGGTCTCGCCGGGGAAGCCGACGATGATGTCGGTGGTGATCGCCGCGTCGGGCATGGCGGCGCGGACCTTCTCGATGATGCCCAGGTACTTCTCCGACCGGTACGACCGGCGCATCGCGCGCAGCACGTCGTCTGAGCCGGACTGCAACGGCATGTGCAGTGAGGGGCAGACGTTCGGCGTCTCGGCCATCGCCGCGATCACGTCGTCGGTGAAGTCCTTCGGGTGCGGGCTGGTGAACCGCACCCGCTCCAGCCCGTCGATCTCGCCGCAGGCCCGCAGCAGCTTGCCGAAGGCGTACCTGTCGCCGAACTCGACGCCGTAGGAGTTGACATTCTGCCCGAGCAGGGTCACCTCCAGCACGCCCTCGTCGACAAGCGCCCGCACCTCGCTGAGGATGTCGCCGGGGCGGCGGTCCTTCTCCTTGCCGCGCAGCGACGGCACGATGCAGAAGGTGCAGGTGTTGTTGCAGCCAACCGAGATCGACACCCAGCCGGCGTACGTCGACTCGCGGCGGGTCGGCAGCGTCGAGGGGAAGATGTCGAGGGCTTCGAGGATCTCCACCTCGGCGGCGGCGTTGTGCCGGGCGCGCTCCAACAGCACCGGCAGCGAGCCGATGTTGTGGGTACCGAAGACCACGTCCACCCAGGGTGCCCGGCGGACGATGTCGCCCCGGTCCTTCTGGGCCAGGCAGCCACCGACGGCGATCTGCATCCCCGGGTGCCGGTTCTTGACCGGACGCAGGTGACCGAGGTTGCCGTAGAGTCGGTTGTCCGCGTTCTCGCGGACCGCGCAGGTGTTGAACACCACCACGTCGGGGGTGTCCTCGGCCTCGCCCGCGCGGACGTACCCCGCCTGCTCCAGCAGGCCGGAAATGCGCTCGGAGTCGTGCACGTTCATCTGGCAGCCGTAGGTGCGCACCTGGTAGGTGCGCGGGCCGCCCGCCGCTGCGGTAGTCATGACGTGCACAGCGTAGCCGGGCCCGAGTTGTCGGACGCAAACGAGGAGAAGCCATGTGCCGCAGCATCAAGACCCTGCGTGAGCCGTACACCCCTGAGGTCACCGACGCGGACGTGCGGGCCGCGGCGTTGCAGTACGTCCGGAAGATCTCCGGCTTCCGGGCACCGGCGGCACACAACGCCGAAGCCTTCGACACCGCGGTGGCCACGATCGCCGCCGCCACCCGCACCCTGCTCGACGAGCTGGTGGTACGCGGCGGCGCCCGACCTGCGGCCCCGGCCGGTGGCTGAGGCCCCCGCATTCCCGGGCGCGCGGCGGCCGGTGGCGGGCGGCAGCCAGGCGGTGTCGGCCGGCTGGTCGCCGGTCGTCAGGCTGCGGCCAGGGCCGGGTTGACCGAGTCGGGCACCCACCGCGAGCGGTGGCAGCGCGACCAGCCCCGGCAGCGCGGGTCGGCCTCGGTGCACAGGCGGCGGTCGCTGAGCACCTCGCCGTCGTCGGTCTCGCGCACGTCGAAGTGCACCGGGCGGATGCTGCCGTCCGGGGCCACCAGCAGGTGCCGGGTGTCGTCGAGCGTGTCGTCACGCAGCAGGCAGTTGCGGCCGAGCAGCCGGGCCAGCGCCGCGATGCTCGGCAACTCGGGCAGCTCGTCCGGTACGCCGTAGCAGTCCACGATCGTGGCGAACTCCCCCGGCGCCTGCCAGACGTCGCAGACCACCGCGTACGCCGGCAGTCGCAGCGGATCCGCCACCGCCAGTGGCATCACCACCCGACCGAGCGCGTCGGCCAGCGCCGGGTAGACCTCCACCGGTCGTACCTGGTCGATTCTCCAGTTCCACAGCTCGGTCATGCCGTCTCCTCGCTGTGCTCGTCCCCACCGGCCTCCGGATCGGGCCTTACCGACGATGGTGCGGGGCATTTGCCCCCAGCCGTGGGCAAGTTACCGGTCTGTGACCATTCTGGCCCAAATTTCCCTGAGCCTCATCGCTCCAGGTAGCGGGAAGGTGACAGTTTATCGGGTATGGTGCGCGTTCCCACGCAACGGCACGCGTACCAAAACCCGCGCTCAGCGCAGGACGACCCGGTGTTCGCCACCGGGCAGCAGCTCACCGATCACCGGGGCGCCCGGGATCTCGCCGGCCACCAGCAGCCCACCGGAGGTCTGCGCGTCGGCCAGCAACAGCCGGTCCTGCTCCGCCGCCGTGCCGAAATCGGTGGTCGGGGTCACCCACTCCAGATTGCGGCGGGAACCGCCGCTGACGTACCCGTCGCGGACCGCCTCGCGGGCACCTTCCAGGTACGGCACCCGCGCGATGTCGATCGCCACGGTCACCCGACTCGCCCGGGCCAGCTTGCTGGCATGGCCGAGCAGACCGAACCCGGTCACGTCGGTGCCGCAGCGCACACCCGCCGCCACCGCCGCCCGCGCGGCGTCCCGATTCAGGGTGGTCATCGCGGCCACCGCCGCCGGGAAACTCTCGCCGGTGCTCTTGTGTCGGGTGTTGAGCACGCCGACGCCCAGCGGTTTGGTGAGCGACAGCGGCAGCCCGGCCCGCCCCGCGTCCAGGGTGATCAACTCCTCCGGCCGCACCAGCCCGGTCACTGCCAGGCCGTACTTCGGACCGTCATCGTCGACGCTGTGCCCGCCCGCCAGGTGGCACCCGGCGGCGCGGGCCACGTCCAGGCCGCCGCGCAGCACCTCCCGGGCCAACTCCAGCGGCAGCACCTCCCGGGGCCAGCAGAGCAGGTTCAGCGCGACAAGTGGGGTGCCGCCCATCGCGTACACGTCGGACAGGGCGTTCGTGGCGGCGATCCGCCCCCAGTCGTACGCGTCGTCGACCACAGGCGTGAAGAAGTCAGCTGTGGTGACCAGGCCGGTGCGCTCGTCCAGCCGGACCACCGCCGCGTCGTCGCCGTGGTCGAGCCCGACCAGCAGCTCGGCGGTGCCGTCAGCGGGACCGGCGGCGGGGCCGAGATCGGCGACCATCGCCTCCAGGTCACCGGGCGGGATCTTGCAGGCGCACCCGCCGCCACGGGCGTATCGGGTCAGCCGCACGGGCTCGGTCATCCCCTCATGATCTCCGTCACGGGGACGGGACGCCAGTCGTGCCTGTCAAACCTTGACACCGGAGTCGGATCGTCGATGGTGTTACCGCTCCGTGACCATCTAGGTTGTGTTCCGCCACGTCACCCCGCCTACAGTGGCCGCTACCGGGGGTCGACCGACTCCCGACAGCGACGAGGAGGACAGACGACGTGGCGACGGGCGAACCGCTCATCGTGCTGGACTCGGTCAACAAATGGTTCGGGCCGTTGCATGTGCTTGACGACGTCTCGCTGTCGGTGGGGCGGGGCGAGGTGGTCGTGGTGATCGGCCCGTCCGGCTCCGGCAAGTCGACGCTGTGCCGCACCATCAACCGGCTGGAGCCGATCAACTCCGGCACCATCACCTTCGACGGGCAGGCACTGCCGGCCGAGGGCAAGGCCCTGGCCAAGCTGCGCAGCGAGGTCGGCATGGTGTTCCAGTCGTTCAACCTCTTCGCGCACAAGACGATCCTGGAGAACGTCACCCTCGGCCCGATCAAGGTCCGCAAGGAGAAGCCGGCGTCCGCCCGCGAGCGGGGTCTGGCCCTGCTCGACCGGGTCGGCATCGCCAACCAGGCCGACAAGTACCCGGCCCAGCTCTCCGGCGGCCAGCAGCAGCGCGCCGCGATCGCCCGGGCGCTTGCCATGCAGCCCAAGGCGATGCTCTTCGACGAGCCCACGAGCGCGCTGGACCCGGAGATGGTCGGCGAGGTGCTGGACGTGATGACCTCCCTCGCCCGCGACGGCATGACAATGGTCGTGGTCACCCACGAAATGGGCTTCGCGCGCCACGCGGCCAACCGGGTCATCTTCATGGCCGACGGCAAGCTCGTCGAGGATGCCGCTCCGACGGAGTTCTTCGCGAACCCGCGCAGCGAGCGTGCCAAGGACTTCCTCTCCAAGATCCTCACCCATTAGGCGTCCGGTAGTGGGGCGGGCCGTGACCCGGCCGGCTCCAGTCGAAGAAGGAGAACAGGTATGCGAATGAAGCGGATGGCGGCGCTCGCCGCAGTTGCCGGCCTCGCGGTCGCGATGACCGCCTGCGGCGGGGACAGCGACGAGGGCGGCTCCGGCACGGGCGCCGGTGGCATCGTCGGCAAGGCCGAGGGCCAGAAGAAGCTGGTCATCGGCGTCAAGGCCGACCAGCCCGGCCTGGGCCTGCAGACCGGCAGCCAGTACGAGGGCTTCGACATCGAGATCGGAAAGATCATCGCGAACGGCCTCGGCGTCGAGGAGAGCGGCATCGAGTGGAAGACCACCGTGTCGAACAACCGGGAGCCCTTCATCGAGCAGGGCACTGTCGACCTCGTGGTCGCCACCTACACCATCAACGACGAGCGCAAGCAGAAGGTCAACTTCGCCGGCCCGTACTACATCGCCGGCCAGGACCTGCTCGTCAAGTCCGACTCGACCCTGACCGGCCCGGACCAGCTGGCCGGTAAGACGGTCTGCTCGGCGACCGGCTCGACCCCGGCCAAGCGGATCCAGGAGAACTACCCGGACGCCAAGCTGCAGCAGTTCGACGCGTACTCCAAGTGCCTGCCGCTGCTGGAGAACGGCCAGGTCGACGCGGTGACCACCGATGACATCATCCTCGCCGGCTACGCCGCGCAGGATCAGTACGCCGGCAAGTTCAAGGTCGTCGGCAGCACCTTCTCCGACGAGCCGTACGGCATCGGTCTGAAGAAGGACGACACCGAGGGCTGCGAGAAGGTCAACGAGATCCTCAAGGCCGCTGCCGAGGACGGCAGCTACAAGGCCGCCTGGGACGCCACCCTGGGCAAGAGCGGCACCCCCGCGCCCGAGCTGGACACCACCAAGCTGACCCACTGCGGCGCAGTCTGACCGGTACCGGAGCCGGCACCCCGCGCGGGTGCCGGCTCCGGCCTGTCACCGGCCGCCGCCACGTGCCCCGGGAGCCGACGCATGCACGTATTCACTGATCCGGACAACTTCGACGCGTACGTGTCGGGATTCCTCTGGATCCTCAAGTTGACAGGCGCGTCCGCGGTCTGCGCGCTGGTGATCGGCGTACTGCTGGCCGCGATGCGGGTCTCCCCCGTACCCGTGCTGCGCGGCTTCGGCGCGGCCTGGGTCAACGTCTTCCGCAACACGCCGCTGACGCTCGTCATCTTCTTCTGCTACTTCGGCATCTTCGCCACCCTCGGCCTGAGCCTGTCGCAGGACCTGGACCTCAACGTCTACTGGCTCGGCGTGATCGGTCTGTCGGCCTACACCGCCGCCTTCGTCTGCGAGGCGATCCGCTCGGGCATCAACACCGTGCCGACCGGTCAGGCCGAGGCGGCCCGGGCGATCGGCCTCTCCTTCGCCCAGACCCTGCGGATCGTGGTGCTGCCGCAGGCGGCGCGCTCGGTGATCGCGCCGCTCGGCAGCGTCCTGATCGCGCTCTGCAAGAACGCCACGATCGTCGGCACCATCGGGTTGCTGGAGTCCTCCAACATCATGAAGGACCTGATCAACAGCAACGGTGACGCCGTCATCCCGATCTTCCTGGTCTTCGCCGGCACCTTCGCCGCCTTCCTGATCCCCACCGGCTACTTCTTCGGCTGGCTGGCCAACCGTCTGGCGGTGAAGCGCTGATGAGCACCAGCAGCGTCCTCTACGACCACCCGGGGCCCCGGGCCAAGGTGCGCAACACGGTACTGAGCGTCATCTTCGGCGTCGCGCTGCTCGGCCTGCTCTACTGGATCTACACCAGATTCGACGAGGCCAACCAGTGGGAGTCCTGGCTGTGGGAGCCGTTCACCCGGTCGACCACCTGGACGCAGTTCATCCTGCCGGGCCTGTGGGCAACCCTGAAGGCGGCCGGCGTCGGCATGGTGCTGTCGCTCGCCTTCGGCATCATCTTCGCCTTCGGCCGGCTTTCCGACAGGTGGTGGATCAGCGTGCCGGCCGGCGCGGTGGTGGAGTTCTTCCGCGCGGTACCGCTACTGCTGATGATCTTCTTCATCTTCTACGGCGTACCGTTCATCATCAAGGGACCGGTGACCGCCTTCTGGGCCGTGGTGATCGGCCTGACCCTCTACAACGGCTCGGTGCTGGCCGAGGCGTTCCGGGCCGGCATCCGGGCCGTGCCCGGCGGACAGTCCGAGGCGGCGTACGCGGTAGGCATGCGCAAGAACCAGGTGATGCGGCTGATCCTGCTCCCGCAGGCAGCCCGCGCCATGCTGCCGATCATCGTCAGCCAACTTGTGGTGCTGCTCAAAGACACCGCGCTCGGGTACATCGTGGCCTACCCCGAGCTGCTCCAACGCGGCGTCAACGACCTCGCCGCCAACTACGGCAACATCATCCCCGCGGCCATGGTGATCGCGGTCATCTACATCGTCATCAATTCGCTGCTCACCTGGTTCGCCGGCTGGTTGGACCGCCGCACCGGTGTCCGCTCCTTCCGGATGCCGAGGCAGACCGGCCCGGTCGCCTCCGCCAACGCCGCCCCCGGCGGTGACGGCACAGTGGTGGAGCCGCAGGGCTGAGTCCCGAGCATGGACGCGGCGCCGGCCATCAGGCCGGCGCCGCGTCGTCTTCCGCAGCCGTCAGGGTCAGCGGGCGATCTCGGTGACCCGGGACTCGCGGACCACCGTCACCCGAATCTGACCGGGGTAGGTCAGCTCCTCCTCGATCTGCTTGGCCACATCCCGGGCCAGCACCGCCGCGCCGATGTCGTCGACGTCGTCGGGCTTCACCATCACCCGGATCTCCCGGCCCGCCTGCATCGCGAAGACCTTCTCCACCCCGAGCTTGCCGGCCGCGATCTCCTCGATCCGCTCCAGCCGCTTGACGTACGCCTCCAGGCTCTCCCGCCGCGCCCCCGGCCGCCCGCCCGAGCAGGCGTCGGACGCCTGGGTCAGCACCGCCTCCACGGTCTGCGGCGGCACCTCGTTGTGGTGCGCCTCGATCGCGTGCACCACGTCCTCGCTCTCGCCGTACTTGCGCGCCACGTCGGCGCCGACGATCGCGTGACTCCCCTCCACCTCGTGGGTGAGCGCCTTACCGATGTCGTGCAGGAACGCCGACCGCTTGATCAACGGAACGTCCAGCCGCAACTCGGCGGCCATCATGCCGGCGATGTGGGCGGTCTCCACTAGGTGCTTGAGCACGTTCTGCCCGTACGAGGTGCGGTAACGCAACCGGCCCAGCAGGTTGACCAGCTCCGGGTGGATCTCGGTGATGCCGACCTCCACCAGGGCGTCCTCGGCAGCCCGGTGGCAGAGCTGGTCCACCTCCTGCCGGGCCAGCTCGTGCACCTCCTCGATCCGGTGCGGGTGGATCCGGCCGTCGAGCACCAGCTTCTCCAGCGTCAACCGGCCCACCTCCCGGCGGACCGGGTCGAAGCAGGACAGCAGCACCGCCTCGGGAGTGTCGTCGATGATCAGGTTCACCCCGGTGACCGACTCGAAGGCCCGGATGTTGCGGCCCTCCCGGCCGATGATCCGCCCCTTCATCTCGTCACCCGGCAGGTGCAGCACACTCACCACGCTCTCGGCGGTCTGCTCGCTCGCCACCCGCTGGATCGCGTCGACCACGATGTGCCGGGCCCGCTGCTCGGCGGTGGACCTGGCGTCGGACTCGATGTCCCGGACCAGCAGCGCGGCCTCCCGCTTCGCCTGGCCCTCGATCGCCTCGATCAGCTCCGCCCGCGCCGCGTCGGCGGTCAACTCGGCGACCCGCTCCAACTCACGCCGGCGCTGGTTCTCCGCCTCGGCCAGCTCGGCCTCCCGTTCGGCCAACGCCGCCTCACGGGCGGCCAACGCGGCATTCGCCGCCGTGAGCTGGCGCTCCCGTTCCGCGAGCCGCTCCACCTCCTCGGTGTGCAGCCGCTCCCGCTCGTCCATCCGGGTCGCCCGCCGCTCCACCTCGGCGGCCTGCTCCCGGGTGGTCGCGGCGAGCACCGCCACCTCCCGTTCGCCACTGCGCCGGGCCGCGGTGCGCAACTGCTCGGCATCCGCCTCAGCCTGCTTGTGCGCCCGTTCGAGCACGGTGTCCGCCTCGGCGCGGGCGTCGTCGAGCACCCGACGGGCCTCCGCCCGAGCCGCCTTCGCCTCGGCCTTGGCCGCCGCCGCCTCGGCACGGGCCGCCGCCGCCGCGGACTTCGCCACGTCGATAGTGCTGTTGACCTCGTCTGCTGCGGTACGCAGCGCGGCCAGCGACTGCTCCTGCCGGTCCTTCTCCGCGACGTACGCGGGATCCTCCGGTGCCGGACGCGTCAACAGCCCCCGAATCAGCCGCACCCCGAACAGCACCGCGCCGAGCACCACGAGAGTCAGCACCAGCACGGCGGTCAGGATCACGACATCGAAGGCGCTCACGAGGCGGCTCCGCCCGGCCGGTCACCACGATGAGCCACCACACCGGCGACTTCCCCGGCACCCCCGAACCCGGCCACGGCGGCACCGGCAGGCGACCCTGACTGGTGCCCCGGCGACCCCGAACCCTGCTCACCGTCGTCGGCGGCCTCGGACTCCGCCGCCCCGGAAGTGCCGCGCCCCCCGCTCATGCCGACACCCCGCTCTGCCGCGCACCCCGACCGGGCAGCGCCGAACACAGCCTCAAGGTCGGCCCGCTCCGCTCGCTCATGCCGGGACTCCGGTGAACCTGTGCCGCCTCGCCATGGCGCGCCTCCCCTGAACCGTCGCGCCGCAACAGCCTGCCGGGTGGGCATGCTCCTGCGACTCTGGACGCCCGACCGGAGCGCGTGGCCGTGGGTTGGCTTCCTCCGCCGACGTCCCTGACGGACACCGGCGGGCCGGGTGCAGTGTCACGTGAGCCCGGACCGGCCTGTCCGAAGCTGACGTACGCGGCCGATGGTTCCGGCCAAAGTGATGCTGTTCTGTTACGGGATCTATGTTGTGCGCTTAGCCTGCGCTTGGTCGGGCAATGTGAGCCTTTATGGCGAGGCTAGGTCCCAACCGGCCTCCGGTCAAGAACAGATGATCAAACCACCCGGACGGAGAGAAGTTAACTCGTCACCCTCCGGTGATGAATACTCGGACGCCAGTGGGCAAAAAAGACGAACATCCGACACCGCGTTGACTCATCCGGGCTGGTCAGGTCAACGGACCGGGGCGCTGCGGAAGTCGGACCGACGGTCAACGGGTCGACCTCGCCCTGGATGTCGGCGTCAGCGGTCGATCTCGCCATCGGCGTCGGCGAGGGCGTCGGCGTCGATCTGCTCGGCGAACTCGGCCGCCTCGGCGCTCTGCGCGGCGATCGCGTCCTTCACCGCCCGGATCGCCACACCGGCCGGGTAGCCCTTGCGGGCCAGCATGCCGACCAGCCGCCGGAACACCGCGTCCGGCTCACCTCGGGCGGTCCGCAGCTTCCGGTCCACCAGGGCGCGGGCGGTCTCCGCCTCGGTGGTCTCGTCCAACTCGTCAAGCGCTTCGCTGGCCGTGTCACCGTCCACGCCACGCTGGCGCAGCTCGTTGGCAAGCGCCCGGCGGGCCAGCCCACGGCCGGCGTGCCGGCTGCTCACCCAGGCCCGGGCGAACGCAGCGTCGTCGATGATGCCGACCTCGTCGTACCTGTCGAGGACCTGGCTGGCGGTTTCCTCGGAGATGCCCCGTCGAGCCAACGCGGCGGCCAGCTCGGCCCGGGTACGCGGGCGCACCGCGAGCTGCCGCAGACAGATCTCCCGGGCCACCTCGGCCTCGTCGCGAGGTGCGGATGCCGCCTCGCCGCGTGCCGGACCGCCGGCCCGTCCGGCGGAACCGGCTGCACCCCAGGCCGGGGTGCCTGGAGCCGACGCGTCCCGGGGATCGGCCGACGTCGGGCTGCCCGGATCGGCGGCGTTCCCGGAGGCACGGCGGCCTCGGCGGGGACGCGGTGTGGGGTCACCCGCGCGGGGCGGGCTGGCATCCCAGCCCCGCCCCGAGCGGGCACGTCGTCCTGCCACGACTCAGGATCAGAAGTCGACAGGCGGCAGCTCCGGGCCACCGGCGGCATCGCCCGCGCCGACCCCGACGCCGAGCTTCTCCAGGATCTTCTTCTCGATCTCGGCGGCCACGTCCGGGTTCTCCCGGAGGAACTCGCGGGCCTTCTCCTTGCCCTGGCCCAGCTGGTCACCCTCGTAGGTGTACCAGGCACCGGACTTGCGGATGATCGACTGCTCGACGCCGACATCGATGAGCGAGCCCTCGCGAGAGATGCCCTTGCCGTACATGATGTCGAACTCGGCCTGCTTGAACGGAGCCGCGACCTTGTTCTTCACGACCTTCACCCGGGTGCGGTTACCCACCACGTCGGTGCCGTCCTTGAGGCTCTCGATGCGCCGCACGTCGAGCCGGACCGAGGCGTAGAACTTCAACGCCCGCCCACCGGTGGTCGTCTCGGGACTGTTGTGCACCATGACGCCGTCGACGAAGTAGTTGTGGTTGCCCTCGACCTCGATGTCGAACCGGTTCATCGAGCGGGTCTTCGGCTTGACCCGGACATCGATGATCCGTGCGGGCACCGGCATCAGCTCCGCCGGGACGAACTGCGGCTCGACGGCACACTGGCCGTGGAAACGCGGCAGCAGCTTGGCCTCCATCGCGGCCGGCACGTAGGGAGCAACCAGCTCCTGGAACTTCGCCGACGACTCGGTGGTGAAAATGATCGATGCCGTCTGCCGGGCACCCCGGGAGACCAGCTTCACGTCCATGCCGTACGCGTCACGCAGATGCTCGACCAGACGGTCGCGGCTGCCCTCCGCCATCGCCTCAACGCAGATCTCGATCCGGCCGGAACCACCAACCGTACGCTCCTGCAAGCCCTTGGAACGGACGGTGAAGCAGCCATCGTCCATGTACCACACGGCGAGGGCGAGCGGGGTAAGCGCCTTGAGGTAGTCCCAGCTGAGGTGCTTCTTGCCGTCGCCCAGGTAGACCGCGCGGCGCAGCTCGTCCAACTCCGGCAGTGGGGTGAAGTCCACGAAGGCCGCGCCCCGCGCGTCGGTACGCCGGGAGTGGCCGATGTTGCCGAGCAGCGAGACCTTCCAGTCGAGGTAGTCGACCTGCTGTGCACCGTGGCCGAGTCGGAAGCGGACACCGGAGCGGTCCTGCCGGTTCGGCGACAGGGCGCCATCACCCATCAGTGAACCGAGCACGACCTGCCACTGCTGCTCACTGAGGCGTCGCGACTCGGCGAGCATCACCCGGTCACCGGCGATCAACTCGCCCGCCTCCCGCCAGCCGCCGGGAGTGCGCACCAGGTGGTTGGCGGTGGCGGCGAACTGCGCCCGCCCGTTGCCGCCCGACTTGGCGACGGTGAACTGGAGGAACTGCTCCGCCGGACCGTTGTTGAACCAGTTGGTGATCCGCTTCGGCTCCACCCGGTCGGTGTCCGGGTTGTAGGAGAGGACCTCGACGTCCATCCGCTGGTTGACGATCTTGCCGATCTTCTCCTGCGTGCCGTCCGCCAGAGTGACCCGGGTCGAGTACGACATGCAGCCGAACATGACGCCGATCTTCTCGCGGAGCTGGTTGATGAAGATCGCGGTGGTGCCGGTGTTGTTGAGCACACCGGTGATCTTCCGCAGCGCCTGGCTCATCAGCCGGGCCTGCAGACCCACGTGGCTGTCGCCCATCTCGCCCTCGATCTCGGCGCGCGGCACCAGCGCGGCGACCGAGTCGATCACGATGATGTCGATCGCGCCGGAGCGGACCAGCATGTCCGCGATCTCCAGCGCCTGCTCGCCGGTGTCCGGCTGGGAGACCAGCAGGGCGTCGGTGTCGACGCCGAGCGCCTTTGCGTACTCCGGATCGAGCGCGTGCTCGGCGTCGATGAAGGCGGCGATGCCGCCGGCCCGCTGGGCGTTGGCCACCGCGTGCAGGGCGACAGTGGTCTTACCGCTGCTCTCCGGGCCGTACACCTCGACGACCCGGCCACGGGGCAGACCACCCACGCCGAGCGCCACGTCGAGCGCGATGGAACCGGTCGGAATGACCGAGGTCTGGATGACCGGCCGCTCCCCCAGCCGCATCACCGAGCCCTTGCCGAACTGCTTGTCGATCTGAGCGAGAGCAAGGTCGAGCGCCTTCTCCCGGTCAGGACCTGCCGCCATCGTTGCCACCCCTGCCTTCGCCGGCGTCTTTCCTGAGCTTCGCGTCACGCGGGACACGCTAGGCGCTGGGTCCGACAGAAAACCAGCCGACTGGCCGTGGCCTGTGGACGAGCACCCCGCTGTGGACAATAGCCGAACAGGTGTACGACTCGGCAAGAGACACGCGGAAGTAACGAATCGACTGCTCAGCGTAGCCGGGCGGGTACCCGGTCGGGATAGGCGGCGACCACGGCGCGCCACACCACGTGCGTCTGCACGCCGGCCTTGAGGGCCTGCTCGATGGTTCGCCCGCCGAGTTCCGACAACACCTGGTCGCTGGCGATGCTGGCCGCGTACGCCGGCCCGAACGCCTCGGCCAGGCGTGCCCAGAAGTCGGTCAGTCGCACGTGATCAGTCCTCCCTGCCCGGTGCACCCACCGGCACCGGACGCAACGCTAGCGCCAGCAGGGGCGCCACCGCGATCGCGGCGAGCAGGGTCAGCACCGGATAGCCCGCCAGTTGCATGACAAACCCGCTCAGTGCCCCCGCCAGCGCTCCAGCCAGCCCCATGAGCAGGTCGGACAGCCCTTGCGCGCTGGGTCGCACCTGGTCCGGTACCGACTCCGACAGCAGTGTGGAACCGGCCACCATGGTCGCCGACCAGCCGAGCCCGAGCAGGATGAGCCCGAGGGTGAGCCGGGGCGTGTGGTGCCCGGCGGTGCCGGCGACCGCGCAGGCGGCCAGCAGCGTCCCGATCCCACCGAGGATGACCGGGCGTCGACCGAACCGGTCGGCGAGCCAACCGACCACCGGTGCCAGCGCGTACATGCCGGCGATGTGCAGGCTCAGCACCAGCCCGACCACCGGCAGCACCTCGTCGAGGGGGTGGTACTCCCGCAGGTGCACCGGGGTCATCGCCATCACCGCCACCATCACCAGGTGGCCGACGGCCACGGCGGCGACGCCGAGCCGGGCAGCCGGTCGGACGCGTACCACCGACCAGGCGGCGCGCATGCCCACGCCGCGCCGGGCCGACGGTGCCGGTGCCGCGACCGGCTCGGCCGGAACCGTGCCGGCCGGGGCGAGCGCGGACGCGGCCGGGGCCGGGGCCGCCGAGGTCGGCGCTGGACCGGCCACCGAGGTCGACCCGGACTCGCCGGTGCGGGCCGCCGCGAGCCGGCGCGCGGTGAGCAGCGGGTCGGGCCGCAACCACAGCAGCAGTACGCCGGCGGCGAGCACGAACGCGACGGCGCTGAACGCGAACGGGCCGGACAGCGCCGGCAGTCCCCAGCCGCTCGTGGTGCGGTCGGCGAGCGCGGCGAAGTTCGGCGCGGCCACCGCGCCGATGGTGGTGGCCCAGACGATCAGCGATAGTTGCCGGGCGCGACGGTCCGGTTCGGCGAGGTCGACAGCGGCGTAGCGGGCCTGGAGGTTGGCCGCGGAGCCGCCGCCGAAGAGAAGCATGCCGAGGAAGAGCAGCGGGACCCAGCGGGTCGCCGCGGCGAGCACCACGAGCGCCCCGCCCAGCGCCCCGACCAGGTACGCGACGGCCAGGCCGGGACGGCGGCCGTACCCGGTGATGATCCGGGTGACCGGCACGGCGAGCAGGGCGGCACCGATCACGGCGGCGCTCTGCGCCAGGCCGGCCACGGCGGTGCCGGCGATCTCGGCGGCGAGCAGGGCGCCGACCGCGATGCCGATGGTCACCCCGATGCCGCCGACGATCTGGGTGGTGAAGAGCAGCCGGAGGGTACGCCGCTGGATCGGCGCGACCTCCGGGTGCGCCGCCGGCGTGGTGGTCAGGTCAGTGGCCAACGGGAGGCTCCTTGGTAAGGGGTGACCATCCTTTCGCACCCGACCGACAGCCGGCAGCCCGGTTTCGTCACAACCCCAGGCCGCGACCGATGATTTCCTTCATGATCTCGGTGGTGCCGCCGTAGATGGTCTGCACGCGGCTGTCCAGCCAGGCCCGCGCCACCGGGTACTCCGCCATGAAGCCGTAGCCGCCGTGCAACTGCACGCACCTGTCGGCGACCCGGTTCTGCAACTCGGTGGTCCACCACTTGGCCTTGGCCGCGTCGGTCACCGAGAGCCGGCCGGCGTTGAACTCGGCCACGCAGTGGTTGACGAAGGTCCGCGCGATGGTGACCTCGGTGTCCAGTTCGGCGAGGAGGAACCGGTTGTGCTGGAACTTCCCGATCGGCCGGCCGAACGCCTCCCGGGTACGCGCGTAGTCGAGGGTCAGCGCGAGCAGCCGTTCCGCGGCGGCGACCGCGGCGACGGCGATGCTGAGCCGTTCCCGGGGCAGGTTGGCCATCAGGTGGTAGAAGCCGTGGTTCTCGGTGCCGATGAGGTTGGTGGCCGGTACCCGGCAGTCGTCGAAGAAGAGTTCGGCGGTGTCGTTGGCCTTCAACCCGACCTTTGCCAGTCGACGGCCCCGGGTGAACCCGTCGGTTCCGGTCTCCACCGCGACCAGGCTGACCCCGTGGGCACCCTCGTCGGCGGTACGGGCCACCACGATCACCAGGTCGGCCAGTTCGCCGTTGGTGATGAACGTCTTCTGCCCGTTGAGCAGGAGGCTGTCGCCGTCACGGACGGCTGTGGTGCGTACGCCGGCCAGGTCGGAACCGGCACCGGGTTCGCTCATCGCGATGGCGGTGACCAGGTCGCCGGAGCAGAACCGGGGCAGCCAGCGTTCGCGTTGCTCCTCGGTGGTCAGCTCGGTGAGGTAGGGCGCGACGACGTCGTTGTGCAGGCCGAAGCCGAGCCCGGAGCAGCCCGAGTTGACGATTTCCTCGACGAGGACGGCGTTGTACCGGAAGTCCCGCTGTCCACCGCCGCCGTACTCGGGGTCGACGTCCATGCCGAGCAGCCCGGCGGCGCCGGCCTTGCGCCACACCTCCCGGTCGACGATCCCGTCGGCCTCCCAGCGCTCGTGGTGCGGCACCGCCTCCCGGTTCAGGAACGTGCGGCACAGCTCGCGGAACTCGTCGTGGTCGGGCTCGTAGAGATGCTGCTGCATGGCGGCAAGTGTGGCACCGGCGCGACCCCGTCGGGTGGTCGGTGCCGATGCCGCGGTGGGGGCGAGCGCGGCAGGTCAGCCGGCGAGAGCGCGGGCGACGACGGTGAGGTCGGCGACCAGTCCGTCGTAGGCCACGTCCTGGTTGTCGGCGCGGAGCACGGCGGAGGGGTGGATGGTGGCCAGCAGTCGGGCCGGCGGCGCGTCGGTGGTCCCGCCGGCGCTGTCGACGGGTACCCGTTGGAAGTCCTCCGGGTGTTGGGCGGCGGCCGGCCAGGGCAGCAGTTCGCCGCGCTGCCGGGTGACCCGGAAGGCCGGGCCGAGCAGCGCCTTGGCGGCGGTCGCCCCGAGCACCACAATCACTTCCGGGTTCAGCTTGGCGAACTCGGCGACCAGCCAGGGCCGGCAGGCGGTGATGTGCACCCGGTCGGGGGTCTGGTGGATGCGCCGCTTGCCGCGCAGCTCGAAGCGGAAGTGCTTTACCGCGTTCGTGAGGTAGATGTGTCCCGGGTCCAGCCCGGAGTCGTCAACCGCCTTGCGCAGCAGCCGGCCGGCGGGGCCGACGAAGGGCAGCCCTTTCTGGTCCTCCATGTCGCCGGGCTGCTCGCCGACGAGGACCAACCGGGCGCTGGCGTCGCCCCGGCCGAATACGGTCTGTGAGGCGTCCCGGTACAGCTCGCAGCCCCGGCAGCCGGTGGCGGCGGCGCGCAGTTCGTCGAGCGTGTCGGCCTGCGGCGGGATGAACCGCTGGGCGCCGGGCGCGGTCTCGGTGTCGGCCATGGCGACTGTTCTACCCGCTGTGACGCGGCCCACGCGAGCAGGAGCGCGGGTTGGTACCGACTTTCAGCAGACCTCGTCTGGCAACCCGGCCACCTGCGCCCGAATCAGCAACTTCGGGATCTGGCCGCCTCGGACCTCAGCCCAGACGACAACAACCCGGACCCTGCTGTCTCACGTCCGCGCCGGGCGTGTGGTGGGTGGGTCGGTCAGGCGGTGAAGCCCGGTGCCGGGGCGGGGCGGGCTGCGCGGGCGACCGCGTCGGCGAGCGTCGGGATCTCCTTCTCGTGCAGGTCGCTGACGGTGATGCGCAAACCCGGCGGCCCGGCGAGGCGGTAGAGCGCGCCCGGTGCGACCGCCCAACCGGCGTCACGCAGGGTGGTCAGCGCGCTTGTCTCATCGTCCACGGGTATCCAGACGTTGATGCCGGTGCGGCCGTACGCGGGCAGGCCACGCTCGGCCAGGGCGGTGATCAGGATGTTCCGTCGCCGTTCGTAGCTCTCCGCCGCCCGGTCGACCAGGGCGGTCACCTCCGGATCTTCCCAGAGCGACAGCACGAGCCGTTGCAGCACTGTGGAGACCCAGCCGGCGCCGATCCGGATCCGGCCGGCCACCCGCGCCACTGTGGTCTCGTCTCCGGCCAGCACGGCCAGTCGCAGGTCGGGGCCGAAGGGCTTGCTCACCGAGCGGAGGAACGCCCAGTGGGTGGTCGCCCCGGCGAGCGGGTGCAGCGGTACGCGGGCCAGTTCGGCAGCGTGATCGTCCTCGATCAACAGCAGGTCGGCACGTCCGGCGAGCAGAGCGCGCAGGGCGTCAGCCCGGTCGGCGGAGACCGCTGCGCCTGTGGGGTTCTGGGCCCGGCTGGTCACGATGAGCGCTCGCGCTCCGGCGTCCAGGGCCGCGGCGACTCCCGCGACGATCGGCCCGTCGTCGTCGATCGGTATTCCGATCGGCCGCAGCCCGAGGGCGGCGAGCAGGTCGAGCAGCCCGGCCCAACCCGGGTCCTCCACAGCGACCGCGTCGCCGTGCCGCAGGTGCGCGCCGAGCAGGCGCTCGATGCCGTCCAGCGCGCCGCCGGTGAGGGTCAGTCCGGGGGCGGGCACCCCGTCGGCGGCCAGCCGGGCCCCGGCCACCTCGGCCATCTCGGGGAGTACGCCGACGTCGGGATAGCCGACCGGGTCGTCGGCGGCGTCGGCGAGGGCGGTCAGGTGCCGACCCAGCGGTGGCAGCAGTCGCCGGTCGGGTGCGCCTCGGGACAGGTCCCGCAGCCCGGGTGCGGGCGGCGGGCGTAACGCCGCCCGACGGGCGGTGACAGGTGGTCGGGGGCGTACCCGGGTGCCGTGTCGCCCGGCGGTGACGATGAGCCCCCGCCGACGCAGCTCGGCGTAGGCACGGGACACGGTGGCCGGGCTGACGGCCAGGGCGGTGGCGAGGGCGCGGACCGGTGGCAGTGGGTCACCGGGGGCGAGGGCGGCGTCGCGGATGCCGGACTCGATGCTCGCCGAAATCTCGACAGCCGTCGAACCCGTCACCTGATAGCGTGCTGGCACAAAGATGGGATTGTACTAGAACAAAGGTGGAAGCATGTACCCGCGAACCACCCGCACCACCGCCAGCCGTTACCGGGACCGGATGAGCTATGACCGGATCGCCGCGCACGCCGTGCTCGACGAGGCGTACGACTGTGCGCTCGGGTTCACCGTGGAGGGCGAACCCCGCGTGCTGCCGACGCTGCACGTGCGCGTGGGCGACACGCTCTACCTGCACGGCTCCACCGGCAGCCGGCCGCTGCTCGCCGCCCGTACCGACGGCCTGCCGGTCTGCGTCGCGGTCACCCTCCTCGACGGGCTGGTCTACGGTCGCTCCCAGTTCCACCACAGCGCCAACTACCGGTCGGTGGTAGCGCACGGCATCGCTCACCTGGTCACCGACCCGGATGAGAAGGCTCACGTGCTGACCGCCCTGGTGGAGAAGGTCGGCACCGGCCGCGCGGCGGACAGTCGGCCCCCGAGCCGGCGGGAGCTGGCCGAGACCGCCGTACTGGCGCTGCCACTTGTGGAGGTCTCGCTGCGCACCCGCACCGGCCAGGTAGGCGACGATCCGGCCGACCTGGGTCTGGCGCACTGGGCCGGGGTGGTACCGCTGCGGCTGACCTCCGGCCTGCCGGAGCCCGACGTCGGGGTCACCGCACCGCTGCCGGACTACCTGCGGCCGAACCGCTCGCCCTGGCACGAACCGGCGGTGCTGCGCGGCGCACACGTGCTGCTGGAGCCGCTCGACCTGGCCCACACCGACGAGTTGTACGCCGCCACCGCCGCCACCGAGGTCTGGCAGCACCTGAGCCGACCGCTGCCGACCGGGCCGGAGCAGGTGCGTGAGGTGATCGTCGCGGCGCTTGCCGAACAGCACCGGCAGGAACGGGTCGCCTGGGCGCAGCGCTGCGCGGTCACCGGCGCGGTGGTCGGCACCACCTCGTACTACGAGATCGACCCGGAGCGTCGGTCGGTGGCGATCGGGCACACCATTCTCGGCCGGCCGTGGTGGCGCACCGGGATCAACACCGAGGCGAAACTGCTGCTGCTCGCCCGCGCCTTCGAGGAACTCGACGCGGTGCGGGTGGTCTGGCACACCGACATTCGCAACGAGCGCTCGCAGCGCGCCATCGAACGGCTCGGCGCGACCCGGGAGGGTGTGTTGCGGATGCACCGGTTGCGGCCCGACGGCTCGTGGCGGGACACCGTGCAGTATTCGATGACCGTCGACGAGTGGCCGAAAGCACAGGTCAGCCTGCGGGAAAGGCTTCGCGCTCACGCCACGTCGGCCCGATGATGTCGGACGTGCTGGGAATCACCGACCTCTGGACGTACGTGCTGGGCACCGTGGCGATCGTGCTGCTGCCCGGCCCCAACTCGCTGTTCGTCCTCTCCACCGCCGCGCGCCGTGGAGTCGGCGTCGGCTACCAGGCGGCGAGCGGCGTCTGGGTCGGTGACGCGATCCTGATGTTCCTCTCCGCCGCCGGGGTGGCCTCGCTGCTCAAGGCGTACCCGCCGATCTTCCTCGTGATCAAGTACGCGGGTGCCGCGTACCTGGGCTATGTGGGGTTGACCATGCTGCGCGGCGCGTGGCGACGCTGGCGGGACCGCAACGACCCGAGCACGCCGCGGCTGATCGACGCCGCGGAGCCGGCGGCGACCCGCAGTCCGTTCCGCAAGGCACTGGTGATCAGCCTGCTCAACCCGAAGGCGATCCTCTTCTTCGTCTCGTTCTTCATCCAGTTCGTCGACCCCACCTACTCCTGGCCGGCGCTGTCGTTCCTGCTGCTCGGCCTGATCGCCCAGGTGACGAGCGCGCTCTACCTGACCGCGCTGATCTTCGCGGGCACCTTCCTGGCCGCCCAGTTCAGCCGACGCCGCCGGCTGGCGGCCGGCGCGACAACCGCCGTGGGTGCCCTCTTCCTCGGCTTCGGCCTCAAGCTCGCCCAGGGCTGACGAACCCGCTGGCACTCCCGGCAACCCGGGACGCCGGCACGGCCCCATCACGCGCCGCCACGGCCGCATCACACCGGCACGGGCCGCATCGCGTGCCGGCACGGGCCGAGTCAGGTGCCGCCGCCACCACCGCCACCGCCGCCCTCGCCGCCACCGACACCGGCACCGCCCGCGTCGGCACCAGGTTCCGGGCCGGGCGGCAGCGGCCGGTCGGGCGGGCGACTGACGTGGGCCGACTCGGAAACAGGGGCCGACCAGTCGGCGTGCGCCGCTGCGGCGGCGTGCCTGTTGATGGCCTCGCGCAGCCACCCGTCCACGGTGTTCACCCAGTCCCGCTGGTCGGCGCCGACGTGCCAGATCCGGAACCGGCTGATGCTGGTGTGGGTGATCCCGGCCAGCGCCAACCGCCGGTCACACCAGAGGATCACCTCCAGGCCTGCGGAGTTGGCCACGAAGATCACCTCCAGCTCGGTGATCGGTCCGGCGTAGAGCGGACCGACCCAGAAGCCCCACCGCTGGTGCAGCGGCAGGGCCTGCTCCACGCCGGGCAGCCGAGCGTCGACAAGCCCGGACTGGCGGACGCTGAAGCCGAGCGTGTCCAGGGCGGCCAGCACGTGCTGCTGGGTCGGCAGCGGGTGGACGAAGACCGGCACCATCGCGCCCTGGTCCAGCGTGGCTTCGATCGCCACCTCGGTACGCAGTCCCATCCGCAGGCTGAGCAGCGGCACCCCGCCCAGCGTGGTCACCGGCGTCTCCCACGGCACCGGGAACTCGAACGGAATCGAGCGGGCCCGTCCGGCCCGCAGCACCAGGGCACCGGCCACCTGCGCCTGGTGGAACTGCACCAGCCGACGGGGAGCCTCCGGATCGTCCGGCTCGGCCGTGCTGACCAGGCCGAGCCGGACGTGCAGGATCGGCACGTCGACGGAGCCGGCGATGAGGTTCACCCGCCCCGGCAGTCGCAGGCCGGGGCGGGTGCTCGGGTTGGCCAGCGCGGTCTGCACCGTCAGGCCCGTACCGCCCGACCCCGGTGACACCCCCGTCAGCCGCACCCGTGTGCCCCTATCTGAGCCGGCGTACCGCGCGCGGAATCGGATCGGTCTCGTCGTCGAACTCCCCGATGACCTCCTCCAGAAGGTCCTCCAGGGCGACGAAGCCGACCGGCCGGGTCGGCCCACCGCCGTTGCGGACCAGCGCGAGTTGCGACTGGCGGGCCCGCATCACGGCGACCGCCTCGGTCACCGTGGCGGTGTCGGGAATCGTGATGGCGTCGTTCATCAGGTCGGCCGCGGTGGCGTCGGGTCGGCCCGCCGTGGCCCGCACCGCCTCCCGGACGTGCACCAGGCCGCAGACGTGACCGGCGGCGTCCACAACCGCCAGGCGGGACCGACCGCTGTCCCGGCTGACCTGCTCGATGTGGCCCGCCGGATCATCGCGACGGACGGTCACGATCTGGTCGAAAGGTTCCATCACCTGCGCCACGGTCGTGCCCTGCAACTCCAGCATGCTGGTGAGCAGTTCGTGCTGGGCGGCGCCGAGCAACCCGTGTTCCCGGGACTGCTCCAGCAGCATCCGCAACTCGTCGGGGCCGTGCACCTGGGCCAACTGGTCCTGCGGGTTGACCTTCACCAGCCGCAGCATCGCGTTGGCCACCGCGTTGAGCACCGACAGCACCGGGCGGGCCACCCGGGCGAAGGCCCGGAACGGCAGCGCCAGCAGCAACGCGGAGCGCTCCGGGTGGGTGATCGCCCAGGACTTCGGCGCCATCTCGCCGACCACCAGGTGCAGGAAGGTGACCAGGCTCAGCGCGAAGATCAGCGCGATCACATGGCTGGCGCCGTACGGCAGGCCGACGGCGTGCAGCAGCGGACCGAGCAGCCGTTCGATCGCCGGCTCGGCCAGGGCACCGAGACCCAGCGTGCACAGGGTGATGCCGAGCTGGGCACCGGCCAGCATCAACGACAGCTCGCGTACGCCGTCGAGGGCGGCCCGGGCCGCCCGGCCACCGCTGGCCGCAGCCTGTTCCAGGCGGTACCGCTTGCTCGCCACGAGAGCGAACTCGGCGGCGACGAAGAACCCGTTGAGCGCCAGCAGGACCACTGAGGTGATCAGCGCGAATCCGGTGCTCATGCGTTCACCTGCGCGGGTCCGTCGGCGAGCTGGAGGCGGACCGAATCGGCCACGTGCCGGTCCACCGCGAGCACCTCGACCAGGGCACGCGGCGGGACCTGGCCGTTGTCGCCGTCGGCCGGCAGGTTGATCTCCAACCGGTCACCGACCTCCGGCACCCGACCCAGCTCCCGCATGACCAGCCCGGAGATGGTGTCGTACTCCGGGCCCTCGGGCAGGGCGATGCCGGTGCTGTCGGCGACCTCGTCGATACGCCAGCGAGCGGGTACCACCCACGAGCCGTCCTCCTGCCGCGCCGGGGCCCGCTCCGGCGGGTCGTCCTCGTCGCGGATCGGGCCGACCAGTTCCTCGGCGATGTCCTCGAGGGTGATGACGCCCGCGAAGCCGCCGTACTCGTCCACCACGCAGGCGAGCTGGCGGTGCCCCGAGCGGAGCCGGTCCAGCACGGTGGGCAGCGGCAGCGTCTCGGGCACCAGCAGCGGGGGTACGGCCACCGCGCTGACCGGGGTGGTGGCACGCTCGGCCGGCGGCACCTGGAGCACGTCGGCGATGCCGATCACGCCGACCAGGTCGTCGACGCCCTCCGTGCCGCGTACCGGGAAGCGGGAGCGTCCGGTGTCGAGCAGCTCGACCACCCGGCTGACCGGCTCGTGTGCCCGCACGGTGTGCACGTCGACCCGGGGCACCATGGCCTCACCCGCGGTCAGCTGCCGGAAGTCGAGCCCCCGGTCCAGCAGCGCCGACATGTCGGCGTCGAGGTGCCCCTCCAGCCGGGACTCGGCGATGATCTGTTCCAGGTCCTCCGGGGTGGCGCCGCTGGGCAGCTCCTCGATGGGCTCGATGCCGACCCGCCGCAGCAGCCGCACCGCGGACTTGTCGAAGAGCTTGATCAGCGGGCCGGCGATGGCCAGGTAGACCAGGGTGGAACGGGACAACGCCCGGGCCACCTGCTCGGGACGGGCGATGGCCAGGTTCTTCGGGGCCAGCTCACCCACCACCATCTGCACCACAGTGGCGATGACCAGGGCCAGCGCGACGGACAACGGCAGGCTGACACCGGCGGAGACGCCGGCCAGGCCGAGCAGCTCGGCCAGGCCGGCACCGAGGTACGGTTCGGCGGCGTAACCGACGAGCAGGGCGGTCACGGTGATGCCGAGTTGCGCGCCGGAGAGCATGAACGACAGCCGTCCGGCGACCTCCAGGGCCCGTGCGGACGCCTGGTCGCCCTCGGCGGCGCGTTGCTTGAGCTTGCCGCGGTCGACCGCGACGTAGCCGAACTCCTGCGCGACGAAGTACCCCGTCGCGACGGTCAAGACGATGATCAGAAGAAGGCCGACGAGGATCAACACGGGAGGTTCAGGGCTCCCGGGGTCGTCGGTCGGTGGGGATGCCGGGGCCTACCCGGCTGGCTACTGCTGCCCTCCTGGGCAGAAGAGTCGATCATGCGGTCATTCTACCGGCGTCGAGGTCCGGGCCGGGCGGGAGTGCGTACTCATTGTGGTCGCCCGACCGGTTCAACGGTCGGCGAGTTCGTCGGCGTCGAGCAGGTTCCGGTCCACCCGCCCGGCGCGGTACGCGGCCCGACCGATCATCTGCGCGGCGACCGGAGCGGTGGCCAGTTGGAAGACCCCGACGAGGACGATCATGCCCAGGTCGGCGGGGCTGCGCAGCCGCAGCCCCAGACCCAGCAGCAGGAGCAGCACCCCGAGCACCTGCGGCTTGGTGGCCGCGTGCATCCGGCTCAGCGTGTCCGGGAACCGCAGCACCCCGATGGCGGCGGCCAGACTCAGCAGCGCACCGGCGACCAGGCTGACCGCGCCCAGCCAGTCGGCGACGCTACCCGGTGTCACGCCCGGTCCCGGACAGCGAAGCGGACAAGCGACACGGAGCCGACGAAGCCGAGCAGGGCGAGCACCACGAGCACCGGCAGGGTGGTGGCGTGCCGGTTGACCGCCGCCTCCGCGCCCACGGCACCGACCATCGTGGCGAGCAGCATGTCGGCGGCGACGACCCGATCCAGCAGCGACGGGCCCCGGTAGAGGCGGCCGAGGGCGAGCAGCGCGGTCACCGACAGCAGCGTGGTGAGGACGATGGCGAGGAAGACGGTCACGGAGACTCCTTGTCGACGGGTCCGGTACGTACCCGGCGCAGCTCGGCGTTCGAGCCGACCGCCTCGACGATCCGCCGCTCCACGGCGCGGACCTGGGCCCGGTGGGCGTCCAGGTCGGCGGGGCCACGTACGTCGAGCACGTGCACGTAGAGGATTCCGGCGTCCCGGTCCACCTCCACGATCAACGTGCCGGGCACCAGGGAGAGCACCTCGGCGGTGAGGGCCAGGTTGAGATCGGTGGGCAGGCGCAGCCGCACCCCGAGGATCGCCGAACGGGGGGTGTAGCCGGGCTGCACCGCGATCCGGGCGACGTGGGCGCTGGCCCGGACCAGTTCGACGACGAACCGGCCGCCGAACACCAGCAGTCCCCACGGCCGGAGCCGGCCGTGGAAGGTCACCGGCGGCAGCGGGAAGAACAGCAGCACCACGGCGGCGACAAGCAGCCCGCCCAGCAGATTGCCCCAGGTGAGCTCTCCCCAGAACAGGTTCCAGGCCAGCACCAGCCAGCCGTAGGCGATCAGCTGGTCACGCCACCGGCCCATCCGGGTCTGCCGGTCCGCCGACGCGGGCGGCAGGGCGCCCGGCGCGGTCATGACACCCCGCCCGGCAGGACGGCGCGCACGTACGGGGTGCGCTCGATCAGATCCGTCGCGGCCCGCCCGGTGTACTCGAACAGCGGACCCGCCACCACTGTCAGCGCCACCCCGAGCGCGACCAGGGCGACAGTGGCACCGACCATCAACGCGGGCAGTGGTGCGGTCGGCGCGACCGTCTCGCAGGGTGAGCGCCAGAAGGCGATGTTCCACACCCGGCTCGCCACGTAGAGGGTGAGCAGGCTGGTCACGGTGCCCACGGCGACAAGCGTCCAGGGCAGCGGTCCGCCGGCGGCCACCCCGGCCTGGAGCAGGCCGAGCTTGCCCAGGAAACCGGAGAAGGGCGGGATGCCGGCCAGGTTCATCGCCGAGACGAAGAAGAGCACACCCACCATGGGTGCCAGCCGGGCCAGTCCGCCGAGGCGGCGCAGGTCGGTGCTGCCGGCCCGCTGCTCGACCAGTCCGGAGATCAGGAACAGGGTGGTCTGGATGGTGATGTGGTGGACCACGTAGAAGATGGCGCCGACCAGCCCGGCGACAGTGCTCAGCCCCACCCCGAAGATCATGTAGCCGATGTGGCTGACAAGCGTGAACGACAACAGCCGCTTGATGTCCGACTGGGCCACCGCGCCGAGGATGCCGACGAGCATGGTCAGGCCGGCCGCCACCATCAGCAGTTCCCCGGCCTCCTGCCCCGGGAAGAGCAGGGTCTGGGTCCGGATGATCGCGTACACGCCGACCTTTGTGAGCAGACCGGCGAAGACCGCGGTGACCGGGGCGGGGGCCGTCGGGTAGCTGTCCGGCAGCCAGGCCGACAGCGGGAAGACCGCCGCCTTGATGCCGAAGGCCACCAGCAGCATCAACTGAAGACTCAGCCGTACGCCGTCCGGCAACGCGTCGAGCCGCGCGGTGAGCTGAGCCAGGTTCAGCGTGCCGGTGGCCGCGTAGACCAGGCCCACCGAGATCAGGAAGATCATCGACGCCAGGATGTTGACCACGACGTAGGTGGAGCCGGTACGGATGCGGGGCGCGGTGCCGTTGAGCGTGATCAGCACGAAGCTCGCGGCGAGCAGCATCTCGAAGCCGACGAAGAGGTTGAACAGGTCACCGGCGAGGAAGGCGTTGCACACACCGGCGGTCAGCACCAGATAGGTGGGGTGGAAGATCACCACCGGGGACCTCTCCCCGGTCTCCGCCTGACCCTGCCCGATCGAGTACAGCAGCACGCAGAGGGTCACCGCCGAGGACACCACGAGCATCAGCGCGGCCAACTGGTCGGCGACCAGCACGATGCCCACCGGCGCCGGCCAGCCGCCGATCTGCATCACCACCGGCCCCTCCCGGTACGCCTGCACCAGCAGCACCACCGCCACCACCAGGCTCGCGCTCAGGCAGCCCACGCTCACCGTCCGCTGGGTCCACGGACGGCTGCCCAGCAGCAGCGTCACCGCGGCGCCAAGCAGCGGTAGCACCACCGGCAGCGGCACGAGCGCGCTCATCGCCGCCACCGCCCGTACCGGCTCATCACCGGTCTTCCTCACGGGGTGGGGCCGGCGCGTCGACCTGCTGCGGGTCGGCGACCGCCGGTTCGCTGGCCAGGTCGGCGGCGGACACCTCGCGACGGGCCGCCCGCCGGACGATCTCCCGGTCCTCGATGTCGTCCGGGACCTCGTCGTCGCCGGTCAGATACCAGCTGCGGTAGCTGATGGCCAACAGGAAGGCGGTGAAGCCGAAGGTGATGACGATGGCGGTGAGCACCATGGCCTGGGGCAGCGCGTCGCTCATCGCGCTCTCGTCGCTGACGCCCACCACGGGCGGCTCCCCGGCCCGGCCGCCGAAGACGATGAGCAGGTTGACACCATTGCCGATCAGGATGACGCCGAGCAGGACCCGGCTCAGGCTGCGTTCCAGCAGCAGGGTCACGCCGCAGCCGACGAGGACTCCGATCGTGACGAAGGAGACCAGGTCGGCGCCCGCGCTCATGGCCGCGCCTCCCCTTGCCGACCGGCCAGCCCGCCGCCGGCCCCACCGGCCATCTCGATGTGGCGGTCCACCTCGGCGCCGAGGCTGCGCAGCACGTCCAGCGCCAGCCCGATCACCACCAGATACACGCCGACGTCGAAGAAGAGGGAGGTGACCAGGTAGAAGTGGCCGATCAGGGGCAGCCACAGGTCGACAGTGGCGCTCTCCAGCACGGTGCCGCCGACGACCAGGGCGACCACTCCGCTGCCGACCGCGAGCAGCAAACCGGCGCCGAGCACCGTGCCGGCGCCGATCGGTGCCGCCTCGACCAACTCGTAGCGGCCACCGGCGAGATATCGCATGGTCAGGGCCAGGCTGGCCACCAGTCCACCGGCGAAGCCGCCGCCGGGTGCGTTGTGCCCGGAGAAGAGCAGGTAGAGGGAGAAGAGCACAGCGGTGTGCGAGATCAGCCGGGTGACCACCTCCAGCACGATCGACCGTTGCCGCTCGTGCAGGGTGGCCCCGCCGCGTAACCAGACCTCGCGGCCGGCGGGTTCCGCGTCCTCGGCGACCTCCCGTCGACGGGGACGTGGCCCGGTGCGGGACTGGTGGAAGATCAGACTCGCCACTCCGGTCGCGGCGGCCACCAGCACCGCGGCCTCCCCCAGGGTGTCCCAGGCGCGAATGTCCACAAGGGTCACGTTCACCACGTTGCGGCCGTGCCCCTGCTCCACCGCGAGGTGTGGGAAATCCTCGGAGATGGAGCGCGCCTGCCGGGCCGCCGCGGCTCCGACCGCCAGCGCGGCGACTGTCGTACCGACGATCGCCCCGATGGTCCGCCGGATCCAGCGACTGCGCCGCAGCGGTCGCATCGAGAACCGCTCGGGCAGTCGACGCAGCACCAGCACGAAGATCGCGATGGTCATGGTCTCCACGAGGAACTGGGTGAGCGCCAGGTCAGGCGCGCCGTAGAGCACGAACAGCATCGCGGTGCCGTAGCCGGTCATGCCGACCAGGAGCATCGCTGTCAACCGTCGGCTGGCCCCCACGGCGAGCAGCGCGGCGACGCAGACCACCAGCAGCACCACCGGCTGCGCCGGGGTGGCCCACAGGTCCAGAGACTGCTCCCAGGGCTGGATGAAAAACACCGCCCCGCCCGGCACGGCGGCCAGGACGATCAGGATGAGACCGAGGTACTGCGGCAGCGATCCCCGCTGGGTGACGCTTGTGACGTCCACCGCGACCCGGTCGAAGCGGTGTGTGATCCACTCGTACCCCCGTTGGCCGGTGACCGGCCAGCGCAGTCTGGCCACCACCGGAGCCACCGGGCCCCGCAGCGCGAACAGCGCGGTACCACCGGCCAGGGCGAGCACGGACAGACCGAGCGCCGGGGTGAGTCCGTGCCAGAGGGCCAGGTGCTGGCCGACGGGGCCGAAAAGTTCGGGGTACGGGCGGAGCAGGTGATCCAACGCCCCGGCGGCCGGGCCGGTGACGAGCCCGACGACGGCCAGCAGGGCCGGAGGGATCAGCATCGACGGCGCGATCCGGCCCAGATCGGTGGCGGTGGCGCCGGGACGGTCGGCGAAGGCCCCCCAGACGAACCTGATGCTGTACGCGACAGTGAGCACGGTCCCGGCGACGAGCACCGCAAGCACCAGCGGCTGATCGGCGAAGGCGGCGAACACGGCCTCCTTGGCGACGAAGCCGAGCAGGGGTGGCAGCCCGGCCATCGAGGCCGCGGCGAGCACGGCGACCCCGGTCAGCACCGGCGCGGTGCGCCGCAGCCCGGACAACGCGCGCAGGTCCCGGGTCCCGGCGCCGTGGTCGATCACGCCGACCACGAGGAACAGCGCCGCCTTGAACAGCGCGTGGGCCAGCAGCATGGCGACCCCGGCGAGCGCGGCGTCCGCGGTGCCCACTCCGACCACCACCGTCAGCAACCCGAGTTGGCTGACCGTGCCGTGGGCCAGCAGCAACTTGAGGTCGGTCTGCCGCAGCGCCGCCCAACCGCCCACCAGCATGGTGGCCAGGCCGGCGATCACCACCACCGGCCGCCACGGCCCGACCACGGCGAGCACCGGGGTGAGCAGGCCCAGGAGATAGACGCCGGCCTTTACCATCGCCGCCGCGTGCAGGTACGCGCTGACAGGTGTCGGCGCGGCCATCGCCACCGGCAGCCACGAGGTGAACGGCAGCACCGCCGACTTGGACAGCGCGCCGAGCAGGATCAGCAGCACCGCGACGACCAGGTACGCCCCGCCGGGCAGCGGCTGCTGCCCGAGTTCCGACCAGCGGTAGGTACCGGCGTGGTGGCCGAGCATCAGGAACCCGATGAGCATGGCCAGGCCACCGAGGGTGGTCACGGTGAGCGCCTGGGCCGCCGCCCAGCGGCTCGACCGACGCTCGCTGCTGTGCCCGATCAGCAGGTACGAGAAGACCGTGGTGAGTTCCCAGCACACGTAGAGCAGCAGCAGGTCGTCGGCGAGGACCAGCCCCAGCATCGCCCCGGCGAAGGCGACCATCACGCCCGCGTACCGCGAGTTGCCGAGCGCGTCCGGCGGGAAGTACCGGGCGCTGTAGCCGAGCACCAACGCGCCCACACCGCCGACCAGCAGGGTCATCAGCCAGGACAGGGTGGTCATCCGCAGCGCCAGGTCCAGCCCCAGCTCCGAGATCCACGGGTACGTCTCGACCACCGCACCGCCGTGGGCCACCTCGGGTGTGCGTACCAACGCCCAGCCGAAGGCGGTGGCCGGCACCAGGGCCAGCAGGTAACAGGCGCGCGGACCCCACCGGCGGACCAGCAGTGGGGCCACCACGGCCGCCACCAGGTGCAGGATCAGCAGTACGAGCACGCGCGCTCCCGGTCGAGGTGGCCGAGACGCCCCACGGGGGTTGGGGCACCTAGGAGCGATCAGACGACAGTTCGGCGTGCTATGGATGCTTTTTCCGAAATGAGCACACTTTCGCCGTCAATGCGGCCGAAGGCGCGCACCGACCGAATCAGTTGTGCGCGGCGACGTCCGGCGCGGCGCTTCCGCCGGCACGACCCGGGCGCCCGTCGACGACCAGGTCCGGCCGACCGAGCTGGAACGCGGCCTTGTTGACAAGTCGCTGGGCGGCGGCCAGGGAGCGCACGGACAACAACCGGCCACGGCTCTCGCGACGCAGCACGAAGTAGTGCACGGCGGCCCGCACCTGGGCTCGGTCGGCCGCGCTGGCCTGCGCGGTGGAGACGACAAGCTCACGGAGGCAACTGGCGAGCCGCTCGGCCAGTTCGAGATCGGGGCCCTGCAGCCCGGCGCGCAGGGCTGTGACATGGCTGTCGACCTTGCGGATCAGAACGTCGGTGCCGGATCCGGAACTCCGCTCCTCGACGGCCATCCGACTCCCTCCACCGCTCGCCACGACGCGGGTGAAGTTACTTTATGTTGCCCCTCAAGAGCAAGCAGTTAAGTAAGACTTAACGGATTCTAGGCGTAAGTCGCTCTTAACGCCTTAACAAGACATATCCCGCCCAGCTCGCGGTGAACGAATGTCGGTACCCGGGGGCAGGATGGGGTCGTGGCGGATTCCAGCACGGCCCCGGCGAGCAGGCGCTCGCCCGGTTCGGGCCGGCGACCCGGGAGTGGTTCGGTGCGGCGTTCGCCGCGCCGACGGCGGCGCAGGCCGGCGCCTGGAACGCGGTGGCCGCCGGCCGGCACGCCCTGGTCGTGGCCCCCACCGGCTCCGGCAAAACCCTCGCCGCGTTCCTGTGGTCCCTCGACCGGCTGTCCCGCGAGACAGCCCCGACCGACCCTCGGCGGCGCTGCCGGGTGCTCTACGTCAGCCCGCTCAAGGCACTCGCCGTCGACGTCGAACGCAACCTGCGCGCCCCCCTCACCGGCATCCGGCAGGCCGCCACCCGGCTCGCCCTGCCCCCGCCGGAGATCACCGTCGGGATGCGCACCGGTGACACCCCCGCCGACGAGCGGCGGGCCTTCGCGCGTACCCCGCCGGACATCCTGATCACCACGCCGGAGTCCCTGTTCCTGCTGCTCACCTCGGCCGCCCGGGACTCGCTGCGGGGCGTGGAGACCGTGATCGTCGACGAGGTGCACGCGGTCGCCGGCACCAAGCGCGGCGCCCACCTGGCCCTCTCCCTGGAACGGCTCGACGAGTTGCTGCCCGCCCCGGCGCAGCGCATCGGCCTCTCCGCCACCGTCCGGCCGCTCGACGAGTGCGCCCGCTTCCTCGGCGGCGCCCGCCCGGTCGAGGTGGTGGCCCCGGTGACCGCCAAGACGATCGAGGTAAGCGTCCAGGTGCCGGTGGAGGACATGACCCGCCTCGACGAGCAGGCGGCGGCGGAGGACGACCTCGCCGGTCCGCGTACGGCGTCCATCTGGCCGGCTGTGGAGGAACGGGTCTTCGCCCTGATCAGGGCGCACCGCTCGACAATCGTCTTCACAAACTCCCGACGCAGCGCCGAACGCCTCTGCGCCCGACTCAACGAGTTGGCCGCCGACGAGACAGCCGCGGCGACGTCTCCCGCGACCGGCTCGGCGGCGAGGACACCTGCCGAGATGATGGCCCAGGCCGGCGCGGTCTCCGGGGCACCGCCGGTCATCGCCCGGGCGCACCACGGCAGCGTCTCCCGGGAGGAACGCCGGCAGATCGAGGAGGCGCTCAAGGCGGGCCGGCTGCCGGCGGTGGTGGCCACCTCCAGCCTCGAACTCGGCATCGACATGGGCGCTGTCGACCTGGTCGTGCAGATCGAGGCACCGCCCAGCGTGGCCGCCGGCCTGCAACGGGTCGGCCGCGCCGGGCACCAGGTCGGCGCGGTCTCGCGGGGAGTGGTCCTGCCCAAGCACCGGGGTGACCTGCTCTCCTGTGCCGTGGTCGCCGAGCGGATGGGCGAGGCCGCCATCGAGGAGCTGCACCATCCCCGCAACCCGCTGGACGTGCTCGCCCAGCAGATCGTCGCGATGGTCGCGCTTGACGAGTGGCGGGTCGGCGACCTGGCGAGCGTGGTCCGACGGTCCGCGCCCTTCGCCGAGCTGCCCGACTCCGCGCTGCACGCCGTACTGGACATGCTCTCCGGCCGTTACCCGTCGACCGCCTTCGCCGAGCTTCGACCCCGACTGGTGTGGGATCGCGCCACCGACGTGCTCACCGGCCGTCCGGGCGCCCAGCGGCTCGCGGTGACAAGTGGCGGCACCATCCCCGACCGGGGACTCTTCGGCGTCTTCCTGGCCGGCGCGGAACGGGCCGCCCGGGTCGGCGAGCTGGACGAGGAGATGGTCTACGAGTCCCGCGTCGGTGACGTCTTCCTGCTCGGCTCCTCGTCCTGGCGGATCGAGGAGATCACGCCGGACCGGGTGCTGGTCTCCCCCGCCCCCGGGCAGGCGGCGAAGATGCCGTTCTGGAAGGGCGACCAGCCGGGCCGGCCGGTGGAACTGGGCCGGGCGATCGGTGCCCGGGTGCGGGCCCTGCTGCGGCAGGACACCGAGCAGGCCACCGCCGCGCTGCGGGCCACCGGGCTGGACGACTGGGCCGCCGGAAACCTCCTGACCTACCTGCACGAACAGCGGGCCGCTACCCGGGCCCTACCGGACGACCGGACGGTGGTCGTCGAACGTTTCCGCGACGAGCTGGGTGACTGGCGGCTGGCCGTGCACAGCGTCCTGGGTGCCCGGGTCAACGCACCCTGGGCGTTGGCCATCGGTCGCCGGCTCGCCGAACGCTACGGGGTCGACGCACAGGTGATGCCCGCCGACGACGGGATCGTGGTGCGGCTGCCGGACACCGCCGACACCCCGCCCGGCGCCGATGTGGTGGCCTTCGATCCAGAGGAAGTCGCCCAGCTGGTGGAGGAGTCGGTGGGCACCTCGGCGCTGTTCGCCGCCCGGTTCCGCGAGTGCGCCGCCCGGTCGCTGCTGTTGCCCCGCCGCGATCCGCGCCGCCGGCAGCCGCTCTGGCAACAACGGCAACGCGCCGCCCAACTGCTCGACGTGGCCCGGGAGTACGCCGACTTCCCGGTCACCCTGGAGGCGGCACGGGAGTGCCTGCAGGACGTCTTCGATCTGCCCGCCCTGACCGAGGTGATGCGCGACCTGGCCGGCCGCCGGGTGCGGCTGGTCGAGGTGGAGAGTGCCCGGCCGTCCCCGTTCGCCCGGTCGCTGCTCTTCGGCTACGTCGGTGCCTTCCTCTACGAGGGGGACGCCCCGCTGGCGGAGCGCCGGGCCGCGGCACTCACGCTGGATTCGGCGCTGCTCGGCGAACTGCTCGGCCGGGTCGACCTGCGCGAGCTGCTCGACCCGGCGGTGCTCGCCGAGACCGAACGGCAACTGCGTTGGCTCACCACCCAGCGCCGTACCCGCGACGCCGAGGATGTGATCGAGCTGCTCCGCCAGCTCGGCGACCTGAGCACCGGTGAGCTGGCCGAGCGCGGCGCGCCCGAGGCGTGGCTGACCGACCTGGCCGCCGCCCGGCGGGTGCTACGGGTACGCATCGCCGGGGAGGAGCGCTGGGTCGGCGTGGAGGATGCCGGCCGGTTGCGCGACGCCCTCGGCGTGGCCCTGCCGGTCGGCGTGGCCGAGGCGTACCTCGAACCGGTGGCCGACCCGCTCGGCGACCTGGTGACCCGGTACGCCCGCACGCACGCCCCGTTCACCGCCGCCGCCTGCGCGGCACGGTTCGGGCTCGGGGTCTTCGTGGTCGAGCAGACGCTGCGCCGGCTGGCGGCCACCGGCCGGGTGGTCTCCGGTGAGTTCACCCCGGACACGGCCGGCACCCAGTGGTGCGACGCCGAGGTGCTGCGCCTGCTGCGCCGCCGTTCCCTCGCCGCGCTACGCCGGGAGATCGAGCCGGTGCCGCCACGGGCCCTGGCCACCTTCCTGCCCCGCTGGCAGCAGGTGGGCTCCTCGGCCCGGGGGGTGGAGGCGGTGGCGGCGACCGTCGAGCAGTTGCAGGGTGTCTCGGTGCCCGCGTCGGCGTTGGAACGGCTGGTGCTGCCGGCCCGGGTCGCCGACTACTCCCCCGCTCAGCTCGACGAGCTGTGCGCCAGTGGCGAGGTGCTGTGGGCCGGCGCGGGGGCGATCTCCGGTGGGGACGGCTGGGTCAGCCTGGCGTACGCCGACTCGGCCGCGCTGCTGCTCCCGCCGCCGGACGAGACTCTCGCCCGTACGCCTCTGCACGACGCCGTGCTGGACGCCCTCGACGACGGGCAGGCGCTGTTCTTCCGGCCCCTCGCCGACCGGGTCGGCGCCACCGACGACGCCGAGTTGACAGCCGTCATCTGGGACCTGGTCTGGGCAGGTCACCTCAGCAACGACACCCTGGCACCGTTGCGGGCGGTCCTCGGTGCCGGTGGCGCGCATCGCGCCCGCCCGGCCGCCGCCCGAGGCCGTTACCGGCGGCCGGGACGGGTGGCACTGCCGAGTCGCGGTGGCCCACCGACCGTGGCCGGGCGCTGGTCGCGGTTGCCGGCGCGGGACACCGACCCGACCCGCCGCGCCGCCGCACTCGCCGACGTCCTGCTGGAACGGCACGGTGTGCTGACCCGGGGCGCGGTCCTGGCCGAGCAGGTCATCGGCGGGTTCGCCGCCGTCTACCCGGTGCTCGCCGCGCTTGAGGAGCGTGGCGCCGCCCGGCGGGGATACTTCGTCGACGGGCTGGGCGCGGCGCAGTTCGCGGTGCCCGGCGCGGTGGACCGGATCCGCGCCGAGCCGCTGGACGGCGGCCGGCCCCGGGGCGGAGCCGCAGTGGTGCTGGCGGCCACCGATCCCGCAAACCCGTACGGCGCGGCGCTGCCCTGGCCGGAGCGGGTCGTCGACTCCGGCGACGCGACCTCGCCGCCGACCACCGGGCACCGGGCGGGTCGCAAGGCCGGGGCGCTTGTCGTGCTTGTCGAGGGTGAGCTGGCGCTCTACGTGGAACGGGGTGGGCGGACGCTGCTCTCCTTCACCGACGACGCGGACGCGCTGGGCGCGGCCGGCAAGGCACTTGCCGACGCCGTCCACTCCGGCGCGTTGGGCCCGATGTCCGTGGAACGTGCCGACGGCGAATCCGTACGCTCGTCGCCGCTGCGCGACGCGCTCACCGCCGCCGGCTTCCGCACCACCCCCGCGGCCTCCGCCTCCGCCCCTAACCCACCCCCACCCCACGCCCTCCCCCACCCCCACCACCGCCGCGATCTTGCACTTTTCGTCGCGACAATTCCCCTCAAGTAGGACATGTCGGCGACCAGAAGTGCAAGATCGCGCGCACCGGGAGGGAGGGAGGGAGGGAGGGAGGGAGGCTTCAGCGGAGGGTGTCGAGGACCTTCTCGTAGCGGGGGCGGTCGGCGCGTGGGGTCGGTGCCTCAAGGTAGTTGAGCACCACCGTGCCGCTGCGGTAGGCGGCTCCGCTCCACCGCTCGGCCAGGTCGCCGGCGCTGCTCTCGTCGGGAAAGACGTAGACGGCCACGTTGTCGGTCACGACAAGCTCCGAACAGCCCAGCCCCAACCCGTCAGGTCCACAGTCGACGGAACGGTCCCGGACGTTCGCCGCCTTGAGCCCGGCCGCTCGGAACGCTGCCACGACCTCCCGGCCGGTCGGTGCGCCGGCCTGGCGCGGCGGCAACTCCACGGGCGGCGGGCTCGGCGGGCGTCGCTCGGTGGTGCCACCCGCCCCCGGACCGGCCGCCGACGACCGGGGCGCGGCGCTGCTCGGGGCGGCTGGGCTCGCCTCGCCGGTGGGGGCGGGCAGGGCGGTCGGGCTGTTCGGCGAGGCCGGGTCCGCCGACGGTACGGCGACCGTCGGTGTCGGTGCGGCGGCGGGCGACCTGTTCGGCTCCGCACCACAGGCGGTGACCGCGACGGTGATCATAAGCAGGGCGACGGCTGACAGGCTCCGGTGGCTCACCCAGGCAGTCTGCCCAACCGGAGCGGGCCGCAGGCAGTGGCCGGTCGGCCAGCCGTGCTGTCGGCTATCCGGCAACCGGACATCGACAGCACCGCGACACCGACAACACGCGACGGCGACAGCACCGCGACACCGACAGCACCACGCCACCGACAGCACGCGACGGCGGCAGCACCGGGCTCACCTGTTCCGCGCCCTTTGCCCACGCCGTCATCGCCCGTGGCGGCGGATCCAGGGCGTACGATCCGGTGCCGTGACCAGCAGCAGCGCCCGCGAGTCGCGGGCACCGGCCGGGGTCGTCTCGCTGACCACTGATTATGGTCTCGCCGACGGTTTCGTGGCGGCCTGCCACGGGGTGATCGCCCGCCTCGCGCCCATGCTGCGGATCATCGACGTGACCCACCTGGTGCCGCCGGGTGACGTTCGTCGGGGCGGCGCGGTACTGGCCCAGACCGTGCCGCACCTGCCGCTCGGGGTGCACGTGGCGGTGGTCGACCCGGGGGTCGGCACGAGCCGTCGGGGTGTCGCCCTGGGCACCCCCGCCGGCCTACTGGTGGGCCCCGACAACGGCCTGCTGCTGGACTCCGCCGAGGCGCTCGGCGGGATCACCGGGGCGGTGGAGCTGACAAATCCGCGCTGGCTGGCCCCTCGGGTCTCGGCCACCTTCCACGGACGCGACGTCTTCGCGCCTGTCGCGGCCCGGCTGGCCCTCGGTGCCCCGCTGGCCGAGGCCGGCCCGACGGTCGATCCGGCGTCGCTGGTACGGCTACCGGAGCCGCTGGCCCGCCGGTTGCCTGACGGGTTCGTCGCCGAGGTGCTGACGGTGGACGGGTTCGGCAACGTCCAGCTGGCCGCCCGGGCCGAACTGCTCGACCCGTTGCCGGCACGGGTCCGGGTGGGTCCGGTGGCCGGCGATCCGGCCGCTGCGGACAGCCCGGCGGGTAGCGGCGGGTGGGAGCGGGAAGCGGTGCACGGGCGTACGTTCGGCGATGCCCCGGTCGGCGCCCTGGTGGCGCACGCCGACTCGGCCGGCCGGGCGGCGCTCTCCGTCAACGGTGGACACGCCGCCGAACTGCTCGGGGTGGTCCCGGGTACGCTGCTGCGGGTCCGGGGTTCCGGCGTCGTGGGGGACGCTCCCGGACAATACGGATGAACCGTCTACTGTGGAAAGCTGTCAAGGTGGATGATCGCTGGGTTCCCGCCGCTTGCCCCTGCTGCGCGTACCGGACCGGCGGCGGCACCTGCCCGGTCTGTTTCTGGACAGATGACGGTCAGGCCGACGCCGACGCGGACGTCGTCCGTGGCGGGGCGAACGGGGACCTGAGCCTGTCGCACGCCCGCCTCAATTTCGCCGTCTACGGCGCCTGCCACCCTCGGTACCAGGAACTGGTGCGGACGCCGAGGCCGGAGGAGATGCCCTGAGCCAGCCGACCGGGCGCTGCTGAGCACCCGGTGACGCGGCGGGCCGGGCCGGCGTGGGAGGACACCGGCCCGGCTCGGGGTGCCGCCTCAGCAGAGCGGCACCGACCCACCCCAGACCGCCGAGATGTACGCGTGACTGACGAACTGCCCACTGGCCAGGCGGTTCCACCGGTTGGTGGTGCGGTACGGCCCGACGACGGTCTGCCCGGCCACGTAACACTGGATCGGCACGTTTGCGTGCTGGGCGGCCAGGCCCCGGGACTGGTAGCCGGTGCCGGGTCCGGCCCGCACGGTCAGCGGGCCGTCGCCGACCACCCCACGGGGGCCGGTGCCGGTCCACAGGTACGCCACGTCGACCCAGGCGTTCGTGGTCAGCTGCAACCCGTCCCAGAACGTCCCGTCGGCGAGGTCGATGCCGGCCGGGTTGAGCACCACCCGACCGAACTGGTCCCGCCCGCCGTTGTAACCGTTCTGGTAGGCGGCCTGCGCCTGCGGCAGGCCCTGCGGCAGGGCCTTCCAGTTCTCCCGCACCGCGCTGAGGTTCCAGTAGTCGTCGCGGGTGTTCCACGGGCCGACGTCCCATACCGGGGCGTACTCGCAGCGGCTGCCGGTGACGGTGCAGACCCGCACGGTGTAGTCACCGGTGTTGCGCGGGGACAGTCCCCGGCGGGACGGCAACGCCACGAAATGGTCCCGGACGCGGACCGTGTGACCGTTCGCGGTGACCTCGCCGACCAGTCCGACCCGGGTCGCGTACACCCGGTAGGTCAGGCCGGGAGTGGCGGCGGTGGTGGCGGCGACGGTGTCGGCGGTGAGCCGGACGGCGCGGACCTCGGTGCTCGCGCCCGAACGGCTGCCGGTGAGCACCACCCGGGCCTGCACCCGACGGACCGACTGGTCGAAGACGGCCGTCGGCGCGGCGTCGCGCCACTCCGTCCAGCCGGTCGTCCGCCAGCCACGGACCTGGACGGTCGCGGTGGCACCCGGCTTGGCGGCGACGGTGACCTGGGCGCGGATCCGGTTGGCGGAACGACTGAGGGCACGCGGTGAGGCCACCAGCATGCCCTCGGCGACCGCACTGCGCCGGGCGGGCGCACCGGGTGGCCGGGCGTCGGCCAGTCGCAGGCCCGCGCGGGTGTGTCGCACGTTGACGTCGTCGGCGTCGACGACCGACAGGTCGGCGGTCCACCGGTCGGGCCGGGCGGCCGATGAGGCGGAGGTCGGATGCAGAGCTACGACGAGGGCGGTGGCCAGCAGGACGGCCAGGACGGAACTGCGGGGATGATTCATCAGCATTCTCCTCAGAACTCCCCGATAGTGCCTATATCAGTAGA
This sequence comes from Verrucosispora sp. CNZ293, assembly GCF_002754655.1. Classification (NCBI taxonomy): domain Bacteria; kingdom Bacillati; phylum Actinomycetota; class Actinomycetes; order Micromonosporales; family Micromonosporaceae; genus Micromonospora; species Verrucosispora sp. CNZ293. Next base: position 3,277,930 of record NZ_PEFR01000001.1, read on the forward strand.
TCGAATAGAAGCGCCATACAAATAGCGATACATGTGAATTGCGCTCGGGTGAGGGAGAATGGTGCCGTGCCCGAAGGTGACACCGTCTGGAACACCGCCCGCGTCCTGGAACGCGCGCTTGTCGGCGCCCGGCTGACCGGCAGCGATTTTCGGGTGCCCTCGCTCGCCACCACCGATCTCGCCGGCTGGGCGGTACGCGACAGCGCCAGCCGGGGCAAACACCTGCTGCTCCGGCTGGACGCCCCCGCCGGCACCGGTGAGTCGCGCTGGACGCTGCACTCGCACCTGCGGATGGACGGCACCTGGCGGACGTACGCCCCCGGACAGCGGTGGACGGCCCGGCCGGCGCACCTGATCCGGGTGGTGCTGCGCGCCCCGGTCGCCACCGCCGTCGGTTACCACCTGCACGAGGTGGCGCTGGTGCCCACCGCCGACGAGTCGCGCCTCGTCGGTCACCTGGGCCCTGACCTGCTCGGCGCCGACTGGGATCCGGCCGAGGCGGTCCGTCGACTCGCGGCCCACCCAGACACCCCGGTCGGAGTGGCAGTGCTCGACCAGCGCCTGCTGGCCGGCGTCGGCAACCTCTACAAGTGCGAGGTGCTGTTTCTGCGCGGCATCCACCCGCGTACCCCCGTGCGGGAGGTGCCCGACCTCCTCGGCCTGGTGACCCTGGCGCAGAAGTTGCTGGCCGCCAACCGGGGGCGCTGGACGCAGAGCACCACCGGTTCGCTGGCACGCGGCCAGACCAGCTACGTGTACGGCCGGCGGGCGCAGCCGTGCCGGCGCTGCGGCACCGCCATCCGCAAGGAGGAACTGGGCGAACGGGTCACCTACTGGTGCCCCACCTGCCAGCCGGGCGAGCCGGCCTGAGCGCCGTACCTGCCGCGAACCGGCTGTTGCCGGCGGGCATCTTCCACACGGCGAGCTGGGCTGCCGGCGTGCATCTTCCACGCGGTGGTCTGGGCAGGTCGGAGCCGGTGGACGGCCGGTCACGCGACAGGCGCGGAGTGGCGGCGACGACACGCCGGCAGCTCGGCAGATTGGCACGAAAGGGGACTTCCTAACCGGCCATCTCGCGTCGCATGCTGCGGTTGAGGGCTCACGGAACGTCAGCACGCGCGTCCGCGCCGCCACGTCGGGGTGGTGGCCGCCGCGCCCCGATCACCGGGAGAGCCATGGCCGTGTTCCGCAGACTCCGGTCGACCTGGCTGGACCGCGCCGCCCGCACCGACAAGCCGGGCCCGCCGAGCGCCGTCCCTCCCGCCCGGACCGGCCCGGAGGCGGAGAACGACAACGCCGCCCGTACCCGCCCCGGCGTACCCGCCGAGCCTGACGCCAGCGCCCCCGCCCCCGCGCCGCGAGCACCCGCACCGGCCGCGCCGCCGCACCAGGTAGCAGCCGCGCCGCCGATGCCGGCCACTCTCGATCCGACGGCGACGCCCCGCTGCTTCGGCCCGGTGCCCAACCACGCCTACAGTCCCCTGCCCGCCCGCGACGAGGACGGGCAGGCGGTCACCGGCACCGGGCTGCGCAAGTTCGTCGACCCGCTGCCCGGCCTCGGCCCGCTGGGTCGCACCCCGCTCGGCGCGCACCTGCCGGTCGCCGTACCCGACACGATCACCTATCCGGGCTGCGACTACTACGAGATCGGGCTCCAGGAGTACACCCAACGGCTGCACCGGGACCTGCCGGCCACCCGGCTGCGCGGCTACCGCCAACTCAACCTGGGCACCGACCCGGACGGGCACAACACGGTCGCCCCGCCACGACGACCGTGGCACCTCGGTCCGGTCGTGCTCGCCCGACGCGGCCGGCCGGTACGCATCAAGTTCATCAACCAACTGCCCACCGGCGACCTCTTCCTGCCTGTCGACCCGACGGTGCCCGGCGCCGGCCCGGGGCCCCTCGACGGGCCGGCGCCCTACCCGCAGAACCGGGCGGTGCTGCATCTGTGCGGCGCGCTCACCGGCTGGATCAGCGCCGGGAACCCGTGGCAGTGGATCACTCCGGCGGGCGAGATCACCCCCTATCCCACAGGTGTCAACCTGGCCCACGTGCCGGACATGGCCCACCCCGGCCAGGGCGCCACCACCCTCTACTACCCCAACGACCAGAGCGGGCGCCTGCTCTGGTTCCATGACAACACCGTCGGGCTGTCCCGGCTGACCGTCTACTCCGGTCAGCTCGCGCTCTACCTGCTCACCGACGACGCGCAGGAGCGGTTGATCACCGACGGGACGCTGCCGGCCGAGCAGTTGCCGCTGGTCTTCGAGGACAAGACGTTCGTGCCGGACGACGCCCAGCTCGCCGCGCAGGACCCGACCTGGGACCGGGACCGGTGGGGGACCCGGGGTTCGCTCTGGCATCCGCACGTCTACCAGTCCCGGCAGAACCCGTACCGCCGCGACGGCGTCAACCCGACCGGCCGGTGGGACTACGCGCCCTGGTCGCGCACCGCCCCCGCCGGTGCCGACGCGTCCGCCGCAGCCGTGGCCAACCCGCACCACGACCCGGTCACCGACCCCGACGAGCCGCCGGAAGCCCCAGCTGTACCGCACCCGAGCGCGGTGCCCGCGGCGTACGGCGACACGGTCCTGGTCAACGGTGCCGCGTACCCGTACCTGGAGGTGCAGCCGAAGGTCCACCGGTGGCGCATCCTCAACGCCTGCACCGACCGTTGGCTCAACCTCCAGCTGTACCGGGCCGCGTCGGACGCGCCCATGTGGACGCCGGAGGGCCAGCTCGCCGATGCCGCCGCCGGTGAGGTGCCGATGGTCGAGGCGGTACGCACCCCGGACCGACCGGCGGACTGGCCCACCGACGGGCGGGCCGGCGGCGTACCCGACCCGGCGGCGGCCGGCCCGGAGATGATCCGGATCGGCAACGAGGGCGGCCTGCTACCGGCGCCCGTGGTCGTGCCGAACCGGCCGGTCGGCTTCCGTTACGACCGACGCGACCCGACAGTGCTCAACGTCGACGGTCACGCGCTGCTGCTCGCCCCCGGCGAGCGGGCCGACGTGCTCGTGGATCTCGCCACCGTCGACCCCGGCACCACGCTGATCCTCTACAACGACTGCCCGGTCCCGCTGCCCTGCTTCGACCCCCGCTACGACCACCACACCGGCGGGCCCGACCGCACCGCCGAGGGCGGCGCGCCGCCCACAGCTCCCGGGTACGGCCCGAACACCCGCACCCTGATGCAGCTCCGGGTGACCGGCACCCGGGCCACGCCGTACGACCTCGACCGGCTGCGGGACCGCCTGCCCGGCGCGTACGCGGCCAGCCAACGCCCCCCGGTGGTCCCGCAGCCGGCCTACGACGCCTGCTTCGGCACCACGAGCGCGGCGACCCGGATTCCGGTGCACGCCACCACCGTGGAGTTCACCCCGCCCGGCGGCGCACCGGTGAACCTGCCGTTGACCGTCACGTCCGTCCGGCAGGTCTTCGAGCCCGGGTACGGCCGCCTCACCGGCCGCCTCGGCGTGGCCCATCCACACGGCGGACCACGGGCTGAGGCCGCCCTGCCGCTCGGTCCCACCGAGCCGGCGACCGAGGTGGTACACGCCAGCGACCCGGCGCTGGCGGTCGGCACACCCGGTGACGGCAGCCAACTCTGGCGGGTACGCGGCTGCGGGCGGCAGAGCCATCCGGTGCGGTTCGACGGCCTCGACGTTCAGGTGATCGGCCGGGTCGGTCGGGACGGCACGATCCGGCCACCGCATCCCGGCGAACTCGGCTGGAAGCAGGTGGTGCGGGTCGATCCGGGAGAGGACGTGCTGCTCGCGCTGCGTCCCGAGGCACCGCCCCTACCGTTCAAGATCGGCGACAGCGTCCGGCTGCTCGACCCGGCGCGACCGGCCGGTGCCCGGCTGGACGCCACCCCGATCAGCCCGGTCGACGGGCGGCCCGCGTCGGTGGTCAACCAACTTGTCAACCTGGGCTGGGAGTGTCGCTGGGGCAGTGCGGCGGCGGGCCTCCGGGACCAGGGCATGAGCCGGCCGCTGGTGGTGCGGGTCTCGCCCCGGGCACCGACCGGGCTCACCGCCGCACCGGCCCCCGGCTCGGCGACCGCGCTGCCGGCGATCACCCTCGCCTGGACCGGGAACGGCAGCCGCCCACCGGCCACCAGCCACCTGCTGCAACGGGCCACCGACGTGACATTCACGAACGGTCTGACGACGATCACCGTGGCGGCCACGGCGACCCGCTACACCGACGCCACGGTCACCCCCGGCGTCACCTACCACTACCGCATCCGGGCGGAGAACGCGGCGAGCTGCTCCACCTGGTCGAACAGCGTTTCCGCGTCGGTGCAGCTCACCGCGCCGGCCAAGCTGACCGCGACAATTCCCCCCGCCGCACCGCTGCGGGTCGCGTTGCGCTGGGCCAACCACTCGTTCGCCACCGGCATCGACGTGCAGCGCGCGACGAACCCGACGTTCACCAGCGGACCCGGCACCACCGCGATAAGTGTCGGAGACAACCACCTGGACCCGGCGGTCGCGCCCGACACCACCTACTACTACCGGGTACGCACCACCTACCTGGGGGCCGCCTCGCCCTGGTCAACAGTGGCGACGGTGACCACCCCGCCCGCGCCCGGCACGCCGACCTCGGTCAGCGTGGCCAGCACCGCCCCCGGTCCGGACACCGCCACCGTGGTGCTGGGCTGGTCCGCCAGCACGCCCGCCGGCCAGGGTGCCGGCTTCACCGTGGAACGGGCCCTGGATCCGCAGTTCAGCCGGGAGCTGGCCAGCTTCACCGTCACCGGTCGCGGCTTCACCAACACCGGCCTGGCCCGGGGCGTCACCTACCACTACCGGGTGCGCTCGTTCAACGTGGTGGGCGCCTCCCCGTACACCGGCCCCATCCCGGTCACCACCCCGGAGTGACAGTCCTCCCTCTCGGGCGGACGGTGGCTCCGTACGGGAACGCCCGCAGTCAGGAGTCGGGGGCGCGGTCCGGGGCACCACCGATGTGCGCCGGCACCAGCCGCGCCTAGTGTCCACTCATGAGATCGAAATCGATCGACACCCGGCCTCGATGGTCGGTTGACCTGCCCTCCGCAGGACTAGTGGCGGCACCACTGGTCTGGCTGGCCGGTTGGGTGATCATGCGCCTCGGTGGCAGCTCCGGCCCCAACAGTGGCTGGGACGCGGCACACGCGCTCTGGATCGCGAGCTTCGTCCTCTTCGGCCTGGCCGCGTACGCTCTGTTCCGACTCGTCGACGGCTCGCCCCCTGGACGGGTGGCCCTCACCGTCGCGCTCATCGGAGCGGCGACGCTTGTCGTACAGATGGTCATCGACCTGGTGATCGGTCTCCGGGCCACCGACAAAGCCGTGATGACCGACCTCTATGACCAGGCGTTCGCGGTTCCCGGCGTAGAGCTGATCTTCTTCATGGTCGGCCCGATACTGCTCTTCGCCGGCCTGCTGGCACTCATCGCCCTGGCCGCGGTGCGGCGCGCCGTTCCGGTGTGGCGGTTGCTGCTGGTCATGGTGGGGATCGGCCTGATGGTCGCCGGTCGTCCCGCCGACGGAGCACTGCGACTCCTGGAAGGTCTGGGCGCCGTCCTCCTATGGCTGGCGCTGGCTCCCCTCGCCACCCAGGTCGACCCGACCGCCGCCGAACGGCGACAACACGTCACTGACAAAGAGGTTCGGGTCGCAGACGTGGCCGAATCCTGACGGAATTCTGATCAACGCGACGCGGCGGGGTGGGAGGCGGCGCGTAGTTCGGAGAGGGCTGAGGCGAAGCCATGGAGGAGATCGGTGGCCTCGGTGAGGCGGGCGGCGGCGGGGTGCTCGGTTTCGGGGCGGTACTCCTGGGCGAGGTAGCCGGCGGCGGCGACCACCAGGCGCTCGTACGCCGCCACACCCGCCTCCAACTGCCCGGTGAGTGCCTGGTGCGCCTCGGCCAGCGGTGGCTTCGCGTCGGTGGGGGCGAGACGTACCGCGCGTTCCACGCTGGCGACCCGGTTGGCCAGTTCACGCAGCGACTGTTCGGCGGCGGAGGCTTCGCCGACGGCCGGTTCGGCTAGGCCGGTCAGCCGGCCCGCCATGGATGCCATCGTCGCGGCGGCCCGGTCCAGGCGCTCCCACGGCTGGGCGGCGGCGGTGCCACGCAGCGCGGTACGGGAGCGAACCCGGCGCACCTCGGCCAGCACGCCGGCACCGGCGGGGAGCCGCTCCACGGCGGACACCAGGCGGGCCCGGTTGCGGGCGGCCACCTGGGCCGGGTCCAGCGGTGGCGGGGCGGGTTGGGCGGCGAGGGCACGCAGGTCAACCCAGCGCCAGCCGGCCAACGCGGTGGCCGCGCCCGCGGCGGCGGCCCAGGCCGCGTCGGCCAGACCGATCCCGGCGTACGGGGTCAGCACAACTGTCGCGCCGCCGAGCCCGCCGGCCAGCACGCTCCACCGCCGGGCCGAACCACGCAGTCTGCTCAGCCTGCGGAAGTACCGGGTGCGCTCGTCCGCTGCCACCGTGGCCTCCTCGATTTCTCCGCTCAGCCGGCGGCCGTGGTGTCGCCGGTGCCGCGCTCACGGCTCATGCTGGCGCGGATCTCGTCCAGCCGGGCCACCGCCGGGTCGGCCGTGGCCGGCTGATCGGCAACGGTGCCCCGGTCAGCGCCCGCGCCGAGCTGATCGCCGGCCATGCTGGCGCGGATCTGGTCCAGCCGCGCAGAACCGGCGGTGTCCAGGGTCGCCTTCTGGATCTCCAGCATCCGACCCTCGGTCGAGTTGCTGGCGAGCTCGGCGCGGCCCATGGCGTTGGCGTAACGGCGCTCGATGCGGTCGCGCACCTCGTCGAGAGTGGGGGTGCTGCCGGGAGCGGTGAGCGCCGACATCGACTCTAGCGAGGCGGCGACGCTCTCCTGCATCTTCGCCTGCTCCAGCTGGCTGAGCAGCTTGGCGCGCTCGGCGAGCTTCTGCTGGAGGATCATGGAATTGTTCTCCACCGCCCGGCGGGCCTGCCCGGCGGCGGCCAGCGCCTGGTCGTGCAGGGTCTTCAGGTCCTCCGCGGACTGTTCGGCGGAGACGAGCTGGGTGGCCAGGGTCTGTGCGGACTGCTCGTACCGCCCGGCCTCGGCCTCGTCACCCTTGGCCCGGGCCTGATCCGCCAGGACCAGCGCCTGGCGGGCGTTGGCCTGCAACCGCTCGACGTCGGACATCTGCCGGGACAGCTTCATCTCCAGCTGCCGCTGGTTGCCGATCACCGCGGCGGCCTGCTGGACGAGGGCCTGGTGCTGCCGATGCGCCTCGTCGATGGCCTGCTGGAGCTGCACCTTCGGGTCGGCGTGCTCGTCGATACGGGCGCCGAAGAGCGCCATCAGGTACTTCCACCCCTTGACGAACGGGTTCGCCATCTCCGCGCTATCCCCTCAATCACGTCGCTGTGCCTGCCCCACCCCGGAGGACCGGCCCGGCTACCGGCGATGGTGGATCCATCGTCCCAGCCGGGCGCCAACACGGCATCCGTACCGGCGAGAGGGGACGTCCGCGACCAACCCTACGCGGCGGGAGCTACCGCGACCATCGGCCACGAGGCTCAGGCGGCGCAGACCACGTCCCGGTCGCTGCGGTCGGCGGGCCGGACCCGGGCGGTACGCAGCGTGGCCTTGAGCGGGGAGTCCTGCCGCACGGAGACGGCGACGTTACCGTCGGAGGTGACCTGGCGTACGCCCCGGCCGGTGGCCTTGTGCACCGACGCGGCGGCGACCGGCGTCGACTCGGTCGGCTCGTCCTGCACCGGCACCAGCACGCCCGGCATCTGCTCGGCGAGCGCCACCGTGTCGCTGACCTCGCGCAACAGCTCGGAGAGGCGGGCGCCCAGCGCGTCGCAGATCGCCGCGAGCAGCTCGCTCGAGGGTTCCTTCTGACCGCGTTCGATCTCCGACAGGTAGCCCAGGCTGACGTTGGCTGCGGACGAGACCTCGCGCAGCGTGCGGTGCTGCCCCTGCCGGCGCGCCCGTAGTGCGTCACCGATCACCCGGCGTAGCAGGACCATCGCACCTCCCCTGAGGGACACAGTTCGCCCGGCCGACCGGCCTGTGGGAGCACCGGCTGTCGGAGCTTTCCCGCAACCGTACCCGCTGCGCGCCGCCGCGACATCCCGCCCCGCCCGGTCATCCCACTGGCCGCCGTCGGCCGCGCCACCGATCTGTGGCGGTCCAGGTGTCCGACACGCCGGGACAACAGCATCTGGGATGCCACCGATCGGCCGACGACGAGCCCGACGGCGTGCGGACCGGCGGCGGCTCAGGTCGGGTCGGGGACCTGGAGGTGCTCGGCTACCAGGCGCAACGCCTCGGTCACCGCGGCACCCCGGATGCGGTCACGGCCGCCGTCCAGGTCGAGCTGCCGCACCTCGGTGCCGTCCGGGCCGGCGACCGCGACGAAGACCAGCCCGACCGGCTTGCCGCCCTGGGGTTCCGGTCCGGCCACCCCGGTGGTGGCCAGTCCCCAGTCGGCACCACAGCGTCGCCGGCCACCCTCGGCGAGCGCCTTGGCCACGTCGGCATCGACCGGGCCCCGTTCGGCCAGCAGCGCCGCCGGCACGTCGGCCAGCCGCTCCTTCAGCTCGGTGGCATAGACCACAAGTCCGCCCCGGTAGACGGCGCTCGCCCCGGCGATCTCCACGACCGTGGCGGCCAGCAGACCACCGGTCAGCGACTCGACGGTGGCGAACGTCTCCCGCCGCTCGGCGAGACGATGCACCACCCCCGCCGCCACTGCGCCCATCGCACCCTCAGCCTCTCGCACACCCATGATCTGCATCCTTCCCGGCCCCGACGTGGTCTACGCGTCGCAACGCCGTCGACGGACGCTCACCTCTGAGCGCGACGCAGTCGGGTGGCCTGGGCGATGTAGTCAAGCCCGGTGACGAGGGTGACCGCGACCGCCGCGCCCATGATCCAGGGCCCGATCGGGGTGAGCGCCGCCGGCATCGGCCACAGGTACCAGGTGATGGCCAGTATCTGAAGCGCCGTCTTGATCTTTCCGCCCCGACTCGCGGCGATCACACCTCGCCTGATCACCCAGAATCTCAGCGCTGTGATGCCCAGTTCCCGGGCCAGGATGATCGTGGTCACCCACCACGGCAACCGGTCGTACCAGGAGAGCAGCAGCAGGGCGGCGCCGGTGAGCGCCTTGTCGGCGATCGGATCGGCCACCTTGCCCACGGCCGTGACGAGCGCGAACCGCCGGGCGATCCATCCGTCGACCAGGTCCGTGACCGAGGCCACGGCGAAAATCACGCAGGCGATGACCTGCCATCCGGCGTGCGTCATCCCCGACATGACCACCGAGGCCGCGAAAACCGGCACGAGCGCCAGCCGTAGCGCGGTCAGCGCGTTAGCGGCATTGACCACCGGCACCCGGGCCACCACCGGCACCGGTGGTGACTCCGTCGCCCCCGTCATGGCATCGCCCCGCTCGGCTGGCACACCCGGCACCGCACCTCGTGCCTCCTCCGCCTCGTCCCGGCCCACCGTCACCGCGCCGCGCCGGGCGCGGCGGAGATCATCTCATCCGGTACGGCGAGCAGGTCCACTCCCTCGGTGCCGGTCACCGTGGCGCGGACCAGGTCACCGGGGCGTAGCGCGGTCAGGTCGACGCCGCCACCGTCCGGGGCGACGAGCGTGGTCGACCCGTCCACCTCCGGCGCCTGGTGCGCGGCCCGCCCCTCGACGATCCCGCCGTCCACCGAATCGACGAGCACCTCCACCGCCGAACCGAGGCGGTCCTCGGCCCGCTGCGAGCACAGCTCGTCGGCGAGCGCGCTTAGCTTGTCGTACCGCCGTTTGATGGTGGCCGCGGAAACCTTGCCCGGTAGTCCGGCGGCCTCGGTGCCGTCCTCGTCGCTGTAGTCGAAGACGCCTATCGCGTCGAGCCGGGCCTCGGTGAGGAACCGCACCAGCTCGTCGACGTCGCCCCGGGTCTCGCCGGGGAAGCCGACGATGAAGTTGCTGCGCGCCCCCGCCTCCGGTGCCAGCTGCCGGGCGGCGGCCAGCAGCTCAAGGAAACGGTCGGTGGAGCCGAAACGACGCATCCGGCGCAGCACCGGCTCACTGGAGTGTTGGAACGACAGGTCGAAGTAGGGTGCCACCCCCGGCGTGCCGGCGATCGCCTCGATCAGCCCCGGCCGGGTCTCGGCCGGCTGAAGGTAGCTGGCCCGTACCCGGACGATGCCGTCGACGGCGGCGAGCTGCGGCAGCAGCTTCTCCAGCGCGCGTGGGTCGCCCAGATCCTTGCCGTACGAGGTCGAGTTCTCGCTGACCAGCACGAGTTCCCGGACGCCACTCTTGGCCAGCCACTCGGCCTCGGCGAGCAGCTCGTCGGGGGTGCGGGAGACGAACGCACCCCGGAAGGCGGGGATGGCGCAGAACGCGCAACGCCTGTCGCATCCGCTGGCCAGCTTGAGCGAGGCCACCGGACCGCTGTCCAGCCGGCGACGCAGCACCGTACGCAGGTGGGCCGGGGTGTGCTCGTCGACGTCGGCGCCACGGCCGTGCCCCGGCAGGGACACGGCGCTGCCGTGCCGGGCGACCGGGGTCAGCGGCAGCAGTTCACGCCGGTCGCGTGGGGTGTGCGCGGCGACCTCCCGACCGGCGACCACCGCGTCCAGCCGAGCGGCGATGTCGGGGTAGTCGTCGAAGCTGAGCACCGCCTGCGCCTCGGGGAGGCTGTCGGCGAGTTCCCGGCCGTAGCGCTCGGCCATGCAGCCGGCGGCGACCACCTTCGCCCCGGTGTCGGCGGCGGCCAGCAGGGTCTGGATGGAGTCCTGCTTGGCCTTCTCCACGAAGCCGCAGGTGTTGACGACCACCACGTCGGCGCCTTCGCCGTCGGTGGTCACCTGCCAGCCGTCGGCGTGCAGGCGGGCGGCCAGTTCCTCCGAGTCGACCTCGTTGCGGGCACAGCCCAGGGTCAGCAGTGCGACCCGGCGACCGTCGGGGGAAGGCGAGGAGGTGGCAGACACCATCCGAGGGTACCGGGCGGCGGTCCCCGCACCGGCGACGGCGGTATGAGCCGGGCGGCCTCAGACCGCCGTGGCGAGGATCCGGACCACGCGGTCGAGCAGAAAGACCTCCGTGCCGGCCAGGCCGACCGAGCAGAAGACCGAGATCTGGTCCGCACCGGTGCGTCCGGGTGCCGCGCCGGCCAGCACCGCGCCCAGGTCACGCAGCCGGGAGAGGTACGGCGGCTGGGCGGCGAGCATCGGCGGAGCGTACGACGTCGCCTGCGCGACCGAGTCGCTGACCAGCACGGCGGCGGCGTCGAGCAGGTCGGTGCCGAACTCCGCGCGGTCCACCTGTTTGAAACCGACCGCGTTGACGTGGGTGCCGGGGCGCAGGTCGGCGGCGCTCAGCACCGGTGTCGGGCTGGTGGTGGCCAGCACCACCAGGTCCCGGTCGCGTACCGCCTCCCGGGCGGTCTCCACCGCCCGGGCCGGAATCCCGAGTTCGGCCCGGACCCGGGCGGCAAACGCCTCCCGCCGGGCTGTCGACCGGCTGTGCACTGTCACCTCGCGCAGTCGTCGCACGGCGGCGGCGGCCCAGACCTGGGTCCACGCCTGTCCCCCGGAGCCGATCACGCCGAGGGTGGCCGCGTCCGGACGGGCCAACGCGTCGACCGCCACCCCGCCCAGCGCGCCGGTACGCCGGGAGCCCAGTTCCTCCCCCACGGCCACTGCCCGCACCACGCCGGTCCGCCCGTCGTGCAGCACCACCACCTGCTCGGTCTCCGGGTGCCCGAACGTGTCGTACGCCCGGTATCCGTACCACTGCCCGACCAGGTGCCCGGCGGTGAGCACCATCCGCCCGGCGCCGAGCGACGCGGCGGCCCGGGGCGGGGCGACGAGCCGCCCGTCATGAGCCGCGAGCAGAGCCTGACGCATCGCGTCGACCGAGGTCGCTGCGTCAAGCGCGGCGGCGACCTCCGGATCGGAGATGAGCACGGTCACGGGTCCATGGTGCAGCCTGAAGCAAGCTTGAGGTCCACCCCGGGTGATCCGTCTCACCCAGGCACGCCACGACCCGGTGCTACGGTCGGTTTCGGCGGCCCGCGTGGCCGCCCCGGACGAGTCGTGGGCGTACCCGGTCAGGCCAAGACGCCCCGCGTGCTGAACCCGACTCGTCCCGGCCCCGGTGGCCGGGCCCTGCTGAAGAGGTGACCCGATGGCCTGGATCGTGCTGGTGCTCTCCGGACTGCTCGAAACCGCCTGGGCGATCGCCCTGGACCGCTCCGCCGGCTTCACCCGACCCGTCGCCTCGGTGGTCTTCGTGATCACGCTGGTGCTGAGCATGGCCGGGCTGGCGTACGCGCTGCGGGAGATTCCGGTCGGCACCGGTTACGCGGTGTGGGTCGGCATCGGCGCGGTCGGCACCGCCCTCGTCGGCATGGTGGCGCTCGGCGAACCGGCCAACCTCCCCCGCCTGCTCAGCCTCCTGCTGGTGGTGGCCGGCGTGGTCGGGCTCAAGCTGTTCCACTGATGCGTGGGCGGGGGTGCGTGGCGATCGTCCGTAGTGGGTAGAGACCGGACGGCAGACATGAGACTCACCCACTGGAGGAAGACATGGCCACCAGCACCGTCCGCTCGACCAGCGCCGCCCGCATCTGCACCATCGTGGGCTTCGTGTGCGCGGTCCTCGCGCTGCTGCTCAACCCGATCCTCTTCGGAGTCATCGGCCTGGTCCTCGGCGTCGTCGGCGCGGTGCTCGGTGACAAGCCGCTCGGCTGGTACGCCGCCGCGGCCAACGTGGTCGCCATGCTGCTGAGCATGCTGATCCTCAGCTCGCTCTGATCTCTCCGCGACTCGACGGCCCGCCGCCTCACGCGGCGGGCCGTCGCCACGTCCCGGGTCCACACTCACGACGGTCCGTTCCACCTCTGAGCGCGCCCTTATCGCAAAGGGCGTGGGAGGGTGGGGCGGCTCCGGGCCGGAAATCACCAGCTGTGACGAAGGGCCTGTCAGCCGCGGTCGGCGACCAGGACCCGGTTGCCGTCCGGGTCGCGGACGATCGCCATCCGCTCGCCCCACGGCTGCGTCTGCGGCTCGGCGAGCACCTCCACGCCCGCCCCGGCCAGCCGGGCCAGCGCCGCGGCGCAGTCCGCGACGTACACCCAGAGGGTCGCCGGACCCGCGGGCTGTTCGTCGGCCTCCTGACGCCCGATGCCCAACTGGCCGTCACCGAAGCGCAGCGAGACGTACGCGGCCTCCCCGGTCTCCGGGAAGCGGTACTCGACCCGGCCGCCCAGCAGCCCCTCGTAGAAGCGCAGTGCGGCCTCCAGATCGGCGGCCGTGATGATCGGAAACAGCTCGCTGGCCAGTGCCGTCGGCTCAGCCATCGCCGCCCCGCAGACCCTCCAGCACCTCTTCCAGCTCATCCGGCTTGACCAGCACGTCGCGCGCCTTGGAACCCTCCGACGGGCCGACCACGCCCCGGGTCTCCATCAGGTCCATCAGCCGGCCGGCCTTCGCGAAGCCCACCCGCAACTTGCGCTGCAGCATCGAGGTCGAGCCGAACTGCGAGGTGACCACCAGTTCGACCGCCTGCACCAACAGGTCCAGGTCGTCTCCGATGTCCTCGTCGATCTTCTTCTTGCTGTCCTGCGCGGGGGCCAGCACGTCCGGGCGGAACTCCGGCTCACGCTGGTCCTTGCAGAACTTCACCACATCGTTGATCTCGCGCTCGGTGACCCAGGCGCCCTGGATCCGCACCGGCTTCGAGGCGCCCATCGGCAGGAACAGCCCGTCACCCCGGCCGAGCAGCTTCTCCGCGCCCGGCTGGTCGAGGATGACCCGGGAGTCGGCGAGCGACGAGGTGGCGAACGCCAGCCGGGACGGCACGTTGGCCTTGATCAGGCCGGTCACCACGTCGACCGAGGGCCGTTGGGTGGCGAGCACCAGGTGGATGCCGGCGGCCCGGGCGAGCTGGGTGATCCGCACGATCGAGTCCTCGACGTCGCGCGGGGCCACCATCATCAGGTCGGCCAACTCGTCCACGATCACCAGCAGGTACGGGTACGGACGCATCTCACGCTCGCTGCCCGGTGGCGCCTTGATCTCGCCGTTGCGCACCTTCCGGTTGAAGTCGTCGATGTGCCGGACCCCGTTCGCGGCGAGGTCGTCGTAACGCATGTCCATCTCACGGACGACCCACTCCAGCGAGTCGGCCGCCTTCTTGGCGTTCGTCACGATCGGCGTGACCAGGTGCGGGATGCCCTCGTAGCCGGTCATCTCGACCCGCTTGGGGTCGATCAGCAGCAGCCGCACCTCGTCCGGCGTGGCCCGGGTCAGAATGGACATAAGCAGAGAATTCAGGCAGCTCGACTTGCCGGCCCCGGTGGCCCCCGCGATCAGGATGTGCGGCATCTTCGCCAGGTTGGCCACCACGTAGCCACCCTCGATGTCCTTGCCGAGGGCGACCACCATCGGATGGTGGTCGCTGGTGGCGGCGCGCGACCGCAGCACGTCACCGAGGGCCACGTTCTCCGGGTCGGTGTTCGGGATCTCCACACCCACCGCGCTCTTGCCCGGGATCGGGCTCAGGATGCGGACGTCCGGCGACTTCACCGCGTACGCGATGTTGCGGGAGAGCTGGGTGATCCGCTCGACCTTGACACCGTGGCCCAGCTCGACCTCGTACCGGGTCACCGTCGGCCCCCGGGTGAAGCCGGTCACCGCCGCGTCCACGTCGAACTGGTCGAAGACACCGGTGAGGGCGGCGATCACCTCGTCGTTGGCTTTGCTGCGGGTCTTCGGAGCGGCCCCGCTGCCCAGCATGTTCGACGGGGGCAGCGTGTAGTCGCCGGCCAGGCCGGTAAGCGCGAGCTGCTCGGCGCGGGTCGGCGCGGGCGAGTGCTCCGGCGGCTCGGCGGGCTTGCGGCTGGCCGGCACCCGGGACGGTGTCTTGCGCGGCAGGACCATGGTCTCCTGGAGGTCCGCGCCGTCCAGGTCGTCGAACTCGTCCGGGTCGACAGGCGGCGCCGCCCGTTTGGTGGGCCGCCGCCGCGCCGGCGTGGCGGGTGCCTCCGTCGGCTCCGTCTCGTCCTGCCCGATCACGCCGCCGGCGAGCAGACCGAGCCGCTCGGGGATCTTGTTGATCGGCGTCGCGGTGACCACCAGCAACCCGAACACCAGCAGCAGGACCAGCAGTGGCACCGCCACCCAGGCGGTGACCGCGCGCTCCAGCACGCTGCCCACGCCCGCGCCGATCAGGCCACCGGCGAAGTCCCGCTCGCGCGGGTCGACCGGCTGCTGACCGATGTGCAGCAGCGCGGCGGTGGAGACCAGCATGGAACCCCAGCCGACCAGCCCTCGCCCCCGGTGCTCCGGGTCGCCGGGCTGGCGCATCAGCCGCCACGCGCCGATGCCCAGCAGCACCGGCACCACTATGGAGATCGCCCCGAGGAAGAGCCGCACCGTGTCGGCCAGTCGGGCACCGACCGGACCGGCTGCCGAGAACCAGATCGCGCCCGCACCGAGCAGGGCGAGACCGATGAACAGCAGGCCGGCACCGTCGCGGCGGTGCTCCGGGTCGAGGTCGCGGGCCGAGGCCGCCTGGCGCCCGGCAGCGCGCACCGCCCAGCCGACCCCGTGGGCCAACCCCATCCACAGTGCCTGGATCGCCCGACCGACGTACGCCGCCGGGCCCGGCCCCCTCGTCGAGGTACGGCGCCGTACCGGCGCACGGGTCTTCTTGGCCGGCTGGCGGGCACGACTGTTCGCGCTGCCACGCGGCGACGCGCCGCGCCGCCGACTCGCCTGAGGGGTACGGCCCGCCATAGCATCACCGTAACGGCGGGCCGGGTGATTGGCCGGTCATCCTGGTCGCTCCGCGTGTCGCAGCGCGGTACCCGCCGCCTGCCGTGATATTCGCCTCGCGAGGGAGTGTCCGATGGGGTCGCCGGAGTTCGAGGACCGTACCGGCGACCCGTTGGCGGGTCATCCGTCGACGCTGCGGCCGTTGACAGGTGATCTCCTCGCCGCCGTGCTGGCCCACCGCGGTTGCGCGGTGGCCGGTGGCGGGGACGGCGCGCTGGTGGGCAGGTGGGCACAGGGTCACATCTGGTTCCTCCGTGCCGGGGACTCCGGAGAACTGCTCCAGGTGCGCACCGTCGCCACCCATGCCTTCCCTGTCGAGGACGTGCCGCGGTTGCACGACTTCTGCAACACCTGGAACCGCGACCGGTTCTGGCCGAAAGCGTTCGTGCACGTCGACGACGCCGGCCGGGCCCGGGTCTACGGCGAGGTGATCACCGACCTGGAACGGGGTGTCACGCCGCATCAACTGGATCTGCTGCTGGACCGGGGCATCTCGGCCGGCTGCCGGCTGGCCGCCGAGGTGGGCCGACTCGTGGGGACGGGGCGCTCGTGACCGGGCCAGCGCTGGGCGGTGGCCGAAGCCGCAGCCGGGCTCGCGTCAGTGGCCGGTCAGCCGACGGGGCACGCGCCGAGCGAGGGCCAGCCGCTGCCCTCGCCGACGCCCGGGACATGCCCGACGGCGAGGTGCGCGTCGGTGAACTGGCCCGGGTCGCCGCCCTCGCCGAGGCGAACGGCGATCGGCGGACCGCACTGGATGCCTGGTCCGAACTGGTCGAGACGCACCTGCGCGGCGGCGAACGATGGCGGCTGTTCGAACCCGTCCAACGTTGCCTGACAGTGGCGGGCCTGGACGACGACACCCGACGTCGTTACCTGCGGTACGCCGTCGAGGCGCTGCTCGGCACCCCCCGCATCGGACTGGACCAGGCGCGCGGCGTGTTGGACGGCCTCGCCGACGAGGCGAACGCGGCGGTCGTGACGCAGCTGCGGTGCCGGATCGCCGATCATGTGGGCGACGAACCGGCCGCCCGGCGCTGGTTGGCCCGGTGGCGGGCCGGCGCACCCGATCCGGCCGCCGGATGCCCCGACTGCCTGCCCGTCCGGCAGGCGGAGCTGTTCGCCGGTTGGGGCGACTGGGCCGCCGCGCTCGACCTGCTCGACCCCCTGCTCGACGCGCCGGCCGGCTGCACCGCCCAGCCGGAGGCGGCCCTGGCCGCGGCGCTGCTGCCGTGGCTGCGCGCGGGCCACGCGCGGCGGGCCGGCCGCGCCCACGTACGGGCGTACCGGCGGCACCGGGCGGAACCCGACGGGTTCGGTTATCTCGCCACCCACCTGCGCTTCTGCGCCCTGGGCGGGTACCCCGACCGCGGTGTGGAGATCGTCGTCGAGCAGCTCCCCCGGCTGGACCAACCGCACGAGGATCTGTCCGTGATGGAGTTCGCGGCGGCGGGGGCGCTGGTCTGCGCACTGGTGGGCGAGACGGCCGCCGACCGGGTGGTGCGCCGGCCGGGGTACGGTGGCCGACCCGCCGCCGAGGTCACCGTGGGTCAGCTCGGCGCCGAACTGCTCGCCGTCGCGACCACGCTGGCCGGCAGCTTTGACGCCCGCAACGGCACCGGGCACCAGTCCGGCCGGATGGCCGCCTGGCTGGCCGAGCGTCCGCTCGCCCCGGCGGTGCCGCTGCCCGCCGACGAGGAGTGCGAGCCGGACGACGAGTTCGGGGTGGACGGGGAACCCGGACACGGCGATCCGCCGGAGCCGGACGGCGGGCTCGCCGGGTCGCCAGTGGACGATATCGGCGCGTTGACCGTATCCATGATCACAAGGGCGCTGGACGAGCGGGGCGACGGTTACACCGTCGACGCCGCCGGCACGGTGCTCGGGCGGTGGGGCGACGCGGTGATCCAGTTCCGGCGGGCCGGCGAACGCCACGACATCCTGCACGCCCGGGTGGTGGCCGGGCGTCGACTGGCGGCCACCCGGCGCGCCGAGGCGTACGCCTTCTGCAACGCCTGGAATCGGGACCGGCTGCTGCCCAAGGCGTACGTCCACGAGCCGGGCGACGGTCAGCTGGTGCTGGCCGGCGAGGTGACCACCGATCTGGCGTACGGGGTCGCCCCGGCTCAGGTCACGGTGCTTGTCGACGCGGCGGTCCGCACCGGCGTCGCGTACGCGGAGGCGGTCGCCGCCCTGCCCTGACACCACGCGTTCCCGGCCGGGTCCGGACAGCGACCCGGCCGGGAAGGCGACTCAGCGCCGGCCGCTCAGGGCGCGGAAGTTCTGCGTGGTGAGCAGGGTCAGGTTGTTGCGCTGAAGGATCTCGTTTACCGGCTGGTAGAACGTGGTGCCACCGCGGACGCAGTCGCCGGATCC
The DNA here is from genome assembly GCF_002754655.1 of Verrucosispora sp. CNZ293. NCBI lineage: Bacteria > Bacillati > Actinomycetota > Actinomycetes > Micromonosporales > Micromonosporaceae > Micromonospora > Verrucosispora sp. CNZ293. The sequence goes on from NZ_PEFR01000001.1 coordinate 3,296,129, forward strand.
ACCGGAGGTCACGCCCTGCGCCTGGTTGCCCGAGATCCACGAGCCACCGGAGTCACCGGGCTCGGCGCAGACGTTCGTCCGTACCAGCCCACTGACCAGCCCTTCCGGGTAACGGACCGTGGCGTTGCGGGCCTGCACCGTGCCGCAGCTGACGCCGGTGGTGGAGCCGGAGCGGCAGATGGACGAGCCGACCGGCACCTCCTGCGAACCGGCCACCCGGGCCACCCCGCCCCGGAAGTCGGTCACCTCCGGAAGCATCCTGGTGTTGTTGTTGACCTGCACGAAGGCCCAGTCGTCACCGGGGAACGAGGAGGCACGGAAGACACCCTGCGCCGCCCGGTCAGCGCCTGTGGTGCGGTCACCGACCCGCCCGCAGTGCCCTGCGGTGACGAAGCCACCAGTCACCGCGAAGCCGACCGAGCAACGGCCGCTGCCGATGAAGAACGGCTCGCCGCCGCGTACGTCGGCGAAGAGGCGCGGCTGTTCCTCGGTGGCCATCCGCACCGCGGTTCGCGGCACGCCGGCACGGGCCACGAACCGCCACCCCGCCGCTTCCGCACCGGGCTCCGCGAGCACCACCACCGTGTTCGAGGCGACGTCGACGTACCAACCGGAGACCTGCCGGGCGCGGGCGGCGGTACGGTCCATCCGAGTCTTGAGGGTGTCGAGCTGGCCCACCCCGCGCTCGACCACCTTGGGTACCGCCCCGGCGGCCCGGACCCGCTGGGCCTGGGCCGCGTTGGCGACCGCCACGTTGAGTTCGCTGCCGTCGGCGCTGAGCCAACTGCCGCCGTAGGCCGCGCCGAGGTCCGCCCGGAGCTGGTCGACCACCCCGGAGGCCCAGCGTTCGGTCTTCAGTCGAGCGGCCACCTGCGACTCGTCCAGCCGCAGGTCCCGTCGCATCGCCTCGACCACCTCCGGGTCGGCACCCTCCACCGCCCCGCTGGTCGGTGCGCCGACCGGGGCGCCACCGTCACCGGCGAACGACGGCAGGGCGACGGCCGCCGCCGCGCCCAGGGCCGCCACCACGACACCGATGGCTGTCAATCGTCTGCGGTCCATCCGCCATGCTCCTCCCGGCTGGCGCGGTTACGCCTGCCGGCTCGGAGTACGGGCAAAAGGCTCGAACGGTTGAACTCGCACGCCGACCAATCGATTTGCTGACGCCGATGGGCCACCACCCGGCGGGTGCGGTGGCCCATCGAAATCGGTCCGGTACTCCCGGTGCTCAGACCTCGACCACTGTGGGAACGATCATCGGGCGACGACGGTACGCGTCGTTGACCCAGCGACCCACGGTGCGCCGGACGATCTGCTGGAGCTGGTGCGGGTCGCTGATCCCGTCCGCGGCTGCCCGGTTGAGCGCCTCGGTGACCAGCGGGATCACCGCGTTGAACGCGCCCTGGTCCTCCGAGAAGCCCTTGGCCGAGACGGTCGGGCCGGCGACCACCTTGCCGGTGACCGAGTCCACCACCACTGTCGCGGCGATGAAGCCGCCGTCGCCGAGGATGCGCCGCTCGGTGAGCAGCGACTCGCTGACGTCGCCGACGGCCAGGCCGTCGACGTAGACGTACCGGCTCTTGACGTGACCCACCAGGCTGGCCCGCCCCTCCACCAGGTCGACCACGTCGCCGTCCTCGCAGAGCACCACCCGGTCGGCGGCCACACCGGACTCGATGCCGAGCCGGGCGTGGGCACGCAGGTGCCGCCACTCGCCGTGCACCGGCATCAGGTTGCTGGGCCGGACCACGTTGAGCAGGTAGAGCAGTTCCCCGGCCGGTGCGTGTCCGGAGACGTGCACCTTCGCCACGTCCTTGTGCACGACCACCGCACCCGCCCGGGCCAGTCGGTTGATCACCCGGTAGACGGAGGTCTCGTTCCCCGGGACCAGCGACGAGGCGAGCACCACCGTGTCACCGGGTGCGATGGTGATGTGCCGGTGGTCGCCGCTGGCCATCCGGCCCAGGGCGCTCATCGGCTCGCCCTGCGACCCGGTGGACATCAGCACGATCTGCTCGGGCGGCATCGAGGTCGCCTCGTCCAGCCCGACGACCAGGCCGGCCGGGATGTTCAGCAGGCCCAGATCCCGCGCGGTGCCCATGTTGCGGACCATCGACCGACCGATCAGGGCGACCTTGCGGCCGTGCTCGGCAGCCGAGTCGAAGACCTGCTGCACCCGGTGCACGTGGGAGGCGAAGGACGCGACGATGATCCGGCCCCGGGCCTTCGCGAAGATCGAGTCGAGGACCGGACCGATCTCCCGCTCGGGCGTGACGAAGCCCGGGATCTCCGCGTTCGTGGAGTCCGACAGCAGCAGGTCGACGCCCTCGGCGCCGAGCCGGGCAAAGCCGGCCAGGTCGGTGATCCGGCCGTCCAGCGGTAGCTGGTCCATCTTGAAGTCGCCGGTGTGCAGCACCAGGCCGGCCGGGGTTCGGATGGCCACCGCGAGCGCGTCGGGGATCGAGTGGTTCACCGCGAAGAACTCGCACTCGAACGGGCCGAGCCGCTCCCGACCGCCCTCCCGGACGGTGAGCGTGTACGGCTGGATGCGCCGTTCGGCCAGCTTCGCCTCCACCAGCGCGAGGGTGAACTGCGAGCCGACCAGCGGGATGTCGGGCTTGTGCGCGAGCAGGTACGGCACCGCGCCGATGTGGTCCTCATGGCCGTGCGTGAGCACGATCGCCTGGATGTCGTCGAGCCGGTCGAGGATCGGTCCGAAGTCCGGCAGGATCAGGTCGACACCGGGTTGTTCCACGTCCGGGAAAAGCACACCGCAGTCGACGACAAGCAGCTTGCCGTCGTACTCGAAGACGGTCATGTTCCGGCCGATGGCGCCGAGCCCGCCGAGCGGTATGATCCGCAGCCCGCCCTCCGGCAGCGGCGGTGGAAGTTGGGCCTCCTCGTTGTGCGCCTCGGTCACGCGTTCACCTCATTCTGCGACGCCGTCACCCGGCGTCCGTCGTCTCGTTTGATCATTCAGGGAGCGGCAGGCCCGCCGCCGCGCAGTCGGCGCGTAGCTGGGCTAGCTCACCATCGGTGGCAGCCACCAACGGCGGACGGACCGGACCGCCTGGCAGGCCCTGCACCGCCAGGCCCGCCTTGACCAGGATCACGCCCTGGGTACGGAAGATCCCCGTGAACAGCGGCAGCAGGCGGCGGTGCAGCGCCAGTGCGGTTGCCGTGTCCCCCGTGTCGTACGCCTCGATCATCCGCTTGGTCTCGGCGCCGGTGAAGTGCGTGGAGGTGCCCACCACCCCGACGCAGCCGACGGCCAGGGCGGGCAGGGTGAGCGAGTCCTCGCCGCTGTAGTACGCCAGCTCGGCCCGACTGGTCACCCAGCTCGTCGCCGTCAAGTCGCCCTTGGCGTCCTTCACCGCGACGATCCGGCCGTGCTCGGCGAGCTGGACCAGGGTCTCGGTCTCGATCGCCACACCGGAGCGGTGCGGGATGTCGTAGAGCATCACCGGCAGCCCGGTGGCGTCGGCCACCGCGGTGAAGTGGCGCAGCAGACCTGCCTGCGGCGGCTTGTTGTAGTACGGCGTGACCACCAGCAGCCCGTGCGCGCCGGCCTTCTCCGCCGAGGTCGCCAGCTCGATGGTGTGCCGGGTGTCGTTGGTGCCGACCCCCGCCACCACCCGGGCCCGGTCACCGACCGCCTCCACCACGGCCCGGATCAGGCGCTCCTTCTCCGCGTCGGTGGTGGTCGGTGACTCGCCGGTGGTGCCGTTGACCACCAACGCGTCGTTGCCCTGCTCGGTGACCAGATGATCCGCCAACCGCGCCGCGCCGTCGAGGTCGAGCGCCCCGTCGGCGGTGAACGGGGTCACCATGGCCGTGAGCACCCGGCCGAACGGGCGGGAGGCCGCCCGGACCGGAGCGTCAAGGTGGTCGTGCGTCATGGTGACAACCTATCGGACGGCCCACGGCCGGCCACCGGGGAAGGGGCTCACCACCCCCGGGCGTGCGGCCGGAGGACCGTTCAGGACCCCTGGGCGTGCGGGCTCTGGGCCACCTCGGTGCCGTCGGGCAGCGTGGCGATGGTGAAGTCGGCGAAGACGTTCGGCGCGACCCGCTGCAACTGTCGGAGGCACTCCACCGCCAGCTCACGGATCTCCACGTCGGCGTGCTCGGTGGCGCGCATGCCGATGAAGTGCCGCCAGGCCCGATAGTTGCCGGTCACCACGATGCGGGTCTCGGTGGCGTTCGGCAGCACCGCCCGGGCCGCCTGGCGGGCCTGCTTGCGGCGCAGAGTCGGGTTCGTCACGTCGGCGAAGCGACGTTCCAGCCCCTCCAGCAGGTCGTTGTAGGCCCGTACGCTCGCCTCGGCTGCCTCGACGAACCGCTTGTGCAGTTCCGGGTCCTCGGCGATCACCGTCGGCTCCACCATCGCGGCGTCCCGCTCCGGCACGTACCGCTGCGACAGCTGCGAGTACGAGAAGTGCCGGTGCCGGATCAGCTCGTGGGTGAACGAGCGGGACACGCCGGTGAAGTAGAAGCTCACCGAGCCGTGCTCCAGCACCGAGAGGTGGCCGACCTCCAGGATGTGCGCCAGGTAGCCGGCATTCGTGGCCGTCGCCGGATTCGGCTTCTTCCAGCTCTGGTAGCAGGCCCGCCCGGCGAACTCCGCGAGCGCCTGCCCCCCGTCGGCATCCGTCGACCAGGGCACGTCCTCCGGCGGCTCGAACTGGGTCCACGCGATCAGCTTGACCTGGGGCTGCACCATCTCCGGCATTCCTGGGACTGTAGCCGACACCCTCTGACGACCAGAAAACGCCGGTCCGGGCGCTACACGTAGAGGGCGGTGAAGGGGGGCCAGGGCAGGTTACGGACCACCGAGAAGGCCAGCCAGGCGGCGAGGAAACCGCCGATCAGCTTCGGGCCGATCCGCAGCTCCGGCAGCCGCCAACCGAACGCCTGCCGCCCCGCCCAGGCGACGAAGAGGTACGCCAGGAAGGGCAGCGCGAAGACGAAGAGGAAGTGGTGGCGCGCGGCGGCCGGCAGGTCGGCGTGCAGCACGTACCAGAGGGCGCGGGTGCCGCCACAACCCGGGCAGTCCAGCCCGGTGGTCAGCTTGAGCAGGCAGGTCGGCAGCGCGTCGGGCGCCGACCGGGTGGGGTCGCTGAGCAGCGTGTAGCCGATGCCGGCGGCGACACAGCCGACGGCGGCCAACGGCACCACCCAGCGCGGCGTACGGGCGTGGGCCCGCTGCACGAAGCGGGTCAGCCGGTCGGACTCGACCACCGGGTAGCCGGCGGGGTAGGCAGCCCAGTCGCCCTGCACAGCCCCACCCGCCGGCGCGCCGTGCGGAGGGCCGGCCGGGACCGGTGTGCCGCCGGAACCTGTCGACTCCACGGCGGGATGCGGCTGGGCAGCGTCCGATCGGTCAACGCTCGTCACGTGCCTCACCGTACACCGGCCACGCCCACCAGGGCGGCGGCCAGCGGTGCCGCGAGGTCACCTGCGGCCGGCGGCGCCACCGTGTCCAGGCCGAGCCAGCCGGCCAGCCGGTACAGCTCGGCGGCCAGGGCGATCGCCGTCTCCCCCGGGTCGACGCCCGGCTCCGCCCAGGCGGCCGGCACCAGCAGCACCCCGGCCTTGCGGTCCGCCTTCAGGTCGACCCGGGCGGTGAAGCGTTCACCCTGGCGGAACGGCAGCACGTAGTAGCCGTACACGCGTTGCGGTGCGGGCACGTAGATCTCGATGCGGTAGCTGAAGCCGAACAGCCGCTCGGTGCGGGCGCGCTCCCAGACCAGCGGGTCGAAGGGGCTCACCAGGCCGTTGCCGCGCACCCAGCGGGGTAGCCGGGCCTCCGCGTGCAACCAGGCCGGCTGCCGCCACCCCTGCACGGTGACCGGTCGCAGCTCCCCCGCCTCGACCAGTTCGGCGATGGCCTGCCGCGCGCCGGCCACCGGCAACCGGAAATAGTCACGCAGCTCCGGCTCCGCGGCCACCCCGAGCGACCGGGCCGCGACGCCGACCAGGGTGCGGTACGCCTCCGCGTCGGTAGGCGTCGGCGCGTCCAGCACCTCCGCCGGCAGCACCCGTTCCGGCAGGTCGTAGCGGCGGGCGAACGAGGTGGTGCGCTGCGCCGCGCACACCTCGCCGGCCCAGAAGAGATATTCCAGGGCCTGTTTCACCGCCGACCAGTTCCACCCCCAGTTGCCGGTCTGGCGGGGCGCGTCGTGCTCGATCTCGGCGACGGTCAACGGGCCCCGGGCGGCCACCTCGTCGCGTACCCAGGCGACCAGGGCGGGCTGCTCGGCGGCGATGCGACGCATCCCACCCCAGGCGTCGGAGCGGGCCCGGGCCATCCGCCACCGCAGCGCCGGATGCAGGGCGACCGGCACCAGCGACGCCTCATGGCCCCAGTATTCGAACAGCTCGCGGGGCCTGCGGTAGGCGGCGGAGTCGAGCAGGGTGGTCGGATAGGGCCCGAGCCGGCTGTAGAGCGGCAGGTAGTGCGCGCGTTGCAGGACGTTCACCGAATCCATCTGGATCAACCCGACCCGGTCGAGCACCCGACGCAGGTGCCGGCGGGTGGGCGCCCCGGTGGGCGCCGGATCGGCGAAGCCCTGAGCGGCCAACGCGACGCGGCGGGCCTGGGCGAGCGAGAGCGATTCCGGTGCAGCCATCGCAGGCAGGCTACGACAGGCGTACGACACCGGTGCGGACGCTGGACCAGCCGCCCCCGGCGGCCTAGAACTACTTCCATGCCCAGCATCCGCCGTGAGAAGCCCGACGACGCCGAGGCGATCGCCCGGGTGCACGTACGCGGCTGGCAGGCCGGCTACGCCGGGATCATGCCGGACGAGGTGCTGAACCTGCTCAACCCCGTCGCCTGGGCGCAGCGCCGCCGGGCCCTCGGCACCGCCGACCCGGACCACCCGTTCACCACCCTGCTCGCCGAGGAGGGCGGCACGCTCGTCGGGTTCACCACCTTCGGGCCGTATCGCAACAACCAGGACCGGAGCGATCTCGATCCGGCGTACGGCGAGGTGGTCAGCCTCTACGTCACGCCCGACCACTGGGGTGACGGCACCGCCCAGGCCCTGTTCGCGGCGGCGCGGGCGGGCCTGCGGCAGCTCGGCTGGACGGAGTACCGGCTCTGGGTGCTGGCCGACAACGACCGGGCCCGCCGGTTCTACGAGCGGGCCGGGTTGTCACCGGACGGTGAGCGGTCGACCTATCCGGTCCCGTTGTCCGGCGGTCGACCGGCGATCGGGCTTGTCGAGCTGCGGTACAGCGGCCGGCTCGACGGCGGTTGAATCCCCCGACGACCGGGGTACGGCCGGGCGGCGCACCGGCAGGAAGGCCAGCAGCGCCAGGCTGATCCAGACGTAGGTGTTGCTGAACAGGAAACCGTCGAGGCCGGAGAAGTCCTCCTCCCAGGCCCAGACGATCCGGCTGATCAGGAACGCGTACCCGATGGCCGCGCAGGCCAGCAGGACCCGACGACGCCGACCGCCCGGCGGCGCGGCCATGCCCCGCTCCACCAGCAGCAGCAGACCCGGCAGCAGCCAGACCAGGTGGTGTACCCAGGTGACCGGGCTGACCAGGCACATCACCGCGCCGGTCAGGGCCAGGCCGGTGGCCTCGTCGCCGACGGACGCCGCGACCCGGGACCGCCAGGCCCAGAGCACAAGCGTCCCGGCGACCAGCAGCAGCCAGGCCACCGTGCTGGGACTCTGCGGGTCGAGCCGGGCCACCACGCCGCGCAGCGACTGGTTGGAAACGAAGGCCAGCTCACCGACCCGCCCGGTGTTCCACAGCGCGCTGGTCCAGAACTCCCGGGAGGCGTCCGGGAACAGCGCCGCGGCCAGCACGGTCGCGGCGGTCGCGGCGCCCGACGCGGTCACCGCCGCGCGCCACCGTCGGGTCACCAGCAGGTAGACGATGAAGATGCCCGGAGTGAGCTTGATCGCGGTGGCCAGGCCGATGCCGATCCCGGCCCATCGGCTGCCACCCGGCAGCAGCCGGAGCAGGTCCACCGCGACCAGGAAGAGCAGCAGCGTGTTGACCTGGCCGAAGTTGATGGTCTCGCGCATCGGCTCGAAGGCGGCGACCAGGCACAGCGCCACCGCGAAGGCGAACCAGCGGGTCCAACCGGCGCGCCGGGCGACCGGATCCAGCAGCCACCAGATCAGCACCGTGGTGGTCACCACGCCGGCCGCCACGCTCACCACGATCGCCGCGTGCCAGGACAGGTACGCCATCGGCAGCATCACAAGCGCGGCGAACGGTGGGTAGGTGAAGCCGTACTGGGTGCCGGGCTTGAGGTAGTCGTAGATCTCCCCGCCGTCGTGCACCCACCAGACCAGAGCGCCCCGGTAGACGTGCAGGTCGAAGAAGCCGTGCCGGACCGCCGCCACGGACAGGAACCCGGCCACCGCGACAGCGAGCACGATCACCGCGGCGACCTGTCCGGCCGTCCGCCTGGCCCCCTGCGCCACCGTCGTCCCCCTCGCCCTGCGTAGGCTGTCGTGCCATGAGTCTCGGGTACGTCCGCCCGGCGCGTCCGGAGGACGCCGCCGAGATCGCCCGCATCCAGCTCGCGACCTGGCGGGTCGCCTACCGGCGGCTGCTGCCCCGGGACGTGCTGGACAGCCTCGACGAGGCGTCGCTGGCCGAACGCTGGGACGCCGCGGTGCGCCAGCCGCCCGGCGACACCCACCGGGTGCTGGTCGCCGTCGAACAGGCCGAGCAATCGTATCTGGTGGGCTTCGCCGCCTCCGGTCCGGCCGACGCCGAGGCGCTGGCCCCGAACGAACCGGCCGAGGCGCTCGGCACGGACGTCGTGGCCGTGACCGACCTGCTCGTCGAGCCCCGTTGGGGCCGACGCGGGCATGGTTCCCGGCTGCTCGCCGCCAGCGTCGACCTGTGGCGGGAGTCCGGCTTCGACCGCGCGGTGGCGTGGGTGTTCGAGGGCGACCAGGCGTCCCGGAAGTTCCTCACCACCGCCGGCTGGGAGCCCGACGGCGCGGGACGCGCGCTGGACGTCGACGACATGCTGGTCCCCCAGCTGCGCCTGCACGTCGCCGTCCCCACCGAACCGCCCCAGGCCGGCTGAGCGGGCGGGCGTCAGCCCCGCTGAACGGTTAGCTCCGCGACCAGCTCGTCGTCCTCCCAGGCGCCGGTGGGCGCGAAGCCGAGGCTGGCGTACAGCCGGGCCGCCGAGCTGTTCTCCGGGTGGTACGACAGGCGCACCGGGCGGCCCTGGACGGTCAACCAGTCGCAGAGGGTCCGGACCACCGCCCGACCGACACCGCCGCCCTGTTCCGCCGCGTCGATGAGCATGCCGCCGATCCAGCGCGACCCGTCCTCGTCGACACCCCACATGACGTGCCCGACCACCGTGTCGTCGGCGTAGGCGACAAGCGAGTTCCACACCTCGGAACGCTCGGTCAGCAGCAGGTACCGGGCGGCCAGCGCGGGCACCCAGTCACGCTGGTCGTCGCGCGGGGCCACGTCGGCGACCGCCCGCCAGTTGTCATCGTCCACCGGACGAAGGGTGATCCGGCGTCCGCGCCGATCGGTCAGGCCAGAGTCGATCATCGGAGCAGCCTATGGGTGCCCCGGCTGCGGGTCGACGTCATTTCGGGCCTGGCCTGCACAGGTACGCGTTCAGTCGAGCAGGGCGTCCAGGCCGAGGGTCAGGCCCGGTCGGTTCCGCACCGCGCGTACCGCGAGCAGCACGCCGGGCATGAACGAGACCCGGTCGTACGAGTCGTGCCGGATGGTGAGCGTCTCACCCGTGGTGCCGAAGAGCACCTCCTGGTGGGCGACCAGTCCGGTGGCCCGCACGGCGTGCACGCGTACCCCGTCGACGTCAGCGCCACGGGCCCCGCCCAGCTCGTCCTTCGTGGCGTCCGGCACCGGACCGAGACCGGCTTCGGCACGCGCCGCCGCGACCAGGCGCGCGGTGTGCATGGCGGTACCGCTGGGGGCGTCGAGCTTGCGTGGATGGTGCTGCTCGATGATCTCGACCGACTCGAAGTAGCGGGCGGCGCGCGCGGCGAACTGCATCATCAGCACCGCGCCGAGACCGAAGTTGGGTGCGATCACCACGCCCACGTCGGGGCGGTCGGCCAGCCAGCCGCGTACCTGCTCGATCCGCTGCCCGGTGAAGCCGCTGGTGCCGACCACCGCGTGGATGCCCTGGTCGATGCACCACCGCAGGTTGTCCATCACGACGTCGGGGGTGGTGAAGTCGACGAGCACCTCCGCCCCGGCCTCCGCGGCGCTGACCAGCCAGTCGTCCTGGTCGACGGTCGCCACAAGTCGCATGTCGGCGGCCGCCTCGACGGCCCGGCACACCTCGGCACCCATCCGGCCACCGGCACCGAGCACGCCGACCTTTATCGACCCGGGCGTGCTCTTCTCCTGCTCGTCAGTCACGCGGCACAACCTATCCCAACGGGACGGGGTCGCGCCGCGTGATCCACTCCGTCTCGGCGATGCGGCCGTACCGATCACCGCCGACCAGGAGCGGAAGGGAGGATCAGCCGGTGAACTGCCGGCCAGCGAACGGGCCGACGACCGCGAGGGACATCGGCCGGCTCAGCAGCTCGGCGGCGAGGGAGTTGACGTCGTCGAGGGTGACCGCGTCGACCCGGTCGAGCAGCTCGTTGACCGGCACCAGGTCGCCGTAGAGCAGCTCGCCCTTGGCCAGCCGGCTCATCCGGGAGCCGGTGTCCTCCAGGCCGAGCACGAAGGACCCCTTGCTCATTCCCTTGCCCCGGGCCAGCTCCGCGTCGGTGATGCCGTCCGCGGCGGTACGGGCCAGCTCGGCCCGGGTCAGCTCCAGCACCTCGTCGACCCGACCCGGGGCGCAGCCGGCGTAGACGCCGAACAGGCCGCTGTCGGCGTACTGGCTGGCGTAGGAGTAGACGGAGTAGGCGAGGCCACGACGCTCCCGGATCTCCTGGAACAGCCGGCTGGACATGCCACCGCCGAGCACGTTGTTCAGCACGCCGAGGGCGAAGCGGCGCTCGTCGAGCCGGTCGATGCCCGGGCAGCCCAGCACCACGTGCGCCTGCTCGGTCTCCTTGACCTCCACCACCGTGGCGGCGGCCCGGGTCCGTACGCCGGGAGTGGCCGGTCGGTGCGGCGCGGGCACCGCCGGGTCGGTGTCCAGCGGGGTGCCCCGCAGCGCCTGGCGGACCAGCCGCACCACGGCGGCGTGGTCGAGGTTGCCCGCGGCGGCGATGACGATCTGCGGCGCGACGTAGCGTCGTCGGTAGAAGCTCTGGATCTGCCGGCGGGTCATCGGGGTGACGGTGTCGGTGGTGCCGGAGATCAGCCGGCCCAGCGGGTGGTCACCGTAGACGGCCTGGGCGAACAGGTCGTGCACCTCGTCGCCGGGCTCGTCGTCGTGCATGGCGATCTCTTCGAGGATCACGCCGCGCTCGGTCTCCACGTCGGCCGGTTCCAGCACCGAGTCGGCGACCAGATCGCACATGACGTCGATGGCCAGGGGCAGGTCCTCGTCCAGCACCCGGGCGTAGTAGCAGGTGTACTCCTTCGTGGTGAAGGCGTTCGTCTCGCCACCCACCGCCTCGATCGCCGAGGAGATCTCCAGCGCGTTGCGCTTGTGGGTGCCCTTGAACAGCAGGTGTTCCAGGAAGTGGGCGGCGCCGGCCTGCGGGCCGGTCTCGTCCCGCGAGCCGACCGCCACCCAGATGCCGAACGAGACACTGCGCATCGCCGGAATCGCCTCGGTGAGCACGCGCAGGCCGTTCGGCAGCACCGTGCGGCGCACCGTGCCGCCCAGCGGATCGTCGCTCAGGGTCCGGGTCACCGCCCGGGTCGATCCACCGGCGGCCCGAGCGGTCGCGGTGGCGTGCCGGCCAGCACCGGGCGGTGTCACCCCGGCTGTGATCGCGGGGAGAGACGAACGCCGGGTGCGGCTCACGGCAACCTGCTTCCAGTACGACGAGGTGGTGGAGGAGTTGACGAACCGGCCGGGCGACGGTGTCGCCCGGCCGGTCAGCGGTTCATGTGTCAGCTGTGCCGGGTGCGGCGTCGGGGACGGTTGTCGCCGCCGCCCTCGCCGCCCTCGCCACGCTCGGGGCCACGGGCACCCCGGTCGCCACCACGATCCCGGTCGCCCCGGTCCCGCGGACCCCGGTCGCCACCCCGGTCACGGCCGGCCGGCCGCTCGCCGTCCGCCTCGGCCGGAGCCGGCGCCTCGGCGCCCTCCGGGCGGACCTTGTCCAGGTAGATCTTGCCGCGCTGGTCGATGTCGGCGATCTCGACCTCGACCCGGTCGCCGACGTTGAGGAAGTCCTCGACCTTCTCGACCCGCTTGCCGTCGCCCACCTTGGAGATGTGCAGCAGGCCGTCGCGGCCCGGCAGCAGCGAGACGAACGCGCCGAACGGAGCGGTCTTCACCACCGTGCCGAGGAACCGGTCGCCCATCTTGGGCAGCGTCGGGTTGGCGATCGCGTTGATCCGCTCGACCGCGGCCTGCGCCGACGGACCGTTCGTCGCGCCGACGTAGATGGTGCCGTCGTCCTCGATGGAGATCTCGGCGCCGGTCTCGTCCTGGATGGCGTTGATGGTCTGACCCTTCGGGCCGATCACCATGCCGATCTTGTCAACCGGGATCTTGACCGTGGTGACCCGCGGCGCGTAGTCGGACATCTCGGCCGGAGCCTCGATCGCCCGCTGCATCACGTCGAGGATGGTCTGCCGGGCCTCGTGAGCCTGCTGGAGCGCGGCGGCCAGCACGTCCGACGGGATGCCGTCGAGCTTGGTGTCGAGCTGGAGCGCGGTGACGAAGTCACGGGTACCGGCGACCTTGAAGTCCATGTCACCGAAGGCGTCCTCGGCACCGAGGATGTCGGTGAGCGTCACGTACTGGGTCTTGCCGTCGACCTCGTCGGAGATGAGGCCCATGGCGATGCCGGCGACCGGCGCCTTCAGCGGCACACCGGCGCTGAGCAGGCCCAGCGTCGAGGCGCAGACCGAGCCCATCGAGGTGGAGCCGTTGGAGCCGAGCGCCTCGGAGACCTGCCGGATGGCGTACGGGAACTCCTCGCGCGAGGGCAGCACCGGGATCAGCGCCCGCTCCGCCAACGCGCCGTGCCCGATCTCGCGGCGCTTCGGCGAGCCGACCCGGCCGGTCTCACCGGTGGAGTACGGCGGGAAGTTGTAGTTGTGCATGTAGCGCTTGGACTTCTCCGGGGAGAGGGTGTCCAGCGCCTGCTCCATCCGCAGCATGTTGAGCGTGGTGACGCCGAGGATCTGGGTCTCACCGCGCTCGAACAGCGCCGAGCCGTGCACCCGGGGCAGTACGCCCACCTCGGCGCTCAGCGGCCGGATGTCGCGCGGACCCCGGCCGTCGATGCGGACCTGCTCGCGCAGCACCCGGTTACGCACCTCGGACTTGGTGAGCGAACGGAAGGCGGCGGAGAGTTCCTTCTCCCGGCCCTCGAAGCGGGAGCCGAGTTCCTCGTGCACCCGCAGCTTGATCGCGTCCAGGGCTTCCTCGCGGTCCGCCTTGCCGGCGATCTGCAGGGCCTCGGTGACGTCGGCGCGGGCCAGCTCGGCGACCGCGTCGTACGCGTCGTCCTGGTAATCCAGGAAGACCGGGAACTCCGCGACCGGCTTGGCAGCGACCTCGGCCAGCTCGCTCTGCGCCCGGCACAGCTCACGGATGGCGGGCTTGGCGGCCTCCAGGCCGCTGGCCACGACCTCCTCGGTCGGGGCGGGCGCCCCGCCGGCGACCAGCTTCACGGTGTGCTCGGTGGCCTCCGCCTCGACCATCATGATCGCGACGTCGCCGTCCGCCAGGGCGCGGCCGGCCACCACCATGTCGAAGGTCGCCCGAGCCAGTTCCTCGTGGGTCGGGAAGGCGACCCACTGGCCGTCGACGTGGGCCATCCGGGTGGCCCCGATCGGGCCGGAGAACGGCAGGCCGGACAGCTTCGTCGACATCGACGCGGCGTTGATCGCGACGACGTCGTACGGGTGCTGCGGGTCGAGCGCGAGGATCGTCTCGACGACCTGGACCTCGTTGCGCAGGCCCTTGACGAACGAGGGGCGCAGCGGGCGGTCGATCAGGCGGCAGGTGAGGATGGCGTCCTCGCTGGGCCGGCCCTCACGGCGGAAGAACGAGCCGGGGATCCGGCCCGCGGCGTACATCCGCTCCTCCACGTCGACGGTCAGCGGGAAGAAGTCGAACTGCTCCTTCGGCTGCTTGCCGGCGGTGGTGGCGGAGAGGACGACCGTCTCGCCGAGCTGGGCGATGACGGAGCCGGCGGCCTGTCGGGCCAGTCGGCCGGTCGAGAAGGTGATCTCACGGGTGCCGAACGACCCGTTGTCGATCACGGCGGTGCGGATTTCGGTGCCGAGTTTGGTCTCGGTCATGCTGCTTCAATGCTCCTTCGCATCGGGGGCCACGACGCGGGAGCTGTGCGGACGGCCGGTCTTCGATCGAAGCGCCCGGGACCACCGGCGGGATGCCAGGGTGCCCGGAGGCCACTACCGGAGACCGGTACGCCGACGCTCCCTTGTCTGGGTGGTCGTGGCCCGTTTCTCGGTTGGGACGCCGACGGGGGAGTGACCTGGTGGGCCACTCCCCCGTCACGTCACCGGCGCAGGCCGAGCCGCTCGATGAGCGACCGGTAGCGGTTGATGTCCTTCTTCTGAACGTAGTTGAGCAACCGGCGGCGACGGCCGACCAGCAACAGCAGCCCACGGCGGCTGTGGTGGTCGTGCTTGTGCACCTTCAGGTGCTCGGTGAGGTCGGCGATCCGCTTGGTGAGGACCGCGACCTGCACCTCGGGCGACCCGGTGTCACCCTCGGCGGTCGCGTACTCCTCGCGGATCTTGGCCTTTGACTGCTGGTCGAGCGCCATGTTCTCCCTGTTCTGGTGGGTTGTCTCGATGCTGTCCGTCGGGCCGGGCTACGGCACCGGTGACGGACGGTCCTCGCACCCGCGGCGTCGAGCAGGCAGGCGAGGCCCCACGTCGGTCAGCCGACGTCCCGTCAGCCTACCAGCACCCGCTTGAAGCGGCCGGTCAAGGGCCACTGGCGGGTCGACGACGGGTCAGCCCAGCACCCGGCGGGTCCGCTCGACGTCCTCGGCGATCTGGGCGATCAGCGGCTCGATCGCATCGAAGCGGACCTGCCCCCGCAGGTGCGCCACGAAGTCCAGCGCCAGCCGCTCGCCGTAGAGGTCGCCGTCGAAGTCCAGCGCGTACGCCTCGACCCGACGTTCCCGGCCGGAGAAGGTCGGGTTCGTGCCGATCGACACGGCGGCGGCCAGCGGCTCCCGCTGGCCCCGACGGACCATCCGGGCGGCGTAGACGCCGTCGGCGGGTACCGCCGCGTACCTGTGGCAGAGCAGGTTCGCGGTCGGATAGCCGAGTTCCCGCCCGCGCTGGTCGCCGCGGACGACCACCCCCTCCAGCCGGTGCGGGCGGCCCAGCGCGTTGGCCGCCGCTGTCACGTCGCCCGCGTCGACACACGACCGGATGTACGTCGAGGAGAAGACCGTGCCGGCCTCGGCCACCAGCGGCGGTGCCTCGACGGCGAAGCCGAACGTGCGGCCGAGCCGCTCCAGCAGCGCCACGTCACCGGCGGCCCGATGGCCGAACCGGAAGTTGTCGCCCACCACGACGAGTGCGGCGTGCAGATGCTCGACAAGCACGTCGTGCACGAACGCCTCGGCCGACAACCGGGAGACCTCCGGCGTGAACGGCATCACACAGAGCACGTCCGCCCCGAGGGCCTCGATCAGCTCCGCCTTGCGGGACGGCTCGGTCAGCACCGCCGGGTGGGAGCCGGGTCGCACGACCTCGGCCGGGTGCGGGTCGAAGGTGACCACCACCGACTGCACGCCGAGTTCGCCGGCCCGCGCCACGGCGTGCCCGATCGTCGCCTGGTGCCCCTTGTGCACGCCGTCGAAGACGCCGATGGTGACAACCGACCGTCCCCAGCCACCGGGCGCCGCGTCGTACCCCCGCCACCGCTGCATGCTGCTCCTCCGCTGTCGTTGAGCCCTACCGTCGGCGCTCGGCCGGGCGGCGTCAGGCCGGGGCCAGCACGATTTCCGCCCGGGCCCGGCCGGCCCGCTCGCTGACGATAGCGATCAGCCCGCCGGCCGGATCGAAGACCGCGTACGGCCCGGTGTGGCCGACCGGGTCGAGCGGACCGCCGTGGGAGAGCACCTTCGCCTCCTCGGCGGTGGCGTCCCGGCGGGGGAAGAACCGCTCGGCCGCGACCGCGAGCGGCAGGCCCACCACGTCCGGCACCCGGCGCTCCAGCTCGTCGAGGGTGGCGGCCTCCGCCAGGGTGAACCCGCCCACCGCGGTACGACGCAGTGCGGTCAGGTGGCCGCCGACCGCCAGGGCCAGGCCCGCGTCGCGGGCGATCGCCCGGATGTACGTCCCGGTCGAGCAGGCCACGTCGACGTCGACGTCGACCACGTCGGGCCGATCCCGTCGGATCGCCAGCACGTCGAGCCGGGACACGGTGACCCGCCGGGCCGGCAGGTCGACGCTCTCCCCCTCGCGGACCCGCTTGTACGCCCGCTGCCCATTGACCTTGATGGCGCTCACCGCGCTCGGCACCTGGTCGATCTCCCCGGTCAGCCCGGCCAGCACCTCGCGGACCGCCTCGTCGGTGAGCGTCCCGGCGGGCGTGGTCGCGATCACGTCGCCCTCCGCGTCGTCGGTGACCGTGGCCTGACCGAGCCGGATGGTCGCCGTGTAGCTCTTGTCCGCACCGATCACGTACGTCAGCAACCTGGTGGCCCGACCCACCCCGATCACCAGGACCCCGGTGGCCATCGGGTCGAGCGTGCCGCCGTGACCGACGCGCCGGGTCCGGGCCAGCCGGCGGATCCGGGCCACCACGTCGTGCGAGGTCATTCCGCCGGGCTTGTCCACCACGATCAGGCCGTCTGTGCTCACGACGTGCAAGCCTGCCAGACCGACCGGCGGGCCTGAGCACCGGACAGTGAGTCAAAAACGGGATGTCCGGGCTGGTGCACCCCTGACACGATTGAGGTATCGGCGACGATGAGCGCCGCGCCAGCAGACCACGGGGAGCACGAGATGACCACCGACCGAGGTGCAGATCGAACGCGCCGGCCCGGCGATCCGGTCCGCCTGCGTACGCCCGACCAGCCCTCCGTCCTGCCGGACTGGATGCTGGATCCGCCGCCGCCGAGACGCACGCTCGGCGTCCGGATCGCCGAGGGGCTGGCCGCTCTGCCCGGGGCCGGCACGGTCCGGCGGCGCTGGTGGGCCTGGCAGGGACGACAGCGCCTCCGCGACCGGTACCCGAACACCGTGAAGGTCGTCGCCATGCTCGTCTCCTTCGTGGTGAGCCTGGCGCTGGTGCTTCTCGTCTACGCGCTCTACAGCCAGGCCTGATCAGGCGGCGACGCGGACCGCGCCGGTCACCGCCCAGGCACCGCTGCGCAGCCGCAGCAGCAGCCCGACCAGGCGGATCACGGTGAACAGCATCAGCCCGGCCCAGATCCCCCCGAGGCCCAGGTCGAGGGCGTACGCCAACCAGATCGCCGGCAGGAAGCCGCCGAGCGCACCGGCCACCGTGAGGTTGCGCAGGTAGCGGATGTCACCCGCGCCGATCAGCACGCCGTCGAGGGCGAACACCACGCCGGCCAACGGCAGCATCGCGGCGAACCAGGGCCAGGCCACCAGCGCCTGCTCGTGTACCGCCGGATCGGAGCTGAACCAGGTGGGCACCACACCCGCGCCGGCCGCCGCGAGCACGGCGAACGCCGTACCGCAGATCGCCCCGAGCCGGCTGATCCGTCGGGCCAGCGCCCGGGCTGTCGCGTCGTCACCGCCACCGAGCGCCGCTCCGACCAGCGCCTGCGCGGCGATGGCAAGCGCGTCGAGCACCAGCGCCGCGAAGAACCAGAGCTGTACGGCGATCTGGTGGGCACCTACCGTGGCGGCACCGAACCGGGCGGCCACCGCCGTGGCGGACAGGAAGCTGGCCTGGAAGGCAACTCCCCGGACCAGCAGGTCCCGGCTGAGCACCAGTTGCTGGCCGATCACCCGGGGGCGCGGGCGCAGTGCCACCCGCTCGGCCACCAGGGCGGCGGCGAAGAGAGCACCGGAGAGGGTCTGCGCGATCACGTTCGCCACCGCCGAGCCGTTCAGCCCCATGCCGACCGGGTAGACGAGCACCGGGCAGAGCACCGCGGAGAGCAGGTTGGGGCCGACGACGAAGAGCAGCGGCCGGCGGGTGTCCTGCACACCCCGTAGCCAGCCGTTGCCGGCGGCGGCGAGCAGCAGCCCGGGGGCACCGAACGCGGCGATCCGCAGCCACTCCGCTGCGGCGACGCCCACCTCACCGCCGCCGGCCAGGGCCCCCGCCAGGGCGCCACCGCCGAGCTGCATGCCGACCACGACCGCCAGCCCCACGCC
This sequence comes from Verrucosispora sp. CNZ293, assembly GCF_002754655.1. Taxonomy (NCBI): domain Bacteria; kingdom Bacillati; phylum Actinomycetota; class Actinomycetes; order Micromonosporales; family Micromonosporaceae; genus Micromonospora; species Verrucosispora sp. CNZ293. The sequence continues at coordinate 3,314,540 of NZ_PEFR01000001.1, forward strand.
AAGGGCCGACCAGGACGCCTGGACACCCTCGGCCACTGCCGCAGCGCGGTCACCGGCACCGAACCGGCGGGCGGCGCGGCCGGTCGTGCCGTAGGCGACGACGGTCCCGATCCAGGCGGTGAGGGTCATCACGGTCCCGCCGACGGCGACCGCCGCCAGCGGCACCCGGCCCAGATGGCCGACGACCGCGGTGTCGACGAGCACGTAGAGAGGTTCGGCGGCGAGCACCACCAGGGCGGGCACGGCGAGCGCGGCGATCCGGCGTGGCGACGCGACCCGCCCGGCGGCGGCTGTGGACTGGCTCATCGCCGCCGATGGTGGCACGTGAGACGTAAGGGGAGCAAGGTCGTAGACCACTTACCCCGGCGAGCGCTCCCTCAGGGCTGCGCCGGTCCACCCCGGCCACCCGGAAGGACGACCGGACCGGCGGTGCCGCCGTACGCGTCGGCGGCTCGGCGTCACCGCCGGTCGGACACCGTCACTGCCGGGTGTCCATGGAGGTCTGGAGTGCGCGACGGGCCTGCTCACGGGCCTCGTCGGTGGTTTCGGGCTTGGGCTTGGCGGCCATGGTGGCTTCCTTCCAGGGCGCGCGTCACCGAGCGCGGCGGCGCGTCACGGGCGGTGCTACGACTGTCGCCCGAAGCCGGTTCCGGGGTCGCCGGGGCGGCGGGTGGGCGGCCTGGTGGCCCGGGTCGGTCGACCCTGAAACGAGGCGGCACCGGGTATGGCTCCGCCCCCTGACCTGCGCCGAAGCGGCGCCGACCGTTTCCCAAGTTATCGTTCAGGTCCACATGGTGCGCGCTGTTCCCGCGATCTGGACAGGTTGGCTCCGGTCACCGCGCCAGGAAGTGCCAGCCGATCCACCACCAGAAGCCGAACAGCCCGATCCGGCCCACCGGCACCGGACCCACCTCGTACCGCATGACGTAACCGCAGAGTTCGCCGAGCGTCGGGATCTTCGAGCCCTCCCGCCGGGCCAGCCACTCGACGAGCCCGAACAACGCCAGCCCGACCAGGAAACCGCCGATCGCCAGGGCCCGCATCATCGCCGCACCAGTCCCCAGAACGCCGACAGCCACACCAACCAGGCCGCCGAACGGACCAGGCGGTCCTCCAGCAGCGGGTCGGCCAGCCGGGAGAAGGTGGGGAAATCGTCACCGGCCGCCGCCACGAAGGTGGCGCCCTCGAAGATCCCGAACACCACCACCGGCAGCGCCCACCAGACCGCGCCGGACCGCAATCGCTCGGGTGCCGGCCGCACCTGCACCCGCTTGGTCAGGCCGAGCCAGATCAGCATCCCGCCGGCCCCGAACACATAGACGTTCGCCTCGGTCGAGAAGGACGGGAAGCGGCCGCCGACAAGTGAGAGGGCGACCAGCACCGGTACGCAGACCACCGGCCGCTCCCAGGTGCGCGGGGCGTCGACGGTGAGATCGTGGGGCTGCTCCATCATCCGATTCTCCCCGTCCTGTCCAGGTGCCGAAACGCCGACGCCCCGGAGCTGACCCTGAAATCACCCCTGCTGGTCGGCACCGCTCTCCGGGGCGTACGCCCGCAACTGGGTCCGGATCCGCTCGATGACCTCGTCCACGGTGCCACGGGCGGTGAACCCGGCGGCCAGCCGGTGGCCACCACCACCGAGCGCGACCGCCACCCGACTCACGTCCGTCCCACCCTTGCTGCGCAGCGAGACAGCCCACACGCCCGGCGCGGTCTGCTTGACCACACAGCTCACGTCGGCCTCGGCGGTGCAGCGCACCGGATCGATGAGTGCCTCGAGCACGTACGGCCGCTGCTCGTGCCGGGCCAGGTCGTCCAGGGTCGCATAGGTCCACACCAGGCCCTGTCCGCCGGCCTCCGCAGGCTCCAGCCGGGCCCGCCCGAGCACCTCACCGAAGAGCCGCACCGCACCGAAGGGCCGACTGTCGAACACCTGCCGGGAGATCTCCCCCGGCCGGATGCCGGTGGCCAGCAGGCGGGCAGCCATCTCGTGCACGGCCGGCGTGGTCGCGTCGAACCGGAACGAGCCGGTGTCGGTGCTCAACGCCACGTACAGGCACTCGGCGATACCGGCGTCCAGCGGTACGCCGAGCCGGGCCAGCAGTTCCTCCGCGACCACCGACGTCGCCGCCGCGTCCGGGTCGACCAGGTTCACGTCGCCGAAACCGCTGTTCGAGGCGTGGTGGTCGAGCACCAGCGCGGTGCCCTTTCCGGCCAGCCGGTCGGCCAGCTCACCGAGCCGCGACTCGCTCGCCGCGTCGAAGCAGATGACCAGGTCCGGCTCGGCCTCCGCCGCCGACTCCGGCACCAGCAGTTCCAGACCGGGCAGGCCGCTCAACGGCTCGGGCACCTCGAGCGGGCCGGGGAAGGTGGCCTGCAACCGGCGCAGGCCGAGCCGCCGCAACCCGAGCGCGAAGCCGAGCATGCTGCCCAGCGCGTCGCCGTCCGGATTGACGTGACAGATCAGCAGCACCCGGCCGTCGGCTGGTAGCTGGCGTACCGCTGCCACCGCGGCGTCCCAGTCGGCCTCGGTGGGGCCGGCGGAGACCGACCCGCCAGCAGCCTGGACCGCCGGTCCGGCGGCACCCGCCCGACCGGACCGGCCGGGGCCGGACTGCCGCAGGACGGCCGGGTCCGAGTCGGTGAGGGCACCACCGGAGGGAGCGGTCACCGCCGTTCCCCGCCCCTGGCCTCGTCGGTCTCGCCCTCGTCGGTGCCCGCCTCGGCGGTCTCGCCCTCGTCGTCCTCGTCCTCGTCCAGCCGGTACGGCTGCGGCTCACCTGCGTACTCGGCCCGAGCGGCGAGGCGCTGCACCTCGGCGTCGGCGTTGCGGGCGGCGGCGAGCAGGTCGTCGATGCGCTTGACCTGATCCTGGACGTCGTCCAGGACGAAGGTCAGCGTCGGCGAGTGCCGCAACCCGAGGGCTTTGCCGACCGTGCTGCGCAGCATGCCCTTGGCGCTGTCCAGCGCGGCTGCGGTGCCCGCCTGGGCCGCCGCGTCGCCGAGCACTGTGTAGAAGACAGTGGCATCGCGCAGGTCGGCCGTGATCCGGGCGTCGGTGATGGTGATCATGCCGAGTCGAGGGTCCTTGATCTGACTCCGCACCACCGACGCGACCAGTTCGCGCACCCGCTCCGCGTGCCGGCGTACCTTGGCCGCATCCGTCATCTCCGCCACCTCCACGGCGTCCCGCTACCGGCCGGGACCGGTGACGCCCACGTCACCGGAGCCCGGACCGGACCCCAACACTCGAACCCTACCCGCGCCGTCCGCCCCGGCGTGCGGGGCGGCGGCCAACGGCTCAGTCGTCGTCGCCGTGCAACCGGCGGCGCACCGACAGCAGTTCGATCTCCGGACGGCTCGCGACCAACCGCTCGCACGAGTCGAGCACCTCGCCGGCGTGTGCCGCCTCGGCGGCCACCACCGCCACTCCTATCTCCGCTCGCCCGTGCAGGTCGAGCGCCCCCACCTCGGCGGCCGACACGTCGAACCGGCGAAGTGCCGCCACGATCGGCCGTACGTACGACCTCTTGGCCTTCAGCGACCGGGAGTCCCCCGGCAGCAGCAGGTCGAATACTGCGGTTGCGGTGTACATCGTCTGGGGACACTACCCGCACCCCACCCCACATGATCAAGGGGTTTACGCCGACCGGCGTAAACCCCTTGATCAGTGCGTCACCGCCGGATCAGGCGCGAACCTTCTCCCGCATCTCGAAGGTCTCGATGATGTCGCCGACCTGGACGTTGTTGTAACCACCCAGGGTCAGACCACACTCGAAGCCCTCGCGGACCTCCGTCGCGTCGTCCTTGAACCGCTTGAGCGAGCTGATCGTGAGGTTGTCCGCCACGACCGTGCCGTCGCGCAGCAGGCGCGCCTTCGCGTTCCGTCGGATGACACCCGACCGGACGATGCACCCGGAGATGTTGCCGATCTTGGACGAGCGGAACACGTCGCGGATCTCCGCGGAGCCGAGCTCGACCTCCTCGTACTCCGGCTTGAGCAGGCCCTTGAGCGCCGCCTCGATCTCCTCGATGGCCTGGTAGATGACGGTGTAGTACCGGATCTCCACGCCCTCGCGGTCGGCCATCTCGCGGACCTTGTTGGAGGCCCGCACGTTGAAGCCGATGATCGTGACCGGCTCGGACGATGCGCTCGCCAGCATGACGTTGCTCTCGGTGATCGCGCCGACACCCCGGTCGAGGACCTTGAGCTGGACCTCCTCGGGGATGTCGAGGTTGAACAGCGCGTCCTCCAGGGCCTCCACCGAACCGGAGACGTCACCCTTGAGGATGAGGTTGAGCGACGTCTTCTCGCCCTCCTTGAGCTGCTCCATGAGCGTCTCAAGAGTGGCCCGACCACGGGAGTTGGCGAATGCCGCCGCCCGCCGCCGCGCCTGCCGCTGCTCGGCGATCTGCCGCACCGTGCGGTCGTCCGCCGCGGCGAGGAAGGTGTCGCCCGCTCCCGGCACCGCGGTCAGGCCGAGGACCATGACCGGACGCGCCGGACCCGCCTCGGTGACCTGGTTGCCGTTCTCGTCGAGCATCGCCCGGACCCGGCCGTGCGCCCCACCGGCGACGATCGAGTCGCCCGCCCGCAGGGTGCCCTTCTGCACCAGCACCGTCGCCACCGCACCACGGCCCTTGTCCAGGTGCGCCTCGATGGCCACACCCTGCGCCGGCCCGTCGATCGGAGCGGTCAGCTCCAGCGACGCGTCGGCGGTGAGCAGCACCGCTTCGAGCAGATCCTCGATGCCGATGCCGGGCTTCGCGGCCACGTTGACGAACATGGTCTCGCCGCCGTACTCCTCGGCGACCAGGCCGTACTCGGTCAGCTGCTGGCGGACCTTGTCCGGGTTCGCCTCCGGCTTGTCGACCTTGTTGACCGCCACCACGATCGGCACCTCGGCCGCCTTGGCGTGGTTCAACGCCTCGATGGTCTGCGGCATGACACCGTCGTCCGCCGCGACCACCAGGATCACGATGTCCGTCACCTGGGCACCACGGGCACGCATGGCGGTGAACGCCTCGTGACCCGGGGTGTCGATGAACGTCACCGCGCGGTCCTCGCCCTCGTGCGGCACGTGGACCTGGTAGGCACCGATGTGCTGGGTGATGCCTCCGGCCTCACCGGCGACGACGTTCGCCTTACGGATCGCGTCGAGCAGCTTGGTCTTACCGTGGTCGACGTGACCCATGACGGTCACCACCGGAGCCCGGCTGACCAGGCGGTCCTCCGCGACCTCGGCGTCGAGGTCGATGTTGAACTGCGCGAGCAGCTCGCGATCCTCGTCCTCCGGGCTGACGATCTGCACGTTGAAGCCGAGGTGCTCACCCAGCAGCAGCAGCGTGTCGTCGGAGCACGACTGGGTCGCCGTGACCATTTCGCCCAGGTTGAACATCTCCTGGACCAGCGAGCCGGGGTTGGCGTTGATCTTGTCGGCGAAGTCCGACAGCGAGGCGCCCCGGGAGAGCCGGACCACCTGCCCCTGACCCCGGGGAGCACCCGAGCTCATGGTCGGAGCCGACAGGTTGTCGAACTCCTGTCTGCGCTGCTTCTTGGACTTGCGGCCACGGGTGGGCTTGCCACCCGGACGCCCGAAGGCACCCGCGGCTCCACCGCCCCGACCACGGCCGCCACCACCTGGGCGACCGCCGCCACCGGCCGGCGCACCCGGGCGGAATCCACCGCCACCGGCGCCACCGCCGGGACCGCCACGGTAGCCACCGCCACCGCCGCCGGCACCACCGCCGGGGCCGCCACGGTAGCCACCGCCACCGCCACCGCCACCGGGGCCGCCACGGTAGCCACCGCCACCGCCGCCGCCACCCGGACGACCGGCGCCCCCACCGGGACGGCCGGCGCCCGGACCACCCGGACGACCTGGCCGCTGGCTCGGCATCGAAGCCGGACTCGGCCGCGGCGGCATCGAGGCCGGGCTGGGCCGCGGCGGCATCGAGGCCGGGCTGGGGCGGGAACCACCGGCACCGGCGGCCGGCGGACGCTGCTGCTGGCTGCCCTGGATACCGAAGGGGTTGTTACCGGCGCCGCGCGCCGGCGGGCGACCCTGCCGGCCACCCGGACCCGGATTTGTCGCACCGGGACGACCCGCGGCCGGGGAACCCGGGCGGGGCGGCATGGCGCCGGGACCGGGCCGAGGACCCGGACGGGCACCACCGTCGGCCGGGGGCTCCCGGCGGACGTTCTCCCGCTGCTGCTGGCGGGCGGCCTGTGCGGCCTTGACCGCGGCCTCCTGCTCAGCCTTCAGCGCGGCGGCACGCGCCTCCGCGGCGGCCACCTCGATGTCGTGAGCGCTCGCCGGCTTGGCGACCGGGGCCGCCGGTGGCGGCGGACCGGGCACCGGGCCCTTCGGCTTCGGCCCGGGCACCGCCGGACGCCGTGGTGGCGTCGGCTTGGCGGTGACCCGAGGCTCGCCGGAGGTCGGCGACGGGGTCGGTGCCGCCGTCGGAGCCGGTGCGGCCGACGGCGCGGCCGACGGGGCACCAGGGCCACCCGAGGCGACGAACGCGCTGCGCAGCCGTCGGGCGACAGGCGCCTCGACAGTGCTCGACGCGGACTTGACGAACTCGCCCATCTCCTTGAGCTTGGCGAGTACGGTCTTGCTTTCGACCCCGAGCTCTTTTGCAAGCTCGTGTACGCGGGCCTTACCTGCCACTGCACTCCTCACTCCGAGGTCGTGCGGGCAGCACCCGCAGCGACCTCACTCGTGCACTTGAAGCCTGATCATTTCTGGGACTTCATCGTGTGCTCATGTCGGTCGTCCTACCTTGCTAGCGGCCCTCGTCCGGCCGGGTGACCGGACGTGGTGGTTGACGCGTCAGGTACTCCGCGAGGGACCCGTCATCCGGGACCCCGGCGAGGCGCAGCGCGCGCCCGAAGGCACGACGCCGCACTGCCTGCGCGAAGCAGGCCGGATCCGGGTGCATGTTCGCTCCCCGACCCGGCAGCCTGCGGGCCGGATCGGGTCGGAGGCTGAAACCAGCCTCGTCGCCAATCGCGACGATCCGCAGTAATTCACTGGCCGGTGCGCGCCGTCGGCAACCCACACAGGTGCGCTCCGGCAGCGCGCGTCGTGCCACTGGTGGAAGTCTACCCCTAGCTACCCGACACCGCTCCGCCCGGTTCCCGGACGTGATCAGCGCCGGACCGCCCAGGGGAGTCGGTCTGCTCGGCATCGGAGCGGATGTCGATCCGCCAACCGGTCAGTCGGGCAGCAAGCCGGGCATTCTGCCCCTCCCGCCCGATCGCGAGCGACAGTTGGAAATCCGGAACCGTAACCCGCGCGGCCCGGTTGGCCAGGTCGACCACCTCGACACGCAGCGCCTTGGCCGGGGAGAGCGCGTTACCGACGAAGGTCGCCGGGTCGTCCGACCAGTCGATGATGTCGATCTTCTCGCCGTGCAGCTCGCTCATCACCGCGCGGACCCGCTGGCCCATCGGGCCGATGCAGGCACCCTTTGCGTTGACTCCGGCGGCGGTGGAGCGCACGGCGATCTTCGTACGGTGACCCGCCTCACGGGCGATCGCGCCGATCTCGACAGTGCCGTCGGCGATCTCCGGCACCTCCAGGGCGAAGAGCTTCTTCACCAGGTTCGGGTGCGTGCGGGACAACGTGATCTGCGGGCCACGCATTCCCTTGGCCACGTGCACCACCACGCACCGGATCCGCTCGCCGTGGGTGTACCGCTCGCCGGGCACCTGCTCCGACTGCGGCAGCACCCCCTCCAGCTTGCCCAGGTCGACGGTGACGATGCCCTTCTCGGCCCGCGCCTCGTGCGCCTGCACCACCCCGGTGACCAGGTCACCGTCGCGGCCGACGTACTCACCGAAGTGCACCTCGTCGGTGGCCTCCCGCAGCCGCTGGAGGATCACCTGCTTGGCGGTCATGGCCGCGATCCGGCCGAAGTCGTGCGGGGTGTCGTCCCACTCCCGCTCCACGGTGCCCTCGGTGTTCAGCTCCTGGGCGTAGACAAGTGCCGCGCCGGTCTTCCTGTCGATCTCCACCCGGGCGTGCGATTCGGCGCCCTCGGTGTGCCGGTACGCGGTCAGTAGCGCGGTCTCGATCGCCGCGAGGATCGTGTCGAACGGGATCTCCCGCTCGCGCTCCAGTGCGCGCAGCGCCGCGAGGTCGATGTTCACCTCTCCTCGTCCTCCACATCGTCATCGTCGTCGACGTCTTCTGATTCGGCCAACTCATCGAGGCGGGTGAACTCGACCTGCACCCGGCCCGGCCCGAGATCGGCGTAGGCCAACTCCGCGCGGTCCGCGTCGGTCTCCAGCACCACCCGCTCGGCGTCGGCGTCGACCACCCGGCCGGTGAGCTGCCGGTCGCCCCCCGGCTGCCCGTCGGGCGCAGCGCCGCGCACGGTCACCCGGACCAGTCGCCCCACGTTGCGGCGCCAGTGTCGGGGCAGCGTCAGCGGGCGGTCCACACCCGGCGAACTGACCTCGAGCTGGTATTCCCCGGCGACGATGTCGCCGCCGCTCTCCTCCGCCGCGTCGAGGGCGGCGGAGACGGCGCGCGACACGTCGGCCACCGCGTCCAGGTTGATGCCGCCATCGGCGTCGACGATCACCCGCACCACGTGCCGGCGGCCGGCTCGGGAGACGGTGAGATCCTCCAGGTCGTAGCCGGCGTCCTGGACCACCGGCGCGATCACCGAGCGCAACCGTTCGCGGCGGGTGGCGAGGTCACCGCGGGAGGGCTGACCCGCGCGTGCAGCCTGGCCACCGCGGGGTCGCCCCGTCGTCCTGGTGGCACGGCCACGCTGCGTCATCCAAAGAACCCTTCCGCTGCTCGCCGACGCCATGCCGGCACGCCACCGGTGCGGACGCGCCGGTGGCTGCGCAGAGCGTAACGCGCCGCCGGGACGACGGCCCGGGCGGCGCACCGACGCCACCGCCGGACGCGGGTCACGGCGATGGTGTTGACTTGTCCGGTGGCGATGGGCATAACGACTCGGCAGGACGAATCGTCCGAGCTTTCCCGACGGGCGGTACTGCGGGCCGGTGCGCTACTGGCCCTCGGCGGGGCCACCGCACCGCTTACCGGCTGCGGCCTGCTCGACCGCGACGAACAGCCGCCGCAGCCCGATCCGCTGGCACCACTGCTGGAGGAGTCGCTGCGGCTGGCCGCGGGTCTGCGGGCCGCCGCGACAGTCCACCCCGACCTGGCCACCCGACTGCTCCCGCTTGCCGAGTCACACGAGGCACACGCCGCGGAACTGGCCCGGCTGACAGGTGTCACGATCGCCTCCGCCACGCCTGCGGCCTCCCCGTCCGGTCCGCTGCCTGTCGATCCTTCCGCCGCGCTGGCCGCCCTGCGGAAGTCCGAACGCGCCGGCCGCGAGTCGGCGATCCGGGCCTGCGCCGACGCCCCCGCCGAGCGCGCCGCCCTGCTCGGCTCGGTCGCCGCCGCACGCGCCACCCACCTGGAGGCGCTGCGATGAGCGAGCGGGGCGAGCGAAGCGGAGTGGCGTCATGAGCGAGACGTTCGAGGCGCTCGCCGGCGCCCTCACCGCCGAGTACGCGGCGATCTGGGCGTACGGCCCCATCGGGGTACGACTCAGCGACGCCGAACGCAAGGCGGCGGTGGCTGCGGAAGCCGCCCACCGGGCCCGCCGGGACGCCCTGGTGATGCAGTTGAGCACCGCCGGTGGCACCGTCCCGCCGGACCGGGCCGGATATGCGCTGCCCTTCCCGGTGACCGACCGGGCCAGCGCGCTGCGCCTCGCCGTGCAGGTGGAGGAACGCACGGCGGCCTTCTGGCGCGCGGCGCTGCCGGTCAGCACCGGCGCCGACCGGGATCGCGCCCTGGCCGCCCTGGTGGAGTACGCGGTGCGGGCGACCCGCTGGCGGCGCAGCGCCGGAATCGCCCCGTTGACAGTGCCGTTTCCGGGCCGCCCGGCGTGAGTCGAACGGCCTGACGCACCGGGCGTAGGCGAGCTCACTCCCGCGCCGGTTGCGGTCGGCATACCAGGTATGCATACTCCGGTCCATGTCCATCCGCCACGGCCTGCTCGCCCTGCTCGAACGCGGGCAGATGTACGGCTACCAGCTCAGGGCCGCCTTCGAGGAGTCGACCGGCTCTACCTGGCCGCTGAACATCGGGCAGGTCTACACCACGCTGTCCCGGCTGGAGCGGGACGGCCTGGTGAGGTCGCTGCCGGAGAGCGAGGCCGGCCAGCGTCCGTACGAGATCACCGACGCCGGGCGGGCGGACCTGGCCCTGTGGTTCGCCACCCCGATCAGCCGTACCGACCGCCCCCGCGACGAGCTGGCGATCAAACTGGCGCTGGCGTTGACCACCCCCGGCGTGGACGTCCGCTCGGTGGTGCAGACGCAACGGACCGCCACCATGCGCACCTTGCAGGAGTTGACCCGGTTGAAGTACTCCAGCGACAGCCCGGCGGATCTGCCGTGGCGGCTGGTGCTGGACGCCATGGTGTTCCAGGCCGAGGCCGAGGTGCGCTGGCTCGACCACTGCGAGAGCAGCCTGGTACGGCACCGCCCCCCGGTCGCCGGCCCAGCGCCCCTCTCCGAGGCGGTGGGCCACAGTGGTGAGGAGGCGCGACGGTGACCACCGCCGGCGGGCGGATGCCGGCCGCCCCCGATCCACGAGCGGCGTCCGATGCCGCGGCGACCTCCGACCCAGCGGTCCCCGGCCCGCCCGGCGACGCCGTGCTGGATCTGCGTGACGTACATCGCACGCACGGCAGCGGTCCGGCTGCGGTACACGCCCTGCGCGGGGTGAGCCTGGCCGTACGCCCCGGCGAACTGGTCGCCGTGATGGGCCCCTCCGGTTCCGGCAAGTCCACCCTGCTCACCCTGGCCGGCGGGCTGGACAGCCCGACCGCCGGTGAGGTGCACGTCGAGGGGCAGCCGCTGCACGCCCTGGATCGGCGCGGACTGGCCCGGCTGCGCCGCCGCCGCATCGGCTACATCTTCCAGAACCTGAACCTCATCGGCAGCCTCACCGCGGCGGAGAACGTCTCCCTCCCCCTCGAACTGGACGGCTCCGGGGTACGCGCGGCTCGTCGGCTGGCGCTCGACGCGTTGACCGAGGTGGGTCTGTCCGAGCTGGGTGACCGGTTCCCCGACCAACTCTCCGGCGGTCAGCAGCAGCGGGTCGCCATCGCGCGGGCGCTTGTCGGGCAGCGGCGGCTCGTGTTGGCCGACGAGCCGACCGGGGCGCTGGACTCACAGACCGGAGAGGCGGTGCTGCGGCTGCTGCGCCGCCGGGTGGACGCCGGGGCGGCCGGGGTGCTGGTGACCCACGAGGCGCGCCACGCCGCCTGGGCGGACCGGGTCGTCTTCCTGCGCGACGGTGTGGCTGTCGACTCGACCGCCCCGCTCGCCAGCGTGGAGGCCCTGCTCAGCGGCAGCGGCCGGTGAGCGGGCGGGCACCCCGGCTGGCCGAGTTGCTCGGCTCGTGGCGGGCCGCGGTGCGTATCGCCCGGCGTGAGGCGAGGCGGGCCCGTGGCCGTACCACCCTGGTGCTGGCGATGATCATCCTGCCGGTGCTGGCGTTGAGCTTCATCGCGGTGAGCGTGGACATGGCCCGGCTGACCCCGACCGAACGGATGGACCGCCGGCTGGGCAGCGCCGACGCGGAACTACAGGTGGTGGGCCGTGCGCCGGTGGAGCAGAGCGCCGACGGCAGCGGCTGGACCTCCGGGAGTGAGGACCAGCCGCTCACGGCGCCGGTCACCGCGGAGTACGTCGCCACGCTGCTCCCCGAGGGCAGCCGGGTGCTGCCGGTACGTCGCTGGGTGCCGTTCAGCGCCTGGCAGGACGACCGGATCCGCGACGACGTCGCCGCGACCGCGATCGACCTGACCGACCCCCTCGGGCACGGCTTCGCCCGGATCCACCGGGGCCGGGCGCCGGGCGCCGCCGACGAGATCGCGGTGAACCTGGCCGCCCGACGCAGCCTCGGTGTCGACCTCGGGGACCGGGTCGCCGCCGGGGACGGCTCCCGCACCTGGATTGTCGTCGGCGTCGCCGAACTACCCGAACAGCTGACCCCGATGGTCGTCCTGCATCCCGCCGGGGCGCCTGCGCAGACCCACCCCGACGAGGTGTTCCTGGTCGACCTGCCCGGCCCGATCACCGACGACATCTTCCGGCACCTCAACCGCAACGGCGTCGTGGTCACCGCCCGGACGCCCGCCCCGTCCGGGGTTCGGCTCCAGCACCTCGCCCCGCCGGAGAGCGGGATGACACTGGAGGAGGTCAGCACCGGCGTACTTGTCGGCGGGCTCGGCCTGCTCGAGGTGGTGCTGCTGGTCGGGCCGGCGTTCGCCGTCGGCGTCCGCCGTCGGCGGCGGGAACTGGCCCTGGTGGCGGTGGCCGGTGGTGACGCCGCCCACCTGCGCCGGGTGGTGCTCGCCGACGGTGTGGTGCTGGGCGGGGTCGGTGCGGTGACCGGGATCACGCTCGGCGTGGCCGCCGCCTTCGCCGGCCGGCCCCTTGTCGAACAGTTCATCTTCCAGCAGCGGTTCGGCGGCTACCGCGTCTGGCCCGCGGCACTTGTCGTGATCGCGCTGGTCGCGGTGCTGGCCGGGGTGCTGGCCGCACTGGCACCGGCGTGGACGGCCGCCCGGCAGGACGTGGTGGCCGGACTCGCCGGACGGCGTACCCCGCCGGTGCACCGCCGCCGGTGGCTGACCATCGGCATCGCGCTGGCCGCCGGCGGGACCGTGGTGGCCGCGATCGGTGCGGTCGTCACCTCGCAGGCGGTCATCCTCGCCGGACTGGTCCTGGGCGAACTGGGGCTGGTGTTCGCCACCCCGACACTCGTGGGACTGCTGGCCCGGCTCGGACGGTTCCTCCCGCTGGCACCCCGGATCGCGGTACGCGACGCCAGCCGCAACCGTGCCTCGGCCGCACCGGCCATCTCCGCCGTGATGGCGGCGGTCGCCGGCAGTGTCGCCCTCGGTCTCTTCCTGGCCAGCGAAGAGGCCCGCGGCGACCAGCAGAACCGGGCACTGCTTCCGGAACACACGGTGCTGGTGACCACCAGCGGGGATCCGATGTCGGACCGCCCGCCCTCCCTCGACGAGATCAGCGGCCCGGCCCGGGAACTGCTCGGCGCCGGCACGATCGCCCCGCTGGTGTCCGCCGGGTGCTCGCCCGACTTCTACACCTGCACGGTCACCGCGACCATACCGCCCGAGCGGGCCTGCCCCTGGCAGCCGTACGAGCCGCTCAGTGCCGCCGACCAGTTGAAGGCCCGCGCCGACCCCCGCTGCCAGCACGTCGACGACACCCCGCACGGCCCGTACCTTCGGGTCGCCGTGGACGACGGCACCGCGCTGCGGCTGCTCACCGGCGTCGCACCGGCCGACGCCGCAGCCGCCACCACCACGCTGCGGTCCGGTGGCGCCGTGGTCACCGACGCCCGTCTCGTGCGGGACGACCGGCTGGATCTCCGGGTCGACCACGGCGATGAGACACGGCCGGCGGACACCGCCACGGTGCCCGGGCACGCACTGCACACCGGGCTCGGCGAGCACTGGCTGCTGCTCTCCCCCGCCGCCGCCGACCGCCTCGGGCTCGTCACCCGGCAGGTCGGCTGGGCACTCGACGTCCCGCAACCACCGGACCAGCAGCGACAGGACGAACTCGACGCCGCACTCCGCTCCGTGGGAATCTCGCTGGAGCGGAACCGGAACTACGACGACGACACCCGCCCACTGCTGCTGTTGCTGGCGGCGGTCTCCGCGGTGGTCACCGTCGGCGCCGCCGGCATCGCCACCGGTCTGGCCGCCGCCGAGGGCCGGGCCGACCTGTCCACCCTCGCCGCGGTCGGTGCCGGCCCGGGCGTACGCCGGTTGCTGTCGCTCTGCCAGGCTGGTCTGATCGCGGTGCTCGGCTCCACGCTGGGCATCGTCGCCGGCCTCGCCTCGGCCCTGATCGTGCTGACCTTCACCAACCAGCGCTACGCCGACCGCTGGCCGATCGAACCGCCCTACCCGCTGGTGATGCCCTGGCTCACCCTCGGCGTGCTGGTCGCGGTGCCACTTGTGGCGATGCTCGGCGCGGCGCTGTTCACCCGCTCCCGGCTACCTGTGGAACGCCGCCTGGACTGACCGGCACCCGGCACCCCAGACTGTGCGGATGTCCGTTCTGGGAAGCCTCACCCGCCGGGTCGGTCGGCACCGCTGGTTCGGCGCCACCATCCGGCTGCTGGTACCTGTCGACCGGGCCGTCGGCCGACTGACCCGGGGTCGGGTGGTCGCCCTCGGGCTCGTACCGTCCCTGGTGATCACCACAACCGGCCGCAGGTCCGGTCTACCGCGCAGCAACCCGCTGCTCTACGTGCCCGACGGGGACTGTTACGTGGTGGTCGGATCGAACTGGGGCCAGGCCCACCAGCCGGCGTGGTCGCTGAACCTGCTCGCCGAACCGAGAGCCGAGGTGGACGTCAAGGGACGCCGGATCCCGGTTCGCGCCGAGGTGGCCACCGGTGCCGAGCGCGACCGACTGTGGCGGCTCCTGGTCGACGAGTGGCCGGCCTACGAGACGTACGTGGAACGAGCCGGCGGCCGGGAGATCCGGATCTTCCGCCTGGTGCCCGACGAACCACGAACATGATCTGACATCACGCCTGACCGTCGCGGGCCGTCGCAGGGCTTAGGGTGTGCGGTGACCGGGACGTCGCTGTCGGCGACGGTGTGGGTGCGCGATCGCGGGGTGGTCGACGTGGACGGTGTTCAGGAACACCGGGACGATCCCCGGTGGAGCGTGGCCGAGCGGGTCGCCGTAGCCATCCGGCGGCGCTTCCCGGCCGACGTGCTCGCGGTCGCGGTCCACGGTCCGTTGGCCCACGGCGACGATGACGGCGGTGGCGACGGCGAGGTGGGGCTGCTGGTGGCCACCTACCGGCCGGGCACCGGACCGCCGCCGGCGACCCGCCGGGTGGACGGCGTGCTCGTCGACCTGACAGTGTTCGCCGCCGAGGAGCGGCTGCGTCAGGCCCGGCAGCTGACCAGCCGGTGGCCACTGACCGCCGACCGGTACGTGACCACGCGGGCGCTGCACGACCCGACCGGATGGCTGGCCACGCTGCGCGACGAGCACCTCGGCCGGCTGGCCCGGGCCCGCCCGGCCGAGTTCACCTCGGCCGCCCGCAGGGCGTGGTACCGGGGCAGCGCCGCACATGCCCGGGCCGCCCGACTGGCCGAGTGGTACGAGACGGACCAGGCTCTGCTGATGCTCGGCGAGGCCCGGCTCTGCGCGGCCACGGTCAGCGGGCTGCTCAGCCGTACCTACTTCCGGGATCCGGGTGACGCGGTGCGGCGGACCGGGCTGGCCGGCGCGGACATGACCGAGGTGGGTGCCGTGCTGGCCCGCCAGTCGGCGGAACTCACCGCCCGGGGCCGCCCCGTCGACGGCACCATCGACGACCTGCTCGACGGCTGACTCAGCCGAGGCCGCCCTGCACCCCGATGAGTGTGCCGATCAGGTATGTCGCCACCGCGGCGGCGGCGCCGAGCAGCAGTTGACGCAACCCGCCCGACCACCACCGACGGTTGGTGAACCGGGAGACGACGGCACCGGCGACGAAGAGCCCGAGCCCGCCGATCACCAGGGCCAGGACCAGGCTGGTCGCCCCGAACAGGTACGGCAGCAGCGGCACCAACGCCCCGACGGAGAAGCAGAGGAACGACGAGAGCGCCGCCTTCCACGGATCGGGTTGTTCGTCCGGGTTGACGCCCAACTCCTCCTGTACGTGCATCCGCAGCGCCTGCTCCGGTTGGCTGCGTACCGCCTCGGCGACCTGGATGGCGAGGTCCTCCGGCAGCCCCCGCGCGACCCACATGTCGGCGAGTTCCCGGGCCTCGGCCTCCGGGTGACGCTCCAGTTCCCGTCGTTCCTTGGCCACCTCGGCGGCGATCTGCTCGTTGGCGGACCGCACGCTCGTGTACTCACCGAGCGCCATGGAGATCGCGCCGGCGACCAGGCCGGCGGTGCCGGTGAGCACGATGGTGTGGGGCGAGACGCCACCGCCACCCACCCCGGCGATCAGGGCGATGTTGGTGACCAGGCCGTCCATCGCGCCGAACACGGCCGGGCGCAGCCAGCCGCCGGACACGTCGGCGTGGTGGTGCTCGCGCAGCGCCGCCGGGGTCTCGGTCACGGCAGCGTCAGGATCTCGTGCCCGTCCTCGGTCACCAGCACTGTGTGCTCGAACTGGGCGGTCCACTTCCGGTCCTTGGTGACCACCGTCCAGCCGTCGTCCCAGAGGTCGTACTGGTAGGTGCCGAGCGTGATCATCGGCTCGATGGTGAAGGTCATTCCCGGCTCCATCACGTCGGTGGGGCGCGGACTGTCGTAGTGCGGTACGTAGAGCCCGCTGTGGAATGCCTCGCCGATGCCGTGCCCGGTGAAGTCGCGGACGACACCGTAGCCGAAACGCTTCGCGTACGACTCGATGACCCGGCCGATCACGTTGATCTGCCGACCCGGAGCGACCGCCCGGATCCCCCGCATCATCGCCTCGTGGGTCCGCTCGACGAGCAGTCGGTTCTCCTCACTGACCTCGCCGACGCAGAACGTCGCGTCCGTGTCGCCGTGCACCCCACCGATGTACGCGGTGACGTCGACGTTGATGATGTCGCCGTCGACGAGCGTGGTCGAGTCGGGGATGCCGTGGCAGATCACCTCGTTGAGGCTGGTGCAGCAGGACTTCGGAAAGCCCCGGTAACCCAGCGTCGACGGGTATGCGCCGTTGTCGACGAGGAAGTCGTGCACCACCTGGTCGATCTCGTCAGTGGTCACGCCGGGTTTGCAGTGCTCCCCCGCCAACTGCACCGCCTGGGCGGCGATCCGGCCCGCCAGCCGCATCTTCTCGATGGTCTCCGGCGGCTGGACGTGCGACCCCTGCCAGGGTCGGGGGGCCTTCTTGCCGACGTACTCCGGTCGGGCGATGTGGGCGGGTACCGGCCGCCACGGGGATAGCGTGCCGGGGGTCAGCGGCGCACGGACGGTCATGACGCAAGCCTATCGCCGCCCCCGTAGTGACCCCCACCACCGGCCGCTGCGAGCGGTTGTTGCCCTGCCACAAGCACTGTGTCAAGGTGTCTGCGTGGATCAAGGGGGCGCACCTCCCATTTTCTCCGCCAGCGCGGAGACCGATGGTGATCACCTGAGCGTGGTGGTCACCGGCGAGGTCGACATGGCGACCGCCGACACCATGCTCCAGACCGTGCTCGATGAGCCGGCCGGCCGGGTGACACTCGACCTGCGGGCGGTCACCTTCTTCGACTCGGCGGCCATCCACGCGGTGGTCCGGCTCGCCGGCCATTACCCGGACACGTTGACGGTGCTGCCGTCCCGGCAGGTCAGTCGGGTGCTGGAGATCGCCGGCCTGGGGAGCCAACCCTGGCTCCATCCGGCCTGATCCGCACCCGTCGCGTCGAGCGCCGGCCGGCTCCGCCCGACAGGCGCTCGACTACGCGCTCAGTTCCCGGCGCAGGGTGACCCGAGTCCCCTGCGGGGTGTGCTCGACCGAAAGATCCCCGAGTGCCCGGATCAGGGACAGCCCGCGCCCCCGGAAGCCCGAACCTGTCGACTCGCGCCACTGTCCGCTGTCGCACACCGTCGCCACCACGGTGCGGTCCTCCACCCGCACCTCGACCTCGACCACCGGCTCCACCGGGTCGACCGGGTGCTCGATGGCGTTCGCCGCCGCCTCGGAGACCGCCACGGTCAGGTCGAACAGGTCCGTCTCGCCCACCCGATGCGCGACGAGGAAGTCCTCCAGCCGCTTGCGCAGCACGCTCAGCCGGGTCGGGTCGGCGGGCAGCCGCAGCTCGAAGCGGTTGAGTTCGACCGCCTCCAGGGCGAGAACCGCCACGTCGTCCCGTCGGGGACGGCCGGCGACCCGCGCCACCACCGCGTCGATCAGGTCGGCCACGTGCTCACCCGACCGGGCCGCGTCGGCGCGCAGCAGGGCCAGCGACTCGTCGATGCCGACCTCCCGGTCCTCGATCAGGCCGTCGGTGTAGAGCAGCAACCGATCGCCGGCCCGCAGCTCGCCCGAGACGGTCTTGTACTCGGTGCCGGCGATGGCGCCGACCGGCGGCCCGAGCGCCCGGCCGTGCAGGAACGCGACGTCGTCTTCCCGGATCACCAGGGGCGACGGGTGCCCGGCGCTGGCGTAGCGCAGCCGACCCGTCCGGGGACTGAACCACAGGCAGAAGACCGTCGCGAACGAGCGTGACTCGGTGGAGCCCACCAGCCGGTTCAGCCGGGTCAACGACTCGCCGGGGTCGAAACCCTCCAGCACGTACGCGCGCAGCGCGTTGCGTAGCTGACCCATCGCCGCCGCCGCCGGCACCCCCTTGCCGACCACGTCGCCGATGACCAGCACGAGTTCGTCGTCGTCCCGGGCCATCACGTCGTACCAGTCGCCGCCCACCTCGACGTCCGCGCTACCCGGCAGGTAGCGGCTGGCCACCACGGCTCCGGGCAGCTGGGGCAGGGTGCGGGGCAGCAGGCTGTGCTGGAGGGTGGTGGCGATGCGGTGCTCGACCTCGTAGAGCTGGGCGTTCTCGATGCGTACCCCGACCAGGCGGGCGAGCTGGGTCAACGCGGCCTCGTCGGCGTCGGCGCTCTCGGCGGCCGGGTGCCACACCCGCAGCTCACCGAGCGGCTGGTCGGCCACCCCGGTCAACGGCAGGACGAACGACGGCTCGACGCTGCTGGCCCCGCCGGCGTCGGCCTCGTAGCGCGCCCCACCGGCGGAGACCACCACCCGGACCGCCTCGGCGAGACTCAACGCGTGGCGGGCGGCGACCTGGAGCACGTCGGCGGTGGAGCGGGCGGTGTTGACCGCGACCGCCGCGTCCGCGAGCGCCCGCAGCCGCCGGATGATCTGGTTGCGCAGCTGACCGAGGGCCATGTTGGCGCGGACCCGGGCGATCAGCTCCTGCCCGGAGAAGGGTTTGGTGAGGTAGTCGTCGGCCCCCACCGACAACCCGGCGACCTCCTCGGCCGAACCGGCGCGGGCGGAGAGCAGCACGATCGGCACATACCGGGTACGCGGGTCCGCGCGCAGCGCGGCGACCAGACCGAAGCCGTCCAGACGCGGCATCATCACGTCGGACAGCACCAGGTCGAACGCCTCCCCGGTGGCCAGCCGCAGCGCCTCCACCCCGTCGGCTGCGGTACTCACCTCCCAGGTGGGCACGAGCAGCCGGGTGACGTGTTCGCGCAGATCCGGGTTGTCGTCGACAACCAGCACGCGGCCGGCGGGCGCGGCGGTGGGGGGCTGCGGCACGAACTCCGTCGGGGAGTCGACGCCCGGCCCGGTCGCGGCGTCCGCCGGGTGGGACACGGCCGCGACCGGGCCGGCGGTCCACTGTGCGGTCTCGGCGACGAAAAGCGGCGCCTGCCGTGGCTCCCGCACGGTGTGATCGGTGTCGGCCACCCGTTCGGCCGGCAGGTGCACCGCACCGAACGGGACGGTGACCACGAAGGTGCTGCCGACGTCGAGCTGGCTCGTGGCGCTGACCCGGCCGCCGTGCATCTCGACAAGTTCGCGGACCAGGGCCAGGCCGATCCCGGTGCCCTCATGGCTGCGCGAGCGCACCCCCGGCACCCGGTGGAACCGCTCGAACACGTGCGGTAGCTCCCGCGCGTCGATGCCCACCCCGGTGTCGGAAACCTCCAGTTGGGCCACCCCGTCAACCGCACGCACCCGGATGCTGATCTCACCCTCGAAGGTGAACTTCAGCGCGTTGGAGATCAGATTGAGGACGATCTTTTCCCACATGTCCGGATCGACGAATACCGGCTCCGCCAGGGGCGGACAGTCCACCACGAACCGCAACCCGGCACGCTCGGTGGCGGAGCGGAACGTGCTGGCCACCCGGGAGGTGTAGTCGGCCAGATCGGTGGGCTCGTAGTGGGCCACCAACCGCTCGGACTCCAGCCGGGAAAAGTCGAGCACCGTGTTGACCAGCTTCAGCAGTCGCAACGCGTTGCGGTGCATGACCGTCAACCGCTGTGTGTAGTCCTCGCTGAGCGACGGGTCGGCGAGCAGGTCCTCCAACGGGCCCAGCACCAGGGTCAACGGGGTGCGGAACTCGTGACTCACGTTGGCGAAAAAGTTGGTCTTGGCGAGGTCCAGGGCGGCCAGCTCCGCGGCTCGGGCCCGCTCCTGCTCGTACGCCCGCTGCTTGCCGACCGCCCGGGAGATCTGTGCGGCGACCAGCTCGAAGAACGTGCGGTAGTCCTCGGTGAGGGGCAGCCGCCGGGCCACTCCCAGCACCAGCACGCCGGCCGGATCGTTCGTCGCGCTGATCGGCAGCACCATCGCCTCGTCGGCGGCATCGGCCGGCACCTGACCAAGCAGGTCGGCGGTGGGCAGCACCACACCGACCCCGGTCGCGGCCACCTCGATCAACCGCGCGGACGGATCGCCCGCGACGGTCCCGGCGCCGCTGACCCCGGTCAGGCGCAGGTATCCCTCGCTGTCCCGCAGGTAGAGCAGCCCGAACGGCACGTCGGCCCGGTACCTGTCGAGCACCGTCGCCGCGACCTGGCCGAGTTCGTCGCTGCCGACCGGATCGGCCAGCTCCGAGCCGAGTTCGGCAAGCACCCGGAGCCGGCGTTCGCTGAGCACCCGCCCGGTGGTCTCGCTACAGATACAGAGCACCCCGCTGATGGTTCCGTCGACGTCACGGATCGGGTCGTACGAGACGTCGAAGTAGACGTCCTCCATGAAGCCGTGCCGATTGAGCAGAAAGTGACGGTCCCGGGCCTGGTACGACTCGCCGCCGCGCAGCACCCCGGTGAGCAACGGCCCCAGCACGTCCCAGGTCTCCGCCCAGTGCTCCCGGGCGGGCTCGCCCAGCACGGCTGGATGCTTGTCGCCGATGGTGGGTCGGTACGCGTCGTTGTAGAAGGCGCGCAGGTCCTCGCCCCAGAACATGGCGATCTGCGCCTTGGAGGCGAGCATCGTGCTGATGGCGTTGCCCAGCGAGGTGGGCCAGCGCTCCGGGGGACCGAGCGGGTTGGCCGACCAGTCACGATCGCGCAGCAGCGCGCCCATCTCGCCGCCGCCCGCGAATGCCGCCGCGAGCAGCGGAGGCGTTCCCTCTTCCGCAGCGGACGGCTGACTACCGTCCACGCCCCCCTGGGCCGAGTTCATGCAGCCTCCCCGGCCGTGTCCGCACCGCGCCGATCATCGAATGCCCTGACCCGCCTTCTACCCAGACGGATCAGCAACGTAACGCATACGACTGCTCAGACGCTGTTCAGCTCCGGACGAGCACAGGCGTCCGCTCGGCTGACCGCTGTTGCCCACCCTCCGGGTAAGCGAGATCACAGGGGGGTGACGTACGCGCCGGTGATGCCGCCGTCGACCACGAACTGCGCGGCGGTCATGAACGAGGCGTCGTCGCTGGCCAGGAAGGCCACCGCGGCGGCGATCTCGGTCGGTTCACCGAACCGTCCCATCGGCACGTGCACCAGCCGACGGGCGGCCCGTTCCGGGTCGGCCGCGAACAGCTCCCGCAGCAGCGGCGTGGCCACCGGCCCGGGCAGAGGGCATTGACCCGGATGCCCTCCCGGGCGAACTGCACGCCCAGTTCCCGGGTGAGCGCCAGCACCCCGCCCTTGCTCGCGGTGTATGCGATCTGGGACGTCGCCGCACCCATCAACGCCACGAACGAGGCGGTGTTGATGATCGAGCCCCGGCCCTGCCTACGCATGTGCGGGATGACGTGCTTGCAGCAGAGGTAGACGCTCGTGGTGTTGACCCGCAACACCCGTTCCCAGGCGTCCAGGCCGGTCTCCAGGATGGAGTCGTCCTCCGGTGGGGAGATGCCGGCGTTGTTGAACGCGATGTCCACCCGCCCGTACCGCTCGACCACCCCGTCGAAGAGGTCGCGTACCGCCGGCTCGTCGGCCACGTCGGCCGCGACGAAACTCCCACCCACCTCGTCGGCGGCCCGCTGTCCGGCCTCGACGTCGACGTCGACGCAGACCACCCGGGCGCCCTCGGCGGCGAACCGCCGCACGGTGGCCAGTCCGATACCGCTGGCCGCCCCGGTCACCACTGCCACCCGGTCCTGCAACCGTCCCTGCATGCTCACTCCTCGGTGCTGACGAAGACGTTCTTCACGTCGGTGAACGCGTGCAGGGCGTCAGGCCCCAACTCCCGGCCCAGGCCGGAGCGCTTCATCCCGCCGAACGGCGTCCAGTACCGCACCGAGGAGTGCGAGTTGACACTCAGGTTGCCGGCTTCCACGGCCCGGGCCACCCGCAGCGCCCGGCCCACGTCGCGGGTCCAGATCGAGCCGGAGAGACCGTACTCGGTGTCGTTCGCCAACCGGACGGCGTCAGCCTCGTCGTCGAACGGGAGCACCGAGACGACCGGGCCGAAGATCTCGTCTCGCCAGTGACGGTCGCCGGGTGTCTCGGCCAGCAGCACTGTCGGGGGGTACCAGTAGCCGGAGCCGTCGGGCCGCGAGCCGGTGAACGCCACCCGGGAGCCGTCGACGTACCCGGCGACCCGGTCCCGCTGCCCGGCCGAGATCAGCGGGCCCATCTCGGTGCTCTCGTCGGCCGGGTCACCGACCCGGAAGGCGCGTACCGCCGGTTCGAGAAGTTCCAGGAAGCGGTCGTACACCGAACGCTGCACCAGCAGCCGGGACCGGGCGCAGCAGTCCTGGCCGGCATTGTCGAAGACGGCGTACGGCGCGCTCGCCGCGGCTCGTTCCAGGTCGGCGTCGGCGAAGACGATGTTCGCCGACTTGCCGCCCAGTTCCAGGGTCAGCCGCTTCACCTGACGGGCACAACCGGCCATGATCCGGGTGCCGACCTCGGTCGAGCCGGTGAAGCAGATCTTGCGGACGGCCGGGTGGCTGACGAATCGTTCACCGACCACCTCGCCCCGCCCGGGCAGTACGGTGAACACCCCCTCGGGCAGACCTGCCTGGGTCGCCAACTCGGCCAGCCGCATCGCGGTCAACGGGGTCAACTCGGCGGGCTTGAGCACCACCGTGTTGCCGGCGGCGAGCGCGGGGGCGAAACCCCAGGCGGCGATGGGCATGGGGAAGTTCCACGGAACGATCACCCCGACCACACCGAGCGGTTCGTGGAAGGTGACGTCCAGCCCGCCGGGCACCGGGATCTGCCGCCCGGTGAGTCGCTCCGGCGCACCCGCGTAGTAGTCGAGCACGTCCCGGACGTTGCCCGCCTCCCACCGCGCGTTTCCGATGGTGTGCCCCGCGTTGGCGACCTCCAGCCGCGCCAACTCCTCCAGGTGCTCGTCCACCACCGCCGCGAAGCGTCGCAACAACCGCCCCCGCTCCCCCGCACTGACCCCCCGCCACCGCTCAAACGCCGTGGCGGCCCGCCCCACCGCCCGGTCCACGTCTTCAGTCGAGCTCTCCCCAACCTCCCGCAACACCACCCCACGAGCCGGATCCCATACCTCACCCACCCGCCCTCACCCCACCCACTCCTCGCGATCTTGCACTTTCTGCCGGGGCAAACTCGACATACCACCGCACATCAACGACCAGAAGTGCAAGATCGCGGAGAACTGGGTGGGTGGGGTCAGAGGCGTTCGAAGCCACGGGTCAGTTCCCAGTCGGTGACGGCGGCGTCGAAGGCGGCCAGCTCGACGCGGGCCATGTTGGCGTAGTGGGCGACCACCTCCTCGCCGAAGGCTTCGCGGGCCACTGTCGAGCCTTCCCAGAGGGTGAGGGCGTCGCGGAGGGTGCCGGGGACGCGTTCGGCGCTCGCGTCGTCGTACGCGTTGCCGGCGCACTCCTCGGCCAGTTCCAACCCGTTCTCGATGCCGTGCAGCGCACCCGCCACCAGGGCCGCGATGGCCAGGTACGGGTTGACGTCGGCGCCCGGCACCCGGTTCTCCACCCGCATCCCCTGACCGTGCCCCACCACCCGCAGCGCGCAGGTGCGGTTGTCCGTGCCCCACCGCAGTGCGGTCGGAGCGAACGAGCCCGGCTGGTAACGCTTGTAGGAGTTGATGTTCGGCGCGAAGAACAGGCTCAGCTCCCGCATCGTGGCGAGCAGCCCGGCGAGCACCCGCTGCCCGGTCGGGCTCAGGTGCGCCGGCCCGTCACCAAGCATCGCCGAGCCGCCGGAGGCGTCCCGCAGCGAGAAGTGGATGTGGCAGGAGTTGCCCTCCCGCTCGTTCGGCTTGGCCATGAAGGTGATCGACATGCCCTCCTGGGCGGCGATCTCCTTCGCCCCGTTCTTGTAGATCACGTGATGGTCGGCGCAGGCCACCGCCTCGTCGTAACGGAAGGCGATCTCGTGCTGGCCGAGGTTGCACTCACCCTTCGCGCTCTCCGGAACCAGACCCGCGCCGGCCATCTCGGTACGGATCCGCCGCAGCAGTGGCTCCACCCGGGCGGTACCGAGCAGTGAATAGTCCACGTTGTACTGGTTGGCCGGGGTCAGCTCCCGGTAGCCGCGCTGCCACGCCTGCTCGTACGAGTCACGGAACAACACGAACTCAAGCTCGGTGCCGGCGTACGCGGTAAGCCCGTACGCGGCCAGCCGGTCCAACTGCCGGCGCAGGATCTGTCGCGGCGAGGCGATCACCGGACCGGCACCGTCAAGCCATTCCAGGTCGGCCAGGAGCAGGGCGGTGCCGGGCTGCCAGGGCACCCGACGCAGCGTGTCGAAGTCCGGCTTCATCGCGAAGTCGCCGTAGCCGCGTTCCCAGCTCGACATGGCGTACCCGTCGACAGTGTTCATGTCGACGTCGACGGCGAGCAGATAGTTGCACCCCTCGCTGCCGTGCGCGACGACCTGGTCGAGGAAGTACGGGGCGTGGAACCGTTTGCCCTGCAACCGGCCCTGCATGTCGACGAGGGCCAGCACCACCGTGTCGATCTCGCCCTCGGCGACGGCGCCCCGCAACTGTTCGAGCGTGAGCGGTGGTTTCCTCATCCGCCAGCCTCCATCACCAAGGTCTACCGGCCGAGCCGATCACCGTCAACAGGACGCTCCGCCCGTACCCCCATCCACTCCCCCGGCAAACCGTTCGGGACCGACGACGGGTCGCCATCCGCGCACCGCCACGACCCGCACACCGGCGGTGGTGAAGTAGGGATCCGCCGCCATGAGCCGATCGACCTCCGCCCGGTCGCCGGTGAAGACAAGCATCGCTCCGGATCAGCACGACGAGGTGCCGGGCCGGCTCGCCGACGCGTGCGGCGGTGGCGCCCCGGGCCAGGTCTCGCGGGACGCTCTCCGCCGGCTACGACACCAGCCACGGCGCACGGGTCCGGTTCGCGACGGTGACCGGCCCGTGCGTGATCGACAAGGCAGCCGTGCTCGGCGGCGGATCGCACACGGCGACCTGGACCGCGTCGACCGCCTGCCGGATCCGCCTGCTGCCGGCGGACCGCCTACGAGATCTCATCGACCAGGTGCCGGCGCTCCGCGACCACGTCCTACGCCACCTGTCCGAGCAGGTGAACCGCGACCGCCGGGCCCAGGTCCGCCGCGCCGCGCCGGAGCCCGTCGCGCGGATCGCCGCCTGGGTCGCCGAATCCATGCGTACGCGGGGCACCCGGATCACCCTGCCAGGGGCGCAGCAGGGGCTCGGCGAGGAGATCGGCCTGTCCCGGGTGACAGTCAACCGTGCGCTCCAGGTGCTCGTCGGCGCGGGCGCCATCCGCGTCGAGCCCGGCACCATCGTCGTGCTGGACCCGGCCCGCCTCACCGCCGCTCGGGACGCCGCGCCGGGACGCGACAGCGGTCGAACAGGTCCGGGACGCGATCGGGGCTGAGATGTGCCCGGCGCACCGCCGCCATTAGCCCACACAAGACAGAAGGCAGGAAGAAGGATCTCCCTGCCACTCCTAACGTATATCGCGCCTGGGGGCTTGCCGCAAGACCCGGGTGATGCCGCAGAATCTGCGGCCGAGGCCAGGACCTGCGGAAACAGAGATCCGCACGGCACGCGCCGGACCGCGCGGCACCTGGCCGAACACCGGTGGGGGGGTACGGATGTTCGACGTGATCATCGCCGGGGGTGGGCCGACCGGTCTGCTGCTGGCCGGCGAGTTGCGGCTGCACGGGGTGCGCACGCTGGTGCTGGAGAAGGAGACCGAGCCGACCTCGTTCGTCCGCGCGCTCGGTTTGCACGTACGCAGCATCGAACTGCTGGACCAACGCGGCCTGCTGGACCGGTTCCTCGCGCTCGGCCGGCGGTACCCGGTCGGCGGCTTCTTCGCCGCCGTGGACAAGCCCGCGCCGGACCGGCTGGACACCGCCCACCCCTACGTGCTGGGCATCCCGCAGCCGGTCACCGATCGGCTGCTGGCCGAGCGGGCCGCCGAGGTCGGCGCGGAGATCCGGCGCGGCTGCGAGCTGGTCGGGCTGAGCCAGGACGAGCACGGGGTGACAGTCGAGCTGGCGGACCGCAGTCGGTTGGCCGGCCGCTACCTGGTCGGCTGCGACGGCGGTCGCAGCACCGTACGCAAGCTGCTCGCTGTGGCTTTCCCCGGCGAGCCGAGCCGGGTCGAGACGCTGCTGGGTGAGATGGCGGTGGGCGTACCGCAGGAGACGGTGGCCGCCGTGGTGGCCGAGGTCCGCACGACCCAGAAGCGGTTCGGGCTCGGCCCCCTCGGCGACGGCGGATACCGGGTCGTCGTGCCCGCCGAAGGGCTGGCCGCCGACCGCTCGGTCCCGCCGACCCTTGCGGAGTTCAAACAACAGCTGCGGGCGTACGCGGGCACCGACTTCGGTGTGCACTCACCGCGCTGGCTGTCCCGCTTCGGCGACGCCACCCGGCTGGTCGAGCGGTACCGGACCGGCCGGGTGCTGCTGGCCGGCGACGCGGCACACATCCACCCGCCGACCGGTGGGCAGGGCCTCAACCTGGGCCTCCAGGACGCGTTCAATCTCGGTTGGAAGCTGGCCGCCGTGGTGGCCGGCTGGGCGCCGGACGGGCTGCTGGACAGCTACCACGCCGAACGGCACCCGGTCGCCGACGACGTGCTGAACAACACCCGCGCACAGATGGAACTGCTCGCCACCGAGCCGGGCCCGCTGGCGGTACGCCGACTGGTGGCGGAACTCATGGAGTTCGAGGAGGTGAACAGGTACCTGGTTGAGAAGATCACCGCGATCGGGGTCCGCTACGACTTCGGCCCGGGGCATGACCTGCTCGGCCGGCGGATGCGGGACGTACGGCTCACGCGTGGCCGCCTCTACGAGCTGACGCACGCCGGCCACGGCCTGCTGCTCGACCAGACCGGCAAACTCTCGGTCGACGGCTGGGCGGACCGGGTCGACCATATCGTCGACGTCAGCGAGGAGTTGGACGTACCCGCTGTGCTGCTGCGACCGGACGGTCACGTGGCCTGGGTCGGCGACGACCAGCAGGATCTGCTCACCCGGCTACCCCGGTGGTTCGGCTCCGCCACCTGATCGCGTCGCCGTTCCCTGATGAACCGACAACCTCAGACTTGACTTAATTAAGCTGGTCTTGAAATAGTTCGAGAGTGCACGCGTTCGACGTCCTCGGCGACCCGGTCAGACGCCGGATACTGGAGCTGCTCGCCGACGGCGAACAGGCCGCCGGATCCGTCAGCGAGGTCGTCCGGGCCGAGTTCGGCATCTCGCCGCCCGCGGTGTCGCAACACCTGCGAGTCCTGCGGGAGTCGGGTTTCGTCACCGTCCGTCCAGACGGCACGCGCCGCCTGTACAGCGTGGAGGCGGCGCCGTTACAGGAGATCGACGTCTGGCTGGAGCGTTTCCGGCAGTTCTGGGATCAGCGCCTGGACGCATTGGCCACCGAACTCGCCCGCGGCAGCCGCCAACGACGCGAAGAGCGCGGCGATCCGCAGGAACACGGAATCACCATCGGCAGGCGACCCGTCAGCGAGGAGAAGACGTGATCGACATCGTCAACCAGATCAACGCCACCCACCGGGAGATCGGCAACCAGGCGGTCGCCACCGGGGCAGGGCGATCACTGCTGCTGCGACGGACCTACGGCGCCCCGATCGAGGACGTCTGGAGTGCCTGCACCGACCCGGAACGGCTCAGCCGCTGGCTGGGCCCGATCGAGGGTGACCTGCGGGCCGGCGGCAGGTTCCAGCTCAAGAACAATGCCGGCGGCGAGATCCTGCGCTGCGAACAACCCCGCCTGATCAAGGTGACCTGGGTCCTGGGCGAGGGCATGTCGACCGAGGTCGAGGTACGCCTGACGCCAAGCGACGACGGCCGCACCGTCTTCGAGTTGGAGCACGCCTCGCCCGCCGAGATCGTCGATGAGTTGGTGAACACCTACGGGCCCGGTGGCACGATCGGAATCGGCGGCGGTTGGGATCTCACGCTCGTCGCTCTTGACATGTTCCTCGACGGCGTGAGCTTCGACTGTGCCACCTGGGAGGACACCCCCGAGGCGAAGGAGTTCGCCGCCCGCAGCTGCCACGCCTGGGGTCCCGTCATCCAGGCTGCCTGGGGAACCAGCGACGACGACATCGCCGCGGCCATCGCGTTCGCGGTACAGCACTTCTCCCCTGAGACCGACCACACCCACTGACGACCGGATGTGCCCGCGGCGCGAGTGATCTACGTGAGAGGCAGGGAGGCTGGATGACCGAACCGACGGTGGCCGAGGTGATGACCGAACTGGCCGCGTACGAGGACCCGAAGACGCGCGAGGTGAACGAGAAACACGGTGACGACCACGGTGTGAAACTCAGCCTGCTGCGCGCGCTCGCGAAACGCCTCAAGACGCAGCAGGAACTCGCACGGGAGCTCTGGAAGACGGGGGACACCGCAGCGAGACTGCTGGCGATCCTGATCTGCCGCCCGAAGGCGTTCCCGCGCGACGAGTTGGACGCCATGTTGCGCGAGGCGCGCACCCCCAAGGTGCACGACTGGCTCGTGAACTACGTGGTGAAGAACAGCCCGCACGCCGAGGCGTTGCGCGTGGCCTGGTCCGCCGATCCGGATCCAGCGGTCGCGAGTGCCGGCTGGGCACTGACCACCGAACGCGTGGCGAAGAACGCCCAGGGCCTCAGCCTCGCCGGACTGCTCGACGTCATCGAGGCGGAGATGAAAGATGCCCCGGACCGGCTTCAGTGGGCGATGAACCACTGCCTCGCCCAGATCGGGATCGAGCATGCCGAGCACCGCGACCGGGCCCTTGACATCGGTGAGCGTCTCGAAGTGCTCAAGGACTACCCGACTCCCCCGAACTGCACGTCCCCGTACGCCCCGATCTGGATCACCGAGATGGTACGCCGACAACACGACGCAGCCGGACGGTGACCCCGACCGCCGGCCGCGCAATTGCGTTGCCGGCGGGGCCGGAGTAGCCCATCCTTGGGCGTGTGACCAGGCCCGATCGCGACGGGCCGACCACCGGGCCCTCGGAACGGCCCGGCGTCCGCGGCGGCGCGGGGAAGCGTCACCTCTCTCTCGGGTACGGCGTCACGCCCTGCCCCGACTCCGCCCCGCGCCGCTTCGGTCAGCACCAGCGCCGAGATCGGTCAGGCCATCACCAGCCCGGCCACCCAGAGGGCGCCGATCACCATGCCGGAGAGGAACTCCACGAGCATCGACAGCCCGGCGGCGGCCACCGCCTGCTTCGTCGCCGGCCAGGCCAGCCGGGTGTCTTTCAGCCGCAGCCGCTCCATCACGAAGATCCCGCCGACGAAGCCGATGACCAGCCCTACCACCGGGATGACGAAGAAGCCGACCAGGCCGAGCACCGCGCCGGCCAGCAGCGACGTGGTGGGCACCCCGGCCCGCTTGAGGTTACGGCCGGGCCAGGCGTACTTGACCACGGTGCCAGCGACGGCGACGAGCGTCGCGGCGGCGAGCACCAGCCACCGGCCGGCTCCGGCGTCGCCGAACAGGGCCCACACCAGGACGCCGCCCCAGCACAACGGCAACGCCGGCAGACCGGGCACCACCACCCCGGCCAGCCCGGCCAGGATGGCCAGCGCGGCGACGACCGACACCACCGCTCCGGTCTCCGTCAGCCCCACGTCGACTCTCCATCCGCTCGGTTCGACCCTGATGCACTCGCCGTCTCCGTACCCGGAAACGGCACGTTCTGATCATGACGGCTGGTCGCCACGCAACCGGGCCACCACCGTCTCCGCCGGGCCGGGCGGGGCGAACAGCCGCCCCTGGGCGGTGTCACACCGCAACGCCCGCAGCCGCTCCGCCTGCGCCTCGGTCTCCACCGCCTCCGCGGTGACCCACAGCTCCAACGCGTGGGCCAGCCGGACCAGCGCGTCGACGATGCGCTCGTCGCGGTGGTCGGCGTCGGCCGGCTCGGTGCCCCGGATCCCCTCGACGAACGGGCCGGCCAGCTTCAGGCAGGTGATCGGCAACCGGCGCAGGTACGCCAGATTCGAGTACCCGGTGCCGAAGTCGTCCACGGCCAGCCGTACGCCGAGCGCGGCGAGCCGGTGCAGCGTCCGCAACGGCTCCCCCGCGGACCCCATCACCGCGCTCTCGGTCAGCTCCAGTTGCAGCAGTTCGGCCGGCAGTCCGCTGCTGGCCAGCGCGTCGGCCACGGTGTCCACGATCGCCGGCCGGTCGGCCTGGCGGGCGGCCAGGTTGACGCTCACCACCAGCCTGGCGTCGGGAAACTCGGTGTGCCACAGCTGGGCGTCGCGGCACGCCTGCCGCAGCACCCACTCGCCGAGCCGGACGATCAGACCGGTCTCCTCGGCGAGCCCGATGAACCGGTCCGGGCCGATCAGCCCCAGGTGGGGGTGCTGCCAGCGGACGAGCGCCTCGACGGCCAGCATGCGACCGTCGAGCAGGGACACGATCGGCTGGTAGTGCAGCACGAACTCGCCCCGGTCCAGGGCCACCGGCAGCCCGGCGGCCAGCGCCGACCGGGCGCTGTCCCGGGCACTGCGCTCGGGATCGTAGACCGCCCACCTGTCACGACCCTCCGCCTTGGCCCAGTAGAGCGTGGCGTCGGCGGCCTTCATCAGCTCCACGACGCTGGTGCCGACTACTGCCGAGTCGACGATGCCGATGCTTGCCGAGATGGCGAGTTGCTGGTCACCGACACACACCGGCGCGGAGACGGCGGCCAACGCCGACTCCGCCACGGCGATCACGTCCTCGACGGCGGCCACTCCGTCGACCAGGATGACGAACTCGTCGCCACCCATCCGGGCGACCAGGTAGCCCTGTTCGGCCACGCAGTCGGCCAGCCGTCGGGCGATCATGACGAGCAACCGGTCGCCGAGGGCGTGCCCGAGACTGTCGTTTATCGCCTTGAACCCGTCCAGGTCGAGGAAGCAGACACCGACCCGGCCCGGCGCGTCGGGCTGCTCCACCAGGCCGGCCAACGTGTCGAAGAACAGCGTCCGGTTGGGCAGGCCGGTGAGCGGGTCGTGCAGCGCCTGGAAACGCAACCGCTGCTGGAGTTCGTACCGTTCGGTGATGTCCTCGACCACGGCCACGGTGAACCGGGGCCGGCCGTCGTCGTGACGGATGAGCGAGACGGCCAGGTCCGTCCAGACGGCGCTGCCGTCCTTGCGGTAGTAACGCTTCTCGACCCGGACCGCGTCGTGCTTGCCCTCGATCAGTTCCTGGTACAGCTCCCACATGCCGGCCGCGTCGTCGGCGTGGAACAGTGACGCCACGTTCAGCTGCCGCAGTTCCTCGACGGGGTAGCCGAGCATGTCGGCGAAGGCGTGGTTGACGTCGATGATCGTCCCGTCGACCCCGGCGATGCCGATACCGATGGCGGCACCGTCGAAGACCGCCCGGAACCGGGCCTCGCTGTCACGCAGCGCCTGCTCGGCGTCGTCCCGCGCCTGCCACATGGCGCGGGCGATGCCCTCCTGCTGGACGAAGGTCCGCTGACGCAGCGCGCGGGCGAAGCCGGCCGCCAACGCGGCCTGCGTCGCCGCGATCCGTTCGTCGAGCCCCGGCCGCCCGGCGGCGTCGGCGAGCACCTCGGTGCGGAACCGCCCGCTGAGCGTACGCACCGACCACTCGATCACCCCCGGCTCGGCGAGGTGCGTGTCGACAAGGGACCGTCCGATCTCCTCCGCCACCGGGGCCGGTGGCTCGGCGGAGAGCAGCACCTCCGCCAACCGGACGGTGTGCCCGAGCAGCAGTCGCTCGGTCTCGGCCGCGCTCAGCGGCACGAAGCCGAGCCGGTGCACGGCCCGCGCCCAGTCGGCGGCGTACCGCCTGGCGCCCGCCGGATCGACGGTGCTCCCGCCGGAGGCCCCCACGGCGGCCATGGGATCAGCCGGCAGACCGGTCATTCCGGGCGACACCACCGAAGGCACCGAAGCGCTGCCCGTCGGCGGTCGTCTCGGACTGCGAATCGGGACGCCACAGTTCCATGTGCACGACGCCCGGCTCCACAATGGTCCAGTCTCCGAAGAACCCGGTGATCTCGGCCCGTGAGCGGAGCGTTATCTCGGTGGCGGTACGCGCCGACAGCCGTTGCGCGTCCAGCATCTCCTGCGGCTGATCCTCGAATGTCGAGTGCGAGATCACCAGGTGACTGCCGGGGGCGGCGGCAGCGCGCAGGGTGGCCAGAATGTCACCGGGACCGTCGGTGTCCGGGACGAAGTGCACCACCCCGGCGAGCAGGATGCCCAACGGCCGACCGAAGTCGAGCAGGTCCAGCGCGCGGGCCTCGGCCAGGATCCGCGCCGGATCCCGCAGGTCGCCGTGGATGACGCCGGTCAACTCGTTGCCGGCGAGCAGCTCCCGGCTGTGTGCCACCGCCACCGGGTCGATGTCGACGTAGACCACCCGGGCCTTCGGGTTCGCGGCCTGGGCGACCTCGTGCACGTTGCCGACGGTGGGGATGCCGGAGCCGATGTCCAGGAACTGGTCGATGCCGGCGTCGAGCAGGACGCGTACGGCCCGGCGGAGGAACTCCCGCCCGGCCCGCATGGTCGCCGGCAGGTTCGGCGTCATGGCCGCGATCTGCTCGGCCAGTTGCCTGTCGATTTCAAAGTTGTGGGCGCCGCCGAGAAAGTAGTCGTAGACCCGCGCCGCGCTGGGCCGGGAGAGGTCGATCTCGGCGGGAAGTCCGTCCGGCTGCTGCACTGGTTGCACCTCACGTCGTCGCCGTGGGTCGTGTGATGCTGCCCACTCTAGGCGGGTCCGTCGCGTGGGGGGAGATCCACAAGGCTCTTTTCCCGATCTCCCGCCGGTGCCTGCGGATCAGGCGGCCTCCAGCAGCAGCGCGATGCCCTGCCCCACCCCGATGCACATGGTGGCCAGCGCCCGCCGCCCGCCACGCCGGCGCAGTTCCAGCGCGGCGGTCAGCGCGAGCCGGGCACCACTGGCGCCGAGCGGGTGGCCCAGCGCGATGGCGCCCCCGTTGGGATTGACGTGCTCCGCGTCCTCGGGCAGGCCGAGCTCGCGCAGCACCGCCACGGACTGGGCCGCGAACGCCTCGTTCAGCTCGATGACGTCGATGTCGGCAAGCGCCACACCACGCCTGTCGAGCAGCCGTCGGGTCGCCGGAACCGGACCGATGCCCATCACCCGGGGCGCCACGCCGGCCGCCGCCGTGCCGGTCACCCGGGCCAGCGGCGTGAGGCCGTACGCCGCGACGGCCGCCTCCGAGGCGACAAGCAGGGCCACCGCGCCGTCGTTCACACCGGAGGAGTTGCCGGCGGTCACCGTGCCGCCGTCGCGGAACGGGGTGGGCAGCGCGGCAAGCTTCTCCAACGAGGTCTGTCGGGGGTGCTCGTCGACCTCGACCAGCCGGGTCTCCCGCCGCCCCGCCGGCACGGTCACCGGCACGATCTCCTCGGCCAGCCGCCCGTCGGCCTGGGCCTTGGCGGCGCGCAACTGCGAGCGGTACGCGAACTCGTCCTGCGCCGCCCGGTCCACGCCGTACTCGGCGGCCACGTTCTCCGCCGTCTCGGGCATCGAGTCGATGCCCCAGCCCCGCTCCATCAACGGGTTCACCAGCCGCCAACCGATAGTGGTGTCGTACACCTCGGCGGATCGGGAGAACGCGGTGGTCGCCTTCGGCATGACGAACGGCGCCCGGCTCATGCTCTCCACCCCGCCCGCGACGACCAGGTCCGCCTCGCCGGCGACGATCGAGCGGGCGGCGGTGGCCAGCGCGTCCAGGCCGGAGCCGCAGAGCCGGTTGACGGTGCTGCCGGGCACCTGCTCGGGCAGCCCGCCGAGCAGCGCCGCCATCCGGGCCACGTTGCGGTTGTCCTCGCCGGCCTGGTTGGCGCAGCCGAGCACCACGTCGTCGGTACGCTCCCAGTCCACCGACGGGTGCCTCGCGACCAGCTCGCGGATCACGTGGGCGGCCAGATCGTCGGGGCGTACGCCGGCCAGCGCGCCGGCGTACCGGCCGATCGGAGTGCGGACACCAGCCACCAGATATGCCACGGTCATCGCGAGCCCTTCGGGGGTGGGAAGGTCGGAACGGTGCGCCCACGGGTCCACGGGGACTCACCGACGGCCAGGATATCCCCGGTGGATGCCGCTAGGTTGTGGGCATGGTACGGGCCCAGTTCAGCGCGGAGACCAGCGGCGGCGGCGCGTTCGTCCGCCAACCCAACAGGTTCACCGGGCGGGTGACCCCGCACTCGACCGCGCCGCCGGGTGGTGGGCCGGACGAGCAGGACCGCTGGCCGCTGGAGCCGGGTCGCTACCGGCTGATCTGGTGCCGGGCCTGCCCGTGGGCGCACCGCGCGCTGATCGTGCGTAACCTGCTCGGGCTGACCGACGCCATCTCGTTGGGCACGGTCGACCCGATCCGGGACGATCGTGGCTGGCGGTTCGCCCTCGACCAGGACGGTTTCGACCCGGTGCTGGGTATCGGCTTCCTCTCCGAGGCGTACCTGGCCACCGATCCGGACTACTCCGGCCGGGTCACCGTGCCGGCGCTTGTCGACACCCGTACCGGCCGGGTGGTCACCAATGACTACCCGCAGCTGACCCTGGACCTGTCCACCGAGTGGCGGCGGCTGCACGCTCCCGGCGCGCCGGACCTCTACCCCGTCGAGCTGCGTCCGGAGCTGGACGCGCTGATGGCCGAGATCCACCGGGACGTCAACAACGGTGTCTACCGATGTGGCTTCGCCACCACCCAGCAGGCGTACGACGAGGCGTTCGAGGCGCTGTTCAGCCGGCTGGACGCGCTGTCGGAGCGGCTGGCCGGCCGGCGCTACCTGATGGGTGACTCGATCACCGAGGCGGACGTGCGGCTGTTCACCACACTTGTCCGCTTCGACGTGGCCTACCACGGGCACTTCAAGTGCAACCGGCAGAAACTCACCGAGATGCCGGTGCTGTGGGCGTACGCCCGGGACCTGTTCCAGACGCCCGGTTTCGGGGAGACGGTCGACTTCGACCACATCAAGCGGCACTACTACGCCACCCATGGCGAGATCAACCCGACAGGCATCGTCCCCCTCGGTCCGGATCTGCTCGGCTGGACGACGCCGCACGGGCGTGGCTGAGCCGCCGGCGACGGTCCGACGGTCGGTGCGGTGCGGCGCCGCGTTGGTCGCCGCGCTCTGCGCCCTGGCCGGCACGGCTGCGGTGACACTCGCCGTGGTCGCCGGCCCAGGACCGGGCCTGACCGGGTACGTGAGTGAGGCCGGTGTCGTCGACAGCGACTATGCCTGGACGTACCGGATCGGGGTGTTCGCCCTGGCCGGGGCGCTGCTGCTGCTCGCCGTCGCGCTACGGGTCGGTGCGCCGCACTGCGGCGACACGGCACTCCGGGTCGCCGTGACGCTACTCGTGGCGGCGAGTCTGTGCACGGTCCTGTCCGGAGCGGTGACGTGCAGCGCGGGCTGCCCACTGCCGCCGTTCGAACGGGCCACCGTGGCGGATCTGGTGCACGGTGCGGCAAGTGTCGCCGCGACGGCGGCGGTGGTCTTCGCGATGCTGGCGATCGCCTTCTCGCCGGTGGCGCGACGCCGGCTGCGGCGCACGGGTGTCGTCGCGGCAGCGGTGTCGCTGCCACTCGCGGGCGCTGTCGGTCTGGCGATGCTGCTGGTCGGCCGGAGTCCGCTGGTCGGGGTGCTGGAGCGGCTGCTGCTGACGGTTGTCGTCGGCTGGGCCCTGGCCACCGCCGGAGCGTTGGCGGTACGCGACCCCACGGCGGTGGCGGTGCAGGACCACCGGACACCGACCGTGCGCGAGCCCACAGCTCGCCGTCGGCGCTGAGGTCGCGCACCCGGGAGAGGATGGTGCGATGAGTTCGTTGTTCACGCCGCTGACGCTGCGGACGGTCACCCTGCCCAACCGGATCGCGCTGGCACCGATGTGCCAGTACAGCGCCGGTCCCGACGGTCTGCCCACCGACTGGCACCTGGTGCATCTCGGCACCCGGGCGATCGGTGGCGCGGGCCTGGTGATGACCGAGGCGACCGCCGTGCTGCCCGAGGGCCGGATCAGTCCGCAGGACACCGGGTTGTGGTCCGGCCGCCACGTCGACGCCTGGCGGCCGGTGACCAGGCTGGTGGCCGCGCACGGCGCGGTGCCCGTGGTGCAGCTCGCGCATGCCGGGTTCAAGGCGTCGACGTACCGGCCGTGGGAACCGCGCCAGGGTGGGGTGCCGGACGCCGAGGGCGGCTGGACGCCGGTCGGGCCCACCGGCGAACCGTTCGTGCCGGAGTACCGGGTGCCGTCGGCCCTGGACGACACCGGGATCGCCGATGTCGTCGCGGCATTCGCCGAGTCCGCCACGCGGGCGGTGGCGGCCGGCTTCGCCGCCGTGGAGATTCACGCTGCACATGGCTACCTGCTGCACGAGTTCCTCTCCCCGCTGACCAACCATCGAACCGACGGCTGGGGCGGTGACCGGGCCGGGCGGATGCGGCTGACGCTGGAGGTGGCTCGGGCGGTGCGCGCCGCTGTCGGTGAGGACGTGCCGGTACTGGCCCGGATCTCTGCCACCGACTGGGTGCCGGGCGGCTGGACGGTCGAGGACAGCGTGGCCCTCGCCGCCGAACTCGCCGCCGCCGGGGTGGACCTGATCGACTGCTCCTCCGGCGGGGCGTCGCCATCCGCCAAGGTCCCGGTCGGGCGCGGCTACCAGGTGCCGCTGGCCGCTCAGGTCCGCCGCGAGGCGCAGGTGCCGACCGGCGCGGTCGGCCTGATCGTCGAACCGGAGCAGGCCGAGGCGATCATCGCCGACGGCGAGGCCGACATGGTGCTGCTCGGCCGGGAACTGCTGCGCAATCCGTACTGGCCGCACCAGGCGGCCGCCAAGCTGGGCGCCGCGCCCAACTGGCCGGACCCGTACCTGCGAGCGGCCTGACCGGCGGGTCCGGCTGCCCGGTGGCGGCGGCAGCCGGACCCGTGCGGATCTGAGACACGCTCTCAGCCGGCCAGGTGACCCCAGCGCCGGTCCAGGTCACGCCACGGACCCTGGGCGGCCACCGTACCGGCGATGAGCACCACCACGTGGTCGGCCCGCACCAGCGCGGCCCGCTTCGAGGTGGAGCCGACCACCGTGACGCCCCGGTCCCGCAACGCCTGCCACAGCGCCAGTTCGGTGGTGACGTCGAGCGCTGAGGAAACGTCGTCGGCCACCAGCAGCTCGGTACGCGGGGCCAGCGCCCGGGCCAGCGCCAGCCGTTGCAGCTGCCCACCGGAGAGCCGGGTGCCCTTGTGCCCGATGAGCAGGCCGAGCCCGCTACCGGTGGCGGCCAGGTCGTGCTCCAGCTGGGCGGTGCTGACCGCGTGTGCGGCGTCCACCTGATGTCCGAGGGTGATGTTGTCGGCGACCGTGCCGGACAGCACCCGGGGCAGCTGGCCGACGTAGCCGACCTGGTTGGGGCGCAGGAACAGTTCCGGTTCGGTCACCGGCTCGCCGTTCCAGGCCAGCAGCCCGGTGTGCGGGGCGATGCCCGCGAGGGCCCGCAGCAGCGACGACTTGCCCGAGCCGACCGGTCCGACCACGAGGACCAGTTGGCCGCGTTCCACTGTCAGGTCCACGTCGCGTACGGCGGTGGTGCCGTCGGTGTGCCGGACGCCGAAGCCGACAAGTTCCAGCCGCCGCAGCGCGGTACGCGGTGGCACCGTCGGGGCGGGGGCGGTGCCGGCCGTGAGGTCGACTCCCGGCACCCGCGCCGAGTACGCCTCGATCCCGGTCATCTCCGCCGTCCGCCGGGTCCAGACCCGCGCCGACGGCACCTGTGAGATCAACGAGGCGGTGGTCCACGCGAACCAGCGGGCCGCGCCCAGCGTGGCGACCGCGACAAGCGTCGCCCCGGTGGAGAGTCCACCGGCCAGGAACAACGCCCACACGCCGATCGGGAACAGCCCGCTGGCCACCGCCGGCGTGGAGCGCGCCCAGACCTGCACGGAGATCTCCCGGCGCTGCCGTTCGCTGCGTACGGTGTCGAGGTTGGCGAGGTGGGCCAGCACCGGCCGGGTGGCACCGGCCAGCTTCACCGTGCGGGCCGCCGACAGCGTGGAGACCAGCGCGGTGGCGAAGGCCGCCCGCGCCGCGACGGTGTCCCGGGCCGCCCGTTCCAGTCTCGGCCCGAACGCGGTGGCGGCCAGCCCGGAGAGCACCATCGTGCCGAGGAAGAACAGTCCCGGCACCACACTGTCGGTGATCAGGGTCATGGCGACCAGCAGGATCAGACCGACGGTCTGGTCGAGCACGTTGTCGGCGAGCTGGACCACCCGCTCGGTGTCACCGCCCTGGGCGACCACCTCGGCTGGGGTGTGCCGGCTGACCCGGCGCGGGCCGGTCTGGCCGTGCACGAGTCGCGCGCTGATCCGCAGCATCTGCCGGACCCACCAGGCCGGGAACCACAGGTGGGTCCAGTAGTGGGCCGGGATGGCGAGGATCAGTCCGGCCGCGATACCCACGGCGGGCAGCCAGGGGTCGCCGGTGCCGTCGACCACGTCGGCCCAGAGCCAGGCGAGCACCGGCCCGTCCAGGCCGAGGATCGCCAGTACGGCGAAGATGCCCACCGCCGCGGCGCCGTAGCGGGGGTCGTTGAGACAGAGCCGGCCGATCTCCCGCAGGGTCCGGGTCCGGGACGCCTGCCGCTGATCACCCGTACCGCTGACCGGCGCGTCGACCGTCGCCCGGCCTACGTCACGTCCGCCGACCTCGTGTCCACCGGTCTCCCGGCCCTCGGCCGGCTCCACCGGCTCGGGTCCGACCACAGGTGCAGGATCACCGACGACGACCCGGGTCGATGGGTCCGGCGGGGCGACGTCGGCAAGCGGATCGGTACCGTCCGGCGGGCCGGCGGCCCGGATGCCCTCGACGACCGGGCCGGTCGGGTCACCCCTGTCGGCGGCGATCGTCGCGGCCGTCGGGTGGGCCCCGACAAGTACCGGTTCCGCTCGCGGCCAGTCCGCCCCGGCCAGCAGGTCGAGCCCGGCGTCGCCGGCCACCCCGCCCGCGTGGCTGGCGGCGAGGAGTTCGGCGAAGCGACGCGACTCGGCCAGCGGGGCGGCCTCGACCACCGCGCCGTCGGCCAGCACCACCACCTCGTCGCAGCGGCTCACCGACGACAGCCGGTGGGCGATGACGATGCCGATCCGGTCGCGCAGCAGGCGCTCGGTGGCCTGCTGTACCCGCGCCTCGGTGACCGGGTCGAGTCGGGCGGTGGCCTCGTCGAGGATCACCACGTGCGGATCACGCACCAGGATCCGGGCGAAGGCGACCAACTGTTCCTGACCGGCGGAGAGCACGTGACCGCCCTCGCCGAGGCGGGTGTCCAGGCCGGCCGGCAGCTCGGCGATCCAGTTGGCCAGCCCCAGCTCGTCGAGGGCCCGGGCGGCGGCGTCGAGCAGCGCCGGGTCGAACAGCGCCACGTTCTCGGCGAGGGTGCCGGCGAGGATCTCGGTACGCTGCGGCACCACGGCGATCCACTGGCGTAGCTGCTCCACGTCGAGGTCGAGCACGTCGCGTCCACCGAGCCGGACCGTCCCCACCGGCACGTCGACCGCCCGGGTGAGCACCTTGGCCAGTGTGGACTTACCTGAACCGGTCCGGCCGACCAGGGCGTACGAGCGGCCCCGCACGAAGGTCAGGTCGATGTCGCGCAACGCGGGACCACGCTCGGCGTCCGGCCCGGTGCTCGGGTAGCGGTAGGTCAGGTCGCGGATGACCAGGTCACCGTCGCTGGGGGCGGCGCCGCCGCTGGGTTCCTGCGCGGCGGCGGCGAGCAGTTGCACCCGCCCCCACGCGCCGAGTGCGTACTGCACCTCCGGCACCATCCGGCTGACGTGTTCGACGGTCATGCCGAGGGAGAGCGCGAGCAGCCAGATCGCGGTCATCCGGGCGGCGTCGACCCGGCCGGTGGACAACGCCCACACCCCGCCGAGCACGACAACCGCCACCCCGGCCCGGGTCACTCCGGCCGCGACGGTGTTGACCTGCGCCGACATCTGCCACACC
Source organism: Verrucosispora sp. CNZ293 (assembly GCF_002754655.1). Classification (NCBI taxonomy): domain Bacteria; kingdom Bacillati; phylum Actinomycetota; class Actinomycetes; order Micromonosporales; family Micromonosporaceae; genus Micromonospora; species Verrucosispora sp. CNZ293. The sequence continues at coordinate 3,354,937 of NZ_PEFR01000001.1, forward strand.
CGATGGCCCCGGCGCAGCACCTCGGCTGCCCGGCGGGCGTACAGCCGCAGCACGTACGGCCGGGCCAGGCTGGTGCGTACGTCGTCCTGGCCGTGGATCGACTCCTCCATCACCGCCGCGAGGTCCGACCAGGCCGCCTCCTCGTACATCCGGGCCGGGGCGATCCGGGCGGCGGGACGGCGCAACGTGAACGCGAGCAGAACGCAGAGCAGCAGCATGCCGAGCCCGGCCGGCCACCAGACAGTGAGCGCGACGAGCGTGGACAGCAGGCCGACGGCCAGCGCCTGGGCCAGCCGTACGCCGGGGCCGCGCACCCCCGACGCGACGTCGTACACGTCGCCGTCGATCCGGTCGAGCATCTCCCCCACCGGGGTCGTCTCCAGGGCCGGCACCGGCTGCCCCATCGCCACCCGGCACAGTCGGCGACGCAGGTCAGCGGACCAGTCCGCGGTCAACCCGGCCATCACCAGGCTGACCACCAGGTCGCTGAACACCGCCGCGACAAGTGCCGCCGACAGCAGCACGAAGAATCCGACAGAGCGATGCAGCAGCACCGGTCCGGCGAGCGCGGCGGTGGCCGCCTGGCCGATGCCGCCGAGCAGGATCAGGACAGCCACCAGGGTCATCCGGCGTGAAGAGGTGACCCACAGATCACGGAGCAGGCGCATGGGTCGGTTCCTCCGGTCTGGTGGCGGAGTTTCCAGCCTGCTTCGCCCAGCGGCCTGGCTCAACGCATTTTCACGGGCAGCAGACAACCCGAGGGGAACCGTCGGGCGGGTCAGAACAGCACTGTCGCCAGGGTGCCGACCGGGCGGAAGCCGCAGCGTTCGTAGACGCGCCGGGCGGGCAGGTTGAAGTCGTTGACGTACAGGCTGACCGTCGGGGCGATCCGGGCCAGCGCGTCACTGACCACCGCGGCCATCGCGGCGGTGGCGATTCCCCGCCCTCGCCACTCGGGTGCCACCCACACCCCCTGGACCTGCGCGGTGCGCCGGGTGACGACCGCCAGCTCGGCCTTGAAGACCACCCGGCCGTCGACGAAGCGGGCGTACGCCCGACCGGAGCGGATCATCTCGGTGACCCGGCGCCGGTACCCGCGCCCGCCGTCGTCGACGAGTGGCGAGACGCCGACCTCCTCGGTGTACATCGCCACGGCCGCCGGGAAGAGCTTGTCGATCTCGCCGCTACGCACCCGGCGTACCTGCGGGTCGACCGGGACCAGGGGCAGCGCGTCGGTGACCAGCAACGGCTGGTTGGGGCGTACGTCGCGGGCCGGGCCCCAGGTGTCGGAGAGGCGGTCCCACAGTTGCAGCACGGCGTCGGCGCGCCCGACGATCGAGGAACAGAGCCGTTCCTCGCCGGCGAGCAGGTCGGCGAAGGCGGCGATGGCCTGCGGGCCGGCCAGCACCGGGGTGAGGTTCCCACCGAGCCAACAAACCGATTCGAGGTGACGGCGGGAGCCGTACCCCAGGACCCGGCCCTCGGCCCGCCACCACGCCAGCCCGCGCGCGGCGACCCGCTCCGCGACCTGCGCGCTCGCGAACGGGTCCAGGTCGAGCAACCGCTCGACCGCGCGCCGTTCCGATTCCCCGAGTTGCCGCACCGGCGCCGTCAGCACGGTTACCAGCCTGCCAGATCTGTTCACCGCGTGTTGGCTGACGGTAACCACCGCTCAACCCCCAGGACACCCCAACCAGACAGACCCGGACGGACCACCCGCACACCCCACGTTGATCAAGAAGCTTTCGCCCATTTCGGCACCGTTCCCGACCCAAACTTCTTGATCAACAGAGGATTGTCGCGTCGTCAGTGCACGGTGACGGTGGCGCCGCCGGGAACCAGGTCGCGCAGTTCCTCGGGCAGTTCGGCGCCCATCTCGTCGGCGAGCCGCAGCGCCTCCTCGATCAGGGTCTCCACGATCTGCCCCTCGGGCACGGTCTTGATGACCTGACCCTTGACGAAGATCTGCCCCTTGCCGTTGCCGGAGGCCACCCCGAGGTCGGCCTCGCGGGCCTCACCGGGACCGTTCACCACGCAGCCCATCACGGCGACCCGCAGCGGCACCGGCAGCCCTTCCAGGCCGGCGGTGACCTCCTCGGCCAGCTTGTAGACGTCCACCTGCGCCCGACCGCAGGACGGGCAGGAAACGATCTCCAGGCCGCGCTCGCGTAGCCCGAGCGACTCCAGGATCTGGTTGCCGACCTTGATCTCCTCGACCGGCGGCGCGGACAGCGACACCCGGATGGTGTCCCCGATCCCCTCGGCCAGCAGCGCACCGAAGGCGACAGCCGACTTGATGGTGCCCTGGAACGCCGGTCCCGCCTCGGTCACCCCCAGGTGCAGCGGGTAGTCGCACTGCTCGGCGAGCAGCCGGTACGCCCGGATCATCACCACCGGGTCGTTGTGCTTCACCGAGATCTTGATGTCCCGGAAGCCGTGCTCCTCGAACAGCGAGCACTCCCACAACGCCGACTCGACGAGCGCCTCCGCCGTGGCCCTGCCGTACTTGGCCAGCAGCCGCTTGTCCAACGAGCCGGCGTTGACGCCGATCCGGATCGGCGTACCGGCGGCGGAGGCCGCTGCCGCGATCTCCTTGACCTTGTCGTCGAACTGGCGGATGTTGCCCGGGTTGACCCGGACCGCCGCGCACCCGGCGTCGATCGCGGCGAAGACGTACTTCGGCTGGAAGTGGATGTCGGCGATCACCGGGATCTGCGACTTGCGCGCGATCGCCGGCAGCGCCTCCACGTCGTCCTGGCTGGGTACCGCGACCCGGACGATCTGACACCCGGACGCCGTCAACTCCGCGATCTGCTGGAGGGTGGCGTTGATGTCAGCGGTCAACGTGGTGGTCATCGACTGGACGGACACCGGCGCGCCACCGCCGACCGGCACGGACCCGACCATGATCTGGCGGCTGGCCCGGCGGGGCGCGAGCGGCGGCGGCGGTACGGGCGGCATACCGAGACTGACAGCGGTCACTTCAGGCACTCACTTTGGGAAGAGGGTGATCGGGTTGACCACGTCCGCGGTGATGGTGAGCAGGGTGAACACCCCACCGATCAGGATCACCACGTACGTGAAGGGCATCAGCTTGAAGTAGTCCACCCGGCCCGGGTCGGGCCGGCGCAGCCGCGCGTACAACCAGGAGCGGGCCCGTTCGAACCAGGCGATGGCGATGTGGCCGCCGTCCAGCGGCAGCAGCGGCAGCAGGTTGAACACCCCGATGAAGAAGTTCAGCGAGATGAACAGCATGACGAAGATTTCCCAGGCGTTGTTGGCCACCGCCTCACCGCCGAGGACGCTGGCGCCGACCACGCTGATCGGGGTGTCGATGTCCCGCTCGCCGCCGGTGATGGCGCGCCACAGCGCGGGGATCTTCTCCGGCAGCCGCTGCAACGCCTGCGCGGTGGCCACCGCCATGTCGCCGATGAAGGTGCTTGTCGCGCCGACCGCCTCCACCGGGCCGTAGCTGACCAGGCCGGGGGTGCTGATGATCAGCCCGATGCCGAGCGCGGGAACGTCGGTGACCGGCCCGGCCGGGTTGTCGATCGGGGGACGCTTTGTGGTGCCCAGCACGGCCTCGACGTTGCCGGCCTGGCCGTCACGCTCGTAGCCGATGGCGGCGGTGGCCCCCGGGCTGGCGGTCCGCAGGGCGGTGAGCAGGTCACCGTAGTTGGTGATCGGGGCGCCGTTGAACGAGGTGATCCGGTCGCCGTCCCGCAGCCCGGCGGCGGCGGCGGGGCTGGCCGCGTCGCTCGCGGTGCACTCGCGGAAGGTGGTGTCCGGCAGGACGCAGTCCTGGAGGGCGATCACCGCGGGCTCGGCGCGGACCTGCGCCTCGGTGGTCACGCGGTCCGGGTTGGGCAGGCCGAAGGTCATCGCGGCCAGCCAGGCCGCGAAGATCGCCAACCCGAAGTGGGTCGCCGACCCGGCGGACATCACGATGGTGCGCTTCCACACCGGGTAGCGCCACATGGCCCGCTTCTCGTCACCGGGCTCGACGTCGTCGTCCTGCGGCGTCATGCCGACGATCTTGCAGAAGCCACCGAGCGGGATGCCCTTGAGGCCGTACTCGGTCTCGCCCCGCTTGAACGAGAAGATGGTGGGGCCGAAGCCGACGAAGTAGCGGGTGACCTTCATGCCGAAGGCCTTGGCGGTGAGCATGTGCCCGGCCTCGTGCAGGCTCACCGAGACGAGGATGCCGAGGGCGAAGAGAACCACCCCGAACGCGAACGACATCAAGCTCCTTCCACCGCAGCAGCGATGATCTCCTGCGCGTGTGCGCGCGCCCACGACTCGGCTTCGAGTACGTCCTCGACGGTACCCGGTTCACCGAAATCGGGAGCGTCCTCCAACACGCGCCGCAACGTGTCGACGATGCCGAGGAACGGCAGCCGCCCGGCGACGAACGCCGCCACACACTCCTCGTTCGCCGCGTTGTAGATCGCCGGCCGGCACCGGCCCGCCTCCCCGGCCGCCTTGGCCAACGCCACCGCCGGGAACGCCTCGTCGTCAAGCGGCGCGAACTCCCAGGTGTGCGCCGTGGTCCAGTCGACGGCGGCAGCGGCCTCCGGCACCCGGTCCGGCCAGCCCAACCCGAGGGCGATCGGCAGCCGCATGTCCGGCGGGCTGGCCTGCGCCAGCGTCGACCCGTCGACGAACTCGACCATCGAGTGGATCACCGACTGGGGGTGCACCATCACGGTGATGTCGGCGTACGGCACGTCGAACAGCTCGTGCGCCTCGATCACTTCCAGCGCCTTGTTGACCATGGTCGCCGAGTTGATCGTGACGACCGGTCCCATGTTCCAGGTCGGGTGGGCGAGCGCCTGCTCCGGCGTGACAGCCGTCAACTCGTCGCGCCGCCGCCCCCGGAACGGCCCGCCGCTGGCGGTCACCACCAGCCGACGCACCTCACCCCGGGTGCCGCCGCGCAGGCACTGAGCCAACGCCGAGTGCTCCGAATCCACCGGGACGATCTGCTCCGGCCGCGTCACCGCGCCCTTGACCAGCGAGCCGCCGGCCACCAGCGACTCCTTGTTGGCAAGCGCGAGCGTACGCCCGGCGCGCAGCGCCGCCAGCGTCGGCGCCAGCCCGAGCGACCCCACCACCCCGTTGAGCACGACGTCACACGGCCACTGCGCCAGCTCGGTCATCGCCTCCGGCCCGGCCACGATCTTGGGCAGCTTGAACTCGCCGCTGGCCCAGCCCCGCCGGCTCGCCTCGGCGTAGAACGCCAACTGAAGATCCTGCGCGGCGGACGCCTTGGCCACCCCGACCACGTCGACACCGAGTTCGAGCGCCTGGGCGGCGAGCAGCCCGATGTTGCCGCCACCGGCACCGAGCGCCACCACCCGGAACCGCTCCGGGTTGCGCCGCACGATGTCGATGGCCTGGGTACCGATCGACCCGGTACAACCCAGCAGCACAAGATCACGGGGGGACGTCACGCCGCCCATTCTTCCCCACCGCCGTTGAGCGCAGGGAAGGGCACCTTGTCGACGCCTCCGGTGGATAACTGCACGTCAGTGGCGGAGTACGCACGGTACCAATCACTTCCGACGCCGCGATCTCTCCTCGCAACACCGCCGTCCGGATCGTCACGGCCCGGAGACCGCCGCCCGGCGAGCGCACACCGCGCAATTCGCGAACGACCACCCTCAACCACACACGCGCGCTAGCCACCCCCGCTGCACGCCGTCAGCGCGTCGAAACTTAGGACTCGCCAGCCAATCTTGGACACTTTCCGTTAATTACGAACGGAAACTGTCCAAGATTGCATCGGATACGTCGAGCGGGCGGCGGACAGGCCGTCGGGGCCGGTGAGCGCGAACTACGCACCGCGCGGTCCTCGGCTATTGCCTGACTGGGAACCGCCGCGATGGTGAGCAGAGCCAGCAGCAGGTCGATGGCGTGCGGACGACCAGGAGCGACGCTCAGGGGGAGCGACTTTGAGCAGCGCGACGGCTTGGTGCGGTGAAATGACAAAGGCCGTGCCGTAGGTCCAACAGCTCCACCGAACCGGTCACCTGATCATGCCTGGACCGACTGAGTGTGGGAAGACTTGCGGGTGGTCCGGCCCGGCACTGCGAAGACGTGGCCCGGTGCCGACCGGGGGCGGTCGGCACCGGGCGGGTCATGCCAGGTTCAGGCGCGGGGGGCGAACCGGCCCGCGCGGGTGGCGGCGACGAACCGGGTCCAGCTCGTCGCGGCGAAGCTCAGCTCCGCGCCCTGCCGGTCCTTGCTGTCGCGTACGCCTACCGCATCGAAAAAGCCGGCCACCTCGACGCAGTCACCGTTGCTGCCGGACCGGGACGACGTGCGCCACACTCCGTCACGTCTCATGGGTCATCTCCTTTGCGATCACCGTGATCAGCTCACGGGAGTCATCGACATCGAGCGCCCGCTCGCTGAGCGAGCGCCACGCTTCCTCGTAGGTCTGGATTTCGTGCGGTTTGTCAAGGTAGACCGCACCGCACGGGCCGTCCATGTAGATGGTGGTCGGTTCCGGCTCCCGGACATCGATGGGGAAGTCGAGCATGGTGAAGGCGCCGGTGTCGCCCCAACGGAACAGTCCTGCGCGCAGTGGCAGCACCCGAAGGTTGACGTTGTGCCGCTCGCTGGTCACCACCAGTGCGTCGAGTTGCCGGGCCATCGCGAGCCGGTCACGCAACGGCCGGCGCAGCACCGCCTCGCTGAGGATCACCTCCAGGTAAGGAGCCCGAGGAACCGCCCGCGCCAGCAGCCGCTGCCGGCGCAACCGAATGTCCACCTTGGCCTGCCGTTCCGTCTCACTCAAGTCCGGCTGGTCGAGGGCGATCACTTCGCGCATGTACTCGACCGTCTGCAACAGGCCGGGTACCAGATTGGCCTCGTACTTTCGGATCTTGGTCGCAGCGGCTTCCAGGCCGACGTACAGCTTGAACCAGTCTTTGATCGCCTCGCCGTAGCTGTGCCACCAGCCGTGCGCCTTGGTCTCCCGGGCCAGCGACCGCATGGTCCGGATGGTTTCGTAGGTCGCGCCGTACACCCGGCACATGGCCTCCACGTCGTTCGGGTGCATGGGGACCTGACCGGTTTCGTACCGCCAGATTCGCGGCGTCGACCATTCCAGTTCCTTCGCGGCCGCGGCCACAGTTACGTGCGCGTTTTCGCGAAGTTCTCTCAAATATCTGCCGAGTTGCCTACGCGGGACGGTGCTTCCCGGATCGTCCACGTCATCTCCTCTGCTGTTGTCGCGTAAGGCACCTCATCCCTTGATTCGCATTCTTCCGCAGAACATTGCGCCAGGCCAGTAGTGAAATCACCATCGTGGATGACCAGCCAATCCCCCTGGCAGGTCACGGCCGGAGCGGACGCCTCCCACGAACCTCATCCCGGCGTCCGCTCCGGCCCGCGACCATTCCACAGAGGAGGATCATGGATTCGATCGACGAAGCCCTCGGCGAGATTCCGCTGCCTCCCTACATCACCGCCGAAGATGTCACATTCGCGCTCCGGGCGATAAGCGTGCACGCCGCCGAACAATGGCCCGACGGCCCGCGCTGCCGCAACGACCGGGCACCCCACCCCTGCCGCCTGCACCGCTGGGGCCGCCGCATCCTCACCATGCGCGGCCTCACCGACCAGGAGATTCAGTCGATGCTCGGCGAGCAGGAAGCCGCCCGCCCATGATCTACCTGTCCGGGGAGCGCCCACTCCCCCAGCACGCCCGCGCCGCCACCTTCGACACCCGCTGGCGCGGCCTCGACCCGGACCAGGTGTACGCCTACCTCAACCGGCTCGCCGACGAGTTGGAACGCCTGCACCGCGAGTTGACCACAGCCAACACGGAAGCCGAACGAGTCCGCCAGGCACTGCGCCAATGGCAGTCCCGCCAGGCCGCTCACCGCCACCACAGTCGCGGATCGCGATGAGCCCACCCCGCTGGGTGATCCACCTACCCACCACCCTGACCAGCCTCGACGAGGCGACCGCGCTCGCCGTGGCCCTCCGCGACTCCCTCGGGCACCTGACGGTCATCGACTTCGGCGAAACCACCCTCAGCGAAGAAGACCACCAAAGCCTGCGTACCCGAGTCTGGTGCGACACCCCACTCGACGGCCCCGGACGCTGCCCCCACCCCAACGCCCACCCGGGCCCCTGCGCTCTCGACCGATCTTGACGCCCACTGCCGGACCCAGCTCATGATCTTATGACCTACTTCTGCCCGTACGATTCGTACGAGTTGTACAATCGAAACCGTGAGTGAGCCCGCAGCCGAACTCCCGATCTCAGACGCCCGCGACAGCCTCGCGGACGTCGTCTCCCGCGCGCACTACGCCGGGAGGATCACCTATGTCACCCGTCGGGGGCAACGCTTGGCCGCCATCGTTCCGGCCGAGGTCGCCGAGGCCATCGAGCGCGCCGAAGACGCCAGCGATGTCGCCGCCGCCCGCGAGGCCCTGACCCGCATTGACGCCGGCGACGCCCCAATACCGCTGACCGACCTACGCGATGAGCTCGGCTTGTGACCAGCCCGACTCCACCCGCCTACACCGTCCAGGTCGACCGAGCCGCCGCCAAGCTGCTGCGCAAGCTCGACCGCCCCGTGCAGGCCCGCCTCGTCACCGCCATCGCGAATCTAGCCACAGAACCTCGCCCAGCCGGCGTCAAAGCCCTGACCGGCCACTCCAGCCTTTTCCGCATCCGCGTCGGCGCATACCGCATCATCTACACCGTCCGGGACCAGGAGCTGATCGTGCTCGTCGTCCACCTCGGGCACCGCAGCGACGTCTACGACCTGCTCTGAGGCACCCGGCGCACCCCGAGAGCCAAGACCCGAGCCTCAACCGTCAAATGCGCAGTCGGCACGCGGTACCGTCCTGACGGCGTAGCAAGGCAAAGGTCGTCGGATGACGAGCTGTCGAGTACCCGATCAGGCGGTTCGCGGCGCGTCAGCAGTCTCCGGCCACGGTGGGTCGGGTGGCGTCCACGGCGGTGTGCCTGCCGATGAGGAGCCTCGCCTCGGCACCCGGCTTACGGCGTAACGGATGGCCCACGCGACACCGACAACCACCACGACCACCGCGACGATAGGCACGACGACTACCGCCGCACGTTGCGGAGGCCAACCGGTCAGCAGACGCAGCAGCAACGGCAGTGGCACCATCGCCCCAGCGAGGATGCCCGCGACACAGATCCGGCCGGTCAGGGCCGGCAACGGATCCGTGACGTTGCCGAAGAGCACGGCGAAGCCCGCCGGCACCGCCGTCATCCCCACGATCAGCGCCACCACGAGGACCGATCCCACTGCGTCGTCTGAGTTCGCGCCACCCAATGCGTAGGGGACGTACAGGGCGAGCGCCAGGAGACCGAGCGCGCCACCAACGGCGGCAAGTGGAATCACGAACCAGCCGTACCGCCGCGCCAGCAACGTGGCGCAGCCGGCAAGCACCACCAGGCTTCCCACCGCGACCGACAGCGGTACGGCGACCCGCCAGCCGACGGTGACGGTCGCCTCGGCGACACCCGGGATCGGTGTTGCGGGTTGCTGGTGCCGGAAGCCGTCACCGGCAACTGTGCCGAACCCGATGCGCTCCCAGTGGCCGGCAGCGTCCCTGCGGGCAACGCCGTCCCGACCGTTTGCCACCAGCACGACCACCCCACCGTCCGGCTGATCGCGCACCAGCAACGCGCGGGACGACAGGTACTCGTCGGCATCACGCAAACCAGGTATCACCGTCGCCAGTCGCTGCCGGGCATCCTCGTCAATCTGCCAGGCGACGCGCCAGCTGGCCCCACCGTCCCGGCTCTCCTGCACCGCCAGGCGGCGCGGCACGATCCGGAAACAGTGCCCCGGATCCCGCGCCGAACAGTCCTCTCCCGACGCGACCGGCGGCGGCTGCTTCGAGAACAGCTCGTAGCCGCCCTCCGGCAGCTCCGAGAACGTCGGTCCGTCGTCCGCGCCGATCCACCACGTGTGGGGCTCCCGGGAGTCGTGATAGGCGTTTCCGATGCCGACCACAGCGACGCCCTGCCACTCGTACAAGGCAACGGCGTCGTCGTACTGGGGAGCGGAGGTGGCCGCGACGCCCAGCCCGGCGATCGGCAACACCACCAGCACCGCCACCATCCGCAGCCAGCGCGCCAGGGTCGGGCGGGCCGCCGCCGAGCGCCACGTCCACCAGGCCAGGCCCAGCGCCGGCAACGCCAACAGGTCCGTGCCGTCGGCCAGGATCACCGACGGTCCGTTCACCACGCTCCACACCGCGGACGCCGTGGCCGCCCCCTCCGGAGTGGCCTTCACCGCCGCGAATCCCACCCCAACGATGAAAATCGAGACGGCCGCCAGCAGGTCGGCCGGCGCGATGCCCGGCCCAGGACCAGGCCGGGCAACCCTGCCCCTACGCCGCAACACCGGCAGTCGACCGCACCCGGCCAGCAACATCACCAGCACGACGGCCAGCAACGGTGGTGCCATCACCATCCCGGCGGCGTCGCTGAGCTTTCCCGTCAACCAGCCGGGAGAAGCCGCCTTGAGCACGTGGTCGTTCAGGATCAGCAGCGCAGTGGCCGCCACCGTCACCGGATGAACCAGCCAGGTCAGGAGGCTGTCGATCGACCCGCCGCGCGAGCGGCCCACGCCTGGCCCATGCTGTTGTGACCCGTCCATGCTTCCCCGTGATGCTGCGACCTGGTCTGAGCGTCCTTCTGCCTCGAGTGGCCGGGTCTTCCTCGCATGTCGGCGACTCGTAGCGCTGGGCCGCTCGGCCTTACTGAGTACTCAACCCAAGCAGGGCCAGCAGTGTTCCAACATCTGGAGCTACTCTTACCCAGCCGTTATAGGTGGTTAGGTAGACCACCTCCGGCTCCTCGGAGTTCTGTCGATAGTCGAGCGCGAAGGGCTGGTCCGGACCGAGATCTCCAATGATGACCGACTCGGACTGCGAGATGTCACCCGGTCGAGCTACGTCACTAGACGAACCTAGGTACCACGCCAACACCTCCCCGTCCGTCTCACTGCGCCAATGCTCGGTTTCGCTGATGATTCCCTGAAGCGAATAGAACCGCGGCTGGGTCGCCTTGTCCTTGAACACCATCTCCAATCGATGCAGATCCTGTGGGACCGACCAACGACCTCCTTGAATCGCGACGACTAACGCTTCAGGAAGACGGAGTCCAGCGACCAGAACTGCAGGGGAACGACTAGTCATCTTGACCGCACACTCCTTCCCGTCGCTGCCGAAATCGCATCCATGATCCCCTGACGTGCATCCATCGGAGCCATAGGATCTCCATGGTTACGCCCGTTCACCCCTCGCGAGAGCCAATGAACCGAGAACCCGTCCTCTTCGAAGAACAGCGTGAAACCGACCGTTCGACGCGAACCACCGAAGCTCATCAGGTTGATTTCGCCGTGGCCACCTCGGCGGTTAACGGCATTTGCAGGTGAGTTGGGGCCACGCTCATCAACGCTTAGTTGCGCACGGAACACCCCAGTATCGGGATCGTAAACCCCGCTGAACGCAGCCCCCGGGTCATGCGCCGCCAGCGCACCTGAGTTGTCATATCCGTCAGCATTGGACAAAACATTGTTACAGTTGTGGACGAGGACCGGCGTGTTGCCGGCGGTCACATAGTACGTGTGGGTGTTGGCGACGGTGAGGTTGTGGACCGTGGCGCGGGGGACGCTCCAGCGGTCGATGGCGGTGATCTGGACGTAGGTGCCCGCGCTGGTCTGGAGCCACTGCCCCGACTGGAGGTCGGTGGCGTCGATCCACTCGCCAAGCTCGGGTACCCAGAACGGGTGGCCGTCGGTGGCGGTGACCTCGGCGGTTTCGCTGCCCTGGTCGCCGTCGGTGTCGATGACGACCTTTACCAGGTGCTTGACACCGTCGCCGGTGATAGCGGCGGTGACCGTGTCCACCTCGGTACGGCCGGTCTCCGGATCGGTGACCACCACCTTGTCGCCGGGCTCGACGTCCTCGATCGCCTTGGTTGAACCGTCGGCCATGAGCACCCGCGTGCCCGGCACGAAGCTGTTGCCGAGGCGTTCGCAGGATTCACCGCCCGACGAACCGCCATTGTTGCCGCTGGAGCCGCCGCTGCTGCGGTTGGAGGCGCCTGAGGAGCCGCCCGGCTTCGAGTCGCCCTTGCCGCCGCCGCCGCCCTTGCCGCTGGCGCCGCCGGACGCCGCCGACGAGCCCTTCGGGTTGGACTTGGCCTGGGCTTCCTTCTGCGGGCCGTTACCCGTCTTCTTGGCCGACTGGGTCGCCTTGTTGCTTGTCGAGTTGACCTTGTCGGCGGCCTTCTTCTTCGCCGCCTGGGCGGCCTTCTTGGCCCGTTCGATGGCGAGCTTCTTGGCCTGCAACGCGGCGGCCTCGGCAGCCCGTGCCGCCGCCAGCACCGCCTCGGCGGCCCGTTTCGCCGCCTGCCATGCCTGGATCGCGTTGATCGTACGGTTGACCGCCCGGATCACCGCTGGGATCTTGGCGACCTTGGTCCAGGGGATCGCGTTGAGGATGAGGCTGCCACACGCCCACATGTCACCGCCGAAGCAGTTCAGGGCGTCGTTGATGCCGATGAACTCCTTGAGGATGTACCACGCTGAATCCAGGATCACCGAGATCAGCGAGCGGCCCATGTTTGCCTGCGCCTGAGCGATCATCGCCGACGACAGACCTGCACCGGCCAGCGCCGCCGCCGTCTCCGACGCGGTCAACGCCACCGACAGACCCGACGGGTCGGAGTGGGTGACCGGGTTGTTGTGGGCGTACGTGAAGCCGTTGTTCTGCACCGGGTCGGTCAGGTCCAGCACCGGGTCCGCGGAGAGGAACCGACCCACCTCCGGGTCGTACAGCCGGGCACCCAACGGTACGAAGCCGGAGGCGTCGTCGCGGACCGCGCCGAGGAAGCCCTGGTTGGTCCGCAGATAGCCGCTGACAGCACCGGTACGCACGTTGCCGAACGGATCCTGCTTACGGATCCGGGCCTCCATGACACCGGAGAGGTTCACCTCGGCGTACGGGCTGCCCTGGTGGTCACTGGCCACCACGGTCAACGGTTGTTGGGCAGTGCCGACGAACTGACGCAGCACCGCGCCACCGGGAGTCGAGTAGGTGCGCTGTGCGTCGATCGGCGACCCGCCCGGGTGCACCGTCAGCTGGGCCTCCCCGAGATTCAGCGTGGCCTGCCGGCCCTGCACGGTCAGCAGCCGGGTGCCACCGGGCCCGTAGATGTGCCGGGTCTCGTCCTGCGGGTTCCACTGCTGCGCGGCGGATCCGCTGGCGCAGGTCACCAGCACGATCGGGGTGTTGTCGGCCGAGGCACCGTCCTTCGCGGCCAGGCACAGGCCGGACGCGGCATGCTTGAGCTGTGCCGTGGACGGCAGCCGCTCGAACTGCTGGCCGGCGGTGCCGTCACACGCCTGCAACCGCAGCACCGAGCCCGCCGTCGTGCCGGCCGGCTGGGCACACCACTTGTCGTCGTAGACCGAGAGCGTGCCGAGGTTGCCGTTGTTCTGGCTCGGGGTGGGAGTGAAGGCCCACTTCTGCCAGGCACCGCCGTTGCACGAGTAGAGCTGGATCGGCTGGTTCGGCTGGGCGAGGCGCTGGCTGAGGTCCATGCACTTGGCGGCCAGGCCCATGTACGCGGTGCGGCCCTTGGTGCCCGAGCCGGTGATCCGCTCGACCTGGCCGTCGTACGTCCAGGACAGCTCCTGCTGGTCACCGTTGCGGGTGGAGGTGACCGACTTCGTCTCGCCGGTCAGTTCGTACAGCCGCTTCGCCTCGGAGACGATGGCCGCGCCCTGCGGCGTGGTGTAGGTCTTGGTGACGGCGTCGAGGGTGCGCGGCTGGTCGCCCTCCTCGGTCTCGTAGCCGTACCCGTAGGTGGTCTCGATCGGGCCGGTGGAGGTGCGGCCGGTCAGGTCCCGCTCGACCAGCTTGCTGCGGTTGCCGAGCAGGTCGTACTCGTACTCCTGCCAGTAGCCGGTGCCGTCGACACCCGCCGCCGCGTTCGGTGCGGCCGCGGTACCCGGCCCGGCCTGGCACGACGCCTGGTCCTGCGACGTCCAGGCGTTGCGGAGCTGGCCGAGCGGATCGTAGGTGAAGCACTGCCGCTCGGCGATGCCGGCGGCATACTCGCGGATCGCTGTCACGTTGCCGGCGGCGTCGTACCAGTAACCACGGTTCGAGACCAGGTGGTTGCCCTTGACCTCGCGGAACACCTGCTGCCGGGTGAGGGCGCCGCTGGCGTCGTCGTACGAGGCCATGGTCCACACCCGGTACGGGTGTGCGCCCAGGGTGGAGCGCAGCACCTGCCCGTACGGCGAGTAGACCGTCTCGGAGCCGTACCAGTCCTTGCCGGACACCGACAGCGGCAGGCCGTCCTTGGTGTACCGGACCAGCAGCTTCTCGCTGGGCAGCGCGCCGACCGCCGGCAGCGTGGCCGACTCGGTCAGACCGGTGTCGGTGTACGTGTAGTCGTAGCGGTACTCCCGGTTCAGACCCCAGGTGGTGGCGATCGACTCGGGGAGCGTCAGCGTGGTCGAGGTCGGCTGGTAGTCCGCGGTGTAGCCGCCGACCGACTGGGTGTACGGCAGGCCGTCGGTGTACCGGGTCGACGTCGCCGGCAGGCCCTTACCGCCGGCCACCGTGTCGTAGGTGTACTGGGCCAGCAGCGTGCCGCCGCTGCCACCGAGCCGCTGCTGGGTGGGGCGGGACAGCTCGTCGTACCCGTTCCACACCGTGATGCCACGGGCGTTGGTGCTGGTCAGCGGCCGGTCCCGGTGGTCGTACGTCATGGTGGTGGCGCCGGTGTCCGGGTCGGTGGTCCGGGTCAGCCGGCCGCGCTGGTCGTACGTCCAGGTCCACGGGACCGGGTTCGCCGAGTGGGTGGCCTCGGCGAGCTGCCCGCGCGCGTCGTACTCGTAGCGCATCGAGGTGAAGTCGGTGCGGGCGGCGTCGCGGAAGGTGTCGACCCGCGTGGTGCGGCCCACGCCGTCGGTGTAGAGGCGGTACGAGGCCGCGCCCGCCGGGTTGATGACGGTGGAGTGGTCGAGACCGTAGTTGTACTTGGTGGCGCGGCTCGGGTACTCCGTACCGTTGAGCAGCGGCAGTTCCTCGACCACCCGACCGAGGCCGTCGTAGGTGTAGCGGGTGGCGTTGGGCACCACCGTGTCCGACTCGGGTGTGAAGAGCCGGCCGATCGGTGAGCCCTCGGCGAAGTACGCGTTGTTGGTCTGCCAGACCTCACCGGCCGAGTTGTAGAGCGTGTCGGTGATCAGCCGGCCGCCGCCGGTCGCCTCCACCTGGGACTGCCGCTCGCGGCCGAGCCCGTCGTAGATGGTGACCGAGGTCTGGATCCGGTCCTCGTGGCCCCGGGCGAAGGTGGTGACGTACGGCGGCTTGCGGATGCTCTCGCCGGGATTCTCCGGGTCGGGCACGATCGCCGGGAGGGCGTACTCGGCGCGGAAGTCGGGCACCAGGGCCGGTGACGGGGTACGCCCCGCGCCCCACGCCTTGACGAGACGGCCGAGCGCGTCGTATTCGGCGTGGCTGACCTGGTTGTTCGGGTCGGTGGTCTTGAGGGTGACGGCACGGCCCGGATCCAGTTCCCGGGTCTGCTTGTGCCCGAGGGAGTTCTCCTCGCTTACCGCGTATGCCTGCCCGGTGGCCGGGGTGTAGGTGATCTTGGAGACTTTGTTGTCCGGGTCGGTGCGGGTCAGCACCCGGCCGACGGCGTCGAAGGTGGTGGTGCCGTCGTTCTGGAAGCCGGAGCCGTCCGCCTTCAGCGACCAGGTCTGGGTGGCCAGACCCCGGGTGGTGCTCGGCAGGGCGGCACCGTAGGCGGTGCCGTCGTAGCCGACCCGGCCGGCCGAGGAGAGCGTCGTCAGGTCATCGAAGTCGGCGGCGGCACACGTCGTCGGGCTGCTGCGGATCTGCCTGGTGAGGCCGATGATGTGCTTGGTCGTGCTGTGCACATATTCCACAAAGGTGCAGGACTCGTCACCGGACTTGCCGGTGTCACCGAGTGACTCGATCCGCTCCGGTAGGCCGTGGGTGCTCTCGTAGGTGGTCTTGGTCTCGACCGTACGCAGCGTGCGGGTGTCGTCGCCGGTGCCGGAGGACCGGGACACCGCCTTCTGCCGCGTGTCGGTGACCCGCCACGCCTTCAACGGGTCGAGCCCGTCGTCCCGGTCGCGGGAGGCGAGTTCGGTCGCCGTGGGGTAGGTGACGCTGCGGGTGAGCCAGTTGGCGTCCGGGTCGCTGGCCTTGGCGTACGTCAACTCCTCGGCGACCCGGCCGGCGAACGGCTCGCGGTCCTTGGCGATCTCGTCGCCGGTGCCCACGTTGTCCTTCACGGACACGCTGTCACCCATGCCCCGGAAGTAGCGGGTGACGGACTTGGTCTGCTCGCTGCCCAGCTCGGCGGTGGGTGGCCCGGTGAGGACGGTGACCTGCTCGAAGCCCGCGAACTGGGAGTAGGTACGGCGGGACTTCTTGCTGAATTCCGCCTCGGCCAGCCGCCAACCGGCGTTGTCGTACGCGTAGGTGGTGAGGGTGGAGGAGGCGGCGCCGTCGATGGCGGGCAGTTCCTCGACGGACTCCACCACGTACTTGTGGAACCAGTCGATGACGTCGTCCTTGGCCGGGTCCGGGTGCCAGAAGTTCGGGAAGCAGAGCCGGGTGTTGGCCTTCAGTTCGGCGGTGTCGTTCTTGCCGGGCAGGCCGGACCCATTGGCGCAGGAACCGGTGGGTTGCCGGTACGTGACGACGGTCTCGCCACCGTACTCGTTGATCACCCGCGCGATGCGCAGCCGGGAGAAGCTGGGGCGGTTGTCGTTGCGCACCCGGTTGGGCATGTCCTCCGGGTTGTGGGCGAACCGCACCGGGTTGAGCGCGACCTTGTCGCCGCCGACGCCGTACCCGGTGCGCTGGATCGACTCCAGCCACAGCGCGGTGTTGGGGCCGGTCAGCAGGGTCGGGAAGGACTGGGTGAGCTGGTACTCGTCCACCTTCTGCAACGCGGTGGAGCCGCTGCGCCGCTGCGCCCAGGTGGTGATCTTGTCGAGGCGCTTGCGGGTGAAGAACGACGGTGAGGCGTTCCAGCACTTCCGGCCAGAGATGCAGTTCAGGTCGGCCGGGGTGTCGTACCAGATGCGGTAGTCGTGCGGGATCTGGCTGTTGAAGTTCGACTCGGAGCAGGTCTGGGAGCCCTCGGCGAAGCAGCGCTCCGCCACGTCGAAGCTGACCCGGGCCAGCGGCGCGGTGCCGTAGACGTTGTCGCTGCGCTGCCCGTAGTCGATGCGGGTCAGGTAGCCGCCACGGTCGTACTTCACCGGGGACTTGAAGTTGAAGTTCCGCGCGTAGCGGTTCTCCTCCTTGGCCCACCACAGGCTCATCACGTTGCCGTGGATGTCCTCGACGTAGTCCAGCGACCACCGCCACGCCTGGGTGCAGGCCGAATCGGCCCAGTCGCCGGCCTGATAGCAGTCCTCACCGGAGTGGTTGCCGTAGACCGGTGCGGTGAGCACCGAGTTGGTGACCGGCTGACCGGCGGTCCAGCCGGGCAGGCGGTGCCGGCCGAAGTGGTAGCGGGTGCCGTCCCTGGTGGTGACGACCCAGTACTCACCGTCGGCGTCGCCGTTGGCCAGGTCGGTGTCCTTGAGCAGCTGCACCTTGGACCCGTCGCCGTTGGCGGTGGTCCAGGTCCCGGTGCTGTCGTCCCGGACCAGCTCGGTGGTCATCCCGCCGAGGGAGAGGGTGGCGTTCTTCGACCCCCAGCAGAGGTCCGCGGTCCGGTGCTCGCTGTTGTTCGAGCCGGGCTTCTTGGAGTCCTGCCGACAGTTGACGTAGGTGCGGGTGATCGCGCCGGCCGCGTAGTCCCAGCCGTCGCCGATCCAGGAAGCCTGGTTGTTGGTGGCCGAGGTACGCCCGTCCACCGACTGCGACGAGTACGACAGCGCCACCTTCGGCATCAGGCCGCCGGCCGTCTCGGGCACCTGCACCTGGTACGAGTAGGTGAACGCGCCCGAGGAGGAACCCGCCGCCCAGGAGCCGGAGAACAGCAGCGGGGTGGCGGTGAAGTCGCCGGAAGCCGACGCGCCGGTGTCGAGCACGCCGACGACGTTGGCGTCCGTCGCGCTGGACTGGGCCCCGAACGCCGACCGGCCGGCGACCGCGCTGTCGGTTCCGACAAGCGACCCGACCGGCACGCTGCCGGTGACGATCCGGCGGGTGGGTGACCCCTCGTCGACGCCTGCGATCGCGGCGCTGCGGGCGGACTCCCCGGCGACCGGGAGGAGCTCCACCTCACTGGAGACGACCTGGCCGGTGACACCTGTCGGATCGGTGGACTGGACACCCGCGCCGCCGTCGGCGCAGTCGCCGCCGTCCGGGTCGTCGAAGACGCAGTCCGGCAGCAGCACGACACCGAACCGGTCGGCGGCCTGTGGGCCGTAGAAGTCGGCGAAGGGCGTGTAGTCGACGCTGAGGGCGACCTCGGCCGTGGGGTCCGCGGTGGCCGGTGGAGTGATCTTCATGATCAGGCCGGCGACCCCGACGTCGTGCGACGCCTCGGGGGCAGCCAGATCCACCGCCCAGGTGCCGGCGAGGGCGGCAGGGTCACCGCCTTCCGGCACGCCGAGGGCGACCGGCAGGTCGTCGACCGGCAACGCCTCACCGGCGGCGACCCCGGTCAGGTCCACCGTGCCGCTGCCCTCGTCCCAGGCGTCCACCGCGGACGGCTCGTACGGGTCGAGTGGCTCCGGCTCGTCGGTGAGCAGGTCGGTCACTGCCTGCTCGTCGGGCGCGATCTGCTCCACCTCCGGGATCTCCGGAAGGTCGATCGAGCCGCGGCTCATGCCCGGGCCCGGCACCGCGAAGGCCGGGGCGGGCAGCGCCGTCACCGTCATGGTCATGGACAGCGCCAGGATGAACGCCGTACGGGCGGGACGCCCCCGCCGCCGGGCCAGCAAACCGGTACCAGGCATGCGCGTCGACTCCCACCCAGGCGTGCAGACGAATAAGGAGGTTCGCGAAAGAACCGCGAGGACACGTGCCGGATCGGCGCGTGCGTGAGCACTCTCCGTCAGGGCAGGTCAGAGCTCAAGGTCGCATAATGTGATCTTCCATATGTGAATGTGATCCACCTCACGTCGCGAATGCCGCAGAGGGTCAGAGAACGCGGAGAACTCGACGAGGTGGCCAATTCAGCTATGTCCGACACATGACGTCGGCAAATCCACCCACACAAGATCGAACTCCGGCGTACCGGTCAATGATCAGAAAGTAAACGTCACGAATCGATAACGTTGACGGGATAGACGAGATGCCCTGGTGACGTGCGATCGTGTGCCCGCGTTTCTGCCCCTCGGCCCGACCGACGGGGCAGATTTCGCACCTTCCTGTCCGCCCGGCCCACGGGAGTAGACCGCCGTGACAGCGCCTCGCCTGCTCAGCCCGTTCGTGCGTACGCGCACCCGGCTGATCTGCACCATGGGTCTCCTGCTGGTCGCCGTCATCGCGGCGTCCCTGCCGTGGTGGCCGGGAATCGGCGGAGGCGACAGTCGGCCGGAGGTCGTCACCGAGGCCGCCCCGGCGTCGAAGCCACCGCGCGACGAGGCGACAGCGATGGCCGAGGCACTCCGCACGGGTACCGAGGTGCTCGTCGAGACCGCGACCACGGCCACGTCGCTCACCTGGGCGTTGCCGGCCGGGCAGTGGCGCACCACCACCCACGCCATTCCTCAGCGGGCCAAGGACGCCACCGGGCAGTGGGCTCCGATCGATCTGACCCTGACCCACGACGCCGACGCTGCGGACGGCCTCGGCGTCCGCCCGGTCAACCCGCCCACCCCGGTGCGGTTCTTCGGCGGCGCGACGCGACCCGACGCCACGCCGTCCCCGAGTCCTTCCGCCCAGTCGATGCGCCTCGTTGCCCGCACCGAAGTGGACACCCCACTCGCCGAGGTCGAGATCGACGGTCACACCGTCACCTACCTGTGGCCCGGTCCGCTGCCGGCACCGGTGCTCGACGGCCCACGCCTGCTCTATCCCGAGGTCCGGCCCGGTGTCGATCTGCTTGTGGTCGCCCGCGACGAGGGTGGATTCGGGCAGCTGCTGATCGTCAAGAACCGGAACAGCGCCACCATCGAGGCGGTCCGGTCCCTCACCTACGGCCTGCAATCCCCGACGGCGGTCTTCCGCCACGACCAGGAGACCGGCGGCGTGCAGATTCTCGACGCCGCAAGCCGGGTCGAGATCGGCTCGATGCCCACCCCGTTCGCCTGGGACTCCGCCGGCCAGGACCCGGCCTCGCCGCAGCCGACCCTGCGCACCGCCGTCGCCACCACCACCGACGTGCTGAACCTTTCCGGGCTGAACGGGGTCGAGGCGGGTGCCCGGCACGCTCCGATGCCGATCAGTCTCGACGGTGACGGCAGCGGCAACGTACGTCTGCACCTGGACGCCGCCGCCACCGGCCTGCTCACCGACGAGGAGGCGTTGTTCCCGCTCTTCCTCGACCCGACGATGAACAGCACCACGCTGGCCTGGGCGACGGTCTACAAACAGCATTCGAGCACCAACACCTGGAACGGCACCAACTTCAACTCCGGCAGCACCGACGCCCGGGTCGGTTACGACGAGCGGACTCCGTTGACCGCCCGCTCCTTCTGGCGAATGGGCTTCAAGAGCAGCATGAAGGGCGCGACGGTCAGCTCGGCCGAGTTCAAGGTGTTCAACAACCATTCCTGGAACTGCACCGCGCGCCAGATGGAGGTGTGGCGCACCGGCTCCATCTCGTCCGCCACGACCTGGAAGAAGCAGCCGAGCTGGGTCGAGGTGCAGCAGAAGAAGTCGTTCGCCTTCGGCTACGGAAGCAGTTGCGCCGACGACTACGTCAGCTTCGACGTGAAGAAGATCGCCCAGAACGGCGCCGACGGCGGTTGGTCGAACGTGACCCTCGGCATGCGGGCGACAAGCGAGGGCGACACGCTGACCTGGCGCAGGTTCAAGGTCAGCAGCACCACGCTGGAGGTCGTCTACAACACGCCGCCGAAGGAACCGACGGGCGGCAAGAGCACGCCCGGCGGCACCTGCGTACCCGGCCCCGGCGGCGGTGTCACGGTCGCCAGGACCAATCTGACGCTGTACGCCAAGGCCACCGACCCGGACGGCAACCTGAAGGCGCTGCGCTTCCGCTTCTGGAAGACCGGCTCGACCGTCCCCTCGGGCACGGTGGTCACCGCCGACGACAACGGCATCGCCCAACTCACGGTGCCGTCCAGCAGTCTGGAAGACAAGGCCACCTACTCCTGGGACGTACGCGCCGAGGACACCTCGAATGCCTCGTCGAGCTACTTCCCGCCCGGCACCGAACCCTGCCGATTGACAATCGACGCCTCGGCGCCGCCCGCACCCACCGTGACGAGTGAGGTGTTCCCGGAGGCCACCCCCGACGGTGCGACCTGGGCAAGCGTGTCGTTCGGCGGAACCGGTGCGATCACCTTCAGCGCCACGGGCGCGACCCGCTTCACCTACGCCTTCGAGGCCATCAACGCCCAGCCCGTAAATGCCGTGAACGGCACCGCCACGGTGCCGAACCTGGCCCCACGGCACGCCGGTCCCACGACCCTGCACGTGTACGCCTACGACGCGGTCGGCAACCGCAGCGCCCGCACCGACTACACCTTCTTCGTGCCACCGAACGAGGAACCCGACGGTCCGGCCGACACCACCGGTGACCAGCTGCCCGACATGCTTATCGTCAACGGCGACGGCCACCTGCGGACCTACATCGGCGACGCCGGCGGCGAGCTGTACGACCACCTCGCCGCCTCGTACACCGAGAAGGGCACGCAGAACCCACCCGGGCACTGGTACGAGCCGGCCACCGGCAAGGCGGCCCTGATCACCAAGCACTCCGACGGGTACCCGGGCGACGGGATCACCGACCTGTTCGCCCGCACCCCGGACGGCGGCTTCTGGCTCTACCCCGGTGACGGCTACGGCAGCTTCAACGTTGACAAGCGGCTGCGGATCATCCTGCCGCCGAACGCGCCCAACCCGTCGACCTGGACCCAGATCAAGGCGCTCGGTGACATCACCGGCGACAAGCGGCCGGACCTGGCCCTGCGTTCCGGTCCCGAGTTCTGGGTGCTGTCCGGATACACCGGGGCGGGATTCCAGGAAGCCACAATGATGAATCACGACGCCTGGGCCCGCCGGGAAGTCCTCAACATCACCGATTTCGACCGGGACGGTACTCCCGACCTGCTCTGGCGCAACATGGACGCGGGCACGCTCTACGTCCGCCACGGGTTGCCCGGCACGGGAGCCAACAGCGTGACCCTGGAGTCACTGAAGCTCGCCGCCAACTCCCGGGACGGCGACGTCCGGATCGGCACGGGCTGGACGGAGGCGGCCTACAACGCGGTCGTCGGCATTCCGGACGTCAGCGGCGACGGGATACCAGACCTCTGGACCCGTTCCGGCGCCGACGGCAGCATCCGGCTGCACCGCCCCTCCCTCACCAACATCGACGCGTCGGTGCAGGTGGTCCTGTCGCCCGACTACTCAGCCTTCCGCGCCTTCGGCTGACCCGCGCCGGCCGGTGTTCGTGCCGGCCGGCCCACCAACCTCGACCAGGCACCGCGGTTCACGCTCGACCTGAGCCGGCACTGCCGGCCGCCGCAGCCGTACTGCCCGGTGGATGCTGTCGAGCTGAGCCGTTCACGCTCTCACGCATCCAGTCGGCCGCGCGGCCGCGCGGACACCCGCGCGTCGCTGGGTCATCACCGCCGGCCCGGCCGCCTGATCTGATCGCATCCGCCTGGCCCGGCCGTCGTCCTCGGCGAGGCTGACAAGCAGAAGGTGTTCGTGCGGCGCGGGTAACAGAAACGGTTGCCGGGAGGGTCGACGGGGAAATGGAGCGCGATGGGCGGTGCGTGGGACAGGACGCGACGGATCACCCGGGCGGCGTTCCGCCCGGTACGTGGTCGGGATCTGTCGCTGCATGCCGCCTCGATCACGTTCTACGGGGCGATCGCCGTGGTGCCGGTGGCTCTGCTGGCGATCTGGCTCACCTCACTGCTGGTGGGGGCGTCCCAGGTACGGCGACTCACCGGGTACGCCGTGGACGCGCTGCCGGACGCGATAGGTGCGCCGCACGCGGTGGCCGCATTGGTCGAGGCCGGGGTGGGCCTGACGCCGTGGCTGGCGCTGGCCGCGCTGCTGCCGGCCTCGCTGTACGGCGAGGGGCTGCGCCGGGCGTTCGTCTCGGTCGCCGCGCCCCGCTCCGACGAACACCTGGTCGGCTGGCGGGGCCGGTTGCTGCTGCTGCCGCTGCTGGCCCCGGCCCCGGCGCTGCTGCTGTCGATCCTGCTGGCCCTGCCGACCACCACCGGGCTGGTCCGGCGCGGCGGTTGGGCCGGCGCGCTGGGCGTGGTGCTGTCGTTCCTGGCGGTGTGGTTGGTGCTCACGCCGGTGCTGATGTGGGTGTTCCGGGTGGTCGGACCGGCCTCCCCGGACTGGCTCTCCACCTTGGCGATGGGTTCCTTCACCGCCGCGAACCTGTCCGGCTTCCTGCACGGTTTCGTGCTGTTCGCCTCGCTGCCACTCGACCTGGGCGTGCCCTTCGGCGGGCTGGACGAGGTGGGTGCCGCCGTGGCGATCCTGCTCTGGCTCTACCTGTTTCACGTGATCGTGCTGGCCGGCTACTCCGCCACCCTCGCCCTCTCCTCCTGGCGCACCCGCCCCCACCCCGCTGAATCATGACCCCACCCCTGAGGCACAACCCCGGCGATCTTGCACTTTCGGTCGCCGACATGTCGCTTTGACACCTCTTGCCCGGGTAGAAAGTGCAAGATCGCGGGGGTGAGGGTGGGGTGGCAAGGGTTAGGGTGCGGGGATGAGGGGTGCTGGGGTGCCGGGGCGGGCGGACGTGGTGATCGTCGGGTCTGGGCACAACGGGTTGGTGTCGGCGATTCTGCTGGCTCGAACCGGGTTGGATGTGCTGGTGCTGGAGGCCGCCGAGGTGATCGGCGGGGCGACGCGGACCGAGAACCCGTTCCCGAAGGTGCCCGAACTGCGCCACTCCACCGGGTCGTACCTGCTCGGGCTGATGCCGCCGGAGCTGCTGGCCGCGCTCGACGTCCGGATCCCGGTGCTGCGCCGCGACCCGCACTATTTTCTCCCCACGCCCGGCGGGGTCGGCTCGCCGTACCTGCTCTTCGGCACCGACGCGGCGGCCACCCGGGCGCAGCTCGCCGAGTTCTTCTCCCCCGCCGACGCCGCCGCCGACGAGGCGTTGCAGGCCGAGCTGGCCGCGTTGCGCGAGGACCTAGCCCCGGCCTGGCTGGCCGAGCCGCTCAGCGTCGAGGAAACCGCCGACCGGTACGTCCGTCCCGCGCTGCGCCAGACCTTCGTCGACCTGGTACGCGGCTCCGTCGCCGACTACCTGGCCCGGTTCGACTTCCGCTCCGAGCTGCTGGTCAGCATGTACGCGGTCACCGACGGCCTGTCCGGGCTCAACGCCGGCCCCGACGACCCCGGCACCGGGCACAACTTCCTGGTCCACAACATGTGCCGGCTGCCCGGATCCGGTGGCACCTGGATGATCGCCGAGGGTGGCATGGGTACCGTGTCGCGGATCTTCGCCGACGCCGCCCGGGCCTCCGGCGCCCGGATCGTCACCGGAGCGCCGGTCACCGCGATCACCCTCGACGGCGGTGCCGCCAGCGGCGTGGTGCTCGCCGACGGCCGTCAGGTCGACGCCGAGGTGGTGCTCGGCGCCTGCGACCCGTACCGCCTGATGGAGCTGCTGCCCGACGGCGCGCTGCCGACCACGCTCAGCGGACGGATGGCGGCCGTCCGGCGCACCGGCAGCACCCTCAAGCTGAACCTGGCGCTGCGTGGCCTGCCCCGCTTCTCCTGCCTGCCCGAGGGTGCGCCGAGCCCGTTCGGATCGACGATTCACCTGCTGCCCGGCTCGGCGTCACTGAGCGGCGGCGCTGGCGAGTCACCGATGGCCGCGCTGCGCGCCATGTGGGCCGACGTGCAGGCCGGTCTGCTGCCCGACGAGCCGACAATCGAGTGGTACCTGCACACCACAGTCGACCCGTCGCTGGCCGACCCGGCCGGGCACCACTCGTCGGCGTTGTTCGTCCAGTCGGTGCCGTACGAGTTGGCCGGCACCACCTGGGACGCGGCGTTGCCCGGTTACGTCGACAAGCTGGTCGGCATCTGCGAGCGCTACGCCCCCGGCACCGGCGACCTGATCGCCGACGCGGTGCCGCTGCCACCGCCCGGCATCGAGGCGCACTTCGGCATCACCGGCGGTCACATCCACCACGTCGACAACACCGTCTCGTTCGCCGACCGGATGCCCTACGCCACAGGCGTCGACGGGGTGTACGCGGGCAGCGCCGGCTGTCACCCGGCCGGCAGCGTCATCGGTGCCGCCGGCCACAACGCCGCCCAGCGCATCCTCGCCGACCTCGGCCGCTGAGGGCTCAGTTCGTCGGCTGGGCGGCCTGCGGGACCGGAGCCTCCTCGCCGACCCGGTGGGCGCGGACCTTGTGGCCGACGCTGGTCAGGCACCGCCCGCTGGGCAGGTCGAACCGCCAGCCGTGCAACTGGCAGGTGAGCTGGTCGCCGTCGACGATGCCGAACCGGCTCAGGTCCGCCTTCAGGTGCGGGCAGCGCCGCTGCACCACCCAGTCGCCGAGGGTGATGTCCTCGGCGTCCACCGCCCGCTCGTGCTCGTCGTACCAGCCCTCGGCGTACTGGAGACGCTCGGTGGACAGACACTTGAAGAAGGCGTAGACGAACTCGTTGTACTGCCCGATCCGGGCGGCGGAGAACCGGCAGGACAGGAAGAGCGAGTTGACCCAGTCCACCTCGCCGATGTGCAGCAGGTGCTCCACGAGCGCCCGCTCGGTACGGAACCGGTAGCGCACCTTCTCGTCGGCGTACGGCCGCACCTGCTTGTCGGGGAAGTCCACGACTATCGACTCGACGCTCTCACCGTCGTAGCCGACCAGGTCGAAGCGGACCGGACCGCCGACCCCCTTGGCCAGGTAGATCGACTCGTCGAGCAGCGGCTCGATGCGTCGCTTCAGCTCCTTGAGCACGTCCACCTCGGGGTGCCGCCAGGATGCCTTCTCCGCCTCGATGATCGGCCGCTTACGCTCGCGCATCTCCTCCAGGTGGGCGACCTTGTTGGCGAAGAACTCCGCCACCGGCACCGGGTGCGTGGTCGTCGCGCCGGTGGTGGTCACCTCGGTGACGCTGCCGGGCAGCAGCACGATGCCGTTCGTGCCGCCGACCTTCGCGTACTCGGCCAGGAACACCGACTGGTCGGGGAAGATGTTTCCCTCGTCGCCGAAGATGTCGTTGAACTGCCACAGCTCGTCGTCCAGGAAGCACGGCGGGCCGGCGATCGGGAAGACGTGGTCGGCCTTCAGGTCGTCGATGTAGCGCCAGGTGCGGTCGAACTGCCGGTCCCGCTTCTGTTTGCCGAAGGCGGTCTTCGCCGCGTTCGGCAGCTCGTAGACCATCGGGTACCAGATCGCACCGGAGAACTGGAGCAGGTGCGCGTGCACGTGGCCCAGCTCGGCGAAGGTGCTCAGGTCGGTCGGCCGAGCGTCGTTCTGGTTGAGCAGCCGGACACCGTCGTACTCCACCCAGAGCGAGGAGTCACCGATCGGGCCGTCGGTGGGGCTGGTCAGCGCCTGGATCATCACCTTGAGGCCGCCGTCGAGCTCGACGACCTCCTCGTTGCGGGTCTTCAGGAACTTCGTGAAGCCCAGCTCGCGGAACTCGTCCTCCATCTCCGAGGTGGGAAACTCGGGCAGCAGCACGGTGGCCTTCTTCGACACGTACCGCTTGAGGTGAGCCGCGTCGAAGTGGTCCCGGTGCAGGTGGGAGACGTACAGATAGTCGACGTCACCGAGGGCCTCCCAGTCGAGCTGGGAGTTGTCGGGGAACGGGAACCAGGAGGCGAAGTAGGCCGGATTGACCCACGGGTCGCACAGGATGCTGCCCGCGGCCGTGTCGATCCGCATGCTCGCGTGCCCCGTACCGGTCACTCGCACCGCAGTTCCCCCTCAAAAAGACAATCAAGGTGTACGCCCCAGAACGCTACCGGAGGCAGTCTGGTCCTCGCCCCGCGACGCCGGTAGTGCCCTTCCACCCACCTGAGCGGGCCCATCGGCCCTGGCCGGAAACCTTCGCGGGGGACGTGCCAGACTAGCCGGAGATCCGTTCCCGAGGAAGGACCGACAGTGGCAGGAAGCGAGCCGGTAACGTCGCCAGACCAGCACAAGCCCGGGCATCGTAAGGCCGGGCGGATCGGCGCGGTGCTCACCGCGTTCGCGCTGCTGGCCATGCTCTGCGGCAACCACGAGGGCAGGGTCGAGAACCTCTGGCTGATCGGTCTGGCCGCGCTGCTGCTGCTCATCGTGATCGGTGACGCGGTGCTGCGCCGCAACGGCCTGCGCTCCTGACGCACCGGTCAACCCGCGGCGGCCTGCGCCCCTGACGCATCTGGCCTCGGGCGACCGCCTGTCGGCCCCACCGCCGCACCCACCTGCGCGACGACGCGCGAGGGCCCGCCCCCCCCGGTCTCCGGAGGCGGGCCCTCGCGCATGAATGTCTGGCAGCGGCCGAATCGTCAGCGGCCGAAGAGGATGTCCTGCACGTTCTTCAGCGCGGCGTCGACCTCGGCCTCGAAGTAGCCGCCCTGCACCAGGCCGAAGCGCAGCGTGTCCAGGTCCTTCGGGTTCACCGGCATCTGGTTGCGCCCGGCCATCCCGCCGAGCAGCGACTCGAAGAACCGGTCCACCTGGTCAGGGTCGTACCCGCTGCCGAAACGGCGGACCTGGAAGCTGCGCCGGATCTGGTCCACCCGGTAGAGGTCGCTGCCGGGCGGGCCGGCCATCGGCGGTCCACCCATCGCCGGAGGGCCGCCCATCGGGGGTCCGCCAAGGGCCTGCTGCGGCATGCCGGGGGGGCCGGCCGGGCCACGGCGCGGGTCCCGGTCCGGCAGCCGGATCTCGGCGGTCATGTCGGTACGGCCGTGCCGGCCCGCCTCGAACCCGTCGAAGCGCTGCTCGTCCGGCGGCGGACCGTAACCGCCGGGACCGTCCGGGGGCCCGTAACCACCGGGGCCGTCGGGCGGGCCGTAGCCGCCCGGACCGTCCGGCGGGCCATAGCCGCCGGGGCCCGCGGGCAGGCCACGCGGCGGCGGCCCTCCGTGACCCATGCCGCCGGGAGGACCCATCGGCGCACCCGGACCCATCGGGGCGGCGGCACCGCGCGGGCCGTCGTAACCACCCCGGGGAGCATTGTCGTACCCACCGGCGAAGGCGCCCGTCGGCTCGTCGTAGCGGCCGTAGGGCGGCCCGGCCTGTGCCGGCATCGCCCGGGGCGGCATCGGCGGCTGCGGCACCGGGGACATGCCCCGGTCCTCGCGCATGCCGGGACCCATCCGCTCCATCGGGCCCATCCGGCCATCGCCACGGCCGGCCACGCCGCCGCGCTCCTCCAGCTCCGCCAGCTGCCGCTCGACCCGGTCGAGGTGCAGGTCGACCTGCCACTCGTCGTAGCCGTTGAAGCGAACCCGGAAGACGACGTCATGGACCTCCTGCGAGGCCACCGGCGCTCCGACCGGCTGGCCGGCGAGTGTCGCCTCGACCCGGTCCAGGAAGGCGTCCACCTCGTCAACCTTGTATCCCCGGCGGAGCGCCTTACGCCGGAAACGCTGACCCTGACTCGCCACTATGTCTCCTGGTCTCGTTCGCCACGCCCGGTCACGCCGTCATCTCCCCGGCCGGGTCAGTGCCACTGTCCTCCGCGGCGGCCAGCTGCCCACATGCTCCGTCGATCTCGCGACCTCGGGTGTCCCGCACCGTGGTGGACACCCCGGCGTCGCGCAACCGCCGGACGAACTCCCGCTCGACCGGCTTCGGGCTCGCGTCCCAGCGGCTGCCCGGAGTCGGGTTGAGCGGGATCAGGTTCACGTGGGCCAGCTTGCCGGCCAGCAGCCGGCCGAGCAGGTCAGCTCGCCACGGCTGGTCGTTCACGTCCTTGATCATCGCGTACTCGATCGACACACGACGGCCCGTACGGGCCGCGTAGGCCCAGGCTGCGTCCAGCACCTCGGACACCTTCCAGCGCTGGTTGACCGGCACGAGTTCGTCGCGCAGCTCATCATCGGGGGCGTGCAGCGACAACGCAAGAGTCACGGAGAGGTCTTCGCTGGCCAGTCGGTGGATGGCCGGCACCAGCCCGACCGTGGAAACGGTGATGTGCCGCTGTGACAGGCCGAGACCCTCGGGTGCCGGCGCGACCAGGCGGCGGATCGCCGCGATCACCCTGTTGTAGTTCGCCAGGGGCTCGCCCATGCCCATGAAGACCACGTGCGACAGCCTCGGCGGTGACCCCGCGACCTTGCCGGAGGCGGCCACGCCGGCCAGGTAGACCGCCTGGTCGACAATCTCGGCGGTGGAGAGGTTACGGGTCAGGCCGGCCTGGCCCGTCGCGCAGAACGGGCAGGCCATGCCGCATCCGGCCTGGCTGGAGATGCAGACGGTGACCCGGTCCGGGTAGCCCATCAGCACGCTCTCCACCAGCGACCCGTCGTGCAACCGCCACAGCGCCTTACGGGTGGCGCCGTCGTCGCAGGCCAGCTCGCGTACCGGGGTGAGCAGCCGGGGCAGCAGCTGGTCGGCGAGGCGCTCGCGGGACGACGCTGGCAGGTCGGTCATCAGCGCGGGGTCGCGCACCAGCCGGCCGAAGTAGTGGGTGGAGATCTGCCGGGCCCGGAACGCGGACTCGCCCAACTTCGTGACCAGGTCCTTGCGGCCGGCCAGGTCGAGGTCGGCGAGGTGCTGCGGTGGCATTGCCGCCCGGCGCGCACCTGGCGCGTCCGGGTCGACCGGGATCAGGGGAAGACTCGTCATGGCACGTCCAGTCTGGCACGCTCGGCCCGGAACGCACCTCTGCGGAGGTGCCGGATCCGCTCCCGCCTCGTCCGCGCCCCGGTCCCGCCGGCGTGGGCCATGCCTCAGTTCACCGCCGGAACGAGCACCACGAGCAACAGGTACGCCGTCGGCACCGCGAACAGGACGGAATCGAGCCGGTCCATCAGGCCGCCGTGGCCGGGCAACAGGTTGCTCATGTCCTTCACGCCGAGATCCCGCTTGATCATGGATTCGGCGAGGTCGCCGAGGACCGCGGCGCCCGAGACCGCCACCCCGAACACGGCACCCCACCAGGGCGCGACGTCGAACAGCGCCCAGAGCAGCACGGCACTGCCCAGCGCCGCGGCACCTACCGAGCCGGCGAAGCCCTCCCACGACTTCTTGGGGCTGATCGTCGGGGCCATCGGACGCTTGCCGAAGTTGGCACCGGCCGCGTACCCGCCGGTGTCGGAGAGCACCACCGCCACCAGCGTCACCAGCACCCGCAGCGCGCCGTCACCGGGCGAGGACGCGAGCAGGGCGGCGAAACCACCGAGGAACGGCACGTACACCGCGATCAGGGTCACCGCGGTCATGTCGCGTCGGAGGTTGGTCGTACCGTCACCGAGCCGCCAGACCAGGGTGCCCGCGACGGTGACCAGGAGACCGAGCAGGAGCGCGTCCAGCCCGGCGAACCAGGCCAGGGTGACGGTGAGTACTCCACCGGCGACAAGGGGCACCAGCGGCACCTCGGCGCCGCCACGGCGGACCGCGCGGGACATCTCCCAGATGCCGACGCCGAAGGCGGCGACGAGCACCAGCAGGAACGCCGGGGTGTACAGGAACAGCGGCAGCAGGACCGCCGCACCCAGGCCGACCCCGACCGAGATGGCCGCCGGCAGGTTCCGCCCGGCCCGGCTCGCGCTCTGCTGGGTGGCCGGTCGGCCGGCACCGGCCCGACGCCGACCACGGTGGCGTCGACCCGGCTCGTCCGTTGCGTCGGCCTGCGCCGCCTCAGGGTCCGCGTCCCCGGGCGGCACGGCCGCGAGCTGGGTGGTGGGTGCGTCGCCGTGCTCCAGGCCGGGACCGACCCGTACCGGCGTCATCTGGGTGGTGGGGGCGTCGTCGTGGTCCCGACCGTCACCGACCCGAATCGGCGCGATCTGCGCGGTGGGTGCGTCGCCGTGCTCCAGGTCGCGGGCTCCGTTGCGCCCGTTCGGGGGCTGGTCCCAGCCGGCAGGTGGGCCTCCGTTCCGACCTTCCTGAGCCGGCCGGTCGCCGACGTATCGGCTGCGGCCCCACGGACCGGGCTCGACGTCCGGGTCCGGCCAGGGCAGCGAGGTGGGGCGGTCCGGGCGATCCCAGTCACGGGCCTCGGCGCCGCCGTAGGGGTCGAGGTGGGACATCACGCACCAGGGGGAGCGGTACGAGATCCACCACTTGACGCACAACCACTACCATCCCCTACCCGCGCGAGGCGCTCCGTCTGATGTGCCGGCCTGTCGGCTGGCCGATCCCCACCGTTCACCGCCGGGTCACCGGGAATCGTGCCGAGCCTACTGCACCCACCCGCCCGGCAGGACGTACCGGTGCCCGCCCCCGCCACCTTGATCATGAAGTTGTCACCACGCCACGCCGGTGACGGCGGCGGCAACTTCATGATCAAGCAGGCGATGACCTTGGCATCAGACTTCCAGGAGTTCGGACTCCTTGTGCTTGACCAGCTCGTCGACGTGGGCCACGTAGCGCTGGGTCAGGTCGTCCAGTTCCTTCTCCGCGCGCCGACCGTCGTCCTCGCCGACCTCGCCGTCCTTGACGAGCCGGTCCAGCTCCTCCTTGCCCTTGCGGCGGATGTTGCGGATGGCGACCTTCGCCTCCTCACCCTTGTGCCGGGCCACCTTGATCATGTCGCGGCGGCGCTCCTCGGTCATCTGCGGGAGCAGGATGCGCAGTTGGTTGCCCTCGTTGTTCGGGTTGACCCCGAGATCCGAGTCGCGGATCGCCTTCTCCATGGCGTTGATCTGCGAGTTGTCGTACGGCTTGATGATGGCCATCCGCGGCTCGGGGACGGCCACCGACGCCATCTGCGTCAGCGGGGTCGGGCTGCCGTAGTAGTCGATGATGATCTTGGAGAACATGGCCGGAGTCGCGCGACCGGTGCGGATGGCGCCGAACTCCTCCTTGGCGTGCTCGACCGCACGCTCCATCTTCTCCTCGGCCTCGAGGAGGGTGTCGTCGATCACCTGTCTCCTCGCCTCCTTCTTGTGCTCGTCGTGGGCTTGTCGGGTCACCGGGACCGCCGGGATCACCGTCGGCGGTCGCGCTCAGGTGGTGATCAGCGTGCCGATCTTGTCGCCACCCACGGCCCGGACGATCGTGTCGTCGCCCTGCGCGCCGAAGACCAGCATCGGCAGGCCGTTCTCCATGCAGAGGCTGAAGGCGGCCGCGTCGGCGACCCGGAGGTTGCGGCGCAGCACCTCGGAGAAGGTGATCGAGTCGAACTTGCTGGCGGTCGGATCGATCCGGGGGTCGGCCGTGTAGACGCCGTCCACTCCGTTCTTGCTCATCAGCACGACGTCCGCGTGGATCTCCAGGGCGCGCTGGGCGGCCACCGTGTCGGTGGAGAAGTACGGCATGCCCGCGCCGGCGCCGAAGATGACCACCCGGCCCTTCTCCAGGTGCCGGATCGCCCGCAACGGGATGTACGGCTCAGCCACCTGGGCCATCGTGATGGCGCTCTGGACGCGGGTCTCGATGCCTTCCTTCTCCAGGAAATCCTGGAGGGCCAGGCAGTTCATCACCGTGCCGAGCATGCCCATGTAGTCCGCCCGGGCGCGGTCCATGCCGCGCTTCTGCAACTCCGCGCCCCGGAAGAAGTTGCCGCCGCCGACCACCACGGAGACCTGCACGCCACGGCGTACCACGGTGGCGATCTGCCGGGCGATGGCCTGCACCACGTCCGGGTCGACGCCGATCGCGCCCCCGCCGAACACCTCGCCGGAGAGCTTCAACACCACCCGCCGGGCCCGGCCGGGCGGTGGTGCCGTCGGATCGTCCGCCGCCAACGTCCGGTCACTCACAACCTGCGTCATCCGCCCGTCCTTCCCCCACTGGCGCGCTCAGGTGCGCGTACCTGCCGCTGCCGACCTTATGGGACGAGGAGGCCGCGGTGTGTGTCGCGTACACCGGCGGCCCCCTCGTCTCGTCGTTGCTCCCAGCCCACGGGCGCGGTGCGCCCGAGCCGGCTCAGGCCTGGCCGACCTCGAACCGCACGAAGCCGGTGACCTCGATGCCGGCCTCGGCCAGCACCTGCTTCACCGTCTTCTTGTTGTCGGTCACCGAGGACTGCTCCAGCAGGACGAAGTCCTTGAAGAAGGAGTTGACCCGGCCCTCGACGATCTTCGGCAGGGCGGCCTCGGGCTTGTTCTCCTCGCGGGCGGTCTGCTCGGCGATGCGCCGCTCGGACTCGACGACCTCGGCCGGCACCTCGTCGCGGGTGAGGTACTGCGGCCGCATCGCGGCGATCTGCATCGCCGCACCGCGCGCGTCGGCGTCGCCCGCCTCGTCGGTCTTGCCGGCGTACTGCACGAGCACGCCGACCGCCGGGGGCAGGTCCTGCGCCTTGCGGTGCAGGTAGACCGCGACGGTGCCGTCGAGCTTGGCGAACCGGTTGAGCACCAGCTTCTCGCCGATCTTGGCGGACTGCTCCTGGACCAGGTCGGCGACGGGACGACCGTCGATCTCGCTGGCCAGCAGTTCCTCGGCGCTGCTCGCGCCGGAGCGCTCACCGTGCTCGACAAGTTGCTGCGCCAGCGCGATGAAGGCATCGTTCTTGGCGACGAAGTCGGTCTCGCAGTTGAGTTCGAGCAGCGCCTTGCCGGAGTGCGCGATCAGACCGTTCGCGGCGGTCCGGCCGGCCCGCTTGCCGACGTCCTTGGCGCCCTTGACGCGCAGGATCTCGACGGCCTTGTCGAAGTCGCCCTCGGCCTCGGTCAGCGCCTTCTTGCTGTCCATCATGCCGGCGCCGGTCAGGTCGCGGAGCTTCTTGACGTCCGCGGCGGTGATCTGGGACATGGCTCTCTCTTCGGTGTTGAGACTGCGTGGAATGGTCTGCGGTGACGATTACCCGGTTCCGAGAGGTTCGTGCCCGGTCTACCCGCCGCCGGTCACCGTCAGCGGAACGGACGGTGACCGGACGGCGGCACGATCACTGACCGGAGACGGCGGCCGGCTGCTCGGTCGCGGGCTGCTCGGCGGCCGGCTGCTCGGTCGCGGGCTGCTCGGCGGCCGGCTGCTCGGTCGCGGGCTGCTCGGCTGCGGGCTGCTCGTCGGCCTTCTTCGGCTCCTCGAGCAGCTCGCGCTCCCACTCGGCCAGCGGCTCGTCGGTGGCGACACCCGCCTCCGGCTTCTCGTCGCCACCCCGGCGACGACCGGAGCGGGCGATCAGACCGTCGGCCACGGCGGCGGCGACAACCCTGGTCAGCAGCTCGGCCGAGCGGATCGCGTCGTCGTTGCCCGGGATCGGGAAGTCGACCTCGTCCGGGTCGCAATTGGTGTCGAGCACGGCGATCACCGGGATGCCCAGCTTGCGGGCCTCGTCGACGGCGATGTGCTCCTTCTTGGTGTCAACCACCCAGACCGCGGCCGGGAGCTTCTGCATGTCCCGCAGGCCGCCCAGGGTACGGGTCAGCTTGATCTTCTCGCGGGAGAGCTGCAGGGTCTCCTTCTTGGTGTAACCGGCGGCGGTGCCGCTGAGGTCACCGAGGGCCTCCAGCTCCTTCATCCGCTGCAGCCGCTTGTACACCGTCTGGAAGTTGGTGAGCATGCCGCCGAGCCAACGGTGGTTGACGTAGGGCTGGCCGACGCGGGTCGCCTGCTCGGCGATCGCCTCCTGCGCCTGCTTCTTCGTGCCGACGAAGAGGATGCTGCCGCCCTCGGCCACCGTGTTGCGCACGAACTCGTACGCCTTCTCGATGTAGTCGAGGGTCTGACGCAGGTCGATGATGTAGATGCCGTTACGCTCGGTGAAGATGAAGCGCTTCATCTTCGGGTTCCAGCGCCGGGTCTGGTGCCCGAAGTGAACACCACTCTCCAGCAGCTGACGCATGGTCACGACGGCCATGATTCGTACTCCTTGCGGTCCCTGGTTGTCCCGCCCGGCCGGCGGCCGGGCGTCCTGGTGCCCGGTCGTCGACCATGATGGGCCCGACCGGGTCGGGACCAGGGAGGCCGCCGCCACACGACGACTCGTGAGGAGGGCACGCGAGGTCGACCGCACGAGGCGGTCGCCGGTTGACCAGTGTACGCGCCCTCCCGGCCGATCCACGCCCGGGTGCAACGAGGCCCCCGCAGCCGGTGGCCACGCCCCGCCCAGCCCGGCGGCGCGAACCAGCTCAGCCCGG
This sequence comes from Verrucosispora sp. CNZ293, assembly GCF_002754655.1. NCBI lineage: Bacteria > Bacillati > Actinomycetota > Actinomycetes > Micromonosporales > Micromonosporaceae > Micromonospora > Verrucosispora sp. CNZ293. The sequence continues at coordinate 3,390,292 of NZ_PEFR01000001.1, forward strand.
CAGCGCGAACCAGCTCAGCGCGGCGACGGCGACCCGCTCAGCCGGCGGCGAGCGCGGCCACCAGGAAGAGCGCCAGGCCGACCGTCAGGTACGCGGTCGGCGGTCGCAGCCACCCCCGCGCGCCGTCGGTGAGCGAGAACCCGGTCGTCCGCAGCCCGTAGAGGCCGGCCGCGAAGATCGGCAAACCGCAGACCAGGAACGTTCCGGCGAGCACGTCCCCGGCGTCGACCGGGTCGGCGGTCGCGCCGTGCAGCAGCACCCGCACCGCAGGCAGCTCGAAGATCACGACCAGCGCGGCGAAGAGCACCGCGAGCACCGGTCGTCGCGTCCGGTAGACGCCGTCCCCGGCCGGCACGCCCGGCTGGACGCCACCCGCCAGGACGCCACCGGGCTGGACGCCACCCGCCGGGACGCCGCTCGTCTGGTAGCCGGGTGCCAGGTGGCCGGCCGTCGGATGACCGGGCACGGCGGCGGGCCCGGGCGGCGCCTCGCCCACCGGAGGTTCCCCGCGGGGTGCCACCGAGGGCACCGGCCCGGTCGGCTGCTCCAGCGGGTTGGCCATCTCGGGCCCACGCTTGGCCTCGACGATCGGGTATCCGGCCAGCGCGACGCGGGTCGGATCCGACGACAAGGGCGGGCCACCGCTGGTCGGCCCCACCTCGCGCGCGGCACGCCGGCCCGGGCGATCGGCAGGCAACTCACCGGAGATTTCCGGGTCCGCCGGTTCCGCCCGGCGGGACCGCGACGCCCGGTAGCGCTCGGTCTCCGCCGCGACGTCCCCGAGCGGGTCGGCCAGCGCGGGGCGCCGGGGCGAGCCGTACCTGTCGTCGTCGTCACCACGTTGCTCGGGTACCGCGCGCGGCTCGTCGCCGGGGTACTGCCCGTCTCCCGGCGGGCGCCACTGCGGGTCGGCGTAGCCACGGTCATGATCGCCCGGGTACCACCGCGACTCCTGGTCGTCGGAGAAGCTGCGTCGTCCGTCCACGCCGGCACCGTATGCGACCGACGGCCCGTGCGCCATCTGGCCGAGCCCCCTGACCAGCCCAGAAACGCCGCCAATAGCACATCCGGGGCATGATCGTCCGCTCGTCCACAACACCGTCGGTTGTCCACAGGTCGCCGTGACGGGGTCGCCGCGCGTCCCCGTCAGCGAGCAGGGTGCCGGTCATGACCAAGCGGAACCAGGCGGTCGGCGGGTACGGGGAACGCTGCGCCGTACGACACCTGATCGAGGCGGGGTTGCGTCCGGTGGCCCGCAACTGGCGCTGCCCCACCGGAGAGATCGACATCATCGCCTGGGACGGGGCGGTGCTCGCCTTCTGCGAGGTGAAGACGCGACGCACCACGACCTTCGGCAGCCCCGCCGAGGCGGTGGTGCCCCGCAAGGCGCGTCGGCTTCGAGGGCTCGCCGCCGCCTGGCTCGCCACCACCGGCACCACCGCCGAGGAGGTCCGCTTCGACGTCATCTCGGTGCTGGTGCCCCGCAGCGGTCGGGCCCACGTCGAGCACGTCAAGGACGCGTTCCGGTGAGCGGGCGCGGCCTCCGGCTCCCGGCCAGGGCGCCCGGCAGCGACACCGTACCCGGCGAGGTGGCGCGATGAGCTACGCCCGGGTGCTCTGCGTCGGTCTGGTCGGGGTGACCGGGCATCTGGTCGAGGTGGAGGTTGACCTGGCGGCCGGCCTGCCCGGCGTGGTGATCTCCGGGTTGCCCGACACCGCCCTGCACGAAGCACGCGACCGGGTCCGGGCTGCGGTGGTCAACTCCGGCCAACGGTGGCCGAACCGCCGGATCACCCTCAACCTGCTACCGGCCACCCTGCCCAAGTTCGGTTCGGCGTTCGACCTGGCGATCGCGGTGGCACTGCTCGGCGGCTCCGGCGAGCTTCCGCTGCTGCCGCTGGACGGCGTGGCGGTCCTCGGGGAGTTGGGCCTGGACGGGACCGTGCGACCGGTCCGGGGCGTACTGCCCATGGTCGCCGCGGCGGCGCAGGCCGGTGTCCAACGGGTGATCGTCCCGGCCGGCAACACCGCCGAGGCAGCGGTCGTCCCCGGGTTGCTGGTACGCGGCGTGGACACCCTGCACCGGCTGGTCGCCTTCGTCCGCGACGGCACCCCGCTGATCGAGCCGCCGCTCGACGCTCCGCCGCCGGCCGCACCCGGTCCCGACCTGGCCGAGGTCGCCGGGCAGGGCCTGGGCCGACGGGCCGTGGAGGTCGCCGCCGCCGGTGGGCACCACCTGGCCCTCATCGGCCCCCCGGGAGCCGGCAAGACGATGCTCGCCGAGCGTCTGCCGTCGATCCTGCCGGAGCTGGACGACGAGGCGGCCCTGGAGGTCACCGCCCTGCACTCGATCGCCGGGCTGTTGCCGCCGGGCGGCCGGTTGATCCGACGTCCACCGTTCCAGGCACCGCACCACACCGCGACAGTTCCCTCAATCGTCGGCGGCGGGTCGGGGCTCGCCCGCCCCGGTGCGATCTCACTGGCCCACCGTGGGGTGCTGCTGATGGACGAGGCACCCGAGTTCAGCAAGGCGGCGCTGGAGGCGTTGCGTCAGCCGCTGGAGCACGGCCGGGTACTGCTCACCCGTAGCCGGGGCAGCGCCGAGTATCCCGCCCGCGCCCAACTGGTCCTCGCCGCGAATCCGTGCCCGTGTGCGAACCCGGCCGGCGACGACCGCTGCGAGTGTCCCCCGCTGGCCCGTCGTCGTTACCTCGGCCGCCTTTCCGGTCCACTGCTCGACCGGATCGACCTACAGGTACGACTGTCGCCGATGCGCGCGGCCGAGCTGATGGAAACAGGCAGCCACGAGTCCTCCGCCGTGGTCGCCCGCCGGGTGACGGCGGCACGGGCGGCGGCGGCCGAGCGCTGGGCGCCGCTGGGCCGGCGGCTCAACAGCGAAATACCCGGGCCGGAGCTGCGTCGGACGCCGTGGCGGCTGCCCGGCCGGGTCACCGTCGAGCTGCGGTCCCGGCTCGACTCCGGGTCGCTCTCCGCCCGCGGCTTCGACCGGGTCGTCCGACTCGCCTGGACGATCGCCGACCTCGACGGGCGGGCCCGGCCGGACACGGATGACGTCGCCGAGGCCATCACGCTCAGGACGGGAGAGGGCACGTGAGCACGCACGACGAGTTGATTCTGGCGCGGGTGGCGTTGACCTGGCTGGCCGAACCGGGCACGTGGTCGGTGTACGGCCTTGTCGACGAGTTCGGCCCGGTGGGCACGCTTGACCTGCTGCTCGACGGCGGGGCACCCCAGCAGGCGCTACGCGAGTCGGTGGTGGCCCGCAGCCGGGCCGGCGACGCCAGGATGGTCGCCGCCGAGGCGCTGCACCGTGCCGACCGGCTCGGTGTCCGGGTCGTCATCCCCGGCGACGACGAGTGGCCCGGGACAGTGGAGCAGCTACGCACGCTCCGCCTGTCCGACGCCCGCCGTCGGGTGGACACCGAGACCGCGCCGCCGCTCTGTTTCTGGGTACGCGGCTCGTGGCCGCTGGCCGAAGCGCTGGACCGGTCCGTGGCGGTGGTGGGGGCACGCGCCGCCACCGCGTACGGCACCCACATCGCCACGGATCTGGGCTACGGACTGGCGGACCGGGACTGGACCGTCGTCTCCGGCGGCGCGTTCGGCATCGATGCTGCCGCGCATCGCGGGGCGTTGACCGCCGGCGGGCTCACCGTCGCGGTGCTCGCCTGCGGTGTGGACCGTGCCTACCCGATGGGAAACGCCGCCCTGTTCGACCGGATCGCCGACACCGGTCTGCTGGTCAGCGAGTGGCCGCCGGGTGCTGAGCCACTGCGTCCCCGCTTTCTCATCCGCAACCGGGTGATCGCGGCGGGTACCCGGGGCACCGTGCTCGTCGAGGCGGCGGCCCGCAGCGGCGCGACGCAGACCACCCGACGCGCCCTCGCCCTGGGCCGACCGGCGATGGTGGTACCGGGCCCGGTCACCTCGGCGATGTCGGTGGGTGCTCACGAGGTGCTTCGGGAAGAACCGAATGCGCGGCTGGTGACCGGCCTCGCCCAGGTGCTGGAGGAAGTGGGCCGGGTCGGCGAGCTTGCCCCGGTGCCGCGTGGGCCCGAACGACCCACCGATCTGCTCGACGACGACGCCCGGTCGATCGTGGAGGCGATGCCGCGACGTGGCCGCATCAGTGTGGACGCTCTCGCCGCGCGGGCTGGCCTTGCGGTCCGCACGGTGTTGCGCAAACTGCCGCTGCTGGAGGAGCTGGCCCTGGTGGTACGCCGTGACGACGGCTACGCCCTGGTGACGCCGAGCCGGCGGAGTGCACCGGCCGACCCCGGCCATGCCGGCGAGTCCGATCTGCGCTGACCTGACGTCACAGGGCCTGCTCGGCGCGCGGTCGCGTCACCCGCCTGATCAGCGGTCGGCGTCGACGTGTCGTCCGTTCGCCGTCCGGGCGTCCCGATCGTAGGGTGGTTCCCGTGGGCAGCATCGGCGGGCGGGGGCGGGCCGCCAGCAGCACCCGGGCGATGCACGACGCGCTGCCGGCACCGCTGCGGGACGCGGTGGACGAGTTCGCGGAGTACCTCGCCTCGGTCCGTAACCGCTCGGCACACACGGTGCGGGCGTACGTCGCCGATCTGGTGTCGCTGTTGGATCACGCTCGGCGGATGGGCTGCAAAGAGGTGGCCGAGCTGAGCCTCGACACGGTACGCAGCTGGTTGGCTCGGCAACGCACGACAGGTGCCGCCCGCACCTCGCTGGCCCGTCGGGCGGCCACGGCTCGGACCTTCAGCGCGTGGGCCCACCGGACGGGGTTGCTGCCCACCGACGTCGCCGCCACGCTGGCCAGCCCTCGGCCGCGCCGGACGCTGCCCACGGTGCTTCGTCCCGAGCAGGCGGCCCTGCTCGTCGAGAAACCCGCCCGCCATCCGGCCACGCCCTCACCCAGCGGACCGACATCCGACGGGCCGACACCTGGTGGGCCCGCACCGGGCACTGATTCGGCGACCGCCGAAGGATCACCCGTGACCGGTGCGTCCGACAGCACCGGGGAGGCGGTACGACTGCGCGACCGGATGCTGCTCGAACTGCTCTACGGCACCGGGGTACGGGTCAGCGAGGTGTGCGGGATCGACACGACCGACGTCGACCAGGATCGGCGGGTGGTCCGGGTACGGGGCAAGGGTGGGCGCGAGCGGACGGTGCCGTACGGGCTGCCCGCGCAACGGGCCCTCAATGACTGGCTGCGGCACGGGCGGCCGGTGCTGGCGGTCCCCGATTCCCGTGATGCGCTGCTGCTCGGCGCCCGCGGTGGCCGGCTGCATCCGACCACGGCCCGCCGGATCGTCGGGGGCTACGCCGAGGCGGCCGGGTTACCCCGGACCAGCCCGCACGCGCTGCGCCACTCGGCCGCCACTCACCTGCTCGAAGGCGGGGCGGACCTCCGGGCGGTGCAGGAGCTGTTGGGGCACTCCTCGCTGGCCAGTACCCAGATCTACACCCATGTCTCGGTGGAACGACTCCGGGCCGCCTACCGTCAGGCCCACCCCCGCGCCTGACGACCTGCCCCGGAGAGATGCGGCTGAGGAACTGGCACGGAGCTCTCACCGGTGACGGGGGGCAAGCTGCGCCGGCTACGCCAGGCCCGGCGGTTACGATCATCGAGTGAGCGTCCCGCCGCCGCCCGAGCCGATCGTGGGCGCCCGCCTGCTCTTCTCCCTCGACCCGGCGGTCAGTCATCTCAACCACGGCTCGTTCGGAGCGGTGCCGATCGTGGCGCAACGGGCCCAGCACCGGCTGCGCGACGAGATGGAAGCCGACCCGCTGCGGTTCTTCACGCAGGGCCTGGTCGACCGGGTCGCACACACCCGCCGGCATCTGGCGGGTTTCCTCGGCGCCGACCCCGACGGCACCGCTCTGACCACGAACGCCACCACCGGGGTCGCGGTGGTGCTCCAGTCGCTGGGGCTGCGCGCCGGTGACGAGGTGCTCACCACCGACCACGGCTACGGCGCGGTCGACCTCTCGATCCGCCGGGAGTGCCGACGCACCGGGGCGACGCACCGGGCCCTACGGGTGCCGCTGACCGCCACCGACGAAGAGGTGGTGCAGATCGTGCGGGACGGGCTGCGTCCGGGCCGTACCCGCCTGCTGGTGGTGGACCAGCTCACCTCGGCCACGGCCCGGCTGTTCCCGGTCGCTGCGATCGTCGGCGTGGCCGGGGAGCACGGCGTACCGGTGCTTGTCGACGCCGCACACGCGCCAGGGATGCTGCCGGCGTCGGTACGCAGCATCGGAGCCGACTTCTGGGTCGGCAACCTGCACAAGTGGGGGTACGCCCCGCGTGGCACCGCCGTGCTGGTGGTGGCGCCGCAGTGGCGGGACCGGATCGAGCCGCTTGTGGTCTCCTGGGAGCAGGAGTCGGGGTTCCCGGCTCGCCTGGAGTGGCAGGGCACATGGGACTACACGGCCTGGTTGAGCGCCCCGGCTGGTCTCTACACGCTGCGCAGTCTCGGCGTCGACCGGGTACGCGCGCACAACGCCGGACTGGCCGCGTACGGGCAGCGGGTGGTGGGGGACGCGCTCGGCGTGCCACCGGCCGACCTGCCCGACCCCGGCGGACCGACGGTCGCCATGCGACTCGTCCCGTTGCCGGCGGGGCTCGCCACGACCCTCGACGGTGCCCGCGCGTTGCAGACCCGCATCGCCGAGCGGCTCGCCACCCAGGTCGCGATCATGGCTTGGGACGGCCGCGGGTGGTTGCGGCTGTGCGGTCAGGTCTACAACGCGCCCGAGGAGTACCAGCGCCTCGCCGTGGGGCTGCCCGGCCTGCTCGCCCAGCGTTGAGCTGACGCACCCGACCGGTGGTGCGCTCGTCGAGCGGCAGGAGTCGGACCCGGCCGAGGCCGAGCAGGGCGAGCGGGTCGAGATAGTCGTCTCCCCGACGCAGACCCCAGTGCAGGCACGCGGTGCCGGGACAGCCGGGGTGCCCGGGCAGCAGGGTGCCCAGGGCCGCTCCGGCCGACACCGCCGTGCCTGTCGTGACTGCCGGTTGGACCGGTTCGTAGGTGGTCCGTAGGCCGTCGGCGTGCCCGACGGTGACCACCGGCCGGTTGGCCACCATGCCGGCGAAGAGGATGGTGCCGGCACCGGCTGCCCGGATCGTGGCAGCGGCAGGGGCGAGCAGGTCGACCCCCCGGTGGCCGGGTAGCCACGGCCGGGGCGGCGGGTCGAACCTGCGTACCGGCTGCGGTTTTCCGTCGACCGGCCAGCGGAACAAACCGGCGTCGCCGGTCTGCTCCGCGCTGGCGACCGGCACCCGCGACGGCACGACGCCGCCGATGTCGGTCGTGCCACCCGCCTGCGGCGCGGCGGGCGGGAACGACAGGCCGCTCGGCATGGCCGGAGACGGCGACCGTCCGCTCGCCCCACCCGCCGGCGCGGATGGGGCCAGCAGCAGGAGCGCGGTGAGCCCGGCGAGTATCGACATTTGTCGCATGTGGTCGAGCCTGGCCGGTTCCGCCGGCCACCACCGCCCCGGACGGCGTACCTGTGGACGGCTGAACGTCCTGTGGACAGTCCACATCGAGCGGGATGATCTGCTATGGGCGGTCGCCGTGCACCTCAGCGCGTGGCCGACGACCGGTACGGCCGGTGCACTGTGGACGAAGCGGTACGGACGATCGCGGCGGGTGGGGGTCCGCCGTCGCTGCCCGAGGGAGGTGGACGGCTCAGCCGCCGAAACCGGAGTCGGCCGGCAGGGAGATGTCCGGCTTCTCCAACTCCTCGACGTTCACGTCCTTGAAGGTCATTACCCGGACATTCTTCACAAACCGGGCGGGGCGGTACATGTCCCAGACCCAGGCGTCGTGCATCTCGACCTCGAAGTAGACCTCGCCGTCGGAGTTGCGCACGTGCAGGTCGACCTGGTTGGCCAGGTAGAACCGGCGCTCGGTCTCCACCACGTAGGAGAACTGGCGGACGATGTCGCGGTACTCCCGGTAGAGCTGGAGCTCCATCTCGGTCTCGTACTTTTCGAGATCTTCCGCGCTCATCGCACTCCGCCTTCCATGACCACATCTTCCCCCACCGGCGCCGAAGGCCGCGGCTGCTCGCCCAACGCCACGCCGACGGTACCCCCTGCGGCGTCCGAGCGCTCCATCGGCTCTTCCCGGCTTGCGCCGAGCGGTCGCCGGGAGCGGGGTGGCCGGCCGTCGAGCCCGGAGACAGCTGCCACGTTCACGTACGAGAAACGGTGCTCCCGGCACGGCCCGTGCTCGCGCAGGGCGGCGGTGTGCTCGGCGGTGATGTACCCCTTGTGCTCGGCGAACCCGTAGCCGGGATACTCGACGTCCAGATCCACCATGATCCGGTCCCGGGTGACCTTGGCCAGCACGCTCGCCGCCGCCACGCAGGCGGCCACCCGGTCACCCTTCCACACCGCGAGCCCGGGAACGCCCAGGCCGTCGACACCGAACCCGTCGGTCAACACGTACTCCGGCCGAACCGTCAGCAGGGCCAGCGCCCGCCGCATCGCGGCCAGATTGCACACGTGCAGCCCCCGGGCGTCGACCTCGTCGGCCGGGATGACCACCACGGCGTACGCCAGCGCCCGCTCGACGACCTCGTCGTGGATCCGTTCCCGGCTGGCCGGGGTCAGCAACTTGGAGTCGGCCAGCCCGTCGATCTCACCCCGCCGGCCCTCCGGCAGCACCACGGCGGCGGCGACCAACGGGCCCGCGCAGGCACCGCGACCAGCTTCGTCAGCACCGGCGACGTGCCGGAATCCGCGCCGTTGCAGGGCCCGCTCCAGGGCGTAGAGGCCGGCCTCCCGGCGTATCACGGTGCGTGGTGGAGTCAGCATGCCCGTCCCTCGATGACTGCCGTCGTACCGGTCAACGCGCGGGCCAGCACCGCTGCGAGGTCAACCGGGAAGCAACGCTCCCCGGTGTCGCGCAACTCGGCTGCCGACCACCACCGGTGAGCGTCGACACTGCCCCGCTCCACCTCGCTGAAACCCGCCGTGTCGACCTCGTGTGCCGCCACCCGCACCAGGAAGAACTGCTGCTCCTGCCGGTACCACACGCCGTCGAACGAGAACTCCGTGACGTCGGCGTGCACCGGCTGGCCGACCTCGGCAACGGTCAGCCGCAACCCGGTCTCCTCGGCCAACTCGCGGACGGCACCCTCGGCGTACGTCTCCCCCGGGTCCAGGCCCCCGCCGGGGGTGAACCACCACCGTCCGCGTTCCGGGCGGGCGGGGTCGAAACCGCGGAACAGCAGCAACCGGCCGGTCGCGTCGACCAGAAGGACGCGAGCGGCACACCTCGGGGTGTAGACGGTCACCGCACCAGACTGCCAGACGCCTGCGACGTCGCCCACGCCCCGGCGCAACCGGCGCTGCCCGTCGACGGCGGAGCAGCGGGCCGGCCCTGGTCAGGACTTCGGAATCGCGTCGAACTCGTCCGGCACGGTCAGAATGGTGGCCCGGTCGAACGGCCAGAAGATCGTGAAGGCCCGCCCCACCACGTCGTCCTCGGGAATGGTGGCCGACTGGATGTTCTGCCCGGACTGCTGGTAGTGCTCCAGCGAGTCTCCGGAGGCGGACCGGTGGTCACCCATCACCCAGAGCCGCCCCTCGGGCACCTGCACGTCGAACTCCTGGTCCGCCGGCTTGTCCCGCTGGCCGTCCACCGAGAAGATGTACGGCTCGTCCAACGGCGTCCCGTTGATCAGCAGGCGGTCCTGGTCGTCGCAGCAGACCACCCGGTCGCCGCCGACGCCGATGACCCGCTTGATGAAGTCCTCCCCCGCCGGGTTGCCACTCCACTCCAGCGGCGCCTTGAAGACGATCACCTCGCCGCGATGCGGCGAGCGGGTGTGGTAGACGAGCTTGTTGACGAGCACCCGATCGTCGATCTTGAGAGTGTTCTCCATGGACGGCGACGGAATGAAGAAGGTCTGCAGTACGAAGGCACGTACCAGGACCGCCACCAGGATCGCCACCCCGAGGAGGATGGGCAGTTCCTTCCAGAAGGAGTGGCGCGGCTTGTCGGTCTGCTCGTCAATCACGGGAGGAGCCTACGTTGCCCGACCGAGCGCCAACGTCCGGAACGCGCGAGAACGGATAGTGTGGCCGCAATCGGGAGGAGTAGCACGACCCCCCCGTCGGAGGTGGGGCGTACCGGAGCCGCACCGCCGGTCGCGGTGGGCGGCGGGGCGACGCTGCCGAAGGTCTCGGGGACCGGCAGCGAGTGCCACCTGTCGGACGGCCAGACCACCGCGAACGCCCGGCCCACCACGTTGTCGATCGGCACCGTGCCCTGGCAGCGTGCGTCCTGCGAGACCTGCCGGTGGTCGCCGAGGACGAACATCTGGCCGGGCGGGACGACGATCTCCTCGAACCGCCGGGAACGGCACTCCTGCGGGTTCGGCGGCAGCTCCAGCGGCGAGTCCCGCAGCACGTACGCCGACTCGTCCAACGGGGTGCCGTTGACCAGCACCCGCCCCTGGTCGTCACAGCAGCTCACCCGGTCCCCGGGGAGTGCGATGACGCGCTTGATGAAGTCCTTCTCGCCCGGACGACCGACGCCGATCAGGTCACCGACGGTGCGGCCCAGCTTGTCGGCGAAGCCGGTGGGCGGTTGGGCGTCCACCTGCGGCACCCACTGGTCGGTGCCCCGGAAGACCACCACCTCGCCCCGCTGCGGGTTCCGGACGTTGTAGACGACCTTGTTGACCACCACCCGGTCACCGACGAGCAGGGTGTCCTCCATCGACCCGGAGGGGATGAAGAACGCCTGGAGGAGGAACGTACGGATCAGCACCGCCAGGCAGAAGGCGACGATGAGCAGCAGCGGCAGCTCCTGCCAGAGCGGCATCTGCCGTTTACCGCGCCGGGTGCGCCGGCGCCAGGGATCGGCCGCACCGCTGTCGTCAAGCGCCTGTACCACGCCCACTCCCCGGTCCGCAGAAACGACTACCGCCCGGGAGCCTCGTCGAGGCTCCCCGGGCGGTAGTGGAGGTCACCCGCCACACGAGGCGGGTACCGCCGAGCTGCGCCCGTACGACCAGGGTAGTGCGGACTGGCCAGTACGGCATACGCGCAGCTCGGGCGGCGTGGCGCAGCGCGACGTCAGCTCGGCTGCTTCTCGCGCAGCTCCTTGATCTTGGCCTTCTTGCCGCGCAGCTCACGCAGGTAGTAGAGCTTGGCCCGACGGACGTCACCCCGAACCACGACCTCGATCCGGTCGATCGCCGGGCTGTTGATCGGGTAGGTCCGCTCGACGCCGACGCCGAAGCTGAGCTTGCGGACGGTGAAGGTCTCGCGCAGTCCGGCACCCTGGCGGCGGATGACCACGCCCTGGAAGATCTGGACCCGGGACCGGGCTCCCTCGACCACCCGGGCGTGCACCTTCACGGTGTCACCGGCACGGAAGTCGGGCAGGTCGGTGCGCTTCGACTGGGCGTCAAGGGCGTCCAGGATGTTCATCGCTGCGTCCTCGTGAGGCTCACGGCGCACCGTCAATCGGCACGCGGATGGGTGATACTGATCCCCGGGTGGTGGCCGGCGCTGACCGACCCCGGTCGGGGATCCTCGCAGCCGCCCACGGGCGCAGACGACTGCGGCAACCCCTCTACTTTGCCACATCCGGTCCGGGCACCTGAAATCCGGCCCGGTCCAACGCCGCCACGTCCCGTTTGTCCAGGCTCTGCGGGTCCAGCCCGGCGAGCATGTCCGGCCGACGGTGACCGGTCCGGACCAGCGCCTCGTCGCGGCGCCAGCGGGCGATCCGGCCGTGGTCGCCGGAGCGGAGCACCTCCGGCACCGGCAGCCCGCGCCAGGTCGCCGGCTTGGTGTACATCGGCGCTTCCAGCAACCCGTGCGCGTGGGACTCCTCGGCCAGCGAACCGGCGTTGCCGAGGACCCCCGGCAGCAGCCGGGTCACCGCCTCCAGCATCACCAGCACCGCCACCTCACCGCCGAAGAGCACGTAGTCACCGAGGCTGACCTCGGTGACCGGCATCCGCGTCGCGGCGTGGTCGAGGACCCGCTGGTCGATGCCCTCGTACCGGCCGCAGGCGAACAGCAGGTGCGGCTCGGCCGCCAGCTCGTGGGCCATCGCCTGGGTGAAGGGCACGCCGGCCGGCGACGGCACCAGCAGCCGGGGCGGGGTCAGCTCCGCCGGTGCCAGGGCGTCCAACGCCTCGCCCCACGGCTCGGGCCGCATCACCATGCCGGGTCCGCCGCCGTACGGTGTGTCGTCGACGGTCCGATGCACGTCGTGGGTCCAGCCGCGCAGATCGTGTACGGCCAGCCGCAGCGTCCCGTTGGCGCGGGCCCTGCCGATCAGTGACAGGTCGAGCGGGGCGAAGTACTCCGGGAAGATCGACACGATGTCGACGCGCATCAGGGGTGCTCCGCCGGTCAGAGATCGAGCAGGCCGCTGGGCGGGTCCACCACGACGCGACCACCGGCGAGATCGACCTCGGGGACGATCTCCTTGACGAACGGGATCAGTGCCGTGCGCCCCTCGGGACGCCGCAGCACCAGCAGATCGGATGCGGGAGCGTGATCGATCCGGGCCACCTCACCCAACCGCTCGCCGGTCGGGGTGACCACTGCCAACCCGACCAACTGGTGGTCGTTGAACTCCTCCGGATCCTCCGGCGGGTCGACGTCGGCGCTGTCAACGGCGAGCAGGGTGCCGCGCAGCGCCTCGGCGACGTCGCGGTCCAGCACCCCGCCGAAGACCACGAGCAACCGCCCCTGGTGCCAACGCGCCGACTCGACCGTCAGCTCGTCAGGCACCCGGAACGGCACACCGGGACCGTCCGGTGCGGGCTGGGCGGCGGGTGTCTTGGCGGCATTCGCCCCCGGCATGGTGCCCAACACCATGCCGGGGGCGAACCGCGTCTCGGGCTCGTCGGTCCGCACCTCCACGGTGACCTCACCGCGGATGCCGTGCGGCTTCCCGATCCTGCCGACGATGAGCTGCATCAGTACGAGTCGACGATGTCGACGCGTACGCCGCGCCCACCGATGGAGCCGATCACCTGGCGCAGCGCCTTGGCGGTCCGGCCGGACCGCCCGATCACGGTGCCCAGGTCCTCGGGATGCACCCGGACCTCCAGTCGCTTGCCCCGACGGGAGTCCACCATCCGGACGCGCACGTCGTCAGGATGGTCGACGATGCCCTTGACCAGGTGCTCCAACGCCGGCCGCAACGCCATGTCAGGCCTGCTCGCCGGAGTCCGCGGCGGGCTGCTCCTCGGTCTTCGGAGCCTCAGCGGCCTTCGGAGCCTCCTCGGCCTTCGGAGCCTCAGCGGCCTTGGCGGCCTTCTTCGCCGGCTTGGCCGGGGTGTCGGCCACGCCTGCGGCGGCCTTCGCCTCCGCCTCGTAGGCCGCCTTGCGGTCGGCCCGCTCGGGAGCGACCTTCAGCGGCGGCGGGGCCGGCAGGCCCTTGAACTTCTGCCAGTCACCGGTCAGCTCCAGCAGCCGCTGCACGGCCTCGCTGGGCTGGGCACCGACGGAGAGCCAGTACTGGACCCGCTCCGACTTGACCTCGATCACCGAAGGGTCTTCCTTCGGCTGGTAGATGCCGACGAACTCGATCGCCCGGCCGTCGCGCTTGGTGCGCGAGTCGGCGATGACGATGCGGTACTGCGGGTTGCGGATCTTGCCCATCCGCAGGAGCCGGATCTTTACGGCCACGGTTGTTTCGCTCCTGTTGCGATCTCACCGACCCGTACGGGCGGTGTGCATGGGTGAGCGCCAACCGGCACAGTGGGGTTGGGCCGGAGACCGCTCGGGTGGACTGGCGACGCGCCCGGGTTAGAGGGCGCCGGACACGCGCCGGATACCAGCAAGCCATTCTGCCAGATCCCGTCCGGAGCACTGACACCGCACCGGCCAGGGTCACCCGAGGCGGGCCGGACGTGACGAGGAACACACCCGGCGGGCTCAGCGGACCGGAGGGCGGTCCCAGCCTTCGGGCAGGCCATCGGGGGCCGTCCAGTGCGCAGGCGGGGTGAAGTCACACCAGGTGCCGTCGAAGGGGAAGACCCCGGCCTCGGCCAGCGCGATCACCCGTTTACCCTCGGCCCGCACCGCCGCCTCGTCGGTCACCCAGTAGTGCTCCGGGAAGGCGAGCCGCTCGACGAACTCGTCCTCGTCCTTCCACTCCCAGCTGCGGTCCGGACGGACCCACACGTCGAGATCCTGGTCGACGATGTCGACGCCGGCCAGCTCGCCGTCGTCCCACCGGACGCCCGGTTCCTCCAGGTTGACGTACCAGCCGGCGAAGCGGCCCCGCGCGTCCCGGAACAACCACACGGAGTGGGCCGCCCCGGTGGGCAGGAACTTCAACAACGGCGGCCCGTTCCAGTGGCCCTGCGCCAACCGGTAGGTGGGGGTCAGCCACTCCCGGAAGGGCACCGCCCGCATGCCCAGCCCGGCCTCGTTGACCTCGCCGGCCACCGGCGTGCCCTCAGTCACCCAGAGCAGCAGCCCTCGCTCGTCGTCGCTGACCACCCGGGCCGGCCGCACCCAGCCGATCCGCCCCCGCCGCACATTGCGGTGCACGACCAACCGCCCCGCCTCGAACCCCACGCCCCCGACCCTACCGCCCCACCCCTCCACCCCCAAACACCACAGACCCACCCCGACTTCCCGCCGATCTTGCACTTCTGGTCGGCGAAACGCCCGCTTTCACAGCATTCGCCCGGGCAGAAAGTGCAAGATCGACGAGGTGTGGGGTGGGTGGGGTGGGGGTTCGGGTTAGTAGGCGCGGGCGAGGATGGCGAGGAGGTCGGGTTCGTCCTCGGTGTCGGGGACGGAGTTGTCGGCGCGCAGCAGGCAGCGGACGGTGACGCCCTGGGCGTTGGCCTTCGCCTCGCCGTCGGTGCCGACGACGGACCACGGGACGCGGGCCCAGCCGGTGGTTGCCGCCTCCAACGCCTCGTCGAGCGTCGCCACGTCGACCGTGCGCGACTCGCGGAAGGCCAGCGCCTGGTCGTGCAGCGCCCGCTGGTCGGCGTCCAGGGCGGCGAGCACCGCACCGACCACGTCCGCCACCGGCGTGGGCGCCTTCGAGCCGTCCGTACGGCGGACCACCACCGCGTTGCCGGCGGCCAGGTCGCGGGGACCGACCTCGACGCGTACCGGATAGCCGCGCAGCTCGGCGTCGACGGCCCGGCGGCCGAACGGGGTGTCGGTGCGGTCGTCGAGCGTGACCCGGACGCCGGCGTCACGCAGCGCGTCGCGCAGCTTGGCCGCCGCCTCGGTGACGCCGTCACCGTTCTTGACCACCATGACGTACGCCTGGGTCGGCGCCAGCCTCGGCGGCACCCGCAACCCGTTGTCGTCGCCGTGACACATGATCAGGCCGCCCAGCATCCGGGTCGAGGTGCCCCAGGAGGTCGTCCAGGCGTGCTCCCGGCCGCCTTCGGCCGAGGAGTAGCTGATGTCGAACGCCTTGGCGAAGTTCTGGCCCAGCTCGTGGCTGGTGCCGAGCTGGAGCGCCTTGCCGTCGCCCATCATGCCTTCGCAGGTGTAGGTGGCGGTCGCCCCGGCGAAACGTTCGCGAGCGGTCTTGAGCCCGACCACCACCGGGATGCCGAGCACGCTCACCATCAGGTCCTCGTACGCCTCGTGCAGGATCTTGCGGGCGTAGGCGCGAGCGTCCTCGCGGGTGGCGTGCGCGGTGTGCCCCTCCTGCCAGAGGAACTCACTGGTCCGCAGGAAGATCCGAGGGCGCAGCTCCCAGCGGACCACGTTGGCCCACTGGTTGAGCAGCAGCGGCAGGTCCCGGTACGAGTCGATCCACTTGGCCATGAACTCGCCGATGACCGTCTCGCTGGTCGGCCGCACCACGACCGGTTCGGCCAGTTGCTTGCCACCACCGTGGGTGACCACTGCCAGCTCCGGCGAGAAGCCCTCGACGTGCTCGGCCTCGCGCTTGAGGTAGCTCTCCGGGATGAACAGCGGGAAGTACGCGTTCTCCGCCCCGGCGGCCTTGATCCGGTCGTCCATCTCGGCCTGCATGCGCTCCCAGATGGCATAGCCGGCCGGTCGGATCACCATGGTCCCCCGTACCGGCCCGTTGTCGGCCAGCTTCGCCTTAGCGATCAGGTCCTGGTACCACCGAGGAAAGTCCTCAGCCCGGGGAGTAAGCACACGCGCCATGACCGCACATCCTATGCGCCCGCCCATCCCCGCACCTTCTCCCCCGCCCTCTCCGGGTTGATCATGAAGTTGTTGCCGCTCCGTACGGCGTGTCGCGACTACAACTTCATGGTCAACGGGGTGGTCGGGGGCCTGAGAGGGGGTGGCCGCGGAGGATTAGGTGGGTGGGGGTGCGGAGGGTGGTGAGGTCCTGGCGGGGGTCGTGGGGGTAGATGGAGAGGTCGGCGAGGCCGCCCTCGACCAGGCCGGGGAGGCCCAGCCAGGCGCGGGCGGACCAGGAGGCGGCGGCTAGGACGTCCACTGTGGACATACCGGCCTGTTCGTGCAGCAGGAGCATCTCCTCGACGGCGAGGCCGTGGTCGATGCCACCGCCGGCGTCGGTGCCGACGTAGATCGGCACGCCGGCCTCGTACGCGGCCCGCACCACCTGCGGGAAGCGGTCGCGCAGGGCGAGCATGTGCTCGGCGTACCCGGGGAACTTCGCTCTCGCCTGGTCGGCGATGTGGCCGAAGGTACGAATGTTGATCATCGTGGGGATCAGCGCGGTGCCCTGCCGGGCCATCAGGTCGATCAGATCCAGGCTGAGGCCGGTGCCGTGCTCGACCGAGTCCACCCCGGCCCGCACCATGATCTCCACCGCCGACTCGCTGAAGGTGTGCACGGCGGCGCGTACCCCGGCGGCGTGCGCGGCGGCGACGGCGGCGGTCATCGTGTCGGCGTCCCAGGCCGGCGCCAGGTCGCCGACGCCCCTGTCGATCCAGTCCCCGACCAGCTTCACCCAGCCGTTGCCGGCAGCCGCCTGCTCCGCCACCGTCGCGGCCACCTCGGCGGCACCGACCTCCACGCCGATGTCGCGCAGGTACCGCTTGGGCGGTGCCACGTGCCGGCCGGCCCGGACCAGCCGGGGCAGGTCGGGTTCGTCGTCCAGTTCCGGGTACGGGAAGGGCGAGCCCGCGTCCCGAAGGGCCAGCACACCCGCGTCCCGGTCGATGCGGGCCAGGGCGCGTGCCTGGTCCAGCGAGGTGATCGGTGCGCCGCCCCGGGCGATCCCGATGTGGCAGTGCGCGTCCACCAGGCCGGGCAGGATGAAGCCGCCGTCGGCGATCGTCTCCGCGCCGGGCACCGGGTCGAAGGTGACCCGGTCGCCGACCAACCACAGATCCCGGACCTCGTCGTCCGGCAGCATCACACCGCGCACATGCAGAGCCATGCGCACAGTCCTACCCGATCACTGCCCGTCGCGCTCCAGAAGCCCGGCCCGCCGCACGGTCAGCGCGGGCAGGTCCACCGAAACCTTCCAGGGCCGCTCACTGCTTGCCGTCCTTGCCGAACTTGTTGAAGTCGATCTTCGGCAGCTTGAAGCCGGGTGGCAGGCCCTGACCGGCGGCCAGGTCGTCCGGGTTCATCCCCGGCGGCAACTGCGGCATCCCGCCCGGGAAGCCGCCCGGCAGCCCACCCTGCACGCCCCGAGTACCGGCGCCGCTGCGCGGCCGGTTACCGCCCTTGGTGCCCTTGCGCTTGTTCTTCGGCGACTTGGTCGCCTTGCGCCGGCCGGCGCCGGGCAGGCCCATCATGCCGCCCATCTGCTTCATCATCTTCTGCGCGTCGGTGAAGCGGTTGAGCAGCTGGTTCACGTCCATCACGGTCACGCCGGAGCCGTTGGCGATCCGAGCCCGCCGGGAACCGTTGATGATCTTCGGATTGGTACGCTCGGCCGGGGTCATCGACCTGATGATCGCGGTGATCCGGTCGAAGTGCTTGTCGTCCAGCTCGGCGAGCTGGTCCTTCACCTGCCCCATGCCCGGCATCATGGCCAGCACGTTGGCGATCGGCCCCATCCGGCGTACCGCGATGAGCTGGTCGAGGAAGTCCTCCAGGGTGAACTGCTCGCCGCCCATCAGCTTGGCGGTCATCTTCTCCTTCTGATCGGTGTCGAAGGCCGCCTCGGCCTGCTCGATCAGAGTGAGAACGTCGCCCATGCCGAGGATCCGGCTGGCCATCCGGTCGGGGTGGAAGACGTCGAAGTCCTCCAGTTTCTCGCCGGTGGAGGCGAACAGGATCGGCTGCCCGGTCACCTCACGGACCGACAGCGCGGCACCACCACGGGCGTCGCCGTCGAGCTTGGAGAGGACCACGCCGGTGATGCCGACGCCGTCGCGGAACGCCTCGGCCGTCCGCACCGCGTCCTGGCCGACCATCGCGTCGATGACGAAGATGACCTCGTCGGGGTCGACCGCGTCGCGGATGTCGGCGGCCTGCTGCATCATCTCCGCGTCGATACCGAGCCGGCCGGCGGTGTCGACGATGACGACGTCCCGGGCGGCCCGTCGGGCGTGCTCGATGGAGGACTTCGCCACCTGCACCGGGTTGCCGACGCCGTTGCCGGGCTCCGGGGCGTACACCTCGACACCGGCGCGGCCACCGAGCACCTGGAGCTGCCCGACGGCGTTGGGACGTTGCAGGTCGGCGGCGACCAGCAGCGGCTGGTGGCCCTGGGCCTTGAGCCAGCGGGCCAGCTTGCCGGCGAGCGTGGTCTTACCGGAGCCCTGGAGGCCGGCGAGCATGATCACGGTCGGCGGCTGCTTGGCGAACTGGAGCCGCCGCCCCTCGCCGCCCAGCACGGCGATCAGTTCCTCGTTGACGATCTTGATGATCTGCTGGGCCGGGTTGAGCGCCTGGGAGACCTCCGCGCTGCGCGCCCGCTCCTTGACGTTCGCGATGAAGCCCTTGACCACTGGCAGCGCGACGTCCGCCTCCAGCAGCGCGAGGCGGATCTCGCGCGCGGTGGCGTCGATGTCGGCGTCGGTGAGACGTCCCTTGCCGCGGAGCTTGGTGAAGATCCCGGAGAGGCGGTCACTCAAGGTGTCAAACACGCGAACATCCCGTTTGTCAGTGTTCCGGCGAGCACGAACGAGGCCGGGAGAGCTGTCCGACCACCGCTAGGGTAGCCCGCCACCCACACCCCCGCTCCCGGCCGGCCACCCCCATCGCCACCCACCGGAGGCCCCAGCATCTGTGGCAGGTGCGGTAGCCGACACGCCGATCGGTAGACACCTCTACTGCCACAGATGCTGGGATGGGTTAGACGGCGGCGAGGACGGCTGCCTCCAGGCGGGCCCGTTCGTGCTCCGGGGGCCAGCCGCCGACCAGGTAGAAGGCGTCGACCACGTCGCCGCCGAGGGTGGCGATCCGGGCCGCCCGGACCTGGGCGCCGGCCGCGTCCAGCGCACTCGTCACCCGGTAGAGCAGGCCGGCGGCGTCGGCGGCACGCAGTTCCAGCAGCACCGCGTCGGTGGCGGCGTCGCGGTGCCAGACCACCCGTGGTCGGGCCCCGGCCCCCCGTGCGGCCAGGGCCCGACCGCGTAGCCGCTGAGTCACCGACACGTCGCCACGCACCGCGCGGCGCAGATCCGCGCTCAACGCCACCGGGTCCGGGGCCAGGCCGTAGCGCGGCTGCACCCGGCACTGCACCAGGGCCCGCCCGTCCACAGTCGAGGCGTCGGCGGCGAGCACCTCAAGCCGGTGCAGGGCCAGGCAGCCGGCCACCGTCGCGAGCAGGCCGCGCCGGTCCGCCGCGGCCACCGCCACCCGATCCCCGGTCAGGTGTACGACCGGCAGTGGCCCGGCCACCAGCGCCGGATCCGGTGCCGGCGGGGCGGGTACGTCGCCCGTGTCGAGGGTGGTGCGGACCCGGGCGACCAGCTCGGCGACCAATCGGCCCTTCCAGTCCGACCAGGCGGCCGGGCCGGTCGCTGCGGCGTCGGCGCGTACCAGGGCGTACAGCAGGTCGAGGGTGGTCACGTCGCCTACCGACTCGGCCACCCGGGCGATGGTGACCGGGTCGGAAAGGTCCCGCCGGGTGGCCACCTCGGGCAGCACCAGGTGCAGTCGGACCAGCGTGCCGATCAGCGCCGCCTCGGCCGGCGGCAGCCCGATCCGGGTGGCGATCCCCTGGGCTATCGGTGCGCCCACCACGCTGTGGTCACCGGGGAGCCCCTTGCCGACGTCGTGCAGGAGCGCGCCGAGCAGCAGCAGGTCGGGACGGTCCACGTCGCGGGTGTGCCGGCTGGCCTCGGCGGCCGTCTGCACCAGGTGCC
This sequence comes from Verrucosispora sp. CNZ293, assembly GCF_002754655.1. Classification (NCBI taxonomy): domain Bacteria; kingdom Bacillati; phylum Actinomycetota; class Actinomycetes; order Micromonosporales; family Micromonosporaceae; genus Micromonospora; species Verrucosispora sp. CNZ293. The sequence goes on from NZ_PEFR01000001.1 coordinate 3,410,539, forward strand.
GGTCCAGGGTGAACCGGTGCACCGGGTTGTGCTGGGGCAGGCTGCGCAGCCGGGTCCACTCCGGCAACCATCTGTCGATAAGCCCGTACCTGTCGCAGGTCTCCCAGGCCGGGATCATGCCGGCACCGGCACCGAGCAGCGTGGTCAGGGCGGCGCGGGCCTCGGCCGGCCACGGCGTCGCCAGCGGCGGGCAGTACGCGGCCAGCCATTCGCAGGTGGCCCGGGCGATCGGCAGCCCGGTGGTCGCCGCCGCCGCGGCCACCCGCAGCGAGAGGCTGGCGTCGGGGCGGGCACCGATGGCGGTACGGGCCAGCACCAGCTCACCGTCGTGCTCGACCACGTCCCGGGCGACCGGGCGGCGCAGTGGGCGCCCGTCGGCGCCCCGACGGCGACCTGACCGCAGCCGGTCGGCGGCGCGGAAGGCGTCGTCCAGGGCGTGGCTGACGGTCCGGGCGTCGCCAGCGACCCGACGCAGCAGGGTGTCGCCGTCACCTTCCTCGGGACGCTGGTCCGGTGCCGAGCCGGCAGGCTGCGGCGGCACCGCGCCCGGCGGGACGCCCTCGGCGACCCCGGACGGTGTCCGGCGCAGGCCGAGCAGGGCGGCCACCCCGTCGCGTTCCTGGGCGAGCAGCCTGTCGATCCGCCGGCCGACCTGCTGGTGCAGCGCGTCTCGGGTGTCCAGCAGCCGCAGGTGCGCGGCGTGCACGGCGGGTCGTAGCGCGTCGGTGATCCCGGCGGTGGCGATGGCCCGCAGGATGCCCACGTCGCGCAGGCCCCCGGCCGCCTCCTTGAGGTCACCCTCCAGCAGGTGAGCCAGTTCACCGTGGGCCTGCCAGCGGGCGGCACTGCTTTCCCGCAGGGGCGCGAGCTGGCGGACAGCGGTCCGCCGCCAGTGGTCGGCCGCGCTGCTGACGAGCGTGTCGGCGAGATCCGGGTCACCGGCGACGAGCCGGGCGTCGAGCAGCCCGAGGGCCACCTTGACGTCGTCCTGGGCGACCGACAGCGCCTCGGCGACGGTGCGGACCGAATGGTCCAGCCGCAGCCCGGCGTCCCAGATCGGATACCACAGGGCGGCGGCCAGTTCGTCGATGCCGGGCACTCCGGCGTGTACCAGCACCAGGTCGAGGTCGCCGTAGGGGGCGCACTGCCACCGACCCAACCCGCCGACCGCCAGCAGCGCGACGCCCGGCCGGGCCGGCAGCAGCCGGGCCAGCCAGGCGTCGTACGCGTCGGCCCGGGCCCGGCGCGCCGCCGCGCCGACCCCGGCCGGTACGCCGACGACCTCGTTGACCAGGAGATCAGCGCTACCCGGGGGTTCCGAGGCTGTCCTACTGGTCAACGAGGTCATCGATGCTCCGTCCTACAGTGCGTCCAGGCCGCGCTCGCCGGTACGAACCCGGACGACCTCCTCGACGGCGGTCACCCAGACCTTGCCGTCACCGATCTTGCCCGTCCGGGCGGCCGACACGACGGCGTCGACAATCTTGTCGACGTCGATCTCGTCGGTGAGCACCTCCACCCGGATCTTGGGCAGGAACTCGACGGTGTACTCGGCGCCCCGGTAGACCTCGGTGTGGCCCTTCTGCCGGCCGTAGCCCTGGACCTCACTCACCGTCAACCCGGCCACGCCCAGCGTGTGCAGGGCCTCCTTGACGGCGTCCAACTGGTGCGGCTTGATGACCGCGGTCACCAGCTTCATGTCCAACCCCTCCATTCGCAGAACGTTAGCCGGCGACCTTTTCGCTTACCGGTTCGGTGGGCTCGGTCTTCGGCGCGGCCGAGGTACCGATGCCCGCGGCGGCGAACGCGCCACCGCCGCCACCCGTGGAGCTGAACTCGTACGCGCTCTCCGCGTGCTCGGCGTTGTCGATCCCCTCGACCTCGGCGTCGGCGCTGGCGCGGAAGCCGATGGTCTTGTCGATCACGAAGCCGATGAGGTAGGCGACCACGAACGAGTACGCCAGCACGGCCACCGACCCGAGGGCCTGCTTGCCCAGCAGCGTCACGCCGCCGCCGTAGAGCAGACCGTCGTTGCCCTCACCGGCCAGCACCTCCATCGCCAGGAAGCCGATGAGCAGCGAGCCGATGATGCCGCCGACCATGTGCACGGCGACCACGTCGAGCGAGTCGTCGTACTTGAGGCGGTACTTGAGGCCGACGGCCAGCGCGCAGACGACACCGGCGATGACGCCGAGCGCGATGGCGCCGAGCGGCTCCAGGAAGGCACAGGCCGGGGTGATGGCGACCAGGCCGGCGATGGCGCCGGACGCCGCACCGAGGGTGGTGGGCTTGCCGTCCCGCAGCTTCTCCACAAGCAGCCAGCCGAGCACCGCGGCGGCGGTGGCGACCTGGGTGTTGATGAAGGCGACAGCGGCGGTGCCGTTGGCGGCCAGCGCCGACCCGGCGTTGAAGCCGAACCAGCCGAACCACAGCAGGCCCGCTCCGAGCAGCACCATCGGCAGGTTGTGCGGCTTGAAGCTGTCCTTCGGCCAGCCGACCCGGCGGCCGAGCACCAGTGCCAGGGCGAGGGCCGCGGCACCGGCGTTGATGTGCACCGCGGTGCCACCGGCGAAGTCGAGCACGCCCAGCTCGAAGATCCAGCCACCGCCCCACACCCAGTGCGCGACCGGGAAGTAGACCAGGGTGGCCCACAGGCCGGCGAAGAGCAGCCACGGGCCGAACCTGGCCCGGTCGGCGATCGCGCCGCTGATCAGCGCGACCGTGATGACGGCGAACATCAGCTGGAAACCGGCGAAGAGCAGGTCGGGGATGCCTCCCTCGGTCCCGCTCTCCAGCATGCCGCGCAGACCGGCGGCGGAAAGATCACCGGTGATCCCGCCAAGGTCCTCACCGAACGCGATGCTGTAGCCGTAGAACACCCACAACAGGCTGACCAGGCCGATCGCCCCGAAGCTCATCATCATCATGTTGAGCACGGACTTGGAACGCGTCATGCCGCCGTAGAAAAGCGCCAGGCCCGGCGTCATGAGCAACACCAGGGCGGCTGAAGTCAAAATCCAGGCGGTGGCACCAGAATCTAGCTCCGGCACGCTGCCTCCTCTCGGGTTGTTTTCCCTCCCTCCCGGCATCGCGCAGCATCGCCCGTACGCCGGTTGCGCGGAAGCCTGGTGGTCCGCTGTTTCACACAGGGGCCCCGGCTGGTTTCCGAACCGTGACGGGTTGTTTCGGACGTGTGAAGAAAGCCGCACACCTCAGCGCTTCGACGGGGGTGGATCGGCCATTTGGTGCCGGTCTATCCCCCAACGGCCCAGAGACCGTCGGCAGACCCCGACAATCTCTCAGCGCAGGGCGTTCTCGAGGGCGTGCCGCTCGTAGTCGAGCAACCGCAGATCCCGCATCGGTCGGCGCAGGTGGCCCTTGTGCACGATCCGGACAAAGGCCGGCTCCCCCGCCGCGGCCATCCGGCGGATGCCCTCGACGTGGTCCACGATCCGCTTGCGGATGGTCCGGATCAACCGGTGCCGGTCGCGCGGAATGAGCCCGTACGCGTCGGCGAAGAGCCGCAGCCGGCGGGGGCGGTCGGGATGCTTCCAGCCGAGCGTGATGGAGTCCCGGTCGGAGAAGATCGGCACCCAGGTCCAGGCGGCGTACGCCACGTCGTAGATCCGGGCACCGGGCGAGGCGAGGTCGAAGTCGATGAGCCCGAGGGTGCCGTCCGGTCGCCAGATCACGTTGTGCGGTGCCGCGTCGTGATGACAGATGACCTCGGTGTCCGGTGGCGGTGGGCCGAACGAGCGCCACACCGCCTGCGGTGGCGGCACGAAGCCGTACTGGGCGTCGTGGAACATCCGCAGCATGGTGGCGACGGTCACCAGGGCCTCGTCGGTGACCCAGTGCGGCGCCAACGGGTACTCCCCGCACTCCCCCTCCAGGTACGACAGCACCTCACGGTTGCGCTCGTCCATGCCGAGGGCGCGGGGCGCACCGGTGAACCCGACGTACTCCAGGTGACGCAGCAGGGCGTGCACCGACGGGGTCCACGGTCCGGCGTTGCGCCGCACCGTGTCACCGACCCGCACCACGGTGCTCACGTTCCCGCCGTGCAGCGGGATCTCCTGCGAAGTCACGTACGGTCTCCCGAGGCGCTGCGACGGGTGGCTCGGGTCGCGCCAGCCCGCGTACGCGCGGTCGTCTCTGGTCACCCGAGGTTACGCGGTCTGACCGGTGGTCTCGGTACCCAGCAACGCGTCGACGAACTGCGCCGGGTCGAACGGTGCCAGGTCGTCCGGACCCTCGCCGAGGCCGACCAGCTTCACCGGGATGCCGAGCTTGCGTTGCACGGCGATGACGATGCCGCCCTTCGCCGTGCCATCGAGCTTGGTGAGCACCACGCCGGTGACGTTCACCACCTCGGTGAAGACGCGCGCCTGCTCCAGCCCGTTCTGGCCGGTGGTGGCGTCGAGCACCAGCAGGGTCTCGTCGATCGGGCCGTGCTTCTCCACCACCCGCTTGACCTTGCCCAGCTCGTCCATCAGGCCGATCTTGTTCTGAAGTCGGCCGGCGGTGTCGACGAGAACCGTGTCCACGCCGGTCTCGATGCCCCGCTTGACCGCGTCGAAGGCGACGCTTGCCGGGTCAGCGCCCTCCGGGCCGCGGACGGTCTCGGCACCGACCCGCCCGGCCCAGGTCTGCAACTGGTCGGCGGCTGCCGCCCGGAAGGTGTCGGCGGCACCGAGCAGCACGCTGCGGCCGTCGGCGATGAGCACCCGGGCGATCTTGCCGCAGGTGGTGGTCTTGCCCGCACCGTTGACCCCGACCACCAGCAGCACCGCCGGCACTCCCTCCTTCGGCGCGGTGTGCAGCGACCGGTCCAGTCCCGGGTCGAGCGCGTTCACCAGCTCGGCCGCGAGCAGGGCGCGCAGTTCGGCGACCGATCGGGTACCCAGCACCCGGGTACGCTCGCGCAGCCGGTCGACGATGTCCCGGGTGGCGTCGACGCCCACGTCGGCCGTGATCAGGCTGTCCTCGATCTCCTCCCAGACGTCCTCGTCGAGCCGGTCGCGGCTGAGTAGGCCGAGCAGGCCCTTGCCGAAGACGTTCTGCGACCGCGACAGCCGGGAGCGCAGCCGCACCAGCCGGCCGGCGGTGGGCTCGGGCACCTCGACTGTCGGCGCCGGCGCCTCGACGACCGGCGGCTCGACCAGGACACCTGTGGACAGATCGGCCTCAGGTGCCTGCACCGGCGGGCCGGCGAGATCCTCCTCCGCCCGGGTGTCGACCTCCGTACGCGGCAGCGGCGGCTGTGGCCGTCGGCGCAGCCGCGGCACGACCAGCCCGATGCCGCCGAGGATCAGCACACCGAGCAGGGCGAGAGCGATGAGGAGGTATTCCGTCATGCCGGAATCCTGTCAGATGCCGGCGACCGCGTCTCAGCCACCGCTCCCGCCGGGCTCGGCCGTTCCCGACGTCGGTCCGCTCCCGGCAACGGTCCAGGAAGCGTCGGTAGTCTCGGCCACAGTTGGCAGTGGTGCGCCGCCGGCCGGGTAGTAAAGGATGAAGTTCTTTCGTCTGGAGGTCCGTTATGCCCGCCGAGCTGCTCATCGGCCCCTTGTTGCGCCGGGTCGTCGGCACTCGGGCCACCGTGTGGGTCGAGACCACGGCGCCGGCGGTGGTCACCGTCCGCGCGGGCGACGGCGCCACCGGAACCGCACCCACCTTCAGCGCGTACGACCACCATTACGCGCTGGTGGTGGTCGAGGGGCTGACCCCGGACAGCACCACGGCGTACGAGGTGCTTGTCGACGACGAGGTGGTCTGGCCGCTGCCGGAGAGTCGCTTCCCACCAAGTGTCATCCGCACCAGGGCCGACGACGACCGGGACCAGCCGGTCCGCCTGCTCTTCGGCTCCTGTCGGGAGACCACCCAGCACGCGACCACCCGGAAGCTGCCGCCGGACGCGCTCGACGCGTACGCCCGGCGGGTGATGGCCGACCCCGACCCGGCGGCCCTGCCCGACCTGGTGGTGCTGCTCGGTGACCAGGTCTACGCCGACGAGACCTCGCCCACGGTGAAGCGGCTGCTGCGCCGTCGGCGGAGGCGTCCGGCGGGCGCCCCGAGCGACCAGGTGGTCAGCTTCGACGAGTACACGAAGCTCTATCTGGAGTCGTGGAGTGACCCGGAGATCCGCTGGCTCCTCGCCACCGTGCCGAGCGTGATGATCTTCGACGACCACGAGATCATCGACGACTGGAACACCTCCGCCTCCTGGCGGGCCGAGATGCGCGAACAGCCGTGGTGGGCCGAGCGGATCGCCAGCGGGCTGGCCTCCTACTGGGTCTACCAGCACCTGGGCAACCTCTCCCCGGACGAGATCGCGGCCGATCCGGTCTTCGCCAAGGTGAGCGCGGCGGAGGACGCCACCGGGGTGTTGCGGGAGTTCGGAGCGCGGGTGGACACCGAGGCCGACCTGGCCCACGACACCGAGCGCTGGCGGGCGGTGCAGTACCAGTGGAGCTACTCGCTCGACCTGGGGCGCACCCGGCTGGTGATGCTGGACAACAGGTGCAGCCGGGTGCTGCTCCCGGGCCGGCGGGCGATACTGCCGCCGGGAGAGTGGTCGTGGTTCGTCGACCGCGCCCACGGCGGCTACGACCACCTGGTGGTCGGCTCCTCGCTGCCCTGGCTGCTGCCGCCCGGCATCCACCACGTCGAGACGTGGAACGAGAAGCTGGCCGACTCACCCCGTCCGTGGGTGGCCGGGCTGGGCGAACGGCTGCGCCGCGCGCTGGACCTGGAGCACTGGGCCGCGTTCCGCCGCTCGTTCGACGCGCTGGCCGAGCTGTTCGCCCGCATCGGTGCCGGTGCGCCCGGTACGCCCGACGACCGGAAGGGTGCCGGGCCGGCGTATCCGCCACCGGCGTCGATAAGCGTGCTCTCCGGCGACGTGCACCACTCGTACGTGGCGCGGGTGCGGTTCGCCGACCCCGCTGTGCACACCCCGGTGCACCAGCTCACCTGCTCGCCGATCCACAACCAGGTGCCGGCCGGCATGCGCCCGTTGATGCGGCTCGGTTGGGCGCGCGGCCCGTCCGGGGCGGCCCGGGCCCTGGCCCGTACGGCCGGGGTCCGTCGGCCTCTGGTGAAGTGGCGCAAGCTGGCCGGTCCCTACTTCGGCAACGCGGTGGCGACGCTCACCCACGCCGGCCGTGGTGCCGAGGTGGTCATCGAGGGCACCACAGGTGACGGTCAGCTGCACGAGGTCGCCCGGCACCGGCTCACCGACGGCACCTCGACGCGTAGCAGCGGGAGCCGGGCGACGGTCCCGGCGGTGCCGCCGCGGTGATCCGCACCGCCGGGTGAAGATTCCTCGGCCCGGGCCGGACAAACCTGTCGCCGGCTGTCGGTGGTCGGGGCCAGAATCGCCGGATGACATGGACAGCACCACAGATCGACCGGACCCCCGAGCCCTACGTCGGTGACGAGCGCACCATGCTGGAGGGCTGGCTGGACTATCACCGGCAGACCCTGCTGCTCAAATGCGCGGGCCTCACCGCTGAGCAGCTACGCACCGCCAGCGTGGAGCCGTCCGGCCTCACCCTGCTCGGTCTGGTCCGGCACCTGGCGGAGGTGGAGGCCTGGTGGTTCCGGGAGAACTTCGCCGGCGAGCCTGTCGACTACCCGTACTACACGGAAGACGATCCGGACGCCGACCACGACGTCAGCACCGCCGACGCCGAGGCGGACTTCGCCACCTACCACCGACAGGTGGCGCTGGCCCGCGCCGCCGTCGTCGGTCGGTCGCTCGACGAGACGTTCACCGAGGTGGGACCGAAGCGACGGACGTTCAACCTGCGCTGGGTCTACATCCACATGATCGAGGAGTACGCCCGGCACAACGGGCACGCCGACCTGATCCGGGAACGCATCGACGGCGTCGTCGGCGAGTGACCGAAAGCGCGGCTGGTCGACACCGGTTACGGCACGTCGCGGTCAACCGCCAGCGGGACACCGCGACGTACCGCGACCCGGGCGCGGAGACCGGTGCGCGAGCCGTGAGCCGGGCCGGCGGCGCTTCAGCCGGCCAGCGCGGCGCGCAGGTAGCGAAGATCAGCCGAACCGTTCCAGCGGTACGCCGACAGCCCGGCCGCCCGGGCGCCGCTTATCGCCCGGTCCTCGTCGTCGACGAGGAGCACCCGGGCCGGCGGCGTCTCCAGCGCCGCGCAGGCGGCCTGGAAGTACTCGGGCGCCGGCTTGTGCACCCCGATGGCCGAGGAGTTGACCACCACGTCCAACTCGTCGGTGAGCCCCAACGCGGCCAGGTCGGCGTCGAGCAGGTCGGTGGCGTTGGTGCCCAGCCCGACCCGGATGCCGGCGGCCCTCGCCTCACGGACGAACGTCAGCACCTCCGGATCGACCTCACCGCGATAGCGTTGCCACTGCGCCACCGCCGCCCGGGCCCGCTCGGCGTCCCCGACGGACGGGGTGAGCGCATCGGCCACGCTCGTCATCCAGTCGGCGTGACTGACCTGGCCGGTGAGCACCGGCTGCAACCGCCCCCACTGCATGGCGATCTCGCCGAGCACACCTGCGGAGAGGCCGTACTCCCGCTCGACGCCGGCGGCGACCGCCGGATCCCAGCGTCGCAGCACACCGTCGAAATCCAGCAGGAGCGCCGTCGCGCGTTCCCGAGCCACTACCCGTTCTCCTCGCCGCGGCTCTGCCGCTCGTCTTCCCCGTCGGACCTGTTGAGCCGTTGACTGATCACCTGGGTGACCCCGCCGCGCATGGTCACACCGTAGAGCGCGTCGGCGATCTCCATCGTCCGCTTCTGGTGGGTGATGACGATCAGCTGGCTCTTCTCGCGCAGTTGGGCCAGCAGGGTGATCAGCCGGCCCAGGTTCACGTCGTCGAGGGCCGCCTCCACCTCGTCCATGATGTAGAACGGGCTGGGCCGGGCGCGGAAGATCGCCACCAGCATCGCCACAGCGGTCAACGACCGCTCGCCGCCGGAGAGCAACGACAGCCGCTTGATCTTCTTGCCCGGCGGACGGGCCTCCACCTCGACGCCGGTGGTCAGCATGTCCTCCGGGTCGGTGAGGATCAACCGGCCCTCCCCACCGGGGAACAGCACGGTGAAGACCTGTTCGAACTCGCGGGCGGTGTCGGCGAAGGCGCTGGCGAAGACCTCCAGGATCCGGTCGTCGACATCCTTGACCACGGTGAGCAGGTCACGCCGGGTCGCCTTGAGATCCTCCAACTGCTCGGAGAGGAACTTGTACCGCTCCTCGAGCGCCGCGAACTCCTCAAGCGCGAGTGGGTTGACCTTGCCGAGCAGGGCCAGTTCCCGTTCGGCCTTGGCGGCCCGCTTCTCCTGCACCGGGCGCTCGTAGCGGACCGGTTCGGGCACCGCCAGGCCGTCCCGCTCGGCGGCGGCCACCTCGGCCTCGGTGGGCGGCACCGGTTGGCTCGGGCCGTACTCGGCGATCAGGGTCTCGACCGTCAGACCGAAGTCCTCGGCGGCCTTGGCCTCCAGTTGCTCGATGCGCAGCCGCTGCTCGGCGCGGGCGACCTCGTCCCGGTGCACCTGGCTGGTCAGCCGTTCCAGTTCCACACCGAACCGCTTCGCGGCGGCCCGCACCTCCTGCAGCTCCGCCTCGCGGGTGGCCCGTTCCCGCGCCACCGCGTCGCGGTGCTCCTCAGCCCGGGCGATGCTGCTGGTGAGCTGAGTCAACGCCGCCCGCGCGCCACCGGCCACGGCGCGGGCGATGGCGGCGCCCCGGGTCCGCGCCGCGCGCCGGGCCGCCGCCCGTTCCCGGGCCGCCCGCTCGGCACCGGCCTGCCGGCGCAGCGAGTCGGCCCGTCCGGCGATCGAGGCGACCCGCTCCTCGGCGGTACGCACCGCGAGCCGGACCTCCATCTCGTTCTGCCGCGCCTGCGGCACCATGGCGGCGAGCTGGTCGCGTTCCTCGGTGGAGGGTTCCGCGTCGATCGGCGTGGCCTCGGCCAACCGCAGCCGTTCCTCAAGTTCGGCGAGGCTCGTCAGGTCCCGTTCCCGGGCCGCCTCGGCACGCGACCGGGACTCGCCGAGCCGGTCGGTCTCCGCCTTCGCCGACCGAGCTGCGGCACCCAGCTCGGCCAACCGCCGCGCCGCGGCGTTGCGGTGGCTCTCCGCCTCCCGCTTGGCCGCTGACGCGTGCTGCACCGCCTCCTTGGCGGTGGCCACCTCGGCGCGCGCCTCGACCAACTGTTCGCGCAGTTCGGCGCTGGTTCGCTCGGCCGTCAGCCGGTTTGCCCGGGCCTCCTCGACCGCCGCCTGCACCTCGATGTAGCTGGGTGCCTTGGCCGATCCGCCGGCCGCCGCGTACGCGCCGACCACGTCACCCTCCCGGGTGACCGCCCGCAGTTCGGGATTGTCGGTGACCACCTCGGCGGCGGCGGACAGGTCCTCCACCAGCACCACGTCCCGCAGCGCCCGGTGCACCGCAGGCCGGATCTGGGCGTCGCAGTCGACCAGGTCGGGTGCCCAGTGGGCACCGTCGGGCAGCTTCGGGCGCAGCGCCTCGGCCGAGCCGGCCATGCCCGGCCCGGCGGGGCTGCCGACGAGCAACCCGGCCCGCCCGGCGTCCGAGATCTTGAGCAGGCGCATCGCTTCCACGGCCTCGTCCACGCCGGTCACCGCGACCGCGTCGGCCAGCCCACCGAGCGCGGCGGCGAGCGCCGCCTCGTGGCCCGGGGCCACCGTGAGCAGGCCGGCGAGACCGCCCAACAGACCGGGCACCTGATCGGCACGGGCCAGCAGGGCCCCGGCACCGTCCTTACGGCGCAGGCCGAGGGCGAGCGCCTCCTCCCGGGCCTTCCAGGTCGCGGCGTCCTTCTCCGCCGCCCGTTCCGCGTCCGACAGCGACCGGACAGTGGCCTGCGCCTGTTCCTGGGCGGTCACCGCCTCGGCGTGCCGGGCGTCCAGGTCGGCGTTGTCCCGGTCCGCCTCGGTGGACTGTTCGGCGACCGCGTCCAGCTCGGCCTGGGCCCGCTCGGCGCGTGCCAACGCGTCGGTGTGCGCGGTGGCGAGCCGCTCGATCTCCTCACCGGCGCTCGTGGTCCGCGCCCGGGCCGAGTTCACCTGACCGGTCAGCCGGGCCAACCCCTCACGCCGGTCGGCGATCGCCTTCGCGGCGGCGACCAGTTCCCGCTCGGCGGCGGCGAGCTGCCGCTCCAGTTCCTGACGGTGCTCGACCGCCTCGGCGAGCCGGACCTGGTCGTCGGTGAGCGCCGCGCGCAGTTCCTCCTCCTGCTCGCGTACCCGCTCGGCCTCCGCCTCCAGTTGCTCCGGGTCGCGGCCCGGGCGCTCGTCGTCCGGGGTGGCACTGAGGTGCCGGAGTCGCTCGACCGCGAGCTGCTCGATCGAGCGGAACCGTTCCTGCAACGCGGAGAGTTTGTACCAGGTGTCCTGGGCGGCGGCCAGCAGCGGTGCGTCGGAGGCCAGCGCCTCCTCCAACTCGCCGAGGCGGAACTGCACCTCGGCGTGCTCGGCCTCGACCTGCTCGCGGCGCTGCCGGACCGCGGTCTCGTCCGCGATCTCCTTGTCCAGCGTGGTCCGCAGGGTGGCCAGGTCGTCGGCGAGCAGCCGCAGCCGGGCGTCGCGCAGGTTGGCCTGGATCACGGCGGCCCGCCGGGCCACCTCGGCCTGCCGGCCGAGCGGCTTGAGCTGTCGGCGCAGCTCGGCGGTGAGGTCGGTGAGCCGGTTCAGGTTTGTCTGCATCGCGTCGAGCTTGCGCAGCGCCTTTTCCTTGCGCTTGCGGTGCTTGAGGACGCCGGCCGCCTCCTCGATGAACGCCCGCCGGTCCTCCGGCTTGGCGTGCAGCATCCCGTCGAGTCGGCCCTGCCCGACGATGATGTGCATCTCCCGGCCGATGCCGGAGTCGGAGAGCAGCTCCTGGATGTCGAGCAGACGGCAGGAGTCGCCGTTGATCTCGTACTCGCTCTCGCCGGAGCGAAACATCCGGCGGGTGATGGAGACCTCGGTGTACTCGATCGGCAGGGCACCGTCGGTGTTGTCGATGGTGAGGGTCACCTCGGCGCGGCCCAGCGGGGCCCGACCGGCGGTGCCGGCGAAGATGACGTCCTCCATCTTGCCGCCGCGCAGCGCCTTCGCGCCCTGCTCGCCGAGCACCCAGGCGATGGCGTCGACGACGTTTGACTTGCCGGAGCCGTTCGGGCCCACCACACAGGTGATCCCCGGCTCCAGCTTGAGCGTCGTCGCGGAGGCGAAGGACTTGAAGCCCCTCACCGTCAGACTCTTGAGATGCACCTTCTCGATCCTCGTCCGGTGGCCGCCGTACCGTCGCCCGGCTGCGCGGACCCTGGTAAACCCGCAGACTAACCCGGGACCGGGTGGAGCACGCGACGCGACCCACCTGCCGGCCGTCGGACACCGACCGGACCACGCCCCCGCACCGAACGGCCGATGCGATCGGCTACGCACAGAGCTGCGCGCCGGCACATCGTGTCGGCGCGCTCAGTGCGGTGGTGCTGTTCAGTTGTGGCGACCGAATGGTGCAGTCGCTTGTGCGGCGACCAGGTGGGTCAGGTCAGCGCGGGCTCGGCCAGACGGAGCAGATCGTCCGCCTCCGCCGCAGCCGCCGCGAGCCGATCGTTCTCGGCGCGCAGCCGCGTGACCTCGAACTCCAGTGACTGAACCCTGGCACGCAGTCGGGTGACCTCGTCGAGCAGGCGCCGGTCGGGCGCCGCACCTACGTGGCCGTAGAGGGCCTTCGCCATTTTTACTCCTTGATGTGCGCTGCCGGAGAGGCCGGCCAACGCGCGCCCATGTAAACGCGACTACCATTCCCACAATTTCTGGGCATGGCCGGGCGCGACTGGCGACACCACCATATTGAGCCGACAGCCCCTGCTTCGTCAAGTTCACGCAGGCCGTAGATCATCTCGGCGTCTGCCACACCCGTCACGGGAGGCTGCCACGAGGCGCGAACACGCTCTGTCCGGACGCCCCGACTCTACGCTTTGAAACAGCCGAACACCTCACCCGGACGTACAGGCTCCTCTTAACTCTTCCTTAGCCAGATTGCTGCTGCTCAGACACAACACGTAGCGTCACCCCGGCCCTTAACTGACCCGTGGAGGCGACAGGCGTGCACGGCTGGAATGATCCGATCGACCCGGAGCACACCCCGCGGCGACCGGAACCGCCGACCGACGATCCGGCCTGGTTGACCGACCGGCCGGCGCCACGGTCGTCCTACCTGTTCGGCGACGACCCGGAGGTCCCGCCCACGGGGTGGTACCGCGACCAGCCGACCGAGCAGTGGCGGTCCGACGCCGCGTATCCCCAGCCGGCGGCGGAGACGTACCAGCCGGCGGAGCAGCCGTACCCGCGGGCCGGACAGGACTGGCACGACACCTCCGCCTCGTTCCAGCACGGGACCGGGCGGCACCACCGCGACGACGACCTCACCGCCGTCCATGCCGCCGACTGGCCCACGCACCACACCGCACCGCAGGACGACCCGTACGCCTACGATGATCGGTCCGACCGGTACGTCGATCAGCCCTTTGGCTACGCCGGCCAGACCGACGCGTACGCCGAACCGGTCGTGCGTTCCCACCATCTGCCGCCGCAGACCGGGCACCGGGACCTGGCCGGAGTCGCCGAGCCGGCGCTCCAACCGACAGGTCGGGAACGTCGGTCCCGGCGGCTGCCGCGCCCCCTGGTGATGGGTGGCGCTGCCGCGGCGGCCACCCTCGTGGTGAGCATCGGCGTCGCCGCCCTCGCCCTGCCCGGCGACGACACCCCCGCCAACACCACGGCCGGCGAGGCGCCGGTGGCCAGCGCGCCGGCCCTGCCGGAGGAGGACCAGGCGCTACCGCTCGACCTGCCGGAGAGCCCGAGCCCCAGCCCCAGCGTCTCCCCCAGCACCGCCACCGCGTCGCCGTCACCGAGCCGGACCACCCGGTCCAAGCCCGCGCCGTCGCGTAGCACGGCTCCTTCCCGGCTCAGCGCCGACCGCCAGGGCAGCCCGAGCCGGGCCGCCTCCGCCAGCCCGTCGTCCTCCGGGGACGACGTCTCCGCCGAGGCGGCCGAGGTGGTGGCGCTGGTGAACGCCGAGCGGGCGAAGGCCGGCTGCGGCGCGTTGAGCATCGACGACAAGCTGATGACGGCGGCCCAGCGGCACAGCCAGGACCAGGCCGACCACCGGAACATGTCGCACACCGGCAGCGACGGTAGCGATCCCGGCGACCGGATCGACCGGGTCAACTACTCCTGGCGCACCTACGGCGAGAACGTCGCCTGGAACCAGCGGACGCCGGCGGCCGTCATGGACGCCTGGATGAACAGCGACGGCCACCGCGCCAACATCCTCAACTGCGCCTTCACCGAGATCGGCGTCGGCATGGCCAACAGCAACGGCCCGTACTGGACGCAGGTCTTCGCCGCACCACGCTGAGCGCGAGTCCTTGTCGGGTCTGTGCTCGTTTGACCGGGTGGGGTACGCCGAGACCCGGCGTACCGGCTCGGGCGGCCCGACGCCGCCCCGCGACCTGCGGAGCTGGCGATGCGGATCGGCCTGGGCGGACGACGCGCCCGGTGGCTGCACCACCGGGCACTGCCCGCCGGTCTGACGTGCACGCTGCTGCTCACGGTGGCCGCCTGCCGGCCGGAGCTGCCGCCGCCGGGAGCGCCGACCAGTTGGCCGACCACCTCGGCCCGACACTGGCAGTGGCAGTGGCAGGTGGCGGGGGTGCTCGATCCGCACGTCGAGGCGGACGTGTTCGTCCTCGACCCGGTCGACACCACCGCTGCGGAGACCGCGGAGTTGCGCTCCCGCAGCCGCCGGCTGGTCTGCCAGGTACACATCGGGTCGGTGCACCCGACCGATCCGGACGCCAGCCGCTATCCGGCACCGGTACGCGGTGCGACGGTGGCCCGGACGGGACGGATCTGGTTGGACGTACGCCGGTGGGACGCCCTGCGGCCGGTGCTCGCCGACCGGTTCCGGCTCTGCCGTGGGAAGGGTTTCGGCGCTGTGGTGTTCGCCGACGCCGACGGCTACGACAAGCGCTCCGGCTTCGCGCTGGAGTTCGACCACCAGTTGCAGTTCAACCGTCGGGTCGCCGCGCTGGCCCGCTCGCTCGACCTCTCCCCCGGTCTGCTGGGCGACCTGCCGCAGGTCGCCGCGCTGGCGCCGGACTTCGACTTCGCCGTCAACGAGGAGTGCGTCCGGTTGCGCCAGTGCGAGAAGCTGCTGCCGTTCGCCGACGCCGGCAAACCGGTGTTCCACGTCGAGTACACGGGTGCCACCACCGACTTCTGCGTGACAAGCGTCGGCTACGGCTTCGCCTCCATCCGCAAGCACCGCACCCTCGACGCCTGGCGCCTCCCCTGCCCCGCCCCCTGACCCCGCCCGCACCCTCCGCCGCGATCTTGCACTTCTGGTCGCCGAAACGCCCCTTTTGTGGCCTTCGTGGGGACGAAAACTGCAAGATCGCCGAGGAAAGGGGCGGGGTCAGGGGCGGGGGCGGGGGCGGGGTTGGCAGCGGGGGCAGCTGTAGGACGAGCGGTTCATGAAGGGCTCGCGGCGGATCGGGGCACCGCAGCGGGGGCAGGGCTGCCCCTCCCGGCCGTACGCGTTGAGCGACCTGTCGAAGTAGCCGCTCTCGCCGTTGACGTTGACGTAGAGGGCGTCGAAGCTGGTGCCACCGGCGGTGATCGCCTCGCTGAGGACGTCCCGCACGTGCGCGAGCAGCCGCCGGGCGGCCGGGCCGGTGAGCGCGTCGGTGGACCGGGTGCCGTGCAGCCCCGACCGCCACAGCGCCTCGTCGGCGTAGATGTTGCCCACGCCGGAGATCAGACTCTGGTCGAGCAGCGCCCGCTTCACCTCGGTACGCCGTCGGCGCAGCGCGGCCACGAACTCCACGTCGGAGAACTCCGGGTCCAGCGGGTCGCGGGCGATGTGGGCGATCTCCGCCGGCAGCATGCCGCCGCCCTCGCTGACCGACAGCCCGCCGAACGTACGCTGATCGACGAAGCGCAGCTCAGGCCCGTCGTCGTCGAAGCGGAACCGGACCCGCAGGTGCGTCTCGTCGGGCGCGTCCGCCGGTTGCAGCAGCAGTTGCCCGGACATGCCGAGATGCCCGACGACGGCGTCGCCGCTGTCCAGTGGCAACCAGAGATACTTTCCGCGCCGCCGGACGTCGAGCACCTTCCGGCCGGCCAGTACGTCGGCGAAGTGAACCCCGCCGGGCACGTGCCGACGAACCGCACGGGGGTGGCGCACCTCCACCGTCAGGATCCGGCGGCCGGTGACCCAGCGGGACAGCCCCTGCCGGACGGTCTCCACCTCCGGTAGCTCAGGCATGGTGCGCCTGGGCTTCGACCTCGCCCACCAGGTTCCGCTCGTCGTCGACCGCCACTGTCACCTGCTCGTCGGCCGAGCCGTCGGTCGTCTCAGCCTGCTCGGTGAGGGTCCGCCACGCCGACTCCGCGGCCCGCTGCTCCGCCTCCTTCTTGCTCCGCCCGTCGGCGCCGCCGTACCGGTTGCCGGCGACCACCACCCACGCGGTGAAGGTCTTCAGGTGGTCCGGCCCGGTCCCCTCGATCCGGTACTCCGGAACGCCGAGGCCGAGCGCGGCGGTCAGCTCCTGAAGACTTGTCTTCCAGTCCAGCGCGGCGCCCCGGCCGGCGGACTCGGCCATCAGCGGGTCGAACAGCCGGTGGATGACGATGGCGGCGGTGTCCAGCCCGTACTGGAGGTAGATCGCGCCGAGCAGCGCTTCCAGGGTGTCGGCGAGGATGCTGGCCTTGTCCCGACCGCCGGTGGTCTCCTCGCCCTTGCCGAGCAGCAGGTACTGGCCGAGCCCGTCGGGGCCCAGACCGCGTGCCACGTCGGCGAGCGCGCGCATGTTGACCACGCTGGCCCGCAGCTTCGCCAGCTGGCCCTCCGGCAGGTCGGGATGGTTCTGGAAGAGCGCGGTCGTGATCACCACACCCAGCACCGAGTCGCCGAGGAACTCCAGCCGCTCGTTGGTGGGCAGACCACCGTTCTCATACGCGTACGAACGGTGGGTGAGCGCGCGTTCCAGCAGCTCCGGATCCAGTGAGACGCCGAAGGCGGCCTCCAGGTGGCCGATTGCGGGCCGACGGCGCTTGTCGTTGCTCATGATGTGCGTACCTCGGTGTCGGTCGTGCGATCGGTGCGGTCCCCGGCGAGCAGCGCGGCGACCCGCTCGGTGGCGTCGCGCCGCCAGAGGTGCGCGGCCAGGGCGATGCCGGAGGCGATATCGTCGGCGCGGGCGGCGCCGTGGCAGACGACGACGGTGCCGGCCACTCCGAGCAGCGCGGCCGCCCTGGGCGCCCCACCACCGGGCGGGGTTCCGCCGGCCATGGCGTACGCGCCTTCGACGGCTTTGAGCAGCACGTTACCGGTGAACCCGTCGGTGACCACCACATCGGCGCGCGTGCCGAGACAGACGTCGTACCCCTCGACGAGCCCGACGTAGTGGGCGTCGCCGGGCAACGCCGCCGCGCTGAGCATGGGATCGGTGAGCCGGCGGGCCCGATCGCCCTTGCCGGGTTCGGTGCCCACGGAGAGCAGCCCCACCCGGGGCGCGGCGACGCCGTGGGCGACCGCGGCGTAGGCGGCACCGAGCGCGGCGTGGCGGGCGAGCGTCGTCGGGTTCGGTTCCAGCGAGCCACCGACGTCGAGCAGGACGACTGTGCCGGAGACGGCGGGCAGCGCGGCGGCGAGGGCCGGACGCCGTACCTCGGGCCAGCGTCCGAGGCCGAGAGCGGCGGCGGTGACTGTCGCGCCGGTGGCGCCGGCGGAGACCAGCGCGTCGGCGTACCCGGCACGGACAGCGGCCACCGCCGCCTGGACGGTGGTCTCCGCGCGTGCCGCGCTGGGGTCGTCGGCCATGTCGACGACGGAGTGCGTCGGGCGGACCGTGATCCGGTCCCGTTGCGCCGGGTCGAGGGCGTCGATCAACGCGCCGGCGGCCCTGGTCGGCCCGACGAGGAGCAGGTGCAGGTCCGGGTCGTCGCACACCGCCCGCAGAGCGCCGTCCACCACGACGGCGGGAGCCTCGTCCCCGCCGAGGAGGTCAACGGCGATCCGTGCGACGCCCGACTCCGTCCCGACGCCGACCGGCCTGGGCCGGCCGGCGTCGGCCGGAGTTACGGGCGATCGCCGGGGGGTGTGCGTCACCCGACCTGTGGTCGGAGACGTCACGCGCCGTCCGGGTCAGACCTCAAGGACCTGGCGGCCGTTGTAGGTGCCGCAGACCGAGCAGGCGGCGTGCGGCAGCTTCGCGGACTTGCACTGCGGGCAGGCGACGGTCGCGACCGCCGCGGCCTTCCAGTTCGCCCGGCGGGACCGGGTGTTGCTGCGCGACATCTTGCGCTTGGGGACGGCCACGGTTCTTACTCCTCTGTACGGGTCAGTTGCGACAGGCCCGCCCAACGCGGGTCGATCTGCTGGTGGCTGTGATCGGCCGGCAGATCGTCCCGGTGCACCCCGCATTCGGGGCACAGACCTGGGCAGTCCTGGCGGCAGAGCGGGTTGTTCGGCAGCGCGAGCACCACCGCGTCCCGCAACGCCGGTTCCAGGTCGATCAGGTCGCCCTGCATTCGACCGACCTCATCCTCCTCGGTGGTGACGTCCGTGGTGCTGTTCTCGTACGCGTACAGCTCCTGGATCGTCACCGTCACCGAGTCGTTGATCTCGCGCAGGCAGCGACCGCACTCACCCCGGATCGGACCGCTCACGGTCCCCGAGACGAGCACGCCCTCGGACACCGACTCCATCCGCAGATCGAGGTCGAGGTCCGCGCCCTCCGGCACGCCGATCAACTCCACGCCGAGGTCCGACGGTGCCGGGACCACCCGTTCGACGGTACGCAGAACACCAGGTCGGCGCGGCAGCTCCCTCGTGTCGAGGACCAGCGGCGACCTGGGGTTGAGTGAAGTGGGTGAGTTCTTGGGCATAGTCAGACTCCGGCCGGTGAGAGGCCGACAAACGAGGTTACCTGGACGGACGGCCCAACGTCGAATTGGGGGGTGACCAGCCGTCCCGATGCCGCAAGCGGCTGATGATCCCGGCGGTTGGCGGACGGTCCGGCCGGCGGCGGACGGTCCGTTCGACGGTGATCCAGAGTTCAGAAGGGCAGCGGTCGCTCCGCCTCGTCGCCGGCGAACGTGCCGATCTCCCGCAGCGCGTGCATCTTGTCCCGGCCGCGCTCGATCGAGGCCAGCGCCCGGGTGAGGAACTGCTCGAAGTTGGCAAGTGCGGTGTCGACGTAGTCGTCGACCTCCTCGCGCAGTCGTTGCGCCTCGGCCCGCGCCTCGGCGATGATCCGGGCGCCCTCGTGCTCGGCGGAGACGGTGATCTCGTTCACCGAGACCAGGCGGGCGTGTTCCGCCTCACCCTCGCTGATGATGCGGTCGGCCTCCCGCTTGCCAGCATCCATGATCTTGTCCCGCTCCTCCAGGAGGGCGGCGGCGCGGCGCAGGTCGGCGGGGAGCTCGGCGCGCAGTTCGTCGAGGGCCGCGATCATCTCACCCCGGTCGACCATGCAGTTGTTGCGCGACATCGGCACGGAGCGCGCCTGCTCCACGATGGTGATCAGTTCGTCGATGCGGTCGAGCGGGTCCACCGGTACCTCACTCCTGTCATTCGTCGGCCGACCTACATCATGCGGGCTTCGGCCGGTTTCCCGCTTCACCCAATGATGTCGTCCACCACCAACCCCGTACCGACCCCTCCCCGGGCGTGTCGCCCCACCCCGCCTCGCGATCTTGCACTTCCCGTCCCCGCAAACCACATCGAAAGCGACAGAACGGCCACCGGAACTGCAAGATCGCGAGGTGGAAGCAGCGCGGGGAGTCAGGGGCGCGGGAGGGTGAGGCGGGCTTTGAGGGCGTCGCGGACCACGTCGGGTACGTGGGGGGTGACGTCGCCGCCCCACTTGGCCACGTCCTTGACCAGACTGGACGAGAGGAAGGAGTAGAGCGGGTTGGTCGGCATGAAGAGCGTCTCGACCCCGGCGAGGCCGATGTTCATCTGGGCCATCTGCAACTCGTAGTCGAAGTCGCTGACCGCCCGCAGACCCTTGATGAGTACCGTCGCCCGCTGCGCCCGGCAGAAGTCCACAAGCAGTCCCCGGAAGGACTCCACCCGTACGTTGCCGTAGGAAGAGGTCACCTCGCGGAGCATGTCGATGCGCTCCTCGACGGTGAACAGGCCGCTCTTCGACTGGTTGACAAGTACGCCGACGATCACCTCGTCGAACAGCCGGCTGGCCCGGCCGACGATGTCGAGGTGACCGTTGGTGACCGGGTCGAACGAGCCGGGACATACCGCACGTCTCATGATCGGCGACCGTACCAAAGGGTGGTCTCGCCGTATCGGCGACTGCGCTGGCCAGTGACCCCTTCCACCCACTCGACAGGTCCGCTGCGGCTGGACCGCTCCACCACCACCAACGCCTCGGCGGCCAGCCAGCCACCGTCCACCAGAGCGGCGAGCATCGCGTGGATGCCGTCGTCCGGCAGCGCGTACGGCGGGTCGGCGAAGACGACGTCGTAGGGGTCACCCTCGACCCCGGCGGCCAGGACGGTGGCGACCTTGCCAGTGACCAGTCGGGCCGAGGCGCCGACCCGAAGCACCGCCAGATTCTCCCGGATCACCCGGGCGGCACGTGGATCCGACTCGACGAGCAACGCGTGCGCGGCACCCCGCGACAGCGCCTCCAGGCCGACGGCACCGGAGCCCGCGTAGAGATCGGCGAAGCGGGCACCGTCGAGATCGATCTCCGCCTCGACCGCGCTGAACAACGCCTCCCGGACCCGATCGGAGGTGGGCCGGGTGCCGGCACCGGCCGGGGCGGTGATCCGCCGGCCACCGAGGCTGCCGGCGACGATGCGGGTCATCGCTCACTCCTGCTCATGACTCCGACGCTACGCGACATCCATCCGACGACCGGCACCCCGCAAGTGATCGCTCCGCACCCGGGCGAAAACCTTCCGTACATGGAAGATCACGAGTTCACAACATCATTCTTAGGTTTAGCTGAAGGCTATGGCGCTGCGGGGCTGATCGCTAAGGTCTGCCGGGTGTCGGGGCGGGTCGGCCTGTCCGCAGCCGACGAAGCTTCCGGTTCCCCACTCAGGAGTAAACGTGAACCGTCCGAACTTCCGGCGCGTCGCGGCTGCCGCCGCCGGTGCGCTGATCGGCCTCGCTGGCGTCGCCGTCGTCGCCGCCCCGGCCAGCGCTCACCACCCCATCATCAAAGGCGTCGGCTGCAAGCTCGCCAACGGCGACGTGAAGGTCGAGTGGACCGTCTCGAACAGCGAGTCCCGTTGGGTCGCCGAGGTGGACGCGGTCTACACGCCGTCCCGCACCCCGGTCACCAACATCGTCGTCGGCGCAGTGCTGCCGAAGGCGGGCGAGGGCTCGCTTGTCGGCGAGCAGATCGTGCCGCGCGGCAAGGCCGCCCACCTGACCGTGAAGGCGGTCTGGAAGAAGGACCGGCACACCGTCACCAACACCCAGACCGGCAAGGCACGGTACATCGGCAAGTGCGCGGAGCCCGAGCCGACGCCGACCCCCACCCCGACGGACGAGCCCACCGAGCCGACCCCGACGCCGACGCCGACGGACGAGCCCACCGAGCCGACCCCGACGCCGACGCCGACGGACGAGCCCACCGAGCCGACGCCGACCCCGACGCCGACCGATGAGCCCACCGAGCCGACCCCGACCCCGACGCCGACCGACGAGCCGGTGGTGCCGGAGCCCGGTGAGCCGACCTTCGAGCTCACCGAGACCTGTGACGAGCTGACCTTCCTGATCAACAACCCGGCCGACGGGATCCCGTTCTCGATCACCCTGACCTCCGAGAAGGGCACGACCCAGACGCTTGAGGCGGTCCCGGGCGAGACCACCTCGGTCACCTTCGACGCGTACCCGGGCCTGGTCGTCACCCCGACCTTCACGGTCGAGGACGAGACCGTCGAGGGCGAGCCGGTGGCCTGGGAGCAGCCCGAGGACTGCGGTAACGGTGGCGGTGGCGGCGGTCTGCCGGTCACCGGTGCCGCCACCGGCGGCATCATCGCCGGTGCCGGTGTGCTGCTGGCCGCTGGCGCGGCCCTGTTCGTGGTGACCCGCCGCCGCCGGCTGCGCTTCACCGCCTGATCCCTGCTGACCCGAACCTGAACCGAGGGCGCGCCGACCACCAGGTCGACGCGCCCTCGGGCGTTCACCCGCCCGTCGCACCACTGGTCCCACCGCCTGGGCCGGCTCCCCGTCAGCACACCAGTCCGGCCACGACCAAAGCGGACACCGGCGCTGAAAGCCGCCGGGCGCTCACCCCCCGTATATCAATGATCTCGCATTCATAACATCATGATTAAGCCTGCCTGAGGGCTGTTTCCTTTCTCACGATCTCGCTAGGGTCTGCCCGGTGCCGGCGTCATCGCCGCCGGTCATCGGCACGGGAGGCACCCTCTCAGGCGCGGCATGTGCCGCCAGCGCCGTCCGTCCCGCCCGTGCCGACCCTGACGCTCTTCTTCACCCCGGGAGTACGCGTGATCCGACCCAAGCTGTCGCTTCGGCGACCGCTGGCTGTCCTGGCAGCCGCCCTCATCGGCATGACCGGAGCAGCGGCGGTGGCAACCCCGGCCGCTGCCCACCACACCACCATCACCGCCACCGCCGTCTGCGACCAGCTCAGTGGTGAGCGGGTGATCACCTGGACGGTGGCCAACAGCGAGCGTCGTACCGCCGCCACCGTCAAGAAGGTGACCGCCGAGCCCTCGACCCCCGTCCAGGTGCTCGTGCCGGGTGCCGAGGCCGTCGACCTTCAGGGTGTGGCGATCCCCCGGGGTGGCTCCGTCCAGGCTGTCCAGCGGGTGCCGGGCGCGACCACGAGCGCCAAGCTCATCGTCGAGGGCCGCTGGGACAACAGGCGGGAGCGGACCAACGAGGGCACCATCAACCTCGCCGCCGACGCCGCCTGCAACCCGGCGCCGAAGTGCATTGACGCCAGCGAGGCGAAGTACAGCCACACCTTCGACGGCCCGAAGGGCACGGCGACGGTCAAGCTGGACGGTGACCTGCCGCTCTGCGGCGACGAGAAGCAGTACTTCACCCTGGTGTCGTACTTCGCGCCGCGGCCGGAGTTCGCCACCCCGCAGTACGTCTACGGCGAGCCGGACAGCGACTTCCTCGGCGGTGGCCAGAACGAGATCGAGCTGAGCGTCGGTGTCCCGGACTGCCACACCCAGGTCGACCTGATCTGGGGCGGTGTCGACGAGATCATCGACCCGCTCGTCGAGAACGGCCCGCGCTACGGCTCCAAGAAGCTGGGCGAGAAGGGCGCGCCCGGCAACCGTTCGTCGGGTCCGCAGGGCTGGTACAACGGCGGTGACAAGAACTGCACCACCCCGGCGTCCACCTTCGCCTCCTCCTGCGACGGCACCGTCACCGTCTCGCTGAGCAACGACGGTTCGATCTCGAAGTACCCGGTCGAGTTCGAGGTCCGCGGCGAGAACGGCTGGTCCAAGACCGTCACGGTCGAGCCGGGCAAGGCCGACAACGAGACCGTCGTGCCCGCCGAGAACGCCGGCAAGATCGAGGTGCTGGTCGACGGCAAGGTCATCGAGAACGGCACGTACTCCTGGGAGCGTCCCGAGGACTGCCCGCTGCCGACGGTGACCGCCGACGCGGACTGCGAGACCTTCGGGCTGACCGCGTCGAACCCGGAGGGTGGCATGCCGGTCAAGGTGGAGTTCACCTACGGCGACAAGACCGAGACCCGTACCGTCGCCCCGGGATCGTCGGAGAAGGTCACCTTCCCGGCCGGTGACGAGGAGGCGGCGCTTGTCGTCCTGCCGGAGCTGGGCCTGGAGCTTGAGGTCGTCTACGCCCCCGAGGGCTGCGGCGGCGGTGGCGGCGGCGAGGAGCCCCCGGGCCTGCCGGTGACCGGTGCCGCGGCTGGTGGCATCGCCGCTGGCGCGATCGCCCTGCTGGCGCTGGGTGCCGTGCTGTTCGTGATGGCCCGGCGGCGGCGGATCCACTTCACCGCCTGAGCCGAGCCGGCCGAACTGAATTGATCTGAACCGCCCCGGTCGCCCACATGGGCACCGGGGCGGTTCACGTTTCATCACAGTTCTGCCGACAGACCGACCTGTCGCGGCTGCCGGACGCGGCCGACCGGCTCACGGCCGTGGCGTCGGCCACCAGCGGACGGTCAGCCCTTTTCGAGGTACTCGGCGCGATCGGCGTCGACGAGCGCGGCGACCGAGGCGGCGAGCGCCGGATGCCGGGCCAGGTCCGGATCCTCCTCGACCAACGCGATCGCCTCCGCCCGCGCGTCCCGGATCAGGTCCGCGTCGCGCAGCAACGACAGCAGCCGTAGGTGCGAACGGCGGCCGGACTGGGTGGCACCCAGCACGTCACCCTCGCGCCGCTGTTCCAGGTCCAGCTCGGCGAGCTTGAAGCCGTCGGTGGTGGAGGCCACGGCGTCCAGCCGCTCCCGCGCCCCGGTGCCCTCGGCCGCCTCGGTCACCAGCAGGCAGAGCCCGGGCGCGCTGCCCCGGCCCACCCGACCCCGCAACTGGTGCAGCTGCGAGACGCCGAAACGGTCGGCGTCCAGCACCACCATCATCGTCGCGTTGGGCACGTCCACCCCCACCTCGACCACGGTGGTGGCCACCAGCACGTCGAGCTGACCGGCGGCGAAGGACCGCATCACCGTGTCCTTCTCGTCGGCCGGCAGCCGACCGTGCAGGACCCCGATCCGCAGACCGTGCAGCGGCCCGTCGGCCAGCAGCGGGGCCACCTCGGTCACCGCCAGCGGCGGCCGGCGGCCATTGTCGTCGACCGCCGGTGGCTCCTCGTCGGTCCCGGACGTGTCATCCCCGATCCGGGGACAGACCACGTACGCCTGGTGGCCGGCGGCAACCTCCTCGCGCAACCGGCGCCAGGCACGATCCAGGAAGGCCGGCTTCTCGGCGGCGGGCACCACGTGCGAGGCGATCGGCGAACGCCCGCGCGGCAACTGGGACAGGGTGGAGATCTCCAGGTCGCCGTAGACGGTCATGGCGACGGTGCGCGGGATCGGGGTGGCGGTCATCACCAGCACGTGCGGCGGCTGCTCCGCCTTGGCCCGTAACGCGTCCCGCTGCTCGACCCCGAACCGGTGCTGTTCGTCGACCACGACCAGGCCCAGGTCGGCGAAGTCGACACCCTCGTAGAGCAGAGCGTGGGTGCCCAGCACGATGCCGGCCGCACCGCTGGCGACCTCGGCCAACGCCCGACGTCGAGCCGCCGCGCCGAGCGAGCCGGTGACCAGTTCCACCCGGGTGGCGTGCTCGGCGGCACCCAGCTCACCAGCCTGGGCGAGCGGACCGAGCAGGTCGAGCATGCCCCGGTGGTGCTGGGCGGCGAGCACCTCGGTCGGGGCCAGCAGCGCGGCCTGCCCGCCCGCGTCGACCACCTGGAGCATCGCCCGCAGCGCCACCACGGTCTTGCCGGAGCCGACCTCGCCCTGCAACAGCCGGTGCATCGGGTGACCTGTGGCGAGGTCGGCGGCGATCTCCACGCCGACGTCGCGTTGCCCGGCGGTCAGCTCGTACGGCAGCCGGGCGTCGAACGCGTCGAGCAGGCCGCCCGCACGCCCCGGCCGGGGACGCGCGGGTGACGCGGCGGCGTCGCGCTTGCGGCGGACCAGCGTCACCTGCACGGCGAACGCCTCGTCCCACTTCAGCCGCCGCCGGGCCCGGTACAGCTCCTCCCGGCTGGACGGACGGTGGATCTCCCGCAGGGCCGTGCCCAGGCCGACCAGGTTCCGGCTGGCCCGCACGGTGGCCGGCAACGGGTCCTCCGGCGGCGCGACGGTGTCCAGCACCACCCGTACGCAGCGGGCGATCACCCAGGTGGGCACCGCCGCGGCGGCCGGGTAGACCGGGATGAGCGCCCCCGCGAACTCCTCGATCTGCTCGCTGGCCGCCGCCTCGGTGTCGGTCTGCTCACCGAGCAGGACGTACTCCGGCCCGTTGAGCTGCCGCCGGCCCCGGAACTCGGTGACCTTACCGGCGAACAGCCCCCACCGGCCGGGCCGCAGCTCCCGCTCGCGCCACGCCTGGTTGCCGAAGAAGGTGAGGGTGAGGCCGCCCCCGGAGCCGTCGCCGACTGTCACCTCCAGCAGGTTTCCCCGCCGCTGACGCATCGGGCGTACGGCGGTGCGCTGCACCTGGGCCAGCACGGTGACCTGCTCGCCGACGTCAAGCGCGCGGATGTCGGTGTGCTCGCCGCGCTCGTCGTAGCGGCGGGGGAAGTGGTAGATGAGATCGCCCGCGGTGTGCAGGTCGAGATGGCCGGCAAGCGCCTTGGCGGTCTTCTCTCCGACCAGCTTCTTCAGCGGGGTGTCCAGGTCGGACGGTTCGGCGGTCACTCGACACCGACAAGCAGGGGATGGTGCGGTTGCCCACCCGGGTAAACCTGGACCTCGACGAAGGGCCAGCGCGCCGTGATGTGGGCACGCACCGCGTCGACCAGCCCGTCGGGCGCGTCAGCGCCGACGAGCAGGGTGACCAGTTCGCCGCCACCGCCGAGCATCCGATCAACAAGCGCGACGCAGGTGTCCACCAGATCGACGCCGATCAGGTTCACCTCCCCCTCGACCAGGGCGAGCACATCGCCGGCGCGGCACGGACCGGCGACCGTGAGCGCCTCCCGGCCGGCCCGGCACACCTCGGCGTACCGGCAGGCGCCGGCCGCCTCGGCCATCGCGATCACGTCGTCGGCGAAGCGGCGTCGCGGATCGCGCACGGCCAGCGCGGCCAGCGCCTGCACCGGTGAACGGGTCGGTACCACGGCCACCTCCACCCCCAACCGGTGCGCCTCCTCGGCGACCTGGTTCGCCACCGCCTGCGCGTCCGGGTCGTTGGGCAGCACCACCACGCGAGCCGCGCCGGTGGCGCGTACCGCGTCCAGCAGTTCCCCGACCGACGGGTTGCCGGGCACCACCACCGCCCCCTCGGCGGCGAGCAGCTCGGCGATCCCGGCACCGCTGGCCACCACCACGGCGGCGCGTCCGCCGGACGACCGGGCGGGTGCCGGCTCCGGCTGGTCGGCGAAGCGGGTCACCGCGATCTGGTACGGGCGGCCGGCGGTCACACCCGCCTCGATCGCCGCGCCGACGTCGTTGACGTGCACGTGGACCTGCCAGGTGCCGGCGTCGCCGACGACCACCAGTGAGTCGCCGATGGTGGCCAACGCCTGCCGCATCCGTTCCACCGCCGTGGGCTCGGCGTCGAGCAGGAACTGCACCTCGTAGGCGTACTCCGGCGAGCCGGTCTCCCGGGCGACGGTGACCGGCTGTCGCACCGCAGGGACGCCGGGCGCCGGCCGCTCGGGGCTCTCCCCCGTGACCACCTCGACCAGAGCGTCGAGCAGCAGGCACAGGCCCCGGCCACCGGCGTCGACCACCCCCGCCCGGGCCAGCGCCGGCAACTGCTCGGGCGTGCGGGCCAGCGCACCGGTCGCGGCGTTCGCCGCCGCCCTGGCCACCACCCGCAGTTCGTCGCTGCCGGCCTGCTCGGCCGCGCCGGCAGCGGCCGAGACCACCGAGAGCACAGTGCCCTCCACCGGGCGGGCGACGGCGGTGTACGCCGCGTCGGTCGCCTCGCGCAGGGCCATGGCCAGCTCCCGGCCCCGCACCTGCGGGGTGGCGGCCAACGCGTCGGCGAGGCCGCGCAGGATCTGCGACAGGATCACCCCGGAGTTGCCCCGCGCCCCGAGCAGGGCTCCCCGGGCCATCAGGCGCAGCGCGTGGCCGTGCGCGGTCGAGACACCGTCGGCGTGGGTGTCGAGGTCCATCGCGAGCGCCTGCTGCGCGGAGGTGAGGGTGAGCACCAGGTTGGTGCCGGTGTCCCCGTCGGGCACCGGGTAGACGTTGAGCTCGTCGATCTCACCCTGGTGCCGCTTGAGCGCGGCCAGGCCGCTGGCACACCAGCGGCGCACGGCGGCGGCGTCGAGGGTGTCCAGCACGGTGGCAGCCTACTGGCGTACGCTGACACTCGCCCGGCACCGGGCGGGTCCCGCTTCGTCCGGGTTTTCCCGCGCGCGTACCCTCGGCCCGCCGTCGCGTCGGCCTGGCGGAAGGCCGTGGCGGCTGTCGAGCCCGGTTCGGCAGGTGGTTCCCCCATCGGGTACCCTGGCCAGGTTGCCCGGGCTGCGCCTGGCGGCGACTTCATGAACGTTTCAATCCCAGGAGTATCCCGTGGCTAGCGTGTGTGACGTCTGTGGCAAGGGGCCGGGCTTCGGCCACAACGTGTCCCACTCGCACCGGCGGACCAACCGCCGCTGGAACCCGAACATCCAGTCGGTGCGTACCCCGGCCGGTGGCGGCACGACCAAGAAGCTGAAGGTCTGCACGTCCTGCATCAAGGCGGGCAAGGTCGCCCGCGCCTGACGCGGCAGCACCGGACATCACGACAGTCATCACCGGCGGGCCCATCGGGCCCGCCGGTGTCGTCGTGTCCGCAGCAGGCCGGCTGATCAGAGGGTACGGCCGAAGGACAGGCAGCCGGGCTCGTCGGCGTAGAAGCCGAAGTTGGGGATCCGCTCGTAGCCGGCCGCCTTGTACAACGCGATCGCCTCGGGCTGCCGGTCGCCACACTCCAGGATGATCCGGCGGCGGCCGTTCTCCCGGGCCGAGCGTTCGATGGCCGCCAGCACCGTGCGGGCCACGCCCCGTCCCCGGGCCTCCGGCGCGGTGTACATCCGCTTCAACTCGGCGGTCCCGTCGCCGTGGCTGCGCCAGCCGCCGCAGCCCACCGGCCGCCCGTCGATCCGGGCGACCAGGAACGCCCCGGCCGGCGGTACGAACTCGCTCGCGTCGACAGGGGTCTCGTCGCCGCTGCCGCCGTACCGGGTACCCAGGTCGGCCAGGGTCGCGGTGATCAACCGCTGGGCCTCCGGAGAGTCGAACGGCACCGTCTGGATCTCGATCTCGTGCACCCGTGCAGGGTACGACCCCGCTGGCTGCGCCCCGCCGGGTGGCCGGTGGTCAGCGGAAATGGTCCCACCCGGGCGGGCCGTCGAACGGCTGGCCGTCCACCGTCACACCGGCCCCCTCGGCCACCCGGCCGATCACCCGCCAGCCCGGTGGCAGGGCCGTCGCCGGGGGGAAGGTCGCCGCCAGCGCGTGGTCGTCGCCACCGGCCAGCAGCCAGGCGTACGGGTCGACGCCGAGCGCCTGCGCGGCGTCGCGCATCTGCGGCGGCACCTCGAAGGCGTCCCGGGAGATGTCCACCGCCACCCCGCTGGCCTTCGCCACGTGCCCGAGGTCGGCGAGCAGCCCGTCCGAGACGTCGATCATGGCGGTGGCGCCGAGCCGGGCGGCCTGCGGTCCAGCCGGGTAGGGCACCTCCGGCCGGCGGTACGCCTCGACCAGCAGCCGGGGCGTCCGGAAGCCACGGGAGAGCACGGTGAACCCGGCCGCGGCGTAGCCGGTCCGGCCGGCCAGGGCGAGCAGGTCACCGGGTCGGGCACCGGCCCGGGTCACAGGTGACCGACCGCCCAGGTCGCCGAGGGCGGTTACCGCGATGGTGAGCGTGGGGCTGGCCGACATGTCGCCACCCACCACGCTGGCCCCGACACCTGCCGCCTCGGCGCCGAGCCCGTCGGCGAGTTCCTCCATCCAGCCGGTGTCGACGTCGGTCGGTACGCAGAGCGCCACCAGCAGGGCGGTCGGCTCCGCTCCCATGGCCGCCACGTCGGCGAGGTTCGCCGCCGCCGCCCGGCGGCCGATGTCGTGGGCTCCGGACCAGTCCCGCCGGAAGTGCCGTCCCTCGACGAGCACATCGGTGGTGGCGACCACCCGGGCGTCCGGAGCGGCGACCACCGCGGCGTCGTCCCCGGGGCCCAGCAGCACCGTGGAGCCGTACGACAGCCGGGCGGTCACCCGGTCGATCAGCCCGAACTCCCCGACCCCCGCGACACTCACGCCGACACTCCGCTGCGCTCGCTCACGACGGCACTCCGCTGCGCTGCGTGCCGCCGTGAGGCACCACCGCCCTGAGCCTGATGGCTCGCTCGCTGCGCTCCGCTCACGACGGCACTCCGCTGCGCTGCGTGCCGCCGTGAGGCACCACCGCCCTGAGCCTGATGGCTCGCTCGCTGCGCTCCGCTCACGACGGCACTCCGCTGCGCTGCGTGCCGCCGTGAGGCACCACCGCCCTGAGCCTGATGGCTCGCTCGCTGCGCTCGCTCACTGCTTCTCCTTGGCCACCGATAGGGGTCTGCCCTGGTCCGTAAGGTACTTTCTCCCTTCGGGCCGCCTGGCGGGCGGCGACGGAGGGAGGTCGAGTCGTGGTACAGGCGTACATCCTCATCCAGACAGAGGTCGGCCGGGCACGTGACGTGGCCGGTCTCATCGCGGATCTCGCCGGCGTGGTCCGCGTCGACGCGGTCACCGGGCCGTACGACGTGGTCGTGCTCACCGAGGCGAACACCGTCGACGAGCTCGGCAAACTCATCGTCAGCAAGGTGCAGATGGTGCCCGGTATCACCCGCACCCTCACGTGTTCGGTGGTGCGCCTGTAAATGGACGAGCAGACCCGATCGCCGGTCGCCCAGGCCGACCGTCCGGCCGAGGCGCCCGACCGTACCAACCGCAGTGCGGCGCTGATCGCCACGGCGGTGGCGGTGCCGGTCGCGCTGCTTGTGGGTGCGCTCGCGCTGGGCAACCTGGCGCCGGAGGAGCCGGCCGCCGCGCCGCAGCCGTCGGCGACCACGCCCGGTCCGGTCTCCACCGCGCCCGTCGAGATGGCTGCCCCGCAGCTCGGAGAGCGGCCGGCCGTCGTCTGCCGCGCCCTGCTGTCGCAGCTGCCCGACTCGATCCGCGAGCTGCCGCAGCGACAGGTCAGCGCCGGGCCGGAGCAGAACGCCGCGTACGGCGACCCGGCACTCACCGTCGCCTGCGGTGTTGACGCACCGGAGGTGAAGCCCGACGACCACCTCTACCTGGTGAACTCGGTCTGCTGGTACGCGGTGGAGGGGCCCGATGTGACGGAGCTGACCACCGTCGACCGGGAGACGGCCGTCACCCTGCGGGTGCCGCACTTCTACGGCGAGGCGTTGCAGTGGGCCTCCCCGGTCTCCGCCACCATCGTCGAGTCGATCCGGTCGTCCGGCACGGCGCCGTCCGGCTGCACCTCCTGACGCACCGGGGCAGCCGCAGCGCGTGGCGACGACCCGACCGGCTCAGTAATGCCCGGGCCCCCGGGTCAACGCGGTGCGGATCAGCCGGTCGACAAGCTTCGGGTACTCCAGACCGGCCGCCGCCCACATCCGGGGGAACATCGACGTCGGCGTGAAGCCGGGCATCGTGTTGATCTCATTGAGGTACACGTCGAGGTCGGGCGTGACGAAGAAGTCGACGCGGGCCAGGCCGGCGCAGTCAAGCGCGGTGAAGGCGCGCACGGCGTAGTCGCGTACCTGCCGGGTGACCCGCTCCGGCAGGTCGGCCGGGATGTCGTACTCGCAGGCGGACTCGGCGTCGATGTACTTGGCCTCGAAGTCGTAGAAGTCGTAGTCGCCGACCACCCGGACCTCGGCGAGCACGGACGCCTCCGGCGCGCCGCCGGCCTCACCCTCCAGCACGCCGCACTCGATCTCCCGACCGACGATGGCGCCCTCGACCAGCACCTTGCTGTCGATCTCGCGGGCGGTGGCGAGGGCCGCGTCGAGGTCGGCCCAGTCGTTGATCTTGGTGATACCGAAGGACGAACCGGCCCGGGAGGGCTTGACGAAGACCGGCAGGCCCAGCCGCTGCTTGTCCGCCTCACTGAGTGTCGTCCCGCTGCGCAGCACCGCGTACGGGCCGACCGGAATGCCCTCGGCGGCGCAGAGCTTCTTGGTGAACTCCTTGTCCATCGCGGCGGCCGAGGCGAACACCTTCGCCCCGACGTACGGGATGCCGGCCATCTCCAGCATGCCCTGGATGGTGCCGTCCTCACCGTAGGCACCGTGCAGCACCGGGAAGACCACGTCCACGTCGGCGAGCGCCCGGGGCCCCTCGGTCGGGTCGAGCACGAGCAGCCCACCGCCGGCGGGGTCGGCCCGCAGCACGATGTCCGTGCCGGAGTCCGCGGTGATCTCCGGCAGCCGGCGGGCGCTGATCGCCAACTGGCCGGGGTCGCCATTGGTGAGCACCCACTGGCCGGCGCGGGTGATGCCCACCGGCACCACCTCGAACTCGTCCGGGTCCAGCGCGCCGAGCACACTGCCGGCGCTGACGCACGAGATGCCGTGTTCCGGGCTGCGGCCGCCGAAGACGATCGCCACGCGGGTCTTGCCTGGGGTGGTCACTGTGGTCACCTTTCGGAAGCACTGCTGGCGCTCTCCCGATGACCTTACTGTGCGTGGCGGGCACGGGTAGCCGATACCCTGCGGCAACGCCTGACCGCCGCAAACGGTCAACGCATGATATACGGAACGTAATCGGTCAGCACGCGGCGGTCAGCCCGCCAGCTCCCGCTCGCCGTACGCGTGCCGCCGACCGATGGCGAGCACCTTGACCCGTTGCCGGCCGGCCCGCACCATGCCCAGCGCCATGAAGGCCCCGGCGATCCGTTCGGCCGCCTCGCGGCTGCTCGCACCGACCACCTGGCGACGGCGCTCGGGCGCCAGCCGCTCGTTGCGACCGTCCACCTCGTACGGGCGGACGTCGGTCAGCACCACCAGGAATCGTGTCATCGCCGGCCGCACCGGCGCTCGCCGAAAAACCGCTGACCAGTCCGCACGTCGATTCCCTTCCGGTGGCCGACCCACTGGCGCGGCACGCGGCGGTCGGGTACGGGGGAAAACCCGACCGCCGCGCGCCCCATCCCCTCCGGTCGCTCACCACCACCGTCGCCACGA
Organism: Verrucosispora sp. CNZ293; assembly: GCF_002754655.1. NCBI lineage: Bacteria > Bacillati > Actinomycetota > Actinomycetes > Micromonosporales > Micromonosporaceae > Micromonospora > Verrucosispora sp. CNZ293. The sequence continues at coordinate 3,443,442 of NZ_PEFR01000001.1, forward strand.
CAACCGGCGGTGAGGACGCGCTAACAGATTGACAGCTTCATGGGCATGAATGCAACTCTCACCGGCGTTCTCTCATGTACAGGTTCCCAAATACGTGCGACCATCTATACATGGCTCCGAAGACCGCACGCGCCCGCCGGTTGGGCATCGCCTTGCGCCACCATCGGGAGGCCGCCGGCCTCACCCTGGAGGCCGCGGCCGACGAGATCAACAGCACCCGCAGCACGCTCTCCCGCTACGAGAACGCGAAGACCCTGGTCAGCCCGGCGACCGTGCGCGCGCTGCTCACCCTCTACGGCGTCGGCGCGGACGAGGTCGCAGCCGCCGTCGAGCTGGCCAAGGACGCGCGCAAGCCGGGCTGGTGGGTGTCGTACTCGTACCTGCTCGACCGGCGCACCATCGACTTCATCGCGCTGGAGGCCGAGGCCATCGCCATCGCGAACTTCGAGCCGTCGGTGGTGCCCGGGCTGTTGCAGACGGCCGACTACATCCGTGGCGTGATGCGCGGCGGGCCGCACACCCTCAGCGACAACGACGTCGAGGAACGGGTACGCATGCGACTGGACCGGCAGCAGCGGGTCTTCGAGGAGGACCCGCCGATATTCGACGCGATCCTCGACGAGGCCGCGCTGCTCCGCCCGGTGGGTGACCACTCCGCACAGCAGGGCCAGCTCAGCCACCTGCTCAAGATGAGCGAGCTGCCGAACATCACGGTCCAGGTGATCCCGTTGGCCGCCGGCTACCACCGGGGCACCCGGGGCTCACTGCACATCCTGGAGTTCGCCGACCCGGAGGACCCGATCATCGCCTCCGTGGAGACCGTCGCCGGGCAGATGATCCTGGACCGTCCCGGTGACCTGCGTACCTGCACCAAGATCATGGAGCACCTGCGCACCGTCGCACTCAGCCCGACGGCCAGCCGCGAGGCAATCTTCACACTCCTGAAGGGACGGTAATTCGATGGCACCGACGACAAACGCGGTGGTGGTCGTGGCCGGGTGGCGCAAGAGCAGCCACAGCGGCGACGAAGGAGCCTGCGTCGAGGTGGCGGTCGTCCCCGGCACTGTCGCCGTACGCGACTCCAAGGACCCGCACGGTCCGCTGCTGACCTTCCCGCCGTCGGCGTGGACCGCCTTCGCCCAGGCTCCGCCGACCCGCTGAGCCACGGAGGAACCGCACCCCAGTGCCGCTGACCGGGCCGGTAAGGGCACCGCCGGCCCGGTCAGCCCCTCCGTTGCCGTCGTCTCAGTCGCCGACCAGCGGCGGCGGCGCGGGGCGCGTCCGCAGCGCCTCCAGCGCGGCCAGCGCCACCCCTCGCGCGCCGGCCATGTCACGATCCGGCACCAGCGCGAAGGTGGCCAGGGCGGCCTGCTCCACGCGGAGCATGGTGTGCTCCCGCACGGCGGCCAGGAACCAGTCGCGGAACTCCGGGTCCGCCTCCACCACCCCACCGCCCACGAAGTACGCGTGCGGATCGGTGAAGTTCGCCGCGATGGTGAACAGGGCGCCGAGCGCCCTCGCCTGCTGGGCGAAGATCTCCCGGGCGAGTTCGTCGCCCCGCTCGCCGTAGCCGCGCACCAGCTTGGCCGCCCGCGCCGGCGACTCACCGGCCAGCGGATGCCCCGGGAAGCGGGTCAGCCAGTACGGCAACAGGTTGTGCTCGATCGCGGTCAACGACACGACACTCTCGACGTCACCGGCGAAACCGCAGGCGCAGGTCGGCATCGGCTGCCCCGGGGCCAGCACGGTGGTCATCGGAATCTGCACATGCCCCAGCTCACCGGCCATGCCCGCCGCGCCGGAGATCACCCGGCCGTTCTCGACCAGACCACCGCCGAGTCCGGTGCCGACGACCGCCGACACCGACGAGCGTCGCATCGCCTCGGACCCGAAGTGGATGTGATGGGCGTAGAGCGCCGCGGCGTTGCCATCGTTGTGGTAGACCACCGGCAGCCCCAACCGACGTTCGAGGGCGCCCCGCACGTCGTAGCCGCGCCAGGCCGGCTGGGAGAAGTTCGTGGAGCCCTTCGACGAGATGACTCCGCTCGCACTCGCCGGACCGGGGGTGTCCAGCCCGACCGCACCCACCCGTTCGCGTGGCACCCCGGTGCGGGCCAGCACGTCGTCGAAGGCGTCCGCCATCGCCGCCACCGCCGCCTGCGGACCGTCCTGCACCCGACTCGGCGTCTCCACCATGCGGTCGACCAGGAACCGCCCGTCGAGCGTGAGCACCGTGGTGTTGTTGGTCGTACCACCGTTGTCGATCCCGACGACCACCGTTGCGCTGTCCACCCGAGCTCCGCCTCCCGCCGTCACGACCTGACGTGAGGCTAGTTCTCGTACCGCCGGCCCGCCACGTCGTCCGGGCACCGGCCCATCATCGCGGTCGCGTCGGAGGCGTCGTCGCGCACCACCGACGGCACCAGTCCCGCCTCGGTCAGCACCAGGTGGAACTGCTCGACCTGCGCCCGACCGACCTCCACCACCAGGTGCCCTCCCGGCGCGAGCCAGTTCGGCGCGGCAGCGGCCAGGCGACGCAGCACGGCCAGCCCGTCCGGCCCGCCGTCGAGCGCCGCAGCGGACTCGTAGCCGCGCGCCTCCGGCGGTAGCAGGGCCATCGCCGCCGTCGGCACGTACGGGGCGTTCGCCACCACCAGGTCGAGCCGGCCACGCCAGGCGGCCGGCAGCGGATCGAAGAGATCCCCGGCGAAAACCGGCACCCCCACGGCGCCGAGGTTCCGGCGGGCACAGGCCACCGCCGCCGGGTCCACGTCGACAGCGGCCAGCAGCCGGGGGGCGGTGAGCCGACGCGCCAGCACCCGGCTGATCGCGCCCGAACCACAGCAGAGCTCTACCACTGTCGCCGCCGGTCCGGTCACCCGGACGGCCGCCGAGACCAGCAGGGCGGTACGCGCCCGGGGCACGAAGACGCCGGGCTCCACGTCGATCCGCTCGCCGCAGAACTCAGCCCAACCCAGCAGGTACTCCAGCGGCTCACCGGCGACCCGCCGCTCGGCACGTTCCGCGAGCGTCTCCGGACCGCCACCCGCCGCCAGGAGCAGGCGGGCCTCGTCCTCGGCCCAGACGCAGCCGGCTCGCCGCAACCGGGCGACAAGTGCGTCGTACCCGACCGGGGAGACCGGCGGTCCCATCAGGCGGCGGCGTCCAGCGCGGCCGACACGTCAGCGACCAGGTCGGCGGTGTCCTCGACCCCGCAGGAGAGCCGGACGAAACCGGGCGCGGTGTCGTCGCCCCACTGCGCCCGCCGGTCCGCGGTCGTGTGCAGACCACCGAAGGAGGTCGCCGCGGCGACCAGCCGGGCCCCGTCGAGGAAGCGGGCGACCCGTTCGGCGCTGCCGAGATCGAACGAGAGCAGGCCCGGCATCCGCCGTAGCTGTCGCACCGCGACCGGATGCGCCGGGTCGTCCGGCAGGCCGGGCCAGCGCAGCCCGGCGACGTCGGCGCGGCCGGCCAGCAGGTGGGCCAGCGCCGCCGCGTTCGCCGTCTGCCGGGCCAGGCGCAGGTCGAGGGTGGCCAGCGACCGATGGGCCAGCCAGGCGTCGAACGCGCCCGGCACGGCACCCGTCGCGGTACGCCACGCGGTGACCGTCGACAGCAGCTCCGGCGACCGGGTGGCGAGGTAGCCGAGCAGCAGGTCGGAATGCCCGGTCAGCGCCTTGGTGCCGGAGGCCACCACCACGTCCGCGCCGAGGTCCAGCGGACGCTGCCCGAGCGGGGTGGCGGTGGTGTTGTCCACGGCGAGCAGGGCGCCGGCGGCGTGCGACCGCTCGGCCAGCGCCGGCAGGTCCACCACGTCGAGCCCCGGGTTCGCCGGCGTCTCCACAAGCACCAGCCGTACCCCGTCGAACTCCGGGTACGGCCCGACGGTCGGCGCGAACAGCACCCGTACGCCGTTGCCGGCGAGGGTGTCGGTGGCGAAGGCGCGCACCGGGAAGTACCCGTCGGCGGGGAGGACCACCGTGTCACCGGCCCGGAGCACCGCCAGCAGCAGCCCGGTTATCGCCGCCTGCCCGCTGGCGAAGACCCGGCAGTCGCCGCCCTCCAACTCGCCGACCGCCGTCTCCAGCAGCCGGCGGGTCGGGTTGTCCGGACGCCCGTACCCGTTCGGAGCCGCCGCCGGCCCCTGCCAGGGGTCGAGATGGTACGGCGCGGCGAACACCGGCCCGGGCAGGAACGGTGTGCCGGGGGCGGGTTCGGGCAGACCCGCGTGCACGCACCGGGTGCCGTCCCCGGGCGACGGCTGGCCGTGCGGCTCGGGAGAGCTGAACTCACGCTCGCTCATGGTGCTGCTCACTCCGGCTTCGTGGTGCGGCTCATCAGGGCCTGGACCGCCAGGCGAGGGTCCACCCCCTCGTGGCAGACCAGCTCGACCTGCTCGGTGATCGGCATCTCCACCCCGTGCGCCCGGGCCAGGTCCCGGATCGCCAGCGCGCTCTTGACCCCCTCGGCGGTCTGCCGGGTGGCCACCCGCGCCTCCTCCAGGGTCGCACCCCGACCGAGGTGCTCACCGAACGTACGGTTACGCGCCGACGGCGACGAGCAGGACGCGACCAGGTCACCCATCCCGGCCAGCCCGGCGAAGGTGAGCGGGTCCGCGCCGAGGGCCACCCCGAGCCGGGCGGTCTCGGCCAGCCCACGGGTGACAAGCATCGCCCGGGTGTTGTGGCCGAAGCCCATCGCGGTGGCGATCCCGTACGCCAACGCGATCACGTTCTTGACCGCCCCGCCCAACTCGCAGCCGATCACGTCGTCGTTCGTGTACGGGCGGAAGTAGGGCGTGGTGATCGACCGCTGCACCAGCGTCGCCCGGTCGGAGTCGGTGCAGGCGACCACGGTGGCCGCGGGCTGCCCCGCGGCGATCTCCGGTGCCAGGTTGGGCCCGGAGACCACCACCACCCGGTCCGCCGCGACCTTGGCGGTCTCGACGATCACCTCGCTCATCCGCTTGGTGGTGCCGAGTTCGATGCCCTTCATCAGCGACACCAGGGTCGCCTCGGGATGCAGGTGCTCCACCCACTCGGCGAGGTTGCCGCGCAGGGTCTGCGACGGCACCGCCAGCACCACCATCTCGGCACCCTTGATCGCCTCGACCGGATCGCCGGTGCCGGTGACCCGCTCCGGCAGGACCACGCCGGGCAGGTACTCCGGATTACGCCGTTCGGCGCGGATCGCGTCGGCGATCGGCTGTCGCCGTGCCCAGAGCGTCACGTCCCGGCCCGCGTCGGCGAGGATCTTCGCGAACGCCGTACCCCACGACCCCGCTCCCAGCACCGCTACCTGTCCGGTCACGCCGCCGCCTCCGGATGCTGGCGGTCGGGCTGCGGGCGGGTGGTGCGCTGCCAGAGCGGCGGTGGTGTCCCGCCCCTTATGTCGGCGAGCATGTCCCGCAGCCGCAGCATGATCACGTCGGTCATCTCCTCCAGCACCTGACGGCTCGGAGCGGCACCGGCCCAGCGACTCAGGTCGATCGGCGGCCCCGCCACCACGGTCACCGGGATCCGGGGCCGCAGGTTGATCCGTGCACGACGCGGGTCGAAGATCCGCTGCGGTCCCCACATCGCCAGCGGCACCACCGGAGCACCGGTGGCCAGCGCCAGCCGGGCCGCGCCGGTCTTACCCTTCATCGGCCACAGGTCGGGCTCCCGGCTGGTGGTCCCCTCCGGGTAGATGATCACGGCGCCACCCTCGTCGAGCGCCCGGACCAGGGCGTCCAGCGACTTCACCGCGTCGACCGAGCCCCGCTCGACCGGGATCTGCCGGCACCGGTGCAGGATCCAGCCGATCACCGGAACCTTGAACACGCTCGCCTTGCCGAGGAACTGCGGCCACCGCCCGGCGTCGTAGACGAAGTGCGCGGAGACCAGCGGATCGGCGTGCGAGATGTGATTCGGCACGATGATCACCGGACCGTCCTGGCCCAGGTGCTCCAGGCCCCGCCAGGTCCGCCGGGTCCAGACGGTCATCACCGGCTTCACCAGCACCACGGCGAACCATTGCCAGAACCCCAGCCTGCGCCGACCCACCGTGCCTCCTCGTACCCGCCCCGACCCGCCCACCGGAGAAGCCCGGTGAGGTCCGCAGCCGAAATCATGCCTGCTCGCCCCGGGTACGGCCAGTGAGGGTACCGCCGTCCGGCTGGCAGGATGACAGGTGTGACGCAGCCCTGGACGGTGGTGGTGCCGGTCAAGCGCCTGGCAGCCGCGAAGACCCGGCTGCGTGGCGGGCTGCCGGGCGTACCCCATCAGGACCTGGCCCTGGCGCTCGTCGCCGACACCCTGGCGGCGGTGCGGGCCTGCCCGGGGGTGGCCGAGGTGCTGGTGGTCACCGACGACGGCCGGGTCGCCGAAACGGCCCGGTGTGCGGGTGCCCGGGTCCTGCCGGACGTCGCGGACACCGGACTCAACGCCGCGTTCCGGCACGGCGCGGCGGACGTCGCCGGCTGGGTGGCCGGGCTCACCGCCGACCTGCCCGCCCTGCGGCCGGCCGAACTGGCGGGGGCCCTGCACGCGGCACTGACCGGACCACCGGGGGTACGCCGGTTCGTGGCCGACGCCCCGGGCACCGGCACGGTGCTGCTGGCGGCCCCGCCGGGCGTACCCCTGGACCCGCGCTTCGGACCCGACTCGGCCGCCGCGCACGCGGCCAGCGGCGCCCAACCGCTCACCGGCGACTGGCCCAGCCTGCGGCGCGACGTGGACACCCCCGACGACCTGGCCGCCGCGGCGCGGCTCGGACTCGGCCCGCGCACCACGGCGCTCACCACCGGCTGTCTCATCGAGTCCTTCTCGACCTGACGGCGTGGGCGTTCACGCACCGCACCGTTGGGTTCGGTACGGTGCTGGCATGCAGGGCACTGTGGCGACCTTCGACGCGGCTACCCGCAGCGGGCTGCTGCTGCTGGACGACGGCACCGAGCTGTCCTTCCCGGCCCGCGCGTTCGACGCCTCCGGGTTGCGTCTGCTCCGTCTCGGCCAGCGGGTACGCGTGGAGACCGACGCCTCCGGCGACGTCGTACGCGTGACGCTGCCGACGATGTCCTGACAACCCGCCGCAAGTTCATTTTGCGTTAACCGAGTTCGGGTGATTATGGGCGGGTGAGCACCCCTCGCGAACGTCCCGCCAGCCCCGCCGCCACCGACGACACCACCAGCCGCAACGGAGGTCGCCCCCGGGGGACCGACGGACGGTTCCGCAGCAGCAGCTCGGCCCCCGACAACGTCCCGGACAACGACGCGGCAACCGCCTCCGCCGGTCTGGAGGAGGTGCTGGACCCGGTCTCGACTCCGGGCCTGCCGCAGCCCGCCGACGAACCGGCGCCCGTCCACGTGCTGCCGGAGGACCGGTTCCTCAACCGGGAGCTGTCCTGGCTCGACTTCAACGCCAGGGTGCTCGCCCTGGCCGAGGACCCACGCACCCCACTGCTGGAACGGGCCAAGTTCCTGGCCATCTTCGCCAGCAACCTCGACGAGTTCTACATGGTGCGGGTGGCCGGGCTGCAACGCCGTCTCTCCGCCGGGCTACCCGTGCGGGGCGGCGACGGACTGCCGCTGCGCACCCAGCTGGCGCTGATCTCGGAGAAGGCCGCCGCCCTGGTGGCCCGGCAGGCCGCCTGCTACGTCGACGACCTGCTGCCGAAACTCGCCGCCGAGGACATCCGGGTGCTGCGCTGGTCCGATCTCGGTGACGCCGAGCGGGAACGGTTGCGCACCTACTTCCGCGAGAAGATCTTCCCGGTGCTCACTCCGTTGGCTGTCGACCCGGCCCACCCGTTCCCGTACATCTCGGGCCGGTCGCTGAACCTGGCCGTCGCGGTGCGCGATCCGGACGGCGGGCCGGAGCTGTTCGCCCGGGTCAAGGTGCCCAACAACGTGCCCCGGTTCGTCCGGGTCGACCGGGACCAGCCCGGGGTCCGGATGCTGCCCGTCGAAGACCTCATCTCGGTTCACCTCGGCCAGCTCTTCTCCGGCATGCAGGTGGTCGAGTGCCATCTGTTCCGGGTCACCCGCAACGCCGAGGTCGAGGTCGACGAGGACCGGGACGAGGACCTGCTCCAGGCGTTGGAACGGGAACTGGCCCGTCGGCGTTTCGGCCCGCCGGTACGGCTGGAGGTGGCCGCCTCCATCTCCGACCACATGCTGGAACTGCTCGTCCGGGAACTGGACATGGACACCCAGGACGTGCTTCGGGTCCGTGGCCTGCTCGATCTCTCCGCGCTGTGGCAGCTCTACGGCGAGGCCGACCGACCCGATCTGAAGGACCCGCCGTTCGTTCCGGCCACCCACCCCCGGCTCGCCGAGGGCGAGGTGCCGCGCAGCGTCTTCGCCACCCTGCGCGACGGCGACGTGCTGGTGCACCACCCGTACCACTCCTTCGCGACAAGCGTGCAGCGGTTCATCGAGCAGGCCGCCGCCGACCCGAACGTGCTGGCGATCAAGCAGACGCTCTACCGCACCAGCGGTGACTCGCCGATCGTGGACGCGCTCGTCGACGCCGCCGCCGCCGGCAAGCAGGTGGTGGTGCTCGTCGAGTTGAAGGCCCGCTTCGACGAGGTGGCGAACATCGGCTGGGCCCGCACCCTGGAACGGGCCGGCTGCCACGTGGTCTACGGCCTGGTCGGCCTCAAGACCCACTGCAAGACCGCCCTGGTGGTACGCCAGGAGGGCAACCAGATCCGCCGCTACTGCCACATCGGCACCGGCAACTACCACCCGAAGACCGCCCGGCTCTACGAGGACTTCGGCATGCTCACCGCCGACCCCGAGATCGGCGCCGACCTGACCGACCTGTTCAACGTGCTGACCGGGTACAGCCGGCAGACCGCGTACCGGCGGCTGCTGGTGGCACCGCAGGGCATCCGCAGCGGTCTGATCGAACGGGTCGAACGGGAGATCAACCACGTCCGGCTGGGCATGCCGGGGCTCGTCCAGTTCAAGGTGAACTCGCTTGTCGACGAGGAGATCACCGACGCGCTGTACCGGGCCTCCCAGGCCGGCGTACACGTCGATCTGATCATCCGGGGGATGTGCACGCTCCGGCCAGGGGTGCCCGGGCTGTCGGAGAACATCCGGGTGCACTCGATCCTCGGCCGGTTCCTGGAACACTCCCGGGTCTTCCGCTTCGGCAACAACGGCGACGCGGAGTTCTGGATCGGCTCCGCCGACCTGATGCACCGCAACCTGGACCGGCGGGTGGAGGCACTGGTCCAGGTGACCGACCCGGTGGCCCGCGCCGAGCTGGACCATGTGCTCGGTGCCGCGATGAGCCCGGACGTGGACGCGTTCGAGCTGGCCGGCGACGGCACCTGGACCCGCCGTACCGGCCGGCCGGAGGCACCGCTGACCCATCTCCAGCACCTGCTGCTGCGACGCGTCGGCAGCACGGCCGGTTGAGCGGACGGGCATAGGCTGAGCAGATGGTCGAGGAGGAACGGAAGTTCACGGTGCCGGCCGGGTGGCTGCTGCCCGACCTCTCCCCCGCCGTGCCGGCCTCGGGGAGCGTCCGGGCGCTGCCGCCGGTGACCCTGGTCGCCACCTACCACGACACGGTGGACCTGCGGCTGGCCCGGGCGGGGGTCTCGCTGCGGTACCGCGAGGGTGACGAGGTGCCGTGGACGGTGAAGTTGCCGACCGGCAGCCCCGGCGTCCGCAACGAGATCTCCCGCGCCGGCACCGCCGACGCGATGCCTGCTGAGCTTGTCGAGCTGGTCACCGTCTTCCACCGTGGTGCCGCGCTGGCTCCGGCGGCGGTCGTGCGTACCGTCCGGCACGCCCAGGAGATCGTCGACACCGCCGGCCGGGTGCTGGCCGAGGTGGTCGACGACCAGGTCACCGTGCTCGACGCGGAGGGCGCCGCCACCAGTGCCTTCCGCGAGGTGGAGGTGGAACGCAAGGCCGGTGACGGCGCACTGCTCGACCGGCTCACCGAGCTGCTGCGCGACGCCGGCGCCCAGGGTGGCGACTTCACCCCGAAGCACGTACGCGCGCTCGGCCGGGCTGCCACCGGCGAACCGGACCTGGTCGCGCCGGACGACCTGCCGGCCGACCCGAGTGCCGCGGCGGTGGTCACCGAGGCGGTACGCCGCGAGGTGGGTCGGCTGTTGGCGCACGATCCGCTGGTCCGGCTGCGCGCACCGGTGGGCGACGACGACACCGCCGTGCACCAGATGCGGGTGGCCTGCCGGCGGTTGCGCAGCGATCTGAAGACCTTCGGCCCACTTGTCCGCCCCGCGTGGTCCCGGCCGCTGCGGACCGAGCTGAAGTGGCTTGCGGACGCCCTGGGGGCGGCCCGGGACGCCGAGGTGCTGCGGGAACGCCTACGGCGCACTGCCGCCACCGATCCGGTCAGCCCGGTGGATCCGGCGGCCGTCGACCGGCTGGACGCCGTCCTCGCCGGTTGGCAGGAGGAGGCGCTGTCCGGGGTCGACGAGGCACTGCGCTCCCCTCGGTATCTCGCCCTGGTCGACGCGCTGGTACTGGCGGCCCGCGCACCGCGACTCACGCCCCGCGCGGACGCACCGGCCCGGCGGGTGCTGCCGCGTCTCGTGGCCCGCCCGTGGCGACGGCTGGCCGGCACGGCGAAGAAGCCGGGCGGCGTCGCGACGCTGCACCCGGCCGGTCCCGACGAGCAGTGGCACACCGTACGCAAGCAGGGCAAGCAGGCCCGATCGGCGGTGACCGCGGTCGCCCCGGTGCTCGGTGGGGACGCGGCGAAGCTGGCCCGGGCGTTGGCGAAGGTGCAGAACCTGCTCGGCGAGCACCAGGACGCGGCGGTGGCCGCCGAGACCTGGCGGACGGTGGCCGAGGCCCGACCCGACGACCACCACCTGGCGGTGGCCGCCGGCCGGCTGCTGGAACGTGAGCGGGCGGCTGTGCGTCGGGCCCGGGCGGACTTTCCCTACGCCTGGCGGCGAGCCAGTCGACGACGCCGGACCCGGTGGCTGCCGTGACCGAGATCCGGGCGGCCGGCGGCGTGGTGTGGCGGCCGGCTGGTGTCGACGACGTCGAGGTGTGCCTGGTGCACCGGCCCCGGTACGGGGACTGGACGCTGCCGAAGGGCAAGCTGGAGCCGGGCGAGCATCCGCTGCTCGCCGCCGCCCGGGAGGTCGCCGAGGAGGCCGACGCGCAGGCCGCACCGCAGCTGCGGCTGCCGTCGGTGCGGTACCGCAGCGAAGGTCGACCCAAGGTGGTCGACTACTGGTCGATGCGGGCGGTGGGCACCGGCGGGTTCCAGCCGGACACCGAGGTCGACGCGATCCGTTGGCTGGCCGTCGACGAGGCGATGACGCTTGTCAGCTATCCGCACGACGTGGAGGTGCTCGCCGCGTTCGCGGCGCTGCCGCCGGTCACCGCGGCGCTGATGCTGGTGCGGCACGGTCACGCCGGTAAACGGCTGGCCTGGCCCGGCCCGGACACCGGGCGACCGCTTGACGCCCGGGGCTGGTCCGAGGCAGCGGCATTGGCACCGCTGATCGGGCTGATCCGCCCGACGCGGCTGCTCTCCGCGTCGGCGCGTCGGTGCGTGCAGACCCTCGATCCGGCCGCCGCGTTGCTGGACCTGCCGATCGAGGTCTGCGGCGACCTGGACGAGCCGAGCGCCGGTCAGCAGCCCGACGAGTGTGTGCTGGCCGCCGCCGCCCGCCTGGCCGCGTTGGCCGCCGCCGGGGAACCGGCGGCGGTGTGCAGCCAGGGCAAGGTGATTCCGGGCGCGCTGGAGCGGTTGGCCGGACGGTGCGGTGACTACACCACCGACAAGGGCGCTGGCTGGCTGCTCGCCTTCGCCGGTGACCGTCTCGTCGCCGCCGACCGTCTCTGACCGGCTGCCGGCCAGCTCTCGCAGCGGCGACAGCACAGCCGGTTCAGCTCGACAGGACGCGCAGGAGCACCCCTCGAACACTGCTTGTCGCCACCGAACCCGGCCGCTCACCGGATCAGGCCGGCAAGCGCCTCAGAGACCCGACAGGGTGAGGGTGACGGCGACCGGCAGGTGGTCGCTGGCGATGCCCGGCACCGCGACCGGATCGGTGGCGACCAGGTCGGGTGAGACGAAGACGTGGTCGATCTGCTCGCGCGGATCGTCCGCCGGGCTGGTCGGCAGCGGACGGGCGGGGGCGAGCGCGTCGACAAGACCGGCGCTGGTGAAGGTCGTGAAGGCCGGATCGCCGGGCTCGGTGTTGAAGTCACCGGCCACCACGAGCGGCGCGCCGTCGGCGTACCCGGTGGCGAAGTCCGCGACCGCGCGGGCCTGGACCACCGGGTCCGCACCCGGCGGCGGTTGCAGGTGGGTACTCACCACGGCCAGGCGTACGCCGGCACCGAAGTCGACGGTGACGCCGAGCGCCTGTGCCCCGGTGGGCGCGCCCACCGCGGGCAGCGGACGGGTCCGGGCCCGCTGCACCGGCCAACGGCTGAGCACCGCGTCCCCCCACAGCGGGTCGGCCGCCGGCGCGAAGACGTAGGGCATCCCCAGCCGCGTGGCGAGCAGGCCCAGTGTGTCGTGGCCGCCGTTGAGCAGCCAGCCCCGGTCCACCTCGCTGAGCACCACCACGTCGGCCCGGCCCACCGCCCGTTCCAGGGCGGTGAGGTCGAAGCGGCCGTCGAGGCCGAATCCCATCCGGATGTTGTACGCCACCAGCCGCACCCGCTCCGGCGGCCCGGTCCGGTTGCTCGACACCAGCCACGGCCCGTGCAGCCAGGCGGCGGCCAGGGCGACGATCGCGGCCAGCGCCGCCAGCCGCCACCGGGGCAGGTCCGGTGCGGATTCCGGCGCCGATGGTCGGAGCCCACCGGAGACCGCCGCGCCACGCATCGCGACGAGCCCGGTCAGCGCCGCCACCACGGCCGGTACCCACTGGTTGGGGTAGCCCAGATCGTAGGCGGCGTAGTAGACCATCGCCGCGACGGCGAAGCCGAGCATCCCGCCCACCGCCGCGAACGCCGGGCCGGTGCGGACGGCCTGCCGCGCCGGGGCAGCAGCGGCCAGACCGAGGCAGCCGCCCAGCCCCGCCGCGCTGAGCAGCATGGCGAAGCTCAGCAGTGGCGGCGGGCCGTACCCGAACAGCAGGGCTCCGGCCAGCAGCAGCACCGGCGGCAGCACCCGCCAGCGCGGGCGGAGCGGGATCAGCGCGCCGAGCAGGAACAGGGGCGCCGCGACACCCAGTGGGGCCAACGCGAACGGCGGCGACGTGCCGGTGCCCGCCTCGCCGTACCAGTAGGACATCGCGGCACTCGCGACCGCCGGTGACAGCGCCACCATGCCGCCGAGCAGCAGCGCCGGCCCGACGAGCAGCCAGCCGAGGCGGGCCGGCGGCGCGGCGCCGTCGACCCGCTGCGTGGTGTCGCGGCGGCGACCGAACGCCGTCTCGGCAGCCAGTAGTGCCGCCACCACCGCCACGCTGGCCACCCACGCCGGCCACCGCCCCCACCACACCAGGTCGTACGTGCCGAGCAGGGCGTGTCCCAGCGCGTTGGCGGTCAGCCCCAGCACCAGCCCGGGCACCGGGTGCGCGACCCGGGCGGCGGTGGCGGCCAGCCAGACCAGACCGGCGAGCAGACCAGCGCTGGCCAGCCACAGTTGGGCCCGGCCACCGGGCGCGGCGGTGAGGGCGAGCCGGGCGGCGCCGAGCAGCAGCACCGCGACCACACCGACGAGGTCGGCACCGACCCGCGCGACGAGGAGCGGCGCGGCGAGCGCCAGCACGAACCAACCGAGCGCGTACGCGCCGAGCAGCTCGGCCGGGGTCGACGCGGCCTGCCCGAAGATGGTGATGACCGACGGTAGGAAGACCCGCAGCACGTCGATCAGGACGACGAGCCCCAGGGCCAGGGTGGCGGTGCCGAGACGACGCTGACTCAACCCGGTTCTCTTTCCGGCGAGGGGTGGTGCGGCGATTCTGCTGGCCGGGTCCCGTGCCGGTCAACGGCTGTCCGCCAGGCGGTGGACTGTCGGGTGGACATGGCGAGGGCGCCCGCCGGTCGGCGGGCGCCCTCGTCGTACGACCGGCTCAGCGCCGGGCCGCAGCCTTCCTGGCCGGCGCCTTCTTCGCCGGAGCCTTCTTGGCCGTCGCGGTCTTCCGGGCCGCCGTCGCCTTGGTCGCCGCGGCGGTCTTCTTCGCCGGGGCGGCCTTCTTCGTGGCGGTCTTCTTCGCCGGAGCGGCCTTGGCTGTCGTCTTGGTCGCGGTGGTCTTCTTGGCCGCCGCGGTCTTGCTCGCCGTGGTCTTCTTGGCTGCGGTGCTCTTCGCCGCGGTCGTCTTCTTCGCCGCGGTCGCCTTGGCACCTGTGGTCTTGGCGGTGGCCCCGGCGGTCTTCTTCGCCGCAGCCGTGGCCTTCGGCACCTTGCCGCTGGCCACCATCTCCTTGAACCCGGCGCCGGGGCGGAACGTCGGCACCGAGGTCTTCTTGACCTTCACCGCCTCCCCCGTACGCGGGTTGCGGGCTGTTCGCGCGCCCCGTACACGCTTCTCGAACGCTCCGAAACCGGTGATCGCCACCTTCTCGCCCTTGGTGACCGCCGCCTGGACCTCAGCGAGGACCGCGTCGAGCGCGGCCGTCGCCGTTTTCCGGTCCCCCAGGCGAACGGCGAGCGCCTCGATGAGCTCGGCCTTGTTCACGACTTCCTCCTGATTGTGCAACTGACTCGACGCGAGCCATTCTGCGCGCACGGTATGCCCTGTGCTGGCGGGACACAAACATTCGGCGGAAAAAAGCCCTTGTGTCGTAACGGATTCGCCCCCACCGGTGGCACCGGTGGGGGCGAAATCGGCTGGAGATCGGGGCGATCGGGCTACGCGACCCGGGGCAGGAAGGCCGGTCGGCCCGCCTCGAAGGCGCTGATCCGGTCCTCGTGTCGGAGGGTGAGTCCAATGTCGTCCAAGCCCTCCATCAGCCGCCAGCGGCTGAAATCATCGAGCGGGAACGACCAGCTGGCGGTGCCGGCCCGCACCTCGCGTGCGGTCAGGTCGACGACGATCGGAGTGGTCGGATCCTCCTCGACCATGCTCCAGATTTCTTCGACAGCTTTCAATTCCAGCTCTACCGGAAGCAGCCCTTCCTTGAGTGCGTTCCCGCGGAAGATGTCCCCGAAGCGCGGCGAGATCACCACTCGGAAGCCGTAGTCGCGCAACGCCCACACGGCGTGCTCCCGTGATGACCCGGTGCCGAACTCGGGACCGGCCACCAGAATCGACGCTCCCGAATAAGCTTGATCGTTGAGCACGAATCCCGGATCCTCGCGCCACGCGCTGAACAGCCCGTCGGCGAATCCGGTACGGGTCACCCGCTTGAGGTACACGGCGGGGATGATCTGGTCGGTGTCCACGTCGGACCGACGCAGCGGCAGCGCGGTGCCGGTGTGCACGGTGAACTTGTCCATCTGTCGCAGCCCTTCTACAGGTCGGCGGGGGCGGCCAGCCGGCCGACGACGGCGGTGGCGGCGGCCACCGGCGGGCTGACCAGGTGGGTACGCCCACCCCGGCCCTGGCGGCCCTCGAAGTTCCGGTTGGAGGTCGAGGCGGCGCGCTGCCCCGGGGAGAGCGTGTCCGGGTTCATGCCCAGGCACATGGAGCAGCCGGCGAAGCGCCACTCGGCTCCGGCGTCGGTGAAGACCTTGTCCAGGCCCTCCGCCTCGGCGGCCTCGCGTACCGCGGCCGATCCGGGCACCACGAGCATTCGTACCCCTTCGGCCACCTGGTGGCCGCGCAGCACGTCAGCGGCGGCGCGGAGGTCCTCCAGGCGGCCGTTGGTGCACGAGCCGACGAAGACCACGTCCACGGCGAGGTCACGCAGCGCGGTGCCGGGGCTGAGATCCATGTAGGCCAGGGCCCGGCGGGCGGCGGCCCGCTCCGGCTCGGTGACGAACTCCTCCGGGTCCGGCACGGTCGAGGCCAGCGGGGCGCCCTGCCCGGGGTTGGTGCCCCAGGTGACGAACGGAGTGATCTCGGCGGCGTCCAGCGTCACCTCGGAGTCGAAGCTCGCGCCCTCGTCGGTGGGCAGCGTCCGCCAGTACTCCAGCGCCGCGTCCCAGTCGGCGCCGCTGGGGGCGTTGGGACGCCCCTTCAGGTACGCGAAGGTGGTCTCGTCCGGCGCGATCATGCCGGCCTTGGCCCCCCACTCGATGGACATGTTGGCGATCGTCATCCGTCCTTCCATGGACAGCGCCCGGATCGCCTCACCCCGGTACTCGACGATGTGCCCGCGCCCACCGCCGGTGCCGACCTTGGCGATCAGGGCGAGCACCAGGTCCTTCGCGGTGACGCCGGGGCCGAGTCGGCCGTTGACGGTGACCGCCATCGTCTTCGGCCGGGCCTGCGGCAGCGTCTGGGTGGCCAGCACGTGCTCGACCTCGCTGGTGCCGATGCCGAACGCCAGCGCGCCGAACGCGCCGTGCGTGGCCGTGTGCGAGTCGCCACAGACGATCGTCATGCCGGGCTGGGTGAGGCCGAGCTGCGGGCCGATGACGTGCACGATGCCCTGGTTCTCGTCACCCAACGGGTGCAGCTTCACACCGAACTCGGCGCAGTTGCGGCGCAGCGTCTCGATCTGGGTGCGGGAGGTGGGGTCGGCGATGGTGAGCAGGTCGCCACGGCGCTGCTGGAACGAGGGATCGGCGTACCCGGTCGGGGTGTTGTGATCCTCGGTCGCCAGCGTGAGGTCGGTACGCCGCACCCGGCGGCCGGCCATGCGCAGACCGTCGAACGCCTGCGGGCTGGTCACCTCGTGCAGCAGGTGCAGGTCGATGAAGAGCAGATCGGGCTCACCATCGGCGGACCGGACGACGTGTGCGTCCCAGACCTTCTCGGCCAGGGTCCTCGGCTCAGGAGTGACTCCCACCATCTGGACATCCTAAATTCTGGGAGGTAAATTTCGGCTTGTGGGACACAGTATGAGCGGTGTCGGCGTTCTCGACAAGGCGGTGGTCATCCTGGCCGCCTGTGTCGACGGCGCCAGCCTGGCCGAACTCGTTGAACGCACCAAGCTGCCCCGGGCCACCGCGCACCGGCTGGCACAGGCGCTGGAGATCCACCGGATGCTGGTCCGGGACACCCAGGGCCGCTGGCGCCCCGGCCCGCGCCTGGGTGAGCTGGCGAACGCGGCGCCGGATGTGCTGCTGACCGCGGCCGAGCCACTGCTGGCCGCCCTGCGGGACGCCACCGGCGAGAGCGCCCAGCTCTACCTGCGCCGGGCGGACGAACGGATCTGCGTGGCCGCCGCGGAACGCGCCAGCGGCCTGCGGGACACCGTCCCGGTGGGGTCGGTGCTGCCGATGGTGGCCGGATCGGCGGCGCAGATCCTGCTCGCCTGGGAGCCGCCCGAGGCGGTGATGCCGCTGCTGCCCCGATCCAAGTTCACCGGCCGCACCCTCGCCGAGGTACGCCGCCGGGGCTGGGCGCAGAGCGTCGCCGAACGCGAGGCTGGTGTGGCCAGCGTCTCCGCGCCCATCCGCGACCGCACCGGCCGCGTGATCGCCGCCATTTCCATCTCCGGCCCCATCGAACGCCTGGGCCGCCGCCCCGGCGAACGCCACGCCATGGCCGTCGTCCGAGCCGGCCAACGCCTCTCCGGCCTCTAACCCACCAACCCCCACCCCGCTCCCGCTACACCCCCGCTCCACCCCGTTGATCATGAAGTTGTTGTCACGACCCGCCGGTCGGCCGGACAACAACTTCATGATCAACGGAGCTGGTGGGGTGGGTGGGCGGAGGGGAGATGGGAGAAGCCCGTCTCGGCGGGCGAGACGGGCTTCGGTGGGTGGTAGCCCCGACCGGATTCGAACCGGCGCTACCGCCTTGAGAGGGCGGCGTCCTGGGCCGCTAGACGACGGGGCCAGGCACTTTCCAGGTTCACCAGCCCTTGCGGGCGGTGCGGCAGTAGTCTAGCGGCGCCGTCGCCGCGTGCCGCACAGGGGTCCGGGCTGATCTCCACGACGGGCATCAGCGGTCGTAGGCGCGGGCAGTTGGCCGGGAAAGCGAAACGGCCCGCTCCGCAGCAGCGGAACGAGCCGTGAACACCTGTAGCCCCGACCGGATTCGAACCGGCGCTACCGCCTTGAGAGGGCGGCGTCCTGGGCCGCTAGACGACGGGGCCAGAACACATCGCGGCACCACCTTCACGGTGGTGCCGCCGAACTCTACCAGACCTCGCGACCGAGCCCCTCACGGTGCATCGGTGCCGAACTCCACCAGAATCCAGCGGCCTCGATTCGTGACGAATCTCGGCTGCGCTGGGGTACCAGGACTCGAACCTAGACTAACTGAACCAGAATCAGTCGGGCTGCCAATTACCCCATACCCCATTGGCCCCTTGCGGCGCCGGGAACAAACTCTACCCTCCCGGCACCGACAGGCCAAATCGACTTCCCCAAACGGCACCTGAGCTGCCAAAACGACGATCAGGCCGGCGATCAGGCCGCCGACACGACCGGGTTGGTCAGCTCACCGATCCCCTCGATCCGGACGCTCACCGTATCCCCGTCCGTGAGCGGGCTAACCCCCGCCGGGGTGCCGGTCAACACGACGTCACCGGGCAGCAGCGTCATCACGTGTGAGACGTACGAGACAAGTGCCGGCGCGTCGAAGACCATGTCCCCGGTACGCCCCAGTTGCCGTACCTCCATCTCCTCCGGGTCGCGCCCGACCTCGCAGCGGATCTCCAGGTCGGTGACGTCCAGCCCGGTGGTGATCCACGGCCCGATCGGGCAGAACGAGTCGAACCCCTTGGCCCGGGTCCACTGGCTGTCGGAACGTTGCAGGTCCCGGGCGGTGACGTCGTTGGCACAGGTGTAACCGAAGATGGCCCGCTCCGCGGCGGCCCGGTCCGCCCGACGGGCGCCGGGCGCGCCGATCACCACCGCCAGCTCGGCCTCGTGCTCGACCTGCTTGCTGAACTCCGGTAGCCGGATCGCGTCCCGGGGGCCGATGACCGAGGTCGAGGGCTTCAGGAACAACAGCGGCTCCTTCGGCACCTCCGCACCGTGTTCGGCGGCGTGCTCGGCATAGTTGCGGCCGACGCAGACCACCTTGCTGGGCAGGATCGGTGAGAGCAGCCGCACATCGGACAGGGCCCAGCGGACTCCACTGAACGTGATCTGGCCGAACGGGTGGCCGGAGATCTCGGCGATGGTGAGCCCCTGCGGGCCCGCCTCCGGCTCCCCCTCGACGACCCCGAACGACATTCCCTTGGCATGAGCGAAACGAGCGATACGCACAGGGCCAATGTAGTGCGGCCAGCGGGCGATCGCCGCAGCTTACCCGCGTTGGCCACCGCCGGGGCCGGATTCGCCGCTTCGTACCCGCCCGACGCGCCCCCGCCCCTAGCGTCGGCTGCGGAGGTTCGTTCGCATGCCTGCATCGACACGACACCACAAGGCCCTAGCGGCGATCGTGCACTGCATCGGTCTGCTGACCGCCCTGCCGGTGCTGCCGACGGCCACCGTCCCCGCCGCTCCGACGGCCACCGTCCCGGCCGCTCCGACGGCCGGGCGGCTCCAGCCGGCGGCGGCCACACCCGATCCCAGCATGCCGGCGGCACCGCCGGCGGTGCCGACACCGACCCGGGTGGCCTCGCCGGCCGCCAGACCGAAGGTGAGCGTGCGGGTCGCGCCGGAGCAGAGCGCCGCGCCCGGGTACCGGATCGAGGTCCGCAACGCCAGCGGAACCCCGGTGGACACCACGGTCCGCCAGGAACTGCCCCAGGGCGTCTCGGCGACCACTGTCAGCGACGGCGGCCGGGTGGTAAGCCCCGGCGGGTCGACGGGGACCGAGGTGACCTGGCGGCTGAAGCTGCCGCCGGACAGCACCACCACCCTGGGCACCACGCTCACCACAGCTACCTCCCGACAGCCACTCACCGCACCGACGTGCGCCTTCGCCAGCGACGGTCGGCAGCCGTACGACTGTGCGAGCGCCACCTGGACGGCGCCCGGGATGGCGACCCAGTCGCAGGAGCCCACCGGGTGGCGTCGCCAGGCTCCGGCGCTCCTGGCCGCCGGAGTCGCGCTGGTGGTGCTGGGTCTGGTGGGACTGCTCACCTGGCGACACCGCCGCCGGCCGGTGGCCGCGGCGCTGGCCTCGGACGGGCCGGGCACGATCTATCCACGCCCGGCCACTCCCCGGCCGCCGGTCCGACGCCGCAAGCCGCCGGTCTGGGTCGTGGTGCCGGTGGCCGCGATCGTGCTGGCCGGCACGGTGGGCGCCGCCGCGTGGTCGGCCACCCGCCGGGTCGTCGCCATCGACGCGGACAGCCAACCGACAAGTGGCGCCTGGAAGGGCACCGGGGTCAGCGGGGTGCTGGGGATGCCGCTGCGCGAGGACGCGTTCGAATTCACCGTCTACCGGATGACCTGCGAACCGGGTCGGGGCGCGCGGCAGTGCCAGGCGACCGTCGGGGTACGCAACCTCACCCGGGAGCACCAGAGCTGGCACGGCAAGCTGCAACGGGCGTACCTGGCCAACGGCAACTGGGTCACCACCGACGAGCCGGCCACCCGACGGGTGAACCAGGGACGGGACGTGTTCGCCGACCCGCTTGCCGCCGGCAGCCGCGTGGTGCTGCCGCTGGTCTTCACGATCAACGGACGGGAAGCGCCGCAGCGGCTGGAGCTGCGCAGCGGCGTCTTCTCCGCCGGCGTACGGGTCGACGTGCCCTGACAGTGCGGCGGGACGGCGGTCGTACCCTTGGGGCCGTGACCGCCGTCCCCATGTCCGCCACCTCCGCCGTCGGCGGTGGGAGCGGGTGCGCCTCGCGCGCCGGGCGGGCGGTGGTGACCAGCCTTCCGGCGGCCACCTGGCGGCCCCTGCTGGCCGGTCACGAACAGCGTGCCGACTCGCTGACCGAGGGTCACCGGGCCCGCCGGGCCACCGGGGAACGCCACGCCATCGACGATTTTCTGTACGACTACTACGGCACCCGACCGTCGGTGCTGCGGCGGTGGCATCCCGGTGTCGGTGTCCGCCTGGAGGCCGGCCCGGACGGTCCGGCACCGCACCACTCGTGGCGCTGGTACGCGACCGACCCGGACGGGGCGGTACGCCTCGACGTCGACGCGTTCCGCGCCGACCGGGGGGACTCCGTGCGCTTCATCCACCGGCTGCTGACCGCGATCGCCTCCCGACCAGCCTTCACCGGCTGCTTCGGCCTGCACGAGTGGGCGATGGTGTACCGCCAGCGTGAGCACCGTCATCCGCTGCCCCTTCGACTCGGCCAGCGGGGCACCGACGCGGTGGTCGAGTCGCACCAGATCCGGTGCTCGCACTTTGACGCGTACCGGTTCTTCACTCCGGAGGCGGTCGGCCGCAACCACCTCCGACCGACGCGGGCCAGTCAGGTGGATCTCGACCAGCCGGGCTGCCTGCACGCCTCGATGGACTGCCACAAGTGGGCCACCAAGCTCGGCCCCGCCGTCCCCGGCGACCTGGCGCTGGACTGCTTCGAGCTGGCCGGGGACATCCGGCTGCTCGACATGCGCGCGTCGCCGTACGACTTCTCGTCGTACGGCGAGCCGGCGGTGGCGATCGAGACCCCGGAAGGCAAGGCCGAGTACGTGGCCCGGCAACGCGGGTTCGCCCTGCGGGCCAACCGGTTGCGGGCCCGGCTGATCGAGGTCTGCTCGGCCCTGCTGGACCGGACTGAAGCGGCGACTCCGGAGCGCGCCGAAGCGACGGACCGGGCCGAAGCGGCGGAGCAGGCAGCAACGGCGGAGCAGGCAGCAGCAGCAGCGGCTCCGGACCGGGCCGGGCCGGCGGCCCGAGCCGAGGCGTGACCTGGGCGACGCCAGGTACGGCCGACTACTCGCCGTCCACCCGGCGGTCGCGCTTGCGCTGCCCGCGACGCTTCTTCTCGGTCAGCCGCCGCTCCTTGGCCGCCCGGGACGGGCGGGTCGGCCGGCGGGGTGGCGGCGGCGGGGCGACCGCTTCGCGGAGCAGCGACACCAGGCGTTCCCGGGCGGCTTCACGGTTGGCCAACTGTGCCCGGTGTTCGCTGGCCGCGATCGTCAGTACGCCGTCGACCAGCCGTCCGGCGAGCCGGTCCAGCGCCCGGGTGCGTAGCGACTCGGGGATGCTCGGTGAGCCGGCCAGGTCGAAGCTCAGCTCGACCCGCGAGTCGGCGGTGTTGACTCCCTGCCCGCCCGGTCCGGACGACCGGGAGAAACGCTCCCGCAGCTCAGCGGCGGGAACCGTCCACCTGTCGGTCACCCGCAGTCCGTCGTCCACGCCCTGAGGCTAGCGTGGGGCTCCGGAGCCGCTCGCGCCAACGCCGCGACCGCCCGGTCAACCCGGCGATCCGGGTTCAGCGGGTGGGGCGCTCGTCCGCGCTGCTGCTCGGCGTCGGCGCGGCCGGAGCCGGCTCGTCACCGCCACCGGCGGCGGCGTAGGCGACCGCGCCGATCAGGAGCAGGGCGATGACACCGACCTTCGTGGTGACCACCTTGATCAGCATCCAGGCGGCACGACGCGCGCCGGGAACCGTCTTCTTGGCCGCCTGGTAGTCGTTCCAGCCCCGCCGGGCGCGCGCGTACGACGACCCGACGCCACTTCCGATGATGAGGCCCACCAGCAGGAGGACCGCGATGAGAGGACGCTCCACCCACGCCAGTATCCATACCGAGCGTAATATTTCCATTCTCCGATCATCGAGCGCGGGAATCCGACAGTTGCCCCGTTCTCCACGTAATCGGACAGTAGCTCTGGGTAATCAGCCGCCCTTGCCGATGATCGTGTCGGCGGTCTGTTGCACCTGCTCGATCGGGATGGCGAACCCGATGCCGATCGAGCCGTTGCCGTCGATCGTCGCGATCGCGGTGTTCACTCCGACCACCTCGCCACGCGCGTTGACAAGTGGTCCACCCGAGTTGCCGGGGTTGATCGAGGCATCGGTCTGCACCGCCCGGTGCCGGTTGTCGCCGAGGCGCACCTGACGGTCCAGCGCGCTGACGATGCCCGCGGTCACCGTGCCGGGCAGCCCCAGTGGCGATCCGACGGCCAGTACCGGCTCGCCCACCCGGGTCGCACCCGGCTTGGCCAGCGGCAGCGACGTCAGGCCGGCCGACGACGGCACCTTGAGCACCGCCAGGTCACTGTCCGGCTCCCGGCCCACCACCTCCGCCGCGAACCGCCGGCCGTCCGGCAGTTCCACGGTCACCGGTCCACCACGGCCCTTGGCGATGATGTGGTCGTTCGTGATGATGTGCTGCTCCGAGTCGACAGCGAAGCCGGAACCGCTCGCCGAGCCGCCAGCACCACCGCCCACCAGCACCGACACCACGCCGGGCACGGTCTTCTCGGCGGCCGTCACCAACTCCGCCGGCACCGGGGCCGCGGACGCGGCGGCCGGACCCGTCACGCCGTCCCGACCGGCCACCCAACCGCCGGCCACCGCTCCCGAGCCGGCGGAGATCGATACCATCGCCAGCCCCGCCAACAACCGGCGACGCCAGCCGCCCAGCAACCGGTCCCGTTCCTGTGCCGGCGCGTCCGTTCCGCCCCGCCCGTCCGGGTCGAGGTCGGGCGAGACGAACCAGGGTCCGCGCGGCTCGCCCAGTCCGGTCTGCACTGCCATACGTACGCTCCTCACGTGCGCGGCCGGCGACGGCCGCTGTCGCGGATCGGGCCCGTCGGGAATCAGGGCAGGCGGGAGAACCAGCGCATCGAGCCGACCGCCGCGCCCATCGCGAGCACCAACCCGAGTCCGATGAACCGGGCCGAGACGTCCTGCCGCATCGTGCGCCACCCCACCGAGCTGCCGATGTCGTCGTAGACGGCCCGCAGTTCGGCACTCGTGGCGGCCTCGTGGAAGCCACCCCCCGTCTCCTCGGCCACGGCCCGCAGCGTCTCCCCGTCCACCGGCACCTGGATCGGCCGGCCGCCACGGTCGACGAAGCCGCTCGGCGTGCCGAACGAGATGCTGTGCACCGGCACGTCGAAGGCCACCGCCTCCGCGGCGGCCTCCATCGGATCCATGCCCGAGGTGTTCGCCCCGTCGGAGAGCAGGATGATCCGGGCCGGCGGTGGCTCGGTCGCGGCCTGGTCGTCGAGCGCCTTCACCGCGCCCAACGAGGTGCTGATCGCCTCACCGATCGCGGTGCCCTGCACGCCCGTCGCCCCCTCGGCCAGCCGTTCGATCCCGTCGTGCAGCGCCTCCCGGTCGGTACCCGGTGGCACCAGCACCGCCGCGCTGCCGGCGAACGCCACGAGTCCCACGTTGAACTCGTCGGGCAGCCCGTCGGCGAACCGCCGGGCGGCGCTCTTGGCCGCGCTGAGCCGGTCCGGCTCGACGTCACCGGCGAGCATCGAGGTGGAGACGTCCACCGCCACCATCACGGTGGCGCGTTCCCGGGGTACCCGGACCTCGGCGGTGGGACGGGCGAAGCCGACCACGAGCAGGGCGAGCATCGCCAGGAAGAGGCCGGCCGGCAGGTGTCGGCGCCAGGTCGGACGACGGGGTGCCACCCGGTCGAGCAGCCGCAGATTGGTGAACCGCACCGCGTACCGACTGCGCCGCCGGTGCGCCACCAGATAGGCCAGGGCCAGGGCGACCACGCCGAGCAGGAGCCAGAGCCGGACGGGAGACTGCCAGATCACGCCGCACCGCCCCGACGCGGCGCGGCGGCAGCGGTGGCCAGCCGACGTTGGGCGTGCACGTGTCGCACGATGTCCACTGTCCAGTCCCGGTCGGTACGCAGCGCCAGATGGGTCGCGCCGGACCGGCGCAGGGCCTGCCGGACCTGATCGCGTTGGGCCGCGGCCGCCGCCGCGTAGCGCTCGCGCAGGTGGCGGTCACCGGTCCACACCTCGCGGTGTTCGCCGGTCTCCGGGTCGACCAGGGTGATCAGGCCGACGTCCGGCAGCTCCAGCTCGCGGGGGTCGGTGACCTCGACCGCGAGCACCTGGTGGCGTGCCGAGAGCTGGCGCAGGGGACGTTCCCACCGGGCCGGTAGCCGTACCTCGTCGGGCAGGCCGTCCAGGAAGTCGGAGACCACCACCACCAGACCACGCCGCTGGGCCACCCGGCGCACCTCGGCCAGCGCGTCGGCCAGCCCGGCGGCGGGCGCGGGCCGCGCCGTGGTGTCCTGGTGGTCGCCGCCGCCCCGGGGCGCGGCCAGCAACGCGCGGAGCAACCCCAGCAGGTGGGTACGCCCACCCCGGGCGGGCACCCGGTGCAGCCCGTACGGCGTGAGCACCTGCGCGCCGAGCCGGTTGCCCGGCCCGGCGGTGAGGAAGCCGATGGTGGCGACCGCGGCCACCGCCAGTTCCCGTTTGTCCAGCTCCGCGGTGCCGTACTCCATGCTGGGGCTGGCGTCGACGAGCATCCAGGTGGTCAGTTCCCGGTCGGCGTCCACCTCCCGCACGTGCGGCACCGCGGTGCGGGCCGTCACCGACCAGTCCATCCGGCGCACCTCGTCCTCACCCGGCCGGTACTCGCGGCTGCCCGCCGGTTCGCTGCCGGGACCGGGCAGCAGTCCGTGCCGCTCACCGTGCAGCAGACCGTCGAGACGGCGGGTCACCGTGAGTTCCAGCCGCCGCAGCCGTTGGTCGGGCGTGAGATCGGCGAGCACCGGGTCCGCCGCCACCGGCGGCGTGGGGCTCCGGCGGCCCATCAGGCGACTGCCAGGTCGGTCACGTACTCCGGCCGGGCGGCGGCCACCTGGGGCGGCGGGACCGCCTCGATCAGCCGATGGACGACCCACTCAGGGCTCACCCCGTCGGCGACCGCGTCGAAGGAGAGCACCAGCCGGTGGGCCAGCACGTCCACGGCGAGTTCCCGGACGTCGTCGGGCAGCACGTAGCCCCGTCCCCGGAGCAGGGCCTGGGCACGGGCGGCCGAGACCAGGCCGAGCGTGGCGCGCGGACTGGCACCGTAGGCGAGCAGCCCGGCCATCGCCGGCAGCCCGAACCGGCCCGGATCACGGGTGGCCAGGATGAGCCGGACCACGTACTCGGCGATGGCGTGGTGGACGAAGACCTGCCGAGCCTGATGTTGGAACTCGCGCAGCCGCTCCGGGTCGAGCACCCGGTGGGCCCGGGGGCGGTCGGCGCTCATCCGGTAGAGGATGGCCAACTCGTCGGCACCGTCCGGGTAGTCGACCACGATCCGCATCAGGAAGCGGTCCCGCTGCGCCTCGGGCAGTTGGTAGACCCCTTCCGACTCGATGGGGTTCTGGGTGGCCAGCACCAGGAACGGCTCCGGCACCGGGTGGCTGCGCCCGCCGATCGACACCTGGCGCTCGGCCATCGCCTCCAGCAGCGCCGACTGCACCTTCGCCGGTGCCCGGTTGATCTCGTCCGCCAGCACCAGGTTCGCCATCACCGGGCCCAGCTCGACGTCGAAGCTCTCCTTCGAGGCGCGGTAGATCCGGGTTCCGACGATGTCGGAGGGCACGAGGTCAGGGGTGAACTGAATGCGGGAGAAGCTGCCACCGACCACAGTCGCGAGGGTCTGCGCGGCGAGGGTCTTGGCCACCCCGGGTACGCCCTCCAGCAGGCAGTGCCCGTCGGCGAGCAGTGCGACCAGGAGGCGTTCGACGAGCCGATCCTGCCCGACGATCACGCGTTTGACCTCGAAGAGCGCCTGGTCCAACTCAGCC
The DNA here is from genome assembly GCF_002754655.1 of Verrucosispora sp. CNZ293. Classification (NCBI taxonomy): domain Bacteria; kingdom Bacillati; phylum Actinomycetota; class Actinomycetes; order Micromonosporales; family Micromonosporaceae; genus Micromonospora; species Verrucosispora sp. CNZ293. Next base: position 3,470,034 of record NZ_PEFR01000001.1, read on the forward strand.
GCGGTCGCGTCCGGATCGGCCGGGTGGGGCAGGCTGGCCATGGTGTCCGAGATGTCCGTCACGGTGCTTGCTTCCCGAGGAGGCCGGCAGACAAACGTCGGAATTTGCGGCCCTAGGGTGCCCAGACCATGCGATCGGCATCCTTACCGGACACCGTTCCCGACCGTCCGACAGAGGGCCTGGTGCCGACGCCGCGCGGACACGACACCGGCCTCCGTCGGCTGACGGAGGCCGGTGACAGTGGACGGATCAGCGGTGCACGAGCAGGTAGAACGGCAGGTCGGCCGGGACGCCTGCGGAGTCGCGGGTCTGGACGAAGACCGCGTTCGGGGTCAGCAGTCGCCGCGCTACCGAGATCTCGCCGGCCGGCGGGATGCAGCACGAGTCCGGCCGGCCGATCGTCGCCACGTAGATGCCGCTCGTGACGTTGGTGCCGAACTGCACCTCGTACTCCCCGACGCCGTACTTGATGACGATGCCGGCGCCGCGGGCCTTTGTGCCGTTGGCGTTGACCGCCGTGGCGTAGAAGCCGGCGACCGCCTGGGTGCTCACCCCGTCGCCCTTGGCGAGGGCGGCCTTCGCGCTGTTCAGCGAGGCCGTGGTGACGGCCGGCTGCTGGGCGGTGCGGGCAGCGGGCTGGGCGGACTCGACTGTCGGCTTCGCCGCGGCGATGCCGCCGCCGGCCAGCGCCAGCGCCAGTGCCGCGATTGCCACCGCGGCCGTCTTACGTCGGAATAATCTGGTCATGACGGGTCTCCCTTGTCCGGGCGTCGAGATACGGCCGACCCGCGGCGCACGGGGCGGTTTTTGCCTTTTTCGAGTCGGGCGGCAATGAGCGCTGATCGCCTGCACGCCCCATCCGGGAGCACCCCCGCAGACGCATCCCGATCGCCGACTGTCAGGTGCCCTGAGCTGCGGATCCTTCGACTAGGACACAGCCTTCTGAGCAGCTGAAACGTAGCACCGAAAAATGCCGGGGGTCAATAGTGCGAATGTCGTCGGCGAGTTGTCGGATCAACGCCAGCAACCGCGAAAGTGAAGCCGTGAACAATTCGCGAAATTGATTCGAGAAGCCGGTGTCCGCAATTTACGACGACCGAACCGGCCCATGCCCCGGCAGGACGTCCCGACGCCACCCGGCACCATCGAGCGCGGGTTCAGTAGCCTGCGAGGCGTGAAGATCACCATCGGTCGGCGGACGTGGCGACCATCGGGCGTCACCATGCTCTGCTGGCTGGTCGTCGTGCCGGGTGCCGGGTGGGCGGTGGTGCGGTCGGTCGGCCTGGACCGGGGGCCGCTGGTGCAGGCGTTGGCCTTCACGCCGTACGTGACGCTCGGGAGCCTGGCCCCGCTGGTGCTCGCGCTCGCCCTGCGGCGCCGGGGCCCGGCGCTGGTCGCAGCGCTGACCACGCTGACGCTGCTCGCGCTCGTGGTGCCCCGGGCACTGCCCGCGCCGCAGCCACGCGCTGCCGGGCCGACGGTGCGGGTGCTCACCGCCAACCTGCTCGCGGGTGCCGCCGACCCGCGGACGGTGGTCGAGCTGGTCCGCAGCCGGCAGGTCGACCTGCTGCTCGTGCAGGAGTTCACCCCGGCCGCCGAGGCCGAACTGGACCGGCTCGGCCTCGGCGAGCTGCTGGCGTACCGGCAGCTCAACCCGGTCGTCGGCACCCCCGGCTCCGGGCTCTACGCCCGCCACCCGATAGACGACGGCGGCATCCGCCAGCTACGCGGCGGCTGGGGCTTCACGCAGGCGTACGCGACAGTCGAGGTGCCCGGCGCGCCCCCGGTACGCGTCGAGTCGGCGCACCCGGCGGCCCCGTACGCGATCGACCAGGTGGGTTCCTGGCGCGCCGACCTGGCCGCCCAGCCGGCCGCCACCCCGGACGGACCGCTGAGCATCCTCGCCGGGGACTTCAACGCCACCCTCGACCACGGCCCGCTGCGCGCCCTGCTCGGCACCGGCTACGTCGACGCCGCCGCCTCGGTCGGTGCCGGGCTCACCGGCACCTGGGGTCCGTACGACGGCGACCCCATCCCACCCGTGGTGATCGACCACGTGCTCGTGGACCGCCGCATCGCCGTCCGCGACGTGACGGTCCACCAGCTGCCCGGCAGTGACCACCGCATGGTCCTGGCCGAGTTGCGGCTGCCCGCCGCCGAGAAGTGAGCGGCCCGGCTACACCCGGGCCCGGTCGAGGCCGTAGGTGAGCGCGTCGACCAGAGCGTGCCAGCTCGCCTCGACCACATTGGGGTGCACGCCGACGGTGGTCCAGCCACCGCCCCGACCGTCGGCGGTCTCGACCAGCACCCGGGTCACCGCGCCGGTGCCGTGGCTGCCCTCCAGGATCCGCACCTTGTAGTCGGCCAACTCGAAGTCCCGCAGTTCCGGGTAGTGCCGGCCCAGGCCGACCCGCATAGCCTCGTCGAGAGCGTTCACCGGTCCGTTGCCCTCGGCCGTGGCGATCACCCGTTCCCCGCGTACGCGGATCTTGACGGTTGCCTCGGAGACGACCGCGCCGTCCTCGCGGTGCTCGACGAGCACCCGGTACGACTCCAGGGTGAACGGCCGCACCGGCGCGGCGTCCGGCAGCTCGGAGCGGACCAGCAGTTCGAACGAGGCGTCGGCGGCCTCGAACGACCAGCCGCCGGCCTCCAACTCCTTGACCCGGTTGGTGACCCGGGACAGCGTCTCCGGATGGCCGGCCAGATCCAGCCCCAGCTCGCGGCTCTTCAGCTCGATGCTGGCCCGGCCGGCCATCTCGGTGACCAGGATCCGCATGTCGTTGCCGACCACCTCAGGCTCCACATGGTTGTAGAGCAGCGGATCCACCTTGATCGCACTCGCGTGGATGCCCGCCTTGTGAGCGAAGGCAGCCGCCCCGGCGTACGCCTGGTGGGTGTCGGGGGCGATGTTGGCGATCTCGGCGATGGCGTGGGAGACCCGCACCATCTGCTCCAGGCAGCCCTCCGGTAGGACCGGCAGCCCGAGCTTGAGTTGGAGGTTCGCGACGACCGCGAAGATGTCAGCGTTGCCGGGGCGCTCGCCGTAGCCGTTGGCGGTGCCCTGCACGTGACGCACGCCGGCCTCGACGGCGGCGATGGTGTTGGCCACCGCGCAGGCGGTGTCGTTCTGGGCGTGCATGCCGAGCAGTTCCGGCGCGACGCCGATCCGGTCGGTGAGGTCGGCGATGGCCGCGGTCACCTGGGAGGGGAGCATTCCGCCGTTGGTGTCGCAGAGCACGAACCGCTCGGCGCCGGCCGCGAGAGCGGTCTCCACCACCGAGGCGGTGTACGCCGCGTCGTGGCGGTAGCCGTCGAAGGTGTGCTCGCCGTCGACGAAGACCCGTCGTCCCTCGGCGACCAGGTGGGTCACCGTGTCGTGGATCATCGCCAGGTTCTCCTTGGCGGTGGTGCGCAACGCCCGCTCGACGTGCCGCAGGTCGGCCTTGGCCACCAGCGCCACCGCCGGGGTCTCGGCGTCGAGCAGACCCCGCACCTGCGGGTCGTCGGCGGCCACCGCGCCGGCCCGGCGGGTGGCGCCGAAGGCGACAAGCACCGCATGCTTCAGGTCGAGTTCGGTACGCGCCCGGCGGAAGAACTCGGTGTCCTTGGGCACCGCGCCCGGCCAACCTCCCTCGATGAAGCCGACACCGAACTCGTCGAGCAGCCGAGCCACCGCGAGTTTGTCGACCACCGAGTAGCTGAGCCCCTCCCGCTGGGCGCCATCGCGCAGCGTGGTGTCGTAGACCTGGAACGTCATGGGGATCCCTTCGTCAGGCACCGGCCAGCGCAACAAAAAGACCCCCCGCGGCTGCGGGAGGTCTGCGCGCTCGGCGAGGGGAAGGCCGGCGCGCTAGTTGCCAATAATGCGGGCGGTGCTGGTCACGATCGGTACTCTGCCACCTCCGGATCGTTTCTGGGAGGCACAACCCACATCTCGGGACAGCGCGTGGCCCAGGTGCCGGATGGTTTTTCTGGGGCGGGTGTAGAGCGTCCGGCAGGGGGTAGGAGTTTTCGGGACAACGAAACACGTTCCTCCGAGACGGCTGATCACGGCCGGGGCAGGAGACATCCCATGGACAGGCTCGACCCGAACACCACGAGCGCCACGCCGGACCCGGAGCTGCGCGCCGTCGACCAGAGCGTCGTCGCCGGTGGCACCCCCGCCGGTGCCTTCGACCCGTGGAGCTACCGCGACGAGGCCGGGGTGGCCGGCGCCAACCTGGTCGGCTACAAGGTGGAGGCCACCGACGGCTCGATCGGCAAGATCGACAGTAACAGCACCGAGGTCAACGCCAGCTACCTGGTGGTGGACACCGGGCCGTGGATCTTCGGCAAGAAGGTCATGCTCCCGGCCGGCACGGTGAACCACGTCGACCACGAGGAGCAGAAGGTCTTCGTCGACCGCACCAAGGACCAGATCAAGGCGGCCCCGGAGTACGACGAGACGGCCACCGACCCGGCCTACCGGGACAAGCTCGGCGGCTACTACAACGACACGTATACGGCCACGCCGCCCGGCAACGGGCTGCGGTAGGCATCTGACAGCCGTGACGGCCGGTGGGACTCGTTTCCACCGGCCGTTACCGTGTCCGGATGGACGCCACTGAGCAGACTCGCAGGATTCCCTTCACCGCGATCTTCAACTTCCGGGACGTGGGCGGCTACCGCGGCCTGGACGGGCGTACCGTCCGCTCCCGGCGGCTCTACCGCTCCGACTCGCTGCACGCCATGGACGACGCCGACCAGGAGGCGTTCGCCGCGCTCGGCGTCCGCACCGTGATCGACCTGCGCCGCCCACAGGAGGTCGATCGTTACGGCCGGGTGCCCGACTTCGACGGCCTCGCCTACCGGCACATCCACCCGGAGCACGCGCGCTGGGAGGAGCAGCCGTACCAGCCCGACACCGACCTGGCCCGCTACCTCGCCGACAGGTACGCAGACCTGGCCCGCACCGGCACCGCCGGGCTCGCCGAGGCGATCGGCCTGATCGCCGACAGCGCGAACGCACCTGTGGTGGTGCACTGCGTCGCGGGCAAGGACCGCACCGGCATCGTCTGCGGCCTGACCCTCGCGGTGCTCGGCGTCGAGGACGACGAGATCGCGGCGGACTACGCGCTGAGCACCGAGGCGTCGCAGCGTTTCGCCGCCTGGGTGGCCACCGCCCATCCCGAGGTGCCCGAGCTGCCCATGCCGTACCTGTCCTCACCGGCCGAGACGATGCTGCTCTTCCTGGCCGAGATCCGCGAGGGATACGGCTCGGTCGACGACTACCTGCGGCACGCCGGGGTCACCGACGACCAGCTCACCAACCTGCGTACCCACCTGCTGGCGTAGGCCGGGCAAGGGGCCCCGGGTCACGACAGGCGTGACGACGGGGCCCCGAGGCACGAGCTCAGAACACGCGGTGGACCCAGTTGTGCGGGTCCGCCGCCTTACCCCGCTGGAGATCCACGAGCTGCTGACGCAGCGACATGGTGACCGCGCCCGGCTCCCCGCCGGCCACGGCGAACTCTCCGTCCGGGAAACGCACCTGCCCGATCGGCGTGATCACCGCGGCGGTGCCACAGGCGAAGACCTCGCGCAGTCGGCCACTGGCGGCGTCCGCCCGCCAGTCGTCGAAGGTCACCGGCCGCTCCTCGACCCGGTGCCCGGCCGCCGAAGCCAGGGTGAGCACCGACTCGCGGGTGATGCCCGGCAGGATCGTGCCGGTCAGCGGCGGAGTGGCGATCGACCCGTCGTCGTAGACGAAGAAGACGTTCATGCCGCCCAGCTCGTCGACGAACCGGCGTTCCACGGCGTCGAGGAAGACCACCTGGTCGCAGCCGTGCTCAAGAGCTTCGGCCTGGGCGGCCAGCGATGCTGCGTAGTTGCCGCCGCACTTGGCCGCGCCGGTGCCGCCGGGCGCCGCCCGGGTGTAGTCGGGTGAGACCCAGACCGTCACCGGCTTGACCCCGCCGGAGAAGTAGGCACCGACGGGCGAGGCGATCACCGAGTAGAGGTACTCGTTGGCCGGACGCACGCCGAGGAAGACCTCGCTGGCGAACATGAACGGCCGCAGGTAGAGGCTGCCCCCGTCGTCGCCGTCGGGAATCCACTCCCGGTCGATCTCGATCAGCCGGTGCAGCGAGTCCACGAAGGTCTGTTCCGGCAGCGCCGGCATGGCCATCCGGGCGGCGGAGGTGTTGAACCGGGCCGCGTTGGCGTACGGGCGGAACATCGTCACTCCACCGTCGGCCGCGCGGTACGCCTTCATGCCCTCGAAGATCTCCTGCGCGTAGTGCAGCACCGCGCTCGCGGGATCCATCGGGATCGGCGCGCGCGCCTCGACCCGGGCGTCGTACCAGCCCTTGCCGTCGGCGTACCGGATGGTGACCATGTGGTCGGTGAAGACCCGGCCGAACCCGGGGTTTACCAGCAGCGCAGCCCGGTCGGTGGCGGATACCGGTGCGGGGTTCGGACGGATCTCGAAGTCGATCTTGTCACCACCGCTCATCGCGCTGACCTCCCTGGGGACGACGGCATGCGCCGACCGCACGCCGGAAACATGTTTGTGCCAGAAACCTACCCCGAACGGTCGTTCAGCGGGTAGGTCCACCGATGGACGGGTGGCACACCATCGGTGAGTGGCCGCCGCCACCCCTGCCGGGCGAGCCGTCGGAGGGTCGTCGGCCGGTGGGACGCGAACGCTCAGCCGGCGGCCTGCGCCGCGATCCGGTCACCCACCTCGGCGGTTCGTACGGCTACCTCGGGGCCCCGCGCGGCCAGCTCCGCGCTGACCGCTGCGGTGATCCGGGCGGCGGCGTCGGCGTGCCCGAGCTGATCGAGCAGCAGGGCCGCCGAGAGCACCGCGGCGACCGGATCGGCGATGCCGCGACCGGCGATGTCCGGCGCGGAGCCGTGCACCGGCTCGAACATCGACGGGTACGCCCCGCCGGGGTTGATGGAACCGCTGGCCGCCAGCCCGATGCCGCCGGTCACCGCGGCGGCGATGTCGGTGAGGATGTCGCCGAAGAGGTTGTCGGTGACCACCACGTCGTACCGCTGCGGCTGGGTGACCAGGAACATCGCCGCGGCGTCGACGTGCTGGTACTCGGTGGCGATGTCGGGGTGCTCGGCGGCGACCGCCTCGAAAGTGCGCGACCACAGCGAGCCGGCGTGGGTGAGCACGTTGGTCTTGTGCACCAGAGTCACCTTGCGCCGCTCGCGACGGGCGGCGCGGGCGAAGGCGTCCCGGATCACCCGCTCCACCCCGTGCCGGGTGTTCAGGCTCTCCTCGGTGGCGATCTCGGCCGGGGTGCCGCGGTGCAGCGAGCCGCCGGCGCCTGCGTACAGGCCCTCGGTGCCCTCCCGGACGACCACCAGGTCGACCTCGCCCGGCTTGACCGCCGCGAGCGGGCTGGCCACCCCCGGCCAGAGCCGCGACGGGCGCAGGTTGACGTACTGGTCGAAGGCGAAGCGCAGCTTCAGCAGCAGGCCCCGCTCCAGCACGCCGGGCGGCACCGTCGGGTCACCGACCGCGCCGAGCAGGATCGCGTCGTGCCCGGCGAGCTCGGCGAGCACGGAGTCGGGCAGGACCTCACCGGTGCGGTGATAACGTGCCGCACCGAGGTCGTACTCGGTCGCCTCGACACCGGGCAGCACCGCGTCGACGACCTTACGGGCCTCCGCGACCACCTCGGGTCCGATCCCGTCCCCGGCCACCACCGCGATCCGTGCCACGTCAGCTCCTTCGCTCGAATGGCTCGACGGTACGCCGCCGTCCCGCCCCCCGGTACGAGTGTTCCACTTTTCGGGACATCGGTGACACACAGCAGCTTCCCAGGCGGCATTCATGGGTCGGTCATCTCCGCTGCCTAGCGTGAGCGTGTCGGGCCGTGGGCCCGGGCGAGCGCCGCGACGGGGCGGCACGCGCCGAGGAGAGGGCGGACGCAGTGTGGACCGACGAGCAACCACGAACCCGCTGGGTGGACCCGGCGGTCTTTCGCTTCCGCCGGCCCGACCTGCGACTGGGTGCCCGGGAGCAGCGACCGGACCGGGCCGACCTGGTCGCCGGGGACCGGATCGCCGTCCGGCACACCGTCCGCACCTCGACCGCCGAGTACACCCTGCTGCTGAACGCCCCCGAATGGCTGGGCCGGCGCGGCACCGGTGAGGCGCTACGCGACGCGGTGGCCGAGCTACGGGCGATCGACCTGACGTACGGCCCGAACCGGCCGGAGAGCCTGGTGTCCCGATTGCGCCGGGGTGAGATCAACCCTGAGTCGTACCCACCGCTCACCGACCTGGTGGACAGGTGCGCCGCGATGCGCGCGGCCACCGACGGCTGGTTCGACGCCTGGGCGGTGCCCGGCGGCTTCGACCCGGGCGGCCTGCTCGGCGGCTGGGCGGTCGAGCGGGCAGCGGCCCGGTTGCGCGACGCCGGCATCCACGACTACGCGGTGCTCAGCGGCGCCGACCTGGTGGTACGCGGCAACGCCGGGCACGGCGGCCCGTGGCGGGTCGCCGTGCATCACCCCACCGACCGGGGCCGGGGGCCACTGCTGCTGGAGATGACGGCCGGCGCGGTGGGCACCTCCGGGGTGACCGGACGGCAGGGCCACGTGGTGGATCCGCACACCGGCGAGCCGGCCGGGCAGCTGGTCGCCGCCACGGTGGTGGGCCCGGACCTCGCGGTCGCCGACGCCTACGCCACCGCGCTGTACGCCGCCGGAGCGGCCGGGTTGGCCTGGTTCCGCCCCGGGTCGGACTACCGGGTGCTCTTCGCCGCACACCGCTGACCAGTACGAACGCCCGCCGGTTACCACGCGTGACGACAGCGGACCGTCACCTGGGATGTCGGGCGGCTGCTCGGTGACCGAAACAGCGATCGGCCTCCACGGTCGCGGCAACGACCGTGGAGGCCGGTCGACGACGAGTGCGCGTGGCTCGCGCAATCGAGGGGTGCGGGGCCGCTCGGCCGGACGTCGACCTCGCCACCCGAAGACGGGCCGGCGCCACAGGCTCGGCAGGTCACCGCACTCGTACGCTATCGAATTGACGCGTTTCGCGGCAAGGGTTCCACAGGGGAGCATCTGTGCGATCCCGGTACCCCCGGCGGTTTGCCTGCGGCAGGGCCGTTTTCGACAAGGTGAACCGCAGATGGCACGCTGTCCGCCGTGAGTTTCGATCTGAGCGTGTGGGCCCTGGCGGACGGGGCGACGCCCGAGGACGTACGAGCGGCGGTGCAGCAGTGCCGCAACGGCCGGCACCACGAGCGTCAACCGGACCCACGGTGTGTGGGCTTCTACCGGGCGCTCATCGCCAGCTACCCGGACCAGCCGCCCGGCCCGAACACTCCCTGGGCCGTCGCGCCGCTGCACAAGGCGGCCGACCACATCGAGCTGAACCTGGACCCGGCCTGCCCGGACCAGGTGCTGCTGGACATCGAACGGCTGGCCGGCGAGCACCGGCTGATGCTCTTCGACGCCCAGGACGGCTCGGTCTACCCGCCGCCCGGGATCCGGCTGCCCGGCTGACCGACCCGCCGCGCCCGGCGACGGGGCGATCCGGCGTCGCCGTGCCGGTGGTGCGTCGGGCGGGCGGTGGACCGCCGACCCGTGCTCGGCGATCGCACGACGAGGGGCCCGACCGAGGGCGTCTGTCGAGGTCCTCGGTCGAGCCCCGTCGTGGCGTGCCTGGGGTGCGTCGCGTCGGTTACTCGTCGCGCAGGTCGGCGGCGCTCGCGGAGGTGGCGCCGATCGAGTCTGCGGCCGAGGTGAGCAGGTCGGCTCCGAGCGCCTGGTCCACGGTGAGGGTCATCAGCGTCTCACCGCCGGCCTCCCGGCGGGCCACCTGCATCGCCGCGATGTTGATGCCGGCCTGACCGAGCAGGGTGCCGACGGTGCCGACCACGCCCGGACGGTCGGCGTAGCGGAGGAAGAGCAGGATGCCCTCCGCGCCGATCTCCACGTCGAAGCCGTCCACCTCGGTCAGCTTGATGACGTCGCGGGTGCCGGCCTGGGTGACGGTGCCGGAGACGCTCACCGTACGGCCGTCGGGCAGCGCGCCGCGTACGGTCACCAGCACCGGGTGGTCGACGGTCTCGGTCTGGGTGGTCAGGGACACCTCCACCCCGCGCTGGGCGGCCAGGTGCGGCGCGTTGACGTAGGTCACCTGCTCCTCGACAACCGAGCTGAACAGGCCCTTGGTGGCGGCGAGCTTGAGCACCGAGACGTCGTGGTCGACGATCTCACCGCGTACCTCGACGGTGACGCTGGCGGCGACCCCGCCGGCCACCGCGGTGAAGGCGCGGCCGAGCTTCTCGGCCAGCGGCAGCAGCGGGCGGACGTCCTCGGCGACCACGCCGCCGGCCTGCACGTTCACCGCGTCCGGCACGAACTCGCCCTGCAGGGCGAGCTTCACGCTCTTCGCGACCGCCAGGCCGGCCTTGTCCTGCGCCTCGGCGGTGGAGGCGCCCAGGTGCGGGGTGGCCACCACGTTGTCGAAGGCGAACAGCGGCGAGGAGGTGCACGGCTCCTTGGCGTACACGTCCACCCCGGCACCGCCGACCCGGCCCTCGGCGAGCGCGTCGGCGAGGGCCTGCTCATCGATCAGGCCGCCCCGGGCGGCGTTGACGATCCGTACGCCCGGCTTGACGATCGACAGTTCCTTCTCGCCGATCAGGCCCACGGTCTCGGGGGTCTTCGGCAGGTGGATCGAGATGAAGTCGCTCTCCCGCAGCAGCTCCTCCAGACCGACCAGGCGGACGCCGAGCTGTGCGGCCCGGGCCGGCTGGATGTACGGGTCGTACGCGATGAGCCGGGTGCCGAACGCGGCGATGCGGGAGGCGAAGAGGACACCGATGCGACCGAGGCCGACCACGCCGACGGTCTTGCCCTGCAACTCCACGCCCGTGTACTTCGACCGCTTCCACTCCCCCGCCTTCAGCGCTGCGCTGGCGCTTGCGGTGTTGCGGGCGACCGCGAGCAGCAGCGCGACGGCCTGCTCGGCGGCGGAGACGATGTTGGAGGTGGGCGCGTTGACGACCATGACGCCCCGCGCGGTGGCGGCCGGCACCTCGACGTTGTCCAGACCGACACCGGCGCGGGCCACGACCTTGAGTCGGGGGGCGGCGGCGATGGCCTCGGCGTCGATCTGGGTGGCGCTGCGGACGATGACGGCGTCGGCCTCGGAGAGCGCCGAGAGCAGAGCCGGGCGGTCGGTGCCGTCCACGTGCCGGACGTCGAAGTCGTGGGCGAGCACCTCGATGGCGGCGGGGGCGAGTTCTTCGGCGATCAGTACGACAGGAGTCATTGGTCCTCGTAGATGTCGTCAGAGCGGTCGGCCGGGGGCTGGGCGCTGCGCTGCGCCCGGCGCGCTCCCGGGCCATGGCCGTCAGGTGCCGCCTGGAGCACCTACCCGCGATCGTAGGGGGCGGGCCGCCCGGCGTGCCCCGGAGTGTGGGGTGAGTGCCCTCACAAACCGGACGTGACGTGCGTGTTAACGATCGTTAGCCGGCCGGAGACAGCACGGCACCCGGACCCGGCGTCGGGGAGAACGCCGGTCCGGGTGCCGTTGGGGAAAGCGCTCAGGCGGTCTCGGTGATCGGCCGGTCCACCCAGCTCATCATGCCGCGCAGCTTCGCGCCGGTCTCCTCGATCGGGTGCGCCGCGCCCTCGGTCCGCCACTTGTTGTAGTTGGGCCGGCCGGCCTCGTCCTCGGCCACCCACTCACGGGCGAACTCGCCGTTCTGGATCTCACCGAGGATCTTGCGCATCTCCTCCTTGACCCGGCCGTCGATGACCCGGGGCCCACGGGAGAGATCGCCGTACTCCGCGGTGTCGGAGACGCTGTAGCGCATCCGGGCGATGCCGCCCTCGTACATCAGGTCCACGATCAGCTTCAGCTCGTGCAGGCACTCGAAGTAGGCCACCTCGGGCGCGTAGCCGGCCTCGGTGAGCACCTCGAAACCGGTCTGCACGAGCGCCGCCGCGCCGCCGCAGAGCACCGCCTGCTCGCCGAAGAGGTCGGTCTCGGTCTCCTCGGTGAAGGTGGTCTTGATCGCCCCCGCCCGGGTGCCGCCGATGCCCTTGGCGTACGACAGGGCCAGCGCGAACGCGTCACCGCTGCCGTCCTGCTCCACGGCGACCAGGCAGGGCACGCCCTTGCCGTCGACGTACTGCCGGCGGACCAGGTGACCGGGGCCCTTCGGGGCGACCATGGCCACGTCCACCTCGGCCGGCGGCTTGATCAGCCCGTATCGGATGTTGAAGCCGTGCCCGAAGAACAGCGCCTTGCCGGGCGCCAGGTTCGGCGCGATCGACTCGGCGTAGATGTGGCGCTGCGCGGTGTCCGGGGCGAGGATCATGATCACGTCGGCCTCAGCCGCCGCCTCGGCCGGGGTGAGCACCCGCAGCCCCTGCTCCTCTGCCTTCGGTCGGCTCTTCGAGCCCTCCGGCAGACCGATCACCACGTCGACACCGGAATCACGCAGCGACAACGCGTGCGCGTGCCCCTGGCTGCCGTAACCGATCACGGCGACCTTCTTCGCCTGGATCAGGCCCAGGTCGGCGTCGTCGTCGTAGTACACCTCAACGCTCATGACTTCCCTTTCGTACGGCGGCCGCAGCGGCCCGTCGTGGCTGGTGGCCGACCCCGGTCACGCGGAGCCGAGCCGGGATGGGGTCAGGCGGCCCGCAGGGCCGGGCCGGCGGTGATCGCGCGCGAGCCGCGCCCGATCGCCACCAGACCCGACTGGACCATCTCCTTGATGCCGAAGGGCTCAAGGTCGCGCAGCAGCGCGTCGAGCTTGTCGGGGGTGCCGGTCGCCTCGACGGTGAGGGTGTCGGCGGCCACGTCGACCACCCGGGCCCGGAACAGGTTCACCGTCTCCAGCACCTGACCTCGGGCGTTGCGGTCCGCGCGCACCTTCACCAGCAGCAGCTCGCGGGCCACCGAGGTGGTCGGATCCAGCTCGACGATCTTGAGTACGTTCACCAGCTTGTTGAGCTGCTTGGTGACCTGCTCCAGCGGCGAGGACTCCGCGTTGACCACGATGGTGATCCGCGAGACGTCCGGGTTCTCGGTCTCGCCGACCGCGAGACTGTCGATGTTGAACCCGCGCCGGGAGAACAGCCCGGAGACCCGGGCCAGCACACCTGGCTTGTTCTCCACCAGGACGGAGAGGGTGTGAATGGTCACGGCTGTGCCTTTCTTGTCATGTCCTCATGGCCCTCGCTGCGCTCGGTGCAATCGGCCATGACCTAGATATCGTCCTCGTCGAAGGTCGGGCGGACGCCGCGGGCGAACATGATCTCGTCGTTACTGGTGCCGGCGGGGACCATCGGCCAGACCATGGCGTCCTTGCCGACCACGAAGTCGATCACCACGGGCGCGTCGTTTATGGACATCGCGGCCTCGATGGTCTTGTCGACGTCCTCGGCGTTCTCGCAGCGCAGCCCGACGCAGCCGAGCGCCTCGGCGAGCTTGACGAAGTCCGGGATGCGGTGCTTGTGGGTGCCCAGTTCCGTGTTGGAGTAGCGCTCGTTGTAGAAGAGGGTCTGCCACTGGCGGACCATGCCGAGGTTGCCGTTGTTGATCACAGCGATCTTGACCGGGATGCCCTCCAGGGCGCAGGTGGCCAGTTCCTGGTTGGTCATCTGGAAGCAGCCGTCGCCGTCGATCGCCCAGACCACCGTGTCCGGCTTGCCGACCTTTGCGCCCATCGCCGCCGGCACCGCGTAGCCCATGGTGCCGAGGCCGCCGGAGTTGAGCCAGGTCTGCGGCTTCTCGTACGAGATGAACTGGGAGGCCCACATCTGGTGCTGGCCGACCCCGGCGACGTAGATCGCGTCCGGTCCGACGATCTCCCCCAGCCGCTTGATCACGTACTGCGGGGAGAGGGTGCCGTCGGACGGCTCCTCGTAGCCCAGTGGGTACCGCTCGCGCAGGTCGTCGAGCTGCGTCCACCAGTCGGAGATGTCGGTGGTACGACCCGCCGCCCGTTCGGCGGTGACCGCGGCCAGCAGCTCGTCGATGACGTGCCGGGCGTCCCCGACGATCGGCACGTCCGCGTGCCGGTTCTTGCCGATCTCGGCCGGGTCGATGTCGGCGTGCACCACAGTGGCGTCCGGGGCGAAGGAGTCCAGCTTCCCGGTGACCCGGTCGTCGAACCGGGCACCCAGCGCCACGATCAGGTCGGCCTTCTGGAGGCCGTAGACCGCGGCGACGGTGCCGTGCATGCCGGGCATGCCCAGGTGCTGCCGGTGCGAGTCCGGGAACGCGCCGAGCGCCATCAGGGTGGTGATCACCGGGATGCCGGTCAGCTCGGCCAGCTTGCGCAGACCCTCGGTGGCGCCGGCCTTCAGCACGCCGCCGCCGACGTAGAGCACCGGCCGGCGGGCACCACTGATCAACCGGGCCGCCTCCCGGATCTGCTTGCCGTGCGGGTGCAGGGTCGGCCGGTAGCCGGGCAGGTCCAGGACGGGCGGCCAGGCGAAGGTCGTCGATGCCTGGAGAACGTCCTTGGGGATGTCCACCAGAACCGGCCCGGGACGCCCGGTCGAGGCAAGGTGGAACGCCTCGGCCAGCACCCGGGGAATCTCGCTGCCGTCCTGCACCAGGAAGTTGTGCTTGGTGATCGGCAGCGTGATGCCCTGGATGTCCGCCTCCTGGAAGGCGTCGGTGCCGATCGACGGACGGGCCACCTGACCGGTGATCGCCACCAGCGGCACCGAGTCCATGTACGCGTCGGCGATCGGGGTGACCAGGTTCGTCGCGCCCGGCCCGGAGGTGGCGATGCACACCCCGACCCGGCCGGTGGCCTGGGCGTAACCGGTGGCGGCGTGGCCGGCGCCCTGCTCGTGCCGGACCAGGATGTGCCGCACTGTCGAGTCGTAGAGCGGGTCGTACGCCGGCAGGATCGCGCCGCCCGGGATGCCGAAGACGACGTCTACGCCGAGTGCCTCCAGGGAGCGCACCAGCGAGCCGGCACCGGACACCTGGGCCGGGGCGGGGCGGGCCGCCGGGCCGGCCGGCGCGGCGGCGCGGGCGTGGTCGGCGTCGCCCGGTGCCTCGGCGGCGGTACGGGCGCGCCGGGCGGAGTGGGCGAGAGTCTCGGGCGTGGGTCTCGTCATGGCGGTTGGCCTTCGGCTGGAGTGGGTGGGGCTGCTCACACTGTGGAACGCGGGCGGGGCCGGCATTCCGATTGGTTCGACGGCAAGAAAAAGGCCCGCGTGCCAGATGCACGGGGCCAGCGCACTCTCAGTCAGGGAGAGTGCGCTCAGGTAAGTACTCGCAGCGACCGGTTCGACGACATGGGCTCAAGACTGACGCATCTCACGCGATGAGTCAACTGATCCCACATTTTGGTTCACGGACGACGGCGCGTCATCGTGCGGCGCGCCGAGTGGGCCCGGAACTACCTGCTCGGGGACGCTCCCACCCCGGCGCGGGACCGGCGGCCCGACGGGGCGCGGGAGCGGGTCGGCGGCGGGACGGGCCGGGCGAGCACCCGCCGACGTCGCCGCCTCCAGCATCGCCTCCAGGTGCTCGGCCGGTACGCCCCAGCCGAACAACGCACCCTGACCGAACCGGCAACCGGCCGCCACCACCGCGGCCAACTCCGTGGGCGTGGTGACCCCCTCGGCGATCACCTCCAGGCCGAACTGGTGACCCAACCGCATCACGATGTCGACCATCGGGGCGAAGGCAGGGCCGTCGCGACCGACCGGCCGGACCGGCTCGTGCTCCGCCACCAGCCCGTGGTCGATCTTGAGGATGTCGATCGGGAGCCGGCGGAGCTGGTTCAGCGAGGAGTAGCCGGCCCCGAAGTCGTCCAGGGCGATCCGCACACCTGTCAACCGCAGCGCGGTCAGCCGACGGATCAGCTCGTCGAGGTCGGTGGCGACCGCGTGCTCGGTGACCTCCAGCACCAGCCGCTGCGGCGGCACGTGATGCGCACGCAACGCCTCGGCGACCTGCACCACGTACTCGGGGGCGTGCAGCTCGCGCGGAGAGACGTTCACCGACACCCAGACGTCGTGGCCCTCGGCCAGCCAGCGGGACAGCTGATAGCAGGCCTGGTGCAGCACCCAGGCACCGAGCTTGGCGATCATCCCGCTCTCCTCGGCGAGGGGGATGAACTCGTCCGGCCGGACGTTGCCCAACTCCGGGTGACGCCAGCGCAGCAGCGCCTCCGCGCCGACCGGGCGCACCGACGGCAGGGAGGCCACCGGCTGGAACACCAGCCGCAACTCGTCGCGCTCGATCGCACCGCGCAGCTCGTGCTCCAGCGTGGTACGGCGGCGCAGCAGCCGGTCGTACGCGCCGTCGTAGCGCTCGATCCGATTCTTGCCGCGTTGCTTGGCGTAGCGCAGCGCCAGATCCGCGTGCCGCAGCAGCAGCTCGACGTCGGGCTCGTCGGCCCAGCCGGCCAGGCCGATGCTCACCGAGAGGAAGACCGGCGCATCGGGCTGCTCGTAGGCGCCGCCGAGCACCCGGAGCAGCCGCTCCGCGACCACCCCTGCCTCCGCCGCGCCACCGTGCATGAGCACCGCGAACTCGTCACCACCGAGCCGGGCCGCGAGATCACCGGGACGCAGGTTGCCCCGCAACCGTCGGCCTACCTCGGCCAGCACCGCGTCGCCGACGTCGTGACCGCGCATGTCGTTGACGTTCTTGAAGCCGTCCAGGTCCAACCCGAGCAGCACGCACGGCACCTGCTCCTCCGCGCCGCGGTGCAGGGCCTGCAACAGGCCACGACGGTTGGCCAGGCCGGTGAGCGCGTCGGTGTGCGCGAGCTGCCGGAAGTGCGCCTCCCGGTCGGCCAGCCGGCGGGCGTACGCCCGCACGTCGTGCAGGGTGAGGTACTGCCGGGCGACCAGGGCGAACCCCTCGACGCTGCCGGCGGCGATGGCCAGCCCGTCGAACCGGCCGTCCTGGAGGAGGTGGTACATCGCCGAGGCGGCCATCGCGCCCATCGGCACGAAGGCGTACTCGCCGTCGTGGCGGATCACGTCGATGGCGAGTTGGCCCGGCGGGTCGATCCGGTAGGCCGCAACCGCGGTGATCAGCAGCCCCACCGCGAGCACCACCGCACCGGCCAGCGCCAGCCCCGGCCCGGCCTGGCAGAGCCCGGCCGCGACACCCAGACCACCTACCGACACGGCGGTGATCCCGGTGCCCAGCACGGTGAGGCAGCGTCGGGGCGCGGGTGCCCGGAGCACCATGATCGCGGAGAGCCCGGCGCTCAACGCCGCGCTGACCGAGGCGAGCAGGATCGACGGGCAGGCCGTCGGCGTGGCCTCGCCGAGCAGCCGGGTCGGCTCGGAGAACAACACCCAGCCGACGAACCACAGCGCGGCGCCCACGATCACGCCGTCCAGCGCGAGCCGGGCCGCCGAGGGCACCGAACCGGTCACCCCGGGCAGACGGAGCAGACCGAAGCAGAACAGCAGCCCGCCGGTGGCCGTGCCGAGCGCCACAAGCGTCGCCCAGGTGATGCGCTGCTGCTGTTCGTGTGCCCAGTGCTCGCTCGTGGTCACCGCGACGGCCACCCCGACCAGCATGGTCACCACCGCGAACGCGCCACCCACGGCAAGTACCGCGTACGCCGGACGGTGCGGGGTGGCCCGGCGCCGGACGGCGGCGGCCAGCAACACGCCGGCCGTCAGGGCGATCAGCGCGCTCAGCACCGCAGCGCCGATCATGGCCGGGGGTGTCTGCACGCCCTCAACTCTGCCGGATCGATGCCCGCTGTGGGGATCGGGTGTGCATCTGTTGGGACACGGGACGACGCCCGTGTCCGGCCGGCCGCAACGGTGTCAGACTGGTGCACATGCCTGAGCTGCGGTCGAAGACCTCCACGCACGGTCGGACGATGGCCGGCGCCCGGGCCCTCTGGCGGGCCACCGGGATGACCGACGACGATTTCGGCAAGCCGATCGTCGCCATCGCGAACAGTTTCACCCAGTTCGTGCCGGGCCACGTACACCTCAAGGACATGGGCGGCCTGGTCGCCGACGCGGTGGCCGAGGCCGGCGGGGTGGGCCGGGAGTTCAACACGATCGCTGTCGACGACGGCATCGCCATGGGCCACGGCGGCATGCTCTACTCCCTGCCCAGCCGGGAGTTGATCGCCGACGCGGTGGAGTACATGGTCAACGCGCACTGCGCGGACGCCCTGGTCTGCATCTCCAACTGCGACAAGATCACCCCGGGCATGCTGCTGGCCGCGCTGCGGCTGAACATCCCCACCGTGTTCGTCTCCGGCGGCCCGATGGAGGCCGGTAAGACGATGGCGATCGAGGGGATCGTGCACAGCAAGATCGACCTGATCGACGCGATGATCGCCTCCTCGAACGAGGCCGTCACCGACGAGCAGCTCGGCGAGATCGAGCGGTCCGCCTGCCCCACCTGCGGCTCCTGCTCCGGAATGTTCACCGCGAACTCAATGAACTGCCTCACCGAGGCGATCGGCCTGGCCCTGCCGGGCAACGGCTCCACGCTCGCCACCCACGCCGCGCGCCGGTCGCTCTTCGTCGAGGCCGGCCGCACCGCTGTGGAGATCGCCAAGCGGTGGTACGACGGCGACGACGCCTCGGTGCTGCCCCGCGAGGTGGCCTCCCGGGCCGCATTCGAGAACGCCGTCGCCCTGGACGTGGCGATGGGCGGGTCGACGAACACGATCCTGCACCTGCTGGCCGCCGCCCGCGAGGCCGAGCTGGACTTCTCCGTGGCCGACATCGACGCGATCTCCCGCCGGGTGCCCTGCCTGGCCAAGGTCGCTCCGAACTCGCCGCAGTACCACATGGAGGACGTGCACCGGGCCGGTGGCATCCCGGCCATCCTCGGCGAACTCGACCGCGCCGGCCTGCTGCACCGGAACGTGCACGCGGTGCACTCCCCCTCGCTCGCCCAGTGGCTGACCGACTGGGACGTGCGCGGCGGCTCGGCCACCCCGGCTGCGATCGAGCTGTTCCACGCCGCGCCCGGTGGGGTGCGGACCACCGAGCCGTTCTCCACCACCAACCGCTGGTCGTCGCTGGACACCGACGCGGCCGGCGGTTGCATCCGGGACCGCGAGCACGCGTACTCCGCCGACGGCGGACTGGCCATCCTGCACGGCAACCTCGCCCCCGACGGGTGCGTGGTGAAGACCGCCGGGGTGCCCGAGGAGTGCCTGACCTTCCGTGGCCCGGCGAAGGTCTACGAGTCGCAGGACGACGCGGTGACCGCCATCCTGGCCAAGGAGATCGTCGCCGGGGACGTGGTGGTGATCCGCTACGAGGGGCCGAAGGGTGGCCCCGGCATGCAGGAGATGCTCTACCCCACCTCGTTCCTCAAGGGACGGGGCCTCGGCCGGGCCTGCGCACTGCTCACCGACGGCCGGTTCTCCGGCGGCACCTCCGGGCTCTCCATCGGGCACGCCTCCCCCGAGGCCGCCTCCGGTGGGCTGATCGCGCTCGTGGAGCCGGGCGACGAGATCGTCATCGACATCCCGGCCCGCTCGATCGAGCTGAACGTGCCGGCCGACGTGCTGGACGCCCGCCGGGTCGCCCAGGAGAAGCGGGACCGCCCGTACACCCCGCTCGACCGGCAGCGCCCGGTGTCGGCGGCGCTGCGCGCGTACGCCTCGATGGCCACCTCGGCCAGCGACGGCGCCTACCGTCGCGTCCCGGAGTGACACGTTGACGGCGCATCGCTGGGGGAAGGTTCGGTCGGATGGTCCTGCCTCGGGCGGGGCCGGACATCAGGGGTGGGTGTGGTGCTGTCGAGCTGATGGCGCAAGTGGATCGCGGTGGCTGCGGCGGGTGACGGACCCCGCTTGACAGCACGGACGGATCAGCTCGACAGTGCCTCCGACGGTGCGTCCGGGGGCAACGGTCGCCGGCTCCGTCGGGTAGCCTGATCCCAACGTCGCGTGCCGGTGGCAGACCGTGTCAGGCATGGAGGCGTCGGATACGAAGGACCACGACGATGACGTTGTCGTTCCCTTCGCCCTCCTGTGTCTGAGGGCGAGAAGACCAGGCTCGTCGCCTGGAGTCACGAGCTGCGCAGCGTGCACGATCGGCTGCGCGAAGCCCTGCGCCTGACCCGCAGCGCGCTGGATCGCGGCGACGCGGCCGGCCCAGCCACCCGTGACCTGCTGCTGTTCTGTCACGGCTTCTGTGCCGCGCTGACCGGGCACCACGAGGGCGAGGACCGCGAGCTGTTCCCCGCGATCGCCGCCGCCCATCCGGAGTTGCGCGACACCCTGCGCTACCTGAAGCAGGACCACTCGATGATCGCGCATCTGCTCGCAGGGCTGCAGGCTGCCGTGGATCGGGCCGCTTCCCCGGCCGAACTCGGCCGCCACGTCGAGGGGATCGCCGCCATCATGGAGAGCCACTTCCGCTACGAGGAACGGCAACTCCTGGCGGTGCTCGACACGCTCGCCCTGGACGCGGACCCGTCGGAGGTCCTGGGGCCGCTGTGAGCTGTCCGCAGCTCACAGCGACAAGCGACGAGAGGCGGTGATCGTGCCGACGTTCGTTCCCGGCCTGTCGCTGGCCGCCAGTACGTACCACGAGGCGGTCCGGCCGATACTCGACACCAGCTTCCCCGGGCTCGCGCACTCGGCGGCGCTGCTCGGCCCCGGTTCCGAGGTGCTCGGCTTCGACACCGCCCGTTCGACGGATCACGACTGGGGTCCACGGCTGCTGTTGTTCCTCCGGCCCGCCGACGCCCGCCGACACGCCAGCGACGTCAGCAGCGTGCTCGCCGAGCGGATGCCCGTCGCGGTGCGCGGCTGGAGCACCAGCTTCAGCCCAGCCGAGCCCGGACGCTCCCGCACGCTGCGGACCGCTGGCCACGGCCGCGTCGACCACCGCATCGACGTGCTCGACCTCGACGGCTGGCTGGCCGCCCGCCTCGGCCGCGACCCGCGCAGCGGCCTGACCGCCCGCGACTGGCTGGCCATCCCGACCCAACTGTTGCTGGAGGTCACCGCCGGGGCGGTCTTCCACGACGGGCTCGGCCAGCTCGGACCCGTCCGCAGGGCGCTGACCTGGTATCCCGACGACGTCTGGCGCTATCTGCTGGCCTGCCAGTGGCGGCGCGTCGCCCAGGAGGAAGCCTTCCCCGGCCGCTGCGCGGAGAACGGCGACGACCTGGGCTCCCGGCTGGTCACCGCCCGGCTGGTCCGGGACCTGATGCGTCTGGCGATGCTCATCGAACGTCGCTACCCGCCCTACAGCAAGTGGCTGGGTGCCGCATTCGCCCGGCTGCGCTGCGCCCCGGCGCTGCGACCGCTGCTCACCGCCGCCCTCGCCGCCACCGACTGGCCGCGCCGTGAGGACGCGCTCTGCGCCGCGTACGAGCATCTCGCCCGCGCCCACAACGACCTCGGGCTGAGTGAGCCGATCGAGCCCACCGTACGCCCGTTCCACGACCGGCCGTTCCGCGTCCTGGCCGCCGACCGGTTCGCCGACGCCACCTACGGCGCGGTCACCGACCCGGAGGTGTCCGCACTGCCGCGACACGTCGGTGGCGTCGACCAGTTCGTGGACAGCACCGACGTGCTCAGCGCGGCCGACCCGGCCCGGGCCGTCGCCGCCGCACTGCACGGACCATGACCGGACCGGGCACAACAGTTGATCGTCGACCACGGTTCACCCTGGCGTCATGGCGGTCCCGGTAGCGTGGCGATCGTTGATCGTGAATCGGGAGGGTGTCGATGGGTGCGAAGCGAACGGTGTGCGCCGGGATCATGGCGGCGCTGCTCGCCGCGACGACGACTGTCGCGGTGGCTTCGCCGGTCGCCGCGGGTGGGCAGCGGAACGGCGCGCTGCGGGTGGCGACCTTCAACGCCTCACTGAACCGGGACACGGCCGGCGGGCTGGTCACCGACCTGTCCCGGCGGGACAACACCCAGGCCGGCAACGTCGCCGAGGTGATCCAACGGGTACGCCCGGACGTGCTGCTGATCAACGAGTTCGACCATGACCCGCAGGGGCGGGCGCTGGCGCTGTTCCAGGACAACTACCTGTCCGTACCGCGCAACGGCACCCGGGCGATCCGCTACCCGTACCGCTACGCGGCCCCGTCGAACACAGGTGTCCCCTCCGGACACGATCTCAACAACGACGGGACCGTCGGTGGGCCCGACGACGCCTACGGCTTCGGTCTCTTCCCCGGCCAGTACGGCATGGCGGTCTACTCGGCGTACCCGATCGACCTGGCAGGTGTTCGTACGTTCCAGACGTTCCGCTGGCGGGACATGCCCGGGGCGCTGCTGCCCGACGACCCGGCCACCCCCGCGCCGGCCGACTGGTACTCCCGGCAGGAGCTGGCCGACGTACGGCTGTCCTCCAAGAGCCACTGGGACCTGCCCGTCCGGCTGCCCGGCCGCACCGTGCACCTGCTGGCCAGCCACCCGACACCACCGGTCTTCGACGGGCCGGAGGACCGCAACGGCCGCCGCAACCACGACGAGATCCGTTTCTGGGCCGACTACGTCTCCCCCGGCCGGGGCGGCTACATCTACGACGATGCCGGGCGGCGCGGCGGGCTGCGACCGGGAGCGGCGTTCGTGATCGCCGGGGACCTGAACTCCGACCCGTACGACGGTGACAGCGTGCCCGGCGCGGCGCAGCAGCTGCTCGACCATCCCCGGGTCAACGACCGGGTCGTGCCGGCGAGCGCCGGCGGTACCGCGGCGGCCCGGCGGCAGGGCGGTGCCAACCTCGACCACCGCGGCGATCCGCATTTCGACACCGCCGACTTCGCCGACACCACCCCCGGCAACCTGCGGGTCGACTACGTGCTGCCGAGCCGGGGCCTGCCGGTCCGCGCCACCGGGATCTTCTGGCCGGTGCCGGGCGACCCGCTGTTCCGGTTGGTCGGCGACTACGACCCGGCCCTGCCGGGCGGCTTCCCCACCTCCGACCACCGGCTGGTCTGGCTCGACCTGCGGCGCTGAGGTGTCAAGGGCCCGGCGTCCAGCGACGCCGGGCCCGCCGACTACTCCGCATGGTTCAGGGTGAGGGACACCCAGGCCCAGCCGGCGACGACCGCGACACCGAACCCGATCATCGCGACCGGATGCCCGCCGGAGCTGATCAACGCCAGCCAGGCCAGCGCGAAGAACAACCCGGTGGCGATGCTGTACGCCGCCCAGCCCCGCTCACCCTGCCGCGCGTACCGGCGCCCGGCCAGCAGGCAGGCCCCGATGAGCGCGGAGAACGCGACGGCACCCGCCGCGAAGTGCGCCAGACCGTGCCAGCTGACCTCACCGGGACCGGCTGGAGTGCCGGCCGGAAACCCGTCGAGCGGATCGGCGACGAAAACACCGGCGAGGACCAGCCCGACACCGTACTGACCGATCAGCCACGGGCCGGCACGCCGGCTGAGGCCGGGATGCGCGACCCGGCGCAGGGCCGCCGCCGCGCCGACGCAGAGCAGGCCGGCGACGACGAAGTTGCTGATCTGGAGCCAGCCCAGCTCGCCGGTGCTCAACACGCTTACCGGGTGCCGCCGGAAGTCGAAAGCCTCCCGGGTCAGCCCCTGGGTCAACGCGACGGTGACCCACACCGGCCCGGCGAGCACACCGCCGGTCACCAGCAGCCGGTCCAGGCCGGCCCGGCTGCTCATCCGGTCGACGCTTATCGCCTCGGTCATCGTGGCGTCCCTCAGCCCTTGTCGAACATCTGGCCGATACGGATCCGGTTGCCGAAGGGGTCCCGGATACCGAAGTCGATGCCGTACGGCCGTTCCATCGGCTCGTCGGTGATGTCGACGCCCTTGGCGACCAGTTCCTCGTACGTCTTCTGGGCATTGTCGGTGGTCATGAAGAGGAAGCCGCCAGCGGCACCCTTGGTGAGCAGTTCCCGGACCTGCTCGGCGGTGGCCGGGTCGAGGTTCGGCGGGCCGGGCTTCTCCAGCAGGATCTCCCGCTGCCGGTCGCCGGGGATGTTCACCGTGAGCCAGCGCATGAAGCCGAGATCCTGATCGGTGTTCAGCTCCAGACCGAGCTTGCCGATGTAGAAGTCAAGTGCCTCGTCCTGGTCGAGGACGTAGATCTGGGAGCGGCTGATCGCGTTCATCGTCATGCCCGAAACGCTAGTGCAACGCCCTGACCTGCTGCTTATCCAAAACTGCTCGGTCTGGTCCACGCCTTCGTGAAGCAACTCGGCACCGGCGCGGCGGGCGCCGTCCGCCGCTTGCGGTAGTCGGTGGGTGACTCCCCGACGATTTGTCGGAAGGTACGACTGAACGTCCCGAGGCTGCCGAAACCGACAGCCGTGCAGACCTCCGTCACGTCCTGACCGGTGTGCAGCAGCAGGTACATGGCCCGCTCCACCCGACGCCGTTGCAGGTACCGGTGCGGCGTCTCACCGAAGGTGGCCCGGAAGGTGCGGATGAAATGCGCCTCGGAGACATGTGCGATCTTCGCCAGCGTCGGGATGTCGAGCGGTCGCGCGTACGCGCGGTCCATGGCGTCCCGAGCGCGCAGCATCGCCCGGTTCGTCTCCTCGACCGCCCTGCTCACCGGCCACCTCCCCGGGATACGGTGCCACGCGCGGGTACGGAGTGGCCACCCGGCTTGACGGCGAGCCGGAGCACACCAAGGTACGCGGGACTACGCCCGGCGCATCTACCGGATCGACCAGCCCGACATGACCGACGACGACCGCTAACGACAACTGGCCAAAGATGACGCTGTCGCAACGCCCGCGCGCTGCGTGTCGGCCGGCGGTGGCCGTGCGTCAGCCGCCGCCCGGCGGGTCGAGTCGCTGGCCGGTGACGGCCTCGACCTCCCGCAGACAGATGTCAAGTAGCGGCATGTCGTCGTAATTGCTGAGGACGACACCTACCCATCCGGTGTCCGGGTAGCTGGTCCAGTTCGCACCGCCGCCGCCGGTCCCGCCGCCGCGCCCGATCACCCACTGGCCGCCGATGATCGAGATCGGCATGGTGTACGCCTCGAACGACGTAGGTTCGGGGCCGGGGAGCTTGGCCCCGGCGAACAAATCGGCGTAGGGCCGGTCGAGCAGGGTGCCGTCGCGCAGCGCGTGCACGAACCGGACCAGGTCGGGTGCGGTGGCGAAGCCGTCGCCCGAGGCGTAACCGATGAAGCTGCGGCCCGGATTCCGGCCCCGGATGGGCGGGCTCACGCTGCCCTTCTCCAGGTTGCGGACGGCGTCCACCCGGCTGCCGTCGGCCTGACGCATGTACGGGTGCGCGATGCGCTCGTCGGTGAGCCACTGCTCCCTGGTGTAGAACGCCGAGCCGGTCATGCCGGCGCGTCCGAAGACGTGCTGGTGCACGTAGTCCCAGAACGTCATGCCGGACACGGCCTCCACGATCTGCGCGGCCATGGCCAGGCCCACGCCGCTGCCGGGAAGGTGACCATTGGATCTCGAGCCGGGGACCCCCACCAGCGTCGCTTGCCGGGCCCACTGTTCGCCGGACTCGTGCACCTCGTCCCGGCTGTGGTAGACGCGTTGCCAGTCCGGCATTGGGGCGTCCATTCCAGAGGTGCCGGTGAGCAGATGATGGATGGTGACCTGCTCGGCGATGTCGGTGGCCAAGCCCTCCAGGTGGGTGCCGACGGTGTCCGACAGCGACACCTCGCCCTGCTGGACCAACTGCAAGATCGCAATCGACAGGAACGGCTGGCTCGCCGAGGAGAGGTTGAACGCGACGCCCTCGTGGTTGCGGATGCCCCTCTCCTTGTCGGCCATGCCGTAGCTGCGTGACAGCACCGTCCGGCCCCGGTAGGACAGCAGCACCACGCCGGAGAACTTGTCCTGTGCCGCCAGCTCCGCCACGTACCGGTCGTAGGCCCCGCCGGGCCGGGTCTCCGGCGGGATCCGGCCGTGCCCCGACATCCCGGACGCGGCAAGTGCGTCGGTGTCGGTTGAGGCCGGGGCGGCGGGGGCGACCTCGGCACCCATCAGCGGCGCACCGGCCGCCACGCCGGCGGCCGCCACGCCGCCCCAGCCGAGCAGCCGCCGTCGGTCGACACCACGTACGGAGTCCGAGCGCATGATCACGGTCCTTTCCTGATCGACGAACCGCCGCCGCAGGGGTGTGCAGGCGACCGAAACCACTTGTGTGGTTCGTCCCTCCACTCAAGGCGGCAGAGTGTTGCGGCGGCGTACGCGTTTTTCGATACGCCGACGACATGAGCCGGTTCGTAGCATCGAGGGCGTGCGGGTGTTGATCGTCGAGGACGAGCCCTTCCTGGCAGACGCGATCCGCGACGGTCTACGCCTGGAGGCGATCGCCGCCGACATCGCCGGTGACGGCGACACCGCTCTGGAACTACTGAGCATGAACGCCTACGACATCGCCGTCCTCGACCGCGACATTCCCGGCCCTTCCGGCGACAAGATCGCCGAAAGTATTGTCGCGTCCGGCAGCGGTATGCCAATTCTCATGCTCACCGCCGCCAGCCGGCTCGATGACAAGGCCTCCGGGTTCGGCCTCGGTGCCGACGACTACCTCACCAAGCCGTTCGAACTCCGAGAACTCGCGCTCAGACTTCGAGCGCTCGACCGCAGGCGCGCTCACCGCAGACCACCCGTGCGAGAGATCGCCGGCCTGCGACTGGATCCTTTCCGCCGGGAGGTCTACCGCGACGGTCGCTACGTCGCGCTGACCCGCAAGCAGTTCGCCGTGCTGGAGGTTCTCGTCGCTGCCGAAGGCGGTGTGGTCAGCGCCGAAGAACTGCTGGAACGGGCGTGGGATGAGAACGCGGACCCGTTCACCAATGCCGTACGCATCACGGTCTCGGCATTACGCAAAAGGCTCGGCGAACCCTGGATCATCTCCACAGTGGTCGGCGTCGACTACCGCATCGACATCGCACCCGGGACCGGATGTGAGGGAGCGGACCGTAGATAGGCGACCTGGTGTGAGCGTACGCCTCAGACTCACCCTGAGCTATGCGGGATTCCTCGTGCTCGCCGCGACCCTGCTGCTCGCGGTCGTGTGGGTGTTCCTTCTCCGTTATGTGCCCGACGCTGTGCTCAGCACGCCGGAGCCCGGATCCCCCCTCCGTCTTTTCATTCCCAACCGGTCCGACCTCCTCCGCGCTTTCGTTCCGAAGGCGGCCGCGGCGTGGGCCTTCCTGCTGGTGTTCGGTCTGCTGGGAGGGTGGATTCTGGCCGGACGGATGCTCGCTCCCCTGACTCGCATCACCGACGCCACGCGCCTGGTCACGGACGGCTCGCTCTCCCACCGGATCCGGCTACCCGGCCGCCGGGACGAGTTCCGCGAACTCGCTGACGCCTTCGACGCCATGCTCGAACGGCTCGAAGCACACGTCGCCGAACACCAGAGATTCGCAGCCAACGCCTCCCACGAACTGCGCACCCCACTGTCGATCACGCAGGCACTTCTCGACGTGGCCCGCAACGATCACAATCTCGACACCGGCGAACTCGTGGACCGCCTCCGCACCGTCAACGCCCGAGCGATAAACCTCACCGAAGCGTTGCTCCTGCTCAGTCGCGCCGGCCAGAGGTCCTTCACCCGCGAACACCTCGACCTGTCCCTGATCGCGGAGGAAGCCACAGAAGCGCTCCTCCCCCTCGCGGAGAAACGTGGCCTCACCATCGAGACTTCCGGCGACGTCACCCCCACCGTCGGCTCACACACGCTCCTGCTGCAGCTGACCACCAACCTTGTGCACAACGCGATCATCCACAACCGACCCGGGCGGGGCACGGTGTGGGTCACGACCAGCGTCCATCCCGGGACCGTGGTGCTCGCCGTTGAGAACACCGGCGAAGAGCTCACCCCACGCCTGGTTTCCACGCTTGCCGAGCCGTTCCGGCGCGGCACCGAACGCGTACGCACCGACCACGCAGGTGTTGGCCTAGGTCTGGCAATCGTCAAGAGCATCACTGACGCGCACGACGGCACCCTCACCCTCATCCCCCGGCCCGCTGGCGGGCTCCGCGTCAAGGTGCGGCTGCCTGCCGCGCCAGCGAGATCCCGCCGCTGAGGACGAGCAAAACCCGGAACTCCGATCGCTCCCCGCAGAGCAGCCCGCTTCCTCCAGTTGACGCTTGATAAAGTAGATGCTTGAGTAATGGCCATGGGGACCACCACCGAGGATCAGCGGCTTGACGCGGTGTTCACCGCCCTCAGCGACCGCACCAGGCGGGACATCGTCGCCCGGCTCAGCGCGGGCGAGGCGACGGTCAAGGAGTTGGCGGAGCGGTACGAGATGAGCATGCAGGCCGTGTCACAGCACATCGGGGTCCTTGAGCGGTCCGGTCTGGTCAGCCGGGGCCGACACCGGCAGACCCGGCCGTGCCGGCTCGAACCGGCCGCTTTGGCGGTCGCCGTCTCGTGGATCGAGCAGAGCCGACGCACCTGGGCGGCGCGAATGGACCGGCTGGAAACCCGCCTCGCCGATCTGCAACAGGGTGAGGGCCGGTGAACGACGAGTTCGTCTACCGGCGGGTGCTGCGGGCACCACGCGAGCTGGTATGGCGCTGCCTCACCGAGCCCGCCGAACTCGCGCGGTTCTGGGGCCCGCACGGGATGGACACCCCAATCGACGGCATCATCGTCGAGCTCCGGCCGGGGGGCCGCTTCGAGACCCTGATGGTGGGGACGAACGGCAGCCACCGGATGGTCGCCACGTTCACCGAGGTGGTACCGCCCGAACGGCTGGCCTGGATCGAGCCGGCCAGCGGGATGCACACCACAAGCACGCTCGACGACCTCGGCGACGGCACCACCTCGGTCGTCATCCATCAGCGGCACGTACCCGAGGGCATGCGTCGGCCCGAGGCGCAGGCCGGCTTCCTCACCTCCCTCGACAAGCTCGAGAAACACCTCGCTCACCTCATGCAGGGAGACCGACAGTGACCGATCCGCAGTCCTGGGTGGCATCGACCTACGAGCGGCTCGCCGATCTCCTCGCCGCCGCGACCGTCGCGACGTGGGACGCACCCTCGCTGTGCGAGAAGTGGCTCGTACGCCAGGTCATCGCGCACGTGACGATGCCGGTGCGGCTGACCCACGAGCAGTTCGGTGCCGAACTGGCGACGGCCGGCGGTGACTTCACAGTGCTCTCCGACACCGTGGCGGCGCGGGACGCCGCGCTGCCACTCGTCGTCCTTCTCGGTCAACTTCGGTCGCCGGAGCTGCACGCGTGGCAGCCGCCGGGCGGCGGCGCGGCAGGTGCCCTGAGCCACGCCGTCATCCACTCGCTGGATGTGACGATCGCGCTCGGCCGACCCGCGGTCGCACCACGGGAGGCGTTGACCACCGTGCTCGACCACCTCGCCGCCACCAACGGCGCCCTGTTCGGGGTGGACGTGACAGCGGTCCGGCTGGAGGCGTCCGACATCGCCTGGAGCGCGGGACAGGGCGAGCTTGTCCGCGCCGACGGCGGCTCACTCGTGGCGCTGCTGAGCGGTCGTACGCTGCCCGACGGGCGCACCCTCCCCCGCAGCTGACACCGAGGCCAGCGGGAACTGTTCAGCCCGGCAGGAGCGAGAGGCGGTGCTGGAGGTGCTCCCGCTCGGCGGGATCGTGGGTGAGGTCGATCGCGCTGGCGTAGGCGACGGCCGCCTCCCCGTTGCAGCCGAGCCGTTCGAGCAGGTGGGCACGGGCGGCCCTGGCCGGTTGGAACCGTCGGGCCCGGTCGCCCGCGACGGTAAGCAGCTCGTCGAGCCGGGCCAGCCCGGCCGCTGGTCCGTCGACTTCGGCGGTGGCGATCGCACAGGCGACCGCACCGCCGAGCGACGGCGCGACCACGTGCAGCGCGCGGTGCAGGTCCAGCAGCACCGGCCAGTCGGTGGTGCCGGTCTCGCGCCGGGCACAGTGCACGGCCTGGATGGCGGCCTCAAGCTGGAAGCGGCCGACCTGCCCGCGCCCGTGCGCGGCGCGCAGGTGCTCGTGTGCCCGGTGGATCAGGCGGTCATCCCAGCGCGACGGGTCCTGCTCGGCCAGCGGCACGAACCGCCCGTGGCCGTCGAGGCGGGCGGGCCGGCGCGCGGACGAGAGCTGCACGAGGGCGGCGAGGCCGTGCGCCTCCGGGTCGTCGGGCATCAGCGTCGTCAGCACCTCGACCAGGTGCAGGGCCTCGGTGGGTACCTGCCGGGCCTCCGGTCCGGTCGTCGTCCAGTCGATGACGTACGCCCCGTACACCGCCTCCAGCACCGCTGCCATCCGCCCCGGCAGGTCGCCGCGGTCCGGGATCCGGAACGGGATTCGCGCGGCCTTGACGCGCCGCTTTGCGCGTACCAGGCGGGTCGCCATCGTCGACGTCGGCACCGAGAAGACCCGGCCGACCTGGTCGGCGGTGAAGCCGAGCACCGTGTTGAGCATGAGCGGGGTGTGCACGGCGCGCTCGATCGCCGGGTGCGCGCACACGAGCATCAGTTCCAGCCGGCGGTCCGGGATAGCGTCCAGGTCGAGATCGTCGAGGTGTACGGGGGCGTCCCGCTGGACGTCGAGCGGCCCGGTGCGCTGCCAGTGCGCAGACTTCCACAGGTCCCGTAGCCGGTTACGCGCGACGGTCAGCAACCATCCGTCCGGAGACGCCGGCACGCCCTGGTCGGGCCAGGTGCGCAGGGCCCGCTCGAAGGCGTCGGCCAGGGCGTCCTCGGCGGCGGCGAGGTCGCCTGTCGACGCGGACAGCAGGGCGAGCAGCCGTCCATAGCTGTCGCGGGCCGCGACGGCCGCGGCTGCCCACCCTCCGTCACCGACGGTCAGCTCGTCCATACCCCGTCGACGATCGCCGTCGCGCTCGGACGTACCTCCACCACGCCCCACTGCGCGGCCGGGCACTTCTCCGCCCAACCGATCGCGGCGTCGAGGTCCGGCACATCGAGGAGGAACACCCCGGCCAGCGCCTCCTTCGTCTCGGCGAACGGGCCGTCCTGCACCCGCAGGTCACCGTCCCTACGGGTGACTGTCGTCGTCGCCGCGGTCGGCTGCAACACGTCGGCCGCCAGCAGGACCCCGGCTGACACAAGCGCCCGACCGTACGCGTCGAAGGCCGCCCGCGCCTCGGCGACGACCTCGTCGGACAGCTCGCCCTGGTCCGGCTCGCGGTAGTGGATCAGCAGCGCGTAACGCATGGTCATCTCCTTCGCTCCCAGTGGGCCATGGGGCCCGCACCAAGATGACGAACGACGGAAGCCCGAATCGCCACCCGCCGCCGAGGGAGAGCGTTGGACTGAACTCAGCGCAGTGTGGCAATCGCGGCCCTGAGGTCGGACTGGGTGATCGGATCCACCGACACGCCGCCGACCGCCTCCCGCATCGCCTTGGCGAACTGGACCCGGCGCAGCAGTTCGCGGATGTCGGCACCGGTGAAACCGGCGCTGAGCGCGGCTAGCTCCTGGACGTCGATGTCGTCCGCGACCAGTCGGAAGCCGGGACGCTCGTGCCGGGCGACCAGGTTCCGCAGCATCTTGACGAAGATGTCGGCGCGGCCGGTCTCATCGGGTGCCGCAATGGCCAGCTTGACGTCGAACCGCCCGGAACGGACAAGTGAGGCGTCCACCCGGTGCGGGAAGTTGGTGGTGGCCACGACGATGACGTTCGGGTTCTCCTCGACCAGGGTGTTCATCTCCTGCTTGAAGATCCCGGCCACCGCGTTGACCGCCTGGCTGGCGGCGTCGCCACCAGCCCCGGCGTAGCTGATGATGCTGTCGAACTCGTCGAAGAGCAGCACGGTGGGCTCCCGCCAGCGCCGGGCTTCCCGGAAGATCTGCTTGATGTTGCGCTCCGACCCACCGAGCCACTTGTCGAGGATCTCCGGGGTACGGATCTCTCTGAACTCTGCCCCGATCTCGTTGGCCAGGGCCCGAGCCAGCATGGTCTTGCCGGTTCCCGCCGGACCGTACAACAGAATCCCCTGTGGTCGGCGGGCGCCCCAGCGGGCCAGCACCTCCGGATGACGGAACGACACGGCGATCTCGCGGAATCGGGTGACCACCTCGTCGAGACCACCGACCTGATCGAGGGTCGCCGCGTTGGAATCGGGAAGGTCCAGCGGCCGGGTCACCTCCGGCGGCCGGCCCAGCACGTACCGGTGCCCGCGCAGCAGCCGGGGATCCGGGCCGTCCCCGACGATTTCCCGCACCGCCTGGAGCACCACACCGAAAGCCGCGTTCACGCTCGCCGGCGTGACGGCATCGCCGGGCATCGTCACCCGCATGGTGATGCGCTGTTCGCCGCGACCGCCCGTCGCGGGCCACTGAAGATCGGTACGCAGACCCAGCTCCGCCGCCTCGCCGAGGGTCGCGATGCCGGCCGGATCGGTGGCTCGCATGCCGTCGGGAAGCGGGGCGGGGGCGGAAATCCCCAGGCGGTGGGACGCCGCGACCGCGGCCCTACCCACCCCGGCCAGCGCTTTCTCGGCACCGGGTCGGGTGCGAGCCAGCCTGCGGGCCAACAGCAGCCCCGCCGGGCCGACGAGCACACCGAGCAGTGAGTTGGCCGTGACGACCGCCAGCGGATGCGCGGGGCCGGTGCGGATCTCGGCTTCGAACCGGTACCCGGGCCGACCACCGTCGTGCGGCGCACGGAGCGTGCAGCGCACCTGGCGTACCGGCGTGGGGAAGGCGGTGCTGTCCAGCAGCGGCACGGCACCGGTACGGGCCGCGCTCAGGGTGCCGGCCAGGTCGACGACGCTGATCTGCGCGCCGAACCGCTCGAAGTGGTCGGCGTGCGGTCGGAGCTGGTACCGCTCTTCGTCCACCTGGACCACGTCCCTCACCCGGGGATATCGACCAGGAGAAGTCTGCCAGGGCGAAGGGGCACCTGCCACCGCGGAAGGCGGTGGGCCGGCTACAGGGCGGGTCGGATCAGGAAGGTGGCCGTCGAGGACGCTGCCCCGTCACCGATCTGGGAGATCCGCATCTGCGCGTGGGGGTGGTGGCTCAGGTACCGGTCCGGGAAGTTGTGCGAGCGCAGTGACGTGTGCCGGCCGCCGATGCCGGTGACCGGGCAGAACGTGGCGTCGGCGCGGAACAGGGCGCTGCCGTCGGCACGGTGCAGGAACACGCGGAATTCGGAGTGTCGAAGGTAGTGGCCGGGGAAGTTGACCGACTCGAAAGAGACGCAGTCACCGCTGGCGAGACCGGAACGGACGATGAACGCCGCATCGGCTTTCGTGCCGGCGCTGCTTCTGGCATTCACCGGTTCGACTCGAGCCTGGAAGTTGGCGTGTCGGACCCGGTGTCCGGACTGGCTGGTGGCTTCCAGACCGATACGGGCACCGGGAACCAGCTTCGGACCAGCCGGGCGGGCGGGTGCGGCGGAGGGTGGTGGTGGTGCGGGGGCACTCGGGGCGGGTGGTGGGACGTTTGTGGCCGGGTTCGCCGGTGTGCTGCCGGGGGCGGTCGAGCCGGCGTCGGCGCGCGGGGTGAGGCCGGGCCGGACGACAGGGTCGGCGGTCAGGCCCGGCGTCGCGGTTTCGTCGTTTCCGGTGTCGTCGATGCCGGGCGGCCAGCCGTTGGCAGGGTCGTCCACGGCGCCGTCGGGAAGGGGCATCCCGGCGACGAACTCGCCGCGGATCGGCTCCTGGGGAGCCCCGTCGCGCAGCGCTATCACCCCGACGAGCGCGGTGACGACGACGAGGGCGAACCCGCCGAGCAGGTGCGCGCGTCGTCGGGTGGCCCGGCCGATGATCTGACCCCGGCTGCCGGTGGCAGCATGTGGCGCTTCGTCGCGGGAACGGTACTCGGGGACTGTTACCGGGTGAGGGTCGATGGCACCACCCGCGTCGGCGGACGGCGCGACGACCGGCCGTGGCGTGTTCCGTCGTAGGGACCTGGCGGCCCGATGCTGCTTCGTAACGGCTTCCGATTGATGAGGTGTTGGCTGGGTGGTACCCGACTCGGGCCCGCCTGCCCCGGAAAGCCAGCCGCCTATCCGCAGATGTGACCGACCGTTGCCACTCTGGGACATGATGCTCTCCTGCTGGCTCAGCGGCACACGCCTGCCCGGACATGATCAAAGGGCCGCAGCGGACACACTCTCACCTTCGCCGGATCGGCGCCAGTACCGAGCCTCCCTCGAGCTTCCGGTCACCGGCGGGGGCCAGGGCGAGAGTCCGGGCGTACGCGATGGCGGCCGGGGTGTCGGGGAAGACCAGTCCGTCGTGCCGTAGCTGGTCGGCCACGCCGAGGGCGTCGAGCACCTGGTCGTGGCCGGGCACGATGCCGGAGAGCAGCACGGTGATGCCGCGACCCTGGAGCCGCCGGATGGCGTCGCCGAGGACGTGGGCGCCGGTGGCGTCGATGGTGGAGACCCGGGACATCCGCAGGATGACCACCCGTACGTCGGCGACGTCGGAGAGCCGGAGCAGGAAACTGTGCGCGGCGGCGAAGAAGAGCGGCCCGTCGAGCCGGTAGGCGACGATGTGCTCGGCGAGCAGGGCCTGCTCCTCGGCCGTGTGCTCGCCGGGGTCGAGCGGCACCTGTTCGAGTTTCGCGCTGCGGGCGATGGCGCGCAGCGCCACCACGACGGCCACGCCGACGCCGACGGCCACGGCGGTCACCAGGTCCCAGATGACGGTGACGGCGAAGGTCAGCCCCAGCACGAGCGCGTCGCCCCGGGTGGCTCGGGCCAGTGCCCGCAGCGACGCCGCCTCGACCATCCGTACGGTGGTGGCCAGCAGGACGCCGGCCAGGGCGGCGAGCGGGATGCGGCCGACAAGCGGCGCGGCGGCCAGCACGATGCCGGCCAGCGCCACCGCGTGGGTGAGCGCGGCCAGTTTCGAGGCCGCCCCGGCCCGCACGTTGACCGCGGTACGGGCGATGGCCGCGGTGGCCGGGATGCCACCGAACAGCGGCGAGGCCAGGTTGGCCAGGCCCTGCCCGAAGAGTTCCCGGTCGGGGTCGTGCCGCTGGCCGACGGTCATCCCGTCGGCGACGGTGGCCGAGAGCAGACTCTCCAACGCGGCAAGCGCCGCCACCGCGAGCGCGGCGGGCAGCAGCACGCCCACCGCCCCGAGGTCGAGGAAGTCCAGCGACGGCGTGGGCAACGTCTGCGGCAACGCGCCGATCCGGACCAGGTCGACCGGCACGAACTCCGCGAACAGCGTGGCGGCGGCCACCGTCAGCAACGAGAAGGGCAGCGTCGGACGCCACCGGGCACCGAGCAGCATCACCGCCGCGACACCGAGGGCCACCGCGACGGCGACCGGCCGGGGGTGTACGACGAAACGGGTGACCGCGTCGGCCGCCACCGCCCACACCCGGTCGCCCTGCGCGTCGGTGACGCCGAGCGCGGCTGGCACCTGTTGCAGGGCGATGACCACGGCGATGCCGGCGGTGAAACCCTCGATCACCGGCACCGGCAGGTAGCGGACGTAGCGGCCGAGGCGGGCGAGGCGGGCGAGGGCGATCAGGATCAGCCCGGCCAGCGCGCCGACCATCAGCACCCCGGTCGCCCCGAACTGCGCCACGACCGGCACCAGCACCACCGTCATCGCGCCGGTCGGGCCGGAGACCTGGAGGTTCGAGCCGCCGAATACCGCAGCCACCGCACCGGCGACCACGGCGGTGATCAGGCCAGCCTCCGCACCCAGCCCGGAGGTGACCCCGAAGGCGAGCGCCAGCGGCAGCGCGACCACGGCGACGGTGAGCCCGGCCACCAGGTCGCGGCGGGGTGAGCGGCGCACTGCCTGCCAGTCGGCGCGGCCCGGTAGCAGGTCGCGGACCCGACGCCAGGCGGCGGACAGGGTCGGCCCGGCCGGGTCGACCGGCCTGGTGTCGGTGGACGTCACAGTTCCGGTCCGCCGGCGCGCAGTTCGTCGAGCAGGGCGTCCCGGTCGGTGAGCACCGCGCCGAGGATCCGCCGTCCCGCAGCCAGCAGGTCGGCGACGTCGGGCGTGCTGAGCGCGTACATCACCAGGGAGCCGTCCCGGTGCGAGGTGACCATGCCGGCCCGACGCAGCACGGCGAGCTGCTGGGAGAGGTTCGACGCCTCCACGTCGATGGCGGCCAGCAGGTCGCGCACCGGTCTGGGGCCATCCTGGAGCAGTTCCAGCACCCGGATCCGGACCGGATGCCCGAGGGTGCGGAACAGCTCCGCCTTCGCCTGGTACAGCGGCACCGACACGCCACGCTCCTCCCTCGGTGTGTCGCCACTCCCCGGCAACACCCTGACGACTTTAGCACTTGCGAAATTCTTCAATTCAACGGCCAGGGATCGCCCGGGAGTGCGGCGGCTCCTGGTCCGGACGACCGGACCTCCCTCACCTAATCCGGGTCGCTGATCGGCTCTTGCGCCGGCCCCCGCCACGCCGATACCGCGATGCCCGAGATCCACACTGCCAGGAATCCTCCGAGCGCCAGCAGGACGAGGACGACCACCACTCCCCACATACCGACGGCGTCGTCAAGAAAATCGGGGCCCTCAGCCCGATCTGTGAAAAGCCTCATGGCCAGCACGAACAACCACGAGAGCAGGTAGGCGATCGTCACGACCAGAGCGATCAGCGCGACGATCGCCCCCGCGAGGATCGGCAGCACGGCCGGAGGGACGGCCAGCCAGGCGAGATGACGGTCCCGCCCGGCGCTGGCCAGCACGTAGGCGGCCACCAGCAGAAGAACGCAGGTCATCGTGTACGAGCCGGTGAAGCGGTCCCAGCGCAGGGGGTCAGCCACGTCGGCTGCGCCCACGGCCGCCGATACGGCACACACGAACGCGAAGGTGGCGAGCACCCAGAGCGCCTGAAGGGTCAGACCGACAAGGGTTGTCACGAAGGCCGCCACGATCCGGTGTCGAGGATGCCGGCTCAGGTGATGGAGGCTGATCCGGACCGCAGCCCGGATCGTCTCGCCCGCCTGCCGGGCACCGCGGTAGATGTCGAGCCCGAACCTCAGCCAGAGCCCGACGAGAATCAACAGACCGACGAACCAGGCGATCACACTGCCCGGGCCGAAGACCGCGTCAACCACCGCCTGGAGCAGATCCGACGGGGCCGGCGGCTCGGCCGATGCAAGCTCCGGGATGGCTGTCAGAACGGTGCTCAACGCGTCACCCAAGGCCATCACCGCTCCTCCTGTCGTTTCGCCGTGGACGTCGCTCTCGGCACCGCGACCTGGGCGACAACCGGCGTGAGCCGGGCGCGCGGGCTCAGGGGATCGGTCGCACCTGGGTGGCGCCCCGCCAGCAGCCGGTCCGGGCCAGGGGCGAGGCCCAGCCCTGGCCGGAAAGCTGCACCTGGGCCCAGACACAGGTCCGGGTGCTGGTCAGCAGGTTGCCGAAAGTGGAGATGCCGCCGTAGTCCATGGCGAAGTCCGCCACCCGGGTCGACTGGTCACCGTCGATCACGGTGAGCTGAATGCTGGCTGGCCGGGGAATCGCATCGGCACCGCCGGGCACCGGCATGAACCGGGGCCAGCTCGCTCCGCAGGCGGGCGAGTAGCGCAACTCCACCGTGCCGACCACCCGTTCGTCGAGCAGCACGGCGGCACTGTCCAGGGTGGCCACCTCGGCATCGACGGCGCACCCGGCGTCCTTCGGGTCGGCACCGTCGCGGACGCCCACCGCCGGGGTCGTCGGTGCGACCGCAGGTGAGGAGGTAGGTCCCGCCTCCGGCCTGCCGAACCCTCCAGCGAGCCAGGGCACCGCGACGAGCCCGGTCAGCACCAGCGCCCCGGCGACCACCGCCGGGGTGGTGCGGCGAGCCGGGCGGAGGAGCGGGCGTGGCGGAGTGGCATCACCTGCCGGGGTGGACGGATCGGCTGGTTCCTGGCCGTCCCGCCCCGCAGCAGCAGATCCCGCAGCGGCAGGCGGTGCGGTGACCGGCCCCGCAGCGGCGGGCGGTGCCTCGCTCCCACCGTCGCGGTCACCGGTCGAGGCGACGGGTACCTGTTCCGCCGTGACCTGGCCGGCGACCGCACGCCACCGCTCGGTCCACTCCGCCTCGTCGCCGCCGAGCGCCCGCACGTACGCCAGCGTCGTGTCCAGCGTCGGGAGTCTCCGCCCGCCGGCCGCCTCGGACAGCGAACTCGCGGACCGGTGGGCCCGCCGGGCGAGGGCCTGGTAGGTGGGACGGCCTGCCTGGTCGCGCAGCGTCCGCAGGTCGGCGGCGAACGCTTGAAGCGGGTCGGCGGTGGGGTCCAGGGGGCGTTCCGCCCGGGCCATGGGCCGCTCCTCGAATTGATTGACCACAACCGGGATTCATTGTCCGACGCGACACAGCGTAGAGATCAGTGTCGACGGACGGTAGAGATGAGAAGCCGAATCCCGGGGCTGACACAGCCATCAGAGGTCAGGAGAGACAATGATCCGGAACGCCCGACGGTTGGCCGCCGCTGCCGCAGGCGCCCTCATCGCCGCCAGCCTCCTGGTCGCGACCCCCGCCAGCGCCGCCCCCTGTAGTGGACACGGCTGCGACGGCACCGACCCGATCGACACGGGTTGCTCCACGAACGCCCGCAACGCCACGACCTACCCGGCGTACATCATGCAGGGTTCGACCACCCTCGCCGTGGTGGAGCTGCGCTGGAGCGAGACCTGCAAGACCAACTGGGGCCGGATCTCCAACCGGGTCAGCCCGCACAACACCGTCCGGGTGCGGGTGACCCGGGCCAACCCGAGCGGCACCACCGACTGGTACGGCGGCACGGGCAACCAGTACTACGGCGACCAGCTCTACGGGCAGAACATGACTGTCTGTGCGGTGGGCGAGGTCGTGACGGCGTCCGGCACGAGGTACACGAGCGACCCGCTCTGCGCCTGACACCTGCCGCTGTCGGCCCTGCGGTGCGAGCAGGACCGGCAGGTACGGCTACCGGGCCGGCGCGTCGTGGGACCACGCGCCGGCCCGGTACCCCCGCAGGGGCTGCCTACTCGGCGCGCAGGTGGTCCAGGTCGTGCACGCCGGGGCTGACCCAGATCAGGATGCCGCGGACGTCGGCCAGGGCCGAGGCGTCACAGGACATCTGGGTCAGCAGATCGATCTCCACGGTGGTGGTCGTGCCCTCCCCGACCCAGCCGAACGCCGACTGGCACCAGGCCCAGCCGGCACCGGTCTGCACAGCGATCGAGGTGGAGGTGCCCGCCGAGGCCGAGGTGCGCAGGTCGTAGCGGAGCACAGCCTTCGCCGACAGGTCCACCGGTTCGGGCAGGGCCACCCCGAACCAACCGCCGCCGGTCGCGGTGACCTGCAGGCCGTACGCGCCGGCCGTGGCGAAGGTGTCGGTAGGCGCCAGGGTGCCGGCGTCGGGCTGCCAGTCGCCGGGTGCCCAGCCCTCCAGCCCGGTCTCCCAGGAGGCCAGCACGATCGGGTCGCCCGGTGCGGGCTTGACGGTGATTGTCACCTCGGCGACGTTTGACCGCCGGCCGGCGGTGTCCTGGACCGTGTACGAGGCGGCGGCCCGACCCTGGAACCCGTCGGCCGGCGTGAACTCGACCGACCCGTCGGTGGCCAGCGCGAAACGGCCACCGGTGCCGGAGACCGCGCGCTGCTGTCCGCGTACGCCCGGATCGAGGTCGAGTGTGGACGGCCGCAGGGTGGCCGCGTACGCGATGTCGTTGCTTGTCGGGGTGAGGGTGACAGGCGTGCCGGCCTCGGTGACGGCGGTGTCGTGGTCGGCGACCGGTGGGCGCGGGCGGAAGCCCCGCCGGATGGTCTCGCCCGCGTTGCTCAACGTGGTGCAGACCGGGCTCGGGCAGTAGACGGTGTAGCCGTCGTAGTCCGGGTAGAGGGTGCCGTCGTCCTGGCTGCCGGAGAGGATCCAGTGCATCAGGCCGGTGCCGCCGGTGCGGATGAACGTGTCGGTCCAGCGCTGGTAGACCGGGTTGCGGGTGGCCTTGTCGTGCCAGCCGAACTCGCCGAGCACGGCCGGCTTGCCGATCCGCTTCGCCTCCCGGTTGTGTCGCTCGATCCAGCGCACACTCCAGTCGGCGTCGGTGCCCCAGTGGTCCGGGTACAGGTGGTAGCCGAGCACGTCGACGGCGGGCAGCCGGCTCAGCGCGATCGAGTCGACACCCTCACCGCAGTTGACCGTCCAGTGCCCGGCGTCGGGGCCGTCGCAGAAGAAGCCCTCGTCGCCGACGCCGACCAGGTGTCGACGGTCGACCGACTTGATGTGCCGGCTCATCTCGTCGGCCCAGGTGGTGATGGTGTCGGTGGAGCACTCCGGCGACGCGGGGTAGACCCCGGAGCCCTTGCAGCGCGGCTCGTTCGCCAACTCCCAGGCCATGATTGTCGGATCGTCCTTGTACGCCGTCCCGGTCAGCGGGTTGACCCGGTTGAGCAGGTGCGACACCCAGTCGCGGTACCAGCCCCGGATCACCGGATCGGTGTAGAAGTCATCGTGGTGTTCGGCGCCGCGCCAGCGCACGTACTGGTCCATGCCGCCGAAGTCGCGCCAGTTGTTGGTCAGCGGGATGACCACCCGGATGCCGGCCTGGCGGGCCGCGTACAGCACGTAGTCGAGGCGCTGGAGGCCGTCCGGGCCGTCGTTGACGGCGGGCTTCTCGCCGTCCCAGTACTGGAACCAGACGCCGTCGGCGGGTCCGTGCACCGAGTCGGTGCCGCCCGGGGTGCCGATGTCGAGGAACCCCCAGTGCCGCAGCACGGTGAACCCGGCGGCCTTCGCGTCGGCGAAGACGTCGTCGACCATCGTCCGGGACTTGTACATCAGGTAGTAGTTGTTCGTCCCGGCGAACCGGAACGGCTTGCCGTCGACGAACAGCCGGTCGCCCTTGCGGACCACGAACCCCTGGGCCCGGCCGCCCGCCGCCCCGGCACCCGGCACCGCCCCGGGCGCGGCACCGGCCGGGGACGCGGCCACCGCCGGGGCCCTCGGGGGTACGCCATCCGCCGGGGCCCGTGGAGGTCCGGCCACCGCCGGCCCGGCACCCATGGTGGCCAGCAGGCCGGCCACGGCCAGCAGTACGCCGACCAGTCTTCTTCTCATCGGCTTTCCTTTCGGTGGTGGTGTCACAGGTCGTTGACGCAGCGCAGCACCGGCCGGGTGGTGAGGGCGGTGGGATCGAGGGGCGTGGCCGACCGCACGGTGAAGGTCGCCGACTCGCCGGGGAGCAGGGTGACAAGCGCCGCGTCGACCTCGGCGGACGGGTCGAGGCGGTCCGGGTACAGCGTCACGTCGCGCAGGATGGTGCGGGCGGTGACGCGTACCCGTTGACCGTCGTCGGTCGGTTCCACTGTCGCGTCGAAGGCCGCCGTCGGCCAGCGCAGGTCGCGGTCCTCGGCAAAGAACCACCAGGCCCGTTCGGTCGGGTCGCCGGTGTCGGCGACAAGCAGTTCGTCGGCGGCGTCATCGGGCCGCGCCAGCTCGTCCGGCAGCGCCACGGTCACCGCCGAGTACGCGGGCACGTCCAGTTCCAACGTGGTCTTCGCCCTCGGCTCACCGGTCAGGGTGAGTCGGACGGCGGTGGCCGACGCCCGCCACGGCTGTCCGCCGTCGTTGACCGCGACCAGGGCCAGCCCACTGTCGCGGGGCTGCACGGTGAGCAGCCGGTCGGCGTAGGCGTGGCGCAGCGCGTACCAGAGGGGTTTGCGGCGGCCGTCGCCGTCGATCGCGGCCCAGGAGGTGACCGGCCAGCAGTCGTTGAGCTGCCAGAGGATGGTGCCCATGCACCGGCCCCGGTGGGAGCGGAAGTGTTCCACCCCGAGGGCGATGGCCCGGGCCTGGTTGAGCTGGGTCAGCCAGTGCCAGTCGTCGAAGTCGCGTGGCTCGGGCAGGTGCGCGTCAAGTCCCCGGCGCAGTTTCCGGTCGCCGTCGGCGGCCTTCTGGTGGTGCGCCATGCCGGGTGAGTCATGGGCGAGCGGGTCGTCGGAGAGCGCCCGGCGCAGCGTCGCGTACGCGGGTGGTCCCTGATAGCCGAACTCGGCGACGAACCGGGGCAGGTACTCCCGGTACCTGACGTAGTCG
Organism: Verrucosispora sp. CNZ293; assembly: GCF_002754655.1. Lineage (NCBI taxonomy): Bacteria > Bacillati > Actinomycetota > Actinomycetes > Micromonosporales > Micromonosporaceae > Micromonospora > Verrucosispora sp. CNZ293. Next base: position 3,511,898 of record NZ_PEFR01000001.1, read on the forward strand.
TCGGTGTTCCACACGTCCCAGATGTGCGTGGTGCCGTACGCCGGGTGGTTGGGGTGGACCTCCTCGCTGCCCGACCAGGGGCTGCCCGGCCAGTACGGGCGGGTCGGGTCCAGCGCGGCGAGGATGCCGGGCAGCAGGTCCAGGTAGTAGCCCCGCCCCCAGCTACGCCCGGCCAGGGGTGCCTGCCAGTCCCAGTCGTGCCAGCCCCAGATGTTCTCGTTGTTGCCGGTCCACAGCACCAGCGAGGGGTGCGGCGCGAGGCGGATCACCTGTTCGGCGGCCTCGGCGGCCACCTCGGTGGCGAACGGCTCCTCCTCCGGGTACGCGGCGCAGGCGAAGAGGAAGTCCTGCTGCACCAGCAGACCACGTTCGTCGGCCAGGTCGTAGAAGTCCTCCGACTCGTACCGGCCGCCGCCCCAGACACGCAGCAGGTTGACGTTTGCGGCCTCGGCCTGGTCGAAGCGGTGAGCCAGCCGCTGGCGGGTGACCCGGGTGGGAAAGACGTCGTCGGGGATCCAGTTGACGCCCCGGACGAAGACCGGCACCTCGTTGACGTACAGCGCGAACGGGGCGCCGTGCTCGTCGGGGGTGGTGTCCAGGCGTACCGACCGGAAGCCGATCCGGCGGTGCCGCTCGTCGAGCGGGTCGCCGCCGGCATCGTGCAGGGTGACCGTCAGCTCGTGGCGGTGCGGTGCGCCGTGGCCCCGGGGCCACCAGAGTTCCGGTCGGTGGACGGTGAGCGCCAGCACCGTGGCGCGTTGCCCCGGCGGGACCGTCGCCTCGGCGCGCTGGCCCGCCACCTGTGCCCGTACGGTGAGCGGCCGGTCGACGGCCCGTTCGACCTCGACGTGCACCTCCACCCGGCCGGTGTCGCCGTCCACTGTGACAAGTGGGCGTACCACCGCCAGTCGGGCGATCGACCAGCCGTGCAGGGCGATCTCCTGCCAGATGCCGGCGGTGACGAGCGTCGGTCCCCAGTCCCAACCGAAGTTGCAGGCCATCTTGCGGATGAACTGGAACGGCTCCGGGTACGCGTTGGGCCGGTCACCGAGCCGGTCCCGCTGCGCCTCGGCGTACCGGTAGGCGGAGTCGAAGCGTACGGACAGGTTGTTGTCCTCGGCGCGGAGCAGCGAGCCGACGTCGAAGCGGTGACCCCGGTGCATGTTCTCGGTGCGGCCGACCTCGACGCCGTTGAGCGTGATCGTGGCGACCGTGTCCAGGCCGGCGCAGACCAGGTCGAGGCGGGAGTGGTCGCCGGGCGGCCGGTCGAAGGTGGTCTCGTACGCCCAGTCGGTGCGCCCGATCCAGGCCAGCGCGGTCTCGTTGTCGTCGAGGTACGGGTCGGGGATCAGCCCGGCCGCCAGCAGGTCGGTGTGCACACAGCCCGGCAGGGTGGCCGGCACCGTCGCCCCGTCGACCTCGGGTGGCACCTGCTGGCCGGGCACCGCCCGCATGGTCCACCCGTCGTGCAGCGCCAGCCGGATCGGACCGGTCCCCCGCGCGTCGCTCAAGATTTCACCGCGCCTTCCATGATTCCCCGGACGATCTGCCGACCGCCGATGACAAGCATGATCAACAGTGGGATGGTGGCCACGAACGCACCGGCGAGCACCCGCCGGTAGATGACGTAGTTGCCGCTGGCCAGGTCGGAGATGGCCACCATCGAGGTGGGATAGTCGGTGCCGTTCAGGGTGATCAGGGGCCACTGGAAGTCGTTCCAGGTGGCCACGAAGGTCAGCAGGCCGAGCACCGCAAGCGCCGGCCGCACCGCCGGCAACACGATGTTCCAGTAGACCCGCATGGTGGTGGCCCCGTCCACCCTGGCCGACTCGACGAGTTCGTCAGGCACCGTGTTGACGATGAACTGCCGCATGTAGAACACCCCGAAGGCGGTGACCAGACCGGGCACGATCACGGCCAGCAGGGTGCCGTTCCAGCCCAGCCTGCCCATCACGATGTAGAGCGCGACCACGCCGAGCTGGTTGGGCACGGTCAGGGTGAGGATCACGAAGAGCATCAGCGCTCTGCTGCCCCGGAACCGCAGCTTGGCGAAGGCGAAGCCGGCCAACGAGCAGAAGAACAGCACCGACGCGGTGACCGCCGTCGACACGATCACGCTGTTCACCAGGGAGGCCGCGAAGTAGACGTCCTGGAGTGAGAACACCTCGTCCAGGTTGACCAGGAACTGGTCACCCGGGAGCACCACCGGTGGCAGTTGGGAGGTCGCCTCGTCGGTGCTCGTGGAGATGACGAACATCCAGTACAGCGGGAACGCCGCGAACAGCGTGCTCAGTGCCAGGAACAGGTAGGTCCAGAGGCCGGCCGGGGTGTCCTGCGGCGCCCGGCCCAGCAGCACCGCCCGCCCGCGTCCGCCCCGAGGTGCCGGCGGCGCCTGCCGAGGTCGTTCGCTCATTTGCGTCCCCCCGAGATGCGGTTGGTCAACAGCGTGTTCAGGGCCGCGACCACGAGGATGATGAGGAACAGCGCCCAGGACATCGCGGCGGCGTAGCCGAGGTTGAGGTCCTTCCAGCCGACCTTGTAGATCAGCTGTGCGACGGTCTGCCACTCGCCGCCGGAACCGCCGGTGGCGGCCTGTGCGTTGAGGTCGAACAGCATCGGTTCGGTGAACAGTTGCAGCCCGCCGATCGTGGACAGCACCACTGTGAAGATGACCACCGGCCGGATCATCGGCACGGTGATCCGCCAGAGCTGACGCCACGGGCCGGCGCCGTCGAGCGCCGACGCCTCGTACACGTCACGCGGGATGGACTGCATCGCGGCCAGGTAGAGCAGGGCGTTGTAGCCGATCCACTTCCAGTTGACCATGGTTGCGATGGCGATCCAGGAGTGCAGTTTGTCCGCCCGCCAGTCGATCGGGTTCTCGGTGCCGATGCCGATCAGGCCCAGTGCCCAGTTCGCCATGCCGAGGTCACGGGAGAAGAAGACGTTGAAGACAAGCGTGGATGCGGTGATCGGGGTGATGTAGGGCAGCAGGGCGCTGACCCGCCACCAGGTCTGGGCCCGTAGCCGACGGTTGAGCATCGACGCGATGACCAGCGCGAGCAGCAGCTGCGGGACGGTGGAGAGCAGGAAGATGCCGAAGGTGTTGTAGAGGGCGTTGCCGAAGTCGCCGTCGGTGAACAGTCGGCTGAAGTTGTCGAAGCCCGCCCAGCCGGTCAGTTCCGGGTCGTCAAGGCGCCAGTGGCGTAGCGCCACCACGCCGTTGAAGACCATCGGGAACAGCCCGAAGACGAAGAAGAGCAGGAAGAACGGCGCGATCATCAGGTACGGCACGTACCGGACGTCGAAGCGGTGCAGCCGATCGCGCCAGGTCGTCGACCGGCCGGGGGTGGGCCGGGGGCGGCGGATGGCCGGTTCGGGGGCCGCGCGCGTGGTGGGCATGGGCACTCCAGTGCGGGGGCGACGGGACTTCAGGCCGGAGCCGGGGCGGCGCGGGCATCCAGGCACCCGCGCCACCCGCGATGGCGTTATTTGCTGGCCTTCTCGGCTTCCTTGATCGCCTCGGCCCAGGCGGCGTCCGAGGAGAGCGTGCCGTTCTGCACCCTGTTGATCACGTTCTCCACGGCGACCCGGGTGGGGCCGTTCTTCTTGCCCAGGTACTGCGGCGTCAGGCCCTCCGCCATCCGGGGGAAGATCTGGCCGACCGGCGCGGAGTTGAAGAACTCGTTCTTGAAGTCGGCGATCGCGGGGTCGGCGTAGAGCGCCGGCTGCGACGGCAGGTTGCCCACCGTCTTGAAGACCTCGATCTGCTGCTCCGGCTGGATCAGCCACTCCACGAACCTGTACGCCTCGTCGACGTTCCTGCCCTGCTTGGGGATGGTGAGGAAGGAGCCACCCCAGTTGCCGCCGCCACCGGGCACCGCCGCGATGTCCCACTTGCCCTTGGTGCCGGGGGCGGTGTTCTGGATGTGCCCGAGCATCCACGCCGGACAGGCCAGCACAGCGAAGGAGCCGCTGGTGAAGCCCTTGTCCCAGTCGGCCTGGAAGCTTGTCAGGTTTGCCGACAGGCCGGCGTCGGCGGCCCGGACCGCGTAGTCGAAGGCGACCTTCGGGCCGCCCTCCATCCGCAGTTGCTCATTCTCGTCGTAGAAGCCGACAGGCTGCTGACCGAGAATCGGGTTGAACAGGTTCGTCGCGTTGTCGACGAACTTCTTGTTGGTCTTGGCGGTGTACTGCTGGCCGACCTCCAGGAACCTGTCCCAGGTGGGCCAGAGCGCGGAGACCTGGTCCCGCTCGGTGGGCAGGCCGGCGGCCTCGAACAAATCGGTGCGGTAGCACATGGCCAGACCACCGACGTCGGTGCCGAGGCCGATCTGGGTGGCACCGTCGGCCGACAGGGACTGCTTCCACTTCCACGGCAGGTAGTTCGTCTCGTATTTGCCGGCGCCGGAGTCGAGCAGGTTGACGAACCTGTCGGCCTGGCTGCGGAACTGGACCATGAAGCCTTCGTCGATGGCCGCGATGTCGGGCGCGCCCGAGCCGGCGATCAGCTTCTTCTGCAGGTCCTCGTGCTGGGCGTTGTACTCGCCGGAGTTGAGGGCGATCTTGACGTTCTGGTTCTCCGCCTCGTACTTCGCCTTCAGGTCGGTGAGGCCGAAGTCGCCCCAGAAATTGATCGTCAGCGTCACCGTGCCACCGCTGTCGCCGCCGCCCTGGGTGCTGCGCCCGCTGCACGCGACGACCAGGGAACCGACCGTCAGACCTACGGCTGCGACCCGCAGCCAACGAGGCGTAGACCGTCTCATGACCCATCCTCCGAGACCATTGGAAACGCTCCAGAGATCGAGGAACGTTGACTGAACCGGATAAGTGAGGCCACCGTACGGGCGGGCTCCCACCGTGTCAACGACGGGTCAAGGCCGAGCCAGTTCCGTAACCTCAGCTCTACGGGAGGACGTGAAATGGCCTGCCACCGCGCGGTTTCGCGCAACCGATCCGCACATCCGATCGCGACCAGGGAAGATCCGGACGACCCGCTCCCGTAGACTGAACCGAGCAAGCTCAGCCACCAGGCAGGTGGCGAGCATCCCCGTACCGCCGCACCGGCGGGCGGACGGGTAGCGTGTCCAACGCCGCCCGCGCCACCGACGCGGCCGGCAGGACGAACTGGTTCAGGAGGACGTACGCCGGTGAAGCGGCCCACGATCGCGGACGTCGCCCGGCGGGCGGGGGTCTCCAAGGGCGCGGTCTCCTACGCGCTGAACGGTCAGCCGGGCGTCTCCGAGGCGACCCGGCAGCGCATCCTCGCCATCGCCGCCGAGATCGGGTTCAGCCCGAGCAGCGCCGCCCGCGCCCTGTCCGGCGCGACCGCCCGCGCGATCGGCCTGATCCTCGCCCGACCGGCCCGCACCCTCGGCATCGAGCCCTTCTTCATGGAGCTGATCAGCGGCGTCGAGGCGGAGCTGTCCGCCCGGTCGTACGCGCTGACCCTCCAGGTGGTCGCCGATCAGAACGCCGAGATCGCGGTCTACCGGCGCTGGTGGGGCGAACGGCGGGTCGACGGCGTGCTCGTCTGCGACCTGCGAACCGACGACGGTCGGGTGCCGGTGCTTGAGGAACTGGGCCTGCCGGCCGTGGTGATCGGCGGTCCGACAGGTACCGGCGGGTTGCCAAGTGTCTGGTCCAACGACGCGGCGGCACTCGTGGAGACCGTGGAGTACCTCTACGCCCTGGGTCACCGGCGCATCGCCCGGGTCGGCGGCCTGCCCGAGTTGCAGCACACCGCGATCCGCACCCAGGCGTTCACCGAGGTGTGCGGGCGTCTCGGTCTGACCGATGCGGTCACCGCCTCCTCCGACTACACGGGCGAAGAGGGCGCGCGGGCCACCCGGCGGCTGCTCAGCTCCCGGATCCGCCCCACCGCGATGATCTACGACAACGACGTGATGGCGATCGCCGGGCTGTCGGTGGCGCAGGAGATGGGGCTTGCGGTCCCCGCCGACCTGTCCATCGTGGCCTGGGACGATTCACCGCTGTGCCGGCTGGTGCACCCGCCGCTCACCGCGCTGGGTCGGGACATTCCCGCCTACGGGGGGCATGCGGCGCGCCAGTTGCTCCAGCTGATCGAGGGGGCACCGACGGTCGGGCTGGAGGACGAGACGCCCCACCTGACCCCACGCGGCAGCACCGGCCCGCCGCCACCACAAGCAGGTGAAACGGTTAAGCAGCCACGCTGCTCAGCGTGACGTCGACGGAAACTCCTCGAAGTACGCCTCGACCCGCTCGGCGGTCGCCGGCCGGGCCAGCTCGAAACCCTGCCCGTACCGGCAACCGGCCCGCTGCGCCCCGTCGACCTGGTGCGCCGACTCCAGTTCCTCGGCCACCACCTCCAGGCCCAGCCGCTCGGCCACCGTGACCACCACGTCCAGCAGGGGACGGTGCGGGTCACCGCTCGCCGTGGCCACCTCCGGCCCGACCTTGAGCAGGTCGATAGGTAGCCGCCGGAGCTGGGCCAAAGAGGCGTGCTCGGCCCGGAAGTCGTCAAGCGCGGTGCGAATGCCCATCGAGCGCAGGCCGGCCAGTCGGGCCACCACGGTCGGCAGCTCGGCGGCCACCTTCGGCTCGGCGACCTCGATCACCAACTGGTCCGGCCCCACCCCGTACGCCTCAAGCACCGCCGCCGTCCGGGGCACGAAATCCGGTGAGGTGAGTTCGCGGGTGGTCACGTTCACCGCCATCCAGAGCCGTCGGCCACCCACCGTCCAGTCGGCCAACTGTCGGCAGGCACGGTCCAGTACCCAGACCCCCAGCTCGCTCATGATGTCGAGATCCTCGGCCACCGGGAGCAACTCCGCCGGAAACACGGTGCCGAGTACCGGGTTGCGCCACCGCAGCAGCGCCTCCGTACCGACCGGAGCCCGATCGGCCAGGCCGAGCACCGGCTGGTAGACCAGATCCAACTCGCCCCGGGCGACCGCGCCGGGCAGTTCCCGCTCCAGGTCCAGCCGGCGGACCAACTGCTCCTCCAGGTAGGCGTCGTACCACTCGACCCGGTCCCGACCGAGCTGGGCCGCGCGCCGACGGGCCAGGTCCGCCTGACGGAGCAGGTCCTCCGGCCGGCCCCGCCCCAGCTCCGCCAGCCCGACACTGGGGCGCGACCGCAGCACCGCCCCCGAGACCTCGTACGGTCGACTCAGCGCGGTGAGCAGCCGGGCACCCAACGCGTACGCCAGCACCGGCCCGGACCCGCTGACCACCGCGAGTCCGCTACCGGCCAGGTCGAACACCTCGTCCTCGTCCGCTGCCACGGCTCGGGCTCGGCGGACCGCCTCGGCGGCCACGTCGTCGCGTACCAGCCGGCCGGGCAGCTCGGTGAGGTGCAGGTCGACCACGAGCAGGGCGCCCCGGACCGGTTCGGGACGGGCCGCCAACGCCCGCAGCAGGGCGACGCGACCGGCCGGGCCAACCGCGTCGGTGGCTGTCGGTGCCGCCGGGGGCCGCAGCGTCGGGTCGGTGGCTGCCGGCGCGTCCGGCCCCGTCGAGGCGGTGCCGAACAGCTCGCGCATCACCAGCGGTGGGACCACGGCGAGCGCGAGCAGCACCGCCGTACGGTCGGGTAGCAGGCCGGCCTGCAACTGGTGGACGACGGCGAACACCACCGCGACCGGTGGAAGCACCGCCCTCGGCCAGCGCAAAGAGTTATGCCGAGTGGGCGCGACCTGGGCACCCTGCCGGACTCCGGTGGCGACCAGCAGCACGCCGACCACGAGTGGCGGTACGGCCAGCAGCGCCGCACGCCCGGCGGCCGGGCCGGCCGGCAGCGCGGCCAGCAGCACCAGGGCGAACAGGGTCAGGGCGGCTCCACCGCGACAGCGGGCGGTACCGCCGTCGCGGTCCGCCCCGGTCAGCGCGGCCAGGGCGGCGACGGCGAGCAGGCCCAGGACCACCGCCACCGCCAGCCGCACCGGAGCCGTCACCCCGGCGTACGGCAGTAGCAGCCAGGCGGTGAGCACCAGGCAGGCGGCCGGCGCGGCCTGGTCGATCACGCGGTGCAGCCGGGCCCGGACCGACGCGCGGGACCGGTGCGGGAGGCTGACCAGACCGCCACCGAGCAGCGCCGTGGCGCCGACCAGCCCGGCCACGACGGCTGCCGGTCGGTATCCGGTGGAGGCCAGCGGAAGCACTGCCGCGGTCAGGCCGGCGGTCACCACCGCGGCGTGCAGCAGAGCGGCAGCCCGACGCGGACGCGCCGCCCGACGGCGGGCCAGTCGTCCGGCGGGTGGGCCGTCTTGTGGCGAGTCGGGGCCGAGGGTCAGCCGGGACAGCCGTACCCCGGCCAGTGTGGAGGCGGCCGCACCGGCGAGCGCCACCACCGCGAGAGCGGGCACCGGACCGGCCGCGCCGAGGGCGACAAGCAGGGCGGCGACCGCGAGTACGCAGATCTCCGGCAGGATCGGACGGTGGGCGGTGGCCCGGAACGGGGCGGCACGGAACACAGACGCGACGGGCACGACGTTCGCCTTCGTGAGGGGGCACGGGGGCGGTACGCGGGCGATGGGACATGGTCCACCGCCCACCATCGATGAACGAGTCGCCGGGCGGGAAGTGACGGCCAGTCGACAGTGAGTCAGGTCACCGCGACTGAGCGTCCGGGTGAGCGGGTGCCGCCGAGCCCACCGGCTGGTGGTGCCGCCCGCGACCTCGGCCCCCCGTCGCCCGGCCCGGCCCGGGTGGGATCATCTGGTCATGCCGCGCACCGACATCACCCGATTCCGGCACAACCAGGCCATCCTGGCCGGTGCGATCGTCGCCACCATCGGCGCCCTGCCGTTGGCAAGTTCCCGGTCCTACCTGCTACCGGTGCTCGCGGTTCCGCTGGCGGTGGCCGTCTGGGCCTGGCGGGCCGGGACCGACGCCGACGCGCACGGGTTACGGGTACGGGCGCTCGCCGGAGAACGCCGGATCCCCTGGGACCAGGTGGTGGAGCTGGCGGCCGACCCACGCGGCCGGGCGGTGGCCCAGCTCGACGACGGCAGGTGGGTCATGCTCCCGGCCGTACGTGGCGTGGATCTGCCGAGGCTGGTGGCCGCGTCCGGGCGCGACGCCGCGGTACCGGAGCGCGACGCACCCGGATCGGATCAGTAGCCGTCCACCACCACGTTGCGTGGCGGCTCGCCGGCCACGAACCGCCGGATCTGCTGACCGACGAGGCGGTACGCCCTGGGCAGCAGACCCCGCACCGAGCCGGCCACATGCGGCGTGATCAGCACGTTCGGCAGCTCCCAGAGCGGATGATCGGCGGGCAACGGCTCGGGCTCGGTCACGTCCAGCGCGGCGGAGATCCGTCCGGTGGCCAGCTCGGCGACCAGGGCGTCGGTCCGGGCCACCGGACCTCGGGCGGCGTTCACCAGCAGCGCGCCGTCCCGCATCGCGGCGAGGAAGGTCTCGTCGACAAGCCCTCTGGTCTGTTCGGTGAGCGGCACCAGCAGCACCACGACGTCGGCCTGCGGCAACAGTCGCGGCAGCTCGTCGACGCCGTGCACGCCCTGCTCGGGCCGGGCGGTCCGGGCCACCAGCACGAACTCCACCTCGAACGGCGCCAGCCGGTCCCGCAGCGCGGTGCCGATCGAACCCGCGCCGACGATCAGCACCCGTTTGCCGGCCAGCTCGTCGGTGGGGGCCACCTCGTCGTACGCCCACTGGCGCCGGGCCTGCGCCCGGGCCATCGCCGGGAAGGCCCGCAACTGGGCGAGGATCGCGGCGACCACCCACTCGGCGGTGGACGGATCGTGCACCCCACGGGCGTCGCAGAGCGTGACCCCGGCCGGTACCCGTCCCACCCAGGCGTCCGCGCCGGCCGAGAGGAGCTGCACCACAGCCAGGTCCGGCAGCTCGCGCAGCAGGCCCACCGCGTCCACGCCGGACAGGAAGGGTGGCACCCAGAACCGGACGCCTGCCGTCGGTGAGGGCAGCTTCGCCGGATCCGCCATCGTCTCGACGGTGACCTCCGGCGGCAGCTCGCCGAGCAGGGCGTGGCCGGCCTCGTGCGGGATCCATACCTTCACCTCGCCGACGATAGGCGTCGGGGCGGACCGACCAGCCGATGGGGGTCGACCCGCGTCGCCTTCCACGGGGCCGGCCCCGGCGGGCTACTCTGGGGCGGGTGAGCGCTCCCCCGTACCTCCGCGCCCGTCAGGTCCGTGCCGCCCTCGTGGCGTCCTGCGCGACGCTGCTGCTCGTCGCCAGTGGTTGCAGCCTCGGAGATCCGGAACCCGACCCGGCCGGCGAGCCACCCAACCTGCCCAGCCCCACGATCACTGCGGACAACGGCGACCAGGAGGTCGTCGCCACCGTGCTCGCCCAGGGTCTGCGGGTGCCGTGGGGAATCGCCTTCCTGCCCGACGGCGGTGCCCTGGTGACCGAGCGTGACAGCGGTCGGATCGTCCAGGTGGGGCCGGAGTCGACAGCCGACGGTCTACGGGTCACCGAGGTGCAGACCATCGACGACGCGGTCGCCTCGGGCGAGGGTGGCCTGCTGGGCATCGCGGTCTCACCCGAGTTCGCCCAGGACCGGACGGTTTTCGTCTACTACACCGCCGAACGGGACAACCGCGTGGCCCGACTGCGGCTCGGCGAGGAGCCGACCCCGATCCTCACCGGCATCCCCAAGGCGGGCATCCACAACGGCGGCGGCCTGGCGTTCGGCCCCGACGGGCAGCTCTACGCCAGCACCGGGGACGCCGGGGACACCGATCAGTCGCAGGACGTCAAGCAGCTCGGCGGCAAGATCCTGCGGATCACCCCGGAGGGGAAGCCGGCCCCCGGAAATCCCTTCCCGGACTCACCGGTCTGGTCCCTGGGTCACCGCAACGTGCAGGGCATCGCCTGGGCCGGCGAGCGGATGTACGCCGTCGAGTTCGGCCAGAACACCTGGGACGAGATCAACCAGATCACCAAGGGCAAGAACTACGGCTGGCCCGAGGTCGAGGGGCGCGGTGACGACGAGCGGTACGTCGATCCGATCGCGCAGTGGTCGACCGACGAGGCGTCCTGCTCGGGCCTGGCCGCGACGGAGCGGATGCTCGCCACCGCGTGCCTGCGCGGTCAGCGGCTCTGGCTGGTCGAGCTGACCGAGACCGGCACGGTCCTCGGTCAGCCGCAGGCCCTGCTGACCGAGCGGTACGGGCGGCTGCGCGCGATCGCCGCCGCGCCGGACGGATCGCTCTGGGTCAGCACCTCCAACCACGACGGGCGGGGCCGGCCGGCGCCCGAGGACGACAGGTTGCTGCGTCTCGTCTTCGCCGGTGGTGGCGCCGGGCGAAGCTGAGGCGACCGCACGACGCGTCATCCCAGGTTTGCCAAGATCCTTCGGCGGGCAGGTCAGAATCTCAGCATGGACGGTCAGCAGAACGACGAGTCGCGCCGCGATCGGGACGGGGACACGCCCACTGGTCGGCCCCGCCGCTTCCCACAGCTGCGACGCTCCGCCGTACCGCGTGGTGGCGGAGGGCGGCACCGGGGGCTGCGCCGTTTCGTCGTCGCCGTGGCGGTCCTGGCCGTCGCGCTGCTCGGTGTGCTCGCCGGGGTCGTGGCGGGTGGGAACGTGGGCACCGACATCGGGCCGTTCCACGCCCGGCTCTCCGTGTCACCCGCGACCACCGGCGGCACCACCGTCGACATCCCACCGCTGGGCTCGCTGCTGCTGAGGAGCCACGACGGGCCGACCCACCTGACAGTGGAGTTGGGCGCGCTGGACCAGAGCCGGGTCGAGGCGCTGATCGACGACCCGGCGAGCCTCAACCGGGCCACCCAGTCGGCGACCGACGAGGTCCGGGAGGGGGTGATGCGGCTCGGGCTGCGTACCGTCGGTTCCGCCGTACTGGCCACGCTGGTGCTGGCGCTGCTGGTGTTCCGGGACACCCGCCGGGCGGCCTGGGCCGGCGGCCTGGCGCTGCTGATCACGGCCGGCAGTCTGGGCAGCGCGGCGGCGACCATCCGGCCCCAGTCGATCGAGGAGCCCCGGTACGAGGGACTGCTGGTCAACGCCCCGGCGATCGTCGGCGACGTACGCAAGATCGCCGACGACTACACCCGGTACGCCGAGCAGCTCCAGCGGCTCATCGGTAACGTCACGCAGCTGTACACGACGGTGTCGGCGCTGCCGGTGTACGAGCCGGAGCCGGGCACCACCCGGGTGCTGCACATCTCCGATCTGCACCTCAACCCGAGCGCCTGGCAGCTCATCCGGACCGTGACGGAGCAGTTCGGCATCGACGTGGTGATCGACACCGGCGACATCACCGACTGGGGCAGCGAGCCGGAGGCGTCCTACGTCGGCTCGATCAGCCTGCTGGAGAAGCCGTACGTCTACATCCGGGGAAACCACGACTCGGGCCGTACCGCCGCCGCGGTGGCCCGCCAGCCCAACGCGGTGGTGCTGGACAACCAGACCACCACCGTCGCCGGACTGACCATCGCCGGGATCGGCGATCCCCGCTTCACCCCGGACAAGAGCACCTCCCCGGCCAGCGGTGGGCTGAGTCAACCCACCGCCGACGAGTTGATCACGACGGGCGAGCAGCTCGCCGCAACGGTCCGCAGCTCACCCCGGCCTGTCGACATCGCCCTGGTGCACGACCCCGCCGCCGCCGGCCCGCTCTCCGGCACCTGCCCGCTGGTACTCGCCGGGCACACCCACGATCGGCAGGTCAACACGCTGCCGGAGGTGCCCGGCCAGCAACCCACCACGCTCATGGTGCAGGGCTCCACGGGCGGCGCCGGGCTGCGCGGGCTGGAGAGCGACGAGCCGACCCCGCTGGCGATGACCGTCCTCTACTTCGACCAGGAGCGACGACTCCAGGCGTACGACGACATCACAGTGGGCGGCACCGGCCAGACCCAGGTGAACCTCGAACGCACAGTCATCGCCCCACCCCCACCCCCCTGAACCCCACCCCCACCCCCACCCCAACCCTCTCCCCCACCCCCACCCCCACCCGCTGACCCCCACCCGCTGACCCCAGCGTCGATCATGAAGTTGTTGCCCGGGAGAGCGCTTGCCGAGGACAACAACTTCATGATCGACGGGGAGAGCGGCGGGGTGAAGGGGGTGGGGTGGTCAGCGGAGGGAGAGGGCGGCGAGGGCGGCGTTGACGATGCTGCCGGGGAGCAGGTCGTGCAGGTCGTAGAGGTCGTGAACGGTGCCGGACTGGCCGAACTCGTCGACGCCGAGCGGGACCGCCGGCGCGGCCACGGCCGAGCCGAGCCAGGCCATCGCGTGCGAGGCGGCGTCGTGCACGGTCACCACCGGCACCCGGTCGGCGAAGGCGGACCGCAGCGCCCCGGGCACGCTCGGCACGGTCGCCGTGCGTACGCCCTGACGCAGGGTGCGCTGCCAGGCCCGGTAGAGGCGGTCCAGGCTTGTCACGTCGACGACGTGGGCGGCGACACCCTCGTCGGCAAGTTCCGCCGCGGCGGACAGCACCTCGGGCAGCACCGCCCCGGAGGCGGCCAGTTGCACGGTCGGCGCGTCGGCCAGGTGCGGGTACGCCTGGTGGGCGTCGACCAGCCGGTACGCACCGGCCAGCACCTGCCGGCGCAGCACCGCGTCACCGAGCCGGGCCCGGGCCGCCTCGAACGGCGCCTGGTCGACCGGCCGGGTGCTGAGCCGGAAGTAGTACGCCCCGTCCTCGGCCGGTACCGCCGTCGGCGTCGGCCGGGCCGCGCCGGCGATGTGCCCGAACGCGTCGCAGAGCAGCCAGTCGAGGCTTGCCGCGTACGCGGGCTCGACGAATGTCACCCCGGGCAGTTCCAGACCGACGCTCGCGGTGATCGTCGACTGGTGCGCGCCGCCCTCCGGGGCGAGGGTGATCCCGGACGGGGTACCCGCGACGACGAACCGGGCACCGGAGTAGGTGCCGTAGAGGAAGGCGTCCAGCCCGCGCAGCACGAACGGGTCGTAGACAGTGCCGACCGGCAGCAGCGGCTGCCCGGACAGGTCCCACGCCAGGCCGAGCTGGCCGAGCAGCAGGAACAGGTTCATCTCGGAGATGCCCAGCTCGATGTGCTGGCCCTCAGGGCTCTCCGTCCAGCGCAGCATCCGGTCCTCCGACCAGGAGCGCTGGGCGGTCGGTGCGAACACACCGGTCTTGTTGATGAAGCCGGCCAGGTTTGTCGAGGTGGCCACGTCCGGCGCGGTGGTGACGAGATACCGGCCCACCTGCGGATCGCGGGCCAGGTCGACAAGCACCCGGCCGAAGACCTCCTGGGTGGAGATCGGCTTGTTGGCGCGTACGTTCGTGGCCTGGGGCACGGTGACCCCCAGCGCACGCTCGCGGGGCGCGCGGGACAGTGCCTCCCGGCGCTGCCCGGCCCGGATCCCGGCCGCAGAAGCCGGGTCGAGCCGGTCCCACTCGGTGTCCCGGGTCAGCCCCTGCGCGGCGCGCAACGCGTCGACCTGCTCGCCCGTCAACAGGGCGGAGTGGTTACGCGGGTTACCGGCGATCGGCAACCCCCACCCCTTGACGGTGTACGCGAACACCACGCTCGGCCGGTCGGTCACCGCGTCGCACTGGGCGTACGCGTCGAGCATCGCCGCCAGGTCGTGCCCGCCCAGATCGGTGACGAGCGGACCGAGTTCGTCGTCGGCGACGTCAGCGATCAACGCCGCGATGCCCTCGGGGGCACCGTCCAGGAACTGCTTGCGCAACGCCGGGCCGGTCAGCCCGAACAGCGACTGGTACTGCTCGTTGGGCATCGCGTCGATCCAGTCGCGCAGCGCCGCCCCGCCCGGCCGGTCGTACGCCTCGGCGAGCCGACGGCCGTACTTGACCTCGACGACGTGCCAGCCGGCGGCCTCGAACTGGCCGCGCCACTGGTCGATCCGCACCCCGGGGACGACCCGGTCCAGCGACTGCCGGTTGAAGTCGACCACCCACATCACGTTGCCGAGCCCGGTGGTGGCCGGGTCGGCGACGGCCTCCCAGATGTTGCCCTCGTCCAGCTCGGCGTCCCCGATCAGGGCGACGAACCGGGAGTGCGGTCGCGCCCCGAAGTGCGCGTCGACGTAGCGCCGGGTCACCGCGGCGAACAGCGGCGCTGCAGCGCCGAGCCCCACCGAGCCGGTGGAGAAGTCCACCTCGTCCGGGTCCTTCGTGCGCGACGGGTACGACTGGAGGCCACCCCGCGCCCGCAGCCGAGGCAGGTACGACCGGTCCAGGTTGCCCAGCAGGTACTGGATGGCGTGGAAGACCGGGGAGGCGTGCGGCTTGACCGCGACCCGGTCCTCGGCGTCCAGGTGGGCGAACCACAGTGCGGTCATCGCGGTGACGAGCGAGGCGCTGGACGCCTGGTGCCCACCGACCTTCACCCCGTCGCCGGCACCCCGGTCATGGTTGGCCGCGTCCACGATCCGCGTCGCGAGCCACAACACCCGCCGCTGAATCTCGTCGAGAACATCAAGATCGTGCTGGTCCACGGTGAACTCCATCCAGGACGTCCCCATTGACGCCCTCGCGAGGGGTGGTACATCTCGTTGATCAAGAGGTTGACGGCAGTCTGAAGATCGACAACTGCCGCCAACTCATGATCAACGTGGGTTGGTGGGAGAGGGCTCAGCCTTGGGCGCCGAGGCGTTCGAGGATGAGGGTGCGGACGGTTTGGGCGTCGGCCTGGCCACGGGTGGTCTTCATGACCGCGCCGACGAGGGCGCCGGCTGCGGCCACCTTGCCGCTGCGGACCTTGTCGGCGATGGCCGGGTTGGCGGCGATCGCCTCGTCCACGGCGGCGGTGAGCGCGCCGGTGTCGGAGACGACCTCCAGGCCCCGGGTGGTCATGATCTCGGTCGGGGAGCCTTCCCCGGCGACCACGCCCTCCAGCACGCTACGGGCCAGCTTGTCGTTGAGCTTCCCGGCGTCGACAAGGCCCTGAAGCTCGGCGACCTGCGCCGGGGTGGCCCCGATGTCGGCCAGCTCCACGCCCGTCTCGTTGGCCCGCCGGGACAGCTCACCAAGCCACCACTTGCGGGCCGCGGCCGGTGTCGCACCGGCCGCCACGGTGGCCTCGATCAGCTCGACCGCACCGGCGTTGAGCACCGACTGCATGTCGAGGTCGGAGAGGCCCCACGCCTGCTGGAGCCGGCGGCGGTGCAGCCGGGGCAGCTCCGGCAGGGCGGCCTTCAGCTCCGCCACCCAGGCGGGATCCGGCGCCAGGGGCACCAGGTCCGGCTCCGGGAAGTACCGGTAGTCGGTGGCGGTCTCCTTGGACCGGCCGGGGGTGGTGTCCCCGGTGTCCTCGTGGAAGTGCCGGGTCTCCTGGGTGATCCGGCCACCCGCGCCGAGGACGGCTGCCTGACGCAGCATCTCGGAGCGCACCGCCCGCTCGACCGACCGCAGCGAGTTGACGTTCTTGGTCTCGGTGCGGGTGCCCCACTCCTCGCCGGGCAGGTTCAGTGAGGTGTTCACGTCGCAGCGCAGGGAGCCCTCCTCCATGCGTACGTCGGAGACGCCGAGCGAGCGGAGCACGTCCCGCAGCTCGGTGACGTACGCGCGGGCCACCTCGGGCGCGAGCGCACCGGTACCCGGGATCGGCTTGGTGACGATCTCCACGAGCGGGATGCCGGCGCGGTTGTAGTCGACGAGCGACTCGGTCGCGCCGTGGATCCGACCGGTGGCGCCGCCGACGTGCAGCGTCTTGCCGGTGTCCTCCTCCAGGTGCACCCGCTCGATGCCGATCCGCACCATCTCGCCGTTGACCTCGACGTCCAGGTAACCGTCGACGCAGAGCGGCTCGTCGTACTGGCTGATCTGGAAGTTCTTCGGCATGTCCGGGTAGAAGTAGTTCTTCCGGGCGAACCGGCACCAGGTCGCGATGGAGCAGTTCAACGCCAGGCCGATCCGGATGGTCGCCTCGATCGCCGCCTTGTTCGCCACCGGCAGCGAGCCGGGCAGCCCCAGGCAGACCGGGCAGACCCGGGTGTTCGGCTCGCCGCCGAAGTCGGTCGGGCAGCCGCAGAACATCTTGGTGTTCGTGCCCAGCTCGACGTGGGTCTCCAGGCCGATCACCGGCTCGTAGCGCGCGACGACCTCGTCGTACGCGGGCAGTGTCGTGGTCATCTGTGCTCCTGCCTCACAGTGCCGGTGGGGTGAACGTGCCGACGGCGCTCTCCAACGCGGCGGCGACCCGGTACATCCGGTCGTCGGCGAGCGTCGGAGCCATCACCTGAAGTCCGACCGGCAGCCCCTCGGAGAGCCCGCACGGCACCGAGATGCCCGGCCCGCCGTACAGGTTGCTCGGAATGGTGAACAGGTCGGCCAGGTACATCTGGTACGGGTCGGAGGTGCGCGCGCCGAGCGGGAAGGCGACGAACGGGGTGGTCGGCGAGATCAGCGCGTCGACCCGCTCGAACGCGGCGGTGAAGTCGCGGGTGATGAGCGTCCGCACCTTCTGCGCCTGCCCGTAGTAGGCGTCGTAGTAGCCCGAGGAGAGCGCGTACGTGCCGAGCATGATGCGCCGCTTGACCTCGGGGCCGAAGCCGGCCTCCCGGGTCAGCGACATGACCTCCTCCAGCGACCGGTTGCCGTCGTCGCCGGTGCGCAGCCCGAACCGGACGCCGTCGAAGCGGGCCAGGTTCGAGGAGCACTCGCTCGGCGCGATCAGGTAGTACGCCGGCAACGCGTACCGGAAGTGCGGGCAGGAGATCTCGACGATCTCCGCGCCGAGTTTGGTCAACGTGGCGACCGCCTCGTTGAAGGCGGCCGTCACGCCCGGCTCCGCACCCTCGCCGCCGAACTCGGTGACGATGCCCAGCCGTACGCCGCTCAGGTCGCCCGTCGCGCCGAGCTTGGCCGCGGCCACCACGTCCGGCACCGGTGCCGGGATGGAGGTGGAGTCGCGCGGGTCGTGCCCGCCGATCGCCGCGTGCAGCAACGCCGCGTCGAGCACGGTACGCGCGCACGGGCCGGGAGTGTCCAGTGAGGACGAGAAGGCCACCAGCCCGTACCGGGAGGTGCCGCCGTATGTCGGTTTCGCGCCGACGGTGCCGGTGACCGCGCCCGGCTGACGGATCGAGCCGCCGGTGTCCGAACCGATCGCCAGTGGCGCCTCGTACGCGGCGAGTGCCGCCGCGCTTCCCCCGCCGGAACCACCCGGGATGCGGTCGGTGTCCCACGGGTTGCGGCTCGGCCCGTACGCGGAGTATTCCGTGGAGGAGCCCATCGCGAACTCGTCCATGTTGGTCTTGCCGAGCATCACCGTGCCGGCGGCGCGCAGCCGTTCCACGATCGTCGAGTCGTACGGCGGACGCCAGCCCTCAAGGATCTTCGAGCCGACGGTGGTCGGCACACCCTTCGTGGTGAGGACGTCCTTGACCGCGACCGGCACGCCGGCCAGCGGCCCCAGTTCCTCGCCGGCCGCCCGGCGGGCGTCGATGTCCCGGGCGGCGGCCAGCGCGCCCTCGGTGTCGACGTGCAGGAAGGCGTTGACCCGGCCGTCCACGGCGGCGATCCGGTCCAGGTGGGCCTGGGTGACCTCGACCGCGGAGGCCGCGCCGGTGGCGACGAGCCCCGCGATCTGCGTCGCGGTCAGTGCGGTGACGTCGGTCATGAGGCCACATCCTCGTCCAGGATCCGCGGTACGCGGAACCGCTGCTCCTCCGCGTCGGGGGCGCCCGACAACGCTTCCTCGGGGGTCAGGCACGGCGTCACGACGTCCTCGCGGAGCACGTTCGTCAGCGGCACCGAGTGGGAGGTCGGCGGGATGTCCGCGGCGGCGACCTCGCCCACCTGCGCGACCGCTTGGAGGATCACGTCGAGCTGACCGGCGAAGGTGTCCAGCTCCTCCTCCGTCACGGCGAGCCGCGACAGTCGCGCCAGGTGCGCGACCTCCTCGCGGGAGATGGCGGCCATCGGTGCCCCCTTCGTGGCTGTGCTGCGTCTGCCTGACCTGCGCCCACCGCTGCCCGGGTACGCGACGCGCGGTGACCGCAGCGAGTCTATTGTTTCCCGCCCGGCCGGCCGTTGCCGCCTCCCCGAGCACCGGCCAGACCGGTCCCGCCCCGAGCGACGCCGCTGGTCCCGGCCACACCGGCGCCCTTGATCCTGGCCGCACCGACACCGTTGACTGCGGCGCGACCGACGTGGCTGGTCCGGATGGCTCCGTCGGGATCAGCGGGCGTGCCGGCGCGGCACCTCCGCCTCGTCGTGACCGCCGAGCGGCCGCAGCGGGCGGTACCGGGCCAGCCAGGCGACAAGTTCCTCGGCCGGCATCGGCCGGGCGTAGAACCAGCCCTGGGCGGCGTCGCAGCCGGCCGCGTGCAGCATCCGCCAGGTCCGCTCGTCCTCCACGCCCTCGGCCACCACCCGCAGTCCCAGCGCCTTGGCCAGCTCGATCGTCGAACGGACGATCGCCGCGTCGTCGCTGTCCTCGGCCATGCCGAGGACGAACGACCTGTCGACCTTCACCTCCGCCAGCGGCAGCCGACGCAGGTGCTGGAGGGAGGAGTAGCCGGTGCCGAAATCGTCGAGCGCGATGCCCACCCCGATCCGGTGCAGCCGGGTGATGGTGGTCAGCACCCGGCGCGGATCGGCCATCAGCGCGCCCTCGGTGATCTCCAGTTGCAGCCGTTCCGGGGCCACCCCGTAGCGGGCCAGCCGGTCGGCGATCTGGTCGGCGATGTCGCAGGTGTGCAGGTCCCGCACGCTGACATTGAGTGCCGCCCGTAGCCCGAGGCCCGCCGCCGACCACTTGGCGAGCTGCTCCACCACGTCGTCGACGACCCGGCGGGTGAGCAGCCGCATCACCGCGCTCTGCTCGGCGACCCGGATCAGCTCCTCCGGGTCGACCATCCCCCGGCGTGGGTGTCGCCAGCGCAGCAGCGCCTCCACCCCGACCACCTCGCCGGTGGCGATGGCGATCTGCGGCTGGTAATACATCATGATCTCGCCCGCGTCGGTGCCCGGCTCGGCACCGACGCGGCTGCCGGTGGTCGGTGTCGCGGGATCCGTTCCACGACTGTCGAGGTCCGGCTGTCCCCCGGACCACACCGCGTCGGCGGCGGTCACGTCATCCGGTCCCACCGTCCGGGCCGCGCGGCGCAGGGTCGGGTCCGCACCGGTGATGATCCGGGCGATCAACTCGTCATCGTGGATCACCACCCGGGGGCGGCGGCGCCACCGGCCCCACCAGCGGGCACCGTTCGGCCCCTCCATGGGCGCGGAGGTGGGCAGCACCGCGCCGTCCCCGCCACGGACGGTTGTCCCGCCGGCCGGCGTCGACCCGTCGTCCCGCCCCGACGCACCGACCTCCAGCACCCGGCGCAGGTCGGCCAGCAGGCCCAGTCGCTCGGCGGAGTTGTGGTCGGATTCGGCGGTGTAGACGGCGACCGTGTCGTTGCGGTGCTTCGCGTCGTACATCGCCACGTCCGCGTGCCGCATCAGGGTGGCGAAGTCCTCGCCGTGTTCCGGGTACAGGGCGATGCCGATGGAACCGCCGACATCAAGCGGCAACCCGTCCAGCGACACCGGCTCGGCGAGGGCCTGCACGACCTGGTCGGCCAGGGCGCGGGCCTCGCCCGCATCGCTGAGCCCGGTCATCACGATCGCGAACTCGTCGCCGCCGAGCCGGGCGACCATCTGCGGCGGCGCGACCGCGTCGGTCAGCCGGGCGCTCACCTCCACCAGCAGCCGGTCGCCGACCGCGTGACCGAGCGCGTCGTTGACGTTCTTGAAGCGGTCCAGGTCGATGAGCAGCAGGGCGAGGCGGGTGCCGGGCTCCCCCCGCGCGGCGCGCTCGGCGTGCCGGTGCACCTGCTCGTTGACCTCGGCGAGCAGCGCCTTGCGGTTGGGCAGCCCGGTGAGCGGGTCGAGTGCGGCCAACTGGTGCTGTTCCACCGTGAGGCGAGCCATCCGGTAGACCGCGAACAGCGGTACCAGCACCAGCGGCACCAGGGCGGCACTGGCCCGGGCGGCGGTGACCAGCACCGGCGCGAGCAGC
The DNA here is from genome assembly GCF_002754655.1 of Verrucosispora sp. CNZ293. Taxonomy (NCBI): domain Bacteria; kingdom Bacillati; phylum Actinomycetota; class Actinomycetes; order Micromonosporales; family Micromonosporaceae; genus Micromonospora; species Verrucosispora sp. CNZ293. The sequence continues at coordinate 3,532,847 of NZ_PEFR01000001.1, forward strand.
AGCAACGACCCGGTGGAGAGCAGCTCGAAGGGCAGGCCGTGCCACGCGTTGGGCCACCACCGCTCCCCGAAGCGCAGCCGCACCGCGGCGGTGACCAGCCCGTAGTTGACCGCGAACCAGGCGACCCCGGCGCCGCCGATCGCGACGATGTCGGTCCAGTCGAGCGTCGCACCGTCGTACAGCCCGCCCGGGCCGAGCCGGGTCACCGCGTACGCCGCCGCCAACGAGCAGGCGTACTGCCCGGCGTTGAAGGCCGTCCGCCAGGGCGCGTGCCGCATCCGGATCCCGGAGACCACCACGGCGACCGCCTGCACCGCGACCGCGGGGCCCAGCCCCCAGCCGAGCAGGATCGCGAAGGTGAAGCAGGTGGAGGGGAAGACGGCCGAGGAGGACTGCCCCCGGCCGGGTGGCAGGAAGGGGCGCGCGTCGCAGGCCACGGCGAGCACCGCCATCGTCCAGAACGCCGCCGGCAGGTCGGGCAGGGTCGACGGCAGGGACACCAGCCCGTCCGCCGAGACCAGCGCGGCCACCACGAGTACGGCCGCGACGAACGTCGTGAACTGCGCGGTCCGCCCGGGCGGGACGAGGTTGCGCGGGTCGGGCGACTCCATCACACCTCCCGGCACGAGACCGGCCCGTGGTTTCACGCGCCGTGCCCCAATGAAACGCCCCCACCACCCACTTTCCCGTCGCGACAGTCACGAATCGGTAGTAGTCGTAATTAAGTTGGTATCCGGGAGAGTGCCGTAAAGATCGTCACTCCGCGACGCGGGCCACCTGCCGGGCCGCCTCGGGGCCGGCGTCGAGCAACACCCGGAAGCCGTCCTCGTCGAGCACCGGCACCTTCAGGCTGGTCGCCTTGTCCGCCTTGGACCCTGGGTTGTCGCCCACCACCACGAAACCCGTCTTCTTCGACACCGAGCCGCTGACCTTGCCACCCCGGGACTGGATCGCCTCGGCGGCCTGGTCCCGGGAGAAACCACCGAGCGTGCCGGTCACCACCACGGTCACCCCCTCCAGCGGGCGTGGCCCCTCCTGCACGGCCTCCTCGGCCATCCGGACACCCGCCTCGGCCCACTTGCGGACCACCTCGCGGTGCCAGTCGACGGCGAACCACTCGCGGATGCTGGCCGCGATTGTCGGGCCGACTCCGTCGACTGAGGAAAGCTCCTCCTCGGTGGCCTGGTCGACAGCCTCGATCGAGCGGAAGTGCCGGGCCAACGCCTGCGCGGCGGTCGGCCCGACGTGCCGGATCGAGAGGGCCACAAGCACCCGCCACAGGTCGCGCTCCCGGGCCGTGGCGAGGTTGTCGAGCAGCTTGGCGGCGTTGCTGCCGAGGCTGCCGTCCTTGTTGACGAAGAACGGCGCGCGGGCCAGCCGCTCGGCGTCGAGCGAGAAGAGGTCTCCCTCGTCGGTGATGATCTGCGCGTCGAGCAGCGCGGCGCCGCTCTTGTAGCCGAGCGCCTCGATGTCGAAGGCGCCCCGCCCGGCCAGATGGAACACCCGCTCCCGCAACTGCGCCGGGCAGCTACGCGAGTTGGGACACCGGATGTCGACGTCGCCCTCCTTCGCGGGGGCGAGCGGGGTGCCACAGGCCGGGCAGGTGGTCGGCATGACGAACGCGCGGGCGTCCGGTGGACGCAGGTCGACCACCGGCCCGAGCACCTCCGGGATCACGTCACCGGCCTTGCGGATGACCACCGTGTCGCCGATCAGGACCCCCTTGCGCTCGACCTCGCGGGCGTTGTGCAGGGTGGCGTACTCGACTGTGGAGCCGGCCACCCGGACCGGCTGGAGCACCGCCCGGGGGGTCACCCGACCGGTCCGGCCGACCTCGACCTCGATGTCGAGCAGGGTGGTGTTGACCTCCTCCGGCGGATACTTGAAGGCGATCGCCCAGCGTGGCGCCCGGCTTGTCGAGCCCAGCCGCCCCTGGATGGGCACCGGGTCGACCTTCACCACCACACCGTCGATCTCGTGCTCGACGTCGTGCCGGTGCGCGGCGTAGTGCGCGATGTACTCCCGGACGCCGGTCAGGTCGGGCACCACCCGCCAACGGTCGCTGGTGGGCAGGCCCCAGGCCCGCAACGCCGAGTACGACTCGGACTGGGTGGTCGGCTGGAAACCGCGCCGGGCGCCGATGCCGTGCACCACCAGGCGCAGTGGACGGGAGGCGGTGATCCGTGGATCCTTCTGCCGCAGGCTGCCGGCCGCGGCGTTGCGCGGGTTGGCGAAGGGTGCCTTGCCCTGCTCGACCAGGCCGGCATTGAGGTCGGCGAAGGCGGCGACCGGAAAGTAGATCTCGCCACGCACCTCGATGAACTCGGGCGGCGGCCCGAACTCCGCCGAGTCGGTCAGCCGGCCGGGCACGTCCCGGATGCTGCGCACGTTCGCGGTGACGTCCTCGCCGGTACGGCCGTCGCCGCGGGTGGCCGCCCGGACCAGCCGGCCGCTCTCGTAGGTCAGGTTGATCGCCAGACCGTCGACCTTCAGCTCGCACAGGTAGGGCGCCGGACCGCCGGCGTCCCGCTCGACCCGTTCCGCCCAGGCCGCCAGCTCCTCGTCGGCGAAGGCATTGTCCAGCGACATCATCCGTTCGGCGTGGGCGACCGGGGTGAAGTCGGTGGAGAACGTGCCGCCGACCCGCTGGGTCGGTGAGTCAGGGGTGCGCAACGCGGGAAACTCCGCCTCCAGCGCCTCCAGCTCACGCAGCTGGCTGTCGAAGTCGGCGTCGGAGATGGTCGGCGCGTCGAGCACGTAGTAGCGGTACTGGTGCTCGGTCAGCTCCTGGCTGAGCGTGGTGTGCCGCTCCCGCGCCTGCGGCGTCGGCTCGGGGCCGGCGGCCTCCTGCGCCGCATCGACCTGCTGGGGAACCGCTTCATCGGACACCCTGCCGCCTCCGGACACCGCTGTCGACCTCCCGTGATCGTGCTACCCCCGCACGGTAGTCCCCGGGTGGGACAACTGTGCCGCCACCTGGTCAGTCGTGCGGTGCGGCAAGCGCGGCGAGTTGATCCGCGTACTCGATCCGGCCCGCCCACCCGGCCGGCCAGCCCGGCATGCCGTGGGCCGCGCCGACGAAGGCACCGGCGAGGGCGGCGATCGAGTCGGAGTCGCCGGCGGTGCGGGCGCCCCGGGCGAGCGCGTCGACCGGGTCGTCGGCGTGCCGGACGGCGCAGTACAGGGCCGCCGCGAGGGCCTCCTCGGCGATCCAGCCCTCACCGGTGAACCGGCACGGGTCACCGCCGTCGTCCGGGGCGGTGAGAGCCGCGTCGAGCCGGGTCAGCGTCCGCTGGCACTCGTCCCAGCCCCGGGCGATGAACTCCTCGGGGGTGGCGGCGTCCGAGCGCCGCCACAGCTCGCCGAGCCAGTCGGCCCGGTAGACCGTGCGTTGCTGGTGGGCCCGGGCGGTGAGCAGGCCGGGCAGCTCGGCCAGGGCGACGCCGTCGTCGACGAGCAGCCGGACCGCGTACGCGGTCAACTCGCTCGCGGCCAGCCCGGTCGGATGGCCGTGGGTGAGACCGGCCTGGAGCTGGGCCAGCCCGGCGAGGGTGTCGAGATCAACGTCGAGCAACCCGACCGGGGTGACCCGCATGTTCGCCCCGCACCCCTTCGACCCGGCCTGGGTGGCCTGCTGCCAGGGCAGGCCCCGGGACAGTTCGGCGCAGGCCCGCAGGCAGGTCATCCCCGGCGCGCGGTTGTTGTCCGGGCTGACCGCCCAGTCCAGGAAACGGCGGCGCAGCAGCGGCTCCACCGCCTCGGCGGTGTACCTCGGCGCGTCGTGCAGCGCCCAGCCCACCGCCAACGCCATCTGGGTGTCGTCGGTGACCAGCGCCGGGTCGCCGACAAGCTCCCGGGGGCCGGTCGGGCCGAACCGCCTGTCGATCTCGGCGACGGTGAGGAACTCGGTGGGTTTGCCGAGCGCGTCACCGTAGGCCAGACCGAAGAGTGAGCCGGCGGCGCGCCGAGGTGCTGGACTGATCATGAACGCGATGATGCCCGTCACCCGCAAGCCGCGCAGCCTCTGATCGGACCACCACCGTCGGGCGGCCGGCCCGCCGACGTCAGCCGCTGGCCGGCTCCCGACACCTCGCGGCCAGCCGTGCACGCCCGGCCGTCCGGCGACGCCCGCCGGCCGGCCGAGCCCGCCGAACGGCAACGCGCGCCGAACGGCCGAGCCCGCTGGTTGCCGGCACTCCCGGCCGGGCGGGCGGTCAGTCCCAGCAGAGGCAGAACGGGTGCCCGGCGGGGTCGGCGTAGACCCGGAAGCCGTCGCCCTCGCCGGGCAGCCGGCGGGCGCCCAGGGCCAGGGCCGCCTTCTCCGCCGCCTCGATGTCGTCCACTGTCACGTCGAGGTGGAACTGCTGGGGGCGCTCCGGATCGGGCCAGGCCGGCGGGCGCAGGTCGATCGCCCGCTGGAAGGCCAGCCGGGGCTGGTGGCCGGGCGGCCCGCCGAGCACCACCCAGTCGTTGCCGTCGGAGTTGTCCTCAAGCAGCGGCAGGCCGAGCAGCTCCGAGTAGAAGCCGGCCAACGCACGCGGGTCGGGGCAGTCGATCACCGTCGAACGCAGCTGTCCAATCATGACGAGCATCCTGCCCCGTGGGTACGACCGGAAACCTCACGCCTCGGCCAGCCGGCGACCGGCGTCCCGGCAGGCCGCGAGGACCGCCCGGACGTACGTCGCGTCGGCCCCGGCCAGGCCACAGGCGGGCGTCACCACCACCTGTTCGGCGAGCCGGAGGCGCGGAAACCCGAGGCGGTCCCAGAGGGTGCGTACCCGGTCGGCGAGGTCGGCGGAGGTCGGCGCGCGACCGGTGGGTGTCGTCGGCGCGGCACCGGCCAGCAGCCCGAACCCGGCGTCGAGCACCTCGCCGAGCGGGTCGAGGTCGGTGACCAGGCTCAGGTCGAGCGCGACACCTATCGCGCCGGTGGAGCGGAGCAGGTCCAGCGGCACGTCCGGGGCGCAGCAGTGCACAACTGTCGGCACCCCCACCGCCTCGACCACCGTACCCAGCAGCGCGCGGGCGTCACCCGACTCCACAGCCCGGTAGGCGCCGAGGCCACTCTCGGTGGGCACCCGGCCGGCCAGCACCGCCGGCAGGGACGGCTCGTCCAGTTGGAGCAGCACCGACGCGCGGGGCAACCGGCGGGTCACCGCGTCGACGTGGCCGCGCAGTCCTTCGGCCAGCGAACCGGTCAGGTCCCGCACTGCACCGGGGTCGCGCAGCATCCGACCGCCGATCGGCAGCTCGATCGAGGCGGCCAGGGTGAGCGGGCCAGCCGCCTGGATCTTGACTGGGCCGGCGTACTCCTCGGCCTGCTCGGCGAGCTGATCCAGGTCGCGTTCCATCAGGTCGCGGGCCCGGCGCAGGTCGCGGCCCGGGCGCGGGGCCACCCGCCAGCGTGCCGCGTACAGCTCGATCGGCAGTTCCACAAGCAGACCGCCGGTGCGCCCGATCAGATCGGCGCCCGGTCCCCGGGCCGGAAGCTCCGGCAGATGCGGCAGGCCGGGCAGCTCACCGAGCACGATCCGCTGCGCCTCCGCGATGTCCACCCCCGGCAACGACCCCACACCCGTCGCCGCACCCACCCCCCACGGCAACCCCAAATCATCCACCGCCGCAGCCTACCGGCCGCGATCCTGCCCTCGCCGAGGTCACGGCTTGCGGTATGTCGGTCGATCACGCCTACTGGATGGCCCGACGTGCCGCAAGACGTGACCGATCCGGTGGACGATCCCGTCGCCGAACGGCGGCAGACGGCCCGGTCAGGTGGTGATGGTGGCGGAGCCGAGGACGATGTCGCCGGCGGGGTCGGGACGGTAGGCGACGATGGCCTGGCCTGCGGCCACGCCGCGCACCGGGTGGCGCAGGTCGGCGTGGAGGGTGTCGCCGTCGACGGTGACGGCGGCAGGCACCACGACGCCGTGGGCGCGCAGCTGGACCTCGCACTCGATCGGGCCGTCGGGCCGTGGGCCGCCGGTCCAGACCGGGCGGGTGGCGGCGACCTCGGAGACCTCCAACGCCTCGGCCGGGCCGACGGTGACGGTGTTCGTCTTCGGCGTGATGGAGAGCACGTAGCGGGGCCGGCCGTCCGGGGCGGGCCGGTCCAGGTGCAGGCCGCGCCGCTGGCCGACGGTGTACGCGTACGCACCGGCGTGCTGTCCCACCACCGCGCCGGTGCTCGCGTCGACCACGTCGCCGGGCGTCTCGCCGAGCCGCTCGGCCAGGAAGCCGCGGGTGTCACCGTCGGCGATGAAGCAGATGTCGTGCGAGTCCGGCTTGTCGGCGACGGCGAGGCCCCGGTCGGCAGCCTCCTGCCGGACCTGAGCCTTCGTCGAGTCGCCGAGCGGGAAGATCGACCGGTCCAGCTGCTCCCGGGTGAGCACGGCCAGCACGTACGACTGGTCCTTCGCCGCGTCGACGCTGCGCCGCAGCAGGCCGTCCGGGCCGAGCCGGGCGTGATGCCCGGTGACCACGGCGTCGAACCCCAGGGCCACCGCCCGGTCCAGCACCGCGGCGAACTTGATCTTCTCGTTGCAGCGCAGGCACGGATTGGGGGTACGCCCCGCCGCGTACTCGGCGACGAAGTCGTCGACCACGTCGGCGTGGAAGCGGTCGGCCATGTCCCAGACGTAGAACGGGATACCGAGCACGTCGGCGGCCCGCCGGGCGTCCCGCGAGTCCTCCAGGGTGCAGCAGCCCCGGGCACCGGTGCGGTAGGTCTGCGGGTTGCGGGCCAGTGCCAGGTGCACGCCAGTCACGTCATGCCCGGCCTGCACCGCCCGTGCCGCCGCCACCGCGGAATCCACGCCGCCGGACATCGCCGCCAACACCCTCACCCGGACCACTCTCCCTTCCCACCGAGCCTATCTCCGCCCGGCGCCGGCTCAGCGGGGCGTACGCGGCGCCGCCGCCCGCCGGGCCCGCTCCACGGCCCCCGGAAGTGCGGCGATGAGCGCGTCGACGTCGGTGGTGGTGCTGGTGTGGCCGAGGGAGAAGCGCAGTGACGAGCGGGCCCGGTCGTCGTCCGCGCCCATCGCCAGCAGCACGTGGGAGGGCTGCGCCACCCCGGCCGAGCAGGCCGAACCCGTCGAGCAGGCGATGCCCTGGGCGTCCAGCAGGAGCAGCAGCGCGTCCCCTTCGCAACCGGGGAACGAGAAGTGCGCGTTGCCGGGCAGCCGATCGGTCGGGTCACCGTTGAAGATCACCTCGGGCACCGCCTGGCGGACCCGCCGTACCAGGTCGTCACGGAGCGCGGCCACCCCTGCCGCGTACTCCTGCTGGCCCTTGACTGTCGTTTCGACGGCGACCGCGAAGGCGACGATGCCGGCCGCGTCGAGCGTGCCGGAACGCACGTCCCGCTCCTGTCCCCCGCCGTGCAGCAGCGGTACCGCCGCCACGTCCCGGCCCAGCAGCAACGCGCCGACCCCGACCGGGCCGCCGAGCTTGTGGCCGGTGACGGTGAGCGCGGCGACGCCGCTGGCGGCGAAGTCGACAGGCACCTGACCGACCGCCTGGATGGCGTCGGTGTGGAACGGCACGTCGTACTCGGCGGCCACGGCGGCCAGCTCGCCGATCCGCTGCACGGTGCCGACCTCGTTGTTGGCCCACATGGCGGTGACAAGCGCCGCCCGGTCGCCGTGTTCGGCCAGCTCCGCGCGGAGCGCGTCCGGGTGCAGCCGGCCGGCCCCGTCGACGGGCAGCCAGCCCACCTCGGCGCCCTCGTGCCGGTCCAGCCACTCCACCGCGTCGAGGACGGCGTGGTGTTCGACGGCACTGGAGATCACCCGACGCCGCCCGGCGTCGGCGTCCCGGCGCGCCCAGAAGATGCCTTTCACCGCGAGGTTGTCGCTCTCGGTGCCGCCACCGGTGAAGATCACCTCGGACGGCCGGGCACCCAACGCGGCGGCCACCCGCTCCCGCGACTCCTCCACCCGGCGACGGGCGCGCCGACCGGACGCGTGCAGGCTAGACGCGTTGCCGACCTCGCGAGCGGTCGCGACGTACGCCTCCAGTGCCTCGTCGAGCATCGGAGTGGTCGCGGCATGATCCAGGTAAGCCATCACGGTTCAGCCTAACGACCACTCCGGTGCCGACCGCAGGCCGGATTGCCTGGCGGGACGTCAGACCGGTGACGCGGTCACGACGATGTTGTCCCGGTAGCGACGCGCCTCGGCGTCGAACGGACCGCCACAGGTGATCAACGTCAGGCGGGGGCGCCCGTCCCGGGCGAAGTAGCGCTCCAGCGGAATCTTCGTCTTGTCGTACTCCTCGCGGGCGACCACCCGGTAGGTCCGCTCGGTCCCGTCCTCGCCGGTGGCCGTCACGGTGTCACCGGGTGCGAGTTCACGCAGCCGGTAGAAGGCGCCCCGGCCCTGCTCGGCACTGTCCACGTGCCCGGCGATCACCACCGATCCGGAGTCGGTCTCGAGCCCGGGCCCGTAGCGGTACCAGCCGATCTGGTCGACGCTTGGCGGCACGTCGAACTCCTTGGTGCGCTCGTTCACTCCGACCGGGTCGACCCGCGCGGTGACCCCGATCGAGGGGATCCGCAGCCGGACCGGGCGGACCGGATCGGTGTCGTCGGGCAGCGCGCCCGGGACCACCGCCACGGCGGGTCCGGCTGTCGACGGCGTGGGGCTGGCCAACGCGGCGGCCTGCTCGGCGCCGACGTCTCCCGCCGGCCTGGACACCACGGCCACCACGGCCGCGACAGCGAGCGCGGCGGCGCCGGCGGCCACAGCCGCCAGCGCCCCACGGTTGACGACGGTCACCGGCGACCCGACCGGACGACAGCCGCCCGCGCCCCACCCGCGACCAGCAGCAGGATCCCGGTGCCCGCCAGGGCGTACCACCAGGTGCCGAGACCGGTGTCGGCCTGACCACCGGTGCCGCTCGGCACGCCGGACGGCGCCGAGTGCAGACCCTCGATGGTCTGCGCCACCACTGCCAGGTTCTCCGCCTCGGCCGAACCGATGGCGTAGACGATCGTCGCCGTGCCCTCAGCCAGGTTGAGGTCGGCCGGACCGATCACCACGGTGTCGGTGCCGGCGAGCACCACGTCCGCCGAGACGCTGCCGGCGTCCACGTCACCCTTGGCCTCGTTCGGGTTGGTCAGGCCCTCGAAGACCGGGCTGCCACCGGCCCGCACGTCCACCGCGGGCGCGGCGGCGGTGTGCCGCACGATCAGCCGGGCCTTGCCGGCGTCCACCTTCGCGGTGTCGTTGACGAAGGGGGTGATCGTGGGCTGGCCGTCGGCGTCGAGGTGTGCGGCGATGCTGATGTTCGCCCCGCCGGGGACCTCGGCGTCGTCGGCGGTGAGGATGGCCTGCCCGATCGGCTCGCCCGGCTTGGTCAGGGCGATGTCGTACTGCCCCTCCGGCAGGTCGAGCGGTCCGGCCACGTCACCGGGCTCGAAGTTCTCCAGGGTCTTCTCGCCGTTGACGTAGACGTCGACAGGGGTGTCCGGGATGCCGTGCACGACGGAGACCTTCGAGTCGGCGGCGTACGCCGGGGTCGCCGTCGCGATGCCGGCGCCGACGAAGGTCAGCGCGGCGACCGCGCCACCCGCGGCGAAGCGGCGAAGGTACGCGAACTGCATGTCTGCCTCCTGGTGGTTCATGCCATTTCGTCAGGCTTGCTGTGCACCCCGAGTTACGCCGGCTCGACGCCGCCCGGATGCGGGCCGGAGCGACTTTCTTTTTCCGGTCGCAACCGCATCCGCCGGGCACCACGCGGACGAAGAGAGGCCGAGGAGACGCTGGGCTGACAGAGGGGACGGCACCGGTGCGGGCTACAGTCGGGCATGCCCCCAACCAGGCGAACCGTCCCGTGAGCGGGATCCTGCAGCAACCGGGCACACCTGAGGACGACCTGGCCCTGCGGTTCCGCGCCGGCGACGAGCAGGCGCTGCGTGAGGCGTACGACCGTTACGGTCGGGCCGTTCTCCACCTGGCCCTCAGCACGCTTGTGAACCGCAGCGACGCGGAGGACGTGACCCAGGCCACGTTCGTCGCCGCCTGGCTCGGCCGGGAGACCTTCGATCCGGCGAAGGGCTCGCTTGTCGGCTGGCTGCTGGGTATCGGCCGACGCAAGGTGATCGATCGACTCCGGTCCGCCGCGCGGGAGCACCGGGTGGTCGAGACCGTACGACAACTGCCCGATCCGGTGCCCACCGGCGTTGACCCGGACACCGTGGTCGACCGGCTGGTGATCGCCGACGAGTTGGCGCGGTTGCCGGACGAGCAGCGGCGCATGCTGGAATTGGCCTTCTTCGACGACCTGACCCACCAGCAGATAGCGGCGGTGACCGGAGTGCCACTGGGCACTGTGAAGAGTCACATCCGGCGGGGCATGGCAAGCCTGAAGCGTAGATGGGAGGTGGACGGTGCAGCACCTGGAGCACGAGCGGCTGGTATTTCTGGCGCTCGGTGAGAGTGAGGTCGACACCTCCGACCGCACCCACCTCGACGCCTGCCCGCACTGCCGGGCCGAACTGGAGAGCCTGCGCCACGTCGCCGGTCTCGGTGCCGCCACTCAGGGTCTGCGGGATCTGCCCGACCCACCGGAGCACCTCTGGCAGGGCATCATGACCGAGATCACGGCGGCGAAGGAACTGCCCCGGCTCACCGCCGACCGGCAGCGGCCGGAGCCGGTCGAGCCGGTCGGCCCGGTCACCACCGACGCCCCGCCCGCACCGCGCCGCTCCCGGCGCGGACGCTGGTCCCGGCTCGCCACGACGGCGGTCACGGCGGTCGCCGCGGCCACCGTCGGTGTGGTCGGCACCGCCGCCGTGCTGCGCGACGGTACGCCCGCCGAGCCGACGGTGGTGGCAAGCGCTCCGCTGGCGGCGTACGGCTCGACTCCGCCTGCCGCCCGGGGCGACGCCCGGGTGCTGGGCAGTGGCGAGTTGCACCTGCACGTGGCGAATCTCCCGGCCGTACCGGGGTACTACGAGGTGTGGCTCATCAACCCGCAGAGCATGGAGATGTTCTCGGTAGGTGTCCTCGGTGACGGCGCCGACGTGTTGTTGCCGCTGCCACCGAATGTCGACCTGGGGCGGTACTCCGTCGTCGACGTCTCGGCCGAGGCGTTCGACAACAACACCGCCCACTCCGGTGACAGCTTGTTGAGGGGCTCCCTGACGGGCTGATCGGCGGGCCGGTTCAGCTCCCCGGCCCGCCGATCAGCTCCCTAGCGCCACAGACGCCACGGCCGCCGTCCGGGTCCCGGACGGCGGCCGTGGCGCGTACGACTCACTTGCGCTTGCGGATCTCCTCGGCGGCCTGCGGGACGATCTTGAACAGGTCGCCCACCACGCCGAAGTCGGCCAGCTCGAAGATCGGCGCCTCGCCGTCCTTGTTGACCGCGACGATGGTCTTCGAGGTCTGCATGCCGGCCCGGTGCTGGATCGCGCCGGAGATGCCCAACGCCACGTAGAGCTGCGGGGAGACCGTCTTGCCGGTCTGACCCACCTGGAACTGGTGCGGGTAGAAGCCGGAGTCGACAGCCGCCCGGGATGCTCCGACGGCACCGCCGAGCAGGTCGGCCAACTCCTCGACGAGCTTGAAGTTGTCCGCGTTACCGACGCCGCGACCACCGGAGACGACCACGCCGGCCTCGGTGAGCTCGGGACGGGAACCCTTCTGCTCGGCCACCCGGTCGACCACCCGGGCCAGCTTGTCGCTGTCGGTGGCGGTGACGGTGAGCTGCTCGACCGCCGGGGTGGCCGCGGCGGGCGTCGGGTTCACCGAGTTCGGCCGGACGGTGACCAGCGGCAGGCCCCGGGTGACCTTGGACTTGACGACTGTCGACCCGGCGAAGGCCACCTGGGTGGCGGTGCCGTCGGCGGCCAGGGCCACCACGTCGGTCAGGATGCCGTTGTCCAGCTTGACCGCCAGCCGGGCCGCGATCTCCTTGCCCTCCTGGGAGGAGGCGAGCAGCACGGCGGCCGGCTGCACCCGCTTGACCAGGTCGGCGACCACACTGGCCTTCGGTGCCACCAGGTAGCCGTCGATCTCGTCACCCTCGGCCGCGTAGATCTTCTCCGCGCCGTACTCGCCCAGCCTGCCCGCGAGAGCCTCGGCGGCGCCGGCGCCGCCGAGCACCACCGCCGACGGGGTGCCCAGCTCACGGGCGAGGGTGAGCATCTCCAGGGTGACCTTCTTGACGCCGAACTCCGCGGTGGCTTCGACGACGACGAGAACCTCAGACATGTCCCACACCCCTCACACGAACTTCTCGGTGGCGAGGAACTCGACGAGCTGCGTGCCGCCGGAGCCCTCATCGGTGACCTTGACGCCACCCGAACGCGGCGGACGCTTGCTGTGCTCCACGACGGCGCTCGTCGCCCCGGCGAGGCCGACCTCGTCCGCGGCGACGCCCAGGTCGGTCAGGGCGAGCGTCTGCACCGGCTTCTTCTTGGCGGCCATGATGCCCTTGAACGACGGGTACCGGGGCTCGTTGATGGTGTCCCACACGGAGACGATGGCCGGGGTCGAGGCGGTGACCACCTCGTAGCCCTCCTCTGTCTGCCGCTCCACGGTCAGCGTGGCCCCGTCGACGGTGAGCTTGCGCGCACCGGTGAGCGCCGCGATGCCCAGCCGCTCGGCGAGCATGTGCGGCATCACCTGCACCCGTCCGTCGGTCGACTCCGAGCCACAGAGCACCAGGTCGGCGTTGAGCTGCCCGAGCGCGGCGGCGAGCACCTTCGAGGTGGCGACGGCACAGGAACCGTGCAGGGCGTCGTCCACCACGTGCACCGCCTTGTCCGGGCCCATCGACAGCGCCTTACGGATCGACTCGGTCGCCCGGTCCGGACCCATGGTCAGGATCGTCACCTCGCCGCCGTGCGCCTCCTTGATCTTCAACGCCTCCTCGATGGCGTACTCGTCCATCTCGTTTATGACGTTGTTCGCCGAACCGCGGTCGACAGTGTTGTCGTCAGTACGCAGGTTGCGGTCCGCGCCCGAATCAGGCACCTGCTTGACGAGTACGACGATGTTCATCGCGCTTCGACGACCCTCCTGCTGTGGTTATGTGATCTTTTCGCCCCGATCTGGGCGCAGCCTCGCGCGTGCGGTGCCGTCCGGTCAACCATGGGCTGTTGTGCGGTTGCCCACGGCGCCCATGTTACCTGTCAGTAGCATCGGCGCCCAGCACGCCCCTGATCCGTTCGATGACAGCGGCCTCGGCCGGGCTGACGCCGTCGTGGGCGCGGGCCGTACGGTCGGCCGCCGCCAGCACCACGGCGCGGTAGACCGGGACGTCCTCAGGGACCTTCTCGGTCAGGATCTCGACACCCCGACGCAGCGCCGGCAGCACCACCGACTCCACCTCCAGCGCCGAGTCGCGCGGCAGCTTCGGCAGCGGCCCGCTGGTCAACGCCTCCTTCACCACGCCACTGGCGTCAGCCATCGCCCCGGAGGCCGCGAAACTCTCGCGAAACAGCGCGAGCACCCCCGGGTCGGCGTTCGAGACCATGAGCACCGCACCGAAGGCGCCCGTCTTCAGGGTCATTTTCTCGTCGTCCGTCAGCCGCTGGCCCATGATCACGGAGTGTAGACGTAGGGCGTGGTGGTGGTGACCGGGACGAGTCCGAGCCGCTCCAGCACCGGCCGGCTCTCGTCCGACGCGTCGACCTGCACCAACGTCCGACCGCGCGGCCCGGCCAGTCGGGCCCGGTAGGCGACCAACGCACGGTAGATGCCCTTACGCCGCCACTGCGGCAGGGTCGAGCCGCCCCAGAGGGTGGCGAACGTGCTGTCGGCCGGGTAGCGCACCCAACCGGCGCTCACCATCGTCTCGCCCGCCTCGGCCACCACGACCGTGACCGACTGCGGATCGGCGGCGATCTCCCGTTCCAGCGCGTCGGCCAGCCCGGACAGGTCACGTCCCCACACCTGGGTCTTCAGCTCCGCGATCCGGTCCAGGTCCGCCCGTCCGGTCACCTCCCGCAGGCGTACGCCCTCGGGCACCACCGGCAGTGCGGAGGCGAGCGGGGCGACCGGGCCGACCACCACGGTCTCCTGCTCCTCCGGCACGAAGCCGGCGGCGCGCAGGCGCTGCGGCAGGTCGGCCGGCTGGTCGTGGCCGTGCAGCTTCCACTCGACCGGCTCGCCCCGCTCGCGGGACACCGCCACCTGCCGGGCGATCAGCTCGTCGAGGTCGGCTCCGGCCAGCCCGCCGAGGTCGCGGTAGGTCACCATGCCCCGCTGGTCCAGGCCCAGCACCCGGAACAGCGGACCGTCGGACTCCACCACCACGCCGTCGGGCACCGGGTCCGGCAGATCCGGCCGCAGTTGGGTGTCGTACGCCGCGCGCAGGGTGGTCGCGTCAAGATCCGTCATGCTCCCAAACTATTCCCGCTGGGCACCGGATAATCACACGCGTGTGGCAGATGATCAGGAACTGGTTCGATCCGCAGGAGTTGCGGTCGGTGGGCACCACCCCCGACTACCGCTTCTCCCTGGCCAACGAACGCACGTTCCTGGCCTGGCTGCGTACCGGCCTGGCGTTGATCGCCGGTGGGCTCGCCGCCGCACAGTTCCTGCCGACCCTGTCCCTGGTCCACCTGCGCGAGGTGATCGCCGTGGTGCTGCTGCTGCTCGGCGGCGCGGTCGCGATCCGGGCCGTCGACCACTGGGCACGTACCGAACGGGCCATCCGGCTCGGCGAGGAGCTGCCCGCCTCCCGCTTCCCGGCCGTACTCGCCCTGGTCGTCGGCCTCGGCGCGCTGCTGCTGGTGCTGGCGGTGCTGGCCGGCGCGATAAGCGGATGACCACGGTCCGCGACCCGGGTCTGCAACCCGAACGCACCAGGCTCGCCTGGCGGCGCACCCTGCTCACGCTTACCGTGGTGACCCTGCTGACCGTCCGACTCGCGCTCACCGGGGGCCGGGCCGGCGCCGGGCCGGCGGCGGTTGCCATCCTCGGCTGGGGTGCGATCGTCACGCTCTGTTGGCGGCGGGCCACCGGCAGCGGGGTGTCCCGCACCGACGGCCGACACCTCGCCCTGGTGGGGCTGGCCGCCGCCGGATTCGCGGTCCTCGGAGCGCTGCTGGTGCTGCGCGGGCTGTGACCGCTGCGCAAGGTAGGTAATGATGGTTACATGGCCCGGCTGTACATCCTCCTCTTCCTGGTGCAGGTCGTCCTCGCCGTCTGTGCCCTGATCAGCTGCCTCTCCGCCGAGGAGGACGGCATCCGCCACCTCCCTCGGATCGCCTGGCTGCTGATCATCCTCTTCTTCCCGCTGGTCGGCTCGATCGCCTGGTTCGTCGCCGGGCGGGAGCGCAAGGCCGTCGGCGGGTCGACATCCTGGGCTCCGGGCGCGCGCCCGGCCGAGCGTCCCCGGCCGCTCGCCCCGGACGACGACCCGGAGTTCCTCCGCGCGATCGAGGAGCGCTCGCGCCAGGAGGACCAGGAACTCTTCCGCCGCTGGGAGGAGGACCTGCGCAAGCGCGAAGACGACCTGCGCAAGCGCGAGGGTGAGCCGCCGCGCGAGGAACCCCGCCCCGAGGTGTGACGACCGGGGCGGGGCGCCCCGGTTCAGGCCAGGTTCGAGGAACGGGGGTACGCGTCGGCCGGGTCGGTGAGCACGTTCACCAGGTACGGCACCCCGGCGTCGAAGGCCCGTTGCAGGGCCGGACCCAGCTCGGTGGCCTTCGCGACCGTCTCACCCGCCCCGCCGAGCGCGCCGACCACCCGGTCGTACCGCAGCTCGGGCTGAAGGTCGGCGGCCACGTCGTAGCCGTACATGGCCCGCATCGGGTGCTTCTCCAGCCCCCAGATGCCGTTGTTGCCGACCACGATGACCACCGGCAGTTTCTGCCGGACCAGTGACTCCACGTCCATCAGCGAGAAGCCCGCCGCGCCGTCGCCCATCAGCACGCAGACCTGCCGGTCCGGGTGGGTGACCCGGGCGCCCATCGCGTAGCCCATGCCGGTGCCGAGGCAGCCGTAGGGGCCGGGGTCGAGCCAGGTACCGGGCTGGGCCGGCTCCAGGTACCGCCCGGCGTAGGAGACGAAGTCGCCGCCGTCGCCGATGGTGACCGCGTCGCGGGCGAGCACCTTGCGCAGCTCGCCGTAGATCCGGGCCGGGCGGATCGGGTCGGTCTCGGCCGCCATCTCCTCGGCGTCGCGTGCCTTCGCGGCGTCCTCCGCGGTCCGCAGCTGGGCGACCCAGTCGTCGTGGTCGACCCGGTCGCCGGGGTGGTCGGCGAGGGCGGTGAGGATGCCGCGCAGGTCTCCGGCGGGGGCGGCGGCGGGTTGTACGTGACCGGCGCGCTGGCTGGGCGCGTCGACGATGTGCACCACCTGCGCCTCGCCGAAGTCGCCGAAGGAGAGCCGGAAGTCCAGCGGGGTGCCGATCACCACCACCACGTCGGCGTTGGACAGGGCCACCCGGCGTGCCTTGGCGAAGGCCAGCGGATGCTCGGGCGGCAGCGCGCCCCGGCCCATGCCGTTTGTGAAGACCGGCACGGTGAGCGCCTCGGCGGCAGCGCGCAGCTCGTCCACCGCGTCGCCGGTCCAGACGTCCGATCCGGCGATGATCACCGGACGGGCCGCGCCCGCGATCAGGCGGGCGGCGCTGGCCACCTCGTCGGGGTCGGCGTCGAGCGGGCTGAGCTGCGGGCCGGCCGCAAGCTCCGCGTCGCCGACCGAGAAGATCGCCTCCAGCGGGAAGTCCAGGAACACCGGGCCCCGGTGCGGGGTGAGGGCGGTGGTCAGCGCGGCGGCCACCGCCCGGGGGATGTCGTCCGCGCTGAACACCGTCTCCGCGTGCTTGGTGACCGGGGCGACGAGTGGGAGGTGGTCCATCTCCTGGAGGCTGCCCGAGCCCCAGCGGAACTGGGGTGCCCGACCGCCGAGCACCAGCACCGGCGAGGCGTTGAAGAAGGCGCTGGTGAGCCCGGAGATGCCGTTTGTCACGCCGGGGCCGGCGGTGAGTACGGCCAGCCCGGGTCGGCGCTGGAGCTTGGCCACCGCCTCGGCGGCGAAGACTGCGGACTGCTCGTGCCGCACGTCGTAGATCGGGAAGTCGGTCTTGTGCGCGGCGTCGTAGAGCGGGAACACGTGCCCACCGGAGAGGGTGAACATCTCCCGCACCCCGTACGCGCGCAGCGCCGCGAGGGCGAGTTCCCCACCGTGGCCTTCGATCCGCTCCGTCATTCCCGCTCCTTCTCGTCGCCTGACCGGAGTCACACGCTACTGGCCGGTAGGAGGAATGTGAACCGTTCTCGCGCGCTCAGCGTCCGGTGAAGTCCGGCTTCCGCTTCGCCACGAAAGCCGCCATCCCCTCGCTCCGGTCGTCGGTGGCGAACAGCGCCGCGAAGAGCTGACTCTCCCAGGCCAGACCCGAGGCCAGATCCATGTCCAGGCCGCCGTCGACGGCCAGTTTCGCCGCCCGCAGCGCCTGCACCGGCCCGTTGAGATACGGCCGCATCATCGCCACCGCGGTGTCGTACACCTCGGCCGCCGGGGCGATCCGGTCGGCCAGGCCGATCCGCAGCGCCTCCTGCGCGTCCACCATCCGGCCCGACATGATCAGATCCTTGGCCCGGGCCGGGCCGACCAGCCGGGCCAACCGCTGGGTGCCCCCGGCGCCGGGGATGATGCCGAGCTTGATCTCGGGCTGGCCGAGCTTGGCGTCCTCGGCCACCACCCGCCAGTCACAGGCGAGCGCCAGCTCGCAGCCGCCGCCGAGGGCGTAGCCGGTGATCGCGGCCACGACGGGCTTGGGGATCCGGGCGATCGCGCCGAGCGCGCTGGACAGGTCGGCGGCCCGCCCCGCCATGTCCACATAGGACATGTCCGCCATCTCCTTGATGTCCGCGCCGGCGGCGAAGACCTTCTCCCCGCCGTACACGATGACCGCGCGGACGCCGGCGTCGGCGGTGGCGGCGGTCGCGGCGGCGCGCAACTCCTCCTGCACCTGGGTGTTGAGGGCGTTCATCGGTGGCCGCTCCAGCCGGATGGTGCCGATGCCGTCCCGGGTCTCCAGCCGCACGAACTCGCCCACGCTGAGCCTCACTTCCTCGTCGAAGTCGCGTGCCAACCTTACGACCCGGCTCGTTGGGGTAAGTAGTCTGGTGCCAGCCCCGTCAGTCGGGAGTCGCACGATGAAGCCTGGTCAGCCTGAGCCGCGCGGCGGCCGAGCCGGGACGCCGGCCGCCCGCCCGCGAGCGGCGCACGGGTCGGCCGACAGGCGTTCCGTGGTCACCTACTACGACGACCGGCTGGTGCGGGTCACCTCCGCCGCGGTGACAGTCGAGGGCCGGATCTACCCGCTGGCCGAGATCACCGAAATCTGGCACCAGCACGGCACCCTCTCCTGGCGGGTGCTGGCCGGGCGGGGTGCCATCGGCGCGGCGCTGGTCGCCCCGCTCGTCGCCGCCGCCGCCGGAGTCGCCCTGGCCATCTGGCTGGACCGCTCGGCGACCGTCACGATCGCGGTCATCGGGGCTTCGGTGCTTGTCGGGCTGGCCGTCGGGCCGGTCGCCGACTTCCTCTTCGAGCACCTCGACCGCTCCTACGCCCGGGGCAGCCGGCAGCGCGAGATCTGGCTCCGCTGGCGAGGTCGGCCCGTGCAACTGCTCCGCACCCCGGACGCGCTGCGTTTCGGGCAGATCTACCGTGCCGTGCAACGGGCCATGGAGGCCGGCCGACCGATACCTCCCCGCCGACGCTGAGCGACCGCCCGGCTACGCGAAGTTGTCCGGGGGTGCTTAGGCTTAGTGATGGCGCTCTATTACCGGGACGACGCGGTGCAGGTGACCTCCGAGGCGATCCGGGCCGGCGGGCACGTCATTCCGATCGCCGAGGTCACCTACGTCTGGCATGCCAAGGGCCGCACCACACTCGCCGTACGCGGTCGGGTGTTCGGTCGGGGCGTCCTGGTACTGCTGCTGTCCCTGCCCCCGCTGGTGGCGCTGGTCTGTGTGCTCTCCCTGGCCTGGTCCGCGCAGGACCGGGGCGAGTGGCTGCCGGCGCTGATCGTGCTCGCCGCGTGCGTGATCATCCCGCTCGCCCTGGTCCCGTTCCTGGAGATTCCCCTCGGCTGGCTGGACCGCTCCTACGAACGCGGCAACCGGGTGCTGGAGCTGTGGGTGCAGTACCGGCGGCAGGAGGTGATGGTGCTGCGCACCCCGGACGCGCTGCGCTTCGGGCAGATCTACCGCGCGGTGCAGCGCGCCGTCGAGCAGCAGACCGATCATTGACCCGTCGTCCGGCGGTCCTGGCGCGCCCGGCGCACACTTGATCCCATGGCTCTCCCCCTTCCCCGGCCGACAGCGGTGCTCGGTCTCACCCGTTCCGCCCTCGACCAGGCCGCGTCCTTCGCCGCCATCCCGGCCCGCGCGTTCGCGGTGCTCGACGAGGTGGAGGCGTTGCTGGCCCGGATCAACGGGGTGGTTGACCGGGTCGAACAGACCTTGGACCGGACCGACCGCATGGTCACCGACGCCGAGGTGGCGGTCCGTGAGGTCGCGGTGATCAGTGCCGCCGCCACCGCCGCCGTGGACAACGCCACAGCGGTGGCCGGCGCTGCGGCGGTCGTGGTGGAGTCGGCCCGGTCGGTGGCCGGGCGGGCCGCCGAGACGGTGGGCACGGCGGCCGAGGCTGCCGCCACCGCGGCCGAGCTGTTGTCGGCGTACGAACCGGCGCTGCGGCGGGCCGCCCCGATGGCCAACCACTTCGTCGAGCAGCTCAGCCACGAGGAGGTGACAGCGGCGGTCCGGCTGGTCGACGAGCTGCCCAAGCTGCGCCAGCACCTCACCGCCGACGTCCTGCCGATCCTGGCCACCCTCGACCGGGTCGGCCCGGACCTGCACGACCTGCTCGACGTCACCCGGGACCTCAAGCTCGCGGTGGCGGGCATCCCCGGGCTGTCGATGCTGCGCAAGCGGGGCGAGAAGCTCAACGACGACGCCGGCTGACGCCCCGGGTGGAACGGCGTCCCGCCCCGGCGGTCAGCAGTCACAGACGGCGGAGGCGCGCGGGGCGGTCAGGTCGTCCACCGGCCGGTGGGTGACTCCGCTGGCGGTCACCACGGGCAGTCCTTCCCGGACCCAGTACTCGTAGCCGCCGCGCATCTCCTTCACCGGGTAGCCGAGCCGGGCGAACTCCAACGCCGCCCGGGTGGCACCGTCACAGCCCGGCCCCCAGCAGTAGGTGACCACCCGCGCGCCGGACGGCACCGCCCCGGCGGCCCGCGCGCCGATCAGGGCGGTGGGCAGGTGCACCGCACCGGGCAGGTGGCCCTGCGCCCAGGCCGCGTCGCCGCGCGAGTCCACCACGACGAGGTCGGGCACCACGGCGGTGAGGTCGGCGTGCACGTCGGCCACGTCGGTCTCGAAGCTCAGCCGGGCGAGGAAATGGGCGACGGCGGTGGGCGGATCAGCGGCCGGTACGGCGAATGCACGGGTCATGTTCCCGATCGTCGGCCCGAGCCGGCCGGTGGACGAGTGGCGGTGACGCCGTACTCCGCTAACATCCGGCCATGGACCCGGTCGGCCGCAGCGTGGCCGTGCTCGCGTACCCCGGGATGTCGGGTTTCGAGACCGGGATCGTCACGGAGGTCTTCGGGCTGCCCCGACCGGAACTCGACGTGCCCTGGTACGACCTGCGGCTCTGCGCCGAGCGCCCCGGCCCCGTCCCGCTGCTCGGCGGTGCCAGCCTGCACAGCCCGTACGGCCTCGACGTGCTGGCCGCCGCCGCGACAGTCATCGTTCCCGGGGTGCCGGACGTGCACGGCACACCGTCGCCGGGCCTGGTCGCGGCCCTGCGCCGGGCACACCGGGCCGGCGCGCGGCTGCTCTCCATCTGCTCGGGCGCCTTCGCGCTGGCCGGTGCCGGGCTGCTCGACGGCCGGCGGGCCACCACCCACTGGCGGTACGCGGACCTGCTGGCCCGCCGGTACCCACACGTCACAGTGGACGCCGACGTGCTGTACCTCGACGACGGGGACATCCTCACCAGCGCCGGCAGCGCCGCCGGGCTCGACCTGTGCGTGCACGTGATTCGACGTGACCACGGCGCGGTCGTCGCCAACGCGGTGGCCCGCCGGCTGGTGATCCCGCCGCATCGCGACGGCGGTCAGGCGCAGTTCATCGAGACGCCGGTGGCTGTCGACCCGGACGACGACCGGATCGCCGGCAGCATCGCCTGGGCCCTGGCCCATCTGGCGGAGCCGCTCACGGTGGCCCGGCTGGCCCGACAGGCCCACATGTCGCCCCGCACCTACCTGCGGCACTTCGCGAAGGCCACCGGCACCAGCCCCATCCGGTGGCTCGTCGAGCAACGGATCCGGGCCAGCCTGGCGCTGCTGGAGACCACCGACGCGCCGATCGGGCAGATCGCGACGGCGGTCGGCTTCGACGCCCCGGTGACCTACCGGCACCACTTCAGCCGGGCGATGCGGACCTCACCGTCGGCGTACCGTCGCGCGTTCCGGACCGGCGTCGACACCGTTCCGGGTGGGCGGCGGGTAAGCGGGCACGGCCCGGCCGAGCGAGGTCAGGGCCCGGGTACGTAGAGCTTGTCGATCTCGACCCGGTGCGGCAGCGAGACGCTCGCTCCCAGTCGCCGGACGCAGGCGGCACCGGCCGCCGAGGCCCAACGGACCGCGTCCACCAGGTCACGCCCCTCACCCCAGGCCACCGCGAGCGCACCGGTGAAGGCGTCCCCGGCGGCCGTCGAGTCGACAGTGTCCACAGTGACCGCCGGCACGTGCACCGCCGTGCCGTCCCGGTCGCCGTACCAGGCACCCTCCGCGCCGAGCGTCAGCACCGCCCGGGCCACCAGGTCGAGCAGCGCGCGCGGCTCCTCCCGGCCCCGTCCGGTGTACGCCTGCGCCTCGTTCTCGTTGACCACGAGCAGGTCCACGGCGGCGAGCAACTCCGGCGGGAGCGGGACGGCCGGCGCCGCGTTGAGCACCACCCGGGTGCCGGCGGCCCGGGCCGCCACCGCCGCGGCGGTCACCGTCTCCACCGGAATCTCCAGCTGCGCGACCAGGACGTCGGCGTCGCGTACGGCGGCGAGTTCGGTCTCGGTCAGCTCGGTGAACGAGGTGTTCGCCCCCGGGGTCACCAGGATCGCGTTCTCACCCGCCGCGTTGACCATGACCAGGGCCACTCCGGACGCGCCGTAGGTGGTGCGCAACTGGCTGGCGTCGACCCCGGCGGCGGTGATCCGGGCCCGCAGGGTCACCCCGAACGCGTCCGAGCCGATCGCGCCGAGGAAGACGCTTGCGGCACCCGCCCGCGCGGCGGCGATGGCCTGGTTGGCTCCCTTGCCACCGGGCACGGTGACGAAGTCGGTGCCGAGCCGGGTCTCCCCCGGTCGGGGAAGCGCCTCGGCGGTGGCGACCAGGTCCATGTTCGCGCTGCCCACCACCACGACGCGGGTCTGTCGCACGGTCACCTCCCGGGATCGCGGGGGCGTCGCCTCAGGCGGCGCGGGCGGTGTAGCGGTCGCCGTTGCGCTCGACGAGCAGCGGCAACCCGAAGGTCTTGGTGAGGTTGTCGGCGGTGAGGGTGTCGTGCAGCAGGCCCTGCGCCATCACGGCCCCGTCGCGCAGCAGCAGCGCGTGGGTGAAGCCCGGCGGAATCTCCTCGACGTGGTGGGTGACCAGGACCAGGGCGGGAGCGTCCGGGTCCTGCGCCAGGTCGGCGAGGCGGGCGACCAGATCCTCCCGGCCGCCCAGGTCAAGCCCGGCCGCCGGCTCGTCGAGCAGCAGCAGCTCCGGGTCGGTCATCAGGGCCCGGGCGATCTGCGTCCGCTTGCGTTCCCCCTCCGACAGGGTGCCGTACGCCCGGTCGGCCAACCCGCTGACCCCGAGCTGGTCCAGCAGCGCCCGGGCGCGGGCCTCGTCGGCCGGGTCGTACGTCTCCCGCCACCGGCCGACCACCGACCAGGCAGCGGTCATCACCACGTCGACGACCCGCTCCTGGGCGGGCAGCCGCTCGGCGAGCGCGGCGGTGGACAGGCCGATCCGGGTACGCAGCTCCATGACGTCGGTGCGGCCGATCCGCTCACCCAGCACGTGCGCGGTGCCGGTGGTCGGATGCAGCCGCCCGGACGCGAGGTTGAGCAGGGTGGTCTTGCCGGCCCCGTTGGGCCCCAGCACCACCCAGCGTTCGTCCAGCTCCACCCGCCAGTCGACGTCGTGCAGCAGGGCGGTGCCGGACCGGCGTACGGCGACGCCGTCGAGGCTGACCACCAGATCCGCGTCCACGGGCGAGGGGGCGGGTGCGGCGCCGGCGGCGCCAGGGATCAGGTCACCAGTCACCAGCCCATCCAACCACGCACCGCCGAGGTGCCCCCACGGGCGGGCGCTGCCGCCGTAGGGTGAGGCGCCGTGTCGTTGCTCACCCCGCCCGGAGGACCGCGCCCATGACCAGTGGGGTCATCGAGATCGAGGGTCTCCGCAAGACCTTCCACAGCCTGCGTCGCGGGCGACGGATCGCGGTGGACGGTTTCGACCTGCTGGTCGAGGCCGGCCAGGTGCACGGCTTCCTCGGGCCGAACGGTTCGGGTAAGACCACCACCCTGCGCGCCCTGCTCGGGCTGGTACGCGCCGACGACGGCCGGATGCGCGTGCTCGGTGCCAACGCGCCGGAACAGTTGCCGCAGGTCGCCGGCCGGGTCGGTGCGATCGTGGAGAGTCCGCAGTTCTACGGCAACTTCACCGGCTACCGGACGCTGCGGTTGCTCGCCCTCGCCGGCGGCGTACCTGTCGCCCGGGTCGACGAGGTGCTGGCGCAGGTCGGGCTGGCCGACCGGGGCGACGAGCGGGTCAAGGGCTACTCGCTGGGCATGAAGCAGCGACTGGCGGTGGCCTCGGCGCTGCTCAAGCGACCCGAGCTGCTGATCCTGGACGAGCCGGCGAACGGGCTCGACCCGGCGGGCATCCGGGAGATGCGGGATCTCGTCCGGTCGCTGGCGGCGAACGGCGTGACGGTGCTGATCTCCAGCCACATCCTGGCCGAGATCCAGTTGATCTGCGACCACGTCACGATCATTTCGCGGGGCCGGCGGGTGACGGCCGGTCCGGTGGCGGAGGTGCTCGCCGGCTTCGACCACAACGAGCACCTGGTCCGGGTCGACGACCTGGCCCGGGCCGAGGAGCTGCTGCTGGCCGCCGGGCTGACGGTCACCGGGCACGCCGACCACCTGGTGGTGAGCGGAGTGCCGGACCCGACAGCGGTCAGCCGGACGCTTGGCGAGCAGGGTGTCTGGGTTCGCGAGCTGACGCCGCTGCGGCCGGATCTGGAGAGCGTCTTCCTGGAGCTGACCGGCACCCCGGCGCACCCGGGAGTCCCCCGGCAGGTCGACGGCTCCACACCGCCGGGCCAACCGACCACCGACCAGGAGATCGACCTCGGGATGCGGGGAGTGGACGCGTGAACCTCATCCGTGCCGAGGTGGAGCGGCTCAGTGCCCGCCGCTTCGTCCAGCTGATGATCGTGCTGCTGATGCTGGCCTTCGGGGTGACCGCCGCGACCACCCTCGCCGGCTCGCACCAACCCACAGCCGTCGAGCTGGCCGAGGCGCAGCGGCAGGCCACCGCGAACATTCGCGGCATGGAGCTGGAGCACGCGCGGTGCCTCGCCCGGGATCGGGGCGAGCCGTTCCGCGACGACCCGGGTCTCTATCTGCCGCCGGACTGCTCCGAACTGGATCCGGCGCTACAGGACCGGTTGCCGGTGGCCGCCGACTACCTGACCGGGGTGTTCACCTTCACCCGGCAGGCCGAGCCGCTGCTCTACTTCCTGGTCGCATACCTGGTGCTCTTCGGGTTCCTGGTCGGTGCCTCGTACATCGGCGCCGACCTGAACTCCGGCGGAGTGGTCAACCTGCTGCTGTGGCGACCGCGCCGGCTGACCGTGCTCGGCGCCAAGCTCGGCACGCTGCTCGGTACGGTGCTGACCGTCTCGGTGCTCGCCTCCCTGGCCTATCTCGTCACCTTCTGGGTCATCGCGCAGATCGCCGGCTATCCCGGCCCGACGAACGCGGCCTTCTGGGCCGAGTTGGGCGCGATCTGGGGTCGCGGGTTGACGCTTGTGCTGCTCGCGGCGGCGATCGGCTTCGCCATCGCGACGATGGGGCGGCACACCGCGGCGGCCCTCGGCGCGGTGGCCGCGTACCTGGTGGTGTGGGAGCTGGGCGGGCGGATCGTGTTGCAGATCCTCGAGGTGGCCCGACCCGACCAGCTCATGCTCGCCAGCTACATCGGCGCCTGGCTGGCCGGAGAGGTCAGGTTCTGGGACAGCACCGCCTGCCGGACCGTCACGAGCGGCTACTGCGACGGCAGCTACACGCTGACCTGGCAACCCGCCATCGTGGTGCTCCTGCTGCTCACCGCCGGCCTCGCCGCCTCCGCCTTCGCCCTCTTCCGCCGCCGCGACCTGCTCTAACCCACCCCCACCCCCACCCCGGCGATCTTGCACTTTTGGTCGCCCTAATGTCGGTTTCGATGGCATTTGTGGAGACGAAAAGTGCAAGATCGCGGCGAACCGGGTGGAGGGTCAGGCGACAGTGGAGCCGAAGACTTCGTCGCGGACGGCGTCCAGCGCGGTGCGGAGGGCACCGTGCAGGATCGGCTCCTCGGTCAGGCCGGTGGGCACCACCCGGGGGCGCACCAGGGTGATCGCGGCGACCTCGTGCTGCACCCGCTCGGCCAGGGCTGCCCCGCCTGCCTGCCCCACCTCCCCGGCGAGCACCACGAGCGGCGGGTCCAGCACCACGCAGGTGCTCGCCACACCGAGGGCGAGCCGGCGGGCCACCTCGTCGAGCATCGGCCCGCCCGAGGTGCCGTCGGCGATGGCGGCCCGGACCGCGTCGGCGGCGGCGCCGTCCGGGTAGCCGTGTTCCCGGGCCAGGGCGCGGATCGCGTCGGCGCCGGCCAACTGCTGGAAGGCCGGCTTCGCCCGGCGCGAGACGTCGCGCGGGATGGGTGCGCCCGGCACCGGCAGGTAGCCGATCTCACCTGCGGCGCCGCTGCTGCCGTGGTGCAACCGCCCGCCCAGCACGATGGCCAGACCGACGCCGGCACCGACCCACACCAGGACGAAGTCCGCCAGGCCCTGGGCCGAGCCGGACTGCGCCTCGGCCACCGCGGCGAGGTTCACGTCGTTCTCGAAGACGACAGGGGTGTCCAGGTCGTCGCGGAGCGCGGCGAGCAGCCCGCGGTGCCAGCGGGGCAGGTTGTACGCGAAGGTGATGTCCCCGGTGCCCGGGTCGACCAGACCGGGGGTGCCGAGCACGATCCGGCGGACGCTCGACAGCTGAGCTCCGGCGCTGCCGGCCACCCGGACGACTGCGTTGTGCACCACGCCCACCGGGTCGTCGGTGTCCTGGGTGGACTGCTCGACCCGGCCGATGACGGCACCTGTGATGTCGGCGCAGGCGGCCACCACCCGCTCCGGACCCACGTCCACGCCGACCACATGGGCGCTGCCGGGCCGTACGGCGTAGAGCTGGGCGTTCGGTCCCCGCCCGCCGGCCTGCTCGCCGACCCGGGCGACAAGCCCACGTTCCTCCAGGCGCTCCACCAGTTGCGAGGCGGTGACCTTGGACAGGCCGGTCAGCTCGCCGATCCGGGCCCGGGTCAGTGGCCCGCGCTCCAGCAGCAGTTCCAGCGCCGCACGGTCGTTGAGGGCCCGCAACAGACGTGGGGTGCCGGGCAGCCGGGTCGCGCTCATGCCATCTGTCCTCAAGTATTAGTAAACTTTGCTAACCTTTAAGCTTTTAAGTAACTGTAGACCGACAGGCGAACGGGTAAGCCGTAGCGTATCGGCCACGTGGGAACGCGACCCTCCACCGACCCGGTACGAGATCCTCGCCGGCCGGCATCGAGAGGAGAGAGTACGTGGGGCTGGATCCAGGACTACGCCGGCTGGCGCTCGGCACCCTGCTGGCCGCGTACCCGGGGCCGGTGCCGCCGGACTGGGCCGTGGATCTGGTCGCCGACGGGCTCGCCGGGCACACCCTGTTCGGCAGCAATGTCCACGAGCCGGCGCAGGTGTCGGCCAGCACCGCGGCGTTGCGCGCCGGCCGGCCCGACGTGCTGATCGCCATCGACGAGGAGGGCGGCGACGTCACCCGACTGGCGCACGCCACCGGCAGCCCGTACCCGGGCAACGCCGCGCTCGGCGCGATCGGCGACCTGGCCCTCACCCGCCAGGTCTACCAGGCCATCGGTGCCGAACTGGCAAGCCTCGGCATCACCGTCGACCTGGCCCCGACCGTCGACGTCAACACCGCCGACGACAACCCGATCATCGGTACCCGGTCCTTCGGCGCCGACCCGGTGAGCGTCGCCGCGCACGCCGCCGCCGCGACCGTCGGGCTCCAGGCCGCCGGGGTGGCCGCCTGCGCCAAGCACTTCCCTGGCCACGGGGCGACGGTGACCGACTCCCACCACGAACTGCCCACCGTGGACGTCACACCCGACCTGCTGCGCCGACGGGACCTGCCCCCGTTCGCCGCGGTGGTCGCCGCCGGTGCCAGGGCGGTGATGACCGCACACATCCGGGTACCCGCGCTTACCGGCGACGGGCCGGCCACGTTCAGCCGTACCGTGCTTGTGGACCTGCTGCGGCACGAGTACGGCTTCGACGGCGTGGTCGTCACCGACGCGCTGGAGATGAAGGGCGCGGCCCTGGCCGCCGGTGGTATCGCCCCCGGCGCGGTGCGGGCCCTGGCCGCCGGCGCCGACCTGCTCTGCATCGGGGCTAAGGTCGACGCCGGCCTGGTCGAGCAGGTCGTCGCCGAGATCGTGGCCGCGCTCGGCGACGGCCGGCTGGAGCGGGCCCGGGTCGAACAGGCAGCCGGCCGCACCGCGGAACTCGCCGCCTGGACCCGGACCGCCGACCGCGCCGCCGCCAGCCCCACCGACCTGGGGTACGCGGCGGCCCGCCGAGCCGTCCGGGTGGAGGGCGTGCCGACCGGACTGGACCGGTCGCTCGTGGTGCACCTGCACGCCACCTCCACGATCGCCGAGGGCCGGGTGCCGTGGGGGCTCGGACCGCACCTCAACGGCACCGAACAGATCCGGGTGGTGGCCGCCGAGACCGACCCGGCCGACCTGCGCCGACGCGCCGGTGACCGCCCGATCATCCTGGTCGGCCGCCACCTGCACCGGCTACCCGGCGGCCCGGAGCTGGCAACCGCGCTGGCCGCCACGCATCCGGTGGCCGTGGTGGAGATGGGCTGGCCGGCAACCTGGCGGCCGGACGGCGTGCGGGCCTTCGTCACCACCTACGGCGCGAGCCACGCCAACGGCCGCGCCGCTGCCGAGGTGCTCGGCCTGACCGGCTGACATCCAGCCATCTTGAACGCGTTCAACTTCTGTCGTACGCTGACGTCCATCATGTTGAACACGTTCAAGATTGGGCCGACGCATGGACATCAAGGTCTGGATGTACCTGGTCTACCTGGCAGTCAGCATCGGGCTGACCATCTGGGTGGCGCGGGCGCTCACTCGTAACGGGCTGGTCTTCCTCGATGAGGTGTTCGCCGACGAACGGCTGGCCCGAGCGGTGAACAACCTGCTCGTGGTCGGCTTCTACCTGCTCAACCTCGGCTACGTCACGGTGGCGATGCGGCACTCCGGGCCGGTCGGCTCGACAAGCGTCGCAATGGAGGAACTCTCGTTGAAGATCGGGCTGGTCCTGCTCGTGCTCGGCGCGCTGCACTTCTTCAACGTCTTCGCCCTGGGCCGTTACCGGCGGAACCGGCTGCGCCAGCTCGCCACCCATCCGCCCCTGGCTCCGGTCGGTCGGCTCCCGATGCAGCACGCCTACCCGCCGGTGCCGCACGGCCCGCGCACCGGACCCACCGCGCCGGGCCAGAGCACCCCACCCGCCGCGCCGGGCCAGGGGGCCCCACCCGCCGTACCCGGCCAGGGCACTCCGCCGGCCCCGCCCACGCCGCCGGCCCGATGACAACGCCGGGTCGGGCCGGGACAGACGGACTGCCGGATGCCACCGCACACGGGGGCGGTGGCATCCGGCGTCTCACCGTCCTCTACGACGCGCACTGCCCACTGTGCCGGGCCGCGCGCGGCTGGCTGGCGTCGCGCGCCCAGCTCGTACCACTGGAGTTTCTGCCAGCCGGTTCGGCGACCGCCCGGCTGCGCTTCCCGGGCCTGGACCACGACGCGACGCTGCGCGATCTCACGGTGATCGCCGACACCGGTGAGGTGTACGCGGGCGACGGTGCCTGGTTCGCCTGCCTGTGGGCGCTCGCCGACCATCGGGAGACGGCCCAGCGCCTCGCCCGCCCGCACCTGCTGCCGCTGGCCCGCACGATGGTGGCCGCCGCCTCCGCGGTCCGGGAGCGGGTCCGTGAGCCGTCGCCGGCGCCGACCGACGGCACGGCGGGATACGGTGACCGGAATGACCGACCAGACTGTGCCGACGACCGCTGCGGGTGAGGCGGCGACCGCCCGGGGCGAGCAGACGCGGCAGCTGATCCTGGAGACCGCGATGCGGTTGTTCCGCGAACGTGGTTACGCCCGCACCACGATGCGCGCCATCGCGACGGAGGCCGGGGTGGCGGTCGGCAACGCCTACTACTACTTCCAGTCGAAGGAACACCTGATCCAGGAGTTCTACGCCCGCACCCAGACGGAACACCGGGCGGCGGCACAGCCGGTGCTCGACCGCGAATCCGACTTCGCTGCCCGGCTGGCCGGGGTGCTGCACGCGGGCATCGACGTGCTGACCCCGTCGCACGAGTTCGCGGCGAGCTTCTTCAAGACCGCCGCCGAACCCACCTCGCCACTGAGCCCGTTCTCCCCGGAGTCCTCCGGACCCCGCGAGGCGGCCATCGACCTCTACGCCGAGGTGCTCACCGGCTCCACCGCCAAGGTCGACGCGGAACTGCGCCCCCAACTGCCCGAGCTGCTCTGGCTCGCCTACATGGGGGTGGTGCTCTTCTGGGTCTACGACCGCTCGCCGGGGCAGACCCGGACCCGGCAACTGATCGACGGCGCGGTGCCACTTGTCGACCGGCTGGTGAAGCTGTCGCGGCTACGCGTGCTGCGGCCGGTGACCCAACAGGTCGTCGGCCTTATTCACACCCTGCGTCACTGACCGGGGCGGACTGAGCGACACGCTTATCCGCAGGTCAAGTCCACAATTGGACAGCAACGAGACAGTGGCGGCGGCTTGCAGAGCGGGTTCTCGATACGTAGCGTGATCGTCACTGGAGCTTCACGCGGACCTGGGGGGAGGCTGCGGACCGTGGATCCGGCCCGGGATCCACGGTCCGCGCCCTGCCGGTGAGCGGTCAGCTCGGATAGACGCCGTAGGACCGCCAGCCACGGTCGGGGAATCCCGCGGCTTCCGCCACCCGCGCCGAGGCGCCGTTGCGCCGGTCGTGCAGATAGGTCGGCACCGCACCGTCGTCGAGCACCCGACGGGCGGCCTGGGCCACCAGACGCCGGGCCAGGCCGCGCCCCCGCGCAGCCGGGACGGTGCCCACCGCCAACTCGTGTCCGTGCTGGTCGTGCCGCTTGATCCCGACGCCGGCCAGGTAGCGGCCCCGGTGGTCCCGCACGACGAGCACCGACCTGTCGAACAGGCGCAGCCAGGAGGGCAGACCAGCGGTGGTGGGCGGTACCCATTCACCGACCTCCGGCAGCGCCGCCGGCGCCACGCTCCACCGGAACACGTCGTCGTGCACCGCCCAGCCGGGATATCCCACAGCCGAAGGCAAGGCGCTCAGCAGCCCCTCCGGGTGGTGCGCCAGATCGCGTACGGTCCCGACCCGGTCGGGTGCCACGGAGAGCACACCGCTGCCTCCGGCGTGGACCGCGATGGCAGGACGCGGCCGGCCGTCCCAGGCGGGCCTGGTGCGCCGCCCCGACCCGACCACGTGCAGGCCCGGGCCGGCCGGCCACTGTCCCAGCCAGGTCGCCAGGTGCAGGTGGAGACGCCGGTCGAGCATCAACACCTCCGGGTCCGTCACCGCCGATGCCGCTCACCGTACGACGGCGAGGTGAGTTCGGTGGGTAGGTGGGGGTGATCCGGGGAACCTTAACGATCGATCGACCGTCATATCCATTTCCATACATGGACAACTTTCTTTGAAACGGTGGGGGTATGCCGAAACAGCCGCAGGACCGTTATCAGCAGGACACCGGGTGCGCCTGGCGCGGCCTCCGAACCACCGGCCGATTCCCGGCCCAGGCGCCGTACCAGGGTCACCGCACCCGGCCCGGCGCGCTCTCCTGGTGCGAGCTGAACAGCCTGCCGGCCGGTGCCGTCCGTCACCACCTGAATCCCCAGTGACGCACCAGCTGCGGATAGCCGCGATCACCGGCCAGCCGACCGAGTGGGTGGCGCGCCGAGGAAGTCTCTAGCGCGGCGAGCCAGCGCGCGCTTTCGCACACCTGTCGGGTAACGTCTGCTGGTCCTTCGACGGGTCACGACAGGAGCTGGCACATCCATGGGCAAGAAGACGATCCACGTCTCCGACTTCAGCGGCACGGTGCTGGGTGCCGACGACGAGGCCGTCCGCGTCGTCGTGCTGGAGCACCCTGACCTGGTGGCCGGGCCCGTGCAACTGGACGCCACCCCGGTGGAGGTGGAGAGCATCGACGACGCGGCGCTTGACGTGGCGGTGGTCGAGATCCACGACCGGCACGGCCACGGCGAGCCGCGGCGGGTGGTGCTGACCGCCAGCGAGTTCGACGCGATGGCCACCGACGTGCCGATGGCGCAGTTGCTGAAGACCGCGGAGCGGGTCCGCCCGCCGAAGACCCGTCGCGGCGCCGAGAAGATCGACTACGGCACCATCGAGCACGCTGGCCGGCCGCACCGGGGGCGGGTGACCGAGGATGAGGGGCGGTTGGTGCGGGAGCGACTCGACGAGGTGAACAAGCGCCTCGCCGACGCCGGGCTGCGCCAGATCGATCCGGCCGACCCGGAGCACGCCGCCCGGTACGGCTTCCCCGTCGAGCCCTGAGCGGCTACTCGAACGTCCGCAGTTTGGCCAGGGCCGCCGCGATGTTCGCCTCGGTGGCGGCCTTGTCCACGCCGAGTCCGGTGAGCACGCCTTCGCCGTTCTCCTGTTCCAGCAGCGCCAGCAGAATGTGCTCGGTGCCGATGTAGTTGTGCCCGAGCCGCAGCGCCTCGCGGAAGGTCAGCTCCAGGGCCTTCTTGCCGGCGGTGTCGTACGGGATCAGGTCCGGGACCTCCGCCGAGGACGGCGGCAGCGCCGCCGTGGCGGCCTCGCGCACGGCTTCCACCGACACACCACCGGCGGCCAGTGCCCTGGCGGCCAGCGCCTCCGGCTCGGCCAGCAGGCCGAGCACCAGGTGCGCCGGGGTGATCTCGGCGTTACCGGCGGCCTTCGCCTCGTTCTGCGAGGCCATCACCACGTTGCGGGCGCGTGGGGTGAACCGCTGAAAGCCCTCCTGCGGATCCAACGCCGAGGCCACGAAACGCTTCTGGGCGGCCTGCTTGCTCACCCCCATGCTGCGCCCGATCTCGGTCCAGGACGCCCCGGAGCGGCGGGCCTGGTCCACGAAGTGGCCGATCAGGTGGTCGGCGACCTCACCGATGTGGTCGGCGATCATGACGGCGTCACTGAGCTGGTCGAGGGCGTCGGTACGGGTCCGCTTGATGGCCTGGATCAGGTCGTCGAGCCGGACCGGGTTGCTCATCTGCACGGGTTCAGTCATGCGTCAACTCTAGGTTGACGATGCTCTGCCGTCAACCCAAGGTTGACGCCCGTCGTCGCAGCAGCATCGGCCGATGATCGCTGTTAACAACCTTGACTAATTCTGTCGAAATCGACAGACTCGGATTTGGAGAGCGCTCTCCACCCGCCTCGCCAGCGCATCCGTCCCTCCACCCCCGAGGAGATCCCATCGTGTACGCCATCTCCCGCAGCCTCCGGCGGGCCGCCGCCGCCCTGAGCGCGGCCCTCGTCACCAGCGCACTCCTGCTACCCGTGCAGACCGCACCGGCCGCCGCCGCCATCGGCGGGATCACCTGGCAGGACGAGTTCAACTCGCCGGCCGGCACCCCTGTCGACCAGTCCAAGTGGCGCTTCGACATCGGCGGTCACGGCTGGGGCAACAACGAACGGCAGTACTACACGAACAGCACGAGCAACGCCGTGCACGACGGTCAGGGCAACCTGGTCATCACCGCCCGCCGGGAGAATCCGGCCAACTACCAGTGCCACTACGGTCGGTGTGAGTACACCTCGGCCCGGCTGCTGACCGCGGCCACCTTCAGCCAGGCGTACGGCCGGTTCGAGGCGCGCATCAAGATCCCCCGAGGTCAGGGCATCTGGCCGGCGTTCTGGATGCTCGGTCGGGACTTCGGCGACGTCGGCTGGCCGGCCTCCGGCGAGATCGACATCATGGAGAACGTCGGGCGGGAACCGAACACCGTGCACGGCACCATCCACGGGCCGGGCTACTCCGGTGGTGGCGGGATCACCGGCAGCCGCACCATCGGGCAGCCATTGGCCGACACCTTCCACACCTACCGGGTGGACTGGGAACCGAACATCATCCGCTGGTACCTCGACGGGTCGGAGTTCTTCCGGGTCGACCCGAGCCGACTCGGCGGCAACCGCTGGGTCTTCGACCACCCGTTCTTCATGATCCTCAACGTGGCGGTCGGCGGTAACTGGCCCGGCTACCCCGACGGCAGCACCCAGTTCCCGCAGCAGATGCTCGTCGACTACGTCCGGGTCTCCAGCTACGTCCCGGACGGCGGCAACACCGGCACCACCCGGATCCGGGGACAGCAGAGCGGCAGGTGCATCGACATTCCCAGCGCGAACCCGGTCGACGGAGCGCCGTTGCAGATCTGGGACTGCAACACCACGGCCGCGCAGGCGTGGACCTTCGCCGCCGACGGCACCATCCGCGCGATGGGCAAGTGCATGGACCCGGCCTGGGCTGGCACCGCCAACGGCACCGAGGTCAACCTGGTCACCTGCAACGGCAACCCGGCGCAACGCTTCACCCTCAACGCCGCCGGCGACCTGGTCAACCTCAACGCGAACCGCTGCGTCGACGTACGCGAGAACAACCCGAACAACGGCGGCCGGCTGCAACTGTGGGACTGCGCCGGCACCCCCAACCAGAAGTGGTCCCGAGCCTGACGGCACCCGCCACCAGACCCGGATCGGCACGGGGACCGGGCAGCGCCCGCAAGCACGTCGGGCGCTGCCCGCGGTGAGCCCGCCGGGCGTCCCGCGCGTAAGAGTCGGTGACAGGCGGGTAGTAACCCA
The DNA here is from genome assembly GCF_002754655.1 of Verrucosispora sp. CNZ293. NCBI lineage: Bacteria > Bacillati > Actinomycetota > Actinomycetes > Micromonosporales > Micromonosporaceae > Micromonospora > Verrucosispora sp. CNZ293. The sequence continues at coordinate 3,567,112 of NZ_PEFR01000001.1, forward strand.
TGCGGTCATCGATGTGCGGGAGGCGACGTGGAGAGCACTCAGGTAGCCGGCGGACGACGGTTGTGGTGGTGGATCGGGGCGATCCTGCTGGTCGTGGTCGTCGTGGTGGTGGCCACCTGGACCTGGGTGACGGTCCGGGGCGACGGCCGCAACGGGCACGTCGTCACCGGAGCGGTCGGCGACCTGCGGGAGGCCACCTTCGTGCTGCTCGACGGCGCCGACGTGGTCCGGATAGGCACCGCCGACCTCGGCGAGGACGCGTACCGGGTGTCCACCCCCGCGACGCGAGCGTCCGGCCCGCGGTCTCGCTCACCGACGGGAGCCTGCTGACCAGCCTGCGCGGCACCGACCGGGACGGTCCGGCGGTGGTGGAGGTGGTGCTTGCCGAATCGGTCCGCTGGCACGTCCGACTCAACGGCGGCGCCAAGGAGCAGCACCTCGACCTGCGCGGCGCGCGGGTCGGCGACGTCGAGTTCACCGCCGGTGCCAACCGGGTCGAACTGACGCTGCCCGCGCCGGAGGGGACGCAGCGGACAGTGCTCGGCGGCGGCGCGAGCCAGGTCGTCGTCCACCTGGCCGGCGACGCTCCCGTGCAGGTACGCGCCGGTGGCGGCGCCGGATCGGTCACCGTCGACGGCACCACCCACTCGGGGTGGCCGGCGGAACGACATTCACCCCGCCGGAGTGGAACTCCGCGACGGACCGCTACGACATCGACGCCACCAGCGGCGTCTCCGCCATCACCGTCGACCGCACCGCCGCCGGCTGAGCATCCGCAGACCCGACGTGCTCGTCGCCGCCGACCGGGGAGTCAGGCGTCGAACAACTGGTCCAGCTGATAGCGCAACAGGGCGATCGCGGCCTCCGGCCCGCGCATGTTCGCCATCACGCTGTCGGCCAGGCCGGTCGCCAGCGCCAGCAGGTTGCCCGCCTCGGCGCCGACGTCCCGGGCCGAGGAAAACTCACCGGCCTGCTGCGCGTCGGCCAGCAGCGCCCGGAGCACGTTCTCCAGTTCCCCGGAGCCTCGGGTGTAGGAGAGCTCGGCCAGCGCCGGGTCGGTAAGCGCCAGGGCGTGGTAGGCGGCGAAGACGGTGTACGAGGCGCGTTGCTGTTCGTCGACGGGGATGAGCTGCACCAACCAGGCGTGCAGGCGGTCGCGGACACCGGCCGTCGCGCTGTCCGCCAGCCCGGCCTCGATCCGCCGGCCGACCGCCTCGGCCTGGTGTTGCAGCCCCGCGAAGAGCAGTTGCTCCTTGGTGTGGAAGTAGTACTGCACGGTGCTGACCGAGACGCCCGCCTCGGCCGCGACCGTTCGCATGCTCGCGGCGTGCAGACCTCGGCTCGCGGCGATGCGCAGGAGCGCGGAGACGATCAGAGCCCGCCGTTCGTCGTGGTCGGCCAGCCGGGGCATGTGGCACCTCACCCTTCTCGCTTTGCTAGTACGCTTGTATTGTACGATCGTACTATCAAAGCTCGGTGAGGAGGCCCGGTGACAGCCACCAGAGATCCCGGCGTCGGACGGTTCGTCAACGATCAGGCGCGAGAGAGATTCCTCCAGGCGTACGACGTGGCGATGCGGTCCTGGCCGCAGCCCCGACAGGAGTTCGACGTCGAGACGAGCTTCGGCACCGTCCACGTGCACCGCCACGGTGCCGGGCAGGGCGCACCTGTGGTGCTGCTGCACGGCGCCCAGGGCAACTCCTCGAACTGGTATCCGCAGGTCGCCGCGCTCGGCGAGCACCACCCGGTGTACGCGCTTGACACCATCGACGACCCGGGACGCAGCGTGCAACGGCGTCCGGTGGTGGGCTCGACCGAGAGCGCCGCCTGGCTCGACGAGACGCTCGCCGCCCTCGACCTGAGCGACGTCCACCTGGTCGGGATGTCGTACGGCGGCTTCCTGGCGCTGGCCCTGGCCGTACACCGACCCGACCGGTTGGCCTCGGTGACCCTGCTCGACCCGGGCGGCCTCCAGAAGGTCCCGGTCAAGTTCTACGCAAATGTCCTCGCGGGTGCCCTGGCCACGTTGGCGCCGCGCCGCACCCGGGCCTGGTTCGCCCACCGGCTGGCCAACCACGCACTTGTCGAGTCGGCCGAGCAACTGGCCCCCGTCATGATCGCCGCACGGCACTGGCGGACCCGTCGTCCTGCCGCCCGCCGGTTCGACGACGACGAGCTGCGGGCGATCCGGGTACCGGTGCTGCTCCTGGTGGCCGAGCGCAGTTCGCTGCTACGACCACGGCAGGCGGTGGCCCGGGCCCAGGCGCTGATCCCGTCGGTGCGGGCGGAGATGGTGCGCGGTGCCGGCCACGGTCTTTCGCTGGAGCGTCCCGAGCTGGTCAACACGCGCGTGCTCGGCTTCATCGCCGACCGCACGTCGGACGACGCCGTCCAGCGCGACCAGCCCGGTCGGTGACAACGCGGGGCGGTGCCGGGAACCCGCCTGCCCCGTCCCGACGCCCGCCCGCCGGCTGGCATCCGGCCGCCGGATACGGTACGTCCGATCGCCGTTTCGAGCGAAAACGACTGCGGTGTACCGAGGCTGGAGGAGCCGGCGTGGCCATGCGACTGCACGTCGGATGTGCGATGTGGACCCATCGGTCGTGGCAGGGCAGACTGCTCCCCCATCCCCTGCCGGCACACGAGCGGCTCCGGCACTACGCCGGCTGGTGCGACGCGGTCGAGGGCAACACCACCTTCTACGCCACCCCGGCCCGTGAGACGGTCGCCTCCTGGGCGGAGCAGACAGACCCCGATTTCCGCTTCGTGGTCAAGCTGCCGAAGGTGGTCACCCACGAACGCCGCCTCACCGACGTCGACACGCCGATGCGCGCCTTCCTCGACGCGATCGAGCCGCTCGGCTCGCGGGCGTACGCCCTCTGGGTCCAGTTGCCCGGCTCCTTCGGCCCGGACGACGTACCCACGCTCGCCCGGTTCCTGCGCCGGCTGCCCGCCGCCCACCGACCCGCCGTGGAGGTGCGCGATCCAGCGTTCTTCACCGACCCTCACGCGACCCGGCTGCTGGAGACGGCGCTCGCCGAGACCGACGCCGAGTGGATCCCGTTCGACACCACCGTGTTCTTCGCCGATCCGCCGACAAGCGACGCCGAACGCGACGCGTGGACGAAGAAACCCAGGATGCCGCCGCGTACGGTGGCACTCACCGACCGGCCGATCATCCGCTACCTCGGTCGCGACGATCCGGCGCGTACCGTCGAGGGCTGGCGGCAGTGGGTGGACCTGACCGTGAACTGGCTGCGCGAGGGCCGGTCGCCCACCGTCTTCATCCACACCCCGGACAACGCCGACGCGCCGACCCTGGCCCGCCGCTTCCACGACGAGGTACGCGCCCGCGTACCGGCGCTGGCACCACTGCCCGAGCCGGTGCCTGTCGAACCGACAACCCTCTTCTGACCGTCGGCTCGTCGAGCCGGGAGAGCTAGGCGGTGGCGTCCCGCCCCGGGTGCGGTGGTTCGGGGCCGGGGTTCTCCTGGATGGTCCGGGTGACCTGCTCCAGCAGTTGCCTGGGATCCGTGCGTCCGGTCACCTGGATCTCCACCTCCGACTCACCGATGCGCATCCGGACGGTGGCGCCGCTGGGCTGCTGGCTCAGCCAGGTCTGCAACAGGGCGAAGAGACCGGGCAGCAGGCTCTGCGCGACCACCGCGATGATCACAGCTTCGCTGAAGCCGGCCCGGCCACCGGTCCGTGCGCCCAGGTCCCGCACACCGGTGCGGAACTCCGGACGACGGTGGATCCAGTCGACGAGCGAGACTGCGGCGGGCCGTCGCCGATCGACGATCATCTGAAGCCGCACGGGCTGTCTGGCCGTCGGGTACGTGTCGGTCACCCGATGCTCCTCATCACTCGTCGACGCCGGGCTGGAAGGAGAACTCGTCCCCGGTGACGGTGACGATGCCGGTGACGTCCACGACGTAGTTCTCGGTGAACGTCTCCTTGCCGTAGAAGGACTCGTAGGTACCGCTCACCCGCACCGCGCCCCGGCCCTCGTACGGCGTCGAGACCTGAGCGACCGACGGACCCATCACGTCAATCTGCGTGGTCGGGTACTCGTCGATCGTCCACTTGAGACCTTTGGCGTCCTGGTACCCGTACAGCTGGAAGGGGCAGCCCTGCGGTGCGGCCACGGTCTGCCGCGCACACTCGTCCAGGTACGTCTTCACCTGGGCGTCGATGCGGCCCTGGGCGGAGGGCTTCAATTCCGGAACGGCGTGGATCGGCGTGTCGACGTCGGTGCCGGGCAGCACGGTGATGTGCTGCGGCACCACCTCGGTGAGCGGGTTCGCGGCAGCGGTCACGACATGAACACCGGGCACCGAGAGCACCGTCTGCTCCTCCGGGCCCTCCGGCACCGGCACTCCGTTGATCATGAGGCCCTGCTGTCCGGCGAGGACGGAGAGGGCCGAGACACCGCCGACGACGTACCAGCCCTTGAACACCCCGAGCGTCGACTCCTCGTCGCGACGGAGCATCACGTCCGCCTCCATCCGGCTCTCGCCCACGACGAACGAGACAGTGGCGGTCGCGTCGTCGTCCTCCCGTTCGATCGCCCGGATGTCGATATCGGTGGGCGGCTGGTAATCCGCCGACCTGATCAACTCGCCGAGCAGAGCGTCGTCGCGTACGGCGGCGCCGGCCTCCGGGTTCAGCCACCCGGCAAGGTCGTCGACGTTGCGGTCCGCCAGGGCGGAGAAGTACCCGTCGACGGCGTTCTCCGGCCGGAAGAAGCCCCATTGCACGACGCCCAGCAGGCTGGAGAGCAGACAGAAGGACAGCAGAGCGACCCCGCCGATGACGGCCGGCCGGCGCAGGTCGACCGGGTCGTCGCCGCCGAAGAGTTCCGCGGTGGCGATCACCCGCCGAGGCGGGATCTCCGGTCCGTCGGTGTCGCCATCGGCCCGGACCGATTCCAGCCGTTCCAGACGCAGCTCGTTCGGGGGGTGTTCGGCGCAGACGGCCTCGTCCCAGCCGCTGCGCCCACTCTCGAACGACTTGCGGCGCTCAAGGACGGCGCGCAGGCCCTCGGTGTGCCCGGTCATCACCGCGCCGAGGTCCGCCCGGTACTCCGCCGCCCGGACGTCCGCCCGGTGCAACGGCTGCACCAGGTACTTCATGGTCAGCAGGACCGGCCAGAAGAAGACGAAGACGAACATGTTCGTCGCCGGGTGGGGAAACGTGCGCATCAGCCAGGTCGGTACGGCGTGCACCAGCACGAGTGGAAGCCCGACACCCCGGACGAAGGCCGAGGTGATCTCGTCACCGGTACGCCAGTGCACCAGCTCGTGGCTCAGTAGCGCGGCGATCTCGTCCGGCGGGTCGGCGAGCAGACCGGTGGTGACGACGATGTGCCGGGCATAGGTGCGCGCATTCGTGCTGACCGGATCGTCCTCGACCAGCAGTCGCGGCATTCCGGGCAGCCCCAGCCGTTCCGCACACTCGTGCAGAATCGGCATGACCAGTTCCTTCTCCCGACGGCTGAGCTCACGCGCGCCCGACACCCGCAGCAGTCGATGTTCGAACAGCACCCGGTACAGGGTGTAGAGCACACCCACCAGAATGGCGGCAGCCGCTATTCCGACCAACTGGGCGAGCAGGGAGACCCCGCTGTCCGCTCCGTTGAAACGGAGGACCGGCACCATGAGCAGGCCAACCAGGAACGCGATTGCGGCACCGACGAAGGCACCGATCGCACCACCGGACTGCTCCAGGAAGGAACTGACCAGTCGCCCGATGATCGGAGCGTCCCGAACCTCGTCGGGAACGAGATCCGCGAACATTCCACCGCCGGTGAACGCCAAGGTGAGACCAGCGACCACCGCGAGCACCACCGCGGTGAACAACGCGACAGGCACATAGAACCAGGCGGCGATGAAGGAGCCCAGGACGCCGCGCCAGTCACGCAGGATCCCGACGCGGAGCCAGACGATCGCGTTCGGGTAGCCGGGCGGGCGGTTGGCCAGTCGCCCCCTCTCGGCGTCGTGCCGGGTGACGTCACCTTCGGGCACCGACGGCCGCGTCCGCACCGGCGACGAATTGTCGGTGATCTGATTCTGCTGATCGCCGGAAGGCTGCACCGCATCCTGCTGCACCGGGACTCCTCCATGGGGCTGAACAGGGCAAAATGGTGGCCCGGTCCGCTCGGAACTGTTTTCCCGGAAGCAGACAGGGCCGCGTTTCAGTCAATGAACCACTCTGCGGTAGGGGCAGACCTTACTCCGGTGAATACCGCCACGCCACCCGGTTCCGCACCGATTTGCCTGCCGCCGACTCATTGATTCCGGCAGTTGGTGCAGAGCGGACAGCCACTCCGGGTCCAATGACGGCGCTCTTTCGGTTTCCGGCACCCAGCGGCGACAAAGATGAGAATTCCACGGGAATTGCCGACGCTTCCGCTACGGCCTCCCGGCCGGCAGCGCAGCCCCTCGTGGGGCCGGTCAGCGCGGAGCGTCGAGGTGCTGGTCGAGGTTGACCGCGGTGCTGATCAGCGAGAGGTGGCTGAACGCCTGCGGGAAGTTGCCGACCTGTTCCCCGGTCGGGGCGATCTCCTCGGAGTACAGGCCCAGGCGACTGCTGTAGGTGAACATCTTCTCCAGGGTGAGCTGTGCCTCGTCGAGCCGCCCCGAGGCGGCGAGCGCCTGCACGTACCAGAAGGTGCACATGCTGAAGGTGCCCTCGGCACCGGGCAGACCGTCCGGAGAGGCGGCCGGGTCGTAGCGGTAGACGAGGCTGTCGGAGACGAGCGTCTGGTCCATGGCGCGCAGCGTCGACTGCCACATCGGGTCGACCGGCGAGACGAAACCGACGGACGGCATCGCCAGCAGTGACGCGTCCAGGATGTCCGTGTCGTAGTGCTGCACGAACGCGCCCCGCTTCCGGTGAAAGCCCCGGCTCATGATCTGGTCGTAGATGGCGTCCCGGGCCTGCGTCCAGTGACCGGTGTCGGCGGGCCGCCCACGGCTTGCCGCCAGACGTATCGCCCGGTCGAGCGCCACCCAGCACATCAGTCGCCCGTAGGTGAAGTCCCGCCGGCCGGAACGGGTTTCCCAGATGCCGTCCTCCGGCTGGTCCCAGTGTTCGCAGAGCCAGTCCATCAGCCGCGCGGTGTTCCGCCACCCCTCGTGCGGCACGAACAGCCCGTTGCGGTCGGCGAAGTGCAGCGAGTTGAGCGCCTCGCCGTAGATGTCGAGCTGAACCTGGTCGGCCGCGCCGTTGCCCACCCGCACCGGCGCGGAGCCCCGGTATCCCTCCAGGTGGCCCAGCAGTTCCTCGGGTAGGTCGGGTGAGCCGTCGACCCGATACATGATCTGAAGCGGCCGGCCGGCGTCGTGCGCGTCCCGGATCCGGTCGTCGAGCCAGGCCAGGTACCGCCGGGCCTCCTCTCCGAAACCCAGCCGCAGCAGCGCGTGCACGGAGAAGGACGCGTCCCTGATCCAGGTGTACCGGTAGTCCCAGTTCCGGGTGCCACCGACCTGCTCCGGCAGGCCCGCGGTGGGCGCGGCGACCAGAGCGCCGGTGGGGGCGTACGTCATCAGCTTGAGGGTGATCGCCGACCGCTCGACCATCTCCCGCCAACGTCCCCGGTACGAGGAGCGCGCCAGCCAGCGCCGCCAGAACTCACCGGTCCGGTCGTGCAGTTCGTTCACCTCCGCGAGGTCGATGGGACGCGGTGGGTGCGGACACGCCGTCTCCAGGACGACACCCCCGACGTCTCCCTCGCGGAGGAGGTACGTCGCGCGCACACCCGCCTCGTCGCGCCGGATGCGACTTCGATCGATCAGATCGTCCCGGTTCTCGAAGGGGGTCAGGCTGAGCGTGAGCGCGCCGCTGCGGAAGACGTCGCCGTGCGGGTGCACCTCAAGCTCGTACCTGTCGCGTCCGTAGTTGAACCGTGGGCGGCAGTCGAAGTGGAACCGCATGGTGCCACGCACCACCCGGACGATGCGGATAAACCGGTGCCGGTCGGTGACCCGTTCCCCGGTCACGGGCATGAAGTCGATAAGCTCACCCACCCCGTCCCGGCTGAGAAACCGCGTGATCAGGATCGGGGTTCCGGGCAGGTAGAGCTGTTTGCTGACGTAGTCGACCCCCTCCGGCGCGAACCGGAAGTGGCCGCCCTTGCGATGGTCCAGCAAGGCACCGAAGATGCTCGGCGAGTCGAACCGGGGTGCGCAGAACCAGTCCACCGTGCCGTCGTCGCTGATCAACGCGGCGGTCTGGAGGTCACCGATCAGGCCGTGTTCCTCGATCGCCGGGTAGCGGTCCACCCCGTCCTCCCACCTTCGCGCGGAGACGGCGACTACCCGGGACGCCCCGGGGCAAACGGTTCGCGGTGGTGGACCGGCCGTGGCGCGGTGGTCAGGCTTTCTCCTCGATGAAACCGGCGATGTCGGCGGCAATCTGTTCGGGCTGCTCGCCGTTGACGGCGTGGGAGGCGCCCGGGTAGAGCCGTACGGTGCCACGGGGGAGGTTGCGTCGCGCGGTCTCGGCTGCCGACCGCGCGTCGTGCATCACCGATTCCCCGGCGATGATCGCCAGGACCGGCAGGTCGATTCGACGGAGTCGTTCCTCGCTGATCCGCGTGGGCTGCGGCAGCCGGAGCCGGTAGTGCTGCATACCGGCCTCGATCATGTCGGCGACCGGCTCATCCTCGACCGGGGCGCCGCCGGCGGTGTAGGAGTTGAAGCTGTCCCGCCACGCCTTCGGCAGCCAGGGCAGCGCGGCGGGGATGGAGCGCACGATGGTGCCGAGCGGCATGTCGGCGAAGACGTACACCGGGTCGATGACGGTCATCGACGCGATGTGGTCCGGCCGGTGCAGGGCTAGGTTGACCGCGGTCCAGCCACCTATCGACAGGCCGACCAGGTGGAACTCGTCCGGCGGAAGCGCCTGGAGGGTCTGGTGCAGCCACTCGGCCTGCTCCTCGTCGCTGCCGATCGGGCGGTTCTGCACGCTCATGCCCGGCTCGCCGAGCAGGTCGACGGTGTAGACGTCGCCCATCGGCAGCAGCAGCGGCAGGTTGTCGGCCCAGACCGGGGTGGCCGAGGCGCGCCCAGGCAGCAGTAGCAACGGGGTGCTCGTACCGCCGCCGTCCGCCGTGCCGGCGAATCGGTAGACGCGGACGATGCCGAAGTCGGTGCGTACGTCGATGGTCTCCGCCGGGTCGGGCAGGGCGGCGAAGGCCTCCGTGTAGGCCCGGAGGAACCGGTCCTGGCCGTCGGCGCTGTCCCAGTGACCGATCGGAGCGGGCTGGCGGATGGCGAAGGTGACCACCAGCGCGGCCAGTGCGAGGCCGGCCAGGACCAGGCGCAGCCATCGTGACCTGGGCCGCAGCCGGTTGAGAGCCTTCATCAGCCTGGTCCGCATGACACGCTCCTAACCGATCGGTAGATTTTTCGACCGTACGGTAGAATCTGGCGGGTGACAAGGAGACGAGAGGGCGCGACGGGCGAACTGACCCTGATCGAGCGTGCCCGCCGCGCCCAACTGATCGAGGTAACCATCGAGCTGGTCGCCGACCGGGGCTACGGCGGTGCCTCACTCGCCGCCATCGCCGAGCGCGCCGGGATCACGAAGGCCGCCGTGCTCTACCACTTCCCGACCAAGGACGCCGTGGTACGCGCAGCACACGGGCACGCCCTCGCCGCCCTCGTCGCAGACGTCGCCGGTGCGGTCGAGGCCGCCGACGCGGCGAGCCGGCCCGCCGCGTACGTCAGGTCGATGGTGGGGCACCTACGGGAGCATCCGCGGCACACCCGCATGATCATCGAGGCGATGGTGCACGACGACCGCGACAGCGATCCGGCCGCCCGCTGGGGTCCACTGGCCGACCTCATCAGCGCGGCCCGGGTCGCGCGCGGCGGCAGCGGCGACACCGACGCCCGCACCACGGCGATCATCATCGGTGGCGGCATCGACGCGATCGTCGCCGAGCAGCTCCACGATCCCGACTACGACACGGCTGCGGCGGCCGAGCACCTCATCGAGATGCTCGACCCGACGCTCTCGCCATGACGGCGTACGCTCCGGTCACGCCGCCGGCTGTCGCGGTCTCGGCTGCCTGTGGTATCTCGGTCCGCCCGGGGCGTGCATCTCGCCCCGGTAGATGCCGTGCCGCAGCTCGGAGACGTACCCCTCCAGCTCGGGCATGCCCAGCCGGGCCGCCACGGCCAGCTCGGCCTCGACGTCGTACGGCACGCGGACGAACTGGATCGAGAACGGCGCGTCGACCTCGGAGCCCAGGACACCTTCGAGGATCACGTAGACCGGGGTCGGATCGTCCATGGCGTTGCCGACGCTGCCGGTGTTGAACAGGGTGCGGCGTTCGCGGTCCACCTCGTAGAACGGATCGTGGGTGTCGCCGTAGCCCACCACCGAGGGCGCCGGCCCGTCGCCGGTCGCCGGGGTGTTGGCGAACATGCCGAGGAACTCGGCCTCGTCGTGGTCGAACCGCACCCGACGGTGCACACTCGTCGCCGACGCGTGGAAGAGTCGGACCCGCCGCCCGCTGAGCAGAAAGTCGTGACTGAACGGCAGGCCGCGCAGCCACTCCCCCTGGCCGTCGGCGAGCTGCGCCAGCCACCAGGCGATCGCCTCGCTGTCGTAGGTCCGGTCCGGGTCGGGGAGGAAGTCGTCCCAGTTGCCGAGGATGTTGACCTCGCAGCGTGCCCGGCAGACCTCGATCACCTCGCGGCCACGCGGCCCCTTGCCGACGTAGTCACCGAGGTTGTAGATCCGTTCGATGCCACGTCCGTCGATGTCGGCGAGCACGGCCTCCAGCGCGGTCAGGTTGCCGTGGACGTCGGAGATGAGGGCGATGCGGTCGAGGGATCGGGCCACGTGCCGATCCTAGGAGCTTCGTCGGTGTCCTCGCTGGCCCGAGGAGCCCAGGCGACGGCCGGTAGTGATTGGCCCCGGGACCAGGCAGGCACGTGCCTGGCCCCAGGGCTGTCCATCAGGCGCGTCGGCTCCACTGCTGGTTCGCACCGCCGTTGCAGGACCAAAGAATGATCTTTGTGCCGTTGGCGGTGGCGGCGCCGTTGGCATCCAGGCAGAGTCCGGACTGGACGTTCGTGATGGTGCCGTTGGCGTTGACGTTCCACTGCTGGTTGAGCCCGCCGTGGCAGTCCCAGATGATGACAGTGGTGCCGTTCGTGGTGCCCGCACCGTTCGCGTCCAGGCACTTGTTGCCGTACACGGTGAACTGCTTGCTGGCGGTGTAGGTCCACCGCTGGTGGGTGCCGCCGGAGCAGTCCCAGAGCTGCATCTGGGTGCCGTTGCTGGTGGCGGCGTTCGGTGACTCGACGCAGCGACCCGACTGGCCGCCCACGATCTGTGCGTCACCCGTGCTGCCGGTGCCCTGCCGCCTGACCAGAGACTTCGACTCGGCGGATCGGTTGCCCTGCGCGTCAACGACGTAGAGCCGGTAGTCACCCGACGACGTCGGCACCGCGATGGACGTGGCGTTGGCGTCCGCCCTGGTCATCGTGGGGCCGGCGGCGAACGTGGTGGTGCCGGAGGGGGCCAACCAGAGCGACCTGGTCGGGTCGCCGCCGCTGCGGATCGGGATCGAGGACGTGCCGCTGCCGACGAACGTGCTGGCCGGTAGGACGTAGTCCTGCATGGGCAGGTTGCGCGGCTGGGTGATGTCCCGGAACGAGTCCTGGAGCCCGGAGTTGACAGCGATCCCGTAGGCCGCAGCCGGCCAGACGTAGTCGGAGGAGACGAGGATGTCGTGGATGGTGCTGTTGGGCAGGTTCTTGTTTGAGACCTTGTTGATCGGGCCGTACGTAGACGTGATGCTCAGGTCGTGCTTACGGCCGAAGTCGTCGGAGTTGATCATCCAGGTGATGTTCTTGTCCACGCTCAGGACGTTGTCCCGGAAGGTGATGAACGCCGAGCCCTCGTCCGGGTGGAGTCCGTACTTGTGGCCGGCCGGTACACCGTGCAGATAGTTGTTGTGGATCGTGGTGCCCGGCTGGCTGCCAAGCGTGTAGATGGGCGCCGTGTCGCTGAGCCGCTGCACCGTGTCGATGATGTGGTTGTGACTGATTGTGTTGTTCTTCGCGGTGGTGGTCGGCCGGTTGGGCGCGATCGATCCTGAGGATCCGTCGAAGTTCCACCATCCCCAACCCATCGTGATGCCCGCCCACGGGGCCTTCTCGATGCGGTTGTTCTGCACCGTGAGGGTGTCGGCGAAGTACGCCGCGACCGCGCCGTGCCCGTTGAACAGCACCGCACTGTCGTGGATGTAGTTGTTCCTGATCTCGATGTTCTTCGGAAGTCCCTCCACCTGCGGTGGGTACTTCTCCCGGTTGCTCGACGTGTGATCGCCGACGTAGACGTGCTGCGGGTGACCCACGCTTATCGCCGAGCCGGCGATGTCGTTTGTGTAGTTGCCGACCAACTGCGTGTTCGTCACATCGTTGATCATGTTGATTCCGTCGGCGCCGGTGTGCGCGATCCGGTTCCGCTCCAACCGGATTCCACTGGCGTTCTGCATGTGGATGATTCCGGGCGTGACGTCGACATTGCGGTAGTAGTAGACGTGGAAATTACCCCGGGCGTACGCCTGCGCACCGAGATTGCCCTGCTGGGCCTGCTTGTAGACCGAGCCGCCGACGTTGAACAGGTTCCAGTCGGAGTGCCGCACGGTGAGGCCGGAGAACGTGATGTTGCGGGCGTGGTTGCTTGTCGAGGTGCCGGCGATCCGCAGCACCGTCGCCACGTTGTTGGGTGCGAAGACCGTCGCGGTGGACATGTTGTCGGCGCCGGCCTTGTAGTAGTAGACCGTCCGGCTGGACTTGTCGAAGTAGAACTCGCCAGGCGTGTCCAGGAACTCGTAGGCGTTCATGACCTTGTGGCTGCCGTTGATCTGGGCGTTGCCGTTGAACGCACCCTGGGCGATGGCGGCCCCCGGTTGCTGGAACAGGGCGATGCGGCTCTGACCGTCACCACTCGTGGTCACCTGCCGCACTCCCACGATGGCCGTGGTCCAGGTGGTGGCCGTCTCGATCTCGATGTCGTCCTGGTTCCGTGGAATGGCCGGGAAGTCGGCCGGGTTGTATCTCGCGCCCTCACACTGCGAGCCCGATTCCCACGCCCAGTCGGCCTGTCCCGCGGTGATGTTGTACGTGCCGTGGCAGCCCGCCGAGGTGATCGTCTTGGCCGCCATGTAGGCCCGCTGGCCGTTGACGTAGAGCGCTCGCAGTTTGTTGGCCCGGTCCAGCGGTGCCTTCCAGATGTTGCCGCTGTGCTGGGTCCAGCCGGTCACCTGAACACCGGCCTCGAGAACCGGGGTCTCGCCGGGGTACGCGGCGTAGATCACCCGGTGGCCGTTGGTGCCGGAGTCGCTCGCTCCGAACTCGATGGTGCTGGTCACCGGATAGCTTCCACCGCGCAACTGGACCTGGATGTCGCCGGTCATCGTCGCGGTCTTCGTGCGGACCACGTCCCGGGCCCGCTGCAGGGTGCGAAACGGTGATGCGAGTGTGCCCGGGTTCGCGTCGTTTCCACCGGGCGCGACATAGAGCGTCTCCTGGATGGCGGCCTGCGCCGGAGTCTGGCCCGCGATCACGGCCGGCACCGTGGCGGAGACAAGCACCGCCAACGCCACCAGGGAACCTCTACCGGCATGGACAAAGGATTTCATCTCTGCTCCCTCCACTCCCGTCGACGAAACGCGCCCTCGCTGAGGCGTTACGCCTGCCCGTGCGGCAGTCGGGTCGCCATCCGGAAGCCATTGACCTGATGCGCCGTCAAATGGTGGCCACGGACAGCACGAAGCCGCCCGTCGATTGAGCGACGGGCACCGGATTAACGACACTTATGCTGATCGACAGGGAACTTCCGCTGCCAGGTTGCAGACTTTCTTCCACAATGAGGAAAGTCTGCCTGTAGCGTAGGCGTCGAGCATGCCCGATGCAACCAGGGAAAACGGTTCCGCGCAGCGGTGAATGCGCAGCTCAATCGGCAGTACGACACGGTGACACACACTTCGGCCGCAGTATGGAGAACGGGCCGGAGACGCTGATCGGCAGGACGGTTTTCGCCTACCGGAAACAGCCTTGATGAATGCGGTGCCGTACGCGCCGAGTCAGACTTTCTGCACCTGCCACTTCTGGTTGTCGCCGCCCCAGCAGGCCCAGAGTTGGACCTTCGACGTGCTGGTGTTCACGTCCAGGCAGAGGCCGGACTGCGCACTGCGGATCGTGCCGTCGCCGCCAACGGTCCAGCGCTGGTTGTCGCCGCCGTTGCACGCGTACGTGCCGACGACCGTGCCGTTCGTGGTCCCCCGGTTGTACGCGTCGAGGCACCGCTGTCCGGCGAGGGCGGTGATCTGCCCACCAGCCGTCACGGTCCACCGCTGGGCTGCGGTGTTGTTGCAGGCGTACACCTGGACCTGGATGTTGGCGGTGGTGGCGCCGGGGATGTCCAGGCACTGCCCGGTGCCGACGTTGCGGAGCTGGCTGACCTCGTCCGGAACGCCGCCGTCGTTCAGTCCCCAGGCATACCGGAGGCGGTTGAGCCCGCTCGCGTTCGGGGTGCTGAGGGTCAGGTTGGTGCCGGTGCCGTGCAGTTTCTGCATGGCGTACCAGTCGTCGCCCTGACCGGCGGTGACCTTGCCACCCAGGCCCGGCCAGTAGACCGAGCCGATCCGCAGTTCCCGCAGCACGTCGGCGGTGGCGCGGAAGTAGCGCACGAAGTTGTCGGTGCTCGTGGCGTCGAGGTAGTTGAGCCCGGTGTCCATCGGCGCGCCGAACTCGTCCATCACGGTACGGGCGGCGCAGGAGCCGATCGCGTCCCGCAGGAACGTCACCCACTGGTCGTAGGTCTTCGCGCCGCTGAAGAAGGTGTAGTGGTGCAGCGAGACGATCGTCCCGTCGAGCCGGCGGTCGGCACACATCGACTTGATGTCGGTGTTCAGGCCGGCACCGCTGACGAAGACCCGGTGGCGGGGAATCGACGGGCGGGCGGTGAGCCAGTTGTTCACCACGTTCGCCCAGTCCGCGGCGCTGTGTCCGCCCGGCTCGTTCATCGGCTCGAAGTACACCAGGTCGTTGCCCCCGTACCTGGCGACCACCGTGTTCCACATGGTGTTGAAGGCTGCGGTGTTGACGATCCGGCCACCGCTGGCGGCCACGCCGTCGTCCCAGTAGGAGAGGACCACCTTGAGGCCCTTCGCCGTGGCCGCGTCGATCGTGCCGGTGTACGCGTTCCACCAGCTCGTACCCACGGTGTAGGTGTTGATCGGCAGCCGGACCGTGTTGGCGCCCAGGTTGTTCTGGAAGCCGGTGTAGATCGCGTTGGCCTTGGCCACCACTGTGGCGTAGCTGTCGGAGCTGCTCAGGCCGTGCAGCACCAGTGGCCCACCGTGGAAGTTGTCACCCAGCCGGGCCCAGTTGACCCCCCGGAACTGGGTGGTGTCCGCAGCAGCGGGCGAGACACCACCGAGCACGACGGTCGGCACCGCAAGGAAAACGGCCAGGGCACCTGTGAGCAACCGCCTCAGGTGGCGACGTGAGTGGGAACGGGCCATTCTCGTTCTCCTTCTGTGCGGTGCCGACTGTCGCGTTCGTCAGCTCAGGCTCGGGACCAGCGTTGGTTGGCGCCGCCGTGGCAGCCCCACACGATGACCGCGGAGCCGTTGGCGGTGGCGGCGCCGTTGACGTCCAGGCACAACCCGGTCTGGGCGTTGCTGATCGTGGCGTTGCTGTTGATCACCCACTGCTGGTTAGCCCCACCGTGGCAGTCGTAGATCTGCACCCGGGTTCCGGCGGCGGCGTTGTTCGGCACGTCCAGGCACTTGCCCATCACCTGCAACGCTCGCCCGTTCTGGGTGAACTGCTGGTTGGCGTTGCTGTGGCAGTCCCAGATGATCATCTGTGCGCCGTTTGCCGAACTCGCCCCGTTGACGTCCAGGCACCGGCCGGATGCCTCGTTACGGAACCTGTTGCCGGTCGGGGTCGGGGTGCTGCCGCCGTTGAGGGTGTCGAGGACCGCCGTGTACGCGGGCTTCTTGTTACCCGCGCAGTCGAACAGCAGGGCGTTGTCGCCGCCGCGCCAGGAGTCACAGTCCCGTACGCCCCACACCGTGATGCCGGTGCAGCGCGAGATCGCCAGGCAGGCCCGGGTGACGGTGGCGTAGATGTTCGCCTGGTTGCCACCCTGGGTGACGTCCAGCTCGGTGATCTCCACGTCCACGCCGAGGTCGGCGAAGCGTTGCAGGTTGGCCTGGTAGTCACCGGCGATCGTGGTGCCCAGGTGGGACTGGAAGCCGACGCAGTCGATGGGTACGCCGCGCTGTTTGAAGTCGCGCACCATGTTGTAGATGCCTGTCGACTTCGCGTTGATGCCGTCGGTGTTGTAGTCGTTGTAGCAGAGTTTGGCGCCGGGGTCGGCCGCGCGGGCGGCCCGGAACGCGGCCTCGATCCAGTCGTTGCCGGTGCGCTGCAGGTTCGAGTCCCGCCGCGCGCCACTGCCACCGTCGGCGAACGCCTCGTTCACCACGTCCCACGAGTAGATCTGCCCCCGGAAGTGGCTGGCCACCTGGGTGACATGGTTGATGGCGGCGTTGCGCAGGTCGCCGCCGGAGAGGCCCTGTGCCCAGCCGGGCTGCTGGGCGTGCCACAGCAGGGTGTGCCCCCGCACCTTCATCCCCCGCGAGCGGGCGTGGTTGACGATGCGGTCGCCGGCGCTGTAGTTGAACACGCCCCGCTGCGGCTCGGTCGCGTCCCACTTCATCTCGTTCTCGGCGACGAGGCTGTTGAACTCGCGGTTCAGCACCGTCATGTACGTGTTGTCGTTGAACTTGTAGGTCCCGACGGCGGCACCGAAGTAGCGGCCCTTCTCCGCCGCGGCGGTGCCCAACGTGGTGCCCGCGTTGGCGGCGCCGCTGGGCACCACAAGCGTCATGCTGGCCACCAGCAACCCGACCGCCAGCCCACGCAGCGACGCTCCGGTGGACCACCGTCGTCGCGGAGAACCGCTCGGATGTACGAGCTTCTTCATCTGTCCCAACACCTCCAGAGTCGCGTCACGTCGACGAGTTAGCGCTAACACCACTGGTCGGTTCAGGCGCTCGTCGGGCGGACCACAGGGCACCAGAGAACGCTACGCATCGATGAAAGTGAGATTGCCACAAAGTTACGGAGCGCTCAAGAAGTTCAGCCCGATGACCTGAAAGAATCCACGTTTGCCAAGGTCAACGCCGCACCTACCCGGATCGCCCAGAGCGATGTCGATCTGGACGACTCACGGCCAGGGAGATCCGCGGCGGCTCACCCACCTACGGCGTCCCCGACCTCCGCACGCAATGTGCACGCGAACATCACGGGGTCGTCAACCACTCAGGACGGTGCCACGGAGGCACCCGCAGCCCCCTCGGAGAGTCATCGCGTGGGACGTCACCCGGACGCTGGCCGCCGGCCTCCACGCTGTCGCCGACGGCCCGGCCGAACCCGTGGGTCGCCGTCCCGCCAGACCCGGGCTCCGTGTCGGCAACAGGCTCTGCTGCGACCCCGCGACCTCAACTCGGCCGCGACGCCGTGCCCGCCGAGCCGCCGCCGCGTTCGCCGTCCCGATCAGCGGCCGGCACCGACGACACCGGGTCGGTCCCACCTGTCCCGCCCGCCAGGCCCAGGGCGGCCGGGTAGCTGCCGAACCGGCGCAGGCCCAGCTTGCGTACCGCGACCGGCCACGGTGTCTCGGTGGCCAGCACGACGAGATGCTCGAAGTTCGCCAGGTACGACTCGCCGCGCGCCGCGCGCTCGGCGAGGATGTACGGCTCCAACACCGCCCACGCCTCCCGGGCGCGGAACCCACCGGTGCCGAGCAGCAACGCCGGGTCGACCACGTTGAAGGCGAGCATCTGCCCCAGCCCGTTGTAGTACAACGCGATCCGGTTCACGTGCTTACGGGCGTCGGGCGGCAGCTCGCTCACCCGCAGCTCCGGCGCACAGCTCGCCCTCAGCTCGGTGAGCACGAACTGCTGGCTGTCCAGAAAGGCGTCACTCATCCGGTCCCGGGTGAGCAACTCGATCGCGACCAGAGTGTGGTTCGCACTCTGCGACAGCCGCAGTTGCCGCAGCGCGAAGAACACCGAGACACCGACGGTGATCACCGAGACCGCGGCCACGAGCGCATTCGTCACGATCGCCACGTCCATGGCGGTCATCGTACGAACGCCACACCACGCGCCGCCGAGGGTCCTCTGTCGCCGACCCTGGGCCGCCAGATTAGACATAGATGCGAGTTGATGTAAGGTGGAAGCGCTCCCAGACCGCGTACCCCACCCTACCTGCTCGAGGAGCTGAGAACATGTCGCGACGGCGTTGGCGCCCGGCCCCCACCCTGGCCGGGTTGCTCGTTCTGGTCCTGTCCGTACTCCTGGTGCCACAGTCGTCGGCGGCCGGCACCACCACGGCCGGCGCGCCCCGCCCCAGCAGAGTGCCACTCACCGAGCTGACCGTGGCGTACGAACAGGTGGCCTTCGGTCTACAGCGTCCGATCGCGCTCACCGGGCTGCCGGACGGCCGGATGCTCATCGCGGAGAAGAACGGCACCGTCCGCTCCTACCACCCCGACACCGGCCTGGCGGCCGACCCGGTGCTCGACCTGACCGCCCGGGTCGACACCTCGGGCAACGAACGTGGCCTGCTCGGCATCACCCCCGCGCCGAACTTCGCGCGCACCGGCATGCTCTACGTGGCCTACACGAGCCTCCCGGCCGGCGCACTGACCCTGGCGCGACTGCCGATCAACGCTCCCGATCGGCTACAGGTGCTGCTCACCCAGGAGCACGCCGAGTACAACAACCACAACGGCGGACAGGTGGCGTTCGGCCGCGACGGCTACCTCTACTGGTCCCTCGGCGACGGCGGCCACGCCAACGACCCGTACAAGGCCGGTCAGGACCTCGGCACCCTGCTCGGCAAGATCGTGCGGATCGACGTCAACCGCAGCTGCGGGGCCAAGCCCTACTGCATACCCGCCGACAACCCCTTCGTCCGCAAGCGCGACGCGCGTCCGGAGATCTGGCTCTACGGGCTGCGCAACCCGTGGCGGTTCTCCGTCGACAAGGTCGACAACTCACTCTGGATCGGTGACGTCGGCCAGGGCCTGGTCGAGGAGATCAACCACATCCGCCCCTGGCAGGGTGGGGCGAACCTCGGCTGGTCCTGCCGGGAAGGCACCCCGGTGTTCGACCCGGAGCAGTGCCGGCCGGGCGTGAAATACACCGACCCGGTCTTCGAGTACGAGCACTACATGACCGAGAGCTGCTCGGTGACCGGCGGCGTGGTGTACCGAGGCTCCGCCACCCCCGAGGCATGGGGCACCTACGTCGCGAGCGACTACTGCTCGACCACCGCCTTCGCCGTACGCCCCAACCCCAGGGGTGGCTACGAGAACGCCATCATCGGCAACTTCCCCATCCAGCCGACAGCCATCGACGCCGACGTGCACGGCGAGCTGTACGTGCTCAGCGACCTGCCCGGCTGGCTGAGCCGGGTACGGTTCGAGCACGTCCCGCCAGCCCCGAGCAGCGCGCCGACGAACCGCTGATACCCGAGGCAAGGGCCGGCGGCTCGTCTGCGCCGCCGGCCCCGCCACCGACGTGACCATCCCGCGATCGCCGGCTCGAAGGGTGGGATTGACCAGGCTGATGCCGTTCACAGCGAGGCTTATTCGATGCTCGGCGGCGCAATAGAGGCTTGATAGCCTCGGGCGCGACGGCCGGGCCAGCCGAGAAACCGATCGAACATATCAGCCGGGTTGCCGGTCACGCTGGGGTTGAGCCGGTGCAGGTCATCGATGGCATCGTGCAGGCAACTGGCCAGGTAGAGGAACAGGCTGACCGGCATGTCCCGGTACTCGGCCACCAGAGCCAGCTTTGCCGACCCGCACGGCCACGGATGCCCACACCGGCGGCACAGCCACAGCGGACGCTTCGGCAGATGCTCGCCCTCAACGGCAACGGTCCGGCGCACCGACAAGCGGCGCGGCTGCCTGGTCACCACCGATCGTTCTCTCTCGCCTGCTGCCCGAACAGCCGACGCCACACGCAGGTCAGCAACGGCGAATCCGTCGGCCGCGTCAGCCACTGCGAAGACGTTCGCTGGAGCCCGGGCTGCCGAGACTGGCCGACAATCGTGTTATGCGAGAGGTACAAGGTCATGCCGGCGCACCCTTTCGAAAAGGCCGACGGTGGGCTCGCCGGGGGAATGGCGAGCCCACCGCCGCCGCACGGCGGCTTGGGGTAAGCCGCCGATCACCCACCCACGCAGCCCCGATGGCGGTACGCAGGCGAGGAGTCCTACGTCTGCGAGCGCAAGGATGCGGTGGCCGCAGCTGATACTCGTGGTCGGCCCATTTGGCCGAGCCCTGAGAATCACTCCGCTTCGGACAACTCACCTCGCACCCCCGGCTCAGCAGGTCAGACTTTGGTTACCTGCCTTCCACCCAACCGCTGTTCGCTGGCCGATCCCAGTGCGGCAATGACGCAAAACCGATGCATCCCTATTGCGGTGTATGCCGTGAGCTGAATGAATGGCTCTGTGATGCACGGTGGCGGAAATGAGCGGCGCACGTCGGGCTCACGCCGGTATCGACTGGCGCAGCGACGTAAGACCATCGGTCTCAGCCAGGAGCGCCTCGCCGAGATCGTCGCCGTGGACCGTTCCACAGTCGTTCGGTGGGAACGGGCAGAGACGGATCCTCAACCCTGGCACCGCCCGCACCTGGCCACGGCTCTCAAAGTGTCCATGGAGGAGCTGGCCGATTTGTTGGCCGACACCCGTCAGCCGCCCGCCACGCCCGACAAACGTCTCGACCATGCGCTGCGACAGCCCGGTCGCGTCGACCTGATCGCGGTGGCGTACCTACGGGAGCGCGTGCGGCTTCTTGACGAACGCTACGACCAGACACCCTCGACCCTTCTGCTCGCTGAAGCGGCACAGTTGCATGGCCAAGTGGTCTTCCTCCGTCAGTACGCCGACGCCGGCTCAGTTCAGCGCGAGCTGGCTGCCGCGATCGCCGAATCGGCCACGCTGATGGGCCAACTGGTATGGGACGCCACGCAGCGACACGATCACGCCGCCAGCGCCGCATACTTCGACCAGGCGATGAACGCCGCGAAGGAAGCCCGCGATCCTGTCGCCGAAGCCAACGCGCTACTCCGCAAGAGCTACCTGGCGCTCTATGGCGTCAGGCGGCCAACCGCTGCCATCGCGTTGACCGCGCATGCCACTGAGGTGAGCCTTCGCATCAGCCCTGTGCTTGCGGGCCTCGCCCAACTACACCGCGCCGAGGCACACGCGATGCTCGGCGAGGTTCGGGACTGCGCTGAGGCGCTCGGAGCGGCTGAAGACTCCTTCGCCTCGGTGGGCCCGCAGGACCCTGCCTCCGTCCTCTACTGTCCCAGCCACCACGCCCGACTCGCAGGCTCGTGCTGGTTGTCGTTGAACAGGTCGGCGGACGCGATCACGGCGTTGGAGAAGGCGCACCAACTTGTCGCCGCACGCCGCAAGTCGACGGCCGTCGTCCTCGGCAACCTCACCCTCGCCAACATCCGTCATCGCGACCTCGATACCGCCATCTCCTACCTACATCAAGCCATAAACGTCATTGAGCGGACCCGCGCGGGAGGTGGACTGAACCTCGCCTTCGCTGCAGCCCGCGAACTGCGTCCCTGGAGCGATCGACCCGCGGTCCAGGAGGTCAACGACCGACTCCTCACTCTCATGACTCCATAGGAGCAACAGCGTGACAAGCACCGACCAGGCCAAGCAGGCCGTTCGCCGACGCGTCTGGGATTTCCTCGAACGCGAAGGCGCGGCACCGCCAGGGGTTCGAGGCCACATTCCAGACTTCGTCGGCAAGGACGACGCCGCAGCCCGGCTCACGGACCTGGAAATCTGGAAGCAGGCACGGGTCATCAAGTGCAACCCCGACCGAGCCCAGTTGCCTGTCCGGGTGCGCGCTCTCCAAGAGGGCAAGCTGCTCTACATGGCGGTCCCGCGACTCGCCACACCGAAGCCCTTCTATCTGCTCGACCCGGCGGTGCTGACAGTCCCGTTCGAGACTGCCGCCACGAGCACAGGCGCACCGGAGATCGCCCCCACAGTCGGCACCGACGACATGCGGCCGGTGGACATGATCGTGTGCGGCAGCGTCGCGATCAGCCGACGCAACGGCGTACGGGTCGGCAAGGGCGCCGGCTACTCCGACCTCGAGATCGCGCTCCTGACCGAGGCCGGGTTGGTCACCAGGCACACCGCCATAGCCACCACCGTTCACCAGAGCCAACTCCTTGACGAGGAACTTCCCCACGCCGATCACGACTTCAGCGTCGACTACGCGATCACTCCTGAGGAGGTCGTCGTGTGCGCGCCTGACCGGGCCCGACCGCCCGGCATCATCAGGGAGAACCTTCGCCCCGATCAGCTCGACAACATCCCAGCCCTGCGTTGATCAAGCTCCGACGGATGGGCTGCCGTACCCGCGTACGCGAAAAAGGCCCCGACTGGCAGAGTTCTACCAGGTCAGGGCCTTGCTCGTTGGTGCGCCGCCAGGGACTCGAACCCCGAACCCGCGGATTAAGAGTCCGCTGCTCTGCCAGTTGAGCTAGCGGCGCTCGCTGACAACGGGGGAAACACTAGCACGCACCCTGAACCGGGTTCCAATCCGATCCCCGGGTCCCCCCTTCGGTCGAGCTTTCCGGACATTTGACAAAAACCACTCGCAAAGTGTGGGACCGGGGTGATGCCGGGCGGCAGCGATACGGCACGATGTCCGCCAGGGTGCGCTAGGACAGGGGTGGGGATGGGCAGGTTCGCGCGGGCCGGGGCGTTGTTGAGCGCCTTGGGGCTGGTGGCGTCGCTGGCATTGTCGGGCTGCGGCGAGGAACGCGCGGCTGCTGAGTTCGTACCTGGTCAGACACCCGGGGCGACCGGCACGGAGACGCCGGGGACGCCGGGGGCACCGGAGGTGCCGAGTGGCCCGCCGCTGGCGGTGAGCCCGGCCGACGGGGCGAAGGACCGGCCGGTGAGCGTGGAGATCGGCGCGAAGCTGCCGGACGGCGGCGAGGTGTCGCAGGTCACGCTCAAGACCGAGGACGGCAAGACAGTCAAGGGCAAGCTGCGTACGGACGGGTCCTCGTGGGTTCCGTCGGCCCCGCTGAAGTGGTCCACCCGCTACACCGCAACGGTCTCCGCGAAGGGGCCGGACGGCGCGGTCAGCGAGGGCACCAGCACGTTCACCACGATGGCCAAGCCGGGCTCGATGATCACCTCCGGGTTGTACCTGTTCGACGACCGGACGTACGGGGTGGCGATGCCGGTGGTGGCGGAGTTCCACCCGGGCATCCCGAAGAAGGACCGGGCCAAGGTGCAGAAGCGGATGTTCGTGCAGACCGACCCGCCGCAGCCGGGTGCCTGGCACTGGGTGAGCAACGGCACGCAGGCGTACTACCGCGCGCCGGAGTACTGGAAGGCCGGCACCAAGCTGACCGTACGCATCGCCCTGGCCGGCATTCCGCTGAGCAACGGCCGGTTCGGCAACGTCGACCGTAACGCCACCGCGAAGATCGGCTCGGCCTTCGAGATGAAGGTGACCAACTCGGACAAGCAGATGCGGGTGTACGAGGACGGTCAGCTGATCAAGACGTTGCCGGTCAGCCTGGGCAAGAAGAAGACCCCCTCGTCCAGCGGCACCCTCGTGGTGATGGAGAAGAAGGAAGCCACTGTCTTCGACACGATGGACGACCCGGATCCGGAGAACCGGTACGTCACCGACATCCAGTTCGCCCAGCGCCTCACCTGGGGTGGCGAGTACATCCACGCGGCCCCCTGGTCGGAGCACGTTCAGGGGCGGCAGAATGTCTCTCACGGCTGCGTGAACGTCTCGATGGCGAACGCCCGCTGGCTCTTCAAGCGTACGAAGATCGGCGATCCGATCACCATCACCGGCACCGAACGGAAGCTGGCGTCGGGTAATGGTTGGACCGCGTGGAACCTGAGCTGGTCGGAGTTCGTCAAGGGCAGTGCGCTGCCAGTTCCGGATGGTGGCGCCGGTCCGGCCGTGTGACCGGACGAAATATGTCACTATCCGGACATCCCGCTTCCACGTGTTTCGGTTCACTTGTCGCAACGGGTAGGTGAACTGGTGCGTCAGTGATGTGGACGGGCAGCGGACCACGACTGTGAGGACACCATGCGAGTTCGGGACCAGCGCAACCGGCGGCGGGGGGTGCTCGCCGCGGGCTTGCTCGCCGTGACGTTGGCACTGACCTCCGCCTGCACCGGCGGGAAGGGCGGCGACAAGGGGCCGGGCTGGCAGGACGGCGCCGATCAGCCGGCCGCGAAGGCGTCGGTGAGCATCAGCGAGCCGGCGGCGGACGCCAAGGACGTGCCGGCGTCGGCGGCGATCGCCTTCGCCGCCGAGCAGGCCGAGGACGTCACGGTCAAGCTGACGGACGCCGACGGTGAGGCGGTCGAGGGCGACCTCACCGCCGACGGCCGCAGTTGGCTGCCGTCGAAGGCGTTGACCTACGGTGCCTCGTACACCGCCACCGTCACCGCGACCGGGGACGACGGCCTGCCGGCGACCGCGACAAGCGCCTTCACCGTGATGGAGAAGCCGGAGAAGCAGGTACGGATCAGCAGTTTTCTCGGTGACGACCAGACGGTCGGGGTGGCCATGCCGCTGATCGTGAAGTTCGGCCGGGACATTCCGGAGAAGTACCGCGCTGACCTGCAACGCCGGATGACTGTGACCTCGGAGCCGGCCCAGGAGGGCATCTGGCACTGGGTCAGCCCGACCGAGGTCCGGTACCGGCCGAAGGAGTTCTGGCAGGCCGGCAGCAAGGTGTCGTACCGGGTCCAGGCCGGCGGGCTGCCGCTGGGCGACGGCTGGTACGGCCGCGCCGACCTGACCGTGGACATCAAGGTCGGCCCGAAGCTGGTCATGACCGTGGACAACCGGACCAAGCGGATGACGGTCACCCGGGACGGCGAGACGATCAAGACGATCCCGGTGAGCCTGGGCAAGAAGAGCACCCCGTCCTCCAGCGGCACCATGGTGGTGATGGAGAAGCTGCGCAAGACGGTCTTCGACACGTTTGACGAGCTGGGCCCCGACGACGGATACCGCACGAAGATCGACTACGCGCAGCGGCTCACCTGGGGTGGCGAGTTCATCCACGCGGCACCCTGGTCGGAGGGGCAGCAGGGCACGACGAACGTCTCACACGGCTGCGTGAACGTCTCGATGGCCAACGGTGCCTGGCTGTTCAACAACACGAAGGTCGGTGACCCGATCGTCGTCAAGGGCACCGAGCGCAAGCTCCAGCTCGGCAACGGCTGGACCGACTGGAACATGAGCTGGGAGGAGTACGTCAAGGGCAGCGCCGTGCCGTACGAGCCGGCGGAGCCCGAGGTGACCGACCCGGACGTCGCGCCGAGCGAAACCCCGATCGCCTGAACACCCAGAGGAACGCGTCAGGCCCCCTCCGCGGAGGGGGCCTGACCTTTGGGGTGACTGATGGGAATTGAACCCACGACAACCGGGACCACAACCCGGTGCTCTGCCAACTGAGCTACAGCCACCATGCCGCCGCGCCCGGTCGAACGCCCGGGGCGGGTGCGGTGAAATCATACCCCCACCACGACCGACCACGTCCAGCGGGTTGCCGCCGGGCCGGGACGGGCAGGCACCGCGGCGGTCAGAGCTCGGCGGCTATCGCCTTGGCGCTCTCCACGTCCGGGCCGGGCAGGGGCACGAAGATGGTGCGCCGGTAGTACTCCAGCTCCCGGATGCTTTCCCGGATGTCCGCCAGGGCCCGGTGGGCCAGGCCCTTCTGCGGCTGGCCGAAGTACACGCGGGGGTACCAGCGCCGGCACAGTTCCTTGATCGAGGACACGTCGATCATGCGGTAGTGCAGGTGGGCGTCGAGGCGGGGCATGTCCCGGGCGATGAAGCCACGGTCGGTGGCGATCGAGTTGCCGCAGAGCGGGGCGGTACGCGGGTCCTTGACGTGACGGGTGACGTAGTCGAGCACCCGCTCCTCCGCCTCGGCCAGGGTGACTGTGGAGCGGCGTACCTCGTCGGTCAGCCCAGACTTGCCGTGCATCGTCCGGACGATCTCGGGCATCGCGTCGAGTGCCGCGTCGTCGGCGTGGATCACCACGTCGACACCGTCACCGAGCACGTTGAGGTCGGGATCGGTGACCAGTGCGGCGACTTCGATCAGCTTGTCGCCACCGAGGTCCAGCCCGGTCATCTCACAGTCGATCCAGACGAGAAGATCAGCCACCGGGACAGCCTACGCGCAGCGCAACTCTCGTGGCTGCGCGCCGTCACCGTCACCGACCGCTAGGGTCTTCCCCGTGCCCGCCGAACCCGCCACACCACCCAGCGTCGACCTGGACGACCCGGGTAGCCGTACGGCTCGCCGGGTCGTGGGAGCGTTGGCGTTGGCGGCGGTGCTTCCGGCCCTCTACCTGCCCGGGACCATTCACAACTTCTTCGACCTGAAGATCTACATGGCGGCCATGGACTGGTGGGCAGCCGGCAACCCGCTGTACGACTACGTGCAACCGGACCGGGTGCAGGGCGAGCTGTACTTCACCTATCCCCCGTTCGCCGCGCTGCTGCTGCTGCCGTTCTCCTGGTTGAAGCTGGGCGCCACCGTGGCGATCTTCACCGGGCTGACCCTGTTCGGCGTGGTGGTCACCACGAAGTGGCTGCTGGACCCGGTGATCCGTCGACACCGCCTGCCCCACCTGTTCACCCTCGTGGTGGGCGTGCTGCTCGTGCTCGCGGTGGAGAGCACCCGGGAGACGATCACCTTCGGGCAGATCAACATGCTGCTGGTGGTACTGATCCTGGCCGACCTGCTGTTCGCCGTACCCCGCGACAGCCGCTGGGCCGGTGTGGGCATCGGCGTGGCGGCGGCGCTCAAGCTGTTCCCGGCCATCTTTGTGATCTACCTGCTGGCCACCCGGCGGTGGCGGGCGGCGGTGGTGGCCGGAGCGACGGCGGCCGGGGCGACCCTGCTCGCCGCGGCGGTCGCGCCCGGCGACTCGTGGCGGTTCTGGACGCACGAGTTGTGGGCCACCGACCGGGTCGGCCGGACCGACTACACAGGCAACCAGTCGCTGTTCGGGTTGCTGAGCCGGCTCACCGCCCCGGAGGAGCCGAGCCGGCTGGTCTGGCTGGCGCTTGTCGCGGTGGTCATCGGTTACGGGCTGTGGCGGGCGGTGCGGGCGTCGCAGGCCGGGGACGCGCTCACCGGCCTGACGCTCACCGGCCTGGTGGCGGCGTTGATCAGCCCGATCACCTGGACGCACCACATCTACTGGTTCATCCCGGCGGTGGTGATCCTCGCCGATGCGGCGCTCGGCACCGATCCGCGCACCGTGGCGGGGGCCCGCCGACGCCGCCGGCTGGTGATCCTCGCCGTCGCGGTCACCGCGATCATCGTGTACGGGGTGGTGTCGTTCTACGACTGGGGCATCACCCCGTCGCCCACCGGCAGCCCGTGGGAGTTCGTACTCCGCAACGGGTACGTGTGGCTCTGCCTGGTGCTGCTCGTCGTCCTACCGATCCGTGGCGAGGCTCAGGTGCCGAAGCGGCAGCCCGCAAAGTCGGACACTCTTCCCGAGACCCCCATTCATCGGTAATCTACACCTCGGGTTACCAAACCCCCCACGGCCACCGATATCCCCCGGTGAAGGGCGGCCCTCCGCGTCGGCAGCACGGAGGGCCGCCCACCCCTTCCCGCACATCCCACCCGCTCCCTCCCCACCCTCGACCCACCCACCCTCGACGATCTTGCAATTGTGGTCGCCGATACAACACTTTTGTGCCTTTTGTCGCGACCATAAGTGCAAGATCGCCGAACAGGGCGGGGGCGCGGGGCGGGTGGGGTGGGGTGGGGTGGGTTAGGGCGGGGGGGCTGGGGGGCGGAGGGGGCGGTTTGGGGTGGCGGGGTCGGGGAGTTCGGCGAGGGTGGCTGGGCGCGGGACGGGGCCGATCGCCTGTCGACTCGTGGTGGCGGGCACCGTGGCGGTGACCGAGACGAGTTGACGCTCGGGCAGCCGGCGGGGGCCGGGCGGCGCCGGAGCGCCCAGGCCGGTGAGTGAGCTGACCCCGAGTCGCCCGGCGAGCACCGGCACCTGGTCCGGCTCGACCACGAACACCACCTCGCGGGGGCGGACCGGCCGCAGCAGCACAAGCGCGGCGAGAATCACCAGGAGCGTCCCACCGGTGAGGGAACCCCAGGTGGCCGGGGCGATCCAGCCGGCCCGGAGTTCCGCCCGCAGGTCGAGGGTCACCCCGGCGGCACCGTCGGGGCGCATCAGTACCAGACTCAGCCGCTGCCCGGCCAGGTCGCCGGGGCGCCATTCGAGCACGCCGTACCCGGCCCGCACCCAGAAGGTCTGCGCGGCGGGCGCGGCCGGGACGGTGAGCGAGGTCCCGGCCGCCGGGGTGGCCTGCTCCAGCCGGACCGGCAGCGGACCCCGGGCCAGCGACATCCGCAGGACCACGGCGTGCGGCGCACCGGCCAGCCACCGCTGCGCCTCGTCGGTCGGGGCCAGCCCGACGAAGGCCGGCCCGTCGGGAGTACGCACGTCGAGCCGCAGTCTGGCCTGCCCGCCCCGGGCGAACGGGACCTCCTGTCGCACCAGCGCGTCGAGGTCGGTCACCACCACGGCGTGTCCCGGGGTCTGCACGGTCTCGAACCGGGCGGTGAACGCCCCGTCCGGGCCGGCGTGACCGGTCAGCAGGCCGAGCGCGGCCGCACCGATCAGCGCGGCGATGCCGACGGTCAGCAGCAGCATTCCGGTCAGCGTCCACACGAAACGCATGCGCCCTGTTCCCCTCTGTAGCCAGATACCCGGCCGACCTTACCTACGCCGACCCGCCGATCAGCGGATATCCACGGCACGGCCACAGAAAGCGGGCAGGCCCGCCGGGGATCACCCGACGGGCCTGCCCAGCGGTGACGCTCAGGAGGTAGGAGTCGCCGCCTCGTCGCCCGGGGCCGCAGCGCTGGAGCGCCGGGTGCGGGCGAAGGCCAGCCCGCCGAGCACCAGCCCGCCGAGTCCGGCGATCAGCCCGGCGACGCCGAGGCCGACCGCCAGCCCGTCGCCGCCCTCCTCGTCGTCGTCGACGGACGG
This sequence comes from Verrucosispora sp. CNZ293, assembly GCF_002754655.1. Classification (NCBI taxonomy): domain Bacteria; kingdom Bacillati; phylum Actinomycetota; class Actinomycetes; order Micromonosporales; family Micromonosporaceae; genus Micromonospora; species Verrucosispora sp. CNZ293. Next base: position 3,596,310 of record NZ_PEFR01000001.1, read on the forward strand.
CGCGGCGGCGGGTGAGTCGGCCGGTGCCGCCGTCGGCGCGTCGGCGGTCGCGGCGGCGAGGGTGAGCACCGGCGCCGGGGCGGCCGGCTCCTCACCACCGGGCTGCGGCTCGTCGATCCAGCGCACCACGGCGCCGTCGGAGTAGGTCTGCAACGCCTTGAAGACCATCTGGTCCGCCTCCGGCAGCGGGCCCATGGACACCGGGAACTCCTGGAAGGTGCCGGGGGTGATGGCGGCTCCCTCCTCGGCCGTCCAGGTCACCTTGGACACCACCTCGGTGACCTCGCTGCCGTGCACCAGCACCGGTGGGTCGACCCTCCGCTTCTCCACCGCCACCGTCCAGCCGGGCACCGGCATCGTGGACACCGAGCCGACCGGCGCGTTCTCCGGCAGGAAGATCTCCAGCTTGGTCGTCGACGCGGTGTCGCTCTCGTTCGGTACCCGGAACGCGAGCCGGCCGTAGCCACCCTGGGTTGCCTCGCTCGGATTGACCGTGACGTGCGCCGACGCCGGGGCCACGAAGCCGAACACGGCCGTGGCGACGGCGCCGAGCGTCAGGGCGGCGGCTGTGGCGGCGAAACGCCGGTGACGGAGCATCGATGGAACCTCTCTATCGGATGGGCACGGTGGCGGTCACCGTGGCCTGGTCGATCTCGGTGGTACGGGCGGTGACCCGCAGTTCCCACTCGCCTGCGGCCGGCAGGCTGATCTCACCTGTGGCGTGGTTGTCGGTGAGCGGCAGCAGCGGCACCTGGATCGGCTCGATCCCGGCTGCGGGCAGGGCGACTGTCACCTGCCACTCGGCGACCGGCTGCGGCTGGTTGTCGGGCGTGTACGCGTACAGGTGCACCGAGTTGTTGCCGCGTCGGGCCGGCGACACCTCGATCTGCATCGAGTAGAGCGAGCTGGTCGCCGTGGTGCTGAAGTATCCGCTGTCGGAGGCGGCCACGTCGGTGGCCACGCTCCTGGCGGGTGTCGTCTGGACCAGGGTGGCCGACACCCCCAGCACGATCGCGGTGATGGCCAGCTCCGCCCAGATCGCCCGGCGTACCGGGGCCGGCCGGCTGGCCGCGACCCGGGTGCGTACCAGGTGACGGGAGTAGGCGGCCACCGCGATCACCAGGACGAAGAGCCCGATCTTGGCCAACACCAGCCGCCCGTACGTGGTGTTCACCAACGCCGCCGGGGTGGCCACCTCGATCAGGGCCTGGACAGTGCCGGCGAGCAGCAGCGCGGAGACCGCCAGGGCGGCCCACCGTGACCAGATCGGCAGGATCGCCCCCAGTTCGCGCTCGTCGGCCCGGGGCAGCAGGAACACGGCGAGCATCACCAGCCCGCCCAGCCAGACGGCCATGCCGCCCAGGTGCACCGTGTCGACGAGCACCGACACCGCCGGGGCGGGCGAGGCGGCCGGATGCCCGGACAGCGGCCAGGTGACAAGGGCTCCGACGGCGAGGACACCCAGGATCACCAGGTCGGCCCGGCCGACCGACCCGGCCAGCAGCGGACGGAGCAGCAACGCCGCGGCGGCCAGCAGCCCGAGACGAACCAGGTGAGCGGCGCCGAAGGCGCTGCCGAGGACCAGGCTCAGCCCTTCGCCGGTGATGTCGAACAGTCCGCCGCCGTTCGTGTAGGGCACCTGGAGCAGCACCGTCGCCACCGTGGCCAACGCCACCAGGCCGAGGCCGGTCCAGGCGAGCCGGGCCGGGCCGCGTCGGGACAGCCGGCGCGGCCAGAGCAGGGCGAGCACCAACGACGACCCGATGACCAGCAGCAGCCCGGCGTAGCCGACGAACTTGGCGACCTTCACCGCGTTGCCGACCACCGGGTTGGCCCGGCCGTCGTCGCCGCTGTCCACCGGCGGCTCGGAGGGCGCCCCGACCGAGTAGGTGAACGCGCCGGAGACCGGGTGGCTGTCCGCCGAGATGACCCGGTAGGTGACCAGGTAGGTGCCGTTGCCGCGACCGGTGTCGACCGGGATGTTGACCACGCTGCCGGCGAAGGTGGGCTCGCCCTGATCCGCGCGGGACCCGTCCGGCGCGATCACCCGGATCCGGTCCGGCACCTTGCGTACCGTCTCGCTGAAGGTGAGCACCACCTCGGCCGGCGGGGCGGGCACCACGGCCGAGGCGGCCGGGCTGCTGCTGGACAGCACGGCGTGGGCACTGGCCGGGCTGGCCGGGACGAGCAGCAGAGCCACGACGGTGACCAACAGGCCGGCGGTCGCGGCCAGCCGGGCGAACCGGCGACGATGGGCGGCAGTCATGACGCCCATCGTCGCCGACGACACCCGTTCCCGGCGAGCCACACCCATCGATTGATCCCGATTTCCCATGATCGGGCGCGGGCGCGCGGGAACCGGACCGGACGTCATAGGCGGATAGTCGGTCACCGGGCCGGAAAAGTTCCCGGAGTGGCGCACCCCATGGAAGGGCCGAAGGACTCTGCTGCCCACCGTCGGGCCGCGTAACCTAAATTGTCGTGATCCCCGCCCCGCGCGACGCCTCCGCCACCGCCGACACCGGCATCGTCGGCGCCGACCGCGCCGCCGACGAACCTCGGCGACCTGCCCGGATGCCGCAGGACGGGGAGTCTGAGCCGGCCGTCGACCCGACCACCGAGTGGGCGCTGGCCGCCCGGGGCGGCGACCCGGTCGCCCAGGCCGCTTTCGTGCGCGCCACCCAGGCCGAGGTGTGGCGGTTCGCCGCGGCGCTCGTCGATCCGGACAGCGCCGACGATCTCACCCAGGAGACCTACCTGCGGGCGTTCCGTGCGCTGCCCGCCTTCGCCGGCCGGTCCAGTGCCCGCACCTGGCTGCTCGGCATCGCCCGGCGGGCCTGCGCCGACCACCTGCGCACCGTGGTCCGGCGGCGGCGACTCGATCAACGGCTCAGCGCGCACGCGCACACCGACGTGCCGCACCCCGACCCGGCCGGCCAGCTCGGCGCGACCGACCTGGTCCGCCGGTTGACCGCCGAGCGGCGCGGGGCATTCGTGCTGACCCAGTTGCTCGGCCTCTCCTACGCCGAGGCCGCCACGGTGGAGGGGGTGCCGGTGGGCACCATCCGCTCCCGGGTGGCGCGGGCGCGGGCCGAACTTGTCGACGCGGTCGGCGAGGCGTTGGCCGGATGAGCAGCACGATGCGCACCTGGCGTCCCTGGCTCGGGCTGGCCGTCCGGCTCGGCCTGGCCGCCGTCTGGCTGTGGGCCGGTTGGTCGAAGGTCGGCGACCTGGCCGCCTCCGGTCGCGCGGTGAACGCCTACCAGGTGCTGCCGTACGACGTGGCGACCGTGGTAGGCGCGGCACTGCCCTTCGTCGAGCTGGCGTTGGGCCTGCTACTGCTGCTCGGGCTGGCCACCAGGCTGGCCGCCGGAGTCTCCGCGGCGCTGCTGCTGGTCTTCATCGCCGGCATCGTCTCGGCCTGGTCGCGTGGGTTGGCCATCGACTGCGGCTGTTTCGGGGTGGGCGGCGAGCTGCCGGCCGGGGAGAGCCCCAGCTATCTCCCGGAGATCCTCCGGGACATCGGCTTCCTGGCGCTGGCCGGGTTCCTGCTGATCTGGCCCCGCACCGCCGTCTCCGCTGACGGCGCGCTGACGGGCGAACCGGTGGAGGACGACGATGAGTAGTCGCAAGGGGCGCAAGGACGCGGCCCGAGTGGTCCGGGAACAACTGGCCCAGGAGCGGCGCCGCAAGCGATCCCTGTGGATCTCGCTGGGCGCGGTGCTGGTGCTGGCCGTCGCCGGCCTGATCGGCTGGAGCGTCTGGTCGAGCCAGCAGTCCGACGAGTTCACCGCGCCCCCGGGCGCCAACGACACGGGCACCGGCATCGTTGTCGGATCCGGGCCGGTGACCATCGACATCTACGAGGACTACCTCTGCCCGGCCTGCAAGCAGTTCGAGCAGACCAGCGGCGCCACCATCGAGCAGCTGACCGCCGACGGCAAGGTGCGGGTGGTGTACCACCCGGTGGCCTACCTCAACCGCTACTCCAGCACCGAGTACTCGACCCGGTCCTCGGCCGCGTCCGGCTGTGCCGCCGAGGGCGGCAGGTTCACCGAGTTCAGCAAGGCGCTGTTCGAGCGGCAGCCGCCGGAGGGCGGTGCCGGACTGAGCGACGACGAGCTGATCGACATCGGGGCCGAGGTCGGGCTGGATCGCGACGCGTTCGGCAGCTGTGTCCGCGACGGGAAGTACGAGCCGTGGACGGAACACGTCACCGACGAGGCGAACCGCGCCGGCATCACCGGCACGCCGAGCATCCTGGTCGACGGGGAGCCGGTGCGGGAGTGGACGCCGGAGAACATCACCGCAGCGGTGGAGGCGGCCGGCCGGTGACAGTGCTCGCCCGGGCCGGGCTGCTGCTCGCCGCCACGGTCACCGCGATCCTCGCGACCGCCGCCCCCGCGCTCGCCCACGGCGCGGACGCGCCGAACGGCACCGACTACCGGGTGTCCGTCACCGAGGTCACCGCCGGCCGGGCGGAGCTGCGGGTACGGGTGATCGAGGCGGGTGCCCGGCTGGAGCTGACGAACACCGGCGACACTCCGGTCGAGGTGATCGGCTACTCGGGTGAGCCGTACCTGCGGGTCGGACCGGACGGCGTGTACGAGAACTCCCGCTCGCCCGCGACGTACCTCAACCGCACGATCGTCGGGGACACCGCCCTGCCGGTCGAGGCCGACCCGGCCGCCGAGCCGCGCTGGCGTCGCCTCGACGGCGGGACGACGGCCCGGTGGCACGACCAGCGGGCCCTGTGGCGCGAGGCGCAACCGCCCGCCCAGGTCCGCGCCGCGCCCGACCGTGAGCACCGGGTACGCGACTGGGTGGTCCCACTGCGCGACGCGAACGGGCCGTCGGAGATCCGCGGCACCCTGGACTGGGTACCGCCGCCGGACGCGTACACCTGGTGGGTGGTGGCCACCGTCGGCGCGCTGGCGGTCGGTGCCCTCGGGGTGCTGCCGGCGGCCTCCGGCCCCGGCCGGCGGGCGCTTGTCGCCCTCGGCGGGCTGCTGATCGTCGGCGGGGTCGCGGCTGTCGCGCTCGCCCTCGGGCGGACCCTGGACGCCGGGTCACAGGGTCTCGGCGGCGTGCTGACGGGCCTGCTGACCGGTCCGGTCTGGGCGCTGCTGACCGGCCTGGGTGCGATCGCCGCCGGAGCGCGCACGGTGCGTGCCGGAGGTGGACCCGCCGGGATCGGTGCACGGACGTCCGCCGGGCGGCAGGCGTCGACCGGGACCGGCCGGCAGGCGTCGGCCTTCCGCTCCGACGTCGACTTCGTGGTGGCGCTGGCCGGCGTCTGCCTGGCCCTGTTCGCCGGGCTGACGAACGCCGCCGGGTTCGCCCGGGCCGTGCTGCCGGTGCCGTGGCCGCCGACTGTCGCCCGGGTCCTGGTGGTCCTGGTGCTGGTGGCCGGTGCCGGTGGGTTGGCCGCCGCGTTGCTGCGCCTGCACGCCGCCGCCCGCCGCGCACCGGCCGCCGCTACTCCCTGATCCTCGCGCGGCCCGGGGTGGGACGGAACGGGTAGGGCAGTTCGAGGCGGTGCCGCGCGAGCAGTTCCGCATCGTCGAGCAACTCGGGGGTCGGCCCGTCGGCCACGATCCGTCCGCCGTCGAGGATGACCGAGCGGTCGCAGAGTTCGAACGCGTACGGCAGGTCGTGGGTGACCATCAGCAGGGTCACCGGCAGGGCACGCAGGATGCCGGCCAGTTCCCGCCGGGCCGCCGGGTCGAGGTTCGACGACGGCTCGTCGAGCACCAGGATCTCCGGACGCATCGCGAGCACTGTGGCCACCGCCACCCGGCGACGCTGGCCGAAGGAGAGATGGTGCGGGGTCCGGTCACGGTGCTCGGACATGCCCACCGCGGCCAGCGCCTCGTCCACCCGGGCGGCCAGTTCCGGCCCGCGCAGCCCGAGGTTGGCCGGCCCGAAGGCGACATCCTCGGCGACGGTGGGCAGGAAGAGCTGGTCGTCCGGATCCTGGAAGACGATGCCCACCCGGCGGCGGATCTCCGCAAGCGTCGCCCGGTCCCGGTCGACGCTCAGGCCACCGACCGAGATCTGCCCCTCGGTGGCCGTCAGGATGCCGTTGAGGTGCAGCACAAGTGTGGTCTTGCCGGCACCGTTGGGGCCGAGCAGCGCGACCCGCTCGCCGCGCCCCACCGTCAGGTCGACGCCGTCCAGCGCGACATGGCCGTCGGGATAGGCGTACCGGACGCCACGGACGTCCAGACTGGGTGGGGTGGACTGCACGCTTCGATCATGTCAGGACGGCGGCGGTGGCGGCGACGGTGCCGGCCAGGACCGGTACGGTGGCCGCGATCAGCCACTGCCCGGTCGTCGCCACCGCGGTGCCCTGCCACACCGTCGGCATCCGACCGGTGTAGCCGCGCGACAGCATCGCCAGGTAGACCCGTTCGCCACGTTCGAAGGCGCGCAGGAACAGCGCTCCGATGCCGGCGGCGAAGCCGCGTAGCTGCCACACGAAACGCGGGTCGTCGCCGCGCGAGATCCGGGCTACGCGCATCCGCCGGGCCTCGCCGACAAGCACGTCGAGGTAGCGCAGCATGAAGGTGGCGATCTGGGTGAGGATCTGCGGGCAGCGCAGCCGGTCCAACCCCACGATCAGGTCACGGGTGTTCGTGGTCGCCGCCAGCAGCAGCGACGCCCACACGCCGAGAGTGCCCTTGGCGATGATGTTCCACGCCCCGTAGAGACCGTCGACCGACAGGTGCAGCCCGGCCACCTCCACCCGTTCGCCCGCGCCGAGGAACGGCAGAGCCACTGCGAAGAGCACGAACGGCAGCTCGATGGTCGACCGCAGCAGCAGCCAGCGCGCGTTCACCCGGGCCAGCGCCGCGACGACCGCGACCAGCAGGGCGTACGCGCCGAAGGCCCAGAGCGCCTCGCGGGGGGTGGCGACCACGGCGATGGTGAACGCCACCATCGCCGCGATCTTGACCTCGGGTGGCAGCCGGTGCACCGGCGAGTCGGCCTCCCGGTAGAGCACGTGGGCGTGACCGGCTCCCACCTCGGGTCAGCCGCCGCTCGTGGTGGCCGGGTCGGTGCGCTCCGCCCCGGTCGCGTCCTGCGGCGCCCGGTCCCGCCGGCGGACCAGCCAGAAGGCGCCACCGGCCACGGCGAAGGTCAGCAGTACGCCCAGCACGCCGGAGAGCCCGGTGGAGAGGAAGTCGTTGTTCAGGCCCGCGATGCCGTAGTCGGCGAGCGGTCCACCGATCTCGTGCTCCCGCTCCTGCTGCGCCGGGCAACTGCCGCCGGTGATCTCGTCGTCGGCGTCGAAGGTGCAGCCCTCCCGCAGCGACGAGTCCAGCCCGTCCGGGTGCGACGAGGCGAAGTTGCTGACCACGCCGGCCAGCAGCAGGGCGACGAGGAGCCCGCCGACGATGAAGCTCCACTTCCTCACCGGACACCTCCGACGGTCGGCACGGTCACCGGCGCGGCCGGCTTCAGGGCGCGCAGCGCGTACACCAGGTCGGGGCGGACCTTCGCCACGGTGACCACCGTGGTGGCCGTGATCAGCCCTTCACCGATGCCGATGAACAGGTGGGACACGGCCATGGTGCCGGCCAGGCCGGCCAGGTTGCCGCCGAGATCGGTGGTGCCGCCGAGCTGGTACTGCAACACGAAGCCCATTGCCGCGACGACCACGCTCACCAGCGCGGAGACGAAGGCGGTGACCGCCAACCCGGCCGGGGTGCGCGGCAGCACCCGCAGCAGCAGCGCGATCAGCAGGTACGCCACCGCGATGCCGATGACGGCCATGTTCGTGATGTTGAGCCCGAGCATGGCCACGCCGCCGTCACCGAAGACGAGGGCCTGCACCACGAGGACCACCGCGACGCAGAGCGCGCCGACCCAGGGCCCAACGAGCATGGCGGCGAGCGCACCGCCGAGCAGGTGACCACTGACCCCGGCGGTGAAGATCGGAAAGTTGAGCATCTGCACGGCGAAGATGAACGCCGCGACCAGGCCGGCCATCGGCGCCAGCCGGTCGTCCAGGTCCTGCCGGCCACGCATGACGCAGTACGCCATCGCCGCCAGCGCGATCACCGCGAAGACCGCGGCGACCGGACCGTTGATGATGCCGTTGGATATGTGCATCGCCAGGGTTTCCACGTGACCTCCCACGTGTCGGCGGGCCCGTGCCCACCGGCAGGGTGAGCGTATTTCCCATACGAGGCTGTTGCCAATAGCTGGCAACAGTGCCGTACGCCTCGCTCCCGTGCCGTGCGACCGAGCCGGCGCAGCGCGACGGTAGGGTCGTGCCATGACCGCACCCGCTCGCCTCTCCCCCGGTGACCCGGCGCCCGGGTTCAGCCTGCCCACCGACACCGACGGGCAGCTCACCCTGGCCGACCTGCGCGGCCGCAAGGTCGTCCTGTACGCCTACCCGGCCGCGATGACCCCGGGATGCACCAAGCAGGCCTGCGACTTCCGCGACTCGTTGGCCTCGTTGCAGGCCGCCGGATACGAGGTGGTGGGCATCTCACCGGACAAGCCGGAGAAGCTGGCGAAGTTCCGCGAGCGCGACGCGATCACCTTCCCGCTCGTCGCCGACACCGACAAGGCGGTGCTCACCGCCTACGGCGCGTACGGCGAGAAGCAGATGTACGGCCGCACCGTCACCGGCGTGATCCGCTCCACCTTCGTCATCGACGAGGAGGGCCGGATCGAGCGGGCGCTCTACAACGTCAAGGCCACCGGTCACGTCGCCAAGCTGCGCCGCGACCTCGGCCTGGACTGACTGCGCGCACCACACGAACACCGCCGCGAGGCAACGCCATAGACTCTCCAGGCAGGCGGGAGTGGCGTAACGGCAGCCGCGGTAGGTTTAGGTCCTATTGTCCGAAAGGACGTGGGGGTTCGAATCCCCCCTCCCGCACCACGACTCCCTGTCGGGAGCATCACGATCATCGGCATTCACTGTCGAACCCGGTCAGGATGAGCGATGTGAGTCTGCGCTTCATCCTCGACCCGGAAATGACCGATGAGCTGCGCGAACGGATCGTCGCGCTCTGGGTCGACGTGACAAACGCCGGCGGTGCGGTCGGTTTCGTGGCACCTGTCACCGCCGACGAGGTCCGCACCATCGCCGACCCGACGCTGGCCGGCATCGCGGACGGACCGGACCGGTTGCTGCTCGGCTACGACGGAGATCGGCTCGCCGCCATGGCGATCTTCACCGATCCCCGGTTCCACCTGAAGACGCACCTGCGGGTGCTCACCCGGGTGATGGTTCATCCCGACAGGCAGGGGCACGGCTTCGGCGAGGCGTTGATGCGCGAGGCCGAACGGATCGCCCGTGACCTCGGGCTGGCGGCGCTGCACGTGACGGTGCGCGACGGGCTCGGGCTTGACCGGTTCTACCGGCGGCTCGGGTACCGGGAGGTGGGCCGCTGGCCCGGGGCGCTGCGCGTCGCCCCAAGCGACGACCGCGACGAGATCCTCATGTGGCTCGGCCTGACCGAGCACCGGCCCGGTCACCCGACCGGCGGCTGACCGACCCTGGCGGTCGCTCCGGCAACCGGTCAGGGCTCGACCAGCCGCAGCGGGCGCGGTCCAGCCGCCGGCTGGTCAAAGCCCGGTCAGCCAACGGCCGGTCGAGGCACGGTCAGCCGCAGCGGGGCGACGGCTCGGGGAGCGGCGCCTGCGCGAACGCGTCGGCGGCGGTCGGCTCGACCGACGCGGTCGCGTCGGCCGTCACCGTTGCCGACGGCGTCGGTCGGGCCGAGGCACGGGTCGACGCGCTCGCGGACGGCTTCGGACGCGCCGACGGGGTGCCGGTGGAGGTGACCGACCCGCTGGAGCCGGCCCCGTACATCCGCACGGAGCTGCGCTGCACCTGGCCGGGTGCCATCTTGATGCCGGTGGCGGTGACCCGGTGACCCCGGGTGTCGGTGACCCGGATCTGGTACGGGCCGGGCCCGGCACCGGAGTCGATCAGCCAGTAGTTGTAGCTCTCCCGAGCGGCCGACCGCCACTGGCCTGAGCTGCCCTGACGCACCTCGACCGAGCGCAGCGGGTTGCCGTGGTTGGCGACCAGCACCGCGAACCACCACTGCGACGCACCCTCCTTGATTCGGAAGGTGAGCGGGCCGGACAGCGACGGATCGACGGCCAGGCGGTAACTGACGTTGACGATGCCCTGCACCGGGTCGGCGATGCGGGCGAACGCCTCCTTGGACAGATCGATGTGGCCGGGAGCGCACTCGGGGCACTGGTCCATCACCATGACCCGCACCGTGCCCTTCGGCCCGGTCACGTCGAGGTAGCCGCCACAGGCGGCGCCGTCGGCGTACTCGGTGGGGCCGAGCGCGACGTAACGCCGGTCGGCCGGGGCGGCCGGATAGGAGCAGTTTCCGCCAGCGCCCTTCGAGTCGTAGAAGGTCGCCTTTCCCTTGTGGAGGGTGCCGGCGGCGGGTGGGGCGAGCAACGCGCCGGCAGCCACCGGCGCGACGTCGGGAGGGGGCGGTGCGGCGCAGGCGGGCGCGGCACCGGACCGCAGGGCGAGGCTGAGCCCGACGACGGTGGCGAGTGTGGCGACGGCCCCGCCAGCCAGCCAACGACGCAGCGGGAAACGCTGAGCCGGGGTCTGGTCGGCGGGGCCGTCGGTTCCGTCGGTCACGTGCAGACATGCTGCCCGAGCGCCGACCGTCGGGACAAGCGAGCTAAGCGAAAGCTAAGACGCGACCCATCTTGACTGCCCGGCGGTGGCCAGCCGGCGCAGCGGCTCCACGGCGTCCGGGTGGCTGCGCAGCGCGTCCTCGATCCGGACCCGCCACACGCCGGCCTCGACCAGGTCGCGGCCGTCCTCGGGAGCCGAGCGCAGCCGGTCCCGTGTCTCGCGCAGCGACCGGGCGAACTCCCCGCCCAGCACGCGTTCCAACTCACCGACGACTCTGGTGAAGCGCTCGTCGTCCGGTACCGCACCGACAAGCGTCCGGGCCGCGTCCCACGCCACCCGGGGATGATGGATCACCGACATCTCAGACTCCCTGGTCGAGGTCCCCTTCGGTAATCATCTATCCGTCGACCGACAGGCGGCAACAGGTGTCCATCGGTCGTCGCCGAGCCGTGTCCACCCGGTCAGTCGGCCAGTTCCACCGGGTCGCCGAGCTTCACCCGACCGGCCTCCAGCGGCACCAGGTTGAGTCCGAACAGGAGCTTGCGATCGATGTTGCGGTGCCGGGCGAGGGTGCGCAGCGGCTCCCGACCGCGTACCCCGGTCTCCTGGTCGGTGGTGACCACCAGGCAGCGGGCCGACGGGCCGGCGGCGCGGAACCGGACGCCCCCGATGCGTAGCCCGCGCCCGACCCAGTCGTCCTCCGCCCAGGCCGGGGCACCGTCGACCACCAGGTTGGGCCGGAAGCGGGTCATCGGCACCGGCTGCGCGGCGCCCGCGACGAGCCAGTCGCCGAGGGCGGCAAGCGACGCCGTGCTGGTCAGCAGCACCGGGTACGCGTCGGCGAAGCTGACCTGGTCACCGGGGTCGTACTCCTTGTCCTCCCGCCGGATGTGCCGGGCCGGACGGGCGAGCCGGACCAGCCGGACCGGCCGGTCGAGCACCGCGCCGAACCAGTCGTCTGCGGCCGGGCCGGCCGGCAACGCGTCGACCCTCAGCACCCGTCGACGGAACGTCCGCACCGGCACCGCCGGCACGTCGGTCGGCTCGGGCACCAGCAGGTCGGGGTGGCCGTCGGCGCGCAGCAGCAGCCCGCCGGGGCGCGGCCGGGCGTGCACCCGGACCAGTGACGTGACCTCCCGCTGGGTGACGCCGATCCCCTCGGCGTCGACGAGCATCCAGCGTCGGTCCTCCTCCAGGCCCCACTGTCGTACCCCGGCCTCGTCATGCACCAGGCCGTGACAGCCCTTCACCGGATAGGTGGTGATCCCGCTCAGCCGCACCCGGTCACCATGCCACGCCGATGCCATCCCCCGGGTACCAGTGGTTCGCCGGGGTCTCCCGGTAGGCGAGGAACCGCCGCCCGGTGCGCTCGGCGTGCTCGGCCAGCACGTTGGTGTGGGTGACGTTGTCGGTGAGCAGGATCGCGCCCGCTGCCAGTTTCGGCTCGACGGCGGCGAACTCACGTCGCTCGTAGGCCCGGCTGTGGTCGCTGTCGTGCAGGAACAGGTCCACCGGCCGGTCCAGCGCGTTTATCGACTCGACCGAGTCACCGATGACCAGGTCGATCACCTCCGACCAGGGCGCGGTACGGGCGAGGTAGCCGGCCTCGGGGTTGATGTCGATGGAACTCACCCGGCCGGGGTGCCCCTCGCCGGCATTGCGCAGCAGCGCGGCGGCCAGCACGCAACTGCCCAGCCCCTTGTCGACACCGGTCTCCACGATGTGCTTCGGCCGCCGGGCCCGGACGATCGCGTACCAGCCGATGCGGCGGGCGTAGCGGACCTGCTTGTCGGCCAGCCCACGGCGGGCCGCCCCTGCGATGGCCGAGCTGATGTGTTCCCGCAGCGCGTCGTCCGACTCGATCTCGGCGAGGTACCCGCGGACCTGCTTGACCGGCAGCTCGCAGACGACACTGACGAACCAGGCGAGATGGTTGCGGCTGAGCTTGGTCAGCTCGTACGTGTAGTTGTGATGCTCCCGCGAGGCGACCAGCCAGCGGGCTGAGGTACGCAGCACCTTGGCGTCGTGCCGGGCGACGGCGACCAGGCGCTTCGGAAAGGCGGCGACGGGGGCGAGGCGGGTGCGGGCGATCGCCCGACGCAGCTTGACGGCATCCACCGCTGCGTTCTACCAGACGCATGGAAACAGCGAAGTAACAATGCGCGCTTTGATGCGCCCGGATCCGGGGCCCCCACCGAAACGCGAAGTCAGTAGCATCACCGCCATGTCGAGTGGTGAGCAGGCGGGGACGATCTCCCCGGACGAGACCCTGCCGACGGGGGACACCGACGGTTCGGAGACGACGGACGCACCGGCTCGGAAGCCGCGCCGCCGGTGGCTGCGGATCACGCTGATTGTGCTGCTGGTGCTCTCCCTGATCGGTGTGGGTGCCGTGGTGGCGAGCGGCTTCTACCTCAAGTCGGTCGAGTCGGATATCGAGCGGGTCGACGCGTTCGACAGTGTTCCCGAGGAGAGCAGACCGCAGGTAGTGGCGACCGGCGCGATGAACATCCTGGTGTTGGGCAGCGATTCCCGCGATCCGGAGAACACCGCCGGCTCGCGGGCCGACACGATCATCCTGGCCCACCTCCCGAAGGATCGCTCCAGCGCCCAGCTCATCTCGATCCCCCGGGACACCTGGGTCGCGGTGCCCCGCTCGAAGGAGGGCCGCGGCGGTCGTGACGCGAAGATCAACGCCGCCTACGCCTGGGGCGGCGTGCCGTTGATGGTGCAGACCGTGGAGCAGTTCACGAAGGTGCGCGTCGACCACGTGGTGATGGTCGACTTCGCCGGGTTCAAGGAAATCATCGACGCCCTCGGCGGCATCGAGATCGACTCGGAGAAGGAGTTCACCTCCATCCACCCGCCATTTCGCACCTTCCGTCAGGGGACGCAGCGGATGGACGGCGAAGCGGCCCTGGACTACGCACGCCAGCGCAAGCAGTTCCCGGACGGAGACTTCGCCCGTATCCGGCATCAGCAGCAGGTGATCAGAGCCATCATGGAGAAGGCGACCTCGGGTGGCCTCCTCACCAATCCGGTGAAGCTCAACTCGTTCCTGCAGGCCACCTCAGACAGCCTGTCCGTTGACCGGGAACTGTCTCTGCTGGACATGGCCACCGAGAACCGCAACTTGCGCAGCGGCAACCTGTTCTTCCTGACCACCCCGACGAAGGGCACCGGCCGGGTCGGCTCGGAGAGCGTGGTCTTCGCCGACCCGGAGCGGTCCCGCGCCCTCTACGAGGCGGTCCGCGACGACGCGACCAAGGACATCATCGCCCGCGCCGATCGGAAGTAGACCGGCGCCGCCTCCATGGCAGGCGGCGCTGTACCGAACGCCTGCTCGGTACGGGCGCAGTTCAGTAGGCGCCGCGCCGGGCGAGGACCACCCTGACCGTCCGCCACAGGATGCCGAGGTCGTAGACGAGGGACCAGTTGTCAACGTAGTGCAGGTCGAGGCGTACGGCGTCGTTCCAGCTCAGGTCCGAACGCCCGGAGATCTGCCAGAGCCCGGTGATGCCCGGGCGGACCAGCAGTCGCCGTCGCACGTCGCCCCGGTAGTCGTCGTCCTCGGTGGGCAACGGCCGCGGACCGACCAGGGACATCTGCCCCATCAGCACGTTTACCAGCTGGGGCAACTCGTCAAGGGACAGCCCGCGCAGGTGCCGACCGATCGGGGTGACCCGGGGATCATCTTTGATCTTGAACAGCAGACCGTCGCTCTCGTTGCGGTCGCGCAGGGCCTCCAGGCGCTGCTCGGCGTCGGTGTACATGGTGCGGAACTTCCACACCTTGAATGCCTTGCCCTGGTGACCGATGCGGGTCTGCCGGAACAGCACCGGACCCCGGTCGGTCAGCTTGATGGCCAGCGCGATGCCGACAAGCAGCGGGCTCAGCACGAGCAGCCCGGCCAGCGCGGCCCCCCGGTCGAGGATGCTCTTGGCCAGCAGGGACAGGCCGGAGATGGTCGGTTCCTCGACGTTGAGCAGCGGCAGTCCCTCGATCGGCCGCACGTGGATGCGCGGCCCGGTGACGTCGGTCACCTGAGGCACCACCACCAGGTCGATGCCGGTTCCCTCCAACTGCCAGGCCAGCTTGCGCAACTCGTACGACTCCAAGCTGGCCGGCCCGCAGACGGCGATGGTGTCCGCACGCAACTGCTGCACCAACGGCACCAGGTCCCAGCCCACGTACACCGGAACGGGAGCGTTCACCCGTTCTCCCGTGCGCGGATAGTGCGGCAGGTGAATGGCGACCGGACGTAGCCCCGCACCCGCGTTGCGGGTGACCACCTCGTGCACGGCCAGCGCGTCGGCCAGCCGCCCGACCAGGAGCACCTTCTGGGAGGCGCGCTGGTTCACCCGGCGGATCCGCCGCAGCGCGATCCGGGCCACGATCCGGACGAACACGGTGTAGACGAGCAGGCCCACGATGATGGCGGCGACCGTGGCCCGGGAGACGTCCTTCTTGAAGCCGAGCGCGAGGAAGGAGACCGCCGCGGCCATGGCGATGTTGGCCCGTACCACCCGGTTGAGTTCCTCGGTGCCGCGGCCGAGGGCCCGCCGGTCGTACGCGCCGGCACCGGCCAGGATCGCCAGCCACAGCAGCGGTACGCCGAGATTGGCCACCAGCGCGAAGGCGCTCACCGCGCCGCCGAGCACCCGATCGTCCCAGAACCCGGCGTCAGCGTCCTGGAACAGGGCCACGACCGTGCGGCTGGCCGCCACCGCGGCGACGAAGTCGAGCACGATCAGGCAGGCCGCGTAGCGACGGCGCCACTTCGCTCGCGGCGCGACCGGTCGGCCGAACACCGATCGCGGCATGCCGTTGGACGGCGGCATGATCACGCCCAGGTCGGGGTCGAACCTCGGCGAGGGCGCGACGGTCGCCATGATCTGCGTGTGCGCGGACACGTTCTTCCTTTCACCAGCCTCGTATCCGAGGCAGCGAGGGCGGCGGGGACGGCCCGCCCTGACTTGAGGGGTTCAGTTCGGCGTGGGGCCGGCTCTGGCGGTGCCGGCATGCCGGCTGAGTTCATCGACAAGCGCCTGGTAGGCGGGTTTCGGTGTGAGGTCCGCGTCGAAGAGGCAGGCCGCCCCGTACCCGCGGTGGTAGCCGGGAATCCAGCTACGCGAGTCGGTGAAGCCCCACACCGTGAAGGACACGCACGCGGGGACCGCGAGGCAGGATCTGAGCACCTGCCGGTAGACCGCCGCCTGGCGCTTGAGTTTCTCCGGTGTCACCGGAAGCTCGACCCGGACGTCGAGCTCGGTGATCGCCACTGACACTCCCACGTCCGCGAAGCGGCGCAGATTGCCGGTCAGCTCGCGAGGCGGTTCGTCCCAGGCGAGATGACTCTGGAAGCCCACCCCGTCCACCGGGACCCCGTCACGGCGCAGGTCCCGCACCAGAGCCAGCAGCGCGTCGGCCTTCCTGGTACGTCCCTCGATGCCGTAATCGTTTATGAACAGCCGGGCTCCGGGATCGGCCGCGTGCGCCCAGCGGAAGGCGTCGGCGATGTAGCCGGGGCCCAGCTTCCGCAGCCACAGTGTCTCCCGCAGCGAGCCGTCCTCGTCCAGCACCTCGTTGACGACGTCCCAGGCCCACACGCGTCCCCGGTACCGCGAGACGACCTCGGTGACGTGGTCGCGCAGTTCCGTCCGGATCCGCTCTGCCGGCCAGTCCGGAGACACCCACTTCGGCATGTCGCTGTGCCACACCAGGGTGTGTCCGTACACCTGCTGACCGTGCCGCTCGGCGAACTCGACAAGTTGGTCAGCGCCCGGCCAGGCGTACACGCCGGGCAGTGGCTCCAGGTTGCGCCACTTCATCGCGTTCTCGGTGGTCACGGCGTTGAACTCGGTGCCGAGCAGGGAGCTGTAGGCCGGATCCAGGCTGAGGCCGCGACCGTCGGCGGCCGAACCGATGCGCACTCCCGGTGGCGCGAGTTCCCGGAGCGTCTTACGGCCCGGTGCCGCGGGTTCCGAGGCGACCGGCGGTGATCCGACCACTCCGGCCGGCCCGTCGCCGCGCGCCTTGACGACCAGGGCCAGACCCGTCGCAAAGAGCGCGGCGAGCACCAGCACCAGCGACACCAGCACGATCGGCAGGCGGAGGGCCCGGGATCTGCCGGTCGGTGACCGGGCCGGATCAGCAGGTGGTGGCCGGGACACGTCGCGCCGGGCGGAGAGTTGGTCGATCACGAGGGGGTCGATCCCGGGAGCGCCCACGGCGCTCGGGTGAAGTTCCATCGGGCTCGCTCGGCGAACTCCTCCCGAGCCAGTCGCGGGGCCGTCTCGTCGGTGAGCAGGCTGGCCAGCACCTTCGTCACCTCGATCGGGTCTTCCGGCACCCGGGTGAGCCGCCGAGAGTTCGGCTGGCCGATCTCGTCCAGGAAGTCGTCGCACTTCTGCTGGTAGGGCACGAGGGCGAATGGAACATCAGCCAGGTAGGCGAAGACAGCGCCGTGCATCCGCATGTGCAGGCCGAGGTCGCAGCGCTTCATCTCGTCCCAGCACGCGCGCACACCGTCGCGTGCGGTCACCACACGGACATCACATCGCCCGTCCAGGGCACGGCGGAGTCGATCGCTGACCCGTTCGTCGCCGTGAACGGGGTGGGTGTTGAAGACGAACACGGTGACGTCCACAGGTTCCCGGCGGACCAGTTCGGTCACCCCGTCGATAAGCGCGTCCTCGCGGCGCTGCGCCTGAGGGGCAGCGGCTTCGTAGTCGACCCCGAGCAGTGTCACACCGAGCCGCGCCCGGGTACCCTGCGCCCGCCCGGCCTGCTGCCCGATGCTCTCCCCGAGCGCCTCGGGCAGTAGCCCGGCGAGGTCTCCGGCGGCGACGAGCGTTCCGGGATGTCCCGCACGCCGGAGAAGCTCGGCGGAGGCCCGGTCACGCACCCCGATGAAGTTGATCCGGCGGAGCACCTCAAGTAGACGGCGTTCGGCAGAGGCTGAGAGGAACGGCCCGACGGAGACGCCTACCGCCGCCATCGGATGCCCGGAGAGGCGGGAGAAGAGGGAGAACAGCCGCTTCTCGCTGAGCGGCCCCATGTCCCGGAAGACCGAACCACCGCCAAAGACGACCATCGAGGAGTCACGCAGCAGCGTCGCTTTGTTCAGCACCCAGCCCATCCGGTCCGGGATGCTGCGGGACCGGTACCAGCGCGGGTTCATCCCGGTGCTCTCGGGCGGCAGGTCGACCATGGGTGGGGCCGCGAACACGGGTCGCTCACTGCCCCAGTACGTCCGACTGGCCCAGTCGGTCACCAGGCAGAAGGCGTTGTCGCCGACGTTCTCCATGCCGTAGTAGCCGACGACGAGCGGCCGGCGAGCGGCGGGATCGGCTTCAGGACGCACTCGGACTTCCCCTCGTCAGACGTCGGCGCAGATCGTGCCACGACGGCAGGGCCCCGCCGCGCACCACGTGGCGCCGGGCCGTGACCCAGAACAGCACACAGAGCGTGCTTTCGGCCACCACGGTGGCGGAAGCTGTACCCCGCACCCCCCACATGGGAGTGGCGACCGCGAGGGCGGCCAGCAGCACCAGGGCACCGATTCCCTGGTGGATCACCTTACGGCGGAGCAGTCCGCCGCTGGTCAGCAGCGCGGCTACGGCGGCTCCGCCGAACCGGAAGGGTACGGCGAGGGCCAGCACGGCCAGTACCGCAGCGGTCTCCCCGTACCCGGGGCCGAGCAGAACCGGCAGCAGTTGACCGCCGAGCGCGACCAGCCCCGCGACCAGGATCCCGAGCACGACCATTCCCGAGGTGCCGAACCGGTACGCCAGCAGCACAGCGTCCCGGTCGCCGTGCGCCCACCGGTGCAGCTTGGCCAGAAAGTACTGTTGGTAGACGACGCGCGGGACCAGGTACGCCGCGGTGATCACCGCCATCGGAACGGCCAGCAGAGCCGCGGCCTCGGGACCAAGTACCTCAGCCGCGATGATGGTGCCGAGATAGATGCCCATCAGGTAGAACACGTTGCCCAGGACGAACGGGGTGGCGGCCGTGAGCACCCGACTCACCGGCACGTCGGTGATCGCGGCAGGTGCGATGTTCCTATGCCCCTCCAGCGGCATCGTGCCGGCGACGAAGGGTCGCATCACCGCGATGCAGGCGACCACGGTAAGCAGTGCGACGACGGCGTAACCAGCGGCGACGGCCACCACGGACAGTCCGGCGGCCCAGCTGGCGAGCACCACAAGCACTCGTCCGACGTGCGGTGCGACCTGAAGCACCGACAGCCCACGGTAGTCGCCGCGCAGTTGTTGCGCCGAAGCCACAAGGGTCAGCCCAACCTGGGCGACGATCACGCTGGTGAGCAGCGCGCGGACCGACGTGGCGGCGGGGTCGGAATTCCCGGCGAGGCTCCACACGAGCGCCGCGGCGAGCACCCCGACGCAGAGGCCCGCGACGAGCCGCAGCGACGGTCGTACCCACCGTCTGGCCGCATGGCCCTCCAGACCGAACCGTTGCAACCACAGCTCGGAGACGCCGAAGACCACAAGCGGCGCGGCCAGCGCCATGACGGCCAGGGCCGCGCTGAACGTGCCGAAAGCGCTCTGCGGAAGGGTGCGAGCCAGCAAGATCTGCGCGGAGAAGGCGGCAACGGTGACGCCGACCTGACTCAGGCCGAGCATGCCCAGGTGTCCGAGGATCCGGACGAGCCGGTTCGGAGCGGCACCCGGCCGTAGTGGGTCACCGGTCAGTCGATCAACGGCCGAGGGTGACAAGCCACTTGCCCGTCTCGCTCAATGTCCGCAGCGCTTTTATGGCCAGCCCCACCCCGGGCCACCGCACCGGCCGGTACATCTCGATCAGGCGGAACCAGAAGACCAGACCGGCGAGTCTGCCCCTTGTCACGTTGCCGTCGTGCCTGTGGAACCGGACGATGGGATGGGCCAGGTGACAGGGGTGCACCCCGGACTTCAAGGCTCGCAGCATCAGCTCGATGTCCTCGAAGAGCCGGAAGCTCTCGTCGTACCCACCGATCCGGTCCAGCAGGCGACGATCGATTGTGGTGCCGGAGTGTTTGAACGGCAGCCGAGGCCGCGTCAGGACCCCGATCAGCATCCGCCGCGCCGAGGCGTACTCGGGTAGCCGGATCAGCCGGCCGGAACCACGGCTGACCTCGGTGTAGTCGGCATAGACCCAGCTCCCGCCGGTCTCGGCGAGCAGCCGGTGCAGTTGGGCCAGTGCGTCAGGGGTCAACTCGTCGTCGGAGTCGAGGACGGTGAGGTACCGGCCGGTCGCGGTGCGCAGACCCAGGTTACGTGCCTCGGCGATGCCGGTGGGGGGCTGCGTCACCACCCGCACCCGATGGTCCCCGGCGACTTTCGCCTCCGCCAGCACGGTAGTCACCGGAATCCGCGAGCCATCGTCGACGACCACCAGCTCGAAGTCCGCGAAGGTGTTTGCCAGTACGCTGCGTACCGCGTTGACGAGTAGCACGGCGCGGTCGCGCACCACGATGCAGACCGTGAAGGTCGGCTGCACCACAGCTGCGCCTCGGCTGTCGGGGGCGTCGCGCTCCGCCGGTTCGTGCACAACGTCGCGGAGCTGCTGATTCTGACTGTGCCCGCGCACCTGGGCGGGCGATGGCGGCCTCACGCCGCCGTCGGCTCGGTCATGGGCGAGGCCTCCCCGGCGTCGTCCTGCTCAACGGGGGCGAGTGCGAGTATCACCATCTGTCCGAAGAAGAAGAGCCACAGGAAGTACGGGTACGCCAGCGGTTTCTGGGTCAGGCCGAAGATGACCAGAGCCCCGAACAGCACCATCAGCGCCACCCGGTGCGAGCGGTCCGAGTGGGCACGCACGACGCGGTACACCGTCACGAGGATCGCCACGGTCACGATCACGCCGACGAGTCCCCAGACCACCATCAGTCGCAGCAGGTCGTTGTGCATGTCCCAGGGCTCGTAGCCGAACCCGAAGAGCCACACGTCGACCGGGGCGCGGCCGAGAATCTCCACCACGTCGTTCCAGATCGCTCCCCGACCGTGCATGAAGGTGTCGGAACGCACGTCGAGGGAACCGACCTCGGTGACGACGACCTCGGCCCGCCGCCAGATCGCGTCTCCCCAGAGCACGCTGGCCAGGGCGGCGACAGCGGCGAGTCCACCGCCGACCAGCAGCACACCCCGCCGGTTCACGTCGCCGCGGCGGCGCGCCGTGACCAGCGCGCGCACGCGTTGCAGCTCGAACGCCGCGACGATCAGCACGAGGCAGAGAATGGTGAAGCGGTGCAGCGACACGACTCCCGTGGCGACGAAGAGCCCGATCAGTCCGTACCGCACGGCGGCGGGCACGCCCATCCGCTCGCCCAGGACGTAAACGAGGAAGACCGAGAACATCAACAACCGGCCGAGTGACATCGGGTGGAAGTAACCACCGGAGGCTCGACCGATCTTCTGCCATCCGGCCAGTTCGAAGTGGAAGGAGTAGGGAATCACCTCGGCGACCTGCAACCACGCCAGAACGGAGTGCACTACCGCACCGATCACCACCACTCCCGCGACAAGCGCGAGACGGCGTACCGGAAACCAGTCCCGGCGCAGCAGCATCAGGCCGATGAGAGCGAGCGGGGCGAACCCGACAAGCAGTCGGACCGCCTCGGCGGGTATCGCAGCCGTCGGCTCCTGGGGCGGCCCGTAGATCGAGTATCGCCGGACGTCGAAGGCCGCCAGCAGATCAGCTCGGGCGTCCACGGCCAGGTAGCTCACCGCCGAGAGGACGAGCAGCAGCCCGATCCCTGCGGCCATGAGCAGCAGCGGTCGGGAGGGCAGCCGCCGGGAGCCGAGTGCGAACACACCGAGAGCGGCCACCATCAGCACGGCTCCCAGGGCGGTGAGCAGCGCACCGAGGTCGAGGCCGTCTCCGCGGCCCTCGCCGATGTCGAGCAGGGGCTTGACCGCCACGAGCACCAGCGCGGCGGTCGTCAGGTTACGTGCCAGCCGCAGATGCGCGGGTGCCGAACCGTCCTGGCCCGGCTGCCGGAACCAGGGCCTACGGGCCGGAGCGGTCAAGCTTCCCATGCGGGTGCGTCTCCCATCAGTATCCGCCGCGGTGACGACGGGGGACTGGGAGCTCGACATCGACGCCCACTGTGGTCGGCCCCCGCCCGGCCCCGGAAAACACGAGGACGATACCAGCGGGCCAACCGTCCACGGTGTCCCGCAGATTCATCCGGACGGCTGTGATTGGCAGCACAGTCAGGACGCACTTCGGGCAAGACGGATTCCCACGGGCAAACCGTCGTACGGCAACGCCCAAAGGGGATCTGTCACGCCGGTGCCTGCTTGCGACCTGACGATCGGCTCCGGCAAGCTTGACGGCCGTGCGTGCCGGCAGGTGACCGGGGCGCGCCTCCACCAAGGGTGATCCGCCGGCCGATGCGGCAGGTGGCGCCCTGCATCGACGGGTGAGGCTGATGACGAGCCATGAGCGACCGATGATCAGCGTGGTGATCGCCGCGCACAACGAGGCCGCGGTGATCGGC
The DNA here is from genome assembly GCF_002754655.1 of Verrucosispora sp. CNZ293. NCBI lineage: Bacteria > Bacillati > Actinomycetota > Actinomycetes > Micromonosporales > Micromonosporaceae > Micromonospora > Verrucosispora sp. CNZ293. Next base: position 3,618,458 of record NZ_PEFR01000001.1, read on the forward strand.
GGGTGTCTGGACGCGCTGCTGGCCGATGCCACGCCCGGCGAGCTGGACATCGTGGTGGTGGCCAACGGCTGCACAGACGACACCGCCGAGGTGGCGGCGGCACGCCCGGGCGTACGGGTGATCGAGGTCGCCGAGCCCGGCAAAGCCCACGCCCTCAACGTGGGTGACGCCGCGGCTCGCGGGTTTCCCCGGGTGTACCTCGACGCGGACGTGGTCCTCTCCCCCGGCGCACTGCGCGCGATGGCGGCGGAGCTCTCCGCCGGTGACCGGCCGCCGTTGGCGGTGACGCCCCGCCGGGCCATGGTGACCGAGCATCGGCCACTCGCGGTGCGGGCCTACTACGCGATCAACACCCGACTCCCGATCTTCGCCGACGCGCTGTTCGGCAGGGGTGCGATGGCGGTCTCGGCCACCGGCCGGCAACGCTTCGAACGCTTTCCGGAGCAGATCGCGGACGATCTTTTCCTCGACTCGCAGTTCAGCTCGGCGGAGAAACGAGAGGTCACCGCCGCGACGAGTTTCGTTCAGGCACCCCGGCGCACGGGCGACCTGGTTCGCACCCTCGCGCGCGTCCGTGCCGGCAACACCATGCTGCGCGCCAGCCACGACGGGATCCGAGCCTCGGTGCCGTCATCGTGGCTGCGGGATGTGGTGCTTCCCCGACCGTGGCTCGCGCCCGCGTCGGTGGTGTACGTGACGATCACCCTGCTGGCCACGGTACGCGCCCGTCGACACCCGCGTGACGCCTGGGGGCGGGACAACTCCACCCGCTGACGATCCCTGGCCGCGACTGCCGCTCAGTACGTGGGTCGACGGCGCAGCACCAGTACCGCCGCGCCGACCAGTCCGACCACCAGGGCACCGCCGAGCCCGGCCAGCAGGATCGGCAACAGGTTCGATGACTCGGACGAGTCCCGCTCGAGCCGGCTCCGGTCGATGGCGTTCTGTCGGTACGCCTGTGCGACGAGATTCGCCGGTGACGCCTCGGCCACCGCGTTGAACTGCGCGACCGCATCGTCACTCCGGCCGGCGAAGAAGGCGTCGAGGCCGCTCCGGTAGGCCCGGTCGGCATCGGCGAGCTCGTTCCGGACATCCGTCTCGTCGAGCAGCCCGGAAACGGCGGACACCGGTACCAGTGCCCGGTTGGCGCCGCCGTTGGCAGCTCGATCGTTGTCGATGACGCCGACGACCCGCCCCTGGGTGTCGATGGCGATGCCGCCGTGCGAGTAGATCCCGAGGTCGTCGTTGACCCTTGCCACCTCGACGGTGCCCTGCTTTCCGGTGCTCGACACCTGGACCTGCTTGGCCTCCACTGTGTAGGTCGCCGCCCGGAAGTCGCTGTCCCCCGTCTGGTAACCGATCAGCAGCAGAGCCGTGCCGGGACCGGGCCTGGCAGACGAGTCAAGCTCCACCGTCGGCAGGTCGGACTGCGCGAGCTTGAGCAGCGCCAGATTGCCGCCGTCCGCGGCAAGGACGTCGACCAGTTGCGCGGGCACCGCCGGGTTGGCGGTCAGATCGCCCCGTGCGATGTTGAACTGGGCGAACACCTGCATGGCCGGGTCGACGTCCGGCTGATTGCCGGTGAAGGTGGTCGTCCCCATCTTGCTGCGAACGTAGCCGTCAAGTTCGGCGGCGGAGAGCTTGTTCTGCTCGATGAGGATGCGCCCGAGCGTGTACAGGGCGCGTTCACGGGCGACCTCGGCGCTCGGCTGGACACACTGACCATTTGTCACCACATGGCCGTCCGGATTGGCCACGAACCCGCTGCACCGCCGCTTGAACGTCACGGGCGTCGCGCTCAGGGGCACGTTCGACTTGGCCTCCCGCACGAACCCGGTGAACACCGCCTCCACGAAGACGAGCGAAGGCGCCGCGATCGCCAGCGCCCGCTCCTCCGGGCTGTACGGCGCGACCTGCGCCCACGGCTTGATGCCCGGGTTGACCTGAGCGGGATTGGGGAAGCTGCTGCCGGAGCCCTCGACCCCGGTCGGTGCCGTCTGCGGTGGCTCCGGGTCATCGTCGCCGGTGAGCGCCCAGACGGCGGCACCGGTACCGACGGCCGCCACGAGTGCGAGCGCTGCGACGGCGGCCCAGAGGCCGGTGCGTCGCTTGGGTCGGGCCGAGGGTTGGATCCGCCGCACCGGTGCGGTGAATGGGTCCAGACCGAAATCGTCGCTGGCCACGCCGGGGCCGGGCGACATCGGCGCACCGGAGACCGGACCCGAGGCGGGCGGCTGGATCGGGGCTGGACCCGCGGGCCCGTGCCACGGCGTGTGCGGCGTCGCGGCGATCGGCCCGCCCTGGCCAGGAGCAGGAGCGCCGGACACCGGCTGGGGACCGCCCGACACCGGCTGGGGCGGGCCGGAGACCGGCTGGGGAGATCCGGAGACCGGCTGCGGCGGGCCGGAGATGGAGACCGGGGGGCCGGAGGTCGGCACAGGCGGACCGGACACGGACTGCGGGGCGCCCGAAACAGGTTGGGGTGGCCCGGAGACCGGTGCACCAACTGGGGGTACCGGCTGGTAGTCGACGCCGAGGGCGCGGAACAACTTCTCCGCCGCCGGCCCGGCCTCCGCCGCGTACGCGACCCAGGGCGCGGCGGCCGAGAAGTCCGCGTACGTGAAGGGCGAGCCGCCGGGAGCCTGGGCGAGACTGTTGGCGGTGCCGGCGAAGGCCTCCCGCCAGCCCGGAGCGGCGGCGACCGTGGCGTCGAGGACGGCCACCGTGACGAATCGGCCCTGCCCGTCGACGGCGGCCCATGCCTTCCCGACCGGTGACCCACCCAGCATGTGGGTGTACCGGTAGGGGCCGTCCGGTTGCATGTCCCACTCCTCTGCTCGACCGCCGAGCGGGATCCTATCGACCCGGCGCTCGCTGCCTGGCCGGCCGGGCCCACGGCTCGGCGACGGTCGCCATACCCGCAGGCCAGGACGTTCCATCGTGGAGCGGTGCGGCAAGCTTGCCAAGTGAAAGTTTTCATGCATAGAGTCACCGGGTGAATGAGGGAGCTACCACGGCGTCGACGGAGCGGGTCGTCGGCCTGTTCGACGGTGTCCGGCTCACCCCGACGCAGCGGCGGATCGCGCACTGCCTGGTGCAGCACGCCCCCGCCGTCGGCTACCTCTCCGCCGCCGAGGTCGCCGAGCTGGCCGGGGTCAGCCAGCCGTCGGTCACCCGGTTCGCGGTGGCGCTGGGCCACGACGGCTACCCGGCCCTGCGTCGCCGGCTGCGCGAGCTGACCACCGCCGCGCCCGGCCCGGCCCCCGCCGGTAACGAGCTTCAGCAGGCGGTACGCGCCGAGATCGGCAACCTGGACCGGCTGGCCGGGCAGTTGGCCGACCGGGAGCGGATCGCCGAGACCGGACGCCTGCTGGCGGCCAGCCGGCCGCTGCCGGTGCTCGGCCTGCGGTCCGCCGCGCCGCTGGCCGCGTACTTCGCGTACTTCGCCGCCAAGGTGCATCCTGACGTGCGGGTGCTCGACGACGGCGGCAGCCTGCTCACCGACCGGATCGAACAGGCCGCCGAGGCGGGAGCGCGGGCGTTGCTGGCGTTCGTACTGCCGCGCTATCCCCGGGAGACCCTGGAGGCGCTGCGCGAGGCCCGCGCGGCGCGGCTGACGGTCGTGGCGATCACCGACTCACCGGTGAGCCCGGCGACCGAGCACGCCGACGTGGTGTTGCCGGCCGCGGTCGGCGCGCAACTCGTGTTCGACCTGCACACCGCTCCGATGACCCTGGCCATGGTGCTGCTCCAGGCGATCTGCGACGCCGCCCCGGCCGAGACCCAGCGGCGGCTGGAGGCATTCGAAGCCTCGGCGGCCCGTCGACAGTTGTTCCTCGGTTAGGAGGAGTCCGCCATGAACGCCGACCAGACAGCTCCCGGACCCGTTCGGGCCGCCCGGGGCGCGGAGCGCACCGCCCGAGGGTGGCCGCAGGAGGCCGCCCTGCGGATGTTGATGAACAACCTCGACCCCGAGGTCGCCGAACGCCCCGACGATCTCGTCGTGTACGGCGGCACCGGCCGGGCCGCCAGGGACTGGCCGTCGTACCACGCCCTGGTGCGGACCCTCACCGAGCTGCGTGACGACGAGACGATGCTTGTGCAGTCGGGTCGCCCGGTCGGCGTGATGCGGACCCACGAGTGGGCGCCCCGGGTGCTGCTGGCCAACTCGAACCTGGTCGGCGACTGGGCGACCTGGCCGGAGTTCCGTCGGCTGGAGCAGCTCGGCCTGACCATGTACGGGCAGATGACCGCCGGTTCGTGGATCTACATCGGCACCCAGGGCATCCTCCAGGGCACCTACGAGACGTTCGCCGCCGTGGCCGCCAGGAAGTTCGACGCCACCCTCGCCGGCACGCTGACGCTCACCGCCGGCTGCGGCGGCATGGGCGGGGCGCAGCCCCTCGCGGTCACCATGAACGGCGGCGTCTGCCTGATCGTGGACGTGGACCGCAGCCGGCTGGCCCGCCGGGTGCACGACCGTTACCTGGACGAGATCGCCGACGACCTGGACGACGCGGTGCGGCGGGTGCTCGCCGCCAAGCGGGAGCGCCGGGCGTTGAGCGTCGGTGTCGTGGGCAACGCCGCCACCGTCTTCCCGGAGCTGCTGCGCCGGGGCGTACCCGTGGACATCGTCACCGACCAGACGAGCGCGCACGATCCGCTGTCGTACCTGCCGGAGGGGGTCGAGCTGGCCGACGCCCGGGAGTACGCGGCCGCCAAACCTGCCGAGTTCACCGACCGGGCCCGGGCGTCGATGGCGAAGCACGTCGAGGCGATGGTGGGCTTCCTCGACGCGGGCGCGGAGGTCTTCGACTACGGCAACTCGATCCGGGGCGAGGCCCAGCTCGGCGGGTACGAGCGCGCGTTCGACTTCCCCGGCTTCGTGCCGGCGTACATCAGGCCGTTGTTCTGCGAGGGCAAGGGGCCGTTCCGGTGGGCGGCGCTCTCCGGTGACCCGGCCGACATCGCCGCCACCGACCGGGCGATCCTGGACCTCTTCCCGGAGAACGAGTCCCTCGGCCGGTGGATCCGGATGGCCGGCGAGCGGGTCGCCTTCCAGGGCCTACCCGCGCGCATCTGCTGGCTCGGCTACGGCGAGCGGGACAAGGCCGGCGTACGGTTCAACGAGATGGTCGGCTCCGGTGAGCTGAGCGCGCCTGTGGTGATCGGCCGTGACCACCTGGACTGCGGCAGCGTGGCCAGCCCGTACCGGGAGACCGAGGCGATGGCCGACGGTTCGGATGCGATCGCCGACTGGCCGCTGCTCAACGCGCTCGTCAACACCGCCAGCGGGGCGTCCTGGGTCTCCATCCACCACGGCGGCGGGGTCGGCATCGGCAGGTCCATCCACGCCGGTCAGGTCTGCGTGGCCGACGGCACCGCGCTGGCCGGACAGAAGATCGAGCGGGTGCTGACGAACGACCCGGCGATGGGCGTGATCCGGCACGTCGACGCCGGTTACCCCGAGGCCCGCGCGGTGGCCGACCGCACCGGCGTCCGCGTCCCGATGGCGGAGTGAGGCAGGCTCTTGTTGACGCACACGGCACAGGACCGGCTCCGGCCCGACAGATTCCGGCAGCTCTGGGACGAGATCGCCCCGATCGGGCGGGACGAGCGCAGCGGCGGCTACCTGCGGTACGCGTTCACCGAGCCGGAGCTGCGGCTGCGGGAGTGGTTCCGGGAGCAGGCCGACGCGCGGGGGATGCCGGTCACCGGGGACGGCAACGGCAACCTGTTCGCCTGGTGGGGTGACCCGGACGCCGGGGATGCCATCCTGACCGGCAGCCACTTCGACTCGGTGCCGCACGGCGGCGCGTACGACGGACCACTGGGCATCGTCAGCGCCTGGCTGGCCGTGGACGAGCTGCGGGCGGCAGGTGTCGCGCCGGCGCGTCCGCTGGTTGTCGGCGCGTTCGTGGAGGAGGAGGGGGCCCGGTTCGGCGTACCGTGTCTGGGTTCCCGGCTGCTCACCGGGCAGATCGACGCCGATCGCGCGGGCGGGCTGCGCGACGCGGCGGGGGTGAGCTTCGCCGAGGCGTTGGGGGCCCGGCCGGCGGGTGCCGATCCGGGGCTGCTCGGCCGCTTCGCGGCCTTCGTGGAGCTGCACGTCGAGCAGGGCCGCGCGCTTGTCGACCAGGCCGCGCCGGTCGCGGTGGCAAGCGCGATCTGGCCGCACGGCCGCTGGCGTCTCGACTTCTCAGGCGAGGGCAACCACGCGGGTACGACCCGGATGGCCGACCGTCGCGATCCCATGCTCACGTACGCGTTCACGGTGCTGGCGGCGAACAAGGAGGCCCGGCTGCGCGACGCCCACGCCACGATGGGCCGGGTGGTGGTGGAGCCGAACGCGACGAACGCGGTCCCGTCGCGGGTGATCGGCTGGCTGGACGCCCGCGCCGCCGAACCGGACACGCTCGACGGCCTGGTGGAGGCGGTACGGGTCAAGGCCGGCGAACGGGCCCGCCGCGACGGCACCGAGGTGACGCTGACCGAGGAGTCAGCGACCCCGCTGGTGGCCTTCGACGGCGGGTTGGCCGACCGGCTGGCCCGGTTGCTGGCCGCTCCGGTGCTGCCCACCGGCGCGGGGCACGACGCGGGGGTGCTGGCGGCGCACGTACCCACCGCGATGCTCTTCGTGCGTAACCCGACAGGGGTGTCACACTCCCCCGCCGAATCGGCCACCGACGCCGATTGCGCCGCCGGGGTGGTCGCCCTGGCCAGGGTGTTGGGGGAGCTGCTGCGATGACGTCGACGCGTTGGCTCGCGGAGTACGCCTGGCTGCCCGAGGCGGCCGAGCCCACCCCGGACGTGCTCATCGAGACCGTGCACGACCGGATCACCGGCGTCACCCCGCTCGCCACGGACGGCGGTCCCGACGCCGGAGTCGACGTGCTCGTCGACGCGGTGCGGCTGCCGGGGCTGACCCTGCCGGGGCTGGCCAACACGCACTCCCACGCCTTCCACCGGGCGCTGCGCGGACGCACCCACTCCGGGCGCGGCGACTTCTGGAGCTGGCGCGACCAGATGTACGCGGTCGCCGCCAATCTCGACCCCGACTCCTACCTGGCGCTGGCCCGGGCGGTCTACGCCGAGCTGGCACTGTCCGGCGTCACAGGCGTCGGCGAGTTCCACTACCTGCACCACGGCCCGGGTGGCACCCCGTACGCGGACCCGAACGCGATGGGCGCGGCGCTCGTCGAGGCGGCGGCGCAGGCAGGCATCCGGCTGACCCTGCTGGACGCCTGTTACCTGACCGCCTCGGTGGACGGCCGGCCGCTGACCGGGCCGCAGCAGCGCTTCGGCGACGGCGACGCGTTGCGCTGGGCGGAGCGGGTCGACGCGTTCACTCCGGCCGGCGGGCACGTCCGCCTCGGTGCCGCGATCCACTCGGTACGCGCGGTGCCGGCCGAGCAGCTCGCCACGGTCGCCGGTTGGGCGCAGCGCCGCGACGCGCCACTGCACGTGCACCTGTCGGAGCAGCCAGCCGAGAACGACGCCTGCCGGGCGGTGCACGGGTGCACACCGACGCGCCTGCTCGCCGACCACGGAGTGCTCGGCCGGGCCACCACGGCGGTGCACGCCACCCACCCGACAAGCGCCGACGTGGGTCTGCTCGGCGACAGCCGTACCGGGGTCTGCCTCTGCCCGACCACCGAACGGGATCTCGCCGACGGCATCGGGCCGGCCCGCCGGATGGCCGACGCCGGCATTCCGCTCAGCCTGGGCAGCGACAGCCACGCCGTGATCGACATGTTCGAGGAGGCGCGGGCGGTCGAACTGGACGAGCGGCTGCGGACCCGCAGGCGGGGCCACTTCACCCCGGCGGAACTGTTGACCGCCGCGAGCAGCGCCGGGCACGCCGCGCTGGGCTGGACCGACGCCGGCCGGATCGCCGTCGGGGACCGCGCCGACCTGGTCACGGTACGGCTGGACAGCGTCCGCACGGCCGGGGTGAGCCCGGCGGGCGTCTGGTTCGCGGCGAGCGCTGCCGACGTCGCGCAGGTGGTGGTGGACGGGCAGGTGCTGGTCCGCGACGGCCGGCACGTACGCGTGGACGCGCCCCGGGAACTGGCGACCGCGATCTCGGAGGTGCAGCCGTGATCAGTGTGCTTGTCGACAACATCGGTGAGCTGGTCACCAACCAGGCCGGTCTGGGCGAGGGCGGGCCGCTGGGGATCCGGCGACGCGTCGCGGTGCTGGTCGAGGACGGTGAGGTGGCCTGGATCGGCCCGGCTGCCGACGCGCCGGCCGCGGACCGACGGATCGACGCCGCCGGCGCGGCAGTGCTGCCCGGTTTCGTGGACAGTCACGCCCACCTCGTCTTCGCCGGGGACCGGGCCGCCGAGTTCGCCGCCCGGATGGCCGGTGAGCCGTACACCGGCGGCGGTATCCGCACCACTGTCGGTGCCACCCGGGCCGCCTCCGACGGCGAGCTGCGGGCCACCGTGCGCCGGCTGCACGCGGAGGCGTTGCGGCAGGGCACCACCACTATCGAGATCAAGAGTGGGTACGGCCTCACCGTCGCCGACGAGGCCCGCTCGCTGCGGATCGCCGCCGAGGTCAGCACGGAGACCACATTCCTCGGCGCACACGTGGTCCCGGCCGAGTACGCCGCCCGTCCCGACGACTACGTGTCGCTGGTCTGCGGGCCGATGCTGGCCGCCGCCGCGCCGTACGCCCGCTGGATCGACGTGTTCTGCGAGCGGGGCGCCTTCGACGCCGACCATGCCCGGGCGGTCCTCGCCTGCGGGCAGGCCATGGGGCTCGGGGTGCGGGTGCACGCCAACCAGCTCGGCCCCGGCCCCGGCGTGCGACTCGGGGTGGAGCTGGGAGCGGCAAGTGTGGACCACTGCACCCACCTGACCGACGCCGACGTCGACGCGCTTGCCTCGACCGCGATGGACGGCGGGCACACCAGCACCGTGGCGACGCTGCTGCCGGGTGCCGAGTTCTCCACCCGGTCGCCCTACCCGGACGCCCGCCGGCTGCTCGACGCCGGGATCACCGTGGCGCTGGCCACCGACTGCAATCCCGGCTCGTCGTACACCTCGTCGATGCCGTTCTGCATCGCCCTGGCCGTACGCGAGATGGGGATGACCCCGGCGGAGGCGGTCTGGGCCGCGACGGCCGGCGGCGCGCGGGCGCTGCGCCGCGACGACATCGGCGTGCTGCGACCCGGTGCCCGAGCCGACCTGATCATCCTCGACGCACCGTCCCACAGGCACCTGGCCTACCGGCCCGGGGTGCCTCTCGTCCGCCAGGTTCTGCACAACGGAGTACCGCGATGACCGTCACCATCCAGCCCACCGGAATCTCCCCCGCCGACGTGCTCGCCGTGGCGCGGGGCGGCGCGAAGGTGGTCCTCGACCCGGCCACCGTCGACGCGATGGCCACCAGCCGGTCCATCGTGGACGGCATCGAGGCCGCCGGCCGCCCGGTGTACGGCGTGTCGACAGGTTTCGGGGCCCTGGCGAACACCTTCGTCGCCCCCGAGCGCCGCGCCGAGTTGCAGCACGCGCTGATCCGGTCGCACGCCGCCGGGGTCGGCGCGCCGATGCCCCGGGAGGTGGTGCGGGCGATGATGCTGCTGCGGGTCCGCTCGCTGGCGCTCGGCCACTCCGGGGTACGCCCGCTGGTCGCCGAGGCCCTTGTCGACCTGCTCAACCACGAGGTCACCCCGTGGGTGCCGGAACACGGTTCGCTGGGTGCCTCAGGTGACCTGGCCCCGCTGGCGCACTGCGCGTTGGTGCTGCTCGGCGAGGGCTGGGTGCTCGGCCCGGACGGCGGCCGGCTGCCCGCCGCCGACGCGCTGCGCCGGGCCGGCCTCGCCCCGGTCGAGCTGGCCGCGAAGGAGGGGCTGGCGCTGATCAACGGCACCGACGGCATGCTCGGCATGCTGCTGCTCGCCATCGCCGACGCCGCCCACCTGTTCACCATGGCCGACGTGACCGCCGCCCTCGCCATCGAGGCGATGCTCGGCTCGGAACGGCCGTTCCTACCGGAACTGCACGCCATCCGCCCGCACCCCGGGCAGGGCGTCTCGGCGGCCAACATCCACAGACTGTTGCAGGACTCCGCGGTGATGGACTCGCACCGCGACGACCTGGCGCACGCGGTGCAGGACGCCTACTCGATGCGCTGCGCACCCCAGGTGGCCGGCGCGGCACGGGACACCCTGGAGTTCGTCCGGACCACAGCCGCCCGGGAACTGGTCTCGGTGGTGGACAACCCGGTGGTGCTGCCCGACGGCCGGGTCGAGTCGACCGGGAACTTCCACGGCGCGCCCCTGGGTTTCGCGGCGGACTTCCTGGCCATCGCCGCCGCCGAGGTGGGCGCGATCGCCGAGCGTCGGGTGGACCGCCTGCTCGACGTCACCCGGTCCCGGGACCTGCCGGCGTTCCTCTCCCCCGACGCGGGGGTCAACTCCGGGCTGATGATCGCGCAGTACACCGCCGCCGGGATCGTCGCGGAGAACCGCCGGCTGGCCGCGCCGGCCTCGGTGGACTCGCTGCCGACGAGCGGCATGCAGGAGGACCACGTCTCGATGGGCTGGGCGGCGACAAAGAAGCTGCGCACCGTCCTGGACAACCTGGCCAGCCTGCTCGCGGTGGAACTGCTCGCCGCCGTACGCGGGTTGCAGTTGCGGGCACCGCTTGTCCCCTCACCGGCCGGGCGGGCGGCGATCACCGCGCTCGGCGGGGCCGTCGGCGACCCCGGCCCGGACGTCTTCCTCGCCCCGCTGATGGAGGCCGCCCGCGCCGTGCTGGTCGGCCCCGACCTGCGCGCCGCGATCGAGCAGGAGATCGGACCCCTCGGCTGAGTCCGGATGCCCCGGCCGGCCCGGACGCCCCAGGCCGGCCAGGGCGCGGGCCTCACACCTCGACCACGTCCAGCCACTCCGCCCCGCGGAGGACGCGGTAGCCGTACCGCTCGCGCAGGGTCTGGATCACGGCCGGCATGTGGCCCGCGCCGTAGACCACCGCCACCTGCATCGCCTCGTGGCCACACTCGTCGTGGATCCGGGCCAACTCGGCGAGGAGTTCCTCGTCGCGGTCGTTGACCAACATCTTCTGCAGGAACCGGATCCGAAACTCGCTGTCATCGCTGATCTCGGCGGTACGACGCAGGAACCGGTTCCGCCCGCCGACGGCCGCGGTCACCGTCAGCACCGGTATGAGGAAGAGCACGTCCAGCCAGCCGTACCACGGCAGCCGGTCGCGCCGGCCGTCGCGGACCAGTCGTTCCGGCCACACCACCGGCACGCCGAGCGCGTCGTAGTTGATGTCCTGATGGACGACCCGGGCGGCGCCGCGCTGCCGGGTCAGTCGAAAGGCGATGGCGTACGCGAGCCCGGTGCTGCTCGGCCCGTCGTACCCCTCGGCGACGATCAGGTCGTATCCGGCCAACCGGCGAGCAACCTGCTGATAGAAACTCGGCATTCCGATGTGGACCATCGGGAAGAGTACGAAACGCAGGGGCGACCCGGTGCGCGCCAGGGTCAACACGGCGGACCGCAGTCCGAAGTCGGTGACCTCAGTGACCTGCACCGCCGCCTCCCCCGCCGAAGGTGCCGTCAGGGTAAGGGGCGGCCTCAAGACCGCAGCGCCGACCATGGTTCGGGCAGGGGCGCTCAGCTGATCGGCGGGAGCACCTTGGCGACCAGGGCGGCCAGCTCGCGCAACGCCTTGCCCCGGTGGCTGATCGCGTCCTTCTCCTGCGGGGTCAGCTCGGCGTTCGTGCGATCCTGGCCGTCGCCGAGGAAGATCGGGTCGTAGCCGAACCCGCCGTCGCCGCGCGGGGCGCGCAGCAGCCGACCCGCCTGCCGGCCGTCGACCAGGTGTTCCTTGCCACCGGGCAGCACCAGCGCGACGGTGCAGACGAAGGAGGCGCCCCGGTGCTCGTCCGGCACGTCGCCGATCTGGTCCAGCACCAGTTGGAGGTTGGCCCGGTCGTCACCGTGCCGCCCGGCCCAGCGGGCGCTGAACACCCCGGGCATCCCGTTGAGCGCGTCGACGGCCAGCCCGGAGTCGTCGGCGATCGTCGGCAGCCCGGTACGCCGGCAGCCCTCCCGAGCCTTGATCAGCGCGTTCTCGCCGAAGGTCAGCCCGGTCTCCGGCAACTCCGGGTACGCCTCGACGTCGTCCAGCCCGATCAGGGCGACCCGGTGCGCGCCGAGCGCCCCGTCCAGGATGCGCTGCAACTCGATCAGCTTCTTCTGGTTCCGGGTGGCGAGCAGCACCTTGTTCATGGGAGTAGCGCCTTCCGCTGGGCTTCGGCCAGGTCCAGACAGCCGACCATGGCCAGGTCGAGCAGGGCGTCGAGCTGGTCGCGGGCGAAAACGCCTGCCTCGCCGGTGCCCTGCACCTCGACGAAGTCGCCGGTGCCGGTGCAGACCACGTTCATGTCGACCTCGGCGGCCACGTCCTCGTCGTAGCACAGGTCGAGGCGCGGCTCGCCGTCAACCACTCCGACGCTCACCGCCGCCACCGAACGGTGCATCACCTTCTCCGGCTTCCCGTTCAGGGCCTTGCGGGCGGCGAGCCAGTTGACCGCGTCGTACAACGCCACGTAGGCGCCGGTGATCGCGGCGGTCCGGGTGCCGCCGTCGGCCTGCAGGACGTCGCAGTCGAGCACTATCGAGTTCTCCCCGAGCGCCTTGAGGTCGATGGCGGCCCGCAGGCTCCGGCCCACCAGGCGGGAGATCTCATGGGTACGCCCACCGACCCGGCCCTTGACGCTCTCCCGGTCCGAACGGGTGTTCGTGGCCCGGGGCAGCATCGCGTACTCCGCGGTCACCCAGCCCAGCCCGGAACCGCGACGCCAGCGCGGCACCCCCTCGGTGACGCTCGCGGTGCAGAGCACCCGGGTGCCGCCGAACTCCACGAGCACCGACCCCTCGGGGTGGGTGCTCCAACCGCGGGTCAGGGTCACCTGTCGAAGTTGGTCGGGTCGCCGCCCGTCAGGTCGCGCCATGCCTGCACCCTATGTGGTGCGCTGAACTAACCCTCCCCGGGTGTCCGCCAGCGAGGTCGACGCGGAAAGTTTTCCGGCGTCGAGGCCGTGACCGGCCGCGTCAGCGGTCGGCGTCGTGCGCGCGGAGGAACCCGGCGACCGCCGCCGGCCAGCCGAACCGCTCCGCCCGGTCCCGGGCGGCGGCCCGCCGCCGGGCCTCGGGTCGGGTCAGCAGCTGACGGACAGCCCCGGCGATCGCCGCCGCGGAGCCCTCGGCGGCGAGCCCACCCGAGCCGATCACCTCGGGCAGCGCGCTTGCCGCGTTGACCACCACCGGGGTGCCGCAGGCCAGCGCCTCCAGACCGGCCAGACCGAAGGTCTCCACCGGGCCGGGGGCCAGGACCACGTCGGCGCTGGCCAGCACCGCCGCCAGGGCCCGACGGTCGGGCAGGAAGCCGGTGAAGGTGACTGGCAGGCCGGCCGCCCGCCGCCGCACCGCGCTGCGGCGCGGTCCGTCGCCGACCATCACCAGCACCGCCGGCACACCGGCCAGGCGCAGCTGCGCCAACGCGTCGACGGCCAGCTCGGGCCGTTTCTCCACGGACAGCCGCGCGCAGTGCACAAGCAGCACCTCGTCCGGTCCGGCGTACCGTTCCCGCACCGCCGGGTCGGCCCGGCCGGGGTGGAAGGTGGCCAGGTCGACGCCGAGCGGCACCAGGTCCACGTGCGGTACGCCGATGCGGGTGAACTCCTCGGCCGCCCATCGGGTGGTGCAGACGATCCGGTCGTAACGGCGGGCCGTCTCGGCGTTCAGCCGGTCGGCGAGTCGCCGCCCCAGCGCGCCGGGTACCCCCCAGGCGCCCAGCAGGCCGGTGAGGGACTCGTGCGAGACCATCAACGAGGGCACGCCGTTCGCCCGCGCCCAGTCGCCGGTCCAGCGCAGCGTCGAGCGGTCGGACACCTCCAGCCGGTCGGGCGCGAGCGTGGTCAGCAGCCGCGACAGCCGGCGTCGGGCGGTGAGCAACCGGTAGCCGCCGCTGTGCGGCAGCGGTGGGCCGGCAAGCGTGACGACCCGACCCCACGGGTGTCGCCTGTCGTCGTCGCGGCGGCCCGGCACCACCAGCACCGGATCGTGGCCGGCCGCCCGGTAGCCCTCGCCCAGCTGCTGCAACGCGGTGCGCAGCCCGCCGGAGGTCCCGGTGACGAAGCTGGCCAGCCGGACGATCCGGAGCGACTCGGTAGGGGTACCCGCGACCTGCGTCGTGGTGGTCCGGAGCGTGGTGGTGTGGTCCGGGTGGACGCCTGTCACGACGCCGCCGGCAGGTCGACGACCGAGGTGGTGGTGAGGGCGGCCCGGTAGTGCCCGACGAGTTCGTCGCCCACCGTCGCCCAGCTACGTCCGTGCACGGCGGCCCGGGCGGCCAGCCCGTACGCCTGCCGGCGTGCCGTGTCGGCAGCCAGCCCGGCCACCGCTGTGGCGATCGCCGAGTCGTCCCCGGGTGGCACCAGCACGCCGGTCTCCCCCGGGGTGACCAGATCGACAGGACCACCACTGGCCGGCGCGACCACCGGCACCCCGCTGGCCAACGCCTCCTGGACGGTCTGGCCGAAGGTCTCGTGCGGGCCGGTGTGCACGAACAGGTCGAGGCTGGCGTAGAGGCGGGCCAGTGCCTCGCCCTGCTGGACGCCGAGGAACCGCACCCCGGGCAGGTCCCGTTCGAGCTGGCGGCGGGCGGGGCCGTCACCGGCGACCACGACCCGGACACCTGGCAGTCGGGCGGTGGCGGCGAGCAGGTCGACCCGCTTCTCCGGGGCGAGCCGGCCGACGTACCCGACGAGGAGTTCCCCGTCCGGCGCGAAGGCCCGGCGCAGGCTCGGGCAGCGCTTGGCGGGGTGGAAGCGCTCAGCGTCGACGCCTCGACGCCACAGCCAGATCCGCTGCACGCCGTGCGCGGCGAGATCCTCGGCGGCCCGGGTGGAGGGGGCGAGCGTACGGCGGGCCGAATTGTGGATCTCTCGCAGCCGCCGCCAGGCCGCTGCCTCACCCCAGCCGACCCGGTACGCCCTGGCGTAGGCGGCGACGTCGGTCTGGTAGACGGCGACGGTGGGCAGGTCGTGCCGGGCCGCCAGCGTCGCCGCCCGGGCGCCGAGGATGAACGGACTGGCCAGGTGCACCACGTCGGGCGAGTGGTCCAGCAGCACTCCGGCCAGCCGGTTGTTCGTCGGTACGCCGAGCCGGAAGCCCTGGTAGCGCGGCAACGGCACGCTCGGGATGCGGACCACCGGGTACGGGTACCGGTCGGGGTCGCGGCGCAGCGTCCCCGGCGGGGCGGGCGCGATCACCAACGGCTCGTGGCCGCGGGTGACGAGGTGTTCGGCGGCCCGCACGACCGAGTGTGCGACTCCGTTGACGTCGGGCGGGAACGACTCGGTCACCATGGCGATCCGCATGCCTTCACGGTGGTGGTGGCAGCGAAGGTCCAGGAGACGTCCACCTGACCGCTCGGCGAACAGTGCGGCACGAACCCGCGCCCGGTGGATCAGACGTCGTAGCTGGCGCCGGGGCGGACCACTTCCAGCGGGCCGGCGTAAGCGGCGGACGCGGCAGCGACAGTGAGCGCCTCGCTGCCCCAGGCGGGGACCAGATGGGTCAACAGCAGTCGCCCGACGTTGGCCTTGGCGGCCGCCTCACCCGCCTCGCCGCCGGTGAGATGCAGGTCCGGCGGATTGTCGACGCCGTCGAGGTAGCTGGCCTCGCAGAGGAAGACGTCGGCGTTCTGGGCCAGCCGCAGCAACGCCTCACAGGGGGCGGTGTCCGAGGAGTAGCAGAGCACCCGGCCGCCGTGCTCAAGGCGTACACCGTAGGTCTCGACCGGGTGCAGCACCCGGTCGACGGTGACGGTGAACGGGCCGATCGGGAAGGTGCCGGGTTGCAGCGCGTAGAACTGGTAGACGTCCTCGACGGTGCTGTCCTCCTGCCCGTACGCGGCGGCCAGCCGGTCCGGGGCGCCGGCCGGCGCGTAGACCGGCAGCGGCGGGTACGGCCCGTCCGGGGCGTACCGGCGCACCACCACGTAGGTCGCGGCGTCGAGGATGTGGTCGCAGTGCAGGTGGGTCAGGAGGATGGCGTCCGGGGCGTGCAGCCCGGCATAGCGTTGCAGGGTGGACAGTGAACCCGAGCCGAAGTCGACCAGGAGCCGGAAGTCCTCGGCCTCGACCAGATAGGCCGAGCAGGGGGACTCGGGTCCGGGGAAGCTGCCCGCACAGCCCAGGACGGTCAGTCGCATCGAGTTGTCTCGCTGTCACGGTAGGTAGTGAACGTGCCGGCCGCCGCTCCGGCGATGATCACTACCGACGCGTACGCCACGCTGCGCAGCCTACGCCCGCGCATGCAAGGGCAAGAATGATCTGCTGGAAGTTGTCATCAACGTGACACCGGTTTCGCCCGTCCGATCGACCACCCGTCACCGGAGTGGCCGGTTCGGACGAGCCGACGCGACGAGGGCCACCGGCGCGATGCCGGTGGCCCTCGTCACATGTCGATCGCGCCGCAGGTCAGGCCCAGAGCTGACCGTCCAGCGCCTCCTCCGCGTCGGCTAGCGTGCCGCCGTACGCCCCGGTGCTCAGATATTTCCAGCCACCGTCACTGACCACGAACGCCACGTCGGCACGGCGGCCGGCCCGCACCGCCTCGTGCGCCACGGCCAGCGCCGCGTGCAGCACCGCCCCGGTGGAGAAACCGACGAACAGCCCCTCCACCTCGACCAGTTGCCGGGTCCGCAGCACCGCGTCCCGGGTGCCGACCGAGAAGCGGCGGGTCAGCACTGTCGCGTCGTAGAGCTCCGGGACGTATCCCTCGTCGATGTTGCGCAGCCCGTAGACCAGCTCGCCGTAGCGGGGCTCGGCGGCGACGATCTGGATGCCCTCGACCTTCTCGCGCAGGTAGCGCCCGGTGCCCATCAGGGTGCCGGTGGTGCCGAGCCCGGCCACGAAGTGGGTGACGGTCGGCAGGTCGTGCAGCAGCTCGGGCCCGGTCGTCTCGTAGTGCGCCCGGGCGTTCGCCTCGTTGCCGTACTGGAAGAGCATCACCCAGTCGGGATGCTCGGTGGCGATCTGCTTGGCCGTGGCCACCGCCTGGTTGGAACCGCCCGCGGCCGGCGAGAAGATGATCTCCGCGCCGTACATCCGCAGCAGCTGCACCCGCTCGGTGGAGACGTTCTCGGGCATCACGCAGACCAGGCGGTACCCCCGCAACTTGGCCACCATGGCCAGGGAGATGCCGGTGTTGCCGCTTGTCGGCTCCAGGATGGTGTCGCCGGGCCGGAGCCGGCCGGCGGCCTCCGCGGCCCGGACCATGAACAGGGCGGCCCGGTCCTTGACACTGCCGGTGGGGTTGCGGTCCTCGAGCTTCGCCCACAGCCGTACCGGCGGCGCGCCCTCGGGCACCGTCGGCGACAGTCGGGGCAGACCCACAAGCGGTGTCCCGCCGCAGGCGTCCAGCAGGCTGTCGTACCGCGCCATCGCGGCCGCCTCAGCCCGCGGTGACGCGCGTCCGGCCCCCGGCCGGCGCGGAGGCGACGTGCTGCGCCATGGCCGCCGCCGCGGCGAAGCCGAAGGCGCCGCCGGCCACCGCGGGCAGGATGGTCACGCTGTCGCCGTCGTTGAGCTTGGCGTCCAGCGCACCGAGGAATCGGACGTCCTCGTCGTTGACGTAGACGTTGACGAAGCGGTGCAGCGCGCCGGCCTCGGTGACCAGCCGGCCACGCAGCCCGCTGTGCCGGGAGTCCAGGTCGGTGAGCAGGTCGGCAAGCGTGTCACCGCTGCCCTCGACGACCTTCGCGCCGCCGGTGTAGCTGCGCAGGATGGTGGGGATGCGAACCTCGATGGCCATGGTGTCGTACTCCTCGATCGGGTGGGTGCTCGGTGACGGGAAGGGCGTGCGGGGAGCTGAGGTTGGTCAGCGGCCCGAACACTCGTAGTCGACCGTCGCCGGGCTCTGCCCGAACATGTATGACTGCACGGCGTGCGGATCCACCCCGGCGTCGAGGATCCGCACCGGCTCCTCGGTCACCACGCCGTCCACGATGCGGAAGGAGCGGATCTCCTCCGTGTCGGGCTCCCGGGTGGAGACGAGCAGATAGTGCGCGCCGGGCTCACCGGCGAAGGAGATGTCCGTACGCGACGGGTACGCCTCGGTTGCGGTGTGCGAGTGGTAGATGACCACCGGTTCCTCGTCCCGGTCGTCCATCTCGCGCCACACCCGCAGATGCTCCATCGAGTCGAACTCGTAGAACGTCATCGACCGGGCGGCGTTCTCCATGGGGATGTGCCGGGTCGGCGTGTCGCTGCCGACGGGACCGGCGACCACGCCGCAGGCCTCGTCGGGGTGATCCCGACGGGCGTGGGCGACGATCGCGTCAACGATCGACCGGTCGATGCTCAGCACGTCGCCAAGGGTAGCGCCCGAGTGCCGCCAACCGCGAGGCGGCACCGGTCACAGTCAGTCGATCAAGGCGTTGAGCAGGGACTCCTGGAGATAACCGAGATACGCGTAGACCGAAAGCTGGAACACCCGGCTGGAACTGGGATCGTCGGCGACCGCGTCATCGAGTTCCGCGCCCAGATCCGTCCCGTCCTTGATCTCCAACCGCACGCCCATCGCCAGCCGGGCGTCGTTGAGCGCGCGCAACCACGCCTCGGCCGCCTCGGCGTCCAGGCGGACCTCGCCGCCGCTGTCGCCGGGCAGCGCGGCCAGGATCGCACCGGCCTGGTCGATCTTCGCGGTCTTCAGATCACCCTCGGTGTACCGGCGGAACTCCGCGGTGCCTGCCGCGTCGTCCGGGTACGCCTCCGGAAAGAGCCGGCAGACAACCGGGTCGGAGTGGTCGAAACCATCGGTGAGCAGGCCGACCACCTCGGAGGCGACCTTACGGAGCACACGCACCTCGTCCACCGCGAAGGTGGCGACGTACCGGTCTCCCCGGCGACGGAACATGCTCACGACCGGTCCACCGTCGCCCAGAGACCGTACGCGTGCAGTTGGGAGGCGTCGTGTTCCATGCGTTCCCGGGCCCCGCTGGAGACCACCGCCTTGCCCTTGTGGTGCACATCCAGCATGAGCTGCTCGGCCTTCTCCCGGCTGTATCCGAAGAGCTTCTGGAACACCCAGGTCACGTAGGTCATCAGGTTGACCGGGTCGTCCCACACGATCGTCACCCACGGTCGGTCGGCTGCCGGCACCTCATCGGTGTCCGGGGTCTCGACCGGTGCAACCTGCGGAGCCGCCATGCCCCCCATCGTGCCACCGGATCCGGGGAATCGAGGAACCGGAACGCCGGACCACCCGGGATCACCACCCACGGACGCAGCCTCGCCACCGCCGGTCGCGTCCCGGGCGCAGCAGGGCACCCCGCCGGCATCGCCGGCGGGGTGAACGGCCGCCCGCTCAGGCGAGCAGGATGCCGTGTTCGGCAGCATCGGACAGCACCGTGCCGAGCGAGAGACGGACCGCCTCGAACCGGCGGGCGACCTCCCGCGACAGCTCCAACTCGATCTCCCGCAACGCCCGCTGCGCCCAGGCCCGCGCCGCGCTCGGATCGTTGTTGCCGGGCGAACGCCAGTGCTGCCAGCATCCTCCCGACAACGCCACGGCCACCGGCGGCAGCACCGCCGTACGGGGCGGCGCGGGGTAGACGGACAGCATGTCGACAGCTGTCACACCGGTCAGCGGCGCCACGCCGGCGGTACTGGTGACGAGGAACGCCCGCTCCAGTTCCTGCCCGGTGGGGTCGTCGACCAGACTCCAGCGGACCGCCTTGTCGATCCGCCTGCGGATCCCCTCGGGCAGTGGCGCGCCGAAGAGCCGGCCCGCGGTGTCATCGACGAGCTCGCCGGCATGGTGGTCGCACTGCGCGGTGGCCAGCAGCGACAGCGCCGCCATCTCCCGGTCGAGCAGTTGGGGCAGACCAGCACAGCCGACACCGAAGACGATCTCCTGCACCACCCGCATGTGCATGTTTGCCAGCTCCAGGGCGAGGTGCTGTCGGATACGCCGAGCGGCGGTGCGGGCCTGCCGGTCGAGGTGCTCCGACCATTCGCCCGGTTCAGCCAGCACCGGCACCCGACCGCGCTCACCCGGCAGCTCGGGCGGCTCAAGGCTGCCCCGCCGCAGCTCCTCGGCGGAGGCCCAGTCCACGAGCGCCCGCCGCACATCTGCCTCGGCACCGGTGACCATGGGGAACCAACGGGCATCGGCCAGCCCGGGCACGGCGGCGAGCAGCGCGGCCCGGTGCGCCTCGACGGTGACCGTGACCGGATCAACCGCCGGGCCGCCGGGCTCCCCCGAGCCCCGCACCGCCGCCGTGCCGTCACCCGCCGCCCAGCCGTCGGCGCCCGGCGTGACCGCGAAGAAGACCCGGACCGGCGTCCCGGCGATGTCGGACAGCAGGTCAAGTTCGGCGGCGCCGAACGGCTGGTCCGCCGCGATCACGAACAGCAGCGCGCCGGCCCGGCCCACCGCGTCGAGCAGCACGCCGCAACCGGCTGGGCCCAGCGTGGCGATGTCCGGCGTGTCGACAAGCACGAAGCGTTTCAGCAACGGCTGGGGCAGGCTCAGCTCCACCCGACGGGGTGGCCTGGCCAGCGCCGGGCCCGCAGTCGGAAGATCGGGCCGGTACGAATGCGGCGTGCGGTAGCCGGGGACGTAGGCGGCCCGGGTCGGTTCGGCACTGTGCCGTACCACCAGCCAGCTACCGCCCGGCACGGCGAGTAGCCCGGAGTCGAGTTCCAGCAGCGTGGCGAGCACGCCGGTCCGCCCGGCGGCGGCCGGACCGGCCGCGACCACCGCGACCGGTTCACGCCCGTCGGTGGTCGACACACCGAGCCGCTCGGGAAAGGGCCGACGACCGGGCGGCCCTGCGGCGTCGTCCGGCGTACCGAGGTGGTGGATCGGGCCGGGCTTCATCAGGCGGCGGCCTCCGAGGCAGGGCGGCCGGTGGACCGGCCGCGGTGAACATCCGACGACGACACTCGGATTCCGGAAGAGTAAGGGTGCGACCGTCGGGAACGGGACAATTGCGATACTCACCGGTAACCCTACGACTACTCAAGTTCGCCGTCGCGCGCTACCGTGCCGGCCGCAGTTCCGTCGATATGCTGCGCGAATGAGTCGGTGGAGCTTCGTGGGCCGGGCTGAGCAACTCGACCGTCTCCGGGTGGCGGTGGCCGGTGTCCATGGCCGGGGAATCCTCTTCACCGGCAGCGCCGGCATCGGCAAGAGCCGGCTGTTGCACGAGGGTGTCGACACGTTGCCCGGCGAGAAGTACGCGGTCTGGCGGATCGCGGCCAGTGCCACCACGTCCGCGATGGCCTTCGGCGGGTTGGTCCAGGTGCTTCCGGAGCAGCCGCAGGGCCTGTCACCGGCCGGCATCCTGCGGTGGGCCGTCGACGTGTTGCAGCAGCAGGCCGCCGGCCGGCGGATCGTCCTCGCGGTGGACGACGCGCACCTGCTCGACCCGCCGTCGGCGGCGCTGGTGCACCTGGTGGCCCGGGCCGAGAACGCCTCAGTGGTCGGCACCCTGCGCGACGGGGAACAGATACCGTTGCCCATCCGGGCACTGTGGACGGACGGTCTGGTCGAGCGGGCCGAGCTGGGGCCGATGACCCCGGACGAGACGGCCGCCATGCTCACCGCCATCGTCGACGGCCAGGTGGACAGCGGCTCCACCGACCGTCTGGGTCGGCTCAGCGCCGGCAACCCGCTGCTGCTGCGCGAGCTGGTGCACGCGGCGACAAACAGCGGCGAGCTCGTCGAGAAGTACGGCGTCTGGACCTGGACCGGACGGCTGGAGCTGGCGCCCAGCCTGACCGAGCTGATCGACATCCGGATCGGCCAGCTCACCCCCGGGGTACGGGCGGTGGTCGAGCTTGTCGCGTTCGGCGAGCCACTCGGCCTGCGGCTGCTGCACCAGGCCGTGGAACAGCACGACGTGGAGTACGCCGAGGAGCGCGGCCTCATCACCATGGTCGAGTCCGACAGGCGACTCGACGTCCGGCTGGCGCACCCGCTCTACGGCGAGGTGGTGCGCCGGCAGTGCCCGGTGAGCCGGACCCGCCGGTTGCAGGCGCACCTGGCGGACCTGCTGGAGAAGGTCGGCAAGCGGCGACGGGAGGACCTGCTGCGGGTGGCGAGATGGCGCCTGGCCTCCGGCACCGCGCACGATCCGGCGATGCTGATCGCCGCCGCCGGTGAGGCGTTCGCACGGTACGACGTACCCCTGGCGACCCGGCTGGCCCGGGCGGCGCTGGACGCCGGTGGCGGGTTCGACGCGGCCGAACTGCTGGCGACCATCCTGATGTTCGCCGACCGGCCCGCCGAGGCGCTCGGCGTGCTCGATGCCGTCGCCACCGACGCCGGCCAGGAGGAGCGGCTCAGCCGATGGCTGACGGTGCGCGGCATGGTCAGCTACTGGGGGCTGAGCCAGGCGTCCACCGTGGAGGAGATCGCCGCCCAGGGCACGAAACTGACCGACTCCGCCGCCCAGGCCCGGGTCCGCGCCTTCGAGGCGATCATGCGGCTGCACCGGCTGGACGCGCCGACCGCGCTCCGGCTCGCGCAGGGTGTGCTGGACCGGCCGGCGGCCAGCGTCGCCGCGCGCGAGCTGGCGCGCTGCACGATCGCGCACCTCCAGGCCGTACAGGGGCAGCTGTACCGCAGCGCGGCTGCGGTGGACCTGGTGCAGGCGAAGGTGGCCAGCTGGCGGGCGGACATGCCGTACCTGCAACTGGCGGTGGAGCTGGCCCGGGGCACCCGACTGGCCCTCTCCGGAGATCTCGCCGGGATCGACGCGTTGGTCGCCGACGAGTTCGCCGACCTCGCCGACGCGGGGGATTTCCGGCTCGGCACCGGCTACCTGGCGATCCTGCGGGCGTACGCGGCGCGGCTGCGTGGTCGCAGCGACACCGCGTTGCAGGCCGCGCTCAGTGCCTGTGCGGTCCTGGCGACCAGCCGGGTCTACGCGGGGCTGGCCCAGTCGGAGCGGGCCCAGGCCGCCGCGTTGCGCGGCGACGCCCGGCAGGCGGCCGAGGCGATGGCCGAGGCGGACCGCCTCCACTCACCGAGCATGGGTGTGCTGTATCCGTGGCTGGAGCAGGCCCGGGTGGCCACGCTGGCCGCCGGCGGTGACCTGTCCTCAGCCGTGAGTCGGCTGCACAGCCTGGTGGACCGGCTGCGAGCTGACGGCTTCGCCGGGCATGAGGCACTGGTGCTGCACGACCTGGTGCGGCTGGGCCACGCCGGGGCCCAGACCGGCCCGAGGTGTTCCGACGGGAGCCGCCGGACCGTCGCGCAGCGGTTGACGGAGTTGTCCGAGCAGGTCGACGGGGAGTTGCCACCGTTGCTGGCCCGGCATGCGCGGGCGGCGGCCGACGGTCTGCCGGAGGGGCTGCTCAGCGCCGCCGACGGCTTCGCGGAGCGCGGGCTCGACCTGCTCGCCGCCGAGGCCGCGGCCGAGGCCGTGCACCTGTTGCGGCAGCGCCGTTCGCCCGAGGTCGCCCACGCCCGACAACGGCTCGGCGCGCTGCTCGCCTGCTGTGACATGGTGCACACTCCGGCGCTGCAGGCGGCCACCCCCGCGTTGACCGACCGGGAGTGGCAGGTGGCTCGGCTCGCGGCCGAGGGCGGCACCAGTCGCGCCATCGCTGAGCAGCTGTTTCTCTCCGTTCGCACGGTGGAGAACCACCTGCAGCGCGTGTACAGCAAGCTCGGCGTGACCAGCCGGGCGGAGCTGAGGGTGGCCCTCGGCACGATCCCGGGGCACGACGGCACGACGACGACGTGAACCCTAGTCTGAGGGGGTGCACACCCTTCGTCCTGCGCTGCTGACCGACCACTACGAGCTGACCATGGTCAGCGCCGCCCTACGGGACGGTACGGCTGACCGGCGCTGCGTGTTCGAGGTTTTCAGCCGACGGCTGCCCGCCGGTCGCCGGTACGGGGTGGTCGCCGGCACCGCACGCCTGATCGACCTGATCCGCGAGTTCCGCTTCGACCCGGCCGACATCGAGTTCCTGCGCCGCACCGGCGTGGTGGACGAGCCGGGCGCCGAGTGGCTGTCCCGCTACCGGTTCACCGGCGAGATCGACGGGTACGCCGAGGGTGAGCTGTTCTTCC
Organism: Verrucosispora sp. CNZ293; assembly: GCF_002754655.1. Classification (NCBI taxonomy): domain Bacteria; kingdom Bacillati; phylum Actinomycetota; class Actinomycetes; order Micromonosporales; family Micromonosporaceae; genus Micromonospora; species Verrucosispora sp. CNZ293. The sequence continues at coordinate 3,642,582 of NZ_PEFR01000001.1, forward strand.
CCGGCTCGCCGATCCTGACCGTCTCCGGCAGTTTCGCCGAGTGCGTGGTGCTGGAGACGCTTGTGCTGTCGGTGCTCAACCACGACTGCGCGGTGGCCGCCGCCGCGGCGCGGATGGTCACCGCCGCCCGGGGGCGGGCGTTGATCGAGATGGGGTCACGGCGAGCACACGAGGAGGCGGCAGTCGCGGCGGCCCGAGCTGCCTACCTGGCCGGCTTCCGGTTCACCTCCAACCTGGCCGCCGGCCAGCGGTACGACATTCCGACCGCCGGCACCGCCGCGCACGCCTTCACCCTGCTGCACGACGACGAGCGGGCCGCGTTCGCCTCGCAGGTCGCCACGCTGGGCAAGGACACCACGCTGCTTGTCGACACGTACGACATCAGCCAGGGCATCCGTAACGCGATCGAGGTGGCCGGGCCGGAGCTGCGGGCGGTCCGCATCGACTCGGGCGACCTGGCCGTGATCGCCCAGCAGTCCCGGCAGTTGCTGGATTCGCTCGGCGCCACCGAAACAAAGATCATCGTCTCGGGTGACCTCGACGAATACGCCATCGCGGCGTTGGCCGCCGAGCCGGTGGACATGTACGGCGCCGGCACCGCTGTGGTGACCGGCTCCGGCGCACCGACCGCCGGGCTGGTCTACAAGCTGGTCGAGGTCGAGGGCCGACCGGTGGTCAAGCGGTCCGAGCAGAAGGCGACAATCGGCGGACGCAAGGTCGCCGTCCGCCGGCACAAGCCGACCGGCACCGCCATCGAGGAGATCGTGGTCCCGCAGGGTGTGCCGGATCACCGCCCCAACGACCGGCTGCTGCAACGGTCGTACGTCGTGGACGGCGAGCCGGTCGGCCTGCCGACCCTCGACGAGTCACGGGAGCACCTGCGACAGTGCCTCATCTCGATCCCGTGGGAGGGTCTCAAGCTTTCCGCGGGCGACCCGGCCATCCCGGTCACCGTGGTACCCGCCGAGTGAGAGGAGTGGAGTCGGTGAGCAACGCGCTGATCATCGTGGACGTGCAGAAGGACTTCTGCGAGGGCGGCTCGCTGGCTGTGGCCGGCGGCGCGGGCGTCGCGGCCGGGATCTCCCGGCTGCTGGCCGCCGAGCCGGACCGCTGGGATCACGTCGTCGCGACGAAGGACTACCACATCGACCCGGGCACGCACTTCGCCGAGTCGCCGGACTACGTGAGCACCTGGCCCCGGCACTGCGTGGTCGGCACGCCCGGCTCCGAGTTCCACCCGGAGCTGGCCACCGACCGGATCGAAGCGATCTTCCACAAGGGCGAGTACGCCGCCGCGTACTCCGGGTTCGAGGGGAACGCCGACGACGGCGAAGGTCTGGCCGACTGGTTGCGGCGGCGCGGTGTGGAGCGGGTGGACGTGGTCGGTATCGCCACCGACCACTGCGTGCGGGCCACCGCCCTGGACGCCGCCCGCGAGGGTTTCGCCACCACCGTCCTGCTGGACCTGACGGCGGCCGTCGCGCCGGACACCACGGATGTCGCGTTGCGCGCCTTCGAGGGGGCCGGGATCACCACGATCGGCGCCCCTGTGATCCAAGCCGCATGAGCAGTTAATTCGTTGGCAGCCGTCCGGCCGCGGGTCGAGGATGTCCGGCGGAGGTACGGACCGACGTGAACATGAAGCCTTACCGGGAGGCACTCGCCCTGCCCGGTCTGCGGTCGCTGCTGCTCGTGGCGGTGCTGGCCCGCGTCCCGCTGACCGCAACCGGCGTCACGCTGACGTTCTACGTCGTACAGGATCTCGGCCGCGGTTACGGTGCGGCCGGCCTGGTCGGCGCGGCGATCACCGTCGGCGCGGCGGTCGGCGGTCCACTGCTCGGCCGCCTGGTGGATCGTCGCGGCCTGCGGCCCGTGCTGGTGCTCACCGCCGTGGCCGAGGCCGTCTTCTGGTCCACCGCACCGATGCTGTCGTACTACCTGCTGCTGCCGGCCGCGTTCCTGGCCGGCCTGCTGGCGCTGCCGATCTTCTCGGTCATCCGGCAGTCCATCGCCGCGCTGGTACCGGCGGAGAAGCGTCGGCCGGCGTACGCGCTGGACTCCATGTCGGTCGAACTGTCGTTCATGATCGGTCCTGCCCTGGCCACGGTGGGTGTGACCACCATCTCCGCCCGCCACACGCTCTACCTCGTCGGTGCCGGCATCGTCGTCGCCGGGGTGGTGCTGTGGCTGCTCAACCCGCCGGTACGCAGCGCCGCCGAGGCGTCGTCCGGACCGCAGCCGCGCGTCGCTCGACGGCAGTGGCTCACCTCGCGGCTGGTCGCGGTGTTCGCGGTAAGCGCCGCAGCGACCCTGGTGCTCGGCGGCACCGACGTGGCGGTCATCGCGGTGCTGCGGGAGAACGGTGACGTCGGTTTCACCGGCGTGGTGCTCTCCGTCTGGGCGGTGGCGTCGCTGGCCGGCGGTTTCGCATACGGAGCTGTGCACCGCTCGTTCTCCGCGGTGGCGCTGATGGGCGCGTTGAGCCTGTGCACCATCCCGGTCGGGCTGGGCGGGTCACACTGGTGGCTGCTCTGCCTCGCCCTGATTCCGGCCGGCGTCCTCTGCGCTCCCACCATCGCGGCCACCTCGGACGCGGTCAGTCGGCTGGCCCCGGCCAGCGTGCGCGGCGAGGCCATGGGCATGCACGGCTCGGCGGTCACCGTCGGCATCGCCGTCGGCGCCCCACTGGCGGGTGCGGTCATCGACGCCTCGGCACCGCTGTGGGGCTTCGCGGTCACCGGCGCGGTCGGCGCCCTGGTGGCCCTGGCGGTGCTGCCGATCGAGCTTCGCCACCGCCGCGCCGACATCGCAGCCACCGCCCAGGCCAGCGACGAGCCCACCCCGACCGCCCTCACCCCGACCACCACCTCCTGACCACACCCCCTCTCGCGCCGCCCCTCGGCCCCGTCCGCCCAGGGCCGGCCCCGCCACCACCCACCCCCGCTCCGCACCCACCCCCGCGCCCTGTAGCCCACCCCTCCGCACCCCGCCCCACCGCGGGCATCAACCGCTCGTTGCAGTGCGTAACCGTCCGCGCCTACCCGCCCTCTCCCCTGTGCGCCTACCGGACGTGCTCGTTACACAGCGCGATATCCGCTGTAGTGACAGCGGTGTCGCAGACACCTCGGGTAGCCAGCGCAGGCGGACTACCGCCTACGCATCAGCCACTTAAGCGGACCGGCTGCCCACACGAGACGGCGGGCGGCGGGCGGTATGAGACGGGGCGCCGACCCCGGGGTGGGGGTCGGCGCCCGTCGTGGAACGCGGTGTTTCAGCTCGGGTGACGCGGTGGGTCAGCGGCGATCGATGTCGCTGGACACGTCCTCGGTGTAGCTGGCTCCACCGTCGGACTCGCTTGTCAACGGCTTGGAGCCGCCCTCGGGGGGACCGGCCAGGGTCTGTCCGGCAGCCAACTCGGGGAACTTGTGGTCGAAGGCGGGTCGCTCGGAGCGGATTCGCGGCATCCGGTCGAAGTTACGCAGCGGCGGCGGCGAGCTGGTCGCCCACTCCAGCGAGTTGCCGTGACCCCACGGGTCGTCCACCTCGACCACCGGGCCGGCCTTGTAGGACTTCCAGCAGTTGTAGATGAACGGCAGCGTCGAGATGCCGGTGGTGAAGGCACCGATCGTGGAGATCATGTTCAACGTGGTGAAGCCGTCGCCGGGCAGGTAGTCGGCGTACCGCCGGGGCATGCCCTCGCTGCCCAGCCAGTGCTGGATCAGGAACGTGGTGTGGAAGCCGATCATGGTGAGCCAGAAGTGAATCTTGCCGAGCCGCTCGTCGAGCATCCGGCCGAACATCTTCGGGAACCAGAAGTAGATCCCGGCGAAGACCGCGAACACGATCGTGCCGAAGAGCACGTAGTGGAAGTGCGCCACCACGAAGTACGAGTCGTGCAGGTGGAAGTCGAGCGGTGGGGCGGCCAGCAGCACTCCGGTCAGACCACCGAAGAGGAAGGTGACCAGGAAGCCGACGGACCAGAGCATCGGTGTCTCGAAGCTGATCTGCCCCCGCCACATGGTGCCGATCCAGTTGAAGAACTTCATACCGGTGGGCACCGCGATGAGGTAGCTCAGGAAGCTGAAGAAGGGCAGCAGCACCTGGCCGGTGGCGAACATGTGGTGCGCCCAGACGCTCATCGACAGGCCGGCGATAGCGATGGTGGCGGCGACCAGACCCTTGTAACCGAAGATCGGCTTGCGGGAGAAGACCGGGATGATCTCGCTGATGATGCCGAAGAACGGCAGCGCGATGATGTAGACCTCGGGGTGACCGAAGAACCAGAACAGGTGCTGCCAGAGCATCGGCCCGCCGGTTTCCGGGCTGTAGACGTGCGCACCGAGCAGCCGGTCGGCGGCCAGCGCGAACAGCGCGGCGGCCAGCAGCGGGAAGACCAGGATCACCAGGAGGCTGGTGACCAGCATGTTCCAGGTGAAGATCGGCATCCGGAACATGGTCATGCCGGGCGCACGCAGGGTCAGGATCGTGGTGATCAGGTTGACCGCGCCGAGGATGGTGCCCAGACCGGAGATGGCCAGACCGACCACCCACATGTTGGCGCCCACGCCCGGGGCGTGCTCGCTGGTGCTCAGCGGGGTGTACGCGGTCCAGCCGAAGTCCGCCGCGCCGCCCGGGGTGAGGAAGCCGGCGGTGGCCATGGTGCCGCCGAACAGGTACAGCCAGTAGGCGAAGCTGTTCAGACGCGGGAAGGAGACGTCCGGAGCACCGATCTGGATGGGCACGACGTAGTTGCCGAACGCGAACACGATGGGCGTCGCGAAGAACAGCAGCATGATCGTGCCGTGCATCGTGAACAGCTGGTTGTACTGCTCGGGCGACAGGAACTGCAGCCCGGGCCGGGCCAGCTCGGCCCGCATGATCAGGGCCATCAGGCCACCGATCATGAAGAACACGAACGCGGTGACCATGTACATGATCCCGATTTGCTTCGCGTCCGTGGTCCGCAGCATCCGCGCGATGGCCGACCCCTTGACCGGTTCCCGGACCGGCCAGGGCCGGGTCACGACCGGCTTGGGTGCGACGGTGGTCACGAGTGGCCTCCGGTTCTGGGTTGTCCCGCTCGGCGCGCGCTGACTCAGCGGGCCGTCATCCGCAAGGAGGATAGTCCCCGGCAGGTGACATCACCGCGTGGGGTCGCCCCGAGGTGGATCACAGCGGGCCGAGGAGCAGCCGGTAATGCTCCCCGAAGATGCGGTCGCCGCGTCCGCGCAGCAGCGGGTCGCGCAGCGCCGGCGGCACGTCGCGGGTGCGGTTGCGGTCCCGGGTCCGGTCCTGCACCCATCTGGTACGCGGGCGACGGCGGCTCTCGTACGCGGTGAGTGCCGCCTCAACGCTGCCTGCCGCGTGCAACGACTCGGCGAGCACCACCGCGTCCTCAAGCGCCATCGCGGCACCCTGGGACAGGGTCGGCGCGGTGGCGTGCGCGGCGTCGCCGACGAGCAGCACCCGCCCCCGGTACCAGCGCCCGAGTTCGACCTCGTCGGTGGTGGTGGCGTACACCCCGTCGAGCGCGTCGAGCACCTCCGGCACCGGTCCGCCGTACTCGCCGAACAGTTCGCGTAGCCGGGCCAGCGGGTCGGCCGGCAGGTCGGTGCCGGCCTCGTCGGCGTAACAGTGCAGCCGGCCGGCGCCGATCGGCACCACGAGGAAGCCGCAGCGCCGCCCGAGCAGTGCGGTCCACTCGTCGACCGCCGGGCCGTCGCGGACGACGCCGCGGTAGACCACCTGCCCGGCGGGGCGGGGCGGACCGCCGAGCGCGGCCAGCGCCCGGATCGAGGAACGCGGCCCGTCGGCGCCGATCACCAGGTCGTACTCGGTCTGGGTGCCGTCGACGAAGGTGACACCGACGGCGGACGGCAGCAGGTCGATGGTGCGTACCTCAGCGCCGTGCCGGACCGCGCCGCCGGCGCCGCTGAGCAGTACCCGGTGCAGGTCGGAGCGGGCGAGTGCGCGGCACTCCCCGACCCCGGCCCAGAGCGCGTCGAGGTCGACCTCGCACAGCGGCGCGCCCGTCGAATCGAGGAAGCGTTGCCGGTGGATGACCTTTCCGTACGGGCGGACCGGGTCGTCGAGGTCCAGCCGGCGCAGTGCGCGGGCCGCGTTGCCGGGCAAATAGAGGCCGGCGTCGGTGAGGTCGTGCGGCGGCGCCTTGTCGGTGAGGTCCGGCCGGAAGCCCGCCAGGCGCAGCGCCCGGGCCACGGCCAGCCCGGCGATGCCCGCGCCGACGACGAGGATGCGCAGGGGGGAGCCACGCATGGGGGTGTACGCCTCCGGAGGGGTTCGGCACGCGTTGAAGGCAAGAGACTACTCGGCGCAATCGGCGCACACCAGAGGCAACCGGCCCACCCCCGACATCTCTCGGCACCGCCGGATCCGCCCCTCGGTGCCGGTCACCAGCCACCCGGAGTCGGGCGGATAGCCGATCGTGGCGTCCGTGACACACGTCGCATTTGACGCCAATCACCCTCACCTGTTGCGCCCTTTGTTTCAAGGATGTAAATGTGACGATGAGCGTGGGAGCGCTCCCGCAACTATCGGCGGCGCGTTCCCGACAGCTCCGTCCGCATCCGTAGGAGGCGTCCGGGCGACGCCGCAGCGCTAGGAGCATCATGAGACGTACCTTGCGGGCCATCATGGCCGTCGGGCTGGTTGCCGCCGGCTCGATCGTCGCCGTGGCCCTCGGCGGCACCGCCTCCGCCGACACCCAGATCTGTGAGCAGTACGGCTCGACCGTGATCCAGAACCGGTACGTGGTGCAGAACAACCGCTGGGGCACCACCGCCCAGCAGTGCATCAACGTCACGAACAACGGCTTCGAGATCATCACCCAGAACGGCAGCAGCCCGACGAACGGCGCGCCGACGGCGTACCCGTCGGTCTTCCTCGGCTGCCACTACACCAACTGCTCCCCCGGCACCAACCTGCCGATCCAGGTCAGCCAGATCAGCAGCGCGACAAGCAGCATCAACTACCGGTACGTGAGCAACGGCATCTACAACGCCTCGTACGACATCTGGCTCGACCCGTCGCCCAAGCGGGACGGCGTGAACCAGATGGAGATCATGATCTGGTTCAACCGGCAGGGCCCGATCCAGCCCATCGGTTCCCCCGTCGGCAACGCCAACATCGACGGGCGCAACTGGGAGGTCTGGCGGGGCAGCAACGGCTCGAACAACGTCATCTCGTACGTCGCACCGTCGGCCATCAGCAGCGCCAACCTGAACCTGCTGGCGTTCATCAACGACACCCGTAACCGGGGCGCGATCACCAACTCCTGGTACCTGACCAGCATCCAGGCCGGGTTCGAGCCCTGGCAGGGCGGCGTCGGTCTGGCCGTGACGAACTTCTCGGCCGCGGTGAACGGTGGTGGCAACAACAACCCGCCGCCCACCACCACCCTGCCGCCCACCACCACTCCGCCGCCCTCCGGCAGCGGCGCCTGCGCGGTGAAGTACACGGCCAACGCGTGGAACAACGGCTTCACCGCCGACGTGCAGATCACCAACACCGGGTCGAGCACGATCAACGGCTGGACCCTGGCCTACTCGCTGCCGTCCGGGCAGCAGGTGACGAACTCCTGGAACGCCACGGTGAGCCAGAGCGGTTCGTCGGTGACCGCCCGCAACGTCGGCCACAACGGCACGATCTCGCCCGGCGGCACGGCCAGCTTCGGCTACCAGGGCACGCTCAACGGATCGTACGCCAACCCGTCCAGCTTCACCCTCAACGGCACCGCCTGCTCGCGCTCGTGATGAGCGGGTGCCGGGGTGTGGGTTCGCCGCACCCCGGCACCGATCAGGCCGACTGACGTCCACCGACCGGTGGCTCACCCGGGGTTGCTCAGTGGTGTCGAGAGATCGCAGACTTGGCAGCCACGACGACGGGGGCCGAGCTGACGTGGACGTACGCCTGGAAGGTGACGGGATAGTCCTGCGCCAGTGGTCCGAGCAGGATCTCGACCAACTGGTCACGCTCTTCGACGATGCCGAGATGGCGTACCGCCTGCCGGTGGCGACCCCGTTCGACCTGGCTGCCGCCGAGGCGTACCTGAACTCCGCCCGGCGTGCCCAGCAGGCCGGCGCCCGGGTCTACCTCGCCGTCACCAGCGGCGACGACCTGGCCCGTGGCGAGGCGATGCTCAACCTGGCCACGGGCACCATCGGCTACGCGATCGGCCCGGCCTATCGCGGTCAACGCCTGGCCAGCCGCGCTCTTCGGCTGATGACCGGGTACGCCCACCAGGTGATCGGCCTGCCGACGGTGTACCTGGAGATCGAATCGGACAATACCGGCAGTGTGGCCGTGGCCCGGTCCGGCGGTTACCGGCCGACCGACGACGAACCGGTTTTCGTCGAGGACAAGGGCCGCCGATACGCGCTGCACCGCTGGGCGCACACCGACCCGACGCCACCATCCGTCACCTGACAACGGGAGCCGCCACTCGCACGGATTGCGGCAACTCGGGCTCTCCGGAAGCGCTGAGAGCCCGAGTTGCCGCAACTCGCGCCACCGTCCGCGACAGGGTCAGGAGCCGAGGGCGTCGATGTCGCGCATCTCCTCGGCGGTCAGCGAGAAGCCGAAAACGTCCGCGTTGGCGCGGATCCGCTCCGGCGTCACCGACTTCGGGATCGCCACGATCTCGTGGTCCAGGTGCCAGCGCAGCACCACCTGGGCGGGCGAGACGTTGTGCGCGCCGGCGATCCGGGTCAGCACCGGGTCGGACAGGTCGGTGGTCTTGAACGGGCTGTAGCCCTCCAGCACCACCCCACGGTCCCGGTGCTCGGCGTGCCGCTGCCGGTCGTAGAGCCGGGGTCCCCACTTGATCTGGTTGACCGCGGGGTTCTCCTCGGTCGCCTGGATCAGCTCGTCGATCTGGGCGGTGCTGAAGTTGCTGACCCCGACCGCCCGGGCCAGGTTCGCGTCGCGGGCGGCGAGCATCTCCCGCCAGACCGGGATCAGGTCACCGGGATCGTTCGGTGGCCAGTGCACCAGCCACAGGTCGACGTGGTCGACGCCGAGGGCGCGCAGGCTCTCCTCGATCGTCTCCCGTTCCCGGCCGACCCGCTCGGGTGGCAGCTTTGTGGTGATGAAGACGTCCTCCCGGCGCAGCCCGCTCTCGCGGATCGCGCGGCCGACCTCCTCCTCGTTGCCGTACATGGTGGCGGTGTCGATGTGTCGGTAGCCGGCGTCGAGCGCGGCGAGCACGGCCTTGTAGCCCTCCTCGCCGGTCGCCTGCCAGGTGCCGAAGCCGAGCAGGGGGATCCGGACGTCACCGGGGAGAACTGCGGTGGGGTGGTCACTGTGGTTCATACCGACCGTTCTACCCCCGTTGACGCTCGGCATGCCCGGGATAAGGCGCGTCCACCCGCCGCCGGGCGCGTCGGCGCGATTTGCCGGAGAATGCGGGATGTGGCTGACCGGCTGGAGGAGTACCGGCGCAAGCGGGACGCCGCGCGTACCCCCGAACCGGTGCCGGCCGGGCGGCCCCGACGGTCCCGGGCGGACGACCGCGCCCGGTTCGTCATCCAGCAGCACCACGCCCGGAGCCTGCACTGGGACCTACGGCTGGAGCGCGACGGGGTGCTCGTCTCCTGGGCGGTGCCGCGCGGCTTGCCGCGCGATCCGGGACGCAACCACCTCGCCGTGCACACCGAGGACCACCCGATGGAGTATCTCGACTTCGCCGGTGACATCCCGGCCGGCGAGTACGGCGGCGGCCGGATGCTCATCCACGACCGGGGCACCTACCGCTGCGAGAAGTGGCAGGACCGCGAGGTGGTGGTAGAGCTGCGGGGGAAGCGGACCAACGGACGGTACGTGCTCTTCGCCACGGGCGGCCGCGACGGCCGGGACTGGATGGTGCGGCGCACCGACCCGCCGCCGCCGGGCTGGACCAGCATGCCCGAGCTGGTCGAGCCGATGCGTCCCTCGCCGGCCGGCCGGCTCCCCACCGATCAGGCCGCCTGGGGGTACGAACTGCGCTGGGACGGGATACGCGCGGTGGCGTACGTCTCCGGCGGACGGTTGCGGCTGCTCTCCGACACCGGTGAGGAGATCACCGGAAGGTACCCGTGGCTGCGGCCGATGGCCGAGACGCTGGCCCCGACGGAGGTCGTGCTGGATGGTGTCCTGGTCCGTATCGACAGGGCCGGGCAGGTCCGGCCGGCACCGGGTGGGCGCAGTACCGCCGACGCCCAGTACCTGCTTGTCGACCTGCTCTGGTTGGAGGGGGTGAGCAGCCTGGAGGTGCCGTACCCGCAGCGCCGCGAGCTGCTCGACTCGCTGGCACTGTCCGGGCCGCACTGGCAGACTCCGCCGTGGTTTCCCGGCGCCGGTGCCGAGACCTTGCGTGCGGCGCGTGAACAGGGCCTGCCCGGGGTGGTGGCGAAGCGGTTGGACTCCAGCTACGAGCCGGGTCGCCGCAGCCGCGCGTGGCGCAGCGTGGACGTGAGCTGAGACGGCGAGGAGCGGCGTGTATCTGACCCACCTCGAGTGCCCGCGCTGCGGCCGGGAACACGACGCCGGTGTGCCGCAGAACCTCTGCGAGTGTGGCTCACCGCTGCTGGCCCGCTACGACCTCGCGGCGGCGGCGCGGGTGATCGAGCCGGAGCGGTTCGGGTTGCGTCCGGCCGACCTGTGGCGCTACCGGGAGCTGCTCCCGGTGGCCGATCCGAGGTGTGTCACCACGCTCGGCGAAGGATGGACGCCGATGCTGCGGGTGCCGGCGTACGGTGCGGACATCGGCATCGACGAGCTGCTGGTCAAGGACGAGGGGTTGACCCCGACCGGCTCGTTCAAGGCGCGGGGGGCGGCCGTGGGCGTGAGCCGTGCCCGGGAACTGGGCGTACGCCGGATCGCCATGCCGACAAACGGCAACGCGGGCGCGGCGTGGGCCACCTACGCCACCCGGGCGGGGTTGGGCGCCACGATCGTGATGCCGCTGTCGGCACCGACCATCTGCCGTCGGGAGTGCGTGGCCGCCGGCGCCGACCTGCGCCTGGTCGACGGGCTGATCGGCGACGCCGGGCGCCAGGTGGCCGCGCTGGTCGCGGCCTCCGACGGCACCGTCTTCGACGCCGGTACGCTGCGCGAGCCGTACCGCCTCGAAGGCAAGAAGACGATGGGGTACGAGATCGTCGAGCAGTTGGGTTGGCAGGTGCCCGATGTGATCATCTACCCGACCGGCGGTGGGGTGGGGCTGATCGGCATCCACAAGGCTCTCGGCGAGCTACGGGAACTGGGCTGGGTCGAGGACAAGCTGCCCCGACTGGTGGCGGTGCAGTCCACCGGCTGCGCGCCGATCGTCCGGGCGTTCGCCGCCGGTGACGAGCGGGCGCGACCGTGGGAGAACGCGCACACCGTGGCGTTCGGCATCACCGTTCCGGCGCCGTTGGGCGACGAGTTGATCCTTGACGCGCTGCGGGCCACCGCCGGCACCGCGGTCGCGGTGGACGACGCCGAGATCCTGACCGACCTGCGTGATTTCGCCGCCCGGGAGGGCCTGCTGCTCTGTCCCGAGGGTGCCGCCTGCCTGACGGCCGCCCGCCGGTTGCGGGCCGGTGGCTGGATCCGTGCGGGCGAACGGGTGGTCGTGCTCAACACCGGCGCGGGCGTGAAGTATCCGGAGACGATCGACGTCTCCGGCGTGCCGGTGCTGCCGCGCTGACGCACGACGCCCCGGGGCCGGGACCAGCACCCGGGGCGTCGGCGCACCGCTGGGTCAGCGGTACGTGATGTCGGACGCGGAGTAGAAGCAGTTCACCCCGTCGGCACCTTCGCCGATCTTGGTGGGTTCGCTGCCCTTCGGCACGCCCCGGTACTTCTCGCAGATGACCGTGTTGCGGTTGGGGTCGTTCAGGATGGTGATCCGGCTGAACCGGGCGGTGTCACCCCAGTTGGTGTTGATGCCGGCGAGCGCCTTCGTGGCGGTGGCAGTGACGTTGTCCATCACCACGTGCCGCTGGTACGAGGTGGAGCAGTTGCCGCAGGCGCGGTAGAGCTTGCCGGAGTTCTCCACCCGGAAGTTGCGGATGGTCAGAGTGCCGCCGCCGTTGTGCTGGAACACCTTGTCGCTGGCCAGCTTCGCCCCGCCACCGTCGACGGTGTAGGTCGACCCGCCCCGGAAGGTCGCCGCGTCCTCGCCGACGTCCTCCCACCAGACGTTCGTCAGCGTGCAGTTGCCCTCGCAGTGCACACCGTCGCCGGCCGGGGCACCGATGATCACGTTGCGCAGGCTGGCCCCGTTCGCCAGCACGAACATCGGGTCCTGGCTCTCACTCTGCCCGCCGTCACCGATGCCGTAGTAGCGCCGGAGGCCACCGTCGAAGGTGCCGGAGACCTGGATGGTGGCGTCCACCTTCTGGTTTGCGGTCGGCGTGGGCCAGTTGGCCGGGGGCGGGTTCGTGGTGGGCGGCGGGGTGGTCGGTGACGGCGGCGGGGTGGTTCCCGGCGGGGTGGTCGGGGTCGGGCCGCCACCGGAGTCCACAGTGACGTCGTCGAAGCTGCCGCCGGCGTACGCGGTGACCAGGGCGACCCGGCCCGCCGCGACCAGGCTGTTGCTGCCCGAGGCCACCTGGGTGCCGTTGACGAGACCACGGATGGTGCTGCCGCTGGCCTCGATCCGCAGCGTGTACCAGGTGCCGGCGGTGACGCCGAGCGAGGCGGAGCCGATGGTGGTGATCTGACTGCCGTTGACGGCCTGGAGTTCGGCCCGGCCGGAGCCGAGCAGGGCGAGCCGGTACATCTTGGTGCTGCTGCTGGCGCGGGCCGCCAGGCCGACCAGGGCGGTGGACGAGCCGAAGGCGGTGGGGCGTACCCGGGCCTGGACCTGGTAGTCGGTCCAACCGGTCTGGCCGGCGAACTGGCGGGCCAGTTCGCTGCCGGTGTTCGACTGGTGCAGCGCCCCGCTGGTCACCGTCCAGGTGCCGCCGGACTTGGACCAGCCGGACGCGTCGCCGTCGTCGAAGTTGTCGGTGAAGACCGTGGCGGCGAGAGCCGACGTGCCCATGCCGAGCGCGAGGGCGGCCACTGTCGCGCCGGCGCCGACCGCGAGCAGCAGTGGTCGGCGTCCTCTGACGTGTCTGTGTCGCACGGTTTGTCCTCCTCGATGCGGTGGTGGCTATCCCCCGACGCGGCAGGGCTGGATGCGGCTGGGCAGCACGGGATGACCAGCTAAAACACGCCGGGAAAGGGCTTTCCTACAAGACGTAGGCTAGGCCTGCGCATATACGGGCGTCAATGACAAGGACTTGCAGGAATGTTGCAGGTCACTCGGCTGTGGGCTCGGTCAGCCGCCACGCGGCGTTTACCTGGCCGATGTGGGACAACGCCTGGGGCATGTTGCCCAGGTGCGCCCCGGTGGTCGGGTCGATCTGCTCGCTGAACAGCCCGACGTCGTTGGCGTGCCCGCTGACCCGCTCGAAGAGCCGGGCGGCCCGCTCCCGCTCGCCCGCCAGCACCAGGCACTCCACCAGCCAGAACGAGCAGAGCACGAAGCCGGCCGGGTCGCCGTCCCAGCGGCGGATCAGCCCGTCGGCACCGCCCAGCTCCCGCTCGACCGCCTCGATCGTCGCCCACATCCGTGGGTCGGTGGCCGGTAGGAAGCCCACCACCGGCAGGTACAGGGCTGAGGCGTCCAACGTCGACGACCCGAAGGCAGTGGTGAAGATGCCCAGACGCTCGTCGAAACCGTCCCGGAGCACCATGGCCCTGATCTCGTCCCGGATGCCGGCCCAGCGGCGGACGTCTGCCTGCCCGCCCAGCTGCGGGGCCAGCCGCACCGCCCGGTCCATCGCCACCCAGCAGAGCACCTTCGACGACAGGTAGTGCCGCTCACGGTCGCGCGGTTCCCAGATGCCCCGGTCGGGCAGTCGCCAGGTGGCCGCCACCTGCTCGGTGAGACCGAGCACCATGTCGCGCAGCTCGGCCGGGAGCTGCTCGCCGAGGTAGTCGCGCAACCGCCAGACCGCCGAGATGACCTCGCCCGGCACGTCGAGCTGCCGCTGCCGCCAGGCGTCGTTGCCGACGCGTACCGGTCCGGTTCCGGCGTACCCGATGAGGTGGGGACAGGCGTGCTCGGAGACGTCCCGTTCCCCCTCCAGCCCGAACAGCACGGGGACCGCATCGGGGCCGACCCGGCCGATCGAGCGGGCCGCCCAGTCGAACAGTCGGGACGCCTCGGTCGGGCAGGCCGCCACCCACAGAGCCCGCATGGTCATGGCGAAATCCCGCAGCCAGCAGAACCGGTAGTCGTAGTTGCGGTCGCCGCCGATCCGTTCCGGCAGCGAGGTGGTAGGCGCCGCGGCGACCGCGCCGCTGCGGGCGTACGTGAGACCGGTGAGAACCGTGGCGCTGTGCCGCACCACGTCGGCATAGCGGCCGTCGTACCTGTGGCTCTCGCGGAACGCCTGCCAGGCCAACGCCGTGTCCGCCAACGTCCGGGCCGGATCCAGCCGGGCCGGTGGATCACCGTACGCCGGTGCGTAGGCCAGGTCGAAGCCGAGCACCTGCCCCTGCTCGACGGTGAAGGTGTGCCGCACCCGGTCGTGCTCGGCGCGCAGGCGCAACCCGTCGCAGCGCAGCGCCAGTTCCACCGGGCCGGCCGCGGCCGTCACCGTACCGTCGGGCAGTTCCCGCAGGTACGGGGTGAGCAGGCCGTACTCCGGTCGCGGGCGGTAGTCCAGGACCATCGGCACCCGGCCGGACAGTCCCTCGACGACGCGCAGCAGTACGGCCGGTGAGCGCATGCCGAAGTCGTGGGCGCGGGCGCCCTCCTCGGCGGCGAGGGCGTCGGTGACCGCGACGCTGCCCTCCGGGGTGTGGTGCACGGTACGCAGGATCAGCGTGTCCGGCCGGTACGCACGCTGCACCCGGTGCCCGGGCTGCCCCACGGCCACCGGTGCCAGGAGCCAGTGGCCGCCGTCCGGGTCGAGCAACCGACCGAAGACCGAGGGCGAGTCGAACCGGTTCGGGCACCACCAGTCGATCGAGCCGGTCCGGCTGACCAGCGCACCCGAGCGGCAGTCGGAGAGGTACCCGTAGTCGGAGATCGCCGGCTGCTGCATGCGGTCGGCGTACCCGGGATTCCGGGGCTCATCACGCCCCGCACGGGTGTCCGCCGGCCCGGCCGGGCCGGGCCGGCGGACGGGTCAGGAGGTCGGCGGCTCGTCCTCGCCGGCCTCCTCGGCGGCGTCGGCCTCCTCCTTGGTGCGGTGGACGGCCTGGTCGGCGTGCTCCGGCGGCCCGTAGACGGTGTAGAGCACGAGCGGGTTCGGCCCGGTGTTGACGAAGTTGTGCCGGGTGCCGGCCGGTACGACCACCAGATCGCCCTGCACCACCTCACGCTTCTCACCGGCCACCTGCGCCTCACCGGTACCGCTGACGAAGGTCAGGATCTGGTCGATGTCCTCATGGACCTCCTCACCGATCTCACCGCCGGGTGGAATCGTCATGATCACCAGTTGGGTGTGGTTCCCGGTCCACAGCACCCGCCGGAAGTCCGGGCTCTTCTCGGCGACTGTCGCGATAGTGAAGTGCTCCATGCTCCGACACATACCCCGTGGCGGGCCGCGCCACGCCGGGGTTCGCAAATGGTGGAACAGACCGCCGCCGGAGGGTTTGGACCGATGCCGAGCGGGGATCGACACCAGCGACCGGTACGACAGGTCATGCCAGGTCCCCGCTGACGTACCGCCGTACGGCTGCGGCGGTGGGAGACGGCCGAGCGCGGCGCGGTTTCGACCCTCGGGTCAACGGCGCCGCGCGCTCGTGCGCGCGCCCCTACCGTGAGCGCCGCTCAGGAGAGCACGGCCAGGTGAAAAGGCCGGTCGGCGGCTGACCCGGCAGCGTCGAAGGTGGTCACGAAGACGGCGTTCGGAATGCCGGTGCGGCCCGCGACCGCGATCTGCCCCGCCGGAGCGAGGCCGGTGCTGGCTGGCAGGCCGACGGTGCCGACCACACTGGCACCTGTCACGTCCTGGTCGAAGACCACCTGGTACATCCCGGTCCGCAACCGGCTGGCCGCTGCCGCGCCCAGCCCTCGGACCAGGAGGCCGTCGGCACTGACCACGGCGAACAGGACTCTCGCGGTCAACGGCATGCCGGCGCCGGCGCAGGTGGTGTGTTCGGCCTCGGCGTTGGCCGTGGCCTCGTCCCCCGGCACCGGCTGGGGCGCACCTCTATTCCTGGCTCTCGCGCTGGACATCGCACTCCTTCCCAGCCCGCCCGGGGCCCTGCATGTTGAGTTGTTTGCGGTGACTAAAGAGGGATCAGCGCCGATCAGCCCCCTTTGTGCCTCGAAGGTATGTCGCGTTCCCCTTCGACAGCCAGGCGAACA
The DNA here is from genome assembly GCF_002754655.1 of Verrucosispora sp. CNZ293. Taxonomy (NCBI): domain Bacteria; kingdom Bacillati; phylum Actinomycetota; class Actinomycetes; order Micromonosporales; family Micromonosporaceae; genus Micromonospora; species Verrucosispora sp. CNZ293. The sequence goes on from NZ_PEFR01000001.1 coordinate 3,658,936, forward strand.
GCTGTCCGATCATGGACATGCGTGCTGCCCGGCGATGGCCTTGACCTGGGCATACGTCCTGTACACGGGCCCAGGATCAGTCGTCGTCGGGATCGAGGACGGGCACCCCGCCCACGCACCGCACCGCAAGCTCGTACTCACCACTCGGGCCGACGAACGTCACGTCCGCGTCGTCGTCCGGGCCACGGTCAACGTCGTCGACCCGGTAACCCGGCCGGGCGCTCCAGGACTTCAGGAAGACCCCACCCGGCACGCACTCGGCCACCGCGCTGCCCCCCGCCGTGGAGAAGCTGCGCCGGTTACCCGGCTCCACACTCGGACTGGCCGGCGGCACCGGTCCCGATGACGACGCACTCGGGCCGGTGCCGGGCGGGGTACCGGTCGGCGTGCCGGCCGGCGACCCGGTGCCGGCCGGTGCCGGCTCGGCGAGCGCGCGGGCGATCTCCTCCTGGCTGCGGATCCCGCCTGGCGTCCCGGTGAGGCTCTCACCCACCACCCTGATCGCGGCGAGCCCGATCAGCGTGGCGACGACCGCGGTGGCCAGCCACCCGGCCACGGCGAGGAAGGTTCGACGGCCCATCCACCGACTATCCCCGATCACCTGTTGGCGCGACCTTCGGGCAACGCTAAGGGACGGTTAACGAAGCCGGCCGGCGACGATCGTCGGGGATACCCTCCTGCTGTGGCCCGCCTGCTGCTGATCGAGGACGACCTGACCATCCGCGCCCCGCTGGCGCGGGCGCTGCGCGAGCGGGGACACGCCGTGGCCGCCGCCTCCACCGCGATGACCGGGCTACGCGACGCCCTCGACGATCGCCCCGATCTCGTCGTACTCGACCTCGGACTGCCCGACCTCGACGGCCGCGAGCTGCTGCGGATGCTGCGCGCGGTGAGCGCCGTCCCGGTCATCGTGGCCACCGCCCGCGACGACGAGCGGGAGATCGTCCGGGTGCTCGACGCGGGGGCCGACGACTACGTGGTCAAACCGTTCACCGCCGCCCAGCTCGACGCGCGGATACGCGCGGTGCTGCGCCGGGGACCGGGCGGGCCGGCCGAGGAGGATCCGACGGTGGTGGTCGGCGGGCTGCGGATCGACCCCCGCTCCCGGCAGGTCAGCCTCGACGGCGAGCCTGTCGAACTGACCCCACGTGAATTCGACCTGCTGCGGCACCTGGCCACCCGGGTCGGCCAGGTGGTGACCAAACGGGAGCTGCTGACCGAGGTGTGGCAGATCCCGTACGGCGGGGCGGACAAGACCGTCGACGTGCACCTGTCCTGGCTGCGCCGCAAACTCGGCGAGAGCGCCCAGCGTCCCCGCTACCTGCACACCGTACGCGGGGTCGGGGTGCGGCTGGTCACCCCGGAGGTCGGCGGGTGAGGGCACGCCTGGCGCTGCTCGTCGCCGCGGTGAGCGTCCTCATCGTGATCGCCTTCCTGGTGCCGCTGGCGCTGCTGCTGCGCACCGCCGCCGAGGACCGGGCAACGGTGCGGGCCACCGCCGACGCGCAGAGCCTCGCCCCCGTGGTCGGCACCGCCGACACGGAAACCGTGCGGTTGACCGTCGAACAGCTCGCCGCCGAATCGGCCCGACCGGTGAGCGTGTTCCTGCCGGACGGTGAGGTGCTCGGCTCGTCCGCCACCCGCACCCCGGCGGTGGAGCTGGCCGGACGCGGGCAGAGCCTCACCGCCGAGACGACCGACGGCCGGGAGGTGGTCATCGCGGTGCAGGGCCGCGCGGACGGCACCGCCGTGATCCGCACATTCGTGCCGCGGGCGGAGATGGCCGCCGGGGTGGGCCGGGCCTGGTTGGTGCTGGCCCTGCTCGGAGTGCTGCTGGTGCTGATCGCCCTGGCCGTCGCCGACCGGCTGGCCCGCACCCTGGTCCGCCCGATCGGCGAGCTGTCCGAGGTGTCGCACCGGCTGGCCAACGCCGAACTTGACGCGCGGGTGAACCCGTCCGGGCCCGCGGAGTTGCGCGAGGTGGGCAGTGCCCTCAACCACCTGGCCGGCCGGATCCAGGAGTTGCTGGTGCAGGAACGCGAACAGGTGGCCGACCTGTCGCACCGGCTGCGTACGCCGCTCACCGCGCTGCGTCTGGAGGCCGAGTCACTACGCGACCCGCAGGACGCGGCCCGGGTGATCGACGCGGTGGACGGACTCGAACGGGCGGTCACCGGTCTGATCCGGCAGGCCCGCTGGCGTACCCCCACCGACGGCGCGGTGGTCGCCGACGCCGTGGCCACCGTGGCGGACCGGGTCGCCTTCTGGTCGGTGCTGGCCGAGGAGACCGGCCGCGCGGTCGACCTCGACCTGGCGCCCGGCCCGGTGCCGATCGGCGTCGCGGCCGACGAGCTGGCCGCGGCGGTGGACGCCCTGCTCGGCAACGTCTTCGCGCACACCCCGGACGGCACCCCCTTCGCCGTCCGGCTCCGTACCCTCGGCGACCACGTGGTGCTGACGGTGGCCGACGAGGGCCCCGGTATCACCGCCGACTCGGTGCGCCGGGGAGCGAGCCAGGCCGGGTCGACCGGACTCGGGCTGGACATCGCCCGCCGGGCGGCCCAGGCCAGCGGCGGCCGGCTGGAACTGGGCGAGCGGCCCGGCGGTGGGGCCGAAGTGAGGCTGTGGCTCGGCCGGGCGTGACCCCTCCGGGCTCCGGTGCCTCGGCAGCGGCTGGCGGTGCCGTCACTCTTCGTGGTCGAAATGGTGTTAACCGGGGCTTAGGGTTCGGACAGCGCGCCGCTATCGCGGCACGACCGATCCTCGATGCAACAACCGAGGAGAGGTGCAGACGATGAAGCGCAATCCCCTGATCCTGGCGTCGGTCGGCGGCGCGGCGGCGGTGCTCACGGTCGCCGGGGTGTTCCTCGGCGTCGCGGCGGCGGACGACAATCGGGCGCGGCAGACGACCCTGACCGCCGCGACCGCCGCCCCGACGACAGCAGGTGTTCCCGACGACACCACCACCGCGGAGCCGAGTGCCACCACCGCCGATCCCACCGCCACCACCCCGGCCGTCCCGACCGGCGCGACGACGAGCGCTCCGGCACAGCAGAGCCAGCCGGCCACCGAGGGTGACGCGGTGAGCCGGGAGCGGGCCGGCGAGATCGCGCTGGCGCACGCAGGTGGCGGGCAGATCACCGAGACCGACCGGGACCGCGAGGACGGCCGGGATGTCTGGGAGATCGAGATCGTCAACGGCGGCACCGAGCACGAGATCGACATCGACCGGCAGTCCGGTGAGATCGTCAAGGCCGAGCAGGAGCCGGCGGACGACGACGATGACCGGGACGACGACGATGACGACGATGACGATGACGATGACGACCGGGACGATGACTGACCCGAGCGTCTCGGGCCGGTGACGGCCCACCGGCACCCCCGGAGCGGTACACCCGCCCGGGGGGTGCCGGCGTTTCACTCCTCGGCGCGGTGCAGCCAGGCCAGCAGGTCCGGCGGGGCCAGTGCCGCGACCCGGGAGTGGTAGCGGGCCCGCGTCGCGTCGTCGAGCAGCGCACTGCCCTGGCCGGACCGGCCGCTACGGAAGAAGGCGTTGCGGTCCTTCAGGACTCCGGCGGAGTCCGGCGCGAGCCGGTCGGCGCGGGCCCGCATCCGGGCGAAGGTCGCCGCCGCCACCAGATCGGGTCCGGGGGGTTCGAGGTCCAGCCGCTCGGCCAGACGCCGCATCTGCCCGGACAGGTCGGCCTGGAGGTCGTCGTAGTGGACGAGGTGCACGTTCGGCCGGTGCCGGCGGGCCCAGGCGTCGCGCAGGTGCCACATCACGCCCGGCAGCGAGTCCAGTTCGGCGCTCGGGTCCGGATCGGCGTCGATCCAGCGTACGAGCGCCCGCTCGACCGGCTGCCGAGGGCTGGCGGGCTCCGGCGGCACGGACCGACCGGTCAGCTCGGCGAGCCGGGCGCGATCCAGGTTGGCGCCCTGGTGGTGCAGCGAGACCGCCATGTCGAGCGGATGGCGGGCCACCACCACGTAGTGCACCCGGGGATCGTCCGGTACTCCGTCAAGCGGAGTGTGGGTCTTGATGAAGCGACGGTGCCGCTGAGCGGCCAGCCGTGCGTACACCCGCTCCGGCGGCTCGACCAACCAGTCGAGCCAGGGCGACAGCTCGCTGAGCGGTGCCGGCAGTTCCGGTGTACGCAGCACCAGCAGGGCGCAGATCATCTGCATCCAGGTCGTCCCGCTCTTGGACCGCGTACTGATCACGATGTCCCCGGGACGGAAGGGGAAGCCCAGCCAGCGGGCGCTGTCCTCGTCGGCGGACCGGTACCGGGTCGGTGCGTCAGACACCGCGCGAGGATAGTCGGGGAGCTGACACCTGTCCGGCGAATTCCCGCTGTCCCGTCCTGGGAGGCGGGTAATCGTCTGGCTACATTGAATTATGATGCCCGTCCTCGGAGGTCGGGCGGAGGAGCCGGTCTACCGTCCCGTCCTCGCCGCACGGCGCGGGGAACTGGAGGCACTCGGCCACCTCGACGACGCCCTCGCCCCGATGCTCAGTCCGATCCTGCAACTGTCCGACGTTGACAGATCCCTCATCGACTCCCTGACCCGGCTTCCGCCCGGGCTGCTTCCCGCCGTCGACATCGGCGCTCTGCCCGACACGATGGCATCGACACTTGCCCGCCGGGGCGTACCGCTGGTGCCGGTCATCGGCCTGACGGACGGTGACCGGCGGTTGGCGGCGCTCGGTGTCACGGCCCGCGAACACACCCAGCGGGCCGTGGTGCGGCTACGGCTCCGTCGGGACCGGGCCGGCCCCGACTCCACCACCACGGCGGTGGAGCGGATCGGCCGGTACGCACGACTCGGCCCCGAGCAGTGCGACCTGGTGGTCGACTGCGGTGACGTGTGCTGCCCGGCGGACGTCCGGCTGGCCGAGCCCCGGGTCCGCCGGACCTTGGACTGGGCCCGGCGGCATGCCTGGCGTTCGGTCAGCGTGGTGGCCGGAGGTATGCCGCCGGCCCTGTCCCGACTGCCAATCGACGTGCCGGTGCGGGTGGACCGCTGGGACTGGCTGCTCTGGCAACGGCTCACCGATCTGGGCGTCGCCTTCGGGGACTACGGGGTGGCCCCGGCGGCGATCGCGGCCGAGCCGGCCGGCGACCGACACCTGACGGTCACCTACACCGGCCACGGCGCCTGGTGGATCCACCGCTGGTCGCGACGCCGTGGCCAGGGCGACCAGCGGGTCGCCGACCTGTGCCGCACGCTGGTGTCGGGACCGCACTGGCCGACGACGGGCGCGAGCTTCTCCTGGGGCGACCAGGAGATCTCGCGTCGGGCACGGCGGGGTGCCGGGGCGGGCTCGGCAACCAACTGGATGGCGTGGAGCACGTCGCACCATCTGGCCCACGTACTGGACGCGCTGGCCCACCCCGCCCGCTCTACTCCTTCTCGGTGAAGCCGAACTGCACGACGCCCTCGTCGTCGACTGTCGCGTCGACCGAGGCGTCACCGAGCAGGTCGGCCGCGTCGGAATCGAGGAAGATCCGGGCCCCCTGGTTGTCGACCACGTGGTCGCCCTCGGCCGGCGCGGGGACCAGCTCGACGGTGAGCGAGCCGGCGGTGGTGTCCGCGGCGATGCGTACACCACCGTCCTCGGAAACGTCCTGCTGCGCGGCGAGATCACGGATCACCAGGACGGCGTTGTCGGTCATCGTGAGCATGGTGGGACTCCTCGTGGGTGTTCTGGGCTCCCGGGCGGCGCTGGCCACCGCCACATCGGGGCAGCTCAAGGCCCCTCCAGCCCTCCACGGTGCCCGCTGTCGAGGCGTCCGTCAAATAGAGCGATGTCAGCACGACACGAGGCATGACAGCCCGCTTCCGGGGTATCCGAACCGGTTGCCCGCCACCTCGCTCAGGCCGGGGACGGGGGCGGGAGCGGGGCGGCGGGGTCGCCGCGTTCGATGAGCGCGGCGATGTCCGCGTCATGCAGGCCGCGCAGCGCGAGCACCCGGGTGCCCCACCGATGCAGTCGGCACGGGTGCGGGCTGGCGTCGTTACGACAGACCGTGCCCCCCGACCAGCTCCGGGGTGCGTGCACCACGACAGCCCGTACGGCGAACTGGGCATCCTCGGCGGTCACGTACGGCGGCAGGGGAATATCCCGCAGCCCCACCCCGGTCCGCTCGCCGGTGGGCGGGTGGGGACGGACGGTACTGCTGCTGCTGTTCATCGGCCTGGCCTCCACACAGGACGGTGGAACACGGACAGCAGGACGTTACGACCCGGTGGACCGGGAGTGACGGACAAACTGTCCCGAGCGCTCAGCCGGCCGCCGCCTGTGCCCGCAGTGCCGCCGCGGTCCGGCCGGGATCGTAGCCCGGTCCCACCCCGTCGAAGATGATCGCCGTACCGTCGATGTGGCGCGTGCGCAACGGCAGGATCTCCTGGTACGCCGGCGAGTCGTACCAGGCGTGCGCCTGCTGCCGGTCGGGGAACTCGAGGATGACCACGCTGCCCGGCCACTCGCCCTCGCGGACGTCCACCTCCGGGCCGTGCACCACGAACCGGCCGCCGAAGGGCTCCAGCGTGGCCTGAATCCGCTCCAGATAGGTCAGAATGTCCTCGTTCACCTGCGGATTGTGCAGGTGGGCAAGTGCGTAGGCGGGCATCGTCCGTCCTCCCCGTTCCGTCTCGTCAGTCGCGTTCGAGCAGCACCACCGGGATGTCCCGGTCGGTCTTCGCCTGGTAGTCGTCGTACGCCGGCCAGATTGCCGTCATGGTCGGCCACAGCCGCGCCTTCTCCTCGGGCGTGGCGGTCCGCGCCCGGGCGGTGAACCGATCCGCCCCGACCTGCACCTGGACCTGCGGTTCGGCCAGCAGGTTGAGATACCAGGCCGGGTGTTGCGGGGCACCACCCTGCGAGGCGACCACCGCGTACGCGTCGCCGGCCCGGCCGTAGATCAACGCGGTGCGCCGCAACGCGCCACTGCGCCGGCCACGGGTGGTCAGCAGCAGCGTGAAGACGCCCGGTCGCCACTCGTGCCCCTCGGCACCGTCGGTGTCGACGTACCGGTTGATGTGCTCGGCCACCCACTCGGTGGGACTGTCCAGCACCCCGTCGCCCGTGGTCATGAAGTCCTCCGGTCTTGTGGAACGGTCGCCGACCAGGCTACTGCCGAACCGGATCGCCGGCCGGGCAACAGCAGGCGTGCGCTGCGGACATCGGTCAGCGTAACGCGACGGCCTGGAGACCGACGTTGCCACAGTGCGGGGTGAAGCTCTCCTCCACGGTCCAGGTGAGCAGCAGCCGGGTGCCCCTCGGGGCGTTGAACCGGATCGTCGCGCCGGTGGACTGACTTGTGTGCCGTTCCTCCAGCCGCAGGGTACGGCTCGGGCCACCGCCGCTCAGCCGCGCCTCCAACCGACCCCGGGCCATCCACACGCCCAGGTAGACGGTGGCGGTACGCGGTCGGCCGTCGGCGACCACCGCGAGGCTGAACCCGTTGCCCTCCCCGCAGGTGTAGAGCCCGTCGGGGGTGACGTCGGTGGACCGTACCGGCGTGCCGTCGCGCCACCGGAACAGCTCCTGGTTGCCGTCCCAGCCGCCCCGCTCACCCCGGCCGCCCAGGTCGCGGATCTCGGCTGAGCCGTCGCGCTTGCGCACTGTCGTCCCGGCACCGCCCAGGCCCCAGTGCACCCAGTCGCGGTCACCCGCCTCGGTCAGGTCCACCGTGGCCGGGATGTCCGTCCGATCGACGGTGAGCAGTACCGACTCCGCTGGTGCGGTGGCTTCCGGGGAACTGGGCGTGGGGACCGGGCTGGGGCTCGGTGGGCGCTCCCGGGGGCGCAGGCCGGGCACCGCGGGCGCGGTGGGCTGGCCGCTGGGCAGGCTCGGCCGGCCGACCACCGCCGGCAGGCCGTCCGGCTCGGCCGGTTCCTCCGGGCCGGGCTCCGACCACCAGTGGACGTACCCGACAAGCGCCAACAAGCCGGCCGCTGCGGCGACCGCCTCGACCGCCCAGCGGCGACGCCGGCGGCTGCGGGCGTGCCGGCGGGTGGCGGTGCGGGTGCCGCCGTCCGGGCTGGTGGGCGGCCGACCGGGCGCCGGCCACCGGTGCCGGGCGGCCCTGTCCCGGTGAGCTGGCCGTGGTGGATGGTCCTCCGCCACCGACGCTCCACTTCTCCCGGACCGGGCTCGCACCGGCACACTCCACCCGATTGTGTGGGCGACTCACATTGGCATTGCCGGGACCTTCCGCGCTAGTCGGACGAGCAACCATGGCCCGTTCGGCCCATCTGCGGGCCGTCGGTGCTCAGCCGAGCGCCGCCGTCAGTCGGGCGATCTGAGCGGCCTCGGTGAGCGTGCTGCCCTGGCCACGTAGCGCCCGGTGCCGGGAGAAGGAGACCGATTCACATAGAAGACAGAGAATTCATGTGTGCGTCGCGACGACGTCAGCCTCGGATGTCGAAGCCCAGGGCCCGGGCGAGGGTCGCCGCCTGCATCACGTCGATGACCGCCCCGGCACGGTGCACAGTTGTCGGGTCCAGCCCGGCCAGGTCGCTGCCGCGCAGGTCCGCACCGGACAGTCGGGCACCGCGCCACTGCACGTCGGACAGGTCGCACCCGGTCAGCTCAGCGCCCGTCAGGTCAGCCCCGGACAGGTCGGTCTCCCGCATCCGTACGCCGGTGAACCGCGCGCCGCGCAGGTCGCCACCGGCGAGCGTGAGGAACGACCAGTCGCCCCCGGACACGGTAAGCGGCCGCAGGTCGCACCGGTCGAAGGTGCTGCCCACCAGCTTGCAGCCGGTGAACTCCGCCTCGAACAGATTGCACCTGGTGAAGACGCAGCGGGTGAAGGCCGAGTCGGTGTGCCGGGAGACGTTGAACGCCACGTCGCCGAAGGTGCAGCCCTCGAAGATCGCGCCCCGGCTGGCCGCCTCGGTCAGATCCACCCGGTGGAAGGCACAGTTGACGAAGTGCCGGTCAGCCAGGTCCTCGGCGTACCAGTCCTCGTCGCGGAAGGTGGCGTCCTCGGTCGGCTCCGGCATGCCTTGCAGGCTAACCAGTGACCCCGACAACACACCTTCCCCGCCTCGCGTACCGGCCGGTAGGTTGCCTGGGGTGAGCATGGCACCCAGCATCGAGGCCGAGCAGGCCGGATTCGACCCGACCCGGTTGGCCCGGATCGACGAGCACTTCGCCGGGTACGTCGACGCTGGCCGGCTGGCCGGCTGGCAGGTGGTGGTCACCCGGCGCGGCGAGATCGCGCACAGTTCGACGTACGGGCTCCGGGACCGCGAGGCCGGCACGCCGGTGCGGCCGGACACCCTCTGGCGGATCTACTCCATGACCAAGCCGATCACCTCGGTGGCGGCGATGATGCTCTGGGAGGAGGGCCGCTTCGAGCTGACCGACGAGATCGGCCGCTGGCTGCCCGAGTTCGCCGACATGCGGGTCTACTCGAAGGGTTCGACGCTCAAGCCGTACACCGTGCCGGCGATCGAGCCGATCCGGATCTGGCATCTGCTCACCCACACCGCCGGGCTGACCTACGGCTTCATGCAGACCTCGGTGGTTGACGGGCTGTACCGGGCCGCCGGCTACGACCTGTACCCACCGGCTGAGGTCGACCTGGCCGAGGCCTGCCGGGTCTTCGGCGAACTGCCGCTGCTGTTCCAGCCCGGCACCGCCTGGGGCTACTCGGTCGCCACCGACGTGCTGGGCCGCCTGATCGAGGTGGTCTCCGGCCAGAGCCTGGACACCTTCCTCACCGAACGGATCCTGCGCCCGCTGGGCATGGGCGACACCCGCTGGCACGTCGACGGCGCCGACGCCGAACGGCTGGCCGCCCTGTACGTACCGGACCCGGCGTCCGGCCGCGCGGTGCGTCACGACGCGCTCGGTGCGCTGGCGTACGAGAAGCCGGTGCTGCTCTCCGGCGGCGGTGGGCTGATCTCGTCGGCCGCCGACTACCACCGCTTCACCCAGCTGCTGCTGCGTGGCGGTGAGCTGGACGGCACCCGTCTGCTCGGTCCCCGCACGGTGCGGTTCATGGCGCGCAACCACCTGCCCGGCGGGCAGGACCTGGGCGCGCTGTCCACCGGCGGGTTCGCCGAGACCAACCTCGACGGCATCGGGTTCGGCCTCGGCTTCGCGGTCGTCGACGACCCCGTGCCGAGCCGGGTACCGAGCAGCGTCGGCGAGTACTACTGGGGTGGCGTGGCCAGCACCGCGTTCTGGGTCGACCCGGTCGAAGAGATCACCGCCATGTTCTTCACCCAGCTCATGCCGTCGAGCACCTGGCCCATCCGGCCGCAGCTCCGCCAACTGGTCTACTCCGCCCTCGTCGACTGAACGGTTCCGCCGACGTTTCCGGGTTCTCCTGCCTAGTGCGGTGTCCACTAACGTTCACCGGGTTTGTGGTGGGTGTTGTGGATCCTCGCCTGCTGGGCGAGCGACTCCCCTCCCGGATGGGTGGGGCGGGCCACCGCTGGCCAACCGATCCCGTGGTGCCGCCCGGGGTGGGCGGCGGGGGTCACGTCGGGACTGACCTGCACCGGGGAGGTGTCGGCCGGCTCGACGGTGCGTGATCACCTGCGGCAGCACGACGTGTGCTGGGCTGGTGATGGGTCCGCCGCCCGGTGCCCGGGTGGCGATGATGGCGGCCGCGGTCAGGTCGCGGTGCCCGGTGTATCTGCAGTATGGGCAGGTGAAGACCCGCCCTCGTGGTTTCGGTACCCGCCGGTGGCAGGTGGGGCAGGTGGAGGAGGTGCCACGTTCGTCGACCAGCCGCAGGGTGATGCCGGCGAGGGTGGCCTTGTCGGTGAGGACCTAAATCAGCCGGCCGATCTGCCACTGCCGTAACCGCAGGTTGTGCCGCCGCCCGGCTGGCAGGTCGAGGACGCCCCGGGGATCGCCGACGTGCAGGACACCGATCCGCTGCTGGACGGCCCAGGTGATGACGGCTTTGGCGGCTTCGTGTTGGGCCTGCCGGACCCGCCGCCGATGCCGGCCCTCCACCAGTCGTGCGCGGCGGCGGTAGTGCCGCCACCGCCGCGAACCCTTCTGCCCGGGTCTCGGTGCCCGCCGGGCCACCGCCCGGCGGCGGGCTTTCGTGTCGGTCAGGTGCATCCGATGCTCGGCACGGATGCCCCTGCCGGACACCAACAACACCTGCCCGGCCGGGGCGGCCACCGCGTACGGATGAATGATCCCCAGATCCACACCGGCGACCCGGCCCGGATCCGGCTCCTCCCCAGGTGGATAGACGGTCATCGGAATCTCGGCGGTGACGTCGAGGAAGAGCCCGCCACCCTCGTATCCCAGCGTGATCGATCGGATGTGCTCGACCGGGTAGGGCAGGTCGCGGGCCAGCCGCACCCACAACGGACGGCTGCCCTTCGCGCACGGGATCCGCACCCGCCGGCCGGTGACGGTGAACGTGCCGTGATACCAGCGCACCGGCACCAGAGCACGCCGCCGACGCGGAAACCGCGCTGTGGCGTCACCGGCCTTACGGCGCTTCGCCGCCGCGAACCAGGCATCCGAAAACCGCCGCAACACCGACCGGGCACCCGTCGAATCCAGATCACCGAACGTCCCCGGACCAGACGCCGCCAACTCACGGCACAACTCCTGATAGCCCACTAAGGGAAAGTCGCGGCGGCGGCGACGCCAGGCGTTGACCTCCAGAACACAGGCCCACACATCACCCGCCGAACGCAGCAGACCAATACAGCGCCGCCGCTGCCCCGCCGTCACCCGCAGCCCCATCCGAGCGGTGCGATACACCACTGCGGGCGCGACACGATCCCGACGACGAGGCACGAACCGCAGTCAACACCACCGGTACGACATTTCCCCGACCACGACCAACCCGGCCAACATTAATGGACACCGCACTAGCCTGGAGGCGTGAGCGAGCTTGCGAGCGAACCATCAGGCACAGCAGCGGGCGCCTCGCGCCGCCGATCCGCGAAGCGGGCGGCGGCGTGAGCGATGTCGTCGTGTTCGGTGCGGGCGGCACCGCGGGTTCCCGGATCGCCAGGGAAGCGTTCAACCGCGGGCACCGGGTGGTGGCCGCGGTACGTCGCCCCGAGGCGGACGTGACCTACCTGCCGGCCGGGATCCGGGTGGTCACCGGGGACGCGACGAGTGAGCGGAGCGTGCGGGAGCTGGCACCGGAGGCGGACGCGCTGGTGCTGGCGATCGGCGGCGGCGGCCGTACGCTCTGGTCCGACGCGGCGCGGGCCGTGCTCGACGCGTTGCGCGGAATGCCGGCCGCACCCCGGGTGATCCACGTGGGCGGCGGTGCCACCCTGCTCACTCCGGCGGGTACCCGACTGCTCGACGACCCGGACTTTCCCGACGAGTACCGCGATTCCGCGCTGGGGCAGGCGGCGGCCCTGGATGTCTACCGCTCCTCGGCCGACGGGGTGACCTGGACCTACCTTTCGCCGCCGCCCCTGGAGTTCCACCCGGGCGAGCGGACCGGCCGGTACCGCACCGGCACCGACCAGCCGGTGACCGACGCGCAGGGCCGCAGCGTGCTGAGCTACGAGGATCTGGCGGTCGCGGTGGTCGACGAGATCGAGAACGGGCGCTTCCGGAACATGCGCTTCACCGCCGGGTACTGATCTCTGATCTTGAGCGGCGGCAGCTCACCGGATAGATTCGAGTCTCTGTGATCCGGGCGTCACACCCCTGACGCGCGGGTCGGACCTCGAATCAGGAGGGCGCCGTCTTGGCTTCGCTCGACGACACCGTGACATCCCCGCACGAATCGTCCCGCTCCACCGGATCAGGCTTGCTCAACAGGCGACGAATGCTGACCGTCGCCCTCGGTGGCGCCGCCACCGTGGCGCTGCCCGCCCCCACCTGGGCGGCCGACGGCCAGCGCCCCGGCACCCACCGACCCCCGGCCCTCACTCCGCAGGACCGGGTCGTCGTGGCGCAGCTGTCGGCGAAGCGCGCCCTGCACCACCTGAAGGTGCTCTCCGAGGACATCGGCCCCCGCATCGGCGGCACCGACTCTGAGCGGCGGGCGGCGCACTACATCGCCGGCCAGCTCGACAAGCTGCGCTACGAGACCACCCTGCAACCCTTCCCGGTGGCCGACAAGTTCCTCGCCCAGCTCAGCTCGCCGTCCCGGCTGCCCCGGGATCTGAACTGGCAGGCCGGGGCGAGCGGGCAGGCCGCCCTGGACACCAGGGTCACCGCACCGGTGGTCGACGTCGGCGCGGGTACGCCCGGCGACTACCCGGCCGACGTCACCGGCCGGATCGTGCTCGTCGACTATGTCGCGGCCCAGCGCGAGCAGCTCGCCGCCACCGCCGTGGCGGCTGGCGCGGCGGCTGTGGTCTTCCTCCCGGCCGACCTGGTGGAGCCGCGCCGGGCGTCGGCGTTCTCCCCCACGCTGCCCGCTTCCGCCGCCGCCCCGCTGCCCATCCCGGTCGTCGGGGTGGCCCAGGCACAGAAGCACCGGCTCCGGGCGCTGCTCGCCGCCGGTCCGCTCACCCTGACCATCGCCACCACCGCCCACCGGGGGCTGACCTCGCACAACGTGCTGGCCGAGCGACGCGGCCGGGCGGGCGGCGACGGCCCGGTCGTCATGGTCAGCGCCCACTACGACTCGGTCATCGGCGCGCCGGGCGCCAACGACGACGGCTCGGGCACCGTGCTCTGCCTGGAACTGGCCCGGGTACTGAAGGCGGTGCCGATGAACGCCACGCTGCGGTTCGCCCTCTGGGGGTCGGAGGAGCAGGGACTCATCGGTTCCCGCTACTACGTGGCCCAGCTCCCCCAGCCCGAGCGGGACCGGATCCTCGCCGTCTACCAGAACGACATGGTCGCCACCAGCTGGGATCCGGCGACCCGGTACTGGCTGTTGTCGTTCACCGGCGAGAGCAACCGGGCCACCGACGAGGTGGCCGCCGCCGCCCGACGGCTCGGCTACGAACCGCAGATCTCGCCGGTCACCCAGCGTGGGGCCAGCGACCACCAGTCGTTCCAGGAGGTCGGCATCGCCAGTGCGAACTTCTCCTGGCGGGGTGAGGAGTCGCCGGCGCTGCTGGAACCGCCGTACCACAGCCCGGAGGACACCATCGCCAAGAACATCAGCCTGGAGCGGCTCCAGGTGTCGATGGAACTGATCGGCTGCGCCACGTACGCGACTGCCCGATGCTGACCCCGGGCGGGGCGCGGCAGTTCGTCGCGCCCCGCCCGCGTCAGTCGGCCAGCCGGGCCGGGAAGCCGCCGGTCGCGATCGGCCCCCACCCGGTGATGGTGACCCTGATCAACGACTTGCCCTGTCGCCGCATCGCCTGCCGGTACTCGTCCCAGTCCGGGTGCTCACCGGAGATGACCCGGAAGTACTCCACGAGTGGTTCGAGGGCTTCTGGCAGGTCGAGCACCTCGGCGTGCCCGTCGATCTGCACCCACGGGCCGTTCCAGTCGTCGGAGAGCACACAGGCCGACACCTGTGGGTCGCGGCGGATGTTGGCGACCTTGGCACGCTCCGGATAGCTGGAGACCACCAGCCGCCCGGCGGCGTCCACCCCGGCGGTCACGGGTGAGGACTGCGGCCGGCCGTCGGCACGGGTGGTCATCAGCACCACCCGGTGCCGGGGGCGGAGGAAGTCGAGAAGTTCGTCCCGGTCCACCCGGGTGTTACGAGCGATAGTGGGTGACATCGCTCGTTTCTACCAGCTCTCAGGCGTGCTGGCCGGCGGACGGCTGGCTGGGTACGCGGGGGCGCAGCGACGGTCGCCAGGCCCGGCCGTTGGCGTAGATGATCCGGAAACCCAGGTACGACGCGAGCGGCGCCCAGTGCGCTGAGCCCATCCGCAGCTCGGCGGCGTTGTGCCGACGGCCGTTGGCGAGCACGTCGAGCAGCACGGTCTCGAACGCCGCCGACTCGACCCAGTCCACCTCGCGGGTGAATCCGCAGATCAACGCGGCGCCGGTGACGTCGAGGAACTCCCGCAGCACCGACTCGGGGGCGCGCAGCACCGAACAACTGCCGAAGTAGAGGCGTCGCCCCTCGCAGCGCCCGGCCATCAACTCGGCCACCTCGGTGAGTTCCACCGAGTGCCAGTCGGTGAGGCACAGCCGATTCGGTTCGCCGTGCATCGCGAAGAAGCCGAGGCGGTGGTCGGCGTACTGCTTCAGCAGCCAACGGTCGATGAAGTAGAAGAGTTCGTCGCGGGTGGCCGCGTCCTTGTGGATGAAGCGAACCTTGCCCAGCCGTTCGAGCAGTTCCAGGGTGGGCAGCACGGATCCGCGCTCGTTGAGATCACGGTGCCACTGACCCTCGACACAGAAGATGCCACCGCGCGCCACGCCCACCTCCCCGTCGTCGCCCGAGTGACGTTACCGGGCCGGCCAAGCCGGAGAACATCACCCTCCGTGTCACAGGTTGCGACTTTCCGCGCCGAAATGGCTTCTCTACGCCGCCGCATCGCCGACTGCCCGTTTCGCAAACGGACCTAATTCCCAGGCAATGCTCAGGTACGGCGGATTGTGAGGACAATTCTCGTTAATCGCCTCCAATCGGCTGCTCCGGTGCGAGGGTGGATCCACGGGACGGCCCGGTCGAAGTCCCGGATGCCACCTCATCCGCTCTCCTATCGGGAGGACTTCTGTGCGCGTACACACCTTGAAACGGGCAGTCGTCGCCCTCGCCCTGGCGCTGCCGGGCGCCGCGATCGCCTCGGTGGTCGCCGCGCCAGCGGCCCATGCCGACGGCTGCTACACCTGGAACCGCAACCTCTACCAGGGGCGCTCCGGCAGCGACGTACGTGAGCTGCAACTACGGATAGCTGGCTGGGCCGGCAACAACAACATCGTGGAACTCGACGGACGGTACGGCCCGAAGACGGCCGCCGCGGTGCGTCGCTTCCAGGCCGCGTACGGCATCAGAGTCGACGGGGTCGCCGGCCCCCAGACCTTCCGGAAGCTGTACCAGATCCAGGACAACAACTGTACGCCCCGGCACTTCGCCTACCGCGAGATGGATGACGGTTGCGGCGGCAGCGGCTGGGACGGCGGCCCGCTGAGCACCACTCAGACCCGCCAGAACGCGCTACGCACCATGTGGAAGCTGGAGGCGCTGCGCAAGAGCCTCGGCGACGACCCACTGATCGTGACCAGCGGGTTCCGCAGCCGCAGCTGCAACAACCGGGTCGGCGGTGCGTCGGACAGTCAGCACCTCTACGGCAACGCCGCCGACCTCATCTCGAACGACAAGTCGCTGTGCCAGATCGCCCGCCAGGCACGTAACCACGGCTTCAGCGGCATCATCGGGCCCGGCGTCTCCGGCCACAACAGCCACGTCCACGTGGACTCGCGGCGGGAGAACAACCAGGACCGCAGTGCGAACAGCACCTACTGGGCGGCGCCCAGCTGCGGAATCCCGGCCGGGAACCGCTGAGCGCAGGGCTCATCGCGACGCCGGCCCGGGCGCGGGCGGGGAATGACCGCGCGCTCCGGGCCGGCGTCGTACCGCCGGCGGGCGAGCCCGTCTCAGTGCGTGTTCGAGGAGGCGGGCGAGCCCCCTCGAACACGCCCTCAGCTCGCCCGCGGCCAGCGCGGCGCGGTGGCGGGGGTGCCACCGGCCGGCCGGAGCCGGGTGCCCGGACCCCGGTACGCGCTGCCGGGGCGGCCACCCGGGGTGCCGGTCCACGAGCCGGGTAGCCGGCAGCGCGGTCGGGTCGTACCGGAAGACCGGCGGACCGCGACGGGTAACCGGCGGCACGGTCGGTGCCCGCCGGACGGGCGGCGGGGGTACGTCCCGCCGACGGTCCGTTGATCAGGAACGGGAACGGCACGTGCACGAACGGATTGCCGTGCCGGATCAGGGCGTCGAGCTGTCGCTCGTTGAGCCCGTGGTTCAGCAGTACCTGCCGACCCCACCGGTGCAGCCGGCAGGGGAACCGGGCGCCGTCGTTGCGGCACAGCGCCCCGGACGGCCACTCCTCGGCCGCGTGCACGACCACCGCCCGGACGGCCAGCCGGACGTCCTCAGGTGTCAACGGCGTCGGGACCGGCAACTCGCCCAGAATCTGATCGATGGGATCCGTCGACTGCTCATCAACTCGCACGGCAGACCTCCCGCAGCTCCGGTAGCGGTGCGCTTGAGCACCGCACCTCGGGCAGTGGTACGGCCATCGAAGCGGGATGGTTCAAACGGTTTCAGACCAGTCCGGCGTCGTGTACGAGCAGGGCCACCTGCACCCGGTTGTTGAGTCCGAGCCGGGTCAGCAGTCGCGAGACGTACGCCTTGACGGTGGCCACGCTCATGTACAGCTCGGCGGCGATCTCGGCGTTGGTGCGACCCATGCCCAGGGCCACCGCGACGGCCCGTTCCCGCTCGGTGAGGCTGCCGATCAGCCGCGCGGCCCGGTCCCGACGTGGGTCGGCCGCCGGCCCCGCCGTGACGTGCTCGATGAGCGTCCGGGTGACGGTCGGCGACAGGGTCGCCTCGCCGGCCGCCACCCGCCGCACCGCCCGCACGATCTCCACAGGTGGAGTGTCCTTCAGCAGGAACCCGCCGGCACCGGCCCGCAGCGCCCGCAGCACGTGCTCGTCGGCGTCGAAGGTGGTGAGCACCAGCACCTCCGGCGGCTGGGGCAACGCACGCAGCGCCTCGGTGGCGGCCAGCCCGTCCAGCCGGGGCATCCGGATGTCCATCAGCACCACGTCCGGCCGGCACGCGGCCACGGCCCGGACGACCTCGGTGCCGTCCGCCGCCTCGCCCACCACCTTGAGGTCGGGCGTACCGCCGAGGATCATCGACAGCCCGGCGCGGACCAGCGCGTCGTCGTCCACGATCAGGATCCGTACCTGGTGCTCCTCGCCGGCCGCCGACGCCGCACCGCTGCCCGCTTCGGCCGCCGGCATCGCACCACGGCCATCGGCGACCGGCACCGCACGCCCTTCCTCGGCTGCGGCCGGCACCGGGCCGGTCACGTCGCCGGCCACGGCAGCCACGCGGCCAGCCGGAAGTCGCCCCGCTCGTCGCAGCCGTGCTCCAACCGGCCACCGGCGAGGCTGACCCGCTCGGCGATGCCGACCAGGCCGGTACCGGAGCCCGGGATGCCCGTGCCGGGCAGCTCACCCACCGGCCTACGGTTGCGGATCTCCACCCGTAGCCCGTCCCCCGGGGCCCCGCTGAGGCCGACGGTGACGGCGGCGCCGTAGGCGTGCTTGCGGGCGTTCGTCAGCCCCTCCTGCACGATGCGGTACACGCTGCGCCCCACGGCCACCGGCAGCCGGTCCGGCGCGGAGATCTGCTCCCGCAGGTCGACCCGGATCCCGGCCGCCTGGGACTCGGCGATCAGGGCGGGCAGGTCGTCGAGGGTCGGCTGAGGGCGTTCCGGGTCGTCGGAGAGCGAGGTCTCGGCGCGCAGTACGCCGATCACCTCGCGCAGGTCCTGGAGGGCGGCGTGCGCGCTGCCCCGGATCACCCCGGCCGCCCGGGCCACCTCCTGGGCGGGCGCGTCGGGGCGGTACTCCAGCGCCCCGGCGTGCAGGCTGAGCAGCGAGATCCGGTGGGCGAGCACGTCGTGCATCTCCCGGGCGATGCGGGTGCGCTCCAACTGCCGGGCCTGGGCGACCCGTAGCTGCTGCTCGGCCTCGGCCCGTTCGGCGCGCTCGCGCAACGACAGCACCAGTTGCCGGCGTGCCCGCACGAACATCCCCCAGGCCAGCACCAGCAGGGTGATCACCACACCCCAGAGGGTGGAGACCCAGTAGGGGCTGCCGGGTTCGGGACGCAGCAGGGCGAAGAACAGGTTCGTGAACAGACCGCCAGCGGTGACGGCCAGGGCGACAGCCGTCCGGCGGTGCACCACCACCGTGAAATAGATGATCACCAGGGCGGCGACGGACGCGATGGAGAACAGCCCCAGCGGCAGCGTCACCAGCGCCACCCCCACCGGCCAGCGGCGCCGCAGCCAGAGCGCCGCCGTGCAGGCCAGGCCGAGGTACGCGTCCGCGACGACCATCCAGTCGTACGGCAGCCGTTCGGCGAGCGCCGGGCTCGGGGAGGCGGCGTCGAAGCTGGCCAGCGTCACCCAGGCCAGGGAGGCCAGGAACGCGAAGCAGTCGACGAGCCAGTCGCGGGTGGTACGCCGGGACCGGCGGCCCACCCCAGGGCCCAGCGCCCCGGGCAGCAGACCCGGGTGATCGAGTACGACGGCGCTGGTCACAGGCGCAATGGTAGGCAGCCGATCGGGCACCGGACCAGCTACCAAAGTCGAGACCTCGGCGTCGACCTTTGTCGGTGCGGGGCCAGCCCGATGGCCGCTGCGGACGGCCGACCGGCTCGGACACGCTGGCAGCCATGATCGCCGTACATCAGCTCACCAAACGGTACGGACGGCACACCGCCGTCGAGGACGTGTCGTTCCACTGCGAGCCGGGCACCGTCACCGGCTTCCTCGGCCCCAACGGGGCCGGCAAGTCCACCACGATGCGAATGATCTGCGGGCTCACCCCGCCGACCGCCGGTACGGCGACCGTCGACGGCCGCCCGTACCGGCACCTGCCCAACCCGGGCCGCACCGTCGGGGTGCTCCTGGACGCCTCCGCCCAGCACGCCGGGCGGACCGGCCGGGAGGCGCTGGCCGTGGCCGCAGCCACCATGGGTGTCGATCGCCGTCGGGTCGGTGCGGTGCTCGACCGGGTGGGGCTGGGCCCGACGGCGGCCCGACGGCGGGTGCGGTCGTACTCGCTGGGCATGCGTCAGCGGCTCGGCCTGGCACACGCGCTGCTGGGTGACCCCCGGGTGCTGGTCCTGGACGAGCCGGCCAACGGCCTCGACCCGGAAGGCATCTTCTGGATGCGTGGCCTGCTCCGGGACTTCGCCGACCGGGGCGGCACCGTGCTGCTCTCCTCGCACCTGCTGCGCGAGGTGGAAGCGGTCGCGGACCGGCTGGTGGTCATCGGGGGCGGCCGGATCGTGGCCCAGAGCGGCAAGGACGAACTGCTGGCCGGTGCCGGCACAGTGGTGCGGGCCCGCGACGGTGCGACGTTGCGGGCCGCGTTGCAGCGGGCCGGCCTGACGGTGAGTGAGGGCTCCGAGGGCCTGCTCGTCGGAGCCGACACCGACGCGGTCGGCGAGATCGCCCGGACCGCCGGGGTGGCCCTCAGCGAGCTACGTCCGGCCGGCGGCGGCGGCCTGGAACAGCTGTTCCTCACCCTGACCGCCACCGCACCGGGCCCCGTCACGCACTCCACCACCATCGCCGAACCGACCGGGGAGGTCGTCCGATGACCACCGTCAGCACCGCACCAGAGGTCACCCCGGGTCACCGCCCGGGCGAACACCGACCGTCGCTGGCCCGGCTGACCGCCGTGGAGCTGCGCAAGCTCGTCGACACCCGGGCCGGCCGCTGGCTGCTGATCACCATCGGCCTGATCAGCGCCGTGATCGTCGCGCTCCTCCTGGTGTACGCCGAAGCGCCGGAACAGAACTTCACGATCTTCTTCACCACCGCCCTGCTGCCGATCGGGGTGCTCCTTCCGGTGCTCGGCATCCTGTCGATCACCAGTGAGTGGTCCCAGCGCACCGCACTCACCACGTTCGCCCTGGTGCCCCGGCGGGAACGGGTGATCACCGCCAAACTCGTCGCGGTGGTGCTGGCGGCACTCGGGGCGGTGCTGAGCAGCCTGGCGTTCGCCGCCGTCGGCACGGCGATCGCCGGTGCCACGGGTGGCGCGGGCACCTGGCGGATCGAGGCGGCCCTGGTGGCGCACGCCGTGGTGTTCCAGGTGGCGAGCGTGCTGATGGGCGCGGGGTTCGGGCTGCTGCTGTTGAACACTCCGTTGGCCATCGTGAGCTACCTGGTGCTGCCGATCATCTGGTCGATCGTGGGAGAACTGGTCCGGCCACTGAACCGCGCGGCCGAGTGGCTGGACACCGGGCGGACCATGGAGCCGCTGTTCACGGCCGAGGTGACCGCCGGGCAGTGGCAGCGACTGGTGGTGTCACTGCTGCTGTGGTTGGTCGTGCCGGTGGTCGCCGGTATGGTCCGCACCATGCGGCGGGAGGTGGCGTGAGGGCGTACGGGACGCCGACAGTGGTCAGTGGTGGCATCACCGAACTTGTCGTGCTCTGGGCCGGTATCCCGCTGGTCGGCGGCGCGCTCGGTGGGTTGCTGGTGGCCGGGGCGGGCTGGGTCGCCGACCTGCCCTGGGCTCCGGTGCAGGGCCTGTTCCGAGCGATCGACGGTCTGCCCGACAGGTACGCGCTACCCGGTGGGGTGGGGGTGGGCATCCTGGTCGGGCTGGTGATCGCCGCCATCGGCACCGCCGAGCGGGTCCGCGTGACCGTGTCCGGCACCGGCGTGCGGCTGCGGGAGGGCAGCTCCGAACGGGAGATCGAACGGCGCGACACCCGGGCGGTCTACCTGGACGGCAAGCACCTGGTGCTGCTCGACGCGGACGACGCCGAGCTGGCCCGGCAGTCCAGCGACCTGCCGGCCAAGGAACTGGCCGACGCCTTCCGGGAGCACGGTTGGCCGTGGGCGGAGTCGGATCCGCACCGCGAGGCGTACCGGCTCTGGGTGCCCGACCTGCCCGGCCTGCCGGCGGGAGCGGACGCGCTGCTGCGGGCCCGGCGGGCGGCGGTGGAGCACGACCGGGGCGGCGAGGCCAGGGAGCTGCGCGCCGAGCTGGCCCGTTACGGGGTGGTGGTCCGCGACGACGGCAAGCGACAGCACGTCCGGCTGACCCGCCGCGCCGCACTGCCCGACTGACCGGGCGGGCCGGACCCTGGTGCCAGGGTCCGGCCCGCCCGGCGGATCGCCGGTTACCTCCAGTGGTGGCCGTGGCCGTGCTTGTGGCCAGGGCCGTGCTTGCCCTTGCCGGGCTTGCCCTTGCCGGGCGTCGTCACGCCGTTCACCGTCGAGGTGTCGTACGCGAACGTGATCACGGCGGTGGCGATCGCGTCGGCGTTGACGTCGAGCGCGAAGACGTTCACGTTGCCCTGAAGCCGGTACCTCTTGCCCAACGCCTGGTAGATCGCGGCGTCGGCACCGTCGGCGACCGGCGTACGGCTGTCGCAGGCCTGGTGGTAGCAGGGGTCGTAGGAGACATCGGCCAGCCCGCCGAAGAGCGCCACCTCGGCCTCCGTCTTGACTCCCTCAGCTCCGGTGAACAGGCCACCGGCCGGGATGTCCACACCGGCGGCGATGAACGCTCCGTAGTCCGAGCGGCCGGTGAAGTCGGACGGCACGGTGGGCAGCTTGCGGGAGGTGAAGAACCTCTCGAACACCTTTTCGATCTCCGCCGAGCCCGCCGGCCCCGGGCCCGAGCCCTGCTGGGCGGAGTCGTCGCCGTCGTACACCCCGAACACGTAGTTCGGCGAGCCGACCATGTCGAAGTTGAGGTAGAGGGCGATGTCGGCGACCTGCTGCTCGGTCAGGTTGTCCACGTAGTACTGCGAACCGACAAGGCCCGCCTCCTCCGCTCCCCACCAGGCGAAGCGGACGGCGTTCTTCGGCTTCACCTTTGCCATCTGCAGCGCCACCTCAAGCAGCGCCGCGCTGCCGGTGCCGTTGTCGTTGTAGCCCGGACCGGCCGGGTCCGAGTCGAGGTGCGCCCCGGCCATCACCACGTTGTCGGTACGCCCGTGCCGGGTCTGCGCGAAGACGTTCTCGGTGCTGCGGATCTCCGACGTGGTGTCGGCCTCGATCCGTACCACCAGGCCGGCGGTGGCGGCGAACTGCTCACCGCTGTAGTAGGACACCGAGACGGTGGGGATGCCCACAGGTGCGCTGAGGGTGCCGGCGAACAGGTCGTAGCGGTCCGCGTTGGCCTCCGGCGTACCGTTGCCCTGGTTCATGATGATCGCGCCGATGGCGCCTGCCGCCTCCGCGTTCGCGGCCTTGACACCGAAGCCGCAGGTGCCCCGCTGCATCAGCGCGACCTTGCCGGCCACGTCGACGGTGTCGAAGTCGCTGGCCTCGCAGCCGGAGGACGAGGCGCGTGGTAGGTCGAGGGCGAGGTCGACCGGAACGACCGCCGCCTCCGCGATGCCGGCACCGGAGTAGTCCATCAGCTCGTAGTCGACGCCCTCGGTGTACGTGGCCGGGCTCGGTGCCACCTGGGCGAACGACGAGCCGAACTCCTCGTAGAACGCGAAGTCGAACTGCTGCCGGGTCACCTGGTAGCCGGCCTTCCTCAACAGCTTGGCCACGTAGTCGGCGCTGGCGTCGTAGCCAGGGGTGCCGGAGGCGCGGGTGCCGGCGTTGGCGTCGGCGATGGCCTGGAACCTGTCGAGGTGCTTGAGTACCCCCTTGACCGTCACCGCCTTGGTCAACTTCTTGGCCGAGTTGTTGTTCGGGCTGGCCAGCGCCGGGCTTACCAGCGCTGTCGTGCCCAGGAGGGTGCCGGCTGCGATGGCGGCGAGCACTTTCCTGCCGGAGAAAGGCACCACGATGTGCCACGTCCTTCCTCTATGGATGTCCGGCTCCCTACCCCCGTGCGCCGGACGTCCCGCCATCCTGATACATCTCGATGCCGTCGCACAGCGCCTGATCAGCCGGTACGCATCGACGTTCGGCCGCTACGCCGATCGATGCCCAGCCGGCAGCCGCACCCGCTCAGCGCACCAGCGCGGCGGTGAGCGCCGTGGCGACGACAACGGAGCCGATTGTCGCCGCCACCCGCAGCCACGGCCGGGCCGCGCCGTTCAGCGGCAGGGTTCGCCAGCGCTGTACGACCAGGGCCAGCCCGACGCCGGAGGCCGCCAACCCGAGCGGCCAGAGCCATCCGGGCACGGCCGACCAGTCACCGAGCTGGTGCCCCAGGGCCGGGTAGACAAGCGCCCAGACGCCTCCCGACAGGACGGTGAGCCGGTCTGCCACGGGGCGCCGCGCGGTGCCGATCAGGGACAGGCCACCGATGAAGGTGAACAGCAGCCCGATCCCGATGCCGATCCACATGGGCCGAGCCGGCGAGGCGGTGCCGGCCTCCTCGGCGGGTACCCCGAGCAGCCGCAGCCCGACGGGCTCCACTCCCATGTCGGTGTTGCCGAGCACCACCACGCCCCGGCCGGTGGCCCGGTCGAAGCCGACGTACGAGGAGAAGCCGCCGGTGGCGCCGTTGTGCCAGGTGATCTCACGGTCGCCGTAGCGGGTGGTGAGCCAGCCGTACCCGATGCGGGTGCGGTCGGTGTCGTCGAACCGCGGGTCCCGGGCCTCGACGCCGGGTGCGGTACCGGCGGCGGTGGCCGCGACGAGTCGCGCCAGATCCTCCACGGTGGACCAGTAACCCAGGCCGGCGGGGGCGTATCCGGTGCCGATCCACGGGTCGGGAGTGCGGCCACTGCCGATGGTGCCCTCCGCCCGCTCGGCGGGCAGGGCCTCCGCGCTGGTGACCTGGATGGTCGCGGTCATGCCCAGCGGGGTCAGCAGTTCCCGGTCGAGCAGTTCGGGATAGCCGAGGCCGGCGTCCGCCGCGAGAGCCTGGCCGAGCACCGCCATGCCGAGGTTCGAGTAGCCGACCTCGCCCCGCCCGTCGCCGGGTGTCTGGTCGTTCGCGGCGGCGCGGACCCGGTCGACGTCCTGGCCGGCGTACGGGTTGCCGGCCGCGTAGTTGGCCCAGATCGTGCGAGCCCAGTCGGTGACCGAGCCCAGCACGATCCGAGGCAGCCCGGCGCGGTGGCTGGCCAGTTCGACCAGGGTCACCTCCCGGGCGGCACCGGTGATCGCCGGCCAGGTCGCGCCGAGGGTGTCGTCGGGGCGTACCGCCCCGACGCCGGCCTGGCGGGCCAGCAGCATGCCGGTGAGCACCTTGGGCACCGAGCCGATCTCGAACGGGGTGTCCGGCCCGACCGGGTTGCCGGCGCGGTCACGGTCCCCGAGGCCGGCGGTGCGGATCCGACCTCCGTCGATCAGGGCGACAGCGAGCCCTCGGTAGCCGCCCGGGTCGTCCACAGCGGCCCGGGTGGCGGCGGCGAGGTCAGCGTCGCCGGTGGTCTGTGTGGTCAGCCGGGGCTGCCGGGGCATGAGGCCAAGCCCGATCAGGCCGGCAACCATCCCGGCAACCAGGAGGATGACGGACGTCTTACGCATGAGGGGCTCCTTCCGTTCCTGCCGGGCCTGACGGAAGGCCGTGGTGACCCGGCACGGCCGGTTGGTGGGGCGGGTCAGCGACCGGCGGCGGTGAGGATGGTCAGCAACGGCACCACCCGTTCAGCGGGGATGGCGTACCGGCCCCGGCCGGCGCTGCGCAGCCATCCGGCGGCGGTGAGCTGACGCAGGTGGTGGTGCAGTTGGCCGGTGGTGCCGAGATCCTCGATGCCGGCCAGCTCGGCGGTGCCCTGCCGGCCGCCGAGAATCTCGCGCAGCAGGCGCAGGCGGACCGGGTGGGCCAGGGCGGACAGGACGGCCGGCAGGTCGGCCCAGTCTTCGTCCAGCAGGTCCTCGACGGCCCGACCGTACTGCCAGTCGTAGTGCTGCCCGGCGAGCCGGACAGCGCCGGTGTAGAGCACGGCTCCGGAGCCGTCGCTCGGCAGTCGCTGCTTGAGCCCGTCGAGCGCCCAGAAGACCCCCGCCGGCGGCAGGGTCGGCTCCTCCGCGCCGCCGAACCGCTCGACAAGGGCGGCGACCTGCGCCTCCAGCGCCGCCAACCGTTCCTCTACGTCCGCCATTCTTAGATTCTACGAACTTACGTAGTTACGTGCAAACGCAGGATGATCGACTTTCCGCCGGACGGCCCGCTACCGTCAGTCGTCTTGGGGAGGTACGTCGATGTACGTCGTGTCCGTGATCAACTACAAGGGTGGGGTCGGCAAGACCACGGTGACCGCCAACCTCGGTGCCGAACTGGCCAACCGGGGGATGAAGGTGCTGCTCATCGACCTGGACCCGCAGGCAAGTCTGACCTTCGGCTTCTACGACCCGGACGACTGGCGGGAGCGGCTACGCGACAGCCGGACCGTGAAACGGTGGTACGACGCCCTGCGGGAGGGCAGCCCGTCGGTCACGCTCGGTGAACTCGTGGTGTCGCCAGGCGCGGCGAACGCCCGGCTCACCGGTGCCGGACGGCTCGACCTGATCGCGTCGCATCTGCAACTCGTGGACATCGACCTGGCCCTGGCCCGCAGCGTCGCCGGTGGCGAGGAGTACGACGCCGAACTGTTCCGGGTCCGTGGTTCGCTCGCCGAGGGGCTGCTCGCCGACGGGCTCGACCCGTACGACATGGTGCTCATCGACTGCCCGCCGAACTTCAACGTGGTCACCCAGTCGGCCATCATCGCCAGCGACCACCTGGTCATTCCGGCCAGAGCCGACTACCTGAGCACGCTGGGCATCGACTACCTGTACGGCAACGTGCGGGAACTGGTCGAGCAGTACAACGCCGACGCCCGCCGGTTCGCCACCGTACGCCGGCACCAGAAGGTCGCCCCCGGCGTGGCCGGCGTGGTCTTCACGATGATCCAGCTGCTGTCGCAGCAGCCCATCGCGACCCACCAGAGCTACATGGACCAGGTCCGCAACCTGGGCCTGCCGGTCTTCCCCACCGCGCTGCGGGAGAACGTCACCCTCTATGCGACGAACACCCCGCGCGGCGTGCCGGTGGTGCTGCGCGACCGCGTCACGGTGCCCGCCGTACGCGACGAACTGCGTCGCCTCGCCACCGAGTTCCTCGACCACCTCCAGCCCGACCGGCAGCCGGCATGAGCGAGCGGCAGCGAGCGAATCATCAACTCAGCGAGCGGGACGACCTGACCGACGCCGTCGAGCAGTTGGCGACGATGGCGAGCCGCGCCGACGGCACCGCGTACCTCTCGCCCTGGCCGCTTCGTGACCTGCGGGAGCTGGCTGCGGAGCTGGGGTTGCGCGGCGTCGGTGGGCTGCGCAAGGCGGACCTGGTCGAGCGGCTCGTCGAGCACACCATCGGCTACCGGCTCGCCTCCACCGCGCTGCGCCGCCGCTGATCCGGACGCGGCACCCCCGTCAGCCGCGGGTCCTCACCGCCTGCCGTGGCGGGCCGCTGCCCCCGGTGGCCTGACGACCGATCACGGTCTGCTCGGCGGTGCGGACCGTGGGCACCCGGTCCAGCAGGGCGCGGTACGGGTTGCGCAACGCCCGTTCGCGCAGCCGGGTCAAGCGCACCAGCAGGACCATCGCGCCCACCAGCCCCGCCACCAGCACCACCGTGGACTCGACGCCCAGCCAACCGGCCACCGTGGCGAACGCGACAGGCGCCCCCACCCCCACCAACCCGACCACGGCGATGAGCATGACGACGACAGGTATCCAGAACTGGTCGTTGTCAGTCGACATGATCATTACGATCACGAAGGACACCACCACGGCTGCCGTGCAGAGCACCACGACCGCTGCCGCGACCACCGGCCCCCAGGACCACCAGCCGATGAGCGTGCCGACCGAACGGGTGATCGCGATGCCGGTCAGGGCCACGCAGGCCAGCGTCCCGAGCGTGACCGCGACGTTGCGCAGGAAGGTCAGGACGGTGGGCGCCTCCGGCCGCTCGTTGTGCGTCCGCCAGTCCCGCAGGTCGGCGTCGAGGGTGGTGCTGCTCCACAGCCGACTTGCCAGCTCCGTCAGTACCGGCGTCGGCAGGCTGGTCAGCACCGCCGCCCGCCAGCCGGGCATCCGAGGCGCCAGCGCCCGCATCGCGATCTCGCGGGCGGCCCCGGGCTCCCGCTGGGCCACCAGGTCGAGCATGTCGCGGATCTCGTACGCACCGAAGGCACCGGAGAGCAGCCGTTTGTGACCGAAACCGTGTGCCTTGCGACTCAGCTCCTCGGTCAGCTCCTTGGACACCTTGCCCGTGGTGAACATGCCGGGCCGTACGAGCACACCGGGCTGCGCGATGAGGCCGACCGCGAGACGGACGTCGACAGTGCCGAGATCACTCGGGGCGTCGCCCTTCGACTTGGAGATCAACCAACCGAGGCGGCCCATCGTCCGGGCCAGCGGGGTACCCGCCTCGAAGGGAGCCCACAGCCAGTCGTACCAGTCCGCGCCCGGTAGTCGTCCCGACCGCCGGTCGGCCGACCGCACCGCCTCGGCGGCCACCGACGCGGCCTCCACGGCCGTGGGGTCGAAGGTGCGCAGCTCGTTCTCCACGTCCGGCGCGCCGACCAGAACGGCCAGCCGCCACGCCGCGCGTACGGCGACCTGCGGGTCGCTCGCCCACAACTGTTCCGCCAGGGCCACCGCGGCGGCGGGGGTGCCGACGGCGGCCAGGTCGTCGACGGCGGCAACCGAGCCGGCACCGGCCCGGGCGGCGAGGGTCGGGATGGCCAGCTCACCTGTGGCCCGCAAGGCGGTACGGGCCGCCGGTACCCGTACCGCCATCTCACTGAGCAGTTCGATCGCCTCTCGGCGGCGGGACTCCGCGAGGGCCACCACGGCGTCCTCGGCCACCGGGCCGCCGGAACGCGCCTGCTGCGCCAGGCTGTCGAACAGCCGCTGACCGAACGACCCCGGATCACCGGCCACCGCGCCGAGCGCCGCCAGCACCAGATGCTTGTCCGCCACCGGCCTGCCGAGCAACCGAACCTGGCTGTCCACGATGGTCGCAGCGAGAATGTCGTCGATCTGCCGGGCCTCGGCGACGCACTCCAGGGCGAGCAGCTTGTCCCGGTCGTCACCGGCGAAGATCTGCCGGACCACACCTGAGGCGTCGCGGTTGGCCCCGGCGCACCAGAGCTTCACCGTCTCCCGCCACCGGCCCGGGTTCTCCCGGTAGAGCTGGAGCAACCGCTCGGGGTCGTCCGCGAGTTCCACCGCCGCGAGGTATTCCTGCAGGGTCAGGTGGGCGAACTCGTAGAGCAGGTTGTTGTCGTCGATGCGGATCAACAGCCCGCTGCGTTCCACGATCTCGTCGACCATGCGCGGCAGGTGCTCCTCGGCCAGGCGGAACCGGGGCAGGATGCGGGCGAGTTCGGCGTACACCTCCGCCTCGCCGATCACCCGGCGGTCGGTGCCCTGGGACCGGCCGCCCTGGGCGGCCAGCGCGACCGCCCGCAGCGCCATCAGCTTGTGGCCGGCCTGGTAGCGGGCCAGATTGCGGTGTCGGCCCAGATCCCGGTCCCGACGCAGCAGGTGCTCGACGGCCTGCTGGTAGAACTCCGCCCGCGAGTTGGTCAACATCGAACCGGCACCGGCGTCCGCCTCGTACAACGTGCTGATCATGGTGAGCATCAGGGGGCTACGAGCCAGCCGCATCACCGTCGGGCTCGACCGCAGTTCCGCCAGGAGTTGCTCGACGATGTGCCGGGAATCGGCGGCCACCTCGTCGCGTTCCCGGCCGGGCGCGTGCTGCTCCGCGCCAGGCCGGCGGGTGAACCAGAGCCGTAGGAAGTGCCGGATACCGGCGTCGTCGAAGCCGGCCACCCGGATCTCCCGGTCGAAGACCGGCCGCAGGTCACCGTCGTAGACCGCGTCGCGGCAGGTCACCACGATCTGCGTGGTCGGATGGCGCTCGGCGAACTCCTTGATGTCCTCGGCGACAGCGCCCCGTCGTTCGGTGACCACCTCGTCGAGCCCGTCGAGGAAGACACAGAGCCGGCCACTGGCCAGCGCCACCTCGACGACCTGCTCCGCGTCGGCGACGAGCGGAGGGGCGAGGCGGGGCCGGCGGCGACTCTCCGGTTCGTCGTCGAGCCGGCCGAGGGCCTCCGCGATCAGTTGCCGGATCGTACGTCCGTCCCGGTTGGACCTGGCGAGTTCGACGAGCACCGGCACCCGGTCGAACCGCTCGGGCGCCGCCGCCCAGCGCACCATCGAGTGCCGCAGCAGCATGGACTTTCCCGCCCCGGCCGCACCGAGGATCACCGTGCGGCGGCGGCCCTGGACGTCGCGGTAGATGTCGACCCGCCGGCCGTCCTGCTCGTACTCCAACGGCACGTACACCTCGTCAAGCGTGACCGAGACATCCCGGAGAAAGCCGAGTTCCATCCGGTTGTAGGTGCGGGCGACCCAGGCCCGGTAGCGGCGCCACTCGTCGGCCCGGATGCCGCGTCGCCGGCCGGCCACGCGGCCCCAGAGCCGGGCCAGCAGGGCTTTGATCCAGTCGGCGAAGAACTGCTGGATCACCGCGACGAGCACCGCCAACAGGGAAACCCCGACTGCCGCGTACTCCAGGCCGAAGGGCAGGTCCGGCAACTGTGGCACGAGGCAACTCCTCTACGCAGTGAGAGCGGGCAGGAACACACCGTATGGGTGGGCGTGCCGCTGCGCACCGGGCTCCGGTGCCGCAGGCGATGGACCTTCGGACGAGGGAGTCAGGTCACCCGGGTCGCGGAACGGGCCGCACGGTGATCCCGAATCGACCGCTCGCTCCGGGGTTGACCTCGAGTGCGCTCGAAGACGCAGGCTGGTGCCGCGTCCACGTCGTCCGGACGCAGGAGAGGAGTACCCCATGCGGTACCGCACCATCGGCAGCGACAGGCGTACCCGCCGCGAGGTGAGCGTGCTCAGCCTCGGCGCGATGCTGTTCGGCACGAACACCGACGAGGCCACCTCGTACGCCATCCTGGACCGGTTCGTCGAGGCCGGCGGCACCTTCATCGACACGTCGAACAACTACGCGTTCTGGATGACCGGCGGGCAGGGCGGTGACAGCGAGGAACTGCTCGGCCGGTGGCGGCGCAGCCGGGGCATCGGCGACGAGATCGTCATCGCCACCAAACTCGGCGCGCGACCGCTGGCCCCCGGCACCAGCTACCTGGACAACCCGGAGGGATTGTCGGCGAAGGTGATTCGGGAGTCCGCCGAGCGCAGCCGGGAACGGCTCGGCGTGGACCGGCTGGACCTGCTCTACGCCCACATCGAGGATCACCGGGTGCCGCTGCGGGAGACCGTCGAGGGTTTCGCCGAGCTGGTCGCCGAGGGCACCGTGGGGCTGCTCGGTGCGAGCAACCACCGCACCTGGCGGGTGGAACGGGCCCGGGCGCTGGCCGCCGCGGCCGGACTGCCCGGGTACGAGGTGCTGCAGTACCACCGCAGCTACCTGCCGGCCCGGCAGGACGGGCCGACCGACCTCGACATCGACGGCAACGTGGGCGCGGTCGGTGGCGAGCTGACCAGCTACCTGCGGGCCGAGCCCGGCCTGACCCTGGTGTCGTACGGGTCACTGCTCAGGGGCGCCTACGTCCGGCCGGACAAGCCGCTGGGGCCGGATCACGACCTGCCGAGCGCGCCGGTGCGGCTGGCCGCGCTGCGGGAGGTCGCGGAGCAGACAGGTGCGACTGTCAACCAGGTGGTGCTGGCCTGGCTGATCGACGGCGACATCCCCACCATCCCGCTGGTGGGCGTCTCCTCGGTGGCGCAGTTGGACGAGAGCCTCGCCGCCGTGGACCTGACGCTGACGCCCGAGCAACGGCACCGGCTCGACACCGCCTGGTAACGGGGGCCGGCAGCCTGCCGGGCCGACCACGGTCCGGATCACTGCCGACAGGAGGTGTCGGGGCAGCCGCCGCTAGATCTGATCTAGCGGCGGCTGTCCGCCGTCTCGCGCCTGTCGGGTGAGCCGACCACTCCCGCCGCCCAGCGTCGTTGAAGCTGGCGGATGACCACGGGAAGGGAGCATCCTGTCGTACCCGTGGGGTGTGGTGGGGCGTCGGGTCGCGGCGGCCCGGCTCACAGGCGTGACGAACGGAAGGAAACTTCGCAATCATGAGTAGACGCACCACCGGCCTCGCCATCGAGGCCGAGGGTCTGACCCGGTCTTTCGGTGAGACCCGCGCGCTCGCCGGCCTCGACCTCCAGGTTCCGGCCGGAGCCGTGTACGGGCTGCTCGGGCCGAACGGCGCCGGCAAGACCACAGCGGTACGCGTCCTGGCCACCCTGCTGCGCCCGGACGGTGGGCAGGCCCGGGTGTTCGGTCACGACGTGGTCTCCGAGGCCGACGCGGTCCGCTCCCGGGTCAGCCTGACCGGCCAGTACGCCTCGGTGGACGAGGACCTGACCGGCACGGAGAACCTCATCCTGCTGGGTCGGCTGCTCGGGCTGCCCAAGTCCGCCGCCCGGCAACGGGCGGAGCAGCTGTTGGCCGCGTTCGGGCTGACCGAGGCGGCCGGACGGCAGGTGAAGAAGTACTCGGGTGGCATGCGGCGCCGCATCGACATCGCGGCGAGCATCCTCAACACCCCCGACCTGCTCTTCCTGGACGAGCCGACGACGGGGCTGGATCCGCGCAGCCGTAACCAGGTGTGGGAGATCATCCGGGCGGTGGTCGCGCACGGCACGACAGTGCTGCTGACCACGCAGTACCTGGACGAGGCCGACAAGCTGGCCAGCCGGATCGCGGTGGTCGACCACGGCCGGGTGATCGCGGAGGGCACCCCGGGCGAGTTGAAGTCCTCTGTCGGTTCCGGCACGGTCCACCTGCGGCTACGCGACGCGGACCAGCGGCCCGAGGCCGAGCGGGTGTTGCAGGCCACGCTGAGCGTGCCGGTCCAACTGGAGGCCGACCCGGTGGCGATCACCGCGCGCGTCGGCGGCGACGGCACCGAGCTGGACGCCAGCGCGCAGGCCGCCCGGGCACTTGGCGAGCTGTCCCGCGCCGGCATCGTGGTCGACGACTTCTCCCTCGGCCAGCCGAGCCTGGACGAGGTCTTCCTGGCCCTGACCGACCACCCCGCCGTACCGGCCACCGACGAGCGGGACGACGAGCTGGAGGCAGCCCGATGAGCAGCGACACCGCCACCTCGACCGGCCGGGCGCCGACGGTCTACGTACCTTCGTCCGAGGCGCTCGCGACGGTCCTCGCGCCGGGTGCCCGACCGCCCCGGCCGAGCCCGCTGTCGGCGTCGCTGACCTTCAGCTGGCGTGCCCTGTTGAAGATCAAGCACGTCCCGGAGCAACTCTTCGACGTGACCGCGTTCCCGATCATCATGGTGCTGATGTTCACGTACCTGTTCGGTGGCGCGCTCGCCGACAGCCCCCGTGACTACCTGCAGTTCTTCCTGCCGGGCATCATGGTGACAAGCGTCGTGATGATCACCATGTACACCGGCGTCGGGTTGAACACGGACATCGAGAAGGGTGTCTTCGACAGGTTCCGGACGCTGCCGGTGTGGCGGCCCGCCGCGCTGGTCGGCATGATCGTCGGCGACGTGCTGCGCTACATCCTCGCCGCGCTGGTGATCCTGACCGTCGGGCTGGTGCTCGGCTTCCGCCCCGACGGCGGCGTGCTCGGCGTCCTCGCCGGCATCGGCCTGCTCGTGGTCTTCTCCTTCGCGTTCTCCTGGGTCTGGACGTTCTTCGGGCTGATCCTGCGCAGCGAGAAGTCGGTGATGGGGGTCAGCATGATGGTGCTGTTCCCGCTGACCTTCCTGAGCAACGTCTTCGTCGACCCGTCCACGATGCCCGGCTGGCTCCAGGCGTTCGTCAAGGCCAACCCGATCACGCACCTGGTCTCGTCGGTACGCGCGGCCATGGCCGGCACCACGGACGCCTCGGCGATGATGTGGATCGTGCTCTGGAGCGCCGCCTTCATCATCATCTTCGGCACCCTGACCATGTACCGCTACAACCGCCGCTAATCTCACCCACCCCACCCCGCGCCCACCCCGTTGCTCATGAGGTTGGCGGCACTCATGGAGATCAAGACCGCCGCCAACCTCATGAGCAACAATCCGGGAGCGGGGGTGGGGTTTGGGTGGGTCAGAGGTGCCAGGGGAGAGGGGTGGGTGGGAGGTAGCGGCAGGCGGAGCCGGTGGAGACCGTGCCGCGCAGGTGGGCGGCGAGTGGTGGGTGCCGCTGGTCGAGGCGTCGCAGGGTGTCGCGGATGCGGGCGGTGACCGTCTTGCGGGCCCGTTCCGCCTCGTCACCGAGCCGACGGGTACGTCCGGCCAGACCGGCGGCGGCCCGCAACTGGTCGATGAGCGCCTGCCGCTCGGTGTCCAGCGCCGACACCCTGGCCTCGTCGCCGCGTCCGGCCGCCAGGTCGATCTCGTCGTCAAGCCGTTCCAGATGGCGCCGGTACCGGTTCTTCGCCTCGTCGTCGAGCACCTGGTCGCCGCCCATCCGGCGGGCGGCGACGAGTTCCGGCCCGGCGGCCGGATCGAGCAGTTCGACCACGGGCACGTCGACGCCGGGACGGCCGAGCAGCAGGCGCAGGTCGTGCAGCCCCTTGGCGTCGGGCAGATGCACTGTGCTGCCGTCGAAGGTGAGTCGCCAGACGGCACCGTCGCGCCGGAACTCGTACGCCGGTCCCACCGCAGCACCGTTCCCACCCGGCACCGGGGCCGAGCCAGCTGTCGCCGGGACAGCCGTGGCCGAGCCAGCCGTCGCCGGGACAGTCATGGCCGAGCCAGCCGTCGCCGGGTCCGTTGCGGCCGGGCCCGTCGGTGGGCCCGCCTCGGCGGACCGCTCGGGTGCCTCGATGGACGGCAGGGCCGATCCGGCGGCGGCGAGCCGGGCCAGCACCTGCGGCATGTCGAGTTGGTGGGCCTCCTGCTCGGCAGCGGCGCGCAGGGCAGCGGCACTCGCGGCGTCACCCGGGGCACCACGAGCGGTCAGGACGTCGACCAGCGCGGCCCGGGCGATCAGCGACCACGGGCGGGCGCCCATCCGGTCAGCAGCGGCGCGGGCTGCGGAGAATCCGGCGACGGCGTCGTCCCAACGCTGCTCGGCGGCGTCGATCACGGCGAGCCAATGATCCACCGGGCCACTGACGTCGCAGCCGTACAGCGAGACGAGCCACTGACCCCGGTACGGCGACAGAGCCTGACGGGCCTCGGCGCAGCGGCTCGGGTCGGCGACCGTGGCCTGGGCGCGCGCCCGCAACCACATCGGCGAGATCGACCCGGCGTACCGGGTACCCACGGCTTCGAGCTCCGCGATGAGGTCTGTCGCTCTGCGGTGGTCACCGCGTTCGGCGGCGGTGATCGCCCGCAGCAGGTCGAGGTGCGGATGTTCGGCCCGGGTGAGCCCGTCGAGCAGTGCGTCGGCATCGTCGAGTCGGCCCCGCAGCAGCAGCAACGCCCAGCGCAGGTGGTGGCCGAGGAAGGCGTGGTCGGAGTGTTCCCACTCGTCCAGCTCACCGAATTCGCGGTAGCAGACCTCGGCACCGGCGAAGTCGCCCCGGAAGGCGCCGATGATGCCGTTGTCGATGGCCGCGGCCATCTGGTGCCGGGGCTTGCCGGTCTGTCGTCCGCCGGTGACGAAGGCGGTGAGTTCGGCGAGATAGTGGGGATCACCGAGTTCCAACAGCGCCACCCAGCGCAGGGAGGTGGACCACAGCTCGGTCTCCCGGTCGCCGTTGCGGCGCGCGACGTCGCGGATCTCGCCGGTGAGGGCGGCCCGTTCGGGGGCGGTGCCCAACCCCCAGGTGGAGTCGTGGCGTGCCCACAGACTGAAGGTGAGTGCCTCGTCGTCCCGCGTCGACCGGGCGAGCGTCTCGGTGGCGGTCATCAGATCCGCTTCGAGGACGGCCGGTCCGACGCTGTCGTCGGGTTCGCCGATGAGCCGCCGGTATGCCTCGCGCAGCAGCGCCTCGCCGTCGACGCCCGGTATCGGCTCCAGCTGCCAGTGGCGACGCGCGTTGAGCGCGAACCGGGCCAGCGTCGCGTGGTCGTCGACCGTCATGGCCAGCGCTGTCGCGTCGCCGAGCAGCTGACGTGCCTCCTCCCGGTCACCGCAGTGAAAGAGCTGATCGGTCAACGCCGTCATGATCTTGACCCGCTGAAGGTCGTCCCGCACCACCTCAAGCGCCCGCCGAAGATGAACCGTGGACTCCTCAAGCGCCAGTCGGCACCTGGCGTCCCGCGCGGCTTCGACCAGTAGCTCGGTCACCCGCGTCGGGTCCAGCTGAGCGCCCGCCAGCCAGGCGTGGCGGGCAACGTCGGCGGGGATCAGCAACTGGTCCAGCGCGTGATGCTCCTCGACGGCCCGCACCACCGCTGCGTGCCGAGCCCCACGGTCGTCGTCGGTCAGCGCGTCATAGAGCGTCTCCCGGACCAGGTCGTGCACGAAGGCGTACCGGCCGTCACCGACGCTGAGCAGCAGTCGCGCGGTCACCGCGACATCCAGCAGCTCGCCGACCCGGGTCGGCGGCAGGCCGACACTGGCCGCCAGTACCTCGCCGTGGAACTCCCGCCCCAGCACGGCGGCGACGGTGAGCGCCTCGCTCACCATGCTGGGCAGATGGTCCAGCCGACGCCGCACCACCTCCCGTACGCCGGGTGGGATGGTGGCGAGCGCGCCGTCGGCGTGCCACAGCCGGGCGGTCTGTTCCACGAAGAAGGGGTTGCCGCCGGTGCGCCGGTGCACATCGTCGACGCAGTTGGAGTCGGGCACCCGGCCGGCGGTGCGGGCCATCAGCGCGCCGACCTCGTCACGGGACAGGCCGGTGAGGCTGACCGTGGTGGCCTTGGCCACCAGCGACATCAGCAACTGTCGCAGCGGGTGGTCGACGGCCTCCACCTCGGCGTCGCGGTACGTCCCGACCAACAGCACCCGCTCGAACCAGGTGTGCTGGGCGGCGAACCGCAGCAGTCGCACCGATGCCGCGTCAGCCCAGTGCAGATCGTCGAGGATCACCATGACCGGCCGACGCTGCGACACGGCGACCAGGGCCGTGGTGACCGCGTCGTACAGGGCGAACTCGTCCTGCTCGGCCGCATCGCCCAGGTCAGCGACGGCCACCGGCAGCGAGAAGCCGACGTCGCCGCGGGCGGTGGCCGGCACCAGAGCACCCGCCTCGCCGTGCGCGATGCCCGGTACCAGCGAGCCGGCCTCGCTGCGGGCGGTCGCCGGCACCAGAGCACCCGCCTCGCCGAGCAGGAGGGCGAGTGCCGGCTCGGCGGATTCCCGAGCCATCGCCCAGTCCTGCGGCGACCGGCGCAACCTGCGCAGCACCTGGGTCCAGGGCCAGTAGCCGGGGGCGCTCGCCGAGTCCCAGCAGGCGCCACCGAGCACCAGCGCGCCCTGCCTGCGGGCCTCGTCGGCAGCCGCGGTCACCAGGGTGGTCTTGCCGATGCCGGGCTCACCGGCGACCAGGACCAGGCCGCCGTGGCTGGCGGTGGCCCGGTCGACCTCGGCCCGCAACAGACCGGCCGGATGATCCCGCCCGATCATGAATCCGCCCGCCTGCGCCCTCATGGCAACCGACGGTAGCCGACCGGGCCGACACGCCGGGGCCGTCGTGGTTCAGCGGGCGTCGGTGACCACGTGGGCGCAGGCGACGCAGGCTGGCGGCCCCTGCTCGGCGAACCAGCGGCAGGTACGCCGGATGGCACACCGGGGCAGTTCCACCTCCGGCTCGCCGACGGTCTGCGCGTACGACGTGACCAGGCGTTCACCGAGCCCGCAGTGGTCACCTGTCCAGAAGCCGCACCTGCTGGTGACGCAGGGACCGGCGAGCCGGTAACGGGCCTCCACCGGGACCTCCGCCTCCGCCGCGGTGACGGCGACCTCGGCGGGCAGAGCCGGAGTCACGTAAGCGACCCGGCCGGCCGGAGTGATCATGCCGAGGAAGACCGTGGCGTTCGACGCCGGCGTACTCGGGCACATCCGCTCCACCGACCCGGCCGCGCCCGGCGGCCCCTCCGATGCGACCGGCCGCGGCGTCGCGGCCGGTCCCTCCGATTGTCGGATCACTTCTGCAACCAGAAGCCGATGTCGTTGATCTTCTCGCCGAGGTCCTGGGCGAACGGACCGTCGATCACCCAGAGGCCGTACCACTCGGGCCGCAGCCGTAGGTTGGCGTGGCCGAGGGCGAGCGGGTTGCTGAGTTTGGTGCCGGCGACCGAGAGGGCGGCCAGGCCGGCCTTCTGGATCTCACCGGCGATCTGGCTCTGCTGCTCGGATGTGAGGTCGACGCCGTCGACCACGAAACGGAACTCGTGGCGTGCCATGGTGTTTCCTCCGGTTCGTTCAGTAGGTGTCGGTACGCAGCCCGCGCCGCAGTGCCGTCCTGGTGAAGGCCGCCCAGCCGGAACGGGAGGCGGCGTCGAGGCGGCCCACCTGGTGGCGCCACCTGGTGGCACCGTCGGTACGCACGCCCCACAGTTCGCGGCACGCCGCGACCGCGAAGGCGACCTGCTCGGGCGACCCGGTGAACCCGGCCGCACCGTCGACCACGCGCAGCCCGCCGTCGGCGGCGACTGTCACCTGCCCGAAGTGGTGATGCAGGCTGGCCAGGGTGCCCAGGTGGGCGTGGTCGGCTCGGCCGGCGAGGAACGCGTCGAGTGGCCGGTCGTCCACCACCACCCGGACGGCGCGCAGGGTGAACGCCGCCCCGGCGGAGTCGGCCGCGCCGACCACCTCGGTGGGGACACTCCACTGACGCGGCGAGTTCGCCGACCAGAACGCCAACCAGGCGCCCAGCCGCTCGTGCAGGTCCGGTTGCAGGGCCGCCGGGGCGGCCAGTCGTGCGGTGGCGATCCCGTTGTGGGTGACCGCCGACGCTGCCGCGCGGATCGGGACGGCCGCCGCGGCGGGTGAGGTGGCGACGGTTGCGGTCACGGCTACGGCCGAGGCGACCGCGGTGCCGGCGAGCAGCCCGCGCCGGGACAATGAGACAGATGGGGATGACATGGTCCGCCTTTCTCCGACGGCCTAGGCATCCCACGCTATAGACGGCGACAGATCATCTGAATCGCCGTTGTATCGGGACGCCGACATGAATCCCGGTGATCGACGACGGCGTGAACACGTTCATCCTGCATCGCGTCGTGCTGGTCAACGCAACGGCTGGGTCACCGTGGTGAGATGGGCGAGGATGGCCTGGTTCGCCTCCCAGCCGTCGGGGAACCTGACCGGCACGTCCAGTTGGGGCGCCTCGGTCGAGGGGTGGGCGTCCAGCAGCTCGCCGATGCCGGCGCGGGCCACCACCAGGCAGGCCTGCCGGTGCCGGGAGGTGAGCACGCAGAGCCGCCCCGATTCCAGGTGGAAGGCGGTGGCGTCCCGCCGGCCGGAGAGCGGGTGCAGCACGATCGTCACGTCGTACTCCCGGCCCTGGAGTCGGTTGGCGGTGTCGACGGTGACGTCCGCACCGGCCTCGCCGAGGTGCGCGCGGATGACCGCCACCTGGTCGCGGTGGGCGGCGCCGACGGCGATCCGGTCCGCGGTTACCGGCGCGCCGCCGGGCGCCTGCTCGCAGACCGCGACCACCCCGCGCCGCAGCACCCGCAGCGCGAGCGCGGCACACGCGGCGGCGGCTTCCCCGTCGGTACGCAGGGTGTGCCGGGCCGGCAACTCGTACAGCGCCCAGCCGGTGGTGACGGCCGACTCCACAGCCCGGTCGACGGCGTCACCCCGCCCGGACCCGGTGAGGTGCAGTGCCCGGTCGGTAGGGCCGGTACCCGCGCGGAACCCGGTGAACGGGTAGAACGCGCGGGACACGACCGGGGCCGCCGAGGCCGGCAACCGCCAGGAGACCGGCAACCGGTGCACCGGCAGCTGCGGATTGTGCCGCAGCAGCACCGCCACCGCCGACTGCATCGGATCCCAGGTCAACCCCGCCCACCGACCGGTGTCCACAGTGGAAAACGGGTCGAGCTGCCCCGGATCACCCACGAACAGGGCCCGTTCGAACCTGCCGGCCACGCGCAACAGGGCGTCCGAGCGCATCTGGTACGCCTCATCCACGATCGCCCACGGCCAGCAGCCCTCGGTGACCGTGGCCCACTTGGCGGCCGTACCGATGACCACTGCCGAGGCGGCCAGGTCGCTGACCTTTGCGGCGACCCGGACCTGCGGATGCGCCCGCACCCGGTGCGACGGCCGGTAGTCGCCGGCCGAGAGCCGCCCGATCCGCAGCTGCGGCGCCTTCGTGGCGAGCCTGTCGATCAGGTCATCAACCTGCTCGTTCGTCTGCGCAATAATCATCAGCGGCTCGCCGGCTCTCGCCAGTTCGATGGCGGCCCGTACCACAAGGGTCGACTTACCGGCCCCCGGCGGCGAGTCGACCACCACGCCCCGGTGCTCACCCGAACGCAGGTCAGCCAGCACGGCAGTGATCACGCGCTCGGCCTCGACCGCCGGCGGCACGGCCAGCTCCGGCGTCAATCCGATCTCCCCCACCGGCCGCACCCTACCGCCCGCTGTTTCCTTCCGCGCCCGCCCTCACTCTCGGCAGCCGACACCGCATGCGGCATGTCGGGGCTTCCCACGAACCGGAAAGCCCGACATGCCGCATGTCGTGAGCAGCGACGCCGAGAGGCGGCCGAGCACGCCGAAGCGGAGCAGGGGCGAGCAGGGCGAGCGGCGGAGCAGGGCGAGCGGTCAGTGGACGATGACCGGGGTCTTCGGCTGTTCGCCCGCCTGACCTCCGGGCTGGTCGTCGAGCAGGTGGGACCGTTCCCGTCGCCTCGGCAGGAACGCGGCCGGGATGAACGTCGCGGCCACCAGGGCGAACGCCACCCAGAAGGTGGTGGCGAAGGAGTTCGCGGCGAAGTCCAGCCCGCGCTCGATGATTGACGGATCGGGAAGCTGCTGCGCCAACTCCGGCCGCTGCTGGGCGGCGATCGCCAGGCCGGCCTCGGTGATCGGGTTGCCGTTCTCGTCGGTGAGGCCCGGGATCGGCCGGGAGCCGTTCAGCTCGTTGGTGAGGATGACCGACATCACCGCGGCACCTACGGAACCGCCGATCTGCTGGAGGATGTTGACGAGCGTGGAGCCTCGGGCCACCTCGTGCCCGGTGAGCGTCTTCAGCGCC
The DNA here is from genome assembly GCF_002754655.1 of Verrucosispora sp. CNZ293. Taxonomy (NCBI): domain Bacteria; kingdom Bacillati; phylum Actinomycetota; class Actinomycetes; order Micromonosporales; family Micromonosporaceae; genus Micromonospora; species Verrucosispora sp. CNZ293. Next base: position 3,699,554 of record NZ_PEFR01000001.1, read on the forward strand.
GAGGTCATGATCGGCATCATCGTGCCGCCCATGCCCAGGCCCATCACGAACAGCGAGCCGCAGAGCAGCACGTACGACGTGTCCGCGTCGAGCTGGGTGAAGGTGAAGAACCCGGCGAGGATGAGCACCAGCGCGAACGGCACCGTGCGGCCGACCGGCACCTTGTCGGCGAGCATGCCGGCGATTGGCATGGTGACCATGGCGCCGATGCCCTGGGGGGCCATCAGCAGGCCGGCGTGCAGCGTCGACTCACCGCGCACCTGGAGGAAGTAGCTCGGGAAGAGCAGCCCGGCGCCCATGAAGGCGATGATGAAGACGAACATGGTCAGCGCCGCGACGGTCAGCCTACGGTTGCGGAACAGCCGCAGGTCGAGCAGCGGATGCTGGGGCTTGAACGAGTAGAGGACGAACGCCACCACCAGTACGGCACCGATGAGCATCGGCCCCCACACCTCGGAGTCGGTGAAGGTGCCGGCCTCGGGCAGCGTGGAGACGCCGTACAGGAACAGGGCGAGACCCGGCGAGAGCATCAGCATGCCGAGGAAGTCGAACGACTCGGAGGGCTGCGGGCTGTCCTTCGGCAGGGCCAGCTGGGCGTAGACCAGCGCGACCACGCCGATCGGCAGGTTGATCAGGAAGATCCAGTGCCAGCTCGCCACGTCGATCAGCCAGCCGCCCAGGATCGGGCCGCCGATCGGGCCGAGCAGCATCGGGATGCCGAGCACGGCCATCAGCCGGCCGATCCGGTTCGGCCCGGCCGCCCGGGTCATGATCGCCATGCCGATCGGCATGAGCATGCCACCACCGAGACCCTGCAACACCCGGTACGTGATCAACTCACCGATCGTGTCGGCGGTGGCGCAGAGACCGGAGCCGATGGTGAACAGCGCCAGGGCCATCATGTAGAGGCGTTTGGTGCCGAACCGGTCGGCGGCCCACCCGCTGAGTGGGATGACCGTGGCCAGGGCGAGCGTGTAGCCGGTCATCGTCCAGGCGACGCGGGCGTACGAGGCGTCGAACTCGCTCTGGAACGTCGGCAGCGCGACGCTCACCACCGTCACGTCGAGGATCGACATGAGCGCACCGAGCACGACGACGCCGGCCACCTTGAGCACCGCGGCGTCGAGCTTGTCCGAGGTCGGGACAGGCTGCGGTGCCGCGACGGATTGCTGTGTCACGAGGTCTCCTGTTGTCGGAATGTCCGAAGGACGAGCGGTGGTGGCCGACGTGGCACCCGGGCCGGCGCGACGGCGGTGGTGAAGCCCGCACGGCACAGTAGCTCCCGCCAATGACAATTCGCCGCCCGTTTAGCGACCAGCAGAGCTTTCTGTGAGCACGGCCACGGTGACTCTGCGCCGCGAGGCGTGGCCGGGCCGGAAACGGGTAGGCGCGGCACGCGCGGCAGGGCAGGGCGGAGGTGGGAAGGTGGTGCCAGCGTGGCGAAGTTCCTGGTCACGGCGACCTACACGATCCCGGGCATGGCCGGGCTGGCCAAGGACGGCGGGACGGCACGGGCCGAGGTGGTCAGGGCCCTGATCGAGAACGCCGGTGGGCAGGTGGAGGCGTTGTACTACGCGTTCGGCGAGTTCGACCTGTACGTGCTCTGCGAGGTGCCGGACAACCTCACCGCCGCCGCACTCGGCATCGCCGTGCGGGCGGCCGGCGGCGTTGACGCCCGTATCGTGCCGCTGCTGACCACGGAGGAGATCGACGCCGCGGTTCGGCTGCCGGTCACCTACCAGCCACCAGCTCCGTGACGCGGGTCGAGCCGGACGGCAACTCGCCGCCCAGCCCGACCCACCCAGGCCACCGAACGCCCGACGGGTGCCGCCCAACACGACATGCGGCATTTCGGGGCTTCCCACGAACCAGTAAGCCCAACAGCGACCCCCACAGCCCAACACGCCGGGTCGGAGTCTTGGTCAGCGGCGGCGCTCCCCCACCCGGTACGTGACCAGGTTCGGGTCGGCCCGTAGCTGCTTCTGGGTGAACTTGATGGTGTCCCACCCCTTGGCCGAGTACAGCCGGGTCTGGTCGGCGTACCACTGCGAGTTCGGGTTTGCCGACTGCGAGTAGGTAAGCAGCTGCCGGCCCGACGGCCCGTCGCGGCCCAGCTCGACGGCCATCAGGTACGACGTGCCGTGCCGCACCTTCGGGTAGCCGACGTCGGGCTGCACCTGGTTGATGATCATGTTGAAGACGCCGGCGTCCGGCCAGCCACCGTGGATCGGGATGCGTTCGGCACCGCGCGGTTCGGTCTGGATGTCGCCGAGGCGGGCGTCCAGTGGGATCGCGCCGAGCAGCTTCACGGCGTCGGCGAGTGCCGTGCGGACCCTCGGGTCGTCGACGGCGAGTCGGTTCGGCGTGGTCAGCGGGGCGGCCGGGTCGAACGGGTCGGCGAAACGCAGGCCACCGGCGCGGGCGAACTCGGTGAACACGTGCGAGCCCCGGCTGCCCAGGTCGACGCGGAGGTCCCAGCGACGTAGCGCGGCGCAGGCGGCCGTCAGGTCGACAGTGGTGCCGTCCGAGGCGGTGGCCGTCGGCTGGGCTTCGCAGAGCCGGACCAGGTCGTCGCGGACCAGTTCGCCGCCGTACGCCCGGTTGCCGAGCGTCACGTCCCACAGCCGGCCGGTGGTGAATCCCCGGCCGGGCAGCCCGTCGGTGCCGGCGAGGCGCTGCCGCACCTGGTGCACGCCGAGCCGGGTCCGCAGGCTGCGGACGGTCCGCTCGTCGCCGATGATGCGCGGGTACCCGACGAGCGGGCGCGCGGGGTTGGCCAGCCAGTAGCTGTCGTTGGAGTTGGTCACGTAGTCGTCGCGGACAAGCGTGGGCAGGTTCGCCGGCCCGAGGATGCCGGGCACCGCCGCATCGCGGTCCCGACCCAGATCACACGACGATCGGGAGCCGTCGAGGACGGCCTGGCCGCTCGTCGTGTACAAACTCTGGAAGGAAGCTGGAATGCACGCGGCCGCGAGGGAGTCGGTGACCCGGGGCACGACGGAGTGGTCCGCGTAGAGGGCCCGCCCGTACCGGTCGGCGGCGATGACGTTGACCCAGGGCAGGAACTGCCGCCGGTCCAGCACCGACCGCAGCTCACCCACCGACTTCGCCCGGCCCATGGCGAGCCAGCCGTCGAGCGCACGGTTGTTCGTGGCGTTGACGTCGGTGATCGCGTACGCCGTGTCGGTGGTCCAGTCGAAGCGGCCCGGCACCACGACCACCGGGCCGAAGTGGGTGTCGTAGAGGGTACGGCTGACCGGCCCGGCGGGAGTCTGGACGGTGACCGTGCGGGCCGTCATCTTCCGGGTCCGACCGTCGTAGCGGTAGCTCGTCGGGTCGCCGGGCACCAGCGAGAGTTGGTGCCAGACGAAGCGGCGGGCGGTGGAGACGGTGTGCGACCAGGCGACCTTGCCGTTGTGTCCGATCTCGACGATCGGGTCACCGATCAGGGCCGCGCCCTCCACGTCGTACCGGCCGGGCACCTTCAGCCGCATCCGGTAGAAACGCTCGTCGCCGTCCCACGGGAAGTGCGGGTTCGCCAGCAGCATGCCGGCACCGCTGGTGGTGGCGCCGCGTCCCAGACCGTACGCGTTGCTGCCCACCCCGGCCGGCGCTCCGTCGCGGGCGGTGACCACGGCTTCCGCCCGCGGGGCGCGCACCGGATCGCTCGTTCCCTGCGCACCTGGTGGCGCGGCGACGACGATGCCGTCGGAGAGTGCACCGGAGCTGGCCCGGACCATCCGGGCCCAGTTGGCCCGCCACAGGTCCAGCTCGGTGATCGGACGCACCCACTCCTGCCCGGCGCAGGCCGGGTCGTTGATCTTTTTCTGCGCACCCCGCAGGTAGGCGTTGTAGCCGGCGGCGAAGCCGCGCATCTGGTCGCGTACCTCGTTTGAGGGTGCGCGGAGGCCGTCGCGCCGGCCGACGAGCCAGCGCTCGGCGGCCCGATCGTCGATCGCCTTCTGGTGGAACAGGTCGCTGCCGACGTTGTCGGTGTCGGCACCGAAGAACCGGGACCGTTGCGCGCTGACCGTCACCACACTCTCGGCGATCAGGCAGATGTTGTCCTCCGCCTGGGCGTACCCGACGCCGTAGCCGAGGCTGGCGAAGTCGCGGGCGGTGATGTGCGGTACGCCGTACGAGGCCCGTTGGATCAGGGCCGAGTAGCCGTTTCCGTGCGCGACGGCGGTCCCGCCGGTCACGGCGAGGCCGGCGGCGACCAGTACGGTGGCGGTGGCCGCAGCGATGAGTGGACGGCGCTTCATTTGGCGGCTCGCAGGTGGTGGTGGCACGTGGAACGTCCTCCCCCGGGATGTGTCTGTCCAGGCTCGACCGACGCTAGTAGTGAAATTTGCTCAGGTCACTCCCTGACGCCCCGGGATCGCGTCGGGGTTCACCCGCAGGGGGAACGGTCGGCCGGCGACGAGCGTGATCGGTTACGCGATGAGCAGGAGCACGCTGATCGCCAGCATCACCACTGCGGTAGCGCCGTGGATGCCGAATACGGCCGACCTGGGCCCACCGCTGCGCCGCACGATCAGCGCGTCGCCGACGGGGATGAGGGTGGCGGCCAGCATGAGCCCGCCCAGCAGGTGGGTCGTCCCGCCGATCACCACGATGAGGATGAAGAGCCCTGCGGCGATGTCACGCACCGCCTTGACGGACAGCCAGGCGTGAAAGGCCGGATCCTCGGTCGGCGTGTCGGGAATGCCAAAGCCGACTGCGGCCTGCGGCGCCCAGAAGGCGCGGGCGCCCATGAGAATGACTGCCACACCGACCAGTCCGGCGAGCACAGTGGCGATGTTGCTGAGCATGGGTTGTTCCTCCCACTTGATTTCTAGCGGCGCTAGATGTTGTAGCGACGATACGTTGTCGTCGGCAGCATGTCTAGCGCTGCTAGGATGACGCCATGTCCGCAATCTCCGAACGCCGTGAACGCGAACGCGCCAAGCGCCACCAGATGATCATCACGGCGGCCCGCGAACTCGCCGAGGCCGAAGGGTGGGAGGCGGTGACAACGCGGCGGCTGGCCGAGCGCGTCGAGTACAGCCAGCCGGTGCTCTACAGCCACTTCACCGGCAAGGACGACATCATGCGCGCCGTCGCCATCGAAGGCTTCGGCGAACTCGCAGCCCGCCTGCGCCGCGCCCGGCTGGCCGCCCCCGAGCGGCCTGCGGCACTGCACGCCGTCTGCCGCGCCTACCTGGAGTTCGCAACCGAGCAGCCGGCCCTCTACCAGGCCATGTTCATGCTGCCGACCGACGTGAAGTTCGCGCACGCCGAGACTCCGCCCCCGTTGCGCGCGGCATTCGACGAGTTCGTGAGCTGCTTCCACCCGGACAATCAGCGACGCGAACTGTTCGCCGAGGTCACCTGGAGCGCGCTGCACGGCATTGCCGCCCTGACCGAGAGCGGGCGCATCCCCCCGAACGGCCAGGCCGAGCGGCTCGACTTCCTCGTCACCCAGATCACCGCCACACCACAACCAGGGATCTGAGCCGAGCGGGACTGCAAACTCCGGCCATTGATATTCATGCATACAACTCTCTAGCATGCGCACTATGCGTGCTCGTCGGGTAACCCTTGTCGCAGTCCTCGGCATCGTGCTCGGGCTCTCCGGCACCGCCGTCGCCCATGCGGCCGACGATCCGGTTCTGACCACCCCCGGCGCACCGGTGGTGGTGGCGAACGAGCCGCACCTGCTCACCCTGACCTGGTCGCCGTCGACCTGGATCGGCGAGCCGGGCGGGACGCCCATCCGGCACGAGGTGCGCGCCTGGCTCGGCCCCAACGTCTACCGCAGCCTCGGCACCACCACCGGCACCGACCTCACCCTGACCGACCTCGCACCGGGCACCGGATACCGGCTCACCGTCTGGGCGTACACCGACGGCGGGTACTCGCTCGACTCGCCCGTGACCCCGGTCCGGACCGCGTACGGAAAGGCGCGGGTCAGCTACCGGAACCTGAGCTGGTCACCGACGGACAACCAGATCCAGCACGTCCTCCAGGTCGTCAACACGGGCACCGCCCCGCTCGACCTGGCGGACGTGCGGATCCGCTACCACCTGACGTTCGAGGGCGGTAACACCTCGCTTGTCACCAACTGCGACTGGGCGGCGATCGGCTGCGCGAACGTGCAACGCCACATCCAGTACTTCCCACCACCCCTGCCGCCGGGCCCGCCGGGCACACCTGTCTCGCCACCGCCGACTGCGCCGTCGCCGCCCGCCTCGGGATCGCCATTGTTCCCCGCGACGACCACGTCGCCGCTGCCGCCGACTCCGACGCCCACTGTCTTCCCGCCGCCCGGCACCCCGATCCCCGGCTGGATCGAGCTGACCTTCGCCGCCGGGAAGCTGGCCCCCGGCGAGTCGACAGGCCCCATCTACCTCCGCCACCACCGCCCGAACTGGACGGCGATCGACGAGCGCGACGACCGTAGCTGGCAGCAGGCCACCGGCGAGTGGGCCGACAACAGCCGGATCACCCTCGACGTCGGCGACATCCGCGAGTACGGCGACACCAACGCGTGAGCCGTCGCCAGCCTCGGCGCGGCCAGCACATCACGCAGAACGGTCAGGCGAGCCGGAACAACTCCTCGACCGGTCCCCAATCCAGCCCGCCACCAGGAGCGAGAGCGGCTTCACCCCAGGAGACACCGAGCAACCCATCGTCCGAGTTGCAGGCGAAGCCGACGAGCAGCGTCCTGGGCTGCGGGGTGAGTTCTTCGATCGCCTCGCGCAGCAGCGTCCGGTCCCGGGCCTCGTCCGGCGTCGCCGGCATGCCCGGCAGGGTGGGCTCGTCGTAGCCAGGCTCCGGACCGAAGAGAATCAGCAGGTCACGGACGAGCTGGTTCTTGAGCCGCCCCCGGACGCGCCGCATGTCGAGACCGCGGCGCTTGGCATACATCCAGGGCAACAGCAGGTGGTTGCGGCAGATGGTGACGCGCACCTGCGCGCCGGGTGGATGCACGTCCTGCACATCCGGCAGGTCCTGGAGATGCTCGTGCAGCGACTCGTACTGCTGCTTCCAGCGGGTCGGGCCGAAGGCATGATCCGTGTTCAGCGCTGACGCCTCCCGTGCGTTCTGCGCCAGCTCGACGGCCCGTTGCAGGGCCTTGGGTATCCGGGCCCGCAGGTCACGGACCAGGTCAGGGCCGAACTTCTCGACCGACCATCCCGACGGCTCGTCATCAACCCCCACGCCAATCACCCCTTGTATCGAGGCGGTCACTGACCGATACAAGGTCTCACATCTCTCGATGTGAGTAACAGCCCCCGAGGACGCGGTAGTCAATGAATCCTGGGCAGGTGAATCCGGCCGGTGGGTATCCCGATCGCGGGAAGTAGTTGCCGGGCGAGGTCGAGCATCGCGGGCGGGCCGCACACACAGATGTCCTGGCCGAAGCGGTGGTAATAGAGCCCCAGGGTCAGCGCGTCGCCTTGCTCGGCGGGGGCGACAAACGGGTCGTGGGAGAAGGCCGGGACGACGGTCAGCCAGGGATGGGCCTGGTCGAGCTTGTCGAGGGCGATCGCGTCGTAGAGGTCGGCCACGGTGCGTGCGCCGACGATCAGGGTCACCCGGCGACCGGCCGGCGCGGCGGCGACCTGCTCGACCAGGGCGCGCAGCGGGGCCAGCCCGGTACCGCCGGCCACCAGCAGCAGGTCCCGGGCAGTGGCTCGTCCTGCCCCGGCCAGCTCTGCCCTGGTGGAGGCTGCCTCGGGGCAGCCAGGATGAGACGACTCCGGGGCAGTGGGCAGGCTGAGGCCGATGTCGACGGGTGGGCCGAGGTGGAGCAGGTCGTCGGGGCGTACCTCATGGACGAGGGTGCGGGAGACGGTGCCGGCGGGGACCGCGCGGACGTGCAGCTCGACGGTGCCATCGGGGCGCGGCGCGTTCGCCGGGCAGTACCAGCGCCACCGGCCGGGATGTTGCGGCAGGCAGACCGGCACCGCCTGACCGGGTCGGAACGGTAGCCGCCGCCACGGCCGTACGGTCAGGATGGCGATGCCCTCGGCGGCCAGGTCGCGGCCGACCACCTCGGCGGGCCAGAACGCCGGCCCGTCGCCCATCCGGCCGGCGGCGCGCTCGACGAGCGCCCAGGCCCGCCGCCACCGTCGCTCCCAGCCGGCCTGTTGCGGGCACAGTCGTGGCGCCACAGTGGCCAACGCGGCACCGATAAGCGGGCCGTGCTCGGGGCGCAGCCGGTACCGGCGGTGGGCCCGGCCGAGCACCGCCAGCAGCGCCAACCGCCCGGCCCGGTCACCACCGCCGCCGACCAGCCGGGCCAACGCGGCCATGACGAGCGCCGCCGCCCGCTCCGGCAGCAACCCCGGGGAGTACGCCTCCAGCCCGGCCCGGAAGCTCGCGGCAACCTCGCCTATCACCGCGTCGTCGCCAGCCGCCCCGGTCACCTGCGCTCCCCCGCCGAATGCCCGTGGGGTCGACAATCGGTGTGCCGGGACTGCCACTGCCGCAACGCCTGCCGGATCCGCTCCGACTCGGTGTTCGCGGTGGTCAACTCCCGGTGCAGCCGGGCGAGTTCGTCGGCGACCCGGTCGAGATAGTCGTACACCTGGGCGGGGTCCAGACCCCGCCAGCGCCTGTCGAACTCGGCGGCGCGGACGTGATGCGATTGCAGGCGTTCCCCGGACAGGTAGATCATCGCCGCGGTGCCTCCTGCTCGGCGATGAGCGCCTGCACCTGCCGGCCGCTGAGGCCACGCCGGTCCAGCACCCGCCGCCCCCACCGATGCAACCGACACGGATGCGGCGCGCGGTCGTTCCGGCAGCGCGGCCCCTCGGGCCACTGCTCCGCAGCGTGTACGGTCACCGCCCGCACCGCGAAACCGACATCCTCTGCTGTCACGTACGGCGGCATCGGCAGCTCGCCGAGCACCTCGTCAATCGAATCCATGTCCCTCCCCTGCTGTGGTTGCGGCACCGAGGCGGGCGGGGACGGCGCACCGTCGGGGGTCGGCACCGCCGGAGCCCAGCACCCGCCCCGGGCCATACGTTCAGCCTCGACGAGCAATTGACCAGGAACTACAGCGCCGAAGGAGCCTGCCTGACGCAGAAATGAGGCATCTGCGTACCCACCTGGTCGACGCAGGGTTACTACAGTGACCGCAAAGGGAAGGGAGATCGGCAGTGGCCTTGAAGCGACACCGGCTCTGCCAGCGGCGTAAGGCGATCGGATACAGCCAGGAGCGTCTGGCCGACCTTCTCGGCGTGGAGCGGTCCACTGTGGTGCGGTGGGAGAATGCGGAGACCGACCCGCAGCCGTGGCATCGCACCCGCATCGCTTCCGCATTGGGCGTTACGCTCGAACAGCTCGACGACATGCTCGTCGACGTGTCAGTGGCAGCGCATCGAGGACAGGCCGTGAGGGACATGGAGCGTGAGCCCGTTTCCGCCGCCGCTAGGTCTGATCTCTTGAACGGTCTTCGGACCTTCCTCAGCGCTTATCTCACGGACTCAGCACGACCGGCACCACCGCTGCCCGAGGTCCGGCGTGCTGTGGGCAGGGTGCACAACCTCTACCAGCGAGCGAGCTATACGTCGGCGGCCCGCCTGATGCCGGAGGTGCTCAGCCAAGCGACGGCCCTGACTAACAGCGCCGCCGGCATACACCGCACCAGTGCGTTTCGGCTGCTCGCCGCCGCCTACATCGCCGCATCCAAGCTCGCGGCCAAGGTGGGTGACGGTGAGGCGGCCCTACTGACGGCTGATCGGGCATCCACCGCCGCCCGCATTGCCGACGACCGGGCGCTCGCTGCTGTTGCCGCCTACCAGGCAGCCTGCGGATTGATGGGACAGCCCGGAAGATCGGCAGAGGCCGAGCAGGTGGCACGAACCAGCATCGACTCCCTGGCTTCGGCTGCTCCAGCCTCCGATCCTGACCTGCTATCCGCTCAGGGAGCGCTACTGCTCCTTGCTGCCGTCGTGGCTGCTGGTCAGGGCAACCCGAAGCAAGCGGGCTTTTTCCTCACGCGGGCCGAAGGGCTGGCAACGACGTTGGGCACCGACCGCAACCGGCTGTGGACCGGCTTCGGCCCGACGAACGTCGTCATCCACGCGGTGTCGGCCGCCGTGCGAGCCGGTAACGCGGACCAGGCGATGGAAATCGGCACTCGTCTCGACACGTCACGACTGCCTATCGTGCTGATCGGCCGAAGGGCGCAGGTGCATGTCGACCTAGCCGCAGCGGCGCTGATGTCGTCCGGCGACAGATCAGTCTCGGTGTTACACCTGCTCGAAGCCGAGCGGGTTGCCGCCGAAATGGTGTACGCGAACGTGCATGCCCGCACGCTTCTGCTCGACCTGTTAGCGAAGGAGCGCAGGACGGCGACACCAGGGCTACGGCCACTCGCGGAGCGGGCCGGACTGCTGGCATGAGCCAGCCACGAGTGCTCGCCCTGGTCGTTTGTGCGGCTCCTCCGGTGTTACGGATCGGCGAATTGATCGACCTGCTACAGGAAGACGGCTGGACTGTCTGCCTTACCGCCACCCCGACCGCCGCCACCTGGATCGACCGGGAGGCGTTGGCAGAGCAGACCGGGTACCCCGTGCGGGCGGAATGGCGGAAGCCCGGCGAGACCGAGCCGCACCCACCGGCCACAGCCGTCGCCGTCGTGCCCGCCACCTTCAACGTCATCAACAAGTGGGCTCAGGGGATCAACGACACCCTCGCACTCGGCATCCTCAACGAGGCGCTCGGCGCGGGAATCCCGGTACACGCGCTCCCGAACGTCAAGCCGGTGTTGACCAGGCATCCAAGCTACGACAGACACATGCGAATACTCCGGGATGCAGGCGTCGCCGTGGAACCACTTGAGGCCGAGCTGAATTGGCGAGCGGTGGCTGACCAGTTCAGTGTCCCGAGATAGGCGGCTAACGACTACCAACGGTCCGCCAGATCCCGATGGTTCAGCCAACTCTTTGCCGCAGTAAGCAACGGGCCGCGATGAGAAGCAGGATCGGAGTGCTGCCGCCGCTCCCACAGATACACCAACCCGTTTGCGAAGCCGGTGACAGCGCTGTCGGATGCGTGTGCCCACGCCGGTACTTGCCGAGCCCATGCCTCGGCTTCAGCCGGGGTGTGCCCGGCACGGATAAGACGCACCAGCACGAAGGCGATGTCGATCCACGCCGCACCCAAAGCCGGGCTGGACCAGTCGACAAGCCGCAGACAGTCGGAGAGCAGAAAGTTTCGCGGCGTCAGATCGGTGTGCAGCAGCGTCTGGCCGTCGACCAGTTCGGGTGCAACGAGGTCCTTCCACCGGTCAGCGAACCGCTGCACCGGTATCAGCGGAGAGGGCGTCAGTTGCTGGTTCAGGGCGGTCAGCAACTCCGCCACCAGACGTAGGTCAGGCGATCCGGGCGCGAGATCCGGGTGTCGACCGGCCGCGTAGTCGAACCCGAGAAGAACCCAACCATCCTGGTTGATCGTCCAGCGGAGGCGCGGCACCACGTCCGGCAGGTAGGGATTGACGCGGGCCTCGTTGCGGTAGAGCCAGGCGGTAGGGCTGTCACTCGTTCCGCCCTTGCAAAAGATCCGCCCGGTGTCCGTGTCGAGGACGGCGGCCAATTGGCAGGAGGCTCCAGCCGGGATTGAGTATGCAGCGTGGACTGCGCCGACGTGCTGTTCGACCTGGCGACGGATCTTGTCGGGAACGTCATGCCAGTGGTGGCGGGACGGCATGCGGTGGCCTCCCGACGGCGAGCGGTCGCGGCAGACTACCCCCAGAGCCGTGGTCGACTTTCGTTGATGCTCCCGCGTGTCGTGACTGATCGGGGACAGCGCAAGCTGATGCAGCTGATTAGCCTCCCACTGTGGCTGATCATGCTCCCGGCATCTACGAGCACATACTGACTAAGGGCTTGGTCGGGCGGCTCCAGCAGGTGGACGCGAGCCTGGCTCAGCATGCCAAACTCGACGCCGCCGACGCGCACGACCTGCTCTCCATGCACATCGCCGCTTTGGCCCGTCGAGCGCTGCTGGCGGTCGGTGGTGGCGATGACAAAATCGTCCGCCAGGTCGACTTCGTCAACCGCATTGCGGAGTACATCGCCTCCCTGGAGCCGCGTGCAGTCGGAGCCAATGACCAGGTCGCCGATGCTCAGCGCCTGCTACACGCCATCGCGGCCCCGCCGAAACCACCCGCGCAACCCAACTTTCCGCCGCGCCCCACCACCCCACTCTCCACCGGCGCACTGCTGGTAAACGGCCGGCACCAGCCGCGCATCGGTCACGAGGTCACCCACGAGATGGCCTCCGCAGAGTCCGTCGACCTGCTCTGCGCCTTCATCAAGTGGCACGGCTTGCGCATCATCGAGCCGGCCATCCGCGACCTGATCGACCGAGGTGGCCGTCTCCGGGTCATCACTACGACGTACCTCGGGGCGACCGACCAACGCGCCCTCGACCGCCTCGCCGAACTCGGCGCAGACATCAAGATCTCCTACGAGACGCGGACCACCCGGCTGCACGCCAAAGCGTGGCTGTTCCGTCGCAACAACGGCATGACCACCGCGTACGTCGGGTCGTCGAACCTGTCGAAGGCGGCGCTTGTCGACGGGTTGGAGTGGAACGTCAGGATCTCCAACATCGAGCAGCCCTACGTCATCGACACGTTCACCGCCACCTTCGAGGACTACTGGCACGATCCGGCGTTCGAGGGCTACGACCCCGGCAGGGACGCCGAGCGACTCCGCACCGCGCTGCGCGGGGAGCGGCGCGACGAAGCACCGACGCAGATCGCCAACCTGGATGTGCGGCCGTACCCGTACCAGGCCGAGGTGCTTGCCGACCTGGACGCCGAGCGGAAGGTCCACGGCCGCTGGCGGAACCTGGTGGTGATGGCCACCGGTACCGGAAAGACGGTGGTGGCGGCGCTCGACTATCGCCGGTTGCACCGGGAGAAGGCCGTCGACTCGTTGCTGTTCGTGGCGCATCAGGAGCAGATCCTGCGGCAGAGCCTGGCGACGTTCCGGCAGGTCTTGGGGGACGGTAGCTTCGGCGAAACGCTTGTCGGGGGCCGGGAGCCGCAGCACTGGCGGCACGTCTTCGCCTCGATCCAGTCGCTGCACCGGCGGGAGATCGACCCCGAGGCGTACGACATGGTGATTGTCGACGAGTTCCATCACGCGGAAGCGCCGACGTACGCCCGATTGTTGGAGCGGCTGAAGCCGCGCGTACTGCTGGGATTGACGGCGACGCCCGACCGCAGTGACGGCGGTGACGTGCGGCGGTGGTTCGATGGTCGCGCCGCAGTGGAGCTGCACCTGTGGGAGGCGTTGGAGCGGCAACTGCTCGCGCCGTTCCAGTATTTCGGGCTGCACGACGATGTCGACCTGTCGCAGCTTCGGTGGAAGCGCGGGCAGGGGTACGACCCGGCGGAGCTGGACGGCGTCTACACCGGCAACGACGCGCGGGCGCGGATGGTGCTGCGGGCGGTACGGGACAGCGTCGACGTCGACCGCATGCGGGCGCTCGGGTTCTGCGTGAGCATCGGGCACGCCGAGTTCATGGCCGACTGGTTCGGCAGGCATGGCGTGCCGTCGGCGGCGATCACGTCTCGCGTCGATGCCGCCGGGCGGCAGGCGCTGCTCAGGGAGTTCAGGGACGGCACGGTCAAGGTGCTGTTCACAGTCGACCTGTTCAACGAGGGTGTCGACCTGCCGATGGTCGACACGATCCTGATGCTGCGGCCGACCGAGAGCGCCACGATCTTTCTTCAGCAGCTGGGCCGTGGGCTGCGTCTGGACGACGACAAACCATGCCTAACCGTGCTCGACTTCATCGGCGGGCAGCATGCCAACTTCCGCTTCGACCTACGCTGGCGGGCTCTGACCGGGGTCAGCCGCCGCGCGATAACCGAGGCGGTACGCGACGACTTCCCGTCCCTGCCGAGCGGCTGCCACATCCAGCTCGACCGAGTGGCCAAGGACATCGTGCTGGCCAACCTGCGCTCGGCTATGCCGACCTCGAAGACCGGGCTGGCGAAGGAGTTGCGGCTGCTCGGGGATGTAAGCCTGGGCGAATTCCTGCGTGAGGCCGGCGTGGAGATCGAGGACGTCTACCGGTCGGCGAGCGTCGGCGGGTGGACCGGGCTGCGGCGGCTCGCCGGGCTGGAAAGCTCGCCGGGCGGCGCGGATGACCGCGAGTTGGGCCGGGCCATCGGGCGGTTGCTGCACCTGGACGATCCGGACCGGCTCGACCTGCTGGCCCGGGTGGCGGCCGGCGAGCGGCCGGCGGACGGGCGGCTCTGGGACATGCTGCACTTCGACCTGTGGGGGCCGAACGCGTCACTGAGCCAGCGTGAGGAACGGCTGGCGCGGCTCCGGGCCGAGCGGGCGCGCTGCGCGGAGCTGCGGCAGGTGGCCGAGGTGCTGCGCGACCGCATCCACCGGGTGACGATGCCGGTCGACGGGCTGCCGCTGAACGTGCACGCCCGGTACAGCCGCAACGAGGCGTGTGCCGCCTTCGGCATGCCGAACCCGGGGTCGCTGCGGGAAGGGGTGAAGTGGCTGCCGGACGCCAGGGCCGACATCTTCTTCGTCACCCTGGTCAAATCCGAGCAGCACTACTCCCCCACCACGATGTACGCCGATCGGGCCATCACCGACACCCTGTTCCAGTGGGAGTCGCAGAGCACCACCTCGTCGGCATCAGCGACGGGGCAACGCTACATCCACCACGCCGAGCGGGGCTCCACGGTGCATCTCTTCGTGCGGGAAACCCGGGTGCCGGACCGTGACCTGGGCGCACCGGCCTACCTGTACGCCGGACCGATGACGTACCAGGAGCACACCGGCGACCACCCAATGCGGGTCACCTGGGAGCTGAGGCACCCGCTGCCCGCCGACATGTACGCCGCCGCCCGCGCCATCGCCGCCTGACGACGGCCTTCATCAACTGATGATCACACCGGACGCCCTCACCAACGGGGCAGGGCGAGGCTGAACCCTGCGCTTCACGCCCCACTATTGCATGCTGCGCACCGGACAGATCGGAAATCCGCGCAGCACGTTGTAGGCAATCGCTCGCGAACAGCCATTGACGCAGGAGACTGGACGCCGTAGCATTCTGCACCACAGCCACGATCGAAAGCGGGGGAGTAGATGCGTCTACCCAAATTCCGACTGACCCTGACTGCCCTGATCAGCATTCCGCTGATGCTAGGAATTTGGTCATCGCCAGCACAGGCACATGTCGCCGTAGCTTATCACGGCTCCGACTACGCAAGCGTTTCCTCGGGTCACACCTTCGTGGAAGTTCACGACAAAGAGTGCGACAACAACGGAGTTTACGGATTCTTCTGGCTCAATAATGGCACCTCTCAAACCGTCGGTGATCCAAACGGCTGCAGCTCTGGCGGCGGCAGCGCAAGCTTTAGCGTCGGCGTTGACTGGTTCTACGTATGCGAGAGAAACGTAGGATGCAGCGCGTCAGTGAACGCATAACAGCAGACCAAGCCGCCTACGTCTTTGAGTTCGACATGCAGTGCCGTCAGGACGGTCGGTTCGTCGGTTGCCGATAGTCGAGGCACCCAAACGTTGAGGCGAAGCTGACCGACAACGAAGCGAGTCACTCTCGATCACGGCCTAGAGAGCAAATGCGGGTGTCCATCGGTCAGCACCATGACCAATGGGCACCCGCGCGCCCGTGTCAGGCAAACACAACTCGCCAGCAGAACGTTGTACCATCGGCGTTAACGTTCCACGGGTAGCGTCGCGTCGATAACATCATCACCGGTCGTGTCGGCTAGGCTGATTCGGTCGGTTTCTCCATTAAAGCGCTATGGGTTCGTGGACCATCCAGCGCAACTTGACACTTTTCCGAATGGAATGTCCGTTCACCCAAGCGGTGTCCGAATGATTTGTGCTCGTACAGTTGTCCGTCAAGCTGCTGGTGGTACCGCTCGTCTGGTTTCTGAGCCTGGCGCTAACGACAGCTTGGGCGACGCCTACTAACACAGCCAGAGGCGGTCAACTGGTTTGTTCTTGCTGATCGATGGCGGTGAAGGGTTGCCTGATCGGGGGCGACGTGCACAGGATACGGGGACGCTCGATCAGCGTGCGTAGATCCACCGGTGCCTGGGCGACCCTGGGGCGGGTGGTCTTCCACCTATGAGGAGGTTTCGTGGCACGACGCCGCTTCGCGGGGATAGCAGCCAGCGCCATCGTCCTACCGTTCTTCGTTATCGCCCAGCCGGCTCCGGCCTCGGCCACCCCGGAGGCCGCGACCGTCAAGCCGGTACCGGCGCCGGCCACCGGGATCGCCAGCGATGTCCGGGAGCTGACCCGCAAGGACTTCACCTTCAACGGCCAGCGCCTGGAGGCCCCGACCCAGTATCAGCCGCGTACCCAGGCCCGGTCGAAGGCCGCGGCGGCCGACACGCCGCCGGTCGGTACGGTCCGGCAGTGGCTCGCGCTCGACGACTACCAGGGCATCATCTACCTGAAGGACTACACGCTGCGCGGCGTGGGCGACAACATCGAGGTGTGGGTCGCCAACGACACGGAGTTCCCGGAGGGTGACTGCCGCCGGCAGGTCCCGAACTCGACTGTGGTCACCGACGAGCAGGTCGCGGGCCTGGTCAACGAGTTCGACACGAACATGTACCCGAAGTCGACTGCCGCGTTCAGCACCCCGCCGGAGCGGGACGGCAGCAACGCGCAGATCGACGGGGACTTCACCGGTGCCGGCAACCGGACGGTCACGCTCGTCGACAACGTACGCGACGACAACTTCTACGACTTCCCGGCGGCCCCGAGCTACATCGCCGGGTTCCACTTCTCGCTCTTCAACGAGCTGCTCGACCGCAACATCATGACTGTCGACGCGTTCGACTGGGCGCACCGCACCGGCGCGAACCCGCCGAACGAGCCGACCGACGACCTGTGCACCAGCCGGCCGGCCCGCCCGCAGCTGTACGAGGGCACGTTCATCCACGAGTGGCAGCACCTGGCGCACTACTACACCGACCCGTTCGAGACGACCTGGCTGAACGAGGGTCTCTCCGACTTCGTGCAGACCCTCGCCGGGTACGTCGACGCCACGGCCCGGGTCGACGAGCCCGGCACGGACAGCCACATCTACTGTTTCCAGGGCTTCGGCATCGTCCAGACGGATTACAACACGAATCCACGGGACTGCGGCGGCCCGGAGAACTCGATAAACCTGTGGAACGAGGGCAGTACCTCAAGTGGGGTGCTCGCCGACTACGGCAACGTCTACTCGTTCGTGCTGTTCCTGTACGACCGCTACGGTCTGGACTTCATCTCGCGGCTGCACCGCGACGGTGAGCTTCAGGGCTTCGCCAGCCTTGAGGCGGCGTTGAAGGCCGAGGGCGTCAAGGACATGTACAAGGTGATCCACGACTACCAGACGATGAACCTGGTGGACCGGATCGTCGGGAACTCCAAGCTGGGCGTCATGCTCGGGGTGGACAAGCGCCGGGTCACCACGGCCAGCCTCGACGCCACGGTGAACCTGGCCAACCCGGCCTCGTTCGCGGCCGGCGGCGCGGCACCGAACGGTGCCGACTACGTCACCTTGCAGAAGGCCAACGGCAAGCCGTTGAGCCGGGGCGACCTGCGTTCGATCAAGTTCCAGGGCGCGAAGACGCTGCCGGCGGTCCCGTTGGCCTGGCAGGTCGTCAGCAACGACCCGGACCGGAGCGGCAACCCGGTGCTGTGGTCGGGCAACGGCAACAGCCTGGACGTCGCGGCGGTCACCGAGGTGACCGTGCCGGCCGCCGACCCGACGCTCACCTTCCTGGCGAAGTACGGTGCCGAGGCCGGCTACGACTACGGCTACGTCAGCGTCTCCACCGACGGTGGTGAGACCTACACCGTCATCCCCGGTGAGGAGACCGTCGCCGGTCCGCTCGGCCCGGCGCTGAACGGCACCACCGACGGCTTCGAGCCGCACTCGTTCGACCTGTCCGCGTACGCCGGGCAGGACGTGCTTGTCAGCTTCCGGTACGTCAGCGACGGCGGGGTCAACGAGGGCGGTCTGCTGATCGACGACATCTCGGTCGGCGGCACGCTTGTCAGCGACGGTTCGAGCCTGGAGCCGTTCGACTCGCCGTCGGAGATCAACCCGACGCCGGTGGCGAACTGGAACGTCAGGTTCGTCGGCATCGACGAGAAGCTCAAGCTGGCCTACCAGGTCGAGGTCGACGGCAAGTCCGGCTTCACCCTCGGTCTGATCCAGACGGCGCTGCTGACCGCCTTCCCGAAGGTGGTCGCCATCGTCGCGTACGACGAGCCGACCGAGCAGGTCACGCAGTACGCGCCGTACACCCTGACGGTGAACAACGTGGTGCAGCCCGGGGGCGCACCGCTGAGCTGACCTGATCAGGAACTCCCGGTGTCGCGCGACGCGGCACCGGGAGTTCTCTGTTTCGGCTGGTCGAAGCTGCCGGATCCGGTGACGCGGAGCGGCGTCGGTCCCTAGCCTGACCAGCAGAGGCATCGTCGGGGGCGAGCAGCGGGGGAACCATGACCAACGCGATAGGTGACGCACTTGATGGCGTACAGGAGGTCGAGCTGACCGTGACCGGCCGCAGGAGCGGGCGGCAGATCACCCAGCCGGTGTGGTTCGTGCAGGAGGACGACAACGTGTTCCTGGTGCCGGTGACCGGCTCGGACAGTCAGTGGTACAAGAACGTCCAGCAGACCCCGATGGTCCAGTTGGCCGTCAACGGCACCGCGTTGAGTTCGAGCGCCACCCCGATCACCGAGGCCGACCGGGTCGACCACGTCGTGGCGATGTTCCGCGACAAGTACGGTGCCGACCAGATCGCCTCGCTCTACCCGAAACACGACGTCGCCGTCCAGGTCCCCCTCGGGTAGCCGTCGCATATCCGGGTTACCTTGCTGCCATGGAACAGCGACTCAGCCTGATCACGCTCGGCGTCGCCGACCTGGCCCGGTCCCGCGACTTCTACCGGCAGCTCGGCTGGCAGGGCCAGGAGGTCGAGCAGACGGTGTTCTTCCAGGCCGGCGGGCTGGCCGTGGTGCTGTGGGCGCGACAGTCGCTGGCCGAGGACGCCGGTGTCGAGGACCGGGGCGCCGCCGGGTTCGCCGGGGTGGCGCTGGCCCACAACGTACGCGAGCGCGCCGAGGTGGACCAGCTGATGGCCGCCGCCGCCCAGGCCGGTGCCGTGGTCACCCAACCGGCCCGGGACACCTCATACGGCGGGTACGCCGGCTACTTCACCGACCCGGACGGTCACCTCTGGGAGATCGCCTGGAATCCGGGCTTCCCGATCGCCGCGGACGGCACCATCACCGTCCCCGACTTCGGCACGGCCTGACCACCTCCGCTGCGGGCGCACCGGACGGCCTTCGGGACAGGCCGCCGGGCCCACCTGGCATCACAGTCGCCGGGAGGACAGCCCGACCAGTCGGCCCATGTCATGCTCTCCCCAACGCCTCATTGATTCGAGGGGGTCGATGTGGAGTTGCGGAGAAGCCGTGGCCCGTTGGTGCTCGGCCTGTTCTTCTTCGTGGCCGGCGTGTTCCTGCTGGGGTGCTTCGAGCTCACCGTAATTGGCTGGATCATCGGTCTTCTCGCCCTGCTGATCGGCGGCGGGATCGTCCTCGCCGAACGCCGGCCGTTCAAATTCGACATCGGGCCGAACGGACTGGCCGTCCGGGTTGCCGGGCTCAACCGGGCGGTGCCGTGGACCGAGATCGACGCGATAATCCTCGACCAGGATGTGCCGACGATCAACGTGAAGAAGCCTCCCTACTCCGGTCTGCTGCTGGTGCCGGCGGCGGATTCGACGATCGACGGCCCGTTCGACGGGCAGAGCCCCATCGACGGGCGGCCGGCGCTGGTACTGCTGGATCTCGACGGCGTCACGCAGTCGTTGGACGAGGTGACGGCAGCCCTGGCCCGCTTCGCCGGGAGCCGCTTCATCGACGTCCGCCACCACCGGCGCACACGCTTCGAGTCGCTGGACTTCGCAGTCGGGCCGGGAGGCTACGACCCGGCCCGGGTGGACGAGTTGATCCGACAGGGGCGGGACGGGCTGCTCATCGACGAGTGGCTGCCGCGCTGGGGGGCCAGGGTGCGCTTCGAGGAGGCCCGGGGGGAGTTGACCACCCGTGAGCTGGGCTACGACCGCACCGCTGTGGACGCGGTACTCGACGAACTCGCGGTCCTGATCGCCCGCTGGCCGGACCTGGACGACCGACGCCACCCAGGCAACCCACCCGACCAGCGCGGCCAGGGCGCCCCGTCCGACTGAGCGTCAGCGATCGACGGTGGGCCGGCGCGGGCGGGGTCAGCGTCGGTTGCGTGGGCGTGGCATGCTCTGCACGGCCGCTCAGATGATCGAGGTGTCGCTGTGGAGCTGCGCAGGAATCGGCGTTCGCTGGCACTCGGGGTGCTGCTGCTCGCGTTCGGGGTGTCGCTGCTGCTGGGCAAGGACTCTCCCGGGACCGGTGTCTGGATCTTCGCCGGAGCCGCACTGCTGACGGGTGGTTGGATCACCGCCCGGTCGCTGCGGCCGTTCCGGTTCCGGATCGGCGCCGACGGGCTGGACCTGAGGGTCGCCGGGCTCAACCGGTTGGTGCCGTGGGCCGAGATCGGGGCGATAGTGCTGGACCGGCCGGCGCGGGCAGCGGGCGCGACACCACCCACCCCGTCGTTGCTGCTGGTCCCGGGCGTCGGGTCGACGATCGACAGGCCACTCACCGGCCGCAGCCCGGTGGACGGCCGGCCCGCTCTGGTCCTGCTCGACCTCGCCGACGTGCGGGAGTCGGCAGACGAGGTGGCCGCCGAGTTGACCCGGGTCAGCGGTGGTCGCTTCACCGACGCCCGGCAAGACCGAAGCGACGCCCGACAAGGTGAGCGGGGTGTCCCCGAGCCGGTCTTCGAGACGGCGCTGCGCGGCTATGAGAAGCGGATGGTGGACGACCTGGTCCTGCGGGGCCTGGACGTGCTCGCCTCGGGGACTGGGGCGCAACGTCAGGCGGTTAGCGCGGAGCTGGATCCGACGACGCTCACCGTCGCGCTGCGTGGCTACGACATGGGGCAGGTCGATGCCTTCCTGGAGCGGCTCGCCGCCGCCCTCGCCAACGAGTCGGAGCAGCCCGAACAGCCGCAGTCGCAGCAACCGCAGCCCGAGTAGCGGACGCAGCCCGAGTAGCCGGCGCAGGCCGAGTAGCCGCAGCCCCAAACAGCCGACGCAGCCCAACAGCCGGGCAGCAGTCCAGCCCAATAGTCAGCGCAGCCGAGGTGGCCGGAGCTATCGGGCGCGGGCCGGGCGGGCGAGGGTCAGCAGCATCAGCAGGGAGGCGGCGGCTGCGGCGCTGAGTACCACGGCCATCGGGAGTGCGCTGCCCTCGCCACCCAGCCCGACAAGTGGTGCGGCGCTGGCGGCGATGACGGCCTGGATGCCGCCGAGCAGCGCCGCTGCGGTGCCGGCGCGGGAGGCGTGCCGGTCCAGGGCGAGGGCGGTGCCGTTGGGCATCACCAGGCCGAGCGAGCCGAGGAAGACGAAGAGCGCGGCGATGACCACCGGCAGGTTGTTCAGCAGTGCCCCGGCGAGCACACCGAGGGCGGCGATCAGGCCGAGACCGAGGCCGCTGACCAGCAGTGGTCGGGGATCGTAGCGGTCGAGCAGGCGGGCGTTGAGCTGACCGACGGCGACGAAGGAGAGCGCGTTGAGTCCGAAGATGATGCTGAACGTGCCGGCGGAGAGGCCGAAGACGTCCTGAAGGACGAACGAGGAGCCGGAGAGGTAGGCGAAGAGGCCGGCGAAGGCGAGGCCCTGGGTCAGCGCGTACCCGAGATAGACGCGGTCGGCGAGCAGGGCGCGGCCGGCGGCGGCGGTCGCGGCCAGGCCACCGGTGTTGCGCCGCTCGGCGGGCAGGGTCTCCGGCAGCCGCAGCGCGACGGCGGTGGCGAGCAGGGCACCGACCAGGGCGAGGGCGACGAAGATGGTGCGCCAGTCGCCGACGTTGAGCACCAGGCTGCCGAGGGCGGGGGCGACCATCGGCGCGATGCCGAAGATGAGTACGAGTCGGGAGAAGTATTTCGCGGCGGCCCGGCCGGAGTACAGGTCACGCACGACGGCGCGGGCGACGACGGTGCCCATGCCACCGGCGAAACCCTGCGCGAAGCGGGCCACCGCGAGCGTCTCCGCCGACGGCGCGAGAGCACAGACCAGCGACAACAGGGTGTACGCGGCGACGCCGACAAGCACCGGAAGGCGTCGTCCCCAGCGGTCGCTGAGCGGGCCGGTGACGAGTTGGCCCAGGGCCATGCCGATCAGGCAGGTGGTGAGGGAGAGCTGGATCTGGGCCTGGCTGGCGGCCAGGTCGCGGGTCATCCCGGGAAACGCCGGGAGGTAGGTGTCCAGCGACAGCGGACCGATCGCGGTGAGCGAGCCGAGCAGCACCAGCAGCGCGAGTGCGGCGCGGCCGGTGGGTGGGGTGATGCGCTCCGGCGGGCGTACGGGCACGTCGGTCTGCGGCATCGGTGTCCCCTCGGTGGTCGGCGCCACCACGGCGTGGCCGGCTGCCGGGGGCGTCCGGCTACGATAGCTCTGCCTACAGAGGTGTTGCAGCGTGGAAGGGCGGCACTGTGACCGACGAGACGCTCGACCAGCTCGGTGCCGCCCTCAGTGACCTGCATCGGGTGCTGCGCCGGCGGGCCATTCAGCGGACCGGGCGGGCCGCCCTGCCGGACGCGCAGGTCGAGGTGCTGCGGCTGGTGCAGCGCCAGCCCGGGATCAGCGTCCGGGAGGCCGCCGAGCGACTGGGCACCGCCGCGAACACGGTGAGCACCCTGGTCGGCGAGCTGACCAGCGCCGGCCTGCTGCGCCGGGACCGGGATCCGGCCGACCGGCGTACCGTCCGGTTGGAGTTGACCGACGTGGCGTGCGAGCGCATCGCCGCCTACGGACAGCACCGCCGCGAACTGCTCGCCGCCGCCCTGGCCGGCCTCGACACGACCGACCGGGAGCGGCTGCGCGCCGCCACACCCGCCCTGTCCCGCCTGGCCGACCACGCCGCGGAGCTGCCCTGACCGCCGTCCCCGGGCGGCCCGGAGCGGATACGACCGCAAGCCCGGTCAGCGCCCCGCCCTGACCGCCGTCCCTCGGCCGCCCCGACGGTTACGGCCGCAAGCCGGGTCAGCGCCACACTTTGACCGCGCCGTCCCCGGCCGCCCCGACGGGTGCGGCCGGAAGCCGGGTCAGTCGCTCGCTCTGATCACCTCGTACAGGGCGGTCCAGTCCTGGTCGCCGTGGCCGGCGGCGACCGCCCGCTCGTAGTGTGACCTGACCGCCTTCGGCAACTCGGTGTCGACGCCGGCTGTCTCGCTGGTCCGCAGGATGTGCTCGGCCGTGGCACCCATCATCCGCGCCGTGCTCAGGTCGCCCGGGTGCTCGCCGGCCTCCAGTGCGCGCGCCAACTCCAGGCCGTCGCCGATCATCGCCGGGATGTCGGTGAGGGTGGTGAGCGCGCCGGGCAGGAAGTCGGCCGCCGGTACGCCCGCCGCGGTGACGAGTGCGGTGGCGTGCAGCAGGCTCGACAGGCAGGTGAGGAAGACGTCGAGGTGCGCCTGGTAGAACAGTTGCGCCAACCCCGGATCGGCACCCAGGTACCTCGGTTCGCCGATGATGCGCAGCACCGGTTCGCTGCTGTCGAAGGTGTCGCGGGGCCCGCTGTAGAAGACGTACGCGTCCCCGGTGCCGATCATGGGGGCGGGCACCATCACCCCGCCGGTGACGAACCGCGCGCCGTGACCAGCGGCCCAGGCAGCCGCCTCGCGGGAGATGTCGGGGGTGTCGGAGCTGAGGTTGACCAGGGTGCGGTCGGCCAGGGCCCCGGGATCGTCCGCCACCGGGCCGAGGATGTCGTACATCGCCGGGTAGTCGGTGAGGCTGAGGATCGTCAGTTCGCTTGCGGCCACGGCGGCTGCCGGCGTCGGCGCGAGGGTGGCTCCCCCGGCGACCAGCGCGTCGGCCCGGCTCGGGGTGCGGTTCCACAGCGTGACCGGATGTCCGGCGCGGATCAGGGCGGCAGCCATTGCCTGCCCCATCGGCCCGAGACCGATGACGGTCACCGGTCGGAGATCGTTGTTCCCGCTCATCGGACACTCCTCAGTTCCTCGAACATGCGGGCGGTGCCGTGCTCCCCGAACCCGGCGGCGAGCTGCCGACGGACCAGGTCGTGCGCCGGCTTGAGCACCTCGTCGGTGACGCCCTGCCCGGTGCTGGCCTGCATCACCGTGCTGAGGGCCGTCTCGGTGAACCGCAGGCTCTGCTGGCCCGGCCCGAGGTAGTCCTGCTCGTCGATGGTCACGGCGTAGTCGGCCAGTTGCTCGGTCATCGCGGCGAGGAACGGCGCCTGCCGCCGGACGAACTCGCCGGCCGGCACCCCCTCGGAGCCGACCATCGCCGCGCCGTGCAGGAAGCCGGCGAACATCGCGTACATGCCGGCGAGCATCGCCGTGTCGTAGAGCGCCGCCATGCCCGCGTCCGGCCCGAGGTAGCTGCTCTCGCCCCACAGGTCGAGCAGTTGTCGGTGCTGCGCGAAGCTCTCCGCCGATCCGCTGTAGAAGATCGCCGACTCGGGGCCGCCGATCGTCTCCGGGACGGCCATGATCGCGCCGTCGAGGAGGTCGATGCCTCGCTCGCCGGCCCAGCGGGCGAGGTCACGGGACTGATTCGGCGTCGTGGTGGTCAGGTTGATCACGGTGCGACCGGACAGGCCGGCCGCCACGGGTTCGAGCACGTCCCGTACGGAGGTGGCGTCGAAGAGGCAGACGACGACCGTGCGCGTACCGACGATCGCCTGCTCGACGCTGTCGGCGATGACGGCGCCCTGCTCGCCGAGACTCTGCGCCCGGTGACCTGTGCGATTCCAACAGACGATCCGGTGGCCGGCGTCCGACGCCGTTCTCGCGAGCGCGCTGCCCATCGCGCCCAGTCCCAGGAAGGTGGTGCTGACTGTCATTCGGTGGTCCTCTGCTCTGTCCGGTGATCCGACGGGCGCGCCGATCACCATGCTTGGCGACCACAATCGAGCGGGCAAGTACCCACTATTTTGTTCAATACTTACCTGAAGGTAAGTGATGAAGATCGACTACCGAGGAGGCGGATCCATGGCATCGGGCGACAGGTGCGGCCCGTACATCTGCGGGATCGACGCGGCGATGGACGTGGTGTCGGGGAAGTGGAAGTCGCTGATCCTGTGGGAGCTGGACAACCACGGCACCCGCCGGTTCGGCGAGCTGAAACGGGGCCTGCCAGGCGTCAGCGAGAAGATGCTCATCCAGCATCTGCGGGAGATGGAGCAGGACGGTCTGGTCCACCGCGAGGTCTACCGCGAGGTCCCACCCAAAGTGGAGTACTCCCTGACCGAGCACGGCCTGTCGCTCAACGAGGCGCTCGGCCCGCTGGGCGAGTGGGGGCAGCGCCGGGCCGAACGGCTGGCCGCCGACGCGGCGCCCGCGTCCTGATCGTGTCCCGTCGCCTGCCGGGCGGGGCGCGGCCGTCCGTGGCCGCGCCCCGCCGCGTCGGGTGACTCGACGGCGAACCTCGGCTCCTGTCGTACCCGGGCCCTAGCCTCTGTTTCGTCCGAGCCCTTCCCGCGCGCCGGAGGCAGCAGATGCTCGACCATCTCGGCATTCAGGTCCGTGACCTCGACGCCAGCATCACGTTCTACGACGCCGTCCTGGCCGCGCTCGGTGCCCGCCGGATGTTGCAGTACCCCGAGGCCGTCGGTTACGGCAGCGGCAAGCCGGACTTCTGGCTCAGCCCGGCCCCCGCCGAGGCGACGGGGCAGGAGAGCCACATCGCCTTCACCGCACCCGACCGCGCCTCGGTGCGGGCGTTCCACGACGCGGCGGTGGCCGCCGGGGCGCGGGTGCTGCACGAGCCTCGCGTCTGGCCGGAATACCACGCCGACTACTTCGGCGTGTTCGTCCGCGACCCGGACGGCAACAACGTCGAAGCGGTCTGCCACGCACCCGGGTAGGCGGCCGGTCAGTCCCAGACGGTGCCGCGTACGCCGCCGTGCAGGCCGCAGGCCCGAGGGCTGCCGCCGGCCAGGCTGATCTTGCCGTTCTCGCACTGCACCAGGTAGCCGCGTCCCTCCCAGAACCCGGGCACACAGTCGAAGTGGTCGCACACCTCGCGGGCGGGTTCGCGGACCCGGTCCCCGCCGCAGAAGTCGTAACCCATGGGGTTCTCGGGGGCGCCGCAGCGCCGCTCGGGCTTCGGGACGGCCCGGCGCGGCTTGGCTGAGCCGGTGGCGCGCGGTGTCGTCGAGGCGCTGGCTGCGGCGGACGCGGGGGTGGCGGCCACAGCGGTTTCGGTGCTTGTCGGGTCGGACGGGCCGGAGTTGGCCAGGGCGACCGGCACCATCACGGCGAGCGCGACGGCGACCACGGCGGTCCGTCGGCCGCCGGGAATGAGTGCCGACAGCCGGGCCTGCCCGGGGGTGGCGATGCCGGGCCGGGACGGGCGCAGCCGGGCGTGCTCGCTGATCAACTCGTCGAGTTGGTCGATGACCGCCTGCCGTTGCTCGATGGCGTCGGCGAAGGCCAGGGTGAGCACGAACCGGAACTCGGCCGCCACGTCCGGGCGCAGCAGCACCCCGGAGGCACGCCGCCGGTCCAGCACCTGGATCAGAGTGACCGACGCGTGCGGGTCGTGCGCCAGACCTGTCATCCTGCCGTACGCCCAGTCGCGCCGGCCTCGCCCGCCGAGCAGCACCAACCGCCGGTTGGTGATCACCGCCATGCCGGCGTCGGCGACCCGGACCCCGTCGGGAAGGCGTCGACGCAGCCGACCGGTGGCCGCACCGACGGTCAGGTCGGGAGCGGGCAGCACGGCGTCGTGCCGCATCTCCACAAGCTGCGCGGCCGGTACCACCCGCAGCACGACCTCGTCGGCTGTCAGTTCCAGCGGGAGGCCGTCGCCGGCCGTGGCCGAGCCCTGACACTGCTCGGCGAGCGTACGCAGGCGGCGCAGTTCGTCGTCGCGTCGCCGCCAGGTCCCCTCGGCGCTGCGGAACAGCCGCAGCCGGCGCTCGTTCTGCCGGCGCGCCCACCGGTACCGCCATGTCGAACCCGTCGAATCAGTCCTTGCCACGCCGACTCCTTCGCCGCGCATGCCACCAACCGCAGGCCACCAAATGGGGTGTCACAGTGTTAACGGCTGCGGGCACCGGCATGGACACGGGCAGAAGGGTGTGAATTACCCGATCGGTGGAGCAATACGGACGAGACGGCGGTTTCGCTCTGCCCCGTTCGCCTTCCGTTCCGGCGGCTGTGACGTAACCGGCCACTCGTACGCCGATCAGTCGTGGGGGTAGACGAGGGCTGCAACACACGCCCACCACCAAGCGGGGCCGGGCGGGTTCTCCCCGACCCGTCCGGCCCCGCGCCCGCTCAACCGACGATCAGGGTGACTCGACCGCGCTGATCAGGAACTTGTTGACCTCGGCCTCGACGATCGCCACCTGCTGTTCCGGTTCCGGGCCGGAGCCGCGGAAGTCGAGCAGTTGTTCCTCGGACTCCCACCGTTCGTACACGTTGATCCGCCCCGGCTCGGTCAGGTCCGGGCTGATGGCGAAGTCGAGGCAACCGGGCGCCTTGCGCGCCTGGCGAACGATCTCGGCGCAGGTGGCCAGGTAGTCGTCCCGCTCGGCGGGGTCGACGTGCAGTGTGCCGGCGACGATCAGCAATGCAACCTCCGAAGATCGGGAGAGCGGACGCCAGTCATACTCTCCCGATCCTTCACGGTCCGCACGCCCGATCAGGCACGGGTGATCGCGTTGGCGTGAATCGCCTCAGCCAGGTACTCCGTCAGACCGGGAGCCATCGCCTCGTAGTGCGCGGTGAACCGTTCGTCGGCCAGGTACAGGTCGGCCAGCCCGGTGTGGATCTCGTACGAGCACTCGTAGAACCACCTGCTGATCTGCTGCCGGTGTTCCTCGGCCAACTCCATGGCCGCCGGCCCGTCGGCCGGCGCGCCCGAGGTCAGCAGCGCGACGATCCGCCGCCCCCAGTCCTCGGTCTCCGCCTTGAACCGTTGCCAGTCCTCCTTGCGGTAGCGCGACGTCCGCCGGGTCGACTCCTGGTAAGCCTCGGTGTCACCCCACCGCTGTTCCGCCTCCTGGGCGTACGCGTCCGGGTCGAAGTCCCCGAAGACCTCGAACCGCTCCTGCGGGGTCAGCTGGATGTTCATCTTGCTCGCCTCCATCGCGAATTCGATCGCCGCGACCATCTCCTGAAGGCGCTTGATCCGCACCGTCAGCAGCTCGTGCTGGCGGCGCAGGTGCCCTTCGGGACCGCTCGCCGGGTCGTCGAGGATCACGGCGATCTCGTCCAACGGGAACCCCAGCTCGCGGTAGTACCGGATCAGCTGCAACCGCTCCAGGTCCGCCTCGGAGTAGCGGCGGTATCCCGAGCCGCTACGCCCGCTCGGCGTCAGCAGACCGATCTCGTCGTAGTGGTGCAGCGTCCGGACCGTCACGCCGGCGAGCTTCGCCACCTGACCAACCGTGTGGGCCATGGTTCCCCCTTTCCGGAACCACGGTCCCGCCTGCCGTTACGTGAGGGTCAAGCCCGATTCTGCGACGCCGGACACACCCGGTGGGTCGGCCTTCGCCAAGACGGCCCGCAGCTCCGCCAGGGCGGTCGGGCGACCGTAGCGGTAGCCCTGCCCCTGCACGCAGCCGATCGCGGCCACCGCGTCGTGCTGCCGCTCGGTCTCCACCCCTTCGGCCACCACGCCCAGGTTGAACGCGCCAGCCAGCCGGGTCACCATCTCCACAGTCGCGTACGCCCGGGCGTCCTCGGGGAGCCGGGCCACGAACGACCTGTCGATCTTCAACTCGGTCGCCGGGATCCGGTGCAGGTAACTCAACGACGAGTACCCGGTGCCGAAGTCGTCGATGGCGATCCGGATGCCCAACTCCCGCAACTGCCCGAGACGGTCCAGTACCGCGTCGCTGCCCTCGATCAGCGCCGACTCGGTCAGCTCCAGGGTCAGTGCCCGGGGCGCCAACCCGGCACCCGCGGTGGCCTCGGTGACCGTCGCGATCAGGTCGGGCCGGCGCAGGTGCGACGCGGCGATGTTGACCGCCACCGTCGCCGAGGGAACCCGGTCCTGCCAGGTGGCCGCCGCCCGGCAGGCTTCGTGGATGACCCACCTGTCGATCGGCAGAATCAGCCCGGTCTCCTCGGCCAGCGGCAGGAACCGCGCCGGGCTGAGCATGCCCAGCCGGGGATGCCGCCACCGCACCAAGGCCTCCGCGCTGCGTACCGCCCCGGTGGCCAGATCCACGATCGGTTGGAACTCCAGGTGCAACTGTTCCTCGTCGACGGCCCGCCGCAGGTCGGCGATCAGCTCGGCCCGGCTCACCGCCGACTCCCGCAGCCCCTGCGTGCACCGCCGGTACGCGGACTTGCCGGCCGCCTTCGCCGCGTACATGGCGATGTCCGCGTCGCGCAGCAGGTCGGTGTGGGAGATGTGCTGCGGCCCGTACTCGGCGATGCCGATGCTTGCCGACGGGTGCACCCCCACCAGTTCCTCGCCCGGTGACGGTTGCAGCGCCGCCAGCAGCCGCTCGGCCAGCCGCTCCGGCGCCAACGGCCGCCCGTCGGTGACCAGCACGGCGAACTCGTCGCCACCGATCCGGGCGATCATGCCGTCGTCGCCGACCGCCCGACGCATCCGTCGGGACAGGCCGGACAGCAGCGTGTCACCTGTGGTGTGCCCGAACCGATCGTTCACCTGCTTGAACCCGTCGAGGTCCAGTAGCAGCACGGCGACCCGGTTGGTACCGCGCAGCGCACCACGCAGCCGGCGGGTGAACGCCAGCCGGTTCGGCAGCCCGGTGAGCTGGTCGACGTAGGCCAGCTTGCGTAGCTGCACCACCAGGCGCAGGTTCTCGTTGGCCGCCAGCCCCTGCCGCAGCGCCAGCGTCGCCAACAGCGCCATCATCGCCAGGAAGATCGGCATCGGAGTGTGACCGCTGGCGTCGCGGGCCAGCATTGTCGCCCCGATCGCCCCGCCCACCGGCAGGTAGGGCAGCACCACCCGCCACCACGGCGGCAGCGGCGCCTCCCCGGCCTCTCCGGTCTCCGCAGCAGCTCCGTGGTCCCGTGGCGGGGACATCCGGGTAGCCACCACGATCAGCAGGTAGCTCAGCGGCCAGAGCACGTCGACCGGGGTGCCGGGCTGGTAGGTGCCGGCGGCCACAAGCGACACGTATACCGTGTCGGCCACCGCCCGTACCGTAAGGCTCACCCCCAGCAGCGCCATCGGCCGCCACACCGGCCGGCCGGGGCCGACCACCGCCACCAGGATGGTCAGCTGCACCAGATCGAACATCGGGTAGAGCAGGCCGGCGGTACGCAACGGCTCGTCCAGGTCGGCCAGGCTGACGTTGCGGAAGATCAGCAGCCAGCCGATCGGGATCAGCGCCAGCCCGACGATCACCCCGTCGAGCAGGGTCCGGGCCCGCCCCACAGTGGTACGCGGTGCGGTGTTCGAACAGAACAGCGCAGCGGTCCCGGTCAGCAGGCTGGCCGCGAAGATCAGCCCGACGGGCAGGGTGTGCGGCAGGCTCTCCCCGAGCAGCCGCTGCGACGTCCACAGTGCCCGCCCGGCCAGCGACAACGCCATGGTGGCGGCCAGCAGCAGCCAGAACCGGCGCAACGTCACCGGGTGCCGGCGGGCCGCCGCGACACAGGCCACCGCGGCCCAGCCCGCCACCGTGAGCGCACCCACATCGCTCGCCAGCGCGCCAGCGGGTAGCCCCAGCACCAGCCAGAACGCCTCGACCGCGACGACGACACCGGCACCGACCAACCCCACACGGCCGACCCGGTCCTGTCCGGGCGAGCGCGCGGCAGCCTGCTCGACGTCCTTCCGCGACACAGTGATCGCTCCGGCTCTCTCTCGTGCGTACACCCTGGACGGCGGGGATCGGCCCTGGCAAACCCCGAAAGCCTAGCCACGCCCGCAGCCGCCCCGCCAGATCCAACGGGTACGCAAGTCCACAACCTGACGACTCCCGGTGCGGCGACGCGGGCAACGACCCGCTCGCGGTCGGGGGATGATTACCGTCGGCGACCGGCGACCGGCGACCGACGGTCGGCGGTCGGCGGTCGGCTCGGCGATGGGGTGGGTCTGTCAGGAACGGTGGGTGGGCGCTTGCGCTCACGCCCATTGTTCGTCGGGTGCCGCGGCTCCGGTCGCGGGTGGACCGCCGTGGGTCCACGGGGTCTCATCCGCCGTCGGGAACGCCGCGCCCGGGACGTAGGCGTCGCTGAGCGTGGTGTAGCAGAGCCGTTCCCCCACCTCCGGCACGCTGCCCGGGCTGGCCGTCAGGCCACGCCCCATCCCGCCGGACAGTTCCAGCACCACCTCGGTCTTGCCGTCCGCCGCCGGGGTGACGAACACCGTCCGCGCCTTCTGCCCGGGGCGGGACGGGCTGGACAGCGTCGCGCCTACCGGTACCAGCACCGGGTCGGTGGTCATCAGCTGGATGCGCGGGCGCAGTACCGGCCGCTTGCCGCTGTCGTCGACCCGGGTCGGGTCGGCCAGCAGCACCTCGCCGACGAAAGCTTCCCCGGTCAGCCGGTACTCCGCCATCACCAGCGGGTCGTCGTAGGCGCGCTGCACCGCGTAGGTGGCGGCGGCCCGTTCCAGGCGGTGCAGCCGGGCCGCGGCGGCCACCGCACCGTCACGGCGTGGCTGTGGGGAGCCGTCCGCGTCGAGGTGTTCGGCGTGGGCGGTGAAGGCGTCCCGGTCGCCGTCCCACCGCGTGGCCACCCGCGCGCCGGGCGGCAGGGCGCGCAGCAACCCCAGGCCGCGCCACATCAGCTCCCAGGTGGGCGTCAGCTGGTCCCGCAGCAGCCGCTCCAGCTCCGCGTACGCCTCGACGCGCGTCGACTCGTCGGCGGCGGCGTACGCCTCGATGGCCGGCGCCAGCAGCCGGTTGTCGAACTCGGGATCGGTGGCCGGGCCGGCCGGCGGGCAGGTCGACGGGTCCTCGGCGCGGGCGGCCGCCTCGGCGCCGGAGAGCCCGCCGGGCGGGGCGATCCACCCCAGCAGCGCCGGCAGGTGCAGATCCTCCACCGCGCTCTGCCCGGTCGCCCAGTGCAGCGTCAACGCCTGCGTCATCGCCACCAGCGCCGACGAGCCGGGGTGCTCGGCCCGTTCGGCGAAGTAGGTGAGCCAACGGCCCAGCAGCGGCACCTGCGGCGGTACCGGATACTCGCCGTCGACCCGCCGGAACCTGGTGGAACGGCCGAGCAGCCGCAGGAACGTCACGCCCGCCGGATTCGGCACCAGCAGCTGCGGCGCGTCGAGGTACCGGTACCTGACGTCCCGGCCCCGGTCCACGGCGACCGCCTCGTTCGCCGTACGGTGTCCGTCCACATAGGGGAGCACGATCTCGGCCAGTTCGGCGGCGAACGCGAACCGTTGGTCCCGGTTGCGCGGCTGCGGCACGATCAGCAGCCGCGCGTCGCCAGGGGCCGAGCCGACCATCGCGGCGAGAGGCGCGTTGGCCTCCCCCGCCATCGCCAGCGGCACCAGCACCAGCGGCCGTCTCGACAGGTGCAGATGCCGGACGGTGGCCACCGGTTGGGCCACCCCTGCGGCGACCGCCTGGGCCGCCGCCAACGCCCGCAACGTACTCATGCCGGCACTCCGCCGCGCTGCGTGCCGCGCTGCGTGCCGACATGAGGCACCCCAACACTGAGCCCGATGATTCCCTCGCTCCGCTCGCTCATGCCGGCGCGGTGGCGAAAGCGTCGGCGCGCAGGCGGGCCGCGGTCCGCAGCAGCGCCGCGGCCTCCGCCCGCTCGGGGTCGGTGGCGGGTTCCCCACTGGCGAGTGCCAGCACCTCGCCGACGTCGGCGATCCCGCCCAGCGCCTCGCGGACCGGGCGGCCGAGCGTCCCGGTCTGCCCGCGAGCCTCGTGTCGGCAGAAGTACGCCAGCTCGCAGCTGGCCAGACAGTCGGGGGCGTACCTGGCCGGTACCCGCGCCAGCGAATCGGCAAGGGCCGCCGGATCGGCGGCGGGATCGGCGGTGAAGTCGGCCGGCACGCCGGCCAGCAGCGTGTCGAGCCGGTCCATCCGGTCCAGTTGCCGGCGTACCACGAGCAGTTGCCGGCGGACGTCGAGCAGGTGCGCGACCGGCTCGTTGCTGAAGTCCCGGGGGCAGACCAGCACCACTTCATGCGACACGAGCTGCGGGTCGTGGCCCCGGGCGGCGAGCAGTTCCCGCAGGGCCAGCACGTAGACGGCGGACTGCACCGCCGCGGCGGCCAGCTTCGCCGGGTCGGCCTGGCCGTCGATCACCGGGAAGGACTTGATTTCGACCACGTGGAACCGGCCACCCAACCGGGCGGCCACCAGGTCCGGTTCCAGGTGCACCCGCTGCCCGGCGACCGACAGGCCGAGCATCGGATGGTCGAACAGCGCCGCCGGCTCGTCGGCGCCGGGCTGCTCCCCGGCACCGGACGGCTCGGGAGGGCCGGCCGGCTCGGGAGTGCCGGGCGGCTCGGCGGGGTGGGATCCGGTGGGCGACAGCGCCTCGGTGAGCAGGGTCGCCGACCGTCGGGCCCGGGTGGCCGGGTCGTCGCCGTCGCCGAGGTCCGTCCAGCTGGCCGCCGCCGGCACCGGTACGCCCAGCCGCTCCGCGACCAGTCGTAGCAGCTCGGCCCCACCGTCGGCCTTCACCTGCGCCTCGAAGACGTTGCCCCGGGTGATGGCGAATCGGGACTGCCCGAACCGGGCGGGAAAGCCGACCCGCTCAGCCAGTGCCGGCTTGTCCACCCCGGCACCGTCGAGGACCGCTCGCCGGGTGCAGCCCGGGTTGCCGGTCAACGCGGCGAGCGTACGGGCGTTGTGTCGTTTCGGCGGTGCGTCGCCCCGGATCGCGGCCAGGCGCTGCTCGGTGTCCGTCACGACAGGCCACGATAGTCGCGGTGACGAGTTCCGGCCCGTCGCGGCCACGCCCGGAGGTGGCCGTCAGGCGGCCATCAGGCGCTCGGCCTCGGCTCGGGCCACCGGGTACTCGGCGGCGCAGAAGGTGCACTGCTGCAGGTGGCGGGTACGCACCGGGATCAGCGGAATGAAGAAGAGACTGAACTTCGTCGAGCGACGGGTGAGCACCTGGGCGGCCTGCTGCCCGCAGTGGCGGCAGACCTGCTGCACCACAGCCGACCGGGTGACCCTGGTCCGGAGTCCGAAGATGAGGAACACCGCCGGCAATTACCCCGTCGCACGCCTGTTGATGCCAAGGGCACGGACGGCCACCAGGCTGCCCCGGTGACCGCCCGTGCCGGTACGGCTCAGCCGGCCGTGGCGGCGGACTCCTCAGGCAGCCAGATCGGCTGCCAGTCCGGCACCTCGTGGAAGCGGCGCAGATCGGCCAGCCCGGAGACCGACCCGGCCCATGCGGCGTAGGGCGGGTTCTGCTCGTCGAAGCCGCTCTGCACGAAGGTCAGCTTCGTCTTCCCGTCCGACTCGGCCAGCTCCCAGCTGGTCACTCCGTTCGGTCCCCAGTCGACGGACATCTTGCGGCCGGGTTCCAGGTCGACCACCTTTGCGGCGAAGCCAGCGTCGAAGCCGCCCATGGCGTACCGGCCGCCGACCCAGGGTTCGATCCCGATCGGGTAGCCGAACCAGGCGCTGACCTGCTCGGAGTCGATCAGGGACTCCCACACCT
The DNA here is from genome assembly GCF_002754655.1 of Verrucosispora sp. CNZ293. Lineage (NCBI taxonomy): Bacteria > Bacillati > Actinomycetota > Actinomycetes > Micromonosporales > Micromonosporaceae > Micromonospora > Verrucosispora sp. CNZ293. Next base: position 3,734,291 of record NZ_PEFR01000001.1, read on the forward strand.
TGTCGGCCGGCGCGGCAATCTCCAGCTCGCCACGGAAGTCGGCGCTGGTGAAGTCCACCTTCGGCAGCAGCGGCTTGCCGGTCAGGTACGCCTCGAGATTCGCGGTCGAGAGGTACCAGTAGGTCTGCAGCACGCCCCGGATGCTGGTGCCGTTGATCACGTCGTTGAAGTCGAAGTGGGTCTGCGACAGCCGCAGCACCGTGGCGTCCGGCCCGTCCGCGCTCAGCGTGATCTCGGTGGTGGTCTCCACCCCGTCGAGCAGCCAGGCGAAGCGCAGCCGGTCGTCGTCGGCGTGCAGCAGCCGCTGATGTGGGGCATCACCCTCTGGCGTGTAGCGGCCCCAGAACTCGTACCGCTCGGGCAGCTCGACCTCGGCGTGCTCGGCCAGCCAGACGCGCAGCTCGGCGGGGTCGGTCAGGGCCCGGCGCACCCGCGCGATCGGCGCGGCGAGGCGGGCGGCGAGGGTCATCGGTTCAGTCACTGTCGGTCCCCTTCGGGTAGCAGGCCACGGCGAGCTTGAAGGCGTCTCCCTCGGCGCCGCCGTAGCGCGTGAACAACTCCTGCAGCGCGGACTGCAGGTCGTGCAGGAACTCCTGCCGGCGCTCGGCCGGCACGCGGATCTCGCCGGAGACGCCGATCGACGGCAGCTCCGGGGCGGCGCGGTCCAGGGCTGCGACGTCGGCCTGGACCTCCTCCATCAGGTCCAGCAGGTAGCCCAGGCTCAGCTCGTCGCGGGTGCGACGCAGCCCGATCCGGCCGACCAGTCGGGGCGAGAGCCAGTACGACCGGGCGGCGGCCTGGTAGATGCCCTCGGTGATGCCACGGACCTTGCGCTTGTCGACCTGCTCGACCAGCCCGGCCGCGACGAGTTGCTTGACGTGGTAGTAGACGCGCTGTGGCGTCTGCTCCAGCCGGGCGGCCACCTCGGTGCAGGTGCGTGGCTCGGCCAACTGCCGCAGGATCTCGACGCGCTGCGGCTTCAGCAGCGCCTCGGCCTGCTCGATCTGCTCCAGGTACAGGACATCTCTCATGGCAAAATCAGTTTGTACGTAAAAAACTTCTTTGTCAATGGGTTCGGGAAAGGCCGCGCCGGCGGTTCCCGGCGCGGCCTCGCGCAGTCCTAAGGTGCCCCGGTCAGGGCAGCCAGTCCGGGCGCAACGGGTAGCCGTTCACCGCGTCCGGGCCGTTGCGCGTCGCCACCACCTGGTGCAGCTGGATGCCGTTGCGCTCGAAGGCCAACCGCGAGCCGGCCATGTAGAGCCCCCACACCCGGGCCGTACCGGCACCCACCTCGGCGACGCAGGAGTCCCAGTGCCGCACCAGGTTGCGGCACCAGGCCGCGAGGGTCAGCGCGTAGTGCTGGCGCAGGTTCTCCTCGTGGTGCACCTCCAGCCCGACATCGTGGATCTCGCTGATCAACCGGCCCGGGCCGGCCAGTTCGCCGTCCGGGAAGACGTACCTGTCGATGAACGCCCCGGACCGGTGCGGCGCCCGGTTGTCCGCCCGGGTGATGCAGTGGTTGAGCAGCCGGGCCCCCGGGCGCAGCCGGTCCCGCAGGAACCCGAAGTAGGCCGGATAGTTGCGGACTCCGATGTGCTCGGTCAGGCCGATCGAGGACACCGCGTCGAACTGTTCGCGCGGGGCGTCGCGGTAGTCCAGGTGGCGCACCTGCGCCAGCGCGGACAGCCCCTCCCGCTCGATGGCCGCCTGCGCCCACTGCGCCTGCGCCCGCGACAGCGTCACACCGAGCGCCTTGACGCCGTACTCGCGGGCCGCGTGCCGGACCATGCCGCCCCACCCGCAGCCCACATCCAGCAGCCGCATCCCCGGCCGCAGCGCGAGCTTGCCGGCGACCAGGTCGTACTTGTTCGCCTGAGCCTGCTCCAACGTGTCGTCCGGGCTGCGGTACACCGCGCAGGTGTACGTCATCGACGGGCCGAGCACCTTCTCGTAGAAGGCGTTCGACACGTCGTAGTGGTGTGAGATGGCGCTGCTGTCGCGGGTCCGCGAGTGCCGCAGACCGCCCATGATCCGCTTCCAGCGCGGCTGCGCCTCCTGTGGCGGTGCCGGCGGCGGCAACAGCCGCTCCCAGCCCAGCCCCCGCACCAGCGCCAACCCGTCGGCGAGCGCCGGGGCCCGCATCCGCAGCCCACTGAGCACCCGCAACGCCTCGTACGGGTCGCCCGGGTGCACACCCTCCAGGGTCAGGTCACCGCTGACGTAGGCACGTGCCATGCCCAGGTCGCCCGGTGCGGTGAGCAGATACGACAGCCCTCGCTCGGAGTGGATCGACAGGGTGATCCCGGCGTCGGCCGGGCCGATCGAGCTGCCGTCGTACCCGGTGACGCGTACCGGCAGAGGGCCCGAGGTCACCGCCCGGACGATGTCCGCCACGGTCAACCCATACCGCCGGCCCCCCGGGGGCGGTGTGGCGGGAGCGCCTGCCGCTCCCTGGCTTCGGTCGGTGAGACTCATGCCAACACTCCGCTCCGCTCGTTCATGCTCGTGCTACCGCCTTCTCGTACAGTCCGGTGAGCCGATGCTCCGGGTCGTACCGGTCCCGCACGGCGCGCCATGCGCCGCCGCCGTAGAGCCGGTCGAACGAATCCCGGTCGTAGTACGCGTCGGAGTAGAGCGACTTGTGCCCGCCCTTCTCCGACACCGCGCGCTCGATCTCCCGGTTGACGTCGCCGTCGGCGGCGCCCTCGGCGATCGGCACACTCCCCCAGAACCCGATGTTGACGTAGTCCAGCCCCGGCCGTAGCGGATACAGCGGCCAGGACCGCGCCGATCCCGCGCCGGCCGGCTCGCGCAGCCGCAGCGGACACAACCACACGGGCGTCATCCCGACGCCGGCGGCGAACCAGTGCAGAAACTCGGCGGTACGGTCCAGTGGGATCTCCACGTCCTGCACGACCCGCTCCCGGGCCGGCTGACCACGCCACCTGTCGATCCGGGCCGCCACCCGGTGCCGGTGCTCCAGGCGCACGATGCGGTGGTAGACGTCGCTGCGCCGCCACCGTGCCGGCCACAACCGCCGTACCACCGGGTGCTGCGCGCCGAACGCCGCCGAGCACCAGAACCAGTCGGTGTCCCAACGCCACAGGTAGTCGTGGATGGTCAGCGCGTCGTGGGTGCGCTGGCGCAGCGAGCGGTAGTAGATCTCCTGGCCGGTGTAGTCGGAGACCGCCGGCGCGTCGTCGGTGAAGCTGCCCAGCACCAGGTACGCCTCACCGGGGCTGAACATCACCCCGTCCATCGCGTCGACGCTCTCGCCGGCCCAGCGGCGGGTCGCGGTGATCTCACCGATCGCCTCGGTCAACGCGGTCAGGTTGGTGAACCGCAGGTTGCGCAGGGCCACGTAGCGGCGGACCGGTTGCAGCTCGATCCGCAGCCGGATGGCGTACCCGAGGCTGCCCAGCGAGTTGGGGAAGGCCGCGTACAGGTCGGCGTGCTCGCCGTCGGGGCGGGCGGTGACCAGGTCGCCGGCGCCGGTGAGCACGTCCAGCTCGATCACCGACTCGTGCGGCAGGCCGTTGCGGAACGAGGTCGACTCGATGCCCAGCCCGGTCACCGCCCCACCGAGGGTGATGGTGCGCAACTGCGGCACCACAAACGGCATCAGGCCGTGCGGCAGGGTCGCCTCGACAAGTCGTTCGTAGGTGCACATGCCCTGCACGTCGGCGGTGCGGGCGACCGGGTCGACGCCCAGCACCCCGCCGAGGCCGCTGACGTCCAGCCCGGATGCGGGGGCGCTGCGCGGACGGAACAGGTTGGAGGTGCGCTTGGCCAGCCGCACCGGCTGGCCGGGTGGCACCGCCGCGTACGACCGTCGCAGCTGGGCCACCGCCAGGTCATGATCACGCAGGGCGTGCATGGGATCACTTTACGCGCCCCGGGAGCGCCTGGCGGGATGTCCATCAGAGGCGTTTCTCGCCCCTATCAGGCTGGACGCCGGGGGTGGCTGGCCGGCACCGCGCGCGGTGGGACAGGATGCCGGCATGTCGCACACCGATGGGTCGGGCAACGTTTACGGCACCAGCCGAGCCGGGCCGTCCCGCGATCCACTGCTCGTCACGGCACTGGCGGTCGGACTGGTCGGCGTACTGCTGGGGGTGCTGTTCGCCACCGGCGTGCTCGGTGGCGACGACGATCCGGAGCCGGCACCGACGGTGGCCGCGCCCAGCCCGAGCGCGGCGCAGCCCAGCCCGACGGAGAGCGAACCGGAACCCGGCCCGACCACGTCCGAACCCTCCCCCACACCGAGCCCCAGCCAGGACCCGGACGCGGTCGTCGGACCGAAGGTGTTCCGGGGGGTCGGCTCGGGTCGCTGCCTCGGGCTCGACGGTGACGGTGAGAAGGCCGCCGCCAAGCTGGCCGATTGCAGCAGTGGGCCGGAGCAGCAGTGGGTGGTCAACGCCTTCGGCCCGGACACGGTGACGCTTACCAACGCCGCCCACAACCAGTGCCTCGACGTCGAGGGCGGCAGCGGTGACGACGGTGCCCGGTTGCAGCAGTTCGGCTGCCACGGCGAGGGCAACCAGCAGTGGCGGCTGCAACCTGTCGACGGCGGCGCGACAGTGCTGGTGGCCGTGCACAGCGGCAAGTGCGCCCAGGCCCGCGACGGTGGCGCCGACGCCGGCACCGACATCGTCCAGGCCCCCTGCGACGGCAACCCGGCCCAGCGCTGGGCCCTACAGTGACTCGGCGAGTTGCCGAAGGTGCGCGCTGATCAAGGAACGGGAGCCCGCCGGGTCCTCGCCGTGCAGCACCGTGTGCAGGATGAGTCCGTCGACCAGGGCGTAGAGGCGGCGGGCTTCCAGGTCCCGGTCCGCCGCCGGGCCGGCAACCTGGTCAACAATTGATCTGAAGGCGTGCCACAGCAGCCCGTGCATCTCCGCTCGGAGCGCTCCGAGTTGCGGATCCACCACCGACTGGGCTGAGAAGGAGAGCCATACCTGACACTCGGCCAGCCGGTCCTCGTCGAGTGGCAACATCTCCTCGATCATGCGTACGGCGACCTCCGTCGGGTCGCCGGTGACCTCGACGGCCTCGACCCGGGCCTGGATGCGCTCGGCGACCAGCCGCATGGCGAACAGCGTCAACTCGGACTGGGAGCCGAACGAGTGGCGCAACGACCCGGTCGACAAGCCAGCCTCCAGCGCCACGTTCCGCACCGAGGCGTGGGCCAGGCCGTCGCGGCGCACCACCCGCCAGACGGCCTCGGCCAGCTCCACCCGACGGGCGGCGGCATCCACGACTTTGGGCATGGACCTTTATAGCACGACCGTGTTAAATAATCTTTATGACACAGTCGTATCAAATAAATCTGGGGCTGATCGGCGTCAGCGCCGCCGTCGAGGTAGTCGTCCTGGCGACGATCGTCTGGCTGCTCACCCGAAGATCCGCTCCGGCGATCGCAGACCGAGCACCAGCTCATCCGGTGGCCCGCTTCGAGACGCTGGCCCTGCTGCTCTACGGACTGCTGGCCCAGCTGCTGGGCGTGGCGCTCGGGCAGGCCCTCGGTTGGCACCCGATCAGCTTCCACCTGGCCGGCACCCTGGTCGGTCCCCACGACCACGTCGGTGTGGCGGAGACGATCGGCTGGGCCGGCTACAACTTCACCGCCTTCGCCGTCGTACCCTTCCTCTGGTTCCGCCGCCGCTACAGCTCGACGGAACTGTGTCTGCGCTCGACGAACCGTCGCCGGGACAGCCTGATCGTCGCGGTCGTCCTGGCGGTCGGCAGCATCACCCAGCTCCTCGGTCTGAGCGCCGCGATTCTCGCTCTCGACGGCCGCCAGCTGGCGCTGGGCGTACCGCTGACCTTCGTGCTGTATCTGCTGGGGACCGGCCTGCCGACCCTGGTTTTCGTCCAGGCGATCCTCGTACCGAGGTTCGTCCGCCTGGTCGGCATCCCCGGTGCCGTCATCCTTGGTGGACTCACCTACGCCGCACTGCACCTCGGCGACGCCTGGACCCGCTTCACCAGCGTGGGCGAAGCCGTCACCTCGATCGGCCTGGTGCTGCTCGTCTACACCATGCCCGGCGCGTTCAAGACATTCCTCACGGTCCGGACCGGTAACGCGTGGGTCCATCTGTGGGCGTATCACGCGATCGCACCCCACACCCTTGTCGACACCCCGTTGATCGTGCGGATCTTCCGCCTCTAGTTCGCGCCAGTCCTGGCAGGTCCCGGCCCTGGGAGCAGCGGAACAGCTACCGGAGGCGGCGACGAGGACCGCCGACGGCGCAGTGGCCGCACGGCCGTCCCGGTCAGGTGTTGCCGCGCAGCGCGCGTAGCTCGCTGAGGTGTCGGGGCAGGTGCACGCGGGCGTGCAGGTCGATGGTGCGGCCCCACGGCAGCGGCTCGTCGATGACGAGTTCGAACCCCTCGCGTAGGTGCGTCTCGACCGGGGTGTCCGCCGCCGCACCGAGCTGGGCCACCAGCGCGAGCAGCTGGTCACTCGTGGCCCGCAGCCGGGTGGCGAGGCCGTCGAGGCCGCCGCACTCGGCGGCCAGTTCGTCAAGTTCCGGCCGGTGCACCTCGGCCAGGTCGTAGAAGGCGTAGGGCGTGCCGGCCAGCACCGCCTCGGTGGCCTCGCGCATCAGCTCGTCGCTGGCGACCAGGTGCGCCACGATCTGCTCGGCGCTGTACCGGTCGCGCGGGGGCGGCCCGAACCCGCCCGCGTCGACCTCGGCCAGCACCTCGTCGTACGCCCGTCGCAGCCCGTCGACCTCCACCCGGCCGAGCTTATCGGCGGCCCCGGCGGGCCCGCAGGTAGTCGCTGACCACGTACTCGCCGAGGTCGTCGGCGTCCGGGGTGAACACCCGGCCGCCGCTGCGGCGGGCCACCGCATCGACGAAGCGGCGCAGCCCGGGATCGTCGCCGAGCATGAAGAGGTTCAGGGTGGCCCCGTAGCGGCCGAGCCGGTCCACCTCCCGGACCGTCGCCTCGATCGTCTCCGGCGACGACGGCCACGCGAACAGCGCCTCACCGTCGTCCGGGTCCAGGTGGGCTGTCGGTTCCCCGTCGGTCACCACAAGCACCACCGGCTCGGCGTCCGGATGGCGCCGCAGGTGCCGGCCAGCCAGCCGCAACGCGTGCTGCAGGTTGGTCCCCTGCGTCAGGTCCGGCTCGACGGCGGCCAGTTCCTGCTGGGTAAGCGTCTCCGCCCGCCGGCCGAACCCGATGATCTGCAACGCGTCCTGCGGAAACCGCGTCGCCATCAGGTGGGCCAGGGCCAGCCCGGTCTGCTTCATCGGACCCCACCGCCCCTGGGAGATCATCGAGTACGACAGGTCGACGCAGAGCGCCACCGCCGCCGACGCTCGTCGTTCGGTCTCGACGACCTCGAAGTCCTCGACGGCCAGTTGTACAGGCACCCCGGGGCCGGTGCGGCGGACCGCCCGGGTCAACGTCCGCACCACGTCCAGCGGCTGCTCGTCGCCGTACTCCCAGGGCCGCGACGCGCCCGTCACCTCGCCTGCCGCACCGGCCGAGCGCAGGTCGTGCTGGCCTCGCGGGCCGGCGGTCAGCTCGGCGAAGACCTTCCGCAGCGCGGTGCCGCCGAGGCGACGCAGCGCCTTCGGGCTCAGGGTCAGCCCGTCGGCGTCGCGGGTCACCCAACCCTGCCGGCGCAGCTCCCGCTCCAGCTCCCGCAGCCGGCGTACGTCGTCGGCCGCGTCCCGGCCCAGCGTCCGGGACACCGCGTCGACGTCGATGTCGTCAAGGGTGGCGCCGGGGTGTGCCTGGCCCAACTGGTCGAGCAGGTCGTCCAGCTCGGCGATCTCGTCCAGCGCTCCGGTCGCCTCGCCGTAGCCGAGCGGCTGGCCGCCCTGCATCCGCTCGCCCCGCCCCCAACGCAGGTCGGGCCGCAGCGCCCGCAGGTTACCCTCCAGCGCGGCCAGCTCACCGGCGAGCCGGTCACCGAGGGACTCGCGCATCAACCCGGCCAGTTCCTCCCGCTGCCGCTGCGACAGCGAGTTCATCAGCCGCTGCCCGGCCGCCGACCGTCGGGCCAGCAGGTCGACAAGTTCGTCCACGTCACGAGGCCGCTCCGGGAAGAAATCGCCGTGCCGGCGCATGAACTCGGCGAACGCGTCGGTGGTGTCCTCGGCCCGGGCATGCCGGGCCAGCAGGGCGTTGAGGTCCCGCATCATCTCGGCGACCCGCTCCTGCACCGCCGGGTCACCGGCCAGCCGCGTCGAGTCGCGCAGGCCGGCGAAGCGCTGGCCGAGCACGTCGTCACGCAGCCCGTCGAGGATCCGCTGGTAGGTCTGCCGGGCCTCGTCGCTGGCCCACCGGTAGTCGGACAGGTCGCGCACCGCCTGCGCGGTCGAGCGGGGCAGATCGTCGAGCATCGTCTCGGCGAACCGGGCCGCCTCGTCGTCCCGGCGGGCCAACTCGTCCCGTTCGGCGGCCAGGGCCTGGTCGAGCAGCGCGCGCGCCCGGGTGACCGCGCCGTCCAGCTCGCCCCGGCGCAGCGCCTCGCGGCGTAGCCGGCGGGCGCGGGCGATCAGCCCGTCCAGCCCGCCCCGCCCCTGCGGGCCCCGGCGCAGCAGGTCCCGCAGCGCGTCGCGGAGACTGCCGCCGGCCAGCACCTCTTCGCCGACCTGGTCCACCGCGGCCTGCACGTCGTACGGCGGCGCGAGCGGATCGGGACCGCCACGCCACTGCCCGTACCGGAACCGGTTGCCGGCCATCGCTAGTCCCGGCCGCCGTAGCGGGTCCGCCCGGAGTCGGTGACGTCCTTGCCCAGCCGACGGCTCAGATGCAGCCCCTCCAGCACGAACTCGACGGCCGCCGCGGCCTGCCCGGTGCTCGGCGCGTCGCCGATACCGAGCCGGTCGAGCACCTTGGCCAGCCCCGGCACCGTGCCCACCTGCCGCAGCAGCTCAGCCGCCGACACCAACTCGCCGGTCTCGACCACCTGCTCCTCGTCGACGAGCGCGGTGAAGCCGGACAGGTCCAGCCCGGCCAGCCGGGCCCGGAACGTCTCGGCGGTGGCGGTACGCAGCAGGTGACCGAGAAGTTCGATCTCCCGACCCTCCTCGCCGCTCTCGAACTCCACCTTGCCGCGCAGCGTCGAGGTCACCGACACCGCGTCCCCCACCCGCGCCACCGCCTCGGCGGTCGGCAGGTCGGAGTCGGCGCCCAGCAGGCACGCCCGGCGCAGCGCGGCAGCGGCGACGGTTTCCGCGGCGGCGATGGCGAACCGCGCGGAGACACCGGAACGCGGGTCCACCGACGGCGACTCGCGTACCGCCCGGGCGAACCGGGCCAGCACCTCCAGTACGTGCTCCGGCACCTCGGCGACCAGGTCGGCCTCCTGCCGGATCAGGTCCAGCTCCAGCTCCAGGTCGGTCGGGTAGTGGGTGCGGATCTCCGCGCCGAAGCGGTCCTTGAGCGGGGTGATGATGCGGCCCCGGTTGGTGTAGTCCTCCGGGTTGGCGCTGGCCACCAGCAGCAGGTCCAGCGGCAGCCGCAACTGGTAGCCGCGTACCTGGATGTCCCGCTCCTCCAGCACGTTGAGCAGCGCCACCTGGATCCGCTCGGCCAGGTCGGGCAGCTCGTTCACCGCGAAGATGCCCCGGTTGGTACGCGGCACCAACCCGAAGTGGATCGTCTCGGGGTCGCCGAGCGTGCGCCCCTGGGCCAGCCGGACCGGGTCCACGTCGCCGATCAGGTCACCGACGCTGGTGTCCGGGGTGGCCAGCTTTTCCCCGTAGCGCATGGAACGGTGCAGCCAGCCGACCGGCAGGTCGTCGCCGGCCTCGGCGACAAGCGCCCGCGACGCCGGGGTGACCGGGTGCAGCGGGTGCTCGTTGAGCACCGAACCGGCGATCACCGGCGTCCACTCGTCGAGCAGCGTCACAAGCGACCGGATCAGCCTGGTCTTGCCCTGGCCACGTTCGCCGAGCAGCACCATGTCGTGGCCGGCGAGCAGGGCGCGCTCCACCTCCGGCAGCACCGTGTCGTCGTACCCGACGATGCCGGCGAAGCGCGGAGCGCCGGCCCGCATCCGGGCCCGCAGGTTGTCGCGTAGCTCCTGCTTGACGGTGCGGTAGCGGTGCCCGGCGGCGCGTAGCCCACCGAGCGTGGCGGGCAGGTCGGCGGGTGGGAGCGGCGGAACTGGCGATGACTCACTCACCCGCCCACGCTAGCTCGCCACCGCCCGGGTCAGTCGCCGCCAGCCTGGCTCGATGATGAACAGTGCGGTTCGGCGGGCGACCGCACCCGCCTGCCCGAGGCTCAGGGCTCGGTGTCGAGCGCGGCGAGTGCGGCGTCGAGGGCGCTCCGTTGGGCCTGCTCACCGTAGGTCTCCGGGTCGACGCAGGCGAGCGTGTTGAGCCCTTCGACGAGGGCCACCAGGCTGGTGGCCGTGTCGGCCGTCTCGGCCGGGCCCAGCTCCGGCTGGGCGGCGCTGACCAGCCCACGGACCCGGGTGACGAACCGGCGGTTGTAGTCGCGGTGCAGGTCGGCCAGGACCGGGTCGGCCAGCGCGGCGGCGAGGAAGCCGACCCAGACCCGCGCCTCCTCCCGCTCCTCCTCGGTGGGTGAGGCGGCCTGGAACAGCACGGCCCGCAGCGCCTCCAGGGGGCTGCCGGCCGCGGCCTGTGCGGCGTCGGCACGCTGGCCGGTACGCCGGTGCAGCAGCTCGCGGGCGTGTACCAGCAGGGCCTGCTTGTCGGCGAAGGTGTGCAGCACCATGCCGGTGGTGCACCCGGCCCGCTCGGCGACGGCGCGCAGGGTGAGCCCGGGCAGGCCGCGTTCGGCCAGCACCGACCAGGTGGCTGCCGACAGGCGTCGCTGCTGGTCGGCGAGATCACGGCGTCTGGCCATCCGTACCCCTTCCCGATCGACGACCCATACCGTAGCGTACGTTACGGTAACGCTCGTTACGGAAAGGTTGACAGGTGCTCAGCATCGTTCGCGAACCCTGGGAGTCGACCGACGCCACCCGGCTACGTGCCGCCCAACGGGCCGAACTCGACGCCCGCTACGGCTGCGACGACCACGAGCCGGGCGCGCCGCCCACGGCCGAGACGGTAAGCATCTTCCTGGTCGCCCGCGACGCCGGAGGCACCGCCGTGGGCTGCGGTGGGCTGCGCTTCCTGGCCGCCGGTTCCGCCGAGATCAAACGGATGTACGTCTGTCCGCCGGCCCGGGGCACCGGCGTCGCGACAGCCGTCCTGCGCGCCCTGGAGCAGGCTGCCCGCGACGCCGGCGTACGCACCCTGTTGCTGGAGACCGGCACCGCCCAGCCCGACGCGATGCGCTTCTACGAGCGGGAGGGCTACCGGCGCATCGACAACTTCGGGCCGTACCGGGGCGAGCCGCTCTCCGTCTGCTACGCCCGCGACCTGCCGTGACAGCCCGGCCCGCCGCCCGCCCCCGTGCCGGACGACGGACCGGAGCCACCGGTCACCCCAGGTTGCAGCGACCGCAGACATCCCGGCGGCGCAGGTGGTACGCGTACGTGGCGGCACCGAGCGCGAGCCCCCACACCGGGAAGAACATCAGCGGGGCACCCGCCGCACTGAGCCCCCGGCCCACCGTCCAGAACTCGGGCAGGCTCAGCGCGTTCACGCCGGCCGCAGTGGCCAGGACCGCGACCGCAGTCGCGGGGACCACGGCCAGCCGAACCGGCACCCGCCGGCCCGCCATCCCCGGCATCCAGCGCGGGAACCGCTCACCCCAGCGCTGTACCAGCCCCAGAGTCAGCACCGAGCCGACGGTGGCGAAAGCGCCCAGCCCGGCCCCCGCCCAGACCGCACCGTTCTCCCACAGGTCGGCGAGATCGGCGGACGAGATGCCGAGCGGGATGCCGGCCAGCCAGGCGAACCGGGTCAGCGCGTAGCCGAAGGGGATCACGGCCGCGACCCAGACGGCCCATCGGCCCCAGCGGGCGGCGGCCGCCGGGGTGGTCCAGCCCCGGCCCGTGCCGTCGCGTCCGCACCCGACACAGGAGCCGGCGGTACGCCGCTGCCACGCCAACAGCGCCCCGCCCAGGAGCACGCCACCCGCCATCGCGGCGACCCGGGCGGCCAGCGTCCAGGTGAAGACGTCGGCGTAGTCCACAGGTGGCCAGCCGAACGGTGCGCCGAGCAGCAGCATCGGCGCGTACCCGACCAGCGCCAGCACCTGCACGCCGGGTACCACGACGGTCAGCACGAACGCGACGGCCCAGCCGTAGCCGAGCAGCAGTGTCCGCAGCGGGCCGGCAGGCGTGCTCGTGCGGCTGACCAGGATCAACGCGGCGGCCGTGAGAAGCATCCCGGCGAAGAACTGTGGCCCGGCGTCCGTCGGGAGCAGCCGGAGCAGTGTCGAGTCGAGGTGCGGATCGTTGGCACCGAACGGGTAGCCGGTGCCGGTGATGGCCGCCACCAGGGCGAGCAGGCCCCACAGGCCGAGCCAGCCGGCGGCGAGTGGGGCGAGCAGACCGGTCCGACGGGAAGTGTCGCGGTGTTCGGGTACGGCTACGTTCGTCATGCTTCCCAGCCTCGACCGAAGCGCCCGCCCAGCCCTCCCGTGCGGCGGGGAACCGTCTCCCCCACGTGGGGGAGACCTCAGCCGGCTGGCGTGACGAACCCCGACTCGTAGGCGGCGATCACCGCCTGGGTGCGGTCACGCACCCCGAGTTTCGTCAGCACGTTGCCGACGTGCGTCTTCACCGTCTCGACGCCCACCACCAGACGGGCCGCGATCTCCGGGTTGGACAGTCCGGCGGCCATCAGCCGCAGCACCTCCGCCTCCCGCTCGGTGAGCCGGGCCGCGCGCAGCCCGTCGGCGTTGCGTCGCCCGTACGCCCCGACCAGTCGACGGATCGCGGCCGGGAAGAGCAGCGACTCACCCCGCGCCACCACCCGTACCGCCGCCACCACCTCGGCCGGTCGGGCCCGCTTGAGCAGGAACCCGCTGGCTCCGGCGCGCAGCGCGTCGTAGACGTACTCGTCGTTGGCGAAGGTGGTGATGACAAGCACCCGGGGCGGTTCGGCGGAGGTGGCCAGCAGGCGTCGGGTGGCCTGGATGCCGTCGATCCCGGGCATCCGCACGTCCATCAGCACCACCTGCGGGCGGTGCCGGGCGACGAGCGGCGGCACCTCCGCCCCGTCGGCGGCCTCGGCGACGACCCGCAGATCCGGCTGGGCGTCGAGGATGGTCCGCAGCCCGATCCGGACCAGTTCGTCGTCGTCGACGATCAGCACGTCCACGCTCATCGCACCGCCCCGACCGGTAGCCGCACCCGTACCCGCCACCGCTCCCCGTCCGCACCTGCGGTGATCCGGCCGCCGAGCAGCAGCACCCGTTCCCGCATGCCGACCAGCCCGCGCCCGCCCACCGGCACCGCCGCACCACCTGCCTGCTCGGCCATCGCGTTCACCAGTTCGATCTCAAGTCCGTCCGGCGTCACGTCCACCCGCACGGTCACCGGACCGTGGCCGTGCCGGGCGGCGTTTGTCAGCGCTTCCTGCACGATCCGGTAGCCCTCGCGGGAGACCGCCGGCGGCAGGGTGTCCAACGAGCCCCGGTTGCGGCTGCGTACCGACAAGCCGGCGGCCCGGCTGTCGGCGATGAGGTCGTCCAGATCGGACAGGGTCCGTTGGGGAGCGACGATGGCCGGCTCCCCGGTCTCCCGGAGCAACCCGAGCACATGGTCGAGATCGTCCATCGCCCGTCGGCCGGTCTCCTCGATCGCGGTCAGCGCCCGGCGAACGAACTCCGGGTCGGTGTCGAGCACCTCCCGGGCGGCACCGGCCTGGAGGGTCGCGACGGTGAGCGCGTGGCCGACCGAGTCGTGCAGTTCCCGGGCCAGCCGGTTGCGTTCGGCCAGTCGTGCGGCCCGGGCTTCCAACGCGGCGATCCGCTCCGCCGACGCCGGCCCGAGCAGCGCCGGCGCCATCGACGCGGCCAGCGCGCCGAGCCCGGCCACCACGTAGCCGAAAGCGGCGAGCACGAGCACCGCGACGAGCGCCAACCAGCCGGTGTCCCCACCGTCGAACGGCCCGAACCGCTCGGCTCCGGTGAGGCCGACGTCCACCCCGGTCGGCGCGGCGATGAAGGCGAGCGCCATCGGCACCGCGCTGAACAGTGCGGCCACCACCAACGCACCGCTGGTCAGGTGTAGTCCGATCCAGAGCGCGGCGCGCAGCCGGGTCTCCCGGTCGAGCCGCCGACCGGGCAGCGGCTCGGGCAGGTCGACCCCGAGCAGCCCCCGGACCGCGGCTATCTCCAGCGCCCGGCTACCACCGAGAAAGACCGGCACGACGGCGATGGTGGCCGCCGGCACCAGCAGCATCAGCACCAGCAGCCGGGGTGCGCCGGAGGTGGCGAACAACTGCGCGAACGCCACCGCGAGCAACGCGTACGGCAGCGCGAGCACCCCACCGAGCAACAGGAACACCCCGCGCCGCCAGGTGGAGCCGGCGACCAACGGACGCAGCGGCGCGCGAGGATCCATCGCCCCATGATGCCGGTGCCCCGCCCGGCCGGTCACCGCCACCTGGGATACGACAGTTCGGCGGGCTGCCACGCCCCGTTTCCGCACCTATACTCGCGGTGAAGCTCCCGCCGCCACGGCCGTCGGCACCTGGCCCACCGGCGACAGCCACGACCCAGCCACCCCATGGCCAGAGTCCCAGGCGCGGAGGTGCGGTGCTGTACTTCTTCCTCAGCTACGCCAGAGGCGACGAGGACGCACTCGTCCAGAAGTTCTACGAGGATCTCAGTGCGGAGGTGCGGCTGATCGCCGGTCTGTCCCGGGACGAACGGGTCGGGTTCGTCGACCGGACGATCCTGCTCGGTGAACGGTGGCCGCAACGGCTCGTCGAGGCGCTCGGTAGCTGCCGGTCCTTTCTCGCGCTGATGACACCCAGATATTTCCAGAGTCGGGTGTGCGGACAGGAGTGGCAGCTCTTCGCCGAGCGCACCGCCCGGTTCGAAAGCCAGCGGCGGGTGGACACCTCACTGCTCAAGCCACTGATGTGGATTCCCGCGCAGCCCGGGCGGATCCACTCGGTGGCCCACCCCTTGCAGTACACCTCCGACAGCCTCGGTGACCTCTACCAGCGCCTCGGCGTGCGGCAGCTGATGCGACTGCAACGGCACAGCGACGACTACCGCACCTTCCTGTTCGAGCTGGCCAGCCAGATCGTGGCAAGCGTGGAGGCCAACCCCCTACCGGAACAGCACCGCCCGGTCGACCTCCAGGCCGTGGACAGCGCCTTCCACCCGGAGCAGGCCACGAACGGCGTCGACCGCGGCACCGCCCCCGGGGACGCCACGAACCCGATGCTCGTGCACTTCGTCGTGGCCGCGTCCAACCGGGACGAGATGCGTGGGATACGCCAGCACGTCACGGTGTACGGCGACGACGCGTTGCAGTGGGCACCGTACCGGCCGCCGATGCCGGAGCCGCTCATCGACTACGCCCGCGAGATCGCCGCCGACCACAGCTACCAGTCCACGGTGGTGGAGATGGACAGACTGCCGCACAGTGCCGAGTTAGCCGCCCGCTACAACCAGATCCTGGTGCTGATCGTCGACGCCTGGATGACCCGCCTGCCGCAACGACGGCAGGCCCTGGTCGAGCACGCCTCGGCGGCGCTTGGCAACAGGAGTGCCGCCACCGCGGTCCTCATCCCCAGCAGTCGCGACGACCCGGAGACCCGCGAGCACTGGCAGACCCTCTCCCGGGCCTGCCGGGAGATCTTCAACGAGTTCACCTCGGACGACGAGCTCTACCGGTCGAACATCATCACCCACCGGGCCTTCGAGGACGAGCTGCCGGAGGTGCTTGAGGTCGCCCGGAACCGGGTGTTCAGCCGAGGTTCGGTGCACCGGCCGCCCGACCCGTCGACGGACCCCTCGCCGCCCCGACTGGACGGCCCGTGGGCGCGCGACGACGACCAGCCAGGAACGGGAGGACCAGCGTGACGAGCAGCGACCCGGTCGCGGTGGCCGCCAGCGGAGAAGGCCGGATCATCACCTTCTACTCGTACAAGGGCGGCACCGGACGCACCATGGCGCTGGCGAACGTGGCCTGGATTCTCGCCGCGAACGGTCACCGGGTGCTCGCCGTGGACTGGGACCTGGAATCCCCAGGTCTGCACCGCTACTTCCACCCGTTCCTGCTGGACAAGGACCTGCGCACCTCGCGCGGGGTGATCGACATGGCCCGGGACTACGCCGACGCCGCGGTCCGCCCGATGGACGAGACGGAGGACCCGGACTGGATCGGCACGGCGGCCGACGTGCTGCGGCACGCGGTGTCGCTGGAGTGGCGTTTCCCGACCCCGCACCGCGACGTCACAGGCGGTGCCCGCCCGGTCCGGCCCGGATTTCTGGATCTGCTCCCCGCCGGGCGACAGGACCCGTCGTACACGAAGGCGGTGAGCACCTTCGACTGGCAGTCGTTCTTCGAGAAGCTCGGCGGCAACGGCTTCCTGGACGCGCTGGCGGCCAGTATGCGGGCGAACTACGACTACGTGCTCATCGACAGCCGGACCGGAGTCAGCGATGGAGCCGGCATCTGCACGGTGCGGCTGCCCGACGCGGTCGTCACCTCCTTCACCCTCAACGAGCAGAGCATCGACGGTGCCGCCGCGGTCGCCAGGTCGATCGTCAGGCAACGCGGCGACCGGCCGGTACGGATCCTGCCGGTGCCGATGCGGGTCGACAACGCCGAGCAGCTCAAGCTGGAGGCGGGCCGGGATCAGGCACGTCGACGGTTCACCCCGTTGCTGCCCCGGCTCTCGCCCGAGGAAAGTGACAGGTACTGGGGCGAGGTGGAGATTCCCTACCAGCCCTACTACGCCTACGAGGAGATCCTGGCCACGTTCGGGGACCGGGCCCACCACGAGGGGACCCTGCTCGCCGCGTACGAACGGTTGACCCGCGCGATCACCGACGGTGCGGTCGAGGACCTGCCCCCGTTGGACGACCGGCTCCGCCGGACCTGGCTGGCGAAGTTCGAGCGGCAGCGGCTCGTCGGTGCCGCCCCGGACGTCTTCGTCAGCTACGCGGCGCTGGACCGGGCCTGGGCGGAGTGGATCTGCGACGAGCTTCGCGCCGCCGGCCTGCGGGCGGTCATGCGGGAGGTCGACTTCCCCGCCAACCCGTCCGGCGGTGATCGGGCCACCGTCGGCCTCGACGACGCCGCCCGGCTCGTCGTGCTGCTGTCCCAGGAGTACATGCAGTCGCCGAACGCGGCCGAGCTGTGGAGTCAGGCCACCGCGCACGATCCCACCACCGGCACCAGCTACCTGGTGCCGGTCCGGCTGGACAATTCCCGCGCTCCCGGGTTGTTCCTGGAACGCATACCTGTCGACCTGGTGGGGATCGACGAGCAGGAGGCGACGGCCCGGCTCATGGAGGCGCTGGACCACCCCGCCCGGCCCGCCACCGACCCGGAGGACGCCCAGCGACGCCGCCGGTTCCCGGGCAACGAGCCACCGGTCTGGCGGGTTCCGCTACCCCGCAACGTCCAGTTCGTCGGCCGTGGTCCGCTGCTTGAGGAGATGCGCGACTGGCTGTCCAGTACGGAGGCCGGACACGTGCCGTTGGCGCTGCACGGTCTCGGCGGCGTCGGCAAGAGCCAGATCGCCCTGGAGTACGCGTACCGGTTCCGCGCCGAGTACGACATCGTCTGGTGGATCTCGGCGCAACAGCCGAGCGTCCTGCGGCTCGCCCTGGGCGCGCTCGCCGACCGGCTGGCCGCCGAACTCGATGCCCCGCTGAGCGGCAGCGTCAGCGAACGGGTCAGCTGGGTCCTCGACGTGCTGCGCCGTGGCGTGCCGTTCCGACGGTGGCTGCTCGTCCTCGACAACGCCGACGAGCCGTCGGAACTGCTCGACCTGCTTCCGCAGGGGCCCGGGCACATCCTGGTCACCACCCGCAACCACGCCTGGGCGCGGCCCGCCCGGATGTTGGAGGTTGGTGCGTTCGACCGGGAGGAGAGCGTCGCCCTGCTGCGGCGACGGGCCCGGCATCTGGCCGACGGCGACGCCGACCTGATCGCCGACCGGCTCGGCGACCTGCCGCTGGCCATCGAGCAGGCAGGCGCGTGGCTGGCCACCACCGGCGAGACACCCGCGCAGTACCTCACCCGGGTACGGCGCTACCTGCCGGACATGCTCGCCGAGGAACTGCCGGCCGACTACCAGCAGACAGGTGCCCAGCCGTGGCTGGTCTCACTGGACAGCCTGCGGGAGCGCAACCCGGCGGCGGCCAAACTGCTGGAGGTCTGCGCCTTCTTCGCCAGCGAACCGATCCCGATGTCCCTTGTCAACGGGGACCGCTTCATAAACGTGCTGCTCTCCTACGACGGGTCGCTGCGCGATCCGCTGCTGATGGGCAGGACGCTGCGCGACATCGGCCGCTACGCGCTGGCCCGCATCGACAGCGTGCGGGGCGGCGGCCGGGGGCGCGGTCAGGAGCGCGCCGACGAGGCCGGTCAGACCAGCCTGCGGATGCACCCGCTGGTGCAGGAGCTGATCCGGGAGTCCCTCTCCGAGCAGGAGAAGGACGAGAACCGCAAGCACGTGCACGCCATCCTCGCCGCCGCCAACCCGAAGGATCCCGACAGGCCCGACAACTGGCCGATCTACGCGGAGCTGTGGCCACACCTGCTGCCGTCGCGGACCCTCACCTCGGACCAGCCGGAGGTCCGGCAACTGCTGCTCGACGTGGCCCGCTACATGTGGATCCGGGTGGACTTCGCCACCTGCGCCGAGCTTGCCGAACAGGCGATCGCGCTGTGGCAGCGGCGGTACGGACCGGACGATCCGCAGACGTTGATGATGCGGTTCCAGCTGGCCAACGCGCTGCGCCTGGAAGCCCGGTACCAGGACGCCTACGACATCGACCGGGACGTCTACGACCGGCTCAGCCGCAGCCTAGGCGAGGACCACGAATACACGGTGATCGCGGCCGGCAGCCTCGCCGCCGACCTGCGGGCGCTCGGCTTCTTCGAGCGGGCCCGCGAGTTGGACACCCGTACCGAGGAACTGGCCCGGGAGGTGTTCGGGGAGGACCACCCCCGCGCGCTCATCGCGGCGCACAACCTGGCCATCTCACTGCGACTGGTCGGCGACCTGCGCGGTGCGTTGAGCCGGAACGAACGCACCCTGGCCCGCCGCCGGGAGACGCTCGGCCCGATGCACCCGTTCACCCTCTTCTCGGCCGGCCAGTACGGCCGCGACCTGCGCGACACCGGTGACCTCGTCGAGTCCCGTCGGGTCCTGGAGGCCGCGGTGGAGGCGAATCGACTGGTGCTCGGCGAGGAGGACCCGGAGACGCTGCGGGCGCTGAAGAACTACGCGGTGACGCTACGCAAGCTCGGCGAGTTGGAGCGGGCGCACACGTTGAGCGCCGACGTGCTGGTGCGCTCCCGCCGGCGGCACGGCCCGGACCACCCGGACGTGCAGGCCAGCGCGATGAACCTGGCCTGCGACGAGTCGGCGATCGGCGATGACGTGGGTGCGCTGCGCCGGGCCCGGCCGGTGCACCGCTGGTACCGCGACAACATGGGCGAGGACCACCTGTTCACCCTCGCGTACGCCAACAATCTGGCGATCTTCCTGCGTAAGGCGGGCGACGCGGAGGCCGCCTTCGACGTCTCGGAGGAGGTGGTCGCCCGGCTCAGCGAGCGGATCGGGGCGGATCATCCGTACACCCTGGCGGCCAACATCAACCTGGCGAACTGCCGGTTCGGGCGCCGGCAGTTCGCCGAGGCCCTGGCCAGCGACCGGGAGGCGTACGAGCGCAGCCGGCGGATCCTCGGGCCGGGGCACCCGGACACTCTGGCGGTGGCGAACAACCTCGCCACAAGTCTGAGCGTCACCGGGGACCACGGCGGCGCCCGGTCGCTACGGGAACAGGTCATGCCGCTGTTCCGTCGGGTGCTCGGCGAGGAACACCCGAACACCATCGCCCTGGTCGAGGCGAACCGGCTCAACTGCGATCTTGAGCCGCCACCGACCTGACCGGCCCGCCCTGCCGAACCGTGTCCGACGCCACGCCCGGGGCAGCTTCGCCCGGTGACGGTTCGCCCGGTGCTGACCCGGCTGGTGACGGGCCGTCCGCAACGGCCACACACGTCACCGGGGCGAGCCAGCGGGACAGCTCAAGCGGGTCCGGTGTCGCGGTGGACTCCGCGACCGCGCACAGCACGGCCCGGCACAGCTCCGGGTCGGCGCGCATCGCCGCCTCGGCGGTCGGCAGCCGACCGTCGGCAAGTGTCATGCCGACCCACGCCGCCACCTGGTCCGGCTGCTGCAACAGTTGTCGCTGGTACCAGGCTCGCGCCGCGAGGTGATCACCGGCGGCCAGCGCCAGGTCGCCTTCCGATGCCTCCGCGAGCGCGTCGGCGAGGCGTTCGGCCCCGCTACGCAGCCGCTCGAAGCGCGCCGGGTCGGCCAGCCGCAGCCGGACCAGGTCCAGTCGGGGACTGCGGCTCAGCCACCTGCCGTCGGCCGGGCGCACCGCGACCGGCACGGTGATCGCGGGACAGGCGGATCCCGCCCGCCACGCCTCGGCGAGCTGCCGCACCAGCCGTGCCTCCGGCCGCCGGTTGCGTAGCCGCCACACCGTCCAGTGGTCGTCGGCCGCCTCCCGGGCCAGCGCGGTGGCCTCGGCCGGCACCACCTCGTCCTGCCAGCCGTCGATGACCTCACCCAGCCTGGCCACGAAGCGGTGACCGGCCGCCGTCAGCCGCCCGTACGCCCGGATGTCGGCGCAGGTCCGGCCGACCCGGTCCCGCCAACGTGCGAACTCCACCTCGGCCAGCCGGGTCCGGTCGGGCGACAGCACCGTCCGCCGGGTACGCCAGAACTCGGTCACCGCGACGAAGGCGTAGACCCCGTGCAGGGCGGCACCGAGCGGGCGCGGATCGTCGCGCCAGGGCGCGTAGTAGTACCGCCGGTCCTCGGCGTCGTGCAGCGGCTCGATGTCGATGGCGGCACCGAGCTTCGCGTGCTGGAACTCGTGCAGCAGGCCGAGGGCCAGCGCCGTACCGTCGGCGGGCGGGGTCATCGAGACCGCGCCGAACGCGTCCATGCTCGTGACGTTCACCCCGGCGCTGGCCGAGTCGGACTGCAACGGCACGACTGTCCGCAACCCTGCCGAGATGGCCTCCGCGTGGCCCCGGTGGTGCCGGACCAGGATCGGCCAGGCCTCGTCGAGCATCCGCTGCCAGCGCCCGACAACTGTCGTGTCCAGCCGCCCGGTCGCGCAGAGCCGGTGGCAGTCCCGGTACGGGTCGAGGTCGTCGAGCCAGAGTTCGATGCCGAGGCCGTCGGCGCTGCTGGCCAGCCGGTGCAGACCGGACCAGTCAGCACCGTCGGCACCCGCGCGAGGCGGCTCGTCGCCATCGGGCACCGGCACCTCCACCGACCCCACCCGTACCCGGTGACCGGACCGGGACACGGTCACCGGGCCGCCGCCGCAGCGGGCCCGCCCCAGGGACGGCAGGAAGACCGCGCCGTCGGGTGCCGCGAGGGTCAGTTCGAAATCCAGGCCGGCCCGGATCGCCGCCGTCGCGGCCAGCGCCCCGAGATATCCCAGGTCGGCCTCGGCCGGGCGGTCCGCGTCGGGCGGCAGATCCAGCCCCGCCGTGGTGCGGCCGGACATCGCCGGCATGGTGCGACGGTCCGGCCGCTGACGCAACCGGCGCAGGGTGACCGCCAGCCACGCGCCGGTGTGCGGCAGCGCGAGCAGTTCCGGGCCGACCGCCGGATTCCGTCGCGCCGCGGCGGTGAGCAGCGCGAAGGACCCCGCGGTCTGCCCCGGGTCGGCCAGGTCGAGCAGCGCGCGCAGCTGCAGCATCCGTTTGCTCACCTGCCCGGCGCGGAGCGTACGCACCAGGTCGGCGCTGCCCGGACCGGCGGCCAGCGCGTCGAGATCCGCCGGCCGCAGCCGGTGGTAGCCGCTCACCGGTCCCGGCTCCGCAGGCCGGTCAGATCCGCCCGCAGCCGGCCCGAGACGTGCTCGATGAGCAGGCGCAGATCCCGGCAGTACACGGAGGGATTGCGGAAGCTGCCGGCCCGGTACCGGTGCGGGTAGTTGCCGCCGCCGCAGACCAGGTGGACGGGACAGGCCCGGCAGTCGGCGGCCAGCGCCGACAGGCCCGCCTGGCGTACCGCCACGGCGGGATGACGCAGCACGTCGTCCAGGGAGTTGTCGAAGACCGTGAGGTCGGTGTCGACAGCGCCGGGATACGTGGACCGTAACGTGTCGACCTGTTCGTACCCGCCGTCGGTGTTGACCACGACGGCGGCGACCGGGCTCAACCCCACCGACTCGGTGCGGCTCCTCCCGCCGAGCAACAGGTTTATCAGTTCCTCGAAGAGCCGGACCCGGGTGAGCCGCACCGGCACGTCGTACCAGGCGTCGAAGGCGTCGCAGAGCCATCTGCCGTACGCGTCCGCTCTCGCGGCCGGCCGCGACCGGAGCGGCGGAGCGTCCCAGTTGGCGTGCGGCAGCAGGAAGTCCACGATCGGCGGGCGGTACGCCAGCAGGGCCTCGTAGGTCCGCCGGGGGTCGGCGTCGAGGTCGACCACGCAGAGGATGCCGGCGTACGCGCCGGGACGGCCGGCCAGCAGCCGCAGCGCCCGGTCGACGTCGTCGAAGCTGCCGCGGCCGGACGCGTACCGGCGGTGCCTGTCGTTGGCGGTCCGGTCACCGTCCAGGCTCACCCCGATCAGCACGCCCGCGTCGGCCAGCACGGACAGGGCCCGATCGTCGAGCAGGGTGCCGTTCGTCTGCACGCTGACCCGGGCGACGGCAGGATGCACGGCCGCCCGCAGCCGCTCGGCCATCCGCGCCAGCGTCGCGGCCCCGGCCAGCAACGGTTCACCACCGTGCAGGACGATGCGGGCGGCGCTCAGCTCGTGCGTGTGGACGTGCTCCGCCACCCGGCGGCAGGTGAGGTCGAAGATGTCGGTGGACATCAGCGGCGGGTCGGTGCGGGCGCGGCGATCCGCCAACTCGTACATGTAGCAGTAGTCGCAGGCCAGGTTGCACCTGCTGTGGACCTTGAGAATGAACTCGGAGAAGGGCACCGGCCGCACCGCTGCCGGAGGGTCCACCACCGCCTGACCACGCCCCTCGCCCGGCACTGTCACATCGCCGAGTTCCACCCGGCGACCGCGTCCTGCGGGCGGTCGATCTCATCCAGGATGCGCCGGAGTGAGCAGGCGAACGGAGACCCGTCCAGCTCCGGCAGATCGGCGAGGCTCACGTCGCTGAGGTCCACCAGGACTCCCAGGGAGCCGTCTTCGGTCGTATCCATAGTGATCCGTCCACCCGCGAAGGAAACTCGCGCCCGAATGAGCGATGACTTGTGCGGGAGCCGCCGGACCAGAGCCCGTCCCTACCGCCGAACCCGCCAACGAACCGGGCCATCGTAACGGCATCGCGCAACGCGGCGACTCGGGTGGGTCACCCGGTTCAACGCTTCCAATGGTGCGGTGGACATCGTCCGCTCGGTCAACCGCGGGTCCGGGACCTGACGAATTTCGGTATCGCGGCCAGGCCGGTGACCGGACGGAACGCCCGGGCCACGTTGACAAGCGCGGCGTACTCGTCCTCGGTCAGGTCGATCTCGGCGGCGGCGGCGTTGCGCTCCACCTGCTCCACGCTGGACGCACCGGGGATGGCCACCACGTTCGGGTGACGCAGTACGTACGCCAGGGCGATCTGGCTCGGCGTCGCGTCGTGCGCGGCAGCCACCTGACGCAGGGTCTCGATAAGCGCGCTGCCGCGTTCCAGGTTCTCAGGCAGGAAGTACGGGTTGGCCCGGCGGATCGCGCCGACGGGTGGATGGGTGGCGTCGTACCGCCCGGAGAGAAACCCCTGCGCCAGCGGGCTGTAGGCGATGACCAGCCGTCCCGCCTGCTCCGCGTACCGAAGAAGATCCTCCTCCGGTTTGCGGTCGAGCATGCTGTAGCGGACCTGGTTGCTCAGCACCCGCCGACCCAGCGCCGCCTCGGCCACCTGCCAGCGACGCAGGCTGTAGTTGCTCACCCCGACCTCGGCGACCAGGCCGACGTCCTGCAACGCGCGCATCCCGCGCATGGTCCGGTGGTCGCTGACCACCGGGTTGGGCTGGTGCACCTGGTAGAGGTCGATGCTCGTGACACCGAGCCGAGCCGCCGAGGCGACCGCCCGCTGCTGGACCACCGACGCGACCGGCAGCACCGGCAGGATCTTGGTGGCGATGGCCACCTTGTCCCGGTCGGCGGCCAGCGCCGCGCCGAGCAGCCGTTCGCTACGACCGAAGCCGTAGATCTCGGCGGTGTCGAAGAGGGTCACGCCCAGCTCGACGGCACGCCGGACGATGTCCGCCGCCAACCGTTCGTAGTCGGGACCGTAGCCCCACTCCCGCGAACCGAACTGCCACGTACCGAGGCCGATCCTGGACAGGGGCTTCGGGGTGTCGAGCCGCACGTAGCGCATGGGTTGACGCTACCCGGCGCGGCACACGACGGCGCGCGGCATGGAGTACGAGCCGGGCTGAACCGGCTCCACCGACACTTGGCCGCCTCTGGCCGGGCGGCCGTCAGCCGGTCGGGGGTCGGGCCCGCAGCCGGGAAGTCGCGATGCGTTCACGCTCTCAGCTCGACAGCGTCGCTACCCCCGACCTGACTCCGGCGTCGGCCTCGCCCATGCACCCGGGTGTCGCCCGTCCGACCTCGGGTTATGGTCATGATCGTGACCTACCTCGCCGCTGACACGCGCTATGACCAGATGACCTATCGGCGCAGCGGAGCCAGCGGGCTTCGGCTTCCTGCGATCTCCCTCGGCCTGTGGCACAACTTCGGTCCGGACCGCCCCGTCGAGCGTCAGCGGGACATCGTCCGGCGCGCCTTCGATCTCGGTGTCACCCATTTCGACCTGGCCAACAACTACGGACCACCGCCCGGCTCGGCGGAGGAGAACTTCGGGCGGATGCTCGCCGGGGACCTCAAGCCGTACCGCGACGAGCTGATCATCTCCAGCAAGGCCGGCTACCTGATGTGGCCCGGCCCGTACGGCGAGTGGGGGTCCCGCAAGAACCTGATCGCCTCGCTCGACCAGTCGCTGCGCCGGCTCGGCCTGGACTACGTCGACGTCTTCTACAGCCACAGGTACGACCCGGACACCCCGCTGGAGGAGACGATGGGCGCCCTCGATGCCGCCGTCCGCTCCGGCAAGGCCCTCTACGTCGGCATCTCCAACTACACCTCGGAGCAGACCGAGCGGGCCGCGGCGATCCTGCGCGACCTGGGTACCCCGTTGCTGATCAACCAGCCGGCGTACTCGATGTTCAACAGGTGGACCGAGGACGACGGGCTGCTCGACACGCTGGAGCGGGTCGGCGCCGGCTGCATCGCCTACAGCCCGCTGGCCCAGGGTCTGCTGACCGACCGTTACCTCGACGGTATCCCGGCCGACTCCCGGGTCCGCACCAGCGTCTTCCTCGACGAGAGCGACGTGAGCGAGCAGCGGCTGGCCACCATCCGTGGACTGGCCGCCATCGCGCAGCGGCGCGGCCAGTCGCTCGCCCAGCTCGCGCTCGCCTGGGCGCTGCGCGATCCCCGGATGACGAGCCTCATCATCGGCGCCAGCAGCGTGCCGCAGTTGGAGGCGAACATCGCCGCGCTGGACAACCTCGACCTGACCGCCGAGGAACTGGCCGACATCGACGCCCAGCTCGCCTGACCGGAGCGGACGCCCGTCCGGCGCTCACCGTCGGGCGGGCGGTCCGGCCGACCGCCGTCACCAGACGCGGGGGTTGGCCCGGTGGTTGCGTACCGTGCAGGGCCTGCCGGGTGACGGGCCGCTGCGGGATCCGCGGAGCCGCATGCCGACAAGCAGGATCAGCAACGTGACAAGCGCGCCACCGGCGATCATCAGCCACCGTCGGGAGTCCAGCGGGGCCACCGACGCGACCGGAAAGTTGCTCTCCGCCGCCTCGCCCCCGGTGGCGCCGGCGACCCGCGTCGACCCGTCCGCACCGCCGCCCTGCTCCGGGCCGTTCTTCGTCGTGTCGTCCGGGCCGGTGCCCTTCGTGACCGCGTCCGCCGGGTCCGACCCGGCGACGCCGGCCTGCTGGACGTCCACATCGGAGCAGGAGTAGTAGGTGTCCGCGCTGTCGGAGTTCTGCCAGACCGTGTAGATCAGGTGGCGGCCGGTGCGGTCGTCCGGCAGCCGCCCGGTCAACTGGTACGCCCCGTCGCGAACCGGCGGGTCGGTGGCTCGCAGGAACGGAGCCGCGTCCAGATCCGCCCAGGTCAGCTTCTTCGTGGGGGCGTACCCGGGGCGGGTCAGGTAGAGCCGGAAGCTGCCTCGGTGCGGGATCGTGGTGCGGTAGCGGAAGAGGAACTCGGCACCTGCCGTCAACGGCGTCGTCGGCCAGTCGGATCGCGCCAGATCCAGGCCGCGATAGGCCGACAACCCGCCGCTGCACAACTCGCCGTCGGGGATCAGCTCCCGGTCCCGGCCGTTGACCCCGTACACCCGGATGTTGTCCCACTCGCGCAGGGCCGCGCCCGCCTTGACCGCCGCCCGGCAGGCCGGCTTGTCGGCGTGGTCGCCGTCCGGGGCGCAGGCGGCGGATCGGCTGAGCGGGTAGGTGGGCGCGCCGTGCGCGGTCGCGGGCACCGCACCGGCCGCCAGCACGACTGCGGTGCCCAGCACGATGACGACGATCCGACGTACGGCCATGGCTTGTGCGACCTCCCCACGCATTGGTACGGACGGTGGGGGCGAACAGTTCGACATCCGCGCGGGTCACCCGACACGGATCGACGGGTCGCAGGACCCTGCCCCGAACCGGTGTCCGGCCTTAGCGTGAGTGGTGGAGGTGGACCATGCGAGTGGCAGTGTTCAGCACCAAGCCGTACGACCGGACGTTCCTGACCGAGGCGAACGCCGCAGCCGGTCACGAGCTGACCTTCCTGGAGCCGAGGCTCACCGCGCAGACCGCCCGGCTCGCCGAGGGTTCGGAGGCGGTCTGCGCCTTCGTCAACGACGACCTCTGCGCCGAGGTCCTCGACCATCTCGCCGAGGTGGGCGTCCGGGTGGTCGCGCTGCGTTCGGCCGGTTTCAACAACGTCGACGTGGCCGCGGCCCGCAAGCTGGGCCTGACCGTGGTACGGGTGCCGGAGTACTCGCCGCACGCGGTTGCCGAGCACACCGCCGGCCTGATCCTCGCCCTGAATCGCAAGATCCACCGGGCCTACAACCGGGTACGCGAACACAACTTCGCCCTCGCCGGTCTGCTCGGCTTCGACCTGCACGGCCGTACGGTAGGCATTGTCGGCACCGGGCGGATCGGTGTCTGCGTCGCCCAGATCATGGCGGGTTTCGGTTGCCGGGTGCTGGCCAGCGACCCGTATCCGAACGACGCGGCCAAGGCCGCCGGGGTCGAGTACGTCCCGCTGGAACGGTTGCTCGCCGAGTCGCACATCGTCACCCTGCACTGCCCGCTCACCCCGGACACCCAGCATCTGATCGATGCCGAACGGATCGCCCTGCTCCGGGACGGCGTCATGTTGATCAACACCGGCCGGGGCGCGCTCGTGGACACCCGGGCCGTGATCGACGGGCTCAAGAGCGGCCGGATCGGCTACCTCGGCCTCGACGTGTACGAGGAGGAGAGCGACCTGTTCTTCGAGGACCGCTCCGAACGGGTCCTCGGTGATGACGACTTCGCCCGTCTGACCACCTTCCCCAACGTGCTCATCACCGGGCACCAGGCGTTCTTCACCGAGGACGGCCTGCACAACATCGCCACCACCACCCTCGCCAACCTGACCACGGTGCAACACGACGGCCCCACCGCCATCCCCACCCCAGCCCACGTCTGCTGACCCCTCCCCCTTCGCCCCCGCGCGCGATCTTGCACTTTCGGTCGCCGAAATGCCGGGAAACAGCGGATCCACCCCGACAGAAAGTGCAAGATCGCGGGGGCCAGGGGGCGGGGGTGGGGGTGTGGGGGGGTGACTCGCTTGACGGCGACGCTGAGGGCGCTCTCGCCTGAGCCGAGGTCGCGCCACCCGATACGGCGCACAATCTGTCCGAAACCGAACGTAGCGCTGTCGACGGACAGACAGACACGAGTGTGGATCAATTTGGTCGATATACCTTGCCCATCGGAAGCGTCCAGCTTCGATGAGGAGGGCTCTCGTGAGGTCCACACCGTCCAGCAGAACCCGACCGAGGATCATCCTCGCGATCGGGATCACCACCGTCCTGGCCTCGGCGCTCGCCGCCGCACCGGCCACCGCCGCGCCGACCACCGAGGCGCCGACCACCGCCGCCCGCACCGAGGTGCACGGCGCGGTCGCCGACACCGGTGCCGTACCCGCCGCCGTCGCGCTGCCCACGCAGCGGGGCCTCAACGGGGTACGGGGTTCCGGCAGCTCCGGCTCCGCCGGCACCGGCAAGGCCGGACCGGGGGGCAGCCGCTTCGACGCCGGTGGTCGTCCCGCCGCGTCCGACGGCGACTCGATCGGCATCCAGAGCGTCATCGGCACCGACAACCGGGTCCGGGTCGACCCGACCACCGTCTTCCCGTCCAGCGCCATCGTGCAGATCGTCCGCACCACGAACGGCAGCACCTGGGGCTGCACCGGTTGGCTCTACGGGCCGAGCATCATCGCCACCGCCGGGCACTGCGTGCACCCGGGCGGCGGCCAGAACGGCGGTGGCGGCAACAACTTCTACCCGCGCGGAGACTTCCAGATCATCCCGGGCCGCAACGGTGCGTCGACACCGTACGGCACCTGCACCGCCACCCAACTCCTCTCGGTCAACGGCTGGACCCAGAGCGGCGACGAGACGTACGACTACGGCGCCATCCGGCTGAGCTGCGCCGCCGGCAACAGCACCGGCTGGTTCGGCATGTGGTGGCAGGGCGCGTCGCTCACCGGCACCGCGACCACCGTCAGCGGTTACCCGTGCGACAAGACCTTCGGCCAGCAGTGGCGGCACGCCGGGCAGACCGTCGCGGTCACCCACGACCGGCAGGTGTTCTACCAGAACGACACCTTCGGCTGCCAGAGCGGCAGCCCGGTCTACCAGACCCGGGCCACCGGCAGTTCCTGGTGCGTCGGGCAGTGCGTGATGGCGATCCACGCGTACGGCCTGCACGGCTCATCACCACACTCCACAAACAACCACGGCACCCGCATCACCGAGAGCGTCTTCAACAATCTGATCACCTGGCGTAACAGCTGAACCGAGCCGCCCGGGCGGGTGGGTGCGCGCGAGCCACCCACCCGCACGGAACCGACGTCACCCGGAGCACGTCTCAGCTACTGTCCGTCATTGAAGAGGGGGCAGTCATGAGCAGGACGCGTCTCGGGGTGCTCGCACTCCTGATCGCCGCGCCGTTGCTGATCGGGGCGAGCCTGCTGGCGTTCGGCGGCGACACCCCCGTCTCAGACGACGGACCGCCGCCTCCGCCCGGTCGCACCAACCCGACCGGAACCGTGACCGGCACCGTGACCACCCCGACGGGCGAACCGGTACGTGAGGCGTCCGTGCAGGTCACCCCGCTGGACGAGCCGGCGCCCGCGATCCCCGAGATCGGCGTCCTCACCGGGGACACCGGCCGTTACGAGTGGCGACTTCCGCCGGGCCGGTACGAGATCGCGGTGCGCACCGGCGATCGGAGAAGCGCCCCGCAGACCGCGACCGTGACCGCCGACCAGGTCACCCGAATCGACTTCACGCTTTCCTGAGCGGACCCCTGCCACGGCGGGCCGCAGCCGTTCACCGGTTCACGCGTTCGATCGCGCAGCGACTGCCGGTTGATACTGAAACTCCCTGACCTGCCGAGATAACGCTCTCACGAAGTTGCCGGGAATGCTTGACGCGCCAGCGAGGCAACCGCAACGATGTATTTGCATGCCTCACGCTCGCACCGGCGACGGCGCGTTGAGCGGGCCGCGAGCATGCTCGGCACCACCGCCACCCCAGCCAGGCGTGATCGGCGCACGCCGTCCTCGAAAGGACGACCACCGTGCGCAGATCTCTGAGATCGTGGCTCGGCGCCGTACTGAGCGCGATCCTCGTGGCCGGCGGCATCGTCGCCGTGCCACAGGCGGCCAGCGCCGCACCCTTCACCGTGCTGGTCTTCAGCAAGACCGCCGGATTCCGGCATGGATCCATCGTCCCCGGCATTGCCGCCATCCAGCAGCTCGGTGCGGCGAACGGGTTCACCGTCGAGACCACCGAGGACGCGGCCCAGTTCACCGACGCCAACCTGGACCGGTTCGCCGCGGTGATCTGGCTGTCCACCACAGGTGACGTGCTCAATGCCGCCCAGCAGGCCTCGTTCGAGCGGTACATCCAGGGCGGTGGCGGGTACGTGGGCGTACACGCCGCCGCCGACACCGAGTACGAGTGGCAGTGGTACGGCGGGCTGGTCGGGGCGTACTTCGCCTCGCATCCCGCCAACCAGACCGCGACCATCAAGGTCGCCGACCAGGTGCACCCGTCCACCGCCTCGCTGCCGCAACGGTGGACCCGACTGGACGAGTGGTACAACTACCGCACCAACCCCCGGGGCAGTGTGCACGTGCTCGCCACCCTGGACGAGAGCACCTACACCGGCGGTGGCAACGGGTACGACCACCCCATCTCCTGGTGCCAGAACTACTCCGGCGGCCGGGCCTGGTACACCGGCCTCGGGCACACCGACGAGTCGTACGCCGAACCGAACTTCCGTGGCCACCTGCTCGGCGGCATCATGAGCGCGGCCGGCGCGGCCGAAGCCGACTGTGGCGGCACCGTGACCAGCAACTTCCAGCAGGTCGAGCTGGCGAAGGGCGCGGCCGAGACGGGCGAGCCGATGAGCCTCACCGTGCTGCCGGACCGGGGCGTGTTCCACACCTCCCGCAACGGCGTCATCCGACACACCGACGCGGCCGGCAACACCAAGGTCGCTGCCACGTTGCCGGTCTACACCGGCGACGAGGAGGGCCTGCAGGGCATCAAGGTGGATCCGAACTTCGCCACCAACCGCTGGGTGTACGTGTTCTACGCGCCACCGCTCGACACCCCCGGTGGCGGGGCACCAGCCACCGGTACGCCAGCGGACTTCGCCCGGTGGGACGGCGTGAACCGGCTGTCCCGGTTCACCGCCAACGCGGACAACACCATCAACCTGGCCAGCGAGACGCTGATCCTGGACGTGCCGACCAGCCGGGGCATGTGCTGCCATGTCGGCGGTGACATGGACTTCGACGCGGTCGGCAACCTGTACCTGTCCACAGGCGACGACACCAACCCGTTCGAGTCGAGCGGGTTCACCCCGATCGACGAGCGGAGCGGCCGCAACCCCGCCTTCGACGCCCAGCGCACCTCGGGCAACACGAACGACCTGCGCGGCAAGGTGCTGCGGATCAGGCCGAGCGCGGCCGGCGGGTACACCATCCCGGCCGGGAACATGTTCGCGCCGGGCACCGCGCGGACCCGCCCGGAGATCTACGCGATGGGCTTCCGGAACCCGTTCCGGATGAGCGTGGACAAGGAGACCGGCATCGTCTACCTGGGTGACTACGGTCCGGACGCGGGCACCGCCGACCCGAACCGGGGTCCGGCGGGCAACGTGGAGTTCGCCCGGATCGACAAGCCCGGCTTCTACGGCTGGCCGTACTGCACCGCCCGCAACGACGCGTACAACGACTACACCTTCCCGTCCGGCCCGTCCGGCCCGAAGTTCGACTGCGCCAACGGCCCGGTGAACAACTCGCCCAACAACACAGGTCTCACCCAGCTGCCGCCGGCCGTCCCGGCCTGGCTGCCGTACGGCGGTTCCGGCTCCCCGCCGGAGTTCACCGGTGGCGGCCTGTCCCCGATGGGCGGCCCGGTGTACCGGTTCGACCCGAACAACACCTCAGCCGTGGCGTTCCCCGAGTACTACGACGGGACGTACTTCGCCGGTGAGTTCGGCCGCCGCTGGATCAAGAACATCAAGCTCGACTCGTCCGGCCAGCCGTTGAAGATCAACCCGTTTCCGTGGACCGGCACCCAGGTCATGGACATGGAGTTCGGCCCGGACGGCGCGCTCTACGTGCTCGACTACGGCACCGGCTGGTTCAACGGCGACGCCAACTCGGCCCTCTACCGGATCGAGTACGCCCGCGAGGGCAGAGCCCCACGGGCGGTCGTCTCGGCCACCCCGACCAGCGGCGTCGCGCCGCTGACCGTACGGTTCTCGTCGGCCGGCACGCTCGACCCGGACGGCGACCCGTTCACCTATGCCTGGGACTTCGACAACAACGGCACCACCGACTCGACGGCGGCGAACCCGACGTTCACCTACACGGCGAACGGCACGTTCAGCCCGACCCTCACCGTCCGGGACACCACCGGCAAGGTCGGTACGGCGAGCACCGTCATCACAGTCGGGAACAGCGCCCCGGTGGTCACCGTGAACACGCCGTTGAACGGGTCCACGTTCTCCTTCGGGGACGCCATACCGTTCTCTGTCACGGTCACCGACGCGCAGGACGGCCCGATCAACTGTGCCCGGGTGAAAGTCAACTACGTTCTCGGCCACGATTCCCACGGCCACCAGCTCAGCAGCGTGCAGGGCTGCTCCGGGGTCATCCAGACCTCGGTCGACGGCGAGCACGACACCGCGGCGAACATCTTCGGCATCATCGACGCCGAGTACACCGACCTCGGCGGCGCCGGTCAGCCACCGCTCACCACGCACACCCAGGCCGTCCTCCAGCCACGGGTACGCCAGGCCGAGCACTTCGGCGACTCGTCAGGCATCCAGGTCGTCACCCCGGGCAGCGCGCACGGCGGCGCGGCGATCGGATACATCGACAACAACGACTGGATCTCGTTCCACCCGTACAACCTGACGGGTATCCAGTCGTTCAGCGCCCGGGTCGGTGCCCCGGCGGACGGCGGCGGCACCCTCGAACTACGGGTCGACTCGCCCACCGGACCGCTCGTCGGTCAGGCGACTGTGGTGCCGACCGGCGGGTACGCCACGTTCGCCACGGTCACCGGCGGGATCACCGCCCCGACCGGTACCCGAACCCTGTACCTGGTCTTCAAGGGCACCGGACCGTACTTCGACATCGACGAGTTCACCCTCTCGACCGGCCCGGGCGGCGGCCCCGGACCCGGCCCGGAACCGGGCGCCAACCTGGCTCAGGGCAAGCCGGCCCGCGCCTCCAGCGTGCAGGACGCCTTCGTCGCCGGAAACGCGTTCGACGGCCTGCCCGGCACGCGGTGGTCCAGCGCGTT
Organism: Verrucosispora sp. CNZ293; assembly: GCF_002754655.1. NCBI lineage: Bacteria > Bacillati > Actinomycetota > Actinomycetes > Micromonosporales > Micromonosporaceae > Micromonospora > Verrucosispora sp. CNZ293. The sequence goes on from NZ_PEFR01000001.1 coordinate 3,767,553, forward strand.
CAGCGACCCGCAGTGGATCGACGTGGACCTCGGTGCCAGCTACGACATCAACCGGGTCAAGCTGACCTGGGAGGCGGCGTACGGCAGCGGGTACCAGATCCAGACCTCGCCGGACGGGGTCAACTTCACCACCATCCGCACCGTGACCGGCGGCGACGGTGGCGTGGACGACCTCACCGGACTGACCGGCTCCGGCCGGTACGTCCGGCTCACCGGCACCACCCGGGGCACCGGCTGGGGCTACTCGCTTTTCGAGTTCGAGGTGTACGGCGGCACCAGCGGGCCCCAGCCGGGCACCAACCTGCTGCTGAACAAGCCGACGTTGACGTCAAGCAACGAGGGAGCCGGCATGTCCGGCGCCCAGGCGGTGGACGGCAGCCTCACCACCCGCTGGTCGTCGACGTTCTCCGACCCGCAGTGGATCCGGGTCGACCTCGGCAGCCCGACCGCGATCGGCCGGGTCAAACTGAGCTGGGAAGCGGCGTACAGCAGTGCGTACCGCATCCAGACCTCGAACGACGGCACCACCTGGACCGACGTGAAGACGGTGACCGGGGCCGACGGCGGGGTGGACGAGCACACCGCGCTCGGTGCCAATGGCCGCTACCTACGGATCTACGGCACCGCCCGGGGTAGCGCCTGGGGTCACTCGCTCTGGGAGCTGGAGGCGTACGCCAGCTGAGCCGAACCACCACCGACGTGGCCGGCACGGGCAACCCGTGCCGGCCACGGCAGGTCCGGCCCCTGAGGCACACGGCGACTATTTGATCTTGAGCTGTGACCATCGATGTGACCACGAGATACGCCGCGACGACCTCTGTCGTCCGTGGCAGGTAGGTGGCACCCCGCCGGTCCATGCCCTGACGTCACATCCCAGGTGATCAACCCGGCCGCGTCCGCGCAGCAGCGACGCCGGCACCCTCCACTGGGCGCCAGTCAGGTCGTGCCGCCTCGTCACCGCTATGGCGGCCGCGAGGTCTCCGGTATTCAGGTTCTTCTTGGTGAACCCTCTACCGGAGACCTCGCTATCTATCGATCACCGACACGCCGCACCCGACTTCGAGACACTGCCTAGGCGGTTTGGCGCCTACGCCGGGCCAGCCGGTGACTCATCACGATGAGCACTCCACCCAGGCCGAGCGTGGTCAGTGCGATCGCGGCGTAGATGGAGATCCGGCTACCGGTAACGGGCAAGATGCTCTTACGGACCGTAATGCTTGCCGAGGCAGGAGAGCCTGCACCGCTTTCGATCGAGGTGGCGGCCGTCGTATTGACCTTCTTCCCCGCAGTCTTGCCGGTGACGTTCACCGACACCGTGCAACTCCCGTTGGCCGGCAGGGTCGCTCCGGCCAGGCTGATGCTGCTGCCGCCGGAAGTCGCGGCAATCGTTGCGGAGGCGCAGTTGGTCTGCGCGGCGTTGGGAGTGGCGACCACCAGCCCCGAAGGAAGGTTGTCGACGAAACTGACTCCGGTCAGCGACATAGCCGGGTTGGGGTTGCGGAGGGTGAAGCGCACTGACGTCGTCCCGTTGAGGGGGATGATGTCATCCCGGAAGGCCTTGACGATCGTCGGTGCCGCGACAGCGCCGACTGTGATGCTTGCCGAGGCGGTAGCACCTGGGCCGCTCTCGTTCGAGTCCACCGGACCGCTCGTATTTGACTTCGTTCCGCTGGTCGTGCCGGTGACGTTCACCGAGAACGTGCAGCTCTCGCCAGCCGGCAATGTCGCATCGGCCAGCCGGATACTGCTGCTACCGGCGGTCGCGGTGATCGTGCCACCACCGCACGAGCCACTCAAACCGTTGGGAGTGGCTACCACCAGCCCCGCAGGAAGGTTGTCGACGAAGCTGATCCCCGTCAACGACGTACTCGCGTTGGGGTTGCTGACGGTGAAAACCAATGAGGTTGTCCCGCCAACCGGGATGGTGGAATCGTCGAAAGCCTTCGAGATCGTCGGCGCCGCGACGACCTCCGCGACGACCGTGACACTCGCCGAGGCGGGCACGCCCGGACCGCTCTGGACCGAGGTGACGGCAGCGGTGGTGTTGACCTTCGTTCCGGTGGTTGTGCCGGTGACATCGACTGAGACGGTGCAGCTTGCGTTGGCCGGCAGGCTAGCGCCGAAGAGGCTGATGCTGCTGCCCCCGGCAGTCGCGGCGATCGTGCCGGAGGCGCAGTCGGTTTGCGCGCCGTTGGGAGTAGCGACCACCAACCCCGCAGGAAGGTTGTCGACAAAACTGACACCGGTCAGCGTCGTGTTCGCGTTGGGGTTGGTAAGGGTGAACTCCAGCGCCGTCGTTCCGTTGAGCGGAATGGTCGTGGCACCGAATGCCTTGGCGATCGTCGGTGCCTCCGCAACCCTGACGGTGATGCTCGCCGCGGCGGGCGTACCCGGGCCGCTCTCGTTCGAGTCCGCCGGACTGCTCGTGTTGACCTTCGTGCCACTGGTCGTGCCGGTGACATCCACCGAGAACGTGCAACTCCCACCAGCCGGCAACGTCGCACCAGTCAAGCTGATGCTGCCACCACCGGCCGTCGCAGCGATCGTGCCACCACCGCACGAACCAGTCAGACCATTCGGCGTGGCCACCACCAGCCCGGCGGGTAGCGCATCGCTGAAGGTGACACCGGTCAGCGAGGTGCTCGGGTTGGGGTTGCTGAGGGTGAAGCTCAGCGATGTCGTCTCGTCGGCGGCGATGGTCGTGGCCCCGAAGGCTTTGGAGATCGTCGGTGGTGTGGCGACGGCAACCGTGACGCTCGCCGACGCGACGGCACCCGGGCCGCTCTCGTTCGAGTCCACCGGACTGCTCGTGTTGACCTTCGTGCCACTGGTCGTGCCGGTGACATCCACCGAGAACGTGCAACTCCCACCAGCCGGCAACGTCGCACCAGTCAAGCTGATGCTGCCACCACCGGCCGTCGCAGCGATCGTGCCACCACCGCACGAACCAGTCAGACCATTCGGCGTGGCCACCACCAGCCCGGCGGGTAGCGCGTCAGAAAAACCGACCCCGGTCAGCGGCGTGTCCACGTTCGGGTTGGTGAGAGTGAAACCCAGCGAGGTCGTCCCGCCAACCGGAATGGTCGCGTCATCGAAAGCCTTGGCGATCGTCGGTGGCGCGACGACCTCCGCGCCGACCGTGACGCTCGCCGACGCGACGGCACCCGGGCCGCTCTCGTTCGAGTCCACCGGACTGCTCGTGTTGACCTTCGTGCCACTGGTCGTGCCGGTGACATCCACCGAGAACGTGCAACTCCCACCAGCCGGCAACGTCGCACCAGTCAAGCTGATGCTGCCACCACCGGCCGTCGCAGCGATCGTGCCACCACCGCACGAACCAGTCAGACCATTCGGCGTGGCCACCACCAGCCCGGCGGGTAGCGCATCGCTGAAGGTGACACCGGTCAACGCCGTACCCACGTTGGGGTTGCTGAGAGTGAAACTCAGCGACGTCGTCCCGTCCAACGGGATCGTCGCATCCCCGAAAGCCTTCGAGATGGTCGGTGGCGCGATGGACGCGGCGCAGAACGGTCGCGTGATCGTATTGCTAATCAACGTGACGGCACCGTTGCGGGCCAACACCCGCCCAGCGACGGTTGCTCCCTCACCCAGGGTCGCCGACTGCAGCGCCAAGATGCTTCCAACGAAGACGGACCGGGTGTTCAGGGTCGCCGAACTGCTGACCTGCCAGAAAACATTGCACGCCTGAGCGCCGTTGACCAGGCTGACCCGGCTGTCGACCGCGGTGATCAGATCGGATCCTGCCTGAAAGATGAACACCGAGTTGGGATCGTTCTGCCCGTCCAGCGTCACGGTGCCGGTCAGAGACATGGTGGCAGGCGACGTGTACACCCCAGCGACCAGGGTTTGGCCGCCGAGTTCGCCGACCGTACTGGTCGTGGGCTCAGCCGCGGCGAAGTTGTACGCAGTGGTCAGATCGGACTGGGCCTGCATCGCCTCTGTGTCACCGACGTGCGTTTCGCCGTTTACCACGGGAGCCCCGGTGACCGACGTACCCGGCCAAACACCCAGGTCCCCGTTGATGACCGAAGGACCGACGGGGGGCGGAACGTCGGTGACCTCCTGACCGGCCAACACCCCGTAGGTCTCGGCAACCCCCAACGGCACCGGGGACTGGGCCCAGGCCGGTGTCCCCACGACACCGACAAGGATCGTCGTAGCGGCGACAGCCCCCGCCATCAACATTGCAGCAGAACGACGGCGCACGCGATACGCGAGCCAAGCAGATCTCGACACGGGATGCCCCCACCAACCAAGAGCCCGCCAGCGGGCAGATTCCAGAATGCGAAAGTTGTACTGACGCTTGCGACGAGCGCCCCCAAAGCGTCGGTCGGAGTGTATCCACGCAAAATAGCTTCAAAACGGCAAATAGTCTGAAAAGGCGCTAATCGGGACGTGCCGGTATCGCGAGATGTACTCCTGGAACGGGTGATCGGCTGGCGGATCGTGGTGCCGGTCACGACCAGCGCCAGGCGTGCTGCCGGGTGGAGATCCGGGTGAGGGTGGATTCGGCGCCCTGGCCATCGCGTGGGAGACGTGCATCGCCTCCCACACCCGGCCGTCCATGGCCGCGTCGTCGGCCTACCCCCGGGGGAACACACCGTCAAGGGCGGCGGAGGTGACGGAATCCAGCGTCGCGAACAGGGTCACATCCGGCCGGCCCAGATCCCGCGTTCGGTGTCGACGCTCTTGCCGGGGGTCACCGTGGGCACGCACAGCACCTTCGGGTCGGGCCCCTTCTCGTCCCGCATGCGGAACATGCCGATGGCCCGGCATCGGATGAGGCAGCCGCGCCTCACGGGGACGGCGCGTCAACGAGATCGGCCAGATCCAGATGCAGGATGGCAAACAGCCCAGCGTGCTCTTCGGGATCCACCCGCTCCGGTAGCTCGCGCTCGACCCAGTCGGCCCTGACCTGCTGGCCGCGTTGGCGAAGAATGCTGACGATCTTCTGCCTGTCGATGTTCATCGGATGCTCCTTGTGAGGCCGTCCGGAAGCTCGCGCTACTGAAGCATCCCGGCCCTCATCTGAGCCAGAGAGCGCTTCAGCAGCCGGGAGACGTACATCTGGGACAGGCCGACCCGGGTGGCGATCTGCGCCTGGGTCAGGTCGCCGTAGAACCGCATGGTCAGGATTCGACGTTCACGCGGCGGAAGCGCCGCGAGGAGCAGTCGGAGGGTGAGGTGGTCGTCCACCGACGCGTATCCCGGATCGGCGGTGCCGATGTACGCGTGCCGCTCGATGCCGTTGCCCCCGGGCCGTGGCTCGTTCAACGACTGCGGCCGGTAGACATCGGAGGCGGCGACGGCGGCCATGAGCTGGGCGACGGTCACCTCCAGGTGGTCGGCGAGTTCTCCGTCAGTCGGTTCGCGACGGTGCTGCTGCCCGAGCTTGCCCCGGGCCTCGGGCACTCGGGCGGCCAGTTCCTGCGCCGCTCGCGGCACCCGGATCGCCCAGGCTGAATCGCGGAAGTGCCGTCGGATGCTGCCGAGGATTGTCGGAATGGCGTAGCTGGCGAACGGCACGCCCCGGTTGGTGTCGTATCCGTCGACGGCCCTGATCAGGCCGAGCGCACCAACCTGAGCCAGGTCCTCGTAGGGCTCCCCGCGGCCGGTGTAGCGGCGGGCCAACCGACTGGCGATCGGCAGGTTCGCCTCGATGATCCGGGCTCGCAGTCGTGCCCGGTCGGGATCGTCGACGTTCAGGGCTGCGCGCCGACGCAACAGTTGTTCGCTGTCTCCCGTAGCCAGGTTCAGCGTCGGAGGGGAGGAAACGGCCGTGGGTGTCACGATGGGGGTGACCATTGGTTCAACGCCCCTAACGGGCTGGTGGCGGCGAGACTGGCGGCCACCGGGGACCCGGGCGACACTGCAACCGTACGCCTTCACCTTGCCGACCGACACCCCTGGAAGCCGCCGCTCTCTGCAGCCGACTCGGCGGTGAAGCCGCTCGTCAGCCGGGCCGGTGGGCGACCGGTCCGGGCGCGAGCTGCTCGGAGCCGTCGACGATCGCCTGGGACAGTTCGGACAGTCGCCGGTTGCGGCTGCGGGCGCCGTCACGCAGTATCGCGAAGGCCTGACCCACGTCCACCTGGAGGCGTTCGGCGAGGATCCCCTTGGCCTGTTCGATCAGGATCCGGCTGTTCAGGGCGGTTTGCAGCTGTTCGGTGAGCATGTCGCGCCGGTGGATGGCGCGGTGTTGCAGCAGTCCGATGGTGGCCACGTCGGCGAGCGCCTGACCGATGCGGAGCCTGTCCTCGTCGAGGTCCCCCGGCCGGACGTCGAAGAGGCTCAGCGCACCGATCACCTCGGAGCGCAGGCGCATGGGCAGGGCGTGCACCGCGGCGAAACCGACCTCCGCCGCAGCCGCGGTGAACCTCGGCCAACGGGCAGTGGCCCGGGTCAGATCAGCGACCGACACCGGTTGCCCCGTCCGGAAGCAGTCGAGACAAGGCCCCTCATCGGTCTGAAGCTGGAACAGCTCCAGCAGCCGGGTGCGTTCGGAGGAGGCGGCGACCACCTGCAGCCTGTCCCGCTGCCCGGTCAGGAGCAGCCCGGCCGCCGACACACCCAGCACCTCGACACATCTCTCAGACAGCACGTGCAGGAACTCAATCACGTCGAAGTCGTCAACGAGAGTGTCGGCCAACTCCACGAAAACATCGACCAGCGGGGTCTCGGCCATCTCAGTCACCTCGTCAATCAGTCGTCCCACCGGTCGCCCGACGGGATGGTCCGTAACGCGCCGGCCTGGCGCCGACCGCTAGTTCACCGAAGTCGGTCACCAGGTGCCCCGGCCGGTCCGAGATGCAGGCGCCGGGCGACGACGTCAGCCGCCACATCCCGCAGGCGCCGGTCCTGGGAGTACGCGTAGGCGCGCAACCGGATGAGCGCCACCGCCGCGGAAACTCCCAACTGGACCGTGATCACTCCGGTTGCCTGGTGCACCTCAGGGTGGTGCAGGCCGGTCCGCTCGGGCCACTGATCGTCCCGGTCCACCCCGAGGCGCGTCGCGTCGCCCAGCAGCACCGCGCATGCCGTGTCCGCCAGGACCAGCGCGTCGGCCAGTTGCTCCGCCCCTAGGCCACCGGCGCAGGCCCGGTAGAGGTCCAGGACACCGAGGCGGATCCTGCCCACCCGTAACGGCAACGCGAACACCGCGCCGGTCCCGGCGAGCACCGCGGCTGGCGCGAACACCGGCCAGCGGTTCCGGCACTCCGGCACGGTCAGATCGCCGACCAGGACAGGTCCACCGGTGGTCGCGTCCACGCACGGCCCCTCACCGAGCGTCAGGGTCAGGTCTTCCAGCTCCAAGGCCGTCCGGTCCGTGGCACACACCAGTTCGCGCGGCGTGGCGTCGAGGATCACCGCGACAGCCCCCGAATCGACACCGGCGACCGATACCGCCGCCGCGCAGACATGATCGACCGTGACGGCACCACCCCGGGCGGCATCGACGACACCGGCCCACAGCCGCCGCCAGCGATCGGCGGTCATCGGAAGGTTGTTCCTGTCCACTGCTGACTCCGACCCGGATCAGTCGAACGGACGCGCTGCCGTACGGCGCCGAAGTCTCGGGCGACGGTCACACCGTACTCCCGCGTGACGCCACCGCACGACCGGCGGCCCACCGGACCGCGCCGGTGCCAGCGGCTGCCGATCCGGTCGCGGAGGCGTACGCTCGCAGTGTCGCTCGGGACCCCGGTGGCTGACAGTTCGCCGCTGGCGGACGCACCCCACCGATCGAGGTCACCGTGTTGGCCACCCGCCACACCACATCCGCCGGTCAGGTCGCCGGATCTCCGTCGCATTCCTGGCCAGGCATCCACGTAGCACCGGCACCCTGGACCGCGACAGCTCGTCGCAGGCCCACCATCATCCAGGCACGTCAGTGCAAGACGGCTTTCCAGGCATGCCAGACCTTCATCGAAAGGCGGCGGTTCGTGATGACCGCACCCCGGAACAGTCATGTTCGATTCTTCCCGACAAACGGCCGCAGCGGCACCGATGCTCCTCGTGCGATGCGCAGGCGGCCGGCGGTGAAGCGCTCACGGATCGGCGGCGTTTGGGTCGCCGCCGTGGTGTTCGCGTTCGTGCTCCTGCTGCTCCTGATCTTCGTACTGCAGAACGGACAACGTGCCGAGGTGTCCTTCCTCGGCGCACACGGCACCCTGCCGATGGGGGTGGCGCTGCTGCTGGCCGCCGTCTTCGGGGTCCTGCTCGTCGCCCTGCCCGGCACCGCCCGGATCGTGCAGCTCAGGATGCTCGACCGCCGTCCCGCCACGCAGCCGGACGGCCGGCCCGGGCCCGACCCGACTCCCCCACCGACAACCGGCATCGCCACCGTCCCGCTGTCGCCCCGCCCCGAGAATCGGGACGAATGAGTCCTGTCCATCACCACGATCCCCACACCGGTGCCCTCCGCACCCCGGGTCGTCCTCGCACTCCCCCGACCCGGGCGGTTCTGGACGGCGGGTGGTGGCCGCGGACCAGTCGCTCAGCCGAGGAGAAGCTCGACAACCGCCTCGCCGGGCACCCAGCCAGCACATCGGCCATTTCGCCCCAACGACACCCGGGCAGTCAGAGCAGTAGAGAGATCCCTGCTCAGAGGCGGTTTCTGGCGAAGTCTCAACACCGATCGTCGAGGTGCAGTGTGGGGCGCTGGGTGACCACGGCTATGATCATGAGATCACAGAAAATCGGCACCAGTCGATGACTGATGCCGATTGAACTGCGTAAACAAGGGTGGAGCCGAGGGGACTCGAACCCCTGACCCCCACACTGCCAGTGTGGTGCGCTACCAGCTGCGCCACGGCCCCTTGCTGTCGACCCGGTTGCCCGGGCACTGGAAGAACTATACACACGCCCGTGGGCATGGTCATCTCGCGGGGGTGCCCGCCGCCGCCTGTCAGTTCAGCGCCACGTCCGGTGGGAAGTGCGCGACCGCGGCCATCATGCCGCCCTGTCGGCGCAGCACCATCGGCCACAGGTCGTCGGGGCGGTCGACGAACGCGTCACCGGGCAGCGCGTCGAGCACGAACCAGGAGCCGTCCCCGATTTCCTGCTCCAGTTGCCCGGTGCCCCAGCCCGCGTAACCGGCGAAGACCCGGATGCTCTGCACGTTCTCCCGCAGCCGCTGCGGGTCGACCGACAGGTCGAGCGTGCCCACCGCACCGGAGACCTGGTGGAAGCCCTTGAGGCGGCGCACCGGCGGACGCATCCGGGCCAGGCAGATCGCGGAGTCCGGCTGCACGGGGCCGCCCTCGAACAGCACCGCCGGGTGGCGGGCCAGGTCGCCCCAGTCGCGCAGCACGTCCGCGACCGGCACCTCGGTGGCCCGGTTGAGCACCACACCGAGCGCGCCGCCGGGCTCGTGCGCGACCAGGAGCACGACCGTACGGTCGAAGTTCGGGTCCTTCAGCGCCGGTGTCGCGACCAGCAGTTTCCCGGTCATCGACTCCGTCGCCCGCCCGCCGATCGCCTGCCCCTCTCCCTGCATCACGCGCACCCGTCAGTCGTGCACAGCGAGGCGGAACCGGTCACACTCGTCGACGGTCGGCCCAACCGGTGACATCCGCACTGTCATCGCCATGCCTGGCACCATAGCTTGCGTCCCCGACCCAGGCGAAGATCTGAGCGTCGGGTGATCGACAGACGGAACAGACGGGGCTGGCGGCCCCGGTGGCCGACTCACCATCCGGGTGATGGCACCGCACCAGGCGACGGGGGAAGCCAGCGCCGGAGCAGTGGCGAAATGCCCTGTACACCCGAGTGGCCCCGATACATTCAGTAGCGATGGCAACGGTCCGCGACACCACCTACGACCTGCTCCGGGCCCTGGGCATGACCACAGTCTTCGGTAACCCCGGCTCCACCGAGGAGCCGTTCCTGCATGCCTTCCCCGACGACTTCCAGTACGTGCTCGCGTTGCACGAGGCGTCCGCGGTGGGCATGGCAGATGGTTACGCTCAGGTCACCGGGGCTCCGGCGCACGTCAACCTGCACACCGCCCCGGGCACCGGAAACGCCATGGGCACCATCGTCACCGCCTGGCACAACCGGACCCCGCTGATCGTCACCGCCGGCCAGCAGACCCGGGAGATGCTGCTGCTCGAACCCCGGCTCACCGCCCGCCATCCCACCGAACTGCCCCAGCCGTACGTCAAGTGGGCCCACGAGCCGGTCCGGGCCCAGGACGTCCCGGCGGCGCTCATGCGGGCGTACGCCACAGCGGTCCAACCGCCGACCGGCCCGGTCTTCCTCTCCCTGCCGCTCGACGACTGGGCGCAGCCCGCCGACCCGCCGCCACAGGTCCGTACGGTGGCCACCCGGTTCGCTCCCGATCCGGAGCGGCTGCGTCAGTTCGCCGCGGCACTGGCGACGAGCCGGTCGCCGGCGCTGGTGTTCGGTGCCGCCGTGGACCGGGCCGACGGGTGGGCGGCCGGGGTCGCCCTGGCCGAGCGGCTGGTCGCCCCGGTCTGGTCCGCCCCCGCACCCGAACGGACCGCCTTCCCCGAGAATCACCCGTACTTCCGGGGCGTGCTGCCCTTCGCGATCGGCCCGCTGGCCGAGCAACTCCGGGGACACGACATCGTGCTGGTGGTCGGTGCCCCGGTGTTCCGGTACTACCCGCACGTGCCCGGCGAGACGTTGCCGGACGGTGCCCGGCTGTTGCACGTCACCGACGATCCGGAGGAGGCGGCCCGGGCGCCTGTCGGTGACAGCCTCCTCGGCGACGCCGGGCTCACCCTCGCCGCGCTGACCGACCTGATGCCACCGGCGGACCGGCCGCCACCTGCCGCCCGGCCCGCACCGTCGCCGGTGGAGGATTCGGTCCCCCTCAGCGCCGACGCGCTCTTCGCCGCGCTGGCCCGGCACTGGCCCGAGGACGGCGTCCTGGTGCAGGAGTCCCCGTCCAACCTGTCGGCGCTGCGTCGCCGGTTGCGGTTCGACACCCCCGGGTCGTACTTCACGATGGCCAGCGGGGGTCTCGGCTACGGCCTGCCGGCGGCCGTCGGCATCGCGCTGGCGCAGCGCGACACCGGCCGCCACCGGCCGGTGGTCGCGGTGATCGGCGACGGCTCGTTCCACTACTCGGTCCAGGCGCTCTGGACCGCCGCCCAGTTGCGGCTGCCGCTCGTCGTCGTCGTTCCGGTCAACAAGCAGTACGCGATCCTCAAGGCGTTCGCCGAACTCAAGCAGACCCCGGGGGTACCCGGCCTGGACCTGCCCGGCATCGATGTCGCGGCGATCGCCAGGGGCTACGGCTGCGCCACCGCAGTTGTCGACACCGCCGATCAGCTCGGCGAGGCGCTGGCCACGGCGCTCCGGACCGACGGGCCGACGGTGCTTCCGGTACCGATCCGCACCGACGTGCCGCCGATCCTCTGAGCGGTCGTGTCCGGTCAGCTCGCGGCGAAGCGCAGCGGCGCCGCGCTGACCACGTCCAGGACCGGACGGGATCCCAAGGGCGCCCGCAGCGTCACGGCCACCGGCTCCAGCTTGAGCATGTCGTCGCAGACGCCGGTGGACCGCACCACGGTGCCACCGACCACGACCAGATGGTCATGCTCCTGCACCAGCGGAGTGATCCCGGTGTCGCAACTGCCGACGCCGAGCCGGAAGTTGAGCGTCGTACCGTCGACGAATTCGATGTCCTGCGCGCTGACCAACCCCTGTGGGGCGGGCGTGGCCGGCGCGACCGGTCCGGGCAGGGCATCGACGGCGTCGGGTGCGACAGCGACCCGGGCCACCACGGCGTTGATCTCTTCGACGGTGAACAGCCATGCCGGTACCTGCGCCTCGCCCCGGGTGGTGCGCACCGGCGCGGAGCCCAGTTCGACGTTGGTGACGGTGAGCGGGATGCAGGCGGCCTGCGGCTCGCTGCTCACCGGAGCGTCCGGCCCGTCCGGCGGGTTGGCCGGTGGCGGCGTGCCCGGGTCCTTCGGTCGCCCGGGACAGGGGGGCGGGTCACCCTTGTCGATCTGCCGGTACGCCTCAGCAGCGGTGATCAGTGGTACGCGGAGTTCCCCGTCGGGGAAGCGGACCGTGCCGTCGTCCGGCCGCCCGGGTGGGATCGGCACCTGCTCCCGGTACCAACCGGCGTGGAAGGCGAGCTTGGTCTCCTCGGTGAACGCGGGGTCGCCGAGGAGCGCTGTGGGCTCCTGGAGCGGCACGTAGCCGGTGGTCCACGCCGCACCCGGACGCCACGCCTGCGCGACCGCCGTGGCCCGCTGCTCGAACGCCTCGTGCCGGTCGGTCGGGATGCTCGGACCTGTCGGTTCGCTGCCCGCCGGGGCGCAACCGATGGCCATCATCAGCAGTGGCAGGCCCACAAGGGCGAGGGTGCGGCGCATACCTGTCTGACGGCGCGGCACGCCGGCCGGTTCCGGGCTGGAGAGACGTCTGCGCGCCCCGGTCGAATGACCGGGGCGCGCAGTCAGGTGGTGGAGGTGCCGGGAATCGAACCCGGGTCCTTCGCCGCCTTGTCAGGGCTTCTCCGAGCGCAGCTCGCTGTGCCTCTACTCGGCCCCTCCGATCACGCGAGCGAGTCGGTGTGACGGGCCCAGTCGCTGATTGATCTCGCCGCACGGACCCCGCGACCGGGTCCGATTGGCCAGCCTTCTAGCTGATGCCGGCTATCTGGGTCGAAGGCGCTCCCAGGCCGACAGACTTGCTACTCGCCTCAGGCGGCGAGAGCGAAGTCAGCGCGATTGTTCTTGGCGCTTATTGGTTTCCGACGAACGATTCTCGAGACGACGTCGGCTTCCTCGGCTCGCTTCCCCTGCCGCAACGTACGAAGTCGAAACCAGTCACCCCCTCGACAGGCCGCCGGGTTCCGGCGGCTTCGACAAGCCTAACGCCTGCCGCAACCGGATTCATCCCGAGCCCACGCCGACGCGCCAGAGCGAGAGAATCCGGACAAATCAGTCGTTCATCCCCTTGCCACGCCGGCCCACCGCCCGTTGGATCTCCCGGTCGGCGTCCCGCTTGGCGAGGTCCTGGCGCTTGTCGTACGCCTTCTTGCCCTTGGCCAGGCCGATCTCCACCTTGGCCCAGCCGTCGGAGAAGTAGACCTGGAGCGGCACCAGGGTCAGCCCGCTCTCCCGGAGCTTGCCGATCAAACGGTCGATCTCCAGCCGCTTGAGCAGCAGCTTCCGGGTGCGCCGGGGCTCATGGTTGGTCCAGGTGCCCTGCACGTACTCGGGGATGTGCATGCTGTGCAGGTACAGCTCGCCGTCCCGTTCCTGGGCGAACGCGTCGACAAGTGAGGCTCGTCCGGCCCGCAGCGACTTCACCTCGGTGCCGGTGAGTGCCATGCCCGCCTCGTACGTGTCGAGGATGGCGTAGTCGTGACGCGCCTTCTTGTTGGAGGCGACGACCTTGCGCCCCTTCTCCCGTGGCATCGCCGCGCCACCTCCTTTCGTTGCCGTCCGTGGCCGACCTGGCCGGCCGCAGAGCGGAGATCATGCTACCCGAACGACAAGGGCCCTTCCGCGCCGTTTATTCCAGCGCGGAAGGGCCCTTGGTCAGCGAACTAGACCCGCAGGTAGAAGCGGAGCGTGACCCAGGCGGTGACCGCGCTGATCAGACCGCCGACCCCGGCCATCACCGGGAAGGTCAGGAACACCTCGCCCCAACTCACCGGCGCGAAGAGCCCTTGCAGGGCGCTGAGCGCACCGTCGAAGAGGAACACCTTGAGCGCGGCCAGCGCGCCGAGGCCCAGGATCGAGCCGATCAGACCGGCGACCACCGCCTCCAGCACGAACGGTGCCTGGATGAACCAGTTGGACGCGCCGACCAGCTTCATGACCGCGACCTCCCGGCGCTTGCTGTACGCGGCCACCTGGATGGTGTTGGCGACGAGCAGCAGCGCGGCGACGGCCATCGCGATCGCGGCGACCAGGGCGATGTTCTGCCCGGCGGTGAAGAGGTTGAAGATCTTGTCGAGCACCTGACTCTGGTCGACCACCTGGTCGACGCCCTCGACCGCCGTGTACTGGTCGGAGATGGTCTTGTACTCCTCCGGGTTGACCAGGTTGACCCGGTACGACTCCGGAAGCTGGTCCGCCTTGACCGCGCTGAGCAGGTCCGGCGAGTCCCGGAACATCTCCTGGAAGCGCTGGAAGGCCTCGTCCTTGTTGACGTACGTGGCCTGGGAGACGAGCGGGTCGGACTCCAGCTGGGCAGCGATCGCGCTGCGCTCCTCGTCCGTCACGTCGGCTTCGAGGAAGATCGAGACCTGGATGTTCTCGAAGTACAGCTGCTTCATGTCCGCGACCTTGGTGTAGATCAGGCCGCTGGCACCGAGCATGGTCAGCGAGACCGCCATCGTGATGATCATCGCGACGGTCATGGTCACGTTGCGCCACAGTCCGACCAGTACCTCGGACATGACGTATTTCATCCGCATCGGGATTTCCTCCGGCTCTCCGGCGTGAGGTGTTCGTCGTCAGATCGGGGTGCGGTGGGGGTAGGTGCCGTCACCCGTAGACGCCGCGGGCCTGGTCGCGAACGATGCGGCCGCTCTCGATCTCGATGACCCGACGGCGCATCTGGTTCACGATGTTGGAGTCGTGCGTGACCATCACGACGGTGGTGCCGGTGCGGTTGATCCGGTCCAGCAGGCGCATGATCTCGATCGAGGTGTCCGGGTCCAGGTTTCCGGTCGGCTCGTCCGCCAGCAGGATCAGCGGCCGGTTCACGAACGCCCGGGCCACCGCCACACGCTGCTGCTCACCACCGGAGAGCTCGTGCGGGTAGCGGTGCTCCTTGCCGCCGAGGCCGACCAGCTCCAGCACCTCCGGCACGACCCGGCGGGCCACCGCCTTGGTCTTGCCGATCACCTCCAGCGCGAAGGCCACGTTCTCGTACGCGGTGCGGTTGGGCAGCAGCCGGAAGTCCTGGAAGACACAGCCGATCGAACGACGGAAGTGCGGGCGCTTCCAGGACCGCATCGACGTGACGTCCTTGCCGTTGACGACGACGCGGCCCTTGTTGGGGGTCACCTCGTGCAGCAGCATCTTGATGATCGTGGACTTGCCGGAGCCGGATGGGCCGATGAAGAAGACGAACTCGCCCTTGTCGATCGACACGGACACGTTGTCGAGCGAAGGCCGCGACGCCTTCGGGTACGTCTTCGTCACTTGCTCAAGCTGAATCACGGGTGGTGAGTCTACGCCGTGTAACTGCGGTGCCAAGTCCCACGCCCCGCCGTTGCGGGTCGAGTCATCAAATCAGCACGTCAGGTAGAGATCGCCGGCGCGCTCCGCCCACGATCGATCACGCACGGTCGCCGGCCAGTTGCTGCTGCTTGCGCCAGCGGATCCCCGCCTCGATGAACGAATCCAGCTCACCGTCGAAGACCGAACTCGGGTTGCCGGTCTCCTGCTCGGTCCGCAGATCCTTCACCATCTGATACGGGTGCAGCACGTACGAACGCATCTGGTCGCCCCAGGAGCCGGCGGCGTCGGTCTTGAGGCCCTGGAGCTTGGCCTGTTCCTCCTGGCGCTTGCGCTCCAGCAGCCGGGCCTGGAGCACCCGCAGCGCGGAGGCCTTGTTCTGCAACTGCGACTTCTCGTTCTGGCAGGTCACCACGATGCCTGTGGGAATGTGGGTGATCCGTACCGCCGAGTCGGTGGTGTTGACGCTCTGCCCGCCCGGGCCCGAGGAGCGGTAGACGTCGATCCGCATCTCGTTCTCGGGGATGTCGATGTGGTCGGTCTGCTCGACCACCGGCAGCACCTCGACCCCGGCGAAGCTGGTCTGCCGCCGCCCCTGGTTGTCGAACGGGCTGATCCGCACCAGCCGGTGAGTGCCGGACTCCACGCTCAGCGTGCCGTACGCGTACGGGACCTTGACCGTGAAGGTGGCCGACTTCAGGCCGGCCTCCTCGGCGTACGAGGTCTCGTAGACCTCGGTGGGGTAGCCGTGCCGTTCGGCCCAGCGGAGGTACATCCGCAGCAGCATCTCGGCGAAGTCGGCCGCGTCCACCCCCCCGGCGCCCGCCCGGATGGCCACCAGCGCCTCCCGGGAGTCGTACTCGCCGGAGAGGAGCGTGCGGACCTCCATCTCCTGGATCGCCTTGGTCAGCCCGGTGATCTCCGACTCCACCTCGTTGAGCACCCCCGAGTCGGACTCCGCCTCGGCCAGTTCCAGCAGCACGTGCGCGTCGTCCAGCCGCGCCCGCAGGCTGCCGAGCTTGTCGATCTCGCCGTTGACGTACGACAGCTGCGAGGTCACCTGCTGGGCGCGGGCCTGGTCGTCCCAGAGGTCCGGGGCGGACGCCTCCTGCTCCAGGCGGGCCTTGTCCTCGCGGAGACGGTCGAGGTCGAGCACCGCCTCGATGTTGCGCAGGGTGGCGTCGAGGTCCTTGAGCTGTTCGGAGAAGTCGGCAGCGGTCACGACAGACAAGGGTACTGCTCGGACGAGGAGTGAGCTTGCGAGCCCCGCAGTCCGAGCCAAACAAACCCAGCTCGGACGAGGAGGCGAGCCGGGCGGCCTCAGCCGGCGGCGGCGCTCTTGAGCCAGGACAGGGCGGCGCGGTGGTACGCCACGGCGAACTCCAGTGCGCTCGCGTCGTACGTGTCGCCGTCCTTCTTGGCGTTCTTGACCTGCTCACGGACCCGGGCCAGCGCGTCCGTGTGGTACTCGTTGGCCGCGGCCTGGAGGTTCTTCAGCTGACTCGGGGAGTGCAGGTTCCCGAAGGCGATCCGCAGGGCGATCGGGTTACGGATGGTGTCCCGCCCCGGATCCTCGGCCAGCCAGCGGGAGAATGTCCGTTTTCCGGCTGCGGTGATCGCGTACGGCTGACTCATCCGCGGCCCGGGCTTACCCATTCGGACGAAACCTCGCTCGGCCAGTACCGGCAACTCCCGGTAGACCTGGCTTCGGGTCATCGACCAGTACGGCGCCAGTCGGCGCTCGGCGGCGGCCATCAACTGGCCACCTGTCATGGGACCCTCATGGAGCAGCCCGAGCAGGGCCGCCGCCGTGGGGTTCACTCCGGATTCCGCCATGCCCCTCACGCTGCCACTTTGCCGGGCCGGCGTCCAGGATTTCCCCTTTTCGCCACCCGTTGGGGTTTCCTATGTGCACTGTCGGCGCGCGACGGTCCACCCACACCGGCCCGACAGGCGTCACCCCCGGCCGCCCCCGGCCCGGCTCTGCGGGCGCGGGGTCGACAAGGGCCCCTCCTGTCACACCATGAATGGCGTCGGGTCGGGGCTGGTCGTTACATTTTTAGCCCATGTGGGGGTAGGTGTGGTCGGTCGGCGGAACGAACGTCTCCTTGATCGTCCGGGGGGACGTCCAGCGGACCAGGTTGTGCCAGGAGCCCGCCTTGTCGTTGGTGCCGCTGGCCCGGGCACCGCCGAACGGCTGCTGCCCGACCACGGCACCTGTCGGCTTGTCGTTGATGTAGAAGTTGCCTGCCGCGTACCGCATCTTCTCGGCCACCGCGTCGACCACCCGGCGGTCGGTGGCGAAGATCGACCCGGTCAGGGCGTACGGTGCGATCGCCTCGGCCTGCGTGACCACCTCGTCGAAGCGGGCATCGTCGAAGACGTGCACGCCGAGGATGGGACCGAAGTATTCGGTGGTGAAGGTCTCGTGCCCCGGGTCGCCGCACTCGAAGATCGTCGGTCGGACGAACCAGCCGACCGAGTCGTCGGCGGTGCCGCCGGCGATGATCCGGCAGCTGTCGTCCGAGGAGATCAGCTCCAGTGCCGCGGTGTGCCGGGAGTACGCCTTGTCGTCGATGACCGCGCCGCCGAAGTTGCGGAAGTCGGTGACGTCGCCGTAGGCCAGCCCGTCGGCGGTCGCGGCCAGCCGGTCCCGCAGGCCACCCTCCCAGAGCGAGCGCGGGACGTACGCGCGGGAGGCCGCCGAGCACTTCTGCCCCTGGTATTCGAAGGCACCCCGGATCAGCGCGGTGTGCAGCGCGTCGACGTCGGCGCTGGAATGCGCGACCACGAAGTCCTTGCCACCGGTCTCGCCGACCAGCCGGGGGTAGCCCCGGTAGCTGGCGATGTTCTCGCCGACCGTGCGCCAGAGCTGCTGGAAGACCTTTGTCGACCCGGTGAAGTGGATGCCGGCCAGATCCGGATCGGCAAGCACCACGTCGGAGACCTCCTCGCCCCGACCGGTCACCATGTTGATCACGCCGGGGGGCAGCCCGGCCGCCTCGAACAGGCGCATGGTGAAGTGCGCGGCGAACTGCTGGGTCGGGCCGGGCTTCCAGACCACCGTGTTGCCGAGCAGCGCCGGCGCCGAGGGAAGGTTGCCGGCGATGGCCGTGAAGTTGAACGGGGTGACCGCGTAGACGAAGCCTTCCAGCGGCCGGTGGTCGAACCGGTTCCACACGCCGGGCGACGACATCGGCTGCTCGGCCAGCAGGTTGCGGGCGAAGTGCACGTTGAACCGCAGGAAGTCGATGAACTCGCAGGCCGAGTCGATCTCGGCCTGCACGGCGGTCTTCGACTGGCCGAGCATGGTGGCCGCGTTCAGGGTGTCCCGCCACGGTCCGGAGAGCAGCTCGGCGGCGCGCAGGAAGATCGCGGCCCGCTCCTCGAAGGGCAGTGCGCGCCAGCCGGGCGCGGCGTCCTTGGCGGCCCTGACCGCCGCCCGCGCGTCGTCGTGGGTGGCGTGCCCGGTCATCCCGAGTACGTGTTCGCGCTTGTGCGGCTGCACCACAGGGATCGGCTCGCCACCGGCCATCCGCTGCTCACCCGCGATGGTCATCGGCAGGTCGATCCGCTCGGCGGCCAGCTCGGTGAGCCGCCGCTGGAGACGTTCGCGGTCGGCGCTACCCGGCTCGTAGGTGCGCACCGGCTCGTTACGCGGCTCGGGTACGGAGAACACGGCGTCCATCAGGGCTCCTGGCGATCTCGACGGCGGTGGCGAAACCGGCCCCGCGGTGACGGGACCTGCGCCAATCCTCCCACGCCCAGCGTCGGTCGATCACACCCTGGCCGCCCATAGACCATTGATCAGGAGGCAGCTCAGGCCCCCTGGATCCGATTCGTGCCCGGAGGGGGCATACCACCGAAGAAATGCAGGCCCTGCGGGCTTCGGGCTCACGCCTGCCCCGGCCGCGTACGCTGGGTTGCCGGTGACGTTCCGGCCCGGTCGGGCCCGGCATCCAAGGGGAGACCATGAGCAACGAGCCCGGTGGGCCGACCGCCGCTCGGCCCGACCAGTCCGAGGCCACCGACCCAGATGTCGACGGCCACCCCGACACCGGCCGGCCGGCCCCCGCGCCGGGAGCGACGGCGCTGGCGTTGCTGGCCATCGGCTGGCTGGCCGCGATGCTCTGGTCGACCCGGGAGGCGATCAGTTCGGCGACGGCAGGTGTCACAGCTGTCAGTCTCTCCGCCTTCGCGCTGCCCGGCGTGATCTCGGCCGCGTTGGTGGCCGGTGCCGCCGTCGGGCTGGCCGTCGCCGAACCTGTCACCCGCCGGAGCGAACGGGTGACCCTGCGCTTCGCGGTGGCGGTCGGCGCCGGCCTGCTTGTCGGACTGCTCGCCGCGCTCGCGATCGACCTCAGCTACGCCGGCGATGTCACCACCCGCACGATCGCCGGCACCACTGCCGCCGCGGCCGTCATCGGCGGCGCGCTCGCCGGCGCCCGCAACGGTGCCGTGGTGGGAGCCGTTGCCGCCGCCGCGCTGGGCACCCTGGTGTTCGTGGTGGCGTTCAGCGTGGCCCGGGACCCACTGTTCAACCTCTTCGGTGCCGGCGACAGCCAGCAGTCGCTTGTCAACGCGGCCAGTTGGGTGTCCCGGACCGAGTCCCTGCTGGCCGGGCTCATCGCCGGTGGGCTGGCCTTCGGCTATCTCACCTGGGCGCGGCGACGAGCCGTACGCGACGGTGGCGGGGACGGGCCGCGCTGGCCTGGGTACCTGGTGGCGGGCGCGGGACCGGGCCTGCTGCTCCTGCTCACCGAGGTGATCATCCGGATCGGCGGGCGTTCGCTCATCGACCTGGCCGCCGCGCTCAGCGAGGCGGACGCGGTCGCGCAGACCTCACTCGGCACGTCGCGGGTGGACAACGCCATCTGGGTGTTGTTCGTCGGCGCGCTGACCGCAGTGGTCAGCTTCGGCCGTACGCTCGGCTCACCCGCGGACGACGAGGCGTAGTCGGCGGCCGGGGCGGCGGTCAGCTCTCCGCGGCGGTGGCGCGCAGCAGCGATTCCAGCTCGCTGGGGTCGTACCACTCCAGTTCATGGTCCTCGGCACCATCGACAGTGAACTGGGCATCGGGGTCACCGGCCAGAGCCTCCGACACCACCTGGACGGCGGCGGCGACGTCGGTGGCGGCGTCCACCCCGTCCATGTGCACGGCAGCGACGGCCGCCACCGGCACCGGGCCCCGCAACTCCACGACACTGGAGCCCAGTTCCCCGGCGCCCCGACCGATCACGGCGGCGGGCAGGTCCGCCGAGACGACCACCCGTCGACGCGGCGCGGCCGGGTCGTGGCGGATCAGTTGCAGGGCGTCCTGGGCTGCTCGGGTGAAGGCGACGTACTCCAACTCCTCCTCGTCGCCTTCCGCGTACCACTCCCGCAGCGTCGGGGTGACCGCGTGCGCCTGCGTCGCGGCGAGTCCCTGCTCCGGCAGTCTCGCCAGCATGGGCACGGTCGCCGGCACGTAGACCCGGACAAGTTCGTCGGTCACCGTGGTCTCTCCCCCGCTCTGCTCCGCCCGGCGGCGACACCGCCGGGCAGGCGTACGGCCCTGCCCGTTCGCCCTGACCGTCATACACCCCGTACCGCTTCCGTGGAAGTTCCGGCGGTTGGCCGGTGTGTCCCGCCGGCCGGGGACGGATTGGTCGGAGGTGCCGTCCGGTGGCAAACTGAGGCGAACGACGTCAACCCGGGGAGTTTTGGTGGAACCGAGGTTCCTGCTCCTGTCCGACGTGGCCACCGAGCTGAACGTGTCGGATTCGCAGGTCTACCACATGGTGCGCAGCGGCGAGCTGCCCGCTATCAAGATCGGCGGCCGGGGGCAGTGGCGGGTGGAGCGTGCTCGCCTGGAGGAGTACATCGAGCGCAAGTACGCGGAGACCGCCGAGTGGGTACGCGGCAATCCGCTCGCCGAACGCGATCCCGAGGAACGGTAGGACCGTGCGGCGGCATTGACCGTCAGCGTTGTCATGCCCGAGAATCAACCCTGTCGAAGGCAAACGAAGGCAAACGCAAGAAAAGTGGTTAGACGGCAGGGGGCAGCGCGATGACCGACCTCCGGCGGCCCGGGCCGACGCGCCCACCCGTGCGACTGCGACCGGCACCCGCCTTCGAGCCGCCCTGGGTCGACGAGGAGACCGCCGGGTGGCCCCGCCCGACCGACGGTCAGCTCGCTCTCGACCTCTTCGCCACCGGCCGCCCCCTGTCGGTCGGCCGTGGTCCGGAGCGGCCACCGCCGTCGTGGGGGGCCGCCCGCTCCGGCCGCCGGCCGATCGTCCCGGGTGCGCCGAGCTCCGGTGAGCCCGGCCGGCCCACCGGAGCCGGTGGGCCGGGCTGGCCCGGGCGCGGCCAGGACCCGACCCGACACCTGCCGCCCGAGGCGCTGGCCACGGCCACCGCGGCGGCCACCCGGGTCGCCCACCGCTTCATCGCCACCTGCCTGGAGGTGTTCAACGGCTTCCGGCCCCCGGTGCAGCTACGGCGTCAACTCGACCCGACCCGGGCCGCGCTGCTGCTACCCGAACTGGCCCGCGCCACCGCCCACGCGGCACCGCCTCGGCGACGCTCACCGCGCCCCGGGGTGCGGCTACGACGGCTCCGGGTCTGCGAGCCCCGCCCCACCGCCATCGAGGCAGCGGCGGTGTTCACCGGTGTCGGTGGGCGCAGCTGGGCGATGGCGCTGCGTCTGGAGCACCGGCGCGGCAACTGGCTCTGCACGGACCTGCGGGTCCTGTGACCTGCCGCTCTCGCGGGCGGGCAGCCCGACGCCGGATCACCGGGTCAGACAAGCTCGCGCCCGATCCCTGACCGGGTGACCCTGGTCGGGGCCACTCGATCCCGGATCGGGCGCGAGCTGTGGCGCAGGTGAATCCTCAGCCGGCCGAGGTGCCGCCGGGGGCACCGTGGCAGCGCTTGTACTTACGGCCCGAGCCACAGGGGCACGGCGCGTTGCGGGACGGGCCGTTGCTGGCGCTCGCCTGCCCGGGTGCGGCCTGACGGGCGCTGCTTACCGGAACCGCCGGGCCGCGCAGGCCGCCGGCCGGACGCTGCGGCGCGGTGGGTGCCGTCCGCCCCGGCCCGGCGGGTGCGGCCTGCTCCGGGCGGCCGATGCCGAGCGCGGGAGCCCGCTGCTCCTCACGCTGCACGGCGACGCCACCGGCACCGGCCTCACCGTCGATTGTCGGCGCGGAGTACTGGAGACCCTGCTGCTGCGGCGCCCGATCCAGGCCCTTGGCCCGGATCTCCACCGGCTTGTCCAGCAGCTGGACCTCCTCGGCCTCGGGCTCCGGCTCGTTGACCTGCACCTCGAGGTTGTAGAGGAAGCCGACAGTCTCCTCCTTGATGCCGTCCATCATGGTGGCGAACATGTCGAAGCCCTCCCGCTGGTACTCCACCACCGGGTCGCGCTGGGCGTACGCCCGCAGCGAGATGCCCTCCTGGAGGTAGTCCATCTCGTAGAGATGCTCACGCCACTTGCGGTCGATGACCTGGAGCAGCACCATCCGCTCCAACTGCCGGGTGCCCTCGGCGCCGAGCTGCTCCTCACGCCTGTCGTACGCGGCGTTCGCGTCCTCCTTGAGCCGGGAGAGCAGGAAGTCCGCGTCGATGCTGGCCCGTGACCCGCCGGCCTCCTCCTCCAGCTCCTCGATGGTGATGCCCACCGGGTAGAGCTGCTTGAGGCTGGACCAGAGCTGATCAAGATCCCAGTCCTCGGCGTAGCCGTCCGAGGTGGCCCCCCGCACGTACGCCTCGATGGTGTCGTCGATCATGTTGCGCACCTGCTCGGAGAGATCCTCTCCGTTGAGCACGCGCAGCCGCTCGGCGTAGATCACCTGGCGCTGCTTGTTCATGACCTCGTCGTACTTGAGGACGTTCTTACGGATCTCGGCGTTCTGCCCCTCGATCTGGGCCTGGGCGCTCTTGATCTGGCGAGTGACCATCTTCGACTCGATGGGCACGTCCTCCGGGATGTTGAAGCGGTCCATGACCGCCTCCACCGCACCGGAACGGAAGCGCTTCATCAGCTCGTCCTGCAGGGACAGGTAGAACCGTGACTCGCCCGGGTCGCCCTGCCGGCCGGACCGGCCACGCAGCTGGTTGTCGATCCGCCGGGACTCGTGCCGCTCCGTGCCCAGCACGTAGAGCCCACCGGCGGCGGCGACCTCCTCGGCCTCCGCGTCGCAGGCCTGCTTCCACTTCGGCAGGACCTCTTCGAGGGCCTTGTCGTACTCCTCGGCGTTCTCCAGCGGGTCCAGCCCGCGCTGGCGCAGCTCGTTTGCCGCGAGGAACTCGGGGTTGCCGCCGAGCAGGATGTCGGTGCCCCGGCCGGCCATGTTCGTGGCCACCGTGACCGCGCCCTTGCGACCTGCCTGGGCGACGATCTCCGCCTCCCGGGCGTGGAACTTCGCGTTGAGCACCGAGTGCGGGATGCCCCGGCGGGTCAGCAGCTTGGCCAGGATCTCGGAATTCGCCACCGAGACCGTGCCGACAAGCACCGGCTGGCCTGCCTGGTGCCGCTCGGCGATGTCCTCGAT
The DNA here is from genome assembly GCF_002754655.1 of Verrucosispora sp. CNZ293. Classification (NCBI taxonomy): domain Bacteria; kingdom Bacillati; phylum Actinomycetota; class Actinomycetes; order Micromonosporales; family Micromonosporaceae; genus Micromonospora; species Verrucosispora sp. CNZ293. Next base: position 3,791,293 of record NZ_PEFR01000001.1, read on the forward strand.
CACGGCGTTGAACTTGGCCTGTTCGGTCTTGTAGATCACGTCGGCCCGGTCCTCGCGGACCATCGGCCGGTGGGTCGGGATCGTCACCACGCCGACCTTGTAGACCTTGTTGAACTCGCCCGCCTCGGTCTGCGCCGTACCGGTCATGCCGGCGAGCTTGTCGTAGAGGCGGAAGTAGTTCTGGAGGGTGATGGTGGCCAGGGTCTGGTTCTCCTGCTTGATCTCCACCCCCTCCTTGGCCTCGATCGCCTGGTGCATGCCCTCGTTGTAGCGGCGACCGTGCAGGATGCGGCCGGTGAACTCGTCGACGATCAGGACCTCACCGTCGCTGACGATGTAGTCCTTGTCGCGCTTGTACAGCTCCTTGGCCTTGATCGCGTTGTTCAGGTAGCCGACAAGCGGAGTGTTCACCGACTCGTAGAGGTTGTCGATGCCGAGCCGGTCCTCGACCTTCGCCACGCCCCGCTCGGTCACCGCGATGGTGCGCTTGGAGTAGTCGACCTCGTAGTCACCAGCGCCGTCCTTGCCCGACTGGAGACGAGCCACCACCCCGGCGAACTCGCCGTACCAGCGGGCGGAGTGCTCGGCCGGGCCGGAGATGATCAGCGGGGTACGGGCCTCGTCGATCAGGATCGAGTCGACCTCGTCGACCACGGCGAAGTTGTGGCCGCGCTGGACCAGCTCCTCCTTCGACCAGGCCATGTTGTCGCGCAGGTAGTCGAACCCGAACTCGTTGTTCGTGCCGTAGGTGATGTCGCACTCGTACGCCGCACGGTGCTCGGCCGCCGGCCGGTTGGGCAGCACCACACCGACGGTCAGGCCGAGGAACTCGTGCACCCGGCCCATCCACGCGGCGTCGCGCTGGGCCAGGTAGTCGTTCACCGTGACCACGTGCACGCCCTTGCCGGACAGCGCGTTGAGATAGACAGGCATCACCGAGGTCAGGGTCTTGCCCTCACCGGTCTTCATCTCGGCGATGTTGCCGAAGTGCAACGCCGCGCCACCCATCACCTGCACGTCGTACGGCCGCTGACCGAGCACCCGGGCCGCCGCCTCCCGGCAGACCGCGAACGCCTCAGGCAACAGGTCGTCCAGGGTCTCGCCGTCGGTGAGGCGTTCCCTGAACTGCTCGGTCATGTCGCGCAGCTCATCGTCGGTGAGGTTGACGTAGTCGTCCTCGATCGAGTTGACGGCGGCGGCAATCGCCTTGAGGCGGCGCACCATGCGCCCCTCGCCCGCGCGGAGGACCTTTTCCAGAATCGACACGGATCAACGCTCCCCTAGACAGTCTCGAACCATCGTAGGCGTTCCATCGGGCCGATGGTCACTGGTGGCGGTGGTCGGCCATCGCGAAACCGACATAACACTCCCCGCTCCCTTCCGCGTCCCGGTTATCCGGTTACGCCGTGGGCGAACGATCCGGCACGATGACTCGGGTGGAGCCCGTGGAGATCATCGAGGAGGGCCTGGCACTGCGACCGTGGCGGGCGACCGACGCCGACGCCGTCCACCGCGCCTGCCAGGATCCGGACATTCAGCGTTGGACCACCGTACCTCGCCCGTATGGGCATGAACACGCGCGGAGCTTCGTCGCGGACCGGGCCCGGCAGTGGGAACTCGGCACCGCCGCGCCCTTCGCGGTCTGCGACGCCGCGACCGGCGAGCTGCTCGGTGCCTGCGGGCTGAACACCATCGACCGTCACCACGAACTCAGTGAGATCGGATACTGGACCGTGCCGTGGGCGCGTGGACAGGGCGTCGCGGTCCGGGCCGTCCGGGCCGTCGCCCGGTGGTCCTTCGACGAGCTGAAACTGCGACGGCTGCTCTGGGGCGCCCAGGTGGGCAACCACGCCTCCCGGCTGGTCGCGCTCCGGTCCGGTTTCCGGATCGAGGGCCGGCTGCGGGCCGCCGACCCGGCGGGCGGCGTCCACGAGTGGTTCGGCACGTTGCTGCCCGGTGACGTACCGGCACCCGGCGAGGCCGGTCCGGCCGGTCCGGGAACGCTGGACGCCCGACGCGCGGTCGTCTTCGGCCGGCCGCAACCGACCCTGTTCGCGACCGCCGGCCCGCAGGAGTTGAGCCTGCGCCCGATGGAGGAACGCGACCTCGACGCGATCGTCACCACCTGCCAGGACCCGGATACGCTGCGCTGGACGACGGTGCCGGAGAACTACACCCGCCCGGACGCCGAGGACTTCCTGCGGTTCGTACGGGGCACCTGGGCGTCGGGCACGTCCGCGCACTTCGTCATCGCCGACGCCACGGACCGCTACGCCGGCTCGGTGGACCTGCGTTTGTCGCCTACCGACCCGCTGCTGGCCGACGTCGGCTTCATGACCGCGCCGCACGCCCGGGGGCGTGGTTACCAGCCGGCGGGGCTCGCGGCACTCTGCGCCTGGGGCTTCACCGCCCTCGGGCTGGCCCGGATCGAATGGCGGGCGAACGTCGGCAACGTCGCCTCCCGCCGGGCCGCCGAGAAGGCGGGCTTCGCGATTGAGGGCACCGCTCGCGGGGCCCTCAACCACCGGGGCGCCCGCATCGACGCCTGGGTCGGCGCGCTGCTCGCGCAGGACCTGTCATGACCGCGCCGCACCGCAGCGCGCAGCGGATCGAAGCCCACGGGGTGCGGCTGCGGCCGTTCCACCTCGGTGACGTGGCCGACGTCGTCGCCGGTTGCGCTGATCCGCTCACCCAGCGGTTCCTCGACGGCCTGCCTGACCCGTACACCGAGGCCGACGCCCGCCTGTGGATCACGGAGAGCGCGCCGGCCGCCTTCGCCGGTGGCGGGGCCGCCTACGCCATCGCCGACCCCGCGACCGACCGGCTGCTCGGCACCGTGGGTCTGAGCCATGTGGTGCCGCAGCGGGGCCAGGCCGAGATCGGCTACTGGGTGGCACCGTGGGCGCGCCGCGCTGGGGTCGCGACCGCCGCCACCCGGGCCCTGTCCGAGCACGCGTTCGCCACCGGCACCGCCCGGTTGGAGTTGCTCACCCGGGTGGAGAACACGGCCAGCCAACGGGTCGCGCTGGCCGCCGGCTTCCGTCCCGAGGGGGTACGCCGAGCCGCGTTGGCAGTTCGAGGCGGCGGCCGGCGGGACCGGATGGTGTGGGTACGACTCTCCGACGACCCGCCTGGACCGGCGGAGCGCCCGCTGCCGGACCTGCCCGACGGCCGGCTCACCGACGGGGTGGTCGTGCTGCGCCGGCTCGGGCCGGAGGACACCGAGCAGACGTACCGCCTGCACAGCGACCCGGAGGTGGTGGCCAGCCGGGTGCCGCCGGGGGCACCGACCCGGGACGAGATCGAGCGACGCTGCCACGGTGCGGAGAGTCAGTGGTTGGTCGGCACCGCCGCCGCCATGACCATCCTGGACGCCGTCTCCGGGGAGTTCGCCGGCAACTGCATGCTCCTCCCCGACCAGCCCGACAGCGGCCAGGCGATGATCGGCTACAGCCTGCTGCCACGATGGCGCGGACGCGGCCACGCCAGCCGCGCCGTACGGCTGCTCACCAGGTGGGGGTTCGACCACGTCGGGCTGTCCCGGTTGTGGGCCGGCACCCTGCCGGAGAACGCCGCCTCCCAGCGGGTACTGGACAAGGCCGGCTTCCGGCGGGAGGGGCTGCTGCGCGGTCGACTGCCCGGCGCGGCCGGCAGCCGGGTCGACTCCACGGTCTACGGCCTGCTACCGACGGATCCGATCGGCTGACGCGGGCCGGTGGTACGGGCGGACGGCCCAGGTCCGGCACCCCGCCGACGGTCCGGGTCGGTGGGTGCCGACCCGGGCCGCCGTCCCGGTCAGATGTCCAGCGAGATGATGCCGTAGTCGTAGGCGTGCCGCCGGTAGACCACGCTCGGGCGGCCGGACTCCTTGTCCTGGAACAGATAGAAGTCGTGGCCCACCAGTTCCATCTGGAACAGGGCGTCATCGATGGTCATCGGCTCGGCCGGGTGCACCTTCTCCCGGGCGATGTGCCACGGCTGGTCGTCGGCGTACTCTTCCTCGGGCCGTTCGGCCACCGCGGTGGCGGTGCTGGTCTCCGCGGCGCTGCTGGTCTCCGCGGGGGCGGAGAGCGCGGGGAGGTCGGCCACCGGCAGGCCGGCGGTCGCGGCGGCGACCGACAGCGGCGCGTGCCGGCCACGGTGTACCCGCCGCCTGTCGGCCGCGCGACGCAGCCGGGAGTCGAGCTTGGCGATCGCCGAGTCAAGCGCGCTGTAGAAGTCGCTGGTGCAGGCCTCGGCCCGAATCACCGGGCCACGCGAATAGCAGGTGATCTCCACCCGCTGGCAATGATCGGCCTGGCGCGGATTGCGCTCGTGGAACAGTTCGACATCGACACGAATGAGCTTGTGGTCGTAGCGTTCGATCTTCGCAAGCTTGTCTGCTACGTGCACCCGGTAATGATCCGGCACTTCGACGTTACGGCCCTTGACCACGATGTCCACGTGACCTCCCTCGTTCGGACGGTCTTCGATCCGGAACTCCGGTCGCGCCCGGGGGACGGCCCCATTCGGCGTCGACCGGTCAATCGGCTACGCCTCCTCTCACCGCCGGGAGCGGGTGGGATGGCCTTCCTACCCCCGACAGCCAAACGCTAACTCCTGTTAGCCCGACAGTCACCCCCGGTCGCCACAACCGCCCGGAGAATTTCCACACCTCATACACGAAGGGGTGAAACGGAAACACGATCGGTCACTGTTGGTGCCTTTTCTGTGTCGCCGCCAGCACCGCCGCTCCGAACGGCGACAACCCCCGCACGGTCAGTACCCGACTGACCGCGGCGAGGGTCGCCCCGGTGGTGACGATGTCGTCCAACAGCACCACCCGCGACCCGGCGACCGCCGGGCCCCGGCCCGACCGGGCCCGGAAGGCGGCGGTGGCCGCCGCCGCCCGGCCCGCGCTGTCCAGCATGACCGAATCCGGTCGGGGCAGGGCGCGTACCGCGTTGTGCACCCGCACCGGCCAGCCCGCAGCCCGCAGCCGGCGGGCGCAGTACCGGGTCAGCCGACCCAGGTGGTCGCCGTAGCGGGCCCGGGCCGCCGCCGGGGTGTCCGGCACCGGCACCAGCAGTACCGGCCCGACCGGACCGACCGCCGTGGCGACGACCTCGGCGAGCAGCGCACCGAGTGGCCGGGCCAGGCCGTGCCGGCCGTGTTCCTTGTACGCCAGGAGCGTCTCCCGCAACGGCCCGCCGTACGGGCCCAGGGCGTGGCAGGGCGGCAGGCCCGGCGGGGCGGGGACAGGCCGCACCGGCCCCGGGCGCAGCGTCCGTAGCGCGTCGACGCAGTCCGGGCAGACTCCGTGCCGCAGCCCCGGGCGGCGTTCCCGGCAGCCGGCGCACTCGGTGGGCAGCAGCAGGTCGGCCAGGTCTGCCCAGAGCCCGCCCGTCACGGTCGGCTCAGTAGAGGAAGACGGGTGCGGTGGGGTTGCCCGGCCGGACGCCCGCCGGCGGCGGTGTCACGTCCTGAACCTGCTCCCGGTTGATCCGCTCGAACGGGTTGCTGCGGTACGCCACCCCGTTTGCCTCGTACATGAACGAGCCGGCCAGCGGGGACCGCTCGGGGGTGGCGGGGTACGCGGCGAGGTGGTCGACCTGGCTGCCGGTGTCCTCCCGCAGCGGGGTCTCCAGGGCACCGTCCACGCTCACCTCGTAGATCGCCGGTCGACCGGCCGAGCCGGCCACCAGCAGGCGGTTCGCCGCCGACCAGTCCACAGCGGTGGCGCCGGTCAGCGAGCTGACCAACCGCCGGGCCGGGCCCACCGTCGGCACCCCGCCCTCCCAGTTGATCGTGGCGACGTGCAGCGCGCCGTCGATGATCAGCGCGAGCCGGTGCCCGTCCAGCGCCGCCGACACGGCGCTGACCCGGCCCGGCAGACCGAGCTGGACCTGCCGGGTCGCCGCCTGGTCATCGAAGCGGTAGAGCCGGCCGTCGGCGACCACCAGGCCGGCCGGGCGGGCACCGTCGCTGCGGATCCAGACCGGGCGGCTCATCGCGGCGTACCGGTTGGGCCCGGTGGTCAGGGTTTCCACCGTGCCGCCGCCACGGCCCACGGCCAGCCGCTGCCGCCCGTCCTCACCTGCCACCACGACGGCGGCCAGGACGTCCGCGTCCACGCGGCGCAGCCCGGCGGAGACGATTTTCCGGTTCACCTCGGGGGCGACCGGCACCGGCCCGGCGGCCTCACCGGCCACGGTCAGCGAGTGGATGGCCCCCTCGTAGACGCAGTATCGGCGGGCGTTGACGTCGATCAGGTCCAGCGGGTTCAGCCGGCGCTGCTCCTCAAGGTCGATCACCTTGCGGGACTGGTTGAGGATCTTCACCTCGACGGTGCCGTGCAGTTCCCGCAGCGACCACGCCAACTGGGTGCCGAGCTGCTCCAACCGCCGCTCGTCAGCACCCGGCATGTCGAGGTTGACCTCCCACCGGCCGTCCGAACCGGTGGCATTGTTGATCATTTCGGTGCGGTCGGGCAGACCGGAGACGCCGACCCGCAGCCAGTCCGAGGGACCGGCGGTCAACCACCTGATGACCTCGCTCACCCGACGCTCCGCCGGCACAGCCGAGGAGAGGTACCGCTGATCGGGTACCAGCCGGGTGCGGTCGGAGTTCCAGAAGTAGATCGCCTCCGCCTGGTAGAACCGGCGCAGCGCGTCGTCGCTGAGCAGCAGCACGTTCGGCGGGTCGCTGACGTAGTAGCCGGCGTCCTCATCGCCCACCGGACCGGCACTGACCAGCCGGAACTCGTACGTCGGCTCGGTGGCCACCGGCGGCACCAGCATGCCGTTGGTCCGCAACAGGCCGACCTGCTGCACGCTGATGGTGACCTTCATGCTGTCGACGTCCGGTTCGATCACCGGATCGTCGGTGAGCCGCACCACCGACAGCGCCACCTCGCTGCCCTGCTTCTCCGGCAACCCGCTGCGTTCGGAGGTGGCGATGAACCGCTTGACCCGCTCGTACGCCCGGTCCGGCTCGCCGGCCGCCGCGGCCAGGAAGTTGCGCACGAACGCCTCGGCGTCACTGCCGCTGGCCTCCCGGGTCGGCGGCTCGGTACCGCGCCCCAGCGACCAGTTCGTCTCCGCGGCCGGGCCGCGCTGCTCGACCTGCACCTCGCTGCGGTCGGGGATCCCGCAGCCGGCGGCGACGGCCAGCACCAGCGCGCCGCCGAGGGCTCCGGTCAGCAGTCGCCTCACGAGCCCACCTCCGCGCGTCGCTGTTCCGCAGGCGGTGTCGGACCGGGCGCCGGGCCGATGGCGAGCGCGCCGGCCGGGCCGGGCCCGATGGCCAGGAGTCCCCCGGCGGGCGTGCCGCCGAACGGCAGCTCGGCGTCGGCCGGCACCAGTCGCAACGGCGAGGTGGTCAGCCGGTCACCAGCGCGCGCCGGCAGGGTGAGCCGGAACTGCGCGCCCTGCCCCGGCGCGCCCCACGCCTCCAGCCAGCCGCCGTGCAACCGGGCATCCTCCAGGCTGATCGACAGGCCCAGCCCGGTCCCGCCGGTCTGCCGCGCCCGCGACGGGTCGGCCCGCCAGAACCGGTTGAAGACCAGCTTCTCCTCGCCCGGCTTGAGCCCGACGCCGTGGTCGCGGACGGTCAGCGCGACGGCTGTCTCGTCCATCCCCAGGGTGATCCGCACCGGCCGGCCCTCGCCGTGCTCGACAGCGTTGCCGACCAGGTTGCGCAGCACCCGTTCGACCCGGCGCGGATCTATCTCGGCGATCACCGGGGCGGCCGGGACTTCCAGCTCGATGCCCACCCCGACCCGCTCGGCCAGGCCGGCCAACCGGTCGGCCACCCGGTGGACCACCGGCACCAGGTCGGTCGGCTCGGCGTCGAGCACCGCGAAGCCCGCGTCGAACCGGCTGATCTCCAGCAGGTCGGTGAGCAGTTCCTCGAAGCGGTCCAGCTCGGCCTGGAGCAGCTCGGCGCTGCGGGCCACCGCCGGATCGAAACCGTCCCGCTCGGCGAAGATCAGGTCAGCGGCCATCCGTACCGTGGTCAGCGGGGTCCGCAGTTCGTGCGAGACGTCCGAGGTGAACCGGCGTTGCAGCCGGGACATCTCCTCCAGGCGCAGGATCTGCCGTTGCAGGTTCGTGGCCATCTGGTTGAACGAGGCGGCGAGCAGCGCCAGGTCGTCCTCACCGTTGACGGCCATCCGCTGGTCGAGCAGGCCCGCCGAGAGTCGCTGGGCGGTCCGGGCGGCCACCCGTACCGGGAACACCACCAGCCGGGTCACCAGCGCGGCGAGCAGACCGAGCAGCAGCACGAGGGCGACTCCGGTGGCCACCACGGTGGCCCGCGCCTGTGCCGCCGTGGCGTCCTGGAGAGTCAGCGGCACGAAGTAGTAGAGCTCCACCTGACCGAACCGGGTCGGCACCGGAGAGCCGTAGACGAGGTACTTCCGCTCGACGTCGCCGGTGAGCCGGCCGGTACGGATCTGGTTGGCCACGTTGCCGTCGGCCACCGCGGCCCGCAGCTCGGGGCTGATCAATGGCCGGACGTCCGCCGACGGCGAGGTACGCGCCTCGATCACCCCGGGCCAGTTCTCCGCGGTGAGGGCCACCACCACGCCGCTGTTCTGCTGGGGATCGCCGCCGGCGAGATAGGTGACGGTGCCGTCGATCGTCTCCTGGAGCTGGGCCTCCTGGGGCTGGCTGTAGAGGCTGAACTGCTTCGCCGCGTACTCCGCGCCGTTGAGCAGCCGCAGCTGGACGTCGGTCTTGGCATTGTCCAGCAGGATGCTCGTGATCTTGTCGGCGATCAGGTAGGCGAAGCCACCGACCAGCAGGCTGGACGTCACCAACGTGATGGTCACCACCCGCACCTGCAACGAGCGACGCCAGGTCTGGTGCAGCCGCGCCAGCGACCGGGCCAGCCGACCACTGACCCCACGCCACAGCTCCCACCCGGGGCCACGCCGGCGGGAGGTCGGGTCGAGATCGGGGATCGGGGAGGTGGTCACAGTGCGACCAGGCTATCCGGTACCCGCCTTGTAGCCCACGCCGCGAACGGTGAGGATGATTTCCGGTCGCTCCGGATCCGGCTCGATCTTGGCACGCAGTCGCTGCACGTGCACGTTCACCAGTCGGGTGTCGGCCGCGTGCCGGTATCCCCAGACCTGCTCCAGCAGCACCTCGCGGGTGAAGACCTGACGCGGCTTGCGGGCGAGCGCGACAAGCAGGTCGAACTCCAGCGGCGTCAGCTTCACCTCCTCGCCGTTGCGGCTGACGGTGTGCGCCGGTACGTCGATGGCGATCTGGTTGCCGGGCGGGCCGATGGTGAGCAGTTCGGGCGCGGCGTCCTCGCCACGGCGCAGCCGGGCCCGCATCCGGGCCACCAGTTCCTTCGGCTTGAACGGCTTGACCACGTAGTCGTCGGCGCCGGACTCCAGGCCGAGCACGACGTCGACGGTGTCGCTCTTGGCGGTCAGCATCACGATCGGCACCCCGGATTCGCCCCGGATCGCTCGCGCCACGTCGATACCGCTCATTCCGGGCAACATCAGGTCGAGCAGGACGATGTCGGGCCGATTGTCACGGAACGCGGCAAGTGCCCGTTCCCCGTCCGCCACGAACGAGGGCATGAAGCCTTCGCTGCGCAGCACGATGCCGAGCATCTCGGCGAGCGCGGGGTCGTCGTCGACCACCAGTACCCGGGCTCTCATGGGGTTAATGGTTCCATCCCGTCAGTTCGGTGGACTCGGCGTCACCCGCACGCTACTGCCGTCAGGGGGGCCGTGCCCAGCACCGCTCGGTTGTACCGCCCACACGTGCCATCCCGGGGGGCGGGACTGCGCCCCGGGCGACCGCGCGTGTCAACATGATCCCCGGGTGCGCCGCAGCGCGCCACCGTCACCGCCCATCAGGAGTACGCGTGCCCGAAACAGGCCCGACAGTCGTACTCCCCGGCCGCCCGCTCACCATCGGCGAACTGCTCGACTCGGCAGTGCTGCTGCTGCGCGGCCGGGCGGCGGTCCTGCTGCCCCTGGCCGCCGTACTGGCCGCCGGTGAACAGCTCCTGCTGCTGCCGCTGCGGACCGCCATGGGGGCCACCGGGCCGTTGTGGTGGCCGGCCGGCATGGACGAAATCGGTCTCTTCTGGTTCCTGCTCGCCCTCGGCGCCGCGACCGAAGCGATGATCATCCTGTTGCTCGGCAACCCGGCCGCCCGCGCCGCCGCCGGCGCGCTCGTCGGCCGCCGCCCCGCCACCGCAGAGCTGTTGGGCTCCAGCGGCAGCCGCTGGGGTGCCACCGCCCTGCTCTGCCTGGTGGTCGGCGCGGTCATGCTGCTCGCGTCCCTGCTCGGCCCGGCCTGGCTCGTCGGGTTCGCGCTGCTGGGCGCGGTGGCACCGGCACTGGTGATCGACCGGGTCGCGCCGGTACGGGCGATCAGCCGCGCTGTCGCCCTCGCGTCGCGTCTGGGCGGCCGGGCCGCCGCGCTGCGGCTGCTGGGGTACCTGGTCTGGTGGATGATCCGGGTCGGGCTCGGCTGGGGGTTGTTCACCGGGCTGGCCGCACTCGACCTGATCACCGAGGGCTGGGCCACCGCCCTGGCGATGCTGGCCTGGGCGGCCGTGAACACCGTCGCCTACGCCGCGCTGGCCTGCCTGGACGCGGTCGTACACCTGGAGACCCGGATCCGCACCGAGGGCCTGGACATCCGGCTCTCCCGCACGCCCGGCGCACCAGCGACCACGGAGCTACTGGCGGTCGGCGGATGAACTTCAGCCGGTGGTGGACCGAGACCACCGCCGCCCTCGGAGACCACCTGCCGTTGCCGCTGGCCGCGCTGCTGCTGGTGCTGGCCACGGCGCTGACCGCGACCGCCTGGTACACCTTCCCCGCCTGGCTGCCCCGCCGGCTCCCCCGGCCTCGCCGACGCCGCTCCGCCCGGTCGCAGGAGCGGGAGCCGGAGACCGAGTCGCCGGTGACAGTCATCCCGCGGCCGCCCGCGGGCCCGGTCGGCACGGTCGTGACGGCCGACCGGCTGGCCGCGGAAGGGCGCTACGGTGACGCGGTTCGCGAGCGGTTGCGCGTCATGCTCCACCAACTCACCGAGCGACAGGTGGTACGGGTGCGGCCCGGCATGACCGTCACCGAGGTGGTCACCGAGGCCACCGCCAACCACCCACCGGCTGGACCGCCGCTGACCGCCGCCGCCGCCATCTTCTCCGAGCTGTGGTACGCCCAACGCCCGGCCACCGCCGACCACGATCACCGGATGCGCGGCCACGCCGGTCAGCTCGGCGACGTGCTCGCCACGGTCACCCGTCCGACGGGCGACGACAGGTGAGCGCGCGCGGACGCCGCCACCGGATCGTGATACCGGTGCTGGTGGCGGTGCTGCTGACGGCGATCACGCTTGTCACCCGTGAGATCGACCAGCCGGACCAGACAGACCGTGGCTTCCTCTCCCCCGCCGCGACCGGTGACCACGGCGGCAGCCGGCTCGCCGCCAGTCTGGTCCAGCGGGGGGTGGTGGTGCAGCGGGAGACCGACACGATCCGCGCCCTGGTGGCCACCCGACCCGGCCCGACCACCCTGTTCGTGCCCGCGCCCGAGCTGCTGCACCCGCGGACCGTCGGTTACCTGGGTCTGCTGCCCGACGGCACCCGACTGGTGCTCGTCGACCCACCCCGGCGGGTGCTGGCCGCAGCCGGCCTGCCGCTGCGCCCGGCGGGCCGGCGGTGGGCGACCCGGGCGGTGCCACCACACGGGCAGGACAGCTCCTGCCCGCTGACCGAGGTCGTCCCCGCCGCCACGGCCGCCGTCGCCCGCCAGCGGTACGCGCCCACGGGTGCTCCGGGCAGCGTCGACCTCTGCTACGCCGCCGGTCTGGCCCGCCTGCCCGGTGCCGCCGAGAGCGTGGTGGTGGGCGCCAGCGACCCGTTCCGCAACGGCCGGATCGACGAATGGGACAACCTCGCCTTCGCCACCGGCCTGCTCGCCACCTCCGGCCGGGTGGTCTGGCTCGACCTGGACGGCCCGGCACCAGCGCCACCCGAACCCAGCCCAGCGCCCACCCGACCGTTGCCGGACCGCGACGACGACATCGACGAGCCCGGCGATCTTGAGGACCTGGACGGCGGGGGGAACGGCGAGACGGTCCCGGGGGGTCGTCCGGGCGGTGAGGCGTCCGGCCCCGGTGGGCGAGGCACCTCCGGAGAACCCAACCCTCTCTGGTCGGCCTTCCCGCCGTGGTTCTGGGCGCTGCTGCTGCAACTCGCCCTGGCAGCGCTGCTGATCGCCGTCGGCCGGGCCCGCCGCCTCGGCCCGCCCACCCCGGAACCGCTGCCGGTGTCCGTACCGGCCGCCGAGACGGTCCTCGGCCGAGGCCGGCTCTACCAGCGGGCACACGCCCGGGAGAGCACCGCCCGGGTGCTCCGCAGCGCCACGCTGGCCCGACTGGCCCGGCGGCTGCACCTGCCCGCCGAGGCCCCGCCCGGCACCGTCGCCGCCGCCGTGGCCGCCGGGACCGGCGACCGACCCGACGCCATCCACGAGCTGCTCTACGGCGACGCGCCGCGAACCGACCGGGACCTGCTGGAACTGGCCGGCGACCTGGACCGGGTGACCCGTGCCGGCGGGTCGTCGCCCGCGCGGCCCGTCGCCGACCGGCCGGCCCCGACCCGGCTGCCGAAGCCCCGATCCGAAGGAGACCTCCGGTGACCCGACCCCCGTTGACCGTGGACCCACTCGCCGCCGACCCCACCCGGGCCGCGCTGCACCGGCTCCGCGCCGAGGTGGGCAAGGCGGTCGTGGGCCAGGAGGGCGTGGTCACCGGACTGATCGTCGCCCTGCTCTGCCGTGGTCACGTGCTGCTGGAGGGCGTGCCGGGGGTCGCCAAGACGCTGCTGGTGCGTACCGTGGCCGCCGCACTGGACCTGACCTCGCGGCGGGTGCAGTTCACCCCCGACCTGATGCCCGGCGACGTCACCGGCTCGATGGTCTTCGACGCGCGAACCGCGGCGTTCACCTTCCGGGAGGGGCCGGTCTTCACAAACCTGCTGCTCGCCGACGAGATCAACCGCACCCCGCCGAAAACCCAGTCCGCGCTGCTGGAGGTGATGGAGGAGCGGCAGGTCACCGTGGAGGGCGAGCAGCGGGTGCTGCCCGATCCGTTCATCGTCGCCGCCACCCAGAACCCGGTGGAGTACGAAGGCACCTACCCGCTGCCGGAGGCCCAACTGGACCGGTTCCTGCTCAAGCTCACCGTGCCGCTGCCCAACCGGGACGAGGAGCTGGGTGTGCTCCGCGCCCACCATGCCGGCTTCGACCCCCGGGACCTGGCCGCTGCCGGCGTACGGCCGGTGGCGGACGCGGCCGAGCTGGCCGCCGCGCGTGCGGCGGTGGGTCGCGTCCACGTTGCCGATCCGCTGCTCGGCTACGTCGTCGACCTGTGCCGGGCCACCCGCGCCACCCCGGCGTTGGAGCTGGGCGCCTCGCCGCGCGGTGCGACAGCCCTGCTCGGCACCGCCAAGGCGTGGGCATGGCTGAACGGACGCGACCACGTGGTGCCCGACGACGTCAAGGCGATGGCGCGACCCACCCTGCGGCACCGGCTGCGCCTGCGGCCGGAGGCCGAACTTGAGGGTGTCGGGGTGGATCCGGTCCTGGACACGGTGCTGGCCACCGTGCCGACCCCGCGATGACCTGGCGGGCGGCGGCGCTGCTGGCGGTGGGCGCGCTGACCCTGCCCGGATGGCCGGCGCCCTTCGTCGGGGTGGCGGTGATGGTCGGCGTGGTGCTGCTGCTCGTCGGCATCGACCTCGCGCTCGCCGCGCCGCTGCGGGCGCTGACCGCCGAGCGGGCCGGAGAACGGGCGGTACGGCTCGGCGGCACCGCAACTGTCACCCTCTACCTGCGCAACTCCTCAAGCCGGCCACTGCGCGCCCGGGTCCGCGACGCCTGGGTGCCGTCGGCCGGAGCCCGACCGGAGGTGCCGCCGACCCGGGTGGTGCGCGCCGCCCCCGGTGAGGTGCTCGCACTGCCCAGCCACCTCACTCCCACCCGCCGTGGCGACCGGCCCGCCGTGGCCCTGACCGTCCGCTCGTTCGGGCCGCTCGGGCTGGCGTTCCGGCAGTTGGACGACCGGCCTGCCACCCCACAGTGGACTCTCCGGGTGCTGCCCCGTTTCGATTCCCGCCGACATTTGCCGGAGCGGCTGTCGCGGCTGCGCGTCATCGACGGCACACAGGTCGGCCGGGGACGTGGGCCGGGCACCGAGTTCGACGCGTTACGTGAGTACGTGTCCGGCGACGACGTCCGCTCCATCGACTGGCGGGCCAGCGCCCGGCGCGCGGAGGTGCTGGTCCGCACCTGGCGTCCGGAGCGGGACCGCCGGCTGATCTGCGTGCTGGACACCGGCCGCACCTCGGCCGTACGGGTGGGCGACGAGCCGAGGCTGGACGCCTCGATCGAGGCGGCGCTGCTGCTCAGCGCGTTGGCGGCGCGGGCCGGCGACCGGGTGGACGTGCTCGCGGCGGACGCCGTGTCCCGTGCTTCGGTGGGTGGCGTCGAACGTCCCGGTCAGTGGAGCCGGCTGGCGCACGCGTTGGCCCCGCTGCAACCCACGCTTGTCGAGACCGATTTCCGCCTGATCGCCGGTGAGCTGCTGCGGCGACACCGCCCACGCAGCCTGGTGGTGCTGCTCACCGCGTTGGAACCCGGCGCGCTCGGCGAGGGACTGCTGCCGGTGCTGCCACGACTGGCCGCCCGGCACCGGGTGCTGGTGGCTGCGGCACAGGACCCCGTCCTCGCCCGGCTCACCGCCACACCCCCACGGCGTGCCGAGGACGCCTACGCCGCAGCCGCCGCCTGGCGCACCTTCGCCGAACGCGACCGCCTCACCCAGGCGCTCACCCGCCACAACGTCACAGTCCTCGACGCCCCCGCCCCCCACCTGGCCCCCGCCCTGGCCGACGCCTACCTAACCCTCAAATCCAAAGCCCAACTCTGATTCCCCCCACCCCCACCAACCCCGTTGATCATGAAGTTATCGCCACCCGGACGGCGTGTCGCGGGCAACAACTTCATGATCAACGGGGTTGGTGGCGGGGTTGGTGGCGGGGCTGGTCGTGCGGGAGCCGAGGAGGAGGACGTAGGTGAGGAAGGCGAGCCAGGTGGTGGCGCCTATGGCGATGCGTAGGGGGGTCGGGAGGGGGGCGGGGGTTACGAAGGCCTCGATCACCGCGGCTACGGCGAAGAGGGCGACCAGGCCGACGGCGACCAGGACGCCGTCGCGGCCGGCCCGGGCCACCGCCTGCCCCCGGGTCAACTGCTCCGGCGGTGCGATCCACGCCCACCCGATGCGCAGCCCCACCCCGGCCGCGACGAACACCCCGGTCAGCTCCAGCAGGCCGTGCGGGGTGATCAGGCCGAAGAAGACGTCCGCCCGGCCGTAGGAGACCATCACCCCACCGACCACGCCGATGTTCACCGCGTTCTGCCAGAGCAGGTAGCCGACCGGGACGATCAACACGCCCGCCGCCAGGCACTTCGCCGCCAGCCAGGCATTGTGCGTCCACAGGTGGAAGGCGAAGGTCGGCGCGGAGAACTCCGTGTAGTACCCCGCGAAGCCGGACTCGACAAGTTCGGCGGCCTCGTCGTCACCGATGAACGCCGCCGCCGTCTCCGGGTTGTCCGCCACGAACCACATCAGGGTGAAGGTGAGCAGGGTGAAGGCGGTCGCCACCGCACACCACCACGGCGCGGCCCGCCAGATCGCGCCGGGCAGGCCGGCCAGCAGGAACCGCCGCACCGCCGCCCAGGTGGGGTGGGGCCGCGCGGTCAGCCGCGCCCGCGCCCGGAGCACCACCTGGGACAGCTCACTCACCAGCGCCGGGTCCGGCGAGCGGCTCCGCAGCACCGACAGCTGGGTGGTGGCCCGTTGGTAGAGCGCCACCAGCTCGTCGACCTCGGCCGGGTCGAGCCGACGCTGAGCACAGAGCTGATTCAGCCGACGCCACTGTCCGCCGTGCTCCGCGACGTACGCGTCGACATCCACCAGCCACCTCCGACCGCGCGATCATAGTGTTCACTGTCGGGGTGAGCACAGCGGCGCGAGCGTGGACCGCCCCGGGCTGGGGTGACGCCGGGCTGGTCAGCGGCGAGGCGGTCGAGCTGGACGTGCGGGCCGCGCGGATCGGCTCCCGGGTGCTCGCACTCCTGCTCGACGTGCTGGTCCAACTGGCTGCCGGGCTGTTGCTCGCCGCGCTGGCCGGGCTGGTCCTGGCCGCACTGCCGTACGGGTTGCTCGACGCGGCGATGGAACGGGCGCTGCTCACCATCGGGCTCGTCCTGCTGCTGGTCGGCTATCCCGTGCTCTGCGAGCGGTTCAACGACGGCCGCACGCCGGGCAAGGCGGCGGTCGGGCTGCGGGTGGTGAGCGCCGACGGGGCCCCCGTCGGGTTCCGGCAGTCGTTGACCCGGGCGCTGGTCGGGGTCGCTGTGGAGTGGCCCGGTCTGGTGCTGCCGCTGTTGTCCTGGGCGGTCGGGCTGACCGTGATGCTCAGCGACGGCCGTGGCCGGCGGCTGGGGGACCTGGCAGCCGGCACCCTGGTCGTGCACACCCGGCCCGCGACGAGGTGGCGTCCGGTGCCGGCGACGGTGCCGGCGTTGGCCGGTTGGGCG
Organism: Verrucosispora sp. CNZ293; assembly: GCF_002754655.1. NCBI lineage: Bacteria > Bacillati > Actinomycetota > Actinomycetes > Micromonosporales > Micromonosporaceae > Micromonospora > Verrucosispora sp. CNZ293. The sequence continues at coordinate 3,807,920 of NZ_PEFR01000001.1, forward strand.
TACTCCCTGGACCTGAGCCGGTTGGACGCGGAGCTGGCGCTCGCCGTGCGGCAGTACCTGGCCCGGGCCGCCGGGTTCAGCCAGCCGGCGCGCGGCGACCTGGCCCGACTGCTGTGGCAGCAGGTCGCCGTGGTGACCAGCCCGCCGCCACCGCCCGGGCAGTCGGATGCGGCCTGTCTGGCCGCGGTCATCGCCGAGCGGCATCGGCGGGCCCGCCGGGTGCTGGCCGGGGAACGCGCGCTCACCGAGTCGCTGTGGCCGCAGTTCCGGGCGGCACCGGCCGACGATCCACCTGGGAGGGCGGAATGAGGGCTTTCGTGCCGTGGCTGGCAGTGCTCGCGGTGGTGCTGCTGCTCAGCGCGCTACGGCTGCGCACCCTCGCGGCGCTGGTCTCCGTGGCCTGGCTGATCTGGTGTGTCTGGACCTGGGTCCGCCCCACCCGGCAACGTCCCCGCTGACCGAGCCACCGGGCCGCACCGCCTCCCGGACGCACGGCAGACCCGCAGGGCCACCTCCGGGGTCGGCCGTCGCGGTCAGCCCCGGAGGTGGCGTCGATGCTCAGTAGCGGTAGTGGTCCGGCTTGAACGGGCCGTCCACGGTGACGCCGAGGTAGGCGGCCTGCTCCTTGGTGAGCGTGGTCAGCCTGGCGCCCAGGGCGTCCAGGTGCAGCCGGGCGACCTTCTCGTCTAGGTGCTTGGGCAGCACGTAGACGCCGATCGGGTACTCGTCGGGCTTGGTGAACAGCTCGATCTGGGCGATCGTCTGGTTGGCGAACGAGTTCGACATCACGAAGCTCGGGTGGCCGGTGGCGTTGCCCAGGTTCAGCAGGCGGCCCTCGGAGAGCACGATGATGGCGTGACCGTCGTCGAAGCGCCACACGTCGACCTGCGGCTTGATGTTCTCCCGGGTGACGTCCGAGCGCTTCGCCAGGCCGGCCATGTCGATCTCGTTGTCGAAGTGGCCGATGTTGCCGACGATGGCCTGGTGCTTCATCCGGGCCATGTGCTCGTTGGTGATGACGTCGAAGCAGCCGGTGGCGGTGATGAAGATGTCGGCCTGCTCGACCACGTCCTCCAGGGTCGCGACCTGGTAGCCGTCCATCGCCGCCTGGAGCGCGCAGATCGGGTCGACCTCGGTCACCACGACCCGGGCACCCTGGCCACGCAGCGACTCGGCGCAGCCCTTGCCGACGTCGCCGTAGCCGAGCACGACTGCCATCTTGCCGCCGATCAGCACGTCGGTGGCGCGGTTGATGCCGTCGATCAGCGAGTGGCGGCAGCCGTACTTGTTGTCGAACTTGCTCTTGGTCACCGAGTCGTTGACGTTGATGGCCGGGAAGAGCAGCGTGCCGGCGCGGTGCATGTCGTAGAGCCGGTGCACGCCGGTGGTGGTCTCCTCGGTGACGCCCTTGATGCCGGCGGCGATCCGGGTCCACCGCTGCCCGTTGGCGGCCAGCGAGCGGTGCAGCAGCTCCAGGATGACCGCGTACTCCTCGGAGTCGGCGGACTCGACAGCCGGCACCGCCCCGGCCTTCTCGAACTCGACGCCCTTGTGGACGAGCAGCGTGGCGTCGCCACCGTCGTCCAGGATCATGTTCGGGCCGTCCCCCTCGGGCCAGTCCAGCACCTGCTCGGTGCACCACCAGTACTCCGGAAGGGTCTCGCCCTTCCACGCGTACACCGGGACTCCGGCAGGAGCGTCGACGGTGCCCTCGGGGCCGACGACGACCGCGGCGGCGGCGTGGTCCTGGGTGGAGAAGATGTTGCACGACGCCCAGCGGACCTGCGCGCCGAGCGCGACCAGGGTCTCGATCAGCACGGCGGTCTGAATCGTCATGTGCAGCGACCCGGTGATCCGCGCGCCCGCGAGGGGCTGCGCGTCGGCGAACTCACGGCGGATCGCCATCAGGCCGGGCATCTCGTGCTCGGCGAGGCGGATCTCCTTGCGACCGAACTCGGCGAGCGACAGATCCGCCACCTTGTAGTCGCCCTCGGCGACAGTACGCGGCCGGACCTCGGACGACGTGCCACTGGCGGACGCCGGGAGGGTGCTGGTCATGAAAGCTCCTGTCGGACGATGGTGCTGCGCAACCTCCCACCTTACGCGCGCTCGGCACAGGCGGCCGGGGTGGTTACGGACAGCGCACGGGGCGGCCGGTGTGGACGTGTGCCGTCCAACTCCGTCCGCCCCGTGCATCCCCCCGGTTTGGTTCCCCCGCGCGTTCTCGGACCATCGTCGCGATAACGCTGCGCACTCATAGAGTCACACTAAGCAAGCACGGAGTCAAGCTATTCCGGGAATGTCGGACTTATTGGTTGCACTGATCCTGACGCTGGGCGCCCGGCAGGCTCAGACCAGTCCGGTCGAGGCGATGTACGTCTCACCCTCGCCGGTGACCGTCAGTGGACCGCCAACGGCCGGCCCGACCGCGGCCCGACCGGGGCCGAGAATCACCGGCCCCACCCCGTCGGTCACGGTGATCCGACCGGCCGTGCAGAGCACCACCCGGGGGCCCGGGACGCTCAGCGTCACCTCGCGCCGCCCGTCGCCCACTGTCACCCGGTGCAACGCGAAGTCGTCCACCGGCACCGGCCAGGTCACCACCCCGTCGGCGACCTGCCGGGGCGCGACCACCGGCTGGTCGAGCACCTCGAAACGGAGCACCCGCAGCAGTTCGGCCACGTCCACGTGCTTCGGGGTCAACCCGCCCCGCAACACGTTGTCGCTGGCCGCCATCACCTCCACGCCGGTACCGCGCAGGTAGGCGTGCAGGTTCCCGGCCGGCATCCAGATCGCCTCACCGGGGGCCAGCCGCACCCGGTTGAGCAGCAACGCCACGAGCACTCCGGGATCGGCCGGGTAGACCTCGGCCAGCAGCGCCACCAGGTCCGCGTCCGGCCCGTCCGCCACCCGGGCAGCCGCCACCAGGCCCGCACGCTCCGCCGTCGGCCACTCCAGCAGCAGGCGTACGGCGTCGGCCAGCCCCGCCGGCCCGGCGGCCAACGCGTCGAGCACCGGCCGCAGCTGCGGTACGCCCAGCGCGGCGAACACCCGCACCGAGACAGCGGGATCACGGAACCCGCACAGCGCCTCCATCGGCCCGAGCGCCACCAGCAGCTCCGGCTTGTGGAACGGGTCGACGTAGTTGCGGTGTCCACCGGGCCGGGCCTGCTCGGCGGCGTGACCGGCCCGCGCCTGCTCGGCGTCGGGGTGCGCCTGGAGGCTCAGCGGGGCCGCCGCGGCCAGCACCTTGAGCAGGAACGGCAGGCGGGTCCCGAACCGGTCGAGCACCGGCCGGCCGAGCCAGTCGACAGGCTCGGCGGCGAGCACGTCGGTGAGCGCGATCCGCGCGCCGTCGCGTTCGACGGCGGCCGGCGCGCACGGATGTGCCCCGAGCCACAGCTCCGCCTCGGGCGCCGCGCTCGGCACCGGCCGCCCCTGGAGTTCGGCGATCGCCGAACGGGAACCCCAGGCGTAGTCCTTGATCGGACCGTACAGCGGTTCCACAGGTCAGCTCCCAGCGTGCCCGGACGTGCTGGAGGACCCGGCGGTGGCCTGGTAGATGTCCGGTTCGAGGTAGATGACCCGGGCGACCGGCACGGCCGCGCGGATCCGCTTCTCCACCGCGTCGATGCCCCGGGCGACCTCCTCGGCGCTCTCACACCGCCCCACCGCGATCTTCGCCGCCACCATCAGCTCCTCCGGGCCGAGGTAGAGAGTCTTCATGTGGATGATCCGCTCCACCTCGGGGCCGGCGGTGACCGCCTGCTCGATGGCCGACACATCGGCCGGTTCGGCCCCCTCGCCCAGCAGCAGGCTCTTGGTTTCCACAGCCAGCACGACCGCGATTGTCACCAGCAGCAGACCGATCATCGCGGTGCCGGCCGCGTCCCACCTGCCGTTGCCGGTGGCCAGGGTCATGCCCACCCCGAACAGGGCGAAGACCAGGCCGACGAGCGCGCCGAAGTCCTCCAGCAGCACCACCGGCAGCTCCGGCGCCTTCGACCGGCGGATGAACCTGGTCCAGGACTCGCGGCCCCGGACCAGGTTCGACTCCTTGATGGCGGTACGGAAGGAGAAGGACTCCATCACGATCGCCGCGAGCAGCACGGTCACCGGCACCCACTGCCAGTTGGTGATGCCGTGCGGGTCGGACCACTTGTGCCACGCCTCGTAGAGCGCGAACAGGCCACCCAGGCTGAACAGCACGATCGAGACGATGAACGCGTAGACGTAGCGTTCCCGGCCGTAGCCGAAGGGATGCTGCGGGGTGGCGGCGCGCCGGGCCCGCTTGCCGCCGAGCAGCAGCAGAGCCTGGTTGCCCGCGTCGGCGACCGAGTGGATGGACTCGGCGAGCATCGACGACGAACTCGTCAGCAGGTAGGCCACGAACTTCGTCACGGCGATACCGACGTTGGCGAGCAGCGCGGCGATGATCGCCTTGATGCCACCCTGGGTGCTCACTGGTTGGCCAGTTCCTTCATCTCGGTGATCGCCGGCACCGCCATCGGGTCCAGGCCGTGCGCCAACGCCAGGTAGATCGACGCGAAGTCCGGCACCGCCACCAGGGAGGCGAGCCGCTCCAACGCCGAGCCGCCCTCGGCGGTGACCACGTCGCACCTGACGCCCCGCCGCTCAGCGAGGGTCTGCACCGCGTCCGCGCGCCGCTCCTCGACGGCGAGTGGCTCATCGGCGTCGTCCTCGGCGTTCAGGCCGCCGTCGCGCAGCAGCACCAACCGGAGTCGGGTGCCCTCACCGTCCGACTCGTCGGGATCGGCGAAGATGTCCCGCTCCCCCTCGGCCAGGCCCCCGAAGACCCCGTCGAGCAGCCCGACCCGGCCCCGGCCCGCCTCGCCGAGCGCACCGGTGACCACCGGGTACCGGGCGTTTGCCGACAGGGTGTCGCCGAAGCGACGCGCGGCGACCGCCGCCAGCGGAGACGAGCCCCACACGATCGGGATAGACCCGGCCAGCCCGAGGGCGAGGGATTTCGCCGGATTGACGAAGGACTCCGCCGTCGGGCGGCTGCGGTCGGCGTCGGCGTCCAGCCGGGCCGCCGTCTCCGCCAGATCCGCCTCGTTCACCTTGACCAGGCCGAGGGCCCGGGCGGCGAGCAGGACCGGCACGGTCAGCCCCCACAGGCTGGCCCGCGCGGGTGCCCGCCGGGGCACCGGGATGAACGGGGCGCGGGCCCGCTCGGCGACCGAGTGCAGTTGCGAGTCCGCCGGGCCCACCGCGACCAGTCGGGCGCCCCGCCGGTGGGCGGCCTCGGCGGCGCCCAACGCCTCGGGGCTGCGACCGGAGGCACTTACCGCGATCACCACGTCGGCCGCGCCGACCCAGCCCGGCACTCCGGCGAGGCGGTGCGCGATGACCGGTACCGGGCAGCGTGGCCCGGCGACGGTGGCCAGCACGTCACCGGTCCGCCCGGCGGTGCCGATGCCGGCGATCACGACCGCCCGCGGACGTCCGTCGTCGGCGAGTACGGACAGGTTCGCCTCGGCGGCCAGGGCCGCCGACTCGCGTACCTGTGCGCCCGCCGAGGCGGTGTGCCGCAGCATGCCGCCCGGATCCCGCTCGGCGAGTGCCTGCGGGTCGTCGAGGAGCCGCTCGTCGGCGTTGCGGTGGCCACTGACGCCGGCCGTTCCGTCGATCACGATCCCTCCGCCGGGCCGCGCGCCTCGTCCAGCAGCAGCACCGGTACGTCGTCGCGGACCTCGAAGATCCGGCGACACTCGGTGCAGGTGAGCGTCTGGGCCTGCGCGTCGTAGGTCAGCGGGGCATGGTGCGTGTCCGGGCAGGCGAGGATTTCCAGCAACTGCGGGTCGAGGGCCACTGCGCGGCTCCTTCCACGTGTGCGGCTTCACCGGTCGGGGGTGCCGACCGGCGCGAGCGATCTTATCGGCGAACCCGGTCGAGCACCTCGTCGCGGAGCGCGGTCATCCGCTCGGCCGTCGGTGCCTCGACGTTGAGCCGCAGCAGCGGCTCGGTGTTCGAGGCGCGCAGGTTGAACCACGCCCCGTCGGAAAAACGCAGGGTGAGCCCGTCCATCTCGTCCGCCTCGGCGTCCGGGTACGCGGCACGCACCTCGGCGACCTTCGCCGCCTGGTCCGCCACGGTGGAGTTGATCTCACCCGAGGCGACGTACCGCTCGTACTCGGCGGCCAGCGTGGACAGCGGCAGCGGCTGCTCACCGAGCGCCGCCAGGGTGTGCATCGCCGCCAGCATCCCGGTGTCGGCGAACCAGAAGTCCCGGAAGTAGTAGTGCGCCGAGTGCTCCCCACCGAAGACCGCGTTGGTGCGGGCCATCTCGGCCTTGATGAACGAGTGGCCCACCCGGGCCACCACCGGCTCACCGCCGTGCTCCCGAATGATCTCGGGTACCGCACTGGAGGTGATCAGGTTGTGGATCACCGTCGAGCCGGGGTGCTTGGCCAGTTCCCGGGCCGCCACCAACGCGGTGATCGCCGACGGGGAGACCGGCTCACCGCGCTCGTCCACCACGAAGCAACGGTCGGCGTCTCCGTCGAAGGCCAGCCCGATGTCGGCGCCGTGCGCCACCACCGCCCGTTGCAGGTCGACCAGGTTCGCCGGGTCCAACGGGTTGGCCTCGTGGTTGGGGAACGTGCCGTCCAACTCGAAGTACAACGGCACGATCCGCAGCGGCAGGGCCGGCAGGGCGGCATCGCCGAGCACACTCGGCACGGTGTGCCCGCCCATCCCGTTGCCCGCGTCCACCACCACCGTCAACGGCCGGATGCCGGCGAGATCCACGAGCGTGCGCAGGTGTGCCGCGTAGTCGGGCAGCAGGTCCCGCCGCTGCGTCGGTGCGGTCGGCTCGCCGAGCGGCTCGTCCTTGTCGAGCAGCGCCTGGGCCCGGTCGCGGACCTCGGCCAGCCCGCTGTCCTGCCCGACCGGGCGAGCACCTGCGTGACACAGCTTGATGCCGTTGTACTGCGCCGGGTTGTGGCTGGCGGTGAACATCGCCCCGGGCAGCCCGAGCGCGCCGGAGGCGTAGTAGACCATGTCGGTCGAGGCGAGGCCGATCTCGATGACCGGGCGGCCCTCGGCGCGTACGCCGGTGGCGAAGGCGGCGGCCAGCCCGGGCCCGGAGGCCCGCATGTCGTGCCCGATCAGCACCGCCTGCCCCGGCTCGCCAGCGGCGTCGAGCATCTGGGCGAAGGCGACGCCGAGAGCACCGGCGACACGCTCGTCCCACTGGTCCGGCACCGTCCCACGGACGTCGTACGCCTTCACGATCCGGGACAGATCAGACACCGGTTCCACTCCTCGCCTGCGGGTCGTCAACGAACCTGAGCGTATCGGAGCGGCGGCGCCCACCCCGGCTCAGCCGCCGAGCCCGCGCCCGTACTCCGGTTCGTCCCCCTTGCCGGCCCCCGGTGAACCGTCCGGGCGCCCGGACACCCTGCCCTGACCGGGCCCGGCGGGTGGGCCGGAGGGCGGAACGGCCGGCGGGCCGGCGGGCGGCACGGCCGGACCCGGGGTCGGCGCGGGCGGAAAACCCGGGGTCGGCGCGGCCAGACCGGGCGTCGGCGGGGCCGGCGGGGCGGAGGTGGGCGGAACGGTACGCGCCGGTGGCACCGCCGCGCGGGCGGAGGTGCCGGGCGGGACCGGGCGGGTCGGTTCGACCGGGTCGGCGGGCCGGGTCGCGTCGCCCGGGTCGGCCGGCCGGGCACCGTACAGACCGCCGGTCGGGCGGGATGCCGGGGCACCGCCGTAGACCCGAGGCGTTCCGGGCCGACTCGTCCCGTACGCCTGACCGGGCGCCACCGGCGGCACGGCACCTGGAGCGGGCGGACCCGGCACGGTGCCCAGACCCGGCGGGACCGGTACGGCGCCCGGGACGGGCACTACCGGCGCGGCACCCGGACCGCCGCCGGAACGGTAGGTGGTGCCGCCCGGGTTGCGCGGCGGCGGGATCTCGAATCCGTCGGCCGGTCGTCCCCGGTTCCTGCGATCCTTGCGGGAACGGTGGATCAGCAGCCCGATGAGCAGCGCACCGGCGGCCACCATGGCGATGCCGAAGTACATCACCGGCGATCCGCCGGAGGACTCGCCGGCGGTCTGGGCGAGGTCGTCAGTCGCCTCGGCGGCCAGCGCCACGGTCGGCGTCGCCTCGACTGACGGTTCCTCGGCCACCTGCTCGCTCGGCGACGGGGAGGGCGTGGGTGACGGGGAGGGCGACACCGGGACCCGCCCGCCCACCACCCGCGACGACGCGGCTGCCCGGCCCAGCACGGCGCCCCGCGCCGTGGTCGCCTCACCCGTCAGCACCAGTCGACCACCGGGGGCGGCCGCGGCGAAGGCGACCCGGTACCGCACCGCCACACCCTTGCCCTTGCAGAGTTCGTCTCTGGCCGGGGCCACCGGCGTGGTGGTGACGAGTCCCGCTTCGCCGGAGACGCCCACCGGCACCCAGCGACCTCCCACGTTGGCCTGCACCGCCACCTGGTCGGCCCGGACGTCGGGCAGGCTGAGACCCAGCGCGGTGCGTACCCGCACGCACCCGTCGGTGCGCTTGCGCACCTCCACGGTCACCCCTGCGGCGGAACGGCCCGCGGTGAAGCTGCCAGCCGAACGCACCCGCACCCGGTCCTCGTCGGCGTGCGCGGGCGCGCCACCGAGCGCCACCAGGGCGCCCAGGAACACGCAGACCGTCGCGAGCCGCGCCGTGTGCCGACGTACCGACATGATCAACCACCGTTCCTCCCCCGACGGGGGAACGCCGGTCAGGCTACTACCGGGACCCGACCTCGGCTGGTCATCGAGCACCCCGCATGTGTGCCGCACCACGTCACGGTGGCGCTCGGCGCTCACGCGGGGCGGTCCGGACCCGCCTCGGACCCGGGTTCGGCGGTGCCGCCCGCATCGCCCCCGTCCGTGTCGGCGCCGTCGGCGTCCCCGCTGGCGTCGGTGCCGTCCGCGTCGTCCCCGCCGCCCGTCGCGCCTAGCGCCAGGGCGAACGCGATACCGAAGGCCACCCCGATGCCGACGCCGGCGACGCCGTCCAGCGCCGCCACACCTATCACCACGCCGAGCAGGATTCCCACCGGCCAGGCCCAGAGCTTTCGGTCACCGTCCTGCTTCTCCGGTGCTGCCATGCCGCGAGCCTATTGCGCCCCGTCGAGGCCCGCAGTGGGCGACGTCCGCGCCGTTCGGCGCGGCAGAACTACCGCTCGTCTCACGTTCGGTAGGGTCGACCGCACGCAGCGCCACGAAACGACGTAGTCCGATAGGTTCCGGGTGTGATTGACCGCGACCAGGCCGAGCAGCTCGCAGCGGTGTGGGCACGTCGCGATTCGCTGCGCCTGGGGCGCGAGTGCCGGCCGGTGGTCGCCGAGTTCGACCTCGGTTACGTCATCATCTCCACCCCGTCCACACATGTCGGTGCGCTTCCCGGTGATCTGCCCTCGACAGTGGTCGACAAGCGGACCGGCGAGGTGAGCACCTGGCCGAGGGTGCCGCCGGACGTGGTGGCACGCCTCTACCGCCGCAGCCGGGTCGCTGTCCCGCCGACCCAGCGCACCGTGGACCCGGCCGGTCAGCTGCTGCGGGAGATCCACCGGCTGCCCGCACCGACCACCACCGCGCGCCTCACCGTCGAAGGGCGGATCTTCACCGCCCAGGGCGCCAAGGGCGACGTGGTGCTCAACCATCACCCGCTGGTCCGCGCGTACCTCGACGTGCTGCCAGCCGGCCGGCTGGTCCGGGGCGGAGAGCGGCACGCGGAGGTCGTGGTGGTCTCCGATGTCCTGCACGAGTACGACCGTCGCCGCACCGCCGAAGGCATCGCCACCATGAGCCTGGGCGATGCCAGGGACCTGCTGAGTTCCGCCCGCATCGAGGTGTCCCGGGTCCGCGACCCGGGCGATCGACACGGCGGACCGGCCGACCGGCCCTGTGACTCGTGCCTGACCATGCTCGTGGAGTTCAACGTCCTGCCCCGCGCCGAACGGGCCCACACCGAGCCCTGGTTTCCGGAACCAGCTCCCGATCCGGCCCCCGGCCGGTTTCCCCCGGAGGTGGCGCGGGCGCTTGTCGCCGCCGGCTGGCGACCGCAGGCCAGCGACGCAGCGGTGGCGACGGCGACGGTTCACGGCGTCGGTACGGTTGGTGGCAGGACGTACGCGCACGCCCCGTTCCCCGCCGCGATCGCCACGCTCACCGCGTTCCCGCGACTGCTCAGCCTGCGACGTGGCCCCGGCGAGCAGGTGTGGATCTCACGGTTCGACATCAACCCGCGCCAGCTCGCCCAGACCGCCGACCTGCTCGGCGACTTCGCGGCGGTGATCGGCGCCCGGCTGTTCCCGCTCGGCACCGAGGGCGGGCAGAGCATCGTCGCGGTCGACGAGCAGGGCCGGATCTTCGCGCTGGACCAGGCGGGTGAGTGGTTCCTCGGGGGCAACATCGACACCGCGCTCACCACCCTGCTGCTCGGCCGCGCCCCGGCCCGGGTACGCGACGACGGCGGCTGGTGACGCCGACGGTCAGAGCCGCACACCGGTCAGGACCGTGACGCGGGGCTCGGTGTAGTCGTCCATGGCGCTGCGCAGTCCCTCGCGACCCACCCCGCTGCCCTTCACACCGCCGTACGGCATCTGGTCGGCGCGGTAGGAGGGCACGTCACCGACGATCACTCCGCCGACCTGGAGGGTGCGCGCCGCGGCGAACGCGACGTCGAGGCGGCGGGTGAAGACGCCGGCCTGCAACCCGTACACCGAGTCGTTCACCGCCGCGAAGCCGGCGGCGTCGTCGACCACCCGGTCCACCACGAGCACCGGGCCGAAGACCTCCTCCGCGTGGACCTTAGTGTCCCGGGGCACTCCACTGAGGACTGTGGGCGGGTAGGTCGCGCCGTCACGCCGGCCGCCGGTCTCGATTGTCGCGCCGGCCGTCACCGCCTCGTCCACCCACGCCTCCACCCGACGGGCCGCGGCCTCGGACACCAGCGGGCCGACGTCGGTGAGCGGGTCGGTCGGGTCTCCGGTACGCAGCTCGCGCACCGCCGCGACCAGTCGGGGCAGGAAGCCGTCGTAGAGCCATTCGTGCACGTAGACCCGCTGCACGGCGATGCAGGACTGGCCGGCCTGGTAGTTGGCGAAGGTGGCGACGCGCTGCGCCGCGAAGGTGAGGTCCTCGTCCTCGGCCCAGTCCTGACAGATCAGCACCGCCGCGTTGCCGCCCAGCTCCAGGGTCACGTGTTTGTCCGGAACGGAGCGGCGGATCGCCGCGCCTACCGGTCCGGAGCCGGTGAATGAGACGACCGGCAGTCGGGGGTCGGTGACCAGCTCGGCGGCGCGTTCGTTGGGCAGCGGCAGTATCGAGAACATGCCCTCCGGCAGTTCCGTCTCGGCCAGGATCTCCCCCAGCAGCAGCGCGGACAGCGGGGTGGCCGGTGCCGGCTTGACGATGATCGGCGCACCGACCGCGATCGCCGGGGCGACCTTGTGCGCCACCAGGTTCAACGGGAAGTTGAACGGCGTGATGCCGAGCACCGGCCCCTTGGGCACCCGGCGGACCAGCGCGATGCGACCGGTGGCGGCCGGGTCGGTGTCGAGCCGTTGCAGCTCACCGGAGAACCGACGGGCCTCCTCGGCCGCCCACCGAAATGTCGAGCTGGCCCGGCTCACCTCGGCCCGCGACCACTTGACCGGCTTGCCGTTCTCGGCGGTGATCAGCTGAGCGACCTCCTCGGCCCGCTCGGCGAGGCGGCGTGAGACGTGGTCCAGGGCCGCCGCGCGGACGTACGCGGGCAGCGCGGCGGCGGTCGCGGCCACCTCGGCCGCCGCCGCCACTGCTGCCTCGACCTGGTCGGCGGTGGCGACAGTGGTACGCCCGACCGGGTGACAGTCGTAGGGGTGGTGCACTGTCACCTCGTCGGCACCGTGGACGGGCCGACCGGCGACGAAGAACGCTGCGGGCTCCACGTGCGCAGCCTAGACGACCGCCTCGTCCACGGAAACAGTCGCCTTAACCCTTGTCTGCCGCGAATTCAGTAGCGAAGATGGCAGCAAGATTGCGATAACCGCCGCAGCGAGACCCCCGGACCCCTCGGAGTGATCCAGTCATGAGTGACAAGCAGAGGCTGCGCAACTTCGTCAACGGCGAGTACGTCGAGCCGGTCGACGGCGGCTACGCCGACCTGATCGACCCGTGCACCGGGGAGGTCTTCGCCCAGACGCCGGTCTCCGGCACCGCCGACGTGGACGCGGCGATGCGGGCCGCCGCCACCGCCTTCGACGGCTGGCGGGACAGCACCCCGGCCGAGCGGCAGCGGGCGCTGCTCAAGCTCGCCGACGCGGTCGAGGCCCGGGCCGCCGACCTGGTCGACGCGGAGGTACGCAACACCGGCAAGCCACGCCAGCTCACCGCCGACGAGGAACTGCCGCCGGCGGTGGACGAGTTCCGCTTCTTCGCCGGGGCCGCCCGCCTGCTGGAGGGCCGCTCGGCCGGCGAGTACCTGGCCGGGCACACCTCGTACGTACGGCGCGAGCCGATCGGGGTCTGCGCCCAGGTCACGCCCTGGAACTATCCGCTGATGATGGCGGTCTGGAAGATCGCTCCCGCGCTGGCGGCCGGCAACACGGTGGTCCTCAAGCCGTCCGACACCACTCCGGTGTCGACGCTGCTGCTCGCCGAGATCGCCGCCGAGTACCTGCCGCCGGGCGTGTTCAACGTGGTCTGCGGCGACCGGGACACCGGACGCGCCCTGGTCGCGCACCCCACCCCGCAACTGGTCTCCATCACCGGCTCGACCCGGGCCGGCATGGAGGTCGCCGCCGCCGCCGCACCCGACCTCAAGCGGACCCACCTGGAACTGGGCGGCAAGGCCCCGGTTGTGATCTTCGACGACGCGGACATCGCCGCGGCGGCCGAGGCCATCGCGGTAGGTGGCTACTTCAACGCCGGCCAGGACTGCACCGCGGCCACCCGGGTGCTCACCGGCCCCGGCGTGCATGAAGACTTCGTGGCCGCCCTCACCGAGCAGGCCCGCAACACGAGGACCGGCGCGCCGGACGACGAGGGCGTTCTCTACGGTCCGCTCAACAACGCCAACCAGTTGGCCCGGGTACGTGGCTTCCTGGACCGCCTGCCGGACCACGCGACGGTGCGGACCGGGGGCGCCCAGGTCGGCGAGCGCGGCTACTTCTACGCGCCGACAGTCGTCTCCGACGTACGGCAGGACGACGAGATCATCCAGGACGAGGTGTTCGGGCCGGTCATCACCGTGCAGCGGTTCTCCGACGAGGACGAGGCGGTCCGCTGGGCCAACGGCGTCGACTACGGCCTGTCCGCCTCGGTCTGGACCCGCGACCACGGCCGGGCGATGCGGATGACCCGACGGCTCGACTTCGGCTGCGTCTGGGTGAACACCCACATCCCGTTCATCTCCGAGATGCCGCACGGCGGCTTCAAGCACTCCGGCCACGGCAAGGACCTCTCCGTCTACAGCCTGGAGGACTACACCCGCATCAAGCACGTCATGCACAACATCGAGGGCTGACCCCGATGACCTCCTCGGAAGAACTGCACAAGCGGCGGGGTGCCGCCGTCGCCCGGGGCGTCGGCAGCGTCATCAGCTCCTACGTGGACTCCGCGTCGGGTGGCACGCTCACCGACGTCGACGGCCGCCGGTGGATCGACTTCGCCGCCGGCATCGCCGTCACGAACGTCGGCAACTCCGCGCCGCGGGTGGTCGAGGCCGTTCGGGCGCAGGTCGAACGGTTCACCCACACCTGCTTCATGGTCGCGCCGTACGAGTCGTACGTGGCGGTCTGCGAGCAGCTGAACGCGCTGACCCCGGGTGGGTTCGAGAAGCGTTCGGCGCTGTTCAACTCGGGCGCCGAGGCGGTGGAGAACGCGGTGAAGGTCGCCCGGCACGCCACCGGACGGCCGGCGGTGGTGGTGTTCGACCACGCGTACCACGGGCGGACCAACCTGACGATGGCGTTGACCGCCAAGAACATGCCGTACAAGCACCGGTTCGGGCCGTTCGCCGGCGAGGTCTACCGGGTGCCGATGTCGTACCCGTTGCGCGACGGTGGTCTGGACGGCGCCACGGCGGCGGCCCGCGCCATCGAGACCATCGAGAAGCAGGTCGGGGCGGAGAACGTCGCCGCGTTGCTGATCGAGCCGATCCAGGGCGAGGGCGGTTTCGTCGTACCGGCGAAGGGTTTTCTGCCGGCGCTGCGCGCGTGGGCGACGGCGGCCGGAGCGGTCTTCGTCGCCGACGAGATCCAGACCGGGTTCTGCCGCACCGGCGACTGGTTCGCCTGCCAGCACGAGGGCGTCGAACCGGACCTGGTGACCCTGGCCAAGGGCATGGCCGGTGGGCTGCCGCTGGCCGCGGTCACCGGCCGGGCGGAGCTGATGGACGCGGTGCACGTCGGCGGGCTCGGCGGCACCTACGGCGGCAATCCGATCGCCTGCGCCGCCGCCCTGGCCACCATCGAGACGATGCGGGAGCTGGACCTGGCCGGCGCGGCCCGGCGGATCGGGACGGTGCTTGCTGATCGGCTGCGCGCCGTCGCCGCCCGCGACCCGCGCATCGCCGAGGTACGCGGGCGCGGCGCGATGCTCGCCGTGGAGATCGTCACGCCGGGCACCCTGACCCCCGATCCGAGCGCCACGGCAGCGGTCTCGGCGGCCTGCCACGCCGCCGGCCTGCTCACCCTCACCTGCGGCACGTACGGCAACGTGCTGCGCTTCCTGCCACCACTCGTCATCTCCGACGACGAACTCGCCCGCGGCCTGGACATCCTCGACGCCGCCTTCGGGTGACCGACCGGCCGGGTGGTTGCCGCGTCCGCACCGCGCGGCAGCCACCCGGCCTCAAGCCGTCGCAGACCTCAGCGCAGCAGCTCGACGGTGTTGTTGCGCACCAGGTTCTTGCCCGGCTCCCGGATCTGCTCCATCGCGGCGGAGTTCAGCAGCACGCAACTGCCCGAGGGGCCGGTGATGGTGACGGTCGTCGCCTTGTTGTTGTCCAGGTTCGTCACCCGCAACCGGGTACCGACCGGGAAGCGGTCGCTTGTCGCAGCCGGCCCGGCGGCCTCGTCGAAGAAGGTGATCGCACCCTGGCAGGCCGAGCCGGTGACCGGGCGGGCCGCCGGCGGTGAGGCCGAGCCGGGCCGGTCGCCGATCACGTCCGGCTGTCCCGCGTCCGGCTGCGCGGCGGCGTCGCCGATCCGCTCGACCACGTTGCGCCGGATCACGTTCTTGCCCGGTTCGCGGACGAGTTCCATGGCGGCGGTGTTGAGCAGCACGCAACTGCCCGACGGACCGACGACTGTCACCTCCGCCACCTTGTCGTTGTCCAGGTTCGTCACCCGCAGTCGGGTACCGACGGGAAACTGGTTGCTGGTGGCGGCCGGTCCGCCGCCGTCGGCCGAGAACGTGATCGATCCCGAGCAGGCGCTCTGTCGGGTCGGTGCGCTGTCAGCGAACCCCAGTCCGGTGCCCACCGCCACCGTCGCCGCGGCGACCACCGCCACCCCCGCCGCCAGCACGTGCTTCCGCTGCAGCTTCACCTGTTCCTCCCGTCCTCACACCCTTGTGTTCGGGGGCTGGTACGGCGTGGGAGCGCTTTCCAGTTCATCTACGTGACACTTATCGAAACAAGCCTTCGAGTGAACCGGCGACAGCGCCGGTCATACCGGCCCGTAACGGGTGTTCGACGCGCCCGTCAACAACGCCCAGTAGCGGTCCCCGTACGACCAGTGCCACCACTCGGTCGGGTAGTTCACCAGGCCGGCACCGCGCAGCGCCCCCGCCATGATCTGCCGATGCCGGCGGGCCTCGGCACCTATCGACGACGCGGCGGTGAAGCAGGCGTTGCCGCTCGCCTCCGGGGTGGCGTCGACCGGGGTGCCCATGTCCAGCTCGATCCCGTCCACTGTGCACAGTGTCAGGTCCACCGCACCACCGGTGCTGTGCGGCGCCACCTCCACCGGCGAGACGAACTTGGTGGTCTCCCGGTACAGCCGCTCCGGCGACCAGTCCGGGTGGGCCCGCCGCAGTTCCTCCCGGTAGCCGGTGAAGATGTCCAGCTGCGCCTGGTAGGGCCGGTACCCCTCGACGACAAGCAGGCGCAACCCGTCAGGCAACGCGCGCTGCGCCGCCAGCAGCCGGTCCACCACAGGTTTGCGCAACCGGGCGTACGCGCCGGCCGGGTCGGCCGCCCGCTCGTCCAACCGCAGCTCGGGGATCTCGCGCAGGTCGAGAAGCGGTGCACCGTCGTCGGCACCGGGCACCGCCGCGACCCGTGGATCGCAGAGCAGGATCACCGCACACCTTCCCCGCCGGGCCGCTCCGCGTGCCGGGCGAACGCCAGTGCGACGAGGCGGTCCAGGATCTCCCGGTAGTCGACGCCGGCCGCCGCCCACACCTTCGGGTACATCGAGTGGGCGGTGAAACCGGGCATGGTGTTCAACTCGTTGACGTACAACTCGCCGGCCACCTCGTCGTAGAGGAAGTCGACCCGGGCCAGCCCCCAGCCACCGATCGCGGCGAACGCCCGCACCGACAGCTCCCGGATCCGCTCGGTCACCTCCCGGGGTAGCGGGGCCGGGACGACCATCGGATCGCTGTCGCCGAAGTACTTCTGGCGGTAGTCGAACCAGCCGCCGCTGACCCGCACCTCGCCGACCGCTGAAGCGTCCGGGCGGGTACCGCCGAGCACCCCGCACTCCAGTTCCCGGCCGTTCACCCCCTGCTCCACCACGACCACCGTGTCGTGTCGCAGCGCCTCCTCGACCGCCGCCCCCAGGTCGTCACCCTCGGCAACCCGGGAGATCCCGATCGAGGAACCCATCCGGGCCGGCTTGACGAACAGCGGACGGCGCAGCCCCAACACCAGCTTCTCCGGATCCTCGGTGGTCCGGTAGGTGGTCGCGTCGAAGGAGACGTGCGGGGTGATCGGCACCCCCTCGGCACGCAACGCCCGCTTCATCGCCACCTTGTCCATCCCGACGGCGGAGGCCAGGATGCCGCACCCGACGTACGGCACGCCCAGGGATTCGAGCAGTCCCTGCACCACCCCGTCCTCCCCGAACGGGCCGTGCAGCACCGGGAAGACCACGTCCAGTTCGGCGTGCACCGCGCCGGGCGCGTCCATCGCGGTCACCACGGCCGTACCCGGGCGCGGCCCGGCCCGCAGTTCCACGGCCGGACCGATCACCGTCAACCTGTCGTCGATGGCCCGCTCGGCCGCCGTACCGGCGAGAAACCCGGCCAGCGCCGCGTCCGGAACCAGCCGCTTCTCACCACCCCGGGTGACCCCGATGGCGACGATGCGGTACCCACCGCCGGCCAGCGCGCGCGCCACCCCGAGCGCAGAGGCGCAGGAAACGTCGTGCTCCGCCGACGGGCCGCCGAACAGAATTCCGATCCGCACTGGTGCACTCATGCCGTCGCCTCGCTTCGCTCGCCACCCGGCCGGCAACCCAGGCCCGACACTCCGATGATCAACTTGCTCATGCCACTGCCACCTCTTCCTCAAGTCGGGCGGTCGCCGCCAGCCGGGCGACCAGGTCCGCCTCCACGTTTCCGCCGGTCAGCACCACGCCGACCGTGCGCAGCCGATGCCCACCGGCAGCCGCCACCGGCAACCGCTCGGCGGCAGACGCCCACAGCGCCCCGTCATCGCCGAGCGACCGCAGCGTTCCGTCGGCGGCGAGCCGTAACGCGCCGGCCAGGCCGGCCGCGCCCGACGGTTCGACAAGTACCTTCAGCTCCAGCAGGAGCAGCCGGAACGCCTCGGCGATCTCGTCGTCGTCCACCCGCACCACCCCGCGCAAACGGTCGCGTAGGACGGCGAACGGCAGCTCACCCACACAGGACGGACGTAGTCCGTCGGCGATCGTCGGTGCCGGCGTGACCGGAACCGGGCGACCGGCGGCCAGGCTGCGGGCCAGCGAGTCGCAGCCGTGCGGCTCCACGCCGTACACCTCGATCGGCCGGCCGGTCGCGGCCAGGCAGGCACCGGCCACGCCGCCGCCACCGCCCACCGGCAGCACGAGGGCATCCAGCGGGGTGCCGGCCCGCTCGGCCTCCTCGATCAGTTCGAGGCTGGCGCTGCCCTGCCCGGCGATGACGTCCGGATGGTCGTACGCGTCCACGACCGGGTGACCGCTTTCGTCGCTCACCCGGCGGGCCACGGCCAACCGTTCCTCGACGGTCGTGCCGGCGAACACCACCCGCGCTCCCGCCGCACGGGCCCGGGCCACCTTCGTCGGTGCCGCGTCGACCGGAAGCACCACCGTGGCGGCCAACTCGAACCGCCGGGCCGCGAGCGCCACCGCCACCGCGTGGTTGCCGGTGCTCTGCGCGACCACCCCGGCGTGCCCGGCCGTGGCCAGCCGGCCCACCGCGAACAACCCGCCGCGCATCTTGTACGAGCCCCCGGCCTGCAGGTTCTCCGCCTTCAGCAGCACCCGGGCACCGGCCAGCCGGTCGATGGCGGGGACCCGCAGCACCGGGGTACGCAGCACCCGGCCGGCGAGCCAGTTGGCCGCCTCCGGCACGTCGATCGAAGCCGGGACGGCTCCGGACGGATCAGTGTGAGACATGTCCTCTCCTCTGCGGTCGATCAGTGAGGTGCCGTCGGCACGGGTTTTCCGACCCACTCGGCACTCTCGGCGCGGGCGGTTCCGAGCTGCTCGACGCCGGCGGCTCGGGCGCGGGCGGTTTCGGCGCGGGCGGTTTCGGCGCGGGCGGGCTGGGAGTGACGTCGGCTGGGTCGGGCAGGTGGAGGCCCCGGCCGGGCAGGTCGAACAGCCACGTCGCGCGGGCCGCCAGCAGCAGCCGGTGCAGGCCGAGGCTGAGCGCCAGCACGGCGACGGTGACCGAGAACGGGAAACCCAGGGCAAGCGCCAACCGGGCGGAGTCGTCCAGGCCGGCGATCGGATCGGCGACCAGGAGATGCAGCAGCGCCAGCACCGGCATGTGGATGACGTAGATCGGCAGGGTCTGGCGGCCGAGGGCGGCGAGCGGCTCCCCGACCGCAGGCCACCGGGCCAGTCGGACGGCAACGGCGACGCCGAACAGAATCGCGAGGACGGAGACCAGCGGCGCCACGCCGGGCAGTCGAGCGGTGCCGGTCGCCGCCACGGCGACCAGCGCGGCGGCGTACGCCCCTGCGGCCAGCAGCAGCCGGCGGCCGGTGACCGCGTCGGCCCACTGCCGGACGTACCCGCGCAGGTGCAGCCCGGCCAGGAAGAACACCAGGTTCTGGTAGAGACCGGCCCGGTTGCCCGGAGTGTCGACAAGCCCCGCCGCGGCGACCGCACTCAACGTCCCGGCGGCGACCAGCAGCACTGCGGGGTGAACCCGTCGCAGCGCCTTGGCCAGCACGAAGTACAGCGCCAGCGCGTACAGGTACCAGAGGTTGGACGGGGTGACCGTCAGCTGTGTCAGCAGGTCACCGAGGTCGCGCGCCCGGTCGGTCGGGAAGTCCGGGGCGAGGGCCAGCACGGCAGTGTGGATCATCAGCCAGACGCCGTACAGGTAGAGGAAGCGGGCGGCTCGGGGCCGGGCGACCGACCGCCAGGGCCGCTGCACGGCGGTCGCCGCGAACATGCCGGAGATGGTGAAGAACAGCGGCATCCGCATCGGTAGCAGCAGTTCGCCGAAGGTTCCCCAGGCACCCGGCACCGGCACGTCGAGCCGCCAGTCGATCTGTAGGTAGTCCTTGACGATCACATGCCAGAGCAGGACCAGCAGGATGCAGCCGCCCTTCGCGACATCAGCCCAGGCCAGCCTGGCGCCGACCGAAGCCGACCCGGTGCCGGCCGAGCCCGACTCCATGGCGGCCGAGCCCGGGGCGGTGCCGGCCGAGCCCGGGGCGGTGCCGGCCGAGCCCGGGGCGGTGCCGGCCGAGCCCGGGGCGGTGCCGGCCGAGCCCGGGGCGGTGCCGGCCGAGCCCGGGGCGGTGCTGCCGCCGGGGGTGGGCCGGCCGACGGCCGTATCGACCGCGGCCTGTTCCCGGGTGGTCATGCTCTCTCCTCTCCGTCGCGGTGCACGCCGGCCAGTTGGCTTCCGGCACGCCGGGTCGGCCGGCGGGCACGCCGAAGGTCGGGCTGCCGCGGTGTGCGGCCCCGATTTCTGGGCTGTGGTTCGATGCCGGCCGGGCGGCCGGGTCAGGATGCGGTGGGCAGTTGGACGTCCACCCGCAGCCCGCCGTACTCGGCCGGTCGAGCGGCGATCAGGCCGTCGTGCGCCTGGGTGATCGAGCGGGCGATGGCCAGGCCGAGGCCGGCGCCACCGCTCTGGTTCGTCCGGTCCCGGGCCAGGCGCCGGAACGGCTCGAAGAGCCCTGCCACCGCCTCCGCCGGCACCACCTGGCCCGTGTTGACAACGGTCAGGGTCGGGTTGTGTCCGACCGTGACGGTGAGGGTGCCGCCCGGCCGGTTGTACTTGATCGCGTTCTCCACCAGGTTCGTCACCAGGCGTTCCAGCAGCACCCGCTCACCTGTCACCATTCGGGGCTCCAGGTGGCTCTGCACCGTCACCCCGGCCTCGGTGATCCGGTCCTGGTACGCGGCCAGCACCCCGGTGACGATCTGGTCGAGGCGCTGGGGCGTACGCGAACGTAGCCCCTGGTCGCTCTCGCTGAGCGCGAGCAGCCCCTCGATGAGCCGCTCGTTACGTTCGTTTGTCTCCAGCAGTTGCCCGGTCAGCAGTTCCAGTTGTTCACCGCTGAGCGACCGGGCCATGCCGACCTCGATGAGCGTCCGCTGCACCGCCAACGGCGTACGCAGTTCGTGGGAGGCGTTCGCGGCGAACCGCCGCTGCCCCTCGTAGCCCGCGGCGATGCGCTCCATCATCGCGTCGATGGACCGGGCCAGCCGGGCCAACTCGTCGTTGCCGCGCGGCCGGAGTCGGTGACCCAGATTCTGTGGTCCGACCTGCGCGATCGGCCCGGCCAGATCCCGCACCGGGCGCAGGCACCACAGCGCGGCGGCCCAGATCCCGGCGATCGAGAGCACGAGGATGCCCAGCCCGGTGAGCGGGACGGCCAGGACGGCGAAGTCCCGCGCCGGTTGGCACACGAATCCCACACCGGGCAGGCCGGTCCGGCACAGCCCGCTGGCACCCACCCACAGCTCGCCGAGCACCGACTTGGTCAGACCAGGCAGGGCGTACCCGACGAGCAGAGCGAGTACGCCGACCAGCACGACACGTCGGCGCGGGGTCATCCGGCACCGCCGATGCGGTACCCGGCCCGGGGCACGGTGTGGATGACCTGCGGCTCACCGAGCTTCTTCCGCAGCGTCATCACGGTGACCCGGACCACGTTCGTGAACGGGTCGGCGAACTCGTCCCACGCCTGCTCCAGCAGTTCCTCAGCGCTTACCACCCGGCCTTCGGCCCGCAGCAGTACGTGCAGCACCGCGAACTCCTTCGGGCTCAGGCTGACCGACCGGCCGTCCCGAGTGACCGAGTGCCGAGCCACATCCAGCACGACGCCGTACGCCGCCAGCACCGGCGGGACGGCCGGGGCGGAACGCCGACCCAACGCCTGGACCCGGGCGACCAGTTCGGCGAAGGCGAACGGCTTGGTCAGGTAGTCGTCAGCACCCAGCCCCAGACCCTCCACCCGGTCCCGGATCCCGGCGGCGGCGGTGAGCAGCAGCACCCGGGTACCGGAGCCGGACGCGGCGAGGCTGCGACACACCTCGTCCCCGGTTTGCCCCGGCATGTCCCGGTCCAGCACCGCGACGTCGTACCGGTTCACCCCTACCCGCTCCAACGCTCCGTCACCGTCGTAGCAGACGTCCACCGCCATCGAGAGGCGACGCAGCCCCTCGGCGACGGTGTCCGCCAACAACCGCTCGTCGTCCGCCACCAGCACCCGCACGCTTCCGCTCCCCCATGGTTCTCGCTGTCGGGCATACGTTCTCAGGCACGAGTTAAGGGTTCCGTAAGCGCCCGCCCCACCAATACTCCACGTAACCACCCCCCACCCCCACCCCTCGCCCCACAGGTCCGCGATCATGCAGTTATGGCACCCGTTATGTACGTATTAGCCACTTATGGCAGGTACCACAACTGCATGATCGACGAAGGTCAGGCGGCGTGGGCGGGGCAAAGGCCCCGGCGCGAAGGCCCAGTGGGGTTGGGCGGGGGGTCAGCGGGTGAGGAGGGTACGGATGGTGGCGGCGATGTGGGTGGGGCGACGGTAGAGGTCATGGGCAGTGAAATGCCGCATCCGCCAGCCCTCGGCGGCCAGCCAGTTCATCCGCGCCCGATCCTGCCGGAGACGGTCAGGGTCAAGGTGGGAAACTCCGTCGTACTCGATGCCTATCCGATACTCGCGGTACGCCAGATCGAGTCGGTAGATCCCCAGGCCGTCCCGGTCGTGCACCCAGCACTGCGGCTCGGGAACCGGCAGTCCGGCATCCACGAGAAGCAGTCTCAGCTGACTCTCCTGGCGGCACTCGGGGCGGGGGTCGGCCAGATCGACCAGGCGCCGCGCCTGCCGGACACCACGCAAGGCTCGGTGGGCGACAAGTTCACCTCGCAGCCCTTCAAGGGTGCAGGCACCGACCCGTAGGCACAGATCCAACACCGGCAGGGCGTCCATCCGCCGTAACGTCCGCGCAAGGTCGATCGCGCACCGGGAGGCGGGCGCACACGGGACGTCACCGATCCACATCGGGTCCCGGACCGGCACGATGGACTCGTGCGTCACGACCCCCCGCAATCGCGGCACCACCAGACCGGCAGGCACGATTACGTGCAGATCGTCGGAGCGGGCGTCGCCGAACCCGTGCAATGACGCGCCGCTGTGGTAGCCCAGGGCGCAACCCTTCGGCAGCCGGTCAAAAACCGCAGCGAGACGTTCATCCGGTCCGGGGTCGGTCATCGGCCCGTACACCCCTCGGCTCAACCGAGCGAGCGCGCCCGCCTCAACCCGGCACCTGACCCGCCCACGGCTCCAACCCGACGCCAGTAACTCGGAGTATCGAAACACGTCCGCCACAGCACCGCACTGTGCTCCAACACCGAGCCGGTTTCTGCCCCCTGTGGACAGCCAGAGGTCCTGTGGAAAACCCCCACCCCACCACCTGTCTCTGCTAGCCCCAGCGATCGGTCCCGCCGATCATGCAGTTGTGGCACCCCCAAAAAGGGCTATACGTGATGTAACGACAACCACAACTGCATGATCGGCGCGCAGAGAGGGCGGGAGGGGCCGGGGCGGTGGGGTGGGTTAGTCGCAGCCCCAGCCGTCGTTGTCGCGGTCGAGGTCGTAGATGTCCGTGCCGATGACCTTGACCGGACCAGTCACGTACGCGGGTCCGTTGCCGCTGCCGCCGGCACAGTCGACATCGCTGGCGATCGGCACGCAGGGGGTGTAGTTGGGGTCGCATCGGGAGGCCGGTTTGGTGCCCTCAGCGACGACTTCGGTGACCGGCTTCTTCGTCACGACCGAGTTGACCAGCTCCTTGTCCGTCTGGACCCCGTCCACCACTGTCACCTGATAGGTCAGGGTGCGCATGCCATCCACGCCTCGGGTCCGGACCACCCGCTTTCCCTCGGCCAGCGACGAGTCCTGCACGGTGCGGGTGCCGTGCCGGATGGGTTTCTTCTCGACCTCGCTGCGCGTCTGCACAACGGGGGTAGGGCTCGTGGTGATGTCGCTTGGTTCAGAAAGTTCGCTCACCGCCGACGCACCGTTAGACGTCGGCGCCGGTGCCGGCGTGCCTGTGGCATCCGGTACTGGTGCACCGGAAGTGGCCGGTACCGGCTCCGCACCGTCGGAAGTGGACGTGTCCGGCGCGGGTGCCACTGTGGCGACGATGGCCGGGGCGGACTCCTCGGCGGCCGTGCCGGTGCGCAGCGGTTCCGGTTCGTCGATGAGGGCACCCACGAAGGTGCCGCCCGCGCAGCAGAGCAGCACGAACGACATAAGCACTCCACCCAGGATCAGGGTTACCCGGTGGCCAGGGCTGAGCCGGCTGAACCAGTTCGGCGGTGGGGCAGGCTGCGGCTGGCCCGGAAAGGCGATCGGAGTTGTCACATACATGAGTCTCGTCGGCGGTACTCACCGCGCTATCCCCTGGCACGTCGATCACCCTCACCGAATGCGTTGGTCAGGTAACCATCACGTCGGCGACTCGGCATCGATTGTCATGCCGTCGGCACAACTGGCTGCTGACTGTCATCGCGATCGGTAGCGTCGCTCCTGCGAAAGGACGAGCCCTGACGGAGCAGCCGACGCGCGGAGAAGATCGGGCCGCGACAGCTCAGCGTTCCTCGAGGCCCCAGGGGGAGTTGTGGGCGGTCAGCAGGTTGAGGAAGGGTTTTGGGGGGAACGCCTCCGGGCCGAGGACGCCGACACCGGACCACGCGCCGCCGGCCAGTAGTTCCAGTGCCACGACCGGGTTGACTGCGGTCTGCCAGACCACCGCCTGGTGGCCGTACTCCTGCATCGACCATTCGTTGTCGACCACGTGGTAGAGGTAGACCTCGCGTGGTCGGCCGTCGACTCCGGTGCCCCGTACCCAGGTGCCGGCGCAGGTCTTGCCACGCATCCGCTCGCCGAGGGTGGCCGGGTCGGGCAGGCAGGCGGCCACCACGTCCCGGGGTGACACCGACGCGCCGCCCACCCGCACCGGTGACGTCCCGGACAGGCCGAGCCGGTGCAGCGTCTTCAGCACCTCGATGAACTCGTCGCCGAGCCCGTACTTGAAGGTGACCCGTCGAGCCGGCACCCAGCGCGGGATCAGCAGCACCTCCTCGTGCTCGACGTTCACACACTCCACCGGCCCGATGCCGGCCGGGAAGTGGAACACCTCAGGTTCGCTGAACGGCTCGGTGGTGAACCAGCCCCGCCCGGCCTCCCAGATCACCGGCGGGTTGAGGCACTCCTCGATCGTGGTCCAGATGGAGAAGGACGGGGCGAAGTCGTAGCCGTCGACGGACAGGTTGGCCCCGTCGCGTACCCCGATCTCGTCGATCTCGGCGAACAGTTCGTCGGCGGCGTACCTGGCGAAGACGTCGGACAGGCCCGGTTCGACGCCGATGCCGCACAGCGCCAGCCGGCCGGCCGCCGCCCACCTGTCGGCCACCGCGAACTGCTCGTCGCCGAGCTTGACGCCGGTCTCCTGGTAGGGCCGGGCCGGATGCGGCCGGGACAGCGACATCGCCATGTCGAGGTAGTCGGCGCCGGCCGCGTACGCCCCGTCGAAGATCGGCATGACGAAGCGCGGGTCGACCGCGTTGAGCACGTGGGTGATCCGGTGTTCCCGGCACAGCGCGGCGACCGCGTCCGCGTCGGCCGCGTCGACGGACGCCGCGACGAAGCGGGAGTCGTGGCCGGCGACGGCCCGCGCGGCGCGGACCGGATCGTGGTCGGCGACCACCATGGTCTCGAAGAACGCGCGCCGGGCCGCGATGGCGACCACCGCGGAGCCGACGCCACCAGCACCGACGAGCAGGATACGCATCACGAGTCGAACCCCAGACCAAACCGATCGAGCGTACGGAGCCACAGGTTGCGCCGCCCCTGCCGCGCGTCGGCGCGGGCCAGGGACCAACGGGTCAGCCCGATGCCCACCGCGCGGGCCGGTTCGGGTGGGAACGGCAGCGGCCGGTCGCGGACCAGGTTGAGCCGGGTCAGCGGGGTGTCCGCGCCGTCGAGCAGGTCGAGCATCACCCGGGCACCGAACCGGGTCGCGCCGACACCGAGCCCGGTGTAGCCGGCCGCGTAGGCGAGCCGACCGTCGTACGCGGTGCCGAAGAACTGGCAGAACCGGGTGCAGGTGTCGATCACCCCACCCCAGCGGTGACTGAATCGCACGCCGTCGAGCTGCGGAAAGGTGCTGAAGAAATGATCGGCGAGGGTGGTGAAGGTGGCGTCCCGCTGCTCCAGTGCGGGCGCCACCCGGTTGCCGTAGTGGTAGACGGCGTCGTAGCCGCCGAACAGGATCCGGTTGTCGGCGGTGATCCGGTAGTAGTGGAACTGGTTGCCGCTGTCCGCCAACCCCTGCCGGTGACGCCAGCCGACGGCGTTCCGCTGCTCGGTGCTCAGCGGCTCGGTCATCAGCGCGTAGTCGTACACCGGCACGGTCCAGGCCCGCAGCCGGCGCAGCAGCGGCGGAAAGGCGTTGGTGGCCAGCACCACCCGCCCGGCCCGCACCGCCCCGGGCACCCCCTCGACCCCGACGGTACGCGCGAACAGCGCGGCCCCGTCCCGGCGGAGCCCGGCGACCCGGGTGTGCTCGTGGATCCGTACGCCCGCCGCCAGGCAGGCCCGACGCAGACCCCAGGCCAGCCGGGCGGGGTCGAGCATGGCCACCCGGTCCCGGTCCCACAACCCGCCGAGGTACGTCGGCGAGTTCACCTCGGCGCGTACCTCGTCGGCATCGAGCAGGCTCACCTGGTGCCCGTACCGGCGAGCCAGGTCGACCTCCTCGGCCAGCCCGGCGAGCTGGTACGGCTCGACGGCGACGGCCAGTTCGCCGGTGCGCTCGAAGTCGCAGTCGATGCCGTACTCGGCCACCGTCGCCTCGATCGCGTCGAGGTTCTCCCGACCGAGTCGTTCCAGCTCACCGATCTCGTCGGGGAACCGCCGGGCCCCGTTGGCCAGTCCGTGGGTCAGTGAGGCGGCACAGAACCCGCCGTTGCGTCCGGAGGCGGCCCAGCCACAGGTACCCGCCTCGACCAGCAGCACGTCCCGCCCGGGATCGGCCCGCCGGGCCAGCAACGCCGCCCACAACCCGCTGTAGCCACCGCCGATCACCAGCAGGTCGGCGCTCGTCGCGCCGGTCAGCGGCGGCAGCGGCGCGGGCCGGTCCGGTCGGTCCAGCCAGTACGGCATCCGCGCCGCGTCGGCCAGGGCCCGGCTCATGGCCGGCCGTTCCCCTGGGCGGGAGCCGGCACGATCGTCGCCCGGCGGGCCCGCCGGCCGCGCACCGAGGTGGCCAGCACCAGCAGCAACGCGACCAGGAACATGGCTGTGCCGATGACGTTGACCTGCGGTGGGATGCCCCGTTGGGCGGCGCCCCAGACGTACATCGGGAACGTGACGGTGGTGCCCGAGTTGAAGTTCGTGATGATGAAGTCGTCGAAGCTGAGCGAGAACGCCAGCAGTGCGGCGGCCACGATGCCGGGCAGCACCAGCGGCAGGGTGATCCGCCGGAACGTCTGCCACTCGCTGGCGTACAGGTCCATCGCGGCTTCCTCCAGCCGCCGGTCCATCCCGCTCAGCCGGGCCTTCACCGTCACCACCACGAACGACACGCAGAACATGACGTGGGCGATGACGATCGTCCAGAAGCCGAGGGGCACACCACCGGAGACGAAGAGGGCGAGCAACGAGGTACCCATCACCAGTTCCGGCGTCGCCATCGGCAGAAAGATCAGCACGTTCAGCCCGGACCGGCCCCGGAACCGGTGCCGGGCCAGGGCGAACGCCATGAGCGTGCCGAGCACGGTGGCCGCCACGGTGGCGAGGAACCCGATCTGCACACTGCGCAGCACCGCGTCGCACATGTCGGAGGTGGCGCACGGGCTGCGCCAGTTGTCGAGGGTGAACTCGTTGAAGTCGTAGGACAGCCGGCTGGAGGGGCGGTTGAACGACAGCGCGGCGACCACGGCGATCGGCAGGAACAGGTAGCCGAGCACCAGCAGCGCCACGCCCATCACCCAGTGCTCGGCGAACCAACGGGAGATCCTCACGGTGCCCGCCTTTCGTTCGCGACTGCGGGGCTCCGCTGCGCTGCACTCCTCGCGCTCACAGGACGTCCTCCGTGCCGGCGCGGCGCAGGTAGACGAAGACCACCGCGAGGATCGCCGACATCAGCAGGAACGACAGCGCGGCACCCTGCGGGTAGTCGAGCCGGACCAGGAACGCCGAGTCGATGACGTTGCCGATCATGTACTCGTTCGGGGTGCCGAGCAGTTCCGCGTTTATGTAGTCGCCGGTCGCCGGGATGAAGAAGAGCAGGGTGCCGGCGATCAGGCCGGGCATCGACAGCGGCAGGGTGACCCGCCGGAACGTCTTCAGCGGGCTCGCGTACAGGTCGCTCGACGCCTCCAGCAGCCGGTAGTCCAGCCGTTCCAGGCTCGCGTACAGCGGGAGCACCAGGAACGGCAGGAAGTTGTACGTCAGGCCGAGCACCACGGCGATCGGGGTGGCCAGCAGCCGCCCGTCCGGCCCGAGCAGGTGCACGTCACGCAGCAGCCCGACCAGCCAGCCGTTGTCCGACAGGATCGTCTTCCAGGCCAACGTGCGCACCAGGAAGCTCGTGAACATCGGTGCGATCACGCAGACCAGCAGCAGGTTCTTCCACCGGCCGGCCTTCTGCGCGATCGCGTACGCCAGCGGGTAGCCCATCAGCAACGCCAGCACCAGGGCGATGCCGGCGTACAGGAAGGATCGCGCGAACTGCGGCCAGTACGCCTGCAACGCCGTCGGGTAGTTGTCGAACGCCCAGGTCAGCACGTACCCGGTGGAGATCGAGCCGGTGGGGTCGTAGAGGCTGGCTGCGGCGAGCTGCACCAACGGCACGGCGAAGAACAGGACCAGCCAGGCCGCGCCCGGCAGCAACAGCAGGTACGGCAGGAGCCGGTACCGCCCCGATCGGGCAGCCGGCGGCGGCGACGCCGACTGCCCGGAGCCGACGGGTACGTGAGCCAGCGCGCTCACCGGAGCACCGCCTTCGTTCGCGACTGCGGGGCTCGCAGAACCGGCTCACTCCTCGCGCTCACCGGAGCACCGCCTTCGTTCGCGACTGCGGGGCTCGCAGAACCGGCTCACTCCTCGCGCTCACCGGAGCACCGCCTTCGTTCGCGACTGCGGGGCTCGCAGAACCGGCTCACTCCTCGCGCTCACCGGAGCACCTCGCTTCGCCGGCTCATGAGGACGCACCTACCGGCTCGTCCAGGACCGGGGCGGTCCGGTCGGGGTCGTCGGCATCCCGGCCGAGCAGGAAGGCGTGCCGCGGATCCCAGTACGCCACGGCCCGCTCGCCGACCGCGAAGCGCTGCTGGGCCCCGCTGTTGGCGACGAACACGCTCAGCTCGGTGCCCCAGCCGGTGCGCAGCAGGTACTGCGTGCTCACCCCGACGTAGGAGGCGTCGGTGACGACGCCTTCGAGGTGCTGGTTGCCGCCGGGCACCTGCACGGCCGCCCCGACCAGGTGCAGCTTCTCCGGGCGTACGCCCAGGAAGACCGGGCCCTGGTCGGTGCGGGACCGCGCCGACGGCACGGAGAACCGCGCGCCGTGCGCGGTGACCAGCAGGTCGTCCCCGCTGCCGCCGGAGACGTCACCGGCGATCAGGTTGGACTGGCCGAGGAAGTTGGCCACGAAGGCGGTCGCCGGGAACTCGTAGATCTCGGCCGGTGCGCCGAGTTGTTCGATCCGGCCGGCGTTCATCACCGCGACCGTGTCCGCCATGGTCATGGCTTCCTCCTGGTCGTGGGTGACGTGCACGAAGGTGATGCCGACCTCGGTCTGGATGCGTTTGAGTTCGATCTGCATCTGGCGGCGCAGCTTGAGATCGAGCGCACCGAGCGGCTCGTCGAGCAGCAGCACCTGCGGGTGGTTGATGAGGGCCCGGGCCAACGCGACGCGCTGCTGCTGGCCGCCGGAGAGCTGAGCCGGACGGCGTCGCTCGTACCCGTCGAGCTGCACCAGGGACAGCATCTGGCGCACCTGGCCGTCGACCGAGCGGATGCCGCGCCGCCGCAGCCCGAATGCGACGTTCTCGAAGATGTCCAGGTGCGGGAAGAGGGCGTAGCTCTGGAACACCGTGTTGACAGGTCGTTTGTACGGTCGCAGTCGGGCGATGTCCCGGTCACCGAGCAGCACCTGCCCGCTTGTCGGTTCCTCCAGCCCGGCGACCATCCGCAGCGTGGTGGTCTTGCCGCAGCCGGACGCGCCCAGCAGGGCGAAGAACGAGCCCTGCGGAACTGTCAGGCTCAGGTCGTCGACCGCGGTGAAGGCGCCGAAGGTCTTGGTGAGGTTGGCCAGCCTCAGGTCGCCGGCCGGAGTCTCCCGCGCCATCTCACGCTCCGATAACCTGCTGGAACTTGGTCTCGTACTCGCGTTCCTGCTGTTCGTCCAGGGCCATGAAGACCCGGGACTTGGCGAGCATGGCCTCGTCCGGGAAGATCAGCGGGTTCGCCGCCAGCTCCGGATCGATCTTCTCCATCTCCGCCTGCGCCCCCTGCACCGGGCAGATGTAGTTGACGTACGCGGCGAGCTGGGCGGCGACCGCCGGGTCGTAGTAGTAGTTGATCAGCTCTTCGGCGTTGGCCTTGTGGCTGGCCTGGTTCGGCACCAGCATGTTGTCCGACCAGAGCATCACGCCGGAGTCGGGCACCACGAACCTGATCCGTTCGTCCTCGAAGCCGAGCTGGATGATGTCGCCGGACCAGCCGACGCACGCGGCGATGTCCCCCTTGGCCAGGTCCGGGGCGTAGTCGTTGCCGGTGAAGCGGCGGATCTGGCCGGAGTCCACGGCCCGCTTGAGCTTGGCGAGCGCGTCGTCGAACTGGGCGGCGGTGAAGTCCGCCGGGTTGTGGCCGTTGGACATCAACAGCAGGCCCATCGTGTCGCGCATCTCGCTGAGCGCTGTCACCTTGCCCTTGAGGTCGGGGCGGGTGAGCAGTTCGTCGACGGTACGGATCTCCCCGGTGACCCGGCCGTTGTAGGCCAGTCCGGCGAGGCCGGACTGCCACGGCACGGCGAGCTGGTTGTCGGCGTCGAAGGGGCGGTTACGCAGCGACGGCAGGAGGTTGGCCTCGACGTTCGGCAGCTTCGCTTTGTCGAGCTTCTGGATCCAGCCGAGCCGGATCATCCGGGCGGCCATCCAGTCGGTGAGCACCATGATGTCGCGTCCGGTGCTCTGACAGGCGGCAAGCTGGTTCTGCACCTTGCCGAAGAACTCGTTGTTGTCGTTGACGTCCTCGGTGTAGGTCACCTGGATGCCGGTCCTGCTGACGAACCCGTCCAGGCTGGGACGCTTCGACTCGTCGTCCTCGTCGACGTCCATGTACTGCGGCCAGTTGGAGAAGGCGAGCGTCTTCTCCGTGCCGGACAGATCCTCGCTGACGCATCCCTCCTCGGTCTGCTGAGCGGCAGGGGTGCCGCAGCCGGCCAGGGTGCCGCCCGCCGCGAGCAGCGCGGCCGAGCCGAGAGTGCCGGTGAGCAGACCACGCCGGGTGAGGGGTCGGTAGGCACTACGCATATGACGACTCCTATGGGTGATCGTCGGCGCCGGGACGGGGGCGGGCGCGCCGGCTGAGGCTGGAGGGTCAGTGGCGATAGACGACTGATCCTGACATGAGAGAACCTCACTCACAAGGGATTCCGTTGCCGGGATAGCTCCTCACGACGAATTACGCCAGAGTGACCGATGACGCTAGGCTCACCCCGGTGACGGACATGGGGAGCGGTCGATGACGAACCGGCAGCAGGACGGCGGCAACGGTGGACGCCGGGTCAGCGTGCGCGAGGGCGCCAGCCACGCCCTGCTCGACGACGTGGCGAAGCAGATCATCGAGCAGTTGCAGGAGGACGGCCGCCGCCCGTACGCCACGATCGGCAAGGCGGTGGGGCTCTCCGAAGCGGCGGTACGCCAACGCGTACAGCGCCTGCTCGACGCCGGAGTGATGCAGATCGTCGCGGTGACCGACCCGCTCCAACTGGGCTTCCCCCGGCAGGCCATGATCGGGCTACGCACCGACGGTGACCTGGAGAGCGTCGCCGACCGCCTCGCCGAGTTGGACGAGGTCGACTACGTGGTGATCACCGCCGGCTCGTTCGACCTCCTGGCCGAGGTGGTCTGCCGCAACGACGAGCACCTGCTGGAGATCCTGCAACGACTGCGGGCGGTCGACGGGGTGCTGTCGACCGAGGCGTTCGTCTACCTCAAGCTGCGCAAGCAGACCTACAGCTGGGGCACCGCCTGACCCGCGCCGCCTTGGCACCCACCCCGACGGTTTGATCCACTCAACATGCCGCATCCCGCGCCATCCGGGTCCCGTGAGACCGCGACATGCCGCATCCGACGGCGACGGAGCCGGGTGCGGCCACCAGCTCTGGCAGGCCGAGAGCGAGCGGGGGCTCAGTCCGTACCGCGTGCGGCAGTGGCGACGAAGGCCCGCCAGGCGCCGGGGGTGAAGGCAAGGGTGCCACCGGCCCGGTCCTTGCTGTCGCGCACCAGGATGCGGCCGGGCAGATTGTCGGCCACCTCGACGCAGGCACCGCCGTTGTTGCTGCTGCGAGTGGCGGTGCGCCAGCGGGCGTCGGTCATGTCCATGTCGTCGCCACTTCCCTGATCAGCTCGATGGACCCTCGACGGGGCAGCGCCTCACCCGTGACGCTCTCCCATCTCGCGCCCAGGCTAGCAAGGTCGGCACTCTCGGTCACCACCTGACCGCGAAGCTGATTGTCCAGATAGGCCGCTTCGGCACCGTCCGCCATCCGGGCCAGCACGAACGGCCCGGCCAGGCCGGTGTGCCACGGATTCTCCGCCGGAATGACCCGGACCTGCACGCACTCTCGCTCGCCCAGGTCAGCCAGGTGGGTCAGTTGCCTGGCCATCACCGCCCGCTCGCCGCCCACCCGCCGACGCAGCACCACCTCGTCGAGCACCGCGATGAACTGGAGCGGAACATCCCGCTCCAGTACCCGCTGCCGGGCCAGCCGCGCCGCCACGATCTCCTCGGCCTCCGTCGGCGACAGCAGGCCGCCGGTGGCCAGCACCGCCCGGGCGTACGCCTCGGTCTGGAGCAGGCCCGGCACCAGCAGCGGCTCGTACCACCGGATGGACCGGGCGTCCTGCTCCAGTTCCGCCCACTCCCGGAACCAGGGCAGATCCCGGCGGCGGAACGGCTCCGGCCAGAGTTCCCTGGCCGGTCGCCCGAGGAGGTTGGCCACCGCGATCCTGGTCCTCGGGTGCGGAATCCGCCCGTCCGCCAGCCAGCGCGCGGTCGTCTTCGGGTCGACGCCCACCTTGCCGGCCAGGGATTCGACCGTCTCACCCTTGTCCGCCATCGCCACCCGCAGCGCCTCGTTGCCCGCCGCACCGTTGCCCATCGCGCCCTCCCGACTCGCATCACACTCCGGCGCACGCTAGTCACCAGGGGTGGCCGTGTCCGCCCACTACCGGCGTGTTGCGGACAGGACTGTTTCGCGCATCCGAGATGCGCTCCAGATGCCCCCGAGACGCCCTGGAAACGGCACCGATCACGGTCGATCCGGATGGCGGCGGCCGTGACCGAACCATCGGCCAAAGCCTCCGTCGACGCCGCCGCATCCATCCGCCCGGCCCCGGTCCACCCACGCCTTCCTCGACACCGCCACGCCCCCATCCACCCGACGCCGGCCCATCCACGCCTTCCTCGACACCGCCACGCCATCCAACTGCCACTGGTCCGCCTTCTCCCTGGCACCTCCCCCCCGAGCACTCCGGCAACGTTCCGGCCGGGTCGGCGACGACAGCCGGGGGTCGGTCGGGGCGCAGAGGAGCGGTCGGCCGCAGTGCGGATTCCGTTGCTTATAGCCGTCCAGGAACATTAAATCCGTTGCGTAAGTGCCGATCTTCAACCGATAGCACTTGCCTTCAGGCGTGAGGCTGTGGGATAACCGTGGCACGAGCGGCCGGTGACCCCTGACCGGCCCGAGACCCGATGGGGCTGACATGGCCAACGCCACAGACCACCTCTGGATGCACTTCACCCGGATGGCGAGCTACTCCGAGACAGAGGTGCCGATGATCGTGCGCGGCGAGGGCACGTACGTCTGGGATGCGCAGGGCCGCCGCTATCTGGACGGGCTGGCCGGGCTGTTCGTGGTCAACGCCGGCCACGGGCGCACCGAGCTGGCCGAGGCCGCCGCGAAGCAGGCCGGCGAGCTTGCCTACTTTCCGCTCTGGTCGTACGCCCACCCGAAGGCGGTGGAACTGGCCGAGAAGATCGCCGCACTCACCCCCGGCGACCTGAACCGGGTCTTCTTCACCACCGGCGGCTCCGAGGCGGTCGAGACGGCCTGGAAGCTGGCCCGCGCGTACTTCAAGCGGGTCGGTAAGCCGACCAAGCACAAGGTGGTCAGCCGGTACATCGCGTACCACGGGACCTCCATGGGCGCGCTGTCGATCACCGGGCTGCCCGGCATCAAGACCGACTTCGAGCCGCTGGTGCCGGGGGGCATCAAGGTGCCGAACACGAACTTCTACCGTGCGCCGGAGCACGGCGACGACCCGGTGGCGTTCGGCAGGTGGGCGGCCGAGGAGATCGGGCGGGCCATCGAGCGGGAGGGGCCGGACACCGTGGCGGCGGTCTTCCTCGAACCGGTGCAGAACTCGGGCGGCTGCTTCCCGCCGCCGCCCGGCTACTTCGAGCGGGTCCGGGAGATCTGCGACGCGTACGACGTGCTGCTGGTCAGCGACGAGGTGATCTGCTCGTGGGGCCGGCTCGGCGAGTATTTCGGCGCGCTGCGCTACGGCTACCAGCCCGACATCATCACCACCGCCAAGGGCATCACCTCCGGCTACGCGCCGCTCGGCGCGATGATCGCCAGCGACCGGTTGATGGAGCCGTTCCTGACCGAGACCGGCATGTTCGCCCACGGGGTGACCTTCGGCGGGCACCCGGTCTCGTGCGCGGTGGCCCTGGCCAACCTGGAGGTCTTCGCCCGCGAGGACCTGGTCGGGCACGTACGCGCCAACGAGGCGGCGTTCCGCGCCACCCTGGAGAAGCTGCACGACCTGCCGATCGTCGGCGACGTACGAGGAGACGGCTACTTCTACGGCATCGAGCTGGTCAAGGACAAGACGACTCGGGAGACGTTCAACGAGGCCGAGTCGGAGCGGCTGCTACGGGGCTTCCTCTCCAGCGCCCTTTTCGACGCCGGCCTCTACTGCCGCGCCGACGACCGCGGCGACCCGGTGGTGCAGCTCGCCCCACCACTGATCGCCGGGCAGCAACAGTTCGACGAGATCGAGCAGATCCTGCGAACCGTACTCACCGACGCCTGGTCCCGCCTCTAACCCGCGAGGGGGTCAGTGGGTGGGTGGGATGACGCGGAGGTGGCCACGGCGGGAGGTGGGCGAGCCGGCGGGGGGTGCGGTGGGGTGGCTCTGGTCGTCCTGGGGTGGACGGGGGGCGGGGCGGGCGGCCTCGCGGACCGCCTCGGCCAGGGCTACCAGGTCATCGGTGGTGGGCGGCGGCGGCTCGAACTCGCCCTCGTGCCGGACCACCTCCCAACCGCGCGGGGCGGTCAGGCTACGGGCGTGCGGTTCACAGAGGTCGTACGTGTGCGGCTCGGCGAAGGCGGCCAGCGGACCCACGACGGCTGTCGACTCGTTGTAGACATAGGTCAGCGTGGCGACCGCTTGCCGGGGGCAGCCGTTGCGGGAGCAGCGCCGTGGTGACCTCACCGGCGCAGGGTATCTCCATTACCGGCTCCGGCGCACCGGTTCGCGTTACGACACGCCCGTCTTGGTGATCACATTTCCCGTCCGGTGCCACAACGCGCCAGGTGGTCGGCGCTGACCCGGCTCGGGGTGGACCGGGAGCTAGTCTGTGGCTCATGACGAGCCCGGAGAACCGCCGCCCCGGCACCGGCCGGCGGACGCACCGCGACCGACACGGGCGCGGCCTGCGTGGGCGGCTGGTGCCGGCCACGGTGCCGTTGGCGCGGACCAAGGCGGAGATCTTCGACGATCTGGTGCTGGACACCGTCGAGACGCTGGAGCGCCGGTTCGCCAAGGAGCTGGCCGGGGTCGAGTTCGCTGTCGAGGACGTCCCGCCCGATCTGAACGTCTACGACTCCGACGTGCTGGAGGACGGCGAGGTGCCGCTGGCCCGGTTGCTGCCCGGGCGACCCGGCCGCCAGGAGGTGCCGCCCCGCATCGTGCTGTACCGGCGACCGCTGGAGTTCCGGGCCATGGACCGGGAGGATCTCGCCGACCTGGTCCACGACGTCATCATCGAGCAGGTGGCGAACCTGCTCGGCGTCGACCCGGACGAGCTGGCCTGATCGCGGCAGGCTCAGCCCTGAATCGGTCCGTGCAGGGTCCGGCCGATCCGGGTGGGACGGCCCCCAACCGTCCCGCCCACGTCGGATCAGGCCACCCGGCGCTTGAGCTTGCGCCGCTCCCGTTCGGAGAGCCCACCCCAGATCCCGAACCGCTCGTCGTGGCCGAGAGCGTATTCGAGGCATTCCGTCTTGACCTCGCACCGCGAGCAGATGCGCTTCGCCTCGCGGGTCGAGCCGCCCTTCTCGGGGAAGAACGCCTCCGGGTCGGTCTGCGAGCACAGGGCCCGCTCCTGCCACTCCGGCGCGTTTCCGAGCAGGTCGGCCGCCTCGAGCTGGCCGTCCATTCAGTTGCCTCCTTGTCGCGCACCGGCGTCGTCGCCGCTGCAACCCCCCACGCGAAAGGCGTGCTTTTGTCCGTCCGGTCCGGTTATCGTGCGTTCCGTGCGAACAACCCCATTCAAATTACACGCGTGTAATGCGTGCGCCGTCAAGCCAAACTTGATAATGGAGTCGCCCTCCCGACACGCGTCCCGGACGGCCGTCAGTACCACCCGGTCTCGCCCTGCCCTATCGATTCAGACCCCGGCCGAGTAACGCCCTCCCCGGCGAGTTGCCCGAGTTTTCTCCCGTGGCGCGCAAGGCGCCACAGGAGTGATCGAGCTTCGCGCCGACACCGGAGAAGCCATTCACCAAGATCCGTTGATCTTGAGCCGCAAGGTTATCCCGACTTCGCCAACCCCGCCCGCCGAGCGGGTGAACGACGACCGCGTCCCGTCCACATTGTGGACGGGACGCGGTGGGCAAGAAGGGGCGACGGTCAGTCGGTTGTCGTGGTTACGCTGGTCGGCAACGCGAATTCGGCGACGACGCCGCCCGCCACTGGGACCGACCCGACGGGCGTGTCGTCGTCCCACCAAACGGTATAGACCCCCGCCGGAAGGTCCGGGTAGACCGCACTGTGGAACGTGCCGTCCTGGACCCGACGCTCGCGCACGGCGGAGTGCGTACGCGGCTCGCCGTCCCGGTCGACCCGGCTCACCTCGATCTCCCGACCGAGCAGCTGCCGTCCGGTGTAGATGATCAGCGCGCCGGTGTCGCCGCCCAGGTCGAGGACGACGGTCCCGGTTCCCGAGGGGCCGTACGTGTGCGAATGCTCGTGTCCGGTCATCTCTCCCACCTCCAGCGTCAGGACTGCGCCGATGGATTGTTGAACCCGTCGTAGGGCGTACCGAGGAACGGGAAGTTACGCAGGAACGGCGCGGTCACGTCGGCCGCGCTGAGCCCCGGCGTCACCGCCCCCGCCGCCTCGTCCGGCTGGAACTTCCGGTCCACAAGCGGCACGGTCAGCCCCGCGATGGCGCGCAGCGCGATTGTCACCACGTCGTCGGTCACCCGCCTACCGTTAGGAAAGCCGGCGAGGTCGCCACCGAGCACACCGAACCTGTTGGGACGGCGGGCCGGCGGGATCGCGGTGTTCAGCCGCAGCATGTCGGCCTGGAGGTCCCCGGTGCTGTTGGTGAAGCCGTCGATCAGCCCCTCGGGGATGCCGGTGAGCAGGATGGCGACCAGGTCCGCGCGGGCCTTCTTCGACCTGTTCAGCTTGTCCAGGTTCGGGAAGACGTCCGGGTACAGCGCCGGCAGCAGGGCCGCCAGTTCGGGCCGCTCGACGAACTGGGCGAACCGCTTGTCCTCGGACGGCGGCAGGGTGTTCCACAGGTCCTTCTGCGCCATCGGCACGATGACCTCGTTGAACAACGGGTTGCCCAACCTGGACACCTGCGTGAACGGTCCGGCGTTGGTGTCGGCCGCCACCCGGTCGCCGAGCACCCGCACCTGCCGGCGGGACGCCGAGGTCCACACCCCGATGACCGAGGCGGGCTCCTGCCAGTGGTAGCGGTCGGCGCGGCGGCGCACCCGCTCCAGCGGCACCTGCAACGCCAGGCTGTGCACGTTCAACCGGTCCGTGGCGTTCACCGGCTCGCCCGCCTCCTGGAAGATCTTCTTCCCGGCGACGTGCAGTTGCTGGAACGGCCGCAGCGTACCCAGGTCGAAGATCGCGCCGAGGTCCACGAAGAACCCGTCCGCGCGCTGGCCGGCGAACACCCGCTCGCCGGTGGAGAGTTTGAAGGTGGCCTGGCGCACCAGCTCTCCGTACCTGGGAGTGGACAGTGGACCGACGTTGCACGGCGGGCAGGGCAGCTTGCGAGCCAGCCGCTCCTCCTTGCCCCGCACGATCCGGGTCAGGCTGTAGAACTGCCGGCGGTTCCAGTTCGCGCTGTCCAGCGAGTCGATCGGACCGGTGTTGTAGAGAAAACTGTTCGGGTTCGTGATCTCGGTAGTGAATTCGAAGCGGTAGGTGACATCCGGCCGCCCGTCGCCGTCGTTGTCGATGTGAATCTCGTACCGCACGTCGTCGCCGAACTCGAAGAAGTTCGGGCCGCCGGACGGCAACTGCAGCGGCACGTAGTTGGCGATGAGCGTCACCGTTTCCGGGCGGTCCGGGGTGACGAACGCGTACAGGTCGGCGGAATCGGCGACCGGATCCTTGGCGATCTCCGGTGCCTCGCGGTGTGAAGACATGACGGACCCCCCTCACTGGGCGAAAGAATCAATCGGGATGGCCGGCCGGGCACCGGGGCCCGCCGGGAAACGCCGAACCCGCGCACTGCGGCGGACGACGGAAACGCTCAGGGCCGGCGGCGAGGCACGACGCGCCGGTCGGCAGGCACGGTCGCGGCGAGCGGCGCGATTGCGAGGCGAACGGGCGGCACGGCGCAGGGGCGGGTCGGCACGGGCTCAGCGCCGGGCGGCGGCGCGACGCAGCCGGTCCGCCAGGCCACGGTCGCGTACCTCGATGCGGGACTGGCCGACGAACACGTCCATGGTGCCGGACCGGGCGTCACGCAGATGTACGACGATCGTCTCGTCGGGGCCGGCCGCCGCCTTGTCGTCGCCGTCACCGGCCAGGGACAGCCCCGGCACCGCGAGCGCGGCGGCGCCGAGGGTGGCACTGGCCGCGGCGGTGATCGTCTGGCGGCGGGTCAGTTTCGGCAAACGCCGCTTACGCTTCTCAATGATCATGACCAACCTTTCCGGCGGCGGCGCGCACGCTCCGCGATGACGGACGGGGGTCACGACAGACCACGCCGGGCCCCCGAGAGGGGTGCCGGCGGCGGTCCTCGCCGAGCCGCCGCCGGCATCGACAGGTACGTCCGGCGGCGGGCGAAGGTTCGAC
The DNA here is from genome assembly GCF_002754655.1 of Verrucosispora sp. CNZ293. Classification (NCBI taxonomy): domain Bacteria; kingdom Bacillati; phylum Actinomycetota; class Actinomycetes; order Micromonosporales; family Micromonosporaceae; genus Micromonospora; species Verrucosispora sp. CNZ293. The sequence continues at coordinate 3,847,172 of NZ_PEFR01000001.1, forward strand.
GCTAGGCCGTGATGTGACCGTACGCGGTCGTACGCCTACGCGCCGGTCGGCCCGCCGCCGCCGCGATGGCCCGCAACTGTTCCTCGGTGCGCGCCGACCCGTTGCCGGAGCCGGCCATCCGCGAGATCGTCTCCTCCATCAGCGTGCCGCCCAGGTCGTTGCAGCCACTGCGCAGCAGCTCCGCGGTGCCGGCGTCGCCCAGTTTCACCCAGGAGCACTGGATGTTGTCGATCCGGCCGTGCAACAGCACCCGCGCCATCGCGTGCACCACCCGGTTCTCCCGCCACGTCGGGCCGGGCCGGGCGATGCCGGCCAGGTAGATCGGGGCGTTCGTGTGCACGAACGGCAGCGCCACGAACTCGGTGAACCCGCCGGTGCGGTCCTGCACCCCGGCCAGCACCCGGAAGTGCGCCAACCAGTGCGCGGGATGGTCGACGTGGCCGTACATCATCGTCGAGCTGGACCGGATGCCCAGCTCGTGGGCCGTGCTGACCACCTCGACCCAGGCGGCGGCCGGCAGCTTGCCCTTGGTGAGCACCCAGCGCACCTCGTCGTCGAGGATCTCCGCAGCGGTGCCCGGGATGGTGTCCAGTCCCGCCTCGCGCAGCCCGGCCAGCCAGTCCCGCACCGACACACCGGCCTTGGCGGCGGCGGTGACGATCTCCATCGGGGAGAAGGCGTGCACGTGCATCTGCGGCACCCGGGCCTTGATCGCCCGGACCAGGTCGGCGTAGATCGTCACCGGCAGCTTCGGGTCGATGCCACCCTGGAGGCAGACCTCACCGGCACCGGCCTCCCACGCCTCCTGCGCCCGGTCCGCGACCTGCTCCACCGAGAGCCGGTACGCGTCGGCGTCCCGTTCCCGCTGGGCGAAGGCGCAGAACCGGCAGCCCACGTAACAGACGTTGGAAAAGTTGATGTTGCGATTGACCACGTAGGTCACGTCGTCACCGACGGCGGTGCGGCGCAGCTCGTCGGCGGTGCGGCACAACTCGTCCAGGGCCGCGCCGTCCGCGCCGAAGAGCGCCAGCGCGGCCTCGGTGTGCCGGGCCTCCAACAGCGCCGCCGGGTCCTCGGCGGCCAACCGCAACCCGGCCCGCAGGTCGGCGTCGCCGGAGCCGGCGGTGGCCTGCCGGCCGGCCTCGACAGCGGACCCCGCCTCGGGTGCCGGACCGTCCTCGACACCCGCCCGCGCCGGAGGCACAGCCGCCTTCGCGGCTACCTCCGCCCAGTCGCCGTAGACGTGGTCGAAGTCGCCCCGCCGGTCGTCCGTACGCCCCGCCGTGTCGATCGTGGCGTGCAGGTCGGTCCGCCCACCGAAGGTCTCGTCGGGCTCCTGCCACGGCCGGCCCACCGGGCGGGCCGCCTCGACCGCCAGCCCGGTCGTCGGGTCGGCGAGCGCTGTCACGTGCGGCAGCAGTCGGGCGTCCAGCCAAGGATCGCCGGCCTGGACGTACTCCGGGTAGACGGTCAACCGCTCCCGCAGCGTGAAGCCGGCCGTCGCGGTGCGGGCCGCCAGTTCGTCGAGCTGCGGCCAGGGACGCTCCGGGTTGACGTGGTCCGGGGTCACCGGGGAGACGCCACCCCAGTCGTCGATACCGGCCCGCAGCAGCAGGTCGTACTCGCCGGCGATCAGGTTCGGTGGGGCCTGGATGCGGGCCTTCGGGCCCAGCAGCACCCGGGCCACCGCCACGGTGGCCGCGAGGTCGTGCAGCTCGGCGTCGGGCATCCCGCGCATCGCCGTGTCCGGCTTGGCCCGGAAGTTCTGCACGATCACCTCCTGGAGGTGGCCGTACTCGCGCTGCGTACGCCGGATTGCGAAGATCGCGTCGACCCGCTCGGCGAGCGTCTCGCCGATGCCGATCAGGATGCCGGTGGTGAACGGAACGCCTACCCGTCCGGCGTCGTCGAGCACCCGCAACCGCACCGCCGGTTCCTTGTCCGGTGAGCCGTAGTGCGGACCACCGGGCTCGGACCACAGGCGGGTGGCCGTGGTCTCCAGCATCATGCCCATGCTCGGCGCCACCGGCTTGAGCCGTTGCAGCTCCGCCCAGGAGAGCACGCCCGGGTTCAGGTGCGGCAGCAGGCCGGTCTCCTCCAGCACCGCCACCGCGCAGGCCCGCAGATAGTCCAGGGTGGAGCCGTAGCCGCGTTCGTCGAGCCACTGGCGGGCCGCCGGCCACCGCTCCTCCGGCCGGTCACCGAGGGTGAACAAAGCTTCCTTGCAGCCCTGTGCCGCGCCGGCCCGGGCGATGGCCAGCACCTCGTCGCGGTCGAGGAAGGCCGCCGGCAGCCGGTGCGGCACCGTGGCGAACGTGCAGTAGTGGCAGCGGTCCCGGCAAAGCCGGGTGAGCGGAATGAAGACCTTCTTCGAGTACGTCACCACGCCGGGCCGGCCGGCGTCCCGCAGACCCGCGTCGCGGATCGCACCGGCGATGCCGAGCAGTTCGTCCAGGGCCGCGCCCCGGGCGGTCAGCAGGATCGACGCCTCGTCGACGTCGAGCGCCCGCCCGGTGGCGGCGCGGCGCAGTGCCCGCCGTACGCCGCCGTCACCCGGCCCACGCTCGCTCTGATCAACCATCCGCTCAGCCTATGCGCTGCGGTCCGGTCCGGCCCCCGCCCGTGGGCAACCGCACGTGTCCTGGCGGGGCTCGCTCAGCGCGGCTGTTCCCCCGGGTCGATCCGCTGGGTGCGGTCGGCCTCCGCGTCACCCGACCGGGAATCCGACGGGCCGGCGTCACCGTCGACCGACCGGGGGATCGCCTGAGTCGGCTCGGCACTCTGGTGCGGGATCGCCTGCGTCGGCTCGGCGGCACCGGCCGGGTCGCCCGGGCGCGGGATGCTCCCGGCCGGGTCGCCCTGGCGCGGGATGCTCTGGGTCGGATCGGTCGAGGCCGGCTGTCCGAACGGCGGCGCGGCCGGCGAGGACGGTGCCGCCGCCTGCGGTGGCACCGCCGGCTGACCGTGCGGCGGCCAGGTGTGCGGGGACTCGGGCGGCCCGCCGGCGGAGGGCGTCTGCCCGGCGACCGGCCAGCCCGGCTGACCCTGACCGCCCTGGTGACCCTGCTGGCCCTGACCGCCGTGGTGGCCATGCCCGCCCTGGTGGCCATGCCCGCCCTGGGTCGCGCCGCCCGCCGGGTAGCCGCCGGGCTGGCCGGCACCGGACTGGTACGGCTGCCCCGGGCCCGGGTGACCGGTGCCGGGGTGGCCGGCCGGGTAGCCGGCGGCCCGGTCGCCCCCCGACCAACCGCCCGACTGACCCGGTGACTGGCCGGGCGGCATCCAACCGCCACCCTGATGGCCGGGCTGGCCACCGAACTGACCCGGGCCACCCGGCTGCGGCCAGCCCTGCTGCGGCGTGCCGTACAGGCCGGGCTCCGGCTTGGGCCGGGGCACGTGGTAGAGCCGCTGCCACACGCTCCACACCACGTACCCGGCTGCCGCGAACAACGCCACCCAGGCGACCCGGGTGAGCAGGCCGGTCATCGCGTCGAAGAGCTGCGCTTCGGCCAGCCGGCCGACCACCCAGATCAACAGGGTCAGACCGCCGAGCACGGCGCTCACCGCGTACTCGACAAGCGCCACCTGCGTGATCAGTTTCGCCCGCCCGACGGTCGGGGCCAGATGCGTGGCCAGCAGTACCGCCAGCAACGGCAGCACGACCGCCTCGATGCCGATGAAGGCGAAGAACGAGTTGGCGGCGCGTCCGGTCACCGTGCTGTAGGCACCCTGCGGCGTCAACAGCCGGATCAACCCCACGAAGAGGAAGACGGCGTTCGCGCCCAGCAGCACCAGGGCGACGAGTTCACGCAGCGGCCCGGTCACCTGTCGGGCCGGGGTCGGGTCGGTGGGCGGGGGCTCGGCGGGGCTGGTCACGAACTCTCCCTGGGGCGAAAGCGGACAGATGCCGACGTGAGCCTAGTCTCCCGAGGCACCTGCCTGCCGCAGGCGTCACGTAGGCGAGGATGGGCTGATGCGCATCGTGGTTCTGACCGGCGGAATCGGCGGTGCCCGGTTCCTGCTGGGGGTGCGGGCGTACGCCCGTGAGGTGGGCGCCGAGGTGACCGCTGTGGTCAACGTCGGCGATGACCTACGGCTGCACGGGCTCCGGGTCTGCCCGGACCTGGACAGCGTGCTGTACACCCTCGGCGGCGGTGCCGACCCGCAGCGGGGCTGGGGGCGCGTCGACGAGAGCTGGACGGTCAAGGACGAACTGGCCGCGTACGGCGTCGAGCCGAGCTGGTTCGGGCTGGGTGACCGGGACATCGCCACCCACCTGGTCCGCACCACGATGCTCGACGCCGGCTATCCGCTGCACCAGGTCACCGAGGCGCTGGCGACCCGCTGGCAGCCCGGCGTACGCCTGCTGCCGGCGACCGACGACCGCCTGGAGACGCACGTGGTCGTCAGCGGGGCCGGCGAGCCTGCGGGCTCCCCGGTCGCCGGCGACGCGACCGGCGGACAGGGTGGCCCCGCTTCCATCGACGGTGGCCAGCGGGCGATCCACTTCCAGGAGTGGTGGGTGCGGTACCGGGCGCGGATCCGGACCCACAGATTCGTCTTCGTCGGGGCGGAGTCGGCGAAGCCGGCGCCCGGCGTGACGGAGGCGATCGCCGGTGCCGACGTGGTGCTCGTGGCACCGAGCAACCCGGTGGTCAGCATCGCACCGATCCTGGCCGTACCGGGTCTGCGCGAGGCGGTGACGGACGGTCCCGCCCCGGTGGTGGGCGTGTCGCCGATCATCGGTGGTGCGCCGGTTCGCGGGATGGCCGACAGTTGCCTGGCGGTCGTTGGCGTGGCGTGCACCGCTGCCGGGGTCGGCGGGATGTACGGCAGCCGGGCCACCGGTGGTCTGCTCGACGGCTGGCTGGTGGCCGAGGAGGACGCGGCGACAGTGGTGCCGGACGTGACGGTCCGCGCGGTGCCGTTGCTGATGACCGACGAGGTGGCGACGGCGGCCATGGTCCGCGCCGCGGTGGAGTTGACGTGAGACTGGAGATCCTGCCGGTACCCGGCATCGGGCACGTGACCGAGGGCGACGACCTGGCGGTCCTGATCGGAAGCGCGGCGCCCTGGCTGCGTGACGGGGACGTGCTGGTGGTCACCAGCAAGATCATCTCGAAGGCCGAGGGGCGACTTGTCGACGTACCCGCCGACGGTCCGGATCGGCAGGTCGTCCGGGACGAGGTACTGGCTGCGGAGACGGTACGGGTGGTGGCCGCGCGCGGCGCGACCCGGATCGTGCAGACCCGCCACGGCTTCGTGATGGCCTCCGCCGGCATCGACGCCTCAAACGTCGACAAGACCCGGCTGGTGCTGCTGCCGGAGGATCCGGACGCCTCGGCCCGCGCGCTGCGTACCGGTCTGCGCGAGCGGTACGGCGTGGACGTGGCGATCGTGGTCAGCGACACGATGGGTCGCCCCTGGCGTAACGGCCTCACCGACGTGGCCCTCGGCGTCGCCGGTATGGACGCCATCCGGGACCACCGGGGCGAGGTCGACCCGTACGGCAACGAGCTGGTGCTGACCCAGATGGCGGTGATCGACGAGCTGGCCGCGGCAGGCGAGCTGATCAAGGGCAAGTGTGACCAGATGCCGGTCGCGGTGATCCGTGGTTACCTGACGCCGCCGCTGTCAGGTGACGGCGAAGGTGCGCGGGTCCTGGTCCGGGACGCCTCGATGGACCTGTTCTCGCTCGGCACGGCCGAGGCGACCGCGGCCGGCCTGGCCGCCGCCGCCACCCTGCCGGACCACCCGGGCGACGCCGCACCCGACCCGGCCGCCGTCGACCGGGCGATCGCCTCGGTCGCCGACGTGATCGCGCCCGGCACGGTCTTCACCCAGATCACCGACGATGGCGTACGCACGGCACTTGTCGCCATCGTGCCGGGTTGGCCGGCTCACGCGACAGGCCTGGTGCTCTGCTCCCCACCCACCCCGGTGGGCCCGTTCCAGCTGGTCCGCTTCGGCACCGACGTGCAACGTCTGCGCACCGCCCTCGCGACAGCGGGCGTCCCCACCCAGCTCCTCCCCCCACCCGGTGGCACCACCGCCGCCGCCACCCTCGCCCTCTGACTCGCCCCCTCGCGGTTGGGACCTCAGGGGTTCAGCACGGCGCGGCCGAGGGGGTGAGGGTGTGCAGGACGGTGTTGCGGTCACGGTGGCTGACCAGCAGCCCCGCGTTCCGCAGCACTGTGGTGTGCTGGCTGGCCGCCGCCGCCGAGATGTGCAACCGGCGCGCCAGCTCGCCAGTGGTGCAGCCGTCGTCGCTGGCGGCGAGGACCGCCGCGCGGGTGCGACCGAGCAGCGCGGCCAGCGCCTCGCGGCCGGTGTCGCCCGCACCGGGCACGTCCCCGGTCAGCCCACCCAGCTTGTCGACCGGGTAGACGAGCACCGGCGGTAGTTCCGGGTCGAGCAGCGCGACGGGCGTGTTCGCGCAGAAGAACGACGGCACCAGCAGCAGCCCTCGGCCACCCAGATGCAGTTCCCGGCTCCGCGGATAGGTCGGGATCTCCAGGACGCCCGACTCCCAGCGCAGGCCCGGCCGCAGCGTGGTCAGCAACCCCTCGACGCCACCGTCGAGCATGGCCCGGGCGCGGCGGGCACGATCGGCCTCCACCGCCCCCTGGACCCGGGTCCAGTACGGGCCGAGAGCGAGCTCCCGGTAGCGACCCATCGTTTCCGTCAGACGGGTCAGCGCCTCCGGCTCGCCGCGCGCGATGGCGGCGACACCGGCGGGCAGGTTCCGGTTGCTGTTGGCGAGCAGCGTCAGATCGCGGTGCAGCAACGTCACCGGGGTACGCCGCAGCGCCTCCATCCCCGCCTCGAAACCGTGCACACTGTCGTACGGGGTGAGGAAGTCCGGAAAGTAGCCGCGCGGTGGGCTCAACGTGGACAGCAGCCGCAGCGCCTCGGAGTCCACCTGGCGACGCAGCCCACGGGAGACCTCGCGGCGCCAACCGGCCAGCAGCGGGTCACGGCTGCGCCCGGGCAGCAGATGCAGGCTCAGCACCACTTCCCAGACCGGATCAGCCGCCGGAGCCACCCGGGTCCGGAGGATGTCCTCGCCGGAGAAATGAATCCTCAGCATGGGCAGACTCCCGTCGCCCGGCTGGGGGGTCACCCGGCGACCTTCGAACTCTACCCGGCCACGTCAGCCTCGGGCAGTTAAGCCTCAGCTAAAAGACCTCGACGCCCAACATGTGAATCCGCCATGCTTCCCGTGCCGCAGGGGGCGACCCACGTCGAACGTGTCCGCCCCGCTGGGTGCCCGCGAGCGGGCGGTGCCATACGAGGGTCTGCGGCTCACATTCCGCAGGTGGTGCCGCCCGATCTCGCTGGGCTCGGTTCCGGCACATCCGCGCCGCTCCGACGCACCGCACCAGCGTACCCACCAGCACCCGTACGCTGGCACGGACGGAAGGAGCGGCAGTTGTCGACGCCCGAACTGGTGAACGATTCCCCGCGCGGCGACGCGGACTACTGGACGGCGCTGCACGCCGACGCCGTGGCGGTGCTCACCGACTGGACGCCGACGGGTCCGGACGCGGCGGAGGCCAGCGACAGCACCCTCAAGCTGCTCGGCGCCGGGCCGGTCGCGATGAGCCGGGAGCACCGGGCCGGCCACGTCACCGCCAGCGCGTTGGTGTTCGACGCGACCGGCACCCAGGTGCTGCTCTGCCTGCACGGAAAGTTCCACAAGTGGGTGCAGTTGGGCGGGCACTGCGAGCCCGGTGACCGGACGCTTGCCGGCGCGGCGTTGCGGGAGGCCACCGAGGAATCCGGCATCAGCGGCCTGCGGATCGATCCGACGCCGATCGACGTGGACGTGCACCCGGTGGCCTGCCAGGGCGGGTCACTGCACCACGACGTACGGTTCGCCGTCTTCGCTCCGGCCGGAGCGACCGAACGAGTGAGCGTCGAGTCCGAGGCGCTCGGCTGGTTCCCACCGCAGCACCTACCGCATCCGCTGGCCGGCGGCACGGCCCGGCTCGTCACGCCGGGCCTGGCAGCCTTCAGACGAGCTTGTCCTCGCCCCGTCTCTTGAGCTCGTCCACGATCAACTTGACGTCCTGGGCGCGGTCCCGCGGGCAGACAAGCAACGCGTCCACGGTGTCGACCACGATCAGGTCACGTACGCCGACGGCGGCCACCAGCCGACCGGCCTGCGGTGCCACCACCATGCCGCTGCTGTCGTGCAGCAGCACCTCGGTCTTCACGTCGCCCGCGAGCACCACGTTGCCGTCGGCATCCGCCGGCAGCACCTCGCCGAGGGTGTGGAAGTCACCCACGTCGTTCCACCGGAAGTCACCGGGTACGGTCGCCACCCGGCCGGCCGCGGCCGCGCCCTCCATCACCGCGTAGTCCACCGAGATCTTCGTCAGCGTCGGCCAGACCGAACCGAGCACGTCGTCCTGTTCGTCCGAACCCCACGCCCTCGCGATAGCGGTGACCCCGGCGTGCAGGTCGGGCTGTTGGCGGGCCAACTCGGCGAGGAATGCCGACACCCGCCAGACGAACATGCCGGCGTTCCAGAGGTAGTGGCCCGACCGCACATACGTCTCGGCCACCTCGGCACTCGGCTTCTCCTTGAACTCGACCACCGGGCGCATCGGACCACCAGCGACGGGTTCGCCGGTCCGCAGGTACCCGTAGCCGGTCTCCGGCCGGGTCGGGGTGATCCCGACCGTCATCAGCAGCCCCTGCTCCGCGCCCCGGACCGCCTCCCGGACGGTGTCCACCCACCGTTGCGGCTCACCGATCAGGTGGTCGGCGGCGAACGAACCCATCACGGCGTCCGGGTCGCGTACGGCGATCACCGCCGCGGCCAGCGCGATGGCGGCGCAGGAGTCCCGGGGCGACGGTTCGACCAGAATGTTCTCCTCCGGCAGACCGGTCAGCTGGCGGGCCACGGCCGCGGCGTGCGCGGCGCCGGTGACCACCATTGTGCGTTCGGCAGTGGTCAGCGGGCCCAGCCGCTCGACCGTCGCCTGGAGCAGCGACGCGGACGTACCGGTGAACGGGTGGAGGAACTTGGGGTGGCCGGCGCGGGACAGCGGCCACAGCCTTGTGCCGCTGCCACCGGCCGGAATGACGACATAGATCACCAGGACATCATGCCCGAACCACCCGGACCGGGCGCCTCGGTTGCCGACCTCAGGCCCGCGCCCTGGTCCACGCCGCGATGTGCACCTCGGCGCTGGACCCCCAGGTGAATTCCTTCGCCCGGTCGAAGCCGGCCTTGGCCAGTGACAGCCGGCGCGGCTCGTCGTCGAGCAGCGCGGCCAGGTCGGCGGCGATCTGGTCAGGATCCTCGCTGGTGTACGCCACCGCGTCGCCACCGACCTCGGGCAGCGACAGCCGGGGGGTGGTGAGCACCGGGGCGGCGCACGCCATCGCCTCCAGGATGGGCAACCCGAACCCCTCGCCGTAGGAGGGGTATGCCGCCACCAGTGCGCCGCCGAGGAAGCCGGGCAGGTCGCCGTAGCGCAGGTAGCCGGGGCGCAGCAACCGCAGGTGCGAGGGAACCTCGGCCACCGCGCGGTCGATGTCCTCGTCGTGCCCCTGCCCACCGGCCACCACCAGCGCGGGTGGATCCTGCCGGTCGGTGACCGCCCGGGCCCAGCCACGGATCAGGTTCGGCACGTTCTTGCGGGGCTCCTTGGCCCCGAGGAACGCGACGTAACTGCTGCCGCCGAGCCCCAGGCGGGCGCGGACCCGGGCCTTCTCCTCGTCACCCGGCGCGTGGAAGGCGTCATGGTCCACACCGTGATAAGCCACGTCGATCCGGGTCGGGTCGGCGTCCAGCAGCCGGATCAGCTCGTCGCGGGTGGCCTTGCTGGGCACGATCACCCGGTCGGCGCGCCGCAGCGAGGTCTTGATGGCGCTGCGGAAGAACGTGCGGCGGGACTTGTCGTAGTGCTCCGGCTCGGTGAAGAACGTCGCGTCGTGCACCGTCACGGTGACCGGGCAGCCGGCGCGCAGGGGGCAGGTGTAGAAGGGTGAGTGCAACACCTCAGCGCCGACCTGTTGGGCGAGCAGGGGCAGGCCGGTCTGCTCCCAGGCCAGCCGGGCCGGCCGGTGCGCGACAGCGGCCGGCGCTGGAACGATCTCCGCGCCGGGCAGCATCCGGCGGTAGCGCTCCAGATCCGTGCGGAGGCTGACCACCACCAGGTCCACCGCCGATCCGCACACCTTGCCGAGGGCGCCGAGCAGGCCGTCGACGTATCTACCGACGCCGCCGCGATCGGCGGGAACACTCGTGGCGTCGATGAGCACGCGGGGCGGGCGACCGGCGGTCACGGGGCGACTCCTTGTGGTGGCGGGACTGTGGGGAACAACACTCCGGCAAGCCTACGCCGGAGCCGGGCACGGACGCTGACTGCGACCCGACGGTACGCCGACTTGTCGCTGCCATCGAGTACGGCCGACGGGCGCGTATCGTTCGCGCCGATGGCCGACAACATTGCCCGGGTCTTCGCCGACGCGATCGCGAGCGACCCGAACCGCCCGCTGCTGACCTGGTACGACGACGCGACCGGCGAGCGCACCGAACTTTCCGGCGCGACGTTGGCGAACTGGGTGGCCAAGACGGCCAACCTGCTCGTCGACGAACTGGCCCTCGGGCCGGGCGACACCGCGGCGGTGCTGCTGCCGCCGCACTGGCAGAGCGCTGCCGTGCTGCTCGGCTGCTGGTCGGCCGGCTTGACGGTCCGGACGGCCGGGTCGGCGGTCCGACCGGCCAGGTCAGCAGTTCAGCCGGCCGGGTCGGCGCTCGCCGAGCAACCGGGCGAGGTGGACGTGCTCTTCGCCGCCACCGACCGTCTCGCCGAGGCTGACGCCTGGCCGGCGGGTGACCGGTACGCACTGGCGCTGCACCCCTTCGCGCTCCCACTGCGGGAGGTGCCGGCAGGCTTCGCGGACTACGTCACCGAGGTACGCGCGCACGGCGACCATTTCACGGCGTACCCGCCGGGCGGGCCCGACCACACCGCGCTACGTACCCGAGCCGCCGACCGCGTCCTCGAACTCGGCATCTCTCCGGCCGACCGGCTCCTGGTGGACGTCGACCGGCACCCGGACCCGCTCGACTGGCTGCTGGCCCCGCTGAGCGCGGGCGCCACAATGGTGCTCTGCGCCCACCCGGACCCGGCGCGCCTGGCCGACCGTCAATCGACGGAGCGGGTCACCCGCACCCTCACCTGATCCGCGCGCGCCCGATCTGATCAGGAACGGACGGGCAACCGGCGGGTGCCCATCGAGCTGCGGCCCGAACCATCACCCTAGCGATAGTCACCCATAGTCGCCCCCCTGACGCGAGCAGACCAACCCACTTCCACGCTTTGCTCTGCTTCAACCGACGCACAACCGCCTGAGCTGGGTCGACGCGGCGGGCGCGGGAGGCCGGCGGGCGCGAGACACTGCGGAGAGTGACTGTTGCGTGGGTTGAAGCAGAGCAAAGGATGCGAAGGGGTATGGGTCGGTGGGCCGGCGAGGGCACGCTCAGTGACGCCCAGCCACAGGGCCCGTCGGGGTCCGGCTGATTCAGCGGGCGGGGTGGGTCGGGGCGCGGTGTTGGGCCAGGGTGGCGAAGGCGGCCAGGGAATCGGGGTTGGCGAGGGCGCCCTTGGCGGCGGCCTGGTCGACAGGGGTGCCGGTGAGGATCTTCTTTACCGGCACCTCGAGCTTCTTCGCCGACAGGGTGCGTGGGACCGCCCGGACCTGGTGGATCTCGTCGGGGACGTGCCGGGGGGACAAGGCGGTACGCAGCTCGCGACAGATTTTCTTCCGCAGCTCGTCGTCGAGGGAGAGCCCGTCGGCGAGCACCACGAACAGCAGCAGCTCACCGGCGCCGCCCTCGTCGTCCTCCAGGTGCACCACCACCGAGTCGACGACCTCGTCAAGCCCTTCCACCACGGAGTAGAACTCGGCGGTGCCGAGCCTTACCCCGCCCCGGTTGAGGGTGGCGTCGGAGCGGCCGGTGATGACGCACCCGCCCCGCGAGTTGATGGTGATCCAGTCGCCGTGTCGCCACACCCCGGGATAGACGTCGAAGTACGCCTCCCGGTAACGGACGCCGTCCGGGTCGTTCCAGAAACCCACGGGCATGCTCGGCATCGGCTCGGTGATCACCAGCTCGCCCAGCTCCCCGATCACCGGGGTGCCGTCGGGCGAGCGGGCCTCCACCTTGGCACCCAGCGCCCGGCAGGTGATCTCACCGGCGTGCACGGGCAACAGCGGAACACCGCCGACGAAGCCCGTGCAGACGTCGGTGCCGCCGGACAGCGACTGGAGCTGAAGGTCGCTGCCCACCGTGTCGTACACCCAGGTGAAGCCCTCGGCGGGCAGTGGCGCGCCGGTGGAGCCGAGCCCGCGCAGCGCGGCGAGGTCGGCGATCTCGCCCGGGACCAGGCCGGCCTTGCGGCAGGCCAGCAGGAACGGCGCTGAGGTGCCGAAGTACGTGGTGCCGGTCTGCTCGGCGAGTCGCCACATCGCGCCCAGGTCGGGATGACCTGGGTTGCCGTCGAACAACACGATCGTCGCGCCCACCGCCGGCCCGGAGACCAGGAAGTTCCACATCATCCAGCCGGTGGTGGTGAACCAGAAGAACCGGTCCGCCGGGCCCAGGTCGTGGTGCAGGGCGAGCATCTTCAGATGCTCCAGCAGGATGCCGCCGTGCCCGTGCACGATGGGTTTGGGCAGCCCGGTGGTGCCGGAGGAGTAGAGCACGTACAGCGGATGGTCGAACGGCACCGGGGTGAAGGCCAGCGGTTCGCCGGTCTCGGCCGCCAGCTCTGCCCAGGCCAGTGCCCCGTCAGCCGGCGAGTCCCCGGGGTCGAGGTAGGGAATCGACACGGTGTGCCGCAGCGAGGGCAGCGCGGCCCGGATCGCGGCCACCTCGGCACGCCGGTCCACCGGCTTGTCGCCGTAGCGGTAGCCGTCGACGGCGACCAGGATCTTCGGCTCGATCTGCTGCCAGCGGTCGGTGACACTGCGGGTGCCGAACTCCGGCGCGCAGGAGGAGAAGATGGCACCGAGGCTGGCGGTGGCCAGCATCAGCACGTACGTCTCGGGGATGTTCGGCGCGTACGCGGCCACCCGGTCGCCGGTGGTGACCCCGAGCCGGCGCAGTCCGGCGGCGACCCGCCGGACCTGCTCGCGCAACTGCCCGGCGGTGAGGGTGACCGGCTCGCGGGTCTGCCCGTGCGCCACGACCACCGGCTCGTCGTCGGTCCGGCCCGGCATCCGGAGCACGTTCTCGGCGTAGTTCAGGGTGGCGCCGGGGAACCACCTGGCGCCCGGCATGCCCCGGTCGGCCAGAGTGGCGGTCGGCGGGGTGTGCGCGACGACGCCGAAGTGGTCCCAGATCGACCGCCAGAAGGCGTCCAGGTCGGTGACCGACCATCGCCACAGGGCGTCGTAGTCGGCGAACGTCAACCCCCGGTGCTCGGCGAGCCAACGCAGGTAAGCCCCGATCCGCGACCGCTGGAGCACGTCCGCCGGTGGCGTCCACAGCACGTCCGTCACTGGTCCACTCCTCCCCTGGCCCGGCACGACGCTGTGCGGTGGGCCGTGGCGCCATCTTGCCCTACCTCGAAGCGCCATTCTCCGCACCCGAGCCCGGCAGACGCATGTGCCCACCCCACATCCCCCGCAGCCGAGGGGTGTGGCCGTGACGCATGGAGGCGCGCGGCCGGTACCGCAGCGGCGCCTCAGGCTTCGCTGCGGGCCGCCTGGATCGCGCGACGGCGGGCCAGTCGGTGCGCGCGGCGGATCTCGGCCTCGCGCCACCGTCGCTCGTCCTCCGGCGTCTCCGGCAGGACCGGACGCACCGGCCGGGGTGCGCCGCCCACCTCGACCCCGACGAAGACGAGGTACGCGGTGGCCACCCGCACCGGCAACTCGTCGGCCGAGTCCCAGCGCTCGGCCATCACCCGTACGCCGACTTCCATCGAGGTCTGCCCGGTCCAGTTCACCTGGGCGTACGCGTGCACCAGGTCGCCCACCCGGACCGCCTCGGAGAAGACGATCTCGTCGATCGCGGCGGTCACCGCGGTACCGCCGCTGTGCCGCGCCGCCGCCGCGCCGGCCACGTCGTCGACGAACTTCATAAGCACCCCACCGTGCACCGTTCCGTACAGGTTCACATCCACTGCGGTCATGATCCGACTGAGGGTTACCCGGGAGTACGAGGTCGGTTTGCCCGGCAGGGCAGTGGCGGGGTGCTCGGTCATGTCGGAAACGGTACGGTGCGCGGATGCGACATCTGTGGAGCTTCCTCGCAGGGCTGGTGGTGGTGCCGGTCACGTGGGTGCTGGTCACCCTCGGTCAGGACGGGTCGGCCGACACCGTCAACAGGTGGGTGGAGATCGGCACGTCCAACACGGCCAACCTCATCGAACCGGCCGTATATCTCGCTGTCGGTGGCATCGTGCTGGGCCTGCTCGGCACGCTGCGCATCTCACCGCTCGGCCCGCTGGTGGCTGGACTGCTACTGGTCACCCCGTACGTCGGACTGTTCATCGCGCCGTTCCGGGTACGCGAACGGATCCCGTCCGACTGGGGCTTCCTCGGCGACCCGCTGCCGCTGGGGCAGCCGGTGGAGAACGGAACGCTCTTCCTGATCGGCGTGCTGCTGCTGATCGCGACGTTCAGCGGGCAACGCTGGCGACGCTGGCCGGCCCCGGTGCCGCAGCCGGCGGGGGCACCTGACGCGTCGATGTCGGAGCCGACGTTGACCGACTGGTCACCTACTCCGTCATCGGAAGGTGACACCGCGCCACTGAGCCTGGGCTATCCGGATCCGGATACGACGCCCACCGAGCCGCTGCCCCGGCGGACCGGCGGCGGGTCGCCCTGGTCGGCACCACCGGGCAACCTGCCCCGACGCGACGACGCCACCAACTGACCCCGGTACCACCGACCGTCACCTCCGCCCGTGGTCGTCGGGCGGAGGTGACGGTGGGCGTCCGTGCGGGCGGTCAGCCCTTGAGCAGTTGGCGGGCCATCACGATGCGCTGCACCTGGTTCGTACCCTCGTAGATCTGGGTGATCTTGGCGTCACGCATCATCCGCTCGACGGGGTAGTCGCGGGTGTAGCCGTACCCACCGAGCAACTGCACCGCGTCGGTGGTGATCTCCATCGCGGCGTCCGAGGCGAAGCACTTGGCCGCCGCACCGAAGTACGTCAGGTCGGCGTCGCCGCGCTCGGACCGGCCGGCCGCCGCGTACGTCAACTGCCGGGCCGCCTCAAGCTTCATCCCCATGTCGGCGAGCATGAACTGCACGCCCTGGAACTCGGCGACCGCCTTGCCGAACTGCCTGCGCTCGGCGACGTACCCCTTGGCGTAGTCGAGCGCGCCCTGCGCGATGCCGACGGCCTGCGCGGCGATGGTGACCCGGGTGTGGTCCAGGGTCTTCATCGCGGTGGCGAAGCCGGTGCCCTCGGCGCCGATCATCCGGTCCGCCGGGATCCGCACGTTGTCCAGGTAGACCTCGCGGGTCGGCGAACCCTTGATGCCCAGCTTCTTCTCCGGCGCGCCGAAGCTCACCCCCGAGTCGGACTTCTCGACCACGAAGGCGGAGATGCCCCGGGACCGGGCGGTGGGGTCGGTCGTCGCGAAGACGGTGTAGAACTCCGAGACGCCGGCGTTTGTGATCCAACGCTTCACACCGTTGAGCACCCAGTGATCGCCGTCACGTACCGCCCGGGTGGTCATCGCCGCCGCGTCGCTGCCGGCCTCCGGCTCCGACAGACAGTACGAGAACATCGCCTCACCGCTGGCGACCGGCGTCAGGTAGCGGCGCTTGAGCTCGTCGGAGCCGGCCAGCAGCAGCGGCATGGTGCCCAGCTTGTTCACCGCCGGGATCAGCGACGACGAGGCGCAGGCCCGGGCAACCTCCTCGATCACGATCGCCGTGGCCAGCGCGTCCGCGCCGGCACCGCCGTACTCGACCGGGATGTGCGGGGCGTGGAAGTCGGCGGCACGTAGCGCGTCGTACGACGCCTTCGGGAACTCACCCGTCTCATCCGCCTCGGCGGCGTGCGGAGCCACCTTGGCCGCACAGACCTCACGGACCGCTTCCCGGATCGCCTCGTGCTCCTCGGGCAGGCGGTACGCGTCGAACGACTGCTCTGCGGCCATGTCAGCTCCTCCCCTTCACCGCTATCATGCGCAGTCTGTAGCGTCACCTGGACGCCCACCGCGCAGACTGAAGGATAACGACCACAGTTCAGGTGATGTTACCGGCGCGTAGGCTGGGCGATGACGACGCCCCGATGCCGCTCGGCGATGATGGAACCCAGCAGACGAACCACCTCTCCGGCGCCCTGCCCTGGCGCCGCAGCGGAACGCGACGCAACCACGCGGCGCCAGTGCGAGCGGAGAAGACACGCGTGACCATCCCGTACCCGAACACCCAGCCGGTGCCCGCCATCGCGGCGGTCACGCCCCCCTCGGGCGCGTCCCGGCCGCGGGTGACCTTCCTGGGCACCGGCTACCTTGGCGCTACCTACGCCATCTGTTACGCCGAACTCGGCTACGAGGTGCTCGGGTTCGACGTCGACGCAGACAAGATCGCCAAGCTGAACGCCGGTGAGGTGCCGATCCACGAGCCTGGCCTCGACGAACTGCTGCGGCGCAACCTGGCCGCCGGCCGGCTGCGTTTCAGCACCGACATCGCCGAGACCGCCGACTTCGGTGACGTGCACTTCATCTGCGTCGGGACCCCTCAGCGGGCCGACGGGATGGGCGCCGACCTGTCGTACGTCGAGGCGTCGGTCACCGGCCTGGCCCAGCACCTGACCCGCAAGGCCCTCATCGTCGGCAAGTCCACGGTCCCGGTCGGCACCGCCGAGTGGGTGGAGCAGCTCGTCGGCAAGCACAGCCCCGCCGACCTCGGCGTCGAGGTGGCCTGGAGCCCGGAGTTCCTCCAGGAGGGCTTCGCCGTCGACGACGTGCTCCGACCCAACCGCATCGTGGTTGGCGTCAAGAGCGAATGGGCCAACGGCATGCTCTACGCCGCCCACAAGGGCGTGTTCGACCTGGCCGCCACCGAGGACCGCGAGGTGCCTCTGGTGGTCACCGACTTTTCCACCGCCGAGCTGGTGAAGGTCGCCGCGAACGCCTTCCTCGCCACCAAGATCTCTTTCATCAACGCCATGGCCGAGGTCTGCGAGGCCTCCGGCGGTGACGTCACCCAGCTCGCCCGCGCCATCGGCTACGACCCCCGCATCGGCAACCGCTTCCTCCAGGCCGGGCTCGGCTTCGGCGGCGCCTGCCTGCCCAAGGACATCCGCGCCTTCCAGGCCCGCGCCCAGGAACTCGGCGCCGGCGAGGCGCTGCGCTTCCTGCACGAGGTCGACCTGATCAATTTGCGTCGCCGCACCCGCGTCCTGCAACTCGCCGCCGACCTGCTCGGCCGTCGCTCCGGGCCGGCCGGCCCGGACCTGTCCGGCACCCGGATCGCCGTGCTCGGCGCCACCTTCAAACCCAACACCGACGACGTACGCGACGCCCCCGCCCTCGCCGTCGCCGCCCTGCTCCACAAGGCCGGCGCCGACGTCCACGTCTACGACCCGCAGGGCATGGACAACGCCCGCCGGGCCGTACCGGAACTCACCTACGAATCCGACATCGCCGAGGCGGTCACCGGCGCCGACCTGGTCTGCGTCCTCACCGAATGGGCCGACTTCCGCAACGCCGACCCCGGCCTCCTCGGTGACCTCGTCGCCGGCCGCCGCGTGGTCGACGCCCGCAACTGCCTCGACCCGGCACTGTGGACCCAGGCCGGCTGGGAGTACCGGGGCATGGGGCGGCCATGATCGCGTTCTCCGGTGATATTGGCGCTTGACCCGCCGACAACTGTCGAATTCCCGGCCCGCTTTGGGCATGCTGCGACAGTGGGAATCCACAGTGCGGGTGGAGGGGTGTCGTGGCGAACTTTCAGTGCCCTTCGTGCGGCCGGGAGATCAAGCCGGCGGTTCGCTGCCCGCACTGTGGTGCGCATCAACCACAGTGGTCCGAGCACCTGGCGGAGATCGAACGCTCGATCGCGGAGTTGAAGGCCCGCGAGGCCGCCATCGCCCGGGAACAACGGCAACTCGCCGCGAAGATGCAGGCGGCGCTCTTCCAGCGGGACATCCTCTCGCACGCCGGCAGTCAGGGTGACGAACGGCTCCGGCAGGCCACCCGTCCCCGCCGTGTGCTGCGCCGTCGTCCGCCACGCCGCCCCACGTCCGAGGGTGCCTCGCCGCCCCGCGACGGCGCCACCGCGCCGCCCCGGGTGCCCCGGCAGGGCGCCGCCGCCGGCGACCAGGATCCGCCACCACCACCTACCGAACCTGTCTGGCTGGACGTCGACGACCCTGAGCACCCGCCGGAGGCGTCCTCCCGGGAGGTCCAGAACATCCCGCTCGGCCTCGGCGCGCTGCTGCTCGGCGTCGCCGCCGTGGTGTTCGCCGTGGTCGCCACCAGCTCGATGGACGCGCTGGCCCGCCTCGGCATCCTGCTGCTGGCGACAGTCCTCATGCTGCTCGCTCCGCCGGTGCTGGTCCGGCGCGGACTGACCTCCACGGCCGAGACCATCGCGGCTGTGGGTCTGCTCCTGGTGCCCCTGACCGGGTACGCCCTCTGGGCGGTGGACCGGATCGGCAACGGCGGCGCCTCCGGAGCGGTTTTCGCCGGAGTGATCTTCGCGGTCACCGCCGCCGTCTCGGTCGGCTACGCCGGGTGGACCAGGCTGCGCGCGCCCCGGTTCGCCGCCGTGCTGGCCGCCCAGCCGGTGGTGCCACTGCTGGCGTACGACCGGATCACCGGCCCGGCCGGCTGGGCCCTGGTGCTGACAGTTGTCGCGTTGCTCGACCTGTGGCTGGCCCGTTCCCCGGTCACCGTGGAGCAGCCGCTCACCGACGCGGTGGCCGACTCCGGCCGGCCGAGCGCGCCCCGGCAGCGTTCGACCGAGGAGAACCCGACCGACGGCAGGCCGGAGGCGGCCCCGGAGGAGGGCGGTGAGCTGCTGGACCTCACCGTCGGCAGCGCCGCGACCGCACCGACCCGACCGGTGCCGGGGCTGCGGGAACTGACCTGGGCGCTGCACGGGGTGGCGGTCGCCGTCGCCCTGGCGTACGCGGTGACCGCCCTGCTGCGGACCACCACCGTGCCGGGCGCGGCCGGCACCGGGCTGGTGCTGCTCCTCGCCGCCACGGTCTGCCTGGCCGGGACGCTCGTGCTCCGCCGTCCGCCCCTGCCCGACCTGGGCGCTGGCGTGTTCACCCTCGCCGTCATCGGCGCCCTGGGTCGGGTCGCCTCGGTGGCACTTCCGGGCCGCGCCCTGCTGCTGATCGCGCTGGTAATCACGGCCACCGGGCTCGCCGTCCGGGCGGTACCCGAATCCGCCCGGCGGGGCCCGCAGCTGGCCTCCGCGGTGGCGCTTACGGTCAGCGGGGTGGTGGTCGCCGGCAGCGCGTTGCGCGCCGGGATCGCCCCGATCCAGGCCGCGCTGCCGGCCTGGGCGGCGGACCTCGACCGGTACCCGGCCGAGCTGGCCGCCGCCGTGGGACCGGCCGCCTGGCAGCTCGCCGCCAGCGCCTTCCTGTTGACCGTGGCCGCGGTGCTGGCCCTGCCGCCGGAGATCCGACGCGAGTTCGCGGTGACCGGCGCGGCGCTCACCGCGCTGGCCGTACCGGCCGCCTTCGGACTGGCCTGGGCATGGGCGCCGTGGCCGATGGTGCTGACCGCGATCGGTATCGGAGCGGCCGGCCTCTCCGCCCGTACCCCTCGCGCCGCGCTGGCGCACGCGGTGGCCGCCGCCGTGGTCGGGCTCGCCGGTGCCGGGGCGGCCCTCGCCCGGCCGGCGTTGACCGCCGCGGTGCTGCTCACAGTCGTCGTGGCCGGTGCGCTGATCGCCGCCACCCCCCGGATCCGGCTCGCCCCGGCGGCTGCGGACACCGTCTCGGCCTGGGCTGCCGGAGGTGCCGCCTTCGCCCTCCCCGGCGCGGTGGCCGCCTTCGTCGCGGCCACCCTCCCGGTCGACGCCACGCCCACCCCGGCGAGCCTGCGCGAGGCGACCGTGCCGGTGCTCGCGGCGAGCTTCCTCGCCGTCTGCGTCACGCTCGGCTACGCCGCCATCGTGCAGGTGTCGCAACGCCAGATCCCGGTACCGCTGTCGGTGGGCACCGGCCTGGGCGCGTTGGTGGTCGCCGCGGCCGGATTCGGCTCACCGGGCGCCACCGTGGCGGACGCCTGGGTCAGCGCCCTGCTACTGGTCTCCGCAGTGCTGCTGTTCCTGGCCCCCTCGATCGACACCGGTCGCCGCTCCGATCTCTCCCTGGACGGCTCCGACCTGGCAGCCGCCGCGGTGACCGCCGCGCTTGTCGCCACTCTGCTGCGGATCGGCACGGTACTCGCACCGGCCGGGCAGCTCGCCGTCGCCGCCGCACTGGTCCTGGTGGTAGCCGTGGCGGCCCGGGCGATGCCCGAGGAGTGGCGCCGAGGGCCGGTGCTCGGCCTCACCATCGGTGGGGTGCTGATCGGGCTGCTCGCCGGCTGGATGGCGCTACGCGGCGGTGTCGGCGTGCTGGCCACACCCGGCCCGATCTGGAACGGCGACCTCAGCGGTTGGCCGGCCGCGCCGACCGGCGGTACGACCTGGCAGGGCCCGATCGCCCTGGTGCTGCTCGCGATCGCGGCGGGCATCCTGCTGCCACCGCCCTGGCGATACGACGTGGCCGGAGTGGCGGTCGTACTCGCCACCATCGGCGCTCCCGCCGCGTTCGAGCTGTCCTGGTGGTCGCCGGTCCTGATCGGCGGCATGGTCGCCACCATCTTCGGAATGGCCGCGGTCGCCACGATCGAGCCCCGGGCGGCACTGTCCCGGATCACGGTGGCCGGGGTGGTCGCGCTGCACGCCGCCGGCGCCGGCCTGGTACGACCGTGGACCACCGCGCTGGCCCTGGGCAGCATCGCGCTGATCGGCGCGGTGGTGGCCGTGCTGGCCCGCAACATGGCCGAGCCGCTCGTCGAGGACATCGAGGCGGAGGGCATGCCGCCGCACCTGGCGCAGATCGGTGGCGCCGGCGTGGGCGCGGCCCTGCTGGCGCTGCCGGGTGCCACCGCCGCCCTTGCCGTCGAGTTCGGCCACGCCCCCCAGGTGGTGCTCACCGCCGGCCTTGCCGCGTCCAGTCTCGGCCTGGCCGCGGTGGCCACGGTCCGCCGGCAGGTCCCCCAGTATCTGCCCTGGGCCAGCGCCGGGGTGGTCGGCGGGGCGAGCGTGACAGCGCTCGCCGCCGTACCTGTCGCGTTGCCCGTCGGTGTCTACGCGGCAGCGGCGGCCCTGCTCGGGGTGCTCGCGGAACTGGTGCGGGGGGCGACCGAGCCGCCGGCCGGCGCGGCCCAACCGGTGCGCCGCTGGACCGTGCTGCTCGACGGTGCGCTGCGTCGACTGCCCGACGACAACCGGCGCCGGTGGCGGGTGAGCCCGGCCGCCGGTGCGCTGGCCGCCGCCGCCCTACCGACAGTCCTGGCCCTGGTCTCCATCGCCCCAGCGCTCGTCGCGGCCCTCGCCGACCCGCACCGCACGGTCGGCCGGATCTGGCAGGGACCACCTGCGGTTCTGCTCGACCCGCCCCCGGCAGCGGTCAACCCGACCCATGTGCTCACCGCGCTGCTGCTCACCGTGACGGCGGCCCTGGCCGCCACCGGGTTCAGTGGCGGACGCCGGTCCCGAGCCGTGCCGGTGGTGCTGCCCGGCGCCGCCGTCACCCTGCTCATCGCCCCGATCGCGCTCGGCGGCGGCTGGCCGGCGAGCACGCTGTCGGCCCTGGCCGTGTTCACCATCTCGATGCTGGGGCTGGCGCTGACGCCACCGCCGGCCCTGGTGGAGCCGGCCCGCTCGTTACGGCTGGCCCGGGTTCTGGTCTTCGTGATCGGACTGGCAGCGGGTGGAGCCGGCCTGGCCGGCAGCCTCGCCACCCGGGAGCTGACCCTGTTCACTCTCGGCGGTGCGGTCGGGGTGGGGCTGGTGGCCGCCCTCTACGGCCTGACCTCCCGGGCCCGTCTGCTCGGCTGGCTGTTCGCCTCACTGATGGCGCAGCTGTTCGTGCTCACCGCCGGCCTGGTCGCCGGGCTCGCCCCGGTCTGGTCGGCGTTCGGGGTGCTGGCGGTCGGCGCGGCGTTGCAGGTCTTCTCCGCCACGCTGCCCCGGCTTCGCCGCCCCGAGGCACGTCGCGAGGCGGCGACCGTGGAGTGGAGCGGACATGCCGCAGCACTCATCGCGCTGGCACTGGCCTTCGACTCGCCCCGGCACATCGCCGCGCTGCTCGCCGCCTGGGGTGCGGTTCTCGGCCTCGCCGCGACCCGACCCGGACGCCGGCCGACGGAGCGAAGGATCCTGTTCTGGGCGGTGGTGCTCTGCGAGATCACCGCCTGGTGGATCCTGATGCGGGTCGCCGACGTGGCCCTGCCCGAGGCATACACGCTGCCGTTCGCCGCGCTGGCCCTGCTCGTCGGGGTGCTGGAGCTGCGCCAGCGCACCGATATGAGCAGCTGGGTGGCGTACGGACCGGCACTGCTCGCCGCCTTCGTGCCGACCCTGGCGATCGTGCTGGCCACCGATTCGAGCACGATGCGCCAGGTGCTGCTGCTGCTCGGCGCGGTCGCCGTACTGGTCTTCGGCTCGATGACCCAGCAGCAGGCACCTGTCATCGTCGGTGCGGTGGTCACCGCGATCGCGGCCGTGCACGCGCTGTTCAGCCTCGGACCGTGGCTGGCGCTGATCCCGGTCGGCTTCCTGCTGCTGATTCTCGGCGCCAGCAACGAACGCCGTCGCCGCGCCCAGGAACGGCTGCAGACGGCGTTACGCGGCATGCGCTGAACCGGGTCGGCACGCAAGGACAGGCTGGCACGCAGACACGGGCTGACACGCAGGCCGCGCTGGCATGCAAGGCCGCGCCGGCACACGAGGCCGCGCTGGCAGCATATGGGCGGCAGGCGAGCAGGCCGGCAGGCGAACGGGTGTTTGCTAGGCCAGGGAGGCGCGGAGTGCGGCGTCCTTCTCGGCGACCAACTGCTCCAGGTCGGCCTGGTACGCCGACATCCGGTCGAGCAGCGCGCGGTCAGCGGTGGCGAGGATGCGGACGGCGAGCAGCCCGGCGTTGCGGGCGTTGCCGATCGACACGGTCGCCACCGGCACCCCGGCCGGCATCTGCACGATCGACAGCAGCGAGTCGATGCCGTCGAGGTGCTTCAGCGGCACCGGTACGCCGATCACCGGCAGTGGGGTCACCGAGGCGACCATGCCGGGCAGGGCCGCCGCGCCGCCGGCTCCGGCGATTATCACCTTGAGCCCACGGTCGGCAGCGGCCCGACCGTAGTCGATCATCTTGACCGGGGTACGGTGCGCCGAAACCACCTCGACCTCGTACGGCACCTCGAACTCGGCCAGCACCTCGGCGGCGGCCTTCATCGTCGGCCAGTCCGAGTCGCTCCCCATGATCACACCGACCGTGCTCACGCTGCTCATTCCTCCGCTGTTCCGTCCCGCAGCAAGTTGGCGGCCCGGGCAGCCCGGGCGCGCACCTCGTCCAGATCGTCACCGAGCACCGTGACGTGGCCGATCTTGCGGCCGGGGCGCACCTGCTTGCCGTACAGGTGAACCCGCGCGGTCGGCTCGGCGGCAAAGAGATGGTGCAGCCGCTCGTCGATCGACATGCCGCCGGGCTGCCCGCCCAGCACGTTCGCCATCACCACCACCGGAGCGGCCAACGAGGTGTCGCCCATCGGGTAGTCCAGCACTGCCCGCAGGTGCTGCTCGAACTGCGACGTCCGGGCCCCCTCGATGGTCCAGTGCCCCGAGTTGTGCGGACGCATCGCCAGCTCGTTGACCACCAGCCGGCTACCGCCCGGCCCCGCCGGATCGGCCACCTCGAACAGCTCAACGGCCAGCAGGCCCACCACGCCGAGTTCGGTGGCCAGGTCGATGGCGAGCTGCTGCGCGGCGACCGCCAGTTCCTCGGCCAGGCCGGGAGCCGGTGCCAGCACCTCGACGCAGATCCCGTCGCGCTGCACCGTCTCGACCACCGGGTAGACCGCGACCTGCCCGAACGGCGAACGCGCCACCTGCACGGCGAGTTCCCGGCGCAGCGCCACCCGTTCCTCGACGATCAGCTTGGTGCCGCCGGCGAGCAGTGTGTCCGCTAGTTCGGCCGCCGCGGCCGGGTCGGTGGCCGGCCAGACCCCCCGCCCGTCGTACCCACCACGGGCGGCCTTGACCACGACCGGCCAGCCGACCTCCGCGCCGAACGCGACCAGATCAGCGGGGGACGTGACAGGTCGCCAACGCGGGTTCGGCGCGCCCAGGGTGCCGAGCCGCTCCCGCATCACCTGCTTGTCCTGGGCGTGCACGAGCGCGTGGGCGGGCGGGAACAGCTTCACCCCCTCGCCGGTCAGGGCCCGGATGTGCTCGGTCGGGACGTGCTCGTGATCGAAGGTGACCACGTCGCATCCCTTCGCGAAGGTACGCAGCGCGGCCAGGTCGGCGTGGTCGCCGTACTGGACATCGGCGGCGACCAGGGCCGCGCCGTCGTCCGGGGTGAGCGCGAGCACACGCAGCGACTGGCCGAGGGAGATGGCGGCCTGGTGGGTCATCCGGGCCAGTTGGCCGCCGCCCACCATGCCGACAACGGGCAGACCGGTACGGGAATCCATAGCGGCGTCAGCCTATCCGGGCCGGTCGCGGCACCCTGCGGCGGATCCGGCTCAACGTAGCTGCTCCACCAGCTCCTCGACACCGGTGACCGGACGCTGGCAGACGAAACCCCGACAGACGTACGCGGCTGCCCGCCCGTCGACAAACGGACGGCCGGCGAGCAACGGAATCCCCGGCTGGTCCGGAGCGCCCACGACGATCACCGCACCGGGCGGGGCGTGCCGGTACGCCGCCGCCACCAGCGGATCACCCGCCGGGTCGTCGGTCGCCACCGCGATCTCGTACGGCCCGGAGAGCAGCGCCTCGCCCGCGGTGGCCGCGTATCCGGTGAAGCGGGCGTGCCGCCCGACGATCGGCGCGACAGTGGCCTCCGCCGCCTCCGCCGCCTCGCGGTAGCGGTTCTCCCCGGTCAGCGCCGCGTACGCGACAAGCGCCGCGACGATCGCGGACCGGCCGGAAGGAGTGGCATTGTCCGTCGGGTCGGCGGGCCGGGCGACAAGTTGCTCCGCGTCGTCGGCGGTGTCGTGGAACGCCCCGCCGGGCGCGGCGAAATGTGCCAGCGCGACGTCGAGCAGCTGACCGGCCAGTTCCAGCCAGCGGCCTTCACCGGTGACCTGGTGCATGGCGCAGAACGCCTCGGCCACGCAGCCGTAGTCCTCAAGCACGCCGGCCGGATCGCCGACCCGGCCGTCCCGGGAGGCGCGGCGCAACCGTCCGTCGACGACGTGCACCCGGGCGAGGTACTCGGCGGTGTGCCGCATCGCCCCGTCGGCGACGATGGTGACCCCCTCCAGCAGGTTCGCCTCGCCCTCGGTGCCGATCCGACCGCTGGTCTCGACAAGTCGGACGAACTCGGCGAGCGCGGTCACCGCCAGACCGTTCCAGGCGGCCACCACCTTGTCGTCGCGTGCCGGCTGGGGCCGGCTGTCCCGGGCGGCCAGCAGCCGGCGGACCACTCCCTGCCAGCGCTCCCGTACCGCCGGATCGGCGTCGTCGACGTCGCGCGCCAGTCGCAGCACGCTGGTGCCGTGCTCGAAGCTGCCGGTGTCGGTCACCGCGAAGAGGTCCGCGGCCCACCGGCCGTCCTCCTCGCCCAGCACCTGGACCAGCTCGGCGGGCGTCCAGACGTAGGTGAGACCCTCGACGCCCTCGGTGTCCGCGTCCAGCGCCGAGGCGAAACCCTGCTCGGGCCGGTGCAGCTCGTCGGCGAGGAACCGGGCCGTGTCCCGGGCGACCCGCAGCGCCAACGCGTCGCCGGTGAGCCGCCACAGCTGGGTGTAGACCCGCAGCAGCAGTGCGTTGTCGTAGAGCATCTTCTCGAAGTGCGGCACGGTCCAGTGCCCGTCCACCGCGTACCTGGCGAAGCCGCCCGCGAGCTGGTCGTGGATGCCACCTCGGGCCATCGCCTCGCAGGTGTGCCGGACGATCTCCAGGCTCCGGGCCGAGCCGGTGCGCTGGTGGTGGCGCAGCAGGAAGAGCAGGTTCATGTGCGGCGGAAACTTCGGTGCCCCGCCGAAACCGCCGTTGACCTCGTCGTACTCCTTGGCGAGCTGGTCGGCGGCGGCGTCGAGCAGCTCGGCGGTTAGCGGCGCGGTGGGACCGCCGACGGCCTGCGCGCCGCCGATCGCCTCCACCACGGCGGCGCCCTGGCGCAGCACGGCGTCGCGCTGCTCCCGCCAGGCGGTCCCGACCGACTCCAGCAGCCGGACGAAGTTCGGCCGGGGGAAGTACGTGCCGCAGAAGAACGGGGTGCCGTCCGGGGTGGCGAAGACCGTCATCGGCCAGCCGCCCTGACCGGTCATCGCCTGGGTGGCGGTCATGTAGACCGCGTCCACGTCGGGCCGCTCCTCGCGGTCCACCTTGATCGACACGAAGCCCTCGTTGAGCAGCGCGCCGACCGCCTCGTCCTCGAACGACTCGTGCGCCATCACGTGGCACCAGTGGCAGGCCGAGTAGCCGACCGAGATCAGCACCGGCACGTCGCGCCGTTTCGCCTCGGCGAACGCCTCGTCACACCAGGGCCACCAGTCCACCGGATTGTCGGCGTGCTGGAGCAGGTACGGGCTCGTCGCCTCCGCAAGTCGATTCACCCGACGACCATATCCACCCCACCCCAAAACTTTTTGATCAACCCGGAGACGGGGTGGTCAGGAGGCGCCGTCGGCGCGGAGGGGGAGGACGTTGTTGGGGGCGGTGTCGCGTAGCGAGCCGAGAACGGCGGCGATCTTGTCGGCGGGCATCGGCTTGAAGAAGTGGTAGCCCTGGGCGGCGGTGCAGCCCAGCTCGACGAGCGCCGAGCGTTGCGCGGCCGTCTCCACCCCCTCGGCCACCACCCGCAGGCCCAACTGGTGGGCCAACCCGACGGTGCTGCGTACGATGGCCGCCGCCTCCGGTGAGTCGGCCATCTGGAGCACGAAGGAGCGGTCCACCTTCAGCTCGTCCACAGTGACCCGGGCGAGGAACGCCAGGGACGAGAAGCCGGTGCCGAAGTCGTCCACAGCCAACTGCACGCCCATCGACCGCAACGTGGTGAGCACCTGGTCGATGACCTCCAGTTCGCTCATCACCACCGTCTCGGTGATCTCCAGGACCAGCCGGTCCGCTGGCACCTGGTGTCGACGCAGCGCCTCGGCGATCTCCGCCGGCAGCCGCGGATCCAGCAGGCTACGCGCGGAAAGGTTCACCGAGATGGGGACGTCCAGGCCCTCCCGGGCCCAACCGGCGGCCACGGCCAGCGCCTTGTCCAGCACGTAGCGGGTGAAGGCGCCGAGCTGCTCGCTGTTCTCCACCGGCCGGATGAAGTCGGCGGGCCCCAGCCAGCCACGCCGTGGATGCCGCCAACGGATCAACGCCTCCACGCCGGTCGGTGCTCCGGTGACCAGGTCCACGGCCGGCTGCAACACGAGCACCAGTTGGTCGTCGGCCTGCAACGCCTCCCGCAGCTCGGCGAGCAGGGCGAGCTGATCGGTGCTGGCCGCGTCGCGTGAGCTGTCGTACGCGGCCACGCTGACGCCACCGGACTTGGCCTGGTACATCGCGATGTCGGCCCGGCGCAGCAGCTCGGTCAGATCGGCGGTACCGGCTGGGGCCACCACCACCCCGACGGATACCTCGACGGACATCCGCACCCCGGCCACCTCGGTGGGCGCGGCCAGCCGCTCGGCGATGTCCCGAGCCTGGCGCAGCGCGTACGCCATGGGTGCGGCGCGGTCACCGACCACCGGGACCGAACTCAGCAGCAGGGCGAACTCGTCGCCACCGAGGCGGGCCAGCAGGTCGCCCGCGCGGGCCAGGGAGCCCAACCGGTTCGCGGTCAACCGCAGCAGCTGGTCGCCGGCAGCATGCCCGAGGGTGTCGTTGACCTCCTTGAACTGGTCGATGTCCAGCAGCAGCAGGGCGACCGGATGGTCGTGGGCCAACTGCCGCAACGCCTGGTCGCCCTTGCCGAGCATCGCCGCCCGGTTGGCCAGGCCGGTCAGCGGGTCGTGCACCGCCTCGTACGACGAGCGGGCGGTGACCAGACGCAGCTCGCGGTGGGTGGCGGCATCGTGCAGTGCCGCCGCGAGGGTGTCGGCGAAGGCGGCGTGGGCGTCGCGTTCCCGTCCGGTGGGTGGCGCGGTACGGGGGAACCGCACCCGCAGGCGGCCCACCCGGGTCTCACCGACCGACAGGTCACGGACCAGTTCCTCCGGGTCGGGCTCGTCATCGCCGGGCGGGGCGATCTCCCGGTCGACGACCTGGCCGCCGGGGTCGCCCCGGTAGCGGCGCCACCGTCCGTCGCCTCGGGCCACCTCCACGTCGACCGTCTCGGCCTCGAACAGTGCCAGCGCCCCGGTGACACCCGCCGTGGCGACGCCGCGCTCGTCGAGTTGGTTGAGCGCGTTCGTGGCCTCGGCGAGGGATCGCCAGGTACGCCGATCGCGGTCCTCCCGCAGCCGTTGCCGGTACGTCTGCTGCAACAGCCACAGTGGAGCAGGCAGCAACAGCAGCCAGCGTGGGTCGATCTCGATCAGCACCACCACCAGCAGGCCGACCACCACGTTGCCGACGAACATCAGCAGCTTGCCGCGGAGCGCGGCGAGCAGCGGACGCCCGATCGGCATGCCGTGCCGCAGCGCCAGCATCATCGCGCCCAGCCCGGCGCCGGCCAGCAGGTAGGCAGCGGCACCGGCGGCCACCGCGAGCGCGAGTGACGGGGTCGGCGTGGCCAGCATCGGCGGGCCCAGGGCGGTGGTGACCGCCACCGCCAGCGCGGTTGCGGCGGTCTGCGCGCCCGCTACGCGGAGCACGTCGGCTGTGGTTCGGCCCTCGTCCACCGCCGAGAGTGCCGTCCAGGCGAGCGTGACGCCGAGCAGCGCGGCCGCCGGCAGCCAGCCGGGGGGTACCAGATAGAGGCAGACGATCAGCGCGGCTTCGGCCCAGGTGACGTTGACCACGCCGGCTGCGGCGCGGAATCGCAGCCGGGCCAGTTGGGACAGGGCGAAGAGGGCGACCGCGAGACCGAACCGGGCGGGCCCGCCGAGCCGGTCGTCCGCCGGCAACCCGACCGGCAGGCTCAGCCCCACGACCGCGGTGACGAGCGCGGTGCCCACCAGGACGGCGGTGAGCAGGTGCAACCCGATCGACGTGCCACGGCCCGGGGGCCGGTCGAACAGTTGACCGGCCCTGCCGGAGGTCACCGACCCCCTCCCGCCGGCCTGGAACAGGCCACGCGGCGGGCGGACATGACAGCGGTGGTCATCAGCGCCCCCTCCCGCGCAGCTTGAGGACTTCTGGTCCCCCCGGCGGAAGGCTAAGCCAAACCCGATGGTCGCAACAGGGGTCGACCATCCGGTTCGGCGTGAATCATGCTCCGATCAGCCCTCGCGGTGCTGCTGGTGCCCGTTGGGGGCATCCGTGGATGAATCCTCCGTCACGATCCCACCTGTCGGATCACCGACCGAGCGGTCCATCGCCTCCGGGCCTGGTGCGGTGGGCTCCTGGCCGGGGAAACGGTCCGGGAGCCGGCGCAGCCGGGCGTTCATGTTCCGGATCAGCAGCACGGTCGCGGCACCGAGGACGAGGATGAGGAACAGCCCCATCGGCCCGGCCAGACCACCCGTGCGGGTGTCCCCGAAATTGTTCTGGGCGAGCACCTGGACAGCGGTCAGCATGGGATTCCTCCGGTTCGCGGTGTGCGCCCAGGGTAGCCCGGTGCCCGCTCAGCGGGCATGGCCCGTCCCCCGTACCCCCGCGAACAGGTCGGACTCCGGCATCGGGCTGTCGACCGAGGAGCGGACCAGCTCGAAATCCTCGGTCGGCCAGGCACGCTGCTGCAACTCCATCGGCACCTGGAACCAGAAGCCGTCCGGGTCGACCTGGGTGGCGTGCGCCCGCAGCGCGTCGTCGCGCACCGGGAAGTACTCGGCGCACGGCACCCGGGTGGTGATCCGGGGACCCTTGTCCGGCCGGTCCTCCCAGCGGGTCAGCCACTCCGCGTACGGCGACTCGACCCCGGTGGCGACGACGGCCTCGTGCAACGCCAGGATCTTGCCCTTGGAGAAGCCGATGTCGTAGTAGAGCTTGAGCGGCTGCCACGGCGCACCCAGCTCGGGGTAGCGCTCGGCGTCGCCGGCCGCGTCGAAGGCCGCCACGCTGATCTTGTGGCACATGATGTGGTCCGGGTGCGGGTAGCCACCCTCTTCGTCGTAGGTGGTGACGACGTGCGGCCGGAACTCACGCATCAACCGCACCAGCGGACCGGCGGCCACCTCCACGTCCTGGAGGGCGAAGCAGCCCTCGGGCAGTGGCGGCAGCGGGTCACCCTCGGGCAGACCGGAGTCGACGAAACCCAGCCACGCCTGCTCGATGCCGAGGATCGCGCGCGCCGCGTCCATCTCCGCGCGCCGGATCTCGGCGATGTTCGCCCAGACGTCGGGGCGGTCGAGCTTGGGGTTGAGCACGCTGCCCCGCTCACCGCCCGTACACGTCACGACCAGTACGTCCACCCCTTCGGCGACGTACTTCGCCATCGTCGCGGCGCCCTTGCTCGACTCGTCGTCGGGGTGCGCGTGAACGGCCATGAGTCGAAGTTGCTCTGCCAAGGTTGGCGCTCCTCGTCTCTGCCCACCGGCGACCCACCCCGGGCCCCCGTTGACCTGCCGAATTCCTCCCCGTAGCGGCACCGGACCGCGCCGGCCTGTCATATTTGACCCCGGCCGTACGCGACGCTGAGCCAGATCCGGCGACCGAGCCGAACGAGGAATGGCGGACTCTGCCATTCTTGCCGATACCGCTGACAACAACGCCAGGGAGATACCCGCCGGTGACCGAGACGCACGCCACACTTGGACCGGACGCACCGATCTTCCCGCCCGGTCGGTACGGCCGCCGCCGCGCGCTCCGGCGCCGCCGGCCGATGCTGGCCGCGCTGCTGGTCGTCGTCGTGGTCGCGGCGCTCACCGCCGTCTCGGTCCGGCTCTACCGGCAGTACGGCGATCCGGCGTACGACGCCCAGGTGATCAGCTACGGCAACATCACGGACACGCAGGTGGTCGTCGACTTCCGGGTGAACCTGCCGGACGGCGGCTCGGCGGTGTGCGTGCTGCGCGCCCGGGACCACGCCGGCGCCGAGGTGGCCCGCGAGGAGGTTCCGGTCGCCGCCACCGCCGGACAGCGGCACGTCACCGTGCGGCACCGGCTGGCCACCGAGGCGCGACCGTTCATCGGTGAGGTCGTCCGCTGCCGGCCGCCCGCCTGAGGCGGTGACCACCGGAGCCAATCATGCCGGTCGCCGGCGGATCGCCGACCTCCCGTCGCTGGCCGCCCCGCGCCCGGCCGGCGTGATCGCCGACACTCCTTGTCGTAGGGCACTGGTAACTTGGAGGTTCACCTGTCAGCCAGCACGCACAACCGAGGAGGACCGCCTGTGTCCAATGGCAACGAGGCGCCCGCCACCTGGCTGTCCCAGGACGCGTACGACCGCCTGAAGGGCGAGCTCGACGAGTTGATCGCCAACCGGCCGGTCATCGCCGCCGAGATCAACGCCCGGCGTGAGGAAGGCGACCTGCGCGAGAACGGCGGCTACCACGCCGCCCGCGAGGAGCAGGGCAAGGCCGAGGGGCGCATCCTCTACCTGAAGGAGCTGCTCCGCACGGCCCAGGTCGGCGAAGCGCCGACCGTCGACGCCGTGGCGCCCGGGATGGTCGTGACGATCTACTTCGACGACGACGCCGACGACACAGAGACGTTCCTGCTCGGCTCGCGTGAGATCGCCTCGACCACGGACCTGACGGTCTACAGCCCCGAGTCGGCTCTCGGCCGGGCGATCCTGGGCGGTAAGGCGGGCCAGGCCTGCACCTACACCGCCCCGAGCGGCGCCGACATCAAGGTGACAGTGGTCAGCTTCGAGCCCTTCTCCGGCTGATCGTCCTCCGCCGGCCGGGCCGGCACATCCGTTCCACCCAGAGGCGTGACGCGGCAGCGTCACGCCTCTGGTGCGATCGTCACCTGGTAGCCGCTGGCCCGCAGGGCACTGATCAGCATGTCGGAGTGTTCGACACCACGGGTCTCCACCGACAGCGCCACCTCGACCTCGCCCAGGCGCAGGTGCGGATTGGCCCGCTGGTGCACCACGTCCACCACGTTCGCCCGGTGCTCGGCGATCTCGCTCAGCAGCGAGGCCAACTGTCCCGGCCGGTCCGAGCAGCGCACCGTCACCCGCAGATAGCGCCCTGCCGCCGCCAGCCCGTGCTCGATCACGCGCAACATCAGCAGCGGGTCGATGTTGCCACCGGAGAGCACCACCACCACTGGCGCGGTCACCTCGACCGCACCGGCCAGCAGGGCGGCCACGCCGACCGCACCGGCCGGCTCGACCACCTGCTTGCCGCGTTCGAGCAGCATCAGCAGGGCCCGGGAGATGTCCTCCTCGGTGACGGTGACCACGTCGTCCACGAGCTTGCGGACGTGAGTGAAGGTGACGTCACCCGGCCTGCCCACAGCGATGCCGTCCGCGATGGTGCTGAAGGCCGGCAGCCGGACCGGTTCGCCCGCGACAAGTGACGGCGGGAAGGCCGCCGCGCTTGCCGCCTGCACCCCGATCACCCGTACGTCCGGCCGGAGCGCCTTGGCCGCCACCGCCAGCCCGGAGATCAGTCCTCCCCCGCCGACGCCCGTGACGATCGTGGTGACCTGCGGGCACTGCTCCAGGATCTCCAGCGCCACGGTGCCCTGCCCGGCGATCACGTCCCGGTGGTCGAACGGATGGATCAGCACCGCCCCGGTGCGCTCCGCGAACGTCTGCGCCGCGACAAGCGACTCGTCGACGGTGGCACCGACCAACTCGACCTGCGCGCCGTACCCCTTCGTCGCCGCCACCTTCGGCAGTGGCGCGTTCACCGGCATGAACACGGTGGCGTGGGTGCCCACCAGCCCGGCGGCGAGTGCCACACCCTGCGCGTGGTTGCCGGCGCTGGCCGCCACCACGCCCCGGGCCCGCTCCTCCGCCGACAACCGCGAGATCCGCACGTACGCGCCACGCACCTTGTACGACCCGGCCCGCTGGAGGTTCTCGCACTTGAACCAGACCGGCCCGCCGAGCGCGGCGCTGAGCGGGCGGGACGGCTCCAGCGGAGTGGTACGGACGACTCCGTCGAGCAGTTCCCGTGCCGCACGCACGTCGTCCAGGCTGACCAGTTCCGTCATGCCTAGATCGTGCCACCCGGCCGGTCAGTCTCCGGCGGCGCCTGGGCCGGGGCGGCGGGAGCGGCCGGACCGGGCTCGACCTGCGAGGCCGGGCCCGGCGCGGCCGGCGCCGGCACGACCGGTGCGGCCGAGGACGCGGCGGGCGATCCGGTCGGTCCGTCCGGTGCCGGAGCGGCATCGGCGACGACTGCCTCCGGCGTTCCCCCGGGGGTCACGATGGTCATGCCGGGCAGGATCGGGCCGGTGGGCATCGACCGTGCGATCCGCGCGGTCTGGGCTGCGGAGATGCTCTGGATCAGTACGACCAGCGACCCCCCGGCCACCACACAGAACACCGCCGGCACCAGGTACTCGCCGGTCGCCGACACGTAGTGGTCGGCGTACGCCTGGAAGTCCGCCGAGGTCTGCGGGGCCGGCAGCGCCTCGTACTCGGCTGCCGAGCGCGCGATGAACCGCTCCGCGAAGAGGAACACCAGCCAGGCGCCCCACCACAGGTGCACCAGTACCGGGGTGTTCGGCCGCCAGAGACTCTCCCGGGCGATGGTGGCCACCACCCGGTGCGGCATCACGAAGTTGACGAACGGCACCAGCCACCCGGCTATCGCCCAGCCGGCGGAGTTGGTGGGCCCGACACCCGGGAAGGCGTCCAGGTTCATCCGGGCCCGCCAGGTCCAGACGATGACGAGCACCACCGCGACCAGGAACGCGACCTGGTACAGCAGAGCCGCCGCCAGTTCCAGCATCCCCGCGGTGAGCAGGAAACCCTCGCCGTCCCCGGAGTCGGCGGCCCGCCCGGCGAGCACCGCGTTGACCGGCTGCACCGCCACCGTCAGCAGCAGGAACAGGGTGGTCGCGGCGACGGCGACCGACGCGGCCCGACCGACGCCCTGGACCGGGCGTACCCGGACGCCCGGACGCAGAGCCGGCGACCCGACAGGCGTACGGCAGGTCTGGCATTCTCCGGTGCGTACGTCGTTGTCGGTGTCGCAGGTGTGGCAGCGCATGGTCGGTCGACCTCCCGTGTGATGGCACCGGGAGGGTAGATGATCACGCGTTGGCGGGCGACCCCGTTCCGACGCGCGGGTAACCGGGGGCGTGCCGGGGCCACGGGTTCGCCATCTCGAACTGACCGGCGACGCCGAGCAGCAGCAGTTCCGAGCCGGGTGGGCCGACAAGTTGCACGGCGAGCGGCAGCCCGTCCGGGCGACGACCCACCGGCACCACCAGGGCGGGCAGACCTGCGATGTTCCACGGCGCGGCGTACGGCGCGTACCTGATGCTGGCCAGCATGTTCGCCTGCCAGGAGCGGGTCGACCAGCCGGCGGCCGGCGGCGGCGCGCTGGCCAGTGCCGGGGTGAGCAGCAGGTCCACCGAGTGGTCGGTGAAGAAACCGATCGACCGCTCGCGCCAGGCCAGCCGGTCGGCCTCCCGGACGTACCCGCGCCGCCACGCCCACTCGCCGAGCGCCACGTGCCGGCGACTGCGGCGTTGCAGGGCACGCCTGTCGACCCCGGCGGCGCGCACGTCCGCCGCAGCGGCGGCGAACCAGGTGGCGATGCCCTTCAGGCCCAACGCGGTCGGGTAGATCGGATCGGCCGGCACGGTGTCGTGACCGGCACCGGCCAGCAACCGGCCGGCGGCGGCGACCGCGTCCCGGTTCGGCGCGTCCGGTGAGACGCCCCGCACGGGCGACCGTAGTGACACGCCGACCCGCAGCCGCTGCGGTGGGACGA
Source organism: Verrucosispora sp. CNZ293 (assembly GCF_002754655.1). Taxonomy (NCBI): domain Bacteria; kingdom Bacillati; phylum Actinomycetota; class Actinomycetes; order Micromonosporales; family Micromonosporaceae; genus Micromonospora; species Verrucosispora sp. CNZ293. Next base: position 3,882,295 of record NZ_PEFR01000001.1, read on the forward strand.
GCTTGCTCTGGGCCCGGCCGGCCAGCACCTGGAAGCCGACCGCCGCGTCGGCGACGGTGGTGCTGAGCATGCCGTGCTCGGTCAGGCCGAACCAGTCCTCCGCACCGAGCTGACAGGGCACCACACCGCGACCGGGCTTCAGGCCGACCAGCCCGCAGCAGGCGGCGGGAATGCGGATCGAGCCGAGACCATCGTTGCCGTGGGCGATCGGTACCAGTCCGGCGGCCACCGCCGCGGCCGCACCACCTGAAGACCCACCCGGGGTACGGGACAGGTCCCACGGGTTGCGGGTGACGGCTGTCTCGTCGTCGGTGAGGCCCCACAGGCCCAGCTCGGGCATCCGGGTGACGCCGAGGATCACCGCGCCGGCACCGCGTAGCCGACGGACCACCTCGTGGTCGGCCTCCGCCACGGCGGTCCGCACGGCGGCCGAGCCGTTCCAGGTCGGCACACCGGCGACCGCAGTGTTCTCCTTGACCGCCACCGGCACCCCGGCCAGCGGCAGATTACCCAGGTCCTCCTGCTCGTCGACCTTCTCCGCCTCGGTGACCGCCTCCCCGCCGCGTACCGCGCGGAACGCGGCGAGGTCGACGTCGGCCTTGGCGACGTGGTCGAGGTGGTCGGCGAGCACCTGGGTGGCGGAGACGTCACCCCGGCGTACGCCCCGGGCGATCTGTTTGGCGGTCGCGCCCACCCAGGTCGGCATGATGTCCTGCACGGCCACCCTCCCAAGCCAGCGGTCAGCCCAGCGCCTGCTCCAGATCGGCGAGCAGGTCTTCGACCGTCTCGATGCCGACAGACAGTCGCACGAGATCGGAGGGAACTTCAAGCGGCGAGCCGGCAGCACTCGCGTGTGTCATCCGCCCGGGGTGCTCGATCAGGGATTCCACCCCACCGAGGGACTCGGCGAGCACGAAGAGTCGGGCCCGGTTGCAGATCTCGACGGCGTGCTCCTCGCCCCCGGCGGCGCGGAAGGAGATCATCCCGCCGAACCGGCGCATCTGCTTGGCCGCCACCTCGTGACCGGGGTGCGTCGGCAGTCCCGGGTAGAGCACCTGACCGACCTTGGCGTGCCCGTCCAGGTACGCCACGATCCGCTCGGCGTTGTCGCAGTGCCGGTCCATCCGTACCCCGAGGGTCTTGATGCCGCGCAGGGTCAGCCACGCGTCGAACGGGCCGTTGATCGCGCCCATCGCGTTCTGGTGGTATCGCAACCGTTCGCCGAGCTCGGCGTCGGCAGCCACCAGCGCACCACCGACCACGTCGGAGTGCCCACCCACGTACTTGGTGGTCGAATGCACCACCACGTCCGCGCCTAGGGTGATCGGCTGTTGCAGGTACGGCGAGGCGAAGGTGTTGTCGACCACCAGCAGCGCCCCGGCGTCGTGCGCCACGGCGGCGAGGGTGGCGATGTCGGCGATGCCGAGCAGCGGGTTCGTCGGGGTCTCCACCCAGACCACCTTCGTGACGCCGGGCCGGATCGCGGCCCGCACGGCGTCCGCGTCGGAGACCTTGGCCGGGGTGTACGCCAACCCCCACCGCTCGGCGACCTTGGCGAAGAGCCGGTACGTGCCGCCGTAGGCGTCGTCGGGGATCACGACGTGGTCACCCGGTCCGCAGACGGTACGCAGCAGGGTGTCCTCGGCGGCGAGGCCGCTGGCGAACGCCAGGCCGACCTGGCCGGCCTCCAGCGCGGCCAGGCACTCCTGGAGCGCGTCCCGGGTGGGGTTACCGGAGCGGCTGTACTCGTAGCCGAGTCGCGGCGCGCCGACCGCGTCCTGGGCGTACGTGCTGGTCTGGTAGATCGGTGGGATCACCGCGCCGGTGCGGGCCTCGGGGTCCTGGCCGGCATGGATGGCGAGCGTCTCGAAGCCGTGGGTCATCCCGCAGACGTTAGTCGCCCTGCTTGCCGGATCGACTGGAACCCAACCCGGCTCGCCTCCGGAGCGCTGTCGGACCGCTGAGTGATACTGGCTGGGTGACCTCGACCAAGAGCCTTCCATCCCGCCTGATCGGAGTGGTCGACCGCATCCCGGCCTCGCTTGGTGTGCTCGCCGGTCCCGATCACGGTCGCGTCGTCCTACCGGTACGACTTGCCTGGTCCGGCCTGACCGAGTTCGACGTCGAAGATTCTCGTGAGCGGTTGACGCTGTATTGCCTACTTATGGATTGCGGGCAGCACGATGACATCGTGCGCTATGTCAACGCGGAGTTGCTGCGGCAGGACTGGCCACGGATCAAGCGGCTCACCTCAAGGCGCCTGGTCGCGATCTGGGAACGTCGGCTTCCCGAGCTCGTCACCTGAGCGTGGCGGGGTGCGTGTTCTGCGGGATCGTGGCCGGTGAGGTGCCGGCGTTCCGGGTGACCGACGAGCCGGACGGGGTGGCGTTCCTGGACACCCGGCCGGTGTTCAAGGGCCATGTGCTGGTGGTGCCCCGCACCCACCTCGTCACCCTCGCCGACCTGCCACCGACATCTCTCGCCGGCTACTTCGGGTTGGTGCGCCGGATCGCGGTGGCTGTCGAGTCCGGTCTGGGTGCCGGCGGCACGTTCGTGGCGATGAACAACAGGGTGTCCCAGTCGGTGCCGCACCTGCACACCCATGTGGTGCCCAGGACGAAGGGCGACGGGCTACGTGGCTTCTTCTGGCCGCGTACCCGTTACGCCGACGACGCCGAAGCCACGTCCTACGCCGAACGGATCCACACCGCCCTGGCGTCCTGAGCCGGCGGGCCTGAGCGGCGGCGGGGCGGGTAAGGAAGCGGGGTCCGCCGGTGTTGCACGCGGGGAAGGGTACGAAAGGAGTTCCACCGTGTTCCTCCGCCGCATGAAGGCCGAGATGATCTCACCCGACCGGGCCCTGCCCGGCCGTCCCATCGCGATGCCGGTGGCCGACCGGCACGAGGTGCTCGGGACCCCGCTCAAGGGCCCGTTCCCCGAGGGCTACCAGGTCGCCGTGTTCGGCATGGGGTGTTTCTGGGGCGCCGAGCGCCTGTTCTGGACCCTGCCCGGCGTCTTCACCACGTCTGCGGGTTATGCGGGTGGTTACACCCCGAACCCGACCTACGAGGAGGTCTGCTCCGGGATGACCGGGCACACCGAGGCGGTCGAGGTGGTGTACGACCCCACGAAGATCAGCTACGAGGACCTGTTGAAGGTCTTCTGGGAAAACCACGACCCGACCCAGGGCATGCGCCAGGGCAACGACGTGGGCACCCAGTATCGGTCCGCGATCTACGCCAGCACGGACGAGCAGCTCGCGATCGCCGAGGCGTCCCGGGAGGCGTTCGCGCCGATCGTGGCCCGCGCCGGCAAGGGCGAGATCACCACGGAGATCGCCCGGCTCGGTGACTACTACCTGGCCGAGGACTACCACCAGCAGTACCTCGCCCCCACCAAGAACCCGAACGGGTACTGCAACCACGGCCCGAACGGGCTGAGCTGCCCGGTCGGCGTGGCACGTACCGCAGGCTGAGCAGCGCGCGCCCGGACGGCCGGCCCGCCGATGCGGCGGGCCGGCCGCCGTGTGTGCGCCAGACCACCGAGGCCGTGAGCACATCGATGCGGTACGTATTGCGGCATTCGTCACACCTGGCGCTGCCCCGCAAACGCCGCAAGGGACACCAGGACGGCACGAAACAGCACAGTGCCCGGCCGCGATGACCGCAGCTTGATCACGGGGCGCGGATTCTAGCAATGCTGTTACACGACCGTCATAGCCTCAACAGGCTAATCGCAACATCCTCTGGCAGCATGGGCTCACATGTGCGGACTGGCTGGGGAGTTCCGACGGGACGCGACGCGTGCCGACGTCGCAGCGGTGGAACGGATGGCCGCCACCATGTGCGATCGGGGGCCTGACGGCAGCGGAGTGTGGTCACAGGGGGCTGTCGCCCTCGGCCACCGCCGGCTGAAAATCATCGACCTCTCGGCGGCCAGCGGCCAGCCGATCGTCGACTCCGCCGCGGGCCTGACCGGCGTCTTCAACGGCTGCATCTACAACTACCGCGAGCTGCGCGCCGAGCTACAGGCCAAGGGCCACCACTTCTTCTCCACCGGGGACAGCGAGGTCGTCGTCAAGGCGTACGCCGAGTGGGGGCTGGACTTCGTCGATCACCTGATCGGCATGTTCGCCGTGGCGATAAGCGAACGGGACACCGGTCGCCTGGTGCTGGCCCGGGACCGGCTCGGCATCAAGCCGCTCTACCTCGCCGAGTCCGCCGGCGTGGTGCGCTTCGCCAGCACCCTGCCGGCGCTGGTGGCCGGCGGCGGGGTGGACACCACAATCGACCCGGTCGCGCTGGGTCACTACCTCAGCTTCCACAGCATCGTGCCGCCGCCACGCACCATCCTGCGCGGCGTCACCAAGCTGCCCCCGGCCACCGTCCGGGTATACGAGGCCGACGGCCGCAGCCACGAGCGGGTCTACTGGGACCCTCCGTTCCTCCGCCGCGACGAGCACGCCAACTGGTCCGAGCGGGAGTGGCAGGACGCGCTGCACGAGTCGCTCACCACCGCCGTACGCCGACGGATGGTCGCCGACGTACCGGTCGGTGTGCTGCTCTCCGGCGGACTGGACTCCAGCCTGGTGGTCGCCCTGCTGGCCGGGGAGGGGCAGCGCGGGCTCTCCACCTTCTCCATCGGCTTCGACGCGGTCGGCGGCCGGGAGGGTGACGAGTTCCGCTACTCCGACGTGGTCGCCAAGACCTTCGACACCGACCACCACCAGATCCGGGTCGCCGCACAGGATCTGGTCCCGCCGCTGGAGGCGGCGGTGGCGGCCATGAGCGAACCCATGGTCAGCCACGACTGCGTCGCCTTCTACCTGCTCAGCCAGGAGGTGTCGCGGCACGTCAAGGTGGTGCAGTCCGGCCAGGGCGCCGACGAGATCCTGGGCGGCTACCACTGGTACCCGCCGCTGGCCCAGGTCGGCCGGGAACAGGCCCTCGACACGTACGCCCGGGCCTTCTTCGACCGCGACGGCACCGGCCTGGCCCGGGTGCTCAACCCCGACTGGCTCGCCGACGGGGACCCGGCGCGGGAGTTCGTCGCCGCGCACCTGGCGCGGCCGGGCGCCCAGACAGCTGTCGACGCCGGCCTGCGCATCGACACGCAGATCATGCTCACCGACGACCCGGTCAAGCGGGTCGACAACATGACCATGGCGCACGGGCTGGAGGCCCGGGTGCCGTTCCTGGATCACGAGTTCGTGGAGCTTGCCGCCGCCTGCCCACCGGAGCTGAAGCTGGCGCAGGGTGGCAAGGGTGTGCTGAAGGAGATCGGCCGCCGCGTGCTGCCGCACGAGGTGATCGACCGGCCCAAGGGTTACTTCCCGGTGCCGGGCCTGACGCACCTGGAAGGCAAGCTCCTCGACCGGGTACGCGACGCGCTTTCCGCGCCCGAGGCCCGCCGCCGCGACCTGTTCCGCGCCGATTACGTCAACGCCCTGCTCGACGCCCCGAACGCCGAACTGACCCCGTTGAACGGAAACAAGCTGTGGCAACTCGGACTCCTGGAAATGTGGCTCCAGAGCCACGGAATCGACTGACCGTGACCGACACCCTGGCCACCGGCGTCGCCCGGACAGACCGGGGCCGCGGCACGGGCAGACGGTACGAGCGGGTGGGGCCGGGCGGTGATCCGATCGCCATGGGCGGCACCGCCGAACCGACCACCGACGAGCACCCGAGCACCGGTGCGGACGTCATAGTCGACTGCGGCTGGGGGCGGCTGGTCTTCGGCCAGACCTTCGCCGACCAGTCCGCGGTCGCCGACGTGCTGCGCTCCGAGGCGGCCGGCGCCCGGGACATCTGCATCTACCTGCGGGATCCGCACGTGCTGGTCTCCCGGCTCCCCGACGAGTTGTTCATCGACCCGTCGCTCACCTACCGGCTGCCGCTCGGCGGGGACCGTCGCGGGCCCCGTCCCGGTGCCGGCACCACCGAGGAGGCCGGTAGCGCCGAGACGCCGGCACCGCTCGACGGCCGCACCGAGCTGCCCGGCGTACGCATCCGCCGGTTGCGCGACGCCGCCGACGCCGACGCGGTCAACCGGATCTACGCGGCCAACGGCATGGTCACCGCCCCGGTCGACGTGCTCGTCGACAACGCCGCGACCGACCGTTTCCTGCACCTGGTGGCGGAGGCGGCCACCGGCGAGATCGTCGGCACCATCACCGGCATCGACCACGTCGCGGTCTTCGACGACCCGGACAACGGTGCCAGCCTGTGGTGCCTGACCGTCGACTTCAACCAGGCCCCGCCCGGCACCGGGCAGGCGCTGATCACCGAGCTGGCCGCCCGGCTGGTCGCCCGGGGTCGCGCGTACGTGGACCTGTCCGTGCTCGCCGAGAACAACGGGGCGATCCGGCTCTACGAACGGCTCGGCTTCTACCGCACCGCCACGCTCTGCGTGAAGCGGAAGAACCCGATCAACGAGCGGTTGTTCCTGCCGGCCATGCCGGTCGGCTACGACGGGCTCAACCCGTACGCGCGGATCGTCGCCGACGAGGCGATGCGGCGGGGCATCCGGGTTGAGGTGACCGACCCGGAGTGGGGCGAACTCCGGCTGACCAGCGGCGGTCGGACCATCCTCACCCGGGAGTCGCTGTCCGAGCTGACCTCGGCGGTGGCGATGAGCCGCTGCGACGACAAGCGGGTCACCCGCCGGATCCTGACCGAGGCCGGACTGTCGGTGCCGCGTGGGCGTACCGCCACCGGCGACACCGCCGACGCGGATTTCCTGGCCGAGGTGGGCCAGGTGGTGGTCAAGCCGGCCCGGGGCGAGCAGGGCAACGGCATCACCGTGGGCGTCCGCACCCCGGAAGCGCTGGCCGCCGCCGTCGAGCTGGCCGCCCGGTTCTGCCCCGAGGTGTTGCTGGAGGAGCTGTGCTCCGGTGAGGACCTGCGGGTCGTCATGATCGATCACGAGGTGGTGGCCGCCGCGGTACGCCGGCCCGCCTCGATCACCGGCGACGGTGTGCACGACATCGCCGAGCTGATCGAGCGGCAGAGTCGTCGCCGGGCCGCCGCCACCGGCGGTGAGTCCCGCATCCCGCTTGACGACATGACCCGGGACGTGGTCACCGAGGCCGGCTTCCAACTGCACGACGTCCTGCCCGAGGGTCAGCTGCTGGCCGTGCGGCGCACCGCGAACCTGCACACCGGCGGCACCATCCACGACGTGACCGGAGAGCTGCATCCGGCGATCGCCGAGGCGTGTGTCGCCGCCAGCCGCGCCATCGACATCCCGGTCACCGGGCTCGACCTGCTGGTACCGGCGCCGGACCAACCGGAGCACGTCTTCATCGAGGCCAACGAGCGGCCCGGGCTGGCCAACCACGAGCCACAGCCCACCGCCGAACGCTTCGTGGACCTGCTCTTTCCCGGGACTCGGGCACCGCAACGGCTGTGGACGCCGGCGGGTGCGGCACCATCTGGGGCATGACCGTACGCAAGACCACTCCGCTCCCCATTGACCTGGACTATCTCCGTCAGGTTCTGGTCGAGCTGCTCGATATCCCGAGCCCGTCGGGGCGCACCGACCATGTGCAGCAGTACGTGGGCGAGCGGCTGTCGGCGCTCGGCATCCCGTCGACGCTCACCCGCCGGGGCGCGTTGAGCGCCTGCCTGCCCGGGCCCCGGGAGACCGGTGCGGACCGGGCGATCGTGGTACACACCGACACCATCGGCGGGATGGTCAAGCGGCTGAAGGAGAACGGCCGGCTGGAGTTGAAGCCGATCGGTACGCACAGTGCCCGGTTCGCCGAGGGCGCGCACGTACGGATCTTCACCGACGACCTGGACCGGGTGGTCACCGGTCAGGTGCTGCCGCTCAAGGCCAGCGGCCACCGCTACAACGAGGGCGTCGACCTGCAGGGTTTCGGCTGGGAGCAGGTCGAGGTACGCGTCGACGAGCCGGTGGAGGACATCGCCGGCCTGCGCGCTCTCGGCATCGACGCGGGCGACTTCGTCGCGTTCCTGCCCAACCCGACTGTCACTCCCAGCGGGTACGTCAAGTCCCGCCACCTCGACGACAAGGCCGGCGTGGCGGCGGTGCTCACCGCCATGAAGGCGATGGTCGACGCCGGGGTGAAGCCCGCCGTGACCGCGCACCTGCTGGTCACCGTGACCGAGGAGATCGGCCACGGCGCGTCCCACGGCCTCGACCCCGACGTGGCCGAGATCGTCTCGGTGGACGCGGCGGTGGTCGCTCCCGGGCAGCAGTCCCGGGAACACTCCGCCACCCTGGCGATGGGCGACGGCGTGGGGCCGTTCGACTACCACCTGACCCGCAACCTGGCGGCGATCGCCCGGGAACACGACGTGGATCTCGTCCGGGACGTCTTCGACTACTACCGCTCGGACGTGGCGGCGGCGGTGGAGGCGGGGGCGCACGCCCGGGTGGCGCTGCTCGGTTTCGGCGTCGACGCCACCCACGGTCACGAGCGCACCCACCTGGAAGGGCTGCGTCACCTGGCCCAGTTGATCTGTCTCTACCTCCAGAGCGATCTGGTGTTCCCCGAATGGGACGCCGAGCCGGAGGGCGACCTGGCCGACTTCCCGTCGCTGGCGGTGCAGCCGGCCAACGCGGACGGCCCCCGCGAGGGCCCGATCGGCATCGCCCAGAGCGCCTGACAGCGGGTCGGCCGGCAGTGTGATCGAAATCCGTTGCCGGTGGGCCGGCGGCTGGATAGCGTGGCGGTACACGGGAAAGGAGGTGGTCCAGACTTGTATAGCAATCGGACTCGTGAGGTGGCTGTCCGCTAGCCGCTGTCCTCGACAGTGACACAGCTCGTCCTCCGGGACGGGCACGGTAAGAATCGTCGGGACCGTGTGGCAGCGGTGCGGCGAAACCACGACAGCCACCCGACCCCCGGGGTGCCGGCCCAGTCCAGCCGGCCCGCGTCCGCGCGGAAGCCCCGGGGGTCGCTTCATCCGTACCGGAGGTGGCCGTGTCCATGCGCGAGCTGGTGGTGCTCGGCACGGCGAGCCAGGCGCCCACCCGGGCCCGCAACCACAACGGATACGTGCTGCGCTGGGACGACGAGGTGATCCTCTTCGACCCCGGCGAGGGCAGCCAGCGGCAACTGCTGCACACCGGCGTCACGGCCACCGACCTGACCCGGATCTGCGTCACCCACTTCCACGGCGACCACTGCCTCGGCCTGCCCGGCACCATCCAACGGCTGTCCCTGGACCGGGTGTCCCATCCGGTGGCGGTGCACTTCCCGGCCGGGGGTGCCGACTACTTCGCCCGGCTGCGGCACGCCAGTTCCTTCCACGAGACCGCCGAGCTGGCCGTCACCCCGATCGAGGCGGACGGGCAACGGATCGAGCTGCGCTGCGGGACGCTTGAGGCGCGGCGGCTGCGGCACCCGATCGAGACGTACGGCTATCGGCTGGTGGAGCCGGACGGGTGCCGGATGCTGCCGGAGAAGCTGGCCGCGTACGGCATCGCCGGGCCGGCGGTCGGTGAGCTGCACCGCACCGGCCATCTCGACCTCGACGGGCGTCGCGTCACCCGCGACGAGGTGAGCGTGCGTCGGCCAGGTCAGCGGTTCGCCTTCGTGATGGACACCGGCCTCTGCGACGGGGTGTACGCCCTCACCGAGCACGCCGACCTGCTGGTCATCGAGTCGACGTTCCTGGAGTCGGAGGCGGCGCTCGCCGCCGAGGTCGGGCACCTCACCGCCGGCCAGGCCGCGCGGGTGGCGGCCGAGTCGGGGGTACGCCGACTCGTGCTCACCCACTTCTCCCAGCGGTACGCCGATCCGGCCCGCTTCGCCGACGAGGCCCGCCGGCACTTCGACGGGGACCTGGTGATCGCCGAGGATCTGGCCACGGTTCAGGTGCCGTCCCGGCGGGTACCCTCGGCCGGGTGACTGTCACGCTGCGTGTCGCAACCGCTGACGATCTGCTGGCGGTGGGGCGGCTCCACCAGCGTTCGCGGGTCGCCGCGTACTCGTCGTTCCTGCCGCCGGAGGCGCTGGCCGACCCGACGCCGGAGGCGATGGGTCGCTACTGGGCCGAGCGGTGGATCTGGGAGCGGGCCGACCACGTGATGACTGTCGCCGAGCGGGACGGGGCACTTGCCGGCTTCAGCTACCTGGGCCCCGACGACGAGGGTGACCCGACGACCGGCCTGCTCAACGCCATCCACCTGGAGCCGACCGAGCGAGGTCGCGGCGTCGGCCGGGCGCTGATGGTCGACGCTCTGGCGAGCATGCGCGCGCGGGGCTGGCGTCGTGCGGTGCTCTGGGTGCTGCGCGACAACACCCACGCCCGCCACTTCTACGAACGCGGCGGCTGGTCCCCCACCGGCCTGGAACGTCTCGACCTGATCGGCACCACGCACACCCCCCAACTGCGCTACACCCGCCCCCTCTAGCCCCCCACCCCATCCACCCTGGTTGGCGAGTGGGTGGGTGGGGTGGGGGGTTTGGGCTTAGCGGGCGCCCAGGTGGGCCAGGAGGTCCTGGCGGGTGAGGACGCCCTTGGGCTTGCCGTCGATGAGGACCAGCGCGGCGTCGGACTTCTCCAGCAGGTTCACCGCCTCGCTGACCGGCTGGCCGCCACCGATCATCGGCAGCGGGGGCGCCATGTGCCGCTCGATCGTGTCGTGCAGCTGCGCCTGGCCGGTGAAGAGCGCGTCGAGCAGGTCCTTCTCGGCGATAGAGCCGGCCACCTCGCCGGTCACCACCGGCGGCTCGGCCTTCAGCACCGGCAGCTGCGAGACGCCGTACTCGCGCATGTAGTCGACCGCGTCGCGGACCGTCTCGGTCGGGTGCACGTGGACCAGCTCGGGCAGGCCGCCGGGCTTGCCGGCCAGTGCCTCCGAGACGGTGGGCTCCGAGCCGGAGGCGTCGAGGAAGCCGTAACGGGCCATCCAGGCGTCGTTGAAGATCTTGGACAGGTAGCCCCGACCACCGTCCGGCAGCAGCACCACGATCACGTCGTCCGGGCCGGCGGCGCGGGCCACCTCCAACGCCGCGACGGCCGCCATGCCGCAGGAGCCACCGACAAGCAGCCCCTCCTCGCGGGCAAGCCGCCGGGTCATCTCGAAGGACTGCTTGTCCGAGACCTCGATGATCTCGTCGGCCACGTCCCGGTCGTACGTCTCCGGCCAGAAGTCCTCGCCAACCCCCTCGACCAGGTACGGCCGGCCGGTGCCGCCGGAGTAGACCGAGCCCTCAGGGTCGGCGCCGATGACCTTGACGGCGCCGCCGGAGGCCTCCTTCAGGTACCGCCCGATGCCGGAGATCGTGCCGCCGGTACCCACCCCGGCCACGAAGTGGGTGATCCGTCCCTCGGTCTGCTTCCACAGCTCCGGGCCGGTCGTCTCGTAGTGCGAGCGCGGGTTCGCCGGGTTGGCGTACTGGTTGGGCTTCCACGCGCCGGGGATCTCCCGGGCCAGCCGGTCGGAGACGTTGTAGTACGAGCGCGGGTCCTCCGGGGCCACGGCGGTCGGGCAGACCACCACCTCCGCGCCGTACGCCCGCAGCACGTCCTGCTTGTCCTGGCTGACCTTGTCCGGGCAGACGAACACGCAGCGATAGCCCTTGAGCTGGGCCACCAGGGCCAGCCCGACGCCGGTGTTACCGCTGGTCGGCTCGACGATGGTGCCGCCCGGGCGGAGGATCCCCGCCGCCTCGGCGTCCTCCACCATGCGCAGCGCGATCCGGTCCTTCACCGACCCGCCGGGGTTGAGGTACTCCACCTTCGCCAGCACCGTCGCCTGGATGCCCTCGGCGACGTTGCGTAGCCGTACCAGCGGCGTGTTGCCGATCATTTCGACGACGTTGTCGTAGTACTGCACCTCGTTGTGCCCTTCTGCTCCGGCACCGGCACGCCAGGCCGGGCGGGTGGGATCAGGTGGAATTCCCGCCCAGGGTACGTCGGTCAGGGCACCACGTGGCCGGGGACCACGGTGCTGCGACGTGCCTCCCACTCCAGGAAGCGCTCGGTCTCGGCGAGCACCGCACCGGCCAGCCAGGTGACCATCACCGCGTCGTCGATCAGCCCGAACATGGCGAGGAACATTTCCGGCACCACGTCGACGGGCGAGACGATGTAGGCCGTGGCGGCCGTCATCATGGCCAGCCGCAGCCCACCGTCGTACTGGCCACGGGCAGTGGCCGCGATCATCCTGGGCAGCGCCCCGATCCGGGCGCCGAGCGACGGCCCGCCCCGGGCACCGGCGGTCATCGCCCGCGCCAGGGCCACGAACGCGGCACCTCGCTTCAACGTCTTCGCCATCGTCGTGCTCCTCTCCACGTGCAGCGTGACGCGCCGCCGCAACACCGTCCATCCAAGTACCCAACACGGTCGTTTTCCAGGCACCGGAGCGCCGCGACGACGACAGCGGGGCGTCAGACAGGCGCGCTAGTGTCACGGTATGGGGGTCGCTGGTTCCGTCGTACCGGATCGTCCGCGCTGGCAGCGCGCCCTGCGGGTGGCCCGTCTGGCCGCCATCGGCACGGGTGCCACGGTGGCCGCCGCGGCGGCGGGGACGGGCGTGCTCCTCGGTCAGGCGCGGCAGGCCCGACGCACCATTCCGATGGCCGAGGCACCGCCACCACGCTGCGACGGCACCTACGGCGCGAAGTTTCCCGGACCTGCGATCACCATGGTCATACTCGGCGACTCGTCGGCCGCCGGCTACGGGGTGCACCGCCGCCGTGAGACGCCCGGCGCCTTGTTGGCCACCGGCCTGTCCCGACGTCTCCAGCGTCCCGTCCGGTTGCACCGCTTCGCCGTGGTGGGTGCCATCTCGGCCGGGCTGAAGTTCCAGGTCGAGGCGGCCCTGGAGTGCGACCCCGAGGTCGCCGTCATCCTCATCGGCGGCAACGACGTCACCAACCGTACGCCGCCGGCCCTGGCCGTGCGCTATCTCGTCGAGGGGGTTCGGGCGCTGCGCGCGGCCGGTGCCGAGGTGGTCGTCGGGACCTGCCCGGACCTGGGCGCGATCCGACCCATCCAACCGCCGCTGCGCTGGTTGGCCCGCCGGTGGAGCCGGCAACTCGCCGCCGCGCAGACGATGGCTGTGGTGTCGGCCGGCGGCTGGACGGTCTCCCTCGGCGACCTGCTCGGTCCCCGGTTCAACGCCGAGCCGGGGCGGATGTTCGGCTGGGACCGGTTTCATCCCTCCGCCGACGGATACGCGGCGGCTGCCGCCGCACTGTTGCCAACGGTGCTCTCCGCGCTGGGGCACGGCGCCGAACGCAGGCCTTCGCCGACGCGCCTCGAAGGCGTACGGTCTTTGCCGAAGGCCGCGCAGGAGGCGGCTCGGCATCCGGGGACGGAGGTCAGCGGCACGCAGGTTCGTGGCAGCGAGAGCGGTCCGGCCGGCCGTTGGGCGCAGCTACGCCGGCGAGGGCTTTTCGGTGTCGGTCCGACGCCACAGCCAGCCCCCACCGTCGACTCACCCGCAGTGGAGGGATTCTCATGAACGAGCGGATCACGGGCCGGTACGGCTCCGTCGCCGGCTTGGCGGTGACGCCATGACCGGCCTCCCTGCCGGCTCCCGGGCCGCCGCGCGGGTCGCCCGCACCGCCGCGTTCTCCCTGCTCGCTGGGGCACTTGGCGGGGCTGCGGTGCTGGCCGGCGAGGCCGTGGTGGCGCGCAACCGCCGCTACGCACAACCGGAGCTGGGGCTGGCGCTGCGGGCGACAGTCGGCCGTGCCGGTGCCCCGCCGGTGCGCCTGGTGCTGCTCGGTGACTCCTCCGCCCTCGGCGTCGGCGTGGACCGCCTCGGCGACACCATCGGCGGGCAACTGGCGGAGTTGCTCGCCGAGGGGCCGGGCGGGCGTCGGGTGTATCTGTCCAGCGTCGGCGTCTCCGGTTCGCGCTCCACCGACCTGGCCACCCAGGTGGCCCGGGCGCTGCTCGGCGAGCCACCCGACGTGGCGGTCATCCTGGTGGGTGCCAACGACGTCACGAGCATGCGTCGCCCGACCGAGGCCGCCGCCTACCTGGGCGCGGCCGTGCACCGGCTGCGGCAGGCCGGCGTCGAGGTGGTGGTCGGCACCTGCCCGGATCTCGGCGCCGTACGCGCGATCGCGTCGCCTCTGCGACAGGTCGTCGGATGGATGGGGCGACGCGTGGCCCGGGCGCAGACCGGTGCGGTGCTCGACGCCGGTGGGACGGTGGTCGACCTCGCCACCGAGACCGGCCCGGTGTTCCGAGCCGACGCGGGCACCTTCTGTCACGACGGCTACCACCCCTCCGCCGACGGTTACCGGGTCTGGGCACACGCCCTGCTGCCCGCGGTGATCGCCGCGGCTGCCGTCACCCCGCGTCGCTGACCGGTCGGGTGCTGCTCACCTGTCCTCCGGGTGCGCAGGGTGACATTTCCCGGCCGCCGGAAAACTTCCGCTGCAAGTTACCGGCGAGTTAACGTGACCGTATGCCGATTGAGTCGTCCCGCGACGCCGTCATCGTCGCCACCACCCGCTCCCCCATCGGCCGGGCCCACAAGGGCTCCCTACGCGAAGTCCGCCCGGACGACCTGGCCGCCACCATCGTGCGGGCGGCCCTGGACAAGGTGCCTCAGCTCGACCCGCGTGACATCGATGATCTCTATCTCGGGTGCGGCCTGCCCGGCGGCGAGCAGGGTTTCAACATGGCGCGCGTGGTCGCCGTACTGATGGGTCTCGACGGCCTGCCCGGCGCCACCCTCACCCGCTACTGCGCCTCCTCGTTGCAGACCACCCGGATGGCGATGCACGCCATCCGGGCCGGCGAGGGCGACGTCTTCGTCTCGGCCGGTGTCGAGATGGTCTCCCGGTACGCCCGGGGCAGCTCCGACGGCCTGCCGCCCGAGGCGCAGGCGCTGCTCGGCCGTTGGGAGAACCCCCGCTTCGCGCCGGCGCGCGAGCGGTCCGAGGCCCGCGCCGAGGCTGGCGCGCCGGTCTGGACCGACCCGCGCGAGCAGGACGCCCTGCCCGACGTCTACCTGGCCATGGGGCAGACCGCCGAGAATCTCGCCCAGGTGCACGACGTGAGCCGCGCGGACATGGACGCTTTCGGCGTACGCAGCCAGAACCTGGCCGAGAAGGCGATCGTCGACGGCTTCTGGGCCCGCGAGATCACCCCGGTCACCACCCCCGACGGCACCGTGGTCAGCACCGACGACGGCCCCCGGGCCGGGGTCACCCTGGAGGCGGTCTCCGCGCTCAAGCCGGTCTTCCGTCCCGACGGCCGGATCACCGCCGGCAACTGCTGCCCGCTCAACGACGGGGCCGCGGCCGTGGTGGTGATGAGCGCCCAGCGGGCCGAGGAGTTGGGCATCACCCCGCTGGCCCGGATCGTCTCCACAGGTGTCACAGCGCTGTCACCGGAGATCATGGGTCTCGGTCCGGTGGAGGCGAGCCGGCAGGCGCTCGAGCGCGCCGGCATGACTATCGACGACGTGGATCTGGTCGAGATCAACGAGGCGTTCGCCGCCCAGGTGATCCCGTCGTACCGCCAGCTCGGCATCCCGGAGGAGAAGCTGAACGTGATGGGTGGCGCGATCGCCATCGGTCACCCCTTCGGGATGACCGGCGCCCGGATCACCGGCACGCTGCTCAACGCCCTGCAATGGCACGACAAGACGATCGGCCTGGAGACCATGTGCGTCGGCGGCGGGCAGGGCATGGCGATGGTCGTCGAGCGCCTGAGCTGACGCCACGGATCGGCCACCCGGCCGACCCGTACGGCCAGGGCTAGAGCGCGGTCCGGGTCGCGGCCACCTCGGTGGCGGCCCGGGCCAGGGCCTCCTCGCTCGCGTCTGCGGTGAGCAGGTCGGCGGTGACCACCCGGAGCTGGTCGGGCAGCGCAAGGTCGTTGTCGAGCCGGGGCACGGCTCGTCGTGGCTGTCCCTCCGCGTCCGCGGCGAGGTTGGCGATCTCCTGCACCAGCCGGTGCACCAGATCCGCTCGGGACACGTTGCCTACCGACGCGGCGGCCGACCATCGGGGCTGCTGCCAGTGGCTGACCTGCCGCACCAACAGCTCCACCCCCCGCGCGACCGCCACCCCCCGCTCGCTGCCCTCTCCACCCGCCACCCTCCGCACTCTACGCACCCCACCCCCAACCTCGTCGATCTTGCACTTTCGGTCGCCGAGATACCCGGTCTGACCGCTTTTGCGGGGACGAAAAGTGCAAGATCGACGAGGCTGGGGTGGGGGTGGGGGTGGGGGTGGGGGTGGGGGTGGGGGTGGGGGTGGGGGTGGGGGTGGGGAGAGAGACGACGGCGCCCGCCCCGGGTGGGGCGGGCGCCGGTCGGTCGTTGGGCGGCGAGGTCAGTCGTCGCCTTGGAAGTAGCTGAGCAGGCGCAGCATCTCGATGTAGAGCCAGATCAGGCTGACCAGGATGCCGAAGGCGGCCACCCAGGAGTAGCGCTGCGGCAGGCCCATCCGGACGCCGTCCTCGACCTCCTTGAAGCTGAGGATGAAGCTCAGCGAGGCCACCACGATGCACACGATGCTGAACCCGATGGCCAGCGGGCTGCCGTCGCGCAGACCGGTGTTGACCCCGAACATCGCCAGCACCAGGTTGATCAGCATGACGGCGAACAACCCCGCCATCACCGCGATCATGCCCTTGACGAACTTCGGCGTCGCCCGGATGACCCGCGCCCGGTAGAGCATGGCCATCACGAAGAAGACACCGAAGGTGGCGGTCGCCGCCTGGAGCACGATGCCGTCGTACAGCGATTCGAAGAACTTGCTCACCGCACCGACGAGGACACCCTCGACGACGGCGTACGCGACGACGAGCGCCGGGTTCGCCATCCGGGAGAACGAGATGATCAAGCCCAGCACCAGGCCGACGATGGCCGCGCCGATCCAGGCGACGCCGAGCAGCTCGTCGGGCACCAGAGCCCACGCCGCGGCGGCGGCGACACCGACGATGGCCAGGAGGGTGACCGTCTTGACCACCACGTCGTCGATCGACATGGGGGTGACCGCCGGCGGGGCCGACGGGAAGCCCGGCGCGCCGGGGTAGCCGGCCTGCGGCGGAGCCTGCTGGGGGTAGCCGGGCTGTCCGTACGGCCCGGACGGGGCGTACCCGGCGGCCCGCTCCCGCTCGGCCGCCTGACCGAGCCGGGCGAGCACCGGGTTCGAAGTCTTCACTGTCTGGCCTCCCTAAGGGGGTCGTGGCACGTCAACGCGCGCTATCAAGAGTAAACGCCCGGGCCAGCCCGGTGTTCCTCGGCTTGCTGAGTGAACGCTGAGAGTGCCCGGGAGCACAGCGAGGCCGACGCCGGCCCAGACGTGGTGGGGAATCGGCGAGGGCTCCTTCAGGAGGTGCCCTCGCCGACGTCGGTCACGTTCGTGCGATCAGGGTTGGATGCCGGTCAGGACGACTCGGTTGGTCTGCCAGTTGAAGTTCGGATTCGCACCAGTGTTGATGAAAGCCACTGCGTTTCCGTCCTCGCGGAACTGGATGAGATCGTCGAGCCCACCGGCGTCGATGGCGCCCATCTGGACTCGTCCGGGCTGGTCCATCGCCGTCAGCACCACCCGGTTCGTCTGCCAGTTGTAGTTCGGGTTCGCACCGGTGTTGATGAATGCGACCACATCACCATTCGGCCGCACCTGGATCAACTCGTCGAGTCCGTCGCCACTGGTATCGGCGAGCCGCACCCGAGCGGGATCGGTGATCCCCGTCAACACGAGCCGGTTCGTCTGCCAGTTGTAGTTCGGGTTCGCACCCGTGTTGACGAACGCGACCACATCACCATTCGGCCGCACCTGCACCAGATCATCCAACCCATCACCGGTCACATCACCAAACCGCACCCGAGCCGGATCAGTGATCCCCGTCAACACCACCCGATTCGTCTGCCAGTTGAAATTCGGGTTCGCACCCGTGTTGACGAACGCGACCACATCACCATTCGGCCGCACCTGCACCAGATCATCCAACCCATCACCGGTCACATCACCAAACCGCACCCGAGCCGGATCAGTGATCCCCGTCAACACCACCCGATTCGTCTGCCAGTTGTAGTTCGGATTCGCACCCGTGTTGACGAACGCGACCACATCACCATTCGGCCGCACCTGCATCAACTCGTCCAGCCCATCACCGGTCACATCAGCAAACTGAACCCGACTGTCCGAACCACCGGAGTCCGCCACCACGTTCTGGTACCGATAGGGCGTGTAGAGGCTCCGCGAGTAGCCGGCCTGCGACCACAGTCGGTGCTTGGTAGCGGGAGGCGTCTGCTCGTAGATGTAGAAGTCGCCGCCGACGGAGCCGGTCCAGCGGTCGAAGAGGACGACGTGCGAACCGACCGTGGGGTTAGCGGCGTTGTGGTAGAGCAACATGTCGCCGGCCTGAAGATCGTTGTAGCCAATCCTCACGCCGACCTGATCGAGGTTGCCGGTCCACAGGTTCTGCGGCAACTTCCAGGCCATCGACACATAGCCGGAGCAGTCGGTGCGCCACCCGTCCTTGTACGCATACATGCTGTAGGGCACTGGCGGGTTCATCCAGGTCGCCGCTCGGGCAAGGATCTCGGTTCGGGTGATCGGCGGACCGAGCTCGTTCGCAAGCACCGAGACGCGTTTCGGATCGACACCCTGCGGCCGCAGGGTGTCGTCGGCAGCAGCCACACCGGGCACGGCCAGTGTGGCGAGGGCGACCACCGCCGCGATCGCACCTCTCACCAGCCAGCGGCCTCGCGAAGGTCGCGGGTGGGACTGAGCGTGTACGGCCGTTGAAGGGCCAGAATCGGGCCGGTCGGGGGGATTCATCGCGCTCCTTTTAGGATCTTGAGAGTACGTGCGTGGTAAGTGTCGAGCGAGGCTCTGCTTCAACGCTGGAGGGATGCTGCCCGTACCGAACCCGTAGTAGTCTGCTCCCGCACGACCTACGGGGGTTTTGCGATGATCAATGCCGCGCATGCTGCTGCCGCGGATTTCGCCTCGCTGCTCAAGGAGCGCCGGGAACTGGCCGGACTCACGCAGCTCGAACTGGCCGAACGCGCAGGGATCAGCCCAGGCACGCTCCGCGATCTAGAGCAGGGACGGAGCCGCAGCCCACGTCCGGGCACCGTCCGCGCGCTGGGGGCCGCGCTGCAGCTGTCCTCGCAGGACACCGCCGGTCTTATGCGGGCGACCCTACCCAGGACCGGGGCACCGGATGCTGCTCCGGCCGATCAGTACAGTGCGTCGATTCGATTCGATGTACTCGGTCCGCTGGTCGTCCGCCGCGGAGCCACCGCTGTGGCGGTCGGTGACGGGCGACACCGGCTGGTGCTGGCACGCCTGGCGCTCACGCCCAACGCACCGGTCTCCCGCGACGAACTCGTCGAGCTGCTGTGGGAAAACGGACCGCCGGCGTCCGCGACCAATCTCGTACAGACCTACGTCAGCCGGCTGCGTCGCCTTCTCGAACCACGCCGTACCCCTCGGGAAGATCCCGGCATGCTGACCCTGATTCCCGGTGGTTATCGGCTCAACGTCGACAAAGATCAACTCGACCTGCTGCAATACCGCGATCTGGTGACTCGCGCCACGGTGGGCGACGAGCCGGAGAGCGTGCTCGAATTGCTCGACAACGCGTTGAGCCTCTGGCGCGGCGCCGCCCTCGCGGATATCCCCGAGCTGCGAGACGACGTGACGGTCACCGCGCTGACGGAGGAGCGGGTCGCCGTGACGATTCGGCTCGCCCAACTGTCCGAAGCGCTGTCGCGTCAGGCGACCGCCTTGCCCCGGCTGCGTGAGTTGGCTCGGCAGCACCCCCTAAACGAGCGCCTGCGGGCCCGCCTCGTAACGGCACTCGCCGCAAGCGGGGAACGAGCAGCCGCTCTCGACATCTACCACGAGACCCGCCACCGCCTCGCCGACGACCTCGGCATCGACCCCGGGCCCGAACTCACCGAAGCCCACCTGGCAGTACTCCGCGAGGAGCCGGGCGAACAGCGTCCGTCGACCACCATGACGCGTCCGTTTCAAGCACCGGCCCCACCAGCGGATTTCACCGGCCGCGCCGATCATCTCCGGCAACTCGTGGAGCTGTTAGATCGGGATCCGAGCCAACCGGCGCCGCAGGCGGTAACGACCTGCGTCCTTTCGGGCGTCGCCGGCGTCGGGAAAACGAGTCTGGCGTTGCGCGTCGCCCAGGAACTGCGCCCCGGCTTTCCCGACGGGCAGCTCTATGTCAACCTTCTTGGCGCTGGCCGCCAGCAACCAATTGCACCGCTGGACGCGCTGGCGCGGTTCCTACGAGCACTCGGGGTGGACGGACGCAACATCCCGCGCGACGAAGCCGAGTGTGCCGCACTGTACCGCAGCCGCCTCGCCGACCGCCGAATTCTGGTCATCCTGGACAACGCGTGCGACGCGGCACAGATCCGGCCCCTCGTGCCGGGCACCGGTTCCTGCGCCGTGCTCGTGACCAGCCGTAACCGAATGCCTGACCTGGCGGCCGCGACGCTCATCGAGTTGGATGTGCTGTCGCTGGATGAGGCGGTCGACATGCTCGCCTCGTGCGCCGGTCCGGCGCGAGTGGCCGATGAACCCGCGGCGACTGCTCAGCTGGCAGCGGCCTGTGGCCGGCTTCCCCTGGCACTGCGGGTGGCCGGTAGCCGAGTAGCGAGCAAAGCCTACTGGACCGTGCAGACGGTCGTCGATCGGTTGGCAGACCAGCGACATCGGCTGGACCGCCTACAGACTGGCGATGTCTCCGTCGAGGCGAGCTTCGAGCTGAGCTATCAGGAGCTCGGACACCGGGAGGCGCGCACCTTTCGGATGTCTGCTGTCACGCCGGGAACCTCGTTCACCGTCTCTACCGTCGCCGCCCTTCTCAAGACCGACGTGTCCGCCGCCGAGGAGGACCTCAACGAGTTGGTCGACGGCAACCTGTTGCAGGCATCCGCTGATGGACGGTTCCGGTATCACGATCTGCTCCGGCTGTATGCGGTCGGAAAATTGAACGTCGAGGACAGCGCGGAAATCCGCTCCGCCGCTGAGCGACGCGTGCTCGATTGGTACGTCGCAAACATCGCGGCGGCGATCGATTCCATCTACCCGGGCATGATCCGGCTACCGATCGACACGGATCACGTGGTGACCTTTCCCGACCCGGACGCGGCGCTGACATGGGTGGATGCCGAATTGAACTCCCTGCTCGCCGCGATCGAGTCTGCAGCCCGAGGGGAGCACCGATCCTATGCCTGGCGGCTGGCTGATCAACTACGTGGCTACTTCTTCATCCGGCGTCACGCCCTGCAGTGGTTGGCCAGCGGACGAGTCGCCCTAGCCGCTGCCGAGGCAGATAGCGACAAACGGGCACAGGCCGCGATGCACCAGACGATCGGCCAGGCCCACTGGTCGGTGGGGAAGCACGAGTCCGCATTGGCCGAGTATCGGCGCGCCGCCTCCCTTGCCGAAGAGAGTGGCTGGCGCGTCGGGCTGGCCTACCAGGTCCACAACATCGGCCTTGTTCATGTCGAACTCGGCCATCTGGACGAAGCGCAGGCGAACTACCAACGCGTCCTGTCGATGAGCCAGGAGAGCGAATTCGATCATGTTCGCGCGGTCACGCTGAACGACCTTGGCTCGCTCTACCACGAGCGAGGCCTGCTCAGGGAGGCGGCCGAGCAGTTCTCGGCAGCACTGGAGATAAACGCCAGAAATTCTCGCCATCAGTCGACGATGGTAAATCGCAGCAACCTCGGAATGGTGCTGAGACAACTCGGCCGGTACGCGGAGGCACGCGAACATCTGGAATCGGCGCTCACCCACTACCGGAGAGCCGGTTCGCACTACGAGGAAATTGCGGTGCTCGATGAGCTCAGCTGGCTGCATACCCAAATGAGCAAGTCGACCGCCGCCATCGAAGCCGCCCAGCGTGGCCTGGAGCTGAGCCGCAGGCTGCACAATCCGCGCACGGAAGCGGCCCTGTTGAGCGCGCTCGGTGCCGCACTGCTCACTTCCGGTGCCGCCGCAGAGGCGGAGCAACGGTTCCGCGAGTCCCAGGAGTTGGCCAGCAGTTGCTCTTATCCGTACCTGGAGGCACAGGCGTTCATCGGCTTGACCAAGACGCACCTTGCTGCCGGCAGGGTCGCCGATGCCGAGCGGTATGCAGGCCGGGCTCGAGACATCGCCGAGCGTTCCGGCTACCGCAACCTGCACTGCGAGGCCCTGCTCGCCCAGGGGAACGCCTGTCTGATCGACGGCCGTCCAGAAGAGGCGGTAGCCAACTGCACAAGCGCGCTCAATCTGATCAACAAGGCGCAGTCGCCGTTGCTTGCCGATCAAGCTGCCCACATCATGAAGTTGGCCACGGCCGGAAGCATCGGGCCCAGCTCTGCCGGTCCGTGACGGTCTCGACGCGGCTGGGTTGCGTGCCCGGGGCGGGGGTCGAACCCGCATGCCTTGCGGCAGCCGCTTTTAAGGCGGCCGTGTCTGCCTTTCCACCACCCGGGCGGGTGACACCGCCGTGCCGGTACGCACGGTGCAGTGCCACGGTAGCGGGTTCGTCGACACTGCGGCGTCCCCCGCCGGGCACCGCCACTAGGGTCGAGGCCGTGAGCAGCCGCGCACCCATCGCCTCCACCGACGACAGGGCAACGCAGGCGAATCACCCCGTCGTACGGGTACCCGCACGGTGGCTCACCCGGCTGGTCCGGACCACCGCCCGGCACCGGACCGACCTGTTGGTCGGGCTCTTCTTCACGGCGATCGCCGGCGCGCTCACCCACCGGCTCTGGGCCGACCCGAGCGGGCTGTTCCTCGCCCTCAACCCCGAGGACCAGGTGCTGTACGAGTGGTTCCTGGCCGTCGACGCGCGAGCGCTGCTCGGCGACTTCGGTCTGTCCACCGACCGGCTCAACGCCCCGGTCGGAGTCAACCTGATGGCCAACACGTCGGTCATCGCCCTCGGTGTGCTGTTCGCCCCGGTCACCCTGCTGCTCGGCGCTCCGGTCACCTTCGCCCTGCTGACGACCTTGAACCTCGCCGGCACCGCGACCGCCTGGTACCTGCTCTTCAGCCGTGCGCTGCGGGCCCGCCGGGCCGCTGCGACGCTTGGCGGCGCGCTGTGCGGCTTCGCGCCGGGGATGGTGTCCCAGAGCAACAGCCACCTGCACATGACGGCGCAGTGGCTGCTGCCGGTGATCGTCTGGCTGGTGGTACGCCTGCTGCGGGCCGCCGACCCCACCGCCCGGCCCACGCCGGCCGCCGGTGTGCCGACCGGCGCTCCGGACCGACGCCGGCTGACCACCTCCGCGATCGGGCTCGCCGCCGCCGTCTCCGTCCAGGTGTTCGTCGGTGAGGAGGTGCTGTTCCTCGCCGCGCTCACCCTGCTGGTGATGGCGGTGACAATGATCGTCGTGGACCGCGACCTGGCCCGCCGCGCGCTGCCCGCCTTCGTCGGCGCGATGGCTCTCGCCGCCGGGACGGCCCTGCTGGTGCTCGCCCGCCCGCTGTGGTTCCAGTTCGCCGGGCCTCTCGGCGTCGCCGACGGCATGTTCAGCCCGCACTACTTCTCGGCCGACCTGCGCAGCTGGTGGGCGATCTCACCGCTCTCCCTGCTCGGAGACGACGGTTCCGCCCGGCTGAGCACCGGCCCGGCCGAGTACAACACCTTCCTGGGCTGGCCGCTGCTGGTGGTGACCGCCGGCTGCGCCAGCTGGCTGGGACGCCGTCCACTGGTGCTGGCCTGCACCGCCGGCATCCTGGTGATGGGCGCGCTCTCGCTCGGCCCGGAGCTGGTCTTCGACGGCGACGGCACCGGCCTGCCCGGGCCGTACGCACTGCTCGGCGGTCTGCCGGTGGTCGACGGCGCGCTACCGATGCGGTTCGCCCTGGCCGTACCGCCGCTGATGGCGACGCTCCTCGTGCTGGCGGTCGATCGGGCGCTCCGCGCCGCCGGCCGTACCCGCCGACTGACCCTGGTCGCGGTCGCTGTGGCGCTGGTGCCGCTGGTCCCGGCGCCACTGCCCACCACGCAACGACCACCGGTTCCGGAATTCATCACCGCCGGCCACTGGCGGACCTGTGTCGAGCCCGGCGGCGTCCTGGTGCCGGTGCCACTGGCCACGCCCAAGCAACCCTGGCCGATGCGGTGGGCGACCGCCGCCGACGCCGAGTTCAGCATGCCGGAGGGCTTCTTCATCGGCCCGCACGGCCGGGGCGGCAGCGCGGCGATGGGCGTCGCCCCGCGACCCACCTCCGCGCTCCTGGCCGAGGTGGCCCGCAGTGGCCTGCGGCCGGTCGTCGGGGACGAGCAGCGCCGCCGGGCGGCGGCGGACGTCGAGCACTGGGGTGCCTCGTGCGTGGTACTGCCGGCCGGCACCGCGCACGCCGACAGCCTGCGGCTGACGGTGGAGGCGCTGTACGGCCCGTCGACCCGACTCAGCGACGCCTGGTACTGGCGGGTCCGAGAAACGCGGTAGCCCTCGTCCGGAGACGAGGGCTACCGCTCACTCACACCTTCGACGGTGGCTGGGACGCCTCGGCGAACTCCTCACGCGGGTCGTGCAGCTGCCCGAGGGCGACCACCTCACGCTTGAGCACGAACGCCAGCGTCCAGTCGACCACCACGCGGACCTTACGGTTCAACGACGGGATCCGGCTCATGTGGTACGTCCGGTGCATGAACCAGGCCGGCCAGCCGGTCATCTTGATGCCGTAGACCTGGGCCACCCCCTTGTGCAGGCCGAGGCTGGCCACACTGCCGGCGTGCTTGTGCTTGTACGGCACCGGCTCCCGACCCCGGATCACGGCGACGATGTTGTCGGCCATCCGCTGGGCCTGGCGAACCGCGTGCTGCGCGCTCGGCGAGCAGTAGTTGCCCGGCGGCTTGGTCAGGTCAGGTACGGCGGCACAGTCACCGGCGCTCCAGGCACCCTCGACCACCCGGTCACCGTCGACCACCTGGAGGGTCGGCAGGCAGGTGACCCGACGCCGCTCCTCGCGAGGGAAGTCGGTCGCGTCCAGCATCGGTGACGGCTTCACCCCGGCGGTCCAGACGATGGTGTCCGCGCTGAAGCTGTCCCCGTCGGAGAGCTTGACCACCCCGTCGACGCAGGACTCCAGCCGGGTGTCGAGGCGGATGTCCATGTCCCGCTTCAGCAACTGCTGCACCGTGTAGGCACCCATGTCCCGGTCGACCTCGGGCAGCACCCGCTGAGTGGCCTCGACAAGCACCCACCGCATGTCCGACGTGTCCAGCTCCGGGTAGTACTTGAGCGCGTGGCGGGCCATGTCCTCCATCTCGGCCAGCGCCTCGATGCCTGCGTACCCGCCACCGACGAAGACGAAGGTCAGCGCCCGACGGCGTACCTCCGGGTCGGTCGTGGCGGCGGCCACGTCGAGCTGTTCGAGCACGTGGTTACGCAGGTAGATGGCCTCACCGATGGTCTTGAAGCCGATGCCGTGCTCGTGCAGGCCGGGAATCGGCAGGGTCCGGGAGACCGAGCCGGGGGCGACCACCACGTGGTCGTAGGTGATCTCGCGGGGCGGGCCGATGATCGGCTGCACCGTGGCGGTCCTGCTTGCGTGGTCGATCCGGGTGACCGCACCGGCCACCACCTTGCACCTGCGCAACTCCCGACGCAGCGGCACCACGGAGTGTCGTGGGGAGATGTTTCCCGCCGAAGCCTCCGGCAGGAACGGCTGGTACGTCATGTGCGGCTGGGGGTCGACGACGACGACCTCAGCCTCCCGGGAACTCAGCTTCTTCGACAGGCGCAGCGCCGCGTAGAGACCGACATGCCCGGCGCCCACCACAAGGATCCGCTTCGGATTCACGCCTACCATCTTTCCCCCACCGGCAGCGGTAATCCCGCGCGCGGCCCCCTTCTGTGACCGAGCACAACGCGACTGTGACGGCGGTAACGAGGGCATCGTCAGCACCCTCGACGCGCCGACACCAACTGTCGCGGCAGACCCGGAGAACCCCCGGATCACCTGCGTCGCAGCAGCCCAGCCAGCAACGCGGTCACCCCGACGGCGAGCAGCAGACCGGCCACCGTGACCGCCTGCCAACCGTCGCCGCCAGCCCGCAGACCGGACAGTTCGAGCAGCAGCACACCGAGCACCGACGTGGCGAGCAACACCGCGCCGGCACGGGTGAGCCAACGCACTATCACGTCCGGGTCCACCACAGCGTCGTACGGCAGCACCGCCACCAGGGCGCAGAGCGTGTGGGTCAGGTAGAGCGCCGCCGCCACCGCCATCAGCCGCCACAACGCGATAGGCCGGCCGTACCCTTCGGTGGCGAGCAGCCACCCGCCGACCGTGACCAGCGCGGCGAAGGTCGGCCAGAGCCGGCGCGGCATCAGGGCCGGCAGCACCGCGACCACCACCAGCGGACCCAGCGCCTCGCCGACCACGACCTCGGCGGGGTACGCCAGCAGCAACCCGACAAGGGCGCTGAGGAAGACCCCCACCCGGACCAGTACCGGAGCCAGGGAGATCCGCGCCGCGGCCGTCCGCAACGCTCGGACCCGCCCGAGGGCCGACCCCATGATCGCGCTCACCGGCCCGACCTTCCGTTCGCGACTGCGGGACTCCGCTGCGCTGCATTCCTCGCGCTCACCGAGCCGACCTTCCGTTCGCGACTGCGGGACTCCGCTGCGCTGCATTCCTCGCGCTCACCGGCCACCGACCCGAGGGGCGGTGGCCAGCCTCGCCACGTCGCGTAGCACCTGGTCGAGGCTGCCGGCACCGGCCCACGGCACCACCGGCACCCCGTGCTCGCGCAACTGCGCGATCATCGTGTCCCGGTCCAGCCGCCACAGCCGGTACGCCACCTCGGCCCAGCCCCGATCGTTGGGTGGTGCCAGGTCCGCCGGAAGCGTGTCGACGGCCACCACGAACCGTCCCGAACGGGCCAGCCGGGCCAACATCTGCGCCGACCGCTCCTCCAGCAGCGGAGTGAGCACCACCACGAGCGCGTCAGCGTTGAGCAGGTGAGGTCCGAACACCTGGTCGTACGGTTCGTGCGGGGAGGACTGGGCCTTGACGTCCAGCAGCCACTCCAGCACCGTCAGGTACTGCCGGCGGCCGGTCGCCGGGCGCAACCGTCGGGCGCTCGGGCCGTACTCCAGCAGCGCCACCCGGTCACCCCGGTGCAGATAGTGCTCGGCGATGGCGGCCGCCGCCCGGACAGTGGTGTCCAACACCGATGCCGTGCCGCTGACCCCGCCCGAGCGACCCGCCTCGGCCAGCACGTCGAGCAGCACCACCACCTCGGCGTCCCGGTCGGAGAGAGTGGCCGCCACGTGCAGTTGCCGGGCCCGCAGCGACACCCGCCAGTCGATCCGGCGCAACCTGTCACCGGGGGCGAAGACCCGCACCCCGGCCAGCTCGCCGCCCTCACCGGGACGACGCGAGTGGTGGGCCCCGACCAGCCCGGCGGCCCGCGGCATCACCTCGACCGCCTCGAACGGCTCGGTCTTCGGGTACACCTTGGAGCGGACCGGTTCGACGATCACCGCACGCGAGACCAGCAGGCCCTGCGCGGCGGCCACCCGCGCGCCCGCCGGGCCCAACGGATGCCGACCCCACCGCAGCGCGGTGCCGGAAAGTTCCAGGTCGACGGCGGTGTCCGGGGCGACAGACGTGACGAACGGACGGTCCGCCACTGTCGGCTGACCGGCGCCGGCGGCACGACCGGACCCGACGACAGCACTGCCGGCCAGACCCGCGCGTTCGACCCGCAGCCACGGTGACACCCGGGTACGCAGCACCGCCACGTCGTAGGGCGCCGCACCCGGGTTGCCGACGGTGACCGTCCCGGCCATCGCACCGCCCTCCACCAGGTGCCCCTCGTCGGCGCTGAGCCACACCTGGGGCAGCTCGACGGGCCGGCTCCGCAACGCGTACGCGGTGCCGAGCGCGAACGGAACGGCCAGCACGATCAGGTCCACCCGCCCCAGCATCACCGCGGCGACCAGGAGCAGGCCGGTGAGCAGCACCGCCCGGCCGAACGCCCAGGTGGGCGTCCAGTTGGTGGATGCCGTTCGCTCGCCCCGCTCGCTCACGCCGGGTCAGTCCCCCTGCCGGCCTGCGGCGTAGCTCGGCAGCGCGCCGCTGGCCGGAGCCGGAGTGCCGTCAAGGACCTCACCGACCACGAAGGACGGATCGACCCGCCGCAGCCACATCTCCGGCCGCAGCGTGATCCGGTGCGCCAACGCCGGAGCCGCGACGCTCTTGACGTCCTCGGGAATCACGTAGTCCCGCCCGGAGAACACCGCCCGCACCCGGGACAGCAGCAGCAGCGCCAGCGAGCCGCGCGGCGACGCACCGACAAGCACCGACGGATGTTCGCGGGTGGCCGCGGTGAGCGCCACGATGTAGCGGCCCACCGAGTCCTCCACCACGACGTCCTCCAACGCCGCCTGCATGGCGCGCAGCGTGCCGGCGTCGACCACCGGCTTGATCTCGGCCTCCTCCCGGCGGCGCGCCATCCGTCGGCGCAGCACCTCCCACTCCTCATCCTGCGCCGGGTAGCCGAACGACACCCGCAGCAGGAACCGGTCCAGCTGCGCCTCCGGCAACGGATAGGTGCCCTCGTACTCGATGGGGTTGGCGGTGGCGAGCACGTGGAACGGCTCGTCCAGCCGGTACGTCACACCCTCCACCGATACCTGCTTCTCCTGCATCGCCTCCAGCAGAGCCGACTGGGTTTTCGGTGGAGTCCGGTTGATCTCGTCGGCGAGCAGCAGGTTGGTGAAGACCGGCCCGGCCCGGAAGGTGAAGTCGCCGCTGCGCTGGTCGTAGAGGAACGAACCGGTGACGTCGGCGGGCAGCAGGTCGGGGGTGAACTGGAGGCGTCGGAAATCCAGCCCCAGCGCCTGGGCGAAGGACCGCGCGGTGAGCGTCTTGCCCAGCCCCGGCAGGTCCTCCAACAGCACGTGTCCGCCGGCGAGGATGCCGGCAAGTACCAGTTCCAGGGCGTCCCGCTTGCCGACCACGACCTGGCCCACCGCGTCCAGCACCGCCCGGGCGAGGCGACCCACCTCGGCGGGGGGCATGGTCCGGCCGACGTCGTTCATCAGATCTTCTCCAGTTCGGCGACGATCGCCGCGAGGTCGCGCGGCGAAGGGGTGCGGCGGGGTGGGGTCTCCAGGAACGTGGACAGGCGGTCGCCCAGCAAAGCTTGCGCCCGGGCCGGATCCGACTCGCGGGTGACGCCGTGTTTCAGGCGCAGTCGCTCGTCCGCCAGCTCGGCCAGTCGGGGCAGGATCACTGTGGTGAACCGTTCGGGGCGCGTCTTGGACCACTCCAGTGGAGTCGCCCAGCCGTTGATCGCGACTCGCAGCGCGTCCCGGGCATCCCAGTTGTAGGTGCCGGGCTCCTCGCCGCCCCGCGACGACGACCCGCGCTGGCCGGACTTCGGTGGTGGGGCGAGGGCGGCCACCAGCCGGCGTACCACGAGCAGCGCGACCACGGCGGCGACCAGCACCAGCAGCGACACCCGCAGCCCGACCGCGCGCAGCCCGGCGACCGCCACGACGGTCACGGCTGCGGTGACACCGAGCAACCCGGCGACGGTACGCACCCGCCCGCCCTGGCGCGGCTCGGACTGGACCGGCCGCTCCTCGGAGAAGCTGAGCAGGTCGTCGATGCTGGTACTGCTCACGCCGTCTCCCGCTCGGCCACCGCGGTGAGTTCGCCACGCAGCCGGCGTAGGGCCACCCGAGCCTGGTCCCGGGTCCGTTCGTCCACCTGTCGGGTGGCGTACCGGGCCTCGCGGTAGACGTCCGCGAACTCGGCCAGCACGTCGGCGCTCACGATCGCCGGCACCCCGGTGGCCGGATCGCCGCGGAGCAGCCGGGTGACCAGGTCGGTGGGGGTGTCGCCGGTCAGTCGGGGCACCCCGGCGGCGGCTGCGGCCTCTTCGAGGCGTACCCAGCAGGCGATCACCGCGGTTCGTGGGTCGGTGGCGCGGTCGTCCAGGTCGACCAGGCCGGCGTCGACGGCCGCCACCACCTCCGCGGCGGTGCCCTCGGCGCTGCGCCGGGTCGGCTGCGCGGGCAGCGCCCGGGTGACCCGCCGCGCCACGCCCCGCGCCACGGTCCAGATCAGATAGCTGAGGGCGGCCAGCAGGGCCAACCCGAGCACCGCCACCGCCAACGTGCCGAGCCAGGAGGGAATCCGGGTACGCGTCTCCTCGGCGGCCTCACGGGGCTCGGCCGGAATCGACGGACGCGGCTCCCCGCTCGGGTACTCCAGCACGAATGGTGCGTCCTTGACGGCGGGCGGTATCCGGCTCGCACCGATCGACGAGTGCGCGGTGGCCAGACTGACGGCGGCGAGCAGGGCGACCACCGCCGTCACCGGCCACCACCTGCGAAGCATGTCCATCGGTCACCTCAGTCCACCCCGGCCAGCAGTTTCGCCCGAGCGAACACATCGTCAAGCATCTCTGGTGTCAGCCGGCCGGTGAAGGTGTTCTGCTGGCTGACGTGGTAGCAACCGAGCAGTTCCGGTACGGCTTTGCCGGACCAGTGTGCCCCATGCCCGAACGACGGTCGCGGGCTGGGCGGACGGACGCCGTACCCGGCGCGCAACGTCGGCCACCACGCGGCCCAGGCGAAGGCCCCCAACGCCACCACCACCCGCAGCGTCGGCCGGATCAGCTCGACCTCCCGATGCAGCCAGGGCGCGCAGGTGTCCCGTTCGCCCGGGGTGGGCTTGTTGTCCGGTGGGGCGCAGCGTACGGCGGCGAAGATTCTCGTCTCGCGTAGCGCCAGTCCGTCGGCGGCGGACACGCTTGTCGGCTGATTGGCCAGGCCGGCCCGGTGCAGCGCGGCGAAGAGCACGTCCCCGGACCGGTCGCCGGTGAAGATCCGGCCGGTGCGGTTGCCGCCGTGTGCGGCCGGGGCCAGTCCGAGGATGCCGATCCGGGCCGTCGGATCGCCGAAGCCGGGCACCGGTCGTCCCCAGTACTCCTGATCGCGGAAGGCCGCCCGCTTCGTGCGGGCCACCTCCTCCCGCCAGTCGACCAGGCGCGGGCAGGCGAAGCAGTCGGCGACGCCCACGTCCAGCTCAGCCAGCTCCGTCGCCCGCGCGGCGCGCGCGACGACCTCGGCGGGGGTACGCGTCTCAGCCAAGCTTGGCCCGGAAGAGTTCCAGGGTGCGCGCCCAGGCGCTGGTGGCCGCCCGCTGGTCGAACTTCTCCGGCCGGTCCTCATTGAAGAAGGCGTGCGCGGTGCCCGGATAGTCGTGCAGCTGGCAGCTGCCGCCGGAGTTCTCGATGGCCCGACGTACCGCCTGCACACCCGGGTCCGCGGAGGTGCCGTCCGCCTCCGAGCAGTGCACCAACGCATCCTTGCCGGCGTAGTCGGACCACTCGGTACGCATGCCGTCCCAGGGCAACCGGGGGTAGAAGGCGGCGGTGGCGACGATCCGCTCGGAGAAGTTCGCTGCCCACAGCGCCAGACTGGCCCCGGCGCAGAAACCGGCGCAGCCCACCTTGCCGGTCACCTCGGCGCGGCCGGCGAGGTAGTCGGCGGCGGCGGCGATCTCCCGTGCCGTCTCGTCCATCTGCGGCCCGTTGAGCAGCCGCCGGGGCTCGCTCGGTTTCCCGGCCGGTTCGCCGTGCCGGAAATCGGGGGCGAGGGCGACGAAACCCGCCTCGGCGAAGCGGTCCACCACCGACCTGATGTGCGGTACGAGGCCCCACCAGTCCTGAATCACGATCACTGCCGGGCTTGCCGCGCCGGTGGCGGGTATCGCGAGATATCCCTCACCCGTACCGCCATCGCCACGGTAGGTCACCATCTCGCCCATCGGCCCGTCCTCCTAGCGGTCAGTCATCGTTGGCTGGTCGCCCAGTGGTCCTACGTGCGGGTAGCCTGCCACGCGGTGACCATCGCCGGGAAGATGCCGGAACAGTGGCATTCACCTCCTGTTCGCGCTAGCGCCGATACCTCCCGTTCGCGTTTGCCAGGCTCCAGGCGATGCCGTCGAGGATGTCGTGCTCGGAAGCGATCACGGCGGTCATGCCCGCCCGTTCCATGGCCACGCGCAGCACCAGCGCGCCGGCACCGATCACGTCCGCCCGGCCGGGATGCATCACCGGGATGGCCAGCCGCTGCTCACGGGTCATGGCAAGCAGGTCGGCGGTCACCTCCGCCACCCGGTCGTAGGACACCCGGGCGTGGTGGATGCGGGTCGGGTCGTACCCGGTGAGGCCCTGAGCTATCGCGACCACTGTGGTGACCGAGCCGGCGAGCCCGACAAGGGTCGCCGCCTGCCGCCCCGGCACGGCCGTCAACGCACGCTCCACCGACACCGCGATGTCGGCCTGGGCGGCGGCGATCTCGTCCAGGCCCGGCGGGTCACCGTGCAGGTGCCGCTCGGTCATCCGCACGCAGCCGATGTCCATGGAAATCGCGGCGTCGACCCCACCGTCCCGGGTGCCCACCACGAACTCGGTCGAACCGCCACCGATGTCCAGTACCAGGTACGGCGACGGCGCGTCGGCGGGCAGCCCGCGTACCGCCCCGGTGAAACTCAGCCGCGCCTCCTCGTCACCGCTCACCACCTCGGGCGCGACGCCGAGCGTCCGCTCGACCATTGCGCGGAAGTCAGCAGCGTTCTCCGCGTCCCGGCTGGCCGACGTGGCACACATCCGCACCCGCTCGGCACCCAGCTTCTCGATCTCTTCGGCGTAGCCGGCGAGCGCGATCCGGGTCCGCTCGATCGCCTCCGGAGCAAGCCGGCCGGTGGCGTCCACCCCCTGGCCGAGCCGCACGATCTCCATCCGCCGGCTCCTGTCGACAAGCGGTGCGTCCGGCCCGGCCGACGGGTCGGGCAGGTCGGCCACCAGCAGTCGGATCGAGTTCGTGCCACAGTCGATGGCCGCCACACGCGTCGTCACGACGGAAACCCTACCGCCACCGCCAGCCCACCCCTCCGGACACCATAATCACGGACAGTAGCCAAACCTGGGGTGACTCTCCGAAGTCGAGCAGCCGAGGCACCCACCGGCGCAGGCCGCCACAGCGAGTGAGGGCGTGAGTCGGCAGAGGCGTGGGCGGGCGAGGCGCGGGTGGGCCAGAGGCGTCAGAGGCGCAGCAGCATGCGGGTGTTGCCAAGCGTGTTCGGCTTCACCCGTTCCAGGTCGAGGAACTCGGCGACACCCTCGTCGTAGGAGCGCAGCAACTGCTCGTAGACCGGGTGCGGCACCGGGGCACCGTCGATCTCGGTGAAGCCGAAGGAAGCGAAGAACCGGGTCTCGAAGGTCAGCACGAAGATGCGGGCCACCCCCAGGTCCCGCGCCGCGTCGATCAGCTCCGCGACGAGCCGGTGCCCGATCCGCTGCCCCCGGCAACGGGGATCGACAGCCACCGTACGGATCTCAGCCAGGTCCTCCCACATCACATGCAGCGCACCGCAGCCCACCACCACGCCGTCGGAGACCCGGCTGGCGACCCGGAACTCCTGCACATCCTCGTAGAGCGTCACGGTGGCTTTGCTGAGCAGCCGGCGATCGTCGGTGTAGGTGTCGACAAGTCGTCGGATGGCCCGCACATCGGCGGTCCGGGCTCGGCGGATCACGACGCTACCGTCGCTCACCCGGCCTCCGGCACGTCGACACAGCGTCCGGCCGCCCACCAGGGCTCGACCAGGTCGAGGGTCTCGTCACCGAACGGGTTCACCCCCGGCCCGGCGGCGAGCGCGTGGCCGAGTTGGACGTGCAGGCACTTCACCCGACCGGGCATCCCGCCGGCCGAGATGCCGGCGATCTCGGGCACCTCGGCGATGACGTCCCGGCGGGCCAGATAGTCCTCGTGGGCGGCGCGGTACCGGGCGGCCAGCTCCGGGTCAGCGGCCAGCCGGTCCGCCATCTCCTTCATCAGACCTGCCGACTCCAACCGGCTGCACGCCGCTGTCGCCCGGGGACAGGTCAGGTAGAACAGCGTCGGGAAGGGAGTGCCGTCGGCCAGCCGGGGGGTCGTCTCCACCACGTCCGGCAGCCCGCAGGGGCAGCGGTGCGCCACCGCCCTGGTGCCTCGGGGCGGGCGTCCGAGCTGCGCGGCCACCGCGGCCAGGTCGGCCTCCGTGGCCGGCTCCCGCTTCGGCGGAGGTACGGAAGCCGCCGCCGGCTCCTGCGGTGGTACGACAGTCACGATGCCATCTCTCGTCGGTGCTCAGTCTTCGGTCTGGTGGGCGTCGGCGGCCCGCACGCTGGACCAGAGAGTGTCGTACCAGGGATCAGGGGTGACCGGGTTCGCCGGGGCCTCGCCGGTGCCCGCCTCGCGGGCCGCGCCGGCCGGGTCGTCGAGCAGGATCAGCATCTTCTCACCGGGCCGCCGCATGAAGAACCGCTCCCGCGCCTTGGCCTCGATGTACGCGTTGTCCTGCCACTTCTCCGCCTCGGTGGTCAGCTCGGCGATCAGCTTCCGCTGGGCCGCCTGCGAAGCCTCCATCCGCTCGATGTCGGCCTGCTGGTCGAGGTAGACCCGGACCGGATAGGTGTAGGCGAGGGCGAGGGCGATCAGCACCGCGAACAGCACTGTGGCCCGGCCGGTGAGACCTCGGGAACGGGGTGCGGACAGCCGCGTCACCGCGCCGCCGGCCGCCGCACGCCGGGCGGCGGCGGGACGCTTGGCGGAGCGTACGCCCTCGGCGCCGCGGGTGGCCGACGGCGCCCGGCCGGCGGCGGACCGCGACTCGGCGCGGACACCGCTGTCCCGGGCCGCGCCGGGCCGGCCGGCGCGTGCCGGCCGGCGGACCGGACGCTGACCACCCGGCGTGCGGCGCTGCTCCATCACACCCCTCCCCCGAGGTCCGGCATCCGTCAGGCGGAACGGTAGCGCGGGAAGGCGCCCGCCCCGGCGTACCGCGCCGCGTCGGCCAGCTCCTCCTCGATACGCAGGAGCTGGTTGTACTTCGCCACCCGGTCCGACCGGGCCGGCGCACCGGTCTTGATCTGACCGCAGCCGGTGGCCACCGCCAGGTCGGCGATTGTGGTGTCCTCGGTCTCGCCGGAGCGGTGGCTCATCATGCACTTGAAGCCGGCCCGGTGGGCCAGGTCCACCGCGTCCAGCGTCTCGGTGAGCGAACCGATCTGGTTCACCTTGACCAGCACCGCGTTCGCGGCCTTCTCGGCGATGCCCCGGGCGATGCGCTGCGGGTTGGTGACGAACAGGTCGTCACCGACGATCTGGACCCGGTCGCCGATCGCGGCGGTGAGCGTCTGCCAGCCGGTCCAGTCGTCCTCGGCCAGCGGGTCCTCGATCGAGACGATCGGGTACGCGTCGGCCAGCTTGGTGTAGTACTCGCTCATCTCCGCGGCGCTCTTGGCCGCGCCCTCGAAGGTGTAGCTGCCGTCGGCGAAGAACTCGGTGGCGGCCACGTCCAAAGCGAAGACGATGTCAGTGCCGAGCCGGTAGCCGGCCTTCTCCACCGCCTCCGCGATCAGGTCCAGCGCGGCGGCGTTCGTCGGCAGGTTCGGCGCGAAGCCGCCCTCGTCGCCGAGCCCGGTGGACAGGTCCTTCTTCTTCAGCACCGACTTGAGCGCGTGGTAGACCTCGGCACCGGAACGCAGCGCCTCACGGAAGCTGGGCGCGCCGATCGGCGCGATCATGAATTCCTGGATGTCGACGTTGCTGTCGGCGTGCGCCCCGCCGTTGAGGATGTTCATCATCGGCACCGGCAGCAGGTGCGCGTTCGGCCCGCCCAGGTAGCGGAAGAGGCTCAGGTCGGCGCTGCCGGCCGCGGCCTTGGCCACCGCCAGGGACACCCCGAGGATCGCGTTGGCCCCCAGCTCGGCCTTGTTGTCGGTGCCGTCGATGTCGAGCATCTTCTGGTCGATCGCCCGCTGCTCGCTGGCCTCGTAGCCGATCAACTGGTCGACGATCCGGTCCTCGATGTTGGCGACCGCCTTCTCCACTCCCTTGCCCAGGTAGCGGCCCTTGTCACCGTCGCGCAGCTCGATCGCCTCGAAGGCGCCGGTCGAGGCGCCGGAGGGCACCGCCGCCCGGGAGATCGTGCCGTCGTCGAGCCCGACCTCGACCTCGACCGTCGGGTTGCCCCGCGAGTCCAGGATCTCCCGAGCCTCGATTACCTCGATGGTTGCCACTGAGTTGCTCCTCGTTCGTGTGGTCTCGTCCGGTATCGGCCGCGACGGTGCGGCAGAGGCAGGTGTTGAACGCAGCGTATCGGTCCCCGCCCGCCGGTACGGCGACCGGGCGGGTCAACGACCACGCTCCGGTACCGACGGGTCGGACATTCCCGGATTCTCGTACCTCAACCGGCAACCGGTTTGCACGAGCGGGACCCGATCGACAAGGCTGGTCGCCATGCCCGCCGCCTCGACCACTCTCCGTACGCTCGCCGTGTCGGTCATCGCGTTGCTCACCGTCACCGGCTGTCAGGCCCTGGACGACGCCGGGCGGGCCATGGGTCGAGCCGACATCGTCAACGATCTCGCCGCCCGGATGGACCGGGCGTTGGAGCTGACCTACTCGGCGGAGTACCAGATGGCCGGTGGGCAGCGCGCCTCGTTCGTCCAGTCGCAGGACCCGGCCCGGTCCAGCTACACCTGGCCGGGGGGCAAGCTGACAGTCACCGACGAGGCGACCACCCGGTGCGACACCGATGGTGACCGGACCGTCTGCACGGTGGAGGCACCGCCCGCGCCCAACAGCAAGCCCTCGGTCGTGGTGTTCGCCGAGGCCGAGCTACAGGGGCTGGTCACACCCCCGATGGTGATGGGTCGGCTCACCTCTGCGGCGCTGGATCCGGACGCGGTCATCACCGAGCGCAGCAGCACCGTCGTCGGCCATCACGCCACCTGCGTCGACGTACGCCAGAACGCGGAGAGCTTCACCGCCTGCGTGACCGGGGAGGGCACGCTGGGCAGCTTCACCGGACAGCTCGACGGGCAACCTGTCGAGTTGGCGCTGAGCCGCTACCAGGAGCAGGTCGAGGGCGGTGCCTTCGACCTGCCGGCGGGCGCCGACGTGGTGGACCGGCGAACCGCCGGCCCCTGAGCTGCCGTCGGCGTCCCTACCGGTCGAGCAGGGTGCGTAGGTGGCGCGGCGGCGGGCTGCCGTGGGCGAGCATCTCGTCGTGCCAGTCGCGCAGCGGCACGTCGGACGGGCGGGCGGCGGCGATCCCGGCCATCTCGCTGTAGCCGACGAAGTACGTCGACAACTGCGCCGAGGTCAGCAACGCGCGACGCCACTTGCCCGCCGCCTCACCCTCCTCCTGGAAGCCGCGTCCGGTCAGCAGCGCCATCGCCTCGGCCTCAGGTAGCTCCTCGGCGTGGGTGAGCTGGTCGAGCAGGGCGTTGAGGGTCATCCGCAGCTGCATCTTGAGCTGCTGCAATCGCACCGGCAGGCCACCGAAGCCGCGACCGACCATCAGCTCCTCGGCGTAGACCGCCCAGCCCTCGACGAACGGGCCGGACCGGATCAACGCCCGTACCCGGGTGGAGCCGGTGTAGCGCCGGGCGTGGGCGAGTTGGAGAAAGTGCCCGGGCATCGCCTCGTGCACGGTCAGGTTGCGGATCATGTGGTCGTTGTACTCGCGGTAGAACGACTCCACCCGGCCTGCCGGCCAGTCCGCGGGCGTCGGCGCGATGCAGTAGAACGTCGGCACGTCCGCCGTCTCCAGACCGCCGGGCGCGTCGCAGTAGGCCACCGCCACACCTCGGGCGAACTGCGGCATCACCTGGATGACGCAGGGGTCCGCCGGCACGCTCACCAGATCGTGCAACCGGACGAAGTCGCTCGCCTCGTCCAGGGTGATCGAGGCCAGGTCGACGATCGTGTGGTCGTCGGGGTGCTCGGCGGCGAGCAGGTCCAGCGCCCGGCGTACGGTCTCGTCGTCGGCGGGGCCGCCGACCAGCTCGACCGACGCCGCGCGGATCTCGTCGGTGACCCGGTCGAGGTTCGCCCAGGCCCGGCGCTGGATCTCGGCGGCACCCAGCTCGGTGTCGAGCGTGTGCCACAGGCGCGCCTCCCAGCGCCGCCGACCCAGCCGGGGGTCACGGCCCGGCCCGGCGTCGGCCGCCAGGCCGGCGCGCAGCCAGGCGACGAACTCGTCGAGTGCGGCCAGCGCCCCGGTGGCGGCCGGCTCGATCCGGTCGACGGCGGCGGGAGCCTGCGCGAGCAGCGCGGGCACCTCGTCGCGAATCAGTGCGGCCACGCCGGTGAACTGCCCGACCGCCGTCTCGGCGTGGACCCGGGGCATGTCCCGCAACGTCGCACGCGCGGTGGCCAACGCGTCCGGTACGGCGGCGAGACGGCCGGCGAGGGCGGTCAGCCGCACCTCGGCCGGCGCGTATGGGCGGGACAGCAGCGCGTGCAGCAGTGGGCCGGGGTTGTGCGCGAGTGGATCCCACTCGTGTCCCCGGATCTCGGTCAGCTCGAACAGTTCCCGGTCGACCAGGGCGGAGAGCAGGGCGTGGTCGACGCGCTCCTCGACGTCGAGGTCGTCGGAGTCGATCTCGACCAGCGCGCTCGCCGCGTCGACGAGCATCGCCCGGTCCCCCGCGACCGCGTCCGCCGAGAAATCCGGCAGCCGATCGTCGGCCCGATGGTCCCCCGCCGTCGCGGCGAGCACCGGCCGACTCCCCAGCAGCGCCTCGACAACCCGCTCCCCACCACCTGAAACCGCTCCACCCCCGGACCCTACCCACCCCCACCAGCCCGCCCCCTACCCCCTCCCGCCCGCGTTGATCATCAGGTTGGCGGCGCGGATTGTCGGATTCGGTGCCGTCAGCCTCATGATCAACGTGGCGAGGTGGGGGGTGGCGTTTCGGTGGTGCGGAGGGTTTGGGCGTGAGCGAGGGTGGTGCGGCGGAGGGCGGCTTCGGGGTCCAGGTCGGCCTCGCGGGCCTGGGCGACCGCGGCGAGCAGATGGGCGCCGAGGGCGGTCTCGGGGTCGGGTTGCGCCTCCGGTGACGGCAGTGGCACGGTGATGCCGGCCCGGGCGGACCGCTCCAGGATCTTCGCCGCCAGGGCGAGCGCCGGTTGGCTCAACGCGATGCCGTCGAGCACCGAGTCACGGGCCTTCTCCGCCTGCTTGATCCGCTCCCAGTTGGCGGTGATCTCCTCCAGGGTGCCCGCCTCGGCACCGGCGAAGACGTGCGGATTGCGCCGGATCATCTTGTCCACCAGCCCAGCGGCCACGTCGTCGATGGTCCAGCGTTCGTCCTCGGGCAGTTCCTCGGCCAGCCGGGCGTGCAGCACCACCTGGAGCAGCACGTCGCCCAACTCCTCGCGCAGCGCGTCGGTGTCCCCGGCGCTCATCGCGTCGTACGCCTCGTAGCTCTCCTCCAGCAGGAACCCGGCCAGGCTGCGGTGGGTCTGCGCCCGCTTCCACGGATCCCCGCCGGGCGACAGCAGCCGGTCGAGCACCGCCACCGCGTCCAGCAACCGTGCGCCCGGTGGATCCCACGAGCCGTACATCAGCTCCAGCTCCGCCAGCCCCGGCTCGCGGGCCAGGCGCAGCCCCAGCTCCCGGGCCACCGCCTCGTCCCCGGCCGGCCCGGCCAGCCAGACCACCGTGTCCTGTGCCGCCACCGCGTCCAGCAGCGCCGGCACCGGCGGCCCGTCGAGCACCCGCACCTCGGCACCCGCCGACCGCAGCGCCGTGGTCAGCTCGCTGTCCTCGGCGGCCAGCACCGGAGCCGCGCGTACGACATCCCAGGCCGCTGCCGTCAGCAGACCGGCCGGCAACCGGGGTGAGGTCACCAGCAGGACGATGCGGGGCATGCTCAGCCGTCGGTGGGTGCCGACGGCTCGGGCCGCGGCCTCGGGGTGGAGATGTCGTTCACCGCGTCGGAGGCGGGCTCACCCAGCGGCACGCCCACCGCGACGGCCTGCCCGCTGAAGCTCAGCACCGGGAACACCAGCGGCCGGTACCGGGGGTTGACAGTCACGTCGTACGTCTCGACGGCCTCACGCAGCGAGTCCCGGTTGGCCAGGGCCTGGCGCAGCTGCTCGCCGTCGAGCTGGGCGGCGGCTTCCTCGACGGTCACCTCGGCCGGCACCGCGCCGGCCCGCTTGCCGGCCGCGACCAGGTCGATCAACTCCTGCTCGGTGGGGGCCACCGGAGCGCCGATCGGAATGCCGGAGAGGCAGGTGTACAGCTCGGCGACCTGCCGCACGTACCCGGTCTCCGGGCTGAGCCCGAGCCCCTGGGCCACCTGCCCCGGGTCGACCTGACTCTGCGAGCGGTAGCCCTCGGCGGCGGAGATCCGCTCACAGACCTCGCTGAGCACCAGGGTGCTCACCACCTGGCTGCGCCCGGGCAGCTGAGGCTCCTGGCCGGGCAGCTGGGGCTCCTCGCCGGGCGGCGCCTCGTCCGCTCCGGTCGGGGTCGGGTTCTTCGCCTGAGCGTCCTCGATGACCTCGGTGACCGCGTCCTCGGTGATCCGGTGGTCACCGACATAGGCGGCGACACCAGGCTCGGAACGGCAACCGGCGAGGGCGATGAGGCCGACCGCCACGCTGGCGACGGCGACAAGACGGCGAGCACGCATGCCCGTCACTCTCTCATGCCCCTTACCCACCGCTGACACCGGCGGGTACGCCGAGAACGTCGGAGAGCAACTGGGCGCACCACTCCAGCAGGGCCTGGTCGCGCAACGGCTCGCCACCGACCCGACGGGTGGCCGGTCGGGGCACGCTGACCTGGTCGAGGGCGGCCTTGTAGACCGAGTCGGGGTGGTAGCGCTTGAGCCGTAGCTGCTTGGAATCGGGCAGCGGCAGCGGGCCGAAGCGCAGGTGCTTGCCCTGCATGCTGACGTCGGTGAGGCCGTACTGGCGGGCCAGCAGCCGGAACCGGGCCACCGCGATCAGGTTCTGCACCGGGGCGGGCGGCTCGCCGTACCTGTCGGTCATCTCGGCGGCCACCTCGCGCAGCCGCTCCTCGTCGCGCGCCTCCGCGAGCTTGCGGTACATCTCCAGGCGGAGCCGCTCCACCGCCACGTAGTCGTGCGGCAGGTGCGCGTCCACCGGGAGATCGATCTTCATGTCGGCCTCCTCTTCCGGCCGCTCGCCCTTGAACGCCTGTACCGCCTCGCCGACCATCCGCACGTACAGGTCGAACCCGACGCCCTCGATGTGCCCGGACTGCTCACCGCCGAGCAGGTTGCCGGCGCCCCGGATCTCCAGGTCCTTCATCGCCACGTACATGCCGGCGCCCAGCTCGGTGTGCTGGGCGATGGTGGCCAGCCGCTCGTGGGCGTGTTCGGTGAGCGGCTTGTCCGGCGGATAGAGGAAGTACGCGTACGCCCGCTCCCGGCCCCGACCGACCCGGCCCCGGATCTGGTGCAGCTGGGCGAGGCCGAGCAGGTCGGCCCGCTCCACGATAAGCGTGTTGGCGTTCGGGATGTCGATGCCGGACTCCACGATCGTGGTGCAGACCAGGACGTCGTACTCCTTCTCCCAGAAGCCGACCATCACCTTCTCCAGGGCGTCCTCACCCATCTGGCCGTGCGCCACCGCCACCCGCGCCTCGGGCACCAGTTCCCGCAGCCGGCGGGCGGTCCGCTCGATCGACTCGACCCGGTTGTGCAGGTAGAAGACCTGGCCGTCGCGGAGCAGCTCCCGGTGGATCGCGGCGGCCACCTGCCGGTCGTCCTGCGCCCCGACGGCGGTGAGCACCGGGTGCCGCTCCTCCGGTGGGGTGGCGATCGTGGACATCTCCCGGATGCCGGTGATCGCCATCTCCAGGGTGCGCGGGATCGGGGTTGCCGACATGCTCAGCACGTCGACGGCGGCCCGCATCGACTTGAGGTGCTCCTTGTGCTCGACGCCGAAGCGCTGCTCCTCGTCGACGATGACCAGCCCGAGCGACTTGAACCGGGTCGCCGCCGCGAGCAGCCGGTGGGTGCCGATGACGATGTCGGCGGTGCCGTCGGCGACCATGGCGAGGGTCTGCTCGGCCTCCTTCGGCGTCTGGAAACGGGACAGCTGCCGGATGGCCACCGGGAACTGACTCATCCGCTCGGCGAAGGTGTTGTAGTGCTGCTGCACCAGCAGGGTGGTCGGCACCAGCACGGCTACCTGCTTGCCGTCCTGCACCGCCTTGAACGCCGCGCGTACCGCGATCTCGGTCTTGCCGTAGCCGACGTCGCCGCAGATCAGTCGGTCCATCGGGATGCTCTGTTCCATGTCCCGCTTGACCTCCTCGATGGCGGCGAGCTGGTCGGGCGTCTCCTGCCAGGGGAAGGCGTCCTCCAACTCCCGCTGCCACGGGGTGTCCGGCCCGAAGTTGTGCCCCTTGGACGCCTTGCGGGCGGCGTAGAGCTGGATCAGCTGGGCGGCGATCTCCTTGACCGCCTTACGGGCCCGGGCCTTCGACTT
This sequence comes from Verrucosispora sp. CNZ293, assembly GCF_002754655.1. Classification (NCBI taxonomy): domain Bacteria; kingdom Bacillati; phylum Actinomycetota; class Actinomycetes; order Micromonosporales; family Micromonosporaceae; genus Micromonospora; species Verrucosispora sp. CNZ293. The sequence goes on from NZ_PEFR01000001.1 coordinate 3,924,580, forward strand.
CTGCCAGTCCGAGCCGCCCATCTTGTGCAGCGTCGGTTGCTCGCCGCCGACGTAGCGGGAGAGTTGGTCGAGCTGGTCGGTGGGGACGAAGAGGCGGTCACCGGGCTGGCCGCGCTTGCTCGGGGCGTACTCGATGACGAGGTACTCCCGGGAGGCGCCGTTGACGGTGCGCTGCACCAGTTCGACGTACCTGCCGATGCCGTGCTGCTCGTGCACCACGTGGTCACCGGCGCGCAGCTCCAGCGGGTCGATGGTGTTGCGCCGCCGGCTCGGCATCTTCCGCATGTCGCGGGTCGACACGCCCCGACCGCCTGTCACGTCGCTGCCGGTGAGCAGCACGAAGCGGGCCGCCTCGGCGACGAAGCCGCCGGTCAGGCTGCCGCAGGTGACAAGCAGCTCGCCCGGGGCGGGCGCGGCCGGCACCTCGTCGGTCATCCGGGCCCCGAGACCGCCGTCGCGGAGCACCTCGACGGCCCGCTGGGCGGGACCGTGCCCCTCGAAGACGAGCACGATCGAGAAGCCCTCGCCGGCCCACCGCTTCAGGTCGTCGACCACGCGGGCGGTCTCGCCGTGGTAGAGCGGGGCGGGCTGGGCGGTCAGGGCCACCGCGATGGCGTCGTCGGGCGTGACGTCGACCGCCTCCGGCTCGTCCTCCCACGGCTGCCGGGTCGCGGCCGGGCCAGCCGGTTCGGCCAGGCCGAACGGGGACAGCGTCCACCAGGGCTGACGCAGGGTCGCGGCGTGCGCGCGTACGTCGGCGAGGGTGTGGAAGGCGGCCGCGCCCAGGTCGATCGGGGCCTGGCCACCGACGGCGGCGGCGGCCCAGCTGGCCTGGAGAAACTCCTCCGAGGTACGGACCAGGTCGTGCGCCCGGGTGCGGATCCGCTCCGGGTCGCAGAGCAGTACGTGGGTGCCGGCCGGCATGCAGTCCAGCAGCAGTTCCATCGAGTCGTTGCCGATAAGCGCCGGCGCCAGGGACTCCATGCCCTCCACCGGTATCCCACCGGCCAGCTTGTCGAGGATCTCGGCCAGCTCCGGGTGCTGCTGCGCGAGCGTGGCGGCCCGCTCCCGGATCTCGGGGGTGAGCAGCAGTTCCCGGCAGGGTGGCGCCCAGAGCTGGGAGATCTGCTCGATGGTGCGCTGGTCGGCGACGGCGAAGGTGCGGATCTCCTCCACCTCGTCGCCCCAGAACTCGACCCGGGACGGGTGCTCGTCGGTGGGCGGGAAGACGTCGAGGATGCCGCCGCGCACGGCGAACTCGCCCCGCTTGGTGACCAGGTCGACCCGGGCGTACGCCATGTCGGTGAGCCGACGGGCCACCTGCTCCAGGTCGGCCTCGTCACCGGCGGCGAGCCGTACCGGTTCCAGGTCCCCGAGCCCCTTGAGCTGCGGTTGCAGCACCGACCGGACGGGCGCGACGACCACCCGCAGCGGCCCGGTACGCCCGTGCGCGTCCGCCGAGTCCGGATGCGCGAGCCGGCGCAGCACGGCCAGCCGGCGGCCGACCGTGTCGGAGCGCGGGGAGAGCCGCTCGTGTGGCAGCGTCTCCCAGCTCGGGAAGATCGCCACTTGCTCGGCCGGCAGCAGATTGCCAAGCGCGGCGACCAGGTCCTCGGCCTCGCGGCTGGTGGCGGTGACCGCCAACACCGGCCGCCCCGCTCCGCCGGTCGTCGGCTGGTCGGCACCCGGGTCCGCCGCGACCGCGGCGACCGCGAACGGGCGCAGCGCCGACGGGGCGGTCAGGTCGAGCCCGTCGACCTGGGCCGCACCGGAGCGCGCCAGGTCACGGACGCGGGCCAGGCCCGGGTCGGCCAGGGCGGCGGCGAACAGTCCGGTGAGCGCAGTCATGATCACTTCCGAGGTGGGGACACGACGATCACCCCGCGTCCGGACCGGACGGGGGGTCGTTACCGATTGACACTATCTCTCCGGACCGACGAATCACCGCCGCCCACGGCCACCGCCGCCCAGGCGAGCACGGTGGGCGGCCGACGCCAGGGTGCTGGTTGCCGGTGCCCTGTCGAGCTGACCGCACAGACGGTTCACCGGCACCGGCCCCGCGTCCGGGGGGAAACCGAGCGGTGACCCCCGGCCGGCACACCGAACGCGATTGACGCCCGTGCCGGCCTGTGGTCGGCTGCCCGAATGAACGGGGAATATCGTGCGCAGTTCGACGCCGACGTCGCCTTCGCCAACGGCGGCGGCCTGAAGACCGAGGGGTTCCGGCTGGACATCCCCGGCGACCGGATCGACGACACCGACCTGGCGGCGCTCTTCGTCAGACATCTCGGCCTGCTGATGGTGTCCGACGTACGGATCGCCAACAAGACGATCATCGAGGAGCCGCGCAAGGGCGGTCGCGCCGTCCCGACTGCCGCAGACGGCACCACCGGTCGGCGGCTGATCGAGTTGAGTCACCTGGTCACCGACGGGATGACCACCCTGCCCGGCTGGCCGGCACCGAAGATCACCGAGTGGCTGACCCGCGAGGCGTCCCGGAAGCACTACGCCCCGGGCACCGAGTTCCACGTGGCCCGGATCGACATGATCGCCAACACCGGCACCTACCTGGACACGCCAGCCCACCGGTACGCCGATGGTGCCGACCTGTCCGGTTTCCCGCTGGACCGCCTCGCCGACCTGCCCGGACTCGTCGTACGGCTGCCCGCCGGCACTCGCGCGGTGGACCGCCTGCTGCTGGCGCCGTACGACGTCGCCGGCCGGGCGGTGTTGCTGCACACCGGCTGGGACACGCACTTCGGCACCGCCGGGTACGGCGCCCCGGAAGCCCCCTACCTGACCGCCGACGGCGCGCAGGCGCTTGTGGACGCGGGAGCCGCCCTGGTCGGCATCGACTCGATCAACATTGACGACATGGGCCCGGCGGCCGGTGGTGTACGCCCCGCGCACAGCACCCTGCTTGCCGCCGGTGTCCCGATCGTGGAGCACCTGACCGGCCTGGCCGCCCTGCCGCCTGACGGTTTCCGGTTCACCGCCGCCCCGCCGAGGGTGGCCGGCATGGGCACCTTCCCCGTCCGCGCCTTCGCCGTCGTCGACTGACCGGCAAGAACAATTCCGGATGCGGGATGTCGCGGCTTCCGTCAGGCGCGGATACCACGACATCCCGCAGGTCGAGTGGATCTCGCGCCTCGGTGGCTGGCTCGGCCGTCAGTAGCGGACCGAGATGCGTCGCTGGATGGCGTCCACCCGGACCGCACCGCCGTACGGGATGATCAGTTGCGGGTCGGTGTGACCGAAGTCGACGTCGAAGACCAGGACCGCGGCCGGGGCGTACTCGGCGAACGCCCGGGTGACGGCGGCGCGCTGGTCCCGGGCGTACTCCGTCTTCTCCTGCTGGGTGAGTCGGCGGCCGAACTCCCACGCCTTGGCGCGACCGACGAGCGCGGCGGGGAAACCACCGAGCAGGCCACGTTCGCCGAGATTGCGCAGCATCCGGTAGACCTCGACGGCCGGCGGAAGTTCCTCCGACGTCTCCATCAGGAAGACCGAACCGGCGAGGGTGGCGGTGGGGGCGACCCGGTCGGCGGCGAGCAGCCAGTGCAGCACCTCCAGGTTGCCGCCCCAGGTCCGGCCCTCGACCACCGTCTCGGGGCCCTGCCAGTGCCAGCCCGTGCCCGGGAACATCACCGGCTCGTCCGCCAGGCACCCGCTGTCGTTCCAGTCGTTCGGCTGGTCGCCCCACTCGGCCGCCGGGACGAGCTCGTACCAGTCGGTGCTGAACAGCGCCGCGCGCAGCGACTCGGCGGTCAGCGGGTGCAGCGCCCCGGGGCGGCCGAGATGCACGAGCACCGACCCGCCGTGGTAGCTGACGATGCCCAGCCGGTGCAGGTGGTTGAGCAGGTTCGTGTTGTCGGAGTACCCGAAGTAGGGCTTCGGGTTGGCCCGCAGCACCTCGTCGTCCAGGTGCGGCGTCACGGTGATCAGGTCGTCGCCGCCGACGGTGGCCAGCACTGCGGTGATCGTCGGGTCGGCGAAGGCGGCGGTCAGGTCCCGGGCGCGGTCTCGCGGGTCGGCCCCCATGATCCGGGTGGTCGGATACTCGACCGGCTCCAGGCCGTACTCCTCGCGCAGCCGGCGCAGCCCCAGTTCGTACACGTGCGGAAAGAGACCCGGCAGGCCGGCGGAGGGTGAGACGACCGCCACCCGGTCACCGGGCCGGGGTTTCGGCGGTTGGCGCAGCGCTGTCATGTGCCGACGTTATCGGCGGCAGCCAGCGGTTTTCCGCTTCGCCCAGGGAGGGGTGACGACACGGGTACGCCCTGCCGAAGGTCGACCTCACATCCGGTCGCCGGGGTCAACGCCCTCGGAACATGATGAACGCGACAACCTGGGGCCCCTCCTTTCCGGCGGGTTCACGTGGATACGATCGGGGGAGTCGGACAGCGCTGTCCTTCGTACCTGACGTGAGGAGCGCATGGTGACCGACCAGCACGATCACGACGGCCCCGACGCCGCCCTCCGCGCCGACATCCGCAGGTTGGGCACGTTGCTCGGGCAGACCCTGGCCCGCCAGGAGGGGCGCCCGCTGCTCGACCTCGTCGAGGAGATCCGCGCCCAGGTCCGCACCGATGCCCCGGCCGCCGCCCGGCGGCTCGGCGGGCTCGATGTGACCACCGGCACCAAGCTGGCCCGCGCCTTCTCCACCTACTTCCACCTGGCCAACATCACCGAACAGGTGCACCGGGCCCGCGACCTGCGCCGCCGCCGCGCCATCCAGGGCGGCTGGCTGGACCAGGCGGCCAAGATGATCGCCGAGCGCGGGGTGCCGGCCGAGGAGATCGCGTCGGTGGCCCGTCGGCTGGCGGTACGTCCGGTCTTCACCGCCCACCCGACCGAGGCGGCCCGCCGGTCGATCCTGTCGAAGCTGCGCGCGATCGCCGACGAGCTGGACGCCGAGACGGCGAACGCGATTCTCTACGGCGCCAGTGACGAGGGTCCGGCGAACCGGCGGCTGGCCGAGCTGCTCGACCTGATGTGGCAGACCGACGAGCTGCGGCTGGACCGACCGGACCCGACCGACGAGGCGCGTAACGCCATCTACTACCTGCGCGACCTGTACGCCGAGGCGGCGCCGCAGGTGCTCGACGACCTCGCCGAGACGCTGCGTACGCTCGGCGTGGAGACCTCGCCGACGGCCCGGCCACTGACCTTCGGCACCTGGATCGGCGGTGACCGGGACGGTAACCCGTTCGTCACCCCGGCGGTGACCCGCGAGGTGCTGGCCATTCAGCACGAGCATGGCCTGACCGCCACCGAGGCGGCCATGGAGGAGCTGATCAACGAGGTGTCGGTGTCCCGGCGACTGCGCGGGGTGTCGCTCGACCTGTCCGCCAGCCTCGCCGCCGACCTCGACGCGCTGCCCGAGGTGGCAGCCCGGTTCCGCCGGGTCAACGCCGAGGAGCCCTACCGGCTCAAGGCCCGCTGTGTCCGCGCCAAGCTCGCCAACACCCGGGCCCGGCTGCGCCAGGGCACCCCGCACGTACCGGGTCGGGACTACCGAGGTTCGGCCGAGCTGATCGCCGACCTGGATCTGCTGCGTGCCTCGCTGGCCCGCAACTCCGGTCAGCTCACCGCCGTCGGCCGGCTCGCCTCGACGATCCGTACCGTATCCGCGTTCGGCCTGCACCTGGCGACCATGGACGTGCGCGAGCACGCCGAGAAGCACCACGAGGTGCTCACCCAGCTGTACGCGGCGGTCGGCGAGGTCGACGACTACCCGTCGCTGAGCCGGTTGGAGCGCACCAAGCTGCTCGCCGACGAGCTGGCCAGTCGCCGGCCGCTGTCGACGGCGGACACCCCGCTCAGCGAGTCGGCCCGCAAGACGTTCGACGTGTTCAGCACCATTCGTGAGGCGCAGGACCGGTTCGGTTCCGAGATCATCGAGTCGTACATCATCTCGATGACCCTCGGTGTGGACGACGTGCTCGCCGCGGTGGTGCTCGCCCGCGAGGCCGGCCTTGTGGACGTGCACAGCGGCCGGGCGCGGATCGGCATCGTGCCGTTGCTGGAGACGCCGGCCGAGCTGAACTCCGGCGGCGAGTTGCTCGACGAACTGCTGTCGCTGCCGGCGTACCGGGCGCTGGTGGCGGCCCGAGGTGACGTGCAGGAGGTGATGCTCGGCTACTCCGACTCCAACAAGGAGGCCGGCATCACCACCAGCCAGTGGTCCATCCACCGGGCCCAGCGCGCACTTCGCGACGTGGCCGCCCGGCACGGGGTGCACCTGCGGCTCTTCCACGGCCGGGGCGGCACGGTCGGGCGCGGCGGCGGCCCCACGCACGACGCGATCCTGGCCCAGCCGTACGGCACCCTGGATGGCGCGATCAAGGTGACCGAGCAGGGTGAGGTCATCTCCGACAAGTACACGCTGCCGGCGCTGGCCCGGGAGAACCTGGAGCTGAGCGTGGCCGCTGTGCTCCAGGCGACGCTGCTGCACACCGCGCCCCGGCAACCGGCCGAGATGCTGGAACGCTGGGACGCGGCGATGGACGTGGTCTCCGAGTCGGCGTTCCGGTCGTACCGCTCGCTGGTGGAGGACCCGGACCTGCCCGCGTACTTCTGGGCGTCCACTCCTACCGAGTTGCTCGGTGCGCTGAACATCGGCTCCCGGCCGGCGAAGCGGCCGAACACCGGTGCCGGGTTGTCCGGGTTGCGGGCCATCCCGTGGGTGTTCGGCTGGACCCAGACCCGGCAGATCGTGCCCGGCTGGTTCGGGGTCGGCTCCGGCCTGGCCGCCGCCCGGGAGGCCGGGCTGGCCGACGTGCTGGCCGAGATGCACCGCAACTGGCACTTCTTCCGCACGTTCCTGTCCAACGTGGAGATGATGCTGACCAAGACCGACCTCGGCATCGCCCGCCGGTACGTGGAGACCCTGGTCCCGAAGCAGTTGCACCCGATCTTCGACAAGATCGAGCAGGAGTACGAGCTGACCCGGCGCGAGGTGCTCGCGGTCACCGACTCACCGGACCTGCTGGAGAATTCCCCGGTGCTGCAACGCACCCTCGCCGTGCGCGACACCTACCTGGAGCCGCTGCACCACCTCCAGGTGGCGCTGCTGCGGCAGTACCGCGACTCGGGTGCGGCCGGGCGGGCGGTGGCCACCGCGCCGGGCGGCCGACGCGCACCCAGCGACGGCACCGCCCTGGAGCGGGCCCTGCTCACCACTGTCAACGGCATCGCGGCCGGAATGCGCAACACCGGCTGAGGTGTACGGAAGGGCCCCTCGGCACGCCTCGGCGCAGGAGGGGCCCGTCGCGACCACCGGGAGGCTCAGGACCGTGGTGCGGCGTCCCGGCGGACCCGGTAGCGCAGGTGCGTCACGTACGGTGATTCGACCACGGCCAGCCGCTCCAACTCGATGTGCTCGTCGCCCAGTTGCTCGAACAGCCGACGGCCCGCGCCGAGCAGTACGGGAGCGAGCTGGACCCGGATCTCGTCGACCAGACCGGCGGTCAGGAAATGCTGGCCGACCGTTGCGCCCATCAGCCGGACATCGTGCTCGCCGGCGGCGGCGGTGGCGCGGTCGTGGGCCTCGTGCACGTCGGTGACGAAGGTGAACGTGCCGTTCTTCTCCACCCGCTCGGCCAGCGGGTCGTGGGTCAGCACGAAGCAGGGCACCGGGTAGGGGGTGTCGTTCCAGACGTTGACGCCCACGTCGAACGTTCGGCGGCCGAGTACCACAGCGCCGGTGGTCTCCGACATCTCCCGTTCGATCGCAGCGTCCACCTCGCTGGTCGAGGTGTTGAAAAGCCATTCGTGCAGACGAAGGCCGCCCTTGCCCATCGGGTGCTCGACGCTGACGTTGGGGCCGGCCATGAAGCCGTCCAGTGACATCGTGACGTCCAAGAGAACTCGCGCCATTCGAAGCCTTCCTGCGTTTCCCTGCGCCGACCGTAGCGAACGGGTGTGTCAGAAGTCCCCGTCACCAGCTCGACGCACGAGCCTGGGCCGACGGTCCCCGGTGCGACGAGCCCGGCTCGGTGAATCACCGCGCACCCGTCCGGGCGCGGAGGGCCCGCCTTTGGCAAGCTCGTGAGGATGGAGCTCTCGACCCTGGCGGTTGTCGTCGTCTGTCTCGGCGCCGGCGGTGCGATCGGCTGGTTCGCCGCCCGGTCCCGCTCGACGACCGAGATCGCCCGGTTGGACGCCACACTGCGCGCCACCCGTGAGGGAGAAGGGCGGCTGGAGCAGTCGATGCGGGCGTTGAGTTACGAGGCGACAGCCCAGTCGCAGGAGGCGGTCGCGCGCGCGGTGGCACCGCTGCACGAGACACTGCGACGCTACGAGCAGCGGGTCGCCGACCTCGAACATGAGCGGGTCGACGCGTACGCCGAACTGCGCGAGCAGGTCCGCGCCATGAGCACGGTCTCCGGCGAACTGCGGACGGAGACGAAACAGCTGGTGGCGGCGTTGCGCGCGCCCCAGGTACGCGGCCGGTGGGGCGAGCACCAGTTGCGCCGCATCGTCGAGGCCGCCGGCATGCTGGAGCACTGCGACTTCGCCGAGCAGGTCACCGCCGCCACCGACCAGCAGACGGTACGCCCCGATCTGGTGGTCCGCCTGCACGGCGGCCGGAGTGTGGTGGTGGACGCCAAGGCGCCGTTCGACGCGTACCTCACCGCGATGGAGGCGCGCGACGAGCGGGGGCGGGACAGCCACCTCGACGCGCACGCGAAGCATCTCCGGGCGCACGTCGACGCGTTGGCCGCCAAGTCCTACTGGTCGGCGTTCGAGTCCACTCCGGAGTTCGTGGTGCTCTTCGTACCGGCCGATCCGTTCCTGGATGTCGCCCTGCAACGCGATCCGACGCTGTTGGAGCACGCGTTCGCCCGCAACGTGGTGCTGGCCACCCCGGCCACCCTTGTCGCGTTGCTGCGTACTGTCGCCTGGTCGTGGCGGCAGGAACAGTTGACCCGCAACGCGATGGCGGTGCACACGTTGGCGCGGGAACTGTACGGCCGGCTGTCGACGCTCGGTGACCACGTGGGCAAGCTCGGCGCCTCGCTCGGTGGCGCGGTGACCGCGTACAACCGGGCGGTGGGCTCGTTGGAGGCGCGGGTGCTGGTCAGCGCCCGCAAGCTGGCGGAGCTGGGCGTATCGGATCAGGAACTGCCGACGCCGGGGCAGGTGGAGTTGGCGCCCCGGCAGCCGCAAGCGCCGGAACTGCTCCCGGAATCCACTTCAGATGATCGAACTCGGTCTAACTGAAAACAGCCCCTATCATCTTCGATGTGACAATGAGCGTCTCGCATATCACGAGATGGTCACAACGTACCTGGCGGTAGTGACATCGACGGTCGGCACCACGAAGGATTTCGCTCACGCGTGCCCTGCATCTGAGGGCGCCCTGTTCTCTGGAGGAAAGAGAACGTGAGTAAACCCCGAAACCTGAGCCGGCGTACCTCGGCCGCGCTCTTCGCCTCGGTGATGGCGGCCAGCGCCGTGACCGTGGCGGGCGGTGCCGCCACCGCAAGCGCCGCTCCTGCCGGACCCGACGCCGCGCAGGCCACCCCCGCCGAAGCGTTGGACCAGCACGACGCCAAGTTGCTCGCCGAGGCGGAGGCCAAGAAGGCCCCCACCGTCACGATGATCGTCGCCACCGACAAGGGCAAGGCGAAGGACGTCGCCGACGACCTCGCCGACCTCGGCGCTGCCGTCACCGAGCGCTACGACACCATCGGATACGTGCTCGCCACGGTGCCGACCGGCAAGGCGGTAAAGGCCGCCACTCTGCCGGGCGTCGCCTCGATCGACCTGGACGAGAAGATCCAGTTGCCGGACCCGTCGCCGGAGGTCGCCCCGGGCGGCAAGAAGGCCGCCAAGCAGGGCAGCACGCTGAGCGGGCCGGGTGCCAACACCAAGGCCGACAACCCGTACATGCCCACGAACGAGACCGGTGCGGTCAAGTTCGTCAAGCAGAACAAGAAGTGGGACGGCCGCGGCGTCACCATCGGCATCATGGACTCCGGCGTGGACCTGGAGCACCCGGCGCTGCAGAAGACCACCACCGGCGAGCGCAAGATCGTCGACTGGGTGACCGCGACCGACCCGTTCGAGGACCTCACCTGGCGGCCGATGGTCAACCAGGTGACCGGGCCCTCGTTCTCCCTGGCCGGTCGCACCTGGACCGCGCCGGCCGGCACCTACCGGTTCAACCTGTTCAGCGAGAACACCACGAACAACAGCGAACCGGGCGGTGACGTCAACCGCGACGGGGACAACACCGACCAGTTCGGCATCCTGTTCGACCCGGCCACCAACAACACCTGGGTCGACACCGACCAGGACGGCGACTTCACCGACGAGGCCGTGATGCGGCCGTACAGGGAGAAGTTCGACGTCGGCCACTTCGGCACCGACAACCCGGCGACTCCGGTCAAGGAGCGGATGTCGTTCGTCGTCGAGTACCGCAAGAACGTCAACACCACTCCGATCGGCGGCCCCGGCCTGGTCGACTACGTCAACATCGGCATCATCGAGAGCGCGCACGGCACGCACGTCGCCGGCATCACCGCCGCCAACGACATGCTGGGCAACGGCGCGTTCGACGGTGCCGCCCCCGGCGCCAAGATCGTTTCCTCCCGTGCCTGCTCCTGGGGCGGTGGCTGCACGGCCGCCGCACTCACCACCGGCATGGCCGATCTGGTGATCAACCGCGGGGTCGACGTGATCAACATGTCGATCGGTGGCCTGCCCGCGCTCAACGACGGCAACAACGCCCGCGCCACCCTCTACAACAACCTGATCACCACGTACGGGGTGCAGATGTTCATCTCGGCCGGCAACTCCGGCCCGGGTGTGAACACCATCGGCGACCCGTCCGCGTCGGCGAACGTGGTGAGTGTCGCCGCGAGCGTCAGCAAGGACACCTGGCTGGCCAACTACGGCTCGGTGGTCAAGAAGAAGAACGCCCTGTTCAACTTCTCCTCGCGCGGCCCGCGTGAGGATGGTGGCGCCAAGCCGAACATCGCGGCGCCGGGTTCGGCCATCTCCACCACCCCGGTGTGGCAGGCCGGCAGCCCCGTCGCCGAGGCCGGCTACGCGCTGCCGCCGGGCTACGGCATGTTCAACGGCACGTCGATGGCCTCTCCGCAGGCCGCCGGCGCCGCCGCGCTGCTGCTCTCGGCCGCCAAGGCGACCGACAAGGGCATCACCCCGGAGATGCTGCGCCGGGCGATCTACACCTCGGCCAAGCCGATCGCCGACACCCCGACCTACGGGCAGGGTTACGGAATGTTCGACGTGCCGGGTGCCTGGAAGCTGCTGAAGAAGGGTGTGCAGACCCGCTCGTACACCTCCGACGCCCCGGTCTGCACGGTGCTCTCCGGCCAGTTGGCCACCCCGCACCGCGGCACCGGCGTCTACAACCGCTGCGGCTCCGCCGACGGCGGCCACAAGGTCAACCAGTCGAAGTCGTACCAGGTCAAGCTGACCCGGACCAGCGGCCCGGCCGGCAACGTCAAGCACAACGTCGGCCTGCGCGGCAACGACGGCACCTTCTCGGCGCCGAAGAATGTCACGCTGCCGCTGAACAGCACCGTCACCATCACGATCACCGCCAAGCCGAAGACCGCCGGCGCGCACGGCACGATCGTGACCGTCGACGACCCGGCCACCAACACGATCGACTTCGAGGTCTCCGCCGTCGTGGTGGCCTCGAACGACGTCAGCAAGCCCAACTTCGCCTACTCGGCGCAGGGCTCGGTGGACCGGAACAGCACCACGTCGTACTTCGTGACGGTTCCCCCGGGTGCCGGTGCGCTGCAGGTGAACCTCTCCGGCATCGCCACCGGTTCGCAGACCCGCTTCATCGCGTTCAACCCGTACGGCGTTCCGGTGGAGAGCACCTCAAGCCTGACCTGCTACACCAACTTCGCCAGCGCCTGCAACGCCTTCGAGCGTGACTACCAGAACCCGATGCCGGGTGTCTGGGAGATCGAGGTCGAGTCCCGGCGGACCTCACCGGCGCTGAACAACCCGTACCAGCTCCAGGCACGGGTGCAGGGCGTCGCCGTCGAACCGGCAGTTGTCGAACTGCCGTCGGTGACCACCGGCACCCCGACCCCGGTCACCTGGACACTGAAGAACACCTTCGGCCCGGTCACGGTGACCGGTCAGGGTGGCGCACTGGCCAGCTCGCACTCTGAGCGGCCGACGATCGTCGAGTACGCGACGCAGGAGTTCACCGTGGAGGTGCCGGCGGGAGCCACCAGCTTCACCGCCCGCATCGGTAACCCGTCGAACGCCGGTGCCGACCTCGACCTGTTCGTGTACCGGGACGGCGCACTGGTCCAGTACAACGCCGACGGCGACTCCGAGGAGTTCGTGACCATCGCCAACCCGCCGGCGGGCACCTACACCGTCGTCGTGGAGGCGTACTCGGTCGACGGTGCCGGTGGCAGCACCGAGTACGACTACCGGGACTCGTTCTCCTCCCCGGCGCTCGGCACCCTCGCGGCGTCGGGCGGCACCCTCACCCTGGCGCACGGCGCCACCGGCACCATCTCGGGTACGGTGACCGCCCTGGCGGCCCCGCCCGCGGGCCGGACACTCTTCGGTGAGCTGGCCGTGGTGACCACCGAAGGCGCGGTCGTCGGCCGCGGCGCGGTCTCCGTCGGCGCGGTGAACTGACCCACCACCCGCACCACCAGGAAGCCCGTCTCCGGTCCCCCGGAGACGGGCTTCCGTCCTTGCGGGATGACTACCGGTGCGACCGGCCGCCCGGCCCGGCCGGTACCGCCTGACGGGCGCTCACACCCACCACGAGCAGCAGGTACGCGCTCAACTCGACGGCGGCGACGATTGCCGGTCCGAGCGCGGGCAGCCTCTCGGTGCCCTGGAACGCGGCAGTGGACAGCGTGCCTCGTTCGAGGTACGACGGTAGCGGCGTCAGGGACAGCGCCGCATCCAGGTACGTCAGGGCGACCAGGGCCAGCAGTGCGGCACCACCGGCGGCGAGCCGCTGCCGGCGTCCGGACAGGAGGGCGGCCAGGACGAGCGCACCCAGGGCGAGGGTGAGGGGTGCCAGCACAGCGGCGGTCACCGCCAGGTCGGGCTGGCCGCCGAAGCCGGGCCGGAGCCGCTGAGCGTCCGGTACCGCACGATGGATCTCGACCAGCCGGACCACCGCGTACCCGGTCACCAGGACCGCCGCCAGCACCGTCCCGGCGAAAGTGGGACGGCTCGGGCGGGCCTCCCGCCACCGCACGGTCAGCAGTAGAACCAGGACGAAGACCAGCGCCGCCCAGCTCAGGCGGGCGCCGGTGACGAATCCCTGGGTGGCGTCAGCCGCACCGGGCCGAAGCACCTGCCAGCCCTGGTCGGCGGATTCGGCGGGCATCGTGACCCAGGCGTCGACGACCAGCGCGGTGAGCGCTACCGGCACCACCCAGGACCGGCCCGGTGGCCGCGCGGTCAACGCGTACGCCGACAGCAGCAGCAACGCGGCCAGCTCGGCCTGGCGTAGCAGGGGCACACCGGTCAGAATGCCGACGACGTGGACGACGGCGAGAGCACCGGCCGCCGCAGCAAGGATCGGTCGGTACCGCACCGGGGCATCCTGCCATCAACTGATCAAGCTCATCGTCCCGTGCCGGCGAGGTCCCCCGGATCCTCGGTCAGCCGCGCTTGGCGGAAGCCACCACGAACGGGGTGCCCTGCTGGCAGGTGGACATCATGGTCGGGTCGGGACGGCCGGTCACCGTCACCGACGAGCCCGCGGTCAGCACGTCGCGGGGGCCGCCGAGCAGCAGGTAGCCGTCGAGCAGCAGGCAGCCGGGCTCGACGCCGGACTCGATCCGACCGGTAAGGGTCATCTCGCCGGTAGTCGGCGGCTTGGACGGGGCGCTGGGCCGAACCGTCGGTCGGGTGGTCGGTGCCGTCGGGTCCACCGGATCGGAGGGCGAGGGTGCGGGCAGGCTCGGGTCCGGGGTCGGCAGCTCGGTCACGGGTGACGCTCCCGTCGGGGTGGGGGTGGTGGTGCCGTCCCCCGCATCCTGGCCGCCGCAGGCGGCGAGCGCCGTGCAGACGATCAACGCGGTGGCGGCGATCCGAAGGGTCCTCATACCAAGCTCTGACGCACCGGAGCGGTGAACAGTTCCATCGCGCTCAGTCGCGCGCCGCGGCAGCGGCAGCGGCCTTCATGTCGCGCTTGAGCTCCTGCGGGAGGGAGAAGGTCAGCCGCTCGTTCGCGGTCACCACCTCCTCGACGTCGGTGAAGCCACGCTCGGCGAGGTGTGCCAGCACCTCCTGCACCAGTTCCTCCGGCACGCTCGCGCCCGAGGTCAGACCCACGGTCCGCGCGTCGGCGAGCCAGGCGTCCTCGATCTCGTGAGCAAAGTCGACGAGGTGACCGCCACGGGCACCGCCGTCCAGGGCCACCTCGACCAGGCGTACCGAGTTTGACGAGTTGCGGGAGCCGACGACGATCACCACGTCGCACTCCGGTGCGATCTCCTTGATCACGTGCTGCCGGTTGCTGGTGGCGTAGCAGATGTCGTCGCTGGGCGGCGACTGGAGCATCGGCAGTCGCTTCTTGAGCCGGGCCACGGTCTCCATCGTCTCGTCCACCGACAGCGTGGTCTGCGACAGCCAGACGACCTTGTTCGGGTCGCGCACGGTGATCCGGTCGGCGTCCTCGGGGCCGTCCACCAGTTGGATGTGCTCCGGCGCCTCGCCGGCCGTGCCGATGACCTCCTCGTGCCCCTCGTGGCCGATGAGCAGGATGTCGTAGTCCTCGGCGGCGAACCGCTTCGCCTCGTGGTGCACCTTCGTCACCAACGGGCAGGTGGCGTCGATCGCCTTGAGCGACCGCTGCTTCGCCTGCTCGTAGACCTCGGGTGCGACGCCGTGCGCGGAGAAGATCACCGTGGCGCCCTCGGGCACCTCCTCGTTCTCCTCCACGAAGATCGCGCCCTGGGCCTCAAGCGTCCGCACCACGTGCTTGTTGTGCACGATCTGCTTGCGGACGTAGATGGGGGCACCGTAGAGCTTGAGCGCCTCCTCGACGGTCTGCACCGCCCGGTCCACGCCCGCGCAGTAGCCACGGGGCTTGGCCAGGAGCACGCGCTTGCCGGTCCGGGAAGTCACCTCAGCCTCAATCACCCCCCCATCGTACGTGCCGCTCCCCGACCCAGCAGCGCGCGAGACGACGCCCACCGCCCGTCGATCATGAAGTTGTCACCCGCGACACGCCGTGCCGGCAACAACAACCTCATGATCAACGCTGTCGGGGTGGCGGACCGTAGGGTGATCGGGTGAGTGCGGGTGAGAATGGCGGGGCGGTCGGGAAGAGCAGCTCGGATGAGCCGTGGCCGGTGCGGGTGGTCAGCCAGAAGATCGGCGCCTGGGTGGCCCGGCTCGGGTGGGTGTGGGTCGACGGGCAGGTGGCGCAGATCAGTCGACGCCCCGGCGCCAGCACGGTGTTCCTGACGCTGCGTGACCCGTCCGCCGACCTGAGTCTCACCGTCACCACCAACCGTGACGTCCTCGACTCCGGCGCGCCGGAGCTGCGCGAGGGCGCCCGGGTGGTGCTGCACGCCAAGCCCGAGTTCTACGCCGCCCGGGGCACGCTCAGCCTGCGTGCGGACGAGATCCGCCAGGTCGGCCTCGGTGAACTGCTCGCCCGCCTGGAGAAGCTCAAGAAGCTGCTGGCCGCCGAGGGACTGTTCGACCGGGCCCGCAAGCGCCGTCCACCGTTTCTGCCGCAGCGCATCGGGCTCATCACCGGTCGGGCCAGCGCAGCCGAACGGGACGTGCTGACGAACGCCCGCCGCCGCTGGCCTGCTGTGGAGTTCCGGACGGTGAACGTGGCAGTCCAGGGCCCGAGCGCCGTCCCCCAGATCGTGGACGCACTCAAGGTGTTGGACGCGGACCCGAGCATCGACGTGATCATCCTGGCCCGGGGCGGGGGCGGCATCGAGGATCTGCTCCCCTTCTCCGACGAGGCGCTGTGCCGGGCCGTCTTCGCCTGTCGTACGCCCGTGGTCAGTGCGATCGGCCACGAGACGGACGCACCGCTCGTCGACTACGTGGCCGACGTCCGGGCGTCGACCCCCACCGACGCGGCCAAGCGGGTGGTGCCCGACCTGGCCGAGGAGGTACGCCTGATCAAGCAGGCCCGGCACCGGCTGCATCGGGCCGTGCACAACCTCGTCGATCGGGAGTCCCACCGGATCGACGCGCTACGCTCCCGGCCGGTGCTGGCCCGCCCGCAGGTGATGGTCGAGCAGCGCGCCGCCGAGCTGGCCGCGCTGCGCCAGCGCGCCGGCCGCTGCCTGGACCACCGCCTCGCCGCCGCCGACGACGACCTCCGGCACACCCTGGCCCGGCTGCGCGCGCTCTCCCCGGCCGCCACCCTCGACCGCGGCTACGCCATCGTGCAACGCGCCGACGGTCACGTCGTACGCGCGGCCACCGAGGTGGCTCCCGGCGACCCGCTGCGGGTACGCCTCGCCGACGGCGAACTGGCCGCCACTGTCGACACCTGACCGGCCC
This sequence comes from Verrucosispora sp. CNZ293, assembly GCF_002754655.1. Classification (NCBI taxonomy): domain Bacteria; kingdom Bacillati; phylum Actinomycetota; class Actinomycetes; order Micromonosporales; family Micromonosporaceae; genus Micromonospora; species Verrucosispora sp. CNZ293. The sequence continues at coordinate 3,941,095 of NZ_PEFR01000001.1, forward strand.
CGCCTGGTGATCCCGCACCGGGTGGCAGCCCGACCCTGCCGTCCGGCGCGCGTGAACGGCGGTGCGGTCGTCCGGGGTGTCAGGCGGTTGTGCTGAGATGGGTGCGATGACTGACGAGAAGACCAGCGGGTCGGACGAGCGACTCAGCTACGAGCAGGCCCGCGCTGAACTCGCCTCGGTGGTGGAGCGGCTGGAGGCCGGCGGCACGTCGCTGGAGGAGTCGCTGGCGCTGTGGGAGCGCGGCGAGGCCCTGACGGTCATCTGCCAGCGCTGGCTCGACGGGGCCCGCGCCCGCATCGACGCCGCGCGACCGGACCCGGCCAGCTGACTCAGGCCGAGCAGCGCCGCCGCTCCCCGATCCACCTCAGCGCGACGACCCGGCCGCCTCAGCAACCAACCAGGCCGCCGAAGCGACGAGCCGGGCCGCCTCACTGACCGACCCGCCCGCCGAAGCTACGAGCAGGGCCACCGGTAGGGCGCGGCGGGAGCCGGTGGGCTCCCGCCGCGATGCGTACGTTCATGATCAGCGAGGTGGGTCGGCGTCCGCCGGTCGGCCGCGCGTCGCCGCCCTCCGCGCTCAGTCGAGGAGGTTGTACAGCTCCGGCGGCGCCTCGACGACCTGGTCGGCCGACGGCTTGGTCGCCTCGGTCGCGTTGCCGTAGTCGGCGTACGTCACCTTGATCTCCTGACCGGCAGCCCGGCCAGCCTCGGGCAGCTTGATGACAAGCTCGGTGAGTCGCCCCTGGGCGTCGGTGGTCGCGGTGAACGGTACGGAGTTCGCCTCCGCGCCGAGCGCGGTGACAAGCGTCGGGTCGAGCGACCCGGCGTCGGCTGCCTTGGACAGGTCGAGGGTGCCGGCGTACGCGCCGTCGCCGGTGCGTTGGACGTCGGTGACAGCCTGGGTCAACGCTTCGCTGCCGGCCGGGTCGACCTTCTCGAAGTCGAAGCCGAGGCTGCGGTTGCCCTTGATCCGGTTCTGGTCGAGGTGCTGGTACTTGCCGAGGTTGAGTCGGTCCACCCCGGGCACGCTCGTCGCCGCCTGGCCCTTGAGGTCGAGCTTCACCCAGCTGTCCGGCTTCGCGTGGATGAGGTCGAGGCTGATCGCCAGGTCGTCGGTCGACTCGCCGAGGCGTACCCGGATCTCGGCGCTCTGGCTCGGCTGGTGCACCTGCCCCTCCGCCACCGAGCCGGCACCGGACATGGTGAACCTGAAGTTGCCGTTGCGAATCTCCCGGGTCGAGTCCAGCAACGCCTGCTTCGCATCGGTGTCGGCCTCGGGTGCGGCACCGGATGCGGTGGCGGACGGTGTGGCGGTCGGCCCGGCGTCACCGTTGGCGGTGCAGGCGGCGACTCCGGGCGTGAAGAGGGCGACGGCCACGAGGCCGGCGCTCAGTCGTCGAACGGTCATCGGTGTCTCCCAGCAGGGTCATCCGGTGCGTTCTCGCGCCGGAGGCTCCTCTCTTCTGTTCCCTGCCGCCCGCCCACGCAATCACCCGAAACCAGCGACATCCCCCTGATCCGGCGGGGACCGTCCGCCGGAACGCGAACGGGGGCGGGCTGAGCCCACCCCCGCAGCACTACCGCTCGACCTACTTGAACATCTCGTAGGTCTGCTCACTCGCCTCGATGACCTGGTCCGCCGGCGGCTTCTGCACCGCCGTCGCGGCACCGTAGTCGGCGTAGGTGACCTTGATGTCCTGTGCCTTGGTCTCACCCGCCCCCGGGAGGGACATGACCAGCTCGCTCAGCCGGCCCTCGGCGTCCAGCTTCGCGGTGAACGGGATCGCCTTCGCCTTGTCGCCCAGTTCCTTGAGCATGTCCTCGTCGGCGGCGACCGAGTCCTTCACCGTGGTCAGGTCGAAGGTGCCGCTGTAGGTGCCCTCGCCGGTCTTCTGCACCTCGGCGAGGCCCTCGAACATGCCGGCGGCGTCGGCCGGGTCGGTGCCGTCCTTGAAGATGTCGAGGTTCTTGGCGTCCTTGGCCTTGGCGGCGTCGAGGTGCTGGTACTTGTCCTTGATCGCCTCCATCCCCGGGATGCCGGCGAAAAGTTCGCCCAGGTCGACCTTCACCCAGGTGTCCGGCTGGATCTGGATGAGGTCGAAGTCCATGGTGAAGTCCTCGCCACCCATGGTCATCGACATCTGGGCGCTGTTGCTGGGCTTGTGGAACGTGCCCTTGCCCGTCATCGAGTCAGCCGCGATGGTGAACGTGAAGTTGCCCTCGGCCAGCCCCTTGGTGGAGGCGACAAGCGCCGCCTTCGGGTCGGCCGGGATGACCGACTCGGGCGAGGAGCCCGTGGACGGCGAGTCGCCGCCGGAGTTGTTGCAGGCGGCGAGGCCGGGAACGAGCAGCGTGGCGGCGATGAGGCCGACGCTCCACCGTCGAATGTTCACAGATCGTCTCTCTTCAAGCAGGAAAGCCCGACCGACCGGGGCCGGCCAGGCATCGAACCCGGGGAGCGTAGCGGATCGGGCCGACATGCAGGGGGCACCCGCACCGCGCCGCCGGTCACGCTCACGCTGATGTGGCGGATGCCCGGCCGGGCCGAGGACTGTCAATCCACGGCGGTGGCGAGGGCCCGCAGTTCGTTGTCCCGGGCGTCGCCCACCACGATCACCGTGCGCTCCGGCTGGAGCAGCACCAGCGCCTGCTCGTTGCCCCGGGCGGTGTAGCGCTGCCAGGTGCCGGAGCCGAGATCGGTCTGCCCCTGGGGCCGTCCCTCGTCGGTCAGCTCGGCCGGCAGCAGCCGCTCCGGCGGGACGTTGCTCTGCACCAGTTGCAGGCCACGCCCCTCCGGGGTGACATATCCCACCCGCAGGATCGCCCCGTCCTCGGCCGTCCGGTAGGCCGCGCGTATCGCCCGCCAGCCGTCGCCCAGCTCGGCCGGTTCGCTCACCGGGAAGGCACCTGCCGACTTCGCCTGCTCGAAGGCCGGTGCCGGATCGACGGTGTTCGGCTCGTCCCCGCCCAGGAAGCCCCGGTAGAAGGCGAGGAGCAGGGCGATCGGGATCAGCAGCACCAGCAGCGAGATGGCCATGTCCCGCGGCGACCGTTCGGACTTCGCGGCGGCTGCGGGCGGTGGCACGGGCTCATCGGCGGGTGCGCGGTCGGCAGGCTGTGCAGGTTCCACCCGGCCATTCTCGCAGCCGCCCGACCGGCGGTATCCGTGCCATCACCGCCCCGACCCGGCTCTGCGTCCGCCATCGTGTGAGGATCAGCAACGAAGCCGGCAGCGCCGGCCCGCCCCGCACCGCCGCGAGGAGGAGCCGTTTTCATGACCACCGCCAGGACGCGAACCCCACAGAACCTCGACCGTAACCTCGCCCTCGATCTTGTCCGGGTCACCGAAGCGGCAGCGATGGCCGCCGGCCGGTGGGTCGGCCGGGGCGACAAGGAGGGCGGCGACGGGGCCGCCGTCGACGCGATGCGTAAGTTGATCAACTCGATCCCGATGAAGGGGATCGTGGTGATCGGCGAGGGCGAGAAGGACAACGCCCCGATGCTCTTCAACGGTGAGGAGGTCGGCGACGGAGACGGCCCCGAGGTGGACGTCGCGGTCGACCCGATCGACGGCACCACGCTGATGAGCAAGGGGATGCCGAACGCCCTCGCGGTGCTGGCGGTGGCCGAACGGGGCGCGATGTTCGACCCCAGCGCGGTCTTCTACATGGAGAAGCTCGCCGTCGGCCCGGCCTACGCGGACGTGGTCGACATCGAGGCCGGCACCGTCGAGAATCTGCGCCGCATCGCGAAGACCAAGGGCACAAGCGTCTCCGAGGTCACCGTCTGCGTGCTCGACCGGTCCCGGCACGACGGCCTGGTCGACGAGATCCGCCGCGCCGGGGCTGGCATCCGCTTCATCTCCGACGGTGACATCGCCGGTGCGATCGCCGCAGCGCGCGGCGAGTCGGACGTCGACGTGCTGATGGGCATCGGCGGCACCCCGGAGGGCATCACCGCCGCCTGCGCCCTGAAGTGCATGGGCGGGATGATGCAGGCCAAGCTCTGGCCGCAGGACGACGCCGAGCGCGAGAAGGCGATCGCCGCCGGCCATGACCTCGACCGGGTGCTCACCACCGACGACCTGGTCACCGGCGACAACTGCTTCTTCGTGGCCACCGGCGTCACCTCCGGTGACCTGCTGCGCGGCGTGCGGTACCGGGCCGGTGGGGCGTACACGCAGTCGATCGTGATGCGCTCCAAGAGCGGCACGATCCGGGTGATCGACTCGTACCACCGGTTGGAGAAGCTCGCGCTCTACTCGGCCGTGGACTTCGACGGCCGGCCGCTGGACGAACAGGCTTGAGTGCCCCGACGGCGACCCGGCCGACGGTGTCGGCGGGTCGCCGGTTCGGCGCGGTGGCGCTGGCCGCCGTGGCCGGGATCGCCGTGGCGACGCAGTCACGGATAAACGGCGAGCTGGGCGTACGCCTCGGTGACGGGGTTACCGCCGCCGTCATCTCGTTCGGGTCGGGCCTGCTGCTGTTGCTGATCCTGGTGCCGGCCACCGGCGCCGGGCGGCGCGGCCTGGCGACGCTGCGTACCGGCCTCAGCCGGGGGACGCTTCGCCCCTGGCAGTGTCTCGGCGGTGCCTGTGGCGCGTTCCTGGTGTTCACCCAGGGCGCCACTGTCGGCACCCTGGGAGTCGCGGTGTTCACGGTGGCGATCGTGGCCGGGCAGTCCGCCAGCAGCCTGCTCGTCGACCGGGCGGGGGTCGGCCCGGGTGGCCGGCGACCGGTGACCGGTGCCCGGCTGGCCGGGGCGGTGCTGACCGTCATCGCGGTGCTGCTGGCGGTGAGCGACCGGTTCGCTGAACCGGCGACCCTCGGTCTGGCCGTGTTGCCGCTGCTCGCCGGGGTCGCGGTGGCCTGGCAGCAGGCGGTGAACGGCTGGGTCCGGGTGGTCACCGAGAGCACGCTCACCGCCACCCTTGTCAACTTCGCGGTCGGTACGGCGGTGCTGCTCGTCGCGTTCGTCGTCAGCCTCGTGCTGCGGGGGCTGCCGCCCGGTGGGCTGCCCACCGACCTCTGGCTCTACCTGGGCGGGCCGATCGGTGTCACCTTCATCGCGGTGGCCGCCGCGGTGGTCCGTCTCACCGGCGTGCTGCTGCTCGGCCTGGCCACCGTCGCCGGGCAGGTGGTGGGTGCGGTCCTGCTGGACATGCTGCTGCCCTCGGCGGCCGCGCATCCGGACGCGACGACCCTGCTCGGCGCCCTCCTGACCCTGGTCGCGGTGGCGGTCGCCGCGCTCGGCGGACGCGTCAGGGCATGGTCATCGGGGACTCGGAACGGTACGGCCCGTCGAGGTCGGACCGGCGTCGACGGAAGATGATGGCGGCCACGATACCGCCGAGCAGCCCGAACAGGTGCCCCTGCCAGGAGATCCGTTCGTCGGTCGGCAGCACGCCCACCAACTGGCCGCCGTAGAGGAGCCCGACCAGCAGGAAGACGGCGAAGTTCCACCAGCTCCGCTCGAAGATGCCCCGGGTGAGCAGGATGCCGAGGTAGCCGAAGATGACCCCGCTGGCACCCACGACGATCGTGGCGGGCGAGCCGGTGAACCACACGCCGAGCCCGCTGACCAGGACGATCACCAGGGTGGACCAGAGGAAACGCCGGGCACCCGCCGCCAGCACGAAGGTGCCGAGGAGGATCAGCGGGATGCTGTTGCTGTAGAGGTGGTCGAAGCCGTGGTGCAGGAACGGTGAGAAGAAGACACCGTCCAGCCCGTCGATGCGCTGCGGGATGATCCCGGCGGCGGAGTCGAAGCCGGCACCGAGCCAGACGTCGAGGCCCTCGATCAGGAAGAGGACCGGCACCACCGCGCACATGGCGACGAACGCCCGGCCGATGGACGCATAGAAGGCCACGGTGCCGAACCGGTGCGGGTCGCCACTTCCGGGGAGCAGGGTCACCCGTCAACAGCTATCAGTAAACGCCGACAGCCGCCACTTTTCCCGGTACGAGACACACGGCGGCGGGGTCGGTCGCCCGCGCCCCGCCGCCGTGACTCAGCTCAGTAGTACCCCTTGGCCTGTGAGTGGTTCCACGCCGCGCAGGGCGTGCTGTAGCGACCCTTGATGTAGCCGAGCCCCCACTTGATCTGGGTGACCGGGTTGGTCTGCCAGTCGTCACCGACGGAGGACATCTTGTTCCCCGGGTACGCCTGCGGAATGCCGTACGCCCCGGAGGACGGGTTACGGGCCTTGTGGTTCCAGCCGCTCTCCTTGTTCCAGAGGCGGTCCAGGCAGGGGAACTGGTCGATCTTGAAGCCGGCGTCGATCATGAGGGCGCAGCCGACCTTACGGTTGCCGCTGTACTCCTCGCAGGACTCGGGGATCGGGCCGTCGTACGGCTTCGCGGCCCGGGCCGCGGCCTCCTTGGCAGCCTTCTCCGCGGCCTTCTTGCGAGCCGCTTCCTCGGCCTTGCGGGCCTTCTCGGCGGCGGCCTTGGCCTGCTTTCTGACCTCGGTGGCCTGCTGCCGGGCGGTGCGGACCTGGCGGGAGACCGCCTCCTGCTGCCGGTATTCGACGTTGACGTCGAGTTCGCTGACGCTGCCGGCCACCTGTGCGCCGGGGCCTGAGCGCTGCGACTGGCGGTCCTCGCTCAGATAGAAGCCGCCGGCTACGCCCACCGAGAGCAGCGCGACGGCTGCGGTGCGGGCGGCGAACCGGCTCCACGGCCGACTCACGAAGTGATCCCTTCGTCGGGTTCAGGGACGTGGCGTGCCGCGACCCACTGGGTCGTGGCGCGCCACGGGCGCCCGTGGCCGGCGTGCCGGCCACCGTGGACGCACCGCGTCGCCTGCCGGCGTCGCCCGCTCCTCTGCTGGAGTGACGAACGACGACCAACGATGCGCCCGGTGCGTGGGCGCCCGTGGGACACCATCGCGCACAGTGAGGCCGATGGGAAACCACGGACCTCAACTGTGACGTGGGTCACGCCAAATATCAACGCAATCCGCCCAAAACGGCTGTCAGGTCGGCACGTCCTCCAGTAGGTCGGTCACCATCGCGGCGATCGGTGAACGCTCCGAACGGCTGAGCGTCACGTGCGCGAAGAGCTGGTGACCCTTCAGCGCCTCGATCACCGCGGTGACACCGTCATGCCGCCCGACCCGCAGATTGTCCCGCTGCGCGACGTCGTGGGTCAGCACCACCCGGGAGCCCTGGCCGATCCGGGAGAGCACGGTCAGCAGTACGCCACGTTCCAGCGACTGCGCCTCGTCGACGATGACGAAGGCGTCATGCAGGCTGCGGCCCCGGATGTGGGTGAGCGGCAGCACCTCCAGCAGACCGCGCGAGGTGACCTCCTCCAGCACGTTCTCGTGCACCACCGCACCGAGGGTGTCGAAGACCGCCTGGGCCCAGGGCGACATCTTCTCCGACTCCGAACCGGGCAGGTAACCCAGCTCCTGCCCGCCGACGGCGTACAGCGGGCGGAAGACGATCACCTTCTTGTGCCGGCGACGTTCCATCACCGCCTCCAACCCCGCGCACAACGCCAGGGCGGACTTGCCGGTGCCGGCCCGGCCACCGAGCGAGACGATGCCTATCGACTCGTCGAGCAGCAGGTCGAGCGCGATCCGCTGTTCGGCCGAGCGGCCGTGCACGCCGAACGCCTCCCGGTCACCACGGACCAGCCGCACGGTCTTGTCCGGCAGCACCCGGCCGAGCGCCGACCCCCGGGACGAGTGCAGCACCAGACCGGTGTGGCAGGGCAGACCGGCCGCCGAGTCCACGTCGACGACCTCTCCCGCGTAGAGCCGGGCGATGTCGTCCTCGGCCAGCTCCAACTCGGCCATCCCGGTCCAGGTCGGGTCGCTGGCCTGGCCGTGCCGGTACTCGTCCGCGCGCAACCCCACGGAGGCGGCCTTGACCCGCAACGGCATGTCCTTGCTGACCAGCGTCACCTCCCGTCCTTCAGCGGCGAGGTTCAGCGCGACGGAAAGGATCCGAGCGTCGTTGGACTCGTTGCGGAAGCCGGGCGGGAGCACCCCGTCATCGGTGTGGTTCAACTCCACCCGCAGGCTGCCACCGACATCGTTGGCCGGCACCGGCCGGTCCAGCCGACCATGGCGCACCCGCAGCTCGTCCAGCATGCGCAGCGACTGTCGGGCGAACCAGCCCAGCTCCGGGTGCTGCCGCTTGCCCTCCAGCTCGGAGATCACCACCAGCGGAAGCACCACCTCGTGCTCGGCGAAGCGGTGGAACGCCGCCGGGTCGCTGAGCAGTACGGAGGTGTCCAGAACGAAGGACTGGCCCGCTGGTCGGGGCTCCCTGGGGTCGGCCGAACCGGAGGCCGCCGTACGGCGGCTCCGGGTGCTGCGGCGGGTCGTGGTAGTCGCGGCCGGGCCCTGGTCGGCACCGGCGGTCGTACGGCGAGTCGTCACAGGCCTGCTCCGGCGGATGGGCACCCGGCCACCCGCGGTCCGCCTCCTCCGGATGCCCGGCTGACACGGGGTCGGATGCGGGCCCCGTGCGCGAGGTCGCAGGCCGGGCGGGCCGGCTGGCTCGGGACAACCCCGCGCCATGCCTAGACGCTAGCTCCCCGCACCCGTCCCGGCTAGGTCACGTTTCAAAGATCGTGCCCGGACGCCCCCGGACTCGGCCTGCGGCGGTGCCACTGCGGACCCCACGGCCATCCGGCAGCGCCGGGCGGTGCCGCGACACCGCCGGACGGCGAGGCCGGGAACGAACCGGCCGGGATGCATGCCCCCTGCGCGCATCCCGGCCGGTGGGACCACCGCCACCGGTCTGACGTGGCCCCAGCGGCGCCACCCGGAAGGGCGTACGCGCCGCGCCTGTGGACGGGCCTGGGCCCGTCGACCGGTTCAGCCGGTCCGTCGTACGAGAGTGCCGGTCGGGTGCCGCCCGGTGACCGAGGCGGCCGGCTCCGCGAAGGACGAACCCGTGTACGTGGTGCCCGGCCGGGCTGCCCCGGCCTTCTCGATCTCCCCCTGCGGTCCCTCGGACCGTAGGGCTGACGGCGCCGGGCTCGCGCCGCGTGGCGGGAGCGGGTTCACGGTGGCGGTGACCCGGGCCGGCGGCGACGATGGTGCCGCGACCGCGAGAGCGGAGGCGATGGCCGCCTGCGCGTCCCGGCGACGCCGGTTCCACGCACCACGGTCCCCGTCGAAGTAGCCCTGCCGGTAGCCGAAGCGGTAACCGATCCGGTAACTGAGCTGCCCGTGCAGCCGCCCTGCGGCGTAGCTCGTCGCCGCGAGCACGAGCACCAGGAAGATCGCCAGGAACGGACTCATCCGGCGGCTCCGGTTCCCCGCGCGGACGTCATCGTTCCTCCGGTTCGACGGTGGTGGGGTCGGCCACCAGCAGCCGGTCGAGGTCGTCGGTGCCGATCTCCTCGACCAGTTCGACGCTGATCCGGCAGCCGTCCATGACCACCTCAGCCATTGACGAACGGCGGATCTCGCCGCCGGCGTCGTAGACCCGGACGCTCAGTTCCGGGCAGCCGAGGTGGGTCCGCCAGGCGTTCCACTCGGCTCGGTCACCGACACTCAGCGACAGGTAGCGGCAGCCGTGGGCGAGGTAGAGGCGCCACGGCGCGCTCAGCCCGGCGGCGACCCCCTCGGCCACCAGGCTGAACGCCTGAGCACGGGTTGCGAGTTCGGTCACCGCGTCCCCCTCGCACCGGGCGCGTGACGCAGGTGAGCACTGGTCGTCTCATGCACGTGACACACCGTAGGTTGTCCCATGAACGTGACAGTATCAGCTTTTCGTTCGTTTGCCTCCGCACCTACGTACATCTATCCTGCCCAGGTGGCACCCCTCAGGAAGAGCGCCGGACCCCCCTCCGGCCACATTGCAACGACGTCACGCAAGCGTGACAGACGCGTGGCAGGCGCTGTCACCCAGGCTCAACGGTCGTACGGTCACGAGGTGACCGAGACGGCCAACGCGCGGAAGATCGCCTTCGCCACCTTCGTCCGGCGCGCCCTCGACGAGGCCCGCGCGACCCGGGCGTGGAGCGGCACCGAGGTCTCCCGGCGCACCGGCGTCTCCCGACAGACCATCAACCGGTGGGTACGCGGCGACTGGGCCAGCGACCCGGAAGCGGAACGGGTGGTGGCCTTCTGCGAGGGCCTCGGGCTCGACCCGGCCGTGGCCTTCGCGGCGCTGGGCTGGGACCGGACGACCTCGCGCCGAACCTCGCCGTCACCACCGCCGATGGACCCCGACGTCGAGGCGCTGCTCCGCCGGCTGGTCGACCCCGACGTCTCGGACGCGGAGAAGTTCCACATCCGGGAAACCATTCGTTACCTCGCATATCGCCCGACGCTGCCGCTGAGTGTCCGAAAACGAGGAGACGCGGCCAGCTAGTTCCTCAGATGGCGAAAGAACGGCAGGTCAGCCTGATTCGTTTCGCTACGGGGCGGGATCGGGCGCGCTAGCGTCCGTATTCGTACTGCTTGGGCTCGTCGTCGGCGGGGGGACGGGACAAGGCCGAACCCAGCCCTGCGGGACAGAAAGGGGTCTCTCCATGACCCTGAAATGGTTGGCTGTCGTGGTCGCGACGGTCTCGGTGACGCTGTGCGTCACCGGCAACGCGGTGACCCTGACCCTGAACGGCGGGCAGCTTCCGCTGCTCGTCAACCTCTTCGCGCTCGCCACCGCGGGCACCGCGATCGTCCTGGCCGTCGTCGCCGAACTGCACGACCGGCTCAACGATCGGCTCACCGCGCTCACCGAGTTCCTGGTGGAGCGGCTGCGGGAAATCGAGGCACACACCGGCGACCGGAACTCCGGCTTCGTGGAGGGCTACCTGCTGAGCCACGGCCAGGAAGCGGCGGTGGTGCCGTTCGGACGCCGGGGACGTGGAGCCGCCGAACGCTGAATCACACCTGTCGCCCACACCGGATTCACGTCAGGATTGACCGACCGAACCCGGGGTACGCTGTCGCGCGTGCCGCCGTTGAATCTGGGCAACCAGCAGCCGAAGATCCCGCTGAACGCCGACCATGCCTGGCGGGCGACCGCCGACCGGGCGGCCGAGACCGTCCTCTTCTTCGACTTCGACGGCACCCTCGCGCCGGTCGCCGACGATCCGACACAGGTACAGCCCGCGCCGAAGGTGCTGGCCGCCATCGAGGCACTCGCCCCGGTCGTGCGGCGCATCGCGATCGTCTCGGCCCGACCTGTGGAGTTCCTGCGCGAGCACTTCGACGGGCTCACCGGTGTCGACCTGTACGGTCTCTACGGCCTGGAGCACAGCCATTCCGGCGGCGACACGGTCACCGAGCCGGCCGCCCTGCCGTGGGTGCCCACAATGTCCGAACTCGCCGAACTGGCCCGCACCGAACTGCCGCCCGGCACCCTTGTGGAGTACAAGCGGCTGTCGGTCGCCCTGCACTGGCGTACCGCGCCGCAACTTGCCGACACCGTCGAGCAGTGGGGCCGCGATCAGGCCGAGCGCCTCGGCCTGCGGGTACAGGTCGGACGAATGGTCCTGGAGATCAAGCCACCGGTCGACCGGGACAAGGGCATGGTGATCGACGAGTTGGTGCAGGGGGTACGCGCGGCCTGGTACTTCGGCGACGACGTCTCCGACATCAAGGCCTTCGCCGCGCTGCGGGCCCGCGCCGCCGCCGACCCGGACTTTCTCGGTGTCTGCGTCGCCGTCGCCAACCCGGAGACCGGCGACGAGGTCGCCGAAGCCGCCGACCTCACCATCGACTCCCCGGCCGACCTGGGTGACTTCCTCACCGAGGCCACCCACCGCCTCAGCTGAGCAACCGACCCCGTCCGGCGCCGCTCTCAGACCCCGTAGCGGCGCTGGCGGGTGGCGTAGGAGCGCAGCGCGCGGAGAAAGTCGACGCGCCGGAAATCGGGCCAGTTCAGCTCGCAGAAGTAGAACTCCGAGTGCGCCGACTGCCAGAGCATGAAGCCGGAGAGGCGCTGCTCCCCGCTGGTCCGGATGATCAGATCCGGATCCGGCAGCCCACGGGTGTAGAGGTGCTCGGAGATGTCGTCGACGTCGAGCGACCCGGCCAGTTCCTCAAGCGTGCCGCCGTTCGCCGCGCGCTCCAGCAGCAACGAGCGCACCGCGTCGGCGATCTCCCGCCGGCCGCCGTACCCGACGGCGATGTTGACCTGAGCGCTGCCGGTACGTTCCCTGGTCCGTTCCTCGGCGGCCTTGAGTGCCGTGGCGAGGCGCGTCGGCAGCACGTCGAGTGCGCCGACCATCCGCAGCCGCCAGGGGTTGGCATCCGCGGCCAGCTCGGTGGTGAGATCCTCGATGATCTGGAGCAGCGGGTCCAGCTCCGCCGCCGGGCGCGAGAGGTTGTCGGTGGAGAGCAGCCACAGGGTCACGTGCCCCACACCCGCGGCGTCGCACCAGCGCAGCAGTTCCTTGATCCGCTCGGCACCCATCCGATGCCCGTCGTTCGGATCGACAAAGCCCATCTCCCGGGCCCATCTGCGGTTGCCGTCACACATCACACCCACGTGGCGGGGCACCGGACGGCCCGCGAGCTTGGCCGTCAGCCGCCGCTCGTAGACGGAGTAGAGAAGTTTCCGCAGAGTCATCACCTAGCAGGGTAGCGAGCCGCCCTACGGATCAGTGTGCCGGTGGCCGATGCCGCACCGGCAGGCCGAGGGCGATCAGACCGAGCGTCCGGCCGTCCAGCAGACCATCGCCCAGTCCCAGCTCGACCACCCTGCCGAAGACCCGTCCGTCCCGATCGGCCGCCCGCACCGCCGCGTCCACCACCCGCCGCCGTCGGGCCAGCCAGGCCGCCGCCGAGCTGTGCCGCAGGTGGGTGCCGAGTCGGCTACGCAGCTCGCTCGCGTACCGCCGCGCGGCATGCTCAGGAGCACCGACCGCGGCCTGCCCGGCCAGCGCCCCGGAGCGCAACGCGTAGAAGATCCCCTCACCGGTCAGCGGGTTGATCAGCGAGAGCGCGTCGCCGGCGAGCACCACCCGGCCCCGTCCCGGCGTCGGCCGGAAGGTGGACAGCGGCAGGTGATGGGCACGCAGCGAGCTGACCGCCGCCGGATCCGTGCCCGGCAACAGCGCCGCCAGCCGGTCGAGCAGGTGCGCGCGGGTCAGCGACTCGCCCCGCAGCACCTCCCCGTACCCGACGTTCGCCCGACCGTCACCGATCGGGAACGACCAGGCGTACGCCGGCCAGCGGGCGGCCGAGGTGACGATGAGCTGGGCCGGCGGTCCGGGCGGCGCGGGTGCGTACCCTCGGATGGCCAGCGCCAGATGGCGGTCCGGGTTGTTCGGCTCGCCCAACGCCCGGCGCACGACGGACCCGGCGCCGTCGGCACCCACCACCACCCCGGCGGAGATCTCCCCGTCCAGCACGACCCGGTCGGCGCGCACCTCCACCCGGCGCACCGCCCGCCGGCCCAACGGCACGCCGTCCCCGACCGCCGCCGCCACCAGCCGCGCGTCGAACACCTGCCGCGGCACGGTGTACGCCGGTCTGGGCAACGTCCGCGCCACGGCACCGCCGTCCGGTGCCACCAGCCGCAACGCCGGCACCGGCGAGAAGCCGGCCACCGCGTCGCGCACACCCAGTTCGGCGAGTACGTCCAACGCGTGCGCGGCGATACCGTCGCCGCAGGCCTTGTCCCGGGGAAACTCGGCACGGTCCAACAGCAACACCTCGGCACCCGCCCGGCGGGCCGCCAGAGCGGCAGCCACCCCGCCGGCCCGGCCCCGACCACCACCACGTCGAACTCGTCGCGCACAGCCTCTCCTCCCGCCCTGCCTGCCCTGCACTGCCGGCTCTGCCTTTGTTGCCTTCCCCCTTGCTCCGCCCCCTCAGCTCTGCTTCAACTGACGCACTGCGATCGTCCCGGATCCAGTGCGCCAGTTGAAGCAGAGCAAGCAGGGAGCTCCCCGCGCGTCTGCTGGCGCCTTCAAGATCCGAGCAACTTCCCTGATGCTGCTGCCTCCACCTCGGGCTGAGGCAGCAATATCGCCGAAGTTGCTCGGATCTTGAAGCAGGGCAGGGGCATGGCGGGAGGTGGCGGCGGACGGGAGGGGCGCCGGGGATGGGTCAGGCAGGGAGTGGGGTGGGGCGGGCGGCGCGGCGGATGCCGTAGACGGTGAGGACGGCGGCGACGACAAGCGGCGCACCGTCGCGTATCAGGCCGTCGACGCCGAGCAGCCACCAGCACAACGGCAGATCGACGGCGAGCACGGCGACCGTCACCACGATCAGCAGCGTGCCCGCCCAGCGGCTACCGCGCAGGAGGAACGCCGTGCAGAACAGCACCAGGTAGCTGGTCGCGATGCCGGCACCCAGCCAGAGCAGCACGGCGGGTACGGCGAGCAACTGTCCGTCCAGGATCGCGGCGGTGGCGACAAGCGCCGGCACCAGCATCAGCGGGCTGTACGTGAACGCCGCTACCCGGCTGGTCAGCAGCCAGGCGCTCGCCTCCGGCCGGCTCGGCGGCGTTTCCCGCCAGGAGATGCCGGAACGGTCGATGACCAGCCGGGAGCGGTGCCGCACCAGGTGCCCGGCGAGCGCCGACGACCTGTACAACAGCCAGACGACTGTCGCGCAGAGCGCGGTGAGCAGGGCGAAGCCGAGCAGGCCGGGCAACGGTGGTACGCCCTGGCGGGGCACGATCAGCCGACCGACAGCGAAGACCGTGGTGACGGCGAGGATCAGACCGAACGGACGGGCCACTGTCCGGCCGCGACGTACATGCCCGATGAGCAGCAGGAAGCCGAACGAGCGCAGCATCGCCCAGCCGGTACGCACGGCGAGCCCGAACCCCTGCTCCGGCGCGTACCACCAGTTGAGCACCTCGACCACGACGGTGGCCGCGGCCGTCACCGCCAACAGTGCGGTAAGCGTCCGGACGGCGAACGGCCGCCGGACCTCGGTCTCGGCGGCCGTCCTCATGGGATCCGATGATGCCCGGATCCGTCGTCGATCACACCCCTCGCTGCGGCTGCTCCGCGTCGAGTCGGGCGCGCAGGGCGTCCAGCTCGGCCCAGAGGACACCGGGCAGCTTGTCGCCGAACTTCTCGAACCACTCGGTGACCAGGGGCAACTCGTTGCGCCACTCGTCCGGGTCCACCTTCAGCGCGATGCGGACGTCCTCCGGCGTCATGTCCAGCCCCTCGACGTCCAGGGCGTCCAGGGTCGGCACCATGCCGATCGGGGTTTCGACGGCATCGGCCCGGCCCTCGATCCGCTCGATGATCCACTTGAGCACCCGGGAGTTCTCGCCGAAGCCCGGCCAGAGGAAACCGCCCTCCGGGTCCTTACGGAACCAGTTGACGTAGTAGACCTTTGGCAGCTTCGACTCGTCGCCGTCGGCGCCCTTGCCCATCTCGATCCAGTGCCGGAAGTAGTCGCCACCGTGGTAGCCGATGAACGGCAGCATCGCCATCGGGTCGCGGCGGACCACGCCCACCGCACCGGAGGCGGCGGCCGTGGTCTCCGAGGAGAGCGTGGCACCCATGTAGACGCCGTGCACCCAGTCCCGTGCCTCGGTGACAAGCGGCACGGTGTCGCGACGCCGGCCACCGAACAGGATCGCGTCGATCGGTACGCCGTTCGGGTTGTAGTAGTCCTCCGCCAGGATCGGACACTGGGTGATCGGGGTGCAGAACCGGCTGTTCGCGTGCGAGGAGAGGTTCTCGTTCTCCGGCGTCCAGTCGTTGCCCTTCCAGTCGATCAGGTGGGCCGGCGGTTCGCCCATGCCCTCCCACCAGATGTCGCCGTCGTCGGTGAGGGCCACGTTCGTGAAGATGGAGTTGCCCCGCTCCAGCGTCCGCATGGCGTTGGCGTTTGTCTTCCAGTCGGTGCCCGGGGCGACGCCGAACAGGCCGTACTCCGGGTTGATCGCGTAGAGCCGTCCGTCGGGGCCGAACCGCATCCAGGCGATGTCGTCACCGATCGTCTCGACCTTCCAACCCGGGATGGTCGGCTCCAGCATGGCCAGGTTGGTCTTGCCGCAGGCCGATGGGAAGGCCCCGGCGATGTGGTAGACCTGCCCCTCCGGCGACGTGATCTTCAGGATCAGCATGTGTTCGGCGAGCCAGCCCTCGTCGCGCCCCATCACGCTGGCGATCCGCAACGAGTAGCACTTCTTGCCGAGCAGCGAGTTGCCGCCGTACCCGGAGCCGAACGACCAGATCTCCCTCGTCTCCGGGAAGTGGGAGATGTACTTGGTTTCGTTGCACGGCCAGGCCACGTCCTGCTGACCGGGGGCCAACGGGGCGCCGATCGAGTGCAGGGCGTGCACGAAGTCGGCGTCGTCGCCCATCGCCTGCAGGACCGAGGCGCCCATCCGGGTCATGATCCGCATCGAGGCGACCACGTACGGGCTGTCGGTGATCTCGACGCCGAACATCGGGCTCTCCGCCTCGATCGGGCCCATGCAGAACGGGATGACGTACATCGTGCGCCCGCGCATCGAGCCGCGGTACAGATCCGTCATGGTCCGCTTCATCTCGGCCGGCGCCATCCAGTTGTTCGTGGGCCCGGCGTCCGCTTCGTCCACGGAACAGATGAAGGTGCGCTCCTCGACCCGGGCGACGTCCGTCGGGTCGGTACGCGCGTAGAAGGAGTTGGGCTTCTTCTCGGGGTTCAGCCGGACGAGTGTCCCGGCTTCGACCAGCTCGTCGGTGAGGCGACGCCATTCCTGGTCGGACCCGTCCACCCAGACGACCTGGTCAGGGGTGGTCAGTTCAGCGACCTCACGGACCCAGGCGAGCAGTTTCGGGTGGGACGTAGGGGCCTGATCGATACCCCGAACGGTGGCCGGAGCAACCATGACACATCTCCTTGTGGTCGACGCTGACCGGTCTATGGAGTGCACGAGTCTCAGCGGCGCGATGCGCGTCGCCTTCGTGGAAACCTGGGATTGGCCTCAGCGTAAACCGGAGGACCTCTCCAGTCAGTGGGACTGGTTGTGAAGAACTGCACAAGGTGCGGTCACGCTGCGGCATCACGAGCCTTTACCCGCTTTCACGCGCAGTTTCACGCAAATCCTTCGGCGGACCTCCTGGTGACGGCACCCGGGCCGAACCGGCGACGGCGATTTACGACCCGGAGTACCGAAGCGGAAAAGAACACCCGATCGCACGGATCCGGTTACGCTCCGTTCGTGCCCGTCCGTGCCGCCGCACCGGTGCACCCCGGTGCCCGTTGCTACCCGCTCCCGGGGCGGCCAACCGGTACGCTCGCACGGTGGCCGCCACAATGACCGGGGAGCCAGGCTCCCGGCAGACCCGCCCGGGTCTGGTTCACTCCCTGATCGACCGCTTCGGTCACCTCATCCGGGAAATGAGCAAGTTCGCGACCGTCGGCGGGGTGGCCTTCCTCATCGACTTCGCCCTGTTCAACTACCTGATCGGCCCGCAGGGCGTCGAGCAGATCACCGCGAAGACCATCGCCACGGTCATCGCCGCGACCTTCGCCTTCCTGGGCAACCGGTTCTGGACCTGGCGGCACCGCAAGCGCTCCCACCCGGCCCGCGAGTACGCGCTGTTCTTCTTCTTCAACACGGTGGGGCTGGGCATCGCGGTGGCCTGCCTCGCCATCAGCCACTACGGGCTCGGCAGCATCTGGCCGGCCGTCTTCCAGACCCGACTGGCCGACAACGTGGCCAGCTTCATCGTGGGCACCGGGTTCGGCACGCTGTTCCGATTCTGGTCGTACCGACGGTTCGTCTTCGTCGAAGCGGGAACGCCACCGGTCGCGGAAGCGAACCAGGACCGCCGGGCGTGACCTGCCGCCCACTCGTTCGGTCGGAGCCAGCCGACCCCGACCCACTGCCCTAAGGTGTTGCGCATGCCTCTCGTCCGTCTGCTACCTGAGCGCTGGCAGAAGTTCATCCACGAGGCACTCAAATTCGGCCTGGTCGGTGGCATCAACACGGTCATCAATTACGCCGTGTTCAACGCGCTCGCACTCACGGTTTTCGTTGACGGTCAGCTGAAGGCGACAGTCGTCGCCACCATCGTCGCCACGATCACGTCGTATCTGATGAATCGACACTGGACGTACCGTGATCGTCCGAAATCTGCGATGCAGCGGGAATACGCCCTGTTTTTCCTTTTCAACGGGGCTGGGCTGCTCATCGAACTCGGCGTGCTCGCCGCCGCCAAGTACGGCCTGGGCGTGACCGGGCTGCTGGCCCTGAACGTCGCGAAGACCGGTGGCGTGGTGCTGGCCACCCTGTTCCGCTTCTGGTCGTACCGGACCTTCGTCTTCCAGCCCGCCGCGCCTGTCGAGGCCACGCAGCGCTGGCACGGCCTGCCCCGCGACGAGTGGGACACGATGGCCGGCATGGACCCGGTGGCCGAGTTGGCCGAGTCCGTGACGGAGCTGGAAGAGGAGCAACCACCAGCCGCCCGGCCCGGCGTGACTCCCCGGCCGCTCCAGCCGAGGTCCGCGTCCTTGCCCGACGAAGCCGAGCTGGCGGCGGCGTTGGACGCCGAGCTGGAGGCCGAGTTGGAGGCCCAGTTGCAGCCCGCCCCGGCCCCCCGCCGTCTCCGCCGCCGCTGACCGGTCGTTCCGACGGTGCCGGGAGATCCCGGCAGCTACGCTCCGGCGCTCTTGTCGCGCTCGCTGAGGATCTCGCGCAGTTCACCGTCACCGAGCGAGTGCCGGTCGTGGAACGCCTCCACGAGTTCGTAGAGCTTTGTCTGGACCCGGTCGACCTTGGGCACGTCGTGCAGGACCGACTGCCCACGCTCACCGGCCGACTCGATGGTGAGCGTGCCGTAGCCGAGCACCCGCCCGGCGAACTGCTGGCTCATCGAGTGGTCGTTGACCCGGCTCAACGGGATGTCCCGACGCTCCCGGGAGAACACGCCGTGCTGGAGCAGGACCCGCTCGTTTGTGAAGAGGTAGTGCGTGGTGCGCCAGGAGACGTACGGCCACACGGCGAGGATCATCACGGCCAGCAGGGCCAGCCCGCCGATCACCGCGAGCGTCACGGAACCGCTCCCGCCCGAGGGCAGGAACAGCACGCCGGCCACCACCGCGGCGATGGCGAGCACCAGCACCGCCACCGGCCGGATCAGCGCCTTCCAGTGCGGGTGCAGGTGCAACACGACGTGCTCATCCTCGGTGAGCACGTCTTCGGGGAACGCCACGGAAACCTCCTCGCAGGAACGGACGCGCAGACCGTAACCCCCCACCGCCACCGCCCCACATCCGCCACGCGGCTCGTCCACCCAGCCCCAGCGCCTACACCCACCCCAAGCCCCCGCGATCTTGCACTTACGGTCGCCGCAATGCCCCTTTTGCACCCCTCTGGCCCGACCAGAAGTGCAAGATCGCGGGGGCGAGAGTGGGGGTGGGAGGGAGGGTCAGCGGAGGTGGCGGATGTCGGCGGCGGCTAGGGGGTGCTGGGTGGTGGGGGTGGTGAGGAGGAGTTGGCCGTGGGGGTCGATGGTGGTGGCGGTGCCGGTGAGGGTGGTGCCGTCGGGGAGCAGGGCGTTGACCTCGCGGCCGATGGTGCCGCACACCGCCAGGTACGCCTCGCGCAGCCCACTTGCCGTCGCGTCTCCACCGGCGTCCCGCCACCTGGCGTACCAGTCGGCGACCGAGCGGAGCAGGGCCCGTAGCAGCGGATCACGGTCGGTGGCCGTCGCGCCGGCCAGTTGCAGCGAGGTGGCCGGTAGGCCGGTCGGCAGCTCGGGCAGTTCGTCGGCGCGCAGTGTCACGTTCAGCCCGATGCCGAGGACCACCGCGGGTGGGTCGTTCAGCCCCGGTCCGGGCACCCCCTCGGCGAGGATCCCGGCGCACTTGGCGCCCCCGATGAGCAGGTCGTTGGGCCACTTCAGGGTGGCGTCCAGCTCGGCCAGCAGCGTCACCGCCTCGACCAGCGCCACACCGGCCAGCAACGGCAACCAGCCGTACCCCGCAGGTGGTGCCGGCGACCAGCCGCGGGCCGGCACGGCCTCGCCGGGTCGCAGCAGCACGCTTGTGGCGATGCCGGCGCGCGGCGGCGACTGCCACACCCGCCCGCGCCGTCCCCGACCGGCGGTCTGCCGTTCGGCCACCACCACCAGGCCCTCCGCCTCGCCGCTGCGCGCCGCGTCGGCGACGTCGGCGTTCGTGGACCCGGTCTCCGTGCGCAGTTCCAGCCGGGACCACGGACCGTACGGCTCGACAAGCGCCCGACGCAGCCGGACCACCGACAGCGGCGGGCGATCCAGATCGGTGTACGGAGAACCCGGCACCCCACCAGCCTACGGGTAGGCCGGTGAGGCGAAGTGCACAGCGGCGGCGACCTGAACCATCGTTATATTCCCAGGGTGACTACCGAGACCGGGACCAACATCCACAGCACCGCGGGCAAGCTGGCGGACCTGGCACGACGGGTCGACGAGGCGGTGCACGCCGGGTCGGCCCGCGCCGTGGAGAAGCAGCACGCGCGCGGCAAGAAGACCGCCCGGGAGCGCATCGAGATGCTGCTCGACGAGGGGTCGTTCGTCGAGCTGGACGAGTTCGCCCGGCACCGGTCCACGAACTTCGGGCTGGACCGGACCCGCCCGTACGGCGACGGCGTGGTCACCGGCTACGGCACCGTCGACGGCCGGCAGGTCTGCGTCTTCGCCCAGGACTTCACGGTCTTCGGCGGCTCCCTCGGCGAGGTCTTCGGCGAGAAGATCGTCAAGGTGATGGACCTGGCCATGAAGATCGGCTGCCCGGTCGTCGGCATCAACGACTCCGGCGGCGCCCGTATCCAGGAGGGCGTGGCCTCGCTCGGCCTCTACGGCGAGATCTTCTTCCGAAACGTCCGGGCCAGCGGCGTCATCCCGCAGGTCTCGCTCATCATGGGCCCGTGCGCGGGCGGCGCGGTCTACTCCCCCGCGGTCACCGATTTCACGGTGATGGTCGACCAGACCTCGCACATGTTCATCACCGGCCCGGACGTCATCAAGACCGTCACCGGCGAGGACGTCGGCATGGAGGAGCTGGGTGGTGCCCGGACCCACAACAGCCGCAGCGGCAACGCGCACTACCTCGCCACCGACGAGGCCGACGCGATCGACTACGTCCGGGCGCTCCTGTCCCACCTGCCGTCGAACAACCTGGACGAGCCGCCGGTCTTCGACGCGCCGGCCGACCTGGAGATCAGTGACTCCGACCGGGAACTGGACACGCTGATCCCCGACTCGGCCAACCAGCCGTACGACATGCACCGGGTGCTGGAGCACGTGCTCGACGACGGGGAGTTCCTGGAGGTCCAGCCGCTCTACGCGCAGAACATGGTGGTCGGTTTCGGCCGGGTCGAGGGCCGGCCGGTAGGCGTGGTGGCCAACCAGCCGATGCACTTCGCCGGCACCCTGGACATCGCGGCCAGCGAGAAAGCCGCCCGCTTCGTCCGCACCTGCGACGCCTTCAACATCCCGGTACTCACCTTCGTGGACGTGCCCGGCTTCCTGCCCGGCACCGGCCAGGAGTGGGACGGCATCATCCGCCGGGGCGCCAAGCTCATCTACGCGTACGCCGAGGCCACCGTCCCGAAGGTCACAGTGATCACCCGCAAGGCGTACGGCGGGGCGTACGACGTGATGGGCTCCAAGCACCTGGGGGCCGATCTCAACTTCGCCTGGCCGACCGCCCAGATCGCGGTGATGGGCGCGCAGGGCGCGGTGAACATCCTCTACCGGCAGGAGCTGGCCGCCGCCGAGGATCCGGCCGCCGTCCGGGCCGAGCGGATCGCCGAGTACGAGGACACCCTCGCCAACCCGTACGTGGCCGCCGAGCGTGGCTACGTCGACGCGGTGATCCCGCCGCACGAGACCCGTACCCAGATCGTCCGGGCGCTGCGGGTGCTGCGGACCAAGCGGGAGACCCTCCCGCCGAAGAAGCACGGCAACATCCCGCTGTAGTCGCCACGTACGGGCCCCTCCCGCACGTCAGCCCGTCGGGAGGGGCCGGTCAGCACTGTGGGTTGGCCGCCACGCACATTCGCCCGGCGGCTATGGTCGCCAGCCGTCTCAGCTCCGACTCGCTCGCGCCGGACTCGACCCCGACGACCGTGACCAGGTCACCGACCCGCACCACGGCGATGACGTTCGGCGGCATCGGCGCGGCGAGCACCTCACCGTTGGCGTCGCCTCGACGCGTCTCACCGACCGTGTGGCGGATCAGAACCGACTCGTCTCCGGCGAACTGCCTGTCGACCACCGCCCAGCTCTGCATCGCGTGGAAGTCGGCCCACTCCGTCATGTCGTCGATCGAGCCCACCTCGATGCTCTCCCAGTTCAGACAGGTGCTCACCTGACGATCGATGCGGGCGAAGAGGGTCCGTTCCGATTCCGGAGTGATGCGGTAGACGTCCTGCATGAGCACGATCGATATGCCGCGTCCCAGCGCCATCCCGTCCTCGACCCGGATATCCGCCGGACGATGCATGAACTGCGAACGGGAGTAACGGGACGTTTCCCAGTCGGGAGACGCTCCCTTCGCCTGCAGACACCTCGCCAACTCAGGATTGATCACGATCGGCTCGGCCAGGCCCGCCTCGACGATCGGGGCGTCGACCTCCATCGGCAGATCCTCGGGCTGCAACAGCGCCTCGAACGGAATCTCCGCCCGCGTGATCGCACCGCCCTCCCCCGGCATCGTCGCCTGCCGAGACGGCAGTGCGACGACTGCCACCAGTGGGATGGACAGCACGGCAACGCCGACAGCGACGGCCGCCGCCCTGAACCGGCTGCGTCGCCGCGCCACGGCACGCACCTCTGCGGTGTCCAGCCAACGGACGGCCCGCAGCTCCTGTTGCACCCGTTCCACCAGGCGGATGTCGTCGTCAGGCCGCATCGGTGGCCTCCTCCAGATCGGACACGGTCAGCAGTCCGGCCAACGCGGCACGTCCCCGGGCGAGTCGGGCCTTGACGGTGCCGACCGGCGCGTCGGTCTCCCGGGCGACATCGGCGACGGGCATACCCACCAGGTAGTACAGCGCGATCGCGACGCGTTGTTCCTCGGGGAGCTGGCGCAGAGCGGCGACCACCTCGACGGTGTCGGTGGTGGGTCCTGGCACGCTGTCGACCGCGCCGTGCCGCAGGTAGGCCCGGGCCCGGCTGCGCAGGCTGCGCCATCGGCTGACCGCGATCCGGGCGGCCACCACGCGTACCCATGCCTCCGGGTCGTCGTAGCCGCCCACGGTGGACCAGCGCTGCCAGGCCCGGATGAACGCCTCCTGCACCGCGTCCTGAGCCTCGGTGAGGTCACCGGTCAACACGTAGACGTAGCCGAGCAACCGCTGCCGGCTGCCCTGGTAGAACTCGTCGAACCCCTCGACGTCCGCCACCCGCACCTCCCCGTACCTGACAGAGCACACGCACCGGGGGGTGGGTCTGGTTGCCGACCGGCCGACGGAATCAGGTGAGGCCGGCCTCGGCGAGCAGCGGTCCGGCCAGCATCAGGCCGCCGGTCACCAGCACGGCGAGGTTGACCAGGCCGAAGAGGACCACCCAGAAGAACGCCGGCAGCGGGGTGATCCCGGCCAACTGGTCGGCGTCGGAGGCCGGCATTCCGCGCCGCGCGCGCAGCCGCTGCAACTCCACCACCGGGCGTACGCCGCCGAGCAGCAGGAACCACACTCCGGTCCACGCGAAGGCGGCCTGGACCTGCGGGCTGGCGTACCAGGAGACGGCGAGTACCGCACCACCGGTCACCACGAGCGTCAACGCGCCGTAGAGGTTGCGGACCATGACCAGCATGGCCAGCAGCAGGATCACCGCGATCCACAGCAGCAGGGTGATCCGGTTGCCGGCGAGCAGCCACGCCCCGCCGAGGCCCACCAGGGGCGGGGCCAGATACCCGGCGAGCAGGGTCAGCACCATGCCCGGGCCGCTGGGACGACCGGCGGACAGCGTCAGTCCGGAGGTGTCCGAGTGCAGCCGGATGCCGTGCAGCTTGCGCCCGGTGAGCACGGCGACAAGCGCGTGACCGCCCTCGTGGGCGATGGTGATCGCGTTGCGGGCGACCCGCCACGGCAGCCGGGTGACGACGACGAGCAGCGCGACCAGGCCGGTGAGCACCACGAGCAGCGGCGGTGGGTCGGGCTGCGCGCCGAACAGGCGGTCCCAGAACTCGGTCATGCCCTCGATCGACACCATGAGGCGCGAGCCTACCGCCCGCGTTCCGGCATCGACCCTGGGCCGGGCGACAGTTCCGCTGTCGATGCCGGGCCAACCGGTCGTATCGTGTGAGACTGACCGGGTGGCGATCGGAGCGGGAGGTGAACGCAGGTGAGCGCGGCCCCCCTGGAACCCCACATCGGCCTCTGGACGGAGGCCGAATACCTCGCCATGGGCGAAACCCGTGACCGGATCGAGTTGCTCGACGGGAGCCTGATCGTGAGCCCTGCCCCGAGCCTGAGGCATCAGAGAGTGGCCCGGAGGCTGGCGAACAGCATCGAGGCCGCCGCAGAAAGCAGCGGCCTCCTGGTATACGACGCGATCAACGTTCGACTGGGCGTCGACCGCATCGTCATCCCCGACCTCGTGGTGACCGATGCCGGTGACGAGGGAACCGTGCTTGACGCGGACCGGGTCTACCTCGTCGGAGAGATCGTGTCGCCGGGTAACGCCGCCGCTGACCGGGTGCTCAAGATGCAGCTCTACGCGATCGCCCGGATCCCCTGGTATCTGCTTGTCGAGCAGGACGGCGACACCCAGTCGCTGCGGCTGTACCACCTCGACGGCGGACACTACGTCGAGGACCGGGTGGCCAAGGGCGGGGAGACGCTCACCCTCACCGAGCCGTTCCGCTGGCAGATTGATCCGGCCACGCTGCGTTGATCACCAGGTGGGTCGTCGCCACAACCGGGACATCGAAAGTTATCGTGATCCCTCTTGCCCCGACGGGCGGGCGCCTTCAAAGATGTCTGTCTATCGACAGTCGTCTCAGGAGGACGCCATGGGTCGAACCAGAACGCTGCGCCGGCTGACCGCCGCCGCACTCGCCGTACTCGCCACCGCTGCCGCCGGTCTCGTCGCCACCGCGACCCCGGCCGCCGCCGCCACCGTGCCGGGCATCGACGTCTCGCGCTACCAGGGCACCATCAACTGGACGAGCGTCCGCAACTCCGGCATCCAGTTCGCCTTCATCAAGGCCACCGAGGGTACGAGCTACAAGGACCCGAACTTCAACACCAACTACGTGAACGCGTACCACGCCGGGGTGATCCGCGGCGCGTACCACTTCGCCCGGCCCAACATCTCCTCCGGCGCGGTCCAGGCGAACTTCCTGGCTTCCAACGGAGGCGCCTGGTCGGCGGACAGCCGCACCCTGCCGGCCGCGCTGGATCTGGAGGCGAACCCGTACAGCGGCGGCTACTGCTACGGCCTCAGCACCACCGGCATGCGCAACTGGGTGCAGGACTTCCTGAACACCTACCGGTCCCGCACCGGCCGCTACGCGGTCATCTACACCACCACGAGCTTCTGGAACCAGTGCACCGGCTCCTGGAGCGGACCGTGGAACAACCACCCGCTGTGGGTGGCCCGCTGGTCGTCCTCCGTCGGCGCGCTGCCGGCCGGCGCACCGTTCTGGAGCTTCTGGCAGTACACCGACTCCGGCACTGTCCCGGGCATCAGCGGCGCGTCGACCGCAACTACTGGAACGGCGACCGCAGCCGGCTGATCGCACTGGCCAACAACACCTGACGTACGCCGCGACGGCGGGCCGGCGTCCTTCGCTCGGAGCGGACGTCAGCCTGCCGTCGCGCCGTACCCGGACCGCTGTCGCCGCGTCGGGTGTCGCCGGGAAGCTCAGGCCCGCCGCCGCGCGGCCAGCGCGACCGGCGCGCTCATCCCCGCGCCACGGGACACACTGCCCCGGCGGGTGAGGTGCCAGCCGGCGAACGCGGCCCCGGCGAGCGTCACGAGGCTCAACATGGTCGCCAGCACCGCGACTCCGACGGTGGCGACAAGCAGTACGACGTTGCCCAGCACCACGGCCGTCCACAGTGCCAGCCGGGGCCGGGCGTCCCTTCCTCGGTAACCCATCTCGGGCCTCCCTTCCGTCGTCGAAGATCAGATACCCCGAACGACCGGAGGCCATGCCTGTCGATCAGTCCTGCCGGTCCGGCACGAACTCGCGGAAGATCATCTCGAAGTTCTCCAGCTGCGCGTCCCAGTCCCGGTCCGCGACCTCCCAGCGCAGCGCGAAGCCCCGGTTGCTGGCGGGCACGAAGGCCCGGTTCCGGACCCGGATCCGGGTGTTGTCGCGGGTTTCCCGCCAGTCCCAGTCCGCGCAGGTCCGCCACTTGCAGTCGAACGACGAGATGTCGATGTACTCGTAGTTGCGGACCAGGTTCTTCCGGTTCGGCTCCTGCGACCGCCAGTCGGCTTCGGCGTCCCGCTTCGGCGTGTCGGTACGGTCGATGAGCAGTTCCCCGACCCCGCCCGGCTCCCGGTAGATCACCGACGTGCCGCTGGCGCTGCGCCGCCAGCCGTCGGGTACCGGCAGCTTGAAGCCCACCGGGTCGGTCTTCAGCGTCCACCCCTCGGGCAGGCCACCGGCTGTTTGCGAAGGGCTCGGCGAGGCCGACGGGCTGGGTGACGCCGACGGGCTGGCCGGTGGGTCACTCGGTGGTGGGGCGGCCGGCTCCGAGCTGGCCGGCGGCGGTGCACTACTGGTGCCACCGGTGGCCGGCGGGGTACTGCCGTCCTCGTCGCCGCTGGTGAGCAGCGGTACCGCCACCACCAGGCCGAGCAGCAGCAGCGCGACCAGGGCACCGACCAGCACCGCACGCCGGGTCCGCTCGGAACGGAACTGCCCGGCCTTGAAGACGTTGCCGCGGTTCGGGGCCGGACTCACCGGCGCGGCCGGCATGACCGACGTCGGCTGCGACGTACGCCGCGTACCCTCGACCGCCGGCCTTTCCGCCTGCGCGGCCCCGCCACCGGTCGTGCCGGTCTCCGTCGCGGTAGGCGTCGCTGCGGCGGACCCGTCCCCGGTGCCGGTGCTCTCCGTGGCGTCGACGTCCGGTCCCGTCTGACCCGGGTCGGTCCGCTCACCGATGGTGGCGTCCGATCCGGCGTGGTCGTTCGGGGGCGCGGCCTGCCCGTCAGCAGCGCCTTCCCCCGGCCCTCCGGCTGCTGCCCCAGCCGTCGAGGCGGTACCCGCAGCGGCGGCCAGGGCGGTGTCCCGTTCCTCAGCCGGGCTCGACGTGGCGGTACCGGATCGGCCGTTGTCCAGGTCTTCCGGCGCGGCGTCCACTGGGCTGGTCGGGGTGACCCTTGCCGTCGGGTCGGTACCGGCGCTACCGCCCGGGGCGGCGACCTTCGCCGGTGGCGCGGCATCGTCACCGCCGGCCGGGCCGGCGACCTTCGCCGTCGGGTCGACGTCCGAGCCGGACTGGGTACCTGTCGAACGGTCGGCTGCGGCGCCGGCTGCCGCCGCGCCACCGGCCAGCAGCCCGGAGGTGGGTGGCGTGCGGGGCGCGGGTGGGGTGACCGGGGTCGACGGTCGCTCGCCGGACGGGCGCGGCGCCGGCACCAGCGGCGGGCGCGGCTCGCGCGGCCCGTTCGGCCCCGGCCGGCGTACGCCGTCGAGCAGTGAGATGCCCCGGGCGCGGCGACCGCTGGCCCGGCGCAGCATGCGCTCCGCCGATTCGGCGGTGATCCGTTCCTGCGGATCCTTGCGGAGCAGCCCGGCGAGCACCTGCTTGAGCGGACCGGCGTTACGGGCCGGCGGCACCGGCTCGGTGGCCAGCGCGGCCAGGGTGCTGATCGCGGAGGGACGCGCGTAGGGAGACTTGCCTTCCACTGCGGCGTACAGGGTGGCACCGAGCGACCACAGGTCGGCCTCCGGCCCGAAGGTGCCGTCGCGGGCCCGCTCCGGCGCGATGTACGCGGGCGAGCCGAGCACCATGCCGGTACGGGTGACGTTCGGGTCGCCAGGAATCGTGGCCAGCCCGAAGTCGGTGAGCACCACCCGACCGTCGGTACCGAGCAACACGTTGCCGGGCTTGACGTCGCGGTGCATGATGCCGGCCTTGTGCGCGGCCTTCAACGCGTTCAGCACGCCCAGACCGATCTCCACCGCCCGCGCCGGTGACACCGGACCGTCCTCGGCGATGGTGTCCTGCAACGATCGGGACGCCACGTACTCCATGACGATCCACGGGTCACCGTCGGTGCGGAGGACGTCGAAGATGCGTACCACGTTTATGTTGTTGAGCCGCGCGATGGCGCGTGCCTCGCGCAGCGAGCGCTCGCGCATCTCGCGGCGCTCGTCGCTGGTCAGGCCCGGCGGCGGAACCAGTTCCTTGATCGCGACATCGCGGTGCAGCACCTCGTCGCGCGCCCTCCAAACCCGACCCATGCCGCCCTGACCGAGCGGCGAGATGAGCCGGTACCGGTCGGCGACGAGTTGGGGGGACGCTTCTGACATCGCTGAGACGGTACCCGGCAGCGCAGACGGTCACACCGCCGGCACGCCACTCTGCAACGAAGATCAAGGTCACGGCGCGTACTCTGGGCCCATGTCTGTCGAGGAGCCGCTGTTCCGGATCGTGCGCGGCGTGCCGACCGTCGAGGAACTTGCCGCGTTGGTGGGTGTGATCGCCGTGCGGTCCCGCCCGGCAGCCCGACCCGCGCCGGCTCCGGCGTCGATCTGGGCGCGCAGCGGCCGTCCGATGGGCGCGGCACCGACTCCCGGTGCCGCCGCCTGGCGCGCCTCCGGCCTACCTCGCTGACCCAATCTGATACGCGGCCACGCGGCCTCGGCCCGCCGGGGCTGCCGGAGGGGGCGCCGACCGTCTAACCTCACTCAGGGGAGCGAGCCCGTGACAGATTGGGAGGGCCGATGATCCCTGAGGAGGATCGACAAGCGTCCTGGCTAAGCGGTTCCGGGGGCGTCGAGGTCGACATCCGTCAGCTACGAGACTTCGCCGAGCAGCTCCGCGCCGAGGTGGAGAGCAGTTACGCACCGCACCTGCGGTACATCGCCGACGACATGCTCACCACGGTGCCCAACCCGGCCGACGCGTTCATCGAGCTGGTCCACTTTCTGCGTACCCACTGGGAAACCCAGCAGGCGACCACGAACGCGGTCTGGGGTGTCGGTGACGCCACCGGCCACCTCGCCGAGGCCGCCAAACTCGTGGCCGAGCAGTACGCCGACACCGACGCCTTCGTCGCGGCCCGCGTGGCCGACATCCACCGGGCACTCGGTCAACACGCCGTCCCGCCCACACCGAGCAACCAACAGGCACTCCCGCAGACCGGCGGCACGTCGCCGCAGCCGGCCGTGGCATCGCCAGCGCTCTTCGACCCCACCGGCACCGACCCGGCGGTGATGCCGTGAGGGAACCAGGCATCGGTCGCACCGGCGGCCTGACCGACTGGCACCTGATGAACGTCGCCGACATGTGGGCCTGCCTCCACAGCCACCCCACCGACAACCACTGGCGTCACGTCGCCGGCTGGCGCAAGGTCGCCGAGCTGTCCGGCCAGCACCTCGGACGGCTGCGCCACTACCGCGAGCGCCTCGCCCATGCCTGGCCCCCCGAGACGAACGCGGCCTCCCACGCCTACCTCGCCAAACTCGACGAACTGATCGAGCAGGTGCGCCGTACGCACGACGCCGCCGCCACCAACCAGACGGCGTTGTCCGCCGCGACCCAGGCCCTCAGCAGCAGCCGCGCCAA
Source organism: Verrucosispora sp. CNZ293 (assembly GCF_002754655.1). Lineage (NCBI taxonomy): Bacteria > Bacillati > Actinomycetota > Actinomycetes > Micromonosporales > Micromonosporaceae > Micromonospora > Verrucosispora sp. CNZ293. The sequence continues at coordinate 3,970,721 of NZ_PEFR01000001.1, forward strand.
GATTCAGGAAATCTACGACGAGTACGCCAGCAAACTGCAACAGAAGCGATCCTGGGAACAAACCGCCGCCGACCCGAAAGCCGCTGCGGCCAGCCGAGCCATCCAGCCACCGGTGAGCGACTCCGACCTGGAAAGACTGAACGCCCAGGCCCGCACCATCATGTACGGCCTCAGCACCGAACTCCAACAAGCCCAAACCCAACTCCGCCACCCACCTCCCACCCCTCGGGCTAACATTCAGGCAAACGATCCCGACGCGTATTCGGTGAACCTACCGGTTCCCGCTATTCCTCCAGTCATTCCAACATCGGCCACTGGGACGGCAGCACGACCCACTCCACGCTCATCCCGTTCACAATACTTTGAACCCGAAGCAGGCCGCCCAGTAGGACCAATTCTCGGGGCAGTAGTCCCAGGTCCAACGTCCTCACCGAATAGTCCTTCACTCAGCAGCCCGACTGCTCCAGCTTCAAATCCGCCACCAAACACCGATACCTATCCGACGCCGCTGCCGAAGAGTGCCAGCCCGCCCATGGTCCCGCGGAATGGTCGAAACAAGCAAAGCTATTCCGATAGCCAACTCCCGAAGACTGGAGGGGCCATTTGGTCCCGCCCGACACCAACTAGCGGCCTGATAGGCGGTTCGCCTGCCATGGGTTTTAGCCATCCGGCACCAAACAATGGGCCCGCCAGTCGAGTCAACCCCTTTGGGGGCCTAATCGGTGGTGGATCAGCAGGCACAGCCCCCACGGGGGGAGCCGGATCCAGACCCGGTGGAGGAAGAGGCTCATCAGGAGGAACCCCTTTATTGCCACCCATCGGCAGCCCACCCGGAACTATTCACGTGACAGGTGCTGGTGAAAGGCCAGGTCTCTCAACACGATGCGCCCAGGGCGACAGTGCCTCACGAACTTGGGACCCAGACCATCCGTGGGCCACTACAAATGGAGTTGCCCCGATAGTCACGCCTCCGGACGAGGATGGACCAATCGATCCCGGACCCGCCATCGGCCTGCACAGGTGAGAAGGAGATCTCTTCTCATCGCCGCGTTATTCCTGATTGCGGCAATCGCCGTTTCGACCACGCCTACAGCTAGCGCAATAGGGACATCGAGACAAGAAAGCGTGGATCGCATTCGGGGCGACCAGTGGCACCTTCGATACCTGAAGGTAGAAAAAGCGCACGTCTTAACCCAGGGCCATGGTTCGATTGTCGCCGTACCCGACACGGGAGTGTTTCCCCATCCCGATCTGGAGAATAACCTCCTCTCCGGCACAGATGTCATACCCGGCGGAAAAGGCGACGGCAGGGAGGACCGAGACAGCCACGGGACGGCGATGGCAGGACTGATTGCGGCACACGGCCAGGGCCCCCAAAAGGGCGCTCTTGGCATTGCCCCCGGAGCCAAGATCCTGCCAGTGTTTAGCACGCCAGCGAACGGTGAAGGCCATCCCGACGCCCTTGCCGATGCGATCGAAGTTGCGGTTGACGCAGGGGTCGATGTCATCAGTATATCCAGCGCTGGCGGCACCAATTCGAAGCTAATTCGGGCACTTGAAGCCGCCATCGCGGCAGACATAGTAGTAGTCGCGGGCGCAGGAAATGAGCCGAGAGACTCAGAGGTAAGCTATCCGGCATCGCATCCTGGCGTCATTGCGGTCGGAGGAGTTGATCAAGCAGGCGATCACGCCGTCATCTCCGTCACAGGACCGAAGATAACCCTGGCAGCCCCCGCTACCGATCTTTACAGCACGAGCTACGACGGCCTCTACTCGAAAGGCACGGGGACTTCGGGGGCGGCGGCGATTGTGGCGGGGGCGGCGGCGCTGGTGAGGGCGAAGTACCCGTACCTACCGGCTGACGAGGTGGTTCATCGGTTGACTGCGACCGCGATTGACAAGGGGCCGCCGGGACGGGATGACCAGTACGGCTACGGGGTCATTGATCTGGTGGCGGCGCTGACGGCAGACGTACCGCCGAGGGGTTTCGGGCCCGGGTCGACGGCCGGGCCGGACGGGACTGGGCCAACCACGGCGGCGGCTGATGGGCCGCGCGGCGGCGGGGAGCGGGCGGCGACGGTCCGCGGGCTGGTCACGTTGGGGGTGCTGGTGGCGGCGGGCGTCACGTGGGTGCTGTTCATCAGGCGTCGACGGCGCTCCGATGACCCTCCCCCTCGGATCACTCGTTGACGCATCGGCGGCGCTACTCTCCCACCGGGTGAGTGGGTGGTGCGCGGCGTGGCGCACGCAGGCAGGCGGTAACGTCGGCGGGGTGCCTGATGCCCTGCCGCTCCGCCTCGTGCTCGCCTCGGCGAGCCCTGCCCGCCGCAAGTCTCTCCAGTCTGCCGGCATCGAACCGGACGTCCTGGTAAGCGGGGTTGACGAATCGCTCGTGGTGACGGACCGGGCGGAGGATCTCTGTCTGGAGCTGGCCCGGCTCAAGGCGCAGGCCGTGCTGGGTCGGCTGCGTCCGACCGACGATGAGCGCACCCTTGTGCTCGGCTGCGACTCGGTGCTCGCCTTCGACGGGGAGATTCTCGGCAAGCCCGACGACGAGGCTGACGCTACCCGGCGGTGGGAGCGGATGCGGGGGCGTAGCGGGGTGCTGCACAGCGGTCACTGTCTGCTCGACATTGTGGCTGGGCGGCGTGCCGAGGCGGTGGCCTCCACTGTGGTGCACTTCGCCGACATCAGCGACCACGAGATCGCCACGTATGTCGCCACAGGTGAACCGCTCGCGGTGGCTGGTGCGTTCACGATTGACGGGTTGGGCGGGCCGTTCGTGGAGCGGATCGAGGGGGATCCGGGAACTGTCGTCGGGCTCTCCCTGCCGTTGTTGCGGAGTCTGCTCGCCGAGTTGGATCTGCGGATCACCGATCTGTGGACGAAGGTCGCGCCTGGTAACCAGATCGTCGAACCGCTCGGTTAGGTTCCGAAGCATGACGTTGAAGTCGATTCCACTCACCGACGATCTGCACCGCTACCTCGTGGCGCACGGCGCGCCGCCGGACGAGATCGTCAGTGATCTGGCGCGGGAGACGTTGGCGCTGCTCCCCGAGCATGCCTCGATGCAGGTCGCGCCGGAACAGGCCGCCTTCCTGACGTTCCTGACCCGGCTGCTCGGTGCCCGGCAGGCGGTGGAGGTGGGCACCTTCACCGGACTGTCGTCGCTGGCGATCGCCCGGGGGTTGACCGAGGGTGGGCGGTTGACCTGCTTCGACATCTCCGAGGAGTACACAAGCGTCGCCCGACGCTACTGGGCGCGGGCCGGTGTCGACGACCGGATCGACCTGCGTATCGGGCCGGCCGGCGACACGCTGCGGGAACTGCCGCACGACCGCTACCTGGATTTTGCCTTCATCGACGCGGACAAGACGGGCTACCCGGTCTACTGGGCCGAGTTGGTGCCTCGGATGCGGCCCGGTGGGGTGATCGCGGTCGACAACGTGCTGCGTAACGGCCGGGTGGTGGCGCCACAGAGCGCCGACGACCGGGCGATCGCGGCGTTCAACGAGGACGTGCTGGCCGACGTACGGGTGGACGCCGTGATGCTGCCGATCGCCGACGGCCTGACCCTCGCCCACGTGCACTGACGCCGACCACGGAGGCGTCGATCCACTCCGGTTGCGGCATGTCGCGGCCTCCGGTCGACGGGAAACCCCAACATGCCGCAACCCGCCCCGCCGCGACGCAACCCGGCCCACCGGCCGGCGCCGGGCGCGGGGTCAGCGGACGCTACGGGCGAACTGGCGGGCGGCCCAGTAGACGCCTGCGGCAGCGAGGATCGCGATGATGGTCAGCCCCTGCCAGACCCGGTCGTTGCCGATGTCGCCGTTGAACAGTGCCCGGGTGCCGTCGACCGCCCAGGAGAACGGGTTCCATTTGGCGACGCCCTGCAACCAGCCCGGCGCGAAGGCGAGCGGCAGCAGGATGCCGGAGAGCAGCAGCACCGGCTGCGCCACCGTGTTCATCAGCGGGGCCAGGGCGTCCTCGCTCTTCACCTTCAGCGCGACGCCGTAGGAGACCGCCGAGGTCATCAGCGCGATGAGGGCGAGCATCAGGTACGCCAGCAGCAGGTCACCGATGAACACGCGCAGGTCGAACAGGAGCGCGAGCAGCGTGATGATGACGGCCTGGGTCATCAGCGACACCACGTCGCGCAGCGACCGGCCGAGCAGCAGGGCGAGTCGGCTGACCGGGGTGACCCGGGAGCGTTCGATGACCCCGGCCCGTAGCTCGGCGATGAGGCCGAAGCCCTGGAACAGACCGCCGAAGATGGCCAGCAGGACCAGCAGACCGGGCACGAAGATCTTGTACGCCTCGGCCTGGGTGGGCGCGCCCAGCGCCGGCTTGAGCAGCGGGGCGAAGAGCAGCAGGTACATCACCGGCTGGAAGACGCCGACGAAGACCCACACGGGGTTGCGCAGCAGCAGGTTGAGCTGCCGTTGAAAGATCAGCCAGGTGTCGCGAGCGAGCTTCATGAGATCTCCGGGTCGGGTCAGGACTCGCGCAGCGAGCGGCCGGTCTTGGTGAGGAAGACGTCGTCGAGGCTCGGGCGGTGCAGCTCGATCGACTTGAGGTCGAGCCCGGCCGCGTCGATCCGGCGCAGGATCCGCGGGATGGCGGTGGCGCCCTCGTCGACGAAGAGCCGCAGGCCGCCCTCGTCAAGCAGTTCCAACCGGTTCACGTACTCCTCGCCGTCGAGCAGCTTCTCGGCTTCGCCGGTGGCGGTGACGTCCAGGCCGACCTGCACCACGTCGCCGGAGATCTCCCGCTTGAGGTCGGTCGGGGTGCCCTCGGCGACCACCTCGCCATGATCCATGATCGCGATGCGGTCGCAGAGCGCGTCGGCCTCGTCCAGGTAGTGGGTGGTGATGAAGACCGTCATCCCGTCGGCGCGCAGCCGCCGGATCTCGTCCCACATGTGGGCCCGACTCTGCGGGTCGAGCCCGGTGGTCGGCTCGTCCAGGAAGACGATCTTCGGCTCGTGGATGATGCCGAGCGCGATCTCGACCCGACGCCGCTGGCCACCTGAATAGGTCTTGCATTTGCGGTCGGCGAACTCGGCGAGCTGGAACGCCTCCAGCGCGCGGGCGGCCCGTCGGTGCGCCTCGGCCTTGCCGATACCGTACATCCGGGCCTGGAGCACCAGTTCCTCGCGGCCTGTGGATTCGTCCCAGGTGCTCCCGCCCTGGGCGACGTAGCCGATGCGGCGACGCACCTCGCCCGGGTCCTTGAGCAGGTCGGCGCCGGCGATCGTGGCCTGGCCGCCGTCGGGCTCGATCAACGTCGCCAGCATCCGCAGCGTGGTGGTCTTGCCGGCGCCGTTCGGGCCGAGGAATCCGAAGATCTCACCGGCCGGCACGTCCAGGTCGACGCCGCGTACCGCCTCGACGGTCTTCGTCTCCCGACCGGCCCGGCTGCGGAACGACTTCCGCAGCCCTCTGGTCTCGATCATGTCCTGCTCCCCGCTCGTGGCCAGTGTCGGCCATCATCGTCACCGGCACTCGACCACATCGGTACGACACCACGCCGCTCAATTACCTGGCCCCGACAGTGCGCCATCCCACACTGAGCGATCGTTAGGGCCGTCGGGGTGACCGATAAACTCCCGGTCAGTAACCCGCCGGGAGGAGCCACCAAGGTGCGCAAGGTACTCATCGCCAACCGTGGCGAGATCGCCGTCCGGGTCATCCGCGCCTGCCGGGACGCGGGCCTGGGCAGCGTCGCGGTGTACGCCGACTCCGACCGGGACGCCCTGCACGCCACGCTCGCCGACGAAGCGTACGCACTGGGCGGTGACACCGCTGCGGATTCCTACCTGCGCATCGACAAGCTGATCGATATCGCCGGCCGTTCCGGCGCGGACGCGGTACATCCCGGGTACGGCTTCCTCTCCGAGAACGCCGACTTCGCCCAGGCGGTCATCGACGCCGCTCTGACCTGGATCGGTCCCACCCCGCAGGCGATCCGTGACCTGGGTGACAAGGTGACCGCCCGGCACATCGCCCAGCGGGCCGGCGCTCCGCTGGTCCCCGGCACCGCGGACCCGGTCGGCAGCCCCGACGAGGTGATGGCCTTCGCGATCGATCACGGGCTGCCGGTGGCGATCAAGGCGGCCTTCGGCGGTGGCGGGCGCGGGCTGAAGGTGGCCCGCACGATGGAGGAGATTCCGCAACTGTTCGAGTCGGCCACCCGGGAGGCGGTGGCCGCGTTCGGGCGGGGCGAGTGCTTCGTCGAGCGGTACCTCGACCAGCCCCGCCATGTGGAGGCGCAGGTCCTCGCCGACCAGCACGGCAACGTGATCGTGGTGGGCACCCGGGACTGCTCGTTGCAGCGCCGGCACCAGAAGCTCGTCGAGGAGGCACCGGCGCCGTTCCTCACCGCCGCCCAGCGGGCCCAGATCCACGACAGCGCCAAGGCGATCTGCCGGGAGGCCGGCTATCACGGTGCCGGCACTGTCGAATACCTGGTCGGCAACGACGGCACCATCTCCTTCCTGGAGGTCAACACCCGACTCCAGGTGGAGCACCCGGTCACCGAGGAGACCGCCGGCGTCGACCTGGTCCGCGAGCAGTTCCGCATCGCCGACGGCGAGAAGCTGCGGTTCACCGAGGATCCGGTCCCGCGCGGGCACGCCATCGAGTTCCGGATCAACGGCGAGGATCCGGGCCGCAACTTCCTGCCCGCCCCCGGCACCGTCACCGCGCTGCGGCTGCCCACCGGCCCCGGGGTACGGGTGGACACCGGCATCTCGGCCGGGGACGTGATCGGCGGCAACTTCGACTCCCTGCTGGCCAAGGTCATCGTCACCGGTGAGACCCGGACCGAGGCGTTGGAGCGGGCTCGCCGGGCGCTTGACGAGATGGTGGTCGAGGGAATGGCCACCGCGCTGCCGTTCCACCGTCTGGTGGTGCGCGATCCGGCGTTCACCGCCGAACCGTTCACCGTGCACACCCGGTGGATCGAGACGGAGTTCGACAACACCGTGCCGCCGTTCACCGCCGTCGCCGGGGCCCTCGCCGGCCCGGCCGAGCGCGAGACCGTCGTGGTCGAGGTGGGCGGCAAGCGGCTGGAGGTGAGCCTTCCCGCCGGCCTCGGCGCCGGCACGGTCGCCGCCACGCCGGCCGCGCGGAAGCCCACCCGCCGGGGTGGCGGGACCACGGCGGGCGCGGCGGCGAGTGGTGATTCGCTCGCCTCGCCCATGCAGGGCACCATCGTGAAGATCGCGGTCGCCGACGGCGACACGGTCGCCGAGGGCGACCTGGTCGTGGTGCTGGAGGCGATGAAGATGGAGCAGCCCCTGTACGCCCACAAGACCGGCACGGTCAGCGGACTCTCGGCCGAGGTCGGTGCGGTGATCACCGCTGGTGCGGCGATCTGCACCATCGCCTGAGGTGTGCCGGTCACGGCCACCTGATCGAGGCCGACGACGACCCTGACGACGGCCCCGGGCGGGAAGGTTCAGCGGAGGGTTTCGGCGGCGACGCCGCAGACGGCGGCGGTCAGCGCGGTCAGCACCGGCGAGTCGAGTCGCCAGTGCTGCCAGTAGAGCGGGACGTCCAGCACCCGGCCGGGTGCGATGTCGACGCAGCGGCCGGCGGCGACATCGGCGTCGGCGAGTTGCTCGGCCATCAGCCCCCAGCCGAGCCCGAGCCGGATCGACTCGTTGAAGGCCGGCACCGACGGCACGTAGTGCACGGGCGGGTCGAGGGCACGCCCGGTCACGGCACGCAGGAAGCGGTGCTGGATGCGGTCCTTGCGGTCGAAGACCACCACCGGCGCGGCGGCTGCCGACGTGCGGGTCAGCCCGTCGGCGAACCAGCGGTCGGCAAGCGCGGGCGTGGCCAGGGCCCGGTAGCGCATCGCGCCGAGACGGCGTACCCGGCAGCCCTGCACCGCCTCGCGCTGGGCGGTGACCGCGGCGGTGACGGTGCCGGCGCGCAGCAGCTCGGCGGTGTGGTCCTGGTCGTCCTGCCGGATGTCGAAGGAGAGTTCCGGCTGTGCGGGCAGCCGGGCCAGGGCAGCCGGGAACCAGGTGGCCAGCGAGTCGGCGTTGACCACGATGGCGACCCGGGTACGGCCCCGGTCGCCGCCGAGCGGTCCTCGGGCATCGGCCAGCGCCTCCCGTTCGAGGAGTGCGAGCTGCCCGGCGAGGCGGAGCAGCGGCCGGCCGGCCTCGGTGGCGTCGCAGGGTCGGTGGCGGCGGACGAGCACCTGCCCGACGGTCTCCTCCAACGCCTTGATCCGTTGGCTGACCGCTGACGGCGTGACGTGCAGCAGTCGGGCCGCCGCCTCGAAGCTGCCCTCGCTGACGATCGCCGCGAGCGTACGGAGCTGGGTGGAGTCGAGACCGCTCACGTAGCTGAGCTTAACCAGATGAAGAATCTTTAGCTGGACTCATCAACAGCGACGCTTCTACCGTCACCGTCATGCTCACCTCCGTCGTCGCCGGCTTCTCCCTGTCCATCGCCCTCATCGTCGCCATCGGCGCGCAGAACGCCTTCGTGCTGCGCCAGGGCCTGCGCCGGGAACACGTGGTGCCGGTGGTGCTGACCTGCGCGCTCTCTGACGCGCTGCTGATCGGGGTGGGCATCGCCGGGGTGGGCTCGGTGGTGGCCGGACGCCCGGTCCTGCTCACCGCGATCCGCTGGGGCGGGGCGGCCTTCCTCCTCGGGTACGCGGCACTCGCCGCCCGTCGGGCGTTGCGGCCCGCCGCACTCACGCCGGCCGACCGGCCGCCGGCCCGGCTCGGCCCGACCCTGCTGGCCTGCCTCGCCTTCACCTACCTCAACCCGCACGTCTACCTCGACACGGTGTTGCTCCTCGGCGGCATCGCCCAGCAGCATGCGCACCGTTGGCTGTTCGGCGTCGGTGCGACGGTGGCCAGTGTGCTCTGGTTCACCGTGCTCGGCGCGGGCGCGTACCGGCTCGCTCCGCTGCTCGCGCGCCGGCGGGTCTGGCAGGTGCTCGACGGCGTGATCGCGGTGGTGATGGTCGCAGTGGCGGTGGCCCTGGTGCTGGGCTGAGTCATGATGGCCGGGTGCGGTTCCTCAATGGCGCGATGCCCGGATACGACCTGACCTACAACGACGTCTTCATGGCCCCGGCCCGCTCGGAGGTGGGTTCGCGGCTCGACGTGGATCTGGCCACCGGCGATGGCACCGGTACCACCATCCCGCTGGTGGTGGCGAACATGACAGCGGTCGCCGGCCGACGGATGGCCGAGACGGTGGCCCGACGTGGCGGCATCGTGGTGATCCCGCAGGACATCCCGATAGACGTGGTGGCGGAGGTGGTCGCCTGGGTCAAGCAGCGGCACCTGGTGCACGACACGGCTATCGCGCTGGGCCCCAACGACACCGTCGGTGACGCCATCCACCTGCTGCCCAAGCGGGCGTACGGTGCGGTGATCGTGGTCGACGACGACGGCCGGCCGATGGGCGTGGTGACCGAGGCCGACACCGTGAGCGTGGACCGGTTCACGCAGCTGCGGCACGTGATGTCGACCGAGTTGCACACGGTGCCCGTCGACGCGGATCCGCGTACCGGCTTCGACCGGCTCTCGGCGGGCCGGCGGCGACTCGCTCCGGTGGTCGACGACGCGGGCCGGCTGGTCGGCGTGCTCACCCGGCCCGGTGCGTTGCGGGCGACGCTCTACCGGCCGGCGGTGGACGCCCAGGGCAGGCTGCGGATCGCGGCGGCGGTGGGCATCAACGGCGACGTGGCGGGCAAGGCGAAGGCCCTGCTGGAAGCCGGGGTGGACACCCTGGTCGTGGACACCGCGCACGGCCACCAGGAACGGATGATCTCGGCGCTGCGGACGGTGCGCGGCCTCGACCCGGGCGTCCCGGTGGCGGCCGGCAATGTGGTCACCGCCGACGGGGTACGCGATCTGGTCGACGCGGGGGCCGACATCATCAAGGTCGGGGTCGGTCCGGGCGCGATGTGCACCACCCGGATGATGACCGGGGTCGGTCGGCCGCAGTTCTCGGCGGTACTGGACTGCGCGGCGGCCGCCCGGGGCCTGGGCCGCCATGTCTGGGCCGACGGCGGCGTGCGGCACCCCCGGGACGTGGCGCTGGCGTTGGCCGCCGGGGCGTCGAACGTGATGATCGGCTCCTGGTTCGCCGGCACCTACGAGTCCCCCGGTGACCTCTACACCGACGAGGACGGTCGGCGCTACAAGGAGAGCTTCGGCATGGCCTCGGCGCGGGCCGTGAGCGCGCGTACCGGTGACGACAGCCCCTACGACCGCGCCCGCAAGGCGATCTTCGAGGAGGGCATCTCGTCGGCCCGGATGTACCTGGATCCGACCCGCCCCGGCGTGGAGGACCTGATCGACGAGATCATTTCGGGGGTGCGTAGCGCGTTCACCTACGCCGGTGCACGCACCCTTGACGAGTTCCACGAGCGGGTGCTTGTCGGTGTGCAGAGCACCGCCGGCTACACCGAGGGGATGCCTCTGCCGACCAGCTGGTGAGGTCGGGGCGGGCTACCGCTCACGGTCGGTCGGTGCCCGCCGCCGGGGTGAAGAGGTGCCGGATCACCGACCGGGCGGCGTCACCCGGGTCCTCGCCCAGCCCGGCGGGGAGTGCGCCGGCCAGCCAGAGGGTGGCGAAACCGTGCACTATCGACCAGGCCGCCAGGACGTCCCCCTGCGCCCCGGCAGGACCACCGCCCCGGTCGTCGCCGCCGGCTCGCCGGTCGGCGGCGACCGACGGTCCGGCGGCTGGCGCGGGGCGGGCGGACCGGTGCGCCAGCCCGGCGCGCAGGACGGCACCGGACCGTTCCCGGGCGGCCCGCAGCTCGGCGTCGTCGGCCCGGTAGAGATCGGGATGGAACATCACCTCGAAGTGCGCGCGATGCCGGACGGCGAACTCCACGTAGGCCACGCCGAGATCCAGCAGCTCGTCGCCGGCCCCGGCGAGCGCTTCGGCGAGGGTGTCGAAGCCCTGCACCGCGATCGCGGTGAACAGTCCGGCACGGTCGCCGAAATGGTGCGCCGGCGCGGCGTGCGACACGCCGGCGCGGCGGGCCAGATCGCGCAGGCTCAGCGCCGCCGGACCTGACTCCTCGATCGCCTGCACGGCGGCGGCGAGCAGAGTGCGGCGCAGGTCGCCGTGGTGGTAGCCGCGAGTGTCGCTCATCACCCCATCCTATCTTGTCGTTGACAAGATGCACGCTCGGTGGCAATCTTGACATCGACAAGATTTGCGGTTCGAGGGAGGTATCGATGGCTCCGCTGATCGCCCTGATCACCGGCACCGCGCTGGCCCGGTTGGTCGGCCTGGCCGGGCTCTCCGCGCTCGACGGATGGCATCCGGCACTGCGCGTCGGGCTGGCGCTCATGTTCGTCACCACCGGGATCGTGCACTTCGTCGGCGTTCGTCGGCGGGACCTGATCGCCATGGTGCCGCCCCGGCTGCCCCGGCCGGAACTGCTGGTCACGGTGACCGGGGTGCTGGAAATCGCGGGCGCGGTCGGGCTGCTCGTGCCGGCCACCGCCCGCTGGGCCGCAGTCGGACTGGCCCTGCTGCTGCTGGTCATGTTCCCCGCGAACGTCTCCGCCGCCCGCCGCCGACTCACCCTCGCCGGCCGCCCGGTCACACCGCTCGGCATCCGTACCGTGCTGCAGGTCGTGTTTCTCGCCGCCGCCGTCGCGGTCGCGGTCGGACCATGAGCCGGACCCGCCGCCGTCGCGGTCGCGCCCGGACGCGACCGCGACCGCGACCCGGCAATCTCAGCGGGCCGGCAGCAGATCGCCGGAGCGGGCGGCCACCACGGCGTTGATCAGCCCGATCGCTGCCGCCACCGGCTGCGGCTCCAGCAGGCGTCCGTCCCGCAGCCGCAACGCCACCCGGCCGTCGACCGCCTCCCGGGCACCCACCACCGCGGCGTACGGGATCCGGCGGCGTACCGCGTCGCGGATCCGGGCACCGAGCGATCCGCCGTGGTCGACCTCGACCCGCAGCCCCGCCTCGGTGGCCCGTCGGGCCAGGTCGGCAGCGGCCTCCGCCTGGTCGTCGCCGACCGGCAGGACGACCAGGTGCACCGGGGCGTACCAGGGCGGGAAGGCACCCGCGTGCACCTCGATCAGGTACGCGAAGAGGCGTTCCATGCTGCCGGCCAGGCTGCGATGCACCATCACGGGACGTCGTCGGGCACCGTCGGCGTCGGTGTACGACAGATCGAACCGCTCCGGCTTGTCGAAGTCGAGCTGGACGGTGGAGAGGGTGTACTCGCGCTCGGCCGCGTCCCGCACCTGAATGTCGATCTTCGGGCCGTAGAACGCGGCCTCACCTGGCGCCTCGGTGTACGACACCCCGTCGAGGGCGGCGCGGAGCAGGTCCTCGGCCCGCGCCCACTGCGCGTCGTCGCCGACGTACTTCTCCCCCGGCCCGCGCAGCGACAGCCGTACCCCCGCCGGCCGTACGCCCAACGCGGCGTGTGCGGCCCGGATCAGCCGCAGGATCTCCGAGACCTCCTGGTCGACCTGCTCCAGGGCGCAGAAGTTGTGCGCGTCGTTGAGGGTGATGGCGCGTACCCGGGAGAGCCCACCGAGCACCCCCGAGCGTTCCGCCCGGTACATGCCCCCGATCTCCGAGATCCGCAGCGGCAGTTCCCGGTACGAGCGCCCCCGGGACCGGTAGACCAGCGCGTGGTGCGGGCAGAGCGCCGGGCGGAGCATCAACTCGTCGTCGGCCTCCCCCGGCCGCATCGGAGGGAACATCTCGGCGGCGAAGTAGCCGAGATGCCCGGAGACCTCGAACAGTTCCCGCCGGCCCAGCGGCGGGGTGTACACCTGCTGGTAGCCGGCCCGGCGTTCCAGCTCGCGCAGGTACTCCTCGACGGCGTGCCGGGCGGCGGCGCCGGCCGGCAGCCAGATCGGCAGGCCGGCGCCGGAGAGCGGGTCGGTGGCGAACAGGTCCAGGTCACGGCCGAGTCGGCGATGGTCGATCATGTCAGGCTCCTTGACGGGGATGCCCCGACGCGACCCTTCACCCACGACGCACGAGTGCCCCGGGCGGATCGCCCGGGGCACTTGCGTAGACGAAGACGTCAGTGCGGCGCGCCAGGCTTCCCCGGCGTCGTCGTCAGCACCGCACTGCTCATGCGCGGAGCGTACGCCCGTCCCGCGCACCGCCGCACCTCGTTAAAACCGGGCCGCTGGCACGGGACCTGCCAGCGGCCCGGCGGCGGCCCGGGCATCAGGAACGGGGGACCCGACGCTCGCCGGGCCGCGCGTCGACAACGGTACGCCGCCGAAGGAGATTTCGGCGACCGTGCCTCGCCGTCAACCTTCATCGATATGCTCAGGTGGACCGGACGGTACCGACGTTGTTCCGCCGCCCGGGTCGAGGTGTCACTGGTCACGGCCGGGCAGGGCCGGTTCGGGTGACGCCGGACACCGCGTCAGGCTCGGTACGTATTCGTTCGGAAACTCCGCGAGGTGACCCGGTGCCTGAACTGCTCACCCAGGTGGCATCGCCCGACCTGGCGTACCTCGCGTTGTTCACCCTGCTGGCCGTGGACGCCTTCGTCCCGGTGGTGCCCACCCAACTCCTGATGCTCACCGGCGGCGCACTCACCGTGTACGGCGGACTGAGCCTGCCCACGACAGTCACCGTCGGCGCGCTCGGCGTACTCGCCGGGGATCTGGCCTGTTACCTGCTCGGCCGGTACGCGTCGGGACGCCGGCCGCCCCGACCGCCGGGCACCGGTGCCGCCCGGCGGATGGCCGGCCGGCTCACCCGGGGCCTGCGCCGTCCCGGGCCGATGATGATCCTGCTCTGCCGTTTCGTGCCCGGTGGCCGGATGGCCGCCTGCTTCGCCGCCGGCCGCAGCCGGTACCCGGTGCGGTTCTTCGTGCCCTGTGCCGGGGTCGCGGCGGCGGGCTGGGCGTCGTACGGCGGGTTGGTGGGCCACCTGGGCGGCGCGGCGTTGACCGGGTCCGCCTGGCGGATGGTGGTCGTCGCGGCGGTGGCCGCCGCCGGTTTCGCGTTGACCGGTTGGGCGTTGGCGGCCGTCACCGCACGGCTGACCCCGGCGGAGGCCCCCGTCGACTGACCGCCGACCACCCGGTCGAGTCGGTCATCCGGGGGGAAAAGCCGGATGTCCTGTCGGGGTGGTCCCGGGGTCGGAATTCGGTGCTCGTCCCGGATCCGCCTGAGGTGCCGACGACGACAGGCTGAGACATGCCTGGAATCCGGAACAGCGGTGCACTGGCCCTCGGTGGGATCCTCCTCGCGGCGGTGCTCACCGTCATCGGTCATGCCGGCGTCAGCGACCTGGACCCGGTCAGTCTGACCGTCAGCGACTACGCCGTCTCCGACTCCGGCGAGGTCATCCACGTGGCGATGCTGCTGCTCGCCGGCGCTTCCGCAGTGCTCATTCCGGCGTTGGGTCGGCTGAATCACCGGGAGCCGGGTCGGCCGGCGGGTGGGCCCACCCCGGTCGAGCACCGGGGCCGGGCGGCCGAGTGGCTGTTGGCGGTCTGGGCGGGCGGGCTGCTGGTGTCCGGCCTGGTGCCGACAAATCCGCCCGGCACCGACATGGGTACGGCAGCCTACGTGCACAGGTACGCCTCGGTGGTCGCCTTCCTGGCGCTGCCGATCGCCGGCTGGTTGCTCGCCGCCCGGCTGCCCACCGGCGCCCGTGCCGGTCGCTGGCTGCGCGCCCTGACCGTGACCAGCCTGCTGCTGGCCGTCGTGATGGCCTGGTCCGCCTATCCCGGCGACCGCGCCTACTACGGCTTGATCGAACGTGGCCTCATCCTCGCTGAGGTGGGCCTGCTCACCGTCGTCGCCGCCTACTCCAGTTCGTGGAGCATCAACTGGCGGGCCGCTTCGGTCACCGAGCCGGAAAGGCTGGGGTAGATGGTGATGGTCTGGGCCAGTTCGTTGACCGTGAGGTTGTTCTCCACCGCCAGCGTGATCGGCATGATCAGCTCACTGGCCTTCGGAGCCACCACCACGCCGCCGATCACCTGACCGCTGGCCGGACGGCAGAACAGCTTCACGAAACCGTCCGCGATCTCGTCCATCTTCGCCCGGGCGTTGCCGCCCAGCGTCAGCATCACCTGACGTGCCGGCACCTTTCCGGCGTCCACCTCGTCCTGCGAGACCCCGACGGTGGCCAGCTCCGGGTCGGTGAAGACGTTCGCGGAGACGGTACGCAGCCGCAGCGGTCGCACCGCCTCACCGAGCGCGTGCCACATGGCGATCCGCCCCTGCATCGCGGCGACGCTGGCCAGCGGCAGCACCCCGGTGCAGTCGCCGGCCGCGTAGATGCCGGGCACGTTGGTCCGGGAGACCCGGTCCACCGTCACGTAGCCGCCCCGGGCCAGTTCGACGCCGTACTCGGCCAGGCCCAGCTCGGCGGTGTTGGGGATGGAGCCGACAGCGATGAGGGCGTGGGACCCGGAAACCGTACGACCGTCGGAGAGCTCGACCTCGACGCCGTCGCCGACGCGCCGGACGCTCTCGGCGCGGGAGTTGTTCAGGATGCTCATGCCCCGGGTCCGGAAGACCCGCTCGATCGCCTGCGCGGCGTCCGCGTCCTCGTGCGGCATCACCCGGTCACGGCTGGAGACCAGGGTCACCTCGACACCCATCGCGAGGTAGGCGCTGGCGAACTCCGCGCCGGTCACGCCGGAACCGACAACGATCAGGTGTTCCGGCAGCTCGGGCAGGTCGTAGACCTGTCGCCAGGTCAGGATGCGTTCGCCGTCAGGCAGCGCGGTGGGTAGCTGGCGGGGCGTGGCGCCGGTGGCGATCAGCACCGTCGAGGCGTCGATGGCGTACGCCGCCTCCTCACCGTCGGGCGTGACGATGACCCGGTGGGTGTGACCGAGCGTGTCCTCGCCGAGACGGGCACGCCCGGACACGAAGGTGACCCCGGCCTTGACCAGCTTCGCGTGGATGTCACCGGACTGCGCCAGAGCGAGCCGTTTGACCCGGTCGTTGACCGCCCGCGCGTCGACGGTTACCGCCTCCAACCCGTCGGAGTGCACCCCGAACACCTCGGTGTCCCGGTAGCTGGTCACCACCTCCGAGCTGGCGATGAAGGTCTTCGACGGCACGCAGTCGGACAGCACACAGGCACCCCCCGCGCCCTCGGCCTCCACGACTGTGACGTCGGCGTCCAGCTGAGCCGCCACAAGTGCCGCCTCGTAGCCCGCCGGCCCCCCGCCGATGATCACGATCCGGCTCACCACGATCGACCTTCCTCCATGCTCACAGTGACTTTCTTCTCCCCGACGGGTCCGACACGCACCGTCGTATTCTCCCCCACGCTCCGGCCGGGCTATCGTCATCGCCGTGCGTCATTACGCCGCCTACGGCTCGAACCTGGACCCCGCTCGAATGCGTGCCTACTGCCCGCACTCGCCGATGGTGGGCATCGGCTGGCTGGAAGGCTGGCGGCTCACCTTCGCCGGTGAGGACGTCATCGGCTGGGAGGGCGCGGTCAGCACAGTTGTCGAGTCGCCCGGCGACCGGGTGTTCGTGGCGCTCTACGACATCCACCCCTACGACGCGGCCCAGTTGGACGAGATCGAGGGCGTCACCGCCGGCACGTACCGGAAGCTGACCGTCCGCGTCTCGACGCTTGACGGCGACGTGACCGCCTGGGTCTACGTCTTCGACGGCTACGAGGGCGGCCTGCCCACGTCCTGGTACCTCTCGGAGATCGCGAACGCCGCCGAGAAGGCCGGCGCGCCGGACGACTACGTCATCGAGCTGCGGTCCCGGCCCACCGGCACCGCTTCGGCGTAGCGCGTCTCCCACCTGCCCAGTCTGCTACCGGTCGTCGTGGTGCCGGGCGCCGACCCCGGGTCCGGGGTGAATCGTCCCGGGATGGCTGGTTCTCAGCCCTCTGCGTGGGTCCGCGCCACTGTCACCAGCTCGACCAGTTCCGCGCCCTCGGTCGGCCCGAACGCGGTGAAGGCCGGCGCGACGAGCCGGTCGGTCATCGCCTCGGCCCACAACCGCCGCCGCACCAGCGGTCCGACCGGCGGGTAGGGCGGCGGCCAGCCACAGGCCATCGCGCCGCTGGCTCCCTCGGGCCCGGCCAGCACTGCCTCCAACGGCGTCATCCCGCTGGCGCGTACGGCCACCAGATGCGCGCCGGTGAAGTGCTCGCGCAGCAGGCGTAGGCCGGCGGCGACCCGGGCGCCCGGGGTCGCCGCGTCCAGCGGCATGGCGCGCCAGGCCGCGAAGAGCGGCATCGCGCTGGCGTCGGCCGCCGCGACAGCCCGTTCCACGAGCACTGCGAGTCGGTCGACACGGGACAGGTCACCCAGCACCTCCTCGCCCCACCGGCAGCACTCCGCCAGGCTGGCAGCGGCCACCTCGGACGGCCGGACCGTGCGGGCGGCGGCGTCCCAGCCGTCGGCCACGGCCTCGGGGGCGATGAAGCCGAGCGCGGCCGCGACGGTCTCCGCCCGTACGTCACCCAACGCGCCGGCCCGACCTGTGACGTAGAAGGCCCATCCGGAGATGCCGAGCAGCCGCGCCCGGCGCAGCGTGGTCGGGCACCTGTTGTACGCCTCGCCGAGGGCGAGCACCGCCGGCTTGCTCGCCGCCGCGACCTGCTCCGGCGTCATCCCGCCCCGCCCGCGCGAGGTCCATTCGACGCTGTGTACGTGAAGGATCCGCCCGAAGGTCCGTCCATGAGGGACCAGTCTGCCGGTCAACCGTCGGTGTCGGCATCCCCCTCTTCGGCGTCCAGCGCCTCCATCGCGGCCTCGGCCTCGCCGGCACGTCGCCGGGCGGTGCTCAGCGTCCGTTCGGCGGCCCGGCGGGCCAGCCGGCAGCGGCTGAGTTCCTGCTCGGCGACGGCCCGACGGCGTTCCAGTTCGGCCAGTTCCGCCTCGACGGCGTCCAGCGCGGCCGTACCGTCGCGTTCGGCCGCCACCGCGCCGTCCAGGTCCGTCTCGGCCCGTTCCTGGTCGCTACGCGCCCGGTCCAGTTCCTTCGCCAACGCCTGGCGGCGACGGGTCCGTTCGGCCCGGGCCGCCCGCTGCGCCTGCTCGGCCCGCAACGCGCCCCGGTCCGGTGGACGCTGTCGCACCGCAGCGGCGGGTGGCGGTTCCTCCCCACCGGTGACCAGGCGCAACTGCGGGCGGGGCACCTCGCCGAACCCCGCGTAGTGGGCCGGTCGCAGCAGCCGCCCGGAACGCACCTGCTCGGCCACCTCGACGTCGGAGAGCGCGGCGTTGAGGGTCGCCTCGACCTCGGCCAGCGGCAACTTCCCGCCCACCGGAGCGCCCTCGACGCCAGCGGCGAGCCGGCGTACCTCGGTGACCAGCGCGCCGACCACCGCCCGCCGCTGCGCGGACAGTTCCCGCAGGCGCGGGCCGCGCAGCTCGCGCTGGGCCTCCCGGAGCGCCTCGGCCAGCTGCGCCAGCTCGGACACCAGCTCCGGTCGCTCCAGTGCGAGCAGGTTCACCAGCCAGGCGGCCACCGTGGGCCGACGCAACCGGGCGATCTCCCGCGCGGTACGTGGATCGCCGGCCCGGCGGGCCTGCGCGGCGGCGTCGTCCCGGGCGGCGACGAACCGGTCCGGTGGGGTGCGGTACAGCTGTTCGACGAGGTCGGCTGGGGGCTCGGGCATCGGCTCAGCCGTCAATCCGACTGCCCGGCTCCAGCCGCCGGTACTCGCTGCCGGACAGTGCCGTGTACTGCCGGTCGAGCACCGCGTAGCCGTTGTCGTTGAGCAGGGCATCGTGCAGCGCGAAGACCCGGCGTGGGGCCACCGCCCGGATGAAGTCGACCACCTCGGAGAACTTCGACCAGGGCGCGTGGATCGGAGCGAAGAGGGTGTCGACCTGGACGTCGTCCGGGACGAACAGGGCGTCCCCCGGGTGGTAGACGACATCGTTCAGCAGGTAGCCGAGGTTGTCGATCACCGGGATGTCGGGGTGGATCACCGCGTGCCGACCGCCGTGTGCGCGTACCGGGACTCCGGCGGCGGTGAACGACTCTCCGGGGGCCACCGGGTGCAGCACGTCGGCGGCGTCGCCGAGGGTGCCGGCCAGCGACGCCGGACCGTGGATGACGAAGGGACGCCGGGCCAACTGGCGGTTCACCGCGGCCACGTCGAGATGATCCGGGTGTTCGTGGGTGACCAGGACCGCGTCGGCACCGTCCAACGCCAGCGCCGGCTCACTGAACATCCCCGGGTCGATGACCAGCACTCCCCCGTCGTGCTCGACCCGCAGGCACGAGTGGGCGTACTTGGTGAGCCGCATCGTGATGCCTCCCATATCGATTCGTGACGTCCTGAGCGCAGTCTGCCGGAACCTGTGCGGTGTCGTGTGGCGTCCGAGCCATTGCCCGCCCGGGCAACAGAGAGGGGAACGGGGATGAGAACACGAAGAGCCCGCCGTCACGCGACCACCACTGTGGCGACGCTTGCCGCGTTGTTGATGCTCGCCGGCTGCGGCAGTGGCAGCGACTCGGGTTCCGACGGCTCGATGGCCGAGGCACCCGCGGCGGCGCCGGAGGGCGCAGGTGCCCCGGACGAGGCACAGGGTGGTGCCGCCGAGGCGCAGGGTGGTGCCGGCGCGGCGACGGACACCCAGGTCGACCAGCGGTCCATCATCTACACCGGATCGATGAGGGTGCAGGTGGACGATGTGGACGTCGCCGCCCGGGACGCCGCCGCCGCGGCCACCCGGGCCGGCGGCTTCGTCGGCGGGGACCAACGCCGCAGCTCCGACGCCGACGCGGTGGCCGATCTCGAACTGCGGGTGCCGGCGCCGCGGTTCTACGCGGTGGTGGAGGAGCTAGCCGGCCTCGGCCGGCAGGAGCGTCGAGAGATCGGCACGCAGGACGTCACCGAGGAGACCATCGACCTCGACGCCCGGATCGCCAGCCAGCGGGCCCGGGTGGAGAGCGCCCGGCGGCTGCTCGCCCAGGCCGACTCGATAACTGATCTGGTCAACATCGAGAACGAACTGGCCCGGCGGGAGGCCGACCTGGCTTCGCTGGAGGCGAAGAAGCGGCGGCTGGCCGACCTCACGGCACTGTCCACCATCACGGTCACCCTGGTGGGGCCGGGTGTCACTGTCGCCGATGAGGAGGACCAGATCGGCTTCCTGGTGGGGCTCAAGGGCGGTTGGCAGGTCTTCCTGGCCTCGATGACCGTCCTGCTCACCGTGCTGGGTGCGGTCCTGCCGTGGCTGCTGGTCTTCGGCGTACCGCTGGGTGCGCTGTGGTGGCTGGCCCGCCGTCGCCGCCGGAACCGACCGGCGGCACCGGCGCTTGTCGCTCCGGTCGGCGCGCCGCCACCGCCGGGGGTCAGCGTGCCGCCGCCAGTGCCTGGAGCGCGGTCTGCACCATGAGTCGGACGCCCGCCGGGATGGCTCGTTCGTCCACGTCGAACGACGCCCGGTGCAGATCGACGTTCGGCCCGGAGCGGCCGACCCCGAGCCGAGCCAGGGCACCGGGGACGTACTCCAGATACCAGGAGAAGTCCTCGCCGCCCATGCTCTGCGGGGTCTCCGCGACGCCCTCCGGGCCGAGCGCGGCGGCGGTGGCCGCGTTCAGCACCCCGATGGCCCGCGCGTCGTTGCAGACCGGCGGGCGACCACGTAGGTATTCCAGGTCGACAGTGGCGCCGGTAGGTGCGATGACGTCCCGGACCACCTGCGAAACGATCTTCGGGGCCGACTCCCAGGCGTCACGGTCCATCACCCGCAGCGTGCCGGAGGCGGACGCCTCGGACGGGATGACGTTGTAGCGGGTGCCGGCGGAGGCGTGACCGAAGACCAGCAGCAGCCCGCTGTTGGCCGGCACCCGGCGGCTGACCAGGGCCGGGACTTCGGTGATCAGCCGGCCGAGCGCGTCGACCAGGTCCACGGTCAGGTGCGGGCGGGCGGTGTGGCCGCCCGGGCCGGTCAGACGGACCGTGACGTTGTCGGCGGCAGCGGTGATCGGGCCGACCCGCAGCCCAACCTGGCCGACGGGCAGGTTCGGGTCGCAGTGCAGCGCGAAGATCTGCACCACGTCGTCGAGGCCGCCGGCCTCGATCACCTCAAGCGAGCCGCAGGGCAGGATCTCCTCGGCGGGCTGGAAGATCAACCGGACCCGGCCGGGCAGCTCGCCCAGGTCGGCCAGCTGCGCGAGCAGCATGCCGACGCCCAGCATGATCGTCGTGTGCACGTCGTGCCCGCAGGCGTGGCAGACCCCGTCGACAGTGGAGCGGTAGGGCACATCCTTGACGTCGGTGAGCGGCAGCGCGTCGATGTCGGCCCGCAGCGCGATCACGGGACCGTCCGGACGGCCGTTGATGTCGCAGATCACCCCGTTGCCCTTGGGCAGCATCCGCGGCTGCAACCCGGCCAACGAGAGTTCCCGGGCGACCAGGGCGGCGGTCTCGAACTCCGCGCCGGACAGCTCCGGGTGCGAGTGGATGTGACGGCGCGTGGCGATCAGGCCCGGTACCCGGAGGGCGAGCAGGTGATCCAACTCGAAGGGCAGGGGCTGGGAACCGGTCGGCACCTCCGGCCAGGACGGCGCCAGTTGGTGACCGGTAGGCATCGTCAACGCACTCGTCACGTCGAATTCTCTTCGATCACTAGAAATGGATGGATCATCGGGATCAGCAGACAGCGTAGACCCCCGACGGTGACTCTGCGCAACCTCGTTCCGGTGATGATCGGACAGCACAGCGTCACGTATGCCCTGCTGAGAGCGTCCGTAGGTGAGCGGCACAGCAGGTAGATCGCGGTCGTACGCCGTCATCCACCTCTCACCTCCTACAACGCGTAATCGCGTCCCGGGTGCCGAGAATCTTCTCGGAACCATCGTCGTCGTTCCGAATTGTCGCATTAGTCGCGCCAATGAACTGACGGTACGACAATTACCCGACCACTCCCGGCAACGTGCACCAGTGGACATTCACACGCACGGAAGCCGTCCGACCGCACACCGTGTGCGTTCACGTGATCACCGGAAGCGGAGTACCCGGGGACGGGCCGTTCGACACGCTGCGCAACTGTCGACACTCCGGACCGCGCGCGCGACAGGGCCGGACCCCCGGTTGCGCGGTCGGCCGGCCGCCGACTGAGGATCCGTCCTCAGAACCGGTCAGTGGGCTGGTACCGACCCCAGACCTCGCGGAGCGCCCCGCACACCTCGCCGACGGTGGCCCGCTCGCGCAGCGCCGCCTTCATCGGGTGGAGCACGTTTCCGGTGCCCGAGGCGGTCTCCCGCAACTCGACAAGGGCCCGCTGCACAGCCGCGGAGTCCCGCTCGGCCCGCAGCTTCGCCAGCCGCTCCGCCTGTGCCGCCTCGATCGACGGATCGACCCGCAGCGGCTCGTACGGCTCCTCGGCGTCGATGGCGAACCGGTTGAGCCCGACCACCACCCGCTCGCCCGAGTCGATCTCCTGCGCGATCCGGTACGCGGACTGCTCGATCTCCCGCTTCTGGAAGCCGACCTCGATCGCGTCCACCGCCGAACCGTGCTCGAAGACCCGGGCCATCAGCGCGTCCGCCGCCGTCTCGATCTCCTCGGTCATCGCCTCCACCACGTACGAGCCGGCGAACGGGTCGACGGTGGCGGTGAGGTCCGTCTCGTACGCGAGCACCTGCTGGGTCCGCAGCGCCAGCCGGGCCGCCTTCTCGGTGGGCAGCGCGATCGCCTCGTCGAAGCTGTTGGTGTGCAGCGACTGGGTGCCGCCGAGCACCGCGCCGAGCCCCTGCACCGCCACCCGCACCAGGTTCACCTCGGGCTGCTGGGCGGTCAGTTGCACGCCCGCCGTCTGGGTGTGGAAGCGCAGCATCATCGACTTCGGGTTCCTGGCGCCGAACTCGTCGCGCATGAGCCGGGCCCAGATGCGTCGGGCCGCCCGGAACTTCGCCACCTCTTCCAGCAGCGTGGTGCGGGCCACGAAGAAGAACGACAGCCGAGGGGCGAAGTCGTCCACGGCCAGCCCGGCGGCGATCGCCGCCCGGACGTACTCCACGCCGTTGGCCAGCGTGAACGCGATCTCCTGCACGGGCGAGGCACCGGCCTCGGCCATGTGGTAGCCGGAGATGGAGATGGTGTTCCACTTCGGCACCTCGGTACGGCAGTAGCCGAAGGTGTCGGCGACCAGCCGCAGCGAGGGCTTGGGCGGGAAGATGTACGTGCCCCGGGCGATGTACTCCTTGAGGATGTCGTTCTGGATGGTGCCGTTCAGCGCCGAGCCCGGCACCCCGTTCTCCTCGGCGACGAGCTGGTAGAGCAGCAGCAGCACCGAACCGGGTGCGTTGATCGTCATCGAGGTGGAGACCTTGTCCAGCGGTATGCCGTCGAAGAGCAGCCGCATGTCCTCGATGGAGTCGATGGCCACGCCCACCTTGCCCACCTCGCCGTGCGCGATCGGGTCGTCGGAGTCGTAGCCCATCTGCGTGGGCAGGTCGAAGGCGACCGACAGACCCATCGTGCCGGCCCGCAACAACTGGTGGTAGCGCGCGTTGGACTCGGTGGCGGTACCGAAGCCGGCATACTGACGCATGGTCCACGGCCGGGAGGTGTACATGGTGGGATAGACCCCACGGGTGTACGGGAACTCGCCCGGTGCGCCGAGTCGGGAGTCCAGGTCGCCGGGAAGATCAGCAGGCGTGTAGACGCCCTTGATCGGGAAACCGGACTCGCTTGACCGCCGTTCGCTCATCCACGGATGGTAGGACGCGCGGTAAAGGTGCCGGGTGAGGGATACCGCACACCGCGTCGCCTGCCGCGACAAGAGGTGAGTACCTGCACACGTACCGTCGAGTACTGGAAACGTCCGCCGCGCCGGCTTTCGCATCGGGCGTATGAACCAGCAAGATAGGGGGGTTGTGTCCCAGCCCTCTCGACTTCCCCCGGTGGCTTTTCTGTGACTCAGATCCCGACGTGGAGCGGCGGACCAGTCAGCACTCCCACCAACGGACGCGCGACATCCGGCACCGTCATCGGTGACCGGTACTCGCTGCGCTCGGCGGTGGGCAATGGTGGCATGGGTACGGTCTGGCGGGCCACAGACACACTTCTGCGCCGCGACGTGGCGGTCAAGGAGGTCATCCTCCCGCCCGGCCTGGCACCGAGCGACCGCGACGCGATGTACGAACGCACTCTGCGCGAGGCCCGCGCCGCCGCCGCCATCGCCCACCCGGCGGTGGTCCAGGTGTACGACGTGGTCACCGAGGCCGGCCGGCCGTGGATCGTGATGGAGCTGCTGGACGCCCGCAGCCTCGCCGACATGGTGATCGAGGACGGGCCGATCGCCCAGCGGGTGGTCGCGAAGATCGGCATTGCGCTGCTCGGCGCGCTCGAGGTGGCGCACGCGATAGGCGTGCTGCACCGCGACGTCAAGCCGGCCAATGTGCTTATCTGCTCGGACGGCCGCTGCGTGCTCACCGACTTCGGCGTGGCCCGGATGCCCACCGACGTGCAGCTCACCACCCCGGGCATGGTGCTGGGCTCACCACACTTCATCTCCCCCGAGCGGGCCATGGGGCAGGAGTTCGGCCCGCCGAGCGACCTGTTCTCGCTCGGCGTGACGCTGTACACCGCGGTGGAGGGCCGGCCGCCCTTCGACCGGGGTGACCCGATCGAGACCATGCACGCAGTGGTCGAGGATCCGCCCGCCCCGCCGCAGCGCAGTGGCCCGTTGACCCGGGTGCTGATGGGCCTGCTGGAGAAGGACCCGGCCCGCCGGCTGGACGTGCACACCGCCCGCGCCATGCTGCGCGAGCTGCTGGCCGGCCCGCTGAGCAGCAGTGCCGCCGGGGTCAACTCGATGACCGACCAGTACTCCGTGATGCCGGTGCCGCAGCCCATCCCGATCAGCGCGCCGGCCGCCCCGGCGAAGCCGGTCCCGTCCGGGCAGATCGGCGGCCGGGCGATGCTCGGCCCCGGTGAGTCGCTCACCGACCGGCTGGCCGCGCTGCGCCGGGGCGAGCGCCCCGGCCAGGTTGCGGCGGCCAGCGCCGCCGCGATGGAGGACACCAGCGCCGACGCACTGGCCCGACCGGGGCAACGGGGCGCGGCGATGTCCCCGCCCGCCGGCCGCACCTACGGTGGCGCCGAGACGACCCAGCGCATCGGCGCGGACGCCACCCAGCGTGTCGGGCCGGAGGTGTTCGGCTATGGCGCGCCGTCCGACGCGACCCAGCGGGTCGGCGGCTACGGCGCCGGGCCCGATGCCACCCAGCAGCTCGGCGGCTACGGCAGCCGACCCGAGGCGACGCAGCAGATCGGTGGCTACGGCGGCGCCCAGTGGCCGGCCGCGCCGAACCAGCCGTACGGCACCCCGACCCCCGCTCCCGACGGCGGCGGCAGCCCGGTCGACCGGGCGAAGGCCGCCGGCACCCGGGTGGTCTCCACGGTGAAGGGCTGGCCGCGCAAGATGCAGCTGGCGGCGGCCGGCGGCCTCGCGGTGCTCCTGCTGATCGGCATAGTGGCCTTCTCCAGCGGTGGCGACGAGACGCCCACCACCCCGGTCGCCGAGCCGTCCAGCTCGGCGGACGAGGGCCCCGGCCTCGAAATGCAGGAGCACTCGGCGCGTGGGGTGCAGATGCTGGTGCCCAAGGGCTGGAAACGGGCCGCCGGCGGCGTCTACATCGACTACACCGACCCGGAGGACAGCGGCCGCCGGGTGCGCATCCTCAACGAGAAGTGGAGCGGCACCTCGGTCCGCTGGGCAGAGGTCGCCGAGAACGGCCTGAAGACCCGGTCGACCTCCTGCGCCAAGCCGTACACCCAGATCGCCATGGCCGAGAAGGAACTCGCCGGCAAGCCCTCGGCAGAGTTCGAGTACACCTGCGGCGACGGCGATGCCATGCGGCACGGCATCTGGCACGGAGTCGCGCACGACGGGCGGCTCTACTCGTTCTACCTCACCTCGAACGACGCCCGCTTCGAGGAGAGCAAGCCGATCTACGCGGAGATGCTCAAGTCTTTCCAGCTCACCGCGGCCGGCTGAGCCGGGGCGCACGCCCGGGGAGATCCGCCGCCGTGCTATCAAGAGGCCATGGCGGCGGAGCACACTGACCTCGACACCATCCGCGAGCGGGCCGAACGTTGGCTCGCCGACGATCCTGACCCGGCCGGCCGGGCGGAACTGCGGGCGGTGCTCGACCGGCTGCCGGCGAGCGCGCCGGAGCTGGCGGACCGGTTCGCCGGGCCGTTGACCTTCGGCACGGCCGGGCTGCGTGGGCCACTGCGCGCCGGTCCCAACGGGATGAACCTCGCGGTGGTCACCCAGGCCGCCGCCGGGCTGGTCGCCTGGCTCGCCGCTCAGGGCGGCACCGGTCCGCTGGTGATCGGGTACGACGCCCGGCGCGGTTCCCGCGAGTTCGCCGCGCGCACCGCGCAGGTGGCCACCGGGGCGGGACGCCCGGCGCTGCTGCTGCCCCGCCCACTGCCCACCCCGGTGCTCGCGTATGCGGTGCGGCACCTGTCGGCGGTCGCCGGGGTGATGGTGACCGCCAGCCACAACCCCCACAGGACAACGGCTACAAGGTGTATCTCGGCGCTGAGCTGGGCGGCGATCTGGGCGCCGGAGCGCAGATCGTGCCGCCGGCCGACGCCGGCATCGAGGCCGCGATCCGCGCGGTGGGGCCGCTGGCCCAGGTACCGCTCGGCCCCGCCGGCCAGGTGCTCGGTGACGACCTGGTCGCCGCGTACGTGGCACGGGCGGTCGAGGTCGTCACGCCGGGTGGCCCCCGGGAGCTGACCGTGGCGTACACCCCGCTGCACGGTGTCGGAGCGGCGGTGCTCACCGCCGCGTTCGCCGCCGCCGGTTTCCCGGTGCCCGGGGTGGTGCCGGACCAGGCCGAGCCGGACCCGGACTTCCCGACGGTCAGCTTCCCCAACCCCGAGGAGCCGGGCGCGGTGGACCGCCTGGTCGCGCTCGCCGAACGTACGGACGCCGACCTGGCCATCGCCAACGACCCCGACGCCGACCGCTGCGCCGTGGCGGTCCGCGACGCGGCCGGCGGCGCCGACGGGTCGGGTTGGCGGATGCTGCGCGGGGACGAGGTGGGCGTGCTGCTCGCCGACCACCTGATGCGACGCGGGGTCACCGGCCTGTACGCCACCACGATCGTCTCGTCGTCACTGCTGCGGGCGATGTGCGCCGCGCGTGGGTTGCCGTACGGGGAGACGCTCACCGGGTTCAAGTGGATCGTCCGGGCCGGTGACGGCGGTGAGCCGCTGGTGTTCGGTTACGAGGAGGCGCTCGGCTACTGCGTCGCCCCGGACCACGTACGCGACAAGGACGGCATCACCGCCGCGCTGACCGTGGCCGAACTGGCCGCCGGCCTCAAGGCGGAGGGGCGCACGCTCACCGACCGGCTGGACGAGCTGGCTGCCGAATTCGGCGTGCACCACACCGACCAGCTCTCGGCACGCGTGGACGACCTGCGCCTGATCGCCGACGCGATGGCCCGGATCCGCGCGGCCACCCCCACCACCCTGCTCGGCCAGCCGGTCACCGAGACACAGGATCTGCTCCCCGACGCCGACGTGGTGATCCTGCGTACCGCAACGGCCCGGGTGGTGATCCGCCCTTCCGGCACCGAACCGAAGCTCAAGGCGTACCTGGAAGTCGTGGAACCCGTCACCGACGGCGACACCACCGCAGCCCGCACCCGCGCCGCGAGCGCCGTTGCGGCCCTACGCACCGAGATCGCGAACGCCCTCGGCATCTAGCAACTCCCCTGGTTGATCAGCGGCGGGGGCCGAGGGCGTGCTCTACGGCGCGGCCCAGGGCGGCCACCACGAGGGCGACCGAGGGGCGGATCACCGAGTCCTCCAGGCTGACCTCGCCGGAGAAGCCGGCGCCGCTGGCGATCTCCTCCAGCCGTTGGCGGGCGGCGTCGGCGTCCTCGCCGGTGACCCCGAGGGCGGACTCCATCCGGAGCACGGCGACCAGGGTCGCGAGGGCGGCGGTCCGCTCGTCCGGAGCGGCACCGGTGAGCACCACGGCGAGCCGCTGCCGGGTCTCCTCCTCCACCGACGGGTCCACCACCGGGTACCTGTGCACGTGGATGAAGCCCAGCTCCGTCTCGTCGACGTCCCGGACGACGCCCTGCTCGCAGAGGTCGCCGAGGATCCGGTCGCGCAGGCCGTGCCGTAGCCGCTGTACCCAGGACGACGGGCTGTGCGGCGTGTCCGCGACGATCTTGGCCAGTACCGCGTCGGTGACCGGTTCACCGGTCGGCGTCGGGTCCACAGCCGTCAGGGCGCCGTCGGCGTACGCGATCCGGCCGGCCAGGGCCAGTTCGATGAGCACTGCGGCGGCCATGCCCAGGTCGAGGCTGATCCTCGGCAGGGTCGCCTTGCCGGTTTCGTCGTCGTAGGCGAGCAGGAGCAGTTCCTCGGCGAGCGGAACACCAGTCATGGCCCGAGACGCTAGCCGCTGGACGCCACCGCCCGCAGCACAAACCGCCGCCGGATGAACGGCCGTCGTCCACTGCCGGCGTTGTCGGCCCACAGCCGGCGTTGTCGGCCCACAGCCGGCGTTGTCGGCCCACAGCCGACGTTGTCGGCCGCGTCGGCGGCGGGGTCGCCGCTCAGAAGCGGGGCATGCCGCCGAACTGCCGGTCACCGGCGTCGCCGAGGCCCGGCACGATGAACATGCTGTCGTTGAGGCCGTCGTCGATGGCGGCGGTGACCAGGCGCAGCGGCAGTCCGGAACGCTCCAACCGCTGGATGCCGGCCGGCGCGGCGAGCACGCAGAGCACCGTGATGTCGGTGCAGCCGCGCTCGGCCAGCAGCCGGCAGCAGTGCTCCAGTGAGCCGCCGGTGGCCAACATCGGGTCGAGGACCAGCACCGGCAGGCCGGCGAGATCCCGGGGCAGCGACTCCATGTAGGCGCGCGGCTCGAACGTCTCCTCGTCCCGGGCCAGCCCGACGAAGCCCATCGAGGACTCGGGCAGCAGCCCGAGCGCGGCGTCGGCCATGCCGAGGCCCGCCCGCAGCACCGGCACCAGCAGCGGCGGGTTGGCCAGCCGGGTGCCCTCGGTGCCGGTCACCGGCGTCTGCACCGGGTACGTCTCCACCGGGAAGGAGCGCGCCGCCTCGTACACCAGCATGGTGGTGAGTTCGTGCAGCGCCGCCCGGAACATGGCGGAGTCGGTGCGTTCGTCCCGCATGGCGGTCAGCCGGGACTGGGCGAGCGGGTGGTCAATGACGAGTACGTCCACGATCGCTCAACCTACCCGCCCCGGACACCGGCGCGCGGCCCCCGGGCACGACCAGCGACGTCGCTCACCCGGGAGCGCTCCGACGACCACGGTGACCAAGATCATGCGACAGGAACCTGCGTAGACTTCGGGGCATGACGGCGACAGCGACGTCGGCCCGCTCGGACCTCTCCGAGCTGGGACGATCCGAGACCGCTCTGCGGACCTTCCTGCACGGCCTACCGGGCGTGGACCAGGTCGGCGCGGAGCAGCGGGCAGCCCAACTCGGCACCCGATCCATCAAGACCACCGCCAAGGCCCAGGCGATCGACCTCGCCATCCGGATGGTCGACCTGACGACCCTTGAGGGCGCGGACACGCCCGGCAAGGTGCGGGCGCTCGCCGCCAAGGCGCTGCGACCCGATCCGGCCGATCCGTCCTGCCCGCACGTCGGCGCGGTCTGCGTCTACCCGGCGATGGTCCCGTACGTGGCCGAGGTGCTGCGCGGCAGCGCAGTTCATCTGGCCAGCGTGGCGACGTCGTTCCCGTCGGGCCAGGCACCGCTGGAGATCAAGCTCGCCGACACCCGCGCCGCCGTCGAGGCGGGCGCCGACGAGATCGACATGGTGATCAACCGGGGCGCGTTCCTGGCCGGCCGTTACTCCGAGGTGTACGACGAGATCGTCGCTACCAAGGAAGCCTGCGGTGACGCCCATCTGAAGGTGATCCTGGAGACCGGCGAGCTGGCCACCTACGACAACGTGCGCCGCGCCTCGTGGCTGGCGATGCTGGCCGGCGGTGACTTCATCAAGACCTCCACCGGCAAGGTCCCGGTCGCCGCCACGCTGCCGGTGACCCTGGTGATGCTGGAGGCGGTACGTGACTTCCGGGCCGCCACCGGACGGCAGGTAGGCGTGAAACCGGCCGGCGGCATCAAGACCACCAAGGACGCGATCAAGTACCTGGTCATGGTCAACGAGACCGTCGGCCCGGACTGGCTGCACCCGGACTGGTTCCGCTTCGGCGCCTCCAGCCTCCTCAACGACCTGCTGATGCAGCGCACCAAGCTGACGACCGGCGTGTACGCCGGCCCCGACTACTTCACCCTGGACTGACCGCGATGTTCGAATACGCACCCGCCCCCGAGTCACGCTCGGTGGTAGACCTCAAGCCCTCGTACGGGCTTTTCATCGACGGGAAGTTCGTGGACCCGGCCGACGGGTCCAGCTTCAAGTCGATCAACCCGGCCTCCGAGGAGGTGCTGGCCGAGGTCGCCGAGGGCGGCGCGCAGGACGTGGACCGCGCCGTCCGGGCAGCCCGCAGGGCGTACGAGAAGGTCTGGGGGCCGATGTCGGGCCGGGACCGGGCCAAGTACCTGTTCCGTATCGCCCGGATCATCCAGGAGCGCTCGCGCGAACTCGCCGTGCTGGAGTCGCTGGACAACGGCAAGCCGATCAGGGAATCCCGGGACGTCGACCTGCCGCTGGTCGCCGCGCACTTCTTCTACTACGCCGGCTGGGCCGACAAGCTGCCGCACGCCGGCTTCGGGTCCAACCCGCAGCCGCTCGGCGTGGCCGCGCAGGTCATCCCGTGGAACTTCCCGCTGCTGATGCTGGCCTGGAAGATCGCCCCGGCCCTCGCCGCCGGCAACACCGTGGTGTTGAAGCCGGCCGAGACCACCCCGCTCACCGCGCTGCTCTTCGCCGAGATCTGCCAACAGGCCGACCTGCCGGCCGGCGTGGTGAACATCGTCACCGGTGCCGGCGAGACCGGCCGGGCGCTTGTCGAGCATGACGGCGTGGACAAGGTGGCCTTCACCGGCTCCACCGACGTCGGCCGGGCCATCGCCCGCGCGGTCGCCGGCAGCCGCAAGAAGCTCACCCTGGAACTCGGCGGCAAGGCCGCCAACATCGTCTTCGACGACGCCCCGGTCGACCAGGCCGTCGAGGGCATCGTCAACGGCATCTTCTTCAACCAGGGGCACGTCTGCTGCGCCGGTTCCCGGCTGCTGATCCAGGAGTCCGTCGCCGAGCAGGTACTGGAGTCGCTCAAGCGGCGGATGGCCCAGCTGCGTCTCGGTGACCCGCTGGACAAGAACACCGACATCGGAGCGATCAACTCCGCCGCGCAGCTGTCCCGCATCCGGGAACTGACCGAGGCCGGCGCCGCCGAGGGTGCGCAGCAGTGGTCGCCCCCCTGTGAACTGCCCGAACGGGGCTTCTGGTTCGCGCCGACCATCTTCACCGGCGTCACCCAGGCCCACCGGATCGCCCGCGAGGAGATCTTCGGCCCGGTGCTGTCCGTGCTGACCTTCCGCACCCCGGCCGAGGCCGTCGAGAAGGCCAACAACACGCCGTACGGGTTGTCGGCCGGAATCTGGACCGAGAAGGGCTCCCGGATCCTGTGGATGGCCGACCGGCTGCGCGCCGGAGTGGTGTGGGCCAACACGTTCAACAAGTTCGACCCGACCTCGCCGTTCGGCGGCTACAAGGAGTCGGGCTACGGTCGCGAGGGCGGCCGGCACGGGCTGGAGGCGTACCTCAATGTCTGAGCGGGTCGCGGTACGCAAGACGTACAAGCTCTTCATCGGCGGGAAGTTCCCGCGTAGCGAGTCGGGACGGTCGTATCTCGTGCAGGACTCCAACGTGTCACTGGCCTCGCGCAAGGACGCGCGGGACGCCGTGCTGGCCGCCCGCGCGGCAGTGAAGGGCTGGGCCGGAGCGACCGCGTACAACCGGGGTCAGATCCTGTACCGGGTCGCCGAGATGCTGGAAGGCCGCCGTGAGCAGTTCGTCGCGCTCGGCGTGCCGGCCGACGAGGTGGACGCGGCGACCGACCGCTGGGTCTGGTACGCCGGCTGGTCGGACAAGCTCCCACAGGTGTACGGGGGCGCGAACCCGGTCGCCGGGCCGTACTTCAACCTGTCGGCGCCCGAGCCGACCGGGGTGGTGGCGGTGGTGGCTCCCGAGGCACCGGCGCTGCTCGGTCTGGTCAGCGTGATCGCCCCGGCGATCGTCACCGGCAACACGGTGGTGGTGGCCGCCTCGCCGGCGGCACCGCTGGCCGCGGTGACCCTGGCCGAGGTGCTGGCCACCTCGGACCTGCCGGGTGGCGTGGTCAACATCCTCACCGGTCGCCTGTCGGAGACCGTACCCACGCTGGCCGCGCACATGGACGTCAACGCCATCGACCTGACCGGCGTGACCGACCCGGAACTGGCCGCCGACCTGGAGGTCAAGGCGGCGGAGAACCTCAAGCGGGTGCTCCGCCCGGTGCCGGAAACTCACGACTGGTCGGCGGATCCGGGGCTCGGTCGGATGACGGCCCTGCTGGAGACGAAGACGGTCTGGCATCCCAAAGGGGTCTGACTTCCCTTGCTCTTGGGGTTTCCGGGGAGCCCCGCCCGTGTGGGGTGGGTCTACTACAGGGGGTAGGATTCGGGGGTGACTCGGCTGGGGGATCTTGAGCGTGCGGTGATGGACGTGCTGTGGGACTTGGTGCCCGCCACGTCGGATGGTGTCACCGTGCGCGAGGTGGCCGACGCCCTGGACGGGCGGGAGTTGGCCTACACCACCGTGATGACCGTGCTGGACCGACTGGCCGGCAAGGGCATGGTGCAGCGCGAGCGGGAGGGTCGGGCCTGGCGTTACCGCGCTTCGGCCAGCCGCGAGGCGTACATCGCCCAGCTCATGCTCGATGCGCTCGACCTGGGTGGCAGCCGCGACGCGGCGCTTGTCCGGTTCGCCCACTCGGTCACCGGCACCGAGGCCGATGTGCTGCGTGCCGCGCTCGCGGCGGAGGCCGGGATGGCAGCCGACGCA
The DNA here is from genome assembly GCF_002754655.1 of Verrucosispora sp. CNZ293. Lineage (NCBI taxonomy): Bacteria > Bacillati > Actinomycetota > Actinomycetes > Micromonosporales > Micromonosporaceae > Micromonospora > Verrucosispora sp. CNZ293. The sequence goes on from NZ_PEFR01000001.1 coordinate 4,003,710, forward strand.
CCTGGATCGGCCGACGGCCCGGGTCGCGGGCTGACCGACCGGGTCGAGTCGCCGCAGGCCGACCGGGCGTCGCGCCCCGGCCTGGCCGACGAGGCCGCAGAGCGGTAGGGGCGACGCCGTGGCGCACACCCTGCACTTCGCCGCCTCGATGGTGGCGTGCTGGCTGATCGCTCAGGTGCTGGCCCGTTCCACCTGGACGTGGCGCAGCCCTCGGGTGGCGATCCTCTGCTGGCAGGCGATCGGCCTCGGGGTCGGTCTCTCCGCGATGGGCCTACCGATCGCGCTGGGCCTCGCCCCGTACCAGCGGGGCACCGGCAGCGCCCTGCTGGCCCTGGTCGACGATCTCTGGCACGGCACCCTGCCCGCCGATCTCGGTGCGCTGCACCTGGGGCTGGTCGGCGTCGGTCTCGGCATCGGTGCGGTGCTGCTGACCACGACGGTACGCAGCATCCACGGCACGGTACGCGCCCAGCGTCGGCACCGGGACCTGCTCACCCTGGTCGCCCGGCGGGATCCGACGGTGCCCGGGGCACTTGTCCTCGACCACCCGGGTGCGGCCGCGTACTGCCTTCCGGGGGTGAAGCCCCGGGTGGTGGTCAGCGCCGGCACGCTCAGCCTGCTCGACCGGGCCGAACTGGAGGCGGTGCTGACCCACGAGCGGGCGCACGCGCAGGAGCGACACGATCTGGTGCTGCTGCCGTTCACCGCGCTCTGCCGAGCGTTGCCCTGGTTCCGCTGGGTCCGCGAGGCCCACGAGCGGGTGTCCCTGCTTGTCGAGATGCGCGCCGACGACAAGGCCCGCGAACTGCACGCCGAGGCCCCGCTGGCCGGTGCGTTGCGCCGGTTCGCCGCCGCCGGAAACCGGATCACGCCGGCCGGTGCGCTCGGCCTGGGCGACCGGGATCTGGACGTACGGGTGCAGCGGTTGCTTGTCACCGAGCGTCCGGCTCGGCTGCTCGGCGCCACCGCCCTGACCGTGACCGTGACGGTGGCCGCCCTGCCGGTATCGCTCTTCCTCAGCTGACAACCCTGAACTAACCCTGATCGTGTCGGCCCGGACCGCAGCGTGGACCTATAGGTAGCGTCGCTACGTGTAGGCTCCCTATTCGCATCGAATCCTGTCCCGGGAGAGCCGCCATGGACACCCTGCTCCTCGCCCGCCTGCAGTTCGCCACCACCGCCTCGGTCCACTTCCTCTTCGTGGCCGTCACGCTCGGCCTGGTCACCCTGCTCGTCGGGATGCAGACCGCCTGGGTGGTCACCGGGAACCACAGGTGGGAGCGGCTGACCCGCTTCTGGGGCCAGCTGTACGTGATCAATTACGTGCTCGGCATCGCGACGGGCATCGTGATGGAGTTCCAGTTCGGGTTGAACTGGAGCGGGCTGTCGCGCTACGTCGGCAACGTCTTCGGCGCTCCACTGGCGATCGAGACCCTTGTCGCCTTCTTCCTGGAGTCGACATTCCTCGGCATGTGGATCTTCGGTTGGCACCGGCTGCGCCGTGGCGCGCACCTCGCGTTGCTCTACGGGGTCGCGATCACCGCGTACGCCTCGGCGTTCTGGATCATGGTGGCCAACTCCTGGTTGCAGAACCCGGTCGGCTACGAGGTACGCGACGGCGTCGCCCACCTGACCGACTTCGCGGCGCTGCTGACCAACCCGGCCCTGTGGATGGCCCTCGGGCACGTGGTGTCCGCCGCCCTGCTCACCGGCGGCCTGCTGATGGCGGCGATAAGCGCCTGGCACCTCAACCGCCGTACCCCCGACCATGCGCTGTTCCGCAGCTCGCTGCGGATCGGTCTGGTCACCGCCGCGCTGGCGATCACCCTCGTGCAGGGGTTCGGCTTCGCCCAGTTCGGGCCGGTGGCCGGCGTGCAACCCACCAAGTTCGGCGGCGACAGCCCGCAGGCCGAGGCGCTGATCGCCGACTGGACCAGCCGGTTCGGCCCCGGCGACTACCTGCCTCCCGCGCTGTCGAGCGTCGGCCTCGGCTTCATGATCCTTATCGGCTTCGCCCTCGGCCTGCTCTGGCTGCTCGTCCCGCTGCTGTGGCGGGACTGGATCATCCGCCTCCGATTCCCACTGTGGCTGCTGATGCTCGCCCTGCCCCTGCCGTTCGTCGCGCTGATCCTCGGCTGGATCGCCCGCGAGGTGGGCCGCCATCCCTGGGTGGCGTACGGGCTGCTGCCGGTGGAGCAGGCGGTCTCGCCGATCAGCCCCTGGCTGATGGCGGCCTCGCTTGTCGGCTTCACTTTGCTGCTCGGCACGCTCGCCGTCACCAACTGGATGCTGCTCGCCCGGTACGCCGCCCGGGGTGCCGCAGACCCCGCTCTCGGCCGCCCGCCGGCCCAACCGCCGGCCGACGACCCACGCCCCGAACCCGCTTTCGCCTGAGGAGCCGGAGATGGAACTCGCCTGGTACGCCCTGCTCGGCCTCTTCTTCGCCGGCTACCTGGTGCTCGGCGGCTACGACTACGGCGTCGGCCTGCTGCTCGCCCGTGGCGTCGACGCGCCACGCCGACGCGCCGCCCTCAACGCGGTAGGTCCGTTCTTCCTCGGCAACGAGGTGTGGCTGGTGGCCGCCGCCGGCATCCTGTTCGGCGCGTTTCCCGTGCTGGAGGGGGAACTGCTCGCCGGCAGCTACCCGGCGGTGGCCGCCGCGCTCGTCGGAGTGATCCTGGTGACCGCCGGGGTACAACTCCGCAGCCGGCCGGACAGCACACGGGCCCGCGCCGCCTGGGACCGGGTGATCGTGGTCGGCAGCCTGCTCGCCGCGCTCGGCTGGGGTGTGGTGCTCGCCGGACTGCTCCAGGGCGTACCGCTGCGCGCCGACGGACACGTCGCCGGGGTGACGCACCTGTTCACTCCGTTCGCCGCCGCCACCGGGCTGGCCGTGCTGGCGCTGATCGTGGCGCACGGTGCGACCTTCCTCACGCTCCGGTTACCCACAGTCGAGGGCGACCTGCTCCGGCCGTTGGCCCGCCGGCTGCTCCTCGCCGCGATCGTCGCGGTGGGCGCGGCCACCGTCGCCGGCCTGCTCTCCGACCGGGTACGCGCCGCCGCGCAGCGCCCCGCGGTCGGCGTACTGCTGGCGGCGTTGCTGGTGACGGCCCTGCTGGCGGCGCGGGTGGCGCTCGGGCGGCGACGGCCCGGCGTGGCCTTCGCGGCCACCGCGACGGCGCTCGCACTCCCGGTGCTGCTGATCGGCGCGACCCTCTGGCCGTACGTGCTGGTGTCGACCGTGGAGCAAAACGCGTCACTGACGGTGACCGACGCGGCAGCCAGCGGGCCGACCCTGCGTCTGCTGGGCTGGCTGACGGTACCGCTGCTGCCGGCCCTACTAGGCTTCCAGGCGATGTGCGTGTGGATTTTCCGGGGACGGGCCGACGGCAGGGCACCGGTGTACTGGTGAGCCGCCGCCCCTTCGACCCGCGGCTGCTGCGTCGGGTTCCCGCTGCCCGACGTGACCTCGCCGTGCTCGCGCTGCTCGGCGTGCTCGCCGCCGGGCTGGTCGTGGCGCAGGCCACCGCCCTGGCCGTGCTGCTGGCCACGGCCTTCACCGGGCGACTGGACCGGGCCGCGCTCGTCGGTCTGCTGGCCGCCGTCGCGGCCCGCTCGCTCGTGGTCTGGGCACAGGGCGCGGTGTCCGCGCGGGTGGCCGCGACGGTCAAGGCGGCACTGCGGGCCGACCTGTTGGGTGCGGTCGCCCGACACGGGCCGGGCTGGGTCGCCGGGCAGCGGGCCGGGCAGCTGGCCACGCTCGCCGGTCGGGGACTGGACGCGCTCGACGCCTACTTCACCGGCTACCTGCCGCAACTCGTGCTGAGCATCACCGTGCCGGTCGCGGTGCTGGGCCGGGTCCTCTTCGCCGACTGGAGTTCGGCGGTGATCATCGCGCTGACGCTGCCGCTCATCCCGATCTTCGGCGCGCTGCTCGGCTGGCAGGCGCAGGCGGCCACCGAGCGCCAGTGGCGACGGCTGTCCCTGCTCGGCGGGCACTTCCTGGACATGGTGGCCGGTCTGCCCACGCTGCGCGCGTTCGGCCGGGCCCGGGCGCAGACCGACGCGGTACGACGGATGGCCGACGGTCACCGGATCGCCACCATGAAGACGCTGCGGATCGCCTTTCTCTCCGCGCTGGTGCTGGAACTCGTCGCCACCCTGTCGGTGGCGCTGGTCGCCGTGCCGGTCGGCATCCGGCTGCTCGGCGGCGGGTTGGCGCTGCAGACCGCGCTGCTGGTGCTGCTGCTGACCCCGGAGGCGTACCTGCCGCTGCGGGCCGCCGGTAGCCGGTTCCACGCGAGCATGGAAGGGCTCACCGCGCTGGACGAGGCGCTCACCCTCTCCGGTTCGGCGCCCCCGGCACCGGCGGGCCACCGGGGCCCGCGACCGGACGGGCGCGCCGAGATCCGCTTCGAGTCGGTAACCGTCGCGTACGAGCGCACCACGGCGCTGCGGGACGTGACGCTGACCATCCGGCCCGGCGAGCGCATCGCGATCATCGGGCCGAGTGGTGCCGGCAAGAGCACCCTGCTCAACCTGCTGCTCGGCTTCGTGAGCCCGACCGACGGCCGGGTCACCGTCGGCGGGGTCGACCTGGCCGGCGCCGACCTCGACGACTGGCGGCGACAGGTGGCGTGGGTGCCCCAACGGGCCCACCTGTTCGCCACGTCGCTCGCTGACAACATCCGGCTCGGCACCCCCGACGCCACAGCCGCCGATCTGGCCGCCGCGGTCCGCGCCGCCACGCTGGACGAGGTGGTCGCCGCCCTGCCCGACGGGCTGGACACCCTGCTCGGCGAGCGGGGGCACGGCCTGTCCAGCGGGCAGCGGCAACGGGTCGCCCTGGCCCGGGCGTTCCTGCGGGACGCACCTGTGGTCCTGCTCGACGAGCCGACCGCGCGCCTCGACGCCGCCGCCGAGGCGGCGGTGCTGTCGGCCACCCGTGAGCTGGTCGCCGGCCGTACCGCGCTCCTGGTGGCCCACCGGCCCGCGCTGCTCACCGAGGTCGACCGGATCCTGCGGGTCGAGGACGGGCGGGTCACCGAACTCACTCCGGCGCCTGCCGGGGAGCGCCGATGAGCGGGCGCACCAGCGCGCTGGTGTCTCGTCGCCGCGCCGAGCGATGCGAGGTGGCGCGATGAGCGGCGGACACCCGCCCGAGCTGGTCGTGCTGCGGCTGGCCCGGCCGTACCTGAAGCGCCTGATCGGCGCCGGGCTGCTCGCCGCGACCACCGAGTTCGCCGGGCTCGCCCTGATGGCGACCGCGACCTGGCTGCTGATGACCGCCGCCGGTCAGCCACCACTGGATCGGCTCACCGTGGCGATCGTCGCGGTACGGGCGCTGGCGGTGAGTCGGGGCGTGCTGCGCTACACCGAACGCCTGGCCGGGCACGACGCCGTGCTGCGCCTGGTCACCGACGTCCGGGCCCGGGTCTTCGACACCCTGGCGACCCGCCGTGGTGACCCGCCCCGCAGCGGAGACGCGCTGAGTCGACTGGTCTCCGACGTGGAGGCGGTACAGGACCTGTTGCTACGGGTGGTCGTGCCGGCGGCCGCGGCCGGGCTGGTGAGCGTACTGGCCGTCGGGCTGACCGCGCTTGTCTCGCTGCCGGCCGCGCTCGTTCTCGCCGCCGGGCTGCTGGTGGCCGCCGTGGCCCTGCCGGCGTTGGCGACCGCGTTGACCCGACGGGCCGGTGCGGAGGTGGCGCCGCTGCGTGGTGCGCTCGCCACCGACGCGATCGATCTCACCCACGGCGCTGCCGACCTGGCCGCCTTCGGCGCCACCTCGGACGCGCTGACGGCAGCCGATCGCCGGGCCCGCCGGCTGGCCCGGTTGGAACGGCGACTCGCCGCGCTCGGCTTCGCCGTCGACGCGGCCGGTGTGCTGGTGGCCGGTCTCACCGCCGGTGCGGTGGTGATCGTGGCCCTCGACGCCGGTGTGGACGGGGTACTTGTCGGCGTCCTGGCCGTCGGCACCCTGGCCGCCGTGGAGATCGCCCTCGCGCTCGTCGGTGCCGCCCGCCAGTGGACCGGTCTGCGGTCCGGACTGACGCGGGTGGCCCAGCTGCTCACCACCGACCTCGCCAGAACCGAGACCGCGGGGACGAGCGTGGCCGGGCCGGTCGACCCGGGTGACGCCGCCGGTGGGCGGCGGGCCGCGACGGTCCGGTTCGAGGGGGTGACGGTCCGGTACCGGGTCGGTGCTCCCGCCGCGCTCGACGGGTTCGACCTTGAGCTGCCACCCGGACGGCGGGTCGCGGTCGTCGGCCCGAGTGGCGCGGGCAAGAGCACCCTGGCCGCCCTCCTGACCGGTGCGGTGTCCCCCGCCAGCGGCCGGGTAACCCTGGCCGGGCGGGACGTGTCGGCGTACCCGCCCCGGGAACTGCCCGATCTGGTCGGCGGGCTGCTCGCCGAGGCGTACGTCTTTCACGCCACCGTCCGGGAGAACATGCTGCTCGGCCGTCCAGGTGCGGACGAGGACGCGCTGGCCGCCGCCGCCACTGCCGCCGGGCTGGCGGACTGGGTCCGGGCGCAGCCGGACGGCTGGGACACGGTGGTCGGTGAGGAGGGCGCACAGCTCTCCGGTGGCCAACGGCAGCGGCTCGCGCTGGCCCGCGCCCTGCTCGCCGCGCCCGGGGTACTGGTGCTCGACGAGCCCACCGAGGGCCTCGACCCGGTCGCCGCCGACCAGGTGCTGGCCACCGCGTTGGCCGCGACCCCGGCCGGGCATTCGGTGCTGCTGATCACCCACCGGCTCAGCGGGCTCGCCGACGTCGACGAGATCGTGGTGCTGGACGCCGGCCGGGTCGTGCAGCGGGGCCGACACGCCGCGCTCGTGGCGGCGCCCGGCTGGTACCGGGAACAGTGGGTGTTGCAGCAGGCCGCCGAGCACGGCTACCTCGCGGTGTCGGGCTGATCCGTCGGGGGCGCCTCCGGGATGTCCCCGAGGCCGGAACGCCTACCCGCATGGCAGGGTGGGGCCATGCCGGTCAGGGACGACGTGTGTGTCGAGGAGCATCTGCGGCAGCTCGGCAGTCGGCTCCGTGGGCCGCGCCGGCTGCGAGCCGACCTGATGACCGAGGCCCGGCACGGGCTGCTCGACGCCGTCGAGGCGTACCGGGACAGCGGCCTGCCGCCGCGTGAGGCGGCCCGCCAGGCAGTTGCCGACTTCGGTACGCCGGATCAGCTTGCCCCGGCGTACCAGGCCGAACTCGCGGTGGCCGCGTTGCGCGGGCTGTCCCTGCGCGTGGTCGCCATCGCCGCGACCGGCTCGATCGCCGGTGACCTCACCTGGCACGGGTCGAGCTGGAGCGGCGGCCCGCGACCGCCTGCCGGATACCTGCTGTTGTCGCAGGCGGTGGAGTGGATCTGGGCAGGGGCGTTCCTGCTCGGGCTGGCCGGGCTGGTGCTGGTCACGGCCACCGCCCGATCGGCGCGGCCCGCCCTGACCGTGCTGGCCCACAGCTCCGGTGTCGCGTTGACCGGGGCCGCCCTGCTGGGTGCGGTGGCCGGCGTCGGGCTGTTCGCCTGGTCCATCCTGCTGTGGGACGCCGCCCTGACCTGGCCACCGATGATCATCGGAATGGTCGTCGGCGCCGCCGCCCACACCTGGCTGGGCAGCGCCGCCCGCACCTGGCTGCTGGCCACCCGTTGACGTTCAGCCCGTCGCAGTGGGTGCGGTGCCCGGGTCCAGGAATCGGCCGACCGTCGTGCTGAACTCGCGCCATCCGGACCGCTGGTCGGCCAGGGCCCGCCGGCCGGTGTCGGTCAACTCGTAGGTCCGCCGTTCCCGCCCGTTGACTGTGCTCCACGCGCTGACCACGTGTCCGGCGCGCTCCAGCCGCCGCAGCGCCGGGTAGACGGTGCCGGTGGGCAGGTCGAGGTGGCCGTCGCTGCGCGCCCGCAGGGCCTCGATGATGGCGTAGCCGTGCAGCGACCCCCGTTCCAGCACCGCCAGCAGCAGGGCGTCGAGGTGTCCGTGCAGCGCCTGCGCATTCATAGGTAGACACGCTACTTGTTATCCGGGTGGTGGGCCACCGGGGTGCGGCCAGCGGTTACCGAGCGCAGCCAACTAGGGTATGTGCCCAGAGTCACTCGCCGGCATCAGCGCCGGGGGTGGTAGCCCGACGCACACGGAGGTCACCGTGGCCCGCCAGTCGCCCCAACGGCCGGACGCCGAGCCCGAGCTCGACGACACGACCGGCATCAGCGAGCCGGACGTCGCCGAGCCGGCCGACGCCGAGCCCGACGTCGCCACGGCGCAGACCGCGAACCGCGCGCTCTGGGAGGAGCTGCGGATCGATCCGGTGGAGATCGCGCTGCCCGCCGGCACCGGTTTCACTCTGCGGGCGTACCGGCCGGCCAGTGAACTGACCCCGACCGACGTGGCCGAGCGCGACGCCGACGATCCCTTCCTCGCCCGCCGGCAGGTCGACACGGCTGCGGACGACGACGAGGAGGAAGAGGGTGACGTCGTGATCCTCGACGAGGACGTCGCCCGGGAGTTCGCCGAGAGCGAGGACGAGGAGAAGCGGGCACAGGGCGACGACGACACCGAGGACGGGAAGGACGAGGCCGACGAGGTCGCCGCCGACCAGGCGGGCGACGAGGAGGTGCCGATCTTCCTGACCCACCGGGGCCGGCTGCTGCTGTTCAAGACGCCCGAGTCCCTTGTCAGTTTCGTCCGCTCCGGCGCACCCAACGATCTGTCCCAGCTGGACAGTTGGGATGAACTGTCCGAACGGGTGGAACCGGCCGACATCGCGCCGCTGGACGATGACGTCTACGAACTCGATCTCGTCGTGGAGAACCTCCGCGGCGGGCACGACTCCTGGGCCCCGACGCTGCTCATCGAGGCCGGCGAGGTGGCCCGCGACCTGGCGTACGCCCTGCGGTTGCCGGCGGTGCTGGACATGCTCTCCGCCGGCTCCAGTCTCGACGACCTGGACGAAGCGCTGCGGGCGTCGGTCGGCGGCGGCATCGGCGGCTTCATGGGACGGCGTAGGCTGAAGAAAATTGGGGCACAAACCGCAAGTCTGGGTTGGCGGACCATTGTCGGGAAGATCTCTGCGGTCGTGGACTGGCGCGACTGACCCACACCAGGGAGCATCAGTCTCTGGCAGAGAAAGCTCTGTGTCCCGGGAGGAGGACGACGCCGTGGCGCTCGTGCGCGTGTACTGCGGTCTGACCTCGGCGGACCCGGCCGACCGACCGGTCTCGACCGGATCGGCGCTGACGTCCGCTGTGGTCGACGACGCAGGCCGTCTGCTGCATGTCTGCGAGATCGGCGACGACCCGACGGGCTACGCCCGGCTGGTCACGCTGCTCGTGGAACGCTCAGGCGGGCCGAGCGGTGCGGCGATAGCCGCCGACAGCGACGACCACACGATCACTTCTCTGCTCAGTGCCGCCGGTCGCCCCCTGGCGATCGCCGACGACGACTCGGTCGACGACTTCGCCGAGCGGTTCGCTGACGACGACTCGCTTGACGAGATGCAGTCACCGCCCGCCGTTCGGCGCGCCATCGGTCTCGCCCGGGCGTTGCAGGCCGGGGCACTGTCGGCGGTGACCCTGCCGGCCCCCCGTGACCTCGCCGGGTACAAGCAGGTCCTCGCCGCGCACGCCGCGCTGGCCAGCGGCCGGCACTCCGCCGCTGTCGCGTTGCGCGAGGTGCTCCGCGAGCTCTACCCGGCCGCGTTGCGCGCCTACCCCGACCCGGCCGAGTCGATCCCGCTGGCCGTGCTGGACGCGCTGCCCGAGGCGGGGATGTTGACCGACGCGGCCGGCCGTGGCCGCGATGCCGCGGTCACGGCGGACGCGGTCGCCGCCCAGCTCGCCACCGAAGGAGCGGGTGACGCGGAGGCGATCGACGAGGCGGTCACCGCACTGCGCGTCGCCATCTCCGAGACCCCCCGACGGGCCACTGTCAACCGAGCCCTCACCTCCGCCGCCGCCGAGACCATCCGGCAGGCGGTCGCCTCGGTGCGGGCCTGTGACGCCGGCTGCGAGGCGCTTGTCGGTGCCCTGCGTGCCCGCACCGCCGGGCCGGTGCAGGCGTCCGGTCGACGGGCCGCCGCGCGACGTGGCGAGCAGGTCGGCGAACTGTCGGCAAGCGCCCCGGGCACCACGGCCGGTCTTCGCTCGGTACGTCCCAACGGCCCCGAGCCGGCCGGTGGCCGCCGTAGCCGGCCGGAGCCGGTGCCGGGCGCTGCCCCACCGCCATCTCCGCGCCCGCTCGGGCCACCACCTGTGGCGCCCGCGCCTGTCGCTCCGCCGCCGGTCGCGCCAGCCCCGATGACGCCAGCCGCCGTGGCCGGCCCGCCCGCTTCGCCATCGCGCGCCGAGTCGCTTCCCGCCCGCGGCGACGGCCCGACCAACCGACCGATCTCCGCGCCGCCTCCGCCGCCGCCCGGGATCACCCCGATCGCGCCGACGCAGCGCGGTTCGATCCCGCCCGCCGAGGCGGGCGAGCCGTTCCGACCGACGCTCACCACCGCGGCGATCAACCACGCGCGGGCCGAGCGCCAGCGCACGGTGATCCCGCCCCGGCCGAAGACCAACGGCCAACCACCGGCACCTGCCGGCGGCTTCAGCGCCACCGACCTCAGCGTCCCGGTGCCGACGCCCCGTCCGGAGCAGGACAAGACCGCTCCCCCTGGTTCCCGCTCGAACTGGCCGCTCGTCAACAACCCGGAGAACCCGGCGGACACCTCGCCCCGCAATCCCGTCGTCGGCTCGTACGACGACCGGGGTCGGCGCAGTGCTTCCGAGGCTCCGACCGAGCACAGTGCCGACCGCCGGGTCACCCCGCCGTGGCTCGCCGACGACCTGCCGCCGGAGCCTCCCGTGCTGCGGCTGGTCGAGCCGCCACCGCTTGCCGACCGGGCGCTGCGCGACGGTACCGAGCCGTCACCTGAGACGCCGCCGCTACGGCTCGTCGATCGGGGCGGCCCGGAACGCGGCAACCGGGCACCCGAGCGGTTGGACCTGCCACCGGCCCGTCGCGCGGCCGAGCCGCCGATCGAGCACCGGACACCGCCGGTCTCCGACGAGGGCGACGGCGACCTGCTGATTTTCGCGCAGGCCCGCTCGGCCTGGTTCGTGGGACACGGCGAAGAGGCCGACCTGGATTGGTCGACCACCGCCGACAGCGGCTGGCAGGCCGCCGAACAGGCGGCCCGCCCCGCGGTGGGCGCCGAGACGAACGCCGGGCTGCCCAAGCGCGTGCCGCAGGCCAACCTGGTGCCCGGCTCGCCGTTGCGCGAGGAGCGGCCACTGCGGATAGTCCGGGACGCGGCCAGCCTGGCCGAGAACACCACCGGCTACTTCCGCGGCTGGCGCCGGGGGCAGGAGATCGGTGGCTTCGCGGTCGGCGGGCGCCCCGGGCGGGAAGCCGCCGGCGGCTGGGACTTCACCCGGGACACCGGCGAACGCGACGACGATCGGGAGTACGAATACCGCTCCGCCGGCTACCGCTCCTGACCTGAGGACGACGTCGGCAGGGGCGGTGCCCACCACGCCCACCGGCGCTCCCGCACAGGCCTTCACCTGCGTGTTTATGCCCACACCCGGATAATTTGACGCCGGGTCGACGGGGCCGGGAGCATACCCGCGGAACAGCCGGCGGCAGGTCGCCGGGCGGGAAGGCGACTCATGGCGACACCGGTAACCGGCCCATCCGTGATCACCCGACGCGGCGTACTGGCCGCGGCTGCGGGCACGCTTCTCTTGGGCGGCTGCGGGCGCGACGGCGAGCGGGAGAACGCCGTCGCCCGGCCCACCCCCGGTCACGAGCTGGTCGTCGGCGCCACGCTGGAGCTGACCGGCCCCGGTGCGGCGCTGGGCGTGCTTCAGCAGCGGGCGCTGGACATCAGCGTCGCAGCCCTCAACGAGAAGGGCGTGGCGGTCGGCAACCAACGCCGCTCGGTACGCGTCGAGGTCCTGGACAACCGCAGCGATCCCCGGCTGGCCGCCCGACAGGCGACCGAGCTGGGCCGCCGCGACGACGTGCACGCCCTGCTCGGCGCCACCCTGGCGGAGACCTCGATGTCGGTCATCGGGGTGGCACAGAAGCTTCGGCTGCCGTTCGTGTCACTGGCGTTCGGGGACTCCATCGCGGTGCCGCTGGCGCAGCGGGCCTTCATCTACAAGGTCACCCCGGACGCCGGGGACGTGGCCCGCCGGCTCGCCCAACTGATGAGCGCCGAAGGGCTGCGCCGGGTGGTGCTGCTGGCCGAGGACGGGCTGCACGGCGACTCGGGCGTACGGGCCATGCGGGGCGCGCTGCGCACCGCCGAGGTAGGTCTGGCACGCACCGTACGGCTACCCACCGGGAAGGACGGCGTGGCCCGCGCCGCAGAACAGGCCGTCGCGGCCGGCGCGGACGGTGTGGTGGTGTGGGCCACCGCGCCGAACTCCGGTGCCGCCGCTCGGGCGCTGCGCGCCGCCGGGCACGACGGCGAGTTGTTCTTCGACGCCGGGGCGGTGGCCGACGACACCCTGGACGCCCCGAACCTGCCCGCCGTCGAGGGTTCCTACGCGGTCCACCCGTCCTCGCTGGGCGGCTCCACGATCGCCAACAACAGCAGCGCCGCCGGGCGCGCCTACCGCGATCTCGTCTCGGCGTACATCCGCGCGCACGGCGCCTACCGTGGGTTCGCCCCGTACGCCTCGGACGCCCTGCTGCTGATCAGCACGGCGGCCCGGATGGCCGACAGTGTGGACCGTGGCCGGCTGCGGGCGTACCTGCAGAACCAGGTCACCGACGGGATGGCCGGGATGTACTCGTTCACGCCGATCCGGCACAGCGGCATGGACCGCCACTCTCTCGGGGTCTACCGCGTCGACGGCGGTGCCTGGAACCGGCTCAGCTGACGTCGGTGGGCACCATGGGGTGCCCACCGAGTGGATCCGGTCACCAACCAGCGCCCGGTGTCGGCGGGGCCGTCACCGGGCGCTGGTGCCGATCGTCAGGCGGGCGCGACGGCCCGGGAGCGACGCATCGTGAGCACGTACTCGACAAGCGAGATCAGTACGTGCTTCGTCGACTCCCGGTTCCGGGCGTCGCAGGCCACCACCGGCACGTCGCTGGAGATGGCGAGCGCATCCCGGACGTCCTGCGGGTCGTGGTACTGCATCCCGTCGAAGCAGTTGATGGCCACCAGGTACGGCAGCCGCCGGTGCTCGAAGAAATCGATCGCCGCGAAGCAGTCAGCCAGCCGGCGGGTGTCCACCAGCACGACCGCGCCGATCGCTCCCCGTACCAGCTCATCCCACATGAACCAGAAACGGGTCTGACCCGGCGTACCGAACAGGTACAGGATCAGGTCACGATCGATCGAGATGCGGCCGAAGTCCATGGCCACCGTGGTCGTCGTCTTGCCCGGCACCTGCCGGGTGTCGTCGACGCCGACTCCGGCGGAGGTCATGATGGCCTCGGTGGTCAGCGGCGTGATCTCCGAGACCGAGCCGACCAGCGTCGTTTTGCCGACGCCGAATCCACCGGCGATAACGATCTTCGCCGACGTCACGCGCCCGCTCGGGGCCGGCGGCCGGTGCGACATGTCAGAGCCTGCGAAGTCCACTCAGCACCCTCTCCAGCAGTTCAGTGCCCACCGCGTCGTCCGAGTCGTCCAGGATGGTCGGCTCGTGGACCGCGACCAGGCCGTCCGTCGCCATGTCGGCGATGAGCACCCGGGCCACGCCGAGCGGAAGCTGCATCCGCGCCGCGATCTCCGCGAGCGATTGCACGCGTCCGTCACACAGCGCGGCGATGTACTGGTGCTCACGGCCTTGGCCACCATTGCCAGTGGCAGCGGCCCGACCGCGCACCGTCGTCTCGACAAGCGCCTCCAGGGCGATGTCGAGGCGGGGACGGGTACGACCGCGGGTCACGGCGTATGGACGGACCAGCGCGCCGGTCGGCTCGTCACGATCAGCCATGTTGCCGCTCACCTCCTTCGTACCCGGCACCGGTTGGACCGGTGCTACCCGTCGTATGCAATGTTTTCGCCCCGCCTGCCCCCACCGGCCGGCGCGACGATCAGCCCATCATCCCCACAGCCGTGCGCGGCTGCGGGGTCAGGGCGTCGCCCACCCGGTCAACGAGCAGGGCCATTTCGTAACCGACCTGTCCCACGTCGCAACTACGCGCGGCGAGAACCGCGAACGACGAGCCGTCGGAAATCGACATCAGGAACAGGAAGCCATTGTCCATCTCGACCACGGTCTGCAGCACGGCGCCTCCCTCGAAGCAGCGGGCCGCGCCCTGGGTCAGGCTGACCAGGCCGGAGGCGATCGCCGCCAACTGGTCCGCCCGGTCCCGCGGAAGGTCTCGTGACGACGCCAGGAGCAGGCCGTCCGCGGAGACGGCGACCGCGTGCGCGACACCGGGTACCCGATCGGCGAAGTTGGCCAGCAGCCAACCGAGATCCTGCGTACTAGTCATCCTTCTTGCTCCTTCTGCCCGCTCCCGGCCACCGGGCCAGAGCCAGACTGCGAGGATTGCTGCCCGCCCGGAGTTCCCTCCGGGCCGGTCGGGTTGCTGTCCGAGGGGTGACTGCGTCCCCGCTGGACACCCCGGTGGTACGCGGAGAGCAGACCGCGTACCGATTCCGGGTTACGGCGCTGCACCGAGGTGGTCGGCTTCTCCACGGCGCCCGGCACGAGCTGTGCCATCGGCGTACGCTTCGGCAGCCCGGTCTCGGTGGTACCGGCTGGCGGCGCCTGGCTGGCGGCGCTGGCTGCCCGCCAACCGTCGTCGGCCGCGGTCCGCCAGATGTTCTCCTGCGGTGTCGGGCGGTGCGAGGGCGCGCTGTCGGCAGCGCCGGGGCGGGGCCCGCCGCTCGCTGCCGCGCCGTTCCCGCCGGACGCGCCCGCCCCCGTCGGAGTCTGTGCCATCGGTGCGTTACCTGTCGTCCCGGTCGGGGTCTGCTGCTGGGCCGGCCGTTTGCCGACGTCGACAGTGGAGAGCTGCTGGGTCGTCGCACCGGCCGTGGCCGGCTGACGCGCAGCGGCCGACTCCTCCGGGCCCGGGCGACGGGTACGGAACCACGCCGACTCCAGCTCGCGGAAGATCGGCAGCTCCATCGTCTCGTCCGCGTACCGCTGCCGGCTCTGGGCCTGCGGCGGCGTCGGGGCGGTCGGCTGGTTCTGCGCCGGCCGGGGGGCCGGAGTCTGACGCTGCACCCGAGGCAGTTCGGTGGTCATGTCCAGAGCGGCGGCCAGCCGCTCGGGCACCGCCGGGGCGGCCGGCTCGCCAGCCACCGGCGGCCAGGCCGGAGGCGCCGAGGCCGCACCCGCGCTCGGCGCCGACACGGGCCGCTGCGGCAGTTGCCCACCGGGCGGCGTCGAGACGGGCGAGCCCGAGACAGGGGAGGCCGACACCGGGTGACCGGAGACCGGGGCCGCCGAGACCGGCGGAGCGGAGTACGGCGTACCGGACACTGGCGGCGACGACACCGGCGGCACCGGCGGAGCGGACACCGCAGGCGGAGCGTACGGCCCGGCTTCGGGGCTGCTCGGCAGCTGACGCGGGATCGCCGGCGGCTGGCCGCCGGGCTCGTCGGTGGACCGGCGCTGCGGCAGCGGGTCGATCGGGTGACCGTTGGAGGTGAGTGGCGCGAAGCCGTTGCCGTTGCCGTTGCCACCTGTGGTGCCGCTGGCACCGGTCAGGTCCGACCAGGCGGGCAGGTTGCCGCCGCTGCCCACGGTCGTCGGCGTACCGGAACCGTTACGGCTGGCCGGGTCGAAGGGCCGGCCACCCAGGGTCACCTGGTTGCCCGAACCAGCCGGAGTGCGCGCGGCGGGCGGAGCCGGCGGGTGCGCGCCGTTACCGAGCGCGGCCAGCGCGCCGAACGCCGGGCTCGGCCCGGACGATGGGCTGGCTGCCGGCGGCAGCGCGGGGTGCAGCTGCCCACGGCCGGACAGTGCCCGGGGCACCAGCACGGTGGGCGGCAGCGTGACCTCGGCGACCGTGCCCCGATCGCTACCCGGGCGCAGCTCCACCTTGACGCCGTGCCGGGAGGCCAGGCGGGCGACCACGACCAGGCCCATCATCCGGGAGACGGCGACGTCCACCTGGGGCGGCGTGGCCAGCCGCTCGTTCAGGTCGGCCAACTGCTCGCCGCTGATGCCGATACCCCGGTCCTCCACGTACAGCGAGGCACGGTCACCGACCCGGCGAGCCTCGACCAGCACCTGCGAGTCCGGCGGCGAGAAGGCCGTCGCGTTGTCGAACAGCTCGGCGACGAGGTGGACGAGGTCGTTGACCGCGTGCGCGGCTACCTCGATGTCCCGGTCGATCACCCCGAACTCGATCCGGGTGTAGTGCTCGACCTCGGACTGGGCGGCCCGCAGCACGTCGATGAGTGCGGCCGGCTCGCGCTGCACACGGGTCGAGTCGGCACCGGCGAGGACCAGCAGGTTCTCGTCGTTACGACGCATCCGGGTGGCGAGGTGGTCCAGCTGGAACAGTTCCGCCAGCCGGTCCGGGTCCTCTTCGCCGCGCTCCAGCCGGTCGAGGTGGCCGATCAGCCGGTCGACCAGGATCTGGGACCGGCGGGCCAGGTTGACGAACATCGTCGCGACCGACGACCGCAGCGCGGCCTGCTCGGCGGCGGTACGGACGGCTTCCAGGTGGACCGCGTTGAACGCCTCGGTCACCTGGCCGAACTCGTCCTTGCTGCGGACCGGCAGTGGTTCGGCGATCTGGTTGGCCAGCTGCACCGGCGAGAGCTGCCCGGTGACCTGCGGGTCGCGCAGCCTGGCCACCGCCTGGGGCAGCCCGTACTGGGCGATGGAGAGGGCACCCTGACGCAGCTCACGCAGTGAGCGGGCCATCGAGCGGGCCACCAGGAACGCCAGGAAGATGGCCAGCAGCAGCATCGTGAGCAGCAGGCCGGTCTCCAGGAACACCGTGCGCTGCACCTCGGAGCGGAGGTCGCCGGCCTGATCCACCACGTCGGAGTCGAACTTCGACTCGACCGCGCGGATCAGTTTGCCGTTGGCGACGAGCGCTTCGTCCCACTGCTGAGGGGTGAACGAGATGCCGGCGAGGTTCTGGGAGTTGTCGGCGTTGACCTGGCTGATGTAGATCGTCGCCTGCCGGCGGTCACCACCGCCGATGGTCTGGGCGTGGAACTCCGCCTCCGCCTCGGTGGCCACCGCGTCGAAGCTCTGCTGCGCCTGCTGCTGACCGGTCTCGCTGGAGATGTAGTCGGTCCGCAGGGTCGAGCTCATGCCGCCCAGGATCAGCGTCCGGTGCACGACCACCCGGCGGACGGAGAGCCATTCCTTCTCCCGGGCCACCGCTGCGGCGGCTCGCATCCGGTCGCTCAGGTCGTTGTCACCGGCCAGCTGGCTGGCCGAGTCCCGGACGGTGAGCAGCTGGTTGATCAGCTCGTCGTAGGACTGGAGCGCGTCGGTGATCCGGAACTTTCCGTTCAGCACCTGGCTGCGGGCGCCGGGCAGGTCACCGAGCCCCTGATCGATCTGGCCGAGCAGCCCGTTCAGGCTGACGGGCAGATCGCTGAGGTCGGACCGCTGCTGCGAGTAGGGGGCCTTGTCCTGGTCGACCCGCGCCGAGACCTCGTTGTAGCGGCTGGCCGCCGCCTCCTTCTGCGCCGCGGTGCTGCGCTGCGGATCCAGGCCCAGCAGCAGCACGGCTGCGGTCCGCTCATCCTGAAGGCCGTCCACCAGCTCACCGGAGTGGCCGATGAGCTCGGCGAGGTCGCCGGCCCGGTTCGCGTCGTTGAGCGCGTCCAGGTGGTCGACCAGACCGCTGGTACCCACGACGACCGTGGCGATGGTCGGCACGATCATGATGAGACCGAGCTTGGACCAGATCGGCATGTCGCGGAGCCGACCTGCCGGCCGGCGTAGACGCGACAGGAGAGAACCTGCCGTCTTCGGCCGTTTGCTCACGTCACCGCCCTCGTGATTGCAGCGTCCGCGTTGCCCCCGGACAACGCCCAGCAGCCGACCCGGCGGGTCGGACCATCCGAGATTCCATCACGCCGCCACGGAAAGAGAAAGCCCAGGTTGGCCCCAGCCGGAGGTGTGATGAGATGTTGATGCAATTTGATCGCGGACCGTCTGTTCGGAGTTACTGGAAGTAATGATTCATCCGCACCGAGTCGTCCTCCTGGCCGGCCCTTCCGGCTCCGGAAAGTCGTATATAGCCCAGCAAACCGGGCTGCCAGTGCTCTGTTTGGACGATTTCTACAAGGACGGCGATGACCCAACGTTACCGACACGGAACGGTCAGATCGATTGGGAGTCGCCCGATTCGTGGGACGCCGAGGCGGCGGTGGAGGTTATTGACCAATTGGTCCGGCACGGCCGGGCGGATGTGCCGGTGTATGCCATCAACGGGGACCGGCGGGTGGCCACTCGGTGCTTCGAGCTGGCCAGTTCGCCACTTTTCGTGGCCGAAGGGATCTTCGCTGCCGAGATAGTCGAGGAGTGCCGGCGTCGCGGTCTCCTCGCCGGGGCGTACGCCCTGCGTCGGCCGCGTAGCGCGACATTCCTCCGCCGGCTGGCCCGGGACCTCGCCGAGCAGCGCAAGGGCCCACGGATGCTGCTGCTGCGCGGGGTCGCCCTGCTGCGCGCCGAGCCGGCGGTGCTGCGTCGGCAGACCGGGCTCGGCGCGGAGGCCGCCCGTGGCCGGGACGTACTGCGCCGGGTGTCCCGGTTGCTCGCCGCCGGCCACCCGCCGCAGACCGGCTGACCACCGGCCGCGGGTCGGTCAGCCCAGCAGCTTCGCGTACGCCGGCTTGATCACGTCGTCGATGATCCGCAGTCGCTCGTCGAACGGGATGAAGGCGGACTTCATCGCATTGATCGTGAACCACTGCATCTCGCGCCAGCCGTAGCCGAACGCGTCGACGAGCAGCGCCATCTCCCGGGACATCGAGGTGCCGCTCATCAACCGGTTGTCGGTGTTGACCGTCACCCGGAAGCGCAGGTCCCGCAGCAACCCGATCGGATGCTCCGCGATGGACGGGGCGGCGCCGGTCTGTACGTTCGACGACGGGCACAGCTCCAGCGGGATCCGCTTGTCCCGCACGTACGCGGCCAGCCGGCCGAGCTGCGGCGGCGAGCCCGGGGTGATGTCGTCGACGATGCGTACGCCGTGGCCGAGGCGGTCGGCTCCGCACCACTGGATCGCCTGCCAGATGGAGGGCAATCCGAACGCCTCACCTGCGTGGATGGTGAAGTGGAAGTTCTCCCGCTGCAGGTATTCGAAGGCGTCCAGGTGGCGGGTGGGCGGGAAACCCGCCTCCGCGCCGGCGATGTCGAAGCCCACCACACCGTGATCACGGTGTCGTACGGCCAGTTCGGCGATCTCCTGCG
This sequence comes from Verrucosispora sp. CNZ293, assembly GCF_002754655.1. NCBI lineage: Bacteria > Bacillati > Actinomycetota > Actinomycetes > Micromonosporales > Micromonosporaceae > Micromonospora > Verrucosispora sp. CNZ293. The sequence goes on from NZ_PEFR01000001.1 coordinate 4,023,066, forward strand.
AACGGGCCGCGTGCCGCATCGCGGTGAGCAGCGTGCCGACCCGGATCGGCGTGCCGGCCTCGGCCGCGAGCGTGCTGCCCTCGACGAAGCCGGCCAGCACCGCCTCGACCACCTCGTCGAGGGTGAGGTCCTTCTCCAGGTGCTGCTCCGGGGCGAACCGCACCTCGGCGTAGACCACCCCGTCGGCGGCCAGGTCGAGGGCACACTCCCGGGCCACCCGGCGCAACGCGGAGGCGGTCTGCATGACGGCGACGGTGTGCGCGAAGGTCTCCAGGTAACGCTCCAGCGAACCCGAGTCGGCCGCCGCCACGAACCAGCGCCCCAGCTCCGCCGGGTCGGTGGTGGGCAGCTCGTGACCGACCTCCGCGGCCAGGTCGACGATCGTCGCGGGGCGCAGGCCGCCGTCCAGGTGATCATGCAGCAGCGCCTTCGGTGCCCTGACGATGTCCTCGTACCGCAGACTCGTGGTCATGGGTCGACCCTAGTCCCCGCCGCTGCGCCGACACCTGAGCGGTAGGGACAATGGCCAGGTGAACGCAGCAGGACCGGACCCACAGGTGGTCGAACGACTGCGGTGCCCGGTCTGCGGCGAAGGGCTCCGCCTCGCCCCGGCCGGCACCAGCCAGGCGCTGCGCTGCCCGCGTCGGCACAGCTTCGACATCGCCCGGCAGGGTTACGTCAACCTGCTCACCGGTCGCGCCCCGCACAGCGGCGACACCGCCGAGATGGTCGCCGCCCGGGCGGACTTCCTGGCTGCCGGTCACTACGACGTCATCTCCGCCGCCCTCGCCGACGCCGCCCAGGCGGCCGACGACGCGTACCCCCTGGTGGTGGACGCGGGCGCGGGCACCGGCCGGCACCTCGCGGCGGTGCTGACGGCCGTGCCCACGGCCGTGGGTCTCGCGCTGGACATCGCCAAACCCGCGCTACGTCGGGCCGCCCGGGCGCACCCACGGGTCACCGCCGCGCTGGCCGACACCTGGCAGCGACTACCGCTGGCGGACGCCTCGGCGGCGCTTGTGCTCAACGTCTTCGCACCCCGTAACGGTGCCGAGTTCCGCCGGGTGCTCGCCCCCGACGGCCGGCTGCTGGTGGTGACCCCGGCCACCGACCATCTCACCGAACTTGTCGCCGCACTCGGCCTGCTCCGGGTCGATCCGGCCAAGGCGGACCGGGTGGCGGCCAGCCTGGCCGGGCACTTCACCGAGGAGTCGACGACAGTGCACCGGCAGGAGCTGGCGCTGTCCGGCAGGGAGGTGGCCACCCTGGTCGGCATGGGTCCGAGCGCCTGGCACACCGACCCGGCGGGGTTGGCCGCCCGGATCGACGCCCTCGGCGAGCCGGTCCGGGTGACCGTGGCGGTCCGGCTCGGGGCATACCGTCCCGCCTAGGTGGAGAGGTCGACCTCTTCCCAGCCGGGGGGCTCGTCGTGGTACGGCCCGCGCAGGATGACCGCCCACTCCAGCGCCCACCGCCGCTGACCTATCGCGTTGGCGTCCACCAGGCCCGGCAGGGTCCGGCCGGCGCGGCTCACCTCCAGGTACGACCAGTCCAGGCAGTAGTGCAGGTCGAGCAGGGCCGCCGCGTCCGCCGGGTGCTGCGGCGCGGCCAGGATCCGGGACCGCCACTGCCGGAAGGTCTCCCCCTCGGCGATGTGCGGCAGCCGCTCCACCAGCCGGTCGTCGGTCGGCATGGTGGGGTCCAGCTGCTTGGTCAGGCCGAGCACCCAGGCCAGCGAGAACAGCGCGTCATGGTGCAGCACGAAGGAGCGGTGGTCACCCTTGGCCCCGGTGACGAACTTGAACTCCGGCGGCGTGACCATCTCCACCAGATGCGAGGCGAGCAGCCAACTCATCGCGGCCTGGGGCGGCATGCCGAAACACCGGGCCAGGATCAGGTGCAGCACCGCGATCCGCGCCTCGATCTCCGCCGTCGGCCGCAACTCGATGTCATCGCCCGGCTCCCAGACCAGCGGGAACTGGGGCGGCGGCAGCGGCAGCCGCAACCGGGACAGTTCGTCCAGGCTCGCCTCACGCACCTCGCGGGGGTCAGGGGCAGGCACGATCACGGCAAAATCCCTGTCTGGTCACATTGGCTCGACGCCGACGGTCCCCCCTGGCCTGCGAGAATAGCGGCCCTCACGCTCCGACACCATGGGCGGGACCAGGGTTTCGTCACTCGACGCGTTCGATCACCAAGGGCGTCGTGGCCGGCGGTCGGGCCGCGACGGTCACCGCCCGAGCCGCCTCCGTCAGCGCCGCCGGGATCAGCTCCGCCCGCTCGGCCCGCAGCTCGTAGAGGGGATCCCCGGCACGCACCGGGTCACCGGGACGCTTGTGCAGCAGCACGCCGGCCGGCACGCTGACCCGGTCCTCCTTGCGCGCCCGACCCGCGCCGAGTCGCCACGCGGCCACCCCCATGGCATACGCGTCGACCGCCGCGACGTGACCGTCCGTGTCGGCCCGGACCACCTCGACCTCGGCTGCCGTCGGCATCGGCGCGTCCGGGTCGCCGCCCTGTGCCCGGATCATCGACCGCCAGGCATCCATCGCGCGCCCGTCGCGCAGCGCGGCGGCGGGGTCGGCGTCCGGCAGCCCGGCCGCGTCGAGCATCTCCCGGGCCAACGCCAGGGTCAGCTCCACCACGTCGGCCGGCCCGCCACCGGCGAGCACCTCCACCGACTCGGTCACCTCGATGCCGTTGCCGATGGCCCGGCCGAGGGGGGTGGACATGTCGGTGAGCAGGGCGACTGTCTTCACGCCGTGTGCGCCGCCCAGCTCGACCATGGTCCGGGCCAGTTCCCGGGCGTCGTCGACCGACTTCATGAACGCGCCGGAGCCCACCTTCACGTCCAGCACCAGCGCGCCGGTTCCCTCGGCGATCTTCTTGCTCATGATCGAGCTGGCGATCAGCGGGATGGCCTCGACGGTGCCGGTGACGTCACGTAGCGCGTACAGCTTGCGGTCGGCCGGGGCGAGCCCCGAGCCGGCAGCGCAGATCACCGCGCCGACGTCACGCAGTTGCGCGGTGAACTCCTCGTTGCTCAGCGCTGCCCGCCAACCCGGTATCGACTCCAGCTTGTCCAGCGTGCCGCCGGTGTGCCCGAGCCCGCGCCCGGACAGCTGCGGGACCGCGGCCCCGCAGGCCGCGACGAGGGGGGTGAGCGGCAGAGTGATCTTGTCACCGACCCCGCCTGTCGAGTGCTTGTCGACCGTCGGCCGGGTCACCGCGGACAGGTCGAGTCGTTCGCCACTGGCGATCATCGCGGCCGTCCAGCGGGCGATCTCGGGGCCGGTCATGCCGTTGAGCAGGATCGCCATGGCCAGCGCCGACATCTGCTCGTCGGCCACCACCCCCGGGTGTACGCGTCCACCACCCAGTCGATCTGCCCGTCCGACAACACCCCCCCGTCCCGCTTGACCCGAATCACATCAACAGCCGCAAAACCACTCATCAGATCGATCTTTTCTCGTCGTTTGGCGATACCGGTTCGCGCACCGTGCCCACCGAGGGGATGGGCCGACCGTGCCCGGCGCAGGGATCAAGCCTGACCGCCCGGAGCCGGGTACGGTCGGCCCATCCCCCAAGCTCAGCCACCCCAGCGAACCGGAATCTCCGACGGCGGCTCACCCTCGCCGGCCCAGAAGATCGTGCCGGACGCGTCGACCACCACCACCCGGGGCGTGCGCGCCAGCCCCCAGCCGATCGCATCCGCCGGATCGTCCCAGCTCGGGCCCTCCTCCAGCACCCCGGTCTGGGCGCCCATGTCGTCACCGGCCGAACGCTCCCAGTAGGCCGTCCAGACCTGCTGGCCGTCGGAAAGGTCCGGGTGCACGAAGACGGTGCCCCGGCCACGCCAGGCGGCCAGCCGGTCGGGCACCACAGGCACCGGCCGCTCCCCGGTGACCGCCTCGATGTCGGCCACGTCGAAAGCGTGCGGGAGCAGTTCGGCCATCCGCAGCGGACCGCCCTTGGCCTCGACGAGGCACTCCGGCCCGCCCTGCTCCCACAGCAACTGCCGGCAGCGTCCGCACGGCATCAACGGCTCGCCGGTGGCGTCGACGCAGGACAGCGCGACGATCCGGCCCCCGCCGGTGGCGTGCAGCGAGGAGACCACCCCGCACTCGGCGCAGAGCACCACCCCGTACGCGGCGTTCTCGACGTTGCAGCCGACCACGACCCGGCCGTCGTCGACGAGCGCCGCGGCTCCGACCGGAAACTTCGAATACGGCACGTACGCGTGCCGCATCACCTCGGTGGCGGCGGTCCGCAGCCGCTCCCAGTCGATCTCCATGGTCCGCTCCCCTGGGTCAGCCCTTGATGTACGGCTTGCCGTCGGCGGCCGGTGCCCGTACCCGGCCGACCAGTCCGGCCACGGCCAGAATCGTCGCCAGGTAGGGCAGCATGGCCAGGAACTGGCCGGGGATCACACTGTTGATCGCCCCCAGGTAGGTGGCCAACTGGTCGGCGAAGCCGAAGAAGAGCGCGGCGAGCAGCGCGCCGGTCGGACTCCACCGGCCGAAGATCAGCGCGGCCAGCGCGATGAAGCCCTTGCCACCGATCATGTTCTTGGTGAACGAGAAGAGGGCGAGCGTGTAGGAGGCACCACCGATGCCGGCGACGGCACCAGCCATGATCACGTTGCGGTAGCGCAGGCCGAGCACCCGCACGCCGAGGGTGTCGGCCGCCGTCGGGTGCTCACCCACCGACCGGGTGCGCAGACCCCACCGGGTACGGAACAGCGCGATGTGGATCACGAGCACCAGCAGCAGCGCCAGGTAGAGGAAGATGTTGCCCCGGAACAGCGCCGGGCCCAGCACCGGGATGTCCGACAGCAGCGGAATCTCCCAGTTGCTGAAGCGTGGCGCGCTGTTGTACCGGGCGGCGTCGGTCTGCATCAGCCGCTCGTACAGGAAGCCGGTGATGCCGACCGCGAGCAGGTTCAGCACGATGCCCATGACCACCTGGTCGACCAGGTAGCGGATGCTGAACACGGCCAGCAGCAGCGAGATGAACGACCCGCCGATGGCGGCGGCCAGCAGGCCCGCCCAGACGCTGCCGGAGATGCTGCCGAAAAGCGCGCCGCTGAAGGCGCCCATCAGCAGTTGCCCCTCGATGGCCACGTTCACCACGCCGGATCGTTCGCAGAGGACGCCGGCCAGCGATCCGAAGATCAGCGGCAGGGCGAGCAGGAAGGTGCCCCGCACGATGTTGACGAGCGGCATGAAGTTCTGCCCGGTCGGCGCGGCGGAGACCTGCCAGCACAGGAAGGAGAGCACGAAGGCGACCAGGCCGACGGCGAGCACCGGGATGAACAGGCGTTTCGGCAGGCCGGCCAGCATTGCCGCACCGGCGGCCAGCGCGATCAGGCCGAAGACGATCGCGCCGACGGTGCCGTTGACCTCCAGCGCGGCACCTGCGGCGTCCTCGCTGAGCGTGAAGCGGGCCTGTTCGCCGGTGGCCAACGCGCCGAACAGCACGGTGGCCACCAGACCGAGGGCCACCAGCACCAGACCGACCTTGCGGGTACGGGTCCAGAAGCCTTCGTCGACCGCCGCGACCGCGACGTCGGGAACAGCCGTGGTGGACATGCCTCACCAGCCCTTCGCGAGGCTCGTCTGCAACCGGGCGGCCCGCGCGGCCCGGAGCTGGAAGATCGCCTTGACCAGTGCCGGCGCGGCGATGAAGATGACGATCAGGGCCTGGAGCACGGTGACCAGCTCCAGCGAGATCCCCGAGTACGACTGCATCCGGTTGCCGCCGGCCTGCAACGCGCCGAACAGCAGCGCGGCCAGCGCCACGCCCCAGGGTTTCACCCGACCGAGCAGGGCGACCAGGATGCCGTCGAAGCCGATCTGGGCGACCACCAGGGGGGTCAGCGCGGCGGCGGTGGTGCCGAGCACCATCTGCGAGCCGCCGAGACCGGCAAGCGCTCCGGCGAAGACCATGATCAACACGTACGTCCGGGTGACGCTCATGCCGGCGGTGCGGGCGGCGTCCGGGTTCGCGCCCACCGCCCGCAGCTCGAAGCCGAGCGTGGAGCGGTTGAGCAGCCAGGCGACCGCCCAGGTGGCCAGCACGGCCAGGATGATGCCGGCGTGGGCGCGCAGCCCGTCACCGAAGAGTCGCGGCAGTTGGGCGGAGGCCTCCACCGGCCGGCTGATCGCGTCGGTGCGGTTCGGGTCCTGCACCCCGTTCTGCACGATCAACCAGGTGAGGAAGTAGACGGCGATGTAGTTGAGCATGATCGTGTTGATCACCTCGTGGGCGCCGGTCCGCGCCTTGAGGATGCCCGGGATGAAACCCCAGATGGCCCCGCCGATCGCGCCGGCCAGGACGGCGACCAGCAGGTGCAGCCCGGGCGGCAGCGGCAGCAGGAAGCCGGCCAACGCGGCCAGGATGACACCCATCGTCGCCTGCCCCTGCGCGCCGATGTTGAACAGGCCACCGCGGAAGGCCAGCGCCACCGACAGGCCGGTGAAGACCAGCGGCGCGGTGTAGGTGAGCGTCTCCGAGATCGGGCTCAGCGCCGAGTTGAAGCTGTTCGCGGCCGGGTCGAAGACCGAGCCCTTGAAGAGGTTCGCGTACGCCTCGCTGACAAGCGTCCAGCTGGCGTTTATCGCGTCCGAGGGGCGGGCGGTGATGTAGCTGTAGGTGGCCAGCACCTCCGGGTCGGAGATGATCATCAGGATGGCGCCGACGATCATCGCCAGCACCAGCGAGAGCAGGGTCACCGTGAAGGTGTTGGCGGCCCACAGGTTCTCCAGGAAGAGCCGCCCCAGCGTGGGGCGCGGTCCCGGCCCACCGGGGGTGGTGTCCGCCTCCGCGCGTTCGGTGTTGCCGAGCGCGGTCCGGGCGGCCTGGTCCTCACTCGCCGGTTCCTTGTCCGGGGAACCCGGCTGGGCGTTGGGGTCACTCATGCCGGCAACTCCGCTCCGCTCCGTGCCGCCGCAGGGCCGCCGTGCCTGATGGTTCGCTCGCTCATCGGTCCTTCTCGTCTTCGCTGCCTGGCCCCTCGGCCGACACCACGCCGTCGGTGGTGGCCGGGACGTCCCGGTCGGTGGTCGCCGGGGTCCCCGTGTCGGACACGACATCCGCGTCGGTGGTGGCCACCATGTCCGGGTCGGTGGTCGCCGTCGGCCCGGTCCCGTCGGCCGGGGAGCCACCCGTCGCGTCCGGGATGATGCCGGCCATCAGCAGGCCGATCTCCTCGCGGGGCGTGTCCGGACCGACCACACCGATGATCCGCCCGCGGTACATCACCGCGATCCGGTCGGCCAGCCCGATCACCTCGTCGAGTTCGCTGGAGACGACAAGCACGGCGGTACCGATGTCGCGCTCGTGGACGACCCGGCTGTGGATGAACTCGATCGAGCCGACGTCCACCCCCCGGGTCGGCTGGGCGGCGATGAACAGCTTCAGCGGCCGGGACAGCTCCCGGGCGACGATCACCTTCTGCTGGTTGCCGCCGGAGAGGGTGCCGACCGGCGCGTCCGCCGACGAGGTACGCACGTCGAACTGCTCGATGCGTTCCCGTGCCGACCTGCCGATCTCGTCCGGCCGCAGCGACAGGCCCCGGCCGAAGGGCGGCCTGTCGTACATGTCCAGCACCAGGTTCTCCGCGACGGTGAACTCCTTGACCAGACCGTCGACGCTGCGGTCCTCCGGCACGTAACCGACGCCCGCCCGGAGCACCTTCTTGGTCGACCAGCCGTCGATCCGTTGCCCGTCGAGCGTGATCGTGCCGGCGAGCAGCGGACGCAGCCCCATGATGGCTTCGATGAGTTCGGTCTGGCCGTTGCCCTGCACGCCCGCGACGCCGAGCACCTCACCCGCGCGTACGGTCAGGTCGACTCCGTCCACCGCGCGGACCTGACGGTCGTCGTCGACGACCAGGCCGGACAGCTCCAGGACGGGCTCGCCGGGGGTGGCCGGGGTCTTGTCCACGGTGAGCCGGACGGTGCGGCCGACCATCAGCGCGGCCAACTCGTCCCGGCTCGCCTCGGGCGACGCCGTACCCACCGTCTTCCCGCGCCGGATCACCGTGATCCGGTCGGCGATCGCCTTGACCTCGCCGAGCTTGTGGGTGATGAAGACGATCGACTTGCCGGCGGCCTTGAGCGACCGCATCACGGTGAGCAGTTCCTCGGTCTCCTGCGGGGTGAGCACGGCAGTGGGTTCGTCGAGGATGAGCAGGTCGACGTCCCGGGTGAGCGCCTTGACGATCTCCACCCGCTGCTGGACGCCGACCGGCAGGTCCTCGATGACCGCGTCCGGGTCGACCCGCAGGTTGTACCGCTGGGAGACCTCGGCGACCTCGCGCCGGGCCCGGCGCCGGTCCAGGAACCCGGCGATGCCGCCGCGCACCTGCTCGGCACCGAGCATGATGTTCTCGGTGACGGTGAAGACGGGCACCAGCATGAAGTGCTGGTGCACCATGCCGATGCCGGCCGCGATCGCGTCGGAGGGGCCGCGCAGCTTCAGCGGCTTCCCGTCGACCAGGATCTCGCCCTCGTCGGGTTGGTAGAGCCCGTACAGCACGTTCATCAGGGTCGACTTGCCCGCGCCGTTCTCGCCGAGCAGGGCGTGGATCTCTCCAGGCTCCACCGTCAGGTCGATGTGGTCGTTGGCGACCAGATCACCGAACCGCTTGGTGATGCCGCGCAGTTCGAGTCTCAGCGCAACCTCCTGGAGTGCGAAGCGATGGTGCAGCGTAGCTGCTGGCGAGCGGGCCCGGCGTCGGCCGGACCGGTGGCGCGGATCGGCCGCTGCGGCACGGCGGGTCTCCCCGCGCCGCAGCGGCCGGATCAGGTGTGGCTCTGCTCGCCGGCCGCCCTCGGTGATCGTCTCACCGGGGACGGCCGGCGACGGGTCACTTCGGCTGGGCTGCCGACTCGACCTTGACGGTGCCGCCGGCGATGTCCGCCTTCAGCTTGTCGACCTCGGCCTTCAGCTCGGCTGGAACCTTGCTGTCGAAGTCGTGGTACGGGGCGATCGAGACACCCTCGTTGGCCAGGGTGCCGATGAAGCCCGGGTCCGCCTGGAGCTGCTCGCCGCCGGCGGCCTTGAGCACTGCCTCCTTGACCGCGCCCGGGATGTTCTTCACCACGGTGGTGATGATCGCCGGGCAGTTCGGGGTGCTCTCGCAGCCGTCGACGTCCACCCAGATGGTGTTGTACTTGCCACCCGAGGCCTGGGCCGCGCCCGTGGTGCCGAGGCCGGCGCCGCCGGCCACCGGCATGATGATGTCCGCACCCTGGGCGACGAGCGCGTCGCTCACCTTCTTGCCCTCGTCCTGCTTGACGAAGTCGTTGGTGAAGGAGCCGTTCTGGGTCTCCTTGTTCCACCCGAGAACCTGGACGTCCTTGCTCTTGGCCTCGTTGTAGTAGGCGACGCCGTCGGCGTAACCGTCCATGAAGATGGTCACCGGCGGGATCTTCAGCCCGCCGTAGGTGCCCACCTTGCCGCTCTCGGTCATGCCGGCGGCGACGTAGCCGGCGAGGAAGCCGGCCTGGGCGGTGTCGAACTGCATCGGGTAGACGTTGGACACGCCCGGGTCGGCGTCGACGATGCCGAACTGCTGGTCCGGGTTCGCCTCGGCGATCTTCTTGGTCGCGTCACCCATCAGGCCACCGACCGCCAGGATGAAGTCGCAGTCCTGGTTCACGTACTGGGTGAGGTTCGGCTCGTAGTCCGCCTCGGCCTTGGACGCGACGTACTTGATGTCGATGTTGCTGTTCTCCGCCTTGGCGTCTTCCAGGCCCTTCCAGGCGGAGGCGTTGAACGACTTGTCGTCGATGCCGCCGACATCGGTGACCATGCAGGCGGTGTACTTCTCGCCGCCGGAGCCGGCGTTGTTCTCCTCATCCGGGGCCTCGCCACAGGCGGCGGCGCTCAGTACGAGCCCACCCGCCGCGATCATCGAGGCGATCCGCATCCCACGCACCGAGCGCAAGACGTCTCCTTCCCATTGCACACCGCGGGGTACGCGGTGGCAGCCCTTGAGCCGGCCTGCGCCTTGCCGCCGGCGTCCCACGTTACGGGAGCAGAGCGTACGCCCGCGCCCACCTGCCGACCGACAATCGTGCAGGACTGTTGGAGGCCTGTTACCCCTACGTAATGCTTGGGTGGGCCACATCACTCAGGGTGCCGGCAGGCGGGCGTACGCGTGCCGGAAAGGCCCTTTTTCTCCGTCGACCGCGCTGGCCACCGGCTACCGCCAGAAGACCGCCACTGCCGCGTTGACCAGGGTCAATCCCACGATGGCCAGGAAGTGCCCCCGGTTGACCTCGGCACGCTTGCGGGAGAAGAAAACCATGACGAAGATCAGCAGCGCGAGCACCAGCTTCGTCACAAGCTTCGCGGGGGCCGGCTCGTCACCGTCGCGCAGCGGCGCGCTCAGGCCGATGCCGCTCAGCAGACCGATCACCGAACCCCACAGCATGGCAGCGTTGATCCGGATCTTGCCGCTGAGGTACTGGGTCAGCGCGCCACCCAACAGCAGCGCGAACCCGATCAGATGGACGTAGAGGAGGATGAGTCGAAGTGCTTCCACCCGACCCATCCTGCCCTATCAACGACGGTTCGTAGTAGAGGCACCCGGGTGAATCCGGGATGCCACCAGCACCAGCGCCAGCCCGACCACCGCGTAGCCGGCGAGCACCGCGAGCGGGCGACCGGCACCGGCACCGTCGAAGAACGCCACCGAGCGCAGTAGCGTGCCACCGGCACCCACCGGCAGCCACTGCCCGAGCGCGCCCCACGGCTGCGGTAGCAGCTCCGGCGCGGCACCGACCCCGGAGAGCGGGTTGCCGACCAGGAAGACCAGCAGCGCGCCCAGTCCGATGCCGGGCCGCCCGAGGAGTGCACCGAGACCGGCCACGACGGCCGACGCGGCCATGGCGAAGAGCCCGATGGCGGCACCCTCGGTGCGCCAGTCGCCGTCGATGACGCCCAGCCAGCCGTGCAGGACCACCACGCCGACCAGACCCGCCAGTACACCGGTCGCCGCCAGCCCGACCAGGCGTGCCAGGCTGCCGGCGACCAGCAGGACGAGCAATGCGCCGGCGAGCAGGCTCGTCATCGCCAGAGGGAGGAATCCGGCGGCGAACCCGGCGCCCCGGGGATCGTCGGCGGCGGTCGGCACCACCTCGACCACGGTGACCGGGTGCCCCGCGCTCACCTGACCGGCCGCCTCGGTGAGCAGCGCGGCAACCGTGGGACTGGCCGCCGGCGCGGTGTGCAGGGCGACACCGTCGGGCCCGACCACGAACGCGGCGTACACCGTCCGGTCGCGCAGCGCCTGGTCAGCCGCGACCGCGTCGGGCAGCCTGGCCACCGCGAAGGCGCCGGGACGCGCGGCGGTGAGCCGCCCGGCCAGCTCGGCCACGGCGGGCGCGGGACCCGCGACGGCGACCGGCAGATCGCGCGGGGCCAGGTTCGCCGCCGGAGCCGCGAACAGGGGTACGAGCAGCGCCTGCCCGACGACCGCGAGGGCGGCGACGAGGACGGCTAGCAGTAGGGGTGACGGCTTCCTGGACGACATCGCTCCACTCTCCAAAACGAATGCTCGTTCTTTTATATCCTCAGGGTCCTCTCGCTCGTCGATTCCTGTCAAGAACGAACGCTCGTTCTAGGATGTAAGCCGTGCCACGTGTCTCGGAGGAACATCTCGCCGCCCGCCGCCGCCAGATCGTCGAGGCGGCACGCCGTTGCTTCCTGCGTGAGGGGTTCCACCGCACGACGATGCAGGACGTGATCGCCGAGGCAGGGCTCTCGGTCGGCGCGGTCTACCGCTACTTCCCGAGCAAGGCGTCCCTGATCAGCGCCATCGCCGAGGAGACGATCGGCGGCGCCGAACAGGTCCTCGACGAGATGGCCCGGCAGGATCCGCCGCTACCGCTGGACAAGGCGCTGGAGTACGCGCTGGCGTACATGGAGAGCCAGGCCGGCGACGACGGAATGCTGCGGATCGCGATCCAGGTGTGGGGCGAGGCTCAACGGGACCCGGCGCTTGGCGAATTCGCGGCGAGCAGGTACACCAAGCTTCGCGGTCACTTCGAGGTGCTGGTCAGACGGGCCCAGGAAGCCGGCGAGCTGCCCGCCGACGCCGACCCGGCGGCCGTGGCGGCAGCACTGTTCGGCCTCTTGCCGGGCTGGTTCCTGCAACGCATCATCACCGGCGGCCCGGACGTGGCGACCTACCTCTCCGGTGTCCGCGTCCTTTTCGGTCGACAGCGCTGACCACCACCGTCGGCGCGGGCGGGCGCCGCCGTCACCCGCGCCCGCCCGCGGCTGCGCCGGTCAGCCCTTCGTGCCGCCGGCGGTCAGGCCGGAGACCAGGTGCTTCTGGGCGAAGAAGAAGACCAGGCCGGCCGGCAGGGTGACAAGCACGGCCGCGGCGGTCAGGTACTCCCACTGCGGGTTGAACTGCGGCACGAACTGCTGAAGCCCGTACGCGAGGGTGAACTTGTTGTCGGTCTGGATGAAGGCCGACGCGTACGCCACCTCACCCCACGCGGTGAGGAAGGTGTAGAAGGCGGTGACCGCCACGGCCGGGCGGGCCAGCGGCAGCACCACCCGCCAGAACGTGGCGAACGGGCCGCAGCCGTCCAGCGCCGCCGCCTCGTCCAGTGAGGTCGGGATGGAGTCGAAGTAGCCCTTCAACATCCAGGCACAGAACGGCACCGCGATGGTCAGGTACGCGATGACGAGCGCGGGCATCGTGTTGATCAACCCGAGCCGGGCCATGATCGTGTAGATCGGCACGATCAGGATGGCCACCGGGAACATCTGAGTGACCAGGAAGACCATCATCAGCGGCCGGCGGCCCGGGAAGTTGAACCGGGACACCGCGTACCCGGTGGTGGCCGACAGGAAGATGCCGATGCTCATGGTGAAGGCCGCCACGACCACCGAGTTCAGGAACCACCTGGGGAAGTTCGTCTCGGTCAGCACGTAGCTGTAGTTGGCGAGCGTGGTGTCCCGGAACAGGGTCAGCTCGCTGCTCTGGATCGCGTACCCGGGCTTCAGTGAGGAGAGCAGCACCCAGACGATCGGACCGATCGCGATCAACGAGGCCACGATCAGCGTGCCGTGCAGCAGCAGGGACCGCGCCGGGCTGCGCCCACTGCGCCCGGGCCGTTTCGCCGGGCGGGTGCTGACCGGCGCCGGGCCGGCGACCGCCGGGACCGCCGGGGGTGGCGATGTCACCTGGCTCATGCTCACCACACCTCGCCTTGCTTGCGTAGCGCTCGGCGGTAGAACACCGAGAACACCAGCAGGATGGACAGGATCAGTACGCCGTAGGTCGAGGCCAGCGAGTAGTTACGGATGCCCTCGAAGGCCGCCCGGAAGGCGCCGGTCACCAGGATCTCGCTCTGCCCGGCCGGCTGACCTTCGGTCACCAGGAAGATGATCGGGAACATGTTGAACGTCCAGATGGTGCCGAGCAGGATCACCGTCATGCTTACCGGCCGCAGGCCGGGCAGGGTGATGTTCCGGAACCGCTGCCAGGCGGAGGCACCGTCGATCTCGGCTGCCTCGTACAGCTCCGACGGGATGGTCTGCATGCCACCGAGCAGCGCCACCATCATGAACGGCACGCCGAGCCAGATGTTCGTGACGATTGCGGTGAGCAGCGCGGTCCACCGGTCGGCGAACCAGGACACCGGGTCGATGCCGACCGCGGTGAGCAGCGCGTTGGCCAGGCCGAAGCGCTCGTTGAAGATGAACTTCCAGGCGAAGGCGCTGACGAAGGCCGGCACCGCCCAGGGCAGCACGAGCAGTACCCGGTACAGGCTCCGGAACCGCATCGGGCGGTTGAGCATGGTGGCCAGGCCGAGGCCGAGGCCGAAGTGGAAGGCCACGCAGACGAAGGTCCAGATCAGCGTGGTGCCGGTCCACTGCCAGAAGTCGCCTACCTCACCTGTCAGTACCCGGACGTAGTTGTCGAGGCCGACGAACTCCCACTTGTTGGGGTTCTCGGCACAGACCTCACCACCGGTGATCGACCGGGTGCAGATCTCGGCGACCTGGTTGGCCTCGGTGAGGTTGGTGAAGGAGAGCCAGATCCCGCGGAACAGCGGGTAGAAGATCAGAACTGCCAGGACGATGACGACGGGCAGCACCATCGCCCAGGCGTACCAGTGCTTCTCCCAGCTGCGACGCAGCCGGGAGGGACGAGCGGATCGGCCGGACGGCGGCGAGGGCGGCGCCGGATCGGCTGTCACGGTGGTCATCAGCTGCGCTCCATGCGGGGAGGTCCGGCAGGGCCGCGCGACCGGAGACGGTCACGCGACCCTGCCGGGTGCCGAGAGGTCACCGGCGGAGAGCCGGCGGTGAGATCAGTTCTCGTAGGAGGGGACGACCTCGGCCTTGTACTTCTTGGCCACGGTGTCCAGCGCGGCCTTAGGGTCCTTGTTCTGGATCAGGACCTCGGTGGCCATCTGGTCGAGCGGGCCGAAGAACTGACCGGCCTCGGGGATCCAGGGACGGCCCACACCGGCCTCCACGACCGGCTGGAACGCGGCGACCGTGGCGTTGTTCTTGACCGCGTCGAGGTCGTACGCCGAGGTACGGGTCGGCAGCAGACCGAGCTTCTCCGACAGGAAGGCCTGCGACTCGGCGGAGCTCATGAACTTGACGAACGCGACGGCGGCGTCGACCTTCTCCTGCGGCATGCCGGACCAGATCACGTAGTTGTGGCCGCCGACCGGGCCACCGGCCTTCGCCGAGCCACCCGGCACCGGGGCGATGCCCAGGTTCTCCAGGCCACCGAAGCCCGGCGCCTGCTTGACGTTGTTGACCTCCCACGGACCGTTGATGATCATAGCGACCTTCTTCTCCTTGAAGAGGGTCATCATGGTGCCGTAGGCGTCGTTGGCGGACGGCTTGGCGGCCGCACCGCTGTCGATCAGATCCTTGGCGATCGCCAGCCCGGCCGCGTTCTGCTCCGAGTTGATGACGATCTTCTTGCTGGCGGTGTCGACCAGATCGCCGCCCTCGCCGTACATGAACGGCAGCAGGAAGTAGCCGGCCGGGTTGATGTAGACACCCTCGGCGTCGGTCTTCTCCTTGATGGTCTGCGCCGCGGTCTTCAGCTCGGCCCAGGTGGTCGGGGGGGCACTGATCCCGGCCTCGCTCAGCAGCTCCTTGTTGTACATCAAGGCGAGGCTGTCGGTGACCTGCGGAACGCCGTAGGTCTTGCCGTCGAACTTGTTCGAGGCGAGCGGGGTCTCCAGGAAGTCGGACTCGTCGGCGAGCAGCTCGGAGCCGTCAAGCGCGTACAGGTAGCCCAGCGAGGCGAACTCGGGCACCCAGGCGACCTCGGCCCGCAGGATGTCCGGGGCGCCGGTCTTGGCCTGCGCGGCGGTCTTGAACTTGTTCTGCGCCTCACCGAACGGGACCGACTGGTAGTTGATCTTCACGTTCGGGTAGGTCTGGTTGAACTTGGCGATCAGCTCCTGGAACGCCGGACCCTCGTTCTTCGGATCCGAGGTGTCCCACCAGGTCAGTTCTGCGGTGAGGGAAGCGGGGTCGACCGCCGGCTGCTCCTCGGCCGCCTTGTCCTCCCCGCCGCACGCGGCGACGGAAAGGGCGAGGGTGGCAGAGGCGAGTACGGCGATACCCCTGGCTGTGCGGCGCATGTTCGCTCCTAAGTTGCCTGCCGGGTAACGGCGGGACAGTAGCAAGAAGTTTCGTAACTAGAAACCCCTTGCGAACACCCCTGCAACAACCGTGCCCCATCCGCAACTTCGATGGCCGACAAGTGTCGCTGTCTGGGCATTTCATCCCCGGCTGGGGTGACCGAACTCCCAAACACGGTCACTCTTCGCACACCTGCCGCGCACTCATCGTCCCCGGATGAGGCACCTCCGGCAAGCCCCGTGGGCACGCTCCCGACGCCCGCTGCTCGATCCTGCAAGTTCTTGCTGGCCACTGCGCAAGAACTTGGCGGTGAGCTACAGTGCCGCCATGCGCGCTCGTCTGTCCGACATCGCCCAGCAGGCCGATGTCAGTGAGGCCACGGTGTCGCGGGTGCTCAACGACCGCCCCGGCGTGGCACCCGAGACTCGGCAGGCCGTCCTGACCGCCCTCGACGTGCTCGGTTACGAGCGCCCCGCCCGACTGCGCAAGCGCAGCGCCGGACTGGTCGGGCTGGTAGTTCCGGAGCTGGACAACCCGATCTTCCCGGCGTTCGCCCAGATCATCGAGTCGGCGCTGGCCCCCACCGGCTACACCCCGGTGCTCTGCACCCAGACCCCCGGCGGAGTCCGCGAGGACGAGTACGTCGAGATGCTCCTGGACCGGCAGGTCTCCGGGATCGTCTTCGTCTCCGGCCTGCACGCCGACACCGCCGCCGACCACGACCGGTACCGGACCCTGCTCGCCCGCCCGCTGCCCATCGTGATGATCAACGGGTACGCGCCCGGCATCCCCGCGCCCTTCGTCTCCTGTGACGACCGGGAGGCCGCCGAGCTGGCCGTGGCCCACCTGGTGGCCCTGGGCCACCGGCGGATCGGTCTGATCACCGGTCCCGACCGCTTCGTGCCGGTGCAGCGCAAGGTCAGCGGCTACAAGGCGGCGATGGAACGGCTCGCCGGTGTCGGCGAGAGCGAGTTGGCCGAGCTGACCGAGCTGTCGCTGTTCGGTGTCGAGGGCGGCGAGGCGGCGGCCGGTCGGCTGATCGAGCGCGGCGCCACCGGCATCGTCTGCGGCTCCGACCTGATGGCACTCGGCGCGATCCGGGCCGCCCGACAGCGGGGCATGTCGGTACCGGAGGACCTCTCGGTGGTCGGCTACGACGACTCGCCGCTGATGGCCTTCACCGACCCACCGCTGACCACCATGCGTCAACCGGTGGCCGCCATGGCTGTCGCCGCGGTGCGGTCGCTCGTCGACGAGATCAACGGCCACGGCGCCCCGCGCTCGGAGTACCTGTTCCGGCCGGAGCTCGTGGTGCGGGGGTCCACCGCCGTGGCACGGCAGGACAGTGCGTCCGCGCCGAGTGGCCCGGGCCGGCAACGGCCGGCACCGCCCGCACTCGCGGTCCCGGCATGACGTCGCCCCACCGCACCGACGGTCCCGACGTGACGTAACCCGCACCAGGGGTATCGCCGCCCCTCTTGCGCAAGAAATGCTTGACTCTTGCAAGGCTGGCCCGGCATTCTTCTCAGACACCCGTGCGTCCCCACCTCGCCCACGCGCCGGGTACCGCCGTCCCGCGCCACAGAACGGGGAACACCCGATGACCGTCAGCACCCCCTCGCCGCTGACCTCCGACGCCGACTGGTGGCGCTCCGCCGTCGTCTACCAGGTCTACGTCCGCAGCTTCGCCGACTCCGACGGCGACGGCATCGGTGACCTCCGGGGCATCCGGGAGCGCCTGCCCTACCTGCGCGAACTGGGTGTCGACGCGCTCTGGCTGACCCCCTTCTACACCTCGCCCATGGTCGACGGCGGCTACGACGTCGCCGACTACCGCGACGTGGACCCGATGTTCGGCAACCTCGCCGACTTCGAGGCGATGATCGGCGACGCCCACACGCTCGGCCTGCGGATCATCGTCGACATCGTGCCGAACCACACCTCCGACAAGCACCCCTGGTTCGCCGCGGCGCTGGCCGCCGCCCCCGGCTCACCCGAACGGGCGCGCTACCTCTTCGCCGACGGCAAGGGCGACCACGGCGAGCAGCCCCCAACGACTGGGAGAGCATCTTCGGCGGCCCGGCCTGGACCCGGGTCCCCGACGGCCAGTGGTACCTGCACCTGTTCGACCCCGCGCAACCCGACCTGAACTGGCGGCACCCCGAGGTACGCGCCGAGTTCGAGGACATCCTCCGCTTCTGGCTGGACCGGGGCGTCGACGGATTCCGGATCGACGTGGCCCACGGCATGATCAAGGCCGAAGGGCTGCCGGACGTCGGTTTCAACTCGATGACCACCGGCCAGCGCCAGTCCGAACTGCTCGGCAAGGGTCGGCTGCCCTACTTCGACCAGGACGAGGTGCACGACATCTACCGCGCCTGGCGGCCCATCCTGGACAGCTACCCGGGCGGTCGGATGGCCGTCGCCGAGGCCTGGGCCGAGACCCCGCAGCGGCTGGCCCGCTACATCGGCCCGGACGAGCTGCACCAGGCTTTCAGCTTCGACTTCCTCGACGCCACCTGGTCGGCCGACTCGTTCCGGAAGGTGATCGACACGGCACTCGCCGAGTCGACGATCGTCGGCGCCCCGACCACCTGGGTGCTGTCCAACCACGACCGGCAACGGCACGTCACCCGCTACGGCGACGGTGAGGTCGGCCTGCGCCGGGCCCGGGCCGCCGCGCTGCTGATGCTCGCCCTGCCCGGCTGCGCCTACCTCTACCAGGGTGAGGAGCTGGGCCTGCCCGAGGTGCTCGACCTGCCCGACG
Organism: Verrucosispora sp. CNZ293; assembly: GCF_002754655.1. Classification (NCBI taxonomy): domain Bacteria; kingdom Bacillati; phylum Actinomycetota; class Actinomycetes; order Micromonosporales; family Micromonosporaceae; genus Micromonospora; species Verrucosispora sp. CNZ293. The sequence goes on from NZ_PEFR01000001.1 coordinate 4,041,481, forward strand.
AGCTACGTCAGGATCCGGCCTTCCTGCGCACCGGCGAGAGCCGGGACGGCTGCCGGGTACCGATCCCGTGGAGCGGAGAACTCGCGCCGTACGGCTTCGGGCCCGCCGGCAGCGAGCTGAGCTGGCTGCCGGCCCCGACGACCTGGCAGGCCCTCTCGGTGGCCGCACAGACCGGCACGCCCGGTTCCACGCTGGAGCTGTACCGCGCGGCGCTGCGGATCCGCCACACCCACCCGGCGCTGGCCGGCGTCGGCGGCATCACCTGGCTGGAGACCGGCCCCGGGGTGCTCGCCTTCCAGCGCGAGGCCGACGGCACCGTGCTGACCTGCGCGGTGAACATCAGCGACGCACCTGTCGTGATCGACGGCTACGGCACACCGCTCGTCGCCAGCGCGCCGCTCACCGAACGCGACGGCGGGCACCTGCTGCCGGTCGACGCGGCTGTGTGGTTCGAGCGGTACTGAACGGGTACGCCCGTCATCGACTCGGCCGTCCGGCGTGCTGCGCGCCGCCGGGCGGCTGGGCACGACCCCTTGTGGTGGGGGGTGCGACGGTGCCGGTGTCCAGGGCGATCCCCCGGGCACCGGCACCGGGCGGTCGTCGGTGTCGACGATCACCCCGCTGGGTACCGGCAGGCCATGGGCCTTCATGTCGCGCAGTACACCCTGGACGTCACCGATCTTGAGCTGATGGCCGGTTTCTGGTCGGCGGCGCTCGGCTACCGGGTCGACAGCGGCGACGACGGCAGCGCCAAGCTCTACCCGCCGCCGGACAGCCCGCCGGAGTCCCCGACCGTCTGGTTGCAGGGCTCGGGCACCCCCAAGCACGGAAAGAACCGGCTACACCTGGACCTGGTCGCCGACGGTGACCCGGCAGCGGAGATCCGCCGACTCATCGGACTCGGTGCCCGACACGCCGACGTGGGGCAGCGGGGCGACGAGGGCTTCGTGGTGCTTGTCGACCCGGAGGACAACGAGTTCTGCGTGCTGGACCGTCCGCCCCACCGCCGACCGCCGGCGGACCGGGTCAGCCGCGGGTGAGCTGGGCCGCGATCCGGGCGAACCCGGCACGCAGCTCCGCCACGTCCGGTGCCGGCAGCGGGCCGGTCGCCCGGTCGTGCTCGGCCGCCTCCAGCTCCTCCTCGTCGATGGTGTCCTCGTAGTCGCCGTACAGGTCGGCCTGGTCCACCCGCGCCACCTCGTCCTGGGCGGCGAGTTGCGCCGCGGCGATCTCACCACGGATCTGCTCCACCGACACCGCCGGCACCAGCGGCTCCACCACCGCCATCAGCTGCTCGTCAGCGACAAGCGCCTCGGCCAAGGCCAACGCGTGCGCTCGCTCGTACGGGCCGCACACCACCGGCTCCCACTCGTCGGCGTCGCTGAGCGGACCGAACGTGATGATCCACGGCAGCTCCAGCATCGGCGAGTCGGCCGGCAGGTCCAACGTCACGAGTGCCCCCACGGGCCCATCATCGTCGCTGTTCGGCCAGGTCGGGGTGGGTTCGGCCCAACGGGTGCCCGGCGGTGCCGGGTGCCTCAACCCGCCCCGCCCGGGGTGCCCGGACCGGTGTCCACGTCGAGGTCGACAGGTGGACGCCGCCCGGCCAGGTCCACGGTCTGTCCGCGTCGGCTCGTCGCCGCCAACGCCGCGCCGAAGAGCACCAGCTGATTGAGCAGGTACAGATAGACGAGCAGCCCGACGGCGGTGGCCACCACCGTGTACGCCGGGTTGTGTTCGACCCGACCCACCCAGTACCGGCCGACGGTGTTGAGCAGGGTGATGCCGACCGCGACGATCAGCACCACCGGCCGCAGCCGGGACCGGCTCATCCGCACCCGGGGCACCGCGACCAGCAGCAACGTGGCCAGCACCGCGTTGACAAGCACGCTGAGCAGCGCGCTGACCGTGGTCAGCGCGAACGAGCCGGTGCTGCGCAGCAGGAACCGCAGCAGCGACTCCAGGGCGTCCACGGCCGCCACCGAGAGGCCGAGCAGCACGAAGACGACCACCAGCACACCCAGATCGACAAGGCGACGCACGACCAGGTTGCCCGGGTGCTGGTTGAGCCCGTGGATCAGCCGCTGCGAGGAACGGATCGTCTCCACCCACCCGATCCCGGTCAACACCAGGATCAGCAGACCGACCAGCCCGGCGGTGCCGCTGCTGTCGGCGACCTGGGTCGGATCGAGGAACGGCAGGTTCTCACCGAGGAACTCATCCGCCGCCGCGCTCACCTCGTCGTTGTCCTCCAGGATCGCGCCGAAGATCGCGTACGCGACCAGGGCCAACGCGAAGACCGCGAAGAAGCCGTAGTAGGCGATAGCGGCGGCCAGCCGGCCCCCCTGCAGATCGGTGTAGAGCACCCCGGCACGCCACAGGTGACCGAAGGTCGGGGAGCGGCGGCGCGCGGCGGTGAGCCGAGTGTCGATGGCCGCCTCGACCCGACCCAGAACGTTCACGTCGTCATCCTCACCGATCCGTCGTCGCCGTGTCAGAGGTACCCGACGTGTCGGCCGGGACGGTCAGCCGCCCAGCCGGAAGTCCCGACGCGGCTGCCACCGCGCCTGTCCGCTGTGCGAGAAGAGGGTGAAATGGTCCACCTCGAACATCGCGGAGAAGTCGGCGAGATCCTCGTACGCCCGGTCCAGCGCCTCCGGCGCGACGTCCTGCGCGACGGTCACGTGCGGATGGTAGGGGAACCGAAGCTCCCGGCCCAGCTCGGGAGCGGCATTTATCGCGGCGGCGAGCAGCTCACACTCGCTGATGCCGGCGGCGACCGCCACGAAGACCACCTGGGTCACCGGCCGGAAGGTGCCGGTGCCCCGCAGATGCAGGGTGAACGGCAGGTGCGCCGCGGCGACCCGGGCGAGGTGCCGCTCCACCTCCGGCAACGCGGTCACCGGAATCTCGGTCGGCCCGAGCAGGGTGACGTGGGCCGGCACCGTGTTCGGGTCACCCGCCTCCAGCCGGCGTCGGGTCAGCAGGCTGCCCCACGGCTCCGGAATGTCCACCGCGATGCCGATCTGGACGCTGTCGCCGACCACCGGCGCTCCGGTCCCCTGATCCACGCTCCGCGCCACCCCTCCGGCCATCGACCCCTGCCCGCACCACCACCCTCGATCGGGCGGTCACTCGCCGCGAATCGGCGGGAAGAAGCCCACCCGCTCGTACGCGGTGCGCAGCGTCGGCGCCGCCACCGCGCGGGCCTTCTCCGCGCCGGTCGCGAGGAGCTTGTCCAACTGGTCGGGATCGTCGAGGTACGACCGGGTGCGCTGCTGGATGGGGCTGACGAACTCCCGGACCACCTCGGCCAGGTCCTTCTTCAGGTCGCCGTAACCCTTACCGTCGTACGCCGCGACCAGGTCGTCGATGCCCCGCCCGCTCAACGCCGAGAAGATGGTGAGCAGGTTGGAGATCCCCGGCTTGGTCGTCTCGTCGAAGACGATCTCCCGGCCGGTGTCGGTCACCGCCGACCGGATCTTCTTCGCCGAACGCGCCGGGTCGTCGAGCAGATCGACGATGCCCCCCGGCGACGAGGACGACTTCGACATCTTGGCGGTCGGATCCTGCAAATCAGTGATCTTCGCGGTGGCCTTGACGATGTGCGGCGCCGGCACCGTGAAGGTCCGGCCGAACAACGAGTTGAACCGCTGCGCCAGGTCGCGGGAAAGCTCCAGGTGCTGACGCTGGTCCTCGCCCACGGGTACGGCGTTGGCCTGGTAGAGCAGGATGTCGGCGGCCTGCAGGATCGGGTAGGTGAACAGGCCGACGCTGGACCGCTCGTTGCCCTGCTTCTGCGACTTGTCCTTGAACTGGGTCATCCGGCTCGCCTCACCGAAGCCGGTGAGGCAGCCGAGCACCCAGGCCAGCTGGGCGTGCTCGGGCACCTGGGACTGCACGAACAGGGTGCAGCGATCCGGGTCCAACCCGACCGCGAGCAGCTGCGCGGCGGCCACCCGGGAACGCTGGTGCAGCACCTTCGGGTCGTGCCCGGCGGTGATGGCGTGCAGGTCGACCACGCAGTAGAAGGCGTCGTGCGACTCCTGCAACGCCACCCAGTGCCGCACCGCCCCGAGGTAGTTGCCGAGATGGAACGACTCGGCCGTCGGCTGGATGCCGGAAAAGACGCGGGGGCGGACGGGAACGTCGGACATGCCGGCAATTCTGTCAGCTACGTCCGGCGCACGTCATGACGGGCCGGCGGGTCGGATCCGATCGACGGCCGACAGCACCTCACGTCGCTGCTCGGGCAGGCGCGCGACAGTGACCGCGAGCCGGGCCACCCGCCGACCTTCCAGGGTCAACACCCGGAGCAGCCAGCCGCCCGGCGCCGTGCCGGCCGGTTCGGCGCCCACCGGAACCTCGTCGCCCGGCGCCGGCAGCCGCCCCAGCGCCGCCATCACGAACCCGCCCACCGTCTCGTACGGTCCGGCCGGCAGGGGCACGCCTGTGCGTTCGGCGAAGTCGGCGAGGTTGAGCCGACCGTCCACCACCGCCGGCAGCCCGGTGTACGCGGGCTCGGGAGGCTCCGCGTGCTCGTCGTGGATCTCACCTACCAACTCCTCGATGAGGTCCTCACAGGTGACGATGCCGGCGGTGCCGCCGTACTCGTCGACGACGACGGCCAGGTGGTGCCCCTCCCGTCGCATCTCGGTCAACGCGGCGAGCACCCGTTTGCTGGCCGGCAGGCGCTTGACCTCGCGGGCCAACTGCCCGACAGTGGTGCCGCGTTCCCGGTCCGGGCCGAGCAGCAGGTCCCGCAGGTGCACGACGCCGACCACGTCGTCGTGGGTGCCGTCGATCACCGGATAACGGGTGTGCGGGCCCGCCCGTACCAGCGGTTCCGCCTCGCCGATCGTCAGCGCCGCGGAGAGGAAGACCACCTCGGTGCGGGGCATCATCACCTCGCGTACCAGGCTCGCGCCGGCCACCAGCACCTCGTCGATGATGCGCTGCCCCACCGGGTCGAGGACCGTGTTGGCGGCGACCAGATCCCGCAGTTCCGCCTCGCTGATCCGTTCCCGACCGGCGGCCGGACCGGCACCGAGCAGGTCGGTGACGAGCCGCACGGCACCGTCGGCGGCCCGGACCACGACCCGGGCCACCGCTCGGGCCAGCGGTCCTGGCTGACGGCGGTGCAGGTCGTGGCCACGCCGCCGAGGCACGCGCCGACGCGAGGCCCGCATGGCAATGATGGTAGCCAGCCGCGCCACGTAGGGTGACCACCACGAGGCCGCGACCGCGCCGGCCAGGCAGGAGGAAGCGACGTGAAACTGCTCGTCACCGGCGGGGCCGGCTTCATCGGCAGCGTGGTGACCAGGATGCTGCTCGACGCCGGGCACGAGGTGGTCGTGCTGGACGACCTGCGCACCGGCCACCGGGCCGCACTGGCCCCCGACGCCACCCACGTCGAGGCCGGCATCCACGACGCGGCCAGGGTGCTCACCCCGCAGGCCGGCTTCGACGGCGTACTGCACTTCGCCGCGCTGATCGCCGCCGGCGAGTCGATGGTCGCGCCCGAGCGGTACTGGCACAACAACACGGCCGGCACCCTGGCGTTGCTCGACGCGGTGCGGGCGGCCGGGGTACCTCGGCTGGTCTTCTCCTCCACCGCCGCCGTCTACGGCAACCCCACCGAGCTGCCCATCCCGGAGACCGCCGTCAAGGCGCCCACGAACACGTACGGAGCGACGAAGCTCGCCGCCGACATGGCACTCACCTCGGAAGCGGTCGGGCACGGCCTGGCCGCCGTCTCACTGCGCTACTTCAACGTCGCCGGCGCCCACCTCGACGGTGACGTGCTCCTTGGCGAGCGGCACGACCCCGAGACCCACCTCATCCCGATCGCGCTGGAGGTGGCCGCCGACCGGCGGGACAAACTGCAACTCTTCGGCGACGACTACCCCACCGTCGACGGCACCTGTGTCCGCGACTACATCCACGTCTCCGACCTGGCCCGGGCCCACCTGCTGGCCCTCGACGCCGCCACCGGCGGGCAGCACCGCATCTACAACCTCGGCAACGGCAACGGTTTCACCAACCGCCAGGTGGTCGAGGTCGTCCGCGAGGTCACCGGGCACCCGGTGCCGGTCGAGGTGGCACCCCGCCGCGAGGGCGACCCGGCCGAACTGGTCGCCTCCTCCGCACTGGCCCGCGCCGAGCTGGGCTGGCAACCCCGCAAGCCCACCCTGCACGACATGGTCACCGACGCCTGGGCCTTCTACCGCGCGCAGGTTCTGGACCGCCGGTGACCACCCGTCCCGACGACGTGGCCGACCGCGCCACCACCTGCTTTCAGCACGCGTACGGCCAGGCGCCCGCCGGCCGCTGGGCGGCTCCCGGCCGGGTGAACCTGATCGGCGAGCACACCGACTACAACGACGGGTTCGTGCTGCCGTTCGCCCTGCCGCTGCGTACCGTCGTCGCGGCTGCGCCGCAGCCATTCGGAAGCTGGACTGTCTGCTCCGAGTTGACAGGCGAGACGGTCAGCTTCGGCGACGACGAGGTGACCCGCCCCGGCCAGGTCACCGGCTGGGCGGCGTACGTGGCCGGGGTGGTGTGGGCGCTGCGCGCGGCCGGCCACCAGGTGCCCGGCGTCCGGCTGGCCGTCGCCTCCGACGTACCGCTCGGCGCCGGGCTCTCCTCCTCCGCCGCGCTGGAGGCCGCGGTGCTCGCCGCCCTGGTCGACCTGGGCGGGCTGGAACTGCCCCCCGAACAGCAGCCCCGGTTGGCCCAGCGCGCCGAGAACCACTACGTCGGCGCGCCCACGGGCATCATGGACCAGTCGGCGGTGATCCGCTGCCGCAGCGGGCACGCCCTCTTCCTCGACTGCCGCACCGAGCTTGTCGAACACATCCCCTTCGACCTCGCCGGCGCCGGCCTCGCGATCCTGGTGATCGACAGTCGAGCACCGCACCGGCACGCCGACGGTGAGTACGCGGCCCGCCGGGCCAGCTGCGAGAAGGCGGCGGCGCTGCTCGGCGTACCCGCCCTGCGTGACGTGCCGGCCGTCCGTCTCGACGAGACGCTGGCCCGGCTGCCCGACGACGAGACCCGCCGCCGGGTCCGCCACGTGGTCACCGAGGACCAGCGGGTACTCGACACCGTGGCGCTGCTGCGCAGCGGTCAGGTCCGGCAGATCGGGCCGCTGCTCACCGCCTCGCACGCGTCCATGCGGGACGACTTCGAAATCACCGTTCCCGAGGTGGACACCGCAGTCGAGGCCGCACTGGCCGCCGGGGCACTCGGCGCCCGGATGACAGGTGGCGGCTTCGGCGGCTGCGTGCTGGCCCTGGTCGAGGCGGACCAGTCCGACCGGGTCGGCGCGGCCGTCGCTACCGCCTACGCCGACCGCGCCTTCCCCGCCCCAACCATGACCACCGCCACCCCCGCCTCCGGCGCCACCCGCCTGGACTGACCCCGTACCCGTTGGTCAAGAGGTTTGGTCGGGATCGCGCTGGATCCCGACCAGAACCTCTTGATCAATCAGGGTTTCAGGGGGTTTCGACGATCATGCCGGCGCCGACGGTGCGGTTGGTGGCCTCGTCGATGATGATGAAGCCGCCGGTGGTGCGGTTGCGGCGATACTCGTCGGCCAGCAGCGGAATCGTGGTCCGCAGGCGGACCCGGCCGATCTCGTTGAGCCCCAGCTCGTTCGCCGACTCGTCGCGGTGCAGCGAGTTGATGTCGAGACGGTAGTGCAGGCCCCGGACGATGGCCCGCGCCGCGCGGGTCGTGTGCTTGATCGAATACTTGCCACCCACCTGCAACGGACGGGTCTCGTCCATCCAGCAGACCATCGCCTCGATGTCCTGAGCCACCGCTGGCGCATTGTTCGGCCGGCAGATCATGTCACCGCGCGAGATGTCGATCTCGTTCTCCAGGCGTACCGTCACCGACATCGGCGGGAACGCCTCCGCGACCGGCCCGTCGGCGGTCTCCACCGCGGCGATGCGGCTGGTGAAGCCCGAGGGCAGCACCATCACCTCGTCACCCGGCTTGAGCACCCCCGAGGCCACCTGACCGGCGTAACCCCGGTAGTCGGTCACCGTGGTCGACTGAGGCCGGATCACGTACTGCACCGGGAAGCGGACATCGACCAGGTTGCGGTCGCTGGCGATGTGCACCCGCTCCAGGTGGTGCAGCAACGCCGGACCTTCATACCAGGGCATGTTCTCCGAACGGCTGACGATGTTGTCGCCCCGCAACGCGGAGATCGGCACCACCGTCAGATCCGGCACGTCCAGCTTCGCGGCGAACGCGGTGAACTCGTCGGCGATCCGATCGAAGACCTCCTGCGAGAAGTCGACCAGATCCATCTTGTTGACGCAGAGCACCAGGTGCGGCACCCGCAACAGCGAGCAGAGGAACGCATGCCGGCGGGACTGCTCGACCAGGCCCTTACGCGCGTCCACCAGGATCAGCGCCAGGTCGGCGGTGGAGGCCCCGGTGACCATGTTCCGGGTGTACTGGATGTGCCCGGGAGTGTCGGCGATGATGAACTTGCGCCGGGGCGTGGCGAAGTAGCGGTACGCCACGTCGATCGTGATGCCCTGTTCCCGCTCCGCCCGCAGCCCGTCGGTGAGCAGCGCCAGGTTCGTGTACTCGTCGCCCCGGGCCGCGCTCACCGCCTCGACAGCCGCCAACTGGTCGGTGAACAGCGACTTCGTGTCATAGAGCAGCCGACCGATGAGCGTCGACTTGCCGTCGTCCACACTCCCGGCGGTGGCAAAGCGCAACAAGTCCATCGGCCGGCCCTCGGCGACGGAAGCCGTGGCCAGCGTCTCGGTACTCATCAGAAGTAGCCCTCCCGCTTGCGGTCCTCCATCGCGGCCTCGCTGACCCGGTCATCGCCCCGGGTCGCGCCACGCTCGGTGATCCGGGTCGCGGCGACCTCCTCGATGACCTTCTCGACCGTGTCCGCGTCGGAGCGCACCGCCGCCGTGCAGGAGGCGTCGCCCACGGTGCGGTACCGCACCCGCGCCTTGAACCGGTCCTCACCGGCCCGCGCCGGCAGGAACTCGTTCACCGCGTAGAGCATCCCGTCCCGCTCGACCACCTCACGCTCGTGCGCGTAGTAGATCGACGGCAACTCGATCCGCTCCCGGGCGATGTAATGCCACACGTCCAACTCGGTCCAGTTGGACAGCGGGAAGACCCGGATCGACTCGCCCGGGTGATGCCGGCCGTTGTAGAGCGACCACAGCTCCGGCCGCTGGTTCTTCGGATCCCACTGACCGAACTCGTCACGGAAACTGAACATCCGCTCCTTCGCCCGGGCCTTCTCCTCGTCCCGCCGGGCCCCGCCGAAGAGGGCGTTGAAGCGGTGCTTCTCCACCGCCTCCAGCAGCACCGGCGTCTGGATCCGGTTACGCGTGCCGTCAGCGGCCTCCCGGACCAGGCCGCTGGCCAACGCCTCCGGCACGCTCGCCACCACCAGTTGCAGGCTCAGCTCGGCCACCCGACGGTCCCGGTAGTCCAGCACCTCGGGGAAGTTGTGCCCGGTGTCGACGTGCATCACCGGAAACGGAATGTGGCCCGGCGCGAACGCCTTCTGCGCCAGCCGGAGCATGACGATCGAGTCCTTGCCACCGGAGAAGAGCAGCACCGGCCGCTCCATCTCGGCGACCACCTCGCGCATCACGAAGATGCTCTCCGCCTCCAGCGCGTCGAGATGGGTGACCTGGTACGCAGCACTGGTCATGACACCGGCTCGATTCGCTCGGTCATCCGCTTTCCAGACCTTTCCGGTCGGGGATGTCAGGAAGTAGCGACAGGCTACCCGCAATGCCGCTGCAACGCCGCAAGTAACCGGCTGGCGAGATCCTTGCGGCACACCAACAGGTCAGGCAGGCGCGGATCCGCCTCGTTGTATTTCAGCGCAGAACCATCGATCCGGGAAGCGTGCAGTCCGGTGGCCGTCGCCACAGCCACCGGCGCCGCCGAGTCCCACTCGTACTGCCCGCCCGCGTGGATGTACGCGTCCACCTCACCGGTGACCACAGCGGCGATCTTCGCCCCGGCCGAGCCCATCGGCACCAACTGCGCCCCGACCTCCGCAGCGAGATCGGTAAGGAAAACCGGCGGACGGCTACGACTCGCCGCCAACCTCAACCGCCCAGCACCACCCGCCCTCGCCGCCTCCGGCGTCATCGGCGGATAGGCCGGCGGAAGGTCCGTACCCAGCACCCGATGCTGCGCCGGCAGCCCGACCGCACCGGCGACCAGACCATGCGAGGCAGTCGCGTTACGGGCCCAGAGCGCCACGTGCACCGCCCAGTCGGCGCGCCCCTCCTCGCTGAACTCCCGCGTACCGTCCAACGGGTCGATGATCCAGACCCGGTCGGCGGTCAACCGGGAGACCGCACCGGCGTTCACCTCGGCCGCCCACGCCAGTCGGGACCCCTCGTCCTCCTCGGAGAGCACCGCGTCGCCCGGGCGCCACCGCGCCAGCTCGGTACGAATCAGGTCGTGCGAGACCTTGTCTCCCGCCGACTTCAACGCACCGGCATCGGCGAAACCCATCTCCGCCCGCAGGCCCAGCAACGCCTGCCCGGCACGATCCGCCAACCACCGCGCGAACGCCCCGTCGATCATCGGTGGACCGCTCATGCTCCCGCTCCCGTCGCCACGATCCGCGTACGCCGAGCGGCCGGTCCCGGCCCGACCGCCGAACCCGCACACTACCGGGCCATCGGCGGACCCGACTGCCGCAGTCCGCCCCTTGACACAGACGTCGAAGTACCCGGTCGTCGCCCCGGACCCCGCCGTAAGCGGCCAGGGACTTCGACACCGGGCCTAAACCCCGTGGTAGAGGTTCTGCGTCGGCTCCACACCCCGAACGACCACGGACTCCACCACGTCGGCGGCCCGGTCCACCAGAAAGTCCAACTCCTTGCGCTCCACCGTGCCGAAATCCGACAGCACGTAGTCCGCCGGATCCTGCCGCCCCGGCGGTCGACCGATCCCGAACCGCACCCGCACGTAATCCTTCGTGCCCAACGACTTCGACATCGACCGCAGGCCGTTGTGCCCGCCCTCACCGCCGCCGCACTTCACCCGAACCTGACCGAAACCGATGTCCAGCTCGTCGTGCACCGCGACCACCTGCCCCGGCGGCACCTTGTAGAACTGCGCCAGGCTGGCCACCGGCCCACCTGACAGGTTCATGTAGGTGAGCGGCTTGGCCAGCACCAGTTTCGGCCCGCCCAGCCCCAGCCGCCCCTCCGCGACCTCCGCCACCGCCCGCCGGTGCCGGCCGAACTTCCCGCCCAGCCGGCCGGCCAGCAGCTCGGCGACCATGAACCCGACGTTGTGCCGGTTGCCCGCGTACTCCCGGCCCGGATTACCCAGGCCGACCACCAGCCACGGCCCGGTCTCGTCCGTCACCGCCCGCCCCTCCCGCTCACACCGGCGGTCCACCACCCGCCCGCGCCGCCGATCATCCGATACGCCGACAGGCGCCCCCGTGGAACCGGGGACGCCTGCCGCAAACTGAACCGCGAGACGATCAGGCCTCGGTACGAGCCTCGGTGTCCGCCTCGCCCTCGGCGGCCGGCGCCTCGGCAGCGCCCTCGGTGACCTCGCCGACCTCGGCCTCGGCCTCCTCGGTGGCCTCCTCGACCTCGGGCAGCGTCGCCTCGAGCTGCTCGGCGGTCGGCGCGGCGGTGATCGAGGCGACGAGCATCTCCGGGTCGACGGCCAACTCCACACCCGCCGGCAGCGCCACGTCGGCGGCGGTGATCTGGGAGCCCGCCTCGGCACCCTCGATCGAGGCATCCAGGTGATCCGGCACCTTCGTGGCGTCGGCGGTCACCGAGATGGTGTCGTGGTCGTGCACGATCAGGGTGTCGCGCGCCGCCTCACCCGTGAGCTGAACCGGCACCTCCACGGTGACCTTCTCACCGCGACGCACCAGCAGCAGGTCGACATGCTCGAACGTGTCCTTGATCGGGTCACGCTGAATCGCCTTCGGCAGCGCCAGCGCCTGGGTGCCGTCGCTGACGTCGATCGCGAAGAGCTGGTTGGCGCCACCCTTGCGGATCGCGGCGGCGAACTCGCGGGCGGGCAACGCGATGTGCTTGGGCTTCTCGCCATGGCCGTACAGCACGGCGGGCACCTTGCCGGCCCGGCGGGTACGACGGGCACCACCCTTGCCGAACTCGGTGCGGGGCTCGGCGCTGATCTTTACCTCGGACACGGGGAAACTCCTGATGCTTCGCTGCGGCAGCTTGTCGTCTGGCGGTGCTGGGCGGGGGGCTCGCAGGGGCTCATGCGTCAGAAGACTGCCCGGAGCACCGCGTCGATCACGGTGCCTCCGTGCGGCGCTTCTCAGCGGCCCGCAGGGCACCCTCGCCGTGGCAACCGCACCAGTCTACCCGAGCGATTTCCCGGGTTTCCGGCAGTCCCCGTACCCCGCCCACACTCCCCCGCCCGGCCACCGCCGGACGACTCAGTCGTGAACCGCGCTCAGCTCAGCCCACCGAAGAGGGTGGTCACCGAACCATCGTCGAAAACCTCACGGATCGCCCGGGCCAGCAGCGGCGCGATCGACAGCACGGTCAGCTTGTCGAGCTGCTTCTCCGGCGGCAACGGCAGCGTGTTCGTCACCACCACCTCGCTGATCGGGCTGTTCTTCAACCGCTCCGTGGCCGGATCCGACAGCAACGCGTGGGTGGACGCCACGATCACGTCCGCCGCCCCCGACTCCTTCAAGATGTCCGCCGCCCGGCAGATCGTGCCACCCGTGTCGATCATGTCGTCGACGATCAGGCAGACCCGACCCTCGACCTCACCGACCACCCGGTTCGCCACCACCTGGTTCGGCTTCATCGGATCACGGGTCTTGTGGATGAACGCCAGCGGGCAACCACCCAGCCGGTCCGTCCACCGCTCGGCCACCCGCACCCGGCCCGAATCCGGCGCGACCACGGTCATCGGCCGCCCCGCGTACTTGCGTTCCACGTACTCGGCGAGAATGTCCATCGCGAAGAGGTGATCCACCGGGCCGTCGAAGAAGCCCTGGATCTGCGCGGTGTGCAGATCCACGGTGAGGATCCGGTTCGCCCCCGCCGTCTTCAGCAGGTCAGCGACCAGCCGCGCCGAGATCGGCTCCCGACCACGGTGCTTCTTGTCCTGCCGGGAGTACGGATAGAACGGCAGGACGACAGTGATCCGCTTGGCCGAACCACGCTTCAACGCATCGACCATGATCAGGGTCTCCATGACCCATGTGTTCACCCCGTGCGTGACCGACTGCACCACGAAGGCGTCCGAACCACGTACCGAGTCCTTGAACCGTACGAAAATCTCGCCGTTGGCGAACTCGTACGCATCGGCCGGCGTCGGCGCCACGCCGAGCACCTCACCGATCTCTCTGGCCAGCTCCGGAAAACCACGTCCGGAGAAGAGCATCAGGCTTTTGCGGTTTTCGGCGACGATGCTGCCCATGGGCCCGTCTGCTCCCGTTTTGGTCGGTGGTACCCGGCCTGCGGTGGTGGTCGGCCGGGGACTATTCGGTTGCAGTATCTCCCGCCCCGGGCGCACCGCCCACCGACTCGGCGGTGCCGTGGATTGCCTCACCTTCGCTTGCGGACGGAGCCGCGGCCGGAGCACCCTGCGCGCCCCGAAGGGCACGCTCGGCCGCCTCGGCGGCGGCAGTGCCGGCCCGCCGCTTGAGTACCCAGCCGTCGATGTTGCGCTGCCGCGCCCGAGCCACGCCCATCGCACCCGACGGGACATCCTCGATGATCACCGAACCGGCCGCGGTGTACGCCCCGTCACCCACCCGCACCGGGGCGACGAACATGTTGTCCGCACCGGTACGGGCATGACTGCCGATCACCGTGCGGTGCTTCTGCACACCGTCGTAGTTCACGAACACCGACGCCGCACCGATGTTGCTCTGCTCGCCGATCGTCGCGTCACCCACGTACGTCAGGTGCGGCACCTTCGAGCCGGCGCCGATCTCCGAGTTCTTCACCTCGACGAACGTGCCCACCTTCGACCGCTCCGCCAGCCGCGCGGCCGGCCGCAGATAGGCGTACGGGCCGACGCTTGCGCCCGGGCCCACCTCGGCGCCCACCGCGTGGCTGCGCAGGACCGTCGCGCCCGGCCCGACCACCGTGTCGATCAGTGTCACGTCCGGCCCGACCACGGCACCGCTGCCGACCACCGAACCGCCACACAGCTGGGTGTTCTGATCCACCACCGCGTCACGGTCCAAAGCCACTGTCACGTCGATCCAGGTCGTCGCGGGGTCGAGCAGACTGACCCCGGCCCGCATCCAACGCTCGTTGACCCGGTCGCGCAGCAGTCGGCGCAACGCCGCCAGCTCCACCCGGTCGTTGCAGCCGAGCGTCTCGGTGTGGTCGGCCGCCAGGTGCACGCCCACCGGTTCGCCGGCCGACACCAGCATCTTGAAGACGTCGGTGAGGTACTCCTCGCCCTGGTCGTTGTCGGTCGACAGCTTGCCGAGCACGTCCCGCAGCCGGGCCGCGTCGAACGCGTAGATGCCCGCGTTGATCTCCCGAACCGCCAGCTGGGCAGCGCTCGCGTCACGCTGCTCGACGATCTGCTCCAACCGACCCGCCGCGTCCCGCACGATGCGTCCGAGCCCGGTCGGATCCGGCACCTCCGCAGCCAGCACTGTCGCTGCGGCACCCTCGCTCTCGTGCGCCGTCACCAGCTCGACGACCGTCTCAGGGCGCAGCAACGGCACGTCGCCGTTGAGCACCACCACGGTCCCGGTGACCTCCGGGGCGGCCTCCAGCGCGATTCGGACCGCGTGGCCGGTGCCGAGCTGTTCCGCCTGGTGCACCGCAGTGGCCGCCGGGGCTATCCCGGCGAGGTGGGCGCGGACCTGGTCCGCGCCGTGCCCGACCACAACCAGGGTGCGCGCCGCGCCCAGCGGGTCGGCCGCGTTGAGCACGTGACCCACAAGCGTCCGGCCGAGCAGCGGGTGCAGAACCTTGGGCAACGAGGACTTCATCCGCTTGCCCTCACCGGCGGCGAGTACGACGACGGTACGGGGGTGGGGCTCGGACACGACGTGGCTCCCGTCGGAACGCGGACAGTCTCGCGGCCATGCTAACCGGACATCAACCACAGATCAGCGGAAGCTCCCGGGAGAGGATTCGAACCCCTATAATCAGGACCAAAACCTGACGTCCTGCCATTAGACGACCCGGGACGGGCTAAACGGACAAAAGCTGTCGCTAGCTGGACCCCTACACCTTAGCGTCCCGCCGTCCTGATGCCATCGGTCATACCCTTCATGATCCCTTCGATCTTCCAGTACAACCGACGGGACCGCGGCACCTCGACACTCAGGCAGCCGCGATAAGCCTCTGCCGTGTTACGACGCACGGTGGTAGGGCGATGGCGCTTCATCGTCGTGGGCTGGAACGATGCGGCCGACACGCCGACCTGCTCAGCCCACCACCTGACCGCCTCGGCGACATCGGCGGACTCGTGAATCGCGACCCGATAGCGCAATGCCTCACGTCGCTCACCCAGCGCCTCCACGAACTTAACGAACAGGGCGACCAGCCCCGGATCGCTGTTCACGAAGCGGACCCGGCAGTCGTGCGGTCGCCAGGGCTTGGCCTTGGCACCCTCGGCCCAGTAGAGGGCCGCCCCGACCAGCACAAGCTCGCGATACCTCAGGCCCTTGACCCAGGCAGCGGTAGCGTCGACAGTCGTAGCCCGGCGGCATCGCGGGCCTGGCGATGCTCTTCCCACTGCGCGTCCGTCATCACCTTCGAGTGCGCGCGTCGGCGTTCCCGCTCCTCCTCAGGGTCGCGGTTGAGTGGGATGTGCCGGACCCAGAGGTAGGCCGTCGACCGGCTCACCCCGAGCCGTCCCGCGATCTCCGGCACCGGGTGACCCGTCGAGCGCAGCGCCACCGCTTCCGCCCGGAGGTCGTCCTTCGCCCTGACGCGCCGGGTCCGTTCCGGCGCGGGGACGCCCCGCAGCATCTCGTGGATCCGGTTCCGGCCGAGGCCGGTACGGGCCCGGATCTCGCGGACCGAGAGCTGCTCCTCGGTGCGTAGCCGGCGCACCTCGGCAGCGTCGAAACCAGTCATGCGGAGCAGGTTAGGACGAGCGTACGACACGTCCAGCATCCATTGGTGTCGCTGTCTGATGCGATCTACCAGGGCCGTAAGTTACGGTGACGTAGGCGTAGATTCGTGAACCCGATCGTCCCCTGCGAGGTGCCATGTCCGCCGCCGTTCTCGACCCTCATTCAACCGGCCCCAAGCCCCTCACCCAGGGCACCCAGTCACGCGGCATCCTGATCGCGCTGTGGTCCTTCGTGGTGATCCCGTTCGCGGCACTGATCGCCGCCGTACCGGTGGCCTGGGGTGGCTGGCTCAGCTGGGTCGACGTGGGCATCGCGGCGTTCTGGTACGTGGTGTCGGGCCTGGGCATCACGGTCGGCTACCACCGCTACTTCACCCACGGCTCGTTCAAGGCGAAGCGGTGGCTGCGCATCGCGCTGGCCGCCTCGGGCTCGCTCGCCGTGCAGGGCGAGATCATTCAGTGGGTGGCCGACCACCGGCGGCACCACGCCTTCTCCGACCTGGAGGGCGACCCGCACTCCCCGTGGCGGTTCGGCACCACGGTGCGGGGTCTGATCAAGGGACTGTTCCACGCGCACATGGGCTGGTTGTTCGGCCGGGAGTTGTCCAACCGGGAGCGCTTCGCGCCGGACCTGCTGGCCGACCGGGACATCCGCCGGATGGACCGGTTCTTCCCGGTGCTGGTGATCGTCTCGGTGCTCGGGCCGGCGGTGATGGGCTGGCTGTTGACGTGGTCCTGGCAGGGGGCGTTGACCGCGCTGTTCTGGGCCGGCCTGGTCCGCATCTCGCTGCTGCACCACGTCACCTGGTCGATCAACTCGGTGTGCCATGTGTACGGGGAGCGGCCGTTCATGATGCGTCACGGCGACCGGGCGGCGAACTTCTGGCCCCTGGCGCTGCTGTCCTTCGGGGAGAGCTGGCACAACCTGCACCATGCCGATCCGACGAGCGCCCGACACGGTGTCCTGCGGGGGCAGATCGACATCTCGGCCCGGGTGATCTGGCTGTTCGAGAAGGTGGGCGCGGCGTGGGACGTGCGCTGGCCGAAGCCGGACCGGATCGCGGCGAAGCTGGTGAAGCCGGCGGCCTCCGGGTGATCGGGCGACCAACCCGCAAGTTACCTGGCAGTATGTTCGGGTGACCGGTCGGAAAACAGGCAGCATCCCACAACAGGGCGTCACCGAGCGCCAGCGAGGTGACGAGATGGCCGAGGTTCCCCGCGAGGTGGGTGGCAAACGGCGGCGGGCGGTGCCCGCCGCCGCGGCCAAGCCGACGTCACGGGTACGCATGTCCGCGGCTCAGCGGCGGGAGCAGTTGATCTCGATCGGTCGACAGATCTTCGCCGAGCGCGGCTTCGACGCCACCTCCATCGAGGAGGTGGCGTCGCGGGCGAAGGTTTCCAAGCCGGTTATCTACGAGCACTTCGGTGGCAAGGAAGGGCTCTACGCGGTGGTGGTGGACCGGGAGGTCCGGTCGCTGCTGGAGCGGATCACGACGGCGCTGACCGCGGGTCATCCGCGGGAGTTGCTGGAGCAGGCCGCGCTGGCCCTGCTCGGCTACATCGAGGAGGAGACAAGCGGGTTCCGGGTGCTGGTACGGGAGTCGCCCGTGCTGTCGGCGACAGGCAACTTCAGCAGCGTGATGAACGACGTGGCGCACCAGGTGGAGCACATTCTCGGCGCGGAGTTCTCCAGTCGTGGCTACGACCCGAAGCTTGCCGAGTTGTACGCGCAGGCGCTTGTCGGCATGGTGGCGTTGACCGGCCGTTGGTGGCTGGAGGTGCGTAAGCCGCGCAAGGAGACGGTGGCCGCGCACCTGGTGAATCTCTCCTGGAACGGGTTGTCGCATCTGGAGGCCAGGCCGGGCCTGATCACCGTGGGCGGACGCTGACCCGTCCACCGCGCCCGGTCAGCGGCGGCGGTGGATCTCGGCGACGGGGTGGCTCCGGCGGTTCCGCTCGGCCTCGGCGTCCTCGTGCGGGCCGATCTTGTCGTAGAGGCCGGTGCCGAGCAGGATCAGCCCGAAGAGCATCGAGACGATGACCGTCGACATGGAGAAGTTCAGGAAGTTGGCGTCGGTCTGGAGTACCGACATCATCAGGATGCTGGTGACCAGGAAGACGGCTCCGGCGGTGAGGTTCATGTAGTGGCCCAGGTTGGTGCTCCTCGACGCACCGACGATGAGCACGATGCCGAAGGCGATGGAGACCAGCGAGAAGGCCAGGTTGGTGCGGAGGCCGAGCGCCCAGGTGCCGTTCCGGCCGAAGAGCGGGTCGCCCCAGGTGAGCGCGGTGCCCCAGACGCCGAAGATCAGGATGTAGAGCCCGACCAGACCGGACAGCGCCCGGTAGAACGGCCGCGCCGGATGGTTGACCGGAAAGTGCGGCATCGGCTCCTCCACGCAAAGCGGGACAACAACGACATTGTCCCCCAATCACGCGCTTCGCGTCCCTCAAACGCCAATTGCGGCCCCACCGCCCGAAGCGACCGCGAGGCTGACCGAGACGCACCCATGCACCTCAAGATCCCCCGCCCCGGCCGGGCGCTCCGGACGGATGCGCAATCCCGACAGGTTCTCGCCGGAGCCCGACCCGCGCAGGGATCAAGCCTGACCGCCCGGAGCGGGTCGGGCTCCGGCGAAAACCACAACCGGAACCAGAAGCAGAACCTCAGAGCACGAGCCGAGCCTTCTGCCACGCCTCGTGCTCGTCGTCGGTGCCGACCTTGCCGTACATACCGGCCATCAGCAGTACCAGGCTGAGCACCATGTGGACGATCACCGTGGCGACGCTCAGGTTGAAGATGTTGGCCTCGGTCCGGATGAAGGCGAGACCCGCGAGGCTGACCGCCATGATCAGGTACGCCGACCACTGGTTGATCAGCACGTCGAGGTTGCGGCCGATGGCGGTGCCGGCCAGCACGATCGCGCCGACCACGATGTTGAACAGGGAGAAGCCGAGGTTCGTGCCCTGCCCCAGGGCCTGGGTGTCGCCCTGGCTGAAGAAGGGTTCGCCGGTGCTGGTCAGGAGGCCGATCACACCGAAGGCCACCAGGTACAGACCGATCAGTCCGCCGATCGCCCGGTAGATCGGCCGCGCGGGGTGGTTGACGGGAGTGTGGGCCATGTCTGTGTCTCCAACGCCGTTTGGGTGAGGGTCGACGGCGATTCTCCCGCATCCGGCGGTGTGACGCCGCACACGGGTACCGGGGACGCCGCGTCCGGACGGCGTCGCCGTCGGGCAGGGCGGTTCAGCTCGCGGGGATGTCGTCGGCCAGGGTGAGCCAGGCCTGCTCGGCCTCCTCCCGTTCGCCGCGTACCTGGGTGAGCTGGGCGTCCAGTTCGGCCACCCGGGTGTAGTCGGTGGCGTTCGCGGCGAGTTGGTCGAGCAGCGCCGCTTCCTTCTGTTCGAGCTTGCCGACCTGTCGTTCGAGGCGGGCCAGTTCCTTGCGGGCCTGCCGGGCCTCGGCGGCGCTCATTCCGCCGCCGGCCGGGGTGGTGGTCGGCGCCGTGGGCGCGGGGGTACGGCCGGGTCCCGGCCGGTCGTTGGCGCGGGCGAGGTATTCGTCGACACCGCCGGGCAGGTGCACCAGCCGGCCGTCGCCGAACATGCCGTACACCGAATCGGTCACCCGCTCGATGAGGTAGCGGTCGTGGCTGGCCACCACGATGGTGCCGGGCCAGGAGTCGAGCAGGTCCTCCAACGCGGCCAGGGTGTCGGTGTCGAGGTCGTTCGTGGGCTCGTCGAGCAGCAGCACGTTCGGTTCAGCGGCGAGCAGCCGCAGCATCTGGAGTCGACGCCGTTCGCCGCCGGAGAGGTCTCCGACCGGGGTCCAGAGACGCTTGTCGTCGAAGCCGAACACCTCGGCGAGCTGGGCGGCGGAGATCTCCCGGTCGCCGAGGCGGACCCGTCGGGCGACCTCCTCGACGGCTTCGAGGACGCGCAGCTCACTGGGGAGTTCGGCGAGTTCCTGGGAGAGGAAGGCGGCCCGTACGGTGCTGCCGGTGATCAGCCGCCCGCTCTCGGGGCGGGTGACACCGGCGAGCAGCCGCAGCAGGGTGGTCTTGCCCGCGCCGTTGGCGCCGAGGATGGCGACCCGGTCACCGGGACCGACCTGCCAGGTGGCGTCGTCGAGGATGGTCTTGGGGCCGGCGTGCAGCCGAACGTGTTCCAGGTCGTACACCTGCTTGCCGAGCCGGGCGGTGGCGAGCCGCTGCAGCGACATGGTGTCGCGCGGTGGCGGCACGTCGGCGATGAGCGCGTTGGCGGCGTCGATGCGGAACTTCGGCTTCGAGGTGCGGGCCGGGGGGCCACGGCGCAGCCAGGCGATCTCCTTGCGGAGCAGGTTCTGCCGGCGCGCCTCGGTGGCGGCGGCGATGCGTTCCCGCTCAGCGCGGGCGAGGATCCAGGCGGCGTAGCCACCCTCGTAGGCCCGCACGCTCTGGTCGGCGACTTCCCAGGTGGTGGTGCAGACGGCGTCGAGGAACCAGCGGTCGTGGGTCACCACGACCAGGGCGCCCTTGCGGTTGAGTAGGTGCCGGGCCAGCCAGTCGACGCCACTGACGTCGAGGTGGTTGGTGGGCTCGTCGAGGATGAGCAGGTCGGCGTCGCGGACCAGCAGCGCGGCGAGTGCGACCCGGCGGCGTTCGCCGCCGGACATCGGCCCGACCGGGGCGTCCAGACCCAGGTGGGGCATGCCGAGCCCGTCGAGGATGGCGCGTACGCCGGCGTCGCCGGCCCATTCGTGCTCCGCGCCCATGCTCTCGGCGAGCCACTCGGTGCCCAGGACGACGTCGCGGACGGTGGCCTCGGGGCTGAGGGTGAGGTTCTGTGGCAGCCAGGCGACCCGCAGGTCGCGGCGGTGGGTGACCCGGCCGTCGTCGGGTTCCTCGATACGGGTCAGCATGCGTAGCAGCGTGGACTTGCCGGCGCCGTTGAGCCCGACGACGCCGATCCGGTCGGCGTCCTCCAGGCCGAGCGAGACCTCGGTGAGCAGCGGCCCGGCCGCGCCGTAGCCCTTGGACACCCGGTCCAGGTTGACGATGTTGGCCACGTACCCACCTTCCATGATCAAGGCGTCCCGGTGCCGGGGGCACCTGGGGACGCCTGTCATTCCAGGGTACGCGGGCGGGTCGCCGTTGCTGCGGGTCGGTTATCCCGGGTCGGGCAGGCCGATCAGGTCGGCCATCTGGCGGCTCTGCTGGTCGAAGTACTCCTCACGGGCTTCGATCACGCCGTTGAGCTGGCCGAAGACCTCGAAACTGACAGCTCCGAAGCAGTGGATCCAGGCGGTGGTGGCTCGGGCCAGCAGCGCTTCGGGTAGTCCGGGGAAGAGTCGGTCGCGGACGGCGGCGAGGTCGGATCGGACCGGTCCGGGCAGTCTCCCGGGCCGGGATCGGCAAGCGCGCCGGTGGCGAGGCCGTCGGTGAGGATGCCGATCAGTGCGGCCGGGGTCCGGGCCGCCGCGGTGGTGGTCTCCTGCGGGGCCGCGTACCCGGGCACCGGGCTGCCGAAGAGCAGGGCGTACTCGGCGGGGTTGGACAGCGCCCAGCCCGACCGTTCGTCATGGACTCCACCGCCGCCACCGCCACCTTCGGCCGACGTCCGCAGCCGCTGGACGAGGCGCTGCGTGAAACGGCCGCGCTGCTCGGCGGTGTCCCGGACACCGGGCCCCGGCGGACCCAACCGAGCACCACCTGACCCGCGCCGGGTCGGCGGGTGGACTCAGGTGATCCGGGCGCCGTGCACCGGACCGTGGGCGACGCGGGCCTGCCGGCACACCCCGGCGGCCGCCAACTCGGCGGCGACGCGTTCGGCGTCAGCGGCGTCCGCAGTGAGGAACACGCAGGTGGGCCCCGACCCGGAGACGATGCCGGCCAGCGCCCCGGCCGCCTCGCCGGCCTTCAGGGTGCCCGCCAGCGACGGTCGCATGGCCAGGGCGGCGTCCTGAAGGTCGTTGCCGAGGGTCGGTGCGAGCACCCGGGGGTCGCGCTGTCGCAGCGCGGCCAGCAGGCCGTCGGTGCTGCCCAGGGGCGGCCCGGCGGCCCCGGTCTCGCGGAGCCGATCGAGTTCCCGGTACGCCTCCGGGGTGGACAGACCACCGTCGGCGATGGCGACCACCCAGTGCCAGGAGGTGGGCCGGGCCAGCACCGGGCTGACCGCCTCACCGCGGCCGGTGCCCAGGGCGGTGCCGCCGTGGACCAGGAAGGGCACGTCCGAGCCGAGGTCGGCGGCGATGCTCGCCAACTCGTCACGGGACAGGCCGGTGCCCCACAGGGCGTCGCAGGCGACCAGGGCGGCAGCCGCGTCGGCGCTGCCGCCGGCGAGCCCGCCGGCCAGCGGGATCTGCTTGCGCAGGTGCAGCCGGGCGTGCGGCATCACCCCGGCGTAACCGGCGAGAGCGTGCGCCGCCCGGATGATCAGGTTGGAGTCGTCGAGGGCGAGTTCCCCGGTGCCCTCGCCCTCCATGGTGAGGGTCAGCGTGTCGCCGCGCCGCGCGGTCAGCTCGTCGTAGATCGAGATCGCGTGGTAGACCGTGTTCAGCTCGTGGTAGCCGTCCCGGCGCAGCGGGCCGACCCCCAGGTGCAGGTTGACCTTGGCGGGCACCCGTACCCGGACCGGACCGGTCGCCCCGCGCGGCTCGTCGTCGTCCGGTCGCCAGGCCTCGGTCACGGGGTGATGTCCCGGACGGGCAACCGCACGTCGAACGGCTTGGTCACGATCAGCTCCTCGGCGGAGTCGGCGACCAGCTCGTAGCGGCCGTCGACGAGGTCGTACGCGTACACGTGCACGGGATTTCGGGGGGCGTCGTCGGGGAGGGCCAGCACGTCCTCGATCGTGTGGTTGGCCAGGCGTTGCCGAACCGGGTCCGGGCCCCACATGCCGGACCCGTCGGGATCGATCAGCTGGGCGGTCACTGGTACACCTCCTCGGCGGGCACGGGCTCAGCCTACTGGGCTGCCGGCGTACGGCTCGGGGCCGACGCGGCGACGGCGGCGAACTGCTCGACGGTGAGTGACTCGCCGCGTGCACCGGGGTCGACACCGGCGGCGGTGAGTGCGGCGGCGGCCCGGTCGGCGCCGCCGGCCCAGCCGGCCAGCGCGGCCCGCAACGTCTTGCGCCGCTGCGCGAAGGCGGCGTCCACCACCGAGAAGACCTGCGCCCGGGGCACGTCGGCGCGGGGTGGCTCGCGGCGGGTGAACGCGACCAGGCCGGAGTCGACGTTGGGCACCGGCCAGAACACGTTCGGCGGCACCTTCCCGGCGGCGCGGGCGTACGCGTACCAGGCGAGCTTGACCGACGGTATGCCGTACACCTTGGAGCCGGGACCGGCGACGAGCCGGTCGGCTACCTCCTTCTGCACCATCACCAGCCCGTGCCGGAGGCTGGGCAGCTCGGCGAGCAGGTGCAGCACCACGGGCACGGCGACGTTGTAGGGCAGGTTGGCCACCAGCGCGGTGGGCGCCGGGTCGGGCAGGTCGGCGGCGGTGATCCGCAGGGCGTCCGCGTGGTGCACGCTGAGCCGGTCGGCGGCCGGGCCGGCGTGCCGGGCGGCGGTGTCGGCGAGCGCGCCGGCAAGCGTGGCGTCGATCTCGACGGCGTGCACGTGGGCGGCGGCGGGCAGCAGGGCGAGGGTGAGCGAGCCCAACCCGGGGCCGACCTCCAGCGCCACGTCGTCGGCGGTGAGTCCGGCGGTGGCGACGATCCGGCGCACCGTGTTGGGGTCGTGCACGAAGTTCTGGCCGAGCTTCTTGGTGGGCGCGACGCCGAGCCGGGCGGCGAGGTCCCGGATCTCCGCCGGGCCGAGCAGGTCTGCGGCCATAACCCGACAGCGTACGGGTCAGCCTGGGACGCCAGCCGGGTGCCAGGGACCGAAGGCCCGTTCACCGGTGGCCGAGATGGCGGCGCAGAGTGCGTCGAGGTCGGTGCCGGTGGTGGCGGCCAGCGCCCGGACGGTCAATGGGATCAGGTACGAGGCGTTGGGCCGGCCCCGGTGCGGCACGGGAGTGAGGTAGGGCGCGTCGGTCTCCACCAGGATCTGGTCGAGCGGGGTCAGCGCGGCGGCCTCGCGCAACGCCCCGGCACTGGCGAAGGTGACGGTGCCGGCGAAGCTGAGCAGGTAGCCCCGGCGGACGCATTCGGCGGCGAACTCGGCGTCGCCGGAGAAGCAGTGCATCACCACCGTGTCCGGTGCGCCCTCGTCGTCGAGGATGCGCAGCACGTCGGCGTGCGCGTCCCGGTCGTGGATCACAAGCGTGCGGCCGTACCGTTTGGCGATGGCGATGTGCGCGCGGAAGCTCTCCTCCTGCGCGGCGCGGCCCTCGTCACCGGTGCGGTAGCGGTCCATTCCGGTCTCGCCGACACCGCGCACCCGGTCCTGACCCGCCAGGGCCTCGATCTCGCGCAGGGCACCGTCGAGGTCGGCCAACCGGGGGGCCTCGTTGGGGTGCAGCGCGACGGTGGCCACCACCGCCGGGTAGCTGTCCGCCGCCTCGACACCCCAGCGGGAGGAGGCGACGTCCACCCCGACCTGCACCAGCCGGTCGACCCCCACGGCGGCGGCGACATCGATGGCCGCGGCAACCGGGTCGGCGGCGTCGCCGCCCCCGGGCACCCCGGCCTCGCTGACGGTGATGTCGAGGTGGGTGTGGCTGTCCAGGACCGGTAGGGGCAACGGCTCGGGTGCGGGTGGGAACTCTCCGGCACGGCGGGCGGCGCGCTGGCTACGGGACTCGGTCGGCTCGCTCATCTCGTCGACAGCATCACACACCGACCGAGTCCATCCGCACGCCACCCGGAGTTCACCTCGGCTACGCCCCGCACCCCTACCGTCGCGGAGTGGACGCGCGAAGCGAGCTTTCCCGGGCCGGCGGTACGGTGCCGGAGCGGACCGGTCTGCGGGTGGCGTTCGGCGGTGCGGTTTATCCGGCGGAGGAGATCGCACGGGGCGCGGCGTACGAGTTGTTCAGCGCCGACGAGGCGACAGGTTTCGAGTGGGCGCCCCGACCGAACTCGGCGCTGCCCTGGCGACGGTTCGTGCACGTCACCGAGATCACCGCGGTGCACGGGGCGACTGAGCAGGCCGAGGAGCCGGAGACGCCGCTGCTGGTGCCGCTGCACCGGGAGCGGGGCTGGTCGGAGGTGCACCGGCTCGCCCAGCAGCCGGCCGCCGCCGACGATCCGCTGATCACTGCGGTACGCGCCTCGGCCGGTGTCCGGCGGGGTACCCGGATGATGAAGATCCTCTCCGCCCGGCAGCTCGCCGGCTACGTCCGGGGCTGGTTGCCGCACGGGTTCTGCTACCGGGAACACGACGTGGCGCACCTGCGTACCCCGACGACGACGAGTGTGCTGCGTACCGACGGCGGGGACGGCCGCGACGGCGCGGACGTGACGTACGCGCTGCGGTGGCGCGCCGCCGACCAGGGTGACTACGACGTGCCGGCGGGTGCCGCGTACCGCGGCCTGGCGGCCCTGGGGGCGCGGGACCGGTTGGGTCCGGCGGTGCTCGGTACCGGTTTCACGCCGAGCAGCCATCACCTGATTCCGGAGTTCGTCACCCGGGACTTCGCCGACCTGCCGATGCCGGCGAACGCCACCCTGCTGGCCTACCCGGCGGAGGGTGTGGAGGTGGTGCTCTACGCCTACCAGGCGGAGCAGCGGGGCTGGCTACGGATGGTCGGGCCACAGTGGCGACACCTGCTCGCCGCGGTGCCGGGTCTGTCGCCGGACCAGGAGTATGTGCCGACCGGGGAGGCGCCGCGCTCGACCCGACTGGTGGGTACGTACGCGGGCGGCGAGTACGAGGCGGTCGCCGACCTGCCCGGCGGCTTCCGGGTGCTGGCGCTGACCCGGGCCGCCCGGTACCCGGTCGACGGGGCGAGCCGACGACTGCGCCTGGCCGCCTGGCGGGGGGTGCCGTGTCTGGTGCTGCGCGAGGAGTCGGGCTGGCTGCGGTTACGGCTGCGACGACCGGATCCGGACGCGGTCGCCGCCACCGGAGCACAGTGTCACGAACGGGGTGTCTACGAGACATGGGCCCCGGGCGGTGAGGTCACCGACGATCAGGTGGTGGATCATCCGTACCTCCTCTGAGCTGGTCCTTCGGGTCGGGTGGCGGAGGAATATCGGATGCCCGCCGGGGAAGGCTCGACTTCCCACCTGAACAGGAGGACGAGATGCCCTTCATCACCGTCGGCACGGAGAACTCCGCGCCCATCGACCTGTACTACGAGGACCATGGGTCGGGTCAGCCGATCGTGCTCATCCACGGGTTCCCCTTCAACGGGGCGACCTGGGAGAAGGTCTCCGGACCGCTGCTCGACGCCGGATACCGGGTGATCACGTACGACCGCCGCGGCTACGGCAACTCGGCACAGCCGGCGTTCGGGTACGACTACGACACCTTCGCCGCCGATCTCGACGTGCTGATGACCGAGCTGGATCTGCGCAACACGATCCTGGTCGGCCACTCGATGGGTACCGGCGAGGTGACCCGCTATCTGGGCGCGTACGGTTCGGATCGGGTGGACCGGGCGGTGCTGCTGGCACCGCTGGCGCCGTACCTGCGGCAGGCCCCGGACAACCCCGAGGGTGTCGAGGCGAGCATCTTCGAGGGGTTCAAGCAGGCGATCACGCAGGACCGGTTCGCCTACCTCACGCAGTTCTGCAACACCTTCTTCAACTACGACGAGAACAAGGGCAAGCTGGTCAGCGAGGAGGCGTACCGAGCGCACTGGAACATCGGGGCGATGGCCTCCGCCAAGGCCACGCACGACAGCGTGGACGCGTGGGGCACCGACTTCCGGGCCGACGTGTCCCGGATCGACGTGCCGGTGCTGATCGTGCAGGGCGACAAGGACAACGTGCTGCCGTACCCGAAGACCGGCCAGCGGTTGCAGCCGATGCTCGCCGACAGCCGGTTGGTCACCCTCAAGGGCGCGCCGCACGGCACCCCGTGGACCAACGCCACCGAGGTGAACCAGGCGATCATGGAGTTCATCGGCTCGCCGGCCATGGCCCGCGCCTGATCCGGTCCGGGCCGCCGTCCGGCGCGGACCGCACCGCGCCGGGCCACGCGGACGACATGATGGGCGCGACCCGGTACGGGACGCGCCCATCACTGCGCGGTCAGCTTTCGAGCCGGGCCAGCTCCTCGTCCACGATCGAGGGATCGAGCTTGCGGAAGACCGGCTTGGGCGCCGCGAGCGGCCGGCCCACCACGAGCGGTACGGACTCCCACCGCGCGCCCTGGGTGTAGTCCCCGGTCAGCACCGGGTACGCGGGCCCGACGTCGAGGTCGGCGACCTCCTCGATGACCGGCATCGGGGCGTGCACCCCGGTGCCGCCGAGCAGCTCGTGGATCTTCTGCGCGGAGTGCGGCAGGAACGGGGTGAGCAGCGTGTTGGCGTCGCTCACCACCTGGAGGGCGACGTGCAGGATGGTGCCCATCCGGGGCTTGTCCGCGGCGTCCTTGAGCTTCCACGGCGCCTGCTCGGAGAGGTACTTGTTGGCTTCGGCGACCACCTTCATCGCCTCACCGATGGCCTGCTTCTGCCGGTGCCGGGCGATCAGGTCACCCACCGTCGCGAAGCCGGCGCGCGCCACGGCCAGCAGCGCCTCGTCGGCCTCGGTCAGCCCGGCCGGGTCGATCGGCGGGATCTCGCCGAAGTTCTTCGCCGCCATCGATACGGACCGGTTGACCAGGTTGCCCCAGCCGGCGACCAGTTCGTCGTTGTTGCGGCGCAGGAACTCGGCCCAGGTGAAGTCGGTGTCGTTGTTCTCCGGCCCGGCCACCGCGATGAAGTAGCGCAACGCGTCGGCGTCGTAGCGCTGGAGGAAGTCGCGGACGTAGATGACCACCCGGCGGGAGGACGAGAACTTGCGTCCCTCCATGGTCAGGAACTCGCTGGAAACCACCTCGGTGGGCAGGTTGAGCCGGCCGAGCCGACCCGACTCACCGCCGCGATCACCCTCACCCGAGTAGCCGGCGAGCAACGCGGGCCAGATCACCGAGTGGAAGACGATGTTGTCCTTGCCCATGAAGTAGTAGGCC
This sequence comes from Verrucosispora sp. CNZ293, assembly GCF_002754655.1. Classification (NCBI taxonomy): domain Bacteria; kingdom Bacillati; phylum Actinomycetota; class Actinomycetes; order Micromonosporales; family Micromonosporaceae; genus Micromonospora; species Verrucosispora sp. CNZ293. The sequence goes on from NZ_PEFR01000001.1 coordinate 4,069,619, forward strand.
TGCGAGTCCTTCCCCTCGCCATCGGTGGACCACCACTTCCGCCAGGCTTCCGGGTCGCCGGTGCGGCGGGCCCACTCGATGGAGGCGGACAGGTAGCCGATGACGGCGTCGAACCACACGTAGATCCGTTTGTCGGTGCGCTCGCGCCAGCCGTCGAGCGGGATCGGTACGCCCCACTCCAGGTCGCGGGTGATGGCCCGGGGGTGCAGGTCGTCCAGCAGGTTCTTCGAGAAGCGCAGCACGTTCGGCCGCCAGCCCTCCCGGGTGTCCAGCCACTGCCGCAGGACGTCGGCCAGGGCGGGCAGGTCGAGGAAGAAGTGCTCGGTCTCGACGAACTCCGGCGCCTCCCCGTTGATCTTCGACCGCGGGTTGATCAGGTCGATCGGGTCGAGCTGGTTGCCGCAGTTGTCGCACTGGTCGCCCCGGGCGCTGTCGTAGCCGCAGATCGGACAGGTGCCCTCGATGTACCTGTCGGGCAGGGTGCGGCCGGTGGACGGCGAGATCGCCCCCATCGTGGTCTTCGGCACGATGTAGCCGTTGCGGTACATCCCCTCGAACAGCTCCTGCACCACCGCGTAGTGGTTGCCGGTGGTGGTGCGGGTGAACAGGTCGTAGGAGAGGCCGAGGCCGTGCAGATCCTCGACGATCACCCGGTTGTACCGGTCGGCCAGTTCGCGCGGCTTCAGCCCCTCGGCGTCGGCCTGCACCTGGATCGGCGTGCCGTGCTCGTCGGTGCCGGACACCATGAGCACGTCGTGACCGGCCATCCGCATGTACCTGGCGAACACGTCGGAGGGAACGCCGAAACCGGAGACGTGGCCGATGTGGCGCGGGCCGTTGGCGTACGGCCAGGCCACTGCCGCGAGAACGTGACTCATGGACAGAAAGCCTAGTGACCCCCGCGCGGTGGCCGCGAACCAATAGGGCTCCCCGCCCGGCGTGCTGATCCGACCGGCTCCGGCAAGTCGTCCGATTTGTCGCCGACACGCTGCCTGAGCTGCCGGATCAGCCACCTTCGCCGGTGTCCAATGGGACGTGTGACTGGCAGCCGAGCCGCCCGAGACCACTCCGACGGCCCTCTCCCCGACGCCGGGCCGGAGTCCGCCGGGCCGTCGCGTACCCAGGTGGTCGCGCCCCAGCCCCGCGCGGTGTCCTCGGCGGCACCCGAGGGGGAGGCCGGCGTCGCCGGACCGGATCCCGCCACCGTCGAGTTGCGGCACGGTGTCGAGGTGGAGCCGACCACCGGCGCTCCGGTGGACATGCTGCCGCGCCGGGTCCCGGTCCGGCCGGCCGGGCGTCGGGGCCGCCGGCACCGATCGCGTGACGACGGTACGCCGGACGAGGAGACCTTCTGGGCACCGATCGAGGAGGTCCACTGGGACGGCACACCGGTGCGGCAGGAGTCGCCCGGCGACGGCAGTCAGTGGTGGCGGCGGTTGCGGCCGGTGCGCCGGCACCGGGAACGGAGCAACCATCCGCCGGATCCGCTGGCGGGGCTGGCCGCGCTGATCGGGTTGAGCCTCGCGGCGGCCTTCTTCGCCTGGGTCAGCGCCGGCCCGCTCTGGCTCGCCGTCGGGCATGCCACCTCGGGCACGGCACTTGTCACCAGGTGCACCGGCGACGGTCTGACCCAGCGGTGCCGGGGCATCTTCACCGCGACGGACGAGGAGTTCCGGACCCACGGCGTACGGGTCAGCGGGGTGCCCCGCGACCGGGCGGTGCCCGGTTCGGCGCTGCCCGCCCGGGTGACCGGCCCGGACGGTCACGTCGCGTACGCCGACGGCGGGGTAGGCGCCCACCTACGCTGGCTGCTCGGGATGCTCGGGGTGGTGGGCTGTGCGGTGGGCATCGCCCGCTGGACCGGTGCGGCCCGGCTACCCGACCCGACCGAACGACGGTTGGCGATCACCGCGTCGTTGGCCGGGCCGCTGCTGACCGCACTCGGCTTCCTGATCGCCGCCTGGTAGCACCAGGACTCACTGGTGCACGAGGGCGTAGACGTCGCGGCGGCGCAACCCGTGCGCGGTCGCGACGTCGGTGATCGCATCCCGGCGGCTCCGGCCGGCCGCCTCCCGCTCGGCCACCGCCGCGCGCAGCACGTCGTCGTCGGGACGGACCGCGGGGGTGGCGGGAGCACCGGCCACCACGAGGGTGATCTCGCCGCGCGGATCGCCGTCGGCAGCCCACCGGGCCAACTCACCGAGCGGGCGACGCAGCACCTCCTCGTACGTCTTGGTCAGTTCGCGGCAGAGGGCCGCGGGCCGGTCGACGCCGAACGCGTCGGCCAGATCGGTGAGCGCGGCGGCGATCCGGTGCGGCGCTTCGAAGAGGACAAGCGTCCGTTCCTCGGCGGCGAGTGCCCGCAGCCGGGCCCGCCGGGCGCCGGGGGCACGGGGCAGGAAGCCCTCGAAGCAGAACCTGTCGCTGGGCAGCCCGGACAGGGCGAGGGCGGTGGTGACGGCGCTCGGACCCGGGGCGGCGGTGATCGGCACCCCGGCGTCCAGGGCGGCCCGGACCAACCGGTAGCCGGGGTCGGAGACGCTCGGCATGCCGCCGTCGGTGACCAGCGCGACCACATATCCCTCGGTGAGCACCTCGACAAGTTCCGGGGTACGCCGCTCCTCGTTGCCCTCGAAGTACGAGACGATCCGGCCGGGGATGGTCACGTCGAGATCGCGGGCGAGCCGGTGCAGCCGGCGGGTGTCCTCGGCGGCGACCACGTCGGCGGCGGCGAGCACCTCCCGCAGTCGGGTGGAGGCGTCGGCGGAGTTGCCGAGCGGCGCGCCGAGCAGAATCAGCCGGCCCGTTTCGGACATTCCACCCACAGCAGCGCTCTCTTTCATCGACGGGCGTACCGGATATGGGGACGACCGACACCACCGACCCCTTCCGCAGCCTACGATCGCCGGGTGACGAGTGCGTCGACAGCACAGAGCGCGAGCCCCGACCGGCCCTCGGAGCCGGCAGCGACCACCACCACCGCCACCGATCCGGTGGCGGGTGGGGTACCGGCGACGATCCGCCGCCGGTTGGCCACGGTCGAGGCCGGGCTGGACGACCGTTCGTGGTTGGCCACGGCGGTGGTGGTGGTCATCGCGGCGGTTCTCCGGTTCGCGAATCTCAGCCACCCGCCGGGCAAGATCTTCGACGAGGTCTACTACGCCCGGGACGCCTGGGGGCTTGTCGACAAGGGCGTGGAGTGGAACTACACGAACGACGTCGTGTCGTACGTGGTCCACCCGCCGCTGGGCAAGTGGTTGATCGGCTTAGGCGAGTGGGCCTTCGGCTACAGCGACGCCGAGCACGGCATCTCGGTCCCCGGCCACCTGTTCACCACCGCGCCGGAGTTCGGCTGGCGCTTCTCGGCGGCGCTGGTGGGCACCCTGTCGGTGCTGCTGCTGGTCCGGATCGGCCGCCGGATGTTCCGCTCCACGGTGCTCGGCTGCGCCGCCGGCCTGCTGCTCGCGGTCGACGGTTTCCACCTGGTGCTCTCCCGCACCGCGCTGCTCGACATCTTCCTGCTCTTCTTCATCCTGGCCGCCTTCGGCGCGCTGGTACTGGACCGGGACGCGACCCGCCGCCGGTGGGCCCGGGCCCTGGAGGCCGGGTTGGATCCGACCGCCCGGGGGCGGGCCGGCCGGCCGCCCGGCGGCTGGCGGAACTGGCCCTGGTGGCGGCTGGCGACCGGGGTGCTGCTCGGCTGCGCCTTCGCGGTGAAGTGGAGCGCGCTGTTCTTCGTACCCGTCTTCGCGCTGTTGATGTTCCTGTGGGACGTCGGCGCCCGGCGGTCGGCCGGGGTACGCCGGCCGTGGCGGGACACCCTGCTCGACGGCGTGCCCTGGATGGTGCTCGCCGGCCTGCTGATGGCTGTCACCTACGTCGCGACCTGGTCCGGTTGGCTGTTCGGCCAGGAGGGCTACTACCGGCTGGCCGAGCGGTACCCGGACGCCGGGCTCAGCGACACGCCCATCGTCGGCCCGCTGTGGAATCTGGTGCAGTACCACCAGGCCGCGCTCGGCTTCCACAGCCAGCTCGACGATCCGCACAAGTACCAGTCGTGGCCGTGGCAGTGGCTGCTGCTGGGCCGGCCGGTGGCGTTCCACTGGACCGGCGAGGGCCCCTGCGGTGCGGCGAGCTGCGCCGAGGAGGTCCTGCTGCTGGGCACCCCGCTGCTGTGGTGGTCGTTCCTACCCGCGCTTGTGGCACTGGTCTGGCTCGGCCTGGCCCGGCGGGACTGGCGGGCCGGAACGATCCTGCTCGCCGTGGCGGCCGGCCTGCTGCCCTGGTTCTGGTTCGCTCTCGACGGCCGGACGATGTTCGCCTTCTACGCCGCGCCCGCGCTGCCGTTCCTGGTGCTCGCCGTGGTCTACGTGCTGGGGGCCATCGCCTCGCCGGCGGGGCCGAGCGGTACCCGACCCGTGACCGGTGCCGACGACGAAGAGGCGAGCCGGGACCGCCGGCTGGTCGGCGGGGTGGTCGCCGGGGCGTACGTGGCGCTCGTCGTCCTCTGTTTCGCGTACTTCTATCCGATCTTCGTGGGCACGGTGCTGCCGTACGAGGACTGGTCTGCCCGGATGTGGCTCGGCGGGCGCTGGATCTGAACACCACGAAGGGCCCGTACGCCTCGGCGTACGGGCCCTTCGTCGGGAAATAGGACGCGCCCCGATCGCCTGCCACGGGGGAAGCGGGCGATTGGGGCGCGCACCAGCAGCTTAACCACCCGCGACCGGGGGCACAACGGGGCGGCACGGGTCAGATTTCCGACGAATGCTGAATGCGACAAGAAGTCAGGGCTGTCGTTGTCGCTGCGTGACTCCTCGCGGACTCTGCGCCGCCCAGGAGTGACCGCCCGACGCGGGGCTGAACCGTTTCGTCCAGCCACTCAGTAGCCTGTTACATCGCCGCGCATCGAATCGTCGGCCAGCCTGGATGGCGTCCGGGCGGGGACTCACTGCCGTTTGGGGCGGGGTGGCAACCAGCCGAAGAACCGGTCCTGCAACGACGTCGACCCGGCGACGTGCAGATCCTCCGCGGCGGCGGCGAGACAGGCGCCCAGGTAGACACTGAGCATCGCCCGATCCACGCCGTACTCGGTGAGCAACCGCTTCCGTTTGGGCTCGCACGGCCACTCGGCGCCACAGGTGCCACACGTCCATTCGGGGGTCACCGGAGCGTGCTCGCTCGCCCGTCCGGGAGGCGTGATTCCGCCCGCCTCCGCCACCGTGACTCCCGAGCGATCCGTAACACCCGTCATCGCGCTCCCTTCCGCCTCCACCGGGGGCAGCGGGCGTGCCCGCCCACCGCCGGGTCGAACATGCCCGTGCGCACCTACAGCGTTCGGGAACACTGAGGCGTTACAACGTTGCGGTACGTTGGCCAACCATGGCCGCCGCGACCCGCCGTAGGCATTGCGTCAACCGAGAGCACCCATCGTCCCCGGCCACTCGTACCAGCACCATTGGCCGAAAGCACCATCCCGGAGCCGCAGATGCGTGACCTGCTACCACCCGCCGTCGCGGTGGCCGTGGCGGGTCCGGACGACTGGTCCGGGCGGTTGCACGCAGCCGAGGTGGCCTGTCTCGGTGATCGCGCGGTGGACAGTCGCCGCCGCGACTTCACCGCCGGCCGGGTGTGCGCCCGACGCGCCATGGCGGCGCTCGGCCTACCACCGGTCGCCATACCGGCCGCCGCCGACCGCTCACCGGTCTGGCCGACGGGCACGGTCGGCACCATCACCCACACCCGCGGCTACTGCGCCGCCGCCGTCGCCCGCAGCGACGAGATCCGGGCGGTCGGCATGGATGCCGAGCAGCACCGCGAACTCAGTGCGGGGGTACGCCGACTGATCTGCCTGCCCGAGGAGGACGAGCAGGTCGAGCGACTGCCGCCCGGCGTCCACTGGCCGGCAGTGATCTTCAGTGCCAAGGAGACCGTCTACAAGGTGTGGCATCCGGTCGTCGGCAGCTGGCTCGACTTCCACGACGCGCTCGTGCACCTCGACCCCGACACCGGGACATTCATCGCCCGGATCTCATCTGCCCGGGTCACCGACGCGCCGGTCGAGCACCCGCCCGCACTGATCACCGGTCGCTTCGCGGTCGAGGCGGACCTCGTCCGTACCGCCGCGGTCGCGGACGTTGTCGGATTCGCCCCCTCCACCAGGTGAGCCCCACCGGCAGGTCATGTCGAGGTGCCCGCCCGACCTGCCGACGGTCCTGACGTCGAGCCATCGCCGGCAGCGAGTGCTTGTGCGCGGTGGTGCCCGGGCGGCGGACCGCCCGGGCACCGGACGGCGTCACAGCCGGGCGAGAACCTTCCTCATGGTGTCGATCTCGGCCTGCTGCGTGGTGACGATCCGCTGTGCCAGAGCTGTGGCGTCCGGGTTGACGCCCTGGGCGGCTTCCTCCTCGGCCATCGTGATGGCCCCCTCGTGATGCGCGATCATCATGGTGAGGAACTGCCTATCGAACTCCGTGCCGGAGGCAGCCGCGAGCTTGGCCATGTCGGCCTCGGACATCATGCCCGGCATCTCGTGGTCCATCTCGGGCATGCCGTGCCGGCCACCGCTGGCCATCGGCATCGGAGCGCCCCACGACGTGAGCCAGCCCCGCATCTGGGCCATCTCCGGCGCCTGGGCGTCCTTGATCTGCGTGGCGAGCTGCTTCACCTCCGGGTCGGAGGCACGGGTGGCGGCCAGGTCGGACATCTCGACCGCCTGCTCGTGATGCGGGATCATCATCTGCGCGAACATCACGTCGGCCGCGTTGCTGGTGGCGGATTCTCCGCTGATCGCGCTGGCCGACGGGCTGCCCGGCATGTTGTGGCCGGCGCTTGTCGAGTTGTCGGCGGCGCAGCCGGCGAGACCGATCGCCACGGTGAGGCTCACGCCGACCCAGACGGAACGGCGTGGACAGGTGCGATTCATGGTGTGACAGGGCCCTTCAGATTCGGTGGACAGAGACGAGTCGGCGCGGGCATCCATCCGGGTGACCGCTCGTCGCTCCTATATCCGCAGCACCGACGTCGACGCCGTGGTCAGACCGAACATGGGAAACGCTGGCGGGGCACGGCCGCCCCGGGCCCGGGTGAGCCGGCGGTCCGGCGGCAGCACGCTGCGCGTACGCCGGAGGAGATGAGCGGCGAGCACGGCGGCGAGTGCCAGGCCGGCGGCGATGGCCAGACAGACCGACCAGCCCGAGGGGTGACCGTGCCCCGGCTCCTCCGTGGTCTGGGCGGCCGGTGCCTCACACCGCTCGTCGTGGCAGCCGTCCAGGTGAGCTGAGGAGATCGGTGCGGCATGGCCGCCGTGGCCGGCCATGCCGAGGACGGGATCATGACCCAGGCTGTGCATCGCGGCCAACCCGAACAGGGTGCAGGCCAGCAGCACGAGCCGGAGCCATCGCCCGACGGTGGCCGCCTCGCCTCGCACCCGATCACCGTATCGCGGGGCAGACCACAGAGGGCCGCGATCCCGTCCGTCAGCTACCCGCCGGATCTGATCTGGCGGGTGATCGACGCGTCGGTGATCTCGGCGTCCTTCGCCAGCAGCAGCGCCTTGCTGAGGATGACCGCGAGCATGCCGTCTCCCTCGAACGGCAGGAACTGCTGTTCGCCCACCCGGCCGGTGCTGCGGTCCGGCACGATGCAGAGGTACTCGTCGTTCTGGCTCATCAGGATGTTGCCCGACCCCAGGTGGATCCGGTACGTGCGCAGCTCGCCCTCGACCACCAGGAAGCGGCCGTCGAGGTGGGCCCGCCGCCCCACCGCCAGCCGGGGCAGCAGCCGAACCAGCAGCTCCCGCCGGGTCTCGGCGGTCGCGGACAACTCCCCGAAGCTGTACGACGACCAGTAGTCCCGGAACCGGCCCTGTGGGCCACCGTCCGACCAGGTCGGGTCGTTGCCGACGCTGGCCACCCCGACGAAGAGATCGACGTCCCGCATGATCTCGCTGAGCACCAGTGGCGGGATCCGGTCGAGCGGCAACGGGTCGCCCGGCCGGGCGTCCGACCACGACGATGCCGAGTAGCCGCCCCCCGAGGCGTGCGACCAGTTCTGCGCGGCGGCAATCGGGTAGAAGCGCACCTGGTCGGTGACGAGCCGCAGGTAGGAGCCGCTGTCGGTGGTGTCGGTATCCCACTCGTCGCCGACCCCTTCCACCCAGTACTCGGCCCGCAGCCCCCACCCGGGCAGTTCCCAGAAGGTCGGCGGATAGGAGTCGTCGACCATCAGCCGCAGCCGGTCCGTCCAGCCCCGGACCGCGGCCAGGGCGTGGAACTGGTGCTGCCGCAGGATGTGCCCGGCGAACCGGTTGGAGTACGTGCCGGTGGTCACCTCAGCCGGCGTGAGCAGGTAGACCTCTCGATGTGCCTGCTTGAACGGCTGGACGATCCGGTGCCGCTCCAACCATTCCCGCCAACCGACCACCTCCGGCACCGACCGACCGATCGGGTGCCAGATCCGCACCTCGGCATCGTCGCCAGCGGCCACGGGGGTGTCGTCGACGGTGCGCAGTGCGTCGTCGGCCCAACCGCAGGGCACCCCGTCGACAAGCCACAGCAGCCGGCGGGCCAGCACGCCGACCACCGGATGATCCAGGTAACGCTGCCGCCAGGCGGCAAAGGTCCAGGTGCGTTGGGCCAGGAAGAGCCGGTCCAGCCGGGCCGCCTGGGCGGTCAGCATGCCGGTGATCTCCTTGGCCAGGCTCTTCAGGTCGGCCAGCTCCGCCGCGTGCTCCCGACGTACCGCCGCTGGTGGGCTCTTCACCTGCCGGCCGGTCTCCGTGAACCAGGCCAGCGCGACGCTTGTGGACACCAGCGACAGCTCGACCCGGCAGCCGCCGAGGGACACCTCGTGCCGACCCACCCCGGTCAGACCGTAGTCCGGAACGGCCAGCTCCTCGATTTCGTCCCGGCTGATGCCGAGGGCGGCGGCGCGAGCGTCGAGCGCCTTGTCGATCTCCTTGCGGGTGCCCTTGTAGGTGACGCGGGCCGACAACCGGGCCAGTTGCGCCAGCGCCGGCTCGCCGTCGAGTCGCCCGAGCACCCCGACCGCGGCGTTGGCGACCTTCGGGCAGGCCGGGCCGACGCCGGGCAGGCGACGCAGCATCGCCTCGACCAGGCCGCCGATGCGGCGCACCTGCTCCGGCGTCGGGCCGGTCCGCTCGACCAACCAGAGCAGGCCACGCAGCAGGTCGGCGTTCATCGGACTCGGCTGCTGGTGCGGGGCGCGGGCCGCGGTGGTGAGCCACCTGCCGAAAAGCTGCCCGGCCTCGCTCCGGTCGACCTGGGCGAGCAGCCGGCCCGCCTCGGTCGACCAGCCGGCCGTCGGACGGGGCGTGGTGGCGGTGCTGGCGTGGGCTACCAACTGTTTCCATGCCGGGTCCAGGGTGGGTAGCTCGGTCAGGATCTGCTGGGCCCAGGGGTCGTCCGGGTCGAGCCGCGGCCCGGCCAGTTCGGCGATGAACTGCCGCAGCCGTTGGCTCTCGTCGGACCTGTCGACGAGCACCTCCATCAGGTCGGCGGAGATCGGGCCGGTGGCGGCCAGGCCCCGCGCCACTGTCTCCAGCGCGGTAGGTGACAACGCGTACGGCTCCTCGACGGCGAACGCGGCGAGATCCTGAAGCTGCTCCGGCGCCAGATCGGTGGGGAGCCGGCGAGCCAACTGCCCGATCAGGTCGCGCGGCGGCCAGGTGTGGCGCCGGTCCTGCCGTACCAGGGCGGCCATCGCCTGCACGAGCAGCGCCACGTCCGGACGGGACAACGCGCGCAGCGCGGCGCGTACCTCAGGATTGTCGCGGCAGAGCCGGGCGTGCGTGTGGAGATGGCCGGCCAGGCTGTCCAGGTCCTTCGCGGCGACCAGGTCGCGGGCCCGGTCCGCGTACCAGACGGTGTCGGTGGTGGTGGTCATCAGCCACCGACCAGCGGGACGAGCTTGAGGAAGGTGACCTCCGTGTCGCGGCGCAGATCGACCTCGTCGTCCAGCTCCTCGATCTGCCGATCGCCGACAAGCACCACGAACCCGTTACTGCCGAACGCCTTCTCGGCGAGGGCTACCTGCCGCTGCGGGTCGACCCGACGGCGGGGCCGTTCGCCCTGGTCACCGTTGAGGGCACGCTCGGTCGAGGTGGGCTGCACCAGCGACCGACGTGGCTCCGGGCTGGCCGCGTTGTGCTCGGCCACCTCCTGGTGGATCCGCCGCCGGATCAGCTCGCGGAGCGTCAACCGCTCCTCGAAGATCTGCAAGGCCCACGCGGGAGTCCGCGTACCCGCAGTGCTCTCATCCACAAAGGTCACCGTCGCCATGGCGCGGAAGTCTAGGTACGCCCCCCGACATCCGGCCCGCTGCCGCCCCGGGCTGTCGCTCAGTCCAGGGCGAAGGTGGCCGAGGCCCGTCCGGCCGCGTCCGGTACCGCCTCCAGGTAGAGCAGGCCGTCGCGGTGGCGGACGTACTGGCCGGGGAAGTTCACCGACTCCAGCGACACCTTCGCCGCGTCCGCGAGCCCGGCCCGGCGGGTGAACGTGGCGTCCTGCCGGAAGAGGTTCGAGCCGTCGTTGCGTTCCACCCAGACCTGGTGGTTGCGGTGCCGCAGGAAGTAGCCGGGGTAGTTCGTCGACTCCAGCGAGATCGCCGAGGAGTTCGACAGGCCGGCGACGATCCGGAACTGCGAGTCGGCCAGGTTCGTCACGTTCGGCTCCAGCCGGACCCGGAACTCCCAGTGCCGCAGGTAGCGGTCGGGCAGGTCGTGGGCGCGCAGCCGGACCGGCGTCAGTCCGTCCGGCACCGGTACGCCGAAGTTCGGCGTACCGTCGGCGTTCCAGTAGACCCGCTGGACCCGGGTCCGCCGGTTCGGGTCGCTCAGCGGGTCGTACCCGTTGCCGAGGTACCGCTCGTAGTTGCGGGAGTGGTAGACGATCACGTCGCTGCCGTCCTCGGCGACGGTGAACGAGTTGTGCCCCGGGCCGTACTGACCCGTCCGGCTGTCACTGGCCAGCACCGGCGTGGCGCGCTTGCTCCACGACGCCGGGTTCAGCAGGTCGCTGCCGGCAGCGGCGGTGAGCAGGCCGACGGCGTAACTGGCGTCGGTCGCGCTCGCCGAGTAGGTCAGGAAGACCCGGCCGTTGCGGATCAGCACCGCCGGTCCCTCGTTCACCCGGTAACCCCGGGTCTCCCAGGCGTACGTCGGGGTGGCGATGAGGGTCGGCGTGCCCGCGTACGTCCACGGGTTGACGGCCCGGGCGAGGTAGATGTTCGAGTTGCTGCCGGCGTACTCCGCCCAGGCCAGGTAGCGCTGGCCGTTGTGCACGAAGGTGGTCGCGTCGAGGGAGAAGCTGCTGCGCGCCGGCTGGAGCTGGCCGCGCTCCACCCACGGGCCGTCGAGCGGGTTGGCGGCGCTGCTCTCCAGCACGTACGGCCGGATAGCCCAGATGTCGTCGGTGCGGCCGGCGGCGAAGTAGACGTACCACCGGCCGTCGATGAAGTGGATCTCCGGAGCCCAGATGTGCGCGCCCATCTCGCCGCTGCTGTGCCGGCGCCAGATCACCCGCTCGGGTGCGGTGGCGAGCCCCTGGAGGGTGGTGGCGCGGCGCAGCACGATCCGGTCGTACTCGGGCACCGTGGCGGTGAAGTAGTAGTAACCGTCGGTGTGCCGGTGGATGTGCGGATCAGCGCGCTGCTCGGCCAGCGGGTTGGTGAAGGTGACGGCGGCGGCCTGCGCTGGGGCGGCCGGTCCCACCAGGACACCTGCCGCAGTCGTCAGCAGGACGGCGGTCGCCGCCACCCAACTGCGACACCTGAGCTGCCGACGCGCCATCGCCTTCGCCCTTCCGCCAACCGCGAGCCGGCCATCCGGGAGCGGGCACGGTCCCCGTCCGACCGTGCCCGCCGTGCCCGCTACCTCATTGATAGCGTTAACATTCACTCCCCGTCAAGAGACCGACATCTATCGGACGCCCGGCCGCAACACTCCACCGCCCAGCGCAGGCATCCCGGATCACGGCCCGCCCACGGGAGCGGGGCAACCTCGTCGGCTGAGCAGGGTCGCTGGATTCCGCAGACCTTGTCGCACCGGCGGGCAACGGAGGCCAACGACGCCGCCACGGCCGGTGGGTCGGATCCGGCTAATTCCAGGTGATTGTCGAACACTCCGCAAGGCGCGATGCGCCAACGGGCGGCGGTTCGACGCCTGCGGGGAGTTTCGTTTCAGCATCGGTGACGGCGCACTGCAGCTGGCTTGATGAAAGGTCTGTCACGCCGCGCAGATCGGCACCCGAAAGATCCGCCTGCCAGAGTGATGCTCCGAACAGAGCAGCGTTACGCAGACTTGCTCCCGAGAAATCGGCGACGTGGAGAATGGAATGGGAAAGATTGGCGTTGTCGAGCTCGGCCATCTCCAGCTTCGTGCCCCGCAGACTGGCGCTCGACATCCGGGCCTCGCGCAGATCCACACCCCGCAGGTCAGCTCCATCGAGGGTGATGCCATCGACTTGGGCCCCCCGGAGATAGGTGTCCGGAAGCTCCAATCCGTCGCCACTGCGCTGGTTGTTTGCCAGCCCTTCCGACGTCAACACCGCCCGGTCGTCCTCTTCGGAGTTTCTCCTGGCGAGAACTGTCAACGCAGCCTGGATGTCCATCGGCAACCAGGTGCGGTCCGATCGGTTCACAGCTCGACTGGTCGACGCCGGCGCCGCATCGGGCTCAGGGACGGCCGGCAGCGGAGAATTCAACCTGACGAATCCGGCGATTATCTCGATCGTCGCCGGCTGGTCGGATGGCGAGTTCCGCATCAACTGCTCAAGCGCATAGATGGCACCCACCCGGAGCAGGAGCTTCTCGCGCCCAGGTTCGTTGAGTTGCCGAACCGCGTCGTTGTACCTGTCGCTGGCCTGCCCCTTGAGTGCCACATCGAGCTGCGCACGGTCCGCCTCACTACCGAGATACAGTCCGACCGCGACCACGAAGACCGACAGGATGCTCCCGACGGCGATCAGGCGCTGCCAGGGATCCGGCCTGATTTCCACGGGCGGAGAATCCCGGTTCCGGGCTCGTGCTGCGCCAGCCGACGTTCGGTACCGACCACTGTTCGCATGTCCACTGGCCCGAGCACGGCGTTTTCCGCGACCTTGACCAAGGCTTGGACTTCCGCCCGACCCACCAACCCTCGCCTTCTTCCCCACGTGCTTCTTGCGGAAGACCACTCTCAACCCCTCGACGCGGCCACGAGATCATCGGAGCGAACCATCACGGAATCGGCGCCTGGTCGCAGCTGCAAGATACGACGCAGTCATGATCACTTTGGAGTCGATCCTGGTTTGGTCGAGTCGGATTGTGGACATCGTCAAGCGCACTCACTACGACGGCGCGACGCCGCCGGCAACTCACGGCACCGACAGCAGGAGTTCGGAAGGGTGGCTGCCCAGGGTGAGAAAACTGGACGGAACTGTTGGTGGGGCTTGCCCCCACCGTCTTTCGGCAAGAGACACAGACATCGGCCACCTGCACATCGGCGGACCAGCCGAAAAGTCCGAGAATCCTCGCTGGTCTGCACCCCAGCGATCTTGCTAGCAGCGTGTCCGCTGCTCAACGGTGTTACTGGTGGAGCTGAGGGGATTTGAACCCCTGACCCCCTCGATGCGAACGAGGTGCGCTACCGGTCTGCGCCACAGCCCCTCCGCCGGTGAACCGGCGTCGGTCCCACCCGGCTTTCACCGGGCGGGCCGGCGACAAGGCTAACAGGTCGAGCGCTCCCGCCGCGAACCACCCCGCCACCCGGCCCCACAAGATCCGCGCAGTTTCCCCGATGTTGTCGCCTCGCCCACCGAACGCGGAGCCTGAGCACCTCGCCCCACCCAACGCGGAGCCCGAGCACCTCGCCCACCCGACGCGGGGTGGGTCAGGCGGTGTGGGAGCCGGGGCCGGTTTCGTAGGGGCGACCGCGTAGGCCGCCGGTGCGGCGGTAGGAGACCGAGCCGCCGTTGGCGGCTTGCGGCAGGTCAGCGGGGCGGTCCAGGCCCATCGCGCTACGCCGGACGGATTCCCGCTGGGCCGCCAGGCGGCGCTGCGCCTCTCGGCGGGCGGCCGCCCGGCGGGCCTGCTCCCGGCGTACCTCGGCCTGGCGGGCGGCCAGCCACGCGGCCTCCCGAGCCCGGGCCCGGCGTCGTCGGCGGTCGGCCAACGCGCGGGCGCGCAGGTGTACGACGTACACGATCAGCAGGGTGGCGGTGACGCCGAAGCTGATCCAGAATCCGGGGCCCACGACCAGCACGCCGACCAGCTCGACGGCGTTGAGCAGCACCAGCGCGGCGAGCACCCGGCGGCGGCGGTAGATGGCGGGGGTGTGGTGGTGCCGCCGGTCGGGGCGGCGGCGGGGTCGAGCCCCGCCCGCCGGTACGGCGCGCAGCCGGCTCGGCCGACCGGAGCGGCGCGGCAACCGGCGCTCCCCCGACGCGCGGGAGGAGTCCGAGCCCGGCTCACCTGGTGACGGCGACCCGGATGCGTCAGCTGCCCGGCGCGGCGCGGGCGGGACCGAGCGGCGCAGGGCGGGCGGGCCGGAGACCGGAGTGGCGAGTTCCCCCGAGTCGCGGTCCTCGCTGAGGGTGATCACCAGGGCGCGGGAGGGGTTCACCGGTCGCCGCCCCGGGACAGTGCGACGGCGTCGGCGGCGCTGGAGCACCCGCGCCGTCGACTGCGCCCGCTCCGCCACCAGCCGCTCGGCGGCGTCGTACCGACGAACCAGCGCCGGAGCGAGGGCGAGCAGCCCGGCGGCGGCGAGGACGGCGAGGAGCACCGAGGTCGGCACCCTCACCCCTCCCGTCACCAGATTCGGAGCAAGCGCCGACCGGCCGCAGGATCTTCCACCGATCGGCATCGGCGACGTGAATCATGCGGGGCGGGCAGCGCCTGCCGCAGCTTGCAGTTACCTGAGGTTACGGGTCACCGTCGCCGGATCCGCCGCGCCGCGCCGATCCCGCACGTGGGACGGCTCACGGGGTACGGGCGCGCAGCCGGTGCCAACGAGCCAGCAGGCCGCCCTCGGCGGCGATCTCCTCGCTGGTCATCGCGTAGCCGATGTGGTCGCGCCAGGCACCGTCGATGTGCATGTAGCGCGCGTGGTACGCCTCCTCGCGGAAGCCCAGCTTCTCCACCACCCGGCGGGACGGCACGTTCTCGGGACGGATGTTGACCTCGATCCGATGCAGACCGCCGGAGTTGAAGGCGTGGTCGACGGCCAGCGCCAGCGCGGTGGGAATGACACCCCGGCCGGCGACCCGCCGGTCCACCCAGTAGCCGACGTACCCGGAGCAGAAGGCCCGGCGCACGATGTTGCCCACGTTGATGTGGCCGACAAGCCGCTCCGCGCCACTCTCGTGCAGGCAGACCGCGAACGGCATCCCCTCGCCGGTGCGCGCCGAGCGCCGCTGGTCGCGGTAGACCCAGCGGAAGGTGGCTGGCGAGTTCAGCTCGTCCCAGTCACCCGGTACCGACGACTCCCAGGGGGCCAGCCACTCCCGGTTGGCCCGACGCACCTGCGACCAGGCCGCCGCGTCCGACCGCCGGTACGGCCGCAGCAGCACCGCGCCGTCGGAGAGCACCGCCGGCCAGCCAGGTGCCCGTCGGAACACCGAACCTCCACTCCCGAGCGTCACCGGTGGGTCACCGGCGGCGGTCCAGCAGCAACACGTCGACGGTGGAGCCGGCGGCGGCGGCGGTCACCCGCTCGCCGAGAACGAGAAGTCCGTTCGCCTCTGCCAGGCCGGAGAGCGTGAACGGGCCGCCGTTGAGCGGCTGAACAGTGTAACCCCCGCCACGCCGCTCGGCGACGTGTGCGGGCCGAAACTCGCGCAGTCCGACCGGTGAGGAAACGGTCTCCAGCAGGTGCGCCCGTACGCTGGGCCGGAACACCGGCTCCGCCCCGGCCAACAGGTTGATCGCGGGCCGAGCCAGCACCTCGAAGCCGATCATCGCGGCTCCCGGGTCGCCGGGCAGGCAGACCACCGGCACCTCCTCGGCGCCGACAGTGCCGAACCCGAGGGCAGTACCCGGATAGAGCGCCACGTCGGTGAAGGTGACCGGACCGGCGCGGCTGCCCTCCCGGCGGGACAGGATCCGGCGGACCATGTCGCCCGGCCCGGTGCCGGTGCCACCGGTCGTGATGATCAGGTCGGCGCGCAGGGTCTGGTCCTCCAGCAGCCCACGCAGCCCCTCCGGGTCGTCGTCACAGATGCCCACCCGGTAGGCCAACGCCCCCGCTTCCGCCGCCGCGGCCGTCAGGGCGTGTGAGTTCGCGTCGACGACCTGGCCGGGCTGGCTGCCCCGGCCCACGTCGACAAGTTCGTCACCGGTGGCCACGATCACCACCCGAGGGCTCGGGCGCACCACCACGTGGCCGATGCCGGTCGCGGCGAGCACCGCCACCAGCGCTGGCGAAACGTAGGTGCCGGAGTGGGCGAGCACCGCACCGGCGGTCACCTCCTCGCCCGTGCGACGGACCCCGTACCCCCGTTTCGGTACCCGGAAGATCTCCACCGCCGCCATGCCCTGGTCGGTCCACTCGACCGGAACGACCACGTCAGCGCCGATCGGCAGTGGTGCGCCGGCCGCCACCGAGAAACACGAACCCGGAGTGAGCCGGACCGGCCGCCAACTCGCCGCACCGAGATCACCGACGACGTTGAGCCGTACCGTGCGACCGCCCGGCCGGCTGGACTGGACCGGGACGTATCCCACGCCCCGGCCCCCGCCCGAGATGTCCTCCCAGCGCGCGGCGTACCCGTCCACGGCCGCCTGGTCGAAGGCCGGAAACGAGTGCGGGGCGACGACGTCCTCGGCGAGGACGTTGCCGTACGCCTGGGTGAGGTCGAGGTCGAGCGGAGGCAGCGCGCGCAACCTGCGCAGCACGCTGCCCAGGTAGTCGGCGAGCGGCGTCAACCCGTTTTCGGCCGCCTCGGCGTCGGCCGTCGTGGTCATGTATTCGGACCGCCCGACGCGTCGGAGTTGACGAACTCGGCAAGCCACTTGCGGAACTCGCCACCCAGGTCCTCG
This sequence comes from Verrucosispora sp. CNZ293, assembly GCF_002754655.1. Taxonomy (NCBI): domain Bacteria; kingdom Bacillati; phylum Actinomycetota; class Actinomycetes; order Micromonosporales; family Micromonosporaceae; genus Micromonospora; species Verrucosispora sp. CNZ293. The sequence continues at coordinate 4,086,656 of NZ_PEFR01000001.1, forward strand.
CGGTCGGCGGCGATCTGGACCACGGTCTGTAGGTAGCCCAGGGGCATTCCGGTGTCGTAGCGGATGCCGCGGTAGACGATCGCGTGCACCGGCGTGCCCTCGGTACGCAGGATCTCCATCGCGTCGGTCAGCTGGATCTCCCCGCCGCTGCCCGGCTTCGTCCGGCGGATGGCGTCGAAGATCTTGCCGGGCAGCACGTACCGGCCGAGCACGGCGAGGTTGCTCGGCGCCTCCTCCGGCTTCGGCTTCTCCACCATGCCTGTCACCTTCACGACCTCGCCGATGTCGGTCAGCTCGGATTCGGCCGGCTCGACGGAGGCGATCCCGTACCGCTTCGTCTCCGCCGGGTCGACCTCGAAGAAGGCGAGCACCACCCCACCCGTACGCGCCTGAAGCTCCAGCATGGCCGGTAGCAGCGGCTCGCTGAGGTTGACGAACTCGTCGCCGAGCAGCACCGCGAAGGGCTCGCCGCCGACGTGGGACTCCGCGTACCCGACGGCGTGCCCGAGACCCAACTGCTCCGGCTGGCGGCAGGTGTAGATGGACGCCAGTTCCTCGGTCCGCTTCACGGCGGCGAGCAGGTCCGGCTTCTCCGCGAGCCGTTCCTCCAGGTCGGGGCGGCGGTCGAAATGGTCCACCATCGACGTCTTGCCCCGGCCGGTGATCAGCAGCACGTCGCCGATGCCGGCCTGGGCGGCTTCCTCGACGATGTACTGCAACACCGGCCGGTCGACGACCGGCAGCAGTTCCTTGGGCACTGCCTTGGTGGCCGGCAGGAACCGGGTGGCCAGGCCGGCGGCCGGGATGACGGCCTTGACGGCACGGGGACGGCCGGTGGCGGCGGCCGTTGAGGGGTGCGCTGAGTGCTCCGACATGTCGCGAGACTATCGGCCATGGCCACGCCGCGGCGGGTGAGGACCAGAAGACGCGCCGCCCGCCGGGCCGGTTCTGCCGGTGCCGATGGTGCCGGATCCGGCTGCCGCCTCACCTGTGATCGGTACGCCTGGAGCGGCTTCCGGGCCAGCCGGCGGGACACCGACGGCCGGCGCGTCGGGTCCGGCCCGGGGCAGTCCGTCGGCGGGACTGCGGGCCGCCGGTGGCACCGGTACCTCACGGGTCGGCGAGGTTTCCCGGGGCGGGGCCAGTCGCCAGGTGTCCCGGCTTGCCGTCTTCGCGGCATAGAGCGCCTCGTCCGCCGCCGCCAACACCTGCGGCCCGGTGTCGGCGTGGTCCGGGAAGACGGCGATGCCGATGGAGACGGTCACCGGGATCAGTTCCCGGACACCGGCGTGCCCCACCACCGTCACCGGGCTGTCGCGGACCGCCGCACCGAGCCGCTCGGCGACGATCGTCGCGCCATGGGCGTCGGTCTCCGGCAGTAGCACCACGAACTCCTCACCGCCCCGGCGGAAGGCCAGGTCCACCTCCCGGATCTCGCCGCGAACCCGCCGAGCGAACTCGGCGAGCACGGTGTCACCGGCCGCATGCCCGTACGTGTCGTTGACTCTCTTGAAGCGGTCCAGGTCGAGGGCGAGAACGCTCACCATCCGGCCGAACCGGCTGGCCCGTTCCACCTCGCGGCGCAGCGACTCGCGCAGGTACCGGTAGTTCCACAGCCCGGTCAGCGGGTCGGTGAGCGACAGCCGTTGCGCCTCCTCGTGCACCCGTACGTTGTCCACGGCCACCGCTGCGTGCCGGGCGAAGGTGCGCAGGGTGGCCAGGTCGTCGTCGTCGAACTCCTCCCCGCCGAGACGGTCGTAGAGGGCCAGTACGCCCAGCACCACCTCCGCCGGTCGGCCCGGAGTGACAGCCGCCGGGGCCACGCCCGACGCGTCGCCACCAGTCGCGTCGGGGGCGGCGAACGGCACCGCGATGTACGTACGGCAGCGCGGCTCGTCCGAGGCGACGCTCGTCGGCTCCACCCGACCTCGGCAGGGCTGACCGGTCGAGGCGACCGCGCCGACCACCCCGCTGCCCAGTGGCACCCGGAGCGGCCCGGTGCCGCCCCAGCGGTCGTCGAGCCCCGCGCTGCACCTGGCGACGAGCTGCTCACCCTGCTCGGTGAGGAGCACGGCCCCGGCCCGGGCCCCGGTCGAGGCGAGCGCGCTGTGCAGGATCACCCGCAGGATCCGGGGCAGGTCATGGGTGCTGGCCAGGGTGTCGCCGAGGACGGCGAGGTGCCCGCGAAGCTGATCACGGCTGCTGGCCAGCGCCGTCAGGTAGCCACCCGTCTCACGGGTCATCCGGTTGAAGGCGACGGCCAGCCGACCGATCTCGTCGTTGCTGCGTACCGGTACCCGGGCGGTGAGATCGCCGGTGGCGACCCGGTCCGCCGCGCCGGCCAGTTCCACAAGGGGCTGGGTGGTCACCCGGGCCAGCCGCCACGCGACCGCCACGCCGAGCAGTGCGGCCAGCAGCACCACGGCGACCAGCACCGCGTGCAGACCGGGCGGCTGGTCACTGGGCACCGACAGCACCAGGGGCAGCGGCTGCCCGGCGGTCGGGCCGGCGCGACGCACGTACCGCCCGTCGGTGGTGCCGGTGACGCGTTCGCCCCGCAGGGAGGCGGCGGCGGCAAGCACCGCGTCACGGCCGTTGCCGGATTCGGTGGTGTGGGCCACCTGGACGGGCGCGGCCCCGTCGAGCAGGGTCACCGCCACCCCGGTCACCGCGGCCAGCCGCCCGATGAAGGCGGGGTCGACCGGCTGGGCGGCGGCGACAGTACCCAGTGCCGAGCCGGCGGCGTCGCGTAGCTGCACCCGCACCACGAGGGCACTCACCGCTCCGCCGGGCGGCTCCGGCGCCGCGCAGTCCCGCCACGGTGCCGGGGGCGGGTCCGGGGTGGCGTAGCTGACCCGACCGGCCACGTCGGTGACGAGCACGGCGCTGGCCAGACCGCGACTGACCACCTGCGCGGCGGTCCCGGCGTGGTCGGCGGTGACGGCGACCGCGTCGGCGGCGGCGCGCAGCTGCTGGCAGAGGGCATCGACCGAGGTACGCACGGCGGTGGCGGCCACCGCCAGCCGCTCGGTGGCACGGCTGCGGTCGACCGCAGCCACCGTGGCGGCGACGAAGACGGCACCGAGCAGGACCGGGCCGAACGCCACCGCCAGGAAGGCTGCGGTCAACCGCCCGCGTAGCGTCAACGCTTCCCCTTCCCCCGGAAGTTGCGCGACAGTTGCCTGCGATGCTGACACAGAGCGACGGCTGGACGAGCGTTGCGTGAGGAGTGTTGCGTGCCGGAATTTGCTGAAGGAGCGGAAGTGGCGCATGACGCGAAGCGCATCGCCCGGGTCGGGCTGCTCGCCCGCCGCCGCGCCCGCACCGAAGCTGAGCGCGCCGCCGCTGCGGCCCGCGTGCAGACCGAGCTGACCTCCCTGGTACGCCGGCTGCGGCCCGGCCGGGTGGCCGCGTACGCCCCGGTCGGTGGGGAACCGGGCGGCCCGGACCTGCCGGCGGTGCTCGCCGACGCGCTGCCCCCCGGCGCGGACCTGCTGTTGCCGGTGCTCCGCGACGACCTCGACCTGGACTGGGCGGCCTGGGACGGGTCGCAGGCGATGGTCGCCGCCGGACGGGGCATCCGCGAGCCGGCCGGGCCCCGGCTGGGGGTCACCGCGGTGGCCACCGCCGATCTGGTGGTGGTGCCGGCACTGGCGGTGGACAAGCGGGGCGTCCGTCTGGGTCGCGGCGGCGGATCGTACGATCGGGCCCTGGCCCGGGTGCCGGCGACCGTGCTCACGGTGGTGCCGTTGCACGACGGCGAGCTGCTGGACGAGCTGCCCGGCGAACCGCACGACCAGCCGGTACGGGCAGCAGTGACCCCGGCCCACGGCCTGGTGACCCTCCCAGGTGTCGTGCCCCACACTTCCGCTGGACGAACCGGGGGGCAATGACGCACCATTGGCACTCGAATACGTCGAGTGCCAACCGGCCGTGCCAGATCCGGAGGAGAACGTGCCCACGTACCAGTACGCCTGCACCGCGTGCGGTCACCAGCTCGAGGCGGTGCAGTCCTTCTCTGACGAGCCGCTGACCGACTGCCCGGCGTGCGAGGGACGACTGCGGAAGCTGTTCAACTCGGTAGGCATCGTCTTCAAGGGCTCAGGCTTCTACCGCACCGACTCCCGCTCCTCCGGCTCGGACACCACGTCCAACGGTTCCAGCGGCAAGTCGGAGTCGTCATCCTCCAGCTCGAACGGCTCGAACTCCTCGTCGTCCGGTTCGGCCTCGTCCGGTTCCGCCTCATCCGGTTCCGCCTCGTCCGGCTCGGGCAACGGGTCGTCCGGGGGGTCCTCCGGCGGCGCGAGCAAGGCGGCGGCCTCGACCAGCTCCTCCTGACCGACACCCGTACCGGACCTGTCCGGCCGGTCTCCCGGCAACAGGGGCAACGCGATCCCATTCAGGCGCGCGCGACCGCAGGTCAGGAGCCCGAAGGCGCGGGCGCGTCAGCGTCGGGGCGAGTGGTGGGCCGCTCAGTCCCAGTGCGGCGGGCGCTCGGCGAGCAGCCAGTCGTCGTTGCCGCCGGCCCGCTCGCCCCACCCGTGATCGGTGTCGTCGGCGGTCTGCTCCGGCAGCACCACGAAGTCGTCGGTCAACTCGACCGCGCGATCGTCATCGCCCCGGCCATCGGGTTCGCCAGTGCTCACGAGCGGCAAGACTAACGCAGCTGCGGCACTCAAGACCCTGGCAACTTCGGGGATGGTGCTGCCTCGCGCGAACGGGACCCGGCACTATCCCCGAAGTTGTCCGGATCATGGCCGGTCGGGCGCGGCCTGACGGTGCGGTGATGGGGTGATTGGTAGCGTCGGACGGCGTGACGATCCCCCGACCCGGTCTGGACCCAGACGATCCGTGGCGCCGGCCCGACTCCGGCGAAGGATCCCCCTCCGGCCCCCCGGTGGAGCGCACCCCGGCACCGGCCGACGCCAGTCAGCCCTCGTCGCCCGGCTCATCCGTACCGGACGCAGCCTCCGACGTGGCGGAATCCACCCCAGGCCGGAACAACACCCCGGGCCCGAACGACACCCCCGTGCCAAGCGGCAGCGCAGGCCCGGGCGGCATGCCAGGCCCTGGTGGCGGGAGTGCCGTCTCAGGCGGCGTGGGCAGCTACAGCGGGCCGCCACCCACCACGGCGCCGCCGCCCGGCTGGCGGCCACCGGTGCACCTGCAACCGGCACCGCCCCGGCAACTGCCGGGCCAGGACATGATCGCCCTGGACGCGCAGGAGCAGCGGGCTCAGCGGGTGACCTGGGCCGTCGGCGCGATAGCCGGAGCCGTGCTCGTGGTGCTTACCTGTCTGCTCTGCACCCGGCTGCTGTTCTGAGCCGACGCCCCCCGTGACCGGCCTATTCGTAGGTGTTGCCCCAGACCATCTCGGAACCGGAATGACCGGTGAGCCAGACGTAGACGAGGGCCGCGACACCCAACCCCAGCACCGCGACCGACAGCACCACAGGCACCCAGCCGGGCAGCTTCGGCACCCGGGGGTGGTTGCTGGTGGCGACCAGCAAGAGGATGACCACCAGGCCGAGCGCCAACGTGACGCGGAACAGCACCTCGCCGTGCGCCGCGTGCTCGTTGATCTTGTCGAGGATCTCGCCGGAGAAGCCCCGTTCGATCTGCCGGGCCTCCAGCGCTTCGCCGGACTTCTTGCCGACCCACGCGGTGATCGGGGCGACCACCGCGAGCAGCGCCACCGCCCAGTCCAGCCGAGCCCGGAACCGGGGCAGCGCGATGTACGCGAGGGCGAGCAGCACCAGCAGCGGCACGAACACCACGACGGCGTGCACGACCAGTACGTGTAGGGGCAGGCCCAGCGCCTTCTCGAACATCGGCACCTCCGGAGGTGATCGTGGGTGTCAGCGTACGGGTCGATGCTTGATCCACCAACGCCCTGTTGATCCACACGCAGCCCCGACCGCCCGGGTTCACCTCGGCAGGCGTGGCACCCTTGACGGGTGGATACCGTCGACGTCGGCCTGTTCGGTCCCGGTTCGGTCACCTGGAAACTGCACCAGGAGCCCATCCTGTTCGTCGCCGGTCTGCGTTCGCTCTATCTCCAGGCGTTGCATCCCCGGGCGATGGCCGGGGTCGCGCAGAACAGCAACTACCGCAAGGACGCATGGGGGCGTCTGATCCGCACCGCCGACTACGTGGGGACCACCGTCTACGGGACCACCGAGGAAGCGGAGCGGGCCGGGCGGCGGCTCCGTCGACTGCACGCCCGGATGACAGCTGTCGACCCGACCACCGGCGAGCGGTTCCGGATCGACGAACCCGACCTGCTTCGCTGGGTACACGTCACCGAAGTGGAATCGTTCCTCGACACCGCAAGGCGGGCCGGCGTACCGCTGGATGCCGACGAGGTGGACCGCTACTACTCCGAGCAACGGCGCACCGCCGCCCTCGTCGGCCTGGCTCCGGAGACCGTTCCCGGCACCGCCGCCGAGGTGGCCGACTACTACCAGCGGATCCGGCCCGAGCTACGGATGACCCGGGAGGCCGCCGAGACGGCCCTGTTCCTGACCGCACCGCCGCTGCCGTGGAAGCTCAGCCTGCCGGCCCGGATCGGGCTGAACCTCGGCCCGCCCCGGTGGGCGTACCTGGGTGTCGCCGGGACCGCGCTCGCCCTGCTGCCGTCATGGGCACGGCGGCTCTACGGCGGGCTCGGCCTGCCGACCACCGCGCTGTCGGCCGACGTGACGGTCCGCGCGCTGCGGCTCGCCCTCACCGCCCTGCCGCGTGATTGGCGGGAGGGCCCCGTGCAGCGCGCCGCCACGGAACGTGCGGCGCGGGTCAGTCCTCCTCGGCGGCCGGCGCGGTGAAGCGTTCCACGGCGGCCCACGGTTCCTTGCCGGGTGTCGCGGAGCCCGCCGGGCAGCTACGTCGGTAGTCACACCAGGCGCAGCGTGGGCCGGGGGCGGTCGGGAAGGCGTCGTCCGGATCAGTGCCGTCGGTGACCGACCGTTCGGCGGCCATGATGTCGCGGGCGGTCTCCTCGGCGCGGGTCACCTGCCGCGCCAGTGATTCGACGCTGTGCTCGTGCGCCGCGACGGTGCCGCTCGGCAGGTGGTGCAACTCGACCCGGCGACACGGCCGGCGGAACACCCGCTCCGCCGCGTACGCGTAGAGCGCCAGCGCCTGCGAACCGCGCGCGTCGTCGCCGTCCAGCCCGGCGCGGCCGGTCTTGTAGTCGACGATGACCAGCTCGGGCCCGCTCGGGCCGGGCCGCGAGTCGATCCGGTCGGCGCGACCGTTGAAGGCCAGCACCCCGGTCTTCACCGCCACCACCCGCTCCACCCCGACCGGCTCGTCGGCCGGGTCGAGCCCGCCCACGTACGCCTCCAGCCAGCCCAGCGCCCGCCGGTAGGCGTCACGCTCCTGCTCGTCGTCGCGGTAGCCCTCGCGTACCCAGGTGCCCTTGAGCAGGGTGGCCAGCACCTCCGGGCGACGCCGGTCGGCCGGCAGCGCATACCAGTTCTTCAGGGCGGTGTGCACGCTGGCGCCGAGCGAGTTGTGCGCCCAGGGTGGGCCCTTCGGCGGGGCCGGACGGTCGACGTAGGAGTAGCGGTAGCGCCGTGGACAGTCGGCGTACGCACCGAGTCGACTCGGTGTGCAGACGAACAGCCGCTCCGGCATGCCGTCGAAGCCGAGCTGCTCGGGCTGCGCGTCGCGGGGCCGGGGCGGGCGGCCACCGGCGGCGGGTCGTCCGGCTGGGGAGGCTCGTCGCACGACCTGATCCTGCCATCCACCTCCGACAGACCGGACGAGCCGGTCAGCCGGCGCCGTTGTACTGCGCCACGAACGCCGCTATCGCGTCCGCGATGAGCTGTACGGCGATGGCCGCGAGCAGCAGGCCGGCGATCCGGGTGAGCACCTCGATCCCGCCCGGACGCAGGACCTTCACGATGCCTCCGGAGAACCGCAGCACGATCCAGACGGTCAGCATCACCGCGACGATGGCGGCGGCGATCGCGGAGAAGTCGGCCGCCCCGTCGGCCCGCTGGACGAAGAGCATGGTCGCCACGATCGCGCCGGGCCCAGCCAGCAGCGGCGTGCCCAGCGGCACCAGGGCGATGTTGGCGGTGGCCTGTTTGGTCGGGTCGTCGGTCTTGCCGGTGAGCAGTTCCAGCGCGACCAGGATCAGCAGCAGCCCACCGGCCGCCTGCAACGCCGGCAGGTCGACGTGCAGGTAGGCGAGCAACGTCTGACCCGCCACCGCGAAGATCACGATGACACCCAGCGCCAGCGCGACCGCCTGCCAGGCGGCCCGGTTGCGTTCCCGTGCGGACAGCGGGCCGGTCAGCGCCAGGAAGATCGGCATCATGCCGGGCGGGTCGACGATCACCAGCAGGGTCACGAAGACCTCGCCGAAGAGCTTGAGATCCACCCGGTCACCGTAGCCGTGGCCTTCGGCGTGGAAACCCAGGTCAGCCGGAAGCGACGGCGGTCACCCCGGAGGAGGCGGCGACGATCCGTTCGTACGCCTCGACGCCTGTGGTGAAGGCCCCGAGCTGCACCGTCTTGTGGCTGCCGTGGAAGTCCGACGAGCCGGTCACCAGCAGACCCAGCTCGGCGGCGAGACCGCGTACGTGGGCCCGCTCGGCGGGCGAATGGTCCTCGTGGTCGGCCTCCAGGCCGACCAGCCCCGCCTCGGCCAGCTCGGCGATCAGCTCGTCCGGCACGATCCGGCCGCGTCGACTGGCCCGGGGATGAGCGAACACCGCCACCCCGCCGGCCGCCCGGATCAGCCGTACGGCCCGGAACACGTCGATGTCGTCCTTGGGCAGCCGGTACCGCTCCCCCAGCCACTCCGGCCCGAACGCCTCGCTGGTGGTGGCGACCAGACCGGCCCGGATGAGCGCCTGGGCGATGTGCGGCCGACCCACGGTCCCGCCGCCGGCCAGGGCCAGGATCTGTGGCCAGTCCACGTCGATGCCGTCGGCCCGTAACAGGGCGACCATCCGTTCGCCCCGGGCCAGCCGCGCTGCCCGTACCCGGGTCAGTTCGGCGACCAGTTCCGGGTGCGCCGGATCGAAGAGATAGGCCAGCAGGTGCAGTGGCACCGGGGGCTGCTCTCCGTCCCACCGGCAGGACAGCTCCGCGCCACGGACCAGCCGCAGCCCGGGCGGCAGCGCGCGCAACGCAGGCCCCCAACCGTCGGTGGTGTCGTGGTCGGTGATCGCCACCACGTCGAGTCCGGCCGCCGCCGCGGCACGGACCAGCTCGGCCGGGGCGAGCGTGCCGTCGCTGGCCGTGGAATGCGTGTGGAGATCGATCCGGTAGGTCATCGGCCGCCGTCACCGGGTGCCCGGTCAGCCACCGCTCACCACCACCGGCAGTTCACCGGCGGCAAGGCCGGGCAGGGCGTTCGGCGCGGCGGGACGGCCCGCGGCCACCAGGTCGACGGCCACCCGCACCAGGCCGCCGGCAGCATCGGCGTAGTAGGCCGTGTCAGGCGTACGCCAGACCACGGTGCCGGTCATCGGCGGCCCGGCCGGCCGGACGCCGGTTGACGTGTCGAGCTTCGTCAGGTCCACGAGCAACGCCGAGTCCTCACCTGCCGAGCGTCCGTTGACCAGCAGCCAGCGCCCGTCCGGTGACACCGCGCCCCGGCTGTCGCCGGCCAGCTCCGGCCCGCAGCCCGGTCGGGCGGGTGCGAGGCCCCGGGCCGGGTCGAGCAGCGTCAGGCAGGCGGGCCGCCCGGCACCCGGAGTGATCCCACCGACCAGGCGGCCGTCGGGCAGGGCACCGAAGATGTGCGTACTCGCTCGGTCAGTGCCCTGATCCAGCGGGCCGGGCCGCAGCGACCACAGCACGTGCCCGGGGCCGTCGGTGGTCAGCCTGACCAGCACGGCACCGTTGACGAACCGCAGCGGCACCGCCTCAGCCGGCGCCTCGGCCCGTACTGTGGTGGCGAGTTCGCCGTTGACGATCCCGGCGGCAGCCAGCACCGTGCCCTGCTTCCAGGCGACCTGCCGGCCGTCCCCGTCGAGAACGATCTCGTCGGCACCGGCCAGCAGCACCTGCGCGGTACCGTCCGCGCCGATCGCCCAGAGCACGCGCCCGCTCAGGGTCGGTGCCCCGATCGCCAACCAGCCACGGCCGTCGGTGAGTCGATGTACCCGTTCCACGTCGCCGGTGCCGTGCAGCGGCACCCGTCGACCCTGCGCGGTGGCGATCGACCCATCGATGATCAGATCAACCTCGGCGAGCGGTGGCGCGGTGTCCGGGCCCGGTGGCGGAATGGTGCGCTCGACGAGCGGGCGCCGGTCCGGGTCGCCGATCACCACGGTGCCGCCCTCCGGCGGCCGGTCGTCGCGCAGGTGCAGGCTGCCCGCGCTGACCGCCACGATCGCCGCCAGTGCCAGGCCCATCCCGGAAACGGTGCGGCGGCGTTGGACGCGGTTCGCCCGCCGGATCGCCGCACCGGCTGGATCAGCGGCGACCGCGCGTGGCACGGCCGCCCGCCGGGAGAGCATCTCCCGCAGGGCACCTTCCAACTCGTCGGGCGGCACGTCCAATGAACGATCCGGGAACCGGCTCTGGTTGTCATGAGCTGGTGGTTTCTGCTTCACCGTCGCTCTCCGACCAGCGCATTACCCGGCTGCGCCGACGACTCGGGTCCCGGCTTCGCGGCGCCGCCGTCGGCGTTGCCCGCCGAGGCGGTCGCACCCGGCGAGGCAGCCGCGCCACGGGACGACGTCGCGCCGCCGGCTGCCTGGGCCGGGACGGCCCCGCCGGTGGGAGTTGCGTCCGGCCGGTGTCGGGGTACCCGTCCGGTGCCCTCCGGCTGCGGACGCCCGGTCCCGGTCCGGTTGGCCGCCTGCCCGGCGGGCGCCACCCTCCCGGTCGGCTGCGCGGTCGGCTCCGACCTCCCGTCGCGCAGGCCAAAGGCGTCCTCGGTGCCCATCCGCCGTCTCAGCGTGGCCAACGCCCGGGAGGTCTGGCTCTTCACCGTGCCCGGCGAGATCTCCAGCAGGGCGGCAGTCTGTGCCTCCGACATGTCCTCGTAGAAGCGCAGCACCAACACCGCGCGCTGTCGAGCTGGCAACGCGCGCAGGTGCCGCCAGAGCACGTCCCGATCCAACTGGCGTTCGATCTCGTCGGCGGCGACCTGTTCGGGAAGCACCTCGGTCGGGCGCTCGCCGTGCCAGCGACGCCGCCACCAGCTCGTCGAGGTGTTGATCATGACGCGGCGGGCGTACGGCTCGATCGCCTCGATCCCGCCCAGCCGTTTCCACGCCAGGTACGTCTTGGTCAGCGCGGTCTGGAGAAGATCCTCCGCCGTGCCCCAGTCTCCGGTGAGCAGGTACGCGGTCCGCAGCAGGGCGCCGGAGCGGGCCGCGACGAAGTCGCGGAACTCCTCTTCCAGCGGGTTGCTGCTGGCCACACGCCACCTCCGTGCCTGATCCTGCCGCAGCCTGCCAGAGCGTGACCAGCGGGTCGAGGACGGAAGGTGTGCAACATCTCCGAGGTTCGGTCGAAAGTTTCAGGCTCCGTCGTCGGCCTTGGCCTCGTCCTGCTCCTTGCCCAGCCGGGCCTCGACCGCCTGCGGCTCGTACATCTCCTCGACGACACGCAGATAGAGCTCGTTGGGGTTGGGCAGGTTCTTGACCTCACGTAGCGCCTGCTCCTGGCCGGCGGACTCCAGCACGAAGGTGCCGTAGTTGAGTGCCCTGCCCGCCGGCGTCTGTTCGTACTTCATGTCCGTCACCCGGACCAGGGGCATCATCGCCACCCGACGGGTGATGATCCCGTTGACCACCATGACCCGTTTGTTGGTCAGGATGAACCGGTCGTACCACCAGTCGGCGACCCGCCACGCCACCCAGCCCATCACCGCGAACCAGAGCAGCACCGCGATCGTGGTGAGCGCGCCGACGTCCTGACCGGCGAGGAAGCCGGAGAGGTAGCCGAGCACGAAGGTGGCGGCGACGCCGATGATGATCGGAGTGACCAGGTGGACCCAGTGCCGCTTCCACTCGCCCCGGTACCGCTCCGTCGGGAACAGATAGCGGGCGACAAGGGAGCTGGGTTCGTCCTCCAGCGGCAACACCCGGCGCGGGGCGGCACCGCTGGCATCGGCGCGGAGACCGGCCAGCTCCTCCTCGGAGATCTCCGGGTGTAGATAACCCGCCTCCGGATCACGCACCCAGGACCGACCCGACCGGCCCTCGCCGGCGTACCCGGGACCGTCGCCGTAGCCGGCGTCGTCGGAGAACGACGGACCGTCGGAGAGGCGGGCGCCGGAGCCGTAACCCGGCCCGTCGTCAGGATCGATGCGGGGGATCGGCTCTGTGTCACGCTCCCGGCGGGCCCGGTCGGGATCGTCGGGATCGAAGGGTGGGCCGGAGGGGCTTCCCATCGGAGGCTAGGCGACCAGTGAGGTGAAGAAGTCGCCGAAGCCCTGGGCGATGTCCATGATGCCGCCACCCAGCGACTTGAACACATCCGCCGCAGAGTTTGGCCGGTAGGCGACGAAAAAGATCAAGAATGCGATTCCGGCCCAGGTGAGGACCTTCTTGACCATGGCGGGCCATCCTCTCGCGCGGCGCCGGGTCCCATTACCGCAGCGGCACCCAGAGTATCAGCGTGGTGTCTTACCGTGAATATCTGCGTCCGTTCTCCGACATTCCGGGAGACTTGTCAAGCCTTCCCGTGCAGGTACGGAGATGGTGCGCCGTACACGAGCTCGGACGGCGTCCACTCGACAAGGTCGTGCAGCAGCACGTCCTCCGCGAGCAGATGCCCCGCACTCGCCGGCCAGGCTATCGCATAGAGCCACATTCCCCGAGCCTCGCCGGCGTACGCGCTTCGATCCGGCAGCGAGTTCACCAGCCACAGTGGAGTCGGGTGACCAGCCACCCTGATCCCGGCGCGTCCGACATGGCCGGGATGCCCCGGGCCCGGGTCGGTGAGCGCCTCAGCCAGTTCCGGTCCGGCGTCCGGTCCCGGCACCCCGGCGTATCGCGCACCCAGTCCCACGCCTGGCTCCTCGGCCACGAAGACCAGGTCCGCCGGCCCACCGCCCAGCGGTGCGGGCCCGGCGCAGGCGACAGCTGTGGCGCGCACTCCGAGCCGGTCGTCGCCGGCCCACGCCACACCGGTCGTGGTCCAACCCGGAGGCAACGGCCACGGGCACCACAGCGGAACCGCCGGCTGCTGCGGCTGGGCGGCGGCCTGGATGTGACCGACCACGCTGGCCACGATCTCCGCGCCGATGTGCTCGGGCACGTGCAGCGGGGCAACCGGTCCGCAGTCAGAGCAACGGGATTCCGCGTGCATGAGGTCCGGCGGTCGGACCGACCCGCCGCATCTGGGACAACTCACCGCAACCGTCACCACTCCACCGTCACCCCGGGACGGCCCCCCGTCAAGCCGAGCCGCCGCTTTCCCCCACCCGACCCCGGCCAACTCCTCGGTGATCATGCAGTTGTTGCGCCTCCGCCCGGCGTGTCGTGACAACAACTTCATGATCGCCGGAGGAGTTGGCCGGGGTCGGGTGGGTTAGGTGGGGGGTGGGGTGGCGTGGGTGCGGATCCATGCGTGCATGGCGATCCCACTCGCCACGCCCGCGTTGATCGAGCGGGTCGAGCCGTACTGGGCGATGGAGAAGATCTGGTCGCACGCGGAGTGCGCGGCCGCGGAGAGCCCCGGACCCTCCTGACCGAACAGCAGGACGCAGCGCCGCGGCAGCGTGGTGGTCTCCAGTGGTCGGCAGCCGGGCAGATTGTCGATGCCGACCAGCCGCAGGTCGTTCTCCGCCGCCCAGGCGACCAACTGGTCGATCGTCTCGTGATGGCGTACGTGCTGGTAGCGGTCGGTGACCATGGCACCGCGCCGGTTCCAGCGCCGCCGGCCCACGATGTGCACCTCGGCCGCGAGGAACGCGTTCGCGTTGCGCACCACCGTGCCGATGTTGAGGTCGTGCTGCCAGTTCTCGATCGCCACGTGGAAGTCGTGCCGCCGCCGGTCCAGGTCGGCGACGATCGCCTCGCGCCGCCAGTAGCGATAGCGGTCGACCACGTTGCGCCGGTCCCCCGCAGCGAGCAGCTCCGGGTCGTAGCGGGGATCCTCCGGCAGTTCTCCGGGCCAGGGGCCCACGCCGACGTCGGGCTGCTCATCGGTCACGGTCACGCAGGTTACGCCCTGACCACCGCGACCGGATGGGCGCAGCGCCAGCGCGGCGGTCGGCGCGAGGCTGGCACGCCGGTCAGCGCAGCGCCAGCGCGTCGCCGAGTCGGTCGAGGAAACGGCGGTCGACGGGAGCCAGCGCGTCGCCGATGACCGCCGAGGAGGCGGTACGACAGACGCGGGCGGCCACCGACTGCACCCACTGCCGGTAGGCGGCCGAGTCAGCCGGGTCGGTGTGGCGATCGAGCACCCGCACCACGGCCCGACAGGCGGCGAGCACGTCCACCAGATCGGTGAGCTGGGCCGCTGGCGGGGATGCGCCGTCGTCCCGGGCGTAGATCGCAGCCACCACCGCCCGGACGAGATCGCTGTCGAAGGCCCGCCCGGCCGCCACCGCGTCCAACCCGGCCAGGCCCGCTGCCACGCTCCGGTGCGGACGCCCGGGAGCCGGCTGGGCCGCCGCCACGATCACCCGCCCGGGCAGGAACGTGAGCAGGTCCCATTCCGTGGCGGAATAGGCGGTGGCGGTGGTGGTGATTCGCTCGCTCATGGCGGAACCTCCGGCGCCAGCATATGCGCCCGCACCCGGGACCGGACCCATCCCGGGGGTAACCCGCCACAGCGCGCCCCGTGACGACGTCGGTGGCGGCCGACCGCATGCCGTCGGGCGCGCCCGCTTCGGGTCAGCGGGGCTCGGGGAAGCTGGGCCGCTCAGGGTCGACGCCGTCAGGCACGGCTGCCGCCGCGTACTCCCGCTTGGGGACCATCACCTTGCGCCGGAAGACGCAGACCAACGTGCCGTCCTGGTTGTAGCCGCGGGTCTCCACCGCGACCACACCCCGATCCGGCTTGGAGGCGGACTCCCGCTTGTCCAGCACCGTGGTCTCGCCGTAGATCGTGTCGCCGTGGAAGGTGGGTGCGACGTGCCGCAGCGATTCGATCTCCAGGTTGGCGATGGCCTTGCCACTGACGTCCGGCACCGACATCCCGAGCAGGAGCGAGTAGATGTAGTTGCCGACCACGACGTTGCGCCTGAACTGACTCGCCGTCTCGGCGTAGTGCGCGTCCATGTGCAGCGGATGGTGGTTCATGGTGAGCAGGCAGAAGAGGTGGTCGTCGTACTCGGTGACCGTCTTGCCCGGCCAGTGCCGGTAGACCGCGCCGACCTCGAACTCCTCGTAGTAGCGGCCGAACTGCATCCTGGTCCCCTTCGACGGAGGCGACGGAGTTCGGCACAGCATGCCTTATCGAAGGTTAAGGCGAGGCGCGGGGCGCGGCGGGCGTCGAAATCTCACACCGGCGCGGCGGAACCGTGGTTGATCAAGCCTGAGCGAGCGGTGGACGCGGTGCCGGCGGGGTCGACCTGGGGCCGGACGCAATGAGCGGCGGGGCCCTCCCCGGCACCCGCCGCCCACGCTCTGATGCCTCAAGATTCTGCCCCACACCAGCCCGACGGCACAGAGACCGAGGTCACATTTATCTTTTTGTTACATTACTTTGAGTGACCGATCATCGGCCAATAAGCGATCTCTGCAGGTCGAATCGCCGCTAGTCAACGCCAAAGTTACCGCGTCGTACCGGGTCAGAGCGTTGATCTCATTGGAAACGCTCCCATTACGGGCGGTCACGCAAATGCGACATGCATGTGCGATCTGCGGACGCCCTCGGAGACCGACGGCAATCGATGTGGACAAAGGCCCCACCCGGACTGCGACCAGGGTTACGGTGGCACCACGGCGGGAATGCGAAGGGGTACGCCCGAGTTCCACCAGACGTAGCTGTTCCGCGTGATCGGAGAGACTCACATGGCAACCGTCGAGCTGACCACGGCGAACTTCGACCAGGTGACCGAGGGCAACGGCATCGTCCTGGTCGACTTCTGGGCCGACTGGTGCGGTCCATGCAAGCGGTTCGCTCCGGTCTACGAGCGATCGTCCGACAAGCATGCGGACATCACCTTCGGCAAGGTGGACACGGAGGCGCAGCAGGCGCTCGCCGCCAAGTTCGACATCCGGTCCATCCCCACCATCATGGCGATCCGCGACGGCGTGATCGTCTTCGCCCAGCCGGGCGCACTGCCGGAGTCGGCCCTGGAGAACCTCATCGAGCAGGTCCAGGCCCTCGACATGGATGACGTACGCAAGAAGCTCGCCGAGCACAAGCACTGACCTCACCAGGACACGATGGCCGGGCCCGCTGCGGGCCCGGCCATCGACGTCCGCACTCCTGCCACGACACCTACCTGTCACAGCTGGGACACGGCCCGCCGCTCGGGCCACTCCGACGAGCACCGGTGCCGTATCTTCGGCACGCGATGGATGTGTTGACGAGCCGCGGCCGCACCGTCCGGGTGGTGGTGACGGCACTCGGCTTCGCCGTCCTGCTCGCCGGCACCACCTGGGGCGCGGACGACCACTTCCCGTTCGGCCCCTTCCGGATGTACTCCACCTCCGACCCCGCCGACGCGGACGCCCCGGACACCCGGGTGGAAGGGGTCGACCTCAGCGGCAACCTCGTCGACCTGGGCGAGCGGGCGACAGGCATCCGCCGGGCCGAGATCGAAGGCCAGCAGAGCCGGTACGTCGCCGACCCGAGCCGGTTGCGCGAGGTCGCCGAGGCGTACGGCCGACGCCATCCCGACGCACCGGAGCTGACCGAGGTCCGGATCGTGATCCGGTGGCACGACATCACCGACCGTCGACCCACCGGTCGATGGGTGGACGAGACAGTCGTCAGCTGGCAGGTCACCCGATGAGCCGCTGGCTCACCGAAGCGGTGCCGCGCGGTCGCGTCGCCGCGTTCCGCACGCTCGTCTACCTCTTCGTCGCCGCCGACCTGGTCTTTTTCACCCCCTGGGTACGCGACCGCGTCGACGTGCCCGGCAACCTCTACCAACCGTTGTTCGTCGGGCGCGTACTGCCGCTGCCCACCCCCACCGCGACGCTGGTGAGCGTGATCTTCTGGGCCCTGCTGCTGCTGGCCCTGCTCGCCGCGACCGGACGTGCTCCCCGGCTGCTCGGCTGGACGGTCTTCGCGCTCTACCTGGAGTGGATGATCATCGCGATGAGCTACGGCAAGGTGGACCACGACCGCTTCGCCCTGCTCGTCGCGCTGGCCGTGCTGCCCACCGCGGGCCGGGCCCGGCACGGTGACCTGACCAGGACGGAGGCCGGCGGCTGGGCGCTGCGGGTCACCCAGATCTCGGTGATCTGCACCTACTTCCTGGCCGCCTGGGCGAAGTTCCGCTTCGGCGGCCTGGACTGGGCGACCGGCTCGGTGCTCGCAAAAGCAATCATCCGACGTGGCACCGACCTGGCCGACCTGATCGCGCAGGTGCCCCACCTGCTGCTCGTCGCCCAGTTCGGCATCCTCGCCTTCGAGCTGCTCAGTCCCCTGGTCTTCGTGCTGCCCGAGCGCTGGCGGCTCGCCATGGTCGGCTTCTTCTACTCGTTCCACCTGGTGACGATCGCGACCATCACCATCTCGTTCGCACCGCACCTGGTCGCCATGACCAGCTTCCTGCCACTGGAGAAGGTCCGCCCGGTGCTCGCGCTGCGACGGCTACTGGCCCGCAGGTCACCGTCCGACCGACGTGGCCTCGACCCGCATCCCCCGGTGGTCGACACGCAACTCGGCACCGACCCACCGGACGTCACCCCTGCACCGCCGACCGGGAAGCCGGCCGCCGGGCGGCCGGACACCGCCCCGGTCACGGGCCTGGTCGGCGAGTGTCAGCCGGCGGAGGGGCCGTAGAGACGGTCCCGGGTCTCCTGGGGCAGCGAGCAGGCGGCCGTACCGCCGGGCATCCGGTGCCGGTTGCGGGCCACCCAGCGGTACGCGGGCCAGGCGGCGGCGCGTACCGGCGGGATCCGTAGCCCGGCCCCGGCGATCCGCCACCCACGGCCGCTGCTGGCGAGCAACGCGGCGATGGCGTCCGGACCCGCGGCCCGGCTGCCGTCGGCGCCGACCCACTGCACCGCCTCCTCGCACTCCGCCTCGGTCAGGCCGAGCTGGTCGAGGTCGGCGAACTGCCACGGCACCACCCGGGCACCGGTCGGGATCCGACGCTCGATGAACTCCGCGCAGCTGGTGCAGAAGGCGCAGTCCCCGTCGTAGACGAAGGTCGACATACCTTCATCCTCCCCCCACGCCGGCCGGCCCACACGCGGATGTCCGGCGAGTCACTTGCACGTCACTAGGACATGTGTTCGAATACTGGCCATGCGCTGGGAGAACCTGACCGCTCCCCCGGTCGAGGGAGATCCCGGACGGGCAGCGCCAGCGACGCCACCCCTGCCGCTGGCGCTGCCCGAGGCGGTCGTCCGCACCTTCGACACCCCCGACTTCGCCGGCATGACCTTCTACGAGGTGCACGCCAAGTCGATCCTCAACAAGGTCCCGGGCACCTCCCGCGTCCCGTTCGAGTGGACCGTCAACCCGTACCGGGGATGCAGCCATGCCTGCCTGTACTGCTACGCCCGGAACACCCACACCTACCTCGACTTCGACGCGGGTGCGGACTTCGACAGCCGGGTGGTCGTCAAGGTCAACGCGGGTGAGCTGCTGCGTCGTGAGCTGGCCGCACCACGCTGGCGCGGCGCGCACGTGGCGATGGGCACGAACGTCGACTGCTACCAGCGGGCCGAGGGGCGTTACCGGCTCATGCCGCCGATCATCGAGGCGCTGCGCGACTTCGCCAACCCGTTCTCGATCCTGACCAAGGGCACGCTGATCCAGCGTGACCTGCCGCTGCTGCGGCAGGCGGCCGAGGTCGCCCGGGTGGGCGTCTCCTTCTCGGTCGGCTTCCTCGACGAGCACCTGTGGCGCTCGGTCGAGTCCGGCACGCCGAGCCCGCGCCGCCGGCTCGACGCGGTACGCCGGTTCGCCGACGCGGGCTTCGAGGTGGGCGTACTGATGGCGCCGATCCTGCCCGGCCTGTCCGATACGGACGAGTCCATCGAGGTCACCGTGGCGGCGATCGCCGCCGCCGGCGCCGCCAGCGTGACGCCGCTCGCGCTGCACCTGCGTCCCGGTGCCCGCGAGTGGTACGCGCAGTGGCTCGGACGGGAGCACCCCCGGCTGGTTCCGCGCTACCGGGAGCTGTTCCGGGCGGGCGCCTACGCGCCGCAGTCCTACCAGCGGGAGCTGACCGCCCGGGTCCGCATCGCCGCCCGCCGGCACGGGTTGATCCGGTCCGGGGCCGGCGAGCATCGTGACGCGCCACAGCCGGCACCAGCACCGGAGCAGCTGAGCCTGCTCTGAACGGCGGCGGGCGAGGCTGAGCCCGCCGCAGCAGCCACCGGCGAGTCCTGCGAAAGGTCGATCAGGGGCGACCTGACGGCGACGCGGTTACAGTCGTCGGATGCGTTCCGCCAAGCAGATCCTCGCCGACGCCGGCGTGATCGCCGTCGTGGGCGCGTCCCGCGATCCGTTCAAGGCTGCCCACCGCGTGCCGCTGGAGATGCAGCGGTACGGCTGGCGCATCATCCCGGTCAACCCGAGCGCCGACGAACTCTTCGGCGAGCCGGTGTACCGGTCCCTGGCCGACATCCCGCACCCGGTCGACCTGGTCGACGTGTTCCGGCCGGCCGACGACGCCGTGGATGTGGTGCGGCAGGCGGTGGCTATCGGCGCCCCGGCGGTCTGGTTGCAGCTAGGCATCGTCTCGCCGCAGGCCCGGCGGATCGCCGAGGAGGCCGGCATCGACTACGTGGAGGACCGCTGCCTCATCGTGGAGCGGGCCGCCGCCGGACTGACCCGCCGGAGCTGAATACCAGTCGACCCGGGCGACGGTCAGCGGCATCCTGTGCGGATGCCCACGTCGTGCCAGAGCCTCCTCCGGTGGCAGTTCGACCTCACCTGGTCGCTGTTCGAGTACCACCTCGATCGCCTGGAGCCGGCGGATTTCGGGTGGCAGCCGGCCGAGCACCGGTGGACCATGCACCGCGATTCCGAGGGCCTGTGGAAACCGGACTGGGCAGATGCTGAACCCGACCCGGTCCCGGTGCCCACGATCGCCTGGCTGACCTGGCATCTCGGCTGGTGGTGGACTTCTGCGACCGACCACCTGAGCGGACGCCCCGTGCCGGCGCGGGAGGACGTCGACTGGCCCGGGCCGGGCGCGGAGACCGTGTCGTGGCTGCGGGACCTGCGTACCCGGTGGCTGGCGGTGCTCGACGACCTCACCGACGGCGATCTTGAGGCCGCTGCCACGTTTCCGTGGCCGGCGGAGAGCGGGCACACCGTCCGGCACCTGGTGGGGTGGGTCAACGCCGAGCTGATGAAGAACGTGGCCGAGATCGGCCAGCTCCGGCTGTTGCGGGCGGCGCAGGCCGCCTCGGCGTGACCCCGTCAGCAGGAACCCTGACGGCCTTCCCTACCGCTCAGAGCTTGTACTCGCGGAGCAGGCCCCGGGAGATGATCGTCTTCTGGATTTCGGAGGTGCCCTCGCCGATGAGCAGGAACGGGGCCTCCCGCATCAGCCGCTCGATCTCGTACTCCTTGGAGTAGCCGTAGCCGCCGTGGATGCGGAACGCCTCCTGGACGACCTCGGCGCAGTACTCCGAGGCGAGCAGCTTCGCCATCCCCGCCTCGACGTCGTTGCGTTGGCCGGCGTCCTTGAGCCGGGCCGCGTTGACCATCAGGGCGTGCGCCGCCTCGATCTTCGTACCCATCTCGGCCAGCTTGAAGGCGATGGCCTGGTGCTTCGCGAGCTGCTGGCCGAAGGTCCGGCGCTGCTGGGCGTACCCGACCGCCAACTCGAAGGCCCGGATGGAGATGCCGCAGGCCCGGGCGGCGACGTTGACCCGGCCGACCTCGATGCCGTCCATCATCTGGTAGAAGCCCCGGCCCACCTGGTCGGCACCGCCGAGGACGGCGCTGTCGGGAACGGTGACGCCGTCGAGCACCATCTCGGTGGTCTCGACGCCCTTGTAACCCATCTTCTCGATCTTGCCGGGGATGGTCAGGCCCGGCGCGGTCTCACCGAAGCCGGGTTCCTTCTCCAGCAGGAAGGTGCTCATGTTGCCGTAGACCGAGTCGGCGCCGGTCTCGGTCCGGACCAGGGTGGCCACCACCGACGAGTACGCGCCGTTGGTCAGCCACATCTTCTGGCCGTTGATGACGAAGCGGTCGCCGTCGCGGACCGCCTTCGACTTGATCGCTGAGACGTCGGAGCCGCACTCCGGTTCCGACATCGAGAACGCGCCACGCACCTCGCCGGTGGCCATTCTCGGCAGCAGCCGGGCCCGCTGCTCGGCGGAGCCGTGCTGGGAGATCAGGTAGGCCACGATGAAGTGCGTGTTGACGATGCCGGAGATCGACATCCAGCCCCGGGAGAGTTCCTCCACCACCAGCGCGTAGGTGAGCAGGGATTCGCCGAGACCGCCGTACTCCTCGGCGATGGTGAGCCCGAACAGGCCCATCTCCTTCATTCCGTCGAGGATGTCGGTCGGATACTCGTCGGCGTGCTCCAGGCGCTGCGCGTGCGGGATGATCTCCTTGTCCGCGAACTCCCGGACGGTTTCCAGGATCGACCGCTGCTCGTCGGTCAGACCGGGCGTCTGGGCGAGTCGAGCCATCTCAGCCTCCGGGGAATCGGCGCCTTACTCATTGGTAACTAAACGCTCGATCAGTATCGGTTGCGCGGGCCGACGCGGCCAAGGCGACCAGTCCACACAACCTCTGTGAAAAGGTTCACCGCTGCGGGTAGCGTCCCGCAATGAGGGCCTTCCCCACCAGGGCGGACGACCCGCGAGGAGCGGCAGGCGGGCGGAGGAGGAGAACGTGGGCCAACCACCGGAGCCGGACCAGCCACCGTCGCCCTACGAGCCGCCGCCGGGCGGGCAGCAGCCACAGTACGGCCAGCCGTACGGACAGCAGCCGGGCGAACAGCCGGCGTACGGGCAGCCGGCGTACGAGCATCCGGGCCAGCCGCCACACGGCCAGCAGTGGGGCCAGCAACCGCCGTACGCCCCGCAGGTGCCCTACGGGCAGTACGGGCCGCCGGCCGGTCAGGGCGGTGGTGGCGGCACGAACGTGCTCGCCATCCTGTCGCTCGTGTTCGCCTTCGTCTTCGCTCCCGCCGGCATCGCCCTCGGCCACCTGGCCAAGCGGCAGCTGCGCACCAGCGGCGAGGACGGTGACCAGCTCGCCACCTGGGGCCTGATCCTCAGCTACATCTTCACCGGCCTGTTCCTGGTGGCCTGCTGCGGCTGGCTGGCACTGGCGATCTGGGCGGGCTCCGACGGCACCAGCACCTAGCCGGGACGACGGTCCGGGAGCCCGCACTCAGCGGAACTGGGCCTCCCGGACGCTGTTGCCGCCGTCGACCACGAGCATCTGCCCGGTGATGTACGACGCGGCCGGCGAGCAGAGGAAGGTGATCGCCGCGGCCACCTCGTCCGGCGTGCCGGGCCGCCCGACCGGCGTACCCAGCCCCTGTTTGATCTCCGCCATTGTCGACGCCGCGGTGTAGATGGTGCCCGGGGCCACCGCGTTGACCGTCACCCCGTCGGCGATCATCTCCATGGCCAGCGCCCTGGTCAGGCCCACCACGCCAGCCTTGGCCGCCGCGTACGCCGCCTCGGTGGGCAGCGCGTTGACCGGCCCCGCCGTGGCGGAGAGGTTGACGATCCGTCCCCAACCGCGCTCGGCCATGCCGCCGATGAAGGCCCGGCTGCACAGGAACGCGGTGGTCAGATTCCTGTCGATCTCGCCGCGCCACTCGTCGTAGCTGAGCTGTGCGACCGGGCGCAGCACCTCCGGGCTGGCCCGACTGGCCAGACCCGCGTTGTTGACGAGCACCTCGACGTCGCCGAGTTGCTCGGTGACGGCATCGGCCAGCGCGCCCACCTCCGACTCGTCGGTGAGGTCGGCGACGAAGCCTGTCACCCCGAGTTCACCGGCCCGCTCGTGGATGCGCCGCGTCGTCGACACGATCGCCACCCGGGCGCCGAGGTCGGACAGCCGGCGAGCGGTGGCGTACCCGATGCCGTCCGGGCTGCCCGCCCCCGTCACCAGCGCCACCTTGCCGTCCAACCGCATCGTCACCGGCTCCGGCAGTGGCGCCGGTGCGTCCTGGTCACCGGGCTCCGGTGTCACAGCCGGGCGTGGGCGGCGACCCATGCCCGGCCGGCTGACGTCCCGTCTCGGTCTGTTGCCGGAACGGTCCGCCGCACGCGCGTCAATCCCCATGCCGAGATCCTGCCCCTTACCGCCGCTGTCGGGCAACGCGCACCCGATGCCGGGCGCGTCGCGGGGTACCCGGCGGTGACTACCCTGACTGCGCCACAACATCGCGACGGAAGAGAAGCCCGATGACGCAACCCCCGCAGGCGGGCGGCTGGCCCGAGCCCGCATCGACCGGCCAGCCGTCCGGCCCGCCCGCCGACCCGACCCTGCCGGTCCACCCGCAGCCACCGATCCCACCGCAGCCCTCCGGCTACGACCCGTACCAACCGGTTGCCGACCCGTACGCCGGGATGAAGTCGGACCCGGTGGCCGCGCCGTACCCGCCCGCCGGCTACCCGCCGGCCCAGCCGCCCGGTTACCCGCCGGCTCCGCCCGGCTACGGGTATCCCCCACCCGGGTACGGCTATCCGCAACAGAAGACGAACTCGATGGCGATCGTCGCCCTGGTCCTCTCCCTGATCGGGATCGGCTCCTGCATCACCGCTCCGATCGGCGCCATCATGGGACACGTGGCGATGCGCCAGATCCGGGAGACCGGTGAGAGTGGCGAGGGAATGGCCAAGGCCGCCATCATCGTCGGCTGGATTCTCACCGGCCTGCTCGCGCTGGTGATCATCGGTTACGCCATCGCGATCGCCTTCGCCATCGCGAACTCGTCCTCCACCACCTGACCTGCGACGCCCGCCCCGACCTCGGTCGGGGCGGGCGGGTCACGAGTGGGTACGGCTATTCGGCCGGCGGGGTGAACGCCGAGGTACGTGTCATACCGGCCGCCCGGCCCTTGGCGGCGATCACCAGCGCCATCTTGCGGGACGCTTCGTCGATCATCTCGTCGCCGAGCATGACCGCGCCCAGCCGGCCACCCGCCTCCGAGGTGTAGTGCTGGTACGCGTCGAGGATCAGTTCGGCGTGGTCGTAGTCGGCCTGGGCCGGCGAATAGACCTCGTTCGCGGCGTCGATCTGCCCGGGATGCAGCACCCACTTCCCGTCGAAGCCGAGCGCCGCCGACCGCTTCGCCACCTCGCGGAACGCGTCGGTGTCCCGGATCTGCAGGAACGGGCCGTCGATGGCCTGCTTGTCGTGCATCCGGGCGGCCATCAGGATCCGCATCAGGATGTAGTGGTACGGGTCGCCCGGGTAGTCGGGGATGAGCGCGCCGACCACGAGTGACTTCATGTTGATCGAGGCCATGAAGTCGGCCGGGCCGAAGATGATCGTCTCGACACGCGGCGACGCGGCGGCGATGGCGTCGACGTTCACCAGGCCGGCGGCGTTCTCGATCTGCGCCTCGATGCCGATCCGGCCCACCTCCAGGCCGAGGGTCTTCTCCAGCTGGGTGAGGGTCATGTCCAGCCACTGCACCTGCGCCGCGTTCTGCACCTTCGGCAGCATCACGCAGTCGAGGTTGGCCCCCGCGCCCTCCACCACGTCGATGACGTCCCGGTAGGTCCACGGGGTGGTGAGGTCGTTGACCCGGACCACCCGGGTCTTGCCGGCCCAGTCGCCCTCGTTGAGCGCGGCCACGATGTTCTTGCGGGCGTCCGGCTTGGCCAGCGGGGCGACCGCGTCCTCCAGGTCGAGGAAGACCTGGTCGGCCGGGAGTCCCTGGGCCTTGCCGAGCATCTTGACGCTCGATCCGGGTACGGCCAGGCAGGACCGGCGGGAACGCCCAACAACGGCCATCGACGGCGCTCCTTCCGGGGTACGGCCGGGGGCCGCCACCCCTGACTTAACGATCCCAAAGGTGCTTGTGACGCCACGGTAACCTCGTCCCGTGACCGCGGTGAATGGACCTGTGGAAGATGTCACTGACCGTCGACTGGTCGTGATCACCGGAGCGAGTTCGGGCATCGGGTTGGCCGCCGCCACCAACCTGGCCTGCCGGGGCGACCGGGTCGTCCTGGTCGGCCGGGATCCGGCCCGGCTGCGGGCCGCAGCCGCCGAGGTACGCGAGGCGTCCGGGGAGCGACCCGAGGTGTTCCGCGCCGACTTCGCCGTCCTCGACGACGTCCGACAGATGGCCGAACGACTGCGTGCCGCGTACGACCGGATCGACGTGCTGGCCAACAACGCCGGTGCGATCGTGCTCCAGCCGGTCACCACCGTCGACGGGTTCGAGCTGTCCATCCAGGCCAACCACCTGGCACCGTTCCTGCTGGCCAACCTGCTGGCCGACCGGGTGCGTCGGATGGTGGTGACCGCCTCCGGTGCGCACCGCAGCGGCCGGCTCGATCCGGACGATCTCAACGCGCCGCTGCGCCGTTACCGGCCGCTGTCCGCGTACGGCACCAGCAAGCAGGCGAACATCCTCTTCACCGCCGAGGCGGCCCGACGGTGGCCGCGGGTCGAGTCGTACTGCTTCCATCCCGGGGTGGTGCGGACCCGCTTCGGCAACGACAGCCGGATAGTCGCGCTCGGCATGCGTCTGCTGCCCTTCCGCAGCCCGGTCAAGGGGGCGCAGACGCTCGTGTGGCTCGCCAACCAGGACCGGTCCCGGTTGCGCGACGGCGGCTACTACTTCGACTGCCGGCCCCGCCGGCCGTGGCCGAAGGCAGCCGATCCGCGACTCGCGGAACGACTCTGGACGGCGAGCGCCGCCGCTGTCGGCGTATCGGGCTGACCGTCCGTCGGGCGGGACAACCGGGTCGCCGCGGTCGGGAAACATTGCGATACTCCGCGCCATGACCGTCACGGAAGGCGCCAGCCTGCGGGTGCTCGGCAAGGACGAGGAGCTGACCGCCCGGCTGGACGCCGAGCTGACCGCTTTCAACAACCAGGCCACCGGCGTCGCCGACGAGGCGGAACTGGCGGTCCGGGTCACCGACCCGGACGGTGAGCTGCTGGCCGGGTTGACCGGGTGGAGCTGGGGCAGCTGCGCCGGGATCAACATGGTCTGGGTACGGGCGGACCGTCGCGGCGAAGGCTGGGGCGGCCGGTTGCTGGCGGCGGCCGAGCAGGAGGCCCGTCAGCGCGGCTGCACCGAGATCTCGGTCGCCTCGTTCTCGTTCCAGGCCCCGGGCTTCTACCGTCGGCACGGCTACCTCGACACCGGCCGGCGGGAGGGCATCCCGGGCGGTCACGTCGACCACCACTTCTGGAAGTCGCTTGTCACCGACCCGGCCGCCGCGGTGCGCCTGGTCGCGCTCGTGGAGTTGCCCGACGACGCGGTCGAGGCCGGGCAACGGTACGAGGACACGGTGCTCGCCCTGCTGCCACGCCACGACGGCCGGCTGGAACGGCGGCTGCGCACCGGGGACGGGCATACCGAGGTGCACCTCATCCGGTTCGACACCCGAGCCGGCTACGAGGCGTTCCTGGCCGACCCGGAGCGGGTGGCGCTGCGCGCGGGGCTCGGCGACGCCGCCCCGCAAACCCGGGTGCTCGAGGTGCACGAGGTGTGACCGGCGGGAGCCGGCTTCAGTCGCGGACCGGTGCCGCGTCCGCCGGCACCGCCGTGCTGACCCGTGCCGTACGCCGGGCCGTGCGGGCACTGGAGAGCACCACCACCGCGACGCCGACCAGCAGCAACGACAGGCCGGGCAGGGTCACCGGGTCGGGTAGCTGGCCCAGCCACGCCCAGCCGATGAGCGCCGCACCGGGGGCCTCAAGCAGGATCAGCACGCTGACCGTGGTGGCGGAGACCCGCCGCAGGGCGTAACTGAACATCGAGTGGCCGAGCAGCTGCGCCCCACCGACCAGGGCGAGCACCGCCAGCCAGGTGCCGGTGTCGAAGCCGCTCAGCGGCACCCCGCCGACCAGACAGATCACCAGCAGGATCAGCCCGCACACGCCGTAACAGATGGTGGTGTAGGTGGCGTTGCTGACGGTGACCCGGGCACGCTCCCCCAACGCGGTGTAAACGGCCGCGAACAGACCGCCGGCAAGCGCCAGCAGGTCCCCGGTGAACGCCTGACCGGAGACCGTGAAGTCGGCTCCGGTCGCCAGCACCGCCCCGGCCACCGCCACCCCGATGCCCGCCCAGACACCCACCGGCAGTCGGCGGCCCTGGGCCCGGGCGATCAGCCCCTGCCAGACCGGCTGGGTGGCCACCAGCGCGGTTGCGGCGGCCACCGAGGTGAGCTTGGCGCTTGGCATCCAGGTGGCGAAGTGTGCCGCCAGCGCCACCCCGGACAGGACGCAGTACATGCCCTCGCGGCGGCCGACGCGGGTGGTCAGGGCACGGAACTCGGACCGCCGGCGGACCAGCGCGAACGGACTCAGCACGGCGACCGCGAGCACGTTGCGCCAGAACGCGACAGCCAGGGCGGGCGCGGCGGCGAAGGCGATGAGCGGCGCGGATGACGAGACGGCGAGGACGGCCACGGCCAGGGCCGCGCCGGTCATCAGGTCAAGCGGCGGACGATGAGGTTCGGGGACCACGAGGTGCAATCTTCACACGTCGTGCGGTGACCACATTCCGTCAACGGTCGGTTACGATCATGCGCGTCCCGTCGGGGCTCCTCTCATCCGCCCGGAGTCAGTACCCATGCCCAGGTTCCGAGCGGTGCTGTTCGATTTCTTCGGCACGTTGACCCGTCCGGTCCAGCGTGGCAAAGGTCACCTCAGCACCGCCGAGCTGCTCGGCTGTCCGCCGGACACCTTCCTGGAGGTGCTCGACCGCAGCTTCTACGAACGCGCCAGCGGAGGCTTCGGCAGCGTCGAGGCGACCCTTCGCTGGGTGTGCGAGCAGGCCGGCGTACACCCATCGGCGGAGGCGTTGCGAGCTGCCGCCGCCGCTCGCCACCGGGCGGTACGCGCGGACACCCGGCTGCGGGACGAGGCCGTGCCGACCCTGCGGGCGTTACGGCGACGGGGGGTAAGGACCGGCGTGATAAGTGACTGCACCCACGAGTTGCCGGCGTTCCTGCCGGAACTGGCGATCGCCCCGCTGCTCGACGTCCGGGTGTTCTCCGTCCAGGTGGGGCGATGCAAGCCGGACGCCACCCTCTACCTGGCCGCCTGTGCGCGGCTGGGTCTGCCGCCACGGGACTGCCTCTACGTGGGCGACGGCGGCAGCCAGGAGCTGACCGGCGCACAGCGTGCCGGCCTGAGCGCCGCCCGGCTGGCCTCGCCCGACCTGGCCGATCACCTGGTGTTCAACCTCGACGTCGACTGGGCCGGGCGGACCCTGAGTTCCCTCACCGAGGTGGTCGACCTGGTCGAGGCCGTCGCCCCGGTCGGCACCCCGTCGTAGCCGGACGGCGTCGGATGCCCGCGCCACGGATGGGCCTCGCGCCTCGCCGCTCAGGCCCGCCGTCGACGGTCCGCCCGGCCCCGGTGTGACGGGTCAGCGGCGTCGGACGCGGTGCAACCGGAACGGCCGGCGGGTGGCCCGCACGGCCGGCGTCGGCCGGGGCGGTTCGGCGAGCGAGCCGGCCGGCAGTTCGGCTCCGTGCGCGGGCCGGCCGGCCGGGGCGAGCCGCATCAGGGCACATCCGTCGGCGGCCCAACGGGCGACGAGTTCAACGGTCGGCCCGGGCGCGTTCAACCGTTTGGCACCCACCAACGGGGCGAGGGTGTCCCACTGCTCGGTGCCGGGTGCCACCCGGCTGACCCGCGCCGGCCAGGTGACGATCCGGCCCCCGTGGTCGCCGCGCAGCGTCACCTGGGCCTCGTCGGCCTCGGCCAACCCCGGCGCGGCCTGCTCGCCGGGGCCGACGACCACGAAGAGCGCCGCTTCCAGGGGCACGCACCACAGGGCCAGCGGCGGTCCGTCGGCCACCGCGACCCAGGCCACCGAGGCCTTCTTCATCGCCTCGTCGACCAGGGGGTGATTCTCGCGCTCGTCGGTCACCGCGGCATCCTCTCGCATCCGGGCCGGTCCGCGTCGGCCGTCAGCCGACGAACGGCGGGACGAGGATCTCGCCGCGCGCCACCGGCATCACCTGGCCGGCGACGCTCGTGCCCACCGCCACGCCACCGGCCGCGGTCACCGTGCAGGCCAGCGAGGACGGTCGGCCCATCTCGACGCCCTGCCGGACGGTGTACGACGATCGTCCCTCGCCGGGCAGCAGGCCGCTGGCGACCAGCCACACCCCGAGGCCGAGGGCGGCCGACCCGGTCGCCGGGTCCTCGGGTACGCCGAGACCGGGGACGAAGACCCGGGCCTGTGCGGTTTGGCTGACGGCGTCCCAGGAGAAGACGCTGACATGCTCAATGCCGTACCGCCCGGCCGTCACCGGGTTCACCTGGGCCCGGGCGAGAGCGTCGGGGCGTACCGGCAGGAACGGGAACTCCAGGCCGCAGCCGGCGACCCGGGGCGCCGGGCCGCTGTGGTCCTCGGCGGCGAGCCCGACCATCTCCAGCAACGGTTCCGGTTCCAGTTCGGGGCCGAGGGTGGGGCTGCCACCGGTGAGGGTCGCGGCACCGGCACTGACCTCGATCGGCAGCACCCCGGCACCGCACTCCTGGGTGACCTGCCCCACCGGGAACACGCCCCGGCGGGCGGCGGTGACCGCTGCGCCGACGCTGGGGTGGCCGGCGAACGGCAACTCGTCGACAGGCGTGAAGATCCGGGCCCGGTAGGTGGCCCCGGCCTGGGTCGCGGGCAGCACGAAGACCGTCTCCGAGAGGTTGAACTCCCGCGCCAGAGCCTGCATCTGGTCGGTCGCCAGCCCTTCGGCGCCGAAGACCACCGCGAGCGGGTTCCCGGCGTACGGACGGTCGGTGAAGACGTCCACGATCTCGTAAGCCAAGGTCGACATGTTGATAGACACTAGGCCCTCAGGACGTTTGTCGGGGTCACTGCCCGGCCGTGCCGGTCCTGAACCATGGTGGGCGGGGGCGTCGACATACCCCCTAGGCTGGTGCCCGTGAGCACGCCGACCCGGGTCTACATCGCCCGCCTCGCCGGAGTCGCCGTCTTCGACCCCAACGGCGACCAGGTGGGCCGGGTACGCGACGCGGTGGCCCGGCTGCGCGCGAGCCAACGGCCGCCCGAGGTGGTGGGGCTGGTCGCTGAGATGCCGATGCGCCGACGGATCTTCCTCTCCATCAACCGGATCACCTCGATCGACGCCGACGCCATCGTGCTGGGCAGCGGCACGCTCAACCTGCGCCGGTTCGAGAAGCGCCCGAACGAGTTGCTCGTCCTCCAGGAGCTGCTCGACCGCCGGGTGCAGGTCGCCCCGGAGGGTCGGGCCGCGTCGGTGGTCGACGTGGCGATGGAGTGCAGTCGTGGCGGCGAGTGGTCGCTGACCCGGGTGGCGGTCCGCGAACAGACAGGTCGGTTGGCTCGCCGGGGCCATCTGCACCAGGTCGAGTGGAATCAGGTACGCGGGCTCAGCGGGATCGCGGAGACCCGGGGCACCGCCAACCTGCTGGCCGTACTCGAGGACATGCGCCCGGCCGACCTGGCCAACGCGCTCCAGGATCTGCCCGACGCCCGGCGCAACGAGGTGGCGGCGGCCCTGGACGACCAGCTTCTCGCCGACGTGCTCAGCGAGCTGCCCGAGCACGACCAGGTGGAGATTCTCGCCGCGCTGGACCGCGAGCGGGCCGCCGACATCCTGGAGGAGATGGAGCCGGACGACGCCGCCGACCTGCTGGGCGAGCTGCCGCCGCCGGAGCAGGACGTGCTGCTCGACCTGATGGAGCCGGACGAGGCCGATTCGGTACGACAGTTGCTGAAGTACACCCCGGGCACCGCGGGCAGCGTGATGACCTCCGAACCGGTCATCCTGCCTCCCGACGCGACGGTGGCCGAGGCGCTGGCCCGGATCCGGGAGCCCCAGCTCTCCCCGGCGGTGGCCGCGCAGGTGTTCGTGGCCCGGGCACCGATGGCCACCCCCACCGGCCGCTACCTGGGCATGGTGCACTTCCAGCGGCTGCTCCGGGAGCCCCCGGCCGATCTGCTCGGTGGCGTGGTCGTCAACGACATCGACCCGCTGCGCCCGACCACCCCACTGCCGGAGATCACCCGCCGGATGGCCACCTACGATCTGGTGGCCATGCCGGTGATCGACCGGAACAACCGGCTGGTGGGCGCCGTCACCGTCGACGACGTGCTGGATCACTCACTGCCCCGGGACTGGCGGGACCGGGACGCGGTGAGCGGCCCCCGGAACGGGGCGACGGCGTCAGCCGTCGCGGACTCGGCGACGGGCGGTGACCATGACTGAGCAACGGCGCGCGGAGCGGCTTGACGTGCCTCGGGAGCCTCGCGGACTGAAGCTGCCCCGGGTGGATCAGGAGACGTTCGGACGCTGGGCCGAGGGCATCGCACGGGGCATGGGTACGGCGAACTTCATCGTCTACATGACGCTGGTGATCACCGCATGGTTCCTCTGGAACACCCTCGCCCCGGCGGGAATGCGGTTCGACCCGTACACCTTCACCTTCCTCACCCTCGTGCTCTCCATCCAGGCGTCGTACGCGGCGCCGCTGATCCTGCTGGCACAGAACCGCCAGGCCGACCGCGACCGGGTGGGGATGGAGGAGGATCGGCGCCGGGCGACCATGCAGAAGGCCGACACGGAGTACCTGGCCCGGGAGATCGCCGCGCTGCGGATCGCGCTGGGCGAGGTGGCCACCCGGGACTTCGTCCGCTCCGAGTTGTCCCGGCTCGCCGAGGAGTTGGACGAGGCGGCGCAGCGGCGACAGCGGCGGGAACGCCGGCACCGGGACGACCCGGCGGGCCGGACCGGTGGTGACGGGCTGGACGAGCCCCGCGACGAGGTGGACGGCGACCAACCGGGTGACGGTCGTCACGGCACCGCGACCTCCCGCCGCCCGGAGAGCTGATCGACTCGCTCACATCGTTGCGACCGCCACCGGCGGCGGCACCCTGCCGACGTAGCATTGCGGGCATGTCAGCTCCCGTCAGCACCGTCAACGACGCCGTCATGGCCGCCCTGGCCACCGTCAACGACCCGGAGATCCGCCGGCCGATCACCGAACTCGGCATGGTGCGTTCCGCCGAGATCGGCGAGGACGGCGTGGTCCGGGTCGAGTTGCTGCTGACCGTGGCCGGTTGCCCGCTGAAAGACAAGCTGCGCAGCGACATCACCGCCGCCGTCGGCGCGGTGAGCGGGGTCAGCCGTGTCGAGATCGACTTCGGGGTGATGAGCACCGATCAGCGCAAGGAGCTTCAGGCGAAGCTGCGCGGCGGCGGCGCGACCGAGGAGCCGGTCATCCCCTTCGCCCAGCCCGGCTCCCGCACCCGGGTGTACGCGGTGGCCAGCGGCAAGGGCGGCGTCGGCAAGTCCAGCGTGACTGTCAACCTGGCCGCCGCGCTGGCCGCCCGGGGTCTCTCCGTCGGCGTGGTGGACGCGGACATCTACGGCCACTCGGTGCCGCGGATGCTCGGCGCGGACGGCCTCCCCACCCGGGTCGAAGACATGATCATGCCGCCGCAGGCGCACGGGGTGAAGGTCATCTCGATCGGGATGTTCACCGCCGGCAACGCCGCAGTGGTCTGGCGGGGGCCGATGCTGCACCGCGCGTTGCAGCAGTTCCTCGCCGACGTCTACTGGGGCGATCTCGACGTGCTCCTGCTCGACCTGCCCCCGGGCACCGGCGACGTGGCGATCTCCCTGGCTCAGCTCCTGCCGAACGCCGAGATCCTGGTGGTCACCACCCCCCAGGCCGCCGCCGCCGAGGTGGCCGAGCGGGCCGGCGCGATCGCCCTGCAGACCCACCAGCGGGTGGTCGGCGTGATCGAGAACATGTCCTGGCTGGAACTGCCCGACGGCTCTCGGATGGAGATCTTCGGAGCCGGCGGTGGTCAGACGGTGGCGGATTCACTGACCCAGACCATCGGCGCGCAGGTGCCGCTGCTGGGCCAGGTGCCGCTGGACACCCGGGTCCGGGAGGCAGGCGACGAGGGCAACCCGATCGTGCTCGCCGAGCCGGACTCCCCGGCGGCGAAGGCGCTGGGCCAGGTGGCCGACCGGCTCGCGCTGCGCCGCGAGTCACTGCTCGGCAAGCCGCTGGGCCTCAAGCCGTCCGGGCGCTGAACCGGCCGGTCGGTTGCCCGACCGGGGTGGTGGGTGTCAGGTGACGTCGTCGTAGCTGACCGCGCGGGGAGCCGGGGCCGGGCCGGCGCTCGCCGGGGCCGGGCCGGGCCGGCGCGGGTCCGCCGCGTTCGCGACGTCCTTGAGCTCGTCGTGCACGCTTGTGACGTCCGCCCGGAGGCCGTCGTAGACACCCTGGAGCGGTTTCCGGATCGCCTGCTCGTCCTCCTCGCTGAGCAGGTGCTTGCGGATGAACGCCTTGGGGTGCAGGTCCTCCAACTGGATGTCGGTGCCCAACTCCTTGCTCAGGTCGGTGGTGGCGCTGCGGGCCATGGTGCGCAGGTTGCGCACCATCCGCAGTCCGTCACTGATCACCACCGGCAGCCGGTCGCCGAAGATCAGCAGCGCCAGCAGCAGCAGCGCGCCGACCTCCCACACGTTCAGGTTCTCGAACACCCTCGGTCCCCCTTCCCCCGGCTACCGCAGCCAGAGTACGCACGTAGGTGCCGCTGCCAGAAGAGGGTGCGAGGTCACTTCGCGTCCGCGGCCAGGGTGACCGAGGCGTTCTGCCGGCTGGAACCCCGGCGGTACTCCACCGTCACCACCGATCCGGGCGCGTACTTGCGGACCAGGGCGATCAGGTCGGTCGGCTCGGTCATCGGACGGCCGTTGAGCTTCAGGATCACGTCACCGGCGCGCAGTCCCGCACCGGCGGCCGGACCGGACGGCTCGACAGTCGCGAGGCGTACCCCGGTGCCGTTGGTGCCCGAACCGGGCCCGCCGACCTGGGCACCGATCACCGTGCGGCGGGCCTTCCCGGTGCCGATGATGTCCTGGGTGATCCGTTTCGCCTGGTTGATCGGGATGGCGAAGGCCAGGCCGATGTTGCCGGCCTCCTGCCCCTCGGCGACCAGAGACTTGATCGTCGAGTTGACGCCGATGACCCGCCCGGCCGTATCGACGAGCGGACCGCCCGAGTTGCCGTGGTTGACCGCGGCGTCGGTCTGGATCGCGGCGTAGTAGCGCGTCGGACCACCCGGCTCGCCGGCGTGCATCGTCCGGTCCAGGGCGCTGACGATGCCCGCGGTCACCGTGTTCGCCAGCGACAGCGGGGAGCCGATCGCCAGCACCGGGTCGCCCACGGCCAGCGCGTCCGAGTCGCCGAACTCGACCGGACGCAGCCCGGTGCGGGAGACCTTGATCACGGCTATGTCGGACTCCGCGTCCTGCCCCACCACCGTCGCGGCGGCCGAGGTGCCGTCGTTGAAGATCACCGACGCCTTACCGGTACCGCCGGCCACCACATGGTCGTTCGTGATCACATGCCCGTCGGCACTGGCGATGAAGCCCGAGCCTTCGCTGGTGCCACCCAGGCCGGCGACCCGCACGGTGACCACGCTGGGCAGTACCCGTTCGGCGACGCCGGCCAGTGACTCCGGCGGACGCTGGGCGAGCGTGGGCACCGTACCGGGGACCGCGCCGAGGACCGCCCCACCGGCACCACCACGGATCGCGAACGCATAGCCGAGCGCACCGCCGAGCGCCCCGGCGAGCAGGGCTGTCACCAGCGGAATGACCAGGAGCTGCTGGAGCCTCGGCCGACCGGCCGCGTCCGGATCGGTGACCGGTTCCGGCTCGCTGCCGGCCACCGGTGCCGCCGGCAGCACCACAGCCGTCGGTGCGTACGGATCCCGCCACGGATCGGCGAGCGCGTCGGACCACCACGGTGACGCGGCGTGGCCGCCGTCCTGTGGTGTCGCCGGCACACCGGCTGGCGGATGCCCGGCCGCCGGCTGCCCGGCCGGTGCTCCGCCCACGCCGGGCTGGCGCCAGTCCCAGCCGTCGGTCACTCGGTGCCTCCCACTCCCGTCCCCGGTGTCCACGCGTCCGCGCCAGGCGTGGACGACGGACACCGCTTCCAGGATTGCACGGATGCGCCGCGCGGGGTCAGCGGTTGTCACTGCGGGTGGATGCCCCGCTGCGCTCGGGGCGGGCCGCCTCTAGAGTCACAGTGCCCAACCGCCCTGCGCATCATGCTCGTCGCCCGGAGGTGCCCCATAGCCACGGTCGCCGGTTCCGGCAGTTCGACGAACCCGGCCCTGCAGTTCGCCGAGTCGTACGTCACCGAGGACCTCGTCCTGCGGACCGCACGCAGCCTCGCTCACGAGGTCGGTCTAGCCGCTGTCACACCTGGCGCGGGTGCCGCGCTGCGCCTGCTCGCCGCTGCCGGCAACGCCCGTGCGGTGGTCGAGATCGGCACCGGCACCGGCGTCAGCGGTGTGTGGCTGCTGCGCGGCATGCGGGTCGACGGGGTACTCACCACCATCGACGTCGAGGTGGAGCATCAGCGGATCGCCCGCCGCATCTTCGCCGAAGCCGGTTTCGTCTCCGGCCGCACCCGCATCATCACCGGCCGGGCGTTGGACGTGCTGCCCAGGCTCGCCGACGGCGCGTACGACCTGGTCTTCGTCGACGCCGAGGTGACCGGTTTCACCGCCTGCGTGGACGCCGCGCTGCGGCTGCTGCGGCCGGGCGGGGTGCTGGTGCTCAACGGAGCGCTGGCCGGCGGGCGGATCGGTGACCCCGCCGCCCGTGACCCGGAGACGGTGACGGTACGCGAGACGGTGAAGGCCATCCGCGAGTCGGAGCACTGGATCCCGGCGCTGCTGCCGGTCGGTCACGGGCTGCTGGCAGCGGTGCGCTGCTGAGCCGACCCACCCGCGACGTGACCCGGCTGGCAGCCGTGCCGGCGGGTGCGGTCCGGCCCCGGTAGGCCGGCCCGGGGCGGTCAGTCCAGCGCGGCCAGCCAGCGCAGCAGCCCGCGTACGCCCCAACCGGTCGCGCCCCGGGTCAGCTCCGCGTCGTCGCGTTCGCACCAGGAGGGGGCGGACATGTCGATGTGCAGCCAACGGTCCCGCAGTTCGCCGGTGAACTCCCGCAGGTACAGAGCGGCCAGCACGGAGCCACCGCCCTGCGTGGGCGCGCTGTGCAGGTCGGCCAGGTCGCTGCCGAGGTGCTCGACGTAGTCGCTGGGCAGCGGCATCCGCCAGGCGGACTCGCCGGCCGACCTGATCGCCGTGAGCAGGTCCTCGGCGAGCTGGTCGTTGTCGCTGTAGAGGGCACCGGTGCGGGTACCCAGTGCCACCGCGTTCGCGCCGGTCAGGGTGGCCAGGTCGACAAGCAGGTCGGGCTTGAGTTCCTGCACGGCGTACGCCAGCGCGTCGGCGAGGACCAGCCGGCCCTCGGCGTCGGAGTTCGTCGTCTCGCTGGTCAGCCCGCCGTAGTGCCGGACGATGTCGCCGGGCCGGAACGCGGCCCCGCTGACCATGTTCTCGGCCAGCGGCGCGAGCGTGGTCACCCGTACCGGCAGCCGCAGCGCTGCGGCTCCGAGGGTGGCCGCCACGACGGCGGCGGCGCCGGCCATGTCCTTGCGCATCAGCTTCATCGCCGGTACGGGCTTGATCGAGATGCCGCCGGTGTCGAAGGTGATGCCCTTGCCCACCAGCACCACGTGGGTGCGGGCGTCCGAGGGGTGCCAGTCCAACTCGACCAGGCGCGGGCCGCTTGCCGATCCCCCGCCGACGGCGAGGATGCCGCCGAAACCCTCGGCGGTCAGTTGCTCCGGCTCGCGGACCCGCAACGTGACCCCGGGCAGCTCGGTGACGGCCTCGGCGACCTGCTCGGCGAACCACTGCGGGTTCTTCACCGAGGAGGGCATGTTCGTGAGGTCCCGGGCCATTCGGGTCATCCGGGCGGTGGTCCGCGCCACCGTGACGGCCTGTTCGTACGCCTCAGGCTCGGTGACCGCCAGGTCGACGTCGGTGAGCGTGGGGGCGTCGGGGTCCGCAGCGAGCCGGAACCGGTACGACCCGAGCAGCAGACCTTCCACCAGACCGCGAACCGCCTCGGACGGCGCACCCGCCGGCAGAGCCAGTGTGACATGAGTCTCATCTTTGACCGCGCGGGCCAGTGCCGCGCCACTCGCCCGCCAGGCCGCCTCATCCGCCGCACCGATCCCGAGCAGCAGCAGCCTCCGGGGGGTACCTCCGGGCCGTAGCTGGGTGTGCACCTCCCCGGCCCGGCCCTTGAACCGCGCCACCGGCACCAGCGCGGCCACCTCGTCGGTGACCCCCTCGGGTGGGGTCACTCCGGTCGGGACCGGCTCGGCCGGAGCATCCTCGGCGGCACCGGACCGCACGGGCAGGACCAGGGTGTCGAGCCGTGCCGGCTCGGCGGTCAGACGGATGGCGAGCACGCGGAGCCGTACCTCCTGGAGACGGACGCGCGGAGAATCGGCCGCGCGCGGGTGTGACGGCTCTGAGCCACCGGTGATACCGGTGGCTCAGAGCCAGGGACCAGACGAACCGTCCGCGGTGGCGAGCTTCGCCGACGAACCGGCCTCACTCAGCCGGCAGCCGCCTTCAGCGCGTCACCCAGAGCAGTCGCCTCGTCGGGAGTCATCTCGACGACGAGCCGGCCACCGCCCTCCAGCGGGACCCGCATGACGATGCCCCGGCCCTCCTTGGTGACTTCCAGCGGACCGTCGCCCGTCCGCGGCTTCATCGCCGCCATGTTGTCTCCCCTCAGACCTACACCAGGGTCGGTGGGTTGCCCCACAGCCACTTCGCCATGACCACCCGCAACTTGCACGTGGGTGTCGACCGACGATTTTCCCTGATGAACACCGCCGGACCCAAACCGAAGCAGCATTGATGTAACAGCATCTAGCTTATCCTTAGATGGCCTGTCACAATGTGCGGTCATGCAGGCACGGTCGGCACTCTTCGACCTGTACGGCGACCACCTCCGGCCACGGGGTGGGCGCGCACCCGTTGCCGCGCTGGTCAAGCTGCTGGCGCCGCTCGGGATCGCGCCACCCGCCGTACGGACGGCGGTTTCCCGCATGGTGCGCCAGGGCTGGCTCGAACCGACCAGACTGACCTCCGGACCGGGATATTCGATCACACCCAAGGCGGCCCGCCGACTGGACGAGGCGGCCTCGCGGATCTACCGCACCGGCCGGGTCACCTGGGACGGGCGGTTCGACCTGCTGGTGCTGGACGCGCCGAGCGCGCGGCGGGACCGCCAGCGACTCGCCGCCAACCTGCGGTACCTGGGCTACGGCACGCTCGACGAGCAGACCTGGGTGGCCACCCGTCCGGCCGAGGACGTCGACCTGCTGCTCAGCGAGGCGGGCGTACGCTTCGAGCGGTTCAGCGCCGCGCACACCGCCGGCACGCCGGGCGCGATGGGCCTGGTCCGCCGAGCCTGGGACCTGGCCGAGATCGGCCGGGCGTACGAGCAGTTCGTCGCCGAGCAGCGGACGCTGCTGACCGGTGTCACGGCGCGCAGCGGCGACGAGGAGGCGTACGCGGCCCGGTTCCGGCTGGTGCACGCGTGGCGTACGTTCCTGTTCCGGGATCCGCAGCTGCCGCCGGCGCTGCTGCCCGAACGTTGGCCCGGCGTCGCCGCGGCCAGCTTCTTCGACCGCCATGCGGCCCGGCTCCGGCCGGCCGCCGACCGGTACGTCGAGCAGTGCCTCGACGGTGGACACCGGACAGCCCGACAGAAGGGTCGCCACACGTGACCGAGCCACTGCTCGTCGACCGCACCGACGCGGTCGTCACCCTCACCCTGAACCGCCCGAAGGCGATGAACTCGCTCGACGTGACGCTCAAGGAGGCGCTCCGGGACACCCTCGCCGAGCTGGAGTCCGACCGTGGCTGCCGGGCGGTGGTGCTGGCCGGAGCCGGCGGGGCGTTCTGCGCCGGTCAGGATCTACGCGAGCACGTCAGCACCCTCCAGGCGGGCGACGGCAAGCAGCTGGACACGGTGCGGGCGCACTACAACCCGATCGCCGCCCGGCTGGCCAGCCTGCCGAAGCCGGTGGTGGCCGCGGTCCGGGGCATGGCCGCCGGGGCGGGTGCCTCCCTGGCGTTCCTGGCCGACATCCGCATCGGTGGCCCGTCGACCAGCTTCCTGATGGCGTTCACCAAGGTCGGGCTGGCCGCCGACACCGGCGCCTCGTGGACGCTGCCCCGGCTCGTCGGCCACGCCAAGGCCGTCGAGCTGCTGATGCTGGCCGAGCCGGTACGCGCCGAGGAGGCCTGCCGGTTGGGGCTGCTCAACCGCTTGACCGACGACGACGAGCAGGTGCTGCCCACCGCGCAGGAACTGGCCGCCCGACTCGCCGCCGGACCGACAGTGGCCTACGGGGCGATCAAGCGTCAGCTCTCCGTCGCCGACGCCGGCACCCTCGCCGACGCGCTGGCCGCCGAGGCGCAGGCGCAGGCGATCTGCGGCGCGACAGCGGACCACAGCGCGGCGACGATGGCCTTCGTCAACAAGCAGCAGCCGGTCTTCGAAGGTCGTTGAGCCGTCGCCGGCCACCGTCACCCGGATCGGTCAGTCGTCCTCTTCCGGATCCTGGTTCGCCTCCGCGCCGAGCACGAACGCCTGCATGGCCAGTTCGTCGCCGGACGGTGAGACGAAGGCGGGCAGCTCCCGGGGGCCCAGCTCCTGCACGTACGCCCAGAACAGCCGGACCGCCTCCGCCGGCGAGTCGGCCTCGATCGGCAGGTCCAGGCTGACCAGCCAGGTGCGGCGCTGCGGTGGCGGGCCGAGCCGGTCGACCAGTTCGCGGAAGGTCGCCGCGTCGAGCGCGGTGACCGGCCCGCCGAGCATCAACTCGTCCGCCGGCACCGGCTCGTCGAAGGCTCGCCGGGTGTACGCGACGACAAGCGCGTCGGGCGCGTGGTCGGACTGCGGGTCGTCCGGATCCTCCGGACGGCGGGCGGTCGGGCCGGCGACCCGGCCCACCGCCACCAGCCGCGGTGGCTCGTCGGTAAGCACCGCGACCTGGTCACCGAGGCGGGGCAGGACGGTCTCGTCCAGCCCGGTCAGTTCGAGTGTGTCGTGGTGGACGAGCCGCTCGGCGTCGTACCGTCCGGCGGGCAGGAGCACGGCCCAGGTGCCCGTGCCGTCCGCCTGGCTCGCCCCGTTCACCCGGTGTGCGGTGTCGGTCGTCATGCCCTCATCCCATCACGCCCGTCGTGGATGTCACGACGTGGCAGCCCGCAAGGTGGTCGTCGACCATCCCGGTGGCCTGCATCAGCGCGTACGCCGTGGTCGGGCCGACGAACCGGAAGCCACGCTTCTTGAGCGCCTTGGCCATGGCCGTGGACGCGTCGGTGAGTGCGGGCACGGCGGCCCCGGTGCCGGGCCGGGCCCGACCGGGCGGCGGGGCGAAGGACCAGAGCAGCGCCGAGAGTCCTTCGGGGAGTTGCTGCGCGGCGCGGGCGTTCGCGAT
Source organism: Verrucosispora sp. CNZ293 (assembly GCF_002754655.1). Taxonomy (NCBI): domain Bacteria; kingdom Bacillati; phylum Actinomycetota; class Actinomycetes; order Micromonosporales; family Micromonosporaceae; genus Micromonospora; species Verrucosispora sp. CNZ293. The sequence goes on from NZ_PEFR01000001.1 coordinate 4,127,246, forward strand.
CGCAGCTTCGATCTTGGCCCGGTTGCGGACGATGCCGGCGTCGGCGAGCAACCTGGCCACGTCGGCCTCGTCGTAGCCGGCCACCGTGTCGATCCGGAACCCGGCGAAGGCCGCCCGGAAGGCCTGCCGCTTGCGCAGAATCGTCAGCCAGGACAAGCCGGACTGGAACGCCTCAAGCGTCATCCGCTCGTAGAGCGCGTCGTCACCGTGCAGCGGACGGCCCCACTCGGTGTCGTGGTAGACCGCATAGTCGGGGGTGCTGGCTCCCCACCCGCAGCGGGCCAGCCCGTCGGCCCCGATCACCAGTTCAGTCACGGAGCCAAGGCTAGGCCCAGTGTCCGACAGCCCGGGCCGCACGCACCGGTCAGGGCAGGCGGCCCTGCTCGACCTGGCGGGCGAAGCGGCGCAGCGCCTGGGTGAGGCTGAACTTGGAGCCGGGCCAGAGCACCGGCCAGGCCACCCGTCCGGCCGGGCCGCCCGGCAGGTGGAACCACTCGTGCCAGACGACCTGGGTGCGTCCGCTCTCCAGCGGGGTGCAGCGCAGCACCCCGGGGCCGCGCAGCAGCGTGCCGCAGTGCACCACGCCGATCTCGTACGGCGCGTCCACCCGGACCACCCGCATCGTGTCCCGCAACACCGCCGGCCCGAGCGAGGTGATCGCCTCGACCAGGCTCCCCTCGCCGCCGTCGCCCTCCACCACCCGGACGGTGGTGAAGGGGATCCACTCGGACTGCCGCTCCCAGGCCAGCAGAGCGGCGAAGACCTTCTCCGCCGGGGCGTTGACGATCACCGTGGCGGTGACCTCACCAGCACCGGGCTGGGCCGCCTCGCGTAGATCGTCAGCGCCGTCCGGACCGCTCACGCCGACTCCGACCGGACCGCCGAATCGCGCACCCCGGATGCTGGCGCTTCACCGTCGGCCGACTCTCCGGTGTCCGGGTCGGCGACAGCGGAGGGTGCGGCACCGTCGGTCGGCTCCCCACCCGGCACCGACCGCTTCGCGGCCGGCCGAACATAGCGGTCGACCGGCTCGGTCGTCGCGGTTTCCTGCCCGGTCGTCGGCACCGTCATGGCCTCCGGCGGCGGGCCGGGTACGGCGTCGGACTCGACCGTCGCCGGTGTCACCGAAAGTTCGATTACCGATCCGTCGGCCACCGGGGCGTCCGGCTGCGCAGCAGCCGCCTCGGCCGACTTGGCCGCCTGCTCGCGGGCCCGGCGTAGCGCGTCGGCGTCGGCGGTCCGGCCGTCCCGCAGCGCTGTCACCTCTGCCTCCAGCACGCCGATCAGCTCGGCCTTGTAGCCGATGTCGTACGCCGCCCGGCGCATCGCCTGATCAACCTGGGTCATCCGGTACCCCCGCAGCGCGGTGTCGAAGCGCACCTCGCTCACGTCCGACTCGCGCAGCGGACGATCGCCGGGCAGCGGCACCGCCCGCCCGTCCGCCTCGACCGGGGCCAGGCCGGGATCCCGACCGGTGACCAGCACCGTCACGCCGAACACGACCGCCGCGACGGTGACCGCCACGACCAGCAGGAGCAGAAGCTGACCCATGTACTGATCGTGGCACGCCGAAGGGAACGGGGCGACCCCACCCGGCGCGGCGTACCGGACGAGGCGCCGGTGCGGCGGTCCGAAACGCGCCGGGCCCGGACGACGCGGCACCGCAGACGTTCCCGGCCACCGCGCCGGACCAGCGACCGGATAGCGTCACCGGGGCGGCGGCGTGATCGGCCGGCGGCGTAGGGCGATGTGGGAGGTGGCGTGGCCGGAGTGCTGCGGCTCGGGGCTCGGCGGTTCGGTCCCGACGAGCTTGTGGTGATGGCGATCGTCAACCGCACCCCGGATTCGTTCTTCGACCGGGGCGCGACCTTCCAGGCCGACAATGCGCTGCGGGCGGTGGAACGGGCGGTGGACGAGGGCGCGGACATCGTCGACATCGGCGGGGTGAAGGCCGGGCCGGGCACCGAGGTCGACGTCGCCGAGGAGATCCGGCGCACGGTCGGCACCATCGCCGCGGTACGGGCGGATTTCCCGGAGGTCGTCATCTCGATCGACACCTGGCGCGCCGAGGTCGCGGTGGAGGCCGTGGCGGCCGGCGCGGACCTGCTCAACGACACCTGGTCGGGGGCGGACCCGGCGCTGGCCCGGGTGGCGGCCCGGACCGGGGTCGGGCTGGTCTGCTCGCACGCGGGCGGGCTCAGCCCGCGTACCAGGCCGCACCGCGCGGCCTTCGACGACGTCGTGGCGGACGTGGTCACGACGGTGACCGGGCTCGCCGACCGTGCGGTTTCCCTGGGCGTACGTCCGGACGGGATCCTCATCGACCCGGCACACGACTTCGGCAAGAACACCCGCCACTCACTGGAGATCACCCGGCGGCTGGGCGAGCTGACCGCGACCGGTTGGCCGGTGCTGGTAGCCCTGTCGAACAAGGACTTCATCGGCGAGACGCTGGACCTGCCGGTCGCCGAACGGTTGGAGGGAACGCTCGCCGCGACGGCGGTCTCCGCGTGGCTGGGTGCCCGGGTCTTCCGCGCCCACCAGGTCCGCCCCACCCGCCGGCTGCTGGACATGGTCGCGTCCGTCCGGGGAGATCGCCCACCCAGGCTCAGCCGGCGCGGCCTCGCCTGAGCTGTGGCGGGCCCCGCCGGCGGTCAGGTCCAGCGCAGGATGTCGCGCCGCCAGGCGTAGAGCAGGCCGAGCGCGAGGACACCCACGAAGATCGCCATCTCGACCACGGTGACCAGCCCGAACCCGGGCCTGTCGAAGACCACAGCCCAGGGGAAGAGGAACACCGCCTCGACCGCGAACAGCACGTAGAGGTACGCGTAGACGTAGTAGCGGATCTGCATCTGCGCCCAGTCGCCACCCACCGGGTCGAGGCCACACTCGTAGCTGGCGCGCTTGCCGGGCGGGTCGGCCGGGCGGGCAGGGCGCAGCACCCGGTTGGCGGTGAACGCGACGACGAGGAAGAGCACGCCCGCGAGCAGCAACAGCCCGAGCGTCGCGTACGAGCCCAGGTAACCGGTCACGGTCGGTCAGCCTACCGTCCCCACACGGTCCACCGCCGGGTCGCGAACTTCTTTACACCTGGGACTAGTGTCTCAGGACAACTTGTGCCCACCATGGGGACCACCACCAGCACCGGAGGAGCAATGGGCCGCCTGCCCGGACGACGCGCCTGGCGCCGTACCTTGGCGTCCGCCTGCGCCCTCGGTCTGCTGGTGGCGGCCGGAGCGGCGGTGGCGCCCGGGGCGGTGGTGGCCGCGCCGACGGCGAACCGGGCCGCCGAGCCGGTGCCGGACAGTCCGCCGGCGGAGCCGACGGGTGAACCCGAGCCCACCTCGCCCCCACCCACTGTGGAGCCGCCGGTCGAGACGAGCGCACCGGCGTCACCGTCGACCACGCCGACCCCGGGTGTCACCACCGGCGCACCGGTCCCGAGCAGCGGTCCGCCCGCCGCGACCGGCGCACCGCCCCGGCCCACGTACTCCCCGCCATCCCGGCCGCCCGCGCCCACGATCGCGCCACCCGTCTCGGCCGGAATCACTGTCACCACAGGTGACCTCACGCTGCCGGCCGGCTACTGGAACGTCGCCGGCACCGTGGCCACCCTGCGCGTGACAGTCGCCAACACCGGCACCGCCAGCGCCGGTGTCCGGCTCGCCTACACCCTGCCGGCCGGGCTCACCGATGCCGGTACGGACGGCTGCGCCACCGCCGGGCGGCGGGAGTACCGCTGCGGGCAGTGGAGCACGGCACCCGGCGAGCGGTTCAGCACCCGCCTGCGGATCCGGGTCGACGGCGACGCCTGGCGGCGGATGCCGCTGGCCGGCTCCGTACGAGTGACGGCCACCGGCGCGACCGGCACCGCGGCGGACGACGAGGGCTTCGCCGTGCTCTTCCCACCCGGCCCACCGGCACCCGGGATCACCATGTCGGCCGATGAGGTCGCCTTCGACGCCGAGGGCGCCAGCGAGGGCCTTCTCGTCCGGCTCGGCAACACCGGTCGGGCCGACGCGACCGGCCGGGTCGACGTGCTGCTGCCCGCCGGGGTCACGGTGGCCGCGCCGCCACCCGGCTGCGTCGCCGTGGCGGCCACGCGTACCCGCTGCGACCTCGGCACGGTCCGGGCGGGGCGTACCGACGAGGTGCGCCTGCCGGTGACGGCGACGGTGACGGCGCTACGTGCCGCGCCGCTGTCCGGAGCGGTGATCGGCCTGCTCGATCCGCGCCACGGTGCCGACCGGCGGATGCAGCTCAGCTTCCGGATCACCGCGTCACCGGAACTGCCCGCCGGCGTGTCGCCGGCCACGTCGGAGACGTCGCCGGGCCTGCTCCCGGCCGGGGCACCCGGCGGACCGACGTCGGGGCACCGCACGGCAGTGCTGCCGATCACCGTGTCGGTGCTGCTGTTGCTCCTCGCCGCCGGGCTGGTCACGGCGATGCGGCGGCGTCGGGCCACCACGCCGGGGGCCGGGCGCGGGCAGGCGACCGGAGCGGCGCTGCCGGCGGAGGCGGCGGGCCCGGCCGGCGGCGCGCCGGAATCGGACAGTGGAATCTGGTTCCGCGCCCGGCGACCGGCCCGGACACATGACCGACCTGGCTGGGACGTGCGGTGATATGGATTACGGCGGCCCCGGCGAAACACCGCAACTGACCACATAAACCCTCACGTTTCGATCCCAGTCGGCGGACCTCCGGGCCGGGTGCCCCACTGATTCGACGTAGGCTCTCGGTGAGGGAAGGACAGGCGGGCCGGACGTTCGCGGACGGCCGGTGCAGCGGCGCGTCAAGGAGGTCTCGTGGCCGGGCAAGGCGAGGTCACCATCCAGTTCAGCCAGCCGCGCCACGGCGCGCCACAGAGTGAGGTGCGGCCGTGAGCAAGCAGATCCGCCAGCTGGAACGGGTGGTCATCCGGTTCGCCGGCGACTCCGGCGACGGCATGCAGCTGACCGGGGACCGGTTCACCTCCGAGACCGCGCAGTTGGGTAACGACATCTCCACGCTGCCCAACTTCCCCGCCGAGATCCGGGCTCCCGCCGGCACCCTGCCGGGCGTGTCGAGCTTCCAGGTGCACTTCGCCGACTACGACATCCTCACCCCCGGCGACGCGCCGAACGTGCTTGTCGCGATGAACCCGGCGGCGCTCAAGGCGAATCTCGCCGACCTGCCCCGGGGTGCCGACATCATCGTCAACACCGACGAGTTCACCCGGCGGAACCTGGCCAAGGTCGGCTACGCGAGCAGCCCGCTCGACGACGACACGCTCGCCGGGTACGCGGTGCACCCGGTCGCGCTGACCTCGATGACCATCGGCGCGCTGGCCGAGCTGGACGTGTCCAAGAAGGACGCCGAACGGGCCAAGAACATGTTCGCCCTCGGCCTGCTGAGCTGGATGTACTCCCGGCCGTACGACTCCACCCTGCGGTTCCTGGAGCGCAAGTTCGCCAAGCGGCCCGAGCTGGTCGCGGCGAACGTCGCGGCGTTCAAGGCCGGTTGGAACTTCGGCGAGACCACCGAGGACTTCGCCGTCCGCTACGAGGTGAAGCCGGCCAAGATGCCGCCGGGCACCTACCGCAACATCACCGGCAACGCCGCGCTGTCGCTCGGCCTCGTCGCCGCGGGTGTCCGCTCCGGCCTGCCGGTCTTCCTCGGCGCGTACCCGATCACGCCGGCCTCGGACATCCTGCACGAGCTGAGCAAGCACAAGCGGTTCGGCGTCACCACCATGCAGGCCGAGGACGAGATCGCCGCGATCGGCGCGGCGCTCGGCGCCTCGTACGGCGGCGCGCTCGGCGTGACCACCACAAGTGGCCCGGGCGTGGCGCTCAAGGGCGAGACCATCTCCCTCGCGGTGGCCCTGGAGCTGCCGCTGGTGGTCGTGGACGTGCAGCGGGCCGGCCCGTCGACAGGCATGCCGACCAAGACCGAGCAGGCCGACCTGAACATGGCGTTGTTCGGCCGGCACGGCGAGGCGCCGGTGGCGGTGGTCGCGCCGAAGTCGCCGTCCGACTGCTTCCACGCCGCGCTGGAGGCGGCGCGGATCGCGCTCACCTACCGCACCCCGGTGATCCTGCTGTCGGACAACTACGTCGCCAACGGCTCCGAGCCGTGGCTGCTGCCCGAGGTGGATTCCCTGCCCGACCTGCGGGTCGAGTTCGCCACCACGCCCAACGGCGAGGACGGCACCACCTTCCTGCCGTACCTGCGCGATCCGCAGACCCTGGCCCGGCCGTGGGCCGTGCCGGGCACCCCGGGCCTGGAACACCGCATCGGCGGGCTGGAGAAGGCCGACAAGACCGGCGACATCTCGTACGACCCGGCCAACCACGACTACATGGTTCGCACCCGGGCGGCCCGGATCGAGACGATCCCGGTGCCGGACGTGGAGGTGGAGGACCCGGACGGCGACGCCCGGGTGCTGGTGCTCGGTTGGGGTTCGACGTACGGCCCGATCGGCGCCGCCTGCCGCGCCCTGCGCCAGCGTGGCCTGCCGGTCGCGCAGGCGCACCTGCGGCACCTGGCCCCGATGCCGGCCAACCTCGGCGCGGTGCTGCGCTCCTACGACCGGGTGGTCATCCCCGAGATGAACCTCGGCCAGCTCGCCCACGTGATCCGGGGTCGCTACCTGGTCGACGCCATCGGCTACAACCAGGTCCGCGGCCTGCCGTTCACCGCCGCCGAGCTGGAGACGATGCTGGAAGAGGTCCTGAAGAATGTCTGAGCCCGTCGCCCTCAAGCTCACCGCCAAGGACTTCAAGTCCGAACAGGAGGTGCGCTGGTGCCCCGGCTGCGGCGACTACGCGATCCTCGCCGCCGTCCAGCAGTTCATGCCGGAGCTGAACATCCCCCGGGAGAACATCGTCTTCGTCTCCGGGATCGGCTGCTCGTCGCGCTTCCCGTACTACATGAACACCTACGGGATGCACTCGATCCACGGGCGGGCACCGGCGATCGCCACCGGCCTGTCGGTCTCCCGACCGGACCTGTCGGTGTGGGTGGTGACAGGTGACGGCGACGCCCTCTCCATCGGCGGCAACCACCTGATCCACGCGCTACGCCGTAACGTCAACCTCAAGATCCTGCTGTTCAACAACCGGATCTACGGCCTGACCAAGGGGCAGTACAGCCCCACCTCCGAGGTCGGCAAGATCACGAAGTCGACGCCTGTGGGGTCGGCGGACGCGCCGTTCAACCCGCTGTCGTTGGCGCTCGGCGCGGAGGCCACCTTCGTCGGCCGGACCATCGACTCCGACCGCAAGCACCTCCAGTCGGTGCTGCGCGCCGCCGCCGAGCACGAGGGCTCGGCCTTCGTGGAGATCTACCAGAACTGCAACATCTTCAACGACGGGGCGTTCGAGCAGCTCAAGGAACCTGGCACCCGCGACGACTACCTGATCCGGCTGGAGCACGGCCAGCCGATCACGTTCGGCAAGGACGGGCAGTTCTGCGTCGTCCACCCGCCCGGCGGGTTCGGTCTGGAGGTACGCGAGACCGCGTCGACCCCGGCTGAGGAGATCGTGGTGCACGATGCCACGGTGACCGACCCGGCATACGCGTTCGCGCTGTCCCGGCTGCCCGGCTTCGACCTGCGGAACACCCCGATCGGTGTGTTCCGCTCGGTGCGCCGCCCGTCGTACGACAGCGTGGTGCAGGGGCAGTTGGCCGATGCCCGGGCCACCGTCAGCGAGACCCCGGACCAGCAGTTGGCCGGGCTGCTGGGCAGCGGCGACACCTGGACCATCGTCGGCTGACCGTACCGCCACCGCGACGACGACCGGGCCGTTCCCTCGGGGGCGGCCCGGTCGATCTTTCAGACCCGCCTGGTCGCCTACCGTCGCTCAGGGCAGGGTGTTCGCGGTGGGACGGTCGTCGCGTACGTGCACGAGCATGTCCCCGGTCTCGATGACCGCACCGGCCCGGTCCGCCAGGGTGACCACCTTGCCCCGCCGGACCAGCGCGATGACCAGGGTGTCGAGTTCCCGGGGCGACCTGCCGACCTCGCTGCGCTCGGCGGAGCGCATGGCCAGCGCCATGCCCTGACCCGGGGTGAGCAGATCCTCCACCACGTCGATGAGCGGCGGCGCCGACGTGGACAGGCCCAGCAGCCGGCCGGCGGTCGCCGAGGAGACGATCACGTGGTGCGCGCCGCTCTGCTTGAGCAGCGGGGCGTTCTCCGCCTCCCGGGCCGCGGCGATGATCCGGACCTGACCGGCGGTGAGCTGACGTACGGTCAACGCCACGAGCACCGACGCGTCGTCGCTGTCGGTCGCAATGATCACCGCCTTGGCGGTGCGTACGTGGGCCTGGTTGAGCACCGAGGATCGGGTCGCCGAACCCTCGATGGCGACAAGCCCGTTCGACGTCGCCTGACGCAGCGCCGGGCCGGCCCGTTCCACCACCACGATCCGGGACTTGTCCAGCCCGTTCTCCATCAGGGCCGAGATCGCGCTGCGCCCCTTGGTGCCGTAGCCGCAGATGATGACGTGGTCCTTCACTTTTCTCTCCCACCGGTGCAGGCGACGGCCGGTCCGGTACTGCTCGGTCAGGACCTCAAGGGTGGTGCCGACCAGGATGATCAGGAACAGCACCCGGGCCGGGGTGATGAACAGGACGTTTACCAGCCGGGCTTCCTGGCTCACCGGCACGATGTCGCCGTAGCCGGTGGTCGAGAGGGAGACCACCGCGTAGTAGAAGCAGTCAAGGAGCGTCAGGCCGTCACCGTTGTTGTCGCGGTACTGCTCCCGTTCGAGGTAGACCACCGCGACCACGGCGAGTACCAGCCCGAGAGCGGCGGCCAGCCGGATGCTCAGCGCGCTGAGCGGGCCTCGCCGCTGCGCCGGAAAGTGGATCACCGGGGGACCTGCCCCGCCTCGGTCGCCTGCACGTCCACAACATAGCCGCTGATCCAGGAACCGCACGGCGGGGTGCCGTTCAATGGACACGGTACGGCGAGCGGGCCGGCGGACGGGCATGATGGGACGGTCAGCGCAGGAAGCGGCGAGAGTGAGGCCCGCATGTCGTTGCTGAGACGGGTGATCGGCGCGGTGCTGCGCCGCGAGCGCCAGCACCAGGGCCGCACGCTGCGGGAGGTCGCCCGGGCCGCCGGAGTCTCCGTGCCTTACCTCTCCGAGGTGGAACGCGGACGCAAGGAGGCGTCCTCCGAGGTTCTCGCGGCGATCTGCCGGGCGCTCGGCCTGCACCTCTCGGATCTGCTGGAGGAGGTCCGCGACGAGCTCCGGCGGGTCGAACGCCGACTGCCCGCCACCGGCCCGGCCGGTCGTGTCCCGGTCACCCGGCCCGGCGACCCGGCGGCCACGCCCGCTGGTCGCGGTACGGACGGATCAGCCCAGCCCGTCGCACGCCTCAACGCCGTCGGTTTCGGCTTCGCCTCGGACCTGACCGCAGGGTTGGGCGGCAACGACCGCTACGGAGCCTGGACCCCCTCGGGCGGGCAGCTCGGCACCGCGGGCCCAACCGGCGGTGGGCTGAGCGGCGGTCGGCTGAGCGGCGGGATCAGGGTCGTCGTCTTCGCCGATCCGGTCGGCCCGGTCCACCTCGTCGCCCGAGGGCCACTGCTCCGTCGCGGTTCGCCCGGCCGTTCGTCCGTCGGCCCGGTGCGCCGGGTCGGTGCACGTAGGCGAGCCGCCCGACGGACGGCCGCCGTTCGGGCCACCCTCGGCGGTCACCGAGGGTGCGGCCACCCCGGGGTTGTCGCCTCCCGAGCCTCGATGTCACACAGAAATCTTCATGTCACCCTGACATCAGGCTGACGAGGAAGGCGCCCCGGGCTTGACCGGACGGCCCGGATCGGCGGGCTGTTCTCCGTCGTTCTGCCGTGGGCGGATCTGCCCCGGGCAGAACGGCTGGCTGGTGACCGCACCCGTGCCGCAGGCTCAAGGAAGCCGGTTCCCGAGCGCTCGACGTCGCCGCCGGCGGTGGAGGTTGACCATGATCACGATGCTCGACGACGGCCAGCGGACCTTCGGCGACCAGGTGTTCGAACGGCTGCTGCGGGAGCGGATCGTCTTCCTCGGCAGCGAGGTGAACGACGAGATCGCCAACCGGATCTGTGCACAGATCCTGCTGCTCGCCGCCGAGGACCCGGAGCGGGACATCACCCTCTACATCAACTCGCCCGGTGGCTCGGTGAGCGCCGGCATGGCGGTCTACGACACGATGCGCTTCGTACGCAACGACGTGGCGACCCTGGCCCTCGGGCTCGCCGGCTCGATGGGCCAGTTCCTCCTCTGCGCCGGTGCGGCCGGCAAGCGGTGGGCGCTGCCGCACACCCGGATCCTGATGCACCAGCCCTCCGGCGGCATGGGCGGCACCGCCGCCGACATCACCATCCAGGCCGAGAACATGCTGCACGTGAAGCGGACGATGCAGGAGTTGATCGCCCAGCACAGCGGGCGGACCCTGGACGAGATCCAGCAGGACTGGGACCGGGACCGCTGGTTCACCGCGGAGGAGGCCCGTGACTACGGTCTGATCGACAAGGTGGTGACCGCCGCCACCCAGCTACCCACGAGCTGATCCCGCACCGGCGTCACCCTGGCGTACGGGCGTCGTAGCGGGCGCGGGCGGCTTCCACCTCGGCGAGGTGATCGGTGGCCCACGCCTCCAGACCGGCGAGCAGGGTGAGCAGGCTACGACCCAGGTCGGTCAGCTCGTAGTCGACCCGGGGCGGCACCGTGGCGTGCACGCTCCGGGTGACCAGTCCGTCGCGCTCCAGCGCCCGCACGGTCTGGGTGAGCATTTTCTGACTCACCCCGTCGATCCTTCCGGCCAGCTCGCCGTACCGCCGGGGGCCGTCGGCGAGGGTGAGCACCACGAGCACGCTCCAGCGGTCGCCGATGCGGTCGAGCACCTGCCGGCTACCGCAGTTGCGGTCGTACAGATTCGGCTTCATTCCCAATACTCTCCATCAGAAAGTCACACACTTCAAGGTGCCTACTCTCCAACGGGAAGCATTGGTCCGATGTTCCGGTTGACGCCGACGTCAGGCAGTTTTCCCTGGAGGGAGCACCACCCATGTCCATCGTCGTCACCGGTGCCACCGGGCACCTCGGTCGGCTCATCGTCACGTCACTGCTGGAACGAGGTGTGCCGGCCACCGGGATCGTGGCGGTGGGCCGGGATACCGGCCGCCTGGCCGACCTGGCCGGGCGAGGCGTCACCGTCCGGCAGGCCGAATACGACGACCCCGGCACGCTACGGGCGGCCTTCGCCGGCGCGGAGAAGCTGATGTTCGTCTCCGGCAGCGAGGTGGGCCGGCGGGTGGCCCAGCACCGAAACGTGATCACCGCTGCCGGGCAGGCCGGGGTCGGCCTGGTCGGCTACACGAGCATCGCGAAGGCGGACACCTCCAGTCTCGTCCTCGCCACCGAGCACCGGCTCACCGAGCAGGAGATCATCGCCGCCGGGTTGCCGTACGTCTTCCTGCGCAACAGTTGGTACCTGGAGAACTATCTGCCGCAGGTGCCCGCGTACCTGGAGCACGGGGTGACCGGCGCGGCGGGTGACGGACGCATCAGTGCCGCCACCCGCGCGGACTTCGCGGACGCCGCCGCCGAGGTGCTGACCGGCGACGGCCACACCAACCAGGTGTACGAGCTGGGCGGTGACTCCTTCACCCTGGCCGAGCTCGCCGGCGAGCTGGCCCGACAGAGCGGACGCAACGTCCGCTACACCGACCTGCCGGTGGCGGCGTACGTCGAGGTCCTGGTCGGCGCCGGCCTCCCCCAGGGGTACGCGGAGGTGCTCGCCGACGGCGACCGGGGTGCCGCCCAGGGCGACCTGCACGTCGAGGTCGACGACCTGGCCAAACTGATCGGCCGCCCACCTGTCACCCTCGCCGAGGCGATCCGCACGGCACTCTGACGACCGTGGCACCCGCCGTCCCACGCTCTGCTGGGCGGCGGGCCACACCACAGTCACCGCGTCTACTCGGACGCCTCGCGCCGGGCCGGGCCGGCCACCGAGTAGGCGATCAACCCGCCGAGAGCGAGTACCCCGGCCGTCAGCATGGCGGCATCACTCCCGGGCGGCTGTCCCTGCCAGGTAGCCGTAGCACCCCAGACACCCTGCTGGGGATACATGGCCGCGACGATGGTCCAGCCCAGCGGCAGGAACCACGACCTGGCGGCACCGACCACCGAGGCGCACAGGGCGGTCAGTCCCAGCAGGCCGGCGGCGTCGCGGACCACAAGCTCGGCCGGCCCGAACCGGGCCCCGGTGTGCCGGGTGACGAGCAGGACCGCGAGGACGGCCACCAGAGCGGCGATCAGGTGCGCCGCCCGCCACCACGGCCACCGCATCGACGCGGTCCGGTCCAGGTTCTCGTCGGGACCGGCGAGGGTGGCCGACAGCGCCGCGACCATCAGCAGGACTGTCATCACGACCACCATCACCGTGATGTCCCGCTCCTCGGCGAAGGCCAGACACAGCACCCACACCACCGCCGCGCCGCCGACGGCCGCGACCAGGGCCAGTGGTACGCGCCGCGAGCGCAGGTACAGCATCGTCCCGGTCACCGGGCCCTCCCGGACAGCACGCCCGTGACGTCGGCGCAGGCCCGAACGGCATCGCGGACCGCCGTGACGCGGGCCAACGCCTCGTCGTCGGGCAGTTCCCGCAGTCCCTGCCACAGCGCGACCGCCCCGGCGTTGATCTCAGGGTCCTCTTCGATCATTCCGGGGACCACGCCGACGTCCGACTGCGGCTCGCGGTCCAGGAGCCAGTAGGCCGCCGCCCGTTCGACCACCTCGTCGCGGTTCTGGCACCGTCCGTCGTACCCGACTCCGAGTCCCCTGACGATCTCGGGAACCACTGCGGCCGGGTGGGCGAGCCCGCCACGTCTGTCGATTCGTACCGTGATGCTGACGACGCCGTCCTCAGGCGAGCTGACGTCGTCAGACGTGGGCGTTCGGGTGTCCTCGTGCACGGCGGTCGGCGCGTCCGGCAGCTTCGCCAACGCCGTCAGGCCCTCCCGGGCCAGCGGGGTCAGCGCGTCGAGCACGTTGGCGTTGACCCGGCTGACGCACACCGTCGGTGTGTCGTCGGTACAGACGAGTTCCCGCGCGACCGGGTCGACCGGCCAGTTGAGCACGCCTTCGTCCCGGGGGACGACCGCGGTCGCCACGACCAGCCCGAGCGCCACCGGCACCAGCGCCGCCGTACGGGCACGCCAGCCATCGGACACGAACAACAGCAGGCCGGCGGCGGCGAGTGCGGCCATCGAGATCGCGAGCGCGCCGCTGACCCGGTTGTCGACCGTCTGGTAGGCGTGAAACGGAACCGTGCCGTGGACCGGGGAGATCGCCGCAGCCAACCAGTCCGGGAGCCGGATGGCGCTGAGGAAGATCAGCAGGACGCCGGCCACCGCCAGCGCCGGGGCGGTCACCAGGGCGGGGAGCATGCGCCCGATGCCCAGTCCGAGCCACGCCGCGCCGATCAGGGACAACGCACCGACACCCGTGACGACGGCGAAGTTCAGCAGCGGCAGGTGCTGTGCGGTGGAGACGATCCAGCCGATGCCCGCCCCGGTCACCAGCAGGTAGGCGACCGCGAGGGTGATGGCCGTCGCGCCGAGGATCGGCAGCATCCGCTGGGCGCGGGGCCGGGCCGTGGTGGCGAACAGCTCGCCCACCTTCGCCCGGTGCTCCCGGCGGCCCTGCCAGGCCCCGGCGGCTAGGGCCAGCGGCCACATCAGGAGCAGGTACTCCCGGATGGTGAGGGCCAGTGCCATCCAGCCACTCGACCACCGGCCGGTGGCCACATAGAGCGCACCGACCCCGACCACCGCCGTGATCAGTCCGGCACCGAGCGCTGCGGAACGGCGCAGTTCGATCCCCAGGATGCTCATCGGGCAGCCTCCGCACGGTGCCGACGGAGGACGGCGGAGTAGCCGCGTTCGGCCCGGCTGTCGCCGGCGTCACCCTGGTCGCCCTGCCCGGACAGACCCTCGGGAGTGCCCTGCCACACCAGCCGACCCTCATTGAGCACGATCACGTCGGTGCAGGCCGCCACCACATCCTCCACCAGGTGGGTGGAGACCAGCACGCAACTGTCGGTGCCGAGGTCACGCAACAGTTCCCGGAAGTCGAGCCGCTGTTCCGGGTCCAGACCGACGGTCGGCTCGTCGAGCAGCAGCAGCTGCGGATCGTTGACGATGGCCTGCGCGATGCCGGCCCGGCGCAGCATGCCACCGGAGAGGGTCTTCAGCCGGGCGTCGGCCTTTGCGGTCAGCCCGACCCGGTCGATGGACCGCTGCACGGCCGCCGCGACACCGGCCTTCGGCATCTCCTTCAGCCAGGCCATGTACCCGACGAACTCGCGAACCGTGAACCGTGGATAGAAGCCGAAATGCTGCGGCAGATAACCGAGGGTGCGCCGGACCGAACGCAGCTCGGACCGGCCGTCGACCGAGCGCCCGAGCAGCGTCAACCGCCCCGCGGCGGGGGGCAGGACTGTCGCGAGGGCCCGCATCAGCGTGGTCTTCCCCGCCCCGTTCGGGCCGAGCAGCCCGTGCACCCCGGAGGTGAGGCTCAGATCAAGGCCGTCGACGGCCAGATGCCGCCCCGCCCGGACCCGCAGACCCTCCGCGTGGACCGCCCAGGGATGGGTGGTGGCGGCCGTCTCGGCCGCACTCACGGCACGCATCATCATCGTCCCCTTCAGTGATTGTCAGCGCGGCAGCGACACCGCCTCATTCGCGGCTCGGGGCTGCCTGGTCGTGATGGGAGTTGCCTGGTGGTGGCAGCTACCTGGTCGTGGTGGCAGCTGCCTAGTCGTGGTGGGAGAGCCGCCGGAATCCGTTGACCCGCAGAAGAGCCAGGGCGGTCAGCAGCACCGTGGCCAGCGCCCAGCTGCCGGCACTGTCCGCCGCCAGGACCACCGGTAGCCGAGCTGCCGCCAGACTCGGAGCGACCACGACGAGCGTCCAGATCGCGATCAGTCCGATCGCGGCCCGGCGTACCCCGACGAGCGTGCCCAGCAGCAGCGTGGCGGCGGTGAAGGCCAGGCACGGCAGCAGCATCAGCGCGAGTGACGCCCCGGTGCGGGCGCCCGCCACGGCGAGCGCGGGGATGACGAAGGCCAGCACCGCCGCCGTACGCCGCAGCAGCGCCGTCAGCCCGGCGGCGGGAGTGGCGGCGATCAGCTCCCAGGCCGGATCGGCGCGGCGGTGCCAGGCGACCGCCACGCCGGGCAACGGCGCCAGCGGTGCGATCAGCAGCACCAGCGAGGGCCGCCCGGCCCACAGCTCACCGAGCAGCACCGCGGAGGCGAGCACCGTGGCGGTCATGACAAGCCACGGCGACAGGGTGCCGACGTACCAGCGGTGACGCAGCACCGACCAGGGCCGGCTCCGGCCGGCGGAAACCGGCACGGTGGCGATCTCCCGGTTCAGGTTCGTCGCGACCTGCTCGATCAGGCTCCGGGTGTCGGCGGTGGTGGCACCGGCCAGCCGGGCACGACAGTCCGCGCAGCCCTCAAGGTGCACCTCGATCGCCCAGACGCTGGGCTCGTCGAGGCCGGGATCCCCGGCGGCGTACCGCTCGATCTGGGACATCGTCGGATGTGTGGTCGTCATGACAGGGCCTCCCGCAGGGCGATCCGGGCGCGGCGGACACGGGACTTGACGGTGTTCTCCGGTACGCCCAGCAACACCGACGCTTCCCGCATGGACAGCCCGTCGAGCACCGTCGCCCGCAGGGCGGCCCGCACCTCGGGCGGCAGGACCAGCAGGGCCTGCTCCAACTCCTGGCCGATCCGGGCGGCCATCACCTCGTCCTCGGCCGCCGGGGCCGTGTCCGGCATGAGCTGCACCTGCGGCACCCGGGCCCGGCGCGCCCGCCGACGGAACGCGTCGACCAGACGGTGGGCGGCGATGGTCCACAGCCAACCCACAGCGCTCCCCTGCGCGCCGCCGCCGCGAGCCGCCGACACACCTGCGAAACTGCCAGCCGCCCGCCAGACCGTGAGGTACGTGTCCTGCAAGACTTCGGCGACCATGTCCGGATCGGCGCACCGGCGGCGCAGGCGCACCTCCAGCCAGGGCGCCGTACGCCGGTAGAGCTCGTCGAACGCCCGCCGATCGCCACGAGCCACTCGGCGTACGAGTTCACCCTCGTCAGCAGCGTCCATGCCTGTTCTCACACCCGGTAAGACGACAAGACCCGCCGGATCGGGTCTCGACCCGATGTGATCGCCGTCACTTCAACTGCGCGACCTGTCAAGGCGGTGGCTGGTGCCCCCGGCAGGATTCGAACCTGCGACACACGGTTTAGGAAACCGATGCTCTATCCCCTGAGCTACGAGGGCGCGAGGGCCTAGTCTAGCGACCTGGGGTTCACCTGGGGTGGCAGGGAGTGGCCCGCGTTCACCCACGTTCCCCGGACCGCCGTTCTCCCAGCCCAGGACCACAGCTCGAGCACACGAACCCGGTTTGCGACCGGCGCTCGGCCGCGGTGACCCGCGTTGGCATGGGTTCACCCGGGTTGGCATCCGCTGGAGAGCACACACCGAGCACATCCTCGAAGATGATGATGCGCTTGCCCGGCCCAAGACCCGCCGGCCGTACACCGGGCACCGGACGGCGGTGGCCGACGCGCTGTCAGCCCTCGGCCTCACCCACGCCGACGGCGAGGCCCGCCGAGCACGTCGGCGGGCGCTTGGCTCATGGGGTTGGTGGCGTCCGGCCTGTGATGCCGACGCCCCACCCTGACGCCTACGGCGACGGCCCCACCAGGTGTCCGCTCATGCCGATGAGCGGTGTGGTCGATTATGCCAGGTTCCGGTTGGTCGGTAGGGCGTGAGGACGTTGTTAGAGATCTTGATAAGAATGCCGAGTTCGCGTAATCATGATGACGCAACAGGGGTTGTGCGGCGCGCCTTAAACGCGTTGTACTTGGCATTGAGGACGTAGACATAATTTAGCAATGCTTCCGCCAACTCAAGGGCGTCCTGCGCATCGGCAGCACTGATGAATATCGTTGTATCGTGGGCAGCTTCATTCCCCAGAGCTCGAAGGTCGTGTGACCAGTCGGTGAGCTTCCCCTCAATGATTCCTTTAGACTTTAAATCGTTCAGCTTGGCGTGAAGGCTACCGGTCGTGGCCCCCTTGTCGACACAAACCGCTTCGAGTGTCCGCCGCACCATTAGTGCGGCAGCCGTGAACTGTCCCGCATGATGGCAGGCGCGCGCCTCCTCAAAAGACTTGCGTGCAGGATCAGGGATTTCGACGCTGAGTGGTGTGTCTCGAACTGGCCAGACGACAACCGGAGCGCCACTAGAAACTAAATCTTGCCCATTCCATTCATTGAACTCCTGAATAACCATAAGTCTATGGCAGTGTGAACACTCAATCAGCGCGTAACCAATTGTGGGATCCTCATCCTCACCGATCCAACCAGCAGGTACAGATGAGGTCGCGTTGCGACAAGATGTGCAAACCACGCCAACCGGGTTCAGGGCTTCGCTCACGAGCGCAAATCGTACGACTCGAACGGCTGTTGAGGAAGCGCTATTCGATGACACCTTTTCGACGCTTGCGGCTGAACTTCGGCCAACAAGGGCTAGGTATCAGTACATCCTGCGCGGATACGGTCTAGCGCATGCATTTGCCGCAGACTGCGTATATCACACGGCGCCTCGCTACGTCCTGCCCGAGGAAGTGCGGCGCCCTGCCGACACCGCCCATCGAGCTGCGAGAGAGGGCGACGGGAGGCATCCGTGCGGCTGTGACTCGCCGACTACACGGTCGGTTACCAACCTTGGACCTGATCGTGGCACTCTGTGTCGTCTACAAGGGAGGGCCTACCGTGCCAGTCATCTCGGATCGCGTGGTGCTGCGAGCCTGGCGACACAAGAACCAGACTGACAGAATTCACTTCGTTGTGGCGCGAGCCGATGGCAGCACCCGCCGGCTTTGGGTCAGCGAGGGTCACTTCCTCTACGAGATCCTCGATAGCCATCTGCTCGCGAATGGCTACACCGGCCCGGCAAGCGGGAAGAACGATCCCGAGGAAGCGGAGGATGACACTGAGGCTGCGGACGAACGACCGGACGGGTTGAGTTAGTCGACAGGCGCAGCTGCTCATACCGCGTAGCGGGCGAACCTGCGCACCGTGGTGCCGGCGCTTCAGCCCTGAAGGTCGACGAGACGTAGTCTAATCTGGTGGTTGTGCGGAGTGTGGCCGATGACCGTTCCGCGCACCACGGTGCCCACGAGGGGAAGCGCGACGCCGTGCGGCATCGCCGTAATCTCCGCCAAGCCCACTGCGTCCGGCACGTCAGCAATCACTACGAATACGCCGAAAGGTTGGCGGCCGATGACGTGGCCGGTCACGGCACTACCCGCGGGCAATGCGGTGACCGTGGCCGTCCACTCAGCAGATGCCCGTTCGGCAAGTCGCTCGCCGTCCACTGGCCATGAGTATTCGTTCATGAACAGAAGTATGGGCGACACGTGGCCCGCGCCGGGGTGCTGTCATCTCGCGATCTGATCGCTACGGCGAGTCATCTGGCTCAGCGCCTGGCTGTAGATGGTGCGGATGCCGTGGCCGGTGGTCCCTTGTATTCGCCGGTCAGCTGCTCCACGTATACGGCGAACTTGAGGTTGCCGGGGTCGGAAGCCCATCTGGCCGCGGACCGGACCGAGGTCATGGCGCCGGATCCGGGCACGGGAAGAGGTGAGTGGAAGGTTCGTCAGGGAGCGCGCCCCAAGTATCACGCGCTCGTCGCTCTTGCCTGCCCCGGAGTTCCGCCGGATGCAGATCAGAGTCGGGGCTGCCGGTAGGGGTCACGTCGTTCATGGCGGCGGTCCTCCGGGCCGATGGGTCGGTATGCCTGCGGCATCGGTGTCGCGTTGGTCGGCGGCTTCGTGGCCGGGAGTGGCAGCCGGGATCCCGGGCGGCGAACCGCCGCTGGTAGTAGAGGCGTCGCGGCCGGCAGCTACCAAGACGCCCGTGCCGTTGGGCAACGATTCGGTCGGCGTGGCGGGCGTGGATGCCATTGGCTTGTCAGTTGTCGCCGATCCGCAACAGCGGCACGTCGTAGAGGCTCGCCTCGGGGATACGACGCATGACGGGCGCAGCGACCTCGATGATCAGCATTTCGGTGAGGAACTGGACTGTCGCGGCGAGCAGGTGACTGGTGTGGCCGGTCGCGCTGTGCTCCTTGAGTCCGACGCTGGCGTGGATGTGCGGCGCGATCCGGTCGTGGGTGTCGTCGTAGGCGATGGTGCCGCCGCCGAGCGCTTCGACGTTGGTCAGGTGCACCCGGTCCCAGACCGGGGCTTCTAGGTCGTCCAGACGCTGGCAGGTGCCGACGATCTCGACCGTGCTGAACCCGGCGATGAAGACGGGGATGTAGCCGTGCCGGATGCCGTTGGTGCGGCAGGCGTCGGTGAGGGCGGTGAAAAAGTCCTCGGCATGGTCGAAAGTGACGCCGATCATCCGTCCGGGCGTAAGGTCGTGGCTGCGCATACTGAGGCACTTCCGGTCGGGTTGGTCGGGGGCGAGTGGCTGTGGTGGGTTCAGCCGAGGGGCGCACGCCCATCAGGGGTGAAGATTCTGTCGTAGTCTTCGTCGTACCAGCCGTCGGTGTTGTGCTTCTGGATGGTTCCCGCGACGCGCGTCAGCATCAGCACGTCGCCGTTGAGGGTCAGTGCCGCGTCCTCGGCCCTGCCGGCGAGGATCCTGGCCACGGTGGCAAGCATGTGGGGCTTGCCCTTGTCGACCAGGGTGTCCTTGCGCATGTAGAAGCTCACGTCGACGTAGGTCTCCGGCTCCCACTGCCACAGGGAACCCTCGTCGTCCTCGGCGCAGTAGTAGCCGTGCCGGCCGCCGGTGATGTCTACGACGTACCCGTGCTCGTCGTTCAGGTCGGCACTGAGCCTCCGGCCGCCGGACGCCGTGGACGCCTCGACCGCTTCGGGAGCAGCCAGCTCCGCCACCTGCTCGAGTGGGATGCTGCCCGCCAGCGTCAGCCGGTACTCGACAGCCATCTGCACCCCTTCATCAGTCTCGCCGGATGATCTGAATGATCGCACCGTCGCGCTTTACCGCCACCAGTTCCTTCAGCCCTGTGATGGGCCAGTCGTCGAACTGCTTGTGCAGGACGGCGAGGTCTCCCCGCCAGTCGTGGAGGTTCAACATCACGCGTTGGGCCTGCTCCGTTTCGACCCTCCTGGACACCGCGCTCCAGACGGCGCGGGACGGCACGGGAGGAGTGGGCGCGTAGCAGTCGAAGACATGCCCCTCGATGAGGAAGCCGGGTGCCTTCTCCGGCCTCCCAGAATCCCCGGTCTCGCGTCGCGCGTCCGCGACCTCCTGCCTCGTGCGGTTCTGGTAAGCCCGGTACCCCTTGCCGGCGCCCCTGTCGTGCCAGCGCCGCGTCGGACTGGAAGTCTGCACGCCCCGAGCGCCGCACTACCGGATCCACCGGTACGCCGGCCACCATCGGAGCGCCGGCGCCAGCGGTCGGTCAGTAGTTTTTCGAGATCCGTTCGGTACGTCGCTCTCGCGCGGATCCGCCGCGCGGACCCGGTCGAGGATGTGGGCGGACTGAGGACGACCGGCGGCTCGATCCGCCGGTAGCAGAAAGGAAGACTCAGGGCAGGGTCGCGGGTCAGCCGGCGTCGCAGCGTGCCGACCAAGACGTCGACCGACGCCGTCGGGTACCCGGGCGAGCTGGCCACAGCCTAAGCCGCCGGTCCGGAGGCGGCACAACACCGTTCCGCGTACACCCGAAATCATCAGGGCCCAGTGCCCCCGTCGCTGCCTACTGCCAGGTCCGGCAGGAACAGCCGACAGGTGGTGTCCGCCGTGGACCGGCTTACTGCACAATCATCTCCCCAACGCCGTACGCGTCCCACCACGAGGGCCGGTGTTCGCGTAGTTCTCCCGCGACTCGCGTCAGCAGGAGCCAGTTGCCGTTGAGCACGAGTGCGGCATCCTCCTGCCGGCTGGCGAGAACACGGCCGACGGCCGACACCATGGTGGGGACCACGTCCTCCGGTGGGTCGTTCTTTCGCAGGTCGAAGACGACGTTGGCGTACCTGTCGGGTTCCCATTCCCATTGGGTGCCGTCGTCGTCTTCGGCGTCGAAGTAGCCGTTGCTGCCCGCGGAGATGGTGACCGTGTAGCCGAGTTCCTCTCCGAGATCGGCGCTGAGTAGCCGGGGGTAGCCGGGCTGTGTCGACTCCTCGACGCCGTGCGGGGCGACGAGGGGAGCGAGGTCCTCCAGCGGGATGTCGCCGGCCAGGGTCAGTCGGTACTCGATGCCCACGCGCTGCCTGCCTTCTCAGTCTCGTCGGACGATCTGAATGATCGCACCGCTCCGGGTCACCTCTGCCAGTTCCTTGAGCTGCGGGACCGGCCAGTCGTCGAACTGCTCCTGCAGGGCGGTGATGTCACCGCGCCAGTCCTGCAGGTTCAGCACCACCCGCTGGGTCTGCTGCCTCGCCACCTTCTGCGACACCTCCGTCCACACCCCACGTACCGCCTTGCCGAGGGTGGGCGCGTAGCAGTCGAAGACGTGTCCCTCGATGAGGTAGTCCGGTTCCTTGTCCGGCTTACCCACGTCACCGGTGCTCCGGCGCGCGTCGGCGATCTCCCGCCGCGTCGGGTTCTGGTGCACGCGGTAGCCGTCGTGGGCAAGCGTGTCGGCGCACTCGTTCTCCAACTCCAGCGAACGCCGTACCGCGTCGTCCTCCCGGGGTGGGATCCTGGTCCGTGGTCCGGTCGGCGAGCCGCCGGGAACGCCCGTGGGCGCTCTGCTCCACGGGGTGGGGCCCGATCCGGGCAGGTCGGGGTCGCCCATGGCGGTTGCGGTCGGGCCGCCGGTGGCGTCGGGGGAAGGGCTGGCCGGGGCGAGACCGCCAGCCCCCATCAGTTTCCCGCTGACCCCAGCCATC
Source organism: Verrucosispora sp. CNZ293 (assembly GCF_002754655.1). Classification (NCBI taxonomy): domain Bacteria; kingdom Bacillati; phylum Actinomycetota; class Actinomycetes; order Micromonosporales; family Micromonosporaceae; genus Micromonospora; species Verrucosispora sp. CNZ293. The sequence goes on from NZ_PEFR01000001.1 coordinate 4,149,174, forward strand.
GGGCTTCGGCGGTCGCCGCCTCGACAAACTGCCGGGCGGTGCCAGTACGTTGAACGATGAGCGTCATGACCTGCTTGACGCCGTCCAAGGCCTGCAACAGGGGTCCCGGCTGCCCGCCGAGTAGGACGGCCCTGACGAGTTGTTGCGCCGCGCCGACCTGACTGATCACTGCGGTCGCCGCGTCGCGGGCGCCGTCCACCGCGCTCTGCACCGGCGCGAGCCCGGAGATCGTCTCCTGCGGCGTGCCTTGGCGGGGCACCGCCGCCGCAGCCCGCGCCGCCTCCCCGATCGACGCGGAGAGGCGGCCCAGACCAGCCTGGATCTCACCGATCGCGCTATGGACCCGAACCATGCCGGCAGCCACCGCGGCGAAGCCGGCGCCCGCGGCACGAACCCCGACCTCCTGCGCCTGGGTACCGGCTGCGGCGGTGAGGCCGCGAGCTCGGTCGACGCCGGCTGTCAGGGCACGCAACTCGGCGTCAACCTTCTCGATGTTCGACACGTGCAGCGGTCTCCAATCGGCGACGATGTTGCTTGATCACTTACCCCGTTGTGCGATCGCGTCGGTGGCCAGCCCGACGTGGTCGTCGTCGGCCTTTGTCTACGCCGTGGTGGCCGCGGGTTTACGGGACCGCTCGGCCTTACGGCGGAGCTGGGTGTAGACGCCGGTGAGGCCCATCGCCTTGCGGGCCTCGAACACCGTCTGCTGGACCTCCCGACGGGTACGTTCCGTGCCCGCCACGATCAGCTCGTCGACCAAACCCTTGTCGGCCTCGTAGCGGGCGCGCCGCTCCCGCATAGGGTCGAGAAACGCGTTCAGCGCGGTGGCCAGTTTCTCCTTGACCTCGACGTCGCCGACCTTGCCCTCGCGGTAGCGACTCTCGAGGTCCTCGACCTCGGCCCGGTTGGGGTTGAAGACGTCGTGGTACTGGAACACCGGGTTGCCCTCGACCGTGCCGGGCACGTCCGCGCGGACCCGATTCGGGTCGGTATACATGCCCATGACCTTGCGGCGAACCTCGGCCGGCTCGTCGGAGAGAGCGATGGCGTTGCCGAGGCTCTTGCTCATCTTGGCCCGGCCGTCGGTGCCGACCAGGGTGGGAGTCTCGGCACTGACCAGGTCGGGGACGGGGAAGACCTCGCCGTAGAGGTGGTTGAAGCGGCGGGCAATCTCCCTGGTGACCTCGACGTGCGCGGCGTTGTCCTTGCCGACGGGCACCACGTGGGCCTTGACGCAGAGGATGTCGGCGGCCTGCAACACCGGGTAGCCGAGCAGGCCGTACGGCATCTCCTCCTTGCCGGCGTCGCGGGCCATGTCCTTGAGCGAGGGCACCCGTTCCAGGCGCGGCACGGTGACCAGGTTCTGGAAGAGGGTGTTCAGGTCACCGACTTCCTGGATCGCCGACTGAAGGTAGAAGGTGGCGGTGTCGGGGTCGATCCCGGCGGCGAGGGAGTCGAGGACCATGTCCCGGGCGTTCTGGGTGGCCTTCGCGATGTCGTCGCGGGTGTTCTTGGTGGTCAGCATGTGCAGGTCGGCGATGATGAAGAAGCTCTCGTAGCGCCGGTGCAGCTTCACCCGGTTGGCGATGCTGCCGACGTAGTGGCCGAGGTGCAGTTTTCCGGTGGGACGGTCACCGGTGAGCATCCGCTGAGCGGTCATGACGATGGGACCTTTCACGGCGTGATGGATCGACGGAGGGCGCGCACCGACGGGGGCGATGGTCGCCACGTCGGTCAGAAGAGCGGGATCATCGCCGGAAGTCGCCATCGTGAGCCGTCACGGAACCGCAGCCCGCAGGCCCGGAGCAGAGCGAGGACCTGGTCGCGCCGGTCCCCGAGATCGATCGGAAGAAACCTTGCGCCCAGCTGGGCGTACCCGATCCGAAGTCGGCCGAGCTCGGCGCTCGGCGTCTCGGACGCTTGCGGGAGGGCGGCGGTGGTGGACCGAGAACTCCGGCCGGCGTGCAGCGGCGCTTGTGTCGCTGTGCTGGTCGGTACGCGGAGCAACCGGCCAGCATTGCCGGGGGTGCTCGCGTGGTCGACCCTGGCACCGAACGGGACGTGGGCCTCGAACGGCGACCGGCACACCACCAGGTCATCGTGCTCCTGGATGGGCCGCGGCGTCAGCGCGAGCGGGTGTGCCATGGACTCACCGTAGACGGTGTCAATGATCAGCATCGTCCCGCTTGGATTGTCGAGGCGCTTCACGAACCGCCTCACACCGCTGCACGCAGCGCGTTCGTCACCGACTACTGCTGGCGGCTGCGTAAGCCCCGATCATCGTTGGCCGCATCAGCCATCATCGAGCGGTAGTGAGCCAGCTCCGCCTCCAGCGCCGCGCCCGCTCGACGGGACGACGCCACGTAGTGGCCGACATCAGGAAGAAGCAACACCTCGGGTGCCATGCCAAGAGACGTCAACTCGTCGGCGAGTTCGTGGACATCCTCGACCACGGCCACCTCGTCGGCGGTGCCGTGAATGAGCAGCACCGGCTGCTGGACAGCGGCGGCGCGAACGGGGCCGGCACCCCCGCGCAGCCGCCTCGCGTGCGCTCGCTGGAACCGGGGCACCGTCTGCGCCCACCGGTCAGAATCCACGATCGCCGACACGGCGGTGGCAGCGGCGAACGGGCCGTCCTGGGCCACCGCGTGCAACGCGGTGTATCCGCCGGCGCTGGCACCACGGATGAACACCTGCCCCGGCACCGCCCGCCCCGTCGACAGCAGGTACACCGCCACCGCCGCGCAGTCATCGACGTCGTCCAGACCCCACCGGCCGTACAGCGATTCCCGAAAGGCCCGGCCGTACCCGGTGCTGCCGAGGTAGTCGACATCAACGACGGCGAACCCGCGACTGGTGAAGAACTGCGCCTGCCAGTCCAGGCGCAGCAGGCAGGAGGCGGTAGGCCCAGGATGCGCCCGGACAATCACCGGTGCGAGCCAGTCCGCAGTCGAGCCCGTCGGCGGATAGACCAGGGCAAGCACCTCCCGACCACTGGCCAGTCGGACGCGCAGCTCCGTGGGCGTCGATATTCGCGTCCCTTCGAGTGCGGCGTGCTCCGGCCTGGCAAGCACCTCGACCTGAGGATCGGCGTCAGCCAGGTCGATCAGCGCGACCTGCGGGGCTGCGGTCGGCGACGATCCGATCAACGCCACGGTCGTCCCTCGAACGGCCAGGTACGGCTTGATCGACGTGTACGGAAGGTGGACCGGGCGGACCGTGCCGCCGGGCTCGATGACGACAAGGCGGTGTCGCGGCCCCTCCCGTACCACTGCGACGATCCGACCGTCGTCGAGGAAGCCATACGACACGTAACCCAGCTCCCATGGCTCCGCAGCGCACTCACCCGCGATCGGCGCCACCGCCTCCGCCTTGAGACCGTTCCACCGGTAGAGGTTCCACCAGCCGCTTCGGTCCGACACGAAGTACAACGCCCCGTCGGGTCCCCACCGCGGCTCCACCGCCGACTCATCCGGACCACCGGCGAGCCTCACTGGGTCCTCGACCCCACCGTGCGGTGAGTAGGAGGCCACCCACACCTCACACGCGTCCCAGGGCATGTCGCGCTCGCTCCACGCGGTCCAGGCCAACGAACCCGGACCCGGCCGAGGTGCGCCGAGAAACCCCCGCGACGAGACGAGAGTCCGCACCTGCGGAGCACCGGTGCGCGACACCGCGACGAGTTCGTCACCCTGCCCCGACTCTCGCACAGCCAGCAACTCGCCGTCGCCGATCGTCAGGTCACCAAAGCATCCATGGCTGACCAATTCGAGATCATCGCCGTGACGACGGCTCCGATAGAGGCCATCTCCGCCGACGCACCACAACGTCCCCTCGGCGACAGCGAACGACCCGCCCCCATACGCGTGAGCACCGCTGGCGACATCGAGGCCCTTCGGACTGACATCACGCGTGTCCTCGCCGGACCGCCACCGTGTCACCGTCGTACCCCCGCCTGCGTCGGGGCGAGTCTCCAGCCAGTACAGGCCGTCATCACCGGTACGCAGCTGGTCGTAGCTCACCGAAGCGCGGACAGCGTCATCCACCGACACTTCGGCGATCCTGTCGGCCAGCCTCACGGGCCCTCCTCGAACAACTTTCACGCGGAGCCGGACGACGGCGGGCTCGTCAACCGGTCACTGGGATACCCGCAAGGCCAGCGAAAGTCTCGGTCCTCCGGGCCGGCGCGAACGCGCAGGCATCGCCTGTGGGTTGCTGGTGCGGGGTGGGTGCCACTGATTATGCGTTCCAGGTCAGGGGTCGGTCTAACGCTCTGGAGCCTTCGCGAGACAACCGGTAGTTTGGTCGACCTACAAGCCGCACATGCGCCCCACCGCGGCGGCATGCGACTTGGCCCTGAATCAGATGCAGGAGGTGATCATGGCCGTCCGGATCGACCCGGCCTGGTGGACTTCGGGCAGATGGGAAGGTCGGCCGATCAGAGACTTCCTGGAGAAGCGTGACATTGCGGCGGTCTTCAGGTTCCTGCACGCTCGCGGTGTCTCTTACGGAGCGATCGCGGCCCTTGTAGATGTCTCCGCTAACCGTGCCGCCGAAATCGCCAAGGGGACGCGACAGGTCACGGCCTACGAGGTGCTTGAAAGAATCGCCCTTGGCTTGAACATCCCACGGGCTGTCATGGGTCTCGGCCTCGCGCAGGACCTGCCGACCGGCGCGGACGGTCCGCCAGTACGGGCGCAGGTGTCATCGAGTACGCACCGCTCTCCCCGAGCAGCGAATCAGGCTCCAGTCGCGGAGGCGAGTGCTCTCGCTCGCCTGCGCTCTGAGCTGGATGAGGCTCTGTCGTCCTCGAGCGTGTCGCCTCGTCACCTTGAACTGGTGGAGGAGTCGACAAGCGAGCACATGCGGGTGTATCCCTCGGCACCGCCGACCGTCATGCTGTCGAGACTTGCCGCCGAGTGTCTCGAAGTCCAGGTTCTGTCGCGGCGGCGGCAACCCGCGTCGGTCCAAGCCCGTCTTTCTGGCGCGGCTGCCCTACTGGCGACCATGTGCGCCGACGCTCTGATGCGGTTGGGCAATTCCAGCGAAGCGCGGCTGTGGTACCGGACTGCGATCCATGCGGCGGACGACAGCGCGGACACGAAACTTCAGGTGCTGGCGCGCGCCCAGGCGGCGATGCTGCCGTACTACTTCGGCGACCCACAACAGACAGTGGCGATGGCGGACCAGGCGCTCGCCATCACGACCGTGGCGTCACCATCCGGGGCATTGGCAGCCGCCGGACGAGCGCGGGCGTTGGCCCGTCTCGGTGCTGTCGACCAGGCGAGGGCGGCGATCGAGCAGGCGTGCCGCATGTTCGACGAAGCGGGTGACGACGACAGCGACGCAGCGTTCCGCTTTCCCGCGAAGCGACTGCTGTTCTACCTGTCCGGGGCGAGAACGTGGCTTGGTGACGCGAAGGAGGCGTACCGGATCCAGGACGAAGCCTTGAGCTTGTATGGCCCCAGGCCGAGGGTGCCGATCGATCCGGCTCTTATCGCCGTTGACCGTGCCCTCTGCCTCGTGCGCGACCTCCGATTCGCGGAAGCGGCAGTAGCTGCCTGTGCTGCCGTCGCCGGCCTGCCCGAGCTGCAGCGTACGGAGATCATCTTGACCAAGGCGGCTCAGGTCGTCTCGGCGATTCCGCAACCGGCGCGAGGCAGGGAGGTGATCGAGCTGGCGGAGTACGTGCAGGCGTGCCGCGAGCAGAGCCGTACCCTTGCAGCCGGAACTGCTGTGCTCGAACCCTAGGGGCGACATGTTCGTCGAGGCACGAACGCGTCCGGTGCTCGCGGAAGTGTGTCGGAGGCTGGAGCGCTCTGCTGCCGAGGCACAGTTACTCCGGCATCACACCAACGCCGTGTATGCCGTGGGCGAGGTAGTAGTCAAGATCGCGCCGTTGGAGTTCGGACTTGACCGCTCCCGGACGGTCGTGGCGGTGGTCGAATGGCTGTCGGCCAAGGGCTTCCCGACCGTCAATCTGTCGTCCCAGGTGGCGGCTCAACCGCTCGTGGTGGATGGGCACGCCGTCACGGTGTGGCAGCGGTTGGACCCGGCGGACGACAACCCGATCACGGCTGCAGAGCTCGGGCAACTGCTGCGAGAGCTGCACGGCTTCCCGATGCCGCCGGTGGAGCTGCCGAGGCTCCGGCCGGTCGAGAGCGTCCGCAGGTCCGTGGAAAACGCTCAGATCATCGACGATCGGGATCGCGACCTGTTGCTCAACCGACTCGAGGATCTGAGCTTGGCTTGGTCGTCGATGGCCTTCCCGCTGGGAGCCAGTCTGATCCAATCCGATCCCCAGACTCGTAACGCTCTACGCCGATTCGACGGCACCCCGGTACTGGCTGACTGGGACGGTATCGCGGTCGGGCCGCGAGAGTGGGACATCGCCACCATCGCGGTTCACTGTCGGCGGTTCGGCGGCGGGCAGTCGGCGTTCGCGGACTTCACGGCCAGCTACGGCTGGGACGCCACTACCTGGCCGGGGTTCGAACAGGTCTGCCGACTCCGCGAACTCCAAATGATCGCCACCAACGCGCGCAAGTCCCGGCCCGGCACTCCGGCGGCAGCGGAGGTGCATCGCCGGCTTGACGACCTCCGGAACGAGGACGGCGCCGAGCTGCGCCGCTGGCGCATTCTCTGATCGAGAAGCAGCTGGCCGGCTTCAGCCGTGGCCGCCCTCAGACGCAGAACTCGACCCGGGATATGCGATCAAGCGACTGCCGTATATCGGTACGCTGCGTGCATGGCATCGCCAAACTCCCCTGTGCGGGTTCGCTTCGCTCCGTCGCCAACCGGCATGTTCCACGTAGGCAATGCCCGCTCGCTGCTCTACAACTGGGTGCTGGCGAAGCAGTCTGGTGGCACGATGGTGCTGCGGATCGAGGACACGGATGCCGAACGCAGCAAGCCGGAGTGGGTGCAGGGCATCATCGACGCGATGGCGTGGCTCGGCGCCGGCCCTGATGAGTACGAGGGCCCGCTGTTCCAGTCCGCCTATGTCCAGCACCACCGCGACGCCATCGCCAAGTTGCTCACCGCAGGCCAGGCCTACTACTGCGACTGCGTCCGTACGCGGGTAGTGGAGCGTACCGGAAGCGAGCACAAGGGGTACGACGGCTACTGCCGCGATCGCGGGCTCGCTGCGGCCCCGGGCAGCGCGGTGCGGTTCCGGACGCCGGATGAGGGCCAGACGGTCGTGCGGGATCTGGTCCGCGGCGAACCCACCTTCGACAACGCGACAATCGAGGACTTCGTCATCGCTCGCGGCGACGGCTCGCCGGTGTTCCTCCTGGCGAACGTCGTCGACGACATGGTCATGGGCATCACGCATGTCATCCGGGCCGAGGAGCACCTGCCGAACACGCCGAAGCAGCAGCTGCTGTGGGAAGCACTCGGGCATGAACCGCCGGTGTGGGCCCACGCGCCGATCCTGGTCAACGAGAAGCGACAGAAGTTGTCCAAGCGCCGGGATCGGGTCGCCCTGGAGGACTTCCGTGCCGAGGGCTACCTGCCCGAGGCCATGCGCAACTACCTGATGCTGCTCGGCTGGGCACCCTCCGGCGACCGAGAGATCGTCCCCTGGAACGACATCGTGGCGGAGTTTCGGATGGCCGACGTCAATCCGTCTCCGGCGTACTTCGACGTCAAGAAGCTCCGAGCCTTCAACGGCGACTATCTCCGGGCGTTGAGTACGGAGGAATTCATCTCGGCGTGCCAGCCGTGGCTGCGCGGTGAGGACGCCCCGTGGCTGGCGGAGGACTACGACGACGTGGCGTTCGCCGCTGTCGCGCCGCTGGCGCAGACCCGAGTCGCGGTGCTCAGCGAGATCGTCCCGATGGTGGACTTCCTGTTCCTGCCGGTTCCGCCGACCGACGAGGCCGCTTGGGCGAAGGCCATGACCGGGGACGCCCTCACGCTGCTCACCGAGGTGGCGAATGCCTTCAAGGCGGTGGAATGGAACGCCGAGTCGCTGAAACGCACCGTCGAGGAGTTGGGAGCAACTCGCGGGCTGAAGCTCGGTAAGGCCCAGGCGCCGGTCCGGGTCGCCGTTACCGGCCGTACCGTCGGGCTGCCCCTGTTCGAGTCGTTGGAGATGCTCGGCCGAAGCCGCACGGTCACGAGGATCGGGAGTGCTATCGATCGACTCTCATAGGGGCCTATGTGGCGCCGCTTCGTTGGGTGGGAGCGGCGCCACCCGTGACAGGAGGGGGCTGCAGGTCACCGAGTCCGGTGCCGAGGAGTTCGTCGGCCGCGCGGAATGCCAGTACGGCGACCTCCTGCGGCGACACGTCTGCCGGCAGGTGATCTCTACCCAGGCGGACGCGCAGTACCGTCCCGCGCGCTCCGCCGGTGACTTCGATCGAACCGTGCGCCTCATCGGGCGGGCACGCCACAAGGCCGAGGCCGCTCCAGCGAATGTCTCGCCTCGCGGCCGGGATAGGCCGCTTGACCACGGTGAGCAAGGTGAGGTGAGCAGCATTGTTCAGGGCACGATGCGCCTTTTCCGCCAGCTCTGCCGCGTCGGCTCCGCGCAGGCCCGCCCGGGCGAGGAGTGCGCTCGCGTGGACGGCGACCCGGAGAGGTGGCGGAGCTGCCTCGAAGGCCGAGGTCACCCTGGTGTTGAGGTCAGTGGGACGGAAGCCGCTCCGGGTGAGGATTCCGTCAACAGAGAACCCTCCGCAGTAGCCGAGACGACCGCGCAGAGCCTCGCCCATCCACCGGGTCAACTCGATCAGCCGAGGCTGTTGGGACTCGGGCATCGGTGCCGTACCCGTGCAGAGGAAGGTCCCGTCGGCAGGCCGGCGCGGCACGAGAAGCTCCAGCGGGGTGAAGGCGACGGTCGAGTCGGTCAGGACCACCCCGTGCAGGCGGCACGGAGTACCGGCCAGCATCGGCATGATCCGCACCCGCTGCCGACCTGCCGGATCGACGATAGGGCTGGGCACGCTCGCGCTCGACCAGCGGATGTCCTCGCCGCCCGCTGACGGCTCCGCCCCGTACGGCTGCCCTGCATAGACGAGGCCCGAGTTGGACGCGGGTTCCGGGCGGCACAGCGTTCCTGGTGCGTCGTATACCGCCGACTCTGCGCGGGGTAGGCCGATCGAGTCCCACAGCACGTCCACGACGCTCTTGTGTTCGAAGAAGCTCCAGCTCGGGTGTTTGGCACCGAGGCGTGGCCGACTGCCTGTGACCGTCGGGTTCAGTGGGTCGGTGATGAGAAGGGTTGCCCGCCTGTGGGGATCGAAGCGATCCACGAGCGCGCTCAGAGGCGAGGCTGTCGCGAGGGTGGCGAGCAGAGCGTGCCGGTCCGCCAGCAGTTGAGCGGCGGTTCGGATACCTGGAGTGCTCGGGAATGCGGCGAGGTCGTCGTCGAAAGCCAAGACCAGGACGTCTGCCGTCTTGGCAGCGGCGAGCAAGTGGCGCCAGTGGACCGCGTCGGCGCCGTGGGAGCAAAACACCACTGCCTTCTCGCCGGCCACCTTCGGCCGTATCGCGGTGGCGACCGCGTCGAGGAGATCCTCATCCCGCATGACGCCACCGTCGCTGGCTCTCGGCGTCCAGCCCGCGCAGGATCAGATTGGCCGGTGTTCGGTGTATTACTTCGAAGCGATCGGCCCCGAGAGCGCGCACGATGCGCTCTTCGCTGCGGTCCGGGTCTTTGGCGTCGTATTCGATGATGACGATTCCCGGGCGGTGCTCAGCCGGGTCGAAGGACGACCAGACATCCAGTTCCGCGCCCTCGACATCGATGCTCAGCAGGTCTATCCGCTCGATCCCGAGATCGCGGAGCAGGTCTTCGAGCCGGAGGCAGTGCACAGTAATCACGGTGTAGCCGTGGCCCCGGTCACCGAGGCCGGACCAGGAGGGCTTGGCGTCGTACTGGCTGAAAGTCTGCTCGCCGGCGGTGTCCGAGACGGCGCAGTGGCGGACCACGCAGCTGCGCTTGGCGAGGGGTGCCCGGTTTCGTGGATCAGGGTCGACGCACAGCCCTGTCCATCCCAGTCTCTCGAAGTAGAGGCTGTTGCTGCCGCGTACTCCGTCACCTGCCCCGACGTCGACGAAGACTCCCTGCGCCGGAACGGGAAGGTGGTCAACGAGCCAGCGGTCCTCGCCCCACTGGCCGAAGTACGGGTGCGGTTGCGTGTACGGCTGACTGGTCATCTCGTCCGCTGGCTGCCGCTCGCCAGAGGCCGCTCGATCCGGCGGACCCGGTTTGGCGGTCATGAGCCGCTGGCCGCATAACCAAGGACCAGCAGCCGCCGTGGCTTGCCGGTGCTGTTCGGTCCGCTGGCGTGTACGAGCGCGGCGTCCCAGGCCAGCAGCGTTCCCGCCGGTGCCTCCAGCGTGACCGCCTGATCGTCGGGCGCGCCTTCGTCCGGGACGACCGGCCCCTGGTTTGCCGTTCGCTCGTGTCGCACCAGACGTCGGTGGCTGCCAGGCCAGACCTCTAGCGCACCTGCCGCTGCTGGGCAGTCATCGAGACACAGCGCCACCGTGATCACCCGCCCGAAGCCTCGCGCAGCGAAGTACGCGGCGTCGGAGTGTTTGCGGACGTCCTCGCCCAGAACCGGCAAGTCGGCCCAGCCGGCGTCGTCGGCAAGTGCTGCCTTGTAGGTGACCTTGTTCTCCATCAGCATCACGTCGGCTGCGAGCATCGCCGAGGCAAGCATCTGGATCTCGTCGCTCGCCGCTGCCTGGTCGAAGGCCGGCGCGAGATCGACCACGGGCTTGATCTTGAAAATGTATGGCTGGCCGTCCGGTAGGCGCCACCATGTAAGGCGGGGGTGTGCGCTCCGCAGGGACAGGGTGTGGCCGACGACCTGCTGGAACGCTAGATCAGCGGCGGCCCGAAGATGAGACAGCGTCTCGCGCTCGAGGAATCCCTCGATGGTGAGGTAGCCGTCCTGTTGGAAGCGGGACTGGGCGGAGTTGCCGAGCGCTCGCATCAGCGGACTCCCTTCTGGGCGCAAGGTACAAGGAAGTCACCCGTTGGCTTTGTCCAGCCGGTAGGCAGTTGATTCGAAGGAATGGTCATGCTCGTTGCGCTCCAGCCCGGGAAGTGCTGGTCCAGTACACGTGTGCGTGCTTCGGACATTCGAGTCCCGCTGTGGAAGAAGCTGAGTCGACCCGCTGGCCGCAGAGCCGGTATCGCTACCTGTTCCACGAAGCTGGTGAAGTCGGCGTCGGCGTGTCCGTCGGGCGGCCAGGTGTCATACATGATCGCGTCGAAGCTCTCTGGCTCAAGGTCGAGCGCCTGCCAGGGTTCGACGACAATCGTCACGGGACAGGGCAGGTCCGTGCGGACCCTTGGCGCGACCAGATTGACGACCGCCGGGTGTGGCTCGACAGCGGTATAGCTTGCGGGTGCGAACGGCGCAAGCTGTTGCGCGAACACGCCGAGGCCGAGGCCTACCTCCAGGACGTCAGCTCCGCATCGACCCCCAATTAACGCGGCGGCGTGCTCAGCCATCAAACCGGACTCAGCGAAGAACATCACGTACGTGTCCCCGAGGCGGAGGCCCTCGTCATCGATCGTGGCCGGTCGGGCGCGCAGCTCGCGCAGGTGGCAGAGATGAGCCTCGTCCAACAGTGCCGCCATCAGGGCTGCTCCTCGCGGAAGCGACTAACGGGGTCAATTGCCAGGAACCGCTCGACGTATTCAGATGCGGTCTGGACCGCTGCCCCGACGAGTGACTCGCCGGCGGTTCCGATCGGCGCCTCGGATCGGACGAGGACGTACGCCGGGTCGTCGAGCTGGTCGCCGTTGCGCGCCGCGATGACAACCTCGGCGTAGGTACCGATTTCCGTCATGATGCTTCGCGCCAAGTCCTCGGCCACGGCCGTGTAGATCTTGCCGACGTGGTGGAGCGGGTTCTTGCCCGCCGGTGCCTCGCCGCTTGCCGGACGCAGCGGCTCGATCGCCCCGTTGTACCGGTTCCCCCGCCCGACCGCGCCGCAGTCGCCCTTGCCGAGTGAGGTACCGAAGGGTGCGAGATAGCCGCGGCCGGGTACGTCCTTGGTGTTCAGCGACAACCGTGCCGCAGATGCGGTCGGCGTCTCGTCGAGCATCCGTTTGAGTTCGCCCTCGATCTCGTCGCGGATCGCGTCCAGCCCCGTCCGGTACGTCGACCAGCCGTTGGTGCTCGTGGGATGGAACGGCACAGCGGCGGTCACGTCGAGCTGGTCACGGTCGCGGACCACCATGACCTTGACATCAGTGCCGGTGTTGTAGCGGGCACGGAAGGCGGCGCTCGTCAGAATCGTCTCCAGCCGTACTGCGGTCTGCGCCGCGAGGCCACGAAGGCTCGTCCCGGCGCACAGGACGGTGTCGTTGGCAACCGACTCGCTCGCGAGGACCTGCCTGATCGCGGCAGCCGTGCGAGGCCGGTAGAACTCCGTGTCGTGGTCCACTCCGGTGCCGGCGGTGTTGTTGACGTGCATGCGCAGGTGCCCGAGGACTGCCGGGTCGTCCAGCGCGTCGGTGAGGACAGCACGGACCGTGTCGTCGAACAGCTCGGCAACAGGTATCTCGTTGTCGTCAATTCGCTCCGTGACCTTGCCGAACAGGTAGCAGTCGACGGGCTTGCGGATGTCGTAGCCACCGAAGCGAACGTCCGCGGCCGCGCCTACCAGCGTCACCTTGTCCACCCAGTGGTTCGGCACCGCACCGAACCGCTCCTGACAGGCTGCGGAGTATCGGCGAGAGAAGCTGTCGGCGACGAGGTCCGCAAGGCTGTCGGGGTGCCCGATGCCCTTGCGCTCCGCGACGTCGAACGGAGCCTGATCGGGGTGCACCGCTCCGAGGCTGGTGATGACCTGCATGGCGCCTTCTCCCTTTCTCACGGACGTGGCGCGGTAGCGGTTGCGGATACCGGCTGCGGCGGCTCGACGAGGTACGCCATGCATTGCGACAGGACGAGGACACGTTTCGCCGGGCACGGCTGCGGCTCGGCAGCGGGTTGAAAGGTGCCGTCGTAGAGGTTTCCGTAGCTGGTCGGCACCGAAGCGCACCGCCGCACCTCACCGGTCACGGTCACCTTGAACGACGTCATACCTGCAGTGCAGGGCTGGCCGCGGAAGGCAAGCACCCCGTCGAGGTACGGCCGGTTGAAGGCGTACTCTCCGGAGTTCTCCAGGATCAGCGCACGCTCCGCGTCGGTGTACGACTCCGGGTACCGGCGACCTTCGTGGACGCCCTTGAACACCTTGGCTCGCAGCGGATCTACTCCGAGGGCCGCCAGTGTGGTCAGGTCCTCACGTAGACGGGGTAGTAGCGGCGGGAAGAGCACGTACAGGGCCACCACATCGAATCCGGCCCCGCGCAGGATCCGGAACGACTCGGCATACTCCGCCATCGGCAAACCGAGACGTTCACGCTCTGATACGTGTAGGGCCGCGACAATCTTCGCCACACGCAAGGGGTCCACCTCGCTAGCGAATCGGGCGACCAGCTCGGGCGACGCCAGGTTGGTGTTGATGCTGATCCAGTTACGGCGGGTCAGCCCGGCGCAGAGGTCCACGAACCCGGGGAACAGGAAGGGCTCCCCGCCCGACATGTGCACGAGGCAGGTGCGGTTGAGCTCATCAAAGCGCTGAACCACCAGCTTGGGATCAGGTTCGTCCAGGTGCTTCTTGTTCAAGACATAGCGGATCTGCGGGTGGCAGTACTCGCAGAAGAAGTTGCAGCGGTTCGTCAGGTGCCAGTCGAACTCCCACTCCCACGGCACCGGATCCGGCGTCATCGCTGACACGCGCACGGTCCACCTCCCCACGGTCGTCGCCGAAACCACTTCGACGGATACCGATATCTTTCGTGCCGAGGGCGCGCCTGGGACACCTCACGCTGGGGTGTCACGGTGGCCCCTCACCATGGGCTGTCTTGCCCTCCGTGATCACGTAATCGTTCATTCGGTCCGGTACTGGCGCGTGTGAGACCGGATCACCGAAAGCGCATGACCCACGGGCGCGTCAGTCCCAAGAGACGTGGCTCCGAATGCGCTTTCCTTGCGGTTCGATTCAGGAGGCGGTTCCCGAATGTATGAGCAGAACGACTTGAGCCGTTACGGCTATCGACAGGAACTCGCACGTCAGCTGCGATTCCGTGACCTGGTCGCCTACGGCTTGGTGTACATGGTGCCGATCGCGCCGATGGCGATCTTCGGCAGCGTGTACGCCGGCTCGGGCGGGATGGTGGCCCTTGCGTACGCCGTGGGTGTGGTGGCGTTGGTGTTCACCGCGTTCTCGTACGCGCAGATGGTGAAGGCGTTTCCGATGTCGGGCAGCGTCTACAACTACGCCGGCCGGGGCATCAGCGCGCCGGTCGGGTTCCTGGCCGGCTGGGTGATCCTGCTGGACTACGTGCTCGTACCGGGACTGCTGTACCTGGTGGCGTCGGTGGCGATGCACGCCACCGTGCCCGCGGTGCCGGTCTGGTTGTGGCTGCTCGGGTTCGTCGCGGTCAACACGGTCGTCAACTCGGTCGGGATCCGGATGACCGCGATGGTGACCCGGGTGATGCTCGTCGGCGAGTTGATCGTCCTGGCGGTCTTCCTGGCCGTCGCCGGTTGGGCTCTCGCCTCGGGCAGGGGCCGGTTCAGTTGGGAGGCGTTCTACAACTCCGACACGTTCACCTGGTCCCTCGTGGCCGGGGCGGTGTCGATCGCGGTGCTGTCCTTCCTCGGCTTCGACGGCATCTCCATGTTGGCCGAGGAGACCAAGGGCGGTTCCCGGCAGATCGGCCGCGCTATGGCCGCCGTCCTGGTCCTGGCGGGGGTGCTGTTCATCGCCCAGACCTGGCTGGCCGCGATGCTCGCCCCGGACCCCGGCACGCTCCTCGCGGAGGGCGATGTGAACGGCACCGCCTTCTACGACGCCGCCGCCGTGGCCGGGGGAGGCTGGCTGGCGACCCTGTGCGCGGTAGCGACCGCGATCGCGTGGGGCCTGCCGAACTCGATGGTCGCGCAGGTCGCCACCTCACGCCTGCTGTACGCGATGGCCCGGGACCGGCAACTGCCCGCGTTCTTAGCGAAGGTGTCGATCCGCCGGAACGTGCCGATCAACGCGACCCTGCTCACCGGCGCCGTGTCCCTGGTCCTCGGCCTGTACATGGCCACCCGCGCCGACGGGATCACGCTGCTGTCGTCGCTGATCAACTTCGGGGCGATGGTCGCCTTCCTGGTGCTGCACGTCTCCGTGGTCGTGCACCATTTGATCCGCCAGCGTAGTAGCAACTGGTGGGCGCACCTGGTCATGCCCGGGATCGGGTTCGCGATCCTCGCCTACGTGGTGGTCAACGCCAACATCGCCGCGCAACGCCTCGGCCTGGCCTGGCTCGCCATCGGCATGGCCGTACTCGCCGGCCTGTACCTGACCGGCCGCCGGCCCGCCCTGTCGGGTCTGGCGCCCGCGCAGCCGCAGGCCCGCCACGTGGAACGGGTGTGACCGCCATGGACACGATCACCTACCGTCCCGCCCGCGACGAGCTCGCCTACACCTTCGGCGGCCGGATGCCGGTGGCCCACGTCCGCTCCGGCGACATCCTGCAGGTGCACACCGAGGACTGCTTCGGCGGCCTCGTGCGCGGTCCGGCGGACCTGCCGTCGCAGGTGTGCCGGATGCCGTACCTGAACCCGGTTTCCGGACCGTTCTTCGTCGAGGACGCCGAACCCGGCGACACCCTCGCCATCCACATCGCCTCGATCATCCCCGCCCGCGACTGGGGCGTGTCCTCGACATTCCCGCACTTCGGGGCGCTGACCTCCACCTCGCACACCGCCACCCTGCAGCCGCCACTTGAGGAGCGGGTGTGGGTGTACGACATCGACCGGCAGGCCGGCACGGTCCGCTTCCACGCCACGGAAACCGACCACACCGTCGACCTGCCGCTGGACCCGATGATCGGCACGATCGGGGTCGCTCCCGGCGGGTTCGAGGCCCGCTCCACGATCGTCCCCGACACGCACGGTGGGAACCTGGACACCGCTGAGCTGCGCGCCGGAACGACTCTCTACCTGGGGGTGACCGTGCACGGGGCGATGCTCGCCCTCGGCGACGGACACGCCCGCCAAGGCGAAGGCGAGGCCTGCGGCGTCGGGGTGGAGATCGCCACAACCACCACCCTGACCATCGAGGTCATCAAGGGCACCCCGACGGTGTGGCCCCGGCTGGAGACCGACACGTCGATCATGTCGGTCGGCTGCGCCCGGCCCTTGGAGGATGCCTACCGGATCGCCCACTGCGACCTGGTCGGCTGGACCAGCACGCTCACCGGTTTGGAAGAGCTCGACGCCTACCAGTTGGTGTCGCAGGCCGGCAGGGCGCCGATCGGCAACGTGTGCGACCCCAACTACACGGTCCTCGCCGCCGTCGACAAGGCGCTACTTCCTGCCCCGACCGCCGTGTACGGCGGGGTGCACGCCCGGTCACGGCAGCATGTGGCCGGGCTGCGGTAGGAGCCACCGCGATGACCGCGTCAATTCCTCAGCTGCCATTGCGGGACGAGCTGTTCCTGCTCGGCCACAACGACGACACCGGCCAACCCCACATCCACCGCCAGGCCCTCGCCCTCGGCATGGCCGGTGCGGTCCTGATTGACCTGTTCCTGGCCGGACGGATCGCCCTCGACGACTCCGAGGGCGCTCGCCCCGTCGGCGAACAGCGGATCCGGCTGCACCGCGACCGGCCCGTCGGTGACCTGATCGCCGACACCGCCATCGCCTCCGTCCGCTACGCCAATCCCGCCCCGACGCTGCGGGGATGGCTGACGTGGTTCGCCGAGGACCTGTACGAACGCACCCGCGCCGGCCTGCACGCCGGCGGGATCCTGCACCGCACCAGCCGACGCCGCCTCGGCGGCCTCGCCCGCATCGACGTCTACCTCGCCACCGACACCAAATGGGCGGTCGTAGCTCGGGCCCGGCTGCGCTACCTCGCCGCCGGACGCGAACCGCCGGACAACCACACCGCCGCCCTCGCCGGCCTCGTCACCGCCCTCGGCCTGACCACCCACCTCTACCTCGACGACACCACCACCGTCACCGGCCAGCTGCGGGCGATCGCCGAACAGCACCACCGACCCGTACGCGACATCACCGCCGCCGTCGACGCGGCCATCGGTGACCTCGCCACCGCCGCCTACCGCTGACCCCACCACAGCCTCCCGGAGCCATTGACCGTGATCCACCCACCTCACCCACCCGCGATGCCCACGGATCTGCCGGCCCGCTGGCATCGACGGCCCGCCGCCAGGATCACCGCCGCTTTGTCCGTGCTATCCCTGCTCGTCGTAGCCGCCCTCGCCCCCGCCTGGTCCGCCACGCGACCTCCCGCGCCGTACAACAGCGGCTGGTGGGTCACGCCTCCCGCCCGAACGAGCACCGCACCGTGTGAGATCCCCGCGCCACTGACCGCCGCCGAGCTGCGCGCCCTCGCCGCGCGGACCGCCGCGGCGCCACCCACCGCCCTACCCGCACCGCGGCCAGCCGCCGACGCGCTTCCCAAGGTCGCCGCCGAGGCCACCTGTGACGTCCCGGGCCGGTTCTCGCTCGTGCAGATACGGCAATGGGCCGCCGACACCCGCATCGACGCAGGACGCGCGACCAGCACCGTCGTGGTCTTCGAACAGCGGCACTGGCGCGCCGACAACGGATCCGGACGGGCAAGCATGCGCCACCCGCCCGGCCCACAGCCCACCACCGACGAGATCTACCCGCCGGGCACGCTCGACGGAGCCATCGGCCCGATCGCCCTCGCCCCCGCCGGACTCAGCAGGCAGATTGCCGGCATCTCGCCGCCGTACCTTGGCCCGTCGGCGGTCCTGCACGCCATCGCCAGCCTGACGACCTGGCGCACACCCGACCGCGACGCCCGCACCGCGATCCTCACCCTGCTGAGCCACACCAACGGGCTCAACTACCACCCCGCCGTGCGAGACCGCGCCGGGCGCCCGGGTGCCGGCGTCAGCGCCACCGGCGACGGCGGGGCAACCCGCGTCCTGCTCGTCCTGCACCCCAGCACCGGCGAGGTCCTCGCCTACGAACGCGCCCACTTCACGCCATCAAGGCGCGGCCACACCCGCACCGGCGACGTCGAGGACTACCTGCTGTTCAGCATCCACACCCGCACGAGCACCAACAACACGCCCTGACACCGCGCCGCCAATCAAGCGGCAACTCCCAACCGCTTCCGGACTGTTGAAGGGATCCTCATGGACGCCACTGCTCGTATCCGCGCCGGCCGCTGGGCCGACAGAGACATGGTCGCCGCGCTCATCGCCGACGCCCTGCACCCCGACCCGCTGGCCGCCTGGCTGGTGCCCGAGGCGACCCACCGGCGCCGCATCCTCACCGAGGTGACGGCAATCTGGGTGGAACACGCCATGTTCTACGGCGACACCTACGTCACCGACGACCTGAACGCCGCCGCAGTCGGTTTCCACCGCTACCGCAGCATCCCGCCACCGGCCAACTACCGCAGCCGCCTCACCGACGCAGCCGGCGACCATGCTGAGCGCTTCGAGATCCTCGACGGGCTGCTCAGCGCGCGCCGGCCCGCTGAACCGCACTACCACCTGGCGTTCCTCGCCGTCGCGCCTGCCGCCCAGCGGCGAGGTGTCGGCGCGGCGATACTCGCCCACCATCGCCACAGACTCGACCGCGTCGACCTGCCCTCGTGGACCGACACCATCGGCGAGTGCCAGAACGTCTACACCCGCTACGGATACACCCCGCAGGAAGCCGTCCGGCTGCCCGCAGGCCCGGTCATCACCCCGATGCGCTGCACCCCCACGTCGGGCCCCGATCCACTGGACACCGTCAGCGCGGCCGGTGGCTCGCAGGCCAGCGGTCTGGGCGTTTGATCCGCGCGATGGCCTCACGAACCGAACCGTGGCCGATCCTGCGCCACGTCACACGAGGTCTTGGACGAGACCGTGCCGGTCCAGGACGAATCCGACGAGCGTCGTGCCCGCCGCGACGCCCTCGCGCCCGCTGATCCCAGAACTCACGCCCAGGACCGATCCGACATGCCACACCCCCGCAAGTACCCGCAGGATCTCATCGACGCCGCGGTTTCCCGCGTACATCAGCAGCGCGCGGCGGGCGACCACCGTGCCGTCACCGCTGTGGCCCAAGAGCTGAACCTGCAGCGCCGGCTCGTGCAGAAATGGGTCACCGACGCACGTCAGGCGACCGAAGCGTCAACTGCCGCACGGGAAGGGTCTGCTCTCCAGCGGGCCGACGACGCCGACCCGTGGGAGGTGGTGCTGCCGCCGGGGCTGCTGTGGTGTCGCCTCTGCGCCCAGCCCATGACCGCGGTCATGGACTGCGGCGAGGACCTCGTCTACGACTGCCCACCCGGGTGTTGCCGCCCCGGCCTACCCGCTGTGCTCGTGGTGGATGCCATCGGCCGCGCCGTGCTGCGTCACGCACCCCGCATCGTGCCCACGACTCTGGCTCACCCCCACAGCCCACTGATGGGCGCGGCCTGCGCCGGACGGGTCATCAGCCGCGTGACTGCCGGGCGCACCTGCACCGATCTGCGCATCACCTGGCGACCCGTCGTCACCAGTCTCGTTCCAGTCACCGAATACGTCGAACTCGCCCGCAGCCTTGCCGCCAGCAATCCCGCTCACGCCCGGGAACTCCTGCACGCCGCGCTGGCCGCCGTCGACCCGACCACCGCGCCGGCCGACCCCCTTCACGCCGACGCCGCCGGCATCCTCGGCGAGGTGCTCATCCGTCTCGGCCACCCCAGTGCGGCGATCCGCTGGGCCACCTACGCCCACCACGCAGGCACCTACCTGCACGGCCCCGCCGCCGGCACCACCCTGACGGCCCTGCACACTCTCGCCACCGCGCACCGCCTGGCCGGGCATCACCAGCGCGCCTATCACCTCTACCGCCACCTCGCCGAGCAACTCGCCACCACTGCCGGGCCCGAGGCGCACCGCACCCTCGCCGCGCAGGCGTCACTCGCCGTCGTTCTCCACCAGCTCGGCCACTGCGCCCGCGCGCGGAGGCTACTCACCGACACCATCTCCGCCCACCGACACGCACATCCTGGACACCCCGCCAGCGACCGGATGGTCGGGCACCTCGCCCGGATGTGGCAGCACTGCGCCGAGCGGCGACACCACCACCCGGACGCGGGATGACAGATGGTCGGTACGCAGCCAGGCCAGAACGATCCGGACCAGCTAGCAGACATTGCCCCAGGCCAACTAAGGGGCTCGGCGGTGGGCGCCCTGCTCCAGCAGTCCCGGCTGGCCCGAGCCCTGTCGAAGGTGACTCCGCTGGCACTCTTCAGGCGTCCGCTGCCCGATCTGTGCGACCGGTCCGAAGGGCAGAGCCGTTTCGGCGCGGCGCCGTGTACAGCGCGGTGACGTAGTGGTCGGCCACCGTCCCGCCGGGCTGGCCGGCGACCACCTCGGCGACGCCGTCGAGGAACGCCTCTCGCCGGTCAGCACTCCTCTCACGCACGTTCGGGAAGGTCCCCCACAGCCCGCGCACACGGTGCGGCGTCAGCTGGTGCTCCCAGCGGATCATCTCGACGCGGACGGGACCGAACCAGTCACCTGCCCGCAGTTCCGCCGTTCGTTCGGCGACTCGCAGGGGCGCTGGCACGCCCGCCGGGCCGCGCCCCTGCGCCGCTAGCCACCGTCGGTAGAGCGCGTCCAGGTCCGTGCGCCAGGGCGGGCTGCGCTCGAGGTCACCGAAGACGGTCCACCACACCGCCAGTCCTCCGTCCGGCCGGACCAGGCGGGCCAGCCGCCGCACCGCCGCAGCCGGGTCCAGCCAGTGGGAGGCGGTGGCGCAGACCGCCAGGTCGAACGGTGAGCGGGCAGCGCCACGGTGGCAAAGTCGCCTTCGATCACGGTCACGTCGCGGCCGGCCAGGTTCGTTCGCAGCCGGGCCGCCAGGCGGCCACCGAGTTCCACCGCCAGCACCGACGCACCGGCGGCCGCGAGGGGACGGGTCACCTGCCCGGTTCCGGGTCCGATCTCCAGGACGTGGGCACCGGGCCGCAGCCCGCAGTCGGCAAGCACCTCGTACACCCGGCGCGGATAACCGGGCCGCGCCGCCTGGTAGTTGTCCGGATCCTCGTCGAAGCTGCCCCGCCGGCTCAGCCGCTGGTCGTCACCGCCCACAGCGCGAGCGTATTCGCTCGCGTGACCGGTATTCCGGCCCTGCGGGCCCGTACACGCTCAGCCGCTACCGTTTCGGTGAGGGTAGGTCTCACCCCGCCTTGCGGGAACCGCGGCTCCTCTGGTTGATCTTCTTCGCGACGGCGTCGGCGGCATCCTGGTGCAGTTGTTTGGTGACGCTCTGGTAGGTGTCGCGGGTCAGGGTCGTGGTGGAGTGGCCGAGTTGGTCGGAGAGGACCTTGATGTCGACGCCGGCGTCGAGGGCGATGGTGGCGGCGCTGTGGCGCAGGTCGTGTAGCCGGATCGGCGGTAGGCCGGCTTTGCGGACGAGCCGGCGGAAGCGTTGGGTGACGGCGTTGGGGTGCCAGGGCTGCCCGTCGAGGCGGACGAAGAACAGGCCGGTGTCGGGCCACGCCGGGCCGGCGGCGAGTTGCCACTGGGCGCGGCGGGCCTTGTAGGCGGTGAGGACCTTGACGGTGTCGGCGTCGAGGGCGACGTCGCGGTTTCCGGACCTGCTCTTCGGGGGTTTCTGCACGGGTGTGTAGCCGTGGGTGGCGATCTGGTTGTTGATGGTGGTTTCCCGTCGGTGCAGGCGGACCTCGCTGTCGCGCAGTCCGCAGGCCTCACCGCGACGGGGCCCGCGGTAGGCCATGTAGTGCCACAGGGGATGCAGGTCCGGGGCGTGCCGGGCGGCGTGGTCGAGGAAGTCCACGACCTGGGCGTCGGTCCATACCATCACCGGTCCGGGCACCTGTCCGGTGTCCTTCCAGCGCTGCACGCGTTCGTCCTCCCACACGATCGGCAGCGGCCGGTCACCCGGGGTCTTGACCAGCGCGGCCGGGTTGGAACCGACGATCAGTTCGTCGGCGAGGGCATCGTTGATGGCCTTGCGCAGGCAGGCGCGGATGCGCTGCCGGGTCGTGGGGCCGGCGGGCCGCACCCCGGCCGCCGACCTGCGCACCGCCGGGTCGGGGCTGGTCTTCGCGGCGCGAATGTCGTCGTTGCGGCGTTCAATCGCGGCGAACATGGCACGGACGTGGCTCGTGCGCAGCTTGTCCAGCGGGACCTCGCCGAGGTGCGGGATCAGGTGCACCCGCACGATGGACTCGTAGCCGCGCAGGGTGTTGTCGTCCACGGCGAGGTGGGTCAGCCAGCCGGTTAGGTAGTCGGCGACGGTGGGCGCGTCAGCGAGGGGGCCGTCGCCGCGCAGCCGCTGACGAATCCGGTCGACCTCGGGCAAGGGCCGCTTGGTGCGTGCGGCGTTCTGGAGCAGGTCGCCGATCTCGGTGCGGCGGCGCCGGTCGCCCTTGGCGAGGGCGAGCAGTTCGCGCGCGTGGTCGAGTTCGTCGGCGGCGGCCCGGCGGGTGGGTAGGCCGGAGCGGCGTAGTTGCCGGCGCCCGCCGTCGACGGTGGGTGGGAGTTCGAGTTGGTAGGTCCAGTGCCCGTGCTCGGAACTCCAGGCGCGGTTGGGGCGGCGCAGCTTGGGACAGTCGTTTCCAAAGGGCTTGCCGGTGTCGGGGTGGCGGCAGCCGCAGCGTTTGAAGATGCTTCCGTCAGGCATGGCAGGTGGTGCTCCTCGATCAGGTGGGGGTGCATCGGTTTGCGCTGATCGACATCCACGCGTGATCCGCGGACACGATCAAGTCGCCGGGACCGTCGTACGACGGTCCCGGCGCAAGGTCGGGGACTGGAAGAGAACCGCGCGCGTTGGCGCGGCGTGAGGGCTGGGGCGGGATGAGCTCCCGCCAGCGCGGAAGGCGCCTACGGTGGGGCACTCGTGGCGCCGGCGGCACGCTCCGGCGTGGTACCCGGGTCCTGCAGGTGCAGGGCGGCGAGCAGCGGCGCCGTCGGTATCCGGTAGTGGGCGCCGACGCGGAAGTGCGGCACGGGGAACGCGTCGCGGCGGATCAGCTTGTAGGCGGCGGAGCGGGACATGCCGAGCACCGCCGCGGCGGTAGCCAGGTCCGTGCTGACGCCCAAGCCGTGGATTAGCTCGGCCGTCCACGCCGGCTCCCGCTCACCGGCAGCCGACCCTTCCCCGGACTGCGGTGGCACGGTTCGATTGCGTCTGGGCGATCTCATGGTCATCTCCTTGACGGTAGGCACGGGCGTACAGGTCAGGCCCGGGGCACGGTGGTGACGCTGGATGCCGGAGACGGGCTCAGACCTCACCGCCGGATCGCAGGAGCAGATCCGATGGATGCTGATCTGGTCCGGCGACATCCAGCACGGCCGGCCGGTACGACTCAAGCAGCGCTTAGCTCGGCGCTCACCCATGTCGATGTCGGCTCCGACGCCCTATCGGTCGGGCGCTGACATCTGTAAACCGGCGTCTGTGTGCCCTGGCGAACGCCTGCCTGACTCACCGCCACTCACGACGGCTCACAGAGCTGCCCGTCCGGCCGCTCGCCGGGCCAGCGCGCGGATGTGCCATCGCCTCGACGCCACCCCCGGGACAGTGACAGAGGTCGATGACACGGCGGGTGGTGTGACGGTCCACGGGCGCTCCGACCTCGCGTCCGCCGACGGCTCAACAGCGGTGCCAACATGTCACACACCGCCTCGGCGACAACCGGTCGGGCACTCACGCACGTCGATGACAAGTTGTCCGCGGACATGCCCGCCGCCGACGGGCGCCGACACAGCTTGTGGGCGGTTGACACACCCGCCCAGGCGGCGCGGTGATGTCATGCCGGTTTGGCCATCGCCATCACAGGACGGACTCTCGTCGTCGACGCCAATGCCGTTTCATGCTGGCGACACACGCGGGACTGCGTTGTCCCGGGCCTGCTCAGCGATCCCACCGGACACTTTGTCAACGACGGACATCGATGACACGCGCGACGTCGCGGACACCGGGCCGGACACGGAGGACACGCTGTTCCCACCTCGATGCCATGGCCGCGCGCACGACACCGATCGCCATTTCTCAGTTCCGTCTGACCGCCGGTGAACGCGTGTCCGGACAAAGTGACACGGCGCTCATGCCGACGTTCCTGTCCTCGCGGACGCGGTCGCCGCCGGCCGAACGGACAACCTGTCAATCGACCGCCCTCGTTGACCCCAGTTCGCGCGCTTTCCGGGCGAGGCAGCCGGGACGGAGGTTCCCACCACTGGTGCTCATACTCCGGCGACCGACATGGGTGAGACGCCGGGCATGACGCCCGGGGACGGGGACGCGGCAGATGGTCGGGATTCGCGCCACGCCGGTGTCGTCCGCTGGCCTACCGGTCGTGCCGGCAGCGGATGCCACCCGCTGCGAGTCGCTGTGAGTCTTCGTGAGCGGCTGTGAGCCATTGTGAGAGGAAGGGTGTATAGGGCTTGGCAACTCTCTTGTCGGACACTTCTCGCACCGGCCCCTACGCTCACAGCCCTGCTCAGAACCCCTCGCGCGAGGTGACCAGCGGCGCTGCCACCTCGGCAGCGAGACATGGCTGCGGCGCACCTTCGATGGCACGAAGTTCAACGGCGCTGTCAGTCCGATGCCAGCCAAGATAATCCAGTGCCAACGACAGTGATCCGATCGCCGATGACGGACGAGATTCGCTGACCAGACGTGCTGGGTCAGCGGCTGTGAGTGTCTGTGAGCCGCTGTGAGTGACCGTGAGCGGTGGCGCGAGCCCGACGATCATCACCTCGTCGCTGAGCCGTCCGGGTGCCGCCCATGCTGCGCTTCGTTGGCTCACAGCCCTGCTCAGCCGTACCGTGGCCCGTCCGCGTCGCCCGTCTGGCGCCGGACTGACGCCCGAGTTCGGGCGGGGCGCAACGGCGGTCCGTTGGGGGCAAAGAGCGGTCCTGACCTGGGCTGTGAGCGGTTGTGAGTCGGTCGTGGCGTAATCGGCATCCCAGCGTCGCCAGAACACGGCGGCGATATCCGATGGTCTCTCTGACCGAGGAGTACTGATCATGAGGGTGTCCGACACAATCTGGCCCGACGCGCCCCGGGACGCCGTCGACGTCGCGTTCGCGGCGCTGACCAGCGACCCGGCGCCCCTGTCCCTCGACCTCGACGCGTTCGGTCCGGATGTCGGCCTGCCGACGGGTGTCGTGGCGCTGCCGGCGCTGCGGGACTGGCTGCTGGCGAATCCGCGCGCCTACACGGCCCGCGACGCGGTGTGGCGGGAGCTGATCCGTCGTGCCCGCCTGGACGGGCCGCAGTGGGTCATCGCCGCGGTCGGCATGGCGATGCCGGCGCTGCGCCGCTACGCGAGACGGTTGTCCGACGGCTACCGCGGTGACCCCGACGACATCGGCGCGGAGATCCTCGCGGGATTCCTGGCGGCGCTGCGTGACCACGTGGACATGGCCCGCCGGGCGCCGTACGCGTCATTGTGCCGGGCCGGATGGCGCGCCGGACACGCGCTGCGCCAGCAGGCCAGCGAGTTCGTTACGGTCGAGGACGTGGAGCGCGTCACGGGACCGCGGACCCCGCAGGTGCCCTACGGGCATCCCGACGTGCTGGTACGCCGCGCGGTGCGCCTGGGGATCCTCGACGCCGACGACGAGCAGCCCTACATCGACGTGCGGCTGGGACGGCGGGCCATTGATCAGATCGCGGCCCGGATGGGCATCAGCACCGACGCCCTGGGCATGCGGTTGGGGCGCATCGACACCCGCCTTGCCGAAGCTCTCGCCAGCGGCCTGCTGACCGGCGCGGCGTCCCCGCAGGCCGCCGAGGCGTTGGCGGCGCGAGCCGAACGCCGGGCCAGCCTGCGCGCCGCCAGCCGCCGCCGCCTCTCCACCACTGCCGCCACGTCGACGGCAGTCGCGTAGGTCGGCTCCCTCTTCTCGCGGCGCCGTCACTTCCCCCGGTGAGGGCTCCTGGGACGGATCACCTCAACTGGGGAAACCCCTCGTTGTGAGTGGCTGTGAGTGGTTGTGAGTGGGGCAGGCGTTCGCCAGAGCACACAAAAGGCGGTTCCTTTAATGACGGCGCCAGAAGCCGCGCTCGGGTTCTCGCCGTACCGCAGATACCGGCCGGCGATCCGGCCGCGCGGACCAGCCGATGTCGTGCCCGGACGGCCGTCCGGGCACGGAGCGGCGATCTGGCACCGCACTGTCACCCGCCGCGACGCACGACCGCGGTGCGTGATCCGCCCGAGGTATGCCGCACCGACGCGGTCGCACAGGCGTTCATCCACCCCTGCCACCCCCTATCCGGGATGGCACCACCTTGGAGGAAACGGTCATGTCGACCACCTACCATCCCCAGTTCACTGTCCCGTCCACCCGATCGATTCCCGCGGAGCTGCTCTTGGCCGAGAGCGGCCGCATGCGCCTGCCCGACTGGTGGGCCGTCGAGATGCTCGCCGAGCACCGCGTCCTGACCACCGCGCAGCTCACCGCACTCGGCTTCGCCACCACAACGGCGTCGGCCACCCGACGTCTGGCGATCCTCGCCCGACGCGGCTGGATCGACCGCCTCTGGAACACCGGCGCCGCGGCCATCGCCGACACGTGGTGGTGCCTCGGCCCGATCGGCGCCCAACTCACCCCACTCGGCGAAGACCACGACGTCACACCGGCGCAGGTTTACCGGGCCCGCGACCGGCTCCGCGAACACGTGGGCCTGCCCGGCCTGCTGCGGGCCAACGACTTCTTCGTCGACCTGGCCACCCACGCGCTCACCGAACCCGGGAGTGACCTGCGCACCTGGTGGTCACCGCGCACCTGCCGATACGTCACTGCGGCGCGACATGCCGCCTGGCACGGCGAGTACATCCACGACCGCGACCGCCACGCGTTCTGGTACCAGCCCGACCCGGGCCATATCCGTCCCGCCGACCTCGCCGACCGCGTCCACGCCTACCGGCGGCTGGCCGAACAAACCGGCCTGGCGACCCTGCTGTTCCACGCCGCCGACCCGCAGCGCGAGCAGGACCTGCGCCGCTACCTCGAGCGCCGCAACACGCGGCACCTCACCGTCGTCACCAGCAACCCCGAGCACGGCCACCCGGCCGACCCGGTCTGGCAGCCGATCGGCGAGACACACTGCCTCGCCCTGACCGACCTTCCCCCCACCCCCGATCAGTGGCCGCCCGACACCGTGACCTTCAAGGAGGTACGGCCCCGAGCCCCACACCCCATCTACGACCCCGAACGCCCCTACGACGAATCCGTCGCCAACGGCACGTACCACTACCCGCCGCGCCCCTGACCAACCGACCGCGGCTCCTCGACCGGCCCACGGGCCGGTCGAGGAGCAGACCGGGGCGGCCCACGGGAGCGATCACCCGGTCGCTGTCAGGGGACTGTCGGAGGTTGCCGATCAGTTCGAACCCGAACGGCAACGCCTACGGCTCTCACACCCCAGGTCACAGCCGCTGTGACCAACCTCGATCGACAGGCGACTGACACTGCCCGTGTCACCGGAAGTACGCCGCACGCGCCAGACCAGGGAGATTCGCATGTCCAACCAGGCTTGCGTACAGCGACTGCGGACCTCCGGTCACTTCCGCCCGCTGCGGCCGCGGGGCACACCAACCTCCCCCTGCACCCTTGGAGCAACAACGATGGTCACCCCACACCGCGAACCTCACCAGCGTCACCGGCCCGATCCACAGCCATCCTCACCGCACCGTCACGCCGAACCCGCTGTGCCCGGCGCTTCAGCAGTCAGTGCCGATCTCCGTTCTACCGTCCGTCTTGATCCTGCCCCCCAAACTGACCCCTTACGACCGCTCACAGCCCAGGTCAGCCCCGCTGTCAGCAGTCCGGGACCCCTCCAGACAGACCCTCCAGTCTCGGGCCTCCCCCCAAGGGCTTCTGCCCATGGGTAAACACCTACCGACCGCGGATCCGCTACTACGCCTACAGGCCAGCATCACCGCCCGCGACGACCGGCTCCTCGGCTGGCTCTACGACCACGGCGTGCTCACCACCGACCAGATCGCCGCCGCCCTGTTCCCATCCCTGGACTTCACCCAACGCCGACTACGCCGCCTCACCGCCCTGCGCGCGGTCGACCGGTTCCGACCCCACCGGGCGTACGGAGGCTCCCACCCCTACCACTACGTCCTGGACCAACTCGGCTACGACCACGTCCACGCCCAACGCGGACTCCCACGAGGCCGCCGGGACCAAGCCCGCCGCCGCAAACAATCCCTCACCAGCCGGCCGGACCTGCCGCACCTGCTCGGCGGCAACCAGGTCTTCATCGACCTCGCCGCCCACGCCCGCACCCACCCCGACACCGAGCTGGCCCGCTGGCAGCCCGCCTCCTCCTACCACGAACCCGGCACCCTCTACCGCGCAGGCAGCGACCCGCACATCATCATCGCCGGAACGACCGGCTTCCCCCGCCCAGACGGCGCCGGGATATGGACCGAACACGGACGGTCCGTGCCGTTCTTCCTCGAGTACGACACCAGCGGCGAGAACCTGCAGGTCCTCATCGACAAAGTCATCAAATACGAGCGGCTGTACACGATGAGCACCTGGGCATGGCCGGTGCTGCTGCACCTACCCTCCGCACGACGCGAGGCGAACCTGCACCACCGCCTCGCCGGCACCGGCTTGGAGACGGTCATCGCCACCACCACCGCCGAACTACGCACCGCACTCGCCGCCAGCCCCGCCCACCAGATCTGGCAACGACCCGGCAATACCGGCCGCCACCGCCTCATCGACCTGCCCTACACCGACACCCACCACGACGACCAATACCCCGCCCACGACCAGCCCACCCCGGAAGAGCGGGCCGCCCAATGAGAGGGAGCGGAGCACATGGCGCGTGCGGCGGCCTGAAGGCCGCCACGCCGCCGCCCCCACCCGCCAGCTCGTCGGGCCGGTAACCGTCACCCGCCGCACGGGCGCGCACCGAGCGACCGGAGCGGACTGCGCCTCGATCGGAAGCTGTCAGAGTCTGTCAGCCACGCTGTCCGGCGACAGCGCCCGCACTCAGATGGGAGGGCGCCGAGATCCCAGAGTCCAGGTCGACACCTGCCGAAGGTACATTGGTCAGCGCTGAGGACCGCGGCGCCCGACCCGGAGGAGGCCGCAGGTCGATCGACTGCTCTCAGTACTCAGAACGCGAGGGCTGCCTGGCAGATAGAGCGAAAGTTGGCCGCCGGTGAGTGACCCCGTCGAGGTGTGCGATGACGAACTCCAGCGATGGCACCTCCACGCCGCACGACGGCTCTCATACCTGGGTGGCCACAGCCCAGGGGTCTCACCTGCGAGGACGGCGTACACGCAACACGTTGCCCGAAATGGCGCTGCGCCGTGCCGTGCACGCCCTCGGTCTCCGATTCCGCCTCGGACGAACCCTGTTCAACCGCAGCCGACCGGACCTGGTGTTTCCCGGTCCACGCGTCGCGGTATTCGTCAACGGATGCTTCTGGCACGGGTGTCCACAGCACGGACCGTCGCGATTCCGCGGACCCAACGCGGGCAGATGGGCAACGAAGATCGCGACGAACCAGGCTCGCGATCAACGGATCGACAACGAGCTGACCGAGGCCGGTTGGCGCGTTGTCAGAGTGTGGGAGTGTGAGGTGCGTCGAGAGGTCGGGGAGGCGGCGCGCCGGGTTGCCGCCGAGGTACGCGGCCCGTTGATCGCGGACATCATCCCCGCGCCCGGCCCGCTGGGCAGCCGCCGACGAGAGCCCTGACTCCCGGATGGTTCCGGCGTCGCCCGTTCCTCGAACGTTGCGCAGCGTTGCGGTCGAGCGACAACCGGTCGTGAATGAGCCGGCTCGGTCGTACCGATGTTCTAATGTCGCTGGCGTGTCGGGCGGAACGATGCCTAGGCGTCTGGAAAGCCAGACGCTCCTGTCGTCGGAGTGGGTGAGCCTCGGCGCCTCATCCGGATCCGCCCACCTGACGTGTGTGTCGGCAGTTCTTGAGGCAAAAGACTGATCGCTGGCCCACAGGTGTGCGTCCCGCAGGATGGGGTGCGCAGGAGTATGACATCCTGGTCCCCGTCGTCGTTGTCGGAACGGAGGAAGCGTCGTGAGCGCACGGAACATGTACAGCGTGGCGCCGTCTGCTGCACGGTTGACCGACTCGCTACGCGACATCGGCTACGACTTCCCGACCGCCGTGGCTGACGTGGTCGACAACAGCGTCGCCGCAGGTGCGAGCCGCGTCGAGATCGACATCGTGTTCGACGGGGCCGAGTCGTGGGTGATGATCGCCGACGACGGCGAGGGCATGAGTGGCAGCGGCCTTTTGGAGGCGCTGCGCTACGGCAGCCGGCGGGACTACGGCCGGGGCGATCTCGGCCGGTACGGGCTGGGCCTGAAGACCGCCTCACTGTCGCAGTGCCGATCCCTCACGGTGGTGAGCCGAAGGAGGGCTGCGACGGCCCGCACTGTCTCGCGGATGATCGATCTCGATCTCATCGCCGAGGTGGACGACTGGGTCGTCGCGGAGCCAGCGAACGATGAGCAGCATTCCCGCGCTCGCGCGACGGTGGCGGACACGGGGGGAACCGTGGTGCTCTGGCGTGGGCTCGACCGGGTGCTGCCGGAACGCAAGCCAGAGGGTGGTTGGGCGCGCCGCCGGTTGGAGGCGCTGGCGGGTAGGACGGCCAACCACCTGGGTACGGTTTTCCACCGTTTTCTCGAGGGTGAGGTCGGTGGTGGCCTCGTGATCTCGGTCAACGGTGAGAAGGTCCGGCCGTGGAACCCGTTCGCCCCGGACGAGCCGGCGCGGGAGGTGCTTCCTCCCCTTCGTTTCGAGGTGACTGTCGGTGAGGCCACCGGAACGGTGGCGCTGCAGCGGTACGTCCTGCCGTCTCGTGACCAGTTCACCTCGCAGGCGGAGTTCGAGCGGCTGTCGGGACCGCTGAACTGGAACCGTCAGCAGGGCCTGTACGTGTACCGCGCCCAGCGACTGGTCCAATGGGGTGGCTGGAACGGGATGCGGGGCATCGACGAGCACACCAAACTCGCGCGTGCGTCGCTGGACTTCGACACCGACCTCGACGTGGTGTTCAACATCAACGTCGCGAAGATCAGGGTGGCGATGCCGCCGCAGTTGCGTCAGCTGCTCGAGCGTCCCGTGCACGAGCTGTGTATGCGGGCGGACGATGCCTACCGCAAGAACTCACGCGTCGCCTCAGCGGCCTCGAACGACTCTGAGCAGCTGGCCGTGGTCTCCCAGGCTGAGGCGTCGGGGATGACGCCGCCCATGCCGGTCGTCGGACTGGCGCTGCGGGCCGCGGCGATGCGTGCCGGCGAGTACGCTGCCCTGCAGCGCATCGGGGAGACGTTGCGGGCCGAGGCTCCCGACGTCGCTGCGGCGCTTGGCTTCAGAGGCTGACCACCCGCTGCCGTTCGGTGCCGCGTCTTGCTGCCTCGCTGCATGCCTTGTTCAGCGGGCACCGGGCGCAGGCGGGTTTCGTGGGGCGGCAGATCGAGGTGGCCAGCTCGATCAGTCCGAGGTGTGCACGCCGTGCGTCGGTGTCATCGCCGATCATTCGGGCAACGGCCAGACGCCCGGCGGTCATCCTGTGGCTACGTTCGACGTGCTCGCCGGTGAATCGGGCGGCGACGCGGTGGGTGCCCTTGGTGATGAGCACGGGCTCTTCCGCGTTGTCCTCGTCGCGCGTTGGGATCGCGAGGACGGCGAGATCGACTACCGAGGCGTCCACCCCGCGGAGGCTGTGGATCTTGTCGTCGTCGAGTAGGTCCGGTTGCGACGTAAGCGTGCGCGCCAGCTCGAGCAGCCGCTCGGCGCGGTGTTCGCGGTTGATCCACCGCCCGATCTCGACGAGTTCGTCGCCGGCGTCGACGGTGTCCTGCGGCTGCTCCCATCGTTCGAGCAGTGACCAGAGGATTCGGACCTGCTCGGGTGCTGCCCGGTCGAGGAGCATCTCCGCGGAGATGACCTGCCAGCGTGTCCGGGCGCGCAGCCACGGGAGGGCCGGCTCGTCGAGGTCGTTGAACCAGGCGGCGAGGGCTTGGGCTATGTCGCGGCTGCGGTACGGAGTTGGCCTCGGTGCGTCCAGTGCCGCCATCACTGCGCGCCCGAGCTGGGTGCCGAGCGCCGGGGGGACGGCGTTGCCGATCTGGCGGAACGCGGCCGACGGTGGACCGGCGAAGCGGAACCAGTCGGGGAAGGTCTGCAGCCGCGCGGCCTCGCGCACGGTCAGCGTGCGGTCCTGTCGGGGATGGATGTACCAGTAGCCGTCCTTGGCGATGTGCGCGGTGATGGTGCGGGAGTAGGTATCCTCGCTCAGGCGCTTGTACTTGTCGTCGAAGATGTCGTCGCGGTAGCGCTTGACGTCCGCCGGTAGGTCCGAGTATCGGGTGCCGGCGTCCATCATGTCGAAGGCGCGCTGGTCGTCCTCGCGTACGGGTCGGGTGATGTGGTCGAAGACCTTGCTCGTGTCCGCTGGTGCAACACCGTGACGCATCTGCCTTTGGAAGGCAGATGCGGGGCCGGCGTAGTCTGACCAGCCGTCGGCGCCACCCTTGGGCCTCCAGCCGCCCTCGACCTCGGGTAGGTCGCTGATCGCGTTCCACACCGACACCCGGTCCGGCACCTCCGGCGGCCAGTCGAAGGCGATCCCGTCTCGCAGTGCGACCAGGATCAACCGCTGACGGAACTGGGGTACGCCGTAGCGCAGGGTGTCGACGACCCGTTCCTCGACCGCGTAACCGATGGACTCCAGCTCGTGCACCATGGTGCGGAGGATGAACATCTCCCGATCGAGTGCCATGTCAGGGACGTTCTCCATGATCACGGCAGTGGGTTTGGCCAGCTGGATGACCTCAAGGAAAGAGCGCCAGAGGTCCCGGCGCTCGTCGTGCGCCGGGCGGAGGCCGTGACGGACCTGGTGACGGATCAGTGAACGGCCCGCCCGGGAGAAAGGTTGGCAGGGTGGGCCGCCGGCGAGCAGCTCGATCCCCGCCTCCTTGACCAGGGTGGCGATCCGCCTGACGTTGGCGGACTCTCCAAGGTCGCAGTCGAGGGTGAGGCCCGGGTAGTGGTGTCGGTGGGTCTCGACGGACTCAGGGTCGCGGTCTGCCGACAGGGCGACACGAAAGCCTGCGTGGGTGAGACCAAGACTCAGGCCACCGGCTCCACTGAACAGGTCCGCAGCCAGCCTCTCCCCCTGCTCACGGCACGTTGCCGCGAAGCGGAGGAACTCGTCGTCGTCCTCGCACGCCTCGGGGTGCGGCGCAAGGCGGACGAACGGGCCACGCACGAGCTTGACGCCGTAGCCCGCGCGACGCCGTTCGGCGGCATCGTCCGTCACCCGTGTCACCTCCCGATCGGTCAGAACGCACTGCGCAGGTTACCTCTGCGGTCCGACGCCGCGCGTCGGCCGCCCCGCATCGTCACGACGGGTCGAGGTTGCTCGGGGTTTCTCGGACTCCGGTCGCGCCAGAGGTGGCTCTGTGGAGCCGGAACAGGACCGATGCGGTGATCAGACTCGGCCCGCAGGGTCTTGTCGGTCCTGTCCCTATCGTGGAGAGTTGGTGCCATCAGCGACCGAGTCGGCGCGTACCGTCACCTCACGTGCCGAGCAATCCTCCGGAGAACTGCATGCCCCTAACGAGCCCGCTCGGGATGTGCGGCCCGTTTCGCCGTGCCCGTGTCCTGCGGCACAGGGGTATGCATGGCTGAGTTGGACGTCAGTGCCTACGCGCACGGCCTCATCGAGGACGTCAGGGCCCAGGCCGAGATCGAGGGTTGCGACCTACAAGAGGCCTTCACCCAGCTGATGCTCGACCAACTGGCGGCCGACGGACACACCGAGGATGCCGTGGCGGTGCGCTTCAAGGACCACGGGGTCGAGGTCAGCGGGTACGGCGCCGCCTCCGACGACCGCTCGTTGGACCTGTTTCTTACCCATTACAGCCCTCGCGCCGACGACGACCACAAAATCGGTCGCGCCGAGGTTGAGGCGGCGTTCAGACGCCTGGAGAACTTCCTGTCCCGCTGTGTCGCCGGCACCCTGGTCAGGCGTGACCGCTCCTCGGACGTGGCCGGTCTGTGTGCCGCTGTCAGCGAGAGATTCGGTCGGGTCGAGTCGGTGCGTCTGGTTCTAATAACGAACGCTCGTAGCGTGGTCCGCGACGGCATCGCGCCCATGCTGTTCGAGGGGCGGCACGTGAGCCGCGAGTTGTGGGACCTACGACGTATGGCCAACTGGTCGACCTCCGGAAGCAAAGCCGAGCCGATCGTTGCGGAGTTCCCGGAAGGTCTGCCCTGCCTGGCGACCCCGCGAACCGACGAGGACTACTCGGTTCTGTTGGCCATCGTGCCCGCCAGCGGACTGGCCGAGCTGTACTCCGCTCACGGGGCTCGGTTGCTGGAGCTGAACGTTCGCTCCTTTCTGCAGGTACGCGGCGCGGTCAATCGAGGAATCCTGGACACCCTGAAAAACAACCCCGAGCGATTCCTCGCCTACAACAACGGGATCGCAGCCACCGCCTCGAAGGTCGAGTTCGACGAGACGACGTCCGGTCAGCGGATGATCCGCCGCATCCACAACCTCCAGATTGTCAACGGAGGCCAGACCACTGCGACTATTCACCACGCCCACCGCAACAAGGTCGACGTCGGTGCCGCGCACGTGCAGATGAAGCTGACGGTTGTCTCACCCGACCGGCTCGACGACATCGTCCCGCAGATCTCCGCGTACTCCAACACCCAGAACCGGGTCACCGCCTCCGATCTCAAGGCGAACAGTGCATTCCACGTCGACGTCGAGCGGATCATGCGGACCCTGTGGGCGCCGCCCAGCCCTGCCCATCCGCACGACACCCACTGGTTCTACGAACGGGCCCGCGGCCAGTACGCCAACGCTCTCGCCCGCGAGGGGACGCCGGCCCGTCAGAAGGTGTTCAAGGCCGCCAACCCGTCAGCCCAGAAGTTCACCAAGTCCGACCTGGCCAAGTTCGAGCACTCCTGGGGTATGGAGCCGCACCTGGTGAGCCTCGGGGCGGAGAAGAACTTCACCCTGTTCTCACAGCGGCTGGACGAGCATCCGCCGGCGGTGGACAAGCAGTACTGCCGGCACCTGGTGGCCAAGGCGATCCTCTTCAGGAAGGTCGACAAGCTCGTCGCCAGACAGAACTTCGGCGGGTACAAGGCCAACATCGTTACCTACACCGTCGCGAAACTCGCCCATGTGACCAGCCAGAGGATTGACCTCGACCGCATCTGGCGCAACCAGGACCTCACCCCCGCGCTGCAGGACGCAGTAACCGACCTGTGCCCGCTCGTACAGAAGATCATCACGTCGCCGCCCGAGGGCCGTACCAACGTGGGCGAGTGGACCAAGCGCCCGGAGTGCTGGACAGCGGTACGCGAACTGGACTGGGTCGTCCCGCCACAGCTGGAGACGGAACTCGCCGACGTCGACACCTACGGCGACGACCTGCAACTGGTCCGAGGCACCACCGGTGCCGACTGGAGCGACCTTGCCGCCTGGGGTGCCGCCACAGGGATCCTCAGGCCGGAGCAACGGCAGTCGGCGACCGAGGTCGCCCAAGCCCTGCATCAGGGTTGGGACCCCGCTGGCAAGCACCTGCGCGGTGCACTGGACGCCATGCGCCACGCCCGACGCAACGGTTTTCGTCCGGTCAACGGTTTCTGACAGCCTCGCCGGTACCACCGGCCATGCCAAAGGAGCATTTCGTGTCCGTCTGGTCTCAGGAGGTCCCCACCGAGGGAGCGGTGCAGCTGCCACCGGACCCACGGGCTATGGACGCCCTGGGCCGCAACCACTCGTTGGAGACAGCGCTGGCCGACCTGGTGGACAACTCCGTTGACGCCGGGGCCACCGACATACTTGTGCGCTTCGTCCAACGCGACACCCGGCTTGTCGGGCTCTACGTCGTGGACAACGGCCGAGGTATCGAACCCGACCGTATCGATGCGGCGATGACCGTCGGTGGTCAACGCAGCTATACCGGCGACGATCTCGGACACTTCGGGATCGGTCTCAAGGCTGCCTCATTCAGCCAGGCTGCCAGCCTCACCGTTCTGTCCCGCGCCGCCGGACAGCCGGCCGTAGGGCGACGCTGGCAGCTCGCATCCGGCCGGCGTGACTTCACCTGCGAAGTCGTCCCCGGTGCATTCGCCGCTGCCGAACTCGACCGCAACTGGCAGCTTCCCACAAGTGAGTCGGGCACCGTCGTCCGTTGGGATCAGGTGAACGGCCTACCCTCGTCCGACGATCCCGACCAGGTCGACGAGTTCCTCAGCCGCACCATCTCCCACCTGCAGGGACACCTGGGCCTGACCTTTCACCGCATCCTCGCCCACTCCAAGATCCAGATCGTCATCGACGTCGAGGACGTGGCGTTCGGCGCCGGCGTCCGCCACCCGGTGGCGCCCATCGATCCATTCGCGTACCAGGACACGTTGCCCGGCTGGCCAAAGGACCTCAAGGTCCGGGCCGGAGAAACTGACCTGCTTCTGCGCTGCCACATCTGGCCGCGCCGCTCCAGCTCGCCCGAGTACCGACTGCCCGGTGGGGCGGAGACGCGACAGGGTCTCTACTTCTACCGTCGTGGACGGCTCCTGCACGCCGGCGGCTGGGAAGGCATCCATGCATCTGACACCCGGCTCCAACTTGCTCGGGTCTGCATCGACATTGACGGAGACACCGCCGGACTTTTCGTCATGAACCCCGAGAAGTCGCGCGTGTCGGCCGGGCCCCGCTTCGCCCACGCCGTCGCCACAGCGCGCGCCGACGATGGCACCACGATCACCGACTACCTTCAAGCCGCAGAGGCGGCATGGGTCAACGCCAACCGACGGACCACCGCACGCCGCAAGGCGGT
This sequence comes from Verrucosispora sp. CNZ293, assembly GCF_002754655.1. Classification (NCBI taxonomy): domain Bacteria; kingdom Bacillati; phylum Actinomycetota; class Actinomycetes; order Micromonosporales; family Micromonosporaceae; genus Micromonospora; species Verrucosispora sp. CNZ293. Next base: position 4,186,071 of record NZ_PEFR01000001.1, read on the forward strand.
GCTACCACCGGGCAAGGGCTTCCACCCCAAGGTGTCGCGCGAGATCCGCAACGAGCTGCCCCTACTGCCCGAGGAACCCCTCAACATCCAGTGGAAGCGGTTCACCAGCGACGCGTTCGTCGAGTTCGACCGCGGGACCAGGACGCTGTGGCTCAACCGGGCATACCGGCAGGCACTCCTCGGCGGACGCCGCGGCGGCGTCAACGACGCCCCAGTTCTCAAGGCCCTGCTGTTCCTGCTCGCCAGTAACGTCTTCGAAGGTGCCCACTTCGGCGCCCGCGACAAGGACAACATCGACCTCTGGCAGGAAGTCCTCACCACCGCGGCCAAGGCGGAGAGGTCGACCTTCGAGGCCCGCTCATGACGGCGCCAGCCGACCGACACCTGAGCGCTGACAGCTTCGCCGAATATGTGCGAAGCAGCGTCCCGATCGACCACCCGATCCCCGGATCACCACGTCTTCTGCTCTTCGTCGACCCTCACGCCGACCGCGTCGGACTCCGTGGACCCGCAACCTCCCACGAGGTTGCACCAGCCGGGCTGGAACACCTCACCGTCCGCGCCGTGCACCACGACGGGCAACGGATGATCGAGATCGCCGTCACCGATCCTCGTCTGTTCGTCGACGCCTATCCGCTGCTGTGCGCCGTCGCTGACCGGGTCCAACTGGACCAGCAGACACTGACCGCCGCGCTGACCGAGACCCTGCGCCGCCTCGGACACCTCCTACAGACCGAGGACGTCCTCTCACAGGAGAGGGAGACGGGGCTCGTAGGCGAACTACTCCTGTTTGCCGGCCTCGCACACACCGCGGGGCCGGACACCGCGCTCGCCTCATGGCGCGGCGGACAGGCCGAGGAGCACGACTTCGGGCTCCCCGACCACGACGTCGAGGTCAAGACCACCGTGTCCGAACGCCGTGCCCACTGGATCTCATCCCTGACTCAGCTGGTCGAGACCGGCGAACGGCAACTCTGGCTGGTGTCCCTGCAGATCACCGCCGCTGGCAGCGCCGGCCGCACGCTACCGGACCTCATCACGGGTATCCGCGACCACCTGCCGTTTACGGCCCACCGCGCCGCATTCGACGACCTGCTCCGAGGCTCCGGTTGGCGGGACCGCTACTCGACCACCTGCCAACGCCGATGGCGTCTACGAACCGCTGCCGAAGCATTCCAGGTGACCAAGTCGTTCCCCCGGCTCACACCTCGCCTCCTGGCAGACGCCGGCGTCGACGGTACGCACGTGACCGACGTCCGCTACCGCCTAGACCTGACCGGACGAAGCGGCGACCCCACGCCGAAGATCCTCACCGACGCACTCACGAGGGGACAGCGGGAACTGCCATGAGCGACAGCGTCACCACCGCCTACAGCGCCGCCCTCGACGCCATGCAGCGTCCCGGGCCGAAGCCGTTGCATGCCCTGGCAGCCATGCTGGGGGGCGACGTTCCCGGTATCGCCGACGGATCCGCCCTTCTAGGTCACCTGCGAGACGCCGGCCCCGAGGACGCCCTGCGCCAGCAGTTCGCCCATGCCCTCGCCGCTTGGGACCACGAACAGGGTGGCGCCCCCTGGACCGGCGGCACCAGCCACAACACTGCCGCACGTCGCGAGGCGGTGATCGCCGCCCTCGGCATTGACGAGCAGACAGCAGCTCTGTTCGCCGACCTGTTCCCCTTCGCCGCCGCCGACGGTCCCATCGTCATCGCGGACGACTGGGAGGAGTGGCGCACGCCCGAGCGCCGCACGGAACGTAGCTTCTACTGGGCGCACTACCAGCGCCACCTGCTCGACAAGTGGCGCAACCCTGACGCCATCGCCGACCTTGACAGGGCCACCGAGGAGGTGGTCCGCCGCCTGTCAGACCCAACCCGGTCGGTCGCGTACCAGGCCAAGGGTCTCGTCGTCGGATACGTCCAGAGCGGCAAGACCGCCAACTTCACCGGCGTCGTGGCCAAGGCCATCGATGCCGGGTACCGACTCGTCATCGTGCTCACCGGCACCACCAACATGCTCCGTGCCCAGACCCAGCGACGCCTAGACATCGAGCTGTGCGGCCGGGAGAACATCGAGCGGGAGATCTCCCCCCACGACCAGAAGGCCCACGAGTACCAGGACGACCCCGACTGGAAACGCGACCGCTTCGTCCGCCACGGCGGACGGCCGTCCGACGCCGGATACCCGGACATCCACCGCCTGAGCAACCACGCCGGCGACTACCGGCGGCTCAAGATGGGTTTCTCCGCGCTGGAGTTCAGGGGCCGAGAGCGCAACCGGAAGTTCTTCGACCCGGCGAACCTACACACCAGCGATGCTCGGCTCGTAGTCGCCAAGAAGAACGCCTCCGTTCTCGATGCGCTGGTGGCAGACCTGGGCCGCATCAGCGAACGCCTCGGTGAGGTGCCGGTCCTCATCATCGACGACGAGTCGGACCAGGCGTCGGTTAACACCGTCAGCCCGAAGAAGTGGAAGGAGGACAGCAAAAAGCGCACCGCCATCAACCGCCTCATCGGACAACTGCTACGGATGATGCCCCGCGCGCAGTACGTCGGCTACACCGCCACCCCGTACGCCAACGTGTTCATCGACCCGTCCGACGTCGAGGACATCTTCCCCCGCGACTTCCTCATCTCCCTGCCGCGCCCCGAGGGCTACATGGGCGCAGAGGACTTCCACGACTTCGACGCCGAACTCCCCCTGGAGCAGCGCCCTCTCGACACGTCGAAGGAACGGGCACACGTGCGGTACCTCGGCGACGAGCCCGACGACGGCGAACTGCGCCGCGCGATGGACATGTTCGTCCTCACCGGTGCCATCAAGCTGTACCGACAACGACACGGAACCACCTACCGGCACCACACCATGCTCGTCCACGAGGCCATGGGCAAGGACTCCCACCGGCAGACAGCCGAGCTGATCGTCCACCTGTGGAACACCGCCGGCTACTACCGGCCCAGCGGCTTGGCCCGGCTACGGGACCTGTACCTCACCGACGTCCTGCCCGTGTCCCGCGCGCAGGCGCCCGCACTGCTCACACCGGCCAACTTCGACGACCTGCGCGACGACATCGGCGAGGCACTCCGACTCATCAGCCCTGCCGACCGTAACGGCAGCCCGGTCATCGTCGTGAACAGCGACACCGACCTTGAGAGGCAGCAGGAGAGCCTCGACTTCGACAAGCGCGAGATCTGGCGCATCCTGGTCGGCGGAAACAAGCTCGCCCGCGGCTTCACCGTGGAAGGGCTGACCGTGACCTACTACCGGCGCGCCACGACACAGGTCGACACGCTCATGCAAATGGGCCGGTGGTTCGGCTTCCGACCCGGCTACCGAGACCTGGTCCGCCTCTACACCACCCCAGACCTGCACGACATGTTCGAGGCCGCCTGCCGCGACGAGGACTTCCTCCGACGCGAACTACGCCAGTACGCGGCCCCGGCCGACGGCAGGCCCCAGCTGACCCCCCGGCAGATCCCGCCCCTGATCGCCCAGCACCGCCCGGACCTGCGACCCACCGGCCGGAACAAGATGTGGAACGCCAAGCTCGTGCTGAAGAGCTCACCGGGCCAGCCCATGGAACCCGTGGCCTTCCCCTCTGTCGGAACCAAGATTAAGCACAACCTCGAACAGTGGGAACCGCTACTCGCTGCCGCAGCCCAACGGTCCGTCAGGTTCGTGGTACCGGGAGCCAAGACCACCTACGAGGCGGGGGCGGCAATCGTCAGTCACGCAGCGCTTCTGGCCGTGCTCGGCAACCTCAAGTGGCTGGCCGATGACACCTTCCAACCCGAACTAGCCTGGCTGCGCCGCCTGAGCGACGACCAACTCGCACGGTGGATCGTGCTCCTGCCCCAGCAGACGAGGTCCACCACACGACGCCTCGTCGCCGGACACGGACCCTTCAGCATCTTCGAACGCCAACGCACCTCTTCCAGCGCCTCCTTCCGAGTGTTCAGCGAAGAACGACACCGGAACGCGGCGATGAGGATCGCCGGTTTAGACACACCAACCCCTGACGCCGAGGCCGACGTGCTCAGGGGCTCCTCCACCGGAGCAATCATCCTCTACCCAACCGTCGAGAAGGGCAGCCTCTCCGGGGGTGAGGGCCAAGCCATTGAAGACGAGAAGGTTACGATCGGGTTCCACCTGGTCACCCCAACTACCACAGTGCCGGCCGGCGGCAAGTTGATGCACTGGGTGACGGTGGACAAGACGAATCCGTACGCGCTGGTTGTCGATGCCAAGTGATCCTCAAGGCCACTCGCGCTTCGACCGCTTGGCTCCTTACGACACCCCGAATCAGAGAGGCGCCACGGGGCCAAATCGGCGCAGTCCGGGTCATGGAGCAGTGGGGGACGCTATAGGGCTGCGGAGTGTATAGATGCCCGCACATGCGGCCGGTGGCATAGTGGGCGAGAGCCGTGAGAGGCAGTCAGCAACGGCAGCCATGCGCTGGGCGTTGAAGCGACTAGCCACAACTCGCGCCCGCTGGCGCGGAAAGGAGAACGGGTGGTGGTGGCGCGGAAACCCGCGGCTGGTGTGCCAGCTCCGAGCGCCGCTCGCCGCCTCGGAGACAAGTATCAAGATCTTGTAGCGTGGAGGGTAGCTGTAGAGCTGCTTCATCCCGATAGCGAGTTCTACGCTATCGAGTTGGAGGCCCGGGATTCCGCCCACGTGGACGACGTGGTTCTGCGGGCGAAGACCGGTCAGGACCGATACATGCAGCTGAAGTGCGCAACCAAGGCAGCCGCGAAGGTCGACTTCCAATTTCTGACCGGCACATCACCGCAGAGCCGTACGTCTTTGCTCGAGAAGTTCCTCCGGAGTTGGAGAAGTCTGGGCGCAACGCGTGCCGGGTTCGTCATGGAGTTGGTGACAAGTCGAGTGCTCGATGCCGACGACCCACTACTGCGCCTAGTCGATTCGCGCACATCGTTGCTCAATCCTGCCGCTCGTGCGGCCTCGCCACGTTCGGGGCCCGGGAAGCGACTCACGGAGCTGTGCAGCCATCTTGGGTGTGACCTCGATGAGTTGCTGATGATGCTCAATTCTCTGTATTTCCATGCAGGGCGCACGTTCGCTGTTGAAGAAGAACTTGCAGTTCAATTGATGAGAGCCAATGGGCTGCGCAGTGACGGCGAGGCGCTACGGTCCGGCATAACCGCTGTTGGGGAATGGGTAGAGGACGGGCGCCGTCGTCTTGAGGTTGCCGAGGTTCGCGACGAGGTCGAGCGGCTGGGGCTGTTCGCGGCGACGACGATCGGACCTGTCCGCTCCATGGTAGACGCGGACGCCTCAGGGGCATGGAACTCCGCGAGTGTCGAGGAGTACCGCGACCTCGTGCCAGACAGCTTGCACGATCGGGATGCGGAGCTCGCTGAACTGCTGGAGTTTTGCCGGGGCCACGGCGCCAGCTACATGTGGTGGCAGGCCGAGCCCTGGTCCGGCAAGACAGCCCTCATGGCGACCCTTGCCCTGCGCCCGCGGCCACATTTCGACGTACTCTCGTTCTTCGCGACCGCACGGTACACGGCTTCATCTGATAGCGATGCCTTCACAGAGGCGCTGATCGACCAGCTCAGCTCGCTCCTCGGGCGCGCTCCGTACCAGGACAGCCGGCCGAGTGCTCGTAGGGGTCTTCTGCGGAGGTTGCTTACCTCCGCAGCTGAAAGAGCGGTCCGGCTTGGGCGTCCCCTAGTGTTGGTCGTCGACGGCCTAGACGAGGATACTGGCGCGACGGCAGCGTCAGGCATCCCCAGCGTGGCGTCGCTGCTTCCTCTCCATCCGCCCGCCGGCCTGCAGGTTATCGTCGCCAGTCGACCGATCGCGCAACTGCCGGACGACGTTGCTGACGACCACCCCCTGCGCCATTGCTCAGTGCGGGCGCTTAAGCCATCGCCATACGCGCGTGACCTACGGCGCCGCGCAACCCTGGAACTCCGTCAGTTGCTGTCCAAGCCGACTCAGGCGGCAGTCCTAGCCATGATCACCGCCAGCGGTGGTGGTCTCACCGTGCAAGATCTGGAAGAACTCACGAACGTCCCGCGCTACCAGCTCAACGAACTCCTCAGGGGGGTGTTCGGCCGCTCAGTCACCAGCCGCAGCCACCACTGGAGCGTGGATCAGCAGCCCCACCGGGTGCTGCTGTTCGCTCACGAAACTCTGCGCGTGATGGCGGAGTCGGAACTTGCGGGCAGCATGATCCAGCAGGCCCGCCATCGCTTGCACGCCTGGGCCGAGGAGTATCGCCAGGCAGGCTGGCCCGCCATCACCCCGGTCTATCTGCTGCGCGACTACTTCTCCATGCTACGTGCGAGCGGCGATTGGGAGCGCCTCTTGGCCTGTGCTCTGGACGTTGAGCGGCACGAGCGGATGCTCCAGATGACGGGTGGCGATGCGGCTGCGCTCTCCGAGATTTGGGGCGCACAGGCCGTAGGACAGGAGCAATCACGACCGGACCTATCATCGCTACTTCGGCTCGCCATGCACCGCGACGAGCTGCACAGTCGGAATGCGAACCTTCCGCCGGACCTGCCGGCCGTCTGGGCCAGCCTCGGTTCCTTCATCCGTGCGCGCTCCCTGGCACGCGCCATCCCGAATGAGGCATCCAAAGCGAAGGCCCTCGCCGCTCTCGCTGCACACGAATTGCAGTCAGGCGACCGTAGCCGAGCGGCTGCACTGCTCGACGAGGCAGAGCGAGCTGCACGCGCAGCCGCCGGCCTCGACGGGTACCCGGGCGCACTCGCGACTTTGGCGCGACAGTTGGCAACGGCAGGCAAGTCACAGGACGCGGCGCGGATGGTCGGTGATGCAACTCAAGCTGCGCGAGGACAGCAGAAGCCCGAGAAGAGGGCAGCGGCGCTGATCGAGGTAGCTCAGGCTTATCCCGCGCATGCCCCTACGCTGCTGCTGGAGGCTGAATCCACGGCGATGATCGCGGGCGACACATTGCGTAAGGTCAGTGCTCTTGCCGCCATCGCCGCTGCCCGATCCCGCCTGGGTCAGCGGGATGAGGCTACGAAACTTCTCGCTGTCGCCGAACAGGCCGACCGAAGCCTGCGGCCCGCCATGAGTGCTGCCGCTCTCGGTACCTTGGTCCCCGCGGTGGTGTCCCTTGGCGACATGGCTCGAGCTGAAGCTCTCATTCAGGACGTCACCCGGGCTTTCAATCGAGAAGGAGCCATCACCGCTGTCGTCGACGCCTTGGCAGAAGAGAATTCAACCAGGGCCAAACATCTCGCGGCTGCCTTGAAGGAGCCCTTCTGGCAGGCACGGGCCTGCACAACGCTGGCCCGAGCGGCGGCCCGCCGCGGCGATCGCCTCGATGCAGCTCAGTTCGCGGACGCTGCGGAACGCCATGCCCGCAGCAGCGTATACCTGCCGCAGCGCGCCCACAGCCTCGCCCAGGTAGCCATCGCTATCGGCAGGTATGGGCAGGACAAGGAACGTGCTCGTGCCCTGTGTCAGCTCGCATTGAGCCAAGCGGAGGCAACGGAGGAGCCTGACGACCTCGACTGGGTTCTCGAGTCCATCGCTACAGGGTTCGCCGAGGCTGGCGACTACGCTGCGGCGGAACAGTGCGCGCGCACGATCGCGACGCGCGCTCGGGAGGACGCCGCCCTCTGCACCATCGTCGAGGCGCTAGCTCGCGTGAATCGATTTGTGCAAGCCGAGACTCTGGTGGCAGAGATCTCAGATAAGAACGCTCGCTCAGAGGCTCTCTCACACCTTGTCTCCTCCTATGCCTCGGCAGGCGACGCTGCGCAGGCGCAGCGACTGGCATTGACCGTTCCTGACACGAAAACTCGGGCGTCGTCTCTTGTCGAACTCGCCTTCGCACAGATCGCCGCCGGCGACATCGCCGGGGCGGCCAGCACGGGCAACCTTGCCGCTGCCGTCCGCCATTCCGAGCCGTATAGCCAATCGCTTGCCCTCAGCGCCATCGCCCGCCTCACTGCCGAACTGGGCGACACGGAGCGCGCGAAAGAGCTGTGCGGGGCGGCCGAGCACGAAGCCCGCCAGGTGGTGACACATCCTGCTCTCTTCGAGCGGGCGCTGATCGCCACGGTCCAAGCCTTCGCAGCCGTAGGCAATCGGACTTACGCTCGTCTTCTTGCCACGTCCCTGGCAGACTCCACGCTTCTGCAGATTGCGGCGTTGGGCGGGCTGATGCAGGCCGCACACCGCGCTAGGGACCGTGACGAAGCCGAGTCTCTTCGAACCGAGGCTGAGCGCGTCGCCGACACGCTCCAAGACCTATCGCTGCGAGACGATGCATATCATCAGATTGCACAAGCGGCCGCTGCGTACGCAGACTGGGCAACGGCTGAGCCATCAGCTGATCGCATCATCGAATCAGTGCGACGTTCTCGCGCATATGCTGACCTGGCTAGAGCTGCGCTCAGCCACGCCGATCCGGTACGGGCGCGCAATCTTGCCGCACGAGCCTTGTGCGCAGGCGATTGGACCGCCTCCCTCACAGTCATTGCGCAGGTCAACTCTGCCGAAATAGCTCGGGCGGCTGATGCACTGATGAGCCGCCCCTGATCCCAACCTCGGGCTCAACGGTAGCCGTGATCTTGAGGTTTGAGGAGGCCCGGTAGAGACGGCGCGGCACCGGAACGAGAAGCGAGCGCATGAACAGGCCCGGGACCTCCGTCCGACTCGTTCCTCCTGACGGATACGGTCGCGCGGCAAGTTGACCAGTCGGCACCGACAACCTGGCTCGGCGATGGTGGCAACCTGTGCCGACTCTGACCTCAAGCCTGGCCGGCGCGCCCTCGATGGCGCAGCGGACTGTGGCTCGGCGAAGCCGCAGCACTGGCGTTGGAGGGGGTCGCCACGGCCAAGCCAATGCTGAACAATCGACAAGGCCAAATCGACAGGAGCGAGAGGACGGGGAGACTCGGGATGACGACGTGAGACCCGACGACGAGCTCCAGAGCCTCATCGACAGCCGCCGACAGGCGGCGCGCGATCTTCCCGGCTGGCGGTCCGCGCCGGAGCGGCTGCTCACGCTGCTCCAGCATGCCACTCGCCTCCGTGCAATGGAGATTGCTCAAGCGCGTGATAGCGATGTGCCATGGGAGTCCGTCCTCGCCCAGATCATCACGTGGCACCACGAGATTCCCGTGGGAGAAGGGCCCTGTGAAGACGTAGAGGCCGCGGATATCTGCCTCGCCGCCTTGGAAGCGACCCGCCTCGACAACCTCCGCGGCACCTTCAGGGCCGGTGGTTACGAGGTTCGCCGTCGTGGCGACGCCTTCCGGATCCGACACCGCTGGAATCCCGCGGTCGAGGCGGCCGACGCCTTCCTCGAACACGCCACCGCCCCTGCCAACCTTCCCGGAATCACGTCGGTCGAACGGGCGTGGATCCGGAGCCGGCCAAGAGCATCCCGAGAACTTCCCCCGGCGGATGTCCTCCGCGCGGCGGCGCAGCGCGCGAAAACGGCTGTCGACGCCTACCGCCACGCGCTGCCGGAGGGAAACCTCCCCGACTCCTTCCAACTCGATGGCGGCCTGACCGTGGGCCAAGTCGCTGATGTGCTGTCGGTCGTCATGGGATTCGCCTCACTGTGCGAGGCGGCGGCGCGCATGCTCAAGCGCACCGAGACAACTCTGGCGAGCCTCCGTCGGACCACGCTGCTGGAGATGACGGCTAAGCTGCTTCCAACGGTTCCGACGGCATGCATCGACGCCACCATCGAACGCCTCACCTACACTAACGGCCGCTCCTGCCGCGTATCACCGCTGGCGAAGCTCGAGGACACCATCATCGTGTGCCCGCCGCTCATCACGCCTCGGGTCATCGACGCGATCATCCTGCGCAGTTCCGCGTACGACCCCGGCCTGTACGGGCCCGTCGGTCAACGGCAGGGAAACCGGGCAGTGAAGTGGAAGGACTGGCTCGGTCAGATACCTGGAGTCCTTGTGGCCGACCGGATACGCGCCCGGCGTCAAGACCGCCAAACGGCTGGCGACCTTGACGTGGTGGCGGTGGACCCGAGCCGGCGGCGAGGCCTCTGTCTCGAGATTAAGTGGCCCATCGACGCCATCTCGCTTCCCGAAGTCACCAAGATCGAGGACTGGGTTAGTTCAGCCGCCACCCAAGTCAACCGCCTCCGCACGGAGCTGACATCCGGCAGTGCTGTCGTGGAGATGCCCAAGGGCTGGCCCGCGTTCCCCGAAATCACCTGGACGTGGGCCGTGGCCACGCCGCAGCAGCTCTGTCTGCGGCCACTGCCCTTCGACGAGATCTACGCGACGTCCTTCCGGTACATGGCCAGCCACGGCAAGCCCCGCTCGCTCGACGACGTCATCGACACGCTCACCTCCCCCGACCTGCCCGTCGATGGTGTCGACTTCAAGATCGACACCATCGACTTTCTGCTCGGGCGGCAAAAGGTGGTTCTAGACGCCATCGGACTCACCCAGAAGGGGTGGGAGCCGCGAAGGTGGAACTCCTGAGTGCGTGGTCGGCACGACAGGGCTGCCTGGCGTCGGAGGTGTCCGTGGTCTAGAGCCCAAGCTTGCCCTCCGGACGCCCCACGAACGAGCCGCCAGACCACGACCACGCGGGCGAGGCGGAAGCGACGGCCGAACTCCGGTTCACCGACCCAGCTGGAGTCGGACCAGCCTCGCTAGCTCAGCTTCCGGATGCAATGGGCGGTTCATCGACAGGCAGAACTGCGCCGCGAGCCATGCCGGTCTGCAGTGCGCTCAGAAGCCACGCACGATCGGTGTCGCTTCGCGGTCTGGTGAAGTAAACCAGCGTGGCGTCTTGTAGCAGTGATTCACCTACCTCCAGGCCGCTGGGAGTGGCAACGATGACAGGGAGTGGGTCGCGGTCGGCCGCCGTAGCTAGTGCCTCCGGCGGATCTTGCAACATCCACTCAGTTGTCCGGATTCCGTGGGCGGTCAGGTGATCCCGCACGTACTCGACCTCGGCACGCAAGGGGCCAGTTACCACGATGACGGGGCCGGACTGACGTCTGTGCAGGACCGCCTCTGTCATCGCCGCCAACCGTGGGTCTGGGCCGAGGCCTTCGAGAGAGTCAACAAGGCTCCATGCCATCTTCACGCGGCCCTGGTCGTCCCGGCTCGCGACCTGCCCCTCACCGATCAACTGCATTAGTGCCGAGTGCAGGGCGGGTCGGCTACGGACGCCGTATCGCTTGTCCAGCAAGATCGCGGCCTGCTGAAAGATCGCGCGTTCGGCTTCGCCGAGCGTCACCACATAGTCTTCTGGACTGACGTGGCGCTTGCTGCTCATGTTGATGGCCTGGTGGACTCTGTCACGCAATCGGGTGCATGCAACCCATCGAACCCAGATCGGCGGGCGGCCACCGTCGCTGCCCGCCAACATCATCAAGGAGCCTTTTCCAACCTGATCTGGCAGGTCAGCCCGGGTCGGCAGGGGGTGCTGATCGATGAGGGCGAGGCTCCAGGTAGGACAGCAAATCGACCAAAACCCGATGCCCCGACCGGGAGCCTCGCCATGCTGTCCTACCCTGCCACCATCCCGTTGTCCAGCCGGACCCTCAACCACCTCGCCGACCGCATCCGCGGCCACCGCCAGCGGCGCAAATCCCGGTGGAGGCGACTGACCCCGGGCCGCCAAGCACTACTGGCCCTGGCCCACCTGCGCAACGGCGACACCTACACCTGCCTCGCCGCCGGCTTCGAGATCGGCGTCGCGACCGCCTGGCGCTATGTTCAAGAAGCGATCGCCTTGCTCAGCGCAGCCGCCGAGGACCTGGACACCGCCATGCGGCGCATCCGGCAACTGGCCTACGCGATCCTGGACGGCACGCTGATCCCGATCGACCGGGTCGCCGACCAGAAGTCGTACTACTCCGGAAAGCACAAACGTCACGGCGTGAACGTCCAGGTCATCGCGGACGCGGCCGGGCGTCTCGTCTGGGCCTCGGCCGCGCTGCCCGGCTCGACGCATGATCTGACCGCCGCCCGCACCCACAGGATCATCGACGCGCTGACCAGCGCCGACGTCATGACTTTCGCCGATAAGGGCTATCAAGGCGCCCACGGCAGCGTGCGTACCCCGTTCAAGCGGCGCCGCTTCCGGCCGGAACTGTCACGCCGGCAGAAGGCGATCAACCGGGCGCAAGCGAAGATCCGCGCCCGCGGTGAACGCGCGATCGCCACGCTCAAGACCTGGAAGATCCTGGCCAAGGTGCGCTGCTGCCCGCGCCGAGCCACCGCGATCGTGCAGGCCATCCTCGTCCTGCACCACGTCGAAGTCGACCGCTACGCAGGATGAAAGGGCTCAGTGTGGGAGCACGATGATGCCAACCCGGCCCTGCGTGTTGGTCGTGCACCCCACGGCAGGGTCGGCCAGCGGTATGTGCATCAGGGAGGGCTGTACTCGCTCGCGGCGGAGCACAGCATAGAGATGTCCCGATGCCAGACGCTTCCGGTCAAGACGATCGGATAGCTGGCCTTCCTGACCTTCCCACCAACTGTCTCGACTGTTAACTGCATCGACAGCGGCTGAGGCCCGAACGCGGACAACGAACAGCCGAAGAGCGCCTCCACATCGACGGACACTGTACCTCCCGAGCGAACTAGCCAGGACTCGCCGCTGCTGCGGACCACGACATCTTGTCTCTGCGCTTGGGCTGACAACACGGTGATCGGCGCAGGGCCAGTGTTGATCACCGCAAGCTTCCCGTTCATCTGGGCGAGACCCTCCGATTCCATGTGCGCACCGTCATTCGTCGCGGGCATGACTACGAGCTGCACGATCGAGTCCCGCTGCTGCCGTTCGCGAGCGTCTCGTAGCCCGTTGACGCCGACACCACCCAGCACGACCCCAACTGCGAGGACAGCGACGAGACGGGAAACAGTCTGGGGTTGGGCAGGAGAGCCACCTCGGGTGGCGGTGCCGCCAGGCTGCGCATCATCGCACTCGTCGAGATCGATCGTGCTTTGCTCAGGCATGGCGAAAGCCTAGAGATTGATGCCGCAGATCTGGGTCAGGTCCGTGCTGTCGAATAGTCCTGTCGCTGAAGTCCCTGCCGTCACGGCTGCCATCGACGCCTTCGCCGAATCGCCCTTGTGTGAAGACTGTCAGCATCAGTAGGGCTGTAAGTGCGTGTTTGAGATGGGTTGATCAGGTCCGGTTGAAGGTGCGGCGGGGTTGCCGGCGGGCGGGTTGGCCGCGGGTGATGCGGCGGGTCATGCCGGCGATGGCGGCCCAGCGGATGAGGGCTTCGGAGACAGTCGGGTGGCGTTCGTAGTCGCGGGCCAGTCGACGGCAGGCGGTGAGCCATGCCAGGGTGCGTTCGGCGACCCAGCGGCGGGGGTGGACGGCGAAGCCGCGTTGGTCGGCGGGTTTGCGGACGATCTCCAGCGTCGTGCGTAGGGTGTCGCGGGTCCAGTCGACCAGCCGTCCGGTGAAGCCCTGGTCGGCGTAGACGTGCCGGATCGGGGTGAGCATGCAGGCGTGGAGCAGGGCGGTCTTGGCGCCGTCGCGGTCCTGCCAGCTCGCGGCGAGCACGGTGACGGTGACCAGCAGGCCGAGGGTGTCGGTGATGATGAATCGCTTACGGCCGTTGATCTTCTTGCCCGCGTCGTAGCCTCGGGTGTCCCGGCCGACGGTGTCGGCTCCCTTCACGCTCTGGGAGTCGATGATCCCCGCCGACGGCTGCGACTGACGGCCCTGCTGCACCCGCGCCTTGATCCGCAGCGTGGCCAGGAGCTTGTCCGTGACGCCGGCTTCTTCCCACCGGGTGAAGTACCAGTACACCGTCTGCCACGGCGGAAGATCCGCCGGCAGGTACCGCCACGGGCACCCCGAACGCACCACGTACAGGATCGCGTTGACGATCTCCCGCCGCGGGTGCTTCTCCCTGCGGCCGTCCGTGTTCGGCTCCGGCAACAGTGGCTCGATCAGCGCCCACTGGGCGTCCGTCAGGTCGGAGGGGTAGCCACGGCGCGCAGACACCGCGCCACCCTGCCCGCCCCGGCAACAGATGTCACGCCGCCACACCGTCCACAACAGACCTTCTCAAACACGCTCTAAGGGTTCTGCCAGACGGTCGGAACTGACAGCCGGGCCCTGGCACTGCTGCCGCCGGTAGCCTGAGTGCGTGTTTGAGATGGGTTGATCAGGTCCGGTTGAAGGTGCGGCGGGGTTGCCGGCGGGCGGGTTGGCCGCGGGTGATGCGGCGGGTCATGCCGGCGATGGCGGCCCAGCGGATGAGGGCTTCGGAGACAGTCGGGTGGCGTTCGTAGTCGCGGGCCAGTCGACGGCAGGCGGTGAGCCATGCCAGGGTGCGTTCGGCGACCCAGCGGCGGGGGTGGACGGCGAAGCCGCGTTGGTCGGCGGGTTTGCGGACGATCTCCAGCGTCGTGCGTAGGGTGTCGCGGGTCCAGTCGACCAGCCGTCCGGTGAAGCCCTGGTCGGCGTAGACGTGCCGGATCGGGGTGAGCATGCAGGCGTGGAGCAGGGCGGTCTTGGCGCCGTCGCGGTCCTGCCAGCTCGCGGCGAGCACGGTGACGGTGACCAGCAGGCCGAGGGTGTCGGTGATGATGAATCGCTTACGGCCGTTGATCTTCTTGCCCGCGTCGTAGCCTCGGGTGTCCCGGCCGACGGTGTCGGCTCCCTTCACGCTCTGGGAGTCGATGATCCCCGCCGACGGCTGCGACTGACGGCCCTGCTGCACCCGCGCCTTGATCCGCAGCGTGGCCAGGAGCTTGTCCGTGACGCCGGCTTCTTCCCACCGGGTGAAGTACCAGTACACCGTCTGCCACGGCGGAAGATCCGCCGGCAGGTACCGCCACGGGCACCCCGAACGCACCACGTACAGGATCGCGTTGACGATCTCCCGCCGCGGGTGCTTCTCCCTGCGGCCGTCCGTGTTCGGCTCCGGCAACAGTGGCTCGATCAGCGCCCACTGGGCGTCCGTCAGGTCGGAGGGGTAGCCACGGCGCGCAGACACCGCGCCACCCTGCCCGCCCCGGCAACAGATGTCACGCCGCCACACCGTCCACAACAGACCTTCTCAAACACGCTCTGAGGGCTCTTCCTTTGAACCGCCCCGGGTTCTGTGGAGTCTCTACAAGATCCGGGGCGGTTCACTTCTCTCTTGCCTGGCTGATCTGACCCGTCCCGCGACGGCATCGCGCCCACCCTCCTGTCGGCGCCGTTGACACGCCTCAGAGCCAGCACTCATCACCTGTCCCGCAGCCGCCGTATCGGCGGGCGCGGGCGTCAACCCCGATCCGCGTAGGCGGTCACCCACTCGGGTGACCGCCGTTTTGTCATGTCCAAGGAGGACACGATGCTCCGTCTCTACCAACACCCGGACGGCGACCTGATCGCCGTCGATCGCACCGCAACCCCATCCGATCCCCACACCGGTAACGCCGCGGCCGTCCGTGAGGACCGCCGATCCGGTCTAGTCGGCAACACGACCCCCGCCGGCATGGTGCCGTCGCGCGGACCGGGCACCGGCGGCCACCTAGCTCCCATCAGCCGGCGGGGGTGCTGACCTGCAAGATCAGGTTGGAAAAGGCTCAAGGTCCACGTCGCGCATGGGTTCACCACCAGCGGCTCCTGACTTTGATCTCGCGTACGGGTATCTCGGAGGGGTGTAGGGGGCGTTCGACCACGGGGCGGATCGTGTGGGGTGTGATGCGGTCGCGTTCGTGTTCCTCGGCGAAGCGGGCGGCCTGTTCGTGTTCGCCGAGGTTGTCCAGGGCCTTGAGGAGGTCGGTTACCAGGATGTCGAGGCGGTGGGTTTCGGCTTCGGCGGCGAGGAACCGTTCGTGGTGGGTGACTGCTCGGTGGCCGCACCACTGGCGTACTAGTTCGTGACGGGGCCGGTCGTGGCGGCGGTACCAGTCGTACTCCCATTCCGGTGTCGTCGACCGGCTGTCGCGGCCGACGCGGTAGTCATCGCCGAACTTGCATTTGTGCCGGGACTGGGCTTCCTGCTCGATGACGAGGTCGAGGACCTGGGTCGGATGGGCGCGGCACGCGGCCTCGACCAGTTGGAGGGTGCCGGCCGGTGACAGGATGGTCCGGCCGTCGTGGTCGAACCATTCAGCCGAGGCGAGGATGTCGTCGACCGGGCCGCCGATGATCTCGCTCAGCCGGGCCCTGTCGTGGATGTCGGTGGCGCATGACACCCGGGACCAGAGCAGTTCGGCTACGTCATCGCTGATCAAGAGGCCGAAGATCTCCTCGACGCAGGCTTCCTCTGTGCGGTCGAGGCTCAGGTCGTCGATGAGTTGCCAGTTCGCCATCAGCGCGTCGAAGGTCCCGACCTCGTTCCACGGCACCCGCAGCCGCGACCCGGGGACCTTCTCCACCCGTTTGTCGGGGTCGTCGAGGAATCTGGTCTCGAGGCGGGCGCTGGTCTTCTTCGGCTCGACGGCCAGGATGCGGACGCGTTCGGACGGTGCGTGGTCCGACTGCCGGTACGCCCATTCGTCGCCGACGGTGAAGTGGGAGGGGTCGATTCTCATCCAGCCGTCCTTCGGGTAAGCGTCGCTTGTTGCGTGGTACCGGGTCGTGCTGGCGGTTCGCGCCGCGATGGCGGCAGGTCCCGGCGCAGGCTCGTGCGCATCCGGCCGGGGTGTGGTGGAGGTTGAGGTGTGGACGCACTTCAGGCGCCGCGGTCGAGCAGCCCGTGGTGCCAGGATTCGGCCTGTCGGCGGATGCCGGCGTGGGCCTGCCGGTCGTGATCAGGGCGGTGCTCCTTGCGTGGCCCGTGGGGGCTCCAGTCACCGAGGAACGGGCGTAGGTCGTCGGGTCCGGGTTCGGGGTTGTAGTCGATGTCAGCCAGCACGCGGGGACTGCGGACGGGATCGATCCGGTCGGCGGCGGCCCTGCCCCACGCGACCCAGCTGGCGAGGTACCCGCCGGCGCCGCTCCGCCCCTCGGCCGCCTGTTCAAGGGCGGTGCAGAACGCGCGGATGTCAGCTGCGGTGGTCCACGCCTGGTAGGCGTTACCGAAGGTGTCCGCGCGGATCTTTTCGGCGGCCCGGGCGCGGGCGTCGGCCATCGCGGCGTGCCACTGCGCGAGGGTGGCCTCCTCCTGCCGTCTGCGCTCGGCCGCTGCTTCCTCCTGCCGCCGCCGGTGTTCGGCCGCGGTTTTCTCCCGCGCGGCTTCGGCTGCCCGCCGTTGCTGTTCGTCGGTGGTGACGCCAGCCTCGAACCCTTGGATGATCTGCGCGACGCGACGTTCCAGACGTACGCGTGCGGTGTCGGTCCAGGTGTCCCGGTTGTCGTGTCCGGCCCGGGCGATCTCCAAGCGGAGCCTGCCGGAGGCGACGACGTCGAACTCCGCGGGTTTCATCCACGGCCGCAGGCGCAGCACCTTCAGCTCCTCGGCGCTGGGTTCGTGCGGGACCTGGTCGCGTTCCTCGGTCAGGGTGACCGTGCGTCGAACCTGCCCGGCCTGGAGGAACATCCGCGGGTGTTTCGCCTTGGTGTTGACCCCGAGCCGGTGCCCACGCCGGGCCGCCTCGCCGGCGAGGTGCCGGATCAGCAGCAACGCCCGGGGCAGTAGGTTCGAGCTGACGGCGAGGCTGGTCG
Source organism: Verrucosispora sp. CNZ293 (assembly GCF_002754655.1). Taxonomy (NCBI): domain Bacteria; kingdom Bacillati; phylum Actinomycetota; class Actinomycetes; order Micromonosporales; family Micromonosporaceae; genus Micromonospora; species Verrucosispora sp. CNZ293. The sequence continues at coordinate 4,203,641 of NZ_PEFR01000001.1, forward strand.
GATCGGCTTCGAGGGCGCTGAACGCCAGATGCGGGTCGGTGGTGACACGTCGGGTGTTGAGCCGGATCCGGTTCCAGTCGGTCTCGTCCGGGCCGGCGTCGGTGTAGAGGCGGATGACGATGTCCCCGGCGTCGCGGCCAGTGTGGCGGAGGTGGTGACCCGATGGCACAAGTCCCTGCTGCTTGAACGCGTGAATGATCCGGCGGTACCGGGCCCGCGTTTCACTGTCGGGACTCTCGATACGGACCATGCCGCCCTCGTGCTGTAGGCGGTCGAGCAGTTCGCGAGCCGATCGCAGCAGGTCCGCCGACGAAGCGCCGCCGGCGATGCCGCTAGGTGCCGGTGTCTCGGGCCGCGGGTGGGAAGCACGGTGGTCTGGATGATCGGGATGGTGGCCATGTTCGAGATAGAAGCGACCGGCGTCGGTAGAGGACGCCCTCCACACCCCTGCCTTGCGTGTCACCGTCACCAGGTTCCGGTCCTGGAGCGCACGCGCCGACCGGCGGTACTCGACGCCGTCCGGGCCGCTGAGGTCATCGCCGCCGTGGATCCGGCGAAGCAGGTCGAGCTGCCGCTCATTGAGCGAATTCCATCGCTGCACCACCCGACAGTAAGGGGCACGGCGTCCTAGATGAGGGCTGGACACGGCCGTATACGGCAGCCCGAACCGAAGAACGAACCGAACTGTCGGCTCCGCCTGAAACCGACCCGTGGTTTCGGAACCCGCCCGAACAGAGGGGTCAAGGTTGAACCGGCGTTGACACCGAACAGGACCCGGCCGTCTGCGAACTGCGAGCCTGTAGCCGGGTGGCCCCTCGACTCTTTTGGCCGGGAGAAGCGGGCGGGCTCGTCGTGCGCGATCAGGCTGTGCGGTGTGATGAGCGGTGCAACGCTGGTTGCGAGTGCGGCGCCGACTTCTGCGGTGGAGGTGGTCAAGCCTTCGTGAAAGTGCGCCACGGCGCGTCCTGCCCCCGCTACGAGGTCGGCGAGTTGGATCGACGGATGATCCGATGAGTCACCCCGTGCCACCCCTCGCGGCCTGACGCCAGTCCAGAGGAATCGAAAGTCTGGGTGACCCGCCGTCATGGCTTTCCACAAGATGTCGATGCGGTCGTCGGTCAAAACCTTGTGGGCGTCCATGAGCAGGCTTGCCGGCCCGATATGCCGTGACCACTCGTTGAGCACGGCGGGCATCGCCGGGATCAACGGTTCCATCGCCAGAAGGAAGTCCGGTTCAAGCATCGTCTTCTGCAGCTCATCAGCCTGCGCGCGGCACCGCAGCAGCATGCTCAGGATGTCCGTTACCGCCCGGCGTCGCGATCGGTGCTCGGCGGCATCGAGTACCCGGAACAACTCGGCTACCTCGACCAACGCCTGTCCACGGTTGCGGATGCCGGCGAAGCGGACGAACACTCTGACCACTTCGTCGAACATGGGCGCCCCAAGCGCCCGCGGGCCCTCTTCGATCAGCTTCTGTGCGTACCGCCGAGCCTGATCGTCCGTGTGCAGGTCGATACCGTTCTTGTGCGCATGCTCTTCAAGGAGCAGGTCAATGATCTTCGCCGCGACAAAGAACCGCTTGTCGATCATGAAGATGCTCGCCCTGCCGGCAAGCATGCCGCCGGGCCGCAGCGCTCTGGCGAGCACCTCAAGCCGCCGCTGGTTACCGCCCCCGGCGAAGTGGCTGAACTTCAGCTCACCGGCCTGCTGGATACCGGCGTCGCGGCGCAGCAGGGCCAGCACCGTGGCGGCGTCGCCGTCGTCGATGGCGACCGAACCGATGGTCATGTACGGCTCGGTGGCCTGAAAAAGGGCCTCGCCATCCCAGCCGGACTCGTCTGCGGCGATCCACCGGCCGTCCGACCCGCCGTCCGTCGTTGGAGCGTTGCGGGAGTACTTGACGTAGTCAGCACCAGAGAGGCCACCTCGCGTGGCTGAGGTACCGGGGACCGTATGGACGGGAGGGCTGCCATCGGGGCCGGTCGGATCTGCCGTGCCGGGCGAAACTGCCACGCAGCCCATTCTGATGCCTTGGCCCAACGTTGAACATCCCGAAGGCGGAGCAACCCGGCCGGAGAGCGGCAGTCAGGCGCTCCGTGGGGTCACGCTACTCAGACTGTCGTCTTGGCCGGCTGCCCAGGGCGGAGCGGACGTTTGTAGGTGCTCAGAATCGACTTCAAGCCGACTCGGGTCGGAGCATCGCGGCGAGCCGTTGCTGATTGGAAGCGACCTGCGCTAGGGCGGCTTCGCGGGGAAGGCCCCAGACACCAGCAAGGTGTTCGGCGACGGCTGGTAGGTCTGCTGGGTGTGCCGGTCTCCCGGCGCAGCGGGCGTATGGTCCGTCGGTTTCGAGTACGACATGGCGCGGAGGGATTGTCCGGAGCAGACCACCGGCCCGGGATGACCGGATCATGGCAGGATTCACCGAGAACCAGAGTCCGCCGGTGACGGCTTGCTCGGCGACGGCGATGGATCCGGTGTACCAGTGCAGGACGGCGACCACATTCGTTTGGAGCAGCCGGGTGACCGTGTCGCGTTCAGCGCCACGGCTGTGCACGGTGATCGGTTTACCGAGGACCGCGTCGATCGCGAGCAGCGCCTCGAACGCTTCCATCTGCAGCGCCTTTGTAGCGGCGCCTGCCTTGGAAAAGTCGAGCCCTACTTCGCCGACCCAGTCGGCATTCGGCAGCAGGCGGCTCAGCCGGTCCAGGTCACGGCGGTAGTGGGTGGTGACACGGAGGGGATGCAGGCCGACACCAAGGTGGATGCCATCTCGCCGGCCGAGCCGGGTGCGGAGGAGCCGGAAGCGTCCGGGATCCTCGGTAACCGCGACGACGTGGACACCGGCCGCTTTGGCTTCGTTGAGCACAGCGATCGGGTCCGGGTAGACGTCGATGTGGCAGTGGGTGTCGAGAAGCATTGGGATCACGAGGCGCCCAGCAGGGCAGCGAGACCGCCCTTGGCGCCTTGTTCGAGCCAGGTCCGCAGTTCGACCAGACCCTGACGCCAGACCCGGAGGAATGCGGCCCCTTCGCCGCGTGGAAGCGGCCCGTTGCGCAGGATGTCGCGGTCCGGGCGGTCGGTGAAGGCGCCGCTAATGATGGCGCGGAGGTCTGCCCCGCGCCGGGTACGGGGATCAAGGAGCGCGCCCTCGGCAAGCACATTCCAAGCGTAGGTGTCAGTGTCCCAGCCGACGTGAGCCAGTGACGCCCGGCGGATGAGGCACGGAAAGCAGTAGCCGCAGTTGCCTTGGGGCCGCTTGGCGTACCGAGCGGTTTCGGGGTGGGCGCAGGAAACGCTGAGCGGGGCAAGCCGTCGCAGGAGGCCGGGGTTGCGAGACTGGGCGAGCATCTCGCCTTTCGTGGCCAGCCGGTAAGGGTTGATCACCAGGTTTGGCACGCCGACCGCACTGCTGGCTTCGGCGAGCAGGTGCATGAAGTGCGGGTGGGTGGTGCGGGTGCTGAGGCTGCCGGCGCGTGCTCTGGTAAGCGGGACGTTGATGCCGATGAACCCGTTTTCTGGCACGTACACCGGCACGTCGGGCCCGGTCGCGGTGGCCATCGCCAGCGCGGTGGACAGGAACAGCAGGGACCGCGACCGGGTGGTGTTCTCCCGCCCGGTGGGCAGCGGGCGGGCTTGGAACTGGTTCGACGGTGCCGGGCGCAGGTAAAGGCGACGCGACGTGATCCGCTCTCGGCCGTAGTGAGCGACGAGCTCACCCAGCAGGGCGATCTGGGCGGTCGACGCTTGGCCGCCCTCATGGTGTGACAGCAAGCAGAGTCGTCGCTGCGGGTATTCTTCGAGAAGGTCGATGACGCCGCAGAGAGAGTCCAGGCCGCCGGAGAACAGGCAGATGCCGTCGGCTTCGAGTCCCACCGGTCGGTCGTCTCTGGGAACGCCTGGCACTCGGGCGAGTGGATGGCGGCGTTCGTAGTAGGGCTCGATGTGCCAGGCGTCGCCGGTCAAAAAGCCCAACGCTGTGTGCCACTTGGCGCTGACCCAAGCATCAGCGTCGGCGACAGGCATCCGCAGTTGCAGGGTGCGGGTCCAGGCATCTGCGGTGGGGCGTCGGCGGGCGGTTCGGTCAACGCAGTAGGCGCCGGCGCCCAGCAGCATGAGGTCGGCGCCGGCGCGGGTGGGTCGCCAGCTGGCGAAGAAATCCGGCCCTCGCTCCCCGGTCTGCATTGTGGCCGCGCGGTTGCCGGGCGCCCAGTCCAGAATCCGGACGTCCGGTGAAGGCGGCAGGGGACGGGCAAGGTCGGTACGTAGCAGGTAGGAGGTCACTCGTCGCTCCCATCCAGGGCTTCCAGCGTCTCGTAGACCGCGCCGATGGTGTCGTCGGCGATTTGCCGGCCCTGCGATCCGGCCCAGTCGATAGTGAACGGGTCCTCAGGCAGGCGCAACGCCACCAGATCGGTGATGAGTTGGCGCATGTCCGCGTCGGCCTGCCGGGCCGCCTGCTGGTCGGCCAGGCGCCCGAGCCGTTCGGCGATCACCGGCATCCGGTTGTAGATGTAGCGGGCCAGGAACATCTCCAGCAGGGCCTGCATGTCGTCGCGGGTGACGGTCGCCGCGGCAAGATCCTGCCAAGTGTCGGCGTCGGCGAAGACCTCGTCCAGCACGTCGCACGCCGCGTCACGCGCGGCTTGCGAATCTAGGTCGTCGCCGTCGCCGGCGAGGAGCGTGACGAGGCCGTCGAGAACGTCGAACCGGTCCCGGCCGACGAGCTCGGCCAGACCGAGTGCCTCCAGCGTCGGCGCCAGTCCTGGGCCGCCCATCCCGGCGAGCAGACCGCCAAGGCGTTGCATCCCGGCGCGACCGGCGCTGGCCGACCCGGCAGCCGCACCGGCACCGCCGAGCACCGGAACATGTCGGGCCAGGACCCGTAGCGCGCGGTCCCGCTGCCGGACATCGCCCGAGCCGAGCCCGCGCACGTAGGAGGCGGTGGCGTACTTCAGGGCGTCCAGGCGCCACCACTGCCGGGTGTCCGGTCGGCGGAGGTTCCCATCAGCGACCGCTCTGCGCCGCCAGCCGACGAGCGGTCGCGACCGCCCGCTCCAGCCCGGGAACACCGCTGCCCTGCCAACGATCGAGCAACGCCACCACGGCCGGGTGACCCAGCGGAAGGTTCCGCGCCACCGACGCAACCCGCTGCGCCGGCACGGCACTCACCGGTACCTGCATCAGCGCCTCGCACACGATCTGGACAACGTCGGGAATGCGCGCCACCAGCTCGGCAGCGGCGGTAAGTGCCAACCCGGCGGGATTGCGGACGACGGCGTCGAGCAGCGCCGACATCAGCTGCTCGCGTTCCTCGACCTCCAGCGTCGTGACCGTGTTCACCGCGGCCCGCCGGGTCGCAACGACGTCGGACTGCAGGTTTGCCAGCAGCTCCTGCAGGCGAGGCGCCAGCCGCGCCGCCACCACACCCAAGGACAGTTTGTCCCGTGCGTAGGTGAAGTACGGTCGCAGGTCGTGGCCGGCCAACGCCGGCTCCAGCTGCAGCCATGCCCGCATGTGCTCCCGCCCGACCCACTCGGCGACCTCGGACGACAACCGCGGTCCTGGATCAGGATCCCCACCACGGCGAGCCCGCACCCGTGAGCGCGGGACGGCCGGCGGGTTAGAGCCTTCGGCGTCCGAATCGATTCGGTCCAGCCCGTCTGCTGGCGTGTCCGGTTGATCGCCATTGGCTGGGTATGCCGAGCCACGAACGTGAGCCTCGGCCAGGCGCAGTTGCTCGACCGTGCCCGTGGCTGCCATCTGCCAGTCGAACAGCTTCTTGAAGTCGCCGAAGTGCTGTTCCTCCAGTACCAGCAGCTTGGCGATCACGGCCGGGTTCAGGTTGATCGACCGCCGCTGCGCGCTGCGGAGGCGCAGCATCACGTTGTTGAGGAACCGCTTGAGCTGCCGTGGATTGCCCCGCAGCCCGCCGGTGAGCGCAGGCGCGATATGTCCCGCCCACATCAGGTCGTCGACCAGCGGCTTCGGCAACTCCTCGACGCCGAGGCATGCCTCGGCAACGCCCAGGTTGAATCCGACGCCGAGCGGGTTCTGCACCCGTCGTTGCCGCACCGTCTCACGAACGGTGGTGAACTGCTCGTCGGCCAGCCACAGCTCGGCCAGCAGCAGGTTCATGTAGGTCTCGGCCTCGGCCGCCGACAGAGCGGGGATCGTGACCTTCAACTGCAGCATCTTCTCCAGGTAGTCGGCACCGATGCCGCTTCCGTCGGCCCGGCGCAGCTCCGGATACCGCGAGTCGATCGCCGACTCCACCACCAGTTGGTGCGCGGCCACCACGAACGCCGTCTTCGGGCTGTTGAGGAAGAGCCGCACCGCCTCGAACGTATCGACCACTGACTCGGGTAGGCATCGGTCCAGGTCGTCGATGAGCACGACGACGGCGCGCACGTGTCTCAGGTTGCCAACCAGCGTGGCGAACTGCTCCTTGAACGCGCGGACCTCGCCGGTCGGATCGGCCCCTACGCTGCGCTCGGCGTCGTTCGGCGGATCCTGCAGTGCCTGCTCGCCCGCGCCGGCCGCCGCGCCGAGAATGGATGTCCCGGCCTGCACCAGTTCTGGCGACGCCAGCGACGGGTCAACGAATCCGGCCATCCCGGACAGCGCCGCGGGTGCCGTGGTCAGCGCCATCCGCCCAAACGTGCGGCCCCGCCCCCGGAAGGCCCGAAGCCTCCGCCGCAGCCACGACACACGCTCCTGCTCCTCGGTGTCAGTGACCTCGCGTTCCAGGCGGTCGAGGACGGCGGCCATCAACGCCACCTTGACGTCGTCGTAGTCCTCGTATTGCCACGGACTGAACTCGACGCAGACGTAGTGACCGGGCTCGTCGCCGTCGCGCAGCGCTTCGAGCTCGGCATGCACGATCTTCAGCACGCTGCTCTTGCCGGACCCCCAGTCACCCAGCAGCCCGATCGTCAGCGGCAGCAGCCGCGGCTCGGTCAACGCAACGAACAACGAGTCGACCACGAAGTCGAACCCGAGCAGGTCCTCGTCGGTCTCGTTGTCCGCCCACATCACAACTTCCGCCAGCACACCAGCGTGCGTAGCCGCGCCACACGAGCGGGCAGCACTCATCTATACACGGCGGGCCGGTGGACAACCAAGAGGGCACCGAACTCACCGGTACCAGAGCTGTCGGCGCCTTGTTCGGTTGCGAGGTCGGCAACCGGGGCAGCAGCCCCGACAACACCGCACTCGACGCCGACCTCCCCGCCCCGCTGACCATTGGAGGCCGCGGACTGCCCCTGATCGGCGCGCTCGCCGACACGGCCGCCTTCGTCACCGCAGCTCCGGGCCGGGTACTGCTCCGCATCACCAAACACCTCACCGACCCCCGAGCAGCACCGATCCGCTGACCCGACATGCCTCGCCGGTACTCAGTCGCCCCGCGGCGAGGCACACAGGGCCACCCCGCAGCCGGCCGACGGGCACGGCCGTGCCTCCTTACGCTGCTGAGGGGCACCCGGGTGGCCGGCGAGCGGAGTAGCGGGCGCCGCAGAGGCACCACCCCCCGGAACGCGCGGCCAAACGCGCCACGTTGCCGAAACCGATATACACCCGCGCCTGGCCCAGCCGACACGAACTGGAAATGGAGGTCCTCTCCTACAGCGAAGGCTTCTACAACCCCCGCCGACGACACAGCCGTCTGGGTAACGTCAGCCCCGACACCTACCAGAAGATCCACCAAGAGTCCCTGACACACATCGAGGTGTTCGGCCGATAGGTGTCACTGCACAGCACCTCTGCAGGTCTAAGCGGTTCTGGTCAGACCTCAAGGTAGCGCGGCAGGGAGGTTGCAGGGCGGCCGCTGTCATCGAGTCCGAAGCGCTTGATCCGGTAAGCCGCTGCGGGATCGTGGGCACGCTCTCGTAGCTTCGCTAGCCTCTCGACTGCCCCAGGGACGCCGAGTTCGATCGCTTGCCGAGTCAGCTTTTCGGCGCCCGCCGTGTCTCCATCGTGAGCGCGTATGTCTGCCAGTCTGGTCAGCGCCCAATCTTGGTCGTACTCAGCCGCCTGTCCGCATAGGCGCTCGGCACCCTCCCGGTCACCTGACCTGAGCCGTAGCCGGATTAGCTTCCCGTAGGTTCGAAGATCCCCGTACTTGGCGGCCTGTCGGGCGAGCTGCTCGGCGAGCGCGTGATCGTTTAGCTGGTAATGGCGTCGCGCCCGGTTGGCGAAGGCCCCGTAGTGGCCCTTTTCGACGGCCTGTTGGTAAAGGAGCTCCGCGCTCGCGAAGTCGCCTAGCCTCTCGCGCAGATCCGCGAGGCTGACCAACACTCCCGTGTGGCCAGAGTCCACGGCCTGCCTGTAGAGATGCTCCACCGCAGAAAGATCGCCGGCTTTCTTGCGCAGTCGGGCTAGTCTGATAAGTGCGCAGCTATTGCCATTGCCAATGGCTTTTCGGCAAAACTTCTCAGCACCTGCGAGGTCACCCGCCTTTTCTAGCAGCTGCGCCATGCGAACGAGGCCATGAGTTCTTTTCAGCAGTTTGGCTGCATATGCTGCGAACTCTTCTGCTTCGACGCGGCGACCCACTCTACAAAGGAGATCGGTCAGGTCTTCAACCGCTTCCCCTCGCCCACCCTCGGCCGCCTGCCGGTACAACGCTTCAGCGGCACCAAGTTCGCCTCCCCGGTGACGCAGTCGAGCCAAAACGTACAGGATGTCGGGATCCGCTCTGTCAAGGAACTCGATACAGATCGCCTCCGCGCTGGCAGCATCCTCGGCACGCTCCCACAAACGGACGAGTTGAGTAACCGCCCTCATGCTTCCCTTGCTCACTGCCCGCAGATAGAGGGCTATAGCTCGCTGGTAACGGCCCCGGTTGTCCGCGTGGCGGGCGATCGTGAACAGCAGGCTGGCGTCTTCCACGACATCTGCAACGGACTCCCAGAAACTGGCTGGCGGGAACCTGAGCGCCCGCTCCCTGCTGCCGATCTGTTCGACATGGTCGGCCAACCGGTAGGAGGGACGGCCGTTGCCCCCGGCTGGGTGAGGCCGTGGTCGTATACGCGTGAGTAGGCTGACTGCTCCCCGGCACTCCTCGCTGGCGTATCGGAGGGCCTCGCCGAGCCAGTCATCCGGGGCCCGGTTCCACTCATGGTCATCCAAGTATCCATGCGCCGCCTTCTCGAGGAGGTCTCGTGGGATGTCCGATGGATGGCCGAGGCGACGAGCGTCGATGGCGACGTCGACTACCGCCCGGGCCTGCGGTTCGGCAAGGCGGTACTTGTTCTCCAGCTCTGGTGCGGCGGCTAGATATTGAGTGACGCGGCCACCATCGGAACGTTCGGCGGCATGGCGCAACCGGGCGTCTTCGGCCCTCGTCAGCAGTGTGGCCAGTTGCTCCACGGTGAAGCCCTCAGCGACCTCGATACAGGTTTCAGCCAGGAGCTCGCGGGCTTGTGAATACAAGTCGGGTCGGTCGCGGCTGGGCTGACGGACCAGTTCGTTCCAGTGTTCCCGCCAAGCCGTGGCGAGGACCAGGACTGGTCCGCGATCGGGGCTGTTGAGTAGACGCCGCAGTCCTGCGGCGATACGTTCGCCCGCCTCAGGATCTGTCGGAGCGAGGTACCGCCGCACCTCGTTGAGCCACACCACCGTGTAGGGGCCGACCCGGTCTAGCTTCTCCAGAGCCGCATCTACGTGGGTGGGGCTGTAGGGATGCCATAAACGCCACCGGCCAGGCTGCTGCTCGTTCAGATAGAGCACCGCCTCCCAACAAGCGCGGGTCTTTCCGGTGGACGATCCGGCCACTAAAGTTGCCATGCGACTCTCACCCTGGATAACGTCGTCGACGATATCCCGCAGACGCGAGTCATGCTCTCGCTCAACGTAAGGCGGCAGTTCTGACTTGTGGGGATTGTTGAGCTCAATACAACGGTGGACGCCCAGACTCAAGGGGCCGTATGCCTCGATCCGGGAGCCTGGAGGAGAAGCGGTGGTTCGGATTCCCTCGCTGGAAAGCGCCCGGCGCCAGGCGGCCATGTCGCCTCCGGAGCGGCGGGCTGCATAGGCGCGAGCGGCCACCGTAAGCAGCGCCATGGCTCTAGCTGCGACATCCGGCTGTTCGACTAGGGAACGTAGCCAGCTAGCCCCCAGATGGGCATCCCGACCAAGTACCGGCTCACCGATTAGGACGTTCTCCGCGTCGGCGGCATCCACATGCCAGATCACCGCGTGGTCCAGGAGTCGCTCCGCGGCGTCGGTTGGGAGGTCGGATGCTACTAGATAAAACTGCCTTCTCACGACGTCCAGCGCGTTTTGCTGCTCACCGGTTGGAGCTCCGCTATAGGGATCTCGTCGTCGATTGAGTGCCGCCCTCAAAACCTCGAGTGGACCCGTCAGATGCCTCACGGCCAGTACCAGGCCATCGCCGGGCTCGACTCGTCCATCGCGGATCATGCCGGCCCACTGTTCGATGACCGGCTTGAGGCCCTTTCCGTCGGCTCCCACGCTTAGCTCGTGCTTCGCCTGTACCCAGGCGCGACGACCGAGGGCACACTCGCAGTAGATGTCGTCCGTGGGCTCGTCAACTTCGAGCCTGACCAAGACTGGAGCGCCGCCGCCCTGCGGGAGGAGCCCTTGGACTTCCTCTTCGAGTAGGCCGTGCACCACGATGAATGCGGCTGCCGCTGCCCGGTGGGCGCTGCCAACCTCGCCAGCCGATCCGCCGATTGCGCCCCGTGCCGCAGTAGTCACAGGCTCAAGGCTGCCGGAACGTTAGGAGAGCCGCAAACCCGCTTCCCCGTACCTCGCCTCCCACAAGAGGCGGGACCCGCGAAGCCGCAGGCATCCGACGGAGACCGCTCTGACGACGCGCACGAAGCCGAGCAGCCACGCCAGCCATGCGCCGGCCAGCACCGCGCCGATGGGGAGACCAGTCCGAAGCCGCCGAGCGTGCTGCGGGTCAGGGGCGCAATGTGCCGAACGTGCTGAGGGCGTGTAGGCCGCCGGTGGCGGCGAACCTGCAATACCACCGGCGGTGACGCTGGCGACAGCGTAGATCGAGGGCGACCACCAGTAGAAGGATGATCGAGCCGACACGTTGGGCCGCCAGGTGGATGGGTGTTCTGGGGTCGTAGATTAGGCGCGTGGTCACTGGCTCCCAAGCAGGTGTTGGCACCCGGCCCGCAGAGGTAAAGGCGCCCGTGCGCTGCTCGCACCTCCGTGTGGATCCCCGCGGTTACCCGATCATCGCGGTCATTCCGCAGGAGCCGGGCGAGGAGGACTACGGGGCCCTGTCCGAGCAGCGCAAACTTGTTCTTGCCACCTACGACCTGTGCGCGGTGTGCGCCATGCCGTTTCGCGACGAGCTGCGCTGGCAAGTCACGTTCGACGACCAGTTGCAGCACATGGGCGAGACCCCCACGTTCAACGAGGCGCCGGTGCACGAGGTGTGCGCGCTCTATGCCGCCCAGGTGTGCCCGTTCGTCTCGTCGCCCCACGCTCGGCTGGGCGACGCACAGCGCAAGGGCCAGCGACGCGCCGAAACGCTCGTGCTGGCAGGCTTCGACAGCACCGCCGCCGTGTACGGCCACGACAGCGAACTCCAGGTTGGCAAGAGCATCCTGATGTTCGAGATGGCCGGGCTGCGTCGCACGCACCGCCTCACCGGCGCCGACGACGCCCGCCACGTGTACGAGGCCACCCTCCGCGACGAGGTCCCTATCCAGCTCGACGACCCCGAGCAACGCATCGTGGACCTTCTCTGCGCGCCAACGCCGGAGGAGGGCGAGGACTCAGGCGCGGTCATGGCCGGCGCCACATGGTTCATCGGCGCGGCGTTCTGCCCACAGATCCGCCGAGTGCAGGCGATGAAGAAGTTCGCCGAGGCCGAAGACGACCTCTACTTCCAACTCGCGGCGAAGTTCCTCTTCGAGCCCGACATGATGGCCAAGTGGGAAGACGCGAGCGACGCCTCCACCGCAGCAGCTGTGTCGTGGTTCCGTACCCGGGAAAGCCTGCCCGCCGTCCTGCAGCAGTGGCGAGTCGCTGGCGCTCGCCGAGTCCGCGACAGCAGGGGCCGGCGCCCCCGCATCTCGGACGCGGCCATTGTTCCCCAGCGCGACGAGGCTGCCATCCGTCGACGCCAGGAAGCCGAGTCGGCCCTACGGAAGGGTCGTCGCAAGAAGCGATGAGCATGTACACGCAGCAGCCGCAACGCTCCGGCTGATCTTCAGCAAGCGATCGCAGCAGGGCCGCATAGCGACCGGCACGCAATGGCGGGAAGCAAGAAAGCGCAGGTCATCAACCTGGGGACACAGGCGGAGCGTCGGGTTAGAAGCGACCGAAGCATGGCCTGAGCAGGACCTACGCCGGTTCTGCTGATCTTCAGCAACCGAGCACAGCAAAGCGCGCGTGCGACCCACTAACACGAAAACAAAATAGGAACCGGCAGGTAGCCAGCCTCCGGGTATAGATAGAGCGTCGTCTTAGGAAACCGATGCTCTATCCCCTGAGCTACGAGGGCGCGAGGGCACAGTCTAGCGACCTGGGGTTCACCTGGGGTGGCAGGGAGTGGTCCACGTTCGCCCACAACCCCGAGGCCCTGTTCAGCCAGCCCAGGACCACGCCCGGAGCACACGAACCCCGGGTTGCGGCCGACTGTCGGCCGAGGCGACCGCATTGGCACCGGTTCACCCGGGTTGGCATCCGCCGGAGAGCACGCACCGTTCTGGACCAGTGCCGCGTCTTCCTCGGAACTGACGGTGATTACCCCCGGCGGTATCGGCTACCTGACCCAATCGCTGGCGCTGCCGCCACATGCCTCGGTCCAGGACGCGATCGACCTCGACAGCTTTGACAAGGACATGCCGGTGGCGGCCGTTCGACCGCGACGGTCAGGTGCCGAGCGCAAGGGCTCTCGACCCGTTGCGGCGCCGCCTCGTCGGATTACGTTCACCGAGACGGCGCCGCAAACGCCCCACACCGCCCGGGTCACGCTCGCTTCGTGAAGGCGGAACGCGCCCACAGGTAGCCGACGAGGGCGATCGCCACGCACCAGGCGACGGCGACGGCCGCGTCGGTGGTGTCGGGCGCGCTGTCGAGCAGGCCGCGCACGGTCTCGATGATCGGCGTGAACGGCTGGTACTCGGCGAACTGACGAAGACCCGGTCCCATCTTCTCCGCCGGTACGATCGCGCTGCTGAAGAACGGCAGCATGACCAGCGGCACGGCGGCCATGCCCGCTGTCTCCGGCGACTTCGCCGACAGTCCCAGCGCGACCGTGAACCAGCCCGCCGCGAACGCGAGCAGAACGACGACGCCACCCACGGCGAGCCAGTCGGTCAGGCTCGCCTTCGGGCTGAACCCCAGCAGGAAGGCCACGCCGACGAGCGCCGCGATGGCGATCATGTTGGTCAGCACGCTGGTGATGACGTGGCCGGTCAGCACCGCGCCGCGGGAGACGTCCATGGCCTTGAACCGGTTGATGATGCCCTTGGTCATGTCGGAGTTCACCGCCGTCGCGGTGGCTCCCAGCCCGTAGCAGACGGCCAGCAGGATCAGGCCGGGCGTCGCGTAGTCGATGTAGTCCACGCCGACGCTGAAGGCGTCGCCGAACATGTACACGAACATCAGCATGATGATGATCGGCATCAGGACGGCGTTGAACACCGAGGTCGGGTTCCGGGTGAGGTGCTTGAGGTTGCGACGCAGCATGACCAGCGAATGGGACTGGGCGCTCATTTCGGGTCGACCTCCGTGGCGTGGCCGGTCAGGGCGAGGAAAACGTCGTCGAGGTCCGGGGTACGCACGGAGCACTCCTCGGCGCTGAGGGAGTGCTCGTCGAGCCGGTCCAGCAGGGCCCGCAGTGACTTCGTGCCGCCGTCGGCGGGCACCCGCAGGGCCAGCGCGTCGTCGTCTCGGGTGGCCTCGGTGAAGATCCCCGCGGCGGCGTCGAGTTCGGCGGCGGTGGAGAACCGCAGCCGTACGTGTGTTCCGGGGATGAGGCGTTTGAGCTCTTCCGGCGTGCCCTGGGCGACCAGGCGGCCCTGGTCGAGCACCGCGAGGCGGTCGGCGAGTTGGTCGGCCTCCTCCAGGTACTGCGTGGTGAGAAAGATGGTCGCGCCGTCGTCGACCAGGTCACGCACGATCGACCACATGGTGCGGCGGCTGCGCGGGTCCAGGCCCGTCGTCGGCTCGTCGAGGAAGATGATCCGCGGATTGCCGACCAGCGTCATCGCCAGGTCGAGCTTGCGGCGCATGCCCCCGGAGTAGGTGGAGGTCGGCTTGTCCGCCGAGGCGGTCAGCTCGAACCGGTCCAGCAGGTCCGCGACGATCCGCTCGCCGTCGCCGACGACCCCGCGGTTGAGGTCCACCATCAGCTGGAGGTTCTCGCGTCCGGTCAGCAGCTCGTCGACGGCCGCGAACTGGCCGGTGACGCCGATGGCCGCGCGGACCGCCTTGGCGTCGGTGGCAAGGTCATGGCCGGCGACCCGGACCGCGCCGCCGTCGGCCTGCACCAGCGTGGTCAGCACGTTCACCGTCGTCGTCTTGCCCGCGCCGTTGGGGCCGAGCAGACAGAACACCGTGCCGGCGTGGACGTCGAAGTCGACGCCGTCGAGGACGGTCTTGTCCTTGTACGCCTTGCGCAGGCCGGAGACCGAGATCGCCGGGGTCGTCACGTGGTCACCTCCGGGGTGGCCTCGGCGGCGTCGAGCGCCGCGATGATCTTGTTGGTCATGTCGACGACGGTGGGACCGGGTGCGCCCTGCCGGGTACGGACGGCCGCGTCGAGGGCGACGACGACGGTGCGGCGGAAGTTGTCGGCCTCGGCCGGAGCCTGCTCGGCGAGCAGGCGCATCGACTCGGTCAGGGCGGGCAGAACGCGGTCGGCGATCTCGGCCACCGACCTGCCGCCCAGGTCAATACCCGTGGACTTCTCCGCGAGCACGTGCCCGACCAGGCCGGTTGCCGAGGCCACGGCGATGGACCCTCCGGTGGCGATCTTGTGGGGTGAGCCGCCGGCGGCTCCGGCGGCCGACAGCAGCGCGACCGCACCGTACGCGGCCGTGCGAAGCGTGAGTTTGTCCTGGGTGGAAAGGTTGACGGACACGGTGGTGAGCTCCTTGACGTTGACGTGGGCAGGTGGCGACCGCCGGGTGGCGGCCCGGCGATCACAGGGCGGGTCTCGGCTCCTGCCCGTGGCGGCGCACGTCCGGGTTCGCGCAGGATCTTTCATGACAAACCTCTCTTCAGTGGGACGCGTCGACCCAGGTGCTGCTGGACCGGAGTCAGGGCCGCCGGTTACGGCAGGGTGAGTTCGTAGCGGAGACGCCGCCCGAGAGGGCGGAAGCCCAGGTGTCGATGCAGGGCGAGCAGGTCGGAGTCCTCGTCGGCGGCGCGAGTCTCGACCTCCTCGACGTGTGGGTGGATCTCGCGCAGTCGCGTGAGCAGAGCGGCGTTGACCCACAGCCCCAGCCGCCGTCCACGATGACCGACGAGCACGGCAGGGCCGTACTGGCGGGCGCGACGCCGTGACGGTGCACCCGTCACCGCCATGACATAGGCGACCACGCCGCCGTCCGCCTCGGCGGTGCTCACCACCGCATTACCCGGTCGGTTCGGATACCGGAGTAGTTGCTCGACGCTGTTCGCGCCAGTCGGGTCCCCGGTCCAGTGACGCAGTCGGTATCCAGGGTGCTCGACGTCGACCAACTCACCCAGCCAGGCATCATGAATATCGCGGTAGGCGAGCAGGTCATGGTTCCTGGATCCGGCGCGCCGAAATCCGTGCCGCTCGCAGAACGACTGCGCGGCGGAATCCGGGGCGATCTCCACGATCAGCCGCCGTCCCACGGCGTGTGCACGGACGGCGGCCAGCAGCCGCGATCCGATCCCTCGTCGATGCCACTGTGGCCGCACATACAGGTTCAGATCAAGGGTGCCCGGCTGCAGGGCGGTCGGCGGTGACAGTTCGTACTCGAACGGCATGACCGGACGCAGATCGGCGACCCCGGCCACCGAGCCGGGCGACATCACAGCGTGCCAGCGTGGAGTCCCGAAATGATCCGGCACCGCCACGATGTCGATCACGCTTTCGCTCATGCGTCCACCATCGTCCGGCCGCCCCGGTCGAACAACGCAGAAGATCGCATCGCCGCATTAGCCAGCGGTGATCGATCGACGACGGACTCCGCGACGGCCGGTGGTCCGAACCACGCTCGTGCCGCCCGTTCCCGTCACGGCCGTAGACTGCCCAATCCCGGGCCGCAATGATCGAAGGTAGGGCCGTCTGGTGGAACTGCGCGACATCGAGATCTTCCTGACGCTGACCGAAGAGCTTCACTTCGGTCGCACGGCCGAGCGTTTGCACGTGTCCCAGTCGCGGGTCAGTCAGTCGATCAAACAGCAGGAACGCCGGATCGGCGGAAGCCTGTTCGAGCGTACGAGCCGCGCCGTTCGACTCACCCCGCTCGGCGAACGGTTACGCGACCGCCTCCGCGCCGGCTACAGCGAGATCATCTCCGGCATCGAGGAGGCCGCCGCCACCGCACGCGGCCAGGCCGGCACGCTGACCGTCGGCACCATGGGCACCCACTACCAGTCGGTCGAGGCCGTCCTCGACCTGTTCCGGCAGCGGCACCCGCAGTGCGAGCTGCGCCTGCGCGAAATCCTGCCGACCGACCCGCTCGGGCCGCTGCGGGCCGGTTCGGTCGACATCGGGATTCTCTGGCTGCCCATCCGCGAGCCCGACCTCACGGTCGGGCCGGTCCTGCACCGCGAGGAGCTGGTGCTGGCGGTGGCCGCCGGTCATCCGCTGGCCGGCCGGGGCAGCGTCGAGTTGGAGGATCTCGGCGATCATCCGGTGGTCTACCCCGAGGGACCCATTCCCGACTACGTGTGGGAGGCGCACACCCCGTCCACCACCCCGGCCGGGCGGCCCATCCGGCGCGGACTGGGCATCGTCACCCTCGAGGAGGCCTTCCGAGCGATCGCCGGCGGCAGCGTCGTGTCCCCGATCGGATCGGACGTGACAGCCACCCGGCAACGAGGCGACATCACCTTCCTGCCCATCACCGACGGACCGGTGCTGCACTACGCGCCGGTGTGGCGCAAAGGTGGAGAGAATGCCCTGGTACGCGCCTTCGCTCAAATCGCAGCAACCGACGTAGCCCGGCCTGGCACCGCCCTTCCCACCGGCAGACCGTGACTGCGGCTCAACAAGCTTCCGACTGCCGCGCAACAGATCGGCCGGTGCGGGAGAACCCGCATGCCCGGGCATACGAAGCGGACTACCAGCCCTACGGTGACCGGAAGCCCTACGTGGTAGCCGGTGGACCCCTCCAGCGCTGGACAATCTAGCGACCTGGGGTGGCAGGGAGTGGCCCGCGTTCACCCACAACCCCGAGGCCCCGACGTCAGGTGCGCAGCACGTTGGCGTAGATCAGCCAGGCCAGCGCGGACTTGGCCAGGAGGCTTAGCAGGATGTACGACACCTCACCGTAGCGGTAGTCACGCCATCGGCCGCGCTGGCGGTACTGCAGCGCCATGTTGAGGGCGAAGCTGGCGAAGAGCAGGAACTGGACGACGATGATCGCCCACACGAAACCGGGGATCTCCGGCGGTTGCGCTACGTACACGGCGATCGCCAGCCAGGGTGCCAGGCCGACCAGCGAGCCGAACCAGAAGGCGCTCCAGTCGGCGCGTCCCGGTGTCTGCTGCCGCTCCATCAGCAGCCCGAAGAGGATCATCGCGGTGTTCGCGGCGAAGATCCCGATGACCGCCGCGAGGTCGCGGATCCCGACGAGCAGGCCGATCAGGACGATCATGATGGAGGCGCTCACCGAGTACTCGATCCAGCGGGCGTAGTTGGCCCGCCGGTCGAGGTTGCGTTCGTACCAGCGGTGCACGCCCGGGGCGGCGGTGACCAGGTGGTCGAGCGCGGCGAGGAGCAGGAAGACCGCTACCGCAGGCCCGATGGCGATCCGGAAGGCCACCTCCGGGAGGGTGGCGTCTCGGAGCGTCACCGGGTCCGCCGTGAGGTACGACGCGGTGACCGGTAGAGACAGGTCGTTGCTGGCCGCCCACATCCAGGCGCCTTCGGCGGCCAGGAGCAGGCCGACGAGCACGTTGAACCCGCGTAGCCGCCGGTAGCGGTCGCCGCCGGCGGCGGCTTGGTGTCCCATGGGCGCCACCATAGATACCTGGTACGGCCGTCAGCCGGAGCTTCTGCACATTTCCGTCACCCGCGTTCGGTACGTGCGCCGGACCGGTGCAGCCGTCAGCCGGACGTGGCGGAGGTGAGGCCACCGCGCGGCTGGGCCACGTCCTCCTCGATCGCGGCCTGACAGCCCTCGGCTGCGCTGACCTTGCGGGCGATCACACCGATCAGCACTCCGTAGATCACCTTCGAGGTGATGTCGGCGAGTGTGTAGGTGATCTGCCGGGCCACCACCCCGTCCGCGGAGTCCCACAGCGCCGGCATGAGGTACGCCCCGGGATAGAGCATCCAGGAGACGAGGATCAGCCACCACACGGATCTTGCCGGCCCACGGGCGGCGTGGGGCAGCCGGCGCAGGTTGCCGAAGATCAGGCGGGCCACCAGGGCGAGCAGGAACAGGAAGAAGGCGGTGCTGACCAGGCCCCAGAACCAGAACGGCCAGGACCTGTCCACCTCGTAGAACTGACCCGCGTAGCCGGTGTAGATCATGGCCAGGCCGCCGGCGACGAACATCGCCCAGGTGCGGTGGAAGCGCCGTCCGGTGACACCCAGCACCACCAGCAACTGGATCAGCAGCACGGGTACGTCGATGGACCAGTTCATGTACCGGTACCCGTTGGAGAACAGGACGTCGGTCCCCACGAACGCGCTTCCGTCCCAGGAGAACGCCGACGACCAGCGCTGCGAGAGCACCCAGAGTTCGAAGAACGCAGAGATCATGACCACTGCGGAAAGCACCGAGGCGAGCCGGTACCGCGGCGCGACACCGGACATGGTCAGCAGGAAGTAGACGAGCCCGGCCGCCATGACGGCGTAACCGAGAGTCAGTACGTGCGAAACCAACGTGTACTGGATGACGTTGTAGCCGAACTCGTTCTCGAAATTCATGCCGCTGGCCCCCCTTCCGACCCGGGACTGTCTCCGATCGCGGAGGTGGTGCCGCGTCGCCGGCGATCAGGGTGATTACCCCTTGTCACCCTAAAAGGCTCGATAACCATCCTAAGCTGGCATCAACGGAACGGTCCCTCATTTGGGGAGAGCCGGGATTGGCGAGGGAGTTGCCGTGGAACTCTGGCTGTGGTTCTACGTCGCCGCCATGGCGGCCGGCGTCGTGCTTTTCCGCTACTGGCGGGCCAACCCCAAGGGCATCCCGTCGGTGGAGTACACGATCGCCACGGTCATTCCGCTCTGGTCGGGGTTCTGGTACCTGGTGATGGCGGTGGGCGGCGGTCGGATCGACGTCGCCGACCAGACGACTTTCTGGGCCCGGTACGCCGACTGGGTGGTCACCACCCCGCTGTTGCTGATCGCCCTCTCGTTCACCGCGATGCACGCGCTGCCTCACAAGCGCTGGGGACTGGTCCGCGCGCTCGTCGCCGCCGACGTCATCATGATCACAAGCGGTTTCCTGGCCGACCTGATGGAGAACCGGGCCGGTCGGTACGGGCTCTACGCCGTCGGCGTGGTGGCCCTGCTGGTGGTGTTCGGGCTGATCTGGGGACCGCTGCGGGCCACCGCAGCCAGTCAACCGGCCCCGATGTCAAGGACCTTCACGCAGGTGGCGCTCCTGCTCAGCGTGCTCTGGGTCGGCTATCCGCTGATCTGGATCCTGGGGCCGTCCGGGTTCGGGCTGTTCGGGGACACCACCGACACCGCCCTGTTCGTGGTCCTGCCGATCCTGTCCAAGGTCGTGTGGAGCGCGGTCGACCTGGGTCTGCTGCGGCGCCTGTCCGACCGCCGCCTGCTCACCACCGCGTGACCTCATCCCGCCGTCAGATCAGCCGAGCGGCTTCCCTCCCGCACGACACCTGGCTGCTGCGCCGGGTCGGCCGGTCGGGCCCCGTCGTACTGGCCGGCCTCATCTGCCTGAGCCCGCTGGCGCGGGACACGGCCGCCGGT
The DNA here is from genome assembly GCF_002754655.1 of Verrucosispora sp. CNZ293. Lineage (NCBI taxonomy): Bacteria > Bacillati > Actinomycetota > Actinomycetes > Micromonosporales > Micromonosporaceae > Micromonospora > Verrucosispora sp. CNZ293. Next base: position 4,223,727 of record NZ_PEFR01000001.1, read on the forward strand.
GCCGGAATCCTCCCGCTGCTCATCGGCCTGCTGATCGGCCTGCCGCACGGCGCCGTTGATCACCTGGTGCCGGCCTGGCACTGCGCCACGACACGCCCGCTGCGGGCCACCGTCGGGCTGCTACTGGCGTACGCCGGCACGACCGCCGCCACGGCTGCGCTGTTCCTCTGGATGCCGGTGCCCGTGCTGACCGGATTCTTGATCCTCACGGTGCTGCACTTCGGCACCGGCGACGTGGCCTACCAGGCCGAGCGGTACGGGCAGCCGCCCGTCCGTTCCACGCTCGCCGTCCTGGCGTACGGCGGGCCTCCGGTGGTGCTGCCCGTCGCGATGTGGCCGGGCACGGTCGATCCGTTGCTGGACGCGGTCGCCCCCGGCGCCTCGGCCGCGTTCACGCCGGCCGGTCGGCTGGTGGCGTTGACCGCTGTGCTTCTGGCGGCCCTGGTGACCGGACTGCGCGCCCTCACCGCCCACCGTGGGGAGGATGTGGTGGCACTCGGCATCCTCGTCGCAGCCTTCGCGCTGGTGCCGCCGCCGCTGGCCTTCGGCGCGTACTTCGCGGCCTGGCACTCCGCCCGGCACATCGCCCGGTTGTTGCGCGCCGACCCGGGTAACCGGCACCGCCTGGCGGTGGGGCGACTGGGCGGACCGGTCGGCAGATTCGCCAGGCAGGCGGCGTTGCCGACAATTGTCGCCTTCGCCGGCCTACTCGCCCTGCTGTACGCCACCGGCGCAACGTCGACCGTCAACGAAACCACAGCAGGTCCGTTCGCAGCCGACCCGTTGCAGGTGGTCTTCGCCGTGCTCGCCGGGCTCACCGTGCCGCACGCGGCAGTGGTCGCCCGGCTCGACAAGTGGACGGCGACGGGGCCGGTGACAGCTTCCAGTGCGACGGCGTCGGACGTCGCAGCACACTGATCGTCACCGCCGGAGCAGGGCGTAGAACGGCATCAGCCACGGCCCACACCACCGAGCCGAGATCGAGGCGACCTTAATCCACCATCGCGGCGAGGAGGGCGGCCACCGACACGGTGGCGAAACCGACCCGGGTGTCGCTGGCCCCGTACGGCAACCACAGCTCACCGGCGTGGACGAGGCCGCCGCAGGAGTAGACGACGTTGGGGACGTATCCGTCCCGGTCGGCCTCGTCGGGTGACAGGAGCGCGCCGGGAAGCCGTGCGAGGACCCGTTCCGGTCGGTGCAGGTCGAGCAGGAAGGCGCCGATGGCGTACCGGCGCATCGGACCGACGCCGTGGGTGAGCACGAGCCAACCGGCGTCGGTCTCGACGGGGGATCCGCAGTTGCCGACCTGGATCAGTTCCCAGCTGTCCCGCGGGGCGTGCAGCGGCACCGGTTCCTGCCACCGGTTCGCACCGTCCAGGAGGGTCAGGCCGAGGGTCTCCCCGTCGGCGCGGCACAGGGCGAGGTGCCGGCCGCCGACGGTGCGGGGGAACAGCGCGACGCCCTTGTTGCGGACGCCCGGCCCACGCATCGGGGTCGCCTCGAAGCGGCGCAGGTCGCTGCTGGCCAACGCACGGGTGGCGATGCGCCGTCCGTCGTAGGCGGTGTAGGTGGCCCGGTACACGGGTCCGGACTCGCTGGTGAACCTGACGAACCGGGCGTCCTCCATGCCGTTGCTCTCCGCCGGAACGGCGGGCCAGAGCACCCGTTGGTGCAGGGCGGTGCCGGTGGGGAACGTCGTGGCGTAGGTGGCGGCGTTGGTGCGGCGTACGTGTTCGAGGGTTTCCGGTCCGCTGCTGCGGGAGAGCAGGTCCGGTGGCAGCTCGCCGAGCACCCGCTCGAAGGTGGCTTCGTCGTACCGTTCGGGCAGGGAGTCCAGCACGGTGGCGGTGATCTCGTTGTCGCACTCCTCCTCCGCCAGCCCGGCGACGAGGAGGTCCCGGCGATGGCGTACGGCCATCCGCTGCCCGACGACCAGCGGACCGGACCGGCCAGCGACGGCGAGCCGGCGTCCGGGTCCGAGGACCGCGGTGGCGAACCCGATGGACGACCGGTGCCCCTCGCCGATCTGGCGCAGGCTGATCGCGACGCGCAACTGCCCGGTGCCCAGAGCGCTCTGGTCCGGGTGGGCCACCATCGACGGGTTGCACAGTGCGGCGGCCTCGACCGCGTACTCGTGACTGAAGTAGGCGCCGACCAGGAGACGCGCGGCGGGCGAGAGGTCCCCGGCCCGGGCGGCGCGGTGCCGGACCAGGTCGTAGTGGTGGTGGAACGTGCCGTCCAGGTCCCGGTGCCGGGCCCCGAAGCGCTCGAAGGTGTCCCTCAGCAACCGGCTGGTCTCCTCCTCGTCGAGGCGCGCGAGACGGGCGATGAGCGCCCGCGCGCGGCTGTGTACCACGGCGTCGTCCTCGCCCGGGACGAAGAGCTTGAGGATCACCCGACCTGGATCCGGGGTGAGGACGACGTCCTGGCGGACGGCGAGGGCCCCGCTCACGACCACCGCCGGGCGTGCTGCAGGGTGGAGATCAGCGCGAGGGTGGATTCGGCGCCCTGGTTGAGGTTGGGTCCGTGCGGGGTCAGCCCGTCGTAGCCGCCGCCGGTCGCCGGGTCCCACATCCGCGTGCCGACGTCGTTGTCGCCAAGGAACCACCCCACCGCCTGCCGCATCCCGGTTTCCCAGCCGGGGTCGCCGGTGACCGTGGCGGCGGTGGCGCAGGCGTCGGCGAACGCGGCGACCTCGATTGGCTGCTGGTCGTGGTGGCGCCGCACCCCACCACGTTCCCAACCGCCCGCGGGTACGACCGACAGCCGCCCGTCGCGCAGTTGCATGTCGCGCAGCCAGGTCAGCATCCGCAGGCCGTCGCCGAGGGGTGGGGCGTCGTGGCGCAGTTGGCTGGCCGCGATGACGACCTCCGTGAGGGCCGCGTTGGCATAGGTCAGGCGCGGTCGCGGCCAAGGCCAGCGCGGGTCGGATCCGGGTGCGCCGATCGTGGCAGCGGCGTCCCTCAGCAGCGCGGCCGCATCGGCGTGGCCCGGGTGGCGGCGCAGCACCTCGACCGCGCCGAGCCCGGCGAAGGCCATCGCGTGCGGGGTCGGGGCGCGCCTGGCGGCACCGCGGCTGAAGGCGACAAGTGCCCCCTCCCGGATCCAGGGCGCGGGACTGCGGGCCGCAGCGGTGCCCAGCCCCCACAGCGCACGACCCCACCAGTCACCGAGCCCAGGCTCGTCGGTCCAACGCCGGTCATGGCCGAGCCGGTTGTGGAAGGCGCCCCGGGTGTCCTGCGCGTGGGTGAGAAACGCGAGGTAGCACTCCGCCAGCCCGAGCACCTCCTCGGTCGGCTCCGGCTCGCGGCTGGTGACGACCAGGCCACGGGCGACGTCGTCGGTGCAGTAGCCGTGCTCGCGGCGGACGATGGCATGCCGGGCGTGCTCGAACAGGCCGGTGTCGTCACTCAACCGGATCAGGTGCGCGAAGCTCGGCTGAGGCGTCGGATGCCGGCGACCGCTGCCCGGCATGCTGGACAGACCGGTGGTCGCGGTCACGCCGACGCCGCGCTGACCACGGGCGGGTGTGCGGCGACGAGCCGTTCGGCGAGGTTGCCGTAGCGGGCCGCCACCACCGGCCAGCGCAGGTCCGCGGCCAGGGGCGGGACGCGGCCGGCCAGCCGAGCCGCCAGGCCCGGTTCGTTGAGGATCCGCCGGATGGCGGCGGCCAGCGCCGCCGGATCCTGATGGGGTACGACCAGCCCGGGACCGCCGGTGAGCAGCTCGACGGCGTGCGGGAAGGCCGTGGCCACGACGGGCACCCCGGCGGCCACCGCCTCGATGAGCACCCCCGAGGTGACCTGTTCACGGGAGTCGTAGGGCAGCACGACCACGTCGGCGGAGCGGATCAACCCGGCGAGCGTGGGTTTGTCGTGGTAGACGTCCTGGTAGTCCACGGCATGGGCGACGCCCAGCTGCGCGCCGAGCCGGTGCAGTCCCGTCCGGTACGCCTCTCCCTGACGCGCGGCCACCTTCGGATGTGTCCGGCCGGCGACGGTGTAGGTGGGTGTCGGTTCGAGGTCCTGCAACTTCGCGAGGGCCCGCAACGCCCACTCGACGCCCTTGCCGGGGCCGAGCAGTCCCCAGGTCAGCAGGTGCGGGCGGGTACGGCGGTCGGCAGGGGCCCGGACATGGTCGTCGGCGCCGTGCGGGATGACCGTGACCTTGCCCGGACGTACGGTGTAGCCGACGACCAGCCGGTTGCGAGCCGTTTCGGTCATCGTGACGACCGCTCCGGCGGCGGTGACGATCTGCTCCAGCAGGGACTTCTGCCGGGCCGAGGGCCGGCGCAGCACGGTGTGCAGGACCACGATGCTCGGCACGGTGAGCCGGCGCAGCAGCGGCACGATGTCCTCCCCGTCGACGCCGGGGTAGACGCCGTACTCGTGTTGCACGACGGCCACGTCGAAGGTGTTCAGGACGGCGGCGGCGTCCCGCCAGCCGGCCTGGGCACGGGGCGACCAGGTGTGCACGACCCCGGGTCCGGCCCGCAGGTCGTCGCTGCGGTCGGTGACCCGGACGATGCCGCCGCGCGCGCCGTCGGCGGTCAGGTGGGCGGCGAGGGCGGAGTTGAACGTTGCCAGTCCGCACCGGGTCGGTGGGTGGGTGCTGAGGAATCCGTAGCTGGGCATGGGTGTCGGGCCTTCCGGTTGTCGGCCACCGCCTGACTGCAGGGCGGCCTCACGCGGTGACGGCGCACGCCGGCCAGCGTGTGTGGCCAGCGGAACGGGTTCGTGGGCGGGAATCGGGTTCAGCGGTGCGATCGGCGGATGAGGTGGTCGTAGACGGACAGGTAGTCGGTGACCATCCGGTCCACGCCGAAGCGCTGCCGGGCCCGGGCCCGGCAGCCGCCCCGGTCCAACCCGCCGGCCCGGGTGACCGCCTCGACGGCCTGCTCGACGGTGTGCACGAGGAACCCCGTCGCCCCCTCGTCGATGACCTCCGGCATCGAACCTCGCGCGTATGCGACGACCGGCGTGCCGCAGACCATCGACTCCACCACCGACAGTCCGAACGGCTCGTCGAAGGCGATCGGGTGCAGCAGCGCGGTACTCGCGCCCAGCACCTCCGCACGCCGTCGAGGGCCGACCGAGCCGAGGAAGACGACCTGGTCGCCGTCGATGTGCGGGGCCACCTGTTCGGCGAAGTAACGCTCGTCCTGCACGATGCCGCAGATGGTCAGCGGCCGGCCGGCGCGGCGGGCGATCTCGATGGCCGTGTGGATGCCCTTGTCCGGGTGGATCCGGCCGAAGGCGACCAGTCCGGGACCGGCGTCGCGGGTGAACGGCAGCCCGGTGAGGTCGACGCCGTGGTGCACCGTCGCGACGTAGTCGAGCTCGGCGCTCCGATCGGCGTCGGAGATCGACACGTAGGACGAGCGGGCCCGGGCGTACGCCGGGACGATCCCCGTACCGGAGAAGCCGTGCACGGTGGTGAGCAGCGGAGCACGGCAGTGCTCGGCGAAAGCCAGCGGCAGCCAGTCGAGGTGGCTGTGCACCAGGTCGAACTCCGACGAGCGGGCCATCGCGTGGGAGACATGCATCGCCTCCCACACCCGGCCGTCCATGGCCGCGTCGTCGGCGTACCCCCGGGGGCACACACCGTCAAGGGCGGCGGAGGTGACAGAGTCCAGCGTCGCGAACAGGGTCACGTCCACGCCTCGGCTGACCAGCCCCTCGGCGAGCAGACCGGTCACCTGCTCCCAGGGACCGTAGTGGTGCGGGGGCGTCCGCCAGGCCACCGGGCCGAGCAGGGCAACCCTCACGGAGACGGCGCGTCGGCAAGATCGGCCGGATCGAGACGCAGAGTGGCGAGCAGCCCCACGTGCTTGTCGGGGTCCACCCGCTCCGGTAGCTCGCGCTCGACCCAGTCGGCCCTGGTCTGCTGGCCGCGTTCGCGCAGCGCCGCAACGATTCTGTACCTGGCGATCCTCATCGGGTGCCCCCTTGTGCAGCGGTCTGGAACGGTCATGGTCAGCAGGTTGTTCCCGCGGCTGGGGACTGCAGTCAGTGATGGCACCGGGGTCCGGGACCTCGAACCGAGGTCCCGGACCCCGCGCCTCCCGGCCCGGCCGGTGGAGCGTTCAGGTCCGGGCCGGCGCTGTGGGGGGTCGATCGGGTTGCAGGTGGCCACCTTCGGTCTCCCACTCGCCGACATCGTCGCCCTGTCGCACAAACGGTCGCGTGCGAGAGCCGGACGGTACGAGCAGAACATCGGCGGCGCGGGTGGTGGCGGCGGGGCGGGAGGCCGCGAGCATGGCCGCCGTCGCCACGGCGTACGCAGTCTCCGGCGCTACCACGGCCAAGTCGATCCGCAGACCCCGCAGACCGGTGATGATCACCAACTCGGCACCGAGGGTGTTGAACCAGCCCACCCGCACCACGGCACCGCCGACGCCGATCCGGGATGGATGCCTGTCCCAGGCCGCCGGCTGCAGCATGATCCGTTCGATCCCGCCGCCACGCCGTGCCGTGAGCGCGGTGACCAGGCTGGACAATTCGACGACCGGGTCGCGTGAGGTCGGCCACCAACCGCCGTCGAGCATCACGCGGCCGGGCGACGAGTCAGCCATCCGCAGGCGCGCTGTGGGCGGCTCGCTGGTGCAGACCCACGTCATGCGGTCCTCGGCCGAGCGGACCATCAGCTCCGTCCCTGCGGTACGTCGGCGCGCGGGTCGGTGTCGGCGGGGTATGGACGGGTGATGGTGGTGTCGGGGGTGCGGTGCCTGCGGGTCAGCAGCCGCAGCTGGATGACGCGCCGCGTGGTGGCTTGGATGGTCACCAGCAGTACGCCGAACACTGCGGCGAACAACAGCGCGACTCCCATCGGAAGTTGCCCATGCGCGCCGAAGAAGTGCACCTCCGTGCGTTGACCGTTCTGCAGGATGAAGATCAACAGCAGGAGCAGCACCACGGCGGACGCTGCGAACGCGACAAGCGAACCCCCGGTGCGGACACGCGGCACAGGACGGAGCCGGTTGTTGATCTCGGGGCGCGACCGCACGTTTGTGGGGCGGGTGGAGCCGACGAACCTGGTCATGGTGGACCTCATCTCGACGGTGGTTCGCGAAATACGCGAGCCGGAGCCGCCGGGGTCCAGGACGACATCTTCAGCCTACTCTCCGATCGGCTGATCGGTACGCCCGAGGTGCCGAATCTACAAATCCGGAGGAACACGTCCCGCCGCCACCAGGTCGACGAGGTGCGCGAGCACACCGACGGTCATCGCCCGCTGGCACGGCCCACGCCGTAGGGCCCGGAAGGGCGCCTCAGCTCCGGCCCGGGGTGGCACGGCAGCTCAACGCACGGCGGCCGGAGGTGCGGGGCATCCGATGTCGTTTCAGGTGGCGCACAACCTCGGATCAGGAGCGACCCAGCTTGGTTTCGCGGCAGTCGATTGTTCAGCCGGTCGTCAGCCGGGCCGGTGGGCGACCGGTCCGGGCGCGAGCTGCTCGGAGCCGTCGACGATCGCCTGGGACAGTTCGGACAGTCGCCGGTTGCGGCTGCGGGCGCCGTCACGCAGTATCGCGAAGGCCTGACCCACGTCCACCTGGAGGCGTTCGGCGAGGATCCCCTTGGCCTGTTCGATCAGGATCCGGCTGTTCAGGGCGGTTTGCAGCTGTTCGGTGAGCATGTCGCGCCGATGGATGGCGCGGTGTTGCAGCAGTCCGATGGTGGCCACGTCGGCGAGCGCCTGACCGATGCGGAGCCTGTCCTCGTCGAGGTCCCCCGGCCGGACGTCGAAGAGGCTCAGCGCGCCGATCACCTCGGAGCGCAGGCGCATGGGCAGGGCGTGCACCGCGGCGAAACCGACCTCCGCCGCAGCCGCGGTGAACCTCGGCCAACGGGCAGTGGCCCGGGTCAGATCAGCGACCGACACCGGTTGCCCCGTCCGGAAGCAGTCGAGACAGGGCCCCTCATCGGTCTGAAGCTGGAACAGCTCCAGCAGCCGGGTGCGTTCGGAGGAGGCGGCGACCACCTGCAGCCTGTCCCGCTGGCCGGTCAGGAGCAGCCCGGCCGCCGACACACCCAGCACCTCGACACATCTCTCAGACAGCACGTGCAGGAACTCAATCACGTCGAAGTCGTCAACGAGAGTGTCGGCCAACTCCACGAAAACATCGACCAGCGGGGTCTCGGCCATCTCAGTCACCTCGTCAATCAGTCGTCCCACCGGTCGCCCGACGGGATGGTCCGTAACGCGCCGACCCCGACGAGCACCGCAGCCGGCGCGAACACCGGCCAGCGGTTCCGGCACTTCCGGCACAGTCAGATCGGCGATCAGGACAGGTCCACCGGCGGTCGCGTCCACGCACGGCCCCTCACCAAAGGTGAGGGTAAGGTTTTTCAGTTCCGACGCGGTCCGGCCCGTGGCGTACATCAGCTCACGCGGGGTGGCGGACGCGCTGCCGTACGGTGCCGAGGTCTCGGACGACGATCACACCGTACTCCCGCGTGACGCCACCGCGCGAACGGTGGACCACCGGACCGCGACGGCACCGACGGCTGCCGATCCGGTCGCGGAGGCGTACGCTCGCAGTGTCGCTCGGGACCCCGGTGGCTGACAGTTCGCCGCTGGCGAACAAGCAGCACCGCACCGTCCGCGCCCAGGTCGAACACGCCCTCGCCCGCATGAAGACCTTCAAGATCCTACGAGACTATCGGCGTGCCGCCAGCACATTGACCGACACCGCTTCCGGCATCGCCAACCCGCACAACATCATCCTCCTCGGCTGACACCAGCACCGGTCCCGGGCAACGCCTTCACCGAGTTACGAGACGTCCTTTAGGGACAGGCGAGGCGAGGCAACGGTCCCCGCGTCGACACCGGGTTGTTTGCCACAGCGCACAGCGATCCGGTTGCGGCGGCGAGGTCATCCAGCGCGGAAGCCGCTCGCCCAGATCGACACGAAAACAAAATGCACCTGCATGGGATTTGGTGGCGGCCTCCGTCACAGCACAGCGCCGCGCGGCGCAACTTCGATCGCCGCGACACCTCGGCCGTAAAGTACGACGAGCCGATCACCGTGTTTGGTGCGCAGCATGCCCGAATCCTGCGCCAGCGTCGAGATCACGTGTTCCACAAGCTCGTCCTGGTCGGAGACGTCCGGTTCGTCGTACGTGACGTCCATGCGGTCGCCGCCGATGAGCCGGACGCGTAGCACCGTGGTTGCCATATCGCAGAAGACTAGTCGAGTGCGGATGCCAGGGACGGTGGCGTCGTCGCGGGCTCCTCCGGTCGAGTGGCACAGCCATCTGCACCAACTGCGAATGCTGACGCAGATCGCCGACACGGGCGAGGCTCGGACGATGGATCACACCCGGACGGACGTGGCATGGACACGAGACGAGGCTGTGCCCCTCGTCCCGAGAGGGCCACATTCATCGCTGGAGTCAGCCTGCTGAGCTGGCGGCGGCAGCGCTGCCTGTGGTGCCGTAGAGTGAGTGGTGAATTAGTGCGTCAACATCGTTGGCGGGCCGGCGCCTACCGGGCGTGCTGCCCAGGTCTCGGCAGTGTCCACAGCACAACCTCGAGGGTTGAGGGACGGGCGTTGGCAGACCAACCGATCACCACCGACACGTCAGTGTGCTGGCAGACAACGCCGCGTCGGTTGCCGGAGAGGACCAGCGACGCGTTGCCATCTCGTCGGGGATCATGCCCAGGTCACCAGCCGCTACCTTGCCGGGAAGCAAGCGGATCCCGCCCATCGCGGCACGCCGATGCCGTTGCGGCACGGCTGCGGCAGGTGGGCGTCAATCTGGCTGGCCTGAGTCGAGCAAAACCGGACCACAGGAGAAGAACATGACTCTCGCGACAGCCCCATCCGCAGTCTCTCCGTCACCATTGCGCGAGCCCGCCAAGACCCTCCGCGAAAGAGGGGCAGACAGCTTCCACGCCGCCCTCGCCGCAGTTCTGGCCGACGGGCTGGAGAGCGCTCTTGAAGCGGGCGACCACCCGAGAGCGATCAGCTTCATCAACCGCGGCTTCGCAGAAGGAAGTCCACAGCTTGGCTGCGACCTACTCTGCCGGGCAATTGCGGTTGTCGGAACAGCCCGGACGTGGACCGTGCAGCTCGCGCCCCTGCGATCACCGTAGCCGCGACCCAGGGGCCTCGTCGAGCCTGTCAACAAGGTAGGGAAAACTGACCCCGTGGTTCCGGGCGGGTTCCAGTACTTGTCGCAACACACCTGATCCGCGGCGGTGCCCAGGCATGGCGGCCGGCCAATGAGCGGTGCCTCGGGCGGTGCCTCGGGCGGTGCCTCGCACCGCAACCCGGGGCTGGCGGCCGGGACGGGAAGAGCAAACAGGGGCTGCCACGAGGTAGTTCGCACTGACCGGCTGGCCGTCTTACCGCCGGCCCGCGCTCTCATCCGTCAGTGGTCCGGTCGGTCGCGTTGCCCTGTCCCGTGTTGTTCTGGTTCTGTCGCAGAGCTTCCTCAAGTTGGTCTTCGAGGATGATGATCCGGCAGGCGGCCTCCAGGGCGGTGCCCTGGTCGACCATCTCCCGTGCCCGGAGCGCCAGGCGCAGCTGGTAGCGGGAGTAGCGGCGGTGTCCGCCGGTCGAGCGGTGCGGGTTGATCAGTTTCGCCTCGTCCAGGCGGCGCAGGAAGTCCTGCGTGGTGCCGAGCATTTCCGCGGCCTGGCCGATGGTGTAGGCCGGGTAGTTCTCGTCGCCGAACATGTCGTCCGGGCTTTGCCCCATGTCACCTCCACGTCGAGGGCCCCGGCGCGTCAGCGCCGGGGCCCAGGGTTAGGGGTCAGAACACCATCTACCGACAGGAACGTCGGCTTGTCGTATCCGCACCAGCCGCAACCGGCGACTTCGGGTGCGAGGATCGCATCTGCGTGACCGGAGACCACCTCTCGTTCGATGGAACCTGCGGTGTCCGCCCGGCCCGATATGACGGCCGACGGCGGGCGATCCAACGGTGTACGGCCCTCCCTTTCCTCTGCTACTTCTTCCTTACTGACGTACGGTCCGCCGGTGCTGGAGCCCACGCGACTTCCTGGCCCCTGCACGTGCGGCGAACATCAGGTGGAGCCCTGAAAGACCTCTGGCCCCGCCTGCACCCCGGCTCGTATCACGCCGAGTGACCTGCTCCTACTGCTTCTCGGGAGGAACGATGAAGACTGTTCCTCTCCTTGCCGCCCGTCGTGGCCTCACGGCCGGACGGCCCCGTCTGCGTCCTGACGGATCTTCCCTCTCGACTCAAAGAACATTATCCCATACGACAGAAGATATCTAGTCATTCCAGCCTAGATTTTCTGTCCGCCGACCACCAGGGTGGCTCGAACGCGCCATCCCGGCCCGGGGCACGTCGGCCCCGGCGCCAGGGCTTGAGCTGGCGGGGCGATCGATCGGCGAGGACTGATTTCTTCACGCCTCTTTGCGTAATTTCACGGTTCTGTGCCCACCTACCGACTGCCTAGCATCCATCTCACTGTTTGTCACTTGACGATCACGCCACGCTAGGAGGTTGGGCAGTGACATCACGTAGAGTCGTGCCACCGGGGCGACCCGCGCGGTTACTCGCAGTGGTTGCGGTCATCGGTGGGCTGCTCGTCAGCGCACAACCCGCGCTGGCCGCAACGCCGACCGTCGATGACGGCGCTGCGGCCCCACCGACGGCGCGGGGCGGGGGTTGGCAGCCCGATATCCAGACGCCCGCCCCGGTGACCCTTCCCGGCACCACCAAGAAGATCACCCCGTTCGAGAAACCGCTGAGCCCTCAACAGCCCGAGGCGCTGCCGGGTGCCACGAAGGGACCCGGCGCCACGCTCAAGGCAGACAGCGCGGCCCGCTCGGCAGTCCGCAAGGCCGACCGGCCAGCCTTCCGTGGGGCATCGCCGCAGGCCGATCCCGACGACCCGCCGACCGGGCTGTACTGCACCGAGGCGATCACCCGGAACGGCTCCGTCAGCGGCGCACCCAATCAGACCAACTACGCGGCGAACATCTCCTACCTGGCGGAGTTCGGCTGCAACTTCTGGCTCGACGCGGCCTACATCGCCACCGGCGTGATCGATCGTGGCCGCTTCGACGGCCAGTTCCTCTACACCACGGCGCCCCGCACGTACGGGCCGACCTACTACGGCGCGACCTCGGGCGGCCTCAGCATTCCCGGCGAACTCTTCGACGGTGGCCGCAACGTGGAGATCGCCTTCGAGCTGTACCTGTTGGCTCCGGTCGGGGTCTACTGGGGTGGCTGCTTCTCCATACCGGGGCTGCGCTACCTGCTGTGTGAGGGTCTCGGCACCAACCTGCTGCACATCGTGCTGGGCACCGGGTCGTTCGGGACCGGGCTGCAGCCCCCGGTGATCCGGCACGTCGCACTGGGCGACTCCTACTCCTCGGGCACCGGCGCGCCACCGTACTCCGACGAGCTGTGCCGGCGGTCACCCGCGACCTACGCCAACCTGATCACAGGAACAGTCGTGTCAGGACTGCCGGTGGACCGGCCGACCCTGGCGGCGTGTCATGGCGGGAAAATCATCGACCTGTACGTGGGCCAGCATCCCGGCCTCCCACCCCAACTGGACGCGATACAGCCACACACCCGGCTCGTCACGCTGACCATCGGCGGTAACGACCTCGACTTCTCGCTGAAGCTCACCGGCTGCTACCTGGGCGCCGACTGTGCCGCAGGGGGACCGTTGGTCACCCAGCAGAAACTTGATCAGGTCCGGGTCCAGCTCACGGCCCTGTATCGACAGATCAGGGCGGAGATGCACCCCACCGGAAAGCTCATGGTGCTCAGTTACCCGGCCGTCGTGCCCAACCCGGACGACCCGGCAGACCCGCCGCCGGCTCAGGACCGCTGCCCGGACCTGGGCAGCAACCTCGTCGAAAGCGAACGGAGAGCGATCTACGAGGCGACCGCCCAGACCGACCGGATGATCCGGGACGCCGTGCTGGCCACCGGCGACTCCCGCGTCGTCTACGTCAACGGCCTGGACCTGTTCCGCGGCCACCGGCTCTGCAGCACGAACGGCGTCTGGGCCAACGGCCTGACCTCGCCGCTGAGCGACTCGTTCCACCCCACCGCCCCGGGGTACCAGGCGATGGCGACCCGGATAGCCCAGGTCCTCCCCCCACTCTGACGCCTCCGCCTATCCGTCGGGCGCCCGTGGTCCGCCACGGGCGCCCGACACCGGCATCGGTGCGTCGCCTCTCGAAGGAAGCATCAACCGGCTGCCTGATCAGCCCGCAATCCAACGCCGGAGACCCGCGATGCTCGTACGGCGGGCCCCGGCGCGGATCCCGCGAGCCGGGTCGCCTGCCGGCTGCACCGACTGCCGCTAGGCTGCATCGGCGGCATCAGGCGGTTCGCTGCGCCTGCTGCCGGTTCCACCCGGCGCACCACCGATCGTTCAGCACAGGCAGAGGAGAGACGGACCACCATGACGGCGGTACCAGGTGAACTGCCCACTGCTGCGGACCCGACGGGCACCGGTCAGGCAGCGGAGGATCTGCGGACGCTGTTCGGGCAGTCGATCGCCGTCTTCGCCTCGCTTGTGGGGCCGGAGCACCTGGTGGAGACGGCGAACCCGGCGTTCTTCAACGCCATCGGCGAGCAACGCGCCCGCACCGGCGTACCCCTCGTGGAGGTGATGCCCGAGCTGGCCGCCCAGGGCTTCATCGCCCTGCTGGACCAGGTCTATCGCACGGGTGAGCCCTACACCGGCCGGGACGCCCGGATCGTCCTGGGCGAAGAGCCACACGCGCGGGAGGCGTACTTCGACTTCACCTACGAGCCGCGCCGGGACGCCAACGGCACAGTGATCGGCATCCGGGTGATCGGCGTGGAGACCACCCAGGTCAAGCATGCCCAACGGTTGATGGCCGAGCACCACGCCATGCTGGAGCAGATCGCCCGCCAGGCACCGCTGGCCGAGGTGCTCGACGGAATGGCGCGCTGCATCGAGAACCTGGCCCCACAGGAGATGCTCGTTTCCGTGCTGCTCGCCGACCCCGACGGCAAGCACCTGCGCCACGGGGCCGCGCCCAGCCTGCCGGACTTCTACAACCAGGCCATCGACGGGATCGCCACCGGCGAGGGCGTCGGATCCTGCGGCACCGCCGCCCACCGGCGGGAACCGGTGATCGTCACCGACATCGGCGCCGATCCGTTCTGGGCCGACTTCCGCGACCTGGCCGGGCGGGCCGGACTGGCCGCCTGCTGGTCCACGCCGATCCTCGCCCGCGACGGGAGCCTGCTGGGCACCTTCGCCATGTACCACCGCACCCCGCGCGTTCCGCAGGACACCGACCTGGCCCTCGCCCGGGTCTTCGCCGGCACCGCGGCACTGGCCATCGAGCGCCACCACATCGAGCAGGCGAAACTCGCCGCCGAGGCGCAGGCCAGAGCGGCCCATGACGAGCTCGCCAAGGCGGTCCGCGCGGAGCGGGAACTCCGCGCCGAGGCTGAGCAGCGTGCCGCCGCCGCTGCGGAACTGACCGCGCAGATGCGCGCCGCCGCTGCCGCGCAGGCCACCACGCCCCACCCGGAGCGCTGTCAACTCGGCGGCACCCAGGAGTGCCCCGCACCGGCCGAGATCAAGATCGCCGATTCGTGGGGCGACTCGGCGTGGGGCTGTCCCGCCCACGTCGAGGAAGCCATCCTCAACGTACGGGCGGTCTTCATCGCCAGCGAGGAACTCGGCGGCCTGGCCGCCTACCTCAACCGTTGACCGCCGTCCCGCGACCCCTCGTCGTCGAACCGTTGACCGGGTCGGCTGCTCGCGGTGGCCACGCTCGCCGCTCTGCCGGTCCGTTCGGCCTTACGTCGGAGCTGGGTGTAGACGCCGGTGAGTCCCATCGCCTTACGCACCTCGAAGACGGTCTGCTGGACCTCGCGTCGGGTGCGTTCCGTGCCCCGCACGATGAGTTCGTCGACCAGGCCCTTGTCGGCCTCGTAGCGGGCCCGCCGCTCGCGCATGGGATCGAGAAATCTGTTGAGCGCGGTGGCGAGTTTCTCCTTGACCTCGACGTCGCCGACCCGGCCCTCGCGGTAGCGATTCTTCAGGGCGTCGACCTCGGTCCGGTTCGGGTTGAAAAGGTCGTGGTACTGGAACACCGGGTTGCCCTCGACGGTGCCGGGCACGTCCGCGCGAATCCGGTTCGGGTCGGTGTACATGCCCATGACCTTGCGGTGGACCTCGGTGGGATTGTCGGACAGGGCGATGGCGTTACCGAGACTCTTGCTCATCTTGGCCCGGCCGTCGGTACCGATCAGGGTGGTGGTCTCGGCGCTGACCAGTTCGGGAACGGGGAAGACCTGCCCGTACAGGTGGTTGAAGCGGCGGGCGATCTCCCGGGTGACCTCGACGTGTGCGGCGTTGTCCTTGCCGACCGGGACCACGTGGGCCTTGACGCAGAGGATGTCGGCGGCCTTGTCCCGGGCGTTCTGGGTGGCCTTCGCGATGTCGTCGCGGGTGTTCCTGGTGGTCAGCATGTGCAGGTCGGCGATGATGAGGTAGCTCTCGTACCTCCGGTACAGCTTCACCCGGTTGGCGATGCTGCCGACGTAGTGGCCGAGGTGGAGTTTTCCGGTGGGTCGGTCACCGGTGAGCATCCGCAGAGCGGTCATGACGAAGCGGGCCTTTCACGAGGCGTGACGGATCGATTGAAGATCGCGCACGGCGCGCCGACGAGGCGACGGTGGCGCCGTCGATCAGAGGTGAAGCTGGACCATCACCGGAGGCCGCCATCGCGACCCGTCACGAAACCGCAGCCCGCAGGCGCGCAGCAGTGCGAGGAGCCCATCGCACCGTGTCACCCCAAGCTCCACTCGGAGCCGCGAGGTCGACGCTGCAGGGCGCACCATGCGGCCATCCTAAGCGCTGAGGGCGATCGATGTAGTCACTTGCGCTGGCCACAGGCCCTGCACGCTGAGTCATATCACAGTGAGTCACCATTTCGACACATCCCTATCCGGCGGTGCGGGAGGAGCCAACACTCCTTCCATGGAGAGCAGTGGGCGTGAGCGCAGCGACGAGCGTTTCGAGAAGGTGGCCGAGGAGACTTCCGAGACCGTGAACCATGCGGCAAGCGTGCTGGAGGAGGAACTCGCGGCGGGCATTGCCAGCGCGCGTCGGCTTGAGGAGAAGCTGACCGCCGATCGCCGGGTGGATCCGGAGGCGTTCGACGAACTTGTGACGCGGGTCCGCACCGACGGACACGCACTCATCGACACCGTCGTCGCACAGTTGAAGACCTCCGACGACCGACGCGGTGAGGTGATCCGCAGGTACACCTCAGACGCGCACGAAGCCCTGGACGGCGTGCTCAACCTCGCACGGCTGGTGCCGGACGTGGCGAACGGGCTTGTCGACCGTCTCTCGTCGGAGACCCCGCAGAAGCCCGCAGCGTCGGACAGGTAGCCGGTTGCCGTGTCGACCACCGGCGTGACTCGTGACCATGTCACGCAGATGCTGGAGCGCTACCGTGCCCTCGCGATCGGCGCGCTCCTCGCTGACGTGCCGTCGGGCGGACCGCATTATCTCTACGACCTGGTGACCGAGTATCCGCGGCGCTGGGGCAAAGGGCTGCGTGCCGCGCTCTGCCTCGCGGCCTGCCGGGCCTTCGGCGGCACGGCGTCGGTGGGGCTCAACGCGGCGGTGACAGTGGAGCTGTTCCACAACGCGTTCCTCATCCACGACGACATCCAGGACGAGAGCGAGCAGCGGCGCGGCGCACAGACCCTGCACGGCGAGTACGGCGTCGGTGTCGCGCTCAACGTGGGAAACATGACGAACCTGCTCGCCCTGCAACGGCTCGCCGCCAACCGCAGGGCGCTCGGATCGGGGATCGCGTGGCGGCTGTTCGACGAGACCCAACTCATGCTGCGTCACTCGTTGGAGGGGCAGGCGATCGAGGTCGGCTGGATCCGGGACAACGTGTGCGACCTCGACGCGGACGACTACTACCGGATGTGTCTGAAGAAAACCTCCTGGTACACCTGCATCTACCCGTGCCGTACCGGCATCCTCGTCGCCACCGGTCAGCACGATGCGGTCGACGTCCTCGACCGCTACGGCTGGTACCTGGGCGCCGCGTTCCAGATCCAGGACGACGCGCTCAACCTCGTCGGGGATTTCGCCCGGTACGGCAAGGAGATCGCGGGTGACCTCTGGGAGGGCAAGCGGACGCTGATTCTCATCGACTTCCTGCGACGCTGCACCGGGGACGAGCGCGAGCGGACCGCCGCGTTCCTCAGCCGGTCCCGGGCGCGGCGCACGGCGGCGGAGGTGCGGTGGCTGCACGGGCGGTTGCTCGCCTACGACTGCGTCGAGTCGGCCCGCCGCAGCGCCCGCGATCTGGCCGCCGCCGCCTGGCGGGAAGGACGGCAGGCGCTGGGTCCGGCGGCGGCCGAAACCGAGGACGGCAGGTTCCTGCTCGGCCTACCCGAGTACGTCGTGGAGCGCAGCCGGTAACGATCGGCACACCGGCCCGTCCCCGCCGAGCAGGTTCAACAGGTCGCTTCGCGCGCCGTGGGGGGCGGTGCGGTGCTGTGCCGAACGGTGAGGGTGGTGCCCAGTTCCAGGCCCGCCTGCGGTGTCCGTTCTCCGCGACCGAGCGCGAGCGCCAACTCGGTGGCCGTGACGGCCATCTCGATGAGTGGCTGGTGGATGGTGGTCAGCGGTGGATCGACAAGGGCCGCTATCGGCAGGTCGTCGAAGCCGACCACGCTCAGGTCGGTCGGGATGCGCAGGCCCAGCCGCCCGGCCGCCTGGTAGACCCCGAACGCCTGCAGGTCGTTCGCCGCGAAGATCGCCGTCGGCCGGTCGGTACGGGTCAGCAGGTCGAGCGCGGCCGTCTCACCGCCCTGCCGGGTCAACTCGGCACGGACGATCAGATCCGGCGGTACGGGTAGGCCGGCGTTGTCACACGCGGAGCGATAACCGTCCAGGCGGGCTCGGCAGCACAGGACCGGTTCGGGCGCGGCGATCATCGCGATCCGGCGGTGGCCCAGCCCGATCAGGTGCCGGGCCGCGGCCCGGCCACCGGCCCAGTTCGTCGCGCCGACGAAGGGAACGTCGTCCGGCAGCTCGACGGTGGGATCGAAGACCACGAACGGGATGCCCCTGGCACGCAACTGGTTACGCTGCTCCTCGTCCAACTGGGCCACCGTCACGAGGCAGTTCGGGCGACGGGAGAGCGTGTCGTCGATCCAGTACCGGATCGCGCCACGCTCCGGACCGAACTCCGTGAGGATGACTCCCACACCCTGCTGCCGGGCGACCCGCTGCACGCCACGGATGATCTGCATGCCCCACATGTCCTCGATCTCGTCGAAGACGAGTTCCACCATGTTGGACCGAGCGGCCGGCGATGACCTGCGGTAGCCGTACTGGGTGATCGCCGCCTCGACGCGGGCCCGGGTCTTCGCCGCCACGCCGGACCGGCCATTTATGACCTTGGAGACGGTCGGCACCGAGACGCCTGCCGACTCGGCGATGGCGGCGATCGTCACCGGTCGGGACGGATCACCGAGCTGCGGCTGCAGGTCGAGCTGCTCGCTCGAATCGAGGTGCGTCAACCTGGCCACCTACTCACCGGTCCCTCGTGGCCGCGAGGCCGGGGTCGGCCATCACCGGGCGGCCGATGGCCGCTACATCGCTCAGGGCGCAAGGATAACCGTTCGTCCCGGCACCTGGCTGGCCCCGCTGGACGTCGCCGGGGTACGGCCCGCAGCCGCGAGCGCCAGGTCGGAGGCCGGAGCGACCGGCCACTTCATTGACCCCGATCGAAGAAAGTTGTAACGTCTCGCCAGGAAACTTTCCAGAGCTTGAGTCCGAAAGTTTCCATGCGGGAGTCCCACAGCTCGTCGCGGAAGCCAGGGCAGCATCCGCGTACCCCTCACCTTCGATCGCGCGCGGCCGGGCACTCATGGGCACACCATCGCCGCGCCGTTCCCGTCGTGACGGACGCTGGAGGACCCATGTCTCCGTTCGCCATGCCCTGTGCTGGCAGCCCGTCCGACAGACCGCATCAACCGGCGAAGCGGCCGGTCCACGACACGGGCGCCACCATGGCGAGGAGTTGCTGATGAGTTCACACAGAACAAGGAGAACCGCCGGACGCGCCGGCCTGATCGCCGGCGGAGTGGCCGCGCTGCTGGTGGCGGGATCAATGGTGACCGCGAACGCTCAGGCGGCGGCCGGCTGTCGGGTGGCGTACGCGGTCTCGTCCCAGTGGCCGGGCGGCTTCACCGCCAACGTGAACGTGACAAACCTGGGCGACCAGATCAACGGCTGGAACCTGGCCTGGACGTTCCCGTCCGGCCAACGGGTCACCCAGGCCTGGAACGCGACAGTCACCTCGTCCGGCAGCCAGGTCACCGCGACGAACATGAGCTACAACGCCACAATCGGCACCAACGCCACTGTCTCCTTCGGCTTCAACGGATCCTGGACGGGCACCAACACCGCACCGGACTCGTTCACCCTGAACGGTGTCGCGTGCACCGGGAACGTGGGGCCCACGACGACGCCGAGCGTCTCGCCGACCGTGTCGCCGACCACGTCACCGTCGGTCTCGCCGACGGTGACCCCGCCGCCGGGGGACCGGATGGCGATGGTGGCGGCGATGCAGCCCGGCTGGAACCTCGGCAACACGCTGGACGCCATCCCCGACGAGACCGCCTGGGGCAATCCGCTGACGACGCGGGAGATGCTGCGCCACATCCGGTCGCAGGGGTACAAGAGCATCCGGCTCCCGATCACCTGGAGCAACCACCACGGCCCGGCACCGGACTACACGATCGACCCGACCTGGCTGAACCGCGTCCGCGAGATCGTCGACTGGTCGCTGGCGGAGGACCTGTACGTGATGATCAACCTGCATCACGACTCGTGGCAGTGGATCAACACGTATCCCACCGACCGCACGAACGTGATGAACAGGTACCGGGCCCTGTGGAACCAGCTCGCCACCACGTTCCGCAGCCACTCGGCAAAGCTGGTGTTCGAGAGCATCAACGAACCCCAGTTCGCCGGCACCTCGGGAGACGCGGAGAGCGACCAGGTGCTGCACGAGCTGAATCTTGAGTTCGTCCGCCTGGTACGCCGGTCAGGCGGCGGGAACGCCACCCGGCTGCTGGTGCTGCCCACCCTGCACACCAGCGGGGAGCAGGCCCGGATGGACGCGTTGATGACCACGTTCGACGAACTCGACGACCCCCACCTCGTCGCGACCATCCACTTCTACGGTTGGTGGCCGTTCAGCGTCAACATCGCCGGCGGCACGCGCTACGACAGCAACGTCGAACAGGACATCGTCGGCACGTTCGACCGGGCGTACAACACGTTCGTGTCCCGGAACATCCCGGTGATCATCGGTGAGTGGGCCCTGCTCAGTTACGACTACACCCGCCCCGGCATCATCCAACGGGGTGAGCTGCTGAAGTTCTTCGAAGCGGTAGGCCACCACGCCCGCACCCGGAAGCTCACCACCATGCTGTGGGACGCGGGCTCGTTCCTGCACCGGCCCGAGCTGCGCTGGCGGGACCAGGGCATCTACGAAATGATGAAGGCGAGCCTGACGACCCGCTCCGCCACCGCGTCCTCGGACCAGATCTACGTGCCCCGCACCGGCGGCATCACCAGCAGGTCGCTCACCCTCAACCTCAACGGCACCTCGTTCCGGAGCCTCTGGCACGGCAGCACCCAACTGACAAACGGTGCCGACTACACCATCACCGGCAGCACCCTCACGCTGACTCAGGCGGCTGTCACCCGGTTGGTCGGCAACCGGGCCACCGGCCTCAACGCCACGATCGAGGCCCGCTTCTCCCAGGGCGTGCCGTGGCGGATCAGCCTCATCAGTTACGACCCACCCACTCAGTCCACCGCCACCGGCACGACAAGCGGATTCACCATTCCCACCCAGTTCCGCGGTGACCAACTCGCCACCATGGAGGCCAAGTACGCCGACGGCAGCCCCGCCGGACCGGCCAACTGGACCCCGTACAAGGAGTTCTGGAGCAGTTTCCGCCCCGACTACAGCGCCAACACAATCCTGCTGACGCCCGAGTTCTTCGCCGAGGTCAACGACGGTCCCGTCACGCTCACCTTCCACTTCTGGAGTGGCACACAGATCACCTACCGACTCACGAAATCCGGCAGCTCGGTCACCGGCAGCCCGGCCTGACCGTCATGCGGCGTGGCCGGTGCGGGTTTCCGCACCGGCCACGGACCGGGTGTCGACCGACGGATCGGCCTCGGCGACAACCGGATGCCGACGGGCTGATGCCGACCGAGATCAACCGCCGAGGGTGGCCAGTTCGGAGACCACGACGTTTGTCAGTGCCCGGCCGTCCCGGCGGACCTGGCGCAGGTACCACTTCTGGATCGGCGCGTGGGTGGTCTTCGCGAACTGCCAGGGCCCGCGTGGGCTGTTGAGCTGCCCGAGACCGGCGATCGCGGAGTTGATCTGCTCCGGGCTGGGGTTCGTGCCCGCCGCGGCGATCGCCCGGTCCAGTACGGCTGCCGCGTCGTACGAGGCCATCACGATCGAGGTGGGCACCCGGCCCGGGTAGGCCGCGTTCCAGGCGGCGACGAACTCCCGGTTGGCCGCGTTGTCGAGGTCCGGTGAGTAGTTCAGGCCGTTGTAGATGCCCTCGGCCGCGTCGCCCTGCTCGACCAGGCTCGCCGGTTCGGTCACGAAGCCCGCCGCGTAGAGCGGCAGGTCGGCGACGGCGGACTCGGCGTACTGCTTGACGAACGTGATGGCGTTCTGGGCGTCGAAGAAGCAGTAGACAGCTTCCGCACCGGACTCGGCGATCTCCTCCAGGTACGGCCCGAAGTCCTCGGTGACCGGGAACGGGCTGAAGACGGCCTCGCCGCCGGGGTTGGCCAACCGGCCGCCGAGTTCGGTGAACGTCTCGACGAATCCGCGCAACTCGTCACGACCGCTCTGGAAGTCCGGCCCGATGGCGTAGACCCGGCCCTGCCCCACCTCCTGCTTGACGAAGGGCGCCATGGCCACCCCGGGCTCGACGGAGATCAGGTTGGTGTGCCAGACGTACGTCACGTCGGTGAGCGCCGGCCGCCCCAGCGCGCCGACGAGCGGCACCTTGTTCTGGTTGATGAGCGGCAGGATCGCGGCGACGCTACCGCCGTTGATGATGCCGGTGATCGCCGAGACCCGATCCTGCTCCAGCAGCTTCGTGGCGGACTCGACAGTGACGTCGCGTTCGTACCCCTCGTCGGCGACGATCAGTTCGGCCGGGTGGCCGCCCAACTGTCCGCCGCGCATGTCCATGTAGAGCTGGAAACCGTCGCGCAGCTCGGAGCCCGGTGCCTCCAGCGAGCCGGACAGGGCGGTGATCATCCCGATCCGGATGGTCTGACGTTCCGGCTCCGACCCGCCGTCGCAGGCGGCGGTGCCGGCCACCAGAACGCCGGCGAGCAGCGCCGCGACGAACCGGCGGGCGGACGGAACGGCGGGGCGGCTGGTGCTCACAGCATCCCCAGCAACTGGGACCGCACCGCCGGGGTCAGCACCTCACCCATCCGGTTCGCCAGGTCGGTCATCTCGTACGAGACCTGTCCCACGTCGCAGACCGGGGACGCCAGCACGAGCAGCGAAGCCCCGTCGCTGAACGACATGCAGAACATGAAGCCGCCGTCCATCTGGGTCACGTTCGAGATCACCGAGCCCGCCTGGAAGAACCGGGCCGCGCCCACAAGCAGGGCGATCAGCCCACTTCCGGTCGCGGCGAGCTGATCCGCCCGGTCGCGGGGCAGGCTGTGGTTGTGCGCCAGGACCAGCCCGTCGGTGGAGATGGCGAGGGCATGGCTGACCTCGGGAGTACGGTTCACGAAGTTCTGCAACAGCCAGCTCAGGTCGTTCGGGCTTGTCACGACGTCGCTCCAGATCGGGGAGGGGTTGGGGCAGTAAGCGTCAGAAGGAGTTGGGGGCCCGGCGTCCGGCGACGCCCTTGGCGTAGGCCGACATCGCCGCCGACACGGCGGCCGGGTCCAGCTTCCGGCGCGGGTCCGCGCTCGGCTGCGGTACCTCGGGAACGAGGTGCGGCTGCGGCACCCGGCGGGGCAACCCGACCTGGGTGGCCACCGTTGTCGTCGTGGTCGCCCACTTCTCACCGGCGTCGACCGGCCAGACGACGGCCACCGAGTCGCCGTCGAAGGCGGTCTTGAACCAGCCGTTCACCGTCGGCCCGACCGGCAACCCCACCGCGGCGGGTTGCGGCTGGGCTGCTGGTTGGAACAGCGGTGCGGGTACCGGCGGCGGGGCGACCGAGCTGGACGGCACCGGAGTGCTCGCCCGCACGGTGCCGGACGTGGCGACGCCGACCGGCACCCGCCCGGCGTTCGGAGTGCGGCTGCCGGAGCCGGCCACGGGAACGTCGGCGCGGGTCACAGCGGCCATCGCCGGGCGCCCACCGGCTGCGGACGGGCGGGTCCGCCCCAGCTCGGACTCCACCGGCAGCGGCTGCTGGACCGGCCGGCGCACGACGATCGGTGCCGGCAGCGCGATCTCGGCCACCGTGCCGCCCGTCGGTCCGGGACGCAGCTCGACTTTCACCGCGTGCCGGGCGGCGAGCCGGGCGACCACGGTCAGACCCATGGCCCGCACCCCCGACACGTCGACCGAGGACGGGTTGGCGAGCGCCGCGTTCAGTTGCTCGCACCGCTGTCTGGAGAGCCCGACACCCTGGTCCACCACCTGAACGATGGCCCGGTCGGAGAGGGCGTGCCCGGTGACCAGCACCTCGGCATCCGGCGGGGAGTACCCGGTCGCGTTGTCCAGCAGCTCGGCGACCAGGTGCACGATCTCGTCGACCGCCGTGCCGGCGATCGCCAGCTCCTTGTCCACCGAACCGATGCGGACCCTGGTGTAGTGCTCGATCTGAGACAGCGCCGCCTGGATCACGTGGTCGAGCGGTACCGGCTCCTGGCGTACCCGGGAGATGCCGGAACCGCCGAGCACCAGCAGGCTCTGGTTGATCCGCGCCATCCGGGTCGCGAGGTGGTCCAGTTGGTACAGCTGCTGGAGACGCTCCGGGTCGGCCTCGTCGCGCTCGACCTCGTCGACCTGGGCCAGCATCGCGTCCACCAGCCGCTGCTCACGCCGGGACAGGTGGACGAAGATCTCCGCGATGTTGGCCCGCATCACCGCCTGTTCGCCGGCGATCCGGACCGCCTCCCGGTGCAGGGCCCGGGTCGCGGTGGCCACCTCGGCGATCTCGTCGGAGCCGGTGATCCGGAACTCCGACACCGACCGGTCGGCGACCTCGTTGGGCTGCACGCTGCCGGGTGGGGCGGCGCTGAGTTCCCGGACGACCGCAGGCAGCCGGTCGTACGCCACCTTTGTGACCGTGTTGCGCAGGGACCGCAGCCGCCGGGTGATCCGCCGGGCCACCACACCTGTGAGGACGGCGGTCAGCGCCAGGACCAGGAAGATACCGACGCCCTGGAGCAGCGCGTTACGCAGCAGTTGCCCGCGCTCGGTCGACACCCGGTCCGCCACGGCGGCGTCCAGGTCGCTCTGGATCCGGAACATCTGGCTGACCCAGCCGTCGGTGGCCTCGACCCAGGCGTTCGCGTCGACGGCGAGCCGGCCACCGGGAAGCGTCCGGCCCACCTGGTCCTGAAGCCGTTGCGCGGCGACGACCTGTGGATCGGTACCGATCTGCTCCCAACTCGCCGCCCACCCCGGTTCGGCGAGGGCCAGGAAGGCGTTCGTGGCCTCGGCGTACCGCGCCTGGGCACCGACGATCTCCTGCTGCCCGGCCGGGGTCAGCTCGCCCCCGGCGAGGCTGCGCAGCACGATCACCTGGAGCTGACCGATCGCCTCCCCCGCCTCGGATACCGCCACCGCGGCCCGGACGTCGTCGGCGATGTTCGTCGAGGTGTCGGTGGCCACGGAGGCGCGGTAGGTGAGCAGGTCCGCGACGAGGATGCGGTAGCTGAAGGCGATCGCGGACAGGGTGGCGCGAGGGCTTGAGCGGACCTGCTCGCGTACCGCGCCGAGCGCAGTCAGACCGGCGTCGATCCGTTGCAGGGCGGAGTTCCCGCTCGACACCTCGGACCTGTCGCGCTGGAACTCGACGATCTCGGCGTCGGTCCGGGCGACCTGATCGTCGAAGGCGGCGCTGGCGGCCTGGCTCTGGGTGGTCACCTCGACCGCGGCGATCACCCGTTCGGCCTGTAGGGCCCGGGCCAGCGCGCCGGCCTGAGTGGAGAGTCTGACAACGTCCTGCACGGTGCCCGCGTTGAGCACCTGCCGGACCGTACCCTCAAGGGCCAGGCCGGCGAAGGCTACGACCGCGATCAATGGTACGGCGACCAGCAGCCGCAGCAGACGGACGATGCTGCCCCGGGCCAGCCATCCCCGACGCGCTTCGGCATGGGTACGCACTGCGGCTGCCGCTGTAGCACGTGTCACCGGCGTACTCCGCCCCCTTGCCTCATCGACGTTGATCTCAGCAGGAACCGACGCAGGCGTCGGTTACATGGTGGAGGGTGGGCGTGCCTGCCCACGTCAGAGCGCCATTCCTACCACGATGTATCGGTTCACCTCTAGATCCCCACTCGCCCGCCGGTGGGTTGACTGACGTCTCGGACATGAACCGAAGGCACGATAGCGAAACTTGTTCGACCAATCGCTGTGAACGAATGGAGGAACGGGCGAGGCCCGATCCGGCTCGATCTTGTTATAGGGGTGCCAATACCCCCGTGGGGTATATGGTGGTGTCGGGAGGCGATGACATGTCCCACGACGACGCCCGGCACCACCCGGCGCAGCACGGGTCCGGCGGGCACGACAAGCACGCCGGACACGACCCGGCGGCGTTCCGCCGCAAGTTCTGGCTCAGCCTGGCGCTGACCGTGCCGATCGTGGCCACAAGTCACATGGTGATGGACTGGCTCGGCTACGACCTGGACTTTCCCGGGATCGGCCTGATCGGGCCGGTGCTCGGCACTGTGGTCTTCGGCTACGGCGGCTGGCCGTTCCTCCAGGGCGCGGTGCGCGAGATCCGGGATCGTGCACCGGGGATGATGCTGCTGATCGCGATGGCCATCACTGTCGCGTACGTGGCATCGCTGGCCACCTCGTTCGGCGCCTTCGACCTGGACTTCTGGTGGGAACTGGCCGCGCTGGTGACGATCATGCTGCTCGGGCACTGGCAGGAAATGAAGGCGATCGGCCAGGCCCGAGGCGCCCTGTCGGCACTTGCCGCCCTACTGCCCGACGACGCCGAGCGGCTCGACCCGGACGGGCAGCCGCAACGGGTGGCAGTGGCCGAACTGGGCGTCGGCGACGTGGTCCTGGTCCGGCCGGGCTCGCGGGTCCCGGCCGACGGGACAGTGGTCGACGGCCGCGCCGAGCTGGACGAATCGATGATCACGGGAGAGTCGCGGCCGGTGCCGCGCTCGGCCGGCGACCGGGTGGTGGCCGGCACGGTGGCCACCGACGCGGCGCTGCGGGTCCGGATCGAGGCCGTCGGTGACGACACCGCACTGGCCGGGATTCAGCGGCTGGTGGGCGAGGCCCAGCAGTCCAGCGGTCGGGCCCAGGTCCTGGCCGACCGGTTCGCCGCCTGGTTGTTCTACATCGCCACCGCGACCGCCGTACTCACCCTGGTGGTCTGGTCCCTGCTGGGCAATGTGGACGAGGCGGTCGTGCGGACGGTGACGGTGCTGGTCATCGCCTGCCCACACGCGCTCGGCCTGGCCATTCCGCTTGTCATCGCGCTGTCCACCGCGGTTGCCGCAAAGGCCGGCATCCTGGTCAAGGACCGACTGGCCCTGGAACGGATGCGCACTGTGGACACGGTGCTGTTCGACAAGACCGGCACGCTGACCCGGGGCGAGCACGTCCTCACCGACGTCGCCGCCACCACCGGCACGACCGGGCCTGACGTACTCGCCATCGCGGCGGCGGTGGAGGCCGACAGCGAACACCCCCTCGCCCGGGCGATCGTGGCTGCCGCCGCCGACCAGCAGCACCGGCCGGTGGCGACCGGATTCGACTCGCTGACCGGTCGTGGTGTGCGCGCCGAGGTGGACGGGACGACCTATGCCGTAGGCGGTCCGGCGCTGCTGCGGGAGTTCGACGTGACGGTCCCGGATGATCTCGACGAGCACCGGCGGGACTGGTCGCGCCGGGGCGCGGCAGTGCTCTACCTGCTGCGGCTGGGCGACGACCGGGCCGTGGTCCTCGGCGCCCTCGCCTTGGCTGATCAGGTTCGGCCGGAGGCCCGGCAGGCCGTCGCCGACCTGCGCGGGCAGGGCATCCGCAAGATTGTGATGATCACCGGCGACGCACGTCCGGTCGCCGAGGCGGTCGCTGCCGACCTCGGGTTCCGCTCCGGTGCGGACGAGATCTTTGCCGAGGTGCTGCCGGCGGAGAAGGACGACACCGTGACAGAGTTGCAGCGGCGAGGACTGCGGGTGGCCATGGTGGGCGACGGGGTCAACGACGCGCCCGCCCTGGCCCGAGCGAACGTGGGCATCGCCATCGGCGCCGGCACCGACGTGGCCATCGAGTCCGCCGGGGTGGTGCTCGCCTCGTCCGACCCACGCGGCGTGAGCGGCGTGATCCGATTGTCTCGGGCCGCGTACCGGAAAATGCTCCAAAACCTGGCCTGGGCCGCCGGCTACAACGTGATCGCGCTACCACTCGCCGCCGGGGCCCTGGCCTGGGCCGGCGTGGCGCTGAGCCCGGCGGTCGCCGCCGTGCTGATGTCGGCCTCCACGATCGTCGTCGCGCTCAATGCCCAACTGCTGCGCCGCGTCGAACTGCGCCCACCGGAGTGAGCAGGGCAGTTTCGTACAAGACCGCGTCGAGGCTCCGGACCCAGACTCGCCGGCATGGATACCGTCACCGAGCCCGTACGCTTCGACACCAAGATCGCGGTCCTGCTCCGCGACGACCTGCCGACCTGGCAGCGGCTCAACATGACCGCGTTCCTGGTCAGCGGCATCGGTCAGGCCGCGCCCGAGGTGCTCGGTGAGCCGTACGCCGACGCCGACGACACGCCCTACCTGCCCATGTTCCGGCAGCCCGTGCTGGTGTTCGCCGGCGGGAAGGAGACGATGACCACCGCCCACCGGCGCGCCGTGACCCGCGGGCTGCCGCTCGCCGTCTTCACCGCGGACCTGTTCCGGACCGGAAACGACCGGGACAACCGGGCGGCGGTTCGTGCTGTCGGCCGCGACCACCTCGACCTCACCGGGCTGGCCGTGTACGGCCCGAGGAACGCCGTGGACAAGGTTCTCAAGGGTGCCCGGATGCACCCGTGACCCGGCCGGGACGGGCGTACCGGCCGGGGTTGAAACCGAGGATCCGCTTGAAGTGCCGGCTCAGGTGTGACTGATCGTGGAAGCCGGCGGTGGCAGCCGCCTCCCCGGCCGGCACGCCCTCCCGCAGCAACCGTCGGGCGAGATCCACCCGCCGGGAGATCAGATACTGGTGCGGCCCGATGCCGAAGGCCGCGGAGAAGGCCCGCACCAGGTGGGTCGGGTGGGCGTAGAGCAGACCGGCGGCCTCCGCCAGGGTCACGCCCACCACGAAGCGTTCGTCGAGCAGGTCCCGTAGCCGCCGGGCGATCCGTGCGTCCCGCGGCGGCGGGACAACTGGCGTACGGCGGTCCAGTCGCGCCCGCAGACGCGCGACGACGAGCGCGAGATGCACCTCGGCGGCGAACTCGTCACCCGGCTCGGTCAGCCCCGCATGCAGCAGATCGATCCGCCGCCGCAGGGGTTCGTCGTCGAAGGTCGGCCGGTCCACCGCCCGACCGGCGAGGTGCTCGTCGAGCTGCCCGGGGGCGAGGTAGAGGACCCGCTTGCGGAACCCCTGCGAGGTGACCGGGGAGCCGTTGTGCGCCACGTGCGGTGGCAACAGCGTGACCACCCGCCGGAACGCGCCGTGCTCGTGGCGGTCCAGGTCGTACCGGACGACTCCCTCGTCGACCACGAGCAGCGCCCAGCTGTCGTGGGTGTGCATCGGGTAGGCGTGATCGGTGAATCTCGCGTGCAGCACCTCGGTGATCCCGCTGACCGAGGGGGACCAGACCCGTACCTGCTGTCGGCCGGACACCGCCGAACTGTAACCGCTCCGCCGGGTCGCGCAGCGGCTGTCACCTGGCCGTTGGTGACCGGGGCAACTGCGGCGGGCGGAACTTCCAGGCGGTCTCGGCCGACAAACCTGATGACATCGATCTTCGAGGGGAACTTCATGCCCAGCGCCCTGCCCCGCCGGTTCCTGCGCCCGACGGTCCTGTTCACCGGGGCCGTACTCATCGTGTCCCTGGCCGCCTGCGGGTCGTCCGGGGAGACCTCGGCCGCTCCCACGCCGTCCGCCACCGCCGCCGACGCCGCTGCCGAGGCCGGCGTGCTGGGCGTACGCGACCCGTGGGTGAAGGCCGCCGACGAGGGGATGACGGCGGCGTTCGCCACGCTCGTCAACGACGGAGACACCGACGTCACGATCACCGGTGCCGCCACCGACGTGTCAACGATGGAACTGCACGAGATGGCCATGGCGGACGGGAAGATGGTCATGCGGGCCAAGCAGGGTGGTGTAGTGATCAAGGCGCGGAGCGAGTACAAGCTGGAACCGGGCGGCGACCACCTGATGTTGATGGACCTCGCCCGGCCGGTGCGGGCCGGTGACGAGCTGACCTTCACTCTCACCTTCGCCGACGGCCGGAGCCAGACGTTCAGCGCGGTGGCCAAGCCGTTCACCGGAGCGCAGGAGTCCTACGCGCCCGGACACGGCGAGCCGATGCCGTCGATGTCGGCGAGCCACAGCCCGGCACCGTGACTCCCCCCAGCCGGCCGGTGAGCCGGCGCGGCCTGCTCACCGGCGGCGCGCTGGCCGCCGGTGGCACGCTTGCCGGTGCCGCGGCGGTGGCCACCACCCGCACCGAGCCACCGGTACGCCAGCCGGAGCGGACGCCGGTGGCGGCGGCTGTCGGCGAGGCGGTCGAGCCGTTCCACGGCGTACGGCAGGCGGGAATCGTCGACGAGCCCCAGGCGCATGCCGCATTCGTCGCCTTCACCCTGCGCCCGGCCACCGACCGGGCCGCCCTCGGGCGGCTGCTGCGGCTGCTCTCCGACGACGCCGCCCGGCTCACCCAGGGCCGACCCGCGCTCGCCGACACCGAACCCGAGCTGGGGCTGCTGCCGGCCCGGCTCACCGTCACCTTCGGCTTCGGCCCGGGCCTGTTCACCGCCGCCGGTCTCGACGACCGTCGCCCGCCCTCGGTTGCCGAGCTGCCCCCGTTCCCGATCGACAGGCTGCAACCCCGCTGGTCCGGCGGGGATCTGCTGGTGCAGATCTGCGCCGACGACCCGATCACCGTCGCCCACGCGCAGCGGGTTCTGATCAAGGACAGCCGCCCGTTCGCCACGGTGCGCTGGGTCCAGCAGGGTTTCCGGCGGGCGGCCGGCGCGGAGCCGGGCCGGACTCAACGCAACCTCTTCGGCCAACTCGACGGCACCGCCAACCCGAAGCCGGGTACGCCTGTGGAGACGGCGGTCTGGATCGATGACGGTCCGGAGTGGCTACGCAACGGCACCACCCTCGTGGTGCGGCGGATCAGCATGAACCTGGAAACCTGGGATCTGCTCGGACGCACCGATCGGGAACTGGCGGTCGGGCGACGGCTGGACAGCGGTGCCCCGCTGACCGGCACCCGCGAACACGACGAACCCGACTTCGCCGCCCTCGGTCCGGACGGGCTGACTGTCATCCCGGACTTCTCCCACCTCACCCGGGCGCACGTCACCGACGACCGGTTCCGGATCCTGCGCCGCCCCTACAACTACGACGGCGTGCCCGACGCAGCCGGCATCGCGGACAGTGGGTTGATCTTCGCGGCGTACCAGGCCGACATCGCCACCCAGTTCCTACCCATCCAGCGGCGGCTCGCCGAGCGGGATCTGCTCAACGAGTGGACCACTCCGATCGGCTCCGCCGTCTTCGCCGTCCCACCCGGCTGCCCGGAGGGCGGTTGGGTCGGTCAGCAACTGCTCGATTGACGAGGAGAATGACAAGCATGTCCAGCCCTCGACGGACGACAGCCGCCGTCCTCGCCGCCGCGCTCACCGTCGCCACCGCCCTGCTGATCGGGCCGGTCCAGCCGGCGTACGCCCACAACGTGCTGCGCAAGGCCACTCCCGCGCAGGACGCCGAGCTCAAGAAGGCACCCAGCAAGATCACCCTGGAGTTCATGCAGAAGCTGAACCCGAAGTTCACCACGATCACCCTCAGCGACGGCGACAAGCAGCAGGTGGTTACAGGTGAGCCGGAGGTGACCGGCACCAAGGGCACCGTCAGCATCGATCCCGCGCTGCCGAACGGCGTCTACACGGTCGCGTACCGGGTGGTCTCCACCGACGGGCACCCGGTGCAGGGGTCGTACACCTTCACCGTGGCCGATCCGACGGCCACCGCCGAACCGAGCCCCAGTCCGACGCCGAGCGAGCCGGCACCGCCGACGCCGGCGAGCCCGAGTGCCGAGCCGACCGCCTCGGCCGCATCCGCCAGCCCGGCCGCGAGCGGCTCCTCCGACAGCCCAGGTACGGCGGCGCTGCTGGCCGGCGGCGGGGTCCTGCTGGCCCTGGTGGCCGGCGCGGCGGTGCTGCTGCTGCGCCGCCGATCCGCAGCCCGGGGTGGCCCGGCGCGGTGAGCGCTGTCGGCGACGCTTGGGCCGGTGAGTGTCGCCGGGACGGGGCGCGGTGATCAGCGGGTCGGGCCGGACCTCGGCGGTCGGGTTCGCCGGGGGAGCCGGCGGGCTCAGCGCAGCAGCACCGGGCCGGCGTCGATCCGGGTGCGGAACAGCGCGTACGGCTTGCGACGCAGGTCCCGGCCCTGCTGGAAGCCGGGCTGCCGGTGCAACTGGTTCGCGGTGACGTAGAGGTATCCGTCCACCGCCACCGACAGGGTGTCCGGCCAGAGCAGCCGAGGATCGTGGACGACTGTCTCGTACTCGCCGTCCGGGCGCCGCCGCAGCACCGCGTTGTGCTCGTACGAGGTGAGGTAGATCCGCCCGGCGTCATCGGTCTCCAGGCCGTCGGAGCCGGTGCCCTTGTCGCCCTCGTGCACCACTGTCGCGGCGACCTCGTCCGCGCTGACGGAGACGTCGGCGAGCGCGTCGGTGGCGACGCTGTACCACTGGCGCGAGGCCAACGGACAGTAGTGGAGTCGGGAACCGTCGGCGGAGATGGCTATCCCATCCGCGCCGATCGTCACCGGACTCGGCGGCCCGTCGTCCGGCCGTTGCAGGAACGGTCGTCCCTCCACGACGGGCCGGAAGCGGGACAGTGGCTCCGCCTTTGTCGACGGGTGATCGTGCAGCCGCCGCCAGGAGGCGCCGGTGGCCAGGTCGACCACGATGATCCCGTTCGGCCCGGCGACCGCCGAATCGGTGATGTACGCGAGCCCCGCGTCACCGCGCCGCAGGTCGAAGCGCACGTCGTTGAGGTACGTGGTGGGCAGCGCCACGTCCGGCGGTAAGGTGATCACCTGGGCCACGGTGTCGTCGTCCAGGTCGATCCGGACCAGTTTGGGGCCGCCCGGTCGGGTCGGTTGGAACATCGGGCTGCCGGTGTCGAGGACCCAGAGCCGGTCGGCGGGGTCCACCACCACGCTCTGCACCGAGACGAACGCGCCCTGGTCGTCCACGCCGCGCGGCCGGTTCCACAGCTCGTCCGGGTACGGCACCTCGGCGCCGTCGCGTAGCTCCACCACGGTGGCCGGCACCTCGTCGCCCCAGCGGGGGAAGTTGACGAAGATCCGGCCGGTGTGCGAGACGCTGACGCCGGTCGGCATGGGCCCGGTGAAGGCGTGGACCAGTTCCAGCTCACCGACGGGCTCGCCGGACACGGGCTCGCTCATGTGCTGCTCCTACCGTTGGGCCACCCCCGTTCCCGTCGTCCGATGGCGCAAACGTGACAGCGCGACTTCGCCGCCCGACCCGCGTGAGGCTGCTGTCAGCCGGCGGCGGGCGGGGGTTGCCGGGGGACGGGCGGACCGGCGGTGTCCGCGTAGCCGGCGGCCTGGAGGGTGAACAGGCTGGCGTAGCGGCCCCCGGCGGCGACAAGGTCGTCGTGGGTGCCCTCCTCGACCAGTCGACCGTGATGCAGCACGAAGATCCGGTCGGCGTGCCGGACGTTTGCCAGCCGATGCGTGATCAGGATGGTGGTGGCCCGGCCGCGCCGGTCCCGAATGGCCTGGAACAACGCGTCCTCCGCACGCGGATCGAGCGCTGACGACGGCTCATCCATCACCAGCAGTTCGGCGTCGCGGAGGAAGCCGCGGGCCGCGGTGATCCGCTGCCACTGCCCGCCGGAGAGATCCTGCCCCTTGGCGAAGGTGCGGTCGAGCAGCGTCTCGTACCCGTGCGGCAGCTCGCGGATCATCTCGTCGGCGACCGCGCGGGTGGCGGCGGCCTCGATCCGGTCCTGCCGGGCCTCGGCGTCGATGTCCCCGATGGCGATGTTCGTGGCGGCGGTGAACGGCCACTTGTGGTACTCCTGGGTTACCACGGCGATGCGACCACGCAGCTCGTCGCGGTCCAGCTCGGACAGGGGCCGCCCGTTCCAGCGGATCACGCCGTCGCTGGGCGTACGCAGGGCGGCGATCATCGCTGCCAGGCTGCTCTTGCCGGAGCCGTTCTCGCCGACGAAGGCCACCGTCTGCCCCGCCTCGACGGTCAACGTCACGCGATCGACCGCCGGGGTGTCGCGATCCGGGTACCGCAGGCTCACCTCGTCCACGGTCAACACCCGCAGCCGGTCGGGTGCCGCCGCCACCACCTGCGCCGGCAGATAGGTGGCCGCGCGGGTCATGAATTCCGTGTAGTCACGGAAGTGCTGGCCCTCGGTGTAGACGCGGTCCATCTGGAAGGTCACCACCGCCAGTGAACGTTGCGCCGCCTGCACCGCGATCACACAGGTGGCCGCCGCCGCGAGCGGGATCTGCCCGTCGATGAGCAGCAGCCCGAGCAGCACGTAGACCACGCCGGTGGCGACGCCCCCGATCATGGAGCCCACCGTCACCGTCGTGGTCACCCGACGCGCCAGGGCCAGCTCGATGTCGGTCTCCACCGCCATCACCCGGTCGTACTGGTCCAGCAGGAACCGGCGCAGCCCGTACGAACGCAGCTCCGGTGCGGACGCCCGTTCAGCCATCAGCCGGTGCAGCAACCACATCCGACGCCGCCGGACCGACCCGGCGATGTAGGTCTGGTACCGCAGATGCCCCGCCCGCAGCGACGCCCACGCGTTCGGCACGGTGGCGACCAGCAGCGCCGGCAGCAGCAGCGGGTGGATCACCACCACGGCCACGGTGACCGCGACCACCCCCACCAGTCCGGCGAGCAGGTTCATCGAGGCGGGCACCAGGTCGACAGCGGAATCGGTGCCCCGGGAGGCGCGTTCCATGTCGTCGGCGAAGGCGTCCGCGTCGAAGGCTTCCAGGCGTACGGCAGTGGTCACCTCGAACAGGCCCCGTTCCACTTCCCGGCTCACTCGTGGGGTCAGCCCGTTCAGGGCGTAGCCGGTGGCGATGGCCATCCCGGAACGCGCCGCCGTCGCGGCGGCCAGCACCGCGAGCGCCGGCAGCGCCGCCACCACCTTCTCCCCGGTCGGTCCACCGGCGAACAACTCCACAAGCACCCGCTGGGTCGCGAGCAGCCCGAACGCCGACATCACGCCGGCACCGACCGTCGCCACCGCGACCACAGAGGTACGCAGCCGGTCAGCTCGCCAGCTGATCCGCAGGGCCGCCCAGATCAGCCTGGGCAGTTCGGCGAAGACGGCGAGCAGACCGGCCTGGGTCCGCGCCCGCATACCCGTTTCCCACCACATGGCCCGCATCTCGGGGAGCACCGACTCCCCGCCCGACGACCCGGCCTGCTGCGCTCGGTCACGACGCCGGGTCGACGTGGCGGCCATGGGGGTACCTCCTGGGGGTCGGCGACACGTGGCGGTCGCCCCGCCGGACGGCGGCGCCGCCGAAAATGCGGAAACCGCCGAGATAGCCAAAGGCGACCGACCAGCTACTTATAGTCACCGTCGACGCGGCAGTGGTCCAGCCCTGTCGGCGCGCCGAACCGCCCGGCACCGGAACCGCGTCCCGATCACCGTCCCCCGGCGTACTCCGGCAGTCGACGGGTTACCTGCTCGGGCGAGGGCATGCGGGCGATCTCCCTGGCCAGCGTCCACGCCGCATCCCGATGGTCGCTACGGCCGGGTAGCAGCCGGCGGGCGTACGCCGTGATGGCGTCGACGCTCACGGGCGGACGGGTCAGGCGGCACGCGGGGCGTACATGATCACGGCGACGCCGAGCAGGCAGATCCCGGCACCGGAGATGTCCCACCGGTCCGGGCGGAAGCCGTCGAAGATCATGCCCCAGACGAGCGAACCGGCGACGAAAACCCCGCCGTACGCGGCCAGGATGCGGCCGAAGTTCGGGTCGGGCTGGAAGGTGGCGACGAAGCCGTACGCGCCGAGGGCGAGCACCCCGGCGGCGACGAACCACAGCCCCCGATGCTCCCGCCAGCCCTGCCACACCAGCCAGGCCCCGCCGATCTCGGCGATCGCGGCCAGGGCGAAGAGCAGGACGGAACGCAGCACGGTCACCGCCGCACCCTACCGTCACCGGTTGGCCCACCCCGGGTTGCGGCGAGCGAGCGGCGTTATCCTCTGCACAGGGCACCCGCCGGAGGTGCCCGTGGCGGTGGGGCCCGCCACCCCGCCGGTGCGGGACAACCGCGGCGCCCGCCGCCAACGGTCCCTGCCAGGGCACATCTGCTGGTAGGGGGCAGCCGTGGGTTCACCGCAACCGCCTGTCGATCCGGATGTTGATCTCAGCGTTCCGCGTCAGCGCGCGGAACTGCGCGGCGGGACGGCGAGTCTGCTCGCGGCGATCGCCGTCGGCGGCATGGTCGGCGCGGTGGTGCGACACGGGATCGCGGTGGCCTTTCCGCACCCGCCCCGGGGTTTCCCCTGGGCCACCTTCGCCGTCGACGTCTCAGGCTGTCTGCTCATCGGGGTGCTGATGGTGCTGATCACCGAGGCGTGGACCGCGCCGCGACTGGTCCGGCCCTTCCTCGGCGTCGGCGTGCTCGGCGGGTACACGACCTTCTCCACGTACGCCGTCGAGGTGCAGCAGGCGGTGGCCGCCGGCGCGGCGCGGACCGGCCTGCTGTACCTCGCCGCCACCCTCGTCGCCGCCCTCGCCGCCGTCTGGTCGGGCGTGACCCTGACCCGGCGGGCGACCGGCGTGGGCCGGGACCGGAGCGCCGGATGACAGTCATCCTGGTGGCGCTCGGCGCCGCCCTCGGCGCGCCGCTGCGCTACCTGGTCGACCGGGCGGTGCAGGCACACCACGACTCCGTCTTCCCATGGGGCACCTTCACGGTGAACGTGGTCGGTTCACTCGTCCTCGGCGTCCTGATCGGCGGCGCCGCCGTGGGCGCGGTGCCCGGTTCCCTGGTCGCCCTGCTCGGCGTCGGCCTGTGCGGTGCGCTGACCACCTACTCGACCTTCGGCTACGAGACCATCCGGCTCTTCGAGGACGGCGCCCGTTTCCACGCGCTTGTCAACGCGGGCGTCAGCGTCGTCGCCGCACTGGGTGCCGCGTTCCTCGGGGTCACCCTCGCCGAAGCGCTGTGGGCCTGACCTCGACGGGTTCGCCCAGGGGACGCGGCGGGTAGGTTCGGATCATCCAGCCAGCCGTGATCCGGTTCCCGACGACGACGGCACCACCGGTGGAGGTGATCGGATGACTGCGACATTGCAGCAGCTCGTCGAGCGCAACGACCTGGACCTGATCCGCCGGTGGCTCGACGACCACCCGCCGCACGAGATCGCCGACGCGCTCGCCCGGCTGGACGGCGTGGCCGCCGGGGTGCCGTTCCGGCTGCTGGACAAGGACCGCGCGCTTGCCGTCTTCGAGGAGCTGGAACCGGTCGACCAGCAGAGCATCCTGATGGGCCTGCGCGATCTGACGTTCCACGATCTGGTCGAGGGGATGGACCCCGACGACCGGGCGCGGATGCTCACCGAGGCACCGGCAAAGGTTGCCAAGCGGGTGCTGGCCGGGCTGTCCCCGCACGAACGGCAGATGACCGCCGAGCTGCTGGGCTACCCGGCGGGATCGGTCGGGCAGATCATGACACCGGAGACGGTCGCGCTGCCCCGGCAGCTCACCGCCGCCGAGGCCCTTGAGGTGGTACGCCAGAAGGGGGCCGCCGCAGAGACTGTGTACGTGCTGCCGGTGGTGGACACGGGCCGTTGCCTGGTCGGCGTGGTGGAGCTGCGCGACCTGGTGCTCAGTCCCGCCGACGCGCAGGTGGCCGAACTGGTCGACGCCGACGTGCCGAGGGTACGCGCCACGGACGTGGCCGAGCACGCCGCGCGGCTGATGCGGGAGACCAACACGCTGGCGCTGCCGGTGGTCGACAGCGAGGACCGGCTCGTGGGCCTGCTCACCATCGACGACGCCGTCGAGATCATCGAGGCTGCGGACACCGAGGACGTGGCCCGTCAGGCCGGTACCGCGCCGTGGCCCGGTCACTACATGGCGGTGAGTGTGTGGCGGCTGGCCCGCTCCCGGGCGCCCTGGCTGCTGCTGCTCATCATCGCCTCGGTACTCACCGTAAACGTCCTGCAGGTCTTCGAGACCACCCTGGCGCAGGTCACCGCACTGGCTCTGTTCATCCCGCTGCTCGTGGGAACCGGGGGTAACGCCGGGGCACAGGCCACCACCTCCGCCGTACGTGCCCTCGCCCTCGGTGAGCTGCGCGGCTCGGACCTGCCGGCGGTCATCTGGCGCGAGTCCCGGGTCGGTCTGCTGCTCGGGACGATGCTCGCGCTTGTCGGTCTGGTGGTCGGCGCGGTGGTGGTCGGCGGACAGATCGCCCTCGTCGTCGGGATCTCCCTGGTGGTGATCTGCGCCTGGGCCGCCACCGTCGGTGCCACCATGCCGCTGCTGGCCAAACGGCTGCGCATCGACCCGGCCGTGGTGTCGGCACCGATGGTGACCACCCTGGTCGACGCCACCGGCCTGATCATCTACTTCGCCGTCGCGCACGCCGTCCTCTCGCTGTGACCGGGGCTCGTCGGCGTGCCCGGCCGGGGCGGCTCAGCCGAGATCGCGGCGCAGCCGCTTGTCGACGGCGACCACCACGGCGGAGGCCGCTCCGACGGCCAGGATGCGCAACCACACGTCAGGCCCGATCGGCGCGGTGCCGAAGATCGCGTTCATCGGTGGCAGGTATGTGATGGCGAGCTGGCAGAGCGCCTGCGCGGCGACGCCGAGCAACAGCAGGCGGTTGGTGAAGAAGCCGATCCGCCAGGCCGAGCGGGTCAACGACCGGGAGCTGAACAGGTAGAACGTCTCGACCACGACGAAGACGTTCAGTGCCGCGGTACGCGCCTGCGCGACGTCCGCGCCGTTCGCGTACTCCCACTGGAACACCCACCACGCGCCGGCCACCAGCAACGTGGCCACCAGCACGATCCGGATCACCAGAGCACGGGTCAGCAGCGGCCGGGCCGGGTCACGGGGCGGCCTTCGCATGATGCCGCGCTCCTTCGGCTCGAAGGCGAGCATCAGCCCGAGCAGGACGGCGGTGGTCATGTTGATCCAGAGGATCTGGGTGGGCAGCAGCGGCAGGGTGGCACCCAGCACGATGGCGACGAGCACCACCAGCCCTTCGCCGAGGTTCGTCGGCAGCGTCCAGACGATGAATTTGGTGATGTTGTCGAAGACCCCGCGCCCCTCCTCCACCGCGGCCTCGATGGTGGCGAAGTCGTCGTCGGTGAGGACCATGTCGGCCGCTTCCTTCGCCACCTCGGTGCCGGAGCGGGCCATGGCGATGCCGATGTTCGCCTGCCGCAACGCGGGCGCGTCGTTGACCCCGTCGCCGGTCACCGCGACCACATGGCCGCGTTGCTGGAGCGTCTCGACCAGCCGGAGTTTCTGTTCCGGGGAGACCCGGGCGAAGACGGTGGCCCGATCGACAGCCTCGGCGAACCCCTCGGCGGGCAGTTCTTCGAGATCCGTGCCGGTGACCACCCGGTCCGGCCGTTCCGCGTCGAGCAACCCGAGCTGGCGGGCGATGGCACCGGCCGTCGCCGCATGATCCCCCGTGATCATCTTGACGTCGATACCCGCCGTGTGGCACGCCCGGACCGCCGGGGCGGCGGCGCTGCGGGGTGGGTCGAGCATCGCCTGCAACCCGGTGAGGACCAGGGTGCCGGGCAGCGCGACCTCGTCGAAACCGTCGTCCGGGCCGTCCGGTGGCCGTACGGCGGTGGCGAGCACCCGCAGCCCGCGACCGGCCAGTTCCTCGGCCGCCCGCAACGCGGCGTCGGCGCGGAGCGGCCGGATCTCTCCATCGGCGCCCATCTCACCCCGACACATCGACACGATCCGTTCGACACCGCCCTTGGCCAGGACCACCTCGCGGCCCGTGGCCCGCTCGTCGTGCAACGTCGCCATGTACTGCCGCTTCGAGTCGAACGGGATGGTGTCCCGACGCGGATAGTCGGTCGACAGCCGGCCGTGGTCGATCCCCACCTTGGCCGCGACCACCTGCATGGCGCCCTCGGTCGGGTCGCCGGCCAGCAGCCACTCGCCGTCCTGCTCGCGTACCCGTGCGTCGTTGCATCCGGCACCGGCCAGCAGGGACCAGCGCAGCGCCTCACCACCCCGGCCGGCGTCGCGGACCTCCCCTTCCGGCCGGTAGCCGGAGCCGGTCACCTCGAACCCGGCGTCGGGGGTCCACACCGCCCGTACGGTCATCTGGTTCTCAGTGAGCGTCCCGGTCTTGTCGGAGCAGACGACAGTCGTGCTGCCCAGCGTCTCGATCGCCGGCAGACGACGGATCACCGCCCGCCGCCGGGCCATCCGGGTCACCCCGATGGCCAGCGTGATCGTGACCGCCGCCGGCAGCCCCTCGGGTATCGCACCGACGGCGAGCGCCACGGCCGCGGTGAACGTCTCGACCGCGTCCTGGCCACGGAGCAGGCCGACCGCGAAGGTCACCGCCGCCAGCACCAGGATGATCACGGTCAGCACCTTGCTGAATCGGGCCAGCTTGCGGGTCAGCGGCGTGGCCAGCGCCTCCGCCGCGCCGACCAGACGGTGGATCTGCCCGAGTTCCGTCTCGGCTCCGGTGGCCACCGCGATGCCGGCACCGCCGCCCGCCGCGATCAGCGTGCCCGACCAGACCATGTTGCGCCGGTCGGCGACCGGCGTGCCCACCGGCAGTTCCGCCTCCAACTTGTCCACCGGGACCGACTCACCCGTCAGCGCGGACTCGTCGACCCGCAGCTCGGCCAGCCGGACCAGGCGCAGGTCCACCGGCACCTTGTCGCCCGCCTCCAGCACAACCAGGTCACCGGGGACCAGGTCGTCGGAGGAGATCGCCCGCAGTTCACCGTCGCGAATCACGCGCGCCTCGGTCCGCACCATCGAACGCAGACTGTCCAGTGCCGCCTCGGCTCGCGACTCCTGGGCGTACCCGATCGCGGCGTTGATCAGCACTACCGCGAAGATGACCGCGGAATCGACGTGCTCCCCGAGGACAGCGGTGACCACGCCGGCCGCGATCAGCACGTAGATGAGCGGGTTGTGGAACTGTCGGAGGATCCGACGTAGCAGGCCGCCACCACCGGCGGCGGGCAGCACGTTCGGGCCGTAGCGGGCCAGCCGCCGGGCGGCCTCCGCGTCGCTCAGACCGCGCTGCGGATCCGTCTCCAGCAGCAGCACCACCTCGTGGGCCGACATGCCGTGGTGTTCGTCGGACCGCGACGTCCCAGCCGACTGTTCGAGCGTCACCGTCACCCCGCCGACGATCAGAGAACCGGACCCGCGCCGCCGACCCGGGTCGCCGCCTCAGCCCCGGCGGCCGGCCGGACGCCGCGCCCACCATCTTCCGGGACGAACACCGTCCAGCAGGCCGGAACGCCTGATCACGCCCCGGCTAGGCGGTGATCCGGTGACACGTTTCTGGACACCGCACAGGCGTCGACGATCAGGTGACGGTCTGTTCGGCCGGATCGGGGTCGAGACGCCGGCGCAGGGCTGCGATCTCGGCGCGCAGGGCCGCCACGTCGTCGCCGGTGGCCGCCACCGGCCTGTCGGCGGCTGACGAGACCCGCTCGACGATCCAGGTCGCCAGCGAACCTGTGACGAAACCGATCAGGCCGATCCCACCGATCATCAGGCCAAGTGCGACGAATCTCCCCATGGCCGTCACCGGGTAGTAGTCGCCGTAGCCGACGGTGGTGATGGTGACCGTCGACCACCACAACGCGTCGTCGAA
Organism: Verrucosispora sp. CNZ293; assembly: GCF_002754655.1. NCBI lineage: Bacteria > Bacillati > Actinomycetota > Actinomycetes > Micromonosporales > Micromonosporaceae > Micromonospora > Verrucosispora sp. CNZ293. The sequence continues at coordinate 4,265,052 of NZ_PEFR01000001.1, forward strand.
GGAGGTGATGTTGGCATCCGGCGCGAGTCGTTCGGCGTCCAGCACGGCCAGCGCGGAGACCAGCACCAGCAGCGCCGTGGTGGCGGCGACGTAGACCGCCAGCCGGCCACGGGCCCACAGTTCGGTGCGGCGGTTGATGGTCAGCACCACCATGACCAGGCGTACGGCACGCAGTGGGCGCAGCATCGGTAGCGTAAGCACCACGAGGTCGAACAGGTGCTCCCGGAGGAACCTCCGGCGGTCGGTCGCCAGCCGCAGCCGCACGATGATGTCGGCCCAGAACAGCAACCAGACGACGACCGTCGTGGCGACGCATGCGTCCCGCAACCCCGGGCTCAGGTCGGGACGCAGGATCGGTACCGCGTACGCCACCAGGAACATCACGGACAGCACGGTGAGCGGCGCGGCGCTGACTCGTTCCCATGCCTTGAGTCGATCGGTTTCCACTGCTGTCCCGCCGCTCATGAGCCGGCTCCCGTCCTCTCCGTCGTACGCGTGGCCGAATCATGGTCGCGCAGTCGAACACCGGCCCCATCGGCGGTCGGCAGATCGACCCCGGCAGCGAATCACAGTCACGCTGAGCGTTCGACGGCTCGCCGCCCGGTAACGTGAGCCGGGGACACACCATGGCGCGCGTCGCCACCCGGCCGACAGCGCCGGGCGGTGACGGCTGTGCGGCCCGTGGGGGCGGGTGCCGGCGTTGTACCCCAACTGAGGCGCGAGCGTTGAGGGAGCGAAGCATGGGTCGACGGCGGCTGGGACGGGTTCCGGGATGACCCTGCAACAGGTCTACCTGCTGATGATCGCTGCGGCGGCGACCGTGCTGGTCAGCGTCACCGCCGCACGGGTGGCCACCCGGGTCGGCGTACCGATGCTGCTGGCGTACCTCGGCATCGGGCTGTTGCTCGGCGAGAGCGGGCTCGGCCTGCGCTTCGACGATGCCGCCCTGGCGCAGGCCCTGGGCACGGCGGCGCTCGCGGTGATCCTGGTCGACGGGGGGCTGACCACCCGGTTCTCCGACATTCGACCGGTGCTGGCGCCGGCGACCGCGCTCGCCACCGCCGGTGTGCTGATAAGCGTCGGGGTCACCGCCCTCGGCGCGTACCTGCTGCTCGACGTCTCGTGGCAGTTGGCCCTGCTGCTGGGCGCGGTGGTGTCCTCCACCGACGCGGCGGCGGTCTTCTCGGTGCTGCGCACCCTGCCGCTGCCCCGGCGGCTGGCCGGGCTGGTGGAGGCCGAGTCGGGGCTGAACGACGCGCCCACTGTCATCCTGGTGCTCGCCTTCAGCGCCACCGGGCTCACCGCGACCAGCCCGCTGGAACTGCTGGTCCAGATGGTCTACCAGCTCGGCGTCGGTGGCGCGGTCGGCGTCGCGATCGGCACCGCCGGAGTGTGGTTCCTGCGCCGGCTCACCCTGCCCGCCTCGGGCCTCTATCCCATCGCCACCTTCTCCTGCGGCATCTTCGCCTTCGCCGCCGCCGGGCTCGCCCAGGCCAGCGGGTTCCTCGCCGCGTACCTCGCCGCGCTGATCCTGGGCAACGCCCGGCTGGCCCACCGCCGGGCCACCGTGTCGGTCGCCGAGGGCCTCGGCTGGATCGCGCAGATCGGCCTGTTCGTGATGCTCGGCCTGCTGGCAAATCCGAGCGAACTGCCCGCCGCGATCCTGCCCGCCCTCACCGTCGGTCTGGTGCTGCTGCTGCTCGCCCGGCCGTTGTCGGTGCTCGTCACCCTGCTGCCGTTCCGGATTCCGCTCCGCGAACAGGTGCTGCTGTCCTGGGCCGGGCTGCGTGGTGCCGTGCCCATCGTGCTGGCCACCATTCCCGTCGTGGCCGGGGTCGGTGGCAGCGAGCAACTGTTCAACATCGTGTTCGTGCTGGTCGTGGCCTTCACCCTGGTCCAGGCTCCGACGTTGCCGTGGTTGGCCAAACGCCTACGGCTCAGCTCGACCGGGATCGGCCCGGACCTCCAGGTCGAGTCCGCGCCGCTGGACGCCATCGACGCGGACCTGCTGCACCTCACCGTCGAGCCCGACTCCCGGATGCACGGCGTGCACATCCGCGAGCTGCGACTGCCTCCGCCGGCCGCGATCACCCTCGTGGTCCGCGACGGCACCGCCTTCGTGCCCGAGCCGGACACCCGGCTACGGCACGGTGATCAGTTACTCGTGGTCACCACGCCACACGTCCGGGACCGCGCGGAGCGCCGGCTGCGGGCGGTCGCCCGGGCCGGACGGCTCGCCCACTGGCGCGGCGAGACCGGCGACCCGGAACAGCGGGCCAGGATCCGACCCCACCCGGACACCCCCACGGCCCTACCGCGAGCGACACCACCGGCCGACACCGGTGACCAGTCACCACCGGTCCTCGTCCAGTCGGCTGGTTGAGCAGCGCGGCCAGCGGGGTCGGTTGAACGTCGCGATCGTGACGCCGGGTCGGCCAACCGGGCGGCACCGGGCGGGTTCGGACCCGGCTTTCCGGGAATGCCCGGCCGGTGGCCGACATCCTGACGCCTCCGTGGCCGCTGGGCTGGAGCATCGGCCTGTTCCTGCTCGCCGGGGTGGTCACCGTGCTCGGCAGCATCCGGCTGGTCGCGCTTGGCGACACCCTCGCCGACCGTACGGGCTGGGGTGAGGCCCTGTTCGGGGCGGTCTTCTTCGGGCTGGCCACCTCGCTGTCCGGGATCGTGATGACAGCGGTCACGGCGGCCGGCGCCCAACCCCAACTCGGCTACGGAAACGCGGTCGGCGGCATCGCCGCGCAGACCACAGCGGTTGCCGTGGCCGACGCCTTCCATCGGCGGGCCAACCTGGAACACGCGGCGGCGTCACTGTCGAACGTGCTCTTCGGCGCGTTGCTCATCGCGCTGCTGTCGCTCGCTCTGCTGGGCAGCTTCGCACCGGGTGCCACAGTGGCCGGCCTGCATCCCGTCTCGTACGCGCTTGTCGCCTGCTATCTCGGCGGCCTGCACCTGGTCCGCCGGGCCGGTGCCAGCCCACCCTGGCAGGCCGTCGCCACCGCCGAGACGCTGCCGGACGTCCCGCACGAGCACGGCGACCTGGACCGTCGACGCTCCACCTGGTTGTGGCGTCGGTTCGCCCTCGTCGGCCTGCTGGTCGCCGCCGGCGGGTGGGTCATCGCGCTCGCGGCCGAGAGCCTCCTCCTGGTCACCGGACTCAGCGCCGGCTTCGTCGGTGCGAGCCTGATGGGTGCGGTGAACGCGCTGCCGGAGACGGTGACCGCGGTGGCCGCCGTCCGGCGTGGGGCGCCCACCCTGGCGATCGCCGCCGTCCTCGGCGGCAACAGTCTGGACGCGCTCAACCTCGTCGTCGGCGACATCGCCTACCGGGGTGGGTCGATCTATCACGCCGCCGGTACGGAGGAACTCTTCGTCACCGCCACCGCGCTGTTCATGACCGCGACCCTGCTCGGTGGGCTCCTGGTCCGGCAGGCGTGCGGGTGGGGACGCCTCGGCTTCGAGGGGATCGTGCTGCTCGGCACGTACGCCGTGATGACAGTCGTGCTCGTCGCCTGAGCGTCCGCCACCGCGCTTCCGTCGTTGCCGCCTGGGTCTAGGGTGAGCTCGGTGTGCCGGGAAGTCTGGTCGGCGGTCGTGTCCCCAACCCCTCCGGAGGCCGCCGTGCAACCCGCCATCCGCACCAGTCAGCTGACCAAACGCTACGGTCCCCTGCTCGCTCTCGACGACCTCGACCTGACCGTCACCGCCGGTGAGGTCTTCGGATTCCTGGGCCCCAACGGTGCCGGCAAGTCCACCACCATCCGACTGCTGCTCGGCCTGGCCCGGCCGACCGCCGGCCAGGCGTGGATCTTCGGTACCCCCGCCGCCGACGTGGCCACCGCACACCAGCGGATCGCGTACGTTCCGGCCGATGTGACGCTCTGGCCGCAGTTGACCGGCGCGGAGACCCTGGAGCTGCTCGGTGCCACCGGGCCGGGCGTCGACGTCGCCTACCGTGACGAGCTGGTGGCGCGCTTCGCACTCGACCTGTCCAAGCCGGGGCGGGCCTACTCGACAGGCAACCGGCAGAAGGTGGCACTTGTCGCCGCCTTCGCCACCCGCGCGCCGCTGCTCGTGCTGGACGAGCCGACCGCCGGCCTGGACCCGCTGATGGAGCGCGAGTTCCGCCGCGCCGTGGTCGAGGCCCGCGACGCGGGGAGCGCGGTGTTTCTCTCCTCCCATCAACTCGCCGAGGTGGAGGCCGTCTGCGACCGGGTGGGCATCCTGCGCGCCGGGCGCCTCGTCGACGTCGCCACCATCACCGAGCTGCGGCGACTGCACCGCACCGAGGTGCTGGTGCGGTGCGCTGGCCCGGTGCCGGAGCTGACCGGCGTCGACGGGGTCGACGGCGTCCAAGTCGACGGGGCCGCCCTGCGGTTCACCCTCACCGGGCCGCCCGGTCCGGCGCTGCGGGCGTTGGCGGCAGCCGACGTCACCACCCTCACCATGCGCGAGCCGACGTTGGAGGAGATCTTCCTCGACTACTACGGGGAGAGCGGCAGGTGACCACCATCGGATCGGTCGACGGTGGCACCGCCAGGGCCGCCGTCACCCGCCTCGCCCTGCGCCAGGTACGCCGGGGCGCGCTCGTCATGTCCGCGTTGGCGGCCGGCATCACAGCCATCGTGGTCGCCGGGTACGAGAGCACCGCCGGCACCGCGCTCGACGCTGCCGCACTTGCCGCCCTCGCCGAGAACCCGGCGGTCCGTACCCTCTTCGGTGAACCGTTCGCGCTGGACACCGCTGGCGGTTTCACCGTCTGGCGGACCGGCACCGTCCTGGCCGTCCTGCTCTCGGTGTGGGGGGTGCTCGCCACCACCCGGATCACCCGGGGTGAGGAGGAGAGCGGTCGGTGGGATCTGCTGCTGGCTGGCCGGTTGGCGGTGCCGGCCGTGCTCGGCCGGCACCTCGCCGTCCTGTGTGTCGCCGTGGCGACCGCCGGAGCTATGACAGGAGTCGTGCTCGTCGCGGCCGGCACGCCACCGGCCGGGGCGCTGCGGTACTCCGTCGGGATCGCGCTCGTCGCGCTCTTCGCCGTGTCGACAGCGCTGTTGAGCGCCCAGGTGATGCCGACCCGAGCCGGGGCGAGCGGGTTGGCCCTGACCGTACTCGGCGTCGGGCTGCTGGCTCGGATGGTCGGCGACGGCGTCGCCGCGCTGGGCTGGTTGCGCTGGCTGTCGCCGTACGGCCTGCTCGCCCTCGTCCGCCCGTACCACGAGGACCGGCTGCTGCCGCTGGTCGTGCTCGCCGGTGCGGCGCTCCTGCCCGGTGCGGCAGGGCTGGCACTGGCCCGGCGACGGGACGTGCGGGCCGGGCTGGTCGCCGCACCGACCGGTCGTCCGCCCCGACGGTGGCTGCTCGGCACGGTCGAGGGCTTCGCGGTACGCCGGATGCTGCGCCCGCTGGCCGGCTGGTCCGCCGGAATCGGCGCGTACTTCCTGCTCATCGGTTTGTTGGCGACGTCGATGACCCGCTTCCTGGCGGACAACCCGCGCTTCGCCGACCTGGCCGCGCAGGCCGGCTTCACCGAGCTGGGCAGCGTACGCGGCTACACCTCGTCCCTGTTCGTCCTGCTCGCCGTGCCGGTGGGGCTCTTCACCGTGGTCCGCCTCGCCGAGTTCGTGGCCGCCGAGACGGACGGCCGGTTGACGTCGCTGTACGCCCAGCCGGTCAGCCGTAGCCGCCTGCTGACCGCCGAGACGCTTGCCACCCTGGCCGGGGTGGCCGTACTCGTCACCGTGGCGGCCGTGGCGACCTGGCTCGGCACCTATCTGGTGGACGCTCCGCTGCCGCTGCCCGCCGCACTGGCCGGCACCTGGAACGTGCTGCCGGTGGTGCTGCTCTGCCTCGGCGCGGGGCTGCTCGCGCTCGGTTGGCTGCCCCGGGCCACCGCAGCCGTCGGTGCGCTACCCGCCGTCGGCGGGTTCCTGCTCCAGGTCCTCGCCGACAGCGCCGACCTACCCGGCTGGGTGTCCACGCTCTCTCCGTTCACCCATCTGGCGGCCGTTCCGGCCGAGTCGCCCGGCTGGCCGGCGTACCGCATCATGATCGGGATTGCGGTCGTCGCCGCCGCGCTCGGACGCTTCGGTCACCGGCGGCGCGACCTGCTGGGGTGAGTCATTGGCCGGCGGCGGCCCGCCGGACCAGCCGGCGGGCCTCGTCGCCAGGTACACCGGTGGCCCGCAGCATGTCGTTGGCGATGGTCCGGAGCTGGGACACCACGATGGTGCCGGAAAAACCGATCTCCTGCCGGCAGGCCGTACCGGCATCGTGGACGGCCAGCAGCACCCGCTCCCGGGTCCGCACCGGCTCCCGCGTCGACAGAAACTCCTCGTGCATCAGGCGGACGCTCTGCCCGACCTGTTCGACGGCGCTGGACAGGCTGGCCGGCACCGGTTCCTGGTCGCGCAGAACCGTACCGATCCGGCGGACCAGGGTCCGGCTGTTGCGGAACGCCCGGTCCAGGTGCTCGGCCCCGGCGCCGTACGCGGCCAGCGCCCGGCGGCGCCGCCAGCGCAGGGGCGAGTACCGGACCACCTCCTCGGCCGCGGTCACCACATCACCGACCTGCCGTAGCTGCCCCTCGGCGGACCGCATCTCGTCCAGGACCTCCGTCGCCCGGCGGGCGTCCCGGCGGGCCAGCGCCTCCGCTGCGGAGGTCAACTGTCGGGCGAAGGTATCCAGTGCCGGCCCGGCGATCCGGCGCACACTGCGGGTCGGGTTCATCGGGGCGAGCACCAGCACCACCAGCAGCCCGGTCGCGCCGCCGACCAGGGCGTTGACCGTCCGGGGCAGGACGACGTCCGGCGTGGTCGGGGTGAGGGTGGCGATCAGCGCCGCCGCACCGCCGGCCTGGGTCACCAGGGCACCGGTGCCCCGCACCGCCACCGCGACGAGCAGCGCACCGAACACGATCACGAAGGTCTGCCAGGCGCCGGTGCCGATCGTGTCGACGAGCACGTCGCCGACCAGCACACCGACGATCACACCGACGATCAGTTCGACGGCACGCCGGGCCCGCCGCCCGATAGCGGTGGCGATGACACCTACCGCGGCGATCGGCGCGAAGGTCGGGTCCGGGTTGCCGAGTACCTGTTCGGCGATCAACCAGGCCAGCGACGCCGCCAGGCCACCTTGGACGGCCAGCAGCAGATGCTGTCGCAGCCGGCCGTAGCTGCTCCAGCCGGCGGCCGAGACTCGTCCCCGGAGCCCTGCCACCGAGTTCGGCATGGTCCCGGGATACCCGGTGTAGGCCGCCTCAAGCTGCGGCATTGTCCCGCACTATCCGACGGGGTGGGCCATCGTCCCGGTGAGGGCCACCGTGCCCGGCAACCGGGTGTCCTGCCGCAGGAACTGAACCACCACCGGCACCGGCGAGCTGAGCACGCAGCCGTACGGGCGATCGAGGCGGACAGCCTCCGGATCGATCAGGTCGTTGACCCGTACGTGCCGGATCCGTCGGGCACCGACGGCGAACCGGTACGGCCCGACCGGTTCAGCGTCCTCGTAGTACAAGGTGAGCGTCACCTCCGCCTCGGAATCGGTGGTGTTCAGCACGCACAACTTGTCGAAACTGGTGAAATCCGGCTCACCGCCACTGCCGCCGAACGGGACGTGCCCTCCCGGCACCGCCCACACCTGCGCCATCACGTCTCCTCCAGCAGTCGTTCCAGGTCGGGGGTGAGGAACACCCCGTCCGGATCGAGGCGGCGGCGCGCCGCCTGAAAGTCGTCCCATCGGGGAAAGAGCGGTCGCAGGTCGCTGGCCGTCAGCCAGTGCTTCTTGCCCCAGTGCGGCCGTCCGCCGTACTGCCGGAAGACGGCCTCCATGTCCCGGAAGTACTCCTCGTACGGCAGCGAGGCGTTCTGCAGGCAGGCGATGGTGGTGGTCGGGCGACCGTACGCGTTGCTGAGCCAGATGTCGTCGGCGGCGATGCTGCGCACCAGCACCCGCCAGCCCACGGTGCGCCGATGCCGGGTGAGGATCCGTCGACGCACCTCCGCGAAGCAGGCCGGGAACGCCTCCGACGGGAGCATGTATTCGATCTCCTCGAAGCGCAGCTCCCGGTTCTGCGGGATGGTGCGGTGGGTCGGCCCGATCTCCAGATCCCTGGGCTCGTGCCACCCGCCCGGCCCGGACATCCGGTTCGCCCCTGGCGGCGGTTCGGGCGCGTCGTCCGCCCGGTTCATGGTGCGAATCTGGGTCAGGTCGCTGCGCGGGTACCAGTAGAAGTCCATGTTGCGGTTGGTGTGCTGCAACTCGGCCAGATGATCGAGGGTCCAGTCGACCGGCGCACACCAGGCCCGCCGGCGCAGGTCGTAGCGAGGCTTCAGCTCAAGGGTGAGCTGGGTGACCACACCCAGCACGCCGAGGGAGAGACGGGCCGCGGGCAGCAGGTCGCTGTTGCTGGTCGCGGAGACGTCCAGCACCTCGCCGGTGCCCGTGACCAGCCGCACCTCCGACACCTGTGTGGACAGGTTGCCGAAGCCGAGGCCGGTGCCGTGGGTACCGGTGGCGGTGGCACCCGCGATGGACTGGTAGTCCACGTCGCCGAGGTTCTCCATCGCCAGCCCGGCGTCGTAGAGTCCCTCGCCGAGCTCTTTGAGTCGGCTCCCGCCTCGGACCGTGGCCCGGTCACCGGCCTTGTCGATCACGCCGTCCATCCGGTGCAGGCTGACCAGGGTGCCGTCGGTGCGTACCAGCGGGCTCGACGAGTGGCCCGAGCCGACCGGCCGCAGCGTGGCCCCCGACTCGCGAGCCCGCGACACCAGTTCCCGAACTTCGTGTTCGTCCCCCGGCGCCGCGTAGCCGGACGGGGTGAAGGTGAGACTGCCGGACCAGTTCACGAACGGACCGGACACCCCGCAACCTCCTCGTGACGGACGAAACGTGCGCTTACCCCCGGGCTGGAGGGGTAGTCATGGGTATGGCCGAACCCGTCATTTCCGCGTTGAGGACCACACCCGGCGGCGGGGTACGTCATGTCTGAGTGGTGGTACGCGGCGCTGGTGGCGGTGCTGTGGCTGGCCGTCGGCCTCGGCACGGCGGCGGTCTTCGTCACCCGTGGCGGGCACCGCAGCCTGCTCTGGTATCTGGTGGGTGCGCTGCTCGGACCGCTCTTCGTGCCGATCGCCGTCGAGCGGGGCCGGGCCCGTCCGCAGCTTGTCGACGTACGCCACCGACCGTCCGAGCCGGTCGGCACCGGGCTGCGCGTGCTTGTCGGGGTGGACGGCTCGGCGCACGCCGACCGGGCGCTGCGGGCCATCGCCCGAACCCTCTCCGGAAGCACAAGCGAACTCGTCCTGGTCACCGTGACCAGCCCCGACCTGTCCGACGCCGAGTCCCGACGGGAACACGAGCGGGCCCGCCGCATGGTCGACGAACGGGCCGCCGGGCTGCCCGAGGGGCTGCCCCGGCCGACCACCGCGATCGTCACCGGTCACCCCGTCGACGCGTTGCTGGCGATCGCCGACGACCGGGACGTGGACCTGCTGGTGGTCGGCCGGCACGGGCACGGGATCGGCGACCGCCTGTTGGGCAGCGTCGCCGAGGGCCTCGCCCAGCGGTCCGCCCGGGCCGTCCTGCTCGGCAGCCTGCCCGGCCGATGACCCCCGGCGTGTCCGAACCCATCCCTGCGGAGCTGCGATGACCTATCCCCCGATCGACTCGTACGCTTTCCTCTCCGACACCCACACCGCCGCGCTCGTCGCCGCGGACGGGGCGGTCGAGTGGCTCTGCGTGCCGCACTTCGCCGGCGACGCCCTGCTGGCCCGGCTGCTGGACCGCCGCACCGGCGGCGCCCTCGACCTCACCGTGGCAGGTTGCGCCGAGCCGAGCCGGCGGTACCTGCCGGACACCCTGGTGTTGGAGAGCCGGTACGACACCCCCGACGGGACGGCACTCGTCCACGACTTCCTCGCGGTCGCGCCCGGCTACGACGAGCAACCGTTGCGCGCGGACAAGCTGCTGGTGCGGCGGGTGACTGTCGAGCGGGGCACGGTCCGGCTGGACATCCGGGTGCGGCCCCGGGTCGGATACGGCGCCCGGGAGGTGACCTGGGGTGCGGCTGACCGACGATGGTGGGCCGTCGACACTCCGCTCCGCGTCGACTGCGACCTGGCCGGCGAGGTGGCCGACGGCACCCTGCGGTTCGGCGCGGAGCTGTCCGCCGGTCAGTCCACCGCGCTGCTGCTCGGCTACGGCGACGACCCGGCCGAGCCCGCCGACCCGGACGAACTGTTCCGGCGCACCTGCCGTACCTGGGAGACGTGGTCCGCGCGCAGCGACTACACCGGCTTCGGCGCGGACGCCGTACGGCGCAGCGCGCTGGTGCTGCGCGGGTTGTCCTTCGACGAGACGGGTGCGCTCATCGCCGCCCCCACCACGAGCCTGCCCGAGGAGATCGGCGGCGTACGCAACTGGGACTACCGCTATGCCTGGCACCGGGACGCGGCGCTGCTGCTGCTCGCGCTGTTCCGGCTCGGTCACGCCGAGGAGGGTCGGCGGTACCTGCACTTCCTGATCTCCATCTGCTCGGGCGACCTGCTGACGCCGCTGGTGAGCATCCACGGCACCGGCGCGGAGGAGGTGGAGCTGCCGCACCTGGAGGGGTACGCCGGCTCACAGCCGGTGCGGATCGGCAACGAGGCCGCCGAGCAGGTGCAGTTCGACACGTACGGGCACATTCTCGACGCCGCACTGGCGTACCACCAGCTCACCGGCGAGTTGACCGAGGAGCAGTGGGCGCTGCTGCACAAACACGTCGACGTGATGGCCGACCGCTGGCACGAGCCCGACCACGGCATCTGGGAGGTACGCGGACCGCGCCGACACTACGTGAACGCGAAGGTGATGACCTGGGTCTGCCTGGACCGGGGCATCCGCTTGGCGGAGCTGCTCGACGACCCGACGGCGGACGTGGAGCGGTGGCGAACGGCCCGCGACGCGGTGCACGCCGAGGTGCTGGAGCGCGGCTTCGACCCGCGGGTGGGCAGCTTCGTGATGGAGTACGGCTCCACCGAGCTGGACGCCTCCCTGCTGCGTATCCCACTTGTCGGGTTCCTGCCCGGTGACGACCCCCGGATGCTGGCCACCATCGACCGGTTGCGTTCCGAGCTGGAGATCGGCCCCGCCCTGCTGCACCGCTACAACACCGACGACGGCCTGCCCGGTACCGAGGGTGCGTTCCTGCTCTGCTCCTTCGAGCTGGTCTCGGCGCTGGTGCTGGCCGGCCGGCGGGACGAGGCCCACGACGTCTTCGCCCAACTTCTCGGGTACGCCGGCCCCCTCGGCCTGTACTCCGAGCAGCTCGCCGCCGACGGCACCGCGCTCGGCAACTACCCGCAGGCGTTCACCCATCTCGCGCTCATCGAGGCGGCACTGAATCTCGACGGCGCGAGCAACCGGGATGCGCTGCACGCCTGGGCCGGCCGGGGTGGCTCCTGACCTCGGTGTCAGCGGGTTCCGCCAGGCCCGGCCGGGAACCAGGCCGGCCCGCGGAGCGACTATGGGTACATGCGGTGTGAGCAGTGGCGGGAAATTCTGTCGGCGCAACTGGACGGTGAGGTGACGGCGGACGAGCAGCGCCGGGTCGGAGTGCACCTGGAGACCTGCGCCGGCTGCCGCGCCTGGCTCGACTCGGCGGCGAGGGTGACCCGCCGGGCGCGTACCCAGGTGGTGACGTCGCTGCCGGACCTGACCGAGGCGATCCTCGCCGCGGCCCCGCCGCCGCGCCGCCACTGGCGTACGCTCGTCGCCGCGGCGGTCCCGCGTCGCCGGTGGCCGACGATCACCGGGCGACCCGCCCTGGTCAACGGACTGCGCGCCGCGCTGGGCCTGCTCGGCGCCGTGCAACTGGTGCTCGGGCTCGCACAGGTCGGCCGGGCCGAGGTCGCCGGACACGTCCACTCGACCGGCCAGCACCTGTGGCACGAGTCCGCCGCCTGGAACGTCGCGGTGGGGGCCGGTTTCCTGTTCGTCGCGTTGCGCCGCACCTCGCCGTCGGGGCTGCTGCCGATGCTCGGCGCTTTCGTGGTCACCCTGGTGCTGCTGTCAGTGAACGATCTCGTCGCCTCGCAGGTCGCCGTGGAACGGCTGGTGAGCCACGGGTTCCTGGTGGCCGGCTACCTGATCACCGTGCTGCTGGCGCGCAGCTCCCGACGGCCCGGCGACCCGAGCGACAGGCACCAGCCGGAGCGGTCCCGCTGGCGGTTGCGCCTCGACGAGGTCGACGAGCCCGCCCCCCTGCGGCTGCTGCCGCCGTACTCGGCCCAGGCTCGGCACGCCCACCACGGCCCCGTCCTGGCCCGCACCGGTGCCACCCGCGGCCACGACCGTGACCAGCGGCGGGTCGCCTGACAACGCCGGGGAACCCCTCAGCCGACGGCGTCCGGCCGGTCCGCCGGAGGGTCGGCCGATCGGATCGCCGCCACGAGATCCTCACGGGCGCGGGCCACCCGGGACCGGATGGTGCCGACCGGCACGTCACACACCTGCGCCGCCTCGGCGTAGGACAGGCCGAGCACCTGGGTGGCCACGAACGCCTCCCGGCGCTCGGGTGCCAGACCGTCGAGCAGCCCACGGAGCACCACCTGCTCCTCCACCCCGGCCCGCACGCCGGCCGGCGTGGACTCCGCGGCGGACTGCCAGTCGCCGAGGTTCGCGGTCCGTGGCCGGCAGGTGGCAGCCCGTACCTGGTCCACCGCGACCCGGCGGGCGATGGCGAGCAGCCAGGTCCGCGCGGTGGACCGGCCGGCGAACGACGGCAGCGCCCGCCAGGCTCGCAGGTACGTCTCCTGAACCAGGTCGTCGACCTCCCGTACCCCGGGCAGGTGGGCCAGGAACCGCCGCACGTCGTGCTGGGTACCCCGCACGAACGCTGCCGCGGCGGCCTGGTCGCCCCGGCCCGCGGCGAGCGCGTACCCGCTGATGTCGTCGGTCACGGCTGTCATCGCCGTATTGGTCGGCGGTACCCGCCGGTTGGTTCCCGGGCGGGCCGACAATCGAAGGACCTGCGTATCGGGGTCCCGTCGAAGGACGCCGTAGACTGCACCGATGGGGCACGTGAGGTGAGCGAGCGGAGTGCCGTGCTGACGGACCAGCCGCCGTGCTACTGGCACCTGTGCTGGGCGTACGACGATCCGGCCGGGTTCATGACGCATGCGGTGGAGTTCCTGCGGGCCGGGTTGGCGGCCGGCGAGCGGGTCTGGTTCGTCGTCTCCGGCCCCGCCGAGCCGGTCCGGGACCATCTCCTCGGTGTCCGGGACTTCGCCGACGCGCTGCTGGCCGGCGCCGCCCAGGTCCGCTCCCTGGACGGCGCGTACACCAGCACGGCGGTGATCGACCCGGCGAGCCAGGTGGCGGTCTACCGTAGGGCCACCCGGGACGCGGTCGCCGACGGGTACACCGGCCTGCGCGTCGCCGCCGACGCCACCGACCTGGTCCGCACGCCCGCCCAACGCGACGCGTTCGGCCGCTACGAGCAGCGCGTCAACGAGATGATGAGCACCGCGCCCTTCCGGGCCATGTGCGCGTACGACCGCTCGCAGTTGGGCGAGGCGGCGGTCGCCGAGCTGGCCTGCCTGCACCCGGAGCACAACCTCGGTCATCTGCTGTTCCGGTTGTACTCCGTACCGCTGCGCCAGGGGCAGGCCGCCCTCGCCGGGGAGCTCGACCCGTCCAACCACGAGCTGTTCCGCACCGCGCTGGACCGCGCGGATCTGCAACCTGTCGACGACGAGCTGGTGCTGGACGCCGACGGGCTCCGCTTCCTCGATCATCGGGCGCTCATCCACCTGAGCGAGTACGCCCGGGACCGGCACGCGACTGTCGTGCTGCGGGCCGCCCGCTCCGGGGTGGCCCGGCTCGCCGCCCTGCTGGATCTACCCGCGCTGCGGGTGGAGGTGGCCCGGTGAGGACTGGTCCGGCCGCCGGGCACACCGGCTACTTCCATGAGGCTCTCTGCTACGGCTCGGACGAGGAGCTGCTCGCCGTCGTGGTGCCGTTCCTGGTCGGCGGCGTCGAGGCGAACGAGCCGACCTTCGTGGCGCTCGGTGAGCGCACCGGCAACCTGGTCCGCGCCGCGTTGCCCGCCGACGCGAAGGTGGAGTTCCTGGCCGGCGGTGACGTCTACGGTCGGCCCACCGCCGCGATCCGGATGTACCGCCAGCTCCTCGCCGATCTGGTCGCCGACGGCGCCACCCAGATCCGGATCATCGGCGAGGTGCCGCCGGTCGGCCTCGGCCCCACCTGGGACTGGTGGGCCCGGTACGAGTCGGCGATAAACCACGCGTACGACGACTGGCCGTTGTGGAGCATGTGCGCGTACGACACCCGGACCACCGCGCCCGGGGTGCTGGCGGACGTCGCCGCCACCCATCCGTGCTTCGCCGCACCCGACGGGCGGCACGTGCCGAGTGCCGACTACCTCGCCCCGGAGGCATTCCTGCGCCAGGCGCGCCCGATGCCACCCGACCCGATCCAGATGACCCCACCCCTTGTCGATCTGCTCGACCCGACGGCGGCCCAGGCCCGCGCGGCCGTGCACCAGGCCGGCCAGGGAGGGCTGGGGGACGACGAGTTCGACGACTTCGTCGTCGCCGTCAGCGAGACCGTCACCAACGGGCTGCGGCACGGCCGTTCCCCGGTCCGGTTCCGGCTCTGGGCGGGCGCGGACCGCATCGTGGCCACCGTCACTGATGCCGGCACCGGCCCGGAGGATCCGTACGCCGGGCTGTTGCCGTCGGTGAACGGAGCACCGGGTGGGCTGGGCCTGTGGATCACCCACCAGTCGTGCAACCACGTCACCCACCACCGCGACGCCGATGGCTTCACCCTGCGACTTACCGCGGGCCGGCCACCGGGCGGCTGAGCGGACACGCGACCGCCGGGCCGGCGTGAGCCGACCCGGCGGTGTCGTACCGCGTATCCGGACTACTTGCGGAAGGCGTCCTTGATCTTCTCGCCGGCCTGCTTGAGGTTGGCGCTCATCTGGTCGCCACGGCCCTCGGCCTCCAGGCGCTCGTCGTCGGTGGCCCGACCCACGCCTTCCTTGATCTTGCCGCCGGTGTTCTCGGTGGTGTTGTTGAACTTGTCCTCGACGCCCACTGTCAGCCTCCCGGGGTTCGTGTCGCTACGAACAGTCAGGTACCCAGCCGGGCTGCGGCCAACCGGAAAAGTTCAAGAAACCGGGCGGAACCGACGCAGCCGGAGACTGTTGGCGACCACGAACACCGACGAGAACGCCATCGCCGCCCCCGCGATCATCGGGTTGAGCAGCCCGGCAGCCGCCAGCGGCAGGGCCGCCACGTTGTAGGCGAAGGCCCAGAACAGGTTGCCCTTGATGGTGCCGAGGGTGCTGCGGGCCAGCCGGATCGCGTCGACCGCGGCCAGCAGGTCGTCCCGGACGAGAGTCAGGTCGGACGCCTCGATCGCCACATCGGTGCCGGTGCCCATCGCGAGGCCGAGGTCCGCCCGGGCCAGCGCGGCGGCGTCGTTGACCCCGTCGCCCACCATCGCCACCACCCGGCCCTCCCCCTGCAACCGGGCGACCACCTCGACCTTCTCGGCCGGCAGCACCTCCGCGATCACCTCGTCGACACCCACCTCGGCGGCCACCGAACGGGCCACAGTGGCGTTGTCGCCGGTGAGCAGCACCGGCTTCAGACCGAGCGCGCGCAGCCGCCGTACCGCCTCCCGGCTGGTCGGCTTCACCTGGTCGGCCACGGCCAGCAGGCCACGGGCCCGGCCGTCCCAGCCGACCAGCACCACGGTGCGCCCCGCCGCCTCCGCGTCGGTCGCCGCCCGGGCGATGTCGTCCGGTACGACCAGACCCTCATCGCGCAGCAGCCGGGCCCGACCGAGCAGCACCTGCCGGCCGTCCACGGAGCCGGTGACGCCCAGTCCGGCCACGTTGGCGAAGCCGGTGACCGGCGGCAGCGCGCCGACCTCGGCGGCCCCGGCCACCACCGCCCGGGCGACCGGATGCTCCGAACCGGTCTCCAGGGCGGCGGCCAGCCGCAGCACCTCGTCGCGTCGCTCACCTTCGGCGGCGGTCACCGCGAGCAGGCTCATCCGTCCGGTGGTCACCGTGCCGGTCTTGTCGAGAACCACGGTGTCCACCCGCCTGGTGGACTCCAGCGCCTCCGGCCCCTTGATCAGAATTCCGAGTTGCGCGCCACGACCGGTGCCGACCAGCAGCGCGGTCGGGGTGGCCAGGCCGAGGGCGCACGGGCAGGCGATGATGAGCACCGCCACGGCCGCGGTGAACGCCGCGGCCGGTCCGGCACCGTTACCCAGCCACCAGCCCAGCGTGCCGACGGCCAGGGCGATCACGATAGGTACGAAGACCCCGGAGATCCGGTCGGCGAGCCGCTGCGCGGCGGCCTTGCCGCTCTGCGCCTGCTCGACCAGTCGGGCCATCTGGGCGAGCTGGGTGTCGGCACCGACCCGGGTCGCGGTGACCACCAGCCGGCCTCCCGCGTTGACGCAACCGCCGATCACGGCGTCACCCGCCGCCACCTCCACCGGTACCGACTCGCCGGTGACCAGGCTGGCGTCGACAGCCGAGGAGCCCTCCTCCACGGTCCCGTCGGTGGCGATCTTCTCGCCGGGCCGCACCACGAAGCGGTCCCCCACCGCGAGCTGGTCGATCGGGATCCGGGTCTCCACCCCGTCGCGCAGTACCGACACGTCCCTGGCGCCCAGCTCCAGCAGGGCCCGCAGGGCCGCACCGGCGGTCCGCTTCGCCCGCGCCTCGAAGTACCGGCCGGCGAGGATGAAGGCGGTCACCCCGGCGGCCGCCTCCAGATAGATGTTGCCGGCGCCGTCGGTGCGGCCGATGTCGACGCTGAACGGGTGGGTCATGCCGGGGGTGCCGGCGGTGCCCAGGAACAGCGCCCACACCGACCAGCCCAGGGCGGCGAGCGTGCCCAGCGACACCAGGGTGTCCATGGTCGCGGCACCGTGGCGCAGGTTGACAAGCGCGGCCCGGTGGAAGGGCAGCCCGCCGTAGACCACCACCGGGGCGGCCAGGGTCAACGACAGCCACTGCCAGTAGGTGAACTGCCAGGCCGGCACCATGGCCAGCGCGATCACCGGCACGCTCAGCGCCACCGACACCCACAACCGGGTACGCAGGGCGTGCAGCGGGTCGGCCGGGTCGGCGACTGCCGGCCCGGTCGGCGTGGGCGGTGGCGGCAGGCTGGCCTGGTAGCCGGTCTTCTCGACAGTGGCGACGAGGTCGTCCGGAGTGACCGGGTCGGCGTACGAGACTGTCGCCTTCTCGGTGGCGTAGTTGACGGTGGCCTGCACGCCGTCCATCCGGTTGAGCTTCTTCTCGATCCGGGCGGCGCAGGACGCGCAGGTCATACCGCCGATGGCCAGCTCGATCAGGTGCGGTGCGGCGGTCAGGGGTCGGCTCGTGCTCATGGCTGGTCCCGTCAGTCGTGCTCGTGCCCGGGGGTGCCGTGCCCGTCCTCGGGCTCGGCGCTGGCGTGCTCGTCGGTCGGCCCGGTGGTGCTGCCCGGGTCACCGACATGCACCGTGAACTCGGCGGTACGCACCACGCCCCGGTGGCGGAAGTCGAGGTAGAGCCGGTACGTGCCGGCCGAGGGGAACTCGGTGGCGAAGCTCACCTGCGGGCCGGGGGTGGTCCGACCGTCGCCCGGGGTGCCCTCGGGGTGCACGTGCAGGTAGGCCAGGTCACCGCGGCGCAGCGCCACCAGGTGACCGTACGCCCCGAGATACGGCTCCAGATCGGTGACCGGCACGCCGTCACGGTCGACGGTGAGCGTCAGCGTCGCGGTGCGCCCGGGCTGCGGGGCTCCGGAGAGGGTGACCGTGTAACCGTCGACGGTGGCGCTGCTCGCCGGGGCGGGCAGCTGTCGCTCGGTCAGCGCGCCAGGGACCGTCACGTCGACACCGAGCGTCAGGGGCTCGCCGCCGGTCGGGGTGAAGTCGGCGAAGGCCCGCCACACCCCGGGGGAGTCCAGTGGCGAGGCGATCCGCCAGGTGCCGTCACCGGCCAACTCCGGATGGACGTGCCGGAAGCCGGAGAGGTCGCGGCGGGCGACGATGAGGTGCATCCGTTCGTCGTGGGTGACGTCGTAGTCGGTCACCGGACGGCCGTCGGGCCCGGTGATCCGGAACGCGAACTCACCCGCCGGCGCGCCGACCGGCACCAGGGTGTATCCCCTGTCGGAGACGAGCAGGCCGCCGGGCAGGTGCCCGACCGCCCCCTCCCCGTGGCCGGCGTCCTCGTCGCGGACGTCACCGCCATGCCCGACGCCGTCGCTGTCGTGCTCGGTGGCGACCACGGTCACCGGACCGGTCAGCTGCCCCACCCCGTACGCCGCGCCGAACACCGCCGCCAGGCCCAGTGCGAAGCCGCTCAGCTTCGTCGCCGTGTTCATGGTTGACCTCCCGGTCCCGCCTGCTGACCGGCTCAGGCGCCGGCCAGCTCGTATCCGGCCTCGTCCACGGCGGCGCGCACCGCGTCCTCGGACAACGGCTTGTCACTCGTGACGGTGACCCGACCGGCGGCCAGGTCCACCTGGACGTCCGTGACGCCCTCGATCGCGCCGATCTCGGTGCTCACCGCGTTGACGCAGTGCCCGCAGGTCATGCCCTGCACCTGGTACGTCGTGCTGACCATGGAACTCTCCTCCTGCTCCTCGGGCGAGCCGAGCACCCGCCCCTCCAGATACCCGCAGGGGGTATTGGCGTATCGACGGTAACATACCCCCCAGGGGTACGTTATTCTTGCCGGCATGAGCACACCCGCGCCGATCCGTGGCTACACCGCCAGCAAGGACCAACTCCTCGCCCGGCTGCGCCGGGTGGAGGGCCAGGTGCGCGGCATCGAGAAGATGGTCGACGACGACCGCTACTGCATCGACGTGCTGACCCAGATCTCCGCCATCCAGGCCGCACTGGACAAGGTCGCCCTCGGCCTGCTCGACGGGCACGCCCGGCACTGCATGCACGAAGGTGCCGCCGAGGGACGCGCCGACGAGATGGCGACCGAGATGATGGCCGCCGTCGGCCGCCTGATGAAACGCGGCTGACCGACCCGCCGACGCACCCGCACGACAGGCGTCGGCAGGTCCGGCTGGTTACCATTCGCACACGATGGCCAGCCGAAATCCGTGCCTCGCGGCCCGAGGTCGTTGCCGGGCGCACACCGACCGGGCCGTCGCGAGCCGATCCACACCTCACGGTACGCAGCCACCTCGCCACGTTCAGGCCATTCAGGCTGCCTTCCGACCCGGTCGTCGGGCGGCACTGAACCGTCTCGCCCATCGACACGTACTCAGCCCTGAAATCGTTGGGAGACACTGAATGGGCGCCGACCACACCCGTTCCGCTCCGCCCACCCCGCCCGGGGTGCGGCGGATACTCGTCGTGACGGTGGTCCCCCTGTTCCTGGCCACCCTGGTCGCCGCCATCGTGCTCTGGCCCCGGGACGCCCCGCGCCCCGAAGCCGCCGACGACGCTCCCCGTCACCACGGCACGGTCACCCGGGTGGTGAGCGAGCCATGCCCACCCAACCCGGTGGTCCCCGAGGGCACCCCGACGGCTGCGGAGGGCCCCTGCGGCACGGTCACCGTCCGGGTGGAGACCGGTCCGGACGAAGGACGGGAGGTGCAGACGCCCATCCCGACCGGGCCCGGGGCACCCCGCGTGGATGTCGACGACGACGTCATCCTGGTCTCGCTCACCGACCCCGAGGACCCCTCGGTCAGCACCTACAACATCGCCGAGCACCAGCGCGGCAAGCCGCTGGTCTGGCTGGCCGTGCTCTTCGCCGCCGCCATCGTCGCGTTCGGGCGGTTGCGGGGCCTGGCGGCGCTGGGCGGCCTGGCCGCCAGCTTCGCCATCCTGCTGACCTTCGTGCTGCCCGGCATCAGCGCCGGCCGGCCGCCTCTCGTGGTCGCCATCGTCGGCGCCTCGTTGATCATGTTTGTGGTGCTGTACCTGACCCACGGCATATCCGCCCAGACCTCGGTGGCCGTGCTCGGCACGCTGGCCAGTCTGGTGCTGACCGGGCTGCTCGGGCTGGCCGCGACCGGGGCCACCCACCTGACCGGATTCGGCAGCGAGGACGCCACCACCCTGTCCATGTTCCGCGCCGACGTCGACCTGCACGGCCTGCTGCTGGCCGGCATCATCATCGGCTCGCTGGGGGTGCTCGACGACGTCACGGTCACCCAGGCCGCCGCGGTCAACGAGCTGCGCCATGCCAACCCGAACTTTTCCCGCCGGGAGCTGTACCGCTCGGCCACCCGGGTCGGGCGGGCCCACATCGCCTCGGTGGTCAACACCATCGTGCTGGCGTACGCCGGCGCCTCGCTGCCGCTGCTGCTCCTGCTGACCGCGGACTCCCGCGCGCTGGGCCAGATCCTGACCAGTGAGTTTCTCACCACGGAGATCGTCCGAAGCGTGGTCGCCACGCTCGGGCTGATCGCCGCGGTGCCGCTGACCACCGCGCTCGCCGCGCTGGTCAGCACCGCCGGGCGCGGCGACGCCGGCACCCCCACCGGTGAGCCCGCCCCCGTAGTTCCCCGGCCGGCGACGGACCGGGCCGAGGCGCTCCGCGCCCTCAGCGCACCACCCACTCGAAACACGTCCCCCGCCACCCCTTCGGGGTGGCCCGACCCGGACAGGAGCACGGACACCACATGGTGACACTCCTCAGTGTGACCGCCCCTGCCGATGCGGCTCGAAACCGTGTCGCTGGTCACTCAAAGCGATTACGAAATGACGCATCTCGTCGGGTTCGGGGCGTAGAAGCACAGATGGACTGTCGGGTAACCTCACTGCCGGTCACCGCCGGAGGCGCGCAGCGGCGCCAGCGGTGCCACCGCCCAATCGCCGTCAGGCGAGCCGGGAACCCAGGTACGTGGGGTGAATCCGCGAAAGCGGTAGGGGCCACTTCCGTCCCGAACCCGTCAGCTAACCCGGTCGGCGGTCGATGGAAGGGAAAACAGTGACGGCACCCCTACGCCGCTGGTTGACACCCGTGGTGGCCGTGTTCGCCGCGTTCGCGGTATTCGCCGGTCCGATGCCGGCTATGGCCGCGCCGAACAACCCCAAGCCGGCGGAGCACGACGACGACCCGCCGATGCTCAACGATCTGATCGAGGCGGCCAACCGGGACTACTCCAAGGCCAAGGCGAAGCTGGAGAAGTCCAAGAAAAGGCAGCTGAAACTGGCGGTCGAGGTCCGCTCCGCGCAGGCCGACCTGGACGCGCTCTCCCCGCAGGTCGCCCAGATCGCCACCCAGTCGTACCGGACGGGCCGGGTCGGCGCGATCGCCATGCTGTTGCAGAGCAACGCACCGGACTCGTTCATCGACCGGGCCTCGGCACTCGACGAGCTGAACCTGGTGAACGACAAGAAGCTGGGCGAGGTCAACGCGATCAAGATTCGCGCCGAGCAGGCCAAGCTCGCGCTCGACGCCGAGGTGCGCGAGCAGAAGAAGCTGACCAACGACATGGCGCGCAAGAAGACCGAGGCGGAGAAGTCGCTCCGGCTGGTCGGTGGTGTCGGCCTGACCGGCGGGCTGGTGGACGCCACCTCGCCGGTGGCGCGGATCGCGCCGAACCGGGCCTCGGACGGCGGCTGGAAGCCGGAGTCGTGCAGCCAGAACGACCCCACCACGTCGGGCTGCATCACGCCCCGGACGCTGCACATGTACAAGGAGGTCAAGCGGGCCGGCTTCAACAGGTTCGTCGGCTGCTTCCGCCCGGGCGACAAGTTCGAGCACCCCAAGGGCCGGGCCTGTGACTGGTCGTTGCAGAACAGCGGCTTCAGCCCGTGGCACAACAACGACACCCGGATCTACGGCAACAATCTGGCGGCCTTCCTGGTCCGCAACGCCGACCGGCTGGGCGTCTACTACGTGATCTGGAATCGGCAGATCTGGTTCGCGGCGACCGAGCGCTGGAGTTCCTACAGCGGTCCGTCCAACCACACGGACCACGTTCACGTGTCACTGCTCTGATCGCCCGACGCAACGCACCGAGGGCCGTCCCCGCCGGTTGGCGGGACGGCCCTCGTCGTCAGGGAGCGGTCGCCAGCGCGCCGGCCAGGTCGGCGGGTTCCGCGGCCACCGCCCGCACCTCACCGGCGGCCAGCCGGTACGACATGCCGACCACCGCGCACCGTCCGGTGGCCACCTCAGCCGCGAGGGTCGTGGAGGATTCCAGCATCGCCTCGACGGTCCGCGCGATGTGGATGTCCACGATCCCGTCCAGTTCCTGCACTCCAGCCTCCTGGGCCCGACGCAGGCTGGGCACCACGGCGTCGACCACGGCACCCAGGTGGCCCGGGGGCGTGGTGGCGGTGGCGAGTGCCTCGCGGGCCGCCTGTACGGCACCGCACGAGTCGTGCCCGAGCACCACCACGAGCGGCGTACGCAGCACGGCCACGGCGTACTCCACGCTGCCCAGCACCTCAGGGCCGACGGTGTGCCCGGCGGTGCGGACCACGAAGAGGTCACCCAGCCCGCGATCGAAGATGATCTCGGCGGCGAGCCGGGAGTCGGAGCAGCCGACGATCACCGCGAAGGGGTGCTGTTCGGCCGCGACGGCGGCCCGCCGCCCGGCATTCTGGTTGGGATGCCGCAGCGTGTCGGTGACGAACCGTCGGTTGCCGGCGAGCAGTTCGGCGAGAGCCCGTTGCGGGGCGCCGGGAAGGTCTGCGGTGAGCAGTTCGCGTTCGGGCCCCGGCTGCGGACCGGGAGTTGCGGGTCGACTCATCCGGCTGTACCTCTTCTCCGTGAGGAATGCCTGGTCATCCCGGGCCGGCGCTGGTCACGGGCTGCCAACACCGTCACATGCGACATAACGCACGTCAAGCTATACGTGATATGCATTTCATGCATCAGCCAACGCTTGCGTCGGATCGATCCCGCACCCCCGGTGGCAGCGCCACCCGGGCACCCGAACGGCAGGTCATACGATGGCGGACATGGCGAGCACTGACGGACGGGAAAACGCGCGGAATTGGACCTTCCTCACGAACCACGCGCACGTCCTGCTCGCCATCGCCCGTAACCCCACGGCCCGGCTGCGCGACGTCGCGACCGAGGTCGGCGTCACCGAACGTGCCGCCCAGGCGATCGTCGCCGACCTCGAAGCCGGCGGCTACCTGCACCGCACCCGGGTGGGCCGACGCAACGAGTACACCCTCAACCCGGCCGGGCGGTTCCGCCACCCGGCGGAGGCCGACCACCAGGTCGGCGACCTGCTGGCTCTCTTCACCAAGGAGCAGGTGACCGGCACCGCCGACCAGTGAGCCCGGCAGCCGTCCCGATCGGACCACGTGGCGCGCTTCACCCACCCCGGACGATCGCCGCGCTGCGATCACGTCGACGGCGGGATAGGTTGGACCGGTGCCGTCGCCAGCTTTCGCCCGTCCACTGTGGCCGGCAACGCTGTGCGCACTGCGTGAGCTGACCCGGTTCGCACTGGCCTCGCTCGTGCTCGCCGTCGGCCTCGGCGGGGCCGTGGCGGTCGATCCGCCGGCCGGGTCCGCCACCGTCTCGCCGGTGTCCGCGACTGTCGCCATCGACCCACCCGCCAGCACGCTGGTGGGGGTCCAGCCGGTCGTCGAGCCCGGCCAGGCGGTCGACGCCGGCCCGGAGCGACGCGAGTCGGCGAGCACCGCACAGATCCGGCCGGAACGTGCCGAGGCCGCGTCGGTCGGCATCGCCCGGGTCGATCATCATGTCGCGGTTTCCGCCGTCCGCGCTGGCGAGCCGACCCGGCGCGGCCCACCCTCCGGCTGACCGACGGCAGCCCGGCCGGCCGATCGAACCACGCGCAGCCCTCGCCGGCCGGTACGCCAGCGGCGGCCCGACGGCCGACCGACCGCACCCCGTCGGTGCCTTGGCAGGTGGTCCCGGGACCGCCAGGCGATCCCGATCCAGCCGACCTGACAGCGCGCACCGAGCCGCCCGCCACCCAGCCGTCACCTGCGTCCACCACAGTCGACGACTCATCCCGACCGCGAGGTGTTGATGATGCGTACCGCCCTCTCCTCCGTCCTGCTCGACGCGCCCCGCGCCGCCGCCATCTGGCTGGGGCTGCTCGGCGTGGTGACGCTCGCCGTCGCCGGCCTGCTGCTGCGACCCCGGCTCTTCCGCTTCGACGCCGGCACCCGCATCCGCGAGGCCGCGCTGCCGAGCCGGTCCGAACACTCCGAGCATCGACGTGACCAGGAACGCTGGGCCGAAGAGGTGACGGTCGCCGCGGACCGGGCCGACGCCACGGCCCGGCACCGCCGCGACGAGTGGCTGGCCGCGCAGGACGAGGCCGAGCAGGCGTGGCGGGCGTACGAGGCGGCCGAGGCGGACGTGCGTCGGCTCTCCGGTGCCGCCTGCATGCCACTGCCGCAGACCAGCCGCACTCCCGCCGAGTACGCCGACCGGGAGCGCTGGCTGCACCGGGCCGCCCTGGACGCGTACTGGCGGCGGGAACTGTCCGTGGAGCAGCTCAGCGACGTTTTCGCGCATCGTGGCTGGGACCCCAGGTTGCACCCGGTCGAGCAGGAGTTGATGCTGCGCCGAGCGGTACGCGACCACCTGCTGGCCCGGCAACGGACGGCTCGGGAACGGGAGCAGACCACCTGGCGCGCTGCGGAACTCGCCGCCGCGGCGGCCCGCAGCCTGCGGGAGGAGGCGGTCTGCGCGCTGTTGCCGGTGACCGAGGAGCGCGAGTTCGTCCTGCCACTGACCACGCCGGGTACCGCCGAGCAGACCCGGGAGATTCCGGCGGTGGTCGTCGGGCCGGCACCGGTCGCCGCGTACTGAGCCGGGTCTCGCGAGCCGAACGCTCCCCGCCTCGACCTCCGGCAACTAGGGTCGGTGTCGAAGTCCTCGTCGGGCCGAGGCGGTGCGCAGGCCACCGTCGGTCGGGACTTCGGCCAGGCCCTGGCGTGGAATCGGTGTCGGGAGGACGTCGATCGGGTACCGACCTCGCCGGACATCGAGGAGGGCCGACGTGGTCGCAGAGAATGGCGGGCAAACCCCCGACGAGCCGGCAGATCGGAGCGCCGGCCCGCGCCAGACATGGGCGGCCCTGCCGTGGCTGATCCGCTCCGCTGTGGTGTGGAGCGCCTGCCTGGTGGTGATCGCCGCCGGGCTCTGGCTGCTGGCCCGGATCACGCTGCTGGTCACCCCCCTGGCCATCGCCGTGGCCGCGACCCTCTTCCTCGCCGCGCTGCTCGACCCGGTACAACTGGCGCTGCGCCGGCTACGGCTGCCCGCCGCGCTCGCCGCCCTGCTCACCGTCCTGCTCCTGCTCGGCGTCCTGGGCGGCGTCGGCGTGCTGGCCTGGAGTCTGACCGCCGACCAGTTCAGCGAGTTGGGTGACGAGCTGGGGCAGGGCCTGGAACGCACCCGGGACTTCGTCACCTCCACCCTGCCGGTCACCGACGAACAGCTCGACGGGCTGCTCGCCCAGGTGCGTCAGACGGTC
Source organism: Verrucosispora sp. CNZ293 (assembly GCF_002754655.1). NCBI lineage: Bacteria > Bacillati > Actinomycetota > Actinomycetes > Micromonosporales > Micromonosporaceae > Micromonospora > Verrucosispora sp. CNZ293. The sequence continues at coordinate 4,290,548 of NZ_PEFR01000001.1, forward strand.
AGCCAGCAGGAGGTGGATCCGGTCGCCAGCGCCCGCACGGTGACCGAGGTGGTCGGCTCCGCCCTGCTCGCCCTCGTGCTGCTGTTCTTCCTGCTCAAGGACGGCCGGGAAATGTGGCACTGGACGCTGCGCCGGGCCGCCGGGCGCAACCGGGAGATCGCCGCCAAGGCGGGCCGGGTCGGCTGGCGGACCCTCGGCTCGTACACCCGAGGCACCATGCTGATCGCCGGCATCGACGCTGTTGGCATCGGCCTGGCGCTGGTGCTGCTCGATGTCCCGTTGGCACTGCCACTCGCGTTGATCACGTTCATCGGCGCGTTCGTGCCGATCGTCGGTGCCACAGTGGCCGGCGCGGTCGCGGTACTTGTGGCACTTGCCGCCAACGGTCCCACCACCGCCCTGCTCACCCTGGCCGCCGTGATCGCCGTCCAACAGATCGAGGGCAACCTGCTGGAGCCACTGGTGATGAAGCGCCAGGTACGGCTGCATCCGGTGGTGATCCTGGTCGCGGTGACCGCCGGCACCCTCATCGCCGGCATCGCAGGGGCCTTCGTGGCGGTTCCGATCACCGCTGTCGTCTGGCGCGTGATCGACACCGTGCAGCGGCAACGGCAGACCACCGCAGCGACCACCGGTTCCGAGTCCGGTCCACCCGCACCACCAGCCCCGACCGCGCCGCCCGCCCGTCCGTCGTCGCCGCCACCCGGGCCGGACCCCGAACCCGCCTGACGGCGCAGCCAGCCACTCGACCCGCAGAGCACGCCGGCCCGAGGCGGGGCCCGCGCCGCCCGGGGCCGGGGTGGGCGGGTGCGTGGTCTATGCGGCGGTGGTGTGCGGGTGCAGGTGGTCGTGGAACCAGTCGGCGGCAGCCTCGGCGACCTGGTCCAGGGTGCCCGGCTCCTCGAAGAGATGCGTCGCGCCGGGAATCACCCGTAGGTTGGCCCGGGACGTCAGCTGGCCGAGCGCCTGCTGGTTGAGGGCGATCACCTGTTCGTCGAGACCACCCACCAGGAGCAGCGTGGCGGCGCGCACCTGGCCGAGCGCGGAACCGGCCAGGTCGGGGCGGCCACCCCGGGAGACCACCGCTCGCACCAGATCCGGCCGACGCGCCGCGGCGACCAGGGCGGCGGCGGCTCCCGTACTCGCACCGAAGAGGCCGACCGGGGCCGCGCCGAACGGCCGCTCGGTGGCCAGCCAGTCCACGACTCCGGCGAGGCGGTCGGCCAGCAGCCCGATGTCGAAACGCAGCTCGGCGGTGACCGCGTCCACCCGGTCCTCGGCCGGGGTGAGCAGGTCCACCAGGACGGTGCCGAGTCCACCACGATTGAGCTGGCGAGCCACTGCGACGTTGCGCGGGCTGTGCCGGGAACTGCCGCTGCCGTGGGCGAACAGCACAGCCCCGACCGGCTGCGCCGGCACCAGCAGATCAGCCGGGAGCAGCACCTCGCCCGCCGGGATCGTCGCCGCTTCGCCGCGTACGTCCATCTCGTCCCCCAGTTGCCGACTCGCCCGCCCGGATACCCGGCCCGGACGACGACACGCCCCCGGTCGCCCTGGGGTTTGCGCCGGGGGGTGCCGGGTAGCCGACGGGCGACCGCAGACGGACCGGCGTCACCGGCGCCCCCGACAGATCGCGAGGACCGTCATGGCGCATCACCAGCGTGAGCCCGTGCAGTCCGCCGCCGAACGTGAGCGGCGGGAACAGGACGACAAGCGCGGACGGGACTGGGCGGACGACGCGGCCCAGGCACGTTCGGCCGACGATCCCCGGGCGAGGACGCCCCACGACGCCACCGGCCACCCCTCTCAGGGTGAGCCGATCTGACGACGGCGCAGCCGGATCAGGCCGGGTTCTCCGGCAGCCGGAGCAGCGGCGCTCGGCCGGGCGCCTGCTCCGGCATCGGCAGGTCGGTACGCGGCGGCGGATTGGGCACGGTCACCGGCTCGTCGCAGGTGACGCGCACCGGCTTACCGTGGTGCCGCAGCTCGATGACCGCGTCCGGGGCGGCGTGGTGCAGGGCGTACCTCGTGTCGTGGCCGCGTACCTCGACCCGTAGCCGCATGCCGCACCACTGGAGCGAGAACGACAGGGCGTTGAGCCGGCTCGACAGGCACGGCGCGAAGGACAGCGTCCCGTCATGGTCCCGCAGGCCACCGAACCCGGCCACCAACGCGATCCAGGCGCCCGCGAGCGAGGCCATGTGCACCCCGTCGCGGGTGTTCTCGTTCAGGTCGTGCAGGTCCATCAGTGCGGCCTCGCGCAGGTAGCTGTGCGCCAGATCGGAGTAACCGACCTCCGCCGCCAGCACCGCCTGCGTGCAGGCCGACAGTGACGAGTCGCGGACCGTACGCCGCTCGTAGTACATGAAGTTGCGCAGCTTCTCCTCGGTGGTGAAGGCGTCGCCACGCCAGTGCATGGCCAACTCCAGGTCGGCCTGCTTGATCACCTGCTTGCGGTACAGGTCGAAGTACGGATAATGCAGCAGCAACGGGTACTTGTCCGGTGGAGTCTGCTCGAAGTCCCATTCCTGCAACCGGGTGAAGCCCTCCACCTGCTGATGCACCCGGAGTTCCTCGTCGTACGGGATGTGCATGGCCGCGGCGGCGTCCCGCCACGCGGCGGCCTCCTCGTCGGTGACCCGGAGGTGGAACGCGTCGTCGCGGTACCGCATCGCCACCTCGGCGGCGGTCCGCAGGTTCCGCTGAGCCATCAGGTTCGTGTAGATGTTGTCGTTCTTGACGGCCGTGTACTCGTCGGGGCCGGTGACCCCGTCGATGTGGTAGTCACCGTTGCGGTCGTGGTGCCCCAGCGAGCGCCACAGCCGGGCCGTCTCGACCAACAGCTCCAGCCCGATCTCCCGCTCCAAGTCCCGGTCGCCGGTCACCAGCACGTAGCGGCGCAGCGCGTCGGCGATGCCGGCCGCGATGTGGAACGCGGCGGTGCCCGCCGGCCAGTACCCCGACGACTCCGGCCCCTCGATGGTGCGCCACGGGAAGGCGGCACCGGCCAGGTTAAGCGTCCGGGCCCGCTCCCTGGCCTGCTCAAGGGTGGAGAAGCGCCAGTACAACGCATCCCGTACGGCCGCCGGATGGGTGTATGTCAGCACCGGCAGGACGAACATCTCGGTGTCCCAGAAGGCGTGCCCGTCGTACCCGGGGCCGGTGAGCCCCTTGGCGGAGATGGGCCGTCGTTCCGCCCGCGCGCCCGCTTGGAGCACGTGGAACAGGCCGAACCGGACCGCCTGCTGCACCTCCGGGTCGCCGTCGACCACGACGTCGGCGGCGTCCCAGAACTCGTCCAGGTACTCCCGCTGCTCACGGACCAACCCGTCCCAGCCGTCCAGCTTCGCCGCGGCCAACGCGGCACCCACCTGGTCGCGCAGCGCCGGCAGCGAACGCCGGCTGGACCAACCGTAGGTCAGGTACTTGACCACCTGGAGCTGCTGCCCCGGCTCCAACACGCAGGCCACCGTGGTACGCACCCAGTCCTCGTACCCCTCGGAGCCGACGGACGTCCGGGCCGGCGAGGCCACCTCGTGGTCCATGGCGGCGGCGACCCGCAGCCCGGAGACCTTCGTCTGATGGATCAGCAGCCCACCGGCGGGGGTGGTCAGCTCCTCCTCCGCCTGCAACGGCGACTCCAGGACCGCGGCGACACGCGGGTCACGGCTCTGCGGCGGCAACGTCTCGTTGGCCACCAGCTCCGACTGGATGATCAGCCGCAGCGGCTTGCCGTCGGCCACCTCCACCTCGTAGCGGATCGCGGCCACCGAGCGCTGCCGGAAGGAGACCAGCCGGGTGCTGTTCACCCGGACCTCGCGGCCGGCCGGTGAGCGCCAGTGCAGCGACCGGTGCAGCGTGCCGGCGCGCATGTCGAGGATCCGCTCGTGGGCGAGCACCTCGCCGTAACGTACGTCGAGCGGCTCGTCGTCGACCATCAGCCGGATCAGTTTGCCGTTCGTGACGTTGACGATGGTCTGGCCGGACTCGGGAAAGCCGAACCCGGCCTCCGCGTACGGCAGGGGCCGCAGCTCGTAGAACGAGTTGAGGTAGGTGCCGGGCAGCCCGTGCGGCTCGCCCTCGTCCAGGTTCCCGCGCAGGCCGACGTGCCCGTTGGACAGTGCGAACACCGACTCGGACTGGGCGAGCACGTCCATGTCCAGCCGGGTCTCCCGGACGTGCCACGGTTCGACCGGGTACGCCCGCTCCCGGATCACTCGGGCCGCCCGACGTCGAGCAGGTCGGCGAGGTCGTCGACCACCACATCGGCGCCGTGGGCGCGCAGTTCGTCGGCCTGGCCGGCCCGGTCCACGCCGACCACGTACCCGAAGCCGCCGGCCCGGCCCGCTTCGACACCGGCCAGCGCGTCCTCGATCACGGCCGCCTGCTCCGGCGCCACGTCGAGCAGTTTCGCCCCGGCGAGGAAGGTGTCCGGGTGCGGCTTGCCACGCAGCCCCTCGGCTCGGGCGGTGAGCCCGTCCACCCGGGCCTCCAGCAGCGGCTCCAGGCCGGCGGCGGCGACCACCTCGCGACCGTTGGCGCTGGCCGTGACGACCGCCCGGCGCAGCCCCGCCGCAGCCACCGCCTTGAGGTACGTCACCGAGCCCGGGTAGACGTCCACCCCGACGGTGCGGATCCGCTCCAGCACCAGCGTGTTCTTCTGGTTGCCGAGGCCGTGCACGGTCTGGGCGCCCGGCGGATCCTCAGGTGACCCCTCCGGCAGCGTGATGTCCCGGGAGGCGAGGAAGGACCGCACCCCGTCGAGGCGGGGGCGACCGTCGACGTAGCGGTGATAGTCCGGCCCCGGGTCGAACGGCCGGTACGGCTCACCGGTCGTGGCCGACCGGCGGCGCAGGTAGTCGTCGAACGTCTCGGTCCAGGCGGCGTTGTGGACCCGGGCGGTCTGCGTGAGCACACCGTCGAGGTCGAACAGAACAGCGGTCACATGATCAGGCAGGCCGAGCATCGTACCAATCTATCCGCCCACCCATATCGGCAAACGCGGTTCCGCCGCATCTGCCCTCGCCCAGCGTGGTCAGAGTCCGGCTGCGGAGTCGTACCGGCGGCGCAGATCGGCCATCTCGGATGCGCCGAGCGCCTCCTTCTCCGCCAACTCCGCGTACTTGGCCGGGAACATCTGATGGAGCCGGTCGATGAACCTGGTGTCCTCGGTCGCCTCGACCACCTGGATGCCCACCGGTTCGGTGGACATGTCCATGATCACCGGACCGGCCAGTTTGACCGCCCAGTCCCAGGTACGCCCCTGCTCGGCGACCCCGCAGAGGTGGAACCCGTAGACCGTCTTCACGTCGGCGAGCACGGTGACCTCGGCCGGCTCGTAGCCGTACACGTGGACCCCGCAGATCACCGCGGGTTTGGTCTCCTCACCCTCGGCGACCTGCTGGACCTCGTGCCCGGCGTGGTTGTGCTGCTCCGGGTCGGCCTGCTCCAGCGTGGTACGCATCCGGTTCACGATCTGCCCGTGCAGGTCCGGCGGCCCCGTCTTCGAATTGGCCGAGCTGACAAGCACGACAGCGCCGGCCGACACCACGAGCAGGATCGCCGCCGCCCACACGTAACGGTGCCGGTACCACCCTGCGAAACTCTCCCGGGAAATCATTATCGCTTCTCACCTCGTCGCCGGTTCTGTGCATTGCGGACCGCTGGGACGCCTCCCGGCACGTCGGGGGTCGACCTTCTCGGTCGGCGCAAGGACAGATGCCGGTGATACGAACGGCGGAACACCGTGCCCGGGTAGGTGTGACCGTTGTGGGTGTAGGTGGCCCAGCTAGGCGGCGCGCAGGCAACTGCCCGAGGTGCTGCGCTGCCGGCACTGCGTTGCTCCCGTGCTGGCCGTGCTCAGCGCGGTTGCCCCCGCGCTGCGGCGATATGAGCCATTCCAGCACGCTTGGGCCCACCCCGGCAACATCGACGACCCTCAACGGTCGCTCGGCGGTCGCTCGACGGCGAGACCGGCGCAGGATGCCGCATGTCGGGCGATCCTTGGGTCGGTAAGGCCCGACATCCCGCATCCCGGGCGCTTCACAGGGCGGAAGAGGCCACGATGCCGCATGTCGCGGCAGGCCGACAAGGCCGGGCATTCCGGTCCGCGACGGGCCGGGGGGTCGGGGGTCAGTTCGGGCGCAGGGTCCAGATGACAGTCATCTCCGAGGTGGGCTTGCCCGCCTCGGTGGCGATCTCCACGCGTACCGGGAATTCCGGTCGCTCGCCGGCCTCCAGCTCCGCGACCACCTCGGCTGGCGGGCGACCGAGCCGCGCCGTCGCCCGCACCGGGCCCAGGGCGAGCTTGCGGTACGCGATCTCCGCCCGCACGGCCAGCGGCGTGGCCCGATCGAGCAGGTGACCGAACGCGGCGAGCACCACCGCACCGGAGGCCGTCTCCCCGAGGGTGAACATGGCCCCGGCGTGCGGGCCGCCGACGTGATTGTGGGTAGCCGGCGAGTCGGGCAGCCGGACCACGGCCCGCACCGCACCGTCCGCCTCCGGCGCCACCTCGACGAATTCGAAACCGAGCGTACGAGCGAACGGCACCGCCTCAAGCATGCCGGCCGCCACCTGCCGCGAGTCGATGGTCACCCCCCAGACACTACCCGCCGGTAACTTCGTCAGGCAAGACGCGATCCGTGGCAGTGCGGGTGGCCGACACGCCGCTTCCGGAACACCTGTACTGCCACAGTTCCGGTCCACTCCGTGGGTCAGCGCCAGCCGACGTCGATGCGGTCGCCGCGATCGTCGAAGAAGTGCAGGGCGTCCATGCGCACCTGGACCGCGAGCGGATGACCGGCGGTGACGGCCGGATACGGCGCGAGCCGTACCGCGAGTTCGGCCGGGCGGCGGTGGTGGCGACCCGGGTCGTGCAGCACGCTTGTCCGGTTGCCGTTGCTCCCGGGCGGCGCCGACTCGCCTGCGGTCCGCCCCTTGATCCGCTGCATCACCTGACCGAACCGGCGCAGGCCGCGCTGGCCGGGCGGGGTTTCCGTGTCCACCGGCCCGCCGATGTCGTCCACCATGATGGCGGTCGCGCCGATGTCGAGGAAGGCGAGCGACTCGTGACCGTGGTGTTCCAGGTAGCGGATCCGACCCTGGAGCACGTCACCGGGGGTGTCCGGGGCGACCGGGGTGAGTGCCTCGGCCCGCATGCCGACCACGATCCGCTCACCGTGGTAGTGCGCCACGGACCGGCTGCGGATGTCGTCCCAGGGCAGGTAGAGCGCCTGCTCGCCGAGGGTGAGCGTGACGTAGCGGTCGAGGTGGACGTAGACCGACGCCTCCAGCAGGTTCATCCGGGGGCTGCCGAGGAACGCGGCCACGTAGAGCGTCGCCGGTCGGCCGTACACCTGGGTCGGGGTGCCCACGTCCTGAAGGACACCCTTTCGCATGATGGCGACCCGGTCGGCCATGGTCAGCGCCTCGGCCTGGTCGTGCGTCACGTAGATGGTGGTGACACCCAGCTCGCGGGTCAGGCCGGAGATCTCCGCCCGCAGCTCCGCGCGCAGACCGCTGTCCAGGTTGGACAGCGGCTCGTCCATCAGGAACAGCCCTGGCCGGCGGACGATCGCCCGACCCATCGCGACCCGCTGCCGCTGACCACCGGAGAGCTGGCTGGGCCGCCGGGCCAGCACGTCCCCGATGCCGAGCGCGCTTGCCACGTCGGTGACCCGCTCGCCGCGCGGCGTCGGCTCGACACCCGCCAGTTTGAGCGGGAAGGCGATGTTGTCGTTGACGCTCATGTGCGGGTAGAGCGCGAAGTCCTGGAAGACCATCGCGATTCTCCGCTCCCGGGGCGGCAGGTCGTTTGCCAGTTCGCCGTTGAGCATGACCGCACCACTTGTCGGGTCCTCCAGGCCCGCGACCATCCGCAGCACCGTCGACTTGCCACAGCCGGACGGCCCGAGCAGCACCATGAACTCACCGTCGTTCACGTCGAGGTTGATGCTGTCGACCGCGACCGTGCCGTCCCGGAAGACCTTTGTAACATCCTTGAGCGCGACGGTGGTCACCGTCTCCTCCCCCACCTCGTCCACGACACCCCGAATGACTGTGGCCAGGATCATGCGGATGGCACATCGGGTAAACGTGCCATGTTTGAATCGTGACAGACGTATTACGTTCCATCGATTAGCGGCGATTGGGCGGAACTTCCAACTCAGACGGGTTCTCGCCGAGGAACACCCGGCGTACCACCCGCTCGGCGGCCCGCCCGTCCTCCAGGGCGCAGAACCGCTCTCGGAAGCGCGCCCGGGCCTGCTCAGCGTCCGGTGACCGCAGCGCACCCGAGCGGAAGATGTCGAGCAGTTCGGTGAAGGTGCGCGCCACCGGGCCCGGCGGCTCCGCGGTGATGTCCAGGTAGACGCCCCGGGTCAGGCGGTAGGCGTCCCAGTCGGGGGCGTAGATGACGATCGGCCGGTCCAGCACGGCGTAGTCGAACATCGCCGACGAATAGTCGGTGACCAGCACGTCGGCGGCCAGGTACAGGTCCTCGACCCGGGGATGGGTGCTGACGTCCAGGACGCGGGCACGGGCGGCCGGCGGTGGCCGCCGGTCCCGGTCATGGAAGTAGTGGCTGCGCATCAGCAGCAGGCCGGCGGGACCGAGCGCGTCGAGGAAGCGTTCCGGGTCGAACGGCGGCCGGTACCGGGGCAGATGCTCCCGGTGGGTCGGCGCGTACAGCACGACCTGCTCACCGAGGCCGGCGTCGAACTCCGCACGCAGCCGCAGCACATCCTCGGCGGTCGAGGTCACCAGCCGGTCGTTGCGCGGGTATCCCACCTCCAGGGTGGTGTACCCGGCCGGATAGGCGCGTTCCCACATCTGGGTGGAGAAGCTGTTCGAGGTGACGCTGAAGTCCCACCGGTCCACCCGGCGCAGCAGTCCGGCGAAGTCCATCCCGCCCGCGCCCAGCGGATACCGCTGCTGGTCCAGCCCCATCACCTTGACCGGGGTGCCATGGTGGGTCTGCACATGCACCGTGCCTGGCCGCTTGCGCACCGAGTCCGGGAAGTTGACATTGTTGATCAGCCAGCGGGCCCGGGCCAGCGTCCGGTGGTAGGCGACGGTCCCCGCCACCACGTACTCGACCCCCTCCGGCAGGGTGTGCACCCGGTCCCGCCTGACGATCCACACCCCCCGGAACTGCGGTGCCAGTCGGCAGGCCGCTTCGTAGATCGCGGCGGGGTTGCAGCTGTAGCCGCGATACCAGTACGCGGCGTAGACGGCCAGGTTCTCCTCCACCGGCCGACGTCGCTCGGTTCGCTGGTACTGACGCAGCACCGCGTCCCGGGCTCGTCGCACGCCGAGCCGGGCCGGTGGCAGCACCCTTTGGCGGGTGCCGCCGGCTACCCGCCAGACGGTCTCCCCCGCCCGGCTCGCGGCGCGCAACGCGCTGAACGTCCGCCACCGCCCGGCCGCCACCAGGCGGTGCTTGAGCCCTTCGACCCCGCTCGGCAGCCGATGCCCGTCAAGCGGTCGGAACCGGGCGTGCTCGATGGCGACCCGGGCGAAGAAGGTCGGTCGCAGTTCGGGCCCGATCCGGTCGCCGTTACCGAGCACCACCAGGTAGTGCCACATCATCCGTTCGAAGATCTTCGGCCGCAGGTCCTCGGCACCGAGCCGGTCCAGCTCCCGGAACACCCGGTGCCACTGCTCGAACACGTCGAAGTGGCGCTCGCCGCGGGTCCTCGTGATCGCGCCCGCACGCCGCTGTCGATAGTTCACACAGACCAGGTCCAGCACTCCGATCCGGTCGGCGGCCAGCAGCGTCGGGTAGCTGAAGGAGACGTCCTCGTACCAGCCGGGCGCGAAGCGCAGCCCCGTGTCGGCCAGGAACTGCCGACGGACCAACCGGTTCCAAGCGGTGTGCAGCAGCTTCACCGTCTCCGGCCGCTCGGCCAGCCGGAACGTGCCAGGACCGGGCGGGACGGGGAAGACATCGGCCATCGCGCTGCGGGTCACCGTGTCGTCCCAGTGCGCGCGTACGTGGTCCACGATCAGCACGTCCGGCCGGGTCTCGCGCAGTCGGGCAGCCACCTCGACCAGGCAGTCCGCCGTCAGCCAGTCGTCGCCGTCGACGAACCAGACGTACTCGCCGACGGCCCGGTCCAGCCCGATGTTGCGGGCCGGGCCCAGCCCGACGTTTCGATCCAGCCGGACGGCTGTCACCCGGTGGTCCCGGTCGGCGTACTCGGCGAGGATGTCGCCGCTACCGTCGGGCGAGCAGTCGTCGATCCCGATCACCTCGATGTCGGCGACCGGTTGGGCGAGGATCGAGTCCAGGCACTCCCGCAGGTAGCCCTGCACCCGGAAGGCCGGGACGACGAAGCTGACAAGCGTCATCGTCCCGGCCCCTCCTCAGCGTGTCGCGCGACCTCCGGCACCCGCCGGCACCCGCGTCGCCCGGGCTGGCCGGACGAACCAGGCCAGCGCCACGCTCGCCACGAAGAGCACCAGAAGGTAAGAACCGAGTGTAGTCAGACCAATACTCACGATTCCGGCGATCGTCGCCAATGCCAGCACCACCGATCGCCCCTCCCAGCCCAGGGTGGCCGCGTGCAGCGGCGGCGCCGGTTGCCGTTTCTCCAGCCGGGCGACCAGATCGTAGTGGTGCAGGGTGAGCACGAAGAGGTACCCGAAGATCAGCCAGAGGGGTGCTCCGCCGATCAGCCCAACCGCGATGGCGAACAGGAACTCGGCCGCCCGCAGCGCCGCCGGCACCAGCCAGTCCAGCGGCCCGTTGTGTGCCGCCCGCGCCCCGGCCGCGCCGGCCAGCAGCACCAGCAGCGCCACCGGCACCGCGACCCACGACATCGCCGGCAGGGCCGTCCACCGCCACCAGTCCGCCGAATCGATCTCGCCGGCCGCGTCGCCGGCCCCGAGCAGGTCCACGGACGGCGCCGGCAGGCGGAGCACCAGTCCGAGCAGGAGCAGGATCGCCGCGCCGAGCGCCGCCACCACCGCGAGCGCCAGCGGCCCCGGTCGACGCAGCACCGGCAGCCGGGCGGCCAGCGGGCCGTCGTCACGATGCAGGGTCGCGTCGAGCGTGTCCAGCACCGGCACCCACATCCAGCGCGCCCGCAGCGTCCGCAGCGCACCGGTGTACGCGAACGCCAGCACGCCCCAGGTCAGCACCGCCAGCAGGGCGATCCGCTGGTCGAAGAGCGCCACGGCCAGCGAGATCAACGCCCACCGTTCGCCGATCGGAAAGACCACGGTGCGCTTGAGCCAGTACGACACCGAGCCGGTGTCCGCCTGCACCCGCGTCGACGCCGCGTTGAGCCGGTCGCCGATCCCACCGCCACCAGCGCCGACGCTCTTCGGCCGGCGGGCCGCCTCGTCGTGCAGCACGCCGTACCACGCGTCGGTCATGTGCCGCACGGTCTGCATGGTCATCGCGGCGATGGCCAACGCCCAGCCGTACCGGAACCCGGCCGCCGTGGCGCCCCAGCCGAGACCGGCGTAGACCAGGTACTCCTTCGCCCGGTCGGCCATCGTGTCCAGCCAGCCGCCCCAGGCACTGAAGTTGCGGGTGTACCGGGCCAACTGGCCGTCCACGCAGTCCAGCACGAACCCGAGATAGAGCAGTACCGCGCCGACGACAAGCAGCGGCCGGCCACCGGCGGCGAACATCGCCGCCGCAGCCGCCGCGAGGGCCACCGAGACCATCGTCACGGCTGTCGGGCTCAGCCCCAGCCGGGCGCAGACCTTCGTCACGTACGGCGACCAGGTGCTGACGAAGAAGGTGGTGAAGAAGTCGTCCTTCTCCTTCACCGACAGCCGCAGCTCGGCCCGATCCTCGTCGACAGCGGCCACCGCCGCCTCCGCCCGGGCCAGGCCGGCGGCCTCGTCGACCCGGTGCGCGACGAGCAGGCGTACCCGCTGCGCGAAGACCAGCGCGCCCTGCGCGGTGAGTGCGGTGAAGAGGCGGTCCACGACGGGACCGGTCGCCGGGTCCGGATGGGCGACCGACCCGACGGGCTCGAGGAGGTCGACCGGGACGGCTCCGGCCGGAAGCCGACCGGCGGTGACCGCACGGGCCGCCGCCACAAGCGCCGGTAGGTCCTCCCGACCGACCCGCACCGCGCCGCCGAAGATGCCGGTGGCCGCACCGCCAACCAACTGTTCGGGGCGGCCTGCCTCGACCACCTGGCCGCGCTCCTCGCGCAGTGCCGTCCGTCCGTCGGTGGGCGGGTCGGTAAGCACCAGCGCCACGGTCGGCCCGACCGGGCTGGTCACCAGGTGCCGCAGTACGGCCGTGTGCGCGACCAGGTCCGCCCCGCTGACCACCACCGGGCCGTCGGCCGACCCGGCCAGATCGGCCAGCTCGTCCAGGTCGGCGACCATCCGCACCTCGGTCGCACCGGCCCTACGCCACTGGGCGGCCAGCCGTTCACCAGTCGTCTCGCCGGTACCCGTCGGCAGGCTCGCGGCCGGTGAACCGGCGGCGAGCACGATCGCGAGGGTCACCGGGGTACCGCGTCTTGGTACGCGGCCAGCGCCTCGGCGATGGTGCCGTCGACGCTCAGCCGGCCCGCGTCGAGGAAGAGACCCCGACGACAGAACCGGGTCAGATCCTTTTCGTTGTGTGACACCAGCACCAGAGTGCGCCCCTCCCCGAGCAGACGGTCGATTGTCGTGTAGCACTTCTCGCGGAACTCGGCGTCACCCACCGCCGTCACCTCGTCCATCAGCAGGATCGGGTGCGGCAGGTGCGAGATGATCGCGAACCCGAGCCGCACCTTCATGCCGGACGAGTAGTGCCGTACCGAGGTGTCGATGGCCCGTTCCACCTGTTCACCGGCGAACGAGACGATCTCGTCGAAGTGCCGCTTCAGGTAGCCCGACGACAGCCCGTGCAGGCCGCCGACCAGGTGCAGGTTCTCCCGCCCGGTCAGGTCGTTGGAGAAGCCGGCGGAGAGTTCCAGCAGCGGCGCGACGTCACCGGAGACCCGGATCCGCCCCTCGTCGGGGATCAGCACCCCGGCGATCAGCCGCAGCAGGGTGCTCTTGCCGGTGCCGTTGCGGCCGATCACACCGACGGTCTCCCCCGGCGCGATCGAGAAGGAGACGTCGCGCAGCGGCCAGAACCGGCCGTCGGAGGCACCCCGCGTACCCCGGTGGATGAACAGTTCCCGCAGCCGCAACTGCCGGCGGCGGTTGCGGACGAACCGGATGCCGAGGCCCTCGGCCTCGATGATCGCCTCACCCATCAGAGTTCCTTGAGCACTGCGGGTTCGAGCCGACGGAACGCCCACCAGCCGGCTACCAGCAGCAGCACGCTGATGCCGACGGTGGTGCCGAGCATCCGGGCGCCCGGGAACTCGTCCGGATACCAGACCGCGTGATGCAGTTGGAAGATGCCGACAAGCGGGTTGAGTTCGTAGGCCGCCCTGAGCCAGCCCGGCAGGCCCGAGTCGCGGACCAGGCTCAGCGGGTAGATGATCGGCGTGGCGTAGAAGAGCACCCGGATGACCAGGCGCATGAACCGCTCCACGTCCCGCATCAGCACGTTGAACGCGGACAGCAGCAACGCCAGCCCGACCAGCAGGATCGCCTGCACCAGCACCGCGAGCGGCAGGGCGAGCAGCGACCAGCCCGGATCGATCCGGCCCTGCGCGGCGTACCAGACCGCGATGGCGGCCAGGATCGGCAGGCCGGCGGCGTACTCGGCGAAGCGGCCGACGACGCGGCCGATCGGAAAGACCTGCCGGGGCACGTTCATCGTGGTGATCAACCGGGACTGGCCGGTGAGCGCGTGGGTGGCCTCGCTCAACGCCGAACTGGTCCACATCCAGGCGAAGATCCCGGTGATCAGGAAAAGTGGGTACGACCCGGCCGCCTCGCCGAGATGGCGGTTGGTGTCGCGGGAGTAGAGCACGCCGAAGACGAACCAGTAGATCGCGCCCATGCCCAGCGGCTCGATCAGCGACCAGAGGTAACCCAGCACCGACTGCTGGTACTTCACCGCCAGGTCGCGTCTGACCAGAATGCGCAGCGAACTGCGGTGCGACCACAACGCCCCGACGCCAGAGGTCACCGCCGTCTCCCGCCTGCTGAACGGACGACAGGTTAGCAGCCGGTGAACACCGCCCGACGAGCCCTCAGCACTCGATCACGTTGACGGCCAGGCCACCGCGCGCCGTCTCCTTGTACTTCACCTTCATGTCCGCGCCGGTCTCCCGCATGGTCTTGATGACCTTGTCGAGCGAGACGGCGTGCACCCCGTCGCCGCGCAGCGCCAGCCGGGCGGCGGTGATCGCCTTGATGCTAGCCACCGCGTTGCGCTCGATGCACGGGATCTGCACCAGGCCACCGACCGGGTCGCAGGTCAGGCCCAGGTTGTGCTCCATACCGATCTCTGCGGCGTTCTCCACCTGGGCCGGGGTACCGCCCAGCGCCTCGGCCAGCCCGGCGGCGGCCATCGAGCAGGCCGAGCCGACCTCGCCCTGGCAACCCACCTCCGCGCCGGAGATCGACGCGTTCTCCTTGAACAGCACCCCGATGGCGCCGGCCGCCAGCAGGAACCGGACCACCCCCTCGTCGGAGGCGCCAGGTACGAACCGGGTGTAGTAGTGCAGTACCGCCGGGATGATCCCGGCGGCCCCGTTCGTCGGCGCGGTCACCACCCGGCCGCCGGCCGCGTTCTCCTCGTTGACGGCCAGCGCGAACAGCGTCACCCAGTCCATCACGTGCAGCGGATCACCAACCGTGCCGGTGACCGGTCCGGCGGGCGCGGCGGCGGCCGGGGTGTGCGGGCTGCCGGTCAGGCCGGCGGCGTCAGCCTCCAGGCTGCGACGGAGTTCGGCGGCGCGGCGGCGCACCTTCAGGCCACCGGGCAGGGTGCCGTCCCGGGTGCAGCCGCGCTCGACGCACTCACGCATGACCCGCCAGATGTCGAGCAGCCCGGCTCGGACGTCCGCCTCGGACCGCCAGGACACCTCGTTCGCGAGCATGACCTCGCTTATCGAAAGCCCGGTCGCGGCGGTCACGTCGAGCAGTTGTGCGCCGGTGAGGAACGGGTACCGGACCGGGGTGCTGTCCGGCTTGATCCGGTCCGCCCCGGCCGCCGCCTCGTCCACCACGAACCCGCCACCCACGGAGTAGTAGGTGCGCGTCCGCAGCTCGGCCCCGCTCGCGTCGAACGCCGAGAAGATCATCCCGTTCGGGTGGTACGGCAACGACCGGCGGCGGTGCAGCGTCAGGTCCCGCTCCGGGTCAAAGTCGATCTCGTGCGTACCGAGCAGGGGCAGCCGGTGCTCCGCTCGGATCCGGCCCACCCGCGCCTCGACGCTGTCGGTGTCGACCGTTTCCGGAGCCTCGCCGGCCAGACCGAGCAGCACCGCCCGGTCACTGCCGTGTCCGTGCCCGGTGGCGCCGAGGGAACCGAACAACTCTGCCCGCACCCGGGCGGTCCCGGTGAGCAGACCGTCGGCCTTGAGCCCGGCGACGAAGGTACGCGCCGCCCGCATCGGCCCCACCGTGTGCGAGCTCGACGGCCCGATGCCCACGCTGAACAGGTCGAACACGCTGATCATGACTGTGCCTTCTCGCCGTCGCCGGGGTTACCGGTAAGCGGCCGGTCGTGGTCGGGCTCCGTGCTGCGGAGCCGACCCGGTCGTGGCCGGTTCCCGGTACGGTCCGGCCCTGGTGACGCCCGGGTGAGGGCGTCCGACCGGCGAGCCTACCCCTGGCCCCGGTGACAGGCGTCGTCCGGAGCCCACGCGGGTATGCACCTACGGGTCAGCAGGGTGGCCTTCCTCCTCGGGACCGAGGGCAGGGCGGCCATCCATCCCTAGCGTTGATTTCAGCAGCGGCGGATCGCCGCAGAGGGGAAGTATCGACGATGAGTCGCAAACTGGTCCGCCCCCGCGAGGGGCGCATGTTCGCCGGGGTCTGCGCCGGTCTGGCGCGACGGTTCGGGACGTCCGCCGGATTGATCCGGCTGCTGTTCCTGCTGTCGCTGCTCCTGCCGGGCACTCAGGTGGTCGTCTACCTGGCCCTCTGGATCATCATGCCCAACGAGGACCGCCACCTGGCCGCCCGCCACTGACCACCCACCTGCCTCCGCCGTGCCGCGCACCCCTGTTTACGGCGGCGCATGGCACGGCGGCGGGGGCAGTCAGGGGGCGATGTAGGTGACGTTTACCTGCTCGAAGCCGAGCGAGCGGAGCAGCCCCTCAAGCATCTTGCGGGTGTTCTCCTCGGCCCGGGCGTTCAGGCCGCTGTCCCGGGCCGCCGCGGTGATCCGATCCTCGGCCAGCCGGTAGACCTCCTGCTGCCGGTTCGGGTCACCGTCGATCAGGTCACCGACGCGGTTGAGCAGGCCGCGCTCCTCCGCGAAGACGTAGCTCTTCTCCAGGTCGAGGTTGGTCTCGGCCAGTTGCGGCGCCGGCAGCTTGATCTCGACCGACTTCCCGTCGGCCGACTGCACGATCGCCCCCTCGGTGAGGGTGCCGAAGTCGACGTACGCCTCGACGCTGCCCGACCCGACGAACAAGGTCCGCTGGTTGAGCAGCCAGTCCGGCACGTTGCGCCGATCGTTCTGCAGGTCGACCACGACCTGGAAGTTGCCCTCGGCGGCCACGTAGCGGCTGAGATCCTGCATCGACTGGAGCAGCGCCGGCTGAGAGCGGTCGGTCTGCTCCTTGGTGAACGGGTTGCGGAACTCGGGAAGGATCCCGGTGGTCTGCACGCCGAGCAGCACCACCACCGCGAGCGCCGCCGCGCCGAGCACCCAGAGCAGGGCGCGGACCGCGCCGCCACCGGAGGGCGAAGCCTGCGGTGGTGTGTCCGGGTCGTCCGTGAGCACATCGCCCGACCGCTGGTCGGTAAACCTGCTGGTGGGCTCGTTGATGTCGCCGTCGCGTGCCATCGCCCTCACCGTCCTGTCAGACGCGGTCTCTGTTGATGACGGTAAGCCCAACCTACGACAGCCGCTCGCCGAGCCCGTCAGATGGCGTGGGCCGGGTTCAGGTGAACGCCGACACGCCGGTGAGTCGCTGCCCGACGACCAGCTGGTGGATCTCCGAGGTGCCCTCGTAGGTCAGCACGCTCTCCAGGTTGTTGGCGTGCCGCATCACCGGGTAGTCGCCGGAGACCCCGTTGGCGCCGAGGATGGTCCGGCACTGCCGGGCGATGGCCAGCGCCTCCCGGACGTTGTTGAGCTTGCCGACGCTCACCTGCTCGGGGCGCAGTTTCCCGGCGTCGGCGAGCCGACCGAGCTGGAGCGCCAGCAGGTAGCCCTTGTTCCACTCGACAGCCATGTCGGCGAGCTTGGCCTGGGTGAGTTGGAAGCCGGCCAGCGGCCGACCGAACTGGGTACGGGTGGTCGCGTACGTCAGGGCGGTCTCCAGGCAGTCGCGAGCCGCGCCGAGGGCACCCCAGACGATGCCGTGCCGGGCCTCCGTCAGGCAGCTCAACGGCGCCTTCAGCCCGGTCGCGCCGGGCAGCTCGGCGTCCGCCGGCAGCCGGACGTCGGCGAGGGAGATCTCCCCGGTCAGCGAGGCGCGCAGCGACATCTTCCGGGCGATCTCCCGGGCCGTCACCCCCGGCGTGTCCATCGGTACGGCGAAGCCCCGCACGCCGGAGTCGGTACGCGCCCAGATCACCGCCACATCGGCGATCGGCGCGTTGGTGATCCACATCTTGGTGCCGTCGAGCACCCAGTCGTCGCCGTCGCGGCGTGCCCGGGTGGCCATCGAGGCCGGGTCGGAGCCGTGCTCCGGCTCGGTCAGCCCGAACGAGCCGATCGCCTCACCGGCCGCCATCGCCGGCAGCCAGCGCTGCTTCTGCTCCTCGCTGCCGTAGCGCCAGATCGCGTACATGGCCAACGAACCCTGCACCGAGACCAGGGACCGGACACCCGAGTCACCGGCCTCCAGTTCCAGGCAGGCCAACCCGTACGCGACGGCAGTCGAACCGGCGCAGCCGTACCCGGTCAGGTGCATGCCGAGCAGGCCGAGCTTGCCGAATTCGCGGGCCAGTTCGCGGGCCGGCACCTGGCCTGCCTCGTACCAGCCGGCGACGTGCGGGCGTACCAGGTCGTCAACCACCTGGCGCACGACGGCGCGGATCTGTCGCTCGTCCTCGGTCAGCGATGCGTCAAGGTCGAGCAGGTCCACCTGGGTCACTCGACCGCCTCGGCGAGCAGGAACACCCGGGCGTGGATCTGGTTGCGCTGTTGCAGCGCGGCACGCAGCGCCCGGTGCAGGCCGTCCTCCAGGTAGAGACCACCGTTCCACTGCACGACGTGCGGGAACAGGTCACCGTAGAAGGTGGAGTCCTCGGCGAGGAGCTTGTCCAGCGCCAGTTCGCGCTTGGTGGTGATGAGCTGATCCAGACGCAGCGGACGGGGCGGAATCTCCGCCCACTGCTTAAGGGTCAGGTTGTGCTCCGGGTAGGGACGTCCGTCCCGGACCGCTCTGAAAATCACGACGGCACGCTCCCCTCCCCCTGGCCGGCCGTACCACGACGCCGGGCCGCGTCGCGGCACTGCGCCACGACCTGCGGCGTCGATGACCGTGCCAGCGTAGCCGGACCTCGCACGCCACGTTCTGCTCCCTGATGCCAGTTTCACCACCGGTCGTCCGGTTCTCAACCGGACGAACCCACCGGTTCGGGTCAGCTCCACCGCCCCCGCCGGACGACCTCGTCCACCGGACGGCGCCCCCGACGCAGCGACGGTGACCGGTGGTCGGGGGCGCGATAACCGATAGTGAGGGCACCGATCGGGTGGTACGCCTCCGGCACACCGAACGCCTCCCGGTAGGACTCCAACCGCTGCGGCGGGATGCCGAAGAAGCACGAACCCAGCCCCTCGTCCACTGCGGTGAGCATCATCAGCAGCGCGGCGAAGCCGGTGTCGACGTACCAGTAGGGCACCGGCCAACGATCCGTCGACCGGTCCGCCCACCCCTTGTCCGGCTCGGCGTACCGCTCCAGGTAGACCGAGCGATTGGCGTGCGGCACCACGATCAGCGGGGCCCGGCGCATCCCGGTGAGCCACCGCCCCGTCCCGCCGCCCTCCGGGGTGCTGGCCGTCCAGAAGCGCTCCCGGTCCTCCGGCGACTCCAGCACCAGAAAGCCCCAGCCCTGGGAGAAGCCGGCGGACGGGGCCCGCACCGCGTGCTCCAGCAGCCGCTCCAGCACCTGAGGCGGGACCGGCCGGTCCGGGTCGTAGTTGCGCACCATCCGACGCCGCCGGACCACCTCCGCGAACTCCACGCCCTACTACTCCTCCACTTGCCCGCCCGACGGTTGACCGAGCGCTCAGACGCCTGGCCGGATGCCCCAGCTCCCGCGCCAGATGTCGCCCGGGGACAGGGTGATGAGATCCCGGCCGGACCGGAACGCGTCCGGCGGGCAGGTCATCGGCTCCACCGCCACCGATCGGCGGAACCGCTCGCCGGTGAGCGTGTCGCCGGTGAAGACCTGCCACCAGCCGAACTGGTCGTCGGCCCAGATCCGCAGCCCGGCGGAGTTGTCCGGCCCGGTGAGCGTCACCGAGGAGCCGCCGTCGGCGTCCCGGGCCACCTGCCCGAAGGCGAGATCCAGCACCGCGTCGCCGATCCGGCGCGGCTCGGTGTAGTCGTATTCGCTGCCGGTCACCACGGCCGCGCCGACCGGCAGCAGCCGGCCGTCGAGCATCAGCCGGGTCCGGCCGGGTACCCGCAGCGCGATGTCCTCCACGGGCACCCCCGGCAGCCGCAGGTACGGGTGCACGGAGAAGCCGAAGGGCACCGCCTCGGTGCCGATGTTCGTCACCTCGTGCTCGGCGCGCAACCCGTCGGCTCCCACGCTCCACCTGGTACGCAGTCGCAGCGGCCACGGGTACCCGGGCTGCGGCAGCAGGTCGTAGCCGACCGTGACCTCGTCCGGTCGCTGCTCGATCAGGTGCCACGACGCCCAGTTCACCAGGCCGTGGATGGCGTTGTGCCGCTCCGGCTCGGTCAGGTTCAGCTGCCTGGACTGCCCGCCGAAGGTGTAGACACCGTCGCGGATCCGGTTCGGCCAGGGCGCGAGCACCTGCCCCGCCGAGCCCGGGCACACCTCGTCGGTGGCGTACCCGTCGAGGTGCTCGACCCCGTCCTGGCGGTAGGCGCGGAGCCCGCCGCCCACCTCGACGATTACCGCCTCGTGACCGGCGGCTGAGATGCTCCACTGCGCTCCCGACAGGGGGAGCGGATCGCGGCTGTCCATGTCGCCAGACCCTAGCCGCCGACGCCGTAGTTCGCTCGTCACGGTCGGCGGCCCTGGTCAGGCTCGGGCCCACCCGCCACGGTCGGCGGGCGGTAGCGGGTCAACGCCGGGAAGGCCACGGCGAGCAGCACCGCGAGCACCGCCGCCGCGACACCGCCACCGACCCAGGCCACGCCGCTGCCGAACCCGGCCGCCATCGCGCCGGCCCGCAGGTCGCCCAGGCGCGGTCCGCCGGCCACCACCACCGTGTTGACGCCCTGGAGCCGGCCGCGCATCCGGTCAGGGGCGTAGATCAGCAGCATCGACTGTCGCACCACCGAGCTGACCAGGTCGGCGGCACCGGCCAGCACCAGCAGGACGACCACCAGCCAGAGTTGGCCGGCCAACCCGGCCAGCGCCACCGCGACGCCCCAGGCCACCACGGCGAGCACCAGCACCAGACCCTGCCGTCGCACCCGGCCGATCCAGCCCGAGACCAGGCCGGCGAGCAGCGAGCCGATCGCGATGGAGCTGTAGAGCCAGCCGACCGCCGCACCGCCACCGAACCGTTCGGTCGCCACCTCGGGGAAGAGGGCCCGGGGGAAGGCGAACACCATCGCGATCAGGTCGATGGCGAAGGAGAGCAGCAGCACCGGGCTGCCGGCCAGGTACCGCACCCCGTCCACGATGCTGCGCAGCCCCGCCTGCCGGGGCCCGCCGTCCGGGTCGGGCTCCGGCGGCATGGCCGGCAGCCGCAGCGCCGCCCAGACCAGGGCGGCGAGCAGCGTCGCGTCCACGGCGTACGCGACCGGCAGGGCCACCCCGAGGTCCCAGATCGCCAGGATCAGGCCGGCGGCGAGTGGCCCGAGGACCGCTGTCGCCATCGCGGTGGTGAAGTTCAGCGTGGTGGCCGCCGGCACCAGCTCGATCGGGACCAGCCGGGCCACGAGGGCGCCACGGGCCGGACCGGAGATGGCGAACGCCACTGAACTCAACGCGACAAGGGCCAGCAGGAGGACCGGGCTGCCGACGTCGAGCAGCGCCTGGGCCAGCAGCCCCAGCACCGCCACCCAGAGCAGCACGGAGCCGCCGAGCAGCACCCGCCGTCGGTCGATGGCGTCGGCGACCGCGCCACCCCAGAGCCCGAAGACCAGCAGTGGTACGAAGGCGGCGACGCCGAGCAGACCGACCCAGAGGGAGTCCTCGGTGAGCGCGTACATCTCCACCGGAACGGCGACGGCGGTGAACTGGAAACCGAACATCGCGATGGCGTTGCCGATCCACAGCCGCCGGTACGCCGGCACCCGCAGCGGGCGCAGATCGATCGCCCAGCGGCGCTGCTCGCGCGGCCGGTCGGTGCTGCCGACGGTCACGGTGCCAGCCGCTCCACGATCCAGCCCGCGTCGGTACGGCGGAACCGCAGCCGGTCGTGCAGCCGGCTGGCCCGGCCCTGCCAGAACTCGACCGAGTCGGGACGCACCCGCAGCCCACCCCAGTGCGGTGGGGCGGGGATCGGCTCCACGTCGGCGAAGCGCTCCGCCGCGGCCCGGTACGCGTCGTCGAGGGCGGCCCGGTCCGGCAGCACCGACGACTGGGCGCTGGCCCAGGCGCCGAGCTGCGAACCGCGCGGGCGGCTGGCGAAGTACGCCTCCGTCTGCGCCCGGTCGAGTCGTTCCACCGGGCCGGCGACGATCACCTGCCGCTGCATGGGGAACCAGGGAAAGAGCAGGCTGGCGTACGGGTTGGCGGCCACCTCGACGCCCTTGCGGGAGCCGTAGTTGGTGAAGAGCACGAACCCCTCCGGGTCGTACCCCTTGAGCAGCACCGTCCGCGCGCTCGGCCGGCCGGCCGCGTCAGCGGTGCCGAACACCATGGCGTTCGGCTCGGGCAGCTCGGCGGCGACCGCGTCGGCGAACCACCTGTCGAACTGGGTGTGCCAGTCGGCGGCCAGTTCGCTCTCCGTCAGGCCCGACTCGGCGGCGTACTCGTGCCGCATGCCGGCCGGCACCGGTGTGTCCCCCATCACGTTCCCGCTCCTCCCCCGTCGGGCCGGTACGCGCCCGGCGACCAGCCCGTCCGGCCCAGTCTTATCGGTGCCGGAAGGGGACCGGCAAGCGGGATGTCGCCAGCAGCACATCGACAGCGTCTCGCGCACCCGGCCACCAGCAGGCAAGATGTCACGAACACATCCCTGAGGGTCGCCTAAGGCGCTCACCCGGCCGGGGCCGGGACACCGAGCCCGGGCGGGCGCACCGACCACACACCAGGAGCAGTGAGATGGCCGATTTCAAACCCGGACTTGAGGGCGTCGTAGCCTTCGAAACCGAGATCGCCGAGCCCGACCGCGAGGGCGGTGCGCTGCGCTATCGCGGGGTCGACATCGAGGACCTGATCGGCCAGGTCTCCTTCGGCAACGTCTGGGCGCTGCTCGTCGACGGCCGCTTCGGCCCGGGCCTGCCGCCGGCCGAGCCGTTCCCGGTGCCGGTGCACTCCGGTGACATCCGGGTCGACGTGCAGTCCGCCGTCGCCATGCTCGCTCCGTACTGGGGCCTGCAGCAGCTGCTGGACATCTCCGACGAGCAGGCCCGCGAGGACCTTGCCCGGGTGTCGGTCACCGCACTCTCCTTCGTCGCCCAGTCCGCGCGCGGCCTCGGACTGCCGGCGGTCCCGCAGAAGGAGATCGACAAGGCGGAGACCGTCGTCGAGCGCTTCATGAAGCGGTGGCGCGGTGAGCCCGATCCCCGGCACGTCAAGGCGGTCGACGCGTACTTCATCTCGGCGGCCGAGCACGGCCTGAACGCCTCCACCTTCACCGCCCGGATCGTCGCCTCCACCGGCGCGGACGCCGCCGCCTGCATCTCCTCCGGCATCGGCGCGCTCTCCGGTCCGTTGCACGGCGGCGCCCCGTCGCGGGTGCTGACCATGCTGGAGGCGGTCGAGCGCAGCGGCGACGCGGAGGGCTACGTCAAGGGGGTGCTCGACCGGGGCGAGCGGCTGATGGGCTTCGGCCACCGGGTCTACCGGGCCGAGGACCCGCGCGCCCGGGTGCTCCGCCGCACCGCCAAGGAACTGGGTGCCCCGCGCTTCGAGGTCGCCGAGGCCCTGGAGAAGGCCGCCCTCGCCGAGTTGCAGGCCCGCCGGCCCGACCGGGTGCTCGCCACGAACGTCGAGTTCTGGTCCGCCGTGGTGCTCGACTTCGCCGAGGTACCGGCGCACATGTTCACCTCCATGTTCACCTGCGCCCGGATGGGCGGCTGGAGCGCGCACATCCTGGAGCAGAAGAAGCTCCAGCGGCTGGTCCGCCCCTCGGCCCGCTACGTGGGCCCGGGCACCCGTAAGCCGCACGAGGTCGACGGCTGGGACGCCGTCCCGCACGACGTCTGAGATACCGCGAAAGGGCCCCTCCGCCGGATGGCGGAGGGGCCCTTTCCGACTCGCTCGGGCAGCGGGCCAGGTCAGGTGGCTGTGGCGGACGCCTCACGGTTCAGGGTGGGACCAGCGCCCGGACCGGCGGTGACTGGTGCGAGGATGAAGTTCGGCAGCGCTGCCGGACGGGCTCCGACCCGGCAACGCCGTGCGATCACGCACGTGCCCGCCGTCGGTCCGCGCCCATTCTGCTCACCCGGGCCCCGACCCATGCGGAAGGATCTTGAACACCGTGGCTGACGCACCGACCATCCGGATTCCCGACGAGATCAAGCCCGCCGACGGCCGATTCGGCTGCGGGCCGTCCAAGGTCCGTCCGGCCGCGGTCTCCGCGCTCGCCGAGGTGGCCACGAGCTACCTGGGCACCTCGCACCGGCAGAAGACCGTCCGCGACCAGGTGGCCCGGTTGCGCTCCGGCATCGCCCAGTTCTTCTCGCTCCCCGACGGCTACGAGGTGATCATCGGCAACGGTGGCACCACCGCCTTCTGGGAGGTCGCCACGTTCGGACTGATCCGCGACCGGGCCCAGTTCGCCAGCTTCGGCGAGTTCGGCGCCAAGTTCGCCAAGGCCGTCAAGGACGCGCCGTTCCTCGGCGAGCCGACGGTCCGCAAGTCCGACGCGGGCAGCGCCCCGGCCCTGGTCGCCGAGGCGGGCGTGGACGTCTACGCCACCCCGCACAACGAGACCTCGACCGGCGTCGCGGTGCCGATCAGCCGGGTGGCCGGCGCGGACCCGGGCTCGCTGCTGCTAGTCGACGCCACCTCCGGTGCCGGCGGGCTTGAGGTGAACGTGGGCGAGACCGACGTCTACTACTTCGCCCCCAGAAGTGCTTCGGCTCCGACGGCGGGCTCTGGCTGGCCCTGATGTCGCCGGCCGCGCTGGAGCGGGCCGCCGAGATCAAGGCATCCGGGCGGTACATCCCGGCGTTCCTCGACCTGGTCACCGCGATCGACAACTCCCGGCTGGAGCAGACGTACAACACCCCGGCGTTGGCGACCATCTTCCTCGCCGCGGAGCAGACCGACTGGATGAACTCCCAGGGCGGCCTGGCCTGGGCGGCCAAGCGCACCGCCGAGAGCGCCGCGATCGTGTACGGCTGGGCCGAGCGCTCGTCCGTCGCGACGCCCTTCGTCACCGACCCGGCACTGCGCTCCAACGTGGTCGCCACCATCGACTTCGCCGACGGGGTGGACGCGGGCGCGATCGCCAAGGCGTTGCGCGCCAACGGCATCGTCGACACCGAGCCGTACCGCAAGCTGGGCCGCAACCAGCTGCGGGTCGCGCTCTTCCCGGCCGTCGAGCCGTCCGACGTCGAAGCGCTCACCGCTTCCATCGACTACGTCATCGAGCGGCTGTAGGACAGTAGGCCGGACGTGACCACGGGCCCGGCACCCCGGACGGGGGTGCCGGGCCCGCACCGTACGACGCCACTGTCGACCGCCGGACGCTCGGGTGACACCGCACCACTTCGGACCTGATACGCGCCACTGTCCGCCGCCGGCAGCTGACCCGTCGCACAGCCGCGGAGCAGGTGGATCCGCCGCTTACCCGGGCGTGGCGTCTCCCACCGGGAGACGGATGGGCGTACCGTGGAGCGCAACGCCCCGGGTGGCCGGCTCGTGGCGTACGGCCAGCGAAGCGGGACGGAGGCAACGCGATGCGCCCAGTACGCTTCGTCGCCCTCTCCGAGGACGGCCAGGCCCTGGTGCTCGCCGACGAGGTCGGGCGACTGCTCGCCCTGCCGTTGGACGAGCGTATCGCCGGAGCGCTGCACGCCGAGCCGGGTACGCCCACGCTCGCGGTGGCACCGGCCGCCGCCGACCCGGTGCCTTCCCTGTCTCCTCGGGACATTCAGGCCCGGATCCGCTCCGGTGAGTCCGCTGAGGACGTCGCCCGGATCGCCGGTGTCCCGGTTGACCGGGTGCTCCGCTACGCCGGGCCGGTGCTCCAGGAACGCGCGATGCTCGCCCAGCATGCCCGGCGCACCCGACTCAAGGGCGCCGAGAAGCCCACGCCGCTCGCCGAGGTGGTGAACGGCCGGCTCGCCCAACACGGGATCGACACCGAGAAGATCTCCTGGGACGCGTGGCGGCGTGACGACGGCACCTGGCGGATCGTCGCCACCTGGCCGTCCGGCAAGGCCACCGCCCAGGCGGTCTGGGATCTGGACAAGACCCGGCAGTCGGTCGCCCCGCACGACGACATGGCGCAATATCTGTGCGCCGAGCGCCCGACGCCGATCCTGGGCCAGGAACCAGCACCGGAGCGGGGCGGCCACGCCCTGCCCGGCCCGTCGCGCGGCGAGCCGAGCCGAGGTGGGCACGGGCTGCCGTCGCCCGCCGAGCCGGGGCGCTCGGGTCGGGACCCGATCCGCGCCGGCCGCGACGCCCTGCTCGCCTCCCTCGACCGGCCGCTCGGCTCGACCTCGGGCCGTGGTCTCGAGCCACGTTCACCGGCCGCGCTCGCCGGCGGTCCGGACGCGCAGCGCCAGCGGGCCGTCTCCGGGGGCGCTGCCGCGCTGCTCGGCGGCGGCCAGGGCTCCGCTTTTGACGACGACGCGGACGCGCCGAAGGAGGTCCCGGCGGTGCCCTCGTTGGCGGTGCTGCGCCCCCGCCGGACGAACGCCCCAGCCGCCGGTGCCACCGACTCCGCCGAGTCCGGCGGCAAGCCGCGCAAGCGCCTACCCAGTTGGGACGACGTCCTCTTCGGCACCGGCCCCGCAGCCCGAGAGTCCTCCTGACCCCCAGTCCCCACACCCACCCACCCCGCCGACGCTCCCTCTCTCCCTCTCTGCGCCGATCTTGCACTTCTTGTCGGGACATCAGTCTGATAACGGACGTTTCAGCGACCAAAAGTGCAAGATCGGCGGGAAGTTGGCGGGGGCGGGGGGTCAGAGGGGCCAGGTGGCGAGTTGGTGATAGCGCGAGGGGGGTCCGGGGCGGCTCTGCACCAGGACCAACTCCTCGGCCGGCCAGGACGGGCCGAGGTAACCGTCGAGGGTGGCCAGGTCCGCCTCGATGTCGGCGTGCGGCATCCGGTCGCCGGGACGGGCGACGGTCAGGTGCGGCCGGAAGGGCCTTTCGTCGACTGGCAGTCCGGCTGCGGCCAGCCCGGCGCGAACGACGCCAGCCAGGGCCATCAGGCGGGACACGTCGCCGCGGACGTCGACCCAGACCACGGTGCTGCGGCCCCAGCCGAACCGGCCACCGCCGCCCAGGCGTAGGACAGGCGGGCCGGCCCGCCCTGCGCCCAGCACAGCACCTCCGCGAGCAGCGTCGACGGCGACACCGAGCACCTGGCGCACCTCGGCCAGCCGGGCGGCATCGACCTCGCCGAGGAAGGCGAGCGTGAGATGGGCCATCGTCGGATCGACCAGCCGGACGTTGGTGCCGGCAGCCGAGGCCGCCGCGAGACGCAGCCCGGCCACCTGCCCGGTCAGATGCGCGATGGTCTCGGCCGGCGGATAGATCGCGATGAAGAGTCGCACCTGTCACAGGATGGCAGTCAGAGCCACCGTTCGGGTTGCTCGGGGCGGGCGGCCGGCAGTCGTAGGCCGGCGGCGTCCAGCTCGGCCTCGACCCGTACCCGTTCGATCTGCCGGTCGAGCCCGGTCAACTCGGCGAGATGCTCGGTGATGCCCAGCGCCCGGCAGGCGAGGCGGAGCCGGTCGTCGTACGCGTCGAGCACGTCGCTGTGCCACACGACAGTCCTGCTGCCGCCGGCCCGGTCCCGGCGCAGGCACCGCAGGTCGGCGGCGATCTGTTCCAAGGGCCGCCGGTCCATCCGGTCGAGCGCGTCGAGGTCGATCCGGTCGGCGACCGCGACCGCGTCGGTGGCCTCATTCAGCCGGACGATCAGACGCCGTTCCCGGCGCCGCTGCCGCCACTCGCCGTATCCACAGCTCAGCCGGTCGACGACCTCGTCGGTGCAGATGACCAGCGCGATCAGCACCGGCACGAAGACCACAGCCGCCAGCGCCACAGCCAGGAGCAGTAAGCGTAGGACCTCCACCCATCGAAGCTATGCCGCTGCGGAGCGTCAGGTAACCGATTTTCCGCATTCTGCGGGCCCGACGGCCGGCCCGGCGACGGGCTGGCCCGCAGTGCCGACTCCGCTCACACCTCGGTGACGTAGAACCGGGGCAGCGGAAGCACCCGGAACCGCAGCCGGGCCCCGGCCCGGCGCAGCTGCCAGGCCAGCGCGAGCAGCGCGGTGGTCAGCGAGAGCAGCCCACCGGCCCAGATGCTGGCACCGGCGCCGAAGGTCTCCGCGACCCAGCCGATGATCGGTGCGCCGACCGGGTTGGTGCCCAGGAACACCAGCACCCACAGCGCCATCACCCGGCCCCGGAACGCGGCGTCGGTGCCGAGTTGCACCCGCTGGTTCGCCGCCTGGGCGAAGTAGACCATGAAGAAGCCGGTGGGCGGCAGCAGGGCCACCACCATCCAGTACGCCGGGGCCAGTCCGACGAGGGTGCCGAAGGTGGCGCAGCCGACCGCGGCGCCCAGCACCAGCCAGACCGAGGGACGGCTCCGCCGGCCGGTTCCGGCGAGCGCACCGATCAGCGCGCCGACGGCGAGCGTGGTGCTGAACAGACCGAACGAGGCGGCCCCGGTGTTGAAGACGGTCTTCGCCAGCGCCGCAAGCGTCAGTTGGAAGTTGAACAGCGACATCCCGATCACCGACATCACCACCATCGGGAGCAGCAGGTCGGGGCGTCGGCCGACGTAGCGCAGCCCGTCGAGCACAGTCGCGGCGGCCCGCTCGTCGCGCGGTGGCAGCGGGTCCCGGTGCAGTTCGGCCGGACGCATCCGGATCACCGTGACCAGCGGCGCGATCGAGCTGAGCGCGGTGACCAGGAAGACCGGCCCGACGTCGAAGGCGGCGATGGCCAGCCCGGCCACGGCCGGGCCGACGATGCGGGCCGAGTTGAACACTGCCGCGTTGAGCGAGAGTGCGTTGGGCAGCAGCGACGTGCCGACAAGTTCGGAGACGAACGCCTGGCGTACCGGGGTCTCCACCGCGTTTGCCACGCCGAGCAGGGCGGCGAAGACGAAGACGTGCCACAACTGGACCAGGCCGGTGAGTACCAGCAGGCTCATGGCCAGCGACAGCACGGTCCAGAACGCGTTGGCCACGAAGAGGAGCATCCGCTTGTCGTACCGGTCGGCGAGCCGGCCGGAGAGCAGCGTGAGCAGCAGTACCGGGGTGAACTGGAGCGCGACGACCACGCCGAGCGCGGTTGCCGAGTCGCCGGAAAGCTCGAGGACCAGCCAGTCCTGGGCGATGAACATCATCCAGACACCGATCAGCTTGACCAGTTGCCCGAATGCGAAGAGCCGGTAGTTGCGGACCTGTAGGGACTGGAACATCGTGCTCAGCCTTGCCTGCACTCTTGGTGCGCCTCCTCGCGGTCGTACGCGTCGTCAACGACGGACGGCACGGCGCGGGGCACACCAGGTGTGCGCGGCGTCAGGCTCGGGAGAGTCGCTGGAGGATCTCCGCTGCGTGGTGCAGGGTCTCCCGGTCGGGGTCGCTCAACTCGGCCAGCCGGCGGGCCAGCCATTCGTCCCGGACCCGCTCGAACTGGTCGAGCACGGCCCGGCCCCCCTCGGTCGTCGCGAGGATGACCTGCCGACCGTCGGTCGGGTGTGGGGTGCGCTGCACGAGGCCGCGCTCCTCCAGCTTCGCGACGATCTTCGTCATCGTCGGTGGCTGCACCCGTTCGACGTCGGCGAGTTCCCGCGGCGTGAGCGCGCCCGCCAACCGAAGGCTGGTGAGCGCGGACAGTTGGGTGACCGTCAGGTCACCTACCGGCCGGGCCTGGCGGACCCGCCGGTTCAACCGGGTGATCGCATCACGCAACTGAAGGGCCAGTTGCGCCGGTGGCATGCTCTGAGCCGTCACCGTCCGCTCCGTCACGATAGTTAGCCTAACTAATTAGCTGACCGAGCCGCAGCGGATATGACCATGCTCACCACGACGTTTCTCCTGCTCCGGGCCGGGCGCACGAATCACGTCGAGTGGATCACGCAGGCCCGGCCCGGGCGGCTGTCAGAAGAGCAGCGTCTCGATCGGACCGCGCAGGAAGTACACCACGAACAGCGCCGCCACCGCGTACAGCAGCGGGTGGATTTCCCGGGACTTGCCCTTGGCCAGCTTGACCACCACGTACACGATCAGCCCGGCCCCGATCCCGTTGGAGATCGAGTAGGTGAACGGCATCAACACGATGGTGAGGAAGGCCGGGATGGCGATCTCGTAGTCGGACCAGTCGATGGTCCGTACCGCCGTCATCATCAGGAAGCCGACCACCACCAGTGCGACCGACGCCGCCTCGAACGGGACGACCACCACCAGCGGCGCGAGGAACGTGGCCAGCAGGAAGAGCACGCCGGTGACCAGGTTGGCCACCCCGGTCCGGGCGCCCTCCGCGACACCGGCGGCACTCTCGATGTACGACGTGTTGCTGGAGACGCTCGCCGCACCACCACTCGCCGCCGCGATCGAGTCGACGAGCAGGATCTCCCGGGTACGCGGCGGGGTGCCCTGCTCGTCGAGCATGCCGCCCTCCTGACCGACGGCCACCATCGTGCCCATCGTGTCGAAGAAGTCGGTGATGAGCAGGGTGAAGATGAACATCAGCACGACCAGCCAACCGGCCCGCCCCCACGAGTCCAGCACGTTGAACTGGCCGAGCAGGGACAGGTCCGGAACGTCGAACGGGTTGCTCGGCAGCGTCGGGACGTTCAGCGACCAGCCCTTCGGGTTCGGCACACCGTCGACGAAGGACGGGCCGATGTTGCCCACCGCCTCCACCACCATGGCCAACACCGTGGAGGCGAGGATGCCGACCAGGATGGCGCCCTTCACCCGCCGCACCACAAGCACCAGGGTCACCAGCAGACCCACCACGAAGACCAGCATCGGCCAACTGACGAGTTTGCCGCCGATGCCCAGGCCGAGCGGGACCGTGGTGTTCGCCTCGTCCGGAATCCGCCGCACGAAGCCGGCGTCCACCAGGCCGATGATGGTGAGGAAGAGGCCGATGCCGACGCCGATCGCCGTCTTCATCTGGGTCGGCACCGAACGGAACACGGCGGTACGCAGCCCGGTCAGCACCAGCACCGCGATGATCAGACCCTCGATCACCACCAGGCCCATCGCGTCGGCCCAGGTCATCTCGGGGGCGATCTCGTACGCCACCAGGGCGTTGACCCCGAGCCCGGCGGCGACCGCCAGCGGGAACCGACCGACCACGCCCATCAGGATGGTCATCAGCCCGGCGACCAGGGCGGTGGCCGCGGCGATCGCGGGGATCGGCAGGGTCTGGTTGTCACCGTCGACGGCGCTGCCGAGGATGAGCGGATTGAGCACCACGATGTACGCCATCGTGAAGAAGGTGGCGAGGCCACCGCGCACCTCGCGGGTCAGCGTCGAGCCGCGGGCCGAAATCTCGAAGTACCGGTCGAAGCCGTTACGCGGCTGACCGGAACCGGGTGGGGTGCCGTTGTCGGGCGGCGCTACTGCCATCAGGAACCTCACAGCGGATCATCGGGTTGTCGCGCGCATCGTCGCAGATGACCGGACTGCCGGGAAGCAGGGTCACGTAGGCTGGCCGGGTGCCCACCCCGCCACCCCGCCCTGAGCCGCTCGATCCGCCGATGGTGCCGTTCGCACTCGCCGGAATGGCAGCCTGGGCCGTCGCCGGGTTGGTGCTGCTGCTCTTCCGCGACCGGTTGGCCGCCAGTGGCCACGAGAACTGGCTTTGGATCTGCCTGGCCGGATTCCTGTGGGGCTTCCCCGGTCTGGCGGTGATGATGAGGCACGACGCCAATCGCCGCCGCCGTCGCGCCGCCGGTTGAGCCGGCGGCCGGCCACCGTCAGGAGTGCCCGTACGGCTCCGCCGGCTCGCCGCTCTCGACCGAACCGGACGCACGGCTGACCGCCATCGGCTCCACCGCGCTGTCGTCGTAGACGGTGGGCATCTCGTCGACAGCCGTGTCGGCTTCGACAAGGGTCTCCGAGTGGGCGCCACAGCCATGGTCGGTGCTGACCACCCGGCCGTCGTCCGGTGCGTAGAAGTTGCCGCAGACACCGAAGCACTGCCGCAACCTGCCCGCGAGTGGCAGGTAGAAGCCGCAGGTGCCACAGCGGGCGGGCGCGGAGGCGGAGATCGGTGCCGAGGGGCCGTGATCGCCGTCGTACCAGCGCTGGGCCGTCTCGATCCGTCCCTCCCGCGACATCACCCGGGGCCGACCGAGCCCCAGCTCCCAGGCGGTCTCCTCGACCGCCGGGTCGTCGGAGAGGAGGTAGCCGGGTTGGAGCCGCTCGTCGTCGGACGGGGTCGGCAGCAGGTCGCCGGGGCCCAGGTCGCCGGGCTTGAGACGCTCCTGCCAGGGCAGCCAGCCGGGCGCCAGCAACGCGTCAGGCCCGGGCAGCAGGACCGTCTCACAGATCGTCACGGTACGACTGCGCGGCACCCGCGTCACGGTGACCGCCCACCGCCAGCCGCGGTAGCCGGCCAGCCGGCACTCGAAGTAGTGGGTGACAAGTCTGTCACCCTCGGCAACGACCTGGAGGTGGTCGCCGACGTCGTCGGGGCCCACCTCGGTGATGCCGGCGCGCGCCACCTCGACGGCAGCGGCGCAGACCTGGTCAAGACGGGCGGCACGGGCGGAGGCGGGCCTGGTCACCCGACCATTGTTCCCCATCGGGTGGGTGGGCTGTGAGGCACTCCCCAGAGGTGTTCTCCGGCGGTGGCGCAGCATTGCCCCGGCCGATGGGTCAGGATGGGTGCCATGCCGCTGTTCTCCCGCTCTGAGCGGTCCCTCCTCGGGCGGACCGTCGGCACCGGCATCCGCGCCACCCGGCTGATGCTGCGCGGCTCCCTGAGCAGCGGTCGCTGGGTGACCCGCAGTGCCGCTCGGGCCCGGGCCCGGGGTGCCGGCGGGGAGACCGGCATGGTCCGTCTGTTCGACCTGCATGCGATCTCCTGTGCCGGTGACACGCTCATCGCCATCGGGCTGGCCGGGACGATCTTCTTCAACGTGCCGCTCGGCGAGGCACGGAGCAAGGTCGCGCTCTACCTGCTGGTGACCATGGTGCCCTTCGCCATGCTCGCACCGGTCGTCGGGCCACTGCTCGACCACTTCCGGCACGGCCGTCGGTACGCCCTGGCCAGCACCATGCTGGGCCGGGCCTTCCTGGCCTGGCTGATCTCCGACTACATCCACGGCTTCGGGCTCTATCCGGCGGCTTTCGGGGTGCTGGCGCTCTCCCGGGCGTACGGTGTCGCCCGCTCCGCGGCCGTACCCCGGTTGCTGCCGGAAGGGCTCGGCCTGTCCCAGGTCGGCGCCCGGGCGAGCGTCTACGGCACGGTCGCCGGAGCGCTTGTCGCGCCGATCGGGCTGGCCGCGTTCTGGTTCGGGCCGCAGTGGCCGTTGCGGGTCGCTTCAGTGATCTTCCTGGTCGGCATGGTGATCTCCCTACGGCTGCCGCCGAAGGCCGACTCCGAGCCGCCGGAGCGGGTACCGCGACCACTGCGGGCGCTGCGTCGGGGCACTGACGAGCGACCGCTGGGCCGGGGCAGACCCGCCGGGCGGCTGGTGATCTCGACTCTGGTCGGCGCGGCCACGCTGCGCGCGGTCTACGGATTCCTGCTGCTCTTCCTGGCCTTCACCATCAAGGCCGGCGACCTGACCACCGTGGTGTTCGGGCGTGACCTGGGCGATGAGTGGGCACTCGGCCTGGTCGGCGGGGCACTTGCCGTCGGCACCTTCCTCGCCACCGCGATCGGTACCCGGTTGCGCATCCACCGGCCGGCCGCCCTCCAGTCCAGCGGCATGGTGATCGTCGCCGGGGTGGGCGTACTCACCGTGCTGAGCTTCTCGCTGCCGATGGTCGCCCTGCTCTGCGTGGTGACGGCGATGATGAGCGGCATCGCCAAACTGGCAGTGGACGCCTCGATCCAGGAGCGCATCCCGGAACGGTTGCGGGCCAGTTCCTTCGCCCATTCCGAGACCGCGCTGATGCTCGCCTTCGTCGCCGGTGGCGGGCTGGGGCTCGTACCCTTCGACGGCCGGATCGGCATCGCCGTCGCCGCTGGTGTCGGTGCCCTCGCCGCCGCCCGGGCGCTGGTGATGGCCCGACGGCTGCGGGCCGAGAAACTGCGTGGCCGGCCGCTCACCGACGACGAGCTGACCGCCGAGAAGCAGGCCGAGGAAGAACGGGCCGAGGAAGAACGCGCCGAGGAGGAACGCGCCGCCGGGGCCACCCCCACGTCCCCGGCGCCCTACCAGGGCGGACGTGATCCGGAGGAGCCAGGGCTGGCACCACCGGGCTTCCACATCTACCGCCCGTCCTCGACGGTCACCGGTTCCGGCGGCGGCGACGATGAGACGCGGCGCAGCTCACCAGGTTCGATCGCGTGAGCGGTCTGCTCGTGGTGACCGCGGTGCCCGCCGAGGCGGAGGCGATCCAGGCCGGCCTCGCCGACCCGACGGTGGCGGTGCTGCCGGTGGGGGTCGGACCGGCGGTCGCCGGTGCGGCGACCGCCCGGTTGCTGGCACTCGCCGAGATGGCCGGCCGCCCGTACCGGGCGGTGGTGAGTGCGGGGGTGGCCGGCGGCTTCGCCGGCCGGGTCGCGGTCGGTGGCACCGTGCTGGGCACCCGGGCCATCGCCGCCGACCTGGGCGCGGAGTCACCCGACGGCTTCATCCCGATCGACGAGCTCGGCATGCCGCCCGAACTGCTCGGTGGCGGTGCGGCCGTCGACGCGGATCCGGCGCTGCTGGCCGCCCTGCGCACGGCGCTACCGGCCGCGACCGTGGGACCGGTGCTGACCGTCAGCACCGTGACCGGCACCACGGCAAGCACCGACGAACTGATCCGACGTCACCCGGACGCGGTGGCCGAGGCCATGGAGGGGTACGGCGTGGCGGTCGCCGCGAGCCAGGCCGGCGTACCCTTCGTCGAGCTGCGTACCATCTCGAATCCGATCGGCCCCCGCGACCGCGACGCGTGGCGCCTGCGCGACGCCCTCACCGCGCTAACCGCCGCCGCCCCCGCCCTACGCTGACGCCGCCGCCTCGTGCCCGTCCGCCCCTTCCGCCGGTCCGGCCCGGTTCACTTCGGCGGGTCGAGCCGCAGCGCCTGTGGCCGGCTCCACTCGATCCGGTAACCGCACGCCAGCAGGAAGTGGATGCCGCCGAACTCGGCTGTGGCGCAGATCGCGCGCGGACCGGTCTGCTGGGCTTCCTCCGTGAGGCGAGCTACCAGCCGACGCCCGATGCCGAGCAGGCGGAGCCGGGGCGCCACCAGCACACCGTCGAGCACCACCTCGCGACGATCACCCAGGTCCTCCCCGAGCAGCAGGTCGAGGCTGCGTTCATGGGCACGCAACTCGCCGACGACGTCGCCACCGGGCAACTCCGCCACGAGCCGCCAGCAACCG
Source organism: Verrucosispora sp. CNZ293 (assembly GCF_002754655.1). NCBI lineage: Bacteria > Bacillati > Actinomycetota > Actinomycetes > Micromonosporales > Micromonosporaceae > Micromonospora > Verrucosispora sp. CNZ293. The sequence continues at coordinate 4,325,620 of NZ_PEFR01000001.1, forward strand.
TCCGGCACGCCCTCGATGAGACGGCGGATCCGTACCGAATCGCGGAGCCGCTCCCGGAGTCGTCGCTCGTCCCGCTGGCCACGGTCGAGGTCGTAGGTCACCTCGGGAACCTGCAGCGGCCACCGGTCAGGTGGTAGCGAGTACCAGTGTGCCCACCATGCCCCCGGCCAGTCCTTCAGCGTCCGTACCTTCCGTACGTCCAGGTGCGCCGGATAACGACGGCCCGCCTCGTCCCGACGGGTGTCGTCGCAGATCACGTCGACGGGCAGGGCTTGTTCGTCGGGACCGGCGATCCGAAGCGCCCCGCCCGCCGCCTGCACCAGCCGCTGCACGGTGCCGAACTGGGAACCCGCGGACCGGCCAGACTCGATCCGCGCCACTGTCGACTGCGGCACGCCGGACCGCTCCGCCAGCTCACGCTGACTCAGATCGGCCTGCCGACGCAACGCCCGCAGCATCGACCCCAGATCGAGCACCGCATCCTTGTCGTCCCCCATCCACCGATGCTCCCAGCGCCCTCGCAGATCACTCAATCCCGACCGCGAGCCTGTGGATGAACCTGTGGATAATTGGCCCGGCGAGGGTGCCGCAGCCGGTGTCAATCCGGCCCTCCGGCGGCGGCACATGGTGTTGGCGCCCTGTCGAGCTGAGCCGTCCGTGCTATCGCCCGCCAGACACGAAACGGCGGACTGCGGACGGCAGGGGGCAGAGGGGGTCATCCCGCGCGACGGACGTGTCGCGCACCCCGTGGCGATTCGTTTACGCCCTCAGCTCGACAGGGCGCGCCCACCACACCCGCACCTGCGGTCGGATCGGCCCGCCCAGGCGGACAGCCGCTGACATTTGCGTGGACCCGCGCATCGGCTGACTTCGCGCTGGCGCAACACACCTCGCCGGCAGGGGACGAGTAGGAGCGAACAGGAGCGGTACCGGATCGGGCAGGAGCGCGAGGCCCGGTGCCCGCCGAGGCAGGCAGGGCGAGGCCGGGCGGCGGGTGTGGGTTGAGTCGGCGGGGTTACGGTGGGGGTGTGGCGCTCTCGCTGGCGATCTCGCCCTGCCCCAACGACACGTTCGTCTTCCACGCGCTGGTGCACGGACAGGTGCCCGGCGCACCGCCGGTCGAGGTGACGTACGCCGACGTCGACGTCACCAACACGGCCGCCGAGCGCGGCGCGTTCGACCTGGTGAAGGTGAGTTACGCGGCGCTGCCGTGGCTGCTGGAGGACTACCACCTGCTGCCCTGCGGGGGTGCGCTGGGTCGGGGATGCGGCCCGTTGGTGCTCACCCGGTCCGAGCGCGACGGCGGGCCGGACCGCGACGATCTCAGCGGCGCCACCGTGGCGGTGCCTGGCGACCGGACCACGGCCTACCTGCTGTTCCGGCTCTGGGCGGCCGGGCGGGCACCGCAGCGCATCGAGGTGGTGCCGTTCCACGAGATCATGCCGGGGGTGGCCGCCGGGCGGTACGACGCCGGACTGGTGATCCACGAGGCCCGGTTCACCTATCCACGACACGACCTCACCGCCCTGGTCGACCTGGGCGAGTGGTGGGAGTCCGACACCGGGCTGCCGATCCCGCTCGGTGCGATCCTGGCCCGCCGTGGTGTGGTCGACCCGCAGGAGGCTGCCGGCTGGATCCGGGACTCCGTGCAGCGGGCCTGGGCCGATCCGGCGGCCAGCCGGGCGTACGTGCTGGCACACGCCCAGGAGATGGAGCCCGACGTGGTGGACCAGCACATCGGCCTCTACGTCAACGAGTTCACCGCGGACCTCGGTGAGGCGGGTTTCGCTGCCGTCGAGGCGCTGCTCGGCCGGGCCACCGACGCCGGACTCGTGCCTCAGACCTCCAGCTCGCGGGCGACCGCGTGGACCAGCTGAGCGATCTTCTGTGCGGTCCTGCGGTCCGGGAAGCGGCCCCGACGCAGGTCGGGCTGGACCTTCGCCTCCAGAACCTTGATCATGTCCTCGACCAGGCCGTGCAGCTCCTCGGCGGGACGTCGACGCAGCTCCGCCACGGACGGCGGCGCGTCGAGGAGCTTCACCCCCATCGCCTGGGTACCCCGCCGGCTGTCCACCACGCTGAAATCAATGCGCTGGCCGCCCTTGAGTTCGGTGACACCCGCCGGTAGCGCGCCCTTCGGCAGGAACACGTCGCCACCCTCGTCACTGGTGACGAACCCGTATCCCTTGGCCGCGTCGTACCACTTCACTCGACCCGTAGGCACCTGAGAACCTCTGCTTCGCTTGAACCGTCTACTGCCTCAAGGCTAGCCGGATCATCCCGTCGAGCGCCGCCGGGAATCCGGTGAGATCCACCAGCACCGCCGCCGCCCCGGCCGCGCGCAGTTCATCGGCCGAACACGGGCCCGTGGCCACCGCGATGCCGGGCACTCCGGCCGCGGCGGCGGCCACCATGTCCGCCACATGGTCGCCGACGTAGTGGGTCGCCCCGTGCGCCCGCAACGCGGTCGCCTTCTCCTCGGCGAACAGGTCACCGGCCAGCTCGTCCACGGCCAGCCCCAGGTGATCCAGGTGCAGCCGGGCCAACCTGCCGATCTTGGAGGTGACCACAAGCACCCGACCACCGCGATCACGGACCGCGGCGAGAGCCGCCACCGCCCCGGGCAGCGGCACGGTCGGCGTGATCGCGTACGCCGGGTACAGCTCGCGGTAGACGGTCACCGCCTCCTCGACCTGCTCCGGTGGGAACCAGTGGGCGATCTCGGTACGTAGCGGCGGGCCAAGCCGGGACACGGCGACGTCGGCATCGACGGGTACGCCGGTCCGTTCGGTCAACGCGCGGTACGTCGCGGCGATCCCGGGGCGCGAGTCGACAAGCGTCATGTCGAGATCGAATCCGACGGTCAACGAAGGCATCCTGGAAAGCTACCCGGCCAGCCGGACCGGCCGGGACGTCCGATGGGCGAGAGTGCCCCCCTCCGGGCTAGCGTGGAACGACGATGAGCACCTCACTCGCCGACCACCTGCGGTCGCTGCCCGACGAGTCCCTCGCCGCGCTCCTTCAGCTCCGGCCCGACCTCGTCGTACCGGTCCCCGCCGACGTGGCCGCCCTCGCCATCCGGGCACAGTCCCGCGTCTCGGTGTCGCGCGCGCTCGACGGGCTGGACCAGTTCACGCTCCAGATCCTGGACGCCGCCCGGTTGACCCGTGACCCGGCCGACGGCACCACCTCGGTCGACGGGGTCCTCGCCCTGGCCACCAACGGCCCCAACCCACCCGCGCCCACCGCCGTGCGGGCCGCCGTCGACCGGCTACGTGCCCGCTTCCTGCTGTACGGCACCGACCGGGCCCTGCACCTCGTCGGTGGCATCGACGAGATCTCCCCGTACCCTGCGGGGCTTGGTCGGCCGGCGGCGGAGCTGGACCCGCGCACGGCCGCGCTCTGCGCGGACCCGGCGAAGCTGCGGCGGACACTGCTGTCCGCGCCGCCGTCGGCCCGGGCGATCCTGGACCGGTTGGCCGCCGGTCCGCCGGTCGGCAGCGTGCCGCCCGGCGCGTTGCAGGCACCTGCGGTCGGCGCGGACGACGACCTGCCACCGGACGACACAAACGGCGGCGCGCCGACCGGCTCTCCGGTGCGGTGGCTCGTCGACCACCGGCTGCTGGTACGGGTCTCCGGCGGTAAGGGTGGCACCGCCGGCATGGTCGAGCTGCCCCGGGAGATCGGGCTGCTGCTGCGCCGCGACACCGGCCCGCTGGGTCCGCTGAGCAGCAGCCCGCCTCAGGTGGCCGCCACGCCGCGCGAGCCGAAGGCGGCCGACTCCGCCGGAGCCGGGCAGACCATGGAGGTGGTACGCCACACCGAGGCGCTGCTGGAGCAGTTGGCCGCCGAACCGGCGCCGGTACTGCGGTCGGGCGGAATCGGCGTGCGTGACCTGCGCCGGTTGGCGCGGGTCACCGGGTTGGACGAGCCGACAGCCGCGCTGCTGCTGGAGGTGGCGTACGCGGCCGGGCTGACCGGTGAGATGGAACTGCCCGGCGTCGCCGGCCGGTACGGCGCCGACCAGCAGGTGCTGCCCACCGCCGGTTACGAGATGTGGCGGGCCGGTTCGCTGGCCCAACGGTGGGAGCAGGTGGCCCGGGCCTGGCTGACCATGACCCGACAGGTCGGGCTGGTCGGCCAGCGCGACGACCGGGACCGCCCGATCACCGTGCTGTCGGCGGAGGCGGAACGGGCAGGTGCCCCGGCCGCCCGGCGGGCGGTGCTCGGCGTACTCGCGGATCTCGAACCGGCCGCCGCGCCCAGCGCCGAGGAGGTGCTGGCGCTGCTGGACTGGCGGGCCCCCCGACGCAGCCGTGGCCGGGAGAACGCGCATCGGGAGGTGCTGGCCGAGGCGGCCACGTTGGGCGTGACCGGGCTGGGGGCGCTCACCTCGTACGGGCGGCTGCTGCTTGCCGAGGCGACGGCGAGCGAGGACGGCGCGACCGACGACCCGCTGGGGCTGCGGGCCGACGTTGAGGATGGCGGCAGCGCGGTCCGGGTGCTCGACACGCTGCTACCCGCCCCGGTGGACCACTTCCTCGTCCAGGCTGACCTGACCGTGGTGGTGCCCGGGCCGCCGGAGCCGGCGCTCGCCACCGAACTGGAGGTGGTCGCCGAGCCCGAGTCGGCGGGTGGGGCGAGCGTGCACCGGATCACCACGGGCAGTGTGCGACGTGCCCTGGACGCCGGCTACTCCGCCGACGACCTGCACGAACTGTTCCGCCGCCGATCACGCACCCCGGTACCGCAGGGGTTGACGTACCTGGTCGACGACGTGGCCCGCAAGCACGGCGGGCTGCGTATCGGCTCCGCCGGGGCGTACCTGCGCAGCGACGACGAGGTGCTGCTGGCCGAGGTGCTGGCTGACCGGCGGGTCGAGGCACTGGCGCTGCGCCGGCTCGCGCCGACCGTGCTGGTGACCCCGTACCAGGGCGGCCGGCTGTTGAGCGTGCTCCGGGAGGCCGGCTACGCCCCGGTGGCCGAGGATGCCACCGGGTCGACGGTGCTCACTCGGCCGAAGACCCGACGGGCGCCGGCCCGGGTGTCGGTGGCGAGTCGGGCACTCGACCCACTGGCCACCCCACGCCTGCCGCTGCCCCGCCTGCTCGGTGTGGTGGAGCAGATCCGCCGGGGTGACGCGGTGGCGCGGGCGGCCCGGCGGGCCCCGGCTGTGGTGCGGGGCGCGACGCCGGACGGGCCGACCCCCGCGCACGGTCACCACGACGCCCTGGCCGTGCTGCAACAGGCGGTACGGGACAAGGCGCTGGTCTGGGTCGGCTACGTCGACGCACACGGGGCAACCGCGTCCCGGCTGGTGCGACCCGTCTCGCTCGGCGCGGGCTACCTACGCGCCGAGGATGAGCGGACCGAGATGCTGCACACCTTCGCGCTGCACCGGATCACCGCGGCGGTGCTGGAGAAGTGAGGCTCGGCTGGCTCAGCGGCGGCTGTTCCGCACCGACCCGACGATCGCCACGATCAGGAGCAGGGCGAACCCGGTGCCGGCGGCCTCACCGACCGAGTCGATGAAGCCCTGCTGGAGCACGAGCCAGCCGAAGAGGAACCAGCCGAACAGGACGACACCGACGATCGTGTACGCGATCACGGTTGCGGTGGAGACGGGTTCGACCGACTCCGCCTGCTCACGTTTGGGGACAACTTCCTGATCAACGGTCATCTGCCCTCCCCCGTACGGTCCGGCCCTGAACGTCAAGGGTGTCACCCTTGGCGGCTGTCGACCAGCACCATCGGGTACCGATCCGGTTCGGCTCCTACCCGGGGACGGCAGGCAGCGAAACGGTGAGGTGGGGTCGCCGGTTCGGCCCGGGCGCGCCGCTCGCCCCCGTTGGCTGTCCACGGTGACGGGAAAGGCCCCCGCTTCCTGGCCCGTCCGGCCGTGGATCGAACGCGCTACGCACCGGAACCGACCGGCATGACGACCGCGAGGGCGTACGGTGGCCGTTCACCATCCACCGATCCGCCGACCTCGACGACTCGTCCCCTACTGCTAGACGCGCAGAAGTACCAGCAGGGTTGCGCGGAGCGCGCACTTTCTCGCCACCCGCCCGCGCGTGCAACACTGGATGGTCGCCCTGCGGCAGGTCAGACACCTGCTTCGGCGGCCGGGTCAGCCGTACGGACGAGAGGATTCGGCGTGATTGGTGGACCGCTTATCGTGCAGTCGGACAAGACCCTCCTGTTGGAGATCGATCATCCCGACGCACAGGCCTGCCGGATGGCCATCGCACCCTTCGCCGAGTTGGAGCGGTCACCCGAGCACGTGCACACGTACCGGCTGACCCCGCTCGGGCTGTGGAACGCCCGCGCGGCCGGTCACGACGCCGAGGGCGTGGTGGACGCCCTGATCAAGTATTCGCGGTACCCGGTGCCCCACGCGCTGCTGGTGGACGTGGCCGAGACGATGGACCGGTACGGGCGGCTTCAACTCGCCAACGATCCGGCACACGGCCTGGTCCTGCGCGCCCTGGACCGGGTGGTGCTGGTCGAGGTGGCCAAGAGCAAGAAGCTCGCCGGGATGCTCGGCAACCGCCTCGACGACGACACCATCGCGGTACACCCCTCCGAGCGGGGGCGGCTCAAGCAGGCCCTGCTCAAGCTCGGCTGGCCGGCGGAGGACCTGGCCGGGTACGTCGACGGCGAGGCGCACCCGATCGAGCTGGCCGAGGCCGGCAAGGACGGTCGCAAGGCGTGGACCCTGCGGTCGTACCAGCGGGAGGCGGTCGAGGCGTTCTGGGCCGGCGGTTCGGGTGTGGTGGTGCTGCCCTGCGGTGCCGGCAAGACGCTCGTGGGTGCGGCGGCGATGGCCGAGGCGAAGGCCACCACGCTGATCCTGGTCACCAACACGGTGGCCGGTCGGCAGTGGAAGCGCGAGCTGATCGCCCGGACCTCGCTGACCGAGGAGGAGATCGGCGAGTACTCGGGCGAGCGCAAGGAGATCCGTCCGGTGACCATCGCCACGTACCAGGTGCTCACCTCGCGGCGCGGCGGCGCGTTCACCCATCTGGATCTGTTCGGTGCCCGCGACTGGGGTCTTGTCGTCTACGACGAGGTGCACCTGCTGCCCGCGCCGATCTTCCGCTTCACCGCAGACCTCCAGGCTCGCCGCCGATTGGGCCTGACCGCCACCCTGGTCCGCGAGGACGGCCGGGAAGGCGACGTGTTCAGCCTGATCGGCCCGAAGCGGTACGACGCGCCCTGGAAGGACATCGAGTCGCAGGGCTGGATCGCCCCCGCCGAGTGCGTCGAGGTCAGGGTCACCCTGACCGACGCGGAGCGGATGGCGTACGCGACGGCGGAGGCGGAGGAGCGCTACCGGATGGCGGCCACCGCCCGCACCAAACTGCCTGTGGTCCGCGCCCTGCTCGACCGGCATCCGGACGAGCAGACCCTCGTCATCGGCGCGTACATCGACCAGTTGCACCAGCTCGGGGAGTATCTCGACGCCCCGATCGTGCAGGGCTCCACCACGAACAAGGAGCGCGAGCGGCTCTTCGACGCCTTCCGCACCGGGGAGATCCGGACCCTGGTCATCTCCAAGGTCGGGAATTTCTCCATCGACCTGCCGGAGGCAGCGGTGGCGATCCAGGTGTCCGGCACCTTCGGCTCCCGGCAGGAGGAAGCGCAACGCCTGGGCCGGGTGCTGCGCCCCAAGGCCGACGGCCGGCAGGCGCACTTCTACACCGTGGTCTCCCGGGACACCATCGACACCGAGTACGCCGCCCACCGGCAGCGCTTCCTCGCCGAGCAGGGATACGCGTACACGATCGTCGACGCCGACGACGTCCTCGGCCCGCCCCTACCCACCGTCGACTGACCACATCCCCGTCGGCAAGATCCGCGCATCGGGGTCGTCCGCTGCCTCGGCGTGGTCAGAGGACGCGGGTGATCTGCTCGGCGGCGGCGACGGCGTTCCGGTCGGCGGGGTCGAGGTTGGCGCAGAGCAGCACGGTGGCACCGGCGGAGAGCGGGGCGAGCAGCCACTTGAGCGGCTGGTCGTGCTCGGCGACGTCGACGAGCAGCCGGTCACCGGCCCGCAGGTCGAGTTGCTCGGCCACCGCCCTGGCGATCGAGCCCCACTCGGCGTAGCTGGTGCCGTCCGGGCTGGCCGCGTCGTTGGCGTGCAGCACGGGCCGGTCGGTCGGGGCGACGCCGTGCCGCAGCACCTCCACGGACCAGTCGAGCCAGCCGACCGGCACGTCGACCAACAGCTGTGGCCCGGTGCCGACGAGGTACCGGTGCAGCCCGTCGGGTACGTCCTCCAGCCAGTCGTCGAGCCGTTCCGGGGTGACCAGGACCGCGTCGTACGGTCGGTCGCCGCCGGGCTCCAGCACCGGCAGCCCGGCCGTGGCGCGCGGCCGGAACGACACCTCCAGCCCCACCGCCCAGGCCCCCAACAGCACCGCGGCGGTACGCCAGTGTGGCGGCAGCAGCACCGCCACCCGGCTGCCCGGCGTCAGCCCGCACCCGTCCCGCAGCAGACCGGCGGCCCGAGCCGACCACTCGCCCAGTTCGGCGGCGGTCAGCTGGTGACGGTCACCGGTCCGGTGGTCGAGGTAGGTGATCAACGGCTGGTCGCGCCCGGCAAGACCAACGGCGGACGGTACGGGAAGGGCAGCACGCATAGGTAGGTCCTACTCCTGCCGCCCGGCTCTGTCGAGGCCGGGTCGGCCTGCCGGGCCGGCAAAGACATGACTGATGGCATTGGTGCAGGGTGCCGCGTCACCGGGAGAGTCAGGGATATGACTACTCACGGGGGCGAGCGGGCGGCGCTCGACGGCGTCCGGCAGCCGATGCTCCGGCGACTCGCGCCCGTCGTGGCGCTCCTGTTCCTCGCCCCCTGGGCCGCCGAATGCTCGTGGGGCGGCTTCGCCGGCACCGACATGCTGGGCGTCGTGGTGGTGCTGGCGCCGATGTACGGGGGTGCGGCGGTGCTCATCCGGGAGGCGGCCCGGCGCACCGGCGGCGGCTGGCCGATGATCGTGTTGCTGGCGGCGGGGTTCGGGGTGGTCCAGGCGGGCCTGGTGGACCAGTCGCTGTTCAACCCCGACTACCTGGCCGACACCGAGTTCGCCGAGCTGAGCGCGGCGGACCACACCCGCATTCCGGTGCTGGGCATCAGCGCGCAGGAGGTCATCAGCTTCGTCGGTAACCATGTGGCGTTGACCATCTGCGCGCCGATCGCCATCGTCGAGTCGTACCTCTCCCCGGCCCGTCGGCTGCGGCCGTGGTTGCGGGTACCCGGCCTGGTCGCCATGACCGTGCTCTATCTGCTCGGTAGCCTGCTCGTCTTCGCCGACGACAGTGGACGCAAGGGGTTCCTGGCCAGCCCCGGTCAGCTCATCGGGGCGGCGTCGGTGGTCGGCGCCCTGGTCGTGGTGGCGGCCCTGCCCCGATGGCGGCGTCGACCGCCTCCGGTTCCGGCCGGCGCACCCCGGCCGACCCGTCCCGGCCTGCTGGTTCTGCTCGTCTACCTGGGGGTCAGCATGCTCTCCGGCTGGGTCGGCGTCACCGTGTCGGTGGTTGTCGTCGCCGCGCTGGTGGTGGTGCTGGTCCGGTGGTCGGGACGCACCGGATGGGGTCAGCGGCACGTGCTCGCCGGGGCGGCAGGGGCGCTGCTCGGGGCGGCCGTGCTGGCCTACCTGGTGCCCCCGTACACACAGGTGTCGCCCACCCAGGCCCTGGTCAGCGACGTGATCGTCAGCCTGCTCGCGATCGCGATGCTCGCCGGTGCGTACGCGCGGCTGCGGCGGTCTGACGAGTCGGAGGCCGTGCGCTCCGACAGGTGAGCGGGCGGAGGCTGTCTAGGCCGGCAGTTCGGGGCCGCCGTCGAGCAGCGGGGCGAGCAGGTCGCCGTGCTGCTCGACCCGGTCCAGCACCTCACCGGCGGTGTACGGCTTGGTGGCCGGTCGTCGCCCCGCCGCACCTGCGGAGACCTCGTCCCAGGTCAGCGGCGTCGACACAGACGGAACGGGCTGGGCGCGCAGCGAGTACGGCGCCACAGTGGTCTTCGCCGCGTTGTTCTGACTCCAGTCGATGAAGATCTTGCCCGGTCGCAGGTTCTTCGCCATCTTCGACACCACCAGCTTCGGCTGTTCGCGTTCGAGTTCCTGGGCGATCCGCCGCGCGTAGGCCGACACCTCGTCGGCGGACCGGGTGCCGGAGATCGGGCAGCAGAGTTGCATGCCCTTCTTGCCCGAGGTCTTCGGGTAGGCGTCGACGCCGTCGGCGGCCAGCCGGTCACGCAACAGCAGGGCCACCTGGCAGCACTGCTTCAGTGACGCCGGAGCACCCGGGTCCAGGTCGACCACCATCAGGTCCGGGTGCGCGCCGATCTTCCACTGCGGGGTGTGCAGTTCCAGGGCGGCGAGGTTGGCCAACCAGACCAGGGTCGGCAGGTCGTCGGCGACCACGTAGTCGATCGTCTCCCGGCCCTTGCTCGATCCGGGGACGGGCAGGTTCTCGGTGCGTACCCAACCGGGGGTGGCGGCCGGGGCGTTCTTCTCGAAGAACGAGTTGCCGGCCACGCCGTTCGGGTAACGGATGCGGGTCAGCGCCCGGTCGGCCAGGTGCGGCAGCAGCACCGGGGCGATCCTGGTGTAGTAGTCGATCACTTCGCCCTTGGTGAAGCCGGCCGCCGGGTAGAGGACCTTGTCCAGGTTGGACAGTTCGAGCGTGCGACCGTGCACCTCGACCGGGAATCGGTCAGCCGGCATCGTCGACCTCCTCGGCCGGTTTGTCCGGGCGGATCCGCAGGATCCGGGGGAACCGCAGTCGTCCGTCCGGGGTGCGCTGGCCGTACTTAACCTCCACCACGATCCGGGGAGTTACCCAGATCGCGCCTCGGGCATCCTCGCGGGGTACGTCGCCGCTGAACGGTACGGCGGTGGTGCGCAGCGGCTCCAACTCGCGCAGCAGTTCCCGTTCGAGCGCGGCACCGATCCCACCGCCGACCCGGCCCCGGTAGATGAGTCGGCCGTCGGCGCCGGGTACCCCGACCAGCAGCCCGCCGATCTTCCGCGCGCCGGGCCGCCAGCCGCCGACCACGAAGTCGCCTGTCACCTCCAGTTTGACCTTGACCCAGTCCGGCGAACGTACGCCCGGCCGGTAGGCCGATTCGACGCGCTTGGCCATCACCCCTTCGAGGCCGTGCTCACCCGCCGCCTGGTAGGTGGCCGGGCCGTCGGAGAAGACCGGGGGCACCGCCCACCGCGCCGCGCCCAGCGCCAGGCCGTCGAGGGCCTCCCGACGCCGGGCGTACGGCCAGCCGGTGAGGTCCTGCCCGCCGAGCCGCAAGACGTCGAAGATCATGTACGTGACCGGCACGGTCGCCGCCAGCCGGGCCGCCTTCGCGGCGTTGCGCACGTGCATCCGCTCGGCCAGGGCGGTGAACGACGGCCGACCGGCCTGGTCGAAGAGGACCACCTCGCCGTCGAGCAGGACATCGTCGACCTGCTCGCCCAGCGGGATCAACTCGGGGTAGGCGGTGGTGATCTCCACGCCGGAGCGGGCGTACAGGCGTGGCCGTCCGGCGGAGATGTCGGCAAGCGCGCGTACGCCGTCCCACTTGAACTCGTACGCCCAATCGGGACCTGCCGGAAGCTGCCCGGTCATCGCGAGCATCGGCTTGAGCGGCGCGCCGGGCACAGGCCGACTGTAGTAGCAGGCCGAACACCTCGCGCCCGGTTCGCTGTGATGCGAGCATGGTCGATACCGGGGAAGGGAGCGCAGCATGCGGGCCATCTGGAAGGGTGCCGTGTCGTTCGGCCTGGTCTCGATCGCGGTGAAGCTGTATTCCGCGACGGAGGAGAAGGACATCCGGTTCCACCAGGTGCACCGGTCCGACGGCGGACGGATCCGGTACAAGCGCACCTGTCAGGTCTGTGGCGAGGAGGTCAGCTACGACGACATCGCCAAGGGCTACGACATCGGCGGCGGCGAGATGGTCATCCTCACCGACGAGGACTTCGCCGACCTGCCGCTGAGCACCTCCCACGCGATCGACGTCCTGGAGTTCGTGCCGGCCGAGCAGGTCGATCCGATCCTCTACAACAAGGCGTACTTCCTGGAGCCGGAGGGCACCGCGACCAAGCCGTACCTGCTCCTGCGGGACGCGTTGACCGACTCGGAGCGGGTGGCGATCGTCAAGGTGGCGCTGCGTCAGCGGGAGCAGTTGGCCACCCTGCGGGTCCGCGAGGGTGTGCTGCTGCTCAACACGATGCTCTGGCCCGACGAGATCCGTAAGCCGGACTTCGGTTTCCTCGACGAGGACCTGAAGGTCCGTCCACCGGAGTTGGCGATGGCCACCTCGCTCATCGACTCCATGGCCGGGGACTTTCACCCGGACGAGTTCACCGACGACTACCGAGCGGCCTTGCAGGAGGTCATCGACGCGAAGGTGGAGGGCCGGGAGGTGGTCCAGCCGGAGGAGGTGGAGGAGGCGCCCGCCGCGGCGGTTGACCTGATGGCCGCGTTGAAGGCGTCCGTGGAACGGGCCCGGGCGGCTCGCGGCGAGGCACCGGCCGGTGGTGGCGCCGAGCCGACTCCGATCTCGTCGGCGCGCTCGGCGCAGAAGAAGGCGGCGGAGAAGAAGGCCGCGAAGGCTCCGGCCAGGAAGGCACCCGCGAAGAAGACCGCCGAGAAGAAGGCCACCGCCAAGAAGGCACAGCCGGCCAAGAAGACCGCTGAGAAGAAGGCCACGAAGGCCGCGAAGAAGAGCACCCCGCGCAAGTCCGCCTAGGCCGGCAGGCCCAGCCGAATGTGCCTTTTCGGCGCATTCGGTGCTTTCGTGGCGGCCTGCCGTCCATGATCGGCGCAGCCGTGCCGCCCGGCGTGGGCCATCGATGGTCGGAAGTGCGTCCGGCACCAGGTACCGTGTGTCGGCGACGGCTGCCCGTGGCCGGACCCATCCCACACCTCTCAGCAGGGAGTCGAGGACGTGAGCGAGCAGGAGACCAAGGCACGGCGGCGGCTGGCCGAGCAGCTGGCGGCTCAGAAGGCAGCCGAGGCGAAGCGCCGCCGGCAGGCCTGGGCCGGCGCGTTCGCCGGGATCGCCGTCGTGGCGGTGCTGATCACCGTGTTCGTGATCGTGGGCCAGCGTGGTGGTGACGACGCCCCCGAGCAGGCCGCTGGTACACCCTCCGCCCCGGCCGAGGCGACGAACGAGCCGGCCGCGCCGCCCGCGCCGCAGCTGCCGGAGGGCGCGGACCCGGCTCTGGGCAGCAAGCCGACGGTCGCCGCCGGCGAGGGCAAGTTGACCAAGCTGACGGTGACCCCGCTGATCGAGGGCACCGGGCCGAAGGTCACGGCCGGCCAGTCGATCACCACCAACTACGTGGGCGTCTTCTACGAGAACGGCGAGGAGTTCGACTCCTCCTGGGAACGGGGACAGCCGGCCACCTTCCCGATCGGCGTCGGACAGGTCATCCCGGGCTGGGACAAGGGCCTGGTCGGCGTGACCGTGGGCAGCCGGGTGCAGCTCGACATCCCGGCCGAGGACGCGTACGGCGAGGGTGGGGGCGGTCGTCCGGCGGGCCCGCTGCGCTTCGTGGTGGACGTGCTCGCCGCCGAGTGAACCCCGGGTCGGGTCGCCCGACAGCAACTGAACATCGATGCCGTTGACCACAGATGGCTTCCGGACGGTCACCGACCGGCAGTAGGTTCGGCAAGCGTCCCGGGCACCCTTCGCCCGGGACGCTTATCGAAGCGAACGCGGAGGTGCACGTGACGGCAGTGGACGCCGACGGGCGGACCGCCCGGTTGATGTGGACGCACTACGAACCGGTGCACGCCGTCACGTACTTCCACCCGCGCGCCCGCGCCGCCTACGGGGCGGCCGGGCTTCGCGGCTACTGGCGGGGTTACTTCGCCGGTCGGGCCGCTCCGCTCGGGCCGACCGGGCCGGCTCCGGTGATCGCCGCCTTCTACAACTTCGCGCCGCACATGGTGATCCGGGCCCTGCCGGCGGTGTGGCAGCTGGCCACGCCGGACCAGGCGCTGCGCGCCCGGCTGACCGGGGCGGTGCAGGCGCTCGCCGAGTTGACCTACGAGCTGCCCGAGCGGCACCTCGTCGAGGCCGCCGATCTGCTGGAGGCCGCGACCGACGGGCTCGAGACCGGCGGCCGGGTGCTCGGCGCGGCGAACGCGGCCCTGCCGCGGGGTGAGTATCCGCTGGCGCGGCTCTGGCAGGCCGCCACCACGCTGCGCGAACATCGCGGCGACGGGCACGTGGCGGCGCTTGTCGCCGCCGATCTCGACCCGGTGGAGACGCTGGCCTGGCGGGTCGCTGTGGACATGCCACCGGCCAACCTGCTCGGCCGGGGATGGTCGGAGCAGGAGTGGTCCCAGGCGCGCGAGCGGCTCACGGCCCGTGGCTGGCTGAACACCGACGGAAAGCCGACGGAGCGTGGACGATCGGCTTTCCAGGCGATCGAGGACGCCACCGACGTCGCCGCCACCCGCCCCTGGCTCACCCTCGGCGCCGACCGCGCGCACCGCCTACGCGAGCTGCTCGACCCGATCGCCCGCGCCGCCCACACGGTGATCCCGCCGGACAGCCCCATCGGCCTCCCACCCCTGGCGAGTTGACCAAGAGGTTTTCGTCTGATTCCTCGCCGACCCCGACGCAAACTTCTTGATCAACGCGGGGTCTGTGGGAACGGGTGGGGGAGGATGGGGGTGTGACTGTGGATGGGGTGGTTTTCGACCTTGACGGGGTGATCGTCGACTCCGAGCCGGTGTGGGAGGAGGTTCGGCGCGCCTATGTGGCCGAGCACGGGGGTGAGTGGCAGGACGACACCCAGCGTCGGCTGATGGGGATGAGCACCGGCGAGTGGGTCCGGTACCTCAGCGACGAGTTGGGGGTGCGGCGCACCGCCGACCAGGTCGCCGCCGAGGTGGTCGAGGAGATGGCCCGCCGGTACGCGGCCCGGGTGCCGGTGATCGACGGTGCCGTCGACGTGGTCCGCCGGCTGGCCGCGCGGTGGCCCCTGGGGCTGGCCAGTTCCTCACCGACCCGGCTGATCGCCGCGGCGCTGGCCGCCACCGACCTGACCGACGCGTTCCGCAGCACCCTGTCGACCGAGGAGACCGAGCGCGGCAAGCCGGCCCCGGACGTCTACCTGAGTGTGGCCCGGCGACTCGGCCTCGACCCGACGCGTTGCGTGGCGGTGGAGGACTCCTCCAACGGGGTCCGTTCGGCGGCTGCCGCCGGGATGGCGGTGGTGGCGGTGCCGCACGGTGCGTACCCGCTGGATTCCGACGCTCGACGGCTGGCCGTGACGGTGTTGGACTCGATCGACGAGCTGACCCCGGAGGTCGTCGACCGGCTGGGCTGAACCGGCACCGGGCGGTCCCCGGCCCGCCTACGGTCGGTGGCATGAAGGCGATGGTGTACGAGCGCACCGGTGACCCCTCGGTGCTCCAGTTGGTCGAGCGTCCGGTGCCGGAACCCGGTCCGGGTGAGCTGCTGGTGCGGGTCGCGGTGTCCGGGGTTAATCCGACGGACTGGAAGTCGCGTCGGCAGGGTCCGCTGCCGGCCGGCTGGCAGACACCCGGCCAGGACGGCGCCGGGGTGGTCGAGGCGGTCGGCGAGGGTGTCGACCGGGAACTGATCGGCGAACGGGTGTGGATCTGGGAGGCCGCCTGGCAGCGTCCCTGGGGCACCGCCGCCGAGTACACGGTGGTTCCGGTCCGCCAGGCGGTACGCCTCGGCGACGCGTCCTTCGAGTTGGGCGCCTGCCTGGGTATTCCGTTCCTGACGGCGCACCGGTGCCTGACCGCCGGTGAGTATCTGCCGGACAGCCTGCGCCCGGGGGCGCTGAGCGATCACACGGTGCTGGTGCAGGGCGGGGCGGGTGCCGTCGGCAACGCGGCGATCCAGCTTGCGGCCTGGGCCGACGCCTGTGTGATCGCCACGGTGAGCAGTGCCGAGAAGGCTCAACTGGCTGCGGCGGCCGGTGCCTCGGCGGTTGTCAACTATCGGGAGCAGGACGTCGTGGAGGAGGTCCGCAAGCTCGCACCCGACGGGGTGCACGGCATCGTGGAGGTCTCCCCCACCCGCAACGCGGCCACCGACGTACGGTTGCTGCGCCCGGGCGGGGTGGTCTGCGCGTACGCCGACGACGGCGGCGACGAGGTGACGCTGCCGATCCGGCCGCTGATGGTGCCGAACGCCCGCTGGCAGTTCGTGCTTGTCTACACGATGCCGAAGGCGGCCAAGGCGCAGGCGGTGGTGGACGTCGCGGCGGCCGCCGCGCAGGGCGGGATCCGGGTCGGTGCGGAGGCCGGCCTGCCGTTGCACTCCTACCCGCTGTCGGCGACCGCCGCCGCGCATCAGGCGGTGGAGGACTCGGTGGTCGGCAAGGTGCTGCTCAGCGCCCGCGAGTAGGCGGTTCTGACCTGGGATTTTTCGCCGTCCCCAGGACAGAGGCGAACAAGTTTCGCAATACTGGCGTTGCGGGTCGCCCCGCAAGGAACGGGCGGCCCCGGCGCGGTGCGAACGCCGGGGCCGCCCACCGGAGAGAGGTCTGTGCGGGCCACCACTCCCAACGGCGATGATGCGCCGAAAAACGTTACGGCGTGGCCAGTTCCCGCACATTCAGGTCGCCGTCGGCGTACCGGGAGCGCACCACCTTCTTGTCGAACTTGCCGACGCTCGTCTTCGGCACCGCCTCGACGAACGCCCAGCGCTCCGGCAACTGCCAGCGTGCCACCGATCCGGCGAGGAACTCGCGCAACTCCTCCGGGGTCGCCGAGGCACCCTCCCGGAGCACCACCGTGGCCAGCGGTCGCTCGTCCCACCGCTGGTCCGGTACGCCCACCACGCACGCCTCCAGCACCGCCGGGTGGGCCATCAACGCGTTCTCCAACTCCACCGAGGAGATCCACTCCCCACCGGACTTGATCACGTCCTTGGCCCGGTCGGTGAGGGTGATGTAGCCGTCCGCCGACAGGGTGCCCACATCACCGGTACGCAGCCAGCCGTCGCGGAACTTCTCCGGGTCCGGCGCGTCGTCGCCGACGTACCGCTCGGTGATCCACGGCCCACGGACCTCCAGCTCACCGACGGAGGCCCCGTCGGCGGGCAGCGGCTCCCCGGCCGGGCCCACGATGCGGGCCCGCACCCCCGCCGGCACCCGCCCCTGCGTGTACCGGTACCGCCACGCCTCGTCTCCGGTCGCGCCGGCTGGCGGGCGGGCGACCGAGCCCAGCGGCGACATCTCGGTCATCCCCCAGGCGTGGATGACGTCGACGCCGTGCCGCTCGTCGAACGCGTGCATCAGCGACGGCGGGCAGGCCGAACCACCGACGATCACCTCCTTGAGCGAGGAGGTGTCGGTGTCGTGGCTGTCCAGGTAGGACAGCAGGTCGGTCCAGATGGTCGGCACCGCGCCGGCCAGGGTCGGCCGCTCAGCGGCGATCATCTCGGCGATCGGCGCGGCCTGGAGGAAGCGGTCCGGCATCACCAGTGACGCGCCGGAGAGAAAGGCCGCGAACGGCAGTCCCCACGACATCGCGTGGAACATCGGCACGATGGCCAGCTCGCGGTCGGTCGGCCCGAGCCCGAACCCCTCCGGCATGCAGATCTGCAACGAGTGCAGATAGATCGAGCGGTGCGAGTAGGCCACCCCCTTGGGGTTGCCGGTGGTGCCGGAGGTGTAGCAGAGGGCGGCGGCATCGCGTTCGTCGATCTCGGGCCAGTCGTACACCTCCGGCCGCCCGGCCAGCAGCGCGTCCCAGTGGTGTACGACGATCCGGTCGCCCGCCGCCGCCACCAGGGGAGCGGGATCGCCACCACCGACCACCACCACGTGTCGCACGCTTGTCATGCCACCGAGCGACTTCGCCAGCAGCGGGATCAGCGTCGAGTCGACGAGCACCACCCGGTCCTCGGCGTGGTTGGCGATGTAGGTGACCTGGTCGGGAAAGAGCCGGATGTTGAGCGTGTGCAGCACCGCGCCCATGCTGGGCACGGCGAAGTACGCCACCAGGTGCTCGGTGTTGTTCCACATGAAGGTGGCGACCCGCTCGTCGCCGGTCACCCCGCACTCCGCCCGCAGGGCGTGCGCGAGCCGGGCGGCGTCCCGGCCGACCTCCGCGTACGTGCTGCGGCGCGGCTCGGCGCCGGTCCACGTCACCACCTCGGCCGTGCCGTGCACGGTGGCGCCGTGTTCGAGGATCCGGGAGACCTGAAGAGGGGCGTCCATCATCGTGCTACGCATGGGTAACAAATTAGTGTCGCCGGTCACACGTTGGGAACCCCCGTAAATTGTCCGGGTGAGCATCTCCTGGGCTGATTCGTACGTCGGGCAGCTACGCGCCCTGGCCGGCGACCGGACGCTGATGTTCGTCGGCGCGCGAGCCGTGGTGCGCGACAACTCGGCCCGCATCCTGCTGATCCGCCGCTCCGACAACGGGCAGTGGGCGTTGCCCGCCGGTGCGATGGAGCTGGGCGAGTCGATCGCGGACTGCGCCGTGCGGGAGGTACGCGAGGAAACCGGGCTCAGGGCGCTGCGGGTGAGCGCCTTCGCGCTCTACACCGGCCCGGACCGCACGCACACGAACATGTACGGCCACACCTATCAGATCTTCACCACCGCGTTCCGGGTCGAGGAGTGGGACGGCCGACTGGCCCGGATCACCGACGAGACCATCGACGCGGGCTTCTTCCACCGCGAGGCGATGCCCCAACCCCTCTCGGCCAGCGTCCTGGAGACCCTTGCCGACCTGGACGTCTTCGAGCAGACCAACCGCCTGATCCTGAAATAGCGCCACCCCACCCGCCACCCCCGGCGATCTTGCACTCTCTGTCGCGACATTACGCCTCATACACGGCAATTCGGCGACGGAAACTGCAAGATCGCGGGGATCGGCGTACGGGTCAGTGCTTGCCCTCGGCGAACTCCTCGACGATCTTGGCGCAGAAGGCCGGCAGGTCGTCCGGCTTACGGCTGCTGACCAGTCCGTTGTCGGTCACGACCTGCTCGTCGACCCACTCCGCACCGGCGTTCACCAGGTCGGTACGCAGGCTCGGCCAACTGGTCAGCCGACGACCCCGCACCACGTCGGCCTCGACGAGCGTCCACGGGCCGTGGCAGATCACCCCGACCGGCTTGCCGGCGTCGAAGAACGACCGCACGAACCGGACCGCGTCGGAGTCGGTACGCAGGAAGTCCGGGTTGGCCACCCCACCGGGCAGGACCAGCGCGTCGTACCGGGCGGGATCCGCGTCGGCCACGCGCACATCCACCTCGTACGTGGTGGACGGGTCCAGGTGTTCGAAGGAAGTGATCTTCCCGGGCTTGATCGACACCAGCTCGGCGGTCGCGCCGGCCTGCTCGACGGCCTGACGCGGCTGGACGTACTCGACCTCCTCCACGCCGTCGGTGGCCAGGAAGGCGATCCGCTTACCCTGCAACGTCGCTGCCATGGTGTTCTCCTCTCCGGGGGTTTCGTCCGTATCCGTTCCCGACACCGACGTCACGAAACGCGGCGCAGCGGGTGGCCCACCGCACGTCGCCGTCGGCGGGTGCCCGGTCGGCAGGTTTGACCCCGCCGACCGGAGGGGAACCGCCGGCATGGCACGAGCAGCAGCAGCGGAACAGCTCCGGCTCGCCGATGTTGTGCAGAGCTGGCTCGGACGTCCGGTCCTGGTGATCGGCGACGCCATGCTCGACGAGTGGCGGTTCGCCGACTCCGACCGGTTGTGCCGGGAGGCCCCCGCCCCGGTCCTCACCCTGCGCCGCCGCATCACGGCGGCGGGCGGCGCCGCCAACACCGCCGTCAACATCGCCACGCTGGGCGGGCGCTCGGCGCTCGTGGCACCGGTCGGGGCCGACGCGGCCGGCGACGAACTGCACGACTGCCTCGACCGGGCCGGCGTCTGGGACCGCACGGTCAGCCAGCTTGGGCGGCCCACCCCGGTCAAGCGGCGGATGCTGGCCGGCGACCAGATCCTGCTGCGGGAGGACTCCGGCGACCCGGACGACCCGCTCAACGACGTGGGAGTGGACTGCCTGCTCACCGCCCTGGACTGCGCGAGCGAGGAGTTGCGGGCCGCCAGCGGAGGCGAAGCCCCGGCCCTCGTGGTCTGCGACTACGGCCTGGGAGCCCTGCCCGCGCCGGTACGCGCCTGGCTGGTCGAGCACCGGGACCGGTACGCCACTGTCGCGCTCGACGCCCACGACCTCGCCGACTGGCGGGGCCTCGCTCCGACAGTGGTCACCCCGAGCTTCGCGGAGGCCACCCGACTGCTCGCCCGCGCGGGCCTGGCCGGGCCGGTCACCAGCCCGGCCGGTGCCGCTGGCCCAGCCGGTGCCGCTGGCCCAGCCGGTGCCGTTGGCCTGGGCGGTGCCGCCGACCGGGCGGGTGCCGCTGGTCTGGGCGGTGCCGGAACCCTGTCAAACGGGGACGGTGCCTCGACAGGTGGCCGCGAGCTGCACCTGGAACATCCCGAGGTCGATCTGGCGGACGGGCCTTCCGAGCTGACCGTGGGAACGGCACCGGGTGCGGCGGGGATGCGTCGTACCGACGGGCCCACAGGTGAACCCACCCCGGCTGAGAGCCGGGTGGCGATGACCCGCGACGGGCTCAGCGTGACCGGTACCGGGGTGACAGTGAACGCCGAGGTCGGCGCCGGTGTGGACCGGGCCGTCCTGGCCGAGTCCCGGCTCGCCGAACTGCGCGCCCACACCGGCGCGGCGGTGGTCGCGGTGACCCTGGACACCGAGGGCGCGGTGGTCGGCGGGATCGACGGTCAGCCCGCCCGCAGCCACAGCACACCGGTGCCGGCCAGCCACGCCGTCGGTGCCGGTGACGCCTACCTGGCGGCGATGACACTGGCGCTGGCCGCCGACGCTCCGCTGTCCACCGCCGCCCAACTGGCCCAGCTCGCCGCGACCAGCACCGTGGCCGGCACCGGCACCTGCGTGTGCCGCCGCGAGGACCTGCTGGCCGCGCTGGGCCGACCGACACCCGACGGCCGGCAGGTGCTCGTCGACACCGGGTACCTGACGGAGATCGTCGCCGAGCACCGGCGGGCCGGCCGCTCGATCGTCTTCACGAACGGCTGCTTCGACGTCCTGCACCGGGGACACGTGCGCTACCTGGAACAGGCGCGCGCCCTCGGCGACCTGCTGGTGGTGGCGGTCAACTCCGACGGCAGCGTACGGCGGCTGAAGGGCGCGGACCGACCGGTGAACCCGATCGAGGACCGCGCCGCCCTGCTCGCCGCACTGGCCTGCGTCGACCACGTGGTGGTGTTCGAGGAGGATTCGCCGGCCACCCTCATCGAAGCCGTCCGGCCGGACGTCTACGTCAAGGGCGGCGACTATCCGCCCGAGCTGGTGCCGGAAGCGCCGCTGGTGCAACGGCTGGGCGGTCAGGTGCGCACCCTGGGGTACGTGCCGGACCGGTCCACCTCGGCGATCATCGACCGGATCCGCGCGTACGGTCAGGAGGGCGTGACCGGCGCGGAGGCCGGGCCGACCACTCCCGCGTCCGAGGTGGAGACCTCCGGCACCACCGCCACGACAGGTGCGGACGCGCCGCCGCTGACCGGCAAGGCGCCGTGAACCGACCCCTCGACGCCGGCACGCCCGCGCAGTTCCGCGCCGACCGGCTGGTCGACGTGCTCGTACCGACCCGTGACCGTCCCACCGAACTCGCCGTCACCCTCTCCGGGCTCGCCGCCCAGGAGGGGGTGCCGGGATTCGGGGTGGTGGTCAGCGACCAGTCCGACGGCGACCCCGGGTACGGCCACCCGGCGGCGGCCACCATGGTCCGGGCGCTGCGCCACCGGGGACATCCGGTGCTGCTCACCCGACGGCTGCCCCGGCGTGGGCTCGCCGAGCACCGCAGTTTCCTGCTCGCCGCCTCCGCCGCCCGGTACGTGCTCTTCCTCGACGACGACGTCTGGCTGGAACCGGGGGCGCTGCGCCGGCTGGTGACCGCGATCGGCGAACTGGGCTGCGGCTTCGTCGGCAACGGGGTGCACGGCCTGTCCTACCTGGACGACGTACGGCCACACACGCACCGGCACTACCGCGAGTGGACCGGCCGGCCGGTCCCGGAGCGGGTCCGGCCGGGCACGCCCGAGTGGGACCGGGCGCAGATCCACTCTGCGGCGAACCTGCTGCATGTCACCGCGTCGCTCGCGCTGCCGGAAGGTGACTGGCGGGCGTACCAGGTCTCCTGGGTCGGCGGGTGCGTGCTCTACGACCGGGCCAAGCTGATCGACGCCGGTGGTTTCGACTTCTGGCGGCGGGTGCCGACGCGACACCAGGGCGAGGACGTCGCCGCGCAGCTCGCCGTGCTGGCGCGCCACGGCGGCGCCGGCGTCCTGCCCAGCGGGGCCTACCACCTGGAGTCGCCGACCACTGTCACAGAACGGGACGTGGAGGCGTGGGAGGTGGTTCTCGCCGATCCGGACCCGGGCGCCTGATCTCAGCGGAACAGCAGCTCGCGGGCGGCTTCCAGCACCTCGGCCAGCGGCACGTCGGTGACGAAGGAGTCGCGGTGCGGGCAGTCGCCGTCGCCGGGACGGTGCGGGTAGATGCCGGGGGTGCAGTCCACGCCGCAGACCGGGCAGTGCACGGTCCACGAGGTGATCGGCCGGTGTCGTCCCCGCAGCACGGGGGCGGTGGTGATCAGGTTGCCGACCCAGAAGATGCCGACGGTGGGAGTGCCGACGGCGGCGGCCAGGTGCAGTGGACCTGTGTCGTTGGAGACGACCAGTTCGCACCCGGCGTAACAGCCGGCCAGCCCGCCGAGGCTGAGCGTGCCCACGTGCGGACGGACCGGCACACCTGCGGCGGCGACCACCTGGTCGACCACGTCCTGCTCGGCGGGGGTGCCGGTGACCAGCACCTCGTACCCGTCGGTGTGCAGCGTCCGGGCCACCTGCCCGAAGCGGTCGGCGGGCCAGCGACGGCGGGTGTCGGTCGCTCCGGGATGCAACGCCACCCGGGGGCGTTCCGGTTCGCCGAGCACCGTCCGCGCCTCGGCCCGGTCGGCGTCGGTGACCGCCAGCGCCGGGGTGATGGTGGTGGCCGGCGCACCCACGAGTGCCACCGCCTCCAGGTAGCGGATCACCTCGTGTTGGTAGTAGACGTAGCGCAGCCAGCGGTCAAGTGGCGGCGCGTCCTCCGCCCGCAGGCCAGCGGTGACCCGGGCTCCGAGCGCGGCCACCAGCGGGTTGGAGTTGGCACCACCGCCGTGCAGTTGCAGTGCCACGTCGAAGCGTTCCGCGCGGGCGGCGGCCAGGAAGTCCACGATGCTGGACTCGGGTTCGCCAGCGGTCGCCGTCCGGATCCCCGGCGCGGGCGGCACCACAAGTACCCGGTCGACCGGGCCCGGCCGGTCGCGCCACAGCTGCGCGTGCCAGGGCGCGCCGAGCAACACGATCTCCGCCTGGGGGTACGCGGCCCGCAGCGCCTCCAACGCCGGCAGCACGAAGATGAAGTCACCCAGCGCATTGGCGCGCAGCACGGCGATCCGGGCCACGTCGGGTACCCGTTCGGCGGCCTCTTCCAGCAGGGCCACTCGGCGCGCTACCGGTCGGAATCGCCGGTGGCGACGTCCGGCTGGTGCAGTTCCCGGTCCGCCGCCGGGTCGAAGCTGCTCGGTACGCCACCGGACGGGCCGGCGGAACGTGGACCGGTACGGCCGACGGTGATGGTGCGCGGCTCGGGTCGGTTCGCCCGGGGCAGCCGTACCCGCAGCAGACCGTGGTCCATGAGCGCGTCGATGGCCTGCGGGTCCACCCGCGACGGCAACTGCACGCGGTACTCGAAGCCCCGGGTCTCGAACCCGCCGGGGATCCCGTGGTCGGCGTTGACCTCGGCCTCGGTGCGTGCCCGTACACACAGCTCACGGTCGTCCAGTTCCACCGCGACCTCCTCCGGAGCGACGCCGGGCAGCCGGACGATCACCTCCCAGCCGTCGCTTGTCTCACCCAACTCCACCTCGGGCGGCCCCGGTCGACCACCGACCAGCCGGCTCAGCTCGGCTCGCAACGACTGCAACTCGCCCATCGGGTCCCAGCCCTGCTGACCGCCGCGCCAACCGCGTCCCGGCCTGGTCATCGCACATCTCCCATCCGTTGACTGGCGGCCGCCGGCCGCAAGGAACTGGGCGCGTCGAGGCCCGCGTCCCGGTCGACCCCGACGCCGAGCCGGTCGACGAGTTCGCCGCCCAGCCAGCCGCCGACGCCGAGAATGCCGAGCGCCACCACCTCGATGGCGATCAGCGCCCCACCGGCACCCCGTGAGTCGGCGTTGAGCCGTACCGCCCAGACGGCGGCGAAGAGCAGGATCACCGCCACGTTCGCGGCGGCGTGGGTCAGCGCCACCCGCTTGGCCCGGGTACCCGACGGGATGGCCAGCAGGTCGAACGTCCCGGCCGCGGCGGCCAGCAGGCCGCCGATCAGACCGACTGTGAGGTTCCAGTACGCCACCTCGCCGAGGAAGTCCGGCCCGCCGACCGTGTCGATGACGTCGAAGAGCACGGCGGTGACGAGCAGGGCGAACGGAAACATCACGAGCATCGGATGGACGGGGTGCCCCAGGATCTTGAGCCGACTCTCCATCTCCGGGCCTCCACTGCTCTCCGATGGCGCTCGTTGGGCCGGTACCCCGGCCATCGGGGCACAAACCTCGCGGCCGGGCGCGACTAGACTGACCGTGGCGGTTTCCCGCCCCGGGTGCCGCCCACCACGGTCAACTCCACGGGGAGGCACCCAGTGACGGTGGAGATCACATCCGCAGCCGAATTGACCGAGTTGCTCGGCACCCCAGCCCCCCGCGCAGTCGCCAAGGAGCGCACCCGGCTGCACGAGCGTGACCGGCAGTGGCTCGCCGCCTCGCCGTTCTGCCTGGTGGCCACCGCCGGGGCGGACGGCACCTGCGACGTCTCCCCCAAGGGCGACCCCGCGGGTTTCGCC
This sequence comes from Verrucosispora sp. CNZ293, assembly GCF_002754655.1. NCBI lineage: Bacteria > Bacillati > Actinomycetota > Actinomycetes > Micromonosporales > Micromonosporaceae > Micromonospora > Verrucosispora sp. CNZ293. The sequence continues at coordinate 4,350,581 of NZ_PEFR01000001.1, forward strand.
CTGGTGCTCGACGACCGGACCATCGCCATTCCGGAGCGTCCCGGCAACAAGCGGGCCGACGGTTACCGCAACATCCTGGCGAACCCGCACGTCGGCCTGATCTTCTTCATTCCCGGGCGCACCGACACCCTGCGGATCAACGGCCGGGCACGGCTGCTGCGCGACGCAACCTGGTTCGACGAGATGACGGTCAAGGGGCACCGTCCGGTGCTCGCGGTGGTGGTCGAGATCGAGCAGATCTTCTACCACTGCTCGAAGGCGTTCCTCCGGTCGCAGCTGTGGCAGCCGGAGACCTGGCCGACAGACCCGCTGCCCAGCCGGGCCCGGCTGATCAAGGAGGTCGAGGCTCCGGCGGAGACCCTCGACGACCTCGAACGCCACTACGGCCCCCAGTACGCCGCCACCCTCTACACCTGACCCGCCCGCTCCTTCGACGATGCTGCTGGCGCATGCCTCACCGGCGTCGCGACATCCTCCGGTCAGGTGGTGGGCGGGGCGACGGCGACCATCCAGAGGTGACCGTCGGGGTCGGCGAAGGTGCCCGCGTACCCCCAGGGCTGCTGGCCTGGTTCGGTAACCACCTCCGCGCCGGCGGCCCGGGCCTGCTCGATCAGCGCGTCCACCCCGTCCGTACCCGTGACGGTCAGGCCGAGCACGCACTCGCTGTGCCGTGAGTCGGCCACCTCCCGACCACCGAGCACCCAGCCGAAGCCGCCGGTGGGCACCAGCATCAGCCGCAGCCCACCGTTGACCTCGAACTGCAACGGCTCGGGCAGCCCGTCCTCGGCCGGCTCACCGACGCTGGCCAGACCGAGCGCGGCCCGGTAGAAGTCGTGGGAGACCTGTCGGTCGGCGATCGGGAGGCTGACGACAACCGGCGCAGCGTACACAGGGACCTCCGGTGAGTTGTGGATTCGCCATCGAACGCTCGCAACCTAACGCTGCCGTCCGACAGACAGCGGCCAACCCGCTGTCGGCGCGGGCCACCGCATGACAGACGTCCTAGCTTCGGGGGATCACCGTGGTGGTGACGATGACACTGTTGACGACGGTCGCGGTCACGGTCCGGGTCACGGCTTCCGCTGCGGCGCCGGCTCCCCAGTTGCCCTTCTCCAGTTCCTTGGCGCGGGTGATCACCGGTGAGGTCCAGGGAATGTCGCGGTGGAACTGGGGCAGAGTTCCGCTGCCCGAGAGCAGCGCCGCGAGCGCGGCTACCCGGGCCGACGGTTCCGCACCGTCCACGAGGACCTGCCGGACCTCCTCCAGCAGACGCGCCCGGCGTCCGCTGCCACCGTCGCGTAGCGCTGTCGTACGGAACAGGCCGAGCATCTTGCGATCCTCCCGGCTGATGTCGCCGCGTTCGATGAGCCGCTCCAACACCGGCTTGCGCAGTTCGGGACCGATCGCGGCGAGAACCGTCTGCACGCCTCTGGGTTTCTCGGAGACGTAGTCCCACGCCGATCGGAGAAGATCGTCCGAAGGGGCATTACCTTCGACGATCTTCACCTTGCGCCGGTCCGCCATGGTCACCCGGTCGTTCAGAGCGAGATCCGCGAGTACGGCTCCCGCGAGGACGTAGAAGAGGGTGTTCTCGCCGGCGATGGTGCCCGACCTCGGCTGGAACAACAGCAGCAGCAGGTCCTCCACCAGAGTCGGTGCTGCGGATTGCCTCGTCTCACCGGTCACTGACGCTCCTTCGTCGTACATCTCTTCGGGCAGTGTGCATCTGGTCGAACGGACAGTCGGGGTCAACGGCGGCGCGCTTGCCGCCTCAGCGGCGGGGCTCCCAGCTGAAGAGGCGGCTGGCCAGCACGACGGCGACGACGACCCAGCCCAGCGTCGGGCCCAGCAGGAGCAGCGAGTCGGTCACGGCGACGCCGCCGTTCCAGGCGTTCATCACCATCTCGGTGGCGGAACCACCGGGCAGCAGCCGCTTGATCAGGGCGAGATCCTCGGTGCCGCTGATACCTACCCAACTGGCCACACCGATCACGCCGAGGGTGACCGGCAGGGTGGTGACCTGGGCGTGCTCGGGTGAATTCGTCAGGCCGGCGGTGGCCAGCCCCAGGCCGAGCAGCATGGCCACGGTCGCGACGATCGCCACCACCAGCAGGGGTACGTTGGCCGGCCCGCCGGCGACCATGGCCAACGCGGTCAGGATCGCGGCCACCTGCACCACGGCGACGACGGTGGCGGGCAGCAACAGGCCGGCGATGATGCCGGTGTCCCCGATGGCCGTGGAGCGCAGCCGCTTGAGGAACAGATTCTGCCGCCGGGACGCCAGGGTGGTCACGGTCGTGGCGTAGAGCCCGAACGCGGCCACGGTGAACAGCACGATCGCCGCGATGTAGCCGAGGCTGCCGAGGGCCGCGAAGGTCTCGTGCTGGCGGACGAAGTATCCGGAGACGACCACCGGGATGATGAAGCTGGTGATCAGCACCAGGCGGTTCCGGAAGATCTGGATCAGCTCGCTGAAGGCGATGGGGAACACGGAAGAAATTCCTCTCGGGGAACGAGTCAGTTGCTGATGGCGCGGAAGACGTTGTCGAGACGGGTCGGCCCGGCCTCCAGGTCGCGCAGCTCGACGGCGTGGTCCTGCGCCCAGGAGAGCAGGATGTGCAGGTCCTTCTGCAGACCGAAGGTCTCGACCGCGACCTTGCCGTCGCCGTTGGTGGCGGCCTGCAACGGCAGCGCCGGTGCCGTCGGCGGCAGGGAGAAGCGGATGACCGCCGGGAGCGTGCGGGTCAGTTCGGAGACCGTGCCCTCCCGGTGGAAGGTGCCCTCGTGCATGAGCCCGATCCGGTCGGCGCGCTGCTGCGCCTCCTCCAGGTAGTGCGTGGTCAGCACGATCGTGGCGCCGTTCTCGCGGAGCCGGTCCACTGTCATCCACAGGTGGTCTCGCGACTGGACGTCCAGGCCGGTGGTCGGCTCGTCCAGAAAGATCAGCTCTGGGGTGCCGTAGACGGCTGTGGCGAAGTCCAACCGCCGCTTCTCCCCGCCGGAGAGCTGGGACACTTTCTGGCCGGCCTTGCCGGTGAGGTCGACGATGTCGAGCACCCGGTCGACATCGTCGCTCCGCCGGGTGAGGGCGCCGATCAGGCGTACCGACTCACGGACCGTGAGGTCCGGGGAGAAACCGCTCTCCTGGAGCATGACGCCCATCCGGGGACGTACCACATCACGGTCGCGCGGGCTGTGCCCGAAGACGCGTACGGTGCCGGAGGTCGGCGCCCGGTGCCCCTCGATGGTCTCCAGGGTCGAGGTCTTCCCCGCCCCGTTCGTGCCGAGCAGCGCATAAAGTTCCCCCCGCCGGACCTCGAAGGAGAGGTCCTTCACGGCGTGGAAGTCGCCGTACCTGACGTTGAGCCGTTCGACTTCGATCACTGGTGTCGTGGACATGTCCCAATGACAGCAGCGCCCGCTCCAATCGGTCAGGGTCGCCATGTCACCACCACGTATGACGTGGTGTCACTGCTCGCCCCGCCTGGACATGGGAATACTGGCTGGGTGACCGCGAGATCGCCGGCCTTCACCAAGACGACGCAGAAGCGACTGCGCCGGATCAATCTCATCACGTCGCTCCCACCTGTCGTGTTCGCCGCTGTGGTGCTCCTGGCCACCGACGCGCGCACCTGGTGGCATCTCGTCGTCCTGGCCCCGGGTGCCGTGGCGGCGGTGGTGGCCTTCGAACGCTGGACGGCGGACGACCTCGCCCGGGTCGCCCTGCCCTGCCTGATCGTCGCGGCTGTGGTGTGGCCGTTCGGGGTGCTGCTGACCGGCAGCCCCAACGCCTACTGGAGCGTCTGCGCCGTAGGGTCCCTCGCCCTACGTCAGGTCCGGCGCCGTCGGAACCTGGCAGCGGTCCTGCTGTTCAGCTACGTCGCCGCCATCGGCACGACGCGGCTCCTGGTGCAGCAGGACAACGTACGCGGCGTCCTGATCACCTACGTCCTCGTTCCGACGGTCCTCACCATCCTGGTGACCGTCCTGACGGTCATCGGCGAGCGTTTCTACGACCTCATCCGGGAACTCGATCACGCCCGGGAACGGGAGGCGGAGCTCGCGGTCATCCGCGAACGCGTCCGCTTCGCCAGCGATCTGCACGACATCCAGGGCCACACCCTGCACGTGGTCAAGCTGAAGATCGCACTGGCGCGGAAGCTGGTGCTCCGCGACGCCGATCGAGCCGAGAAGGAGCTGCGCGAGACGTACGCTCTGGTGAGCGACACCATCACCCAGACCAAGGAGCTGGCGTACGCCCAGCGCCGGCTCAACCTCTCGGCGGAACTCGAGAATGCGAAGAACCTGTTCGAGGCGGCGGGCATCCGGGTGCGGGTGACCCGGGAGGCCGAGGTGGACGCGCGGAGCAGCGAACTGCTCGGCCAGGTGCTGCGCGAGACCACCACGAACATCCTGCGGCACGCACAGGCCAGCCAGGTGCAGATCACGCTCTCCGAAACCGGCATCGCGATCGTCAACGACGGCGTGGCCAGCGACACGCTACCCGAGCTCAGAGGGCTGTCCAGCCTCCGGCAACGGTTGGCAGCCGACGGCGGCGAACTGGCTGTGGAGCAGCAGGACGGACGCTTCCTGACCGCCGCGAGGTTTCCGCCCGCTCGTGCCGGTGTTTCCCCCGGCGGCGCTGCGGAGGGTGACCGATGACGACCACGATCGTGCTCGCGGACGACGAGGCTCTGCTGCGCAAGGCGCTTGCCGCGCTGCTGCCGCTCGAAGGCGACATCACAGTCGTCGCCGAGTCGACCGACGGCGAGACAGCCGTCGAAGCCACCCTGCGACACCGGCCCGACGTACTGGTCATCGACCTGGAGATGCCCGGCGTGGACGGTCTCGGTGCCATCACCCAGATCCGTCGCGACCGACCGGAACAGGTGGTCCTCATGCTGACCCGGCACGCCCGGCCCGGCGTACTGCGCAAGGCGCTGAAGCTCGGCGTCCAGGGGTTCGTCAGCAAGTCGGCCGAGCCGGCACACATCGCCTCGGTCATCACCGACCTGCACGCCGGCAAACGGTGGATCGACCCGGACGTGTCCGCGCTCGCCATCGTCGACGACTGTCCGCTGACCGAGCGCGAACTCGACGTGCTACGGGTGACAAGCGAGGGCTACTCGGTGGCCGACATCGCCGCCCGGCTCCATCTCGCGCAGGGCACCGTCCGCAACTACCTCTCCAACGCCATGCAGAAGACCCAGACCCACACCCGCCACGAAGCCGCCCGCTACGCCCGCGAGCACGACTGGCTGTGACCAGAAACGCCACATCAGGAGATATCGGATGTTGAACCCGGTCCAGACGCAGCGCATCGAGGGCGTTGTCGTGGCAGCCTTCGCCGTCGTGGTCACCGTCGCCGTCGGGTACGCGTGGTGGTGGCTGCTCGCCCTCTTCCTGATCTTCGACCTGTCGATGGTCGGCTATCTGCGCGGCCCGCGAGTGGGTGCCGTCTGCTACAACCTGGGGCACTCCTACGCGCTGCCGGCGTTGCTCGGCGCGGTTGCGGTGGCCTTCGCCGCGTTCCGTGACCCGATCGACTGGCTCGGCATTCTCGCCATCGCATGGGCGTTCCACATCGCCGTCGACCGCGCCCTCGGCTACGGCCTCAAGACCACCGAGGGGTTCGAGCACACCCACCTCGGCTCGATCGGCAAGTCCAAGCGGTCCGCCAGCTGATCAGCTTGACCATGCCGTGACAGCCCGCGCCACACCTGCCGCAGCAGCTTCCTTTGCTGCTCCCACGGCCTAGGCACCCCGCCCGATGTAGCCCCGGGTCCATGACTCCATGAATCGCCCCCAGGTGATCGGTCGGGCTCGGTGCAGGTAGGCCGCCATCAGGGCCAGTCCGCCACCGCCCGTCGAGAGGAGCAGCCAACGGGGCAGCTCGCGCGATACCGGGGCTGGGGCACAGGCGGTGGGCGTGTAGTCCACGGTCATCCGGGTCTGCGGCGGCGGGATGTGCTCTCCGGGAAACGCCTTCCGGTCGATGCCGCAGTAGACCGGTCCTTCGCTCGAATCGATCGACAGCAGTGCCGAGACAGGGCGTCCGTTGCGGTCGGCCTCGACGGAGACCACGGTGCCGGGGACCAACTCGCCAGCCGGCGGCGGCGGCCCCAGATCGGCGAACAGGCCCGCCAGGAGAAGCGCGGTCGAGGCCATGACGCCAAATATGGTGAACCTGGGCCACAGCGGTAAGCGGGACGCTCGCCGCCGTTTGCGGCCCGAGAGAGGCATGGCCGAGACGTTAGTCGGCTCGAACAAGACCTTTCTCGCGGCATCCGGCTGGTCATGATCGGCAGTCAACCCTGTCGTCCCGCCTCACCCGCCGCGCACCTTGAGCAGGTGCGCGGCGGACGACGGACGTCAGCCGACCATGCGTTCGACCCCCGGCTGGACCTGGATGCCGTCGGCGAACTCGATGATGTCCTGCTGGGTCCAGCCGCGGGCGTCCCAGATCTGCACAAGCATCCAGACGCCGTCGGGCTGCTTGACCCACAGGTTCTTGCCGTGACCGATGCCATCGCCGTTATTGAGCACGCCAGGCTTGCCGCCGACCTCAACTTGCGTACCGGTCGGGGTGGAGCGGTCGCTCGCCGACTGCAACATGATGCCGATCTTGCCGATGAATGCCATCGGGTTCTTGTCCGCCGCGTTCTTCGGAGCGATCGTCAGCTCGCTGGTGGTGCCGCCCTGGATCTCCCAGCCCGCTGGGACCTTGTCGATCGTGAAGCCTTGAGGCTGCTCGCCCTCGTAGGCCACGAGGCGGGTAGCCACGACGTGGGCCGGCGCGTTGTCGGGAGTGGTGACGGTCGGGCCGGCCTGGGTGCCGTAGGTGACGGCGACGGCCAGCGCGACGACCGCGAACGCCGAGGTGCCGAGCGCGCGGGCGGACCGGCGGCGGCGCAGCGCCCGGCGGCCCCGGGCCAGGTCGGCGTCGACCTCGACGGCCGACGGCTCGGCGGCTGGGCCGGCGATTCGGTCGAGCCGGTCGTGCAGATCCATCATCGGGTGACTCCTGTCAGGGAAGATTCGTCAAGGGCGGCCCGCAACCGGTCCAGGGCGCGGGCGGTCTGGCTCTTCACCGTTCCCTCGGAGCAGCCGAGGGCGTCGCCGGTGTCGGCTACGGAAAGGTCGTAGAAATAGCGGAAAACCACTGCGGCGCGCATCTTTGGTGGCAATTCGCGGAGGGCCGCGCGGAGGCCGTCGTCGAGGTCGCCGCCGCTGCCCGGTTCGGCGCGGGAACGGTCCGGAAGGTCCGCCACCGAGCGTTCGTGGCGACGCCACCACCGACGGCGTTCGTCGGTGAGCGCGTTGACCAGGGTCCGGCGCAGGTAGCCCTCGATGTTGTCCGCCCGCTGGACCGCCGGCCAGGCGACGTACAGCTTGGTCAGCGTGGACTGGACCAGATCCTCGGCCAGATGCGCGTCACCACCGGTCAGCAGCGTCGCTGTTCGTACCAGCCGGGAGCGCCGGCTGAGCACGAAGCTGTGGAACTGCTCGTCACGGTCACATTTCACACAGTCTCTCCTTCACTCTCACAGCCCCCTGACGATTCGCGAGCGAACGGGGTTGCATGGCGGAGAGTGAAGGCCCCAATGCTTCGGCCGCGCCGAACAGGTCCCCTTCGCGGGTTGTCGACCTGAGAAACGGCGAAGCCCAGGTCGATGACCTGGGCTTGCGTACCGAGCCGCCTGACGGAATCGAACCGTCGACCTACGCATTACGAGTGCGTCGCTCTGCCGACTGAGCTAAGGCGGCAACGGTGCTCAAGTGTACGGCACGCGCCGCTCCCCGGCCGAGCGGGATTGCCCCGAGGCGAACGAACCGGGCACCCGGGGCGTTTCCGGGGTCGTCGGGGCACCCGGGCCGCACTACGCTGCGGCGAATGACCGACGATCACACCCCTCGCGACGAACCGGTCGACGTCGGGCCGCCGTCCGGCGACCGGACGCAGCCGCCGGGGCCGTACGCCGGGGAGGCGGCAGGTGGCCGGGCGTCCCGGCGGCCCCGCAGCACCGATCCGCTGGAGTTGGGCTTCACGCCCCGCAAGCCGGTGCCGTGGCTCGCACCGTTCCTGCTGATCAGCACCGGCCTGCGTACGCTGCTGGCGATGTTGTTCGGGGCCTACCTGGACAAGCGGGAACTCCAGAAGGCGCTGGACGCGGAGATCTCCCGGCAGGTGGGGCCGGACGGGGGGCTCTGGCTCGACTACGTGGCCGACCTGGGGGACGGGTTCAATGCCACCTATTCCGTGGCGTACCTGCTCGCCCAGCGGGAGATCGCCGTGGACGGGCACCGACTGCCCCGGGCACAGACCCTGGTGATGGGTGGCGACCAGGTCTACCCGTCGGCGGAGTACGCGGCGTACGAGGACCGGTGCAAGGGGCCGTACCAGGCGGCACTGCCGGCCACCCCGGCGGAGCAGCCGACGATCTTCGCGGTGCCCGGCAACCACGACTGGTACGACGGGCTCACGGCGTTCCTGCGGCTGTTCGTCCGTACCCGGGACCGGCACTTCGGCGGCTGGCGTACCGGCCAGTCCCGGTCGTACTTCGCCGCCGAACTGCCGGCCGACTGGTGGTTGCTGGGTCTCGACGACCAGTCCGGCTCGTACGTCGACGACCCGCAGCTCACCTACTTCGACGCGGTGGCGAAGCGGCTCGGGCCGCAGAGCCGGGTGATCCTGGCGGTGCCGGCTCCGGCCTGGGTCAAGGCCGTCGACCAGCCCACCGCGTACGACTCGATCGACTACTTCATCCGGACCATCGTCGCGCCCACCGGCGCTCAGGTCCGCCTGCTGATCTCCGGCGACCTGCACCACTATGCGCGGTACACCGGGCCGGACGGGCGGCAACTTGTCACCTGCGGCAGCGGTGGTGCCTACCTGTACCCCACGCACAAGCTGCCCGAGCGCATCGAGGTGCCACCACGGGACACCCTGGCCCGACGGTCCAGCCCGTCCCGAGCGTACGAGTTGGCGGGCAGGTACCCCGACGCCGCCCGCTCCCGCCGGTACGGCTGGGGGATCTTCGCCCGGCTACCGCGCCGCAACCCGGGCTTCTCGACGCTGCTGGGCGTCCTGCAAACCCTGCTGATGCTCTCCATGGCCGGCGTGATCGACTTCCGTTCCGAGGCTTCCGAGCAGCGGCTGTTCAGTGTGCCGCTGGTGATGATGGTGCTGGTGACGGTGCTCGGGGCGGCGATGTTCGCGAAACCGCCGAGTTCCAGCGGCAAGCGGCACGCCCGGCACTGGATCCTCGGCGTCGGGCACGGGTTGGCGCACGTCGGCCTGGCCGCCGCCGGCACCTGGGCCTGGCTGGCCCTGCCGTTCCACGACTGGTCATGGCCGCTGCCGGCGGTGGCTGCGGCAGCGGTCTACCTGCCGGTGATCGGGCTGGTGGCCAGCCAGCTGGTGGCCGCCTACCTGCTGCTCGCGAGCGCCTTCGGGGTGAACGTCAACGAGTTGTTCGCCGGGCAGGGTATCGAGGACGCCAAGGGCTTCGTCAGGATGCGCATCGACCCCGACGGCGCCCTCACCCTCTACCCGATCGCCGTCGACCGCGTCGCCCGCGACTGGCAGGTCAACCCGGACCACTCCCCCGAGTCCTCCTGGCTAACCCCCACCACCCCCCTGGCCCCCCGCCTGGCCGAACCCCCCATCACCCTCACCTGACCACCCCAACCAGCGAGGTGATCAAGAAGTTTGCGTCGTCAGCAGGGCCGGTCGAGGGCGCAAACTCCTTGGTCAACTCGGTCCGGGGCGGCGAGGGACGGGTCAGCGCGTCGGGTTGTCGGAGGGTGACTGGTCGCGGGTGTCGTAGGCGCGGCGGGAGCCGCAGACGTCGGCGCGGGAGCACCGGGAGCGCGAGCCGTCGGCGTCCAGGCGGACGGTGACCGCGTCCCTCGGGACGCTGTGGCCGACGACGCGGCCCTCGCCCTCGGGCGTGCTGACCCGGGCGCCGATCGCCGGGGCGGACTCCTGGAACTTCTGGTAAAGCGGATGCTCGTACTTGAGGCAGCACATCAGCCGACCGCACGCGCCGGAGATGCGCAGCGGGTTGAGCGGCAGGTCCTGGTCCTTGGCCATCCGGATGGTGACCGGCTCGAAGTCGTTCAGGAAGGTGGCACAGCACAGGTCCCGACCGCAGGAGCCGATGCCGCCCTGCACCCGCGCGGAGTCGCGGGCCGACAACTGGCGCAACTCCACCCGGCAGTGCAGGGTCGCACCGAGATCGCGGACCAGGGAGCGGAAGTCCACCCGGTGCGGGGCGGTGAAGTAGATGGTGCTGCGCTCACCGCCGCCTTCGCCGTTGCCGAGCACGTGGTCTACCGCCACCACCTTCATCGGCAGCCCGTGCTCGCGGATCAGCCGCTTCGCCGCCACCTTCGCCTCGGCCTTGCGCCGCCGCAGTTCCTCGTCGCGGCGCAGATCCTCCTCCTGCGCCAGCCCGGCCAGCCGGGGGAAGCCCGCTGTCTCCTCGGTGACCCACTGCGCCGCCCACACGCACTCCGCCACCTCGGGGCCGTCATCGGTGGGCACCAGCACCTTGTCGCCCACCTGCGGTCGGAAGTCACCGGGATCCAGGTAGTAGAGGCGCCCGTACCGCTGGAAGCTGACCGCGCAGAGCATGCCCATTGCCTCACCCTACGTCGCGCGAGCCGGATCACCGCTTGCACTCCGCCTCGGCTCGACCGAGGACTTCGACGCACCGCCTGGCCAGGTAGCCATCCACGGTTGTCGACTTGACCGATCCCCATCCCGACCACCGGTACGACGATGCCGCCCGGACGGCTGAAACCTGCGTCGCGGGCGGGACAAGACCGAGCCGAGCGCGTTGAGTGGAGACAGACCTGCGGGGGGTGCAGGGAAGGTCACGGCGTCGCTGACGGGCCGCCCGGGAGGGTGCCCGTGAGCGACGCCGTGCGCCTGTTGAGGGGCGTCACCAACCGACGCGGGTCGTCCGGCCACCGGCCGGGCCACCACCGGTGTCCGGCCGGAACCGCCCGCCACCCGGTCGCCACGGAGACTCGGCCAGGCTCGGTGCCCACTGCCGCAACAGGGTCTCCGCTCCGTCGTACGCGACACAGAGCACCGCAAGCACCCGGGCACCGATCTCGGCCGCGGCGATCCCACCTGACCTGGCCGGCCCGGCGTCCGCCGCCTTCGGGCGAACCGACGTGGCGGCGACGACGGCCACCGCCTCGGTCGAGCCGACCACCTCGGCCAGTGCCCGGGCGACGGCCAGTCGACTGCCTTCCACCCAGTCGGCCAACGCGTCGGCGTAGCCGGCGGTGGCCTCCAGTCGGCCGACCAGGCTCTCGGGGCCCTCGTCCAGATGCCGCAGCAGCGTCGCCCGGGACTGGCCGTACGCCATGGCTGCCGAACCGGACCAGAGCACCGGATCGGTGAGCGCGGCGCAGGCGTGGTCGTAGCCGTGCACGTGCCGACGCACGGCGTGCCCGGCGGTGGCCAGCGGCGCCGGCCGCAGTTCGAGGAAGCCGCGCAGCGCGTCACCGGGCAGCACCTGCATCCGGCGCAACAGCGGCCAGACCCGGTGCCCCTCGGGAGCACCGGCCGCGAGCAGCGTGTCGACCCGCCCCAGCAGGTCGAGGCCGGGCTCGGCGAGCCGGTCGAGAAAATCCATCACGCCTCACCGGCGAGCCGGCGGGAGACGGTGGAGTCGGTGTCGGCGTAGCGGTCGGCCGCCGTGCGCAGCGCGGCGGCCACGGCTGCCACCTGGCCGGCGGCGGTGTGCGCCTCCCTGGCCCGGTCGCCGGTGGCGGCCACCCACTGCCGGTGCAGCGCCCGACCCACCTCGCCCGGCCGGCCCGGCGCGTCGGCACCGAACGCCACCTGCGCCGGGTCGCCGGCCGTGACCGATCGGGAGAGCGCGGTAAGCGTGGCGCTCGCCTCGTCGAGGCGGCCGGCCAAGGTGCGAAGGCTGTCCATCTCAGGCCCCCGTCAGCGGTCGGTAGGCGGTGAAGGTCTCGTTGTGCAGCTTTTCCCTGGCCCATTCCGCGGCGTCGGCGGCGGCGGTGACCGCAGCCCGCACCGAGTCGGCCACGTCGCGCGGCGCACGGGCATGCAGGGGGCCGAGGAATCGCACGTCGGTGATCCGGCCGCCGGCGGTCACCACCACCTCGACCAGGCCGTCCGGCGACCGGACGGTGACCTCGACCGTCGCCACGGCCTGGTCGAACTCGGCCTGGAGAGACTCGATGCGGCGGTAGCGCCGGACCGCCTCCTCAATCCACGCCTCGTCGATCTCACCCCGCGGCATCGCCGGACTCCTCCCGGTTTCATCACTGTGCGTGCCGCTACCGTCACCACGGCACACCGGACCGTACCGCACGCGAATTGCGCCTGTCGATGGCTGTGGGCAACGGTCCGGCTACAGGGCGGCCTGGGAGGTCGAGCGGCGGCGGTCAGCCCTTCCAGAGGGCGAGCATCATCGCCTCGACGGCGATTCGGGGCTTGACGTTGGCTTCGATAGCGGCACGACAGGTGAGCACCGCCTCCAGGCGACGCAACGCACCTTCCGCCTGCCAACTCCGAGCGCCCGCCTCGGCCAGCTCGGCGGTGTCGAGGTGCACCGGCGACACCTGTGCACCGAGTGCCATGGTCAGCGCGTCGCGGTAGAAGGCGGCGAGATCCACCAGAGCCCGGTCCAGCGCGTCCCGCTGGGCCCGGGTCGCCCGCGACTTCTGACGTCGTTCCAGTTCCTTGAGTTGCCCGGCGGTGCCCCGGGCGGCGCTGGCCGCGCCCCGGCCGGTGCCGCCGGCACCGAGCGCCGTCTCCAGCGCGGCGCGCTCCGCGGCGTCGACCTCCGCGACCGATGCCTCGGCCTCCGCCTCGGCGGCCTCGATCAGCGCGGACGCCGCGTCGAAGGCGGCACCCACCCCGGTGAGCCGACGCGGCACCGCGAGCACCGCCTCCCGCCGGGCCCGAGCCTGCGGATCACGGGCCAACCGCCGGGCCCGCCCCACATGGCCCTGCGTGGCGGCGGCCGTCCAGCGGGCCACCTCCGGGGAGATCCCGTCGCGACGAACGAGCACGTCGGCCACCGCCTCGGCCGCCGGCTGGCGCAGCGGCACCACCCGGCACCGCGACCGGATGGTCACCGAGATGTCGTCCGGGTGGGTGGACGGCGCGCAGAGCAGGAAGACGGTACGCGGCGGAGGCTCCTCCACCGCCTTGAGCAGCGCGTTTCCGGCCGCCTCGGTCAGCCGGTCGGCGTCTTCGATGATGACGACCTGCCAGCGCCCACCGGTCGGCGTACTGGCCGCACGGAGCACCAGCGCCCGCATCTCGTTCACCCCGATGGAGAGTCCCTCGGGCACCACCAGGCGGACATCGGCATGGGTGCCGGCGAGGGTGGTGTGGCAGCCGGGGCACTCGCCGCAGCCGGTGCCGTGGACGCACTGGAGCGCGGCGGCGAAGGCCCGCGCCGCGACCGACCGACCCGAGCCGGGCGGGCCGGTGAAGATCCAGGCGTGGGTCATTCCCCCGCCCGGGTCGGCGCCGCCGGCCACCTCGGGCTCGCCGGTGGCGCGCAACACTGCGGCGGCAGCGGCGGCGGCCCGGCGCAGCGTTTCCACCGCCTCGTCCTGCCCGACCAGGTCGGCGAAGGTGTCCGGCATCAGCTCCGCTCCGTCGTCACCAGCTCCGACGGGGATAACTCGGGCTGCACCGAGGTGTCCGGGCCGTGCGCCGGTCCCGGGTGCTCGACCCCGTCGGGGCTGCCGAGCAGTTCCTCCACCCGGCGGGCGACCCGCGCGGCGATCTCCTCGGCCGGGCGGGCGGCGTCAAGCACCAGGTAACGCTTCGGGTCGGCGGCAGCGAGATCGAGGAAGGCGTAGCGGACCCGGTCGTGAAAGGCGAGCGACTCGGCCTCCAGCCGGTCGGCGCTCTCCGCGCGCGCGGCGACCCGGGACAGGCCGGTACGCGGATCGACGTCGAGCAGCACCACCAGATCGGGCTTGAGCCCACCGGTGGCCCAGGAGGAGAGCCAGGACACCTCGTCGACCGGAAGCGTCCGGCCGGCGCCCTGGTAGGCCAGGGACGAGTCGACGTACCTGTCGCTGATCACCACGGCCCCCCGGGTCAGGGCGGGCCGGACCACCGTGGCCACGTGATGTGCCCGGTCGGCGGCGTAGAGCAGCGCCTCGGCGCGCGGGGACGGGGCCTCCTCCGGCGCGGTGTCGAGCACCAGCGATCTGATCCGGGCGCCGACGCCTGTGGCACCCGGTTCCCGGGTCACCACCACGTCCCGGCCCTGGCCATGGAGCAGCTCGGCCAACTCGCCGAGCTGGGTCGACTTGCCGGCACCCTCGCCGCCCTCGAAGACGACGAAGAGTCCCGCCGAGACGAACGGCTCGGCAGGCATCAGCGGACGGCCCCGGATCGACCCCCACAGGTCGGCCAGGACCGGCACGCCCTTTTTGTCGTCCATCTGCCCGAAGGCGCTGATCCCGGCGAAGATTCCGGCCGCGCCGGCGGCGAGCAGCAGCAGGCGGGTGGAGGAGACGGAGATGCCGAGGTCGGCGATGGCGAGCGTGCGGGAGCCACCGACGCCGGCCAGCAGGCTGCCGAGCGCGATGGCCAGGATCAGCACGAGCCGGGTGCCGATCTGCACCACGGCGAAGACCCGGCCGCGTACCTCGTCGGCGACCTCGCCGCCGAGCAGGGTGGTGCCGGAGAGGAAGGCCATTCCGGCACCGGCCCCGACGAGGACCGCGCCGACAAGCGCCATGGACAGGTGGATGGCGAAGGCGAGCGTCATCACCGAGGCGCTGGCCAGCACGATGCTCATGCCGAACCAGCGGCGTCGGGACATCTCCCGCACGATCATCGGTCCGAGCCCGATGCCGATCGCCAGACCGATGAAGATCGCGCCGAACAGCAGGTAGAAGGCGGCGTCACCGGCACCGAGCGAGTCGGCGAAGAACCGGGCCGTGCCGATCACGATGCCGCCGCCGGCGAAGGCGCCGAGGATGCCGAGGACCAGCCCCCGCACCAGCGGAGTCTGACCGATGTACTTCCAGCCCTCGGTGAACTGGCGCATCATGCTCTGCTCGGTGCGCTCCTGCTCGTCGGTCTGACCCTGGCTGATCTCCTTGATACCGAAGGCCACCACGACGGCGGTGGCGAGCCGGGAGAAGGCGTTGAACCAGAGCGCGAGTTGGGCCGGCTGGGCCCAGTCCGGCATCTCGCCACCGGTGGCACCCCGGACGATGCCGTCGCCCGAGGCCAGCAGGATCGCGGCGGCGACCGGGGTCAGGCCGTACGTGGTGATCAGGGTGAGCTGGTTCGCCGACTCCAGCCGGGCCCGTGGGATCAGGTTCGGTACCGCGGCTTCCTTGGCCGGGATCCAGAGCAGGGTGACCGTCTCGATCAGGAAGGTGGCGATCGCCGCCCAGCTGACCACCCGGGCGCCACTGGCCCCGGTCAACGCGTAGAGCGGGATGGAGGCGAAGAGCACGAACCGCAGCAGGTCGCAGATGACCATCGTCCAGCGCCTGTCGAACCGGTCGGCGAGCACTCCGGCGACCGGGCCGAGCAGCAGGGCGGGTAACAGCCGAATGGCGATCACGCCGCCGAAAGCCGCGCCCTTGGCGGTGCTGCCCTCCACCTGGGCGGCGGCGAAGACGCTCGTGGCGAGCAGGCCGAGCCAGTCACCGAAGGAGGCCGCGCCGAGCACGATCCACAGCCGGCGGAACGGCCGGATGCGCAGCACCGAGCGGATCGCACCGTACCCGGTCAGGTCGGGTTGGCCGCCGGGTCCACCCGGCGGGCTCGGTGGCCCCGCCTTGCCGGGCTGGTTCGGGGCACCACCGGACCGGCCGGTCGTGTCGCGTCCAGTTGGGCGGGCGGGCTGGTCGGCTGTGCCGGCGGGCTGGTCCTTGGACGGCGACACGCCGGACGACTCGCCGTTGAACTCGCTTTCGATGGCCGTACCTCCACGTGCCGGCCCATCGCTGGGCACCCCCGGTGGAACACTCTAGACCCGGTATGGACGTCTTCCCGTCCTGCACCGCCTGCTCGCCGAGCCTAGGCCGCCGTGGCCAGCCCGACCCAGGCAACGCAGACGCGAGGGTATTTCGCATTAACCGTTTCACAGTTAGCGTGCACACGTGGCCACCGACAGCGAGAATCTGCGCCACCGGCTGGACCGGGCGACCGCGCACCTCGATCCGCCGTACGCGGTGGTCGACCTCGGCGCCTTCGACGCCAACGCCGCCGCGCTCGTCGACCGGGCCGGCGGAAAGCCGCTGCGGGTCGCCAGCAAGTCGGTACGCAGCCGCGAACTTGTCGCCCGTGCGCTGGCCCGACCGGGCTGGCACGCGGTGATGGCGTTCACCCTGCCCGAGGCCGTCTGGCTGGTCCGTAGCGGGATCAGCGCCGACGTACTGGTGGCGTACCCCACCGTCGACCGGGGCGCGCTCGCCGAACTGGGCGGCGATCCGGGGCTCGCCGCCGCGATCACCCTGATGGTCGACGATCCGGATCAACTGGACTTCTGCGACACGGTGTCGCCTCCCGCACGCCGGTCCGAGCTACGGATCTGCCTTGACCTGGACGCCTCATGGCGACTGTTGGGCGGGCGGGTGCATGTCGGCGTCCGCCGCTCACCGGTGCACAGCGCGCGGGCGGCCGGCCGGCTGGCCGCCACGGTCGCCCGCCGGCCGGGCTTCCGGCTGGTCGGGCTGATGTCGTACGAGGCGCAGATCGCCGGCCTGGGCGACGCACCGCCCGGGCGGGCGGCGCTCGGCAACGCGATCCGGCTGGCTCAGCGCGGGTCGTACCGCGAGTTGCTGGTCCGCCGGAGCGCGGCGGTGGCCGCCGTACGCGAGCACGCCGACCTGGAATTCGTAAACGGCGGCGGCACCGGCAGCGTTGCCGCGACCGGCGCCGATCCCGCAGTGACCGAGATCACCGCGGGATCGGGCCTGTACGGGCCGACGCTGTTCGACGCGTATCGCGCCTGGCGCCCCACTCCGGCGGCCTTCTTCGCCTGCGGGGTGGTCCGACGCCCGACGCCGGACCTGGCCACCGTGCTGGGTGGTGGCTGGATCGCCTCCGGCTCGGCCGACCGCAGTCGGCTGCCCCGACCCTGGCTGCCCGACGGGCTCAGCCTGCTCGGCGCCGAAGGTGCCGGCGAGGTGCAGACCCCACTTACCGGCCCACCCGCCGCCCACCTGCGCATCGGCGACCGGGTCTGGTTCCGGCACGCGAAGTCGGGCGAGCTGTGTGAGCGGGTGAACGAGCTGCACCTGGTGGACGGTGACCAGGTGGTGGCCACCGTGCCGACCTACCGGGGCGAGGGTCGAGCCTTCCTCTGACCGCCTGACCCGGTTGGCTGCCCGGCCGGCAGAGCGGCGGAGCGGCTGTCCGGCCTGAGCGGATCGGTCTCAGGCGGGCTGGGCGGCCGGCTGCGCGGGTTCGGCGTCGGCGACGATCTGGTCGTCGGCCGGCTTCGCGGGCTGCACCACCGGCCGGCGGCCGGCATCACCCCGCGCGTTGACCTGCCGGTGCAGGTACTCCCGGATCAGCGCCTTCGCCTCGGTCAGCACCCGGTCGTCCCCGTCCGGCTTGCGCCGGAACGCCAGCTTGATCAGGGAGTCGGCCGCCTCCACCGCGATCTCCAGATGGAAACGCAGGTCCGGCACGTCGGCCAGCCCGAACCGCTCGGTGAGCACCCGGCCCAGTTGATCAGCGATCACCCCGTTGTTGTCCCGCTGCTCATCGAGCAGATGCAGGTCGACCACGTCGCCGAAGTGCAGGGTACGGAACCCGGGAACGGTGCGGTGCATCGTGATGTATTCATCGATCCCCGCATCGACCCCGTCCCACCAGTGGGTCAGGTCGTCCGAGGCGAAGCGTTCATCGAGCCGCTGGAGGTAGGACTCCATCGTGCGCAGCGTCAACGCCTGCACGATCGCCCGCTTGTCCGGAAAGAACTGGTAGACCGACCCGATCGCCACCTCGGCCCGCTCGGCGAGCAGGGTGGTGGTCAGCCCCTCGTACCCCACCTCGTCGACGAGTTCGGCGCAGGCGTCCAGCATCCGCTGGACCCGCGCGACACTACGACCCTGCACTGGTACTCGACGCAGTGGCCCGGTCGTGGCGGCTGAAGTGGACACTCGCCACCCCCTCTCGACGGATGAACATATCTGCACGTCACGAGTCCGTGACTACCGGTACAACGAGCGGACCTCGATTGCGGTGTTTACCAGGGACAACGTTCCTGATATGAATTCGGTTCATATTCATCTTTAGGAGCGGGCATGGCCGAGAGCACCGCCACCGAGACCGCCGCCTGGTCGAACTGGGCAGGCAACCAACGCGGCGTGGCGACCGCCGTACTACGGCCGTCCTCGGTTGACGAGGCCGCCGAACAGGTCCGTCGTGCCGCCGTAGCCGGTGAGCGGATCCGCCCGGTCGGCAGCGGCCACTCCTTCACCCCCGTCGCGGTCAGCGACGGGCAGCGGATGGACCTGACCCGACTCGCCATCGACGTACGCGTGGACGTCGATCGACGCCTCGTCACCGTACCGGCCGGAATGACGCTGCGGGAGGTGAACGCCCTACTCGCCGGCCACCGGCTGGCCCTGCCCAACCTCGGTGACATCGACGCGCAGACCGTGGCCGGGGCCATCTCCACAGGCACCCACGGCACCGGTGCGGCCCACGGCGGCCTGGCCACCTTCGTCGAGGCACTGACCCTGGTGACCGGGACCGGAGAGGTGCTGCGCTGCTCCGCCGAGGAGCATCCGGAGGTGTTCGACGCCGCCCGCGTCTCGCTCGGCGCGCTCGGCGTACTGGTCGAGGTGACGTTGCGCTGCGTGGACGCCTTCGTCCTGCTGGCACACGAACGTCCGGCGGCACTTGACGCCGTGCTGGCGGAGCTGCCCGACCTGGTCGACGCGCACGACCACCTGGAGTTCTTCTGGTTCCCGTACACCACTCGGGTGCAGCTCAAGACGAACGACCGGGTGCCTGTCGACGACCGCCCGCTGTCCCGCTGGCGGGGTTGGCTGGACGACGACTTCCTGGCCAACACCGTCTTCGCCGGAGCCTGCCGGCTGGGCCGCGCCGTACCGGGCCTGGCACCGGGGATCAGCGCGATCTCCGCGCGGGCGCTCAGCGAACGCCGCTACACAGGACGCTCCGACGCCGTGTTCTGCAGCCCACGCCGGATCCGCTTCCTGGAGATGGAGTACGCGCTGCCGCGCGAGGCCCTGCCCGAGGCGCTGGAGGCGGTGCGCCGCATCATCGACCGGTTGCCGTTCAAGGTGCTCTTCCCGGTCGAGGTGCGGTTCGCCGCCGCTGACCCGATCTGGCTGTCCCACTCCTACGGCCGCGATTCGGCGTACCTCGCCCTGCACCAGTACGTCGGCATGCCGTACGAGCCGTACTTCCGGGCCTTCGAGGAGGTGGCGACCGGGCTGGGCGGCCGGCCACACTGGGGCAAGCTGCACTGGCGCGACGCCGCCTCACTCGTCGCCGCCTACCCCCGCTGGCCCGACTTCCAATCCGTACGCGCCCACCTAGACCCCCACCACACCTTCACCACCCCTTACCTGACCACCCTCCTCGGCTGAACCCACCGCGAATCTTGGTCCGAATCCGCCCCTCCGGGGGCGCTGTCGCACCAAGATCCGCCGGCTATCCACAGGGGCAGCGCTGGGAGACGGTGCTCGGCAGGGTGGTGGCATGGGGAGTCGGGGTGCGGGACCAGTGGAGGGGCCATCCGTTCAGGGCGGATCAGCGGGGCGCGGGGTGGGACCGGGGCAGCGACGAAGCGAGCGAGCGGTCCAGCGGGCACACCAACGCCGGCGTGGACGGGATCCGGGGGCTGGCTGGCGAAACGCTCGGGAGCGTAATCCGGGTTCGACATCCCGGCGAGGATGGGGGTCGGTCCCACCAAGGGACGACGCGGATGAGCTGACCTGGTTGCTGTTCCACCAGGAGCAGGTGCTCAGCCTCGATCAGGCCCGTCAGCACCTGTCGCCGAAGGCCATCCGGCACCGGGTCACGTCCGGTCGTTGGCGGCAGGTGCATCGAGCCGTTTACGTGACGCACAACGGTCCTTTGACACCTGGGCAACTGCCGTGGATCGCCGTTCTGTCCGCCGGCCCGGCGGCGATGCTCGGTGGGTTGAGCGCCGCTCGGGCGTGGGGCCTGCGCAGACATGACGACGGATTCGTGCACCTGCTCATACCGGCCGGACACCGCCGCGTGCGATGCCGCCCGGTGTCCAGGTGCACCGCACCACCATTCTGGCCGATGAGGACGTTCTCCACGTCGGGCAACCGCGTCGGACGATGCCGGCTCGGTCGATCGTGGACGCAGCGCAATGGGCGGCCGATGACCATGAGGCGTGTGCCATCATCGCGGCCGGATTCCAGCAGCGCCTCGTCGGCGGCGACGATGTCCAGCGCGTACTCGATCGCCTGCCCCGCGCCCGGCGGCGCAGCCTGATCCGGCAGACGGCCGTCGACGCGGCCGGTGGCGCTCACTCCCTGCCGGAGTTGGAGTTCCTCGCCCTCGTCCGGCGCGCCGGGTTGCCCGAGCCGAGCCGGCAGGCCGTCCGGCGGGATGCCGCCGGCCGGCGCCGCTACCTGGACGCGCTGTTCGAGGAGTGGGGAGTGCTCGTGGAGATCGACGGCGGCCAGCACCTCCATCCGGCCACGGCATGGGCGGACATGCGCCGGCAGAACGACCTGTGGCAGCGCGGCGACCGGGTGCTCCGCTTCCCGGCCTGGGCCATCCGCCACGCACCCACCCAGGTCATCACCCAACTTCGCACCGCCCTGACAGCGGCGGGTTGGCACCCCTGACGACGCAGATCTTGGTCCGCGAGCGCCCCGCAGGGGGCGTTTTCGGACCAAGATTCGGCGCGGTCAGTCGGTGGTGCGGGCTTTGGCCGGGGTGGATTTGGCGGCGGGGGTCTTCTTGGCGGTGGCCTTGGTGGACTTGGTGGCGGTGGCCTTCTTGGCGGTGGCCTTTTTGGCCGGGGCCTTCTTGGCGGCGGCCTTCTTCTTCGGGGCCGGGCCCTTCGCCCGCTTCTCGGCGAGCATCTCGGACGCCTCCTCGAGGCTCAACTCCTCGGGCGTCTGGCCGCGCCGCAGCGAGGCGTTCGTCTCCCCGTCGGTGACGTACGGGCCGAACCGGCCGTCCTTGATGACAAGCGGCTTCTCGGTCAGCGGGTCGGCGCCCATCTCCCGCAGCGGCGGCGCGGCGGCTCGCCGCTGGCGGGCCTTCGGTGCGGCAAGCAACGCCAGGGCCTCGTCAAGCGTGACGGTGAACATCTTGTCTTCCGAGTCCAGCGAGCGGAACTCGTCACCACGCTTGACGTACGGGCCGTAGCGGCCGTTGTTGGCGAACACCTCCGCGCCGTCCGGGCCGACCCCGATCAGCCGGGGCAGGCTGAGCAGCTTGAGCGCCTGGTCGAGGGTGAGCGAATCCGGCGACTGCGAGCGCAGCAGCGACGACTTGCGCTCGCCACTTGCCACGTACGGGCCGAACCGGCCGGACTTGAGCAGGATCGGCTCCCCGGTCGCCGGGTCGTCGCCGAGCTTGCGTTCGCCGCCGCCGCCGAGGAACAGCTCGTGCACCTTCTCCGGGGTCAGCTCGTCCGGCGCCAGCCCCTCCGGGATCGGCGCCCGGTCGCCCGGGGTGGTGCCCTCCTCGCCCTCCGCGGCGGGTGCCTGCTCCTCGCCGGGCACCTGGCGCTGCAGGTACGGCCCGTACCGGCCGACCCGCACCACCACCTCACGCCCCTCGTCGTCGGTGAAGAGCGGGATCGAGTTGACACTGCGCGCGTCGATGTCGCTGAGGTTCTCGGTGACCAGCTTCTTCAACCCGCCGGAGCGGGCGATGTCCTGGTCTCCGGCACCGTTCGTGGTGCCGAAGTAGAACGCGGTGAGGAAGTCGACGGCCGCGTGGTCGCCACCGGCGATCTCGTCCAGCTCGTTCTCCATGCTGGCGGTGAAGTCGTAGTCGATCAGGCGCGGGTAGTGCCGTTCCATCAGCCCGATCACCGCGAACGCCAGGAACGACGGGATCATCGCCTGGCCGCGCTTGACGACGTACCCCCGGTCCTGGATCGTCTGCATGATCGACGCGTAGGTCGACGGGCGGCCGATGCCCAGCTCCTCCAGGGCCTTGACCAGCGACGCCTCGGTGTAGCGGGCCGGCGGCTGGGTGTGGTGACCCTGCGCGGCCAGCTGGTCGGCGGTCAGCGGCTGGTCCTTGACCAGGTTCGGCAGGCGGCGCTCGGCGTCCTCGGCCTCGGCGTTCTCGTCGTCGCTGGACTCGACGTACGCACGCAGGAAGCCCGGGTCGGTGATGGTCTTGCCGGTGGCGCCGAAGTCGGCCTCCTCGCCGCCGGAGGTGGTCGCCCGGATCCGCACCGAGACGCTGGAGCCGACCGCGTCGGTCATCTGCGAGGCGATGGTGCGCCGCCAGATCAGCTCGTAGAGCTTGAACTCCTCGGCCGACAACTCCTTGGCCACGTCGCCCGGGGTGCGGAAGTTGTCCCCCGCCGGGCGGATCGCCTCGTGCGCCTCCTGCGCGTTCTTCACCTTGCCGGTGTAGCGGCGCGGCTCCGGCGGCACGCTGCGCTCGCCGTACAGCTCGACGATCTGCCGGCGGGCCGCGGCGATGGCGGTGTCCGACAGGTTCACCGAGTCGGTACGCATGTAGGTGATGTAGCCGTTCTCGTAGAGCCGCTGCGCGGTGCGCATCGTCTGCTGCGACGACAACCGCAGCTTCCGGGCCGCCTCCTGCTGGAGGGTGGAGGTGATGAACGGCGCGTACGGGCGACGCCGGTACGGCTTCTCCTCGACCCGGGTGACGGTGAACGGCCGGCCCTCAAGGCGGGCGGCGAGCCCTCGGGCCCCGCCCTCGTCGAGGTGGACCACGCCGGCACCGGGCCGGACCCGGCCGGTGGTGGGCTCGAAATCCTTGCCGGTGGCGATCCGGTCGCCGTTCAACGCGACAAGTGTGGCGTTGAAGCTGCGCGGCCCCTCACCGGGGTTGGTCACCGCGAGGGTGGCCAGGATGTCCCAGTACTCGGCGGTGCGGAAGGCCATCCGCTGCCGCTCCCGCTCGACCACGATGCGGGTGGCCACGGACTGCACCCGGCCCGCCGAGAGCTTCGGCATGACCTTCTTCCACAGCACCGGGGAGACCTCGTAGCCGTAGAGCCGGTCGAGGATGCGTCGGGCTTCCTGGGCGTCCACGAGATCCCTGTCGATCTCGCGGGGGTTGGCCACCGCCGCCTGGATCGCCGGCTTGGTGATCTCGTGGAAGACCATCCGCCGGACCGGCACCTTGGGCTTGAGTGTCTCCACCAGGTGCCAGGCAATCGCCTCGCCCTCGCGGTCCTCGTCCGTGGCCAGGAAGATCTCGTCGACCTCCTTGGCCAGCTTGGTCAGCTTGCTGATCTGCTGCCTGCGGTCGGCGGAGACGACGTAGAGGGCGTTGAAGCCGTTGTCGACGTCGACGCCGAGCCGCGCCCACGCCTCGCCCTTGTACTTCGCCGGCACGTCGGCGGCGTTGCGGGGCAGGTCACGGACGTGCCCGAAGCTGGCCTCCACGACGTACCCCGGGCCCAGGTAGCCCGAGATCGTCTTGGCCTTCGCCGGAGACTCGACGATGACCAGACGGGTGGTTCCAGCGTTGCTCGGCACGTCTGTTTCGACCTCATTCCCACTCAATGGCCGCGCCTGGCCGGCTTAGGGCGCACTCGTCCCACCGGTTCCCGGCGGTCCGGATGTCCAACGTAACGCGCCGCCCGTGTTTCCGGTTTCGCGGGCGGCAATCCGCCCCGGACGATCTGTGGTCACGCCGGACGGCGTCACCGTACACCCTGGGTAGGGTGCCGAGCGGGCCACTGTGACCATGGCAGCCCCTCGGTGAAGGTCAAACCCGGCCGATTCTCCCTGTGTTCCCGGACACCCGGCTGTCTCCCATCGGACAGCCGCGCCGACCGTCAGACCCGGCTCGGCCAGGCCGTGGGCGGGCTCGCGGGCGGGCGCTCACCGACCAGCTCGGCCAGTCGCCGGGTGCCGCGGCTGCCCATGATCCGGTACGCGGGACCACCCGGTCCCGCCTCGATCAGGTCGCCGGTCAGCCCGGCCGCGGCCAGGGCGGCACCGACCACGGCCCACCGCGCCGGGTCGCTGCCACCGAGGTGGAGCAGGAAGTCGGGCGGATCGGCCACTCCGGCCGCGGCGAGCCAGAGACGCAGCCGCCGGCCGTCGAGCTGGAACCCCCGGGGCGGATGCTGCGTCGGGCCGCGCAGCCAGGCCGCCGCGAGGGGCACGAGCGTCCGGGTGTACGCGGTGCGTACCGCGTAGCGCTGGTCCTCGGTGGGTGCCCAGTTGCTCCGGACACCCCGCTGGGCCAGCTCACCGATGAGCACGTGCACCCGCCACGCGGCGGCCACCACCACCGACAACCGGGCTGTGCCGCCCATCCGGTGCACCTCACCCGGGCCGGCGAGCAGGCCGGCGAGGTCGGCCACCGAGGGTTCACCGGTCTCCGCGCCGAAGAAGACAAGTTGCCGGTCGGTGGCGGTCGCGTCGGCCGGTGACGCCGTCGGGTCGGCCGGGGAGTCGCCGTCGATCGGCGGGTCGACGGAGGTGGGCCGACGGCCGGCCAGCCGACGGCGGCGCGACGCCTGTGGCGTCTCGACGGGCGGTGGGAAGGACACCGGCAGCTGTTGCGCCGCCGGTGTCTCGCCGGAACCGCTCACCGGCATTCGGGTACCTCGTCGAAGGCGCGCTTCAACTCCTCGGAGTCGAGTCGGCTGGTGTCCAGCGCGCTCGCGTCGTACTCCTGCTGGAGCGTTTCCACGGCGGCCTGGACACCGTCGTAGAAGGTGCTGGCCTCGCCGGTACCCAGACCGTCGATGGTGGTCCGGGCCCGGCCGTAGGCGTCCCGCATCGACGCGAGCGAGGCGCGGAAGCCGGCGGAGACCTCCTCGCCGTGCTCGACCTCGGGGACTCCGGCCTGCTCCACCTTGCGCCGGGCGGTCTCGCTGGCCTGCTCGGCGCCGCCGAAGAGTCGGACCAGGTTCTCCTTGGCCTGTGCCGGGGTGGTCTGCGCGGTCATCTGCTGATCGGTGCTGTTGGTCAACTTGCTGATCTCGGCCCGCCAGGGGGTGAGCGCCGAGCAGACCGAGGCGGCCCAGGCCCGCGGACTGGGGCCGCTGGAGCCGCAGGCGACCAACATCATCAGCGTGGCCAGGACCACCGTGAACTTTCCGGCGGCTGCCGCCCGGCACGTACGCATGCGTTGCAGCGTACGGCTTCTCTTCCCGGTCGGCACCGGTCATCGGTACCGGGTCCGGAGCGGCGACCGGTCCCCGGCCGGCAGACGTTGCCAACCGGGGACCGGTGTGTCCTACCCGTCAGGCCTTGATCGACTCCGGACGGGGGTCCGCAGTGCCGGTACCGCTGTCGGTGTCGTCATCCATGGCGATGCCCTTGCGCTTGCTGAACACCACCGACGCGACGATGATCGCCGTCGCCACCGCGGCGATGGTGACCCGCAGGCCCACGTTGCGGTCGTCGCCCACGCTCCAGGCCACCACGGCCGGCGCGATCAGCAGCGCGACCAGGTTCATCACCTTGAGCAGCGGGTTGATCGCCGGGCCGGCGGTGTCCTTGAACGGGTCACCGACGGTGTCGCCGATGACCGTCGCGGCGTGCGCCTCGGAGCCCTTGCCGCCGTACGCGCCGTCCTCGACCATCTTCTTGGCGTTGTCCCAGGCACCACCGGAGTTGGCCAGGAAGACAGCCATCAGCGTGCCGGCACCGATCGCACCGGCCAGGTACGACGCCAGCGCGCCGGGCCCGAGGCCGAAGCCGACAGCGATCGGCGCCAGGATGGCCAGCAGGCCGGGAGTCATCAGCTCGCGCTGCGCGTCCCGGGTGCAGATGTCGACAACCTTGCCGTACTCCGGACGCTGGGTGCGGTCCATGATGCCGGGCAGCTCACGGAACTGCCGGCGGACCTCCATCACCACGGCACCCGCCGAACGGGAGACCGCGTTGATGGCCAGACCGGAGAAGAGGAACACCACAGCCGCACCGATGATCAGGCCGACCAGGTTCTGCGGGTTCGACACGTTCAACGCGTTGAGGATCATGTCGTTGACGTCGCCCACACCCGCGTCGGCGTACGCGGTGCGCAGCGTGTCGGTGTAGGAGCCGAACAGCGCCGTCGCGGCCAGCACCGCGGTGGCGATCGCGATGCCCTTGGTGATCGCCTTTGTGGTGTTGCCGACGGCGTCCAGCTCGGTGAGCGTACGGGCGCCGTGCTCGTCGATGTCGCCGGACATCTCGGCCACGCCCTGGGCGTTGTCGGAGATCGGGCCGAAGGTGTCCATCGCGACGATCACGCCGACGGTGGTGAGCAAACCGGTACCGGCCAGCGCCACGGCGAACAACGAGAGCGTGATGGAGCCGCCGCCCAGCAGGAAGGCGCCGAAGACACCGGCGGCGATGAGCAGCGCCGAGTAGACCGCCGACTCCAGGCCGACGCTGATGCCGGCGAGGATGACGGTTGCCGCGCCGGTCTGCGAACTCTTGCCGATGTCCTGCACCGGGCGCCTGTTGGTCTCGGTGAAGTAGCCGGTGAGCGCCTGGATGGCGGCGGCCAGCACGATGCCGATGACGACCGCGCCGATGACCACACCGCGCGGACCGAAGAGCGGATCTCCGCCGTTGACGTTGAGCGTCTCCCGCCAGTCGTCACCGAGCTGCGCCGCCCAGGTGGGCTGGAGGTAGGCGAACGTTGCCACCGCGACCAGCACCGCCGAGATCAGCGCGGAGAGGTAGAAGGCGCGGTTGATCGCGGTCAGGGCATTGCGGTCGGAGGCGCGCAGCCGGGTGATGAAGACGCCGATGATGGCGACCAGCACACCGATCGTGGAGATGATCAGCGGCAGCACCAGCCCGTCGGTGCCGAACGCGGCCCGACCCAGGATCAGCGCGGCGACCAGGGTGACCGCGTACGACTCGAAGAGGTCGGCAGCCATGCCGGCGCAGTCGCCGACGTTGTCGCCCACATTGTCGGCGATGGTGGCGGCGTTGCGCGGGTCGTCCTCCGGGATGCCCTGCTCCACCTTGCCGACCAGGTCGGCGCCCACGTCGGCGGCCTTGGTGAAGATGCCACCACCGACCCGCATGAACATGGCCAGCAGCGCGGCGCCGAAGCCGAAGCCCTCAAGCACCGTCGGCGCGTCACCCCGGAAGATCAGTACGACAAGCGCGGCACCGAAGAGGCCGAGGCCGACGGTGAGGAAGCCGACCACGCCACCGGTCCGGAAGGCGATCTTCATGGCCGACTCGCGGCCACCTTCACGCTCCCGGGCGGCGGCCGCCACCCGCAGGTTGGCCCGGGTCGCCAGCCACATGCCCGCGCCACCGATGAAGGCGCTGAACACGGCGCCGACCACGAAGAAGAGCGAGCGACCGATCTTCACCGCGACTTCGCTGCCCTCGGTGTTGTGCACCGGCAGCAGGAACAGCAGGACCACGGCGATCACCACGAAGATCGCCAGGGTCCGGAACTGCCGGAGCAGGTAGGCCGAGGCGCCCTCCTGCACGGCCCCGGAGATCTCCTGCATGTTTGTGGTGCCCTTACCGGCAGCCAGCACCGTCTTCGTCAACGCGGCGGCGAAGGCGAGCGCGACCAGCGCGATCACCGCGGCGATGACGACGTACGTGACATTGGCTCCGGTGAGGGAGATCCCGCCGCCCTCGGCGGCCAAGGTGTCGGACATCTGTGTCCTCCTGTGCCGAACAACGCGCCGGCCGGTGGAGACGCACCGTCCGGCGCCTGGATGCGAATTCGCAAGCGCGCGCCGATCCACCCGGCGAACCAGCGACTCCACGCCCATCTGTGCTGGCTGCCGGGTGGATCACTTGCTGACAACCCGCGTACTCTAGCCCTCTCCAGTGTTCGAGGTCACACCGAGGTGGCGGCGGGTCTGGATGATCTCTGTCGCTGTGTTATTAACCGAAATCTGATATAGGAACCGATCCATCCTGCGGCAGCGGGTCGCCCCAGCGCTCAGCGGTTGAGCGGCCAGACCATTCGCACCTCGGTGCCGATGCCCTCGTCGACGGGCCGCACCTGAAGATCCTCGACGAACCCGGCGAGCAGGGCGAACCCGACACCTGTGGTCAGGTCGTCCTCGTTCAGCGACTCGTTGGCCAACTGATCGGCGTCGAGCGCGGCCAGACCGATGCTCGCCTCGATAGGCGCCCGGTCCACCACCCGCACCGAGTACGCCCCGGAGTCGGACATCTCCACGAGCACCGGCTCGACGACGCCGTACTGGCGGTGCAGGGCCACCGCCCGGGTGCACGCCTCGCCGATGGCCAGGCGCACCTCGTCGAGCAGGTCCTCGCGGACCCCCGCCCGCCGGGCCACCGCGACGCCGACCAGCCGGGCGGTACGCACGTGCACCGGCGCGGGTGAGAAGGAGAGCCGGACCGTCGCCATCACTGGCCGGCGCCGGTCGCCGCTTCGACCGTCGGATACAGCGGGAAGACCTGGTCCAACGCGGTGATCCGGAAGATCTTGAGCAGGGGCTCCTTGTCGCAGACCAGGGCGAAGGTGCCGTCCGCGGTACGCAGCCGCTTGAGCGCGCCGACCAGCACGCCCAGCCCGGTGGAGTCGAGGAAGTCCACCCGACCCAGGTCGACCACCACGTGCCGGGCCCCGGCGTCGATCAGTTCCAGGAGCCGTTCGCGCAGCCGGGGGGCGGTGTAGACGTCCACCTCACCGCCGACCTCGAGCACCGTGTGCTCACCCACGGTGCGGGTCGCCAGCGACAGCTCCATCCGTCCTCCTCAGGCAGCCGTGAACTCTGTTGGCATCTAACCACTACCCCGGGGGCGGGCGGACGACTCACCGGGCCAGGTCCATCTGTACCCGGCACGCCGATTTCCAATTTCCGTACACCAGTGCGAGAGTGCAGGACGTGACCTCGGCAGCCACCGTATCCACCGGCAGCGGCCCCGAGCGCCCCACCGATGCCGTTCCGACCGGCCCACCGGTCGCGTCGCCCGGAGAGTTGCTGCGCCGGTTACGCCAGCGACACCCCGCCGATCCGGTCACCCACATCGAGCGGGTGCCGCCCCGCGTCGGGGTACCGGCACCGTGGCCGTCCTGGACACCTGAGGGCCTGCGCGCGGCGTACGCCCGACGCGGCGTGACAACGCCGTGGCAGCACCAGGCCGACGCGGCAGGTCTGGCGTACGACCGCCGGCACGTCGTCGTCGCCACCGGCACCGCTTCCGGCAAGTCGATGGCGTACCAACTGCCGGCGCTGGCCACGCTGCTCGCCGACCCGCGCGCCACGGTGCTCTACCTGGCACCGACGAAGGCGCTCGCCGCCGACCAGTTACGCGCCGTCGCCGCACTGGAGATCGAGGGCGTGCGCCCGGCCTGCTACGACGGTGACACCCCGCGCGCCGAGCGGGAGTGGATCCGCCGGCATTCCCGGTTCGTGCTGACAAACCCCGACATGCTGCACCACGGCATCCTGCCCGGGCACGCCCAGTGGTCCGGCTTTCTGCGCCGGCTGGCGTACGTGGTGGTCGACGAGTGCCACGTCTACCGGGGTGTGTTCGGTTCGCACGTCGCCCACGTGTTGCGCCGGCTGCGGCGGCAGTGCGCCAGGTACGGGCGCGCCGGCGGACCGACGTTCGTGCTGGCGTCGGCGACCTCGGGCGACCCGGCCGCGGCGGCCGGCCGGCTGACCGGCCTGCCGGTGGCGGCCATCACCGAGGACACCTCGCCGCGCGCGGGCGTCACCTTCGCCCTCTGGGAACCGCCGCTGCTTCCCCCGGACCCGTCCGCCGCCGGTCCGGAGCCGGCCACCGGGTCCGATCTGACCCAGGTCCGCCGGTCGGCGCTGCGGGAAACCGCCGACCTGCTCGCCGACACCGTCGCCGCCGGAGTACGCACGCTCGCCTTCGTCCGCTCCCGGCGGGGCGCCGAGGTGGTGGCGACAAGCGCCCGGCGCAGCCTCGACGAGGCGGTACCCGGCCTCGGTGACCGGGTTGCCGCGTACCGGGCCGGCTACCTGCGCGAGGAACGCCGCGAGTTGGAGCGGGCGCTGCTGCACGGCGACCTGCTCGGGCTGGCCTCGACAAATGCCCTGGAGCTGGGGGTGGACCTGATCGGGCTGGACGCGGTCGTGATCTGCGGCTATCCGGGCACCCGGGCCTCGCTCTGGCAGCAGGCGGGCCGGGCCGGACGCTCCGGCCAGGAAGCCCTCGCGGTGCTGGTGGCCCGGGACGACCCGCTGGACACCTACCTGGTGCACCATCCGGAGGCGGTCTTCGGCACCCCCGTTGAAGCGACAGTGCTCGACCCGGCCAACCCGTACGTGCTCGGCCCGCAGTTGGCCTGCGCGGCGGCCGAGGCCCCGCTGACCCCGGCCGACCTGGACCTCTTCGGTGACGGCGCCAAGGAGGCGGTGGCGGCGCTTGTCGAGGCGGGCGCGCTACGGCAACGACCGACCGGCTGGTACTGGCGGCACCGGGAACGGCCCGCTGTGGATCTGCGCGGCGAGGGCGGCGCCCCGGTCTGCGTGGTGGAGGCGGCGACCGGCCGGCTGCTCGGCACCGTCGACGGCGGCTCCTCACACTTCCTGCTGCACACCGGAGCGGTCTACCTGCACCAGGGCGTGTCGTACGTGGTCGACTCGCTGGACCTCGACGACGGATGCGCGCTGGTGCACCCCGAGGAGCCGGACTGGTCCACCCACGCCCGCGACGTCACCGCCCTGTCGGTGGTCTCGGTGCGCTCCTACGTCGACGCCGGGCCGGTCGGCCTCTTCCTCGGTGAGGTGGACGTGACCAGCCAGGTGGTCTCCTACCAGCGGCGACGGATCGCCACCGGCGAGGTGATCGACACCCGCCCACTGGACCTGCCGGCGCGCGAGCTGCGTACCGCCGCCGTCTGGTTCACCCTCTCCCCCGAGTCGCTCACCGCCGCCGGGGTGGATCCGGCCGACGTACCGGGGGCACTGCACGCGGCCGAACACGCCGCGATCGGGCTGCTGCCCCTGGTCGCCACCTGCGACCGGTGGGACATCGGCGGGCTCTCCACGGCGGTGCACCCCGACACCGACGCCCCGACCGTATTCGTCTACGACGGCCATCCGGGGGGTGCGGGCTTCGCGGAGCGGGCGTACGGCATGGCGGCGTCCTGGCTACGGGCCACCCGCGACGCGATCGCGGAGTGCGGCTGCGAGGCCGGCTGCCCATCCTGTGTCCAGTCACCCAAGTGCGGCAACGGCAACAATCCGCTGTCCAAGCCGGACGCCATCCGGGTGCTCGACGTGGTGCTCGCCAACCTGCCGGAGTGACCGTCCGGGTATGAAAACCGGGGCCGGCGGGCAATGATGATGGGAGCGCTTCCATCGAGCGTCGTGCTTGCTGTTCGTTGTCCTTTGCCAGCATGGAGGAGAGGCCGTGGCCGACACCATCGCCGAGACCGTCGACCTGCTCTACACCATTGACCAGGAGAAGCTCGACATCAACCAGCAGATCGCGCTGGGCACCGCGCTAGCCACCCTGGCCCAGGCCGAACGGCTGGATCAGATCAACGAACGCCTGCGCACCATCCAGCAGTTGTTGACCACCATGACGCACCGGTCGGCCGCCGACGGCATCCGCTGACCCGCGGTCCCTGGAGGCAGCCGTTGTCCGGCTGTGCGACACTCCGGCGCACCACAGTTGAGGAGTTCTCATGCAGCTCGACAGCTTGCAGGCGCAGCGGCAGTTCCACATCCGCCAGCGGGTGCGATTCATGGTCAACCAGTACGAGGTGCACAGTGTCGCGCCTGACGGTTCCGAGGGCGGCCTGTTGGCGTTCGCCCAGCAGAAGCGGCTCGCCTTCAAGGAGCAGGTGACGATCTACGCCGACGAGGCCAAGCAGCAGCCGCTGCTCGGTTTCAAGGCGCGCCAGCGCCTCGATCTCGGTGCCACGTACGACGTCACCGACCACGCCGGCACCCCTATCGGCCTGTTCCGGAAGGACTTCGCGCAGTCCCTGCTCCGCTCGACCTGGCACGTCGAGCAGGCCGGCCTGCCGAACGTCACAGGTCAGGAGCGCAGCATGCCGGTGGCGCTGCTCCGCCGGTTCGTCGACTCGCTGTCCTGGTTGCCGTACCACTTCGACTTCGTCGCGGACGGCCAGCCCGTCTTCACCGTGGTCAAGAAGTGGGGTCTGCGTGACAGGTACGTCGTCGAGATCCAGCACCCGCAGATCGACCGTCGCCTGGTGATCGCCATGGCGGTCGCCCTCGACGCCCTCCAGGGCCGCTGACGCCAGGCCCGGCTCCAGCGTTCAACCACGGCCCGGGCCCGGCCCGCTCGACCACCACGCCGAGCGGGCCGGCCTACCCGCCACCCCGGGATCGGTGCGCTACCGGGGCATCGCGTCGCCGCTGGTACCCGGTCAGCCACGCAGCGGGCCGGCCCGGCTGGTGGCCCTGGCCGTCCGGGTCATTCCCGGTAGCGGAGCCACGATCACCTCCGTGGTGACGAGCACGTCCAGCCCGTCGAGGCGGCACCACACCAGCCGGGCCTGGTTCGCGGCGACCAGTTCCGCTGCCCGGGCGCAGGCGACCGGCTCGTCCTGAAGGGCCCGAGCGGCACCCGCGAGGGCACCGAGATCAGCGGCGACCCCTGCCTGCTGTCGCGCCACCCGGGCCGCACCCACCCCGGCGCCGAAGAGACCTGCCACCACGAACAGCAGCCCCACCCCGAGCAGGCAGATCGTGGCCCCACCCCGCTCACCGTCCCCGACCGCTCGTCGGGCGTGTAGGCCGCGCCCTCGGGCGGCGATGGCAGAGCCAGCCGCGACGACGCTCATGGCTGCGGCTCCGGCAAGCCCGGTTCGACCGCCGCGACGGCCGTGGCCACGACGCTGATCGCGGGCAGGTCGGCGCCGAGGGTACGAACGGAGGCGCGGACCGTCACCCGGACGTGCGCACCGTCCAAGACCACGTCCACCTCCGCGCCCTCCGGGGCTCGTCCGCCGCCGACGGTGACACCCGCCTCTCCCCGGGCCGCGGCGAGCGCCGCCTCCCGGGCGGCGTCCAGGCAGGCAGCCTTGGTGCTCACCGCGTTGATCGTGGTCAGCCCGGTGAGCAGGAGCAGCACCAGCGCCGGCAGGCCGGCCGCCATCTCGGCAGTGAACGAGCCCCGGTCGTGGCCGGCCCGCCGGCGCCCGGTCACTTCAGTGCCCGGTCGATGACAGCGGTCAACGCGGACTGCACGCCGTCGGAGGTCAGCACCTTGAGCAGGACACCGCCGAAGGCCACCGCGGCGAGCGTGCCGACCGCGTACTCCGCTGTGTTCATCCCGGCGTCACCGCGGAGGCGGGCGAGGATTCTGCGCATGTGTTCGTCCTTTCTCGATGGGTCACAGCACGTCGCCGAGGACGGCGACGATCACCGGCACCAGACCGGCGAGAATGAAGGCGGGCAGGAAACACAGGCCCAGCGGCAGCACGATCAGCACGCCCGACCGGCGGGCGGCCGTCTCAAGCGCGACCGCCCGGTCCGCTCGCAGGTCGTCGGCGAGCCGGGTGAGCGCGCCGGCCAGCGCGGCCCCGCTGCTCGCCGAGCGGATCGCGGCGGTGGCCACCCGATGGGCTCCCGGTACCGCCGCCAGATGCGCCCACGCTTCCTGGGGGCCGCCGCCGAGTTGCAGCGTCCGGCCGACCCGGGCGAGGTGGCGGCCCAGCGGCCCGCCGAGTGCGTCGGCCACCGCCAGCACCGAGCGTTCCACGGGTGCACCGGCCCGCAACGCCGCCGCCAGCAGGTCAGCGGCGAGTGGCAGGTCGGCTGCGGCGCGCAGCCGACGACGACGGACGGCCGGCGGCTCGATCCGCCGGAGCAATCGGTCCAGCAGCACCGCAGTGGGCACCGCCGCCACCGGGCCGGCCCATCCTCCGACAAGCACCGCCACCGCCAGCCCGGACAACCCGGCGGCGAGCCGAACCAGGTCCGGCCTCCGCTGAACGGACCCCGGTGGCGGGGCCGCTGAGACCCGTGCCGGGGCTTCGTCAGCTCGCCCGTCCCGCAGTACGGCCGGTGGCATCCCACGTGACCTTGTCCGTCGCGCCACCGAACGCCAGCACCGCCTACCGGTCCGGCCGACCCCGACGGGTCTGGACAGCCGGCGAAACCGGCGTCGGGGCCGGTACCTGCCGACCGCGAACACGGCGATCAGGGTGACCCCGGCCAGACCACCGGCGACCAGGGATGTCCCGGGCATCAGCTGTCCCCACCCGAGGTGGCCGCGAGCCGCTCCGCCCAGAGCAACCCGACCGCCTGAAGGCCCACGGCGGCGATGGCGCATCCGCCACCAACCGGGGTGTGCAGCAGAACCTGAAGTGGGTCCACCCCGATTCCGTAACCCAGACCGATCCCGCCGAGCGGCAGGG
Source organism: Verrucosispora sp. CNZ293 (assembly GCF_002754655.1). Lineage (NCBI taxonomy): Bacteria > Bacillati > Actinomycetota > Actinomycetes > Micromonosporales > Micromonosporaceae > Micromonospora > Verrucosispora sp. CNZ293. Next base: position 4,385,085 of record NZ_PEFR01000001.1, read on the forward strand.
CCGCCAGCAACCAGGCGGTGGCCCGGGCCCCGGACGCCTGGGCCATGGCTGCGGCCAGCCCTCGGTCCGTCGACCTGGCGTCAGCTTCGATCCGCTCCACCAGGTCGGCAAGCGGCGCCCCGGTACGCTCGGCCAGCCGCACCGCAGCCCCGGCCAGTCGCCCGAGCCGATCCTCAGCCGAACCGGATGCCGGCCGGTCCGGCCGGCGCTGCTCGGACCCGACGGGCGGGCCGTCGTCGGCGACGGCCTCGTCCGGTTGCCGCGCAGCCGCGCTGAAGCCCGGGAACGGGCTGGTCAGCACCTGTGCGGCCACCGGTACCGGCAGACCGACCCGCAGGTCCCCGGCCAGGGCGCAGAGCTGATCCAGCCGCTCCCGGCGGTCCCGGGCGGCCCGGCCCACAATTGCCCGGCGGCGCATCGCCCGCGCCCCGAGCGTGCCGTAAGCACCCAGAGCCACTGCCGCCACGGGACCGGCGAGCAGGCCACCGACCGCTGCACCGAGCAGGCAGGTCAACACCAGGATCAACCGTGTCGTCGGCTCCGCGACGACGGGTGCTGGTCCCGGTACGACACCACCGGGTACGCCACCGGGCCGACCCGGCCGTCGGCTTCCCCGTGGCCCCGCCGGACGGGACGCGGTCGGCGCTGTCGGTGGCCTCGACACCGGCCCGGCGATCGGGGAGGCCGGCGATCTGGACGGATGGCCCGCGACCGACGAGGTTGGTGACCCGGAACCGCGCACCGACAGCCGAACACCGGCCGGACGCCGCGCCGTGCAGGTTGAGCCGGCGGACCGGGCCAGCGGGTCGCTCCCTGCCGGGACGCTTCGCTCGCCGACGACACTCGGCCCGACCCGCCGCGCGACCCGCACCGCCGGATCACTCTGCCGCGGCAACGGCACCGCCACCCGCGCATCGCCGAACCCGGACACAGCCGTCACCGCAGGCCACCCGACACCTGTCGGCTCCGGAGCACTCCGACACAGGCCCTCCGGCCCCTGGCCGTCACGCTGACCACCCGCCTCCCGGAGCGCAACGACCCACGCGACAAGCTGCTCGTCGGCCGCCTTCCCACCGTCCACCGACCACCTCGACGACAGCCGACCACGCATCCGATACGTCAGGACTGCCGCCAGGACCGGCGACACCGCCACCGCCCACCACCACGCCCCGCTCATGACGACACCGCCGACACCGGCCAGGGCTCGCACAGGATCGGCGGCACCGGCACGTCGCGGTTGCGGATCAACGTGCCGAGCGCCCGAGCGGCCAGGCCGAGCCCCCGACCTCGAATCCACGCGGGTACGGCGGTGACCAGCCGATCGGACCCTTCCGGCAGCAGCAGGCAGATGGACTCCAGCACCCGGCCCTGCGGCGTGCGGCGAATCTGGAACACCACCTGGAGCGCCGCCGCCACCTGTGCGTGCAGCGCTGGACGCGGTAGCCCGCCGAGCAGGCCGAGCGCCTCCAGCCGGGCCGGTACGTCCGACGGAGTGTTGGCGTGCAGGGTCCCCGCGCCGCCCTCGTGGCCGGTGTTGAGGGCGGCCAGCAGATCCACCACCTCCCCGCCCCGACACTCACCGACCACAAGCCGGTCGGGTCGCATCCGCAGCGCCTGGCGGACCAGCTCGCTCAGGCCGACGGCACCAGATCCCTCCACATTGGCGGTGCGGGTCTGCAGGCCCACCACGTGCGGATGCACCGGCCGCAACTCGGCGGCGTCCTCGACCAGCACGATCCGCTCGGTGCTCGGTACCAGCCCGAGCAGCGTGTTCAACAGGGTCGTCTTGCCGGAGCCGGTGCCACCGATCACCAGGTAGGCGAGCCGGGCCGCCACCACGGCAGCGAGCATCGGTGCCACCGGCCGGGCCACCGCACCCTGGGCCACCAGTTCGTCAAGGGTGAACGGCCGCTGTCGGAAGGTACGCAGCGACAGGTAGGGCCCGTCGGTCGCCACCGGCGGCAACACCGCGTGCAGCCGCGTACCGTCGGCCAGCCGCGCGTCGGCGCACGGTGAGCCGTCGTCCAACCGGCGGCCGGCACCGGCCGCGAGCCGCTGCGCGAGACGACGCACGTCGTCCGGAGTGCCCACCGGCACCGGGACCTGGTGCAGCCCCTGCCCACGGTCGACCCACACCCGCGCCCCGTTCACCAACACGTCAGTCACCTCGGGGTCGGCCAGCAGCACAGCCAGCGGACCGGCGCCCACCAGGTCGTCGCGTACCCGGTCGGCGATCCGCAGCAGGGCGTTGTCACCGAGTACTGCGGCGTCGGGTTCGGCGCGTACCGCAGAGACGATCGCGGCCGGGGTGACAGGCGCGGTGGTGGCGGCGATCCGCTGCCGGACCCGGGCCGCGAGATTCTCCCCCGTCATGCCGCACCCGCCACGGGCTGGCCGGTGAGGTCGGAGACGATCCGCTGGCAGAGCTCGGCCAGCGGCCCGCGCCCACCGGCCGCCGGGGCCTCACCCCGTTCCAGTCCGCGGCACAACCCGGGCTCCGGCCGCAGGGAACCGGCCAGCGGCAGGCCGAGTGCCCTGGCGACCTCGGTGGCTCGCAGTCGACCGGGAGCGGGACCTCGCACGATGACGGACAGGTCGTGACAGTGCGGGGCCACCGCTGCGACCACCCGGGCCGCGGCGGCGGTCGCCCGCAGTTCAGCCGGCACCACCACGAACGCCCGGTCGACAGCCTGAAGCGCGGTCACCGCGGCGTCGTCGAGCTGCCGGGGCAGGTCGACCACCACGAAGTCCCGGCTCCGCCGGGCGGCGTCCAAGGTGGCGGCCACCGCCTCGGCCGGCACGGCGACCAGGTCACCCCGGTCCCAGGAGAGCACCACCAGATCACCACGGCTGGGCAACGCTCGCACCAGGGCTGGCGCGTCGACCCGCCCATCGGCTCCGGTGAGCGCCGGCCAGCGCAGCCCTTCAAGTTGCTCCCAACCGAGCACCAGATCCAGCCCACCGCCCAGCGGGTCGGCATCGAGCAGCAAGGTCCGCAGCCGGGCTCGGGCAGCGGTGACGGCGAGGCCACCGGCGAGGATGCTGGCACCCGCGCCGCCCCGACCGCCGACAAGCGCCACCATTCGGGCCTGGGCGGTGGCCGCGCCCTCGACCTCGCAGTCGGCGAACCGGTCAACCAGCCACGGCTCGGCCGCCGGCAACACGGCCACGTGTTCGGCACCGAGCAGGTCGGCCACCTGCCAACCTGACTCGACATCGCCGGACCGCCCCACCAGAACCAGCCGGGAACGCCGGGGCAGCCGCGCCCGCAGGCAGGACTGCGCCTGGTCACTGCCGACGAGAACCAGCGGAGCAGATCGCCAGCGGGTGCGGGCAGCCGCCGGATCGGCGGCGACCTCCACCTCGACTCCTCCGGCGGCAGCGAGCCGGAGCAGGTCGTCGAGCAGATCACCGTCCGAGGTGACGACCAGCGGCAGGCGCCGGTCCGGTGGGAGGGAGGTACGGGGTGGCATCGCGGCCTCCAAGCGGTCGGCGCGGGTTCACTGGGTCGAACCCTGCCGCCGTTGCCACCCCGTACGCCGCCCCAGGCGGCCGGCCTGTGGACAACGAAGCGTTCTGTGGACAACGCCCACAACGGTCGTTGATCTGTTATGTGGACGGTCCGCACATCGCACCTATCTCGACCCCCAACACCCATGGCGGGACGTGAGGTGCACCACGCATAATCGACGTCCTGTGCCGTCGGCCGAACGGCATTCCTCGCCGGATCGAGGTCATGACTCAATCGCCAGAACACGAACCTCCCCGTGTCGAGCCGAGGCTGCGGGTCGGCCCCTGGCTGTTCGACCCGCGCTCCCGCGCCAGGCAACTGCCGGCGCGTCCGGTCCCGCGCGCGCTGCCACCGGCACCGGCCGCAGGCGACGACGGGCCGGTCACCCCACCCCCGCCCGTACGCGAGTCGGTTGTCGCCCTCGGGCCCGCCCACCGCGCTCCCGGCCGGATGTCGCACCGGCTGATGCTCGCGGGCCTCGCCGCCGCTGTGCTCGGCCTCATGTTCACCGCGCTCTGGCCGGCGACCGAACCCCCGACCGTCGCGGCGCCGGACGTGCCGTCGGACTGGATCCCGCCGCAACCGGGCGGCCCCGGGTCCAACCTGGACGGTGTCGCCTCCGCCGGCGCGCTGTCGCCGTCCACCCCGGCCGCCTCGTCGTCGGTCGGAGGTGTCTCCTCCTCCCGGCCACAACTGAGCCGCCGGGCGACACCGATCCCGTCGGCCACCCAACCCCCCTCGTCGACCGTGCCGCCCAAGCCGAGCGCCCGCCCGACCCCGTCGCCGAGCCGGTCAGCAGGCCCGCCACCGACCACCCGACCACCCGAACCGGCGCACCTGACCCCGCTACCGGCATGGCGGGAACATGACCTGCGCTCGCTCAGCGGTGGCAGCGAGACGAGCATCGAGTTCGTGAACCTCCGCCAGCGATCGGTGATCGTCTACTGGCTGGACCACCGTGGGCACCGGAGGCAGTACGCCGTGCTGCAACCGCGCGAGTCGTACCGGCAGCACACGTACGTCGGACACCCCTGGGTGGTGACCGACCGTCGAGGCCGCGCCCTGGTCTGCTTCGAACCGACCCGTACCCCCGCCCGCGCCGTGATCAGGTAACCCTGGTGCGACCGACTGCCGTGCGTAGCGCCCGGTGAGGCTGTCCGCTGGGTGACAGCATCCTGACGGAGCGGCGGGACGCGCCTACGCTGGGCGCACCTTTCGCCGGCCACGCTCCGGAGGGAGCCGTCCCATGCCGTCCATCCTCGCCATGGCACTCCTCACGGCCGCCCTGACGGCCGCACCCACCGCCGCCGTGTCACCCGCCCGCACCGACTACCGTGCGGTGGACCTCGGCACGCTCGGTGGCGACAGCAGCTACGCCACCGCCATGAACGACCGCGGTGACGTGGTCGGCCGCGCCCAGGACGCGGCCGGCATCTACCACGGATTCCTCTGGCGCAACGGTCGGATGATCAACCTCGGCGACCTTGTCCTGCACGACCTCAGCCTCGCCGGAGTCAGCACCGGGGGCGAAGTGGTAGACCTCAATGACCGCGGACGCATCGCCGCGTCGATCCGTCCGGTCTGGGGTATGAGTCGCGCGGTGGTCTACCACCCGCGTTGACCGAACCAAGGCCCTGGCGCAAAGGGACGACCCCCGTCGGGGGGAGACGGGGGTCGTCTGAAGGTTCGGCTCCGGGGGGGTCGAGCCGAACCCACTCAGCGGTCACGGGGGGTGCAACCGCCGAGGGTCTGCCAGTTGTACGAGCGATGAATGCTCGTGCTGTGAACAAGTCTGCCTGAGGGGACCTGTGTACGTCGAGTGGTGTAACCTCCACTCCCTGCGAAATCCTGTTCGCAGCGTGTGACCGCGGTCACTGTTCGCAGGCGGGTGGAGGGCCGACTCGCAGGTCCGAGTGCTCTTCAGCCCCCGGGCACCCGCCGACCATAGACCATCGGGCTAGACTTTCGCGCCGTGGGCCGAAGTGCCGCTTTCTTCGATCTGGACAAGACCGTCATCGCCAAGTCGAGCGCCCTGGCGTTCGGCAGGCCGTTCTACCGGGACGGTCTGATCACGCGACGTGACGTGGTCAAGTCGGCGTACGCACAGCTGATGTTCCGGCTGGGCGGCACCGACGAGCAGACCATGGCCCGGACTCGCGATTATCTTGCCACCCTCTGTAAGGGGTGGCCGGTGGAGCAGGTCCGCCAGATCGTCGCGGAGACGCTGCACGAGCTGATCAACCCCTATGTGTACGCGGAGGCCGCCGCGCTGATCGAGGAGCACCAGGCTGCCGGTCGGGACGTGGTGCTGGTCTCCGCGTCCGGCGAGGAGATGGTGCGTCCCATCGGCGCGCTGCTCGGGGTGACCGACGTGATCGCCACCCGGATGGGTGTGGTCGACGGTCGGTACAGCGGTGAGGTCGAGTTCTACGCCGCAGGTCCCAGCAAGGTCGAGGCGGTGAGCGAACTCGCCGCCGAGCGCGACTACGACCTGGCCGACTCGTACGCCTATTCCGACTCGTACAGCGATCGGCCGTTGCTGGAGTGCGTGGGTCGTCCGACAGTCGTCAACCCGGACCGGCAGCTACGCCGGCTGGCGGTGGAGAACGCCTGGCCGGTGCTTGAGTTCCGGCACCCGATCCCGTTGGGCCGGCGACTGCGTGAGCGGCCCGCCGTTCCAGTCGCCGCGGCCGCCCTCGGCGTGGGTGTCGGGGTGGCGATCGGCATCGCCTGGTACGGCCGGCACCGCCGCACCCGGGCCAGCGCCTCGCCGGCCTGACCAGCTGTGCACCAGGCCGACCAGGTGCGCGTACGTGCGCCGGTCAGGCGGCCAGGATCTCGTCCCCGATCGCGGTGAGCTGGTCGGCACCCACCTCGACGGAGGACATGTAGTGGCGCAGCCAGGAGCGCAGCCCGTCGGGGGTGCCGGTGGCGAAGGCGCCGGCCGCACCCACGTACTCCGGCTCACGCTCGCGGTGCCCGACGTCGACGGCGAGCAGGCCGCGTGGATCGAATCCGCTGGAGAGCAGGACGAGCCGGGCCGCGCCCCGGGCCACCACGCCGGACGGGCCGGCGAACGGCCGTAGGTTGAGCAGTTCACCGTGCACGACGGCGGCCAGCACCAGCGGGGTGACCTGGGTGCCACCGGCCACCAGCGCGGCCAGTCCGTCGAGCCGGGCGGCGACCACCGGGTCGTCGATCGGGCGACCCAGTTCGGCTTCGGTGACCACCTCGCGGGCGGCGAGCACGTGCAGCTTCGCCAAGACCTGCCGGGGTGCCTTCGGCCAGAGTTCGCTGAGCCCGGGCAGGGCTCCGGCCACCCGCAGCGCGCCCTGGAGCACAGGTTCGGTGACGGTGCCGGCGCGTACCGTCTCCCGTTCGTGGTCGTGGCCCTCCAGCCCGGCGCTGGCCACCGCGGAGCGCAGACTCACCTCGGCGGCGACCTGGCCGCCATGGCGGCGCAACGCCCGGTGGCCGAGGGCACCGTCGAACCGGTCGCGGGCGCGCTCCACGGCGGTGGCGATGTCGGCGAGGTCGAGCAGCGGCGCGAGCGGATCGGCGGTCACCCAGTCACGGTAGCGGCGATGCCGGTGTACCCGAGCGTGAGTGGCCGGCAACGCGATCCCCGCCACTGCTCTGCACCTTGGCGCGTGGGACGGGCCGTTTGGCGACGGGGGCGCGGGGGATCGGTCGCCTCGCTCGGCCGCCGCGACTAACCTGCCCGGGAGAGACCCAGGTCACCCGAGCGACGAGGAGTCACCGCATGAGCGAGCGGCAGCGAGCGAATCATCAATGCAGCGCGCTGGTCCCTCATGCCGGCACGAAGCGAAGCGGAGTGCGGGCATGAGCGAGGCATTGGCCAATCTGCTGAACGAGACGCGCCAGTTCCCGCCGCCGGCCGAACTCGCCGCCGACGCCAACGTCACCGAGGCGGCGTACGCCGAGGCGGCGGACGACCGGCTCGCCTTCTGGGCGCGCCAGGCCGCCCGGCTGGCCTGGACCAAGCAGTGGGACCAGGTGCTGGACTGGTCCCGTCCGCCGTTCGCTAAGTGGTTCGTGGGCGGGCAGTTGAACGTGGCGTACAACTGTCTCGACCGGCACGTGGAGGCCGGCCGGGGTGACAAGGTGGCCATCCACTGGGAGGGCGAGCCCGGCGACAGCCGCACCATCACCTACGCCGACCTGCACCGGATGACCTGCCAGGCGGCGAACGCGCTCACCGACCTCGGGGTGACCGCTGGTGACCGGGTGGCGATCTACCTGCCGATGATCCCGGAGGCCGCGGTCGCGATGCTGGCCTGCGCCCGGATCGGCGCCACGCACAGCGTGGTCTTCGGCGGCTTCTCCGCCGAGTCGCTTACCAACCGGATCCAGGACGCCTCGGCGAAGGTGGTGATCACCGCCGACGGTGGCTACCGGCGGGGCAAGCCGTCCGCGCTCAAGCCGACAGTCGACGAGGCGGTGGCGAACTGCCCGTCGATCGAGCATGTCCTGGTGGTTCGGCGTACCGGTGAGGAGGTGGGCTGGTCCGAGCGGGACCACTGGTGGCACGAGGTGGTGGAGCAGGCGTCGGCCGAGCACACCGCGCAGTCGTTCGACGCCGAGCATCCGCTGTTCATCCTCTACACCAGCGGCACCACCGCCCGCCCGAAGGGCATCCTGCACACCACCGGCGGTTACCTGACCCAGGCGGCGTACACCTCGCACGCGGTCTTCGACCTGAAGCCGGAGTCCGACATCTACTGGTGCACGGCGGACATCGGCTGGGTGACCGGCCACTCCTACATCGTCTACGGTCCGCTCTCCAACGGTGTGACCCAGGTGATGTACGAGGGCACCCCGGACACCCCGCACAAGGGCCGCTTCTGGGAGATCGTCGACAGGTACCGGGTGACCATCCTGTACACCGCGCCGACGTTGATCCGCACCATGATGAAGTGGGGTGAGGAGATCCCGGCCGAGTACGACCTCTCCTCGCTGCGGCTGCTCGGCAGTGTCGGCGAGCCGATCAACCCCGAGGCCTGGATGTGGTACAGGCAGCACGTGGGGCACGGTGAGCTGCCCATCGTGGACACCTGGTGGCAGACCGAGACCGGCAGCATGATGATCTCGCCGTTGCCGGGCGTGACCGCCGCCAAGCCCGGTTCGGCGATGACTCCGCTGCCGGGCGTCGTCGCCGACGTGGTGGACGACCAGGGCCAGTCGGTGCCCAACGGCGGTGGCGGTTACCTGGTGCTACGCGAGCCGTGGCCGTCGATGCTGCGCACCATCTGGGGCGACGACAACCGGTTCATCGAGACGTACTGGTCGCGGTTCGGCGCGGGGGCCACCGGCGACGCCGACGACCCGTGGATCTACTTCGCCGGTGACGGTGCGAAGAAGGACGACGACGGGCACATCTGGCTGCTCGGCCGGGTCGACGACGTGATGCTGGTGTCGGGGCACAACATCTCGACCACGGAGGTGGAGTCGGCGCTGGTTTCGCACCCGTCGGTGGCGGAGGCGGCGGTGGTCGGTGCCACCGACCCGACCACCGGGCAGGCGATCGTCGCGTTCGCCATCCCGAGGGGGAGCACCGAGATCTCCGGCGAGGCCGGCGAGCAGCTCATCGCCGACCTGCGCAACCACGTGGCGAAGACGCTCGGACCGATCGCGAAGCCCCGGCAGATCATGCTGGTGCCGGAGTTGCCGAAGACCCGTTCCGGCAAGATCATGCGTCGGCTGCTGCGGGACGTGGCGGAGAACCGTTCGCTTGGTGACGTGACCACGTTGCAGGACTCGTCAGTGATGGACCTGATCTCGTCCGGGATGAGCGGCGGCAAGTCCGACGAGGACTGAGCACAGGCGTACGACCTGAAGGGTGGCGGTCCGGCAGCGGGCCGCCACCCTTCGTCATGTTCCGGCAGGCCGCGACCGGATCGAGATGTGACAGTGAAAACGCCTGCCAAAAAATATCTGCTACAAATCTGGGCCTGACCCCTTCCCACCAGCCCCACAGGTGCCTAAGTTCACCACTGGCCCCATTCACGGGGGCCTTTTTCACCGGCCCACAACCCCCGACGGGCCGGTTCCCTCAATCCGGAGGTACCACGTGCGGAAAGTCGCAGTGGGTCTGCTCGGGCTCTCGTTGACGGCAACAGGACTGACGGTCGGCTCATCCGCCGCCGCCGCGCCACAGCCGGAGACGCCGGCGGCCGCCCCGTCCATCGCGGAGCCCGCCCACGCCGAGCACGATCTACCGAACCCGCTGGAGGCCAAGCGCCGCGCCCTGCGCCAGGAGGGCCTCAGTGAGGTGCTCTCGGGCCGCGCCAAGGCAGAACGGATCAACGGCAGCACGGTGGTCAAGGTCGGTGAGCGGGCCACCCGTGGCGGTGCGGCCGGTCGCAACGCCAAGGCCACCAAGGGCGGCCGGGGCCCCACCGAGAAGCAGTACGTCGAGCTGTCCCGGGAACAGACCGACCAGATCTTCGTGATCCTCGCCGAGTTCGGCAACGACCGGCACCCCGACTATCCCGACCAGGACACCGATCCGAAGATCCCCGGCCCGACGAAGTTCGACGGGCCACTGCACAACGAGATTCCCGAGCCGGACCGGTCGGTGGACAACTCGACGGTCTGGCAGGCGGACTACGACGCCGAGCACTACCGGAAGCTCTACTTCGGTACCGGCCCCGGCGACGAGTCGGTGAAGCAGTACTACGAGGCACAGTCCTCCGGTCGGTACAGCGTCGACGGTGTGGTCACCGACTGGGTCAAGGTCCAGTACAACGAGGCCCGCTACGGCCGTTCCAGCGGCTACCCGTGCGACGGGATCGTCTGCAACAACGTCTGGGCGCTGGTACGCGACGCCGCCAACAAATGGGTCGCCGACCAGCAGGCGGCCGGTCGCACCGACGAGGAGATCGCGGCCGACGTCCGGGCGATGGACCAGTGGGACCGCTACGACCACGACGGTGACGGCGACTTCAACGAGCCGGACGGCTACATCGACCACTTCCAGATCGTGCACGCCGGTGGCGACATGGCCGACGGCGACCCGATCCAGGGCGAGGACGCCATCTGGAGCCACCGCTGGTACGCGTACGCCTCCGACCAGGGCCGCACCGGTCCGTCGAACTTCCCGGCGGGCGGTACCCAGATCGGCAGCACCGGCATCTGGATCGGTGACTACACCATCCAGCCGGAGAACGGCGGTCGCAGCGTCTTCTACCACGAGTACGCCCATGACCTCGGCCTGCCGGACGACTACAACGTCATCAGCGGCGGCGACAACAACAACGAGCACTGGACGCTGATGGCCCAGAGCCGCCTCGGCGCCAAGAACGACGGCGGCATCGGCGAACGCGGCGGTGACCTCGGCGCCTGGAACAAGCTCCAGCTCGGTTGGCTCGACTACGAGGTGATCGTGGCCGGGCAGAAGCGGACGCTGACCCTCGGCCCGCAGGAGTACAACACCAAGCAGGCCCAGGCCGCCGTGGTGGTGCTGCCCGAGCGGGAGTACACCTTCGACAACGGCGCGCCGTTCGAGGGTGACAAGCAGTTCTTCTCCGGCAACGCGGACGACCTCAACAGCACGATGACCCGGACGTTCGACCTGGCCGGGAAGTCTTCGGCGACCCTGTCGATGAAGGGCCGCTACAGCATCGAGGCGGACTACGACTACCTGTTCTTCGAGACCTCGGTCGACGGCGGGCAGAGCTGGACGTCGCAGCCGGGCACCGCCGACGGCGAGCCGCTCAAGGAGATCTCCCCCGGCCGGTTCGCGCTGGACGGCACCTCCGACGACGAGTGGGTCGACATCGAGATTCCGCTGGACCAGGTGGCCGGTGACAGCGTCGCGTTCCGGCTGCGCTACCAGACCGACGGTGGTGTCTCCGAGGGCGGCTTCTTCGGTGACGCGGTGACGCTGACCGCCGACGGCGAGACCGTCTTCACCGACGGTGCGGAGTCCGACGCGGACGGCTGGACGTTGGCCGGCGGGTTCGAGGTGGTCGAGGAGACCTACACCCGGAGCTTCGCGAACTACTACATCGCGGGCACCCGGCAGTACATCTCGTACGACAAGTACCTCAAGACCGGGCCCTACTTCTTCGGGTACGAGAACACCAAGCCTGACTACGTGGACCACTACGCGTACCAGGAGGGGCTGCTGATCTCGTACTGGAACACCAGGTGGGCGGACAACGACACGTTCGCGCACCCGGGCGAGGGCCGGAACATGATCATCGACGCCCACCCGCGGCCGATCTACAACCTGACCGGGCAGCCCTGGCGGGCCCGCATCCAGGTCTACGACGCGCCGTTCAGCCTGAAGAAGGCGGACTCGTTCACGCTGCACCTGAACAGCCAGCCGCAGTACATCCGTGGGCAGGCCGCGCAGCCGCTGTTCGACGACACCAAGCAGTACTGGTTCCCGGAGTTGCCGAACCACGGCGTCAAGCTGCCGGCCACCGGTACCAAGATCAAGGTGCTGGAGCAGAAGGGCATCAACACAAAGGTCCGTTTCTCCTGATCCGCTGAGCAACAGGCGTGATGCCCCGGGCAGGCCACCTGCCCGGGGCATCACCCTTCCCGGCACCGGGCCACCGGGAACCGATGCGACGTTGCGCCCGTCGTACCCCTGTGCCCACCACCACCCGCACCCGAGTGCCGGCGGCCTGCCTCGTCGCGCTGCTGGCCCTGGCCGGTTGCGGTGCGCCGGACGGAGACACCGTGACCGCCGATCAGCGCCAGCCGGGCGGCCCGTCGACGGGCAGCCCCGACGACCGGGCCGACGACACCACAGGTCAGCCACCCTCCGGGCGTACCGGTGGAACGCTGTCGCCCACCGACCCGCCGCTGATCGGCACCCCGACGGCACCGCCGCGCCATCCCACCGAACTACGCAAGACGAATGTCCTGGCCGGCCGGCTCAGCCAGGGCGGCAGCGGCCCCTGCTACACACTCGTCACCGACGACGGCCGCGAGTACGCCCTGCACGGCGTCGACAAGGGCACCTTCGCCACCGGCACCTGGGTACGGGTGACCACCGCCACGGCAACGGCCGAGGTGGACTGCGGCCCGGGCATCCCGCTCAGCATCCTCAAGATGACACCTGTCGGTTGACGAGGCCGCGCCACCCTCCGCGACGCCCGCCGCCGCATCGACCACGCCTCGGCGCGACAAGCGACGTCGACCCAGGCCCTAGGCTGTCGCACATGACCGAGCAGCGTGGCGATGCCGTCGACGAGTCCTGCGTACTCACCGAGGGGCCGTGGACGCACCGGTTCGTGGGTGCCAACGGCAGCCGCTTCCACGTGGTGGAGGCGGGTACCGGGCCGATGGTGCTCTTCCTGCACGGCTTCCCCGAGCACTGGTGGGCCTGGCACCGGATGCTGCCGGCGGTCGCCGACGCCGGCTTCCGCGCCGTCGCGATGGACCTGCGCGGCTACGGCGCCAGCGACAAACCACCCCGGGGGTACGACGGTTACACCCTCGCGGCCGACGTGGCCGGACTGATCCGGGCGCTCGGCGAGCGGTCGGCCACAGTTGTCGGTACCGGTGCCGGCGGCATGATCGCGTGGACTGCGGCGTCGTTCCACCCCAACCTGGTACGCCGGCTGGTGGTGCTCGGTGCCCCGCACCCGCTGCGGCTGCGGGCCGCCATCTTCGCCGACCCACGCGGTCAGTTCGCCGCGTCGACACCGGCGCTGAGATTCCAGCTGCCCCGGTACGAACATCTGCTCACCCGCGACGACGGCCGGGCGGTGGAGGAGATCATGCGCCGCTGGGCCGGCCGCCGCTGGGTGACCAGCTCGGACTTCGCCGACTACGCCCAGCGCTACCGGGAGGCGATGCGGATTCCGCAGGCCGCCTTCTGCGCCCTGGAGGGCTACCGGTGGGCGTTCCGGTCGGTACTGCGGCTGCACGGCTACCGGTTCGTGAAGCTGATGCAGCGCCCGCTGGCCGCCCCCACCCTGCAACTGCACGGCGCGCGGGACGTGGCGGCGCTGCCACGCACCGCCCAGGGCTCCGGGCGCTACGTCAGCGGACCGTACGAGTGGCGGCTGCTCGACGAGGTCGGGCACTTCCCGCACCTGGAGACACCGGACCTGGTGCTCGGCGAGATCCTCCGGTGGGCGAAGTCCTGACCGGGCGGACGGCCTCAGACCCGCTGCTCGCGTACGTCGGTGACCTCGCGGACGGGTGCCCAGCCCTGGTAGACACCGAAGTCGAAGGCCTCCAGCCGCATCGCCTGCGCGACGGGCCAGCGCCCGCCGGTGTACTCGACCCGTAGCCACCCGTCGTGCTCGGCCAGCACGATGAACGGCTGCCCCTTCCAGGTGCAGGTCGTCCGGACGTACGCCAGCTCCTCGATCTCGTTTGCCGGGACGACCCGGACGTGCCGGCCGGGGCGCACCTCGGTGAAACCCTCGGTGGCCTCCGGCTGGTAGAGCCGGACCTCGCTGCCGTCCGGACTGGCCTGGAACTCCCGGCCGCGCCAGCGCGCCACGTAGCCGTCGCGCATCACCGTTCGCCGACCTCCTGCCAGGAGAGCGTGTCGGCGTCGAGCACGGCGATCAGCCGCTCGGTGCCGGCGGCGTCGATGCGTACCAGCTGGGCACCGTGCGGCAGCCGGACGCTGTCCACCTTGAACTCCGCCAGCACGTCACTGCCCTCACCGGGAGCGAAGCCGTTGCCCCGGAACGGGGGCCGCTCGATGACCCAGCCCTCCATCGCCCGCATGGCCGCCTCGTTCTGCCCGCCGTAGGGGATCCGGTACAGGCTCGGCCGGTACGCCGGCCACCGGAGCACGTAGATCTGTTCGGCGTCCGGTGTGAAGGGCGACTCGGGGTGGCCGAGGCCGAGCGCCTGGTAGAGGGCGGCCGGGGTGGTGAGATGCGCCAGCTCGCTCGCCCGGTGGACGAACCCGGAGACCCGGTCGTAGCCCCGTTCCAGGTAGTAGCCGAGCTGGCTCGACGCGATCGCCTTCTGCATCACGATCGGCCGGGCCAGGTCACCCGCCGGGGCCGCCTGCCGTGGGCTGCTCGCCGGGGCGGGGGCCTCGGCCACCGGCTCGGGCTCGGCGTCGTCACCGAGGCCGAGTTCGGCCGCCCAGTTGGCCAGCCCGACGAGCTGCTCACCGGGCAGCTTCGCACCCACCGGGGTGCCGGGGTTGACGGCGAACGACCATGACGGGTCCGGCCATCTGCGGATGAGCTGAACGAAGCGGACCTGGACCGTCTCGGCCGCCGGATCGGTGTGGTCGGCGAGGCGCTGCGGCGAGGTGTAGGCCACCACGAAGGTCTGCCCGTCCAGTTGCACAGTCGGCCAGACGAAGCCGGTCTCGCCGGGGCGGCTACCGGGGGCGGACTCGGCCGCGACCGGCATCAGGACCCGGGCCAGCAGCAGCGTGGACAGGAAGGTGTCGGTGCTGCCGGCGTCCGCGGCACCGTACAGGTCCTCCTCCACCTCGTTCGCGGGCTGGAAGGGCGGACCGGCGGCGGGCGCGGTGTTCGCTCCGGACTCGGGACCGGGCGCCGGGGACTCGGGCGCCGTGGGTGCCTCGGCGATCGGCGGCGTGGCCGGCCCGGGCGCCGGGGGCGGTGGCGGTGGCGGTGGCGAAGGCGGTGACGGTGGTGCGGACACCGGCGTGAACAGCGAGGGCGTCCCGGTGACCGGGTCGGCAGCCGGGTGGGCCTCGACCGGCGGTGCCGTGCCCGCGTCGCTGTCCGTCCGGGCCCGGCTGGGCGGTGCCGGGGTGGCCGACGGTGGAGCCGCCGTCGGCTCGGGCGTCACCGTCCGGACCGGGACTATCGGCTCCGGCGGTGCCGGGGGCACTGCGGCGGTCGGCTCAGGCGGCGCCGTCGGCACCGGGACGGTCGGCTCGGATCCCGGCACCGTCGGCTCCGGGCGGGGGGTCGGGAACCGTACCGTCGGCTCGGGGTCGGCGGCCGGAAAGCGTAGCGCCGGCTCCGGCGCGGGTGGCACGTGCGGGGTCGCCAGCTCGGCGTCCTCCGGTGCCGGACGGGCCGACGGCTGGCCCGGCTGGGGCCAGCGCCCTCCTCCGCCGCCGCCCGGTGGCCCTTCGTCCACCGGCTGCGCCGGTTGGCCGTTGGTCAGGGTGAGGTCCCTCGCCTCGATGATGGTGCCCTCGATGACGATCGGGGTGAACCCGCGCCGTGGCGCGGGCGGACCGGAGACCGGCTCGGCCACCGACGTCGGCTCTTCCTCCACCGGCTGGCGGCGGGGGAGCGCCTGGGTGGGATCACCAGCGCCACCGGCGGTCGGGTCACCACCGCCCGGCGCCGCCCAGCCAGCGGGGGTACTCACCAGCAGCGGCCGGACCGGCCCGTCGGGCGGTGGCAGCGGTTGGGTCGCCTCCTCGGCCGGGCCGGGCTGCGGACGAGTGGCGGCCTGATCGTTGTCGTCGAAGACGAAGGCACGGGTCGGCCCGTCGGACTGCGGCTCGCCGGCCGGCCCCCGGCGGGGGAACGGCTGACCGCCCCGGAACCGGGACGGCGGTGTGGCCCGATCGGCGAGGCGGTCACCGCGATGCGTCGAACGACCGTTCGCGGGTTCGAAGAAGGATCGCTGGCCCGGCTGCTCGGCACCGGTGTCGGCCGGACGTCCGTTGGTGAGCGGCCCGGGCCGCTCCGGTGCCGCGGGCCAGCCCGGCCCGGCGGACGCCGGCTCCTCGTTCCGCCCGGGAGAGGGCGGCCGTCGTGGCGACAGACCGTCCATGGCGGCTGAACCGTCCGGCCGGGGACCACCGAGACCACCCGACCGCTGGCCGCCGGCACGGCCCACCCCGCCGCTGTCGGGCTGCGCCGGGGCGGGTGGCCGGTCGGCGGGCCCCGGTCGCGGGCCGGTGACCGTGCCCGACGCCGCCAGCGGCACCTCAGGGAGTTGGAAGGCCGCCGGCACCACGGGCGGTGCCGGGGAGAGTTGCGTCGGCCGGACCGGGCCGGGCGGTCGCGGCGGGGCGAGCGGATTCGGCGCCGCCGGGGCGGGCGGGGTGGTGGCGGCGTCACGGGCCCGGTTCAGCGCCTCCACCCGTTCCAGCCGGGCCCGGGCACCCACCGTACGCCCGGGCAGCCGGACGTCGCCCCGGGACAGCTGGGAGACGTACCAGGCCGGCAGATAGCCCTCGATCGGCAGGCCCGGATTCACCGCCAGCCACCACTCGTGATTGGGCCAGCTCGCGGCCAGTTCCGCGTACCCGGTGCGGCGGCTCGGGCCGGCGTGCTCCCCGAGGCAGGCGCGCATCGCCTCGGCGGAGGTGAACGCCAACACGTGCGTCCGGCCGCCGGTCGTCCAGGTGCCCCAGCCCACCGGAGTCCGCCCTGCGGCCGCCTGGGCGGAGACCGGCAGCAGCAGCTCGACACCGGACAGGATCCGGAAGTAAAGCTGCTGGTCATTGCCGTGCAGCGCGTCGCGCATCGCCGCCTCGGCCCCGGTGGCCGGCTCCCAGTCGGTCACGGCCACCCCTCCTCCCGGGCACAGGCCACAGTTATCGGATACAACCTACAAGGTGATCACAAGATCACAATGCCAGGCAGGCGGCGGCCGGCCCGGTTCGCCCACCAACCGGTAACATTCCGTTGCGGTGTCGACACGATACGGAGGCCGTCGATGTCCCGGGTGCGAGGTGCGCGGCGACACCGGCGGATTCGTCGGCGCCGGCCGTACGTCTTCCGGGTGGGTCTGGTCGCGACCCTGCTGGCCGGCCCGACGTTCGTGGTCGCGGGGGCGCCGGCCAGAGCGGCGTCGGGATGCCCGTCGCCACCGGCACCGGCCCGGCCGGTCTCCGCGCCCCCATGGCCGCAGCAACGGTACGCCCCGGAGCGACTCGCCCAGCTGGCCACAGGTGCCGGGGTGACGGTGGCGGTGGTCGACTCGGGCGTCGACCGACGGCATCCCCAACTCGCCGGACGGGTGCTCGCCGGCACCGACCTGCTCGACGCCGGCGGTGACGGCAGGCTCGACTGCGTCGGTCACGGCACCGGCGTGGCGAGCATCATCGCCGCCGCACCACGCGTCGGGACCAGCTTCCGTGGGCTGGCGCCGCAGGCCCGGATCCTGCCGGTGCGGGTCAGTGAACAGCAGGTCGTGGACGGGCGTGGCACGGGACGCACGGCAGCGCCCGAGGACCTCGGCCGGGCGGTCCGCTGGGCTGTCGACCGGGGCGTCGCCGTGGTCAACCTCTCCGTCGTGCTCTACACCGACCATCCCACGGTTCGCGCGGCGGTCGGTTACGCGGTCAGTCGGGACGTGGTCGTGGTGGCCGCCGCCGGCAACCTCTCCGGTGGGGCCGCACCGCGCCCCTATCCGGCCAGCTACGACGGGGTGATCGGGGTCGGCGCGGTCGGCGCGGACGGACTGCGGACCGACTTCTCGCTCCCCGGCGCCCACGTGGATCTCCTCGCTCCCGGTGCCGACGTGCTGGTCGCCGCCCCTGGACAGGGTCACCGCAGCGCCGACGGAACCAGCTACGCGGCACCCTTCGTCGCGGGCACCGCAGCCCTGCTGCGCCATTACCACCCCGACCTCAGCGCGGTGGAGGTGACCCGGCGGATCATCGCCACCGCCGATCCGGCGCCCGGGAGCGGACACGGCGCGGGAGTGCTCAACCCGTACCGGGCGGTGACCGAGACCGGACCGGTGCCCGGGCGCGCCCGGGCGGCGGCGACCGGGCTGGCCGACCACCGGCCCGATCCGGCGCTGCTGGCGCAGCAGGACCGTCGGCTCGACGCGCGGCACCGGGCACTGCTGCTCAGCGGCGTGGGGGTGTCGATGGTGGCCGCCGTCGTGGTGCTCGCGGCGGTGCTGCCTCGGGGGATCCGTCGGCGCTGGCGCCCCGGCCGACCATGACCGCGACGCGGGGTGACGCCAGCTGGCGTCACCCCGCTGGGCGTGGAGGTTCACTGGAACAGGCCGGTGTTCCGCTTCTCGGTGTCGAGATAGTCCGCCGCGGACTCGTCCACCGCGAGCTTGATGTCCCGCAGCATCACCTGGAGGTCCTGCGAGGCGTTGCGCCACCGCGCCTGCCGCTGCTCGTACGCCTGCTGGGCCGTGCCGGACCAGCTGGCGACAAGCGGCGCCGCATCGCGCTCCAACTGGCCGAGCTGTGCGTCAAGCGTGTTCAACGCCCGCTGGATGTCCGCGCTGGCCTGCTGCAGTGCGGCGAAGTTGACGACCAGCACACCGTGCTCCATCGAAGTCTTCTCCCTGGGGTAGTGGGCTAGAGCGGCAGTTGGATGCCGCCACGGTTGGTGGCGGCCATCCGGGTGGCCGCCTCGGTGTCCGATGCGTCGTACCGCGTGCCGGCGGTGCGGATCGCCCCCGCCGTCTCCCGAAGCGCCTGCTGCAGACCGGCCTGGTCTTCCGCCCACTTCCGCTTGACCTGCTCGAACGACCGGCCGCCAGCGCCACGCCAGGCCTGCTGGAGGATCTCCAACTGGACCAGCAGTCCGCTGAGCATCGACTGCAACGACTGGTCGGTCTGCTCGAACTTCGCCGCGGTCTGCTGCATCACCGCGGCCTCTGCCTGGGTCTGAGACACCTGGGACGTCACCTCGTCTCCTCGATCGTGGCTGGCCCTACGGCGAAGAACGCACCACCCACGACGCCGGAGAGCGAGCACGACGCGGGATGGGCCAACGAGAACTCGTCGCTGAGAGTAGCTACACCGTCGCGGTTCTGCTACCCCACCGTCCTCCCCTGTGGACAACGCGATCGATCGACGGTGATTACGATGGGCGGCGGTCGGGTCGCAAAGGGTGACCGGGTTCGGGGAGGGGTGCGGTGGCGACGACCTTCACTCCGCCCCACCCGGCCGCGACCGACAGCCCGCGCTCCGACGATCCGTCACCAGGCGCCGGACGTCGGATCACCCCCACCGGGCCACGGCGACGACCTCGCCGTCGGTCGTCCCGACTCCGGGCCGGGCAGATCGTCACGACCCAGGTGGCGGCAGCGGGCATGATCGCTGTCCCGGGCCGAGGTCCCCTGACGACGGTCACGGCGGCGCTCGTGGTGGCCGGGCTGCTCACGGTGACCTGGTTCCGGGTTCGCCACCGATGGCTGCACGAGTGGTTGGTCACCGGCATCGGCTACCTGGCCCGTCGGCGGGCCACCCGGCGGCACTCCGGTTCGGCCGAGCTGCTCGGCCAGGTGGCCCCGCACGCGGTGGTCCGCTCCGTCGAGTGGGGCGGTGGTGCCGCCTCCGTGTTGGACGACCCGGACGGCCTGGTGGCGCTGCTGGAGATCGGCGACCCGGCCGACCTGCTCGGTGACGGCGGGAGGTCCCTGCCGTCACCCGCGTCACTGCTCCCGGCCGAAACCGACCAGACGCCGCCCGTACGCGTACAACTCCTGCTGACCGGTACGCCGGCACCGGCGGTCGGTGCCGGCGGCGGCGCGGCTGCCGTTTCCTACCGTCAGCTCACCGACGGGCGGCTGCCCGGCTGGGAACGGGCGGTGCTGGCGGTACGGGTGACGCGGGCGTGGGGCTGGCCGGAGGAGGCGCTGCGGCACGCCCTCGCGGGTACCGTCCGACGAATCGTCAGGCGGCTGCGCCCGCTGACCGTGCGACCGGTGGGCGAGCAGTCGATCCGGCGGGTGCTCGCCGAGTTCGCCCACCACGACGGGCGTCCGGTTCGGGAGTCCTGGCAGGCGGTCCGGTGCGGCGGTCTGCTGCAGACCAGCTTCCGGTTGCGCCGGTGGCCGGACGGCGATGCGGAGGCCGCGCTGC
Organism: Verrucosispora sp. CNZ293; assembly: GCF_002754655.1. Taxonomy (NCBI): domain Bacteria; kingdom Bacillati; phylum Actinomycetota; class Actinomycetes; order Micromonosporales; family Micromonosporaceae; genus Micromonospora; species Verrucosispora sp. CNZ293. Next base: position 4,405,331 of record NZ_PEFR01000001.1, read on the forward strand.
TGCCCCGCCTGTGGGCGCTGCCGGCGACCGCGATCACGGTGTCGCTGCACACCGGCACGCAGCGCCCGGCAACCACCGACCTGATCGTACGGCTGGCCGCGACGACACCCGCCGAGCTCTCCGACGCGGCTCGACAGTTGCGGCGGACGGTGGCCACGGACGGCGCCGCTGTGGAACGGCTCGACGGCGGGCAGTGGGCCGGCCTCGCCGGCACGCTGCCGCTGGCGCTGCCCGGGGCAGCGCCGCCGACCGCCGGGAATCCGCCGCTGGAGCTGCCCTGCGGTGCCGGCGGGCTCAAGCTCGGTGCCAACCGGCACGGCCACGCCGTCACCGTCCGACTGTTCCGGCCGGAGAGCACCCGGCTGATCCTCGTCGGTGGGGTGCCCGTCGCCCAACTGGTCGCCGCGCGCGCGATGGCGCTGGGTGCCCGGGTGGTCGTCCAGACTGGCCGGCCGCACGTCTGGGAGCGGTTCGTCCGGGGCGTCGGCGGGCCGGACGGACCTGTTCCGCTGATCCCACCGGACCGCCCGGTGCCCGGAGCACCAGGCACGCCACTTAACCCGGTGCTCGTGGTGCTTGACGCACCACCGCTCGCGGGTCCACGGCCGGGCACCACCTGGCAGACCACGCTGCTGGTCCGCGACGTGCTGACCTCGGCCGACGCGGACGCGTTGAGCCGGGCCGACCTGGCGGTGCTGCAACCGCTCAGCCAGGCGGAGGCCACGGTCGCCGGCAACGCGCTGGGGCTCGGCGACGCGGCGGAGTTGCTGACCAGGATCCGCCACGACATGGTCGCCGTGGTCAACCGGCGGGCTCTGCGTTGGGCACTGCTCGCCTGCACCCCGATCGAGTCGCAGCTCATCGGCACCGCAGCCCTGCGGCGAGCAGGATGATCTCGTGGGTTCCGCCCACGCGTCCGCCGTGACACCATGCCCGCCATGGGTTTTCTGAGAGGTCTACTGATCCGGGTCGGCGCCACGGCGGTGGCCTTCTGGCTGGCCACACTGCTCATTCCCGGTATCTCGCTCGACTCGGACTCGATCTCCGAGACGATCCTGACGCTGATTCTCGTCGCGGTCATCTTCGGTGTGGTCAATGGCGTGCTCCAGCCGATCATCAAGACCGTCGGCTGCGGCTTCTACCTGCTCACCCTCGGCCTGATCGCACTCGTGGTCAACGGCCTGCTGTTCCTGCTCACCGGCTGGATCGCGGACCAGGTGGGGCTGCCCTTCGACGTCGACGGCTTCTGGCCGGCGGCGGTGCTCGGGGCGCTCTTCGTCGGCATCGTCACCTGGATCCTCGGCGCCATCCTGGATCGCGACTGACCAGCTCCGCCGCGCCCGCCGGTGGCCACCGCAGCGACGGTGGCCACCGGCGGCACCCCGGGTTCGGCCATATCGCGGGAATTGGCTGCTGAACCCCCTGATCCGAGGCACTAGCTTCGGCGGGGTGCGCACACTGACCCGCGACGACGGTTACACGATCAGCACCGATCCGGCCCGACTCGATCTGGATCTCGTCCACACCTGGCTCTGCCGGGACGCGTACTGGGCGCTCGGGCGTGACCGGGAGACGGTGACGCGGGCGTTCGCCGGTTCGATCGGGTTCGGTGTGTACCGGCCGACGGACGGCCGACAGGTCGCGGTCGCCCGGGTCATCACCGACCGGGCCACCTTCGCCTACCTCTGCGACGTCTACGTCGACCGGGCCGAACGAGGTCACGGGCTGGGCACCTGGTTGGCCGGCGCGGTCCGCGACCATCTGGCCGAGCTCGGCGTACGCCGGATCCTGCTGGCCACCAACGACGCCCACGGGGTGTACGAGAAGGTCGGCTTCGGCGGCGTACGCGCCGACAGATGGATGGAGCTCGACCAGCGCGACCAGGCCGTGAGCCCGCTCACCAGCAAGGATCGACAGCCGCCCGGGCCCCTTACGGTGGAGCGGTGACGCCGCTCCGCCTCGGATACCTCTACGGACTTGGTGCCTACCTGCTGTGGGGGTTCTTTCCGCTCTACTTCAAGCTGCTGCGCCCGGCCGGTCCGCTGGAGATCCTGGCCCACCGGGTGGTGTGGTCCGTCGCCTTCGTCGCGCTGCTGCTCGTCGCGCTACGCAACGTCGGCTTCCTGCGTGCCCTGCTGCGCCGGCCCCGGACGCTGGCGGGGATCGGGGCCGCAGCCACGCTGATCGCCGTCAACTGGTTCACCTACATCTACGGCGTCAACTCCGACCGGGTGGTGGAGACCGCCCTCGGCTACTTCATCAACCCGCTGGTGGTGGTCCTGCTCGGGGTGCTGGTGCTGCGCGAGCGGCTGCGCCGGGCGCAGTGGCTGGCACTCGGCGTCGGCGCGACGGCGGTGGCCGTACTCGCCGTCGACTACGGTCGACTGCCGTACCTCGCGCTCATCCTGGCCTTCTCCTTCGGCGGGTACAGCCTGGTGAAGAAGCGCCTCGGCCTACCGGCGGCGGAGGGCCTGTTCGTCGAGTCGGCAGTGCTGTCCCTGCCCGCCCTGGGCTACCTCGGCTGGCTCGCCGCCACAGGTGAGGCCGCGTTCGGTCATGTCTCGGCCGGCCACACGGCCCTGCTGGTGCTCGCCGGGGCGTTGACCGCCATCCCGCTGCTGCTCTTCGCCGGGGCCGCCAACCGGCTGCCGCTCACCGCCCTCGGCATGCTCCAGTACGTGGCGCCGATCCTCCAACTCGGCTGCGGCGTACTGATCTTCCACGAGCCGATGCCGCCGGCCCGGCTGGCCGGCTTCGCCCTGGTCTGGCTCGCCCTGATCGTCTTCACCGCCGACGCGGTACGCCAGGCCCGACACACCCGCCGCCTGCGCCTGGACGGCACCGTGCCAGCCACGGCGGCGGTCGCCACCAGCCGCTGACCTCGCCGCAGCGCCGGCCTCGCCGTAGCGCCGGCCTCGCCGCAGCGCCGGCCTCGCCGCGGCGCTGAATCGCGGGCCGCTGAGGTCGCCCGACGGTCAGCTGCCGGTTCAGCGGACCTCGTAGGCGAGCACCGGAGTGCCGTCGGCACGGATCAGTTCCAGCCGGACCAGCTCGGCGTTCGTGAACCGGGTCGCCCCGGTGATCCGCAGGTCGTCGCCGGGGGCGGCCAGCCAGGAACCGATCTGCTCCTGAGAACCGTCTCCGGCGTGCGCCACCAGCCGGAAGGCGTTCGCCTTGCCGTACCCGGCCCGCTCGTCGTAGCCGCAGTGCATGGTCACCTCGGTGCCCCAGTCGGTGCCGGTCAACCCGATCTCGGCGTGCACCGGCACCGTTCCGGCGACCGGCTGCATCTGTACCATCCGCACCTGGCCGCCCGGCGCGTTCGGCCCCTGGCCGGGCAGCAGCGTGGCCGCCCCGAAGCCGACCACCAGGGCGAACGCGGCGGCGGCCAGCCCGATGACCGCGTACCGCAGCCGGCCCGCCTGCCGCTCGCGGCGTCGGCGCTCCCGGGCGGCGGTGAGCAGCTCGGGCACCCGGGGATTCTCCGGCGGCGGCAGGAACTGTTCCAGGCTGGCCGGGTCCAACCGGCCGAGCAGGCCGGGCAGCACGGCGATCTCGGAAACCGACTGTTGGCAGGCCGGGCAGTCGACGAGGTGCCGTTCGTAGCTCACGCGATCGGCTGGGGAGAGCGCGCCCAGCACGTACGCCCCGTCGTCGAACGCGAACTCGCAACGGTTCATCCGGTCACCCCCATCTCGGCCAGGACCAGCCGCAGGGAGCGCAGCGCGTAGTGGGTGCGGGACTTCACCGTGCCCGGTGGAACCCCCAGCCGGGAGGCTGCCTCGGAGACCGATCGCCCCTGGTAGAAGCACTCCACCAGGACATCGCGATGCGACGGACTGAGCCGGTTCAGCGCCTCCGCGACCGTCCACGCCTCGACGGCTCGCTCGGTTTCGTCGACGACCTCCGGCGGCTCGGGAAGTTCGTCGGTGTAGACCTCGCCGACCCTGGTGGACCGCCGCCGCCAGGCGTCGATCGCGAGGTTGCGCGCGGTGGTGAAGAGCCAGGCGCGCACCGAACCACGCCGGGGGTCGAGCGACTCCGGATGCCGCCAGGCCCGTAGCAGCGTCTCCTGCACCAGGTCCTCGGCGCGCTGCCGGTCGCCGTTGACCAGCCGCAACGCGTGCGCGTACAGCGCGTCGGCATGCTCGTCATGCAGGGCGCGCAGCAGGTGGGCGTCGTGGTCGCTGATGGTGTTCTCCTCGCTCTCGGCGCGAGCGGGCGCGGTGTTACGACCTGAGATACGTGCTGTCACGCCTATCGGTTCATTCCCAGCTCAAACCTGGGATTCCCGGGGGTGGAGTTCATCGCTGGTTCACATCGACGCCGACCCACGCTCACCGCACCGCCCTAGCGTCCGGCGGGTACGCGTCGGTGACCTGCACCGACGTGCACCGACCCTCAGGAGGATCCTCCCCATGAGCGACCGTCCCCGGCTGCTCCCGCTGCTGGGCACCCCCCGCCACGGCAGCCGCGACGCCATGACCTGCCTCTACCGCTGCGGTAACGCCTGTGACCACCCGGTACCCAACACCTCCGACAACGCCTACTTCGGTGACGTGGTGAACGCCGAGGTCAGCCGCCGCGGCGTGGTTCGCGCCGGGGCGGTCGGCGCCCTGGTGCTCGGTTTCAGCGGCGCGGCGGCCGGCGCGCTGGCCGGCGCGGCACCCGCCGCCGCGGCCCCGGTCCCCCCGGTGCCTCCGGCCGGTCAGTCGACCGCGCCCGGCCGCCGTCCGGGCAGCGGTGCCCTGAGCTTCAAGCCGATCCCGCCGAACACCCTCGACACGTTCGTCGTCCCGAACGGCTACGACCACGCCGTGATCATCCGCTGGGGCGACCCGGTGGTGCCCGGCGCGCCGGAGTTCAACCTGCACCGGCAAACCGCCACAGCGCAGGCCAAGCAGTTCGGCTACAACAACGACTTCGTCGGTGTGCTGCCGTTGGACAAGGGCGGCAAGCGGGCCCTGCTCGTGGTCAACCACGAGTACACGAACGAGGACCTGATGTTCCCCGGCTTCACCAGCCAGGACGCGCTCAGCGTCGAGCAGGTGAAGGTGGCGATGGCCGCGCACGGCATGTCCGTGGTGGAGATCGAGCGCGTCGGCGGGACCGGCCAGTGGCGGGTCGTCGGCTCCGGCCGCCGGCCGTACAACCGCCGGGTCGACGCGCTGAGCAGCAAGTTCGAGCTGACCGGCCCGGCCGCCGGCTCGTCGTTCATGAAGACGGCCGCCGACCCGAAGGGGCGTACGGTCATCGGCACGCTCAACAACTGTGCCGGCGGCGTGACCCCGTGGGGCACCGTGCTGTCCGGTGAGGAGAACTTCAACCAGTACTTCGTCGGTGGCGACGCGGCGCCGGAGTCGGAGAAGGCCCGGCTGGCCCGCTACGGCATCAGCACCACCGCGCGGTACCCGAGCGGCAGCCGCAAGTGGGACCGGGCCGCCGAGCGCTTCGACCTCGCCAAGCACCCCAACGAGGCCAACCGGCACGGCTGGGTCGTCGAGATCGACCCGTTCGACCCGGAGAGCCGCCCGCGCAAGCACACGGCGCTCGGCCGGTTCAAGCACGAGGGCGCGAACGTCATCGTGGCGCGCAGCGGGCACGTCGTCGCGTACATGGGCGACGACGAGCGCTTCGACTACCTCTACAAGTTCGTGTCGGACAAGAAGTTCATGAAGGGTGACTCGTGGGTCGCCCGTAAGCACAACCTGACGCTGCTGGAGTCGGGCACCCTCTACGTCGCCAAGCTCGACCAGACAAGTGCCGGTGAGATCGACGGCTCCGGCACCCTGCCCAGCGACGGCGCCTTCAACGGTCGGGGCCGCTGGATCAAGCTCGTCAGCGGCAACCGCTCCCATGTGGACGGGATGACCGCCGCCGAGGTGCTGACCTTCACCCGCATCGCCGCCGACAAGGTCGCCGCGACCAAGATGGACCGTCCCGAGGAGGTCGAGATCAGCCCGCGCACCGGCAAGGTGTACGTGGCGCTCACCAACAACAGCAACCGTGGGGTCGGCAGCAACCCGGCACCGGACGAGGCCAACCCGCGTACGGCGAACCGGCACGGGCAGATCCTGGAACTGGTCGAGGACCGGGGAGACAACACCGCGGAGACGTTCAACTGGTCACTGCCGATCAACTGCGGCGATCCGGCCGACCCGTCGACCTACTTCGCCGGGTACGACAAGACCAAGGTGTCGCCGATCTCCTGCCCGGACAACCTGCTCTTCGACCGGGCCGGCAACCTGTGGATCTCCACCGACGGCAACGCCCTGGGCAGCAACGACGGTCTCTTCGCCACCCCCGTCGAAGGACCGGAGAGGGGGCACCTGAAGCAGTTCCTGACGGTGCCGGTCGGCGCGGAGACCTGCGGCCCGTTCTTCACCGACGACGAGCGTTCGGTCTTCGTGGCCGTGCAGCACCCGGGCGAGATCACCGGTGCAACTGTCGACAACCCGGCCTCCACCTGGCCCGACGGCGACTACGCCAAGCCGGGCGTGGTGGTGACCTGGCGGCTGGACGGCGGACCGGTCGGTAGCTGACCCCGCCCCGGCTCGCGCCGGCCGCCACTCCGACGGCCCTCTCCCCACCAGGGAGGGGGCCGTCTCGGCAGCTACCGATCAGGTGTCCGCGGCCAGGCCGTCGGCGATGGCACGCGCGGCGGTGAGCAGCTTCGTCCGGACCACCCGTGCGGAGGTCATCATCTCGCTGGCCGGCAGCGCGCAGGCAAGCACCGTGCGCCGTTCCATGTCCTTGTCCGGGCTGACCAGAACAGCGGCACACGCCACTCCCTGCCGGAACTGGCCCAGTTCCAGTTGCATTCCGCGTCGCTCCCCGGCCGTCAGGTCGGCCTCGAACGCCTCCGGGGTGGTGAGAGTGGCGCTGGTGAACGGACGCATGCCGTACTCACGCAGATAGCGGTGGCGTTGCTCGGCGGTGAGGGTGGCGAGCAACGCCTTGCCGAGTGCTGTCGCGTGCGCGCCCTCGTCGAACCCGGGAACGAGATCCTCCAGGTACGGCGAGCGGTTCCCCTCCGCCACGGCGGTGATCGCCACCTGTCCACCCACGAACCGGCCCAGAAAGTGGCTCCAGCCGGTCTCCAGAGCCGCCCGACGCAGGCTCTCCCCGATGGCCGGTGAGCCGCGGAACGCGGCAACCAGTTCGCGGTAGCGGTCGGCCACCTCCAGACCCACGATGTACGTGCCGTCCTCCCGACGGATCACGTAGCCCTCGTACGCGAGGGTGCGGACCAGGTGATAGGTGGTCGCCACGGTCAGCTCGCAGCGTCGGGCGATCTGTTTCACCGTCAGGCCCCGTGGGGCACGACCGACCGACTCGAGCACTCGAAGCGCGCGGGAGACACTTCGGATCAGGTCCGAAGGTTCCGCCAGGGGGTCACGCACAACCACCTCCGCCACCGGGGACTTACACCATATGAAAAAGCGGCCCGCCGCGAAATGCCTGATCGGGTGGAGGATCGATGATCATCCGACACAGGATGTGAGGTGGAACGCACTTTCCGTCGTCGAGGTGCGGCTGGCGTAGGTTGGCCGCACCATGACCCACATCGCCCCTCCGCGTACCTCGGAGACCGCCGCACGGCCCGTCCGGGCCAGCGCCGTCGCGGTCACCGTCACCATCGCCTGCGTCCTGCCGGTCTTCCTGGTCGGCGGCCTCGCCGTACAGATGCGGGAGGAGTTGGCCTTCTCCCCCGCCGGCCTGGGGCTCGTCGTGGCGGTCAACTTCGCGGTGAGCGCCCTCGCCTCGGTTCCCTCCGGTGTGCTCGTCGAACGGTGGGGTGCCGCCGTGACGGCCCGGGCCGGCATCGTGGTCTCCGCCGGCAGCCTGCTCGCCGTGGCGGTGGCGGCCCGCTCGTATCCGGTCCTCGTCGGTCTGCTGGCCGTGGCCGGCACCGCCAACGCGCTCGGTCAACTGTCCAGCAATGCCCTGCTCGCCCGGCACGTCCCGCCCCGGCGGCAGGGGCTGTCGTTCGGGGTCAAGCAGGCGGCCATCCCGCTCTCCACCCTGCTTGCCGGCGCAGCGGTACCCACCCTCGCGCTCACCGTCGGCTGGCGCTGGGCCTTCGTGGCGGCAGCCGGCGCCGCACTGGCCGCCCTGCCGGCCGTACCCTCGCAGGGCACCAAGCCCGCGCGGCGACGCACCGGAGGAGGCGGCGGCGCGAGCCCAGGGCTGGTCCTGGTCGGCGTGGCCGCGACGCTGGCCGCAGGGGCGGCGAACGCGCTCGGCACCTTCGTGGTCGACGCCTCGGTCGACCGGGGTCTCGGTCCGGCGATGGCCGGGCTCACGCTGACCTTCGGCGGCGCGGTCTGCGTGGCGGCCCGGATCGGGTTCGGCTGGCTGGCCGACCGCCGCACCGGCGGACACCTCGCGGTGATCGCCGGTCTGCTGGTGGCCGGCGCGGTGGGGCTCGGCCTGCTCGCGGCGGCCGGCCCCGGGGCGCTGGTCGTGGGCGTGCTGCTCGGCTTCGGTTTCGGCTGGTCCTGGCCCGGGCTGATGAACTTCGCGGTGGTCCAACTGCATCCGCAGGCCCCGGCCTCGGCCACCTCGATCACCCAGACCGGGGTGTACGCGGGCGGCTGCCTCGGCCCCCTCGCCCTGGGCCCGCTCGCCGCCGCAGCCGGCTACCCGGCCATGTGGCTCACCGCAGCCGTCGCCATGCTCGTCGCCGCCACCCTCATGCTCACCGCCACCCGCCTACTCCCCACCCACCGGCCCGCCTCACCCAGCTGATCAAGAAGTTTCGGTCCGGATTCGCGCGCACGGCGACCAGAACTTCTTGATCAACCCATTGAGGGGGGTCAGCTGGTGCGGTCGGCGATGTGGTCGCAGAGGGATTCGAGGGCGCGGCGGGCCGGGTCGGCTGGCAGGGGGGCGAGCTGCGCGCGGGCGTCCTCGGCGTAGCTGCGGACGGTCTCGCGGGCACGCTTGAGTGCCGGGCTCTCCCGCAGCAGGCCGAGCGCCTCGGCGTGCAGGGCGTCGTCGGTGAGTGGCCCGGTGGCCAGGATCTCCCGCAGTCGCACCGAGGCGGCGTCCGCGTCGTCGGAGGCGAGAGCGTAGAGCACCGGCAGGGTGGGCACGCCCTCCCGCAGGTCGGTGCCGGGCGTCTTGCCGGACTCCGTCGACTCGCTGGCGATGTCGAGCAGGTCGTCGGAGAGCTGGAAGGCCACCCCGATGGTCTCGCCGTACCCGGCCAGCGCCGCCACATGCTCCGGCGCGGCCCCACTGAACTGGGCACCGAAGTGCGCGCTCGTGGCGATCAGCGAGCCGGTCTTCTCGGCGATCACCTGGAGGTAGTGCGCCACTGGGTCGTCGCCGGCACGGGGACCGACAGTCTCGGCGATCTGCCCGTGGACCAGCCGGGCGAAGGTGCGCGCCTGAAGGCGTACCGCTTCGGGACCCAGCTCGGCCGCCACGTCCGCGGCCCGGGCGAAGAGGTAGTCGCCGACCAGGATGGCCACCGAGTTGGTCCAGCGCGAGTTGGCGCTCGGCGCACCCCGGCGCACCGCCGCCTCGTCCATCACGTCGTCGTGGTAGAGCGTGGCCAGGTGGGTCAGCTCCACCACCACGGCCGCCGAGACGACCTCGGCCCGGGCCGGGTCGCCGAACTGGGCGCCCAGTGCCACAAGCAGCGGGCGGAACCGCTTACCGCCGGCCTCCACCAGGTGCCGGGCCGCCTCGGTGACGAACGGGTCGGCGCTGGCGACGCTGGCCAGCAGCTCCGCCTCCACCGCCGCCAGCACGCCGAGGACTGACTCCTCGCTGCGCGGGTCGGCGAGGTGAAGCCCGAGCGCGCCGAACTGAGCCGCGCCGGAGCGACTCCGGCGACCACCGGAGCCGGTGACACCTGAACCTTCGCCACCCCTAATCACCACGCCTCCAACCATGCCACACAGGCTCTACCTGCACCGGACCGGGGATACGCGACGAGGGCCGGCCCACAGCGCGTGGGCCGGCCCTCGAACGGCAGGTCAGCCGCTACCTGACGAAGTCGGCGGCGGAGGACGCCAGGTCGAGCAACGGTGCCGGCGCGACGCCGAGCACAAGCGTGGCGAGCACCCCGATCACCAGCGCGGCCGAGGTGAGCGCACCCGGCACGGCCACGGTCGGCGTGCTGTCACCCGGCTCGGAGAGCCACATCAGCACCACGACCCGCAGGTACGGGAAGGCCAGCACCATGCTGGTCAGCACACCCGCGATGACCAGCCACACCTGCCCGCCGTCGAGCGCCGGGCCGAAGACCGCGACCTTGCCCATGAAGCCGCTGGTGAGCGGGATACCCGCGAAGGCGAGCAGCACGAAGGTGAAGACCGAGGCGTAGACCGGCGACCGCCGGCCCAGCCCGGCCCAGCGGGACAGGTGGGTCGCCTCACCGTCGGCGTCGCGTACCAGCGTCACCACCGCGAACGCGGCGAGCACCGTGAAGCCGTAGGCGACCAGGTAGAACATCGTGCCGGAGAGGCCCTCGCTACCCGGCGCCAGCACCCCGATGAGCAGATAACCGGCGTTGGCGATCGACGAGTACGCCAGCAGCCGCTTGATGTCGGTCTGGGTCACCGCGAACAGCGCACCGACGAGCATGGTGAGCACCGCCACAGCGCCCAGCACCGGGGTGAAGTCCCAGCGGGCCCCCTCGAAGGCCACGTGGAACACCCGCAGCAGGGCACCGAACGCGGCGACCTTGGTGCAGGCCGCCATGAACCCGGTCAACGGCGTCGGAGCGCCCTGGTACACGTCAGGCGTCCAGACGTGGAACGGCGCCGCGGCCGCCTTGAACAGCAGACCGATGGAGACAAGCGCCATACCGGCGAAGAGCAGCACCGGGCTGGCCGTCGAGTTCGCCACTGCCGCGTTGACGGTGGCGAAGTCGACGCCCGCCTGCCGGTCACCGAGCCCGGCGGTGAAACCGTAGATCAGCGCCAGGCCGAACAGGAAGAAGGCCGAGGCGTACGCACCGAGCAGGAAGTACTTCATCGCCGCCTCCTGGCTCAGCAGCCGTCGGCGACGGGCCAGCGCGCAGAGCAGGTAGAGCGGCAACGAGAAGACCTCAAGTGCGATGAACATGGTCAGCAGGTCGTTCGCCGACACGAAGATCAGCATGCCGGCGATGGCGAACGTGGTGAGCGGGTACACCTCACCCGCGCCACCGGCGTTCTCCGCCTGCTGACGGTCCTCCGGCGAGTCGGCGGTCACCGCGGCCTGGGCGACGAACGCCCCGCCCCGCTCAACCACCCGCTCGCCGAGCAGCAGCAGCGCCACCGCCGACAGGGCGAGGATCGCGCCCTGGAGGAACAGCGTCGGCCCGTCGACGGCGATCACGCCGATGGTGATCACCCGCTTGTCGGCGTTGACCACCACCATGGTCAGCGCCGCGAGTACCGCCAGCACCGCCAGCGGCAGTTGCACGGGATGCCGCAGCCGCCGGGGCACGAACGCCTCGACCAGCACCCCGACCACCGCCGCGACCAGCATGATCAGGATCGGCGCGATCGCCGCATAGTCGATCGGCGGCAGTTCAAGCTCGGTCACTGGACCGCCCTTTCGTTCGCGACTGCGGGGCTCGCAAGCTCACTCCTGGCGCTCACCGGATCGCCTCCTGGACGGTGTCTGCCGACGGGGCCGGGTCGGTCCGGCCGACGTCCTCCATGGTCGCCTGGATGGCGGGGTTGATCACGTCCGTGACCGGCTTCGGGTAGAAGCCGAGCACCAGGATCAGTGCGATCAGCGGGGCGACGACGACCTTCTCGCGCAGGTTGAGGTCACGCTTCATAGCGTCGATCTCGGTGAGCGCGGGATTGAGGGTGCCCTGCGTGGTGCGCTGCACCATCCACAGCACGTACGCCGCCGCCAGGATGATGCCCAGCGTCGCGATCACCGCGACCGGCTTGTTGACCGTGAACGTGCCGATCAGCACCAGGAACTCGGAGACGAACGGTGCGGTACCCGGCAGGGCCAGCGAGGCGAGACCGGCGAAGAAGAGCACGCCGGCCAGCACCGGCACCAGCTTGCCCGCACCACCGAAGTCACTCACCAGCGCCGAACCTCGGCGCGCGATGAGCATGCCCACCACCAGGAAGAGCAGCCCGGTGGCGAGGCCGTGGTTGACCATGTACAGCACGGCTCCGGTGCCCGCCTGGGTGGTGAAGGCGAAGATGCCCACGCCGATGAAGCCGAAGTGGGCGATCGACGTGTACGACACCAGGCGCTTCAGGTCGTTCTGCCCGACGGCCAGCAGCGCCGCGTAGATGATGCCGATCACCGCCAGCCCCAGCGCCCACGGCGCGAACCACTGGGCCGCGTCCGGGAACAGCGGCAGGCAGTACCGCAGGATGCCGAAGGTGCCGACCTTGTCCAGCACGCCCACGAGCAGCGCGGCGGCACCGGCCGGGGCTGCGCCACCGGCGTCCGGCAGCCAGGTGTGGAACGGGAAGAACGGCGCCTTGATGGCGAAGGCGACGAAGAAGCCGAGGAACAGCCAGCGCTCCGCCCCGGTGGTGATGTCCACCTGCGACAGCGCCACCCAGTCGAAGGTCTTGCCGCCGACCACCCACAGGCCGATCACGGCGGCCAGCATGAACAGGCCGCCGACAAGCGAGTAGAGGAAGAACTTGACCGCCGCGTACTGCCGCTGGTGGCCGCCGTAGCTGCCGATCAGGAAGTACATCGGCACCAGCATGACCTCGAAGAACACGTAGAACAGGAAGACGTCGGCGGCGGCGAAGACGCCGATCATCGTGCATTCGAGGACGAGCAGCAGCGCGAAGTAGACAGGCACCGACCGCTTGGACGACTCCGCGTCGTGCCAGGAGGCCAGGATCACCAGCGGCACCAGCACCGCGATCAGCATCAGCATGACGAGCGCGATGCCGTCGGCGGCGAAGGTGAAGTTGACCCCCCAGTTCGGGATCCACGGGTACGACTCGCGGAACTGGAAGCGGTCGCCACCGACCTGGAAGGTCACCCACATGACCACCGACAGCGCCAGCACCAGCAGCGACCAGCCCAGCGCGACCTGCTTCGCAAGCGTCGGCCGGCTGCGCGGCAGGAGGGCGACGACCACGGCGCCGACAAGCGGCGCCACGGTGAGCACCGAGAGGAACGGGAAGTCGGACATTATGCGGCCTTACCTCCGTCGTCACTGTGCGGTCCGCCGGCGACGGCCGCCTGAGAGGCCGACAGCCTCAAGAGGTCGATCACGCCAACCACCCCGCCTGTACGGCCAGGAAGGCGGCCACCACCAGCAGCGCGCCGGTCAGGATCGAGGTGGCGTACGACCGGACGAAGCCGGTCTGCAACCGCCGGAGCCGGCCCGATCCGCCGCCGACGCCAGCGGCCAGTCCGTTGATCAGCCCGTCGATGCCCCGGTTGTCCAGGTAGACGAGCGCCCGGGTGAGGAAGATGCCCGGCTTCTCGAAGACCGCCTCGTTGACCGTGTCGGTGTAGAGGTTCTTGCGCGCGGCGGTGACAAGCACCCCGGCCGGCTGCGGCGAGGTCGCCGTCCCGTTGCGGAACAGGTACCAGCCCAGCAGCGCACCGAGCACGGTGACCCCCAGCGACAGCGCCACGATCGCCCAGTGCGGCAGCACCGCGTCGTGGTGCGCCTCGGCCGTGCCGAGCCCGGCGGTGGTGGTCAGCCAGTCCGGCACGGAGGTGGCCAGCAGCCAACCCGCACCCAGCGAGCCGATGCCGAGCAGGACCAGCGGGATGGTCATCAGCGGCGGGGACTCGTGCGGGTGCTCGATGTCCTCGGTCCAGCGCTTCGGCCCGTGGAAGGTCAGCACGAACAGCCGGGTCATGTAGAAGGCGGTAAGCGCGGCGCCGAGCACCGCCGCCCCGCCGAACAGCCAGGCCGTCCAGCCCTCCCGCTCGAAGGCGGCGGCGATGATCGGCTCCTTGGAGAAGTAGCCGGAGAACGGGATCATGCCGATGATGGCCAGCCAGCCCGCACCGAAGGTGAGCCAGGTGATCTTCATGTACTTCGAGAGGCCGCCGAAACGGCGGATGTCGACCTGGTCCTTCATGCCGTGCATGACCGAGCCGGCGCCGAGGAACATGTTGGCCTTGAAGAAGCCGTGCGCCAGCAGGTGCACGATGGCCAGCGCGTACGCCGCGCCACCGAGCCCGACACCGAGGAACATGTAGCCGATCTGGCTGACCGTGGACCAGGCCAGTACCCGCTTGATGTCGTCCTTGGCGCACCCGATGATCGCGCCGATCAGCAGGGTCAGCGCGCCGACGCTCACCACCACCAGCTGCAACGTGGCGTTGGCCGAGAAGATGATGTTGGAGCGGGCGATCAGGTAGACACCGGCGGTGACCATCGTCGCGGCGTGGATCAGCGCCGACACCGGGGTCGGGCCCTCCATCGCGTCCGGCAACCACGCCTGGAGCGGGAACTGACCGGACTTGCCGGCCGCGCCGAGCAGCAGCAACAGGCCGAGCACCAGCACGGTGCCACCGGCCAGCGCGCCGATCCCGTTGAACACCTCGTCGTACTGGGTGGTGCCCAGGGTGGCGAACATGATGAAGATCGCGATGGCCAGACCGGCGTCGCCGACCCGGTTCATCAGGAACGCCTTCTTACCGGCGGTGGCGGCGGCCGGCTTGGTGTACCAGAAGGAGATCAGCAGGTACGACGCCAGACCGACGCCCTCCCAGCCGAAGTACAGCATCACGTAGTTGTTGCCGAGCACCAGCAGCAGCATCGCCGCGATGAACAGGTTGAAGTACGCGAAGAACAGTCGGCGCCGCTCATCGTGCGCCATGTACTCGACCGCGTACAGGTGGATCAGGGAACCCACACCGGTGATCAGCAGGACGAAAACCCCGGCCAGCGGATCGAACAGCAGACCGAAGTCCACGTGTAGACCGCCGACCGCGATGAAGTCCCAGAGACTCAGCTGGACCGACCGGTTCTCCAGGCCACGCAGGCCGAGAAAGTAGCTCAGGCCGAGCAGGAAGGCGGCACCGACCGCGGCCACCCCGAGCCAGTGCCCCCACCGGTCGGCCCGCCGGCCGAGCAGCAGCAGGATGGTCGCACTGACCAGCGGGATGGCCACCAGCAGCCAGACGCTGCTCAGCAGCCCGTCCGCCGTCGCGTACGAGACGGTCTCGGCCGGAGCAGCCTGGGCGTACGTCATGATTTCGTCCACCGGTGGGCCCCTCTAGTACTTCAACAGGTTGGCGTCGTCGACGCTGGCGGAGCGTCGGGTGCGGAAGATCGCCATGATGATGGCCAACCCGACCACGACCTCGGCCGCCGCCACCACCATCACGAAGAACGCCATGATCTGGCCGTTGAGGTCGCCGTTCATCCGGCTGAAGGTGACAAGCGCCAGGTTGGCCGCGTTGAGCATCAGCTCGACACACATGAACAGCACGATCGCGTTGCGCCGGACCAGCACCCCGGCGGCGCCGATGGTGAACAGCACCGCGGCGAGGACCAGGTAGTAGTTCGGCTCGACCGAGAAGAAGTCACTCATTTCTCAGTGCCCTTCAGCGTGGTCTCCTCGGCGGTCAGCTCCCGCACCGGCAGGATGTCCGGCGTGCTGCGCTCGCTCAGTCGCCCGTCCGGCAGGCGCGCCGGGGTGGCGACCGACGAGGAGGTGGCGAAGACACCCGGGCCGGGCTTCGGACCGGGGTAGTTGCCGGGCGCGAAGCGGGCCTTCATGGTGGCCACCTGGTCGCGCTTGTCCTCCTTGCGCCGCTCGACGTGCGCGAGGATCATGCCGCCGATGGTGGCGGTGATCAGCAGCGCCGCGGTGAGCTCGAAGGCGAAGACGTAGTCGGTGAAGAGCAACCGGGCGATGCCCTCCACGTTGCCGCCCGCGTTGGCCTGCTCCAGGCCAACCGGGGTGCTGCCCTGCGTGGCCCGGTAGACGCCGCTGCCGAGCAGGCCGGCGAAGCCGAGCCCCAGCCCGATCGCCGCGATCCGCTGGCCGCGCAGCACCTCGATGAGCGAGTCGGAGGCTTCCCGACCGACAAGCATCAGTACGAACAGGAAGAGCATCATGATCGCGCCGGTGTAGACGATGATCTGCACCATGCCGATGAACGGCCCGGCCTGGAGCACGTAGAACACCCCGAGGCTGAGCATGGTCAGCACCAGCCACAGTGCCGAGTGCACCGCGTTGCGGGCGGCGACCATGCCTATCGCACCGGCCAGCGCGAGCGGAGCGAGGATCCAGAAGGTCACCGCCTCGCCGCCGGAGACCGCACCGGAGGCGGCGAGCAGCGTCGAGGTGCTCATGCCGGATCCCCCTTCTCCGCCTCGGCCCGCTGCGCGGCCTGCTCGGCACCCGGGAAGGTGACGCCCGGGTGCTCGTCCACCTGGTAGCGGCCCGGCCCCATCGGCGAGCGCTCCGCTCCGGCGGAGGTGCCCGGGTTGGTGAGGCTGCCGATGTAGTAGTCCTTCTCGCTGTCACCCAGCCGCATCGGGTGCGGCGGCTGCTCCATCCCCGGCAGCAGCGGCGCCAGCAGCTGCTCCTTGGTGAAGATCAGGTCCTGGCGGTTGTCCCGGGCCAGCTCGTACTCGTTGCTCATGGTCAACGAGCGGGTCGGGCACGCCTCGATGCAGAGCCCGCAGAAGATGCAGCGGGCGTAGTTGATCTGGTAGACGCTGGCGTACCGCTCGCCCGGCGAGAAGCGCTGCTCGTCGGTGTTGTCGCCACCCTCGACGTAGATCGCGTCCGCCGGGCAGGCCCAGGCGCACAGCTCGCAGCCGATGCACTTCTCCAACCCGTCCGGGTGCCGGTTGAGGATGTGCCGCCCGTGGTAGCGCGGCGCCGGCTTCGGCGGGGTGAACGGGTAGTCGGTGGTGACGACCTTCCTGAACATGTGCGAGAAGGTGACCCCGAAGCCCTTGAACGTTCCGGTGATCGCGCCCACGTCACACCTCCTCAGAGTCCTGGCCGGCGGGAGCGTTTGCCGGCTCCCGCTCGGCGACCATGCGCCGGGTGCGCGGGCTCGGTGGTACCTGGAGATCCATCGGGGGCAGCGGGAAGCTGCCCGGCGGCCGGTTGTCGACCTGCTCGGCGAGCGTCGGCTTCGGCGCCGCCTTGCGGCTCGGCCAGAACAGCGCGGCGAGCAGCACGATGCCGGCCGGGATGCCGATGGCGTACAGCCGGCTCTGGGTGTCCCAGTCGTCGATGGTGCGCAGGCCGGCGAGAACCACGATCCAGACCAGGCTGATCGGGATGAGCACCTTCCAGCCGAAGCGCATCAGCTGGTCGTACCGCAACCGGGGCAGCGTGCCGCGCAGCCAGACGAAGACGAAGACCAGCAGGATGACCTTGCCGAAGAACCAGAGCAGCGGCCACCAGCCGGAGTTGGCCCCCGACCAGATGGTGATCGGCCACGGCGCGTGCCAGCCGCCCAGGAAGAGCGTCACGGTGAAGGCCGACATGGTCACCATCGCGACGTACTCGCTGAGCATGATCAGCGCGAACTTGAGCGAGCTGTACTCGGTCATGAAGCCGGCCACCAGCTCCGACTCCGCCTCCGGCAGGTCGAACGGCGGCCGGTTGGTCTCGCCGACGATGGAGATGAAGAAGACGATGAAGCTCGGGAAGAGCAGCAGCGCGTACCAGCCG
Source organism: Verrucosispora sp. CNZ293 (assembly GCF_002754655.1). Lineage (NCBI taxonomy): Bacteria > Bacillati > Actinomycetota > Actinomycetes > Micromonosporales > Micromonosporaceae > Micromonospora > Verrucosispora sp. CNZ293. Next base: position 4,422,940 of record NZ_PEFR01000001.1, read on the forward strand.
GGCGTCTGGATGTCGACGCCGAACAGGCTCACCTCGGTCGTGCTGCCCTGGGCGGCCACGATCTCACTCGTGGACATCGTGCCGGCGAGCATGAACACCGCCACGATGGACAGACCCAGCGCCACCTCGTAGGAGATCAGCTGGGCGGCGGACCGCAGGCCGCCGAGCAGCGGGTAGGTCGAGCCGGAGGCCCAACCGGCGAGCACGATGCCGTAGACCGCCATCGACGAGAGAGCGAGCACCACGAGCACCGCGACCGGCACGTCGGTGACCTGCAACGGCGTCTGGTGGCCGAAGATGCTCACCATCGGGCCGAACGGGATCACCGACAACGCGGTGACCGCGCAGATCACCGAGATGGCCGGGGCGAAGAAGTAGATGACCTTGTCCGCCGAGCGCGGGAGGATGTCCTCCTTGAAGGCCATCTTCAGGCCGTCGGCGAGCGTCTGCAGCAGGCCGAACGGGCCGAGCTGGTTCGGCCCGGGCCGGACCTGCATGAAGCCGACGACCCGCCGCTCGAACCAGACGCCGAGCAGCGTGCCGAGCAGGGCGACCACGAACGCGAAGACAATCTTGCCGAGGATCAGCCACCACGGGTCGTGGCCGAAGTCGCTGAGCGACGGCGCCTGCGCAAGGTAGTTCATGCCGTACCCCCGGAGGAGTTGAGGATCGGGCCCGGCCGGCCCGCCGCGTCGGCGGCGACCGGCTCGGTGCCGCCGGGTGCGGAGATCCGTACCACCGCACCGGAGGTCGCGCCCAGGCTGCGCCGCACTGTCGAACCGGGCGAGTTGGTGGGAAGCCAGACCACACCGTCAGGCATCTCGGTGATCGCCGCCGGCAGGGTCAGCGCCCCCCGGTCGGTGCCCACCGTGACCGGGTCGCCGTCGGCGACGCCGAGCGCCTCCGCGCTGCCCTTGCCCAGCCGGACCACCGGCGGGCGGGCGGTGCCACCCAGGTACTCGTCGCCGTCGGTGAGGCTGCCCAGGTCGACAAGCTGGTGCCAGGTCGCCAGCACCGCCTCGCCAGCGCCCGGCTGAGGCGCCGACCCCGGCGCGACAGTGGGGGCCGCCGGGCGGGTCACCCGGGTCACCGGCAGGCTGCCCAGCTCACGCCGGACGGTGAGCACGTCCCCGGTGCCCAGCCGCACGTCCAACTGGGCGGCGAGCGCGTCGAGCACCCGGCCGTCGGTCATCGCGGCCGTCTCCAGCACCGCGTCGAACGGGCGCAGCCGGCCCTCCCAGTCCAGGAAGCTGCCGGCCTTCTCGACCACCGGCGCGACCGGCAGGACCACGTTCGCCCGGCGGGTGACCGCACCGGCCCGCAACTCCAGGCTGACCAGGAACGGCACCGCGTCCAGGGCCTGCTCGGCCAGGCGCGGGTCGGCCAGGTCCGCCGGGTCCACCCCGGCCACCACGAGCGCGCCCAGCTGCCCACCGGCAGCGGCGGCGAGGATCGCGTCGGTGTCCCGGCCCGCCTGGCTCGGGATCACCCCGGCCGGGATGTCCCACGCCTCGCCCAGCTCGGCCCGGGCCCCCGGCTCGGTGACCAGCCGACCACCGGGCAGCAGGTTCGGCAGGCAACCGGTGTCCACGGCACCACGGTCGCCCGCGCGTCGCGGCACCCAGGCCAGCTTCGCGCCGGTACGCGCGGCCACCTCGGCGGCGGCGGAGAGTCCACCCGGGACGCTGGCCAGCCGCTCGCCGACGATCAGGATCGCCCCTTCGGCGCTGAGCGCCTCGGCGACGGTGGCGTGCTCGGCGAGCACCCCGGCCTCCTCGCCCGGCACCACCCGGGCCAGCTTGGCACCGAGCTTCTCCAGGCCACGGGTGGCGAACGGGGCGATCGCGTACACCTTCAGCTTGTTCTTCAGGTACGCCTTGCGCAGCCGCAGGAAGAGGATCGGGCACTCCTCCTCCGGCTCCAGGCCGACAAGCACCACGGCCGGCGCGTTCTCCACGTCGGTGTAGGTGACGTCGGTGCTGCCGGCGACCGTGCTGGCCAGGAAGTCGGCCTCCTCGCGGGAGACCGGACGGGCCCGGAAGTCGATGTCGTTCGTGTGCAACGCGACCCGGGCGAACTTGGCGTACGCGTACGCGTCCTCGACGGTCAGTCGACCGCCGGTGAGCACGCCAACGCCCTGGCCGGTGTCCCGGGCGGCCCGCAGCCCCTCGGCGGCGACGCTGAGCGCCTCGCTCCAGGACGCCTCCCGCAGCTCACCGGTGTGCTCGTCGCGGACCAGCGGGGTGGTCAGCCGGTCGGCGGCGCGGGCGTACTGGAAGCCCCACCGCCCCTTGTCGCAGTTCCACTCCTCGTTTACCTGCGGATCGTCGCCGGCCAGCCGGCGCAGCACCTTGCCCCGCCGCCAGTCGGTGCGCTGGGCGCAGCCGGCCGAGCAGTGCTCGCACACGCTCGGGCTGGAGACCAGGTCGAACGGGCGGGCGCGGAAGCGGTACTGCGTGCCGGTGAGCGCGCCGACCGGGCAGATCTGCACCGTGTTACCGGAGAAGTACGAGTTGAACGGGACGTCGCCGTCCTCGCCCTCGGTCCCGTAGTCCTCGTCCCGGTAGATGTTGATCTCCTCGGCGGAGGAGCGGTTCATCAGGTCGATGAACTTGTCGCCCGCGATCTCCTCGGAGAACCTGGTGCACCGCTGACAGAGCACACACCGCTCGCGGTCGAGCAGCACCTGGGTGCTGATCGGCAGCGGCTTCGGGTACTCCCGCTTGTGCTCGTGGAACCGGGAGTCGGTGCGGCCCGTCGACATCGCCTGGTTCTGCAGCGGGCACTCGCCGCCCTTGTCGCACATCGGGCAGTCGAGCGGGTGGTTCACCAGCAGCAGCTCCATGATTCCCTCTTGCGCCTTCTTGGCGACCGGGGAGGTGAGCTGGGTACGGACCACCATGCCGTCGGCGACGGTCTGGGTGCAGGAGGCGACGGGCTTACGCTGCCCCTCCACCTCCACCAGGCACTGCCGGCAGGCGCCGGCCGGAGCCAGCAGCGGGTGGTCGCAGAACCGGGGGATCTCGGTGCCCATCTGCTCGGCGACCCGGATCAGCAGCGCCCCCTTCGGGGCGGTGACCTCGACGCCGTCGATGGTGAGGGTGACCGTCTCGGTCGGCTTGGCAACGTCCGTCACTGTGCTTGCCTTTCGCTCGCGGCTGCGGGGCTCGCTCCGCTCACTCCTCGCACTCGCATCAGTGGGCTCCCACCAACTGCTTGTCGGACAACTTCGGCGCGGTCCGTCCCTCGATGTAGTCGAGGTAGTCCTGCTTGAAGTACTTCAGCGACGAGGTCACCGGGCTGGTGGCACCGTCACCAAGGCCGCAGAACGAGCGGCCGAGGATGTTGTCACAGGTGTCGAGCAGGGTGTCCAGGTCGTCCTGAGTGCCCTGGCCGGCCAGGATGCGCCGGTAGACCCGGACCATCCAGTAGTTGCCCTCCCGGCACGGGGTGCACTTGCCACACGACTCGTGGTGGTAGAACTCCAGCCACCGGTAGGTCGCGTAGACCGGGCAGTCCTGGTCGGAGAAGATCTGCGTGGCCGTGGTGCCGAGGATCGAGCCGGCGGCGGCCACCCCCTCGAAGTCCAGCGGCACGTCCAGGTGCTCGGCGGTGAGCAGCGGGGTCGACGATCCGCCCGGGGTCCAGAACTTCAGGTTGTGACCCGGCTGCATCCCGCCGGCCAGCTCGATCAGCTCGCGCAGGGTGATGCCGAGGCCGCACTCGTACTGGCCGGGGTTGGCGATCCGACCGGAGAGTGAGTAGATCATCGGGCCGGCCGACTTCTCGGTGCCCATCGACTTCCACCAGTCCGCGCCGCCCAGCACGATGTACGGCACGCTGGCGATGGTGCCCACGTTGTTGACCACCGTGGGGCTGGCGTACAGCCCGTGGGTGGCCGGGAACGGCGGACGCAACCGGGGCTGGCCACGGAAGCCCTCCAGGGAGTCGAGCAGCGCCGTCTCCTCCCCACAGATGTACGCGCCGGCGCCCGAGTGGACCACCAGATCCAGGTCGAAGCCCGAACCGAGGATGTCCCGCCCGAGGTACCCCTTGGCGTACGCCTCGTTCACCGCGTTGCGCAGCCGGCGGGCGGCGTGCACGGCCTCGCCCCGGATGTAGATGTAGGCCCGGTTGGCCCGGATCGCGTACGAGGCGATGATGACGCCCTCGACGAGCGAGTGCGGGTCGTGGGTCATCAGCGGCAGGTCCTTGCAGGTGCCGGGCTCCCCCTCGTCGGCGTTGACCACGAGGTAGTGCGGCTTGCCGTCGCCCTGCGGGATGAAGCCCCACTTGAGACCGGTGGGGAAGCCGGCGCCGCCGCGACCGCGCAGCCCGGAATCCTTCACCAGCTGGATCAGGTCGTCCGGGTGCGCCTTGATCGCCTTGCGCAGCGCCGCGTAGCCGTCCAGCTTCTCGTAGGTGTCGATCCGCCAGGCGTCAGGGGACAGCCAGCGCTTGGTGAGCACGGGCGTCAACTTGGCCAGGGTCTCCGGCGCAGGCGTGGTCACTTCTGAGCCCCCTTGTCGTGCGCGGAGTCCTGACCGCTCGTCGACTCCGCTTCCCTGAGGTTGCGCTCCTGCGCCCCGGTGTCGTCACCGGCCGGCTTGGCGTCGCCCGCCGGCTTGTTGGCCGCCACTCCGGCGGCCTCCGCCGCCCGGGCGCCGCCCGACGCGGGCGGCTGCCCGTCGACGGGAACCTTGGTCCCGGGGGCGTCCGGCACTGCGGTCTTCGCGTCCGGCTGCCGGGTCTCGGCGGTACGCACCTGCGGCGACTTGCGGTCCGGTGCCGGAACGTCGGGCGCGGTGCTGCCGGTCGGCGCGGACTTCGCCGGAGTGGCCGGGGCGGGCTTGTCGCCGGCCCGACCGCTGCGGATCGGGGTGTTCGGGTCGAAGCCCGGTGCCGAGATACCGTGCTGCTGGGCCAGCCGCAGACCGCGCAGGGTCGGCTCGCCCGGCACACCGTCGGCGACGGCCCCCTCCCGCTCGTCGGCGAAGCCGGCGAGCTGGACCGCCATCTCCTTGAGGGTGCAGAGGCGGGCACCCCGGCTCGGCGTGGGCCGGCCACCGGCGCGCAGCTCGTCGACCACCCCGACCGCGGTCTGCGGGTCGACACCGTCGAAGAAGTCGTAGTTGACGGTCATCACCGGGCCGTAGTCGCAGGCCGCCAGGCACTCGGCGTGCTCCAGGGTGACCTTGCCGTCGGCGGTGGTCTCGTCGTGTCCGACGCCCAGGTGCTCGGCGAGGGTGTCGTAGACCTCCTGGCCACCGAGCACGTTGCACATGGTGTTGGTGCAGACGCTCACCAGCCAGTCACCCGTCGGCCGGCGCTTGTACATGGTGTAGAAGCTGGCCACGGCGCCGACCTGGGCCTTGTTCAGGCCGAGCACCTCGGCGCAGAACGCCACGCCGGCCGGGGAGACGTAGCCCTCCTCGGCCTGCACGAGGTGCAGCAGCGGCAGCAGGGCCGAGCGGGACCGGTCCGCCGGGTAGCGGGCGATGATCTCCCGAGCCCGGGTCCGCGTCTCTTCGGTGAAGACAGTCACCGGTCACAACCTCCCATGACGGGGTCCAGCGAGGCGCCGCCGGCGATCACGTCGGCGATCAGGCCACCCTCGGCCATCGCCGGCAGGGCCTGGAGGTTGACGAAACTCGGCTCCCGGTAGTGCACCCGGTACGGCCGGGTCCCACCGTCGGAGACCGCGTGCACGCCCAGCTCGCCACGGGGCGACTCGATCGCCACGTACACCTGCCCCGGCGGCACCCGGAAGCCCTCCGTCACCAGCTTGAAGTGGTGGATCAGGGACTCCATCGACTGGCCCATGATCTTCGCGACGTGCTCCAGCGAGTTGCCCATGCCGTCGACGCCGATGGCCAACTGCGCGGGCCAGGCGATCTTCTTGTCGGCCACCATCACCGGGCCGGGCTTGAGCCGGTCGAGTGCCTGCTCGACGAGCTTCAGCGACTCGCGGATCTCGGCCAGCCGGACCAGGTAGCGGCCCCAGACGTCGCCGTCGGGGTGGGTCGGCACGTCGAACTCGTAGGTCTCGTAGCCGCAGTACGGCATGGTCTTGCGCAGGTCCCAGGCCAGGCCGGCGGAGCGGAGCACCGGCCCGGTGACGCCCAGCGCCAGGCAGCCGGTGACGTCGAGCACCGCCACGTTCTGCGTCCGCTCCAGCCAGATCGGCTGGCCGGAGAGCAGGTCCTCGTACTCCTTGAGACGCTTCGGCATGACCTTGAGGAACTCGCGGATCTTGACGATCGCCTCGTCCGGCACGTCCTGCGCGACGCCGCCCGGCCGGACGTACGCGTGGTTCATCCGCAGGCCGGTGATCAGCTCGAAGATCTCCAGGATGTACTCGCGCTCGCGGAAGCCGTAGAGCATGATCGAGATCGCGCCCAGCTCCATGCCGGTGGTGGCCAGCCACACCAGGTGTGACGAGATCCGGTTCAGCTCCATCATGAGCACCCGGATGGTGTTGGCCCGCTCGGTGACGTCGTCGGTGATGCCGAGCAGCTTCTCCACGGCCAGCGAGTACGCCGTCTCGTTGAAGATCGGCGAGAGGTAGTCCATCCGGGTCACGAACGTCGAACCCTGGACCCAGTTGCGGTACTCCAGGTTCTTCTCGATGCCGGTGTGCAGGTAGCCGACGACCGAGCGGGCCTCCCGGACCGTCTCGCCCTCAAGCTCCAGGATCAGCCGGAGCACGCCGTGCGTGGACGGGTGCTGCGGGCCCATGTTGACGACGATCCGACCCTCGTTGATCGGGTCGACGCCGGAGACGACGTCGTCCCAGTCCCCGCCGGTGACGGTGAAGACCCGCCCCTCGGTGGTTTCGCGCTCGGTGGCGTAGTTGGACGCGCTCATTGGTACGACCTCCGCTTGTCGGGCGGCGGGATCTCGGCGCCCTTGTACTCCACGGGCACGCCGCCGAGGGGGTAGTCCTTGCGCTGCGGGTGGCCCTCCCAGTCGTCCGGCATGAGGATCCGGGTCAGCGCCGGGTGGCCGTCGAAGATGACGCCGAACATGTCGTACGCCTCCCGCTCCTGCCAGTCGGCGGTCGGGTAGACGGCTGTGACGCTGGGCAGGTGCGGTTCCTCGACGCTGACCGCCGCCTCCAGCCGGACCTGTCGCCGGTAGGTCATCGAGGTGAGCTGGTAGACGACGTGCAGCCGGCGGGCATCGGCGCCCAGGTAGTCCACTCCGGACACCGAGGAGCAGAGTTCGAAACGCAGCGCCGGGTCGTCCCGCATCACCTGACAGACCTCGGCGATCCGCTCCGGGCGGATGTGCAGGGTCAGCTCGCCCCGGTCGACCACGACCTTCTCGATCGCCTCGCCGAACGCCGGGTACGCCTCTTCCAGCGCGTCCCGCACCTCGTCGAAGTAGCCGCCGTACGGTCGCGGCGAGTCCTCGATCTCACGGTGCTGCCGGACCAGACCACCGAACCCGGAGACGTCACCGGTGCCCTGGTTGCCGAACATGCCCCGCCCGGCCGGTGCGGCCGGCGGGAACTCGGCGGGCGCGCCACTCGTCGCGCCGGCCGGGGTCACCGGAACCGGCACACCGCCGGTGGTCGGCTTGTCGTCAGTCACTTGATCCCCCCGTACGGGTGGAGGTAGTTCTGGGCCTTCATCCAGTTCTCGATCCGCAGCTGCTCCTCGCGGCCCTCGCGGACGGCCTTCGTCCACTCGGCCCGCCGGGCCTTGTCGTTGCGGTACGACGACGGCATCGAGCCGTACGGCACCACAGGCACATCACCGCGCGCCTCGCGGGCGGCGAGCATCTTGCGGCCGTTCGGGCCGAGCGGCTCGTGGCCGATCTTCTCGCGCAGCTTGAGGATCGCGTCGATGAGCATCTCCGGCCGGGGCGGGCAGCCCGGAAGGTACATGTCGACAGGTACGACGTGGTCGACGCCCTGCACGATGGCGTAGTTGTTGAACATGCCGCCGCTGCTGGCGCAGACGCCCATGGAGAGCACCCAGCGGGGCTCGGCCATCTGGTCGTAGATCTGGCGCAGCACCGGGGCCATCTTCTGGCTCACCCGGCCGGCGACGATCATCAGGTCGGCCTGCCGGGGCGAGGCCCGGAAGACCTCCATGCCCCAGCGGCCCATGTCGTAGTGCGGACCACCGGCGGCCATCATCTCGATCGCGCAGCACGCCAGGCCGAAGGTGGCACCCCAGACCGACGACTTGCGCGACCAGTTGACCAGCTTCTCCACCGAGGTGAGCAGGACACCGGCGGGAAGTTTCTCCTCGATACCCATAGCCGTTCCTCCCTCAGTCCCAGTCCAGGCCGCCACGCCGCCACTCGTAGGCGTACGCGACGAAGACGGCACCGATGAACACCAACATGGCGACGAACCCGAAGACCGGCAGGATGTCGAAGGAGACAGCCCACGGGTAGAGGAAGATCATCTCCACGTCGAAGACGATGAAGAGCATCGCCGTCAGGTAGAACTTGACCGGAAAGCGGCTGCCACCGATCGGCTGCGGGCTAGGCTCGATGCCACACTCGTAGGCTTCGAGCTTTGCCTTGTTGTAGCGGTGGGGGCCGGCGAACCGGGCAGCGGCTATCGAGAACAGCGCGAAACCCGCGGCGAGGGCGAACAGCCCGATGATGGGTACGTAAGGCGAGAGCGACATTTCTTCTCCTGCTCGTCCTTCCCTGCCCTCGGTGGTTGGCGAAATTCACACTATTCACATCCCACCCCGCGCCCTCCGGCGGGGGTGGACCTTGCCAGTTCCGCGCCCCTACACGGCGGGCGCGACCCGGGTCATCGCATTGATGACCCGGTCCATCGCGTCACCGCCACGCGGGTCGGTGAGGTTGGCCAGCAGCTTGAGCACGAAGCGCATGAGCGTCGGGTGGGGCATGCCGTGCTTCGTCGCGACGCGCATGACCTCCGGCCGGCCGATCAGCTTCACGAAGACCCCGCCCAGCCGGTAGTAGCCACCGAACCGGGTCTTCAACTCCTGCGGGTACGCCATCAGGGCCCGCTCCCGCTCGATGCCGGCCGGCCGGGCGAGCGCCTGGACCGCGACCTCCGCGGCCAGTTCGCCGGACTCCATCGCGTACGCGATGCCCTCGCCGTTGAACGGGTTGACCATGCCGCCGGAGTCACCGACGAGCATGACCCCCCGGGTGTAGTGCGGCACCCGGTTGAAACCCATCGGCAGGGCGGCGCCGAGGATCGACCCCTCCGCGTTCGTCTCGTCGGTCATGCCCCACTCCGGCGGCGTGTTGGCCAGCCAGTCGGTGAGCAGCCGCCGGTAGTTCGTCTTGCCGAACGCCGAGGACGAGTTGAGGATGCCCAACCCGACGTTGACCCGGCCGTCACCCAGGCCGAAGATCCAGCCGTACCCGGGCAGCAGTTCGTTGGTGCCCTTGGCTCGCAGCTCCAGCCAGGACTCCAGGTAGTCGTCGTCGTGGCGGGCTTCGGAGCGGTAGTAGCGCCGGACCGCGACACCGATCGGGCGGTCCTCCCGCTTGGCCAGCCCGAGGGCGAGCGGGAACCGGCCCGAGACGCCGTCGGCGGCCACCACCAGCGGGGCGTGGAAGGTGACGGGTGCCTTGTCCGGCCCGTCCTCCCCCTGCACCCCGATCACCCGGCCGTCGCCGTCCAGCACCGGGCCGATCACGTTCACGCTGGTACGCAGCTTGGCCCCGGCGGACACCGCGCGCTGGGCGAGCAGGTCGTCGAAGTCGAGTCGGGTGCGGACCAGGCCGTAGTTCGGGAAGCTGGCCAGGTCCGGCCAGTCCAGCTCCAGCCGGACACCGCCGCCGATCACCCGCAGGCCACGGTTGTGCAGCCAGCCGGCATCGGGGGACGTGTCCACACCCATCCGGATCAACTGCCGCACCGCGCGCGGGGTGAGCCCGTCGCCGCAGACCTTCTCCCGGGGGAACTCGGTCTTCTCGAGCAGCAGCACGCGTACGCCGTGCCGAGCCAGGTGGTACGCGGTCGCCGAACCACCGGGACCAGCGCCCACGACGATCACGTCGGCGTCGTACTCCACCGCGGTCATTAGCGCCTCCTCCCCGCCCTGCTCGTGAAATGCTTCACAAGCCAGCCGGGACGAGTCTATGACCGACGCCGTAAGCTCGCCTTGTTAGGTCGACCTAACCTGCTGGAAACGAAACGTGAGCCGACCTGCCGGTCAACGGCGGGCGGGGCCGGCAGCGTCCAGGCCGGCCCGGATGGTTTCCGGCAACTGCTCGCGCAGGGTGCCACCGGCGGCCCGGTCCAGGGCCGCGAGCACCTCGGTCACCACCTGGCGTACGTCGGCGGGATCCGCGCCGGCCAGCTCGCGGAGTTGGTCGACCAGCTCCGCGGCATCACCTGTGGCCAGGTCTCTCGGATCCGTCATGCCGGCCAGCGTACGCCGATAAGGACGTCAAATCGCCATATTGGCCTGAATTCCTAGTTCGTCCGAATAGACCGGTGCAGCGCCACCACTCCGCCGGTCAGGTTGCGCCACGCCACCGCCCGCCAACCAGCCGCGCTGACCCGCTCGGCCAAGGCCGCCTGGTCCGGCCAGGCACGGATCGACTCGGCGAGGTAGACGTAGGCGTCCGGGTTGCTGGAGATCGTCCGGGCCACGGCCGGCAGCGAGCGCATCAGGTACGACAGATAGACGGTGCGGAACGCGGGATTGACCGGGGTGCTGAACTCACAGATCACCAGCCGGCCGCCCGGACGGGTCACCCGGGCCAGTTCCCGCAGCGCCGCATCGGTGTCGCTGACGTTGCGCAACGCGAAGGAGATGGTCACCGCGTCGAAGCTGGCGTCGGCGAAGGGCAACCGCAGGGCGTCGCCGGCCAGCAACGGCACCTGCGGGCGGGTGCGCTTGCCGGCGTACAGCATGCCCAGGGACAGATCGGCACCGACCGCGTACGCCCCGGAGTGGGCGAGTTCCTCGGTGGAGACGCCGGTGCCCGCGCCCACATCCAGCACCCGGTCGCCCGGCCGCAGGTCGAGCGCGGCCCGGGTGGCCCGTCGCCAAAACCGGTCCTGACCGAACGACAGGACGGTGTTTGTCAGGTCGTAACGGGCCGCGACACCGTCGAACATCGCGGCGACCTCGTGCGGCTGCTTGTCCAGACTGGCGCGCTGGCCCTGCGGGGTACGGCTCACCCCTTCACTCTGCCAGCCCGGTCGTCGACGACCCGGGCCGGGTCGAGACGACACAGTGAGGGCGGGATGGTCGCCCATCCCGCCCTCACTGCCGTGCGTTATGTGAACGGCCCGCGCGGGCCGATAGAGGACGAACCTCAGGCGTTCGTCTTCTCGTCACCCGGGGTCACCAGGACCACCCGGCGACGGCGGGCAACCAGGAACATGGCCACACCGGCGGCGAGGACACCCGCGCCGACGCCACCGATCACGCCGACCTGCACACCGGTGACCGGCAGGTCACCGCCACCGCCGCCACCACCGTTGGTGGCAGTGACCACCACGGCGAAGTCGTCGGAGTTGTCGGTCGGGTCGAGGTCGGCGAACTCCGACTCCTTGATCTCGCGCACCTCGGCCCTGCCGAACCCGGGCTTGGTGGCCTGCTGGCTGATCCGGGCCTCCGGCGACAGCGCACCGAACGCCTCGGCCGCCAGCGATCCGCCGGTCAGGGTGACCGGTGCCTCGACGCCCTTACCCACCTCGACGGCCAGCGGCACGACGAGCACCGTGTCCCGCTCCAACAGGAAGGTGTCGTCCTCGCAGACCGCGCTGCGCTTGTCGGAGCTGATCTCGCAGCCCTCGATCGGCAGGAAGGTGACGCCCTTCGGCAGCTGGTAGCTCAGCTTGATGCCCTGGGCGGTCAGGTCACCCTGGTTGGCGATCTCGCTCCAGAGCAGGGCGGTGTCACCCGGCCGCACCGGGCCGTCCTCCTCGAAGGTGTCCAGGTCGACGCGGGTCTTCACGTCGGGGACGATGACACCCAGGTCGACACCGCTCTCCGGAGTCAACTCGACGTCGACCTCGACGCTGTTGTTGCTCTCGTCGGTGTCGTCAGGCGACTCGATGCTTATCGTCACCGGGGCGGTGTACGGGCCGGTGACGCCCTCGGCCGCCTTGAACAGGACGATCGGCACCTCGGTCGTCTGACCCGGGCCGGGGATCTCCTTCTTGTCGAGCTCGCAGACCCACAGCTCGGGCTTGGTGTCGCCGGTGACGTCACAGCCGCCCTCGGTGAACGCGCCCACCACGAGCTTGGTGTCGTCCACCTTGGAGGTGTCAACCTTGATAAGCAGCTTGGTCGGCGTACCCTCGCCCTGGTTGGCGATCTTGGCCCAGCCGACCTTGCCCTCGACGCCGTCGGTGGCGCGGGTGCCGGCGGCGGTGAGGGCCAGGTCCGTCTCGGTGCCAGCGGCGTAGGCCGGCGCGCCAAGGGCGGTGAAGGCGCCCGAGGCGAGCAGCGCGGCCGTGGCCAGGCTGGCAGCCCGGCGGGTTCGGAAGATCATGTGATGGTCTCCCCCGTAGGGTGAATGAAAACGTACGGGCGGGGACGTTAGCGGTCAGCGATCACCCGCGCCACCCTGCTTCACACCCGTCACAAGCTGCTCAGCTAATGGCCACTTAAGGATTGTCCGGATTGATGGGCCTTGCTACCTGGTCGCGCCCTGCCACCCGGCCAGCGCGGCCCGAGGCTTCGAACCGGATGGATGATCGACACCAGCCATTCGGCTGACAACCCACCCGACCATGCCAGTGACACAACGCTCGGAGCGCGGTGACCCTCAGTGATCTCGCCCGGCGGGCGTCTCACCCAGCGACGCCGCCCCGCCGACAGCCGCCCGAGACGCCGCAACTCGCGCGTACCGCGTCGCCGGGCGGGTTACCGCCTCGGTCAGCGCGCGTCGACGAGCGGCAGCGAGCGGCCGGCACCGCCGCCGGGCAGGGCGATCGACGAGAAGTGCGAGACCACCCGGTCGTCGCTCGGGTCGTCGTCGGGCGTGTGGTGCACGGCCAGTCTGTTGTAGAGCGTGTCCCGCTGCGCGGGGATCCGGTCCGCGGAACGGATCATCCCGATCAGCTCGTGCAGGTTGGACCGGTGCCGGGCACCCGCCGAGGAGATGACGTTCTCCTCCAACATGATCGAGCCGAGGTCGTCGACGCCCATGTGCAACGCCAGTTGGCCGACGTCCTTGCCGGTGGTCAACCAGGACGCTTGCAGGTGCGGCACGGTCTCGAAGAACAGCCGGGCCACCGCCACCAGCCGCAGGTACTCCAGGGTCGTCGCCTGGGTGCGGCCCTTGAGGTGGTTGTTCTCCGGCTGGTACGTCCACGGGATGAAGGCCCGGAAACCCTTGGTCCGATCCTGCACGTCGCGGATCATCCGCAGGTGCTCGATCCGCTCGGCGGCCGTCTCGCCGGTACCCATCATCATCGTCGCGGTCGACTCGACGCCCTGCCGGTGCGCCAGCTCCATGACCTCCAGCCAGCGCTCGCCCGACTCCTTCAGCGGCGCGATCGCCGTACGGGGTCGCTGGGGCAGCATCTCGGCACCGGCACCGGCGATCGAGTCCAGTCCGGCGGCCTTGATCCGGGCGATCGCCTCGTCCAGGCTCACCCCGGAGACCTTGGCCATGTGCAGGATCTCGCTCGGCCCGATGGAGTGGATCGCGAGCTGCGGGTACGCCTTCTTCACCGAGGAGAACAGCTCCTCGTAGTACTCCACGCCGTAGTCCGGGTGGTGGCCGCCCTGGAGCATGACCTGCGTGGCGCCCAGCTCGACCGCCTCGCCACAGCGGCGCAGGATCTCCTCGGTCGGGTGGGTCCACCCTTCCTTGTGCTTCGGCGCCTGGTAGAAGGCACAGAACTTGCACGCCGTCACGCAGACGTTCGTGTAGTTGATGTTGCGGTCGATCAGGTACGTGACGATGTTGTCCGGGTACCGCCGCCGACGGACCGCGTCCGCCGCCTCGCCGAGGGCGTGGAAGGGGGCGTCGGTGTAGAGCAGCAGAGCTTCGTCGGGCGTGATCCGCCCACCGTCGGCGCCGCGCTGCAGGATGTCGTCGATCTCCCGGTTCACCGTCACGTCCCCGAGGGTACGCCGACCTGCCGCTCAGCTCTCACGGGCGCACCTGACCTGTGATCCATCCCCTGTCCGGCATGGGGGTGCTGGGCCAGGATCTCCGCCGACGCCGCCCGACCCGACGACAACATCCCCGGATCATCCGAATGACAGAGGGCAGTGGCAGGGGTTCTGAACGTCACGCGTCGTAGTCGATGGAGAGGGTGTCGGTGAGCGGGCTGGACTGGCAGGTCAGCACGTAACCGGCGGCCACCTCGTCGGGCTCCAGGGCGTAGTTGCGGGCCATCTCGACCTCGCCGGAGACGACCTTCGCCCGGCAGGTCGAGCAGACCCCACCCTTGCAGGCGTACGGCAGCTCGCCCCGGACCTTCAGCGCCGCCTCCAGCACCCGTTCGTCACGACGCATCGTGAAACTCGACGAGCGTCCGTCGAGCATGACCGTCACATCCGTACCACCCGACGCGTCATCCCGGCGACGCACCGGCTCGGGCGGCGCGTCGACGTGGAACAGCTCGGTGTGCACCGCCGACTCCGCGACACCCCGCCCGGTCAGCACCGCACGAGCGTCCACCACCAGGCCGTACGGGCCGCAGAGGAACCACTCCTCGATCGCGTCACCGGGCACGATCGTCGTCAGCAGCCGACCCAGCCGATCCGCGTCGATCCGGCCCGACAGCAGCGGCGACTCACCCTGTTCGCGGGAGAGCACGTGCACCAGGTGCAGCCGGGTCGGGTAGCGGTCCTTCAGGTCGGCCAGTTCCTCGGCGAACATCACGCTGCCGGCCGTGCGGTTGCCGTACACGAGCGTGAAGGTGCTTGCCGGTTCGACGGCCAGCGCGGTGGCGATCAGCGACAGCACCGGGGTGATGCCCGAACCGGCGACCACCGCGCCGTAGCGACGCGCCCGCTCCGCCGCGAAGGCCGTGGTGAAGTGCCCCAACGGCGGCAGCACCTCGATGGTGTCCCCGTGCCGCAACGCGCCGCAGGCGTAGCTGGAGAAGGCCCCGCCGGGGATCTCCCGCACGCCGATTCGCAACCGTCCGTGCCGCGCCAGCTCCGCCGGGGTTGAGCAGATCGAGTACGAACGGCGCACGTCTCCACCGGAGGCCGCACCGCCGTCGCCCTCCGCGACCCCGGCGGCGGCCGGCAGGCGTACGGTCAGGTGCTGACCGGCGCGGAAGGCGAAGGTGTCGCGCAGTTCCTCCGGCACCGCGAAGGTGATCGCGACGGCGTCTGCGGTGAGCCGGTCCACGGCGACGACGGGCAACGGGTGGAACACCGGCCGGCGGCGGGCCGGGCGGGTGATGGTGACAGTCACAGGGCCTTCACATGGTCGAAGGGTTCGGAACACGAGCGGCACCGCCACAGCGCCTTGCAGGCGGTGGAGCCGAAGCGGCTGAGCTGCTCGGTCTCCGGCGACCCGCAGCGGGGACAGCGCACCGCCAGGGTGAGCGGGACGACGCCGTCACGCCGGACCGGAGCGGGCGGGGCGATGCCGGCGGCGGCCAGTTTGGCCCGCCCGACATCGCTTATCCAGTCGGTGCTCCAGGCCGGGCTGTGCACCGTGCGGACCTCGGCGTCCGGGTGACCGGCGGCGGCCAGGGCCCGCCGGATGTCGGCCCGGATGACGTCCATCGCGGGGCAGCCGGTGTAGGTGGGGGTGATCGTCACCACCACCCGGCCGGTGGCCGGATCCTCCTGGACAGACCGGAGGATGCCGAGATCGTCGATGGTGACCACCCGGATCTCCGGATCCACCACCGCCGCCACGGCCTGCCGTGCCCTGCTCATCTGTTCACCAGCGGGCCCCGGGATGGGCGCGATGCAGCACCTGCATCTCCGCCAGCAGGTACGACAGATGTTCCGTGTGCACCCCGTCGCGCCCGCCGGCAGGCGTCCAGCCGGTCTCCGGCACGGTGAGGGTCGCCTCGGCCAGCACGGCGCTCACCGTGTGGTCGAAGTCGGACCGCAGGGTCGCCGGGTCGACAGGTGCGTCCGGCCAGGCCGCGAACAGTTCGTCGGCGTACGGCCAGATCTGGTCGACGCCGGCCTGCATCCGCCGGTGCGACTCCTCGGTCCCGTCGCCCAGCCGCTTCACCCACAGCGCAGCATGGTCCAGGTGGTACGCGGACTCCTTCCGGGCCTTGCCGCCGATGGCGGCCAGCCGCTCGTCCGGACAGTCGGCCAGGGCGGTGTAGAGCGGCACCTGGTAGGCCGACAGCACGAGCAGCTTCGCCATGGTCACCGCGAAGTCGTCGTTCGGCAGCTCGACCAGCAGGCAGTTGCGGAACTCCCGGTCGTCGCGCAGGAAGGCCAACGCGTCCTCGTCGCGGCCGGCACCCTCCAGTTCGCCCGCGTACGACAGCAGGAGGCGGGCGGCACCGAGCTGGTCCAGGGCGATGTTGGCCAGCGCGATGTCCTCCTCCATCTCCGGTGCCCGGGTGGTCCACTCGGCCAGCCGTTGCGCCGCGACAAGCGCGTCGTCGCCGAGAGCGAGGGTGAAGGCGAAGGGCCCGTTCACAGAGCTTCCTCCGTTCGCGACTGCGGGGCTCGCAAACCCGGCTCACTCCTCGCGCTCACAGGTGGGCCACCCCTTCTGGGACCTCGTAGAAGGTGGGGTGGCGGTAGACCTTGTCGGCGGCCGGGTCGAAGAAGGAGTCCTTCTCGTCCGGGCTGGAGGCGGTGATGGCGCTCGCCGGCACCACCCAGATCGACACGCCCTCCTGACGTCGGGTGTAGAGGTCACGGGCGTTACGCAGGGCCAGTTCCGCGTCGGGCGCGTGCAGGCTGCCGACGTGCGTGTGCGCCAGTCCGCGCCGGGCCCGGACGAAGACCTCCCAGAGCGGGGTGTGTTGCTGGCTCACGCTGCCACCTTCTCCTTCTCCGCGCGCTTGGCGGCGTACGCGGCCGCCGCCTCACGCACCCAGGCACCCTCGCTGTGCGCGCGGCGCCGGTGTTCCATCCGCTGCCTGTTGCACGGCCCGTTGCCCTTGATCACCCGCATCAGCTCGTCGTAGTCGGGCTGGGTGAAGTCGTACGCCTGGCGATCGTCGTTCCAGCGCAGGTCGGGATCGGGCAGGGTCAGCCCGAGCACCTCGGCCTGGCCCACGCACATGTCCACAAAACGCTGACGCAGCTCGTCGTTGGAGAAGCGCTTGATCTTCCAGGCCATCGACTGGGCGGAGTGGGTCGAGTCGCCGTCGGGCGGGCCGAACATCGCCAGCGACGGGTACCACCAGCGGTCCACCGAGTCCTGGGCCATCGCCTTCTGAGCGGGGGTGCCGTGCGCCAGGGTGTGCAGGATCTCGTAGCCCTGGCGCTGGTGGAACGACTCCTCCTTGCAGACCCGGATCATGGCCCGGGCGTACGGACCGTAGGAGCAGCGGCACAGCGGCACCTGGTTGACGATCGCGGCGCCGTCCACCAGCCAGCCGATCGCGCCGACGTCAGCCCAGCTCAGCGTGGGGTAGTTGAAGATCGAGCTGTACTTCTGCCGACCACTGAGCAGCAGCTCGACAAGCTCGTCCCGGCTGACTCCGAGGGTCTCGGCGGCGGCGTAGAGGTAGAGGCCGTGGCCGGCCTCGTCCTGCACCTTCGCCAGCAGGATCGCCTTGCGCTTGAGGGACGGGGCGCGACTGATCCAGTTGCCCTCCGGCTGCATGCCGATGATCTCGGAGTGGGCGTGCTGGGCGATCTGCCGAATCAACGTCCGCCGGTACGCCTCCGGCATCCAGTCCCGGGGCTCGATCTTCTGATCGGCGGCGACGACCTCGGCGAAAAAGGCGGCCAGGTCCTCGCTCGGCTCGATGGCCCCACGGCCCCGTTCCGCGGCGGCCCGCAGCGCCGCCTCTGCGGCCTCGACCTCGCCGAGCAGGCCGCCGGGCGGGTCCTCGCCCGGGAAGTCATTGCCATACATGTCACCAGTGTTACAGCTACCAGCCGAAGACACCAGAGGGTGTCATACAAATCCCGGACTCCCCACCGTCACCCACCAGTCGCGAACGGTGGAGCCGGTAACTATGAGTTAGGTCACGAACCAGCGACAAATCCTCGCAAGGACCGCATAGCGGTTCGTTATCCCGTCTTCACCGCGAGTTGCCCAGTGTCGAGTCCTGGCATAACGCCGATCCGCACGTAGACTTCCCCCGTCACACCGATCGGCTTACGACGATCGCCAGCTCAGGGCCACTTCCCCCGGTCCGGGCGATCGGCACCGGTCAGTCCTGGCAACAAGCCGGTCCCCCCGGCCCCGACATCTGGAGCTCACCCGCTCATGCGATCTCGCGTGACCACGGTGCTCGCCGCGACGGCGGTACTGCTCGGCGGCGTCATGCTGGTGCCGGCCGCCTACGCCCGGCTCTCCGCTGGCGAGGCGAAGACCCGTCAGGAGAGCGTCGCCGCGCCCACGCCCGCCCCACCGCCACCACCGACCCTGGCCGCGGGCAAGGTCTCGGTGAACTTCAAGGGCGAGTTCTTCTCCTGGGCGCTGCTCGATCGGGAGACCGACGAGCTCTCCGGCTCCAGGAACATGGCCGCGACCAGTTCGACAGAGTCGATGCTCAAGACCTGGATCGTCGCCGACTACCTGCGCCGGCTCGGCGACAGGGAGCCGCCCGCGTCGATGAAGAAGGCCGCCAGCCAGGCCATCCGGGACAGCAACGACGACGCCACCAACCGGATCTACAGCGCCGTCGGCGGTTCCTACCGCGTCGCCGCGAACGGGCAACCCGGCCCGGTGATCAAGCGGGCGATCAGCACGTGCGGCCTCACCGACACCAAGCCCGGCAACGTCAAGGGCTACGAGGGTTGGTGGAGCTTCACCCGGATGTCGCCACGCGACGCCGTTCGGCTCGGTGACTGCATCGCCGACGGCACCGCCGCCGGGCCGAAGTGGACCAAGTGGCTGCTGACCGAGATGAGCAAGGTTCGTGGCAGCACTGCCGCCAAGGACCAGAAGCCCAGGGAGGGCGGCGGCCGGTGGGGCATCATCGACGGCCTGCCGGAGTCGATCACCAGCCAGGGCCCGGTGAGCATCAAGAACGGCTGGACCCCCCTCAACTACGACGGCAACTGGCACGTCAACTGCCTGGCCGTGACTGAGAAATGGAGCCTCGCGGTGATGCTGCGTTACCCCCAGCGGAGCGGGCTCGACTACGGAGCGGACGTCTGCGCCAGCGTCGCCAGCCAGTTGGTGACGCCGCAGCCCGGCGGTGCCCTGAAGGTGCCGCAGCAGCCGATCGGGAAGCTCTGATGGCCAACCGCAGCCGCCGTGGTCGTAACGGCGAGACATCCCCACTGCGTCTGGTCGCCATCGCGGCTGTGCTGATCGGGCTGGTACTTGTCTCCCTGCGCCTGCTACCCGGCTCGCCCTTCGAGTCCACAGCCGCCGCCCAGTGGGGTCAGGGTGAGTCCCCTGTCGCCCGGGGCGGCACCTCGACCGACCGAGGCGCGCGGCCGTCGCCGTCACCCAGCCCCTCACCGGAGCCGGAACCGCTCCCCTTCGAGGCGAAGGAGATCGACCTGGACATCGACGGCTGGTACGCGTGGAGCGTGCTGGACCGCCGGTCGGGCGAGATCATCGGTTCGGACAACATGGACGAGACAAGCACCACCGCCTCCCTGATCAAGGCCTGGATCGTCGCCGACTACCTACGCCGTACGGACGACGCCGGGCAGACCCCGAGCGACGCGAAGTTGAGTGACCTGACCCGGATCATCCGGGACAGCGACAACACCCGCACCGAGCAGCTCTACACCCAGATCGGCCGGTCGGCCTCGATCAAGCGGCTGCTGTCCACCTGCGAGCTGACCGACAGCAAGGTGTCGAGCGATCTCGGCTGGAGCCGTACCGAACTCTCCCCCCGGGACACCGCCCGCCTCGGCGAATGCATCGCCGACGGCACCGCCGCCGGCCCTGAGTGGACCAAGTGGCTGCTCAGCGAGATGCGTCAGGTACGCGGAGCCGGCGACTTCGGCATCCGCAAGGCGTTCCCGGCCGCCGTGGCAAAGAAGATCGCCATCAAGAACGGCTGGGTCGATCGCACCCGCGAGCAGGAGATCCACGTCAACTGCCTGGCGATCGGCGACACCTGGACGATGGGCGTGATGCTCCAGTACCCCATCAACAAGGGCTACGAGTACGGCATGGACAACTGCGAAAAAGTCACCGAAGCCCTCCTAACCCAAACCCCCTGACCCTCGCCGATCTTGCACTTTTGGTCGCTGGAACGCGGCTTATGGTCGATAAGCGGCGACAGAAAGTGCAAGATCGCGGGGAAGATCATGGGTGCGGGTTAGCGGGTGAAGAAGGTGGGGCCGGTGGGGGGGAGGGGTGGGGTTTCGCCCAGGGCGGCGGTGAGGCGGGCGAACTCGCGGATGCCGGCGATCTGACGGTCGCCGAGGGAGAAGTCCAGGGTCCGGAAGTACTCCGCGAGAGTTGTCGCGTCGAAGGGTTCCCACCGCGCTGCCGACTCGGCGACTTGGTCCAGTTCGGCAAGGCACAGGTCGCGTGAGCGCAGGAAACCCTCGTGCACCTCTTTGACCAGGCCGGGATGGGCCGTGGCGAAGTCGCGGCGGACCGCCCAGACGGCGAAGACCATCGGCAGCCCGGTCCACTCCCGCCACGCCTGGCCCAGGTCGGTCACGGTCAGCCCCTGCCGGGGTGCCTCGTACATCGCCCGCAGGGCCACGTCGCCGATCAGGACCGCCGCGTCGGCCTCCAGCAGCATCTGGGTCAGGTCGGGCGGACACCGGAAGTACTCGGGGCGCACCCCGTACCGCTCGCGCAGCAGCAACTGGGCGAGCAGCACTCCGGTCCGCGAGGTCGAGCCCAGCGCCACCCGTGCGCCGTCCAGATCGCCAAGCGGCCGGGTGCTCACCAGGTTCACCGACAGCACCGGCCCGTCGCTGCCGACGGCCAGGTCTGGCAGGAGCAGCAGTTCGTCGGCGTGTCGCAGGTACTCGACGAAGGTGATCGGCCCGATGTCCAGGTCACCGGCGACGAGTTGGGCGCTGAGCCGGTCCGGTGAGTCCTTGCGCAGGTCGACGTCGAGCAGGGCGCCGGAGCGCATCAGCCCCCAGTAGATGGGCAGGCAGTTGAGGAACTGGATGTGCCCGACGCGGGGGCGGGCAAGGCGCTCGACCATGCCCCGACCGTATCCCCGCCGCCCCTGACCTGCTCAGCCGGACACCGCCGAAGTGGCCAACCCCGCACCCGACGATCCCGCGTCCGGCGGTTCGGCTCCCGCGTGACCGGTCCGCTCGGGGCCCGCCGGTGTCAGGACACGCCGGGCGCGGGAGCGCTCGGTCCGCACCGCGCGGCGGACGGGCATCACGAAACCGAGCAGCACCAGCAGCCCGGCCACCCCGCAGCCGACGATCAGCGGACGCGGTTCGGTCAGCTCCAGCAGCAGGCCGCCCAGCAGGTAGCCGACCATTGCCGCGCCCTGCACCGAGGCGCCCACGGCGGCGAAGGCCCGCCCGCGCGCCGCTTCGGGTACCCGCCGGGCCACCACCAGGTTGTGGAAGACGTTGTCGCCGCCGTTGCAGAGGCCGCCGAGCAGCCAGAGCGGCACCAGCAACGCAGCGGTGGGGACCGTCACCGAGAGCAGCACCGCCACACAGCAGCCGCCGAGCAGCAGCAGGCCGCCCTGGACCAGGGCGCCGTCGTCGGTGAGCCGCCCGGCCACCCGGGCGAAGATCCAGGCACCGCAGAGCACCCCGAGCGTCCAGGCACCGGTCACCAGGCCGTAGACGGTGGCGGAGGCGCCGAGGGTCTCGCGTACGTAGAAGACCTCGATGACGTTTATCGCGCCGATGGCCGCGATCACGCCAGCCAGGGTCGCCACCATCGCCATCAGCAACGGGTCCCGCCGCAACCGCCAGCCTCCAGCCGGCTCGGCGTCACGGTCCACGATCGCCGCACCGCCGGTCACCGTCACCTGCCGCGCGCCGCCCCGGCGGGTACGGACGAGCAGGCCGGCGACGACGAGCGCCAGGTAGCCGACCGCGGCGATCAGCAGTGGTACCCGGGTGCCGAAGCCACCCACCAGGAACCCGGCCAGGGCCGGCCCGGTCAGGACGCCGAGCATGCCGGCGGTCTGGTTGAGGGCTGTCGCCCTGGGCAGGTCCGTGGCGCGCACCATCGCCGGCACCAGGGCGGCGAGCACCGGTTGGGCCACGGCCAGACCGGAGGCGAGCAGCCCGACCAGACCCACCACCAGCAACGGGTGCCCGGCGTACGCCAGCGCGAGGCAGACCGCCGACTGGGCCAGCCCGGCGCCGACCAGCAGCGTCCGGCTGTCCACCCGATCGGCGAGCCGCCCGGTCAGCGGGGCGAGCGCCACCAGCGGCAGGGTCGCCGCCAACAGCATGCCGGCGACGGCGCTGCCGCCGGCCCCGGAGGTCTGGAGGCTCAGCGTCAGCGTCGTGGCCGTGAGGAACTGTCCGCAGGTGGCGAACCCTCGGGCGGAGGTGGCCAGGGCGACGTCGACCCACCGCGATTCGCCAGATGCGAAGGACATACTTCGAAAGTAATGCTTCACATCTGATGGGCGCAAGCATGTTCAGGCCAGCGGCAGCGCCCGGTACTGGACAGCCACCCGACGCGCGCCCGGCGGCGGAGCGGTCCGGGTGCGTTTGCGGTACGGCTGGAGCAGGGCCGTCACCGCCTCGTTCAACTCCGCCAACTCCTCGGCGGTGAGCAGCAGCAACGACTCGCTGAGGATCGCGCTGCGATACCACTCCTCGGACTCGTCCGGAGCCCGGCGCAGCCAGTCCCGGCTGCGCTCCAGCTCCCGGGCCAGGAACACCTCGACCAGGGTCTGCTCGGCGTCGCGTACCGACGGGTCGGCGTCCCGGCCGGCGTCGATGGTCCACGACTGGATCGCGGCACGCCACAGCCGCTCGCGGGCGTCCCCCCGGCTCGGTGCCTGCTCCACCAGCCCGAACTTGGCAAGTGCCCGCAGGTGGTAGCTGGTCGCGCTCGGCGACAGGCCCGCCACCTCGGCGCACTCGGTGGCGGTCACCGCGCCCTCGGTCGTCGCCAGGTGTTCCATGATCGCTAGCCGGGCCGGGTGGGCGAGCGCCCGCAGCGTCTGCGGATCGCTGATCGTCACCCGGGACGGCTCGGAGTGCGCCTGCGTCATGCCCCCATGATCCCCGGCCGAGGGGAAAAGCGGTTGTCCACGGCGCACCCGGGAGTAGGCTGTTCGTTCCGCCCGACGGCCGCGGTGAGTAGCACCGCAGCGGACGTCCCCGCGCCGACCCACGTGTCGGAAACGCGAGCGGCAGCCTTCTTCCCGTGTCGAGGAGTACGTGGATGAGCCTGCACGCCCAAGAAATCCCCCAACCGCACGCACTTGACGACGAGTTGGCCGCCGAACGGGCGCACCTGACCAGGTCACGGGCGGCGCTGCACCGGATGCGGGAACGCGCCGAGGCGCTCTTCGCCACCGGCGACAAGGTGGCCGGCGACGCGTACACCGCCGAACAGCTCGGCCGGCACCTGGCCCGGCGGGTCGCCGAACTCGCCGACGACCCGCGCACCCCGCTCTTCTTCGGCCGGCTCGACTTCGGCGACGCGGACGCCGAACACGCCGGCCGCCGCTACCACGTCGGTCGCCGGCACGTCACCGACGAGCAGGGCGAACCGTTGGTGCTGGACTGGCGGGCCCCGGTCTCCCGCGCCTTCTACCGGGCCAGCGCCCGCGATCCGCAGGGTCTGGCGGTACGACGCCGGTTCGGTTTCGGCGAGGGGAAGCTGACCAGCTTCGAGGACGAGCACCTGGACCGGGGCGAGGAACTCGGCACGGCCAGCCGGATCCTCACCGCCGAGATCGAACGTCCCCGGGTCGGACCGATGCGGGACATCGTCGCCACCATCCAGCCCGAACAGGACGAACTCGTCCGGGCCGACCTGGCCGACTCGATCTGCGTGCAGGGCGCACCGGGCACCGGCAAGACGGCTGTCGGGCTGCACCGCGCGGCGTACCTGCTCTATCTGCACCGGGAGCGGTTGCGGCGGTCGAAGGTGCTGGTCGTGGGTCCGAACCGGGCCTTCCTCGGCTACATCGCGGCGGTGCTGCCCGCGCTGGGTGAGGTCGAGGTGGAGCAGGCCACCGTGGAGGACCTGGTCGACCGGGTGCCGGTACGGGCGGTGGACCCGCCGGCCGTGGCCACCCTCAAGCACGACGCGCGGATGGCCGAGGTGCTGCGCCGGGCCGTCGACGCGTACGTCGGCGAGCCGGTGGAGCCGGTGCTCGTCTCCGACGGCTCGTTCCGCTGGCGGATCGGGTTGGAACCGCTGCACCGGCTGGTCCGCGACACCCGCGCGGAGCGACTGCCGTACGCCGTCGGGCGGGACCGGGTCCGGGCCCGGGTGGTCGGGTTGCTGCAACGGCAGGCCGAGGCGCGGCGGGCGGAGTCGCCGAGCGACGCGTGGCTGCGCCGGATGAGCCGGTCGAAGCCGGTCACCGGATTCCTGGACGCCGTCTGGCCGGCGCTCACCCCGGACGGCCTGCTGCACGCGCTGTACACCGACCCGGACCGGCTCGCCCGGGCCGCTGACGGCCTGCTCACTCCCGACGAGCAACGCCAGCTCACCGGGACCGGCACCGGGCGCACCAGCACCGGTACGGGTCTGGGGCGGACGGCGAAGGCGACCAGGTGGACGGCCGCCGACGCGGTGCTTATCGACGAGGCGGCCGGCCTGCTCGAACGGCCGGCGGGCTACGGACACGTGGTGGTCGACGAGGCCCAGGACCTCTCCCCGATGCAGTGCCGGGTCATCGCCCGACGCAGCGAGCACGGCTCGCTCACCCTCCTCGGCGACCTGGCCCAGGCCACCGCGCCGTGGGCGGCCACCGACTGGCGGGAGAGCCTGCGCCACCTGGGCAAGCCGGACGCGACGGTGGTGCCGTTGACAATCGGGTTCCGGGTACCCGCCCCCGTGCTCGCCTTCGCCAACCGGCTGCTTCCGGCGCTTGCCGTCGACGTGCCGCCGGCCGAGTCGCTGCGCGGTGACGGCACGCTTGAGGTGCGTACCGTCACCGATCTTGCCGGTGCGACGGTGGCCGAGGTGCGGGCGGCGCTCACCCACGAAGGGTCGATCGCCGTGATCGCCGCCGACGACACCGTGGATGAGCTGCGGTCGGCGCTGGCCGAGGCGGGGGTGGAGACCGCGACGGCCGACGGGCCGGCCGCCGGGGCGCGGGTCACGGTGATGCCCGCGACCCTGGTGAAGGGCCTGGAGTACGACCACGTCATAGCGGTCGAGCCGGCCGCGATCGTGGCCGCCGAGCCACGCGGCCTGCACCGGCTGTACGTGGTGCTCACCCGGGCGGTGTCCCGGCTGTCCGTGCTGCACGCCGAGCCGCTGCCGGCACCGCTGGGCTGACTCGGCGAGGTTCGCCGGTTCAGTTGACGTTCCGCCCGTTTCCACCCCGGATGGCGGCGGACCGGTGCCACCATCCCAGGGAGAGCGGCCGGACGGTGGCCGCGCAGGTCGGGAGGGGTTTCCCGTGGTCAGCGTCGCGCCGGGTACGCCCTGTTGGGCCGACCTGGCGACGCCCGGGCTCGACGCGGCCCGACGGTTCTACCCGGAACTGTTCGGCTGGACCGGCCGGGTCGACCCGGAGCCGGAGGCGGGCGGGTACACGGTCTTCCTGCTGGACGGCCGGGCGGTGGCCGGCGTCGGCCCGCCGGCCGTACCGGACCAGGTGCCGATCTGGTCGACGTACGTCGCCACCGACGACGCCGATCTGGTCGCCGGCCGGGTGGAGCGGGCCGGCGGGCAGGTGGTGGTGCCGCCGTTCGATGTCTTCGACAGGGGCCGGATGGCGGTCTTCGCCGATCCCGCCGGCGCCGCTTTCAGCGTCTGGCAGCCGATCACCTTCGGCGGCGCCGAGGTGTTCGACGTGCCCGGTGCGATGAGCTGGACCGAACTGGTCACCCCCGATCCGGACGGGGCGCGCGTCTTCTACGAGCTGGTCTTCGGTTGGCAGCCGGAGGAGGAGCCGATGGGCCAGCTCGCCTACACCGGATGGCGGCTCGGCGACCGCCTGGTGGCCGGGATGATGCCCCCACTGCGTGGCGAATTCCCGGCCGACTCACCCGCCTACTGGACGCTCTACTTCTCGGTCGCCGACGCCGACGCCGCCGCCGCCCGGGCCGCCGAAATCGGCGGCACCATCCTGGTCCCCCCGCGCGACATCCCCGCCGGCCGCGTCACCGCCCTCCGCGACCCCCACGGCGCCCTCTTCTCCCTCATCGCGCTCACCCCCTGACCCGCCCCACCGCCGACCTCGCCGACCCCGCCGACCCCGCCGACCCCGCCGACCCCGCCGACCCCGCCGATCATGCAGTTGTGGTCGTCGCTTTGTCATCTTTCGCGGCTTTTATCGGGTGCCACAACTGCATGATCGGCGCGGGTGGGGCGGGTGGGGCGGGTGGGGAGGACGAGGGGGCCGTGGGGGCCGGGGATGACGCGGACGTGGGCGCGGTAGTGGCGGGCAAGCAGGTCCTCGGTGAGCACCTGCTCGGGGGTGCCGGTGGCGACGATGCGGCCGTCGGCCAGCAGCACCATCCGGTCGGCGTACTCGCCGGCGATGGAGAGGTCGTGCATGGTGGCCAGCACCGTCAGGCCGTGTGTCCGACGTAGCTGGTCGACGAGTTCGAGGACCTCCTGCTGGTGGCCGATGTCGAGGGCGCTTGTGGGCTCGTCGAGCAGCAGCAGGGTGGCGCCCTGGGCCAGCGCCCGGGCCAGGAAGACCCGCTGCCGCTCGCCGCCGGAGAGGGTGGCAAGTTCCCGGGCGTGGAAGCCGGCGAGGTCCAGTCGGTCGAGCACCTCGTGCACAGTGGCGAGGTCGGCGGCGGACTCCCGACCCAGCGGCGGAATGTACGGGGTACGACCGAGCAACACGTAGTCCAGCACCGCCATGCCGGACGGCACGACGGGTGACTGAGCGACAGTGGCCACCACCCGGGCCCGTTCCCGGCGCCGCAGCTCACCGATCGGCGTACCGAAGAGCCGCACCGCGTCCGGCGCGGGGAGCAGGCCACCCACGGCCCGCAGCAGCGTCGACTTGCCGGCACCGTTGGGACCGATCACGGTGACCCACTCGCCGGTGGCGACGGTCAGGTCGACACCCGCGAGGATCGGCGCACCGTCCAGGCTGATCCGCAGGTCGCGCAGATCGACGGCGGGGGCGGGCAGCGACATCGGCGCAGGGGTGCTCATGTCAGCACCCGCCGGACCGAACGCAGCACCACCACGAAGAACGGGCCACCCAGCAGCGCGGTGACCACCCCGATCGGGATCTCCTGCGGCGCGGCGGCGGTCCGCGCCACCACGTCGGTCAGGGCCAGGAAGGCACCCCCGAACAGCATCGACAGCGGCAGGATCACCCGGTAGCTCGCCCCGGCGAGCATCCGTACGGTGTGCGGCACGATGATGCCGACGAAGCCGATCAGGCCGGAGGCGGAGACGGCGGCGGCGGTGCCCAGCGAGGCGGCGGCGATCAACAGGTACCGGGACCGCTGCGGATGCAGGCCGAGGCTGGCCGCCTCGTCGTCGCCGACCGAGAGCACGTCCAACTCCCGCCGGTGCAGCAGGATGATCAGGCTGGTCAGCAGGAAGTACGGCAGCACCAGCCGGACGTCCTCCCAGCCGGCGGTGGCCAGCCGCCCGAGCAGCCAGGAGTACACCTCCTGGATGCTCTCCGCGTGTCGTTGCAGCAGGTACGTCTGCCCGGCGCTGAGGAACGCGGAGACGGCCACCCCGGCCAGGATCAGGGTGGCCGGGGAGCGGCTGCGCCCACCGGCGGAGCCGAGCAGGTAGGTCATCGCCACCGCACCGAGGGAGCCGACGAAGGCGGCAAGTGGAATGGTTACCGGCAGCCCGCTCAATGCGCCGCCGGTGCTCACCCCCAGGGTCAGCACCACGGTGACCGCCAGCCCGGCCCCGGCCGCGACCCCGAGCAGGTACGGGTCGGCCAGCGGGTTGCGGAACACCCCCTGGTAGGCGCCACCGGCCAGGGCGAGCAGCCCGCCGACAAGCAGGCCGAGCACCACCCGGGGCAGCCGCAGCTCGGTGACGATGGCGATCTCCCGCTCGGTCAGCCCGCTGTCCAGGCGTACCCAGGGCAGCAGGTTGAGCAGTTCGATCGCGACGCTGCCGGGCGGCAGGCTCACCGGGCCGAGCGAAACCCCGGCCACAAGCGCGACGAACACCGCGAACACGCCGGCCGCGAGCCAGCGCTTCCGCAGCCCCGCCGGCCGGGGCGGGGTGACCGCCCCGGCCGGCGCGACGGGCCGGCTCCGCTTCAACGCGAGGCGCATGGCGGGGAACCGGTCAGCGCCCGGCGGCAATCGTCACTGGGACACCTTGGCGGTGGCGTCCACGATGGTGCGCAGCAGGTCCACCACGCGCGGCCCCCAGCGGGACGCGACGTCGTCGTCGAGTTCCACGACCTGGTCGTTCCGCACGGCGGTGAGCGCCGACCAGCCGCTGCGCGCCTTGACCGTCGCGGCGCTCTGCTGGCAGCACTTGACGTCGGAGAGGAAGACGAAGTCCGGGTTGGCCTTGACGATCACTTCCTGGGACAACTGCGGGTAGCCGCCGTTCTTGCCGTCGGCGTCGGACGCGTCGGCGATGTTCTCCAGCCCGGCGAGGCTGTAGATCGAACCGATGAAGGTCTTGCTGGTCGCGGTGTACAGCTCCGGACCAAGCTCGTGGAAGTAGGTGGGCGCCTCGGCGCGCTGCGGCACCTCGGCCACGATCTTCGCGATGTCGTCAGTCATTCGCTGCACCACGTCGGCCGCCTCGGTGGCGTTGCCGGTGAGCGTGCCCAACTCGGTGATCTGCCGGTACGAGTCGTCGAGGGTCTGCGCCGCCGGAGTCAGGTAGACCGGGATCTTGAGCGTGGTGAGCTGCTCGACGATCTTGTTGCGGTCGTCGCTGAGCACCACCAGGTCGGGGTCCTTCGCGGCGACCGCCTCCGCGTTCGGCTGGTAGCCGGAGAGATCCGTCTTCGGCGCGTCGGCGGGGAAGTTCGACTGGTCGTCGACCGCGGTGACCTGCGGGCCGGCCCCGATGGCGAAGAGCATCTCGGTGGCTGTCGCGGACAGCGAGACGATCTTCTCGGGTCGCTGCTCCAACGTCAGCTCGCCGACGGTGACCGGGAAGGTGGCGGCGCTCGGGCTGCCGCCGGCCGCGGGGGTGTCGGTGTCGGGGGTCTTCTCGGCGCAGGCACCGAGCGCGAGCGCAGCCGCCGCCAGGCTGGCGGCGAAGACCACGGGGGTACGTCTGAACATCGGTCCTCCTGTCGGTCGAGGAGTGTGCTGCTTCGCCGACAGGGAGCTCAGGCACCCGTCCGCGAGGCGCCCTTCCTCGAGAGCGCGTGTCGCGACCGCGCCCCAGGCGACCTGGCTCGTCCCCGGTTACGGGGCATCACAGTTGCGGGACAGCGCCGGTGTCGCACCGGCTTCGCTGGAACGGGTCGGTAAGACCGTAGCGCACCGTGCGTCGCAGTCCCGCCGAGCGGGCCGGCGCGCTGCCGGAAACCCGGCAGCGAGTCGCCGGAAGAGAGCCGGTCTGCCCGTTTGGTCCCTGACACGGGGCCCCGCCCAGGGGTGCGGCGGGGCCCCGTACCTACGTCAGGACGAGGTGATGGTGACGTTGTCCACAGCCGCTTCGACGAGGCTGGCGGTCGAGGTGTCAGCGGCCTCCACCAGGATCCGCACCGACTGACCGGCGTACGGGGTGAGGTTGAGGTTCGACACCGTCCAGGCACCGTTGCGGTTGCTGGCCGCACCGGTCTGGGTGAGCAGCGCCGTGGTGCCGCCGTTGTGCACCACGCTGACCCGGAGGTAGTCCGCCGAGGACGAGTTCGAGCCGTGCGCCAGGTACCACGCCAACGACAGCGTCAACGTGCCACTGGACGGCAGGGTGACCGCCGGCGAACGGGCGCTCGTCACCCCGCCGTCGACGTCGTGGTCACCCGCACCGCTGCCGGCGAGCCGCCCGGTCACCAGGTCGTTGCTGCCCGCGTACGGGGTGAGCTGCTTGGCTCCGCTGGAGTTGGTGGCCTGTGCGGCACCCCGCTCCCACTGACCCAGGGTCGCGGTGTCGGTGCCGTTGGGGTTGATCGTCCAACCGGTCGCGGTCTCGAAGGTGTCCGACCAGACAGTGGTCCCGCCTCCGCTGCCGCAGTACTGCGCCTGCTTGTTGATGGCCCGGTACGGGCAGTCGGCGTACTCGGAGAGGATCAGCACCGCCTCGCGGTTACGCGTGGTCTGCTGCGGGATGACCTCGTCGGGCGGATAGAAGCCGCCGCCGGAGGCCGAGCCCGGATACAGCTCGAAGGTGTACGCCCAGATGCCGTGCGTCGCCCACATCCAGTCGATGCTGCTGCCGTCGGTGATGTACAGGTCACTGGACTGCTGCGGGGTGAAGCCGTTCGTCGCCGCCATCTGCTGGCCGATGGTGGCGAAGGTGTTGTACTGGTCGGCGCTCATCCCCGGGGCGGTGTTGTTGTACGTGTAGCCGTACGGCCAGAGCACCAGTTCGGAGTAGGTGTGGAAGTCGATGTTGGCCTTGATCTGCTGCACGCCGCCGACGACCCGGCTGTTGACGAAGTTGCGCAGCGCCTGCGTCTCGGGTGCGGAGAACGCCGACGGACCCCGGTAGGTGTCCGAGGAGGTGGAGCCGGACGAGCCGCCACAGCACCCGAAGTTGAAGCTCCAGTTCCGGTTCAGGTCGGTGCCGACGTACGACGATCCGCTGTTGGGTTGGCGGTTCTTGCGCCACGACCGGTAGGAGCCGGTGGCGATGTCGTATTCGCTGCCGTCCGGGTTGACCGAGGGCACGACCCAGATCTCCCGGTTGTTGACCAGGCTGGTGATCCGCGAGTCGGAGCCGTAGTTGTCGGTGAACAGGTTGAGCAGGTAGAGCGCCATCTCGACGGTCAGGTGCTCACGGGCGTGCTGCTGGGCGTTGAACAGGATCTCCGGCTCGTTCTCGTCGGTGGCGACGTTGTCGGAGATCTTCACCGCGACCAGGTCCCGGCCCTCGTACGAGCTGCCGATGCTTACCTTCCGCGCGATCGTCGGGTGGTCGGCCACCACCTTGTTGACCGCCGCGATCATCTCCGGGTAGTCGTGGTAGTTCGAGTCGGCCGACGGGAAGCCGAGGATTCCGACGTCGCCGTCCGCCTGTCCCCGATCGGTCGGCAGCGCGGCGATCGCCTCCAACCGGAAGCCGAGGCGGGTGATGGCGGCGGCCTCGGCCCGGGTGGCCGAGACGTGCAGCACTCCGTGCTCGGAGTAGTCGATTGCGGCGCCCGTACGGGCGACCGCGTTGCGGTCGGCGAGAGTCTTCGGGCCGAGCACCCGGTAGGGCACGGCGGCCGGTTGTTCGTCCCGGTTGGGTGCCGGCTCGGCGGAGACCGGTGGTGCGGCGATGGTGAGCAGGCCGAGCCCGGCGGCGACGATGAGCGCCAGGGCACGGCGGACAGGGAGGGAACGGAAGGCCATGGACAACCTCCTGGAGGCGCGGGGATCCCCCGCTAGGTGGCGGACAGCCCACCACCTGTCACATGGTCATATCAACATTGATCGCTGTTTGGCCCATCCCAGCCTGATCCTCATGCCGGCAACATGTTTCCGCCGGCCGGTCCACGGAGCCGACCGTCAGGGCGCTCAGCCCTTCTCGTCGGCGGCCCGATCACCCGTCGCGTCGTCGGACTGGTCGTCGCCGGCCAGCGCGGACCGCAGGCGTTCCTTCTCCACCCGGCGGCGCTCGGCGGCTGCGGCCATCTCCTCTGCCATCTCGTCGCGCCATCCCTTGAGCAGGAAGAACGAGACCGCGGCGGAGAAGAGCAGCGCCACGATCAGCTTGAGGAAGATGTCCATGTCGACGGGCCAGAGGGCCGCCACAACGACCACGAACAGACCGATCCGGCCGAGCGTGTACTTGACCGCCGCACTCACGTTCGTTCGCTCCGCTCGCTCACGTAACCACTCCGTCTTCCTCAGCCGGTCCGGTTGGCCAGCCAGCGCACGCCGGGGAACCAGACCATCGCGTACACCACTGTGAACGTGGTCGCGGCGAGCACACCGGACAGTAGCGGCGGCAGCGCCGTGGCCACGCCGGCCACCAGCAGCCCGGAGACCACCGCCAGCGCGACGGCCACCAGCGCGGCCACCACCCGGGGCGCACCGAAACCCCAGGCCCGGAAGTCCTCCCAGAACAGCCAGGCGGGCAGGATCACGGCGAGCCAGCCGTTGGCCTGACCGAACTCGCCGGCACCGAACCACGCGAAGGCCACGTCGAAGAACACAAGCACCAGCAGCCCGATGACCACCCCGGCCAGGCCGACCCCGAGCAGGTCGCCCAGGGTACGGATCCGCCCGTCGGCATCCCGGCGGGGAAACGCGCTCTGCTGCTCGGTCATCGTCGTGCCAGGGTACGCGTCGGGTCAGGCCCAGACCTGCTGCGGCTCGGACCGGCGCTCCGCCAGCGTTGGTGCGGCGTCGTACTCGCGGACCACCTCGTAGCGGGTGTTGCGCTCGACCGGGCGGAACCCGGCGTCCCAGATGAGATGCAGCAGGTCGTCGCGGTGCATGGTGTTAGGCGTCCCGTACGAGTCGGCATCGTGGGTGATCTTGTATTCCACGACCGAGCCGTCCAGGTCGTCGACGCCGAAGTTGAGCGAGAGCTGGGCCACCGACAGGCCGTGCATCACCCAGAAGCACTTGACGTGCGGGACGTTGTCGAACAGCAGGCGGGAGACCGCGAAGGTCTTGAGCGACTCGGCCGGCGAGGCCATCGTGGTACGGGCCTGGATCCGGTTACGGATCTTGCCGTCCGCCGAGTCGACGAAGTCGTGCTGGTAGCGCAGCGGAATGAAGACCAGGAAGCCGCCGGTCTCGTCCTGCAACTCGCGCAGCCGCAGTACGTGGTCGACCCGGTGCCGGGGCTCCTCGATGTGGCCGTAGAGCATCGTCGACGGGGTCTTCATGCCCTTGCTGTGCGCCAGCCGGTGGATCCGCGACCAGTCCTCCCAGTGGCAGGCGTGGTCGACGATGTGCTGGCGGACCTCCCAGTCGAAGATCTCCGCGCCGCCACCGGTGAGCGACTCCAGGCCGGCGTCCATCAGCTCGTCGAGGATCTCGTCGGCGCCGAGGCCGCTGATCTTCTCGAACCACTGCACCTCGGTCGCGGTGAACGCCTTGAGCTTGACCTTCGGCAGCGCGGCCTTCAGCTCGCGCAGCACCTTCGGGTAGTAGCGCCAGGGCAGCGTCGGGTGCAGGCCGTTGACGATGTGCAGCTCGGTGAGCTGCTCGTCCTCCATCTCCTTGGCCTTGCGGACCGCCTCGTCGATGCGCATCGTGTACGCGTCCTTCTCACCCGGCTTGCGCTGGAAGGAGCAGTACGCGCAACTCGCGCTGCAGACGTTCGTCAGGTTCAGGTGCCGGTTGACGTTGAACATCACCCGGTCGCCGTTCATCTCGGTGCGCCTGTGGTGGGCCAGCCGTCCCAACCAGGTCAGGTCGTCGCTGGAGTAGAGGGCGATCCCGTCCTCACGGGTCAGCCGCTCCCCCGCGTACACCTTCGCTTCGAGTTCGCGCTTGAGTCCGGCGTCCATCGAAAGCCCCGTCCCCTTCCACCTGCGGTCGCGACCGGAACGCGGTCGCCACCCGAGCCTACGTCGGCCGTGCTGGCAACTCACACCGTGGTCGTCGGCAGCAGACTCTCAGCCTCCCGTTATCCGGCCAGACATCGACATCAGTGCACCGGGTGAGGTAAGACAGGGTGGGGCACGACACACACTGGTAGCGTCCCGAACCGCCGCGCCGACCGAGCGTGGCAGAGCAACGCCGGACGGGGAGCGGAATGATCGACAGCGCGGACGGACGGCAGCGACGACGAGGACCGGTGGTCTCACCGGTGCTACGGCCGGCGCTCTGGTCCGCTCTGCTCGCGGCGGTCGCCAGCACGGTCCTCGCCGCACCGGCGTACGCCGAGCCGGGCGTTCCCGTCACGGTGCCCGACACCGGCTCCCGTCCGGTCGCCACCAGCCCTCTTCAGCTGCCCGGCGCGCCCGCCGGCACCAACCCGGGCCTGGTGCCGCCGACGCTCGGCACCCCGGGCGCCAGCGCGCTGGAAACCCAGATCAACGCCGCCGAGGCCCGCGTCGCCGAGCTGGGCACCCGACTGCTCGAACTCGAACAGCAGCGCACCGAGGTGCAGACCCAGTTCGTCACCGCCGAGCGCGATCTGGAATTCGCCCGGGGCGCGGTCCAGCAGGCGCAGCAGCGCGCCGACCAGGCCGCCGCCGAGGCGATCAAGGCCGCCGCCGCGCTGCCACCGGGCGGCTTCGCCACCGACCTCCGTGACCTGGATCTGCTCAGCCGGGCGAACCGGGGCGAGAAGGTCGAGCACGCCACCGCTCCGGCCACCGGTGAGCTGACCCGCGCCCGGGCCGACGAGCAGGCGGCGACGCAGGCCCACACCGCCGCCCAGTCCCGCCTTCAGGGAGTCGAGCAGCAGTACACCGCCACCAAGCAGGCGCTGCGCGACGCCGAGGCCAAACTGATCAAGCTGCGTGACGAGAACTCCGCGCAACTTGTCGAGTTGGCCCGCCAGCAGGAGGCCGCCGAACAGCAGCTCGGCGCCGACTACGTGGACCAGTCCGCCGGCGGGCTGGTCGCCCACCCCAAGGCCCTGGCCGCCGTCGCGTACGCCCGCAAGCAGCTCGGCGACCCGTACGTCTGGGCGGCCGAGGGACCGAACTCGTTCGACTGCTCGGGGTTGATGTGGGCGGCGTACCGGTCGGCGGGTTACCGGCAGCTGCCCCGGGTCTCCCGGGACCAGTACCGCGCGACCAGCTCGCGGACGGTGCCCCGCACCGCGCTTCTCCCCGGCGACCTGGTCTTCTTCGCCTCCGGCAGCAGCTGGCAGAGCATCCACCATGTGGGGATGTACATCGGCGGCGGCAAGATGATCCACGCGCCGACCACAGGCGACGTGGTGAAGATTTCCACGGTCCGCTGGTCCCGGCTCTACGCGGCGACCCGGGTGGTGGGCGCGGTTCCGGCACCGACGACCTCGCCCACCCCGACGCAGCCGCCCACCCCCAAGCCGACGCCGAAGCCGACCCCGAAGCCGACGCCCACCAAGACGCCGAAGCCGACCCCGACCAAGACGCCGAAGCCGACCCCCACGCCGTCGGGCAGTACGACACCGACTCCGACACCCACCCCGTCGGGCAGCACGTCGCCGTCGGCGACCCCGCCGGGCACCACCACTCCGCCGGCGACCCCGGATTCGACCCCGACACTCGGGGCCAGCAGCGTCGCTCCGCCGACTGCCGCCGACACCCCCGAGCCGACCTCGTCGGCCAGCAGCGCGGCAACGGAGGCCGACGCCTCGGCCACCCCGTCCGCCGCCGGCGGACGCTGACGACCACAGCGTCACGGCGTCACGGACAGTGACGGGGTGCGCGGGGAACGTTGAGGCCGCCGTCATGTATCTCCGACATTTTCAGGTCAGGGAGACATGACGTTCGTGGGACGGGTGCCGGCGGACAGGTGACGAAGTCACGACCGCACCGGGCATCGGCGCTAGTCGATAAATGGCCTGCCAGGGGTCGATGACACCTGGGACTGCTGTGGGCGCTCCGGGTGTGCCGCGCGGGTGGAATATGGCACGGTGTCTCTCAGGCACTCCCGGTCCGGCGGTACGGGTCCGGTTGCGAGCGTGGCGCGGAGGCGACGATGACGGAGCACGACGTTCCGGCGGGGCCGGTGGGTCCGGCCCCTGCACCCACCGCCACCGCCGAGCCGGAGCCCCCCACCGGCGACGCCTCGGACCCGACAGCCGACGAGGCAGCCCCCGGACCTGCCGACACCTCGACCCCCACCGCCCCGTCGTCGCAAGCAGCCGCTCCGGTGGCAGACGCCGCCAGCCGGTCAGCGGCGGCACCGGCCCGAGGTCGGGCAGGTGTCGCCCGAGTGACGGCCCCCGGTGGTGTAACTCCTGGCCAGCCATCGGTCGCCACCGGACTACCCAGTTCCGGAGGGGGCACCACGTACCGCACGGCCACCACCGGGGCGGAGCCCGACTCGCCGCCGACGGCGGGCACGAGCGAAGGTGTCGCGTCCACCGGAGCCGCCGCGGTGACCGGCACTGCCGGCGTACCCGGTCAGCGGGAGCCGGCACAGTCAAGCCGGAAGTCGGGAGCACCGAAAGCGGTGCGGGCCAGCGTCCGGGTACCGGGACTCAGCCGGGTGAGCGTGGACGAGGCGCAGTCCGCCGGCAGCGGCGGAAAACCAGCAGGGGTCTACCGGTCCGCGCCGGTCGAGCCGGAGCCGGTCAAGCCACCGGAGCCCGCGCGACCACCCGAGCCGGCCGAACCGTCGACACCGCCCGCCCCGGAGCCCGCGCCGGCACCGGTGCCCGTACCACCGTCGCCCGCACCTCCGTTGCCGAACCCGCCGTCGCCCGCACCTCCCGCGCCGAGCCCGCCCGGGCCGTACCCGCCGTGGCCGGCTCCGGCTCCGCCACCCGGCCCCCGGCCCGCGCCGCCGGGCCCACCGACGCCGCCTCCCGGACCTCCCGTGCCGGCACCACCGCCGCCGCCAGGTCCGATGCCGGCACCGCCGTTTCCGCCGCCACCGGCGACCACCGGCACCACCCGGGCCGCGCCGTCCGCCGCCGCCACCTCCCGGACTCTCCCGCCCGACGTCCCCGGCAGAGCCGGCACCATCCAGGCCGCGCTGTCCGACGGCGCTGACGCCCGGGCGGTAGCCGCCGGGGCCGGCTCCGGCGGCCAGCCCCCGACCCGCGCCGCCGGGGCAACCGAAGCCGCTCCGGTCGTGCCGGCACCGGCGCTGCCGGTCTGGCCGCCGCCGACCAACCCCGGTGGCCGCCGGGACGAGCCGGCTGTCAGCTCACCGGGGGCGGTACCCCGGCCCTCGTCCCGGCCGGGACTGCGTCCGGGCTCAGCCGGGTCGCTCGCGGGGGTCAGCACGTCGGGCGGTGGTCCGGCCACCACCCGTACCCCGAGCAGCACGCCCGAGGCCGATACGCGGATCGGGACGGCCACACCGGATCCGATACCGGGTGCCCGGGTGCCCGGCGCGGCGGAACGGGCACAGCGTCCGGCCGAGGCGTCGCCGGGGCACCGTCCGGGAGGTTCCGACCTGAGTGCGTACTACGCCGGGGTGGAGAGTTCGGCGACGGTGGCCTTCCCGAGCGGGGAACAGGAGACCTCCGGCTCGTTGACCGGGCACATCCTGGCCCAGGGCTGGGCGGACACGGCTGCCGAACGGTCCAGCAGCACACTCCGCGTGGTGATCCTGATGGCGGTCGCGCTGGGCGTGCTGGTAGGGATCAGCGTCCTGGTGGTGCTCTTCGCGAACAATGCGTTGGCGGGCGTGAACGCTGGCCTGTCAGGGTGACCGAGGGTGACGGATAGTTGGTGAGTCCGCCCACTACCCGACTCCGGCGCGGACGGGCACGCCGCGTTCGCCGTACACTGGTCGGTGATCACTGACCTGGCGCGTGACCACGCGCCCATGGGCGTTCTTGCGGAAGATCCGGCGGCCACGGCCGCAGCGGGACATCGCGAAGATGCGCCCCGCTCGAAAGGCATTTCTTGACCACCTCCGCTGACCTCGGCATGCCCCCGCTCTCCGCCGACCTCTCCGCCGCGCCGCAGCCGGCCGGCACGACCACCCCCGACGTCCCTGTCACCTTCGACTCGCTCGGGCTTCCCCGGCCACTTGTCCGGGTGCTCGACCGGCAGGGCATCACCACCCCGTTCGAGATCCAACAGGCCACCGTGCCGGACGCGCTCGCCGGACGCGACGTGCTGGGCCGTGGGCAGACCGGCTCCGGTAAGACCCTCGCGTTCGGGTTGCCGCTGCTGACCCGGGTCGCCGCCGCCGGCCGGGCCCGGCCCCGGCACCCACGCGCGCTGGTCCTGGTGCCCACCCGGGAACTGGCCATGCAGGTCAACGACGCGCTCCTGCCGCTCGGCAAGGCCGTTGGTGTGTTCCTCAAGACGGCAGTCGGCGGAGTTCCGTACGACCGGCAGATCGATGCCCTACGGCGCGGTGTCGAGGTGGTGGTGGCCACCCCGGGTCGGCTCGCCGACCTGATCGACAGGGGTGTCTGCCAGCTCGACGATGTCGAGGTCACAGTGCTCGACGAGGCTGACCAGATGGCCGACATGGGCTTCCTGCCGGAGGTCACCGAGCTGCTGGCGAAGACGCCTGCGAACGCGCAGCGACTGCTCTTCTCAGCCACTCTGGACGGTGACGTCGACGCGCTGGTGCGGCGGTTCATGACCGACCCGGTCACCCACTCGACCGCTCCGGCGACCGCGGCGGTGTCCACAATGGATCACCACCTGCTGCTCATCCCGCCGCAGGAGAAGTTCCCGGTGACCGCCTCGATCGCCGCCCGTGCCGGCCGGACCATCGTGTTCGCCCGTACCCAGTTGGGCGTGGACCGGCTGGTCACGCAGCTCGCCGCCGTCGGCGTACGCGCCGGAGGGCTGCACGGGGGCAAGACCCAGCGGATGCGCACCCGCACCCTCGCGGAGTTCCGCGAAGGACGGACGAACGTCCTGGTCGCCACGGACGTCGCGGCGCGGGGCATCCACGTCGACGGGGTCTCGCTGGTGCTGCACGTCGACCCGCCGAAGGACCCGAAGGACTACCTGCACCGCGCCGGACGTACCGCCCGGGCCGGTGAGGCAGGCGCGGTGGCCACTCTGGTGCTGCCGAAGCAGCGCCGCACCACCCTGGCGATGTTGGAGAAGGCCGGCGTGGAGCCGGCCCAGTCCCGGGTACGTGTCGGTGACCCGGTGCTGGCTGAGCTGACCGGCGCGCGGGAGCCGAGCGGGGTCCCGGTGCGTGAAGAGCCGGAAGAGCCCCGACGCGGCAGCCGGCCGGGCGGCCCGCGCCGCTTCGGTGACCGGCCCACCGGCGAACGCCGCTACGCCGACCACGGTCAGCGGGGTGAGCGCCGCTTCACGGAGCAGGCACCGGGCGACCGCCGTTACCACGACCACCCGCGCGGCGAGCGCCGCTTCGGCAGCGAGCGGGGCGGCCGGTCGGAAGGTTGGGGCAGCAACGACAGGCCACGCGACGATCGGCGTGGAACGGGCGGCCGTACCCGGGCCCACAGTTACTGACCGACGCGCCGCTCGCGCTGCTGGTCTTCGGCGCATACGCTGCCCGGCTCAGCCGGGTGGCGTAACGTCCGGCTCATGCCGACCACGCCGAAGTCGTTGCTGTGGACCCGTACGGACACCGCCGGTGCCGAGCACGCCGTGGTCGACGACGGCCACGGCCTGACCGCACAGGGCACGCAGGTGGCCGTGGACCCGGTTCCCTACACGTGTCGCTACCAGGTGACCACCGACTCCGACTGGTCGAGTGTCCGCCTGGAGGTGGAGGTCGAGGGAGCCGGGTGGCGGCGCAGCGTACGACTCGAACGGGCGACGCAGCGGTGGCGGGTGACCGCCGCCGAGCAGGGTGACCTCGACGCGGTCCTGACCGCCGCCGGGCACGCCCCGGCCGGGCTGCCCGGCGTGGAGGACCAGGACCGACTGGCCGACGCCCTGGACGTGGATCTGGGCGGCTCGCCGCTGTTCAACACACTGCCGCTGCGCCGGCTCGGCCTGCGCACCGCACCCCCCGACACCGCGCACCGGATCAGCGTGGCCTGGGTGCTGCTGCCCAGCCTGACGGTGCTGCCCACCGAGCAGGTCTACACCGGGCTGGGTCCGAACCGGTTCCGGTACGCCAGCGGCGGCTTCAGCGCCGAGGTCGAGGTGGACGCCGACGGCTACGTCCTGCGTTACCCGGGGCTGGCCGAGCGCGCGGCCCCCCGCTGACGGTCCGACCGCGCGCTCAGCTCGGCCAGGAACCCTCGGTGAGGAAGCGTTCGATGGTGGTCAGGTGCGGCGCCAGGTCGAGGCCCTGCCCGGCCACCCACTCGTCGGCGTAGTAGGTGTCGGCGTACCTGTCGCCCGCGTCGCAGATCAGGGTGACCACCGAGCCCGTCCGGCCGGCGGCGAGCAGTTCGGCGATCAGCCCGAAGGCGCCCCACAGGTTGGTGCCGGTCGACCCGCCCACCCGCCGGCCCAGCACCGCCGTGGCGGCCCGCATGGCCGCCAGCGAGGCCGCGTCGGGCACCTGCACCATCCGGTCCACCACCGAGGGCAGGAACGACGCCTCGACGGTCGGACGCCCGATTCCCTCGATCCGGGAGCCCCGGCCGGTGCGTACCGACCAGTCGGCCGCCTGCCAGGCGGGGTAGAACGCGGAATTCTCCGGGTCGACCACGCAGAGTTTGGTGGGCAGTCGCCGGTAGCGGGCGTACCTGCCGATGGTGGCGCTGGTGCCGCCGGTACCCGCGCCGACCACGACCCAGGCCGGTATCGGATGCCGCTCCAGGGCGAGCTGCGCGTAGATCGACTCGGCGATGTTGTTGTTGCCGCGCCAGTCGGTGGCCCGCTCCGCGTAGGTGAACTGGTCCATGTAGTGCCCACCGGAGTCCTCGGCGAGCCAGCGCGCCTCGATGACCACCTTCGCCGGGTCCTGGACGAGGTGACACCGGCCGCCCTGGAACTCGATCTGGGCGATCTTCTCCGGCGAGGTGGAGGCCGGCATCACCGCGATGAAGGGCAACCCCAGCATCCGGGCGAAGTACGCCTCGGAGACCGCCGTGGAGCCGGACGACGCCTCGATGATCGTGGTAGCCGGCCCGATCCAGCCGTTGCAGAGCCCGTACAGGAACAACGAGCGGGCCAGTCGGTGCTTCAGCGACCCGGTCGGGTGGACCGACTCGTCCTTGAGATAGAGGTCGATCCCCCATCGCCGGGGCAGCGGGAACGGCAGCAGGTGGGTGTCGGCGGACCGGTTCGCGTCCGCTTCGACAGCCGCGATCGCCTCGGTCACCCACCGCCGGCTGGCCTCGTCGCACCGGTCGAGATGAGTCACGCCGGGAAACCTAGCAAGCCGACAGCCGGCGCTCGGGCTCAGGCCGTCGGCGGGGCTACCGACTGCGGCCGGTTCTCCCACTTGGTCGACAGCGCGATGCCGGTACGGGTGGAGGCGACCCCTGGTGTCCGGTTCAGCCGTACGATCAGCTGCTCCAGCTCTGCGATGGTGCCCACCCGGGCCTTGAGCAGGAAGGACTCGACGCCGGCCATGAAGTAGCAGGACTCGATCTCGGGAATGGTCCGGAACGCCTCCAGCACGTCGTCGGTGTCCGCCCCGGAGTCTTCCACGATGCCGATCAACGCTGTCACACCCAACCCGATGGTCTCCGGCTCGACCTCCGCGCGGTACGCCCGGATGACGCCCCCGGACTCCAGCTTGCCGACCCGTTCGTGCACTGCCGGAGCGGAAAGGCCGACCTGGCGGGCCAACTCGGCGTACGACAGGCGGGCGTTGCCGCGGAGCAGGTCCACGAGGTTGAGGTCGATGGCGTCCACGGACTGTGACAGTAGTCGGCAGGGCGTGACACCCGGACTCCGGTATCCGTTTGACCTGGCAGCGGGTGACAGTTCGCATACCCGGGGTTCGGAGGGCGCGACGCCGGTACCATTTACTAACTTCCCACTCAGTGCGTTTTTCGCGTTTGGCGGACACGCCAGGTCGCTGGTGCTGTAATTGCCATACGTCCCTCATGACGGCTCTGGGCTCGCACCGGCCGGGGGCAGTGTGTTCAGCCGGGGGCTTCGTCGACGCGAGGAGGGGGCTGTGGACACTGGAGATCGCCTGCTGACACCGGGTGAAGTCGCTGCACTGTTTCGGGTGGACCCGAAGACCGTGACGCGATGGGCGGCGGCGGGCCGGATCGGTAGCATCCGGACTCCAGGAGGGCATCGCCGGTTTCGGGAATCCGAGGTGCGGGCCCTGCTTGAAGGGGAGGGCATGCTGGACGAGGCGGACGAGATGGGTAGACCGCGTAATGCGGGCCCGACCGCTTCGACCGGCCCTGCGGGACCGGCAAATGCCGGCATGTACTGAAGTGCGGGTCGGGACGCGGGCCGGCCGTCAGGTCCGGTCCGCGTTCAACTTTCCGGCCCACCGCTTG
The DNA here is from genome assembly GCF_002754655.1 of Verrucosispora sp. CNZ293. NCBI lineage: Bacteria > Bacillati > Actinomycetota > Actinomycetes > Micromonosporales > Micromonosporaceae > Micromonospora > Verrucosispora sp. CNZ293. Next base: position 4,465,096 of record NZ_PEFR01000001.1, read on the forward strand.
AACAGGGTGTGCGGCACGTCGAGGGCGTCGAGCACCTTGCCCGCCACGAAGTCCACGAGTTGGGCGGCGGACGCGGCGGCGCCCGCGCCGTAGAAGCCGGGGCTCGCCGGCAGCACCACCGCTCCGGCGTCGTGCAGCGCGATCAGGTGTTCCAGGTGGCTGCGGGTCACCGGGGTCTCGCGGGGCACCATTACCACCCGCCGACGTTCCTTCAGGTTCACCTCGGCGGCCCGCTGCAACAGGTCCTTGGACAGGCCGATCGCGATACCGGCGCAGGCCGCCGTGCTGGCGGGCACCACCACCATCCCGCGTACCGGATAGGAGCCGCTGCTCGGCCCGGCGGCGAGGTCACCGGCGGGCCAGTGGTGCAGGTCGGCTGCGGCGACGTCCCGCCCGAGCCAGGTGGTCAGATCCTCGGCCCAGTGGGCGTCCCGGAACGGCCGTCCGGTCTCGTCGAGGATTGTCAGCCGGGCCGCGCGGGAGACGATCAGGTCCACCGCCTGTCCGGCGTCGAGCAACCCGCGTACGACTGCCGCCGCGTACGGCGTGCCGGAAGCACCTGACACCCCGACCACCCATGGTTCACGCATCCCCTCAGGGTGCCTGGTCACCGTCGACCCCGGTCGGGCACCCCGGAAAGCGTGTCCGAGGTGCCCATGATCGCCGCAGGCTGAGCCGTTACGCCCACCGATGCCCGGTGGGCCAGCGGAGGCCACCGGGAGCTGGCATGCTGCCCGGGACGACAGCACAGTGGGGCCGACCGGAAGGATGTGGGAATCATTCCCGGCCACCTCCATGGCATTCTGGCGTCCCTGCGTGCCGCCTGCCCCATCCCGTCGCAGCTCTCCCCGTACGCCGACGATGTTCAGGAACGGCTGGTGGCGGAGCTGCCGTTGGACGCGCCGACGCGCGAGCGGCTGGGGCGGGCCGGTTTCGCCAGGTACGCGGGCCGGCTCTACCCCGACGCCACCGAGGCCGACCTGCGCACCCTGACCGCGCTGTTCACCTGGTTCTTCCTGGTCGACGACGCCTGCGACGGGCCCGACCGGACCGGCCTGGACGAGATCCGGGCACTGCGCGACGCGGCTGTCACGCTGCTGCGCGGCGGGGTCCGGCTGCGGCATCCGGGGCTGGCCGGTCCGCTACGCCGGCTGCTGGTCAGCGCCTGGCGCGAACCGCACCGGCGGATGCCGGCCCGCTGGCGGCTGCGCTTCGCCGACGCGGTAGCCCATCACCTCGACGGCACCTGGCAGGAGGCGGTCAACAAGGCGACCGGGCACGTGCCCGGCGTCGAGGAGTACGTCGAGCTGCGCCGGGCCACCTCGGCGGCGTACGTGTCGTATCCGCTCGTGGAGTTCGTCAGCGGCCGGCCGCTGCCCGATGCGGTCTATCACCACCCACGGCTGGGCCAGCTCCGCGACATCGGCAACGACCTGCTCTCCTGGTACAACGACATCGCCTCGCTGGACCGGGACGCGGCCAGCTCCGGCGGGCACAACCTGGTGCTGGCGCTGGCCACCGCGCATCACGTGCCGGTACCCACCGCCGTGGATCTGGCCGCCCAGCGTTGGCACGAGTCGATGCGCCGGTTCGTCAGCCTGCGGGCGACCGTGCCCTCGTTCGGTCCGGCGCTGGATCCGGCGGTCACCGCCCACCTCGACGGGGTGGCCCGGGCCGTTCGCGGCACCATCGACTGGACCATGGAGAGCGCCCGCTACGCCGTGTCGGGCAGGTGATCAGGCCCGCAGGCCGAGCCGGACGACCAGGTCGAGCAGGGCGAAGGCGAACAATGCGATGCCGACGAAGCCGTTGGCGGTGAAGAACGCCCGGTTGACCCGGCTCAGGTCGGTAGGCGTGACCACCAGGTGCTGGTAGCCGAAGGCGACAGCGGTGAGGGCCAGCCCGATCCACCAGAGCCAGCCGAAGCCGACAAGCACCCCGAACCAGCCGAACAGCGCGAAGGTCACCACGTGCGCCACGGTGGAGGCGTGCAGCGCGAAGCGCACCCCGTACCGGGCCGGCACGCTGTGCACGCCGATCTCCCGGTCCACCTCGGCGTCCTGGCAGGCGTAGATCAGGTCGAAGCCGCCGATCCACAATCCGACGGCCGCGCCGAGCAGCCAGGCCGGCCCGGAGCCGGCGAAGGTGCCGGTGACCGCGAGCCAGGCGCCGATCGGGCCGACCATCTGCGCGACAGCCAGGATGGCGTGCGGCCAGTTGGTGAACCGCTTGCCGTACGGGTAGACCACCAGCGGCACCACGGCCAGCGGCGCGAGCACCAGGCAGAGCGGATTGAGCAGGGCGGCGGCGGCCAGGAAGACCACCAGGGCGACGCCCGCGCCGGTCCAGGCCGTCCGCAGGCTCACCGCCCCGGTCACCAGCTCCCGGTTGGCGGTACGCGGATTCCGCGCGTCGATCCGGCGGTCCAAAATCCGGTTCGCCGCCATCGCGAACGTCCGCGCCCCCACCATCGCCACAGTGATCAGCAGCAGGTCCACCCACCGCACCCGCCCCCCGTCCACCGCCATCGCCACAAGCGCCGACAGATAAGCGAACGGCAACGCGAACACCGAGTGCTCAATCGCCACGAGCCGCAGAAACGCCCCCACCCGCCCCCGCGATCTTGCACTTTCCGTCGGGGCGGAACTGGGCGAAGCGGACGAATCGGCGACCGAAAGTGCAAGATCGCGGGCGGAGTCGTCGGTCGCCATCAGATGCCGTATTCCTTCCAGCGCTTGTCGACGAGGGAGACGACCTCGGGGGCCATCGTCATCTCCTCGGGCCAGCCGCGGTGGTAGCCCTCCTCGGGGAGCTTGCGGGTGGCGTCGATGCCGGCCTTGCCGCCCCAGAACTGCTGGTACGACGAGTGATCCAGGTGGTCCACCGGGCCCTCGGTGAGCAGCAGGTCCCGGGCGTAGTCGACGTTGCCGAACGCGCGGAAGGCGACCTCGCGGTAGTCGTGCACGTCGCAGTCCTCGTCCACGATCACTATCAGCTTGGTCAGCGACATCATGTGCGCGCCCCAGATCGCGTTCATCACCTTCTGGGCGTGCTTCGGGTAGCGCTTGCGGATCGACACGATCGCGCAGTTGTGGAAGACGCCCGCGGCCGGCAGGTCGTAGTCGACGATGTCCGGAATCAGGAAGCGCAGCAGCGGCGCGAAGATCCGCTCGGTGGCCTTGCCGAGGCCGTGGTCCTCCTGCGGCGGCTTCGAGGTGACGATCGAGTGGTAGACCGGGTCGCGCTGCATGGTCATCGCCTCGACGTGCAGCACCGGGAACGGCTCGACCGGGGTGTAGAAGCCGGTGTGGTCGCCGAACGGCCCTTCCGGCAGCCGTTCACCCGGCTCCAGGTAGCCCTCCAACACCACCTGAGCGTGCGCCGGCACCTGCAACGGCACGGTCAGGCAGTCGACCATCTCCACCCGTTCGCCGCGCAGGAAGCCGGCAAACAGGTATTCGTCGATGTCGGCGGGGAGCGGCGCGCTCGACGCGTAGCTGACCACCGGGTCGCAGCCGATGGCGATGGCGACCGGCAGCCGCTGGCCGAGCCGCTCGGCGACGGCGTGGTGCGCCGTGGAGTTCTTGTGGATCTGCCAGTGCATGCCGAGGGTGTTGTGGCTGTGCTGCTGGAGCCGGTAGAGGCCCAGGTTCCGCTTGCCGGTCTCCGGGTGCTTGGTGTGGGTCAGCCCGAAGTTGTGGAAGATCCCACCGTCACCCGGCCAGACCTGGAGCCCGGGCAGCCGGTTGAGGTCGACGTCGTCACCCCGGTAGACCACCTGCTGGCAGGGGGCGGTCTTGACCTTCTTCGGCGGCATCGACTTGAGCTGCATGACCTTGCCGAGGCCGCCCATCATGCCGGAGAAGCCGACCGGCAGTTCCGGCTTGAGCATCTCGCCGATCCGGTTGCCGATTTCGTCGAGCGACTCGACGCCGAGCGCCATCGCGGTGCGCTTCTCGGTGCCGAAGAGGTTGATGGCCAGCGGCATCTCACCGCGGGTGGGCTGCTCGAACAGCAGCGCCGGCCCGTCGGCCCGCACCGTCCGGGTGACGATCTCGCTGATCTCCAGCGTCGGGTCGACCGGGACGCTGACGCGTCGCAGTTCGCCCTCGCGCTCCAGCGCCGCGAGAAAATCCTTCAAATCGGTGTACGGGAAGCCACGAGCCGCCATGCCCGCAAGTCTGTCCTACGCCCGCCGGTCCTGCCCACGCCGGGTGGCCGTACGCCCTGTGGCGCGCCCCACCACCACCGCCACCGCCCGACGACGACCTGCCCTCGTGCTCCGGCCGTGGTACGGCACGGCGCGGTTCGATGCTGGGCCCGGGGTATGGGGGTCCGGCCCTGTCGAGGTGAGAGCGGGTACGGATCGTCACGGGACACCGCGATCGGGCGAATCCTGCGATGCTTGCGCCAACGGGCCGCGATCCGGCGGTGTGCCAAGCCAGCACGCCTACCGCCAGCACGCCTCGGGGTGCCCATCCGATGGGGCACAGCCTCCACCGGTCCCCGGCCGGCATGGGTACCCGCACGACCAGGTGGCCTCGCCGGCACCCTGCAACGCGCCGGCCCGGGCGACGGTATCGACCGGCGACCGGGCCCAGCTCAGCGGCGCTCGCGGCCCGTCCGCCGCCGACCTCCCGAGGAGTGACAGATGGACCAGGACCGCACGAACCTCTCCCGGTACGCGCGGCCGGGCCGGCTGACCTCCGCCGGCTCGTGGGCCCCGCTGCTCGAAGCGGTGCCGTCGGACCCGGCGGGGATCGCCCGGACGATCCAGGGGCTGCTGATCCACGAGCACATCGCTGGGGTGTACGGGGTCACGCTTACCGACGACGAGCGGCAGACCGTCCACCTCCGGCCCGCCGACGAAATTCTCGGCCGCATCGCCGACACTCCTGACGCCCAGCCGCTGACCGTCCCTCGTACCCCCGATCAGCGGGTGGCCGGCAACTGTCGGCACTACTCCCTGCTGCTGGTCACGGCGCTGCGGGCCCGGGGCGTACCGGCCCGCGCCCGCTGCGGCTTCGGCGACTACTTCGTCGACGGCAGGTACGAGGACCACTGGGTCGCGGAGTACTGGCATCCCGGGCAACTGCGCTGGGTCATGGTCGACGCCCAGCTCGACGAGCGCCAGCGTGAGCTGTTCGGCATCGACTTCGACACCACTGACGTGCCCCGGGACCGGTTCCTGGTCGCCGGTGAGGCGTGGGCCCGCTGCCGCGCAGGTGCGGCCGACCCGGACACCTTCGGGTTGAGCGTGGTCAACGAGGGTGGCTGGTGGTGGATCGCCAGCAACCTGATGCGTGACGCCGCCGCGCTGCACGGGGTGGAGCTGCTGCCGTGGGACGCCTGGGGCGCGATGCCCGTCCCCTTCGAGAAGATCGACGATGAGCGGGCAGCGCTCTTCGACGAGCTGGCCCGACTCACCCGCGAGCCCGACGAGCACGCCGACGAGCTGCGCCTGCTGTACGCGGACGACAGGCTGAACGTCCCCGCTATGGTCCGCAACCAAGTGCGCGACCGCGACGAACCGGTGTGACGACCGGTCCCGCCCCGGTCAGGCGGCCGGCTGCCACGCGTACCCGGCCAGGGGCGGGTCGATCGGCGCCCGGGTGAGCCGGTTGGCGAACGTGGAGATGGTGTACGTGGCGACGCCGAGGACCACGTCCAGGGCTTGCCGGGGCTGGTGGCCGGCGGCCAGGAAGGCGGACAGCTCCTCGTCGACGACCTGCGCAGCGTCACCCCCGCCAACTGGTTCCGGCTCGACATCCCCGGCTGGTTCACCGGCTGACCGGGAGTACCTCCAGGAACGCCCGCCAGGCCGTCGGACCGAAGGTCAGCACCGCGCCGTCGCGGTCCTTGCTGTCCCGGACCGCGACCAGGCCGGGCAGATTGTCGGCCACCTCTACGCAGTCTCCGCCGTTGGTGCTGCTCCGGGTGCTTGTGCGCCACCGGGCGCCGGTCAGCTCCGCCATGACTCCGCCACCTCCGTCACCAATTCGATCGACTGTCGGGGCGGCAGCGCCTCACCCTGGATCGCCTCCCAGGAGGCCCGGATCGCCAGCACGTCCTCGGTGTGGTCGATCACCTGGCCCTTGAGCTGATCGTCCAGATAGGCCACATCCTCCCCACCGGGAAGGGTAGCCAGCACGAAGGCCCCGGCGACACCCGGATACGCGCCGACCGAGGCGGGCACCACGTGCAGCCGTACCCGGGAATGCTCGGTGGCCAGCTTGACCAGCCGCCGCAGTTGCTCGCGCATCACCACCGGCCCGCCGACCGGCCGGCGCAGCACGTGCTCGTCGAGCACCGTGACGAGCTGCGGCGGTCGCTCGCCGGTGAGCACCGCCTGCCGGGCCAGCCGGGCCTCCACCCGCCGCTCCACCTCCGCCTCGTCGTAGAGCCCGACGCTGCGAAACAGCGCGCGGGCGTACGCCGAGGTCTGGAGCAGACCCGGCACCACCGTGTTCTGAAACGACCGCAGCACCGTGGCCTGCCGCTCGTTCGCCTCCCACTCCCGCATCCACTGCGGCGCACCGAACCGGGCCAGCATCCGGACGAACGCGCCGCCGGTGTCGAGCGCCGCGTCCGCCCGCTCCCAGAAGTCGGGCGGCGGCTTACGCGCCTCGGTCTCCACCATGGCCACCGTCGACGGCGAATAGTTGATCGCCCGGGCCAGGTCCTCCTGCGTCACCTTGCGCGCCGCCCGCATGTGCCGCAGCTCCTCGATGAGCACTCGCGACCGCTCGTCCACCCACACCACTCCTCACCAGCCCGACAGGCGTTTCTCACCGCCCTCACCGGGGGACAGACCAGGCACACAGGGCGACGGGATGCCTTCCGAGCGTAGTCGGCGGCGCACCAGACTGTCCCCATCGGAACCGCCCGGATCCGAACCGAAAGGACGGGCGCAACCGACGCGGGGCCGTCCGGCACGTCGGCGACGGACGGCCCCGCCTCCAGCCGACCGGCAGACAGGAGTACGCAGATGACGTCGCAGATCCACGTCGCGCTCCGGCCCCTCTGGCTGTGCCGGGCCTGCGCCGCACCGTGGCCCTGCGCCAGCGCCCGGCTCACCCTGCTCGCCGAGTACCGGGACAGTCACGTGGCCCTGTCGATCTACCTCGCCGGCCTGCTGTACGACGCGGTCGAGGATCTGTACCGCCTCAACCCCCACGACGCGCCGAAGCCCGCCGCGCTGCACGACCGTTTCCTCGGCTGGGCCGCCCCCCGTACCCACCGCCCACACCCCACCGACTGACCGCCGCCGCTGTCCCGCGACTGGTCGTACGCTCGCACCTCATGACGATCGCCCCTGGGGACCGGCCGCACTCCGACGACGACCCGGCGGTGGTCGAGGAGCTGGGCGGGGCGGCCACCTCCCCGGAATCCGTGGCCGAGGCGGAGCGGATCCAGCAGGAGCTGCGGCAACGCCTCGACCTGAATGACTGTCTCGACGTCCCGCCGAGGCTCGTCGCCGGCGTGGACGTGTCGTACCACAAGGACTCGCCGCGGATCGTCGCCGCCGCCGTGGTCATCGACCTGGCCACCGGCGCCGAAGTGGAGTCGGCGGTGGTACCCGGCAAGGTGAGCTTCCCGTACGTGCCAGGGTTGCTGGCCTTCCGGGAGGTGCCGATCCTGCTGGCCGCGCTGGGCCGGCTCGGCCATCGTCCCGAGGTGGTGGTCTGCGACGGGTACGGAGTCGCCCATCCCCGGCGGTTCGGGCTCGCCTGCCACCTGGGCGTGCTGACCAACGCCACTACATCGAGCAATTCTTGGACATTTTCCGTTAGCGAATAACGGAAAATGTCCAAGATCTCGACGCACCTGGGGGAAATCTCACCAACCGTGGACCCGGCCGCCGGCGCGACGACAGCATTTACGTATGTCGGATGCGTACGTCGTCGGCCAGCCGGACGGGCTGTCGCCGCTACAGGTCGAGCTGCGTGATGCCATCGCCCGTGAGTTGCACGCACAGCTCGCACTGCGGTCTGAGCGCATCGAGCTGTCCGATGTACCGGAGGTCGCCTACCAGGTCACCCTGCGAGTGAGCGAAACGCTGCGGCGGGACCGGCCGCTGTCGGCCCGGCAACGGAGCTGATGTCGACACCTTCCGGCGGTATGGCGGTCATGGGTGCGCTGGTCACCGCCGCACAAGCGGCAATGCGACCATTCCGGGTCGCGCGTCAGTCGGCGGTGTAGAGACGATAGAGCGCCGAGTCCCGCAGATCCGGATCCTCAGCGAGGAGATACCGCGCCTCGCGGAAGAGTGGCCGGGCGGGATTCAACACGGCGCGCACCAACCAGTTATCGAAGTCGTCAGGCAAGTTCGAGCCCGGCCCGCCCTCGCAGCGGCGCGGAGCCGGCCAGTCAGAGGCCGCCGTAGGAGTGCAGGCCCTCGAAGAAGATGTTCACGCCGAAGAGGTTCATCAGCACGGTCAGGAAACCGAGGATGGCCAGCCAGGCGACCACGTTGCGCTTCACGCTCGGTGTGGCGCGGGCGTGCAGGTAGCCGGCGTAGATCACCCAGGAGATGAACGCCCAGGTCTCCTTCGGGTCCCAGCCCCACGGGCGGCCCCAGGCCGCCTCGGCCCAGATCGCCCCGGCGATCACCGCGAAGGTGAAGATCGGGAACGAGAAGGCGTGCAGCACGAAGGTGAGCCGTTCCAGCCCGGCTGCCGCCGGCAACCGCTTCGCCAGGGTGTACGGGAAGCTGCGCCTGCCCTCCTCGTACCCGGCCCGCATCAGGTAGGCCGCCGCCGGCACCACGCCCAGCAGGAACAGACCCGACGCGAAGACGATCGTCGACACGTGCACGATGAACCAGTACGAGTTGAGCGCCGGCACCAGCGGCACGATCGGGGTGTAGAGCACCAGCTCGGCGGTGGCCACCAGCAGCACCATCACCAGGGTCAGGAACAGCCCGAGGCGGCGCAGGTAGGGCCACTTGACAAGCACCGCCAGCCACGCGGCGACCCCGATGAACGAGACCGTGAGCACGAACTCGTACATGTTGCCCCACGGCATCCGCTCGGCGGCGAGGCCACGGGTGACCAGGGCGGCCAGGTGCAGCGCGGCGGCCACGAAGGTCAACCCGACGGCAATCCGGCCGCCCAGCTCCGCCCGCCGCACGGTGCGCTCGGCCCGATTCGGCGTCGCCGTGCTCACCACCACGCCATCGCTCGTGCGACCAGCCGCCAAGGTGTCACCGGCCGCCACCGAGGCTGCGCCGACCGAAGCACCCACCAGCTCGCGGGACGGAGCCGTGACCGCCCGGGCGCGCGAGTTGCCGAGGGCGTACTCCACGGCGTGGCTGATCATCGCCAGCAGGTACGCCAGCGTGGCGATCGACACCAGCTGGTCGGAGAGTGCGGACATCACTCGGCTCCTTCCCGGGCCCGGGCCGACGCGCCCGGGTCGGTGCCGGCGTCGCCGGATCGTCCACCGATCGCGGCGACCAGTTGGGCGAACTCGGCGGCGAACCCGGGATGCTCGGTACGCGGCAGACCAGCCACCTCGACCAAACTACTACCGCCTGTCGGAGATCCACCGTCGGGGTCACCCGGACCGGCCCGGAGACCTGGACCCGCCGGCAGCAGCCGGACGAACACCCGTCGACGCCTGACGAACAGCGATCCCATCAGCCCCAGCACCAGCCCGATCGAGCTGACCAGCAGCAGCATCGTGCCCGGGTCGTGTCGCACCGACAGCACGATGTACCGCTCCGTGCCCACGAACTCGACTGTGGTGCCGTCGTCCAGCGTCCAGCTCTCCCCGATCCGCAGTTGCTTCGCACCGACCTCGGTGAGCCGGCCGTTGCGTACCTGACGCTGATCGAGCTGGTAGACCGACCCGGGAATGCCGGCGTCGAGCCCCAGGTTCCCCCGGTACGCCACCAGGTCGAGCAGCGGATTCTGCTCGGTCGGATGCTCCGAGCGGACGAACGGCGGCTCCTGCGGCGCGGTCGGCAGGTACAGACCGGAGAAGGCCACCTGGAGGTCCGGGTTCCGCTCGCCGGTCTCCGGGTCGACGTTGGCGTCCGGGAAGGCGGCCAGCCCCTCACCGGTCAACCCGATGTCGCCGGTGGTGAGGAACGGCACGGTGCTGGTCTGGGTGCCGCCGAACCTGTCGGTGTACCTGATCACCGGGGCGTAGCCGTGCCCGAGCAGGTAGACGTTCGCCCCGTCGAGGCGCAACGGCGCGTTGACCGAGAACTCGGCCTGGCGCGGAGCGCCGCCGTCCTCGTCGACTGTCACCTTGGCGTTGAACGAGGACGCCTGACCGTTCGGCAGGAACCGCGCGTCGAACTCGTCCAACTGCATGCAGAACCGGGGCAGGTCGTCACCGACGCGTGGGCCGAGCCGCGCCTCGGCGTACTGCTGGCGGGTGTTGCAGAAGACCTGGTCCGCACCGGCGACGAGCAGCCGGTTGCCGTGCCAGCCGTACCAGGAGCCGAGCGCGACGCCGACAAGCAGCAGCACCATCGAGGTGTGGAAGATCAGGTTGCCGGTCTCCTTGAGGTAGCCCTTCTCGGCGGAGATCTCGTCGCCGCGTACCGCCACCCGCCACCGCCGTCGCCGCAGCGTCTCGGCCACCGCCGCCGCGCCGCCCTCGGGCGCGGGCACCACCGCGTGCTGCGGCAACCGCTCCAAGCGTTTCGGTACGGCCGGCGGGCGGGCCCGCAGCGCCCGGACGTGGTCGCGCAGCCGGGGCGTGATGCACCCGATCAGCGAGGTGAACAGCAGCAGGTAGATCGCCGAGAACCAGACCGAGCTGAACGCCTCGAACGCGCCGATCCGGTCCAGCACCGGGGCCAGGTCCGGGTTCGCGGTGTAGAAGTCGCGGACGTCCTCCGGGTTGACCCCGCGCTGCGGCAGCACCGAACCCGGGATCGCGGCGATCGCGAGCAGGAAGAGCAGCACCAGCGCGGTACGCATGCTGGTGAGCTGCCGCCACGAGTTGCGCAGCAGGGCGAGCAGCGGATTGCTGCGGCGCCGGGGTGCCTCGGCCGGGCTGGCCGGCCGGTCGTCCACGGCGGTCATCAGATGCCCACCTCGAAGTTGCCCACCCCGACCGTGGTCTGCAACCAGATCACCACGTTGGTCCAGCCGCCGGTGACAAGCGCCAACCCGATCAGGATCAGCAGCGCCCCGCCGATCCGGGTGACCCAACGGCTGTGCCGACGTACCGTCCGGAACACCCCGAGCAGCCGGTTGAAGCCCAACCCGAAGACGACGAACGGGAGACCCAGCCCGAGGCAGTACGCCACCGCCAGCACCACAGCCCGGTCCGTCTGGCCACTTGTGGTGGCCATGCCGAGCACCGCGGCCAGCGTCGGCCCGGTGCACGGCACCCAGCTCAGCGCGAACACCGCACCGAGCACCGGCGCGCCGAGCAGACCGGCGGCGGGCAGCCGGTTGATCCGGAACTCACGCTGGAACCCGGGCAGCGCACCGAGGTAGCCCAGGCCGAGCAGGACGATGAGACCGCCGACGATGATCTCCAGCGTCCGCTCGTGGTCGAAGAAGACCCGACCGACCCCGCTGAACAGGACCGCGGTGGCGGTGAACACCACCGTGAAGCCGGCGATGAACAGCAGCGTCCCGGCCAGCACCCGGCCCTTCACCGCCGGGGCGACCCGGGTGTCCGGCCGCACTGCCGTACCGACACCGCCGCCATCGGATGTCTCGCCGCCGCCGGATGTCTGGCCGCCTGCCGGGGTCTCGCCGGCAGTGGGCGATTCGCTGCGGCCCTCCAGGTCCGCGCCCGCCAGCCCGGTGACGTACGACAGGTAGCCGGGCATCAGCGGCAGCACGCACGGCGACAGGAAGCTGACCAGCCCGGCCAGGGCCGCCGCGCCCAACGCCAGCAGTAACGGGCCGGACTCGGCGAGCTGGCCGAAGGTCCCGCCCATCAGCGGTTACCGGCCGGCGCGGGTGCCTCGGCGGCGATCCGCTCGACGATTGGTTGCAGCCCCTCCTGCCGCACCGCCGCCCGGATCACCGTGGCGATCCGGCCCTCGCGGTCCAACACCACAGTGGCCGGGATGGTGTTCGGCGGGATGTCCATGTCGAGGGCGAGCCGGCTGCCCGGGTCGAAGATGCTCGGGTAGCTGACCCGGCCCTCCTCGAAGGCGATCGCCTTGTCCCGGCTGTCCTGCACGTTGATGCCGAGGAAGGTCACCCCGGCGTCCTTCGTCGCCTGGTAGGTGTTCTCCAGATCGTCGGCCTCGGCCCGGCACGGCGCGCACCAGGAGCCCCAGAAGTTGACCACCACGACCTGGCCCCGCTGGCCGGCCACGTCGTAGGACCCACCGGCCAGCAGCTCACCGGCGATCTTCGGGGCGGCGGAGCGCTGCTCCGGGGCGCACTCGACGATGCCACCGGCGCTGTCACAGGCGGACTCCCGACCGTCGGCGGTGCAGCCGGTCAGGACCACCGCGGCGGTCGCGGTGGCGAGCAGACCGGCGGCCAGCCTCCCGGCACCCATCTCAGGCTCCCTTGGCCGTCCGCGCGGTCGGCGACATCGCCACCAGGTGTGCGGCAGGTTCGGAGTAGCCGATGCCGACGATCCTGGCACCGTCGAAGTGGAAGGTGGTGAGCGAGGCAAGCGCGCACTGCCGGCGACGCGGGTCGTGCCACAGCCGCTTGCGCTCCACGTACCGGCGCAGCGTCCAGATCGGCAGCTGGTGCGAGACCAGTACCGCCTCCCGGCCCTCGGCGGCGATCCGGGCGGCGTGCAGCGCGGCGAACATCCGTTCGGCGATGGTCCGGTAAGCCTCACCCCAGGACGGGGTGACCGGATCGCGCAGCACCCACCAGTTACGCGGGTCGCGGAAAGAGCCGTCGCCGGGCGAGACCTTCTTGCCCTCGAACCAGTTGGCGCTCTCGATCAGCCGCTCGTCCACCCCGACGGGCAGCCGGAACTGGGCGGCGATCGGCTCGGCGGTCTGCTGGGCGCGTTCCAGCGGACTGGCCGCCACGTGCACGACCTCACGTTCGGCGAGCCCCTGCGCGGCGGCCTTGGCCATCTGGACGCCCAGTTCACTGAGGCGGAACCCGGGCAGTCGGCCGTACAGGATGCCGTCCGGGTTGTACACCTCACCGTGCCGAAGCACGTGGACCACCGTCTTGCCCATTGCTACCCCCGTGACCCTGCCGCTGCCGCCGCGTTGGCCGCTGCCGGCAGCGCACCGGCGACCTGTTCCAGGGCGGCGTCGTCGATCGCCGTCGAGACGAACCAGGACTCGAACGCGCTCGGCGGCAGGTAGACCCCGGCGGCGAGCATCGCGTGGAAGAACGCCTTGAACGCCGGCACCTGCTGGGTGCGGGCGCTGTCGTAGTCGACCACGTCAGCGTCGGTGAAGAAGATCGAGAACATGTTGCCCGCGTACGACAGCCGGTGCGGGACCCCGGCGGCGGCCAGCGCGTCGGTGGCGAGCCTGCCCACCGTGGCGGCGGTCTCGTCCAGCCGGCGGTACAGCGCGTCATCCGCGAGCCGCAGCGTGGTCAACCCGGCCGCGCAGGCGAGCGGATTCCCGCTGAGGGTGCCAGCCTGGTAGACGGGGCCGGCGGGGGCCAGTCGCGACATGATCTCCGCCCGCCCGCCGAACGCCGCGGCGGGCAGCCCACCACCCATGACCTTGCCGTACGTCCACAGGTCCGCCTCGACCGGATCGAGGCCGTGCCAGCCGGCGCGGGACACCCGGAACCCGGTCATCACCTCGTCGACGATGAGCAGCGCGCCGTGCGCGTGCGCGATCCGGGCCAGCTGTGCGTTGAACCCGTCCCGGGGGGCGACCACACCCATGTTGCCCGGCGCGGCCTCGGTGATCACTGCGGCGATGTGCTGGCCCTCGGCGGCGAAGGCCGCCTCGACGGCCGACACGTCGTTGTACGGCAGCACGATGGTCTCGCTTGCCGCCGCGCCGGTGACCCCCGGCGAATCGGGCAGGCCGAGCGTGGCCACCCCGGAACCGGCGGCGGCCAGCAGCGCGTCCACGTGGCCGTGGTAGCACCCGGCGAACTTGATGATCTTCGAACGGCCGGTGTAGCCACGGGCCAGGCGGATCGCCGACATGGTCGCCTCGGTGCCCGAGTTGACCAGTCGGACCTGCTCGACAGGGGTACGCGCGACGATCTCGTCGGCCAGTTCGACCTCGCCCGGAGTGGGCGTACCGAAGCTGGTGCCGTGTGCGGCGGCGGCCTGCACGGCCGCCACCACCTCGGGGTGGGCGTGGCCGAGGATCAGCGGGCCCCAGGAGCAGACCAGGTCGACATAACGGCGACCGTCCGCGTCGTGGAGCCAGGGCCCCTCACCTCGGACCATGAAGCGTGGCGTGCCGCCGACCGCCCGGAAGGCACGCACAGGGGAGTTCACCCCGCCCGGCACGATGGCGCAGGCGCGGTCGAACAGGGCCGCTGAGGCCGGCGCGTCGACCGGGTATCGGTCGGATCCGGCGGTAAACACCTCGGTCACGATGCGGCCATTGTGTCAGCGCCCGACGGCGGATCGGCAGGCACCCCGTGTCGGAGGTAACCGGGCTCACCCCCGGCACGCTGCACGGGGACGACACGCCTCGACAGGCCGGGCGACGGAGATCGCGATAGGCTGACCCGGTGGATCGTGCCGAACTGTCCATCACCGTACACCGCACGGGCGACGAAGCAGTGCTGCGCCTTGCCGGTGAGATCGACATGCAAACGGCCGCCCAGCTGTCGACAGTCGTCAATGAGGTTCTGGCCGAGCCGCCGCCCCGGATCGTCCTCGATCTCGGTGGCGTGACGTTCTGCGACTCGCAGGGGCTGGGCACTCTGGTCGTCCTCAGCCGCAAGGCCAGCCACGCACAGAGCCTGCTCATCCTGACGAACGTCGGCGAATTCCTGCTACGCGTCCTCGACATCACCGGCCTACGCAGCGCCCTGATGATCCGCAACGACGCCACCGCCACCTGACCCCACTCCACACCCCCGCCACGATCCCCCGCCGCCGGCCGTCCGCCGCCGCGATCTTGCACTTTCGGTCGCCTAAACGCCCCGAACTGCACCTTTTGTCGGGACAAAAACTGCAAGATCGCGGGGGCGGGGCGGGGGTGTGGGGGTGGGCTAGTCGGGGGTGGTGCCCCAGCGGGCCTGTTCGAGGAGGGCTACGGCGCGGGCGTGGGCCTCCGGGTCGTCGACGTTGCGGAGCAGGGTGGTGGCCTCGTCCACCGCGTCGGTGAGCAGCCGCCACTGGGCGTCGCGCTCACGCACCGTCTCCGACTGTGCCGCCAACTGGCGGGTCTTGGTCCACAGCTCGACGAAGACGGAGACCTTGGCCCGCAGCACCCACGGGTCGAAGGGCTTGGTGAGGTAGTCCACCGCGCCGGCCGCGTAGCCACGTAGGGCCAGTTGCGCGTCCCGGTCGGCAGCGGTCAGGAAGATGATCGGGACGTGCCGGGTACGCTCCCGCCGCTTGATGTGGCTGGCCGTCTCAAAACCGTCCATGTCCGGCATCTGGGCGTCCAGCAGGATCACCGCGAAGTCGTCCACGAGCAACTGCTTCAGGGCCGCCTCGCCGCTCTCCACGGCTACCGACTGGACCGGTAGCCCCTGGAGGATCGCCTCCAGGGCCATCAGGTTCTCCCGGCGATCATCGACCAGCAGCGCCTTCGCCACCTGCGTCACGAGCCCTCCTCGGTACGGCTGCCGCTGATCCAGGTACCCATCAGCTCGATCAGGTGGTCCAGGTCGACAGGCTTGGTGATGTAGTCGCTGGCACCGGCCGCGATCGCCGACTCCCGGTCGCCCGGCATCGCCTTCGCGGTCAGGAACACGATCGGCAGGTCCGCGAACCGGTGGTTGCGCCTGATCTGCCGGGTTGTCTCGTATCCGTCCTGATCGGGCATCATGGCATCCATCAGGACGATATCGACCTCCGGGTGTTCAGCCAACAGGCGGACGCCGTCAGCGCCGTTGTCGGCGTACAGCACTGTCATGCCGTGCAGTTCGAGCGCACTGGTCAACGCGAAGACGTTCCGCACGTCGTCGTCGACGATCAACACGGTGGCACCGTCCAACTGACGGGTCTTCGGTACCTCGGGCGTCTCGGGCAGCAACTCCATCGGCGGCATCAGCAGCGACGACGGCAGGCCGGCCCGCTGCGGCGACGGCGACGCGGGCGCCACCACGGCGTCCGGCGCCAGCACGTCGGGCAGGTAGAGCGTGAACGTCGAACCCTGACCGGGCGCCGAGGCGACGGTGATCGTCCCGCCGATCAGCCGGGCCAGATCGCGGCTGATCGACAGACCCAACCCGGTACCGCCGTAACGGCGGCTGGTTGTCCCGTCCGCCTGCTGGAACGCCTCGAAGATCAGCGACAGCTTGTCGTCGGAGATGCCGATGCCGGTGTCGATCACCGTGAAGGCGATCACCTGCCGGGCGTTTGTGAGCGCCGGCACGTCGAACACCGCGTGCTCCGGCGCCCGGGAGATGCGCAGGGTCACCGCGCCGTTGTCGGTGAACTTGACCGCGTTGGACAGCAGGTTGCGCAGGATCTGCTGGAGCCGCTGCGCGTCGGTCACCACGGCCGGCGGCAGGTCCTTGCCGATGCGTACCTGGAAGTCCAGGCCCTTGTCCTCGGCCTGCGGGGAGAACGCCTGCTCGACGTAGTTGCAGATCTCGGTGAACCGAACCTCGGTCGGCTCGACGTCCATCCGCCCGGCCTCAATCTTGGACAGGTCCAGGATGTCGTCGATCAGGCGCAACAGGTCCGACCCCGAGCCGTGGATCGTACGGGCGAACTCGATCTGCTTCGGGGTGAGGTTCTGCTCCGAGTTCTCCATCAGCAGCCGGGCCAGCAGGAGCAGCGAGTTCAGCGGCGTACGCAGCTCGTGGCTCATGTTCGCCAGGAACTCCGACTTGTACGCCGAGGCCCGGGTGAGCTGCTGGGCCTTGTCCTCCAGGCCGAGCCGGGCCAGTTCGATCTCCCGGTTCTGGGTCTCGATGTTGGCCTTCTGCTCCGACAGCAGCTTGGCCTTGTCCTCCAACTCGGCGTTTGTCCGCTGCAACTCCGCCGACTGCTCCTGCAACTCGTGCGCCAGCCGCTGCGACTGGGCGAGCAGCTCCTCCGTACGCCGGTTCGCCTGGATGGTGTTGACCGCGATGCCGATCGTGGAGACCAGCCGCTCCAGGAACGACAGGTGCAGCTCGGAGAAGGGCGTCACGGTGGCGAACTCGATCACGCCGAGCAGCTCGCCCTCGAAGAGGACCGGCAGGACCACCAGGTCCGCCGGTGGCGTGTCGGCCAACCCGGAACGCAGGGTGATCCGGCCGTCCGGTACGGCACCGACCCGGATGGTGCGCCGGGACAGCGCGGCCTGGCCGACCAGCCCCTCCCCCGGCCCGAAGGTCACGTCGTGCCCCCGGGACACGTAGCCGTACGAGGCGGTCAGGCGCAGCCGCATCACCCCCTCGGAGTTGTCCGCCAGGAAGAAGGCACCCAGTTGCGCGTCGACCAACGGCGTAACCTCCTGCATGATCATCCGGCAGACCTCGCCGAGATCACGCTGGCCCTGGAGCAGGCCACCGATGCGGGCCAGGTTGGAGTCGAGCCACCCCTGCTCGGCGTTCTTGTGGGTCGTCTCCCGCAGGGTGACGATCATCTGGTTGATGTTGTCCTTCAGCTCGGCGACCTCGCCCTGCGCCTTCACCGCGATCCGCTGGGTGAGGTCGCCCCGGGTCACCGAGGTGGAGACCCGGGCGATCGCCCGGAGCTGGGTGGTGAGCGTCGAGGCGAGCTGGTTGACGTTCTCGGTGAGATCCCGCCAGGTGCCGGAGACCCCCTTGACCTGTGCCTGACCGCCCAGCTTGCCCTCGGTACCCACCTCGCGGGCCACCCGGGTCACCTCGTCGGCGAACGACGACAACTGGTCCACCATCGTGTTGACGGTGTTCTTCAGTTCCAGGATCTCGCCCTGCGCGTCGACAGTGATCTTCTGCGACAGGTCACCGTTGGCCACCGCCGTGGTGACCGAGGCGATGTTGCGGACCTGACTGGTCAGGTTCGACGCCATCGAGTTCACGTTGTCGGTCAGATCCCGCCAGGTGCCGGCGACGCCGCGTACCTGGGCCTGACCGCCCAGCTTGCCCTCCGTACCCACCTCACGGGCGACCCGGGTCACCTCGTCGGCGAACGACGACAGCTGATCCACCATCGTGTTCACAGTCGACTTCAGCTCCAGGATCTCGCCCCGGGCATCCACCGTGATCTTCTGGCTCAGGTCGCCCTTGGCCACCGCCGTGGAGACCTGGGCGATGTTCCGAACCTGGGCGGTCAGGTTCGACGCCATCGAGTTCACGTTGTCGGTCAGATCCCGCCACGTACCGCTGACGCCCTTGACCTGAGCCTGGCCACCGAGGTTGCCCTCGGTGCCCACCTCACGGGCGACCCGGGTCACCTCGTCGGCGAACGACGACAGCTGATCCACCATCGTGTTCACCGTCGACTTCAGCTCCAGGATCTCGCCCCGGGCATCCACCGTGATCTTCTGCGACAGGTCACCCCGGGCCACGGCGGTGGTGACCGAGGCGATGTTGCGGACCTGACTGGTCAGGTTCGACGCCATCGAGTTCACGTTGTCGGTCAGGTCCCGCCAGGTGCCGGAGACCCCCTTGACCTGCGCCTGACCACCCAGCTTGCCCTCGGTACCCACCTCACGGGCCACCCGGGTCACCTCGTCGGCGAACGACGACAACTGGTCCACCATCGTGTTGACGGTGTTCTTCAGCTCCAGGATCTCGCCCCGGGCGTCCACCGTGATCTTCTGGCTCAGGTCGCCCTTGGCCACGGCTGTGGAGACCTGGGAGATGTTGCGGACCTGGCTGGTCAGGTTGCCGGCGAGCTGGTTGACGTTCTCGGTGAGGTCGCGCCAGGTGCCGGAGACGCCGCGTACCTGAGCCTGACCACCCAGCTTGCCCTCGGTACCCACCTCCCGGGCCACCCGGGTCACCTCGTCGGCGAACGACGACAACTGGTCCACCATCGTGTTGACGGTGTCCTTGAGTTCCAGGATCTCGCCCTGCGCGGCCACGGTGATCTTCTGTGACAGGTCACCCCGGGCGACAGCTGTGGAGACCTGGGCGATGTTCCGCACCTGGGCGGTCAGGTTCGACGCCATCGAGTTGACGCTGTCGGTCAGGTCCTTCCAGGTGCCCGCCACGCCCGGCACCTCAGCCTGGCCGCCCAGTTTGCCCTCGGTACCCACCTCACGGGCCACCCGCGTCACCTGCTCGGCGAAGAGTCGCAGCGTGTCGGTGAGCGAGTTCATCGTGTCGGCCAGCTCGGCGACCTCGCCGCGAGCGCTGACGGTGATCTTCTGCGACAGGTCGCCCTTGGCCACCGCTGTCGCCACCTGGGAGATCGACCGGACCTGGCCGGTCAGGTTCGACGCCATGGTGTTCACCGAGTCGGTGAGGTCCTTCCAGGTGCCGGCGACGCCACGGACGTCGGCCTGGCCACCCAGCTTGCCCTCGGTGCCCACCTCCCGGGCCACCCGGGTCACCTCGTTGGAGAAGGACGAGAGCTGGTCGACCATGGTGTTGACCGTGCGGCCGATACGCAGGTACTCACCGCGCAGCGGGCGGCCGTCGATCTCCAGCGCCATGTGCTGGGTGAGGTCACCGTCGGCGACCGCCACGATGACCCGGGCGATCTCGGTGGTGGGTCGGCCCAGGTCGTCGATGAGCGAGTTGACCGCACGCTGGCCCTCCGCCCACGAGCCGTCCAGGCCCTCCTCGTCCAGGCGCTCGGTCAGCCGGCCGTCGCGGCCGACGACCCGACTGATCCGGCGCAGATCCAGATGCTGCCGCTCCTGGAGCGACACCACGTCGTTGAAGGCGTCCGCCACCTCACCGGCTGCGCCCGAGCGCCGGGGCAACCGCACCTTGAGGTCGCCGCCACGCACCCGCCGCAGCGCCTCCGCCAGCTCGGTGAGGACCGCCTCGTGGTCGGCGGCGGAGGTGTCCGCGGTCACCGACTGTTTCGCCGTGGTCATCATTCCTCGCTCACCTCGGGGTCCACCGGCTCCCGCCGGCCACCCCATCATTGTCCCCGTGACCTCGAAAACGCCACGGCACGGCACCGTCCAACGGCAAAGAACCGGTGGTGATCGGCTTGGCACTTCAGGGGTGTCGGTGGAGGATACGAGGGTGTCAGCGGAGGCGGGGCCCGCGGCGAAGACGGGCCCAGACGAGCACGTGCGGCGCGTCCGGCTTCCCGCCGACCGCCGTACGCCGGCCGCCGCGCGCGCGGTCGTCCGGTCCGTGCTCGCGGAGGCGAACCTGGACGAACTGCTCAACGAGGCACTTCTGTTGACCACGGAGCTGTCCACGAACGCCGTCGAGCACGCCCGCACCGAACTCGACATCGAGGTCACCGCCGACCAGGCGGGGCTCACCGTGACGGTCTCCGACTTCGCCGCCGGCCCGGTCGACGAGCTGACGGTCGGCGTACGCAACCTGGCGACCGAAATCAACGAGGTCGCTGAACGGGGGCGCGGGCTGCTGCTCGTCGACCACTTCGCCAGCCGGTGGGGCACCACCTACCTGCGTACCGGCAAGGGTGTGTGGTTCCGGTTGGACCGCGACCGCAAGGGTGCGGGGTCGGGGATGCCTGCGCCACCGGCGAGCGCCGGCCCGCCGGACAACTCCGGCCAGGCCGCCGTGCCGAGCGCCGGCGCGATGAACGCGCTGATGCAGACCACCCCCGACCCGTACGCCGAGGATCCCCTGCCGGACTTCGCCGCCGGCCTGCTGACCCAGGTGGCGGAGATGGTCGGCGCCGCCGGTGGGGTGGTCCGACTGGACCGCGGCGACGGACAGGGCGCGCAGATCCTCGCCCGGTACGGCCGCCAGCCCCGGACCGGCAACGACCTGCTCCGGGTGCCGTTGGCCGTGCACCGCCCGTACGCCGGGGAACTGGAACTGGACGCCGCGCCCACCGCGTACGCCCAGCCGCTGGCGTTGCTGACCGCCGAGCGGCTCTCCCTGCACCTGGAGAACGACAGGCTACGCCGCGCGGACGTACGCCGGCAGGCGTGGCTGACCTTCCTCGCCGAGGCCAGTGAGCTGCTCGCGCAGTCGCTGGACGTGGAACTGACAATGGCACTCATCCCGCAACTGGTGGTGCCCCGGCTCGGTCAGTGGTGTGCGGTGCACACCACCGACGAGTGGGGTCGGCTCCGGTTGGCGGCGGCCAGCCACGCTGACGAGTCGATGATCCCGCAACTGCACGCCACGCTCCGCGAGACCGGCCCCGACTCCATCCCGGCCCGGCTGCGCGAGGCCAGCCGCAACGGCACCCGGACCCCGCTCGGCGCGCCGATGGAGGGCTTCGCCGTACCACTTATCGCACGTGGGCAGCGCCTTGGCACGCTTGCCGTCGGACGGCACCAACGGCACCGGCAGGACCCGGACGAGATCGCGGTGCTGGAGGACGTGGCCCGGCGTTCCGCTCTCGCCATCGAGAACGCCCGCATCCACGCCGAACGCCGCCGGGTGGCGCAGACCCTGCAACAGTCGTTGCTGCCGCCGGTCCTGCCGGTGGTGGAGGGCATCGGCTTCGCCGCCGAGTACGTGCCGACAGGTGGGGACGTCGACGTCGGCGGCGACTTCTACGACGTGGTGCCGCTGCCGGACGGGCGTTGGCTTGTGGTGATCGGTGACGTCTCCGGCAAGGGGGTGCAGGCGGCGGCGGTCACCGGGCTGGTGCGGGACGTGATCCGGGTGCTGGCCGGCGACGGCAAACCGCTGCCCGAGGTGCTGGCCCGACTCAACGAGACGCTCGTCGAGCGGGGCGCCGGCCGCTACTGCACGCTGGCGCTGGCCGCGGTAGGGCCGGGTGAGGGCGACCGGCTCGACGTCGGGCTGCACCTGGCCGGGCATGACCGGCCGGTGCTGGTGCGGTCCAGCGGCGGCCCGGCCGCCTTCGTCGGCGCCGGCGGAACCGCACTCGGGTTGCTCGACACGATCGCCTCGCCCACCGCGCAACTCGCCCTCAACCCGGGCGACTGCCTGGTCTTCTACACCGACGGGGTGACCGAGCGTCGCCGGGGCCGGGAGCTGTTCGGCACCGGACGGCTGCGGGACGCCGCCACCCCGCTGGCCGGCTACTCAGCGGACGTGGTGGCGGCACGCCTGCGCGCCACCACGATCAACTTCTCGGTCGAAGAACCCCGCGACGACATCGCCATCCTCGTCCTCCGCAACGACGCCACCTAACCCCTCCCCACGCCCCACGCCCGCCCCCGCCCGCGCCCGCGCCCGCGCCCGCGCCCGCGCCCGCGATCTTGCACTTCTGGTCGCGGCATAACAGAGCAAGGTGGGCATTTCGGCGGCCAAAACTGCAAGATCGGCGCGGACCTGAGGGAGCGGCGCTGACATGGGGTGACAGCGTGGGCCTGGGGTGGCGGCGCGCGGGCCTGGGGTGGGGTGGGTTAGAGGCCGCCGGGGAGGCGGCCGGGGGCCAGGCGGTGGGCCGGGTCGAGGTGGTGTTTGACGGCGCGTAGGTGGGCCAGGTCGGCGCGTTCGCCCCAGAGGTCGACGGCGCGGCGGACGGCCGGTGGGGCGGCGAGCACCACGCACCGGCCCTGTCGGGCGAGCAGTACGCCCCGCACCGCGGCCAGGATCGACGCGACCCGGGCCGGCGCCATCGCCCCGGGCAGGGCGGCGTGCACCACGCCGAGCCCGGCCGAGCCACGCACCGGCACCGGGCCGCCGGCCGCGTCGCGCAAGGCGTAGACGGCGGCGTGCAGGTCGGTCATCGGGACCTCCAGGCGCAGCGCCGTGTCGCCGGGGGCGAACGGGTAGCTGCGCCACCACGGGGGCGCCGTCCGCGCGACAGTCGAGCGGGAGCCGAAGATGTCGACGATCCGGTCGGTACGTTCCGCCACGTCGGCGGGGCCACCTTCCAGCAGTACCGCGAGCGAACCGGTGCCCGCCGGCCCGGTGGGCGCACGCCCGGCCATCGACGGGTGCAGCGCCATCGACTCGGCGCGGCGGTCCCGCCGTGGCCGGCATCCGGAGCTGACCGGCAGGTCGAGCTCGATCGCGGCCGGGTCGAGCCGGGCGGCGAGCACCGCCCGGATCAGATCGTGCACCTCCAGCGGGGTCCACACCTGCCGGGTCACCCACACCCGAGCGGCTGGCACCGCCTGCACCCGCAACGTCGCGCTGACCAGTACACCGAGTGCCCCCTCCGAGCCGCACAGCAGCCGCGCCTCGGCCAACCCGACCGCCCCGCCACCCGCCTCGGCCAGCTCACCGTCGGCGGCCAGGTAGCGCAGACCGACGAGCTGGTCACAGGCGGTGCCGTGCCGGTGGCGCAGCGGACCCGCCTCGTCGGCCGCCAGCACCCCGCCGAGGGTGGCACCGGGTGAGGGGGCGTCCAACGCGAGCCGCCGCCCGGTGCGCTCCAGAGTGGCCTGTACCGCGCGCAGCGGCGTACCGGCACCGACCTCGGCCGTGCCCCGGTCCGGCGACTGGTGGCCGATGCCGGCCAGTCTGCCGGTGTCGAGCATGATGTCGACCCGTTCGGGCGGAGCACCCCAGTCGATCTTGGTGCCCGCCCCTCGGGGTACCACTGTCAGGTCGTGCCGGGCGGCCAACCGCAACACCTGTGCGGCGGCATGCGGACCGCCCGGCACCGCCACCCAGCGGGCCGCGCTCCCGGCCACCTCGTCGGCGGGACCGGCGAGGCGGGCGAAGCGCGGCCCGCAGATCTCGGCGAGCCGGTGAGTGATGTCGCGGACACCGGACGCACCGGTGGAGGGGGGTGGCGTCATGCCGGCGATCGTACATGTGTTCGAACGCATGGGTGCGGAATTGCGCCACACCACCTACCGCCACGGCCGGTAACGTGGCGCCGTGACCACCGAGACCCCCGTTCCCGCGGCCAGGCGGGTGCCGACCGAACGCGTCCACCACGGCGACACAGTCGTCGACGAGTACGCCTGGCTCGCCACCAAGGACGATCCTGAAACGATCAACTATCTGAACGCCGAGAACGCCTGGACCGAGGCCCGGACGGCGCACCTGTCCGGGCTGCGTACGGAGTTGTTCGAGGAGATCCGGCGACGTACCCAGGAGACCGACCTGTCGGTGCCGACCCGCAAGGGCGAGCACTGGTACTACACCCGCACCGTCGAGGGACAGCAGTACGGGGTGCACTGCCGCCGGGCGGTCCGCCCCACCGAGACCACCCCGCCGATCAGCGCCGACGGTGCCCCGCTGGACGGGGAGCAGGTGCTGCTCGACGGCAACCTGCTGGCCGAGGGGCACGACTTCTTCGCTCTCGGCGCCTTCGACATCAGCCCCGACGGACGCTATCTGGCCTACTCCACCGACTTCTCCGGCGACGAGCGGTTCACCCTGCGGGTCAAGGACCTCAGCACCGGCGAGCTGCTGCCCGACGAGATTCCCGGCACCTTCTACGGCACCGCGTGGTCCGCCGACGCCTCGGTGCTGTTCTACGTGACAGTGGACGAGGCGTGGCGGCCCCACCGGGTCTGGCGACACGTCATCGGCACCGCCGCCGCCGAGGACGTGGTGGTGCACGCCGAGGACGACGAACGGTTCTGGGTGGGGGTCGAGCTGACCCGCTCGGAGCGGTTCATCCTCATCGACATCGCCAGCAAGCTCACCAGCGAGGTCCGGGTGATCCCGGCCGGCAACCCGACGGGTGAGCCCGCGGTCATCGCGCCCCGCCGGCAGGGTGTCGAGTACTCGGTGGAGCACCACGGTCACCGGTTCCTTATCCTGCACAACGACGGCGCCGAGGACTTCGCCCTCGCGTACACCTCGGCCGACGCCCCGGGCGACTGGGTGCCGCTGATCGAGCACTCCCCGGGCACCCGGCTGGAGTCGGTCGACGCCTTCGCCGACCACCTGGTCGTCTCGGTGCGCAGCAACGGCCTGACCGGGCTGCGGGTCCTGCCCGTCGGCGGCGGGGACGCCCACGACATCGAGTTCCCGGAGCCGCTGCACACGGTCGGCCTGGACGCCAACCCCGAGTACCGCACCGGGCGGCTGCGGCTGCGCTACACCTCGCTCGTCACACCCGACTCGGTGTACGACTACGACCTGGTCACCCGCGAGATGACGCTGCTGCGTCAGCGGCCGGTGCTGCCCGGGCCGGACGGTCAGGTGTACCGGCCGGAGGACTACGAGCAGCAGCGCGACTGGGCGCTCGCCGACGACGGCACCAAGGTGCCGATCTCCCTGGTCTACCGGCGGGGCACCCCCCGGGACGGTTCGGCGCCCTGCGTCATCTACGGCTACGGCTCGTACGAGGCGAGCATGGACCCGTGGTTCTCGGTCGGCCGACTGTCCCTGCTGGACCGTGGAGTGATCTTCGCGGTGGCCCACATCCGGGGCGGTGGCGAGTTGGGTCGCCGCTGGTACGACCACGGCAAGATGCTCGCCAAGAAGAACACCTTCACCGACTTCGTGGCCTGTGCCCGGCACTTGGCGAAGGCGGGCTGGACGGCGCCGGACCGGCTGGTCGCCCGGGGCGGCTCGGCCGGCGGGTTGCTGATGGGCGCGGTGGCCAACCTGGCCCCGGACGCCTTCGCCGGCATCGTCGCGCAGGTGCCGTTCGTGGACGCGCTCAACACGATCCTGGACCCGTCGCTGCCACTGACCGTCACCGAGTGGGAGGAGTGGGGCAACCCGCTCGCCGACCCCGAGGTGTACGCGTACATGAAGTCGTACACCCCGTACGAGAACGTCGCTGCCCTGGACTACCCGGCGATCCTGGCGATGACAAGCCTCAACGACACGCGGGTGCTCTACCACGAGCCGGCAAAGTGGATCGCGCGGCTACGGGCGGTCGCCCCGCAGGGTGACTACCTGCTCAAGACCGAGATGGAGGCGGGTCACGGCGGACCGAGCGGGCGCTACGACGCCTGGCGGGAGGAGGCGTTCATAAACGCCTGGACCCTGGACCGGCTCGGCCGCGCCTGACCGTCGACCGGCCTGGTGTCTCAGTGCCGCGACCGCGTCGCCGGGACATCAGGCCGGGCCTCCCGCTCCGCCTCCGGACGGGGACTGATCGCGCTGCCTACCACGACCGTCCATAGCAGAAACGGCAGTACGGCCACCCGCTCCATCCCACCGACACCGAAGCCGAGATCCACCTGCCCGAGGAAGAGCAGCGTGCCGGCGGCCCCGGTCAGGCCGAGCAGGAGATTGACCCGACGGGCCGGGCCGAGCACTGCGGACCGCTGTGGCAGCGCCGCGAGCAGCAGCGCACCGTTGCCCGCACCGAACACCAGCAACGCGGCCAGAAAGTGCCGATTCTCGTCGACGTCCGCCGGATGGACGCCGGCCAACACGTACCCGCCGGCGCCTGCCAGCGCCGCGAGCTGCACCGCCCGTACGGCCGCACCACGGCCGAGCACCGACCAACTGAGCAGCAGTCCGGCGATGATCAGAAGACCTGTGGCGATCATCGTGCCGTTCATCAGCGAATGCCAGGGCGAGCACACCGGACGCGGCCGGCTGCTGTCCCAGACGCCGCAGGCGACGTTCCCGAGGTCACTGATGTTGTGGGTACGCCAGTCGTACGGCGGCTGCCGCCATCCCCGTGCGGTCACCGCGATCCCGGCGGCGAACAGCGGCGCGGCGAGCAGCAGGGCGTAGGAACCCAGACGGTGAGCAGGCATGCGTCCACTTCAGTCGATGCCGCAGTGGGGCGCACTACCGCTGCGCCGAGTACCCAGGTAGTGCTGGCCATACCCGGGAAAGGGTGTCCAGCGGGCTGGGGCCGCCCTGGTCGGATCACTAGCGTCGGCGGTATGACACCAGCCGCACCTGCTCACCTCGCCCAGGCCCTGCGGCGGCCCCGTTACTCACTCACCGGCTGGCCGTGGCGTGCCCTGGCGTACCTGTTCACGAGCGTGCCGCTGGCCGGCGTGCTCTCACTCGGGCTGCTCGTCCTGCTGGCACCACTCGTCGCCGCCACGAACGCGGCACGGCAGGGCCGGCCCGTGCCGCTGGCGCTCACCGTCTTCCTGACCGTCGGCGCGCTGCTGATTGTGGCGCTGGCACCGCTGCTCAGCGTGCCGGTGGCGGCGTTCGAACGTTACCGGCTCGGTCTGGTCGACAACCGGCACCTACCCGCCGTGCCCTGGCGTGGCCTCGCCGCCCGTTACACCACCGGCACCGCCTGGCGGGAGGCTGCCTACCTGTTCTTCCTCGGTGGCCTGGTCCCTGCCGTGTACTGGCTGTTCACCATGGTGGTGCTGTTGGACGCCGTGCTGATCGTCAGCCCGTTCCTGATCGCCAACGGCGACCAGGTGGTCCTGCTCTGGGCCACCCCGGACACGGCGGTCGAGGCGGTCCCGCACGCGATCGTCGGGGTGCTGCTCGTACCGGTCCTGTGGTACGCGGCCGGGGCCCTCGCCATGGCGCAGGGCACCGTGGCGCGGTGGCTGCTCCGGGGTGCTCCGGACGGGCTCGCGCTGCGCGAGGTGACCCGGTCGCGCGCCCGGTTGGTCGACGCGTACGAGGCGGAACGGCGGCGCATCGAACGTGACCTGCACGACGGCGCACATCCCCGGCTGACCAGCCTCAGCCTGCATCTCGGCCTGGCCCGGCTGGACGTACCGGAGGACTCACCGGCCGCCCGGCCGCTCGCCGTCGCACACGAGCAGGCGAAGGGACTGATGGTGCTGCTCCGGCAGATCGTCCAGGGCATCCGGCCGCAGAGCCTCACCGACCTGGGGCTGGCCGGTGCGGTCCGGGAACTCGCCGACGAGGCGACCATCCCCGTCGAGGTGCACGCCGACCTGCGCCGCGCGGTGCCCGAGACGGTCGAGACGACTGCGTACTTCGTGGTGTCGGAGGCGCTCGGCAACGTGGCCCGGCATGCCGAGGCGACCCGCGCCGAGGTCCGGCTCACCGACACCGGCACCGGGCTGGTCGTCGAGATCAGCGACGACGGCCGGGGCGGCGCGGACCCGGCGCGGGGCAGCGGGTTGACCGGTCTCGCCGACCGGGTGGCCGCCGCCGAGGGCCGGCTGCTGCTGGCCAGCCCGCCCGGCGGCCCCACTGTCGTCCGGGTGGAGCTACCGTGCAGGGCGTGACCCGGGTCGTGCTCGCCGAGGACGAGGTGCTGCTGCGGGAGGGGCTGGTGGCCCTGCTCGCCCGGTTCGGCTTCGACGTGCTCGACGCCGTCGGTACCGCCCCGGCCCTCGTCGACGCCGTCCGGACCCACCGGCCGGACCTGGTGGTGACCGACATCCGGATGCCGCCCCGGCATCGGGACGACGGCCTACGCGCGGCCGTGGAACTACGCGCCGAGCAACCCGGCCTGGCCGTGGTGGTGCTCAGCCAGCACGTGCAGCCCGAGTACGCCTCCGCGCTGCTCGCCAGCGCCGACGGTCGGCGGGTCGGCTACCTGCTCAAGGACCGGGTCGCCGAGGTCACCGAGTTCGTCGACAACCTGCGTACCGTCGTCGGCGGCGGCACGGTGGTCGATCCCGACGTGGTCCGCCGGCTGCTGCACCGCCCCCGCGACCCGCTCGCCGCCCTCTCCTCCCGGGAACGGGAGGTGCTGGTGCTGGTCGCCGAGGGACGGTCGAACGCGGCGATCGCCGGTCGCCTGCACGTCACCGAGGCGGCGGTCGGCAAGCACATCGGTAACATCCTGGCCAAGCTCGGCCTGCCACCGGACGACGGCACCAACCGCCGGGTGCTGGCGACGCTCACCTACCTGCGGGCCGACGCCAGCTGACCGCTCAGGTGGCGCGTAGCTCCTCCACCGCTGTGGTGGACCGCAGGAAGAGCACCCCCAGCCCGACCACGAGCAGCACCGCGACGATCGCGCCGGCACCCTGCAACGTCAACTGCGCCAGCGGTACGTCCGGTCGGCGAGCGCCCGGGCTGAGGTCGCCGGTGAGCAGTCGACCGATGGCGTACCCGACGCCGAGCGCGACAAGCACGGCCGGCACCACGGGGGTCAGCACCTGCCAGGCGATCGAGGTGCCGATGGTGGTCCGGGGCACGCCTGTCGCCACCAGGACGGCGTACGCCCGGCGGCGGGAGACGATCCCCTCCACGAGCGTGACGAGCAGGCCGGCGGCGGCGATGGCCACCGCCGCGACCACGGCGAGGTCGACCAGATCCATCGTGTTCAGGTAGAAGGAGTCGTGGAAGGCGTCGCCACCGAAGCCGGCCAGCCGGTTCTGCTCCTGTTCCAGCTCCGCTCTGAGCTGGAACGAGGCGCGGAAGGCCGCCGCGCCGCCAGCGATGATCAGGGCGGCCAGCAGGGCGGCGAAGGTGCGGCTGCTGGCCCAGGGGTCGTCGGTCAGCCGGCGGGCGGCCAGCAGCGCGGCCGGACGCCGGGCCAGACGGTGCAGCATCCGCCCGGCCAGGTGCGCGATCCAGCCGGCCCCGAAGATCACCCCCATCACCGCGCCGAAGATGCCGACCATGACGACCAGGGCCAGCCATTCGAGGGCGGCGCCCTGCATGGCCCACTGGATCGGTTCGACAAGCGCCGCCGCCAGCACGCCGAGCCCGATCAGCAGCGCCGGCCACGGTCGGGGAGAACCGGTGCGTCCGGCCCGGCGGACGACTCCCAGCGGTGTGGTGGCGACCGTGCGGAGCAGGACGGCGGTGGCCACCGCGGCGAGCACCGGAAGCCCGAGCACCACCGCCGCCATCGCCGGCACCGGCGGCAGCACGTCGGTGGGCAGGGCCAACTGGCCGTTGGCGTCCGGACGGTGCAGCACCGACCTCCCGATGAGGTACGCGGCCAGGCCGACAAGCGTGCCGCCCAGACTGGCGAGCCCGGTCTCCAGCATGGCGACCCGGGTCACCTGGCCGGGGGTCGCGCCGGCCAGCCGCAGCGCGGCAAGCCGTCGGTCCCGTGACGGCGCGCCCAGCCGGGCGCTCTGGCCGGCCAGGGCCAGCACCGGGATGGTCAGCATCACCAGCGCGAACGCCGTCCCGCCACGCAGCCCCGGCTCGCGCAGCAACGCGTTCACGTACTGCTCGGACTGCTGCCACGCGTCACCCGGCGGTTTCCGGATGGCCAGCACCGTGATGGCCGCGAGCCCGGCGAGCGTGGCCAGCAGGGCGCTCAGCGCGGTCAGCGCCACCCGGGCGGCGTCGGTGCGGCTGCCGGCGAGGGCCAGCCTGGTCAGGGTCGCGAGGCTCACCGGGAGCCGCCGGCGAACGGCGCGTCGAGGCCCAGGCCGGTGTGGTCGATCACGCCGTCGCGCAGGACGACCTCACGATCGGCGTACGCGGCGATCCGTGGCTCGTGGGTGACCAGGACGACGCTTGTGTGCTGCTCCCGGGCCAGCCGGACCAGTTGGGTGAGCACCTGCTCCCCGGCGAGGGTGTCCAGCGCACCTGTCGGCTCGTCGGCGAAGAGCACCCGTGGTTCGGTGACAAGCGCCCGGGCGGTCGCGCAGCGCTGCTGCTGACCGCCGGACATCTCGCCGGGGCGTACGTCGGCGCAGTCCGCCACGCCCAGCCGGCCCAACCAGGTGAGCGCCGCCGTCCGTGCCGCTCGCCGCCCCGTGCCGGCGAGCAACAACGGAAGGGCGACGTTCTCCGCCGCGGTCAGCTCGGCGACGAGCTGACCGAACTGGAACAGCACCCCGAACTCGGTACGCCGCAGGCGGGATCGGGCCGCCTCGGACCAGGTGTCCAGCCGGTGGCCACGCCAGCTCACCTCGCCGGCGTCCGGGCGCAGGATGCCGGCGAGGCAGTGCAGCAGGGTGGACTTGCCGCAGCCGCTCGGCCCGGTCACCGCGACGATCTCTCCCTCGTCGATGTCCAGGGTGATGCCGCGCAGTGCCGGTGTCGGTCCGTACGACTTCACCAGACCGCGAGCCTGAAGTTGCGTCACGAGTGCACCTCCCGGTGCCAGTCGGCGACCCGGTCCAGGGTGGTGTGCAACCACCGCAGGTCGGCGTCGAGATGGGCGATCGCGTAGTCAGCCGCCACGACGTCGTCGACGGTGGCCGACGGGCCCGTCTTCAGCGCGGTCAGCTCACGCAGTCGCTCGGTGTGCGCGCGGCGCTGCGCGACCAGGTACGCACGCGCCCGGTCCACGTCGGCCACCAGCAGCGCCACCACCACCTTCGTGAGCAGTGGACTGTTCACGTACGGCATCGGTGGCTCGACGCTGCTCAACCACTGGTCCAGCGTGGCCCGCCCCTGCTCGGTGAGCGTGTACGCGGTGCGGTCCGGGCCGGCGAGGCGTTCCGGCCCGGTGGATGCCACCAGCCCGTCCCGCAGCAGCCGGCCCAGTGTGGCGTAGACCTGCCCGAAAGCCAGGGGACGGGCCTGCGGCATCCGGCTGTCGTGGGCCCGCTTCAACTCGTACCCGTGCATGGTGCCGGTGGCGAGCAGCCCCAGCAGCAGGTGCGGTGTGGACACCAGGCCACTATTCACTCAGTGAATAGCACCCGTCAAGTCGCCGGAACACCTAGCGCGGTGTCCAGGCCGGGTCGCGGCCGGTCATGCCGAGCAGCCGGGACAACTCCGACGGGGGGCCGTCGACCGGCACCGCCTCGCCGAACACCCCCATCTGCCGGGCGGTCGGAGCGAGCTGAGCGGCCAGCTCGTGCAGCGCGGGCAGCGCCTCGGGCGCCGGCTCGTACGGCTGGCCGGTGGCGACCGCGAGATCCCAGCCGTGCACCGTCAGGTCAAGCAGCGCCATCGCACCCACCACCGGCTGTGGCATGCCCATCCCCGG
The DNA here is from genome assembly GCF_002754655.1 of Verrucosispora sp. CNZ293. NCBI lineage: Bacteria > Bacillati > Actinomycetota > Actinomycetes > Micromonosporales > Micromonosporaceae > Micromonospora > Verrucosispora sp. CNZ293. The sequence continues at coordinate 4,496,845 of NZ_PEFR01000001.1, forward strand.
CGACACACCCTCCTCGCTGGCCGGGTCCGACCACGCCACGACCAACCGGCCGACCTCGATCTCGAACCGGTCCCGCCAGCCCTCGGTGAGATGGTCAGGCTTGTCTGCCCAGGTCACCGACGAGCGCCCGGCGAGCGCCTGGAAGTTGACCACCACCTCGTACAGGTGGTTCAACAGGTCACGGACCTGATAGTCCGAGCAGGGGGTGGACAGGTCGAGCTGGTCGTCGGTGATCTGCCGCACCACCGCCACGGTTCGCGGCGCGGCAGCCGCCAGCAGGTCGCTAGTCTGAGTCGCCATAGGGGCAGCGTATGAGGGTGGTCTTGAAGAAATGCGACAGCCGCGCGGCGACAGCCGGGGCATCCTCGACCCGGCCCGGATGAAGCGGTGGGTGCAGTTCCGACGGCACCTGCCCGCAGTTCCGCTACGTCCCTGGGTGGAGCACTACTGGCTGATCGACTGGGACCTCAGCGAACCGTTCGAGCAGCGGATCGTCCCGCATCCGGCAGTCAACCTGGTGTTCCAGCGCGACGGTGACGAACCGGAACGCGCGGAGCTGGCCGGCGTCGGTCAGCAGCTCTTCTCGATCACCCTCACCGGTTACGGGCGGGTCAGCGGCGTGCAGTTCCGGCCCGGCGGCTTCCATCCGTTCTGGCGGCGGTCGGTCGCCGAGCTGACCGGCCGACGGCAGCCGCTCCCCGGCGCCGTACCCGATCAAGCGGTCTGCGTCGGTACGGACGCCGAACGTTGCCAGGCGCTGAACGCGCTGCTGACCGGCTGGGCACCCCGGGCAGACCCGGTGAACGACGAGGTGATGCGCCTGGTCGAGACGATCCGGACCGACCGGAACGTACGCCGGGTCGACGAGTTCGCAGGCGAACACGGTGTGTCCGTACGCCGGTTGCAGCGGCTCTTCCTCACCCACGTCGGGGTCGGTCCCAAGTGGGTGATCCGCCGCTACCGGCTGCACGAGGCGATCGAGCGGGCGGCGGACGGGCCGCTCGACTGGGCCGGGCTCGCCGCCGAACTCGGCTACAGCGACCAGGCCCACCTGGTACGCGACTTCACCGCGACGACAGGCGTCTCCCCCGCCGCGTACGCCCAGAGCCCGCGTTAGGGGCCGCTCGCCACCGGGGCGTCGAACCTCAGCGACGGCGCAGGGCGACCACTGCGACGTCGTCCTGGATCTCGTCGGGGGCCAGTTCGACAACCAGCCGCTCGCAGAACCGGTCGAGGTCGTCGTCGACCTGGGCGGCACACGACGCGAGGGCGGCCAGGCCGTCGTCGATTGTGGCGTCCCGCCGCTCGATCAGACCGTCGGTGTAGAAGACGATCGTCGACCCGGCCGGCAGCACGAATTCCAGGTCCGCGGGGCGGGGCGCACGCACCCCGAGCAGCGGCGCGGCGTGATGCACGTACTCCGCCTTGCCGTCCTGAACGATCAACGGGGGCAGGTGGCCGGCGCTGGCCAGCCGGACGTGTCCGGTGGTCGGCTCCAGCAGCAGTACGCAGATCGTCGCCAGTTCGCTGGGCAGTAGCGTCCGCATCAGCTCGTTGACCCGGTGCAGGATCTCGCCCGGCTGGTGCCCCTCCACCGCGTACGCCCGCAGCGCGTGCCGCAGCTCGGCCATGATGGTGGCGGCGTGCAGGGAGTGACCGGCCACGTCCCCGATGGCCAGCAGCAGGTGACCGTCGAGCATCACCAGCTCGTAGAAGTCGCCGCCCACCTCGGTCTGCGCGCTGGCCGGCTCGTACCGGACGGCCAGGTCCAGGCCGGCGATCTGCGGGATGCTGCGCGGCAGCAGGCTGCGTTGCAGGGTCACCGCGATCCGGTGTTCCTCGTCGAAGGAGCGTTGCGCCTCCACCGCCGAGGCCACCGCCTGGGCCAGTTGGACAAGCACCGGGGTCCGGGCGGTCTGCGTCGCGGTCGGCACCACGACATAGAGCGGCGCGCGGTCCTCGCGCAGCCGGGCTGCCGCGACGGTGACGGTGTCACCGGCCGGCCAGTCGACGAGCGACCAGTTGGCCGGCTCCTGCACGACGACCGTGGCGCCGGTCGGCACTCCGGTGTCGTCGACGACCCACGGCACGACGCGGGCCCCGGCGCCCGGCCCGGCGCAGACCCCGGCGAGGCAGTCGCCGTCGAAGGTCTCGGCGACCACCGCGGCAGGGCTCTTGAAGATCTCCGCCGCGCCGGCCGCCGCCGACTGAAGCAACCTGGTGAAGCTCGGTGCGGCGTGCACCGCGACCGTGGTGTCCGCCAGCCCGGTGAGCCGCTCGGCGAGCAGTTCGGCCCGCCGCCGAGCCTGGTAGTACCGAAGTACCGACTGGGCGGTGGCGACCAGTTCCTCCGGCTCGATCGGCTCGGCCAGGTACGCGTCCGCCCCTCGGGTCAGGCCCTGGGTGCGGTCGGTGGTGTCGACAGCGTGCGCGGACACGTGGATCACCGGCAGCGCCGGGTGGGCCAGTTTGATCCGCTCGCACACCTCGAAGCCGCTGAGGTCCGGCAGCCGAACGTCGAGCACGACCAGGTCGATCGGATCCACCCCGACCCGGCTCAACGCCTCGCCACCCGTCTCCGCCTCCAGCACGGTGAAGCCGGCACGGGTCAGCCAGTTCACCAGGAGGTAGCGCTTGGTCCGACTGTCGTCGACCACCAGCACTGTCGCTGCGCCGTCCATGTCAGGCCCCGTCCGGGGGTAGCCAGACCGTGAAGGTGCTGCCCCGACCCGGCTCACTGGCCAGGTCGAGAGTCCCGCCGAGCAGGTTCACCAACCGCCGGGCGTACGGCAGACCGAGGCCGGTGCCGCCGACCCGGGCCGGGCCGGGCGCCTGGTAGAACTCCTCGAAGACGCGATCGTGCAGCTCAGGTGGGATGCCAGGACCGGTGTCGGCGACGGTCAGCCGCCAACCGTCATCGTGCCGCTCGGCTCGGAGCCGAACCTCGCCCGCGGTGGTGAACTTGAGGGCGTTGTGCAGCAGGTTACGCAGCACCTGGGCGAGCAGCACCTCGTCGGAGCGCACCGTGGCCGGCGGGGCCGGCTCCTCCACCACGAGTTCGACCCCGTCGGCGACGGGCAACGCCCGCAGCGTGCCGCGCAGCTGGCCGAAGACGGCCCGCAGATCCACCTCGGCCCACTCCGGCTCGATCCGGCCCGACTCCGCCTTGGCCAGGTCGAGCAGCTCGTTGACCAGCGCGAGCAGATCCGACGCCGAGGAGCGGATCAGCCCGACCTGGCGTTCCTGTTCCGTGGTGAGCGGGTCGGACGCGGAGTCGGCGAGCAGCCGGGCCAACCCGATGATCGCGGTCACCGGTGCCCGCAGCTCGTGGCTCACGTTTGCGAGGAAACGGCTCTTGGACTCGCTCGCCGCGCGTAGCTGCGCCGACTTCTCGTCCAGCTCGGCGTAGAGCGCCACCACGCCCTGGTTCGTCGCCTCCAACTCGTCGGTGAGCTGTTGGTAGAGCGCCATCACACCGTGGTTGGTCTGCTCCAGCTCCTCGTTGAGCCGGGCCAGCTCGTCGCGCTGGTTGCGTACCTCGTCCAGGGCGTTGATCAGTTGAAGGTTCTGCGTGGCGAGTTCCTCCTCGGCGGTGCCCGGGACGCTCTCGCCGAGCTGGGCACGCAGCTCCGCCAGGCGCTCGGTGGTGAGCGCCCGGGCGGTGACCGGAACCCGTCGGGACATCCTGACGACGGTATCCCGCTGGACCGTCAGCACGGTCAATGTGTCCACCAGACGCGCCACCGCGCCGGACTCCGGCTCGTACCGCCCGCCTGGCAGGGGTGCCACCGGCGTGAGATCGACACGCAGGTGGGAACGTCCGTCCGGTGAGTCGGCGACGGCGAACACCACGTCGGCCCCGCCGACCGCCCGCAGCAGGTCACGGGCCACCTCGCTGAGCGCGGTGGCGATCCGGACCTGGTCCTGGTGCTCCATTCCCACGGCTGCGGCGGCCTCCCGGCCCCGCTGCCGGAGCACGAAGATGTCCTGCTCCACCCGGAGCGCCATCTGGAGCAGCGGCGCGGTGGTCATGACCAGGACCTCGCCACCAGCACCCCGGCGTCGTCACGTCGGATGCCGGCGTCGCGCAGCAGGGTGGCGGCCACCACCAGGGGTTCCCGGCCGGCCAGACCCGGATAGTCGGTGAGCTGCCACCTGTCGACCACGCCGTCGGTGTGCATGACCAACAGGCTGCCAGCCTCGAAGGGATAGTCGTACTGCCTGATCACCGGTCGTTGGTGCCCGGCGATGCCGGGCAGGGAGACCAGACCACGACGCCCACCGTCACCGGTGGCCACCACGCCTGTGATGTTGCCCAGCCCGGCGTAGCGCAGCACGCCGGCCGTCGGATCGGGCTCGGCCACGGCGAGGGCCGCACCACGGGTGTGCGACATCGACCGGTGCAGGTGACCCACCACCTCGGCCGGCGACGCCGCCGGGGCGTCCCGAAAGGCGGAGAGCGCGGCGTCGGTGGCCGCGGCGGCCAGCGGCCCGTGCCCCAGACCGTCGCTGACCATCACCTGACGGCGGTCGCCCACGATCCGGACCGCGTAACCGTCCCCGCTGACCGTCTCCCCGGTCAACGGCCGGGTCAGGCCGCCGGCCCAGGACGCTCCGGTGTCCGCTTCGGCGAAGACCCGCACGGCGATGACCGTCCCCCGGCCCGGCCGTGAGTACGCGTCGAACCAGCTCGCCTGCCGGACGATCGCGCCCAGACCGATGCCGAGGGTGCCGGCGGTGGAGTGCCCGTCGCGGGCGGAGTCGGCGAGGTCGACCATGCCCGGACCGGTGTCGATCGCGATCATCTCCACCCCGGCGTCCACCTCGCGGCGTACCGGCCGGAGCAGCAGCAGCCCGTCGTCGGCGTGCTTGATGAGGTTGCTGGTCAGCTCGGCGGCGACGATGGCCAGGTCGGCGATCCGCGCGGTGGGCAGGCCCAACTGGCCGCCCAGCCGCTCGGCGGCCCGCCGCACGGTGCTGCCGGTGCTGCCGTTCTCCAGCCGGAACCAGGCGCCCCGGTCAGCGACCGGTTCGGCGGTCACCGGGACCACTTGGTGATCGTGATCCGGGTGCCCTGACCTGGCGCGGTCTGGATGTCGAACTCGTCGACCAGCCGGCGGGCACCGCTGAGGCCGAGGCCGAGGCCCCCACCTGTGGTGTACCCGTCGGTCAGCGCGAGATCCAGGTCGACGATGCCGGGCCCGGTGTCGGCGAAGACGATCCTGATGCCGGGTCGCCGACCGTTGTCGACAGCGGTCACCTCGACCGTCCCGCCGCCGCCGTAGACGAGGGTGTTGCGGGCGAGTTCGCTGGCCGCGGTGACCACCTTGGTCTGGTCGACCAGGGAGAGCCGGACCGCCACGGCCACGGTACGCACCAACTGGCGGACGCGTACGACATCCTCGTCGCTGCCCACCGTCTGCGCCTGAGGGCGGCCCAGGTCGACCCCGCTGGTCATGGTGACGCCGGCTCTGGGACCGGGCCCTCGTCCCGCTCGTCGTGGTGGTCGTCGTCGGCCCGGTCGACGGCGATGAGTTCCATCCCTCGCTCGACGTTCAGCGCGGTACGGATGCCGTTGAGCGACAGCCCCAGCTCGACAAGGGTGATGGCGACGGCTGGGCGCATCCCCACCACCACCGTCTCCGCGTCGAGCACGCGGGAGATCGAGGCGATCGTGGAGAGCATCCGGCCGACGAACGAATCGACGATGTCCAGCGCGGTGATGTCGATGATCACCCCGTGACAGCCGGTCGCGACGATCCGCTCGGCCAGGTCCTCCTGGAGCGCGACAGCGGTCTGGTCGGACATGTCGACCTGGATGGAGACCAGCAGGATGTCGCCGATCTTGAGGATCGGCACCCGCTCCATCACGCCTCCCGACGCGACTGGCGGCGTGAGGTCTCGACCCCGGTGAGCCGCAGCACGTGCCGCAACGCGTCGGCGAGACTCGCCTTGGTGGCGATGTCACCGAACTCGATGCCGAGCGCCACGATCGTCTGCGCGATCTGCGGCCGGATGCCGGAGATGATGCAGTCGGCGCCCATCAGCCGGGCGGCCACCACGGTCTTGAGGATGTGCTGGGCCACCTGCGTGTCCACCGCCGGCACGCCGGTGATGTCGATGATCGCGTACGGCGAGCCGGTGTCGACGAGGGTCTGCAGAAGCCGTTCCATCACCACCTGGGCGCGGGCCGAGTCGAGCGTGCCGACCAGCGGCACCGCCACCACGCCCTCCCAGAGCTTGACCACCGGGGTGGAAAGCTCAAGCAGCTGCTCGGCCTGGTCGGCGATCAGGCTCTCCCGGGTACGGACGAAGGTCTCGAAGGTGAACAGGCCCATCTGGTCGACGAGCGCGGAGAAGGCGACGTAGTCACGCAGCGTCGCGATGCTCTGGTCGTCATCCAGGGCGGTGAGCAGCGCTTCCTTGAGGGCGAACACGCCGGTGGCGGTCTCGGTGGCGGAGAAGCCCTGCCGGGCCTGCCCACGGGAGAAGTCGGCGAGCACGGCCCGCAGCTCGGTGGCGTCCTCGGCGTTCAGGTCGACCGCGCCCTTGCTGAGGGCGTCGACCAGGGCGCGGTGCAACTCCTGCACCTGCCGGACCAGCTCGGCCTGGCTGAGCCTGCCCCGCAACTGCCCGGCGATGATCTCAGTCCACCGCTGGGTGATCTGCTCGGACCGGCTGGCCAACAGCTCACCCAACCGGCCGCTCTCGTCAGCGCTGAGCGCCATGGCAATACCCCCTAGACCTGGACCGGCCGGACTCTATCACCGGGGTCGGACGAACTACTTGTCGCAGAGCAACGGAATGACGGTGGACACCTGATCCTGCTCCCGTTCTGCGTACGGCGGTCCGGGTGGGATACCGTTCCACCGATAAACAGGAGGTCTGGCGAATGTCCTTGACGGTGCACACGGAACAGCACGGTGACGTGGTCGTCGTGTCGGTCGCTGGCGAGCTGGACATGGCCACCGCACCGCAGTTGCAGGACCAGATCACCGACCTGCTCGACAAGGGGCGCAGTCGCCTCGTGTTCGACCTGTCGGACGTCTCGTTCTGCGACTCTACCGGTCTGTCGGTGTTCGTCCGCGCGAAGAACAGCTGCGACGAGGCCGGCGGAGTGGTCCGACTCGCCGCGCCGCAGCGTGGCGTGCTGCGGATCCTGGAGGTGAGCGGCCTGGTCGAGGTGCTGCACACGTACCCCACCGTCGAGCAGGCGGTCGCCGGCGATCCGACGCCGGCTTCCTCCTGACCCCGACGCCTCAACGCTCGTCCTCGATGTAGCGGGGGCGAGCGATAAGCATGCCCGCACAGGTCTGCACGGCCAGGGCGGCGAGCAGGAAGCCGATCGGCGCCAACCATCCCCCGGTCGCGTCGTAGAGGATCCCGACCAGGAGTGGCCCCAGCGCCGCGATGACGTAACCAGTGCTCTGCGCGAAGGCCGAGAGCGCGACAGTGCCGTCGGCGGTGCGGGCCCGCAGCCCGATGGTGGCCAGGATGAGCGGGAACGCGCCCTGCCCGAACGCCAGCAGCACCACCCACAGCACCGCCCCGCCGCGTGGCGCGAACGCCAGCCCCAGGTACGCCAGGCTGGAGGCCGTGGTCAGCGCGAAGATCAGCGGCCGTAGGCTGCCCAGCCGGCCGGCCAGCGTCGGCATCAGCAGCGCGATCGGCACCCCGAGCGCGGTCACCCCGGCGAGCAGTAGCCCGGCGTCCTGTGGGCGGAAACCCGAGTCCCGGAACAGCTGGGCCAACCAGCCCATGATCGCGTACCCGCTCAGCGACTGCGCCCCGAAGTAGACAGCCATCGCCCAGCCGAGCCGGGTACGTCCCGGGCGCACGCGCGACCCGGCGGCGGTGCCGTTGCGCCGTGTGGCGGTGCGACCGCGCAGGGCCGCCGGCAGCCACGGAAGCACGGCCACCGCCGCCATCGCCGCCCAGACACCCAGTCCGGCCCGCCAACTGCCGAAGGCGTGCGCCACCGGCACCGCGGCGGCGGCGGCCACCGTCGTGCCCACCGTCAGCGCCATCGTGTACGCCCCGGTGACCAGCCCGGTGCGGTGCGGGAAGTCCTGCTTGACAAGCATCGGCAGGAGGATGTTCGCCACCGCGATCCCGGCCAGCGCGAGCGCGCTGGTGACCAGGAAGACCACCGCGGAACCGGTGACCACCCGCAGTACCTGCCCGACGGTGAGGGCCAGCATCGCCAGCACCAGCAGCCTGGCCGGGGAGAACCGGCGGACCAGCCACGGAGTGGCCGCCCCGAGCCCGGCGAACGCGATTGTGGGCAGGGTGGTGACGAAGCCGGCCATCGTCCCGGAGAGGGCCAGGCCGACGCGTACCTCGTCGAGCAGCGCGCCGAGGCTGGTGACGGCGGCGCGCAGGTTGAGCGCCACCAGCAGCATCCCGGCCAGCACCAGCCATCCCGCGTGGGCGCGGGACGCGGTCGGAGCCGCGTCCCCAGCCGGACTGACCGTGCCCGGGAGCCCTTCCTTCGGGACGGCGGGGACGGCAGGGGGTGACGGGGGCATGACCTCGAACCTACAATCATGGGATGAATTCCGGCGAGAGGTTGTAACCAGTGCCACCCGCAGCCGATTCCACCCCGGTGCCGCCACGCGGCCGCCGGGTCCGGGAGACGATCGCCCAGCTCCGGCAGCGGATCATGGACGGCGAGTGGCCGGTGGGCGGTCGGATCCCGACCGAACCGCAACTGGTCGAGGCGCTCGGCGTGGGACGCAACACGGTGCGCGAGGCGGTCCGGGCGCTGGCCCACGCCGGGGTGCTGGAATGCCGCCAGGGCTCCGGCACCTACGTGCTCTCCACCGACGAACTCGCCCCGGTGGTGGCCCGCCGACTCACCGACGACCGGACGACCGAGGTGATCGAGGTACGCCGCGCCTTCGAGGTGGAGGCCGCGCGGCTCGCCGCGCGGCGGCGTACCCCCGAGGACCTGGCCGCCCTCGACGCCGCGCTGGCGACCCGCGAGGCGGCCTGGCGCGGCGGTCGGGTCGCCGAGTTCGTGGCCGCCGACGCCGCGCTGCACACCGCGGTGGTCGCGGCGGCACACAACGCCATGCTCGCCGAGCTGTACGCCTCGGTCGGCACCGCGATGCGCAGCACCCTGACCCAGGCCATGGGCGACGCGCTGACCCCGGAACGGCACGTCGACCACGCCCGGCTGGTGGCCGCGATCAGGGCCGGCGATCCGGACCTGGCCGCCCGGGAAGCCGGCGCTTTTCTGGAGCCCCCGCCCGGGGCATAGGTTGTCCCCGACGGAAACGGGACACCTCGGGAGTACGGATGCTCAAGGGCTTCAAAGACTTCATCATGCGCGGCAACGTCGTCGACCTCGCGGTCGGTATCGTCATCGGCGCAGCCTTCACCGGCCTGGTCACTGCGTTCACCAGCTCGTTCCTCCAGCCGATCATCAACCTGATCGGCGCCGGCCCGACCGGCGACGGGGCCCAGTTCAGTATCGGGAAAAACAACCCGGTCACCTGGGGGGTGTTCCTCAACGCGCTGATCACTTTCCTGCTCACCGCCGCGGCGCTGTACTTCCTCGTGGTCTACCCGATGAACCGGCTGGCGGAGCGGCGCAGGCGGGGCGAGGAGCCGCCGCCGGCCGCGCCGAGCGAGGAGGTCAAGCTGCTCACCGAGATCCGGGACGCGCTCGTCGCCGCCGGCCGGACCACCCCGGCGCAGCAGCGCGGAGCCCTTGACGACGTGCTCGGCCGGCGGGACGAACCGCCCGCCGCGCGCTGAATCCGGCAACCGCACATCGGCCCCTGTGGGAATCCCGCAGGGGCCGGCTCCTGTCGAACAAATGTTCGATAGAGTCCCCGCATGGAGCAGCGGAAACACTTGTGGAACGGGAAATGGGGGCGACTGGCCCGGCGGGACGTCTTCCTCCGGACGGATGCCGACAGGTGGTTCGTCGAGCAACGCGCCGGCGGAGCCGAGGGCATCTCCCGGTTCTACGAGTACGACACCGTCGAAGAGGCCGAGGACACCATCCGCGCGCTGCTCCAGGGCACCGACACCTGGCGCGAACTGACCCCCCGCCCCCACTCAGGTTGATCAAGAAGTTCTGGTCGGGATCGGCGCGGATCCCGACCAGAACTTCTTGATCAACGGGCCTGGGGTGGGGCCGGGGTGTTTAGGGGGAGGGGAGGGCGGGAACCGCGCGGGGATGGAGCAGCAGGGCATCGATCAGCGGAAAACCCTCTCGCAGGTCACCACCGGCATGCGGGTGGTCGACTCGGCCGGCCTCGACGTGGGCACCGTGGACCTCGTCCAACGTGGCGATCCGAACGCGGTGACCGTGGAAGGGGCACCGACCACCGACCCCGGCAGCAGCCTGGACGAACTGGTCGAATCAGCAGCCGTGGAGGAGCCGGACGTACCAGCGGACCTGGCGGCTCGGCTGCTGCGCACCGGCTACCTCAAGGTCTCCACCGACCTGGTCCCCACCGGCGCCGTCTACGTCCTGGCCGACCAGATCTCCACAGTCACCCCCACCACAGTCACCCTCAACGCCCCCGCCACCACCCTCCCCCCAGAAGCCTGACCCCCACCCCCACCCCAGACCGCCCCCACCCCCACCCCCAGACCGTCCCGGCGATCATGAAGTTATTGCGATGGGTAAGCGCTTGCCCCGGCGATAACTTCATGATCGACGCTCTGGGGGCGGGTCGCTGGCGGACCGCCCAGAGCGCCACCTCGGTACGGGACGCGGTGCCGGTCTTGCGCAGCAGGTTGGAGACGTGCACGGTGACCGTTCGCACCGAGATGCCGAGGGCACGTGCCACCTGTTTGTTGGACATGCCGGCGACCAGGCATTCGAGCACCTCCACCTCCCGGCCGGTCAGGTAGGCCGACGGCGGGGACACCGATCCCGCAACGGACGAGGACGCCGCCCCGGGCGCGGTCAGCAACGCGTCAAGGTCCTGCCTGACGTGCGCGGCGAGCAGCTCGGTGAGGGCGTACGGGTTGCCGTCGGTGCGCCGCCAGACCTCGTGCACCAGTTCGGGGCGTGGATTCGCGTACACCTGGGTCAGCACCTCGGCGACCTCGGCCGGGCGCAGCGGCCCGAGATGCTGGCGCACCACGCCGCGTACCCCGCAGAGGCGGGCCAGGGTGCGGCCGGCGAGTTCCGGTGAGACCGCGCGCGCGGCGGGTCTGGTCGCCACCACCAGCAGCGCCGGCAGCCCGTCGGCGGTGGCCAGTTCGCCTACCAGGTTGAGGCTGGCCGGGTCGAGGGCGTGCAGATCCTCCACCACGAGCACCGCCGGACCGGCGCCGACAAGCACCCGGACGGTACGCACGGCCAGCCGGAGCAGGGTGCCGGGGGCGTAGCGCTCACGCGGCGCGGTGGGCTGCTGGGCGAGCCAGGCCAGCGCGTCGGCCGGCAGGTCGAGTCGGGTGGTGTCGTGTCCGCTCAGCGCCGCGGCCAACCAGTCGTACGGGGCGGGGCTGTGCACCCGGGCGGCGCCGCTGAGCACCACCTCCGGTCGCGGGGTGAAGCCGTCAAGCGCGACGGCGACCAGCAGGCTCTTGCCCACCCCCGGTCCCCCGGTGACGACCGCGACAGCCGGCGAGCGGCGGCGTCCCGCGACCACGCTGGACCAGGCCCGGTCCAGCTCAGCCAGCTCACCGGCACGCCCGACCATGGACACGGGCAACATTCCTCAACCCTACGCAGTAGTGCGTAGAGACGCGGGAAGGGTCTTCTTGGCAAGCTTGTCCCATGACGCTGATCCTCCGCTCGGCCATCCTCAACGACATCGGTCTGGTCCGGACCAACAACGAGGACTCCGCCCTTGCCGGCGAGCGCCTCGTCGCGGTGGCCGACGGCATGGGTGGATTGCCCGCTGGTGAGGTGGCCAGTGAGATCGTCATCCGGATCCTCGACGAGCTGGTCCCGCCGACCGCACCGGACGCCGCCGCCGAGGCGCTCCGCGCCGTGGTGAGCACCGCCAACCAGCGCATCCACGCCGCGATCGTCGCCGACCCCGAACGGGACGGCATGGGTACGACGCTGACCGCGGCCCTGCTCGCCGGGGAGACGTTGGTGCTGGCGCAGGTCGGCGATTCCCGCTGTTACCTGCTCCGCGACGGTCGACTGCGCCAGCTGACCCGGGATGACACGTTCGTGCAGGCGCTCGTGGACCAGGGCGCCCTCCTCCCCGAGCAGGCCCGCCACCACCCGCAGCGGTCGCTGGTGACCCGGGCGGTGCAGGGCGCCGACGCGCCGCCGACGATGGGCGCGGTGATGCTGGCCGCCGGTGACCGGCTGCTGCTGTGCAGCGACGGGCTCTCCGACTACGTGACCGACGACGCGATCGCCGCCACCCTGGGCATGCATGCCGACCGCCACCAGTGCGGCGAGCAGTTGGTGAAGCTCGCCCACCAGGCCGGCGCGCCGGACAACGTCACAGTGGTGATCTCCGACGTCGTCGCTGGCTGAGGTACGCCGGCACGGTCGGTTGGACCGCCGCGACCGCACTAGGTAGTTGTGCCATCTAGATAGCGGCACTAGGGTTCGGCCTGTGGATTCCGACCGTCGGGGGCAGTGGTTGCGCGGGGTGCTCGACCTTTGCGTGCTCGCCCTGCTGCGCGACGGCGAGTCCTACGGCTACCAGCTCGCCCAGTCGCTCGACGCCGCAGGCGTCGGACCGATCCAGGGCGGCACGCTCTACCCGGTGCTGCTGCGGCTGCAACGCACCGGGCTGGTCACCGCGCGGTGGCGGGAGGGCGCTTCCGGTCCGGCCCGCAAGTACTACCAACTCACCGACGACGGGCGAGCGGCCCTGCGGCACGGCGGCAACGCCTGGTTGGCGTTCGTGGCCCCGGTGACCAGCATCGTCACGAAGGGGGTCGACGGGTGAACGCCGACGACTGGCTGCGGGCGTTCGCGGCCGAGCTGTACCAGCGCCGGGTGGGCGGCGACGCCGCCCGGCATGTGGTCGCCGAGGCGGCCACCCACCTCCGCGAGGGCGGCGGTGATCCGTGGCTGGTCTTCGGCTCGCCGCAGGCGTACGCCGCCGCCATCGTGGAGAGCATCGGCACCGCGCCCGGCCCGCGCCCCGGCCCCGTCCGGCTGCACGCCCGGGGCATCACCAAGCGGTACGGCCGGCACGTGGTGCTCCGCGACGCGTCGCTCACCGTACGGGCCGGGCAGATCGCCGCGGTGGTCGGCGCGAACGGCTGCGGCAAGAGCACCTTCCTGCGGATCTGCGCCGGTCTGGTCTCACCGGACGTCGGGGAGGTGACCGTCTCGGGTCGGCTGGGCTACTGCCCGCAGCAGGGCGGTACCGCCGACTTTCTGCTGCCGGACGAGCATTTCGTGCTCGTGGGTGCCGGTCAGGGCGTACCTCGGGGGCCGGCCCGGCGGGCCGGCCGCGCGGCAGCCCGGCAGCTCGGCTGGGACGCCGAGGATGCCGTGCTCGCCCGCCACCTCTCCGGCGGTACGCGGCAGAAACTGAACCTCACCATGTCCACCCTGACGCAGCCGGACGTGCTGCTGCTCGACGAGCCGTACCAGGGCTTCGACCAGGGCAGCTACGTCAACCTCTGGGACCAGTTGACCCGGCTGCGCGACGAGGGACGGGCCATCGTGGTGGTCACCCACCTGCTCAACCAGCTCGACCGGGTCGACCTGGTGCTCGACCTGACCCCCGCCCACCAGGGAGGCCGATCGTGAACCGGCTGGTCACCGTGGCCGAGATGACGCTGCGGGAGTTGGCGCGCCGGCGGGGCGTGATCCTGCTTCTGCTGTTGATGCCGTTGACCTTCTGGCTGATCCGGCGCGACTCCTACGTCGGGCAGTCCGTGCGTGCGCTGCTGCTCGGCATCAGCTGGGCGGTCAGCACCGCAGCCCTCTTCGCCACCAGCGCGGCCCGCGAACTGGAGCCCCGGCTCCGGCTCGCCGGCTACCGGCCGCACCACCTCTACCTCGGGCGGATGCTCGGTTTGTGGGCGCTGGGGCTGGCCATCGCGGTGCCGTTCTTCCTGCTCACCGTCGTCGACGCGAACAACCTGCGGTACGGCGGGATCGCCGTGGCGATGCTCTGCTGCGTGGCCGTGGCCGCACCGTTCGGCATGTTGATAGGCGCGCTGCTGCCCCGCGAGCTGGAGGGCACACTGTTGCTGCTCACCGTGGTGGCGATGCAGATGCTGCTCGACCCGGCCGACGCGGGGGCGAAGCTGACACCGTTCTGGTCGAGCCGGGAGATCGCCACCTGGGCGGTGGACCACACCGACGACGGCTACCTGACCCGCGGTTTCCTGCACGGGATGGTGGTCACCGTGCTGCTGATCGTGACGGTGGCGGGAGTCTTCGCCGTCCGGCTACGCCAGCGGCGGCACCTGCACCACGTGCCGATCGCCTGATCCGTCCGGCCCACTGCGGACTCGGCTACATCGACACAGGCTTCATTGACACAGGCCCTAGCATCACGGGGTGCGCCTCCGATCCTCCACCGCCACTGTCGCATTCGGCGTCGCCATCGCCGTGCTCACCGCGTGCAGCCCGTCCGTGCCGAGCGCCGACCCGCGCGGCGCGCAGGCCCCGGTGGGCGACGCCTCCTCGACACCCACGCCGGGGCAGGAGCCGGGCGCGCAGGCCAACCCGGCGGCCAAGACCGGGTTGGGCAGCCCGGACCCCACTGCCAGCCCCTCCCCGTCCGGCGCGTCCCGGCAGCCACGCGACACCGGCAACCCGAGCGGACGGGTGACCGTACCGGCGGCCGGGCGGGCGGTCGACACGTCGAAGCCGACCCGTACCGTCGGTAACGGAACCGCCGACAGTTGCACCTCCGCCGCCGTCATCCGGGCGGTCGCGGCCGGCGGGATCATCACCTTCGACTGCGGCCCCGACCCGGTCACCATCCGGATGACCGCCACCGCCAAGGTACGCAACGCCAACGGCCCGCAGGTGGTGCTCGACGGCGGCGGCAAGGTCACCCTCAGCGGGCAGGGCAAGCGGCGCATCCTCTACATGAACACCTGCGACGCGTTGCAGGGCTGGACCACCTCGCACTGCGACAACCAGGATCACCCGCGACTGACCGTGCAGAACCTCACCTTCGCCGACGGTGACGCCACCGGCCAGCGCACCGAGGGCGGCGGCGGTGGGGCGATCTTCGTCCGGGGTGGCCGGTTCAAGGTGGTCAACTCGCGCTTCGTCGACAACCGCTGCGACCGGACCGGCCCGGACCTGGGCGGTGCCGCGATCCGGGTCCTCGACCAGCACGACGACCAGCCGGTGTACGTGGTCAACAGCACCTTCACCGGCGGTTCCTGCGCCAACGGCGGTGCACTGAGCAGCATCGGCGTGTCCTGGGTGGTCCTCAACAGCGTGCTGCGGAACAACGACGCGGTGGGCGAGGGCGCCAACCCGGCCCGCTCCGGCACGCCTGGCGGCGGCAGCGGCGGGGCGATCTACTGCGACGGCAACACGTTCTCCGTACGCCTCGCCGGCACCGTCGTCGAGGACAACGACGCCCGGGAGGGCGGTGGGGCGATCTTCTTCGTCAGCAACGACCGCACCGGCACCCTGCGCATCGAGAACTCAACCCTGCGCCGCAACCCCAGCCGGGGCTTCCAGACCCACCCCGGCATCTTCTTCCAGGGCTCCGGCAAACCGACATTCACCGCCTCCACCGTCCGCTGACCCAAGGTCAGTAGGGGTTGCCGACGCCTGCGGGGAAGGTGGGCGAGATGGACAGGGGCGGGCTGGCGGTCTGCGACCGGTCGGCCAAGCCGCGGAACAGCTCCCGCAGGGCGCTCACCGAGTCGACACTCGGGCGCCAGCCAAGCTCGGTTTCGGCCCGCTCGCTGGACATCAGCGGCGCGTTGAGCGCCAGGTCCACCCAGCCCGCGTCGACAGGTTGCAGCCGCGCCCGCCAGGTGAGCGCGGCGGCGGCCCGCAGCACCGGGGCGGCCACCGGCACCGTCCAGCCGTGGAAGTGCCGGGCCACCAGCTCGGGAGTCAGCACCGGGTCCGTGGCGACATTGAAAGCGCCACGGGCGTCACTCATGATCGCCCGGGCGTAGGCGTCAGCCACGTCGTCGGCGTGCACCACCTGCATCCGCAGCCGACGATTCGTCGGCACCAGCGGCAGCCGGCCGTACCGGAGCAGCCGCACCGGGGCCAGCGGGCCGAGGAAGTAGCGGCTGATCTCGGTGCCCGCCTCCCGTTGAAAGATCAACCCGGGACGCAGCCGGACCAGCCGTAGGCTCGGATGGCTCCGCTCGATCCCGTCGAGCATCTCCTCGACCGCCGCCTTGTCCTGGCTGTACGACGATCCGGGCACGCCTGTCGTCGGCCAGCGCTCGCTTATCGGCGCGTCCTTCGGGCCGGGCGCGTAGGTGCCGACCGACGAGGCGTACACCAGGGCCGGCACCCGGGCGCGCAGCACCGCGTCGACCACCGCCCGGCTGCCGCCGACATTTGTCCGCCGCAACACGTGCTGGTCGTGGCTGGGCTGGATCTGCCAGGCCAGGTGCACCACCGCGTCGGCACCGGCGAAGACGCCGGCAAGCTCGTCCACCGCGCCCGCCAGCCCGATGTCGCAGGAGTGCCACCGCACCGCGTCGTACGGCTCACCCGCCCCGTCCGGTGGCAGCCGCCGCGCCACCCCGACGATCTCCACGTCGCGCTCGCGCCGCAACCGACGCAGCAGCGCCGACCCGACGTTCCCGCTCGCTCCCACGACCACGATCCGCATGCCCGGTCCGTACCCGGTCAGCCGCTTTCCAAGCACCCCCGCCGGGGCTGTCGTCTTTTACGCGCTCGCGGCACCGAGTCGCGGCTGCGGCGGGGCACCGGCTGCTCAGCGGACGAGCAGCGCGCCGATCAGGCAGGCGAAGGCGGCGGCCGAGCTGACCGTACGGACCAGGTTCCACCGCACCCACGGCGCCTCGAACCACTGCCGTACCTCTGCCAGATCGTCGATCCCGTCGACCGGCCCGGCGGCCTCCAACCGGTTGTTGAGCGGCACGTTGCACCGCCCCGTCACCCCGAGCGTGATCAGATGGCTGACCAGCGCGGCGATCAGCCAGCCGAGCACCGCACCGCCAGCGCCGAGATGCCCGACCACCGCCACCACCACGAGCAGCGGCCCACCGAGAAAGGCCGACAGAAACCAGCCGTTGATGATCTTCCGATTGATCGACTGCATGGTGCCGACCAGGGTCCGACCGTCGGTCGCGGCCAGACCCGGCATCACCGAGCAGGCGTACGCGAAGAACAGCCCCGCCACCAGCCCGGTCGTCAGCGTGGCCCCGGCCAGGACGGCGAGCCGAATCGGCTCCGACATGCGGCACCTCCAGAGACACAGGGCAGCCCGACCAGCGACGAGGTCCGCGCCGGCCCAGCCGATCCTGCCAGCCGACGTCCACCCGTACCCTGGCCGGAGCCGCCACCACGCATCGACAGCGGGGCCGGAAGCCGCGAGCCCGCTCCCGGAGGTGTCCGGTAACCTGAGCGCGCGGGCCGCTAGCTCAATGGCAGAGCTGTGGACTTTTAATCCATAGGTTCAGGGTTCGAGTCCCTGGCGGCCCACTCTTACGCAGGTCAGCGGCGCCTTTCGGGTCACTGTCGCCGCGGTCCGGGGCGGCGCAGCAACGACCGAGAGGGAGACACCAACCACTCCGAGGTACAGTTTTCTGTACCTGCACTGGAGGTGGTCATGCGGACCGTGAACTTCACCCAGCTACGCCAGAACCTCGCCGCCGAACTCGACAGCGTCATCAACGACGCCGAGGAAGTGGTGGTGACCCGGTCGGGCCACGAGCCCGTGGTGATCGTGTCGCTGGCCGAATACGAGTCGATGAAGGAAACCGAATACCTCCTGCGCAGCCCGAGCAACGCCGCAGCCCTGCGCCGATCGATCGCCGAGCTTGAGCAGGGCGACACGGCTGAGCGGGAGCTGACCGACCCGGACACCGGGCGGGACGCCGCGTGAGGCTGGTCT
The DNA here is from genome assembly GCF_002754655.1 of Verrucosispora sp. CNZ293. Lineage (NCBI taxonomy): Bacteria > Bacillati > Actinomycetota > Actinomycetes > Micromonosporales > Micromonosporaceae > Micromonospora > Verrucosispora sp. CNZ293. Next base: position 4,514,823 of record NZ_PEFR01000001.1, read on the forward strand.
TCACCGCGACAGCATGGAGCCAGTACCTCAGCCACACCGACCGCAAGCTGGTCAAGCGCATCAACGACCTGATCGCGGACGTGATGCGCAACGGGTACGAGGGCATCGGCAAGCCGGAGCCCCTGCGGGGCGAGCTGTCCGGCTTCTGGTCCCGCCGGATCGATCGCGAACACCGGCTGGTGTACCGGATCACCAAGGAGGACGTCGAGATCGTCGCCTGCCGCTACCACTACGGCGACCGATAGCGGCCGGGCGACGGTCAGGGCACCGTCACACCTTGAGGACGTCCACGTCGTACCGCGCGATCGATACGTCGCGGGTGGCCAGGGTCAACCTCTCGGTGATCGCCTGCGCCACGAGCATGCGGTCGAACGGGTCACGGTGGTGCGGTGGCAGGCGGCCGGCGGCGATGGCATGGGCGTAGGTCACCGGGAGCTCTCGGAAGCCCATGTCCCTCACCCGCTCCGCCAGATCAGGTGGGCCACCAAGTTTCCCGGCGTTCTGCTTGATGGTGATCTCCCACAGGCTGACCGGGGAGAGGAAGATGTCCGGCTCGTGGCGTAGCTGCTCGAGGAATTCAGTGCTGAGGGTGGCATCGCCGGTGATGGCCCAGAGCACGACATGCGTGTCGAGCAGCAGGGTCATGCGCCGATGCCGAAGTCGGCGGCGATCTCGGCATTGGTCTGGGGGGAGTCCCAGTCACCCGAGAGGTCCAACTGGCCGGCGAGGGAACCGATCGCGGTGCGGTTCGCCCGCCGCACCAGCGGCACCACCTTCGCAACAGGCGTGCCCGCCCGGTCGATGATGATTTCTTCGCCGCGTTCGACCCGTTCGATGATGCGCGACAGGTGGGTTTTGGCGTCATGCATGTTGTAGTGCACGGCTTCGGCCGACATCATCTGACCTCCTCGTTAGCTAACAGCTTAGCCAAATCGGTCCGATGCGTCACCGGCACACCGGATGAGCTGGTCAGTGCTCACCGCCGGGGGCCGGGACGGCGTGCTCGGCGGCTCGGCTGACCTGTTCCCAGCTGGCCCAGGTGTCCATCCGCCGACGCGAGATGTCGAACGCGAGGTCGTAGACCATGCTGCCGAGCAGGAGACGCAGCGGTGGGTCGTCGCTGTCGACAAGTTTGAGCAGCGCCTCGGCGGCGAGCCGGGGCTCGCTGTCGATCGAGCCTTCCGCCCACTGCCGCTCGATCTCGGCCCGCAACGGCGCGTAGGCATCGATCGGGCTGGTGGAGGTCATGCTGGTGTACAGGTCGGTCCAGTAGCCGCCGGGCTGCACGATGCTGACCTTGACGCCGAAGGCCGCCGCCTCCATCGCCAGGGACTCGGCCATGCCTTCGAGGGCGAACTTGCTCGCGCTGTACATGCCGGTGGTCGGGAATCCGCCGAGTGCGGCGATGCTGGAGATCTGCACGATGTGGCCGGCGCGTCGGGCGCGCAGGTGCGGCAGCACGGCCTGGCTGACCCAGAGTGCTCCGAAGAGGTTCACCTCGAACTGGCTGCGCGCCTCAGCTTCGGTGAACTCTTCGATCATTCCCATGGACATGGTGCCGGCGTTGTTGACGACGATGTCGAGCCGCCCGAAGTGCTCGACCGCTGTGGTCACGGCGGCGAAGACCGCCGCCCGGTCGGTCACGTCGAGCCGCAGGGTGAGCAGCCGGTCGCCGTACCGCTCATCGAAGTCGTCTCGGGTGACGGTCCGAGCGGCAGCGACCACCTGGTCACCGCTTTCGAGTGCCGCGACGGCGAACGCACGGCCCAGACCCCGGCTGGCGCCGGTGATGAACCAGGTACGCGGTGTGGTGCTGGCGGAGCTGGGCATCTACGGGTCCCCCTCACAGATGCGAGACGGAACGGTCCGTCTCGTTTCACGGACAGAAGCTAGCCGCTTCCCGCCCACCTGTCAAGACGAGACGGTCCGTCTCGCTCTTGATAGGGTGCGTGCATGACGGCACAGCGCAGCGCGACGCCCGACCCGGCCCGCAGAAGAGAGGCCTCGCGACGGGCCATCCTCACCGCGGCGTTCGATCTCCTCCAGGAAGTCGGGTACGCCAAACTCAGCATCGAGGGCATCGCCGCCCGTGCCGGCGTCGGCAAACAGACCATCTACCGCTGGTGGCCGTCCAAGGGGACAGTCATCTTCGATGCCTTCCTCATGCTCAGTGAGGGGGCAGCGGGTGGGCCCCCGACCTTGCCCGACACCGGCGACCTGGCAGCCGACCTGACGGCGGTGCTGCGCGCCACTGTCGTCGAATTGAACGATCCCCGGTACGACAAGCCGATGCGCGCGCTGGCCACCGAGATCGCGCACGACCCCGAGCTGGCGGCCACCTACGCCGAACGGTTGGACGGGCCGTTGAAGGCGGCCAAGCGGGAACGGCTGCGCAGCGCGCAACGGGCCGGGCAGCTCGCCGAGGACCTCGACCTCGACGTGGCCGTGGAAATGATCTGGGGACCGGTGCTCAACCGTTGGTTGCAGCGCACGGGGCCGCTCACCGCCGAGTACGCCGACCGCGTCGTCACCACCGCCCTCGACGGCCTACGGCCCCGCCCGTCGGGACACTGAGCCCGCCACGCCGTCGGTGCCGAGTGACACTCAGGCGGCCAGGGCGGCGTAGCGGCCGTTGCGGTCCAGCAGGCTGTGGTGGTCGCCGGCCTCGACGACCCGGCCGTGGTCGAGCACCGCGATCTGGTCGGCGTCGCGGACCGTGGACAGCCGGTGGGCGATGGTGATGGTGGTACGGCCCTCGGCGAGCGCGTCGAACGCACGCTGCACGGCCCGTTCGGTCTCCGTGTCCAGCGCGCTTGTGGCCTCGTCGAGGACCAGGATGCGCGGGTCGCGCAGCAGCGTACGGGCGATGGCCAGCCGCTGCTTCTCGCCGCCGGAGAACCGGTGGCCGCGCGAGCCGACAACCGTGTCGTACCCGTCGGGCAGCCCGGCGATCAGATCGTGGATCTGCGCGGCGCGGGCGGCTTCCTCGATGTCCGCGTCGGTGGCGTCCGGGCGGGCGTAGCGGAGGTTCTCCCGGACGGTGGTGTGCAGCAGGTACGTCTCCTGGCTGACCACACCGACGATCGCGGCCAGGTCGGCCAGGCGCAGGTCGCGCAGGTCGACGCCGTCGATGGTGACGCGGCCGGCGGTGGGGTCGTACAGCCGGCTGATCAGCCCGGCGAGGGTGCTCTTGCCGGAGCCGGTCTCGCCGACCAGGGCGAGGCTGGTGCCGGCGGGCACGTCGAGGGTGATCCCGGCGAGCGCGGCGGTGTCGTTGCCGGGGTAGGTGAAGGTGACGTCTGCCAGGCGCAGGTGTCCGCGTACCCGGGCGGGATCGAGCCGGACGGGCTCGGTGGGGTCGGCCACGTCGACCGGCAGGTCGAGGTACTCGAAGATCCGGGCGAACAGCGCCAGCGACGCGGCGAGTGAGACACCCACGTTGAGCAACCCCATGAGCGGCCTGAACAAGCCGCTCTGCAGGGCGGTGAACGCGACAAGGGTGCCGATGCTCAGGGTGCCGGCGGTGCCGGGTAGCCCGGCGGCGAGGTAGATGACCGCCGGTACGGCGGCGAAGATGATGCTCATCGAGGCCATCCGCCAGCGACCGGCCAACTCGCTGCGCAACTCCAGGTCGACAAGCCGGGTCGACGAGGCGGTGAACCTGTCGACGAGAGCGGGACCGGTGCCGAGCGTCTTGGCGAGCTGCACCCCGCTGATCGACAACCCTTCCTCGACCGTGACGTTGAGGTCGGCGAGTTCGCGCTGGCGTTGGGCGGTGATCTCGCGCCGCATCCGGGCGACGCGGCGGGTCAACCAGATCGCCGGCGGCAGCACGACAAGCGAGACCAGAGAGAGTTGCCAGGAGAGTGCCAGCATGGCGACAGCTGTCGCGACCACTGTGGTCAGGTTGGACGCGACGGCGGTGGCGGTGGAGGTGACCACCGTCTGCATGCCACCGATGTCGTTCGTGATGCGGGACTGCACCTCTCCGGTGCGGGTACGGGTGAAGAAGCCGAGCGACTGCCGCTGGAGGTGGCGGAAGACGTCGGTACGCAGCCGGTGCATGACCCGCTGACCGACCTGGGTGGAGATCCAGGTCTGCACGACGCCGAGGGCGGCGGTCACGGCGGCCACGGCGACCATGCCGACGACCAGCCAGACCAGCAGCGTCACGTCGCCCTCCGGCAGCGCCCGGTCGATCACCGCACGCAGCAGGAACGGGTTGGCCATCGCGATGATCGAGGAGACCACGATGATCGCGGTGACGGCGACGAGCGCGGGCCGGTGGGGCGTGAAGAGGCGGCCGATGCGGCGCAGCGACACCTGACGGGCCTGCGCCTTCTCCTCGGCGGTGAGGGTGCGGTGGCCGCGGTCGCGGCCCATGGGGTTGGGTTCCAAGAGGCACTGCCTTTCGGTGGGGATCAGGGGCCAGATTTGCTGAGGTTACCTCATCATGAGGTAGCAACCGCATCGGCTGTTACCGTATTCCGGTGACCTCGGAGACCGCCGGCAGCGCGGACGACGAAAGCCTGTCGGAGACGTTCTGGGCGGTGGCGTCCCGACTGCGCCGACAGACCCGGGAGTCCCTCGCGCCGTGGGACGTCACCCCGAGCCAGTCGCGGGCGCTCGGGGTGCTGGTGCGGCACGGCGAGGTACGCCCCGGCACGCTCGCCGAACACCTGCGCATCGCACCGCGTTCGGCCACCGAGGTCGTCGACGACCTTGAAGCCCGTGGACTGGTGAACCGCCGACCCGACCCGGCCGACCGACGGGCCACCCTGGTCGCGCTCACCGAGGAAGGCCGCCGGGTCAGCGCCGCGATCCGGACGGCCCGCCGAGCCGAGGCGGACCGGTTCTTCGGCCACCTCGACGCCGCCGATCGGGTGGAGCTGGCCCGTATCCTGCGTACCCTCCGGTCATGAGCGCCGGTACGGCGGGTGCGGAGGTCTGTCAGACTCGCACGGCGTGAGGCATCAGCAGATTCTGGACAAGCTCGCCGCGCCGGCCCTCGTCCGCGCGCTGAACGAGGACCTGGCCCGGTGGGTGGGCTGGCAGATGCTGGCCCACCCGAAGGATCACCGCGAGATGGAACGGGCGGTGATCCCACCAATCCTCGCCCGCTGGCGGTGTCTGCTCGACGCCGACGACACCGCCCCGGCGACGCGGCACCGCGGCTGGGTGGCGATGGCCGTCCTGCTGCATCGGTACGGCCTCGCCGACGAAGCCGTCACGGCCCACGCGCTGGCCGCCATCGACGCGCTCAACCGCGACGTCGTGCTCTCCGACGCCTTTGCCCGACAGTCTCCGGCCATCAAGAACTTCCTGACCGCGCCGCCGCCACCACTGACTCGCCGGCCGCCCCGGCCCAGGACCCCGACGCTCCTGCGCCCGGGAGATGTGGTGTCCGTTCAGCTGGAGGGCAGCTACTACGCGGCGTTCGTACACCAGCTGGCGGGGACCAACGAGTACCCGGTCATCGAGTTCTACTCCGGCCGTTTCACGCAGCCACCGACGTCGGACCAGTTGGCCGGCCGGGCCGCCGTCCGGGACCGGGGCCAGGCCCGGTTCGGGGTGGTCGGGCTCACCTACCTGCCCGACCCCGCCAATCAGTTCCGAGCGGTGGCCGCTCCGCACCAGCAACCACCGCTGAGCGCCGATCCCAGGCCGGGCGAGGGCCTGTACACGATCACCGACATCATCCGGTTGCAAGTCGCCATCACCCGCCTGTTCCACTGAGCGCACGGCATGACGAGACCCGGTCAGCGCCGGGCGGGCGTCCAGGTGGCAGCGCTCTCATGAGCGGCTGAGCTGGTCAGACCCGTCCGAGCGGGTTGCGGTCGCCGAGTCCCGCCGGCACGCTTGCCGTCATGTCGATCGAGCGGCTCGAATGGCAGGACGTCGATGGCAATCGCGTCGCGCCACCAGGAGTCGGGCTGCTGAGCGCGTCCGCCCGGACGGACTGGTTCGCCGACCCGGCTGGCGGCGAACCGACCGGCTCGGCACCGCTCACCCTGACCCGGATCGACCACGACTTCCAGCTCAGCGCCCTGGTCGAGGCACCGCTGGCGGAAACCTATGACGCGGTCACGCTGTTCATCCATGGTGGGCCGTCCACCTGGGCGAAGCTGGCCCTGGAGCGATCACCGGCCGGTACGGACATGATCGTCACCGTGGTGACCCGCGAGGTCTCCGACGACGCCAACGGAGTCGCCGTGTCGCAGCCCGGACGGTCCTGGCTGCGGATCTCCCGCATAGGCGCGGTGTACGCGTTCCACCACTCCGACGACGGCGCGCACTGGGCGCTCGCCCGGCTGTTCACGCTCGGGCCGGTGGCCGGGCACCGGGTCGGATTCAGCGTGCAGTCGCCGATGGGTGACGGGCTCAGCGCCCGCGTGACGGACATCAGGATCACCGCCACCACGCTTGCCGACGCGCGGAACGGCTCCTGATTCGGCCGCCGGACGGCGTCGGACCGCGCTCGGTGCAGCCGCGCCCATCCGGGCCACCCGGCCCGAGCGGGCTCCCGCAGCGCCGGTCGGGGCCGATAACGCTAGGACCCGTCGTTCATCGCGGGGAGCGGTTCCAACCAGGCGAGGTGGCCGTCGGCGACCGCGATGGTCCGGCTTCCCGTCGCGTCGGTGGCGGTCAGGCCGACGCCCGGCCGGCCCGACGGTGCGACGAGCTGGTCGTCCTCCAGGGCGAGGTGCAGCAGCGGCCCGTCCGCACCGAAGGCCGCCACCGCAGCGTCGAACGCCGGACGCTCCTCGGCGGGTACGTGGATCCGCGTCGCGGTGTGCACGACGAGTCGCGGCAGCCCCGGTGGCAGCGTCGCCGCGACCGTGGGGCCGATCTCGATGGCGTTGCCGGCCACCACGCGCGGCGGATCGGCCGCCGCCTCGGCCATCGCCGCCTGCAACTGCGCCGCCTGATGCGAGTTCTCCGGCCACACGAGCGCACGCAGCCACGCCCGGTCGTCGGTGTCGGTGAGGTCCGGCGGAGCCAGGTCGATGCCGACCGCGTCGGCGATCTCCGGTAGCTGGTCCAGGTCGGGCAGCGGACCGGGGTCCGGCACGTCCACTTCGATGTGGACCGACGAACTGCGGTCGCCGACGGGTGTGCCACCCACGGTGTAGGCGTACCGATCGGCGCGGAGGTTCAATCCCGCGCTACAGCCCACCTCGACTACGCAGACGGGCTCCGATGTCGTGCGGCGCAGCAGCGCCAGGCCGAGCCGGAGCACCATTGCACGCTGTACGTGATTGGTCTGCACCAGGCGCCTGTCGAGCAGTGACGCGATCCGGGTCGCGTACGCGGCGCAGAAGCGTGCGAAGGCCGGGCCGGTGCCCGCGTCGACGGGACGAGCGGCGGCACCGGCCAGAGACGGGTAGTACTCGGCCAGCGGATCGGGCGTCCCGGCCAGCAGCAGGTAGTGGACCGCGCCGAAGAGCGCGAACGTGGGCTGCTGGCCGGGGCGCGTGCGGGCCGCCAGTTCTAGCAGGGACTCATCGTCCGCCACGACCGCGAGCAGCCGGCTGTACAGCGGCGAGCTGCCGAACCCACGGGCCGTCCGGAACGCCTCCGCGATACCGCCGATGTCCTGCATCAGCCGACGGTAGCGGTCGGCGGACGGGGTGAGCGGTGGCCGTAGTCACAGGTCACTGTGGCCGGTCGGGTTGGCGGATCGGCTGCGCGCCTGTTCCAGGCCGTCGAAGAGCAGATCGAGGGTGAACTCGAACTCGGTCTGACTGTCGCACCAGCCCAGGGTCGGGTCGGTGGCAGCGTGCATCTCGGCGGCGACCATCGCCGCCAGGTGCGGCAACTGCTCGGCCAGCACGGCCAGGTCCGCCTCGGCGGCGTCGGTATCCGCACCGGTGGCGGGTTGGAAGACCTCCTGGGCGAAGCCGAGGGCCAGGCTGCCGAACGCGTGCAGCGCCCGGTGGGCGATCCGGTACGAGAAGCCGCCGTCGATCAGGGTGGCGAGGATGCCCTCGTAGTACCCGTACACCCCGGCGGGAATTGTCGGGCGGGAGCTGAGCAGCGCGGGTGCCCACGGGTGTCGCAGCATGACTGCACGCGCGGCGAGGAAACGCAGGCGGAGCCGGGTACGCCAGTCGCCGCCGGCCGCGTCCGTCTCAGCCGCTCCGGCGGCTGCGACGATCTCGGCGACCACGGCATCGACGAGGCCGTCGAGCAGCCCTTCCTTGCCGGGCAGGTGGTGGTAGAGGGACATCGCCTCGACGCCGAGGTCGGCGGCGAGGCGGCGCATCGTCAGCGCCGCCATCCCCTCCGCGTCCACGAGCGCGATCGCGGCGGCCAGCGCCCGGTCCCGGCTCAGCGGCTCCCGGCGTTTGCTCGCTCCCATGCGGCTCCCATCTCCCCTTGACCTTACAACGTATGGTTGCCTTACGACGTAAGGCTGATCTCGCCACCCGAGCTTTTGCGAACGAAGGAGCCACAATGCACCCGCTGATCCGCACCGCCCGGACGACCGGGCTGTTCTACCTCGGCCTCGGCATCGCCGGCGCACTGGGTTTCCTCACCATCCGCCCCATGATCTTCGACGCCGGTGCTGCCGACGCGACCCTCGCCAACCTGGTCGCCAACCAGTCGCTGGCGCGTCTCGGGGTGGCCCTCGAACTGCTTGTCGTCCTCACCCAGACGCTCGCCGCCGTCTGGTTCTACCGGCTGTTCCGTACCGTCGACAGCACCGCCGCCGGCAGCATCGCCGCCTTCGGCATCGTCAACGCCGTGGCGATCCTCGGCAGCGCCGCCATGCTCGCGACCGCCGTGGGGGTGGCCACCGGCGGGGCCGGCGGGACCGCCGACACCGTGCAACTGCTGTACCTCGTCAGCGAGAACCTGTGGGGGGTGGGCGGGCTCTTCTTCGGCCTCTGGCTGATCCCGATGGGCTGGTGCGTACTGCGCTCGGGTTGGTTGCCCCGGCCGCTCGGCTGGCTCCTCGTCGCCGGTGGGCTGGGCTACCTGCTCATGACCTTCGTCAGCTACCTCGCCCCCGGCGCCGGGATCATCGCCGACCTGTTGGTGGTACCCGCCACCGTGGGCGAGTTCTGGATCCTCGGCTACCTGATCATCTTCGGTGTCCGGAAGCAGGCGCTCACCGAGACCCGGCCGGCGACGCCGGTCGCACCGCTCACCACCGCGTCACCCGCCTGAACGCTCCGCCGGCCCCGGGTCGTTTCCCGCCCGGGTACGCCCAGCCCGGGGCCGGCCGCCCTGCCGTGTCGTTGATCCGGTTGTGCCCGTCACCCGCCGGTGACCACTGTGGGTGCGCCGAGAGTCCGGGAGGGACGCCGATGACAAGCGAACGCGAGACCGTCGAGGTCGAACCCGCCCTGTTCCAAGCCGTCTACGACTCGCCCGCTGCACTGCCCGGCCGGCACCGCTGGACCACCCCCGAGTCCGACGTACGGCGGATCGAGAAGCTGCTCAACATGCCGCCCCGCACCATCGGCGCGCCGCTCTGGGTCAGCGGCGACCAGCCGGACTGCCCGAAGTGCGGTCGCCGGATCACCTGGTACGACATCGTCGCCTCGGCCCTGAAGGGCGTGCACGACCCGATGATGATCGCAACCGTGATCCTCGGCGACCGCCGCTACGTCAACACCGGACTGCCCGCCGCCATCCCCGGCGTACGCTGCGCCGACTGCCGGTCGCCGATCGAAGGGCTACGCAGTTTCAAGTGCCACAACTGGGCGTACGCCTTCGAGGAGCTGGAGGCCGTGCGGCAGCGGATGGCCGGCGGCCCGAACCCCGGCGACCACCTGCCGCAGCCTGGGCCGTCCGTGCACTGAGCTTCGAGGATCAGCGGCGGGCGGGTCGGCGGCCGGGTGGCGAGGGTGGCTCGGGACCGAAGTCGGGTAGCGCAGGCATGGGCCGGGTGACCGGCTGACCAGCGGTCACCCGCAGCCGCTCACCGTGGTGCCACAGCTCGACCGCGGCGTCGTCGGCGGCGTCCGGCAGCTCGTAACGGGCCTCGTCGGCGGTGAGCGTGACGTGCAGCCGGTGGCCGTGCCAGAGCAGGCTGAACGCGAGGCGGTCGATCCGGTCGGGCAGCCGTGGGTCGAACGACAACAGCTCCCGGTCGTCGCGCAGACCACCGAAGCCCTGCACCAGCGCCAGCCATGCCCCGCCCAGCGAGGCCAGGTGCAGCCCGTCGCCCGTCTTGTCGCCGAGATCCTCAAGATCCTGGAGCACCGACTCGGCGAACAGGTCGTACGCCAGGTCGAGGTGTCCCAGCTCGGCGGCGAGCACCCCCTGCGGGGCGGCGGACAGCGACGAGTCCCGGACCGTCCGCGCCTCGTAGTAGGCGAAGTTGGCGGCCTTCTCCTCGGCGGTGAACTCCCCCGGGCAGCGCAGCATCGCCAGCACCAGGTCGGCCTGCTTCACCACCTGGTGCCGGTACAGCTCCAGGTAGGGAAAGTGCAGCAGCAGCGGATAGTCGTCGTCGCCGGTGTCGGCGAAGTTCCACTCCGGCCGGTCGGTGAACCCGGCGGCCTGCTGGTGCACCCCGCGCTTCGGGTCGTACGGCACGGTCATCGCCTCGGCCGCGGCCCGCCAACCGGCCACCTCGGCCGGCTCCACGCCCAGCCGGTCGGCCGCCTCCGGGTGCCGCTCGACGGCGTCGGCCGCGCCGCGCAGGTTCCGCCGGGCCATCAGGTTGGTGAACAGGTTGTCGTCGACAAGCGCCGCGTACTCGTCCGGGCCGGTCACCCCGACGATGTGGAAGCTGCCGTCGTCGGTGAAGTGCCCGAAGCCGTGCCACAACCGGGCGGTCGCCACCAGCAGCTCCAGGCCGGGGCCGGCGAGGAAGTCCTCGTCGCCGGTGGCCGCGACGTAGCGCAGGACCGCGTCGGCGATGTCGGCGTTGACGTGCAGCCCGGCGGTGCCGGCCGGCCAGTAGCCGGAACACTCCTCGCCGCTGATGGTCCGCCAGGGAAAGGTGGCACCGGTGAGCCGCAGCTCCGCCGCGCGGTCGAACGCCTGCGGCAGGTGGGCGTGCCGCCAGCGCAGCGCCGAACGGGCCACCGCCGGCGCGATGTAGGTAAGCACCGGCAGCACGTAACCTTCGGTGTCCCAGAGCACGTGCCCGTCGTAGCCGTTGCCGGTGAGCCCCTTCGCGGGGATGGTCCGGTCGCCGTCCGAGCGGCCCGCCTGGATCAGGTGGAACATCGCGAACCGGATCGCCTGCTGCAACTCCTCGTCGCCGTCGAGCAGCACGTCAGCGGTGCGCCATGCGTTGTCCAGGGCGGCCCGCTGCTCGGCCAGCAGCGCACCGAAACCGTCCGTACGCGCGGCGTCCGCCTCGGCGGTCACCTTGGCGGCCAGCTCCTCGACCGAGGAGTCGGCGACGGGTGCCCACTCGTACGCCGCGAACTTGGTCAGCCGGACCCGCTCGCCGGGTCGCAGCGCCCCGGTGAGGGTGAGCCGGATCCGGTCCACGGTGGCGTCGGTGCCGGTGGTGATCTGCTCCGGCACCACCGTCAGGTGCGCGACCGCGACGGCGACCCGCTGCGCGCTGCGCTCGGTACGGTGCACCAGCAGCGTGTCCGCACCGTCGACCCGGTGCAGCTCGCTGGTAAGCGGTTCCTGGATCAGCGAGGCGGCCCGAGGGTCGTCCTCGCGTTCCGGGATGCGCTCGTTGGCCAGCAGGTCCGCGCAGATCCGGAGCTCGACCGGCCCGTCCAGGGGCTCCACGGTCCAGTCGACGGCGGCGATCCGGCGCCGGCACAGCGACACCAGTCGGGTGCTGCGTACCCGCACCCCGACGCCGGCCGGGGAGATCCATTCGGTGTGCCGTTCGATCACCCCGGCCCGCAGGTCCAGCACCTGCTCGTGGGCGAGCACCGTGCCGGTACGCAGGTCCAGCGGCTCGCCACCGACCCAGAGCCGGACGAGCGTGGCGTTCGGCGGGCTGATCACCGTGTCGCTGAGCTGTGGGAAGGCGTAGCCGTCCTCGGGGTAGCTCAGCTCACGGCGTTCGTGCAGCCCGTTCAGGTAGCAGCCGGGCATGTCGACAGGCCCGCCCTCGTCGAGGGTGCCGCGCCAGCCGAGCCATCCGTTGCTCAACGCGAAGACCGACTCGGTCTCACCGAGCCGGTCCAGGTCGTCCCAGGTCCGCCGAATCCGCCACCGCTCGTCAGGCTGCGGCTCGTCGGTCTCGGGGTAAGACCGGTCGAGATTGGGCTGCACAGCGCCTCCAGGCGTTTCCGACGGTCCCTGCGGGCTGACAGTTCCCCGCCGGTCGGTGCACCACACCAGCAGCGTCGTTCACCACACCAGCAGCAACGCACCGAGCGTGCCGAGCACCAGGTACGGCCCGAACGGCAGGTGACTCGACCAGCGGGCCCGGCGGCTGACCAGCAGGGCCAGGGCGACCAGCCCGGACAGGGTCAGCGCGAGCAGCAGGCCGAGCACCGGCACGCTCCAGCCGTACCAGCCCAGCAGTGCTCCCGCGCTCAACGCCAGCTTGGCGTCGCCGATGCCGAAGCCCCGCGTACCGAGGAGCACTGTGGTGGCGGCGAAGAAGAGCGCCAGCCCGAGCCCGGCGGCGATGGCGCGCAGCCACGGTGCCGCGCCGGCACCTGTCAGCGCGGCCAGCCCGAGCAGCAGCCAGGTGCCGGCGGCGGCCGGCAGGGTCAGCCGGTCCGGCAACCTGTGCACGGCGACGTCGATGAAGAGCAACGGCAGCGCGAAGGCCAGCCACCACGCGGCGGTGACCAGCTCGACGGCGGGTGGGCGGGCCAGCAGCAGCGCGGCCACGGCGGCCAGGGTGGCCAGTTCGACGCTGGCCGCCGGGGCACCGACCCGGGCGCCGCAGCCGCCACAGCGGGCGGTCGGGCCGAGCGCCGGCCAGGGGCGGTGCGGGCCGATCGGCGCGCCGCAGGCGTCGCAGCCGGTCCGGCGGGCGGTTCCCGGCGGTACGGCAAGCCGGGCGACCGCGTACCGCAGCAGCGGGGTGATCGGCAGCACGGCCGAGGCCCGAGGCCACGACCGGGGGCTGTTCCCCGACGGTGACGGGTCCGCCGCGCCGGTCCGCTCCGGCGGTGCCGGCGGCGCGGGCTGCCGGGTCACGCCGACCACGCCTTCACGGAGGGTAGTGTGTCCGGTCGGTTCGGGTGGCGGTCCGAATGTGCGGCGCAGGTTGTCGTACCGCCGTTCAACAGTCGGTCAGAACGCCCGGGACGGTCAGATGGAATTCCCATCGACCGCAATTGACGACTAATTGGCACCGTTTCCGTCGGGGACGGATCGGACCGATTGCCATTTCCCGCCACATTGCGCCCCGTCGGTTTCGGGCCCCCATCAATCCGGGATCGCCCGCTCCGCCGCCCGCTCCCGGCCGCCCCACACCCCGAGCCGATCATCGTTGGCAACCTACCGGTAACCATGCCGCACCACCACCATTCATAACTCAGCGTGTTCGCATGAATTGCCTCTGTTGCATCGGCCGGCGTCAGCCTATGCTCGCCCCTTGGATGTGACGCAACCCACGTCCACCACCGACGAGCAGCCAGGCCAGTGCATCAATAAGAGATCCGTAACCGTAAATGCGGCTGCGCACGGAACAGGGCCGGAGAGATCCGTCCGGTCGCGCCGCCGCACGCCCGGAGACGCTGACGATGGCGTCCGCCGGTCGGCACCGAGGAGGGCACGAGGTGCGAGCACGGCAGCTGAGCCGTTGGACGGCCGGCCTGGTCGCGGTGGCCACGGTCGGCACGAGCACCGCCTGCGGCGGCACCCAGGAATCGGCCACCACCGCGACACCCGAACGGAACAGACCTGCCGGCGCCGAGCGGGCCGCCGAGGAGGCGGCAGCGGAGAAGGCGGCACTGGCGGCCTACTCCGGCTACCTCAAGGCGTCCCGGGCGGCGAGCCGGCGCAGCGACCCGCAGGAGCCGGAGCTGACCCGGTTCCTCGCCGATCCGCTGCTGACCCGGGTCCGGTTCAGCCTGCGGCAGGCCCGCCAGAACGGCGCGGTGAGCGCCGGCACGCTGCGCTCCGAAGGTCCCACAGTCATCTCGATGGACCTGGACGCCAGCCCACCCACGGTGGAGATCCAGGACTGCGTCGACGCCAGCAACTACCGGCTCATCTACCTCGCCGACGACAAGGTCGTACCGGGTACCCGTGGCTCCCGCCACCTGGCCACCGCCACGGCGGCCCGCTATCCCGACGGTCGCTGGCGGATCAGCACCGGCGCCGCCCACCAGGACCAGCCGTGCTGACCGGGCGGAGCGGCAGACGCGGCGTTGCGCGGGTGTTGCTCGGCGGCGCGCTGGCGGTGCTGCTGGCGAGCGGCGGCGCGGTTCCGGCGAGCGCCGCCGACCCCGGAGCCGAGTGCCCGCCGGCCCAGCCGAACTGCAACGTCTGGGACGACGACCCGGGCACCCCCGGTGGCGGTGGCAACGGTGGCGACAACGGCAGTGGCGGCAACAACGGCGGCGGGGGTGGCGGAGGTGTCTGCCAGTGGGAGGGCCGCACCATCCCCTGCTACGACGACGTGCTCGGCTGGTTCAACAGCGGCAACGGCTGCTACTACAAGCTTGCCGAGCCGCAGCCGGAAGCGCCCGAGGGCCAGCAGTGGTACGTGCAGACCTGCTACGGCGGGGCCGTGGGTGACCAGCGGACGGTGCTGCTGGACGCGCCGCCGCAGGGCTTCGGCGCGCCGCCGGACCCGGAGGAACTGGCCCGCCGGGCGTTCGCCTCGATCACCCTGCTCGCGCCCCGGGCGGCGGTCGCGCCGCGCAAGTCCGTCGGCCCCGGGCTTGTCGGTCTGCCGGTCTGGATGTGGGCCGAACGAGGTGCCAACCAGTTCGGTCCGTTGCGCGCCTCCGCCTCGGATCGCGGCCTCACCGTGACCATCCGGGCCAGGGTCAACCGGGTCGTCTGGGACATGGGCAACGGCGACACGGTCACCTGCACCGGCCCCGGCACCCGGTACCGCGCCCGAGGCCCGCACGCCGGGCAGCCCTCTCCCGACTGCGGCTACCACAGCGGCTACTCCGAGGCCGACACGTACACCGTCCGGGCGACCACGCACTGGTCGGTGCGGTGGACCAGCAACGGCGGTGACAGCGGAAGCATCGGCGGTGTCACCCGCACGACGGGCCCGGTCGATATCGAGATCAACGAGCTTCAGGTGGTGGCGCGGTGAGTGAGCCCGTCCTGCTCGGCCCGCAGTCGCGAACGGAAGGTTGGTACAAGTGAGCGTGGCGACCCGGAACGGAACCTCTCCTGTGGACGCGCCGGTCGCCCCGCCCCGGGTGGTCCGCCAACGCCGGGTCCGGCCCGGCCTGCTCGGCCTCGCCGTCCTGCTGATCGCCCTAGGCGGCCTGGGTTCGGCGTTCGCGGTGACCTCGGTCCGGGCGACCGGCAGCTACCTGGCGGTGGCCCGGGCGGTCGAGGTCGGCAGCGTGGTACGCGCCGACGACCTGGTGTCGGTGCAGGTGGCCGGCGGTCAGGGGCTCGAACCGGTGCCCGCCTCCCGGCTCGCCGAGGTGATCGGGATGCGCGCCGCCGTCTCCCTGGCCCCGGGCTCCCTGCTGACGATGGCCCAGCTCACCGACGATCCGCTGCTCGGCCCCGGGCAGCAGCAGCTCGCCCTCGGGCTACGCGCGGCCCAGGTGCCCGCCCCGAAGCTGCGCCCCGGTGACCAGGTGCTGCTGGTCAGCACCCCGAGCAGCGACAGCGACGGGGGTTCGTCGTCCGGTGCCACCCGGTTCACCGCTACCGTCACCGACGCCGTCTCCACCGACGGCCGGGACGAGGTAGTGGTCTACCTGGCCCTCGCGGTCCGGGACGTGCCGGCCGTGGTGGCGTTGGCCGCCCAGGATCGGATCGCGGTCGTGCTGACCAAGGCGGCCTGACCATGGCGATCATCGCGCTGGTCTCGGCCAAGGGTTCGCCGGGGGTCACCACCACCGCGCTGGCCTGCGCGTTGAGCTGGCACCGGCGGCTGATCCTCGCCGAGTGCGACCCGGCCGGCGGCTCCGTCCTCGCCGGTTACCTCGGCGGCGCGCTCGACGGGCCGCGTGGCATCGGTGAGCTGGCCGTCGGCGAGTTGCGGGACGGCAACCTGGAGAACGCGTTCTGGTCGCAACTTGTCGACCTCGACGCGCCCCGCCGGGAACGGCTCCTGCTGCCGGGCGTGGTCGACCCCGCGCAGGCCGGCAGCGTCACGCCGCTCTGGCAGCGCTTCGCCGACTTCTTCACCGCCCTGGAACGCGGCGACCCGCCGTACGACGTGGTCGTCGACTGTGGACGGCTGCACGTCACCGGCCCGCCCTGGCCGCTGCTCCGCGCCGCGTCGGTGGTGCTCGTGGTGTCCAGGGCGCAGTTGCCCGACCTGTCCGGCACCCGGGCCATGCTCCAGGCCATCGAACGGGACTTCACCGAGCACCGGGTGCCGACGGGCACGCTGCGCCTGTTGCTTGTCGGCGGTGGCCACGGCAGGAGCGAGGTCAGCAAGGCCCTCCAGCTACCGGTGATCGGCAGGTTGCCGCACGACCCGCGTACCGCCGAGGTGTTGAGCCTGGGCGGGACGGTGCGGGCCAGCCGGCCGCTGTTGCGCGCGGCCCGCGAGTTGGAGGTGCCGATCGGCGCGCTGCTGGAACGACGGCGCGCCCGGCTCGCGTGGCCCGTCTCCCAGGGGGTGCCGGATGCGATTTGAGCCTGTCTCGTCCGACCCGCGCCGGCAGCCACCGGGCGCCACCTCCACCGCCCCGCCGTTGCCCCCGGTCAACGGCTGGCACCACCAACCAGCCGACATGCCGGCGCCCGTCGCGGTGCCGCCAGCGGCCCCACCGCCCCGGCCTCGGGTCGACTTCCAGGTGGTACGCGAGCTGCGCCGGCAGCTCAGCGAGCGGCTCACCCGGTGGCAGCGCGGCCGGGAGTTCAGCGTCGCCGAGGAGGACACCGAGCGGGCCCGGCTCGCCGTCGAGCTGGTCGCCGAGTACGCCGACGCGGTGCGTCGTGCCGGCACGCCGATGGCCGCCGGCGAGGAGCGGCTGCTGCTCGACCAGGTGACCGCCGAGCTGGCCGGCCTCGGGCGACTCCAGACCCTGCTCGTCGACGACACCATCGAGGAGGTGCACATCCTCGGCTGCGACCAGGTGCGCATCACCCGGCACGGTGGCGGGGTCGACTGGGCCGACCCCATCGCCGACAGCGACGACGAGCTGGTGGAGATCCTCCAGGCGGCGGCCCGCCGGGCCGGCGCGACGGAACGCTCCCTGTCCACCTCGAAACCCACACTGGACCTGCAACTGCCCGACGGCAGCCGACTCGCCGCGGTGTTCCTGGTCAGCCACCGTCCGTACGCGGTGATCCGTAAGCACAACACCCTCGACGTGACCCTTGACGACCTGGCCGGCGGCCGGGGCGACCTGGACGAGATGATCGACCCGCTGCTGCGGGACTTCCTCCGGGCGTCGATGCGGGCCGGGTTGAACATCATGGTCGCCGGGCTGGCCGGTGCCGGTAAGACAACCGTGATCCGGGCCATGATGAGCGAGATCCCGCCGGACGAGCCGTACGTGCTGCTGGAGGAGAGTCGGGAGCTGCTCCCGGCCCGCCGGGGCGAGCGGCACCGGGCGGTGATGAGCTTCGAGGCCCGGGAGGGGCACGGCGAACGCGGACCCGACGGTCGACCCGCGGGCGAGGTCAGCATCGCCGACCTCATCCCGGTCTCGTTGCGGATGGGCGTGCTGCGGATCATCGTCGGTGAGGTCCGCTCCCGGGAGATCGTGCCGATGCTCCAGGCGATGACCACCAGCCGAGGGTCGATGTGCACGATCCACGCGCGTACCCCGGCCGGGGTGAGCGAGCGGATCATCGAGTTGGCGCTGGCGCACGGCCGGGAGATGACAGTCGACCAGGCCCGCCGGATGGCCGGCAACGCACTCGACCTGATCGTCTACGTCACAGTCGACGACGAGACCGGCATCGGCGGGCGCAAGCACCGCTTCGTCTCGCACGTCGAGGAGGTGCTGGGTGTCGGTGAGAGCAGCCGGATCACCACCACGCAGGTCTTCGGTCCCGGCCCCGACGGCCGGGCGGTCCCCCGGCACCTGCCGGAACGGGTCCGGGAGCAGCTGTTGCGGGTGGGCTACGACGCCCGGTTGCTGAGCCGCTGGATCGAGGCGGGGCAGGGTGCCTGGCGCCGGCCCCGGCAGACCCGACTCGGTCGGCGGTGAGCCGGTGCGTACGAACATCGAGCTGATCGCCCTGGTCTCCGGCGCGGCCTGCGTGGCCGGCCTGGTGCTGGCGGTCGTCGCGCTCGTCGGCACCCGCCGCCCGCCCGGTCGGGCACCCGGAGCGGGCCCGGGTCTCGGGCGGCTCTGGCGCGGCTCCGGCACCACGGCCCGCGAGCAGCGAGCACACAGGTCGCTGCTGGTGGGCGCGGTGGTAGCCGGTGCGCTGGCCTTCCTGCTGACCGGTCTGCCCGTGGTCGGCCTGCTGGTCGCGGTGGCGGTGCCCGGCACTCCGTGGCTGTTCTCGGTCGGCCGGGCCGAGCAGCGGGCCATCGCCCGGATCGAGGCGGTCGGCGAGTGGACCCGTCGACTGAAGGACGTCTCCGCCACCGGGCAGGGGCTCCAGCAGGCGATCATCGGCACGGTCACCACCGCCCCGGAGGAGATCCAGGAGGAGGTACGCCTGCTCGCCGCCCGGCTCCAGGCCGGTTGGCTGGCCCGCTCCGCCCTGCTGGCCTTCGCCGACGATATCGGCGACCC
Organism: Verrucosispora sp. CNZ293; assembly: GCF_002754655.1. Lineage (NCBI taxonomy): Bacteria > Bacillati > Actinomycetota > Actinomycetes > Micromonosporales > Micromonosporaceae > Micromonospora > Verrucosispora sp. CNZ293. Next base: position 4,533,575 of record NZ_PEFR01000001.1, read on the forward strand.
GGTCTGCGACCAGGTGGTCGCGGCACTGATCCTGCACCTCACCGACCGGGGCGAGCGCCTCGGCGACGTGCTCGGCTCGATCGCCTCGGCCGCGGCGGCCGAGGTGGCGACCCGCCGGGAGATCGAGGCCAAGCGCACCCAGCCCCGCTTCGCGGTGCGCTTCCTCACCGGAATGACGCTTGCCACCATCGCGTACGGACTGCTCAACCGCGAATACGTGCAGCCGTACGACACCCCGTTCGGCCAGGTGGTGATGGGGGTGCTCGGTGCCGCCTTCGTGGCGCTGCTGGCCTGGGTGCGGTCGATGAGTCAGCCGCCCCGACCGGCCCGGTTCCTGCCGGCCCCCGACCCGGGCGAGGTGGTGGCGTGAATCTGCATCTCACCCTCGCGGTGGTGGCCGGTGCCACGCTCGGCCTCGGCTTGTTCCTGGTGGTCCGCGAGCTGGTGCCGGCGACCCCGGCGCTCGGTCCGGCGCTGCGCCGACTGCACCAGCCGCCGGGGGCCACCCGCACCGGCCCCACCGACCGGCGGCTGGACTGGCTCACCGGGTTGGCCCGCTGGCTGCGCCCACCGCACCGGCAACTGGCCCTGCTCGACCGCACCCCCGAGCAGTACGCCCTCTCCCTGCTGCTCTCCGCCCTGATCGGACTCTCCGCTCCGGCGCTGCTCAGCGTCACCCTCTTCACCGTCGGCGTCGCGCTGCCGCTGGCCGTACCGGTGCTGGGCAGCCTCGGCCTGGCGCTGCTCTGCGCACTTGTGGCGCACCGGTCGGTGCTGGCCAAGGCCGACGCCGCGCGGGACGAGTTCCGCCAGGCCGTCTGCACCTACCTCGACCTGGTCGCATTGCAGTTGTCCGCGGCGCACGGCCCGGTGCAGTCGTTGGAACGGGCCGCCGCGATCTGCGAGGGCTGGGTCTTCGACCGGATCTCCGAGGCGCTGCGGATGGCCCAGATGCAGATGCACTCGCCCTGGGACGAGCTGCGCGATCTCGCCGACCAGATCGGCATCCCCGAGTTGGGCGATGTCGGTGCCATCATGCGCTCCTCCGGCAGTGAGGGCGCACAGGTGCACGAGACCCTGCGCAGCCGGGCCGACTCGCTGCGCGACCAGATCCGCACCGACAACCTGGCCCGGGCCGAGGGGGTGACCAGCCGGCTCGACATCCCCGGCGCGCTGCTGGTCTTCGTCCTGCTCGGCTTCGCCATCTACCCGTTCCTGGCCCGCCTCTAGGCCGATCCCGAGTAAAGGAGCCCCGAATGTCCGTCCTCACCTACGTACACGTCGCGCTACGGGCGCGGCTCGCCGAACTGCGCGGCGACCGTGGCGACAGCCCGGTGCCGACCGCCGTGATCATCTTCGGCCTGGTGGCCGTGGCGATGGCGGTGACCGCCGCCGCCCTCGGTGCGGCCAACGACTGGATGGACAACATCCCCACCCACCAGGACCCGGCGGACACCTGATCGATGTTCCGTCGCCTCTCCACCGGCTGGTACCGGGTGGTCGCCGCCACCCGGCACCGGGTGCTGCCCGGCGACGGCGAGCGGGGTGGCAATCCGGTCGAGCTGGCGGTGGCCCTGCCGGCGATCCTGGTGATGCTGTTCGCCTCGATCCAGGTCGCCGTCGTCTTCGTCGCCCGGTCGACAGCGCTCAACGCCGCGCAGAGCGGAGTCAACGCGGAGCGGCTCTTCGACGCACCGGCGGGTGCCGGTGAGGAGCGCGCCGCCAGGTTCCTCCGGACCGCCGGGGACTGGCTCGTCGACTGGGACGAGCCGGGGCCGAGCTGTGTCGTCACGGACACCGACGTGACCTGCACGGTGACCGGCAAGGCTCTCTCGGTGGTGCCGGGGGTCAGCTTCTCCGTCCAGCAGACGGCGCACGGGACGGCTGAACGATGGACCGAGCCCTCATGAGCCGGGGTTCCGTCTCGATCGAGGTGGCGGTACTGGCACCGGCCTTCGTGGCGATGATGGTGCTGGGCGGGGTCGCCGGGCGTACCGCTGTGGCCAACGCGGCGCTGGAGGCCGCCGCGCACGACGCGGCCCGGGCCGCCTCGATCTCCCGGGACGCCGCCACCGCCCGGCGGGAGGCACTCGCGGCGGCCCGCAGCCAGCTCGACTGGCGGGGGGTGTCCTGCGCCGGATCCCCGCAGGTGACCCTGCGCGGCTCGGTCGACGGACGGTCCACCAGCTTCAGGCGCGCATTCACCAGCGACGTCGGGCAGAACGCGACGGTCACCGTCGAGATCGCCTGCACCGTCTCCTACTCCGACATCAAGCTGCCGGCACTCACCATGCCGGACGGGCAACGGGTCACCGCCTCGTTCACCTCACCGCTGGACCGCTACCGGAGCCGGGGATGACGGCCGGACGCGGCGACGCCGGTCGGGTGAGCATCTTCCTCGCCGTGGCCCTGATCGGGGTGCTCGCCATCATCGGCATGGCGTTCGACGGCGCAGGTCAGCTGCAGACGCTGCAACGCGCCGAGAACCTGGCCGCCGAGGCGGCCCGCGCGGGCGGCCAGGCCATCGACCGGGCCACCGCCATCGAGGGCGGACCCAAGCGGATCAACCGACGCGAGGCCCGCCGTGCCGTCCGGGACTACCTCGCCACCGCCGGGGCCAGCGGCCACACCGTCAACTTCCCGGTCGTCGACGGCGAAACCCTGATCCGGGTACGCGTCCAGGTCACCTACGACCGGGCGGCGCTCGGTCTGTTCGGCTTCTCAGACACCGTCACCGTCTCCGGTGAGGCGACCGCGCGGGCGCTGACCGGGGCTCCCTAGGGAAGGAAGGTAGCCATGGCCGCATCGGGTGGCACCGCCGTACGGCGGGCCGGTCGGGTGCTCACCGGTTTCGGTGCGCTTGTCGTGCTGATCGGTCTGCTGGTCGGCGGGCCGATCGCGCTGCTGGCCTTCGCCGGCAACCCGCTCCCCGACCACGTACCCACGCTCGCGGAGATCGGCACCACGCTGACCAGCCGCGACGACGGGCAACTCTTCCTGCGGGCGCTTGCCATCGCCGGCTGGTTCGGCTGGGCCACCTTCGCCCTGTCGGTGCTCGTGGAACTGGGGGCGCAGGCGTTGGACCGGCCCGCTCCCCGGTTGCCGGGCATGGGCCGGCAGCAGCGGGCCGCCGCCGCGCTTGTCGGGTCGGTCGCGCTGATCCTCGCCGCCAGCCCCGCCGCCACCGCCGCCACCACCGCCTACGGCGCGACGGCGTACGGCGGGAGCCCGGCGGCCGCCGTCGCGTTCGCTCCGGCTCCCGTGATGGCGGCCCCGGCGGCGACCGGGCCGACGAACACCGGACGGACGGACGCCGGGCCAGCGGAAGCAGCACGGACGGATCGGGCCGGTGCCCCAGCCGACGCACCCGTCTACCGGGTCGCCAAGGGCGACTACCTGGGCGGGGTCGCCGATCGATATCTCGACGACTTCGACGACTACAACAGGTTGGCCGCGCTCAACAAGCTGCGTGACCCGGACCAGATCCACCCCGGCCAGCTCATCAGGCTTCCTGCCGAGGCGCACGACCAGGGCTCCCGGTCACACGCCACCGGCCGGCTGGTCGCACCGAAGCCCCGGCCCGCCCCCGGACCGGAGCGCACCGAGCAGAGCCGCCCGACGCCGGGCAAGCCCGGCGACTCGGTGGAACGGCCCGGTGAGGCGGTGGAGCTGCCCGGTGACCCGACCAAGCGACCAGGATCGGCCACCACCGCGCCGGCCGGTCCCGAAGGGCGGCAGCAGGAGCCGGCCGAGACGCCTCAGGAGCAGGCACCGGTGGTGACAGTGGGTGCGGCCCGGGCCGGCGAACCCGACCGGGTGAACCGTCCGCTCGCCGTCTCCGCCGTGCTGGCCGTGGCCAGCATCGTCGGCGCGCAGATCGGCGCGGTGCTCGGTCTACGCCGCCGACCGGCCATGTCCCGCACCGGCACCCGCCACCACCCACCCCTCGCGATCCCCCGCGAGCTGCCCATCGGCCGACACCGCAAAGACTGACACCCCGCAGCCGCACCCCACGTACGTGATGTGTGGCAGTCGAAGTGGCCGACACGCCGACCACTGGCCACCGCAACCGCCACACATCCGGTCGGTCGGGATCCCGGGTCAGGGCAGTCGGGCCTCCAGCCGGCCGTTGACGATCCGGGTCGGTAGGACCTGCTGGTCGTTGGGGACGGGCCGTGCACCACTTCTCCGCCGTTGAGTCGGAAGGTGCTGCCATGCCACGGGCAGACCACGCACGCATGCCCGTCGATCTCGCGCACCTCGCCCTCGCCGAGCGGGCCACTCTGGTGCGGGCAACGCTCCAACATGACAGTCACGTCGTCACCGTGCCGGTAGAGGATCACCGACACGTCGTCGACCTTCCGGGTGACGAGTTCCCGCTGCGGCAGGCTTGTCATCTCCGCCACCGGATGCCAGCCCTCGCTGATCAGGTGCAGGTCGGAGACGCTCACGTTCACCTGGGCACCCTGCTTGTACGCCAGGTGCCCGCCGAGATAAGCGCCGGCGCCGGCAGCGCTGAGGCCGAGCCAGCCGAGGGTACGCCCGAGTCCGTGCCGGCCGGACAGCCGCGCGGCCAGCGAAGCGCCGTAGAGCGCCAACCCGACGGTGTTCGACGCGGCGTGCACCAGGCCGACCCGACGCTGGTCACGGGAGAGCCCCGCCCAGTCGTTCAGCCCGGCGACCGCCGCCGGCAGCGCGCTCAGCGTGCCGACCGCGGTCAGGGTGGTCGCCGCCCTGCGCTGCCCGGGCATCAGGTCCAGCACCGCCGTGCTGATCCACGCGCCGACCGGTAGCTGCACCATCGCCGGGTGCAGCGGGTGGCCCAGCCAGACCCCGTGCAACAGGTCGCGGACCCGCTGCGGGCGCAGCACACCCTGCACCGTCTGCTGCAACCGGTCACCGAACCGGTCGAGGCCGGCGGCTTGCTCAATCTTCGTCAACAACGCTCGCACGAGTAACGACTTCCCGTCGTACGCCGTCCCAAACCGGTCGCCGAGGACGAATGGCCAGCCGGGCGACGGCGGGGCATGCTGACCGGATGACGGTACGGGTGGAACGGAACGGACCGGTGACGACTGTGATCCTGGATCGGCCAGCGGTCCGCAACGCGGTCGACGGGCCGACCGCCCGGGCGCTCGCCGACGCGTTCCGGGCCTTCGACGCGGATCCGACGGCTGCGGTCGCGGTGCTCTGGGGTGCCGGCGGCACGTTCTGCGCGGGTGCCGACCTGAAGGCCATCGGTACGCCGAGTGGCAACCGGGTGGAGCCGGACGGGGACGGTCCGATGGGTCCGACCCGGATGGTCCTCGGCAAGCCGGTGATCGCCGCGATCTCCGGGTACGCGGTGGCCGGCGGGCTGGAACTGGCGCTCTGGTGCGATCTGCGGGTCGCCGAGTCCGACGCGGTGCTGGGTGTCTTCTGCCGACGGTGGGGGGTGCCGCTCATCGACGGTGGGACGGTCCGGTTGCCCCGGCTGATCGGTGAGAGCCGGGCGATGGATCTGATCCTCACCGGGCGTGCGGTGCCGGCCGACGAGGCGTACGCCATGGGGTTGGTCAACCGGATGGTCGACCCGGGCGAGTCCCGGGCGGCGGCCGAGCGGCTGGCCGCCGAGATCGCCGGGCATCCGCAGACCTGCCTGCGCAACGACCGCGCCTCGGTCCTGGCCACCGCCGCCCAACCGGAGCCGCAGGCCCTGGCCACCGAACTGACCTACGGCCTCCCCTCCCTAGCCGCCGACGCCGCCACCACCGCCGCCACCCGCTTCACCACCCGCCCCTGACCCCACCCCCGTTCCCGCGATCTTGCACTTTTGGTCGTCTCAATACGCCTTATGACCGTTATGCGGCGACAAGAAGTACAAGATCGCGCGGGGTGGGGGTGGGGGTGGGGTGGGGGTGGGGGCGATCATCGGCCCAGGTTGTGTAGGGCGTCGGAGATCGCTCGGTGGAAGGTGGGGTAGGCGTAGATCATGTGGCGGAGCTGGGTCAGCGGGACGGCCGCGTGCACGGCCACGACCAGAGCTGACAGCACCTCGCCGCCGGCCGGGCCGGCCGAGGTGGCCCCGATCAACACCCCCTGGTCGGCGTCGGCGACGAGCTTGATGAAGCCGACCTCGTCGGTGCGGTGGATCCAGCCCGGGCCGACGATGACAGCCGGGTGAAGCCGACCTGCACGTTGATCCCGCGTTCCCGGGCCTGCTGCTCGGTGAGGCCGACCGCGCCGATCTCCGGATCGGTGAAGGTGACCCGGGGCAGCGCCCGGTAGTCCGCGCGCGGTACCGATCCCGCCGAACCGCTCGACCCGGTCGCGGACAACGAGCTGGCCGCGCCGACCGCGCCACCGACCACGCTCGCCGTACCGCTCGGGTCCGCGCCACCCTGCGCGCGCCGCACGTGGTCGAGCAGATCGGCGACCACGATGGCGGCCTGGTACATCGCGACGTGCGTGAAGGCACCCTCGCCGGTCACGTCGCCGACCGCCCAGATCCCGTCGGTCACGTGCAGCCTGTCGTTCACCGGCAGGTACCGCCCACCCGCGTCGACGCCGACCGTGTCCAGCCCCAGCTCGTCGAGGTGGGCGCGGCGGCCGGTCACCACCAGCAGCCGCTCGGCGGTGAACTCCTCACCCCCGGTGCCGCGCAGGGTGAAGCCTCCGGGACCGTGCTCGACCCGGGCGGCCTTGACGCCGGTGTGGATCTCCACCCCGTCGGCCCGCAACGCGGCGGCGGCAGCCTCGGACGACTCCGGCTCCTCGACGGCAAGTACCCGGTCGAGCGCCTCGACCACGGTGACCCGTACGCCGAAGCGGGCGAACACCTGGGCCAGTTCCAGCCCGATCGCTCCACCACCCAGCACCAGCAGCGAGGCGGGCAGTTCCTCGACCTCGATGGCCGCCCGGTTGGTCCAGTACGGGGTCTCCGCCAGACCGTCCACCGGCGGCACCGATGGGCGGGTGCCGGTGCCCAGCACGATGCCGTGGCGGGCCTGGAAGACCTGGTCGCCGACCCGCACCCGGCCCGGGCCGTCGAGCCGGCCGCTGCCGCGTACGAAACGCCCACCCTTGTCGGTGAACCGCTGCACCGCCACCCGGTCGTCCCAGCCGTCGGTTGCCTCCTCGCGGATCCGCTTCGCCACCGGCGCCCAGTCGGGGGTGACCTGCGCGGTGCCAGCGAGACCGTCGACCCGGCGGGCCTCGGCGACCGCGTTGGCCGCCCGGATCATCATCTTGCTCGGGACACAGCCCCAGTACGGGCACTCCCCGCCGACCAGGTCGCGTTCGACACCGACCACGGTCAGCCCCGCCTCCGCGAGCCGACCGGCCACCTCCTCACCGCCGACGCCGAGCCCGAGCACCACCACGTCCACAAGTTCCGGCTCCGCCATGCCGCCAGCATCGCGCACCGCTCCGTCCCCGGCCACCCGGGCACGCGGAACAGCTCAGCGCAACCAGATCGGGGTGTCGCCCGGCGGTTCCAGCGGTGGCGGATAGTCGAGCGTGCGGCGCAGCGCCTCCGGCAGCCGCCACGGCTGGTGCACCGCGCCACCCGCCACCGAGGCCAGTTCGGGCACCCAGCGCCGCACGTACGCCCCGTCGGGGTCGTACCGCTCGGCCTGTCGAACCGGATTGAACCCCCGGTACGGCCTGGTGTCGTTGCCGGTGCCGGCGACCCACTGCCAGTTGCCCGAGTTGTCGGCGATGTCGCCGTCGAGCAGCCACCGGAAGTAGACCGCCTGCCCGTCCCGCCAGTCCAGCCCCAGAGTCTTTGTCAGAAAGCCGGCGGTGATCAGTCGGGCCCGGTTGTGCAGCCAGCCCTGCGTCCGCAGCTGACGCATGCCGGCGTCCACGATCGGCAGACCGGTGCGACCCTCGGCCCAGGCGGTGAGGGCCTGCCCGTCGTAGCGCCAGTGCTCGGTCGCGCGCCGCCGGTACGCCTTGCGCGGCAGGTCGGGGAAGGCGGCGGTCACCTGATGGTAGAAGTCCCGCCAGCAGAGTTGACGGACGAACGGGGACTCCCGGTCGTCGATGGTGTTGGCCACGGTCAGCGGTGAGATGCAGCCGAAGCGCAGGTACGGACTGAGCCGGGAGGTGGCGTCGCCGGCCATGTCGTCGTGGCGGTCGCCGTAGCGCGCGACGTCGGGCAGCCACCGGGCCAACCGCTGCCGTGCCTCGTCCTCCCCACCGGTCACCACATCCGGCGAGTCGCCCGCCGGCAGCGCCGGGAGGCGCCCGACCGGCACGCCGGGCGGCAGCACCACTGTGGTCGGTGCGGACAGTTCCTCCCGCCACCGCCGGGCGCTCCACGCCCGGTGGTACGGACTGAACACCCGATAGTGGTCACCACCACCCGGGGTCAGCTCCGCCGGCTCGACCACCGTCAGGCCGGGGAAGAACCGCAGGTGCAGCCGATGCCTGTCGCATTCGGCCCGCAGGCGTCGCGCCCGGCGGGCCGCGTACCGGGAGACGTCGGCGGAGAGCGCCACACCCTCGGCGCCCACCTCACCGGCCAGCCGGATCGTCTCGGCAACCGGATCGCCGTGCCGCAGCACCAGGTCACCGCCGAGCCCGCGCAGCGCCTCACGGAGCGCGGCGAGGCTCTGGTGCAGGAAGCGGGTGCGGTTCGGCGACAGCTCCGCGAGCGTCGGGTCCAGCACGTAGAGCGGCACCACGCGGTCGAAGGCGGCGCAGCTGGTCGCCAGCGCCGGGTGGTCGTGCACCCGCAGGTCGCGGGTGAACAGCACGACAGCGGTACGCCCGCTCACCGCACCGGCGGTCCGGGCACGGCGACCGGGCTGCCGGCCGGGGTCAGCAGGGCACGGGTGGCCACACCCAGCCGGCGTCGCTGCGGCACCGTGGCGCGGCGGGCGAAGACGTCGTAGTCCTGCGCGGCCACCTCGTCGAGGATCCCGCCGTAGAGCAGGTATGCGGTACGGATGCAGGCCTGCGAGGCACCGTCGAGCAGGACCACGCCCGGCGCCGCGGCGAGGTAGTGCGCCTGGGCGCGGGTCACCTCGTACCGGATCAGCTCACGCACCGGCCCGCTGGCCCGCCCGGCGGCGTGACAGGCGAACAGGTCCTCCCGCGTCACGCCGAAGGCGGCCAGGTCCTCGTCGGGCAGGTACGTCCGCCCCCGGGCCAGGTCCTCGCCGACGTCCCGGATGAAGTTGGTCAGCTGGAACGCGAAGCCGAGCTGCCGGGCGGGCTCGCGGGCCGCCGCCGGAGCGGAGCTGCCCAGGATGGGCAGCATCATCGTGCCGATGACCGCCGCCGATCCCTCCATGTAGTCCAGCAGATGATCGTAGGTGCGGTAGGAGGTGACGGTCAGGTCCATCGCCATGCTCTTGAGGAACGAGGCGAAGTCCTCCCGGTCGAGGTCGAACACGGCGATGGTGTGCAGCACCGCGGGCAGCAGCGGGTCGCTCACCGGCGCACCGTGCAGCCCAGCGACGAACCGTCCACCCCAGTCGTCCAACCGGGCCGCGCGCTCGGCCGGAGGCAGGGCGTCGGTCTGATCGACGATCTCGTCGGCGTAGCGGGTGAATCCATATAAAGCGTGCACATGCCGCCGTTTCCATGCGGGCAGCAGCCGGGTGGCGAGATAGTAGGTGCGGCCATGACGTCTGTGCAGCTCACGGCATCTGTCGTAGGCAGCGGCGAGATCCAGGTCCACCGGCCCCTCCTCTGATTCGACGCACCAATCGACGCAACTTGAGACTTTAGGGTACGCTCGGCGGCATGGCCAGCGACGGACCAACGGGTAACCTCCTTCGCGTGGTGCCTGAGCAGCCGGTCGGTGGAGTCGACCCGATCGCTGCCGTCCTGGCCGCCTACACCCGTGACATCGTCACGGCCGTCGACAACACGCTTGCCGAGTTCCTGACCGCCGAGGTCGACGCCCTCACCGCGATCGACCCGGCGATGGGCGGCTTCGCCGCCACCGCCCGCGACTGTGTCCTCTCCGGCGGGAAGCGGGTCCGACCCACATTCGCCTACTGGGGGTGGCGTGGCGCGGTCGGCGGCGACATGCCTGTCACCCCGGTGCTGCCCGCACTTGCCACCTTGGAGTTGCTGCACACCTTCGCGCTCGTGCACGACGACGTGATGGACGCCTCCGCCACCCGACGCGGCCGACCGACCGCGCACGTGGCGGTGGCCACCCAGCACGCCGCGGCGGGCCGCAACGGCGACTCCGGGCGGTTCGGCGAGGCGGTCGCGGTCCTCATCGGCGACCTCTGCATGGTCTGGGCCGACCAACTGCTGGCCCTCGCCGACCTGCCGGCGGACCGGCTGCTCCAGGTGCGACACGGCTACGACCGGATGCGGGTGGAGACGGTCGCCGGGCAGTACCTCGACGTCCTCGGCGAGACCGACCCGGAGAGCTGGTCGGTGGACCGGGCGCTCCGGGTGGCCCGGTACAAGACCGCCAGCTACACCGTGCAACGACCACTGCTCTTCGGTGCCAGCCTGGCCGGCATCGGCGGCGACAGCGCGCTGGCCACCGCGTACACCCGCTACGGTCTCGCCGTGGGCGAGGCCTTTCAGCTCTGCGACGACCTGCTCGGTGTCTTCGGCGACCCCACCACCACCGGCAAACCGGCCGGCGACGACCTACGTACCGGCAAACCGACGGCGCTGCTCGTGCTGGCCCGGGAGTTGGCCACCCCGACGCAGCTGCGGGCACTCGACGGCGCCGGCCGGCCGGCCGACGCGCCGGAGATCGCCCGGCTCGCCGAGGTGGTGGTCGACACCGGCGCCGTACGACGGATCGAGCGGATGATCGACGAACGCGTCGAGGAGGCGCTGGCCGCGCTCGACGCGGTAGCCATCGACGAGACCGCCCGCACCGCGCTGGTCGGCCTCGCGACCGCCGCCACCCACCGGAGGGCATGATGGGCTCCCTGCACAGCGAGCGTCGGGAAACTCCCGAGGTTTCCCGGTCTCCCAGAGAGGTGGTCATCGGTGCGGACCGTTGACGGGCGTACTGACCAGGTGGTCGTCGTCGGGGCCGGCCTCGGCGGGCTGGCCTGCGCGCTGCACCTGGCGGGCAGCGGACGCCAGGTGACGGTGCTGGAACGCGAGGCGGTGCCGGGCGGGCGGGCCGGCCGACTCAGCGTCGACGGCTACGAGTTCGACACCGGCCCCACGGTGCTCACCATGCCCGATCTGATCGCCGAGGCGCTCGCCGCGGTCGGCGAGGAGCTGACCGACTGGCTCGATCTGATGCCGCTCGACCCGGCCTACCGCGCCTACTACCCGGACGGCTCCACGCTCGACGTGCTCACCGACACCACCGCGATGGCGGCGGAGATCTCCCGGGTCTGCGGGCCCCGGGAGGCCGACGGCTACCTACGCTTCGTCGACTTCGCCCGGAACCTGTGGCGACTGGAGCGGGCCGACTTCATCGAGCGCAATCTCGACGCCCCCACCGACCTGCTCACGGGCAACCTGCTCAAACTCGTTGCCACGGGTGCCTTCCGTCGGCTGCAAACGAAGATCGATCAGTTCTTCCGGGACCCGCGCACCCGACGGATCTTCTCCTTCCAGGCGATGTACGCCGGCCTCGCCCCGCACGACGCGCTGGCCATCTACGCGGTCATCGCGTACCTCGACTCGGTGGCCGGGGTCTTCTTCCCGCGCGGCGGCATCCACGCCGTCTCCCGAGGGCTGGCCGGCGCCGCCGAGAAGCACGGCGTGCGGATCCGGTACGGAACGACTGTCACCCGGGTGGAGACCGCGAACGGTCGAGCCACAGGTGTGGTGACCGCTGACGGGGAGTTCGTCCCCGCCGACGCCGTGGTGCTCAACCCCGACCTTCCGGTGGCCTACCGCGACCTGCTGCCGCCGACCCGGCAGCGCCGGCTCACCTACTCGCCCTCGTGTGTCGTGCTGCACGTCGGCTCGACCCAGGGCTACGGACGCATCGCCCATCACAACATCCACTTCGGGCGGGCCTGGCAGGGCACCTTCGACGAGGTCATCCGGCGGGGAAACCTGATGTCCGATCCGTCCCTGCTGGTCACCAACCCGAGCCGGACGGACCCGGCGGTGGCCCCCAGTGGCCGGCACACCTACTACGTGCTGGCTCCGGTGCCGAACCTCGACCGGGCACCGTTCGACTGGCGCGGCGACCTCACCGCCCGCTACACCGACCAGCTCATCACCACGCTGGAGGAGCGCGGCTACGTCGGCTTCGGCGCGGGCGTGGAGGTGCTGCGGGCGATCACTCCGGCGGAGTGGGCCGAGCAGGGCATGGCGGCCGGTACGCCGTTCGCCTCCGCGCACACCCTGTTCCAGACGGGCCCGTTCCGGCCGTCGAACCTGCACCGCTCGCTGTCCAACGTGGTGTTCGTCGGCTCGGGCACCCAACCCGGCGTCGGCGTACCGATGGTTCTCATCTCCGGCAAGCTCGCCGCCGCCCGGATCACCGGGGAGCAGCGATGATCTCGAACAGCGAGGCGGTGCCGAGCCCCACGCTCGGGAACGGTGGGTGGCGCTGATGCCGCAGTCCCGGGAAAGTCATCTCGTCGAGCTGGTCGACGACGCCGGTCAGCCCGTCGGGGAGGCCACTGTGGCCGCCGCCCACCAGCCGCCCGGTCAGTTGCACCGGGCGTTCTCCGTGCTGCTCGTGGCGCCCGACGGCCGGGTGCTGCTCCAGCGACGCGCCGCGACGAAGACCCGCTTCCCCTTGCGCTGGGCGAACTCCTGCTGCGGCCACCCCAATCCCGGTGAGGACCTGGCCGAGGCCGCCAACCGGCGGCTGTCGGAGGAACTGGGCGCCGGACCGGTACCGCTGAGCGAGATCGGCGTCTACGTCTACCGGGCCGAGGATCCGGCCACCGGGCGGGTCGAGGTCGAGTACGACCACGTCCTGCGCGGCGAGTTTCCCACCGACGGGCCACTACGCCCGGAGCCGGCCGAGGTGGCGGAGCTGCGCTGGGCCGAGCCGACCCAGCTGGCCGCCGCGCTCCACCGCGATCCCGACACCTACGCACCGTGGCTTGGTGGCGTACTGGATCGGCTGCTGCAACCCGCGAAACCGCCCGGGCGGCCGGCCGACGACGCGCCGGAGCGGCCGGGTGGCCGATGAGGCGCTGAGCGCGGGCGTCGTCGCCCAGCGCCTGGGGGTCGCGGTGACCACACTGCGCACCTGGCACCAGCGGTACGGCCTCGGGCCCAGCCAGCACATTCCGGGTCACCACCGGCGCTACACCCCCGCCGACCTGGCCCGGCTCGAGGTGATGCGGCGGCTCACCGCCGACGGGGTCAGCCCCGCCGAGGCGGCCAGATGGGCCCGCCAGGCACCCGACGCCCTCGCGTCCGTCGGCGTCTCCGCCGGCAAGCGCAGACGACGGGACGGCGGCGGTACGACCATCCCGGTCGGTCGGGCCGGTCCGGCGGCCCGGGGGCTGGCCCGGGCGGCGATGCGACTGGACGCCGAGGCGATCAGTGAGACGATCTCCCGCGCCATCGCCGCCGACGGTGTGGTGACGACCTGGGACCGGCTGTTGCGTCCGCTGCTCGTCGGTATCGGCGAGCGGCACGTCGCCACCGGCGCGCTGATCGAGGTCGAGCACCTGGTGTCCCGTTGTGTCTCGGCGACGTTGGGCGCGGTGGCGTCCGCCGGCCCCGCTGCCGGGCCACCGCGCGTCCTGCTCTCCTGTGCCGACGAGGAGCAGCACAGCCTGCCGCTGGAGGCGCTGGCCGCGGCGCTGGCCGAGGCCGGCGTCGGCTACCGGATGCTCGGTGCCCGGGTGCCGGTGACGGCGCTGCTCGCTGCGATCGACCGGACCGGACCGGCTGCCGTGGTGCTCTGGTCGCAGACTCGGGCCACCGCCGACCCGGCCCAGCTCACCGCCCTGCTCTCCGCGCCGAGCCGGCCGCTGCTGGTGCTCGCGGCCGGCCCGGGTTGGCCGGCCCGGAATCTGCCGGCCGGGGTGGTCCGTCCGACCGACCTGACCGAGGCGGTCTCGCTCACCGTCGCCGTGCACGACTCCCTGAATCGTCCGGCCGCTTCCTGACCCCGTGGGTCCACCCAGATCGGGTGAACTAGCGTCGGGGGGTCCGCGATCCCCGAACCCCCTCTCGGGAGCGAACGATGCGTCACCGTGTCCTGCTGGTTGTCCTGGTCGTCCTGCTCGTTGCCGGCTGCGGCGCTGGCGGTGACGGCACCCCGGAGGCCACCGCCCCGTCGAGCCCGCCTCCCTCGGCCGCCCTTCCGCCGGAGGCGAGCCCCTCGCCGACCCGCACTGTGCCGCCGAAGCCGGCGCTACGACCGCTGCCGGCGAAGCTGCCGGCCGGCCTGGTCCGCACCACCGGCACCAGGAAGGTGGCCCTCACCTTCGACGACGGACCCGACCCGGCCTGGACGCCGACGGTGCTCGACCGGTTGAAGGCGGCCAAGGTGAAAGCCACCTTCTGCGTGGTGGGTACCCAGGTCCGCAAGCACCCGGGCCTGCTGCGGCGGATCGTCCGGGAGGGGCACCAGCTCTGCAACCACAGCTGGAACCACGATCTCGACCTGGCCCGGCGGCCGGTCCCCGAGATCCGCGCCGACCTGGTCCGCACGAACCGGGAGATCCGGCGGGCGGTACCCGACGCGAAGGTGCCGTTCTACCGCCAGCCCGGGGGCCGGTGGACCGCCGAGGTGGTGAAGGTCGCCAAGCAGCTCGACATGCGCTCGTTGCACTGGACCGTCGACCCGCAGGACTGGGCCAAGCCGACCGCGGCCACCATCGAGAAGCGGGTGAAGCGGTCAGCCCGCCCCGGTGCCGTTGTCCTGCTGCACGACGGGGGCGGCAACCGCTCGGCCACCCTCGCGGCCTGCGCCAAGGTGATAAGCGGCCTGAAGCGCGACCACGGCGTCGCCAGACTTACCTAGACCACCTCCGAGCTGGTGTTTTCCGGGGCGTTGTGGCTGCCGCCATACCGGTTTGGTCGACCGGTACGCCATCACGTATGCTTTCGAAGCCTCCGGCGGGGCCGGATGGGAGCAAGTCCGTTCAACGTTGCGAGTGTGCAATGATGGCGGGGCCGCCCTCATCGTCTAGCGGCCCAGGACGCCGCCCTTTCAAGGCGGTAGCACGGGTTCGAATCCCGTTGGGGGCACGGTCCGGCTCAGGCCGGAGGCAACACCAGCAAGGTCCTGTGGAGCAGTTGGAGTGCTCGCCGCCCTGTCAAGGCGGAGGTCGCGGGTTCAAGTCCCGTCAGGACCGCAAGCGCTGACGCCGCGCAACTCGCGCGGCGTTCTGCGTATCGGGGCATGTGACCCGTCCCAGCGGCGATCCCGCAGGTTGGGTAGCATGAGCCGAGCACCACGGCCAGGTAGCTCAGTTGGTACGAGCGTCCGACTGAAAATCGGAAGGTCGGCGGTTCGACCCCGCCCCTGGCCACATAGCCTTTCGCCGGGCTATTGCGACGCCGATCAGCGGAAACGCCGGTCGGCGTTTTGCTTTGGGGTCAGCGCCGGAGCAGGCCGAACCATCCCATCGCGCCCACCAGCAGGAGCAGTGCCAGTGCGAACAGCGCCCGCCCGAGCATGACGGGCACGGGGGCGAGCAGCGGCACCTGCTGGACGAGCAGGCTCGCACCGAGCAGCGCGAGGAAGCCACCACGACGGAGCGGCTCGGACCGCTGGCTCTCGGTCAGCCGCGCCACCCGCACCCAGACGGTGGGGAACCGTCGCGTCACCGCGACCCGCACGCCGAGGACGACCACGACAAGGCCGAGGAGCACGCTGACGGTACTCAGGGCGCCCCACACCGGGTCCGGCTGATCGATCGTCACGCGACCAATCATCCAAGTGAGGTCAATGTCCGGCTCCGGAGCTTGCATCCGGTACCCGGGTACAGGCTTACCGTCGGGATATGAGTGACCAGGACATCACCACCGGAGAGGCCGGAGCGGCGTGGGTGCCGGAGGCCTGCACCCTGCCGACGGCGGAACGACCGCTGCGGCTCGCCGAGTTCGACAGGTTCCTGGGCGAAGCCGTACGCGCTGCGGAGCGGGTGTCGGCGCGGCATCTGCGGCTGCGGCTCGACAGCGCGGCACAGGTGGCGGAGACCGCCCGCGATCTGACGGCACGCGAGTCGTCGTGCTGCTCGTTCTTCACCTTCGACCTGTCCCGATCCGACCCGGACTCGCTGACCCTGGATGTGCGGGTGCCAGCGGCGCAGGTCGACGTGCTGGACGCCCTCGCTGACCGGGCCGCCTCCGTACGGCGGCGGAGATGACGCCGGACGGGCTGCGCAGTGGGGAACTGGCCGATGCGGCTGGGGTCAACCAACAGACCCTGCGCTACTACGAACGACGTGGGCTGCTGACCTCCCCGCAGCGGTCGCCGGGCGGGCACCGGATCTATCCGGTCGAGACGGTCACCCTGCTACGGATCATCAAGACGGCGCAACGTCTCGGTTTCACCCTCAACGAGGTCGCCGACCTGCTCGACGCCGGCCGCCACCGGCACGGCCGCCGTACCGACAGCGGGCTGCAAGCCCGCGCCAGGGACAAACTCGCCGAGATCGAGCAGAAGCTGACGGACCTGACAGTCATCCGGGACACCCTGCGCGCCGCCATCTCCGCCGGCTGTGACGACCTGGTCGTCTGCGCTGACAGCCCCTGCTGCCCGCTGCCCTTCGCTGAACTCGCCGAGAGGAACGACAATGCCGGACACTGAGCCCCTGCCGACCTGGACCGGCCCGCAGGTGCGCCCCGCCGCCGACCTCAGGGCCCGTGGAACCGCGAGGAGAGGTCGGAAGGGATCCCCTGCCGACCGGGCGCGCCGCCTGCTGCCATCCGGTCTGACCGGGCTCGCGGCGGCGGCCTGCGCCGCCTGTTGCGTCCTGCCGGTCCTGCTGGCCGTCGGGCTCATCGGTGGCGCGGGGTGGGCGGCGGCCAACCGCTCCCTGCCCGGCGTCGCCGTCGCCCTGGCCGTCCTGGCTGGCCTGTCCTGGTGGTGGGCAAGCAGGCGTCGGCATGCCGACTGTTGTTTCGGCGGTAGCTGCTCCTGCGGCACCCCGACCGGGACGCAGACGTGAGCATCTCGGTCGTCACCTCGCAACGGCGGGCGGTGCTGTCCCGACGCAGCCTGTGGCTCGCCTACGCCACCGCCGGCTACAACCTGCTGGAGGGCCTGGTCGCCATCGCCGCCGGCGCGGCCGCCTCCTCCACCGCCCTGATCGGCTTCGGCCTGGACTCGTTCGTCGAGGTCTCCAGCGCTGCGGTGTTGATCTGGCAGTTCCGCTCCCGGGTGCCCGAGGACCGCGAGCGGCTGGCGCTGCGGCTGATCGGCCTGTCCTTCTTCGCCCTGGCCGCCTGGGTGAGCTTCGACGCGGTCCGCGCGCTGCTGGGCGGCGGAGAGGCGGATGCCAGCCCGGTCGGGATCGGCTTGGCCGTCGCCTCGCTGATCGTCATGCCGTTGCTCGTGGCCGCCAAACGTCGCACTGGCCGCGAACTCGGCTCCGCCACGGTCATGGCCGACTCCACCCAGACGTTGCTGTGCACGTACCTGTCCGCGGTGCTGCTCGTCGGTCTGCTTCTCAACGCCCTGTGGGGCTGGTCCTGGGCGGATCCGATCGCCGGGCTCGTCATCGCCGGGGTCGCCGTGCGGGAAGGCGTGCAGGCGTGGCGTGGCGAGCACTGCGACGACTGCGTACCCGTTGCGGTCGCCGACATCACCGCCGGCTCGGCCTCGGGCTGCCCCGACAACTGCTGCACCGACCGGAAGGGGTGACGGCATGGCCCGGCTCGCACTGCTGCTGCTCAGTTGGCGCGGGTTGCGGCAAGTCGCGGCCTCCAGGTCGGTGGAAAGCGCGACTTGCGGTGTCTCGTGCGGTGGCGGGTGATCGGCTGGCCCTCGGGGCGTACGCTCTCGGCCCGGTCGGCCCGCGGCGGCACGGCATCCGGTTCGCCGTGACCGCTTTCAACTGACACCGACCGGCTCACCGGTCCTGCTGTCGGCGCTGTGCGATGCCGCTCTGGATCGCCTCCCACACGCTGCGGCCGGCCTGTAGGAGCGTCTCTCCCGCCTGCTCGGCCAGCTGGCGAGTGCTGGAGCCGGGCGGGCCGTGCTCCGACGAGGCAGCCCCTTCCCGGCCCCGGCCATGCCCGCCGGCCGGTTCCTCTCGCTCCGCTCCCCGGCCCCGTCTCGGATCCCGGTCGTCGGCCCGCTCCGACTCCCGGCCTTGGCCCTGGTTGCGGTTCCGATCCTGGCCGTAGTCCCGGCTTTGGCCCTGGACCTGAGCCTGGTCGTCCGGTTCACGTCTGGGTGCCCGGTCGGCGACCGCACCGATGGCACCCACCTGCTGCCCCAGGTCGTCCGTCGCGCCACCCGGCTGCTCAGCCGCCGGACCTGACCCGCCCGGCTGTCCAGCCGCAGGACCTGACCCGCCGGCTGCCCGCTCCGAAGGGCTCGGGGAATTCTCCCGCTCATCGAGGAGCCGGCCAGCTCCGGCGGGCGGTTGGCCTGCCCGTTGGACGGTCCGGGCAGCGGCCGGTGCGGTCCGGTCCGTCACCAGGCCGGGCCGCCCGACGGCGGGTTCGGCCCGGACCACCGTCGGCCCGGCGGGTGCGGCAACGGAGGCCACCTGCTCGCCCACGGCGGCAGTCTCTCCCGCCACCCGGTGCACGTCCTCCAGGGCCGCGCTCGCGGTGCTGGCCAACGCGTCGATGACCTGCGGGTTCCGGTCGATCGTGGTCAGCGCGCGGTCGAGGATCGTCACCAGCTTCTCCAGGCGCACCTTCAGCAGGGCCTGGGCCTCGACGCCCGCCATGTCGAGTTCGACGCCCTCGACGTGTACGCGGACACCGACGTCCAGCTGGAGCAGACCGGCGAGCCGGGCCCGTAGGGACAGGTCGGCGTCCAGCCGGTCCACCGAAAGCTGGATCGAGTTGACCGAGAGCTTCGGGACGTCGAGCAGCACGTCCGGCTCGGGCTCGCCACCACCGTCCGGCCCGGTCGGCCGTCCGGCACCGAGGACCGAGGGCTCTTCGCTGTCTGTCATGTTCCCGCTCCGCCTCACCGTCGCGGACCGCCCGGCGACGTCCCCGCCGCGCATACCCGCTCAGCGGTCGGCCATCCCGACGAGGGGCGCATCGACAGCGCATCATCGATCGAAGCCGGCCAGTGCGTCGATCATCAGGCGGGACGGACATCGGAGGAAGCTGCGCAGGGAGGCACGAGCCGGTATGGTCCGGGCCTATGGGACAGGGGATGGCCGATCCTACCGACATCCAGCAGGATCTTGAGCGGTTCGGGCTCCGCAGCACCCTGTTCGTCCCTGCCTCCGCCGAGCGGGCGTACAAGGTCTTCACCGGTCGGCTCGTCGACTGGTGGGTGATCGAGTACACCTGGTCGGGGCCCGCCCTCCTGGCCGAGCTGGGCATGGAGCCCCGCCCCGGCGGGATGCTCTACGAGATCGGGCCCTACGGATTCCGTAACGACTGGGGGCGGGTACTGACCTGGGATCCGCCCCGCCGGCTGGTGTTCACCTGGCAGATCGACGCGGATCGCGTGCCGGTGCCCGATCCGGCGCGGGCCAGCGAGGTGGAGGTCCTCTTCACCCCCGCCGAATCCGGCACCCTGGTCGAGGTGGCGCACCGGCACTTCGATCGGCACGGCCCGGCCGCCGAAGGCTACCGGCGAGCCCTGACCGCCGGCTGGCACGAGCTGCTTTCCCGCTATGCCGCGACACTTATCCACTCACCGGCATGAGCTGCGCACCGGGTACCGCGACGATCGACGCGAACGGTCAGGCGGCCCGATGCCGCAGCGTCGCCACTGTCGAGCCGGCCAGGGTGAGTAGACACTCCGGCAGCAGCCCGTCGGCCGCCGCCGCACCGAACAGCGCCCGCGCGGTGTCGAGGTCGCCGTTGGCGTACGCGCTGACGAAGCGGGCCACCCACCGAGCGTCGTACCCGGCCTGGTCGATGCCGGGGAAATCCAGGGCGCAGGCCCCGGGCGGCACCGGATCGCCGACCATCGTCGCGGCCAGGCACCAGGCCACGTCGTACGCACCGGCCAGGCCGGCCCGGTCGACCACCTCGTCGAAGGTCCCCACCACCGCATCGGAGTCACCATCGAGGGCCGAGCTGAGAATGGCAGCGGCATCCTCGAACATCTGCTGTGGCGAGTCGGTCACGGACCGCACAGTACGGGTGCCAGTCAAGGAGCCCACCATGGTTACTCTCCGTACATGGCGGAGGCGACCTGCGGATAGGCCGGCCTCCACGGTCCCGCCGCCCGTCACGGCACGCTAGTCTGCGCAGCGGACCTTCGCCCGAGGAAGGACGACCATGCACATGTCACGCGGCTCGCGGACGGCCATCCTGGCTGTCTGCGCCACGGTCCTGCTCGCCACCAGCGCCTGCGGGGATGACCAGCCCGAGGAGGCGGCCGCCCAACAGGTGCGCCTCTACGGCACGGACGGCAACATGCTCAACTCGTACCCTGAGGAGTTGAAGGATCGCGCCGGTCTGGTCGACGGGATGAAGGGCACCACCCCCCTTACGCCGCTGCCGGACAACTTCAAGAACCGGCTACGGTCCGTGGATCCGAGGTTGACGGACTACCTCTACGCCGCCGAGGCGTACGACGCGGTGGTGATCAGCGCACTCGCGGCGCAGCTCGCCGGGTCGACCGATCCGGCGGCCATCGCCAAGCAGATCGTCGGCGTCACCAACGGGGGCACCGGCTGCACCTCGGTGAGCCAGTGTCTGCGGCTGGCCCGCCAGGGCACCGACATCGAGTACCGCAGCGTGTCGATCACCCGGGCCGGGTTCACGGACGCGGGCGAGCCGGCCACCGCCAGTTACGCCACCCTGCACTTCGACGGCCAGCAGCTCAACGACGCCAAGACCGAGTTCGTCGGCGCCGGTGACGAGTCGACGGCGAGCCGGAAGACACCGCCGAAGGCCAAGCGGCAGGACGGCGACTTCGCCGACCCGGCGAGCGGCGCGCCGCTGGTTCTGGGCGGCCTGCTGCCCAAGAGCGGTGACCTGGCCCTGGCCAACCCGCCGATCGCGGCCGGTGCGGCGCTGGCGCTCAAGGAGATCAACGCGGCCGACGGGGTGCTCGGCGAGGACGTGGTGTGGATCGACGGCGACGACGGCACCAGCCCGACCGTGGCCAAGGCGACAGTGGCGAGCCACATCGACGCCGGCGTACACGTGATCATCGGTGCCGGCGGCTCGGGCATCTCCGCCGCCGTACTGCCCGACGTGGTGGACGCCGGCCTGATCCTGTTCTCGCCGTCGAACACGGCGGCCGACCTGACCGACGCCGACGACAAGGGTCTCTACTTCCGCACCGCTCCGCCGGACAGCCTCCAGGGGCGGGCGCTGGCCGACGTGATCCTCCGGGACGGCCCACAGAAGATCGCCATCGTGGCGCGTGAGGACTCCTACGGCAAGGGGCTCCGCGAGGTCGTCCGGGCCGAGCTGGAGCGGGCCGGATTCGGCGGCGACAAGGTGAAGCTGCTCGGCTACGAGCCCGGCGAGGACGCCGAGGCCGCCCCGATCAACTTCGGTGAGGGCGCCAAGCAGATCAAGGAGTTCGGGGCCGACGCGGTGCTGATCATCGGCTTCAGCGAGTCAGCCGCAGTGATCCGGGCGCTCGCCGACGCCGAGGTACCACTGGCCGCGCTGGCCTCCTGATCCGACAGACGCCGACAGACGCCGACAGACGCCGACAGACGCCGACGGCCGCACCGCGCACGGTGCGGCCGTCGCCGTTTCCGGGCGTTCTAGCGCCGCCGTTCGAGGAACTCGGTCATCCGACGCTGCTTCTCCTCGTCGGTGAAGAGCACCGCCTGACTCACCAGGTCAAGCTGCGGATGTGCGGCGGCCGGGGCGTCGACGGCCAGCTTGGTCAACCGCAGCGCCAACGCCGAGCCCTTGGCCATCTCGTCGATCAGCGCGTGCGCCGCCGGCAGCAGCTCGTCCGGGGTGGCCACCACCCGGTTCACCAGGCCGATCCGCAGCGCCTCGGCCGCGTCCACCCGCCGGCCGGTGAACAGCAACTCCTTGGCCAGCGCCTCGCCCACGAGCGCCGGCAGCCGGTGGGTGGCACCGGCACCGGCCAGGATGCCGAGCCGCACCTCGGGCTGGCCGAATACCGCCCGCTCCGAGCAGACCCGAAGATCGCAGGCGTACGCCAGTTCGGCGCCGCCGCCGAGGGCCGGGCCGTCGATCGCCGCCACGGTCGGCATCGGCAGCGCCCGGATCCGGGCGAAGGCCGCCGAGTTGATCGCGGCCAGGGCGTCCAGCCGGCCGCGTTCCCGCAACTGGGCGATGTCCGCCCCACCGGCGAAGATCCCGTCGGTGCCGCCGGTCAGCAGCAGCATCCGGGGGTGCGCCTCCAACTCGGCGCACACCTCGTGCAGGGCCGCGATCAGGTCGGTGTCGATGGCGTTGCGCTTCTCCGGCCGGTCCAGCGTGACCACCATCCGGTCGGGCTGTTCCTCGACCCGCAGTCCACTCACCGGGTCACCTCCGGCGGTGCGCCCGCGTCGCCAGGGGGCGGTGCCGCCGGAGCGCTGCCGGCGGCCTCGAACGGCTCGCTGCCGCCCGAGCGCTTACCGTCGCTCCACAGGTAGAAGCCCTGCCCGGACTTCTTGCCCAGCCGGCCGGCGGCGACCAGTTCCACGAGCAGCGGCGGCGGGGCGAACCGGTCACCGTACGCGGCCTGCAAGGTACGCGCGATATCCAGGCGTACGTCCAGGCCGACCAGGTCGGTCAGCTCCAGCGGGCCGACGGGATGCCGGTAGCCGAGCACCATCGCCTTGTCGATGTCGGCGGGGCTGGCGACCCCGTCGGCGACCATCCGGATCGCCTCCAGCCCGAGCGTCACGCCCAGTCGGGACGTGGCGAAGCCCGGCATGTCGCGTACCACGACGGGGTCCTTGCCCAGCCGACCGGCGAGCGTGACGGCCGCGGCCGTGGTCTGCGGCGTGGTGGCCGGCCCGACCACGATCTCCAACAGCGCCATAGCCCAGACCGGGTTGAAGAAGTGCAGCCCGCAGAAACGCTCCGGCCGGGTCAGCTCCGCCGCGAGGTCGGCGATCGGGATGCTTGAGGTGTTGCTGCCCAGCAGCGCCGGGCCCAGCGCCTCGGCCTCGGCGAGCACGGCCCGCTTGAGGTCGGCCCGTTCGGGTACCGCCTCCACGATCACGTCCGGTGCCGGGGCGACCTCGGCGAGCCCTGCCCGCAGGGTGATCCGCGCCCGGTCGGCCGCGGCCTGTTCGGCGCTGAGCCGGCCACGCCGCACGGCCCGCTCCCAGAGTTCGGCGAGCCGCCGTACCGCCGCGTCGCCCCGCTCCCGGTCCACCTCGACAAGTTCCACGGCGTGTCCGCTGCCGGCCGCCACGTACGCGATGCCCAGACCCATCGTGCCGGCACCGACCACCACGAACCGTTCAGTCATCGCGACACCACCGCACAGTGAGAATCGGTCCCTCGCAGACGCCTCCGGCGCGCGGGGTCGCCGCCACGCCGGGTGTCAGCCCGTACGCTCCGCTCAGTCATGCTGCGACCCTATGCAGCGCCGGCCCCGGTCCCATGCGTGGGGGCGGACAGGATCGGGTACAGACCGCCGACAACCGAGGGAAGGACGAGCAGATGAGCCAGGCACCGGAGACCGTGGACGGCGCGGGCGCCGAGGGAACCGTCGAGACGCGCGGCGACGAGCGCGTCGAGCTGCTGCGTGCCGACACCAACAACGACGGCCGTACCGACGTGTGGGTGGTCGACACCGACGGTGACGGTAAGGCCGACCTGTTCCAGTTCGACACCGACGGGGACGGCAAGGTGGACGTCACGATGGTCGACATCGACGAGGACGGCCAGCCCGACGAGGTGGTCGACGGCGACGGTGGCCTGCCCCCGGAGCAGCTTCCGCCGACCATCCAGGTCTGAGCGAGAACGCCGCCCGGGCCCTCTGCTGACGCCTCCGGCGCGGCAGGGGGCCCGGTCGTCAACTGCGCCCCGTACGCCAACTCGGCCCGATCAGCCGGTCAGCCGCAGGGTGGCCAGATAGTACGGTGCGTCGCGGTCGTCCACGTCGGCCAACCGCCAGGGGGAGCCGTGCACCAGCTCGGCGAGTTCCTCGGGTGAGCAGACCAGGTAGTCGAACCAGGGTGTGCCCAGCTCGCGGTAGCGCAGCCGCAGCCGCAGCTGCCCGCCCAGGCGGCCCCGTCGCCGATTGTTCTCGTGGTACGAGGTGTGCACCGGATCCCGGGTGCCGTACGGGTCGGTGCCGTGGGCGATCACCTGCGCACCGGGGCGGGCCAGGGCCGCCAGCGCGGCGAGGAAGACCGGAGCCCGTGCCCGGCCCTCGATCAGGCCCAGGTTGTTGCCGAGCAGCAGAAAGGTGTCGTACCGCCGCCCGCTCGCGCTGGCGTGCTCGTCGACTGTGCCGTGCACCAGGTCGCGTACGCCCCGCCGGCGGCACACCCGCAACGCGCCGGCCGAGGTGTCCAGCCCGGTGACGGGTACGCCCCGTTCCTGGAGCAGCAACGCGATCCGGCCGCCGCCGACCCCGACATCCAGGGTCGCGCCGCGTACCCGGTCGACAGCCCGATGGTCGTGCGGCTGCCAGTCCTGCGGCGGGTCGAGATAGTGAGCGGCCGGCGCGCCGTTGACCAGCCCGTCGTCCCGCTCGATGATCTCGATGACCGGGCGGGGCAGGCGTCCACCGGCAAGCGGCCGGGGACCGATCCCGGTCGACACGGCCAGCGCGTCGCGCAGCATCTCCCCGAAGACGTCACCGATCCGTGGTTCCCCCGTCACACGCTTAACGCTATCCGGCCGGTCAGTCGGCCGCAGCGCCCGTATCCTGGCGGCGTGACCACGTTGGACCGCCTATCCGCGGAGAAGTACATCCTCCTGACGACGTTTCGCAAGGACGGCCGTGCGGTGCCGACCCCGGTTTGGGCGGTCCGCGACGGCGACGCCCTGGCGGTGTGGTCGGCGGCCGACGCCGGCAAGGTGAAGCGGATCCGCCGCAGCGGCAACGTCACGGTGGCCCCCTGCGACGTGCGGGGTCGGCCGCACGGGGAGGCGGTGCCTGCCCGGGCGAGCCTCTACGACGCCGGCGCGACCAACCGCATCCGTGGCCTGATCAAGCAGAAGTACCGGGTGATCGGCCGGCTGACCCTGCTGGGCAGCCGGCTGCGCCGGGGCGAGGGCGGCACCGTGGGCATCCGGGTCGAGTTGACCGAGTGAGACTCTGATCCGCTTCCGGGCCTCGCCGGGCATGGCGAAGGGCGGCGGAACGAGTCCGCCGCCCTTCGCGAAACGCTGCTATCGACCGGGTGGTCAGTCCCCCTGGCGCTGCTGCGGAATCTGCCCCTGCAGCAGTGCCCTGACCTCAGACTCGCGGTATCGGCGGTGCCCGCCGAGGGTCCGGATGGCGCTCAGCTTGCCAGCCTTCGCCCAACGGGTCACCGTCTTCGGGTCGACACGGAACATCGACGCCACCTCGGCCGGTGTGAGTAGCGGCTCTGGTTCGTGCGTTCGCGATGCCATCGGTCACTCCTCCACATGTATAGACATCGGCCGGGGTCCCGCCGGCCGACGCGTCTCCCATGGTCCGGCTAGTCCCCGATGTCCGACATGGGCCGAACGGCCGAACGTCCCTAGACGGACGGATGAACCATGCCCGATTTATACGACTTTTACACGCCAGAAAGTAACTTATTCGGACTCATGATCACGGTTCGTGATGCGTCAACTACGAAGCAGCCTCGCGTTAGAGCCTGAAGTTAGGACATTAGTGACCTAGTTGCAACGCTCCAGAAGTTGCACCGCGCGCCACCGGGCCACCAGTTTGTCGTACGCCGCCGAGGCCTCCTCCGCCTCGCCCCGGGACAGCCCGGCCAACCCGGCCGCGACCAGTTCCGGCGAGTCGTCCTCGGCCAGCGTCTCGTCGGAGAGCAGCTCGACCAGCCCGCCGTAGTCCAGTTCCACAACCGAACGCGGGTGGAACTCCTCAAGCCAGCGGGCGGCCTCCTCGACCGCCTCCGTGATCGGCGCGTCGCCCACCGACTTGCGGAGCACCGCGAGCGCCCGGGACGAACGACGACGCGCCTTGGAGATCTCCGTCCGGAAGCGCAGCGAGCGACGGTCGGGGACGGTCACGTGGTTGCGTTCCTGCGCCTCGAAGAGCACGAACCAGCGCAGTGGCACGCCCCAGGTGGCGATCTGCTCGTGCACCCGGGGCACCCCGTGCTCCAGCACCCGTGCCCCGCTGCGCCAGTCCTCCACCACCGCCTTGGCCTGCCCGGCCAGCACCGGCGGCACGAAGGCGTCGGCCAGCACCGGCGGTACGCCGTCCCGCGCGCTCAACGCCGCCTCGGCCACCCGGATCCGCAGGTTCCACGGGCACACCAGCAGGGTCTCGTCGGTCTCCAGCACGTACGCCTCGTCCGGGAGATCGGGCAGCCGCGTCCAACCGGCGCCGAGCGCCTCGATCACGGCAGTCCGCTGCCGGCCCGGCCCTTCGACCGGCGCGACGGCCCGCCCCTGCTCGACGTAGCGGCGCCAGTAGGACTGGCGATCCCGGTCGAAGGCGGTCAGCGGCTCGTACACGCGCAGGTATGAAGCGAAGAGCGACGGCACGGCGCGATCCTCCCACGAGCGGCAAGCCGAGCGTTGCTCGGCGTCACCGCGCGACACGGCGCGGCGCAGGACCAATCCGGGCAAAGCCGGTTAGCGACCGCCTGCTCGCGGCGACTGCGGAGCCGGGACGGGCCGCCCGCTGGGCGGGACGGCGACTACTCGGGAGAGCGGCGCGGCCCGCGCCGATACTAGGCTCGCAGCACCGGCAGCATCCCCGCCGACGTTGACCAGGTCCGCGCCTCACAAGGGCGCCCGCCGACACAGGAGCCAGTCATGGGCGTATTCGCCACCACGGACGACCCGGAGTCCACGGGTCACGAGCAGGTCGTGTTCTGCCAGGACAAGCAGACCGGCCTGAAGGCGATCATCGGCATCTACTCCACCGCGCTGGGTCCCGCACTCGGTGGCACCCGCTTCTACCCGTACGACAGCGAGGCCGCCGCCCTCGCCGACGTGCTCGACCTTTCGCGCGGCATGGCGTACAAGAACGCCCTCGCCGGCCTGGATCTGGGCGGCGGCAAGGCGGTCATCTGGGGCGACCCCGAGCAGATCAAGAGCGAGGCGCTGCTGCGCGCCTACGGCCGCTTCGTGCAGTCGCTGGGCGGCCGGTACTACACCGCCTGCGATGTCGGCACCTACGTGCCGGACATGGACGTGATCGCCCGGGAGACCCGCTACGTCACCGGCCGCAGCGTCGAGCACGGCGGGGCGGGCGACTCCTCGATCCTCACCGCCTGGGGCGTCTTCCAGGGCATGCGGGCGGCGGCCGAGCACGTCTGGGGCGTACCGACCCTGCACGGCCGACGGGTGGGCGTCGCCGGGCTGGGCAAGGTCGGCAAGTACCTCGTCGGTCACCTGGTGGAGGACGGGGCCGAGGTGGTCGCCACCGACGTCAGCCCGCGGGCGCTGGACTGGGCCCGCACCACGCACCCCGAGGTCCACCTCGTCGACGACGTCTCCGCGCTCGTCTCCGCCGACATCGACGTGTACGCCCCCTGCGCCCTCGGCGGCGCCCTGGACGACGACACGGTGGCGGCGCTGCGGGCCAAGGTGGTCGCCGGGGCGGCCAACAACCAGCTCGCCCACTCGGGCGTGGAGAAGCTGCTCGCCGACCGGGGCATCCTCTACGCCCCCGATTACGTGGTGAACGCCGGCGGTGTGATCCAGGTCGCGGACGAGATCGAGGGCTTCGACTTCGAGCGGGCCAAGCTGCGCGCCACCCGGATCTACGACACCACGCGGGAGATCCTCCGCCTCGCCGACACCGACGGCGTACCGCCGGCCGTGGCGGCCGACCGGCTGGCCGAGCGACGGATGGCCGAGATCGGCCGGCTGCGCGCGATCCACCTGCGCTGACGACGCGCCGTCGGGGGCGGGCCGCTGGTCCCGCCCCTGACGTCCCTGGGCGACTAAGCTGAAGATACGACGCGTTCGTGGAGATTTGCCCCATGTCAGGACCGTTCCCGGCATCGCTCCTTACCGGGTACACTGGGTGACGACCTGACAACCGCAACGCGCGGCCATGGTCATAGGTAACCCGAGGTGCCGAACGGTGGCATCCCCATGTACCGTAAGAGCCACGAGAGATGCCTGACGTCATCGGGGCCCGCCTTCGGGCTGCCCCGCATTCTGTGCGAGGGGGTCGAGCCATGGGGCGCGGCCGTGCTAAGGCCAAGCAGACAAAGGTGGCCCGGGAGCTGAAGTACCACTCCCCGAACACCGACCTCGCCGCCTTGCAGCGAGAACTCGGCGGCAGCGGCAAGTCGGACCGCAATTTCGACGACGACTACAAAGAGTACGTCGACGATGACGAGGACCACTCCGACGACGACCCGGACAACTGGGTCCGTCCGACCCGCTGACCCCCGGTCACATCTGAGCACGCGGTGACTGCCCGCGTGCTCACGCATGTGCCCGCTACACAGCGGCATGCAGCACCCGACGAGTCGAGGGCCCGCCACGGCCGGACGATGCTCCGGCGGCGTGGCGGGCCCTCGACACCGACTGGTCAGCGGGGACGGTTGTTCCAGTTGTAGAAGGTCGGGATGTTCTCGAAGTGGTTCCAGGCGCAGACCGCACTGGCCCCGTCGCCACCCGCCACCTCCGCCCGTAGTTGACGCGCGACCTCGGCCTCGTGGAGCAGGGCGTTGAGCCCGGCAGCCGCCTCCCGCACCCGGTCGGCGACCCGGTCGGGCTCGTCTCCCGTCACGGTCTCAGGCTCCCGGTGACTGGTGATCTCGGGCATGCTCCAACACTCCCTCCAGTAGGCGGATCTTGCTGTTGCGGCAGTGCTCGGTCTCCGTACCGTCAAAACGCCCCAGCTCGAAGTAGCGGTTGGCCGCGTGGCCACCGCCACAGAAACCGAAATACGGGCAGGAGGAGCGACACGCCTCCACACCGTCGATGAACTCGCCGACCCAGGGGGTGCGCCCCGCGCCGGCCAGGATGGTGTGCAACGGGGTGGTGAGCACACTTCCGCTGGTGAAGTCGCCGTAGCGGGGGTCGGTGAAGCCGGCCAGCTCGGGCGAGAGCACCACGACCGAGCCGTCGTACGCCACGGTCGGTATCGGGTCGAGCCGACGGGGCAGCAGGTCGTCAGCGGTACCGTCGAGCACCGCGGCGGCGTACCGCAACGACCACTCCACCTCCCGCAGGTGGATCCGGGGATTCCGCCGCCAGGCCGAGAGCAGCTCGGCCCAGAACCCGGTCACCGCCGAGGCCTCGTGGGCGTTGTCCCGGGTGTTGACTCCCTCGGTCTCCTCGATGTTGACGCCGAGCACCTCACACCCGAGGTCGAGGAAGTAGTCGTACAGCTCGGTGGCCCGGCCGGGAGACGGGTCGTTGACCACCGCGAGCGCCGAGAACGGCAGGCCGTGCCGACGCAGCGCGGACACCCCCCGGACGATCCGGTCGTACGCCGGTCGGTGCGCCCGGGTGACCCGCTCGCCGTTGCGTTCCCGCGGCCCGTCCACGCTCACGCTGACCCGCATCCGGTGCTCGGCGAAGAACTCGCACCAGGCGTCGTCGATAAGGGTGGCGTTGGTCTGGACGTGGTGCTCCACCTCGGGCCCGAAGGGCGCCATCAGCGCCGCCAACCGCTCCCGACCGGCCGCGAGCGGCTCCCCGCCGTGCCAGACCACGGAGAACCGGTCGGTGGACGCCCACCGGTTCACCGAGGCGGCCACCGCCTCGGCCACCGCCACCGGCATCTGCCGGTCCGCCGCCCGAAATGGCAGATAGCAGTACGCACAGTCGAGATTGCAGAGGGTGGTCGGCTGCATCACGACGTACGACGGGACGGTGGCCAGGCCCCGCATCCCGCCCAATGACCGTCCCCGCGCAGCCATCGCCCTCCTCCGTAGCGGTCTTGGGCTGCCGGGCGCGACCCGGCATGGGCGCGCCCCACAGCTTTCGAGGGTGCCCTTCAGGCTAGGCGGCGACGGCCACTCGGGTGAAGCCCTGATCAGGTGGTCGGACAATCACCGAAAAGTGATCATCCTCGGGTGTGCTGGCCGACCATCCGCACCTCTCCGGTGCCGTCGATGATCTCGCCGACCTGCCAGGCGTCGACCCCACGACCGGTGAGCGTGGCCAGCGCGCGGTCGGCGTCCTCCGCCGACACGATGGCGAACATGCCGACGCCCATGTTGAACGTCGCTTCCATCTCCGGGTCCTCGATCCGCCCCTTGGACTGGATCAGGTCGAAGACCGGCTGCGGCTTCCACGTCGACCGGTTGACCACGGCGTCCACGTGCTCCGGCAGGATCCGCACCAGGTTGCCGGGGATGCCGCCCCCGGTGACGTGGGCCAGGGCCCGCACGTCGGCCTCCGCGATCAGCTTGAGGCAGTCCTGCGCGTAGATCTTGGTGGGGGTGAGCAGCTCCTCGCCGAGGGTGCGCTGGCGGCCGAAATCGTCGATCACCACGTCCAGACGCATCCGGCCGGCACCGAGCAGCACGTGCCGGACCAGCGAGTACCCGTTCGAGTGCAGGCCGGACGACCGCATCGCGATCACCACGTCGCCCACCTCGACCCGCTCGGAGCTGAGGATCTCGCTCTCCTCCACCACACCGACGCCGGTGGCGGAGATGTCGTACTCGTCGGGGCGCAGCACACCCGGGTGCTCGGCGGTCTCCCCGCCCAGCAGCGCGCAGCCCGCGTAGCGGCAGCCGTCGGCGATGCCGGCGCCGATCTCGGCGACCTTGTCCGGCACCACCTCGCCGGTGGCGATGTAGTCCAGCAGGAACAGGGGCTCCGCTCCGCAGGCCACCAGGTCGTCGACGACCATCGCGACCAGGTCGATGCCGACCGTGTCGTGGATGTCCATCTGCTGGGCGATCACCAGCTTGGTGCCGACGCCGTCGGTGGAGGAGGCCAGGATCGGGTGCTTGTACTTCGTGGTGTCCAGCCGGAACAGGCCGGCGAAGCCGCCGAGGTCGCCCATCACCTCCGGCCGGCGGGTCTGCTTCACCTTCGACTTGAGCAGCTCCACCGCGCGGTCACCCGCCTCGATGGACACCCCGGCATCCGCGTACGAGACCGAGCGTTTGCGCGCCGGGCGGCCGGAACCGGCCGTCCAGGGCTGACGGTCCCCGCCAGCGCCGCTCGGGCTGCTTCCTGCGCCGCTGCGCTCGGACACGTGCGTCACGGTTCTCCCCTTTGTGTTTCTCGGCTGCCGCGTCGACGGTGACCGGCGCCGCAGCCGGGTGGTGCTACGGGCGGTGTGTGGTCGCCGACGGTTCGAGGTCGCCGAAACTGCCGTCGATTGGCGGTACGAGTTGCTCGGCGGGTTCGATGTCGTCGGCCGTACGGTTGGCGACCCGACGGCCGATCCCTTCGAGCACGTGCTTACCGATCAGGTTGCCGACCGGCAGTTCGATCGGGTACTCCCCGTCGAAACAGGCCCGGCAGAGCCGGGTCTTCGGCTGCTCGGTGGCGGCGATCAGGCCGGACAATGAGACGTAGCCCAGCGTGTCCGCGCCGATCGACCGCCGGATGCCGTCGTTGTCGAGGCCGTTGGCGAGCAGTTCGGCGCGGGTCGCGAAGTCGATGCCGTAGAAGCACGGCCAGGAGACCGGCGGCGAGGAGATGCGTACGTGCACCTCCACCGCACCGGCCTCGCGCAGCATCCGGACGATCGCGCGCTGGGTGTTGCCGCGGACGATGGAGTCGTCGACCACCACCAGGCGCTTGCCCCGTACGTTCTGCCGCAGCGGGTTGAGTTTGAGCCGGACGCCGAGCTGACGCAGCGTCTGCGACGGCTGGATGAAGGTACGCCCGACGTACGGGTTCTTCATCAGGCCGGCGCCGTAGGTGATGCCGGACTCCTCGGCGTAGCCGATCGCCGCCGGCGTGCCGGACTCAGGCACCGGAATCACCAGGTCGGCGTCGACCGGGTGTTCCTTGGCCAGTTGACGCCCGATCTGCACCCGGGCGGCGTGCACGTTTCGGCCGGCGATTGTGGCGTCCGGCCGAGCGATGTAGACGTACTCGAAGAGGCAGCCCTTGGGCTCGGGGGCGGCGAACCTGGTGGACCGCAGCCCCTCCGCGTCGATCGCGATCAGCTCGCCCGGCTCCACCTCGCGGACCACGCTGGCGCCGACGATGTCCAGCGCGGCGGTCTCACTTGCCACCACCCAGCCGCGCTCCAGTCGGCCCAGCACCAGCGGTCGCACCCCGTGCGGGTCGCGCGCGGCGTAGAGGGTCGACTCGTCCATGAAGACGAAGCTGAACGCGCCTCGCAGCTGGGGCAGCACCTCCAGCGCAGCGGCCTCGACGGAGAGATCCGGCCGGCTGGCCAGCAGCATGGTGACCAACGAGGTGTCGTTCGTCGATCCGTCGGCGCCCTGGCCGCGCTCGGCCGCCTCACGCTGCAACTCGGCCGTGTTTACCAGATTCCCGTTGTGGGCCAGCGCGATCGTCGTGCCCGACGTGGTCGCCCGGATGGTCGGCTGGGCGTTCTCCCAGGTCGACGCGCCGGTCGTGGAGTAACGCGCGTGCCCGATCGCGACGTGCCCGCGCAGGCTGGCCAGGGTCGGCTCGTCGAAGACCTGGGCCACCAGGCCGAGATCCTTGTAGACCACCACGCCGGAGCCGTCGCTCACCGCGATGCCGGCCGCCTCCTGGCCCCGGTGCTGCAACGCGTACAGCCCGAAGTAGGTCAGGTTGGCGACCTCCTCGCCGGGGGCCCAGACGCCGAAGACACCGCAGGCGTCCTGGGGGCCGGGTCGTTGGGGATCAAGGTCGTGGCTCAGCCGGCCGTCGCCTCGGGGCACCTGCCGCTCCCTCTTGCTGGTCTGGACTGGCCTGGCGGAACCACGGGGGTCGCTCCGCACTCCTCGGCCGGGACCACACTGTCGTCGCCTGACAGTGTACGCGAATCCATGTCGCCACATACAGTCACACTGTCGCTGCTTTGTGTCATCCTGTCTCAGCCGTCACTCCAGTTCGAGCGGCAGATACGCGGACAGGTCCGCACGCGCCCCGCTCGTCGTTACGCGACCCTCCGTGACCGCCCGCGCCCAGTCGAGTCGCCCGGCGGCCAACCCGAGCCAGGTTTCCGGATCCATCTCCACCGTGTTCGGAGGAGTACCGCGGGTGTGTCGCGGCCCCGGAACACACTGAACTGCACCGTAAGGTGGGACACGCACCTCCACCGATCGGCCGGGGGCGCGGTCCGCGAGGAGGGCCAACAAGGCCCTGACCGCCTCGCGGAGCACCGACCGTTCGGGTGCACGCCCCTCGTCGAGCGCCGACAGCGCCGCCGCTACCGAGGCGGACTTAATGTACGGAGAGGACACGACGGGACGATACGGCGTGATCGCGCCGGCCGTCACGCTGGCCCTGGGTCGCGCCGATCCGGCCAGACAAGGCATAGTTGCCGACGGCGTATTCGTACCGTGATGTTCCCCGGCCCGGCACCCGCCGGTCAGGGGAGGTCAGTCCGGAAGGCGGTGGACGTGTCAACACACCGACGAGCCTGGCACAAGCGGGCCGGTGTGGTTGTGGCGCTGATGATCGGTGCCCTGCTCGCCGTCCCAGCCACACCCGCCTTCGCCGCCTCCGTCAACGTCGTGCCCGGTTCGGTGACCGTCAACGCGGGCAGCGACGCCACGGTGACCGTGCAGGTGACCCCGGGTGAGGATGACACCAGCGCCGAGATCAGTCTGACCGGCCTCCCCTCTGGAGTGAGCTGCGCCAGGGGCTGTGGGAGCATCCAGTTCAACGGCCCAGCGCCGAGGACGCAGCTGCTGACGCTGCGGGCGAACGACAACGCGCGGAACGGCTCGACCGGCGTCACCGTTCAGGTACAGCCGGACAGCTCCGAACCCGCGACCGCCAACCTCCAGCTCACCGTCCGTGGTGAGCAGGCGCCCTCGCCGCCGCCGACGACGCAGGCGCCGCAGACTGTGCGGTCGGTCTCCGGCAAGGTCGTCGACCAGGGTGGCGAGGCCGTGGCGGGCGCGTACGTCCTGCTCAAGGACAGCGCCGGCAAGCAGCGGGACACCACCACCAACGGCGACGGCAACTTCCGGTTCACCGGTAGCAGCGACAACCCGATCGCGCCCGGGCGGATCGACGTCGGCGCGAGCGCCGACGGCAAGAACGCCGTGGCGAGCTTCACCGCGAACGCCGGGCAGAGCATCACCGGACGGCGGATCACCCTCCCGATCGCGGCCTCGGAGAGCCCGAGCGCCAGCCCGTCGGCAAGCGAGTCGGCGGTGCCGACCGAGGATCCGTTCGAGGAGGAACTCGGCGAGGAGGAGACCCCCGCCGAGAGCGCCGCAGCGCAGGCTCCGGCCTCCAACGAGGACTCCGGCGGCTTCGGCAACTGGCTGCTCATTCTGCTGGGCGGTCTTTTCGTGGCCGTCGGTGTCGGCACGATCGTGCTGCTCTGGATGAAGCGCAAGGAGAACGAGGACGGCGAGCCGGACGGTGACGTGCCCGCCGGTGCTCCGGCCGGCGCGGTCCCGGCGGCCCGCGGCTCCTTCGCCGGTGCGGACGACCAGACCAGGGTGGTGAACCGGGTGGGCGCCGCGCCGGACCCGACAGTTGTCGGCGGCCCCGGACTGGCAAACGCGCCGACGATGATGCACCAGCCGGTCGTGGACGACGTCCCGCCGGACCCGTACGGCGCACCGCCGCAGCCCTACGGCGCGGCGAGCGGTCCGGGCGGCTGGTCCGCCGGCGGCGGTTACGGTGACGAGCCGGGCGGTTACGGCGCGCCCGGTTACGGCAACGCCCCCTCGTCGGGCGGTGGCTACGGCAACCCCACCCCGTCCTCCGGCGTTGGCTACGGCAACCCCACCCCGTCCTCCGGTAGTGGCTACGGCAGCCGCGACTACGGTGCCGGCAACGCCGGCCCGGACTACCCTCCGGCGGGCGGCGGTGCCGGCTACGGCGAGCGGTACGACGAGCCGACCGGCCGCTACAAGGGCGAGGAGACGGCCTACCCGGCCCCCGCCGACCCGTACGCCACCGGCATGTACCAGCCGGAGGCTGGCCAGGGCTACGGCCAGCCCGAGCCTGGTGCCTACGGGCGGGGCGAAACCGGCGGTTACGGGCGTGGCGAGGCCGGCGGCGACTACGGCCGCAACGAGCCCGCCGGTGGCTATGGCCAGAGCGACCCGACCCGGGGCTACGGCCAGGGTGAGCCGGGTGGCTACGGCCAGAGCGACGCGACTCGCGGCTACGGCGAGGGTGAGCCGGGCGGCGGCTACGGCCAGGGCGACCCGGGCCGCGGCTACGTTGCGGGACAGCCGGGTGGCGGCTACGGCGCGGCACCCAACGGCGGGTACGACCAGCCGGCCGGGGGTTACGGCCAGGACGCCGGGCACCAGCGCGGCGGCTACGACAACACCAGCTACGACAGCGGCTACGACCAGGGCGGCTACGGCGCTGGCCAGGCCGGCGGCGGATACGGCCAGGACGCACCCCCACACGGCGGATACGACCAGAGCGGCTACGGAAACGGCCAGGCCGGCGGCGGATATGGCCAGGAGCCCCCGGCCGGTGGCGGGTACGGCCAGGAGCCGCCACGCCAGCGCGGCGGCGGCTATGACCAGGGTGGCTACGGTCAGGGCGGCGGATACGGCGATCCGGCACAGGCCGGCCGTGGCCGGCCCGACGCAGCGCCCCAGGACCGCAGCGGCCGTCGCCTGGACTGGCTGGACGACTAGCCAGTCCAGGTTGGACATCCTGCGATTCGGCACCGACACGTGGTGATGTGCCGACTCCGGGGACAACGATTCACGCACGGCGTCATGTCACTCAGACGTAGTCATGTCTGAGTGACATGACGTTTTTGTCGGCACCGGGTCGCCAACCGACCGCCAGCGGTCAGGCTGCGGAGAAGACGCCCTGACGCAGCAGTGGGACCACGTGGGAGGTGCCGAGGCGGACGGCGATCTCGACGTCCTCGGCGAAGCCGCCCTCGATCAGCTCACGGCCGGAGACGCAGCCGCGGATCGCCGCCGGCACGTCCGGGGTGCTGGCCAGCGCGGCCAGCGCCATGGCCGCCTCCACGGAGAGCCCGCCCGGCGCGCCCGACAGGGCGTCGAGCACGCTTGCTGCGCCAAGCTGGTCCTCCACCGAGGGGCGCAACGACCCGTCCGGCCACCGTTCACCGGCGGCCACCACGCCGATCGCGGCGGCGGTCGAGCCGTACCCCTGACTGGTCAGCCAGCGCCCGACGGCGCGGGCGTTGCGCAGGTTGGCCGCGACCACCGGTAGCCCGGTGGCGCTGGCGGCGGCGCTGATGGCCGACCCGTTCGGCGACGGCAGCACCAGATCGGGCACCACAGGCGCCCGGCTCAGTGCGGCCGGCGACAGCGACCACGGATGTTCGCGGCTGACCTGCCGGCGGCCGGTCGCGGCCACCGCGCCGACCCGGCGTGCATAGGCGGCGGCCTGTTCACCCCAGGGGAACGGATGCACACGCATCCCCCGCCCCACCGCCACCTCGACGGTGGTGGTGAACGACAGGACGTCCACCACCACAAGTGCCGCGCAGACGCGGCCAAGTTCGGCCGCGCCCGCCAGACCCCAGTCGAACCGGACCCCCGACCCGGGTTGGGCGAACACGGCCGCGGCCAGCGCCTCAGCGCTCGTCGGGCGCGGGGGGCTGCTCGGTGTCACCGTGCTGCGGAGCGTCCGCCCCGGATTCTTCCTGGCTGACCGCCGGGTCGACCGCCTCGGCCGACGGCTGGGCCGCCGCGACCCGACCGGTACGCACCGGTGGGGTGGCCCGCTCAGCCGGTCGGTCGGCCGGCTCGCCGGTCGAATCGGCCGTAGCCGGCGCGGCCGTAGCCGGCGCGGACGCGGCTTCGACCGGCTCGGGGCCGGACTGATCCGCGCCGGAAGGTGCCGGCTGCTCGGCCTGCGGGCGGGCAGCGACCGGCTCCGGCGCGGCCGGCTCCGGGTCGGTGCTCGGCCCGGCGGCTGCCGCCGGCGATCCGACGTTTGACGGCGAGTCGACGTCGGCCGGCCCGTCGATGACGACCTCGGCGACTGCCGGGGCGGTCACCTCGAACGGCTGCACGCCGCCGAACAGGGCCGGCAGGGTGCCGGTGTACGCCTCGCGCAGCTCGTCCAGGCCGATCCGGAACTGGCCGTGCACCTCAAGTGCGCCGGCCGTCGGGTCGGTGACGCCGATCAGCTCCCACGGCACGCCGTGCTCGCCGCAGAGCGCGGTGAACGCCTTCTCGTGCCCGCGCGGCACCGAGACGAGCACCCGGCCGGCGGACTCGCTGAACAGGAAGACGAACGGCATCGAGTTGCCCTCGAAGCGCTCCGGCACCGCGATCCGGGCCCCCACGCCGTGCCGCAGGCAGGACTCCACAAGGCTCTGCGCGAGACCGCCGTCGGAGAGGTCGTGCGCGGAGCTGAGGTGCCCGACCCGGGCCGCGTCGGCCAGCAGGCCGGCGAGTTGCTTCTCGCGGGCCAGGTCGACGTGCGGGGGTACGCCACCGAGGTGCTGGTGGGTCACCCAGGCCCACTCCGAGCCGGAGAGTTCCACGTGCGTCTCACCGAGCAGGAATAGCTGATCGTGATCGGCGCCGGCACGCGGAACGAAGCCGGACGCCACCCGGTCGGCCACGTTCTCCAGCACACCGAGCACGCCGACGACAGGCGTCGGGTGGATGGCCGCCGCGCCGGTCTGGTTGTAGAAGCTGACGTTGCCGCCGGTCACCGGGATGCCCAGCTCAGCGCAGCCGTCGGCCAGGCCGCGTACCGCTTCGGCGAACTGCCACATCACGCCCGGGTCCTCCGGCGAGCCGAAGTTCAGGCAGTCGGTGACCGCGATGGGTGTCGCACCGGTCACCGACACGTTCCGGTACGCCTCGGCCAGCGCCAGCTTGGCGCCCTGGTACGGGTCGAGCCGGGCGTACCGGCCGTTGCCGTCCACGGACAGCGCCACGCCCAGCCCGGTGCGCTCGTCGATGCGGATCACGCCCGAGTCCTCCGGCTGGGCGAGCACCGTGTTGCCCAGCACGTAGCGGTCGTACTGCTCGGTCACCCAGGTCTTGTCGCAGAGGTTGGGTGAGGCGATCATCCGCAGCACGGTTTCGCGCAGCGTGTCCGCGTCGCTCGGCCGGGGCAGCGTCTCCGCCCGGTCGGCCTGGAGCAGGATCAGGTCCGCCGGCTCCCGCATCGGACGGGCGTAGACCGGCCCGTCGTCCACGAGCGATCCCGGCGGTACGTCCACCACCAGGTGGTCCCGCCAGGTGATCAGCAGCCGACCCGGTGAACCGTCCGGCTCGGGCGCGGTGACCTCGCCGATCGCGGTGGCCCAGACGCCCCACTTCTCGGCGGTCTTGAGCACTGCCTCCAGCTTCTCCGGCGCGACGACGAGCAGCATCCGCTCCTGGGACTCGCTGGCCAGGATCTCGTGCGGCTCCATCGAGGGCTCGCGCAGCGGCACCCGCTCCAGCCACACCCGCATGCCGGTGCCGGCGGAGGCCGCCGTCTCGGTCAGGGCGCAGGTCAGCCCGGCTCCGCCGAGGTCCTGGATGCCGACGACCAGCTCGGCGTCGTACAGCTCCAGGCACGCTTCGATCAGCAGCTTCTCCATGAAGGGGTCGCCGACCTGCACGGACGGGCGGCGCTGCTCACTGCCCTCGGTGAACGTGGCGCTGGCGAGCACCGACACGCCACCGATACCGTCCCGGCCGGTCTTGGCGCCCATCAGCACCACCACGTTGCCGGGGCCGGTGGCTTCCTTCCTCTGCAGCCGGTCGACCGGCAGCACGCCCAGGCAGAGCGCGTTCACCAGCGGGTTGCCCTGGTAGCAGGGGTCGAAGACCACCTCGCCACCGATGTTGGGCAGGCCGAGGCAGTTGCCGTAGCCGCCGACACCGGCGACCACGCCGGGCAGCACCCGGGCGGTGTCGGGGTGGTCTGCGGCACCGAAACGCAGCGGGTCCATCACCGCCACCGGTCGGGCGCCCATGGCCAGGATGTCGCGGACGATGCCGCCGACACCCGTCGCCGCGCCCTGGTACGGCTCGACGAAGCTCGGGTGGTTGTGCGACTCGACCTTGAAGGTCACCGCCAACTCGTCGGAGATCCGCACCACGCCGGCGTTCTCACCGATGCCGGCCAGCATCCGGTCGCTCGGCGGGGCCTTCTCGCTGAACTGGCGCAGGTGCACCTTGCTGGACTTGTAGGAGCAGTGCTCGCTCCACATGATCGAGTACATCGCCAGCTCGGACTGGGTCGGCCGGCGGCCCAGGATGTGCCGGATGCGGTCGTACTCGTCGTCCCGCAGCCCCAGCTCGGCGTACGGCTGGAGTTCCTCGGGAGTGCTCGCGGCGCGCGGCACGGTGTCCGTCCCGTCGGCCCAGTCGGTGGCCTCCGAGACGGCGGCGTGCCGGGCCGGAGCGGCCGACGGCGCGGCGGCCGGTTGCGGCTGCGCCGGGACCGCCTCCGGGTTCTCCCGTACCGGGTCCGGATGCGTGGTCATGACGTCTCCTTGTTGCGCTCGCCGCCCGAGGGGCGGGTGAGCCGACCGATGATCCCGCCGCGGACGGTCACGCCGGCGCCCCCACCAGGTGCTTCAGCACCGAGGTGAAGAAGCCGAGGCCGTCGAGGGAGGGGCCGGTGAGCGCCTCCACCGCGTGCTCGGGATGCGGCATGATGCCGACCACGTTGCCGGCCTGGTTGGTGATCGCGGCGATGTCCCGCTGCGAACCGTTGGGGTTGCCGCCGACATAGCGGGCGACTACCCGACCCTCGGCCTCGAGCGCGTCAAGCGTCGCCGGGTCGGCGACGTAGCAGCCCTCACCGTTCTTGACCGGGATCAGCACCTCCTGGCCCGGCTGGAACGTGTTCGTCCAGGCGGTACCGGTCGACTCGATGCGCAGGATCTGGTCGCGGTTACGGAAGTGCAGGTGCTGGTTGCGGGTGAGCGCCCCGGGCAGCAGGTGAGCCTCGCAGAGGATCTGGAAGCCGTTGCAGATGCCCAGCACGGGCAGGCCGCCACCGGCGGCGTCGACGATCTTCTCCATCACCGGCGCGAACCGGGCGATGGCACCGCAGCGCAGGTAGTCACCGTAGGAGAAGCCGCCGGGCAGGACTACCGCGTCCACCCCGTGCAGCTCCGCCTCACCGTGCCAGAGACGGACCGGTTCGGCGCCGGCGATCCGCACGGCCCGGGCCGCGTCCCCGTCGTCGAGCGAGCCGGGGAACGTCACCACACCGACCCGGGCGGTCACGACCGGGCTTCCGCGGTTTCGTCGGCCTCGACCAGACGGACCGTGAAGTCCTCGATGACCGGGTTGGCGAGCAGCTTGTCGGCGATCTCCCGGGCCCGGTCCAGGTCCGGTTCACCGGTAAAGTCGATCTCGATCCGCCTGCCGATCCGTACCGAGGCGACGTCGTTGACGCCGAGCCGGGGCAGCGCGTTTGCGACGGCCTGGCCCTGAGGATCGAGGATCTCGGGCTTGAGCATGACGTCGACGACGACGCGAGGCACTGGGCACTCCTGACTGTGTACGCAGTTGGGTGCCGACCCACAACGGGCGAGCGCAGCCAGCCTACCTGGCAGATGCCGCACCAGCCGCACCGGCCGGACGCCGTCAGGGTGCCCCTCGACCCTACCCACACCTACCGATCGGGACCGATACGGGTTCGTTGCGATAGCGATACGGCTTCGTTGCCGGCTGCCCGGCCAGCCGGCCGCCGGCCGATCACCCCCGACGGCAGGGCCGCCGACGGCCGCCACCTGTCCCGTGGCACCCAACGGCGGGAAACTCAACTGTTACATCGCCTTGTTTCAATGAACCTCTTGTGAAACACCTCACCGGGCCCTACGGTACATCGTCAGACGTCGATTTACCGACGTCTCCGGTGGCGGATCACCCCCGTCCGCCACCCACGCCGGCCCGGCGAACCCGGGCCCTGTGAAACCCCGAAGGAGCCCCACCGATGCGCATCCGATCCCTGATCGCGGTCTTCGCCACAGCCATGGCCGGCGTGCTCGGCGCCAGTTCCGGCGCCGTCGCCTCACCCGTCGCCCCGTACATCATCGGTGGCGGCACCGTCTCCTCGGCGCCGTGGGCCGCCGCGGTCTTCAGCAACGGCTCGTTCACCTGCTCCGGCACGATCATCGCCCCGCAGTGGGTGCTCACCGCGCGGCACTGCCTTGGCGGCTCGATGTCGGTCCGGGTCGGCAGCGTCTACCGCTCCTCCGGCGGCGTCACCCGCACGGTAAGCGCCACCTACGGCCAGTACGACGTGGCCCTGATGCGCCTGTCCAGCTCGGTGAGCACCAGCTACGTCACGCTGGCCTCCAGCAACCCGCCGGTCAACTCGACAAACTCGATCTACGGCTGGGGCATGACCTGCTACAGCGGCTGCTCGGCGTCGAGCCAGCTCAAGACCGCGAGCGTCCGGGTCACCAGCACGAACGTCAGTGACGCGTACGGCGGGCAGGCGATCCGCAGCACCCGGATCAACGGCAACGCCTGGCGCGGCGACTCGGGCGGACCGCAGTTCTACAACGGTCAGCAGGTCGGCGTGGCCTCCACCGCCGACGGCCAGAGCATCCAGAACTACGGCAGCGTCGCGTACAACCGTGCGTGGATCCGCTCCGTTTCCGGCGTCTGACGGTTAGCGCCCGTGGCGGCGCGGATGGTGGGCCCTGCGCCCGCCGTCCGCGCCGCGCGGTTTTTCAGCATCCGAGCAGGTGAACAAGGCTCACGATGTACCGCACCCGCACCTGCCAGCATCGGAAACGTGCTGGTTGTGACGACGGATCTACTCCCCGGCTACGAGATCCGCCAGATCCTCGGCGAGGTGGTCTCATCCATGGCCAGGACCCGCAACCCGTACCGCGAGGGGGTGAAGAACCTCCGTGGTGGCGCATACGACCCGATGGCGCCGGACAACCTCACCCGTTGGCGTACCGACTCGGTCGCTCGCCTCGGCGAGGAGGCCCGGCGGCTGGGGGCGAACGCGGTGGTCGGGATGCGGTTCGACAGCCGCGACTGTGGCGAGATGTGGATGGAGATCTGCGCCTACGGCACCGCTGTGATCGTGGTGCCCAAGGTCCCCGACGTCATGCCCCCCGACCAGCCCCTGGTGGCCGCCGAGACGGCCCAGGAACCAGCCTTCGCCGAGGAACCCGGCGCTATCGCCGAACCGGCGAGCGCCCCCACCCTCCGCACCGCCGCCGAAACCCCCACCCGCGACTAACCCCACCCCACCCCACCTCGTTGATCATGAAGTTATTGCCTTCCCGCCCGGCGCGGCGCGACAACAACTTCATGATCAACGAGGGATACCGGGGTGGGTGGGGGGTTAGAGGATGGGGGGTGGGGAGTAGGTGGCGGCTTGGGGGTGGGATTGGACGATTTTGGTGATTCTGGCGGTTACTGACTGGATCTGGGCGGGGGCGGCGCCTACGAAGGCGGCGCGGTCGGCTACCAGGGCGTCGATCTCGGGACGGGTCAGGGTGAGGCGGGTGTCGGCGGCCAGGCGGTCGAAGAGGTCGTTGTCGGGGGTGGCCTTCTCGCGCATGGCCAGGGCGACCGCGACGGCGTGTTCCTTGATCGCCTCGTGGGCGGCTTCCCGGCCGACGCCCCGGCGCACGGCCGCCACCAGGATCTTGGTGGTGGCCAGGAACGGCAGGAACCGCTCCAGTTCCCGGTTGATCACCGCCGGGTACGCGCCGAACTCGTCAAGCACGGTGAGGAACGTCTGAAACAGTCCGTCGGCGGCGAAGAAGGCGTCCGGCAGGGCCACCCGGCGCACCACCGAGCAGGAGACGTCCCCCTCGTTCCACTGGTCGCCGGCCAGCTCGCCGACCATCGACAGGTAGCCCCGGATGATCACCGCGAAGCCGTTCACCCGCTCCGACGATCGGGTGTTCATCTTGTGCGGCATCGCGCTGGAGCCGACCTGGCCCGGCTTGAAGCCCTCGGTGGCCAACTCCTGACCGACCATCAGCCGGATCGTGGTGGCCAGCGACGACGGTGCCGCGGCCACCTGCGCCAGCGCGGAGAGCACGTCGAAGTCGAGCGACCGGGGGTACACCTGCCCCACGCTGTCCAGCACCCGGTTGAAACCGAGGTGCTCGGCGACCCGGCGCTCCAACTCGGCCACCTTGTCCGCGTCACCGTCGAACAGGTCGAGCTGGTCGGCGGCGGTGCCGACCGGCCCCTTGATCCCCCGCAGCGGGTACCTGGCGATCAGGTCC
Source organism: Verrucosispora sp. CNZ293 (assembly GCF_002754655.1). Taxonomy (NCBI): domain Bacteria; kingdom Bacillati; phylum Actinomycetota; class Actinomycetes; order Micromonosporales; family Micromonosporaceae; genus Micromonospora; species Verrucosispora sp. CNZ293. The sequence continues at coordinate 4,576,884 of NZ_PEFR01000001.1, forward strand.
TCCAGCCGCTCGTACGCGATCAACAGCTCCTCGGCGGCCGACGCGAAGCGCTTGCCCAGCGTGGTGGCCTGCGCCGCCACGTTGTGCGACCGGCCGGCCATCACCACGTCGGCGTACTCGTGGGCGTGCCAGGCGAGCCGGGCCAGCGTCGCCACCACCCGGTCCCGGATCAGCTCCAGCGAGCGGCGCACCTGGAGCTGCTCGACGTTCTCGGTGAGGTCCCGGGAGGTCATCCCCTTGTGCACGTGCTCGTGCCCGGCGAGCGCGCTGAACTCCTCGATGCGGGCCTTCACGTCGTGCCGGGTCACCCGCTCCCGCTCCGCGATCGACGCCAGGTCGACGTCGTCCAGCACCCGCTCGTACGCCTCGACCACCCCGTCCGGCACCGGGACACCCAGATCCCGCTGCGCCCGCAGCACGGCCAGCCAGAGCCGCCGTTCCAGCCGGACCTTCTCCTCCGGCGACCAGAGGTTGACCAGCTCGGGCGAGGCGTACCGATTGGCGAGCACGTTCGGAATCATCGTCACCCCACCATTCTCGCGGTATCGCGGCGCAGCTACCCGCGCGGGTCCGGCCGGATATACTACTTTCGCAAGTCATATATAGGGGGGTGCTCGATGACCAAGATCCTGGTGGACGTCGACGACGAGGCACTGGCCGACGCGGCCGCTGCGTTTGGCACCAGAACCAAGAAGGACACTGTCAACGTCGCCCTGCGTGAGGCGGCGGCACGAATGCGCCGCGCCCGGGCGCTCGCCGAACTGAGCGACCGGGCCGAGGCGGGCGATTTTGACGAACTCTTGGAGAAGACGACCTACCGCCCATGAGCTACGCGGAGTATCTCGTCGACACCAGTGCGCTCGTCCGGCTACTGCGGGATCCGGCAGTACGTGCTCGCTGGGAGCAGCCCCTCGTCGCCGGCCTGCTCGCCGTCTGTCCACTTGTCGAGTTGGAGTTCCTCTACTCGGCCCGCTCGGCCAGCGACCGCGCCCGGCTGGTGGAGTTAGTCCGTACCGTGTTCAGCTGGGTGCCAGTGTCGGAACGGGGCTACGAACGAGCGGCCGAGATCCAGAGCGAGTTGACCGACCGGGGCACCCATCGCTCAGCTGGAACAGTCGACCTGCTGATCGCTGCGACCGCCGAATATCACGGCCTGTCCCTGCTGCACTACGACCGCGACTACGACCAGATCGCGAACGTGACAGGCCAGCCGATGCGGTGGTTGGCCCCTGCAGGCACCCTCAAGTAGTAGCCGACGTCGATCGGATCAGCGTTCGAGGATGGCGGTGACGCCTTGGCCGCCGGCGGCGCAGATGGAGATGAGGCCGCGTCCGGTGCCCTTGGAGGCGAGCAGTTTGGCCAGGGTGGCGACGATCCGGCCGCCGGTGGCGGCGAACGGGTGACCGGCGGCCAGCGAGGAACCGTTCACGTTGAGCTTGTCGGTGTCGATCGCGCCGAGGGGGGCGTCCAGGCCGAGGCGGTCCTTGCAGAACTCCGGCGATTCCCAGGCCGCCAGGGTCGCCAGCACCTGGGAGGCGAACGCCTCGTGGATCTCGTAGTAGTCGAAGTCCTGGAGGGTGAGCCCGGCCCGGGCCAGCAGCCGGGGCACCGCGTACGCGGGTGCCATCAGCAGCCCCTCCTCGCCGTGCACGAAGTCCACAGCGCCCGTCTCCGACCAGGAGAACCAGGCCAGCACCGGCAGGTTGTGCTCGCGCGCCCACTCCTCGCTGGCCAGCAGCACCGTGGAGGCCCCGTCGGTCAACGGCGACGAGTTACCGGCGGTCATGGTGGCCCGTTCGGCGTCCGGCCCCTTGGCGCCGAAGACCGGACGCAGCGTGCCCAGCTTCTCCAGGGTGGTGTCGGGCCGAAGGTTCTGATCGCGGGTCAGCCCCAGGTAGGGGGTCATCAGGTCGTCGAAGAAGCCCGTGTCGTACGCGGCGGCGAGCCGCTGGTGCGAACGCAGTGCCAGTTCGTCCTGCGCCTGCCGGTCGACGTTCCAGCGCAGCGCGGTCTGGGCGGCGTGCTCACCCATGGACAGGCCGGTGCGCGGCTCGGCGTTGCGGGGGATCTCCGGCTTGAACGGCTGGGCCGGGCGCAGCTTGGCGGCGATCCGGAGCCGCTCGCCGAGGGTGCGGGCGGAGTTGAGCTTGAGCAGCGTACGACGCATGTCCTCGTTGACCGCGAGTGGCGCGTCGGAGGTGGTGTCGACACCACCGGCGATGCCGACGTCGAGCTGGCCGAGGGCGATCTTGTTGGCGACCAGGATCACCGCTTCCAGGCCGGTGCCGCAGGCCTGCTGGATGTCGTACGCCGGGGTGCGTGGGTCGAGCTTCGAGCCGAGCACCACCTCGCGGGTGAGGTTGAAGTCCTTCGAGTGCTTGAGCACCGCCCCGGCGACGACCTCGCCGATCCGCTGCCCAGCCAGGCCGAACCGGGCGATCAGCCCGTCCAGCGCGGCGCCGAGCATGTCGGCGTTGGAGGCGCTGGCGTAGCGCGAGTTGGAGCGGGCGAAGGGGATCCGGTTGCCGCCGATGACCGCGACCCGTCGAACGTTCTGCACGATCCGTCTCCTCGAAAGTGTTGCCCGCACCTTGGCGCGGCCGTCGACAGGACTGGCCGGCCGTGCCGCCACCGCCCTACTGCCGGTCTCTCTTACTCGCCAGTAGGCTACGCCTATGACCGACAGGTATGCGAGCTTCGTCCAGTCGGGCGCCGGGCGGGCGCTGGTCAAGCGTCTCGGGCTGCCTGATCCGCCGCGTCTGCGCCGGCACGACCCCGGCGAGCCGATCCTGCCCGGGCTGGTCCTGCTCGGCGCCGCTGCCGGCGGGCGGCTCACCGAGCCGGTCAGCAAGGCCCTGGCCGCCGCCGGGCTCGCCCTGCGGGATCCGGCCACCGCCGTGCCCGATCCGGCAACCGGTCGTACGCCGGAGAGCGCCGCTCTCGTCTTCGACGCTACCGGCATCACCGACTCGTCCCAGCTGCGCCAGCTCTATGACTTCTTTCACCCGCAGGCCCGGGCCGTGCAGCCCAGCGGCCGGGTGATCGTGCTGGGCACGCCGCCGGCCGAGTGCGGCACGCCCCGCGAGGCGACCGCCCAGCGGGCGCTGGAGGGGCTGACCCGCAGCATCGGCAAGGAGTTCGGCCGGGGCATCACCGCGCAACTGGTGTACGTCACGCGGGAGGCCGACGCCGGTACCTGGACCAGCCTGGAGGCGACCCTGCGGTTCCTGCTGTCGGGCCGTTCCGCGTACGTCTCCGGGCAGGTCATCCGGGTGGGTGCCGGCCAGGCGACCGCACCGGCCGACTGGGACCGTCCGCTCGACGGGCAGGTGGTGCTGGTCACCGGTGCGGCCCGGGGCATCGGCGCGGCCCTGGCCCGGGTGCTGGCCCGCGACGGCGCGACGGTGGTGGCACTCGACATCCCGGCCGCCGGCGACGAGCTGGCAGTGGTAGCCAACGAGATCGGCGGCAGCGCCGTGCAGCTCGACCTGACCGCCGCCGACGCGCCCGCCCGGCTCGCCGAGCACCTGGCCAGCCGACACGGTCGGGTCGACGTGGTGGTGCACAACGCCGGCATCACCCGGGACAAGACCCTCGGCCGGATGGATGCCGACCGGTGGGACCAGGTCCTCGACGTCAACCTGTCCAGCCAGGAGCGGATCAACGACCTGCTGCTGGAACGCGGGTTGATCCCGTCCGGCGGCCGGATCGTCGGTGTCTCCTCGATCGCCGGGATCGCCGGCAACCGCGGCCAGACCAACTACGCCACGAGCAAGGCCGGGGTCATCGGACTCGTCGACTCGCTCGCCCCGGCGCTGCGGGAACGGCAGATCAGCGTGAACGCGGTGGCACCCGGGTTCATCGAGACCCGGCTGACCGCCCGCATCCCGATGGTGCTGCGGGAAGCCGGTCGCCGGATGAACAGCCTCTCGCAGGGCGGGCTGCCGGTGGATGTCGCGGAGACCATCGGCTGGCTGGCCTGGCCGGCGTCCGGTGCGGTGAGCGGCAACGTGGTCCGGGTCTGCGGCCAGAGCCTGCTGGGGGCGTGATGGCCAGGCGCAGACGCGGCGACGAACCGGCTGACGACCTGTCGGTCGGCGAGCTGATCGACGGTCCGACGGAGGTCCTGACTCCGGAGATCCGGGCCGCAGCGCTCGCCCGTCCGGCCGACGGTGGGGATCCGGAGGCGACCCGCGACCTGTCCGGACTCGCCCCCACCGGCGGTGACTCCGACCCGCCGACGGTGGCCCCGGCTGCACCGAGCCCCGCCGGTACGCGCGGTGCCGGCGCCGGGGGCGGCGATCCGGCCGGCGCCCCACCGACGGCAGCGACAGGCACCGGACCGGGGGATCCTGCGGCCCGGGCCCGGGCCCGGGTGGAGCTGACCCGGCTGCCTACGGCCGGTCCGCTGTACCGGCGGGCGCTGCTGAACCCGGTACCGGGACTGGGTGGCCGCCGTGGTGCCGGGATACCGGCTGTCGAGTTGGCCGTCGGCGGGGTGACTGTCGATCCGGAGCGGTTGGCCGACTACGACCGGGTCTGCGGGTTCCGCCTGGCCGACCGGCTGCCCGCGACCTTTCCGCACGTCATGGGCTTCCCGCTGGCGCTGCGCCTGATCACCGCGCCGGAGTTTCCGATCCCGCTGACCGGGGTGGTGCACGTCGGCAACCGGATCACCGTGCGTCGACCGGTCACCGTCAGCGACCGGCTGGACTTCGCCACCTGGGCGGAGAACCTGCGCCCGCACGATCGGGGGCGGCAGGTGGACGTCGTACTCGTCGGGTCGGTGGACGGCGAGGAGGTGTGGCGTGGCGTCTCGACGTACCTCGGCCGGCAGCGCACCCCGGGTGGCGGTGAGCGGCGCGACCACGGTGAGCGGCCCGCCCCGCCGGCCGCCACCGCCCGCTGGCCTGTCACCCCCCGGGTCGGGACGGACTACGCGCGGGTCTCCGGCGACCACAACCCGATCCACACCTCGCGGTTGGGGGCGCGGCTGCTCGGCTTCCCCCAGCCCATCGCCCACGGCATGTGGAGCAAGGCGCGGTGTCTCGCGGCGCTGGAGAGCCGGCTGCCCGAGGCGTACACGGTGGACGTGGCGTTCAAGCTGCCGGTGCCGTTGCCCGGCACTGTGGCGTTCAACGCCACGGCGCTCGGCGCGGGCTGGGATTTCAGCCTGCACGACAGGCGTGGCCGCCCGCATCTGGTGGGCACCATCCGCTGAGCGGGGCCGGGTACTTGCCCGGCCCCCCTCTTTCCGCTAGGTTCTTCTCAGATAGAGATGTTCTCTAAGTGAGAGTGATCGAGCGTGAACGAGCAGGATTTCCTCGCCACCTACGACCCGAGCGCCTACCCGGCGGTCGCGGTGACCGTCGACATCGTCGCCCTGACCATTCGTGACGGCGCACTGCACCTGCTGCTGATCCGCCGCGGCGCACAGCCGTACACCGGTCTCTGGGCACTTCCCGGTGGATTCGTCCGGCCGGACGAGGACCTGGCCACCGCCGCCCGGCGGGAGCTGGCCGAGGAGACCGGCCTCGACGGCGAGCCGCTCCGGCGGGTTCATGTCGAGCAGCTCGCCTCCTACGGGGCACCCGACCGGGACCCCCGGATGCGGATCGTCTCGATCGCCCATCTCGCCTTCGCTCCCGACCTGCCGGACGCGACGGCCGGCACCGACGCCGACGAGGCGGCCTGGGTGCCGGTCACCGAGCTGACCAACCGTCAGCTCGCCTTCGACCACGACCGGATCGTCTCCGACGGGCTGGAACGGGCCCGCTCAAAGCTGGAGTACACCCCGCTGGCCACTCGATTCCTCGCACCCGAATTCACCATCGGGGAGTTGCGGGCCGTCTACGAGACGGTCTGGGGCCACCAGCTGCACGCCGGCAACTTCCACCGCAAGGTGCTCTCGGTGCCGGGGTTCGTGGAGGGCACCGGCGCCAGCACCGAACGCGGCGGCGCCCGGGGTGGCCCACGCGCCCGGCTCTACCGGGCCGGGGACGCGCGACTGCTGCACCCGGCGCTGCTGCGCCCGGCGCGCGAGGAGACGGTGCGATGACGACCGACGAGGCGATCCGCCTGGTCACCGCCGCCCGCGACGACGACGAGTTGTTCGGCGGCGACGCGCCGGAGCGGCGCTACCGGGAACTCGTCGGTGCCCTGCACCCGGACCGGCTCGGTTGGGTCGGCCCGGGGATCCGGGCCGCCGCCATCGACGCCTTCCTCCGGGTCACCACCCGTTGGCGGGCCCGGCGGGTGACCGAGTTGCGCGGTTACCGGTGCGGCCGGCCCGCGTACTCAGGTGACCTCGCCGACCTGTACGACGTCGGCGCGGACCGGCTGCTCAAGCTGCCCCGCGACGCGGCCGACAACGATCTGATGGCCCGCGAGCAACGCGCCCTGCGCACGCTCGCCGAGCGGGGCGACCCGCGCTGGCTACCGTACGTTCCCCGGCTGGTCGACAGCTTCACCCACCGCGACGCCGGCACCGGGGCGGAACGCCGGATCACCGTGCTCGGCACCGCGCCCGGGCTGCACAGCCTGGTCGAGGTGCGGCGGGCCTATCCGGACGGGCTGGACGCCCGTGACGTGGCGTGGATGTGGCGACGGCTCCTGGTCGCCCTCGGCCTCGCCCACCGGGCCGGCCTGGTGCACGGCGCGGTGCTGCCGGCGCATGTGCTCATCGACCCCGACGCCCACGGCCTGGTGCTTGTCGACTGGTGCTTCTCCACCGAGCCGGGCGGCACCGTCCCGGCGATGGTGCCCGATCACGACACCTGGTACCCGCCCGAGGTGCTCGACCGTGGCCCGTGCGGGCCCGGCACCGACATCTTCATGGCCACCCGCTGCATGACCTGGCTGATGAACCGCGAGGCCCCACGCCAGCTGCTGGACTTCGCCCAGGGCTGCCGGCAGCGGTTCCTGCGGGCCCGCCCCGACGACGCCTGGCTGCTGCTGCGCGAACTGGACGAGGTGCTGCACCGGCTCTACGGGCCGCGCACCTTCCGACCCTTCACCCTCAACCCCTAAGGAGGCTGCCATGGGCAGCGGAGCATGGTCCACAGATGTGTACGACGCCGCCGACCGGTACCGCCGGGCCACCGGCACCAGCGCCTTCTCCTACAGCGACAGCGGGGCGCGGGTGGTGCACCCCGCACTGGACCCGCGTGGCGCGGTACGGGAGAGCCGGGACAGCGCGGAACACCCGCAGTCGACGCCCGTCGCGGTCCTGTTCGACGTGACCGGCTCGATGGGGCATGTGCCCCGTGTTCTCCAGGCCAAGCTGCCGCAGTTGCTGGGGCTGCTGCTGCGCCAGGGATATGCCCGCGACCCACAGATCATGTTCGGTGCGATCGGCGACGCCACCTGTGACCGGGTGCCGTTGCAGGTGGGGCAGTTCGAGTCCGACAACCGGATGGACGACGACCTCGGCCGGATCGTGCTGGAGGGTGGCGGCGGTGGCCAGATGCGGGAGTCGTACGAGCTGGCGCTGTACTTCATGGCCCGGCGCACGGTCACCGACAGTTGGGAGAAGCGTGGCCGACGCGGCTACCTGTTCGTGATCGGCGACGAACTGGCGTACCCGCAGGTGAAGTCCGGCGAGGTGGCCCGACTCATCGACGACGACCTGCGCGAGGACGTGCCGTTGCGGCAGATCGTCGACGAGGTCGGCCGCCGGTGGGACACCTACTACCTGCTCCCCGCCGGCAGCCACTACTCGGGCAACCGGCGGGTGCTGGACTTCTGGCGTGGCCTGCTCGGCCAGAACGCCCTGGAGCTGGACGACCTCGGTGCGGTCTGCGAGACCATCGCGCTCACCGTCGGTCTCGGCGAGCAGGCCATCGACCTCGACCAGGGTCTGCGGGACCTGGACCGCGCCGGCTCGGCGGCCACCGGCACCGTGTCGAAGGCGCTCGCCCGGTTCCACGGGAGATCGCGGGCCGAGGTGTCGGAGCTGCCGGCCAACCGCACCACGGGACGCGGAGTGATCCGGCTGTGACCCGGCCGGCGGCGGATGTGGTTCCGGGCGGCACGGTGACCGGCGGGCCGGCGGCGAGGGGGCCGCGCGGACAGCACGTGATCGTGGTCGACCTCGGGTACGGCGACGCGGGCAAGGGCACCGTCGTGGACTGGCTCTGCGCGACCCGGCAGGTAAGGACTGTGGTGCGGTTCAACGGGGGTGCGCAGGCGGCACACAACGTCGTGCTGCGCGACGGCCGGCACCACACGTTCGCCCAGTTCGGGGCCGGCACCTTCCGTCCCGGGGTGCGCACCCACCTGTCCCGGCACGTGGTGGTGGATCCGCTCGCGCTGGCCGCCGAGGCGGACCACCTCGCCGCCGTCGGAGTGCCCGACGCGTTCGACCGGCTGACCGTGGACGGGGAGGCGCTGCTGGCCACCCCGTACCACCGGGCCGCGAACCGGGCCCGGGAGCTGGCCCGTGGAGCCGACCGGCACGGTTCCTGCGGGCTGGGGGTGGGCGAGGCCGTCGCGTACGGTCTCGCCCACCCCGACCAGGCGCCCCGGGTGGCGGACTGCCGCAGCCCGGGGCTGCTGCGCCGCCGGCTGACCGCGCTGCGGGACCGGCTCAGCGCCGAACTCGGCCCGCTGGACGCCCCGCCGGTCGCCGACTGTCTGCCCGCCTACCTGGCCTTTGCCGAACGGGTGACGATCGTCGACCGGGGCTGGCTCACCGGGGAGCTTCAGGCCGGGACGTGCGTCTTCGAGGGCGCACAGGGGGTGCTGCTGGACGAGTGGCACGGCTTCCACCCGTACACGACCTGGAGCACCACGACCACCGCGAACGCCGAGGCGCTGCTGGCCGAGGCCGGGTTGGCCGATTCGGCGACCCGGATCGGTGTGCTGCGCACGGTCACCACCCGACACGGGCCGGGACCGCTGGTGACCGAGGATCCGACGCTCGGGCTGACCGAACCGCACAACGGGACGAATCCGTGGCAGGGTCGCTTCCGGTTCGGCCACTTCGACGCCGTCGCCCATGCGTACGCGCTGGCGGTCAACGGTGGGGTCGACGGCCTGGCGCTCACCCACCTGGATCTCGTGGGTCAGGGTCTCGACCTGCGGATCTGCCGCCGCTACACAAACCTGGACGGGCTGGCGCCGGGCCTATCCGGCGACCTCGACCGGCAGGCCGCGCTCACCGCACGCCTGCTGCGGACCAGACCCGTGTACGACTCCCCTCCGCCGGCCGACTGGCCTGCGGCGGTGGAGCAGGCGCTCGGCGTGCCGGTGGTGCTCACCTCCCACGGTCCGACGGCGGAGGACAAGCGGGTGCGGAAGGTTCAGCTCGACACCGAAGGCGGTACGGCCACCCGGTTGACGGCGGCAACGGGTGGAAGGCCCCATTAGCGGTGATCCGTCCGTCCCGCCCCGATGCCTCCGCCCGGCGGCGAGCATGGATCCATGGAGGCCGCGCTCGACCTGCTCCGGCACACGCTCACCTCGCCGTGGGTCTATCTGCTGCTCTTCGGACTCACCGCGGTTGACGCGTTCTTCCCGCTGGTACCGGCCGAGGCCGCGGTCATCACCGTCACCGTCCTCGCCACCGGCGGCGAGCCGAATCTGGTGGTGGTGATCGTGGCGACGATGCTCGGTGCCGTGCTCGGCGACCATGTCTCGTACGCCATCGGGCGCGGCGGCGGCTCGCGTCGGCTGGACCGTTCGCCGGAGGACAGCCGACGTCGTGCCGGATCGCAGTGGGCGCGGCGGGCGGTGTGCCGGCACGGCGGCGTCATCCTGACCTCCGCCCGGTACCTGCCCGGCGGACGGACGGCGGTCACCCTGACCATGGGGGCGGTGCGCTATCCGCTGCGCCCGTTTCTGCTCTACGACCTGATCGGCGCCGGCACCTGGGCGCTCTACTGCGTACTGCTCGGCATCTTCGGCGGGCTCGCCTTCGAGCGTGAACCGATCTACGGAATCCTCGCCGGGATCGGCCTGTCCGTCGCGGTGACCCTGCTTGTGCAGTTGGTACGCACCCTGCGGCGTCGCGCCCACCGCCGGGCCGCCCGACGTTGAACTCCGCTCACGGACGCAGAACCGCTGTCCGCCGTTGAACCGCTCTCCGACGCCGAGCGTTTCCGCACCGGATCAGGGCAGCTCGGCATCGTGGACCAGGATCGCCAACTGCACCCGGTTCCCGGCGCCGACCTTCGTCATCGCCCGGCTCACGTGCCCTTTGACCGTGGCCTCGCTCATCAGTAGTTGACGAGCAATCTGGGCGTTCGCGCATCCCCGCCCCACCGCACGCGCGATCTCCAACTCCCGTGCGGTCAGGCACTGGAGTTGACGCCGGGCCGTGTGGCGTCGGGCCGGGCCGCGCTCCGCGAAGGAAGCGATCAAGCGCCGGGTCACGGCGGGCGCGAGCATGGCGTCACCGCTGGCCACGGCGCGTACTGCGGCGGTCAGGTCGGCCGGTGCGGTGTCCTTGAGCAGGAAGCCGACCGCACCGGCACGCAGGGCGTGGTGTACGTACGCGTCCCGGTCGAACGTCGTCAGCATGATCACTCTCGCCCCGGCGGCGACAATGTCCGGCGCGGCGGCGAGGCCGTTCATGCCCGGCATACGGACATCCAACAGGACCACGTCCGGTCGGAGCCGCCGCACCTCGGCGCCGGCCGCAGCACCGTCCGCCGCCTCGCCCACCACCGTGATGTCGCCGGCTGCTTCGAGGATCAACCGCAGGCCGGACCGGATCAACTGCTCGTCGTCAACGACCAGAACTCGAATCACTCCGGCTCCTCCGTCGGAAGCAGCGCTCGGACCAGGAAGCCCCCGCCATACGGTTCGGCCGTGAGCCGCCCGCCGAGCAGTTCCACACGTTCCCGCAGACCGATCAGGCCCAACCCGGCACCGGGCAGAGCCGACCCGCCGATCGCCGGCCCGTTGCGCACCCCGACCTCGACCCCGCTGGAGAGATACCGCAGGCTGACCGTGGTGTCCGCATCGGGGGCGTGCTTCCGTACGTTCGTCAGCGCCTCCCGTACCACCCGGTGCACCGTCCGCCCGACCGTGGCCGGCAGGGGTCGGGGGATCCCCTCGTCATGCCGGTCGACCCGCAGGCCGGCGGTACGCGACTCCTGAATCAGGACATCCACCTCCGACAACCCGGGCGGCGGTACGGGTCCGGCCGCTCCACGCAGCACGCCGAGTACCTCGCGCAGGTCGGCGAGGGCCTGCCGACCGGTCGATCGGATCAGCGACGCGGTCTCCACCGCCGCCGAGTCGGCGGATGTCACCTCCAACGCGCCCGCATGCACCACCATCAGCGACACCCGGTGGGCGACCACGTCATGCATCTCCCGGGCGATCCGGGCCCGTTCCTCAGCGCGGGCCTGCTCCATGCGGGCCAGCTGTTCGCGTTCCAACTGCTCAGCCCGGTCGCGCAATGCGCCGACGGTGTCCCGCCGAGCCCGCGTCCAGAGCCCGATCACCAGTGGCAGCAGCACCAGCCAGGCGAAGAGCGTCAGCACATTGCCCGGCGTGGCCATGGTGATCTGCCGGTGCCCTCCGACCGCCCACCCCACCAGCACACCGATGGCCGTCACCAGCACCGCACCGGCCAGGTAGGCGACGATCCGCCGACGACCCCGCAGCCACAGCCCGGCCAGGAGGGAGGCCGCCGCCGGGATCGGCCAGGCGGCAAGCAGCGGCCAACCGACGGCAGCCACGGCGAACAGCGGCCAGCGGCGTGCCCGGGCCACCGCCACCGCTGTTCCGGAGGCGACGACGACGGCGAGGACCACCGCCCGGGGGAGAGGTGACGCCACTCCGGCCGCGCCGTTCGCGGACATCCAGACCCCGACCGATACCAGTACGGCCAGCACCGGCAGCGCGTACCGCCGGAGCGGTGTCCGGACTTCGACGATGGCCATCGTCGCAGGCTAGTGGCGTCCGAGCCGGTCGGACCGCCGCCGACGGCCAGAGGGGGGACACTTCCGGGCGGCCGACCCGCCCTTCTCGGGGTTGGCCCGGAGCCGGAGTCAGGGCTGACCCACAACTTAGGTAGCGGGATGGTTATGACTATCGGTCGATGGCCGGAACCCACGCGGGGACCAGCATCGGAAGCATGCAACTGGTGCTCGACCTGCTCCACGAGACGATGTCCTCGCCCTGGGTTTACCTGGCGCTCTTCGCGGTCGCGGTGGTTGACGGGTTCTTCCCGGTGGTGCCCAGCGAAACCGCGGTCATCACCGCCGGGGTCTTCGCGGCGACCGGACAGCCGGCGCTGCCGCTGGTGATCGTGGTGGCGGCGGCCGGCGCCCTGATCGGTGACCACATTTCGTACGCCATCGGCCGACGCGGCGGCGGACGCCTGCTCACCCGTCTACCGGAACAGGGGCGACGGCGTGCGGTGTACGCCTGGGCCAGCCGGGGCATCGCCCTACGCGGTGGTCTGATCCTGGCCGTGGCGCGATACGTACCGGGTGGTCGGACGGCTGTCACCATGACCATGGGGGCGACCCGGTTTCCCCGGTCGCGGTTCCTGATGTTCGATGCACTGGCCGCCGGCACCTGGGGGATCTATTCGGCGCTTGTCGGTTATCTGGGCGGGCTCGCGTTCGAACAGGACCCGCTGCGCGGGCTGCTACTTGGGCTCGGCCTCGCGCTCAGCGTCACGGTGATCGTGGAGACGGCCCGCTGGGCTCACCGACGAGCACGCCCGCTGCCGGCGGTTGTGGAGCCCGGTGCCGAGGTTGCACCGGCGATGTGTGACTGCGATCGCGTTCCCGGCGCTGGGCTGCCGCCTACTCCTGAGGCGGGTGCCAGGTGATGCCGTGCAGCAGTTGCCCGGCACCGAGCCAGGCCACGTTCATCATCCGGGTGGCGGTCTTCTCCGGGTCGGCTTCCGGATGGTCGGCCAGCCAGTCGGCAAGCGACTCGCTCGCGCCGACCAACGCGTACGCGACCACCTCCAGCTCGGTGTCGGCCACCTCACGGCCGCCGGCGCGCAGCGCGTGGTCGAACATCCCGGCGACCACCTCCACCAGCCGGGCCCGCATCACGGCCAGCTCACCGGCGAACGGCTGCTGGGCGCGGGCCTGCCGGTAGAGCACCGCCCAGCCGTCCCGGTGCGCGCCGACGAAGCCGAAGAAGGCCCGCAACCCGCGCCAGAGTCGCTCGTCGGCCGGCAGGTCCGGAGCGGCGGCACCGGCGATGGCCTCCATCATCCGGGTGCCCTCGCGGTGCAGACACGCGACGAAGAGTTCCTCCTTGGTGCCCAGGTACGCGTACACCATGGGCTTGGAGATGCCGGCCACCTCGGCGATCTCGTCCATGCTCGCGCCGTGGTACCCGCGTCGGGAGAAGACCCGCACCGCGGAGTCGAGCATCTGCTGCTCGCGTACGGCACGCGGGAGGCGTTTGAAGGCAGGGCCGGTGGACACCTTGCGAGCATACCTACCCATGCGTAAGGTTACGCACGAGTAGCCAACAGCCGAGAGGTGCCTTTCCATGACTGACTTCGACCCGGCCAACTTCGCGAACGTCGGCCCGAAGGAGTTCGCCCAGCTCGTCAAGAACACCCCGGACAGCAAGCTGGCCGAGGTGATGTCCGGCGACCTGCGAGGCAAGATCCTCGGCGAGGTGTTCGGGCGGATGCCGCAGTTGTTCCGCGCCGACCGTGCCGGCTCCACGAACGCAGTCATCCACTGGAACATCACCGGCGCCCCCGACGGCGGCACCGACACCTACGAGGTGGTCATCGCCGACGGCGCCTGCACCGTCAACGAGACCCCGCAGCACGACCCTCGACTGAGCCTGACCCTCGGCCCGGTCGAGTTCCTGAAGATCGTCTCAGGCGGCGCCAACCCGGTCATGATGTTCATGACCGGCAAGCTCAAGGCCAAGGGTGACCTGGGCCTGGCCGCCAACATCGCGAACCTCTTCGACATCCCCAAGGCCTGACATGGTGGAGTTCTCGCTCGACCTGAACGAGGAACAGCGGGATCTACGGGACTGGGTGCACCGCTTCGCCAGCGAGGTCGTGCGCCCAGCCGCGGCCGAGTGGGACGCCCGCGAGGAGACCCCCTGGCCGGTCATCAAGGAGGCGGCGAAGGTCGGGCTCTACGGCTTCGAGTTTCTCGCCACCTGCTGGGCCGACCCGACCGGGTTGTCGCTGCCGATCGCCAGCGAGGAGCTGTTCTGGGGCGATGCCGGCATCGGGTTGAGCATCTTCGGCACCTCCCTCGCGGTCGCCGCCATCTACGGCGCGGGCACCCCGGATCAGCTCGTCGAATGGGTGCCGCAGTGCTTCGGTGACGTCGACTCCCCGGCCGTCGCCGCCTTCTGCACCTCCGAGCCGGAGGCCGGTTCGGACGTCGCCGCCATGCGCACCCGGGCCAGCTACGACGAAGCCACCGACGAGTGGGTGCTGCGCGGGCAGAAGGCGTACGCCACGAACGGCGGGATCGCCGGCGTGCACGTGGTGACCGCCTCGGTCGAGCCGGACCTGGGCTCGCGGGGACAGGCCGCGTTCGTCGTACCGCCGGGTACCGCCGGCCTTTCCGCGACCCGCAAGCTGCGCAAGCTCGGCCTGCGCGCCTCGCACACCGCCGACGTCTTTCTCGACGACGTCCGGGTGCCCGGCCGGTGCCTGCTCGGCGGCAAGGAGGCGCTCGACGAACGCCTCGCCCGCGCCCGCTCCGGCCAACGCGCCTCCGGCCAGGCCGCGATGCGCACGTTCGAGCTGTCCCGACCCACAGTCGGCGCGCAGGCGCTCGGCGTGGCCCGGGCCGCCTACGAGTACGCACTGGACTACGCGAAGGAGCGGGTCCAGTTCGGTCGTCCGATCATCACCAACCAGGCTGTGGCGTTCACCCTCGCCGACATGAAGATGGAGATCGACGCCGCCCGGCTGCTGGTCTGGCGAGCCTCCTGGATGGGCCGCAACAATCGGCCGTTCAGCGCCGGCGAGGGCTCGATGTCCAAGCTCAAGGCCGGCGAGGTGGCCGTATCGGTGACCGAGAAGGCGGTCCAGCTGCTCGGTGGCGCGGGGTTCCTGCGGGACCACCCGGTCGAACGCTGGTACCGCGACGCCAAGATCTACACCATCTTCGAGGGCACCTCGGAGATCCAGCGGCTGGTCATCTCCCGGGCGATCTCCGGGATGCAGATCCGCTGACCGCCAGGAGGTACGCGGGCATGGACCTGCCGTTCATCGTCACCACGCTGACTCGGCGGGGCCTGCTCGCCCCGGGCCGCCCGATCCGCGTCGCATCCCAGCTCAGCGCACTGCGGAAATGGGGCTGGAGCCTCGCCGGTGAGCTGCGCCAGGCGGCGGCCCGGGACCCGGGCCGGGTCGCGGTCGTCGACGACCAGGGCACCGAGCTGACGTACGCCGAACTGCTCGACAGGTCCATGCGGCTGGCCCGCGCGCTGCGCGCCGGACTCGGCGTCCAGGCCGGCGACCGGGTCGCCGTGCTCTGCCGCAACCATCCGGGGCTGATCGAGACCATCGTCGCCGCCACGCTGCTGGGCGCCGACGCCGTGCTCGTCAACACCGGGCTCTCCCCGGCACAGTTGGCCACCGTGGCGGAGGAACAGCGGCTACGCGTCCTGGTGCACGACGACGAGTTCACCGAACGGACCCTCGGGCTGCCGGCGGAGCTGCACCGCCTCGACGAGCAGGTCCGGGCGGAGTTGATCGCCACCGCCCTCCCCGGCGAGCTCCACCCGCCCGAGCGGGACGGCCGGATCATCGTGCTCACCTCCGGCACCACGGGCGTGCCCAAGGGCGCCCGGCGCCCCACGCCCAACGGCTTCGGCCCGCTGGTGTCCATAATCGACCGCATCCCGCTGCACGTCCGGGACCGGGTGCTGATCGCCGCTCCGATCTTCCACACCTGGGGGTACGCGGCACTACAGGTCTGTTTCGCCCTGCGGGCCACGATCGTGCTGCACCGTCGCTTCGATCCGGCCGCCACCCTGGACGCCCTGGTGCGGCACCGCTGTCAGGCCCTGTTCGCGGTGCCGGTGATGCTGCAACGGCTGATGGAGATGCCGGCACCGGAGCCCCGACCGCCGCTGAAGGTGGTCGCGGTGAGCGGTTCGGCGCTGCCCGGCGGCCTGCCGTCGGCATTCATGGACACCTACGGCGACGTGCTCTACAACCTGTACGGCTCGACCGAGGCGTCCTGGGCCTCCATCGCCACCCCCGCCGACCTGCGACAAGCGCCCACCACGGCGGGCAGACCGCCGCACGGTACCCGACTGGAGATCGTCGACGACGACGGTAAGCAGGTGCCCGGCGGCCGGGTCGGGCGGATCCTGGTCGGCAACGAGATGCTCTTCGAGGGCTACACCTCGGGCCCGGACCGGGACCGGCACGACGGCCTGCTGGACACCGGTGACCTGGGTCGGGTCAACGCCGACGGACTGCTCTTCGTGGACGGCCGCGCCGACGACATGATCGTCTCCGGCGGTGAGAACGTCTTCCCCGCCGAGGTGGAACAGCTGCTCACCCAGCTCCCCCAGGTACGCGAGGCCGCCGTCATCGGCGTACCCGACCCCGACTACGGCCAGCGGCTTGCCGCCTTCCTCGCCCTGTACCCCGGCGAGACCCTCGACGCCGAGGCGGTCCGGGAGTACGTCCGGCACTACCTGGCCCGCTTCTCGGTGCCCCGCGACGTCGTCTTCGTCAAGTACCTGCCCCGCAACGCCACAGGCAAGGTACTCACCCGCGAGCTACGCCGCTACTACGGCTGACGCCGGCCAGACCCGCCACGACTTGCGGCAACCCGGGCCATCACATCGGCGGGAAGGCCCCACTTGCCGCAAGTCGTGACCTGGCCACTATCGGTCGGTGGCGCGGCCGATGGCGGCGGCGACCCCGCCGACCCGGTCGGCGAGTAGGCCGAGTGCGCCGACCGCCCGGTCGACCGGGTCGTCGCCGGAGCCGCCGAGCGCCCGGGAGCGCTGGAAGGCGTCCTTGACCTCGGCCCAGCGGGCGGCCTGTTCCGGGGTGAGCCGGCCACGCAGCTCGGCGAGCTTGAGCAGATTCGCCTCCGCGCCTGCCGCGAGGGTCTGCGCCTCGCCCAGGTAGTGGTCGTCGATCACCGCCTCCAACTCCTCGTCGGTGAGCACCGGAACGATCCGCTCGGCGAGCTTGTTCATGTTCCGGTATGACCCCTGGAGCTGGAACGGTGGTTCGGTGCGGGCGTCGTCGGACTGCGCCGCCGAGGCGATGTACGCCTGGTTGTTGGCCAGCACCACCTGCTGCACCCGCAGCAGCTTGCGCAGCACCGAGACAACCTGTTCCAGCTCCACCGGCTGGTACGGGTGGGACAGCTGGTCGGCGCGGACCGTGTCGTCGCCACGGGCCATCCGGACCAGCAGCTCCAGGTCAGCGCGGTCCCGACCGGAGAGCGGCGCCAGCAACGGGTTCGCGGTAAGCGCGTTCTCGACGTAGCTGAGCGCGAAGACCTCCTCCCGGCCGGAGAGCACGTCGCCGAGGTTCCACACGTCGGCCCGGTTGGCGAGCATGTCCGGCACCCGGAACCGCTTCCCCGACTCGGTGTACGGGTTGCCCGCCATGCACACCGCGAACCGCTTGCCGCGCAGGTCGTAGGTGCGGGTGCGGCCCTCCCAGACGCCCTCCATCCGGCGCTGCCCGTCGCAGAGCGAGATGAACTTCTGCAACAGCTCCGGGTTGGTGTGCTGGATGTCGTCCAGGTAGAGCAGCACGTTGCTGCCCAGCTCCAGGGCGAAGGAGATCTTCTCGACCTCCTGCCGGGCGGTGGCGTCGGGCGCCTCCGCTGGGTCCAGCGAGGTGACCTTGGTGCCCAGGGCCGGCCCGTTGACCTTGACGAAGACCAGGCCGAGCCGACTGGCCACGTACTCCATCAGGGTGGTCTTGCCGTAGCCGGGCGGCGAGATCAACAACAGCAGGCCGGACTGGTCCACCCGCTTGCCGTCTCCTGTCGCGCCGAGCTGTCGGGCCAGGTTGTCGCCGATCAGCGGCAGGTACACCTCGTCGAGCAGCCGGTTACGGACGAAGGCGTTCATCACCTTCGGCCGGTACTCCTCCAGCCGCAGCCGCTCCCGCTCGACCTCCACCAGCTCGTTGCGTCGCCGCTGGTAGTCGCGGTACGCCGGCACCAGCTCGGCGCGGAACGTACGGGTCCGGGCCAGCGTCTCGTCAAGCCGTACGTCAAGCGTGGAGCCCTCGATGCGCGGGTGTGCGCCGAGCAGACCGCCCACCGTCTCCGTCATCGTCGCCGCGCTGTCCTCCCGGGCCAGTTCGGGGCCGCACAGCTCGACGGCGACCGCCTCCGGCAGGTCGTACCCGGACAGTTCACCGTCACCGGTGGCCAGGAAGGCGGTCAGCCACGCCTCGACGAGCTGGTGGCGGCCGGCCAGGTCGGCACCGAGGGCCCGCAGGTCGTCGTCGAACTCGCGGGACGAGCGGGACTGCGGGCCACCGAGCGCCCGACGGAACCGGTCCAGCAGGGTACGCGCACCGCTGCCGGTGACGAACCGTACCGGCGGTGCGGCGAGTTCGGCGAACAGGTACTCGCCGGCGAGCACGGTGCCAGCGGGCGGCACCGGCAGGCCAGCGTCGCGCAGGAACATCTCGATCGCCTCGGCCAGCTGGCCGCAGAGCAGGTCGGCGGCGTCCTCGCCGTCCGGACGGCCGAACCGCGCCCGGGCCCGGGCCAGCGAGGCGGCGCGTGCGGACCAGGTCAGCCGGGTCGGCTCGTCGGTGGCGAACCGCCAGAAGAGTTGGGCGGCGGCGCGGTCGGCCGGCGGGTAGCGCAGGAGGCCCGCTCCGGCGTGCAGGCGCAGCAGCACCCGCAGGATCTCGGCGGCGTCGTGATCGTGCACGCCGCGCTCGTATCCCTCGTCGTAACGGCTCTCGGCGACCCGCCGGACCAGGTTCCGCAGCCCGTCGGCGTCCACCGCCGCCGCGTGCAGCGCGTCCAGGTCGAGCCCGTCGCGGCCGGCCTCGGCGGCGGCGAGGATCGCGGTGGCCAGGTACTCGGACCGGTACACCTGCGCCGACTCGGAGACCAGCAGTTGGTCCCAGAACCGTCGGGTCTGCTGGAACTCCTCGTCGCGTACCGGGGCGCGGTAGTCGGTGCCGGTCACCGCCACCACCATCCGGCCCTCGGCCGGCACCACCGCCACGTCGATCGGTTGGTTGTTCACCGCGAAGCGGTGCCGCCCCAACCGGATGGTTTCGCCGCCGTCGGCGTACAGGTCGAGGCGGTCGCGCAGACCACGCCCGGCCTCCTGGCGGGCGGCCCGGACCCGGCCGTCCAGCTCCTCGGCCCGCACCGCGTCGCCGAGGGTACGCAGCTCCTCGACCACGGTACGCAGCTTGTCCACCATCGGATCGGCGGCGAAGTATGTGTTGATCTCGTCGAGCGAGCCGAGGGTGCCGGCCCGCCGGTGCACGCTCACCAGAATCCGTTCGGCGGAGGCGACGAGCCGGTCGGCCCGGCGGGCCCGCTCGTCCAGCAGCGCCTGCTTGCGGGAGGAGAACGCCTCGTAGATGTCGGTCCGCCGGGTGGCCAGCTCGGCGAGGAAGTCGTCGAACTCGCCGAACCGGGACTCCAGCTCCTCCACCCGCAGCAGGAGCCGGCCCAGTTGCTCATCGCAGCGCTCGGCGGTGTCCGCCGCCGCCAGCGCACCGGTCACCGCCTGCCCGAGCAGGGCGAACTCGGCGGCGAAGCCGGCCCGGCCCTCCGCGGCGGCCAGTTCCCGGCGGCGCTTGTCCAGCACCGCGCGAGCCCGGTTGACCGCGCCCAGCACCTCACCGACGCGACCCAGGATGCCGGTGCGGACCGTCGCGTCGGCGATGTCCAGCCCGCCGACCACGTCGGTGATGGTCTGAAGGCCGTCGGTACGGGCGGCCAGCTCGTCGCGGACGGTGCCCGCCTCGGCCACGGTGCCGATGTCGGCGGCCTTCGTGGCGAGCCGTTCCACCTCCTGCTGGTATCCGCTGAACGCCTCGTCGCGGCGCAGGAACTCGACAGCCCGACGGCCGGCCGCCGCCAGCTCCTCGTCCAGCCGCCCGGCCAGCTCGTCGATCCGGTCGTGGTCGACGTACCGCAGCTCACGCAGCGTTTCCAGGTGCCCGCGCGCCCGACGCAGGCCACCGAGCTGGGCGACCCAGTCGTCGGCGGTCAGCGGCGCCTCACCCCGGGCCCGCCGGGCCAGCGAGGCGATCTGCTCGGCGCTGGAGTCCAGCTCGGCGCGGGCCCGCTCGGTGAGCGTACGGACCTTCTCGTGTTCCTCAAGCACCCCTGCGGCGGTGCGACGCAGGCCGTTCAGCGGCGTGGCCAGGTCACCGAGTTCGTCCTCACCGAGCCAGTGGTAGTGGTCGACGATCCGGGCGCAGGCGGCGATGAGCGCCTCGTAGAGCCCGGCGGTGGCGGTGCCGTCGACCATTCTGGCCGCCGAAAGGCAGTCCGAGATGCCGCGGACCAGGTCGGCGTTGCCGACCCGCTCCAGCGGTCCGGTGCCGGCCGGCTGCGCCGCCGCATACGCGTCCGAGACGTACGGTGTCTGCCACACCTGCATCGGGTGCACCCGGGTCGGTTCCTCGGACACCGCCCGGAACACCACGAACGTGCCGTCGTCGAACAGCGAGAAGCCGTGGCACGGGATCGGTGCGGCGACCTCCTTGCGGATCGCGTTGTACGGCAGCAGCAGGGTTCGGCCATCGGCTCGGGCGTGGAAGACGTAGAGCACGTCCTCGCCGTTGGGCGAGCGCACCACCCGCTCGAACTCCAGGTCGGCGACGTCGGTGTCGAACGTCCGGGTGACGCCGGTGACCAGGTGGTACCCGCCCGGGAAGATGATGCCGTGGTCCTCGGGGAGCCGCTGGCAGGCGACGCCGATGCCGTCCAGCCGGACCACCTCCCGGGTGAGCGTGTTGAACACCAGGTGCCGCCACTGCGTCTCCTTGTACGGCCGCAGCCGCAGCAGGATCAGCGGCCCCACCCGGGCCCAGTGCACGTCGGCGTCGGCGAGGCTCTGCAACGGCTCGTCCACCGGCTCGCTGTAGATGCCCTCGCCGACCTCGGTGTTGTTCTCCACCTTCACGGTCAGCGTGCCGCCGACCGTCTCCACGAAGACCTGGCCGTCGATGGAGATGTGCGGGTGCCGGCCGAGGACGTGGTCCTCGCGGGTCGTCTCGGTCCACTCGAAGTCGTGCGAGGGCGGAAAGACGTGGTCCCGCTCGCCTCGACTGTCCAGGTAGGTGGGTGTGCCGTCGACGTCGATCCGCCACCGCAGCACCCGGATGTCCTCGGTACGCGGCCCGGTCTGGAACACCGCCAGCAGCCGGCCGTCGACCCGACGCAGTTGCAGCAGGCGGGCCTGCCGGTAGTAGCGGTACAGCTCACTGAAGTCCCGGACGAACTGCGGGTCGCGGAGCAGCCCCGGCAGCTCGTCATGGCCTGCCTCGTCGAACCGGAAGCCGCCCGCCGCCGACCCACCGTCCCGGCTCTGGCCGGGCTTGCCGGGCTCGCCGGGCTCGCCGGGCTCGCCGGGCTCCCGGGTGAACCGGTGCAGGGAGAAGACGTCGTCGACGGAGGTCTCCGGCTTCAACCCGATGAAGACGTTGTACCCGAACAGCATCAGCCCGCCCACCGAGACGATGTCCCGGGGTACACAGTTGTGCTCGGTACGGATCCGTTCGGTGCTCAGCAGCCGCAGCTCGGTGCTGCCGAAGACCTCCAACCGCCGGGCGTTGAGCGCCTCCGCCCGCCGGGCCAGTTCGCCAGCCTGCGTGGCGAGTCGCCGACGCAGCACCTCGTAGCTGCCGTCGTCCAGTCCCGGCCGGGTACCGGCGTCCGCCGCTCCCGGCCCGGTGGGGTCCGGGGCGGCCGGGGCCGGTCCGGCGTCGCCGGGCGTACGCCCGACAGCGGCCGGACCGGCGGTCGGCTCACTCACCGGCGCGCTGCCGTGGGCCGGTCAGGGCGGCGACCGGGGTCTCCGCCACTCCGAGGCGCTGGGCGGCCTTCAGCAACTCCTGGAGCTTGCCCTTGTCCGCGCCGCCGGAGCGCATCTGCTGCATCAGGAACGCCGACAGGGTGAGGTTCTGCACGTCGGCGCTGTCGATCGAGCCGACCATGCGGGCCAGGTCGTCGGTGAAGCTGGCGGTGCCGTCCAGCCACGGCTGGGCCAGGTTCTTCGCCACGTCCGAGTGGGCCACGAAACCGTCCACGCTCTTGCCGTACGAGATCGAGCTGAGCAGCCTGTCGAAGAAGATGCTGTCCCCTCCGACGATGTCGATGTTCGCCTTCTCCAGACCGGTGGCGACCAGCTTGGCCTGTGCCTCGGCGACCTGACGCTGGGTGTCCAGCCCGGCCAGCCGGACCTCCTTCTCCAGTTCCAGGCGCAGCCGGTACTCCTCGTGCTCCCGGGTCGCGTCGTCGAGCGCGGCCATCGCGGCGGCCTTCTCGGTGAGACCTTCCGCCTCGCCCTTCAGCTTCTCGCGTACCGCGTCGGCGGCGGCCACGGCCTTCTCCCGCTCGACCGCGGCCTCGGCCCGTCCGACCTTCTCGATCGCCTCGGCGCTGCGCTCCTGGACCTGCACGTCGGCCAGGCCGGCCGCGGCCGCCTCGGCCTGGACACCTTCGGCCAGCCGGATCTTCGCCCGGGTGTCCAGTTCGGCGGCCTGCTGCCGGGCCTCGGCCAGCACCAGTTCCTCGCGGGCCTTGTGCTTCGCCGCCGCCTCGGCCGCCTCCGCCGCCTTGATGTCCTTGACCAGGCTCTCCTGCGCCTCGGCCTCGGCCTGGATGACGAGCGCCTGGCGGGTCCGCTCGGCCTCCTCGACCACCCGCAGTCGCTTGATGTTCTCCTCCTGCTCGGCCACGGTCTTCTCCACCGCGATCCGCTCCCGGATCACCTCGGCGATGGCCCGCTTCTCGGCCTCGACCTCCTTGTCCTTGGCGATCGTGCTGAGCTCGGTCTCCCGATCCCGGCCGATAACCTCCAGCAGGCGGTCCTTCTCGATCCGCTCGGTCTCGATGGCGATGACCCGCTCGCGGTTCTTCTCGGCGACCGCGATCTCCCGGGCCCGGTTCTCGTGCTGGACGCCCAACTGCTCGTCGGTACGGATGTTCGCGGTCTCCGCCCGCAGCCGCTCCTCCGCGCGTACCCGGGTGACCTCGGCCTCCTCGCGCGCCCGTACCGTCTCGATCTCGCGGCGCTGCTTGGCCTCGGCGTCCGCCTGCCGGCGCTCCAGTTCCAGGATCGCCTCCCGGGCGTCGACGTTCTGCCGGGTGATCTCCTTCTCCTCGCTGCGGCGGAACTCGTTGGTCCGCACGTGCTCCAGGGCGGTCAGCTCGGTGATCTTCCGGATGCCCTGGGCGTCGAGGATGTTCTTCGGGTCGAGCTGCGCCATCGGCGTCTGCTCCAGGAAGTCGATCGCCGCGTCCTCCAGGCTGTAGCCGTTGAGGTCGGTGCCGATCACCCGGATGATCTGGTCGCGGAACTCGTCGCGCTTGGTGTAGAGGTCGACGAAGTCGAGCTGCTTGCCGACCGTCTTGAGCGCCTCGGAGAACTTCGCGTTGAACAGCTCCTGGAGCGTCTCCCGGTCGCTGGCCCGAGCCGTGCCGATCGCCTGCGCCACCTTGATGACGTCCTCGACGGTCTTGTTCACCCGGACGAAGAAGGTGATCCGGATGTCGGCGCGGATGTTGTCGCGACAGATCAGACCCTCGTTACCGGTCCGTTCGATGTCGATGGTCTTGACCGAGATGTCCATGATCTCGGCCTTGTGCAGAACGGGCAGCACGACCGCGCCGGTGAAGGTCACATCGACCCGCCGGACCTTGGAGACGATCAGGGCCTTGCCCTGCTCGACCTTGCGGAACAACCGGCTGACCATGAACACCACGCCGAGCGCGACGAGCAGGACGACGGCGAGGAGTACACCTATACCGGTGGTGATGACATCCATGGCTGGGGCGCGCGGGCGATGACGACCGGCCGACGGGCCGGGCGGGACGCCGCGCATCCTCCTTTCGGGGCGACTCAGGGGCGGCATGGGGCGGACCGGCGGAAGGGGGTCGACCGGCTGCCCTCGACGGGTCGGGGGTGGGTTATTCGGGGATGTGTCTCATCGGGTCGAAGGCGGGTCCGGCGGGCATCACCCAGAAGAACTCGCCGTCGGTGTCGTAGTCGTAGATAAGCGCGGAGCTGCCGGCCGGCATCCGCTCGTCGCCCGGTTGCCGGATCTGCACCACCGCCGACGAACCATCGGCCGCGGTCACCTCGGCCTGGCCGAAGTCGGCGGTGACCGTACCGGTGCGTACCACGCAGAGGCGACCGACGAAGGAATGCCGGGTGGCGTCCGTCTCGGTCGGGAAGAGCCGGCTCAACGGCACCGCGATCAGGCGGGTCACCACCCAGGCGCAGACCGCGGCGGCCAGCAGGACTCCCACCGAGACGGCGATCCGGGTGCCGGAGCCGAGGCCGAGGCCGTCGAGTAGGGCGGTGCCGGCGAGGCTGACGAACCAGGCCACCGCCACGAGCAGGGAGAAGATGACGGCACTTGGCACGCCACCCAGACCGAGACCGGCCAGTACGGTGCCCGGCACGCCGTCGACGTCGAGGTCGTCGCCGAGATCCAGCACGCCGGTCAGCACCAGCAGCCAGTAACCGACGACGACAACCAGGAGGAAGCTGAACAGCACTGTCGGAAAGCTGAGCGCCGCGCCGAGAAAATCGGTCACCGCGTCCTCCTCCCCGTCCCGGTGGGTCCTGACCAGCCACCGGCACGATGATCGTGACACGGGGTGTCAACGGCCGACGGTGGCCGATCGGCTGGTCCAGCCGACCGACCGGTCAAGGTCAACCGAGATTGGCCTCGATGAGCGCGTCGAGCGTCGACGACCGGATCCCAGCATCGGCCGCCGTGACCGCCATGAACCAGCTGCGCCCGTCCGGTGCCCAGGCCGAGAGGTACGCCGTGGACGTCGCCGGTTCATCAGTGGCCAGTACCTCGGCGCGGGTCGGCACGGTCACCTGGCGGGGCGTACCGGGCAGGCCCAGCGGAGCCTCGAAGTCGAACACCACCACCAGCCGGGTCACCGGGCCGGCCCCCTCGTACGCCGACCGGGTGCCCGTCGGCACCATTTCCGGCCGAGCCATCCGCAACACCGCCTCGGTGGCGTCGACCGGCCGCAGATCGGGCGGCAGGCCCCGCAGCTCGGGCACGACCGGGCTGGCAGGTGGCCCGGCGACGGCAGGCGACGGTGCGTCGTGCCGGGCGGTCGCGGCCATGAAGACCGCCAACCCGACAACCGCGCACGAGACGAGCGCGGCGGTGGTGGCCCGCACCTTCCGGCGGCGACGCAGGCGGGCCCGCACCGCCGGCACCGGGTCCCGGGCGGGCGGACCAGGGTCGGCGGTCCAGATCTCCCGCAGCGCATCCCGGATGTCGGTCATCCCGCCACCTCCGACTCCGCGCGTACCCGGGTGATCGGCAGACCGGCCCGTACGGTCCCGAGGGCGCGGTCGCGCAGCGATCGGACGGTCGCCGGGCGACGCCCGATCGCTGCCGCTATCGACTCGTCGTCCAGGTCGTCGAGATAGGTCATGACCAGCACCACCCGCTGCAACGGGGGAAGCCCGGCGAACAGTCCGCGCAGGTGACTGTCGTCCTCCAGGCCCACCTCGCCGCCAGCCACCACCGGCGCGGTGGCCGCTACCTGCCGGGCCCGGCGGAGGATCGCCCGCAGCGGGCTCGCATGCAGTCGGACCATCGTGACCTTGGCGTACCCAAGTGGGCCGCGACCGGCCAGGAGGCGATGCCAGGCGGTGGCCATCCGCACGTAGGTCTGCAAGAGGAGTTCCTCGGCGTGATCCGGATCGGCGGTGACCACGCGTGCGTACCGACGCAGCGCCGGTGCGGAATCGCGTACGAACGTCTCGAACTCGTCAGCGTCCATCCCACCTCCCTCACCGGTAAATAACGCCACCACCGGTGCGCCGAGTTGCAGTGCCGCCCCACGGGTTTGGCCGGCGGGCGGTACGACTCGCGACAGTGCGGGGATGAGCACCATCAGTGCCGAACCGACAGACCTGGCGGTCTGCCTTCTCGACCTGGGCAGACGGTAGCAACGATCAGGCCCGGCCCATCGCCCCGACAGGCATACGCGTCAATGTCGGCATGCGGCCCCTATGGCGCACAGCACGGCCACCCCGCCGAATCGTGGTGAAGCAACACCAAAGTGGACCGTCGGCCCGAGTGCCGCCAGCGGCCGGAGAGCGTCCTCCGTGGACCTGATCAGACGGGCAGGGCGATCCGGCCGTCGATCGCGGCGGCGGCGATGTCCCGCCGGTAGTGCGAACCGGACAGGGTGATGCCGCGTACCACCTGGTAGGCGGCGTCCCGGGCGGCGGCCAGGTCCGGGCCGGTGGCCGTACCGCAGAGGACCCGGCCGCCGGCGGAGAGCAGGGCGCCGTCGGCGGCCCGGCGGACGGTGCCGGCGTGGATCACGCCCGGCTGCTCCCCCCCGGTGATCACGTCACCGGTACGCGGCCCGGCCGGATAGCCCTCGGCCGCGACCACCACCGTCACCGCGGCGCCGGTACGCCAGCGCAGCGGCGGATGGTCGGCCAGCGTGCCGGTGGCTGCGGCGTGCAGCAACCCGCCCAGCGGCGTCTCCAGCAGCGCGAGCACCACCTGGGTCTCGGGATCACCGAAGCGGGCGTTGAACTCGATCACGCGGGGGCCGTCGGCGGTGATCGCCAGTCCGACGTAGAGCAGGCCGGAGAAGGGCGCACCCCGGCGGCGCATCTCGGTGAGCGTGGGGTGCACCACGTCACGCATGACCTCGTCCACGAGATCGGCAGGCGCCCACGGCAACGGCGCGTACGCCCCCATGCCGCCGGTGTTCGGGCCGCTGTCGTCGTCACCTACCCGCTTGAAGTCCTGCGCCGGCAGCAGCGGCACCGCCGTCTCGCCGTCGGTCACCACGAACAGCGAGACCTCGGGACCGGCGAGATACTCCTCCACGACCACCCGACCACACTCGCGTGCGTGCGCCTCGGCGGTGGGGCGGTCGTCGGTGACCACCACGCCCTTGCCGGCGGCGAGCCCGTCGTTCTTCACCACGTACGGCGGGTCGAACCGGTCCAGCGCGGCGGCCGTGCTCGCCTCGTCGGAGCAGGTGTACGCGCGTGCCGTGGGGACGCCTGCGGCGGTCATCACCTCCTTGGCGAAGGTCTTGGAGCCCTCCAGCCGGGCCGCCTCGGCCGACGGCCCGAAGACCGCGATGCCCTTGGCCCGGACCGCGTCGGCCACCCCGGCGACAAGCGGTGCCTCCGGCCCGACCACGACCAGGTCCGCGCCCACCTCGACGGCGAGCCCCGCCACCGCCACCGGATCGACCGGATCGACGGCCCGCAGCTCCGCCACCGCCGCGATCCCCGGATTACCGGGTGCCGCGATCAGCGCCTCAACGGACGGATCATCGGCCAACCCCAGGGCGAGCGCATGCTCCCGCCCCCCACCACCAAGCAAAAGAACCCGCACGCCGAGCAATCCTACCCACCCCACCGCCCATCCCGTTGATCATGAGGTTATTGCTCCCGACACGCCGTAGGGCGGGCAACAACTTCATGATCGGTCGCGACTGACGGTTACCTGCATGGCTTGTCGTACCGTCCAGGGGATGTAGTCGGGGTGGAGGGTGTCGGCCCAGGTGAAGCGGAGCACGGCCCAGCCTGCGTTGAGCAGTCGGTTCTGCCTACGGCGGTCAGCGAAGACAGCATCGGGGACATCGTGCGACCCCTTCCCGTCAGCCTCCGCGATGATCCGGTGCCGCCGCCAACCCAGGTCACCGATGGCCAGCAGATAACCATCGTTGTCTCGTACCTCCAACTGGAGGACATCGGGCGGGACCCTGCCGTCAACGCACCGCAACCGGGTACGTGTCTCCAACGGAGACTGTGCCCGGCAATCCGCCTCGGCCAGGTAACCACGGGCCGCCACCGCCCCGCGCCGTCCCCGGATCAGGCGATGAACGTCTGACAGATCCTCGTCTCTGACCAGTCCCCGGTTGAGCGCCGAGTCGACGAGGCACACCGCCGGATAGCGGGTCAGCCTCAGGATGAGATCGGCGACGGTGCGTACCGGCTTCGTAGCGGGGATCCCGCCGACCACACCGATTTCTGTCGACTTGATCGCGAGTTGGTGCAGCATCACCCGAGGATCGGTCGGTCTCGTCGGTCTTGCGGCGACCCCCGGAACCGAAACATGGATCTCTTCCGACCTGCGGACCCCTGCGATGTCGTGCAACTCGGCAGCCGTCGCCAGCACCGCGGCGGCATCAGGGCCGAATGACGCCACCGCCGCCCTGATCCGCGCCCGGCGCGGCACTCCGTCGTGCAGCTCAGCATCCACCAGGTAGACACCTCGGGCGACCACGCGCCACCGGCCCGCACGGCACAGACGCTGCACCTCATGCAC
This sequence comes from Verrucosispora sp. CNZ293, assembly GCF_002754655.1. Classification (NCBI taxonomy): domain Bacteria; kingdom Bacillati; phylum Actinomycetota; class Actinomycetes; order Micromonosporales; family Micromonosporaceae; genus Micromonospora; species Verrucosispora sp. CNZ293. Next base: position 4,605,337 of record NZ_PEFR01000001.1, read on the forward strand.
TGTCAGACCGGCGGCACGCGCCTGAGCCAACGTGATCACCGAGTCCTGCGTGGCCGCCACCCGCCGGACCACAGTCAACGCATCCACCCAACTGACTGTCCCGGGCCTCGGAGATCGACTAAACCCCCTGTGGAAAACCAACCCCCGCCTGTGGATAACCCCACCGACCCGACGCGTTGATCATGAAGTTATTGCCCCCGACACGCCGTATGGGTGACAACAACTTCATGATCAACGCGGGAGGTGCGGGGGTGGGGGGTGGGGGATAGTTAGGGGAGGAGGGGGTGGCGGGTTACGTTTTCTTCGCGGCCGGGGCCTACGCCTACGACGCTGACGCGGGTGCCGCAGAGTTGCTCGATGCGGGCGATGTAGCTGCGGGCGTTCTCGGGGAGGTCGGCTTCGGTGCGTGCCTTGGTGATGTCTTCCCACCAGCCGGGGTGCTCTTCGTAGACCGGGACGGCGTGGTGGAAGTCGGTCTGTGTCATCGGCATGTCGTCGACCCGCTTGCCGTTGATCTCGTAGCCGACGCAGATCGGCACGGTGGGCAGGCCGGTGAGCACGTCCAGCTTGGTGATTACCAGGTCGGTGACGCCGTTGAGGCGGCAGGCGTACCGGGCGACGACCGCGTCGAACCAGCCGCACCGGCGCTCCCGACCGGTGGTGGTGCCGTACTCGTGGCCGACCTTGCGCAGGTGCTGGCCGTTGTCGTCGAACAGCTCGGTGGGGAACGGTCCCGAACCGACCCGCGTGGTGTACGCCTTGCTCACCGCGATCACCTTCGTGATCGCGGTCGGCGGGATGCCGGTGCCCACGCACGCCCCACCGGCCGTCGGGTTCGACGAGGTGACGAAGGGGTAGGTGCCGTGGTCCATGTCGAGCATGGTGGCCTGGGCACCCTCCAGCAGCACCGTGTCGCCACGGTCCAGGGCGTCCCAGAGCATCGCCCGGGTCTCCGCGATGTACGGCCGCAGCCGCTCCGCGTACTCCAGGTACTCCTCGATGGTGGCGTCGAGCTCGATCGCCTTGCGGTTGTAGACCTTGAACAGCACCTGGTTCTTCTCGCGCAGCGCGAGCTCCAGCTTCTTGCGCAGGATGCCCGGGTCGAGCAGGTCCTGCACCCGGATGCCCATCCGGGCGACCTTGTCGCCGTAGGCGGGACCGATGCCGCGTCCCGTGGTGCCGATCCGCGAACTACCGAGGTAGCGCTCGACCACCCGGTCCAGCGCCCGGTGGTGCGGCATGATCAGGTGCGCGTCGCCGGAGATCCGCAGCCGGGACACGTCGACACCCCGCTCGGCCAGGCCGTCGATCTCGCTGAGCAGGACCTTCGGGTCGACCACCACGCCGTTGCCGATGATGATGACGGCGTTCGGGGAGAGCGCGCCCGACGGCATCAGGTGCAGCGCGTACTTCTGCCCGTCCGGGGTGATCACCGTGTGGCCCGCGTTGTTGCCACCCGAGAAGCGGACGACGTAGTCGACCCGCTCACCCAGCTGGTCGGTAACCTTGCCCTTGCCCTCGTCGCCCCACTGAGCGCCGATGAGCACGATCGCTGGCATCTTCTCGCCTCCAGAAGGCTCGGGTGCCAGATGGCGACCGGTCAGCGAGCCCGGGGTGTCAGGTTAACAAGTAGTGACGGCACGGCCGGCAGGGGTCGCGTCGGGAACAGCAGGAGGAGCTACCCGTGTACGACGTGGTGCTGCTCACCCTCGGCTCCGAGCGGGACGCTCCGGGAGCCGGGTGTGGCAGCGGCGGAGCCTGCTGCGGTGGTGGCACCGACACCGCCAAGGATCCCGAGGAACGCTGCGAGACCCCGCGCGTACCGGTACTGACCTGCTCCGATGCGCTGACCGCCCGGGGCGCCCGGGTCGAGACGGTGACCGCCCGGTCGGACGCCGAGATCGACGAGGTGCTGGCCCGGCTGGACGGGCCGCCGCGCCCCGACGGCCTCACCTGGCCGGACGCCGATGCCAAGACCCGGCTCGTGGTCGCCGTGGCCGGTGACGCACAGTTGCGCGCCGTGCTACGCCGCATGGTCCGGCGGTACGCGCCGCCGCCCAGTCGTCGCCCGAACGACCTGGCTGGCAACCGGACCGTGCCGGACCTGCCACCGGTCGGCGTACTGCCGCTCGATCCGGCCCGCAGCACCGCGCACCGCGACCTCGCCGCGCAGCTCGGGCTGCCCCGCGATCCGGTGGCGGTGGCCGGTGCGGTGCTGGACGGCACGCCGCGCCGGCTCGATCTGCTGCGCCATGACGGCGGTTCGGTGACGTTGGACGGCGCGCTGCTCGGCGCCGCCGGCGAGGACGGCACCCCGCTGCCCTGGCGTGGCCGGGTCGAGGTGGACGACGCCGTGCTGTCGAACGGCGACGAACCGCTGCTGGCCTGCGCGATCGGCAACGCGGGTGGGTACGCCCGGCTCGACGACGTGACGTTGCTCGCCGGGCCGGACCCGACCGACGGTCTGGTCGAGGTGGCGGTGGCCGTACCGGTGGTCACCCGGTCACGGTTGGGCCGCCGCCGGGTACGCCTGGAGGTCCGGCGGGCCCGGGGCCGGGCCGCGTCGGTGCTGCCCCGGGACGAGACGACGCTGCCGTACCTGGACGACGGTGTGGCGGGACAGCTGACGCGCAAGCGGTCCTGGTGGACCGAGCCGGGCGCCTGGGCGGTCTGGACGCCCTGACCTGACCGGTCGGCGCACCGCAGGCCGGGGTCGGCCGCTGGGCCTATCCTCGTCAGGAGGAATGGGGAGGACACCGTGGTGGACGACAACGCCGACCGGGTGCACGTGCCCGGTCAGCACGGGATGCCGGAACGGGACATCGAACCACTCTGGCCACCGGAGCAGCTCGACAGCTTCGGCGCGCCCACGTGGAATGCTCCGCCACCGGCGCCGCCGACCGTGCCGCCCCCGCCGGCGCATCCGTCGCCCGGGCAGCCGACCGCTCCGCCCCCGCACCCGGGGCCGCCCCCCACCGCGACCGGACCGACGCAGCCGCCGGGCCGGCCGGCACACGCCCCCGGTACGCCTCCGTCGCCTGCGGACTATCCGTCGTTGACGAACGGTGCGCCGACCGCCACCGGCTGGGAGCCGGCACCGCGCCCCGGGCCCGGCCAGGTCGACCTGGATCTGCCTTTCACCCTCGACCCCTCCACCGCCCTGACCCCCACCCGGGACGGTGGGCCTGTCGACTCGGCAGCCACGGGCCCGGCGGACGAGCCGACGGCCACCACCGACGAGGCAGGCAACGGCACGCCCCCGTCTGTGGCTCGACCGGCCGAATCGCCGTGGGCGCACCCGCCGCAGCGTTCCGGTGAGCTGGCCGCGCCCGCCGACACGTCAGCCGACGCCTCCCGGCCCACCTGGGCCGGGCCGGCTCAACCGCTACCACCGATCCCGCAACCGCTGCCGCCCCAGCAACCCGACCCGTTCCCCTTCGCCGCACCGCCGACACCGCAGCACGGCAGCGCCCCCATTCCGCCGCAGCACGGCAGCGCCCCGATACCGCCGCCGCACGGCAGCGCCCCGGTAACGCCGCCGCACGGCAGCGCCCCGGTGCCACAACCCGGCGCGCCGCTGCCGCCCGTGTCACCCGATGCCGGTATGCCGCCCGCGTCGCCGTCGCCTGGTCCGCTACCGGCGGATGCCGGGCCGGCCGCACCGCCCGAGCCGATGCCCGTCCAGCCGCCGTACCCGGCAGCGCCGCCCGGTCCGTTCCCGCCGCAGCCGGCCTGGAACCCCGCGCCCTGGCAGCAGGGCCCGCCGCCGGTGGCACCGCCGGCACCCCAGCCCTACCCGCCGACGAACCCCGCCTCGCGGGTGCCGTCGGCGTACGCGGAGCCGGCCTGGACTCCGGAGGCGGGTGCCGCGCCCACCGCCGAGGACTTCGCCCGCCGTCGTCAGGTACGCCCGGCCGACCCGGTCGCGACGACCGGGCTTCGTGCCGTGGTCAACAAGACGGGCCTGGTCAAGCTCCCGCCGGGGCGCCACGAGCTGGAGCGCAAGCGGGACATCGAGATGGTGCGCCGCAACTTCGGTGGGCTGCGGCAGGTGACCGTGGTCAACCCGAAGGGCGGCGCCGGCAAGACCGTCGCCATCCTGCTGCTCGCGATGACCTTCGGTCAGAATCGCGGCGGATACGTGCTGGCCTGGGACAACAACGAGACCCAGGGCACCCTCGGCATGCGCGCCCAGCAGGACTTCCACTCCCGTACGGTGCGGGACCTGCTCCGGGATCTCGGCCAGTTCCACGGCGCCCAGGGGCGGGTCGGCGACCTGTCCCAGTACGTCCGCTCGCAGGGCGAGGGCATGTTCGACGTGCTCGCCTCCGACGAGTCGGCCACCGGTGGTGAGATGCTCACCGCCGCCGCCTTCGGCGAGATCCGCGAGGTGGTCAGCCGGTTCTACAAGTTGATCTTCGTGGACACCGGTAACAACGTCCGGGCGCAGAACTGGCAGGCCGCCATGGACGCCACGGACCAGCTGGTGGTCACCATGTCAGCCCGTAACGACTCGGCCGAGACAGCCGCCCGGATGCTCGACCACCTGGAGCAGAGCGGGCGGCACCGGCTGGTCCGGCAGGCGGTCACCGTGGTCTCCATGCCGCCGTCCCGCAAGGAGATCGACCTGCCCGCGATCCAGGAGCACTTCGCCGCCCGTACCCGGGCGGTGCTGCTGGCCCCGTACGAGCGGCTCATCGACACCGGCGAGCCGCTCCGGTACGCACAGCTCTCGGCCGCCACCCGGGACGCCTGGCTCAAGATCGCCGCCTCGGTGGCCGAGGGCCTGTAGCGACGGTCTGTCGGCGCGCCACCGACCGGTGGGTCGACGGCGCGCCGGCAGGTCGGCGAGATGTCAGTTGCTGGCCAGCGCGTCGGCGGCGGCCGGGTCGCAGTCGCGGAGGAACTGGGCGCAGCGGGCCGCCTCGTCCGCCTCGCCGATCGCGTCCGCCGCCCGGGACAGCACGTACAGGCAACCCAGGAAGCCACGGTTCGGCTCGTGCGACCACGGCACCGGCCCGTGCCCCTTCCAGCCGCTGCGCCGCAGCTGGTCGAGACCCCGGTGGTAGCCGGTGCGGGCGTACGCGTACGCCGGCACGACCTGGCCCTGCGCGAACGCCCGGGCGGCGAGCGCCGCCCACGCCCCGCTGTGCGTCGGGTACCGGGCCGCCACCTCGGCGAACGCCTCGTCGGTGCCGGCCTGCTCGGCTGCGACAAGCGCGGAGTCGGCCTCGACGTGCGCGGGCAGGAGCGTGGCGGGCGGCTCAGGTAGGAGGTTCTGCATCGCCCCATTCAACCCGCTTCGCACGGCAGCCCGCGAGGGGGTCCGGGGAGCCGGTCGGCTGAACGGCCGAGAGGTCGGTCACGCCTGCGGCCCATGCCGCCGTCGGCCCGTATCCACTACAACTATGGATCCGGAGCCTCCCCAGGAACCGGAAATGCGGGAGCCCGGCCAGGCCGCCGGGCTCCCGTACCATGACCGGGCCATCCCGGGGTGACGTCCACGGCGTTGCGCCGGCCCGGCAGGATGACCCGATGCCGACTCCACCCCCCGCGGACGTCATCGAGCCGCACACCTGGACAGACGAGCTCCAGACCCGGGCGGAGTTCGACAGGCGGCTGGCCACCGGCAGCCTGGTCGGACTCACCGTGCAGGGGCTCCGACTGGATCTGGAGCCGGTCCCCGACCTCACCGGGGTCGAGGTGGCCGGGACGCTCTTCGTCGGCTGCCGCTTCGCCTCCCGGCAGGTCGGCGCCGACCTGGTCCGCCGGGGCGCCAACGTGGTGCCACCGTTCTCCGGGCTGCCGTACCCGACCCAGCCGTCCCACCTCTACACCCCTGAGGAACTCGCCGCCGGCTTCGCCGAGGGCGGTTTCGCGGCGATGTACGACACCCGGGTGTACGCGCACTTCCGCGCACATGGTGGGGCGCTGCCCGATGTCCGGGAGGCGCTCGGCCAGCGGCTGCACGACCACGGGGTGGACAACGCGCTCGCCGACGCCACCCGCGCCTGGCTGGCCGCCCACGGGCCGCAGTCGGTGGTCGGGGTGATGGGTGGGCACGCGGTTCGTCGCGGCAGTGAGCCGTACCGGATGGCGGCGGTGCTGGGTCGGGAACTCGCGCGGGCACACCGGCTGGTGGTGACCGGGGGTGGCCCGGGGGTGATGGAGGCCGCCAACCTGGGTGCGTACCTGTCGACCCGACCGGACGAGGACCTCACCGCCGCCGTCGACCTGCTCGCGACCGCGCCGGACTACACCGATCACGACCGCTACACGGCTGCGGCGCTACGGGTACGGGAGCTTTTCGGGCGGTCGGTCACGCCACCTGTGAACGGCACCGAACCGGTGACCGCCTATCGGGCGGACTCGGCCGCGTTGACCACAGGTGACCTGGACTGGGCCGGCTGCGGTGGGCTCGCCGTGCCGACCTGGCTGTACGGGCACGAGCCGGCGAACCTGTTCGCGGGCCGGATCGCCAAGTACTTCTCCAACGCGATCCGAGAGGACACCATCCTGCGGCTGGCCCGGGGCGGCATCGTCTTCGCCCCCGGCCGCGCGGGCACCGTGCAGGAGGTGTTCCAGGCGGCCACCAAGACCTACTACGGCACCGACGGGGTCAGCGGCGCGTACGTCTTCCTGGACCGCGCGTACTGGACGACGGAACTGCCTGTGGAGTCGCTGCTGCGCCCACTGCTTGCCGCCTCCCCCTTCGGTGACCTGTCCGACACCGTGCACCTGACCGACGACGTCCACGAGGCCGTCCACCTGCTGACCCGGTGAACGACGGCGGCCGGCCCCGCGTACGGGACCGGCCGCCGTCGTCACGACGTCAGGACGTCACTTGGTCATCGTGGTGCCGGTGGAGCGCAGGTGCTCGCAGGCCTCCGCCACCCGGGCGGCCATGCCGGCCTCGGCGGCCTTGCCCCACACCCGGGGGTCGTACATCTTCTTGTTGCCGACCTCACCGTCGACCTTGAGGACGCCGTCGTAGTTGCGGAACATGTGGTCGGCGACCGGGCGGGAGAAGGTGTACTGGGTGTCGGTGTCGATGTTCATCTTCACCACGCCGTAGTCGAGCGCCTCGCGGATCTCCGAGAGCAGCGAGCCAGAACCGCCGTGGAAGACCAGGCTGAGCGGCTTCTCCTTGCCGTGCTTGGCGCCGACCGCCTCCTGGATCTGGTTGAGGATCTCCGGGCGGAGCTTGACGTTGCCCGGCTTGTAGACGCCGTGCACGTTGCCGAAGGTCAGCGCCGCCATGTAGCGGCCCTTCTCGCCCAGGCCGAGCGCCTCGACCATGGCCAGGCCGTCCTCGACAGTGGTGTAGAGCTTGTCGTTTATGGCGTTCTCGACGCCGTCCTCCTCGCCACCGACGACGCCGACCTCGATCTCCAGGACGATCTTGCCCTTGGCCGCCTCGTCGAGCAGCTGGGCCGCGATCTCCAGGTTCTCCGCCACCGGCACGGCCGAACCGTCCCACATGTGCGACTGGAACAGCGGCTCCTGGCCGGCCTTCACCCGCTCCTGGGAGATGGCCATCAGCGGCCGGACGAACTTGTCCAGCTTGTCCTTGGGGCAGTGGTCGGTGTGCAGGGCGATGTTGACCGGGTACTTCTTGGCCACCTCGTGCGCGTACGCGGCGAACGCCACCGCACCGGTGACCATGTCCTTGACCGAGGGGCCCGAAAGGTACTCCGCGCCACCGGTGGAGACCTGGATGATGCCGTCGCTCTCCGCGTCGGCGAAGCCCTTGAGCGCCGCGTTCAGCGTCTGCGAGGACGTCACGTTGATCGCCGGGTACGCGTACCGGCCCGCCTTGGCGCGATCCAGCATCTCGGCGTAAGCCTCGGGGGAAGCGATGGGCATGTCGAACGCTCCTTACTTGCCACTGTCGGCCGTACGGCCGCTGTTCTCCGTAGGGACCCGGCCGTGCGGCCGCCTGTCCTACCTTGGGGGCCGGCCGTGCGGCCGCCTGTCCTACCTTGATGCGCCGGACCGCGCTGTCCTCCGCGGGAAGTATCCCGTAGCGGAACCGGACGGGCACAACCGGGCCGGTTCACCGCCGGTCCGCTGGATCCGGCACCGCCACGCTGATCAGCCAGGTGACCACCGCCATCACGATGGCCCCCAGAAGGCGGCCCAGAAGCCGTCCACCTGGAACGGCAGATCGAGCGCCCGGGCGATCCGGTCGGTCAGCAGGAACAACAGGGCGTTGACCACGAGGGCGAACAGGCCGAGAGTCAGCAGGTAGAAGACGCAGCCCACCACCTTGATGACCGGCTTGAGCACCGCGTTGACCAGGCCGAAGATCAGCGCCACGACGAGCAGGGCGAACGCCGTGTCGTAACCGGTCCGCCCGGTCACCTCGACGCCGGGCACGATGAGCGTGGTGATCCACAGTGCGATGGCGGTCGCCGCCAGCCGGATGAGGAAACCCACGGCACCATCCTGGCACCGGCGACAGTCGCCGGTGGGTCGATTCGGCCGACTCGGCTGCGGCGTCGGCGTACCCTCAGCGGCTCGATGGCCGGCCGGTTCCCAGCACTGCGCCGACACACCCCGTACGGTGGGTGGGTATCCCGTCCACCGACATCCCGGAGGCACCGAATGGGCCAGCCCGACGAGGACTTCGCCCCCGGCGACCACCTCAGCCCGGAGGAGCGCGACCTGGAGACCGAGCCGGCCGACGCCGTCGAGCAGGCCGCCGTCGCCGACCCGAGCCAGGTCGAGGTCGAACCGCACCGCGGCCTGGAGGTCGACGACTGGGACGCCATGGAGCAGGCCCGCGTGGTCGGCGCCGACGAGGACGACTACCGCTGATCAACCTTTCGGCCGGACTTTGCCCGGGACGGTCGGTACGGGCAGCGAGGACCTTAAGGATTCCTTAGCATCCGGGGGCTTCACCCTGCACCCTTCACGGGAGGACCCCCCTCAATGCTCACCCACTCCACCCGGCGCCGGCTGGCCGGGTTGGGCGTGGCCGGCGCGCTCATCGCCGCCGTCGCCGCCCCTGCCACCCCCGCCTCGGCCGAGCAGGCTGAGGTTTCCCTGGGCGTCTACTTCGGCGACACCACAATCGCCGCCGGCTCGCCCGGGAAGATCGACAGTCCGATCCTGTTCGCTTCCTCCACGGTGGTGGTGCACGACCTCACCGTGCGCTACGACTTCACCGACCTCGCGGGTAAGGCCACCGTGGCGTCGGAAAGTGACTCCAGCTACTGCTCGACGCCCGAGCCGAACGTCCTGGTCTGCACGGACCCGTTCGAGGTCGAGCTGTACGAGGGCGGCTTCGGCGGCCTCTACTCGGTGGTCATCGCCCCCACCGCAGACGCGAAGGACGGCGACGAGGGCACCGTCAAGGTGAGCCTCAGCGCCACCGGCTACGCGCCGGTGACCCACGAGGCGCGGGTGCGGATCGGCGAGGGTGTCGACCTGGCCGCCGGCCCGGAGACGGAACGCTCCGGCAAGCCGGGCTCGACGTTCACCATGCCGCTGAAGGTCAGCAACCCGGGCGACACGGTCGCCAAGGGCGCCGTCGCCGTTTTCTACAACGACTACGGCATTCAGCCCGCCAAGCAGTACGCCAACTGCACCTACGAGGGCACCTTCCTGCGTGCCTGCCACTTCGACCGCCCGCTGGAGCCACAGACCAGCTACGTCACCACCCTCGCCTACCGGATCGCCAAGGACGCGTTCGCGCCGGGCTTCGACTACGGCGAGATCCTCTGGATGACGCCGGCCGAATTCGAGGACTACGAGGCGTACGTGAAGAGCCGCGGTGCCACCACCGGCAAGCCGGGCACCGGCGGAAAGCTGGGGCTGGACGAGGCCGGCGCGAGCATCGCGGCGCGTAGCTTCCAGGCGGACACCCAGCCGGACAACAACTGGTCGAGCCTGGCGGTGACGGTCACCGGCAAGAACAGCACCGACCTGGCGGCGGTCGGCGACGAGGTCTCCGGCGCGAAGGGCGACGAGGTGGTGGCCACCGTCGGCTTCCGCAACAACGGCCCGGCCACCCTGGACTACGGCCGTTCCGGGTCCTCGGTCACCTACATGCAGGTCGGAATCCCGAACGGCGCCAGCGCTGTCAAGGTGCCCGAGAACTGCTCCCCGGTGCGCGGCGAGAACGAGTGGGGCGAGCCGGGCGAGCCGGGTGCCCGCCTGTACCGCTGCTACGCCAGCTGGTTCATCAAGGCCGGTGACGAGGAGACCATGGAGTTCGGGCTCCGGATCGACAAGGTCGTCCCGAACGCCACCGGCGACGTCAAGGTCAACGTCGCCTGCCAGTGCGACGGCGGCTTCTACGCCGACCTGAAGCCGGCGAACGACATCGCCAAGCTCGTCGTCAACCCGAGCGGCGGCCAGGGCGGCGACGGTGGTGACGGTGGCGAGTTGCCGATCACCGGCGCCAACACCGCGCTGATCGCTGGCGTCGGCGCCGTGCTGCTCGCCGCCGGTGCGGCCGGCTTCGTGCTGGCCCGCCGCCGCCGTACCCACTTCACCGCATAGCCCGCCCAGATACGACAGCACCACAGATGCCCCGCCGACCACCCTCGGCGGGGCACCCCCCTTTCCACCCCCACCACATCCCACGCCCGCCACCTCCTCGACGTCCGCCACCCACCGCCATCCCGCCCGCCGCAGTTCCACCCCCGACCACACGAACCGACCCCAACCCTCACCCCGCCGCTGAAAGCCGGCACTGCCGCTGGAAGCCGAACCCCGACAGGTTTGCGGGGCAGCCCCACCCGCGCAGGGATCAAGCCTGACCGCCCGGAGCGGGTGGGGCTGCCCCGCAAACCCCACCGCAACCACCGCAAACCCCACCCGCGACCACCGAAAACCGGACGGCGCAAGATCGAGAGAGCTGACACCATGGGCGGGTGCTGCTCACCCTCACCACCACGCACCAGCCGGCGACGGATCTCGGTCACCTGCTGATCAAGCATCCCGACCGGGTGCAGACCTTCGACGTGCCCGTGGGCACGGCACACGTCTTCTACCCGGAGGCCGACGAGCAGCGCTGCACGGCCGCGCTGCTGCTCGACGTCGATCCGGTGAAGCTGGCCGCCGCCCGGGGTCGCGGCCGGAAATCGACAGCGACGCCGGAAAGTTTCACTCTCGGGCGGTACGTCAACGACCGGCCGTACGCCGCGTCCAGCCTGCTCGCGTCGGCGCTGTCGAAGGTGTACCGCTCCGCGCTGCGCGGTGCCTCAAAGGAACGTCCCGAGCTGGCCGCCCGGGCCATCCCGCTGGAGGTCCGGGTTCCGGTGCTGCGCTGCCGTGGTGGTGCCGACGTCGCCACCCGGGTGTTCGGGCCGCTCGGCTGGGCGGTCACCGCCACCGCCATTCCGCTTGACGAACTGCACCCGCAGTGGGGCGACAGCCGCTACGTGGACCTGACCCTGACCGGCACGCTGCGGGTGGCGGACGCGCTCAACCACCTGTACGTGCTGCTGCCTGTGCTGGACGACGCGAAGCACTACTGGGTGGCCCCGGACGAGGTGGACAAGCTGCTGCGGGCCGGCACGGGCTGGTTGGCCGACCATCCCGAGCGTGGACTGATCATCCGCCGTTACCTGGCGCACCGGCGGGCGTTGGCGGGTCAGGCACTGGAGCGGCTGGACGCCCAACGCCCCAACGACGAGCCGACCGCCGACGACGCGGTGGCGGACGCGGTGCCGGACGGGTCGGCGCCCCGGGCCCCGCTGGCGGCCCTGCGCCGGGACGCGGTGCACGCCGCGCTCGTCGCCGCCGGTGCCCACCGGGTGTTGGATCTGGGCTGCGGCGGGGGCGCGCTGCTGGCCACGCTGATCGGTGACCGCCGGTTCACCGAGATCGTCGGTACCGACGTCTCCACCCAGGCCCTCACCCTGGCCGCCCGGCGGCTGCGGCTGGACCGGTTGCCGGAACGTCAACGCAGCCGCGTGGTGCTCCGGCAGTCCGCGCTCACCTATCGCGACGAGCAGTTGCGCGGGTACGACGCGGCGGTGCTGATGGAGGTCATCGAGCACGTCGACCCGCCCCGGCTGCCGGCGCTTGAGGACGCCGTCTTCGGCTACGCCCGGCCGACGACGGTCGTGGTGACCACGCCGAACGTGGAGCACAACGTGCGTTTCGAGGGGTTGCCGGCGGGTGCGCTCCGGCACGCCGACCACCGGTTCGAGTGGACCCGCGCCGAATTCGCCGAATGGGTCCGGCGGGTGGGCGCCACGTACGGCTACTCCGCGGTGGTGCAGGGGGTCGGCGCGGACGACCCGGAGGTCGGCGCCCCCACCCAGTTGGCCGTGTTCACCCGTGCGGAGGCACCCCGATGACCGTCCTCGACATTCCCGAGCTGGCCCTGGTGGCACTTGTCGGGATCAGCGGCTCCGGCAAGTCGACATTCGCCGGCCGGCATTTCACGCCCAGCCAGGTCCTCTCCTCCGACGCCTTCCGGGCGATGGTCGCCGACGACGAGAACGACCAGTCGGCCTCGGCGGAGGCTTTCGACGCGCTGCACTACGTGGCGGGCAAGCGGCTGCGCGCTGGCCGGCTCACCGTGGTCGACGCGACGAATCTCCAGCCACACGCCCGAGCCGCCCTGATCCGGCTCGCCCGCGAACACGACGTGCTGCCGGTGGCGATCGTGCTGGACGTGCCCGAGGACCTGGCCTGGGCGCGTACCGAGGCCCGGTCCGACCGCACCTTCGGCCGGCAGGTGCTGGCCCGGATGTCCCGGGACCTGCGGCGCAGCTACGCCCAGCTGGGCCGGGAGGGTTTCCGCAAGGTGCACGTGCTGCGCGGTGTCGACGAGATCGAGGCCGCCGAGATCCGCTACGAACGGCTGTTCAACGACCGGCGCGAGCTGACCGGCCCGTTCGACATCGTCGGTGACGTGCACGGCTGCCGGGCCGAACTTGAGACGCTGTTGACCCGGCTGGGTTGGCGGCTGCACCACGACGACGCGGGCCGGGCGGTCGACGCGACACATCCGTCGGGGCGTACCGCCGTGTTCGTCGGTGACCTGGTGGACCGCGGTCCGGACTCGCCCGGGGTGCTCCGCCTGGTGAGGGGCATGGTCACCGCCGGGCACGCGCTCTGCGTGGCCGGCAACCACGAGCAGAAGCTGCTGCGCAAACTGCGCGGCCGCAACGTCAAGGTGGCCCACGGACTGGCCGAGACGTTGGCGCAGCTGGACGCGGAGCCGCCCGAGTTCACCGCCGAGGTGGCCACCTTCGTCGACGGGCTGATCAGCCATTACGTGCTCGACGGCGGCCGGCTGGTGGTGGCGCACGCCGGGTTGAAGGAGGAGTACCAGGGCCGGGCGTCGGGGCGGGTCCGCGCCTTCGCGTTGTACGGCGAAACCACAGGCGAGACCGACGAGTACGGCCTGCCGGTGCGCTATCCGTGGGCCCGGGAGTACCGAGGTTCGGCGATGGTCGTCTACGGCCACACCCCCACCCCGGAGCCGGACTGGGTCAACAACACCATCTGCATCGACACCGGCTGCGTCTTCGGTGGTCGGCTGACCGCGCTGCGCTACCCGGAGCGGGAACTCGTCTCGGTGCCGGCGGAGCGCGAGTGGTACGCCCCGGTCCGGCCGCTGACCGCCGCGCCGGCCCGGCCCGACGAGGTGCTGGAGCTGACCGATGTGACGGGTCGGCGGCACGTGGAGCACGCGTACGGTTCGCTGACCGTGCCGGCGGAGAACGCCGCCGCGGCGTTGGAGGTGATGAGCCGCTTCGCGGTCGACCCGCGCCGGCTGGTGTGGCTGCCGCCGACCATGGCGCCCTGTTCGACGTCCACGTTGGACGGCTACCTGGAGCATCCGGCGGAGGCCTTCGCCGACTATCGGGCGGCCGGCGTGGACCGGGTCGTCTGCGAGGAGAAGCACATGGGCTCGCGGGCCGTGGTGCTTGTCTGCCGGGAGCCGGACGGTGGCCCGTTCGGGCCGGGCGGCGGGGTGGTGCACACCCGCACCGGCCGGCCGTTCTTCGGTGAGCCGCTCGACACCGAACTGCTGGCCCGGGTACGCGCGGCGGTGACAGCTGCCGGGCTCTGGGACGAGTTGGCCACCGACTGGCTGCTGCTCGACTGCGAGCTGCTGCCGTGGTCGGCGAAGGCCGCCGGGCTGATCCGCGAGCAGTACGCCGGGGTCGGTGCGGCTGGCCGGGCCGGCCTGCCGGCGGCACTGACGGCGCTTGACGCGGCGATCGGTCGGGGGCTGGACGTGACCGAGCTGCGCGACCGCACCGCTCGCCGCCTTCACGACGTGTCGGCCTACACGGCGGCGTACCGGGCGTACGTGGGACCCACCGACGGGCTGCGCGGCGTGCGGCTCGCGCCGTTCGCGGTGCTCGCCGGCGCGAAGGCCAGCTACGGCGACCGCGATCACGGCTGGCATCTGGCGTTCGCCGACCGGCTCTGCGCGGCCGACCCGGAGTTCTTCACGCCCACCCGGCGTCGGGTTGTCGAACTGTCCGACACCGGGTCGGTGCGGGAGGCGACCGACTGGTGGCTGACCCTGACCGGGGCCGGCGGTGAGGGCATGGTCGTCAAACCGTACGCGGGCCCGGCCGCCCGTGGTGAGCGTGGCTCGCTGCTCCAGCCGGGGATCAAGTGCCGGGGCCGGGAGTATCTGCGGATCATCTACGGTCCCGAGTACACCGAACCGGAGCAGCTCGCAGCGCTGCGACGCCGTTCTCTGGGTCGCAAGCGGGGCCTGGCGCTGCGCGAACACGCGCTCGGCCTGGCTGCCCTGGACGCCCTGGTCGAGGGTGCCCCGCTGTGGCGCCGCCACGAGTTGGTCTTCGCGATCCTGGCCTGTGAGTCCGAACCTGTCGACCCGCGTTTGTGACCTGGCCGGTCGGGTGGCGTCCATCCCGGTAGCCTGGGCGGCCGTGGCGGACGCCACCGGGGCCGGAGATCGAGCAATTCACGGAACGGAATCTTCATGGCATTTGGTGAACGGGTAGGCCACGTCCTGCGCGGCGCGGCCATCGGCGTGGCCGAGGCTGTACCAGGGGTCAGCGGCGGGACGATCGCGTTGGTGACCGGCGTCTACGAGCGGGTCATCGCGTCCGCCGGACATCTGGTCAACACGGTGCGGTACACGGCGTCCGACGTCCCGCGCGGGCGTGGTTGGACGCGGGCGGGGCACCAGCTACGGCAGGTGCACTGGGAGGTGGTGATTCCGCTGCTGATCGGCATGCTGCCCGGCCTGCTGATCGCGGCGAAGCTGCTCGAACCGCTGCTTGCCGACCATCCGGAGCAGACCAGGGGACTCTTCCTCGGGCTGGTCCTCGCCTCGGTGCTGGTGCCGATCTCGATGGTCGGCAAGCCGTGGCGAGGGTTGGAGGTGGCCGCGCTTGTCGCGGCCGGGGTGGCGGCGTTCCTGCTGACCGGGTTGCCGCAGGCGTCCCTCGAACCGCATCCGCTCGTCGTACTTGTCGCGGCGGCGGTCGCGGTCTGCGCCCTGGTGCTGCCCGGGGTCTCCGGGTCGTTCCTGCTACTGACCGTCGGCCTGTACGAGCCGACCATCAGCGCCGTCAACGACCGCGACTTCGGCTACCTGGCGATCTTCGCCACGGGCATGATCATCGGCCTGGCGCTCTTCGTCAAGCTCCTTCAGTGGCTGCTCGAACGGCATCGCCGGATGACCCTGGCGGTGATGGCCGGCATCATCCTGGGCAGCCTGCGGGCGCTCTGGCCGTGGCAGTCCGAGGATCGCGCCCTGCACGCACCGGGAGACCATGTCCCGTCCATCGTGGCGCTGTTCCTGATCGGCGTCGCCGTGGTCACGGCAATGATCATCGCCGAGCGTCGCCGGTTGCGCCGGGCCGCCCGGGACCTCACCGAGGAGACGTACGAGACGCCGCACGTCCGCTGACGCCCACCGCTTGGTGGCTGCCCGGGGTTGGGCGGCCACCAAGCGATTCCGGTTCAGCGAGCCTTTTGGTGGCCCGCTTACGCGGCGGGGTCAGCAGGTCGGCGATCGTGGCGATCGCGCTCGGGACCAACCGGTAGTAGGCCCACACTCCGCGCTTCTCCCGCTCCAGCAAGCCGGCCTCGGTGAGGATTCGGAGGTGGTGGCTGACCGTCGGCTGAGAGAGGCCGAGCGGCGCGGTGAGGTCACACACGCACGCCTCGCCCTCGGGGGCCGACTGGATCAGGCTGAGTAGCCGCAGCCGAGCGGGGTCGGCAAGGGCCTTGAGGACCCCCGCCAGCCGCTCGGCGTCGGCGCGTTCGATCGGCTCGCCGGCAAGCGGCGAGATCTGAGGCATAGTCATTTCGGCCAACGCAGTTCCCACGTATTCCATCCTTCCACCAGCAGCATCGATCCGCCTGCATATCAGCAGATCCGAATCGGCAGACTTTTACGCCACAAGGCCGAGGTCAGCCAACGTATAGGCCGCCCGATAGGGCAATCCGGCGGCTCGCACCGCGTCGCCGGCACCACGATCAACGATAACCGCCACCCCCACGACCTCGGCCCCGGCCTCGCGAAGCGCTTCGACAGCGGTCAACACACTTCCCCCGGTGGTGGAGGTGTCCTCCACCGCAAGCACTCGACGACCCGCCACGTCGGGCCCTTCGATCCGACGTTGCAGCCCGTGCGCCTTGCCCGCCTTGCGGACCACGAACGCGTCCAGGGGACGCCCGCCGGCGTGCAGCATCGCGAAGGCGATCGGGTCGGCCCCCAGGGTCAGGCCACCCACCGCGTCGTACGACCAGTCGGCGGTCAGCTCCCGCATCACCCGTCCCACCAACGGTGCCGCCCGGTTATGCAGCGTGACGCGACGCAGATCTACATACCAGTCGGCCTCCCGCCCGGAGGAGAGCACCACCCGGCCATGGACCACAGCCAGGTCGGAGATGAATTTACGCAGGTCGTCGTGGTCCCCCATGGCGATAGAGGGTACTGCGCAAGTCTGTGTGCCACGTGTGCGGGCCACCCCGGTCAACCCTTCCGAGGGACCGATGAGTGGCGATGCCCGGTTACGCTACGTCGATCATGCCGATGGATCGAGTGATGTCATCATCACCGGCACCCGGTGGAGCGCCCGGTCGTCGCTCAACGCCGGTCGCGGCCGATGCGTCCGCGGGTGTCCCGGGAGACCACCTCGAGCAGCCGGCGCGGAGCGTGCCGCAATCCCGCCACAGCCAGCTTGTACTTCCAGGACGGAACGCTCACCAACTTGCCTTTGTGCAGGTCACGCAGGGCCTCGTCGACCACATTCGCCGCGTCGAGCCACATCCACTCGGGGGTTTTCGACATGTCGATGCCGGCTCGCTGGTGGAACTCGGTGCGGGTGTAGCCGGGGCAGAGCGCCATCACGCGTACGCCGAAAGGCCGGGCCGACTGTCCGACGGACTCGCTGAAGTTGGTGACCCACGCCTTGCTCGCCGAGTACGTCGACCCGGGCATCACCGCGCCGAAACCCGCCACGGAAGAGACATTAATCACTGCCCCACTGCGCCGCTCGGTCATCGTGGCCAGCGCGGCGAGAGTCAGCCGCAGCACCGCGTGCACGTTCAGTCGCAGGAGCCGGGTCTCCTCCTGGACAGACGATCTGAGGAACGGCTTGTTCAGGCTGATGCCGGCGTTGTTGACCAGAAGTTCGACGGGCGGCCCGTCGGCGAGCCGTCGTTCGACAGCGACACAACCGTCGTCGGTGGACAGATCGGCGGTGATGGTCTCGGTTTCCACGCCGTGCCGCCCGGTCAACTCGGCGGCCTGACCGGCCAGCCGGGTCGCGTCCCGGGCGACAAGCACCAGATGCCACCCGTCGGCGGCGAGCCGGGTCGCGAACGCGGCCCCGATACCGGCCGTCGCCCCGGTGATCAGTGCCCATCGGTCGCTCGTCGTCCGGTCGGGCGTCACGCGCGTCATCACCTCGGCGGGTACGGGGGCGACGTCGGCGCCCCGGGCGGCGGGTAGGGCTGGTACGGCGGTGTCGAGGGCTGGTACGGCGGTGTCGCCTGCGGGTTTCCGAACGGTGGGGTGGGTGGCTGGTACGGGAATGCCGGTGGCTGAGGTGCCGGCCGACGCCGGAACCAGGCGTTGGCCGCAGGCAGGGCCAGCAGCACGGCTACCACAAGGTAACCGAGCACCTGGGCGATCGAAAGAGCGGCGGTGAGCGGAATCCACCAGGACGGATGGGCGTCCGGGACCAGGGCGAGCAACTCCGCGGTCTCCCGGTCGTCGCCGAATTCGAGGGGCGTCGCGCGCTGCAGGACAAGGGTGGCGACCCCACCACACCCGCAGCACATGCCCAGCCCGGCGACCACCCAGGTCGCCACCCGGGCCGCAGGCCGGCGGGTGGCCAGTCCCAGCGCCAGGCCGACGAGGAGCAGCCCGGCGATGATGCTCAGCACCGCCGAAACCACGACCGAGGCCCGCAACAGCGCCGCCACCGCGTCGACCTGCCCGGCGTCGGCCTCGGTGCCGGCCGTCGCGCGGAACCGGTCCACCGTGCCGCCCACGGACGCGAGCCCGATCACCGCGTACGCGAGCGCGCCGAGCGCCATCACCGCAAGCGTCACCACGGCCAGCACGACCACGGCCGGCCGACGAACCGGTGCCTGTTCGGGGTACGACACGACGAGTCCCTCCGGTAGGCGTTCGGAAGCAACCTACTCGGAGGGACCGTCGCGGTCGTGCCTTACGCGTGTGTCGACGACCTGAAGCGAGCCGAGGCGGAGTTCAGGCGACGGCCGATCAGGGACGTCGACACCCGGACCGTCTGACCGAAGGTCAGCCGGGGCGGTCCGTCGGCGGCTGCGTACCGGGCTGGTCCGGGCCGTCGGCGGGCCGGCCGCCCTGGTCACCAGCCGGAGGCTGGCTGCCGGTGGCCGGAGGACCGGGCTCGGCCGGCGGGGTGCCCGGGTAGCCGGGCTCAGCCGGTGAGGTGCCCGGGTAGCCCGGGGCCGGCGGGTAGCCGGGCTGGCTCGGGTAGGCACCGCCGGGCGTCGGCGGCTCCCACTGCTGCGTCGGCTTGCGGAAGAACTCGTTGGCCTTCGGCAGGGCCAGCAGAATCAGAGCCGCCAGCAGCGAGATGAGGCTGATCACCCCGAGCAGGATGCTGACCGGCGTGGTCCAGCTCGGCAACGCCTCCTCCAGCCGACGCTGGATCTCCTCGCCGCTGGGCATGTCGCCGCTGCTGTCGCCGGGCGCGCTGAAGTTGCCGGCGAACCCGCTGAGCAGACTGAAACCGGTGCAGCAGAAGAGGATGCCACCGACGATCCAGGTGGCGATCCGGGAGCCGTTCTTGCCGCGCAGGTTCATCAGCCCGAGGCCGAACAGCGCGAACGCCACCACCAGCAGGAAGATGGCGGTGCCGACGCCGATCACGACAGTGATGTCGGCGACGTTCTGCGCCCCCTCGACTGTGGAATCCCGGTAGGCCTCCTCCATCACCTCGCGGACGGTGCCGATGGTGGCCAACGAGATGATCACGCTGATCAGCTGACAGATCGCGAACAGCAACAGCAGGTAGGTGGATATCGTCACCACGCCCGGTCGTGACCGGGCCGGGGTGTTCTGAGGATCGGCCATTTCTCTCCCTTCCTGGAACGCGCTTCACCGTATCGGCAACGGGCCATTCCGGCACGGCGCGACGCCGAGCGGTGGGCACGTCACCGGCCGCCCGGCCGGCCGACATCGATCGGACGGGCCGGTGTCCCGGCTCAGGACCCGCTCTGCGGGTGGACTGTCACCTCGTCACTGTCCAGCCGTTCGCCACGGGCCATCTCCCAGCCCGCCTCGCCGTACGCCTCGAAGGTGAGCCGCGCGCCGCCCGGGGCGCGGTAGTCGTGGTAGCGCATGGTGCCGCTCGGTGTCAGCTCGGTGGCCCCGGCCGCGGTGTACCGGGCCTGACCGGATTCGTGCCAGCTGTAGCGTCGGCCGCCGGACTCCACCAGCGGCGCGCCCGGCGTGACCGTGGCGTCACGTGGCGCCGACTCCCACATCACCAGCTCGAATGCGGGACTCTCCGCCACCGAGAGTCGGCGTCGGCCGCCGTGCTCGTCGAGGTCGTCGAGGAGGTGCTCGGCCCACCGCCATTCGCCTTCGACCAGCCTGATGGAGCCACGGACGGAGTACGTGTTGTCCCCGATCTCGACGAGGTCGCCGACCTCGATGCGGCGCGGGTCGCGGCGCTGCTCACCGCTGTACCGTTGCTGCCGACCCGCTGGCGCTCCTGGCCGGTTGCGCCACCGGCGCAGCGCGTACACCGCGACGACCACCCCGACCAGGCAGCCGACCGCCAGGTACGCCGATGTCCCGTCCACCCGGTCACCTCCCGAGACAGTTCAGCGGGGACGCCGACCATGATCCGGGCTTGTGGCGCCTCCCGCCAACCGGCTACCTGTCGACCTGGTCCGGCCCGCCGGGGGCGGCACCGCCCGGTTCGCCACCGCCGAAGGCGGCGGTGTCGCCGCCGGAAGCGGTAGGTCCGTCCGCCCCGGCCGGGGCAGCCGGTGCCTGCGGTGTCTCCGGGACGGTCGGCGAGGCCGGCTGGTACGGGGAGTACCCGGCCGGATCCGGGCCGCCCACGGCACCGGGATACCCGGGCACCGCATACCCCGCACCGGGCACCCCATACCCGGACGGCACCGGATACCCGGCCGGCGGCGGATAACCAGGCGGAAACCCGGGCTGCGGCGGGTAGCCGGGCGGCACCGGGTAGCCGGGAATCATCGGATAGGTGGGTGGCACTGGGCCACCGGGCGGCGCGGGGTAGACGGGATAGCCCATCGGAACGGGATAGCCGACCAGGTGGGCGTTCGGGATGTCGCCCCCGGCCGGTGGCCAGCCCGCCGCCGGTTCGGCGCGAGGCACGAACCACCTGTGCGCCGGCGGCAGCGCCAGCAGCAGCACCACCGCCGCCGTGAGCAGGAACACCAGCAGCACGCCGAGGCCCGCCAGCGGGAAGATCAGGTCGAACGGGCTCGACTGGCCGTAGAGCGCCTCGGCGAAGTCCGACTCCTGCCAGAAGTCGTCGCCCGGCGGCGGCACATCCTCCGGGTAGGTCTCGTCGACGTACGGCTCGTCGACATACGGTGCGCCGGACACCGCGACCGCCAGACCGAACGGGATCAGGAACGCGCCGAGACATCCCTGGACGGCGCAGAGCAGCAGTTGCACGCCACCGGCCACGAAGACCATCGTCCGGGCGGTGTTGCTGCCCGCGCGTACCCGGGGCGCGGTCAGGCCCAGCCAGAGCGCCAGCAGCAGGGCGGGCACCCCGAGCACCGCCGTCATCGTGAGGCTGCTCCAGCGTTCCGCGCGTACCTCGTCCGGGTCCGCGTCGGGTACCCGCCGCACTGCGCGGTCGATCGCGGCATCCCACTGAACCGCCTCGATCACCAGCAGGGCGATCAGGCCGAGCAGGATCAGCACGGTAGCGAGTTGCAACCAGAAGGCCACGGTGACGGTGCCGGGGCGGGGCGGACGGGGCGGGGGCACGGCTGCCGGCGCTTCGGCGGTCGCGGTCATACCGCGGACGGTACGGACCGACCGCAAGCCCCGGCAGCACCGTTCAGGTGGACCCGACCGGCGTACGGATCACGCGTCGGCGAGCCGCTCGGCCGCGTACTCCCCGACGGTGGTGCTTCCCATCACGCATCCGGTCATGGTGTTCAGTTCGGCCTCGTCCCCGCGCAGCGTCGTCCATGCCGCCCGCCCGACCGCCGGGTCGAGCCGCTCCAGCAGCGTAGCGGCGTACACCCGACCTGCGGGGGCACCACTGTTGAGTAACCGGTCGAGCAGGTCGCGTATCTCCTCGGGGTGGTCGGCCACGGCCGCCGCGACGCGTTGGTAAGCCTCGGTCTCGGGCAGCAGCGTGCCCGCGATCCCGACCCCGCCGAACGCCAGCGTCTTGGCCTGGCCGAGGTCCGCCACGGCCCTCGCCAACTCCGACTCCTTCTTGCGCCGCATCCCGAACATGTCTCCATCCTCGCCCCGGGCGTCCGCCGCCGCCCGTCGGAGGCGGCGGACGCCCGGGCCAGCGCGGCTCAGCCGGAGGTGACCGACAGGCCGTCCTTGCCGTCCCGGAGGTCGACCCGGACCGTGTCGCCGTCGCGGACCTCACCGGCGAGCAGGGCCCGCGCCAACTGGTCGCCGATCGCCGACTGGACCAGGCGACGCAGCGGACGGGCCCCGTAGATCGGGTCGTACCCGTGCTCGGCGAGCCAGCCGCGGGCGTCCTCGGTGACGGCGAGCGTCAACCGGCGGTCCCCGAGACGTCGGCCCAGCCGCGCCAACTGGATGTCCACGATGGCCCGCAGGTCGTCACCGTGCAGGGCGGCGAAGACCACGATGTCGTCGAGCCGGTTGAGGAACTCCGGCTTGAAGTGCGACCGCACCACCGCCAGGACACCCTCGCGGCGCTGCTCCTCGGCGAGCGTCAGATCACTGATCACCGACGAGCCGAGGTTCGAGGTGAGGATCAGGATGGCGTTGCGGAAGTCGACGGTACGGCCCTGGCCGTCGGTGAGCCGACCATCGTCGAGCACCTGGAGGAGGATGTCGAAGACGTCCGGGTGAGCCTTCTCCACCTCGTCCAGCAGGATCACCGAGTAGGGCCGGCGCCGCACCGCCTCGGTGAGCTGGCCACCCTCCTCGTAACCGACGTAGCCGGGTGGGGCACCGACCAGGCGGGCCACCGTGTGCTTCTCGCCGTACTCGCTCATGTCGATGCGGACCATCGCCCGCTCGTCGTCGAAGAGGAACTGGGCGAGCGCCTTCGCCAGCTCGGTCTTGCCGACACCTGTCGGCCCGAGGAAGAGGAAGCTGCCGGTCGGGCGGTCCGGGTCGGCGACTCCGGCACGCGCCCGGCGTACCGCGTCGGAGACCGCGGCGACCGCCTCGGTCTGGCCGACCACACGCCCGCGCAGCGACTCCTCCATCCGCAGCAGCTTGGCGGTCTCACCCTCCAGCAGCCGGCCGGCGGGAATGCCGGTCCAGGAGGCGACCACCGCGGCGATGTCGTCCGCGCCGACCTCCTCCTTGAGCATCGCGCCGGCGGCCTGGAGCCGGGCCAGTTCCTCCTCGGCGGTGGCCAGTTCGGCCTTCAGCGCGGGGATCCGGCCGTACCGCAGCTCGGCGGCGCGTTCCAGCTCGCCGTCGCGCTCGGCCCGTTCGGCCTCGCCACCGAGCCGCTCCAGTTCCTCCTTGGCGGTGGAGAGCTTGGTGATGTGGCTCTTCTCCAACTGCCAACGCTCGGAGAGGGCGGTGAGCTGCTCACGCTTGTCGGCCAGCTCCTTGCGCAGCCGTTCCAGGCGTTCGGCGGACGCCGCGTCCGGCTCCTTGGCCAGCGCCATCTCCTCGATCTCCAGCCGGCGCACCGCCCGCTCGATCTCGTCCACCTCGACCGGCCGGGAGTCGATCTCCATGCGCAGCCGGGACGCGGACTCGTCAACCAGGTCGATCGCCTTGTCCGGCAGGAACCTGTCGGTGATGTACCTGTCGGAGAGGGTGGCGGCGGCGACCAGGGCGGCATCGGTGATCCGTACGCCGTGGTGCACCTCGTAGCGTTCCTTGAGCCCACGCAGGATGCCGATGGTGTCCTCAACGGTGGGCTCACCGACAAGCACCGGCTGGAAGCGGCGCTCCAGTGCCGGGTCCTTCTCGATGTGCTCGCGGTACTCGTCGAGCGTGGTCGCACCGACCATGCGCAGCTCACCACGGGCCAGCATCGGCTTGAGCATGTTGCCGGCGTCCATCGAGCCCTCGCCCTTGCCGGCACCCACGACTGTGTGCAGCTCGTCGAGGAAGGTGATGACCTGCCCGTCCGAATTCTTGATCTCCTCCAGGACGGACTTCAACCGCTCCTCGAACTGGCCTCGGTACTGGGCACCCGCCACCATCGCGCCGAGGTCCAGCGAGACCAGCTTTTTGTCGCGCAGCGACTCCGGCACGTCACCAGTGACGATGCGCTGGGCCAGGCCCTCGACGATCGCGGTCTTGCCGACGCCCGGCTCGCCGATCAGCACCGGGTTGTTCTTGGTACGTCGGGACAACACCTGGATCACCCGGCGGATCTCGGAGTCCCGGCCGATCACCGGGTCGATCTTGCCGTCCCGCGCGCTCGCGGTCAGGTCCACGCCGTACTTGGTGAGTGCCTGGTAGGTCTGCTCCGGATCAGCTGTGGTCACCCGGCGGTCCCCGCCGCGCACCGTCGGGAAGGCCGCCACCAGGCTCTCCTCGGTGGCACCGACGCCCTTGAGCGCGGCGGACACGGCTCCGCCGACCCGGGCCAGCCCGGCGAGCAGGTGCTCGGTGGAGGTGTACTCGTCGCCCAACGGGCGGGCGATCTGCTCGGCGGCACCGATGGCGTTGACGAACTCGCGGGCCAGGGTCGGCTCGGCGATGCTGGAGCCTCGGGCGGCGGGCAGTGCGTCAACGGCCCGCTGGGTGGCCCGGCGGAGCTCGGCCGGGTCGGCCCCGACGGCGCGCAACAGGCCGGCAGCGGTGGAGCCCTCGGTGTCCAGCAGCGACAGCAGCAGGTGCCACGGCTCAACTGTGGCGTGGCCCCGCTGGTTCGCCAGGGCGACAGCGCCGGTGATGGTCTCGCGGCTCTTGGTGGTGAGGCGTTCGGTGTTCATGGGCTCCCCTGGATCGGTGTGTCCACTGGTACCGACAGAACCAGAGTTGAGCCTATTCCACTCAACCTAGCCGACGTGACCTGAGTCACATCACTCGTCAGTCGCCCGTCAGGTTGATCGCGACCCAGCTTCGCTCGACGTCCCGACCGGTACCGAGCAGGACACCCTGCGGCCCCACCGCGAACAGTGTGCCGTCGGGCAGCAGCCGTAGGGAGTGCTCGGCCGTGACCGGCCAGGGCAGGTCCAGGTACCGGCCGCCACTGACGACACCCGCGCCGCGTGGACTGATCACCGCCGCCGTGCTGCCGTCCAGCGGCACCACTCGCCCTGATTCCGGGTGGCCCTCGGCGTACACCCTGAACCAGTTGCTACTGCTGGTGCTGCGCCACAGTGCCGGGAAGCCCGTCCGGTCGGGCCGCTCGCCGATCAGCCACCACTCGTCGGGGCCCAGCAGCAATCGGAGCACGCCAACCTCGCCGTCGGCCGACAGCGGTTCCCCCGAACGCCAACTCCGCCCCTCGTCCCAGGACTCCGCGACGCGCGGCCTGCCGTCACCGGACAGCCCGGTCGCCACCAGCGGCGCGTGGAACTCGGTCCCGTCGGGCTTCCGGATCAACGTGTCAGCAACGGCGAGCGTGTGTATCGCGGACAGCGGCGGCTGGGTTGGCAGCGGGCGCAGCCGGCGACCGTCCCACCGACCCGCCTTGCCCGACTCCTCGATGACCTGGAACCGTCCCTGGGCCTCCTGCCACTCGGCCGGGGTTGCGTCTCCGGGGCTGTGCCGGAAGGTCTCGCCGCCGTCCGTCGAGGTCCACCAACCGTGCGGCTCGGCCCACAGGGCGAGTACCTCGACGGTGGCGTACAGCTGTTGGTTGTCCGCCACCGGTTTCGGGTGGCGCAGCGACTGCCAGGATCGGCCGCCGTCGCGCGTCGACCAGAGCAGGGCGGGGCAGTCCGAGCCACCGGGCGGGCGGCCTTCGCAGGTGCCGAAGAGGGCGTATCCCTGTCTGACGTCGACGAACTCGACGTGCGGCCGACCGTACCGTTCGGCGACGGCGAGCCGGGTCGTCCGGGTCTCCGCCACGGGCACCCGGGACGGCGGCGCCACCACGGGAGCGCTTGGCTGGATCGGTGTGGACGGAGTACGACGCACGTCGCCTATCGAACAACCGGCAAGTGCCATCACCAGCGCGAAAAGGGGCAGAGCGCGGGCCTGACGCGTGGTCATTCGGCCTCCGTGGCGAGAGTAGCCTGAGCGCGTGCGAGTACGTGTCGAACAGACGGCCTTACCGGGGATCGGCGTACGTCATGACATGATGACGGAATCCGGCCGACGGTTGGGGGTCGTCTCCCACCGCAGCGGTCGCCGCGACCTCGTCCTGTACGACGCGGACGACCCGGACGGCTGCTCGGCCGACATCCCGCTCACCGACGACGAGGCGGAGGCGCTCGCCGACATCCTCGGTGCGTCGCTGATCCTCGGGCAGCTCTCCGGGCTGCGCGAGCAGGCCGCCGGGCTGCTCACCGAGCAGATCCCCGTCCCGGCCGCCTCCGCCTACGTCAACCGGCCGCTGGGCGACGCGAAGGTACGTACCCGTACGAGCGCCTCGATCGTGGCGATCCTGCGCGCCGGAGAGGTGATCGTTTCACCGGGGCCCAGCTTCCGACTCGAAGCCGGCGACGTGCTCGTCATCGTCGGCAACCGGCAGGGCCTGGACGGCGCCAGCGCGATCTTCGCAGCCGACGATCCCGCCGGCTGAGGCCCCGATGCACGACTTCAGCAACCTGCTGGTCCAGGTCGGCGCACTGCTGCTCCTGCTCGGGCTGCTCGGCCGGGTCGGTCGCCGGGTCGGACTCTCCCCGATCCCGCTGTATCTGCTCGCGGGACTCGCCTTCGGCCACGGCGGGATCCTGGAGCTGAACGCCGGCGAGGAGTTCTTCGCCATTGGCGCCGAGATCGGCGTGATCCTGCTGCTGCTCATGCTCGGGCTGGAGTACTCCGCCGACGAACTCATCGGCAACCTGCGGGCGGCCGCACCTGCCGGCCTGCTCGACGCGGTGCTGAACGCGCTGCCCGGCGCCGCGTTCGCGCTGCTGCTCGGCTGGGGCTGGACAGCCGCCGTGGTGCTCGCCGGCATCACCTGGGTCTCCTCCTCCGGTGTGATCGCCAAGGTGCTGTCCGACCTCGGCCGGCTCGGCAACCGGGAGACTCCGGTGATCCTCTCCGTGCTGGTGGTCGAGGACCTGGCCATGGCCTTCTACCTGCCGGTGGTGACCGCACTGCTCGCCGGGGTCGGGGTGGTCAAGGGTGGCGCGGCCCTCGGGGTAGCGGTGCTCACGGTGGTCGTGGTGCTTGTCGTCGCGCTCCGCTTCGGCAACCTCGTCTCCCGGACGATGGCGGCCGACAATCCCGAGGCACTGCTGCTCGGCGTGCTCGGACTCACCCTGCTGGTCGCCGGGTTGGCCGCGAAGTTGCAGGTGTCGGCGGCGGTGGGCGCGTTCCTGGTCGGCATCGCGCTCTCCGGGCCGGTCGCCCACCACGCCACCGAGTTGCTGACTCCCGTGCGCGACCTCTTCGCCGCCGTGTTCTTCGTCTTCTTCGGGCTCGCCACCGACCCGGGGCACATTCCGCCGGTACTGCTGCCCGCGCTGCTGCTCGCGGTGGCCACCATGGCGACCAAGACGCTTACCGGCTATCTGGCCGCCCGGCGGGTCGGCATCGCCGAACCGGGTCGCTGGCGTGCCGGCCTGGCGCTGGTACCCCGGGGCGAGTTCTCCATAGTCATCGCCGGGATCGCGGTAGCCTCCGGCAGTGTCTCGCCGAAACTGGCGGCGCTCGCCGCGACGTACGTCCTGATCACGGTCGTCACCGGGTCGATGCTCGCCCGGCTGCCCGACCTCGCCTGGTTCAAGGGGTGGCTACGGACGCGGGCGGCGGCCCAGCGGGCCCGGATTGCCGCCGCGTCGAACCGGGCGTGAGCGTCGGACCTGCCGATTCGGCCGGCCGGAGGACCCTCGCCGACCAAGAGATGCCGAATTGCTTCCCGCAGGGTCTACCGGTACTCACCAGTACCGCGTTAACGTGTCGCCCCAGCAGCCAGGGTTCGCGGTGGGCGTACGGCCCCCGCGGGCGAGAGCGGAAGGTTGGCCGGTGAGCGTGCAGGAGTCAGCGTTCCACGGCTTCGCCAACCCCGTCGACCCGACCCCGGCGGAGTTGCGAGCGTGGGCTTATCACCCCGATTCAGTCCCGTTGACGTCGATGCCGCCCGACTGGGACCTGCTGGTCTCCGGTGACCGGCTGGTGATGACGCTGTTCGAGCTCGCCATGGACACCCGCTGTCCGGCTCGTCGGTTCGCGCTGCACTGCCTCTACATCTACGCCGCCGACGGAATCCGGACGAACTTCCGGGCCCACCCGAAGCGTCGCTTCCGCAAGCTCGTCGACCAGGCCGAGCGCAACGGTGACGAGATGATGCGCACCTGGGCGCACAACAGTCGGGTACTGCTGACCCGGCCGGAGCTGTTCGTGTACCGGGAATGGTGTGAGGGCGGCCTGGTCCGGGAGAACCGCCGGCTCTGAACGGCCGAACGGGCCGGGACCCCCCGTGGCTCCCGGCCCGCACGTCGGCGGCTCGTCAGCGCGACCCGCCCCGCTCGCGACGGTGCTGCTCGCTGCGTACCTGGCCGGCACCACGACCGACCCGTGGGCTGTCCGTGGCGACCTGATCACCCCGGCCGCTGAGCCGGCCGGCCCTGATCTGGTCCGAGAACCGTCCCTTGGTGAGCCGGTCGAACCGGTGCCGGACGTTCTCAGCCAGGTCGTCGAGGCGGTGCTCCGTCTCCTCCGCCACCTTCCTCGCCGATTCCGTCATGGCTCCCCCCGCCAGATCGGAGTCCGGATTGAGATGGTTTAGACCTGATTCCTGAAGGCTAATCGAGACAACCCGTCCACCGCTCGGGTTTGCCGAAAATGCGAACCGGCCAGACGCCGGAAGCAGGAAGGGGTGTGGCCCCAGCTCTCGGGGCCACACCCACAGGTCACCGCGGCGCGTCAGCGCCCGGGGCTACGCCGGGGACGCCAGACCACCAGGGCGGTCGAGGTCTGGCTGGTGGGGACGAGATCACGGCCGGGAAAGCGGGCCAGCGACTCCAGCTCGGCCATCCGGCGGTACGCGGCGTCGAGTTCCGCCTCCAACTGGGCGACCCGCTGCTGCGCCTGCTCCAGCAGTCGCTCCAGCCCGATGATCCGCTTGATCCCGGCGAGGTTCACGCCGTCGTCCTGGCTGAGCCGCTGCACCTCGCGCAGCAGCACCACGTCCCGGACGCTGTACCGCCGCCCGCCGCCGGCCGCCCGACCGGCCTGCACCAGGCCGAGCCGGTCGTACTGGCGCAGCGTCTGCGGATGCATGCCCGCCATCCGCGCCGCAACCGAGATCATCAGCACCTTGGCCTCGTATGCCGGGTCATCCGAGCCGACGAACCCGTCCATCCCGCTCACCTCCGCACCGCTTCACCGATCAACCGAATCGACGCACCCGCGCGTCGAGATGTTCCCGGGCCGCCGGCGAGGTCTGCTCGGCGAACGTCTCCAGAGCGGCCCGTGCCTCGTCCGAGACCCGCGCCGGCACCACCACGTCGAGGGTGACCAGCAGGTCGCCGCTCTGCCCGTCCCGGCGGCTGACGCCCTTTCCCCGGGCCCGCAGGATGCGACCGCTCGGCGTACCCGGCGGCACCCGCAGGGTCACCGCGCCGTCCAGGGTCGGTACCCGCAGATCGGTGCCGAGGACGGCTTCCGCGAACGTGATCGGGACGGTCAGGGTGAGGTCGTCGCCGGTACGCCCGAAGACCTCGTCCGGCCGGACCTTCACGTGCACGAACAGATCACCCGCCGGACCGCCGCGCTCGCCCGGCTCGCCTCGGCCGGCCAGCCGGATCCGCTGGCCGTCGGCCACCCCGGCGGGGAAGCGGACGTTGAGCGTACGGGTCTTGGTGACCCCGCCGGTGCCCTGGCACTCCGGGCACTTCTCGTCGACCACCGTGCCCACGCCCTGGCAGTTGCGGCAGGGCTCGGAGAAGCTGAACGCCCCCTGGTTCCGGTTGGTGACCCCGGCGCCGTGGCAGACCGGGCAGGTGCGGGGCACCGTCCCGGGCTTGGCACCGTTGCCGTGGCAGGTGTCGCAGACACCCGGCGCCCGCAGCGTCAGCGGCAGGGTCACGCCGCGTACCGCGTCGTCGAAGTCGAGCGCCACCTCTGTCTCGACATCGCGTCCCCGGGCCGGACCAGGCGCGCCGCCGGCCCCTCCGCCACCCGAGAAGATCGAGCTGAACAGGTCGGAGATGTTGCCACCGGCGAACCGGCCGCCACCTGGCTGCGCGCCGCCGAACAGATCGGAGACGTCGAACGGGACGCCGCCCGGCTGGCCGGGCTGGCGGGCCCCGCGCCGGAACGCGCCGGAGCCGAACAGCGAGCGCATCTCGTCGTACTCGCGGCGCTTCGCGTCGTCGCCGAGCACCGCGTACGCCTCGGACACCGCCTTGAAGCGTTCCTCGGCCTTGGCGTCGCCGGGGTTGTGGTCCGGGTGCGACTCGCGGGCCAGCTTGCGGTACGCCTTCTTGATCTCATCAGCCGGAGCGGCCTTCGCCACGCCCAGGACCGCGTAGTAGTCCTTCTCGATCCAGTCCTTCGAACTCACCCGTACACCTCCTCCCCACCTCCGGGCCCGGTCCGCCCCGCCCACCGGGTCTCGGCGAGCGGGGCGGCCAGGTCACCGTCACGCACTATTCCGGATCGGCTACCGCGACCATCGCGGGCCGCAGCAGTCGCTCACCGATCTGGTAGCCCCGACGCATCACCTGCACGCAGGTCGGCTCGGTCACGTCGGCCGAGGTCTGGTGGGCCACGGCCTCGTGCCGCGTCGGGTCGAACGGGTCGCCCTGCTCACCGAACGGGGTCAGCCCGAACTTGCCCAACGCGGTGACGAGCTGCTCGGCCACCGAACCGAACGGGCCGACCAGGTCACCGTGCTCCCGAGCGCGGTCGAGATCGTCCAGGATCGGCAGCAGCGCGGCGAGCACGGAGCCGGTCGCCTGCTCGGTGACCAGGCCACGGTCGCGCTCGACCCGCTTGCGGTAGTTGGCGTACTCGGCCGACACCCGCTGCACGTCGCGGGTGCGCTCGTCCAGCTCGGCCCGGAGTGCCTCCAACTCGGCGCCCAGCCCGCCGGCAGCCGGCTCGGACGGCTCGCCGACCGGCTGGGCCGGCGCGTCAACGACCGGCGGACCTTCGGTGGACGCGTCGCTGAGCGCGCTCGCCTCGACCTCGATCGAGTCGACCACGACCTCGGCCTCCTCGACCAGGCCCTCCGCCGGCACGTCCGGTCCGGCGTCCGCCGCCGTACCGTCGGGCTCGCGGATCTGACTGATCTTGCGGTTGTTGCGGATGACGACCCGCGGCGCGTCGCCGGTGGCCGGCTCGGACGCCGAGCCACCCGGCACCGACCCGGTGTCACCCGGGTCGGCGGCTCGTGGCTTCTCCGTCATACGACTACCTCATCCCTCTGCCCGTGAGCTCGGGTGGCCAGGACCGTCACTTCTTGTCCTCGTCCACGATCTCCGCGTCGACCACGTCGTCCGCACCGGGCCGCGCGCCGCCGGTCTGCGCGCCGCCGGTCGCGCCGGCACCACCTGCCGTACCGGCACCGGCCTCGCCGCCCTCCTGGGGCTGCTCGGCCTGCTGGGCGTAGAGCAGCGAGCCCGCCTCCTGGGAGACCTGCGCGAGCCGCTCGTGCGCCGACTTGATCTTCTCGATGTCGCTGCCACCGAGAGCGCCGCGCAGCTCACCGAGGGCCTCGTTGAGCTTCTCGCGGTTCTCCGCGGGGAGCTTCTCACCGTTCTCGGCGAGGAACTTCTCGGTCTGCCACTGCAGGGCCTCGGCCACGTTGCGGGTCTCGGCCTCCTCGCGGCGGCGCTTGTCCTCCTCCGCGTGCTCCTCGGCGTCCCGGCGCATCCGCTCGATGTCGTCCTTCGGCAGCGAGGAGCCGCCGGTGATGGTCATCTTCTGTTCCTTGCCGGTGCCCAGGTCCTTGGCGTGGACGTTGACGATGCCGTTCGCGTCGATGTCGAAGGTGACCTCGATCTGCGGCACGCCGCGCGGGGCCGGCGGGAGGCCGGTCAGCTCGAAGGTGCCGAGCTTCTTGTTGTACGCGGCGATCTCACGCTCGCCCTGGAAGACCTGGATCAGCACCGACGGCTGGTTGTCGTCGGCGGTGGTGAACACCTCGGAGCGCTTGGTCGGGATCGTGGTGTTGCGCTCGATGAGCTTGGTGAAGATGCCGCCCTTGGTCTCGATGCCCAGGCTCAGCGGCGTCACGTCGAGCAGCAGGACGTCCTTGACCTCGCCCTTGAGCACACCGGCCTGAAGGGCGGCGCCCACGGCGACGACCTCGTCCGGGTTGACGCCCTTGTTGGGCTCGCGGCCGGTGAGCTGCTTGACCAGGTCGGTCACCGCCGGCATCCGGGTCGAGCCACCGACCAGGATCACGTGCTCGACGTCGGAGACCTTGATCCCGGCGTCCTTCACGGCCTGCTCGAACGGGCCCTTGCAGCGGTCCAGCAGATCCTGGGTCATCCGCTGGAACTCGGCCCGGCTGAGCGTCACGTCCAGGTGCAGCGGACCGGCGGCACCGGCGGTGATGTACGGCAGGTTGATGTTGCTGGTGGTGGCGGCGGAAAGCTCGATCTTGGCCTTCTCGGCGGCCTCCTTGAGGCGCTGCATCGCCATCTTGTCCTGCGACAGGTCGATGCCGTGCTCGCCCCGGAAGGTCTTCACCAGGTGGTCGATGATCCGCTGGTCCCAGTCGTCGCCGCCGAGCAGGTTGTCACCGCTCGTCGACTTGACCTCGATGACGCCCTCGGCCAGCTCCAGCAACGACACGTCGAAGGTGCCGCCGCCGAGGTCGAAGACCAGGACGGTCTGTTCCTTGGAACCCTTGTCGAGCCCGTACGCCAGCGCGGCCGCGGTCGGCTCGTTCACGATCCGCAGCACGTTGAAGCCGGCGATCTCACCGGCCTCCTTGGTGGCCTGACGCTGGCCGTCGTTGAAGTAGGCCGGGACGGTGATCACCGCGTCGGTGATCTGCTCACCCAGGTACGCCTCGGCGT
Organism: Verrucosispora sp. CNZ293; assembly: GCF_002754655.1. Taxonomy (NCBI): domain Bacteria; kingdom Bacillati; phylum Actinomycetota; class Actinomycetes; order Micromonosporales; family Micromonosporaceae; genus Micromonospora; species Verrucosispora sp. CNZ293. The sequence continues at coordinate 4,638,088 of NZ_PEFR01000001.1, forward strand.
CCCGCTTGAGCTTCATCAACGTCCGGGCCGAGATCTCCTGCGGGGTGTACTTCTTGCCGTCGATGTCGACGGACCAGTTGGTGCCGATCTCCCGCTTGACCGAACGGATCGTCCGGTCCGGGTTCGTCACCGCCTGACGCTTGGCGACCTCACCGACGAGCACCTCGCCGTTACGGGCGAACGCGACGATCGACGGGGTCGTCCGCGAGCCCTCAGCGTTGGCGATGACGGTGGGCTCACCGCCCTCCAGAACGCTGACGCAGGAGTTCGTCGTGCCGAGGTCGATACCGACCGCACGTGCCATCTTCGCTTCCTCGCTTCGTTACGTTGAGCAGGTGACGGGCCCTCCCGTCGCGCTGCGCGGCGGTTGCCGCCCCCAGCGCCCCCACCTCAAGTTGAGTGAACTTGACTCAATAGTGCCACGCCCCCGGGAATCGTCAAGTCAGGGTTGAGTCGGATCGGCGCAACTCGTCAGTCCTACTGACCGGTTGTCTTACCTTGTGTCGGTCGGGCACGCTTTAGCGGTGACGACGCACGGCGATTCCGCCTCACTGTCCGGCGCGCCCGCCGTCGCAGCCCGCACCGGGACCACCGGCGCCGGGGAGGACCGGCCCGCGGCCACCGGGGACGACACCCTGCCAGACGCCCTGACCGGCCTGCGTGCCGCGATCGGTGAGGCCCGGTTCCCGCTGGCCCTGCCCTCGGCCGAGCCGGCCGCGCGCACCGTCGCCGCCCTCGCCGACCAGCTCGACGACTACCTGCTGCCCCGTCTGGCCCGCCTCGACGCACCGCTGCTCGTGGTGGTCGGCGGCTCCACCGGCGCCGGCAAGTCGACACTGGTCAACAGCCTGGTGCAGGCCCGGGTCAGCGCTGCCGGGGTGCTACGGCCCACCACCCGGTCCCCGGTGCTGGTCTGCAACCCGGCCGACTCGGCCTGGTTCCGCCGAGGGGAGCTGCTGCCCGGCCTGACCCGCACCAATCAGCCCGGCGACGATCCCCGCACCCTGCACCTGGTCACCGCCCCGGCGCTGCCACCGGGGCTGGCCTTCCTGGACGCCCCCGACATCGACTCGGTGGTCGACGCCAACCGGGCGCTGGCCAACCAGTTGCTCGCCGCCGCCGACCTCTGGCTCTTCGTCACCACCGCCGCCCGTTACGCCGACGCCGTCCCCTGGGAGTTGCTGCACGGCGCGCGGTCCAGAGGTGCGGTGCTCGCCCTGGTGCTCAACCGGGTACCCGCGGAGGCGACCGACGAGGTGGCCACCCACCTCGCCGAGATGCTCGCCGAGCAGGGTCTCGACTCGGCGCCACTGTTCGTGCTCCCGGAGACCTGGGTCGACGGGCAGGGCCTGCTACCGGGCCGGAGCACCGCGCCGCTGGCGGACTGGTTCGCCCGGCTCGCCGCCGACGCGGAGGCCCGCTCGGCGGTGGTCCGCCAGACGCTCGGCGGCGCGCTGGCCCTCCTGCACCCCACGGTCGAGAGCCTGGCCGCCGCCGTCGACGAGCAGGTCGCCGCCGCCGACGCGATGGACGACCGGGTACGTGCGGCGTACCGGGCCGCGAACCGGACCGTCGAGCAGGGGCTGCGCGACGGTCGACTGCTCCGTGGTGAGGTGCTCGCCAGGTGGCAGGAGTTCATCGGCACCAGCGACATCTTCCGCACCCTCGAGGCGCGGATCGGTCGACTGCGGGACCGGCTCATGGCCGCCTTCTCCGGCCGTCCGGCCCCCGCCACCGAGCTGCGGGACGCGATCGAGTCGCAACTTGTCACCCTGCTGCGGGGCGTGGCCGCCGAGGCGGCTGAGCACGCGTACACCGGCTGGAAGGCGCACCCGGCCGGCGCGGCCCTGCTCGAACCCGACCTCGCCCACCACTCCGCCGACCTGCCGCAGCGCGCCGAGCGGCTGGTCCGGGACTGGCAGCGCGGCGTGCTGGAGCTGGTCCGGGCCGAGGGCGGCGACCGACGCTTCGTGGCGCGGACGGCGGCGTACGCGGTGAACGCGACCGGGCTGGCCGTGATGATCGCGGTCTTCGCCTCCACCGCCTTCATCCCGACCGGGCTGGAGGTCGCCACCGGGGCCGGCACCACCCTCGCCGGACAGGCGGTCCTCCAGGCGATCTTCGGCGATCAGGCCGTGCGTACGCTGGCCCGCAAGGCCCGGGAGGACCTGCTGGAACGGGTGACCGTGTTGCTGGACGAGGAGGCGACCCGCTATCTCGCGCGGACCCGGCAGGCCCGACCGGCGGCCCGCAGCGCGACGGCGCTGCGCCAGGCGGCCGAACGGGTGGAGACGGCCCGGCTGAGCAGCGGCTTCGCCGACGCCGCACCCGTGCGCAGTGTCCAACCGGTGGGCGGCGACGCCCCGGTGACCGATGGGGAGCGGCCGTGACCGGCATGGGCGGACGCCTCCGTGAGGCGTTGCGGATCGCCGACGGGCGGGTGGACGCCGACCAACTGGTGGCCAGGCTGGAGGCGGTACGGCGGTTCCTCGGCATCGTCGACGGCCACCTGCCGGACACTCCGCTGGTGCCGGCACGCACCCTTGTCGAACGGGCCGGCACCCGGCTGGCGCTGTCGCGCGACCACACGGTGGTGGCGCTGGCCGGCGCGACCGGCAGCGGCAAGTCGAGCCTGTTCAATGCGATGGCCCGGATGGATCTCTCACCCGTCGGGGTACGCCGGCCGACCACAGGTGTCACCCACGCCTGCGTCTGGGGCCCGCTCGACGGTGGCACCCGACTGCTCGACTGGCTCGGCGTGCTACCCCGCCACCGATTCGTGCGGGAGAGCCTGCTCGACGGCGACGACGAGTCGACGATGCACGGGCTGATCCTGCTCGACCTGCCCGACTTCGACTCCGTCCAGCACTCGCACCGGCTGGAGGTGGACCGCCTGCTCGGCCTCGTCGACCTGGTGGTCTGGGTGGTCGACCCGCAGAAGTACGCCGACCGGGTGATGCACCGCAGCTACCTCCGCGAGTTCCGCAGCCACCGGGACGTGACGGTGGTCGTGCTCAACCAGACCGACCGGCTGCCCCCCACCGAGGTGCCCCGGGTGCTGGCCGACCTGCGCCGCCTGCTCGACGCCGACGGCCTGGACGGGGTGCCCCTGCTGGCCACCAGCGTCGCCGATCCGGACGGCCCGGAGCGGTTGCGGGCCGCGTTGGAGCGCACCGTCGCCGAACGACAGGCCGCGCTGCGGCGTCTCTCCGGTGACGTGGACGCCGTCGTCGCCGCGCTCGACGACATGGTCGGTGCACCCCGCACCGCGCTCGCCGCAGACGATCCGGCGGTCGCCGCGCTGGACCGCGCCCTCTGCGCGGCAGCCGGAGTGCCGACCGTCGTGGTGGCGGTCGAGCAGGCGTACCGGCATCGCGCCGCAGCGGCCACCGGCTGGCCGTTGATGCGGCTCTGGCGGCGACTGCGGGCCGACCCGCTGCGCCGGCTGCACCTGCCCGACCGGCGGATCGGTGGTGACCCCGAGGAGAACCTGGTGGCCGCCACCTCCGTACCGGAGCCCAGCGCGGCCGACAAGTCGGCGCTGGCGCTGGCGCTGCGTACGGTGGCCGAGCGGGCCGGGGCCGGGCTGCCGAATGCCTGGCCGGACGCGATGGCCGCGGCGGCCCGGTCCCGCCTCGGCGACCTGCCGGACGCCCTGGACGGGGCGCTCGCCGGCACCGACCTCGGGATGAGCCGCCCCCGCACCTGGTGGCGGCTGGTGGGCGGGGTGCAGTGGCTGGTGACGCTCGCCGCGGTGGCCGGGTTGGCCTGGCTGGCCCTCGGCTACGCGATGCGCGCGTTGGGGTTGCCGGAGCTACGGCATCCGATGGTCGGTGAGGTGCCGGTGCCGACCCTGTTGCTGCTCGGTGGGTTGCTGACCGGGCTGCTCGTCGCGGCGCTGACCCGTCCGCTGGTGAGGTGGGCCGCCCGCCGGGCCCGCCAGCGGGCGGAGGCGCAGCTTATCCGGGCCGTGGCCAGCGTCGGCGAACAGCACGTGCTGGAGCCGGTACGTAACGTGATCGCCGCGCATGCCGACGCACGCACCGTCCTTGAGGTCGCCCGACATCGCTGACCCGGCCGGTGAACGTTCCTGGACGCCACACGATCGGCGTAGGGTCGGGTCATGGCCACGCCACAGACCCCTTACGACGCGGTGCTGCACGCCGCACGCGACGTGACCAAGCTCGACTCGGCCTTCGACGCGGAGATGCTCGGTGCCGCGCTGCTGGGCAGCGTGTACGAGGTCGCCGAGACAGACCGGGAGGCGGCGGTACGGGACTTCGTGGGCGGTTTCCTCGCCGCCACCTCGCGGCGGCGGGCGGTCGCGGCGACCACTGTCCGGGCCGTCTTCGCCGCCCTGGTGCCCGACGCGGCCGGCGCGGACCGGGTCCGGCCCGGCGCGACCGCACCGGCCTGGTCCGGGCAACTCGGCAAGGTACACCTCACCGGCACCTGGGCGTACGGCGATGTGTACGGCGACCAGACCTCCTACCTGGCCACCTTCGCCTACGACGACGCCACCGGAGGGCCGGAGCACGCCCTCGTGGCCCTGATCGACCACAACATCGGCATCACCAAGGACGTCTTCGTCGGCGGCCCGGCGGACCGGATCCTGGAGCAGGTCCGGCAGTTGTGCGCCGAGGACGAGCTGACCTGGTTCCGGGAGGAGAGCCCGACCCGGATGCGCGATCAGGTGAGCCGACACCTGGCCGTCACCGACCATCTGGGGCAGCTACCCGGTGCCGCCTCGCTGGCCACCGACCGGGCGCTCGTCGGGGCCCGGCTGGCGGTCCTGCCGGCCACGACCGCGCCACCGCCCCGGCAGGCCGACGACCCGTTGCCCGAGGCTGAACGGGCCGCCGAGATCCGCCGCTTCCTGGCCTCACCGGACGCCGCCCGGGCCGGGCTGGACGCCGTCGACGGCGCCGAACTGGCCTCCCTGCACTTCTGCCTGGGCCTGCTGCTGGATCACGCGGCCACCTTCCCCGACGCCGATCCGCTGCGGTGGAGTCCGACGGTCGCCGGTCTCTTCCTGCTCGACTGGGTGCACCGCCGGGCTGTGCTCGACATGGACGACGCGGCGATGCTGCCCCGGGTACTGCGCGCCTGGGCCGGGTACGCGGCCCGCCGGCGCGGGCTGCCTGACTCAGCCGTCACCGCGACGGACAGCGCGATCGAGGAGATGGTGCCGGAGTTCGTCCGGCTCTATGCGACAGGCGAGCGGCGCAGCCCGGCCACCGCCGCGGTGGCCCAGTTGATGGCGGACGGCGTCGACCCGGACGACCCGGCGGCCCTGGACGCCTGGATCGAGGCCAACCGGCACCGCCTGGCCGACGACGGCTGAGCTACCCGTCACCGGCCCGTCGACCGGCGGCGGGTTCGGCACCTGTCGCGCAGGCGGATCCGGGCCCGGGATCGAGCGCTGCCGTTGCGCTCCGCCGCGCCGGGCAGCACCGGTTCGGTGAATGCGATCGACGGCGAGGAGTCCGACGTGGGCTCGTCCGGGTCGACCGACGGACCAGCCGAGACGCTCGGCGACGCGGAAGCGGACGGCTCGCCCGAGGGGCTCGGGTCCGAGGTCGGCGGCGGATCACTCGACGCGCTCGGATCGACGGAAGCGGAGGGATCGCTCGACGGGCTCGGGTCCGAGGTCGGCGGCGGATCACTCGACGCGCTCGGATCGACCGGGTCACTCGGGTCGGCCGAGGCGGTCGGTGGGTCCGGATCGCCTGTCGGGGAGGGCGAAGCGCTCGGCGGGGCCGGTGAGGGCGTTGGCGTACGGGTCGAGGTGGGTGCCGGGCGGGGCGCCGGCGTGTTCGTGGGCGGCCGGGGAGCCGGCACGGTCGCCGGCGCGCCGGGGCGGCGGGCCGGCGCACGCTCGACAGGCGTGCCGGCGGTCGTCAACCGTCGCGTCGGCACCACCGGGCTGACCGGTGGTGCCGCGGGCTCGACCGACGGCACCGCGGTGACGGCGGACGTCGGAGCACCTGTGGGTGGCGGCAGGACCACCACCGGTCCGACGGAGGGCGTCGGGATGAACGGCGTGCCGCCGTCCGGCAGCGCGGTGCTGCCGACCGTCGCGGAGCCGGTGCTGATCGCGGCGAGGACCGGCATCGAGGCGGTGCCGGCGAGCAGCGCCACGGTCAGCAGATAGCCCCGGGTGGGCCCGGCGTTGGGCGCGGCCCGATGTGCACCGACCACTCGGCGATAGCCGGACGCCCGGTGCCGGCCGAGGATCGGCGTCCCGGGACCTTCACCTGGTTCGGACACCACGCACTCCTCGTCGTCGCCCCTGGCCAGGGTCGCCCGACGGCAACCCCGCCGGGCCGGCGGAAGCTGGTTCCGGCCCGTGCGATCAGCCTGGGCCAGTAACTCTGAGTCAGCCAACCCCACACAGCGTGTCGACACGCGTATCTGGCCGAATGGTGACGAACCACCACCGGATCGGTCGCGCGTCGTTCGACCCGACACTCCGGCACTTCGGGTAACGAAGCGGGCCGGCCAGCGGATGCGGGGCGGGCGGGGTGTGGGACGCCTCACCTCTGATGCGAAACTGGAGCCACGGCGGCAGCGCAGCCGCGACCTCCGCGCACCCACGCGGTAGGCGCGACTGGGCGTCGGCGCTCCCGAACCGGGTTCGGCCATGAATCCGGCTCAGGCCGCGCGGCAACCCCCACCGGGGTCAGGCGCGGTCGCCAGGAACCGGTCCCGGCACCAGCCGGGATCGGGCGCACGAGTCGCGCGGCCGGGTGACCCCCCGGTGCCGACGCAGACACGACAGGGAGAGACGGATGGCAAAGGGCGACCCCGGGGGCCCCACGCGCGGCCGGCGCGCCGCGCCCCGATCCAGGAAAGCCACGACCGGCGATCCGGAGCTGGTGCAGCTGCTCACCCCGAAGGTGAGCGGATCGAGAGCGTGACCGGCCCGGACGGCACCGAGTACCGCGTCGACTTCACCGACGAGGAGTACCGCGGCCTCTACCGCGACCTGGTGCTGGTCCGGAAGCTGGACGCCGAGGCGACGGCCCTGCAACGGCAGGGTGAGCTGGGCATCTGGGCGAGCCTGCTCGGCCAGGAAGCGGCGCAGGTCGGTTCCGGCCGGGCCCTGCGTACGCAGGACATGGCGTTCCCCACCTACCGCGAGCACGGCGTGCTCTACTGCCGTGGCATCGACCCGATCATGCCGCTGGGCCTGTTCCGCGGGGTCGACCAGGGCGGCTGGGACCCGAACGAGTTCAAGTTCAACATGTACACGATCGTGATCGGGGCGCAGACCCTGCACGCGACCGGTTACGCCATGGGCGTCGCGATGGACGGCAAGACCGGCACCGACGACGGCGAGGCGGTGATCGCCTACTTCGGCGACGGCGCCACCAGCCAGGGCGACGTCAACGAGGCGTTCGTCTGGGCCGGCGTGTTCAACTCCCCGTTGGTGTTCTTCTGCCAGAACAACCAGTACGCCATCTCCGAGCCGCTGGAGCGGCAGACCCGCATCCCCCTCTACCGGCGGGCCGCCGGCTTCGGCTTCCCGGGCATCCGGGTGGACGGCAACGACGTGCTTGCCACGTACGCGGTGACCCGGCACGCGCTGGACAACGCCCGGCACGGGCAGGGCCCGAGCCTGATCGAGGCGTACACGTACCGGATGGGCGCGCACACCACCTCCGACGACCCGACCCGCTACCGGATCGCCAGCGAGGTCGAGGCGTGGCAGGCCAAGGACCCGATCGCCCGGATGAAGGCTTTCCTGGACCGGGAGAAGATCGCCGACGCCGGCTTCTTCACCGAGGTCGACGAGCAGGCCCGCCGCGAGGCTGTCGACCTGCGTGAGCGGGTGCTCGCGATGCCGAACCCGGAGCCGGGCACCATGTTCGACCACGTCTACCCCAACGGGTCGCCGCTGCTCGACGAGCAGCGCGCACAGTTCAGCCGGTACTTCGAGTCGTTCGAGGGGAGCGCGCACTGATGGCCACGGAGACGCTCACCCTCGGCAAGGCCCTCAACGTGGGCCTGCGCAAGGCACTGGAGAACGACCCGAAGGTCATCATCATGGGCGAGGACGTCGGCAAGCTCGGCGGCGTCTTCCGGATCACCGACGGGTTGCAGAAGGACTTCGGCGACCAGCGGGTGATCGACACCCCGCTCGCCGAGTCCGGCATCATCGGCACCGCTGTCGGCCTGGCCATCCGGGGCTACCGGCCGGTCTGCGAGATCCAGTTCGACGGTTTCGTCTACCCCGCGTACGACCAGATCGTGTCGCAGGTGGCGAAGATGCACTACCGGTCGCGGGGCAAGCTCAACATCCCGATGGTGATCCGGATCCCGTTCGGCGGCGGCATCGGCGCGGTGGAGCACCACTCGGAGTCGCCCGAGGCGTACTTCGCGCACACCGCCGGGCTCAAGGTGGTCTCCTGCGCCAACCCGCAGGACGCCTACGTGATGATCCAGCAGGCCATCGCCTCGGACGATCCGATCGTGTTCCTGGAGCCGAAGCGGCGTTACTGGGAGAAGGGGTCCGTCGATCTGGACGCCCCGCTGTCCGATGCGTACCCGCTGCACGCCTCCCGGGTCGCGCGGGCCGGCACCGACGTCACCCTGCTGGCGTACGGCCCGATGGTGCGTACCTGCCTCGACGCGGCGACCGCCGCCGCCGAGGACGGGCGGAACCTGGAGGTCATCGACCTGCGCACGCTCTCCCCACTGGACCTCGGCGTGGTGTACGAGTCGGTGCGCCGTACCGGCCGCGCGGTGGTGGTGCACGAGGCTCCGGGCAACCTGGGCATGGGCGCGGAGATCGCGGCCCGGATCACCGAGGAGTGCTTCTACTCCCTGGAGTCCCCGGTGCTGCGGGTGACCGGCTTCGACACCCCCTACCCGGCGGCCCGGGTGGAGGAGGAGTACCTTCCCGACCTCGACCGGGTGCTCGACGCCGTCGACCGCACCTTCGGGTGGTGAGCGGCATGTCGCGAATCAAGGAGTTCAACCTGCCCGACCTGGGCGAGGGCCTGACCGAGGGTGAGATCCTCGCCTGGCTGGTCAAGGTGGGCGACACGATCGAGTTGAACCAGCCGATCGTCGAGGTGGAGACGGCCAAGGCGGCCGTGGAGATCCCGGCGAAGTGGGCCGGCCAGGTTCAGGCGATCTTCCACCCGGAGGGCACCACAGTCGAGGTCGGTACCCCGATCATCGCGATCGACACCGACCCCGGCGCGGGCCCGGTCGAGCAGTCGACCACTGGTGCACCCGCCGCCGACCTGCCTGTCCCGTCGGCGGCGTCGTTGGCCGCCGTCGAGGTCGCGCCGGCCGAGGGTGCGGTCGAGCCCGGCCTCATCGGCGGTCCCGCCCCGGGTGGCCGTACCGCCGTGCTGGTCGGTTACGGCCCGCGCACCACGGCGGCCAAGCGTCGCCCCCGCAAGGCCACCGGGCCGGCCGGCAACACGGCGGTACCGACGGCGCCGGTCCAGCCGACGCCGGCACGGGCCGTTGCGGCACCGGTCGCCCCTGCGCCTGCGCCTGCGCCTGCGGTGAACGGCAACGGGCGGGCCGGTGGGCCGGTGCTGGCCAAGCCGCCGGTCCGCAAGCTCGCCAAGGATCTCGGGGTCGACCTGGCCACGCTCACCGGGTCCGGGCCAGCGGGTTCGATCACCCGCGAGGACGTACAGCGGGCGGCGGTCCCGGCGGCGGCCGAGCCGTCGCCGGTCGCCACCGCGGCCAGCTCGGCCGCGAGCTTCGGCGCGGACCGCGAGCAGCGCATCCCGGTCAAGGGAGTACGCCGGCTCACCGCGGAGAACATGTCCCGCTCGGCCTTCACCGCCCCGCACGTCACCGAGTTCCTGACGGTGGATGTGACCCGGGCGATGAAGGCGCTGGACCGGCTGCGCGAGCGGCGGGAGTGGCGCGACGTACGGGTCTCACCGCTGCTGCTGGTCGCCAAGGCGGTGCTGCTGGCGGTCCGGCGACACCCGATGGTCAACTCCAGCTGGGCCGGCGACGAGATCGTCGTCAAGGAGTACGTCAACCTCGGCATCGCGGCGGCCACCGAGCGCGGCCTGATCGTGCCGAACATCAAGGACGCCGGCCGGTTGACCCTACGTGAGCTGGCCGACGCGATGACCGACCTGGTGCAGACCGCCAAGGCCGGCAAGACCTCGCCGGCCGACATGTCCGGCGGCACTCTGACGATCACAAACGTCGGGGTGTTCGGGGTGGACACCGGTACGCCGATCCTGCCACCGGGTGAGTCCGCGATCCTGGCCTTCGGTGCGGTACGCGAACAGCCGTGGGTCCACAAGGGCAAGGTCAAGCCGCGCCTGGTCACCACGCTCGGTCTCTCCTTCGACCACCGGATCATCGACGGTGAGCTGGGGTCGAAGTTCCTCCGCGACATCGGCGACTTCCTCGCCGACCCGGAGGCGGCGCTGCTCGCCTGGACCTGATCCGCGACGACGGCGACGGCCGGTGTGCCAGGGGTTGACGCCCGGCACACCGGCCGTTGCCGTTGGGCGAAGAATGAGTCGACATTCGGGGTTGATGACTTAAGATTCGTAGGCTGGTGGCCCAGCTCACCTAATAATCGCTGGAAATCCCTGCGGCACTGCGCTTCAATGGAAGGGACGACGGGACGACAACCGAATAGCCCAGGAGGAGAGACACCATGAGCATGATCGAGCGAATCCGCAACCGCCGCGACGCCAGCCGCCGCGCCCGCGCCATCGAGCGGGCACTGCGCTCCGCCAGTTCGCCTGCGGTCCGCGACGAGATCCTCGCCATCGCCCAGCGTCACATGCACTGACGCCACACGACGTTATCCGCCTCCTCCAGATCGACGACCCGCCCGGGCAACCCGGGCGGGTCGTCGGCGTTACGACCGGCCCCTGACACCGGGATACCGCCCCGCCGCAGCGCCCGGTACGGTGGGGCTCGGTCGTCGTCCGCGCTCGGGGGCAGGCCGAGGCGATAGAAGCACCTCGACACCGCCCGGCGACGGACAGTGACGATTGAAGCTCCCCGGAGGCCCACCAGCGGCTACCGGGATACGGTGCGGGGAGCCGGCACGGCCGGTACGCCGGCACCGCCGGCTGCCCTGCCGAGACCATCGGCGACGGCGGCCGACATGTGATGGAGGAGGCGCACGCATGACGTCCGAGGGCCCGCACCGCCCCGGCCAGGAGCCGGACGAGGTGCCGCCGGGCGGCGGCGGACCGGCGCCGTACGGCGACCGACCGGCTCAGCCGGACAACGGGTACGGCGCATCCGCCCCCGACCTCGGTTGGGCTCCCCCGCCACCCGCCCGCCCGGATCCGTCCGCGCCGGCCTGGGCGAACCAGCAGGGCAACGCGTGGGGCAGCGCCCAGGCGACCCGGCAGGCGGAAGCCGCGACGCCCGGCAGTTGGGACCAGCCCGCCGGTAACCAGCCGGCCTGGGCGTCTCAGGGGGACCAGCCGCAGCAGCCCACCCCGGGGTGGGCGCCGGCCGGACCGCCCACATCGGATCAGCCTGCCTGGGCCAACGGTGCCCAGACCGGGCCGGCCTGGGCCACCGAACCCCCCAATGGGGACACCGCGCGACCGGCCGACTGGACCCCGGCCCAACCGGCCGCGAGCCAGCCCGACTGGGCCGCCAACCAACCGGTCGCGAGCCAGCCCGACTGGGCCGGCGGGCAGGCCGCCCCCGCCCAGTCCAACGTGGCGGCATCCGGTGGGTGGTCCGCCGGTCAGCAGCCGGACTGGACCAACACACCCCGTACCGACGACCAGACTCCGGGCTGGGCTTCGGCCGCAGGACAATCCGAGCCCGCCCAGCCGGCGTGGGCGCAGGCCGACCCGCCGCCACCCGCGCGCGAGCCGGCAGCTCGGGCCAGTGCACAGGTGCCGGCCCCCGACGCCGGCCAGCAACGGCCGGCCGACGGTTCGTCCCGTGCCGAGGCATGGCCGACCGAGCAGCCGGAACAGCCCGGCTGGGCGACCGGCCAGCGGCGGGAGCCCGCCGCTGAGGGCTGGGCCAACGAACAGCCCGCAGAGGGCTGGCACGCGGGCGGTGACCGGCCGGCGCAGCCGGACTGGGCCACACCGGCACGGGAGGAGCCGACCGGCTGGGCCGGTGGAAATCCGGCGGCCGGCCCGCCGCCGTCCTGGAGCCCGTCAGCCGAACCGCTCCCCTCGCGTACCGCCGCCGACCGATCCTCCTCGCCCGACATCCAGCCGTGGTCAGCCGGTGAGGCGTGGGGCCAGGCAGCGGCGGAGCCGGCCGCACCTCGGCCCAACCCCGAGCCCGACGCGGGTCGGCCCGATGACGCCCCGGCCTACCAGCCCGCACCGGCGCCGGGCATCTCCCCGGCCAACATGGTGCCGCTGCCGCCGCAGGAGCAGCGGGTGCCGGGCGCCAGCCTGGCCGCCACACCGCCCGCGGACTTCGCCCAGCCCACGCCGTTCACCGACGACCAGGCCGGATCAGCCGGCCGCCCGGTCGTCGACCAGCCTGTCGGCGGCATGGCCTGGGGCCAGCCCGAGCCCCGGCACGACGATCCGCAGTCACCGGCCATCCCGGCACCGCGCACCTCCCCGGAGGCCGAGGGCCGGGTCACTCCGCCAGCCGGCGGCGGGGTCGCGGCGAGCGCCTCGGTACCGCTGTCCAGTCGGGTCATGCCCCCGGCCGACCACCCGGTTCGTCCGGCCGGTTCGCCCACGCCACAACCCCGGGTGTACGGCCGGCCGGCCCGACCCGAGCACACCGAGGAGCCGGCCCAGGAGCACGGCGAGCAGCCGCTGGTGCCCCGCTTCGACCAGAGTCCGGGTCGGTTCGACTTCGACCAGGCTGCGGAGCGCGGCGATCAGGGTCCGGAACGGTTCGAGCAGGCCCCGGAGCCCCGCTTCGACCCGCCGATGGGCGGGCCGAACGCCTTCGCGGGTTCAGCCGCCCCGGCTTCGCCGGCTGCCCCGCCCGCCTTCCCGCCGGGAATGCCGTCCTTCATGGACGCACCACCGACCAACCGCCCGGTCAACGGGGTACGACCGCACGCCGAACCGGAACGCCCGGCCGACCCGTTCGGCGCTGGGCCGCGCGACCCGTTCGGCGCGCCGGGCGGCGACCCGTTCGGCGGGCCGTCCGACCGCCCGGGCGGTGCCTACGGTTCTCCCGTCCGCTCCGAGCCGGGCAGCGAACACAATTCGGCGTTCCCCCCGCCACCGCAGTCCGCGCCGCCGTGGAGCCCGGGCCCGGGCAGCGGGTCGGGCGAGTCGGAGCAGGGCCGCTTCGACGCGTTCAAGCCGGTCGCCGAGCCGGCTCCGGAAACCCCGGCACCGAAGGTACGCAACGGGCGGGTACTCGCCGCGGTGCTGGTCGCCGCGGTGCTCATCCTGGCCATCCCGCTCGGCCTGCTGATGCTCCTCGGCATGATCGGTGGGTCGGACGACGCGAACGCCTTCGACCCGCCGGTTGGTTCCTGCGTCAAGCGCTCCGGCAGCACAGCGGTGGCCGCCGAGTGCACCGAGCCGGAAGCCTTCAGCGTGGTGTCCAAGGTCGAGTCGAAGGACAAGTGCCCCGACCCGGCCATGCCGCACGTGGATCTTCGTGGTGCCACCGCCAACCCGGTGCTCTGCCTCAAGGAGGCGACCGGCGGCTGATCTGCCGCACACTCGACGGCGGGGTCACGGGCAACCGTGGCCCCGCCGCGTCTCGTCGGCCCCCCTTCCGGCCGGCGGGCGGCTGGCGGTAGGGCACGATGGGGTCATGAGTGCACGCGTACGGGCTCCCGAGCTTCGGGGTCGGGCCTGGTTGAACACCGGCGGGCGAGAGCTGACCCTCGCCGACCTGCGGGGCAAGATCGTCATCGCGGACTTCTGGACCTTCTGCTGCATCAACTGCCTGCACGTGCTTGACGAGTTGCGTCCCCTTGAGCAGAAGTACGCCGACGTCCTCGTGGTGATCGGCGTGCACTCGCCGAAGTTCGAGCACGAGAAGGACCCGGACGCGCTGGCCGCCGCCGTGGAGCGGTACGGCGTGCACCACCCGGTACTGGACGACCCCGAGCTGGACATGTGGCAGCAGTACGCGGCCCGCGCCTGGCCGACCCTCGCGGTGATCGACCCGGAGGGGTACGTGGTGGCCACCATGGCGGGTGAGGGGCACGCCGACGGGCTGGCCCGGCTGATCGACGACCTGATCGCCACTCACGAGGCCAAGGGCACCCTGCACCGGGGAGACGGTCCGTACGTGCCGCCCGCCGAACCGGAGACCACCCTCCGCTTCCCGGGTAAGGCGGTGGCCCTGCCCGACGGTGGTCTGCTGGTCTCCGACTCGGCGCGGCACCGCCTGGTCGAGTTGGGCACCGACGGGGAGACAGTCGTCCGGGCCATCGGTACCGGCGAGCGGGGCCGGGCCGACGGTGCCGCCGGGGCCGCGACCTTCTCCGAGCCGCAGGGGCTGTGTCTGCTTCCGCCGCAGGTGGCCGAGGTCTGCGGCTACGACCTGGTGGTCGCCGACACCGTCAACCACCTGCTGCGGGGCGTACGGCTGGCCACCGGCGAGGTGCTCACCGTGGCCGGCACCGGGCGGCAGTGGCGGTCGACTGTCGACGACCACGCGCACGACGCCCTCTCGGTCGACCTCTCCTCGCCCTGGGACCTCGCCTGGTACGACGGCAAGGTCGTCATCGCCATGGCCGGCATCCACCAGCTCTGGTGGTTCGACCCGATCAAGCGCACCGCCGGCATGTACGCCGGCACCACCGTGGAGGCGCTGCGCGACGGGCCGCTGTCGGAGGCGTGGCTGGCCCAGCCGTCCGGGCTCGCCGTCTCCACCGACGGCCGCCGGCTCTGGGTCGCCGACAGCGAGACCAGCGCCATCCGCTATGTCGAGAACGGTGTCCTGGGTACCGCCGTCGGGCAGGGCCTGTTCGACTTCGGCCATGTGGACGGGCCGGCGGCGCAGGCCCTGCTCCAGCATCCGCTCGGCGTCTGCGCCCTGCCCGACGACTCGGTCCTGATCGCCGACACGTACAACGGCGCGGTCCGCCGGTACGACCCGGCCGGCGATCGGGTGGCCACCGTCGCCACCGGTCTGGCCGAGCCGAGCGACCTGGTGCTCACCGCCGACGGCGCGGTGCTGGTGGTGGAGTCGGCGGCGCACCGGGTCACCCGGCTGGCGCCGGGCGCGCTCTCGGCGGCCGGCGCGGAGACCGTCGACGGTCCCCGGCACCGCACCGAGCGCAGGCCGACGGACCTGGCCTCGGGCGAGGTCGTGCTGGATGTGGTCTTCACCCCGGCCCCCGGGCAGAAGCTCGACGACACCTTCGGCCCGTCCACCCGGCTCGTCGTCTCGGCGTCGCCGCCGGAGCTGCTTGTCGAGGGGCGGGCACCGGCACGGAGCTGTCCCGCCGCCTGGTGATCGACGGATCGGTGCCCGACGGGGTGCTCCAGGTGACCGCGCAGGCTGCGACCTGTGACGCCGATGTGGAACACGCGGCCTGCCACCTGACCCGGCAGGACTGGGGCGTACCGGTGCGGGTGGTCGACGGCGGCGCCGGCCGGCTGCCGTTGGTCCTGCGCGGCATGGACGCCGGCTGAGGTCCCCGGTTCAGCTGAACGGGGCGGGGGTGACCCCGGCGTCGACGAGGGCGGCGCGGACGAGTTCCGCGGCGGCCACCGCGCCGGGGCTGTCGCCGTGCAGGCACACCGACTCCACCGTGCACGGGACCGTGCTGCCGTCGACTGTCACCACGACCCGTTCGGTGGCCATCCGCACCGCCCGGCGGGCCACCTCCTGCGGGTCGGTGACCAAGGCGTCCGGCGAGCTGCGTGGTACCAGGCGACCGTTGGGCAGGTAGTTCCGGTCAGCGAACCCCTCGGCGACGACCCGGATGCCGGCGCCCTGCGCGAGCTGGGCCAGCACCGACCCGGGTGGGCAGAGGACCGGCAGCTCCGGGTCGTAGTCCTCAAGCGCGGCCAACAGGGCCGCCGCCGGCATCTCCTCGCTGGCCGCCGCGTGGTAGAGCGCTCCGTGCGGCTTGAGGTAGCGGACCCGGGTGCGGTACGCCCGGCAGAACGCGTTGAGCGCGCCGAGCTGGTAGAGCACCTCGTCGCGCAGTTCCGCGAACTCGTACTCGATGTGCCGTCGGCCGAAGCCGGCGAGGTCCCGGTATCCGACCTGGGCTCCGACGGCGACTCCCCGCTCCGCGGCGGCGGCGCAGACCCGGCGCATCGTGGCCGGGTCCCCGGCGTGGAAGCCGCAGGCGACGTTGGCGGAGGTGACCAGGTTCAGCAGGGCCTGGTCGTCGCCGAGACGCCAGATGCCGAAGCCCTCGCCGAGGTCAGCGTTGAGGTCCATGAAATCTCACCGTAGTGCCTGGACGGGCCTGTGCGAGCGGGGTCACGTCGTCCACCACCGCGATGACCGGGTATCCGCCGGTGGTGGGGTGGTCGGCGAGGAAGACGAGTGGTTGACCGTCGGCCGGCACCTGGACCGCGCCGAGGACGAGTCCCTCGCTCGGCAGTTCCCCGGCCACCGCGCGGGGTAGCGGCGCGCCGCTGAGCCGCGCGCCGACCCGGTTGCTCAACGGACTCACCTGGTACGTCGTGCCGAGCAACAGGTCCAGCGCCGCCGGGGTGAACCAGTCGTGTCGGGGGCCGAGCCGCACGGTCAGCCGCAGCTCCGTCGGGAACGGCCCGGGCACCGTGACGTCGACCGGGGCGGGCGGGCCGGCCGGGGTGCCAAGCGGCAGCAGGTCGCCGTCGCGTAGCGGGGTCGGCCCGATCCCGGCGAGGGTGTCGGTGGAGCGGCTGCCCAGCACCTGTGGGACGGCGATTCCGCCGGCCACCGCGAGCCAGCAGCGCAGGCCCCGTCGGGCGGGACCGATGCGGAGCACCGCCCCGCCCGGTACGGCAAGCGGACGGCCGGTGTCGCCGGGGCGGTTACCGATCCGCACGTCGGCCTCGGCGCCCACCACTGCGACTGTGGTGGCCCGGGTGGGGCGCAGCTCGCAGCCGGTCAGGGTGATCTCCAGGCCGGCCGCGGGTTCCGCATTGCCGACCAGGCGGTTGGCCAGTCGCAGCGCCGCCGGGTCGAGTGCACCGGAACGGGGTACGCCGAGGTGTGCCCAGCCGGGTCGGCCGAGGTCCTGCACGGTGGTCAGCGCTCCGGCCCGGAGAACCTCGACGGTGCCGCTCACCGGTCCACCAGCCGGACCCGGGTGCCGGGGCTGAGCAGGGCCGGTGGGTCAGCCGCCACGTCGAACAGGGTCAGCTCGGTCCGACCGACCAGCAGCCAGCCGCCGGGGGACGCGGTGGGGTAGATCCCGGCGTACCGACCGGCCAGGGCGACCGAACCGGCCGGCACCCGGGTACGGGGTGTGGCCAGCCGGGGCACCGCCAGCTCGGCGGGCAGCCCGGTGAGGTACCCGAAGCCGGGCGCGAAGCCGCAGAACGCGACCTGGAACTCGGTGTGGCGCAGACGCCGCACGACGCCCGGCACGTCGGTGCGCCAGTGACCGGCCACCCGGGGGAGGTCGTCCCCGTCGTAGGTCACGGGTATCTCGACGAGGTGGCCGGGTGTGGCGGTGGGATCGGCGGCGACGGTGTCGGCGGGGCGTGCGGTGGCCGTCCAGCTGGCGATCCGGGTGGCTGTGGCCGGCGGATCCGGCACGCCGTCGAGCAGCACGGTGGCGGCGGCGGGCACGATCTCGACGGCGGACAGTTCGCCCAGCTCGCGGCGACGCCACAGCTCCGCCCGCCACGCCTCGACGTCGGCGGCCACGTCGGTTTCACACCGGGGTGGACCAGTGGGATCGGTGGCCTCCGGAGGGGCGAGGTCGAGCAGGAGAGCGTGCCTGCCGACCGGTCTGATCCGCATGTCCGCCATCCTCCCGGAAGTGCTGACGCTTCCGCGTCGCCCACCGGTCGGAGAGCGTGACCAGTTGCACTACCCGAAAGTAACCTACGCTGCCGTAACCTAAGGACGTGACCACCTCAGCACGCCCCCGGCTCAAGCCGGTCGACATCGGGAAACCCCGGATGCGCGGCTGGCTGCACACGTACGCGTTCTTCGTCGCACTGGTCTGCGGCATCGTGCTCTGTTCGATCGCCGCCACCCGTCCGGGCTGGACCCCCCTGGTCAGCTCCGCCATTTACAGCCTCACCGTCTGCGGTCTCTTCGGCACCAGCGCGCTGTACCACCGTCGGGTCTGGTCAACGCGCGGCTACGCGGTCATGCGCCGGATGGACCACTCGATGATCTTCCTGTTCATCGCTGGCACGTACACACCGTTCTGCCTGCTGCTGCTGGAGACCCGGGCCGCCATCATGATGCTGTCGATCGTCTGGGGCGGCGCCCTGGGCGGTGTGGCGCTCAAGCTGATCTGGCCGCACGCCAACCGTTGGATCTCCGCGCCGCTGTACCTCGCGCTGGGCTGGGTGTCCGTGGCGATGCTGCCCGACATCCTCCACCAGGGCGGAGTCGCGGCCCTGGTGCTGCTCGCCGTGGGTGGCGGGATCTACACCGTGGGCGCGATCTTCTACGCGTTGCGTCGCCCCAACCCGTGGCCCACCGTCTTCGGCCACCACGAGTTCTTCCACGCCTGCACGCTTGTCGCCGCGATCTGCCACCACATCGCCATCTACTTTGCACTCTTCGCCTGACCCAGTACGACGACAGTGGGGGTGGTGAGCCTCGTCGCTCACCACCCCCACTGGGCTCAGGGTCAGATCGTGGGACCGGGGCGGCGCACCTCGCGGTATTCCTGGACCACCCGGTCCTGCTGGACCGGCACGGCGTGTTCGGCGACCACCCGCTCCTCGCGCACCGGTGCGACGACGGTACGCCGACGTGAGTTCCAGAAGTAGAGGGTCACGATCAGCCCGGCGACACCGGCGAGCATCAGCACCCAGCCGACGACGCTCAGGTTGAGCCAGCCCAGGTCCGCCTCCACCGCGAACGCGAAGATCGCACCCAGCGCGATCAGGAAAATACTGCCACCGATGCCCATCTCGTCGTCTCCTTGGCTATCGAAGCTGGCATTCCACTCCGCCGCGGCCACGGATGAGGTTGCGGCACCGACCGACTTACCCCGCCAGGGAGATCGCCAATCGGGCAAGCTGGAGACATGACGGACAGCCCGCACCACGAGCGGACACTTGTGCTGCTGCGGCATGCCAAGGCCGAACAGCCCACCCCGGACCGTCCGGACTTCGAACGTCCGCTGGCCACCCGCGGTCGTGCGGACGCGGCGGCGGCAGGGGCATGGCTGGCCCGGCACGGGCTGCTGCCGGACGTGGTGCTCTGCTCGGCGGCCGTACGCACCAGACAGACGTGGCACGACGTGCAGTTGGGGATCACCGGTTCACCGCCGGAGAGTGGCCCCGCAGGTCCGGCTCCAGCGGTCAGCTACGTACCGGACGCCTACGAGGCTCATCCGGAGGACCTGCTGCACCTGATCCGCCAGGTCCGGCCGACCACCGCGACGGTCCTGCTGATCGCCCACAACCCCGGCATCTCGCTGCTGTCCGAACTACTCGATCCGGTCCGGGCGGACCCGGAGGGACTGCGTACCAGCGGGTTGGTGGTGCACCGGACGGCCGTGCCCTGGGTTGAACTGGGCCGCGGTACGGCCGGGATAGCGACGTGGCACACCGCACGCGGATAGGCCGCGTGCGGTGTGGGCGCTTCGCTCAGCTCGGTGGCGCGGTCGGCGGCGGTGGATCGGGGGGTGGCGGCATCATCGCGGTCGGGTGCGAGAGCCGGTTCTCCTCCACGATCAGGGTCCGGGCCCGCTTCCGGCGGTCCTGCCAGAACCAGAGCGTGGTGAGCAGCACGGCCAGCCCGGCCAGGATGAAGACCCAACCGACCGCCCGCAGGTCGATCCACCAGACGTTGGCCCGGATGGCGAAGGTCAGGATCGCGCCGATCGCGATCAGGAAGATCCCACTACCAATGCCCATGTGCGCGGCACTCCCCCGTGCGGTTGCTCTGGGCGTACTCGGACTGGTCCGCGACGGTTACCCGCCCGCCCCGCGATTACCCGCACCGCCGGGCTGCGAACGCTCGACACGACGACAGCCGGCGGGCCTGAGCCCGCCGGCTGTCGTGCTGACACGGGCCGCGACGCGGTGCTACCGCGCGTCGCGGTCGGGTGCCCCGTGACTCAGAACGCCTCCTCCGGGAGGTCCATGACGTCCAGGTCGGTGTTCTCGATGATGCGGCGGTCGGCGCCGATGCGGGGCAGCACCTCGCGGGCGAAGAACCGGGCAGCGGCCACCTTTCCGGTGTAGAACGCCTTGTCCGCCGCCGCCACCTCACCGGTGAGGGCCTTCAGCGCCACGTCGGCCTGCTTCTGCAGCAGCCAGCCGACGACGAGGTCGCCGAGCGCCAGCAGGAACCGCCGGCTGCCGAGCCCGACCTTGTACAGCGCCCGGGTGTCCCCGCCCTGCGCCTCACCCAACCAACCGGTCATCACGCCGAGCATGTTCTGGATCTCGGCGAGTGCCTTGCCGAGCGCCTGACGCTCCTCCTTGAGCTGGCCGTTGCCCGCCTCGGTGGCGATGAACTCCTGGATCTCGCCGGCCACGGCCATCAGTGCCTTGCCGTTGTCCCGGACGATCTTTCGGAAGATCAGGTCGAGGCTCTGGATCGCCGTGGTGCCCTCGTACAGCGTGTCGATCTTGGCGTCCCGGACGTACTGCTCCAGCGGGTAGTCCTGGAGGAAGCCGGAGCCACCGAAGGTCTGCAGCGACTCGTGTCCGAGCAACTCGTACGCGCGCTCCGAACCGACGCCCTTGACCAGCGGAAGAAGCAGGTCGTTCACCCGCTTGGCCAGCTTGATGGCCTTCTCGTCACCGGCCGCCTCGGCGATGGCGACCTTGTCCTGCCAGGTGGCGGTGTAGAGAACCAGCGCCCGCAGGCCCTCGGCGTACGACTTCTGCAGCAGCAGCGAGCGACGCACGTCGGGGTGCGCGGTGATGGCCACCCGCGGGGCCGTCTTGTCCGCCATCTGGGTCAGGTCGGCGCCCTGCACCCGGTTCTTGGCGTACTCCAGCGCGTTGAGGTAGCCGGTGGACAGCGTGGCGATGGCCTTGGTGCCGACCATCATCCGGGCGTACTCGATGATCATGAACATCTGCCGGATGCCGTCGTGCTTCTCGCCCAGCAACCAGCCCTTGGCCGGTACGCCGTGCTCACCGAAGGTGATCTCGCAGGTGTTGGAGACCTTCAGGCCCATCTTGTGTTCGACGTTTGTGGCGAAGACGCCGTTGCGCTCGCCCACTTCGCCGGTGTTCTCGTCGAAGTGGTACTTCGGGACGACGAACAGCGACAGGCCCTTGGTACCGGGGCCACCCACACCGTCCACACCGACCGGACGGGCCAGGACGTAGTGCACGATGTTGTCGCTCAGGTCGTGCTCACCGGAGGTGATGAAGCGCTTGACGCCCTCGATGTGCCACGAGCCGTCCGGCTGCTGGATCGCCCGGGTACGGCCGGCACCCACGTCCGAGCCGGCGTCCGGCTCGGTGAGCACCATCGTGGAGCCCCACTGCCTGTCGATGAAGAGCTTGGCCCACTTCTTCTGCTGCTCGGTGCCCTCGACGTGCAGCACGTGCGCGAAGGACGGACCGGAGGCGTACATCCAGACCGGCGCGTTCGAGCCGAGCACCAGCTCGGCGAGCGCCCACCACAGCGCCCGGGGGGCGTTGGTGCCGTCCAGCTCCGAGGGCAGGTCCAGCCGCCAGAACTCGGACTCCATGAAGGCCCGGTACGACTTCTTGAACGACTCCGGCAGCGGCGCGGTGTGCGTGGCCGGGTCGAAGACCGGAGGGTTACGGTCGCTGTCCTGGTAACTGGCGGCCAGGTCCTGCCGAGCCAGCCGGTCGACCTCGGCGAGGAAGCTCCGCGCGGTTTCGACGTCGAGGTCGGAGTACGGCTCCTGGCCGAACGCCCGGTCCGCTCCGAACACCTCGAACAGGTTGAATTCGAGGTCCCGAAGGTTGCTCTTGTAGTGGGTCATGTCGCTGGCCCCGCTTCCGGACAGGTGTTACCGATCAGTAACCCCGACTCTATTACTCACCGGTAGGCAGCGACAACCCGGTTCGGACAGTGACAGGCATTACACACCTGTCGTTCAGGTTCAGGCCCGCCCCTGACCGCCCGTCCCGATCCGCAAGACAGAGCCTCACCCCTCGGCCGCGCCGACCTCCCAGCTCGGCACCGCCGCCGTCGCGTCGCCAGGTGAGCCCGTGTACTCCATCAGCACCAGCGCGATGTCGTCGTCGAGGCGGCCGTGCACCCACTCGACGAGGGCGGTCTCCAACGAGGCGAGGCCGTCACCTACCGTGCCGTGACCGAGCAACCGCCAGGCCCGGTCCGCGGTGGGGAAGAACTCACCGTCCCGACGCGCCTCGCCCAGCCCGTCGGTGAACAGCAGTAACCGGTCGCCCGGCTCCAGCCGCTCCACCCGTGGCCGGACCACAGGCATGAAGCCCAACGGAGGCGCCGGGGCCGGCGGTTCAAGAGAGATCACCGCGCCACGACGCAGCAGCAGCGGCGCGGGATGCCCGCAGTTGACGATGGTGAGGGTGCCACCGCGTTCCTCGACAAGCGCGGCGGTGACGAAGTCCTCGTCGCCGACGTTGCGCGCCACGGCCCGGTCCAGATCCGTCACCACGGCCCGGAGATCGGCCCGCTCGTACGCCACGTGCCGGTACGAGCCGAGCACGATGCTCGCCAGTCGCACCGCCTCCAGACCCTTCCCGCGTACGTCACCGATGATCATCCGAACGCCGTACGGAGTCTCGATCGCCTCGTAGAGGTCGCCGCCGATCTCTGCCGTGGCTGTCGACGATATGTACCTGCCGGCCACGGAGAGGGCACCCAACCGGGGGCCGAGCGGACGCAGCACCGCCTGCTGGGCCACCGTGGCCAGCTTCGACAACTCGGCGATCTGCTCCGCCTGCCGCTGCCGTACCGCCGCCACCGCACCCGCGATGCCGGTGCCCAACGCGATGCCCGCCACGGCGAGGGCCGTGGACAGCGAGACCGTCCGTTCGGCCAGGGCGAAGGTCGCCCCCAGCACGGTGGCGGCGGCACCGACGCCGAGCACGATCCGCCACGAGGCGAGCGCCGCGGCCAGGAACGGTGCGGCAACCATGAGTGCGATGTAGTTCGCCGTACGCCCGTCCGCCAGCTCGACCGCCGAGACGATTGCGAGCAGGACGAAGGCCGCGCCGAGGCCGGCGCGGGATCCGGGGCTCAGCGGGCCGCGGCCCGGCTGGAGGAGTTGCGTACGTACATCCGACAGCATGCCCGATGTACGTGAGCGAAAGAATGAGCCTGGCCCCACGAACGAGATGGTTCTGGTCGTGAGGATCCGGTGCCGGAGCCGATCGCGGCGGTCCACCGCCTCAGCCGAGCACCTCGTAGCGGACCTCGATGTGACCGAGGTCGAGCGACGCGATCTCGGCGAACGCGCCCCGCGCCAGGTCCAGGCACCGGCCCTCGATGAACGGACCGCGGTCGTTGATCCGGACGGTCACCGACTTGCCGTTGGCCGGGTTGGTCACCCGCACCTTGGTGTCGAAGGGCAGGGTCTTGTGCGCGGCCGTCATCCCCTCGGGGTTGAACGTCTCGCCGTTGGCGGTCATCTGCCCCTGCCAGTAGAAGGAGGCACCGCAGGAGCCGGTGTCGACCACCGGACGGGCCGTCGTCTTCTTTGCCGTCGGCTTCGGCGTCGGGCGGGCCGTACGCTGTTTGCTGCGCGACGGCGCCTGCGCGGTGCGGCTCGGCGTCGGACTCACCGTCGGACTCGGTGCGGCACTGGGGCTGGCGCTCGGCGACGCGCTCGGCGAGCCGGTCTCGGGGGCGCTCGTCTCGCTGGTGGGCGACAGGTCGATAGCGGCCGGTCGTACCGGCTCCGCCTCGGCAGTCAACCGGACGGCGCCGACGGTGCCGCCGACGGCGAGCGCGACCGCCAGCACGGCGCTGGCCGTGAGACCGGCCGGCGAGGTGATCCTGCGGGTACGGGAGTGCTTACCAGTCACCGGCCCGGTCCTTTCTCAGCGGGGCAAACCGGGTCGGACCATAACGAGAGAAGCACTTCCGAAGTCAACGTGATCATGATGCTATGCCCGCAATTGCGGTGATACGTGAAGCCGATCATCCGATCCTCGGTGGGCCGGGCGGGCCGGTGCCCGGCAACCGCCTGGCGCAGGATGGTGACATGCCCGCTGAGCTGAAAAAACGCCTTGTCGAGCTGTTCGGATGGGTCGACCTCGGACCGGGTGCCAGCCACCTGGTCAGCGACACCTCCGGGTGGTGGCGGGACCCGGACACGCTCGCCGCACTGGGTCCCGCGCTTGTCGCGCCGTTCCGGGCGGTCCGGCCCACGGTGGTGGTGTCTCCGGCGGTCACCGGGTTCCTCCTCGGCCCCCTGGCGGCCACCGCCCTCGGCGTGGGATTCGTGGCAGCGCACAAGCCGGTTGACGGGCGGCTGCCCGCCGGCTCGCTGACCTGGGCACAGAGCCCCCCCGACTTTCGCGGCCGACGGGTGGACCTCGCGGTGCGGGACCGGCACCTGGGTCCAGGTGACCGGGTGCTGGTGGTGGACGACTGGGTGGACACCGCAGCCCAGGTACGCGCCCTCTACGACATCTGCGCGACCCGAGGAGCCGAACCGGTAGGCACCGCCGCCGTGATCTCCACCTGCCCGCCACCAGTAGCCACCGACCTACGCATCGCCGCTCTGCTGACCACCCCCGACCTCCCCGACCAACCCCGTTGATCATGAAGTTGTTGTCCCGCACATCGGCGTGGCGCGACTACAACTTCATGATCAACGGGGAGGAAGGGGGTGGGGGTCAGCGGACGAAGTCTTCGACGACGGTGCAGACCTGGCCGAGTGCCTCGGCGGAGCGGGCCAGCGGGCCGGGGACCATCAGCGCGTGGTCGGCGCCGGAGATCTCCAACACGTGCGGGGTGAGCCGCCGGGCGACTCCGCCGTCCCAGGACGAGTCGGCGGTGCCACCGACCAGGATGAACGGCGCGGTGGCCCGGCGCAGCGCGTCCACCACGTCCCCCCGGTGCAGCAACGGGGTGAGCCAGACGGCGGGCAGCCCCCGGCCGGCCGCGAGCGGTGCGGCGAGGGTGCCGAGCGACTTGCCGACCAGCAGATCCGTCCGCTCGTTCAGGGTCGGGGCGACCTGGTCACACACCCACCTGCCGATGGTGTCGATGTCGAAGTGTTCCGGCACCTGCCAGGAGATCCCGTGCAGCCCGAAGCCGACCCGGCGCAGCGCCTCGCCCAGGTAGAGAAAGAGGGGGTACCGGGTGTCGTACCCGCGTCCCGGGATGAGCACCGCACGTCGGTCCGCCATAGACATCTCCTTGTCGTCGGCCATCGACCGTACCCCCAATCAGTCCCCGCCGGGACGGCTGAAGCTTCGCCTCCTGCCCCGAGCGGGCGGTAGCCTCGGCAGGATGTGGCCACGGATCGGCGGACTCCGCGCGCTAGCCCTCGGCACTCCCGGTGAGCTACGGACACGCCTCAACACCCTCGTGCTGGCTGGTGTGAAGACCGCCACCGCCGGCCTGCTCAGCGAGTACGCCGAGGAGGGCGAGGAATTTGAGCACGTCGGCGAGCGGCTGGCCCTCGTCGACGACGCGGACGCGCTGGTGGGCGTCGTCGAGGTGACCGGCATCGAGGTGACCCGGTTCGCCGAGGTGCCGTGGGACTTCGCCTGTGCCGAGGGGGAGGGCGATCGCTCGATCGAGGAGTGGCGGGCCGGCCACGCCGCCTACTGGGCTCGCGTCGGCACTCCGGTCACCGACGACAGCGAGATCGCCTGCGTACGCTTCCGCCTGGTGTCCGCCGGGGTCGGCGGGGTGGCCACCGGCGACCTCGGCACCTGAGCCGGCCGTCGGGCGAGCGGCGGGCGGTCGCGGGTTCAGTTGTGCAACTCGGGCAGCAGGCGGGTGGCGACATCCGCCAGGACCGCCTCGTCACCGGCGTACCAGCCGCTCTCGCGCGGCCAGTGAGTGATCACGTCGGTGAAGCCGAGCTTCGCCGCCCGCTCGACCTGGTCGGCGAAGAACTGCGCGCTGCTCAACGAGAAGACGGGAGCCGAGTCCAGCGAAAGGTAGCGGTCCAGGCTGGCCGGGTCACGCCCCTGCGCTGCCAGGATCGCGTCGAGCCGGGTGGTCAGCTCAGCCACCCCGGTCCACCAGTCGTTCAGCTCGTCGACGGCGGGCCCGGTGGTCACCCAGCCCTGCCCGAAGCGGGCCGCGATCCGCATCGACCGGGGTCCGTTGGCGGCCACCACGAACGGCACCCGGGGTTCCTGCACGCAGCCCGGATTGTTCCGGGCGTCGACCGCCGCGAACCATTCGCCGCGCCAGGTGGTGCCGTCCTGCCGCAGGATGGCGTCGAGCAACTCGGTGAACTCGGCGAACCGGTCCACCCGCTGCCGTGGCGGCAGCGTCTCACCGCCGAGGACCGCGGCATCGAACCCGATGCCGCCCGCGCCGAGGCCGAGCAGCGCCCGGCCGTCGGAGACGTCGTCCAGCGCGGTCACCTGCCGGACGAAGGCCGCCGGATGCCGGAAGTTGGGCGAGGCGACGAGCGTGCCGAGGCGGATCCGGGAGGTCACCGTCGCGGCGGCGGTCAACGTCGTCATCGAGTCGAACCAGGGGCCGTCCACGAGATCACGCCAGCCCAGATGGTCATACGTCCAGGCGTGGTCGAAACCCCACCCGTCGACCCGCTGCCACCGGTGCCGTGCCACCGACCAACGCTGGTCAGGCAGGATCACGATGCCAACCCTCATGATCACCAGAGTACCGGGGGCCGCGGTCGCACCGCGCCTGCACGGCACCAGGCCCGGCCCGAGGCGTCGTCCCTCGGACCGGGCCCGTGGTGCATCGGCGGGCGTGTCACGCCCGACGCGATCACATGAGAGCTTCGACCGCCGCCGGTGCCCGGGTCAGCTGCACCGTGGTCGCCGGGATCTCCACCTGCACGGTCTCACCCTGGTAGTTCGGGTCGTTCGCCCAGGCGTTGCCGGTGACCTCGACCTTCCCCCGCTGGAACGGGGTGGTGCCGGTCGGGTCCGCCGTGGCCGACCACTGCGCCGTCTCACCGCTGACGCAGTCGACCCGGCCACTGAACGGGCCACGAATGATGACCTTGTTCTTGACCTGGGTCACCAGACCGCTGAGCTGCACAGTCGTGTCCGCGTTGCAGACCACCGTGCCGCTCACCGTGGCCTTGCCGTTCAACTTGCTGAAGACCCCGTCCGCAGCCGGCGTGACGCTGAACTCCAGTGGGGCCGGCGGCGGCGGATTGCCGATCACCACCCGCCCGCGCAGAGCCGGGGTGCCGCCCTCGCAGTGCTGCTCGAAGGTGGCGTCGAGGCGCTCCACGTAGCCGTGCGGGCCGAAGGCCACATCGGCGACCACGAACGATCCCGTGATCGTGTTGCAGCCCCGGCCGTTGCCGCTGATGTCGATGCCGGCACCCGCGCCACTGAACGGCGCGCGGGTGGCGTCGGGGTAACTGCCGACGGCGAGCTGCTGCCCGGCCGGTGCCTTCAGGTCCATCGACCACCAGTCACCGTTCCTGCCGTTGATCGACAGGTAGACGCCGCGAAGCTGGTCGTCGGCGCGGATCGACAGCTGGTCGCCGGCGGCGGCGTCGTAGCTGTAGGTGGCGCCTCCGGTGATGTAATCGCCAGGATCACCGGTCATCGTGAAGGTGCCGGCGGTCACCGGCTCCGCCTGGGCTGCGGTCGCCCCCGTGAGCAGGCCGGTCGCGGTGACGACGCCCGCGAGGAGCGTCGCCGCGATGGTCCTGCTTGTCCGCATGGTCATGGATGCCTCTTTCTCCAGGGAATAGGCGTTCCTCGCTGGAGAGCCTAGAAACGGCGGGCCGGGCACATGACCCCAAGGGTCAAAGTGGACAGTTGGTTCTCTTCGGCGCTTCGGCGCCTACCCGACGTTAGATCACCGGCAGACGCGCAGGTCCTCAGCGGCGGCCACGAGATCGACTGACCGCCCAGACACCACCGGCGATCGCCACCGCAGTCGGCAGAAGGCAGCAGAACGTCAGGACGACGAGGTGCCACGGCTTGAGAGCGCCCATGACCGTGAGGATAGGAATCCCAGGCAACGAGCCACGCGACGCACCGCAGACCGAGGGTCAGCCGACCGGGATGCCGGCGGGCAACGGGGCTGCCGCGTCATGAACGGCATCGGAGACGCCCCCGAGTGGTCCGGGTGGCGCTCGGGGCGGCGGAACGTCGAAGGCCCCGGCGGACATGCGTCCTGACCAGGGCCTTCGAATCCGAGCGGGTGACGGGAATCGAACCCGCACTGTCAGCTTGGGAACCGTACAAGGCACTCAGTCGCATACCTCCAGCCACTGGTGAGAGCAGCACCCGACCGGCCTGGAGTGACCTCTGACGGCCTGCCCTAATGGCCCGCCAATGGCCTGCGCTCGATCTTGCGAGAGCGGCGCTAGAGCCACGTCGCAGCGCGGCCAGTGGGTGCACAGGCCCTCCCGCTGTGTGCCGGCAGGATGCTGGCCCGCCGGTCGCACCCAATCGAGCATCCCGTGTGGGAGACGCGACGGCGGCCAACCGCAGCGGGCAACAGTACGAGTAATCCGGCACGCTTTGCCAACTGTTGCTAAACCCATGGGACAGCTTCAGACTTGATTGTGTGAGTGCGAGCCATGAGCCCTCGGAGCCACCCGATCATGAAGAAGTAGACACGTACAAGAGCAGGTGGCATCAGATTCTAGAGCTTGCACTCAGATCGGTAGTCACAGAGATCGATGAGACGGGTGATCCAGAATTCGCAGGCACGAGATTGGAGTTGTACGTCAAGGAGAAACCGCGAGGCAAGAATTATGTGGCCGACTTTGTGTATTCCGACAGAAAGCTTCCAATCACCGTATATGGCGTGCTCATACAGACTCCCACTGGACTAGCAATAGGGGAACTTGAACTATTTCGAGTTCAATGGGGATACTTTAATGATTACGGTGACTACGTTGGCCCTGACGGCGAATGGCGCGGCAAGGACGATGAATATTGGGATGTGTCGGCATTCCCCGACGCGTCCATCCAGAGTCCATCCTTCGAGGGAATAACCGGAGCGCTGTTGAGGGCGATCCCGGTGGGCAGGATCTTGGCTTGGGCACACGACGCCATGGCGGACGACGGGTGGCGAGAGAAAGGCTTGCCAACCCTTAGCCAAGCAGGAGTGCACCTCTTGCCGCCCACGGAACTGCCTGCCGATACCCGCGCCGCCTTGGAACGATCCGCCGCAGCTTCTACGCGGCGAAGAGGTCGGCCCCCGCTGCCTGACGAACTACTAGAGGACGTCGCCCTCGCTTACCTAGAGGAGGCCAAGAGGGGGCGTGGGCTGACGGCACGCCTTGCCGCGCGGTTCGACCGACCCAATGAAACAATTCGAGATTGGATTCACGCTTGCCGCAAGAGAGGTTTTCTCTCCCAAGGAACTATTGGACGCCGTGGCGCACAGCCAGGCGAGCGGCTGCTAATGGCGATTTCTTCTGACGAGGATGGGGGAATTGAAACCCACACAGGCGAAAATCGATAGCTCCGTTCGCTATATGCGGAGATTTCTAGCTAGCGAAGACGGAGAGAAGTTTCGGGAGCTTTCTACGGGTTCACAGAGGCTCTACATAATTGGCCTCTTGGTCTGCGATGACGTTGGATTCATGCCGATGGACGCGCTCAAGGAAGCCGAACAGGATCATGAAATAAACTATGCGGCAGCAATCATAGCCGGGCGCGTCGGGCTCCTCAAAAGCCCGTTTGGCCTCGACCGATACGCCTAAACGTGGGTTGCTCCGTACGCGAGTGGCGGCTCAGGAATGTCCCTCCCGAGCCGCCATGCCGATCCCGACGTAGTTGCTAATTCACGAGGAGTCGACATGACGACAGTACCTAGACCTAGCCCAAATGGCCAGCGGAACAACAACCACCGGTCCTCCGTTGCCCGAGCGAGCTTGATCGCTGGAGGAGGGTTTGCGTCATCGATAGCTACCGTCCTTGGCGTGGCCGGTGAGTTTGGCCTGGGCGAGCGGGTCACCTTCTACGGCGTGGGCGCGGTCTGTGTCGTGGCTGCGCTGACCATGTTTGTGGTGGCGCACCTTATGCGGCAGTAGGAGGGCCTTAGCCAGCCAAGTCATAGGTGGCGCTGGGGACACTCCCAGGAGGGGGTGTCCCCCGCTGTGTCAGCAGGTCAGTCCCCCTCGGGGGACAGCAGGGACACGGGGGACACGGGGGACGGTGCGTTGTGCAGCCGGACGGCCTTGTCGATGCGCCGAGCAGCTTGCTCGGCAGACAGGTCACCAGTGTTGATCTCAATGTCTGCGTCAACCGGCGGGGTGCTGTCCCAGACGGCGAGCCGCTCCGCTGTGTCACCGGTTTGCCGCGCCTGGATCCTTTCTGCCGCGATACTCCGAGACGACCATATGTAAACGACGATCCAAGAGCCGGACGGGAATGCGCTAAGTACGGCGTCGATTCCGTCGGGTTGCCCTAGATGCAGTACGGGAATACCTCGCGAAAGGTCATTGGCCAACGCCGAGTGGTCAACTACGTACGTTGATCCATAGCGTTCGTTCTCCCACAGGATGTCACCATTCACGCGCAGGCGTTCAACGTCGGCAGCCGTTACCATCCGATATCCGTCCGTGCGACCACGCCCCACCTTGATTCGACGGAAGGGGACGTAGTCCTTCGCTAGCTTGACCAGTTCTTGCGTAACGGTGTCTTTCCCTGCGGCTGGCGGACCGTAAAGGATCACGCCCGGATTCATGGTTGCTTCCCCTCGAGAACGCTCTTAAGCAGCTCTGCGGCTTGACTTTGCAGCGGCTCGCCTGATGTGCAGTTATTGATGACTACATGAGGGGCCGATGGTCGGAAGTCAAGATTGATGCTGGCGACGTAACCCGGCCAGTCGGCGAGCTTTGCTCCGTCTCTCGCTGCGCCCCGCTGTCTGATATAGCCATTCATCGAGTCGGCGTCGCAGTAAACCCACACCAAAGTAGTGGCAGCCTTGAGGCCGGTGAACATCGCTCGGGTGCGTGAGATCCAAGATGCGTCGTTGAACTCACGAATGAACGGGGCGGTTACGATGGCGCTATTTCCGCACCCAACGTTCTCTAGCGCGGCAGCCATCAGAGATTCGTATTCTCTAGGTCGGATCAGGGTCAGATACCTCTCGGATTCGCGGTCATGCGGCGACAGCCCGAGGATTTCTAGCGCGGCCTCGACGACTGGTCGCGTCAGCGTATCCTTATCGAGCATCGGCCAGCCGGTCTCCTTGGCGAGAATTCTGCCTAGCTCCGTCTTGCCGCTCCCGGCATAGCCGCCAACAAAGATTACCTGCGGCTGGGGCAGCCGAATCTCATTACGGCGATTTTGGTCCGGTGCGTGCACTACACGCTTGGACCTTGACTTGCTGACCACTAAGCCTTCATCGGTCAGGACTCGCATTGCCTCGGTAATGGTGAAGACGCTTACATCCCATTGCTTGGCTAGCTCTCGGGTAGATGGCAGCGTTTCTCCGTCCCGGAGTATTCCGGCCCCGATGTCGTTTCGAAGCTTGCGGGCTACTTGCAGATGCAGCGCTTCCGACCTAGACAGCCGGGGTTCAGGGGACGTCATGTCTCGGGACCTCGCATCTCACGGCAGCCAGCGAACCTGAGCAGCCTACCAGCGGCCTACCAGATGGTAGGCCGCTGTCGCGCGTTGTACCTGGTCATGGCCAACCTTGAGCCTAACAGTTGACCTGGTGGCATATCAGTTGTTAGGTTGTCTGGGTCACAGCCCAGCAGGGCGGACCGGCCTTCTAGGCCGCGCCAGCTAACAGCAGAGGAAGCCATCGATGCACAGGAAGCGCCTGCCGTCCGAACTCCAAGGTCCTACTGTTGCCGACCTTGCCGCGATCGAGCGCGAGATGCCGCTGATCGACGCAGAGATCGACCTCGTTGACGCCGAGATCCGAGTGTTGACCGCCGAGGGCGGCCCGTCGCCGCTGGACTGGCGGCGGCTGCGCCGGGCCGAGGCCCGCGTGACCCGTGTCGCCGTCAACCTGGCCGCGCGTCCCGCCGCTCGGAAGGCGGTCGCGTGATGACTCAGGACCTCAAGCGCCTAAAGCGCATCGGGTGGGGCGTCCGTTCGGTGTTCGCCCTCGGTATTGCGGCGTCGCTGGCGGGCAACGTCCTTCACGCCGCCGACAATGTGATCAGCCAAGCGATCTCCGCGTGGTCGCCGGTGGCGCTGCTGCTGGCAGTCGAGCTGATCTCCCGGATTCCGGCCCGTCGCGGCGCACTGTCCGCCGTCCGTCTCGGCGCTACCGCCGTCATCGCGGGCATCGCGGCGTGGGTGTCGTACTGGCACATGGTGGGCGTGGCCATCCGGTACGGCGAGGCCGATTCCTCGGCCTACCTGCTGCCGTTCAGCGTGGATGGTCTGATCGTGGTCGCGTCGATCAGCCTGGTCGAGATCGGCGGCCGGATCCGCACCCTCACCGAGGCCGCATCGGTCAGCGAGCCTGCCCCGGCCCCCGCTGACCTGATCGGGTCAAAGCCGGTCTACACCAACGAGGACGTCTGGGGACCGGAGACGCCTGCCGCACCGGCTCCCACGATCGAGGTCGCTCCGGCTCCGGCGGTCAGGAAGACGCCGGTCAAGCGGGTCACACCGCGCCCGGTGTCGGCCGAGAAGGTCGCCAAGGTTGCCGCCAAGATGCCCGACGCGCCGGTCTCGCAGATCGCCGCCAAGGCCGGTGTCTCGGTCTCGACCGCGCGGCGTCACCTCGCCGCCCTGCGCGTCACCGATGCGTCACCATCTGCCCCGGTACCTGCGGAAACGCCCACTCTCGCCGCCGCCTAGCTCCGCCCGGTGACGCGGCCACCCGCCGCCAAGCAAGCGCCGCGTCACCGGCCCTCCCGACAGCCAACAGACCTCAGGAGAGGCATCCATCATGACTGCCGCGTTCGCCGCTGTCTTCGTCGCCCTGTTCGTCGCTCACCAGGTCGCCGACCACTGGATCCAGACCCAGCACCAGGCCGACTGCAAGGGCCGCCCCGGCTGGCCCGGCCGCATCGCCTGCGCCGCGCACGTCGCCACCTACACGCTGACCGCGCTGGTCGCCCTTGCCGCCCTGGCGCTGTCGACCGACCTGGACGCCAGCCCCGGCAAGGTCGCCACCGGACTTTCGATCTCCGCCGTCACGCACTACATCGCCGACCGGCGCACCCCGCTCAAGCGCCTCGCAGAGCTGACCGGCTCCACGAAGTTCTACGCCCTCGGCTGCCCTCGGCCCGGCCGCGACGACAACCCGTCGCTCGGCACCGGCGCGTACGCCCTCGATCAGTCCTTCCACTACCTGTTCCTGTTCGTCGCCGCCCTCGTGATCGCCGCCTGAGACCGGAGGACAACGCCGTGAACACGCCCATCCCGAACCCCGAGAACTTCGACTGGACCGCCGCTGCGGCCGACGTCGCCGAGGTGGTCGACCTGGACGCTGAGCGCACCCGCCGGGCCGCCGAGTCGGGCACGCACTTCGAGGTGAACCTGGACGAGACCCCGCAGCGCGGCGGGATGCCCGTTGAGCTGCCGCCGGTCGATGCGTCCGGCAAGCGGCCGATTGTGCCGGCCAACTGGTCGACGTGGCCGAACATCCGGCACAGCCTCATGCAGGCGGGCGAGCTGACCGCCTACCGGGCCGGGTTCCACGCCATCCGCGCACCCTGGTACGCCACCCTCGCCACGTTCTGGGCCAGCGTCGGCGCGTTCCGGCTGATCGGCCGCCAGCTCAAGTGGTGGTGGGTGTCGGAGCAGTACGGGCTGCGGCAGGCCGCCGCCGACGCCAACGACCCCGCTATGTGGCTCAAGCTGCACCGCGAGGTCAAGGCCACCCGCATGTGGCGCGGCATCGTGCTCGCCGCTGAGGCCGTCGCGGTGTGCATTGGCGGCCCGGTGCTCTACGCCGTCGCCCCGGTGTGGGCGCTGGTGCTCGCCGTCTGCCTGCTGGTCGCGTTCCTGGCGCACATCGGCCGTCCCGAGGACCGGCGCATCATCACCCCGGCCACCGTCTCGGGCCGCTTCCGCCGGGTGAACCCGGACATCATCCTGCGGGCCTACTACGCCGCTGGTCTCG
The DNA here is from genome assembly GCF_002754655.1 of Verrucosispora sp. CNZ293. Lineage (NCBI taxonomy): Bacteria > Bacillati > Actinomycetota > Actinomycetes > Micromonosporales > Micromonosporaceae > Micromonospora > Verrucosispora sp. CNZ293. Next base: position 4,672,261 of record NZ_PEFR01000001.1, read on the forward strand.
GGCACCCGGACAAGGCGCACCAGCAGATCGGGTTCGGCTCGACCATGGCCCGTGACGCCTCGGGCACCGGTTCTCAGGTGTCGATCGACCTGCCGTACGGCAAGACGTTCGACGACGCGGTCAAGGCGCGCGGCGCGATCGCCTCGGGCCTGGACGTGGCGGTCTCGCAGGTGTTCATCACCCGCGATCCCAGCTCGCACCGGCGGCACACGCTGTGGGTCGCCGACCGCGACCCGCTCGCCCAGGGCGCGGGCCGCACGCCGCTGCTGCGCTGCAAGCCCACCGACATTTGGCAGCCCGCCCCGTTCGGGCTGGACGAGCGCGGCAACAAGGTGAGCGTCGACCTGATGTGGAACAGCATCCTGATCGGCGCGCAGCCCCGGCAGGGCAAGACGTTCGCCGCCCGGTCCCTCGCGCTATACGCCGCGCTCGACCCGTACGTGAAGCTGACGGTGCTGGACGGCGGCGGCAAGCCGGACTGGCGCAAGTTCTCCCTGGTCGCCGACCGGTACGCGTTCGGCCTGGCGATGACCCGCGACGGCGACCCCGCCGAGATCGCGCTCGAAGCGCTGCGCGAGATCAAGGCCGACGTACAGGACCGCTACGAGCGGCTGTCCAAGCTGCCGGTCGACATCTGCCCCGAGGGCAAGCTGACCCGCGAGATCGCCCGTGACCCGAAGTACCGGATGCCGGTGCGGCTGGTGGTCTTGGACGAGTTCCAGGAGTACTTCGATCTCGGCGACATCAGCAAGGAGATCGCGTCCCTGCTGGTCTACCTGGTCAAGGTCGCCCCGGCGGCCGGTGTCGGGTTCGTTGACGCCACCCAGCGGCCCAGCGGGGTCGGTGGCGGGCAGGTCGCCACGCAGTTCATCAGTTTCCGTGACAACCACCAGGTGCGGTTCTCCCTGCGTACCGGCTCGTGGAACGTCTCCGACCTGGTACTCGGCGCGGGGGCGAACTCCGAGGGCTACGACTCGTCAACGCTGCTGCCCAGCTACAAGGGCGTCGGCATCCTGCGCGGCGCGTCCGACGCCACCCCGACTGTGCGTACGTACCTCGCCGACGCCGACGACGCGGAGAAGATCCTGATCGCCGCCCGCAAGCTGCGCGAAGCGGCCGGGACTCTGTCCGGCATGGCCGCAGGCGAGGACATCGCCCGCGAGATCCGCGACGTGCTCGCCGACGTCCGCAGCGTGATCGAGCGAGGCGAGACCGGCGCGCAGTGGGAAGAGATCGCCGCCCGCCTCGCCGACCGACTGCCCGAAGCGTACTCGGACGTGACCGCCGAGTCGGTCTCGGCTCAGGTCCGGTCGTTCGGTGTACGCAGCGTAGACGTCAAGCGCTCCGGCAAGGCCCTCAAGGGAGCCAAGGCCGACGACATCGACGCCGCGATCGCCCGCCGCAAGGCCGCGTAACCGGTCGCGGCCCGCCCGCGACCGGTCGCGTCACCGCGACTCAACCCGCGACCGGCCTGGTCAGCGCAGACATTGACCGGTCGCGGGTTGCGCCGCCAGCCCTTCACGCCCAAAAACCGCCTCAGGAGGCTCCCTGTGCCTGCCCTCGCCGCGACCGCGACCCCCGAAACCACCATGATCGGCGTACTGGTCCTCACCGCCATGATCGCCACTCTGTGTTACGCCTTCGGCTGCTGGCTCTGGCCGTTCGGAGCCTGCCGCAAGTGCTCCGGCACCGGCACGCGCCGCTCCCCGTTCGGCCGCGCGTTCGGCCTCTGCCGCCGCTGCCACGGCGACGGACGCCGACTGCGCGTCGGCCGCCGGATTATCAACAGCCTGCGCGAGTTGCACGGCAAGGGCACGCGCTGATGGCCGCCCGGACCATGGCCCGGTTCAGCCGGACCGAGACGCCGCACACCAACTGGTGCACCCGCGATCACCGCTGCGGCGTAACCCTGCACCAGGCCCCGGACATCATCGCCGATGGGCCGCTCGGCGGCCGGGCCATCATCACCCGCGTCCGCGCCGCCGACGTCGACTACGCCGAGATCCGTATCCGCGTGCCGCTCAGCCGAACCGAGGACACCGCCCGGCGGCAACTCGGCCTCGCGCTGCACCTGTGCCGCGAGCTGTTGGCCGCCGTCGCCGCGATCCGGCCCGCCGCCCTGCGCGGCCGGGCCGCCGACCGGCCCGCGATCGACCGGAGGGCCGCCTGATGCCGCGAATCCGGGCCGCCTACTTCGATCCCGAGGGCGACCGGTACGGGATCCCCACGTTCTGGTGGCAGGGCGCGCCGGACGGCTACGCCACCCGGCGGCAGCTCACCGCGCGTGGCCTGCGGCCAGGCGGTCAGCCGATCGCCGCGCAGATCCTCTGGCGCGGCGTCGGCGGCACCCGCGTGGCGTACCTCTATCGGCTCGACCTCGCCCGCCCCAAGCGGACCGCCACCCCGGCCCAGCGCCGCGCGATCTCGGCCGCGCTGCATGCCCGCCGGATCTGCCCGACCTGCGGTGAGCTGCGCGGCTACTACATCCCGCGCTCGCTCGGTGAGTGCCTGGACTGCCACGACGGGCGGCCGGGCCGATGACCGGCGGGCACTGGATCGGCGCGAGCAAGGCCCTCGGCCGCCTCGTGTCAGCCGACCTGCCGTACCCGCACATCTGCGACCGGACCGTCGCCGCCGAAGACACCATGTCCGGCCTGCCGTTGCAGGTCACCCGGTGGGAGAAGGCCCGCTACTGCGCCGCGTGCGCCCACGACAAGCACCTCCGCACTCAGCCATCCACACCCGACGCCCGGAGGCCGAAACCCATGCACCGCAACGAATCCCTGCGTGACGTGGCACTCGCCGCCGCCGAACGCGGCTGGCACGTCTTCCCGCTACGGCCCGACGACAAGCGGCCCGCATTTCCCGACCACGTTGCCGACGCCTGCACCGGCCGAGACCCGCGCTGCCGCAACGGACACACCGGCTGGGAAGCTCGCGCCACCACCGACCCTGACCGGATCCGGCGCGGCTGGTCCGAGACCCCGCACGGCGTCGGCATCGCCTGCGGCCCGTCCGGGCTAGTCGTCGTCGACCTGGACGTACGCAAGCCCGACCAGGTCCCGCCGCCCGGTTGCCCGCACCCGGCCGCGACGAACGGCGTTGATGTGTTCGCCGCGCTGTGCAAGGCCGCCGGACAGCCGGTGCCCGACGACACCTATACCGTGACCACGGGCCGGGGCGGCGCGCACCTGTACTTCCGGCACCCGGCCGCCGGGCTGGCCCTGCGCAACACGGCCGGAGAGCGCGGCAACGGCCTCGGCTGGCTGGTCGACACCCGCGCCCATGGCGGCTACGTCGTCGCGGCCGGGAGCACCGTCACGGGCCGCCCGTACATGGTCGCCCGTGACCTGCCGGTCGCCGACCTGCCCGACTGGCTCGCCGAACGCCTCGCCCCCGCGCCGCTACCTGCGCAACGGCCGGTTGTCGTCGACCTGCCGACCGGGCGGGCCGGTGCCTACCTGGACGCTGCGATCGGCCGCCAGCTCGACCACCTGCGGCACGCCGCCGAGGGCGAGCGCAACCACACGCTCTACGTCTCCGCGGTTGCCCTCGGCCAGCTCGCCGCCGGGGGAGCGCTGCCCGTCGACCAGGCCGCCGCGCTGCTCGAAGAGACCGCGCTGTCGATCGGCCTGTCCCGCTTCGAGACGCTGCGCACGATCCGCTCCGGCCTCGCCGCCGGTGCCCGCCGCCCCCGGACGGTGGCCGCATGACCAGCGGGCCATTGAACGTGCTGGAGCTGTTCGCTGGCATCGGCGGTTTGTCCCTCGGATTGCAGCGGGCCGGGATGCGGATCGTCGGCCACGTCGAGATCAACCCGTTCTGCCGAGCCGTCCTGCACAAGCACTGGCCGGAGGTGCCCGCCCATGACGACGTACGCACCGCTATCACCTGGTGGCACTCACGTCCTCGGCCCCGGGTCGATGTCGTCGCTGGTGGCTATCCCTGCCAGCCGGACTCCCAGGCCGGTCCCCGGCGCGGCACCGACGACGAGCGGTGGCTCTGGCCCGAGATGGCCCGCGTCATCCACGCCCTGCGCCCCCGCTACGTCATCGGAGAGAACGTCCTCGGCCACCGCACCCGAGGACTTCGTTTCGTGCTCCGAGACCTCGACCGGCTCGGATACACCGCCCGTGCCGGCGTTGTCCGCGCTTGCGAGATGGGCGCCCCACACCCACGACCCCGCCTGTTCGTCCTGGCCCACACCGACCGCGAGGGACGGGCCGCGCGGCGCTGGCTGGAACCGGCCGGGACGGCCCCTGTCCGAGCGGGCCGGTGGGCCGCTGAACCCCGAGTGGGTCGAGTGGTTGATGGGCTTCCCGGCCGGGTGGACCGAGTTACCGCCCTCGGCAACGCCGTCGTCCCCGCCGTCGCCGAGCACATCGGCCGACTCCTCATCGACCACCACACAGGCAGGTGACCCGATGATCCCCGAACCGAATGAGCGACCCAGTCTGCACGTCGCCGGGCCGGAAGACGTCGCCGAAGTGCTGTCGGCCGAGCAGACACGGCCAGCCCGGATCCGTACGTCCTGGACTGCCGCCGACATCATGGCGATGGAGTTCGCCCCGCCCAAGTGGGCCGTGCCCGGTGTGCTGTCCGAGGGCGTGAACCTGCTCTGTGGCCCGCCCAAGGTCGGTAAGTCGTGGATGTCGCTCGGCCTCGGCCTCGACGTCGCCCTCGGCGGCAAGGCGTTCGGCGCGATCCCGGTCGAGCGCGGCCCGGTGCTGTATCTCGCCCTGGAGGACACCGCCCGCCGCCTGCAAAACCGGCTCGGCAAGGTCCTCGGCCAGCGCAAGGCCCCGGCCGGTCTCACCCTCGCCACCGAGTGCCCGCCGCTGCCGCAGGGCGGCGACCAGGCCATCGCTGCCTGGCTCGACCGCAACCCGAACGCCCGCATGGTCATCATCGACGTGTTCGCCAAGCTGCGCGGCAACTCCGCCCCCGGCGCGTCTGCCTACGACGCCGATTACGCAGCCGTGGGCCGGGCAAAGAAGGTCGCCGACGACTACGGCGTGGCGTTCGTCCTGGTCCATCACGTCCGCAAGGCCGGATCTGACGACTTCCTCACCGAGGTCTCGGGGACCAACGGTCTCGCCGGTGCGGCCGACGCGACCCTCGTGCTCAAGCGGGCGCGAAACCAGGGTGACGGCGTGCTGCACGTGACCGGCCGCGACGTAGACGAGAACGAGTATGCCCTGACGTTCGACCCGGCCGCCGGGGCGTGGCAGATGCTCGACGGCCCGGCCGAGGACCACCAGGTCGGCGAGACGCGCGCGACGATCCTGCGCTTCCTGCGGACCACCCCCGGCAGTACGCCCAAGGTCATCGCCGAGGGGGTCGGCCTCGCCTACGACAACGTCAAGCGGACCTGTCAGCGGATGCTCGCCGACGGGCAACTCGCCGCCGACACCGGCGGCCGGTACCGAGTCCCCGGTGTCCCCCCTGTCCCCCAACCCGCCCTGAGCAGGGAAAACAAGGGGGACACCTCGGAGACAGCCGGACTCTGGCCGTGACCCTGCCGAACATGCTGAAACAGGGACGTAGATGGCTGTTTCAGCACAGACCCGTACGAAGACCCAGGATGCCCGAGATCTTGGCTCAGCGTGGCTCTCAGCGGGCCGCCGTACGGCTCTTTGCCAACGCGGCCCGCCAGCCCTCCACGGAACCGCCCCGCCGCCAGAGAGGCCGTCACCGGCGCTCTCAACGCCTTGCCGAACCACCCCTGATAGGCCGCACTGCCCGGAAAGGACACCCGATGGCTAAGCGGATCACCCAGAACGCGCCGGTTCTGACGCTGCCCGCCGAGTTGCTGACCATCGAAGAAGCCGCAAGCCGCATCGGCATGAGCGTGCGCTACGTGCGCCGCGCCGTCGCCGAGCGACAGATCGCGTTCCACCGCCTCGGCCGGTCGATCCGGATCGACCCCGCCGACCTGGCCGCATTCGTTCACGCCGGACGAGTCGAGCCGATGACCGCAGAGACCGTCTGGCGCGGATTGAGGAGTGTCGCCTGACCATGGCCAACCAAGAGGGACACCGCCGATTCGGCAACATCCGTAAGCGCGAGTCCGGCCGCTACCAGGCTCGCTACCCCGGCCCGGACGGGCGGATGCGCTCCGCACCGCAGACGTTCGCCCGCAAGCCCGAGGCCGAAAAGTACCTGTCGCTGATCGAGGCTCAGATGATGCGGGGCGAGTGGATCGACCCTGAACGCGGCAAGATCAGGCTACGCGACTACGCCGAGCGGTGGATCACCGAACGGCCGAACCTGCGGCCCCGGACCGTGCACCTGTACCGCTGGACCCTCGGCAGGCACATCACGCCGCACCTCGGCGACATGCCGCTCAACCGGATCGACACGCCCATGGTCCGCGAGTGGCGGGCACGGCTGCTGGCCGAGGGCGTGTCGGTAACCATGGCCGCCAAGGCGTACCGGCTGCTGCGCGCGGTCCTGATGACCGCCGTCAAGGAGGACGAACTGATCAGGGTCAACCCGTGCCGCGTCGTTGGTGCCGACCAGGAGAAGCCCGCAGAGCGGCCGGTCCTCACCGTTCCGCAGATCTTCGCGCTGGCCGAGCGGATGCCTGAGCGCTTCCGGGCGCTGATCTTGGTCACCACGTTCGGGTGCCTGCGGTGGGGCGAGGCGGTCGCCCTGCAACGCTGCGACATCGACCTAGCGGCTGGCACGGTGCGGGTGCGACAGGCGTTCGTCGAGCACCGGGGTACCGGCCTGATTCTCGGCCCGCCGAAGTCGCGGGCAGGCGCGCGAACCGTTGCCCTGCCCAAGGCGGCCCTGCCTGTGCTGAAACAGCACATGAGCAGTCACGTCGGCGAGGAACCCGAGGCGTTCGTGTTCACCGGCGAGAGCGGCCGAAACCTCTGGCGCGGCAACTTCAACAAGCTGGTCAAGTGGCCCGATGTGGTCGCTTCCGTGGGTGTGCCTGGTCTGCACTTTCACGACCTGCGGCACACCGGCAACACGCTCGCGTCGCGGGCACCAGGGGCGAGCCTGCGCGACATCATGGCGCGGATGGGGCACGACAGCCCGCGTGCCGCGCTGATCTACCAGCACGCCAACCGGGAGGCCGACCAGGGCATCGCCGACGCGATCGACAAGGCGGTCAAGGCTGCCCGACGCAAGCCGAGCAAGCGCAAGGTCAAGCGGGTTGCCGAGGGCGACGGACCGGCCGCCGAGGCGAGCTAATGGCCCACTAATGGCCCATCCCTGTTTCAGCATGACCTAGAACCACGGAAGCCCTGGCGGGACATCGGTCCTGACCAGGGCTTCCGTGCGTGGAGCGGGTGACGGGAATCGAACCCGCACTGTCAGCTTGGGAAGCTGATGTTCTGCCATTGAACTACACCCGCAGGCGAAGTCACTCTACCCGAGCCCGCCACGCTGATGCATCCAGGGCTCCACCCCGCACGCTGCGCGTCGCGGTCGGTGCGAGGCAGCAGGATCCCAGAAGTTGCTGCGTCGCGGCGGGCCGGAGGCAGCAACATCCCCGAAAGTGCGTGGATCTTGGAGTCGGGGCGAGGGCGGCCGGGCGGGGCGGCCGGGCGAGAAGTTTCATCGACGCAACATATGGCCATGTTCAAATCTGTCTATGGGTTGTAACGTCTGCCCCACGTTTTCCGCACGGCGCGACACAACCCCCGGTCGCGTCGCCAGAAAGAGGTGGGCTTATGGGACTGCGTCCCGTCCTGCTGAACCGGCGCATGGCCGGCATCGCATCGACGTCATTCGCCCTGGTGCTCGGCGTGGCCACGGTCGGCCTGCTGCCGGCCGCCACCACGACCGCGAGCCCGGTGGCGGCCGCTGCCACCGCCGACGAGGTGTGTGCGGATCCGACGGGCACCCTGGCCCGGGCCAAGGGTGGCAGTGCCGTCGAGCACGATCCGAACCAGCTGACCCTCGCCCAGGTGCACCAGCGTGAGGCGGAGTTCGCCGACATCCTGCAGGAGCGAGCCAAGCGAGTTGGTCAGCGTACGCTGACCACGCAGGCAGCGGCGGCCTCGGTCACCATCCCGGTGGTGGTGCACGTGATCCGCCGCGACACGACCCGGGCCGGCGGGAACATCCCCGACTCGATGATCCAGTCGCAGATCAACGTGCTGAACCAGTCGTTCAGTGGAGCGACGGGTGGCGCCGCCACCGCCTTCGCGTTCCAGTTGCAGAGCATCAACCGGGTGACCAACTCGTCGTGGTACCCGATCCGGCAGGGCTCGACGGCCGAGCGACAGATGAAGACCCAGCTGCGTCAGGGCAACAAGGCGACGCTCAACATCTACCTCGGCGCGCTCAGCAACAACCTGCTCGGCTGGGCGACCTTCCCGCAGAACAGCCTGAACGTGATGGACGGCGTGGTCGTGCTCAGCGAATCGCTGCCCGGCGGCACCGCCACCAACTACAACCAGGGCGACACCGGCACCCACGAGGTCGGCCACTGGCTGAACCTCTACCACACCTTCCAGGGCGGCTGCTCGGGCAGCGGCGACCAGGTCGGGGACACCCCCGCCGAGGCCTCACCGGCCAGCGGCTGCCCGACCGGCCGGGACACCTGCTCCAGCTCGGGCCTGGACCCGATCACCAACTTCATGGACTACTCGTACGACGGCTGCATGTACCAGTTCACCTCGGGACAGGCCACCCGCATGATCAACGCCTGGAACGCCTACCGCGCGGCATAGTGCGTTCGCGGTGACGCGTACCGCCGGTGCCGGCTCCGTCCCACGGAGCCGGCACCGGTGTGTCCGGGGGCTCAGGCGGCGCGGCGGTGGTGCCGCCCGGAGTGGGCCGGCAGCGGGCGGGTGGCCTGAGGTGTCGCGGCGGCCGGATCGAGCCAGACCTGGACGGCCGGCCGGGACGCCAGCTCGCTCGGCCCGGCGACCGACTGCTCGCGTCGGGCCAGCATCGCGACGTCGACGGTGAACTCGAAGAGACGCCAGTCGGCGTGCGGCGCGGCCCGGGCCGCCAACGCCAGCCGGGCGACTGTGGCGTCGTCCGTCACGGGGCGGGCTCGCCCGGCGACGTAGGCCTCGTCGTCACTCTCCTCCGGCGGGAAGGAGTGCAGCGCGTACCGGCCGTCCCGCTCCAGGTCGCGCCGCTTCGGTGAGTCGATCACGAAGCAGTAGAGACCGTGGTCGGTGATCACCGGCGAGACCGGGTGCACCCGGGGCCCGCCGTCGGCGCGGACCGTGGCCAGGTAGCCGAAGCCCGGGCCGTACTGCTGCATGAGAAGGCGGATCCCGTCGGCGAGTCGAGGCTCGTCAGCGGCGAATTCGGACCAGGAAGCCATGTCGACATCCTATCGAACACACGTTCGAAGCGGGTAGCCCGACACGCCTGTCACAAACCGGCAGCTATGGTGTGGCGATGCTGCTCTCCGACCGCGACCTGGTCTCCGAGATCAAGGCGGGCACCCTGGCGCTCGACCCCTTCGAGCCCACCCTGGTGCAGCCCTCCAGCATCGACGTACGTCTGGACAAACTGTTCCGGGTCTTCAACAACCACCTCTACACCCACATCGACCCGGCCACCCGGCAGGACGACCTCACCTCGGCCGTGGAGGTGCCCGACGGTCAGGCCTTCGTGCTGCACCCGGGCGAGTTCGTGCTCGCCTCCACGCTTGAGGTCATCTCGCTGGGCGACCAACTCGCCGGCCGGCTCGAAGGCAAGTCCAGCCTGGGTCGACTCGGCCTGCTCACCCACTCCACCGCCGGCTTCATCGACCCCGGCTTCTCCGGTCACGTCACCCTGGAGCTGTCAAACGTGGCCAACCTGCCGATCACCCTCTGGCCGGGCATGAAGATCGGCCAGCTCTGCATCTTCCGGCTCTCCTCGCCCGCCGAGCACCCGTACGGATCGGCCGTCTACGGCTCCCGCTACCAGGGTCAGCGCGGCCCGACGCCGAGCCGAGCCTGGCAGAGCTGGCGCACCTGGCCCACCCGCTGACCTCGCGGCGGGCAACGAAGATCGGGCCCGGTGCGGTAGCGAACAGCCACCGCACCTGACGCCGCGCTAGCCGGGCCGGCCGAAGCTGTGCACCGGGCTGCTGTCGATCCGCTTCATCTTGACCGGCTGACCCGCCCGGGAGGCGTGCACCACCCAGCCGCCACCGACGTACATGCCGACGTGGTGCAGGTCCCGGTAGTAGAAGACGAGGTCACCGGGACGCAGCGCGCCCCGGCTCACCGATGCGGTGACCCGACGCTGCCGCGCCGCGTTGTGCGGTAGCGAGACACCCGCCCGCGACCACGCCGCCAGCATCAGCCCGGAACAGTCGTACGCGTTCGGCCCCTCGGCGCCCCAGGAGTACGGCTTGCCGATCTGGGCGCAGGCAAAGGTGACAGCCTCACCGGCCGGTCCTCCGGGATACCTGGCCGGGCAGGGGGCCGGCCGCAGCGGCCCGCCGCCCCCGCTGCCGTACGCCCGCAGCCGGAGCCGCTGCAACCTGTCGATCTCGGCGTCGATCTGACGCCGCTTCTCCGCGAGCTCGGCCTCGGTGCGGGTGAGCTGGCCGATGGTGCGCTCCAGCCCGGCCTTGGCAGCGACGAGTTCGTCGCGCAGCTCGCTCGCGTGCCGTACGTCCCGCTGCTGGAACCGGGCGTAACGGTCGAGCAGGCCGAGTTGCTCGACGACCTCGCTCGGCGACCGGCTGCCGAGCAGCGTGTTGACCGCTCGCACCTGCTCACCCTTGTACGCGCTGGCCGCGAGCTTGCCCACCCGGTCCAACGCCTCGTCCACCTGGCGTTGCAACGGGGTGATCCGGGCGGCCAGCGCGTCCGCCTCCCGCCGCTTGCCGGCCAGATCCTGCCGAGTGGCGTTGTGCTGCTCGATGACGGGTTCGAGCCGGTTCCAGTCCTCGTCGATGCGGCGCTCGATGTCGGCGACCGTCGGGTCGGCCCAGGCCGCCGCCACGCCGCCGGTGAGCATCACGGCGGTCGCGGTCAGGGCGGCAGGTATGCAGCGGTACCAGCGGAAGCGCGGCGCGGCCGTCGGTCGGTCGGGCATCCCCGGCCGCGGTGACGGTGGCCGCGGGGCATGGTGTGCCACCGGGCTCAGTACTCCCTCTCTCCGGACCGCCTACCGGGCTGGAGGGACGGGCAACAGGAGTGGAGTGCGGTGTGTCCCGCTCCACCTGCCTGTTGTCGGTCTCTCTCGGCTGACGGGTTCGGGCGGGAGGGGACGCCCTACCGCGACGACTCGCGGATTCACCCCGGGCACCTGGGCACCCGGCTCGCTCATGAGCGACTCGGCGGTGTCGGACCGTTACCGCCCGGGTGGGCGGAGCTGTCAGCGGGCCGACGATTGACCAGCGTAGGGACGATCGGCGTCGATACGCAACACAACCGCACCATCACTGTGGGTGCTGACATCCGACAATGACGAAGGCCCCCGTCGACTTGACCGGGGGCCTTCGGACGCTCCTGCGCGTCCGCTCAACGGACGCTTGTGGTGACTCAGCCGGGTCGGCGGAAGCCGGCGACCGGCATTGTCGTGATCGGCGAGACGTTCACCGGCTTGCCGGCGCGAGCCGCGTGCACCATCTGGTTGTTACCCAGGTAGATGCCGACGTGGCTCACATCGCTGCGGAAGAAGACCAGGTCACCTGGGCGCGCGTCGGACCGGGAGACGGCCTTGCCCTCGTTCCACTGGGCACCCGTGAAGTGGGTCAGGTAGATGCCGGCGGCCTTGTACGCGTACTGGGTCAGCCCGGAGCAGTCGAACGAGTTCGGCCCGGTGGCACCCCAGACGTACGGCTTGCCGACCTGTGCGCAGGCCGTCTTGATGGCGGTCCGGGCAGCCGCGCTGACCACGTCCTTGATGGTCGGGCAGTTGGTCGTCTTCACCACGGTCACCGGCAGCGACTTCTCCAGCCGCTTGATCTCGGCGTCGATCTGCTTCTTCTTCGCCGCCAGCTGCTTTTCCTTCGCCTCCTGGTCGGCGATCAGACCGTCGAGCTTGGCCTTCTGGTCGTCGTACTTCTTGCGGATCTTCATGACGCCCTCGAGCTCGCGGCGCTCCTGCGAAGCGAGCCGGTCGAGCAGGGCCATCTGCTCCCCGATCTCGTCGGGCTTCGCGTTGAGCAACACGACACCGATCTCCTGGGAGGGGCCGGTGATGTAGTAGCGGGAGGCGAGGTCGGCCACCCGGTTCATCGCCAGCTCGGTCTCCAGAGCCAGCGGCTGGATCTTCTTCTCCAGGCTCTTCGCCTTCTGCCGGTTGACCTTCAGCTGGGCGCGCACCTTGTTGTACTGCTCGATCGTGGGTTCCAGCTTCTGCCACTGCTTGTCGATCTGTGCCTCGATCTCCTCGACCGAGGGAGCGGCGTACGCGGGGGCGGCGAGCAGGCCGGCACCGACGGCAGCGGCAGCGACGAGGACGACCAACCCACGCGCGGCCCTGCGCAGGCCGCCCGCACGGGATCGTCCCGGTGCGTGACGATGGAGGGGCATGGTTGCCACCGGGGGCGTCTCCTTTGCAACCGACCACCGGGCGTCCCGCGAGCGGGTTAGAGGCGGGATCAGACGACCCACGGCGGTCGGTGCCTCACATTAGGGAAGGCACGGTGGGGAAATCAAGGCGACCAACGGCTCATTCACCTTTGCGCGACGGTACGCACACAAAGGGTGTCGATCAATTCGTTCCAGTTACCTACGTCAATTTAAAACAGGGCGGGGCGGCACCGGTGAAGGTGCCGCCCCGTACGGTGCGTACGCGCCGGTCAGCCGACCACGGACGGGCTCTCCTCGGCGCCACCGACCCGCTCGGGCTTGACCGACCGGAGCAGCACACTTGCCACGTCGATGACCTCGACCTGCTCTCCAGCGCCCTTGCCATTCACCCCGTCGGTGAGCATCGTCGAACAGAACGGACAGCCGACGGCGACCGTCCTGGCCCCGGTGGACATGGCCTCTTCGACCCGGTCCACATTGATCCGCTTGCCGATCCGCTCCTCCATCCACATCCGGGCGCCACCGGCACCGCAGCAGAAGGAGCGCTCGCTGTTGCGCGGCATCTCGGTCAGCTCACCCTCGATCGCGCTGCCGAGCACCTCACGTGGCGGGGCGAAGACCCGGTTGTGCCGCCCGAGGTAACACGGGTCGTGGTAGGTCACGCCGCCGTCGACCGGCTGCACGGGGGTGAGCTTGCCGGTGGCGACCAGGTGCGCCAGCAACTGGGTGTGGTGCACCACCTCGAACTCACCGCCAAGCTGGCCGTACTCGTTGCCCAGCGTGTTGAAGCAGTGCGGGCAGGTCGCGACGATCTTCCGCTTGGCCTTCTCCCGCCCCTCGAACGCCTCGTTCAGGGTCTCGACGTTCTGCTGGGCGAGCATCTGGAAGACGAACTCGTTGCCGATCCGTCGGGCCGGGTCGCCGGAGCAGGTCTCCCCCTCGCCGAGGATGGCGAAGGAGACACCCGCCTCGTTGAGCAGGGTCGCGACGGCCCGGGTGGTCTTCTTCGCCCGGTCCTCGAACGCACCGGCGCAGCCCACCCAGAAGAGGTACTCGAAGTCCTCCACCTCACCGACCCGGGGCACCTCGAAGTCGAGGCCCTTGGTCCAGTCCTCCCGGGTGTTCTGCGGTGCGCCCCACGGGTTGCCCTTGTTCTCCAGGTTGCGCAGCATCACGCCGGCCTCGGAGGGGAAGCTGGACTCGATGAGCACCTGGTAGCGGCGCATGTCGACGATGTGGTCGACGTGCTCGATGTCCACCGGGCACTGCTCCACGCAGGCACCGCAGGTGGTGCAGGACCAGAGCACGTCGGGGTCGATGACACCGCCGGCCTCGGCGTCGCCGATCAGCGGCTTCTCCGCCTCGGCGAGGGCCAGCACGTCGACGTGGGCGAGTTGCGCGGCGGTGGCCTTCTCCTCGCCGGTGAGATCCTTGCCACCACCGGCCAGCAGGTAGGGCGCCTTGGCGTACGCGTGGTCGCGCAGGCTGAGCACCAGCAGCTTCGGCGACAGCGGCTTTCCGGTGTTCCACGCCGGGCACTGCGACTGGCAGCGACCGCACTCGGTGCAGGTGCTGAAGTCCAGCAGCCCCTTCCAGGTGAACTGCTCGACCTGGGCGACGCCGAACTGGTCCTTCTCCGGGTCGGCCTCCTCGAAGTCGAGCGGCTTGCCGTCGCTCATCATGGGCCGCAGCGCGCCGAGGCCCGAGCCGGCCGCACCCGGCCGGCGCTTGAAGAAGATGTTGGGGAAGGCCAGGAAGCGGTGCCAGGCGACGCCCATCGTCACGTTCAACGAGATCACGATGACCCAGGCCATCGAAATCGAGATCTTGATGAGCGCGGCGACGCTGACGCCGGACTCCCAGCCCGGTAGCAGGGCACCGACCGCGTGACTGAGCGGGGTAGCCCAGGTGGGGTACTCGAAGTGGTCGGTGGCCACCTTGAAGCCACGGATCACGAAGCCCATGACCAGTACGGCGAGGACGACGGCCTCGACGAAGTAGCCCTGCCACATGGTGGAGCCGGTGAACCGCGACCGGCGTCCCGCCCGGTTCGGCCGGTTCGCCAACCGGATCGCGATCAGGACGACGATGCCGATGGCGCCCAGAATGCCGATCCACTCGGTGACCAGCCCGTAGAGCGTCCAGGAACCGATGAGCGGCAGCCCGCCGGTCGGCGACACCACCTCGAAGTACGCCTCAAGCACCAGCAGCGACAGCACGATGAAACCGACCATCACGAACCAGTGCGCCGCGCCCACCACGCTCCAGCGGAGCATCCGGGTGTGCCCGGCGGTCTCCGCCAGCATGGTCCTGGTGCGGCTGGCCTTGTCGCCGGAGCGGGTCGGATCGGGCTGACCCAGCCGGATCACGGCCAACATCTTCGAGACCGCGCGTACCGCTAGCCACACCGCAACGGCGGTGATGGCGGCCGCGAGGATCGTGGTGACGATCTGGACGCTGCCCATCGAGTTGGCCTCCCGGTCTGCTGCCTGTCGAGCGGCTCGGCGACCGGGGCGTCGGTGCGATCGCGGACCCGACGCCGCCGCACCTCAACCTGATCGGTCGATGACCTCGCTCCGCTCGGTCATGCAGTGCAGCCTACGCGCAAGGTTACCCAGCAGTAACGTGAGTCATCTCGCACCCGGGGCCACGCTGCCCTGCGCACACCTTAGGAGGCCGTCGGCTCCACCGCGCGGGCGGGCCGCCGGTGGAGCCGGACAGTCACGGGGCGATCGGGCTGCGGATCAGCGCCAGCGGGAGAGCACGATCAGCGAGGCGACCATCGCGCCGAAACCGACAGCCAGGTTCCAGTACCCCAGCTCCATGACCGGGTACTCCTGCTCGGAGAGGTAGTAGACCACCAGCCAGCCGATCCCGAAGACGATCAGCGACACCGCCAGAACCGGCAGCCACATCGGGCTGGGCTTGTTGGTGGCCGCGGTCGTCGCCGTGGGGCGGACGTCCGTAGGCGGGGTGTACACCTTCTTCTTGCGGACCTGAGACTTGGGCACGGCGCTCTCCAGAGGGGTTACGACCTCGTCCGGCCTGACAACCGGGCGCGAGGGCGACGGTCCATGGCCAATAATGTTCGACAGCTAGCGTAGTCCGGAAGACCCGTCCGATCCACGAATGAGGCGAGACCGGTACCGGGCAGCACCGGAAAAACAGAGCAGGACGCTGTCGCTCCGGCCCGCACCGGGCGGCGTCGAAGCACAACGACGAGGGGGACTGGCCCGTGGAGTACACGTCCGGCGCAGCGTCGTGGCAGAAGGCGCTGCGACGACTCGTCGCCGGGCTGCTGCCCGGGCGGCCACGTCAACGACGGCCGTTCTGGTCGGTCGGCGTGCCGCTGATCGCCCTCGCGGCGGGTCTGCTCTTCACCACGACGGCCACCACGGCGGGCGGCACCGCCCTGCGCGAAGACCGTCGGCCCCAGCTGACCGAGCTGATCGAGGATCGCCGCGCGCAGGTGGCGGCGAACGAGGAGCGGGCCGCCGCCCTACGCGGGGAGCTGGAGAGCCGGACGGCCGTCCTCGCCAACTCCGACGGCCCGATCCGGGAACAGCAGCAACGGGCCGATGCCAGTCGGGCCGACGCCGGCTTCACCGCACTCACCGGTCCCGGGCTTACCGTCGAGCTCAACGACGCGCCGCAGCTCAGCAATCTGCCCGAAGGGGCCACCAACGACGACCTGGTCGTCCACCAGGGCGACGTACAGGCGGTGGTCAACGCGCTCTGGGCCGGCGGCGCCGAGGCGATGTCAATCATGAACGTGCGCGTGCTCGCCACCAGCGCGGTACGCTGCGTGGGTAACACCCTGCTGCTGCACGGGCGGGTGTACTCCCCACCTTTCAAGATCGTCGCAATTGGCGACCCCGCCGCACTCCGGCAGGCCCTCGCCGTTTCCGAGGGAGTCCGGTGGTTCAGGGACGCGGTCGACAACTACCAGCTCGGCTACTCAGAGACCCCCGGCACCGTCACGGTGCCCGCCTTCGAGGACTCCACCACCCTGCGTTCGGCGACGGTGCCGGCGGTGCCGCAGTGAGCCCGCGGTGAGCCCGCACTCCGACGGTCGGCACCGCGACCAGACCGACGAGCCGACCGCCTTCCTGCCCAAGGTCGACCGGGCAGAATCCACGAGCGCCCGGTCCGCAGCAGCCTGGCCCGACCCGGTGCTGCCCACCCGGTCCGGGCCGTCCCAGGCGCCGCACGATCCGACGCCGGCCGCAGCTCCGCGTCCGACCGACCAGGCTCCTGCCGGTGGTCGGGCATCGGACGGGCAGCGACCGACCAACTCCGGCCGCTTCGACGGCGCCGCCGAGGCCAGCTCGCCCGCCGGTTCCGGCCGGTGGGACACACCGCCGGCAGCGGATCCGACTTCCCGCACCACGGCCGCGCCCGCCGCACCGACCGGCTGGAACGCGGCCCCGGGACCGGAGCGGGCCAGCACGCCGCCGGTCGACCGCCGGGGTGCCAACGGCCAGGAGCAGCCGATCGCACCCGCCGGGCGTTGGGACACCGCACCGCCCACGGACCAGCGGGCGAACCAGTGGGACGCTCCGGCCAGCACCGGTCGTACCGCCAACCAGTGGGACCCGGCACCGGGCGCGGCACATCCCGGCCGCACGGCGAACCAGTGGGATGCCGCGCCCGACCCGGGTCGTGGCACCGCCGGCCAGCAGCAGAGCGCCGGGAACAACGACCAGTGGCACGGCGTACCCCTGCCGTCGGGTCAGCCGGACATTCCGGTGGGGCCGACGCCGTGGCGCGGCGCATTCCAGCCTTCCCGGGGCGCGGGTGACACCGCGCAGCCGGGCAACGCTCGGCCCGGCAGCGCGGAGCCCGGTCACGCCGGATCCGGTGACCCGGGCGTCACGGGTGCCCCGGGTCAGCCCGGGCGGACCGCCCCGGCCGACCCCGCCCCCCGGCCCGGCACCGGCGCGGCGAACGGCACCCCGCCGCCCTGGCCCGGCGCCCAACCGCCCGGTCCGACCGGAGCTGCGCCGGCGAGCAGCGGTGCTACCTGGCCCAACGGCCAACCGACGAAGCCGCCCGGTGGGGCCGCTCAACCCGCCGCCCTGCGTCCGGCCATGCCGCCGCCCGGTCAGTCACCGCAGCCCTCGCAACCGACACCGGCTCCGCAGTTCGGGGCACCCTACGGCGAGCCCGCGCCGCGTCCCGGCTCCGGGCCGGCCGGCCCCGCCGCGCCGGCACCACAGGCACCACGTCCCGGCTCCGGGCAGCCTGCTTCCGCAGCTCCGGCACCACAGGCGCCACGTCCCGCGTCCGGGCAGTCGGCTACCGCAGCGCCGGCACCGCACCCGCCGCGTCCCGGTTCCGGGCAGGTCGGCCCCGCTGCGACGGGACCGTACGCACCACACCTCGGGCCGGCGGGCACCAGCGGCCCGGCCGCGCCGCCGGCACCTCCCGGGCAGCCGGGGCCGACCGGTCCGGCAGCCCAGCCGCCACATCTCGGCCAGGCGGGCCAGGACGGGCGGACGGTGCACGCGAACCACGCACCCGGCCAGGGCGACTGGTCCGGCGAGGGGCCGACCGCGTTGATTCCGAAGGTCGGCGGCATGGCCGGCCCGGCGGCCGGCGGCCGTGGGACGGAGCCGACCAGGGCGGGGCAGGCCACGAACGGGCAGCCCCTCACCGGCCCGGTCACGGACCGTCCGGTCACCCCGACCGGCCCAGCCCCGGGCCAGCAGGCCCGGCCGACAGCCGCCGCTCAGCCGACGGCCCCGGGGCAGCCGGCCGGGCCGAGCCGAGCGGCCGACCCGGGTGCCACAGCCGTCATTCCGGCGGTCACCGGGGCCCGACCGGGTGGTTCGCCGGTACTTGACTCGACCGCCCTGATGGGGGCCGTACCTCGGCCGCCAAAGGTCGACGAGCCGTCCGACGACGCCGACCAGCCCGCCGAAGCACCGAAGCCGCGGCGCGGCGACCGGGTGGTGCAGTTGCGCCCCCACCAGACGGGCGAGGGCTACAAGAGCGTCTACTCGGAGCTGACCCGTCCGTCGTTGTGGTCCCGGGTACGCACAGGTCTCCGGTTCAGCGGCGAGCTGCTGATCACGTTCGGCCTGGTGGTGCTGCTCTTCGCCGGCTACGAGATCTGGGGCAAGTCGGCGATCGTGGACGCGCACCAGGGCGAGCTGAGCGAGCAACTGGCCCAGGCGTGGGCACCCGAACCGGCGACGGACCCGACGGTTTCGGCGTCAGCCAGCCCGTCCGCCAAGCCGAAGCCAGCGGTACAGGGCACGCCGATCGCCGGCCTCTACATTCCGAAGTTCGACAAGGAATGGATCGTGGTCGAGGGCGTCGGCCAGCAGGACATCCGGTACGCGCCAGGCCACTACCCGGACAGCGCCGGGCCGGGCCAGGTGGGCAACTTCTCCGTGGCCGGGCACCGCAACCGGGCCACCTTCTGGCGACTGGACGAGTTGCGCAAGGGTGACCCGATCCTGGTCGAGGGCCGCAACGACTGGTACGTCTACCAGGTCACCGAGAGCCTGATCGTCAAACCGACGCAGGTCGAGGTGGTGGCCCCGGTGCCGGGCCGGCCGGGCGAGAAACCCACGAAGCGGATGCTGACCCTGACCACCTGCAACCCGAAGTTCGACAACTACGAACGGTTGATCATTCACGCCGAGTTGACGCGTACCCAGCCGAAGGCCGAGGGACGCCCGGCGGAGCTGGGGACCTGACCATGTACGCCTGGATCTGGCGCAAGCTGCCCTACGGGCTGCCCGGCAAGCTCGTCGGCAGCCTGGTACTGGCCACCACGATGGTGGCGCTGCTGTGGTACGTGGTGTTTCCCTGGGCGGAACCGCTGCTGCCCTTCGACGACGTGCAGGTCACCCAGGAGGACTCCGGCGTGCCGGGCGCACCCGATGGTGACCTCGGCCCCGGGGACGAGGGCGCGGTCGACGACGCCCCACCGGGCGACGAGCACGACCTGCCGTACGACACCGACCGGAACAACACCCCGCCGCCGGACGAGGACGAGTGAGCCCGATGCGCGTCCTGGTGATCGACAACTACGACTCGTTCGTCTTCAACCTGGTGCAGTACCTCGGCCAGCTCGGCGTGGAGTGCGAGGTACGACGCAACGACGAGATCGAGGTGGCCGAGGTCGGTCGGGTCGGTGCGGCCGGCGTCCTGCTCTCGCCGGGTCCGGGCACGCCCGACCGCGCGGGCATCTGCCTCGACGTGATCCGCGAGTACGCCGGCGAACTGCCGATCTTCGGGGTCTGCCTGGGTCACCAGGCCATCGGCGAGGCGTTCGGCGCGACGGTCACCCGCGCTCCGGAGCTGCTGCACGGCAAGACCTCGGAGGTCCGCCACGACGGCACCGGCGTCCTCGCCGGGCTGCCCGACCCCTTCACCGCTACCCGATACCACTCGCTCGCCGTGCTGCGGGAAACCCTGCCGGCCGAGCTTGAGGTGACCGGCTGGACCGCCTCCGGGATCGTGATGGCGATGCGGCACCGCACCCTGCCGATCGAGGGCGTCCAGTTCCACCCCGAGTCGGTGCTCACCGAAGGTGGTCACCTGATGCTGGCCAACTGGCTCGCCGCCTGCGGTCACCCGGAAGCGCTGGAACGCGCTCCGGAACTGGCCGCCGAGGTCGACGCCCGCCGCCGCGCCGCCTTCGCCACGACCTGAGGTCAGGGTTTCGACGTCGTCGCGTCGGTCCCCGGGCCGCCAGGAGTGTGACGTCACGTCGACAGCCGTGGCGCGCTGCGGCGGCCCCCGACGAGGGAGGTCACTGACCCGAGCATCGGGCCGGACCGAGCCCCCGGCGGTCAGCGGGCCAGCGCGTCGGAGATGGCGGGATCGGCGGGTGATGTGACGGCCGGTGGCCTGTCGCGGACGGCGTCCCAGGCCGCCTTGCCGCTGGCCAGGTAGTCCCGCGCCGCCTTGCGCACCAGCAGGCCGTTGCCGCAGCCCGAGCAGCGGGCGGTCACTCCGTCGGCGTCGATCCCGACGTGCCGGCAGAGCGTCACCGCCCGGGACAGGTGGTAGGACTGGGTGACGATCAGGGCCCGCTCGATCCCGTACACCTGGCGGGCGCGTAGGCAGCTGTCGTACGTGTCCAGCCCGTGCGGGTCGGCGACCACGTGCCGCGGATCGACACCGAGCCGCTCGGTCAGGTGAGCGGCCATGATCGCCGGTTCGTCGCCGGACTCGCCGGCACCGTCACCCGAGACGAGCACCACCCGGGCCCGGCCGCTGCGGACCAGTTCGGCGGCGGTCTCCAGGCGGCCGGACAGCCGGACGCCCGGTTGCCGCCCGTCCTCGGTCACTGCGGTACCCAGAACGATCACCACGTCGGCGGCCGGTGCCTCGGTTGCCGCGTGGACGTGGCCGAGCGCACCGGTGGTCGTCCAGAGCCAGGGCAGGCTGGCGGCCAGCAGCGCGACAAGCGCCGGCACGGCCAGCCGGAGCAGACGTCGCCGCCGACGCCTCGCCAGGTCGACAGGCGGGGTCGACCCCGTCACTCCTCACCGAGGCGGAACGGGGTGAAGGACGGCAGGATCCCGCCACCGTCGCCACCCCCGCCGTCGTCGTCATCATCCGGCGGCGGGGTGGTCGGCGGCGTGCTGGTCGGCGGCGTCTGGGACGGCGGGTCCGGGTCCTCCGGCTCCTCGACCGACACGATGATCTTCACCGTGCTGCCCTTGGTGCGCTCGGTGTTGGCGTTCGGACTCTGGTCGACCACTCGTCCGGCCTGATCGGCGGGGACCTCCGGACCAAGATCGGTGTCGACCTCGAAGCCGGCGCGTTCCAGCGTGCGCTTGGCCTCCGCCTGAGGCAGGCCGACCACCGACGGCACCGCCACGACGTTGCCCTTGGAGACGGTAAGGATGACCTCGGTGCCCTCCGCGACCTTCTCCCCGGAGGGCGGGGAGACCTCCAACACCTGGCCTTCGGTGGCCGAGTTGTTTGCCTGCTCGACCTTGACATCAAGATTGAGGTTCTTGAGCTGCGTCTCAGCGCTCTCGCGGGTGCTGCCGACGAGGCCGGGCGGAATTTCCACCTCCGGCTTGCCGCCGCAGATGCGTACGGTCACCGTGCTGTTCGGTGCGATCCGCTCACCGGGCGCTGGGGACTGGTTGGTGACCGTCCCCTCCTTGCAGTCCGAGGTGAACTCCGGATCACCGAGTGCCGGCACGAAGCCGTCCCGCTCGATCTGGGCGAACGCGTCGGCCCGGCTCAACCCGGTCACCGTCGGCACCGGAGCGTCCTGCGGGTCGTCCCGCTGATTCAGCAGCAGCGCGGCGACAAGCGCGATCACCGCGAGCACGCCGAGCGCGGCGAACGTCGCGATCAGCCAGGACGACGCCTTGCGCTGGCGCGGGTCGCCCACCCGGGCGGGGATCTGGTGGGTCTGCGTCGCACCCCCCGACGGGTACCCGGGGCGGCCGGCCGCGGCCATCGCCACGGTCTCGTCCTCGCGCATCACCGGGGTCGCCATCACCGGGCGGCCGGCTGCCGCGCGGAGCAGATCCGCCCGCATCTCCCCGGCGCTCTGGTAGCGGTTGAGCGGGTTCTTCGACAGCGCCTTGAGCACTATCGCGTCGACAGCCGGGTTGACGTCCGGGTTCAGGTCGCTCGGGGTCGGCGGCGCTTCCCGCACGTGCTGGTACGCGACACTCACCGGGCTGTCGCCGACGAACGGCGGATGCCCGCAGACCAGCTCGAAGAGCACACAACCGGCGGCGTAGACATCGGAGCGGGCGTCGACCGCCTCGCCACGGGCCTGTTCCGGGGAAAGGTACTGCGCGGTGCCGATGACCGCGCTCGTCTGCGTCATCGTGGTGGCACCGCTGGCCAACGCCCGGGCGATGCCGAAGTCCATCACCTTGACCTGGCCGGTCTGGGTGAGCATCACGTTGCCCGGCTTGATGTCGCGGTGGATGATGCCGTGCCGGTGGCTGAAGTCGAGGGCGGCGCAGATGTCGGCGGAGATCTCCAGCGCCCGCCGGGGTTGCAGCCGGCCCTCGGCGCCGAGCACCTCCTTCAGCGTGCGCCCGTTCACGAACTCCATCACGATGAACGGCAGCGTCTCGCCGGTCGGCGCCTGCTCCTCGCCGGTGTCGTAGACGGCGACGATGGCGGGGTGGTTGAGGGAGGCCGCGTTCTGCGCCTCCCGCCGGAAACGCATCTGGAAGGTGGCGTCCCGGGCCAGGTCGGTGCGGAGCATCTTGATCGCGACGTCCCGACCAAGCCGCAGGTCACGACCGCGATGCACCTCGGCCATGCCGCCGTACCCGAGCAGCTCGCCGACCTGGTACCTGCCACCGAGCAGGCGGGCCTGCGCTGTCATCGCGTCTGTCGTCCTTCGCTCGTCGTCGTCTCGTCGCCGCCCGGTCGGGGCTGATCCAGTCGACGGTACGCCGTACCGGCCGGATCGTCTCGCCCGTCGGGCCGCAGCGCGTCGGACGTCACCGTTCGCACGGAAACGCCCCCCGGCGTACCTGCGCCGAGGTTGTTCCGCAGTTGGTAGGAAATCACGCCGGAGCAGATAAGGACCAGTGCGCCAAGCATGATGGCCAGGAAGACCATCCCGGATCGTGACCGTCGAGGCACCGGGCGTGACGGTCCGGGCTGCGGAGCGTACCCGGGTGGGACGGTTGCCGCGCCACGCGGATACCCGGTGGCGGCCGGCGCCACAGTGGTGGGACGGTGCGGGGCCATCGGCGGCCGGGCCTGTGGGTGGCCCGGCGGCGGCCGGTGCCCCACGGCCTGCGGGTGCGCGGGGGCCGGTGAGTGCGGGGCCGCGACCGGACGCGGTGGCTGCGGCGGCGGGACCTGTGCCCGGCCCGGAGCCGGCGAGGCCGGCGCGGCGGAGATCGGTGCGGCCTGACCGCCCGCCCGGGCCTGCCGGGACAGCGCCGTCTTCAACTGTCGCGCCACGCCGGCCAGCGCGGCGGCGCTCGGCCAGCGCTCCTTCGGGTCCTTCGCCAGCGCCCGCTCGACAAGCGCGCGAACCTGGGGCGGGATGTCGGAGGGCAACGGCCGGGGCGTCTCCCGGACGTGCCGCATCGCGATGTCGAGGGGGTTGTCACCCTCGAACGGTCGCCGGCCGGCGAGGCACTGGTAGGCCACCACACCCAGCGCGTAGACGTCGGAGGCGGGGGTGGCGACCTGGCCGGTGGCCTGCTCCGGCGAGATGTAGGACGCGGTGCCGAGCACCGATCCGGCCGCGGTGAGCTGCCCGACCAGGTCCGACCGGGCGATGCCGAAGTCGGTGAGCACAAGCGTGCCGTTGGGGCGGACCAGCAGGTTGCCGGGCTTCACGTCCCGGTGCACGATGCCCTTCACGTGCGCGGCGTGCAGCGCGTCCGCGGCCTGGGCGACGAGCGCCATGGTCCGCGCCGGGGTGAGCCGGCCGACCCGGCTCAGCGTGGCCGAGAGCGGGTCACCCTCGACGTACTCCATCACCAGGAAGGCGATGTGCTGGTCGTTGCCGAAGTCGTAGACGTCGACCACACCCGGGTGGTTGATCGTCGCCATGGTGCGGGCCTCGCCACGGAACCGCTCGGCGAACCCGGGATCGTCAAGCAACGCCGGGAGCAGGCTCTTGACCGCCACCGTACGGCCGAGCACCTGGTCGGTGCCGCGCCAGACGTCACCCATGCCACCGCTGGCGATCCGCTCGTCGAGCCGGTAGCGGTTACCGAGCTGCACCCCCGGGCTGAGCATGTCAGCGCCCCCCGGGTTCGGCGATGGCGGCCCGCATGATCTGACCGGCGATCCGGGCGGCCTCGGCGCTGCCACCGCTGCCGGCCTCCTCCAGGACGACGCAGACGGCGGAGACCGGCTTGCCGTCGGAGTCGAGGGCGAAACCGATGAACCAGCCGTGGTCGGGGCGGTCCGGCGCGGACTGTGCGGTGCCGGTCTTGCCGCCGACGGTGTAGCCGTTGATCCGGGCGTTACGGCCGGTGCCGTTCTGCACCACGCTCACCATCATCTCCCGCAGGTCGGCGGCGACCTGGCCACTCACCGGCCGGCGCAGTTCACGCGGGTTGGCGGTGTCGTAGACGGTGGTGCGGTCCGGTGCGAGGAGCTGACGCACCAGGTACGGCCGCATCTGGCTGCCGCCGTTGGCCACCGCAGCGGCGATCATGGCGCCCTGCAACGGGGTCATCCGCACGTCGCGCTGGCCGATCGAGGACTGGGCAAGCGCCGCCGGGTCGGGGCCACCGTCCGGGTTCTCCATGCTGCCGGTGCGGCTGGCCGCCACGCCCAGGCCACTCTCGCCGAGCCGGCCGACGGTCAGGTCCTCCTGCTCGAACCCGAACTGCCGGGCCTTCTCCTTGAGCACGTCCGGGCCGAGCTGTCCGCCGAGCTTGGCGAATCCGGTGTTGCAGGATTCGGTGACCGCGTTCATCAGGGTCACCTGTGACTCGGGGCAGATCGACGGCGCCGCGTTGCGGATCGGCTCGCCGGAGGTGGGCGGGGTGTAGCTGGATCCGGCCGGGATGTTCGTCTCCTTGGTGATCCCGTTCTCCAGCGCCGCCGCGGCCACCACGATCTTGAAGGTGGAGCCGGGCGGCAGCACCTCGCCGAGCGCCCGGTTCCGCAGCGGCCGTCCCGCGTCCTGCTCCAGCTTGTTGTACGCGCTTGTCGCCTCGTTGCTGCTGTGGCTGGCCAGCGGGTTCGGATCGAAGCTCGGGATGGAGACCAGCGCCTGCACCGCCCCGGTGGCCGGGTCGATGGCGATCGCCGCGCCCTTGCTCGCCCCGTTGTTGTTGCCGCGCAGCTCGTCGTACGCGGTGTCCTGGGCCCGCTTCGAGAGGGTCAGCAGCACGTTGCCGCCGGCTGTGGTGTCGCCGGTGACCATGTCCCGCAGCCGGTTCACGATGAGCTGGTCGCTGGTGCCGGCGAGGAAGTCGTTCTCGGCGCGCTCCAGACCGGTGGCGGAGCCGTTCACCGGCTCGTACCCGAGCACGTGGGCGTACTTCTCACCGCCGGGGTAGGTGCGCAGGTACTTCAGCTCGCCGTCGGTCTCCTTGCTGACCGCCAGGGCGGTGCCGCCGGCCTCGATGTTGCCGCGCTTGCGGTCGTACTTGGCGACCTGGACGCGACCGTTGTAGTCGCTGGTGCGGTACTCGTCGGCCTTGTACGCCTGAATCCAGTTCAGGTTCGCGAAGAGCAGGCCGAACAGGACGATCACGACGACGCCGACCCGACGCAGGGGTGCGTTCACGGCTTGATCACCTCCGTGGGGGCACCGTGCAGCTGCTCGGGCGGTCCGGAGGGCCGGTTCAGCTTGCCACCGGCGCCGTCGACCGGGCGGCGGCCGGCGTCGGAGACGCGCAGCAGCACCGCGATGAGCAGCCAGTTCGCCATCAGCGACGAGCCACCTGCGGAGAGGAACGGCGTGGTCTGACCGGTGAGCGGGATGAGCTTGCTGATGCCGCCGACGATCACGAAGACCTGGAGCGCGAGGGTGAAGGCCAGGCCACCGGCGAGCAGCTTGCCGAACGAGTCCCGGACCGCCAGGGCGGCCCGCAGGCCCCGCTCGACGATGAGCAGGTAGATCACCAGTAGCGCGGAGAGGCCGAAGAGGCCGATCTCCTCACCGATGCCGGCGAAGATGAAGTCGTTCTGCACCTCCGGCAGCAGCAGCGGCTGACCGCCGCCCGGCCCGGCGCCGAACAGCCCGCCGGAGCCGAGGGCGAGCAGCCCCTGGACCAGTTGGTAACCGTCGTCGTACGGCTGGGCGAAGGGGTCGAGCCAGATCTCCGCCCGCAGGTAGAAGTTCGCGAACGGGCCGCCCACCGCCTCACCGAGCACGTACGCGAGGTAGGCGCCGCCGAAGAAGAGAACCAGGCCGATGAGCAGCCAGCTGACCCGTTCGGTGGCGATGTAGACAGTGGCCACGAACATGCCGAAATAGAGCAGCGAGGTGCCCAGGTCCTTCTCGAAGACGAGGACCAGCAGGCTGATCACCCAGACGACGAGCACCGGGCCGAGGTCGCGCCCGCGCGGGAAGTCGATGCCGAGGAACCGGTGACTCGCCAGTGACAGCACCTCGCGCTTGCGCACCAGGTAGTAGGCGAAGAAGACGAGCAGCGCGAGCTTGGCGAACTCACCCGGCTGGATCGAGAAGCTGCCGATGCGTACCCAGAGCTTCGCGCCGTTGATCTCGGAGATGCTGGCCGGCAGCACCGCCGGCAGCATGACCAGGACGATGCCCGCCAGCCCCAGGGTGTACGCGTACCGGGAGATCGACCGGTGGTCGCGCATCAGCGCCAGCAGCCCGGCGGCGAGGACCACCGAGATCAGCGTCCAGGCGAGTTGCCGACCGCCGATGCCGGCGAAGATGGCCAGGTCCGCTCGTTCCTCGGGGGCCGCATTGGCGAGGTCGAGCCGACGCAGGAAGCCAACTCCCAGCCCGTTGAGCAGGGCCACCGCCGGCAGCAGCGCCGGGTCGGCGAAGGGTGCCAGGAACCGGATCACCAGGTGCATGCCGAGGAACACCGCGGTGAGTGTGGCGGCCGGCACCCAGAAGCCCGGGGTGACCGTGTCGAGCACGTTCGCCTCGACCATCGCCCCGTACGCGGCGACAAGCGCCATCGCCAGCAGCAGCAGCGAGAGCTCGGCGTTGCGCCGGGACCGGGCCATGCGTACGCCGGGCCGCTCGCCCGCGGTCGCGGGCGAGGATGCCGGGGTGGCCGGTGCGGTCACGATCGTCCTCGGGTCGGAGCGGGTGCCTACTCGGGCGACCGGCAGGCCGCCGGATCGACCGTGGGCGAGAAGGTGTCGACGGGCGGCGCGTCGGGGGTGCTGTCCGGTGCGGCGGCGGAGCTGCCGGCGGGCGTACCGCTCGGCGTGGCCGTCGCTCCACCCCGCGGTGACGGCGAGCTGCTGCCCACCTGGCTCGGTGAACCGGACGGGAGGCTCGGCGGCGGGGACGGCGAACCCGCCACCGAGGTTGTGGGGCTCGGCGTCAGCGGACAGATCGGCTTGAGGTTCACGTTTGTCGGGCTGTCCATCGTCAGCTCCGCCAGCCGCCGTTCCGCGTCCGGCTCGCTCTTGGCCGGGATGCCCTGCTTGACCTGCTCCTGCGCGGCCAGGGTGAGGTCGTCGAGCTGCGCGCTGCTCTCCGAGTGCACGCTGGAGAGATCCATGCCGGCGATCTGGCCCTGGATGCCACGGAACACCGCTACCTGGCCGTTCTCCGTCGCTCCCACGTAGTACTGGCGCTGGGTGTAGCTCCAGCCGGCGAACACACCGCCACCGACGATCACCAACAGGGCTGTCGTCATCGCCAGCGCACGCAGCGGACGGCGGCGCGCCTCGGGTTCGTCGTCGCTGTTGGCGGGCTCGTCGGGGGTCGGGGGTCGGGGCGCGGAGAGCGCCGAGGCACGGGCCGCCGGGGTGGAGACGTCCGCCGAGGTGGCCATCCCCCGGTCCCGGGCCGCCGCACCGCCGACGATCGGGGCGGCCTCGACGATGTCCCGATCGGTGGCGTCGGCGATGATCACAGTGATGTTGTCCGGACCGCCACCGCGCAGGGCGAGCTGGACGAGGCGCTCGACGCACTGCTGCGGGTCGGCGTACTCCCGCATGGTCTCGCCGATGGTCTCCGCGCTCACCACACCGGAGAGCCCGTCGGAACAGATCAGGTACCGGTCACCCGGAAGCACCTGCCGGACCGAGTACTCCGGGTCGATGTCACGGCCGTCCAGGGCCCGGGTGAGCAACGAGCGCTGCGGGTGGCTGCTCGCTTCCTCCGGGCTGATCCGGCCCTCGTCGACGAGCATCTGGACGTATGTGTCGTCCTTGGTGATCTGCGCGAACTCACCGGCGCGCAGGAGATAGGCCCGCGAGTCCCCGATGTGGACCATGCCCAGCTTGCTGCCGGAGAAGAGGGTCGCGGTAAGCGTGGTGCCCATCCCCTCCAACTGAGGGTTGGCCTCCACGGTCTCGCGGAGTTGCTGGTTGGCGGTGCCCACGGCGGAGCGGAGCGCGTCGACAAGGGCGTCACCCGGGACGTCCTCGTCCAGTGGCGCCATGGCACCGATGACGATGTTGCTGGCGACGTCACCGGCGGCCATGCCGCCCATGCCGTCGGCAACGGCGAGTAGCCGCGGCCCGGCGTAGACGGAGTCCTGATTACCGTCTCGGATCAGACCGCGGTCGCTGTGGGCCGCATAGCGCAGGGTCAGAGTCATGGCCGTAATTCGAGAGAGGTGCGGCCGATCCGGATCGGCACGCCGAGGGGGACGGGGGTCGGTCCGGTGACCTTAGCGCGATCCAGGTACGTCCCGTTAGTCGAACCCAGGTCCTCGACGAACCACTGCCCGTCACGCGGCACCAGCCGGGCGTGTCGCGCGGACGCGTAGTCGTCGGTGATGACGAGGGTGGAGTCCTCGGCACGACCGATCGTTATCTGCGCCTCACCCAACGTGATCCGCGTACCGGCCAACTGACCCGCGGTCACCACCAACTGGTGCGCCGCCCGGCCCCGCTTCACCTTCGCCGGCTTCGCCGTCGCCTGCCCTGTCGACGCGCCCACAGTCCGGGGCGCGGCCACCAGTCGACCCGAACGGGCCCCCGCGAAGAGGTCCCGACGGATGACACCGACCACCGTGAACACGAAGATCCACAGCAGGATGAGGAATCCGAACCGGGCAACGGTGATGACGAGTTCCGGCAAGGCGGATCAGCCGTCCACGCGGAAGGTCAGGGTGGTCGTACCGAGCTGGATCATGTCACCGGGGTTCAACGCCACGGCCGAGACCCGCTGGCCGTTGACCATGGTGCCGTTGGTCGAGCCGAGATCGGTGAGCACGACCTGCCCACCGTCGAAGTCCAGCCGGGCGTGTCGCCGGGAGATGCCGACGTCCGGCAGGCGCAGGTTGGCCTGGTCGCCACGACCGATCACGGTCGAGCCCATCTGCAACGGGTAGGTGCGACCGTCGCCGGAGACCAGCCGGATGTTGCGGCCACCGCCGTGCCCCGGCGGCGGACCGTAGCCACCACCCTGGTCGTACGACGGATAGCCGGGCGGGCCGGCGTCGTATCCGGGCGGACCGGCGTCGTAGCCGGACGGGCCGGCGTCGTAGCCGGGCGCCGAAACCGGGGCGACCTCGCCACCGGTGTAGACCTCCGCGGTGACCCGGAACATACCGGTGTCCAGTCCTTCACCGCGCTCGATCTCGACGATCACGTCTCCGTAGACCGTCCAGGCCTGCTCGCCGATGAACTCCGCCTGCGACTGGGCCAGCTCCTGGGCCAGCGCGGCGGCGTACGGCGCCAGCCGACTGTGGTCGTACGGGGAGAGATCGATCACGTAGCGGTTGGGCACCAACGTGCGCCCACCAGCCAGGATGGCCTTGTGTGCCTCGGCCTCCCGCTGCATGGCGTTGAGGATCTCCACGGGGTGGACCACCCCTTTGAAGACCTTGGCGAAGGCCCCTTCGACCAGGCCTTCCAGACGCTTCTCGAAGCGTTGCAGCACGCTCACCGGCTCCTCCTCGGGTCCCGAGGACATGATGGTATCCGTCCAGAGCGCACGCAGCTCACACGCCGCTCGGCCAGCAGGCCACGGCCCGTTCGGACGGCCTCTGATTGTCGTGCTACTCTTTCGTCCGCCACGAACGGTAACCGCTGCGAGCAGCGAAAGCCATTCGTGGCAGCAGACCAAGGTCACGTAGCATGGTCGAGGCTCGTCGGTCACCGACGGTGCCGGTCCACGCCACGGTCAACCGAGGTCGGGCCACGGGGAAGTGGCGGAATGGCAGACGCGCACGGTTCAGGTCCGTGTGTCCGAAAGGACGTGGGGGTTCAACTCCCCCCTTCCCCACCACAGACGAGGGCTCCGCGGATGCGGGGCCCTCGCTCCGTATCGGGGGCGTGCCGGACGTCACGCTATGCTCCGATGGTTTCTGCCTCCGACGCACCAGGAGTGGCGTGTGAGTGTCGCATTCGTGACCGGGTCGGGCGGGCTGATCGGCTCCGAGGCGGTCCGGCACTTCGCCGGCCTCGGTCTCGACGTCGTCGGCATCGACAACGACATGCGGCAGGAGTTCTTCGGCGAGGAGGCGTCCACCGCCTGGAACGTCCGGCGGCTGACCGACGAGCTGGGCGCGGCGTACTCCCACCACAGCATCGACATCCGGGACCGGGCGGCGCTCGGCACGCTGTTCGGCAGGTACGGCCGGGACGTTGCTGTGGTGATCCACACTGCCGCGCAGCCCTCGCACGACTGGGCGGTACGCGATCCGTTCACCGACTTCGACGTGAACGCCGCCGGCACCCTCAACGTGTTGCAGAGCGTCCGGGAACACTGCATCGACGCCCCGGTCATCCACTGCTCCACGAACAAGGTGTACGGCGACCGCCCGAACAGCCTGCCCCTGGTGGAGTTGGCGACCCGCTGGGAGATCGAGCCGGGTCACCCGTACGAGCAGGGCATCCGCGAGGACATGTCGATCGACGCCTGCCTGCACTCGATCTTCGGTGCCTCGAAGGTCGCGGCGGACGTCATGGTGCAGGAGTACGGCCGCTACTTCGGGATGAAGACGGCGTGCTTCCGGGGCGGGACGCTGACCGGGCCCGCGCACTCGGCGACCGAGTTGCACGGCTTCCTCGGCTACGTGATGCGAGCGAACATGGAGCGCCGCACCTACAAGATCTTCGGGTACCAGGGCAAGCAGGTCCGCGACGCCATCCACAGCTCGGACGTGGTCTCCGCATTCGAGGCGTTCTTCCGCAGTCCCCGCTCGGCCGCCGTCTACAACCTCGGTGGCGGTCGGCACTCGAACACCTCCAACCGGGAGGCGTTCATGCTGGCCGAGCAGATCACCGGCCAGGAAATGATCACCGAGTACGTCGAGGCCAACCGGATCGGCGACCACAAGTGGTGGATCGGTTCCAACGAGGCGTTCCAGGCCGACTACCCGGACTGGAAGCA
Organism: Verrucosispora sp. CNZ293; assembly: GCF_002754655.1. NCBI lineage: Bacteria > Bacillati > Actinomycetota > Actinomycetes > Micromonosporales > Micromonosporaceae > Micromonospora > Verrucosispora sp. CNZ293. Next base: position 4,703,659 of record NZ_PEFR01000001.1, read on the forward strand.
GGTGTACGACGTACCCATGATCATGCGAGAGATCTACGAGGCCAACGTGGACAAGTGGGTGCCGGGAGCATGACCAAGAAGAACGTGCTCGGTGTCCTGGTCGACGCGACCAACTACGCCGAGGCCACCGAACAGGTGGTGGCCGCCGCGCAGGAACGCCGCCCGCTGGCGCTGACCGCGCTGGCCGTGCACGGCGTGATGACCGGGGTGCTGGATCCGGCGCACAACGCCCGGCTCAACTCCTTCGACGTGGTGACCCCGGACGGGCAGCCGGTGCGCTGGGCGCTGAACCTGCTGCACGGTGCCGGGCTCACCGATCGCGTCTACGGGCCGACCCTGACCCTGCACGTGCTCTCCCGCTTCGCCGACGAAGGGCTGCCGGTCTACCTGTACGGCTCGACCGAGGAGACGCTCGCCCGGTTGATTCCGGCGCTGGAGCGGATGTTCCCGGCGCTCAAGATCGCCGGAGTGGAGGCGTCCAAGTTCCGCGGCGTGCAGCCGGGCGAGGACGTCGACATCGCCGAGCGGATCAAGGCCAGCGGTGCCCGGCTGGTCCTGGTCGGGCTCGGCTGCCCCCGCCAGGAGATCTTCACGTACGCGATGCGTCCGCTGCTGGACATGCCGATGATGGCGGTCGGCGCGGCCTTCGACTATCACGCGGGGCTGCTGCGTCAGCCGCCGCCGTGGATGCAGCGCGCCGGGCTGGAATGGTTCTGGCGTCTCGGCCTGGAGCCCAAGCGGCTGTGGCGGCGCTACGTGATCCTGAATCCCGCGTACCTGGGTCGGATGTTCGCCCAGAAGACCGGGCTGTGGAAGGCCCGGCCGCCCGCGCCGGCCACCGAACGCCCGACCGAGTTCGCGGTCTGACCCGACCCGACGAACGGGCCCCGGCGCTACGCCGGGGCCCGTTCGCTGTTTGGGCGTCAGAGCGTCAACGTCCAGGTGTTGATGTAGCCGGTGTCACCGCCGTAGACGTCGCGGACCTGGAGACGCCAGGTGCCGTTCGCCGCCTCACTGGACAGGTTCCCCGTGTAGGTGGTGTTCACGTTGTCCGTGCCGTCGAAGATGCTGCTGTTCTTCAGCCGGTAGGACGAGCCGTCCGGGGCGAGCAGGTCGATGACCAGGTCGCCACGGTAGGTGTGCACGATGTTCACCGCCACGGTGGAGCTCGACGAGGCGTTCCGGTTGCAGCCGGAGATCGTGATCGAGCTGGTCACCGCCGAGCCCGCGTCCGGGATCGGCACGTCGGTGCCGTTGGTCCCGGAGCAGCCGCCGCCGCTGCCGCCGGTCACCGTCAGCGAGTACGTCGCGCTTCTGGTGCCGGAGGCCGCGGTGCCGGTGACGGTCACGGTGTACGTGCCGGCCGGCGTGCTGGCCGAGGTGCTGATGGTCAGCGTGGACGATCCACCGGAGGTGACGGTGGCCGGGCTGAACGAGGCGGTCGCCCCGGACGGCAGGCCGCTGGCCGAGAGGCTCACCGACTGCGCCGAGCCGTTGGTGGTGGCTGTCGCCACGGTGGCGGTCGCCGAACTGCCCGCCACGACCGAACCGGAGGTCGGCGACACCGAGACCGAGAAGTCGTTCGTCGGCGGCGGGGTGCTGCCGTTGACGACGTAGAGCAACTGGTTCGGAGTTCCCGTGCCGACGTTCGAGATCACGTTCGGGGTGGAGTTGGTGACCAGGTAGTCCCGGACCTGCTGGGGCGTCCAGGACGGGTTGGCCGAGAGCACCAGCGCCGCCACACCGGCGACGTGTGGCGAGGCCATCGACGTGCCGCTGATGGTGTTCGTCGCGGTGTCGCTCGTGTGCCAGCCGGAGGTGATGCTCACCCCCGGGGCGAGAATGTCCACACAGGTGCCGAAGTTGGAGAAGCTCGCGGCGGCGTCGTTGCTCTGGGTGGCGCCGACGGTGATCGCTGCCGCGGCCCGGGCCGGCGAGTAGTTGCAGGCGTTCTGCCGCTGGCCGAGGGCGTTGCCGTTACCGGCGGCCACCGCGTACGTGACGCCGGAGTTGATGGAGTTGATGACCGCGTTGTCGACCGAGGTGTTCGCGCCACCGCCGAGGCTCATGTTGGCCACGGCCGGCTTCACCGCGTTGGCGGTGACCCAGTCGATGCCGGCGATCACGCCGGCGTTGGTGCCGCTGCCGGAGCAGTTGAGCACCTTGACCGCCACCAGACGGGTCGCTTTGGCCACGCCGTACGCCGAGCCGCCGACGGTGCCCGCCACGTGCGTGCCGTGACCGTTGCAGTCGGTGTTGTTGGAGTCGACGGTGTTCGTGCCCCAGGTCGCCCGACCACCGAAGTCCGAGTGGGTGGTCCGGATGCCGGTGTCAATGACGTACGAGGTCACGTTCGTGGCCGTGTTGGGGTACGTGTACGAGCTGTTGAGCGGCAGGTTCCGCTGGTCGATCCGGTCCAGGCCCCAGGACGGGGGGTTCGTCTGGGTGCCGGCGATGGAGACGACGTGGTTCTGTTCGACGTACGCGACAGCGGGGTCCGCCGCGATCCGCGCCGCGGCCCGCGCGCTGACCCGCAGCTCGGCGCCCCGGACGGCCGCGCTGTAGGTCCGGGCCGTCGTACCCCCGTGCCGGCGCAGCAGCCGGTCCACGGAGGAGCCGACTGTCGTACGGCTCACCTCGCTGTCCTTGAACACGACGATGTAGCTGCCTTCGACGGCTGTCGCGCCGCCGGCGCTTCGGACGGTGCCCACCGGTTCGGCCGCCATGGCCGGGGTGGCCGCCGCCACCATGGCCAGCGTGGCCAGCCCGACGAACACGGATCTCTGTGGAAGAGCCATCTTCCTACCTCCCTCCGAACGGCATCGACCGTCCACCTGCTCGTGGCAGATTGATCGATGAATGCCGATCAAGGTGAGGGTAGTTGGCTGCGTGCGGACAGTTAAACATGTCGGATCCCTCATAACACTGGCGAGATGGTTCCCCTACGGGGGACGGGTACGGGACGAACAGGGGGTGAGCCCGGATTCGGCGAGCCGGAAATCGGGCAAGGCTGATGGACATGCAGAGCCATCTCGCCCTCCTGCTTCCGGTCATCGCCGTCTGGTGGGCCGCCGGCTATCTCGCGGACGGGCTGCCCCGCCTGAACCACGCTCGCGAGCTGCGCCAGCACACCGGCTGGCTGCTCGCGCTGACGCTGACCGGGCTCGGTCTGACGGTGGCCCTGCCGGTCGCCGGGCTGGCCACCGTCGGGCCGACCCTGGCGGATCGCGCCGCCGACGGGCTGGCGCTCGCTGCCCTCCCCGCCCTGCTGGTGGCCGCCTGCACGGTGCGCCGGTTGCACCGGCTGTGGGCCGGAGCCGGCGCGCTGGCCGTCGCCCCCGGAACGCCGGCCCCGCACGGACTGCGGGCCGCCGCCGCGCACCCGCTGCTCGGACTACCGTTGCAGGTGACCGGGTTGGCGCTGCTGCCGGCCGTGGTCGCGGCGAGCGGTGCCGGCCAGTTCCTCGGGCCCTCGGCCACCGGGCCGGCCATCACCGTCGCGGCACTGGCCGTCGCGGTGATCGGCGTACGTCACGCGTTGCGCCACAACCGGCTCGCCGAACGCGCCATGCCCGAACGGGTGTCGTCACCGCGCCCGGCCGGCGCCCTGCACGTATAGCAGTTCCAGGATCGCCCTGGTCGCCTCGAACCAGCGGTCGAGCCAGCCGGGTGGCGGCACGCTGCCCCTGGGTGGCAGCTCCATCAGCAGGCCGCGCAGCAGCGGATGGTCCACGAGGGAGCCCTCGTCCACGGCCGACCAGCCGGTAGCCGGGAAGGACGGCTCGGTGAGCGGGTTCGGGTCGAGCGACGGCAGGGTGAGCGGCGACGGCGACTCCGTCGCCGGCTGGGTCTCCCGGCCGGCGTGCTCGGTCTCCGCCGACACCACCTCGGTCAGCACGGTGTCCCGCCGGGCTCCGCGATACTTGCCGCCGAACCGTTCCGGCTTTCCCGGTCCGTTCGTGAGGTTCTCCGACCCGATACTCGTCATCCGTCTCGCCTGCCTCGCTCGGTTACCCGCCCTGCCGGGGGGATGTCGACCAGCGCGTACCGAGAGGTACAACGAGACGGGCACGATGTGGCGACGGCAGCCGGCGGATTGCGAGCGGGGTGACGACAGCAGGATCCCCGCCCGGCCACCGGCCGAACGGGGATCCGTCGTCACCGTCCCCGGCGTCAGGCCCGGGGGAACGCGCCGTCCCTGGTGCTGGCGACGAAAGCGTGCCAGTCACCCGGTGCGAAGACCAGGGCCGGTCCGGCCTTGTCCTTCGAATCCCGGACGCCGACCGCCCCGGTCACGTACGCCACCTCCACGCAGTTGTCACAGTTCGGTCCGCTCTTCGAACTCTTGAACCATGTCGCCTGCGTCAGGTTCACGGAGAATCCTTGCGTCGCCACTTCCACAACGGCTCCTCTGCCAGTCTCGCGATGTACTCGACGGACTCCTCCGGACGCTTGGCCGCTGCTCGAATGTGATCGAAGATGAAGCTGTACTTCTGTAGTTCGTCGCTCTTCTCCAGGAAGAGCCCACCCGTGGCGTTCTCCGCGTACACGACATCCGGATCACCGGCTTCGGGGAAGCTGAGGATCGTGAAGGTGCCATCCATGCCGGCGTGCGCTCCCACCTCGAACGGCAGGACCTGAAGCGTCACGTTCGGCAGCTGTGCCACCTCCACCAACCGTAGGAGCTGGTCACGCATGACCGCGTCCCCGCCCACCGGACGGCTCAACACCGCCTCATCGAGCACCACCCACAGATCGACCGGATCATCCTGGGTCAACAACGACTGACGGCCGAGTCGGACACGCACTCTTTGCTGTACCTGTTCCGGGCTGAAATCGGGGCGGGCCGCGCGGATCATCGCGCTGGCGTAGTCCTCGGTCTCCAGCAGTCCCGGCACGACCTGCTGCTCGTACGCCCGAATCGAGCTGGCCGCCGCCTCCAGGCCCACGTACGCACCGACAAGCACCGTGCTGTAGGGATGCCACCAGCCCTTCTGCCGCGCCTCGCGGGCGATCTGGACCAGCTCGTCGCTCTCGGCGCCGACCACCCCGTAGATGCGGAGCATGTCCCGCACGTCCCGGGGAGTCGCAGTCGTGTGCCCCGTCTCGATCCGCGAGATCTTGGAGGCCGAGCACTCCAACTGTTCCGCCACGGCCTCGATGGTGATGCCGGCTGCCTCGCGCTGGCGGCGCAGTTCCGCGCCGAGCCGGCGCCGCCGGATGGTCGGGCTGCGCCGCTCGCTCACCGTGTCACCTCTCCGCTTCGACGCGCCACTCTCACCGCCCGCCCATGGCGCGATCGTTGCGGCGAACGTACGCGGCGTGGGTGGTGCCGGTCCTCGGCCGGCCGCGGCGGCGAAGCCGGCCCTCAGTGTGCCGCCCGGGTGGCGGCGCGTTCAAGCGCCGTTTCGCGCGAGCCGCTCACGTATCGGCAAAAGTCGACGTGCAACTTGCATGACGCACGCTCCTGATGCACTCTGTCCGTATGACCCGGGTTACTGACCGTCTCCGATCCGTCTCCGCGAGTGATCAATCTCGTGGAGCAGTGGGTCGCCGGCACTCCCGGTCGTCACCTGCCGGCGCGGCTCCCGGGATCGGAAGCCGTTCGCCCACGTCCGACGGCGGCAGCTACGGCGACACCTCCTGATCAGCCGACCGATCGGATAGGAGCTCAGCCACCAGCAGCTCCGTACTGACGGACCACGACACCGGCCCCGACCCCCCGAGACACGACCTCGTCGTCGGAGCCGACAAACCCCCACCCTTAGCCGGCCTTCCCCGCCGGCCGACCCTTCCAGGAGCCCATGTGCTTCCCCGCTCCGGTGACGTACTGCACGTGACACGCGCGGCGAGTGTCCAGTTCCTCAGACCCATTCTGTTCCGGGTGATCCGGGTGCTCGACCGGCCCACCTACGACGGCTGGCTCTGGCTCGAAGGCTACGAGTTGAACGCGGCGGGGGACGCGGTCAACCGTCGGTCGATCTTCGTCCAACGGGCCGGTCTACAGCAGGTCGAGGCCGCCCCGCAGCCGCGCCCACACACCGTACGTTCAGCCCGCCGGCCGACCGTACGAACCCCGGTTCGGGTGCGCTGAGCACCCCCGACAGCCACCTGCGTTCGAGCTGAAAAGGATTCGGGGGGCATGCCGGCGACATAGAATCGGTATGCCCACCCCGGCATGTCTCCACCCCGCGCCTCCCGGACCCCGAACCTGGGATGGCCATGGTCAATATGTCCGCGCGGGAGCCACACCGATCCCGCATCGCCTACGCCTTCGGACTCCTGGCGCTTCTCGGCGCCGTCACCACGGTGGTGGTGCTGGGCCGCGACCCCGCCCTGTCGTCCACCCGGCTGGCCGAGCCGGTGCCGGCCCCGGAGATCACCGTGGTGGAGAGTGAACCGGTCGAGCCGGACGCCCGCTCGGGCGGCATGTGGGACGCCTTCGGGACGGAGGGCTTGTTCGACGAACCGATCGCCGGTCCGGTGGAGCCCTCCGGCGACGCCGGCCAGTCCACAGACCCGACCGACCAGGACGTGCCCGCCCGGGCCACGGGTGATCACGGCCGGGAGGAACTCAGCCGCTCCCTGTTCTGGTCGGGGGTGTTCGGGCTGGCGATCTCTCTCGCCGGTCTCGGACTTGTCGGGACGAGACGCCGCATGTGGTGACCCCGCCGATCAGTCGGTGGGGCTCGCCGTGACGGTTGGCTCGGTGGTCGGCTCACCAGTCGTCGGTGACGGACTCGGACTGGCCTCGGCGACCACCAACCGCACCTCGTCGCCCGCCGCCACCAGCTCGCCGGCCTCCGGGTCGGTCTCGATGACGGTCCCCGGCGGCTGGTCCGACGGGCGGTACTCCACCTGATAGCCGAGGTCGAGACCGTCCAGTGCCGCCCGTGCGGCGGCCTCCGGCAGACCGACAAGCGGCGGTACCGGCACCTGGACGGGGCGGCACTCGTCGTCGGTGGTGGTGACGGGGACGTGGTGGTCGGCGACGGTGACGCAGTGGTGGGTGGAGCGCCGGTGGTGGGCGAGGGCGACTCCGGTGCCGGCCCGTCGCCGTCGAGCCCCTGGCTGGCCAGCCAGAACCCGCCCCCGATCAGGCCGAGCAGAAGCAGCAGCAGGACACCCCAGAGGATCGGCAGCCACCACGGTCGACCGGGCCGCTCGTCGGCGTACCAGTCGCCACCGGCCAGCTCGCGGTCCACGCCCGGCCGCACCGAGGGCACCTCCGCCCGCCCGGACCAGGCCGCCGCCCCGGCGCGCTGAGGCGGCGGCACCGGCGCGGTGGCATCGGCCGGCACCGCCGGCTCGCCGGCTGCCCGATCCATCGGCGCCGTCTCGTCGGGAGCGCGCCCGATCGGCGCCGTCTCGTCGGGCGTACGCCCCAGCGGTGCCGTCTCGTCGGGCGTACGCCCGAGCGGCGCGGTCTCGTCCGGGGTGCCGCCGGACGGTGGGATCGCTCGGGTCCGGTCGTCCGGTTGCCCGTCGCTCGGCTCCTGGCGGTCGTCGCTCATGGCACGTCCTTTCCGCCGACCGGGCGGGCAACAGACCCTTCGACGGTCAACCTAGCGGTTCTGCCGCCCACCGGCCGGTATCAGCGTGTCGGGTGCGCGTCACGGCGCTGGAGCGCTCGCGTCCGGGCTCGGTGGCGTGCCGCACCAGATCTGGACCACGTCGTTCCACCTGCCGACCGTCCCGCCCACCGGTCGTTGCGAGCTGACCGTGCCGGACCGCCCGTTGGGGTATCGCGGCGAGAAACCCTCGTCGACGAGTTCCGCCCCTGCCTCGTTGCACGCCTCGCCGGTCAGGTCCGGCACCTCGTTCGGCGGTGCGGCCCCCGCCACGCTGACCTTGACCGTGACGCCGCGCCGCACCGGCGTACCCGGGGCCGGATCGGTGCTGCTCACGCTGGAACTGTCACCGCTGCCGAAGATGAGTTGCCAGCCCAGGCCCAGGTCCCGCAGTTCCTCCCTGGCCTCCTCGAAGTCCGTGCCGACCAGGTCGGGGACGGTGAGCCCGGTCGGCCGGGCCGGGCTGGGACTGGTGCTCGGGGTGGCCGGGGCGGTGGTCGTCGGCCGCTCCCGTGGCGGCGACGTCCGGACGGCAGGGGTCGGGGTGGGGGTGCCGGTCACGCCGGATGCCACCGGGTCCGGCCCCACCTGGTCCCCGGCGAGCACCCAGCCACCGGCGGCACCGATGATCGCGAGCAGTACGGCGGCGGCACCGCCGCTGATGATCAGCCTCTTCCGGTCGGAGGCGGTGTCACCGCGCCCGGACCGCCCGTCCGTGGTTCCGTCCGTCATCCCGCTCACCGCCTCATCACCCGCGACCGTAAGCGACCCGGGCCAAGCACTGTCCGTAACCTTTGCCTGCTGGTGCCGCGCACGACTCGCCGCACCGACCACAGGACGTTACGCTGCCCGGCATGGCCAGACAGGGCTGGGGAGGATCGATCGCCACTGCGGCCGGCGTGGCAGCCGGTGCCGGGGCCGCCCAACTGGGTTTCGGGTACGGCCTGGGCATTCTCAACTGGGCACCGACCGAGGCGAACGCCGGCACGGCAGCCTGGGTGGCCAGCCTGATCTGGGCCACCTGGATCGCGGCCACGTCGACCATCTTCGGTGCGGTCTGTGCGCAGCGGCTGCACGACCGACGTCGAGCCGCGTCGCCGTCCGACACCGCAGCGGAGGTGAGCGGGGCAGCGCCGTCCGAAGCCCCGGTTCCCGCCGCCGGTGAGCCGCAGTCGGCGCTGGTGAAGCGGGCCGGCGGCGGGCTCTGGGGTGTCGCGTTGGCCGTGGCGGCCGGCCTGGGTGCGCTGATCACGGTATTGCTGGTCGCCGTGCCGGCACGGGTCGCCGTGGTGCCGGACACACCGTCCCCTCGGGACATGGCGGCCGGGTACGCGGTTGTCGGCGTGCTGATCGGGACGCTCGTGGCGGTCTGGGCGCTGCGGTGCCGCGCCGCCGCCACGAACGTCATCGCCACCGCCGGCTGGCTCTGGCTGCTCGCGGTCATCGCCGTGGTCGACTCGGTGCTCGCCGGGCGCGGGTTGACCACCGCGCAGCTCGGTATCTGGCAACTCAGCTCGGGCAGCGACCAGTTCTGGGTCCGGGACTACTTCTACTGGCCCGGTGCGGTCCTGTCGCTCGGTTCGGCACTGGTGATCGGCGCGTTGGCCGCGCGCAGCGGCGTACGCGCGACCGACCGGCGGGTCGGTGCCACCGCCTCGGGCGCCGCCGGACCGCTGCTGGTGGCCATCGCCTACTTCCTCGCCGTGCCGAGGCTCACCGCGATCAGCCCGGAACAGGTGTCCGCCCACCTCATCGCCCCGTACGCGGTGATCGTCGGCATTGGCGGCTCGGTTCTGGTGGCGGCACTCGCCCAACGATCGGCCCGGCTCGCGGCGAGCCGGTCGAGCAGCCCAGGCGCGCCCCCGGTGGTGCCCCGGCAACGGGTCGGGGACGAGGATCGACTCACGCGCGGGTCCGAGCCGGACACCGAGCGGCCCGCGCCCGGTGTCGAGCGGTCGACGCCGGGTGCCGGACGGCTCGCGCCCGGTGCCGAGCGGTCCGCGCCGACTGCCGGGCAGCTCGACGAGACGAAAACCGGCGAAGTGACGGAGGCCCGGAAGGAAGCCGCCACGGCACCCGCCGCACCGAAGCCGGCGGTAGTCAAGCCCGCAGCGCCCAAACCCGCAGCACCAAAGCCCGCAGCACCTGAGCCGAGGGGATCGGCGGAGGCAGCTGGGAAGACCGGTACCTCGGTCTCCGAGGTACCGGCCGGCAGCGAGGAGACGCCCGAGAGCGGGGGCCGCCGCGTCCGGCCACCGCGACGGGGCCGCTAGTACGCCTGGATCCTGGTGGGGAACGGCCCTCCGAAGGGCGATCTCCTGTCCGGATCTGGTGAGACCGCCGGACCGCTCAGTCGAGCGGCCAGGTGTGCACCGGCTCGTTCGTGTACTGCAACTCCGCGTAGCGCTGGAGCATGTGGTGCAGGGCGGCCCGGCGGTCCAGACCCAGGTGACGCTCGGCGGCCCACACCGTGGCGGTCTGCCAGATCGCACCGTTGCGGCCGGTACGACAGCGTTGCTCGATGATGCCGAGCAACCGGTCCCGGTCGGCGGGGGCGACGCCGAAGCCGTCCAGGCCGGCCGCGGCGAGCGGCAACAGCGTGTCGAGCACCAGTGTGGTCACCGGGACATCACCCAGCCGAGGCCAGTGCAGGACCGCGTCCATGCCCCGTCGGGCAGCCGCGTGGAAGTTCTCCTCGGCTGAGCTGAAGGTGAGCTGACTCCAGATCGGCCGGTCCGCCTCGGCCATGCCCCGCACCAGTCCGAAGTAGAAGGCGGCGTTGGCGAGCATGTCGACGACTGTCGGCCCGGCCGGCAGGACCCGGTTTTCCACCCGTAGGTGCGGGCGGCCGTTCATGATGTCGTACACAGGTCGGTTCCACCGGTAGACGGTGCCGTTGTGCAGCCGCAGCTCGGCCAGCTCGGGAACGCCGCCGGAGTGCAGGACCTCCACCGGGTCCTCGCTCTCGCAGATCGGCAGCAGGGGCGGGAAGTAGCGGACGTTCTCCTCGAACAGGTCGAAGATCGATGTGATCCACCGCTCACCGAACCAGACCCGGGGCCGTACGCCCTGGGCCTTCAACTCGTCCGGTCGGGTGTCGGTGGCCTGTTCGAACAGCGCGATGCGGGTCTCCGCCCAGAGTTGGCGGTCGTACAGGAAGGGTGAGTTGGCACCCACCGCCACCTGGGCGGCGGCTATCGCCTGCGAGGCGTTCCAGTAGTCGGCGAAGCTGTCCGGCGCCACCTGGAGGTGGAACTGGAGGCTGGTGCAGGCGGCCTCCGGCGCGATCGAGTCGTTGTGCGTACGCAGTCGCTCGACGCCGCGGATGTCGAGCTCGATGTCCTCGCCGCGGGCGCCGACGATCTGGTCGTTGAGCACCCGGTACCGCTCGTTCGTGGAGAGGTTGTCCGCCACCAGGTGTCGCTCGTTCAGCGTGGGCAGGATGCCGACCAGGACGATCCGGGTGTCCGACCGCGCCGCGCGCTCGTTGGCCCGGTTGAGGCTGGCACGCAGGTCGCGTTCGTAGTCTGCGAAACCGTTGCCGGAGATCAGTCGCGGGTTGGCGTTCAGTTCCAGGTTGAACTGCCCCAGCTCGGTCTGGAACAGCGGGTCGGCGATCGCGGCGAGGATCTCTTCGTTGCGCATGGCCGGTTCGGCAGCCGGGTCGACCAGGTTCAGCTCGATCTCCAGACCGGTCATCGGCCGGTCGGCGTCGAACCCGAAGTCGTCGAGCATCAGCGCGAACACGTCCAGACAGCGGCGGACCTTCTGCCGGTAGCGGACCCGATCCTCACGGGAGAAGGCGGCTCGATCGACGTCCCTGCCCATGTTTCCTCCCGGCGCGCGACGCCACGGAGCGGTGCCGCCCCGGAGCGCACTGTGAACCATACTCGGTGGAAGCGCCGAGCCCAGCCGCCCCGAAGATCGGTCCATTGGCGCAGTCCACCCCGCCGATGAGGTCGATCGCGTCGGCCTTACCTGGTCGGTCGCTCCCGCCCGATTACCTACCCAGCCGGGCCGCCGGACCCGCAGTGACCAGCGGCGAACAAGTTGTGACAATTCGCACCGCGAGTGAGCCGGGTGGGAGCAGACCCCGGACAGCCGACAGGCCCGCGCGGTGCGGGCGCGGGCCTGTCGGGGCGTACGGATCAGGACTGCCGGATGGCTTCGCCCTCGATCTCGATCTTGACCTTCTTGCCGACCAGGACACCACCCGACTCCAGGGCGACGTTCCAGGTCAGACCGAAGTCCTCACGGTCGATCTCGGTGCTCGCCGAGAAACCGAAGATGTCCTGGCCGAAGGGGCTGCGGCCGACACCCTCGAACTCGACCTTGAGGTCGACCGGACGGGTCACGTCCTTGATGGTCAGTTCGCCGGTCAGGACGAACTCGTTGCCCTCCTGCGACTTCACACCGGTGCTGCGGTACTCCAGCGTGGCGAACTTCTCCGCGTCGAGGAACTCCGGGCTGCGCAGGTGCGCGTCCCGGTCCGCCTGAGCGGTGTTGATGCTGGCGGCCTGGATGGTGGCGGAGACCGTGGACTCCAGCGGTTCCTCGGCGATGGTGATGGTGGCGCTGGCGTCGGCGAACTCGCCGCGCACCTTACTCACCATCATGTGCCGGGCGACGAAGCCGACTCGCTTGTGCGCCGCATCCAGCAGGTAGGTACCGGCCGCCGGGATGGTGAGGCCGTTCCACTCGCGGGTAACCGGCTCGGTGCTGCTGGTCATGAGAAACTGCCCTCCGGGAGAGATTGTTTAGTAGCCCAACGTCTGCGTCAGCAACTATAGCCTCAGCAATATTCCTGCTGTCAAGTATTGGTACGATGGGCTGGTGAAAGCGAACGCGTTCGACGATCCTCGAATCACGGCCGTCGGCCTGCTCTTCGAGGTGCACGCCGGGCTGGCCGCCCGATTCGCCGCCCAGCTGGAGGAGCACGGTCTGTCACCTGTCGAGTTCGAGGTGCTGACCAGACTCACCAGGTCACCTGACAATCAACTGCGGATGACCGATCTTGCCGCCCAGACCTCACTTTCCACCAGTGGGGTGACCCGCGTGGTGGACCGGATGGAACGTGACGGCTTCATCACCCGCCGCGCCTGCCCCTCCGACCGCCGCAGCTCGTACGCGGTTGTGACCCCCGCTGGCCTGCGCCGGCTCGACGAGAGCCTGCCCGGGCATCTTCAGCTCATCGAGGACTGGTTCACCGGGCAGCTCGATCCGGCCGCGCTTGGCGCGCTGCTCGACGGCCTGCGCCGGGTCCGCGACGCCGTGCATCCCTGCGCCACAGCCGGTAGCGGCTCCGCCGGTGCGGCGGGAGCCGACTGCGCCAACGACGAGGTGAGGCGCATCGATGATCCGGACCGTTGATCCACACGTCCGTGGACGGGCTGCGGACCGTGGGTGCGCGCGGGACAGCCGAGCGTCACGGGACCGGCAGAAAGACCGGCAGAACCAAAGGGTCAATGGTCGATAGCCCACCAAACCCGACAGACGGCCTCGATGCTCCTGGCTAATCTCGCTACGGCGGGGGCAACGGGGGGCAACGGCGCGGGCGATGAGCGAGGGGTGGCAACAGGGGGCTTCCTCGTCCGCGCCGCCCCCGTCCCCGCCACCGGTTGACCCGGATCGCCTCACTTCCCGTTCCGGGTCACCGAGAGCACGTAGAGCAGTTCCTCCTCGTGTTTGAGCAGCCGGATGCCGCCCTCCCGGCAGGCCAGGTCCAGGCGATCAAGGACCGTCGGGTCGGACGTGCTCGCTGCCAGCCCCACCAGGGCCTCCACCACGATGCGTCGGTCCCGACCGGTCTCGTCCGGCTCCGCCGCAGCCGCGAACCATTCCGCTGCCACCTCCCGGTCCCCCCGGTGCAGCGCCAGGTGGCCCTCGATCAAGGCGCCTGTGCCGTCGACCGGACGCAGTTCGGCGAGCACCTCGGCGGCCTCGACCGCCCGACCGGCCTGCGCGAGCGCCAGACCCAGCGTGCCCAGCACCTGTCGCCGACCACGCGGCGTACCCAGATCGCTAAGCGCCGTCAACACCGCGCGGGCCTCGTCGACCGCGTCGGCGTACCGGCCCTCAAGACGGAACACCTCCGCGACGGTGCCCCGGGCCAGCACCCGCAGCCGCTGCTCCGCGCACTGCCCACCGAGCCGGTCCACCACAGCCAGTCGACGCCGCGCCGCCGTCAGGTCACCGAGTCTGATCTCGTGCCACGCCAGCTGATGCTGTGCCACGGCCGTCTGGCGGGTCAGGCCATGCTCGGTGGCCAGGCTGAGCACCGCCTCCGCCTGCTCCCGTGCCTGCCCCGGTCGCCCGGTCGCGGCCAGCAGGACGCCCAGCACCGTCCGCGCCTCCAGCTCGCCCGGCACGTCACCGAGCCGGCGGAACTCTGCAAGCGCCGCGCGAGCCGTGGGCAGTTCCGTTGCGGACGCACCGTGCTCCCCGGCGAGCATCGCCACACCGACCGAGGCCCACGCGCGTAGGGCCGGGTCGGCGTCGGCGGTACGCGGGTCGGCCAGCAGGCGCAGCAGCCACTGCCGGCCCACCACGTCCCGCCCACGTGACCGCCACCATCGGGGCAGACTCACCGCGAGGCGTAACGCGGTCAGTGGGTCGTCGACCGCCGCGTAGCCGAGCGCCGAGCTGATGTCGCCGGTGACCTCGTCGAGACGGTGCGCCGCCGCACCGGCACCGGGTCCGGTCAGCCCCGACGCGGTCCGCTCCACCAGCCGGGTCACCAGCCGGGCGTGCCGGCGTCGGATCACTGTCGTCTCGCCGGCACCGGACGCCTGCTCGGCAGCGTAGTCCCGGACCGCGTCGACGAGCCGGAACCGGAACGAGCCACCACCTCGGACGCTCAGCAGCCCGAGATCGAGGAAGCGGTTCAGCAGCGGAACCGGATCGACGCCGGTACCGGCGAGCATCTCCTCGGCCAGTTCCACCGACCACCTGTTGCCGAAGGCGGCGAGCCGGCGCAGCGCGGCCCGCTCCTCAACGGCGAGCAGCCGGTAACTGGTGGCCACCGCGTCACGCAGTGTCTCCGCCACCGCCGTGCGGGCCTCGTCGCCTCGTGGCCGTGTCTCCCACCCGCTGTGCGTGGCGGCCGAGGTGTCCAGATCCAGCACCCGGTCGCCGTACCTGTCGAGCAGTTCGGTGAGGTCGAGCAGCCGGCCGCGCGCCGCCATCAGTTCGATGGCCAGCGGCAGCCCACCCAGCCGGCGCACAAGTGCGGCCAGCGCCGGCAGTTCGGCGTCGGTCGGCGGTTCCCGCCGGACCTGGGCCAGCCGCGAGGTGAACAGGGTGACCGCCGGATACCTGGCCAGGGTGGCCGGATCGGTGTCGCCCGGTGGTGGCACCTCCAACGGCGACACGGGCCGCACCCACTCACCCGGCAGCCCGACCGGATGCCGGCCGGTGACGAGCACCCGCAGCGACGGCACCGCAGCGACGAGGCGGTGCAGGGTGCCGGCCACCGGGTCGGGCGCCCGTTCCACGGCGTCCACAAGCAGCAGTGCCCGCCGGTCACCGAGCCGCGCGGCCAACTCGGTGTCCCGGGCCACCCCGAAGACAGTCATCGCGGCGGCCAGCACGTCGGCCGCGTCCGAGCCGGCACCGATCAGCACGCCCGCGACACCACCGGCATGGGCGGGCGCGGCGGCGTGCACCGCCGCCAGCGCCAGGGCCGTCTTGCCGACGCCGGCCAACCCCACCAGGCTCACCACCCGGGGACCACGCGGATCGTTCAACAGGCTGGCCAGTTCGGTGACGTCGCGCTCCCGGCCGATCAGCTCCGGCGGTGGCGGCAGCCCCAGCGGGGTACCGACCTCGGGCTGTGCGGTCGACGGGCCGGTGCCCCGGGCGGCGGCCAGGAACGCCGTCCGGGTGGGGCCGGTCAGTCCGAGCGCCTGGGCGAGCAGTTCCACAGTGGTCCGCTGCGGCCGGGTGGAGCGCCCGCGTTCCAGGTCACGGACCGTCCGTACGCCGATGCCGGCGCGGGCCGCCAGCTCAGCCTGGGTGGTGCCGGCAGCCTGCCGATGGGCCCGCAGCAGCTCCGGTAGACCGGCGTGCGGCGGACCGGATTGACGATCATGACCGGGAGCCATGGGCACGGACAATACGGGCCAGGCCCGACATCGGACACGGGATCGTCGGCCACCCGACGGTGCCGCGCCGAAAGCCGACAACTGCCGGCCGGACGGACAGCCGTCGATGGTGCCGGTGGGCAGTTCCTGGTCGACACCGGCTACCGACCCGGGCGGGTCACATCCCCAGGTCGCGGGCGATGATCATGCGCTGCACCTCGGAGGTGCCCTCACCGATCTCCAGGATCTTGGAGTCCCGCCAGAACCGGGCCACCGGGTACTCGTTCATGAAGCCGTACCCGCCGTGGATCTGGGTCGCCTCCCGGGCGTTGTCCACAGCGATCGTGCTCGCGTGCAGTTTGGCGATCGCCGCCTGCCGCTTGAACGGCTCGCCAGCCAGCATCCGGGCCGCCGCGTCGTAGTAGGCGAGCCGCGCGGTGTACGCCTTCGCCTCCATGTCCGCGATCTTGAACTGGATCGCCTGGTAGTTGCCGATCGGCTGGCCGAATGCGTGCCGCTCCTTCGCGTACTTGACCGACTCGTCGACGCAGCCCTGCGCGAGGCCCACGGCCAGCGCGGCGATGGCGATCCGACCCTCGTCGAGGATGCGCAGGAACTGGGCGAAGCCGCGACCGCGCTCGCCGAGCAGGTTCTCCGCCGGCACCCGGCAGTTGTCGAAGGTCAGCTCGTGGGTGTCCGAGGCGGTCCAGCCGACCTTGGAGTAGCCGGGCGCGACGGTGAAGCCGGGCGTCCCGCTCGGCACGATGATTGAGGACAACTCCTTCGTACCGTCCGGCCGGGTGCCGGTGACGGCGGTGACGGTGACCAGCGCGGTGATGTCGGTGCCGGAGTTGGTGATGAACGCCTTCGAGCCGTTGATGACCCATTCGCCTGTCGCCTCGTCCAGCACCGCCCGGGTCTCGGTGCCACCGGCGTCCGAGCCGAAGCCCGGCTCGGTCAGCCCGAAGCCGGCCAGCGCCTCACCACTGAGCAGTCGCGGCAGCCACCGGGCCTTCTGCTCGTCGGTGCCGAACCGGTAGATCGGCATCGCGCCCAGCGAGACCGCCGCCTCCAGGGTGATCGCCACGCTGGAGTCGACCCGGGCCAGTTCCTCAAGGGCCAGGCAGAGGGCGAAGTAGTCGCCGCCCATGCCGCCGTGCTCCTCGGCGAAGGGCAGGCCGAACAGGCCCATCTTGCCCATCTGGCGGATGATCTCGTACGGGAAGGTGTGCTGCTCGTAGTGCTCGGCGATGACCGGCGCGACCACCTCGCGGGCGAAGTCCCGCACGCTGTCGCGTAGCGCCTCGTGCTCCTCGGTGAGCCGGAAGTCCATCGGGTTCCTCCTGTGTGGACGGCCCGCCGGGCGCTCGTGACGCCGGAGCGGGATCGTGCTGGTGCCGGACGGACGACTCAGACCGGGGTGACGCCGTGCCGTCGTCGGGAGAAGTGCCGCTGCTTGCCGCGGGCGGCGGCGAACCGCCGCACCAGTTCGGTACGCAGCTCGTGCGGCTCGACGATCGCGTCGACCACGAGTTCGCTGGCCAGCCGCACGATGTCGATGTCCCGCTCGTACTCCTCGCGCCGGGCGGCGACGAACGCGGCCCGCTCGGCCTCGTCCTCGATCGCGGCGATCTTGTTGGCGTAGACGGCGTTCACCGCGGCCTCCGCGCCCATCACCGCGATCTTCGCGGTGGGCAGGGCGATCGTGGCGTCCGGCTCGAAGCCCGGCCCGGCCATGGCGTAGAGCCCGGCACCGTACGCCTTGCGCACCACCACGCAGATCTTCGGTACGGTCGCCTCGGAGATCGCGGTGATCATCTTCGCGCCGTGCCGGATGATGCCCTGCTTCTCCACCGCGCTGCCGACCATGAACCCGGGCACGTCGCTCAGGAACAGCAGCGGCACGTTGAACGCGTCGCAGAGCTGCACGAAACGGGTCGCCTTGTCGGCCGAGTCGACGAAGAGCACCCCACCCTTGAACATCGAGTTGTTGCCGATCACGCCGACGACCTCGCCGTTCAGCCGACCGAAGCCGATTGTCAACTCCTTGGCCCAGAGTGCCTGGATCTCGAAGAAGCTCTCCTCGTCGAGCAGGCCCTTGACGTACCGCCGCATGTCGAACGCCTGGCGCTCGCTCGCCGGCACCAGCGCGGCGAGGTCGGCCTTGGCCGGCGCCCCGGTGGCCTCGGCGGTAGGTGGTTGCTGGGTCCAGTTCGCCGGCAGGTACGACAGGTAGCGCTTGACCACGTCGAGCGCCTCGGCCTCGGACTTGCAGAGGAAGTGCCCGACACCCGACTCGGCGCAGTGCACCCGTGCCCCACCCATCGCTTCGAGGGTGGTCTTCTCGCCGGTGACCATCTCGACCATCCGGTCCGATCCCAGATACATGCTGGCGTTGCCGTCGACCATGGCGACCACGTCGCAGAACGCCGGAATGTACGCCCCGCCGGCCGCGCTCGGCCCGAACAGCGCGCAGACCTGCGGGATCGAGCCGGAGGCGCGTACCTGATTCCAGAAGATCTTGCCGGCGCCGCGCCGGCCGGGGAACAGCTCGACCTGGTCGGTGATCCGGGCCCCGGCCGAGTCGACCAGGTAGACCATCGGGACACCTGTGTCGTACGCCCGCTCGATGATCCGGATGATCTTCTCGACGGTGCGGGCACCCCAGCTACCGGCCTTGACCGTGGAGTCGTTTGCCATCAGGCAGACCTGGCGACCGTCGATGGTGGCGGTACCGGTGACCACACCGTCGGCCGGCAGCCCCTCGGCGAGAGCGTTGGCGTAGAGGCCGTCCTCGACGAAGCTGCCCTCGTCGACGAGCAGCGCGACCCGCTCCCGGGCGAACAGTTTGCCCTTTGCCGCATTCGCCGCGTGGTACTTCTCCGCGCCGCCGGCCCGGACCCGCTTGCGCAGCTGCTCCAGCGCCTCACCGTCGAGCGTCACGCCGCCCCCTCGCCGCCTTCCCGCCGCCGTCACTCCGGCACGGGGACCAACCATCCTGAACGATCGTTAGGTTAACGCATCACGGCCCGCACCGGCGACTCCCCGCCCCCGGGCGCTCGACTGGGCACCATCCCGAGGGGCGGATATTGATCGATCCGCGTCAGATGGACCGATATCCTGACCGCCGATCTCCCCGAATGAGGACCAGATGGATGAGTTCGCCTATCGCGACGGTTCACTGCACTGCGAAGGGGTGCCGCTGACCTCGGTGGCCGAGCAGTTCGGCACACCCACGTACGTGTACTCCGCGAGCACCCTGATCGACCACTACCGCCGCTTCGCGAAGGCGTTCGACGCGATCAATCCGTTGATCTGTTTCTCGGCGAAGGCGTTGAGCAACGTGCACCTGCTCCGGCTGCTCGGCCGGGAGGGTGCCGGCGTCGACGCGGTCAGCGGCGGTGAGCTGCACCGGGCGATGCTGGCCGGCATCGACCCGGAGCGCACGGTGCTGGCCGGGGTGGGCAAGTCGGAGACCGAGCTTCGGGAGGCGGTCCGCCGCGACATCCGGTGCGTGAACGTCGAGTCCGAGGCAGAGGTGGAACTGCTCGCCCGGATCGCCCGGCAGGAGGGCAGGCGGCCCCGGCTGGCGATCCGGGTCAACCCGGACGTCGCACCGGACGAGCGCACCCCGGCGCGTACCACCACCGGCACCCGGGGTGGCAAGTTCGGCGTGGACATCGACCGCGCCGCGATGCTCTTCACCCGCGCCGCCGCCGACGAGGCGCTGCGGGTCGAGGGCTTCCACGTGCACCTCGGCAGCCCGATCTTCGACCCGCAGGTGTACGCCACAGCCATCGACCGCCTGCTCGCCCTGGTGGCGTCGCTGGAGCAGGCCGGGCACCGGATCACCACGCTGAACCTCGGCGGCGGCTTCCCCGCCGAGTACCTCGACCACACCGCGCCGAGCTGGGACGACTTCGCCGAGGTCATCATCGCCCGGATGGCCGGCTTCACCAGCCGTGGCGGGCAGGTGATCTTCGAGCCGGGCCGGACGATCGCCGCGAACGCCGGTGTCCTGATCAGCACCGTCCGGTACCTCAAGCAGGCCGGCGAGCGGCAGCTCGCGGTGCTCGACGCGGGCATGACGCACCTGGCCCGGGCGGCGATGTACGACAGCTACCACTTCATCTGGCCACTCCAGCCCCCGGCGGAGGCGACGCCTGTCTCCCGGGACGTGTCGGGCCTGGCCGGGCTGACCGCGTACGACGTGGTGGGCCCGATCTGCGAGTCCAGCGACTACCTGGCCCGAGCCCGGTCGTTGCCCGAGCTGGCGGCCGGCGCGCACCTGGCGATCTTCACCGCCGGGGCCTACGGCATGACGATGACAAGCAACTACAACAGTCAGCAGCGGCCCGCCGAGGTGCTGGTCCACGGCGACCAGGTCAGGCTGATCCGGCGGCGGGAGACCTACGACGACCTGGTGGCCCTGGAGATGCTCGACGACGTCGACGGCCGGTAGCCGGGCCGCGCCCACCCGGCCGGTGTCCGGGTCGGGTGAACAGCGCCTACCGGCCCGGTGTCCGGGTCAGGCGGACAGCGCGGTGAGGCGGGATCGCGGCCCGGCGCGCAGCACCCCGGAGGGGAGGCTGCGGCCGGTCAGCTCCTCGGCCAGCTCAGCCACCTCGATCAGGGCGTCCAGGTCGATCCCGGTGTCGATGCCCATGTCGTGCAGCATGTGCACCGCCTCCTCGGTGGCCAGGTTCCCGCTGGCCCCGGGCGCGTACGGGCAGCCGCCGAGACCGCCGACACTCGCGTCGAACTCGGTCACCCCGAGTTCCAGCGCGGTCAGCAGGTTGGCCAACGCGGTACCCCGGGTGTTGTGGAAGTGCAGCAGCACCGGCACGTCCGCGTTGCGGTCGCGTACCGCGGTGAGCAGGTCACGGACCCGTCGGGGCGTACCCATGCCCGTGGTGTCGCCGAACGCGACGCGGTCCGCGCCGTCGCGGACCACCCGGTCCACGATGGCGGCCACCCGCGCCGGATCGATGTCGCCCTCGTACGGGCAGCCGAAGCTGGTCGCGACGATCACCTCGGCGCGGGCATCGGCACCGTGCAGCAGGTCGATCAACTCGGCGATGTCGTCGAGCGACTCGTCGGTGGACCTGTTGACGTTGCGCCGGTTGTGCGTGTCGCTTGCCGAGACGACCACCTCGATCTCGGTGAAGCCGGCGGCCAGGGCGCGCTGCGCACCGCGCGTGTTCGGCACCAGCGCCGAGTAACGCACCCCGTCGACCCGCTGCGCCCGTTGCCACACCTCGTCGGCGTCGGCCATCTGCGGAATCGCCCTGGGGTGCACGAACGACACCGCCTCGATCCGTCGTACCCCCGTGCGCGAGAGCGCGTCGAGCAGCCGCACCTTGGCTTCGGTGGGGATCGGTGCCTCGTTCTGCAACCCGTCGCGCGGCCCGACCTCACGAATGGACACGAACCCCGCCATCTCCACCACCCACCCAGCTGTGACACCCACCTGTCGCTGACACCCCCAGCATGTCACACCCCACCCCCACCCCACCTCCCCCGGCGATCATGAAGTTGTTGCCGCGACACGCCGGAGCGGACGACAACAACTTCATGATCAACCAGGACAAGGGGGAGGGAGGGGACGGTCAGCGGAGGCGGGAGACGATGCCGGTGTCGTAGTTGCCGGAGAGGAATTCCTGGTTCTCCAGCAGCTCGGCGAAGAAGGGGAGGTTGTGCTTGGGGCCGGACAGGTCGAAGGCGGCTACTGCGGCGCGGGCGCGGGCGATGGCCTCGTTCCGGTCCTGGCCGTGCACGATCAGCTTTGCCATCAGGCTGTCGTAGAACGGGGTGACGGTGTTCCCCTCGACGTAGCCGGAGTCGACGCGTACCCCCTCGCCTGTCGGCTCCACCCAGGTCTTGATCGTCCCGGGGCCGGGCAGGAACCGCTTCGGGTCCTCGGCGTTGACCCGCAGCTCGATGGCGTGGCCGCGCGAGGTCAGCGCGTCCGGGTCGAAGGTCGGCGGCAGGCCGGCGGCCACCCGCAGCTGCTCCTCCACCAGGTCGATGCCGTGCACCAGCTCGGTCACCGGGTGCTCCACCTGGAGCCGGGTGTTCATCTCCAGGAAGAAGAATTCGTCAGCGGCGGAGCCATCCCCCTTGAAGTCCCGCTGACCCGGAACCAGCAGGCACTCGA
The DNA here is from genome assembly GCF_002754655.1 of Verrucosispora sp. CNZ293. Classification (NCBI taxonomy): domain Bacteria; kingdom Bacillati; phylum Actinomycetota; class Actinomycetes; order Micromonosporales; family Micromonosporaceae; genus Micromonospora; species Verrucosispora sp. CNZ293. Next base: position 4,725,468 of record NZ_PEFR01000001.1, read on the forward strand.
CAGTGCCCGCGTTGCGGTAGTCGACCGCCTCGCCCGCTCGCACCGCCGCGGCCAGCAGACGGGAGCGCAGTTCCGGCGAGACCGCCGGGGAGGGCGACTCCTCCACCAGCTTCTGGTTACGCCGCTGCACCGAGCACTCCCGCTCACCGAGCGCCAGCACCCGACCGTCGGCCAGGCCGAGGATCTGCACCTCGACGTGCCGCACCCGGGGGAAGTAGCGCTCCAGCAGCACCGAGCCGTCGCCGAACATCCGCTCCGCGAAGGCCCGCACCTTGTCGTACTCGGTGCGCAGCGCGGCCTCGTCGACAGCCACGCCCATGCCCATGCCCCCGCCACCGGCGGCGGCCTTCACCATCACCGGATAGCCGATCTCGGCCGCCGCCGCGACCGCCGCCGCCAGGTCGGCCGCCGGCTCGGTGGTCCCGGCCGCCACCGGCACGCCGGCCGCCGCCATCAGGTTCCGCGCATTGATCTTGTCGCCCATCGCGCTTATCGCGTCCGCGCCGGGTCCGACCCAGATCAGGCCGCTGGCCTCGACGGTACGGGCGAAGTCGGCGTTCTCCGACAGGAAGCCGTAACCGGGGTGGATCGCCTGCGCGCCTGTCGACCGGGCGGCGGCGAGGATCGCCTCGGTGTTGCGGTAGCTCTGTGCCGGGTTGGCCGGGCCGACGCAGACGGCCTCGTCGGCCTCGGCGACGAACGGCAGGTCGGCGTCGGCCTCCGAGTGCACCGCGATCGCACGCACCCCGAGCCGCCGGGCGGTACGGATGATCCGGCGGGCGATCTCGCCCCGGTTGGCGACCAGCAGCGACTCGATCATGGTTCCTCCGAGCGTTCCATCTTGTGGGACGCGGGCTAGCCAATCACGTCGTACCGGACCCGAGAAAGACCCCCTGCCGTCGGCTCGGTCTGAGCAGCCGCACCAGCCGGACGCTTGTGGCGACGGTCAGGCGGGCTGGGTGGGGGCGAGCAGCGCGGCAAGCGTGGCGGCCCGCAGCAGCTCGGCGCGACGCCTGTGGTCGACCTCGCCGCCGAGGAACGGGGTGGAGTTCATCAGGCCGAACGCGGCGTGTGCCAGCACCCGTGCCTCACCGTCGGGCAGCCCCGGGTGCAGGGCGGTCAGCACGGTGACCCACTCCTCGACGTAGAGCCGCTGGAGTCGGCGGATGCGCCGCCGGGGCTCCTCCGGCATCCGGTCCAGCTCGTGCAGATGCAGTGCGATGACCGCCGGGTTGGCGAGCGCGAAGTCGACGTGGAAGTCGATGAGCGACTCCAGGGCGGCGCGCGGGTCGCCGGGATGGGCGCCGGAGCGCTGCTGGCCGCCGGCGAGCAGCCCCTCGCTGACCGGCGTCAGCGCGGCGACGAGCATCGCCTCCTTGCCGGCGAAGTGGTGGTAGAGCGCCGGGCCGGTGACACCGGCGGCCGCGCCGATGTCGTCCATCGATACGCCGTGGTAGCCCCGGGAGGCGAACAGACCCACCGCGATCTCAAGAATCTCGTCCTTGCGGGATCGGCGTCGTCCCGCCCCCGTGGCCCTGCCGTCCGCGCCGCGGGCCTGCTGCTCCACCGTCACCGGGCCAGCGTAGACCCGGGTGTCGACAGCGCGGGTCCGTGGTTACCCGTCAGTCCGATTGCCGGGAACTGTGACTCACGTCGGGCGCTGGTTGAGGCCGGAGAGCCGCAGCGCGATCCGGTGCCGTACCGGCGGCAGCACCGAGACCAGGCGCAACAGCACGTCCCGGGCCGGTCGGGCGGCCGGCGGCACGGTGGCCAGGCGGGTCAACCGGTCGGCGAAGCCGGCCACCTCGTGTGCGAGCGGGCGACGTCGCGCCGCGTACTCGTCCAGTCGGGTCTCGGCGGCCCCGGCGAGCACGTCGGCGAGGGTGTCACCGAGGTCGACGGCGTCGCTGATGCCGAGGTTCATGCCCTGCCCGCCGGCCGGGCTGTGCACGTGTCCGGCGTCGCCGGCCAGCAGCACCGGCCCGGAGCGGAACGTCCCGGCGACCCGGCGGTGCAACCGGAACCGCGAGGACCAGAGCACCTCGCGTACCTGGTCCGGCCGGTGCCGTGGGCCACGCTCGTCGAGCAGGCGTTGCAGGTAGGCCGCGTCGGGCTCGGCGGGCGGATCGGTGACGGTGGCGACGAGGCGTACCCGCCCGTCGGGCAGCGGCGCCCAGACCAGCGGCCCACCCCGGGCGAGGAAGATCGACGCGCCGTCGCGGGGCAGGCTGCTGTCGACGCGTACGTCGGCAAGCACGAACGACTCCTCGGAGCCCGCCGGCCCGGTGAACGTGATGCCGGCCAGCTCACGGACGGTGCTGTTGATGCCGTCGGCGCCTGTCACCCACCGGGCCCGCACGGCCGTGCCGTCGAAGTCCGCCACCGCGCCCTCGCCGTCGAGGTGCAGGCCGGTGAGTCGGTACGGGCGCAGCACCCGGACCCCAGCCTCGGCCAGCCGGTCGGTGAGCACCTCCTCGGTCACGGACTGGGAGACCATCAGCGCGTACCGGTGGCGGCTGGGCAGCCCGCCGAACGGCACTGTGACAAGCACCCGGTCCCGGTCGCGGACGCTGAACCGGGCCGACCGCAGCCCTCGGGCCACAAGCGCCTCACCGGCGTCGATCCGATCGAGCACCTCAAGGGTGTACGCGTGCACGACAGCCGCCCGCGAGGTCACCGCCGGTGTCTCCCGCTTGTCGACAACTGTCACCTCGACCCCGCGCCGGGCCAGGGTGAGTGCGGCGGTGAGCCCGGTCGGGCCCGCGCCGACGACCAGGACGTCAGTTCGTTCGGGCAGCATGACGACCTCCTCGGAGGGTATGCCAACAAGTGTTGGCCAACGCTTGTTGGCAACGCTAGGCCGCTCCCGACTGGTAAGTCAACAGCCGTTGGCATACCGTCGGCCACATGACGGAGGGCGTACCCGGACAGGCTCAGCAACCGCTCACGGAGCCGGCGGCCAGCGGCGGACGCCGCGACGCGGATCCGCCGTCGGGCGGCGGGGGCCGCAGCACGAATCCGGGGGGCGGCAGAGGCCGCGAGGCGGCGCTGCTAGCGGCAGGCGGCGGACGCCGCGAGGCGGCGCTGCCAGCGGCAGGCGGTGGACGCCGCAGCTCCGAGGCGACCCGCGCGGCCATCCTGCGGGCCGCCCGCGACCGCTTCGCCGCCGACGGGTACGACCGGGCGACGATCCGGGCCATCGCCGCGGACGCCCGGATCGACCCGTCGATGGTGATGCGGTACTACGGCAGCAAGGAGAATCTGTTCGCCACGGCTGCCGAGTTCGACCTGCGATTGCCCGACCTGAGCGGCGTACCGGCCGATCGCCTCGGCACGGCACTGGTCAGCTACTTCTTCACCCGCTGGGAAGGGGACTCCACCCTGCCCGCGCTGCTGCGCACGGCCAGCACGAACCCGAGCGGGGCGGAGCGGGTCCGCGCCATCTTCGCCACCCAGCTCGGCGTGGCGGTCGGCCGGGTGGTCGCCGACCCCGATGAGGCCCCACGGCGCGCCGGACTTGTCGCCAGCCAACTTCTCGGCGTAGCCCTGACCCGCTACGTCCTGCGCCTACCCCCGGTTGTCGACATCTCCCCCGCCGAGCTGATCGACTGGCTAGCCCCCACCATCCAGCGCTACCTACGCGCCCCAACCCCCCACTGACCCCCTGCCCCCACTGCGTTGATCACGAGGTTAGCGGCGATGTTGATCACCAAACTGCCGCTAACCTCATGATCAACAAGGGTTATCTGGGGTCGGGGCCCTTGACGACGGGGGCGCGGACGAGGTTGCCCCATTCGGTCCAGGAGCCGTCGTAGTTGCGCACCTTCGGGTAGCCGAGCAGGTGCCGCAGCACGAACCAGGTGTGACTGGACCGTTCGCCGATCCGGCAGTAGGCGATCACGTCGTCGTCCGGCGTCAGCCCGAGCTGGTCGGCGTAGATGGCCCGCAGTTCGTCGGCGGACTTGAAGGTGCCGTCATCGTTGGCGGCGGACTTCCACGGCTTGCTCACCGCGCCCGGGATGTGACCACCGCGCAGCGCGCCCTCCTGCGGGTAGTCCGGCATGTGCAGCATCTCGCCGGTGTACTCACCCGGCGACCGCACGTCGACAAGCGGGCGACCGGCGTCGACGTGCGCCGACACCTCCTCGCGGAACGCCCGCACCGGCGCGTCGTCGCGCTGCGGTACCGGATAGTCGGCCCGGGGTCGGGTCGGCTTGTCGCGGGTCAGCTCCCGCCCCTCGGCGATCCACTTCTGCCGGCCGCCGTCGAGCAGCCGGACGTCCTGGTGACCGAAGAGCGTGAAGACCCAGAGGGCGTACGCGGCCCACCAGTTGAAGTTGTCGCCGTAGAAGACGACAGTGTCGTCACGGCCGATGCCCTTGGCGGCACAGAGTTCGGCGAAGCGTTCGGCGTCCAGGTAGTCCCGGGTCACCTGGTCGTTCAGCTCCAGATGCCAGTCGACCTTGACGGCACCGGGAATGTGGCCACTGTCGTAGAGCAGGACGTCCTCGTCGGACTCGACGACCACGAGACCGTCGTCGCCCAGATGCTCGGCCAGCCAGTCGGTGGTGACCAGTCGCTGCGGGTCCGCGTACGACTGAAGTCGGGGATCGGGATCGTTCGGCACAGACATGGTCCCCAAAGTACGCCGGGCTTCGCTCGGCCATCGGATTTCGGGTGCAGCGGATCTGGTCCGCCAGGCGTGACACTCCTGACTGCCGCCGAAACACGAGGACCGCCATGACCGCAGCGCCACCAGGGGCCGACCCACCGCCTGTGGACTTCAGCACGTTCTACCAGGCGCACTTCCAGCGGGTGGCGGTGCAGCTCTACGCGTACCTCGGTGATCACGCCGAGGCGCAGGACCTCACCCAGGAGGCGTTCTGCCGGACACTTGAGCGCTGGGACCGGATCAGCGCGTACGACGATCCGTCGGCGTTCGTCCGCCGGGTGGCCTGGAACCTGGCCACCAGCCGGCTGCGGCGGGTCCGTACCGCCGTGCGTCACCTGGCCCGGCAGCGGGAGGAGCACGTGCCCGGCCCGAACCTGGACCGGGTGATGCTGCTGGAGGCGCTCACCATCCTGCCCGCCGCCCAACGCCGGGCGATCGTCCTGCACCACCTGGCCCAGCTCACCGTCGCGGAGATCGCCGACCAACTCGGCGTACCCGAGGGAACCGTCAAGTCCTGGCTGTCGCGGGCCCGCACGGCCCTGGCCCGTCACCTCACCGAGCGGCAGGAGGCCGGCCGTGCGTGAGATCAACCTGGACCAGTTGTTCGCCGAATTCGAGGCGACCGCCGCACCGACCTTCCGCCCGCCCGGCATCGCGGACCTCCAACGCCGGATGCGCCGCCGCCGGAGTTGGCGGAGCCTGCTGGCTGGGCTGGTTGTGCTGCTACTGACCGGGCCGGGCGTGTACGCCACCGCCGGTCTGGACGCCGACCGTGACCCACCCGACCCGGCCCCGTCACCGACCCCGGACGGCCAGGTGATCGAGCGGAAGGTGAACCCGCTGGGGGTCGCGGGCAGGTTGGCCGGTTTACGTTTCGTCGACGCCCGGCACGGCTGGGCTCTCTTCGACACCTGCAGTCCCGAGGACACCGACCGGACCGGCTGCCGGATCGACCTCGCGCGTACCGCCGACGGGGGTGCCACCTGGCAGCGGACGCCGCTGCCGGACACGGCGAACAACCCCCGATGGGCCGGACCGTACTACCTGCTACCGCTGGACGGCCGAAACCTGACCGTTGGCGCACCCGACGGCTACCTGGTCACCACCGACGGCGGTGCCTCCTTCACCGAGCATCCTCGGGAGTCCCCGCCCGAGGTCACCCGGCTCGCCGTGGCCACCCGCCGCGGGTACCTGCTCCAGTGCCCGGGCAGCGGACCATTGATCAAGATCAACTGTGCCGAGTGGGAGCTGGCTCGGATCGGTGCGGCGGGCGTGCTCACCCAGCCTCCGGTGACTCTGAGCGGCGAGGCCGAGAAGGGACTGATCGACGGCGGTGACGGTCGAATCTGGGTGACCTTCCGAAACGGTGGTCCGCTGACCGTTGCGGTCAGTCACGACGACGCCGCGACATGGGAGAAGTTGCCCGCCGTCTCGGATGCCACCCAGTTGCTGATCTCACCCGACGGCCGCGACGCATGGCTGGTGAGCCTGACCCATGCGGATTTCGACACATCGGCCGCGAAGCGGGTGTGGCGAATGGTCAGTGACCGGTGGCAGGAGCGGACACAGCTGCCGCCCGACACGAACTCGGTGGCCGCGATCAACGGTGGCCTGCTGGCGGTGACCAACATGTGGGGCAACGTGGGCTACTGGACGGGTGATCGCTACCTCGATGCGCCGGAGATCCGCCGTCGCCTCGGCAACGGCGAGCAACCCCCGTCGGTGCAGGTGCTCCCCGACGACACCATCGTCGTCACCACCCCGACCGACACCACCCTCGGCACCGGCCCCACCCACACCCGCACCTGGACCCGCCACCTCCACTGACCCCCCACCCCGTTCCCCCCGTTGATCATGAAGTTATTGCCCGATTTGGAGATCAAATGGGCTATAACTTCATGATCGACAGAAGAGGGTGGGGTGGGGTTAGTCGGTTAGGGGGTGAGGGTGGGGCGTTTGGCGGTGCGGGTGTCGCCGGAGGAGCGGCCGGTGAGGCGGCGCTTGATCCAGGGGGCCAGGTGTCGACCGGCCCAGCGGAGGTCGGCGGTGCGGGCGGACAGCCACGGGGTGGGCTCCGGGTTCGGCGGGACCAGCAGCCACTCCTCGTCGCAGCCGACGCCGAGCGCGGTGAGCACCTGGCCGGCGACGCGGCGGTGTCCGGCCGGGGACAGGTGCAGCCGGTCGGTGCTCCAGAGCAACGGGTTCAGGTACGTGTCGTCGGCGTACAGGTCGACAAGGATGGCGCCGTGCCGCTCGGCGGTCTCGCCGACGGCACGATTGAGCAGGGCGACCCGGGGAGCGATCAGCCGTTGGCCCGGCAGCCGCGCCATCACGTCGGCGAACCGGAACAGCAGCACGTCGGCGCCGCCGCTGCGCAGCCGGCCGACCACCTCGTCGAAGCGGCCGACCAGGCTGTCCGGGTCGAAGCTGCGACGCAGCACGTCGTTGCCGCCCGCCGCGAAGCTGATCAGGTCGGGCTTCATCGCCAGCGCCGCTGGTGCCTGCTCGGCCACCACGCTCGGGAAGGTCCGCCCCCGGATGGCCAGGTTGGCGTACGTGAAGTCCGGCCCGGCCTCGGCGGCGAGCCGGGTGGCCACCAGATCCGCCCAACCCCGGAAGCTGCCGTCCGGGTACGCGTCGTCAAGACCCTCGGTGAAGCTGTCCCCGACCGCGACGTAACTGCGCCAGCGCACGCTCACTCCTCCGACCTGCGAGTAGGGAAGGAACCCCTGCCTACCACCGGAAGTTTTGCATCGGCCACCCGCGTGGCGGTGCCCCGTGCGGGGGAACGTGGCGGACGTCATCGACACTGCACGGGTGATGGTGTCCATCCCCGCCGGGCTGGTGCAGCTCTCCGACCGGCGGACCGAGCGCCGGTGGTCGGTCGAGGTCGAGGCGTACCAACTCGCCGCCTTCCCGGTCACCCAGGCCGAGTACGCGCAGGTCACCGGCGAGCGTCCCAGCGCCTCCCCAGGTGACCGGCGGCCGGTCGAGAGCGTCTCCTGGTGGGACGCGATCCGGTTCTGCAACGCGCACTCGGCGCGGGAAGGGTTGCGGGCGGCGTACCGGGTCGACGGCGAGCACGTCGACTGGGACGTCGCCGCCGACGGCTACCGGCTGCCGACCGAGGCAGAGTGGGAGTACGCCTGCCGGGCCGGCACGACCGGCCCCCGGTACGGGCCGCTTGACGAGATCGCCTGGTACCGCGACAACTCCGGCGGACGCGTCCACGAGGTCGGCGGCCGACAGCCCAACGCCTGGGGCCTGTACGACATGTTGGGCAACGTGTGGGACTGGTGCTGGGACGTCTACGACGCGCAGGTCTACGGCAGCTACCGGGTGCTCCGTGGCGGCGGGTGGTTCGACGAGCATTGGAGTTGTCGCGCGTCGGTACGCCGCCGCAGCCACCCGACCTTCACCGTCGACGACGTGGGTTTCCGGGTGGCGCGCTCCGGCTGAGCGGGGGGACACCGCGACGAGCCCGTCGCGAGTAGTGTCCTGAACCACACGCTCTGTTCACGCCCCGTTCACCTGAAGGATTCTGCTGTGGCCGTTGGTCGTCGCTGGCTGTCGCTGACAGCCGCTGCCGCGCTGGTTCTCGTCGGCGGGATCGCTGCCCCCGCCGGTCCCGCCTCGGCGCTCGACCCGGACCCGAAGTTCACCTTCGATGTACCAGGTACGACGGTTCCGGTGGGAGTCAGCAAGAAGAGGGTCTACCTGAAGGTGACCAACCTGACCGACGAGACGCCGAGCGAAATCCAGTTCCGCGTCCGACCCCTCGAACTGGACTGGTTCGAAAAGGCTACGGTCGACTGGACGGAACGCGCCGGCTCCGGCGAGTGCGACGGTGACAGCGGAAGTTGGTACTGCCGCATCGCGAAGGACATTCGTCCTGAGTTGCTGCCGGCACCCGGCGGGACCTCGGACATTCCCATCGACATCAATGTTCGGGGGACGCCTGAGCCTTTCGAAGGCACGTTCGAGGTCGAGGTCGGCGTGGCCTGGGGCGAGAACGGAAAGCGGATCACCGACAAAAAGACGTTCCCGCTCGCCCTGGTCGACGATGCCGAAGCCGACCTGTCGGTGGTGGCGCCGGACGTGAAGCAGTCGGTGCGCGTCGGTGCCGGCGGCCGGCTGGAAACCACCGGGACGTTGAATCCGGGTGAGACGGGCGCGGTGCGGTACCGGATCGTCAACCACGGCCGGAAGGCGGTGAGCGGCGTCACCGTCACCCTGGGCCTGCCCCAGGGAGTGACGTTCACCCGACCGCCGCAGGAGTGCGCGGTCGGCGACGACGGACGGTCGGCGGTCTGCACCTACGATTCGCTCCCGCTCGTGCCGATCGGCGACGACACCGAGCCGAACGACGACGTCCACTCCGCTGTCGAGTTGTACAACCTGGTGACGGTGCCGGCCGACAGCAAGGCACCTGTCACCCTGACCGGCGGAACTGTCCAGGTTGAGGGTCTGACCGACGGCATCAGCGCCCGCTCCGCCCCGGAGCCCACCGTGCTGCCGGCAAACGCCGCAGCCGTGCCGGCAGCCGACGTCGACGCCAGCGACAACCAGGACGGGTACGCCGTCGTGGTCGCCGCCAAGAAGGACGACGACAACGGTGGCGGGGGTGGCCTGCCGGTCACCGGGTCGCAGGCCGGGCTGATCGCCGGAGCCGGTCTCGCCATGGTCGCGGCGGGCGTCATGCTGCTGCTCGCCCGACGTCGCCGCTCGGTCGCGTTCGTCTCCGGCGACGACACCACCGCTCCCTGATCCTTCCGCCGGCCGGCCCCGCGCAGGACCGGTCGGCGCAGGACCGGTCGGCGCAGGACCGGTCGGCGCAGGACCGGTCGGCACCGTGCCCGCCGACCTCGATCCGGCAAGCACCGGACCCGCCGGCCCTGGTCCAGCAGCGCGGGGGCCGACTCCGGGCCGGGTCAGGTGGTACGGCAGCGGCCGGTGCAGGCGGGCGGCAGGGCGACAGCCGGGCGACGGTACGGGCCCCAGGCCACGAACCGCTGGAACAGCTCGCGTGGGGTGGGGCCGCCCTCCGGGTCGAGCCGGAACAGGTCGTGGGTCGCCTCGTAGTAGAGCCCGGACAGGTAGACCGCCAGGTCCAGCCAGCGGTTGTCGTACTCGACGCGAAGCAGCAGCCGGGCCTCGGCGCACGGCCAGGACAGCCCGCAGGCGCGGCACAACCAGAGCGGGCGTAACGGCAGATGCTGCGGGCCGTCCAGCGGGTGCCGCCGGGGTCGCTCGGCCGCTGGGCCGCGACGCGGCACGGGCATTCGGTTCGGGTCGGGCATCTCCACCTCCTGGGGCAAACGGGAAGGGGCCGCCCCGGCACGGGGGAGAGCGGGGGCGGCCCCGGTGCAGCCCCACCCCGTCCCCGATGGATGGGAGCAGGACCGCCAGGTGACAGTGTGGTGACCAGGTGACTACTGTCGGAAGGCATCGACACCGGCCGTGGCAGGGCTGACCCCGGCCGGGAAGTCCGCCCGAGCAGCCGACCGATCGTGGAGGCACTGTGGAATCCGAGCCGACCGCCGAACTGATCCGGGCGCAGTTGCGTCGGCTGCGGCTGGCCGCCGACCTGACCCAGGAGGATTTCGGCAAGCAGGTGCACTTCTCCGGCTCACAGATCTCCGCGATCGAGCTGGGGCAGCGCCCGTTCGACAGGCTCTTCCTCAAGCGGGCCGACGAGGTGCTCAACAGCGACGGCCTGCTGCTGGGCCTGCTGCGCATCGCCGAACTGCACGGCCAACCACACTTCCTGCGGCCCTGGCTGGACGCCGAGCGCGTCGCCCAGCAGTTGCGCTGCTACCACCCGACACTGGTCCCCGGTCTGCTCCAGACCGAGCACTACGCCCGTGCGGTGATCCGCGCCGACGACTTGCTCAGCGACGACGAGGTGGAGCGACGGCTGGCGGTGCGGATGGACCGGCAGTCGATCCTGACCCGGCCGGACCCGCCGATTCTGATCGCGGTGATCGAGGAGGCGGCGCTGCGCCCGGTCGACGAAAGCTTCCGGGGCATCATGGCCCAGCAGATCGGTCACCTGCTCGACTGCGTGAAGCGCGGTGGCGTGCTGATCCACATCATCTCAGCCGAGGTCAGCGTGCACGTCGGCCATGCCGGCCCACTCACTCTGGCCCGTGGCGCCGAGGGCGAGTGGCTGGGGCACCTGGAGAACCAGGTCGGTGGCGCGACCATCGACAAGGCTGACGAAATCGCTACGCTGCTGGCGAGGTGGGAGGGAATCCGCAGCGTCGCTCTCCCCAAGGGACAGTCGGAGCTGCTGATGAAGGAAGTGATGGAGTCGTGGTCCACGATCTGACCAGCGCGACCTGGCGGAAGTCCACCCGCAGCGCCAGTGGCGAGTGCGTCGAGGTGGCCGACAACCTGCCCGGCGTGGTCGGCGTACGCGACAGCAAGGACGCCACCGGCCCGGTGCTCACCTTCGCCCCCACCGCCTGGCGTCGCTTCGTCGCCCACACCAAGCTCCACTGACCCACTGACCCACTGACCCACTGACCCACTGACCCACTGACTCGCCCACCCGCTGGTTCGCTGAACCGCTGACCCACTGGTCAGCGGGAGGCGACGGCGAGCACCGCGTCGGCGAAAGCCTGCGGTGCCTCCTGCGGCAGGTTGTGCCCCACCCCGCCGCTCACCGTGCGGTGTTCGTACGGGCCGATGAACTGCTTGGCGTACACCTCGGGTGGCAGGTGGGGTGCGCCGTTGGCGTCCCCTTCCAGGCTGATCGTCGGCACGCTGATCGGCGGCTTGCCGGCCAGCCGCTCCTCCAGGTCCGCGTACTGCGGCTCCCCGTCGGCGAGGCCCAGCCGCCACCGGTAGTTGTGGATGACGACGTCGACGTGATCAGGGTTGTCTAACGCCGCCGCGCTGCGGTCGAACGTCGCGTCGTCGAAGTCCCACTTCGGCGAGGCCGTCTGCCAGATCAGTCTGGCGAAGTCGCGGGTGTTCCGCGCGTAGCCCTCGCGACCGCGTTCGGTGGCGAAGTAGTACTGGTACCACCAGGCGTGCTCGGCCACCGGGGGCAGCGGCACCCGGCCCGACGCCTGGCCGTCGATCAGGTAGCCGCTCACCGCGACCAGACCCCGGCACCGCTCGGGCCAGAGCGCGGCGACGATGCCGGCGCTGCGGGCACCCCAGTCGAAACCGGCAAACGTCGCCCGCTCGATCTCCAGCGAGTCGAGGAACGCGACGGTGTCGACAGCGAGTGCGGCCGGCTCGGCGTTGCGCACCGCGTCAGCGGACCGGAACCTGGTGCTGCCGTGGCCGCGCGCGTACGGCAGGAGCACCCGGTGGCCGGCGCTGGTCAGCAGCGGCACGACCTCGGCGAAGCTGTGGATGTCGTACGGCCAGCCGTGCAGCAGCACCACCACCGGACCGTCCGGCGGACCGGCGTCGACATAGCCGACATCGAGTACGCCAACCTCAACCTTCCGCACATCAGTGAACAACGCCCCCACCCCAGCCCCAGCCCCACCCAACGACCCCCACCCGTCCGTCACCGAACCTAGGACGTCGCGACGGTCACCGAGACCGCTTCCGCAGATCTTGGTGCGGGGACGCCCCTGGAAGGGCGCTGCCGGACCAAGATCCTCCTCAGGGACGCTGGCGGGCGAGGGCCCAGGCGATCACGCCTGAGACGACGCCGACGATGACGCCGGTGAAGAGGCTGCTGATCGCGGCGAAGATCCGCACGATGACGGCCTGCGTTCCCGGCGCGAGGTCGGTCAGGTTGCCGCCGAGGGTGGGCTGCTCGTCGAAGGCCACGTGCCAGAGCAGCTGATGGGTCAGGGCCAGCAGGACGCCGTACAGCAGACCGACGACGAGGAGGGTCAAGAACGGGTTGGGCACCCGCTTCGCCAGCGCCACGGCGATCCACACGATCGGCGGTACGACCACCAGCAGCAGGTTCACGAAGGTGCGCTCGTGCACCAGACCCAAGTCGTGCAGCACCACCCGGGGCAGGCCGAGCAGTGCCAACCCGAGCAGGGTGAGCAACGGAAGCCCGAGAGCCGGGCGAGGTGACGTGTTCATGCCGGCAACGCTAGGAACGATCGGCGGCCACGCCATCCGCTCACGGGCCCGCTCGAAGTACGTCGGCAGGCGACAGCCGGTGTCGCCTTCCGACGACTCCGGCCGGCCCGACCTCGCCGTACGCTGAAAACCGTGGCCGGCCAGTCGACGCAGCGGAGGGTACGTCCCTGGGTCACCGACGTGCTCCTCGGCGTGGGCGTCGCGGTCACCGTGTCGATCGTCATCACGGCGAACGAGGGTGGCCGGCACGGGCCGGACCGGGTCGCGTACCTGTGGGCGGTCGGTCTGGGCGCGTTGATGCTGGTCCGACGGCGCTACCCGGTGCTGGTACTGGCCGTCAGCGTGCTCGGCCTGTTCGCCTACTACGCCGCCGGCTATCCGGCCATCGGCCTGGCCGTGCCGGTGGCCGCCGCCCTGTTCTCCGCGGCCGAACACGGCCGGATCACCGCCTCGATCGTCGCCGCCGTGCTGGTGATCGTGGTCTCGGTGGTCTTCCGGCTCGCCGAGGGGCAGGATTTCTCCTTCGTCGTCGGCTACGAGCTGGCCGGGCACGTCCTGCTGATGGGTGCGGCGATCGCCCTCGGCGACAGCCTGCGGTCCCGGCGGGCCGCGCAGGCGGACGCCCGACGGATCGCCGAGCTGACCGAGGCCCGGTACCGGCAGGAGGCGCAGGCCCGCCTGCGGGACGAGCGGATGGCCATCGCCCGCGACCTGCACGACTCCCTCGGCCACACCACCTCGGTGATCGCACTGCACGCCGACGTCGCCCGGGAGGCGCTGGGCCGTGACGAGATCGCCGCCCGATCGGCGCTGGAGCTGATCCGGTCCACCGCCCACCGCAGCATGGACGACCTACGGCGGACCGTGGCCCTGCTGCGGTCACCGGGCGACCCGCCACGCACCGTCGTCTCGCTGGCCAACCTCGACGCGGTCACCCGGGCCGCCTCCGCCGCCGGATTCGACGTCGACGTGCGGGTGGCCGTCGACGCGCCCCTGCCGGCACCTGTGGAGGCGGCGGCGTTCCGGATCGTGCAGGAGGCGGTCACGAACGTGGTCCGCCACTCCGCCGGCAGCCGCGTCGAGATCCGCGCCGAGCAGCACGCCGGTCAGCTCACCGTCACCGTCACCGACACCGGCTCCGACCCGACCCCCGGCCCAGAGCCGACCCCCGACCCAGAGCCGACACACAGCGCACAACCCACACGCAGGCCAGAGCCGACACGCAGCGCAGAGCTGGCCGCGCCGCCGGCCTACCGCGATGCCGCGAACGACGTGGTCGAGCCGTCACCGGTGGCCCGGTCCGGGCACGGCATCGCCGGCATGCGGGAACGGGCCGAGAGCCTCGGTGGCACCCTCACCGCCGGGCACCGGCGGACAGGTTTCGTGGTACGCGCGGTACTACCCCTGGAGGAGCCGGCATGACAAGCGTGCTGGTGGTCGACGACCAGGATCTCGTCCGAGCCGGGATACGCACCCTGCTGGCGGCCGACCCGCAGCTCACAGTGGTCGGTGAGGCCGCCGACGGCCGCTCCGGTCTACGCCTGGCCCGCCAGTTGCGGCCGGACGTCGTACTCATGGACATCCGGATGCCGGTGATGGACGGCCTGGCCGCCACCGCGGCGATCCGCGCCGACGACGCCCTGGTGGCCACCCGGGTGCTGATCCTCACCACCTTCGACGACGACGCGGACATCATCGAGGCGGTCAGCCTCGGCGCCGCCGGCTACCTGCTCAAGGACACCCCCTCCGAGGACCTGCGGCGGGCTGTGCACACGGCCGCAGCCGGCGGAAACCTGCTCTCGCCCACCGTCGCCCGCCGGGTCATGGAACGGCTCGCCGCCGCGCCGAAGCAGCCGCCGCCCGATCCCCGGCTCTCGGTGCTCACCGACCGGGAACGTGCCGTGCTGACCCGGGTCGGACTGGGCGAGACGAACGACGAGATCGGCCGAGCGCTCTTCATCAGCCCGGCCACCGCCCGCACGTACGTCAGCCGCCTCCTCACCAAACTGGACGCCCGCGACCGCACCGCCCTCGCCGTCATAGCCCACCGCGCCGGCCTCACCACCCCCCACCCGTAACCCCCACCACCCCGTCCCGCCCCCACGCCAGGCCCCACCTTCCCGCGTTGATCAAGAAGTTTTGGTCGTGGATCGGCCGTTCCCCGACCGAAACTTCTTGATCAACCCGCCATGGGTGGGGTTGGAAAGGGGTCGTTGGGGTGGGGGGTGGGGTTTTAGGGTGCGGGGGTGATGCTGCGGATGTCGACGTCGTTGATCCGGACCCTGCGGGAGGATCCGGCGGACGCGGAGGTGCCGAGTCATCGGCTGTTGCTGCGGGCCGGGTACATCCGGCGGGCTGCGCCGGGCGGCTACACCTGGCTGCCGCTGGGCAGGCTGGTGCTGGACCGGGTCACCGAGATCGTGCGGGCCGGGATGACCGCGATCGGGGACCAGGAGGTGCACTTTCCGGCGCTGCTGCCCGCCGAGCCGTACCGCACCAGCGGGCGGTGGACGGAGTACGGCGACGACATCTTCACCCTGGCCGACCGGCGCGGTGCCGAGCACCTGCTGGCACCGACCCACGAGGAGTTGGCCGCGCTGCTGGTCAAGGATCTGTTCACCTCGTACCGGGACTTCCCGGTGACGCTGTTCCAGATCCAGACCAAGTTCCGCGACGAGGCCCGCCCGCGCGCCGGTCTGCTCCGGGGGCGCGAGTTCCTGATGAAGGACGCGTACTCCTTCGACCTGGACGACGAGGGTCTGCGGGCCGCGTACGCCCGGCACCGCGCGGCGTACCAGGAGATCTTCGATCGTCTCGGCCTGGACTACACGGTGGTGCACGCGATGTCGGGCGCGATGGGCGGCTCCGCGTCGGAGGAGTTCCTGGCCACCACGCCGGTCGGCGAGGACACCTACGTCGGCTGCACCGACTGCGACTACGCGGCCAACACCGAGGCGGTGACCACGCCCGCCCCGGCGGCCGGCGACCCGCAGGCGCAGCCGGTCGCCGAGGTGCACGACACCCCCGAGACGCCGACGATCGCCAGCCTGGTCACGCTGGCCAACGACCGCCGGCTGGCCGGCCGGGACGACTGGTCGGCGGCCGACACGCTCAAGAACGTCGTGCTGACGGTACGCCGGCCGGGCGGCGAAGGGCCCGAACTGCTTGTGGTCGGGGTGCCCGGCGACCGGGAGGTCGACCTGAAGCGGCTGGCCGCCGCGCTGGCACCGGCCACCGTGGACGTCTTCGACGCCTGGGACGAGCATCCCGAGCTGGTCCGGGGCTACCTGGGGCCGCAGGTCTTCGACAAGCTCGGCGTCCGCTACCTGGTCGACCCCCGCGTCGTGCCGGGTACCGCCTGGCTGACCGGCGCGAACGAGGCTGGCCGGCACGCCACGAACGTGGTGTGTGGCCGGGACTTCACCCCGGACGGCACTGTCGAGGCCGCCGAGGTGCGTCCCGGTGATCCCTGTCCGGCCTGTGCCGCCGGCCGGTTGACGATGCGCCGGGGCATCGAGATCGGGCACATCTTCCAGCTCGGTCGCCGTTACACCGACGCCTTCGCCGTGGACGTTCTCGGTCCGCAGGGCAAGCCGGTCCGGCCAACCATGGGCTGTTACGGGATCGGGGTGTCCCGGGCGGTGGCGGCGATCGCCGAGCAGCACCACGACGAGCGGGGACTGGTGTGGCCGGCGTCTGTCGCACCGTGTGACGTACACCTGGTGGCCGCCGGTAAGGGCCCGCAGCTCGACGCGGCACTCGACCTCGGCGCCCGGCTCGCCGACGCGGGCCTGCGGGTGCTCGTCGACGACCGGACCACCGTCTCCGCCGGGGTGAAGTTCACCGACGCCGAGCTGATCGGCATCCCGCGCACCGTCGTGGTCGGACGCCGCCTGACCGACGGGTACGTCGAGCTGCGTGACCGGGCGACCGGGGAGCGCACCGAGCTGCCGGTGGCGGACCTGGTGGAGAAACTGTCGAGCGGGTAGGGCGGAACGTGGTGTAGCCGTCAGGTGACGGGGTACCGCAGTCTGATCGGCTCGATGTTCTCTGGAGGGGCTCTCATGACCGGTTACCGGGTCGCTGACGTGATGACCAGGCAGGTGATCTACCTGCCTGCGGAGACCACCCTCGACGAGGCGGCCAAGGTGATGAAGGAGGCCGACATCGGCGACGTCGTCGTCACCGACGGCGCGAACCTGGCCGGCATCCTGACCGACCGCGACATCGTGGTACGCGCGGTGGCGGAGAGCGCCAACGCCAACACCACCACCATCGGTTCGATTGTCACCCGCGAGGTCGTGATGATCGAGCAGTTCTGCACGGCTGGTGAGGCCGCGTCGCTGATGCGTGAGCGTGGCATCCGGCGCGTACTCGTCTGCGACAACGAGCGGAAGCTGGTCGGGATCGTCTCCCTCGGCGACCTCGCCATGCAGCTCGACCCCACGTCGGCGCTCAGCGAGATCAGCGAGCAGTCACCCACGGTGTGAGGCAGCGTCACCGGCCGGACGCCTCCGGTCCGGGCACCGGCCGACACGTCATCCGGCCGCGCGGCGACGGCGGTAGCCTGGCCGAATGCCCGAGATGCCGAGCAAGCTGGCCGAGATCGTCGACGAGTTCGCCGGGGCTCCCCGTGATCTGGTGCTGGAGATGCTGCTGGAGTACTCCGACGCGGTGCCGCCGCTGCCCGCCGGGCACCCCGGACACGAGGGCATGGAACAGGTCGTGGAGTGCCAGACCCCGTTCTTCCTGCGTGCCGAGGTGACGCCCGAGGGCACCGTCGCCACGCTGTTCGACTGCCCGCCCGAGGCACCCACCACCCGGGCGTTCGCCGGCATCCTCGCCGAGGGGTTGGCCGGCGCCACCCCGGAGCAGGTGCTCGCCGTCCCGGACGACCTGTACCAGCGGATGGGCCTGGCCCAGGCGATCAGTCCGCTGCGGGTGCGTGGCGGCACCGCCATCCTCGCCCGGCTCAAGCGGCAGGTCCGCGAGCAGACCGCCTGACCCGGGCAGTGACCTGGGCGGCAGTCGGGAACAGACCTGCCGGCCAGCGGGTTGTCCCCGGTCATGGAGATCGACATCTACGCCGACGTGGTCTGCCCCTGGTGCTGGATCGGCCGCCGCCGATTCACCGAGGCGCTCGCGTCGTACGACGGCAAGGTGACCGTCCGGCACCGGCCCTTCCAGTTGGACCCGTCACCGGTTCCGTCGCCGCGCCCGACGCTCGACGTGCTCGCCGAGAAGTTCGGCGGCCAGGAGCAGGCCCGGCAGATGGTCGCCCGGGTCGTCGAGGTCGGCGCGAGCGTCGGTCTGGACCTGCGCTACGACCGGGCGATCGCCGCCAACACCTTCGACGCGCACCGGCTGACCAACTGGGCCGGCCGCCAGGACCGCGACGGGGAGATGGTCGAGGCGCTGCACCGGGCCCACTTCACCGACGGCGTCGACATCGGCTCCCGGGAGGCGCTGGCCGGGGTCGCCGCCACCGTCGGGCTGGACGGCGACGAGGCCCGCCGCTTCCTCGACTCCGACGAAGGGGTGACCGAGTTGAGGGCCGAACTGGCCGCCGCCCGACAGCTCGGGGTGACAAGCGTGCCCACCTTCGTACTCGCCGGCAGGTACGCGGTCACCGGGGCGCAGGAACCGGCCACCCTGCTGGCCGCCCTCGCCGAGGTCGAGCAGCGGGAGGCCGCCGCACACTGACGTCCGGCCATCGACGCCGTTGATGTTTCACGTGCAACGACATCGACACCTGCCGACGTTCAGACCGGCCTGGCCAGGTCTTCCACCACCCGCGCGCCGGGCAGCGCGGCCAGCGCCGCGCCCGGCAGGGCAATCTTGCTGTGCCGTACGCCCGATCCGATCACCACGTAGGGCATGGCCACCACCCGCGCGTCGACAAGGATCGGCCACTGCAACGGCAGCCCGATCGGCGTGATCCCGCCGTACTCCATACCCGTCAACTCGACCGCGTCGGCCATCGGCGCGAAGCTCGCCTTGCGTACGTCGAGCGCCCGCCGGGCCACCCCGTTCACGTCGGCCCGGGTGGTGGCCAGCACCAGGCAGGCCGCGTAGCGGGTCACCCCCTCGCGCTTTCCGGCCACGACCACGCAGTTTGCCGACTCGTCCAGGCCGACGTCGTACGCCGCACAGAACGCCGCGGTGTCGGCGAGGTCGGCGTCGATCGGCGCGACGAGCACCGCGTCGACGTCCACCGGAGAGTCGGCCGGCCACTGGGCGAGCGCGGCGGCGACCGGCGGAGCCAGCAGGTCGGTACGGGTGCGAGCGGGCTCGGTCTTCAGCGTTCCCATCACGCCTGTGATCGTCGCATCCTGAGTCGGCGACGCGGGCAGGGACCGTCGGGACCGCCCGATGCGGGTGTCGGTCAGCCGCCGTTGGTCAGGAAGCCGTGCCGTTCCAGCATCGCCCGGTCCCGGGAGGCGGCCATCTCCTCCGCCCGGGCCGCCTGGACGCGGCGCACCTCGATGTCTTCCAGGGCGTGCCGCACCGCGAGCCGGATCACCCCGTACAGGAAGACGAACCCGCAGACGTACAGCAGACTTGTGATGACGAACGTGAGCATGGCTCGACGGTAGGGCGAACGTGAACCCGAACAGGTGTCATCGAACCGGCGTTCGCCCGTACGTGTCGGACAGGTAGTCGGCCCAGGTCCGCCGGCCCGCCGGTCGGGCTTCGGTGACCAGGCCACCGGACCGCAGCTCCCGGCCGAGTCGACCGGGGAACCGGATCGGCAGCAGTGGACGGCGGGATCCGCGCGCCTGCCGCCAGGCCCGCACCGCCGCGTCGAAGCGCTGCACCTCGGGGCCGCCGTACTCGACGATGCCGTCGCGTGCTCCGGCCTGGAGCAGCTCGATCAGCTTGTCCGCCACCTCGCCGGCGTCGACCGGCTGGGCCAGCACGGCCCGGTCACCGACGACCGGGCCGAGCTTGCTGGACAGGCGCAGCAGCTCGTCGATGAACGGGAAGAACTGGGTGGCCCGCAACACCGTCCACGGCACGTCGCCGTTGGCGATGACCTGCTCGGCGGCGAGCTTGTGCCGGTAGTAGGAGTAGGGCACCCGGTCCACGCCGACGATCGAGACGTACACCAGGTGCGTCACTCCGGCGGCTGCGGCGGCGGCGACCAGGCGGCGGGTGCCGAGCACGTCGATCTGGTGGGTCCGCCGGGTCGGCGAGGACGCCAGGTGCAGCACCGCGTCCACGTCGGTCACCGCCGAGGCGAGCCCCTCGCCGGTGGCCAGGTCCGCCACCACCCACCGGACCCCCGATCCGGTACGCGGCCGGCGGCTGGTGGCCCGCACCTCGAACCCCGCGTCGACCAGCCGGGGCAGCACCTCCCGGCCCAGCGTGCCACCCGCGCCGGTGACAAGTACGCGCATGTCAACCTCCCTCGTCGCCTGTCCGCTCGACGGAACGAGCCGGCTACGGCGTGACCGGCTGTGAGCGGATTCACTTCGCCAGGTCGAGCACCGTGATCACCACGAAGAGCGCGATGACCGCCTCACTGACCAGCCAGGAGTGGTTGTCCGCCCAGTCCCGGATGCGCGGCAGCACCACTGCCGCCCGACGACCGAGCAGCAGCAACGCCAGCAGGGGAAGGGCGAGCAGGAGCAGGGTGAGCAGCACGAAGGGCAGCAGATGCCACCACGGCAGGTCGTGTCGGGCGGCGCTGGCCCCGACGGTGGCCATGGTCAAATCGTCGGAGGGCATCCCCAGGAACAGCAGCAGGCCCACCTTCAGCGCGTACCCGGGGCTGGCGTGCTGGAGCTGGCCCATCCACCGTGGCGGTCCCGAGTGCCGGCGCAGGAACACCACCACCGCCAGTACCGTCAGCAACGCCAGGACGAACCAGTCGAGCCACCGTTCGACGGTGCCTCGCCCCGCGCCGGAGAAATTGATCTTGAATAGGTGGACCGCCAGCCAGGCAACTGTCGTACCACCGAGGACGACGAGCGCCGCGCCGGCCAGATAGCCGAGCGAGGCGGCCCGTGGCCGGTCGGACGAGGCGAAGAAGACCGCCGCCACCAGTTGGGTGCCGGCGACCATCACCACGGCCAGCGGCAGCAGCGTCAGGAAGGTCATCGCCAGCTCATCCTGCCGGCTGCCCCGACCGCGCACTGCCGCTTCGGCGATCCATCCGCCACCCGGCGCTGCTCGGCGGCACCCGGGCCCGGTCAGGCCGAAGCGGTACCTGACGTGGGTACGACCCGACCGGCGAGCAGGGCCCCGACCAGCGCCAGGCCGGCCGCGACGGCGAGGGTGACCCCGTAGTCGAAACGCCCCGGTGCCACCCCGGCGGCGAGTACCGCCCCGGTGAGCGCCAGCACCGTCGCCGCCGCCAACGAGTCGCACAGTTGCAGGGACGAGCTGTTACGCCCCTGCTCGCCGGCGGCCGACAACTCCAGGGTGAGCGCCGACAGCGACGGATAGAGCAGGCCCATGCCGAGCCCGGCGACCGCCCAGCCGACCACGCCCACCCATACCGGCACTGCCGGGAACACCCAAACCCCCACCACAGCGGTACCGACGGTGATGCAGCTGAGGCCCGCCCTCGGCAACGTGCCCCGGGACCGGGGCGAACTGATCCGCCCCTGCACCCAGGAGCCGAGCGACCAGGAGAGCGCCCCGGTGGTCAGCACCAGCCCCGCCGCCGTGGGCGTGAACCCCCGCTCACGCGACAGCATCAACGGGATCACCACCTCGGCACCCACGAACGCGGCCGAAGCCAACCCGCGCAGCCCGACCACTGTCGGCAGGCCGCGCGCAGCCCGCAGAAACCCCGCCGGCAGCAGTCGCGGAACGCAGATCAGCAGGCCGACCAGGGCCAGCCCGACAAGCGTCACGGCGGCGACTCCGCGCTGCTGACCCCCGATGTGCAGCAGTGCGGCGCTCACCCCCGCCCCACCGGCCCAACCGATCCGTGCCAACGCCCCGACCGACCAGCGGCTGGCACCGACCGCCCCTATCGACCGCAACCCCGGATGGATCAGCAGCCCCGCCGGCACCGCCACCGCCGGCACCGCCAGGAACACCCACCGCCAACCGACGTGCTCCACGACCAACCCCGCCACCACCGGCCCGACAAGCGACGGCACCACCCAGGCCGCAGCGAACGCGGCGAAGATCCGACGGTGCAGCCGCTCCGGGTACGCCTGCCCGACGATCACGTACAGCGCCACCGACAGCAGACCCGAGCCGAAGCCCTGCACGATCCGACCCACCACAAGCGTTGCCATGGTGGTGGCGGCCCCGGCCAGCAACAACCCGGCGACGAACCCGGCGAGACCGGACCACATCGACGCCCGCGGCCCCCGGGCGTCACACCAGATGCCGGAGAGCACCATCGCCACCACGCCGGCCGCGAAGGGGCCACCGAACGCGATCCCGTACAACGCCAGGCCGTCAAGCGCACGGGCGACGGTGGGCATGGCGGTGCCGACCGCCAACGCCTCGAACGCCAGCAACGAGACAAGCGCCACGCTGCCCACAGTCATCGCCCGCAGCCGAGGGGCGAACAGCGACTCGGCGCGTACCGGAGACGGGGCGATCAGCATGGGGCAAGCCTCGGACCTCAACCCATCTTCAAGTCAAGGGTGACGCGGCTTACCTCAGGCGGACTCCAACGCCTCACCCAGCCCCTTGGCCAGGCCGGACAGGTGCTGGTCGGCCAGCAGATGCCCGGCCGTGATCACCAGCGCCAGCGGCCACTCGATCACCTGGAGCACGGTCAGCACCCCGATACCGGCGTAGTACGTGAGCTTGTCCGGCGGCGGCACCGCCACCTCCCCCAGCCACGGCACATTCACCCGGCGGGTGAACATCTGCAACGACTCCCGGGTCCCACTGAGCTGTCGTGTCAGCGCACTCATCTCGCCTCCCCCCGTACCGATGTCGCCCACCCCGAATTCCTCCACCGTCACCGTCCATGCCCACCCGAGCGGGAAACTTTCCCCAGCTCCGGGGGCATAAGGGACGTCCGGCCGGGAAGCCAGGCCGCCGGGCACGAACGGTAGGGAGGCAACATGCGGTTTGACGCCGTCGGAGTACCTCCGGTGGTGGAAGCCGCCTCCCGCAGCGTCGGTGCCGCCGCGACCCGGCTCGCCCGAGCGGCCGGGCTGACCAGCCGGCGGGTGTGGTCCCGCCCCGGCCGGCACCACATCGAGGTCCACGGCGTCTGCCAGGACGGCGGCGACACCCTCGCCCGCCAGGTCGAGACGGCGCTGGAAAGAATGCCGGGAGTCAACTGGGCTCGGGTCAACGCCCCCTCCGGCCGGGTGGTGGTCGCCGTCGACACACCGGGCCCCAAGGTCCGCGAACTGGTCGCCACCATCGCCCGGGTCGAACGCACCTGCCCACACGAACCCGATCCGGAGATCCCGCCGCCGCACCCACCCGAGGAAGGACCGCGCACCCCACGTACCCTCGGCGCGCTCGCCTCCGACGCGCTCGGCCTGACCATCTCCGCGGCCACCCGGATCCTGCCCGTCACGCCGGTCCCCGGTGAGGTCTCCGGACTGCTCAGCGCCATCGACCTGCACCCGAAACTGCACGCCCTCGCCGGTCTGGGACTGCGCCGCGACCCCCGCGCCGAGCTTCTCTTCCCACTCGCCGAGGCGGTGGTGCAGGGCCTCACCGGCGGCTGGACGGGGATAGTGCTCGACGGCGCACAGCGGATCGTGCAGTGGGGAGAAGGGCTGGCCCAGCTACGAGCCTGGGAGAAGGCCGAACCCCGGCTCACCGGCGAACCGGATCGCGCCGTCGCCCGTACCCCCGCCAACGACCGGCCCTGCCCGAAACCTGACGGCTCCGTCGAGCGGTACATCGACCGGATGCTCGCCGGCGGCGCTGCCGCCTTCGCCGCGGCGACGCCCGTGGTCGGCCCGAAACGGGCCGCCGCCCTCGGCCTGTCCGCGCTGCCCAAGGCGCCGGGCAGCGGACGCGAGGGGTACGCGGCCCAACTCGGCCGGATCCTGGCCCGCCGCGGCGTCATCGCGATGGACCGCAGCGTGCTCCGCGAACTCGACCGCATCGACACGCTGGTGCTCGACGCCCGGATCCTCGGCTCCGACCGGGGTGTCCTGTCCGACCTGGCCCCGCTGCCGGGCGTCGACACGGCCCGGGTGGCCGCCCAGGCGTTCACCCTCTTCGAACCGACCGCACCTGACGACGTACGCCACCTCGACGGTTGGCGGCTCGGCCCACTTGACCGCCTCGACGTGCGGGACCCCGGCGACACCGACGACAGCCGGCGGCTCCGCGAACGCGGCGGCACCCTGCTCGGTCTGGCCCAGGCGGACGCGCTCACGGCCGTGCTGCGGGTCGAACCGGAGCCGGCACCCGGCGTCGAAGCCCTGCCGGCCGTCGCCCGGCAGGCCGGCCTGCGACTCGTCGTGGCCGGCGGCGACCCGGACCGGCACGCCCCCGCCGACGCACTGGTACCCGGCGGCGACCACCTCACCGAGTCGGTACGCACCCTGCAACGGGAAGGCGCTGTGGTGATGCTGGTCTCCGGCGACCGGTCCGCGCTCGCCGCGGCGGACTGCGGACTGGGCCTCGCCGACCCGGACGATTCCCCACCGTGGGGGGCACACCTGCTGGTCGGAACCGACCTGCGGGTCGTCGCCCTGATCATCGAAGCGGCCGGGGTGGCTCGGCGGATGACCGCGCAGAACCTACGCATCGGACTGGCCGGCACCGGCCTCGGCGCACTCGGTGCCTTCACCGCCGACCCGGCCCGGCTGCCCGGCCGTACGCTCGCCTCGGTGAACGGTGCGGCGGCGCTGGCCTTCGCCCACGGCGTCTGGCGGGCCGGTCGGCTGACCGAGGGGAACGCCGCACCCGCGCCAGCGATCACCGCCTGGCATCTGATGCCGGTGCCCACGGTCTTCGACCAGCTCGGCACGGACCGCGACGGACTGACCGAGACCGAGGCCCAGCGACGCCAGGCCAACCGGCCAGGTGAGGCAGCCGGCCCCGGTGGGCTGCTCCGCGCCTTCGTCGACGAACTCGCCAACCCGCTCACCCCGGTGCTCGCCGCCGGGGCGGTGCTTTCCGCAAGCTTCGGTTCGCTAGTCGACGCCGCCCTGGTCGGCGGGGTCGTCGGAGCGTCCGCGCTGGTAGGAGCGGTACACCAGCGCAACACCGAGAAGTCGCTCGCCCAGTTGCTGTCCCGCTCGGCGGTGACCGCCCGGGTCCGCCGCGACGGCGTCGAACGGGTGGTACCCGCCGACGACCTCGTGCCCGGCGACGTGATCGTGCTCGAATCCGGCGACGCCGTACCCGCCGACTGCCGGGTGCTGACCTCCGTCGGGTTGGAGGCCGACGAATCCTCCCTGACCGGCGAGTCGCTGCCGGTCACCAAGACCGACCAGCCGGTGGTCGCCGCCGCCGTGGCCGAACGCTCCTCCATGGTCTACGAGGGAACCAGCATCGCCGCCGGCCGGGGCGACGCCGTGGTCGTGGCCACCGGCACCGACACCGAGGCCGGACGCAGTCTCGCCCTGGCCGGGCAGGCACCACCGGTCAGCGGAGTCGAGGCCCGTCTGGGCAAACTGACCCGCGCCGCGATCCCGGTGGCCGCCGGGTCGGCGATCGCGGTGGCCGGCGCCGGGCTGCTGCGGGGCGTACCGCTGGCCCAGACCGCCGCGACCGCCGCGAACCTGGCCGTCGCCTCGGTGCCCGAGGGGCTGCCGTTCCTGGTCAGCGCCGCCCAGTTGGCCGCCGCCCGACGGCTCGCCGAGCATGGCGCGCTGGTCCGCAACCCGCGCACCATCGAGGCACTGGGCCGGGTCGACGTGCTCTGCTTCGACAAGACCGGCACCCTCACCGAGGGGCACCTGATGCTGGCCGGAGTGGGTGACGCCGACTCGTACGCCCCGCTCGAACAGCTCGACGACCGGTTGCGACGCACCCTGGCGGCGGCGTTGCGGGCCACCCCCGCCGCCGACGACCCCGAGGAACTCTCCATGCAGACCGACCGGGCGGTACTGCGGGGAGCCCGCGCCGCCGGTGTCGCCGAAGACGACGGGGCGCCCGGTTGGCGGGCCGCCGGTGGTCTGCCGTTCGAACCGTCGCGCGGGTACCACGCAAGCGTCGGCGAGACCGGCGGTGGGTTGCTGCTCAGCGTGAAGGGCGCGCCAGAGGCGGTGCTGCCCCGATGCGCCGCCCAACGCATCGGCGGCCGGGACGAGCCGCTCGACGACGCGGGCCGGGCCGAACTGCACCGGCTGCTCGGCGAGCGGGCCGGCGCGGGGCACCGGATCCTCGCCGTCGCCGAGTGCACGGTCGCCGACCCGGACATCACCGACGACGGCGTACGCGGCCTGGTCTTCACCGGCTTCCTGGCCATCGCCGACGGGGTACGCGCCAGCGCCGCGCCCGCCGTCCGTCGGATCCGCCAGGCCGGTGTGCACACCATCATGATCACGGGGGATCACCCGGCAACCGCCGAGGCGATCGCCGCCACCATCAGCGACGGAGACGCCCAGCGGGTGGTCACCGCCACCGAACTCGACAAACTCGACGACAACGCCCTCGCCGAACGACTGGCCGGCACCGACGTGGTGGCCCGCTGCACGCCCGCCCACAAGGTTCGCATCATTCAGGCACTCCAGAAATGCGGGCGTACCGTCGCGATGACCGGCGACGGCGCCAACGACGCCCCCGCCATCCGGCTGGCCGACGTCGGCATCGCCCTCGGCCAACGGGGCACCCCGGCGGCCCGCGCCGCAGCCGACCTGGTGGTCACCGACGACCGGCTGGAAACCATAATCGCCACCCTCGTCGAAGGTCGGGCGATGTGGTCCTCGGTCCGCCACGCGCTGAGCATCCTCGTCGGCGGCAACCTCGGCGAGATCGCGTTCAGCGTGCTGACCGCCGCCGCCACCGGCCGGGCCGCGCTCAACGGACGCCAACTGCTGCTTGTCAACCTGCTCACCGACATGGCACCCGCGCTGGCCATCGCCGTACGGCCACCCGGCGGTGACCACGCCGACGGGCTGCTCCGCGAGGGCCCGGACAGCTCACTCGGCCAGACCATGACCCGCGAGATCGGCCTGCGCGCCGCCGCCACCACCCTCGGTGCGACCACCGGCTGGGTGCTGGCCCGCTACACCGGCACCCGGCGACGCGCCGGCACCGTCGCCCTGGTCTCCCTGGTCGGTACGCAACTCGGCCAGACCGTGCTGGCCGGTGGCACCAGCCCGACCGTGCTCGCCGCCACCGCCGCGTCCTTCGGCGTACTCGCCGTGGTCGTGCAGACCCCCGGGCTGAGTCAGTTCTTCGGCTGCACCCCGCTGGGACCGGTCGGCTGGACCATCGCCACCGGATCCGCACTCGGCGCCACCCTCGCCAACGGCGCCCTCACCCAACTCGTCGCACGCTTCCCACAGACCGACGACGAACCGGTCGAAGGCGAACCGGTCGAAGGCGAACACACCGACGGTGAGCAGGCCAGCCGTGGACAGGCCGGCGCTGGACAGGGGGCTGACGACGAGCCGGCCGGCGCCGGCTCGGCCGGCCCAGGCTCAGCCCGACCACGCGACCCTGCACACCGTGCGTAGCCGTTGCTGCCGCAGCGGCCCGTCCGGCGTCAGGTGGTGTGATCCCAGGTGGCGGCGGCGCGGCGCAGCCGGTCGTTGACGGCCCGCCCCAGACCGGTGTCAGGTACCGGCTCCGCGACTATCTCGGCCACCCCGACGGCGTCCAGTCGATGCAGCGCGTCGAAGAGGCGGGCCGCCGCCTCGGTCAGATCACCGGAGACGGAGAGCACCTCCACCGCCGCCCAGTCACCCGCCGGCCGGTCCCGGAACGCCAGATACCCACGACCCGCACCCGCCGGCTCCGCGCCGGACACCAGCCGCAACGGCGTACGCGGCGCGTAGTGTGCGGCCAACGTGCCCGGCGCGACCGGCTGCCCTGAGCTGCCCGGCCGCACCGTCACCGGCCCGGTGACCTTCTCCAACTCCTCGACCGGCAACGCACCGAGCCGCAACACCACCGGATGGTCGCCCCGGGCGTCCACGATCGTCGACTCGATCCCGCACCGGCTCGGCCCACCGTCGAGCACCACGTCCACGGCCGCACCCAGCCCGCGCACCACGTGCTCCGCACGGGTGGGACTGAGCTGGCCGAACCGGTTCGCGCTCGGCGCCGCCACCGGGACCCCGGCAGCGGCGATCAACCGGCGAGCGTGCTCGTGGTCCGGCACCCGCACCGCCATGCTGTCGAGCCCGGAAGTGACGATCGGCGGGATCTCGTCCGGGCGGTCCACGATAAGGGTCAGCGGCCCCGGCCAGAACCGGGCCGCCAACGCCGCCACGGCCGGCGACACCGCGCCCACAAGCGGTTCCAGATCCGCCGCGTCGGCAAGATGGGTGATCAGCGGATCGAAGCTCGGCCGCTGCTTCGCCTCGAAGATCCGGGCCGCCGCCCGCGCGTCCAACGCGTTCGCGCCAAGCCCGTAGACGGTCTCCGTCGGAAAGGCCACCAACCCACCCGTACGCAGCACGGCAGCCGCCTCGCCGAGGTCACCGTCGGCAGGCAGGACACGGGGAGATCCGATACTCACACCCTCGACGCTAGCTTGCCGACGACCACCTGCCGTGTGTCACCCCGGGGACGTCGATCGTTCGACCGTCGCACTGTGCCTACCGGCGAGGACCGGGCAGCCCCGGGGGGTCAACTAGCTTTGACCGCGTCGAACCCACCAGAACATGTTCGTCCTCGTGTCGGCAGGGTGCGGCACCTCGGGCGGACGGCCAGCAGACCGCAGGTGTCGAGAAGAGCGACACCCAGCAGGACGACTGCGGCGGTGATTCCGGCAACCAATGACGGGACGGCCAGTAGCGGCACCCCGGTGGCGAGGAGCACTGCGATTCCCACCCAACGGCGCGGAGAGACGCGGTCGAAGACCGCCCGTTCAAGAGCCGCCCTACCGAGCAGGTAGCAGACAGGACCACCGATGATCATGACAAGCCAGGCGGGATAGGTGCGTCCCGTCGGGTGCAGCTGAATCAGTTCGTGCCCGACCGCGACGAACACGATTCCGAGGATCATCACCACGTGGGCGGAGCCGATGAAGCGGCCCAGAGCGGCCGGGTCGCGGGCACTGGCGACGGCCTCCCCCAGTACCTGCCCCGCCCGTTGGAAGTAGATCCGCCACAGCAGCACCGCGAGGACGAATGCCACAACCAGCCCGATGCTCTCGTAGCCGCCCGGTGGGCGCGGCCCGCTGGCGTAGCTGATGCCCGCCGCGAGGATCGTCTCGCCGAGGGCGATCAGGATCAACTGCTGAAAGCGGTCAGCGAGGTGGTGGGGCGACAGCGCCCACGCCGACTCCTTCCCACGCCCCAGGCGGGGTAACGGCCAGCCCAACCGTGTAGCGCAATAGTCGACCACCACGGCCAAGATCCAAAACGTTACCCGCGCCGACCCGGAGTTCAACGCTCCGACGGTCCACAGCAGTGCCACCGGAACGGACCAGAGCAGCGGCCGGAGGAGCATCCGAGCGAGCGGATGTCCACGGACGAAACAGCCGGTGACCAGCACGCGCCCGACGTGACTGACGGCGAACGCCAGCGCGAAGGCAAGGCCGGCACCTTTGAAGGCGTACGGCACGCTCGCGCCCATGACCAGCAGCGTGAACGCCGTACCCAGGACCACCCACTGTGTCTGCGGAACTCGCGGATCGAACCGCGCGGTGACGTAGGCGGTGATCATCCAAGTCCAGATGAGCGGCGCGAACAGCAGCAGCATCTGCCCTATCGCGGTCCATCGCCTGGCGATGTCGGAACCTTCCAGACCCGGATCCTCGAGGCCCGACGCCACGTGGACCACCAACCGGTTGAGCGCGAACACCATCACCAGGTCGAAGAACAGCTCCACGTACGTGGCCTGCTGGCTGCTCTCCGGGCCACGCAGCAACTCGGGCCCAAATCCCCGATCCAGACGCCGCCGGCCGCTAGCCACCCTCCCATCGCAGCCGATATCGCGCGCTGCGGAAGCCACTTCCACAGAATGCGCGCCATTCGAATCCCGCAGCCCGGTGCAGGAGGGTGCCCGGAGCACGTGCGGTACTAGGTGGAGCCCAGGGGACTCGAACCCCTAACCCCTGCCTTGCAAAGGCAGTGCTCTGCCAGTTGAGCTAGGGCCCCTTCGCGGCGCTACCGCCGCAGGTCGGCGACGAACGTCGTCAGCGCAGGTCCGGCGAGGTGGTCGCCTCGTGCCAGAGAGCGCGCTCGTCGTTGGCTTCCTTGACCTTCTTGGCTACCACCGCGGCCACGCCGACGACACCGACCAGGATCAACAGCTTCTTGAACATCGGGGCTGCCCCTTACGCTCGACGTGCCGTCGGACCATGTGCGGTGGGGCTAGCTGGAATCGAACCAGCGACCTCAGAGTTATCAGCTCTGCGCTCTAACCGACTGAGCTATAGCCCCGCGTAGCGACGAGCAAGGTTAACCCATCCGCCCAGCGGCTCCCAAATCGGGGCCAGGCCTGCCAGCCACCCCCGTCGCACCCTGAACCTACCCGAGTACCAGGGGCGGGTACACCGGGTTACCCGGCCCGCCACCATCCCCGACGGACCCTGCCGCTGGATGCCGCATCCTGCGCGAATCGAGCCGGTGAAGACGCCGATATGCGGTATCCCGCGCGGGACCTGGCCGTCGGCGAGGTCGGCTGGGCGGCGTCCCGCGGCCGGCGCGGCGGCGGGTACGGAAACGCCGGCCCGCGCCACCGGTGAGGGCGGCGCGGACCGGCGTCGGAGATCGTGTCAGTCCCGCTCGGCGAGGGTCAGCTCGATGCCGCCCACCAGGTCGGCGCAGACGTTGTAGACGAACGCACCGAGGGTGGCCAGCGCGGTGAACAGCACCACGTTGACCAGGCCGATCAACGCCGAACTGAAGATCACACCGCGTGCGGTGATCTGGAAACCTTCAGTGCTCTGCCCACCGCCCGCGTTGACCAGGTCACCGAGGCTGTCGTTCACGCTGGCGAACACGCCCATCGCGTCCAGGGCCAGGTACAGCACCGAGGTCGCCACGACGATGACGATGAACAGCACCACCGACACCGCGAAGGCGAACTTCATCACCGACCACGGGTCGATCCGCTTGAGGTTCAGTCGAGCCCGACGCGGCCCGCGCGAGGCAGCCGAGCTGACCGAGGTACGCGCGGCGCGTACCGCCTCACCGACCCGCGCCGCACCCACCGCCGTGCTGACCCCCGGAGGCAGACCACCGCCGCTGGCCGGACGGCCGAGGCCGAGTGGCCGGGTGGTGTCCGGCTTCGGACCGGCCCCGGTCACCCGGGGCTGGGTGCCCGTCGTGCCGGTGCTGGCCGTCGGCAGGACCCCGGTGCTCGTCGGCGGCAGAACCCCCGTGGTACCCGCGAAAGGCTTGCCCGCAGCGGCAGCCGTCGACGGTGACGGCGACGGCTTATCGACGGAGGTCGTCGGGACGTCCGTGGTGCTGCCGGCCTCTGTCACCTTCGTCTCGGCGGCGTCGCCCTCCGACTCGTCCGTCGGCTTGTCGGGCGGTGGGGCCATACCGGGAGCCCGGGTGAATTTCGGGGCAGGCGCGTCGGCGGGGACGGTGGCCCGGCCCACGGCCGCGCGGCCGGTCGATGGCGTGCCGCTCTTCGCGGCTTCCTCGTCGACCGGGTTGGCCGAGGTCCCCGCGTTCCCCGACTTCGCCTGTGTCTCCGTCATTCAACTAGTCCTGTTCGTCAGGCTCGTCGGCATTGCGAGCAATCGCCACGATAGTCACGCCGTCCGGAAGGTCCATCAGCTTGACCCCCATTGTGTTCCGGTCACGCGTACGGCGTACAGGCTTCACCGGAGTCCGGATGACGCCACCGTTGCTGGTGATAGCGAACAGCTCATCGTCCGGGTCGATCACGACAGCGCCGACCAGACCACCGCGTCGCTCGGTGATCTTCGCAGTCAGCACACCCTTACCTCCCCGGCCCTGCACCGGGTATTCCTCGATCGGGGTACGTTTCGCGTACCCGCCGTTCGTGGCCACCAGGACGTCCAAACCTTCCCGGACGACCTCCATGGCCAACAGCTCATCTTCCTCGCTGAAGCGCATGCCGATCACACCGGAGGTGGCCCGACCCATCGGGCGCAGCGCCTCGTCCGTGGCGTTGAACCGGATCGCCTGGGCGTTCTTGGAGACCAGCAGCAGGTCATCGGTGGGGCCGGCGAGCGCAGCACCGACCAGCTCGTCCTCATCGCGCAGGTTGATCGCGATGATGCCGCCGGACCGGTTGGAGTCGAACTCCTCAAGCCGCGTCTTCTTCACCAGGCCGTTCTTCGTCGCCAGGACCAGGTAGGGAGCCACCTGGTAATTCGGGATCTCGATGATCTGTGCGATCTGCTCATCCGGTTGGAAGGCGAGCAGGTTGGCCACGTGTTGGCCCTTGGCCACCCTACTGGCCTCCGGAAGCTCGTACGCCTTGGCCCGGTACACCCGACCCTTGTTCGTGAAGAACAGCATCCAGTCGTGCGTCGAGCAGACGAAGAAGTGGCTGACGATGTCGTCCTGCCGCAGCGTGGCGCCACTGACGCCCTTGCCACCCCGCCGCTGGGAACGGTAGAGGTCAACCTTGGTCCGCTTGGCGTACCCGGTCCGGGTGATCGTGACGACCACGTCCTCCCGCGCGATGAGGTCTTCCATCGAGACCTCGCCGTCGAACGGGACGATCTTCGTACGTCGCTCGTCGCCCCACTTGGCGACGATCTCCCCCAGCTCCTCCGAGACGATCCGACGCTGCCGCTCCGGCTTGGCCAGGATGTCCTTGAGGTCGGCGATCTCCACTTCCAGCTTGGCCAGGTCGTCGAGGATCCGCTGCCGTTCCAGCGCGGCGAGCCGGCGCAGCTGCATGTCCAGGATCGCGGTGGCCTGAATCTCGTCGATCTCCAGCAGCCGGATCAGACCCTGCCGGGCGTCCTCCACCGTCGGCGAACGCCGGATCAGGGCGATCACCTCGTCGAGCGCGTCCAGCGCCTTGGACAGACCGCGCAGGATGTGCGCCCGCTCCTCCGCCTTACGCAGCCGGAACGCCGTCCGCCGCCGGATCACCTCGATCTGGTGCTCGACGTAGTAGCGGATGAACTGCGCCAGGTTCAGCGTGCGCGGCACCCCGTCGACGAGCGCCAGCATGTTCGCGCCGAAGGTCTCCTGAAGCTGGGTGTGCTTGTAGAGGTTGTTCAGCACCACCTTCGCGACCGCGTCGCGCTTGAGCACCAGCACGATCCGCATGCCGGTACGCCCGGAGGACTCGTCGCGGATGTCCGCGATCCCGCCGAGCTTGCCCTCCTTGATCAGCTCCGCGATCCGCTCGGCCAGGTTGTCCGGGTTCACCTGGTACGGCAGCTCGCTGACCACGAGCGCCGGGCGACCCCGCTTGTCCTCCTCCACCTCGACCACGGCACGCATCCGGATCGAGCCACGGCCCGTGCGGTACGCGTCCTGGATGGCGGACTGGCCGACGATCAGACCGTGGGTGGGGAAGTCCGGGCCCTTGACGATCTCCAGCAGCGCTTCCAGGGTGGTGGCCTCGTCGGCCTCCGGGTGCTCCAGGCACCACTGCACCGCCGCGCCGATCTCCCGCAGGTTGTGCGGCGGGATCTTGGTGGCCATGCCGACCGCGATGCCCTCGGATCCGTTGATCAGCAGGTTCGGGATCCGCGACGGCAGAATCGTGGGCTCCTTGGCCCGGCCGTCGTAGTTGTCCTGCAGGTCGACGGTGTCCTCGTCGATGTCCCGCAGCATCTCCATCGCCAGCGGGTCGAGCTTGCACTCGGTGTTGTGGCTGACGAACCCGTCGGAGACGAACGAGTGGTCGTCGGTGTCGACCCGGATGCTGTAGACCGGCTGCACGCCCGCGTCCGCGACCTCGGCCACCTCGGCGTAGTAGAAACGCCCGTCGACGAGCGGCTCGACCACGTCGAGCACCTCGGTGTTGGTGATCCGGGCGGCGATCTCGTCGCGGTCCCGCTCCCACCGCTCGACCCGGTCCACGTTGTGCCGGCGCAGCCAGTCCCGCTCGGTCCAGCGACTCGCGCCGTGCTCGCGGATGAAGTCGCCGACCAGCGGCACGTGGTCGCTGGAGAGCGCGGTGCTGCTCGCTGGCACCGAGGCCAGCTCCGCCTCCAGCTTGGCCTGCTTACGGCCGAGGAAGCCGACCTGGGCGGCGAAGATCCGTGCGTCGCGGCGGTTGGTGACGACGACCTCGATCTCGCCGTTGTCGTACCGGCACTGCTTGCTGATGACGCCGAACTCCAGCAGCAGTTGCTGAACCTCGCGGGCGAGTCGCTCGCTGCGGGTGGAGTAGCTGATCTGGATGGTATTGCGCGGCAGCAGCGAGGAGGAGCCGTCGCCCTCGAAGATCGCCTGGAGGAATGCTCGCTTGATGGCAGCCGGCCCCTGCCAGACGAACTCCGGCACGAACTTGCCGGCGCTCCGCGCGCCGATCATCTCGCCGAGAACGCTGACCCGCAGTGCGGTGAGGTCTTGGACGTCCAACTCGTGCAGCGTGCTACCGGAGGCGATCGTCCGCTCGCTGACGTAGCGGGGCCCACCGACCGCCAGGTCGTAGGCAGCGAGCACCCGGACGAAGAACTCACGATCGGTGTTGTTGAAGCCAGCGCGGCTCTCGGAGACCCAGCCCTCGCTGACGAAAGCGCCCGCGAGGACGGCGGCCTCGACGTGCTCCAGCATCGGGTAGCCGATCTCGTCCGGCACGCTGCGCTGGAGCACCACCCGGTCACCCGGCGAGATCTCGGCGAGCAGCTTCCAGAGCAGGGTCGGCACGCCTGCCACGTCCACCAGGCAGAGCACCGGGTGGTTGTGGGTACCGGTCAGCTCGTACCCCTCGCGGGTGCGCAGCCGCAGCGTCGGGTGCTCACCGGAGTGGAAGAACTTCGAGGCGTGGACCAGGTCGCCGTTGCGGTCGCGGACCTTGAGCTCGATGTCGGCCTCGCTGCTCGCCGCCGCGCCCGGCACCACGTCACCGATCCGCACGCTTCCCATTGCGGTACGAACACGGACATCAGCGGACAGACAATATCTCATGGCCGCGGCCGGATCATTACCTGGCGAACCGAAGTTGCCGTTGCCGTCGACCAGGGGGTAGCGCAGCGACCAGGGCTGGGCCATCCGGACCAGGGCGTCGTAGATGGCCGAGTCGCCGTGCGGGTGGAACTGGCCCATCACGTCGCCGACGACCCGGGAGCACTTCACGTAGCCGCGGTCCGGGCGGTAGCCGGAGTCGAACATGGCGTACAGGATCTTGCGGTGGACCGGCTTGAGCCCGTCCCGGACGTCCGGCAGCGCCCGCCCGACGATGACGCTCATCGCGTAGTCGAGGTAGGAGCGCTGCATCTCCACCTCGAGCCCGACGGGCTCGATCCGGTCGTGCGAGACGACGGCGGCCAGCGCCTCGGGGACCTCGGGCTCGTTAGGTGTGGACTCGGGGGAATCGGTCACTGTTAACCCTTATCAGACTTAGTGTCGCTTTTGTGCTGTGGATAACGGCTGTGGATACCGGCCAAGTTGTGGATAACTCTGTGGACCGGCAGCCGGGCCGGGGGTGGAGATCCGGTCCGGCTGCCAGGTCCGTCAGATGTCGAGGAACCTGACGTCCTTGGCGTTGCGCTGGATGAACGAGCGGCGCGCCTCCACGTCCTCACCCATCAACACGCTGAACAGCTCGTCGGCGGTTGCCGCGTCGTCCAGGGTCACCTGGCGCAGCGTACGGGTGGCCGGGTTCATCGTGGTCTCCCACAGCTCCGGGTAGTTCATCTCGCCGAGACCCTTGAACCGCTGGATGTCGTCGGGCTTGGCGTTCGGCTTCTTCTGCTGGCGCAGCGCGATCAGCCCGTCGCGTTCCCGGTCGGAGTACGCGTACTGCGCGTCGTCGCCCTTCTTGTTCCACTTGATCTTGTAGAGCGGCGGGGCGGCCAGGTAGACGTGCCCCAGCTCGACAAGCGGACGCATGAAGCGGAACAGCAGGGTGAGCAGCAGGGTCTGGATGTGCTGGCCGTCGACGTCGGCGTCGGCCATCAGCACCACCTTGTGGTACCGCAGCTTCTCCATGTCGAAGTCGTCGTGGATGCCGGTGCCCAGCGCGGTGATCAGCGCCTGGACCTCGTTGTTCTTCAGCACCCGGTCGATCCGGGCCTTCTCCACGTTGAGGATCTTGCCGCGAATCGGCAGGATCGCCTGGGTACGCGGGTCACGGCCCTGCTTGGCCGAGCCACCGGCCGAGTCGCCCTCGACGATGAACACCTCGGACTCGCGTGGGTCGGTGGACTGGCAGTCGGCCAGCTTGCCCGGCATCGAGCCGGATTCCAGCAGCGACTTGCGCCGGGCCAGCTTGCGGGCCTGCTGGGCGGCGATCCGGGCGCGGGCCGCCTGGGACGCCTTGGTGATGATGATCTTCGCCTCGGCGGGGTTGCGGTCCAGCCAGTCGACAAGCCGGTCGTTGCAGACCCGCTGGACGAAGCTCTTCACCGGCGTGTTGCCCAGCTTGGTTTTGGTCTGCCCCTCGAACTGCGGGTTCGTCAGCTTGACCGAGATGATCGCGGCCAGGCCCTCGCGGATGTCCTCACCGGAGAGCTTCTCGTCACCCTTGAGCAGCTTCTTGTCCGTGCCGTAGCGGTTGACGACGCTTGTCAACGCGGCCCGGAAGCCCTCCTCGTGGGTGCCGCCCTCGTGGGTGTTGATGTTGTTGGCGAAGGTGTAGACCGACTCGCCGTACGACTCGTTCCACTGCATGGCGATCTCGAGCGACATGCCTTCTTCCTCGGCACCGAACTCGATCACCGTCTTGTGCATCGGGCTCTTCGAGGCGTTGAGATGCCGGACGAAGTCGGCGATGCCGCCGTCGTACTTGAAGGTGACCTCGCGTAGCTTGCCTTCCTCGCCCTCCGCGACCCGCTCGTCCAGCAGGTGGATGGTGAGGCCACGGGTGAGGAAGGCCATCTCCTGGAGCCGGCGGTAGATGGTCTGGAAGTCGAAGTCGGTGGTCTCGAAGACGTCCGGGTCGGGCCAGAAGGAGACCGCGGAGCCGGTCCGGTCGGTGGTCTCGCCCTTGAGCAGCTCGGTCGGCTTGGAGTGGTGGTACTCCTGCCGCCAGACGAAGCCGCTCTTGTGGATCTCCACAGCCATCTTGGTGGAGAGGGCGTTGACCACGCTGACGCCGACGCCGTGCAGGCCGCCGGAGACCGCGTACGCCTTGCCGTCGAACTTGCCGCCCGCGTGCAGGACGGTCAGGGCCACCTCGACGCCCGGCTTCTTGAGCTTGGGGTGCAGGTCGACCGGGAAGCCGCGGCCGTTGTCGGTGACCCGGACGCCGCCGTCGGCGAGCAGCACCACGTCGATGGTGTCGCAGTGGCCGGCCAGCGCCTCGTCCACCGCGTTGTCGACGACCTCCCACACGAGGTGGTGCAGGCCGCGTTCGCCGGTGGACCCGATGTACATGCCGGGCCGCTTGCGGACCGCCTCCAGCCCTTCGAGGACGGTGATCGACTCGGCGCCGTACTGCTGATTTTCCTGCGCTGCCACCCTCGGCCACTTTCTCGCGCCCGGCGCGCCGTGGGGCACGTCGAACGCGGGTTCGGCGGACAGGCGCGACGTCGGCACGCGGACCGGCTCCGGGGACAATTCCGGGATACGGGTCGAACGCGCCGGTCGCCGCGGTCGCCCGCGGATCGCGATCGGCTCGACCCGAGTCGGACGGATGATCGCGGGCCCGCACCGGGCCCGTGACCCGTCACTCCGCACCGGGTCTTCGTCTCACGCCAATCTTACTGTGCGCGGGCGATAGAACCACCACTCGGCACCCCTTCGCAGCGGCTCAGATCTCCGTAGCGGGCCGAATCGCGCTGTCTGCGACTCCCCCTACACGCCACGGCATGATCAACGAATCTGCCGCGTGACGACGCTCCCGACTCAGCCGGTGAGAGGTGGGCGGTACCGTCCGGTACGACCCGGGACGGGCGATCCGTGACTCTCGGGTTGCCGTAGCGCCCTTGATCTTTCAACGTTGGAACCGGACGATCGACCCGATCCACTCGCCCGTGCCTTGAGAGGTGACACCAGATGGGGCTGGACAACGTCGCGGTTCAGTGGCCGCGGACCGGCCGCTTCTACGACCCGGTCGCACCGGCCGAGTTCGTCGACTTCGGCGATATCGTCGACGTGCCGGGGATCTCGGCACCGACCGCCGCGCTCGCCGAGCTGATCGCGAAGACAGGCTCGGTCCGGGCCACCGCGTACACGGAAGTGGTGGATCTGATCCTCGGACTCGATGGTGTGCTCTACGCCACAGACGCCGCCGCCGAGGACGAGGACCCGGTGATCGACCCGGACGGGTGCGGTTGGATCGCGGGCGGCATCGAACGGTTCGTCGCCGCGCACCGGCCGCACGGTGAGGCGGTCACCTTCGAGTCGGTGGGTACGGTGCTGCGTTCGCTGCTGGCCGACGGCCGCCTGGCGGAGCAGCAGCTACGTTGGCTGGACAGCCGGCTCGACGCGCTGCTCGACGACAGTGGTGCTGCGCCGCAGTGGACCTTCACCTGCGCGGAGCTGAGCGTGCTGGCCGCCTTCTACAGGCGTTGCGCCGACAACGGCTTCGCCATCTACGCCGAGTCGGCGGCCCCCCGCCGAGCGGCCCAGACGTAGCCACGGTTCCCGGACGCGGCCCCGGCGGTCAGCCGTAGGTGTCGCGGGGGCCCCGGCCGCGTACCCGGCGTGGCCCGCGTGACCACGACGGGGCGGCCGGGCCGTGGATGTGCAGTTTGCGGACCACGTTGTGGCCGACCTCGCGGGCGATCTGCTGCAACAGCGAAGCGGCGAGCAGGCGTAGCTGCGTCGCCCAGGCCGTGGAGCGGGCCTCGACTGTCAGTTCACCGTTCTCCAGCTTCACCGGGCGGCTGTGCTGGGCGACCTCCGAGCCGACCACCCGTTCCCAGGCGCCGAAGACGGTGGCCTCGGCGGCCGGTTGTTGCCAACCACGGGCCTTCACCAGCCGGTTGAGCACCGCGCCGAGCGGCTGCGGGTCACGGGGGTCCGGGCCGGGCCCGGAGTAGCCGCGCAGCCGGCGCTCGCCGTCGCCACCCCCGGTCGCGGTGCGGCGGGGCCGGCCGGCGGTCTCCCGCCGCGCCTTCGCCGCGTCCAGGACCGCACGTGCCAGCTGCGGGCCGGAGACGCCCTCGCCGTCGCCGGTCGCCGGCGCGGTGTCGCCGGCCTCCGCCGTGGGCGCGGCGGCTGGCGGCTCCGCCGGGCGGTCGGCGGGCTTGTCGGTTCGGCCGCCGTCGCCGGTGCCACCCTTCCTGGCGGTACGCGCACCGCGTCCCGCAGCCGAGCCACGCGGCTGCCGCTGGGGCGTACTGTCCGGTGGCTGTGGGTCAGTCGGCACGACGCACCGTCCCCTCCGTCACCTCGTACCGGGTGCCGCGCAGCGCGGCCGGCACGTCGTCGGCGACCGCGCAGGTCACCAGGAGCTGGCTGGCGCCGCTCACCAGTTCGGCGAGCCGGTCGCGTCGACCGGCGTCCAGTTCGGCGAAGACGTCGTCGAGTACCAGCACCGGTTCGAGGCCGTCGTCGCGCAGCAGGTCGTAGCCGGCCAGCCGGAGCGCGAGCGCGTAGGACCAGGATTCGCCGTGGCTGGCGTAGCCCTTGGCCGGTAGCGGGCCGAGGGTGAGGGTGAGGTCGTCGCGGTGTGGACCGACCAGGGTGGTGCCCCGTTCGATCTCGGCGGAGCGGGACTCCTCAAGCGCGGTGGTGAGCACCGTGGCGAGGGCTTCGCGGTCGGTGGTGGGCTCGGTCAGGTCCACCGACGGCCGGTACGCGATTCCCGCCGCGCCCCGGCCGGCGGCCACCGCGTCGTACGCCTTGGTGACGTGCGGGGCCAGGGCGGCAACGAGTTCCAGCCGCCCGGCGAGCAGTTCGGCACCGTGCCGGGCCAGGTGGGTGTCCCAGACGGCGAGGGTGGACAGGTCGCTGCCCCGCGATCCGCCGGTCTTGCGGGCGAGGTACGCGGTGCGCAGCAGCGCGTTGCGTTGTTTGACCACCCGCTCGTAGTCGGCGCGTACCCCGGCGTAGCGGGGTTGGCGCAGCACCAGCAGGTCGTCGAGGTAGCGACGGCGTTCGGCCGGGTCGCCCCGGACCAGTTCGAGGTCCTCCGGGGCGAAGAGCACCAGCCGCAGCGCGCCCAGCACGTCCCGGGCCCGGCGGGCCGGGGAGCGGCCGAGGCGCGCCCGGTTGGCCTTGCCCGGGACGATCTCCAGTTCCACCAGGAGCTCGCGGCCGTCGTGCACCACGGCGCAGCGGATGACCGCGGCGGTGGCGCCCATCCGTACCAGCGGGGCGTCGGTGGCGACCCGGTGGGAGTCGAGGGTCGCGACGTAGCCAAGCGCCTCGACCAGGTTGGTCTTGCCGACGCCGTTGGCGCCGATCAGGACGTTCGGGCCGGGTTCGAGGTCGATGCCGATCCGCTCGTAGGAGCGGAAGTCGACAAGTTCGAGCCGGCGGACGTACACGGGGTCGCGGTGCCGGTCAGGGCTTGCGTACGGCGT
Source organism: Verrucosispora sp. CNZ293 (assembly GCF_002754655.1). Taxonomy (NCBI): domain Bacteria; kingdom Bacillati; phylum Actinomycetota; class Actinomycetes; order Micromonosporales; family Micromonosporaceae; genus Micromonospora; species Verrucosispora sp. CNZ293. Next base: position 4,765,811 of record NZ_PEFR01000001.1, read on the forward strand.
GTCCGCCGAACTGCTGGCGCAGCGCGGAGACGGCCTTGAGCGCCGGGGAGTCGTCCTGCCGGGAGGCGAACCTGGCGAACAGCGAGGCGGTGATGACGTTGAGTGGCACGGCGAGGCGGACCGCCTCGTCCACCGTCCAGCGCCCCTCGCCGGTGTCCTCGGTGTAGTCGCTGAGCTGGGTCAGCTCGGGGTCCTCGTCGAGGGCCCGGTCGAGCAGGTCCAGCAGCCAGGAGCGGACCACTGTGCCCTCGCGCCAGGACTTGAACACGCCGGGCACGTTCGTCACCAGTTCGGAGGCGGTCATCAGCTCGTAGCCCTCGGCGTAGGCGTGCATCAGGCCGTACTCGATGCCGTTGTGCACCATCTTGGCGTAGTGCCCGGCGCCGACGGGCCCGGCGTGCACGAAGCCGTACTCGCCTTCGGGCTTGAGCGCGTCGAAGATCGGCATGAGTCGGTCGACGTGTTCCTGGGCGCCGCCGACCATCAGGCCGTACCCGTTCTGCCGGCCCCAGACCCCGCCGGAGACCCCGACGTCGACGTAGCCGATGCCGCGTTCGTGCAGCCGTTCGGCGCGGGGGGCGTCCTCGCTGAACCGTGAGTTGCCGCCGTCGATGATCAGGTCGCCGTCGCCGAGCACGGCGGCGACCTCGTCGATTGTGGCGTCGGTGACGGCGGCGGGCACCATCACCCACACCGCCCGTGGGGCGTCCAGCTTCTCGGCCAGTTCAGCCATGCTGGCGACGTCGCTGCGCTCCAGGTTGTGGTCCAGACCGACCACCTCGTGACCGGCGGTGCGCAGCCGTTCGCGCATGTTGCCGCCCATCCGGCCGAGTCCTACCAGGCCGAGCTGCATCTCTGGTGACCTTTCGTGGGTGCGGTACGTGCGCTGCCGGGTCAGCGGGACACGCGGATCGGCATGATGAGGTACCGGTACCCACCGATGAGCTCGCCATCCTCGCCGGCGGGAGAAATCACCGCAGGCTTGAAGGCGTCGACGAAGTGCAGTACGGCGAACTGGGTTCCGAGGTTGGACAGGCCGTCGATGAGGTACTGCGGGTTGAACCCGATGGTCAGTGGCTCACCGGTGAAGCTGGCCTCCATGGCCTCGCTGGCCCGGGCCTCCTCGGTGCCACCGGCCTCCACCACCAGCCCGTCGGCGCTGAAGCTGAGCAGCACGGGGGTGGCGCGCTCGGCGACGAGGGCGACCCGCTTGACCACCTCGATGAGGGTGCTGACCGCTACCCGGGCCTCGGCGTTGTGGCTGGCCGGGAAGAGCGATCGGACCGGCGGGTAGTTGGCGCCGTCGAGCAGTCGGCTGGTGGTGCGGCGGGTGCCACCGGAGAAACCGATCATGCCTTCGCCGGCGGCGCCCTGGGACAGGGCCAGGACGACCTGGCCGCCGAGGGGGCCGAGGGTCTTGGCTGTGTCGTTGAGCGTCCGGGCGGGGACCAGCGCGTTGAGGCTGATCTCCGGGTCGTCCGGGTTCCACTCCATCTCGCGCAGGGCCAGCCGGTACCTGTCGGTGGCGAGCATGGCCAGGTTGCCGCCGGAGAGTTCGACGCGTACGCCGGTCATCATCGGCAGCGTCTCGTCCCGGCTGGCGGCGACGGCCACCTGTGCCACCGCTGCGGCGAACGCGGCGGCGTCGACAGTGCCGGCGCTGGCCGGCATCTCGGGCAGCGTGGGGTAGTCCTCCACCGGCATGGTGGGCAGGGTGAACCGGGCGCTGCCACAGACCAGTTCGAGGTGCGCGCCGACGGCGGCGATGTCGACGGGCTTTGCCGGCAGCGCCTTGGTGATCTCGGCCAGCAGCCGCCCGGAGACCAGCGCGGCGCCGTCGGCGTCGCCCTGCACCTCCACGGTGACCTGGCTGCTGACCTCGTAGTCGAAGCCGGAGACCTGCAGGCTGCCGTCGGTGACCCGGAGCAGCACCCCGGCCAGCACCGGTACGGACGGCCGGTTGGGCAGGCTCTTGGCGGTCCAGGCCACGGCTTCGGCGAGCGCGTCGCGCTCCACTCGGAATTTCATAACTGCCTCCGCGTCGACGTCGACGTCGTCAACTCTCTCATGCCGGACGCTGCCCACCGACCCGCCTGGCGTGCGGGTACCCCTCGCACCTTAGGGCGCGAGCGTATCGGCTGTGTGCCCGACCCCGTGCATCGTGTCGCTGCTGACGGGTCTGTCCGGCAGCTGTCCAACGATCCACAGGAAGTCCAACGGTGATGATTGGTTTTTGATTCTTTTAGAAGAGATAACTCATCGTCTTCATCGCACCTGTGCAAACTGTGGAGAACTTGAGTATGGGCAGGTCAGGCAGGTTATGCACAGGTGGGTTCGTTGTGGATGAGCGGGGGGTGAACCCGGTCGGCGGTCCACAGGCGGTCCCCGTGCACACGGTTGTCCACCGTCGTCCACCGGTTGTCCACCGGTAATCCACCGACTTTCTCCCCAGACCTGTGGATCGTCGATGGCGTCTCGCCGGCCGTCATCCCCAGAACCTTCAACAGCTTCCCCACAGGCGGTCGGCGATCGGTGGACAGCGGCTGTGGTTGTCCCCAGGTGTCCACAGGGGTCCACAGGGTTGTCCCCAGGGTTTCTCCACAGCCTGTGGGTAACCGGGTGTTGACGGGACGTGTTCATCCACCGTCGGTGGACAACGAGCTGTGGACAACGAACGGCAGGCGGTGTGGACACGCCTTCGATGGTGTGGCCTATACCTCGTTGAGGGTCAACCAGACGGGCGTGAAAAAGGGCCCGACCGTGACCGGTCGGACCCTCGCCGTGACCGGGCGGTGGGCGTACTCCTCAGGTGTTCTGCTTGATCCGGTTGGTCAGTTCGGCGATCTGGTTGTAGAGCGAGCGCCGTTCGGCCATCTGCTGGCGGATCTTGCGGTCGGCGTGCATCACCGTGGTGTGGTCGCGGCCGCCGAACGCCTGGCCGATCCGGGGCAGCGACAGGTCGGTCAGCTCGCGACACAGGTACATGGCGACCTGGCGGGCGTTCACCAGCACCCGCGACCGGGAGTGCCCGCGCAGGTCCTCCAGGCTCACCCCGAAGTAGTCGGCGGTGGAGACCATGATCTGGTCGGCGGTGATCTCCGGCCCGGCGCCGTCCGGGATGAAGTCCCGCAGCACCTCCTCGGCCAGCGACAGCTCCACGTTCGACCGGGTCAGGCTGGCGAACGCGGTGACCCGGATCAGCGCCCCCTCCAGTTCCCGGATCGAGTTCGAGACCCGGGAGGCGATGAACTCCAGCACGTCCGGCGGGGCGTACAGGCGCTCCTGCGCTGCCTTCTTCTGCAGGATCGCGATCCGGGTCTCCAGGTCCGGCGGCTGGATGTCGGCGAGCAGGCCCCACTCGAAGCGGGTCCGCAGCCGGTCCTCCAGGGTCGCCAGCTGTTTCGGCGAACGGTCGGAGGTGATCACGATCTGCTTGTTGGCGTTGTGCAGCGTGTTGAAGGTGTGGAAGAACTCCTCCTGGGTCCGCTCGCGGTTCTCCAGGAACTGGATGTCGTCGATCAGCAGGATGTCGACGTCGCGGTAGCGGCGCTGGAATGCGCTCGTCTTGTCGTCCCGGAGCGAGTTGATGAAGTCGTTCGTGAACTCCTCGGTCGAGACGTACCGGACCGAGCGGGCGTTACCCAATGTCGTGGCGTAGTGGCCGATGGCGTGCAGCAGGTGGGTCTTGCCCAGCCCGGAGCTGCCGTAGATGAACAGCGGGTTGTACGCCTTCGCCGGGGACTCGGCCACCGCCACCGACGCGGCGTGCGCGAAACGGTTGGACGAGCCGATGACGAACGTCTCGAACATGTACTTCGGGTTGAGCCGGTTGCCGCCGCTGTCCGCGCCGGTCGGCAGCCGCCGATCGTCCCGGCCGACCGGTCGCTGGTCCGGCCCGCTGCGGCCGGGACCACTGTCGGTGCCCCCGTCTGTCGGCATCGCCCGGATCACGTGCCGATCGCGGGGTGAGACGCCGGGCTCGTCGCCGTAGCGGGGCGCGAAGCCGCGCGAGTCGGTGGTCGGTCGGTCCAGATGCCTGGCCTGTTCGGTGAAGCCCAACCGCTCCTGCGCCCGCCCCGCAGCGCTCTCCGCCGGCCGGACAGGCTCGCCGAACCCGGCGCCGAAGAGGGTGTCCTGACCGTCGGGGGCACCGGGACCGGTACGGGCGCCGTCCTGGACGGGCGATGCGTCCGGCGGTGGGGGTCGGTCGAAGCGACCCGGGTGCGGCTGCTCGGGAATCAGCGGGAGCTGCCGCCCGCCCTCGGATCCGGGCGCGGGACCTGTCGACCGGCCGTCGGCCTCACCGGAACCGTGGTCGACGGAATCCGACTCGGGAGTGCTGCGGTAGACGGTGCCGGTGGTCCGCCCGTCCTCGGGTACCCGGACGGTGACGGCGACCTGTATCGGTCGGCCCAGCCGGCGGGTGAGCGCCTCGGTGATGGCCGGGCGCAGTCGGGACTCGATCACGTCCCGGGTGAAGGCGTCCGGCACGGAGAGCAGGACGGTGTCCTCGACTATCGCCCGCAGTCGGGTCAGCCGCAGGTACGCCCGCTGCTGCGCGGAAATGATCTCGTCGGCGAGTTCGTCGGTCGTCGCCGTCCACACCGCGGCAAGGTCGGTCGTACCGGCCACCGTCGTGCCACCCCCTCGCCTCTGCTCCCGGACGCCGCCGTCTCCCGGTGGCCCCGTACCGGCGGGCGAGTTGACGCCACCCACCCCATCGCCGCACCCGGTCGTTCTCCACAAGTTATCCACAGCCTGTGTACCGACCGATTGTGGCCGCCCGCCGGGCGCGGGTCGGACCTGCCCCCTGCCGTGGCTGGGCACTGAAGCGGGGTTCACCGTGCCGAACGATTCACTACCGTGTCCGGTCTTGCCTGCCGGCGACATCGGCGAAACTCCGACGCTGACCGCAATCGGGCACGGTAACAGCGTTGTCCGCGCGTCTTCAACCGCCGACGCACCTCGCTCCTGTCGGCATCCGTGAAAACCACCGCTTCGGTCGCCTTCCGCCGCAGCTCACCGCCGGAGTAGCCGGGTTTGACGCTGATTGCGCCCCGACCTAGGCTGGAGGGGCTGCTCTCACGCCCTCTGCTAGGGTGATGGGTGCTCGCTGCCCACGGTCGCGCACCGCACAACGCGGGGTCACGCACCGCCGGGTAGCACTGATCGGGGCCACCGCAGCGGCGGCCCGGACCACCACGACCCGGCGATCCACTCGTCCGGGGCGTCCGACAACGGAGAGCCTGACGTGAGCAAGCGCACCTATCAGCCGAACAACCGCCGGCGCGCGAAGACCCACGGCTTCCGGCTGCGCATGCGCACCCGGGCCGGTCGCGCCATCATCTCGACCCGTCGCGCCAAGGGCCGCGCCCGCCTGTCGGCCTGAGGCCGGTCAGGTCCGCTCCGGAGGACGTGGCTCGTGCTCGCGGCCGACCACCGACTGCGGCGCAGCAGCGACTTCGCCGCAGCGGTTCGCGGTGGCCGTCGAGCCGGTCGCGGCGCACTGGTCGTCCATCTGACCGTGCCGGGCACAGCCGGGTCCGACAACACAGCGCCGAAGCCGGCGCGGGACAGCGCGGAGGCACACTCCCCGCAGCTGTCCCGCGCCGGCTTCGTGGTTTCCAAGGCGGTCGGGCCGGCGGTGGTGCGGAACCGGGTCCGCCGTCGGTTGCGGCACCTGACCCGGGAGCGCCTCGTCGACCTGCCGGCCGGAAGCACCCTCGTCGTACGCGCCCTGCCGGCCGCGGCTGACGCCACCTATCAGCGGCTCGGCACCGACCTGGATGCGGCGCTCGCCGCCGCCCGGTCCGGCCGGGGTCGGCGGCCCCGATGAGCGCCGAGCAGACACCGTCCCGTCCGGCTACCCCGGGTGCCCGGGTGCTGACCCTGCCCATCATCGCGTACCGTCGGTGGATAAGTCCGGCGTTGCCGGCCCGCTGTCGGTTCTACCCGTCGTGCAGTGCCTACGCCCTGGAGGCGGTGGCCCGGCATGGCGCGCTCCGGGGAGCCGGTCTGACGGTCCGGCGACTGTCGCGCTGCCACCCATTCCATCCTGGTGGATACGACCCGGTTCCGGAGCCGGGCGGCCGCCGACCTGCCGACGTGACTGGAGCCTGAGAATTGAGTCTCGACTGGATCTACTACGCGATCTCGTGGATCCTGCTGGCCTGGCATTCGGCCTGGGACGCCATCGGCATTCCGGACTCCGCGGTCCTCGGCACCAACTGGGCGTGGATCCTGGCCATCGTCTTCCTGGTGGTCACGGTCCGGGTCATCCTGTTCCCGGTCTTCGTCAAGCAGATCAAGTCGCAGCGGGCGATGCAGGCGCTCCAGCCGCAGGTGAAGGCCCTCCAGGAGAAGCACAAGGGTGACCGGGAGACGCTCCAGAAGGAGATGATGGAGCTCTACCGGAAGGAAAAGGCCAACCCGCTCATGGGCTGCCTTCCGATGTTCCTCCAGATCCCGGTCTTCCTCGGCCTCTTCCACGTCCTGCGCCGCCTCAACCCGGACCCGGCGAAGAACAACAAGGACATCTACGGCTGGACCGTCGACCAGTTCAACAGCGCCTCCGACGCGACCCTGTTCACCGCCCCGATCGCCAGCAAGTTCGGCTCGACCGCGGCGGAGCTGGCGCAGCTCGGCGCCAACGGCACCGTCGTGAAGATCATGGCCGGTGTGCTGGTGCTGGTGATGATGGGCACCACGTACCTCACCAGCCGTCAGATGATCCTCAAGACGGGCTGGGCGGAAGACCCGCAGCAGCGCATGATCCAGCGTCTGATGCTCTACGGCATCCCGCTGTCGCTGCTGGTCTCCGGTGCCATCTTCCCGATCGGTGTGATCATCTACTGGGTCACCAACAACCTCTTCACCCTCGGGCAGCAGCAGTGGGTACTGCGCAAGTTCCCGCCGCCGGTGACCGCCACCAGCGCAAAGCCGGGCACCTCCGGCCGTAACGGGGCACAGCCGGCGAAGACTGGCGGGCTCTTCGGCCGGAGCAAGCCGGCTGCCGTACCGCCGCCTCCGGCCGCGCCGAAGATCGCCGGTCCGAAGCCGGGTGCCAAGCCGGCCAACCCGAAGAAGGGCCGCCCCGCCAAGCGGCAGGGCTGAATCGTCCGGGCCGCCGCCGGGAGACCGGCGGCGGCCCGTTGCGCGCCGTGCGGCCGCCGTCAGGCCGGCGCCGGAGCGCGAAGCGCCCCGCGTGCGGTGGCGGACGGGCGAGACTGCCCTACAGACGTGCCCGTGGGCACCGGCGACGTCCCGCCGGCCGCGGGAAACCAGCGGACCCGAGGTCCGGCCGAGCGAGTACGGAGATGACACCGTGACCGACACCAGCATCCCCCGCGCCGAACAGCACCTGGACGACGAGGAGCCGACCACGGCGGCTCCCGTCGTGGATGAGCCGGAGGAGACCGACGGCGAGGCACCGAGCAAGGCTGCCGGCGAGAGCGACCTGTTCCGGCAGAGCGAGATCGCGGCCGACTACGTGGAGGGTCTGCTCGACATCCTCGACTACGACGGAGACATCGACGAGCTGGTGTCGGGTGGCCGGCCGGTGGTCGAGGTCGTCGGCGGTCGCCTGCAGAACCTCGTCGGCCAGCGCGGTGCCACCCTGGAAGCACTTCAGGAACTGGCCCGGCTCGCGGTGTTCCGGCAGACCGGTTCGCCGAGCCGGCTGCTGCTCGACGTGGGCGGGTACCGGGCCAACCGGCGTAAGGAACTGGCGGCGGTTGCCCGTAACGCCGTCGAGAAGGTCAAGGAGCACGGTGAAGCGGTGCGGCTGGAGCCGATGTCCGCCTTCGAGCGCAAGTGCGTCCACGACGTCGTCAACGCGATCGACGGGGTGGAGAGCGAGTCCGAGGGCGTCGAGCCCAGCCGGCGCATCGTCGTCCGTCCCGCGGACTGACGGGTGACTCAAGACGACGCCAGAGGCGTTGCCGCGTCCGGCCCGGGTGGTACGCCGCCCGGGCCGCCGGCTGTTGCGCCTCAGCCCTCCGTTGCGGTGCTGCCGCCCGAACTGGCCGAGGCGGCTCGCCGGCTCTTCGGTGAACGCCTCAATGTCGCGGCTGCCTACGCCGAACTGCTCGTCACCGACGGAGTGGTACGAGGACTCATCGGTCCACGCGAGGCACCCCGGATCTGGGATCGCCATCTGCTGAACTGCGCGACGGTGGCCGAGTTGATCCCGTCGGGCGCGTCCGTACTGGACGTCGGATCGGGTGCCGGGCTGCCCGGCCTGGTGCTCGCCATCGCCCGACCCGACCTGGCGGTGACGCTCATCGAACCACTGGCCCGCCGTACCGTCTTCCTCGAGGAGGCGGTGACGGAACTCGGGCTCACCGACTCCGTACGGGTGTTCCGTGGTAGAGCCGAGGAAGCGGCGGCGGAGTCGGAGGCGGTTCCCGGCGACGTGGTCACCGCCCGCGCGGTGGCACCGCTGGACCGGCTGGCGGGCTGGTGCCTGCCGCTTACCGGGACCGGTGGTCGACTCCTCGCGTTGAAGGGTGCGTCGGCGGCGGAGGAGATCGCCGAGCATGCCGAGGCGGTGCACCGACTCGGCGGTGGTCGGCCGGTGCTGCACCGGTGCGGCGAGGGGATCGTGGACCCGCCGACCACCGTGGTCGAGATCATCCGGGAGCGTGCCGTCGGGCCGGCGCGTCGCACGTCGTCCAGGAAGTCACGGTCACGGCGGCGGTAGGGCTGTCGATCCGGCTGCTGCTTCTCTTGTCGCTCGCGCGGCTGAACCGGTCCGTACGCCGCGCCATTCCGCGCGCCCGTGGCGGTGTGGAGCCGTGGTCCGTGCGCGCCGCGACCGGCAGGTTACGAACCCGACGTGGACCGGCCGCGCCCATGCGCCGTAGGCTGGCCGCGCGTCGATAGTGTGGAGCGGGCGGCGATGGATCTCCCTCCGGGGCCCGACCGCTCCCGCCGGGCGGTACCTCTGCGGAGAGAGCGCGAGTGGCCCGGTTGGACGGGTGCGGACCGACCATCCGAAGCGGGCAGGGATGACAGGTGCATGACGACGGCAGGTACGACGATTCGCGCGTGACCGGGTCAGCTGGTGACCCTGTTTCACGTGAAACCGAATATCCGAACTGGCGGCCCTCCGAGGTGCCGCAGAGCCCACCGGAACCTGGCCGGAACGCGCCGACGTCGGGTGTCCCGTGGTCGGCGACCGGAGAGGGGCGCGATGGCGCGGATGCGAGTGGCCGTCCGGCCAACGCGTCACCCGACGCGCGGGTGATTCCGATCCGCCGGAACCCCTCCGCCTCCGCTCGGCTCGAAGCGGCGGCGGCGCACCCCCCGACCTCCGGGACGGTGCCGGATCCTCGACCGGCTTCCGACACGCCCGCGCCTGCGGCCGCGTCGTATGCGTCAGCCGTAACCGAGGCCGCGTACGTTTCACGTGAAACCCCGACGCGCGAAGAGGATGACCCACCGTTGGCTATGGAGGCGATGCGCGCCGTGCAGATCCTGAATCCCAGTGGCGAGGTGACCATGCCTCGGCCGGACCGGACCCGGGTCATGTGCGTCGCGAACCAGAAGGGCGGCGTGGGTAAGACCACGACCACGGTGAACCTCGCGGTGGCGCTGGCCCTGCACGGCAACCGGGTACTCGTGGTCGACCTCGACCCGCAGGGGAACGCCTCGACCGGCCTGAACGTGCCGCACCACACAGGCGTGCCGGACGTCTACGACTGTCTGATCAACAGTGTTCCGTTGGAGGACGTGACCCAGGCGGTCGAGGGCATCCCGAACCTCTGGTGCGTCCCCGCCACCATCGACCTCGCCGGCGCCGAGATCGAGTTGGTGTCCGTGGTGGCCCGCGAGTCGCGGCTGGACCGGGCCATCACCGCCTACCCGGGGCACTTCGACTACGTCTTCATCGACTGCCCGCCGTCGCTCGGCCTGTTGACAGTCAACGCCCTGGTGGCCGCGCAGGAGGTGCTCATTCCCATCCAGTGCGAGTACTACGCGCTCGAAGGGCTCAACCAGCTGATCAACAACATCAATCTGGTTCGTCAGCACCTCAACCCGCGGCTGGAGGTCTCCACGATCCTGCTCACCATGTACGACCGCCGTACCCGGCTCGCCGACGCGGTCGAGCAGGACGTCCGGAACCACTTCGGGGACAAGGTGCTCCAGGCGGTGATCCCGCGTAACGTGCGGGTCTCCGAGGCACCCAGCTACGGCCAGTCGGTGATGACCTACGATCCCGGTTCTCGGGGTGCCACGAGCTACTTCGAGGCCGCGCAGGAGATAGCCGAGCGGGGCGTCAAGGAGCCGGTGAGCCGGAATGCGTAGTGGGGACGAGGCGCTGGGAGGCGTGGCATGAAGAACCGTCCACGGGGCGGTCTGGGACGGGGCCTGGGGGCGCTCATTCCGACCGGGCCAGCGCCGGACGCCGGCGCTGGCGTCGGCGCGCCCACGACGGGGGCGAGCAGATCGCCGACCGTCGCGGCACCTGCCGCCATGCCGGTGTCGACCCAGACGATCGAGCCTGAGTCGACGCTGAGCCCGGTGCCCGGTGCACGCTTCGCGGAGATCCCGGTCGACTCGATCGTGCCCAACCCCAAGCAGCCTCGCCAGGTATTCGACGAGGAGGCCCTGGAGGAACTGAAGACCTCCATCCAGGAGGTCGGCTTTCTTCAGCCGATCGTGGTGCGACAGCTCGATGGCGAGAAGTTCGAACTCGTCATGGGTGAGCGCCGGTGGCGAGCCGCGCAGGCGGTGGGCCGGGAGAACATCCCGGCGATCGTACGGGACACCCGAGACGACGCCATGCTGCGAGACGCGCTGCTGGAGAACATCCACCGGGCGAACCTCAACCCGCTGGAAGAGGCCGCCGCCTATCAGCAACTGCTGGAGGAGTTCGGGGCCACCCACGAGGAACTCGCCAGGCGCATCGGTCGCAGCCGACCGCAGATCTCGAACACCATCCGGCTGATGAACCTGCCGGCGCCGGTGCAGCGACGCGTGGCTGCCGGTGTGCTCTCCGCCGGCCACGCCCGGGCACTGCTGAGCCTTGAGGATGCGGAAACGCAGGAGCAGTTGGCGTTGCGGATCGTCGCCGAGGGCCTGTCGGTGCGGGCGACCGAGGAGATCGTCGCACTCGCGCTCAGCGACGGACCGGGCAAGAAGGAGTCGGCGAAGCGCCGACCCAAGCCGCACGCGCCGGCGCTCACCGATCTGGCCGACCGCCTCTCGGACCGGTTCGACACTCGCGTGAAGGTCGACATCGGGCGGAGCAAGGGCAAGATCACTATCGAGTTCGCGACCGTCGACGACCTGGAGCGGATTGTCGGCATCATCGGAGTAGAGCCCGAAGAGCCGGGAGACTGAGCTACAGAACCGACCGGGCCGTCTCGTCCATTGTGGCGGGGCGGCCCTTGTCATCTGGTGAACTCGCAGCAGATCGGCACGGCAGGGCCCAGCGGCCCGTCCGCGGGAGCCTGAGGCACTCCACCCTCCGACGGCCTGAGGCGCTCCGTCGCCCGCGAGCGGACGGTCGCGGTCAGCCCGAGACAGGCCCCAGGTTCGGACGGCTCCTCGGGGCGTTCCTGAGCCAGGGTCCGCACGGGTTGCGGTGCGTCGGCCTGTCCGGCCATCGCTACGGCACGACATACCGCAACCCGGGGCCGGCCCCGGGTCCGGCGGCGAATCGCGGCCGGTCGCCGGAATCGAGCTGCCGCGACTAGTGCGGTGTCCAGGAACGTCGCCGGTCGTCGGCCGGCCCCGGCGCGGCCCGGTGAACGTCTCTGGACCCCGCACTAGCGCAGGTGCCGAGCGAAGAACCTGGCCGCGTCCTCCCCTGCGAACTGGGGGACGCCGGTGTGTCCGCCCATGTTGGCGTGCAGTGTTTTCTCCTTGGAGCCGAAGGCGTCGAACAGGTCCAGGGCCGCCTGCCGGTCGTTCCCTTCGTCATCCCACTGCAGCAGGACATGCAGCGGGATGGTGACCTGTCGGGCCTGCTCGAACATGGCGCGCGGCACGAAGCTTCCGGCGAAGAAGCCGGCGGCCACGATGCGGGGCTCGACCACCGCAAGCCGGATGCCGATGGAGATCAGTCCCCCCGAATACCCAACCGGTCCGCCGATCTCGGGCAGCGCCAGAAGGGCGTCCAGGGCGGCCTGCGATTCCGGGACCGCGCTTTCGACGAGCGGGAGAACGAGGGCGTCGATGATCTCGGCGCTGACCGGCTCGCCGGTCTCCATGGCCCGGCGCAGGTCGGCGCGGGCCTGCTCGGCGGCGGCCCAACGGGGCCGGTCACCGCTTCCGGGAAGCTCGATGGTGGCCGTGGCGAAGCCCTCCGCCGTGGCGTGGCGGGCCCGCGCCGCCAGACGGGGGTACATCGTGCGCAGTCCGAGCGGGGGGTGGCCGAGCAGGATCAGCGGGACTGGTGCCGATGCGGTTGCGGGCGTCCACAGGATGCCGGGGATCTCGCCGAGGGTGAACTCGCGTTCGAGGACGCCGTCATCGAGGCGCTGCTCAGTAGTGAATCGCATGGTCGTGCCTTTCGGGAGTGCTCGTGAAGTGGCGCTCCCGGACGACCTATCGCCCGACCGTGACCCCAGAGGGGAGCACCCATGTCGAAACGTTCACGGGTACCACCTCCTCGGTCTCTCGCACGGCCTCCGAGAAACTAACAGCGGGCCGCCTTGATTCGCCAACGGTTTCCCTGAGGCAGGCGCCGTGGGGCGGGTGCCACGGACAGGCCCGCACGCGATCGGGTGCGATGGGCGCTGACCGATCACGGCAACAACGCGGCTGCGCAGGTGTGGTGTTTCACGTGAAACGCGACGTGACCGAGGTTTCCCGCACCGGCCCCCGGTAGGGGTCTCGGCCTGATGGGGCAGGCCGAGGGAGGTCAGCAGAACCAGGGACGCGCAGTACGGCGGCGGCGCTCGATCGGATCTGGCAGCGGACCAGGCGCGCCGGGCGGAGTTCCTTCAGGGGCGGCGGGCGGACTTGGTTCCGGTCCCCGCGCCGGAGGGCAGCGGTGACGGGTCCAACCACCCGGCTGACGGTGGTAGTTGCTCCCTTGCCCGGCTCCACCGATTGGTGACCGAGGAGTTCTTTTGGGACCGCGCCTCGAACGGTCCCTTCCGCGCCCTCAGTCACTTGGGCGCTCGGCGAGGGCGGCAAGAGGTGACCTGTCTTGATCGCGCCGACGGCGCCGACGGGGGCGGGAGCAGCCCTCGTTTCACGTGAAACCGAGCGGCGCGCGGGTTGGGTGTACGGCCCACGGCAGGGTCACGCGGTGTCGTATCCGGCCGCTGATGTTATCCACACCGGTTGTCCACAGGCTCGCGGTGTTTCACGTGAAACATTGGCTGAAAACCCTTGTCGAGCCGGGATGGTGGGACGAATCCAGCAACCCGCCAGCCTGTGGATAACTCTGGGGAGAACTCCCCGGGGCGCGTCGTCCCGCCATTCGAACCTTCCGGAGAGCTGAACCCGATTCGGGTAGGGACAGCGGTCCAGGACTCGGTTAGGGTCAGCGTCGTGCAAGACACCCCTCCCTCAATTCCGGACTTCACCCAGTGGCCGTCCTTCCCCTTCGAGGGTGACCTCCGGGTCAAGCCCCTCGCCGATCCGGTCGCAGTCGAGCCGCCCCGCAAGGGGGAGGCTCACCGAGAATGCACCGCCTGCCTGGCGCCCGACGAGGCTTACATCTGGGTCGGTGAACGGTGGCGCGTCCGGGCAATGGATCGCCCGACCGGCCTGCCCATGGTCCTCATCCTGGAGTCACGGTCGCACCTCGATCTTGGCGACCTGCCGAACCTGCTCGCCGCCGAGCTGGGCGTGATGACGGTACGCCTCGAACGGGCTATCCGGTCGCTGGACGGGGTGGCCCGAGTGCACGTCAACCGGTGGGGCGACGGGTCCGCTCATCTCCACATGTGGTTCCTCGCTCGGCCGTACGGTCGGCTCCAGCTCCGTGGGACCTTCCTGTCGCTCTGGGACTCGATTCTGCCGCCGATCTCCGAGGAGCAGTGGCGGGAGAACCTCGCCCTTGTTGCGGCCTGGCTGGCCGAGTTTGGCGGGCGACCGCTTGCTGAGCCGCCCCGAATTCAGTGGCAGGCGCCGTCCAGCCTGGCTGCGCAGGCGGCCGCACCGGCTGAGGTGAAGCCGGCAGAAGGCGGGTCGCTCCTGGACGCCATCGGCGAGACAGCGGAACCGCCTGACGCCCCAGGTGTAGGTGTGGGCCCCGAGTCGTCAGACGGAACAACCCTGAAATCGTCGGACGGTAGGGATCCGGAGTCGACGAGCGACTCGGCACCTGAGCAGACGACCTTGGCGGCACCGCAGCGACAGACCGCAGTGGACGCGGCCGAGCAAGCTCCGTCTGAGTCGACGAGCCGGCCGATCCCCGGCTCAACGGGCCCGCAGGCCGAGGCCGACGGCAGTGGTTCGCCGGCCGGGACCGCCGAACCCCCGGCAACGGCCGGAACCGCCGAGACTGCCGAAGCAACCGGAGGCGCCGGGACCGTCGAGGTAGCCGGGAACGCCGAGGCGACCGGAAGTGGCCGGGCCACCGAACATGCGCCGAAGGGGGAGGCGGCAGCGGCGGAGCAGGCGCGAGCGGGGACCCCGGAGACGGGCCGTACCACGCCGTCGGTGGGCTGAGCCCCAGCAGTTGGCAGCAACCGGCCTGCGGCACCACGACACGCCCTGGCACACGTCGACTGGTGGACCAGGGCTGACCGTGACCAGATCCGCCGCCGGTAGCCGGTAGCCGGAAGCGGCCGATGATCGCTCGCGATGCTGCCCGTTGTCCGCCCGGGAAGGCAGGATCTCAGGCGGTTTCCGCCGGACGTTGTGCCCGGGTGGGATGTCAGCGGGCGGCGGCGCGGGCGACCAGGTTGCCGATCATGCGGCCGAAGTCGAGACCGGCGGCCTGTACGGCGAGCGGCAGCAGCGACGTCTCGGTCATGCCCGGCGAGACGTTCACCTCAAGCACGTGCGGCTGACCGGCCGAGTCGACGATCAGATCGACCCGGCTGAGGTCGCGCAGGCCGAGGGCGGTGTGGGCGGCCAGGGCGACCTGTGCCACCGATTCGGCGACTGAGGGCTCCAGACGGGCCGGGCTGTGCCAGGTGGTCCGGCCGGCGGTGTAACGGGCCGCGTAGTCGTACACCCCGTTGCGAGGCACGATCTCCACGGCCGGGAGCGCCTGCGGGCCGTCGCCCAGGTCGACCACGGAGACGGCCACGTCCATGCCGGGAACGTACCGCTCGACGAGCGCCGTCGAGTCGTACGCGAAACAACCGACCATGGCAGCCGGCAGCGACGCCGCGTCCCGAACCACGGCGGCGCCCAGGCCGGAACCGCCCTGGGCGGGCTTCACCATGAGCGGCAGCCCCAACCGGTCGACGATGCGATCCAGCACGGCCACCGCGCCGAGTTCGCTGAACCGGTCGTGCGGCAGCGCGACCCAGTCCGGGGTGGCGATGCCGGCCTCCCGCAGCACGGCCTTCGCCGACGGCTTGTCCCAGGCGAGGCGGGAAGCCCGAGCGTCGCATCCGACGTACGGGACACCGCAGAGGTCCAGGACGCCGCGCAGCGAGCCGTCCTCGCCGGTGGCGCCGTGCAGGGCGATCACCACGGCGTCCGGTGGGTCCGCGGTCAGCGCCGGCAGCAGGGCGACGTCGGCGTCGCGCAGCTCGGCCTGCATTCCGACGGCGCGCAGCGCGTCGAGTACCCGGCGGCCCGAGCGCAGCGACACGTCACGCTCGTACGACAGGCCACCGGCGAGGACGAGTACGTGGAGATCGGTGGTCTCGGGGCCCGACACGGCGGGTTCTTCGGCAGCGGTGACACCCATGCCGGGCATCATGCCAAGTCTGGTCCGGGTGCATCCCAGCCGGCCCGGCGTTGCCGGGCGTCGGACCCGCTGACCGCGCCGAACACCCGGCGCATGGCGATGTCCTGCTCCATCACACTGGCCAACCGACGGATGCCCTCGCGGATCCGCTCCGGGGACGGGAACGAGAAGTTGAGCCGCATGTGAGAGTTGCCGCTGCCGTCGGCGTAGAAGCCGGTGCCGGGCACGTAGGCGACCCGCGCCGCGATGGCACGGGGCATCATCGCCTTCGAGTCCAGCCCGTCGGGCAGCGTGGCCCAGACGAACAGCCCGCCGCCGGGCACGGTCCAGCGGGTGCCGGTCGGCATCAGGTCATCCAGTGCGGCGAGCATCGCGTCCCGCCGCTCCCGATAGACCTCCCGGTAGACCTTGAGCTGCTCGCGCCAGGGCATCGTGCCGAGGTACGTGCTGACGGCGGCCTGCGCGTACGCGCTGGGGCAGAGGATCTGTGCCTCGCTGGCGATCACCAGCTTGTCGCGTACCGCGTGCGGCGCGAGGATCCAGCCGACCCGCAGCCCAGGGGCGAACGTCTTGGAGAACGTGCTGAGGTAGAAGACGCCGTCCCGGCGCCGCGCCCGCAGTGGCGCGGGCGCCTCGCTCTCGAAGCCCAACTGGCCGTACGGGTCGTCCTCGACCACCAGCAGCCCGGCGCGCTCACAGATGTCGAGGACCTGCTCGCGCCGCTGCTCGGTGAGCGTCACGCCTGTCGGATTCTGGAAGGTGGGGATGGTGTAGAGGAACTTGACCCGACGTCCGGCCCGGGCCTGCTCCGCGATGGCGAGCTCCAGCGCGGCCGGGATCAGACCGTCGTCGTCCATCGGCACGTGTACGACCTGTGCCTGGGCGGCCTGGAACACCCCGAGTGCGCCGACGTAGGTCGGCCCCTCGGCGAGCACCACGTCACCCGGGTCCAGGAAGAGGCGGGCCACCAGGTCGAGCGCCTGCTGCCCACCCACTGTCACCACCACGTCCTCCGGCGAGGCGCCGCAGGCGGCGTCGATGCCGGAGAGGGCCATCACCTCACAGATCCGCTCGCGCAGCTCCAGGGTGCCCTGACCGATGCCGTACTGCAGGGTGGTGCTGCCATGTTCGGCGCCGAGCCGGCCGAGCATCTCCCCGACGGCGTCCAGCGGCAGCGCGGCGATGTAGGGGGCGCCTCCGGCGAGTGAGACGACCTCCGGTCGGCTGGCCACCGCGAACAGGGCCCGGATCTCCGACGCGGTCATCCCCCGGACCCGGCGGGCGTACCTGTCGGTGTAGTCGTCGAGTGTCGTGCCGGTCATCACATCACCCCGATGGCTGCTCGGACGGCTCCGGTCCCGGATACCCCGGACAACGGCGACCATGGCGGTACGGCGCGCCGAGTGTCGATCCTAGCCGCCGTACGTCGTCCGACGCTCCCTCGATTATTCGGGCGTCCACATGCCGGACCGGCGGCCCACGCCCCTGAGGTGGACGTTCACGCTTAGTCTCCCCTGTCGGCGATCGGCGGCGTACGATCGCTCGTCGGGGGCAGGAACACGGCGGTGCCGTCCGGGCCGCTGCGGCGGCGGTGCCGTCCGGGCCGGTCCCACCTCCGAGCCTAGTGTGGGGAAGCGCCAATGTCGCGACGTCTGGTCAGCCTGACCCTGGACACCCTGGAGGACCTGCCCCGTCCCTGCCGGCAGTGCGTCTACTGGGAGCTTGATCCGGTTTCCGCGGACCGTGCCTGCGCCGCAGGCGATCCTGGGTTGGAGAAGGAGGCGTGGGTCTCGCAGACACTCCTCGAATGGGGTTCCTGCGGCAAGCTGATCTACGTGGACGGCATGCCGGCCGGCTTCGTCATGTACGCCCCGCCGGCCTACGTTCCTCGCTCGATGGCCTTTCCGACCTCCCCGGTCTCCGCCGACGCGGCGCTGCTGATGACCGCGAACGTGGTACCCGCGTTCTCCGGCGGTGGCCTCGGCCGGATGCTGGTGCAGGGGGTGGCCCGCGATCTGACCAAGCGCGGGATCAAGGCGATCGAGGCGTTCGGCGACGCGAAGTTCGGCGATTCCGCCGATCCGGGCGGGGCGTGCGTGGCACCTGCCGATTTCTTCCTCTCGGTGGGCTTCAAGACGGTTCGTCCGCATCCGCGCTTTCCGCGACTGCGGCTGGAACTCCGGACGGCGTTGAGCTGGAAGTCCGACGTCGAGTACGCGCTGGAGAAGCTGCTGGGCTCGATGAGTCCCGAGTCGCTGCTGCGTCCGGTCCGACCGACGCCCGCGACACGCTCCACGGCCGGCTGACAGCGTCCGGCCGGCCGCGACCTGACGCCATGGCCGGTTGACCGCTGGACGCCGACGCCGGTCCGCTCAGTCCACCACCGTGCCAGCGGCGACAGCCGCCCGCAGTTGGCTGACGTCGATCGAGCCGGTGGGGACGTCCTGTTCGATCGGCAGGTACATCCGCTGCACCGCGGCCACCATCGCCTCGACAAGCGTGTCCCGGAACCGGGGAGCGATGAGCCGTTCGCGGTCGGTGGGCGAGGTGAGGTAGCCGACCTCGACGCGTACCGCAGGCATCCGGGTGATCCGCAGCAGGTCCCATGCCTTGGCGTGGGTGCGGCAGTCCCGCAGCCCGGTACGTGCGACGATCTCCCGCTGGACCAGCCCGGCCAGCCGTTCACCGGTCGCCGAGGTCACTCCGTTGTCAGTGCCGTAGTGGTACGTGGCGACGCCCTCGGCCAGCGGGTTGGCGTGGCCGTCGGTGTGCAGCGAGATGAACACGTCCGCGCCGAGTGAGTTGGCCAGTTGCGCCCGGTCGATGTCCGGCAGACAGGTCTCCGGTGACGGTCCTCGGGTGAGCTGCACCCGCACACCGGACGCGGCGAGACGGCCCTCCAGCCGGCTGGCCAGATCGTGCATCAGATCCGCCTCGACCCAGCGCAGCGGGCCGTCCGCCACCACCACGCCCGGATCCGTCCCGCCGTGGCCCGGGTCGATCACCACGGTCCGCCCGACCAGGGTGGGGCCGGACTGTCGGATGGCGTCGGACTCGCGCAACCACTGCGGCCGTCCGCCGACCACCTTGCGGCCCAGGCGACGCAGGGCGCCCATGGTGTGCGGGCCGCAGGTGCCGTCCGGGACCAGTCCCACCTCACGCTGGAACTGCGCCACCGCCCGGGACGTGCGGATGCCGTAGATGGCGTCGGCGCGGCCGGTGTCGTACCCCATTTCCAACAGCCGTTCCTGCAACGAACGGACATCCTCGCCGGTGAGCGGAACCGGCACCGCGTGGTAGAGGGTGCGGGCACCCAGCCGCCAGCGGGCGGCGTCGAGCGCCCGCCAGGTCTCGGCGCCGACCCGGCCGTCGACGCTGAGCCCTCGCGACTGCTGGAAAGCCCGGACCGCCCGCTCGGTCGCCGGATCGAACTCGTCGCTGTGCGGGCCGGTTGCCTTCGACAGCAGGTCGAGGCCGGTCAACACCGCACGGATCTCGGTCACTGCGGGTCCCCGGTCACCGGGACGGATCGGACGCACGCACGACCCCCTCTGCACGGTGGTGGCTGCCGGGCCCCGCCGACGACGGGTGGCTGCCGTCTGCGGGGACCAGGTGCTCACCGGCGTCCGGCGGCCCCGGTTCGAGGTTATGCGCTGAGCGATCCGCAGGGGTGGTGGGCGGCGAAAAACGCGTCGACCCCGGGCCAGTGGAGTGGCCCGGGGTCGACGTTGACGTCGTTGCTGGGGTCAGAGCGCCGATTCGATCAGCTTGACCAGTTCGCCCTTGGGCTTGGCCCCGGCGATCGACTGCACCGGCTCACCGTTCTTGAACACGGTGAGGGTCGGCACCGACATCACGCGGTAGGCCCGAGCGGTCTCCGGGTTCTCGTCGATGTTGAGTTTGACGATGCTGACCTGGTCGCCCATCTCGCCGGCGATCTCCTCCAGCAGCGGCGAGACCTTGCGGCACGGCCCGCACCACTCGGCCCAGAAATCCACCAGGACCGGCTTGTCGGACTTCAGCACGTCTGCGGCGAAGCTCGCGTCGGTGACCGACTTGGTTGTTCCCACTGTTGACCCCTCCTCCTCAGATGTGTCTCGTCAGTCCTTGGGCAGCGTTGCGATGAAACGTTCCGCGTCCAGGGCGGCCGCGCAGCCGGTCCCGGCCGCGGTGATCGCCTGTCGGTACGTGTGGTCGACCAGGTCACCGGCGGCGAAGACACCGGGAATGCTGGTCCGGGTGCTGGGGGCCTGCACCTTCACGTACCCCTCGTCGTCCATTTCCACCTGGCCACGGAACAGTTCGCTGCGCGGGTCGTGGCCGATCGCCACGAACACGCCTGTGACGTCGAGCACCTTGGCCTCGCCGGTGTGGACGTTGCGCACCCGTACGCCGGAGACCTTGCCGTCCGCGCCGAGCACCTCCTCGACCACGGTGTTCCACTCGACCTTGATCTTGTCGTTGCCCAACGCCCGCTCAGCCATGATCTTGCTTGCCCGGAACGAGTCCCGGCGGTGGAGGATCGTCACCGAGTCGGCGAAGCGGGTGAGGAAGCTGGCCTCCTCCATCGCCGAGTCACCACCACCGACGACCACGATGTGCTGGTTGCGGAAGAAGAAGCCGTCACAGGTGGCGCAGGAGGAGACGCCGTGACCGAGGTACTCCTGCTCACCGGGTACGCCGAGGGGCCGCCAGGCGGAACCCGTGGACAGGATCACGGCCCGGGCGCGGTACGCGGTCTCGCCGACCCAGACGGTGCTTACCGCACCGGGGTGACCGGTGTCGGTCAACTCGACCCGGGTGACGTCGTCGGTCAGGAACTCCGCGCCGAACCGCTCGGCCTGCTTACGCATGTTGTCCATCAGCTCGGGGCCGAGGATGCCGTCCGCGAAACCGGGGAAATTCTCCACCTCGGTGGTGGTCATCAGCGCACCGCCGGACTGCACGCCCTCGATCACCAGAGGCTTGAGGTTGGCACGTGCCGCGTAGACCGCCGCCGTGTAACCGGCCGGCCCGGAGCCGATGATGACCAGGTTGCGGACCTCGTCCACTGCCGTCTCCCAATCGTGTTGACTGTCGTCACCGGCGTACGGGCCGATGCCGATCCGAGTGCCGACGCGGCGGCAACTGATGTGCAGAACGTCATCGTACGAAGCGGGAATTCCCGAGCCGGTCACTCGGTGGGTCAGGTCACGTGGACGGTCAAACGTCCGGCGACCGCGGGAATCACCCTACCCGCGTACGGTAGCGGGCGTCCGAGCCGGACCCGGGTACACCACACTCCGGACCGCTGACCCACGCCCAGCTCGTGCCGGCGGCATCGGTGAACTGGAGGACCAACGCGGGGAGCCCCTGGAAACGGGCGTAGTCGATGACGTCGAAGACCAGTGGCCCTGCGCTGTGCTCCGCGCTGATCTCCGCGAGGCAGGCGCTCAACGCCGTCTGGTCGCCGAGCCGGGTCAGATCTCCCGGGGCGGGCAGGCGCTCCTCGTTCTGCGTGCCGACCTCAGGGTCACCACTGCTGGAGAACTGCCTGATGCTCGGTGTCATGCGGGCCAGCGCCTCCGGCGTGTAGTCGGTGTCGCTGCGCTGCGGGGTGTCGACGACCCGGTACGGCGCGCCGGCCGCGGCGGAGGCACGTTCGGGTGCCGTTGTGGTGGCGGCCCGCCCCGCCGAGTCCTGCGGGTACGCGTGTGGCATCGCGGGACTGGCGGCCCGATCGCTCAGGGCGGTGTCGGTGGCCCGCTCGCCGCCCTGGTTCGACTGGGACAGTTGGAGCGCGCCCAACCCGACCACTGCGGCGGCGGCGAGCGCGACCGGTCCGGCCACCCGGGCCCAGCGGCGACGTCGCCGACCGGGCCGCGACGACGCGGTACGGTCCTGTCCCGGCCGGAGCGGCCCGCCCGGACGCCGGGGACCGCCCAGCGGCTGGGCCGGTACGACTGCCGCTTTTCCGCCTGTCGACTCCGACCCGGCGTCGGTGCCTGCCTCGTCGGCTGCCGGATCATCGTCGGCCACCGGGTCCTGGGGGGCCGACCTCGCGGCCTCCGGGTCCTCGGTAGCCGACGAGACCGGCGCGACCTCGACCGTGGGTACGGCGAGCGGTGCTGCGGCGGCGAGGGCGGCGCTGATCCGGTCCGTGATCTCCGGCGGCAGCTCGAGCGTCGGCTCACCCCACCCGGCCAGCTCGGCCCGGACGTTGTCTACGGCCGGGGCCAGCCGGGCGTGGGCGTGGGACCAGGCCGGGTCCTGCGCGACCAACCGGGTGATCTCAGCGTGCTCGGCGGTGCCGTCCAGCGCGCCGCCGAGGTAGTCGGCGAGCAGGTCGTGGTCGACCTCGCTGAACTCCCCGGTGCTCACGCTTCCTCCTGCTGTCTGGCGGCCGGCCGGGACCGCCCCGACCCCGATCGGACGCCCGAGGGGGCTTCCGGGTTCCCGCCGGTGACCTCCGGCACGTTCGGACTGGACCCGGCCGTCGGCCCGTTACCGGGTCTGAGGTGGCCGAGCATGACCGCGAGCCGGGCACGACCCCGGGCGCAGCGACTCTTGACAGTTCCCTCGGCGACTCCGAGGATCCGCGCGACCTCGGCGACCGGATAGCCCTGCACGTCCACCAGGACGAGTGCGGCCCGCTGCTCCAGCGGCAACGCGGCCAGGGCGTCCCGGACGACCATCGCGGTGTCGTGGTCGCGTACCGGGGCGGCGGGCTCCACGCCGCCGGTGGCGGGACCGTCGTCGGGGCCGTGCTGCCCGTCGGGCAACGGCACCGTCGGGTGGGCCTGGCGGCGGCGGATCCGGTCGAGGCAGGCGTTGACCACGATCCGGTGCAGCCAGGTGGTGACCGCCGAGTCGCCGCGGAACCGGCCTGCCGCGCGATGGGCGGACAGCAGCGCGTCCTGGAGGGCGTCCGCGGCCTCCTCACGGTCGCCGAGCGTACGCAGGGCGACCGCCCAGAGCCGGTCCCGGTGCCGGCGGAACAGCTCGCCGAAGGCGTCCCGATCGCCGGCGACGTGGGCACGCAGCAGATCGAGGTCGCTTACCGTGTCGTTCACGGAGGCGGCGCCCATCTGGTTGCGGCCGGCGTCGCGTACCTCCATCACCCGACCCGGCGGCTGCCGCCGTGCTGGTTTCTCATGACCCCTGGACCGTGATCTCCTGGACACCGACCTTGAAGCCGCCGCCGTTCGGCGGCAGCTCGGTGATCCAGAACAGCAGGTAGCGGTACTTCTTGTCGGCGTCGAAGCCGTCGAAGGTCATCGTGGTGCCGTCGTGTGCCTCGAACGGCTGCCCGATCTTGTTCTTCAGGTACGCCGTGAGGACCTGATCGTCACCTGAGCTGGACGACGGGGCGTCGACAGTGCCGGTGAGCAGCTCCGCTGAGGCGCCCCGGTCGGAGAGGTTGACCTGCACGGACTTGACGGTCCGCTCGGCGCCGAGGTCGATCCAGACGCCCATGCCCCGCTTGAGGTTGCCGAAGTTGCTGCGGTTGTAGGTCTCCGTGGACCAGCCCTCGTCCTGGTCGCCGTCGAAGACCTTCTCGGCGTCGCGTACCTCGCTCCGGTTGTTGCTGTCCGGGTCGATGATCCGAGCGTTGCTGATCTTGAGATTCCGAACCGCGGGCGCTGCCGGCTCCTCGTCCACCGGCGCGCTCGACGTCGGCGCCGCGACCGGGTTCGTCTGCGGATCGTCGTTGTCGTCGCCGAGGGTGCTGATCCCGATGAGCAGCCCGATCAGGGCCACCGTCAGCAGCCCGGCGATCCCCAGGGCGACCTTGCGCCCGCCGGCCGCGGCCAGCGGTGACGGCTCCTCGCCGGTCTCGCCGGCGAACCGCAGCGGCCCGCTGTTGTCGAGGTAGTCGTCGTCGGGCACGTCGAGTCGGGCCAACTCCGCGGTCAGGACGTCCGACGGGGGTGGGGCGATCTCGGCGTCGAGCAGATCCATTGTTAGGTCGTCCAGGTAGGCCGGCACACCGGCCCGGACCTGACGTGGCGCCGCGACCGACCCGTTGGCGTCGCGTACCGCGTCTGGGATGGCCGCTCGACCGTGCCCGGCGGTGGCACCGCGCAGCGGCGCCTCGGCGTGCGGCCAGTAACCGGTCATCGCGAAGTAGAGGATGCCGCCGACGGCCCGGACGTCGCTCTCCTGGCTGTCGTCGCCGTCGGTGCGGGCGTCCGCGAGCACCACCCGGCCGTCATCACTGATCATCACCGTGCCGGGGTGCACGTTGCCGTGCACCATGCCGGTGGCGTGCACGGCGGCCAGGGCGCTGGCGACGGAGTTACCGACGGCGGTCGCACGAGCGGCATCGAGCGGCCCGCCCGCGACCAGGTCCCGCAGGGACTGACCGTCGACCCACTCGCGCACCACGTAGGCCCGCTCGGCCTCGTCGATGGCGTCGTACACGCCTACCAGGTTGGGGTGGACGACCCGGCTGGCGGCGACCGCAGCCTGAAGCATCTCGGTGGCGGACTCGCCGCCCGGGTAGCGCATGACGACCGCGACGGGCCGGCGCAGCACGACGTCGACCCCGCGCCAGACCAGACGGCCCGCGCTGTCGTTGTTTATGTGCTCGACCAGTTCGTAACGTTCGGCGAGGATCTCACCGGCCGTCGGAGCACCGAAGGTCATGACCGGCGGAGTGGTCTCGTCCGCGTCCTGACCCTCGCCGACCTGGGTCACCCGTCCTCCCTCGGTGATCGTGTCGATCGATGGACCCGCGCTGCTGGGCATCTGCTTCCCGCTCCGCCTTCGTGTGGTACCGGCCGGCCGGTCGCAGCACGGTGCCGCGCGCCGGTGTCTGCCGTACCCGTCGAGTGCGACCTTACCCGGGATGACCCGATCCCCGACATGTCATGTTCCCGCCGTCCGGTGACGGTGGCGTCAGCAGTCGGTGGACTCGTCCCGTTACCACCGTTGTCGGCCCCGTTGCTGGTACGTGTACCAGCCAATCTAGAGGTTGACCACAACCGGCTCCGGCTGGGGCGGAACCGGTCGCATCGGCAGGTTCGGCAGCGCCCGATTCCCCGTCAAACGGCCGGGCATACTCGGCCGTCCGGTTGGTTATCCACAGGCCGAAGCGGTGGCTGAGCGGCGGCGCGCGGAGTTATCCACAGGAGCATCCCCAGCCTGGTGATCCGTGGTCACTCTGGGTGCACCTCGATCGAGCCGGGTTCAGCGGCCGAGCCGGCGACGGACCATCCCGACCACCTCGGTGATCTCGGAGATCCGCAGCACGGTCGCCAGGCCGAGGTAGGTACCGCCGATCACCGCACCACCGACCACCAGCTGCACCATCGCCTCCAACCAGGTCGGCGTGTCGCCGCCGGGCAGCAGGACGACCACCAGCAGGCCGACAAGCGCGGCACCGACCGCCGCGACGGTCACCCGGCCGAGGGTGCGCAGGATCGCGCCCAGCCCGATCTGACCCACCCGGGGGCGGAGCAGCCAGGCCGAGGCGATGGCGGCGGCCAGGTAGGAGACGGTATTGCCGATCATCATCCCGGCGCCCGCGAAGCTCGGCGAGAAGATCAGGAAGAGCGCGATCTGCACCCCGACCCGCAGCGCCACCACCGGAATGTTGATCAGCGCCGGCATCCGGGTGTCCGGCAGCGCGTAGAAGGCGAAGGTGAAGAGCTGACTGATCGCGAACGGGACCAATCCGATCGCGGCGACCAGCAGCACCGTCGACGTGGCCACTGCGTTGTCCGCGGTGAAGGCTCCGTAGCGGAAGACCACCACCGAGATCGGGGTGGCAAGTACGGCGTAGCAGACCGCGATCGGGGCGAGCACGGCGCTGACGGTCCGCGTACCCCGGCTCAGGTCGCTTGTGAAGTCGCGGAAACGGCCGTCGGCCGCAGCCGCGCTCATCCGGGGCATCAGCGCCGTGATGATCGAGACGGCGATGATGCCGTGCGCCATCATCAGCAGCAGGAAGACGTTGTTGTAGATCAGCAGGCCGGCGTTCTCCTCGCCCGCCGCCCGGGTGAGCAGGTTGACCACCACGAAGAGGCCGAGCTGGTTGACCGCCACGTAGCAGAACATCCAGCCGCCGAGTCGAGCCAGCTCGCGCAGCCCGAGTTGCCGGAAGTCGAACCGCAGCTTCCACCGGAAGCCGACCTTGCGCAGCGCCGGCAGCAGACCGGCGGCCTGCACCGCCACCCCGAGCAGCGTGCCCCCACCGATCAGCAGGACCTGGTTCAGCCCCACGTCACCGGGCTGCCGGGCCTGGGCGCCGAAGACGAAGATGTACGTGCCGAAGGTGGCGATGGCGACCAGATTGTTCAGGATGGGCGCCCACATCGGTGCCGCGAAGTGGCCCCGGGTGTTCAGGATGGCCGCGATCAGCGCGCTGATGCCGGTGAAGAAGAGCATCGGCAGCATCAGGTACGACAGCTTGGTGACCAGGCCGGTGTAGTCGTCGTCCTTGCCGCTGGCGTAAAGACTTGTCAGTACCGGTGCCGCGATCACCGCGATGAGCACGGTCGCGGCGAGGGCGACGACCGCCAGGGTCAACAGCCGCTGCGCGTACGCCTGGCCCCGGTCCGAGTCCAGCTTGCTCCGGCGGACCAGCACCGGGATGAGCACGCTCGTCAGGATGCCGCCGAGCAGGAACTCGTACACCTGCTGCGGCAGGAACATGGCGGTGGTGAAGACGTTGCCGATCAGGTTGCCGAGCGCCGCGCCGATCATGAGGTTGCGGAGGAAACCCGTACCCCGGCTGACCAGGCTGCCGATCGCCATGATCGCGCTGTTGGCGGCGACGCTGCTCTCCGCCACCTGCTCCTGGGGCGGCGCGACCGCCTCGGCCGCCGGCTGGTTCAACGGCTCCGCGGAGATGAACGTGGCACCGTCACCGGGCCGGCCGCCGGCCGCGCCGCCCTGCTGGGCGTTCGCGCTGCGGTAGAGCCCGCCGCTCATCTGTTGCCTCCAAGGGGTAAGCCGGAGCCGGCACCGGCCCACACGCCACAGACCTTAGTCAACCCCCGTCCGTTACCCGCGCCCGGCGGAGGAGATGCGGCTCAGGACCGATAGGCTGCGGATCCGATGTCCGAAGCCGCCGCATCCCACGCCACCGACCGCCGCGATCTCACCGCCGCGCAGCGCAACGCCGTCGCCGAACTGCTCCGGGTCTCCCCGGTGGCCGACGAGCTGGGCCGCCGGTTCGCCGCCGCCGGCCACGAACTGCACCTCGTGGGCGGTTCGGTACGCGACGCCCTGCTCGGCCGGCTCGGCGAGGACCTCGACTTCTGCACCGACGCGCACCCCGACCAGACGCTCGACATCGTGCGGGGCTGGGCGGAGGCGATCTGGGAGACCGGCCGCGAATTCGGCACCATCGGCTGCCAGCGGGGCGGTCTGCGCCTGGAGATCACCACCTTCCGGGCCGAGTCGTACGACCAGGTCAGCCGCAACCCGGTGGTCGCCTACGGCACCAGCCTCGTCGAGGATTTGCGACGGCGCGACTTCACAGTCAACGCGATGGCGGTGAGCGTTCCCGAGCACCGGTTCACCGACCCGTACGGCGGCCTGGCCGACCTGGCCGCGAAGATCGTGCGTACCCCGGGCACGCCCGCCGAGTCGTTCGGTGACGACCCGCTGCGGATGCTGCGGGCCGCCCGTTTCGCGGCGCAGTTGCGCTTCGCGGTCCACCCGGACGTGCGGGCGGCTATGACGAGCATGGCGACCGACCTGGACCGGATCACCGCGGAACGGATCCGCGACGAGTTCACAAAGCTGCTCTGCGGCGCGGACCCGATCTCCGGCCTGCGGTTGCTCGTCGACACCGGGCTGGCCGAGCGTTTCCTGCCCGAGTTGACCGGGCTCAAGCTGGAGATCGACGAGCACGCCCAGCACAAGGACGTCTACGAGCACACCCTCACGGTGGTCCGCAACGCCGTCTCGTACGAGGAGGACGGAGCGGACTTCATCCTCCGGATGGCCGCGCTGATGCACGACGTGGGTAAGCCGGCGACGAAGGCGATCGGCCCGGACGGGCGGGTCAGCTTCCACCACCACGAGGTGGTCGGTGCGCGGCTGACCAAGATGCGGATGAAGGCGCTGCGCTACCCGAAGGACGTCACCGCGAAGGTCACCGCGCTTGTCGCGCTGCACCTCCGCTTCTACGGGTACGGCCGGGGCGAGTGGACCGACTCGGCGGTGCGCCGGTACGTCACCGACGCCGGCGACCTGTTGCCCCGGCTGCACAAGCTGACCCGGTCGGACTGCACCACCCGCAACCGGCGCAAGGCGGCCCAGCTGGCGGCGGACTACGACGCGCTGGAGGACCGGATCGTCCGGATCGCCGCCGAGGAGGACCTGGCCCGGGTCCGGCCCGACCTCGACGGCAACGCGATCATGGAGCTGCTGGGTGTACCACCCGGTCCGGTGGTGGGACGGGCCTGGAAGTACCTGAAGGACCTGCGGCTGGAACGTGGACCGTTGGATCGCGACGCGGCCGAGGCGGAGCTGTTGCGCTGGGCCCGCGACGAGGGCATCCGCGACTGACCAGCTACGCGAATCGATCGCGCCGTTCAAGCCCGGCCGTGTCGAGGTCCACCGTGGTCCGTCCCACGGTGACGGCCGTACGTCGAAACGCTCACGTTTCGACCGAACGGTGGACGCGGTGCCAGCGAGGTTCGTCCATGATGTTGCTACGTCCATCAGCCCGCTGCTTCGCAGTTGGAGGCGGGACTATCCAGTATCCGTCCGACCGCCCACCGGGCCTGGTCGACGACTGACGGGGGCACATCCAGTGAATCGCCGTGGCGCGCTGCGCCGCTCGGCGGCGGCGGGGCTCGCCCTTGCCACCGCTTCGTCCATTCTCACCGTCGTGACCGGCGGTGCCGCGATGGCCGCTCCGGCCGACCAGCCCCGCGCCGAGGTGCTCGGCAGCAAGGGCGTCGGCGTCGTGCCGGACCGCTACATCGTCGTCCTCAAGGACCGGGGGGCGACCAACAGGTCTGTCCGGGCCGCCGCCTCGGCGCTCACCGGCGCGAACGGTGGCACGGTCCGCCGCGTGTTCGGCCACGCTCTCAACGGTTACTCGGCCGCCATGAGCCAGCGGCAGGCGGACAAGTTGGCCAGCCACCCCGATGTGGCCTACGTGGAGCAGGTTCGGCGGCTGTCGGCCAACAGCGGCACGCAGAGCAGCCCGCCGTCCTGGGGCCTCGACCGCATCGATCAGGCCTCGCCGAAGTTGAACGGCAGCTACAAGTACCCCAACACCGGCAGTTCGGTCACCGCGTACATCCTGGACACCGGAATCAACATCGCCCACCAGGACTTCGGCGGTCGGGCGAGTCACGGTTACGACGCCATCGACTCCGACGCGGTCGCACAGGACTGCAACGGCCACGGTACGCACGTCGCCGGGACCGTCGGCGGCACGAAGTACGGCGTGGCCAAGGGTGTGAAGCTCGTGGGCGTACGGGTGCTCGACTGCGACGGTTTCGGCACCACCGAACAGGTCATCGCCGGTGTCGACTGGGTGACCGAGCACGCCCAGAAGCCGGCCGTGGCCAACATGAGCCTCGGTGACGTCGTCGCCGTCCCATCCCTAGACGAGGCGGTGAACCGGTCCATCGCGTCCGGAGTCACCTACTCGATCGCGGCCGGTAACAGCTGGATGGACGCCTGTAAGGCGTCTCCGGCCCGGGTGCCGGGGGCGATCACCGTGGGCGCGACGGACCGGATCAACATGCGGGCGTGGTTCTCGAACTACGGCAGTTGCCTGGACATCTTCGCGCCGGGCGCGAGCATCGTCTCGGCGCGGCACAACAGCAACACCAGCAGCACGGTGTTCAGTGGCACCTCGATGGCCGCTCCGCACGTGGCAGGCGCCGCGGCGCTGCTGCTGAGCACCAATCCGGGCTGGACGCCGAAACAGGTCCGGGACCGGATCGTCACCACCGGCCTCGCCGGCGGGGTGTACGACACGAAGGGTTCGATCGACCGGCTGCTGACCGTCGGCTCGATCACGCCGACCCGCTACTCGCACGGCTTCAAGGCCCGCTCCAACGGCAAGTTCGTCACCGCCGCCAGCACCACCAAGCCGCTGGTGAACAACGGGACGAGCATGGGCACGGCACAGCGGTTCGACTTCGTCGACGCGGGTAGTGGCCTGGTTGCGCTGCGCTCCAGGGCCACCGGGCGGTACGTGGTGGCGCCGAGCAACGGCACCAAGCCGCTGATCGCGAGTCACAAGACGATCGTCACGTCGGCCAAGTACACAATCGTCAACCACACCGACGGCACGGTCAGCCTCAAGTCCAAGATCAATGGCAAGTACGTCACGGCATCGACATCCGGCAGCTCGTCGATGATGGCGAGCAAGACCTCCATCGGGACCAACGAGAAGTTCACAATCGACGCGGCGCCGCCGATTGTCAGCCTCCGGTCGAAGGTCAGCGGCAAGTACGTCGTGGCCGCGAGCAGCACCAAACCGCTGGTCCCCAGCAGCACGACCGTCACCAAGGCGGCAAGGTTCGACGTCATCAACGGTGGTGACGGCTTCTTCGGTCTCCGGGCCCACGCCAACGGCAGGTACGTGACCGCGGCGAGCAAGGGCACCAAGCCGCTGGTCGCCAGCAGCACCTCGCGGGGTCTCTGGGAGACATTCGACTTCGCCAACTACAACATCGACGGAACGATCTTCCTCAGGGCCAGCGACGGTCAGGCGGTCTCCGCCGGGTCGTCCGGCACCAGCCAGCTGATCTCGAACAAGACGATCAATTGGTCGTCCCCCGGTCTGGGGTTGGGCAACGGCGAGAGATTCACCGTCTCCACCGCCTGATCCGTCGCGGCACGGGCGGCGCCCGCCGGAGCGTCCCGGACATTCGGGACGCTCGGGCGGGCGCTCGCCGTTGCGGCCCCTGCTCAGGTGGACAATGGTGAGATGCGTTGGACCGTGCTCGACTCGCCGATCGGGGAGTTCTCCGTGGCCACCGACGGGGACAGCGTCTGCGGGACGCACTTCGGCCCGGTCGCCAACGGGACCACCGAGCCGACCGACGCGACCTCCCGGCGGGCGGTGGCGGAACTGCGGGCGTACTTCGCTGGTGAACTGACCGACTTCGGCGTGCCGGTGACAGTGCCGCACGGCTCCGACTTCGAGCGGGCGGTGTGGCGGGAGATGACCCGCATCCCGTACGGCGAGACACTGACCTACGGTGAGGTCGCCCGGCGGGTCGGTGATCCCGGAGCGGCCCGGGCGGTCGGCGTGGCCTGCAACCGCAACCCGATTCCGGTAATCGTGCCGTGTCACCGCATCATCGGGGCCGGCGGAAAGCTCGTCGGCTTCGGTGGCGGCCTGGACCGCAAGGTCAAACTTCTGGAGTTGGAGGCCCGGGTGGCGCTGCAACGCGCCTGGTCCTGATCAGTCGGTCACGACGTGCGTCAGGTCGGGCTGTCAGACCGGCGGTTGGGCATGACATGCCGCACATCGCGACATCCCGCCGTACCGGGTGCGGCGGGCCGGCGCGAAGACGGCGAGGGCCGGGTCCGCACGGACCCGGCCCTCGCCGGTGCTGC
The DNA here is from genome assembly GCF_002754655.1 of Verrucosispora sp. CNZ293. Taxonomy (NCBI): domain Bacteria; kingdom Bacillati; phylum Actinomycetota; class Actinomycetes; order Micromonosporales; family Micromonosporaceae; genus Micromonospora; species Verrucosispora sp. CNZ293. Next base: position 4,797,171 of record NZ_PEFR01000001.1, read on the forward strand.
TTGTGGTCAGCGCGTCAGCGCTCGATCTCGCCGGCGATGAACGCCTCGACGGCGGCGTGCGCGTCGTGGTCGGCGTACTGCACCGGCGGGGACTTCATGAAGTACGACGAGGCCGACAGGATCGGGCCGCCGATCTTCCGGTCCAGGGCGATCTTCGCGGCCCGGACGGCGTCGATGATGACACCCGCCGAATTCGGCGAGTCCCACACCTCAAGCTTCAGCTCGGCGTTGAGCGGCGTGTCACCGAACGAGCGGCCCTCCAGGCGGATGTACGCCCACTTGCGGTCGTCCAGCCACGGCACGTGGTCGGACGGGCCGATGTGCACGTCGCTCTTGGCCATCTCGTGCGGCACCTGGGAGGTCACCGACTGGGTCTTCGAGATCTTCTTCGAGACCAGGCGGTTGCGCTCCAGCATGTTCATGAAGTCCATGTTGCCGCCGAAGTTGAGCTGGTACGTACGCAGCAGCTCGACCCCCCGGTCCTCGAAGAGCTTCGCGAGGGCGCGGTGCACGATGGTGGCGCCGACCTGGCTCTTGATGTCGTCACCGACGATCGGCAGGCCGGCGTCGGTGAACTTCTGCGCCCACTCCGGGTCGGAGGCGATGAAGACCGGCAGGGCGTTGACGAACGCGCAGCCGGCGTCGATCGCGGCCTGGGCGTAGAACTTGTCGGCCTGCTCAGAGCCCACCGGCAGGTACGAGACGACCACGTCGACCTGCGCGTCGCGCAGCGCCTTGGCCACGTCGACGGGCGTGGCGTCCGACTCCTCGACGATCTCGCGGTAGTACTGGCCGAGGCCGTCGAAGGTCGGGCCGCGCTGCACGGTGACGCCGGTCGGCGGCACGTCGCAGAGCTTGATGGTGTTGTTCTCGCTGGCGACGATCGCCTCCGCGAGGTCCATGCCCACCTTCTTGGCGTCGACATCGAACGCCGCGACGAACTGCACGTCAGAAACGTGGTAGTCGCCGAAGGTGACGTGCATGAGACCCGGGACGCGGTCGTTGGGGTCGGCATTCCGGTAGTACTCGACGCCCTGTACCAGGGACGAGGCGCAGTTACCCACACCGACGATGGCGACGCGGACGGAGCCCATCGCGTGTGCCTCCTTCTTCTCTGTCACGGCCGCTCTGTCCTGGTCTCACCAGGCGGAGGCGGGCTGTTGTCTTCTCGTGGGCCGCCGGCCGTCCCGTCGTTCGGGACCGTCGGGGCACGGCCGGAGCGCTCGTTGGCGATGAGCTCCTCCAGCCAGCGGACCTCACGCTCACAGGCCTCCAGGCCGTGGCGCTGCAGCTCCAGGGTGTACGCGTCGAGGCGCTCGGCCGCCCGGCCCAGCATGTCGCGAAGCCCTTCGCGACGTTCCTCGATCGTGCGGCGGCGACCTTCCAGGATTCGAAGTCGGGTCGCCCGGTCGGTTCGGGCAAAGAACGCGAAGTGCACACCGAAGCCGGTGTCGCCGTAGGTCTCCGGCCCGGTCTGTGCGATGAGCTGGGCGAAGCGCTCTTTTCCTTCCGCGGTGATTTCGTAGACCACCCGACCTCGTCGGCTGGTCAGCGCGGGAACCTCCTCGGCGGTGGCGGGTGTCTCGTCGGCCTCGGTGATCCATCCCGCCGCCTGCAGCCGGCGCAGGGTCGGATAGAGCGAGCCGTAACTGATGGCGGCGCGGATCGCCCCGAGCTTGGCGGTGAGCTCCTTGCGCAGCTCGTAGCCGTGCATCGAGGCCTCCTGCAGCAGGCCGAGGATGGCGAGTTCGAGCACCGGCCATCCTTCCTTTACCCTGAGCGTGGAGCGCTAACCGCCACGATGTATCGGACCGATACATCGCACCGTAGCGTCTCGTTCCTGTCTGGGCAAACCCCCGTTCTGATGTCCTACGGTCACGGATCGTCACGGTGGTCGCCTCGTCAGAAGAGACCGCGTACCCTTTCCCGCATGCGTACGCAGCGCCAGGTCGTCGACTACTCGCTTCGAAAGCGAGCGGCGCTGCGTGAGCTCCTCGCCGGCCGCGTAGGCACCTATGACCTGTGCGACGCGTCGCCCTACCTGAAGAACGCCGCTCGGTTCCACGGCGAGTCCACCGACGAGCGGTGCCCGATCTGCCGGAGCGAGAACCTGACGCTCGTCCACTACATTTACGGGGACGAACTCAAGCAGTCTGCCGGCCAAGCCCGTAATGTGGCTGAGCTGACCATGTTGGCGATGACGCTGCGTGAGTTCCAGGTCTTCGTGGTGGAGGTGTGCCTCGGCTGTGACTGGAACCATCTCGTCGAGCAGTACCTGCTCGGGCGGGACGGTCTGACCGGCGTCGCCGACGGCGACCCGGAGCATGGTGAGGCGAGCGGCATGACCGCCGACGGAACGGGTGTTCGGCGAAGGCGAGAGGCGCAACGGTGATTCGAGCTCGATCGGCCGGCCCCGGTCGCGTGCGACGCGGCTGGGGTGACCGACGGCTTGCAGGTCTGAATGGTCCGATTGATACGGATCTGGCGCCGCGACCATGGCACCCCCGTGCCGTGCTCGCAGGTGTCACAACTCACGGCAAACCGGTGGCGGTGCGAACGCGCCCCACCGCGACGGCAGGGTGTGAGGAATGAACTCGTACGGCGATCCCAGCTCCTCGCGCGGCCGGGCCTGGATTCCGGGCCAGGACGAACCGGGGCAGGCGGACGACGCGTACCGCCGCCCGGGTGGTGAACCGCGCGGAGTCAACTGGTCAACCGGTCCGGAGGCCTCCGGTCCGTCGGCCCGTGCCTCGGTGGGCGGACGGGCCTCGGTCGGTGGCTCGGCGAGTGTTCCGCCGCGTGGCGGGTCCACCGGCGCGGCACCGGTCGGCCGGGCCGTCCCCGGCCGTGCCTCGGTGCCCGTCTCGCCGGCTGGTCCCGGTCGGGCCTCGGTGCCGGTCTCGCCCGCGCCGGGTCGCGCCGGTCGGGCTTCGGTGCCGGTGTCGCCGGCAGGGCCGGGTCGTGCCTCGGTCGGTGCTGCCGCTGTGGGCGCGGCGTCGGCCGGTCGGGCGAGCGTCGGTTCGGCGTCCGTCGGCGGTCGGGCCGCGGTGGCCCGGGCGAGCGTCGGTGGCCCCGGCGGGCCGGGCGGTCCCGGTGGGCCAGGTGGGCCAGGTGGACCGACCGGGCCCGGTCGCGGTGGCCGCGACCCGGGTGCGGTGGCCCGCGCCCGCAAGCGCAAGCGGATGAACATGTTGATCGCCGGCTTCGCGGTGTTCATCATGCTGGCCGGCATCGGCGTGGTCGGGTTCACCTACTACTCGACGAACGTGGTGCTGCCCAAGGAGATCCCGCTGCCGCTGTCCACCACGGTCTACGCCAAGGACGGCAAGACGGTGGTGGCCAGGCTCGGCAACGAGAACCGCACCTTCGTCACCATCGACAGCATCCCGCAACACGTGCAGGACGCCGTCGCCGCCGCCGAGGACCGCAACTTCTACCGGCACTCGGGCGTCGACTACAAGGGCATCGCCCGGGCCGCCTGGAACAACCTCTCGGGCGGCGACAAGCAGGGTGCCTCGACCATCACCCAGCAGTACGCCCGTAACGCCTACGAGAACCTCCAGGACGACAGTTACGCGCGCAAGGTGAAGGAGGCGATCCTCGCCTCGAAGCTGAACGACAACTTCACCAAGAAGCAGATCATGGAGAACTACCTCAACGTGATCTACTTCGGTCGCGGTGCGTACGGCATCGAGGCGGCGGCCCAGACGTACTTCAACACCACCACCAAGAAGCTCAACGCTGCCCAGGGGGCGGTGCTCGCCGCGCTGATCAAGCAGCCCGTCGCCAGCGCCACCCACAAGGGCTTCGACCCGGCTACCAACGAGGTCGACGCGAAGTCCCGGTGGGAGTACGTCATCAACGGGATGGTCGAGGAGGGTTGGCTGAACGTCCCGGGCAAGCCGGAGCGGCCGACCGAGTACCCGAAGGTCGAGAAGCCGAAGAAGAACAACGGCTTCGGGGTCGCCACTCCGGGCGGCAACGTCATCAACTACGTCCGGCAGGAGATGGAGCAGTGGGGACTCTGCTCCAACTACGGCGCCGAGGGCAAGCCCAGCTGCGTCGACGAGTTGCGTGAAGGTGGTTACCGGATCACCACCACCATCGACCCGAAGATGCAGAAGGCGTTGGAGGCGGCGGCCCAGCCGGACCGCAAGGGCTCGGTGATCAAGGGGAACCCCAAGAATCTGATGGCGGCGGTGGTCTCCGTCGACCCGAAGACCGGCCGGGTGCTCGCCTACTACGGCGGTGACAGCGGCGCCGACTTCGACTACGCCGGCCTCAACACCGACCAGAACGGCAATCTCGTCGGCGGCCACCCGCCAGGCTCGTCGTTCAAGGTCTACACCCTGGCCGCGGCGATCGATGCCGGCATCTCGGTGAAGTCGCACTGGGACGCCACCCCGTTCACGCCCGACGACTACGCCAACAAAATCCAGAATGCGGGCCGGAACGCCAGTTGCGCCAAGTGGTGCACCTTGCAGGAGTCGACAGTCCAGTCGTACAACGTGCCGTTCTTCCACGTGACCGAGGACATCGGCCCGGACAAGGTCCTTGACATGGCCCGCCGGGCCGGCATCCGCACCATGTGGGACGACAAGCAGAAGGCGTACGACCTGACCAAGGAGAAGCCCGAGAAGCTCGCGCCGAGCAAGTTCGACCGGGTGATCGGCTACGGCCAGTACCCGGTCACCGTGCTGGACCACGCCACCGGCCTGGCCACCCTCGCCAACAAGGGCAAGTACAACAAGGCGCACTTCGTCCGGACGGTGGAGAAGCAGAACAAGGCCACCGGCAAGTGGGACAAGGTGCCCGGCACCGGCGAGAAGCTCAAGCCGCAGCAGGTGATCCGGCCGGAGGTCGCCGACGAGGTGACAGCGGTGCTCAAGGAGATCCCGGGTAAGAGCAACGCCAGCCTGGTGAACCGGCAGGCTGCCGGTAAGACCGGAACCTGGGAGCACAACAACACCGACAAGAACGCCCACGCCTGGATGGTCGGCTACGACGAGAACCTGGCCACCGCCGTCTGGATCGGCAGCCGCGACCCGAGGAAGCCGGCGATCGTGGACAAGAACGGCGACAACGTCGGTGGTAGCACCATCCCGGCCGCGCTGTGGAAGCGGTACATGGACGATGCCCTGAAGGGCTACGACCCGTCCAACCTGCCCGACGTCACCGGGGTTGGCGATCAGGACGCCGGCAACGGCGACGAGCCCGCCCCGCCCCCGCCCCCGCCTGGTGCCGGTAACCAGCAAAACTGCAACCCGCTCGACCTCCTCTGCCAGCTCAACGGCGGAAACAATGGCGGGAACAACGGTGGTCCCGGCGGTGACAACAACGGCGGCAACAATCCGGGCGGCCCACCCGGAGGTGAGCAAGGCCCGGGCGGCGAAGGCGGCGGCCTACTACCGACAAGAACGCCGACCCGGGACTAGGACCTAGCTCCCACTGACGTTGCGGGCGGCCGGAGAACCTTTCTCTGGCCGCCCGCTACTGCTGTCCCGGGAGAGGCATCTTCGGTTTGAGATGGGGCGCGGCCACGGACTCCTGACCGGCATCCGTCGCGCCAACCGGCGTCCCCGCCCACGCGGCGGGGACGCCGGCCGTCCGGAAGGAGAAATCACGTGGTCGAGTCGCCGCCGGGACCATCCGAGTCCCCGCGCGCGTCGACGCGGGGTCCGCAACGTGTCGACAACAGACTGCCTGCCTCCCTGTTCTGGCGGGTCACGATCGCAGCGCTGCTCGGCGCGGTGATCGGCACCGTGATCGGGGCGACCTGGCGGGCACTCACCGAGTCCGATCGACCGGCCGAGGACATAATCGCTCTGACCTTCCTCGCCTGGCTGGTAGGTCTTCCGGTGCTGTTGGTGGTGAGCTGGGTGGTACTGGCGCTCACCGGTCCGGCCTGGGTGGCGCCAACGGTGACGATCGCGGGGCTGGCTGCCGGAGCCTACGTCGCGGGCCTCTACCAGAAGGCCGCCGGCTCGTCGGACGCGACACCGGTCGCGATCTGCGCCTTGGCCTGGGGAGCCTGCTATACGGCCGTCGCGCTGGCCTGTCTTCCTGGGTTGTCCCGAGCGGTCCGCGTCGCACTTGCCGCGCTGCTCATCACCCCGGCGGTCCTGTTCCTCGTGCTCTGAGCTTCCGTACCTGGTCACGGCCGCCCGCCGGCTCGTCAGATGCGGCATGTCGGGGCTTCCGGTGCCAGGGATACCGCGACATGCCGCATACCGCGAGCGCCGACCGAAGACCGCAGTCGTCGACCGCCGGTGCCTCGGTGGCCGGAGTGCCCACAACACAGGCGACAGTGCCTCGGGGATTCGATGTGGTTTCCGCTTCAACGCGGTCGCCGGATGCGGCAGGATGCACGGTCATGAGCACGAAGTCGACGCCAGGCATCGATGGATCGGGTGCCCCCGATCACCCGTCCCGCTCCGACGGCTTCGTCCGGGGACTTTCCGGTCTGATCGGCGGTCCACTCGGTGACCACGCGGTCGCCCGGGACCGGCCGGTCGGCGCGGAGCGTCGGTTCTGGACGGCGGTGCGGATCGTCCTGGCGCTGACCTGCCTCACGCTGGCCCTGCACTGGGTGCAGAAGTCACCCTGCCAGGACGGCGCGTGGGTGAACAACGAGCAGTACACCCGCTTCTGCTACACCGACGTCCTCGCGCTCTACTACGCCGAGCGGCTCAACGAGGGAGCTGTGCCCTACCGGGATCACCCGGTGGAGTACCCGGTGCTCACCGGGTACTTCATGGGGGCGCTCGGGTTGCCGGTCCACTCGGCCGGCGTCGACAACCCGGACATGAACCAGGGCCAGTGGTTCTACAATCTCAACGCCCTCGTGCTCGGCGCGCTGGCGGTGGTCACCGTGGCGGTGATCCTGGCGCTACGCCGCAGGCGGCCGTGGGACGCCGCGCTCTTCGCGCTCGCTCCCGCGCTGCTGCTCACCGCCACCGTCAACTGGGACTTCCTCGCCATCGGACTCGCCGCGCTCGGCCTGTTGGCCTGGGCGCGCTCCGGGCCGGGCCCGAAGGGGACGCTGCTTGTCGCGCTCTCCGGAGTGCTGCTCGGGCTCGGTGGCGCGGCGAAGATGTGGCCGCTGTTCATTCTCGGGCCGATCCTGGTGCTCGCGTTACGTGCCAACCGGATCCGGGCCGCGCTGCTGTCCATCGTCACCGCCGCGGTGACCGTGGTGCTTGTGAACCTGCCGGTGGCGATCCCGTACCGGGACAACTGGAACCGGTTCTTCGAGCTGAACACCACACGGCCCATCGACTGGGGCACCTTCTGGTACATCGGCCGCTACCTGGACGGGAAGTTCGGCGACCCGGCAAGTGTCGGGCCGTTCCAGTGGCTCGACGGAAACATTCCCACGCTGAACCACCTGTCGTACGCCCTGTTCGGACTGGCCTGCCTCGGTATCGGCGTGCTGGGGTTGCTGGCGCCGCGGCGGCCCCGGCTCGCCCAACTCGCCTTCCTGGTGGTTGCCGCCTTCCTGATCTTCAGCAAGGTCTGGTCGCAGCAGTTCGTACTCTGGCTGCTGCCGCTCGTGGTGCTCGCCCGGCCCAAGTGGGGGGCGTTCCTCGTCTGGCAGGTCGCCGAGGTCTGCTACTTCATCGCCTTCTACGGCCAGCTGCTCGGCGCGTCGACCGGCACACCTGTCTTTCCGGAGGGCGTCTTCGTGCTCGCCGCGAGCCTGCGCCTGGCCGCCGTGGTGGCCCTCGTCGTCCTGGTCGTACGCGAGATCATGAACCCGGAGCAGGACGCGGTACGCCGCACCTACGCCGACGACCCGGACGGCGGCCTGCTCGACGGCACCCCTGACGCTCCCTGGCTGGACCGATGGCGAAACCGCCGTTCGACGATCGAGCAGACCCCGACGCCCGTAGCCACCACGACGTGACCACAACCGGCACGCTCAGAGGCGGAAGACGACGACGTCGTCGATCTCCTCACGGGTGATGCCGAGCCCGTCGACAGGCGCGTCGACGCTCACCTCCCACGGGGTGCCGGCGATCTTGTTGCGCAGCACCAGGACGTTGTGCACGCCCAGCGTGCGCAGGTAGTCGACGCTCGTCTGGTCGGGGAAGGTCATGGCGACCCGGCGTACGTCGTTGAGTTGGCGTGGGGTGAAACCGCTGCCGCCGTTGACGATGTCCTGGAACCGGGTGGTCGACCAGAGCATCACCGGCTGGTCATGGTTCTGCCCGCTGGGCAGGACGAGCAGCGGACCGTCGACCGAACGCATCGCCGCCGGCTGCGTCGGCACCACCGGATGGGGTGTGGTGTTTGTGCCCTCGGCGATGACGAGCAGCAGCGGCACCAGGGTGGCCAGGCGCAGCCAGGGGCTCGGCCAGGACGGAATCCGTTCGGCGGAGATCTCCCGGACCCGCTCGGCGTACGCGCTGACCGCCCCGGCCGCGAGCAGCCCGAGCAGCAACGTGGCCCACAACATCAACCGGCCTGGTGTCCGGATGCCACTCCAGCCGGGCAGATGGTCGAAGAGCGGTACGTAGGTGAAGCGACCACCGAACAGCTCGGTGCCCATCGACAGGGCCATCGCGACAAGCACCCCGGCGAACAGCAGGAGCCGTTGGCGGACCTTCCAGACGGAGAAGAACAGGCCACCGAGGGCCAGCGCGTACAGCACGAAGCCGGGCAGCAGCGTCATCTCCGGATGCCACGGCAACAGCGAGCGGGCGCCCTCGTGCAGGCCGCCCCAGAGACGGGACTCGGCCGGGGCGGTGACGAAACCGGTCGCGGGTGGCGAGAAGACGGCGATGTCGTCGATCGTCCGCTCCGCGTTCGGGTGCAGCTGCGCGACGGTGAAGTACGGGATGGCCATCAGGACGCCCACCCCGGCGAAGATCAGCCCGCCGATCAGGTCGGCGACGAACAACCGCTGGCCGAAGGGACGCTTGAGCCGCCAGAAGATCCGTTTCGCGTACCAGATGACCGCGGCCACCAGCACGATGCCGGCGAGCAGGTACGCGAACGGCAGACCGATACCGAACCCGAGGCTCAGCTGCCAGGCGGCCACCAGCCAGCCGGCGTACACCCAGCCCTCGTGCCGACGCTCGGGTCGGTAGCCGTGCCGGAGCGACCAGCCGTGCCCTCGGGCCAGCATGGCCAGCGCCAGCGGAATGCCGCCGTTGGAGACCACGTGCAGGTGACCGGCCTGGGCAAGCAGCCACGGCGCGTAGGTGTAGGTGACACCGGCCACCGCGGATCCGATCCGGCTCGCGCCGAGCTGCCGGGCCAGCACGTACGCGCCGAAGGTGGCGAGGGCGTGCGCCAGCACGAACATGATGTTGTAGCGAACAAGGGCGGCCTCGGGGCCGCTGCCGATCATTCCGGCTGGCGCGTACCCGAGCAGGGTGTCGGAGAAGGCGAAGCTCCACCGCTCGGGAAAGAACGCGTTGGCATGCCACAGTTGGGCCGGCTCGGTCAGCAGGATGTGCCCGGACCAGGCCATCTGCCAGGCCTGGAGGCTCGGATCCCAGTAGTCCTGCGGCAGCGTGTGTGCCGGGTAACGCAGTGTCGGCCAGGTCATCAGCACGGCCAGCGCCAGTGACCCGACGGCGGCCAACGTCCACTCGTGGATCAGGAGCCGGCCGAACCACCGGCCCAGACGCCCGTACCAGGACGGGACCGGCTCGGGCGCGGGCCCGAAGGCGGACCATCGATCCGGCTTGCTGCCATCCTCCGCCGGGCCGGCGCCGTCCGGCTTGCCGCTGCCGTCCTCGCCGGACCTGTCGCCGCCGGCCCGCCCGGAGGAGCTGTTCTCGTCGGCGGGCTCGTCCTTCTCCCCGCCCGCGTCCTTGTCGGCGACCTTGGTCTTGTCAGCGGCCCTGTCGCCAAGTTTGCCCTCGTGGTGGGCCTTGGTCGGGTCGTCGGCCCTGCTGCTGTCGGCGGCTGTGCCGGCGGAAGCGTCCTTGTCGGCGGCGGTCTTGTCGGCGACCGCGCGGCCAGCGGCCTCGTCCCTGCCCGCGGCATCGCTGCCCGCGGTGGTCCTGCCGTTCTCGTCCTTGCGGGCAGCGGTCGTCGCCGCGGCGGTGTCCGTCGCTGTGCCTGCGGGCTTTCCCGGAGCAGGGTCGGTGCCGGTGCGCTTCTGCGCCGGGCGAACCGCGTCGGCCGGACCGTTCGTGGTGGCCACGCCCGGGTCAGCCTTGTCCACGGCGTTCGCCCGGACCTCGTCGGCAGCGTCGCCCGGGCGCTCCGGGGCGGTGCCGGCGAGCGCCGACCCGTCGGTGGCTCGACCGTCGCGTGAGGTCGGCCTGCGGCCGCCGGGGGCGGACTGATCCGTGGTCATCGTGCCCCGGTCTCCCCGTCGAGCTGTCCGCGCAGGTAGGCGATGTCGCCGCCCTGCCCCTCGGCTCCTCCGGGCGTCTCGACGATCACAGGTGCCCCCGCCGCGCGGATCACCGCGACCACGAGGTCGGGGTCGATGGTGCCGCCCGGCAGGTTGTCGTGCCGATCGCGACCCGACCCGAACGCGTCCTTGGAGTTGTTGGCGTGCACCAGGTCGATCCGGCCGGTGATCGCCTTCACCCGATCGACCAGGCCGAGCAGTTCCTCCCCGCCTGCGTGGGCGTGGCAGGTGTCCAGGCAGAAACCGACCTCGTGGTCGCCGACCGCGTCCCAGAGCCGGGCGAGCGCATCGAGCCGTCGCGCGCAGGCGTTCTCACCGCCGGCGGTGTTCTCGATCAGAATGGGCAGCCCGAAGCCGCCGGACTCGGCCGCGTACGACAATGCCTTGCGCCAGTTGTCGAAGCCGGTTGCCGGGTTGTCACCGGCGTTGACGTGCCCGCCGTGGACCACCAGGCCCTTCGCGCCGATCGCGGTGGCCGCTTTGGCGTGCGCGAGCAGCAGCTTGCGGCTGGGGATCCGGATGCGGTTGTTGCCGGTGGCGACATTTATGACGTACGGCGCGTGCACGTAGACGTCGACGTCGGCGCTGCTCAGCGTTTCCGCATCGGCACGCGGCTGCGGAGTCTTCCAACCTTGGGGGTCGGAGAGGAAGAACTGCACGGCGTCTGCCGCTCGGGCGGTCGCCTCCGCCAGCGGGTCGGTCGGATCGACGTGGGCTCCGATACGCATGCAGGCGAGCCTACGTCCCGTCCCCGACGGCCGGGGCGACGCCCGCTACCTGGTCGCGTCACCGTCGCCGACGGTAGTCGTTGATGCCAATGGATCCTCCGGTCAAGGCGACGCGGCCGGAACTGACAAGGAATTTGTCGGTAATTCCGGGATTTGCCCCGTGAAGCACCAGCTTCCGCGATAACGTCAGGTAACAACGTGATAAAGCTCCGCGGGGCGTCTCCGGTCCAACCTCATCGGTGTGGTCGTTCCTCCCCAGGTCCCACCCAAGGAATGCGGACCAGGCGCCCCGCGGCCCCGTGGCCGGGGGTCCGTGCCGACAGCGACGTCGGCCGGGCCCCCGGTTCGCTGTGCACCGTCACCTCGGTGATGGTGATCGTCCGGGCCGGGTATCCTGGTCCGGTTGTCCGTCCCCGGCCGGGTTCCCCTGGTGCAGAGCGGGCCACGACGCACGACCTCCTGCCACGGAAGGACCGTGGCCGCATAGCCCACAGGAGGTGAGCACGTCTTGCGTCATTACGAGATCATGGTGATCCTCGACCCCAGCCTCGAGGAGCGCACCGTCGCCCCGTCGCTCGACACGTACCTGAACGTGATCAGGACCGCGGGTGGCTCGGTGGAGAAGACCGATGTGTGGGGCCGTCGTCGCCTCGCCTACGAGATCAACAAGAAGGCCGAGGGCATCTACGCCGTCGTCGACCTCCAAGCGACGCCGGAGGCGGTGGCCGAACTGGACCGCCAGCTGCGGCTCAACGAGTCCGTGCTGCGTACGAAGGTCATCCGGCCGGAGATGCGCTAGCAAACCCACCCCGGCCCCTACCCGGATCAGCCTCACCGTCGCTGTCAGAGGGTTCTGAGAACCTGTACGGCGAACGGATGAGCGCGCGAGGAGTTGGTCATGGCAGGAGACACCACCATCACGGTCATCGGCAACCTGACCGATGACCCCGAGTTGCGGTTCACCCCCTCCGGTGCCGCGGTCGCCAAGTTCCGGGTCGCCTCGACGCCCCGGTTCATGGACAAGGCATCCGGCGAGTGGAAGGACGGCGAGCCGCTGTTCCTTTCGTGCACCGTCTGGCGGCAGGCCGCGGAGCACGTGGCGGAGTCGCTTCAGCGCGGTGCCCGCGTGATCGTCTCGGGTCGGCTGCGTCAGCGGTCGTACGAGACCCGCGAGGGTGAGAAGCGCACCGTCATCGAGCTGGAGGTCGACGAGATCGGCCCGTCACTGCGCTACGCCACGGCGAAGGTGCAGAAGATGTCCCGGTCCGGCGGCGGTGGCGGCGGCTTCGGTAGTGGTGGCGGTGGTGGCCAGGGCGGCGGAGGCAACTTCGACGACCCCTGGGCTTCGGCCGCACCGGCCCCCTCCCGTTCGGGTGGCGGCAACTTCGACGAGGAGCCTCCGTTCTAATGGCGCCGAGCGCCCGTGATCGTAAACCAGGAGCAAGAGCAATGGCGAAGGCTGCGGCACTGCGCAAGCCGAAGAAGAAGGTGAACCCGCTCGACAAGGACGGGATCACCTACATCGATTACAAGGACACCGCGCTGCTGCGCAAGTTCATCTCCGACCGCGGCAAGATCCGCGCTCGGCGGGTGACCGGCGTCACCTCGCAGCAGCAGCGGCAGATCGCCCGTGCGGTCAAGAACGCCCGTGAGATGGCGCTCCTGCCGTACACCGCGACGGCCCGCTGAGAAAGGCACCGATATGAAGATCATCCTGACTCAGGAGGTGTCCGGGCTCGGTGCCCCGGGCGACATCGTGGAGGTCAAGAACGGCTACGGCCGTAACTACCTGCTCCCGCAGGGCTTCGCGATCGCCTGGACCAAGGGCGCGGAGAAGCAGGTCACGCTCATCAAGCGGGCTCGTTCGGCCCGCGAGATCCGCGACCTGGACCAGGCCAACGAGGTGAAGGCACAGCTCGAGGCACTCAAGGTGACCCTCAAGGCCCGTGCCGGCGAAGGTGGCCGGCTCTTCGGCTCGGTCACCCCGGCCGAGATCGTCGACGCCGTCAAGGCGGCCGGCGGCCCGGCTCTCGACCGGCGGCGGCTGGAGGTCACCGGCCACATCAAGTCGATCGGGTCGCACCCCGTGCGGATCAAGCTGCACCCCGAGGTGGCCGCCTCGTTCAACCTCAACGTCGTGCAGGGCTGAGTCCCCGGCTGACGAACGACACAGGGCCCGCACCGTCTACCGGTGCGGGCCCTGTTCGCTGTCTCGTGAGCTGATCGGATCAACCGATGGGCTGGCCGGTCACCGCGCTGATCATCACCGTGGAGAGGCCGCCACCGACCACGGCGGCGGCGAGCGCCACGGTGGTCGGGCGCCAGGTCGTACCCACCCGGCGCAGCAGCGTCGCGATCGCCAGGCTGCTGGCCAGTGCCAGACCGAACCGTGGCATCCCGCCCACCATCGCCCCGAACGCGCGCGCCCGAGGCGACTCACAGCCACCGCCACTGATGTCGGTCACGCACCCCACAGGTGGCGTCCCGTCCAGGGTCAGCAGCCAGACGAAGACCACGACCGCCGGCAGCACGTAACAGGCCGCAGTGTAGAGCAGGGGCAGCCAGGGGCCGCCCGGGTCGGGGTCGAGCAGGTCGTCTTCCAGTCGACGGTGCCAATTCGCGTTGCCCACCGACTCGATGCGCCGTCGTACCGCCGCGATGCCGACCGGCCGCGCCTGCGGGACCGCCGCCGCACGACGCCTTGGTGCCGGGCGCGGACGCGGTGCCGTGTAGCCCACCACCGGCGACCGGGGCGCCGACGCGGAAGCATCCACCCAACGCGGATCGTCGCCAGCCAGTCTGGTGCCCGGCCAGAAGGTCTCCTGAGGTGGCTCCGGCTCCGGCTCAGGTCGGGCGCTCCACGACCCCTGCTGCGCGCCGGGTGGGCCGCCCGAGCGGGGTCGCGCCGTCCGATCCCAGCGGTCCGGCTCGGAGTAGCCGTCCCACCGGTTGCGATCCCACTGCCGCTCCCGCCGGTCCAGCTCGGGATCGCGGTCCCACTGGCCCGTGCTGTCCGGCTCCACCCACTGGTCCGTCGCGGGTGACTGAAGCCACTGGCTCGTACTGTCGGCGTCCCAGGGGTCGGCCGGACCGGACTCGGCACGACGGTCCAGACCCGCGGGTTGCTGCCAGGCGTGCAGACCAGAGGCGTCCCACGGATCCACCGCCTGTTGTCGCGGCGCCGGCTCAGCCGCCCGCTCCCACGGATCCACGGCCGGGCCCGGTGCCGGCTCCGCCGCCCGGCGCCGACGTCGAGGGGTGGGGTCGGCGGCCGGCTCGGAGTCGGGCTTCTGCTGGTCGTCCTCTGCCAAGCCGGACCAGGTCACCTGGCGTTGGCGAGACTGCGCTCGACGCGGTCGGCTCTGCGGCGCCACACCCGAGACCGGATCGTCCTCCTCGGCCCGGCGGCTGCCGACGTACCCCTCCTCCTGTGGACGGTCGAAAGTCCACTCGCGGGTGTGGTCGGACTGCGGTGCCACTGCTGGGGACGGGGCGATGGCGCGGGGCGACGCCGCACGCCAGTCCGCCTCATCGGAGCGCCGGCTCCGGGCAGCCCTCGACGAACGCCCGCCGCCGTCTCCGTAACGCGGCCGGTCGTCATCGTCATCCTCGTCCGGCGCGGCGTGCCGACCGCCACCGTCGACGCTGCTGACACCCGACTCCAGTGCCCAGCGCGGCAGATAGGGCTCGGCCGGCTCGTCCTGCCCGCGCTCGATCGCGCGCCGACGACTCGGAGTGCGATAACGCTCCACCGCCGAGTCGTAACGCCCGGCCCGTGAATCCTCGACGGGCTCGGCCCACGAAGCGGTCGGTCGCCGCTCGCGCGGACCGTCCTCCCCGCGTGCCCAGTCCCGGTAACTCACGGCCGGAGCGTGACCCTTCTCAACCGAAAGTGCAATCCGCTGTCCAGGTGTAGCCGTAGGCCACCGATCTTACGGGAGGTTCAGGACAAAGCCCTACCCGGAAATTCTCTCCACAGGCTGGGGAAAAGAGTTCATGCAGGTCAGAGGCTTGCCGCCGAGAATTCCCCATCCGTTATCCACACCCTGTGCACACGCTGCGCACACGGTTGTGCACCTGCGTCCACAGGTTGTCCCGAGGCTCGTCCACCGGCACGGTTGAGCGGCTGACCTCGGAGTCCGTATGGTTGCCACCGACCTGCCGCCGCGATGGCCCCCGATCGAAACGGCCGGTCGACGTTGTCGCACCCGGGCGGTAAGCCTGGAACCGATCCGACGCAGTGGAGGGGGGCCCGGTGTCGGTCACCGACGACAGGCGGACGGAGTCGTTCCAGAGCGGCGGGCAGCAGCCCGCCGACATGCCACGCGACGGTCACTTCGACAAGACGCCACCGCAGGACGTGGCTGCGGAGCAGTGCGTCCTGGGCGGCATGCTGCTCTCCAAGGACGCCATCGCCGACGTCGTCGAGATCCTCAAGACCAACGACTTCTACCGGCCGATCCACGCCACCGTCTTCGACACCATTCTGGAGATCTACGGCAGGGGTGAGCCGGCCGACGCCATCACCGTCGCTGCGGCACTCGCCGATTCCGGCGATCTGGCCCGCGTGGGTGGCGCTCCCTACCTGCACACGCTGATCGCGAGCGTGCCGACCGCCGCGAACGCCGCCTACTACGCCCGCATCGTCAGCGAACGCGCGGTGCTCCGGCGTCTGGTCGAGGCCGGCACGCGGATCGTCCAGCTCGGTTACGGCACCGCGAACGGCGGCAGCCGGGACGTGGACGACATCGTCGACCTGGCTCAGCAGGCCGTCTACGACGTGACCGAGCGCCGGGTCAGCGAGGACTTCGCGGTCCTGGCCGACATGCTGCAACCGACACTCGACGAGATCGAGGCGGTCGGCGCCCAGGGCGGCGTGATGACCGGCGTGCCGACCGGCTTCACCGACCTGGACCGCCTGCTCAACGGGCTGCACCCCGGCCAGTTGATCATTGTGGCGGGGCGACCTGGCCTGGGAAAGGCACTGGCACTCGACACACCACTGCCGACCCCAACCGGCTGGACCACCATGGGTGAGGTGCGGGTAGGCGATCAGCTTCTCGGCGCTGACGGTAAGGCCACGACCGTCACCCACGCCTTTGAAACACGCTATGACCGGCCCTGCTATGAAGTCGAGTTCTCCGATGGGTCGACCATCGTCGCTGATGCCGAGCACCTGTGGAAGACGACGACCAGGGCAATGCGGCGGGGTGTCGCCGGAGCCTCCCGTACCTTCAACTGGTCACCGAAAGCCGCGACTGACCTGCGTCACCTTGCGGCTGGTTCGAATTCCGACGATCTGGTCACCGCAGCCGATGCGGTCAAGGCCGTCGGGGGGTTCCGTGACACGGTGTACCGAGTAGCCAGAACGGTTACCCACCTCGGACACCGGACAGGGGTAGCCGGCCCCGTTCCCCGTGTCTACTCTGCGCGCGACCTGTACAGCGCACTCCTGGAACGGGTTGAGGCTTGGGATGCCGTCGTAGTGGCTGCCCGGCAGTCCGAGGTAGTGACCACTGAGCAGGTGCGGGCCACGCTCAGAACACCGACGGCCGATCGCCGACTGAACCACGCCGTCGAGAACAGCAAGCCCCTCCAGTTGCCGGAACGACTGCTTCCTGTCGCGCCCTACACCCTGGGTGCGTGGTTGGGGGACGGGCACAGCGCGGGAAGCCGGATAACGAGTGCCGACCCGGAGATTCTGCGGTTAATCGAGCAGGATGGCTACCGCACCAAGCAGTCGACGGCTACGCCATTGCTGTACTCGATTCTGCTCAACCGCAGCTGCGGGTGTGTGGGTCGCAGCGACTGCCCACTTTGTCACGGTCAGCCGCGTTCGCTCGTAGAGGTGCTTCGGTCGGTCGCTGTGTTGAACGACAAGCACATCCCCTGCCAGTACCTTCGCGCCAGCGAGCAGCAGCGCCGCTCGCTACTTGCGGGACTGCTGGACACCGACGGCACTGTTGGCGCTACGGGCAACGTGCAGTTCACGACAACCTCCCCGAGGCTGGCAGATGACGTGTACGAGCTGGTTGTCAGCTTGGGCTATCGCTGTTCAGTGATCCGAAAAGCTGTTCAGGGGCGAACGTCCGAGTCGTCCGTGGCGTTCACCCTCAACTTCACGACGACCGACGAGGTGTTCGGCCTGTCGCGGAAGCGCGCGGTGCACCGGGATCGGAGACGTAGCAGCACCAACGTGCGGACCGGCAGTCGTTTCATCGTTGATGTTCGCCCCGTGTCGAGTGTTCCGGTTCGCTGCGTAACCGTCGACAACGAAGACCACCTGTACCTGGCTGGCCGGTCGATGATTCCCACGCACAACAGCACCGCGAGCATGGACTTCGCGCGTAACGCTGCGATTCGTGCCAACCAGGCGGCGGCGATCTTCTCACTGGAAATGAGCAAGGTCGAGATCGTCATGCGGCTGCTCTCGGCCGAGGCCCGAGTGCCACTACACGTGCTGCGAAGCGGGCAACTGTCCGATGACGACTGGACCAAGCTCGCCCGATGCATGGGTGAGATCAGCGAGGCACCGCTGTTCGTGGACGACACGCCGAGCATGAACCTGATGGAGATCCGGGCCAAGGCTCGTCGGCTCAAGCAGCGGCATGACCTCAAGTTGATCGTTGTCGACTATCTCCAGCTGATGACCTCGCCGAAGCGTACCGAGAGCCGGCAGCAGGAGGTCGCGGACCTGTCGCGTGGCCTGAAGCTGCTGGCCAAGGAGGTCGAGTGCCCGGTCATCGCGGTCAGCCAGCTGAACCGTGGTCCGGAACAGCGCACCGACAAGCGCCCTCAGTTGTCCGACTTGCGTGAGTCTGGGTCTATTGAACAAGATGCGGACGTTGTCATACTTCTGCATCGCGACGATTACTACGACAAGGAGTCACCCCGCGCCGGGGAGGCGGATTTCATAATCGCTAAACACAGAAATGGCCCGACTGACACGGTGACCGTCGCCGCCCAACTGCACCTGTCGCGCTTCGTCGACATGGCGATCGTCTGACCTGGCCCGACCGGGTCCGACGGGCACAGCCGAGGCTCACAGGCTCAGCCGAGCACCGGGAAGCGGGCGGCCAATGCACCGAGTTCGCCTCGCTCCGGTTCGGTGAGCGGCAGCCGCCCGGCCGCCTTGAGCAGGTAGTCGTGGTCGTTCCAGCCGTCCGGTCGGGTAACGACGCCGCCGAGCAGGGCGTCCACGGTGGCCACCGAGACCCGGGTCGCGGCCGGTCCGGGTAGGGGCGCGTCCGGTAGATCCAGCACCAGGTCAAGGTGGTGAATAACGGCTTCGGTGGTGAGGGTGTCCAACAGGTCGGCCACCCGCAGCACGTGCCCCTGGGTGGTGACGAAACCGGCCGGATCCGCGTTGCCGGCGGCGCGTACGGCGGCCGGCGCGGTGTCGGCCCAGAGCCGGACCACCCCGGACGGGCGGTCGAACGCGGCAGCGGAGCGGCGGGCCCACCAGGCGTGCCGGACGTTCCCGTCACCGCCCGGAAACGAGTGCCAGTAGCTGACTGAGTCGACGGTGGCGGGTGGTTCGGCGGGGCTGGCCAGCGCGACGAGTGCCCGCTGAGCGTCGCAGAGCACGTGAAAGAGGAGGTCAGCGACCAGCCATCCCCGACATCGGGTCGGTCGCTGAAGATCGCTGTCGTCCAGGTCGGCCACCACCGTGCTGATGCCGTCGTACGCGTTGGCCAGTGCGATGTGCGAAGCTCGCGACCCCATGCCGGCAGCGTCCCACAGCCGGTGTCCGCCGGCACGCTCAGCGACCTGTCGGGCGGTGCGGGGCGCGACCGGAACCGGTGTCAGCCGGGCAGCGACGGACTCAGGCGGTGGGCTGACCGGGCTGAGGCACCGGTGACCGGTCCGGCCATTCGGCCGGACCGGCCTCCGGGGCTGAACGGCTCAGCCGAACATGTCGTCGAGGAAGCTCTTGCGCTTCTTCCGGCGGTAGTGCCCGTGGTAGCCGTAGTGCTGCTGACTGTGGCCGTAGGCGGGAGCCGGGGCCGGGTAGCCGTGCTGTGGGGGCGGGGGCGGCGGCACCGCGCCGTAACCGGGCTGGTGCGGCGCGGGCGGTGGGGGCGGGGGCTGGTAGCCGCCCGGCTGGGGGGCGTGCTGGGCCGGCTGCGGCGCGGCGGGGGCCTGCTGCGCGCTCCAGTTGGCCTCCGCCTCGAACAGCTTCTCCAGCTCGCCGCGGTCGAGGAAGATCCCCCGGCATTCGCCGCACTGGTCGATGACGACGCCACTGCGCTCGTACTGACGCATTTCTCCGTGACACTTGGGACAGGTCAGGCTCATCACCCGACGGTACCTGGTCGACTCACGCGGTAGCGGTCAGCGCCTCCGTCACCTCGTCGTCAGAAACCTCGTGGAAGTCGTCGTAGTACGCCCCGACGGCGGTGAAGGCTTCCGGCCGCTGGGCGCAGATCACCTGGTCAGCTTCGTCGGCGAGCATCTCGTACGCCTCCTGGGCGCCGACCGGGACGGCGGCCACCACCCGACGGGCGCCGAGATGACGAGCCACCTGCACGGCGGCCCGGGCGGTGGCACCGGTGGCCAGCCCGTCGTCGACGATGACCGCGGTGCGGCCGGTCAGGTCCAGCGGTGCCCGACCGGCCCGGTAGAGCCGTTCCCGCCGCTCCAGTTCCGCCTGCTCCCGGCGCTGCACGTCGGCGATGTCGTTGGGGTCGAGCTGCCTGGCCACCACGTCGTTGAGCACGCGTACGCCAGCCGGACCGAGTGCGCCGAAGGCGACCTCGGGCGCCCACGGCATGCCGAGCTTGCGGACCACGAGTACATCAAGTGGTGCGCCGAGGCGTTCGGCGACGACCTGGGCCACCGGCACGCCGCCGCGTACCAGGCCCAGCACGACGACGTCCGGTTCGCCGATCAGGGCGGTGAGTCGGTCGGCGAGCACCCGGCCCGCCTCGGTGCGGTCGCGGTAGGTGGTCATGTTCTCAGGTCTACGCCCTGTGGGCCCTCTTCGCCCGCCGGTTGCCGGATCCCGGGAACGTCGAGTGCGGCTGCCCAGACGAGGAACGCCACCGGATAGAGCAGATAGCCGAACCGGGTGGTGGGCATCAACAGGATCGCCACGAGCAGCCCGTACCCGCAGACGAGCGCCGCCGAGCGGGCGGTGCGGGGCGGACGGCGGGCGAGCCGGACGGCGATCGCCACCGCCGCGGCGACCAGCAGGGCCGCTGCCACCGCCCGGCCCGCCGGCAGCGCCTCGGCGATCAGGTGACCGGGGAACGGTGACTGTGCCGGGCTGGAGACCAGACCGTGCCCGAGGGGGAACCGCAGCACGTTCTCCACCAGGGCGTCCCGGTCCACCAACAGGGTGGGCAGCAACGCGACGGCGGGGAGACCGAGCGCACCGGCGGCGACCCGCAGGCCGACCCGCCGGGAAATACCCCAGATGACCAGGACCGCGGCGACCGGCCAGGCGAAGAGTTTGAGCGCACCGGCGAGCCCGACGGCGACGCCGGCCCAGCCGGGTCGTGCGGTGGCGGCGAACGCGAGGGCCAGCAGGCAGAGCGCGAGCACGGGTAGGTCGTCGCCACCGGTGGCGAGGGTCAGCGCGCAGACGGGTAGGACGGTGGCGGCCTGGATCCTGCGGAGCAGGGCGGCGTCGTGCCCGAGCGCGGCGGCCGTACCCATGGGCCGGCGCAGGACGCGGACGGCGAGCAGGAGGACGAGGGCGGTGCCGACGGCGAACCACACCCGGGCGTCGCTCCACCACGCGTCGGTGGCCGCCCGAGGCAGCCCGAACAGGGCCATCCCCGGTTGGTACGGCGTGTAGCCGAGCAACTGCTCGCCGGGCGGCAGCGCGGCGATGGCGTCGGGTCCCAGGTAGGGCGTGCCGGTCTCCACCAGCCGCCGACCGGACTCCTCGACGACCAGCACCTCTTCCTGAGCCCGGTCGGTACGCCCCGCCGCACGCTGCCTGCTCTGTACGACGACTGGCAGCAGGGCGACGGTGCTCCAGGTGAGGGCGGTGACCAGCCAGCGTGCGGGCGGTCCGACAAGCGTCGAGCCGGGCCGGTGCCGCCGGAGCAGGAGTTGACCGAGCGCCACGACGGCCGCGGCGAGGTAGCCGAGTGCGGCGATGCCACCCCAGGCGCGGTGCGGCAGAAGGGTGGAGGTGGCCGCGGTGACCACGGCGAAGGCGGCGGATACGGCGTAGAGGCCGAGGTCGAGAGCGAGACCCCCGGCGGCGGTGTCGATCCGGTGCCACCACCCGGGACGGCGGCGGGTCGGGGTGGTGGTGCTCACCCGGGCAAGTGTGTCAGGCCGGCTGGTGGCGGCCCCGGCCACCCTGTCGGCGTCCCTGCGGTAGCCGAACCACCGCACCTGCGTCGTGCAGGGCGACAGCCAGGCAACCGCTCCGGTCGCCGGTGCCGCGCTGGAGGGCGGCGAGCAGCGTACCGGCGGGCAGTGGGCGGGCGAAGAGATGTCCCTGGCCGGCGGTGCAGCCCAGCTCCCAGAGGGCGTGCCGTTGCGCCTCCCGCTCCACGCCCTCGGCCACCACGGCGAGATCGAGGCTGCGACCGAGATCAAGGGTGGAGCGGATGATCGCGGCGGCCTCGGTGGAGGATTCCATGGCGGTGACGAAGCTCCGGTCGATCTTCAGTTGGTGTACCGGGATCCGGGAGAGCAGCGAGAGCGAGGAGTAGCCGGTGCCGAAGTCGTCAAGTGCGAGCCGGACGCCAGCGTCGCGCAGCCGGGTGAGTACCTGGTCGACGACGTCGAGCTGACTGAGGGTGAGGGTCTCGGTCAGTTCCAGGATCAGCCGGTCCGGTGGCAGGTCATGGGCGCGCAGGCGGGCCAGCACCGAACCGGGGAACCGGGCGTCGAGCAGGCTGCGGGGGGAGACGTTCACCGCCACGGGTACGTCGAAACCGGCGTCTCGCCAGGTGCCCGCGGCGATCAGGGCCTGATCGAGGATGGCGTCGGCGAAGGCCGGGAGTAGTCCCGAGCGTTCGACCGTCTCCAGGAAGCGCAGTGGGTCGATCATGCCGTGGGTGGGGTGACGCCACCGGGCCAGCGCCTCGGCGGCGATGACCTCTCCGGTGCCGAGGTCGACGATCGGCTGGAAGTTGACTGTGAACTCGTGGTCGGCGACGGCCCGGGGCAGGTCACCGCCGAGGGTGAGGCGACCCAGGTCGGCGGTGTCCCGGGCGGACGCGTAGGTGGCGACGCGTTGTCCGGTCCGCTTCGCCTGGTACATGGCGACGTCCGCGCGGCGCAGCAGTTCGACCATGCCGCCGGTGGCGGGGGCGGCGGCGATGCCGCCGCTGGCCTCCACGTTGATTCGCATGCCCTCGATGTCGAAGGGTTCGTGCAGGGCCGCCAGCAGCGTTTCGGCCCGGTGGGCGGCGACCGCGGGGGCGGGCAGGGCACGCATGAGTACGGCGAACTCGTCGCCGCCGAGCCGGGCGACCAGGTCCTCGGCGTGGGCGGCGGCCCGCAGACGTTCGGCGACGGCCGCGAGCATCTGGTCACCGGCGGTGTGGCCGAGGGTGTCGTTGACCTCCTTGAAATGGTTCAGGTCGATCAGGACGAGGGCGCTCACCCCGTCCGCGTGCCGTTGCTGCAGGTGGTCGTTGCCCGCGTCGAGCAGATGGCGCCGGTTCGGTAGGCCGGTGAGCGCGTCGTGCGTCGCGTCGTGCGCGTGGGCCTGGGCCACCCGGCCGAGTTCGGCGTACGCCTGGGCGTTACGGATCGCGGTGCACAGGGCCGAGGCGAAGGTGTACAGCGTGTAGTGCTCCCGCTCGGAGAGTTTCACCGGTCCCCGGAATCGCAGCCGCAGCATGCCCACGTCGACGGTCTTGTCGTGCCCTTCCAGACGGGCGGCCACCACCGCGCCCTGGACGGTGGTGGGCTCGTCGGCCGTCCCGTCGTAGGTGACTCCTTCGGCGCCGCCGCGTACCACCCGGTCGTCGTCGCGCAGCTCGACCTCCACCTCGTCGGCGGAGAAGAGTTCGGAGGCCCGGGTGACAGCGGTGGTCAGGACCTCGTCCAGCTCGACCACGTTGAGCGCGTCGGTGGTCTGGGCGAGCCGCTGCCACACCTGCTGCTCGGTGCGGCTGCGGATCCGCGCCGAGTAGAGCAGATGCAGGCTGAGCATCAACGGAGGCACCGCGAGGAGCAGCCGGACGTCGATGTTGATGAGCAGCACCGTGCTGATGATGACGACGAGGCGGGCCACGGCCGCACTGATGCGGAGACCCCAGTCCTCGCGGAACAAGGTGCGCAACGAGGTGCCGGTCGCCATCGAGATGACGGGCAGGGTGACGAGTTCGTCGAGCAGCACCGCAGCGAGATAGGCGACAGCCAGGGGCAGCGCCGTGTCAGCGAGACCTGAGCTGGCGGCGGGCCACTCGAACACCTGGAGTACCAGGCCAGCGACGGTGGCCACGAGCATGTTCTTGCCGATGCCGAATGCCCTCTTGATCGGCGAGCTGCCGGTGAGGATGGTGGCGATCGCGATGCCGAACCCGGTGGCGAGGATGACCACCGAGGCGGGTGCCACCGCGAGCCCGATCACGATGGCCGTCTCGGTCCAGGCGATGTCGTGGTTGGTGGAGCGGATGCGAATCCTGACCTTGACGACGAAACCGACCGCAACAAGTGAGATCAGGGTGGCCCAGGTGGTGGTCGCCGTGATGGCGCCGTAGCTGGGCAGGTGGGCGACGGAGACCGCACCGGCGAGGCCGGCCAGAACGACGACGAGACCGACGAGCAGCATCAGCCGCTGATCGGTCCCAGTCTGTCGGGCCTGCCGAGCCAAGCGTCATCCCCATTCGTCACCGGGGCGTTGCGCTCCGCAAGCGTACTCCGGCTGCTCCTGGTCGGACAGGAGGCTCAGTTCCATTCGTGCGAGTTCATCTCGACCCCCAGCTGAATCTGACTTCACCTTGCTGCCAGACCCTAGGGGGGCTTGCGGGCATTAGCGACGATTCATGTCCTAATGCGCATAATAGGCCAATATGGAGATGTCATATCACGGTCCGTCTTACCCTCTTGACTGATTGTTCAATAGCGGTCGAGTTTCGCTCCTGCTACGGCCGGAATGTCGGTCAATCAAGTGTGGCCACCGTCGCTATTCAGTTCATCGTCGCTTCGGTTGAGCTTGCCGCGACCGAGTGCAACGTACCGGGTGCCGGCGGCGCTAAGCTGCATACAGTGATCTTTTGAATGCGGTCAGAGGGGTCGGGTGCAGATTCAGGTTCTTGGCGGTCTCGCGGTGCGCCTCGGCTCACAGGCGTTACCACCTGGAACCCCCAAGCAGCAGACCGTCCTGGCCATGCTCGCGTGCAACGCGGGGCAGCTGGTGTCGGTTGAACAGCTCGTCGATGAACTGTGGTTCGAAGATCCGCCTCCCTCGGCAATACCGAATGTCCGTACTTATGCGGCTAACTTGCGACGCGGTCTTGAAGCGATGCTCCCGGGTCGGGAGGTGCTGATCCGCGCCCGGGACGGTTACCGACTCGATGTCGACTGCGAGAGCGTGGATCTCTGTGCCTTTCGAGCGGAGGTGACCGAGGCGCGGCGACTCCTCGGCGGTGACGAGCGGGAGGCGGTGCGACTCCTGTCCCGAGCGCTGGCCCGCTGGCGTGGGCCGATGCTCACCGGGATCGCCCTCGGACCGCAGCTCTCCGCTCAGGTGGCTGCCGCGACCGAGGATCGACTGCTGGCCACCGAGCTGTACGGCGACCTGCAGATCCGGCTCGGGCGCTATGACGAGGCCCTGCCGGTGCTACGGGAACTGCTGATCAGGCATCCACTGCGCGAGCCGGCTCACCTGTTGCTCATGCAGGCTCTCCACCTCGGGGGCGACTCCGCGGGTGCCGTCGCGGCGTACACCGCAGCTCGTCGAACCCTGCGTGAGCAGCTGAACGTCGAGCCCGGGGCGGAACTGCAACGCTTGTACGGTCGTATCGTCCGGCACGAGGGGAAGCCCCGGCCCGCCGCAGCAACCGAAGCGCTGGAGAACGCGCCGGCCACCTCCGTTGGCCAGGTGCAACGGCTGCTCTTCCACCTCCCGAGGACGGTCCCGGACTTCGTGGGCCGTGCGGACGCCGTTGAGCACCTGTTGTCCACGACCTTGCGAGCCGGAGAGCGCACCTGCGCGGTACACCTCATTGACGGCATGGCCGGCAGCGGCAAGACAACGCTTGCCGTACACGTGGCCAACCGACTCGCGGACCGATTTCCTGACGCCCAGTTGTTCATCGATCTCAAAGGTCACGACCCTGCGGAAAAGCTGAACTCGTCGGCGGCGACGGCGACCCTACTGCGGCAACTCGGCACACCGTCCAGCCACATACCGCCGGACTTCGGCGAGCGACTCGACCTGTGGCGTCGCGAACTGGCGGGGCGCAAGGTGATCATCATTTTGGACAATGCGGCCGACACCGCGCAGGTCGGACCGTTGCTCCCCACGGCACCGGGAAACCTGGTGATCGTGACCTCGCGCCGGCGGATCAACGGCTTGGATGTCAATCCGCCGGTGTCCCTGCCCCTGCTGGAGCCGGCGGAGGGTGTCGCCCTACTGGCGTCCACTGCGGGTGTGGAGCGGGTGGCAGCGGAGCCCGAGGCGGCAGCAGCGGTGGTGGAGAGTTGTGGTCACCTGCCGTTGGCGATCCGGCTTGCCGGTTCTCGGCTCGCGCATCGTCCGAACTGGCGGGTGGCGGATCTGGCAAAGCTGCTGACGAGCAAGGCACGCCGGCTGGATCACCTGACCTCCGGGGACCGGAGCGTGGCCGGTGCCTTCGCCGCCTCGTACGCCCTGCTGAACGAGCCCGCGCAGCGACTGTTCCGACTGCTCAGCGTGCATCCGGGAAACGAGTTCGGCCTGCTGGCCGCCAGCGCGCTGTCCGGCCTGTCACTCGACGACACCGCCGACCGGCTCGACGCCCTTCAAGACTCCCATCTGATCGAAGAGTTGACGGTGGGCCGTTATCGGATGCACGACCTCATCCGACACTACGCTCACGATCTTTCGACTCGTGTGGACCAGGCGGCTGCGCGAGGAGAGGCGTTTGCTGGCCTGCTCGATCTGATGCTGCACTTGTCCTTTCTTGTGGCCGAAAACCTTGAAGGAAGCCGCATTCGTATCCACGTCGTTCTCGGCTCTCCGCGCCGACCCGACCTGGTTCAGATGAGGAACGAACCTGCCGAGAAATGGATGGAGACCGAACAGGCCAATCTGGTGTTGCTGGTCGGTAGGGCTCAGGAGTGGGGTTTTAACCAGGAATCATGGCAGTTGGCGCGGGTGCTGTGGCGGTTTCTGTACACTCGAGGGTGCTACGAGGATATCGTTCTGACCAGCCTTCAAGGGCTTGCGGCGGCAGAGAAGATCGGCGACGAGGGGGCCGTGGCCGTCATGCACAACTATCTTGCCTCCGCCTATTTGCGAACCGGTAACTATCCGGGCGCTTTAACTCACGTGGAGAAGGCTGTCGAGATCTGCGAGCGCTGCGGTGACCGATCTAACCTTGCCCGCTACCAGGCAAACCTGGTGGCAATTTATTGGCTTCTCGGCGAGCCTGAGAAGGCGGTTGCTGTGGCGCTGGAGCGAATGCGAGAAGGAATTGCTTCGGAGACGCATGAGACCGCCACCCATCTGCCGAACCTCGGTCTCGCGATGGCGCTGCTCGGGAGATACGACGAGGCCCTGCGCGTGCACCGCCTTCACCTGTACCTCGGACGCCAACTTGGTAGCCAGTTCCATATTCTCAACGCGCTCGGTCACATCGGTGCGGTGAAGTGTCGCATGGGGCAGTACGACGTGGCCGCACGAGCGCTGCGGACGGCGCTCGCCATGCGGCAACGCACCGGACACCGTTACGCAGAGCCTGAGGTCCGGAACGACCTCGGAGTAGCCCTACGTGGACTCGGACGCGTTGCGGAGGCGGTGCTTGAGCATGAGGTTGCCCGGAAAATGGCAGCCGATGCCGGCGAACCTCATGTCGAGGCGGCCGCTATCAACGATCTTGCGCTGACCCTCGCCGGTTCGGTGGCGACAGCGAAGTTGATCGAGCTGCACCGCGAGGCGTTGCGGGTGGCCACCCGGATAGCTCATCCCTATGAACAGGGGCGAGCCCTGGCTGGGTTGGCTGAGCACATGTGGTCTGTTGATCAGGCTGAGGCGCGTCGGCACTGGGCACGGGCGTTGGCGATTTTCCGGCGGATGGGGGTGCCGGAGCAGTTTGACGTCGCCCGACGCTTGACCGAGGCCGGAACCCAGCAACCGCCGGAGAGCATGCCATCGACCGCTGCCGCGCAGTATCTGACCGGACGCAATTTGATGATTCACCTTGGCCGGTGCGAGTAGGCAAAGCCAATCCAGAAGTGACGATACTCGCAGATTGCCGGTGTCGCCGTCGCCGTGCCCGAGCGTTCGTTGCGGTTCACCCGGTCCGGTGCGCATTGTTAGGGTGCGCTCACGCGAATGCCCGCCTCACAAAGGGTGCGAGAAGTGAAGATTGAGGTGCTTGGCGGCTTTCGGGTCTCGTTTGGTTCGTCTGAAGTGAGCCTTTTCCAACCTGATCTGGCAGGTCAGCCCGGGTCGGCAGGGGGTGCTGATCGATGAGGGCGAGGCTCCAGGTAGGACAGCAAATCGACCAAAACCCGATGCCCCGACCGGGAGCCTCGCCATGCTGTCCTACCCTGCCACCATCCCGTTGTCCAGCCGGACCCTCAACCACCTCGCCGACCGCATCCGCGGCCACCGCCAGCGGCGCAAATCCCGGTGGAGGCGACTGACCCCGGGCCGCCAAGCACTACTGGCCCTGGCCCACCTGCGCAACGGCGACACCTACACCTGCCTCGCCGCCGGCTTCGAGATCGGCGTCGCGACCGCCTGGCGCTATGTTCAAGAAGCGATCGCCTTGCTCAGCGCAGCCGCCGAGGACCTGGACACCGCCATGCGGCGCATCCGGCAACTGGCCTACGCGATCCTGGACGGCACGCTGATCCCGATCGACCGGGTCGCCGACCAGAAGTCGTACTACTCCGGAAAGCACAAACGTCACGGCGTGAACGTCCAGGTCATCGCGGACGCGGCCGGGCGTCTCGTCTGGGCCTCGGCCGCGCTGCCCGGCTCGACGCATGATCTGACCGCCGCCCGCACCCACAGGATCATCGACGCGCTGACCAGCGCCGACGTCATGACTTTCGCCGATAAGGGCTATCAAGGCGCCCACGGCAGCGTGCGTACCCCGTTCAAGCGGCGCCGCTTCCGGCCGGAACTGTCACGCCGGCAGAAGGCGATCAACCGGGCGCAAGCGAAGATCCGCGCCCGCGGTGAACGCGCGATCGCCACGCTCAAGACCTGGAAGATCCTGGCCAAGGTGCGCTGCTGCCCGCGCCGAGCCACCGCGATCGTGCAGGCCATCCTCGTCCTGCACCACGTCGAAGTCGACCGCTACGCAGGATGAAAGGGCTCAGTGTGGGAGCACGATGATGCCAACCCGGCCCTGCGTGTTGGTCGTGCACCCCACGGCAGGGTCGGCCAGCGGTATGTGCATCAGGGAGGGCTGTACTCGCTCGCGGCGGAGCACAGCATAGAGATGTCCCGATGCCAGACGCTTCCGGTCAAGACGATCGGATAGCTGGCCTTCCTGACCTTCCCACCAACTGTCTCGACTGTTAACTGCATCGACAGCGGCTGAGGCCCGAACGCGGACAACGAACAGCCGAAGAGCGCCTCCACATCGACGGACACTGTACCTCCCGAGCGAACTAGCCAGGACTCGCCGCTGCTGCGGACCACGACATCTTGTCTCTGCGCTTGGGCTGACAACACGGTGATCGGCGCAGGGCCAGTGTTGATCACCGCAAGCTTCCCGTTCATCTGGGCGAGACCCTCCGATTCCATGTGCGCACCGTCATTCGTCGCGGGCATGACTACGAGCTGCACGATCGAGTCCCGCTGCTGCCGTTCGCGAGCGTCTCGTAGCCCGTTGACGCCGACACCACCCAGCACGACCCCAACTGCGAGGACAGCGACGAGACGGGAAACAGTCTGGGGTTGGGCAGGAGAGCCACCTCGGGTGGCGGTGCCGCCAGGCTGCGCATCATCGCACTCGTCGAGATCGATCGTGCTTTGCTCAGGCATGGCGAAAGCCTAGAGATTGATGCCGCAGATCTGGGTCAGGTCCGTGCTGTCGAATAGTCCTGTCGCTGAAGTCCCTGCCGTCACGGCTGCCATCGACGCCTTCGCCGAATCGCCCTTGTGTGAAGACTGTCAGCATCAGTAGGGCTGTAAGTGCGTGTTTGAGATGGGTTGATCAGGTCCGGTTGAAGGTGCGGCGGGGTTGCCGGCGGGCGGGTTGGCCGCGGGTGATGCGGCGGGTCATGCCGGCGATGGCGGCCCAGCGGATGAGGGCTTCGGAGACAGTCGGGTGGCGTTCGTAGTCGCGGGCCAGTCGACGGCAGGCGGTGAGCCATGCCAGGGTGCGTTCGGCGACCCAGCGGCGGGGGTGGACGGCGAAGCCGCGTTGGTCGGCGGGTTTGCGGACGATCTCCAGCGTCGTGCGTAGGGTGTCGCGGGTCCAGTCGACCAGCCGTCCGGTGAAGCCCTGGTCGGCGTAGACGTGCCGGATCGGGGTGAGCATGCAGGCGTGGAGCAGGGCGGTCTTGGCGCCGTCGCGGTCCTGCCAGCTCGCGGCGAGCACGGTGACGGTGACCAGCAGGCCGAGGGTGTCGGTGATGATGAATCGCTTACGGCCGTTGATCTTCTTGCCCGCGTCGTAGCCTCGGGTGTCCCGGCCGACGGTGTCGGCTCCCTTCACGCTCTGGGAGTCGATGATCCCCGCCGACGGCTGCGACTGACGGCCCTGCTGCACCCGCGCCTTGATCCGCAGCGTGGCCAGGAGCTTGTCCGTGACGCCGGCTTCTTCCCACCGGGTGAAGTACCAGTACACCGTCTGCCACGGCGGAAGATCCGCCGGCAGGTACCGCCACGGGCACCCCGAACGCACCACGTACAGGATCGCGTTGACGATCTCCCGCCGCGGGTGCTTCTCCCTGCGGCCGTCCGTGTTCGGCTCCGGCAACAGTGGCTCGATCAGCGCCCACTGGGCGTCCGTCAGGTCGGAGGGGTAGCCACGGCGCGCAGACACCGCGCCACCCTGCCCGCCCCGGCAACAGATGTCACGCCGCCACACCGTCCACAACAGACCTTCTCAAACACGCTCTAAGGGTTCTGCCAGACGGTCGGAACTGACAGCCGGGCCCTGGCACTGCTGCCGCCGGTAGCCTGAGTGCGTGTTTGAGATGGGTTGATCAGGTCCGGTTGAAGGTGCGGCGGGGTTGCCGGCGGGCGGGTTGGCCGCGGGTGATGCGGCGGGTCATGCCGGCGATGGCGGCCCAGCGGATGAGGGCTTCGGAGACAGTCGGGTGGCGTTCGTAGTCGCGGGCCAGTCGACGGCAGGCGGTGAGCCATGCCAGGGTGCGTTCGGCGACCCAGCGGCGGGGGTGGACGGCGAAGCCGCGTTGGTCGGCGGGTTTGCGGACGATCTCCAGCGTCGTGCGTAGGGTGTCGCGGGTCCAGTCGACCAGCCGTCCGGTGAAGCCCTGGTCGGCGTAGACGTGCCGGATCGGGGTGAGCATGCAGGCGTGGAGCAGGGCGGTCTTGGCGCCGTCGCGGTCCTGCCAGCTCGCGGCGAGCACGGTGACGGTGACCAGCAGGCCGAGGGTGTCGGTGATGATGAATCGCTTACGGCCGTTGATCTTCTTGCCCGCGTCGTAGCCTCGGGTGTCCCGGCCGACGGTGTCGGCTCCCTTCACGCTCTGGGAGTCGATGATCCCCGCCGACGGCTGCGACTGACGGCCCTGCTGCACCCGCGCCTTGATCCGCAGCGTG
The DNA here is from genome assembly GCF_002754655.1 of Verrucosispora sp. CNZ293. Lineage (NCBI taxonomy): Bacteria > Bacillati > Actinomycetota > Actinomycetes > Micromonosporales > Micromonosporaceae > Micromonospora > Verrucosispora sp. CNZ293. The sequence goes on from NZ_PEFR01000001.1 coordinate 4,828,150, forward strand.
GCCAGGAGCTTGTCCGTGACGCCGGCTTCTTCCCACCGGGTGAAGTACCAGTACACCGTCTGCCACGGCGGAAGATCCGCCGGCAGGTACCGCCACGGGCACCCCGAACGCACCACGTACAGGATCGCGTTGACGATCTCCCGCCGCGGGTGCTTCTCCCTGCGGCCGTCCGTGTTCGGCTCCGGCAACAGTGGCTCGATCAGCGCCCACTGGGCGTCCGTCAGGTCGGAGGGGTAGCCACGGCGCGCAGACACCGCGCCACCCTGCCCGCCCCGGCAACAGATGTCACGCCGCCACACCGTCCACAACAGACCTTCTCAAACACGCTCTGAGGGCTCTTCCTTTGAACCGCCCCGGGTTCTGTGGAGTCTCTACAAGATCCGGGGCGGTTCACTTCTCTCTTGCCTGGCTGATCTGACCCGTCCCGCGACGGCATCGCGCCCACCCTCCTGTCGGCGCCGTTGACACGCCTCAGAGCCAGCACTCATCACCTGTCCCGCAGCCGCCGTATCGGCGGGCGCGGGCGTCAACCCCGATCCGCGTAGGCGGTCACCCACTCGGGTGACCGCCGTTTTGTCATGTCCAAGGAGGACACGATGCTCCGTCTCTACCAACACCCGGACGGCGACCTGATCGCCGTCGATCGCACCGCAACCCCATCCGATCCCCACACCGGTAACGCCGCGGCCGTCCGTGAGGACCGCCGATCCGGTCTAGTCGGCAACACGACCCCCGCCGGCATGGTGCCGTCGCGCGGACCGGGCACCGGCGGCCACCTAGCTCCCATCAGCCGGCGGGGGTGCTGACCTGCAAGATCAGGTTGGAAAAGGCTCAGTGGACCTTGGTACGCCGAAGCAGCGAACCGTTCTGGCCAAGCTGGTGATGAGCCCGAGACGGACGGTTGCTATAGAGGAGCTGATCGACGAGATCTGGCCCGACGACCCACCGCGTTCGGCTGTACCGAACGTTCGGACCTACGCCGCCAACCTGCGACGTACCTTCGAGTCGCATGATGCCGGCCAAGGGGTGCTGGTACGTCAGCGCGGCGGGTACCGATTGGAGGTCGCCACCGACGGCGTTGATTTGTTCCACTTCCTCGACCGGGTTGAGCGAGCCCGTCAGCTCAACCTCCGCGACGATCTGGAGGCCGCGCGGTCGTTGCTGAGCGGAGTGATGCCCCTCTGGTCCGGGCCACCCCTGCTGGGTGTACCTCTCGGTGCTTCGCTGGCTGCTCACGTGGCGGCCGCCCAGGAACAGCACCTCCTCGCCGTGGAGTTTCTCGCGGACCTCCACCTCGCGGCGGACCGCGTCGAGGAGGCCCTACCGCTGCTGTGGCGAACGGTTGCGGCCCACCCGATCCGTGAGCCGGCGCTGCTGCTGCTGATGAGGGCGCTGCATCGACGCGGCGACGTAGCCGGCGCGATCTCGGTGTTTCAATCCGCGGCCCGAGTCATGCAGACCGAACTCGGCGTCGAGCCAGGGTCCGATCTTCGGCGGCTGCATCAGGAAGTACTCGGGCGCCGAGCGGCTGCGGTATCGGCCTCCCCCTCCACGAGACCTGACATCGATGGGACGGACTGGGACTGGTTACCCAGACCTGTACCTCATTTTGTTGGCCGGGAGGCCCTCGTCGAGCGGATGATCGGCCGGGGCCGAGCCGCAGCAGGCCCGGCACCCGTCGTTCACCTGATCGACGGGATGGCGGGCAGCGGCAAGACGACCCTCGCCGTGCATGTCGCCAGACGCCTGGCGACTTCCCACCCGGATGGCCAACTCTTCATCGACCTGCGCGGTCACGATGAGGGCAACATGGTGGATTCGGCCACCGCCCTCGTGGTGCTTCTCCGCCAGCTGGGTGTGCCGGCCCCCCGAATTCCTGTGGACGTTGATGAACGACGAGGCCTGTGGCGCAGGGAACTGTCCGCTCGCCGGGCGGTAGTCGTTCTCGACAATGCGGCGGACAGTGACCAGGTTGCTCCGCTGTTGCCGGTCACCGCGTCGTCGGTCATCCTGGTGACTTCCCGTCGGCGACTGCTCGACCTGGATGTCGGGCCTCCCGAATCCCTGTCCGTGCTGTCGCCAGAAGAGGCTGTCCGCCTGCTGGCGATCGGCGCTGGCGAAGAGCGGGTACATGCTGACCCCGCATCCGCCGCAGAGATCGTCCGTAACTGTGGTTACCTGCCGCTGGCAATCCGGCTGGTCGGGTCGCGGCTGGCTCACCGGCGCAACCGTCGGCTGGTTGACCTGGCTGCTCGTCTTGCCGCTAACGAGTCAGGGTTGGCCAGCTTCGGCACGGATGAGCGTAGCGTCGCCACGGCCTTCGCCGCCTCCTACGAGCCGTTGAACCAGGTGAGTAAACGGGTTTTTCGCTTGCTGGGTCTCCATACCGGGCACTACTGCATCAGCATGGTCGCGGCAATGTCTGGGTTGTCGTACGCGAAAGCTGGCTACATCCTCGATGATCTGGTCGGCCGTCACCTATTGGAAGAATCAGATAGTGGTCGTTATCGAATGCACGACCTGGTTCGACAGTATTCTGGCCAGAAGTGTGTGGAGACAGATTCGGATGAGGTGCGGAGAGTAGCGCTCGCCGGGCTGCTCGATCAGGTCATGCAACTGTCAATCGCCGCCACGACGTCATTGAACAGGTTCATCGACCTGCACGGTGACATCGGCGACGTGGTGCCGGAGCGACCCGATCTCCTACCTGGATCCGAGACGGTCGACGTGAATTGGGTCGAACGGGAGCGGGGCAACCTGAACCTGTTCATCGAACTGGCCGCGAAAAACTCGTTGCATGACTACACCTGGAAGATGGCGCGCGTGCTGTGGCGCTTCTACTACGTGCGCGGCTACTTCGAAGATATTCAGCGTACGCACGAATTGGGGCTAGCCGCCGCAGCGCAAGTGGGGGATAGTCGGGCAGTCGGCATCATGAACAACTATCTCGCCTCGGCGCTGACCAAGACCGGTTTCTATCACCCGGCGGTTCAGTGTCTGGAAACCGCCCTGGTGGAGGCTGAAGCGGCAGGCCGCCGCGGAGACAGCGCCCGGATCCGGGGAAACCTGAGCGTGGTCCATTACATGGGGGGTGATTTTCAGAAGTCCGCCGATCTCGCCATGTCAGCACTGCGCGAAGCTCCGATACGGCTGACAGGCCAGATTCGGACACATCTGCCGAACGTCGGTATCGCCCTCACCTGGTTGGGGCGCTATGAGGAGGCGCTGCGGTTTCATCGCCTTCATCTGCACCGGGCGCGGGTGGAAGGTGACCGCTACCAGATCGCCAACGCATTGAGCCACATCGCCGCAGTTCGGACCCGTAAGGGTGAGCACGCTCAAGCGCTGCGGTTGCTGCGGTCTGCGATGATCCTCTACTCCGAGACGGGTCATCGATACGGAGAGGCCGATGCGCGCAACGTGATGGGCGCGGCGTATCGCGGCCTGGGTCTGCTTGCGGAGGCCCGGCGGCAGCACGAACTGGCGCTGGAACTCACCGGGCACTCGGCCGAGCGGCAGGCGGAGAGCACCGCGTTGAATGAGTTCGGCCTGACCTTGGCCGCCTGTGGCGACACTGATGGCGCCCTGCGGGCACACAAGCGAGCACTTGATGTGGCGGTTCGGATCGACAACCGCTACGAGCAGGCCCGGGCGCTGGCCGGTTTGGCCGAGCACCTGCTGAGCACGGACCCGACCGAGGCGCGCCGGCATCTGGAACGAGCGCTGACGCTTATCGTGCCTACCGGCGCACCGGAGCGGTTCGAGATCGAGCGCCGTCTCGCCGCACTCAAGCAGAGCACGTCGACTCGTTGAGGGCCGTTACCTGGGCCTTCGTCCTTATCGATTTCTTATCGCCGGGGTCGCTAGCCTCCGGAGCGTTCGCCGACGGGGGGAGATCCGACAGTTGTCGGATCTCGTCGCGACCCCTGCCGCCGGGTAAACCCCAGCAACCCGAGGCAGGCTGGTGAGGAAGGAGCGGCGTCCCCGCGTCGCTCCTTCCGAGCTACGGAACCGTCCCGTCACACCGCAGCGATAGGCTCGCGACCGTGACCGAACCCGCCCAGCTCACCCATGTCGACACCGCCGGCGCGGCGCGCATGGTCGATGTCTCCGCCAAACAGGTCACCGGTCGTGCGGCGACGGCCGCCGGCCGGCTGCAGACCACCCGCGAGGTGATCGACCTGCTCCGGGGGGAGGGTCTGCCGAAGGGCGATGCCCTGGCGGTCGGCCGGTTGGCCGGCATCATGGGCGCCAAACGCACCCCCGACCTGATCCCGCTGTGCCATCCGATCGCCCTGCACGGCGTCACTGTCGACCTGACGCTCACCGCCGACACGGTCGAGATCACCGCGACCGCCCGCACCGCCGACCGCACCGGGGTGGAGATGGAGGCCCTGACCGCGGTCGCGGTCGCCGGACTCGCTCTTGTCGACATGGTCAAGGCCGTTGATCCGGCGGCCAGCGTCGACGCGGTCCGGGTCCTCCGGAAAGAAGGCGGCAAGACCGGTCTGTGGGAACGCCCGGAGGATCGGCAGTGATCCGCGCCCGGGTGGTGGTGGCCTCCAACCGGGCCGCCGCCGGTGTCTACGCCGACACCAGCGGCCCGCTGCTCGTCGCCGGCCTGCGCGAGTTGGGCTGCCTGGTCGACGAACCGGTGGTCGTACCGGACGGAGAGCCGGTCGGTCAGGCGATCCGGGCAGCCGTGGCGGACGGCGTCGACGTGGTGCTGACCAGCGGCGGCACCGGGGTCACCCCCACCGATCGCACGCCTGACGTGAGCCGGGCGCTGCTCGACTACGAGGTACCCGGCATCGCCGAGGCGATCCGCGCGCACAGTCGCGACAAGGTGCCCACCGCCGTGCTCTCCCGCGGGGTGGCCGGGGTGGCCGGTCGTACGCTCGTGGTCAACCTGCCCGGCTCGACCGGTGGGGCGCGGGACGGCCTCGCCGTGCTGGGGCCGATTCTGGCCCACGCCGTCGACCAGTTGCGCGGTGGCGACCACCCGGCGGCCGGTTAGGCTCGGCCGGTGAGAACGGAAACCGCCTCCACCGACGAGGTCTCCGCGTCACCGCCGGCCGACTGGGCGCAGACGCGCTCCCGGGTGTACGCGGCCGGCCTGGCCGCCGCGCTGCCCGCCGTCGAGCGTCCAGTCGCCGAGACCGACGGGCACACCCTCGCCGAACCGCTCACCCCAAGGACGGACCTGCCGGCGTTTCCGACGTCGAGTGTGGACGGCTGGGCGGTGCGGGGCGCCGGCCCGTGGCAGGTCGTCGGGCGGGTTCTCGCGGGCGGTGAGGCCGCCCCGTTGACCGAGGACGGGACGACTGTCGAGATCGCCACCGGGGCGATGGTGCCGGCGGGTGCCTCGGCGGTGCTGCGGGTGGAGGAGTCGAGACGTACCCCTGAGGGGTTTGTCGACGGTGTGCCGCGGGCCACGCCGGAGTGGCGACAGCCCGGCGAGGAAGCCGCCGCCGGTGAGGAACTGCTGCCGGCCGGGACGCCTATCGACCCGGGGGTCATCGGCCTGGCCGCCTCGTGCGGTCACGACACCCTGCGGGTCCGCCGACAGCCCCGGGCCGCGCTGCTGGTCTTCGGCGACGAACTCCTCACGGCGGGTCCGCCGGGTGCCGGGCGGGTCCGTGACGCGCTGGGTCCGGCGGTGCCGGGCTGGCTGCGCCGATACGGCTGCCGGATGGACACGGACGCGGTGGTCGGCCCGGTCGCCGACACGCTGCCCGCCCACCTGGCCGCGCTGCGTGCCGCCCTGGCCGACGCCGACCTGGTCTGCACCACGGGCGGCACCATGCACGGCCCGGTCGACCACCTGCACCCGGCGCTTGCGGCGTTGGACGCCGACTACGTGGTCAACACGGTCGCGGTGCGTCCCGGCTTCCCGATGCTGCTGGCCCGGCTGGTCGGTGACGACGGGCAGGTCCGGTTCGTCGCCGGGCTGCCCGGTAATCCGCAGTCCGCAGTCATCGCGATGGTGTCGCTTGTCGCCCCGCTGCTGGCCGGGCTCGCCGGTCGGCCGTTGCCGGTGCTGCCGCACGCCGTCCTCGCCGAGCCCGTCCCCGGCCGTGGCGACCACACTCACCTGGCACTGGTCCGACTCGACCGGGTCGCCGGAACGGCCCATCCGGTCCGGCACGTCGGTTCGGCCATGTTGCGGGGGCTCGCCAACGCTGACGGGTTCGCCGTGATCAGCCCGGGCAGCACCGGCTCGGTGGGTGACCGGGTGCCGATCGTGCCGTTGCCGCTGCTACCTGGGGAGCGGGCATGGTGACAGTCGTCAGCACCGTCACCGACCAGCCGCTGGATCTCGCCGCCCACGAGGCGGCGGTCGCCGACCGTCGGGCCGGTGCGGTGGTGTCGTTCGCCGGGGTGGTCCGCGACCACGACCACGGACGGTCGGTGACCAGCCTGGAGTACGAAGGCCACCCGAACGCCGGCAAGGTGCTCCAGGAGGTCGCCGACGAGATCGCCGCCGACCCGGACGTGTACGCCGTGGCGGTGTCGCACCGGGTCGGCCCACTGGCCATCGGCGACGTGGCTCTGGCAGCGGCGGTCAGCACCGCCCACCGGGCCGCCGCGTTCGCTGCCTGCGCACGTCTGGTGGACGAGGCGAAAGCCCGGCTGCCGATCTGGAAGCGGCAGGTCTTCGCCGACGGCACCGAGGAATGGGTGAACTGCCCCTGACCGGTGGCCGGATCGGGGGGCCTACCGCCGTCCGTACAGCATCGAGGCGCGGGCCGCCCGGTCGGTGTGGAAGGCGGGTTCCGCGCCGGGCCGCCAGGGCAGCGCGGCGACCAGCACGATCAGCGCCAGCGCCAGGGAGTTCTCCATCAACACGCCGAACAGCCCGTCCTCGTAGTGGGAGACCTCCGGCAACTGGTGTTCGTACGGCCAGATGGGAGAGATCAGGAAGAGCAGGTAGAGCCCGATGGCGGCGATGCCGTGGCGGAACCCGGTCAACGTCGGGTACCAGATCGGCGGCCGGAGGGTGGACACTGCCGGCGGCCCGCCGTACGACCCTGACGCGGAGCGCGCCACAGGTCCCCGGCTGGCGTCATGCCGCCGGATCGCGGCGTCGGCCAGGATGATGATCGCCGGGATCACCCAGACGAGGTGGTGCGTCCAGGAGATCGGGCTGATCACGTTGGCGGTCAGGCCGACGAGCGTGAAGGCGGTCAGCTCGTCGCCGTCGGAGTGGGCGTTCGACGCCCGGGACAGGCCGAGCGCCAGCACCAGCACGGAGAAGGCGAGCCAGAGCAGGCCGGGGGTCTCGATCGAGTCGTAGAGCCGGGCCAGCAGGCCGGCCAGCGACTGGTTCGGCGTCATGTCGGCGGCGCCCACCCGCTCGGTCTGCCACAACACGCTGCCGAAGTAGTCGCGGGACTCCGCGCCGACGATGCCGAAGCTGCCGATGGTCACTGCGACGGCGGTGCCGATGGCCGTACCGGCGACCCGCCACTGTCGAGTGATCATCAGATAGAAGATGAACAGGGCCGGGGTCAGCTTGACGGCGGTGGCCAGGCCGATGCCCACGCCGGCCCAGGCGCCGCCGTAGATGAACCGCAGCAGCGGGCCGTCGTCCTCGGCCTGATGGGTGCCCCGGCGTGACCGCCAGCGCAGGGCGATCAGGTCGGCCAGGATCAGCGCGAACAGCAGCAGGTTGACCTGCCCGTAGCCGAGGGTTTCCCGGGTGGGTTCGATGGCGGCGGCGAGCGGCGTGGCGATGGCCACCGTGTACCACAGTGGCCAGCCCAACCGGTCGACGATCGGGCGCAGCAGCGCGGCCAGCACCACGGCCAGTGCGGCGATGCTGACCGCGGCGTTGACCAGCCCGGCCAGGGTGACCGGTAGGTGCGCCATCGGCAGCATGGCCAGCCCGGCGAAGGGTGGGTAGGTGAAACCCAGGGTTGTGTCGGGCGCGACGAACTCGTACAGCTCGTGACCGCTCGCCCACCAGACCACCGCGCCGTGGTAGATCTTCATGTCGAAGAAGTTGTACGGACGCCCGAACGCGCCGATGGCAAGCCATGCGGCGTAGGCGACGGCGGCGACGATGCCCGCCCGTACGACTGTCCTACGATCGATCCCACGCGTTACGCGACGGACTGTGGCGAGGCGGTCCAGCCCTCTACCGACGATCGTCGGCATGGCGTGGCCACCCCCGTACCAAGGTCGTCCTACCCGTCCAGGTCCAGTACGGAGCCTAGAACGGCGCCTCACGTCAGTGCCTCCCGCGTTATGCGACCGTGTCCGATCCCACACATTCTTTTGACATTTCCACCGCGTTAACGCCTACCGGGCGGTTCAGGTGATTCGCGGTTTTAGCCGGGGTGGGGATGGACGAAGCGCAGGTCAGCCGGGGAGTCGCCGAGCGGTGGAGGCGGACCGCATGGCGATCCGGGCCTCCCGGCGTGCGGTCCGGACGGCGCGGCGCACCGACCGTCGGGAGTGGCCGATCCGGTGACCGGCCCGCCAGCGTAGCCCTGGCTTACCCTCCGTGTCGGCCGCAGCGAGCAACAACCCACCGAAGAGACCGAGGTTCTTCAGGAAGTGCACCTGGTTGTTGTTCTTGGCGACCGGGTCGTCGTTGCGCCAGAAGGGGTGCCCGGCCAGGGTCACCGGGATCAGTGTGCCGGCCAGCACCAGCGCCGCCGGCCGGGTGAAACGTCCGGTGGCCAGCATCAGGCCGGCACCGAACTGCACTGCCGAGTTGGCCCGGATCAGGGTTTCAGTGTCCGTGGGGATCCGCGGATCCGCTCGCTCCAGCAGCGGAGTCACCCGATCGGTGATTGGTTTGGCGGTGGGCACCAGGCGGCCGGGGTTGGCGAAGTTACGGGCGCCACTGACCACGAAGATGCCGCTCAACATGGCGCGGGCGAGGGATCGTACGGGCGTCATGGAACAGTCATACCCTGTCCGGGGCGTTGGTACGCCCCGCAACGGGGGATGTCGATCGATCGGGTGCTCGGCGACGCCGCGCCCAGGTTGCCCGACCGTCCCGGATGGACGTGCTGTCGGGTGTACCCTACGCCGCGTGACGACGCTGCGGCTGCGACCCGAGGACCCGGCTGACACCGGCGCGATCCGCCGGGTGCTGGCCGCGGCCTTCGCCCGACCCGACGTGGCGGTACCGCCGGAGGTACGCCTCGTGGACGAACTGCGCGGCAGCGACGCGTGGCTGCCGGAGTTGGCGATGGTGGCCGAGTACGGCGGTGAGATCGTCGGCTGCGCCCTGCTCACCCGGGTGCACGTCAACTCGGGTGCGACGAGCACGCCGGCACTGGCGATGGGCCCGGTGGCGGTGGCGCCGCACCGGCAGCGCATCGGGCTCGGCGCCTCGGTGGTGCAGGCCGCGCTGGAGGCGGCGACGGAACTCGGCGAGCGGCTGGTGGTGGTGCTCGGCGACCCCGCCTACTACCGGCGCTTCGGCTTCAGCCGAGCGGACCAGTTAGGCCTGACCAGCCCCTGGTCCGGCCTTGGCGAGCCCTGGCAGGCGCTGGTCCTGCCGCCGGCGACAAGCGGGGAGCCACCACCGCCGCGGGGCGAGGTGGTCTTCCCGCCGCCCTGGTCCAAGGTCTGACCGCCCCAGGTGGTGGCCGCTCTGGAAACGTGGACAGTTCCCGTTGACGACGAACGCGAACAGTCCGAGATCTAGTGGGGTTGCCCGCTCCGTCGGGCGGCGTACGGGACCGGTGGGAGGTGCACCGGGCGGATCCCCGTCGGCAACACGAACAACTGGCGCTTCTCGGTCGCGTCTCCGTGCCGGTCGAGCTGGTAGACGTCGAGCCACGTCCAACCGTGCGGCGGGTGCCGATCGGTCAGCTCGCGGATCACGCGGACCAGGATCGGCGCGTGGAACTGCGGAGAGGCATCCCGGGTCAGCAGGTACACGCCGGGGCCACTTCGATCCACGTCGTGCCCGCGTCGGTGGGGATGTACCCCGGTCTGGGCGGGCCCTTCACCCTCGCCGAGCTGGACGACGGCAGCGTGCTCGGTCACGCCGACAGCCAGGCGGAGGCGAAGATCATCGATCAGCCTGCGGAAGTTGCTACCCTGGCCCGCAGGTGGGAACGCATCCGTGGTGAGGCGCTGTCACGGGCGCAGTCCCTGGCACTCCTCAGGGAAGCGGCAGCAGCATGGACATGACCGGCGCGCAGTGGCGCAAGAGCAGCAAGAGCGGCAACAACGGCGGTGACTGTGTCGAGGTCGCCGACAACCTTCCCGGCGTCGTCCTGGTCCGGGACACGAAGGACCGTGACGGCGGGACGCTCAGCTTCCAGATGGCGGCGTGGCGCGGCTTCGTCGAGGCGGCGAAGACCGGCCGCCCGACCGTCTGACGCACCTCACCGGAAGCCCTCGGCCGGGCGGCCGAGGGCTTCCCGCTGTCCGCGCCCGACTCGCCTGAACCCATCCCTGCCGCCAAGCCCGTGTCGTCGGTCGGATCTGTGGCAGTGCAGGTGTCCGACACGCCGGGGCCCGGGTTGCTGCGCTGCCACAGTTCGGGCGGCTGACGGGCTGCGTCAGGCGGGTTGGGTGCGCAGGTAGCGGCCGAAGTGCGGGACGGTGAAGGCGACGGTGCCGCGTTCGCCGGAGTAGATCAGGCCCTTCTTGATCAACGCATCCCGTGCGGGCGAGAGGCTGGCGGGCTTACGGCCGAGCGCTCGGGCGATCTCGGCGGTCGGCACCGCCGCATCCATGTCGTCCCGGCCGCCGCCGTCGGTCTCCCCTTCGACAAGCGACAGCGTCGCCATCGCCCGCATGTACTCCCGCTCGGCGGGAGTGGCCCGCTCGAAGCGAGAACCGAAGAAGCCGACAGCCAACTCCGCCTCGGCCTCCGGTGCGGCGACGCGTACGTCGGCCGGGGTGATCGGTGACCTGGGGGCGTGGTCCCAGGTGGCTTTCCCGTACGCCTGCACGAAGTACGGATAGCCGCCGGACTTCTCGTAGAGCAGGTCGAGGGCTTTCGCCTCGTACTCGACGTCCTCCCGCTCGGCCGGCGCGCAGAGCGCGTGGTCGGCGGCGATCCGGTCGAGACGGTCGATGCGCTGGTAGCGGAAGAGCCGCTCGGAGTAGGACTTGGCCGCGCTCAGCACCGCCGGCAGATGTGGCAGGCCGGCGCCGACCACGATCAGCGGCGCGCCGAGCTGGGAAAGCTCGTGACAGGCGGCGCAGAGCGCGGAGACATCCTCCGGCCCGAGGTCCTGCATCTCGTCGATGAAGATGGCGACGCCGGTGCCGACGTCGCTGGCGACCGAGGCGGCATCGGTGAGCAGTTCCACCAGGTCGATCTCGATGTCGCCGGAGTCGGCCCGCCCACTGGCCGCCGGCACGTCGATGCCGGGTTGCCAACGGTCACGCAGCTTCGGGGCGGCCCCGCCGCGTCCGGTCGGAGCACCCCGTTGGGCGAAGGCTTTGAGTACCCCGAGGAAGGCGTCGATCCGCTCCGGCGCCCGGTGCCTCGGTGCCAACTCCCGAACGGCCATGTGCAGCGCTGCCGCGATGGGTCGGCGTAGCGACTGGTCCGGCCGCGCCTCGATCTTGCCGCTGCCCCAGAGCCTGTTGATCGCCTGGGAGCGCAGCGTGTTCAGCAGGACGGTTTTGCCGACGCCGCGCAGGCCGGTGAGCATCAGGCTGCGCTCCGGTCGACCCCGCGCGATGCGTTCCAACACGATGTCGAAGACGTCCAGTTCCCGCCCCCGCCCGGCAAGCTCGGGCGGACGCTGGCCGGCGCCCGGCGCGTACGGGTTGCGGACCGGATCCACGCATCGCAGAGTATCGGGCTGTCTAGAGGAGAGGCTAGAGATGGATAGACGGTGGTACCGGCGTGTTGCCCTCGACCAAAAACTAGTGCTGTCTAGCTTGGAGGCTAGACAGCACTAGTTTTGGTAATCGGTAGTCAGCCGCGCTGCTTCAGGCAGAGCACGAAGTCCAGGGAGTCCAGCTCGCTGTCGTAGAAGTACCAGTTGGTGTAGCCGTCCACCGCAGCACACTTCTCCTCGGCATCACGCTCGCCGCTGGTCTTGCCGTCGAAGCGCCGCAGCACCTCGTACGACCGTGGCTCACACTCACTGAGCAGCAACTTGGGCTTGTCACCAGCCGTGGCGTCGTTGCGTACGCACTGCCCAACCTGCACGAAGCGAGGATCGGCGGACGATGCCGGGGCCGGATCGTCCGACGGGGCCTCCTCGTCCTGTGCGTCAGGTGCGGGAGCCGCCTCGTTTGTCGGCGCGGACACCGGGGTCGGTGTCTCATCGTCCCGCCCGGCCAGGTAGAACGCGGTCGCACCGCCCAGCACCAGCACCAGCGCGGCGGTCAGGACGACGAGCATCCGTCCGCGTCGGCGCTCCGGTGGCGGCGTGGGCGTCCCTGCGTACCCGGTCTCGGTGGCGTGCTGCTCGGTGTGCTGCGGCCAGGAATCCGGTGTCTGCGGGACGTGTCCCGGCCCGGTCGTGTCGTACCGACCGCCGCCCTGGCCCCCAGGGTCGTACGACTCGCCGCCTCGGTAGCCCCGCCCGGACCCGTACTCCTGGCCGGGCCCGTACTCCTGGCCGGGCCCGTGGGCCGGCCAGGAGGTGTGACCGCGGGACGGGTCACCATAGGGGTGGCCGGACTCGTAACTCCAGCGCGGATCGTGCGGCGGCTGCGCCTCGGGCGGCTGACCGTGACCGTGCCACTGACCGGCCTGCGACTCGTGCCACGGCTGCTCACCGGGCTGCGACTGCCACGGCTGCTCACCGGGCTGCGGCTCGTGCCACGGCTGCGAGCCTGAACCCGGTGGTCCGTAGTTCGCCATGCACACCCTCCTGAGCCTTCGGGTGGAACCGTTGACCTCGCGCCTGCCGGAAGGGTAGCGGGCACCGATGTGACCCACAGTGGTTACCGGTGAACAGGTCCGTCGTGCAGACCGTACCTCCCGGTCGACCGTCAGATGAGGCGGAGCTGACGGTCCTTGGGTCGCCGGGGGCCCTCGCTGTCGCCGAGGCGTTCGAACAGGCCAGGGTCCACCACGTCGAGGAACGGCGACGGACGGCAGTCCCGCTCCGAGCCGTGCCGGAACCGGCGGGCGGCGTGGCTGACGTAGAGCCGGTCCTGGGCGCGGGTCAACCCGACGAAGAAGAGCCGCCGCTCCTCGGCCACTGCCGCCTCGTCGGGCGCGGTGCCCGGCCAGCGCAGCGGCAGCAGGCCGTCCTCGACACCGACCAGGAAGACCACCGGAAACTCCAGCCCTTTCGCGGCGTGCAGGGTCAACAGGGTGACCGCCTCGGCACGCGGGTCGAGCGCGTCGACCTCAGCGCCGGTGGCGAGCTGCGACAGGAACGTCTCCAGGTCGTCACCGCAGCGACGGGCCAGTGGCGTCAACAGGTCGACGGCGGTCCGGACATCCTCCGGGCGTACCCCGCCGGAACCGTCCAGGGTCGGCGTGGCGAACCGGTCGGCGAGCACCTGGCCGGCGAGGCGTACCCGCGCGGGCAGGGCACCCTCGACACCGGGGGCGTGCCGCAGCTCGCGGGCGATGGCGGCCACCCCGGGACGGTCCCGCAGCCGGTCGTGCGAGCGTTTCTGCACCGGGATGTTGGCCCGGGCCAGGGCGTCCACTATCGGCGCGGCCTGCGAGTCGGTGCGGTACAGCACGGCGATGTCCGAGAAGGACAGCGCTGTCGACCGACCGTCGATCCGGCCGGAGTCCAGCGACCTGTGGGACAGGCCGCCGACCAGCTCGTCGACTGTGCGTACCACGAAGTCGGCCTCGTCGGCGACGGAGGCCGCGGCGTACCGGCCGACAAGCGCCGCCTCCGGGTCGAGCCGGGCCGGATCCAACCGGCGACCCCGCACCAGCGACGACGGCGCGATGGCCTGCACCGCAGCGGCCAGGATCGGCGCGGAGGACCGGTAGTTGCGGTTGAGCCGGACCAGCCGGGCGTCGGTGAAGTCCTGGGAGAAGCGCAGGAAGTATCCGACGTCGGCGCCCCGGAACGAGTAGATCGCCTGGTCCGGGTCGCCGATCGCGCACAGGTTCCCGTCGGCCGGACTGAGCAGGCGCAGCAACTCGTACTGCACCGCGTCGACGTCCTGGTACTCGTCCACGAAGATCCACCGCCACCGCTGCCGGTACCTGTCGACAAGTTTGCGGTCCTCCCGCAGCAACGCCACCGGCAGAGTGAGCAGCTCGTCCAGGTCCACCAGACCCTGCTTGCGCAGCAGCGCGGTGTAGCGGGCCGGGTCGTCCCCGGCATCGGCTCGCGTGGTCGTCCGCTCCGTGTCGTCGGCGATCCGGAAGCCCTCGGTCAGCCCGGCGGCCTCGGCGTTCTCGCGCAGAATTGTCAACCCGAGGGAGTGGAAGGTGCCGACGGTGACATCCTCGGCGACCGGACCGAGCAGTCCGTCGAGGCGGTGACGCAGTTCCTCCGCGGCCCGCCGGGTGAACGTGATGGCCAGACACTGCTCAGGAAAGACGTTCAGCTCGGCGCAGAGGTACGCGATGCGGTGGGTCAGGGTCCGCGTCTTGCCGGTGCCCGGACCGGCGACGATCAACAGCGGGCCACCCGGCGCCGAGGCGGCCACCCGCTGCATCGCGTCGAGCCGGTCGAGCAGGCCGGTGCCGACCTCCTCCATGCCGGCGAGCATCGGTTCGAAGGGCTCGTGCGGAGAGGGTGCCGGCGCGATCGGCGGTGCCGGGGCCGCCGGCTTGCGCTTCGGCTCGGGCTTCGCCGACGAGCGCTTCGCCCCGGCCTCCGCCTTCGCCGCAGCCTCCGGCGCGCGTCGCTGAGCGGGCACCGGTACGTCGAACAGCGTCTCCTGACCGGCGGAGACTCCCGCCCCACCCAGTTCGGTCGGGTCGAACAGGGTGATCACGCCGTATTCGCCGTCGTAGCCCGGCACCCGGCGGACCTCGCCGCGACGGAGCCGGCCGATGCCCTCGGCGAGCAACTCGCCGCCGACCCGGCCGATCTCGTCAAGCGGTACCCGGGTCAGGATCTCCAACTCGGGGCCGAGCGCGGCGACCAGTTCGGTGAGCTTCCCCTCGACCCGCTTGGAGCGCGGACCGACCTTGTTGAGCTCGCCGAGAATCTCGGCGAGCTGGATCAGGTGGGTGACCTCGGGAGCGTGCTGCGGCCGGTACCCCTCGGGCCGGTCGGCCAGATCCTCGACCCGGCTGAGCACCCCCACCGTCAACGGCTTGCCGCACTCCGGGCAGCGTCCGCCGGCCGCCCGGGTGCGCTCCGGAGCCCAGTTCACCCCGCACAGCCGGTGGCCGTCGGCGTGGTACTTCCCCTCCTCCGGGAAGAACTCGATGGTCCCGGCCAGCCCGTCACCGGTACGCAGCGCCTCCCGGATGCCGAAGTAGTCCCGGGCCGAGGCGAAGACCGTGGCCTCGCGGGCGAGCGCGGGTGGCGAGTGCGCGTCGGAGTTGGAGACCAGCCGGTAGCGGTCCAGGCTGCCCACCCGCCAGTTCATCTCGGGGTCCGAGGAGAGCCCGGTCTCCACCGCGAAGATGTGGTCGGCCAGGTCGGCGTAGCAGTCGGCGATCGCGTCGAAGCCGGACTTCGAGCCGAGGGCCGAGAACCACGGGGTCCAGATGTGCGCCGGTACGAGGTACCCGTCGCCGCTCGCTTCCAGCGTGATCTCCAGGAGATCGCGCGAGTCCAGGCCGAGAATGGGGCGGCCGTCCGAGCCGAGGTTGCCGATCCGGCCGAGGGCGGCGTTGAACCGGCCCACCGCGTCCAGGTCCGGCAGGTAGATCAGGTGGTGGACCTTGCGCGTCCGGTCGTCCCGCTTGTAGATCGTGGAGATCTCCACGCTCAGCATGAACCGGACCGGATCGTTCTCCGCCTCGCTGGCCAGCCGGGGCGGCAGCCGCCGGGCGATGTCCCGCTCCGCCTCCGGTGACAGCCGGTACAGGCCCGGCTCGGCGGGGTGCAGTGTCTCCCGCAGGTGGTCGTACCAGGCGGGATGGGTGAAGTCGCCGGTGCCGAGCACGGCGATGCCCTTGCGACGCGCCCACCAGCCGAGGTTCGGCAGGGTCAGATCGCGGCTACAGGCCCGCGAGTACTTCGAGTGGATGTGCAGGTCCGCGACGAAGGGCGGAAGGCCACCGGGGGGTACGACGCTGAACGGGGGCACGCCGCATCCTGCCACGACCGGCCGCGCTCCCGCTCGGCGCCACGCACGGAGGTGAGCTGCGCTATGCCGAGCGGAGTTCCACGAGGGTTACCTGAGGTTCCGCGCCGACCCGCACCGGCGGCCCCCAGAAGCCGGCGCCGTTCGTCACGTAGACCTTCGTCCCGTCCACCTCACCGAGCCCGGAGACGACCGGCTGTTCGAGCCGGACCAGCAGGTTGAACGGGACGATCTGGCCGCCGTGGGTGTGGCCGGACAGTTGCAGGTCGACCCCGTACCTCGCCGCCTCCAGCGCGGCCACCGGCTGGTGGGCCAGCAGCACCACCGGCCGGGACGGGTCCCGGTCGCCGAGCGCGGCGTCGTAGTCCGGCGGAGCGGAGACGCCGCTGCCGACGGCGGAGACGTCGTTGACGCCGGCTAGGTCGATGACTCCACCGGGAGTGGCGATCTCCAGCCGTTGATTCTGGAGCACCCGCAACCCGAGCCGGTCGACCTCGGCCACCCACTCCTCCACGCCGGAGTAGTACTCGTGGTTGCCGGTGACGAAGTAGCTGCCGTACCGCGAGCGCAGGCCGCGCAGCGGTGCCGCGTCGTCGCCCAACTCGGCGACCGTGCCGTCGACCAGGTCGCCGACCACGGCGACGAGGTCGGCGTCCAGCCGGTTGATGGCGGCCACGACCCGCTCGGTGTGCGCCCGGCCGGTCAGCGGGCCGATGTGGATGTCGGAGACGGTGGCGATACGCAGACCGTCCATGCGGCGGGGCAGCTTGGCCAACGGGATCTGCACCCGATCCAGCCGGGGCGGACCCATCGCGGTGCGTACGCCGTAGCCGACCAGGCCGGTGGCGGTGAGCCCGGCGAAGATCGCGGCACCACGAGCGAGCAGCAGGCGCCGGCCCGGATCGTGGTCGGGGCCGACTGCACCGGCGGCCGGCGGAGCCGCCGGAATGTCGCCGGCCGGCTGGGGTGGCTCGGTCGACTCGTCAGTACCGGTCGCCCGCTCGGTCGACGCGCCGGACCCGCCCGGGCCGACCAGTACCGGCTCCGGGGCGGCCAGGGCCGATCGGCGACGCAGCACCAGCCGCGTCACAAGCATCGGGACTTCCAGCACGACGAGCAGCACCAGCAGGTAGAACATCAGCGCGAGCCACAGGTAGCCCGGCCAGGCGAGCCAGTACATGCCGGCCCGCGTGCCGATCATTGTGGCCGGCACCAACAGGGCCAGCACCACTGCGGTGACCGTGCCGGCCCGCCGCCAGCCTCCGGCGACTGTGGTGTCCTTAACCAGGCGTTTCCACAGGTAGAGGTGGATCAACCCGGTGATCACGGCCAGGGTGGCGACGAAACCGAGTACCGCGAACACGTGTGGATCCCCCTCAGCCGCCGGCGAAGGGAGGCAGGACGTCGATCGTCGCCCCAGCCGGCAGCGGCTTCTGCCGATCATGACAGGTCACGCCGTCGATCAGAAAACTCGACACCGCCAGTACCGACACCAACCGCCCGCCGTGCCGCTCGGCCAGCTCGGCCAGCAACTGGTCAAGTGAACGGCCCGCCGGGGTGACCTCCTCGGCGCGACCGGCCGCAGCCCGAGCGCCAGCGAAGTAGCGGACGGTGACGTTCGTCATTGTCAGCCTCCGATGGCCGACATCGGCCGGGTCGGTTGCAGGAAGGACGGATCGTCGATGCCGTGCCCGGCCCGCTTGCTCAACGTCGCGGCCCGCCAGCGGCGGGCAAGCTCCTCGTCGTCGGCTCCGGCCCGCAACGCGCCGCGCAGGTCCGACTCCTCGGCGGCGAACAGGCAGTTGCGAATCTGCCCGTCGGCGGTGAGCCGGGTCCGGTCGCAGTCACCGCAGAACGGTCTTGTCACAGTGCCGATGACGCCGACCCGGGCCGGGCCGCCGTCGACAAGCCAGGTCTCGGCGGGGGCGGTGCCGCGTTCAGTCGGGTCCGGGCTGAGGGCGTACGCGGCCCGCAACTCGGCCAGGATCTCGTCGGCGGTGACCATGGCCGCACGGTCCCAGCCGTGCTGTGCGTCCAGCGGCATCTGCTCGATGAACCGCAGCTCGTAGCCGTGGTCGAGGGCGAACCGCAGCAGCGCCGGTGCCTCGTCGTCGTTGACGCCGCGCATCAGCACAGCGTTGATCTTCACCGGGGTGAGCCCGGCGGCTGCCGCGCCGGCCAGGCCGGCCAGCACGTCGGCCAACCGGTCCCGGCGGGTGAGCCGGGTGAAGCGTTCCCGGTCCAGCGTGTCGAGGGAGACGTTCACCCGGTCGAGGCCGGCGGCGCGGAGCGCGGGGGCGAGCCGGTCCAGACCGATGCCGTTGGTGGTGAGCGAGATCCGGGGACGCGGGTCGAGAGCCGCGACGGCTTCGACGATGCCGACCAGGCCGGGACGGATGAGCGGTTCACCGCCGGTGAACCGCACCTCGTCGACCCCGAGTCGGCCCACCGCGACCCGGATCAGCCGGACCACCTCGTCGTCGGAGAGCAGTTGCGGCCCGGCCAGCCAGGGCAGGCCCTCAGCGGGCATGCAGTAGGTGCAGCGCAGGTTGCACTTGTCGGTCAGGGACACCCGCAGGTCCCGGGCGACGCGGCCGTACCGGTCGACGAGGCCGGTAGGCGGAGGCAGGCTCACCGCTCGACGGTAGCGCGGTAGGTCCCGTTCAGGGCGTCCCGGGCACTCCTGGTTACCAAATCGCGGTATGCGGCGCCGAAGAGCGCGGTGTGCACGAGCAGCAGGTGCAGTTGGTGCAGCGGCACCCGCTCCCGCCATCCGTCGGCGAGCGGCCAGCTCTCCTGGTACGCCGCCATGATCCGATCCTGGTGCGGAGGGCCACCGAAGAGCGCCAACTGGGCCAGGTCGGTCTCCCGGTGCCCACCGTGCGCCGCCGGGTCGACAAGCCAGACCCGGTCGTCACCGCCCCAGAGCAGGTTGCCCGGCCAGAGGTCGCCGTGGACGCGGGCGGGCGGCTCGTCGCCACCGAACTCGCCGATCCGGTCGATGACCTGCTCGACCAGGATGGCGTCGACGCTGGTGAGGGCACCACCGTCGACCGACAGGCGCAGGTAGGGCAGCAACCTTGCCCGGGCGAACCAGTCCGTCCACGGGCCGTCATCCGGGGTGTTGTCCGCCGGCAGCGCACCGATGAACCCCGGCCACCGTGCGCCGAACGCCGACGCACCCGCCCGGTGCAGCTCGGCCAACTCCCGCCCGAAACGGTCGGCCGCCTCGCGACTCGGCTCGCCCGGCTCGACCCACTCCAACGCCAGCAGTTCCGGCAACGCGACAAGCACCTCCGGTACGGCCACGGCACCGGCCTCCCGTAGCCAGCGCAGCCCGGCCGCCTCGGTGGTGAAGAACCCCTCCGGCACCGCCCGTCCCGTGTGCTCCGGCCAGGTCTTTGCGAACACCGAGTGACCGTCGTCGAGGGTCAGCCGGGAAGCCGCACAGATGTCGCCACCCGGGACCGGCGTCTCCCTGATCCGCTGATGGGTCAGGAAGGTGGGCAACTGCTCGGGGTGCGCCCGCAGGTACGCCAGATCCATCCCCGCAAGGTATCGCTACCGGACCGTTCACCGGCTCCGGGACGGTCGCCGATCGGCCGTAAGCTGCGGAACTACGCTCTGTAACTGTGGATAACCCGCGTGTCGTCCACAGGGGCAGCGGGTCGCACCCGACGGCTCGCAGGCTGCCTGCATGAACTCGACAGACCTGCCCCGACTGTCCGTACGCTCTCCCGCAGACCTCATCGCCGCCGTGCCGTACCTGCTCGGCTTCCATCCTGCCGACAGCATCGTGGTGGTGGCGCTGTCCGGTAAGCGGATCGTCTTCGCCGCGCGCGGCGACCTGCCCGGCGACGCCGACCCCTATGAGCCAGGCCGGCACATCGCGGCGGTGACCGCCCGGCAGGGCGCCGACGCGGCGACGGTGATCGGCTACGGTCCGGCCGCCAGGGTGACCCCGGCGGTGGACGCGGTCCGGGCCGCGCTGGCCGAGGCGGGGCTGGCCGTGCTCGACGCGTTGCGGGTCACCGACGGGCGGTGGTGGTCCTACCTCTGCGACGAGCCGGAGTGCTGCCCGCCGGAGGGCACCCGCTACGACCCGGAGGCCAGCGCGGTGCCGGCGGCGGCGGTCTTCGCCGGCCAGGTGGCCCTGCCCGACCGGGCGGCCCTCGCCGCGCGGGTGGCTCCGGTCGGCGGGGAGGCGATGCGGCAGGCGGTCGAGCGGGCCGAGCAGCGGCTCACCGACCTGCTGGCGGCCGCACCCGTCACCGACCTGCTCGGCGCTCGGGCGCTACGGGCGGCCGGCACGGCGGCACTGCGAGCCACGGTGCGGCGGCACCGCGACGGCGAGCGGCTGACCGACGACGAACTGGCCTGGCTCTGCCTGCTCCTGACCCACCTTCCGGTGCGCGACCACGCCTGGGAGCGCACCGACGGCCGGGACGAGGACGTCGCGTTCTGGGCCGAGGTGTTGCGTCGGGCCGAGCCGGAGCTGATCGCCGCGCCGGGCTCGCTGCTCGCGTTCGCCGCGTGGCGGGACGGGCAGGGCGCGTTGGCGGCGGTGGCCCTGGAACGGGTGCTGGCTGAGCATCCGGACTACTCGCTCGCCCTGCTGCTGGACGATCTGCTCCGTCGGGGGGTGCCCCCGTCCCGGCTGGACGGCTGGCCGGCCACCGGTCTGCCGAGAGCGCGCCGTCGGGCGAGGCGGCGGGCGCGACGGCGTCCCTGATGCCCGTTCTCCCAGCCTGCCCAGTCGGCAGGTGACGATGGCCTCCGCTCCGATGCCGGCGTCACCCGCCCGGGCCGGTGCGGCGGTGAGGGTGACCGGCCGGGGGCACGGCCAGCATGCCGCTACGGGATAATCGCCGTATGTCCGAGCTTGCCACTGGTACGGCATGAGTCTTGCCCTGCTGCTGTCCCTGGCCGGGCTGGCGCTTGTGGACAGCACCAGCATCGGGACGCTGTTCATCCCGGTGTGGCTGCTGCTCGCCCCCGGGCCGGTGAGTGTCCGGCGGGTGATGACCTACCTCGGCACTATCGCCGGCTTCTACTTCGTTGTCGGGTTGCTGCTGTACTTCGGCGGCAGTGGCCTGGCCGAGTTGTTGGGTGGTGCGCTGGACAACCGTCCGGTGCTCTGGGGTCAACTGGCGCTCGGGGTCGCTCTGTTCGTGCTGAGCTTCCGTTACGACGGCAAGCGTGGTGCCGGCACGGGTCGGGTGTTGCGCTGGCGGGACCGGGTGACCGCCGGTGACTCGTCGTCGCGTTGGCTGGTGGGGTTGGCGCTGTTCGCCGCGCTGGCCGAGGTGGCGACGATGCTGCCCTACCTCGGCGCGTTGGGCCTGCTCACCACCTCCGGCCTGGCCGTGTCCACGAGCATGGCGCTGCTCGTCGGCTACTGCCTGGTCATGGTGTTGCCGGCGATGCTGTTGCTCGGCGGGCGGATGGCCTGGCCGAATTGGGTCGAGCCGGTGCTCGCCCGGCTCAACGCATGGATCGTCCGCTCCTCGGGCAGCATGCTCGGCTGGGTTCTGGGCATCGCCGGCTTTCTGCTCGCCCGCGACGCGGCGGCCCGGCTGGAACTGTTCGAGCTGCTGGCCCGCCGCTGACGTGTGAGTTCGGGGGCGATCTCAGCTGGTGACCCGGTGCCCGCCGGTGTAGACGTTCATCGTCCGTCCCCGGAGGAACCCGACAAGGGTCAGCCCGGCCTCGGTGGCCACGTCGACCGCGAGGGTGCTCGGCGCGGAAACCGCGGCCAGCAGCGGCACACCCGCCATCCACGCCTTCTGGGTCAGCTCGAAGCTCGCCCGACCCGACACGAGCAGCACGTGCCCGGCCAGCGGCAGCCGGTGTTCGCGTACCGCCCAGCCCACCACCTTGTCGACCGCGTTGTGTCGACCCACGTCCTCGCGCAGCACCACCAGTTCGCCGTCCGCGGCGAACAGGCCCGCGGCGTGCAGTCCGCCGGTGCGGTCGAAGCCCCGCTGCCCGGCGCGTAGCCGCTGCGGCAGCTCGGCCAACAGCTCCGCGGGCACGCTGAGCGGATCGTCGCTGACGTCGAAGAGCGACCGGGTACGCACCGCGTCGATGCTCGCCTTGCCGCACACCCCGCAGGCGCTTGTGGTGTGGAAGTGCCGGGTCGCGTCGGTGACCGGATCCGGCACTCCGGGAGCGAGGGTCACATCGACCACGTTGTAGGTGTTCGGAGTCTCCGTCCCGGCACACAACTGCGCCGTGGACACGTCGTCCGCCGAGCGGATCAGCCCCTCGGTGACGAGGAAACCGATGGCCAGGTCGAGGTCGGCTCCGGGGGTACGCATGGTGACGGTAAGCGGCGGACGTCGCCCGGATCCGGCGGGGCCGACCCGGATCTCCAACGGCTCCTCGGCGGCGAGCGTGTCAGGCCGCCGGACCCGGCGCCGGCCGGCCTCCGCCGCATCCAGGTCCACCCGCACCACGCCACGCCGCTCCGAAGCCCGTCCCACGTCCTCCATCCTGCCCCGCGTCGCCGGAATCGCCCCACCAGCCGAGCGTTCGAGGTGCGATCCGTCTGTGCGCTCAGCTCGACAGGACCCAACCACCACATGCTTGCCCGCCGCTGTGGTTGTCGGGGTGGTGCGGGCGGCTAACGTGGCGCAGATGACGGCGTACGCGGCGGTGGTGCTCTCCGGTGGTGCGGGACGCCGGATGGGCGGGCGGGACAAGCCGGTGTTGCCGGTAGGCGGGGTGCCGATGCGTGAGCGGGTGCTGGCCGCAGTGGCCGACGCGTCGCCTCGAATCCTGGTCGGCCCCGGACCGGCGATCGTCGGAGTACGACTGACCCGGGAGGTGCCGCCGGGCGGGGGACCGGTGGCCGCCGTCGCGGCCGGGCTGGCCCTGCTCGACACCGACGTACCCGCCGTCGCCCTGCTCGCCGCCGACCTGCCCCTGCTGACCCGGTCAGCCGTCGGTGAGCTGCTGGACCATCTGCACCGCCTCGACGGAGTCTGTTACGTGGACCGGTCGGGGCGGCGGCAGACCCTGTGCGGGGTGTGGCGGCCGGCCGCACTGCGGGCCGCTCTGAATCACCTCGGCGTTCGGCGCGGCGGTGACGTCGCCGGTGCGCCGCTGCGTGAGCTGGTCGCCGGCCTGACCGTGCGTGACGTGACGTGGCACGGTGACGGCCCGGAGCCCTGGTTCGACTGCGACACTGAGCGTGACCTACGCCGGGCGGAGGAGTGGACGCGATGACGGTGATGGACGACTGGGTCACGGCCGCCTGCGCGGAACTGGATCTCGACCCAGCTCAGGTGCCGGTGCCAACCGTGCTCGACCTGGCCCGGGATGTGGCCCACCAGGTGCTGCGGCCCGGTGCGCCGGTCACCGCGTACCTGCTGGGTCTGGCCGTCGGCCGAGGCGCGGATCCGGCCGTGGCGGCGGCCCGGCTCTCCGAGCTGGCCGGCACCTGGCCGGTGGAGCTGGGTGGCGACCGGCAGCCTCGTTCGGACCCGGCCGGACCGGACGGCGGGGCCGACTGACGGCCGTTGTCCGATCACGGTCCGCGCTGATCCGTCCCGGCAGCCGGCTGGGTAGGGTGACCGGAACGGACGGAGGCGATCATGACGGCTGACCACCCCTCGGCACCGCCCGGCACGCCGGTGCACCACGAGTCGATCCTGCTCGACGAGCCGAGCACGGCCGACCTGCGGGCAAAGGTGACCCAGGCGTGGCGGGAGTTCGCCCGGGCGCTGGCGGAGCGGCTGTCCGCGTTGCCGCCGGGCGCGGAGGTCGCGTTGACCCTCGACCCGACCGCCTCCGGCACCGATGACGCCGTCTACTCCGTCTATGTCGAGGTGCGGACCGACGGCCGGTTCGCCGCCCGGGCGGTGGGCAACGCCACCCTGCCGCCGGGCTACCGGCTGGATCGCGCGGCGGTCGCCGACATGGTCGCGCTGGGCTGGTCACCGCCGGGTGTGGTGGACGGCTCGGGGGACCAGTTCGGGTTTGATTCCGCCGCCGACGAGGCCCCCCGGCTCGCCGCACTGCTCTCCCGCACCATGCGCGACATCTACGGTGCCCCGCATCCGGCCTTCCTCGTCTACGCGATCGAGGACGGCAAGGGCGAGCCGATCCCCGGCGAGGCGCTGGGGACTGCCCGCAGCGAGACCAACCTGGCCCGGGAGATCGGCACCGAGTTGGAGAAGGCGCTGGCCGCCACCGACGAGGCCGGTGCCGACACCGAGGTGCTGGACTTGGCCGAGCGGGTCCGCACGGTCGTCTCGACAATGCTCAAGTCCGACACGGACCGGCTCCAGGTCGACTCCGACGGCGACATCAACATCCGCGCCGGCTCGGCGATGGTCTTCGTCCGGGTACGGGACAATCCGCCGCTTGTCGACGTCTTCTCGCCGGTGCTGACCGAGGTCGAGCCGACCGAGCGGCTGTACGTCAAGCTCTCCGAGTTGACAAACCGGATGCCTATCGGGCGCCTCTACTGCGCCGACGACACCGTGTGGGCGTCGATCCCGGTCTTCGGCCGCAACTTCCAGCCGACCCACCTGATGCTGGCCGTGCAGGTGATGACGGGGCTGGCGGACGAGTTGGACGACCGCCTGCACGGCGAGTTCGGCGGTAAGCGGTTCTTCGGTGAGGGAGACAAGCCGGTCCGCGGCGAGCACCGCACCGGCATGTACCTCTGACCGGGTCAGCGCACGTCGAGCAGGGTCTTGCCGACAGTCGATCGGGCCTCGATGGCCGCGTGCGCCTCGGCCGCCTGAGCCAACGGGAACCGCTGGCCGATCACCGCGCGCAGCCCACCGGCTGCCCCTTCCGCCAACGCCCGCTCGGTGTACGCCCGCAGTTGGGCGGGCGTCGGCGTCGGCCGGACCACTGTCACGCCCCGCTCGGCGGCTGACTCCGCGTCGATTCCGGCCCACTCGCCGCTGGACAGCCCGAAGCTGAGCATCCGACCGCCCCGGTCGAGCAGCTCGAACGCGTCGCGCCCGATCGCGCCCCCGACCCCGTCGAAGACCACGTCGACCGCGCCGACTGCCGACCGTACCCGCCTGACCCAGTCCGGCTGCCGGTAGTCCACGGCGACCTCGACGCCCATGGACGGTAGCTGAGCTACCTTGCGCGTACCGCCGGCCAGTCCGACCACCTGCGCACCGGCGCGTGCCGCGAGTTGGACGAGCAGGCTGCCCACCCCGCCGGCGGCTGCCTCGACCAGCACCCGGTCGCCGGGCCGGAGATCGGCCGCCTCGGCCAGCATCAATGCCGTACGCCCGTCGGCGAGCAGGGCCACCGCCTGGTCGAGCGGCAACCCGTCCGGCACCGCCACCGGCAGCGTCGCGTCCACGACGACCCGCTCGGCGTACGCACCGGAGCCACCGGTGCTGCTGACCACCCGTCGGCCGACCAGCCCCGGGTCGACGTCCGGACCGACCGTGCTGATCAGGCCGCCGACACCGTTGCCCGGGATCACCGGCAGTGTCACGCCCGACGGGCCGAAGCCGGTCGCCCGGAACTGGGTCTCCACGAATGTGATGTTCGCCAGCATCACGTCGACAAGCACCTGCCCCGGCGCGGGTACGGGATCAGGCGCGGTACCCGGCACCAGCTTCTCCGGACCGCCGAACTCGTGGATCCACACTGCCCGCACGTCTCCCCTCGCCGCCGCTTCCCGCCGAGTCGATCACTTGAAGCGTGGTTGAGGTCAAGGCGGGTGGGGCCCGGAAACCCCGAGAAACCGGGCCCCACCCGCAGGGAGGAAGGTTCAGGTAGCCGCGATCCAGGCCAGGCTCCGGGCCGAGTCGGGATCGGTGGCGCGCAGGCCCGCCTCGGAGACCGTCCAGAGCACATCGCCCACCACGAGTGACCGGCGCACCGATGGACCCCACTGCCGTCGGCCGCTGTCGTTCCCGACCGGGTGGGTCACCTCGCCGATCTCACGTATGGCGTCGTCGCTGACGCGCAACAGCCGGACACCGGCGTCGACCGGCAACGCCACCAGGCCGGTGTCCGGGCGGTACAGGAAGGCGTGCGGGTCGTGCTCGGCCTGGGTCCACCCGCCGGGCAGGTGCCACTGGTCCAGCCGGGCCGGCCGGCCGGGGTCGCGGACGTCGAAGAGTGAGACCTGTACGCCCTCGGTACGTCCCTGACTGTCGGCCTCCTGACCCACGCCCAGCAGGCGTTGATCGGGCAGCGGATGCAGGTACGCGGAATAGCCGGTGATCTTCAGCTCGCCGGTGACCGCGGGCGCGGTCGGATCGGCGAGATCGAGGGCGTAGAGCGGATCGGTCTGCCGGAAGGTGACGACGTAGGCGACCGGTCCGAGGTAGCGCACCGAGTAGATGCGTTCGCCCCGCCCGAGGCCGCCGACCATGCCGACCGGCACCAGCGACCCGTCGTCGCGACGTAGTACCCGAACCGCCGACTCGGAGGCCCTGCCCTCAGCCCAGGTGTCGCCTGTGGTGGTGGCCACCCGCAGGTGCCCGGCCCACTCGGAGAGCGCGTACTGGTTGATCAGCCAGCCGGGCACCGAGCCGGCGGCCAGGAAGCGGGGACGACCCGGCGCGGCGGTGTCGAACTGGTAGATGTCGGTGATCTGCTCGGCCGACGACGGCCGCCAGCGGGGTTTGCTGCCGGTGATCGGCACCGGACGCTGCCCTGCCAGGTAGAGGCTGGTCGCCGTGCCGTAGACGGTGTCGGCGTCGGCGGCCACCGCTACCGGGTCGCCGTCGCCGAGCCGGTCGGCGGTGAGGTCGAAGCTGAGCACGGTGAGGGTGGACGAGCCGGTCATCCGGTCGGGCCGGCTGAGCCGGTCGCAGCCGACCCGCCCGGTGTGCCGTTCCGGGCCGGCGGTCCACTCGTACTCCGGTAGCCACGCCTCGACACCGGCCCGGGCGATCACCTTGCGGTTCCGTTCGGTCCGGACCTGGTCGCTGCCCTCGGACGCCAGCGGGAACTCCAGCCGGGCCGACGCGCGGACCGCCACCCGGACCGTGTCACCTGTCAACCGGGCGTCGACGGTGCTGCCCTCGATCCGGTACGTGCCGAGCACCAGGGGGCGGCCGGCCAGGTCGACAAGCAGCAGGCGGGTCGCGCCGGGGGGCCTGATCGAGCGGAGTGCGTCGGCTGGGCGCGGCGGGTCCTCGCTGAGCACCAGCGCGCGGTCGCCGAGCAGCAGCAGGCGGTGTTCCTGCCAGCGCAACTCCTCCCGGTCACCGGCCAGATCGAGTCGCCCGGTGACGCGCCGGCTCACCGGATCGACCACCCGCAGCACGCCGCCGGTGACCGTGACGATCCGTCGGCCGTCGGTCTTGACCAGGTCGGGTTCGTCCGCGCCGGCCTCGTGGTTGTTCGTTGTCGAGTGACCGGCGCCGGTGTCCCGGCCGCCGGCGTCGCCCGGCGCTCCGGCGAAGGTGCGGGCCATCGACTCCGCGCCACCGGCTGCCGCCATCCGGTCGCCGAAGAGCACCGCGTCCCCGGCGAAACCGTACGGGCCGACCGATGCGGTGGCCGCCGCGCGCAGCTCCGCCAGAGCGTCGGCACAGGAGTCGAAGGAGACCAGGCCGACCGGCACCATCGGTGCTTCGGTGGTGCCGGGCCCGGCCGGCGGAGATTGCGACACGGCCATGCTGCCGGCGAGTAGCGCGAGCGCGACAAGCGAGCCGCCGGTCGTTGCGACCTTGGTGCCCCGTTTCATGGCCGGTTCGACGCGGTGGCTCCGGGTCCGGTTCCACCCTCGGGGGAATGGTTCCGGGTTCAGCCGGTGGAGGGGCCCACGCCCGGGGACTCGACCAGCCGGGAGAGCACGATGGTGCTGCGGCTGGAGGTCACGAACGACTCGGCCCGCAGCCGCTCCAGCGCCTCTTCCAGGTGCGCGATGTCGGCGGCCCGCAGGTGCACCAACGCGTCGGCCTCGCCGGAGACGGTGTACGCACCGACCACCTCGGGATGGCGGCGCACGGCGGCGCTGATCTGGGCCGGGGTGGTCCGGCCGGCGCAGAACAGCTCCACGAAGGCCTCGGTGGTCCAGCCGACCGAGGCCGGGTCCACGATGGCCGTGAATCCCCGGATCACCCCGGCGGACCGCAGTCGATCGACCCGCCGCTTCACCGCCGGAGCGGAGAGCGACACCCGGGTGCCGATGTCGGCGTACGACGCCCGGGCGTCGGCAACGAGCAGCGCAATGATTCGCTGGTCAACGGCGTCGATCTGCAATGTTCCGCCTCTGGGAAGCAATGTTTGCGGCTGTTACCAAAGTTCTACCGTACCTACCCTTGGTCACCGTGAACCAGCAGCGAGTGCCGCGAAAGCGGACATACCTCATGTGCTCCCCCGAGCACTTCGCGGTCGAGTACGCGATCAACCCGTGGATGGACGTGACCGCCCCGGTCGACACGGAGCTGGCGGTCAAGCAGTGGGACCGGCTACGGGAGACCCTGGTCGGCCTCGGCCACGAGGTGCATCTGCTGGTGCCCGAACCCGGCCTGCCCGACATGGTCTACGCGGCCAACGGTGCGTTCATGGTCGACGGCACGGTCTACGGTGCGCAGTTCAAGCACGAGCAGCGGGCCGCGGAGGCGGCCACGCACCGGGCCTTCTACGAGTCGCAGGGCTGGCGGTTCATCGCGCCGAACGAGACGAACGAGGGCGAGGGTGACTTCGCGTACCTGCCGGAGGCGCACGGCGGGCTGGTCCTGGCCGGGTACGGCTTCCGGACAGAGTTGCCGGCGCACGCCGAGGCGCAGGAGGCGCTCGGCCGGCCGGTGGTCTCACTGCGGCTTGTCGACCCCCGCTTCTACCACCTGGACGTGGCGCTCGCCTCGATCGACGACGGCAACGTCGTCTACTACCCCGGCGCCTTCTCCGCCGCCAGCCAGCGGGTGCTCAACCAACTTTTCCCGGACGCGGTGCTGGCGGACGACGAGGACGCCCTCGCCTTCGGGCTGAACCTGGTGAGCGACGGCGCCAACGTGGTGCTCAACAGCGAGGCCACCCGGCTCGCCGGTCGGCTCAAGGCGGCCGGCTACACCCCGGTGCCTGTGGAACTTGCCGAGCTGAAG
Organism: Verrucosispora sp. CNZ293; assembly: GCF_002754655.1. NCBI lineage: Bacteria > Bacillati > Actinomycetota > Actinomycetes > Micromonosporales > Micromonosporaceae > Micromonospora > Verrucosispora sp. CNZ293. The sequence goes on from NZ_PEFR01000001.1 coordinate 4,857,330, forward strand.
AAGGGCGGTGGCAGCGTGAAGTGCTGCATCGCCGAACTGCGGTACTGAGACCCGCCGAGCGACGGGGCCGGTCCCGGCGCCGGGCCGGCCCCGACCCGGGGCCGGCCTCGCTGCTCGACTCAGCCGAGCGTGGCCAACTCGTTGACAAGCACGTTCGACACCACCTGACCGTCGCGCTGCACCTCGCGCAGGTACCACTTCTGCTGGGGCGTACGCGGCTGGTTGAACTGCCAGGCGCCGCGTGGGCTGTCGATCTGCCCGATCCGGCCCAGGGCGAGGTTTACCTGCTGCGCGGTGGGGGCCGAGCCGGCGAGCCGGATCGCCTGGTCGAGCACCTTTGCCGCGTCGTACGAGGCCATCGCGTACGTGGTCGGTGAGGTGTTGTGCTTCTTGCGGTACGCCGAGGCGAAGCGGCGGTTGGCCGCGTTGTTGAGGTCGGCGGAGTAGTTCAGCGCGGTGCGGATGCCCAGTGCGTCGGTCGCCGGTCGGATGTCCTCCAGCACCGAACCTTCGGTGAGGAAACCGGGGGCGTAGATCCGGCCCCGGAACCCGGCGTCGCGCAGTTGCATGATGAACTCCACGGCCGCCGCGCCGGAGTAGAAGCAGAAGACGACAGCCGGGTTGCCGGCGAGCGCGCGGTTGATGTCCGAGACGTAGGCGGTCCTGCCGGGGCTGCTGCTGCCGGAGGTCCAGACCACCTGGCTGGCGATGCGCGGGTCGGCCTCGCCGAACTCCTCGCGGAAGCCCCGCAGCACATCCTCGACACCGACGACCCCTTCCGGCAGGATCGTCGCGATCTTGTCGGTGGGGGCGAGTTCGTCCTTCAGGTAGCGACCGAGCGCCCGGCCCGCCTCGTCGAGCACGTACGACGTACGCCAGATGTAGACGACGCTCTGCAGGCTCGCGGGGGAGGCGTTGGAGCCGATCAAGGGAACCCGGGCCTGTTCCACGATGTCCTTGATGCCGAACATGACCGACGAGCTGGCCACCCCGGTCAGGGCGAGCACGCCCTGCTTGAGCAGTCCCTCGACGGCGGCCTGACCGGACTTGACGTTGTCACCCTCGTCGGCCGTGATCAGGTCGACCGGGTGGCCGCCGAGGCGCCGCTCGTTGAGGTCCAGGTACAGCTCGAAGCCGTTTGTGAGCTCGTCGCCGATGGTCTTGCTCGCACCCGACTGTGGCGCGATGAGCCCGATCTTGATCGGACTCTCTGTGCTGGTGACCTCCGGCTCGGCGTCGGAGCCGCACGCGGCGACGAGTCCGCCCGTACCGAGCGCGGCCAGCAGCTGGAGTGCCCGCCTGCGGTTCATCTGCGACACCGGGTTCCCTTCGAATGTGTTGCCGGGCGCATCCGCCCCTCCGGCGTTCTACCTGCTCGGCGACGCTGCGTCAATGGCTAATGATCTTCGTGCAGAGACCGCAACGCGCTGGTTACCTCCGGCCACGCCGACGATCCCGGCGCGATAAGCCCGAAATGCTCGCATTCTGGCAGCTCAACAAGGCGGATTTCGGCACCTGCGGCGCGGGCGACGGCCACATAATTTCGAGAGATGTCGATGGGGACCTGCTGATCCAGCGTGCCGTGCATCACTACCGTCCGTGGTCGCAGCGGGACCAGCGACCGTGGATCCGTGGCCGCGTACCGCTCCGGGACGTCGGCCGGTCCACCACCGAGCAGCGCGGCCACGGCCCCGGCGTCCAGATCCAGCCGGTACGCCTCGGCCAGGTCGGCGACCGGTGCGAGGGCCAGCACCCCGGCGACGGCGCCGGGTGCGTGGGCCGCCGCGTACAGCGCGAGGTGCCCGCCGGCCGAGTGGCCGACCAGCACCGGCGGCGCCGAGGTGACCTGCCCCGGCAGGGCGGCCTCGGCCAACCCGGGCAGCGCGGAGACCCCGGCCAGCACATCGGTCAGGGTGCCCGGCCAACCACCACCCGGCTGCCCGGTACGCCGGTACTCCAGCTGGGCGACCGGGTACCCCAGGGCGGCCAGCGCGCTCGCCAGCGGCCCGGTGTGCCGCCTGTCGTACTCCGCCCGCCAGAAACCTCCGTGCACCACGACCACCAGCGGCCGGGGTGTCCCGGAGCCGGCCGGACGGCGCAGATCGGCGATCTGGTCCGGGTGTTCGCCGTAGGCGACTGTCGCGTCCGGTTCGGGCGCGGGGCGGGTCAGCACCGCCCGGGGATCCGAGGGCATCCGGCGACGGTAGCGCGGTTCACCGACCTCCGGGGGGTGGGCATCGGCCTGGGGAGTGCCGGACCAGCGGGCCGGCGGGCGCTTACCGGTACCGCTGGGTAAAGATGGAGGGCATGACCGAAGCGCGCTCCGCTGGAGAGAACGACGAGCCCGGCCGGGACGGTGCCGGGCACTCCGGAACCGTGGTGGTGGTCGGGCCGGACGGCCGCCCCGTCGGCACCGTGCAGACCGACGACGGACCTGGTGAGGATCCATCGCGCCTGGTCGAGCAGCCGGCCAAGGTGATGCGGATCGGCAGCATGATCAAACAGCTGCTGGAAGAGGTCAAGGCGGCTCCCCTGGACGACGCCAGCCGGCACCGGATGCGGGAGATCCACCAGCGGTCGATCGTCGAGCTGAAGGAGGGGCTCGCTCCCGAACTGCGGGAGGAACTGGAGCGGATCTCGCTGCCGTTCTCCGAGGACCAGGCACCGAGCGAGGGCGAGTTGCGGATCGCGCACGCCCAACTGGTCGGCTGGCTGGAGGGGCTGTTCCACGGCATCCAGGCGGCCCTGGTCGCGCAACAGATGGCGGCCCGGGTGCAGTTGGAGCAGATGCGCTCCGGCCGGCAGGCGCTGCCCAGCGGACCAGCCGGCGCGGTGCTGCCGGGGATGCCCGGCATGGGGCAGCCGAGTGGCGAAGGACACAGCACCGGTCAGTACCTCTGATCACCCGGTCCGGGGTGCGGCGCGCTCGTCGCGCCGCCTCCGGACGGGCTCATTCCGCCCCGAAAACCTTCTCCAGGTAGGCGGCTACCCCGTCGGACGAGTTCGCCGGGGCCACCTCGTCGGCGATCGCCAACACCTCCGGATGGGCGTTCGCGACCGCCACTGCCCGTCCCGCCCAGGTGAGCATCGGCAAATCGTTGGGCATGTCGCCGAAGGCGAGCACGTCCGGCGCGGCGACGCCGATGCGGTGGCAGTACCAGGCCAGGCCGGCGGCCTTCGTCACCCCCGCCGCGGAGATCTCCACCAGCCCGGAGTGTGAGGAGTGGGTGGCCTCCGCGAGCCCGGTGAGGGCGGCGGCGACCAGTCGGGTGAACCGGTCCGGATCCTGCTCACCGGCGCGCGCCAGCAGCTTGACCGCTGGTGCCGACAGCAGTTCCTCGGCGGTCTCCACGGCCCGGATCGCCGCCTCGTCGGCGTCCCAGCGCAACGGGTAGTGCGTCTCGTGGCGCATCTGCCGGCCGTCGACGATCTCCACAGCCAGGCTCACATCAGGAATCTCGGCCCGCAGGCGTCGGACCACCTCAGCGAGCAGCTCCGGGGCGAGCGGGTCGGCCCGCAGCACCTCGTCGGTGGTCGGGTCGTAGACCACCGCGCCGTTCGCGCAGACCGCCGGCAGCGGCTCGGCCAGCTGTTCGTACACCAGCCGGAGCCAGCGGATCGGTCGGCCGGTGACAAGCACCACAGGCGTGCCCTGGGCGGAGATCCGGGCGAGCACGGCGGCGGTCCGGGCGCTCAGGGTGCGGTCGTCGCGCAGCAGCGTCCCGTCGATGTCGCTGGCGACCAGGTGCGGCGTGGAATCCATCACCGGGACAGTAGCCGGTCGAGATAGACAGCCACCCCGTCGTCGTCGTTGCGCAGAGTGACCTCGTCGGCGACCGCGCGCAGACTCGGGTGGGCGTTGGCCACGGCCACCCGCCCCCAACCGGCCCACTGGAACATCGGCAGGTCGTTCGGCATGTCACCGAAGACCAGCACGTCGGCCGGGTCCACACCGAGGGTCTGCGCGATCACGCTGAGCCCGGAGGCCTTGTCCACCCCGGGCGGGCAGATCTCGATGAAGCCCAGACCCGCCTGGGTGAGGGTGGCCAGGTGCGGCGGGACGATCTCCCGGGCGGCGGCCAGCAGCTCGTCCACGTGGTGATCGGCGGTACGTGCGAACGCCTTGATCACGTCACCGGCGAGGCACTCGGCGCGGCTACGTACCTCGAAAGCGTCCTGGTAGGGCCACTCGGGGTGGTAGTCGCCCCAGAGTGGGGCGTCGTGTTCGTCCGACGCCTCGACCATGACCGTCAGTGGCCCGACCGCGGCCTCCAGTTCGGCCAGCAGGACGGCGAGTACCCCGCTGGAGAGACGCTCGTCCCGCAGCACCACAGGCCCCTCGGGGTCGCTCTGGTCGACCACCCGGCCGCCACCGGCCAGGACCAGGAAGTCGGCGGCGCGGATGTCGTTGCGGGTCAGCTCGGTCAGCCGGGGACCGCGCCCGGTGGCGCCGACCACCGGGATACCGGCGGCGCGTACCCGGTCGAGAACCTCGTGGGTGAAGGCCGACACGGTGTCGTCGCTGCGGACGAGTGTCCCGTCGAGGTCGGTGGCGATCAGCTTGGGCAGGCCCGGGCGGTTCATCGTTCCTCCTTCGCCCGCCGCCGTCGCGACCAGCCGTTCACCTTGTCGAGCGGTGACCCGGGTGACGGCGGGCAGCAACCGTACCTCGCAGAACCGGTCGCAACCATGGCTTCCAGGCGAATCGGGTGCCAACGGGCGACGCACCGGAGGTGACCTCAGGGCCGGCGGATCAGTCGGGCGGTGCCTCCCGGGCGAAGGGCACCGTCGGCGTGACGGTGATCTCCACGGGCGGGCGGTCCCCCTCCGGCTCCGCCTCCTCCGACGGTCGTCGGCTGCGCCGTCGCGGCCCATCCGACACCTGTCGTGCCTCGGCCGCTCCGGGCGAGGTCCGGGCGAGCGCGGCGGCGAACAGCCCGACGGCGACGAAGGCGACGATCAGCCCACGCTCGTACTCGACGACGAAGGTCAACTCCGTGTTGTAGAACATGCTCCGCCGCATCGTGTCGTCGAGGGACACGGCTGTCGTCGCGAGGAGCGCGAGCACGCCGGCGACCAGCGCCAGGCCGGCGACCCGGGCATTCGCCCGGACCGAGTCCGTGCCGCGTAGCGCGAGCGCCACCGCGACACCGAGCGCGAGGAGCCCGACCAGGTACGCGGGGCCCAGCCCGATGTCGGCGACTCCGCTGGTCACCTGGAGCGGGGTCTCCGGCTCCGGTCCGCCGTTGGGAATGGTGATCGTCGACCACTCGCCCAGCAGCGAGGCCAGGGCCGCCACTGCACCGAGGCCGGCCAGCAGCACCGGCACCCGATGGTCCCGACCGAGACCGCCGAGAGACCGACGGAACCGGCCCGCCGCAGGTGACTCGTCCTCCGTACCCCACTCGATGACGCTGGCGCCGTCGGAGCGGTCGTCCTGACGGGGAATGGGGAGGTCGTGGGTCATCACTCACCCTCTCCTGGTGGCCGGCTGGTGGCCGGGACGCCGTGCGTCCGCCGCGCCGCGGGGTCCGGTCGCATCATGACACAGCCGGCTGGTGACGCCGAGGAACAGCACGGCGCCGGGGCGGTCGGTCGCCTGCCGGCTTCCGGTGGACTAGCGTCAGGTGCATGCCTATCCGTACCGCTTCCGCACTCTGGCAGGGCAACCTGACCGAGGGGTCCGGCACCATCCGCACCGGCAAGGGCGGGCTCCAGGGGAACTACTCCTTCAAGTCGCGCTTCGAGGAGGGTGAGGGCACCAACCCTGAGGAGTTGATCGGTGCCGCGCACGCCGGCTGCTTCTCGATGGCCTTCTCCAAGGCGCTCGCCGACGCCGGCACGACGCCCACCTCGGTCGAGACCACCGCGAAGGTGCACCTCGACAAGACCGACGCCGGGATGACCGTGACCCGGATCGAGCTGGACACCGTCGGTGAGGTGCCCGGCATCGACGAGGCGCAGTTCGCCAAGCTTGCCGAGACCGCCAAGCAGAACTGCCCGATCTCCCGCCTGCTCTCCCCCGGCGCCGAAATCACCCTCACCGCCCGCCTCACCTCCTGACCCACCCCAACCTCACGCCGATCTTGCACTTTCGGTCTCCGTTACGCGGCTTCTGTCCTGGTTCGCGGCGACCGGAAGTGCAAGATCGCGGGTGGGGTGGGGAAGAATGGGGGTGTGGCGGTGGAGATGGGGCGGGAGCGGTTCGAGGAACTCGTGGGGGAGGCGCTGGACGAGGTTCCGGAGGAGCTGCTGGCGCTGATGAGCAACGTGGTGATTCTGGTCGAGGACGATCCGCCGCCGGGTGAGGATCTGCTCGGGCTCTACGAGGGACACGCGTTGACCGACCGGGGCTGGGACTACGCGGGTGTGCTGCCGGACCGCATCCTCATCTACCGCAACCCCATCCTGCGCATCTGTCACAGCGAGGAGGACGTCGTCGACGAGGTGGCGGTGACGGTGGTGCACGAGATCGCCCACCACTTCGGCATCGACGACGCGCGCCTGCACGAACTGGGCTGGGGCTGAGGGCCTCCGCCGCCAGGTTGTCAGCGGGCCCGGTTGCGGGCTGGCCCTACCGTCTCGGCCAGGTACGGCGAGTACGGGAGGAACCCATGCGCAGTGAGCTGTTCTCGGCGGAGAATCTGGAGCGTGAGTCGGCGCAGCCCGGCATGCGGTTGCAGAACGCCAAGATGTTGAAGATCGAACTCGCCGGCGAGGCGATGGCCCGGGTCGGTTCGATGGTCGCGTACCAGGGCCAGGTGCAGTTCCAGGCGCTGGGCTCCGGTGGACTGGGCAACTTCCTCAAGCAGAAGCTCACCGGCGAGGGCGTACCGCTGATGAAACTCACCGGGCACGGTGACGTGTTTCTCGCCGACTTCGCCAAGGACGTGCACCTCATCGACCTGGAGCCGGGCGACGCCCTGTCCATAAACGGCTCCAGCGTGCTGGCCTTCGACAGCGCCCTGCGCTACGACATCAAGATGGTCGGCGGGGCGGGCATGGCCTCCACCGGCCTGTTCAACTGCGTCTTCACCGGGCACGGCAGGATCGCCGTCACCACCCGGGGCACCCCGGTCGTGCTCAACGTGGACGCGCCCACCTACGTCGACCCGCAGGCTGCCGTCTGCTGGTCGGCGAGCCTACAGACCGGCTACCACCGGGCCGACCAGATCGGGCTCGGCACGCTGCTGGGCCGCACCACAGGTGAGGCGTACACGATGAGCTTCGCCGGCCACGGTTTCGTCGTCGTGCAGCCCTCCGAGGAACCACCGATCATGGGCAGCGGGCAGCAGGACCAGGGCGGCGTGCTCGGCGGCCTGTTCCGGTAGGTCGCGCGCCGGGGGCCGGCGCAGCCGCGCCGGCCCGCTCAGGTCAGCTCGCCCGCGCGCAGGCGGGTGAGCCAGGCGGCGGCGTCGGTGTAGTCGGCGTCGGAGAGGCCCGCCGGGGCGGCCACCGGCCGTTCCCTGGTCGGCCCGTCCCACCGGTGCCGGGGGTACGAGCCGAGGAAGCGCACGTCGGCGCAGACCCGGCGCAGCCCCTGCAACGCCTCGCCGAGCCGCACGTCGGCGACGTGACCGGTGCAGTCGAGGAAGAACACGTAGCGGCCGAGCGCCTCGCCCGTCGGTCGGGACTCGATCCGGGTCAGGTTGACTCCCCGCACCGCCAGTTCCATGAGCACGGACAGCAGCGCACCCACCCGGTCGTGCGCGATGTAGACGGCGAGCGACGTCACGTCGTCGCCGGTGGGCGGCGGAGGCGGGCCTGGCCGCGACAACAGGGCGAAGCGGGTCACCGCGTCGGGATGATCGGCGATCTTGTCGGCCAGCACGGCGAGCCGGTGCCGGGCCGCACCGATCGGGGCGCAGATCGCCGCGTCGTACTCACCGTTGGCCGCGCCGGCCGCCGCCGCGCCGTTGGACAGCACGTCCACCACGACCGCGTCGGGCAGGTGTGCCCGCAACCAACCCCGGCACTGGGTGGACGCCTGCGGGTGTGCGGCGATGCTGCGGATCGACGGCAGCGGGGTGCCCGCGCGTGCCCCGAGCACGAACTCCACCGGAAGGATCACTTCCCGGGTGATGACAAGCGGTTCCCCCTCGGCCAGCTCGTCGAGGGTCACCCCGACCGCGCCGCCGATCGAGTTCTCCAATGGCACCAGAGCGGCGTCGGCCTCCCCGGCGCGGACGGCCTCCAACGCCTCACCGACGCTGCGGGCCGGCGTACGGCTGCCCCGCTCGGCGGCGGGCACCGTACGCAGTGCCTGCTCAGCGAAGGTGCCCTCGGGCCCGAGGTAGACGAAACGGGTCGGCGGCGTTCCCGGCATGCGCCCAGCCTACGCACCCGGAGTTGGCGATGAGCCCGACGGCGAAGGTGTCGGCACCACGGGCGACGGGGTGGGTACCGGCACCGGGACGCCGCCGCCGTCACTGCCACAGGCCAGCGTCTGGATGCCGGGGGGACTGGCGACCCGCACCTCGGCCGTGCACACGTCCGTCCCGGCGGTCACCATGCTCAGGGTTCCGGCCCGGTCCCGGGTCACCACCTGGAGCGGCTCGTACCCGGCCACGTCGAGGGTGGTCAGCTGCCAGTCGGCGGCACACAACGGGCCGTTGCGGACGCTGACCCGGGCGTTGCCGGGCAGCAGTCCACGACGACCACGCACCAGCTCGATGATCTGTTTCGCCGACGGCTCGCCGGTGCAGGCCACCGCGACCAGCCCCGGGTCGGCTGACGGCAGGGTCGGACCGACACCTGGAAGTGCGCCGAACGACGGTGTGGCGGAGCTGGCCGGGCTGCTCGGTGCCGTGGTGGCCGCCCGGGTCGGCAGGCCGCCGCTGTCGCGCGCCTCCGGGGGCGCGCCGCACCCGACTGTCAGCAGCGCGGTCAGCACGGCAACACCCACCAGCCAGCCGTAGCGCCGGCAGGTGACGTCGACACCGGACCAGGAGCCAGCGGTGGGGCGGTCGGCGTGGGACGGCGAGGTGGACGGCACGGGTGGTCCTCGGGGCGGGTGACTCGCGGGTGGCAGGTGGCCGAGCCAATGGTAGGAGGAAGTCAGACCTCGGAGAAGAAGGTGAGGGAGCCGGCCACCGCGCCGTCGGCGAGCACGGGCGTGGAGATGGCGTCCACTGTCGCGTCGGGCGCGTCATCCGTGGCCGCCTCGATCCGGAGCAGACCACGGGCCAGCCGCCCGGAGGTGAGCGCCAGCAGCGGCGGGATCTTGTCGATCTCGGGCTCGGCCAGCTCGCCCCGGTAAGCGGTGAAGTCCAGGAGTCGCAGCCCACCGTCGAGCAGCGGCAGACCTATCACGTCCTCCGGCGCGCCGAGTTGCAGCAGTTCACACCCGGCGGTGGAGACCGCCAGCACCCGGGTCTCGGCGTCGATCAGCAGGCACGGCTCGTGGGCGCTGGAAACCGTGGCCGACCAGCGGCCGATGTTGTCGCACCCAGGCTCAGTCGGTGTCCCCCCGGAGGGCGCGAACACTTCCGAGAGCGAGAGTTCGACGTGGGCCACCGAGCCTCCTATGCACACCGACGGTACGTCCACGCTAGCCGGTCGCGGCAGCGACCGCCGACCGTGTTGGGCGTACGGTGCCGTCGGTGTTGATAGGTGCCCGGTCGGCGACGGCGCGGGCCGGCGGGAGCTGAGCCGTGCCCGGCCGCGTGGCGTCGCCGCTGACGTTACCGGCGGCCGGCCGGCTTGTCAGCGGCCATTCGGCCGTCCTCGTACCACCGGTAGTCGGCGGCCGGCGGGTAGCTACCGTTTCCCCAGGTGCCGGGGTGCTGCGCGACCCTTGACAACTTTTCCGCGGTGGCCGGGCTGATCCGGTTGCCACCGGCCACGAGCAGCCGGTCGAGCTCCCGATGGGTGGCCATGAGGCAGTCCTTGGGCAGGCCGTAGACGCTGATGACCCCCGAGCCGACGAAGGTGAGCACCGGAGTCACCGGGATCGGGTGGCCGACGGCCGCGGTAAGTGCCTTGCTCGCGCGCCGGGCGTCGCGGCGGGCTTCGGCCACGTACGGCGGGCGCTTGCCGTTGATCTGCACCACGTCACCGGCGACCAGGACGCGGGCGCGGCCGTGGTCGGCGATGGTGACGGCGAAGAGCCCGCTCGGACCGATGGCCAGGAAGCCGGCCCGGTTGTCCGCGTGGTCGTCGAGCAGGACGTCAGCCGCGTCGGTGCGGGGCCAGTCGATGACGTGCCACGCCGGCCCGAGATGGTCGAGCTGACCGAGTGCGCGGGCACCTGCCGCCTCCAGCCGCCGTGCGCCCCGCTCCGCCCGGCGACGGCGGGCCCACTCCAACGGGGATGGGCGAGGTGTCGCGACCACCCCGGGCGACTCGACCCGAGGGTGTGGTACCGCCGCTGGCGGCAGCGCCCGGGCGGACGGTACGGCTCGACGAGCGGGGAAGACAGTCATCGCGACCTCCGGCAAAAGGTCCCTCGAAGTTACGTTCTCACTACCCTACGTTGCCAGTCCCGGTGGTCGGCAAGCCGGAGCGCCGGAATGACTGTGGATGAATGCCATATTCACCCACGGTTGTTTTACCGGATACCGCCAAACCCTGCCCTACGCTGCGAGGGTGAGCCACTACGTGGACAGTGAGGTCGGCCGGCTCGGCACCGTCCTGTTGCACCGCCCGGGGCCGGAACTCGCCCGGCTCACCCCCCGCAACAACGACTCGCTGCTCTTCGACGCCATCCCGTGGGTGGGCCGGGCCCAGGAGGAGCACGACGCCTTCGCGGCGGCGCTGCGCGAACGCGGTGTCGAGGTGCTCTACCTGACCGACCTGCTGACCGAGACGCTTGCCGTGTCGGACGCCCGGACGGAGCTGACCGACGAGGTGCTCAACTCGCCCCGGCTCGGCGACACCCTGCGGGCCCGGGTCGCCGCGCACCTGGCGTACCTCGATCCGGCCGCGTTGGCCGGCGTCCTCGTGGCCGGCCTGGCCCACGAGGAGCTGCGGCTCGGTCGGGACCGCCGGGGTGGGCTCGTCTACACCCTGATGGACAGACACGACTTCATCATCGACCCGCTGCCCAACCTGTTGTTCACCCGCGACTCGTCACTGTGGATCGGTGACCGGGTCGGGGTGACGAGTCTGGCGATGCCGGCCCGGCGGCGGGAGACCACCCTCACCGACGCGATCTACCGTCACCATCCCCGGTTCGCCGGCACCGAGTTCGTCTACCGACCGGGCCTGGAGCCGCTGGAAGGTGGCGACGTACTGCTGCTGGCACCCGGGGTGCTGGCCGTCGGTGTCGGCGAGCGGACGACACCCGCCGGTGCCGAGCGGCTCGCCCGCCGGGTCTTCGCGGCCGGTCTGGCGCACACCATTCTCGTCGTACCGATCGCCCAGGAACGGGCGACGATGCACCTGGACACGATCTGCACGATGGTCGACGTCGACGCGGTGCTGATGTATCCGAACGTGGCCAGCACGCTGTCGGCGTACACCGTCATCGCCGGTACCGACGGCGAGGCTCCGCGGGTCGACGGGCCGGCACCGTTCCTGCGCGCCGCCGCCGACGCGATGGACCTGGACCGGCTACGGGTGATCGACACCGGGCTCGACCCGGTGACCGCCGAGCGGGAACAGTGGGACGACGGCAACAACACCCTGGCGCTCGCGCCCCGCCTCTGCGTCGGCTACGAGCGCAACGTCGAGACGAACGCCCAGTTGGAGCGGGCCGGGATCGAACTCATCCCGATCGCCGGCTCGGAGCTGGGCTCGGGGCGGGGCGGGCCCCGCTGCATGTCCTGCCCGCTGCTGCGGGAGCGGGAGCTGAGCCGGTCCGCCTGACCGGCGTGGATCAGCGCAGGGTGAGCTGGCGGCCCAGCAGTCCCTGCCGGGCCCGGCGAGCGGCGGCGTCGAGGGGGCCGGTCTCGGCCAGGGCGTCGGCGTACCGCTTGGCGAAGTCGGCGACCTGCTGCTCCCAGTCGTCGGCCGGGGTCTGCTGAGGCAGGTCCCAGACCGGGACCAGCCGCCCGTGGGCGCGGAACATGCCGGCGAACTTGGTTTCCTCGCCGAGGGTCAGCGAGCCGGCCGCGCCGAGCCGGGCCAGCGCGTCCAGGGCGGTCTCCTCGGCCTCGGGCAGCACCCAGCGGACGTGCGCCTTCCCCGTCACCTGGCACCAGTACGCGGCCCGCGCGGCAGTCAGCCGCACGGTCGGGTAGATCGCCGCGTTGGCCCGCTCCAGGGAGGCCCGCACGGTCGGGTCCTCGGCGGCTTCCGGGGACAGCCAGAACTCGAAGCCCTCGTGCAGGCTGATCTCCAACGGGCCGTCGACCAGGATGTCCTGCAACCGGGGACCGGGGCCGGGCAGCGGCGGCACCGCGACCTGGGCGCCGGGTTCGGTACGCAGTGCGCAGAGCAGCGACTCGGCCAGGTCGCGAGAGACGTCACCGGACTGAAGGTGACGTTGGAGCCCGATGAAGATGTGGCCGTCGTCCCGGCTCATCGCGGGAGCGGCCATCGGCAGCACGGTGGCCAGGGAGACCGGCCGGTCGCCGTACTCGTCGACGAGTGCCGGGGTGAGCCGCAGCGGCGCGGAGGCGGCTGGCACCAGCTCCCGCAGGGCGATCCACTCGGGCTCGTCGACAAGCCCTTCGAAGGGCCGGGGTACGAAGACGTCCCGGATACGCTCCCGCTTGCCGGAGGGAGTGGCGGCTCGCTGGTTCTTTCGACGCTTGCTCACGGCGACACAGCCTAGAGTGCTCCGGCGGCCGGTGGGGGCCGGACCCGCCCTTGCCGCGTCAGCCGGTGGACCGAGTGGTTCAGCCGGCCGGCACCAGCGCCGGCCGGTCACCGGCCGGGTCGAAGTCGGCCCAGACGCTCTGCCCGAGGCCGTCGCGCTCCACCCCCCAGCTGGTTGCCAGGCCGGAGACGATGTGCAGGCCACGGCCGTCGGCCGCGTCCAGGTCGGGTGGCCGGATCTGCGGGCTGCACGCGGCACCGCCGTCGGTCACCCGCAGCCGGAGCTGTGGCCCTCCGGGCGTGTACCGCAGCCGCCAGGCGACCCGGACCACGCCGCCCGGCAGCGGGTCGGCGTGCCGGACCGCGTTACCGACCAGCTCGGCCAGGACCGCCACCAGATCCGCCAGCATCGCCGGCGAGACGGCCCCGCCGAGCTCGGCGGCGAGCCGGTGCCGGGCGATCCGCGCCCCACTGGCATGGTGCGGCACCACCACGCACCACGACCGTTCGACAGCTGTCGTCGCCACCTCTGCCCCTCTTTCGCCCCGTGACCCCCACTGTCACCTGCGGGGCAGCCGCACCTCTGCGACCGTACCCCCACCGCTTCTCGGTCGAAGGGATACCCACCCATTCTGTTGTTCAACGATCCGGCGGACGAGATAGAGGCCGAGACCGGTACCGGGATAGCGACGCCGATCACCGGAGTCACCCTGCCAGAACCGGTCGAAGGCCCGTTCCACGTGCTCCGGGCGTACGCCGATGCCCCGGTCACTGACCCGGAAGCAGACGGTCTGGCCGTCGGCGCCGGCGGCGACGTCGATCGGCGAATCGGGTGGTGAGTACTTGCCGGCGTTGGTGACGAGTTCGGTGAGCACGGTGGCCAGGCTCTGCCGATGCCCGATCGCCCGGGGCAACTCGGCCGGCACCTGGAGGCTGGTTCGCCGACGCAGGTCCGTGGGCAGGTCGTCGATCGCGACCCGCAGCGTCGCGGTGAGGTCGAAGGCGGCCGGGGGCCCGTCGCCCGGCCATGCCTCGGCCGCGGAGGAGAGCAGCCGGTCGAGCAGCCGGGCCAGCTCGTTGGCCCGCTGGCCGATCACCCGAGCCGCCTGCCGCCGGTCGGGCTCGCTGAGCGACTCCCAGTGGTCGGTGAGGGTGTCCGCGTAGCCCTTGATGACCGTCACCGGGGTACGCAGTTCGTGACTGGTGACCGCGACGAAGAGGTCCCGTTCGTGGTCGTGCCGCTGCTGGTCGGTGGTGTCCCGGAAGGTGACCACCCGCAGGGCGCCGGGTCCGGGCAGCTCACCCGAGGTGATCCGCAGCCAGCGCCCGCTCGGCAGGCGATGGTCGAGGACCTGCCCGGACGGCGGGAGTGGAAAGGGCAGCGGCTGGTTTATCGCCTCTTCGGTGGACCGACCGGTCACCTGCGCGGCGGCCGGATTCCAGAGCCGTACGTGGGCGTCCCGGTCGACCACGGCCAGCCCGTCGGCGAGCGCCGCGACCACCGGACCGTCGCCGTGCACCGGCAGGCCGCTCTGGTCGCCGTACATGTGGGCGATGCAGGAGCCGAGGTACCCGATCACGCCGCGCTGCTCGGCACCGGGCTCCTCGTCCTCTGCGGGGTAGAGGGCGTGCAGGCTGCCGACGGTGTGGCCACCGATCTCGGCCCGGGAGACGACCATCCGACCCAGGCCGCGCTGGGCCAGCTCGCTGGCGAGCGGGTTGGTGAACCGGTCGGTGCGTACGCACTGCACCCGGGGACCGGCGAGCAGGCAGATGGTGACCGGATCGTTCGCGGGCAGCGGCCGGCCCACGGTCCACTCGGCGGCCCCGGTGGCGGCGATCACCCGGCCGCCGCTGGGTGCGAACTCCACGAATGCCATCCCGGCGGCCCCGAGCGCGGGCTGGGCCACCCGGAGCAACTGGGTCAGGACCGGCAGACCCGCGTCACCGGAGTTGATCATCTCGATGACGGCGGTGTGCCCGGCGATGAGAGCCGAGTAGTCGGTGCGGTCCGGCATGACCCGAGTGTGCCTGCCGTCGGCGTTTCCGGGCACCCCCGAGTGGCCCAGGGCCGCCTCGAAGTCCCCGACCCGCAACGTCGACACCGACGGTGACCATTCGTCCTACCTGTGCAACCGGGCCAGCGTATGGGCCGGGCGGTCGGTGATCACCCCGTCCACCCCCGCCGCCAGCACGAGGTCGAGGTCGGCCGGCTCGTTCACGGTCCACACGTAGACCTGGTTGCCGGCCGCCCGCAGCGCCGGCACCAGGGCGGGACGGGCGCGGACAAGTGCGATCCCCGGCCCGGCGATGCCGGCGCCGAAGGGTAGCCGGCCCGTGGGCAGCCAGCGTGGCAGCACCTCCAGCAGGAGCACGGTCGGCAGCGCGGGGGCCAGCATCCGGATCCGCCGTACCGCGAGCGGGGAGAAGGACATCACGGTGACCTGTACGGGGGTGTCCGGGCCGGGCTCAGCCAGGCCGTACCGGCGCAGCAGGGCGACCAGTCGGCGCTCCACGTTGCCGCCGTAGCGGGACGGATGTTTGGTCTCCACCAGCAGCCGGACGGAGCGACCGGCGGCGAGCACGGCCGCCAGCAGCCGTTCGAGGGTGAGCAGCCGGGTGTGCGAGTCGTCGAGCACCTCGTCGCCGTTGGCCGGCACACCCCCCGGGTGCCAGGAACCGAAGTCCAACTGCTCCAACTCGGCGAGCGTACGGGCGCTGACCAGGCCGCGGCCGTTGCTTGTCCGGTCCAGCCGCCGGTCGTGTACGCAGACGAGATGCCCGTCGCGGGTCAGCCGCACGTCGCACTCCAGCCCGTCGGCGCCCTCGTCGAGGGCGCGCAGGTAGGCGGCGAGGGTGTGCTCCGGAAGGTCGTACGAGGCGCCACGGTGGGCGAATACGAGGGGGCCGTCCACCGCTCGCCTACAGGACCCGGCCGGGCTGCCCGTCCGAGCCGATCACCTGTCGACCGGCCGCCGCCCAGTCGCCCATCCCGCCGGCGACATTGCTCACCTGCTCCCAACCGTTACGCAGGAGGTACTGGACCACCTGAGCGGAGCGACCGCCGGAGCGGCAGATCACTGCCACGTCCCGGTCCATCGGCACCTCGGTCAGGCGGGCCGGTAGCTCCATCATCGGCAGGTGGTGGGCGCCGGGGGCGTGACCGGCGGCCCACTCGTCGTCCTCTCGGACGTCGAGCAGGTACGTCTCGTCGTTGATCTCGGAAACGGTCACGGTGGGTATCTGAGGTCCGAACACGGGTACCAAGCCTAGAACCTCGTCGCGCGGCTGCCCGAGACCTCCCGCCGGGACGGCTGCCGGCAGGTCTCAGAGCCGGGTCACCCAGCGCGGATGGGCACCGGCCCAGTCCGGCATCCGGCTGCCGCGCACCGCCGCGAACAACCCGTCACTTTCGGTGTCGAGCCGGACGTAGGACACCTGGTCGATCATCTGGGGGTAGGACGGCACCTGCACGCCCCGCAGCCCGTCGGTGGCCAGGCCGTGCAGCGCGAGCAGCAGTTCCTCCACCGGCACTCCGTTGGTGTCGACGGTCAGCGAGTCGCCGACGGCTCCGATCAGCCGGTGCAGCCGTACCGGGTCGGTGCGCAGCCGGGTCTCACCCGCCTGCGCCAGCATGGCCCCCAGCAACTGCTGCTGGTGGGTCTGCCGGTCGTAGTCGCCGCCGGGCAGGTCGTAGCGCTGGCGCACGTAGTCGAGTGCCTGTGCGCCGTCCATCCGCTGGCAGCCGGGATGGAAGACCCGGTCGGTGTGGATCGACCGCACCTCGGTGCGTACGCACATGTCGACGCCGCCGAGCAGGTCGATCACGTTCCGGAGGCCGGCGAAGTCGACGAGGGCGGCGCCGTCGAAGCGGATGCCGGTGAGCCGGGCCAGGGTGGCCGAGAGCAGGTGCGCGCCGGCCTGGCCGCCGCCACCGTACTCGTACGCCGTATTGATCTTGTCTTCGCCGCCCGGGTAGCCGCCGCCCGGCGGGATGGTCACCAGCAGGTCGCGTGGCACCGAGACCAGGTAGCCCTCGCGCAGCCCGGGCGGCACGTGCACGATCAGGATGGTGTCGGTGCGCTGCTCGGTGCCGGCGTCACCGGGCCGCCGGTCCGAGCCGACGAGCAGGTAGTTGAGCGGGCCGTCCAGGTCGGTGCGGTCGACCCGGGCGCTCGGGTCGAGCAGTTCCGCCCGGGTCATCGTGCGTTCGTACCTGTCGGTGAGCACCCGGAGGCCGACCACGGCGAGCGTGGCCAGCAGGATCGCCGTCAGTCCGATGCCGAGCAGTACGCGCGGCCATCGCGGTCTCCGGGTGCTCCCGCCCGGTGCCCGCTTTCCGCCCGTACGCCGCGTCCTGGCCGTGACGTCCCTCCCGTGAACCTGACATGAATACGACTCACATCAGGTTACGAAAGTTGCACGGAGCGTGATGGCGGTTTCGGTTACCGCGACCGCTGCCGGTCACTTCCGGGAGGAGATCACCTCGGGGTTGTAGAAGACGAACTCGGCGAGCTTGTCCTTCCGGACCGCCTGGAACATGTCGAGGGTCTGCTCGCTGAGCGCCTCGGTGCCGTTGCCCTTGGCGTTGTACGTGCCGCCGTTGGTCTTCAGCATGATCAGTTCGTTCCCGGTCACCCCGCGCATGGTGAAGACGAAATCCTCCACCGGGACGCCACCGGTGTCCAGGATGAACGCCTTACCGGCCGCCTTGATCAGCTCGTTCAGCTTCACCGGGTTGGTCAGGCTGCCGTTCTGGGTGGCCTTCTTGGCCATCGCCTTGATCAGCTGCTGCTGGTTCTGCTGGCGGTCGTAGTCACTGTTCTTGAGGCCGTACCGCTGACGGGAGAAGTCCAGGGCCGCCCAGCCCTCCATCTCCTGGCAGCCCTTCTTGTGCACCACCGGGGTACGCGGCTTGCCGGTCTTCTTGGCGTCCGCGTTCCACATCGGCTCACCATCGACGTACGACATGTGGATCGACTGGACGTCCTGCTTCGGGCAGATGCGCACCGAGCCCAGGGAGTCGATGACGTTCTTGAAGCCGCCGAAGTTGATGATTGCCGCACCGTCGAAGCTGACCCCGGTCATGCCCTTGATGGTCTGCGCCATCAACTGGGCACCACCCTCCCATCCGCCGCCGTTCTGGGCGCCGGCCTGGAAAGCTCCGTTGATCTTGCCGACACCGCCCGGGTAACCGGTCTTCTCGAACGCCGGGATCCGCGCCTCGGTGTCCCGCGGGATCGAGATCAGGTACGCCTGGTCGTGGGTGGCCGGAATGTGCAGCACGATGATGCTGTCCGCGCGTACGTCGTCGGCCGCCCACCGCTCCCGGGCGTCGACTCCCAGCAGCAGCATGTCGATCGGGCCCTTGAGATCGGCCCCACCCTCCGCGGAGGTCTTACCGGCGTCGCCGAGCAGGTTGCGCTGGGAGATGCTGCCGGTGGCCTGGCTGATCACCGCCTTGCTGCCGACGATCGCCACCCCGCTCGTCATCATCAGCGCGGCACCGAAGACCACGGTGAGTCGGGCCCAGAGTGGGTCCTTACGCCGGGTGCGCTTCGTGCCGGACGTGCCGGAACGGCCGTCCCCTTGGGTGGGCGGGGTGGCGGACGCGCGCGGCGGCTCAAGCAGGGAGGGGCTGTGAACCGGCATGCGTGCTCCAGCTCGTGTTCGCAGAAGGGGGCGGGAACACTTTACGTTCGCATTCCCGTGGTGGCGAGTTCGTATGGTGTCCGGTTCACGTTCTCTGCCACGTCATCCTGCTGAAATGGCCGATCGTCCAGAACAAAGTAGACGATCGGCCGTTCCCTGCCGCTTTGGCCGTGATCAGCCGTTACCTGTGGTCGACGGTTTGTTCGCCTGCATCCAGTCGGCCATCGTGTCCGCGCTCATCGCCCGGTACATGGTCAGCGCCTTCTCCCGGTCGGAGACCACCACCGACTCCCCGTTGATGGTCTGGCTGCCCAGGTGCGGGCTGGTGACGAAGGTCAGATTCTCGCCTCGCAGGTTGCGGAACTGCACGGCCATGTCGGTGAGCGAGAAGCCCTGGTCGACGGTGACCGCGTCGGTGACCGACCTGAGGAAGGCGTTGAGCTTCTTCGGGTTGGTGAGCGTGCCCGTGCTCGCCGCCTTGTCCATCAGCGCTCGCAGGAAATCCTGCTGGTGGCGCATCCGGGCGAAGTCACCGTCCGGGAACTGCTTGCGTTGCCGGATCCAGTCCAGCGCCTCGGAGCCGTTCATGTGGTTGGTGCCCTTTGTGAACTTCCGGTACGGCTTGTGGATCGAGGTGATGGTCCGCTCCACCTTCAGGTCAACCCCGCCGAGGGCGTCGGTGACCTGCTTGAACCCCGCGAAGTCGATAGCCATCACGTGATCGATGTGCACGTCGGTGAAGCACTCGACAGTGCGTACCGCAAGTGGCAGCCCACCGAAGGCGAACGCAGCGTTGATCTTGCGACGTTGGCCCGTCTCACACCCGGCGCCGGCGCTCTCCGGAATCGGCACGTACAGATCCCGGGGGATGGAGACGAGGTACGCCTGCTTGTGGTCGGCGGGGATGTGCATGACGATGATCGTGTCGGCCCGCCATTCGCCGGCCTGGTCCATCGGCGCGTCCGGATCCCGCGAGTCGGTGCCGACCAGCAGGATGTTCAGCGCGCCGTTCACCGCCTTGGCCGGCCGCCCGCCGGTGATCTCCGAGAACGGGTCGGTGCGGGCCATGTTGTTGTCGAGGCTGCGGGCGTAGAACCAGGCACCGAGGCCGCCGACCAGCGCCAGCACCAGCACGGCCACACCCGCCACCAGCGCGATGCGGCGCCAGTGCGGACGCCGCCGTCGCGGCGGTGGGCCGACGCCGGACCCACCTGGACCCACCGGTCCACGCGGTCCGCCCGGTCCGCCCGCCGGGTTCGGCTCGTCGTCGTACGCCGGGTACCACCGGGTGTCGGCCGGCTCGCCGGCCCGGCCCCCGCGTCCCGGCACCGCCGCCCGGCCGGCGCCACGGTGCAGACGGAGCGCCGGCAGCGCGGCGGGAATGGTCGCTGACATGCAATTCAATGTACGCAGCGCGAGCCACTCATGCCCCTAGGCAGCGGCGGCAGGGCCTAGCCGAGCCGCTGGCGGAAGTGCTCGATGGTGCGCCGGAGCCCCTCTTCGGGGGCTACCGTCGGCTCGTAGCCGAGCGCTTCCCGGGCGAGGGTGAGATCCGGTCGGCGCATCTCCGGGTCGTCGGCACTGCGCGTGACGTATGTCACCTCGGAGCGGCTGCCGCAGAGCGACACGATCGTCTCGGCCAGCTCCCGCATGCTCATCTCGTGCTCGGTGCCGCAGTTCACCGGCCCGCTCTCGGTGGAGTCCAGCAGCAGCAGGATGCCCCGGACCAGGTCGGCGACATAACAGATGGAGCGGGTCTGGTTGCCGGTGCCGTGCACGGTGATCGGCTCACCACGCAGCGCCTGGGAGATGAAGGTCGGGATGGCCCGCCCGTCGTCCGGGCGCATCCTCGGCCCGTACGTGTTGAAGATGCGCACGATCGCGGTGTCCACGCCCCGACTGCGGCGGTACGCCATCGTCGCGGCCTCCGAGAAGCGCTTGGCTTCGTCGTAGACGCTACGGATGCCGATCGGGTTGACGTTGCCCCAGTAGGTCTCCCGCTGCGGGTGCTCCTTCGGGTCGCCGTACGCCTCGGAGGTGGAGGCCATCAGGAACCGGGCGCCGTCGGCGGCGGCCCGCTCCAGCAGGTGCAGGGTGGCCACCGAGCCGACCCGCAGGATCTCCACCGGCAGCTTCTCGAAGTCGGTGGGGCTGGCGGGTGAGGCCATGTGCAGGATCGCGTCGAACCGCTCCGCGAGCGCGGGGTGGGCCGGCAGCCCGTCGGAGATGTCCGCCTCCACCACTGTGAAGTTCGGCGTGTCGAGCAGGTGCGCGACGTTCTCCTTGGACCCGGTGACGAAGTTGTCGAGGGCGATGACAGTGCAGCCGCGTCCGACAAGCGAATCCACCAGGTGCGACGGAACGAAACCGGCACCACCGGTGACCAGGACGCGGTGACCGGGACCGAAGCGCTGCTCAACCTTCATGACCGGTCAGCCTATAAGGAGTGCGAGGTTGATTCGTCGCGACGGGTCACGCCAACTCCCGGTAACGCCCCCGGTGGTGCAGCAGCGGCTCGACTTCGCCGGCCAGTTCCACCCGCTCGATCGTCGCCTCGACGAGCAGGCCCCAGCCGTAGTCCCGGGCACCGTCGAGCCGGCAGCCGGCCCAGCCGCCGGCGTCGTCCGGGACCGGACCGTAGGGCGTGTCGAGCCACGCACCAGTGGCGAAGAGGCCCCCCGGCGACGGGAACAGGCCGGCGAACCGGTCGGCGAGCTGCCGGTGTGGTGGGCCCAGCGGCGTCATGGCGAAGCGGCCGGCCTCCTCGACCGCCGCCCACAGGTCCGACTCGGCGTCGACGAGTCCGAGCAGGCGCCCCGGATCGCCTTCGGCGACGATTGTCGACGACACGGTCAGCCCGGCCGGGCCGGGCGCCGTCCAGAGGGTCACCGGCGCGGCGAGCCGACCCCGCAGCCGGCGTACCGGCGAACGTTGCTCGGCCGGCGCGGCGAACGGGTCGGTGTGGTGGATCTGGGCACCCGGCTCATGATTCACGTGAAACATTCTGACCCCCCCGGTCCGATTCGCGGGCCGGAGCCCATCAGCTCACCTGGTCAGCGTCGGCGGGTGAAGGCGCGCCCGGCGAGGGGGAACAACGACAGGCTGATCCCCGCGACGAACAGCCGCACGGTCGGGTCGAAGTTCAGTGCCGAGCCGAGGCCAGGGGAGACGTGCGTACCGATGAAGGCCGGCACCGCGGGCCACACCGTGGCCGCCAGCAGCAGCAGCGCGGCGATCGCGATGAGGCCGGCGAGCAGGCACTGGCGTACGTACCGAGCGGACTGTCTGCTGCGCGCCCACAGCCGGCCGAGCACAGACGTCGGCGGTCGGCGCCAGCTGCCATGGAGGATCCACCCCTCCTCGTGGCTGGTGAGCGGGTAACGGTTGACGATCGCCTGGATCAGCTCGTAGGTACACATGAGCAGGGCGACCGTCTGCGGCGTGCCGGACGCGCACAGGCGCTGTAGCTCCCGCGTCTCCGCGCGGATCCGGCCAGCCCAAACGCGCAACTGTCGGTCGGTGATGTCGATTCCGGTCCGGTTGACGCGCGGCCACGCCAGCTCGAACCGCTCCGCGGCTCGGTCGAGTTCCGCCACCACGCGGCGTCGGTCAGGTGGCGTGGGTTCCGCCTCGACCCGCTCGCCGAACTCCAGCAGAGCGGCGACCAGAGCCAGGTCGGGTTCGTTCCACCGGAGTCTCTCGGCGCGCCAGGCCCGCGCGTACGGCCACAGTGCGGCGGCGACCAGACCGGCACCGGCGAACGCGACTCCCACCAGGAGGTCGTACCACCGCGTCCCGTGCACCGCGGGCGCGGTCGACACCGCGACACACGCCACGGTCGGGACAGCGGCGCCGAGGGCGGCGGTGCGGGAGGCAACGGCGAAATGCAGGACGAGCGTGGCGAAGATGACCCCGACGATCATGCTCGTGGCGGCGGCCACCAGCCCGGCGACGGAGGGGCCACCGACGATGCCGAACGCGGCTGCGGCGGCCACGACGATGCCGACCATGAGCGGACGTGGGCGTGGTCCGTCGAGTGGCTGGGCGGCGGCGGCCTGCCGGAGCAGGATCGCGGTCCGGACCGTGGGCAGCACCGACACCGGTTCGGTGTCCACGAAGCCCCAGAAAGTGTCGTAACCCGCCGGCCCGCCGAGCCGCCTGGACCGCTCCCGCAGGGTCTGCTGGTTCTCCAGGGCGGTCCCGGCGATCTGCTCGCCGCGGCTGATCCACCAGGGGATCCGATCGGGAGGGCCGGCGAACTCCTCGTCGACCAGTGGCTCGCTGGCGGAGGGCAGGTCGGCGTCGTGCCAGGGGACGAACTCGTCATCCAGGAACAGTCCCTGGCTGTCGGCCCCGCCGGTGAAGTCGATCGGATCCGGTTCGGGTCCGGGCGCGGCGGCCGTCCGGGGTCGAGGTCGAGGTTGTGTGTCGTCCACGCGATCACCACCAGGTCGCGGTTGTGCCTTCACGTGGTAGCACGGCACGGCAACCTCGACGCGGTGCGCCGTCGGAGAGTGGGCGCGCCCGGCGTACCGCCGTCAGCGACGAGGGGTGACCAGGGCGAGGAGTTCGGGTTGGCGGCGGTCCAGCACGTCGCCGGCCAGGTACGCGCCGAGCAGTGCCGCGCCGACGCCGTACGCCACGCCCAGCGGCAGACCCAGCCAGAGCCAGGCGTCGCCGAGCAGTGCCGCGGCGAGCACCATCGGTGCGGCGAGCGCGCCGGTGGCCACCATGGCCAGCAGGGTCAGCATCCCCTTCACCACTCCGGCGCCGCTGTTCATCGCGAACGGGTTGCTCGTCTCCGGCAGCGAGTACGCGCCCAGCACCGAGACGAACGAGTTGACCGCCAGCCCGGCACCGTAGGTGGCGACCAGGGCACCCGCCATGAACCCGATCCACGTCGGCTCGCCGATCACGATCGCGATCACCACGGCGACCACGGCCAGCATCGGCAGCACGTAGAGCGAGAACGCGGTGATCCGGGCGCGCAGCTCAAGCCGCCCCGGCACGCCGGCCACCACGTTTGCCGCGTACGCGCTGCCGTCGAAGCCGAACTGGTTGGCCAGGGTCACCGCGGCGAGCAGCCCGACGAAGAGCATCGAGAGGCTGACCAGCACCGGTGAGGAGTTCCCGGCGGGGCTGAAGCCCTGCTCGCTGTCGACGGTGAAGCCCTGCCCACCGAAGTTGACCATCACCGGCACGAAGAGACCGACCACCGCGATGGTGATCAGATTGGCGCGTCGACGGGCGTCCCGCCACCAGTAGCGTGCCTCCCGGGCGACCAGGGCACCGAACCGGTCCCGACGCAGCCGGCCCGCGGCCCGGGGAAAGAGCTGGGCCACCACGCCGCCGGTGACGCCGGGCTTTGCCCGGGTGGGTCCGGCGCTCGCCGCGCCCACCATCGCCGACTCCAGCGAGCGCGACCACCAGGCCAGCAGCGCGACGATCGTCGCCACGGTGATCAGCAGCTTCACGGGTGCGGCCCAGGCCCGGCCCTGTGCCACGTCGATACCCGCCGTCCAGGGGGCGCCGAAGGGGGTCCAGCCGATCACCGTCGCCAGGCCGGTGAGCCGGTCCCAGTCGGTGTCCTGGATCGCGGCCACGCCGGCGAGCTGCAACGGGCCGAGCGACGCGGCGAGCACCGCGAGCAGGACGGCGGCCAGGTCGCGTACCCGGCGGGAGCGCAGCATGGAGGCGAATGCGCTGGTCACCGCTCGGGCAGCGGCGACGCAGAGGAGCAGCCCGCAGACCACCCCGACGGCGCTGACCAGGGCGGCCGACCAACCGCCGAAGACGCCTGCGGTGACCACCAGGCCGGAGAGCGCCAGCAGCACGGCGACCGTGGGCACGCTCACCAGCGCCGCCGCGAACAGCCCGGTCACCAGGGTGCGTCGGGACAGCGGCAGCAGCGCGAACCGGGCCGGGTCGAGGGTCTCGTCGACGCCGAAGAAGACCAGGGGCAGCAGCAGCCAACCGAGCACCGTCAGCCCGCCGGCGAACGCGGCGATCAGCAGGGCGTACCTGTCGTCGCCGACCAGCCCGGGGGCGGCCAGGCCGAAGAAGGCGCCGACCGCGAACCAGAGCCCGATCAGCGAGCCGACCAGGAACAGCGCCACCCGCCAGCCCTGACCACGGAAGTTGTTGCCCATCACCCGCAGCTTGAGCCGGACGAAGTGACGCGCCGACACCGGCCGCGCCTGCTTGGCCGGTGCGGTCACCGGGACAGCCACGCCAGCTCCTCACCCGTGGCGGTACGTCCGCCGACCACCTCGACGAAGACGTCTTCCAGGGAGCGGTCACCGCGTACCTGCTCCAACGTGCCGACCCGCTTGATGGTGCCCCCGGCGAGGATCGCCACGTGCGAGCAGAGCCGTTGCACCACCTCCATGACGTGGCTGGAGAAGACCACGGTGCCGCCGCCGGCCACGTACCGCTGGAGAATGTCCCGGATCAGCGCCGCCGAGACCGGGTCGACCGCCTCGAACGGTTCGTCAAGCACGAGCAGCCGGGGCCCGTGCAGCAGCGCACAGGCCAGACCGATCTTTTTCTTCATGCCGGCGGAGTAGTCCACCACCATGGTGCGGCCGGCGTCGGCGAGGGCCAGCACGTCTAACAGCTCCGCCGCCCGCTTGTCGACCACTGCCGGGTCCATGCCGCGCAGCAGCCCGTGGTACGCCAGCAGCTCGCCCCCGCTGAGCCTGTCGAACAGGCGTACCCCGTCCGGCAGGACGCCGAGCAACTGCTTCGCGGTGACCGGGTCGGCCCACACGTCCTGGCCGAGTACCCAGGCGCCGCCGGCGTCAGGCCGCAGCAGCCCCACCGCCATCGACAGGGTGGTGGTCTTGCCGGCGCCGTTCGGGCCGAGCAGCCCGTAGAAGGAGCCGGCCGGGACGTCGAGATCCACGCCAGCAACCGCGACCTTGCCGTCGAAGCTCTTGGCCAGGCCGCGTAGCGCCAGTGCCGGATGCTCACCAGTCATGCGCCCGACCGTATCCGGTTCCGACCAGCCCGCCGCCCGACCGGAGGAGGATCCACAGGTCATCCCCGAGTCGGACCCGGAGTTGAGTCGGCACCGGAAGCGTCGACCCGGGATCCCCTCCTCATGAGCGGAGGGCGTCGGGGGCGTGCAGGCGGAGCATGGTGCGGCCGATGTCGGCCGGAGCGCGACGCCGGGTGGCCAGGGAGACCGCGATCATCACGGTGAAGGCCAGCGGCACCGTCCAGGCGGCCGGCTGGGCGATGAGGGTGGCCGGCCAGCCGGTCAGGCCCGGGCCGAGGACGGTGATCAGGACCGACGTCACGGCGGCGCCGCCGCCGACCAGGATGCCTGCGGCGGCGCCCGCGTCGGTCAGGCCCCGCCACCAGATGCCGAGCACCAGCAGCGGACAGAAGCTGGAGGCGGCGACCGCGAACGCCAGCCCCACCACCTGCGAGACGTCCAGCCCGGAGACGTTGAGAGCGAGGACCGTCGGCACCACCCCGGCGATCACCGTGGCCAGCCGGAAGCCGCGCACCGAGCCCCGACCGAGCACGTCTGTGGAGATCACCCCGGCGACGCTTGTGAGCAGCCCGGACGAGGTGGACAGGAACGCCGCGAACGCCCCGGCGGCGACCAGCGCGGCCAGCAGACGGCCGATGGTGCCGGCACCGAGCGCCGCCTCCGGCAGCAGCACCACCACCGCGTCGGTCTGCCCGGTGACCAGCAGCTGCGGTGTGTAGATCCGGCCCAGCACGCCGTAGATCGTGGGTAACAGGTAGAAGACCCCGACCAGGGCCAGCACCACGAGGGTGGTCCGGCGGGCCGAGGCTCCGTCGGGGTTGGTGTAGAAGCGCACCAGGACGTGCGGCAACCCCATGGTGCCCAGGAAGGTGGCCAGGATCAGCGAGTACGTGCCGAACAGCCCTCGGTCGTCGGAACCCGCGGCGCTGGGCAGCAGCCAGTCGGTGGCCCCGTTCGCCACGCCGGAGACCTCCGGTACCGGTTCCCCCTCGGCGAAGCTCAGCTCGTCGCCGGGGCGTACCTCGACGGTCTGGCCGTCGGCGAGGGTGAGCACCGCACGCTGTTCGACCACGACGGTGGTCGCGGTCCGGAACGTGGAGCCGTCCGGCGGGGTCACCGCCGGTCGCCCGTCGGCCTGCCACTGCAGGGCGAGGAAGATCGCCGGTACGGCCAGCGCGGTCAGCTTGAGCCAGTACTGGAACGCCTGCACGAAGGTGACCGCCCGCATCCCACCCAGCGCCACGTTCGCGGTCACGACGGCGGCCACCACAAGTGCGCCGACCGGGTACGGGGAACCGGCCAGGGTGGCCAGCGTCAGGCCAGCGCCCTGGAGCTGCGGCACCAGGTAGAGCCAGCCAATGAAGATCACGAAAATGGTGGCAAGTGTCCGTAGCCGGCGGGAGCCGAGTCGCAGCTCGCAGAAGTCGGGCAGGGTGAACGCGCCGGAGCGGCGCAGCGGCGCGGCCACGAACAGCAGCAGCGCCAGATAGCCGGCGGCGAACCCGACCGGATACCAGAGCACGTCCACGCCGTACTTGAGGATCAGCCCGGCGACGCCGAGGAAGCTCGCCGCCGAGAGGTACTCGCCGCCGATCGCGGCAGCGTTCCAGGTGGGGCTGACCACCCGGGAGGCGACCAGGAAGTCGGAGGTGGTGCGGGCCAGCCGCAGCCCGTAGAAGCCGATGGCGACGGTGACCAGGGTGACCGCCACGATCGCCGGTACGACGAAATCGTTGCCCACGTCAGCGCTCCGGCCGCTGGACCAGGTCGGTGAAGTCCTGCTCGTTGCGCTCGGCCAGCCGGACGTACGTCCAGCCCACGGCGACCAGGAACGGGAAGGAGAGCACCCCGAGCAGCAGCCACGGCAGGTTGACGCCGAGCACCGTCATCCGGCCGACCGAGGGGGCGATGGCGAACAGCCAGGGCAGCCCGCCCAGCCCGACCATCACCACCGCCGACAGTTGCAGGGCCAGCGCCAGCTGAGCGCGGACCAGACCGCGGACCAGTGCCTCGCCGACCCGGGTCTGCTGGGTGAGTTCGGTGTGGGTACCGGCGGGCCAGTGCGGCCGACGGGACACCTCGGCCAACACCACCCGGGTACGCGCGGGAGGTCCGGAACCGACGGGCCCGTCGGAGGCCCCGGCCGGATCGGGTCGGCGGGGTGCTGGCAGTGCATCCTCGGCGGCCATCCCGGCAGTCTCGTCCGCCGGACGGGAATGTCAAGAGGGCTGTGGACAACATGTGGACAACGGGTCGGAGCTGTGGACAACCCGGTGGACAACGCCGCCGGGTCAGCGGCTCCACTCCTGCTTGGCGGCCCGGACCAGCTTGTCCTTCAGCTCCCGGGTGTGTCGACGGCTCACCGGCAGCTCCGTGCCGTCGATGACCACCACGTAGCCGGAGTTGACCAAACGGAGTTCGGCGATCAGCCGCAGCTGCACCAGGTACGAGCGGTGGATCCGGACGAACCCGGCGTCGGCCCAGCGCTCGGCGAGCGTCGCCAGCGACACCCGCACCAGGTGCGACCCGTCGGCGGTGTGCAGCCGGGCGTAGTCGCCCTGTGCCTCGACCCACCGCACCGCGGACCGGGGCAGCATCCGGGTGGTGCCGGCCAGCTCCACCGGGATGGTGGGATCCTCCTCGGCCCGGGACAGCGCGGCGGGATGGGTGGGCACCACCCGCGAGCCGACCACCCGACGCAGCGCCTCGGCCAGCCGCTCCGCGCGTACCGGCTTGCGCACGTAGTCGGTGGCGCCCATGTCGAAGGCGTCCGCCGCCCCGTCGTCGTACGCGGTCACGAAGACGATCGCCGGCGGCCGGGCGAAGCGGCGCAGCACCCGGGCCAGCTCCATGCCGTCCAGGCCGGGCATCCGGATGTCCAGGAAGACCACGTCCACGTCGTCGTCGCGGAGCACCCGCAACGCCTCGGTGGCGTCGCCGGCCGTGTGCAGCCGGGCCACCCGTGGGTCGGCCCGCAGGTGGTACGCCAGCTCGTCGAGCGCCGGTGGTTCGTCGTCGACAGCCAGCACCCGCAGGAAGCCGGTGCCGGGAGCCGGGCCGGCGCCGGTCACGAGCCCGCCCGTACGCCGGGGTGGAACTTCGGCACCCGCATGCTCACCTTCGTACCCGAGCCGACACCTGTCTCGACGACCAGGCCGAAGCCGTCGCCGAAGACCGACCGCAGGCGCTCGTCGACGTTCGACAGCCCGACGTGCTGGCCCGGGTCGTCGCCCGGGTCACCGGTCGACCCGGCCAGCTCGGCGATTCCCGCGGTAAGCGTGGCCGGATCCATCCCCACTCCGTCGTCCTCCACCGTTATGTGGCATTCCGCGCCCGCATCCCGGGCCTCGATGCTCACCATGCCCGTGCCCGGCTTGCGCGACAACCCGTGGCGTACCGCGTTCTCGACAAGAGGTTGGAGGCACAGGAACGGCAGGGTCACCGGCAGCACCTCGGGGGCGATCTGAAGCCGTACCTGGAGCCGGTCGCCGAACCGGGCCCGCTCGATGGTCAGGTAGCGGTCGATCGAGCGCAGCTCCTCCGCCAACGTGGTGAACTCGCCGTGCGCCCGGAACGAGTACCTGGTGAACTCGGCGAACTCCAGGATCAGCTCCCGGGCTCGCTCGGGGTCGGTCCGGACGAAGGAGCCGATGGCGGTGAGCGCGTTGTAGATGAAGTGCGGGCTGATCTGGGCGCGCAGCGCGCGCACCTCGGCCCGGGCCAACCGTTCCCGGGACGAGTCCAGCTCCGCCAGCGCCACCTGGCTGCCGGCCCAGTGGGCGGTCTCCAGGGTGGCCTGGACCAGACCGGGTGCCGGTGCGCCGTCGGTGACGGCGACAAGCGCACCCGCGATCCGGCCGGACGCCCCACCGAGCGGGGCCACCACCGCGCCCCGGACCGGGCAGTCGATCCGGTCGCAGGTCAGCTCCGCCTCACCCAGGACGGTGGACCGCTCCGACGCGATCACCCGACGGGCAGCGGACCGCAACTGCTCCCGGTGGTGCGCGCCGCGTCCGTCCAGCGCCAGCAGGTCGTCGGTGTCGGTCAGGGCCAGCCCTTCCGCGCCGACCAGGGTGCGCAGGTGGCGGGCGGCCTTCGCCGCGCCGGCCGGGTTCAGGCCGGCCCGCAGCGGCTCGGCCGCCAGCCCGGCGGTGTGCAGCACCTCGTAGGTGGCCCGCTGCCCGGGCGTGGCGATGCCGCGCCGCCCACG
The DNA here is from genome assembly GCF_002754655.1 of Verrucosispora sp. CNZ293. Classification (NCBI taxonomy): domain Bacteria; kingdom Bacillati; phylum Actinomycetota; class Actinomycetes; order Micromonosporales; family Micromonosporaceae; genus Micromonospora; species Verrucosispora sp. CNZ293. The sequence goes on from NZ_PEFR01000001.1 coordinate 4,886,894, forward strand.
CAGCCGGCCGACCGCGTACAGCGCCCCGGCCAGCACACTGACCAGGGAGAAAACGCCGATCACGGCGGAGATGTTGCCACCCACGTCGATGATCCTGCTGGTTGGGGCCGCTGCGGGAAAGGGGTGGGCGCTGGTCAGTACGCGCCCTTGCGGGCCACCACCACGCCCACGGTGCGCCACAGGATGCTCAGGTCGTATGCGAGCGACCAGTTGTCGACGTAGTACAGGTCCAGCCGGACGGCCTCGTCCCAGGAGAGGTCGGAGCGTCCCGACACCTGCCACAACCCGGTCATACCGGGACGGACCAGCAGCCGGCGTCGCACATCACCCAGGAAGTCGCCGTCGTCGGCCGGCAGCGGACGCGGCCCGACAAGCGACATCTCACCCTTGAGCACGTTTATCAGCTGCGGCAGCTCGTCAAGCGACGAGGCACGCAGGAAGCGGCCCACCGGGAAGACCCGGGGATCCTGCTTCATCTTGAACAGCATGCCGTCGGTCTCGTTCTGGTCGACCAGACTGGCCAGCCGGTCCTCCGCGTCGACGTACATGGTCCGGAACTTCCACACCCGGAACGTGCGCCCCTCGTGCCCCACCCGGGGTTGCCGGAAGAACACCGGGCCCGGGTCGGAGATCCGGATCGCGACGGCGATCGCGACGAAGACCGGGATCAGCGCGAGCAGCCCGAGCCCGGCGGCGACCCGGTCCATCATGCTCTTGGCCAGCAGCGCCGGCCCGGACAGCGTGGGCTCCTCGACGTGCAGCAGCGGCAGGCCCTCGATCGGACGGATGTGCACCCGGGGACCGGCGATGTCGGTCAGCTGCGGGGCCACCACCAGGTCGACGCCGGAGCCCTCCAGCTGCCAGGCCAGCCGGCGCAGCTCGCCGGGCTCGGCGCTGGCCGAGCCGCAGACCGCGATGGTGTCCGCGCCCACCTCGCGCACCAGGGCCAGCACGTCGCGGCCCGCGTACACGGGCACCGGGGTCTGCACGCCCTTGGCCGCCGCGTAGCCGTCGGTGATGTGGATGGCCACCGGGACGAGCCCGGCGGCCGGGGTGCGGGTGACCGCCGTGTACACCTCCAGGCACTCCGGCAGGGTGCCGACAAGCACCATCCGGTGCGCCGCCTGCTGGATGTTGCGCCGGACGGTGTGCAGCACGAAGCGGGCCAGGATCCGGCCCAGCAGGATCAGCAGCAGCGCCAGCAGCAGCGCCGTGCCGACGGTGAACCGGGACAGGTCGGTCTTGGTGGCGAAGGCGAGGAACGACAACGCCGCGCAGACGGTCACCCCGGCCCGGATCACCCGCTTGAACTCGTCCGGCCCGAGCCCGAGACAGCGGCGGTCGTAGGCGCCGTTGAACCAGAGGATGACCAGCCAGCTGAGCGGCAGCAGCAGGAACGCGACGGTGTAGAACCAGGTCGGGTCGTTCTGGGCCTGGTGGAAACCCGCGGTGGCCTGGTCAAAGGTGCGGATCGCGGTGTAGCTGGCGAAGGCCGCGGCGGCGAAGTCGAGCAGCAGCAGGATCGCCGTGTAGGGCCGGTGCCAGCGTGACACCCGCCGTCGGGCCCGGGCCCACGCCGATCGGGGTACGCCGTTCGGCGACGACGGGTTCGGCGGCTGGATCTCGAAGCTGTCGACGTGCCGCACGAGTCTGCTCCGGCCTTCGTTGGTCACCGGGCGCTGGAGGCTAGCCGTCACCTCACCCATGTCCTCCCGCATGACCCGTCGCGTTCACTCGCCGTGACCGCCCGGGTCGCCCACCGTTCCAGTTTCCCACGCGAGTTCCGTTCCGTCGCCGACCCGAGGGACATTGCGCGGCGGCCACCTACCGCCTGGGATCTGGCCGGCCCCATGCCATTCGGAGGCCGGGGACCGGGCCACTATACCGATGGATGACGGCCCGGGTAGAGCGCCGGACCGGCGGTTGCGCACCGCGCGTCCGATTCCGCTCCGTAATCAGCGAGTGGTGTTACTCACCGTACAAGTCGGGACAACCGTCGGTCAGCAAGGGGCTTTCCGCCGGTCTGGCAGGTGGGGCAGTACTGGAGGCTGGAGTCGGCGAACGAGACCTCCCGGACGGTGTCGCCGCAGACCGGACAGGGCAGCCCGGTGCGCGCGTGCACCTTGAGCCCGGAGCGCTTCTCGCCCTTCAACTCCGCGGCCCGCTGCCCGAGCGACCGGGTCACCGCGTCACCGAGCACCCGGCGGGTCGCCGCGTGCAGGGTCGCCATCTGGTCGTCGGTCAGCCGGTCGGTCAACGCGAACGGCGAGAGCTTCGCGGCGTGCAGGATCTCGTCGGAGTACGCGTTGCCGACCCCGCCGAGCACCGCCTGGTCGGTGAGCACCCCCTTGACCTGACCCCGGCGGCCACGCAGAGCACCGGCGAAGGTGGCGAGGTCGGCCGAGAGCGCGTCCGGCCCGAGCTTGGCCACCCCGGGCACCGCCTGCGGGTCCGTCACCAGGTAGGCGGCGAGTTTCTTCTGCGTGCCTGCCTCGGTCAGGTCGAAGCCGGAGCCGTCGTCGAGGCGTACCCGGAGCGCTATCGGTCCCTTGCCCGGCCGTAACGGAACGGTCGAGGCGAACGCCTCCCGGTAGTGCAGCCAGCCGGCGCGGGCGAGGTGGACCACCAGGTGCAGGCCGCCGTCGAAGACCACGTCGAGGAACTTGCCGTACCGCCGGGCGTCGGTCACCGCCCGACCCGCGACCACTGTCGGTGCCGGGTCGTATGTCTTCAGGGCGCTTATCGCGGCGACCTCCAAACGGTCGACACGCCGGCCCACCGCGCGCTGTCGCAGGTAACCGGCGAGCGCCTCCACCTCCGGTAGTTCGGGCATCGTCCAACGGTAGCCTTCTTTCCCGTGAGAATCGTGGTGGCGCACAACCGGTACCGGGAAGCTCAGCCCTCCGGTGAGAACACCATCGTCGACGCGGAGATCGCCCAGCTCGCCGCCGCCGGGGTGGAGGTGCTGCCGTTCCTGCGCAGCTCCGACGAGATCCCGTCGATGCCGAAGACGGCGAAGGCGCTGCTCCCGATCTCCCCGATCTACGCGCCCCGCGCCCAGCAGGAGCTGGGCCGGCTGCTCGTCGAGCACCGACCGGACGTGCTGCACCTGCACAACCCGTACCCACTGCTGTCGCCCTGGGTGGTACGGACCGCGCACCGACACGGGGTACCGGTGGTGCAGACGGTGCACAACTACCGACAGGTCTGCTCCTCGGGGCTGTACTTCCGGGACGGCATGATCTGCCAGGACTGCCGGGGTCGGGCCCTGGGCGTGCCGGCGGTGGTGCACCGCTGCTACCGGGGGTCGCGGGCGCAGAGCGCGCTGATGGCCACCACGCTGGCCGTGCACCGGGGCACCTGGAAGTCGGTGGACAGGTTCATCGCGCTGACCAGCGCGGTCGCCGATCACCTGCGCGACTACGGCATCCCTGATTCGCGGATCGTGGTGAAACCGAACGGCATTCCGGACCCGGGCACGCCCGCTCCGCTCGGCCAGGGTTTCCTGTTCCTCGGCCGGCTCTCTCCCGAGAAGGGCCTCGACCTGCTCGTGGAGGCTTGGCGGCGACACCCCGACGGCGTGCTCGGGCCGCTGCGGATCGCCGGTGACGGCGAGTTGCGTCCACTCGTCGAATCAGTCGCTGCGGAGCGCGCCGACGTGACGTACCTCGGTGCGCTGGACCGGGCGGGCGTCCGCGCGGCTCTGGCCGCGACCGCCGTGGTGCTGGCGACCTCCACCTGGCACGACGTGCTACCAACGGTGATCATCGAGGCGCTGGCCAGTGGGCGGCCGGTGCTCGGCACCGCGCTCGGCGGCATCCCGTACCTGGTTGGCGCGGACACTCCCCGGGAGCCCGCCGGCACCGGCCCGGCCGCCGTCGCCTCGGCACCTGCCCCAGCCAGCCCTGGCGACCCGGCGATCCCCGGTGCCCTGACGAGTTCGGGTGGCCGGGCCGAGGGTGCCGAAGCGGGCGCACTGCCGGCCGGGATCGTGGTCGGTGAGGCCGGTTGGGTGGTGCCCCCGGAGCCGGCCGCGCTGGCCGCCGCGCTGCCGATGGCCGCGGCCGGTGCCGCAGCCCTGTCCGCCTCGGCTCGCTCGCGCTACGAGCGCACCTTCCACCCCGACGTGGTCACCAAGCGCCTCCTCGACGTGTACGCCTCCCTCACCCGCTCTTAATCGACCCGTTCCGCCGAAACGGAGCTATCCCACCCACCCGGGCCGTGGATAGACCTTGGACCGAAGTGGCCCCCTGAGGGGCGGAATTCGTCCAAGATCGACAACGGCTCAGTGGAGGGAGGCGCGGGCGGAGAAGGCGATGCTGGCCAGGAGGAAGCCGCCGTTGACTGCGGTGAAGGCGAGCATCACCCAGAGGGTGAGGGCTGGGGCCAGGGCCAGGACCAGGGCGGCCACGAAGATGACCGCGCCGTAGTCGCGGACCAGCTTGACCAGGCGTACCGGCAGACTGGTGGAGGTGACCATGCTGGCGGCGTTCGGACCGGACTGCATGACCGAGGTGACCAGGTTGACCATCCAGGTGCCGGCGAACGCCGCCACCAACCAGGTCGGCGTCTCCGGCTGCTGCGCCACGGCGGTGGCGGACAGGGCAGCGACCAGGGCGATCTGGGCGGCCACGTCACAGAGCACGTCGACCCGGGCACCGGCCGCGCTGCCCTGCCCGGTCACCCGGGCCAGCTGACCGTCGGCGCAGTCCAGGGCGTACGCGATCTGCCAGCCGACGAGCGCGACAAGCCCGACCACCGCTGCCGGCACGTCCCCGGCGGCGACCGGGCCGGCGAGTGCCACCACGGTGACCGAGGTGGCCAACCCGAGCAGCAGGTTGGTGATGGTAAGCGCGGTCGGCCGGAGCCCGAGACGCTGGGCGACGAGCGCGAAGACCGCGCCGATCCACTGGCTGACCGATTCGCTGAACAGGCCACCGCCCCGGTTCACCCGGTGGAAGTCGGCGACCGTGGGGTGGGACGGCTCAGCCAAGGTGCTCACGGAGGGCGTCAACGTAGTCTCCCAGCCGGGTACGAAGGTCATCGGCGGACAGCGCCAGGTGTTCGAGGATCGTGTAACGGTCGGGCCGGGTGTGCGGGGCGAAGGCCACCGCCTCGACGAACTGCTCGTCGGTGAGCCCGAGGTCGGCCGGTCGGGTGGACAGCCCGTGCCGGTGCAGGCAGCGGGCGAGCTGGCCGAAGCGTTCCAGGTCGCCCCGGACGAAGGTGCAGAACAGCGCGCCCAGCCCGACCTGCTCCCCGTGCGAGGCGGTGCCGGGGAAGAGGCGGTCGATGGCGTGCGAGATCTCGTGGTCACCGCCGCTCGCCGGCCGGCTGGAACCACAGATCGACATCGAGATGCCGCCCAGGATCAGCGCCTCGGCGAGGGTGGTCAGGAACCCGTCGTCGGTGATCTTTCCGGGATGGTTGACCAACGCCTCCGCCCCGGTGCGGGCCAGCGTCACGGCCAGGCCGTCGATCGGCTCGCCACGAACCTCGTGGGCCAGCTGCCAGTCGGCGCAGGCGCTGAGGTTGCTCACCGCGTCGCCGATGCCGGCCTGGGTCTGCCGGTCCGGTCCGTTCTCCACGAAGTCGAGATCGACAAGTACGGCGATCGGGATGTGCACCCCGTACGAGCCTTTGCCGCCCTCGTGGGTCAGCGACGCCACCGGAGATGCGATCCCGTCGTTGGCGAGGCTTGTCGCCACGGTGACCATCGGGATGCCGTAGCGGGTGGCGGCGTACTTGGCGGTGTCGATCGTCTTGCCGCCGCCGATCCCGACGACCGCGTCGTAGTTGCGGCGGCGCAACTGGTCGCCGAGCTCGTTGGCGGAGTCGACACTGCCGCCGGCGACGGTGAACACGTCGGCCGACCCGAGCGACGGCCGACACAGCTCAACGATCTTCTCGCCCTGACCGGGGCCGACCACCACCGCGACGTCGCCGCCGCTGGAGATCCGGCGGTCGGCCAGCAGCGTGCCGAGGTCGGCCACCGCGCCCCGGCGGACCTCGATCGACAGCGGCGTCGCGACGGTACGGGCTAGTAGCGGCACGCGATCTCCCGGGCCCGGGTCAGGTCGGCGTGGTTGTCGACCTCGACCCATGCCACGTCACCGATCGGCGCGGCCCGGACCTCGCCGCCCCGGTCGGCGAACTCCTGGTACCCGTCCTCGTAGTACAGGTTCGGGTCGCGTCGCCAGGTCGCCTCCAGGGCGTCGGCGAGCGCGTCGGCCACCTGAGGCTCGATGAGAGTGGCCCCGATGTACTCGCCGTACGCCTCGCCCGGGTCCATCAGCTTGGTGATCCGGGTCAGCTGGCCGGCGGCGTCGAAGGTGGTCTTCATCTCCTCCTCGGCCAGCGGCTTGAGGGTGTCGATCGCCAGCAGCACGCCGGGCCCCCGCTCGGCCAGCAGGGTCTTCTCGATGCTCACCGGGTGCACAGTGTCCCCGTTGACAAGCAGGACGCCCCGGGAGAACCAGTCACGCGCCAACCAGAGGGAGTACGCGTTGTTCCACTCCTCGGCCTTGTCGTTGGGGACCAGGGTGATCGTGACGCCGTACCGGCGCTCCAGGTCGGCCTGCCGTTCCCGGACCGCCTCCGCCGCGTAGCCGACCACCACCACGACCTCGGTGAGCCCCACCTCGGCCAGGTTGCGCAGCGCGATGTCGAGGATGGTGATCTCGCCATCCACCGGCACCAGCGCCTTGGGCAGCGTGTCGGTGTACGGGCGCAACCGGCGGCCGGCGCCAGCTGCCAGCACCATTCCGACCATGCCGACATCAGTTTCTGTTCTCGCGGCGTTCACCGAAGGAGGATAGCGCCGCCCGGGACAGCGCTGCGCCCGGTCAGTCGGCCAGCAGCCGGCGGGAGCATCGGTCAGCCGGGCAGCGCCGCCAGGTCGGCGAGCATCGTCAGCCGCTCCTCGGCGGTCAGCACGGCGTACGGCCCGGCCGCTCGGCGGTCGGTCTCCAGCTCGATGGCCTGGCGCTGCGGCCCGTCGGGCAGTGCCACGATGCTCGTCGCGGTGTGCCCGGCGGCCTGCCAGGCGTCGGCGTGCGCGTCGGCACGGTGGTACCGCAGGGCGCCGAGCCGGTTGAGCAGCAGCACACCGGGTGGGGTGCCGTCCGGCTCGTACGGGGGCGCCACCGCGTGGAACGCCCGGCCACCGTGCGCGACGGCCAGCAGCCGGCCGGCGACCTGCACCAGTCGCCGTACCCGGTCGTGGTGGCCGGCCCACAGCTCCTCGGTCACCTCGGCGTGCACCTGGTACAGCTCGGCGAGGAACGCCGTGCCCCGCTCGGTGGCGGTCAGCCCGCCGTCCGGCTGGCGGTGGATCATGCCGTACGCGACATGCCGGTCAAGACTGCGCCGGCAGGCGACCGGGTCGCGGTAGCGGGTCAGCGCGGCGAACCCCGTGCCGTCGACAGTGCCACCGGCTGCGGCCAGCCGGGTGCGCAGTTCCACCAGGAAGCCGGTGGCCGGCGGCCCGCCGTACCGCTGGCTCAGCTCGGCTCCGCCGCCGTGCCGACCGGCCTGCATGGCCGCGATGAAGACCCGGTCCACGGCGGGTGCCACCAACGCCGCGTACCGGTGCGGAGAAAGGCCGACCGTGTCGCTCACGAACCGATGGACCGCAGCACGGCGAAGGCCCGCTCGGCGAGGTGCCGGACCAGCCCGTCGTTGACGTCACGGTGCTCGTCGAGCAGGTCGAGGTCGTCGGGGCCGAGCCAGCGGTACTCGGTGTGCTTGCCCTCCTCCAGCACGGGTGCCGCCAGGTCTCCGTCGACCCGGACCAGCCAGTCGCTCTCGATCCGGGCCAGCCCGTCGTCGCCGACGTACTGGTACTCACCGACCTCTGCGAGCACCTCGGACACCCGCCAGCCGGTCTCCTCGGTGACCTCCCGGTGCAGCGCCTCGGTCACCGACTCGCCCGGTTCGAGGTGTCCGCCGACGATGTCCCAACAGTTGGGGAAGAGCCGCCGGTGCGGCGAGCGGCGTTGGAAGAACAGGCGTCCGTCGGGGGCGACGATCAGCGCTCCCGCGCAGCGCAGCGGCTCGGTGGACACGCCAAGAACAGTAGCCGCGACCGTCCCGCCGCGACGATGTCCGGTCTTGTCCTGGAAACCTACGGGGCTCACCATTGCGGGTAACCGGGTGCAGCCGTCCCAAAGGGGTGATGTGTCATGCAGGTTCGGGAAGCCATGTCCAGTGAGATCCTCGTGGTCGGTCCGGAGCACACGCTCCGCCAGGCGGCGCGGATGATGTCGGAACGCGGCATCGGGTCGGCGGTGGTGATCGACCCGGATTCCGAGGGCATCGGGATCATGACCGAGCGCGACGTGCTCAACGCGATAGGAGCTGGTCTTGACTGCGATGTCGAACGGACCGGGGCCCACCTGACCTGGGACGTCGTCTACGCGGGACCGGAGTGGACGATCGAGGAAGCGGCGGCGGCGATGGCCCGGGGCGGCTTCCGGCACCTCGTGGTGCTCGATGGTCGTGAGGTCGCCGGCGTCATCTCCGTACGCGACATCATGCGGGTGTGGGCGGCCAACCGGATGGTCGGCACCGGCTGACCACGTCGGGTCGGGCGGGCTGGCCAGCGGGTGATGCCCCGCTGCCAGCGCGGCCCGATCGTGCCCACACCGGGGAGGCGTGGGACGTGGCGCGGACCCGTTGATCCCGTCGCCCGGCCTGAGCTGTCGCACAGCCGGTGCGAGCGGGCCGGCCATCGGAGGGCCCGTTCACCCGACCCGGTGGCTCAGGATGCGGACATCGCCGTGCCGTCCGCGTACGGCACACCACCGCCCGTACGCTGAACAGCCATGACCGCCGAGCAGCTGATCTCCTTCGCCCGTGGCGCCCCCTCGTTGGACATCGTCGATGTCGAGGGGCTCAAGGCCGCCGCCGTCCGCGCCTTCGACGCCGATCCCGCCGGGGTGACCGCGTACGGCACCTCCGTCGGTTACGTCCCGCTCCGCCGGTGGATCGCCGAGAAGCACGGCGTCGAGGCGGAGCAGGTACTGGTCACCAATGGCTCGTTGCAGGCCGACGCCTTTCTCTTCGATCACCTGGTCCGTCCCGGTGACTCGGTGGTGGTGGAGCGTCCCACCTACGACCGGACCCTGCTCAACCTGCGGAACATGGGCAGTGAGCTGCACGGCGTCACCATCCAACCGGACGGTCTGGACACTGCCGAGCTGCGCAAGCTGCTGGAGTCCGGGGTGCGCCCCCGGCTGGCCCACGTCATCCCGAACTACCAGAATCCGGCCGGTGTGACGCTGTCCCTGGAGAAGCGTCGCGAGCTGCTCGACCTGGCCGCGGAGTTCGGTTTCACGATCTTCGAGGACGACCCGTACGCGGACATCAGGTTCCGGGGCGAGGCGCTGCCGTCGATGCTGTCGATGGACACCCGCGACGTGGTGGTGCACGCCTCCAGCTTCACCAAGACCGTATGCCCCGGGGTCCGGGTGGGATACCTGGTCGGCCCGGCGGACCTGATCGGCGACATCGCGAAGCGGGCGACGAGCCTCTACATCTCTCCCGGGATGGTGTCGCAGGCCATCGTGCACCAGTTCTGTGTGTCGGGGGACATCGGGCGTTCGATCGAGACGGTCCGGGCGGCCCTCGGCGAGCGCGCCACGGTGCTCGCCGAGTCGCTGCGCCGGCACATTCCGGAGGCCCGGTTCGTGGAGCCGGACGGCGGCTACTTCCTCTGGGTCGAGTTGCCGACGGACGTCGAGGTCGACCGGCTCGCCCCGGCGGCGGCGGAGCGCGGCGTCGCGGTGGTCAAGGGCAGCGATTTCGTGGTCGACGGTGGTCGGCACGCGTTGCGGTTGGCCTTCTCGGCGGTGACCGCGGATCGGATCGACGAGGGCGTTCGCCGGCTGGCCGAGGCGATGACTGCGGTGCGGGGCTGAAATTCTGTCGGCTTTCCGACAGAACGGCGATACCGGCCGGCCCAGGTCTCCCGCTGGAGCGACCAGGGGCCCACAATGCTGCGAGCGTCACTCACCACGCGTACCGGAAGTCGGGGCGGCCGTCACGATTTCGGTACCGGTGCGGCCCGGCCGACCACGCGCTTGAGTGACGCGGCCAGCACAACCCCCCGCCCCCACGGCGCCGGGCGGGCCGGATCGCCCCTTCACCCCCCCGATGCGGTCCGGTCCGTCCGGCGCCACCCCTGCCGCCCGGCCATGATCGCTGCGGCGGCGTAACCTGCAAGCCGCAGCCGGCGGGGGAGGGCGTGATGACGGAGCGGACGCAGCGTCCGGCCACCGAAGGTGACCGGACCGCGAGCGCCAACGGCGGCCGTACCCTGCGCCCCCGGAACTGGTCGCCCATGCGGGCCGTGACGCGTCGACTCAGCCCGGACGGATCGCAGCCCGGGCGGACACCGGCCGACGAGCGCCGCAGCTCGGTGGTCGACTGCGCGCTCTACCTCGACGGTCAGCGGCAGGCCGGCGACTGGGACTACGCCGACGCGCTGGCTGCGGCCCGCGGCGTCGAGTCAGGTTTCGTGTGGCTCGGCCTGCACGAGCCGGAGCTCGCCGAGATGACCGCTATCGCCACCACCTACGGGCTGCACGAGTTGGCGGTCGAGGACGCGGTGAAGGCCGAGCAGCGTCCGAAGCTGGAACGTTTCGGCGAGGTCAGCTTCCTGGTGCTGCGCACCGCCCGGTACTGCGAGCACACCGAGCTGACGGAGAACTCGGAGGTGGTGGAGACCGGGCAGGTGATGCTCTTCATCGGTCCGCAGTTCGTGATCAGTGTCCGGCACGGCGACGCCTGCCGGCTGACACCCGTACGCGAGGAGTTGGAAGCTCGGCGGGAACTGCTGCTCAACGGCCCCTGGGCCGTCGCGTACGCGATCACCGACCGGGTCGTCGATCTCTACCTGGAGGTCGCCGACCAGCTCGAGGACGACATGGACGTGCTGGAGACGGAGGTGTTCGACCGCCAGACCAGCGGCCGGATCCAGCGGATCTACCAGATGAAGCGGGAACTCGTCGAGTTCAAGCGCGCCGTGATGCCGCTGCAGCGCCCGCTGCTGTCGCTGACCACCCAGATGAACCGGGACGTGCCCAAGGAGGTACGCCGCTACTTCCGGGACGTGCAGGACCACCTCAGCCGCACCGTCGAGCAGGTGAACTCCTACGACGACCTGCTGAACTCGATCCTCCAGGCGCGGCTGGCGCAGGTGACCGTCGACCAGAACAACGACATGCGCAAGATCGCCGCGTGGGCTGCCATCGCCGCGGTGTGGACGGCGATAGCCGGCGTGTACGGCATGAACTTCGATTTCATGCCGGAGCTGAAGTGGACCTACGGCTATCCAGGGGTGCTGGCCCTGATGCTCGCCACGTCCCTGGCCCTCTACCGCTGGTTCCGCCGCAACGACTGGCTCTGACCCACACCCGCCCCCCGCTGAACCGTCCGCCGGGGGTGTCTGCGTCGACCATGAAGTTGTTGCCGCGCTCACCGGCGTGTCGCGGCAACAACTTCATGATCAACCTCAGCGGGGGTGGGGGACGGAAGGGCTGGGGCCGTCAGGCGCGGGTGTTGGACTTGTTGTTGGTGGCCTTGCTGAGGTCGTCGGCGGGGCGGCCGGTGGTGGTGCGGGCACCCTCGGCGACCGAGGGGACCTTGCCGGTGGGGGTGACCGTGGACGGCGCGGTCGCGGTGGGGGTGGTGGAGGCGCTGTCGCCACCGGCCACCGCCGAGCTGCCCGCTCCGGTCGAGACCTTGCCGGCGCCGGCCGGGCCGGACGTACGCACCTCGATGGTCTCCACCTCCTCGTGCATCGGCTCAAGCGCGGCACCCGCGTCGTACTCGGCCCACTCCTGCTGCTCGCGGTGCCGCCGCAGGGCCATCGCACCGGCCAGTCCGGCCACCACGCCGGCGGCCAGCAGGCCCACCATGGTCCCGCTCCGGCGGGACTTCTTCTTCGCCTTCATCTTCTTCGCCTTCCTACTGACCGCGGCCTGCTTGGCAACTGCGGCCTTCTTCCCCTTGGCGGCCCGATCGGCCGCGTCGGACTGCGCATGACGGACGGCCAGCGCGAGCGGCGCGAGAGCTGCGGCCGTCGTCGCGAGGCCGCTCGATGCCCGGTCCCGGACAACGACGGCGGTCGGTGCCACAGCGCCGCGGGCTGCCTGGAATCGTGGGCCGACCGTGTCGCCGGCTCCCCTCGCGGCGTGCGTGGCGGCCTGCCTCAGGTGACCGATGCTGCGGTTCAGTTCGGCCCGGGCCAGTTGCGCCTGGGTCTTTCGCCGCCAAGTTCCAAACACGGTCCCACCTCCTGGGAGTTGCTCTGTCTCATCCTCCACCTTCGGATGCCTCCGCATGTCGAGATCGGGCACATGGGAGGATCCGCATGGAACTGACCAACGAGTGAGGAGTACCCGTGGCCGAGGCTGTCTACGCCACCCTGCACACCAATGCCGGCCCGATCCGGCTGGAGCTCTTCGGCAACCACGCCCCGAAGACCGTCCGCAACTTCGTCGAGTTGGCCGAGGGCACCCGTGAGTACACCGACCCGCGCACCGGCCAGCCGGGCAACGGCCCGTACTACGACGGCACCATCTCGCACCGGGTGATCAGCGGCTTCATGGTCCAGATGGGCGACCCGACCGGGACCGGCCGGGGCGGACCGGGCTACACCTTCGCCGACGAGTTCCACCCCGAGCTGCGCTTCGACCGGCCGTACCTGCTGGCGATGGCGAACGCCGGGCCCGGCACCAACGGCTCGCAGTTCTTCATCACCGTCTCGCCGACGCCGCACCTGAACAACCGGCACACCATCTTCGGTCAGGTGGCCGACGAGCAGTCCGCGAAGATCGTCGAGGCGATCGCGAACACGCCGACCGGCCCCAGCGACCGGCCGCTGCAGGACGTCGTCATCGAGCGCGTCGAGATCGAGCGTTCCGCCTGACCTGGCGCCCGGGACCGGCGTCACGCGGACGGCGGCGGGGCCAGGCGACAACCGCCACCGTTGGTGATCGGTCCGGACACCGATGTCGTGTCCGGACCGATCACCGGCCGGGGCACGCCTCGACCCGCCTGAGTGGTGGCTCGGGGTACCTTTGCTCGCATGACTGAGCGCTCGGGCATCTGGGGCCAGCGATGAGCGAGTCCCCGCCGACCACGCCGGCCTGCTACCGCCACCCCGGACGGGAGACGTACGTCCGCTGCACCCGGTGCGACAGGTCGATCTGCCCGGACTGCATGAACGAAGCCTCGGTCGGATTCCAGTGCCCGGAGTGCGTGTCGGAGGGCCGCCGCAGCGTACGGCCGGCGCGTACCGCCTTCGGTGGCGGTGTCGTCGGCCGACACGGCTACGTGACCAAGACCCTGATCGCCCTCAACCTGCTGGTGATGCTGGTCTCGATCGCCTCCGACCGGGGCGGGGACGCGGCGGCCGGCGGCAACGGTTTCGGCGGGCTGATGGGCGGCAGCACCCCGTTGACCGAGTGGGGTGCGGTGCTGGGTCGGGCGATGTTCCTCGACGGCACCGTCGGCGGTGTCGCCGAGGGCCAGTGGTACCGCCTGATCACCGCGATGTTCCTGCACTACGGCGTGGTGCACCTGCTGCTGAACATGTGGGCGCTGTGGGTGCTCGGCCGCTCGCTGGAGGCGGTGCTCGGGCCGCTGCGTTTCGCCGCGCTCTACTTCATCGCCGGCTTCGGCGGCAACGTCGCGGTCTACGTGTTCAGCGCGCCCAACCAGATGTCGGCGGGAGCGTCGACCGCCATCTTCGGCCTCTTCGCGGCGATCTTCGTGATCATGCGACGGCTGGGGCGGGACACCTCGGCCATCCTGCCCATCCTGGTGATCAACCTGATCTTCACCTTCACCGTGCCGCAGATCTCGATCGCCGGTCACCTCGGTGGCCTGGTGTTCGGCGCGTTGATGGCCCTGGTGCTGGCCTACGCGCCGCGCTCGCGCCGGACACTCGTGCAGTTCGGCGGTGGCGCGATCATCGTGGTGGTGCTGCTCGGGATGGCCCTGGTCCGGACCGCCGCGCTGCTGGGCTGACCGCCGTCGACACCTGCCACGCTTGACGGGCGGTCACGTCACCCGGGTCGGGCGGGGATCAACTGGTGTCGGGCGGGGATCAGCTGGTGCCGTCGGGCTTCCCCGCCCGGGCGGCGTACAACGCGTCGGCGACCTCGGCCGGATCGGCACCGAGATCGAGCCGGCTGAACAGGTGCAGTGACTCGCCCGCGTCGATCTCCAGCGTCGGCCCGGCGAGCCCGCGCCCGGACCGGCGTTGCACCTCGATGGTCTGCACCGCCGGCCAGGGCAGGTGCCGTCGGCTCAGCAGCCCGGCCGGCACGGTGATGCCTGTCGCGTCCACCGCCAGCCGGACCGGTGCGACCAGGTCCCGCAGGGCCCACGCGGTGAGGATCGCCGCGGCCAACCCGCCGAGCACCGGCCGGAGCGGGTCGCCCTCGGCGAGCAGAATCCCCAGGGCGAGCAGGGCCGCTGCCGCAGCCAGTTTGAGCACCGGGAGGGCCGGGGGCACCCGCCACTGCTGTGCGATCGTGTCGTACGCCACCGCTCCAGCATGCCAGCGCCGCCGCGTAGTGGCAGCCACCCGGAAGTGCCGACGAGGCGGGGGCGGGGCGGTCGGCCCGGGTGGGCGTAGGATCGGGAGCAGCCCAAGTTACCGGGGAGTAGACATGAGTGACGCGGTTATCGTCGGCGCGGTGCGCACCCCGGTCGGGCGGCGCAAGGGCAGCCTGGCCACGGTGCACCCGGTGGATCTGTCCGCGCACGTGCTGCGCGCCCTCGCCGAACGCACCGGAATCGATCCGGCCCAGGTGGACGACGTGATCTGGGGCTGCGTCTCCCAGGTCGGCGAGCAGTCGTGGAACGTCGCCCGGAACGCCGTACTGGCCGCCGGCTGGCCCGAGTCGGTGCCCGGCACCACGCTGGACCGGCAGTGCGGGTCCAGCCAGCAGGCCCTGCACTTCGCCGCGGCCACCGTGCTCTCCGGGCAGGCGGACCTGGTCGTCGCGGGGGGCGTGGAGTCGATGACCCGGGTGCCGATGGGCTCCAGTGTGGCCGGTGGAATGCCGTTCAGCGAGCAGATCCTGGCCCGCTACCGGGGGGTCGAGGGAGTCGCCGAGGACTCCCCGCTCCCCTTCAACCAGGGCGTCGGGGCGGAGCTGATCGCCCAGCGGTGGCGCCTGTCCCGCGCTCAGCTCGACGAGTTCGCGCTGGCCAGCCACGAGAAGGCCGCCGCCGCGCAGGACGCGGGCGCGTTCGAGGCGGAACTCGCCCCGGTGGCGCTCGCCGACGGCGGCAAGTTCGCGCTGGACGAGGGCATCCGGCGGGACACCTCGCTGGAGAAGCTGAGCGAGCTGCCCACTCCGTTCCGCCCCGACGGTGTGGTCACCGCCGGTTCGGCCTCGCAGATCTCCGACGGTGCCGCCGCACTCGCGGTCACCACGAGCGAGTGGGCCAGCCGGCACGGGCTGCGTCCGCTGGCCCGTATCCACACCGCCGTGGTGGCGGCCGACGACCCGGTCGCCATGCTCACCGCGCCGATCCCGGCGACCGCGAAGGCGCTGCGCCGCGCGGGGCTGGGCATCGAGGAGATCGGGGTGTACGAGGTGAACGAGGCGTTCGCCCCGGTACCGCTGGCCTGGTTGGCGGAGACCGAGGCGGACCCGGAGCGGCTCAATCCGCGCGGCGGAGCGATCGCCCTCGGCCATCCACTCGGCGGCTCCGGTGCCCGGATCATGACCACCATGCTCGCCCACATGCGCGACAACAACATCCGCTACGGCCTCCAGACCATGTGCGAAGGCGGCGGCATGGCCAACACCACAATCCTGGAACTCCTCTAACCCACCCCCACCCCAGCCGGAGGGGCGGTGGGCGGGGGTGGAAATTGCAGAAAGCATGTTCGTGGGCATGTCACGGTGCGAGCAGGGTCGTTGGGCAGGGCATGGACGTCTTCTCCCGAACGTTCCTTCCGGCCGCCGCCGAGGCCGGCCTGGCGGTGCAGACCGCCAGCCGGCACATGCCGGTGTTCCGTCGCTGCGTGGGCTCCGGCGACGCCACCATCCTGGTCACCCGGTGCAGCCGGCCCGACCGGCCGGTCGACGGGGAGTATCTGCTGCTGCTCACCCATCGGCGGCTCGTGGTCACCCGGCAGACCCGGGTGTTGCACCGGCTCCGCCTGCACCTCAACACGGAGCTGCGCGAGCTGAGCCACGTCACCTGGAGCCCCGACCCGCGACTGCACTGCGTGGAACTGGCCGCCACCGCGATCGACGGCATCCGGGAGCGCTTCCTGATCCGCACCCAGCAGCCGAAGCAGGTGTGGCAGCTGGACGCGTTGCTCAATCACGCCTTCCGCACCCGGGTACGCAGCGCACAGCCACGGATCGTGGCCACCGTCGCCGAAGCGCCCGCCGCCCGACCTGTCGCCTTCCGGCCCGTCGTGGCCCGCTGACCGGGTCTTCTTACCGAATCCGAACACAGCCTGACGCTGCCGGGTCCCGTCGATCGGCAATCATGGCCCAGTGACCACCGAGAACCCGCAACGCGGGCTGGTCCTCGTGGTGGAGGACGAACCGAGCATCGCCGACCTGGTCCGGCTCTACCTCAGCCGGGACGGTTTCGGCGTCCACGTCGAACGGGACGGCAGCGCCGGTCTCGCGGCGGCCCGCCGGTTGCGCCCCGTGGCCTGCGTACTCGACATCGCCCTGCCAGGGCTGCCCGGCACCGAGATCTGCCGCCGGTTGCGCGAGGCAGGTGACTGGACGCCTGTCATCTTCCTCACCGCGCGCGACGACGAGGTGGACCGCGTGGTCGGCCTGGAATTGGGGGCCGACGACTACGTCACCAAGCCGTTCAGCCCTCGCGAACTCGTGGCCCGGCTGCGGGCGGTGTTGCGCCGTGCCGCCGGCCCACCGGTCGGAGCTGGGCAGCCCGTCGTGCTCGGCCGGGTCACGGTCGACCCGGACCGCAGGTCGGTCACCGCCGACGGCGCCCAGGTGCAGCTCACCTCCACCGAGTTCGACCTGCTGGCCCACCTGATGAGCCGGCCTGGTCGGGTCTTCTCGCGGGAGGAGTTGCTGGCCGCCGTCTGGGGATACGCGGCGCACGCCGGCACCCGTACCGTCGACGTGCACGTGGCGCAGGTCCGGGCGAAGCTCGGCGCGGCCAGCGTGATCCGGACCCATCGAGGCGTCGGGTACGCCGCCGATGGCTGACCGTCCGGGCCGTACGCTCACCGCTCGTGCGGTGCTTGTGACCTGCGCGGTGGCGCTGGTGTCGGTGCTTGTCACCGCAGTGGTCGCGGTGCCGGTGGCGGTCCGGGCCGCCGAGCGGCGGGACCGGCAGGCGCTCGCCGCGCAGGCGCAGCTCGCCGCCGAGCTGCTGCGGGCGCGGCCCGGCCGGGTCCGTGAACTGGCCGGCGAGCGGTTGATCCGGCAACTCGGCAACCAGGGCACCACCATCTACCTGATCTCGGGCGGCGATGTCGACCGTGCCGGGTTACCTCCCCAGGTGGTGAACCGGGTGTCCAACGGCCGGAACGTCTCCGGCCGGCGGTTGGTCGACGGGAAACGGGCGTTGGTCGAGGGTCGGGCACTGCCCGGCGGCGACGGCGTGGTGCTTACCCGGCCGCTCGGTGCCGGAGTGTGGCGTCAGGTGCTGCGCGGCCTCTGGCTGCCGTTGCTCGCGGGGCTCGCCGCGGGCGCGGTCGCGGGCCTGCTGCTCGCCCGCCGGCTGGCCCGACCGATCCGCCGGGCGGCCCTCGTCGCGGCCCGGCTGCGGGCTGGCGACCGCACCGTCCGGGTGCCTGTCGAGTCGCCGGCCGAGGTGGCCGACCTGGCGTACGCGCTGAACGGGCTGGCTGCCGCGCTGGCCACGAGCGAGGGACGACAGCGGGAGTTCCTGCTCTCCGTCTCGCACGAACTGCGTACTCCGTTGACAGCGATCCGCGGCTACGCCGAGGCGCTTGCCGACGGGGTGGTCGAACCGTCGGCAGCGGCCGAGACCGGTCGGACCATGCTCGCCGAGGCGCAGCACCTGGACCGGCTGGTCGCCGACCTGCTCGCCCTGGCCCGCCTGGAGGCCGTCGACTTTCCGCTCGAACCGGTGCCGGTGGACCTTGCCGCGTTGGCCGCCGACGCCGGCCGGACCTGGGCAGACAGGTGCTCCTCGGTTGGGGTGACGTTCTCCACCGAGCTGCCGGGGCGGCCGGTGCCGGCGTACACCGACCCGGGGAGGATCCGGCAGGTGCTCGACGGCCTCCTGGAGAACGCGTTGCGGGTGGTGCCGCCGGGGGCACCTGTGGTGCTGGCGGTTCGGCCGGCCGGCACCGACCCGACCACCGGCGGGGTGGTCGAGGTCCGCGACGGTGGGCCGGGATTGACCGACGACGACCTGACCGTGGCCTTCGAGCGCGGCGCGCTGCACCAGCGCTACCGGGGGCTGCGCAAGGTCGGCAGTGGGCTCGGGCTCGCGCTCGCGGCCGGTCTGGTCCGCCGGCTCGGCGGTGAGATAACCGCCGGGCACGCTCCGGAGGGCGGGGCCGCGTTCACCATCCGGCTACCGGGAATCCTTACCTGACCCGTACCTCGACCTGACGGTCGGCTCATCCGGCTGGTCCAGGCTCGGGGCACGGATCCACGCCGGCCGTGACGCGGTACGACGAGATCCGGCAGACCAGCACCGACGAGAGGACGAGGTATGGCACGCAAGGGATCCTTCATCGCCACCGGCGCGCTGCTGGTGACTGTGGCGTTCGCCGCCGCCGGCTGCGGAGTGGGCCGGGCCGAGCGGGACGCGACGCGGGAGAGCGCCGTCGAAGTGGTCGCCGCGATGGGTGCGGAGGGCCAGGCACTTGCCGCGCTCGGTCTCGACCCGGCCGAGCTGGATCCCGACGCGACAGTGGCCACGCCGGCGGAGGCGACCCCGAGCGCCGGCACCAAGCGCCAGGAGCGGGCCGAGGAGTGGCGGAAGCGTAAGGCGGCCCGGGTGCTGCTGCGCCAGAACACGTTGCACGGCGAGGTGGTGGTCAAGACCAGGGACGGCGGTACGAAGACCGTCGCGGTGCAGCGCGGCGAGGTGACAGCCCTCGCCGATGACAAGATCACGGTCAAGTCGACCGACGGCTTCACCCGGACCTGGACCTTCACCGACGACCTGCGGGTGGTCGAACGGCGCAAGTCGATCGCGTCCACGGACATCAAGGTCGGCACCAAGCTGGGCGTGGCCGGTGCCCTGAACGGCGAGCAGGCGCAGGCCCGCCTGATCGTCGTTCCGTTCAACCAGAAGTGACAGTGGGCCCGCCGGGCGCGATGCGGTGATCAACATCGATCGTCGCGTCCGGGTACGGCGGGCCCCAGCCGTCCCCTGGGTCAGTAGACCCGGGAGCCGATGAAGTCGTCCCGTCCGTAGCCGACGGGCTGGGCGAACGACCGCGACTCGAACGACCACTGCTGCCGGGAACTGCTGGAACAGGAGGCCAGCCGCAGTCGGGGCGTACCGAGCAGCGGGTTGTCGAAGGCCAGGCAGAGGTTCGTGTTACCGGCGGCGCGGAGCTGGTTGCCGGAGATGGTGAACTTCTGGTTGGCGCCACCGTGGCAGTTGTAGATGTTGACCGCGGTGCCCGAGCTCAGCGAACCACCTGCGACGTCCAGACAGCGGTCGTGGGAGAGCTCGGAGTGCAGCGACTGCCGGGCCGGGTCGTACCAGAAGCCCTGGTTACGTCCGCCGTGACAGCGGTACGACTGCTGAACCGTACCGTTGCGCGAGTCGTACCCCTTGCCGTCCACGCAGGTGCCGGTGGCGGCGTTGCGTAGCTGCCGGAACTCCATGAGCCCGGAGTAGAGCTGGCCGTTTCCGGTGCTGGCCGGGTCGACGCAGGTGCCCCGCTGCTGGCCGGAGGCGTAGAACTGGGTGATGCACTGGGCGAACATGCCGTGCCCCCGGTAGTTCGGATGGAACGACTGCCGGGCCGCGTTCTCGTCCCACACTCCCAACTCGATGTAGAGCCCGCGTACCGAGGTGTTGTCGGTGCACACCTCGTGGCCGTGGAAGAGGCGGCTGGCGTCGAGGTAGCGGGTGCCGGTGTTGGCCGCCGCCGCCCGCAGCGCCGACTCGAACAGCGGCACCGCCTTGTTCCGGGCGAACGCGGCGTCGGCGAGGTACAGCAGGCAGCCGCCGGCGTACCAGCCCGGGAAGTTCGGGTTGTCCTCCACGTCCGGGCTGGCCGGGCTGGAGTACGACATGAACACCAGCTCGTAGTCGGAGTTGAGGTAGCCGGCGTTTGTCATCGTGCGGCGGATGTCGGTGAGGGCCTCCTCGACGGCCCGGCGGCTGCCGTCGGTGCGCACCGTCCACTGGTCGGTGTAGGTGGGCCAGCAGGGGCCCTGGAAGAGCACCCGGCGCAGTGCGCAGTCGGTGGCGACCGGGCCGAACTGGATCGTGCCGTCACCGTTGGCCCCGGCCACCACCCAGATCAGCTTGATGTGCGTGTTGCGTGCCTTGATCGCAAGGTGGTCACCCTGGTTCAACTCGTTGTGCTGGGTGGGGCCGCCGGCGATCAGGTTCCACGGGGTGGCGCCCGAGCAGGCGATGTTGTAGCGCTCGTCGGCGGCGATACCGGTACGGAAGACCGCCTGGTCGTACGAGCGGTCGCACCAGTTGCCCGGCTGGTGGGTGCCGGGCACGTAGTTGCCCACCCCCTCGCCGGAGATCTGGCTGTCGCCCATGGTGATCAAGGCGCTGCGGCGCTGGTCGAGCGGGCGGATACCGGGGGCGCCGTAGAGCGCGGTGGCCTCGGCGGCGCGGATGGTTTCGAGGTGGGCGGGGAGCGGCTGGACGGCGGGACGGTCGGCCGCGGCGGCGGGTGGGGCCGTGGCCAGCATCGGCAGGACGAGAGCGGTGGCGAGGACGGCGACCTCGGCAAGGCGCCGTCGAGGCGTCCGTTCACGCCTGGTGTGGGTACCAGACATCGACGCACTCCTTCCGGCTCGATCGCGGGACGTCGATCGAGTTACCGGACGGTAACGCGTGTGATGCAGGTATGTGAATACGTCTCGGAATACTTGCGTGCTGAGCTGAACCGGGCCAATGACCCCTTTTCCGGCTGGACCAGGCGACGGGCAGCCGCGGCAAGGTCACCGCTGCTCGGGCAGGGCGTATCCGACGTAGCTGCGGAACTCCAGCCGCCAACCGGACGGCAGCAGGTCGGCGCAGATTTTCCGGCTGCCGACACAGAGGATCGCGTCGACCGAGGCCGGGTCGGCCGGCGGCCGATCGTCAAGCACCGACTGGAGCGCCAGCAGGTCAGGTGGCGTACCGTCCGCGTCGCGGAGCAGCAACCACCAGGGGTACTCCCAGTCGTCGTTGCGCTGGGACAGCCCGATCCGGCGCGCGTCCGCGGCCCGGACCGCGTCGGCCGCCCAGCGGTACTCCTCCGCCCACTGCGGACGCCGGATGAAGCGGCTCTCCCAGTCGGAGGTGGTGAAGACCGAACCCGCGCCGACCAGCCGGCGCGGAAAGCCGTACGACACCGACAACACCCCGGCCAGCGCACAGGTGGCCAGCACCGTCACCGCGAGCCCGGCGGCGACGGGTCGCCTGCCGTCGGTACTCGCCGGACCGTTCCGCTGTTCGCCGCCGCTGCCCGCGATCCGACCCGAGCGGCGGAAGAAGGCGTCGAGCCAGAGCCCGGCCAGCGGCACCGAAGCCGCCAGGGCGTAGAGGATCAGACGGTTTCCCCACGGCTGCCACTTGATCATCGCGGTGTGCAGCACCACGGCTACGACCACCACCAGGGCGTACGCGCGCAGCGCTCCCGCCGCGCCCGGACTGATCCGGGCCGGGCGACGCAGCGCCGCCACCGCACCGACAAGCGCCAGCACACCGGCCAGCGGGAAGGCCACCCGGTCCTCGTCCGGATACCAGGAGGCGACCGGGAAGATCTCCCGCCCGAACGTGATCGCGCGGTCCTGCGGATCGACCCCGATCAGCCCGGCCAGCCCGATGATCGCCTCGGCGGACACCTCACGCAGCGGCGCCAGCGGAGTGTCAAGCGCGGTGTGCCCGATCCGGAGCGCGTTCACCAGCACCGACGGTGGGTCGTGCCGTTCCATCGGCACCGACTCGCGCAGCCGCTCCGGTCCGAGCGGGTGGCCGAACTCGGCGTACACCCGGCCCAGGAAGGGGCCGACCACCGCGGCGGCGACCAGCAGGATCAGGACCGACGCGCCGACCGTACGAGCGATCCCGGCGCCCGGGGCCCGACGATTCGTGGCCGCCCGGTCGACGTACGCCAGGCGGAGCTGGCCCAGTCCCCACAGCACCAGCAGCGGACCGACCGCGAGCAGCCCGCTGGTCTTGGTGACGGCGGTCAACCCGGTGGCCGCACCGAGGGCGAGCAGGTCACCCAGGTGCGCCCGTCGGCGTAACCCGTCCAGCGCGAGGGTGCCGGCGCAGAGCACCCAGGCGGCGCAGACCAGGTCGGTCTGGGTGCTTGTCGCCTGCAGGGTCACCATCGGGGTGGTGGCCAGTACGAACACGGTGAGCAACTGGGCCCGCCGGCCACCGCCGAGTTGCGCGGTCACCCGGGCGGCCGCGAGCAGGCACACCACCCCGGCGGCCCACTGGACCAGGTGGTGCAACGCGTCGCCCCCGGTGAACAGCCGCAGGTGCAGCAGCAGGTACTCGGCACCCGGCGGAATCGTGACCTGCCGGTGGATCGCGGTCGCCCAGAACGTCAGGTCACCCTGCGCCACCCAGCGTTCCACCTTGGGCAGGTGGTACGTCTGCGAGTCGAAGTTGTTCGGCGCGGCCAGCAGGGCGATCAGCAGCTCGACCAGGAGCAGCCCGGCGACCGTACCGGCGAGCAGCCGCTCGCCCCGACTCGCCGTACGCCAGAAATCGCCTGCGACGCTGCGCCAGCCGCCGGCCGCGGGGGTGCCCGGCGTGGTGTCCGAAGCGGAAGGTGCCGCCGGACGGTCCGGCCCCACGGTGACCGTCGCGGTGGCCGCTCTCCCCGACGCTTCACCGGGGACACCCGCCGCCGGTTCCGGCGCGTCGGCGCGGGCGGGGCGGGTCAGCGACTGTGGGGGACCACCGACCGCCAAGGTGCCCCGGCGCCCGGTCGCGTCATGCTCGCGGATCCGGGTGTCGACCCGCCGACGCCACGCCACAGCCAGCGCCGCCACGGCGAGGAAGAGCAGCCAGGCCAGGCCGAAGGCGGGTGCGGTGAGCAGCCGCAGCGCGCCCAGCACCTCGACTGTCGTCACCGCGAAGGCACCGGCGGCCACTGTCGCCCGGACCAGCGCGAGTCGCCGTGGCGCCACGGCGTCCACCATGCGTGGTCGTAACGCCACGCTGAGCAGAGCGAGCGCGGCGACGGGAACCAGGACGAACGGGAAGCCGGCGACCGACATGGCCGGAAGTAAACACCATCAGCCTGGATGGCCGACGATGGATCACCGTCGGTGGTCGTCACCACCTGGCTGAGCTGCCGGGCTAGGCTATGGCCGACACATTGTCCGCCCTCGTGGAGATTCCCGTGAAGCTGTCGATCCTCATGCCGGTCTACAACGAGGAAGAACGCATCGCGGATGCCCTCAAGCAGGCGCTGGCGGTCGAGTACCCGTGCGAGATCGAACTCGTGGTGGTCGACGACGGCAGCCGCGACGGCACCGGGGAGGTCCTCGGCCGCGCCGACGACGCCCGCCTGCGGGTCATCACGCACCAGCGCAACGCCGGCAAGGGCGCGGCCATCCGGACGGCGGTGGCAAACGCCGACGGCGAGTACATGGTCATCCTCGACGCCGACCTGGAGTACGACCCACAGGACATCCCCAAGCTGCTGGCCCCGGTGCTGGACGGTCGGGCGACAGTGGTCTACGGCAACCGCACCTTCGGCAGCCACAGCGCCTACAGCTTCTGGTACGTGATGGGCAACAAGGGCGTCACCATGGCGGCGAACGTGCTGTTCAACTCCTACATCGGAGACCTGGAGACCTGCTTCAAGCTGATGCCTGTCGCGCTCTACCGCTCGTTGGACGTCCGGTCCCGTGGCTTCGGCATGGAGGCCGAGGTGACCGGCAAGCTGCTGCGTCGCCGCATCCGGCCGTACGAGGTGCCGATCAGCTACCGGGCCCGGGGCCGCGAGGAAGGCAAGAAGATCACCTGGCGGGACGGCGTCGAGGCGCTCTGGATCCTCGGCCGCGAACGCACCCGCCGCAACCGCGACGCAGCGCCCCGCTGACCGCCCGGCGCCCGCCATGCGCGAACGCCCGCGCCGGTTGCGCGTCAGCGCCCTGCGGCCCCGCGCCGGTTGCGGCATGTCGGGGCGCACGGCGGCCTGAGACCGCGACATGCCGTGAACCGGGACAGCGTTCAGACCAGCGCCGGTGACAGGAAGCCGGTGATCGAGCGGCGCAGACCGCTCGCGTCCAACCCGTGCCAACGGGTGTGGTCCTCGGCCGAGCCGTAGCGCCGCAACTCCTCCCGCGCCACTCCGAGGGCCAACAGCCGGTGCGGCCGGTCGGTCAACGCCGCCGAGACCACCCGGGTCGAGGTGCCGACCAGATACGGCTCGACCAGGATCACCTCGGTGTCGACGAGCGCCCGCAGGCCGGCGACGTCGAACGGGCGGGGCCGGTGGGTGTACGCGACGGTGACCGGCAGGTCCGAGGTCGCGGCGAGGGCCGCGTCCAACGTGGGTCCGACCGCGACCAGCAGCGCCGCGCCCGGTCCCGCGTCCCGCACCACCACGAGCGCGCCGTCGCCGCCGTACGGTCGCGCGTTGCGCAGCGTCGACAGCCGCAGGTACGCGGACTCCTCGGCGGCGACCGCCGCACGCAGCAACGCCGGTACCTCGTCGGGGTGACCCGGAGCGTGCACCGTCCACCCGTGCAGCGTGTCGATGATCGAGACATCGGCCGGGCTGAGATGGGTGCGGCCCGCCGCCGCCCGGTCGTAGGAAGCACCCACGCTCACCAGGACCGCACTCGCGTCCTGGTGGTCGAGGTCCAGCTTGATCTGCTCGTACGCCCGCTCGACCAGGAACGGCGCATAGCTGTGCACGATCGGCCGCAGCCCGGTCAACGCCAGCCCGCCGGCCACGCCCAGCATCAACTGCTCCCGGATACCGACGTTGAGCACCCGGTCCGGGTGGCGTCGGGCCGCCGGGGCGAACGCGGCGGCGGAGATGTCGGCGAGTACCAGTGCGGTACGTGGGTCCTCGGCCAGCAGCGCGGTGGTGGTCTCCACGAACCTGTCCCGCATGGTCACTTCCCCTCCTCGATGACCGCGACCACGAGGTGCGGCCGGTGCCCGTGGTGCCCGGTAAGCGCCGTGTGCAGGGCGTCGTGGTCCCGCCCGTCGACTGTCGCGGCGGTCCACCCGTTGGCGGTGAACCGGGTGGCCAGGCCACCCGGCCAGCCGTGGGTGGCGGAGAAGTTGTCCACCACGATCGCGGTCAGGTTGGCCAGACCTACCGCTCCGGCGTACGCGATCGCCTCATGGTTCGAGCCCTCGTCCAGTTCGGCGTCGCCGAGCAGCACGTACACCCGGGGGTCGAGCAGGCCCTGGGCCCGCAACCCGAGCGCGGTGCCGACACCCAGACCCAGGCCGTGCCCGAGCGAGCCCGAGCCGATCTCCACGCCGGGGATCAGGGTGCGGTCCGGATGATCACCGAGCCGGTTCGCCGGCCCGCCCTGGTCGTCCAGCCAGTCGGGCGGGATGAAGCCCTTCGCGGCGAGCAGCGCGTAGTAGCCGGCCACCGCGTGCCCCTTGGAGAGCAGAAACCGGTCGCGGTCCGGGTCGTCGACGGTCGCGGGGGTGATCCGTAGCACCCGGTCGTAGAGCACCTGGAGCACGTCGACTGTCGACAGGACGTTCGGACTGAACTGCCGGCCGGCGCGTACCCGCTCCAGCAGCGGGGCGATCGGCTGGCGCCCGTCGAGCGGTGCGGCGGCGTCGGCGACGCGGGTCGTGGTGGCGAGTGTGGTCATACGGATAGCCTGCAAGTTGAAGCGAGGTTCAACTCAAGGGCGACGTGATGCAGGAAGCTCTGACGATCGGCCAACTCTCCGCCCGCAGTGGGGTGGCGCAGTCAGCCCTGCGTTACTACGAGCGGCTGGGGCTCATCCGGGCCGAGCGCACCAGCGGCAACCAGCGCCGCTACCACCGTGGTGAGCTGCGCCGGGTGGCGTTCATCCGGATCGCCCAACAGGTAGGCATCTCGCTTGAGGAGATCCGGGCCGCGCTCGACTCACTGCCCGCCGCCCGCACCCCCACCGCCGAGGACTGGGCCGAGCTCTCCACCGCCTGGCGGGCCCGGCTGGACGAGAAGATCCGGCTGATGAGCCGGCTCCGCGACGACCTGGACGCCTGCATCGGCTGCGGTTGCCTCTCGCTGCGCCGCTGCACCCTCTACAACCCGGAGGACAACCTGGCCGGCGAGGGCCCCGGAGCCCGCCTGGTGCTCCCCGGCTAGCCTGCCCGGCTGCCCGGCTGCCCGGCTGCCCGGCTGCCCGGCTGCCCGGCTGCCCGGCTGCCGGTGGCGGGCACGGCACGCTCAGCCGACGGTGAGCAGCACCTTGCCGACGTGCTCGTTCGACTCGACGAGCCGGTGCGCCTGCGCCGCAGCGGTGATCGGCAGCCGCTTGTCGATCACCGGACGTACCCGCCCCGCCTCGACAAGCGGCCAGACCTGCTCGCGTACCCCGCGCACGATCGCGGCCTTCTGCTCCAGCGGCCGGGAGCGCAACGCGGTGGCCGCGACCGTGCCGCGCTTGGCCAGCAGCGCACCCAGATCCAACTCACCCTTACGGCCGCCCTGCATGCCGATCACCACCAGCCGTCCGTCGGCGGCCAGGGCGGCGACGTTACGACCCAGGTAGGACGCGCCCATGATGTCCAGCACCACATCCGCGCCCCGGCCGTCGGTGACCCGGCGGACCTCCTCGACGAAGTCCTGCTCCCGGTAGTCGACAAGCAGGTCGGCACCCAGCTCCCGCAGCCGGTCGTGCTTGCTGCCCCGAGCGGTCGCCACCACTGTCGCGCCGAGCGCCGCCCCGAGCTGGATCGCGAACGTGCCGATCCCGCTGCCACCGCCGTGCACCAGCAGCGTCTCTCCCGCCGCCAGGCGGGCCACCCGCACCACGTTCGACCAGACCGTGCACGCCACCTCCGGCAACGCGGCGGCGTCGACCAGATCGACGCCGGCCGGCACCGGCAACAGCTGCCCGGCGGGGACGGCCACCCGTTCGGCGTACCCACCGCCGGCCAGCAACGCGCAGACCTGGTCACCCACCCGCACGCCGGCCACCTCGGCACCTGTCGCGCTGACCACCCCCGAACATTCCAACCCGGGGTACGCGGGCGCGCCCGGCGGCGGCGGGTAGTGCCCCTGCCGCTGCAACAGGTCGGCCCGATTGACCGCGGTGGCCCGTACGTCCACGACCACCTCACCCGGACCCGGCTGCGGGTCCGGCACCTCACTCCAGGTCAGCACCTCAGGTCCGCCCGGCTCGACAATGGTGATCGCTCGCATGGCCCAGTCTTACCCGATCCCGGGCCGGCTCCACGTCCGCACCCCGGTCCAGCACGCAGCGTCAGTGGTCACGGCGCACCGGGTAGCTCGGCCGCTCAGCGATGTACCCGCCGTGGCAGACTAGGCACGGCCGCGCGGTGCGTGGCCCAGGAGGGTTCGCCTAGTGGCCGATGGCGCTGGTCTTGAAAACCGGTAAGGCAGCGATGTCTTCGTGGGTTCGAATCCCACACCCTCCGCTCGATCCCAGCGGTGGATCTGGTGCTTGTCGAGACCGGCTCAGGTCGCCGTCAGCGCCGCCAGAGCACGGTCCATCGCGGCGTTGAACTCCTCCGGCCTAGCGGTAGCCGGGACTTGATGTCCCGGCTCCACTTGTCGGCGAGGACTTCGGCGGAGCCGGTTTCGACACCGTCGAGCGCCGCGTTTGGTTGTCAGGGCCGGAGTGAGAGGGATCACCATGACCACCACGGATACCGCCACCGAGCGGTTGATCCGGATCGGTGAGGTGGCGCGGGGCGCCGGCGTCTCGGTACGCGCCGTGCGCTACTACGAGGAGCAGGGGCTGCTGATCGCCCGGCGCAGCCCGTCGGGCCAGCGCCTCTACCGACCGGACAGCATCACCCGGGCCAAGGTCGACGACCTGCTGGCCGCCCTGGACCGTCTCGACGAGATCATCGCGCCCACGGACACACACCCGTAGACCCGATCGTCCGCCTCAGGTGCTCTCCGGCGGGCGCTTCTCCTTCTCCTCGCGGATCTTCTCGTCGGCGAGCCGGTCCACTGCCCGGCGGCGTTCGTCGCTGAGGGCCGCCTCGTCACGTCGACGTACGGCATCGATGACGGCGGTGATGAAGTCACGCCAGACTCCGGCCAAGAGACTCCTTCGCTAGCTGTTGCAGGGTGACAACCGCCGTGAGGGTCGCTCGGTTACGGCGGACTTCGGGCCGGTTCTGTCGAATGTCAGCGCGTCACAGGGTAAGAAAAGGGGCGCACAACACCGCTTCCACCGGAAGGACCTGTGTCGATGACCCTGGAACGTCCCATCGCCCCGGACCCGTACGAGCTGCTGCCGACCGTCGCCTCCTTCACGCTGACCAGTGACGATGTACAGAACGGTGAGCCGATGGATGCGGCCCACGCGCACGGCAGCACCGGTGGTGACAACGTCTCGCCGCACCTGGCCTGGTCGGGCTTCCCGGCGGAGACCAAGAGCTTCGTGGTCACCTGTTTCGACCCGGACGCACCGACCGGCAGTGGTTTCTGGCACTGGGTGCTTGTCAACCTGCCCGCCGACGTGACAGAGCTGCCGCGCGGCGCGAGCGAAGAGGAGCTGAAGGGCGGGTTCACCGTGCGCAACGACTACGGAGAGCACGGTTTCGGCGGTGCCGCGCCGCCGGCCGGTGACCGTCCGCACCGGTACGTCTTCGCGGTGCACGCCCTCGACGTCGAGCGTCTCGACGTCACGCCCGAGGCGACTCCCGCCTACGTCGGCTTCAATCTCGCCTTCCACACCCTGGCCCGAGCCACCACCCGTCCCACCTACCAGATCGCCGGCTGACCCGCCGCCATCCTCGGTTGATCATGAGGTTGGCGGCGGACTCGATCTCCAAGAGTGCCGCCAACCTCATGATCAACGGGGCAGCGGTGAGGGCCAGGGTGGGTTAGGCGGGGGTGCGGGCTACGGCGAAGACGGACTGGCCGAAGGGGGGTCGGACCAACTGCTCGGCGGCCTTGGTGGCGGGGAGGACCAGGGTGTCGTAGACCTTGACCATCGGGCCTTCCTTGGGCATCAGGCGGAAGACCTTGGTGGCCATGAAGTAGCCGATCAGGCCGAGCGCGTTCGCGTAGTGGATCTTCTCCACCCGCAGGCCCGCCTCGGTCATCGCGTCGGCCAGGGTCTTCTTCGTGTAACGCCGCACGTGGCCGGTGGCGATGTCCGCCGGGCTCATCGCGAACTGGAACGCCGGCACGATGATGACCACGGCGCCGCCGGGCCGGACCAGCTGGCCCATGCTGCGCAGCGCTCCGACGTGGTCCTCGATGTGCTCAAGCACGTTGTACGAGACCGCGGCGCTGTAGTCGCCCTGCTCCGAGTTGGGCAGCAGCATCTGGCGCACCTCGATGGAGGGCCGGTCAGCGAGGCGCTCCTTGAGCGCGACCAGGCGGTCCGGATCCGCCTCGGTGGCGGTGAACCGGGGGAAGTTCTCGCTCCACTCCAGGGCGTAGTCGCCGAGGCCGCTACCGATCTCGATGGGGTTGTCACCCAGGTAGGGCACGGCCAGCTCAACGAACCAGCGCCGGTGGTTGACCGCCGTGGCGAGGCCCTCCAGGACCTCGGACTGCACGCGCTGATCCCCAGTGATTTCTGCCATGCGTCGATTCCTCACGATGCGACTCGACCCGTGCCGGGACCGACTGAGTGAACCATCCGCCCGGACGGCGGGGATATCGGGGCCCGCGATGGCCGATTAACGGTCGGGGGTAGGTGCACGATCGGTGTGGCCAGCGAACCCTGCCGATACTACGCGAGTGCCTTGAACCCTGCACGCTGGCCGCTTAGCCCGACTACGCTCTGAATTGTTATGACTACTCCCGATTCGGACGGACCTGGCGCGCAGTCCGAGGCGGGAAAGGCTGCGGGCCGGACGGTGCGCGGGCGTGGTGGAACCGGCTCGCGGTGGCGAAATGACGTCGTGGCCGTGGCGAGCTTCGCCGCACTCGGCTTCTGGGTCACCGGGCGAATGTGGCTGAATCCGCATGACGGCATTCGCGACAATCCAACCGATATGGCCCAGTTCGAATGGATGATGGCGCACGGCGCCCGGGTCGTCACCGAATTCGCCTATCCGTTCTCGTCGGACCGGATGAATGTGCCGGAATCGGTCAATCTGATGGCGAACACGTCGGTTCTGTCCGTCTCATTGCCGATGACACCGATAACCCTGCTGTTCGGCACCCGGGCCGCGTTCCTGCTCTTCCTCACCCTTGGCATGATCGCCACCGCCACCGCCTGGTACTTCCTGCTCTCCCGGGCGGTGCTACCCGGCGCACGTGGCCCGGCCTGGCTGGGCGCCACGTTCTGCGCGTACGCGCCAGCCATGGTCTCCCACGCCAACGCCCATCCGAACATCGTGTCGCAGTACGTGGTGCCGTTGATCATCTGGCGTACCCTGCGGCTCGCCGAACCCGGGCGTTGGCTGCGCAACGGCCTGTTGCTCGCCCTCGTGATCGTCTGGCAGGCGTTTCTGAACCTGGAGATCCTGCTGATGACCGCGATCGGCCTCGGCGTGGTGATCGTCGCGATGGCGTCCGGTCGGCCCGAGCTGCGGGCCCGGATCCGGCCGTTCGTCAGCGGGCTCGGGGTGGCCGCCGTGGTCTCCGTCGTGCTGCTGGCCTACCCGCTCTACGTGCAGTTCTTCGGCCCCGGCGCCTACCACGGGCTGCCCTGGCTGATCCGGGGCTACTCCACGGATCTGGCCTCCTTCTTCGCCTACTCCCGCGAGTCGGTGGCCGGTGACGCCCGCAGCGCCACCGGGCTGGCCAAGAACCCGACCGAGGAGAACGCCTTCTTCGGTTGGCCGCTGGTGATCCTCGTGGCGGCACTCGTGTGGTGGCTGCGACGCAACGCCGTGGTGATCGGCCTGGCCGTGCTCGGTCTGCTCTTCGCGGTGCTCTCGCTGGGCCGGGAGATCCGCTTCGACCGGCGCGGGACCGGCATCCCCGGGCCATGGGCGCTGCTGGAGGACCTGCCGGTCCTGCACTCGGTGGTGCCGACCCGCTGGGCGTTGGCCATCACGCCGATCATCGGGCTGCTCCTGGCGTACGGCGCGGCGGCGGTCCGCGACCTGGCGTCCCGCTACCCGGAGCGGCGGTCGCAGATCCGCTTCGCCACGGTGACCGGGCTGGCCATGGCGCTGGTGCCGGTACTGCCCACACCGCTGCCGACGAAACGGCTCGAACCGACACCCGAGTTCGTCACCTCCGGCGCCTGGCGCCCCTACCTGGCCGGCGGGCGCAGCGTGGTGACCCTGCCGCTGCCCGACACCGAGTACGCCGAACCACTGCGCTGGTCCGCCCACACCCGGCAGGAGATGCCGATCGCCCGTGGCTACTTCCTCGGCCCGGACACCCGACCGGGCCGGGACCGGGTCGCCCTGTTCTCCGCACCACCGCGGCCCACCAGCAGCTTCTTCGGCACCATTCGACGCACCGGCGAGGTGCCGCCGGTCACCGAGCAGGCCCGCCGGGAGGCGGTGCAGGACCTGCGGTACTGGCGGGCCGGCGTGGTGATCCTCGGCCCACACGAGCACGCCGACGCGCTGCGAACCGGAATGACGGAGCTGACCGGCATCGAACCCGGGTACGTCGGCGGCGTCTGGATCTGGGACGTGCGCCCGCTGACCGGTTGAGCGGCGGGGCGGTTCAGCTGCGGATGCAGCAGCCCTGGCAGACCTTAGGTTGGGGCAGGGTGAAGGCCAGGCAGCAGGTGCGGCGCTGCACGGTCGGCTCACCGTTCGGCCCCGGTACCAACTCCACCAGGTCGGCCAGGTTGAGTGCGTCGAGCAGCGTGTCGATCGCCTCGACCGTGGAACCGGGCAATCCGTCGGCGGCGCGCAGCAGCGCGTGGGCGACGCCGGAGGCCACCGAACCGAGCAGGGTACGGGCGCCGATGCGCACCTCGCCCTGGATCGCGGCGATCAGTGGCGACAGGTGGGCGTCAAGCAACGAGGCGCGCAGCGTGGCGAGCAGCTCCTGCTCGTCGGCCACCACCTGGACCTGAGGCAGCCCGGAGAGGGCCAGCGGATCGCTGGGCAGCACCGCTACCGGGATCGACTCGCGCAGCCCCACGGTGACCAGAGCACGCTGGTCGGCGAAGTGGATGAGCGCCGAGGTGTGGTCCAGCAGGGGCACCCGCCGGGCGGCGGCCCAGCCGAGCACCACCGGCAGCGCCGCCCAGTAGCTGTACGCCTTCCAGGCGAGCGCGGCGGAGGCGTGCGGGGTGCCACCCCAGAGTCGGACGGCCGAGTCGAGCAGCTCCGGCAGGCGTGCGCCGGTGAGCGTGGTCGCCGGAACCCACCCGGCCTCGTCGACGACGAGCAGGCCCGGGGCCAGCCCGGGAAGGTCGTCGGTGCCGAACATGGCCCGCAGGGTCGCGGTGACCGGGGCCAGGGGCGCGGTGGCCGGGTCCTGGAGGGGCAGCACCGCTGTCACCTGATCCACCCCCGCGTCATCCAGCCCACCCGATCCGAAGCGTTCATCGTCGTACTAAGGCTAGCCTAACCACACTTTCGGGCGCAGGGGAACCCGACGGTGGGGTGAATGGAGCGGCGCAGGTCACGTGTCGGATGAAGAACACGCACCGTGTTGGCTGGAGGACTCCGCGCAGTATCGGTAGGAACCGCTCATCAGTCAAGGTTCTTGTCGACTAGGTGCCAGATGTGTGTGCGGCCGGCGACTCAACGTGAAACTTGGTACTCCCGGCCACGAGGAAGCTGATGACGACCTCACCGCTCGATCGGGCTGCCGACTCCTTCGCCGCCGAACTCGCACGGCATCGGACGGAGCGGGGGCTGTCCAAGAAACAGCTAGCCACCCTGATGGGATTCGACCCCTCGTACGTCAGTCACGTCGAGGGACGCCGCCACCGACCGACCGAGGACTTCGCCCGCCGCGCCGAGGCCGTCCTGGAGGCCAGCGGCGCGATCTGGCAGCGCTTCCGGGAGTACGACGACCTTCGCCACGCCCGCGGCGACCGTACCCACCGGGAATCCGGCCTGCCCGGCCAGTGGATGCCCCCCGGCACCGGCCTGATCGTCGAACGCGAGACGGCCACCCTCACCCACAGCGACGACGCCTACCGCTGCGTCATTCGCCGCGAGCTGTACAACGCCGGTGTCGAGCCGGTCACCCGTTACCTGATCCGCGTCGCCGTGGACCGCTACCCCAGCGACCCGGGCCGCTCCAACCGGCACCACCGGGAACACCCGCTCAGCTTCGCCGAGCTGCAACTTGTCGCCTGCCGCGAGGAGTCCGGCGAGCGGGAGACCATGCACTGGCGAGCGAAGCACGACCGGGACGCGTTCAAGGAGATCTGGCTGCTCTTCGAGAACGGCGAACGACGCTTCCCGCTCTACCCCGGTCGCCGTGCCACGATCGAGTACGGGTACACCGTGGGTCAGGACAAGTGGGGGCCGTGGTTCCAGCGCGCGGTCCGCGTACCGACCCGGCACCTCGCCGTACGCCTGGATCTGCCGGCGGCGCTGGACCCGCAGGTCTGGGGCGCGGAAACCTCGCTCTCGGCGGAGGAGGGCCCGCTGCGGACGGCGGTGACCCGCAGCGACGAGGGCGACCGGGCGATCTTCGACTGGGCGACCGACGAGCCTCCGCTGAACGCCAGGTACCGGTTGCAGTGGCGGTTCCGGGCGCAACCGGAACCTGACGTGGACGGCGGGCGCGTCCGACCCTCCGACCGGATGCGCGGGCTCGGCATCGTTCAGCGCGGTGCCGACCTGCTGCGGCAGCCGGCCCGCCCGTTCGACCTGCCGCGCGAGGAACCGGTAGCCCGGGAGATCGTCGACCGGCTGCTCGCCGCGCTGGCCCGGTTGGACGAACTGCACCCCTTCACCAAGGGGGTGGGCATCGCCGCCCCACAGCTCGACCTTGACCGGGCCGTGGCGGTGGTCCGCCCGCCGGACCGCACAGCCGAGCCGGTCGTGCTGCTCAATCCCCGGGTGGTCGACGCGGCACCCCACACCGACGAACAGTACGAGGGGTGCCTCTCCTTCTTCGATCATCGCGGACTGGTTCCGCGACCGCTGCGACTCGACGTGGAACACGCGCAGTTCGACGGCGGACGGATCATCACGTCCTTCGAGTTCGGCATGGCCAGGCTGGTCGCGCACGAGATCGACCACCTGGACGGCCGGCTCTACGTCGACCGGATGGCACCAGGCGTGCCGCTGGTGCCGATCGAGGAGTACCGCGAGTCCGGCCACCCCTGGCGCTACTGACCCCGATGGTGAGGCGCCACCGACCGGGCGCGACCCCGCCCGTCCGGGTGGGAACGACGGCCGGACGGGCGAGGTGGCGCGGGGCGGTGGCGGTCCGCCCGATCGGGGGACCGGGGCGCGTGCCCCAGGGGGCAGGGGCACGCGCCCCGGTTCGGGGGGAGGAAAGTTCTACAGGTTGCCGAACGTGTCGTAGCGGGTCCGCTGGGGCGGTACGTTGTCCGCGGCGAGCACCCGGAGGGTGGAACGCACCATCGGTGCCGACCCGGAGACGAAGCAGTCGTGCGTCGTCCACGGCCCGTACCGGGCCACCACGTCGGAGATGTCGCCCTGCTCGCCGTCGAAGTCCGGATCGTCGCTGCATGCCGGCGTCACCGAAAGCCACGGATGGGCGGCGACCAGCTCCCGCAGCCGGTCCAGACCGTACAGGTCCGCCTCGGTCCGGGCACCGTAGAAGACGTGCACCCAGCGGGCCCGGTTGTAACCGGCCAACTCCTCGACGAGCGCCTTGATCGGGGCCAGCCCGACGCCACCGGCGACGCAGAGAATGTCCCGCTCGGACGAGCGGTCGACGGTCATCGAACCCATCGGCGCGGCCACCCGCAGCAGGTCGCCCGGCCCGGTCCGGCGGACCAACGCGCCGGAGACCCAACCGGCGGCGTCGGCCGGCGTACGGACGTGGAACTCCAGCACGTTGTCCTCGTTCGGCGCGTTGGCGATCGAGTACGTCCGCCACACCCGGGGGTGATGGCGCGGCACCTCCACGCTCACGTACTGACCCGCCTGCCAGGTCAGCGGATGCTGCAACGCCTGACAGGTGAGGACTGCCGTGTCGGGGCCGTACCGCTT
This sequence comes from Verrucosispora sp. CNZ293, assembly GCF_002754655.1. Lineage (NCBI taxonomy): Bacteria > Bacillati > Actinomycetota > Actinomycetes > Micromonosporales > Micromonosporaceae > Micromonospora > Verrucosispora sp. CNZ293. The sequence continues at coordinate 4,922,300 of NZ_PEFR01000001.1, forward strand.
GTGGGTCAGCACCTCGGCGTGCCAGAACGGCGGGTCGTCGTCCGCCGCCGCCCCGCCGAGCATCTTCTCGGCGATTGCCGCGTACGCGTCCCGCCACGCCTGGTCGTACTCCAGGTTCCACCCGTCGCCGGCGATGCTGCGCAACGCGTCCAGCAGCGCCACGCCCATCGTGTCGTAGTGGGCCGCCTCGACGTGGTACTTGCGGTGGTCCCGGCCGAGCGCACGGAGGAACTCGTCGAAGCCCTCCGGGTCGTCCACCGTGTGGATCGCCGCGATTATCGCTTCGAGCAGCCGGTCACCCTGGCCGGTCATCTGCACCGGGAAGAGCTTGCGCAGCTCGGGGTCGAGGAGGAAGAGCCGGGCGTAGAAGTGACCGCTCAGCCGGACCCGGTCCTCCTCGACCAGGGTCCAGCTCTCCTTCAGCAGCCGCGCGAAGTTGTCCACCGGGGGCGCTCCTTCTTCTGACGGCGGATCGGGCCCAGACAGAATCTCCACGGAGCGTGCATGAAGGTCGCACAGAATGTGCGATCGCATCGTGAGGGCTGCTCGCCGCAGGGCGGATGCCACCAGAGGGCGTCCGGTCGGGCAGAGTGGTCCGGTGACCGTTGAGCTCACCCGCCCGGTGTCCCGCCGGACGCTCGGCACCGAGACGATGCTGGTACTCGGCCTCTCCCTCGGCCAGTCGGCCGTCTACGCCGTCGTGTCGATCATCGCGAAGTTGACGGCGGAGGGCGGCCTGTCACGGCAGACCGCAGCGCTGAACACCTCCGCGTCGGCCCGTCCCTACCTGGACCTGACGTACCAGCTGCTCGGCATCGTCTTCGCGCTGCTGCCGGTGCTGCTCGCCGTACACCTGCTGGCGCGGAACCCCGGCGACCCGGTGCGGACCCTCGGCCTTGATGTCGGCCGACCCGGGTCCGACCTGGCCCGGGGCGCCGGACTGGCGGCGCTCATCGGACTTCCCGGCCTGGCGCTGTTCTGGGCGGCGGCCCAGCTCGGTATCAACGCCACCCTGGTGCCGGCCGCGCTGCCCGACCTGTGGTGGACGGTTCCGGTGCTGATCCTCGCCGCGTTCCAGAACAGCATCCTGGAGGAGGTGATCGTGGTCGGCTACCTGATGACCCGACTACGTCAGCTCCAGTGGCGGGTCGGCGCGATCATCGCCACGAGCGCGCTGCTACGTGCCTCGTACCACCTCTACCAGGGGTTCGGCGCGTTCATCGGCAACGCGGTGATGGGGGTGGTGTTCAGCCTCTTCTACCTGCGTACCCGCCGGGTGATGCCGCTGATCGTGGCACACGCCCTGCTCGACATCGTCGCCTTCCTCGGCTACGCCCTGCTCCCCCGCGACTGGTTCACCTGGCTCTGACCCCTCACCCGCCCGTCGCCCGTCCGGGGTGATCAAGAAGTTCGCGTCTGCCCCCGTGGGCGTGTCGTGACGCGAACCTCTTGGTCAACCGGCTCGGGACAGCCGCTGGGGGCGGTAGCGGGCGGTGGCCCGGGCAGCCAGGCGCTCGGCGCCCGCCGAATTGCCGGCCGCCGCGGTCAACGCCGCCATTCCCGGCAGCAGCCGGGACGCCAGCCGCAGGGCCAGCCAGCCACCCGCCTGCGCGGCGAGCGGGGCCGCCAGTCGCCAGGCCGCCTCCATCGCCCGCAGCCCGGGCTCCTCTGCCGGCCCCTGAGCCGCCCGCGCCGCCGCCACCGCCGATCCGGCGCTAGCGACGTCCGGGTGCACCTGGGTCAACGTCAGCAACTCTGCCGCCCGATCCGGATGTGCCGGATCATGGCCGTACGCCGCCGCCAGGTGCAGCACCAGGTTCGCCTGCGACCAGAGCACCGCCGCCAGCTCGACCACCGGCGCGAAGACCCCGGTCATCGCGGCGCCTGCCCCACCGACCCCGGCCTGCCGGACGAAGCGCCGCGTGGCCAGCCGGGCCAGCCCGTCCGCATCCGCTCCCGGGTACAACTCCCGCAGCCGCCGGACCCACCGGGCCGCACCGGGCCCGAGGACCTCCACAGCGGTCAGGGCCAGCAGCTCCGGAGCGAAGCCCGGGTGGTCGAGCACCCGCGCGACGAGCCGCAATTCCAATTCCGGCGTACGCCCCGAGATGTCGCGTCCGGTGCCGACGTCGAGCGGTACGCCCCCGGCCCCCGGCACCACGTCGGCACTGTCCGACGCCCCGGACTCAGATTCGCCCGCCGCGCTCGTGGCCGCTCCACTGGTGGCTCCGCTCACCGCCACCACGTTCCCGGCCGCCGTGCTCGTGGTCGTGTCGCTGGTGACCGCGTCGCTCGTGGTGATGCCGCTCGTGGCTGCGTCGCCAGTGGTTATGTGGCTGGTGGTCGTCTTGCGGGCAGCCTTTTTCGTGGCCTTCCGGGTCGCCTTGGCAGGTGCCGTCCCGGTAGCGGTCGCCGCCTGCCCGGTAGCGGTCTCCGCCGGAGCAGCCGCGTCCGGGGCGGTAGCCGCGTCGGACACCGCTCGCCGCCTGGCCTTCTTCGCCTTCTCGACGCTGGCCGGCTCGGGTGCCTGCTCGTCGCTCGCCCGAACCCTTCTCCGCGCTGACGTCGCCTTGGCCGCCTTCCGTGCCGGGGCCGTCCCGTCGCCGGCCGCTGCGCTGTCGGCCGTCCCGCCGTCCACCTGCGCGGCGTCCGTATCGGCCTCCGTCGTCCCGGTTTCGGCGGGTCGGACGCCGTCTGTCCGGGCGATCGTCGCGCTGCCGGTACTTCCCGGGTCAACCTCGGGGGTGTCGACGACGCCGGAGTCGGTCGTCGGGACGTCGGCACCGGAACCGGCAGCTCCGGCCCGGGCGTCGGCAGGTCCGGTCACCGCCGGCACCGTCCTGCTCGCAGCCGCCTTCCTGCGGGGGGTTCGGGCGGCGGCCGGAGTGGCGTCCGAACCAGCGGCGTCCGCCGCTGCCGCCAACTTCCCGGTGTGACCATGACGGCGCGCCGCAGGCACCGGTGTCGCGCCTTCGATCTTCCCGGCTGCCGGCGACGTGGTGTGCTCGCTTCGGCCAGCGACCTCAGTTCCGGTGCTGAAGGGCGGCACCGGTGTGGCCGGAGGCCCGGACACGGCCGGCCCGGACGGGCGCGGCAGCGGTTGCTCTGGCACCGGTGGCGGCTGGAAGAGCACGCTCGGCGCCGCCTTCGCTCGCCGAGGGCGGGCCCCGGCGGCGTCCTCCTGCTCCTCGGAAGGTGGCGGTGTCGGCGCTGGAGGCGGCGTGAAGGTCGCCTCCGGGGAGCGTCGACGGGCTCCCTCAGCAGGCTCACGGCGGTTCTGCTCGCTGGGCGGCTGCTCCTGCATGTCGATGGAGCGTAGTCCTGATCACAGCAACGCACAGCGGGAGACGTCCCGGACCCTGGCTGCGGCTCGTTCCGGTAGTCGCTTTGCTCCCGGCCGGGCGCGGCCTGTATCCTCGGGCGCGGTGGTCTGCGGGCCACCTGGGAGACTTCGCCTAGTCTGGTCTATGGCGCCGCACTGCTAATGCGGTTGGGGTCTTAAAGCCCCTCCCGGGTTCGAATCCCGGAGTCTCCGCGCGAAGGCCGGGTGTGTAGACTGGCCGAGCACCAGCGCCCGTAGCTCAACGGATAGAGCATCTGACTACGGATCAGAAGGTTAGGGGTTCGAGTCCCTTCGGGCGCGCCGCACGATCAAGGCCGTGACCAGCTAAAATGCCGGTTGCGGCCTTGACTCTTTCCCGGCATGTGCCGTGATCTTCCATCATATGGGAGCTTGGTGCTCCGATGTCTGTGTGCCGTCTGAGGGGTGGTCCGTGCGCGTGGGTGTAGGCCGGTGCGTGTGCGTGCCGCCCCGTCTGGATCATGGCTGAGGTGTCCGTCGGCCGATCGTGGACGAGTGTCCACTGTAGTCGGTCGTGTGGATCTTAGTGGTGAGGGTTGCTGCGGGGTGTCGCGGTCGGTGCTGAGCTGGGTCGGTGCCGTGGCGTGGGTGGGGTGGCACGGCCGGCTGGGGCGGGTGGTTGATGGTGACGATCATGTGTCCGCGCATCTGATTGCGGCGCGGCTGATCTGGTGGTGTGGTGAGGACGAGGCATCCGATCGAGAATGCTTGAACTGTGGCACGGGCAGCCGGAGCCGACCCGCGTCACGGCGAGCCGGTTGCTGATCGAGGCCCCCGCATGCGGTGACGTGCGGTACGCGACACGGCGCGGCCGACCGTAAGGACCGGTCGGGGCCGACGCTCCCGGGCCAGCCAGCCGGCGCGGCACCGCGTCGGCCAGCCGCCTGCCCGCAAACGTCGTCCGCATTGCCGGCAGCTCATAGCGGCGATTGACCGCGCACGCTCATGGCCGACGAGCGGATGTTGCTTCACATCCGCGTCATCGTCCGCGAGGGCCGCCTCCTGCGGACCCATACAGTGCTCAATTCTGCAACGGCAGTAGGCGGTTGCAGTATCAGGCCGGGCAGGTCTGATCGTGTGGTAGCTGCCGGGTATCGATGACCAGATAGTTGAGTGCGACCATCGTGGCGCATTCCTGGTATCCGATCGCGCCGTGTCCGCCGAAGTCGGCGGTGATCAGGGCGGCCCGCTTGCCAAACGCTCGGCGCATCCCGAGGCCGCTGGCCCATGGCGTGGCGGGGTCGCGGCGGTTCTGCACCACGAGGACGTTGCGCGGGCCGCGGTCGTGGACGTGCACCGGATTCTGCAACGGTGCCGGCCAGAACGCGCACGGAGTGATGTTCGCTGAGCGGCCCGCGTCGTCCGGGAAACGCTGACGGTCCTTGCGCACCGCGGCCTGGTAGAACCGCACGTTGCGGGGCCATGCGGCGTCGCCGCATGTGACGGCATACTCGACAGCGATGTTGTTGTCGACCGGCGTGGCCGGTGACGCGTCGACCGCCATCCGGTGCTTTTCAGGGCTAGTTGACGTGTCTGCCGTCGGTGCGGCTGGATAGGCCGCCAATGTCGCCCAGAGGTCGGCGATGGCCGGGAACATGCGATCGGCCGGCTCCTTGAGCACATCGAGGGTGTACCGCCGCAACCGGTTACCGTCAAAGTCATCGATCGGGTGCGCGTCGAGCCTGGCCGTGATTGACCGGTACCGCCGGTGCACCTCCTGCGGTGTCCGGCCCATCCCGTAGAGGTCGTGCCGGGCGGCGATCCAGGCGGTGAGGTCGGGCAGCCGGTCGGCCAGCCCCTGTCCGCCTAGCCGCAAGAAGTCGTACCAGGCCCGGCGCGGGTCGATCGCGCTGTCGAGCACGACCCGGTCGGTGCGGTCAGAGAACATGGCGGCGTACGCGGCACCCAGGTAGGTGCCGTACGACAGTCCGTACAGCGAGATCCGCCGTTCACCGAGGGCGGTCCGGATGCGGTCCAGGTCGCGGGCGGTGTTGGCGGTGGTCACGTGCCGGATGACCGGGCCACTGTGGCGGATGCACGCCTCGGCGGTGCGGCGGGAGTAGGCCACCATCGCGTCGATCGACCCGTCCGGTGCCGGATAGCGGGGACCCCGGTCGTGCTGCCCGAGTCCGCAGGTGATGGGGGTGCTGTAGCGGATGCCCCGGGCGTCAAACCCGACCAGGTCATAGCGGTCGCGTAGCTCGGGCGGCTGGTCGTCGCCGTAGTAGTCGGTCGGCCAGTGCAGCCCGCCGTTGCCTGGGCCGCCTGGCAGGAAGACCAGGGTGCCGAGCCGCCGGGCCGGATTCGCGGCTGTGATACGAGACATCTTGACCGTGATCTGCGGGCCGCGCGGTTGCCGGTAATCCAGCGGTACCTGGATGTCGGCGCACTTCTGGCGGGTGTGCGGGTTCAGCTCGGACGGGCAGTCGCCCCACACCGGACCGGAGCGGTCGGCCGGACCGGTACCCGGGTGTACCGCAGCGTGGGCGGCGGCCGGGCTCAGCGCCAGGGTGCTCAGGGCGGTCGCCGCCGCGACGCAGGTGCGCAGATTCATGGTCACTCCTCGTCTGTCAGGTAGAACAGCTCCTCGACCCGGGTGTGCAGGGCGCGGGCAAGTTTGAGTGCGAGCACGGTCGACGGGATGAACTTGCCGGTTTCAACAGTGTTGATGGTCTTGCGGGTGACCCCGACCAGGTCGGCGAGCTGCTCCTGGGTGAGGTCGTGGCGGGCGCGTTCCACCTTGATGCGGTTGCGCAGCGGATGGGCGGCGACCATCACGCCTCCCGGTTGAACCACAGCCGCGCCGCGCCGTACGTCACCAGCGCCGCCGCGACAGTGAACTTGGCCTGGGCCACCGACGGCGTGTCCGCCTCGAAGAGGAACGGCAGCTGCAGGGCGAGGACACCCACCAGTGCGGCCGCCATCGACCGCAGGTGGGTATCGGCGGTGCGCTCGTCCTCTACCACTGCACCGAGGCGCTTGAGTCGAACCTTTGCCCACCCAGCCACCGCGAGAGCCGGCACGGCCAGCAGGAACGAGTACAGGTAGACCAGTTCAAGCCAGCCCAGCCAACCGGCCGCCTGACGGGCGTCATTCGAGCCCGCGGCGGTCAGGTTCACGGCGGCTGCGGCGCCCCAGACGAACAGCGCCACATCGAACAGCCGGCGGGTGCGGACAGGGGTCAGCGAGGCTGATGCCATGGCAACTCCTTCGTGGGTAACCTCCATGGCTTCAAGTAACCTTTGCGCCTCTGGAAGTAACCTTCATCAGTCTTATTGACACCTGTAGGTTACATCTGGGGCTGTGGTTTGCAACCATGCCGCTGACCGGGTTCAAGTGATCACGTCTGCCTCCGGTCGGGCCGATCGTGCCGCCGTAGAGGTGCACGCGGTTGTCGGCATCGTGGTGGTGAACGGCGTCGGTAGTGCGGCAGGAAGGGATGCGAGCCGCTCCAGCCGCAACGCCAGTCACGTGCGGGGCACGGCGTTCTGCTGCGCTCCATCCGTACCCGCCCCTAATACTGATCAGCGCGCAGCTGTCAGCCTTACCGGCTGTTATCCGGATCTCCGCGTGGAAGCAAGCGGAGAGGCTTGCAACGGGTGTCCGGCGCGCGGCCCAGATCGGGGTGGAGGCGAATGCTGGCGGTGGAACCCGGCGCGTGGTGCGGATCAGTGGTTGGTAGGTGTCGTGGGTGGTCGTAGCACACAGAATTCGTTGCCGTCGCGGTCGGCGAGGATGTGCCAGGCCCAGCCGTCTTCTTCGATGGGACTGTCCGTGATGCACCGCGCTCCCAGAGACACCAGTCTGGCCACCTCCGTCTCAAGGTCGGGTACGCGTAGATCCAGGTGCATCCTGTTCTTGTGCGTCTTTGGTTCGGGCACTCGCTGCAACAGCAGCTCAACGCCGTTCCCGTCGGCGGGTAGCAGCCGCCGGTAGCGCCCTGGCGAGAGCGGCTCAGCCACGTATCCGAGCGCCTCGCACCAGAAGGTCCCCGAGCGATCCAGGTCGGCACAATCCAAGACCACCGCCAGGACGACATCGCTGCGTCCACCAAACCGAGCCGGCCCCTCAGCCATTGCTGCAGGCTATGACAGCGACCATCGGCTCCGCACAGGCACCTCGGAGGTACTGCGCTCACCGGTGGGCCATCCGGACCTGCCGCTGATGGGGCGCGGCCGGCGCCCGCTGATCGGTCGTGCCGCGGATCGTGCGCGCTCTCCGCCGCGATGGGTGTCGCTGTCATAGCAGCCGCGGCTCCGGCAAGGTGCGGACCTACGATGGCTCCGTCGGCCGCACGTGCGGAGCCAGTCGTTCTCCCGCAGCGAGGTTGTCACGCCAGTAGCGGTAGACCAGGCCGGGTACCACCTCAACCGACCCTGCTGCGACGGAAATACCAGGTGCCGTGGCCCCGTTCGCCCAGTCGGGGGCAGGACTGCTCCAATCGCCGCCGCTGGTCGTCGCGGCAGCCGCACCGTTTGAAGATCACACCTGAGGCCGTCATGACCGTGCCCTTTCGATGGAGTCACGTGTTCACCGACATCGACCGACCTGCCGGTACGGGCCCATCGACCGGCGCTAGCCACCTGTGCCTTCCGACGGTCCACCCACCGGCGGGGCGGCGGCCAATTCGGGGGCTGGGTGGTGACTCTCGTCGAGGGCCGGAGGTAGCGCGTGCCGTGGGGCAGCGGCACCGCCAGAGACAGGCTCGCCGCGCCGATCGCGGTGGCGGTGTCCCGGCCAACGAACGGCCGAAGCGGCAGTGGCTCGACACCTAGCAGGTGTCGAGCCACTGCGGCTTGCTCGGTTCAGGAACGGACGCGGGTCATCGTGGACTCGTAGCCGCCGCCCGGCCAAGCCCACGCTCCGGAGGCGCTGATGCCTTCCGTGTCGAACGTGGCGCGGTACCGCGCTGGCGGTCCGGGCTCGCCGAACCAGATGGTCAGCTCCCTGTCGTTCACCTCGTACACGTACTCCAGGAGGTCGCCGGTGCTGCCGAAGTAGTGCGACTTCAGTGTGCCGCTGTCGGCGTGGTACCCGATGTACTCGACGCCGGTGGTGGTGCGGCCGTCTTGGGTCAGGTTCACGTGCTGGACCAGGAAGTGACCGCCCGGCATCCACTGGTAGGTGACGGTGCCGTCGTGTCCGGGGCCGGCCACGTCCCAGGTGCCGACCAGAACGTCCAGGGTCTTCAAGGTCGGATGCGGGCTGGTGGCGGACAGAGCGCTGTCGAAGATCTCGTCGATCATGGCTGGGCTCCCTTTCGCGGAGTCGGAAGAGATGTCAACGGGTGATGGTGAAGGGCCGGGGCAGCCGGGCGCGGCGGCTGTAGGCGATCGCGGCCGCGATGACCAGGAACGCGGCTGGTATGGCGGGGTTGATGCCGATCAGCAGGTTGGTGACCACGGCACCGGCCATCAGTCCGGTGAGGCCGAGGGCGGCCATCGCAGCGAGCCGGGGAACCAGCAGGCCGATGGCGCCGGCCACTTCACACACGCCGACCAGGTAGCGCAGCCACTGCCCGATACCGATGTCGGTGAACAGATCGACCATGGTCGCGTCGCCAATGAGTTTGAGCACTCCACCCGAGGTGACCTGCACGGCGACCACCCCCTGCAGGATCCATCGGGCGATCGATCCGGTGCGGCGCAGTACGGTCGGGCGGTCGGCGGAACGAGGGGTGGCGTGGGGGGTGACGGTGGCGGTCATGAGGGCCCTCCTTCTTGGATCGTCGCTGTTGTGCTCGGAACGTCGGAGCCGGCCTTCCGTCCTCTACACGCCACTCGAAATTTTCTTCGAGATCTTTTACGGTCTCTGCGATCTGGTATCAATGTGCAGGTCAGCGGCGGTGGAGGTGACCGTGAAGTACATGGTGATGACCTACGGCGGCCCATCGGCGTGGGAGGCGCTGGCCGGCACCGGTCCGAACGCGATGTCCCCCGAGGAGATCGCCGCCCACTTCGACGCGATGCAGGCGTTGCACAAGGAGCTGGCGGCCACCGGCGAACTGGTCGCCGCCTTCGGGCTGTCCGAGCCGGCACACGCCCAGACGGTCGACGTCCGGGACGGCATGCCTGTGCTCTCCGACGGGCCCTACGCCGAAACCAAGGAGTTCCTCGCCGGGTTCGGCATCATCGACGTGGCCACCCATGATCGCGCCGTCGAGTTGGCGGCCCGCTTCGCCGACTGCGTCTCCGCGCGCGTCGAACTACGGCTCGTGCACGGATGACAGCCGATCTGATGCGCGTCCTTGCGCCACAGGTCGTGGCCGCGGTAACGCGTCGCTACGGGCACTTCGACGAGGCGGAGGACGCCACCCAGGAGGCACTGCTAGCCGCGACGACGCAGTGGCCGACGGACGGGGTACCGGACAACCCACGGGCCTGGTTGATCCGGGTCGCGTCCCGGCGCCTGATCGATCACCTGCGCAGCGAGGAGGCCCGCCAACGGCGCGAGGCGACACTCGCAGCGCAGGTGCCACCCGCCGATCGGCTGGCTCCGGCGGCCGACACCGGCGACACAGCGTCCGACGAGACCCTGACACTGCTCGTCTTGTGCTGCCATCCCGCGCTGACGGCGGCCTCACAGATCGCTCTGACCCTCCGCGCCGTGGGCGGTCTCACCACAGCGGAGATCGCCCACGCGCTGCTCGTGCCGGAGGCGACGCTGGCACAGCGGATCAGCCGTGCGAAGCAGCGCATAAAGGACGCCGGTGCCAGATTCGAACGCCCCACCCGTGACGACCACGACGCCCGGCTGCGCGCGGTCCTCCACGTGCTCTACCTGATCTTCAACGAAGGACACACAGCATCCTCCGGCGCCACCCTGCAGCGCACCGACCTGGCCACTGAGGCGATCCGGCTGGCACGCATGCTGTACCGGGTCCAACCCGACGACGCCGAGGTCACCGGCCTGCTCGCACTGCTCCTGCTCACCGACGCCCGCCGGGCGGCGCGCACCGGGCCCGGCGGTGAACTCGTGCCCTTGGCCGAGCAGGACCGCAGCCACTGGGACCGCCGCGCCATCCACGAAGGCGTCACCCTGCTCACCGCAGCACTCGCACACCGCCAACCCGGCCCGTACCAGATCCAAGCGGCGATCGCCGCGGCGCATAACCAGGCCGCTCGTGTCGAAGACATCGACTGGCCGCATATCCTCGACCTGTACGAGATGCTCCAACGCCTCGACGACAACTCCGTCGTGACGCTCAACCGCGCCGTCGCCACCGCCATGGTCCACGGGCCGCACGCGGGCCTGACCCTGCTGGACGCGCTCGACTCCGACCCCCGGATGACGGGCAACCACCGTCTGGCCGCAGTGCGGGCCCATCTGCTGCAGCAAGCCGGTGATCGGGAAGCCGCCGTAGCCCAATACCATGCTGCCGCCGGGCAAACCGCGAGCATTCCGGAACGGGAGTATCTGCTCCGCCAGGCCCGCCTTACAGCAAGGGCTGACTTAAGGGAGGCGTGAACAGGTACGCGGCGGAGTATCGTTACTCCAGATAGGCCGGAGCTCCCGGTAGGACAGCAGTCGACCAAGAACGACGCCCAGGACGGGAGTTCGTTGCTTACCTGTCCTGCAGGTTGCTCAGCGACCTGGCGAGGTTGACAGGTAGGCAGCGGGGTTCGCGTCGGGAAGCCGCCGCCGGATGGTGACGGCTTTCCTCGATCTCGGTCAGGCAATCGTCCCGAGTTCGCCTTGGCAGCGGCCAGATGGCAGTCATTCCCGCACCGGCGGGCGATGATCGGCCTCGTCCGTCCGCTGACCGTGAAGCACGCGAAGCGCGTCGAGTGCGACCGCGGTGAGAACGGCGCGGCCGACACCGGCGCGGCCGAGCAACTCCATCCCCCGAGTGACGGCGACGAAGTAGACGGCCAGCGATTGCACGTTCGCGTCCTCCGGTATATCCCCGCTCTCCCGCGCATGTTCCAGGCATTGAGCATAGACGCCGGCGAGCTGTTCGATGCCGTCCTTCGCGGCCGTCGAAAGCGGATCCTCCGCGCCGGTCGATTCGACCAGCGCACGCGTGGTGAGCGAGACCCGACGATCACTGCTACTGAACTCGATCGCCATCGTGAGCATGTGACCCCGAATGCGTTCCAGCGGCGAAGCGTCATCGTGTCCGAGCGCTTCCGAGACGGCGCGCGTCGCCTCGTCCCGATCCTCGGAGAGTGCCCGGAAAAACAATTCCCGCTTCCCGCCGAACGCGTTGTACAAGCTCTGCTTCCCCAAGCCGGTCGCCCGTACAAGGTCGTCCAGTGTCGCAGCGGCAAGACCGTGCACGGCGAACACCTCACTAGCGCTGCTGACGACATCGCTCTCGAGGAACTTGCGGGGACGAGGCATGTGAGCGAGCTTACGTTATTGACCATACGGTCAAAAACCTGCTAGCTTGACTGGGCGCGCATCACTGAAACCACGACGGAGGCGTCGTCGGCCTGGGCGACGGCGTCGTCACTTGACTCCTGGCCGCACGACAGCCACTTATGGGGCGTGGACACCAAGCATCAAGGAAGAGCAGAAGTGAAAAGTAACGAAGAGGTTGTTCGCGAGGCATACCGCCTGTCGGAAGGTAACGTCCTCGATGGAGACGGTTTTCGCGCCTTGTTCACCGAGAACGGGACGTTCAACGACGTGCCGAATTCGCTAACCTTCCGCGGGGACGAGATTCCTCAGGCGCTGACTGGCTTCGCCAGCGTTTTTCCCGACGTCCACCGTGAGCTACTCGAAGTGCATGCGCTCGGTGATGTCGTTGCCGTCAAACTCAGAATTCAGGGAACGCATCTCGGTGGTTTCCCTACCCCCGTCGGCGAAATTCCGCCGACGGGCAACCGAATCGACGTGCCGACAGCGGATCTCTGGCATCTCCGTGACGGAAAAATCGAAAGGTTCGACTGTTACAACGCAGCGAATGTGCTGCTCGCTCAAATCGGGGCCACCCCCGACTTCAACTCGGCAATCGAGGCCGCCAAGGCGGCCGCCGCAGGGGCGTAGCTCTACTGCGGCACCGAGTATACGACAAATCTCCGCAATAGCCCGGCCGCACCATCAAGGCGGTCCGGCTGATGGCGTGGCTTTATTGACCCTGGCATGTGTATCCCCAACTGACCCCACACCCCGAACGGAACCCGATCATGTTTCAGATCAGGATCTACACCCTGCGCACGACAGAAGCGCTCCAGCAGTACGCCACTGTGCACTGGCCGCGGCATCTCACCAGCATGCCCAGGTTCGGCGTCACCGTGCACGGCTTCTGGACCGATCGCCAGGCCGGCGCGCCCCGCTTGATCGCCCTACTCTCGTTCCGAGAGGGCACCGACCCCGCTGAATTCACCACCGCTTACCTGGCGAGCCCCGAACTGGCGGCGGACATGCACGGCTTCGACGTCAGCGACATCATCAAGGTCGAGGAACTGCTGCTCGACCCGGTCGCCGGATCCCCTCTGGCATGAACGCCCCGCGCGGCGTCGTCACGCGTTGTGGCCTGTCGTGACGGTCAACGGGTGGCTCCTGATCACTTAGCTTGCCGCGGGCAACAAGAGGTGCCCGGTCGATATGGTGCCCGGATCGCGAGCTGTGGCGATCGTGGTTGCTCGGTGGCTGCTCGGGCGTCGGGGAACTGACGCGGACGGACCGCTACCCGCGCGGACCAGACCGGAGACGCGGCACCCACCTTGCCATCGAGGAGCGCGAATTGCTGGCGTCGCCACCGCGTAGACCTGTATGAACGCAACCGGATCGGGGCGGACGGTCGGGCTTACGATCGTACGAGTTGGGTCGAGTGTTGGTCGTAGAGGTATGTGCTGGTGGCTTTGCACTACGGATCAGAAGGTTAGGGGTTCGAGTCCCTTCGGGCGCGCAAGATCATAATTGGTCTGACCTGCCGGAACGGCAGTCAGGCCCCTTACTTTGTTCGTCCCTTGTGGTCGGTTGGTTGCTCGGATGGTGCGTGTGCGACGAGCATCCCTCGTGTCCCGCTCGGTCCGGCGGCGTCGTTCCAGCCGTGGGCGGGCCGCCGTCCAGTGGCACGGTGGCGACGACAGTGCTGGCGGATCCTTCGGGCGGCTCGCCGGCGCCTGGCCTGGGAGGTGGGTCCGCCTCCGAGAGTGAGTCGCCGCCGGGTGGCGTCCCGGCATCCGCACCGTTTGAAGATCAGACCTGACGTCGTCATGCCGATCGCACCTCCTGCGGTGGTGGAGGCAGGATGCGCTGGGGTTGTCGGCTGCCGCTACGGCTGCCTGCAGGTTGTGCGGGTGCCGCGTGTTCAGCTGGTCAGCGGCTGCGGGGGTACTGCTTCGGGGGCGTTGGGCGGGTCAGCATGCCGGTGGCGGCGAGGACGCAGCAGGTGGCGACGGCGCCGAGCAGGAGGGTGTATCCGCCGTCGATGTGCAGAACGGCGGCGGCGCCGAGAGGCGCGGTGGCCTTGGCGACGGTGACGGGGGCGGCGAGTCGTCCGGCGATGGTGGCGTACGCGGCGGTGCCGTAGCGGTCGGTGAGCAGCGCTGGGGTGGCGAGGCTGGCGATGCCGAAGCCGAGCCCGAAGCCGGTGACGGTGACGATGGCTCCGACGCGGGTTCCGGCGGCGAGGGGCATGGCGAGGACGGCGACCGCCTGGATGGCGAACACTGCGGCGACGATGGTGGTGACCGGGAGCCGGCGTCGGGCGGCGGTGAGGACGAGTCGTCCGGTGACGGACAGGACGCCGAGGAGGCCGGCGGCGGTGGCGGCGAAGGTGGCGGGGTGGCCGCGGTTGGTGAGGTAACTGACGAGGTGGACGCCGATGGTGCTGGTGGCGGCGCCGTGGGCGATGAGCGTGGCGGCGAGGATCCAGAATCGGGGGTCGCGCATCGCGGCGCGGGCGGCTGCCCGTCGCGAGGTGTGGTCGGTTCGTGGCGCGGGGGTGGGCGCGGTGGCGTGCGGCGGTTTGCGGATGGTGAGGGCGTGCAGGGGCACGGTCACGACGCCGTGGATGGTTGCGAGGGTGAGAAGCGCGCCGCGCCAGCCGAGGTGTGCGGCCAGGAGGCCGGTGAGGGGCATGAAGATGGTGCTGGCGAACCCGGCGACGACGGTGACCGCGAGCAGGGCGGTGGGGCGTCGGTCGGGGGTGAACCAGGTGACGATGACGGCGAAGGCTGGTTCGTAGAGGACCATGGCGCCGGTGATCCCGATGCCGATCATGACGGCGTACAGCTGCCCGACGGTCTGGACCTGGGACCAGGCGACCAGGAGGGCGGTGGCGGTGATGGAGCCTGCGGTCATGAGGGCGCGTCCGCCGTGCCGGTCGAGCCATCTGCCGACGGGGATGGCCATCAGCGCGCCGGCGAGGACGCTGGCGGTGAGCGCGCCGGTGACGGCGGTGGTGGAGGTGTCCAGGCTGGTTGCCATGGGGCTGAGTAGGACGGCATAGGCGTAGTAGAGGGTGCCGTAGCCGACGGTCGAGGTGATGGCGAGGGCGGCGACGATTCGCCACCCGTGGCGCCCGCCGACTGTCGGGTCGGCGGGCGCCATCGTGGTGGTGGTCATCAGCTGGCGCAGCAGCCGCCGGTCTGGCCGCTTGCCGAGGTGTCGAGGCTGATGAGGTTGAGCGGCGCGGCGAGCAGCCCACCGGAGATACCGGTGGCGAGCCCCTTACCGGCTGGCTGCGGGGTGGGGCCGCAGCAGCTGTCGGTGCCGGTGGACTCGGCGGGGTTGCTGTTGCAGACGCCGGTCTCGGGCAGGTCGAGCTGGACGTCGCGGGCGGCCTGCCAGTCGCCGGCGAGAGCGGCGACGACGGAGCGTACCTGCTCGTAGCCGGTGGCCATGAGGAACGTCGGGGCGCGGCCGTAGCTCTTCATGCCGACGGCGTAGTAGCCGGTCTCCGGGTGGGCGAGCTCGTCGACGCCGTGCGGAGGGACGGTGCCGCAGGAGTGCTCGTTCGGGTCGATCAGCGGGGCGAGGGCGCGGGTGGCGCCCATGACCGGGTCGAGGTCCAGACGCAGCTCGGCGGCGATGGAGTGGTCGGGACGGAAGCCGGTGGCGGCGACGATCCAGTCCACGACGATCTGCTCGTCGCCGCCGTCGGCGCGGCGGACGGCGACAGCGACCCGGCCACCTGTCGGCGTGAGGGCGTGGACGGAGCAGCCGGTGAGCAGCCGGATCCGGCCGGCGTCGACGTGCTCGCGCAGGCGTGAGCCTAGCGCCCCGCGGGCGGGCAGGGCGTCGGCGTCGCCGCCGCCGTAGGTGCGGGCCGGGGCAGCCGAGCGGATGGCCCAGGTCACCCCCGTGCCCGGTTCCTGCGCGGCGAGGTCGGCCAGGGAGAGCAGGGTGTTGGCGGCGGAATGCCCGGCACCGACGACGAGGGTGTGCCGGCCGGCGAACCGGTCCCGGTCCGCGCCGAGCACGTCCGGCAGCGCGTGCTCCAGGTACGCGGCGGCGTCCAGCTCGCCGCGGGCGGGCAGGCCGGACGCGCCGAGGACGTTTGGGGTGCCCCAGGTGCCGGAGGCGTCGATCACGGCGCGGGCCAGGATCTCCTCGCCGGTGGTGAGGCGGACCAGGAAGGGGGCCTGCTCGCGGCCGCCGGTGCGGAGCCTGTCGAACCCGAGTCTGCTGATCGCCTCCACCCGGGCCTCGTAGCGCAGGTGCGGCTTGACCTGGGGCAGCTGGGCGAGGGGCTGCAGGTAGTCGGCGACCAGTTCCGCGCCCGTGGGCAGGGCCTCGAGGTCGGGGGCGATCCAGTCGGCGTCGTCGAGCAGATGGCGGGCGGCCGGGTCGATGTTGTACCGCCACGGGGAGAACACGCGGACGTGACCCCACTGCCGCACGGCGGCACCGGCGGTGTCGCCGGCTTCGAGGACGGTGAAGGGCAGCCCGCGCTCGTGCAGGTGCGCGGCCGCGGCGAGGCCGACCGGGCCCGCGCCGATGACAGCGACGGGCAGCTGGTCCAGGGCGCTCATCAAGAACTCCTTATGTTGAGGTTCATCGAATCAGCAGGGCGTAGAGGGTCGCCGGCAACGGCAGCGGCAGGTCGTCAGGTAATGGCCGGGCTGCGACGCTCGAGCAGGATGACGTCCCGCCATCGGCCGTGGTGGCGGCCGACGCGTTCGCGGGTGCCGATGATCCGGAACCCGGCGTGCTGGTGCAGGGTGAGGCTGGCCGTGTTCTCGGGGAAGACGCCGGACTGGATGGTCCAGATGCCGGCAGCCTCGGTCGACGCGATCAGGGCATCGAGGAGTAGCCGGCCGGCTACACGCCCGTGGGCGACGGGGTCGATGTAGACGGAGTGCTCGACGACGCCGGCGTAGACCGCGCGGGCCGACGCCGGTGACACGGCGACCCAGCCAAGCACGGACTCGTCTGCGTCGACGGCCACGAAGCGGTGGTCGGCCAGCTTGCCGGCGTCGAACGCCGCCCAGGTCGGGGCGACGGTCTCGAAGCTGGCGTCGCCGGTGTCGAGACCGGCCTGGTAGATGGCCAGGACCCGGCCGGCGTCATCCACCGTCATCGGGCGAACGGTGATGTCGGCCATCAGCAGGCTCCGTTCGGGGTCGGGGCCGGGCGGCCCATGACCACGTCGGCGGCGGACGGGAAGCAGTCGACGCAGGCATCGTTGATGCGGTAGTGGCGTGCGGTGCCGACCGGCTCGACGAGCACGAACCGCACCTCGGTCAGGATCTTCAGGTGTTGGGAGACGGTGGACTGGGCCAGCCCCACGGCGGCGACGATCTCACCGACGCTCATCGGCCGGTTGTGCCGGGCGAGGTACTCGACGATCTGCACCCGCGTCGGGTCGGCCAGTGCCCGGAACCACGAGGCGTACGTCCGCGCGGTCGCCCGGTCGAGTAGTTCGTCCACCACCCACTCCTTCTATCGTTTATCGCCGATCGACGATGAAAGTCTAACGGATGTCGTCGCGGCGAGGCGGGCGGTGGCAGAGCTGGCCGAGCAAATCTGCCGGCGCGGCAGAGGTCATCGGCAGCACTTCCGTCCTGCGTTGATGGCCTCGGCCTTGGCCTCTGCGTCGCAGCAGGAGTCGGCGGTCCGAGCGGCCTCCGCCGTGCCGCAGCAGGGGCCGGCGGTCGCCGTCTCAACGACGGGCGGGAGGGCCGACTCGACCGCTCGGGTGGGGCTTGCGCAGCAGGAGCCGGATCCGGTGGCCGCGAGGGCGGCGGCCGAGTCGCCGGTGGTCTGGGTGTTCTCGCTCATCGGGGATGTCCCTTCCGGTTATCGCAGGCTGATCAGGGCGTAGATGGTGGTGCGGGCGCGTTCGTAGCGGCGCTGCGCGCGCTGGGCGGCGGTGGACACCTCGGCGCAGGAGTCGCAGAACAGAACTCCCGCCGGGGCTGCCGATGACCGCCGAGCCTTGCCGAACATGACAACTCCTTCCCGACGACGTCTGTCTTGACGTCTGTCTAATCAGAGACTTGCACGCTGATTAGAGAGATGTCAACCTAGAGGCATGTCGAAGCAAGCCGCGCCGCTCACCGTGATCGACCTGAACGCCGACGCACCCTGCTGCCCGCCGCTGGCGCAGCGCCGGGTGCCGGCGGAGACGGCCGCGGTCCTCGCGTCGGCGTTCAAGGCCCTCGGAGATCCGGTGCGGCTGCAGCTGATGTCGATGATCGCTTCCGCCGAGGGTGGGGAAGCGTGCGTGTGTGACCTGACGCCGGCGTTCGACCTGACCGGGCCGACGATCTCGCACCACCTGAAGACGCTGCGCGAGGCGGGCCTGGTGGACGCCGACCGGCGGGGGACGTGGGTCTACTACCGGGCGCGTCCGGGGATCCTGCGCCAGTTGGCGGCCCTGCTCACCGTCGAGCCAGCCGAGTCCTAACACCACCCGACGCCGTGCGCGACGCTCGCCGTGCAGTGGTCAGCGTGGTGCGCCAGCCGTGCCACTGCGCGCGGACGTCGGAACCCTCGCCGAGCGTGGCAGCCTGCGCCGCCCGGACAGGTGCGCGGCGAGAGCACGCATCACGTGGGTGGCGTCGCGGCTGACGCCGCGCAGCGTGTTCGAGGCGAAGGATCGCTGGAACTCCAGCCCCACGTAGGCCAGCCCCCGATGGGTGGTGGAGAGTCCGCCCACCTGTCGGGGCGTGCCTTGCGCGACGGTGCCGAGGGGTTCCAGGTAGCCCAGGTCCGGGCGGTAGCCGGTGGCGAAGATGACCGCATCCACCGCATCTGTCGTGCCGTCGCTCCAGACGACGCCGTCGGGGGTGAAGGTAGTGAACATGTCCCGGCGGGCGAGTTGTCCGGAGGTGATGGCCTTGCGGTAGACGCCGGTGTCGAGCACGGCGGCGTGCCGGATCAGGTGGGTGAGGATCCGCCGGGGGAGGCGGTCCGCGCCGGTGACGCGCAGCCAGTGGTGCAGGTCCCGCCCGCCGATGCGCTGCGGCAGGAACCGGACGGGTTCGAGGGTGGCGAGGGTGACGTGCGCGTGCTCCGCGAGTTCGTAGGCGACCTGCACCGCGGAGTTGCCGGCCCCGACGACGATGACCCGCTTGCCCGCGTATGGTTCCGGCCGGCGGTAGTCGGCGACATGCAGCAGGCCTCCGGTGAAGTCGCTGCGGCCGGGCAGGTCGGGCAGGTACGGGTTGCCGAAGGACCCGCTGGCGGCGACGACACCGGCTGCGGCGATCTCGTCACCAGCATCGGTGCGGATGAGATACCCGTCGCCAGCGTGCGGGTGTACCTCGGTGACGCGCACGCCGGTGCGGATCTCGGCGTCCAGAGTTGCCGCGTAGCGGCGCAGGTAGGCGACGACCTCGTCGCGGTGGGGGTGGTGGTCGGGGTTCCCGTCGAAGGCCAGTCCGGGCAGGGCGCTGTAGCGGGCGGGTGAGAACAGGGTCAAGCTGTCGTAGTAGCCCGCCCAGGAACCGACCGGCTCGGTGTCCGCGTGCAGGACAACCGGACGCAGGCCGACGGCGAGGGTGGCACGGGCGGCGGCGAGGCCGGCCTGGCCGCCGCCGATGATGATCACCGGATCAACTTGAGCAGTCACGTCACGATCATAACGTCATTTTGTTGAATGACAATATGATGCTGGAGGGGGAAGGTGTGCCCATGAACCAGACCGCCGACGACCAGCCAACCGGGCTGCACGGCGCCGTCCCGGGCCTTACGCCGCAGACGCAGGAGTTTCTCAAGGCTCTCGGCAGCCCCACCCGGCAGCGGATCATGATGCTGTTCGCCCGCGGCGCCGAGATGTCCGTGGGCGAGGTGGCCGAGCGGGTCGGCATCAGCCAGGCCACCGCGTCGCAGCAGTTGACCCTGCTGCGACGTGGCGGAGTGGTCACCTCGCGACGCGACGGCAAGACGGTGTACTACCGGGCCGACCGCGACGGCGCCCTCGCCGCGTTGGCGGACCTGCAGTCGTACCTGGCCACCTGCTGCTGACGCCCCACGAAAGCTTCCCCGGCTTCCCCGACGGCATCACCGGTCCTGACCTGATGGACAACCTCCGCAAGCAGGCCGACAGCTTCGGCGCCCAGTTCCTCACCGACGACGTCACCCGAGCCGACCTCACCACCCCCACCAAGACCGTCTGGGTCGGCGGGCAGCCTCACCAGGCGCGGGCGGTCATCCTCGCCACCGGATCCGCCTGGCGGTCCCTCGGCGTCCCCGGCAAGCAGGAACTCCTCGGCCGCGGCGTCTCCTCCTGCGCCACCTGCGACGGATTCTTCTTCCGGGACCAGGACATCGCCGTGGTCGGGTCGCGTGGAAAGCGTGGGTCAAGGAGATTCTCGGTCATGACGGCGCCGTCGCCGGAGCGCGACTACGGGACGTCCACCTGGCCAGACCCGGGTCCTGAACGTCACCGGCGTGTTCGTCGCCGTCCTCCCCTGACCGGCACCGCCCGCGGTCGGGTCAACCCGCCCCGAGTATCGGGCCTACGGCTGCCCGTCCAGCCGGGAGGCGATGTCAGCGACCGTCGCTTTCGCTGTCCGGCCGGCACCCACCAGCGTGGCTGACGCCGGCCCCGTCCAATCGCCGTAGCCGAGCAGGTAGAGGCGAGGCTCGTCCACCGACCGGGTGCCCTCGGTGGCCACCTCACCCTGCGGCCATCCGCGCAGCAGTGGCGCGAGGTGGGCGAGATTTGCCCTGAAACCCGTACACCAGATCACAGCGTCGCAGCCCTGCTCGGTGCCGTCGGCCCACCGCACGCCGCGTTCGGTCAGCCGCACGAACATCGGACGGGCGTGCAGAACGCCACGATCCCGTGCGTCGCGGACGCTGGGCACCATCACGATGTCGCCAAGGTCGCTCACACCACCACCGGCACCACCAGCGGCCTTTCGGGTCGCCACCCCGAACAACACCCGACCATCGATGTCGTCCGGCATGAACCGTGCCGGGCGTGCCGTGACCCAGGTGGCCTCGGTGACCCGGGACACCTCCGCCAGGATCTGCGCCGCCGAGTTGCCTCCACCGACGACCACGACCCGCTGACCCCGGAACTCCTCCGGCGACGTGTAGTGCAGACGTGCCCGGCGGTCGGAAACTCCTCACCGGTCTGCCGCGGCATCCCCCACCCCGGCAGCGGGCTGTACTCCGCCGGAGAGAACAACCGCAACGACTCCCAACCGTGCCGCCACGCGCCACCCGGCTGCGACTGGGCGTCGAGGATGACGTAATCCAGACCCGCGCGACGCAGGTAGTAGCCCGCCGCCAGCCCCGCCTGCCCACCCCCGACGACCACCACGTCACACGACCCGGGCACGCTCAGCACCTCCCTCGATCCGCAGATCATCATGCCGATACGGCAGAGACGGTGGACTCCCACACGAACTCACGGTGATCCTGCCCTCGTTCACCAGCCGATCGATGCTTTCCTGCAACGATGCAAGACGTGGGAACCGTGAAGACCGTGACACCTGCTATCTCGCCCCTCGCCGGCGAGCCGATCGCACGCGCCGACGCCGAGGCGTGCCCGAGCTACTCGGGGACAGCAACTCCTCTGTGCAGAGTCGGCGTTGGGTGAGGTCGATCTCGGTTCGTCGTAGTCCGTGCCGTTCGATCAGGCGATCTGCATGCTGTAGACGAGCGGGTAGTGGTCGGAAAAGGCGGTGGGGGTGACCGCGCACCAGCGCCACGGTCGGCTGCTGAACACGTAGTCGATTTTCTCTCCCCGGGTGTTCGTTGGGCGGCCACCGCCCGCCGGGTTCGTCTGGTCGCACTCGCGGTACCTCGGGTACGGATTGCCATCTTTGGCGTCCCAGATCCAGCCGCGGTCCGGGTTGTTCTCGTCGTTCACGGGGTAGACGTGGTCTGGCGGAAGGATGTTGAAGTCGCCCCCGAACGCCACGTTGCGGTAGCCGTCGACCACTGTCTTGATCTCCCCGAGCTGGTCGTCGGAGTACTCCCAGCTGCTGTCACGGGTGTCGCTGCCCGACGGAGACAGGTGCACGTTGCAGAGCCGGATGTCGTTGAAGTAGGTGGCGGTCGCGCAGTGGAAAGGTCGCTGCTGGCCGTCCCACGGCTGGGTCGTCGCGATGGTCTGGGCGTTCGACGAGCCCGCCTTGATCACAATGGCGGTGCCGATGCGGTCCCCGCGTGGGCTGTTGTCCTCGCCGCACCGGTTATTTGTCAACACGCCCTTACTGGCCCATTGGTACGGAGCGAAGCTGCGGGTCCAGCCCGAGCCAAGCGTCGTCATCAGGCTTGCGAGATCGTTCTCGCAGATCTCCTGAAGAAGCATGGCCTGAACGTAGTTGTCCTGGATCTGTGCCTGGATCACGGCGTTCTTGTCCGCCCAGGTCCCGAAACTGCTGCACCCCCAGTTCGCCCGCTGGGAACCACAGATGTTCCAGGTCAGGAGCTGGAGGTTGGTACCGGGCGGCGCGGCCGCTTGGGCGGCCGTCATCGGCAGCAGCACAGTGAGCGCGAGGAGGGCACCGAGCAGTCCGGCGCGAGGCTTCTGCATGATTGAGAACTGTAGATCAAATGACCGGCCTGGTATGCCCGCACGATGTTGCCGGCGGAAGCACCCCTGTGCCCGCCTGCCGATCAGCCGCTCACCCCGGCGGCACCGTCCTCGGCCTGAGGTGTTCTTTCGGGGTGACGGTCTGTTCAACAAAGCAGGGCGGGGTCAGCATTCGAGCGACGCTATCGCTGACGAGGCAAGCCAGAGCTGGCCGTCGATAAGACCACTACCAGCGAAGACTCGAACTTCATCAGGTGTGGCTGGAGTACTAGCTAGCCGCAGGCGATCGCAAAGCCGAATTCCGGCCCAGACGGATTGAGGTCCGGCTGTCGAAGTTCTGGTCAATCGTCATTCGGCATGAAGGCGGAGCCTGGGATCACTGAACCTACGGAACATGATCTCCTCACGGCGGGTGACTATGAAGCGCTAATCCTGGTCTCAGCTTGGTCGGGGACAATGAGCAGCAAGGCATCGACTGGAAGGGGGCGGTTCGGCGTGCGGATCATGATCGCGGATGATGACGCGGCCATCCGTGAGTCGCTGGAGCGGGTGCTCCAGGTCGAGGGTTACGACACCAGCACCGTCGCCAACGGTCTCGCCGTGCTCGACGAGGTCGGTGGGGCCGGCGGTGACACGCTGGATCTGCTGATCCTCGACGTGATGATGCCCCGCCTCGGCGGGTTGGAGACCTGCCGGCGGTTGCGGGCGGCGGGTCGGGATCTGCCGGTGCTGATGCTGACCGCCCGTGACCAGGTCTCCGACCGGGTCGCAGGGCTGGACGCGGGCGCCGACGACTACCTGCCCAAGCCGTTCGCCACCGAGGAGTTGCTGGCCCGGGTGCGGGCCCTGCTGCGCCGGCGCACGCCGGACGACGGCGAGTCGCAGGTCCTGTCGTTCGCCGATGTCCGGCTCGATCCCGACAGGTTCGAGGCGTGGCGTGGCGGGCGGCCGCTGCGCCTGACCCGGACCGAGTTCTCGCTCCTGGAGGTCCTCGTGCGCAACGCGACCCGGGTGTTGACCCGCGACGCGCTGTTCGAGGCGATCTGGGGCTTCGACATGAGCGCCACCGCCAACAACCTTCAGGTGTATGTGAGCTACCTGCGCCGCAAGTTGGAGGCCGAGGGCGAGCCACGATTGATCTACACACTGCGCGGCCTCGGATACACGTTGCGGGAGACTCCTCCGTGAGCCGGCCTGCCGGTCGGGAACCGGGCTGGCTGACCCGATGGTGGCGCCGGCAGTCCCTGCGGGCCAGGCTGACGGTGATCGCGGCGACGGCCATCGCCGTCAGCGTGTTCATGGCCTTCCAGGTATCCAGTGAGCTGCTGGACTGGCAGCTGCGGGACACCGCTGAGAATCAGTTGCGCGCCGACTCCCGCGTTCTGGCGGCGACTGCGGAGCGCGCCGGTCTGGCGCAGGTTCCGCTACCGCCGTATCCCGGATCCGGTCCGCTGGTGCGGGTCATCCTGCCCGACGGCTCGACCCGGACGCCGGTCGGCCAACCCGCGCTGCCCCCGGTCAGCGAGCACGCCGGGCGCGTGGCGCAGGGCGGCTTGGCCGACCTGATGGAGTCGAACGACAGCGACGAGGACGGCTACGTCATCTACACGCTCCGGGCGGGCGACGGCGCGGTCCAGGTGGCCCGCGTCGTCGACGACAGCCCGGTCAACCAGTTCGGGTTCGGGATGCTGCTGATCGGGCTGCTCTGCGTGGTCGGTGGTGCCCTTGTCGGGCGGACCGTGGCGCGGACCGGGCTGGCACCGATCGACCGGCTGACCGCCGCCGCGGAACGTGTCGCGCACACCCGGGATCTCGACGCCCACATCCCGGATGAAGGCGGTGGCGAGATCCGGCGGCTGATCCAGTCGATCAACGACATGCTCGCCGCGCTCCGGGACTCCCGGCAGGCCCAGCGGCTGCTCGCCGAGGACGCCGCCCACGAGCTCAAGACCCCGCTCACCAGCCTGCGCCTCAACGTCGAGCTGCTGATCCGGCTCGATCGGCGCGGCACGCTGGACAGCGCACTGCCGGCGGAGAGCCGGAGCCGGCTGCTCAACGATCTCGGCGCCCAGGTGGCCGAGTTGAGCACCCTTGCCGCCGAGCTGACCGAACTGGCCCGCGGTGACGTCAGCGACGAAAACACCGAGCTGCTCGACCTCGCCGACGTGGTGGTGACCGCCGCGACCCGGGCGCGTTCCCGCGTACCCGACATCGAGATCGCGCTCGACCTCACCTCCGTGTGGGTGAGCGGCCGTCCCGCTGCGCTTCAGCGGGCGGTGCTCAACCTCATCGACAACGCCGGCAAGTGGTCGCCCGCGGACCAGCCGGTCCAGGTCCGGCTCCGTGCCGAGGGCGCGTCGGCGGTGCTCGAGGTCGACGACGCCGGGCCGGGCATCGACGCCGCCGACGTACCGCGGGTGTTCGACCGGTTCTACCGTGCCGACAGCGCCCGGGCGTTGCCAGGATCCGGTCTCGGGCTGTCGATCGTGCAGCGGGTCGTCGACGCCCACGGCGGCCGGGCGACCGTCGCCCGCTCCGCACGCGGTGGCGCGCTGCTCCGGGTCGACCTTCCGGCGGCGACTCCACCCGCCTCGATCGCGGGCCGCGCGGCCGGGGAGGACAGCGCGGTGCGCTGACCCGCCCCATCCCGGCGGCGTAGGACAAGGGACGGCGGCCCCGGCATGGCCCCGCGGCGCTCGCTGTCGGGCAGGACTGTGGTGCCGAGACGCACGATCTCCGCCCCGGCTTCTCCTCCACGGCTGTGCTGAAGCAGGACGGCCGGCCAGATCCGCCTGCGAGCACCCCGAGCACCGCTGGGAACAGTTCCAGCATGGCCACCAGCGCGCACTGGATGCCGGCTGCACCGATCGGGCCCAATCCGCTGGTGCTGTTCAGGTCGGCGACGAGCTGGCAGAGCAGGCCGGCGATCACGGTGGCCGCGGACGCGACGATGGTCGGCGCCGCGCCGCGTAGCGCGTGGACCACCGCGACCCGGACGTTCTCGTGGTGGTGCAGTGTCTCGCGGTACCGGGCGATGAGCGACAGCGCGTAGTCCGTGCCGACGTCGAATACCAGGATCGTCAGCGGCGCGAGTTCTGGTCGTTGACCATGATGCCGAAGCCCTTGACGAGCAGGTAGACGATCGCCGGGCTCGTCTGCCTCAGACCGGGATGGTGGGCGGCTGATGTGGCGCACCCGGCTGTACCGCAGCGGGGAGCGTGGCGGTTTCAGCGAGGACGACTACATCGCGTTCCTGGACCAAGCCCATCAGCGGCTGAACGTGCCGATCGTGCTGGTCTTTGACAACGTCAACACCCCCACGTCAGCGTGCGGATGCGGACCCTGAGCGCGGTCATCCGGCGCGGTCGCCGCTCGGCGGCGGCGCAACACGTAGCGGACCAGTTCGCCGAGCGCGGTGATGGACAGGGCGAGACCGAGGCCGACCGCCAGGCCCAGCATCGAGTTGGATTCGAAGGCGGCGCCGCCGAGGTAGCCGATCAGGCCGGAATAGCCGGCCCAGGTGACGGCGGCGATGGCGGTGAACGGGGTGAAGCGGGCAAGCGGGTAGCCGGTGGCGCCGCTGGCGGTCACGATCGCGGTGCGGCCGCCGGGGACGAACCGGCCCGCGATGATCAGGGCGCCGCCCCGGCGGTGCAGGTGCGGGGCGATCCTG
Organism: Verrucosispora sp. CNZ293; assembly: GCF_002754655.1. NCBI lineage: Bacteria > Bacillati > Actinomycetota > Actinomycetes > Micromonosporales > Micromonosporaceae > Micromonospora > Verrucosispora sp. CNZ293. The sequence continues at coordinate 4,948,229 of NZ_PEFR01000001.1, forward strand.
TCGGCGGCGCGGATCAGGCGGCCGCCCGGACGGCGCTCGCGCAACAAGCGCCCGATGAGGTAGCCGATGTGATCACCGACGAAGGCGCCCAGCGCGGCGAGCACGATGATCAGCGGCAGCGACGGGATGCCCGACACGGCGAAGACCGCCGCCGCGATGACGACCGACTCCGACGGCAGGAACGGCAGGAACGCGTCGAGGATCGCCAGCGCGAGGATCGCCAGATAGATGACCGGAGAGGTCATGGTGTTCTCGATCATGGCCGTCAGGTCCATCGGGACCGCTCCTCTCCTTCGAGCACCCACGCGCAGAGCCCGACCACGGCGAGCACGAGCGCGAGCAGAACCCGTTCGGCCAGGCCCGCGAACGGGAGAAGGCCCTGGCCGAGCAGCACCGCCGGCCCGTTCATCGCTGCGAACGCGACGCACGCGGCGAACGCGGACCACCCGGCCGCGCGTAGCCAGCGGACCCGGACCGGGTCGGCCCCGCGCCCGGCATGCTTGGCGATGAGCAGGGCGAAGAGCGGTGGCAGCGCCGCCATCAGCGCCGCGCCGATGCGATGCAGCCCGGCGGCGACGCCCGGTTCGGTCCCCGGCAGGTTCGTGGGGAACACCACCACCGCGAGCAGGGACACGCACCACACCGAGAGCAGCACGGTGAGGGGCCAGGCCGGTGGCAGCACGCGCCGGGCGCCGGCCAGGAGCCATGCGCCGGCTGCCGCGAGCCCGCACGCCGCCAGGGCCAGTAGGACGGCGCCCGGCACGGTCCGGATCGATTCGCTGACCATCTGGTCCACCGGGTCGACGTCGCCGACCAGCAGCAGGCCCGCTCCGGCCGCCGTGCCCAGGCCCAGGCTCAGCTGCACGTTGCGGTACCAGCGGGAGGTGCTCGCCCGGGCGATCGTCGCTGTCATGCGGCGACCTCGGCGGGCGCGGGCGCCTCACGGGCCGGCCGGATCCGGTAGAGCTGCTCGAACGCGGACACCGTGCGGGTCTGGTCGTGCTGCTCGGCCACGGCACGAGCCCGGTGCCCCAGCTCTTCCGCGTGCTTCGGGTCGCAGAGCACGGTGAGCAGTCGCTCGGCGAGCACGACAACGTCGCCGGGCGGGAACAGGTAGCCGGTCTCCGCGTCCCGTACGAGGTGGGGCAGGGCGGCGGCATCGGCGCCGATCACGGGCCTTCCGCTGGCCATCGCCTCGAGCGTGACCAGGCTCTGCAGCTCGGCGGTGCCCGCGTTGACGAAGACCGTCGACGCCGCGTATGCGGAGGGAAGGTCCTCGTCAGGGATGAAGCCGGTGAACGTAACGTGCTCGGCGACGTCCAGTTCCCCGGCGAGCGACCGCAGCGTCCGGTCCTCGGACCCGGTGCCGACCAGGAGCAACTGGGCGTCGAGGGAGCGCCGCACCAGCGCGAATGCCCGCATCACGACGTCGAGGTTCTTCTCGGTGTCGAGCCGGCCCACGTACGTGATGGTGGGCTTGTGCGCGAGGCTGTAGGCCCATCGGAACTCGGCCGCGGGCGCCTGCTCGCGGAAGCGGGCGAGGTCGATGCCGCACGAGATGGGCAGGACCGGCTCGGACACACCGGAGACGACGGCGAGCGCGGCGGCGTACGGGGTCGGGGCCGTGACGATGTCTGCCTTGGCGAACACCCGGGCGGCGTCGCGCCATGCCCACGCGTGCGCCCTCGTCCGGCCAGCGTCGCCGATGGGCAGGTAGTGAATCAGGTTCTCGGGCATGAAGTGGTTGGTGGCGATGACGAACAGGTCGCGCTCGCGCGCCGCGTCGACCAGCGCCCGGCACAGCGGGAAGTGGCTCTGCACGTGCACCACGTCGGGCTGGACCTCGTCGAGGATCCGGCGCGCTGCCGCGCGCAGCCCCAGTGGCGGGCAGAACCGGAAACGGGAGTGGCCCGGCACCGGCAAGGAACGCAGGCGGTGCTCGACGACGCCGCCGCTGGACATGCCGGCATGGTTGCGGGTGTCCGTCGACGGCGCGACCACGTGCACTTCGTGCCGGGCGGTCAGTGCCACGGCAAGGCGCTGGGCGAAGTAGGACGCCCCGTTGACGTGAGGGGCGTAGGTGTCGGCACCGATGAGGATGCGCATGGGACAACTACCTTTCGTCGGTGGTATCGCTTCATGACGAGGTGGAAGACAGCGACCGGCACGGCGACGACCGCAGTGAGCAGGAAGATCCCGCCGGGCAGTGCGAGCAGGCCGGACAGCTGGCTGCCGAGCAGAGCGCCGAGACCGATCAGCACCAGGCCGCGTACGGCGGCGGTGGCACCCACCCAGGCGGCGAATCTGCGGTACGGGAGTCCGGCGAGCCCCGCCGACACGAACGCCGGGAGGGCGACGACGTCGATGAGCTTGGCGGTGATCACCAGCCGAGGCAGTGGCATCCCGGTCAGCCGGTCGAGCAGCGCCGTCGCCTTGAGCCTGCTCAGCAGGGCCGCCACCCAGGGCCGCCGGGCCGACCGGCCGACGAGGTAGAGCAGGCTGTCGCCCACCACCTCGGCCAGCGCGACGATCACCCAGATCGGCCAGAACGCCGCAGCGCCGGCACCGACCAGGGTGCCAGCGGTGATCGTCGCGGCCGGCCCCTCGATGAGCACGAAGAGACCGAGCACCAGGTAGGGGTGCTCGAGCACGGCCTGGGTCAGATCCATGCCGAGAAACCTCGGCCGAAGGTTCCGCACCGGTCGTCCCTCTGCGGGGCCGACCGATGCAGCTCCGTGGTGAAGGGTCCGATCACCGACCACGGCAGCCATCGGCATGCCAACCGGCCGGCCGGCGTTTCCCCGGGCGGCGCTGCGTTGACTGCCATCACTAGCCCCCTACATGCGGGTTACGTCGCTTGTCTGAGGCCTACTGAACCGAGCGAACCTGAGGCGACCGTTAATGCGGCGCTCAGGCCGGGTGGCCGGACCAGGTGCCCAGCGCACGCACCAGCGTGGGGGCCGTCGAGGTCCTGCCCGACAGACAAGGCCCAGGCGACGCAGCCGTCGGGCCGGATGAGCAACCTGTCGACGTCCACCCGGTCCGTGCGTGCGGTGACGGTGTTGACCCGTGCGGTCCACGTGGCCGCGGTCGATCCCGCCGGTCTTGAAGGTCCAGTGACGAAGCGCAGCGTCACGTACGCACCTCGGCCGGCGCCGCCCGCACGTTCGGCCGTAGCACCCACCACAGCAGGCCGACCCAGAGCGCGGTCAGGAGCGCGGCGCCGAGCAGGTCGGTCGGGTGGTGCATGCCGCGGTACATCCGGGAAAGCGCGACACCGGCCGGCATGACCACCGCGAGCACCACGGCGAACCAGCGCCACCGGCTGCTCACTCGGTCCATGATCAGGACCGCGATCGCCACCCAGATGCACATCGTCGCGGCGATGTGCCCCGACGGGAACGACGATATGGGCATCGGGCTGTCGAGCTGCGGCACCGGCGGGCGGTCCCGCTGGACGCTGGCCGCGGTGCACAGGAACAGGGTGAGCTCGCCGACCATGGTGAGCACCACGAACACCACCGGTCGCCACTGCCGCCACACGGCCAACGCGCTCGGGCAGAACGCCAGCGAGATGGCCAGGATGGCGCGGGTGTCGCCGGCCTTGCTCCACACCCAACTCACGTGGTCCAGGGTGGGCGTGCGCAACGTCTGCAGCCACCGGACCACGCCGTCGTCGAAGCGTCCCAGCCAGGTGCCCTCGGTGTGGTTCGTCAACAGGTGGCCGACGACGTACAGGATGCCGAACGTGAAAACCCAGCCGGTCAGGATCTCGGTGGCCTTGACCCAGCGGTACGGGATCGGGCGGCTGGAGTCCGGCGCCGATTTGATCGCCTCGGCGGCCTCCGGATCCAGGCCGCCGTCGAGCGGCGTCACCGGGTGCCCCGCCTCGCGCCGCCACAGCCGGAACGCGTACGCCGTGACGCTCAGCCACAACGCGCCGAGCAGCCAGCCGGCCAGCACGTCGGTCAGGTAGTGCACGCCGAGCGCGATCCGGGTCACCCCGATCGCGACCACGAGCAGCGCGACGGCCGTCGTGAACAGCTTCCGGTAGCGCACCGCGGGCAGGAACACGAGCAGCAGCGCGCCGTAGACCACCGTCGACCCGAGCGCGTGCCCGCTCGGGAAGCTGTTGCCGGGCGCGATCACCACCGGTGCCTCGACCACCGGGCGCACCCGGCCGACCAGCGATTTCACCGACGGGTCGAGCAGCAGCGCGCCGGCGGTGGTGGCCAGCAGGTAGACGGCGAGGCGGACCCGCCGGCGCACCAGCAGCAGCAGCGCGGCGACGCCGACCAGCCAGAGCATGACCGGCCGCCCGCCCAGCCGGGTTGCTCCGTTGAGCGCGTTCACCAGGTACGGCCGGGGGGACACGACCTGGTTGAGCTCCCGGGCGACACCGCGGTCGACGTTCGTCACCGGCTCCAGGTGCAACCGGACGAGGAGCACCAGCAGCCCGAACCCGAACCCGATCGCGACGACCAGCACCGGCACCCACCGGCCGGCCAGCCGACCGGGCGGCGCTTCCCGGGATGGCACCGCGTCGACTGCCATCAATGGTCTCCAGGTACGAGCTGCATCGCTTATCCAATGCCGACTTCGTACCGAGCGAATCTGAGACGACGATTAATAGACGTGCTGGCGGTGAAGGTGAAGTGGCACCCTGGTACCGCCTCTCTGCCGAGAATGACGACCGCAGTACGACGAGACGGAGCGGAATCGGGCCTAGCTTTCAGGCTATGACGAAGCTTGACAGTCCACTGCGGAGGTCTGGGGCGGCCACCATGGCGCTGGCGACGGCGTTCGCTGCCGTCGCCTGCGGGTCGGACGCCGACAACAGTGCGGCGCCCGCTGAGACCGGCTCGCACAGCGCGCACGCGGGCGGGTCGTCGGCTCCTCCGCAGCCGCTGCGCGCAGGCGAGCGGTTCGTCGACCTGAAGATGCCCGAGGCCTACACACCCGCGCCGCCGGAGGGCGGCGTGGACGAGTACCGGTGCCAGATGCTCGATCCGGGCCTGACCAAGGCGGCGTTCCTGACCGGGACCCAGGTCATGCCGGACAACGTCGCCATCGCTCACCACGGCATCGTGTACGCGGTGCCGCCGGGAGGCGCTGCCGCGGTGCGCGAGCAGGACGCGAAGACTCCCGGCCTCGGCTGGCAGTGTTTCGGCGGGACCGGCGTGGCCGGCGCCGACGTGGAGGGCGACGACGAGGGTGCCGACCCGGGCGCGGCGTGGGTGGACACCTGGGCGCCGGGCGCCACGGAGACGCTGCTCGACCAGGACGCCGGCTTCAAGCTGGAGCCGGGCAGCCTGCTCATCCTCCAGATGCACTACAACCTGCTCGCGACCGACGGCAAGCCAGGCGGGTCGGACCGCTCGGCGGTTCGGCTGCGGCTGACGGACGGCACGCCGCAGACCCGGGAACTCGAGACGTGGTCGCTCGACGCGCCGATCGACCTGCCCTGCGCCACCGACGAGTCGGGTCCGCTCTGTGACCGGGCGGCTTCGATCGCGGACGTGACGAAGCGGTTCGGGCCGGAGGTCGGTGAATTCGCGGACCGTCAGGCGGAGGAGTGCAACGAGGGCGGCGTGCCGAAGCCCGGTGACACCCAGTCCTGCGACCACAAGGTGGAGGAGCCGGTGACGGTGTTCGCCGGTTTCGGTCACATGCACATGCTCGGGCGGTCCTTGAAGGTCGAACTCAACCCGGGCACGCCGGACGCCAAGGTCCTGCTGGACGTGCCGCAGTTCGACTTCGACAACCAGCGGATGGTGAAGCTGCCGTCGCCGGTGGAGGTCGGTCGGGGGACACGCTGCGGGTGACGTGTACGCACGACGTGGGGCTGCGCAAACAGGTGCCGCAGCTGAAGAAGTTGCCGCCGCGCTACGTGGTGTGGGGCGACGGCACCGGCGACGAGATGTGCATTGGCATCATGACGGTCTCCCCCCGCAAGTCCTGACGAAGCGTCGAACGTGTGTGAGGTCACTGATGTCAACGAGCCGAAAAACAGCTCTGAGCTCACACACGTCCGCACTGAACTAACACCCGTACGGCGTCGTGGCGGTCGGACGGACGGTGACGTGGGCGGCTGCAGGCTGATCCGGCAGCGGAGCTGTCGATCACGCGGAGCGGATCGGCCCGGAGCGGCGCGGCTGGGAACTACGGCCGCGCTCCCGACGGACGCGCGAGATGAAGCGCTAAATCGGCCGGGTGAGTCTCAGGTCGTAGGCGAGGGTGACGGCCTGGATCCGGTCCCGTGCGCCGATCTTGGCGAGGACCCGTCCGACGTGGGTCTTCACCGTCGACTCCGACAGCGTGAACCGTTGCGCGATCTCGCCGTTGGTGAGGCCGTGGCCGATGGCGACGAAGATCTCGTGTTCGCGGTCGGTCAGGGAGTCCAGCCGGGGATCCTGCCGCGCGGGCCCGCAGAGGTCATCGTCGAGTTGGTCGGCGAACGCGTCGAGCAGCCGCCGAGTCAGCGCCGGCGCGATCACCGTGTCCCCGGCGGCCACGGCCCGGATGCCGGCGAGCAGCTCCTCCGGGCGGGTGTCCTTGAGCAGGAAACCGCTCGCCCCGGCCCGCAGCGCGGCGAGCGCGTACCGGTCCACGTCGAACGTCAGCACCAGGATTCGCGAACGTCCGCCGGCGGCGACGATGCGCCGGGTGGCCTCGATCCCGTTGACGTCCGGCATGTGGATGTTCATCAGGACCACATCGGGATGCAGCTCGGTAGTCCGTCGAACGGCCTCGGCGCTGTTCTCGGCCTCGCCGACGATCTCGGTGTCGGGGGTGCTCTCCAGCAGCATGCGAAACGCGAAGCGCTGCAGCGGCTGGGTCTCCACCACGAGCACAGTGATCACGAATATGGCTGCCTTTCAGGGGGGCGTGGGCGGTCCAGCCGCCGTCCGGTGCGGGGCCGGCGCTGACCGTGCCGCCGTAGAGCGCGGCGCGTTCGGCCATGCCGACGAGCCGAGATCCGCGTCGCCCGGCGATGCCTACCGTGATACCGAGCGAACCTGAGACGACGGTTAGAACCAGTGACGTGCGGTGCGTGTGCCTACCGGGCAGGACCTCCTGGTGGGTGCGCTGGGCACCTGGCTCGGCTACCCGGCCTGAGGTGCCGCTTTAACAGTCGTCTCAGGTTCGCTCGGTATGAAAGTGCACAGGGACAGCATGCGCCCGCTTCCGCTCCAGATCGCTCGCCCGATCTGGACATCGAGCGGTGAGGCAACCCCGCTTCATGTGACATCTGCTGGTGCCGCCGGGCCGGTGTGCACACCGATCCAGGCCGGGGCAACGGCGACAGAGCGGTGAAGTACCACCGATTTCATGGAGCACCGGGTGAACGCTGACCAGCCATTCACCGGAATCCCTGACAAATCCTGATCAACCACTCATTGGAGGTCTCGTGTCCTCACGTCCAGGTACCACGGTCGTCGATCGGCAGTCCGGGAGCGCGCTGTCAGCCGACGCTGATGACGCGGCGGCCATGCTCGTCGGCGCCGTCAAGCGATACGGCTCCGGCCGGTCGGCCGTCGTCGCGCTCGACGACGTCACCATCGCGTTCCCGGCGGGGAAGTTCACGGCTGTGATGGGCCCGTCGGGTTCGGGAAAGTCGACGATGATGCACTGCGCCGCCGGGCTGGATCAACTGACGTCGGGCCGTGCATTCGTCGGCAACACCGATCTGTCGACCCTCAACGACCGCGAGTTGACCAGGCTGCGCCGAGAACGGATCGGGTTCGTGTTCCAGGCATTCAATCTCGTGGCGACGCTCACGGCCGAGGAGAACATCTGCCTGCCGATGACGTTGTCGGGGCGCCGGCCGAGTGTCGCAGCGCTCGATCAGGTCGTGTCGCTGCTGCGCCTCGGCGATCGCATGCATCATCGGCCGACGGAGCTCTCGGGTGGCCAGCAACAGCGAGTCGCCGTCGCCCGGGCGCTGGTCGCCCGACCGCAGGTGGTTTTCGCCGACGAGCCCACCGGCAACCTCGACACCCGGTCCGGACAGGAGATCCTCGGATTCCTGCGATCAGCAGTCGATCTGCATCACCAGTCGATCGTGATGGTCACGCACGATCCCAACGCCGCTGCCTGGGCGGACCACGTCGTGTTCGTCGTCGACGGCCGAGTGCACGACGTGGTGGATCACCCGTCGGCCGACTCGGTGATCGACGTGATGAAGGGCCTGGGGCGATGAGCCAGATGATGCGCAGTGCGGCTCGAAGCGTGCTCGCGAGTCGGGGTCGGTTCATGCTGACGGGCACGGCGATCATGCTGTCGGTGGCGTTCCTCGCCGCGACGCTGGTGCTGTCCGACTCGATGCGTGGCCGAGCGGCCGATGACATCGCCGAAGCGTTGGCCGGGACGGACGCCGTGGTGCAGGGCGTCGTCCTCGGCGAGCCCGGCGGAGGGCCGGGAGATCCGGAAAGGTCGGTTCGGCGATCACTGGATCCCGACATCACCGAGCGCGTGGCTACGGTCGATGGCGTCGACGGGGCCGCCTCGCAATGGGTCGGCTTCGCGAAGCTGGTCGTTGACGGATCGTCAGTCGGAACCGGCACGGCGAGCGACGTCGGTCGCAACTGGGTCGCCGATCCGGCGCTGAATCCGTTCCGGCTCGCGAGCGGGCGACCACCGACCGAGGTCGGCGAGATCGTGATCGACCGATCGCTCGCCGGTGACGCAGGCTTGGCTCCGGGTGACGTCGTACAGGTCCTGACCACGACGGGGATGTACGACGCGACCGTCACCGGTGTCGCGACGTTCGCGTCGGCGGACGCGGCACCGCTGCAGCGAACGGTGCTGTTGCCCGACAAAGCGGTGTCCGCCTGGCTCGACACTGCGGCGCCGACGGAGGTGCTCGTCGGCGTCGCGGAGGGCGCTGACCGCGCCGAGGTGCTCGGCCGATTGTCGGCGCTGACTGATGCCGAGGTCATCGACGGGCCCGACCACATCCGGACGATGCAGGACGCCGCGACGTCACCGCTGCAGTTCCTGACCGTGTTTCTCCTGGCCTTCGCCGTGGTCGCGGTGTTGATCGGTGTGACGATCATCTTCAACACGTTCGCGCTCACCGTCGCCCGCCGCCGGCGGGAGTCGGGGCTGCTGCGTGCGATCGGCGCGGAACGACGCCAACTGCTCGGCGGAGTGGTGATCGAGGCGGCGCTCGTCGGGACGATCGCCACGCTCGCCGGCCTCGTGTGCGGGGTCGCGGGAGTGGGCGCGCTGCGGTGGCTCGTCGGACTCGCCGGGATCACGTTGCTCACCGGGCCGTCGATCGTGAGCACGACCTCGATCGCGGTCGCCGCGGCAATCGGTGTCAGCGCAACGGTCCTAGCGGCATGGATCCCGGCTCGCCGCGCGGCGGCGACACCGCCGATCGAGGCGCTGCGCGAGAGCGCGGCGGAACCCCGGGTCGTGAGCCCGGCGCGAACTGCGAGCGGGCTCGTGCTCGCCGCGGTAGCGATCGCTGGAGGAGCTGTGGCTGTGGTGCGGTCGAGCGCGACGTGGGCCGTGCTGGTCGTTGCCATCGTCCCGGCGCTCGTGCTGTGCGGCCCGGCGATCGTGACCGCCGCAGCGCGTGGGAGCGCTCAGGTGGCCCGTCGCGCCGCCGGCGTGTGCGGCTCGATCGCGGCGGGCAACCTGTCTGCGAGCCCCCGCCGATCGGCGTCCACGGCGCTCGCGCTCATGCTCGGCACCGCGATGGTGACGATGTTCGCGATCTTCGCGAGCTCACTGACGAGCGCGGTCGGGACGGACGTTCGTGAAGGACTGCAGGCGGACCTGGTGGTCACGTCGGCGACCGCCGACTTCCCGACGATCGACCCCACCCTGCGCGGCCGGATCGCGGCGCTGCCCGACGTCGACGAAGTCGCCGCGCTGTCGATCGCCGAAGGGATCGTCGCAGGCAAAGCCGAGGCGATCGGGGGCATCGACCCGACGGCACTGCCTACCACGTTCGACCTCGACCCGATCGCCGGCGACCTCGCCGACCTGAGCTATGGGGGCGTGGCCGTGGTCGGCGACGACCCCACGCTGCTCGGCGGCACCCTCGCGATCGAGTTCGAACGCTCGACACTCGAGGCGCCGATCGTTGCCGTGGTCGCGAGGAGTACCGGCGGTTTCGAAGCCCCCTTGTACTTCGTCGACCGTGCGACACTCGACGCCTCGGTCGGTCGTCTGCTCGACGCTCTGTTGTTCGTCGACCTCGCCGACGGTGCGGTCGCGGACGCCGAGGAAGACGTGAGGGCGCTGGTCCGAGCCACGCCCGGGTCGTTCTTCGAGACCCGGGCAGAACACGTCGCCAACAGCGGGAGCGAAATCGCCGCGTTCCGGAACTTCATCGACGGGATGCTCCTCCTCGCGAGCTTCATCGCGCTCCTCGGAGTCGCCAACACCACGGCGCTCGCGATCAATGAACGCTCTGGAGAGCTCGGGCTGCTGCGAGCGGTCGGCGCGACTCGCCGAGAGCTGCGTCGAATCGTGCGGCTCGAGGTGGCACTCCTGTCGTTCGTGGCAGCATCGATCGGCATCGCCGTCGCAGTCGGCTTCGGCTGGGCGCTGATCGACGTCACCGGTGGCACGGAGATCCCATCCGTCGTCGTACCGTGGTCCCGCCTCGCAGCGACGCTCGTCGTCGCGGTCGCAGCCGGCGTCGTCGCTGCAGCGTGGCCCGCGTTCCGCGTCTCCCGGGTACCCGTGCTCGAACTGGCGGGCCGGGACCGCTGATGCGCAGGTCCTGCGCCTGGACCGGGCGGTCGATACGTGCCTCCGGCCGACGATTTCGCGTCGTCGCGTCACAGGATGCGAGGCGGCTCAGTCGAATTGGATTCGCATCAGCCTGCTTCTCTATATCGAGCCACCGGTGTTCCGGATCAGCTGCCGGAGTACTTTGAGGGTCGTGACGTAGTCGGCATCATCGATGCCCTTGTGGATTTGGGCTCGGATCGCCGGAGCGTGTCGCTTAATTCTGACGCGAGCCTCTTCGCCTGCCTCGGTGATCCGCAGTCGTCCATCTTCGTCGCGGGTCAGCCACCCGCGCTCCAGCAGAGCCCGCGCTTCAGCGTCCAGGTCGTCTTCGGCCCTGAGGTACGAGCTCATTGCTTGCTGGAGTTCAGGTACGGTCAGCCCGCCGCCATCCGGTAGAAGGTCATTCTTGGAGAGGTTGCGCAGCAGCCAGAACTGAGGCTGAGTGAAGCCGTGTTCGACATGTCGGGCGCGGGTGAAGGCGATGAGCGACTCGTAGGCGACTCCCGGTCCAGTAGGCGGCGGGCTGGCCGGCGAGTTCGGCGTCGGACAACTGTTGTGTGATCACGTGATCTACCTCGGTAGTGAACAATTTGAGGATGACGGTAGAACCTCAACCCGACTTCAGATCAAGGGCATGGCCGGAATGACCAGTGGCCGGCGAGTGCTGCCGGGGGCCGAGGTGTTACTCGTGGGCCTGTTCTCGGCGAAGGACACCGAGATGGACACCAAACTGGACCTCTTGGCCGCTGTGGTGGAGGCGTACGGTGCGCGGGTCGTGGGCCGGCTCGTTCAGCGGCGAGGTGTCTCGCACGGCGGCGCGGACAAGATGGCTGCCCTGTTCTCGCGGCGGACGTTGGTGAGCGCGGGCAAGGCCCGCGAAGTCGCCGACGCGTGCCGGGCGAGGCAGGTTCGGGTGGTGGTGTTCGCGAATCCGCTGACTGAGCACCAGCGGGACGTCCTCGGCGAGATGTTCGGCTGCACCGTGATCAGCGGTGAAGACCTTTCCACACGTGCCGGATAGCACGCGGATCTGCCGCGAATCGCTCGCAATGCGGCGTCACATCCAGCTGGCCGTGCCCGGACGCAGTAGCCGACGCCGCGCGGTCAGTACTTGCTCTCGATGGACGGGCCCTGACGGGGTCCGTAGGGCGCGGTCTCCAGCCACCGGCCGAGCGCCGGGACCACCGGCGCCAGCGTGGCGCAGCAACGCTGCCGGATTCGCATCACCCGCCCTGGCCGCAGGTGGCGTAGCGCGGTCCCGGCGGCGTCCCGGTTGTAGCGTGCCGCCGCGTGCCGCCGTGCGGCGTACCTGGGCACCGCCGTCGGATCGGCGCCCGCCGCCGCGATCGCCTGCGCCGCGGCGACGGCGTCGGCCATCCCGCTGTTCATCCCGCGCGCACCGAACGGCGGGAACAGGTGCGCCGCCTCCCCCGCGAGCAGCACCCGATGGTGCTCGTCGGTGAGCCGGTCCGCCACCACCTGGTGGAAGTGGTATCGGGCGACCCACAGGATCCGATCGCGGTACCGCTCCGGTAGCACCTCCGGCAGCCAGCGCCGCGCGGCCTCGACACTGTCGAAGGTCTCCGGGGCGTCGGTGTCGCGGCACTGGAGGTCGACCTGCCAGCCGCCGGCGAAGGGAACCTGGAGCACGGTACGCCCGTCCACGGCCGGATGTTCGTAGTGAAAGGTCCGGCGCGGTGGCATCGGCCGCTTCGGATCCTCGGCCAGGTCCACGACGACGTGGAAGCCGCTCGGCCGGGGACCGTGCAGCTCCACCCCGAGCGACCGGCGGACGGCCGAGCGGGCACCGTCGGCGGCGACGACGTACCCGCTGCTCCAGCGCCGACCGTCTCCGGTCTCCAGCGTGACCGCCTCCGGCCCGGTCGTGACCGTGGTGACCGCGGTGCCCCACTCGAACCGGACCCCGGCCCGTGCACAGGCCGCCAGGAGCAGGCGTTCCGTCTCCACCTGGCGCAGGCTGGCGAAGGGAGGCAGCCCGCGTGGGTGCGACGGATAGCTGCGGGAGTAGACCAATCGTCCTCGGTAGTACGTCTCGCGGGTCGGCCAGACCACGGCCCGGTGGGCTATCTCCTCGGCGAGTTCCGGGCTGAGCCCGGCGAGTAGCCGCAACGTTCGACCGTGCAGGAACAGAGCCCGGCTGCCCGGTCGGATACGGTCCACCGGCTCCGCCTCCAGCACCGTGGCCGGCAGGCCCGCCGACCGCAGCGCCAGGGCGGCCGTGAGACCGGTCGGACCGGCGCCTACCACGATCATCGGCCGCGCTCCATGCTGGTGGAGCCGCGCTCGGCGGCGGTGAGTTCGCGGATCCGTTCCCGCAGCCGACCCTTGTCCACCTTGCCCACCGCGGTACGCGGAAACGACTCGACGAGTTCCAACCGGTCCGGCAGCTTGTACGCCGCCAGCCCACGATCCCGCAGGAACGCCACCATCTCGGCCAGCCGCGGCGGCGTGGTACCCCGTGGTCGTGGCACCACGAAGGCGCAGGTCCGCTCGCCGATCAGCGGGTCCGGCATGGCGACCACTGCGCACTCCCGCACGGCCGGGTGGGCTGACAGATGGTCCTCCAACTCGTCGGCGGCCACCTTGTCCCCACCCCGGTTGATCTGGTCCTTCACTCGACCCTCCACCACCAGGTGCCCGCCGGGCAGCAGCCGGACCAGGTCGCCCGTGCGGAAGAACCCGTCCGGGGTGAAGGCTGTGGCATTGTGCCCTTCCGCCCGGTAGTAGCCGCGCAGGGTGTACGGCCCTCGGGTGAGCAACTCTCCTACCTCACCGTCAGACACCGGAGCGCCGCTGGCGTCGACCACCAGGATCTCGTCGTCGGGGGAGAGCGGCCGACCCTGGGTGGTGGCCACGGTCTCTGGCGGATCGTCTCGGGCGGTCTGGCAGAGCAGCCCTTCGGCCATCCCGAACGACTGCTGCACCGCGCAACCGAGGGCCGGGCCGAACCGGCGGGCGGCGTCGGCACCGAACTTCGCGCCGCCTACCTGGACCAGCCGCAGGCTGGACAGATCCGACCCGGCGATCCCGGCCATCTCCATCCACAGCAGGGCCAACGGCGGGACCAGTGCGGTCACCGTCACCCGCTCCCGCTCGATCAGGGGGAAAGCATCCTCGATGCTCGGCGTCGGAGCGAGCACCACCCGACCGCCGACGTGCAGGGTACCGAGAACACCCGGGCAGGCCAGCGCATAGTTGTGCCCGACCGGCAGCACCGCCAGATAGCTGTCGGCAGCGGTCAGGCCGGCGTTCTCGGCGCTGATCCGTAGGTTGTAGCCGTAATCCTGGTGAGTGCGGGGAATCAGCTTCGGCAGCCCGGTCGTTCCGCCGGAGAGCAGGAAAAGCGCCACCTCCGCCGGGTCCGGGGCGGGCAGCGGCTCGGGCTCCGCGTCGATCGCGTCGAGGGCCACGAACTCTGCCGGATCACCCACCACAAATATGTGCTCCGGCCCGGTAACCTGTCGGGCCAGTTCGCGGTGGTCGAAGCCGAGGTACTTGTCCGGGATCACCAGTGCGGTCGCCTCGCTCATGGCGCAGAGGTGGGCGAGTTCGCTCTTCCGATGGGCGGGCAGCGCGAAAACCGGAAGTGCGCCCAGCCGGAACAGGGCGTGGCACAGCGTCACGAACTCGATCACGTTGGGAAGCTGGATCACGACCCGGTCCCCAGCGGACAGGCCGACCCTACGCAGGCCCGCGGCCAGCCGGTCGGCACGCCGGTCCAGTTCCCCATAGGTCATCCGGCGATCCGGCTCGACCAGGGCGATCCGGTCGGCGTCGGCCCTGGCCAGGGCCCGGATCCGCGCGTCGAGCGGCTCGGGGCGCCAGTAGCCCCGCTCGGTGTACCGTCGGGCGAGATCCGGAGGCCAAGGCACACACCCTGCCAGCATGTTCAGCTCCCTCCGGTGGTGGAGACGTGCCGGTTCAGCCAGTCGACAAGCGGAGCGAGCGCGTCCCAGCCGTCCCGGACGAGGCGTACCGTCGCCGCGCCGTCGATCCCGTCCGGCACCCGGTGCACCTGGTCGGCGGCCAGCGATCGGTACCGCAGCAGCTCCACCCGGGGATGATCCGCCGGGCAGCCGCGCGGTCTGGTCTTGAGCCGTTCCCCGATCAGCTGCCAGCCGTCGGCGGTGAGTTCGTCGACGATCCGCTGTAACGCGGCACCGGAGCGAGCGTCGTCGACCGCCGAGCGGTAGCGCTCGACCTGTTCGGAGGAGAGGCCGTGGTAGCCGCCGCCCAGGCGCAGCCCTTCGGCGTCGAGCTGAAGGTAGTAGCCGACGCTGTCGGCCGAGCCGGCGGTCAACCCCTGGTACGTCTTGTACGGCGACTTGTCCTTCGCGAACCGGACGTCCCGCTGCGGTCGCCACACCTTCACCGCTCCGTACTTCTCCCCGAGCTCGGCGGCGAGCGCCTCCATCGGCTCGCGGACGCACGAGTCGTACGTTTCCTTGTGCCGGTGCCAGTGGTCGCGGGTGTTGTGCTTCTCCAGGCCCTGATAGAAGCGGAACGCCTCGGCCGGAAAGCCACCGAACGTCTTGACGTCCGTGCCGCCCTGCTGTCGTCTGCTCATAGCTGGTTCACCTCCGTCGGGTCAGGCCCGCGAAATGGGCCACGAGTTCGTCCGCTTGTTCCCGGTTGAGCCGCGGGTCACAGGCGCTGGTGTACCGGGGCTGCGCGATCCGCGCCGGGGAGACCGGCGTGTCCGCCGGGGCGGCGACGCACTCGGTCACGTCTTCCGGAGTCACCTCCAGGTGCAGCCCGGCCGGGTGCAGCCGGTGGGCGGCGAGGGTCTGGACGAAGGCGGTCGCCTCGTCGTGGATCGCCTCCACCGGCCGGGTCTTCGCGCCGGAACGCAGCCGGTACGTGTTGCCGTGCATCGGGTCGCACAGCCACACCACGGGCGTCCCGTGCCGGCGGATCGCGAGCGCCAGCTCCGGCAGGATGCGCCGGATTCGCTGCGAACCGAGCCGGACGATGAACGACACCTTGCCGGGCCGGCCCTGCGGGTTGAGCACCCGGCTCAGCCGGACCGCCTCGGTGGCGGTGATGGATGGTCCGATCTTGACTCCGATCGGGTTGCTCAGCGCCGCCGCCCAGCGCACGTGCCAGCCGTGCGATGCCCTGGTCCGGTCACCGATCCACAGCAGATGCCCGGAGGAGGCGTACCGACCGGCCGTTCCGGGCCGTTCCAGTGCGGTTTCGTAGTCGCGCAGCAGTGCCTCGTGCGAGGTGAAGATCGGAGCGGACAGCTGGCGCGCGGCGCCGCCTGGCCCGGGCCACTCCAGGCCGGGCCGGGATTGTCGCCGGAGCTGACGCAGGACGAGGGCGGCGCAGTCGTACCCGGTCAGCATCCGGTTCGGATCCGGGGTGCGGGCAACGAGGTCCGCCTCCGGTCGGTTCACCAGGTCCCCCCGGTACGCGGGGAGCACCGTACCGTCGGGCAGCCGTTCCCACGCCGACGAACGCGGCTTCGCGTACTGACCGGCGATCCGCCCTACCGGTACCACCGGCAGCCCGGAGCCCCGGTGCAGCCGCGCGGCGAGGCCGGTCAGCTGGGTCAGCCGGGCGGCTATCGGCGCCGGGGCGGCCTCGGTGAACCGCTCCGCGCAGTCGCCGGCCTGCAACACCATCGCCTCACCCCGGGCTGCCCGGTCGAGCAGTCCGGTGAGCACGGCGCACTCCGCTTCGGAGACCAGGCCGGTCCGGCTGGCAAGTATCTCCCGGACCCCTGCCACCAGGGCCGGTTCCGGCCACTCCGGCTGTTGTAGCGCCTCCGGCTCGACCACCGACCTGGTCACGGCGCGATCCGTTCGCCGGTCCAGCCGTCTTCGGTGCGCCGGTACCGCAGCCGCTCCGGCGCACCGGCGGGGTCGCCCTGCCAGAATTCCATCAGCTCCGGTAGCAGCCGTAGCCCACCCCACTGCGTAGGCCGGGGAATCTCCTGTCCCGCGAAGCGCCGCTCGGTGGCCGCGATCCGCTCGGTCAGCGGCTCCTCGAGCACCGAGCGCTGGTCGGTCGACCAGGCCAGGAGCTGCACCGGCCGGGGGAGCCGGCTGTAGTATTCGTCGCTGGCCAGCGGGTCCAGCCGCGCCACCGGGCCGTTGACCCGGACCTGCCGGGATGTCTCCAACCAGCCGAAACAGAGTTCGGCGTACGGGGAGACGGCGAGATCGGTCGCCTTGCGGCTGCGGTATCCGGTGAAGAAGACGAAACCGGTGTCGACGTAGGCCAGGTCGATGTACCGCGCGGTGGGGCGGCCATCCGGGCCGACCGTGGCCAGCACCGCGGCTGCCGGGTCGGCGGGGCGTCGGGCGATCCACTCCGCGCGCCAGTCCTGGAACCGTCGTAGCGGGTCGGTTCCGATCGGGTACGGATTCTCCGCCTGTTGCCTGGGTACTCGCCGTTCGACTCGCAACGTACCGTCCTCCTGTGTTTATGCTCCCGGTACAGAGAAGGGGGCAGATCTGTGGATTCCCGGAATCGAGACCTGGTTCTGCGCTTGCGGGACCGGCATCAGGACATCGTCGAGCCCCGAACCTTCCAGCTGCTGGGGCAGCAATGGGATCTCCTTCCCGGGGTCTACGCGCCACACCTGACCCCGTCGGCGGCCCTGTACGCCGAGTGGCTCGCCTACCCCGTCGGCGGATCGTTCTGTGAGATGGGCTGCGGTACCGGCTATCTCTCCGTCATCGCCGCGCAGCGCGGCTGCGCGACGGTCACCGCGCTCGACATCAGTGCCGTTGCCGTGGAGAACACCCGGCGCAATGCCGAGCGACACGGCGTCGCCGACCGGGTGACCGCGCGGTGCGGCGACATGTTCGAGCCGCTGACCGGGGACGAACGCTTCGACCTCATCTTCTGGAACTCCAACTTCGTCGGTACCGCCCCGGGGGAGTCGTCGGACGACCTGCTGGACCGGGCCTTCTTCGACCCGGGGTACGCGGCCCACGCGGCGTTTCTGGGTACCGTCGGGCGGCACCTGGCACCCGGCGGGCGGGTCCTGCTCGGCTTCGCTGGCCTGGGCGATCCGGCGATGCTCGGCCGGATCGCCGCCGGACACGGCTGGCAGCCGGTGACCCGCCGGTGTGCCGTCGGCGAGTACCCGGACGGCGAGCTGCGGTACGAGCTGATCGAGCTGCTCCGCTCGTGAGACCGCCGGCGCCGAGCCACCCGTTCGCGCGGGTGGTTCAGCCCGGTCGGTGGTCATCGCCGGCTGAGCCGCAGCGCCAACGGACCCAGCAGCAGCGTGGCACCGAGTACCCAGGCCAGGGTCTGCAGCACCGGCACCAGGACGGGCCCTCCTGAGGAGAGGCCGACCAGCGCGGCGTGCGCGCAGCTCAACGGGTTGGCCCGGATCACCGGCTGGGCCCACCCTGGAAACGCCGACAGCGGCACCAGACAGGTGGAGACCAGCAAGAGCAACGTGACCGGCGCGTTCAGGGAGCTGGCCGCCGTCTCGGCGCTACGGGCGGTCAGGGCGACCACCAGGGCCAACCAGAGAAAGATCAGCGCGAACAGCAGCACCACCAACAGGAAACCGATCGCCGCCGGGACGCCCTGCTCGAACCGGAACCCGACGAGGTAGCCCACCGCCACAGTCACCACAGTGACAAGCACGAACTTGACCACGTCGCTGGCTATCCGGCCGAGCAGTGGGGACATCCGGGCGATCGGCATGGTTCGCAGTCGTCCCTGGAACCCGCCGTGCACATCGGCCTGGAATCCGACGGCCGTACCCACGCAGCTGTAGGCGACGCTGAACAACACGATCCCCGGGGCCAGCCGGGCTACGTACGGCTCGTCGGTCACCCCACCGACCACCTCGCCGAACATCACCAGCAGCAACACCAGCAGGACCAGCGGGAAGGCGACGGCGTCGCCGAGCAGCCGTGGGCTGCGCAGGAACCGGCGGAGGTTCCGACCGGCCAGGACCGACGCTTCGTACCCGACACTCATCGAGCTCTCCTGAATGCTCGCGTGGCGGCCCACGAGAAGATCACCAGCAACCCGGCCAGCCAGGCGACCGCCGGCCAGACCTGCCCCCAGGACGGCGTCGCCGAGGCGAGCGACCGCAGGGCCTCGATGACCACCGAAACCGGGGAGAACCGGATCACCGGCTCCAGCCAACCGGGGAAGGCGTCGGCCGGCACGAACGCGGTGGAGAGCATGATCAGGGCCAGGTACGGCAGGTTCAGCGTCGCCGCCACCGCCTCCGGATCGGTCGAGGAGAGGCCGACCGCGGTCGTCGCCGCTGTCAAGGTCAACGCGAACGCCACCGCGAGCAGCGCGAAGCCGAGTACGGCCAGGGCGCCACCGTGGAACCGGAACCCCGCGACGTACCCGGTGGCACTGATGACCACCACCGCGAGCACCGCCCAGATCGCGTCCGAGGCGAGCCGTCCGACCACCACCGCCGCCCGGTTGACCGGCATCGACAGGCAGCGGGTGAGCATTCCCGAGGCCCGATCGGCGGCGGAGGCGGCCCCCGACGTGTTCGCCACCGTGAACATCCACTGCGCCACGATTGCTGGCGGCAGGAACTGGGCGTAGTCCAGCCCGCGCTCGGAGAAGAGCCGACCGAAGAGCAGCAGGAACCCGAAGACGAAGATCACCGGGAACACCCCGAACATGACGAGCATCTCGACGTTTGCCCGCTGCCGCAGGTTCCGGCCGGCGAGTGCGGAGCCCTGGATGACCAGGTTGCCGATGCCACGCTCGGTACCCGTCGCCGCCGTCATACCTGGGACCTCTCCGTGCTCGGCCGCTGTGTCCCGTCAGAGGTGAAGGCGAAGAAGACCTCGTCCATAGTGGGTTTGCGCAGGGCGACGTTCTCGGCCTCGATACCCGCCTCCTCCAGCAGCCGGACCACGTCGGCGAGTATCCGGGCACGAGGCGCCGGCACGACGAGCGCGCCGTCCCGCTCGGCGACCTCGCCCATCCCGGAACGGAGCGCGGCGGCGGCGGCCTCCTTGCGGGCGGCGGGTACCTCGATCTCGCACACCTGGCCGCCGACCCGCTCCTTCAGTTCGTCGGTGGTTCCCTCGGCGATCACCCGTCCGCTGTCCAGCACCACCACCCGATCGGCCAGGCGGTCGACCTCTTCGAGGTACTGACTGGTCAGCAGGACTGTGCTGCCGCCGTCGCGGAGCTGGCGGATGAGCTGCCACAGCTCCTCCCGGCTGCGCGGGTCGAGCCCGGTGGTGGGCTCGTCGAGGAAGAGCACCGGCCGCTCGACCACCAGACTGGCGGCCAGGTCGAGGCGGCGGCGCATCCCACCGGAGTAGCTCTTGACCGGCTTGTCGGCTGCCTCGGTGAGGCGAAACCGGTCGAGAAGCTCACCAGCTCGCTGCCGGGCCCTGGTGCGGCCCAGCCGGAGCAGGCGACCGAACAGAACGAGGTTCTCCCGCCCGGTCAGCACCTCGTCGAGGGCGGCGAACTGGCCGGTCAGGGCGATCGACGCCCGGACCTGCTGGGGCTGTGTCACGACGTCGTGGCCGGCGACGGCGGCCCGGCCGCCGTCCGGCCGTACCAGGGTGGTGAGGCAGTTGATGATGGTGGTCTTGCCGGCTCCGTTCGAGCCGAGCAGGCCGAGCAGGGTTCCGCTGGCCACCGTGAAGGAGATGTCCGCCACGGCAACCTTGTCGCCGAACTCCTTGCGGAGATGTTCGACCTCGATGCCGGGTTGTGTCACCGCTTCGTCCTCTCCGGGGGCCACCGACCAGCGCGGGGGCCGGCACCCTTGTCGGTCTCAGCTCTCCTGGTTGGACATCGGCGTCTGCTGGTGGAACAGCAGCTTCCAGCCGTCCGCCTGGCGCTGCCAGAGGCTGGACATGTAGAGCCGGAACGTGCCCCGGCCGCTCACCTCGGCGATCGCCCGGTAGGTGATCACGGCCGTGTCGTCACTCACCGGCACGATCCGCTGCTCGTCGAGGGTGAAACCGGTGAACGGGGAGGTGTTCCCATCGATCTCCGCGACCAGGTCGTCACCAGTCGAGACTCCGTCGTGCTCCACCACGAGGGTCTGCGCGGTGACCAGCTGGCGATAGAAGTCGCCGTTCGCCGCCGAGATCGCCTGCCATCCCTCCTGCTCCAGGGCGAACAGTTCCTTCTCCAGGTTCTGGCTGATCGTTGTCATGATTCATCCCTTCTATCGTGTTTCCTCATCTATTTCACCGAAAGACAGCGGTGAAACCTAAAACCCGTTTGATCTGGTCGGTCACGGCGTCGACGGCCACGCCGCCGCCAGCGGAAACTGCGGCCGTACGTCCGCCAGGACCGCCCGGACCGCCGCGACCGGCCGAGCCGTGACGTAGAAGTGATCACCGTCGAGCACCTGCGAGCGGAAGTCACCGCTTGTCTGCTCCCGCCAGGCAGCCGCCTCGTCGGGGCTCACCTCCGGATCCCGGTCGCCGCAGAGCGCGGTGATCGCGGTCCGCAGCGGAGCCGCCGGGGAGGGCCGGTACCGCTCGATCAGCCGGTAGTCGGCGCGCAGACTCGGCAGCACCATCTCCCGCAGCCCCGGCTCGGCGAGCAGCGACTCGTCGGTCCCGCCAAGCCGGCGCAGGTCCGCCAGGAGCGCCTCGTCGCCGCCCTCGTGGACGGCGGTCGGACGTTGCCGGTGGGGAGCGGGGCGGCCGGACACGAAGAGCCGCAGCAGGGGCCGCCCGATTCGCTCCTCCAACCGGCGCGTGACCTCCACCGCGACCGCCGCCCCCATGCTGTGGCCGAAGACGGCCATTGTCGGCCCGGCCATCGACGCAAGGGCAGCCGCGATCGGGTCGGCCAGCTCCGGCATGGTCACCGCGCACGGCTCGTCGGCGCGATCCTGCCGGCCCGGGTATTGGACCGCCATGAGCTCCACATCCCTCGGCAGCAGCCGTGCCCATCTATGGTAAAAGCTCGCGGCCCCGCCGGCATGCGGAAGCGCCACCAGTCGTACCCGCGGTCGCCCGCCGGGTGCGTCCGCAGTGGTGAGTCGGCGCAGCCAGCGTTGGCCGCTCGTGATCATCACGGGACTTCGACCTCCTGCACGGACAGCGGTCGGGGTGCCGGCCCGTCGAGCGACTCCGGTGGGCCGAGACGGCGGCTCGCGTCCCGCCAGACTCCGGCGACGGCGAGTTGGGACTGCCCGGCGGTGAGGGGGTCGGCGCCCTCCCGGGCCGCGCGGTGCAACCCGGCCAACGCCCGGCCGGCAGCCGCCGGCCACAGCTCACCCACGATGCTCCGGTAGCTGGGCGCCTCGGCCGGTCCCAGTGGGCTGGCACTGGGGTAGTCCAGGTGGTCACCCGGACTCTCGTCCAGCCGGCTACCGGCCTTGCCCTGTTCCGGAAAGTGCGGACGAGGGCTCCAGATGAGCGGGCCGTGGGTGTTCACGAGGGTCAGGCTCCCGCCCGAGGCACCGACAGTGATCCGGTGCAGCAGGTGGGCGTGGTTGTCCGGGTCCGTCAGGTGCAACTGGTTCTGCACCCGGAGCGTCACCGGCACCCCGTGCACCTCCCCGACCAGGGTGGCGAAGCCGCCGGCTGACGGCACGGTCTCCGCGAACGACCACGGACGAAGCCCGCCCAGCGTCAGCCGGAGGATGTCGAACAGGTGATAGAAGACCTGGAGCCCACAGGTCGCGTCCAGATGGAGCAACGGCTGCTGGGCGGCGAGCGCCCGGGTCACGGCGATGAACCGCCGGACCGGCTCCACCGCCACGTAGTGGGTACTGACCTGGTACATCACCCCGGCCCGCCGGGCGGTACGCAGTGCGCCGGTCAGCTCGTCCTGATGCAGCGGCCCTTCCTGGAGGACATGGATGCCGCGCCCCATCAGCCGCTGTGCGAGTTCGGTGCCGGCACCGCCGTTCACCCCGGCGTAGACCGCGACCACCGCGAGGTCGATCTCCGAGGGGAGATCGTCCACATCGGTGTAGAGCGGTACTCCGGCCCGCTGGGCGCAGGCCACCGAGCGGGTGCTGCCACGGGCCAGCACACCGGCCAACCGCAGCGACGGCTCGGCCCGTTCCAGGGCGCGCAGATACACCCGGCCGAAGCCGGTCCCGCAGACCACCACGTTCCCGGTCACAGCGCACCCTCCTCGACCGCCGCCGGCTGTTCGACCAACTCCAGCTGGCGGACGCTCGGCGCGACCGCCAACCGCTCCATCACCCGGACCGGATCCAGCACCTCGCCCGCGTGGTGCGAACCCGGTGGCACCTGACCGGCGAGCACCGCCCGGGCGGCGAGCACCGCCGCCTCCGCGGTCAACCGGTAGCTGTCCGTCGCCCGCAGCACCAGGGTCCGGGTCACCGGGCGGCCCTGCGCGGCACCGTCGAGTTGCAGGACGATGAGCTGGTATGTCGACCTGCCGAAGGTCTCCAGTTCGGCCGCCCGCACCAGCCGGTCAGCCGCCGGCTCCATCGCTGCGGGATCCACGGTGCTCAGTGCCCGCAGCGCCTGCTCCCCGTCGAAGACGTGGTACCAACGCACCTCGGCGAGCCCGATCGTGGCCGCCAGCCGCTCGGCCTCGGTGCTGAGGAACGGATGTGCGGTGACCCGTCCCGGGAAGTACGGCAGCTCGACCCGGTCCAGTGGGGTCAAGGCGCCCGGCACCCGGCGACCGCCGAGCCACGCGGCCAGCGACCGACCGGGCCCCTCGACCATCCCGGCCACGTAGTCGCGTGCGGCGCCGGGAGTGAACCGGTCCCGCCCGCCGGTGTGCGCGGTCAGCCGGTCGAGCCGGTCGAACCCCGCAGCGGCAAGCGCCCGGGGCAGCACGAAGGTCAACCCTGGCGTCATTCCCGCGCCGACCACGACCCGGCGGTCGGCAGGCAGGTCGGCGTACCGGTGCTCGCCGGCCGCCCCGACGTAGTCGGCCCCAGCGGCCACTGTCGCCCGCACCACGCTGGCCTCCGCCCGGTACGCCGGACCGGTGCAGTCGACGACGACGGCACACCCGGCGGCGAACTCGGCGAGGCGGTACCTGTCGGCGGCGTCCACGAGTGCGGTGGCCTCCCGAGGTACGCCGGCTGCCCGGGCGACCTCGGCCAGCGGCCCGGGGCGCCGGCCGCCGAGCCGCAGCCGGACGTCCGCCGACGCCAGCAGCTCGACCACCGCCGACCCGACCGCCCCGTAGCAGCCGAGCACCCCGACCACCGGGATCGTCACCGCGCCCCCCGGTGCACCTCGGCCAGTACGTCGGCGACCCGCCGAACGTGCGGTGGCCGCAGGCAGGAGAAGTGGTCGCCGGGGACATCCACCACGGAGAGGTCGCCCAGGCAGACCTCCCGCCAGTAGTCGGTCATGTCCCGCCGCAGCCAGGGCAGGAATCCGGTCTCGTCCCGCTCCCGCAGGAACGTGATATCCCCGGCGTACGGCGTGGCCTCGTGCCGGGTCACCGCGCGCATGCTGTGCCGGTAGAGGTCGTAGAGACCGCCCAGCTCCACCGGGCCGGCCGCGTCCGCGGACTGACCGGCCACCAGCTTCTCCACGGCGGCCAGCCGGCTCGGCTGAGGCGTCTGGCGCAGCGCCGCGAATTTCGCCGCGGCCCCGGTCAATGCCGGGTGATCGATCAGCCCGTCCAGCGCCCCGCTCGGCACCCGACCGGGCGTACGCGCCAGAACCTCCTGGAAGGCGCGGGCGGTCGCCTCGTCATCCGGGTAGCCCAACGCCTCGGTGTCCAGGTCGAGCAGTCGGGCGAAGACGTACTCCAGCACCAACTCGTCTTCGATCGTGTGCGGCAGGCTGTAGCTGCTGATGATGGTGAGGCTGGCCACCGTGGCGCCGGACTCGGTGAGCTGCCGAGCGATCTCCAGGGCGAGCAGGCCGCCCATGCAGTAGCCGACGACGTGGAACCGGACGGCGCCGGTTTCGAGCAGCCGGCGGGTGTAGTCGCTGGCCCGGCGCTCGATCAACCCGACCGGGTCCTCGCCCTGATACTTGTCGTCGCCGGTCACCGCCAGGCCGACCACCGGGCCGGCGCCGTGCAGCATGGGCACCAGGCTCCGGTACGCGGCAAGTGTTCCGACCCCGTCGTGCACCAGTACCCGCATCGCGTCGCCGGCGCCGTCGACCAGCGGCAGCAGGGGAGAGCGCCGTTCCGCCGGGGTGCTCGGATCGTCGACCGGATGTTGCCCGGCCCGCAGGTGCTCGGCGAGCGCGGCCACCGTGGGCCGGTTGAGGACCACCCGGAGCAGGGTGTCGTAAGGAACTCCTTCCGCCTCGGGGACCTCCTCCCGGAGCCGGCCGGCCAGCCGCGCGGTCAGCAATGAGTCACCGCCCAGTTGATAGAAGTCCTGCTCCCGGCCGACCCGGGGCACCTGGAGCAGGTCCGCCCAGACGGCGGCGATCCGCTGTTCCAACTCGTCGGCAGGGGCGGCGTCCACCGGCTGGGCGGTGTCGCCCTCCCGGACGATCCAGCCGGCCAGCGCCGCCTGGTCGACCTTGCCGTTGCCGGTCAGCGGCAGTGCGTCGACGACCTGCACCTGGGCCGGGAGCATGTATTCGGGTACCCGCTGGGCGCAGTGGCGCAGCAGGTCGACCGGGCGAACGTCAGCCCGGTCCGCCTTGAACCGGGCGGCGAAGACGTGCTGGCCGAGCGGTTCGGTCACGTCGCCAGCACCGGGCAGGTCGAGCAGTACGTCCGCGCCGGCGTCGGTGAGCAGTCCCCGCCACTGCGCCACATCCAGGAAGGTCTGGTCCCGGCCGCGCCGCAGGTCGTCGTAGTCCCACTTGGCCGGATCCTTCTCCGGCATCATGAACTCCATCGACGTCATGATCTGCACGTTCTCCCGGGTGGTCTCGATGAAGACCAACCAGCCACCGGGAGCGAGCAGCTCACGGAGCCGACCCAGGACCAGCGCCGCATCCCGCGAGTTGTGCAGAACGTTTGCGCAGAGCACGACGTCGAAGCTGTTCGGCAGATAACCCTGCGCCCTCGGGTCGATGTTGATGTCCAGCAGCCCGTACGACGCCCGGTCACCGAAGCGCTGCTGCGCCTCGGTGAGGAAGAACTGGGACACGTCGGTGAAGTGGTAGTCCACATCGGCGTCGGCGAGGGCTGGGATCAGCACGGTGCTGGTGCCGCCGACGCCCGCGCCGACCTCGAGCACCCGCAGCGTCTCCGGCCGGTCGGCCAGCTCGCGGAGCAGACCCACGACCGCGTGGTTCACGTATCGGCTGATCACGTTGTCCCGGTAGGCGGCGTAGGAGATGTCCAGCCGTCCTTCGGGGAAGAGCAGCGGCAGTGGGTCCAGCTCGTCGCGCAGCAGTCGCGGCAGCGACTCGGTGCTGGTACGGAAGTAGTCGATCAGCTTCGCCGGGTACTGGTCCTCCCGTTGCAGCTCGTCCACGGCCGCCCAGGCGTCCATCAGATCGTCCGCGCCGATCCGACGGCAAGCGGCGTACCGGCCGTCCTGCTCGGTCAGCAACCCGGCCCGGACCAGCGCGTTGAGCCAGCGCCGGACCAGCCGGTGATGCCGGGGAGCGGTCTCGGAACGGTCGAGAATCTCCGCCGTGTCATGCGTCTCCTCCGGCGAGCGGAAGAGGCCCTGCTCCGTGAGCGCACGCAGCATGCCGAGCAGACCGGCCCGGTCCAGCCGCCGCATGAATTCGGCCAGCTCGGCCGCGTCCACAGTGGCTGTGGTCGCCTCACCGGCGGTGGCGGCGGCGGCGAGCAGGCGGTGCCGTTCGTCGTCGGGACGGTCCACGACTCCGGCTGCGGTCTGCACGAAGGCGACGAGCCGTCGACGCATCGCATCCGCACCGTCCACCAGCACGTGCGCCGCCGCGACCCCGTCAGCGGTGGCCAGCGCCGCCTCCACCTCAGCC
This sequence comes from Verrucosispora sp. CNZ293, assembly GCF_002754655.1. Lineage (NCBI taxonomy): Bacteria > Bacillati > Actinomycetota > Actinomycetes > Micromonosporales > Micromonosporaceae > Micromonospora > Verrucosispora sp. CNZ293. The sequence continues at coordinate 4,974,814 of NZ_PEFR01000001.1, forward strand.
AACTCGATCCGGTGCCCCCGGATCTTGACCTGGCGGTCCGCTCGACCGAGGAACTCCAGCGTCCCGTCGGGGTGGTAGGCACCGACATCCCCGGTACGGTAGAGCCGGCCGTGCTGCGGATGGTCGACGAACCGCTCGGCGGTCCGCTCCGGGTCGCCGAGGTAGCCCAGGGCCAGCCCGGCCCCGCCGATGTGCAGCTCGCCCGGTACGTGGTCGGGGCTGGGCCGCTGCCAACGGTCCAGGACATGGAAGCTCTGGTTGGTCAGCGGCCGGCCGTACGGGATGCTCGGCCAGTCCGGATCCACCTCGCCGATCGGATGGAAGATCGACCAGATCGCCGCCTCGGTCGCGCCGCCCAGGCTGACCAGGCGCAGTCCGGGTAGCAGCTCCCGGACCCGGTCGGGGAGGCCGACCGGAATCCAGTCCCCGCTGAGCAGGGCGAGCCGCAACGCGTCGAGATCCGCCCGGGGCTCCACAGCCAGGTAGTCGGCGAGTAGCTGCAACTGCGCGGGCACCGAGTTCCAGACGGTCACCCGGTGTGCGGCGAGCAGCTCCGCCCAGTGTGCCGGGTCGCCTCGGCGGTCGGCCGCCGGCAGCACCAGCTGTCCGCCGAGGCCGAGGAGCCCGAACAGGTCGTACACCGAAAGGTCGAAGCCGAGCCCGGCGAGGGCGAGCACCCGGTCGTCGGCGGTCACCTCGAAGCGGCGGTTGACATCCTGGATCGTGTTCAACGCCGCACGGTGCGAGATCATCACGCCCTTCGGCGCGCCGGTGGAACCCGAGGTGTAGATCACGTAGGCCAGGTCGTCCGGGTGGCGGCCGGGATTCGGGACGTCAGCCGGGCTGGTGTCATCGGGGACGGCCAGGGTGTCGACGAAGAGGGTGCCCGCAGGCGGTGCCTTCGGCGACCAGGACTGACCCAGCACCCGGCGAACTCCGGCGTCAGCGAGGATCCGGTCCCGTCGGGCCGGCGGCTGGGCGGCATCCAACGGCAGATAGGCGGCGCCGGCGAGCAGCACGCCGAGCACCCCCACCACCTGCTCCCAGCCCTTCTCCATCGCCAAGGCCACGATCTCCCCCGGCTGGCAGCCGTCGGACCGAAGCGCGGCGGCCACTCCCGATGCCCGGCCCAGTAGCTCCCGGTAGGTCATGTCGCCGCCGGGCCCGGTCACGGCGACCCGGTCCGGGTACCGCAGGGCGGCCGCGACCACGTCGTCGGTCAGCAGCCCGTCGGGTAGTGGTCCGGCGGTGTCGTTGGCGGCGACCCGGGCCCGGTGCTGCGCGGACGGCAGGTCGATCGGGGACGGCAGCTGCCAGGCGTCCGGTTCGGTGGCGAGCCGGTGCAGCAGCGCGGAAAGCTCGCCGAACATGTCGTCGACCAGGCCATCGGGGAAGATCCCCTCCCGGACGTCCCAGCGGACGATCAGCGCACCCCGCTCGACAAGGGCCTGTGCGTCGATCCAGACCTGGGGTGTCTGGCTGCGGCCGTAGCCGACCGTGCCGCCCAATCCGGCGGCGGGCTCCGGCTCGGACTCCTCGCCCAGCCCGAGGGTGCTGGTGAAGACGACAGGCATCAGCGCCGCCGACCGGCCGCGTTCGCGGGCCAGCTCCCGCATCACCGACACGCCGCTGAACTGACGGTGATCCATGTCCGCCCAGAGCCGGTCCTGCACCGCACGGGCCCGCTCGGCGAAGTCGAGCTCCGGCATGGTCTCCACCGCCAGGAGGCTGACCGTGGTGAAGTCACCGACCAACCGCCCGATCTGCGGATGCACCGGTTCCCGGTTGAGCAGGGTCAGGTTGAGACAGAACCGGGGATTGCTGCTCCACCGGCCGATCACCTCGGCCACCGCCGCGAGGACCGCGGTCGAGGGCGTGAGCCGCTGCTCCCGGGCCGCCCGCTGGAGCGCCGTCCAGCGCTGCGCGGGAACGGTGGTGGCCAGCCGCCGGAACCGGCCCGGCTGGCCGCGCCGTGGTGTCCGCTGCTCCGGGCGGCGGGCGTGATCGGCGTCGCCGTCCTGGCGGACCGGCAGCTCCGGTGCCCCCGGTAGCTGGGGCAGGCGGTCCAACCAGTAGGCCCGGTCACGCTCGTACCGGCTCCCCTCCCGGTTGCCGCGCTCGGCGAGCAGGTAGTCCCGGAAAGTGATCTCCAGCTCCGGCAGCTCCGCTCCGTCGTACGCCTGGTGCAGCTCGTCGAGGAGCACCTGGATGCTCAGGTAGTCGGCGATCAGGAAGTCCACCGAGACGTGCAGGATGGTCCCCTCGTCGGTGCGGGTCAGTCGCAGCTCGAAAAGTGGCCACTGCTGCGGGTCGTACGCCCGGTGGTCCAACTCGTCCCGGGTGGCGCGCAGGGCGGAGCGCACCTCCTCCGCAGCGGCCCCCCGCAGGTCGGTCAGCGCGATCCGGTACCTGGGCACCTCCGGCCGTACCTGCTGGTGCCCGTCGAGGTCGAAGCCGGCGCGCAGCATGCCGTGTCGGCGTACCAGCAGGTTCCACGCCTCCTCCAGCCGCGCTGAATCCAGCGACGGATATTCGATCTCCGCGTAGACCTGGCAGGGCACGTCGCCGTAGTCGAAGGCGTCCCGTCGGCCGAGCAGGTACGCCAACTGCACGTCGGTGAGCGGAAACGGATCGTGTTGGTGCTCCGGATCGGACGTCACGGTGATGGTCTCCGCGTCCAGAAACGCCAGCACCGCCTCCCGGTTGGCGGTGAGCAGTTCCCGACGCTCCGGGGTGAGCACCCCCTTGGGCGCCCGGAACCGGAGCTGGCCGTCGTCCGCCCAGAGCTGCATGCCGAGATCGCGCAGGTCGGCGACCAACTCGGCGGGCGTCGTGGTCATCGAGCGGGTCATAGCGCGCCTTCCTCAAAACCGTCGATCAGCCGTGCCGTCCCGGCAACGGTGGGAGCGGCGAAGATCTGCCGCAACGAGATGTCCACCCCGAACCGCTCCCGCAGCGCCGTGGCGAGCCGCGCGGCGAGTTGGCTGTCCCCGCCGAGGGCGATGAAGTTCTCCTCCCGGCCCACGCCGGGCAGGTCCAGCAGCCGGGCCCAGATCGCCGCGACCGCCTCCTCGACCGGGCCCCGAGGCGGCTCGCCGGGATCGACCGGGGCACCGTCCTCCTCGGCCAGCTTCTCCAGGGCGGACCGGTCGACCTTGCCGTTCGCCGTCAGCGGCAGTTCGTCCAGGAGGAGGCAGACGCCCGGCACCGCGTAGCTCGGCAGCCGTGCGGCGACGAACTCCTCCAGTCCGGCAAGGTCCTCGTCGCCGCAGCCGGCTTCGGGTACGCCGAAGGCGACCAGCCGGGGCGGCCGGCCGACCGCGACGGCGGTGGCCGCGCTCAGTGCGGGGTAGGCGGCCAGCGCCGCGGTCACCTCGCCCAGCTCGATCCGGTGCCCACGGACTTTCACCTGCTGGTCGGTCCGACCGAGGAACTCAAGCGTGCCGTCGGGCCAGTAGCGACCCAGATCCCCGGTGCGGTACCAGCGCTCCCCGGCGTAGTCGACGAACCGCTCCCGGGTGCGCTCCGGGTCGTTGCGGTACCCGGCGGCCACTCCGACGCCCCCGATCCACAGCTCTCCGGCGACCCAGTCGGGGCAGTCCCGGCCCCGGTGGTCCACCACCCGGTATCGCTGGTTCCGCAGCGGCAGGCCGTACGGGACGGCGGTCCATGACTCCGGCACCTCGGTCACCTCGACGGCGTTGGACCAGATGGCGGCCTCGGTGGCGCCGCCGAGCGCCACGAACCGGCAGCTGTCGAACGCCGCCGCCACCCGGTCCGGCAGGTCCACCCCCACCCAGTCGCCGGAGACCAGGACCAGCCGCAGCCCGGGGGCCGGTGCGTCGCCGGACAGCGCCACCAGCAGCATGTCCAGCAACGCCGGGACGCTGTTCCACAGGGTCACCTGGTGTTCGCGGCACAGTCGCAGCCACGCCTGGGGTTCCCGCCGCTCGTGTTCGGCAGGGAGCACCACGGCACCACCGGCGGCGAGCGGCCCGAATATGTCGTAGACCGACAGGTCGAAGTCGAGCGCCGAGACGGCGAGGACCCGATCCGTCTCCCGTACCCCGAACCGCTCATTGACGTCGTTGACGGTGTTACCGGCTGCGGAGTGGGTGAGCTCGACACCCTTCGGCTCGCCGGTCGAGCCGGAGGTGAAGATCACATATGCCAGGGAGCCCGGGTCCAGCGGTACCGGCTCGGCCGCCGCGGTGGCCCGGACCGCATCGGTGAGCGGCACCGCCCGTACCGTCTCCGGCCAGTCCCGGGGAGCGGTGTCGGTGAGGACCAGGCGCACACCGGCGTTGGCGAACATCCGATCCCGGCGCAGTGGCGGCTGCTCCACCCCGCAGGGCACGTACGCTGCTCCGGCGGCCAGCACTCCGAGGACCGCGACCACCTGCTCCGGTCCCTTGGGCAGCGTGATCCCGACCAGGTCACCGGGGCGGATGCCGCGCCCGAGCAGCGCACCGGCCACCCGCAGCGCCTGGCCGGCCAACTCACCGTAGGTGAGCTCACCGCCAGGGCCGAGCACCGCAACCCGTTCCGGGGTCTCGGCGGCCCGCCGGAAGAACCCGGTGTGCAACAGTCCGTCGGGTGTCGGTCCAGCTGTTGCGTTCACGTCGGCCCGGACGATCCGCTGCTCGGGGGGAAGCAGCGCCGGCACCGGCTCCTCCCAGCCCCCCTCGGCGAGCCAGTCCAGCAGCCGCATGTACGCCGAGAACATCGCGTCCAGTACGCCCACCGGGAACAGCTCCTCGACGGCGTCCCAGACCAGCAGCAGACCGCCGGCCCGCTCCACCACCTGGTGGTCCAGCCAGACCTGCGGCGTCTGCGAGATCCCCCAGACCCGTTCCGCGAAGGAGGGCTCGACCACGACATCGTCGGTGACCCCGAGCGTGCTGGTGAAGACCACCGGCATGCTGACGTCGAGGGCGCCCCGGCGCCGGGCCAGCTCCCGCATCACCCACACCGCCGAGACGTCGCTGTGCGCCAGATCCTCGCCCATCCTCCGCTGCATCCGGCGGGCGGCGTCGAGCCAGCTCTCGCCCGGTTCGGGCTGGTAACCAACGAGCAGCAACGAGGTGAAGTCACCAAGGACGGCATCGATGTCCGGGTGCACGTCCCGACGGTCGAAGAGAGTCACATTGACGGTGAGGTCTTTCCGGGCGCTCCAGGCGCCGAGCACCTCGGCGAAGGCGGTGGCCAGGAGGGTCGAGCCGGTAAGCCCGTACCGCTGCGCCAGCTCCTTCAGCCGGCGCCACTGCGGCGCCGGCAGTTGCTGCTCCCGCCGGAGGAAGCGGGGTCGCTGGACGGTGGCGGGGTCCCGGGTCAGCGGCAGGGCCGGCCCGTCGGGCAGGTCGTCGACCCGGCGCGACCAGTACGATTCGGACTCGGCCCGGCTGGTCTCGTCCGGTCCCGCGCTGAGCAGATAGTCCCGGAACGAGACGCCTACCGGGGGCAGTTCCGCGTCGGGCCGGCGGTAACAGGTGTCCACCTCGCGCATCAGGATCATCGCGCTGAGGGCGTCGATGAGGATGCTGTCGATGCTCACCGCGAGCCGGGTCCGGTCGCCGTAGCGCACCGCCCGGACGTCGAACAGCGGCCAGCGGCCGACGTCGAGGACCTGGTGCGATATCGCGTCACGCTGCCGTGCGAGCACCTCCTCGGCGTCGTCGGGCCCGACCTCGACGACCGGGATCTCGAATCGCGGCACGCTGGAGAGAACCCGCTGCTCGCCGCTGGGCAGGAAGACCGCCCGGAGCATGTCGTGCCGCTCGATGACCCGGTTCCAGGCGTCGGTGAGCCGCTCCAGGTCGATCCCTGCGCCGTCGTACTCGGTGTAGAAGTGGCAGCCGACACCACCCAACGCGAAGGTGTCCGTCCGACCGATCCAGTAGGCCCGCTGCACGTCGGTCGGGGGGAAAGGGTCGTACCGGTGCTCCGGATCGGGCCGCAACGTCGGCGTCGGCCGCTCCGGGTCGCCGTGCCGAAGGTCGGCGGCGAAGCTGGCCAACTCGGCGGTGTGGAAGAGCCGGCCGAGTTCGGCGCCGGTGAAGCCCGCAGCGTTCAACCTGGAGATCATCCGGGTGGCGAGCAGGCTGTCCCCACCGAGTGAGAAGAAGTTGTCCCACCGGCCCACGGCGGCCGTACCGAGCAGTTCCGCCCAGACCCCGGCCACCGCCTTCTCGATTCCGCCCCGCGGCGGCTCCGCCGGTACCGGTACGGCGGACTCCCCGACCCGGCCCGCGAGAGCCCGGCGGTCCACCTTTCCATTGCTGGTCAGCGGCAGTTCGGCGACGCTGGTGACGCTGGCCGGGACCGAGTGGGCGGGGAGCCGTTCGCGGAGGAAGGCGAGCAGCTCGTCCTCGCCCGTGCCGCAATCCGACGCCTCCGGCCGTGGGACGATCGTCGCGGCCAGGCGGGTCGGCTGGCCGACCGCCAGCACCACGGCGGTTGCGACCGCCGGGTGGGCCAGCAGCGCGGCCTCCACCTCGCCCAGCTCGATCCGGTGGCCACGAATCTTCACCTGGTGGTCGGTTCGGCCGAGGAACTCCAGGGTGCCGTCGGGCCAGTACCGGCCCAGGTCACCGGTGCGGTACCAGCGGGTGCCAGCGACGGTCACGAAGGAGCGCTCGGTCGCCTCCGGGTCACCCCGGTAGCCGGTGGCGACCCCCAGGCCACCGATCCACAGCTCACCGGGAACCCAGTCGGGGCGGTCCCGACCCTGCTCATCGACGACCCGGTACCGCTGGTTCCGCAGCGGACGGCCGTAGGGAACGCTCGGCCAGTGGGCCGGCACCTCGGCCACCTCGATCTGGTTCGACCAGATCGCCGCCTCGGTGGCACCGCCGAGGGCGACGAACCGGCAGCCACCGGTCACGGTGACGGCGCGTCCCGGCAGGTCGAGGCCGATCCAGTCGCCCGAGACGAGCACCAGGCGTAGCTCCGGCAACGTCCGAGCCGGCCGGTCGGGGGCGCTGGCGGCGAGCAGCAGCATGTCCAGCAGCGCGGGGACGGTGTTCCAGACGGTCACCCGGTGGGTGCGGCAGAGCTCGACCCAGCGGTACGCGTCCCGCCGCTCATCCTCCTCCACCAGCACCAGCGCCCCGCCGACCGAGAGCAGTCCGAAGATGTCGTACACCGACAGGTCGAAGTCGAGTGCCGAGACGGCGAGCACCCGGTCGTTCCGATCCACGCCGAACCGCTCGTTGACATCGTCGATGGTGTTTCGCGCCGCGCTGTGGGCGATCTCCACCCCCTTGGGCTCCCCGGTCGAGCCGGAGGTGAAGATCACATACGCCGGGTCGGTCACCGGCACCGGGACGCAACCGGCGAGGGGCTCCCGGGCCGCCGTCGTCGCGACCGGCACCGGCTCGACCTCGTCCGGCCAGCCGGCGACGTCGCCATCGGTGAGCACCACCCGTACCGCAGCTCGCCGTAGCATCCGTGCCCGGCGGGCCGGCGGCTGCTCCGGTCCGGCCGGCAGGTACGCCGCCCCGGCGGCCAGCACCCCGAACACCGCCGCGATCTGCTCCGGACTCTTCGGCAGGGTCACCCCCACCACGTCGCCTCGCCCGATGCCCCGGTCCCGCAGGGCAGCGGCGATCCGCAGCGCGCGGTCGGCCAGGTCGCCGTAGCTGACCACGTGATCCGCCGCGATCAGCGCGGTCCGGCCCGGATCGGCCGCCGCCCGGTCGAAGAAGTCGGCGTGGATCGGGCGGTCGGGCTCCCTCCCCCCGGTGGCGTTCGCCGTGTCGCGCACGGCGGACTGCGCCGCCGGGAGGAGCGCGGGGGACGGTTCGTCCCACTCGCCCCGGGCCAGCCAGTCCAGCAGCCGCAGGTAGCCGGCGAACATGTCGTCAAGTACGCCGGGTGGGAAGAGCTCCGCCACGGCGTCCCACACCAGGGACAGGCCACCGTCGCGCTCGGTCACCTGGTGGTCGAGCCAGGCCTGCGGAGTCTGGGACAGCATCCATCCGAGCCGGCCGAAGGTCTGCTGGACCTCCTCGCCCACCAGATCGCCCATACCGATCGCGCTGGTGAAGACCACCGGCGCCGGCAAGCGGTCGTCCGACCGGGTGCGGGTGAGGTCCCGGAGTACCTCGACCCCGGTGTACGCGCTGTGCCCGATCCCGGCTCGGAGCTGCTCCTGCAGCCCGCGCACCCGCTGCCGGAACGAGCTGGCCACGCGGAGGTCGACAGCTATCGGGAGCAGATTGGTGAAGTCGGCGACGATCCACGCCACATGGGGGTCGACGACCTCCCGGTCGAAGAGCGGCAGATTGAGGAGGAACCGCTGCTCGGCGCTCCAGGCCCCGAGCACCTCGGCGTAGGCGGTGGCGAGCACCATCGGCAAAGTGACTCCGTGCTGCCGGGCCAACTGCTCCAGCCGTCCCCGCGCGGCCCTATCCAGCAGGTGGTCGCGACGCTGGAACCGGGTCGTCTCGACGAGCGCCGGCTCGACGGCGAGCGGTAGCTGCGGACCGTCCGGCAGGTCGGGCAGCCGCTCCCGCCAGTACTCCCGGTCCCGCCCTCGGGCCTGCCGACGACGACTCTCCTGTTGCGCCAGGTACGTCGGGAAGCCGTACGGCAGCGGCGGCAGGTCCGCCTGCGCGCCCTTCAGGTAGAGGCGGGTCAGGTCCGCCAGGATGATCTGGATACTCAGGACATCGGCGACGAGCAGATCGAAGTTCAGATGCAGCCGGTGGCGTCCGCCGGGCAGCAGGCTGATGCGCAGGTCGAACACCTCGCCCAGCTCGACCGCCAGCCGCCGGTGCGCCAGCCGGTCCCGCTCCGCGGCCAGCTCCGCGTCGACCTCGGCCGCACCGGCGGTACGCAGGTCGTGCACCACCAGACCGAGCCAGGCCGGTTCGGGCTGGATCTGTTGGGTGCCGTCATCGAGGAACCGGGCCCGCAGCAGGTCGTGCCGGCGCAGCAGGGCACGGACCGCTTCCGCCAGCCGATCCGGGTCGACCGGTGCGGTACCGGCGGTTCCGCCGCCGTCGAACTCGACGTAGAAGTGGCAGCCGACCCCGCCCAGGACCTGGTCGTCCCGGCGGCCGATCCAGTAGGCGTGCTGCACCGGGGTCAACGGGAACGGCTCGGTCTCGTCGATCTGGTCACCGTCCGCTGGCTCGGTCGCTCCGGTTCCGGCTCCGGCCTCGGCGGCCGTGAGCAGTTGCCACCACCGGTTGAGCACCGGCTTCTCGGCCAACTCCGTGAAGGTCAGATCAGTGCCGCTCCGCCGCCACTGGTTCACCAGCTGCATCGTGCGCAGCGAGTCGAGGCCGAGCTCGACCAGGTCGACGTCCGGGTCGATGTCGGTCGGTTCCACCCCCAGCACACGAGCCACGTCGCTGCGCATCACCTCGGCGGTCAGGCCAGGACCGACCTCCGTCGCGGCGGCTGCCGGCGGCTCGCCGGTGATGCGCGAAGCGGAACGGTCGCCCCCGGATCGGGCCTCGTGTCGGTACTCCACAGTGAGCTCACCGGCCCGGAGCCGCCGCAGCACCTCGTGCCGCCACGGGTCGGCGCCGCCGCTCGTGCCGTCCGGCCAGCCTGAATCGTCCAACTCCCCATCGGGGACCAGGCAGACGGTGCCCGGCGCCAGTCCATGGCGGTCCACCACGGCGCCCATGACCTGGCGTGCCAGCTCCGGACCGCCGGCGTCAGCGGTTTCCAGGATCAGCGTCAGCTCCCCGCCGTACTCGGGCTGGAGGGCGCAAACGTTGCCGGCGGCGGCAACACACTCACGCACCGAAGCTTCGATCTCCCGTGCGTCGTAATGCACACCGTGCAGCTCGATTGCGTATTCGCTGAAATTGACCTCGCGGTATCTGTGCGACACCCGGCTCACGGTGCCACGGTATTCGTGTCCATTCAACTCGACAAGGGGCACGGAAACACCTGTCTGCTACCCCGCGAGGTGCCCGAACGGGTACCTAGGATCACCTAACTTCCGGGCGTCGCCTGCCTCGCCACCGTGCCCGACACCGCTCCTAACAGGAGCGTCGCCAGCGAATATCACATTCTTCGAGAGCCCACATCCGGTGACGGATAAAAATTATCTGAGCTGCCCGAGGTGTCGTATCAGACACTTGCCGGCCACCGCCGGGGCAACCTACGGTCGAGATCGAATTCATTTTTCCTCGGCGCCTTCGCGCCCGCCGGAATTCCCGGCACTTCCGTGCATGCCAGCAGTAGAAGGGCTTTCGCCATGAATCTCGCGGCCACCCTGGAACGGCGCTGCGCGGAACACGGCTGGGCGCAGCGCCCGGCCGTCCACGAACCGGGCCGGACCTGGTCACACGGAGCGATCCACGATCTGGCCGGCCGGGCCGCGCGGGTACTGGCGGCCGAAGGGGTCGGTCCGGGCGACCGGGTGCTCCTGGCACTGCCCGACGGCGCCGCCTGGGTGGTCTCGTTCCTGGCTGTGGCCCGGGCCGGGGCTATCGCCGTACCTGTCAACCCGACGCTGGCCGCGCCGGAACACACGGCGCTCGTCACCGACTGCGCTCCGGGTCTCGTGCTCTGCCCCGAGGCGCTGGCGGACCGGTTCGCCGTCCGTACGCTCTCCCCGGCCCAACTGCTCCACCGGGCCGGCCGGGCGAGTCGCCTCCCGGCGGTCGAGGTGGCCGGAACCGATCCCCTGTACGTGCAGTACACCTCCGGTACCACTGGTGTCCCGAAGGGAGCTGTTCATCGGCACGCCGACCCGGAGGCGTACTACCGGCATGTCGGGCTCGGCGTGCTCCGCAGCAGCGCCGACGACGTGACCCTCTCGATCTCCAAGCTGCACTTCGCCTACGGCTTCGGTAACGCCTTCGTCTTCCCACTCTTCTCCGGATCGTCGGCGGTGTTGCTGCCGGAGCGACCGACCCCTACGGCGGTCGCGGACCTCGCTACCGAGCACCAGGTCACCCTGCTCTACGGGGTACCCACGTCGTACGCCCAGCTGGTAGCGGCCGGTGACCGATCCGCCTTCAGCCGTCTCCGAGCTGCGGTCTCCGCGGGTGAGGTGCTGCGACCGGAGCTTGCGGCACGGGCCGAGGAACTGCTCGGCGTTCCGCTGCTCGACCAGGTCGGCTCCACCGAGGCCGGGCACGCCTTCTGCGCGAACACAGTGGAGGAGAGCCGGATCGGGACGGTCGGACGCCCGGTCCCGGGCTATATCCTCCGGCTGCTCGACAGCGACGGGGTGGCGGTACCCGACGAGGTCGAGGGGGAACTCTGGGTCGCCGGGAAGACGATCATGACCGAGTACCTGCACCGTCCGGAGGAGACCGCCCGCACCGTGGTGGACGGCTGGCTGCGGACCCGGGATCTGGCGGTACGGCACCACGACGGAACGTACACCCTGCACGGCCGGGTGGACGACCTGGAGATGGTCGGCGGGATCACGCTGGCACCGCAGCCGGTGGAGCACCTTATCGAGGAACACCCGACGGTCGCCGAGGCCGCGGTGGCCGCTCGACCGGACGAGACCGGCGCCACCCGGCTGCACGCCTTCGTCGTGCCGGTGCCCGGCGCCGCCGCCCCCACCGTGGCCGACCTCGCTCGCTGGCTGGATGGCCGGGTGGCGCCGTTCAAGGTTCCCCGGGGTGTCACCCGCCTCGCCGCCCTGCCCCGGACGCCGACGGGGAAACTCCGCCGCTTCGCCCTGCGGGAGCAGGGCAACCCCCGGGAGCAGGGCAACGCCCGAGAAGCCGCGCGGGAGCGGGCCGGCGCCGGACCCGACACCGACGGATGGGAAGCGAACACCGCCGGGCGGGCAGGGGTGGCGTGACGTGCACACCCTGCTGATCGACAACTATGACTCGTACACCTTCAACCTGTATCAGCTGATCGCCCAGACCTACGGCGTCGAGCCGCAGGTGCTGCGGAACGACAGCCCGCGGTTGACTGCGGAATTCGCGCGGCAGTTCGACGCGGTGATCATCTCGCCCGGTCCGGGCCGGCCACAGGTGCCCGGGGACATCGGCCGCTGTCTCGACGTCATCCGCCACAGCGGTCGACCGGTGCTCGGCGTATGCCTCGGCCACCAGGCCCTGGGCCACCTCTGCGGAGCCGCCGTCGGGCCGGCGCCTCGACCGCGGCACGGCCACCTGAGCCGGATACGGCATGACGGCGGGCTCTTCACCGGCCTGCCGCAGAATTTCGTGGCGGTCCGCTACCACTCGCTCTGCGTTACCGAACCCCTACCGGCCGACCTGGTCGCGGACGCCTGGGCCGAGGACGGGGTGGTGATGGGGCTGCGGCACCGCTTCCACCCCTGGTTCGGGGTGCAGTTTCATCCGGAGTCGGTGAGCACCGAACACGGTAGCCGGCTGCTGCTGAACTTCCGCCGGCTGGTGGGCAGAGAGACGACAAACGGTTCGCGGGCGGTCGGTGACGCCGCCGACCAAGGCCCGACATCGAGCGACACTGAAGGTCAGGCCGGCGGTTGGCTGCTGCGCCACCGACGGATGCCCGGCGCTGCCACCCTGCCGACCGCGTCGCCAGAGCAGGTCGAAACGGTCGACCCCGAGTGGATATTCCAGCGGGTCGTCGGCGATCGGCCGTACGCCTTCTGGCTGGACAGCAGCCGGGTTGTACCCGGCCTGTCCCGGTTCTCGTTTCTGGGGTACCCGGGCGGACCGGACGGGGAGGTGCTCCGGTACGTCAGCGCCAGCGGCACGGTCGAGGTGCTGGACCCGACCGGCCGCCGGATCGGCGTCGAGTCGGGGGACATCTTCACGGTGTTGCAGCGGCGTCTCGACGAGCGCCGGCTCGCGGACAGCGGGGAGTTTCCGTTCGACCTGCCGAGCGGCTACGTCGGCTACTTCGGTTACGAGGTGAAGGCCGACTGCGGCGCACCGAACCGACACGTCGCCGAGACCCCGGACGCGGTCTGGATGGCCGCGACCCGGATGGTGGCCCTGGACCACCAGACCGGTGAGACGTGGCTGCTGGCACTCTGCCGCGCCACCGACGCCCAGATCGCGGCTGCGGACGGCTGGCTGGACAGCACCGTCGCCCTGCTGCGCACCGGACCCGTCGGCCACGCGGTCGTCGACAGCAGTAGCCGGGCCAGCCGGCCTGAGGGGCCGGAGTCGGCCCGACCGACCGGTGGACGAACGGGTCCGGAAAGGACGTACGACGCGGAGCGCTGGCTGTCCCGGGGCCGCGAGAGCTACCTGGCGAACATCCGAACCTGCCTGGAACTGCTGCGAGCCGGGGAGAGCTACGAGATCTGCCTGACCAACGAACTCCGGGCCCCGTACGACGGGTGCGGTATCGAGCTCTACCTGCGGCAGCGCCGTCACAACCCCGCGCCGTACGCCGCCTATCTCCGCCTCGGGGAGACGCAGATCCTCTGCTCCTCGCCGGAACGCTTCTTGAAGATCGACCGGACCGGAGTGGTCGAGGCCAAGCCGATCAAGGGAACCGCCCCTCGGGCCGCCGACCCCGAGCAGGACCACGCCCTGCGGGTCGAACTGCGCGACTCGCCGAAGACCCGGGCGGAGAATCTGATGATCGTCGACCTGCTCCGGAACGACCTCGGGCAGGTCTGCGAGATCGGCAGTGTCCATGTGCCCTCGTTCATGGTGGTGGAGTCGTACGCGACGGTGCATCAGCTGGTCTCCACGGTGCGCGGCCGCAGCCGCCGCTCGGTTGCGCCGACCCGGATCGTCCAGGCATGTTTTCCCGGCGGCTCGATGACCGGAGCGCCGAAGCCGCGAACCATGCGGCTGCTCGGTGAGATCGAGGATCGGGCGCGGGGTGTCTACTCCGGAGCGCTGGGATTCTTTGGCCTGACCGGCGGGGTGGATCTCAACATCGTCATCCGGACCGCGGTGCTGCACCGGGGAATCCTTCAGGTCGGTGCCGGCGGCGCCATCGTGCTCGGTTCAGACCCCGATGCCGAATACGACGAGATGCGGCTGAAGCTGACGGCACCGCTACCCGGCTGGACGGCGAGGGAGAAAAGCATCCCGGAGGAGAGCGGCGTGCGGTGAGTCAATGCCTGGCGGGCAGCAGACCCAGATGATAGGCCGCGGTAACCGCCTCCGTTCGGTTGGTGCAGTTCAACTTCGCCAGAATTCGGCAGACATGCCGCTTCGCCCCGTGCTCGGTGATCCCCATCGACGCGGCTATCTGACGGTTGCTCAGCCCTCGGGCCAGCAGCTTCAGCGTCTCGCCTTCCCGGGGGGTCAGCGCTGGAGTTTCGGCGGGGCGCTGGTCCTCGCGTAACGCCGAGAGCGCGACCCGGCCGAGAGCGAGCGGCATCGGCATCTCACCTCGCCACAGCTCGGCCAGGGCGTCATTCAGCGAGCGCCGATCGAGTTCCCCGGCCAGGATGAAGCCGTCGGCCGCCAGCGGTACCGTCCGATCGCGGAGTGCGTCACCGGCCCGGCTCAGCACTGCCAGGGTCGGAACGCCGATGCCTCGGGCGGCGGTCACCAACCGGTCGACCGGGGCATCATCCTCGACAATCAGGATCAGCAGGTCGGGTCGGTACCGCCGGAGCAGCACCATCGCCTCACCCACCGTCGACGCCGCCCGGACACCGGTGACCGCGTGCAGTTCGCCGAGGAGCGCCTCCAGCCCCTTACGCAGCACCTCCGGGCCGAGAGTGACGAGAACCCGTAGCCCGATCGGCGATGCGCTGGATCGCCGGGTGGCCTGCGCCATGCTGTTGCCTCCTCCGCTGCGGTCCCCCTACCGCGGCCGTACGTCCGGACCTTTCATATCAGGATCGATAACCATCGGCGCAACGCGGCCGTAATGTCCAAACTCATACCAATACCCGGTTGTCGCACCGACCAGTCGCTTGGGCCGACCGGCGCGCGTGGATCCTTACCCCGCATCAGCGGCGTTGAATCATTCCGGACTGGTGCCCGTGAATATCAGTAAAGCGACCCGGCAAGGTGCCGAAAACCTCATCCGTGCTAGTCCGGCAGCTCCGCGTATTCAAGCAGATGTCCGTTTATCTCCGGATCAAATGGTTGGGTCCGAGTTGGTCGGACGCGCAAGAGGCTCAGCGATGGCCCGCTGTGCTCCGACGCCGAAGCGTCAGACCAGCAGGCTCTCCCGCATCCGTGCGCCCGGGTTGATTCCGCCGACCACGTGCGGGCCGGTTGGATCGTGGACGGCGAGGGTGTTGTTGCGGCGCATCACCTCGCGGACCGGAGGCGGCAGCCGGGGCGGGTCGTCGATGGCCGCGAGAACCTGCCCGGCGGTCGAGATCAGTCGATCGGCCAGGGCCGCGGCGTCGGTGTCCACCCGTACCTGGCCGTACTCCCAGCCATTGATGGTGAGGTCGAGCACCTCGAACACGTGGGCCAAAAGCAGGTCCGGGTCGGTCACCTTACCGAGGCGGGGCGCGCGGCTGCCGACCACTGCGACTGCGGCGGTCACCTGCACGTACGGGTGCAGGCCGCTCGGCAGCGCGAACAGGGGCCACCGCAGTGCCGGTCCGGCTTCCTTCCACAGCGGCCGGTAGTTCCGGCGGTGCACCAGGAGTCGCCGGCCCGTGTGTCGGTACACGTCGTGGGCTTGGGCGTGCAGGTCCGCGTGAGCCTCGTCGGCGGCCTCGCTCATTATTCGGGCCGCCACCGCCAGGCCGTCGTCGTCGTTCAGCAGCCGGGTGATCGCCTCGACCTGTTCCGGAAACCGGACCGGCGAGTTGACGCCGTACCGGTGCCGGACATCCCGCAGCAGTGCCTGCTGCCGTCCCGGATCGAGCTGGACCCGCTTGCTACCCAGCAACTGCCGGAGCCAACGCATCTCGCCTCGTTTCAGCCGCCGCAGACCGCAGCAATGCTAGTGCGTCGGACACCCCCGGTACTGCGCGGGGTGCTGAGCAAGATGGCGAAGCGCAGGCACGGGGCGCGACTGGCCGGTACGGGTGGACCCGTACCGGCGCCCCTGTCCCAGGGCCGCATCGCTGCCCACTGGCGGAGCGCGGAGCGCGGACGCGTTCGCGGTCAGACGAGGTCTTCTCGAAGGGTGCCCACAGCGACGGACGGGCGACCCGCGCCAGGGTAGGCGTCACATCGCCGGACGGCGGCAAAGGGAGCCGCTCATGCGGTTTCGCAGCCGACCGCCGATGCCACGGAGACAGATTCGGATCAAGCAAATCGATCTCCGACATCAGCGGAGCCCAGCAGCGCGGGCCACGCGCTGCTGACGGTCGCGGCATCGCCCTGCATTCCCCGAAGGGGCAGCACCGCGGCTGACCTGGTGTGCTTGTCGGTGGCGCTCGTTGTCACGGTCCCCGTCCCAGGTGGTGCGCCCCGGGGCGGGGACCGTTTGTGACGGGCCACGCGCCGGCGTGCGATTGCAGCCACATTGATCCGGCGCCTGCGAGACCCCGTCGACCCCCGTCTCGGCGAATTCTCGCTCGAGCCTCGGCGTCGCCCGTCGGTCAAAGTCTGCCTCGCGTGGCGTGGGAGATGTTGATATTCCGTGCCACCTGTGGAGGCGTCCCGTGCCAATCCTGCCGGTACTCGTCACTATCGGACATCCGGGCCTTCGCGGTAACGTGCCGCCCGGCTGTCGGCAGGGGTATGCCGCTCAATGCCCGACCGGCTCAGGTCTGCGGGCCAGCCCTTGCCTCTTCACGTGCTCGATCAGCGCTACGAGGACGTCCTTGGACGACTGCCGCTGCCGCGCGTCGCACAACATCACGGGCACATCGGGGTCGAGGTCCAGGGCCAGCCGCACTTCGTCGAGGCTGTATCGGCGGGCATTCTCGAAGCAGTTGACGGCCACGATGAACGGCAGCCGCGCGCGCTCGAAGTAGTCGACGGATGGAAAGCAGTCGGCAAGCCGCCGGGTGTCCGCCAGGACCACGGCACCCAGGGCGCCGATAGTGAGTTCGTCCCAGACGAACCAGAAGCGGTCCTGGCCCGGGGTACCGAACAGATAGAGAACCAGTTCCTCGCTGATGGTGATCCGGCCGAAGTCCATCGCCACGGTCGTTGTCGACTTGGCCTCGACGCCGGAGATGTCGTCGACACCCACGCCCTGCTCGGAGAGGACCTCTTCGGTCCGGAGGGGCTTGGTCTCGCTGACGGATCCCACGAGGGTGGTCTTGCCTACGCCGAAGCCACCCGCGATGAGTATTTTGATGGCGGTGGGAAGGGTCGCATGGCCCGTCCGCTCAGAGTTGACGTAGTCCATTGATGAGCGCCTCAAATACGCTGTCGTCGGGAAGGGTGGCGGCTTGGCGAGGGTCGTTGACCTGGACGAATCCCTGAGCGATCAGTCCGTCCAGGAGCACTCGGACGGTGCCGAGAGGCAGGCTGAGATGCGCGGCCACTTCTGCCAGTGCAAGCGGACGTTGGCAGAGGTGAATGATCTTGGCCTGCTCCGGTGCTATCCCCACCTCGGACGGCGGGGCCGATCGGGTCGACAGGATCAGAGCGACCACATTGAAGCTGTTGGCTGGTTTGGCCCGCCCGCCGGTAACAGCGTATGGCCGGACCACCGGCCCGGCGGCGTCGTCTAACCAGACCGGTTCTTCGTCGGGCATCGTCATGGCGGCCCCTAGTTGTTGGTGTGCTGGCTCGGCCGGGTCGGTGAGGCGAGGAACTTACCGGCTCGCGCAACGACCATCGCCATTTCGTAAGCGACAAGTCCGACGTCGGTGTCTTCTGCCGCGAGGACGGCCAGGCATGCGTTGCTTCCGGCTGCGGTGACGAAAAGGAACGACGACTTCATCTCGATGATGGTCTGTTGAACAGGCCCACCACCGAACCGCTTGCTGGCGCCCTTCGCGAGGCTCTGGATGCCCGACGCCATAGCGGCCAGATGTTCCGCGTCGTCTCGGCTGAGTTGGGCGGAGGAAGCCATGAGCAGCCCGTCAGCGGAGAGCACGATGGCATGCTCAGCCTGCTTCACACGCCCGACCAGGTCGTCGAGCAGCCAGGCCAGATCGCCCGTGGAATTCTGCTGCACTTGCCCGTTCCTCTTTCTTACCGGTCGTTTTCGGCCGCGGACGTGTTGTCGGCGGCGTTGGGCTGCCCTTCATCGTCGACATCGACGAGACGTGCGGCGTCATCGCGCCCGCGGCGGGTGCCGGATTGGTAGGAGGCCATCATCCTGCGAATGTCGTCGGGGGATCGCCCCGCCTCGTCGTCGTCCGGTGCCTGTGTCTGGCCGGGGGACGAGTCCCGCAGTTGTCGCGCGATGTTGGCCTGGCGGACTCTCATGGGCAGCCCGTGCTCAGTGTGCTCGGTGTGTTCGGCGGCAGGTCCGGGCCGCTGCCGGGCACTGGGCGCGCTCTTGGCCGGTCCGTCGGTGACGGTGGCGGCGGCGTCAGCGGCGGCGCGCAGCGGACGCACCGCCGGCAGTTCCATGGTCTCGCCATGCACCGGGGCGGGCTCGGCCACGGCGACGGAGGACTGCCGCGCGGTGGTGACGCGCTGGGTGTCGCCGGCGGCAACCGTCTCCCTGGACCCGCCCGCAGTGGGTGCGGGCGTGGCGCCGATCGGGTCGGCGGTCGTGACCAGGTCCTTGGGAATGAGTACGACGGCCGTCGTTCCACCGTACGGTGACGGCTTCAACCGCACGGCGATGTGATGCTTGGCGGCCAGGCGGCTGACCACGAACAGTCCCAGTTTCTTGGCATCGGCGAGGTTGAACTCGGCGGCGGTGGCCAGGTCCGCGTTGGCGGCGGCGATATCGTCCTCGGCCAGGCCGAGACCTCTGTCCTCGATCTCGATGGCGAAGCCGTTGGCCACGAGTTGCCCGCGTACCTCGACAGGGGTGCTCTTCGGCGAGAAGGTCAGGGCGTTCTCGATCAGTTCGGCGAGCAGGTGGATGATGTCACCGGCGGCCCGGCCGGCGAGTGCGACGGACCCGAATGGCATCACCTTGACCCGTGTGTAGTCCTCCACCTCCTGCACCGCGGCGCGGGCAACGTCCACCATCGGCACGTTGCGGCGCCAGCCTCGGCCGGGTGTCGCGCCGGAGAGAACAATGAGGTTCTCGGCGTTGCGCCGCATACGGGTGGCGAGGTGGTCGACGCGGAAGAGGTCTTCGAGCTCGTCGGCGTCCTCCTGCCGGCGCTCCATCTCATCGAGGAGGGTCACCTGGCGGTGGACGAGGGCCTGGGTGCGCCGGGCCAGGTTCAGGAACACGTCGCGTACGTTGCGGCGTAGCTCCGCCTGCTCGACGGCGGTACGGACCGCCGTCTCCTGGACGGCGTTGAACGCCTGGCCGACCTGCCCGATTTCGTCGGAGCCGAAGTCGAGAGGTGGCGCCTCGGCGGCGACGTCCACCTTCTCGCCGCGCTGGAGGCGCTCGACCACTGCGGGAAGCCGTTCGTCGGCGAGTTGGTGGGCCGCGTCACGGAGCCGCTGTAGTTGCGCCACGAGTGCGCGGGCGGTGGTGATGGAGACGATGATCGACGCGATGACCGCGAGCAGGCCCAGGCCGGCGGCCAGGACCAGCCGGACGATCACCCCGACCGCGACAGGTACGGCACGCTGCACCAGATTGTCGCCGCTGCCGAGAACCATCTCCTGGAGATGGGCCAGCGCGGCGTCGGTGACTTCGTTCCACTCTTCGAGGGTGACGGCCGGACGGGTCGATCCGCTGGCATTGATCACGCGATCCTCGAGCTGACGCAGGCTCCGGAACGCCTCACCGTTGACGACCTGGTTGAAGGCGGCCTGGTCGGAATCGTTGAGCTGGGTGCGGTCCGCGACGAAGCGTTGCGAAATGACGAGCTCGGTGAACCGGAACTGTTCCCCGGCGGTGATCCGCGTGGTGGCGAGCGCCCCGGTGAGCAGGGCGTCCTCCTGCGAAATGATCTCGCGGAGACGGTACAGCTCGATCAGGTTCCGGGTGTCCTGCTGAATCTCGGTGTCGTCGAGCGTGCCGACGACATCGTAGATCGCGAACAGCGACTCGACGAGCGTGCTGTAGGTCTTGATGGTGCTTGACCGGTCGATCGAACGGGCGTCAATTGATGTCCGGGCGGCGGCCAGTTGATCAAGTTCGGCAATTGCGTCGTCGACTCGTTGTTCGGCCTCGCTACCTGCCGCCAGACGGGCCAGCCAGCTGCGTGCCGTCGATTTGAAGGCCGTGGCGTTCTCGTCGACAGCCTGACGGGCGGCGTCGAGTGCGTTCTTCCGGTCGGCACTGGGGCCGCCGAGGTATTCGACAGCCAGGCGTCGCTCGACTTGGAGGTCCAGCAGCAGCGGCTCGCTGGGTGAGACGATCTGGCTGTCGATCGCCTGGACGCCAAGGAGGTTCACGCCGTCTCGGAGGGTGACCCAGGCGGCGAATGCCCAGAGAGCGACGAGCGAGGCGAGGAGCGCGATGACCTTGGTGCGCAGATTGGCGCTGCGAGACCGCATTGAACCGTCCGATGCCGAGCAGAGGAACTTGTCGGCAGAGGCATGCCGACCAAGCCGCCGGTGTAGGCAGACCGACGCACGCTAGCAGTTATCTGACTATTGACTCAAGACCGTGACTAAGGGTTACGTCCACAAGGGATCGCGTGTTACGAGTCCAGTGCTGTGAGCCCGCACCGCCAGCCAGGTAAACGCATTCGGATCGGGAGGTCAGCGGCCTGCTGACGCGTTGTCGGGGTGCCGGGAACCGTGGCCGAACGGCTGCGGTCGTCGCTGTGCGTCGACAGTTGTCACCGGGGTCCCCAGAAGTCAGTGCCGTGATAGAAGCCTGCCGTGAAACCGAGCACACGCCGCAGGTACATCACCTGTTGCGGGCTGACCTCAGCCAGCGGGTCGAGCAGCTTCTGGCACCTGTCGGCAAGGTCGACTGCCTGCTGACGTACCTCGCTCTCGTCGACGCCCAACATCAGGATGTTCAGATCGCCGGCCTTGACGTCGCGGCTGTAGCTGGCCAGGTCGTTGACCAGCCGCAGCACCTTCTCCACCTCGTAGCTGGCCGTGGCCAGTGTGGCCAGGTGCTCCTCGGTCTCCACCGCGCCGGTGGCGATCCAATGGGAGATGTTGACCCAGGTGGCGCCGTAACCGGCGGCGTTGGCCAGATAGTCACTGACGGACGGCAGGTCGGCGTGGCTCGTGCTCCGGGCTGCTCTCCACTGCCACTCCTGTAGCTCGGCGTCGAGCATGCGACGCAACTCGTCGCGCCACAGGTGGCCCAGCCGTGGGTAGAGGGGCGTAGCTGCCAGGTCGTCGCGGATGTCCGCCAGGAACTGCCCAAGCTGGTCGTCGTCGGCTGGTGTGGCGCCCGCCGCCACCGCGAGGCAGGTGGTGACAGTGGCTGCCGCTTCCTCCAGAGAGTCGATCTCCGAGTCGATTCGCCAATCCTCAGCAGTCACCCACAGCGAGGTGCGGTTCGCGGTGCGAAGTTCGGCGGCGCTGCACCAGGGGGCGATGAACGCTGTCGACAGGGCCAGGGCGCTCAGCATCGTCGCATCGACGGGCGGGTCGGGAAACAGCGCGGGATAGGCGGCCACCCGGTCCTGCAGGTCGCGCTGCCCTCTCGCCGCCACAGCACAGATCCGTCCCTGTTCCGCAGTCTGCTCAAGCGTGGCGGCCAGGGTGTCTGGGTGCATCAGTGGCTCCTACCGGCAACGGAGTGGTCGCGACGGGACGGGGTCAGCTCGACTCGACGCCGTGGGCGCAGTGACGCGGCGACCCGCGGCGCGGGCACAGTGGGGTCGGTGAGTGTGAAGCGGAACCTACTGATCAAGGTCGCCACAATCAACAGCGCCTCCACGTTGAACAGATGTTCGCCGAGACATCTGTGCATGCCGAGCCCGAACGGGTAGTACGCCTGACGGTGGCCGGACTCCGCCGCAGCGCGGCCCGGGGCGAAGCGCTCCGGGTCGAAGGACTCGGCGGTCGGACCCCAGAACGCCTTCATCCGCTGAGTGGCGTACGGGGAGAGGATGACCGTCGCGCCCCGGTCTATCCGTACTCCTCCGAGCACGTCGGGGGCCAGTGCGCGCCGAGGGACGATCCAGCCCGCAGGATACAGACGTAGGAGTTCGTTGAGCACCATCTGGGTGTAGGTGAGCTGACGCAGGTGCTCCGCTCGCACCGGCCCGGCCCCGACAACCTCATCGATCTCTGCGTAGAGCCGATCTGCGACGTCGGTGTGGTTGGCGAGGACCGGCCAGAGCCACGTCAACACGACATAGCTCGTCTCCGTGGTGACGGCCACCATCGACACCAGGTCGTCGCGCATCTGCCGTTCGGTGAGCGGCTGGCCGTCGCGTTGCGCGCGCGCCAGAGTCGACAACACGTCGTCCCCGTCACCGGGCTGACGCACCGCGGCGCGGAGGACCGGCAGCAGGATGCCGTCGATCGTCTGCACGGAGCGGTGGAAGCGGCGGTCGCCGGGCATCGGAATCCACCACGGCGCGAAGGGGGCCAGCAGACGTGGTGCCATGGAGGTGACGATGTCCTCCTGCGCCGCCATGATGCGCAGCGCGTCGTCGACCGAGACCCGGGAGTCGAAGAACACCCGCATGATGGCGGCGCAGACGAGGCGGGACAGTTCCGTGCCGATGTCGACGACGCTGCCCGCTGCCGCGGCCGTGTCCAGCCGATCGGTCGCCTCGTCGATGGCCGTCGCCATGGTGTCGACGAGCGCGTCGATGCGGCCCCGCCGGAACAGCGGGGCCAGGGTCTTGCGGGAGGCCAGCCAGGTGTCGCCTTCGGCGAGGATCCCGTCGCCGACGAGTTTGCGGACCGAGCGCCAGAGCGCTGTGTCATCGCCCCGGGGGTAGTTGGCAGCCCGGTCCTGCAACACCTGCCGTACGTGATCGGGATGGGTCACCAGGTACGGGCTGGAAACCCCGAGCCCGAGCCGTACGACCTCGCCACCGGCTGCCTCACCAGCGTCCACCAGGGACTGGTGCGCGTCGCGGAAGAAGCTCGGCAACGCCTTCCAGGCGGGCACACTCACGGGTTTGCCGGGTGCCGCTGCCTTCGGTGCCCCCATCGTGGACCCCTCCCTGTGACTTGCCTCCGAAGTTGTCGAGCGCGCAACTTCCAGGACTTAATCCAGCCTCAGTGTGCAAGTTGTGAAGGCGATCTCGCAATGGGTGACGGCTTTGTCACTCGGCCTTGCGCCGGGGCCGTCCGGTCTGCAGATCCGGTGCCCCGGCCGTCCGCTGTCCGTCGACGCCGGGCAGGACGGTGCGGGCGGGCTCGGTGGTGTCGAGCCCGCCCGTTTTCCGGTCTAGTGCGTTATGCGAGGGGTGTGAGTCGGAATTGCTGGTTGGTCTGTCCGTGGCAGTCGTAGAGCTGGATCTGGGCGCCGTTGCTGGTGCTCCACACGTCGAGGCACCGTCCGGACTGGACGCCGCTGATGGTGCCGTTGGAGTTGATGTTCCATTGCTGGTTGGTCTGTCCGTGGCAGCTGTAGATCTGGACGGCGGCGCCGTTGCCGGAGCCGGCGGCGTCGAGGCACATGTTGCCGTACACCTGTAGTTGTCTGTTCGCGGTGTAGGTCCAGGCCTGGTTGGTTTGCCTGTTGCAGTCGTAGAGCTGGACCCGGGTGCCGTTGTTGCGGGAGGCGTTGGGTACGTCGATGCACCGGTTGGACTGGGTGCCTCTGATTTCGCTTGCGGATCCGGGTGGCGTGGTCGGCGGCGGCGTGGTCGGCGGTGGCGTGGTGGGCGTGGGGGTGGGCGTGCCGGTCGGCGGGGTGGTGGTGGGCGGGGTCGACCCATCCAAGCCGAAGAACTGGATGGCGACCCGCGCCATACCGCTCGACGGCAGGCTGTGGCCGGCGCCCTGGATGGCGTAAGCCTCGACCTGGGTGCCGAAGCGGCGGCGGTTCCAGTTGGGCTGCGGGGTGTCGGTGGACGTCGGGGTCTGGCTCAGCCCGTGCACGTTCGTCCACTGCTCGACCGACTCCTGCAGCAGGGAGTAGGGCACGAGGGTGTCGTTGGTGCCGTGCCACAGCTGGATCGGCGGGCGAGGGCCGGTGTAGCCGGGGTACGCGGCCCGGACCAGGTCGCCCCACTGCTGCGGGGTCCGGTTCATCGAGCCGTTCGTGCACGAACCGCCGGGTGGGTAGGCGGCCGCGTTGGCGAAGCAGTTGAACGGCACGCCCATGAAGGACGCACCCGCCTTGAACAGATCGGGGTAGACCGCGAGCATGTGCTGGGTCATCATGCCGCCGGACGAACTGCCGGTGGCGTAGACCCGGTTGATGTCACCGCCGTGCTGCGTACGGGCGTAGTTCACCATCGACTCGATGGAGACTGGGTCGCTGCCACCACCACGGCGCTTGGAGGCGTCCGACCAGGTGTCGAAGCACCTGCCGAATCCGGCCTCCTGCATCGCGCTCGGGTAGATCACGATGAACCCGTACTGGTTCGACAGCGAGGCGAACTCGCTGCCCGAGTAGAAGCCCGGACCTGATCCGCCGCAGCCGTGCATGGCGACCACGATCGCCGGATTGGCCGGCCGGTTGTCCGGTACGTAGATGTGCATCCGCATGCCGCCCGGGTTGTTGCCGAAGTTGGTCACCTCGACCAACGACGCGGCGGACGCAGGCGGAGATAGGGCGACAAAACCCACTGTGAGGAGCAGAAAGCTGGCCACGCCAGCCAGTGCTGCCCTGGTTCGTCTCATGGCGCCTCCATCGATGGTGGTTGATGGAAACGCTATACATTTTGCTGACGACCGTCAATCAGGTGCCTAATGTTCAGCGCAATGGAGGGCCTGCCCAACGAGCGCCGCACGCACCTGCCGGTAGCCGGTTCGCCGCCCACCGGGGACGTCCGGCCGCCCGTTGTCCGTCGACGCCGGGCAGGACGGTGCGGGCGGGCTCGGTGGTGTCGAGCCCGCCCGTTTTCCGGTCTAGTGCGTTATGCGAGGGGTGTGAGTCGGAATTGCTGGTTGGTCTGTCCGTGGCAGTCGTAGAGCTGGATCTGGGCGCCGTTGCTGGTGCTCCACACGTCGAGGCACCGTCCGGACTGGACGCCGCTGATGGTGCCGTTGGAGTTGATGTTCCATTGCTGGTTGGTCTGGTTGTGGCAGCTGTAGATCTGGACGGCGGCGCCGTTGCCGGAGCCGGCGGCGTCGAGGCACATGTTGCCGTACACCTGTAGTTGTCTGTTCGCGGTGTAGGTCCAGGCCTGGTTGGTTTGCCTGTTGCAGTCGTAGAGCTGGACCCGGGTGCCGTTGTTGCGGGAGGCGTTGGGTACGTCGATGCACCGGTTGGACTGGGTGCCTCTGATTTCGCTTGCGGATCCGGGTGGCGTGGTCGGCGGCGGCGTGGTCGGCGCCGGCGTGGTGGGCGTCGGTGTCGGCGTGCCGGTCGGCGGAGTGGTCGGGTCCGTCGGCAGCAACGGGCACGTGCTGCGGTAGGTGACCACGCCGCTGTTGTCCAGCAGCGGGCAGAGGAACTGGCTGTACCGGGTGTCGTTGTCGATGAACATCTTCAGGAACGGCAGCATGGTCCGGACCAGCACCGGGTTGGACCGCCCGACCATGAAGCCGTGGTCCCCGCCGGCTACCTCGAGGTAGACGCTCTCTGTCGTGGCCGGGATGCTGTTGTACAGGCCGAGGGCGTAGGACGGGGTCACCACCGTGTCCGCCTGCCCAGAGATGATCATCGTGGGTACCCGGTCGTTGGCCAGGTTCGACGACGGCGAGTACGGCGTGATGCCGACAACTGCCTTCAACGACGCGCGTCGCATGGCGGCGCTCAGCGCACCACCGCCGCCCATGGAGTGACCGGAGACGGCCAAGCGGCTGGAGTCGACCCGGTCGCGTACCGGGCTCTGCTGGGTCAGGTAGTCCAGCGCGGCGAGCAACTGGGTGCCTCGGGCCGTGTCGAAGTCGTTACGGCTGTTCGTCTCGATACCGATCACGACGAAGCCGTGCGATGCCAGCCACGGGCCCATCCAGGCCAGTTCCGCGGAGAACAACGCGGTGTAACCCGGCGAGATGGCGATGGCCCCGAAGGTGCCCTGGCTGGTGTCGGTCGGGTAGTAGATCCTGCCGCCGTTGAAGCCGTACCCGGTCGGGACGCTCACCGAGGTGTTGGCGAAGGGGCCGTTCACGGCCGTGACGCTGGTCCGGGTGGGGTCCGGACCGCGCTGGTACGGGTTGTCGGCGGCCGACGCCGACCCGGCCGTCACCGTCATGGTGAACATCCCGACGGCGGCTGCGATCCCGGCCGTGGCGAGTTTGAACAGCCTTCCCCGAACGCGGGGGAGACTCGGCCAGCGGGGGTTACCCCGGACGGCGGGGGGTGGTGTACGGGTGGTCGCACTGTCGGTACCTCCTGGTGGTGGGGTGGGTGAGGGGTGGGCGGGCTCGGTTGGTGCCGAGCCCGCCCGCTCCGGCTGTGCCCGCGCCGGACCTGAACGCCGTCAGCGTTGCAGGGTGAGTACTCCCGGGCGGTAGGGCAGCAGGCCGTAGTCGCCACCGGAGTTGGGGGAGCGTCCCTGGTAGAGCAGTTGCAGGTTGCAGGGGTCCACGGTCATCGTCTGGTCGGCGTTGGACCGGATCAACTCGCCGTGGCTGATGTCGTTGGTCCAGGTCGCGCCGCTGTTGGCCTTACCCGCGAACGGGTTGCTCTCGCTGGCCGCCTGCGGGGTCCACGACCCGCCCAGGCTGGTCGCGGTGAACGACCGGAAGTAACGACCCTGCGAACCGATCGCCTCGACCAGCATCAGGTACCGCTGCTGACCCTGAAGCTTGTACACCTGCACACCCTCGAACAGGTTGTTCGTGGTGTCAGTCATGATCGTCGTGTAGTTCGACCCGAAGCTGCCCGGGAAGTTCCCGATCGGCATGCTCGCCCGGTAGATCCGACCGTTGTCACCAGCGAAGAACAGGTACATGTTCTGGTCATCACCGATCAACGCCTGATCGATGGGGCCGGTGTTGGAGTTGGAGATGCTTCCGGTGAACAGCGTCTGGTGCGCGGACCAACTGTTCACATTCGTCGGGTCCGTCGAGGTCCGGTACGAGAACGCCGGGCCGCCCCACTGGTAGGCGAGCACCCACAGGTTGCGGGGGGCGAAGTAGAACAGTGACGGCGCGACAGCGGCGAACGGCATCTGGTTCTGGCTTGCCGAACCCATCTGGTTCCAGTTGGAGAACAGACCGAAGTTCATCGAACCCCAGGTCGTGCCGGTGTCGTGCGTGGTGGCGTAAACCAGGTGCTGACCGTTGTACGGCGCGTGCGTGAAGTCCTTCAACGACACCCAACCGGACCTCGGCTGCGCCAACGCTCCGGTGGACGACCACCGGTACGACGACGGCAGGTTGCACGTACCACCGGTGGGCGTGGGCGTCGGAGTGGCCGTCGGCGTCGGAGTCGGAGTCGGGTTGGACCCGCCGAGGGAGACGAGCCGGAACTGCTGGTTGGTCTGTCCGTGGCAGTCGTAGAGCTGGACCTGAGCGCCGTTGCTGGTGCTCCACACGTCCAGGCACCGTCCGGACTGGACGCCACTGATGGTGCCGTTGGAGTTGACGTTCCACTGCTGGTTGGTCTGGCTGTGGCAGCTGTAGATCTGGACGGCGGCGCCGTTGCCGGAACCGGCGGCGTCCAGACACATGTTGCCGTACACCTGTAGCTGCTTGTTCGCGGTGTAGGTCCAGGCCTGGTTTGTCTGCTTGTTGCAGTCGTAGAGCTGGACCCGGACGCCGTTGTCACGGGAGGCGTTCGGTACGTCGATGCAGCGGTTGGACTGGGTACCGACGATCTCACTCGCCGAGCCGGGCGGAGCGGTGGGGGTGGGCCCCGGCGTGGTGGGGGTGGGCCCCGGCGTGGTCGGCGTCGGCGTCGGCCCCGGGCCGGCGCTGTTCAGCGCGTCGAGGGTGGCCGTGTACGCCTGCTTCTTGTTGCCGTTGTTGTCGAACAGCAGCGGGGTGCCGTACGAGCGCCACGAGTCGCTGTCCCGGATGCCCCACACGGTGATGCCGTTGCAGCGGGGCACGGCGAGGCAGTCGTTGACCACGTTGCGGTAGGTGTTGGCCTGCGTGGTGCCGGAGCCCTCGATGTCCAGCTCGGTGATCTGCACGTCCACCCCGAGAGCGGCGAAGCTGGACAGCGTGGTGCGGTAGTTGCTGTTGTACGCCGACTGGGCGTTGAAGTGCGACTGGAAGCCGACGCAGTCGATCGGCACGCCGCGCTGCTTGAAGTCCTGCACCATCCGGTAGACGGCCTGGGTCTTGGCCCAGGTCCAGTTGTCGGTGTTGTAGTCGTTGTAGCAGAGCTTGGCGCCCGGGTCGGCGGCGCGGGCGGCCCGGAACGCGGCCTCGATCCAGTCGTTACCGGTGCGCTGCAGGTTCGAGTCCCGCCGCGCGCCGCTGTTGCCGTCGTCGAAGGCCTCGTTCACCACGTCCCACGAGTCGATCTTGCCGCGGTAGTAGGTGGCGACCTGGGTGACGTGGTTGAGCATCGCGTTGCGCAACGCGGTGCCCGACATGTTCCGCATCCACTCCGGCTGCTGCGAGTGCCAGGCCAGGGTGTGACCCCGGACCTTCCAGCCCCGGGACAGCGCGTGGTTGACGATCCGGTCCGCGTTCGTGTAGGTGAACCGCCCCTGCTGCGGCTCGAGCGCGTCGATCTTCATCTCGTTCTCGGCCGTGACCGAGTTGAACTCGCGGTTCAGGATGCCGACGTAGGTGGAATCGGAGAGCTTGTTGGCCGCCACCGCAGCACCGAAGTACCGGCCGGACTGGTTCGCGGCGGCAGCGAGGGTGGTTTCGGCCGCCTGCGCGAGACTGGGCAGCAGCGACACGACGAGGACCGCAACTATCGCTGCGGTTCCGGAGGCAGAGAGTGTTCGAAGTCGACGCCTGGGACGGGTTCGGGAGATCATGCTGATCCTTCACTTGGGCGGTGTGAGTATCTCGGTCGCTGATTCAGGTGGGAGGCCGCGCTCGGATGGTGGCGACCCTCGATGTCGAGTCGCCGACCCGGCCAGCGCCCATGGCGGGCGTCCGCCCGGAGGTGAGTTGGCTCTGGTCACCTGATCAGCAGGTAAGGGATTGGCCCGGTCGCCCTCGGGGTGGTGGTGGCGGTGTTGGGCTCAAGGTGCTGGATGTGTCACCTGTCAGGTGGTACGGCCTGATGGTCGCGTGAGGCGCCTCCCAGGACTCGGTCGTCATGTTAGCGATCACATCGATCGATGACTTTAGGCTGGCAGAAGTATCGAGGGTTTTCAACCGGTAGTTTCAGGCAACGTCCGGTACTTTTTCGGGCGGCGTTCGGCCCAGAGGTCGGGCGTGCCTGGCCAGGTGGCAGATCAGCCCGGACCCGGGCCAGCTCCTCACCCGGCGAGATCTGTGGACTGTCGAGGCTGCTGGCGGCCGACCGGTAACGAGTTCGACGCTGTCGCGTCAGGCCGGGGCGATCAGGGTGTCGTCGTCGCCGCGTACGGTGATCGCTTCGACCGGGCACGACTCCGCGGCGTCGATCACCGCGTCGGTCGGCTCGACGACCGCCCCGATCGGAATGGCCAGGCCCGACTCCATCCGGAAGTGGCCCGGTGCCATGCCGACGCATCCCCCGGAGCCGATGCAGCGCCGGGCGTCGACCTCGACGCGCCAGCCGGTGCTCACCAGGCCACCGGCATCCGGGCCAGACCTCGGACGATCATCCCGCTCTTCCAGGTGAGCTCCGGCTCGGGTACGGCGATCCGCAGCTCGGGCAACCGGGTGATCAGGGTGCCGATCCCGACCTGCAGCTCCATCCGGGCGAGCTGGGCACCCAGGCAGTGGTGCACACCGTGACCGAAGCCGATGTGCGGATTGGTCTCGCGGCCGAGATCGAGTCGATCGGGGTCGGCGAAGACGCTCTCGTCCCGGTTCGCCGAGGAGAGCGAGCCGATCACTGGTTCACCGGCCCGCACCAGCACCCCACCGACCTCGATGTCCTCGGTGGCGTACCTGGCGAACGCGGACGCGACCCCGAGCGGGACGTACCGCATCAGTTCCTCGATCGCGGTCGGCACCCGGGCCGGCTCGGCCCGTAGCCAGGCCAACTGGTCCGGGTGGGTGAGCAGGACGTACGCGAAGTTGGGCAACTGGGTGACTGTGGTTTCGTGGCCGGCGGCGAGCAGCCCGGCGGCGAGCTGCACGACCTCCTGCTCGGTGAACCGGTCCCGGTGCTCGTCGCGCGCCTGCACCATCGCGCAGATCAGGTCGTCGGTGGGCTCCCGGCGCCGCTGCTGGACGAGTTCGCCGATGTACCCGTACAGATTGTCGAGGTACTTCTGGATCTGCTCGGGTGACAGCGAAGTGGTCGAGACGATCGCCTCCGACCAGACGTGGAACAGGTGTCGGTCGGCGAAGGGCACCCCGAGCAGCTCGCATATCACCTGGATCGGCAGCGGGGTGGCGAAGTGCTCGACCAGGTCGGCCGGAGGCCCGGCCGCCACCATGGCGTCGATCAGCTCGTCGGCGATCTGCCGGGTGCGCGGCCGGAGCTGCTCGACCCGGCGGGCGGTGAACGCCTTGGCGACCAGCCGCCGCAGCCGGGTGTGCTCCGGCGGGTCCATGGACAGGATGCCGCCCTCGATCTGCCTCGGGGTGAGCCGCGGCTCGTCCCGGCCGACGCTGGCGGCCCGACTGAACCTCGCGTCACCCAGGACGGTCCGGACGTCGGCGTACCGGGTGGCCAGCCACGCCTCCTCGCCGAACGGCAGCCGTACCCGGGTGAGCGGCTCGACACGCCGCAGCTCGGCGTAGAGGGGGTCGAGGTTGAGCCGATCAGGCGGGCTGAACGGGTACGACCGCGCGACCCCGGCGACGTCTGGCATTGGTCGACCCCCAGAGCAGACCGAATCACCCGCGAAACAGGCGGATGAGCAACCCATTGTGACGTATCGATGGCCGATCGTAGTGGAGAACATTGATCTGTACCAGTGCCCTGCCGTGGCGGGGCGGCAGTTCCGTTCGGACGTGCTGGTAGCCGGCCGCCGAGCCCGCCCGGTGCCGGTGAGTAGCGGGCGTGACCGCGGGTAACCCCTGGACATGGCGCGGTACACGAAGCCCGAGCTGCGGGAACAGCTCAAGGAAGAGATCAAGTCATCCGACCGGGGTGGTCGACCGGGTCAGTGGTCGGCCCGGAAGTCGCAGCTGCTCACCAAGGAGTACCAGAAGCGCGGCGGCGGCTACCAGGGCCCGAAGGACGACCGCCAGAAGTCCCTGCAGCAGTGGGGCGACCAGAAGTGGCGGACCAGGCAGGGCACCACCCGGGCGCGACACGACGGCGAAACCGACCGATACCTGCCGGACCAGGCATGGAAGCAGCTTTCCGCGGAGCAGCGGCAAGCTACCGACGCCAAGAAGCGGAGGGCGTCGAAATCCGGCAGACAGTACGTCGCCAACACCGGCCCGGCCAAGCGCGCACGCCGGAACGCCGCAGCGGCCGTGTCGCTCACGGATCTGCCGGTCGCCGAGGCGGCCCGCCACGTCCGCGACCTCGACACCGGTCAGCTCAGGGCGGCGCTACGCGAGGAGCGGGCCGGGAAGGGCCGCAAGACGCTCATCCAACGCCTCCAGTCGGCACTCGATCGCCGCTGACCGGGGCACCGCAGAGCGGTCCCTGTGCCGGGCGGCCGGATATCGTTTTGGCTCCGGTGCGAGCGGGACGGACCGCAGGGCGGGTACTGTCGGTGTCAGCGGGCAGTCGTCCGCGATTGGGAAACCGCAGCCGGGCTGGTAACGGACGTCGGAATTCACGACGGTGCCCAGCGGTTCATTCCCGCGCCGCACAGGCGCTTCTCCTCAGAAGGATTCGCATGGCATCGAACGGCAATGACGGTTCGGCGTTGTTTCTCGCCGCACCCACCCCCGACGAGCCCAGGGGTTCGGGCACGAGTGTCGACGGAAGCGAGGAAGCGATGCGGGCGCTTCGCCACCCGTTCGCGGTAGGCCCCGCTTCGGCGCGCCGGTCCACGTCGACCGCGGGTGAGCGCCTGGAGCAGCGTCACTGAGCCATTTTCATCGTGATCAGAGGGGCCTGAGCAGGTACGCAGCGGCGTGTCGTTGCTCCAGATAGGACGAAGCTCCCGGTAGGACAGCAGTCGACCAAGAACGACCGCCCAGTACGGGAGCTTCGTTGCTGACCTATCCTGCCAGCATCCCGCTGTCCACGCGCAGCCTGACCCGCCTGACCGAGCTGATCCGCGACCGGCGCCGCGTGCTTGGCGGTCGTTGGCGGAGGCTGCCCGCGCAGCAGCAGGCGTTGATGGCCCTGGCCCACCTGCGCAACGGTGACACCCTCACCCGCCTCGCGGCCGGCTTCGCCGTGTCGGTGACCACCGTGTGGCGCTACCTGCGCGAGGCCGTCGACCTGCTCGCCGGCTGCGCCGACGACCTCACCGCGGTCATGCGCCGGGCTGCCCGGTTGGCGTACGCGATCCTCGACGGCACGCTGATCCCGATCGACCGAGTCGCCGACCAGCGGCCCTACTACTCGGGCAAGCACAAGCGCCACGGCGTGAACGTGCAGGTCCTCGCCGATGCGGCCGGGCGGCTGGTCTGGGCCTCGGCCGCGCTGCCCGGCTCGGTGCACGACCTGACCGCCGGCCGCACCCACGGCCTGATCGACGCGCTGACCAGCGCGAACGTGCTGACCTTCGCGGACAAGGGCTATCAAGGCGCCCGCGGCACCATCTGGACCCCGTTCAAACGCCGCCGCACCCGCCTGTCCCGCCGGCAGAAGTCCGTGAACCGGCACCACGCCAAGATCCGAGCCCTCGGCGAACGCGCCGTGGCCACCCTCAAGACCTGGAAAATCCTGACGAAGCTCCGCTGCTGCCCCCGCCGAGCCACCCCGATCGTCCAGGCCATCCTCGTGCTCCAAGCCGCCGAAGACGCCCGCTACTCACGATGAAAATGGCTCACTGATCATTGCCCGGGTTGAGCCGCGTTACGCCGCGAGAGCGTAGCGGTCACCACCGCGGGTACCCGCGAGCCGTGGCTGTGATCAGCGACTACGCGCTGCTCGGTGACTGTCAGGGTGCCGCACTGGTCTCCCTTGACGGGTCCGTGGACTGGTGGTGCCCGCCCAGATTCGATGCGCCGAGTGTGTTCGCGAGGCTGCTCGGTGCCACAGGTGGCCACTGGTCGATTCGGCCGCTCGGGCCGTACACGACAGTCCGTCAGTACCTCGACGGCACGATGGTGCTCCGTACGGAGTTTCACACCCCGGACGGCGTGCTGCGCCTGACGGACGCCCTCGCGCTCGGCACCGGCGAACGCGGTCACGGGATCGGCTACACGTCCCCGCACGTCCTGTTGCGCCAGATCGAGACCGTGGCCGGCACGGTGGAAGTGACGATCGAGTTCGCGGCGCGGCCGGAGTACGGGCTGACAACCCCCTCGATCGCCGAGACGCCACTGGGGATCGAGGTATCCGGCGGCAGCGACCGGCTGGTGCTGACAAGCGATCGTGACCTGGCCATCGACGGTTCACTGGTGACCGGACGATTCACCCTCGCCGAGGGCGACAGCGCGATGCTCGCGCTGCACCACCGCCGCGCCACTGACCAGCAGATCGTGCCGCTGGACGGGCATGTCGCACTCCGCGACACCATCGCTGCCTGGCGGTCGTGGGATGACATCCACCAGGGCTATCAGGGGCCCTACCGGGAGCAGGTGCGGCGTAGCGCCCTGGTGTTGCAGGCGCTGACGTACCAGCCGACCGGCGCGGTGGTCGCTGCGGCCACCACCTCGCTGCCGGAGGAGGTCGGCGGCGCGGCGAACTGGGACTACCGGTTCGCCTGGTTGCGTGACGGCAGCTTCACCCTCAAGGCGCTGTGGGTCGCCGCCTGTCCCGACGAGGCGCGCAGGTTCTTCGACTGGATGGCCGCGTCGGTGGGGTCGGTGAGCGGGGCCGACCACGTGCCGATCATGTTCGGCGCAGCCGGTGAGCGTGACCTGACCGAGCACACCCTGGAGCAGCTGGCGGGCCACCGCGGCAGCCGGCCGGTGCGGGTCGGTAACGACGCCTGGCAGCAGAAGCAGCTCGACGTCCTCGGCGAGGTGCTGGAATGCGCGTGGGTGTTGCGGGATCAGATGGCGGACCTGTCGCCCGCTGCCGCAGCGCTGCTTCGGTCACTTGCCGACCGGGCGGCCGACACGTGGCGGCAGCCGGATGCGGGCATCTGGGAAGGACGCGAGGGCGAGCGGCACTACCTGACCTCGAAGATGATGTGCTGGGTGGCCCTGGACCGGGCCGTCAAGCTGGCCGGGGCGATCGACGCCGAGGCAGCGGTCCCGCGATGGTCGAAGGCCAGGGACGAGGTACGCGCGGCGATCCTCACCGAGGGTTGGCACACGTCGAGCGGGGCGTTCACCGGCGCGTTCGGCTCCGACCATCTGGATGCCAGCGTGCTCGGCATGCCGATTCTCGGGTTCCTGCCCGGCGACGACGAGCGGGTCCTCGGCACCGTGCGAGCCATCGAACGCGACCTGACCCGGGACGGCCTCGTGCAGCGCTGGACGGGAGCGGGGGACGAGGGCGCCTTCATCGCCTGCTCGTACTGGTTGGCGTCGGCGCTGGCCCTGGCCGGGCAGATCGATGCGGCCCGGCGGATCTTCGACAGCGTGACCGCCCGGGCGAACGATCTCGGCCTGCTGTCGGAGGAGATCGACCGCCGAGACGGCAGCCAGATCGGGAACTTCCCCCAGGCGCTGTCCCACATCGGCCTCATCAACGCCGCCTGGGTCATCGACCAGGTGGAGGCCGGGGTCGGACGGTAGGGCGAGACTGCGGCCGGAGGCTGGGGCGGGTGCCCGCCCGCCCGACTGCGTGCCCCCGCTTACGCGGTCCGATCCCGTTCGGTTAGGACCGGGGTAGGCGGGTAAGCGGCGACGCGGCAGCGATGAAGGGAGCCCCGATGACCGGACGACTGGCGGGCAGGACCGCCTTGATCACCGGCTCGGACTCGGGAATCGGCCAGGCCACCGCGATCGAGTTCGGCCGCGAGGGCGCCGACGTCGTGGTGCACTACCTGCACGATCACGCGGGCGCGAACCACACGAAGGCCGAGATCGAGAAGGCTGGTCGGCGGGCCGTCGTGGTGCAGGGCGACATCAGCGTCGAGCATCAGGTCGAGGCGATGTTCGACGAGGCTCTGGCGGAGTTCGACAGGCTGGACATCCTGATGAACGACGCGGGCGTGGACGCCTCCGGCATCCCGGTTGCCGACCTGGACACCGAGACCTGGGACCGGTCGATCCGGACCAACCTGTACGGGATGTTCTTCTGCTGTCGGCGGTTCATCCGGCACCGCCGCGACCAGGGCGGACACGGCAAGATAATCAACATCACCTCGATCCACCAGGAGGTGGCCCGGGCCGGTGGCGCCGACTATGACGCCAGCAAGGGCGGCATGCTCGAGTTGGCCAAGAGCATCGCCCTGGAGGTCGCGCCGATGCACATGAACGTGAACAACATCGGCCCCGGCATGGTGCTCACCCCGTTCAACCAGCAGGCGATCGACGACCCGAAGTTCCTGGAGGAGCAGGTGCAGTCGATCCCGTGGAAGCGGGCCGCCCACCCGGAGGAGATCGCCAAGCTCGCCGTCTTCCTGGCCAGCGACGACGCCGACTACGTCACCGGGTCGACGTACTTCATGGACGGCGGACTGATGCAGAACCAGGGCCAGGGCGCGTAGCCGTTCCGGTCCGTCGGCACTCGGCACCGTCCCGTTCGGCGCGACCTGCCCGAAGGCGTCGTCCGACGACCCCAGGTGGTGATGCAGTCTGATGAGGTGAGTGCTCAGGAACCCGCCGACGATGTCCGAATTCCCCGGGCCCAGATCGGTTCCAGTCCGCAACATCTGTTGACGACCCTGCTCGGCGAGTACCTCGACTCGTCGGACGCCGACCTGCCGTCGACGGCTGTCATCGCGATCCTGCGCGAGTTCGGGGTCAGCGAGTCCAGTGCTCGCGCCGCGTTGTCCCGGCTGGTCAAGCGCGGACTGATCGCGACGCGAGGCAACGGGCGGCCACCCGTCTACCACCTCACCGCCCAGGCGATCGCCAAGCACCGCTCCCGGATGCAGTACTTCCTGAACTTCGGTGCCCATCCGCCGGAGTGGACCGGCGAATGGGTGATGGCCTCCTTCTCCATCCCAGGCTCCGGGCACGCCTCCCGTCATGCGGTACGCAGGTCGTTGAGCGCCCTCAAGTTCGCGGGCCTGTACGACAGCGTGTGGATCCGGCCGGGATCCGACGCCACCCCGGTGCGGGAGGCGCTGAGTGAGCTGCTGCACCAGGTCGAGGGTGCGCGGTGGTCGGTCATGCACGTCCGCTTCGACGAGGAGCCGGGGCCGCACGGCCCGGCGTCCGCGTACGACCTGACCGCTCTCGCCTCGGCCTACTCGGCCTTCGTCGAGCAGTACGCGGAACTGCGGGTGGCCGCCCGTGCCGGCGAGGTGGACGCGGCCAACGCGCTCGTCGCGCGAACCTCCGCCATGGACTCCTGGCGCAAGTTCCCGGACATCGACCCGGATCTGCCCCACCATCTGCTGCCGCAGCCCTGGCCTCGGCAGCAGGCCAGAGACACCTTCCTGGAGATCCACTCTACGCTCGGTGCGCTCGCGCAGTCGCGTCTGATCCAGGTGGCGACGCCGTACTGGCCGGACGCCGCGTCGTGGATCACTCACTTCCAGGCTTCTGACGATCCCGCGCGGCCGGAGCCGACAGGCGGGAAGCACGCCGGGCCAACCGTCGTGGACTGACCGTGGGCGAGGTCCGTGGGGCTGCCAATACATTGACACTTTTCGTTACGGGAGTGATAGTAACTGCATACAGCTCCCCTGGATCGTCTGTTGGGACCGCGGCCGGGCGGTCCACGCGCCCGCACCGACCTGAGCCGTGGCCAGCGCTGACCACCGCCGTCGGGCGTGAGTGAACAGCCACCACCGCCACCGAGGGGAGTTCCGTCCCGACATCCGTTGGAGGGTGCATGAGTAGGAGATCGAAGGTCTGCGCGGGCCTGGTGGCCGCCGTCGTCCCGGTCACCGCCGCGATCGTGGCGCTCGGCGCGAGCCCGGCCGGAGCCGCGATCGGTGGTTCCGGCCCTTACCCGGCCGACTACGAGACCTCGGCCAGCCTGGCCAACCACACCATCTTCCGGCCGCAGACACTCCCCGCCGAGCGTCTTCCCATCCTCGTCTGGGGCAACGGCGGTTGCTCGGCCAACGGCCTGTCGCAGGGCAACTTCCTTCGCGAGATCGCCTCCCACGGCTTCCTCGCCATCGCCAACGGGGCACCGAACGGATCCGGCTCGACCAACTCCCAGATGCTCACCCAGTCCATCGACTGGGCGGTCGCGGAGAACGCCCGACAGGGCAGTAAATACTACGGCAAGCTCGACACGACCAGGATCGCCGTCGCGGGGTTCTCCTGCGGAGGGCTGGAGGCCTACGCCGTCTCCAATGACCCACGCGTCACCACGACCGGCATCTTCAGCAGTGGTTTGTTGAATGATGCCGACGATTACCAGCTCAGGAGACTGACCAAGCCGATCGCCTACTTCATCGGCGGTCCCAGCGACATCGCGTACCCCAACGCCGTCGACGACTGGGGCAAGTTGCCGGCCGGGCTGCCCGCGTTCATGGGCAACCTGAACGTCGGGCACGGCGGCACCTACGACCAGCCCAACGGTGGCGAGTTCGGTCGCGTGGCGGTGCTCTACCTCAAGTGGCGCCTGAAGGGCGACACCACCGCCGGAGCCACCTTCGTCGGTCCCGACTGTGGCCTGTGCCGCAGTCAGTGGAGCGTCCAGCAGAAGAACCTGACGCTCGGTGGCGACCCGCCGCCCACCACCCCACCGCCCACCACCCCACCGCCCACCACCCCACCGCCCACCACGCCTCCCAGCACTCCGCCCACGACGCCGCCCGGCAGTGGGACTCCCACCTGCACGGCGGCCTACTCGGTGCAGGACCAGTGGAACGGTGGCTTCGTCGCGAGTGTCAACGTCACGGCGGGAGGCACGGCACTCACCGGCTGGCGGGTGACCCTCAACCTGCCGAGCGGAGCATCGGTCAGCTCGATGTGGAACGGGGTGAACAGCGGCACCAGCGGCACCATCACCGTCGCGAACCAGAGCTACAACGGGCGACTGGCCGCCGGGCAGGCCACAAGTTTCGGATTCCAGGGCACCGGGAACGGCAGCGGCGCCACAGTCAGCTGCGCGGGTAGCTGAGCGTCGTCGAACCACGTCACTCGACGGGCCGGTGCAGGAGCACCGGCCCGTCGAGAATGTCCACGACGACTCCCGGTCAGAGACCGCGGGCCTGCCGGGCCAGCGACCTGCCGACGAGGGCGATCGAGACCAGGGCGGCCACCGCGAGCAGGAGCAGATACGGCAGCGCGGACGAGAACCCGTGCAGCAGAGCCTCGCGTAGCGCGGTCACCCCGTACGTCACCGGATTGATCGCGGCCAGCCAGCGTTGGGGCGTACCCATCGCATCGATCGGGTAGAACGACGGACTGGCGAACAGCAGCACCGGCGCGAGCACGTTGATCAGAACGGTGAACCGCTGGAAGTCCTGCACCAGGGTGGCCAGCAGCAGGTACATCCCGTTGAAGGCGCACGCCGCGACAAGCGCCCCGCACAGCAGTGCCGCCCACCTGTCGGCCGCCCAGCGTCCCTGGAACAGCAGCGCCGTCACCGCGAGCGCGGACAGCGTCTGCGCGAGCACAAGCGCCGACCCGGCGACCAGTTTGCCGAGCACGTACTGGCCGCGGGTCAGCGGATAGGACCACAGTTCCAGCGACATGCCGCTCATCCGCTCCTGAAAAAGGGCGGTGCCGGAGGTGGTGGCGGCGGCGAGCAGGGAGGAGAACATCAGCGCCGGGACGGCGAAGTCGGCGTAGCCGATCTGCTGTCCCCGGTAGGTGACGGTACCGATCAGGTCGGTCAGGGAGGTGGCGAAGAGCGTGATGTAGACAGCCGTCGGCACGATCGCCAGCAGGAGGTTCGTGCGGTTGCGGGTGAGCAGCAGGAACTCGCGGCGCAGGGTCGCGGTCAGCCCGGTGCCGTGCCAGGTGGGCGCGCCCGGCCCAGTGGTCGTGGTCATCGGGTCGACACCTCCGCGCGGGTCAGGGCCAGGAACGCGTCCTCAAGCGAGGAACTGGTCAACGCCACGCTCTCGATGGCCACCTGGCGCTCGGTGAGCGCGGCGATGAGCGTGGGCAGCCGACGGCGCAGGTCGTCCCCGGTGAGCACGAACATCTCGCCGCGGTACTCGGGCGTCAGTCCGGCGAGCCGGGCGCACTCGGCCACCGCCGCCCAGTCGTCCGGGGAGCCGGTACGCAGCTCGGCCGTGACCTGACCCGCTTCGTCCTTGAGCTGCTCAGAGGTGCCGTCGCGCAGGATCCTGCCGTGCTGCACGACCAGGATCCGCTCGCAGTTGCGCTCCAACTCGTCCATCTGGTGGCTGGTCCACACCAACGTCAGGCCATGCGTCCGGCGCAACTCGTCGAGCATGTCCCAGACCCGGCGCCGGCCCTCGACGTCGAGCCCGGCGGATGGCTCGTCCAACAGCAGCAGCTTCGGCACCCGCAGCAGCGCGCGTACCACCTGGAGCCGGCGTCGCTGGCCACCGGAGAGCGTGAAGACCAGGTCGTCGCTCTTACCGGCGAGATCGAACTCGTCGAGCAACGCGTCGGCGCGGGAGCGTATCCGGCGCCAGCTCAGCCCCCGGAACGCGGCGGCGATCCGCAGGTTGTCCCGCACTGTGAGCATCATGTCGAACGGGCCGGACTGGTGGACCACTGCGAGGTCCCGCTTGGCCACGCCACCGGGGGCGATGCCGTGCACGAGCAGTTGACCGGAGGTGGGCGGTGAGACACCGCAGATGAGCTTCAGCAGGGTGGTCTTGCCGGCACCGTTCGGGCCGAGCAGCCCGATGGACTGCCCGGCCGGCACGCTGAAGGTCATCTGATCGACGGCCGGCGCCGAAGCGCCCGGGTAGGTCTTGGTCAGGGCGGTCGCGGTAACTGCGTCCTCGTTCACCGGACCGCCCCCTCGCGCTGGCCGAGCGTCTCGGCGACGGCCCGGACCGCGTCCTCCGGGCCCACCTCGGACAACGGGTTGCCGGCGCGTACGTGCAGGTGGACCGCTTCGGGCGGGAGCAGTGGCAGGCCGCCGGGGTCGTACCCGGTGCGGCTGACGCCAGCATGGCCGAACCGGATTCCGATCACCACGGTCAGCTGGCCGGACGGGACGGTACGGAGGGCGGAGAGCGGTCGTACGGCGGCGGCGGACAACCCGGCGACCGTGCCGGTGACCGAGCGCAACGCGGCGGCGAGTTCGGTCGGCGCGACCTGGCGCAGGCGTACGCCCGGTGGCGCGGTCGGGGCCCGGTCGCCGACCACCCACACGGTCGCCTCGGCGGCGGCTGCCGGTGCGGGCACGGCCGGTGGCACCGGATCGGGGATGCCGGTGACCCGGCCGAGCAGCGCCGTCGCGGCCACCGGTGGGTCGAACAGCGGCTTGTTGTCGCCAGCCGTGATCAGCTGGTCGCCGCGCATCTCGATCACCCGGTGCACGATCACCGTGTCCTCATGCCGGTACGCGACCACGTCGCCGGGCCGGATCCGGGACCAGGCGGCCGGTTCGACAGTCACCACGGAGCCGGGCTGGATGGCCGGCCACATGCTCGACCCGGTCACCGGGATGCGAGCCGGCCGGCCAGCGGAGACGGTGTGTGCGATCAGGTCGGCGAACCCGGCGACAGCCGCCGTCATCGGCCCGGCTCCGCGGTCAGGCCGCCGTCGAGCATGCCCAGTTCGCTCAACTCGGCGACGAACTGCC
This sequence comes from Verrucosispora sp. CNZ293, assembly GCF_002754655.1. Classification (NCBI taxonomy): domain Bacteria; kingdom Bacillati; phylum Actinomycetota; class Actinomycetes; order Micromonosporales; family Micromonosporaceae; genus Micromonospora; species Verrucosispora sp. CNZ293. The sequence continues at coordinate 5,015,569 of NZ_PEFR01000001.1, forward strand.
GGACGTCGCGGTCGATCAGCCGTCGGTCCTGGTCGTCCTGCGCCTCGAACTCGACGGCCAGGTCACGCACCACGTCGTCGATCGTGGCCCGGATGGCGATCTTGCGCCAGATCCGCGCCGCTGTCGCGTTCAAGGTCTGGAACTCCCCGGTGCCGGGGTGGTAGAGCCGCACCTCGTCGTCGTTGTCCACCCAGACCACGTCCGGATTCACGCTGAGCATGACGCCGCCCCCGTCTGCTTGGTGAGCACCGGCAGGGTCCGGCGGTGGACCACGTCGGCAGGGTCGTTGTCGGTACGCCAGTCGTCGTACACCGGGTGCACCGTGTCGTCCCGGATCAGCCGGGGAACCGTCATGCTTGCCTCGTTCTCCAGCAGGTCGGTGCCGGAGAAGCCGTTCGAGCGCCAGATATTGGTGATCATCGAGTGTCGGAGGATCCGGCAGTGGTGCCGGCTGTTGCGGGTGATCGACCCGGATTCCGCAGCGTGGTACGCGCGACAACCACCGCCGCAAGCGGCCCGGATGTAGCAACGCCGGCAGTCAGCGAGGTTGTCACCCTCGAACACGGTGCCGGCACGTAGCTGCGCCAGCGCCGGGGTGTCGAAGATGTCGGCCAGACGCTGTGCACGTACGTTGCCGGCCTTGTGCAGCGGGCCGGTGACCAGCTTGCACGGGTACACGTCGCCAAGCGAGTTGATGTATATCTCGGTGCCGCCGAGCCCACAGTTGCCCCGGATCGAACACGGCTTCACCGCCTTGGGGCCCTCGGTGAGGATCTTCTGCGCCACCGGGTTGGTCCAGGTGAACCGTTGCACCTCGCGGTGGTGCTCCCAGGCGAAGTGCACCCCGTCCTCGGCACCGCGGCCGATGCCTGTGTGGTTCATCAGCCGCACGTTGCCGAACTCGATGCCGTCCAGGAACGCCATGAGCTGGTCCAGGGCGTGGATGTTCTCCGGCGACACGACGTGGTTGATGTCGGGTCTGACCCCTGCGGCGTTGAGCAGCGCGAGGGCGTTCGCGGTACGGGCGAAGGTGCCCTTGCCCCGGGTCCGCTCGTGGACCTCGGCGACACCGCCGTCCAGGCTCACCGTGATCTTGCGAAAGGTGTCGGCCATCCGGCGGGCGGTCTTCTCGTCCGGGATGCGGGTGCCGTTGGTGATGCAGTTGACCCGCAGCCCTCGCGACCGGGCGTGGTCGGCCACGGCGAAGAAGTCCCGCCGCAACATCGGCTCGCCGCCGGTCAGGATGAGCAGCTCAGCGCCCATGTCGGCGATCTGGTCGACCAGGTCGAGCGACTCGGCTGGCTCAAGCTCGCCCGGCAGCTTGCGGGTGGATGAGGCGTAGCAGTACGGACACCGCAGGTTGCACCCGTCGGTGATCGCGTAATAGACCATCCGCAGCGCTGGCTCGGCCGACCGCACCCGGGGTTGCTGCCCCGGGAGATAGACAAGCCAGTTGAGGACCAGCGTGGCCAGTGCCCGCTCGGTGGCGGCCGGGTCGGCCGGGGGCGCTGAGCCGGACGCGAGCGCTCGGAGCACGTCCATTTCTCCGTCGCCGACGACCGCCCATGCGGCGATGCCGGGGTTCTCCACGAGATAGCGGTCCCGGCACTGAAAGTAGACAAGGTCGTCCGGGACGACCAGCGCTGACCACATCCCCGACAGCTGCATGACAAGATCCCCCTTCCGCGTTCCGAGCGAGGGCCACGGCAGCCGTGGCCCTCGCCACTGGTGTCGGCTGTTGTTAGTTGGCGTGCCCGGAGCCCGCTCCGGCCAACGCCCCACAGGCGCAGGCGCAGCCGAGCTGCGCCGCGAAGTCGGCCTTACGGATGCTGGGCTTCTCCCACTTGAGCATGTGGGCCCTCCTTTCGCGTGTCGCGGCCGGGCAACGGGCCACTCCCGTGAGACGCCCCGACCACGCGCAGAGGGTTGCTCAGAGTGTCTGCGCGCTTCCAGAGGGCAAAATTGACGTCTTGACAGGACAGTCGCACCGGGAGACGGTGACGCACGTGCGTCCCGAGATCTCGGTTTCCGTGATCGACGACGACCGGATGCTGCTGGACGGCATCAGGGCGTGGCTGGCCGAGGCCCCCGACCTGCGGCTGGTCTGCACCGCCGGTACCGTCGACGAGTTCCTCGCGTCCGAACCGGCTCCGTCCGACGTGGTCGTGCTGGACCTGCTGCTCGCGGACCGCACCGAGCCGGCCGACAACGTGCGCCGGCTGGCCGTCCGCAACCGGCAGGTGCTTGTCGTGAGCGCGGTCCCGTACGTGACCCACGGCGTCGACGTGCTGCGGGCGGGCGCGCTCGGCTACCTGACGAAGGACAACGACCTGGCCACCCTCGCCGCGGCGGTCCGCGACGTCGCGCACGGCCGGGTCGCCCATTCGCCGGAGCTGGCGTACGCCTGGTCGCACGATTCCCGGCCGGACCGGCCGAAACTGTCACCGCAGGAACAGGCCGTGCTGGTGGCGTACGCCTCCGGCATGACACTCACCGCCGCGGCGCGGCGGGTCGGCATCCAGCCGGCCACCGCCCGGCGTTACCTGGACCGGGTGAAGGCCAAGTACGGCGAAGCGGGCCGACCCACCTACACGAAGCTCGACCTGGCCAACCGTGCCCGGGAGGACGACCTGATCCGGTAGCCGGTCACTGGTCGTGCCACACCAGCTCGACGCAGGTGCCCTCGCCGGGATCGGAGAAGACCTGAGCCGAGCCACCGGCCTCGCGCATCCGCTGCTTGATCGATCGGCGCAGCCCGGAACCGGAGGTGGCCCGGTCGGGGGTGAATCCCAGCCCCCGGTCGACGATCCGTACGGTGAGCGTCCGGTCGGTCCAGTCCGTGGACACCCAGGCCCGCTCGGTCCCGGCGTGCCGCGCCACGTTGTTCAGGGCCTCCCGGGTCGCGTCGCCGATCCCGTCCAGGACCCGGTCGGGAATCTCGTCCGGCACCTCGCCGATGAGCAGGTGCACCCGCAGGCCGAGCGCGTCCGCCGCCTCCGCCGTCTCGGTCAGCCGGGTGCCGAGCGAGGTGGTCTGCTCCGGACGTTCCTCGGCGATCAGCCGCCGCACGTAGTCGGCGTCGCGGCCACACCGGGCCCGCACCGCCTCGGTGCGATGGTCGAGGCCGCCACGGGAGATCGCGGTGAGGGTGGCCAGCACCGTGTCATGCAGGTGGCGGAACTGCCGGAGCCGTTCGGCGAACCGGGCCTGGCCGGCAGCGGCCGCGGTCTCGGCGGCGATCCGCCGGGAGGTCGCCGCGTCCACCGCGTCCGCCTGGGCGGCGAGATAGCGGCGCATGAAATGCAGCAGCAGGGCGAACCACAGGCTGGAGTTGACGTGGTTGAGGAACCCGGACTCCAGCGGTGGCAGCCCTCCGGTGCGCAGCGCGATCGCGGCGACGGCCGACAGCACAAGTACCGCCAACGCGAGGAACAGCCGGGACACGCTCAACACCGCACCGGCCAGCGCCGCGGTGCCGAGCGCGAACTTCGCCATCCAGTTGGCGGCGCTCAGCTCGAAGCCGTCGCGTAGGTTGGCGTTCGCCACGAACAGCAGCACACAGGTCACGACGATGTCGATGACGACGTGCCGGATGGTGAACCAGCCGCGTCGCCAGACCGCGACCGCCAGGATGGCGTTCCAAGCCACCACCACCGTCACCATCGTCAGGTTGAGCACCGGACTGCGGTAGTGGGTGGCGCCTGTGGATCCCAGGCTCGACGCGGCGGGCAGCAGGTAGCTGGCGCGATGGGCGAACAGCAGCACGGCGACGAACCGGAGGGCGCGGTCGAGGCCGGGCAGCGTGGCCATGGCCCGGGCGTCGATCCAGCCCTGCCAGGTCTCGACGAAGCGCCGGGTCAGACGGTCGGACAGCCCGGGTACGCGAGGGGCGGCAGCGTCGGAGTCGGCGCTCTCCTCCCGACTCGCCGACTCGTCGCCGGGGCGCGAGCCCGTGTCGCGCAGCGATGTGGGGCGACGGCCGATGCTCATGCGAGAAATCCTCGATGAACGGGGGAGGGCCCACAACGCTCCACAGTGTCGGGTGTCGGTCTGATGATCGAGGTTTCGAACTCAGGGCAGCCAGCCGGGGCGGACCAGTCCCGCCTCGTACGCGAACACCACAAGCTGGGCGCGGTCCCGAGCCCGGAGCTTGACCATCGCCCGGGACACGTGCGTCTTGGCCGTGGCCGGACTGACCACCAGGCGCGCGGCGATCTCGTCGTTTGACAGTCCGGTGCCGACCAGGGCCACCACCTCCCGTTCCCGTTCGGTCAGCTCGGCCAACCGCCGAGGTGCGGCCGGTGTTGCGGTACCGGCGGCGAACTGCTCGATCACCCGCCGGGTCACACTCGGCGACAGCAGCCCGTCCCCGGCGGCCACCACCCGTACTCCCTGGATCAGCTCGGCCGGCTGGGTGTTCTTCACCAGGAACCCGGCGGCACCGGCACGCAAGGCGGCACCGACGTACTCGTCCAACTCGAACGTGGTGAGCACGACGATCCGCACCCCGGACAGTTCCGGGTCGGCGGCGATCTGCCGGGTGGCGGCCAACCCGTCCATGCCGGGCATCCGGATGTCCATCAGGATCACGTCCGGAACGGTCTGTCGAGCCAGCCGGACCGCCTGCGCGCCGTCGCCGGCCTCGCCGACCACCGTGATGTCCGGTTCCGCGTCCAGCAGCGCGCGGAAGCCGGCCCGGACCAGCACCTGATCGTCGACGAGCAGTACCCGGATCACGATGTCGCCTCCCGCGTCTGGTCGCTCCCCAGCGGCAGGGTGGCGCGAACCCGCCAGCCGCCACTGCCGTCAGGCACCGGGCCGGCGGTCAGCGCGCCGCCCAACGCGGCAGCCCGCTCCCGCATCCCCGTGATGCCGTTCCCCGCGGGAGCCGGCCCCGAATGCCGCACACCGCCACCGTCGTCGTGGACCTCGACCACCAACGCCGCCGGCCGGTACCCGATGGTGACGGTGGCGGCGGCACCCGTCCCGGCGTGCCGGCGGACGTTCGTCAACGCCTCCTGCACGATCCGGTACGCGGCCCGGTCCACGGCGGCCGGCAGCGGCCGGGCGGTACCGTCGATCACGGTCCGGGTCGGCAGTGCGGCGGCCTCGGTCAGCTCGGCGAGTCGGTCCAGCCCCGGCGGGGGGGCGCGCGGGGCGGCCTCGCCGGTCGGGTAGAGCGTGTTGAGCACCGTCTGAACCTCGCGCAGCGCCTCCGCGCTGGACTGCGCGATCGCGTCGAGCGCTGCCCGCGCCTGCTCCGGGTCGCGGTCCATCAGGTGCAGACCGACACCGGCCCGCACGTTGATCAGCGACAGGTGATGACCGAGCACGTCATGCAGCTCGGCGGCGATCAGCAACCGCTGCTCGCTGGCCCGGCGGCGCTGCCGTTCCTCGGACAGCCGACGCTGCTCCGCGATGCCGTCGTGCACCCTGGCGGCGACCAGGATGCCGAACTCGGTGACCAGGCTGGCACCGGCGATCAGCGCCAACGCCGCAAGTGCCTGGCGCAGGGTGGCACCGCTGCCCAGCACCCAGATGGCGGACGACCCGGCGGTCACCGCTGCCACCAGCCACCGGTGCCCGGCGGTCAGGACCGCCGCCGCGCCGATCATCGGCGCCAGCAACGTCACCCCGAACGGCCGGTCCAGCAGGTGGTACGCCAGGGTCGCGGCGACCACGATCAGGAAGTTCCGCCTCGGCGACCGGTACCGGTCGGCCAACGCCAGCCCACTGAACACGAGCAGCGCGTACCCGATGATTCCCACGCTTGCGTGCTGCCAACCGGCGACGATCGCGGTTCCGGCCGGCTGCACCAGCGCGGTGAGCACCGCCAGGCCGGGCCCGCGCCGCGACGGCACCGACCCGCCGGGCGATGCCGGTCCGGTAACAGGGCTCGACCCGCTCATGCCCGCACTGTAGGCGGATCGGAGTCGACAGCGGCAGCCCCGAGGGAGGCGTCCCGGCGTACTCCCGGCGGAGTAGACATGTCGTCCCGCTGCCGCGCGGGGAGTAGCGGCGGTGCCGCCGCCACGGCGACGCGTCGCCCGGTCCGTGCCGACAGGCTCTGTCGCAGAGCATCAGACACGTGACGGCGAGGAGATTCTGATGAAGGCGATCGTGCAGCACCGGTACGGCTCCCCCGACGTACTGCGGTTGAGTGAGATCGACACCCCCACACCTGGCGACGACGAGGTGCTGGTCCGGGTGCTGGCGAGCTCGGTCAACGCGTACGACTGGCACGCCATGCGCGGCGACCCGTACCTGGCCCGGCTGTCGTTCGGGCTCCGCCGGCCCACCGCGATGGTCCGGGGGCAGGACTTCGCCGGCCGGGTCGAGGCGGTCGGCCGCGCGGTGACCCGGTTCCGGCCGGGCGACGAGGTGTACGGCGAGGCCGGCCCGGCCGGTGGCGCGTTCGCCGAGTACCTGTCCGTGGCCGAGAACCTGGTCGAGGTGAAACCGGCGAACCTGAGCTTCGAGCAGGCGGCGGCGATCCCACTGGCCGCCACCACCGCCCTGGTCTGCCTGTGTGACGCCGCCGGACTCCAGGCCGGTCAGCACGTCCTGATCAACGGGGCGTCCGGCGGGGTGGGCACCTTCGCCGTGCAGTTGGCCAAGGCGTACGGCGCGCAGGTGACAGCGGTGTGCCGGACCCGCAACGTCGACCTGGTCAGGTCACTCGGCGCGGATCACGTCGTCGACTACACCAGGGAGGACTTCACCCGCACCGACGCGGTAAGTGCCGGTCGCCGCTACCAGGTGGTGCTCGACCTGGTCGGCAACCGTTCGTTGACCAGCCTCCGGCGGATCCTCACTCCGGACGGGTCACTCGTGCTCTCCGGAGGAGGGGTGTTCACCGGGGGCAGTCTCTTCGGGCCGATGAGCCTGCTGGTCCGGGGACCGGTCGTGGCGCGTTTCGTCAGACACCGCATCCTCGCGCCGTCGGCGACGGCGGGTCGTGGGCACCTGGCCACACTGCGGGAACTGGCCGAGTCCGGCCGGCTGACGCCGGTGATCGACCGGACCTACCGGCTGAGCGAGGTGCCCGAGGCGATCCGGTACGTGGAGACCGAGCATGCCCGCGCCAAGGTCGTCGTCACGGTGTGAGCCCGGCTCCGGTCGCGGTCCGTCCGCGTACCCTCCGCCGCGCGGATCATCGCCTCCGACCTGGCCAGGGGGAGGATTCCTGCACAACTCACGGTGATACAGCCCTCGTTTCACCGCCGATCCGTGTTGATGCTGCAACGATGCAGGATGTGGGAACTGTGGAGACCAAGACGCCCGCCATTTCGCCTCTGGCCGGCGAACCGATCAAGCCTGCCGATGCCGAGCGCCTCGCGGGCGTGCTGAAGGCGTTCGCCGACCCGGCCCGGCTGCGACTGCTCAGTCTGATCCAGTCGTCTCCGGACGGGGAGGCGTCCGTGAGTGACCTCACGGCACCGCTCGGGCTTTCTCAGCCGACCGTGAGTCATCACCTTCGGATCCTGACCGAGGCCGGCCTGCTGGAGCGGGACAAGCGTGGCGTGTGGGCGTACTACCGCCTGGTGCCGTCCGCCATCGCGGCGATCGCCGATCTGCTGACGCCGCCCCGCAAGCGGGCCGCGAAGCGAAACCGCTGATCACGCTGTCGCACCTGGATCAGTAGACGCCTCGGGGTTGCGGCCCGACGTCATCGAGCCGATGGCCATTCTTCTGGGTCATCGGCCGCTGGCGTTTGCGGTCGTTACCGGAGCCATGGCCACAGTGTGGGCGATCGACCCGAATGCCATCGACATTCATCTATAGTGGCGAACGCGTGGATCCCGTCCCATCGATCCAAGTCAGGACAGAGCCATGAAACGCATCCCGCTGAGAGCCATTCTCCCCGTCGGGCTCGCGGTCGCACTGATCGCCGGCCCGCTGGGCGCACCGGCCACCGCGCAGGCGACAGTCCCCATCACTCTCACCGGTGCCAGTGCCACCAGCCCCAGCGCCGACGTCACAGTCGCCGGGCGAGCCGTGACGATCACCGCTCCGGGTACCTACGAGATCAGCGGCACCCTCAACGACGGCTACCTCAACGTCGACACAGCCGCCTCGGGTGACGTGAATCTGATCCTCAACGGCGCCACCATCACGAACTCCAGCAACGCGCCGTTGCAGGTCTCCGACGCCGATCAGGTCGTGATCACGCTGGCCGCCGGCACCACCAGCCGGCTCTCCGACGCGACCAGATACGTCTACCCGGACCCGAGCACCGACGAGCCGAACGCCGCCCTGTTCAGCAAGGCCGACCTGCGGATCAACGGAACCGGCGGGTTGACCGTGCAGGGCAACGCGTACGACGGCATCACCAGCAAGGACGGCCTGGTCATCGAGTCCGGCACGATCACCGTGAACGCGGTCGACGATGGTGTCCGGGGCAAGGACTTCCTCGACATCACCGGAGGAAGCCTCGACGTCACCGCCGGCGGCGACGGCATCAAGTCCGACGACACCGAGGCCGACCGGGGCCGGCTGGCCATCACGAATGGCACCGTACGGGTGAACGCGGGTGACGACGCCATCAAGGGTGAGAACACCGTGGCCATCTCCGGCGGCACCGTCACCGTGACCAACTCCTTCGAGGCGATCGAGAGCCGGCAGGTCACCATCAGCGGCGGCACCGTCAACGTCACCGCCCGCGATGACGCGATAAACGCCGTCGAGGACGGGTACGGCGACTTCGACGTGGCACCCAACGCGTTCGTCCGGTTCACCGGCGGGACCACCCTCGTCAACTCCAGCATCGACGGCATCGACTCCAACGGCTCGGTGACCTTCGCTGCCGGCACGGTCGTGGTCAGCGGGCCGAGCACCGGCAGCCCCGGCGAGGGCGCGCTCGACTCGAACGGGCCTGTCTACTTCAACGGCGGCACCGTGCTCGGGGCGGGATCGACCTCGATGGCGGTGCTGAGCCTGCCACCGACCTCGGGCCAGGGTTGGGTCGCCCCGCAACTGTCCAGCAGCCAGCCGGCCGGCACCCTGCTCCACCTGGTCTCCGGCGGCCAGGTGCTCGCCTCCTACCGCGCCCCGAAGAACTTCCGGGAGGTGGTCTTCTCCTCCAACCGGATCCAGCACGGGCAGACCTACGAGGTCTACCTGGGTGGCAGCCTAACCGGCACGACCATCGGCGGGATGGCCACCACCGGCGGCAGCATCGCGGGTGCCACCCGACTGATGACCGTCGTCGCCGGGCAGTACCGGGGCGGCCTGGTCGGCTGGCCGCCCGGCGGCCCGGGCTGGCCGCCGCCGACCACCCCACCGCCCACCACCCCGCCGCCGAACCCGACCACGCCGCCGCCGAACCCGACGACCCCGCCGCCGAGCACTGGCGGCTGTACGGCGACATACAGCGTGGTCGGCCAGTGGCAGGGCGGCTTCCAGGGTGAGGTACGGGTCACCGCCGGCTCCGCCGCGATCAGGGGCTGGCGGGTGACCTGGACCTTCGCCAACGGTCAGACGATCACCCAGTCGTGGAACGCGACGATCAACGCCAGTGGCTCGGCGGTGACGGCCACGAACGTCTCCTTCAACGGCTCCCTCGCCGCGGGCGCCAGCGCCACCTTCGGCTTCCTCGGCAACTGGAACGGCAGCAACACGGCTCCGACGGTGACCTGCACCGCGACCTGATCAGGTCCCGTCCACCGCTTGATCGGGGGTCCGGCACCAGCCGGTGCCGGGCTCCCGGCTGCCAGACTGCCCGCACGCTGCCCCCGCGCTGCCAGGTGTGCCATCTCGAACCAGATCAGTCACCGTCCGACGATGCTCGGGGCGACTTCGTCCCGGTAGCGAGCCAGCCGCTCCCGGTCAGCCGGGGTATCGCTGTACGGCAGGTGTTCGCCTGACCGATGACCCAGCTTTGTGGCATCGCCAGGTAGAGACATGTTCATGTTTGACTATGAGTGGACATCACCCCCACCACTGTCACCACGACCACCGATCCGACGACGAGGTGCCGTACGGTCAGGTAAACGTCGCGCCGACACTGGGCCGACGGGGGCTGCTGGCCGGCGCCGGCGGCGCGTTGATGCTGGCCGCGCTGCCGACCTCGGCCCGAGCGTCCCACACCACGACGGCCAGCGCCCCGACCGCGACCGCCGGTGCCGCCCGGACCTCCCTGGTCAGCCAGGGCACGATGCTGGTCCACGCCGACATGCACAACCACACGGTCGCCTCGGATGGTGACGGCAGCCCCGAGGCCGCGTTCGCCTCGATGCGTGAGGCAGGTCTGGACGTCGCCGCGCTCACCGACCACGCCACGCTCTTCGCCATCGAGGGGCTCAGCTCGTCCGAGTGGCGGACCACCGGCGACCTCGCCAATGCCGCGAACGATCCGGGTCAGTTCACCGCGATCCGTGGGTTCGAGTGGTCGCACCCGTTGCAGGGGCACATCAACGTGTGGAACACCTCCGACTTCGCCGACCTGCTGCGCGCCGGCAGCCCCGGGAGCCTGTACAACTGGCTCACCGGGCGGCCCGGCGGTCTGGCCAGCTTCAACCATCCCGGCCGGGAGATGGGCCGGTTCAACAACTTCTCGTTCAGCGCCTCGGCCCGTAACCAACTGGTCGGGTTGGAGATGTTCAACCGCACCGACGACTACCTGTTCGAGGGCTTGTCGTCCGGGCTGACCTCGCCGTTGGTGGCCTGCCTCAACGCCGGCTGGCGGCCGGGCCTCACCGGCGTCACCGACGAGCACGGCACCACCTGGGGCTTCCACGAGGGCAAGGGCCGCAGCGGGCTGTGGGTCACCGAGAACACCCGGGCGGCGGTGTTCGAGGCGATGGCGGCTCGTCGCTCCTTCGCCACCCGTGTCTCAGGGCTACGGGTGGACGCGACGGCCAACGGCGTACGCATGGGCGGCGTGCTGAACGTGACCTCCGGCGACGTACGGTTCCTGCTGGACCTCGACCGTGGTCCGGTCTGGGACGGCAAGCCGCTGCGGATCCAGGTCCTGCGCCCCGGAACGTCAGTGCCGACAGTCGTCGACGTCATCGACACGGTGAACGGTCGGGTCACCGACTTCACGGTGCCGCTCAACGTCGCCGACGGCGACTGGGTGGTGCTCCGGATCTCCGACCCGTCCCTGACCAACGGCACCCCCGGCCCGGCCGGTCATCCGTGCAACGACTTCGGAGTGGCGTACACCAGCCCGTGGTGGCTACGCCCCTGAGTCGATCCGTCCCGACGCGGGTCACCCGTGGTGGGCCGACGACGGAGGTCGCCGGCCCACCATCTCGCGTGTTACCGGACCCGTAGCTGCTGGTGGACCCCAGCGGCGGGCGCGTAGTTCCGGTCACCGGAGTAGGCGACGTGGACCGGGTACACACCTGCCGACAACCCGGTGGTCGGCAGCTTCACCACGGCCTTGCCGCCGGCCAGCGGCACCACCTGGGTGGCGCCACCGAAGGTGACGGTGATGTCGCCCGTCACCTTCGGCGCCTTCTTGTGCCGGGTCTGTGCCCGCACGTCGACGTGCAGCTTGAAGGTGCCACCACTGGCGATCGACGCCGGCGTGGCCTTCGCCTTGACCACTGTCCGCGCCGTGCCCACGGTGTCGACCTCCGACCAGAGGTGGTCGCGGGCGAAGATCGTGAACAGCTGGCTCGCCGTCATGCCGTCGTGCGCGCCGGGGACCTGGGTCGTCCTGGCGGCGTAGCCCCGAGCCCGGAAGTTGTCCGCGATGGCGTTCTGGGCGTTGAGGTTGCCTTCGAAGACACCGTTGCCGAGGAACACGAAGAGGCCGTCGTCCCCGACTGCGGCGGCGACGTTGTCGTAGTCCTGAGCGGACAGGGACGGGTTACCGGAGAAGTGACCGTAGTAGGCGAACGTGGTCGGGTAGCCCCTGATGACGTGGGCGCCCGTCATGCCGCCGTAGGAGAACCCGGCGTAGGCGCGACCTTCCCGCTCGGTCGAGACGTTGTACTTCTCCTCGATGAGCGGAAGGATCGTCTGGACCAGGTTGTTGGCGGCGTTCGTCTGGTTGTAGGAACCGAAGCCGAGACTGGTGCCGGTGAAGTGGTTCCCCATGGTGACCACCACGGTGGGCTCGATCTCGCCCTTGGCCGTCATGTTGTCCAGGATGTTGGGGACGTTCGCCGGGACCATGAAGTCGGTCTCGTCACCGAAGATGCCGTGGGCGAGGTACGCCACCTTGTACGGCTCGGCCCGCTTCGGGTTGTAGTTGGCCGGCAGGTAGACACCGAGGTAGTGGCCGCTGTCACCGAGAATCGTGGTGTAGGGGATGTAGTTGACGGTGCCCCGCTTCTTGCGGTCCGCGATCGGGAGTTCGTACTCCGCTCGCCCCTTCAACACCGGGTCGTTCTGCTTCTTGGCGTACGGCACGTACACCGCATCGAGGACATCGTTGTTCCGTACCCGGAACGACGATTCGCCCGGGGGGCGAGGGTTCGTCGAGGCGGGATCCCAGATCCGCTTGTTCTCCCAGCCCTGCGTCGGGTCCCAGACCCGGTACCAGTAGCTGATCCCCCCGGCGTGCAGCGGCAGCGAGACCGACCAGTTCCCCTTCGAGTCCTTTGTCATGTCCCGGAGGAACTCGGTACCTCCGGCGTGGTAGCGCCCCGGCTGCCACTCCTCCGGCTGGTACCGGGTGTTACCTGTCGCGACGTCGAGCAGAGTCAGGTCTCCGGCGAGGCGGACCTGGGTCGCGTTGGGGTTGCGGTAGACGAACGTGACCGTGTATCCGGTCGGTGAACCGCGATCCGGCTTGACGGTCGCGCCTTCCGCAATCGGGCGCTTGCCCGCGCTGGCGGCCGGTGCGGAGATGGTGGCGCTGGCGCCCGCGCCGAGTGACATGATCGCGAGTAACGAGATCGCGCGGCTGAGCCGGCGTCGTCCGGTCGCTTTCCTCATCTGGGACTACTCCTCTATGGTCTCTGCGGCCTCGTGGGGATCTACGGTCTTTTCGGACATTGGCCACCGAATGGCTTTCGACGTCACCTCCGGCCGGGTTGCCGCGGGCGCGGCCGACTGCCGCCGGTCCGGCGCGGTGGGGCATTTGCGGTGCTGGTCAGCTAAATCGAATTAGCATGCGCGTAGTGTGGCCGGGCTCACCTTTGGGTGTCAAGGGTGTTGCGGCGGTGTTACGGGATCGGCTGCTCCTGGTCACGGCCCCGCAGGGGGCTGCGGCCCGCGCCTCGGCACTCGACCCGACCGGCCCGCGACGGCACTCCGCGCCACCGGGATCGAGCCCGGCACTCCTGTCAATCGCGGTGGTCAGATCGGCACGGCGCGGGCACACAGCAACGTCCCAGCATGCCTGCCTACGCTGGCCGGCATGTCCAGCGACGGTGAACCTCCCAGTACTGAGCAGCCCGAGGATCGAGAGAGGGTCCGCCGGTGACGGAGTGGCTGCTGCTGGCCGTCGCGGTCCTGCTGATCGCGGCGAACGCGCTGTTCGTGGCCGCCGAGTTCGCCTTCGTCACGGTCGACCGGGCAACGGTCGAGCGCGGGGCGCAGGCTGGCGACCGCAAGGCCGCTGGACTGCTCAAGGGACTGCGGACCTTGTCCACCCAACTGTCCGGGGCTCAGTTGGGCATCACCGTCACCAGCCTGGTGGTCGGCTTCCTGGCCGAACCGTCGCTGGCCACGCTGCTGCGTGGCCCGCTCGGAATGACCGGACTGTCCGACTCGGCGGTCGCCGCCCTGTCGGTGATCCTGGCGCTGGCGCTGGCGACCGGCTTCCAGATGGTCTTCGGTGAGCTCGTACCGAAGAACTGGGCGATCGCCGAGCCGTTGCGCGTCGGACGCGCCGTGGCGGGAGCACAGCGTGGCTTCACCACCGCCGCCGGGCCGCTGATCCGCTTTCTCAACGGCACGGCGAATCGGATTCTGCGCCTGATGGGCATCGAGCCCACCGAGGAACTGGCCTCGGCGCGTTCTCCGCAGGAACTCGCCTCGCTTGTCACTCGGTCCGGCCGGGAGGGCACGCTCGACGCACGTACGGCGGAACTCGTGGCGCGCTCGATCGACTTCGGCGGGCGCACCGCGGCCGACGTCATGACCCCGCGTAATCGGGTCCAGTTCGTCCCCGCCGACGCGCCCGCCGGAACGGTGTTGACCCTCGCCGCAGAAAGCGGCCACGCCCGATTCCCGGTCACCGGTGCCGGCGTGGACGACGTCGTCGGCGTGGTGCACTTCAAGCACGCCCTGGCGGTGCCTACCGCCGAGCGGACCACCCGTCCGGTCCGGGCGATCATGGTGGACCTTCCCGAGGTGCCCGAGACCGTGCCGCTCGACCCGCTGCTGGCGGTACTACGCGGGCACGGGTTGCAGGTGGCGGCCGTCGTCGACGAGTACGGCGGAACCGCTGGCGTGGTCACCCTGGAGGATCTCGTCGAGGAGATCGTCGGTGAGATCACGGACGAGCAGGACGGACCCCACCGCCGCCACCACCGGGCCGCTGACGGCACCTGGACGCTCTCCGGTCTGCTGCGCCCTGACGAGGCGTCCCGACTGATCGGCCTCGACCTTCCGGAGGCGCGGGACACCGACACCCTCAGCGGGTTGGTAACCGAGCGTCTCGGCCGCTTCCCGCAGGTCGGCGACACCATCACGGTGTCCGTCGCCGACCGGAACCATCCCGATGCCGATGGCCTGCCCACCTCTGCCCAGGCGGAACTCGCGGTCATCCGGCTCGACGGCCGCCGGGTCGACCGACTCACCCTGCGCCTCCACGCCGACCACCAGCTCAGCGAGGAAACCCGGTCATGAGTGACGTCACCGCGATCCTGCTGGCCGTGGTGCTGCTGGCCGGCAACGCCTTCTTCGTCGGGGCGGAGTTCGCCCTGATCTCCGCCCGCCGTACGCAGATCGAGCCCCGCGCGGCGGCCGGCTCGTCCGTCGCCCGCGTGACGCTGCGAGCGATGGAGAACGTCTCGCTGATGATGGCCGGCGCGCAACTCGGTATCACCGTCTGCTCGCTCGGTCTCGGTGCGATAGGTGAACCCGCTGTGGCGCACCTGCTGGAGCGGCCCTTCGCCGCCGCTGGCGTGCCCGAGGCGCTGCTGCACCCCATCGCGTTCACCATCGCCCTGGCCGTCGTCGTGTTTCTGCACATGGTGCTCGGTGAGATGGTGCCCAAGAACATCGCCCTCGCCGGTCCGGAACGCTCCGCGCTGGTCCTGGGACCGGTGCTCTACGGCATCGTCACCGTTCTCCGCCCGCTGATCTGGTTGCTCAACCGGATCGCCAACGCGGTGCTGCGGCTGCTCCGGGTCACCCCGAGAGACGAGGTCGCCTCCAGCTTCACAAATGAGGAGATCAGCGGTTTCATCGCCCAGTCCCGGCAGGAAGGGCTCATCGACCAGCACGAGCACGATCTGCTGACCGGTGCGTTGGCCTTCAACGACCAGGCCGCCGCCACCGTGGCGCTTCCGCTGGCATCACTTGTCACCCTGCCGCAGGACACCACGGTGGCAGAGCTCGAACGTCAGTGCGCGGCAACCGGATTCTCCCGGTTTCCGCTCACCGACCCGCAGGGCGAGCTCACCGGGTACGTCCATGTGAAGGACATCCTGGGACTGCCAGCGGAACAGCACCACGAGCCGCTCGACCCGGCACTGATCCGTCCGCTCGCCACCCTGGACGCGGCACGGCCGCTGCGCGACGCCCTGACCGTCATGCAGCACCGCGGCGCCCACCTCGCCACGATCGTCGACTCGACAGGCCAACTCCTCGGTCTGGCCGCCCTGGAGGACGTGGTGGAGAAGCTCGTCGGCGAGGTTCGCGACGCGACCCAGCGCAGCCCCGATCAGGTCCTGGCCCGCTGACCGGCGTCCCGGCCGTCGCCTGGGCATGAACCGTTCCGGCGGTCACGCCAATTGTCGATCAATGAATACCGCCGTTCCTGGACATTCGAGGGGCGGCGTGACGTGCTGATCAAGATGGTGACTCCGGCGAATCTGAACAACGGATATCAATAGACGATCATTGATATCTTGTCCGAATGGTGTGATACTCGCTGGAAGCGCTCCCAAACCCGTCCCGGTGAGCGCCTCAGAAATGGAGGACGTACCGTGCGTTCACACCATCCCCACCAGTCCGGCCGGCGATCCCGGCCAGCCGTCCGGGTACTGGTCCTGTCCCTCGCCGTGGTGGCGGCGATGCTGCCCTGGACGGGTGCCGCCCAGGCCCACGGCACCGTGATCAACCCGGCGACCCGCGCCTACCAGTGTTGGCAGAACTGGGGCCACCGGCACATGGATCCGGCGATGCAGACGCAGGACCCGATGTGCTACCGGGCGTTCCAGGCCAACCCCGACACGATGTGGAACTGGATGAGCCAGCTGCGCGACGGCCTCGGTGGTCAGTTCCAGGCCCGTACGCCCGACGGACAGCTCTGCAGCAACGCCCTCTCCAGGAACGACACCGTGAACCAGCCGGGGGCCTGGAAGGCGACGAACGTCAGCCGCAACTTCACGCTCCGGTTCTACGACCAGGCCAGCCACGGCGCTGACTTCTTCCGGGTCTACGTCACCCGGCAAGGGTTCAATCCGAACTCACAGCGCGTCGGTTGGGGCAACATCGACCAGATCCTGCAGACCGGGCGCTACGCGCCGACGCAGAACATCTCGTTCAACGTCTCGATTCCGTCCGGGCGTAGCGGCCAGCACGTTCTCTTCGTGATCTGGAAGGCGTCGCACATGGACCAGACCTACATGTGGTGCAGCGACATCAACATCGTCTGATCCACGGCGTCAGGCACAGCTTCGGCTCCGGCCCGGAAGGTTCTTCCGGGCCGGAGCTGAAGCGGGTCCGCCCGGGATGGGCTGATGACCTGTTGTAAGCGGCAGCGCCTGCACCTGGCGAGGTAGCCTCGGGCGGGTGCGGATCATCGCGTTCCTGGCCATCTCCATCGTCGTGCTGGCCGCCGTCCTACTGGTGTCCGTGGTCCTGACCGGCGGTGCCCGACGCCGACGCCATGCCGCGCAGGCGTCCGCCCGCTGGGCGGTGCGCCACTACGCCATACCGGGACGTGGGCACACAGTCGTCGGGGTCACCCTGACCGACGCGGACGGGCGGGTGCACGGCGAGCACGTGGTGGCCCGCATCCCGGACGGTGCCGAAGACTGGCAGCGCGACTTCATCGCGGCCCGCCAGGAGGCCGAGGAGCGCGCCTTCCACCTCAACATGGACCGCCCGCCGATCGAGGGCTGACGCCGGCTGTGCGGCGCAACCAGGGTGACCGGCCGGCTACCGTCCCTCGTCGCGTACGTCGACGAGGGTGCTGCCGTCACCGAGCTGCCCGCGGGTGATGATGCTCAGGCTGCCGTCCGTCTCCAAGATGACGGCGGCAAGGTCGTGGAGGTCGCCCGCGCCCTGGCTGCGGGCGGCCTGGCGGATCTCGCTCTCCGCCACCCGGGTGGACCGCAACGTCTCAGTTCGTAGCTGCCCGTCCCGGAGCAGCATGGTGGGCCGGGCCTTGAGCACCTTCTGCGACGGTGGCCAGCGTACGGCGAGCAGTGCGACTGCGTACTGCAAGGCCACCAGCAGGATCAGGGCGAGGATTCCCTCCACCAGCGATACGTCCCGCGACAGCAGGATCGTCGCGAGCGTCGAGCCCAGCGCGACCGTGACCACGAAGTCGAAGGCGTTCAGCTTGGACAACGTCCGCTTGCCGGAAACCCGCAGGATCACCACCAGTGCCGGATAGATGATCGCCGCGACCACGAGCAGGCGTGCCAGGTCGGCCGGATTGTTCAGCACCATCGTGACGACATACCCGGACACGGGATCCGCAAAAGAACGGGAGCCCATCCGGCCACGTCGCTGCGATTCAGGTTCATCCGCCCAGGTGGCGGAGCCGGCTGCTGACGTCGTGCACGCCCGGTGTGCGCCAGGCGAGGGCGTGCGCCTCGGCGCTCACCTCGGCCGTGCTCACCGTGCCGTCGAGCACCACCACCCGGTTCTGCACCTCGATGCAGATGCGTTCGTGACGCAGTCGCGGATCCTGCTGCATCGTCGTGAGCAGCTGACAGGCCAGTCGGGTGTCTTCGTTGGTGGGCTCGGCGTAGAACAGCGGCGGCAGGTCGTGGGGGAAGAACCAGGGATGGCTCATGGCTGACTCCTTCAGGGGACTCGTCTGCTACGACTGCCCTACCCGTCGGCCAAGGCGGACAACACGACGAACCGATGACGGTCTCTGCCCGTGACCGTGACGGTAGGCGGAGCTTCGCCGCTCGACGTTTGCCGCCGAGAACTTCGGGTACGGCTCAGCCAGGTGCCGACCCAAGGCTCTGTCGACGTCAGCCCGCCCGCCCGAACGGCGACTCGGCGTCGGACAGGAAGGCCCGCAGTGTCCGTGCCGGCCGTCCGGTCACCCGCTCGACGGAGTCGGTGACCGCCGCGAAACTGCCCGCCCGTACGCGCTCGAAGGTAAGCGCGAAGAGCTCCCGTTCGAAGCCGGTGGTCCCGTCGACGACCTCGTCGATCGTCATTTCCCGGAGGGTCACGGTGTGCCCTGCCGCGGCGGAGAGCAGCTCGACGGTCTGCGGCAGGGAGAGCGCCTCCGGGCCGGTCAGCTCGTACACCTGGCCGGCGTGCCCCTCGTCCAGCAACGCCCGCTCGGCGACCGCAGCGATGTCCCGGGCGTCGATCCAGGCCAGCCTCGCGCCACCGCTGGAGAACGGCAGCTCCCCCTGGGCGATCTGATCGCGGTAGAAGCGCGGGTCGGTGAACACCTGCATGAACCAGCTGGGCCGCAGGATCGTCCAGGCGTGCCCGCTGTCGCGTACCGCGCGCTCAGCGCGCGGCGCCCATCCGTCGGCTCCCATGTAGTCGGCGTCCTGCTCGGACAACAGGACGATCCGGGTCCGGGAGGGCGTCTCGGTGAGTAGTGCGCCGATGAGGTCCGGCGCGTCCGCGCGATCCGGTCGGACGATGTACATCGCGTCCACGCCGTCGGTCGCCGCCGACCATCCGGCTGGGTCGTCCCACGAGAAGGCGATCGGCCGTACGCCGCCGATGTCGACCGAGTCCGGGTTGCTACTGCCGCCGAGCACGTCGATGCTCGGCCGCTCGACCAGCAGTCTGGCCAGCGCCAGCCCGGTCTTTCCACGGACCCCGGTCACCAGCACGCGGGTCGGGTCGGCCCCCGTCGAACTCCGATTCGTCACGTCCGGTCGCTCCCTTTGGTTGAGTGGCTAAAGTTCATCGACTCCACTAAAGCAGCGTTATCTGAGCGAGTCAACTAATCTCGGGCCATGACCGAGGTGGCGGACACCCTTGCCCGGCAGGTGTGGGATCTCGTATTCGCCTACGACGCGGCCTACGACCGGGCGGCGCAGGTCGCCGGGCTCAGCGCCGCACAGGCGTGTCTGCTCGAACATCTCTCCGGAGGCAGCCGTTCGATGGGAGAACTCGCCGTTGAGCTGCTGTGCGACGCCTCGAACGTCACCCAGCTCGTTACCCGGCTGGAAGCCCGCGGCCTGGTGGCCCGGGTGTCCGACCCGGACGACAGGCGGATAAAGCGCGTGTCGGTGACGCCGGCGGGGCGTGACGTGCAACGTGCCGTCCGGCGGGCCTTCGAGTTCCCGTCCGAGCGGATCGGGCTGCTTACCGATCAGGAGCAGCGTCAGCTGTCGGGTCTGCTGGGGAAGGTGCTGGGCCGGGCTTCGTAGAACGTGCCCGGCGGGTGCCGCCAGCCCCAGCACGGTTCGCCGACGGTCAGGCTCGGCCGGCTCGGCGAGCCGCAACGCGGCGCCGGTCATGTGCAACCATCGATGTTAGCGCCATCATCTGCCGTCCAGCGCGCCGCCACAGGGTTCGCAGCGCTGGGTGCGCTGGGTGGTTGCTGAGGGTGGTCGGATGAACGCGACGACCAGGCACGTGTCTGATAATTCGGGTACGTCGCGGGCCCATGATTCCGGAAAGTTTCGACTTGACGAACGGCATGTTATCGCCCACAGTCGATGGTCAAGGACGGCGATGCCTACGGCTTACCGGGCAAGCCTGCTTCGTCGGGCCGGTGGACCAGGCGTGTGCGGGGACATGCGGACATCCATGTTAGCGCTAACACCAGGCGACACGGACGCTTGATGGCGCGCCCACCCTCGGGTGCGCCGGTCGGCTCTCGGTCATTGAAGGAGGAACATGTCTGCCTTTGGTAGGTCTCCATCTCCTGCGCCGCCCACGCGGCAGCGTAGGTGGTTGCTGCGGGTCGCCGCTGCCGGTGTGACGGCGGTGGTGGCCGGTAGTGCCGCAGCGGTGGCGGTGTCGTCACCCGCCGCTGCGGCGACTGTCGACACGAACGCGTGGTATGTGCTCGTCAACCGCAACAGCGGCAAGGCCCTGGACGTGTACAACCTGGCCACGAACGACGGTGCGCGGATCACCCAGTGGTCGCGGAACAACGGTAACCAGCAGCAGTGGCAGTTCGTGGACTCTGGCGGCGGCTACTACCGGCTGAAGTCGCGGCTGTCCAACAAGGTGCTGGACGTCTACAACTTCTCCACCGCCAACGGTGCCAGCATCGTGCAGTGGACCGACCACAACGGGACGAACCAGCAGTTCCGGCTGGCCGACTCCGACGGCGGCTACGTCCGGTTGATCAACCGGAACAGCAACAAGGTGATGGAGGTGCAGGGCGCCTCGACCGCCGACGGCGGCAACATCGTGCAGTACGACGACTGGAACGGTGCCAACCAGCAGTGGCAGCTGGTTCGCGTCGACGGCGGCACGAACCCGCCGCCTACCACGCCGCCGCCGTCGGGCACCTGCAATCTGCCGTCGTCGTACCGGTGGTCGTCGACGGGCGCGTTGGCGCAGCCGAGGTCCGGTTGGGTGTCGTTGAAGGACTTCACGCACGCGCCGTACAACGGTCAGCATCTGGTTTACGCGACCACGCATGACACGGGTACGTCGTGGGGTTCGATGAACTTCGGGTTGTTCTCGAACTGGAACCAGATGGGTTCGGCCAGTCAGAACCAGATGCCGTTCTCGGCTGTCGCGCCGTCGTTGTTCTACTTCGCTCCGCGTAACGTGTGGGTGTTGGCGTACCAGTGGGGTGGTCCGGCGTTCTCGTACCGGACGTCGACGAACCCGGCGAATGTGAACAGCTGGTCGGCGCATCAGACGTTGTTCACGGGGTCGATCTCGAATTCGGGTACTGGTCCGATCGATCAGGCGTTGATCGGTGATGACCAGAACATGTACCTGTTCTTCGCTGGTGACAACGGTCGGATCTACCGGGCGAGCATGCCGATCGGGAACTTCCCGGGCAGCTTCGGGTCGAACTACACGACGATCATGACTGACACCACGAACAACCTGTTCGAGGGTGTGCAGGTGTACAAGCTTCAGGGTCAGCAGCGGTACCTGATGCTGGTCGAGGCGATCGGTTCGCAGGGTCGTTACTTCCGGTCGTTCACCGCGACCAGCCTGGGCGGGTCGTGGACCCCGCAGGCGGCCAGCGAGAGCAACCCGTTCGCGGGTAAGGCCAACAGCGGCGCGACCTGGACCAACGACATCAGCCACGGCGAGTTGATCCGGTCCAACGCCGACCAGACCATGACCGTGGACCCCTGCAACCTGCAACTGCTCTACCAGGGACGCTCCCCCAACTCCGGTGGCGACTACGGCCTGCTGCCCTACCGCCCGGGAGTACTCACCCTGCAACGCTGACGACACGACACAGATCCGGCTCGAAATGCCCGACGTTCGCGATTGAGGGCGCTCGCCGAAGCGGATGAGCGATGGCACACCTCGCGATCGGACCGGCTGGAGCTGGAACGGGCGGGCCCGGTACTTCCGGGCCCGCCCGGTCAGTCAGTGGGTGCCGTTTGCCGGAGCCACTGCCGGGAAGTCCCGCAACGTGGCGGCGGTGACCGTCGCCGGCAGGAGGGGACGCCGACGATGACGAACCACCCGTCCACCGCGCCGTCCGTGAGTGCGGTGGCCGCGCCAACGCGGCTGACCATCGGGGTGGAAGAGGAGTTCCTGCTGCTGGACCCGGAAACGGGAGAGAGCCTGCCGGTCGCTGACCGGGTGCTGACAGCGCTGCACGGGACGGCCCGCGCGCAGAGCCGGCAGGAGTTCCGGCACAGCATGGTGGAGATGGTCACCCCCGTCTGTGCCGACCTGACCGATCTGCGGACGCACCTGACCACGCTGCGGCGTGCCGCCGCGGAAGCAGCGCGGTCGGTGGGAGCGCGGCTGGTCGCGGTGGGCGCCACTCCGGTCAACGAGTCGCACCGGACGGTGCCGGACGAACCTCGCTACCACGCCATGTCCCGCCGGTTCGGTCCGGTCGCGCACGATCCGGCCGTATGCGGCTGCCACGTGCACGTTGGCCTGCCGGACCGGGAACTGGCGGTGCAGGTCTGCAACCACCTGCGGCCGTGGTTGCCGGTGGTGCAGGCGCTCACCGCCAACTCGCCGCTGCACGACGGGGTCGACACCGGCCACGCGAGCTGGCGTTCCATGCAGCTGGAGCGCTGGCCGAGCATCGGGCCCACCCCGTACTTCGCCTCGTTCAGCGACTACGCCGCGACGGTGGCTGAACTTGTCGACGCGGGCATCATGCTCGACGCGGCGATGGTCTACTGGTATGCCCGACCGTCCGCCAGCTATCCCACGGTTGAGGTCCGGGTCGGGGACGTCTGCCCGGGGGTGGACGACACGGTGCTGGTCGCGGCCCTGGTGCGAGCCCTGGTCGCCACTCTGGTCGACCAGGTGCGTGCCGGCGTTCCGGCACCCCGCCTGCGTAGTTGTCTGCTCGCGGCGGCCCACTGGCGAGCTGCTCACGAGGGGCTGGACGGCCGGCTGATCGATCTGCGCAGTGGCGGTGCGCGTCCGGCGTGGGACCTCGTGGAGGAGTTGTTCACCACGGTGACCTCTGCGCTGATCCGGCACGGGGACCTGCCGTACGTCCAGCAGCAGTTGGCCCGGCTGCGCCGAGACGGCACCGGTGCGACCCGGCAGCGGCGGGTCATCGCGCGCACCGGTGGCGACGTGCGCGCGGTCCTCGACCACCTCGCCGCCGAGACCACCGCAGGCTGAGCCGGCGGCCAGCACCTCAGCGGATGTCGTGGGTCTGGAGCCAGAGTTCGAGCAGGCCCAGCTGCCACAACTTGTTGCTGCCCGCGGTGGCCTGCGCCTGTTCCGGGTCGGCGAGCAGCTCTTCCACGTACGCCTGCCGGAACAGTCCGCGCTCCCGGGCGGCCGGCGTCCGCAGCGCCGCCTCGACGAGGTCGCGAACCGGGCCGTCGACGTGGCGCAGCGCGGGCACTGGAAAGTAGCCCTTCGGCCGGTCGATCACCTCGGCGGGGAGTACCTCGCGGGCGACCTCCTTGAGCACACCCTTGCCGCCATTGGCGACCTTGTGCTGCGGCGGGCAGGCCGCCGCGAGGGCGACCAGATCCTGGTCGAGGAAGGGGGTACGGACCTCAAGCCCCCAGGCCATGCTCATGCTGTCCACCCGCTTGACCGGATCGTCCGGGAGCATCAGGTGGGTGTCCAGGCGCAGCACCGCGTCGAGGGCGGTGTCCGCACCCGGCGCGTTCAGCTCCGCGAGGACCAGATCCCGGCTGGCATCGACGTCGACGGCGTACGCCGGACTCACCACCCGGATCAGCTCGGCGTGGTCCCGGTCGAAGAAGGCGGCGGTGAAGGTCCGCGCGGCGTCGGCACGGGGCACCTGGGTCAGGGGCTGGTGATAGCCGTACCCGGCGAACACCTCGTCGGCGCCCTGCCCGGACTGCGCCACCTTGACATGTGCCGCGACCTGCTCGGAGAGCAGGTGGAAGGCGACCACGTCATGGCTGCCCATCGGCTCGGTCATGGCCTCGATCGTCTTGCGGACGGCGGGCACCAGGTCGTCGTTGGAGAGCTGGATGCGGAGATGGTCGGTGTCGTACGCACGGGCGACCAGGTCCGAGTAGTGGAACTCGTCGCCGGCCTCGCCGTGCCGGCTGTCGAAGCCGATGCTGAAGGTACGCAGGTGCTGCTGCCCGGCCTCGGCGAGCAGTGCCACGATCAGACTTGAGTCCAGCCCGCCGGAGAGCAGCACACCTACCGGCACATCGGCGACGAGCCGTCGTCGTACGGCGGTACGCAGGGCGTCACCGATCGCGGCCCGCCAGTCCCGGTCGTCCCAGCCGGCGTGGTCGGGATGCCGGGCGTAGCCGGGCCGCCAGTAGACCCGTTCCCGGCTGTGCCCGTCGGCCTCGACGACCCGCACGGTCGCCGGCGGTAGCTTCCGGACACCGCGCAGGATGGTGCGGGGTGCGGGCACTATCGAGTGCCACGACAGGTAGTGGTGCAGCGCCACCGGGTCGACGCTGGTGTCCACGTCGCCCGCCTTGAGCAGCGCCGGAAGCGTCGAGGCGAACCGCAGCCGGCCCGGCGTCTCGGCGAGGTAGAGGGGCTTGACGCCGAGTCGGTCCCGGGCCAGCACGAGCCGACGTCGGATGCGGTCGACCAGGCCCACGGCGAACATGCCGACCAGGTGGTCGACGAAGTCCTCACCCCACTGGGCGTACGCCACCAGGATCACCTCGGTGTCGCTTGTGGAGTGGAAGGTGTGCCCGGCGTCGAGCAGTTCCTCGCGCAACTGCGGGTAGTTGTAGACGCAGCCGTTGAAGACCAGCGCGAGGCCGAGATCCTCTCGCACCATGGGCTGGCCGCCCGCGTCGGACAGGTCGATGACTGTCAGTCGGCGGTGCCCGAGGGTCACCCAGCCATCGCTCCACAGGCCCTCGCCGTCCGGGCCCCGGGACCGCATCGCTTCGGTCATCCGGAGCACCGCGTCGACGTCCGGCGTGGTGCCGTCGAACCTCACCTCACCGCTGATGCCGCACATCAGGTTCCGATGTCATGCCTCGTCCTCGTGTCGCGGCGCGCAGTCGTCCGCGACGGCAGGGTCGACTGGTCCTCCGTCCCCGCCCATCAAGCGTCGTGGGACGGCCGGCCTGCCTCGACGGTACGTGGCTGATGTTCCCGGCGAGGACGGATTGGGGAAGGAAGCGGCAGGTCCCCCGTCCGGCGGAACAGACCAACCGGGACGGGTACCGAGGGCGAAGTGCCGGGGGTGGCGCTGGTAGGCGCGCCACCCCCCGCTTGACGGCTGTTACCGGGAGGTGCAGGAGAGTGTCGGTGTGCCGTTGGTGCCGTTCCAGGAGCCGTTGAATCCGAAGGTGGCGCTGCTGTTGGCGCTCAGGGAGCCGTTGTGGCCGACGTTCGAGGCGGTGACCGAGGACCCGCTGGACGTGACCGTCGCGTTCCAGGAGTTGGTGATGCTCTGGCCGTTGGGCCAGGTCCAGCTCACCGTCCAACCGGAGATGGCGGTGTTGCCGGCGCGGACGGTGACCTCGCCGCCGAAGCCACCGGGCCACTCGCTGGTCTTGCGGTAGGTGGCGGTGCAGGCACCGTTACCGGCCGGCGGCGGGGTGGTCGGCGGGGGCGTGGTGGGCGGGGGCGTGGTGGGCGGCGGGGTGGTGGGCGGCGGGGTGGTGGGCGGCGGCGTGGTCGGCGGCGGGTTGCTGCCCCCGCCGAAAGTCACGTCGCTGCAGATGTAGTACGGCTGGTCCAGGTGGGATGCCTGCCAGATCGTGTAGACGACGTGTCGCCCGGTGCGGTTGCCCGCGTTGACCTGAGCCTCGTAGAGCCCGGTGGTGGGGTACGCGCCGGTGCGGAGCACCAGCTCCAGGCTGTTCCAGGTGAGGGGCTGCGTGGTCGGGTCGAAGCCCTGCTTGGTGATGTAGATGAGCATGTAGTCGGCACCGTGCCGGGCACCGTCGGTGAGCGTCAGGGTGAAGTTGTTGGGCATCGGCTTGGCGGTCCAGGCGCCGACCGTGTCGAGCGAGGCATACAGCCCGCCCTGGGTGCGGCCGCCGCTGCACAGCTGCCCGTCCGGAATGACGGCCTGGTGGTTGCCGCCGACGTTCTCGCGGAACAGGCCGTTCCAGTTCCACATGGTGTTCGGATTGGCCTGGAAGGCCTGCCAGCACATCGGGTCGCTCTGGGCCATGGCGGGGTTGAGGTGGTCGCCGCCCCAGCGCTCCCAGCAGCCGTAGTTGCGCGACGGCGGGTTCGTGACCGACCCGTGGGCCGAGGCCGGGCCAGGCTGATTGACCACGACCATGGTGAACGCGGCGACGAGCACGGAGGCCGCGCCGAGTCCCAGGCGCCGTGCTGTTCGTGCGAGTTTCATTGCTGCTCCAGTTGATCCGCCGACGCCGGTGTCACTCGCGGGGTGCCCAATCCCGGGAGGAATGCGTCGATCGACATGACGATCTCAAGAAAGGCAGGCAGGTGACTGCGCTGTCTGCCACGGCTTGGCGGCTCCCAACCGCGATGGTACTCATCGTATCCACCCATGTGAATCTTTTCCGGAAGGGGTCGGGGCGGGTGCCTGGCCCGTGCCGATTGAGGTGCGGATACGGACTTACGGTGCAGGCGGCGCGAGGATCGCAGCGGGTCGCCAACCGGTTGTCACCGGCGAAGCATGATCAGGAGATCGCCTGCCGCTCTGTCTCGACCGGCCGGGCGTGGTCGCGGACGTAACGGGAAGGCGGTCACCGTCAGCCGGACCGCCGAGGAGGATTGGCCGTGACGGACACCTCGCCCAGCAGATCGAGCAGCGACCGGACCGACGGCGGCTTCGCCGTCGTGGAGATGTTCACCTCCCAGGGATGCAACAGTTGTCCTCCCGCCGAGGAGGTGCTGTCCGAGATCGACCAGAGCGCTCGGGAACGGGGCCGACCCGTGTACGCGCTGGGCTTCCACGTCGACTACTGGGATCACCTCGGATGGGCCGACCCGTACGCCGACGGGGCGCACACCCGGCGCCAGGAGGACTACGCCCGGGCCTTCGGGTCCGGCGGCCTGTACACCCCGCAAATGATCGTCAACGGTACGACCGACTTCGTCGGCTCCGACCGCGGGCAGGCGTCCGCGGCGATCGAGTCCGCTCTGGCAACGGCGGCGATCACACCACTGACCCTGTCGGTGGCCGAAACGGACGGCGACGAGACGCGCCGGCTCGCGGTGGAATACCAGGTCGAGCGGGTGCCGGCGCTCGGAACGATCAACATGGCGGTCGTGGAGCGCGGTCTGGAGAACGACGTCCCCCGAGGGGAGAACGCCGGGCGGCGGCTGCGCCAGGACGCCGTGGTCCGCGCCTTCGCGTCGGGGAGGATCGACGGGGATCTCGGCCAGGTCGAGCTTGCGGTTCCGGTGGATCTCGATAGGCGCCGCGCCATGGTGATCGGGTACGTACAGAATGACGGTCACCGCGCCATCGTCGGCGCCGCCGCCGTCCCGCTGGTGCCATGATCATCAGCGCACCCACCCCGTCGCGGTCGACAACGACTACATGTTCTGGCTGAGCGCGTCCTGGCAGGCCCGGGCGAGCCGTCGCTGACGGGTCAGCCGTCGCCACAACCCGAGCGGCGGCGCGAGGGCGGTACGGCCAGGTGCCGCCGTCACGGCCAGGACCCCGTCGGTCAGCTCGCCCCGGGTCGTCCACGGGGTCCACCGTTCGAGGTCAGGGGCGGAGAAGTCGTGCCCCAGCAGCACCGCGGGCCCGTTGGCCGGCAGCCGTCCGGTGAGGCTCCGCACCCGGACCGGCTCGGCCCCCTCGTGGTCGCGCCGTGTCACCGAGTCCACGTACAGATGCTGATCGTCTCGGACGACCGCCAGCACCTCGCCGGCACCGCCGACGCGGGCACCGACTTCGGTCGCCGAAACGACCTCAAGCGCCACGATCAGGCGGGGCAGATACCACCAGTGCTCCCGGCGTAGCAGTGGTGAGTCGATGAGCGCCCGTGCCGGTGGGTACTTGCGCAGTTCCTGATCCAGCAACCGCTCCGTGAACAGCGCGCCGTCGCGATCCTCGGTCAGCCGGGGCTGCCCGGCCACCGCGACCGGCCGCCAGCCACGCCCGGCGAGCCGGTCGTCGGAGACGACAAGTGCCGCGACCGGAGCGGTGGCCAGCCCGCGCGCCAGACCGACCTCGGCGTACGGGAACGCGACAGCGGGTCGGTCGCCGAGCAGCAGCGGAGTTACCGGCCGGGCCTGAGGCCGGCCGTCCCGGTCGAGCCAGGCCAACTCGCCGACGGTGGCAGCCTGGATCGCGCGGCGAACATCCGTACCCACGTCCATGTGATCCGAGCCGTTCGGTTGACCTTGGAATGTGATCCCCGTTACATTACCGGCAGGTTTCGGGATCTGCACGCGAGCGCCCGCCCAGGTGGGCCGCAAGGAGGCAGCCGTATGCCCGCCATCGTCGTCGTCATCGCGGTCATGGCGATGTTCGCCCTCGGCTACCGGTACTACTCGCGTTACCTCGCCGACCGGGTGTACGGGTTGGACCCCGCCTACATCACCCCGGCGCACCGGTTCTCCGACGGAGTCGACTTCGTCCCCACCAACAAACATGTGCTCTTCGGCCACCACTTCACCTCGATCGCCGGAGCAGCCCCGATCGTCGGCCCGGCGATCGCGGTTTTCTGGGGGTGGGGACCGGCATTGGCGTGGGTGGTGTTCGGCACCATCTTCGCGGCCGGCGTACACGACTTCGGGGCGCTCGCGGTCTCGGTGCGGCACCGGGCGCGCAACATCGGCACCCTCGCCGCGGACGTGATCAGCAAACGGGCCCGGACGCTCTTCCTGCTGATCATCTTCTTCCTGCTCACGCTCGTGAACGCGGTCTTCGCCGTGGTGATCGGCAACCTGCTCGTGGCGTACCCGGGCGCGGTCATCCCGATCTTCGTGGAGATTCCGCTCGCCATCGCGATCGGTCAGTACATCTACCGCACCCGCAGCGCGGCGCTGGTGCCGTCGCTCATCGGCGTGGCTGCGCTCTACTTCCTGATCTGGGTGGGCAACCTCTACCCGATCGAGATCACCGGGTTGGCCGACGCGCTGGGCTTCGAACGGACCCGCGACCTGTGGGTGATCATCCTCTTCGTCTACGCGTTCATCGCCTCGCGACTGCCGGTGTGGTTGCTGTTGCAGCCGCGTGACTACATCAACTCGCACCAGCTGTTCATCGCCATCGCTGTCATCTTCGCCGGGGTGCTGGTCGGGATGGACCGGATCGTGGCACCGATGTTCAACGACGTACCGGCCGGCTCACCGAGCATCTTCCCGTTCCTGTTCATCACCGTCGCCTGCGGGGCGATCTCCGGGTTCCACTCACTGGTGGCCTCCGGCACCACCTCCAAACAGCTCGACAAGGAGACCGACGCCCGGTATGTCGGCTACGCCGGAGCGATCGGCGAGGGCAGCCTCGCCCTCGGGTCGATCATCGCGGTCACCGCCGGGGTGGCCGCCACGCGCGCCGAGTGGGAGGGGCTGTACGCCAGCTACGCCGAGGCGTCCGGCGGCGCCACCCGCAACTTCGTCAACGGCATCGCCAGCTTCGCCACGAACCTCGGCATCGAGTTCCAGCTCGCAACCGTCTTCGCGGCGGTGGTGGTGATCTCGTTCGCGGCCACCACCATGGACACCGGCGTCCGGTTGCAGCGCTACATCGTGCAGGAGATCGCCGAGCTGGTCGGCTGGCGGCGGCTGTCCCGTCACCTGACCCTGGCCGGGCTGCTGGCGATCGCCGCACCGCTGACGCTCGCCCTGCTGCCGGGTGGCGGGGACGCCGGCTACACCTTCGGGGTGCTGTGGCGACTCTTCGGCACCACCAACCAGCTCACCGCCGGCCTCGCCCTGGCTGTCATCGCGGTCTGGGTGCTGCGCCGTCGGCGTAACCCGGTCGCGGTCGTCGTGCCGCTGGTCTTCCTGCTGGTGATGACGACCTGGGCGCTGATCGTGCAGCTGCGCGAGTTCGTGGCGGCCGACGAGTGGGTGCTGGCACCGCTGGACGCCATCATCTTCGTCCTCGCGCTCTGGCTGATCGTGGAGGCGGTGCTCGCGCTGCGTAGGGCCAGTGGCCAGTCCGTCGAGTCAGCAGCGGACTCCGGGCCGGGACCGGACAGCAGCGGTGCCAGCGAATCCGAGCCGGGCGACACGTCGCAGCAGCCCGTCGGCGCCGAGCCGGCAGCCGGTGCCGGCGCCACCGACGATCGTCGCTGATGGCCCGGCACCGGGTCCTGCTGATCCGACCGTGGGACGCCGCCGGGGCCGGCTCCGGCTGCTGCACCGGCGCGCTCGGCATCTGCGTCGAGGGCCGGCACGAGGATCCCGCGCTGGCTCGGCAACGGGCCGACAAGCGCCCGTTGGGCGAGGTCTACCAGGTGGTACGCGCCGGTCTGCCCGCCGAGGTCGCGGTGGAGATCGTCGACCCACGTAACACGCTGTTCCTGCTGCCGGCGATCGTGCGCGACGGTCGCCGGCACCGGCGGCCCTGGCGGGCCCTGCTGCGCGACCTGGTCCGGGGTACCGGGTACGCGGCAATCATCGTGGACGGCCGGGTGGTGAGCGAGTCCGGCCTTCCCTCAGCGGAGCAGGCCCTGCACATCGTCCGTGCGGCGCTCGGCTCGTCGGCCGCCGTCAGCCGCCGCAACAGCCGCCGGTCCGGTCGGTAGCCGGCGCGTCGGTGCCGACCAGGTGCAGCGGTGCGCTGAGCAGACCGCCGCTGATGCCAGTGGCGAGGCCCTTGCCGGTGGCGGCGGGGGCTGGGCCGCAGCAGTCGTCACCGGTGACCGAGTCGACCGGGTTGCTGTTGCAGACCCCCGTCTCGGGCAGTTCGAGCTGTACGTCGCGGGCGGCCTGCCAGTCGCCGGCGAGGGCGGCGACCACGGATCGGGTCTGTTCGTAGCCGGTGGCCATGAGGAAGGTGGGCGCGCGCCCGTAGCTCTTCATGCCGACGGCGTAGTAGCCGGTTTCCGGGTGGGCGAGCTCATCGACGCCGTGCGGCGGAACGGTGCCGCAGGAGTGCTCGTTGGGGTCGATCAGCGGAGCGAGAGCGCGGGTGGCACCCATGATCGGATCGAGATCCAGGCGCAGCTCGGCGGCGATCGTGTGGTCCGGCCGGAAGCCGGTGGCAGCGACGATCCGATCAACAGTGACCTGCTCCTGGCTGCCGTCACCGCCTCGGACGATCACCGCGACCCGGCCGTCGGCGGGGGTGATCGCGTGGACGGAGAAACCGGTCAGCAGGCGGATGCGGCCGGCGTCGACGTGCGTGCGCAGCCGGGAGCCGAGCGCGCCGCGAGCGGGTAGCGCGTCCGCGTCGCCGCCGCCGTAGGTACGCGTCGGCGACAGCGCGCGGATGGCCCAGGTGACCTCGGTGCCGGGTGCGGTGGCGGCGAGTTCGGCGAGCGAGAGCAGGGTGTTGGCGGCGGAGTGCCCGGCGCCGACGACCAGAGTGTGCCGACCGGCGAAACGGACCCGGTCGGTGCCGAGGACGTCGGGCAGCGCGTGCTCCAGGTGGGCGGCGGCGTCGGTTTCGCCCTGCGCGGGCAGGCCGGAGGCGCCGAGCACGTTCGGGGTGTCCCAGGTACCGGAGGCGTCGATGACGGCTCGGGCGAGGATCTCCCGGCCGTCGGTGAGGCGGAGCAGGAAGGGGGCGGATTCCCGACCGGTCGTGCGCAGCCTGTCGTAGCCGAGTCGGCTGATCGCCGCGACCCGGGCGCCGTAGCGCAGCTGTGGCTTGAGCTGCGGCAGGTCCGCGAGGGGCTGTAGATAGTGTTCAACCAGTTCGGCGCCGGTCGGCAGGGCGTCCGGGTCGGGTGCCACCCAGCCGGCCTCGTCGAGCAGGCGGCGGGCGGCCGGATCGATGTTGTACCGCCAGGGTGAGAAGACGCGCACGTGGGCCCACTGCCGTACGGCGGCGCCGGCACCGTCGCCCGCCTCCAGGACGGTGTACGGGAGCGCACGCTCGTGCAGGTGGGCGGCGGCGGCTAGGCCGACCGGCCCGGCACCGATGACGGCGACGGGTAGCTGGTCCAGGTCGCTCATCACATACTCCTTGCATTTGATGGTTGTCGAAACAGCGCGGCGTACCGGGGCTGTCTCGATTCTCTTCGAAACAGAGAGTTGCACGCTGCTTAGACAGATGTCAACCTAGGGGCATGTCGAAGCAGGCGGCACCACTTTCCCTCGACTTCACCGCCGCGCCGTGCTGCCCACCTCTGGCCCAGCAGCGGGTGCCCGGTGAGGCGGCCGCCGCGCTGGCGCCCGCGTTCAAGGCGCTCGGCGATCCCGTTCGGCTGCAGTTGATGTCGATGATCGCCTCCGCCGAGGGCGGTGAGGTGTGTGTCTGTGACCTGACTCCAGCCTTCGACCTGACCGGGCCGACGATCTCGCACCACCTGCGGACGCTGCGCGAGGCGGGTCTGGTCGACTCCGAACGACGCGGAACCTGGGTCTACTACCGGGCCCGACCCCAGGTGCTGCGGCAACTCGCCGCCCTGCTGGCGGTCGAACCGACGGCTCCGGCCGGCCGGTGACCCGGGCGGGGAATCCCGCCCCGGCGGTCCACGTTCTCTCCTGCGTACGACGTACGGCCCGAGTCGAGGAGTAACGGACATGAAGGTACGTAGTTCGCTCCGATCGCTGAAGCGGAAGCCGGGTTCGACAGTGGTGCGCCGACGCGGCCGGGTGGTCGTGGTGAACCGGCTCAACCCGCAGTGGAAGAGCCGCCAGGGCTGAGCTGGTCGAGCGCTGGTTGGCGCCGCTCCCGCTGGCCGACCGGCACCGTGCCGGGGACCGTCGCATCGGTGCCACGGGGCGGCTGCCGGTCGTCATCGGGCGGCTGTGGCGGTGAGATCCAGGTGACGAGCACCACCGAAATGATCATCAAGAGGAACCACGACGCCAGCTTCGTCAGCGAGACCGGATGCCAACCGTCCACCTGGCTCGGGTAGAGCCACGCGTTCGACCAGGTGGCTATGTTCTCCGCGAGCCAGATGAAGAAGGCGACGAGGACGAAGGCCAGCAGCAGCGGCATCCGCCACCGCGCCCGGAATATGCGGAAATGCATGACGCAGCGGCCGAACACGAGCGCGACAACCGCGATGAGCGGCCACCGCACGTCCGGCAGGTAGTGGTTGGTGAAGAAGTTGAGATAGATCGCAGTCGCCACCAGGGCCGTCAACAGGCGCCGTGGATACCGCGTGAAGCGCAGGTCGAAGAGCCGGTTCACCCGGACCAGGTAGGAGCCGACCGCCGCGTACATGAAGCCACTGAACAGCGGCACCCCGCCGAGGCGGAGCACTCCGTCGGGCTCGTAGGTCCACGAGCCGATGTGGGTCTTGAACAGTTCCATCACCGTGCCGACGAGGTGGAACAGGACGATCACCCGTAGTTCGCGCAGGGTCTCCAGACGCCCGGCCACCATGGCGATCTGAATGGCGACGGCGGCGACGGTGAGGGCATCGTTGCGAGCGAGCGCGGCGTCGTCCGGGTACCAGAGGTGCGCCGCGCAGAGGATCGCCAGCATGGCGGCGCCGAACACACACGCCCATGCCTGCTTGAGCCCGAAGACCACGAATTCGGTGAGCCAACCGGCCGGCCCGTGCCGCGGCAGCCGGGTCAGCCGTGCGCGGAAGCGGGCATCGATCGCGCGTTCGGCAGTGGTGAGGGTGGCCCGTCCGTCGGGGGTGTGCTGCATCGCCCCGAGGTTAGTGCTCGCGGCGCATCACCGGACTGCTGATCCTGATCGCGCACGGCGACACGCTGGCCCGCCGTGCGCGTCGACCCAGCAGATGAAAGGTGCGGCGGCCGTTCCTGCCACCGCTCCGGCGGACCTGCCCGACCGCGGATCCGCGCGAAAGATGACACCCTTCGGTTGTCCGGATGCCGGGTCCGCCGTTCGTCATGTCGGTGGAACCACAGATCCTGACGAATCAACGGAAAGGCACTGACGTGAAGTACCTGATGCTTGTCTGCACCGACACCGAGCCGGACCCGGAGCCGAGCAACCACCCCGACGTCGAGGTGTGGGTGGCGGAGAACGACGCGTCCGGCCGCCGCCTCCAGGGTGCCCAGCTGGCACCGGCGTCGGCCGCCACCACGGTACGGGTCCGCAACGGCCAGTTGCTGGTCTCCGACGGGCCGTTCGCCGAGGTCAAGGAGATGATCGTCGGCTTCGACCTGCTGGAGTGCGTCGATCTCGACGAGGCCATCGAGGCCGCCCGGGCGCATCCGATGGCGTGGGCCGGGCGGATCGAACTTCGTCCGTTCGCCGAACTCGAGCAGTGACGGATCCGGCCGCCGAGAACGTGGTGTCGCCGGCGCTGGGCGAAGCCGGCGCTGCGGCGCGGCGACATGCTGAGAACGGGGGCACGGCGGTCGGACGGGCCGCGGCGGCGCAAGCCGTCGCGGCCACCGCCGTCGAGGCGTACCCGCGGATCGTGGCTGCCCTGATCCGGATCACCGGTGACTGGACGCTGGCCGAGGACTGCACACAGGAGGCGCTGGCCCGGGCGCTGGACCGCTGGCCGGTCGACGGGGTGCCGACCAACCCGGCGGGCTGGTTGATGGCGGTCGCCCGTAACCGGCTGCTCGACGTGGTGCGTCGGGCGTCGGTCGAGCGGCGCAAGCTGCGTGACCTGGCGGTGCTGGCGCTGACCGCCGCCACCGAGGATCCGGTACCGGACGAGGAGGTGGTGGACGACCGGCTGCGGCTCATCTTCACCTGCTGCCACCCGGCGCTCGCGCCGCAGGCGCGGATCGCGTTGACGCTCCGGACGATCTGCGCGGTGCCGACCGCCGACATCGCCCGGGCTTTTCTGGTCAGCGAGTCCACCATGACCCGGCGGCTGACCCGGGCCAAAGCGAGGATCGCCGAGGCGGGCATCCCCTACCGGGTACCCCGTGGCGACGCTCTGACCGAGCGGCTGCCCGGGGTGCTGGGCGTGTTGTACCTGCTGTTCACCCAGGGATACGACGCGGACGGCGAACCGGCCTTCGCCGAGGAGGCTATCCGGTTGGCCCGGCTGCTGGTCCGACTCATGCCGGAGCAGCCGGAGGCGAAGGCGTTGCTGGCGCTGTGCCTGTTGCAGCACTCCCGCCGGGCCGCCCGACGGGACACCGACGGCAACCTGGTTCCGCTCGATCGACAGGACCGGTCCCGCTGGGACCACGTGGCCATCGCCGAGGCCGACCGCCTGCTCGGTGGGCTGACCCAGTCCGGCCCGTACGCGTGGCAGGCCCGGATCGCGGCATGCCACGCCACCGCGCCCAGTCCCGAGCGGACCGACTGGCGACGGATCGCCGACTGCTACGACCAGCTCGCCCAGGTGCAGCCGACCCCGGTGGTCGCACTGAACCGGGCCGTCGCGCACGGGTACGCGTACGGGCCGACGGCCGGGCTCGCCCTGCTCGCCGAGGCCCGCGCCGGTGGTGGGCTGGACAGCTATCCGTTGACCCTGGCGGTCGAGGCGGATCTCGTCGCCCGACACGGCGACCGCGACCGTGCGGCGGCGCTGTTCCGTGCCGCGGCGGACCGGGTGCACGGTGAGGCCGAGCGCCGGGCACTGCTGGAGCGGGCGCGACGCGGGTAGTCGATCTTCTGGGCCGGTGACCGGAGGCGGCAACCGGACAACCGCAGCGTCGGGCCGTACCGGGGCTGCGCGAACGACGAAGGCGGTTGATACTGCGGAGATGATGCGGTGGGCCCGGATGAGCGCCGTCGTGCTGCTCGCGTCGAGCGTGGCGGCCTGTGACGGCGCGTCGCCGGACGCCGCCCCGGTGTCGCCGCCGGCCGGCGCCTCGGTCTCGCCGGTACCACCGGCCCCGTCCGCGGGTTGGACGGCACCGCCGCTCCGGCTGCCCAGCGCAGGGCCCGGCGACGCCTGCCCGGTCACCGAGCCCCGGCCCTGGCCCGACACCGACCAGGCGTCCCGGGTGCTCGGCCCCGGCCCGTTGTACCCGGTGGCCGACTACTTCGTCGACGGTGCCCTGCAACTGCGTGACGAGGACCGGGAACAGGACGGCACGTACACGAAGAAGGTCCGGTGGATCGGCTCCGGCTACACCGGGCCGGTGCTGGTACGGGCGGCCCGGATCGGTGCGCCGGGCAGCGCGACCGTGAAGTTCTCCTACACCGGTGAACCACGCGACGACGGGCATTACGCCGTGCTGAGCCAACCGGACAGCGACCTGCCGGCCACCACGACGGTCAGCGGCCCGGGCTGCTACGCGTACCAGGTCGACGGGGTGTCGTTCAGCGTGGCTGTCGTCTTCCGGGCCGTCCCGGCAGCCCTCGGTGGCCCGTCCTGATCGCCCGCCGCCCGCCGGGTGCTGCTGACCGCGTACGCGGACACCGGTGCGGCGATCGACGCGATCAATCTGGTCGACCTCGATCACTACCTGCTCAAACCCTGGCACCCGCCGGAGGAGAAGCTCTACCCGGTGGTCGACTCGCTGCTGGAGGCGTGGGCGGCCAGCCCGGCCGCCGGAGCCAGCGAGATCCGGGTGGTCGGGCACCGCTGGTCGGCCGAGTCGTTCACGGTACGGGACTTCCTCGCCCGCAACCTGGTCCCGTACCGGTGGCTGCTGACCGACGACCCCGAGGCCGGCCGGCTGCTCACGGCCGCCGGGGTGACCCCCGCCGACGTGCGGTCAGGCGGTGCGGTTCAGGCGTACGCCGGCCGGGTCGGCGTGGTCGAAGAGGTCGTTGACGAGCACCACGTCGCGCCCGGCCTTGGCCAGCAGGGAAGCGGCGAGGGCGGCCCGGTAGCCGGACCCGCAGTGCACCCAGACCGTGCCGGCCGGGATGTCGCCCAGCTGGCCGGGCAGCTCGGGCAGCGGCACGTGCACCGCACCGTCGACATGGCCGTTCCGCCACTCGTTGCCCAGCCGCACGTCGAGGACCACCTGCGGTGCGGGCAGCCCGGCCGGCGGGTTCCCGGCCTGCGCGGCGGCCAGCGCCGGGAAGTCCGCGACGAGCAGCTCCCGCAGCTCGGTGGGTTCGTCCGCCCACTGCCGGGGAGCGCCTGTCGCCTGGGCGGCGGGCCTGTCGATGCCGATCCGGACCAGCTCGCGCTGGGCGTCGGCGACCTGCTCGGGCGTCTCGGCCAGCAGCGTGACCGGGGTGCCCCAGTCGATCAGCCAGCCGAGCCAGGTCGCCATCGGTCCGTCGAGACCGAGGCTCACCGTGCCGGCCAGGTGGGAGACGGCGTACGCCTTGCGATGCCGCAGGTCGACCACCCACTCCCCGGCGGCGATGCGGTCCCGCAGTTGCCGGGCGTCGGCGCGCGCCACCGGGGTGAGGTCCACCGGCGCCGGGCCGGCGGTGTTGGCCACCCCCATGTGCGCGTAGTACGCCGGGTAGGCGTCCAGGCCGGCCAGGGTCTCGGTGACGAACTCGGTAGCTGCCAACCGGAACACCGGGTTGACCTGCTTCTCCCGGCCGATCGTCGAGTCCGGGGCGTCGGCCTGGCTGGCCGAGCAGAAGCTGCCGAAACCGTGGGTCGGCCACACCTGTGCCCCGTCGGGCAGCAGGTCCGCGAGCCGCTTCGCCGAGGTGTGCTGCCGGCGGGCAAGCTCGTGCGCGTGCTCCGCACCGAGGAGGTCGGTGCGGCCGGTGGTGCCGAACAGCAGCGACCCTCCGGTGCAGACCCCCACCGGCGTCCAGCCACCCTCGACAGCCTCGTCGACCACGTACGACAGGTGGTGGAAGGTGTGGCCCGGGGTGGCCGCGGCCCGCAGCCGCAGCGCCTCCGACACCTCGATGACGTCGCCGTCGCGGACCGGTACGCGGTCGAAATCGACCTCGTCGTCGGCGGCGACCAGGTGACGCGCTCCGGTCAGCCGGGCCAGCTCCAGTCCGCCGGAGACGTAGTCGTTGTGCAGGTGCGTCTCGGCCACGTGGGTGATCCGCACACCGGCCGCACCGGCGAGGTACAGCACCCGGTCGACGTCCCGCTGCGGGTCCACCACGACCGCCACCCGGCCGTCGGAGACCAGGTAGCTGCGGTCGCCGAGGGACGACGTCGTGATGACCGACACCTGCACTGTCATGCCCAGCTCCTCGATAGCTCGTCTCCAGCGGATGGCTTACCCGGTCGCGGTGCGGAGATGCCCTCCCGATCGGGTACCCGTCTCCGACTATACCCCTGGGGGTATCTATCGCCCAGTCGGGTGGGACGGCTGGATCGGCAGGTGGCCGGTCCGCGGTCGGACTGCTCCGACCGCGGACCGGCGTTGTCAACTGCCTGTCACAGGCGCGCGCACTGACCCGACGCCGGGCCCCGCACCGTGTTCGACCGACCCTCGTTCACCGGGGCCGGCGTGTTGCCCGAGCAGGCCAGTGGCCCGCTGACGGTGTTCGCGGCGACGACCACCGGCTGGCTGCCGGAGTTGCCTGTCACACTCACCGGGCCGCTGACGGTGACCTCGTCGACCCGCACCCCACCGAGGTTGGCGACAAGCGTCACCGGCCCGTTGATCCGAGCCTTGCTGATCTTCAGGTCGCCGGTGGCGCCGGCCACCGTGACCGGACCGGAGACCTTCGTACCCGACAACTCGAACAGCACCGGCCGGGTGGCGGAGACCGGGCCGTTGATGGTGCCGCCGGTCACCCGCAGGGACGCCCCTGCGGCGATCGACACCGGACCGGCGATCGTGGCGTTGTCCACGCAGGTCAGGCCGGTGGTCACGAGCAGCGGCCGGGAGTGCTTGCCGGTGATCGTGGTGGTGCACTCCGGCCCGCCCTGACCGATCGACGAACGCGGCTCGGTGTCCGCCGTGACCGGCGAGTTGGCGGCGAAGTAGCTCACCAGCATGGTGAGGTCGTTGTCGCCGGTGGTCACCGGGTTGGTGCCGCCACCGAGCGCCGTGAAGTTGTCCCCACCGGCGGCGAGGAACGAGTTCACCGTGACCCGGTAGCTACCCGTCGGATCGACAGGCGTGCCGTTCAACCGCATCGAGGTGATCCGTGAGCCCTGGGCGGCCTGCGGGTCGTAGGTGTAGCTGAAGCCCTCCGACACGCCGAGCCACAGCACCGGGCGGGACGCGCCCGCCGGCTGCCACTGCTGCTCCAGCACCTGCTTGATCTCCGCGCCGGTGTAGGTCTTGGTGACCACGTCGTTGGCGAACGGCTGGACGGCGAAGGCCTCGGCGTAGGTCACCGTGCCGTCGTCCCCGTACAGCAGGTCGGCCCGCAGACCACCCGGGTTCATGAACGCGATCTGCGCCCCGCCCCGACCGGCGTCACGGGTGCCGGCGAGCTGCACGTCGGCGATGAAGTTGCCAAGCGCCGACTCCTTACCCCGATCCTCGTTGCCGTCGGTGTACGCCCGCCGGATGTCGGCGGTGATCTCACCGAGCTTGCGCTGGCCCAACTCCTGCGCCCGGACCTTCGCCGCGGCCACGATCTCCGCCACCGCCGGGTCCTGGGGAGCGCCGACGACATCCACCAGGGACGCGTCGGCGGAGGTCACCGACCCCGACTCCGGGTCGAAGGTGAGCGTGACCTTGCCCAGGCGCTTGCCGTAGTCCTCGGCCTGGACGATCGGCCGCAGCTTGTCGGTGCCGGGAATCGGCACCTCGAAGGCGTACGGCTGGTGGGTGTGCCCGCTGAAGATGACGTCGATGCTGGCGTCGGCCCGGGTGAACTTGCCGAAGACGGGGTCGTTCGCCAACGCCTCGGGTGAGTCGATGTTCTCCGTCGCGGCACCCTCGTGCGCCAGCAGCACCACCAGATCGGCCTCGCCGTTGGCCGGGTCGCCGTCCTTGAGCTGGCGTGCCACGGCGTCGGCCTCGGTGACCGGCTCCCGGAAGGTGATCCCGGCGATGCCGTCCGGGTTGACAAGCGAGCCGGTCTGCTCGGTGACCACGCCGACGAAGCCGACCTGGACGCCGCCGATGTTGTGCACCGAGTACGCCGGCAGTGCCCGCTCGTTACCCCGATACACGTTCGCGCCCAGGTGCGGGAAGTCGGCTCGCTCGGTCACCCGGCCGGTCAGGTCCGCCATGCCCTTGTCGAACTCGTGGTTGCCCACCGCCGAGGTGGTCAGACCCATCTGGTTCAACGCGTCGATCGTCGGGTTGTCATCGTCGATCGCCGAGATGAAGGTGGAGGCGCCGATGTTGTCACCGGCGGAGACGAACGCGGTGTTCGGGTTCTCCGCCCGCAGTTGACCCACAAGCCCGGCGAGCTGGGCAGCACCGCCGACCGGCTGACCACCCACGGTGGCCGGTGACTCCAGCCGGCCGTGGAAGTCGTTGATGCTCAGCAGTTGGAGGTCCACCGGACCGGATGCGGACCCGGTGTCGATGCCCACCACCAGCGGGTTGTGGTCGCTGGCCCGGTACGGATCCGGCGCGAAGAACGCGGCCAGGCCGTCGTACTGGAAGGCGTACGACTCGACCGCGTTGATCTGCCACACGTCGACCCCGGTGACCCGCGACGCCAGCGACGGCGAGGCGAGCGCGTGGTCGAGCGAGCCGGACTCGCCGTTGAAGACGTAACTGGTCTTCCCGGTGTCGTTGAGGTTGCGGTAGTCCCTGCCGTAGAGGACCTGCATCGGGTCCTCCTGGGTGTACGCGTTGAAGTCACCCAGCAGAAGCACGTTGTCGGTGCCGCTGGCCGCCTTGACCTGGTCCACGAAGTTGGCCAGCGCGGTGGCCTGCCGGACCCGGTCGCCGTTCCACCCGCCCTGGCCGTCCCCGGCGTCGGCGTTGTCGCCGGTGCCGGCACCGCTCTTGGACTTGAAGTGGTTGGCCACCACGATGAAGTCCACCGAGCCGGCGGTGAACGTCTGCGCGATGGGCTCGCGGGCGTTGAACCACACCGTCTCGTCGTTCACCGACCGCGACGGGCCCTTCGACTGCGCCTTGGCCGGCTTGAAGATGATCGCCGTGGTGATGACGTCCTGCTCGGCCGCGCCGGGCAGGTCGGCCGGAGTACGGACGTAGTCCCAGGTGCCCGCGCCGTCCTTGCTGTTCAGGGCGGCGACCAGACGCTTGAGTGCCTGCTGCGGGTCCTCGGTGTCGAACCGGACCGAGTTCTCGATCTCCTCCAGCGCCACCACGTCGGCGTTCAGCGCACTGATCGCCGAGACGATCTTCGCCTCCTGCTTGGCCAGCGCCGCCTCGTCGGCGGCACCCCGGGCGTCGCCACCGAAGTGAACGAAGTAGTTGAGCACGTTGAAGCTGGCCACCCGCAGGTCGCCACCGACGTCGACGGGGCCGGCGGTACGCGGGTTCGTGGTCTTGAACGTGGTCCGGTCGGCCGGTGGGGTGTCCGCGTCGACCGGGCGGGTCGGCTGCAGGCGCCACTCGTTGAAGCCGTACGAGAGCACCGACGGGCCGAACGCCTCCACCGAGTCGCCGACCCGCAGCGGGCTGGTCGGCGAGACGTACGGCGGCAGCAACCCGGCGGTGGCCAGGTTCGTCGTCCGGCCGTCATCCACC
Organism: Verrucosispora sp. CNZ293; assembly: GCF_002754655.1. Taxonomy (NCBI): domain Bacteria; kingdom Bacillati; phylum Actinomycetota; class Actinomycetes; order Micromonosporales; family Micromonosporaceae; genus Micromonospora; species Verrucosispora sp. CNZ293. Next base: position 5,056,867 of record NZ_PEFR01000001.1, read on the forward strand.
AGCAGGCGACGCAGCTTGTTCTCGGCAGCCAGCGCCTGCGCGGTGGCCGAGCCCGGCCGGGCCACGTCGGTGGGCGTCCGGGCCGGCTGGTCACCGGCGGCGAGCGCCACCTCGCCGTACCTGTTGGTGTTGTACACCTCGGCGACGGCGTACGCGCCGACCGGTGCCACGAGCATCGACTCGACCGACTCGCGAGCCGCCTCGTCCAGCGGGAACTCGACCGGGACCGGTGCCGGCAGCGGTGCGCCCTGGGCGCAGACCTGGACGTCGGTCCGGGCCGCGATGGTCAGCTGGGTGAGACCGTTGAACTCGCTGGCCGTACCGCTGACCCGTACCCGGTCGCCGATCGCGACAGCCGGATGGTTGGCGGTGTTCGTGGTGAGGTACACGAAGATGCCGTCCGAGGCGGTTCCGGCGGCCACCGAGCGCTCCGCACCACTGCCGGCCGTCTGCACGTACACCCCGTTGTAACCACCGGTGCGGTGGTCGGCGGTGACGATGCCCTCCACTGTCACCCGGCTACCGGCGACAGGCGTGGCGGCACCACCGCCCTGCACCTCGGCGATGGTGTGGTCGACGGTGACGGTGCAGCCGGTCGGATCAGGGTCCGGGTCCGGGTCCGACGCGGTGTTGCGTACCCCGAAGGTGTTCGGGGCCGCCGCCTGCCAGCTGCCCTCGATCTTCTGGAGCGAGTGGCCCGCCGGGGTGGACGCCGTCTCCTGCACACCGATGTCGACGCCGGTCCGACCGTTCACCGCCCCGCCCACGGCGGTGAAGGTGCCCTCGTAGGTCAGGAACTCGGCGACCTCGCCGCCGGGGGCGACGAGCGCGACGCCGTCGGGTGCCCCGTTCTGAATGCCGTCGGTCGGGTACGACTCGACGACCACGCCGGCGGCCGGCACCGCACCACTCAACGTCCTGGTGCCGTACGCCGAGCCGTTGGCACCGTTGTGGAGGACGATCTGCCAGCCGGTCAGGTCGAAGCCGACCGGGGCCTCGATCTCGATCGCCTCACCGGTGTCCGTGCCGACGTTGTCGTAGTGGATCTCACTGATGAACGGCGTCGTCGCCGGGTCCGCGAAGGCGGTGGTGCCACTGGAGAGGATGAGCGTGGTGGCGGTGACCAGTACGCCCGGGATTGTGAGTAGTCGTGTACTTCTTGTGCGCTGCATGTATGCGGCCTCCGAAGGGAGTAGACCGTCGGAGGATAAGCGGCACCGGTGTCCAGGGGGGAGCCGCCGGGTGTACCAATGCGGGAAAGACCGTGATGCCGGTCCTCGCTCAGCCGCCCCGGGCGACCGGGCCGATCAGCTGACGCTCGGTGCCGGTCATGCTGAGCATCACCCACTGCACCCGGCCCTTGGTGATCAGACCGACCATCTCCGGGTGCAGCTGGGTGAACCAGCTCTGCACGCTGGCCAGCCCGAGGGCGTTCGCGGCGGTGGCCGCCTCGGCCTCGGTGAGCCGCTGGAGCACCACGATGTCGCTGCGTACCAGGACCTCGACATCCCACCCGGCCAGATCGTCGCGGACCACCAGGGTGGCCCGCCAGGGTGCACTGAGATTGGTGTCCGGCCCGGTCACCGGGCCGGTATCGATCACCACGAGCTGCGGTTCGGTAGGCGTGGCCGGCACCGGCGGAGCGACACCTGGCGGCAGGAACGAGACAATCTCCCGACCGATCACGCAGCGCCTCAGGAAGGCGTCCCACTCCTGCTCCCGGGCGGTCTGAATGAACAGCCGGGCGCCCAACGCCAGGGACCGGAAGGCGAGCAGTTCAGCCGCGCGTACGCCGCCGGTCAGCATCAGCCGGGTCGGCTCGGCCCGGAACACCCGCAACCCCACCGGCTCCTGCTGACGGTTGCGGCCGACGACCAGCCCGCCGCCACCGGCGACAAGTCGTAGACCGGCGACCGCGGCACCGTCTGCCACGTGCAGCCCCATCCGGCTACCGGGAAAGGAGACGCTGTTCACCGCAGGAAGCCTCCCAACGGCAGGGTGGCGGCCACGCCGTGGGCGTGCTCACCGTCGAGTCTCTGCAGGCGGCCACCGTGTTCGCGGATCGCCTGGTCGAGGGCCCGATCAGCGGCGGCCAACGCGGCCGGGTCGGCACCGATGAGCCGGAACGCCACCTCCACCAGGGCGTCGTCGTCACCCGGTCGACCACTCTCCCGAGCCACCGAAATGGACACCACACCGGCCGCAGCCGGCAGCCCGCGCAGCAGCGGGTCCAGCTCCCAGGCCCGACTGGGCCAGGCGAGCAGTCGATGACAGCTCTGCGGGACACCCTGCACCGACACGTTGCGCCAGCCTTCCCGGGCCAGCGGCCGGTCCGTGCCCACCACGCCGCCCGTGAGATGGGTCAGCTGGGCGACCGCGGCGAGCACCTCGTCGCGATTGAGCAGGCGGGCCGTCGCCCGTTCCTGCCGGAGCTGCCGCCGGGTCCGGCGGATCGCCGCGGTGAGTGCCGGCCGCAGGTCGCGGTCGGCGTGGAAATCAGGGGTACGCGGAGCGTGGAGCACCACCCACGCCTGCCGGCTGGCCGGGACACCACCGTTCGTCAGTTCGCGGTACGCCCGGTCGACCGCCGCCGCGCGGGCGCGTGGAGCCGGGGTCACCTGGATCAGCACCTGGACCGTCACCACTGGTGTCTTCGGGTCGGCGGCCGGCAGCAACGCCACAGGCGACGGCAGGGCCTGCGGCGCGCCCATGAGCAGCGCGCCCTCGGTCGGATCGACCTCCAGCACGGCGCTGAGCCCGCCCCGGTGGGTCAGCAGCACGGCCGGCTGGTCGTCGATCTCGACCTGATCCAACTCGACGGTGCGCTCCAGGTGGCTCAGCAGCTGCCAGGGGCCGTCGGACCCGGCATCGACCAGCTGTCGGCTCCGCCCCCGGTACGACCACCACACGGCCAGCCACTGGTGCAGCCACCGGCCCCGGTGGCGCACCACAGTGGGGGAGAGCAGCAGCACAATGACGGCGGCCACGGCGACGGTCAGCGGCATGCCGTGCGGGCTGGCCGCCAGCACCGCCGCCGCGCCGGCCTGCCAGGCCAGAAGCTGGGCCAGGTGGATCCCACCGACGCGGGGCTGCCGCCGGTGTGGGCGTACTACCGGAACAGCGTCGGCAGCCGCGACCTCGGCGACGGGCTGTCCTGCCGGTGCGGCCGTGGCCTGCGGTACGACGCGGCTCTGCGGCACCCGGGCGGCGGGCGCGGCGACGGTGGCGGACGCCGCGGCGGCCTGACTGGTGTACGCGGTGCCGACGGTTGCCCGCCCCTGCCCGCGCTGTGTCGCCCAGGTGTGGCCCGGGCCGGCCCCGCCGAGGGTCGGCGCCGGTGTCGCACCCTGCTGCTGGGGCTGCGCCCCGCGCTGCTGCGGCGGCGGTGCCGCCGCCCCCGGGTGATGCTGCCAACCCGGCTCGCCCGGCTGGGCCGCACCCGGATGCGTCACCGCACGTCCCTCCCTGACCGGCGCGGCATCGTCATCGCCCGATCGCGGCGCGGACGTCGGCCACGGCCACGGTCCGCAACTCGTCGAGGCTCGGGCGTTGGCCGGACTGCCGCAACCGCTGCGCCTGCGCCTTGCGGACGCCCTCGAAGAGCTTGCGTGCCTCGCGGGCGTTGCCGAAGTTCTGGTCCCGCTCGATGGCACCGAAGTGCTCGCGGAGCACCTCGGAGACGCCGTCGGCGAGCAGGTACTCGTCGCCGCCGGCCATCCGCTCCACGATGACGACCAACTGCTCCGGGGAGTAGTTACCGAACTCCACAGTCTTGGCGAAGCGGGAGGCCAGACCGGGGTTGGCATCGAGGAACTGCAGCATCTCGCCGGTGTAACCGGCCGCGATCACCGCGATCTCGTCGCGGTGGTCCTCCATCAACTTGACAAGCGTGTCGATGGCCTCCTGGCCGAAGTCGCCGCCGGTGCCCGACGACCGGGACAGCGTGTACGCCTCGTCGATGAAGAGCACGCCGCCCCGCGCCAGCTCGAACGCCGCAGCGGTCTTCTCGGCGGTATGGCCGATGTACTGGCCGACCAGGTCACGTCGGGAGACCTCGCGGAAAGCCCCACCGGGTAGTGCGCCAAGCGCCGCCAGCAGGTCACCGTAGATGCGCGCCACAGTGGTCTTACCGGTACCGGGGGCACCCGCGAAGATCAGGTGGTGGCTGACCGCGCCGACGGGCAGCCCGGCGCTGCGTCGCCACTCGTTGACCTGGATCTCGTCGATGAGGGCGCGGACCTCCTCCTTCACCGACTCCAGGCCGACCATCGCCGCCAGCTCGGCCAGCAGCTTCTCCACCCGGGCAGCGTCCTGACCGGTGGTGGCACGGGCGGCGTCGGCGCCGAAGGCGGCCTTCCGGTTGACGGCGCCCTCGACGACTGTCGGCTCGGCCCCCTCGGCGATCTCGATCGCGGGCTGGCCGGTGTTCTCCGTGGTGCACTCCTCGACGGTGCCTCGGCAGCCACGGGCGAAGGAGACCGCCGGGCCGCGGGTGTCACGGATCCGGCAGCGACGCAGCACCGGAGCGCTCTGGTGGACCACCGCCACGCCGGCCTGCCCGGTCTGGGAGATGTCGCAGGTCTCGATGACGGGCCGACCGTACTGGTAGACGTAGATGCCACGGTTGCCGCAGCGGGTCACCGTGCTGGTGCGGATGGTCGGGGCCGCGCCGATCCGAACGATGATGCCGTCCTCGCTGAGGTCGGTGAACTCGCAGCCCTCGACGCTGCCGTCGGAGTCCTCCACCACCAGGCCGTAGCGCCCGCCGGTCACCCGGCAGCGGCTCAGCGTGAACTCCGAGCGGCCGGCCACCTGGATCGCCGCGCCGAAGCCGGCGCTCAGCTCGCAGCCGGTCATGGTGAGCTTCGCCCGGTCCGCCACCACGACCGGGGCGTCACCCGCCTTGAGGGTCAGGTCGCGCAACTCCAGCCGACCCGAGTTGCAGGACACCGTCGGGTACGTCCCGGAGGAGGCGTCGATGGTGACCGTGCCCGGGCCCTGCGCCGCGACCACGCTGACACCACGGTCGTTGACGAAAAGGGCCTCGTGGTAGGTGCCGGGGCTGACCGAGACGACCGTGTCGTCGCTGGCCACCGCCAGCGCCTCCCCGATGGACGGGTAGGCGCCGGGCTGATCCGGGGAGACGAGAAGGGTGCGCGTCATGGCTCCGGCTCTGGACGGCGAAGAGAGGGCTGGACCGACGATATCCCAGGCGGTCGAGGTGGTGTGAGCCCCTCGATGCCAGTGGTACCCCGACGCACCACCCGTCGGACCGACGACGACGGTTAGGCTCGCGTGCGGGGCGGGCGAAACCCTCGCCGATGGTCCCCTTTCGACGTGCGGGAGGACGGATGGCGCAGCCACGGATGCTGCCGCTGGCGGCCGGTGCCCTGCTGACCGACGGCACCGTCCACACGCACACCTCGGTACGTGGCGATCTGGCGCCCGACCTGCATCCGGTGGTGCGGCGCTTCCTGCACGGGCTCCCCGCCGAGCAGCGGGAGCGCTACGCCGGCTGGTGCGCCGAGGCGGTGCTGATCTCCGACCGGCTCTACGCCGCCGAGGCCGGGGGGCCGCCGCTGGACGCCGCCCGGTCCCGTGCCCTGCTCTGGGGGGCGAAGATCCGGGTGACCCGGGTACGCGAGGAGGGTGACCCGCGCCACGGCGAGGTTCAGCCGCCCTGCCGCTCCTGCGCCGCCCTGCTCGACTGGTTCGGTGTGGAGGCGCTGGCATGAGCGAACGCTTTCCGCCCCTGGTGGCGCAGACCCTCACCGCCGCCGGGTGGTCGCCCGACCGCGTCGACGAGGGCCGGGGCCGTGAGTGGGGACTGCGGATCGCCGCGCACGCCACGCCCGGCGGTCGTCAGCACACCGTCACCGCCCGGGCGATCGAGGCGTACGCCGAGTTCGGTGGGCTGCGGGTGAGCCCGCAGGGCGAGGGCGAACAGGTCGTACCGAGCGACTTCCACCTCGATCCGTTCCTGGTACGGCACTCGGTGGAGACCCTCGCCGAGCTGGCCGAGGCGATCGGCGCGCCGCTGAGCCCGCTGGGCGAGGAGGGCGACGGCACCGGCATTCTGGCTCTCGACGAGCATGGCCGGGTGTTCGTGCTGGACCACACAGGTGACTGGTTCCTCGGCGCCGATCTCGACGAGGCACTCACCACGCTGGTGCTGGGTCGTCGACCGGCCCGGGTACGCGCGGACGGCACCTGGTGACCGGCTGGCAGCCGACCACGGCCGCCGAGCAGGCGCTGCTGGCCGCCGTCGAGGCCGACGACCGGGAAGGATTCCTCACCGAGCTGGTCGCCGGTCCGCTGCTGCTGCCCGTGTCACCGGCTGCGGCGGCCGGACGGGAGACGATGGCGTGGCCGACCGCCCAGCACGAGGGCGTGACCCACGTGCTCGGGTACACCTCACCGACGGCCATCGCCGCCGGGATGCCCGGCCGATCGGTGAGTTACCAGGTGTCGGGTCTTGTCGACATCGCCGTCGAGTGGCCCGACGACGAATGGCTGTTGGCGATCAACGCCGGCCTGCCGATCGGCATCCGATTGACTGCCGACGAGCTTCGCGCCCTGACCGCGCCCGTGGTGGAGGCCGAGCGGCCGCTCCGCGAGGCGGTCCGGCGGCAGGACCCGAACGCCCTGATGTCCGCCCTGCTCCGGGCCCAGCTGGTGCTGCCGGTGGATCCGGCGGGTTCGGCGACGCGTGACCTGTCCGATCCGGAGTTTCCGTGGTGGACCTTTCCCGACGAACAGGGCCGGGCCAGCCTGCCCGTGTTCAGCTCGGAAGCCCGCCTGCGACAGGCGCTCGGCGATCGTGACCTGGTGGTGGTCAGCAGTCTTCAGCTCACCGACCACTGGCCGGACCTCTCCTGGCAGCTCTTGCTCAACCCGGAGACGCCGCTGGCGGCGGCGCTTCCCGGCGAGGCGCTGCTGACGTTGCGGGACTGGCTCGGCGAGCTGCGACACGTGATCAACGAGGCGGCCGAGCAGGAGCAGCTGCGCCGCGACACGGCCAGGTACGCCGACCCGTCGACGGTGGGCGTACCGGTGCCCCGTCCGGCACCGGAATCCGCCGACGACGGGCCCGACCCCACCGCGCCGCTGCTCCTGCAGCTTGTCATCCCGCACCGCTATCTGACGTCCTACCTGGACGACGGGTACGACCGGGCAGCCGGGCTGGTGCACGCCTGGCACGGACCGGGACGCGACACACCGACCCGGCTGTACCGACGGTTGGGGCTGCTCGGCGAGGGCTCACCCTTCGAGGAGTCCGACGAGTGGGTGGCTGTGCTGCGCTGGCCTCCCGGCGAGGCGACACCCGAGGAGTGGGGGCGCGGGCAGCCACGGATGGAGTCGCTTGTCGTACCTGACGGGACCGAGCTGCACTGCCTGCACGCCGACGGGCGCGACGAACTGCTGGCCCGCTTCGACGCAGCCGGCCGCCGCTGGTCCCCGGCCTGAACCAGCCGGGTGACGGCGAGCGGCAGCGGCCCTGGTCACAGAACTCCCGAGGCCGCCCCGGTGGTCATCACGCCGCGCGTCGTCGGTCGGTTCAGCGATTCCGGCCGGCGAACCAGGCCCGCGCTGGCGGGCTCTTGATCAGACCGAGCGAGACACCGGCGAGGCCACCCACGACCAGCGGCGTGACCATCGTCGGGTGGTAACTGAGCTTGCCCTGCGCCAGCAGCGTGACGATGACGACGACGAAGAGCCCGAAGGTGAACCCGGCCGGCACGCTCAGCCCCGCCGGGTTGTCGCCGGTCCAGGCCATGAGGATCCCGAGGGAGGCGAGCAGCACCACCAGCAACGCGATCGCCAGTATGCCCGCACCGATGCCCACCACCAGGAACTTGCCCAGCCCGTCGCCTTCGGCCCGCAGCATCGCCCGGAAGAAGGCGATCCCGGCGATCAGCCAGACGACGATCGAGGGGACCATCAGCAGGGCGGCGATGGTGACGACGACAGGGCGGCGGCGTGGCGTCGGCGTGGGCTCGCTGGGAGACGTACCCGGGGCCGGGCCGAGGTTGGGCGACTGGCCGGCTGGCGCGGCTGACGACATGGATGCCTCCTCGGGACGGTCGGCTCAGCCGGGCGGGCGTTGCCAGACCGCGTCGTCGGTTCTGTCTGCGGGCTGACCGGTGCTGCCGGCCGACGTCGTCGGGCCTCCTGCCGCCGACGCGCCAGATCCGGGAACTGCCGACATCTCGTCCGGTAGATCCTCGTCGGTCGACTCCGCCTGGCGTTTGCGTGCACGGCCCCGCAGCAGCATGACGGTGCCCACGATCCCGCCGACGATGAGCAGGAGCACGGCGATGATCACCGCCCACACGAAGACCAGGATGCCGTCCTCGCGTTCGCGAGGGTCGACCCGCTGCGGCACACCACCGGCGCCCGGCGCAGTGGCGTTGGAGCGGGTGCCCCGGCCATCCGGTTCACCTGTCAAGGCCTGCCGGATGTCGAGTGCGCCCCACCCGTAGTGCAGGTCGTGGCCCGGCTCGCCCTCATCACGAGTGGTCTCCAACACGCGCTGGAACATCTCGTAGCCGTTCAGGTCCGGATACTCGGCCCTCACCAACGCCAGCGCGCCGGAGACGAGGGCCGTGCTGAGGCTGCTGCCGAGCCCGGTTTCGTAGCTGTTGCCGGGGATGGCATGAGTGATCTCCTCGCCCGGCGCGGCGATGTCGACCTGTTCGGCCGGCAGGGCGGCCTCCTTGCTGATCCTGCCGTTGCGGGCGGTGCCGTTGACAGCCATGGCGCTCCGGTGTGAGGCCGGGTTGCCAATTATCGAATCCTTACGATTGCCGACGGACGCGACGACTACCACGTTTCGCTGGTAGGCCCGTTCCACGGCCCGGTTCAGCTCGTCGTTGAAGCTGCTGGACAGCGAGACGTTTATGATGTCGGCCCCGTGGTCGACGGCCCAGTTGATCCCCGCGGCGATGGCGGTCGGCTGGATCAGCGGGCTCCGCTCGCTCTTGATGGTCACCGGGAGGACCTTGGCCTTCGGGGCGATGCCGAGCACGCCGTCGCGCTTGCCCGGCCCGTGTCCGTGACCGGCGATCAACGAAGCGACGGCGGTGCCGTGGCCCACTCGGTCGACCCGGCCCTTGGCATCGTCGTCGTAGAAGTCGACCCCGGGCAGGACGTTGTCCTTGAGGTCCTGGTGCTTCGCGTCCACCCCGGTGTCGATCACCGCCACCACGACACCCTCACCCTGAGTGATCTTGTGCACCTCAGGTATCTCCAGAGCCTTCAGGTGCCACAATTTGTCCCTGGTGGAATCGGCCAGGGCGGGTGCCGCAGGCAGCCCCACGGTCGCCAGAACACTCGCGGCGGCGATCGCCAAGATGGCTGCCGGTCGGGCGAGGACACGCATGCCCGTCTACCTTCCTCTGTCGGGCCATAGCCGGGACGGCCAGGTTGGACGGTCACTGCATGGTACGGGCCGGCCACCCATGACCGGGTGACCGACCCGTACCGCGTCAGCCCTGACCGAGGGCCTTGCCCTGCTCCCGGGGCCGGTGCTCCGTCGGAGCCTCCACGACACCCACGGCTGACGATTCGGTGACCCAGAGCTCGTCGTCGCCGTCGCCGTACTCCCAGGTCTCCTGGTCGCCGTCGCGCGGCGCACCCTTACGCGGAGCCGGGGTGGTCGGCCCACCGCGTCGGCCACCCAGCGAGGGAGCCGGCCCGGTGGTCGGCGCGGGTCGGCCGGTGCCCGCCCCGGCGCGTCCGCTCAGATCGGGCCGGGCGCCGGCGGTGCTCCCGCCGGTCACCGGCTTGCCCGCCGCCGGTTTGCCGGGCGTGGGCTTGCCGCTCAGCGGGGAACCGGCCTTGGGCGGCGTGCCCGGCGCGGCACCGCGCTGACCGCCGAGGCTCGGCGGCGGTGCGGCGGGACGCCCGGGGGCGGCACCGCGCTGACCGGGGCGGGCGGTGGAGCCGGGCAGACGTGGGCTCGACGGCGGCGGGGTGGTCGCAGCACCTGGACGGCTGCCCAGACCCGGCCGGCCCCGGCCACCGCCGGGGGCGCCGCTGCCGGTGTTGCCGGGCAGGGTCGGGCGGTTCGGCGCGGTACCCCGCCGGCCACCTCCCGGTGCCCCGGACCCGCTGCCCGGACCGCCGGCACCGGGCAGGGTGGGCCGGTTGGGGCCCGGCCCACGACCACCGGGCGCGCCGGGACCGCCCGCACCCGGCAGGGTGGTCCGTGGTGCGTTCGGTCGCGCTGAATTCGGTGCGGACAGGCCGGGGTTGCCCGGTCGCGGCCCAGGCGGGGCCACCGGCGGCACCACCGGGCCGGGCGTCACCGGGGCGGTGGGTGCGGTGGTCACCGGCGGCGCGGTCGGCGGTGGGGCGACCGGCGCTGCCGCGCCGCCGGCCAGACCGACGCCCTCCGGAAGATTGGGTGGCGGTGGTGGCGTCGCCCCGGTCGGCGCGTCGCCCCCGCCGGGCCGAGCTGGCAGATCGGGGCGGTTGGGCATGCCGGGACGATTCGGCGCCGGCCCGGGCGTACCGGGTGCCGCCGGTCGCGCTCCCGGCCCGCCGGGCATCCCCGGGTTGTTGATGACCGCGTCCGTCGGGCCCTTGAACTTCCCACCCCGGGAGATGTTGGAGATGTAGACGTCGATGTAAAGATCGGCCAGCGGCTTGGCGATGTCCCTGGCGCGCTGGTGGAACTCCTGCTGAACCTCCTCGTGCGACTTGTGTTTGTCGCCGAGTATGTCGCCAAGGGTGATTTCGGCCTTGTCCTCGTCGTAAATTCTCTGCTGCCGTCGTTGCTCTGCCTGGTACTCCTGCCAGAGCTCCTTCATGCTCTGCTGAGCAGTCCCGATCTTGCTGGCGAGTTGGTCGAGGCCGGTGGCGTTGTTGCTGGCCACGTCCCTCCACTCGTCGAGCGAGTGCAGCGTCGCGCCCACCCGGGACATGAAGACCCGGGCGGCCGGTGAACTCCACTTTGCGTTGAGAGCCTCGGCGTGGCGTTGGAGATTGTCCCGGGTGGTCTGTAGCAGGCTGGCCGCCCGCCGCCACATGTCGGCCAGCGCCGTGGTGCGCTCGTCGCTCTCCTTGCGGACGTACTCCCACATCTGCTCGATGGTGACGTCGCCCCAGACCGTGGGCTCGTACGGCGTGGACTGGGCAGCCCGCTCGGCCGCATAGTCATCCGACACTCCGGAGTACATGTGGTAGCTGGGCGGCTGCCAGCCGTAGTAGTCGCTCATCCCCGCTCCTCAGCTTCCGCGCCCGAGCCGACCATCACCGCATGCTCGTCTGGTCCAGCGCGAGGTGATCACCGTGCATCTGCTCCGAATCGCCCTGAATCACGTATGCACCGGACCCCTCCCCGACGACCTCTCGCTCAGCCCACTGCGGGGCTTCCTCGCGCTGGTCGCCGGTGGGGCAGGAGTCCATGCCCTCGTAGGGCGACAGGGGCGTCGGGTTGACGGCCTCCTCGGGGATGCTGCCCGTGGGATCCCCCTCGCCCTGCTGCCAGAGACCGCTGAGCGTCTCCTGGCCGTCCACCGCGGAGAATGCGTTGTAAACGTCAGCGTTGGTGGCCTCGGCAAGCGCGTCCCCGGTGAGGTACTCCGCCGAGATCGACATGGCGGCCGTGCTGAGGGCGACGAGACCCTTCATCACATCGCCCATCAGCTGGGAAACGGCCATCCGGCTCTCGTCGTGCCGCCCTCGGAAGAACGCGGCCTCTTTCATCCCGCCGCCGCCGAACGGCGCTTGCACGGTCAGCATGGGCCGGAGGCCATTGTCAAAACTGGGCTGGAAGTTCTGCTCCATTTCCTTCTGGATGGCCAGCGCGAAATCCTTCAGCTGCTGGATGTCGACGTCGATCTGTTCGTCGACGAGCCACTCGTCGCCCATGTTCCCTCCCCCGTTCGCTCACACGATGCCGGCGCGGCTGCTTCCTCCTCCGACATGTCGGGGGGTTTTGCAGCCGCGCACCGTAAGTCCACTCTGGCCGACAGTAGCCTGATCGGGCAACCCCGTACCGGGCTCAGGAGCGCGGCGGAAGGTGCACCAACTGCACCAACCGGGTACCGCCCCGCCGGGACACCAGCCAACCCCGGCCCGGTGGCAGCGGTCCCGGCCGGACGGTGCCGAGCAGCACCCCCTCGTCCCGGTTGCCGGACATCACGATGCCCGGCGTGCTGATCTCCCGAAGCCGCATCAGCACCGGCTCGTAGAGCGCCCGGCTGGCACCACCGGTACGCCTGGCGATGACCACGTGCAGGCCGATGTCCCGAGCCTGGGGCAGGAACTCCAGCAGCGGCGTCAGCGGGTTGCTGCCGGCACCCGCCACCAGGTCGTAGTCGTCGACAAGGACATACAGGTCGGGACCCTTCCACCAGTCGCGGGCCCGCAACCGTTCGGCGTTGATGTCCGGCGGTGGCAGCCGGTCACGCATCACCGCGGCCACCTCGGAGATGATGCCCTCGGTGACCTGCGCGGTCGAGCCGTACCCGATCAGGTGCGGCGTGTCGATGTCCCCGAGCAGGCTACGCCGGTAATCGACGAGAACCAGCCGCGCCTCGGTCAGTTCGTTGCGGTCCACGATTGTCTGCGCCAGCGCACGCAGGAAGGTGCTCTTACCCGACTCACCGTCGCCGAACAGCATGAAGTGCGGGTCGGCGGCGAAGTCCACCTGCACCGGTTGGAGATCCACCTCGGCGATACCGATGGGGATCCCGGGCCGGCCGGTGCTCGGCAGACTGCCGTACGGCACCACCGGCGGCAGCAGCCGGATCGGCGGCGCTCCCGGCCCCTGCCAGGCGGCGGCCAGCTCGGTGACCAGCTTCCGCGCCCCCTCGGACAGGCTCTCCGCCTCCTGCGCGCCGTCCGCTCGCGGTAGCGCTGCGAGGAACTGCTGCCCGTCCGGGGTGATTCCCCGACCCGGTGACTTCTCCGGGACGTTCATCGCCGCCCGCCGGTCCAGGTTGGAGTCACTGGCATCGGCCAGCCGCAACTCCAGCCGGGTGCCGAAGACGTCCCGGACCGCCGGCCGCAGGTCCATCCAGCGACTCGCGGTCACGATCAGATGGATGCCGAAGGACAGCCCACGGTTGGCGATGTCGTTGATCGTCGGTTCCAGGTCCTCGAACTCCGCCCGCAAGGTGGCCCAGCCGTCGATGATCAGGAATACGTCGCCGAACGGGTCGTCGTCGTGCTGACCGTGCCGCCGGGCCCGCCGGTACTCGGCCATCGAGTCCACGCCACGCTCGGCGAACCGCCGCTCCCGCTCGCCCATCAGCAGTTGCAGTTCGGCGACGGTACGCCGGACCAGGCCGGCGTCCAGGCGGGTCGCCACCGACCCGACGTGGGGCAGGTCGCGCAGCGACGACAGCGCACTGCTGCCCAGGTCGAGGCAGTAGACCTGGGCCTCGCGCGGGGTGTGGGTCAGCGCCAGGGCGGTGACGACAGTCCGGAGCAGCGTGCTCTTGCCACTCTGCGGGCCGCCGACGATCACCGCGTGGCCGGCCGACCCGGCCAGGTCGAACCAGAGCACGTCGCGTCGCTGGTCGAAAGGCTTGTCGACGATGCCGACCGCGACCTGCAACTCGCCGAGCAGGCCGGCGTGCGCGACGGTGATGCCCCGGGCGGGATCGGCGGTCATCGGTGGCAGCAGCTGATCCAACGTCGGCGGCTCGGCCAGCGGGGGAAGCCACACCTGATGCGCGGGCTTGCCCCGGCCGGCGAGTCGGCCGACCAGGATGTCGAGCACACTCTCGCCCACCCCGTCGGTCGGCTCCGGTGCGATCTCCTCCTTCGGCGCACGGCTCACCGGCGGCGCGACGTAGCTGGTGGTGTACTCGCGGACCCGGTCCTCGCCGTCGCCGGCCGCCACCGCCGCCGCGGTCTTGCTCCGATAGACGCCGGAGACGTACGCGGCCTTGAACCGGATCAGCGGCTCGGTGCCGAACCGCAGGTACCCGTGGCCAGGTGACCGGGGCAGCTCGTACGCGTCGGTGGCCCCCAGCACCACTCGGGACTCCATCGCGGAGAAGGTCCGCAGACCGATCCGGTACGACAGGTGGGTGTCGAGTCCCCGCAGCCGGCCCTCCTCCAATCGCTGGCTCGCCAGCAGCAGGTGCACGCCGAGGGAGCGGCCGACCCGGCCGATCTGCACGAACATGTCGATGAAGTCGGGCTTCGCGGTCAGCAGCTCGGAGAACTCGTCACAGATGATGAGCAGGCTCGGCAGCGGAGACAGCGGTGCGCCCGCCGCCCGCGCCTTCTCGTAGTCACGCTGGGAGGCGTAGTTGCCGGCCGCGCGAAGCAGTTCCTGCCGACGGACCAGCTCGCCGTTTATGGAATCGGTCATCCGGTCGACCAGGGGCAGTTCGTCGGCCAGGTTGGTGATCACCGCGCTGGTGTGCGGCAGGCCGTCCAGCCGCGTGAAGGTGGCACCACCCTTGAAGTCGACGAGCACGAAGTTGAGGCTCTCCGAGGAGTGTGTGGCCGCCAACGCCAGGACCAGGGTGCGCAGCAGCTCGGACTTGCCGGAGCCGGTAGCGCCGATGAGCAGCCCGTGCGGACCCATCCCGTCCTGCGCCGACTCCTTGAGGTCCAGCTCCACCGGCCCGCCGTCGGCACCCACCCCGATCGGCACCCGCAACTTGTCGCGGTTGGGGCGTGGCTGCCAGGCCCGGTCCACGTCGAACTCGTACGGATCGCCGATGTCGAGCAACTCGGCCAGGCCCAGCTCGGTGGTCAGCGGAGTGTCACCGCTGCCCCGGGAGGCGGCGGAAAGCCGCAGCGGGGCCAGCTGCATGGCCAACGCCTCAAGCTCGGCCACCCGGCAGTCGTCGGCGCGGCCGATCTCGGCCTGACCATCCACGGTGATGCTGTGCAGCCGACGTTCCGCCGTCACCTCAAGCACCAGGCGCGCCCGATCCAGCAGGCGCGGCGCTGGAGTGGACAGGTCGAGCAGGGTGACGCCCTCGACCCCGCCCTCGGTCATCAGGTGGTCCGAACCGGCGGTGTCGCCGCCGTCGATCACCACAAGCACGTGCGGACCGGCGACCTGGGGCGTACCGCCACTGGCGTTGAACCGGGGCCGACTGGCCAGCACGTCGTCGAGCATCGCCTCCAGGCCGGTGACCGAGGGTGCCACCAGACGCAACTGGCCGAGCGCGTCGGTGCGCGACGGGTGCAGGGCGTGCGGCAGCCACTTCGTCCACTCCCAGTCGGCCCGCCGGTCCGGCGCCGCGCAGATCGCGACGAGCATGTCGTCGGGCGCGTGGAACGCTGTCGCTTGGGCGAGCACCGATCGGACCATGCCCCGGGCGGCGTCGGTGTCGCCGCGCAGATGCACCCGGGCGAATCCGTTCAGGGCCATGGTCACCGGCAGGTCCGGCACCTCACCGTAGGTGGTGAGGAACCGGCGCAGCGCGAGCGCGCACATCGGCTCCAGCTTCTCCAGCGACGTGGCCGGTGGCGGCACCAGTGGAGTCGCCAGCTCCTGCGGCCCGAGGCCGATGCGTACGGTGGCGAAATCCACATCGCCGCGCCGGCGCTCCCACAGCCGGGGACCGAGCGGGAGAGACCAGAGGACGTCCGGGTCCGGGTGCCGGTAGAACGCCGCCTCCCGCTGCTTACGGATCGTCTTGAGTACGCGGCGCCGCTGACGGGACAGATGCGTCATGTACTCGCGGCGCTTCTGCAACATCTCCTGCTTGCCCGGCCCGCCCGAGTTGTTGGCCAGCTGGGACCCGAGCATCCCGATGGCCGAGAGTCCGAAGAGGCCACCCGTGACGTAGCCGAGGGTCGACCCGCCCCGACCGGCGAACATCAGGGCCATCGCGAACGAGCCGGCGAGCATCGGCAGCAGCATCAGCATCTGCCCCCACGCCTTACCGCTCGGTGCGGGCACCTCGGGCGGCGCGTCCAGCAGCACTTCGCCGGAGGGATACTCCGGCTCCGGCTGGCGGGCGGGTCGCTTGACGACCACCGTGCTCACGTGACAGACCTCCGTCGTCTCTCCTGGGTCTGGTGCGCCGCGGTGAACCGCCCCCCGCGCCACCGGCACATGGTAGGTAGCCTTTGCCCGTCAGGACAGCCGCGGGCCCGCCGGCCCGCTCCTCGTACCGAGGGGTCGTCAGTGGTCACCCAGGCCGGAACCGGACTCGCGCGCATCGCCGTCGTCGCTCCCAACCGACGGTTGGACCTCGCCCTGCCCGAGCACCTGCCGCTCGTCGGGCTGCTACCCGCCGTGCTGCGGCAGGCCGACGAGGAACCGTCGGACGGCACCAGCCACGGTGGCTGGATGTTGCGGCGCAGCGACGGCAGCGCTATCGATCTGACCCGTACGCTCGCCGCGCAGAACGTCCGCGACGGTGAGACGCTGCACCTGGTGCCGCGACGTACCGAATGGCCGGAACTGGCGTACGACGACCTGATGGAGGCCGTCGCCGACGGTGCCCGGCGACGCGGGGTGGCCTGGAGCCCGTTCGCGACCCGGCTGACCGGCCTGATCGTGGCCGGCGTGCTGCTGCTGCTCGGCCTTGTCGTGATCGTGACATCCGATCAGCCCGGCTGGCTCGGCGGCGCGGTGGCCCTCGGCGCGGCCGGTCTGTTGCTGGTCTGCGGGATCGTGCTGTCCCGGGCGATGGCCGACTCACTCGCCGGCGCGGTCGTCGCCGCTGCGGGTCTGCCCTACGCCTTCGTCGGCGGCGTGCTGGTGATCGGCACGGGCGAGTCGGTCTGGGCGCTGGGCGCCCCGCACGTCCTGCTCGGCTCGGCGGTGCTGCTGCTGTCCGGGCTGCTCGGGCTGCTCGGCGTGGGCGATGCGACGAGGGTCTTCGTGGCGGCGGTCTTCGTCGGTTTCTGGGGCATGGTCGGCGGGTTGATCGCCCTCGGCTCCATGGACGCCGCACAGGGCAGTGCGATAGTGGTCGGTGCCGTGGTGCTGCTGCTGCCGGCGATGCCGCTGCTCTCCGTACGGCTCGGAAAGATGCCGATGCCGGCGTTGCCGCGTACCGCCGCGGACCTGCTACGCGACGAACCGCAGCCGAAGCGGGAAGTGATCTACCAGGCCACCGCCCGAGCCGACGAGGTCTTCACCGGCATGATCTTCGGGGCGTTCGTCGTCACCATCGCCGGCCTGATCGTCCTCACCGCGACCGGCACGCTCTCCGCGCTGCTGCTCGCCGGCATCATCTCGCTCGGCTATCTGCTGCGCGCCCGACTGGTCTCAACGGTCCGGCACCGGGTACCGATGCTCGCCGTCGGTCTGGTGGGCCTGGGTCTGCTGCCCCTGGTCGGTGCGGCCGACGCGTCGACCGGTGCCCGGGTGCTGGCCGTGTTGCCGGTTGCCCTGGTCGCGGCCGGGTTGTCGGCCGCAGCCGGGCTCGCCTACAGCCGGCGCGCCCCGTCTCCCCGACTGGCCCGGCTCGGCGACATGTTCGACATCCTGCTTCAGTTGGCCGTGGTGCCTGTGGCGTGCAGCGTGCTCGGCCTGTACGCCTTCATGCGCGCCATCAACGGCTGAGGGGGCTGCCTCACCAGTCGCGGTCGCTGGCCTCGGACATCTCGTTACCTCTGATCAGGTTGACGATGGCGGAGTCGATGTCCGGACCGACGAAGAAGTCGTCGGCCCAGTGCAGCATGAACACCCGCCCCTGCGCGTCAACGACCAACTCGGACGGCCCGTCCTCGTTGTTGCCGAGCGGGTACACCGCGTTGTCGAACTCCTCGGCGAAGTCCCGGGCCGCGTCCGTGACCACCCCACCACGAGTGGGGTGGATGAAGCTCGTGAAGCCGC
This sequence comes from Verrucosispora sp. CNZ293, assembly GCF_002754655.1. NCBI lineage: Bacteria > Bacillati > Actinomycetota > Actinomycetes > Micromonosporales > Micromonosporaceae > Micromonospora > Verrucosispora sp. CNZ293. The sequence continues at coordinate 5,074,643 of NZ_PEFR01000001.1, forward strand.
CGCCCGGACGGCCGCTCCGACCGAACTGAGGCAGCCGTAGGCCGCCGAATTCCACAAGTGCGGCGCGTGCGACGGGTGAGCATTCGAGCCCGGCCAGTTCGTCGGCGAAGCGGACCATCCAATGATCGACTGCCGCGGTGGCATCACGACCAGGGAACCAGCCGGCTTGCTCCAGCACGTACCGCACGTCGGGCGGAAATCGCCCCTCGGCGGCCCGGCGCTGCGCGTACCGCTCGGCGATGGTCTGCCACGGCAGCGAGGGCCACTGGGAAACCTCGCCGCTCTCTCGGTCGATGACGGCTCGGGGATACCCGGTGGACGGGGGCGGCAGGTGCGGACCATTGGTCGCGGCGGCGACCGGTTCGACCAGACAGGCGACGTAACCGAGGTCGAATTCGAACAGGGTCACGTCGAATGTGGTCCGGCGCTCGTCGGCCCATTCGCTGGCGATCGCCAGGGCCTCGTCGCGGCTGATCATCGAAGGACTCCTGGGACGGCCCTCTCAGCGAAAGGCGGCCACGGGCGGCTGCCGGGGGTGGGGCCGTTCACCAGTCGCGGTCGCTGGCCTCGGACATCTCGTTACCTCTGATCAGGTTGACGATGGCGGAGTCGATGTCCGGACCGACGAAGAAGTCGTCGGCCCAGTGCAGCATGAACACCCGCCCCTGCGCGTCGGCGACCAGTTCGGACGGCCCGTCCTCGTTGTTGCCGATCGGGTAGACCGGGTTGTCGAACTCCTCGGCGAATGCACGCGCTTTGTCCGTGACGATGCCGCCCAAGGTAGGAAAGAAATAGCTGGTGAAGCCGTCTGGCGCACCGGGTATATCGATCTGCGGCAGTTCCAGGCCGCCGAACTCGATCAGTGCTGCCCGGACGACTGATGGACACTCCAGACCGGCTAGTTCGTCGGCGAAGCGGACCATCCAGTGGTTCACTGCGGAAGTCACGTCTCGGCCGGGAAACCAGCCTGCCCGGTCCAATACGTATCGCACATCAGGAGGGAAGCGTCCCTCGGCTGCGCGATAGAGCGCGTACTCCTCGGCCGCCGTGGGTGCGGACAATGCGGTCCACTGGGAAACGCCACCGGTTTCGCGGTCGATGACCGCTAGGGGATATCCCGTCGACGGTGGCGGCACAGGTACACCGTCGACGACGGCTGTTTCCGGCAGCACGCGCCAGACGACGTAGCCGAGGTCGAACTCGTACAGGTCCACTTCGGGAGCGGGCCCCGGCTTGCCCGCGCTGGCCCATTCGCGGGCGATGGCCAGGGCCTCGTCGCGACTGATCATCGAAGGACTCCTCGGGCTGCCGTCGTCGGTCCCGCCGGCCGACGCCGGATGCGGGCACCGGGCGGCTCGACGCCGTGCCTATGGTAGGCACCGCGGTCCGGAGTTCGTGACCGTGCCGGCGTACGCCAGGGGAGGGGTGCCATGCCGTCGCGGCGGGACCAGGTCCAGTCATACCAGTTCTTCGTCCAGCGGATGACTTCCGCGCTTGTGGCGCGCGAGCCCGATCCAGAGGCTGCGCCGTTCCGCCGGCTGGGTGGCGCCGGCTTCGCCAGCGTCATGGTGGGCGTGCTCTGTCTGGCCGCGGTGGGGGTCTACGGCCTGTTGCGTCCCGGCGGCGCGACCAAGTGGAAGGAGGGCGGTGCGGTCATCCTCGAGAAGGAGACCGGCACCCGCTACCTGTACCGGGAGGGTCGGCTGCACCCGGTGCTCAACTACGCCTCCGCCCTGCTGGCCATGGAAACGGCGGCACCAACCATCTCGGTCTCCCGGAATTCGCTTGTCGGCACCCCGCGTGGGCCACGGATCGGCATTCCGTTCGCCCCGGACGCGCTGCCCCCGGCCGGTCGAATCCTGGACGGGCCTTGGACGCTCTGCACCCAGCCGGCCCGGAACGCGGCCGGCGGCATCGTCGCCACCACCGTGCTCACCGTCGGCCGGGCACCCGGTGGCGGGCGTGAGCCGGGTGACAGCGCGCTGCTGGTCCGCGACCGCAAGACGGAACGGTTGCACCTGGTCTGGCACGACCATCGGTACGAGATCCGCAGCGAGAAGATCGTGCTGGAGGGCCTCACCATGAGCGCCGAGCCGGTGGTGGAGGTCGGTGGGGCGTGGCTCAACGCGCTGCCCGCCGGAGAGCCGATCGCGCCCCGGCGGGTGGTCGACCGGGGGACACCTTCGACCGCGTTGCCGGACGCCCGCGTCGGTCAGGTTTTCGTGGTGGAGAGCCAGGGCGGCAGCCGTCAGTACTACCTCGCCGAACGGTCGAGGCTGGTGCCGCTCACCCCGCTCCAGGCGGACGTGGTGATGGCCGACGGGGAGACGCAGTTGGCGTACCCGGGAGAGGCGAGGCCCTACCCGATCGAACTGGCCGCCGGTGCCGCTGCCGCCGCGCCGAAGGCGGCGCCGCCGGCCCAGGGACGCCATCGTGCGCCGGAGCAGCGGCCGGAGATCGCCCGGCTGACCGGCGACCAGCCGGCGATCTGCGCGGCCTACCAACCGGGCGCGGACGAGCCGACGCTGCTGCTCGACGCCCAGGTCCAACCGGTGCGTGAACCGGTACGCACCGGTGAGCAGACAGGTGACGGCATCCCGCTTGCCGATCGGGTCGTCATCGAGCCGGGCTACGGCGTCCTGGTCGCCGCGGTCTCCTCCCCCGACCAGGAGACGGGCACCCTCAACCTGGTCACCGACCTTGGCCACCGTTATCCGCTGGCCTCCGAGGGCGTACCCGCAATCCTCGGTTACCCGGGTGTGCAACCGGTTCGGCTGCCCGCCAGCCTGGTGGTTCGGCTGCCTGCGGGCCCGGTACTCGATCCGACGACGGCGAAACTCGCGCTCGACCCGGAGTGACCTGACCAGCCACAATGGAAATGCGGGACGGGTAGCGGTCTAGCGCGGGCTGGACACGACCCGTTACCGTTCGTACGACGATGGTGCGCGAGCACCGACTGACAGGGCGCCTCGCTGAATCGGGGCGATCAATTGAGGACGGGGGTGACTTCCGCCATGTCGATGAACACCGACACCGGCTTGATGCTGAAGACCGAAGGTGACGTCGATGCCGTCGCCGATCGGCTCACCGGCAACCTCAACTCGCTGATGGACCAGCTCGCGCCGCTGTACGACCAGTGGAAGGGCGCTGGTGCCGGTTCCTTCCAGCAGGTGCGTGAGCGGTTCGACCAGGACATGGCCCGACTCAACGTCGCGCTGCGGGCGATCGCCGAGGCGGTCGGGTCTGCCGGTAAGGACTACGACGTCAGTGACGAGGAGATCCGGGCCGACATGGATGGCGCGGGTGCCACCGCCGGCCAGATCACCGCGGCGCTGAAGCTCTGACGGGGGAGAAGACTCATGACGGAGATTCGGTACAACTTCGCCGGGCTGAACGCCGCGGCCGACAGCTGCAACGGTGCGGTCCGGAACATGACTGGAGAACTGGACGGGCTCAAGTCCGGCATCGCACCGCTGCTGGCCACCTGGGATGGTGACGCCAAAGAGGCGTACTTCCAGCGGCAGACTGAGTGGGAGTCGGCCGCCAACGACCTTCGTGACCTGCTTGGTCGGATCGAGAAGGCGCTGCGCGAGTCGGCCGGGAAGATGCAGGCCCGCGAGGCGGCGAACCGCGCGAAGTTCGGCGGCTGAAACGTAGACCCGCAGCACCGATGGCCCGGCCCGCGCCGGGCCATCGTCGTCTGTGCCGCAAGCAGCGGTCACCGTCCGACGGGTTCCGCCTACGCCGCTGTCACCCGCGCGGCATCGAGTTCGGTACCCGGAAGAAGATCTCCTCGGGTTCGTCGATCTCGGGATCGGTCGGCGGTGGCGCCGGCGGGCGGGTGGGCTGCCACCGTGTGCGGCGACCGCGTGGCAGCAACGTGGCCAGCACCGCGACTCCGACCGCCATCGCGGCAAGCCCGATGCCGATCCAGAGGGCCAGCCGACCGAACAGCGCCCAGCGCTCCGCGCGCGCCTGCGCCGCTGCGTCGTACGGCACGTCGGGCAGCGGAGGTTGGGCCACCGGTGCCCCGGTGGTCAGCCGTTCGGTGACCGCCCGGTACGGGTTCACCACCCCGCTGCCGTAGCCGCGCGCGGCGTCGCCCCGGGCCGGATCGGCGGTGGCCAGTATTCGTCGGGTGACCTCCCGGGCCGACAGGTTGGGCTCCGCCGCGCGGACAAGTGCGGCTGTCGCACTCACCATCGGGGCGGCGAAACTGGTGCCGTCGTAGGCTCCGTGTCCGAACAGCCGGGTAGCGGCCACCACCGCACCGCCCGGGGCACTGATGTCCACGTACGGCCCGATCTGCGACTGCCGGATCCGGGCACCGTACTGGTCGATGGCGCCCACGCCGATCACGCCGTCGTAGGCCGCGGGGTAGGGCAACGGATCGGGGCGGGCACCGTCCTGATGCTTGTTGCCGGCGGCGGCCACCACCACGACGTCCTTCTCCAGCGCGTAGCGGACGGCCTGCTCGACGTCCCGGTCCGGCTGGTAGAGCGTCACCGACAAGTTGATCACATCGGCGCCGTCGTCGACCGCGTGCCTGATCGCCTCCGCGAAGACGGCCCCGGTGACGGTGTCACCGCCGGCGCCCGGGCCATCGTTGGCGTTGCGTTCACTGACCCGGATCGGCATGATCGTGACGTCCGGTGCCAGGCCGTGGAACCCCACCCCGTCCTGTCGGCCGGCGGCGATGATGCTGGCCACGGCGGTGCCGTGGGACACGCAGTCCACGTCGCCCCCGGGCGCGCCGCGCAGGGCGTCGAAGCCGCTTGTCACCCGACCGGTCAGCTGGGGGTGGCTGCTGTCGGTGCCGGAGTCGACGACCGCCACCCGCACTCCCGCGCCGGTGCTGAACGGCCACACTCGCTGCGGGGCGAGCCACCGCTGATGCCAGGGCGTCTCGGTGTTGACCTCTCCCGGATCGCTCGGATTATCGCAAATCGCCGGTGCGGCAGCCGCCTGGCTCGCGACGGGAATCGTCAACGCAGTGGCCAGGAGTGTCCCCACCAGCGCGAACGTCGTCACAGGACGGTCCCGGAACATGTCTGCACGCCTCCCGTCAACCGGTCCCGCTGCATCCTAGCCGCGGGTGGCCGCCAGACCGGGCACGCCGATGTCGTGCCCATTCAGTATGGTCGAGCTGTCACGCCCGGGCGTGGGCGGCGGATCAGACCTGCGCGGGGAGGAACACGCCATGGACGTACAGGCGCTTCGCGCCCGTGCCGACGAGCTGATGGCGCAGTTCGAGCGGATGCGCTCCGGCGTCGGTGACCTGCAGCAGCAGCTCAAGACGGTGAAGGCCACTGTCACCTCCGAAGACGGCCTGGTCACCGTGACTGTCGGTCCCCGTGGTCAGGTGACGAAGGTCGAGTTCGACCCGCGGATCTACCGTCGGCCCAACTCCAAGGAGCTCTCCGCCACCGTCACCGAGACGATCCGGCGGGCGACCGAACAGGCCATGGCGGAGGTCGAGAAGCTGGTTCGACCGTTCGTACCGGACAGTCAGTTCCAGGCCTACATCGACCACGATCTCGACGGCATCTTCCGTCAGCTGGACAGCGAACTGCCCGGGGAGGAGAGACGATGAGCGAGCTGCGCGAAACATTCGTCAAGCCTGACGCTGCCCTGGAGGGCGCCAACGAGCTCGGTGCGGCCGGCGCTCGGCTCGCCATGACCTGGCAGAACCTCGCCGCGACGATCGGGACGCTGAACGGCGACCGGCCCTGGGGTGACGACGAGCCGGGCAACGAGTTCAACAAGAACTATCTCGGCGGCGACGATCAGCCGGCGCAGCGGGTCCTCGACCTCGCCGCGGATCTCGTGCCACTGGTCGAGGTGCTGGGGCCCACCGTCAAGGGGGCGGTCGAGGGCACCGTCGACACCGACGACATGGTCAAGACGCTGTTCGGCGGCGACGACAAGTAGCAGCTCACCCGCTACGGGTCGACATCGGACAGAGGGGCTATCGGGGTGGCGGTACCCAATCCCAGGAACTCGCTGGGCGAGTACGCGTGGGTCTGGGACGCCATTTGCTGGGTGAGTGCCGGTGAGGCGTGGCCCAGCGGCGACGAGGACCGGATGCGGGAGTTGGCCGACGCGTGGCAGGCGTTGGCCGACACGGTAAGCGAGACGCTCGGCCAGGCCGATCCGGCGGTCATGAAGATCCTGCAGAGCTGGGGCGGCGGTGCCGGCGAGGCGTTCGGCGGGCTGTGGAACCAGATCGGGGTGGACCCGAACACCGGTCTGCCGCTGATTCAGGAGATTTCGGCCGCGTACGCCGCCGGCTGCGACCAGGCGGCTCTGGAGATCGAGTACGCGAAGCTGACAGTGCTGATCGCGGTCATCATCACCGTCATCGCGGTTTTCGTCGCGCTGCTGATGGCCTGGCTGGGTGGGGTGTCGGCGGGTGCCATCCCGGGCATCCTGGCTGGCGGTCGACAGGCAGTGACGATCGCCTTCCGGCGGTTGATCGCTCAGATGGGTCGACAACTGCTGACCCGGGCGGGAATGCGGGCCGCTCTGCGTCTGGCCGGCACCCGGATCGGCCAGGCGGTCACCAGCCAGGGCTTCCGGCAGGGCCTCAACCGACTCGGCCGCGAGTTGGTGGAGGAGATCGGCGAAGAGCTGATCATCGATGTGGGTGCTCAGGCGTACCAGATGCACAGCGGCGAGCGGCGTCAGTGGGACGGCAACCGCACCCTCACCGCCGGTGTGGGCGGCGCCTATGGCGCGGTGCTCGGCACCGGCATGAGCTGGGCTGGTCGGCGGGTGGCACCCCGGATGCCGTTCTCCTTCAGTCCGTCACAGCTTTCCTTCCGGGGCAGTGGCCTGGTCCGCTGGAGCAGTACGAGTCTCGCCTCCGGTGCCCAGAACGCCGTCGTCTCGCCGGCCGCCAGCGTGCTCGCCAACGGCACGATCAACGGGCAGTGGGCCATGCCCGGTGCGGATGCGTTCCTGGGCGGTTTCGCCAGCGGTGCCGGCCGTACCGGTGCGACCCTCGCCGGTGGTGCCACCGGCAACCTGATGGCGCGCGGCACGAACGCGCTCCTCGGCGGGATGGGGCTCGGCGTCGCGCCGAATGCCGGCCCTGTCGGCGGGGCAGATCCCGGCGCCGGTGCCGGAGACGCAAACGGCGTCGGTGGCCTGGGTGACCTCGGCGGAGGTGCCAACGGCGCCGGTGCCGGCTCGACTGGCGGTGGCTCCACGTCGGGTGCCGGCGCGACCGGTGGCGGCACGGGATCGGCATCGGACGGCGGTTCGGTCCCCACCGGGAGTAACTCCGGGACGAGCGTCGGCGGCTCCGGCTCGGACAGTGCCGGGACTTCCAACGGCGCGGGCGTTACCTCCGGTGCCGGGACGACCGACACAGGCGGCGGCGCGAGCCAGAACGGCACCGGCACGGTCCCCGACAGCGGAGCGGGCTCGATCAGCCTCGCGCCTCCGTCGGCGGACGGTTCGGCGGCGCCGACGAACGATGTCTCCGGTGCACTCGCGGTGGATGGCGGTGCGCCGACCGGGGACACGGCGCCGGTCGGCGACCCGTCGCGGGTCGACGACTCCACCGGGATCCCGGTGGGAGCGCCCGGCGACGTGGCGGCCACGACGCCGGACGGCACCCCGGTCGTCGGCGATGGCGGCACCCCCACAAACGACCGAACAGGCGGCCCGGAAGGCCGAAGTGCGTCGGTCACCGAATCTGGCACCGACCGGACCAGCACGGACCTCGGCACCGACACCAGCGTCAGCGACCGGACGACGAGCGCAGCGACGGTTCGGGCCGACGGTGGGCTGGTCACGGGCGCACCGTCGGACGTGACCGCCACGCCGCCCAGCGACGGCTCTACCCGGTCCGGTGCAACGGTGACCGACAGCCCGGTGCCTGCCGTCACCGACGCCGGGCCGGTCGACGCGGCAAGTCCTTCCGTCAACGCGGACGCACCACCTGCCGTGCTGCCCGGTACGCCTGCCACAGCCCCGGTAACGGCGGCGCCCGCCGCTCCGACGGTAGGGACACCTCCCGGCACCCCCGCGTCCACGGGCCCGACCGCCACGACGAACCCTGCGCCCACCAGCGGCACACCTGTCACGACCGGCCCGCAGGTGGCGAACACTCCAAGCGCCTCGACGCCGACCACGAGCAGTACACCGACCACGGGCACGCAGCAGCCCTCCGGCAACACCGCCACGCAACCGACGCCCGGCCGCGGCACACCGGTCGGACCGGCGGTCAATCCGACAGCGGCCAACACGGCCGGCTCGATCTCCCTCGCACCAGCCGCTGGTCCGAACACGACCAACCCGGCTCAGCCGGCCGGACCCACCCAGCAGGTCGGGCCCACCCAGCAGCCGACAACACCGGCCCAGCAGACCCCGGCCCAACCGACTCCGTCCAGCACTCGGCCGGACACGACGCCGGTGCCAGCCGAGCCGTCCGCTCCGACGGTGCCGACACAGACGGCGGGCATCGAGTCGACGACGCCCCCTGTCGAGGTCACTCCCCCCGCCGGCACGGACACGGCTGCGGACCCTAACCCTGAGCGGACCGACCAGGCGCAGCAGAGCACCGACGGTCCGGTGGTGATCCCGGTGCCGACCAGCAGCGGCACCCTGCAGAGCGGGCCGACAAACCCCGGCCCCGCGACCGCGACCGGCCCGGTCGACCCGCAGACCCTCAAACGTTCCGAGGGGCCGACCGGCCGCGGTACCCACAGCTGGCAGCTGGCTCCGACCTCGGTCGACGGTGATCCGAACGGTCCCGAAGCCGAGCGTGCGCTGATCGAGGCGTCACGGACGCTTGCCGAGACTGTCCGACGAGAGGTGAAGGCAGGCACGATATCCAAGGGCAAGCAGCCCGGCATGGCCGGTGCGCTGCTGATGCCTGACGGCAGCATCACGACCCACACCAGCATGACCGCCGACAAGAGCACCAATCCGTCCACCCAACCGGCAGTGCATCCGCTCGTGCAGGCGGCGCTTGACCGTGCTGCGGCGAAGCTTGGTACGCGTAAGGGCGGCGGACATGGCAAATGCGCCGAAGTTGCCCTACTCTCCGACCAGCTCTACCTACTTGAACAGCAATGGCGAAACGCTGGGGAGCCGGGCAACTTCGAGCAGTACGCTCTGGACTCTTTGCAAGGCGCCAAAATTGTGACGCATCAGATCGCCACTGCTCGGTCTGGCGGCGTCACGTATGAGCTTGGGCGATACCGGCCGCCTTGCCGATCGTGCGCGCATGTCCTGCCAGATTTCAACATCGACCCGATTACCGACCCGGATCGTGACGTCACTGTCTACCAGCCGCCCGTACCCGGTGTGGTGGGCAATGGGCCCCCGCTGAGCGACGGCCGACCGTACGGGCAGCCGGAGGGTCTGGTGCCGCCGGACCAAGCCGACCAGGATGCGCTCGATGCGGCCATACCTCGGGACCCGGCCACAGGACGACCAGCGGTTCATCCGGATCCGCGTGACGGCTCATGGGTCGGGCGGCTAAACGATGGTGGGCCGACCGTCCCGGGACGCAACACGAACTGCGCCGATGTTGGGCTCTCCGTCCTGTCGGCCTGGTACGGCCGTCCCGAGGTAGCGGCACCTACGGTCCCGTCAGCCGAAGTGGAGCGGGGCAGCACGGCCCGGCAGGAGCAGGCGTTGCGGTCCAGCTTCGGCCATCAGGGTAGCGGTGCTATCGCCTTGGACACGGTCGCTGAAGCTCTCCGAGCGGCTGGGCCCGGTGCTGCGGCAATCATCATCGGAAGTTCTCCGGACGGTAGTGGTCGGGCGCACACGTGGAATGCGGTGAACCACGACGGCACTGTCATCTGGGTGGACGGCCAGCGTAGGAGCATCTCCGATGGTGACCCGCTCTACGCCGACCAGGTGGGGGATGTCTGGGCGATCGTGCTGGATGCCGAGGGTGATCCGGTCAGCCAGGCGCAGCCCGAGGCCAGCACGCCGGCTCCGGTCCCGCCGGCCTCGACCGCCGACGTGCCGGCGGGAGGCCGGGACCAGAACGATTCCCCGATCGGCCGACCCGGCGCAGCCGCCGACCCGAACAACCCGGACCGTACGCCGGGCGGTCCGACAAGTCCCGACGGGACACCCGCCGGCCCGAACAACCCAGAGGGACCGCCGGCCGATCCGAACAGTTCCGACGGGACGCCGACCGTCCCGCCTGACTCGGGTGTGACGCCGGACAGCCCGAATCCTGAGGACGTTCCCGACCCGGGCCTTGAGGGCGCGCCGGATCCGGAGGTAGAGGGGAATCCCGAGCCGGCCGTCTGGCCGGACATGCAGGGCTGGCCGATGCCGGACACGCGCCAGTTCGGGCCGGAGCAGTTGGCGCCACTTGAGGATCCGCAGTACCAGGACGATGTCGAGGACAGCCTGCGAACCCCGGAGGGGTACGAGGTCCACGCCGACCCCTCGACTCATCCGTACGGTCAGCTGATCAACGACGGTGGGCCGGATCAGCCTGGCCGGGCCAACAACTGTGTCGACACCATCCTCGCGGCGCTGGCCAGCTTCTACGGCGGCCCGCAGGTCTCGCACCCCCGTTGGCCGGACCGGCTCGACGACGGGACGGTCGACACGACGCTCGGCGAGCTGAACGGCTTCGGCCGGATCGAGGCTTGGATCGGCGGCGAGTGGACCGGCGACAACGACGCTCTACCGGGTACGCCCGCCGAGCGTTCGGCCGCACTCGCCGACCAGTATGAGCAGCTGTACCAGCGGGTTCTCGACGCGGGCCCGGGCGCGGCAGCGGTCATCGCCGTCGACTGGATCCAGTTCGACGAGAACACCGGGGACCCGCTGCTCGACGCCGAGGGCAACACGCAGCCCGCCGGTGAGCACGTCTTCCTGCTCGTCTTTCCGGAAGGCGCGGACGGGCCGGTGTGGTGGGATCCGCAGTTCGGCAGCACCACCACCGATCCGCTGCCCGGCGACTATGTTGGACTGACGCACAACCTGTGGTCGATGGAGGTGCAGCCCGCCCATGCCGATGAGCAGGGAGGAAGCCCGGCAACTGATGACCAGGCTGCTGGGGACGGACAACCCGGTGGCGGTGTTCCCGTTCGAGTTCGGCTGGGCAGCCCAGGAGACGCTCTCCCCGCAGCAGCGGACGCAGGGCCGGCAACTGGGCCAGGGGGTCTTCATCATCGACCAGACGGGAGTGGTGACCGTACATCCCAGCCTGCCACCACCGTTGATCATGAAACGGTACGCGGCGGCCCGCCGGGAGGGCCGGATCACCGGCCGGCAGGTCTGGCCGGCCCCGGATCCGACGGACTGAGCGACGCTGACGCCGCACCGGACAGCGACCCTGTCGGGAGTCCCTACCTGGACGGACTGCCGGACACCGACCGGGCCACCCTGCTCGACGTCCTGACCGAGGCGGCGGCGGAGGCCGACCAGATCCTGGCCGACCTGCAGAGCGTCAACGCCGAGGTGAACGCGCAGCTCGGACTGACCGGCGCCGACGCGCTCAGCACCCTCGGCGAGCAGCACCGGGTCAAGGGTGCCGAGTCCCTGGCCCGCAAGTACCGCACCGAGCTGGAACCCCTCGGGTACGACGTCGGCTCCGCGCTGGACACCGTCAACGACGTGGTGCGGTTCTCGGTGCGGGGACCGGAGTCCGAGGCGTACGGGCCGGCGGTGGACGCTCTTCTCGCCTCGTTGGAGGCCCAGGGCTACCAGGTCACCGACCTGAAGAACTTCTGGCACCCCGGGAACCGGTTCTTCGGTCTGAACTGCACGCTGACGGCACCGTCGGGGCGTACCTTCGAGCTGCAGTTCCCGACCGACACCAGCTACCACGTCGGCAAGCAGACCCACGACCAGTACGAGGTGATGCGCGACCCGGCGCAGTCGCCGGCCGCCCGCGTACACGCGTTCCTCGACATCCTGGCGGTCAACAAGTCCAACGGCATCGCGGCGAGCATGCCGGGGGGCATGGACAGCGCCCGGTTCGACACGCCCAAGGACACCAGCTTCGCGAAGTGGATGGCTTCGCCGCGGCAAGCGAGCATCCGGGAGTCGTACCTCGACTGGCTCGGGCAGCAGGGCCTGACGTTCGCCGACGTGCTCGCCGCGCGAGGATTGGCCATGTCCGACCTGCCGGGTCTGGACCCTGACCTGATGGGGGGCGTGCATGGCAGCGCTGACGTTCGGCTACTTCCTCCTCCGGAGACCGGAGGATCCGGACGGCCCGCCGGTGAACCTGATCGCGGAGGCGGACAGCACCGGGCCGACCCAGGCGGTGATCTGGGACCGACCGAAGCAGGCGTGGACGTTCCGTCCGGACGTGGCGGCGGCGATCCTGTGGGCGAATCCGGAGCGCCACGAGATTCAGCAGGTCGACCGGGCGACGGCCGAGCGCCAGGTGGCGCACTTCACGACGGTGCCGTTGCCGACGGAGGACGAGCTGACGGAGATCTGCCGCTCGGCGGTCTGACCACCGAGCTTCCCGGCGGGCCTGTCTCGTCGGTGCCGCTCGACACGGACCACGGGCTGGCGCAGACCCGCCGGCTCGGGCCGGGCGAGCTGGCACCGCTGGAGGACCCGGGACACCAGTGGGACGTCGAGCAGAGCCTGCGTACACCGGACGGGTATCTGCTGTTCGCCGACCCCGCCACCCATCCGTACGGGCAGCTGGTCAACGACGGTGGACCGGACCAGCCGGGGCGCGCCAACAACTGTCTGGACTCCTCGCTCTCGGCGCTGTCCAGCTTCTTCGGTGACCCCAGGGTGTCCTTCCCCCGCTGGCCGGACGTCCGTCCGGACGGCTCGATCGAGACTGTTACCGGCGAGGCGAGTGGGCTCGACCGAGCCGAGGAGTGGCTCGGAGTCGACTGGTCCGGTGGGTCGGAGGGGCTGCCCACGACACCGGCCGAGCACGCGGCGGCCGTCGCCGAGCAGTACGCGCAGCTTCATCAGCGTGTCGCGGAGGCCGGTCCGGGTTCGGCTGCCCTCGTTGTGGCCGAATGGGTCAGGACGGATCCCCGCACCGGTGAACTCGTCCTCGACAATGGGCACGTACAGGTTCAGGACTCGCACGCTTTCGTCGTGGTGTATCCCGAGGGTGCCGACGGACCGGTCTGGTGGGATCCGCAACGAGGGACGACGTGGCCGCAGCCCCCAGCCGCGTACCTGTCGCAGACGTATGCGCTGTGGTCGATGGAGACCACTGCGGAAAGGGTGTCGGATGACGGAGGACGAGGCGCTGACGCTGATCAGACGCCTGCTGGGCACGGCGAACGAGGTGGAGCTGCACCCGTTCGAGTTCGGCTGGCTGGCGAAGGAGCAGCTGTCACCGCAGGAACGGGCGGAGGGCAGGCAACTGGGCCACGGGAGCTACATCATCGACCAGACGGGAGTGATCACAGCGCAGATGAGTCTGCCGGTACCGCTGCTGATCACGGAGTACACGCAGGCCCGCCGGGAGGGCCGGATGATGGGTCGGCAGGTCTGGCCGACGGAGGAACCGACGGCCTGACGCCGCCGGTCGGCACGGCCGGGCCCTCAGGCGGCGACGGCCCGCCGCCGGGCGACTCCGGGCCCTCGACCGACCCCGACGGCCCCGACCTGCGGCAGGCGGCAGCCGGTACGACATTCGGCGGCGCGCTGCTCGACGCCGACCCCGGGCGTACCTCGATCGCCGTCGAGGCGGCGCTGACCGCAGGGCCACTACCCGACGGGGCGAGCGCCGACCCGGCCACCGCCACGGTCACCCTGACCACCATCGACGGCCCCTACCCGGTACGCGTCGAGTTGATCCCGGCGCCGGCGGGCGCCTCGGTCGTGCCGGTGGCCACCATCCACCACACCCCCGACGGGGCCGTCGTACAGGTGTCGACGAGCGCCCACCCGGACCACGTCCGGCGGGCGGTCGCGGCGGCGCTCGCCGAAGTGGACACCGTCGCCCAGCAGCGGGCCGAGGGGCTGCGATTCGACGCCACCACCGCCCTCGCCGAGGGTGCCCGGCCGGAGGGCGACGGCACCCGCGTGTTGACCGCGCGTGACATCGGCCACCTGGCCGAGCTGCGGGTGGTGCTCGCCGACAGTTCCACCGCCACCGATCCGGGGATCGCCGGCCAACTACGCGCCGAAGCACTCAGCCTGCTCGTCGCCTCCGGTCTCCTGGAACAGGAGCCGGCGCACATCGTGCACGGGCTCGGCAGCAACACGCCGGTGGTCGGGCCCGAAGCGGCCCGCGCCCGTCTCGACCTGATCCACGATCACCTGGGCCCCCTCGCCGCCGAGGTGGAAAGCCTGATCGGGCTCGCGCAGAGCGACGGCCAGCAGCTCGTGGCAGACATCCGCGCGGCCCAGTCGGCTGTCCGCGCTGAGGCCCGCGCCTGGGCACAGCAGGCCACGGAACTGCGTGACCAGGCCGATCTCGCGCTGACCGCCAGGGTGGACGCGACCCTGGGCGTGGCGCCGGACCACGTCTTCGACCGACTCGTCATCGGTGGCGGCTGGGCCGCGACCGCCGACTTCGTCACCATGGGAGCCGCGCCGGACGCCGGCCACGGCCTGCCGCCGGTGCTCTGCGTCTCGCAGGGACACGACCCGTGGGCGGAACGCCAGGCGCTGCTGATGGGGCAGGTCCCGTCGGAGCTGGAGATCCCCGGCCTGCCGTTCCAACCGGGCGACCTGGCCGAGGAGGGCACCCAGTTCACCCCCTCCGACGTCTTCGCCGACGCGGTGGGCGCGGCGCGGGCGCTCTCCGGCATGCCGACCTATCAGGGCACGGCGACCTCGATCACTCCCCGACCGGCCGATGCCACGGGCTGGCCCGACGGCGCCAACTTCCGAGTGACAGTCAACGGTCGGGACTTCTACACCACCTCCGTCGACATCGCCAGCGGGCCGGGACCGTCGCGGGTGCCGAGCGTCCCGGCCGACACCACCGGCGCCTACGTCGACCCGACCACCGGCTACCGGGTCGACCGCTCCGGCACCGTAACCCGGTTCCAGGACCCGGACGGCAACCCGATCGCACCGGAGAGCGTGCCGCCGGCCGTACGAGCGGTGCTCGGCGGCCCCGGCACCAGCCGGGGTGATCTGCCGCTGCTCGCGGATCTGGCCGGGCGACCCACCGATCCGCTTGTGGTCGACCCGACGTCCGGGTACGCCGTGGACGTCACGACCGGCCAGGTTCTCGACCCCGCCGGCACGCCTGTCGACGTCGGTGCCGTGCCGGTCGAGGTGGGAGCCCGGCTGGGCTTCGATCCGGACGGCTCCTTCCGTGACCCCCGGCCGTCCGCGCCGCCCGTCGACTTCGGTGGGCAGAACCTCGCCGACGCCTACCGCCCCGGCGACCGGGTGCTCGTCTTCGGCGCCGGCGCATCCGGTGCGTGGGACATCGAGCAGGCCGTGGCGTCGCCCGCCGCGAGCGTCGACTGGTCGGCCCGCGAGATGAACCCGCCGCCCGACCAGCTCACCGGTGACCCGGACCAGGACGCCGAGGCGCGCCTGCGGCACAGCTTCGGCGGCGGCTACAACCGGCGGAACACGCTTCCCGATGTCGGTGCCTACTCCGACACGGTGCAGGGCCAGGTCGAACGCTCGCTGCGGGAGATCGTCAGCCTCCGGCACACCGTCGAGGGTGGCTTCCTGGTGGAGTTCACCGACGGCAGTCGACAGACGTACGACCGGGTTGTGCTCTCGATCGGCCAGGCGGCCGAGTTCCCCGGGGGTGTCGCCAACCTGGTCTCCGGGCTCGGTCTGGAACCGTTGGACGGACCGGTGGCCGTTCCGGACGCGGAAACCGACGTGCTGGGCCTTCAGGACGCCTCGGGGCGGCTCCGCGTCCTCGGTGCGGCCAGTGTCGCCCCGGGTGTGGTCGCCGAGACGTCCACCCCGTCGGAGGTACGTGCCCTCCTGGCAGCCCAGGCCAGCGCGCTACCTGACGACTCCCGGGGTATCGCGCCCAGCATCCGGTTCCATGCTCAACGGATCGCCGAGGCCAACCGACCGGCGCCGCCGGCCGCACCAGGTGACGGCCCGACCGTACCCCGTACCCCGTCCGGGCCGGACACCTCAGACGTCGTGGTATCTCGGGGGGCCCTCCCAGGCCCAGTGGACGTCGAGCCAGGGCAGCGGTCCGTACCGGTCCAGGAGACGCTGCCCGAGAGCGGGCACCTCGACAGCGATCGGTCGGCCGTCGATGTCCTGGCCGATGCCGTACGGCAGGATCTCGACCCGGTTGCGGTCGAACTGGACGTAGCGCAGGCGGGGGAGGTTGCGGCTGGCGGCCAGCGCCTCGGCCCCGTCGGCACCGATGTCGCAACGGGACAGACCGAGCCAGCGCAACCGGCCCAGACAACCGGAACCAGCGAGGTGCCGCACGCCGACGTCACCGATGGGGTTTCCGCCCAGGTCCAGTCCGACCAGGTGGCCCAGCAGGGGCGACGCGGCGATGTCGGCGGTGTGTCCGCCGACGTCGGTCAGCACCAGGTGCCGGACGGGAACGGCACGCCAGACCTCGGTCCCGTGGTCGAGGAAGGCGTCGGCGCGCATGGTGAACGATTCGACGAAACCGCGGCGCAGCCGCCAGTCGTCGACCAGCTGCTCGACCGGACGGGCGAGCCGCGGTCCGACCTTCCGCCGGAGCAGCAGACGTCGTGGGGTACTCCCACCGTCGAGGTCGAGGCGGATCAGCTCGGCGTGCTCGGGGTCGGTGGCCTCGATGGCGTCGGCGTAGCGTCGCCGCAGGCCGAGGTCGTCGGGGTCGGCGAGGATGGCGGCGTAGAGGTCGGCGGGCGTGGCCATGACGGCAGCGTATCGACGGACGGCGCGGTGACCGCCACCCCCGTCCCGTCGTTGCCGGAGAGCCGACGGTTCGGCCCGGGTGAGCTGGCACCACTGGAGGACCCCCGCTTCCAGGACGATCTCGCGGCAAGCCTTGCCACCCCGCAGGGGTACGCGGTCTTCGCGGATCCGTCGACCCACCCGTACGGGCAGCTCGTCAACGACGGCGGCCCGGAGCAGCCCGGCCGCGCCAACAACTGCCTCGACTCGGCTCTGGCGGCACTTGCCAGCTTCCACGGCGACCCGCAGGTGTCCGTACCGCGCTGGGCGGACCGGTTCGACGACGGCTCGATCGACCGCGTCACCGGCGAGCGGGGTGGGCTGGAGCGTGCCGAAGCCTGGCTCGGCGGGCAGTGGCTCGGCGGTACCGGCAACCTGCCGACGGAGCTGTCCGCCCGCACCGACGCGGTGGCCACCCAGTACGCCGACCTTTACCGGCAGGTCGCGGACGCCGGCCCGGGGGCGTCGGCGCTGGTGGTGGCCGACTGGCTGTTCCTCGACG
The DNA here is from genome assembly GCF_002754655.1 of Verrucosispora sp. CNZ293. Classification (NCBI taxonomy): domain Bacteria; kingdom Bacillati; phylum Actinomycetota; class Actinomycetes; order Micromonosporales; family Micromonosporaceae; genus Micromonospora; species Verrucosispora sp. CNZ293. Next base: position 5,091,960 of record NZ_PEFR01000001.1, read on the forward strand.
CGGCCGGGAACATGGTCCTCGACGAGACCGGTCAACCCGAGGTCGACGGCTCGCACGCCTTCGTGATCGTCTTTCCGGCGGGTGCCGACGCGCCGGTGTGGTGGGATCCGCAGACCGGGACGACGTCGGCGGAGATGCCGGCCGCCGATGTGCGGGAAACCCACGCCCTCTGGGCGATGATGGTGCCTGACGGAGAGGGGCGAGTTGACCGAGGACGAGGCGCTGACACTGATCAGCCGACTGCTGCGGACCGGGAATCCGATAGTGCTTCGGGAGTTCGAGTTCGGCTGGCTGGCCCGGGAGAGACTCTCGGAGCAGGAGCGGGCCTCGGGGACGCACGTGGGCCAGGGGAGCTACATCATCGACCGGTCGGGAGTGGTCACAGCACACACCAGCCTGCCGCCGCGTCGGGTGATGGAGGAGTACGCGCAGGCGCGACGCGAGGGCAGGATCAAGGGCCGGCAGGTGTGGCCCGAGGTGAATCCGACGGCCTGACCTGGGTCGACGGCTCGACGCCGTCGGACGAACCGACCGGGGCCATCGACCCCACCGGCCCCGGTGACCCTCCGGGACGGGATGCCGGCTCCACGACCGACGACGGCGGACCTGATCTCCGGCGGGCCGCCGTCGGCACGACCTTCGGCGGCGCGCTGCTCGACGCCGATCCCGTGCGGACCGGTGAGGCCATCCAGGCTGCGGTGGACGGCGGGGCACTGCCCGTCCGCGCTCACGTCGACCCGGCCACCGGCACTGTCACCCTGGACACGCTCGACGGCCCTTACCGGGTACGCATCGAACTGGCCACCCCGGTACCCGATGTGCCGCTCGTCCCCGTCGCCACCGTTCAGTACCACCCCGACGGTGCGGTGGTGCAGGTGTCGACCGGGGCGCACCCGGACCACGTCCGGCGCGCGGTCGCCGCGACTCTGGCCGAGGTGGACACCGTCGCTCAGGATCGGTCCGCGGGGCTGCGCATCGACGCCACCACGGCGCTCGCCGAGGGCGCTCGTCCGGAGGGCAGCGGAACCCGGACCCTCACCGCACGGGACGTGGGCCGCCTCGCCGAACTGCGGGTGGTGCTCACCGACAGCGCCGCCACGTCCGATCCGGCCCGAGCCGGTCAACTGCGAGCCGAGGCGTTGAGTCTGCTCGTCTCCTCCGGACTGCTGGAGCAGGAGCCAGTCCACCCCGTGCACGGACACGGTGACAACGTGCCGGCGGTCGGGTCCAAGGCCGCCCAGGCACGTCTGGATCTGATCCGGGACCACCTCGGCACCCATGCCCCGGAGATCGACAGCCTGATCGGTCTCGCGCAGAGTGACGGGCAACAGCTCGTCGCGGAGCTGCGGGCCACGCAGTCGGCAGTCCGCGCCGAAGCCCGGGCCTGGGCCCAGCAGGCCACCGCCCTACGCAACGAGGCCGACCTCGCGCTTACCGCCAGGGTGGACGCCGCGCTGGACGCGGCACCCGATCACGTCTTCGGTCGGCTGGTGATCGGCGGAGGGTGGGCCGCCGTCGCCGACTTCGTCACCTTGGGAGCCCCCGCCGACCCCGGCACCGGCCTCCCGCCGGTGCTCTGCGTCTCGCAGGGGCACGATCCGTGGGCGGAGCGACAGACGCTGCTGATGGGGCAGGTCCCCTCGGAGCTGGAACTTCCCGGGCTGCCGTTCCAACCGTCCGACCTCGCCGAAGCGGGCACCCAGTTCACCCCCTCCGACGTATTCGCCGACGCGGTGGGCGCGGCCCGGGCGCTCAGCGGCATGCCCACCTACCAGGGGCTGGCCACCTCGGTCACGCCCCGCCCAGCTGACGGCACCGGCTGGCCCGCCGGCGCGAACTTCCGGGTGACCATCGGCGGGCGGGAGGTCTTCACCGCGTCGCTCGACATCGCGACAGGTCCCGGTCCCTCCCGAGTGCCGAGCGCACCGACCAACACCGACGGTCAGTACGTCGATCCGACCACCGGCTACCGCGTGGACCGGTCCGGGGAGACGCCGGTGTTCCACGACCCCGCCGGTGCGGTCGTCGACCCGGACGGACTCCCCCCGACCGTACGGGCCGTCCTCGGTGGCACCGGTACGGGTGCCTCGGACCTGCCGCTACTCACCGATCTGGGTGGTCGGCCGACGGATCCGCTGGTCGTCGACCCGGCCTCCGGCCACGCCGTCGACATCCTGACCGGGCAGGTCCAGGATCGGGCAGGCGTTCCGGTCGATCCACGGACGCTGCCCGAGGAGGTCGCCGCCCGGCTCGGCCTCGCCCCGGATGGCTCGTTCACCGACCCCCGCCCGGCCGCACCGGCTGTCGACTTCGGTGGGCAGAACCTGGCCGACACCTACCAGCCGGGCGACCGGGTGCTGGTCTACGGCGCGGGGCCGTCCGGCGCGTGGGACATCGAGCAGGCTGCGGCCTCCACGGCGGGGCGTATCGACTGGTCGGCCCAGGCCAGGCCGCTACCGGCCGATCGGGTGACGGGTGATCCCGTGGCGGACGCCCGAGCGCAACTGGACCTCAGCTTCAGCGGCGGCGACAACCGACGCAACAACCTGCCCGGCCTCGGTGCGTACTCAGAGGCGGCCCGGGCCCGCGTGTCGGACATGTCGCTGCGCAGCGTCGTCGGTATCCGGCACACCGTCGACGGAGCGTTCGTCGTCAGGTTCAGCGACGGCACCGAGCAGGTCTACGACCGGGTGGTGCTCTCGATCGGGCAGGAGCCCCGACTTCCCGGCGGCGTGCACACTCTGTTGTCCGAGGTGGAGCTGGCAGCGCTTGAGGGTCCTTCCCTCGATGTGGACAATCCCGTTCCCGACGTGCTGGGCCTGCGAGACGGCAATGGCCATCTCAGAGTCCTCGGCGGTGCCGCTGTGGCCGGCGCTCTCCTGGCCGAGGTCGACGAAAGCGTGGGGGAGGCGGTCAGGCTTCAGGCCGTAGCACTACCGGACGACTCGCGGGGCATTCCACCGAGCATCCGCTTCCATGCCCAACGGATCGCCGAGGCCAACCGCGGCGTCTCGCCCACCCCGTCGCCCGAGGACGGCAGCTCTGCACCGTTGGACTCGCCGTCAGACCTGGTCCCAGGGGACGACGCCGAGCAGCGCCCAGCCCCACTGGATGTCGAGCCACGGCAGCGGGCCGTACCGCTCGATCAGTTCCTGCCCCAGCGGGGGCATCTCGACCCAGACGGGCGATCCGTCGATGTGCTCCCCGTAGCCTTGAGCGGTGACCTCAACGAGGTTGCGTCGCATGTCGACGTAACGCAGCGCGGGCAGGTTGTGGGTGGCGGCAAGGGCCTCGGCTCCGGCCGGGCCGATGCCGCAGCGGGCCAGGCCCAGCCAGCGCAGCCGGCCCAGGTGCGGGGAGTCGACGAGCGCGGTGAGCCCTTCGTCGCCGATCGGGTTTCCCCGCAGGTCGAGGGCGACCAGGCGGTTGAGGCAGGCGACCTGGGCGACCTCCGTCATGAGTCCGGCGGCCTCGACCAGGACCAGGTGGCGGACGGGATGGCTCGCCCAGACCTCCTCGCCGTGGTCGACGAAGGTGCGGGCGGCCATGGTGACCGACTCGACCAGGCCGTTGCGCAACTGCCACGCCTTGAGCAGGTGGGTGACCGGCTCGGCGAGCCGGGGGCGGATGCGCCGGTGCAGGAACATCGATTCCCGCGTGCCGTAAGCCTTGGCCAGGTAGAGACGGATCAGCTCGGCGCGCTCGGGGTCGGTGGCCGCGATGGCGTCGGCGTAGCGTCGCCGCAGGTCGAGGTCGTCGGGGTCGGCGAGGATAGCGGCGTAGAGGTGGGCGGGCGTGGCCATGACGCCAGCGTATCGACGGCTGACTCGATAACTGCCGGTGCCGTTCCGGGCTCCACCTTCCACGGTCTGGGCAGACCGGTGGCCGACCCGACGGCGGTGCTGGATCTTGCCCGGTCCGCGTTGCCACAGGTGGCGCAGTACGCCCAGGTGGACGCGGTGGTAGCGGTCGGACCGGATCTCTTCGAGATCCGTGCCGCCGGGCAACACCCGTTGACCGTACGGCTGACAAGTGGCCCGTTGAGCGACGGCCTGGTGGCCCGGTCGCACCGCGACCCGGACGGCGCCTTCACCGTCACCGTGTCCGACCGGGCCGCCGACCCGGTGGTGGCCCGGGCGCTCGCGCACGAGGTGGCCGAGCTGACGGCGCTGCACGAGTCCGGTCGGGCGCTTGTCGGCCCGCTGGATCCGGGCAACGTGCAGGGCCCGATCGATCCGGCTGGACTTACCGCACACGACCAGGGGCGGATGGCGGAGATCCGGCTGCTCGCCGCCACGTACGCCGCCGCCGACCCGGCCGCCCGACCGGCCGTGCGCGCCGAGATCGACGCCCTCGCCGGCCACCTCGGCCTACGTGTCGGTGACCCGGACGTCCGGTCGCGGTGGGCACTCATCCCACGTGACGTGCTGGCGCACCTGATGCAGCTCAGCGTGCCGTCGATCACGCCCGACGCGGTCTCCAGGGTGCTGGCGGGTGCCGCCACCCTCACCGATGTCGAGCGAATCCGGATGTTCGACTACCGGGCCCGGCTGGCGCCGGACTTCCAGGTGCCGCCCCAGGCTGACCTGGATGCCCGGCTTCGGGAACTGGCGACCGAGGCCGAACACGCACAATCCGGCATGCCACGGATGTCGGCGTTCGCCGGGCAGATCGTCGGCATCCCACAGGCACAGCTCGGCCGGATCCGCGCGGTGGATCCGCAACTCGCCGACCGGCTCGCCACCGAGGGCATCTACGTAGACCTCACCGGCCGCTACGACCTGCGCCCGTACATGGTGCCGAGCGTGCCCGCCGTCGACCTCGGCGCCGCACGCCCGGCGTTCGACCTGACCACCGAAGCCGGGCGGCGCGCCCAACTGCACGAGGACCGGCAGCGGGCCCGGGCCGCGCTGCGCGGACTCCGTGGTGACCAGGCGGCGGCGCTGCTCGCCGGACACGACTTCCACTACCAGGGCACCGCCAGGTGGATGGGGCTGGTGCCGGACGTCCTGACCGAGGCACTGCGCAGCATCACCCCGGCACCGACCACCACCGCCGGGATCGTGGAGAACTCCGCGACGCAGCAGCCGTCCGGAGAGGTCCGGGTTGCGGCCGACCGGGTGAGCCTGCCACCGGAGTCGACGAACCAACCGGGTCCGGTCTACGGGCCGGCGTTGGACGCCCGTACCGGGCAACCGCCACCACTGTTCGACGGGCCACCGAAGCGGGAAGACGTCCAACAGGGCGCACTCGGTGACTGCGGAATGGTCGCCGTGATCGGCTCGGTCGCCGGTCAACTGCCGGACACCATCGCGCAGATGTTCCACCCGAACCCGGACGGCTCGGTCGACGTGGTGCTGCACGAGACCAGCGGACCAGATCGCGTGATCACGCCGACCGGTCGGCAGCTGCGGGTGACGGTCTTCCCTGACGTGCCGTTGCACCCGAACTCGAACGGCCACAGCGCGTACGCCGACCAGTCCACCGTCGGGGCGTCCTGGGCGTCGCTGCTGGAGAAGGCGATCGCGGCGATCGACCGCACCTGGACCCAGCAGCGCCACGACCAGTGGCAGCAGCAGTGGACGGCCCGGCCGGGCGTGGACGCCACGCAGGCCGCCCCGCTCGGCTACGCCCGGCTCGACAACGGCAGCAGCCGCCTGGCCCAGGCGGAGCTGCTCAGCCAGCTCACCGGCCTACCGACCGGCGTAAGCGAACTCAACCCGACCCCGGGCCGGGAGGCCGACGCCGAAGCGCGACTGGCAGCCCTGTTGGCCGCCGGCAGCCCTTTGATCACCGGCAGCCGGCCGGCCGACGCGTACGCTGCCCAGCCGGGCGGCAAGCCACCGTACGGACTGGTCGCGGGGCACGCGTACGAGATCGTGTCGGTGGCGAACGGCGAGGTGCAGCTACGCAACCCGTGGAACTCCCGCCACCCGGCGCCGATGCCACTGCGCGCCTTCCTCGACCTGATGAGCCCCTGGTACGCCCACGTCGAGCCGGCCCGCAGCACAGTTGCTGCCTTGCCCGGCTCGGAGTTTCACGGCCAGGGCCGCCCTGCCGCCGACGCCCCGGCCGTGATGGACCGGGCCCGGACGGTGCTGCCCACCCTGGCGGAGCCGGTCGGCGCGGACCAGGTCGTGGCGGTCGGCCCCGACGTGTTCGAGGTACGCGCGCCCGGCCTGGAGCCACTGCGCGTCCGGGTCACTGCCGCCGCGCTCGCCAGCGGCGTGGTGGCCCAGACCATCCGCAACCTGGACGGCACCTTCACCCTCACCGTCTCCGACCGTGCCTCGGACGCTGCGGTCGACCGTGCCGTGGCACACGAGGCCGCCGAACTCCTGGCCCGGCACGAGACCGGTGAGGCTCAGTCCGGGCTCTTCGACCAGGGCGCCACCGAGGTACCGATCGACCCGGGCGGCCTGTCGGTCCGGGACCGGGGTCGGATAGCCGAGCTGCGCCTGATGGCCGCCTGGTACGCACAGGCCGACCCCACCGCCCGGCTCGCCCTGCGAGCCGAGATCGACATCCTTGTCGACCGGCTGGGCCTCCGCTGGGGTACGCCCGACGCTGCCGCCCGCCTCGCCGTCCTGCCTGCCGACGTGTGGACCCACGTGATGCAGCTGAGTCTGCCGGTGATCACACCGGAGGCGGTTGCCGGCGCCCTGGCATTCAACCCCAACCAGACGATGGTCGAGCGGTTCCGTGCCATCGACTACCGAGGCCGGCTCGCTCCCGACTTCCAACCACCGCCCGCAGCCGAGCTGGCCGCGAAGCTGCGCGAGCTGGCCGTGCACGGGGAGCAGAGCCAGTCCTCCCTGCCCCGAATGCCCGCCCTCGCCGGGCAGCTCATCGGCCTGCCGCCGAGCCTGCTGGACCAGGTCCGCAGACTCGACCCACAACTGGCCGACCGGATCGCCGCCGAGGGCATCTACGTCGACCTGACCGGCCGCTTCGACCTGCGTCCGTACACCCTCGAAGGCGCCCCTGAGTTCGACCTGGAGAGGTCCGTACCCGCGTACGACCTGACCACCCCCGCTGGCCGGCACGCGTTGCTGACCGAGGACCGATCGCGGACCTATGCGGCCTTCAACGTCGAGTACGGGTCGAATCCCGCCGCCATGGCGGTGCTCGCCACGCACAGCTTCCACTACCAGTCGGACGCGCGGCGGATGGGGCTGGTGCCGACGGCGCTGACCGAGGCGCTGCGGGCGATGATGCCGTCCGAGCCGGACGCCGAGGTCGAGGTCCTCCCGACGGTTACCCCCGGCGAGGTAGTCGTGGCCGCCGACCGGGTGACGCTGCCGGACCCAGATTCCGAGTATCCGATCGAGTACGGTCGCTCGCTGTTCCCGGCAACGGGCCAGCCGGCACCGCTCTTCGACGGCCCGCCGGGACGGACGCAGGTGCAGCAGGGCATATTGGGTGACTGCGGGATGTTGGCCACGATGGCGGCGCTCGCCGGGCATCGACCGCAGAGCATTCCCCAGCTGTTCCAGCCGAGACCGGACGGCACGGTGGACGTCCTACTGCACGAAACTGCGTTGCGTGGCAACGGTGCGGCGGCGACCGGGCGGCGCATCCGGATCAACGTGCGCCCTGACGTCCCGGTGCACGCCGGCAGTTCGTGGGCCGCGTATGCCGACCAGTCGGAGGTCGGCGTCGGGTGGGCGGCGGTGCTGGAGAAGGCGCTCGCTGCGGTCGACCGAACCTGGACCAGGGAGCGGCACGAGCAGTGGCAGCGCGAGTGGCGCGGGTGGGAGAGCAAGGACGACCCGCACCGTGCCGCCCCCATGGGGTACGCGCGGCTGAACGTCGGCAGCACCACCCTGATGCAGGCCGAGCTGCTCACCCAACTCACCGGCCTGCCGGCCCGGCAGACGCTCCTCGATGCCGCGCCGGGACGGGAGGCGGCGGTCGAGCGACACCTGACGGCCCTGCTCGCCGCCGGCAGCCCGATCACCATCGCGACGTGGTCGTTGGATAGGTACCCCGGGCGGACCACCTTGCCCTATGGGCTTGAGGATGAGCACGTCTACGAGATTCTCGCGGTGCGGGACGGCCAGGTGCAGCTACGTAACCCCTGGAACAAGGAGCATCCGTCGCCAATGTCGGTGCGGGCAATGCTGGACCTGATGGTGCCTTGGTGCGCGCACCTGGAGCAGTCACCGACTGCCGCTCCGCCGCAGCCTTCGGCGTACGGCGGCCCCGTAGCGAACGTCCAGCCACTCATGCCGTCGCCCCGATCGTCCGCCGAGCAGATCGTCGAACGCCCGCTGGCCGTTCCCAGCCCCCACTCTCCGCTGATCGATCAGGCCGGCCCGCTGGCTAAGCCCACCTCGCCACCGCGCACCCTTGGTCGCACCCGCCTCGATGACGAAAGGTACGTGATCAACTACTTTGCGTTGCTCGCCGGGGACGGTAGCGTGGCTGGCCTGATGGTGTACGAGGTCGGCGGCCCGGAACGCTCGCTGCACTGGACGGTCGGCGGCGTGGTGCCGGGGCAGGCGACGCCGGCACCTGTCGACCGTGCGGAGGCCGAACGAATCGCCCGCGACGTGCTCGGCTTGGTGCTTCCCGCCGAGCCGACGTTGTACGACATGTTGGACACCTGATCGTGCCTGAGGGAACCGGGAGAGAGCTGGTGCGCTCGTTTACTCATGTGGCCGCCGTCCGCAACAACACGACGACGCCTGTCGGGCCGGCCCGCTTTGGGGTGCGCTGGGTCGATGTCGGGCCGCCGGTGCGTGCCGAAATCATCGTCATGCCATTCCAGCGCGACGAGAGCTTCGCCTACGAGGTTACGCTCGGTGAGACCTTCCCGGTGGGCGAGGAAGTGTGGCGCTTCGCTGACCTCGACATGTCCAGCGCCCACGACTGGAAGGTCACCGTCCGTCGGGTGGACGAGGGCGAGGTGATGGAGCCGCCGACCGGGCGGCTGTGGAAGCGGGCTCGGCTACGCCCCTACGGCCAGCTCGACGAGACCCAGCTCCAGTCCTTGGAGGTCGCGCTGGGGGCCCAGCTGCCGCGCGGCTACCGCGACTGGCTCAGCCGCAACAATGGTGCGCAACCCGAGGTGATGCACCACATCCCGGGGATGCCGATCGTCCTGTTTCCGACGGGTCCGCTGTTCGGCGTCCACCCCGAGTACCCCCCGTTCGACCTGGTGCACGCCCAGCGTCGACACCGCGACCCCTGGCTGTCGCGAGCCTGGCTGGTTATCGCGAGTACGGCCAGTGGCCTGCTGGTTGTCTCGGCGGAGTTGGGCAACGAGAGCGTCTATTTCGTGAGTGAGCTCGACCTGGTCGGACCACCTGACCCGGCCGCCGCAGCCGCCCGAGAGCGGAAGCTGCGGGCGGTGGCGTGGTCGATGTACGAGTTCATCGGCCGGTTGACCCCGATGGAACTGGACCACCTTCCCCCCGTGGAGATCCACCCGCCCGGGACGTTCACGGACCCTCGCAACTACGAGAACGGGCAGCTTTGAGCAAGCGCGCGTGGCCGGCGCCGTATGACATGCCTGACGCCTGATCGTCCCTGAAGGAGCCGGGAGAGCTGGTGCGCTCGTTTACTCATTTTGCCACCGTCCAGAACAACGCGACGATGGACGTCGGGTCGGCCCGCGTCGCGGTGCGCTGGGTCGACGCAGGGCCGCCGGTGCGGGCCGAGATCATCACGATGGCCCACTGGAGCGAGGACTCCTCGCACCATGAGGTAAGCCTGGGTGAGACCTTCCCGGTGGGCGAGGAGACCTGGCGCTTCGCGGATCTCGACATGGCCAGTGCGGACGAGTGGAAGGTCACCGTCCGTCGGGTGGACGAGGACGAGGTGCTGGAGCCGCCGAGCGGGCGGCTGTGGAAGCCGGCCCGGCTGCGACCGTACGGACAACTGGATGAGGGACAGCTCCGGGCGCTGGAAGCTGCGCTCGGGGTCCGGCTGCCGCCGAGCTACCGCGACTGGCTGCGCCGGAACAACGGAGCGCAGCCGGAGGTGGAGCATCACATCCCCGGCGTGCCGTTCAGTCTGTTGCCGGAGCGACCCCTGTTCGGGGTACATCCGGAGTACCCGCCGTTCGACCTGGTGCACGCGCAGCGGGTACACCGGGATCCCTGGCTGTCGCCGAGCTGGCTGGTGATCGCCAACCCGTCCGGCGGACTCCTGGTCATATCGACGCAGTCCAGTGACGGGAGCGTCTACTTCGTGCACGAGATGGATCTGGTGGGGCCTCCCGGCGTCCCCGCCTCGGCTGCCCGGGAACGAAAGCTCCAGGGCGTGGCACGATCGATGGGATACCTCGTCGGCCGGTTGACCCCTGTGGAACTGGGCGACCTGCCTCCGGCGCAGATGATGCCGCCGGGAACCTTCACCGACCCTCGCAACTACGAGGATGAGCCGAGGTAGCCGACGGGTGAGCGCCTCAGCCGAGCCGCGCGAGCATCCCGGCGTACGCGTCGCGGACGGCGGTGAGCCGGTCGCGACGGAACCGACCGGGCTCGCGCTGGTGCAGCTGCCGGCCCCGGTCGGTGGTGAAGGCGTTCGCTGGG
>NZ_PEFR01000001.1:5107500-6585081 GCF_002754655.1 Verrucosispora sp. CNZ293
CCGGGGTAAGCGTGTAGGCCGCGCCATAGGCAAATCCGTGGTGCACAGGGCTGAGACGTGATGCCGAGCCGATTCAGGTGAAGTCAGTGATCCTATGCTGCCGAGAAAAGCCTCTAGCGAGTTCTGAGCGGCCCGTACCCCAAACCGACACAGGTGGTCAGGTAGAGAATACCGAGGCGATCGGGCGAACTGTGGTTAAGGAACTCGGCAAATTGCCCCCGTAACTTAGGGAGAAGGGGGGCCGGAGACGTGAAGCCCCGCGCGGGTGGAGCGTTGTATGGCCGCAGAGAGCAGGGGGAAGCGACTGTTTACTAAAAACACAGGTCCATGCGAAGAAGTAATTCGATGTATATGGACTGACGCCTGCCCGGTGCTGGAACGTTAAGGGGACCTGTTAGCTCTTCGGGGCGAAGCGGAGAACTTAAGCGCCAGTAAACGGCGGTGGTAACTATAACCATCCTAAGGTAGCGAAATTCCTTGTCGGGTAAGTTCCGACCTGCACGAATGGCGTAACGACTTCCCCACTGTCTCAACCACAGGCCCGGCGAAATTGCAGTACGAGTAAAGATGCTCGTTACGCGCGGCAGGACGGAAAGACCCCGGGACCTTTACTATAGCTTGACATTGGTATTTGATTCGGCTTGTGTAGGATAGGTGGGAGCCGGTGAAGTCCATACGCCAGTATGGGTGGAGGCAATCTTGAAATACCACTCTGGTTGATTCGGGTATCTAACTTCGGACCGTTATCCGGTTCAGGGACAGTGTCTGGTGGGTAGTTTAACTGGGGCGGTTGCCTCCTAAAGGGTAACGGAGGCGCCCAAAGGTTCCCTCAGCCTGGTTGGCAATCAGGTGTTGAGTGCAAGTACACAAGGGAGCTTGACTGTGAGACTGACGGGTCGAGCAGGGACGAAAGTCGGGACTAGTGATCCGGCACTTGCGTGTGGAAGCGGTGTCGCTCAACGGATAAAAGGTACCCCGGGGATAACAGGCTGATCTTCCCCAAGAGTCCATATCGACGGGATGGTTTGGCACCTCGATGTCGGCTCGTCGCATCCTGGGGCTGTAGCAGGTCCCAAGGGTTGGGCTGTTCGCCCATTAAAGCGGTACGCGAGCTGGGTTTAGAACGTCGTGAGACAGTTCGGTCCCTATCCGCCGTGCGCGTAGGATACTTGAGAAGGGCTGTCCCTAGTACGAGAGGACCGGGACGGACGAACCTCTGGTGTGCCAGTTGTCCCGCCAGGGGCACGGCTGGTTAGCTACGTTCGGAAGGGATAACCGCTGAAAGCATCTAAGCGGGAAGCCTGCTTCAAGATGAGGTATCCCACCACTTTCGGGTGGGTAAGGCCCCCAGCTAGACGACTGGGTTGATAGGCCGGAAATGTAAGCCCGGTAACGGGTTCAGTTGACCGGTACTAATAGGCCGAGGACTTGACTACAAAGATTGTCGCTCGCGTCCACTGTGTAACTCACAACAAACAAACAACACACCCGACACATGGTGGTTTGGTGTTGGTGTTGTTTGACATGTTGATAAGGTTACGGCGGTCATGGCGGAGGGGAAACGCCCGGTCTCATTCCGAACCCGGAAGCTAAGCCCTCCAGCGCCGATGGTACTGCACCCGGGAGGGTGTGGGAGAGTAGGACACCGCCGGACATTCTTCCGTTTAGGGCCACCCCGCAAAGGGGTGGCCCTAAACGCATTTCAGGGCCACCGGGCGGCCCTGAAATCGTTTCCACGCACCGGACCGCCCCGGCCCCTGGAGACACGGCAGCGTCCACTCGATGATGCCCCCGAATCGGGGCACGCTGGTCTCTGTAACGGTGAACAGCCCCGACTTTCGGTTTGTCGCGGTCGCCTGGGCGCGGGATCACCTGAGATGCGGCATCCCGGGACCCGCCACGGCCCGCACCACGGTCCGGGACCCGCCCCACGGCTTGGGGCCTGCGCCATGCCTGGGATCTGTGAGGGCGCCGAGGGAACGGGTTCGGTGCGGGCCTTCTGGTTGTGTCTCAGGGCGTGGATGTCGCGGCAGCAGGCAGGTAGGACCCCGGGACCAGGGAAGCGGGCAACAGCGCAGCGGGCTGCGGGGGTACCTGAGGAAACGGCCCCGCCGGCGTGAGGCTGGCGGGGCCGTGACGGAGGTGGTGCCCGGCGGGCGTCAGGCGGGTTTCTTGGCGCAGATGAAGCGTGGCTCCGCGCTGTAGGTCCAGCTGAACTTCTCCCGCTTGACGACCTTGCCGTCCTTCTTGATGACCCGGAACGCGTCCTGGGTGAAGCCCTGACTGCCGTTTGCCGGAATGCAGGTCGGCCCGGGTTCGAGGTAGACGGTCTTCGGTGAGGTGATGTTCCGCCGGGGACCGTACTCGGTCTTCACGCTGTCCCAGATCTTCGTGCTCCACATCGACACCGTCACCGAACTGCCGGTGTAGGAGGTGTCGATCAGGACGCCGTAGTCGGTGTTGTTGCGGAACTTGAAGTCGAGGTTCGGCCAGAAGATGGTCGACTCGATGACCGCCGGGTACCGGCTGAAGTAGTACGAGTGCGGCTTGTGCTCGACGTCCTCCAGGCCGGCGTAGTACGAGGCGTTGAAGAGGGTCGTGGTGAACTGCGAGGTGCCACCGCCGACCCCCGGCACCAGCTTGCCGTCGAGAATCACCGGCGCGTCACGGTAGCCCTGTGCGTAGCCGCGTTCGCCGGTGTGACCGTTGAGCGAGAACGTCTCGCCGGGCAGGACCACTGTCCCCTTCACGTCGTTGGCGATGGTCACGATGTTCTGGCTGCGTGGCGAGGAGAGCCCGCCGGTGAAGTTGGTGGTGAAGGAGGAGACCTTTTCCTTGATACCCAGGTCACGGAGCTTCGCCGCGGTGAGCTTCGGCTCGACCGGCTTCAGCTCGGCGGAGATCGTCCGGTCCTCGCCGCGTGGCAGGACGGTGAGCAGGTCGGTACCGAGGTTGCTGGTGTCGACCTGCTTGCCGGCCCGCCCGTCGACCACCTTCGGCTTACCGCCGGAGATGGTCATCGTCGCGTCCTTCGGCGCCACCTCAACCGTGGCGAGCTTGTCTCCGAGAGCGGAGCGCAGCTTCTTGACGTCCACGCTGGGCGTGAGCTTTCCGGACTTGTCGGCCTTGAAACGGAGGCCCTTCGCGATGGCGGTCGGCGGAATGGTGACCGAACCGCGCTCGGTGGTCAGTTTGACGGGTGCCGCCACGGCCGGTTCGGCCAGCTCGGCGACCAACCTGTCGACTTCCTCGGCCGTGGTGGCCGGGTGGTTCTCCACCAGCGGGACGGTCACCGGTTGCCCGCTCAACCAACCCTGCTTGACGGCCTCGGCGGAGTGCTCCGGGTCGATGGTGAGGGCGGGCTTCGGGTAGCGCACCTTCGGCTTGGTGCCGGAGAAGGTGATCGCCGGCATGGTCATCTTCCGGCCCTGGTCGCCCACGAGCTTCGTCAGCGCGGCCTCCAACTTCGGCACGTCGACCGAGACCACCGGCTCGACCTCCCGCGAGCCGACCAGGCGGTCCACGGCGTGGGCGTTTGTTGCCGCAGCGGCTGCCACGGTGGCGTCCACGTCGACGGTTAGCCCGACCTCGGCGGGATTGATCTCTGCTGTCCGCTCGCCGACGCGTACCTGGATGGGGGCCTGAAGTTCGGCCGCGCGCCGGTCCAGATGCTGCCGCAGTTCCCGCGCCGCGTCCGTCCGGCTGCGTCCGCCGAGCTCGGTGCCGAGCACGCTGGTGCCGCGGGGCACATCACCCGCGTACGCCCAGACCGTTACCGCACCTACCGAACCGAGTACCGCGGTGGCCACGCCGGAAGCGAGCAGCAGTCGGAACCGGCGGGACCGGGATCGGCCACCGTCCGGCGGGGCGGGGGCCGGACGCACCGGCTCCTCGATCGGCCAACTGACCGCCGTCACCTGCACCGTGGGCCGTTCATCGGCCGGCGGTGGACGTTCTTCGCCGTACAGCGTCACAACTACCTCTTAGCGACATACCGCATGCGGAACCGGGGATCCCCACTCCGGGAGAGAACAACGGTAGCCAACCAGACCCCCGACGGGGAGCCCGAGCCGGTCCGGATCGCCGGTTGCGTCCGTTCGGCGTGTCACGCCTCCGGAATTGTCACTCCTGGTGACGGCCGGGTGCTCCGCGTGTCAGCGTCGTGGCGACCGAACACCAGCCAGGCCATCACCACGGCAGCCAGGGCGGCGGCGGTCAACGAGCAGACAAGCACTCCGGTCACCGTGCGTGGTGCGAGCAATGTGGCTCCGGCCGCCAACCCGGCCGTCGCCAACCACAGCGGGGCGGCTGGCCAGCGGGCGCCGGTCGCCACCCGGTCGTTCACCAGCATGAACACCACTGCGTAGAGCGCGCCGACAGCCGCGAACATCGGAGCCGTCCCGGCCAGGTGCAGATAATCGGCGCCGCCGACGAGCCGGAAGGCCAGCTCGCCGCCGATCGCCGAGCTGACCACCAGGACCGCCCCGCAGGCCAGGATCAGCGCCAGCGCCACCAGTCGGGCACGCCTGTCGCCCTGGGCCAACCGGGGCAGCACCAGCAGCGTGACGACCTGAGGAGCCCAGAGCGCACCCTTGGTGAGCACCGCGCCGACGGCGTAGGCCCCGGAAGCGGCGGCCGGTAGGAGTTGGCGGGCGAGGATCAGGTCGGCGTACGAGATGGTGAGCATCGCCAGCGTCGCCCCGCACGCTGTCATCACCTGCCTCGCCCCCAGTGCGGTACCGCTGATCGGGCCAGCGGACGCCTCGACCGGTTCGACGGCGGGCGGCTGGGACCTGGCCGGGTCGGTGGGTCGGAGGTACGCCGGTGGGCTGGCGAGACGGGCCAGCAGCGGTAGGGCGAGCAGGCCGGTCACGGTGGCCAGCAGCAGGCACAGCTCCGGTCGCTGGCCGAGCAGCAGCCCGACGACCAGCCCGCCGTAGCGGCCCACGGCGACCACGATCATCGCCGCGGCGAGGCGCAGGAACCGCTGGTCCCCCTGGAGCTCGCCGAGCCACCGGCCGCTGAGCACGGTGGCGAACGTGGTCGCCGCGAGCAGCAGCGTCAGCGCCAGTGGCAGCCGCAGGGCGACAGTCAGCGCGGGCGCCGCCGCGAGGGTGACCCCGGCCGTGACGGCTGCGGTCCGCAACCCGAGGCGGGCGGTGCCAGAGGTGCCACTCCGGGCCCGGTGGGCGGCCACCGCGATCTGCAGACCGAAGCCGGGTACCGCCGCGATCGCGGCCAACGCGAGCACCGTCGCCAGCGCGCCCAGCTCGGCGGCGCTGAGCCGGCGTGCACCGAGCATCGGGACGACGTACGCCAGTGCGTTCGTCACCACGGTGGCGACGGTGACCGCGGCGCCTGCCGCGCCGAGCCGCACCCGCGCGTCGTCCCTGCTCGTGGTCTGGGCCATGCCACTCCGCGTCGTGTCGGTCGTCCGTGCGGACGACCCGGCGTCTTCGGGCCGCGATCCGGTCGGGACAGCGACCCGACCGGAAGACGGTACCGGCAGCTCGACAGTCCCGACAGCCCCGCACCGGTGGCCCCTGCCCAGCGGGCCCGGAAACGTCTAGTGTGCTGCCCCATGGCGTCGACGAAGCTGGCCCCCGCCGCGACCTCCGGACTGGCGGCGCTGCTGCCCGCCCGACTGCTGGCGGGAGCGATCCGCCGCGCGTACCCACGGGTGGAGCCGGAACTGGCCCGGCTCACCGATTTCGTTCCGGCCGGCGGCACCGCTGTCGACGTGGGCGCCTGGTACGGGCCGTGGACGGCGCGACTGCTCCGCCGGGCCGACCGGGTGGTTGCGGTGGAGCCGACCACGGCGCTGGCCGGGCAGCTCCGAGCGGCCTTCCCGCAGGTCGAGGTGGTCGAGGCGGCCGTCTCCGACCACGAGGGCACGGCCACCCTCTACCTGCCGGAGGGTGGGGCGATCGTCGGCACCTCCTCCCTGGAGGACGCGGCGCAGGGGCCTGCGGTCTCCGTCCGCCGGATCACGCTGGACTCGCTCGACCTGACCGATGTGCGTTTCATCAAGCTCGACATCGAGGGTCACGAGCTGCCGGCCCTGCGTGGTGCGGAGCGGACCGTGCGGCGGGACCGGCCGGTGCTGCTGATCGAGGTCGAGGAGCGGATCCAGCCGGTGGAGCCGCTGCTGGACCTGCTGACCGGCTGGGGCTATCGCGGGTACGTGCTGCCGGATCGGACGTGGGTGCCGTTGGCCGACTTCGACCTCGGTGGGCATCAACGTGCGGCGATCGCCCGGGTGGGTCAGGGCTTCGCCCGCCGGGTCGTGTGGCCCCACCCCCGGTACGTCAACTCGGTGCTGTTCCGGCCCGAGTGACCGGGCTGTTCGGGCCCGGGTGACCGGGCTGTTCGGGCCCGGGTGACCGGGCTGTTCGGGCCCGGGTGACCGGGCTGTTCGGGCCCGGGTGATTGGCGGGCGGCGGGACGCGGCTCGCCCCGCCGCCGACCGGCTCGGGTCTACTCGGGCTTGGGCGCCGGGTTGCCGATCGCGATCTCGTTGGTGCAGAGCGACACGTCGCTTCCGGCCACCGTCAGTTCGACCGCGTCCCCGCCGCCGACGATGCGGAAGAAGCGCTGGTTGAGGCCCTTCTTGACGGGGAACTCGGCGGTGCCGGTGCCGAACCGCAGGGTGGCCGTGCCGTCCGCCGAGCTGAGGTAGCCGATGCGAGCCACCCAGTGCCAGTTGTCCCGGGGCTCGTTGAGCGGCATCCGTACCGTCTGCCCGCTGGCGACCAGGTAGCCGCAGCCTTCCTGCGGTCCCGGCTGGATCGTGCTGCCGACGATCGTGGCCACCTGGATCCGGCCGAGGGAGTCCAGCACCGAGACGTGGTCGGCCTCGTCCACGTACGTGGGGCGGGCGCCGAAGGCGCGGAAGAAGCGGGACTGCAGGTTGTACGGCCAGGACAGATCCGGCACCACGTTGCCTGGGACCGGAGCGTCGAAGAACACCGTGTCGGGCGGCGCGCTGGCCATCTCGATCCGAACGGTGTCGATGTACGACCGGCTCGACTTGACTGCCCACTCGTCGCTGTACCGGGACGTGGTCCACACCGTGCCCAGGCAGACGGCGACGAGCAGCAGGGCGAGCATCACGTTCACCGCCTCCCGGTAGCGCTCGGGCAGTGGCCCGAGCAGCCCGGGAGGAGGAGGCCCGAGCGGGTCGGAAGGGGTGGCGGCCGGCGGTCGCCGGTCCGGCCCGGTCGGCCGATTGTCGGCGTCGCGTGGCGGTGGGCCGACGGTCGAGGCGTCACCGGCATCCGGAGGGCTGCCGGGGTGCGGCTCGACGACCGGGTCAGGGGTGCGGACGGCCTCGGCGTCCGGCCCGGAGTCGGCGACCGACGCCGTCGGCGGGGTCACATCCGGCGCGGTCGTCGAAGCCGGGTCCGGCTCGGGGTCGACTGGGGCTTCGGCGTGGATGACGCCGAGCCGGGCCACCACCGGCCGAGTCGGCCCGGTCCGGACCGACTCGGCCAGCACCGGTGCGGTCGCGCCGGTCGACGGTGCGGTCGGGCCTTCCGATGGTGCGGTCGGGCCGGCCTGGGGCGCTGTGGCGCTCGGCGCGGCCACCGCCTGCGGGATGCTGCTGACCGGGGCCTGGCCGTCTCTCGGTTCCGGGAGGGCCACGGGTGCCGCTCGCGGCGTGTCGACGGTGGGTGGCTCGGTCGCGCCGGGGACCCGGGACGGCCGGGCCAGCCCGACCACGGCGACACCGAGGCAGATGGCGGCCACCACGACGACGTCACTTACGTAACGGGGAACGCCGCCAGCGACCCCACTGAAGGTCGAACCGAGCCGGGTCGCGGCAAGCATCGCGGCCACCAGCACCAGGTACGACCCGAGCAGCAGCCAGGCGCGTCCGGCGCGGCGGCGACGGCGTACGGTCGCCACGACCAGGGCTACGAAGATCGTCCAGGCCACCCAGGTGCCGAGTTCCGGTGGTGCCGCGACGGGGGCGCCGTCGCCTGCGCCCAGCCACTGCCATGGCCCGCCCACCAGGCCCGGCACCACGGTGGACCCGAGCATCTGGGTGAGGAAGGAGAACACCTCACCGGCCGACGCCGGCTGTCGCAGGGAGGACTCCGAGTTGCCCAGGTAGGCGGCGAGGAAGCCGAGCGACAGGACGGTCAGCAGCAACCAGGACGGCCACCAGCGGCGGATCGTGGTCCAGATGGTGCGGAAGAAGCCGCCTTCGGCGTAGAGGGCGGCGGTGAGCAGGAAGACCAGCGCCACGACCAGAATCGCCTTCTCGAAGAAGACGAGACCGAGCAGTACGGAGAGGGCCAGCGTGACCAGGTGCCGTCTGCGTCGGGTCTGCACATAGCTGACCTGCGCGCCCACCGCGAGCACCATGGCGATCTGCATGGGCAGCATGTTGACCCCGACCGCCCACCAGGTGGTGGCCTCCAGGGTCAGTGGGCTGAACATCAGCGCGCCGAGCGGCAGGAGCAGCAGCCAGGACGGTTGCAGCAGTCGACGCAGCAGCCGGAAGAAGGTGATGCCGAGGATCGCCTGGCCGATCGCCATCAGCAGCACGTACGGCCAGTAGGCCATGCCGACGTGTTCGGTGACCAGCCAGGTGAGCAGCCGACCACCGGGCATGAGGTGGTTGTTGTAGAGGGCGAGCAGGTGTTCGACGGTCAGGTTCGACTCCGCCGCCTGGGTGATCATCACGTAGTCGTCGGCCGCCAGGAAGCCGCCGGAGGCCACCTGGGCCCGCCACAGCACGCTGAGCGCGACGATGGTGAGCGCGGCCGTCCGGATCCGGTCACCGCCCAGCCCGCCGCCGACGCGATCCGGCGCCGCCGTGCGGTCCGTGCCTGTCGACGAACCCTGATCAACCTGAACCGAGCGCACCGCGTCCGACCCCGCGGCCCGGTCGACCGTAAGGGGAGGTTGAGAAGGGTTCGATGCCATGGCGGGAAGACTGCCACACCAGCTGTCGCCCATCCCATCAGGTCAACGGATGGTTCGGTGGTGACAGGGGAGGGTCGCCGCCGGCCGCGTACAGTGGCCGCCACCAGCGCGGTCGGTCGCCGCGCACCGGCAGTGGTGAGGTCGACGGATGCGGGAACGGCTGGTGCCGCACGCGGTGGCCGCCGCCGTGACGGCGGTGGTGCTCGCGCCGCTGGCCCTTCCCGGGTACGTGCTGCGCTACGACATGGTCTTCGTGCCCAGGTCGGCGTTGAGCTGGGAGATGATCGCCCCGGCCACGGCCCTGCCCCGGGCGGTTCCGCAGGACGCCGTGGTGGCGCTGGCCAACCAGTTGTTCCCCGGATGGCTGCTGCAACGGTTGGTGCTGGTGGCGATCCTCTACCTGGCCGCGTTGGGTGCCGCGCGGCTGGTGCCGACCGGGCGGGTGGGGGTGCGGGTGGTGGCCGCGCTCGGGTACGCGTGGACGCCGTACCTGGCCGAGCGGTTGCTGATCGGGCAGTGGGGGCTGCTTGTCGCGTACGCCGCGTTGCCCTGGCTGGTGCGGGCCGCGATCGGGGTGCGTGGCGCCGAGCGGGGTGCGCTGCGCCGGCTGTTGCTGGCGGCGGCGGCGTCCGCGATCACCCCGACCGGCGGGTTGCTCGCCCTGGTCGTGGTCACCGTGCTGCTGGTCGGCCGGTACCCGGGGGCGGCCCGGACGGCGCTGACCGGGGTGGGTACGACTGTGCTGTTGAACGCGCCGTGGTTGGTGGCCGGGTTCGTGAGCGTGGGGACCGGCCGGTCCGACCCGGCCGGAGTGGCGGTCTTCGCCGCCCGAGCGGAGAACTGGGCGGGCCCCCTGGTGGCGCTCGCCGGCACCGGCGGTATCTGGAACGGGCAGGCCACCCCGGCCTCCCGGAGCGGATGGCTGATACCACTGGCGACGCTGCTGGTGCTGGCGGTCGCCGGGTGCGGCGTGCCGGTGCTGTGGCGCCGCTGGTCGGGGCCGGTGGCCGGTCGGCTCGGGCTGCTCGCGGTCGCCTCGTGGTTCGGTGCCGCGTTGGGGGTGCTGCCCGGTGGGGCGAGCCTGCTGGGCTGGTTGGTCGCCGCGGTGCCCGGTGCCGGGCTGCTCCGCGACGGGCAGAAGCTGCTGGTGCCGTACGTGCTGCTGCTGGTGATCGCCGGGGCGGTTGGAGCGGAGCGACTGGCCGGACACCTGGCGGCCCGGTTCGACCTGGCCACCGGGCGGGTGCTGCTGGCCGGGGCGGCGTTGCTGCCGTTGGCGGTGATGCCCGACCTCGCCATCGGCGGGGTGGGACGACTGCGGCCGGTGGCGTGGCCGGCGGACTGGGCGATTGTCGCGCGGCTTGTCGACGAGCGGCCCGGCGAGGTGGTGTCGCTGCCGTTCCAGGAGTATCAAAGCTACGCGTGGAACGGTGGCCGGGTCGTGATCGACCCGGCGCCCCGTTACCTCGGCGTCCCGGTTCTGATCGACGACACGCTGCGGGTGGACGGCACCGCTGTCGCCGGGGAGGATCCTCGCGCGGCCCGGCTGCGTGAGCTGCTCGCGGCCGGCGAGCCGGTGGCGGCGGCCGGGCCCCGCTGGGTGCTTGTGCAGCGCGCCGCCGGCCCGTCGCCGGATCCGGCGACGCTGGCCGGACTGCGCCCGGTGTACGCCGGTGACGAGTTGTCGTTGTACGAGAATCCGGCCTGGCGGGCTGCCCCCGAGCCGAGCCGTCCCGGCCCGGTGGGTCTGGCGCACCTGTTGGCCGGAACGGTGGTGCTGGTTCTCGGTTTTTCGGGCACTGCGCGATGGTGCTACCGCGTGGTAGCGTCCCGGCACGCGAGTCCCGCGGAAGGAGAAGGTGGATGAGGAACCTGCCCGCGTTCGTCGCCGTCGGGGTACTCGGTGTCGTGCTCGGCATGCTCGGCAGCGTCGGTCTGGCGAACGTGCTCAGCCCGTCCGCCAAGGAGGCCGCCAACTCCAAGGTGAGTGAGCAGACCGAGGCCCCGCTGTACGGCACGCGCTGACCTCGAACGGCGGAAAGGCGCTCGCAGCACGCGGGCGCCTTTCGTCGTGTCAAGAACCGACGGCGGGAGCGCCGCCGATCAGCCGGCTGGATCCGTCGGTCAGCGGTCGGTCGCCTCGGTGACCAGTTGGGCGAACCGGGCACCTGTCGCCGCCCAGGTGTAGCGGGCCGCGTGGGCCAGCGCCGCCTCGCCCATCGCCTTGCGTCGGACGTCGTCGGCGAGCAGTTCCCGGACGACCGCCGTGAACTCCTGCTCGTCGTCGACGAGCAGGCCGGTCTCCGTGTCGACCATCGCCTCGGCGACCCCACCCGCGTACCTGAAGGCCACGTTCGGGGTGCTGCGGGCGGCGGCCTCCACGATGGTCAGACCCCAGCCCTCCTTGAGCGACGGGGTGAGGGCGAGCCAGGCGGAGCTGAGCAGGGCGTGCTTCTCCTCCTCGCTGACGAAGCCGGTGAACCGTACCCGGTCGGTGATTCCGAGGGCGGCGCAGCGTTCGCGCAGCGGCTCCTCCCACCAGCCCTGTCCGGCGACCACCAGCTCCAGATCGGGCAGTTCGTCGGCCAGTTCGGCGACGGTACGCAGGGCGATCTCGACCCGTTTGTGCGGAACCAGGCGACCCAGCACCAGCAGCGACGGATTGTCGGTACGGGGCAGTGTCGGGCCGGTCACCGGCGGGGTGCCGTTGGGCACCACGTCGATCCGTTCGGCGTCGACGCCGAGGGTCGCCAGTTCGGCGCGACTGGCCTCGGAGACGGTGACGTAGCGGCACCGCCGGTAGAGCCGTACCGCGAGCCAGGATTCGATCCACCAGCCCAGCCGGCACATCCACGGCCCGAACACCACAGGCCACTGCTCCCGGTGTACGTGGTGTACCAGTGCGATCACCGGCCGCCCGGCGTAGAGCGGAGCGAAGAACGGCACCCCGTTGCAGACGTCGACGATCAGGTCCGGCCGGCCGAGACCTCGGCGGCTGAGCGCGCCGAACCCGAACCGGCCGGCGAGGCAGATCAGCGCCGCCCGGAGGTACACGGTCATCCGGGAGCCGCGACGCAGCACGCGTACGCCGGACTCGGTGGTGCCGGCCGGCCCGGCGTTGCCGTGGGCGGCACAGAGCAGAGTCACCTGGTGACCGAAGGTGACAAGTTCGGCGGCGATCCGCTCGATGTAGACCTCGGAGCCGCCGCCCTCGGGGTTTGTGGTGTCTCGCCAGTTGAGGAACAGGACGTGGCGGGAGGGGGTGCCGGAGTTGTCCACGCTGCTCCTACCGGTGAGTAAGTGAGCACGATCGCGCCACCCTAGGGCGGTGCGGCCCGGCTGCGCAATGGGCAGATCCGGCGGCGACGATCCGGTAACGGGTCGTGGACGGGGGGTTTGCCGAGGAGCGGAAACCTTGGCAGGGTGTGCAGCGCAACCGCGTGCGATGCCCGGTGTCTGCTTACCGATCTCGTCGCGGCAGGTGTTGTGACCTGCGGTGGGAGATCGCCCGCAGGCGTGACGAGGAGGTGAGGCGGCGGTGGTTGCCGACCGTCCCGCGCCGACGCGCGCCCTCGCCCGCCGCTCACCGGTGGTGCTGCTCAGTGCCGCCCTGGTGCTGCTGCTGGCCGGCTGGGCGGCGGTCGCGTACATCCGGGCCGACCGGGGCACCCCGACCTGCGTCGAACAGGTCCGACTCCGAGTGGTGGCCGCTCCGGTGATCGCACCGGCGTTGGACCGGGTGGCCCGGGCCAACGCCGGAAGCCAGCCGTGCGTCTCCGTCGAGGTGCGGGCCCGACCGTCGGTGGCGGTCGCCCGGGAACTCGCCGACGGCGGCGACGTCGGCGACGCGTGGCTGCCGGAGTCGACGTTCTGGCTGCGCCGGGCTCGTGCCGCCGGCGCGTTCGAGGTGCCCGGACAGGGCACGTCGGTGGCGAGCACCCCGGTGGTGCTGGCCGTCAACGAGCGCGTCGCGCGTCGATCCGGTTGGCCGGACAAGCCGCTGAACTGGGCTTCGCTCCTGGGCACCCGCGCGAGAACCGTCCAGGTCGGGCTGCCCGATCCGGCGGCCGACCCGGCCGGGGTCGGTGCCCTGCTCGGCGCCCGGGCACTTGCCGACGACAACCGGGACTCGGCCGCGACAGTGGCGGCGACGTTGCGTCGTCTCGCCGAGCGGACCTTCAGCCCGGCCGGGGAAGCCAGCTCGTTGACCCCGAACCGGGACCTGCCCGGCCGGGCCAGCGTGGTGGCGGCCAGCGAACAGGCGGTGCTGGAACACAACGCGTTGGCGGCCACCGGCAAGCTGGTCGCCGCGTACCCGGAGGTCGACGTGCCCTGGCTCGACCTGCCGTACGTGGTGCTGCCCGGCGCGCAGGACCGGGCCCGTGACGCCGGTGGCGCCTTCCTCGACAAGCTGCTGACCGGCGAGGCCCGGGAGGTGTTCGCCAGCTACGGGTTCCGGACCTCGGCCGGTTTCCCGCCGGCCATGCCGGCGGACGATCGACTGCGGGCCGAGGAGCGCCAGCCGGTGCCGCTGCCCGCCGAGGAGAGGGTCAGCGACGTGTTGACCGGGTGGAGCGGCGTGCAGCGCAGCGCCCGGATCCTCACCCTGCTGGACATCTCCGGCTCGATGGCCGCGCCGGTGCCGGCCGGTGGCACCCGCCTCGACGCCACGGTGCGGGCCGCCCGGGAGGGCGCGGCGCTGCTGCTGGACAACAGCGAACTCGGCATCTGGGTCTTCTCCACCAAGGTCGACGGCGACCGGGACCACCGCGAGATCCTGCCGGTGCGCCCGCTGGGCAGCCAGCGCAAACAGCTGACCGAGGCCCTGGCTGAGGTCCGGGTCAAGCCGCAGGGCGGCACCGGGCTGTACGACAGCACGCTTGCCGCGTACCGCGACGCGCGCCGCAACTGGACTCCCGGCCGGATCAACCTGGTGCTCGTGATGACCGACGGGCGAAACGAGGACGAGGACACCGTCGGGCGGGCCGACTTCCTGGCCGAACTCAAGCGGTTGCAGGAGCCACGCCGCCCGTTGCCGATCATCTTCATCGGTCTCGGCGCGGACATCGACCCGGAGGAGCTGAAGGCCATCACGAAGGTCACCGGCGGGCGGGTCTTCGTCACCGAGCAGCCGGGCGGGATGCGGCGCATCTTCTTCTCAGCGCTTGCCGACCTGAGCTGCCTGCCACCGGAGTGCCGCCGATGAGGAAGCTGCCGGCGCGGCTGCGCCGCTCACCCGGCACTGTGCTGTCGCTGTTGCTGCTCACCGCGATCGCCTTCGGCCAGCGGCCCGGCCAGGTCACCTTCGACACCAAACTCGACCTGGCCGCGAACCCGATCCATTTCATGGCCCGGGCGCTGCACCTGTGGAACCCGGAAGCCACCTCGGGCGAGTTGCAGAACCAGGCGTACGGCTACCTGTTCCCGATGGGGCCGTTCTTCGCCGCCGGGCAGTGGCTGGCGGTGCCGCCGTGGATCACCCAGCGGCTCTGGACGGCACTGCTGCTGGCCGCCGCCTTCTACGGGCTGCTGCGGCTGGCCCGGGCGCTGGACATCGGCACCGAACCGACGCGGTACGCGGCGGCACTCGGCTACGCGCTGGCCCCGCGCATCCTCACCGAGGTCGGTGCGCTCTCCTCGGAGACGCTTGCCGCCTCGATGCTGCCCTGGGTGCTGCTGCCACTGGTGACCGTACGCCGGATCGGGTCCCCACGCCGGGCCGCCGCGCTCTCCGCCCTGGCCGTGCTCGGCATGGGCGGAATCAATGCGGCGGTGGTGCTGATGGCGCTGCTGCTGCCCGGCGTCTGGCTGCTCACCCGCCGGTGGGACGCGCAGCACCTGCGCCTGGTCGGCTGGTGGTGTGTCTGCGTCATCGGGGTCTGCCTGTGGTGGATCGTGCCGCTGCTGCTGCTCGGCCAGTACAGCCTGCCCTTCCTCGACTACATCGAGTCGTCCACCACGACCACCGCGGTGGCCTCCCTGTTCCAGGCGGTACGCGGCACCAACCAGTGGGTCGCGTACATCGTGCAGGGCGAGCCGTGGTGGCCGGCGGGCTGGCTGCTGATCGACCACCCGGCGTTGATGGCGCTCACCGCTCTGGTGGCGTTGATCGGGCTGGCCGGGCTGGCCGGCAACCTGCTGCCCCAGCGGCGTTTCCTGGTGGCCGGCTTCCTCACCGGGCTGACCCTGCTCACCATCGGCTACGTCGGAGCTGTGGACAGCCCGGTCTCCGGGCTGGTCCGCGATCTGCTGGACGGCCCGTTGGCGCCGTTCCGCAACGTGCACAAGCTCGATCCGGTGCTGCGGCTGCCATTGATGCTCGGCTTCGCGCACGGCGTTGACGCGGTGGCCACCCGGATGCACAACGCCGTGGCCCGCCGCCGGCCCGGTATCCGGCTGCGTCCGCTGGTCTTCGTACCGGTGCTGCTGCTCGTGCTGGGGGCTGCCGCACCGGCTTGGCTGGGCCTGTTGCGTCCCGGCCCGGGCTGGTCCGACCTGCCGCCGCACTGGCGATCGGCGGCGACCTGGCTGGCCGACCGTGACGCGCTGGCCCGCACTCTGATGGTGCCCGGCTCCGGCTTCGGGCAGTACGACTGGGGACGCACCGTCGACGAGCCGTTGCAGGCGCTGGCCGGAGCGCCGTGGGCGGTCCGCCACCAGGTACCGCTGGGTTCGGCGGGCAACACCCGGATGATGGACACCGTCGAGGAGGTGCTGGCCAGCGGCCGGGGCTCGGCCGGCCTGGCCGACCTGCTCGCCCGCTCCGGTTTCCGGCACCTGCTGTTGCGTAACGACATCGACCGGACGCAGGTCGACGCGCCGCCGGTGACGGTGCTGCGGCGGGCACTTGCCGACTCGCCAGGCATCGCGCGGGTGGCCACCTTCGGCACCACCGAGGCGCTGTCCCGGACACTCGGCAGCCCGGTGGACGACGGCGCGGGTTCCCCGCCGGCAATCGAGGTGTACGAGGTGCAGCGGCCGGTGCCGGCCGCCTCGGCGGTGCTGACCGCCGACGTGCCGACGGTAAGCGGTGGACCGGAGTCGCTGCTTCCCCTGCTGGAACAGGGGGTGGTGGAACGGGACCGACCGGTGGTGCTCGCCGGGGACCGGGACGACTCCCCGGCCGACGCCGTCGGCGATCGGTGGATCGTCACGGACGGTCTGCGTCGCCGGGAGCGCGACATCGGCCGGGTGCGGGACAACCTCTCCCAGACGTTGACCGCGAACGAGGCGGGACGACAGGGCCGCGTCGCCCTCGACGTGCTGCCCTTCGCCGGCGAACAACACCAGACGACCGCGACCTACCAGGGCATCCGTGCGGTGACGGCGTCCTCGGCCGCGAGCTTCGTGGACAGTCTCGGCCCGGCCGACCCCTCGCACCAGCCGTTCGCCGCCGTCGACGGGGAGTACGGCACCGCCTGGCACTCGGCACCCCTGGCCGGACCGGTCGGGCAGTGGCTTCAACTGGATCTGGACACCCCACGCCAGGTCGACAGCGTACGACTCGCGTTCGTCAGCGATCTGGCCGTGGGCTGGCCGGTGGCCCGGTTCCGACTCACCACCGATCGGGGTTCGGTGGACCACGACGTGGCCGCCACGCTCGGCGGGCACTCCTACTACACGTTGCCGGGCCCCACCAGCCGGATCCGGGTGACAGTGCTGGCGGTAGCCGGCGGTCGCCTCGACGGTGGCGTCGGCATCCAGGATCTGTCCGTTCCCGACAGTGAGCCGCGGCGCGCGCTGCGGGCCCCGACGGATCTGCCGGACGGGCTGTCAACGCCTGTCAGTTGGGCGTTCAGCCGTGGACCGGCGGACCGGCCGGCGTGCTACCCGGCACAGCGGACCGCCACCGACCCGCTGCCCGGTGGTGGCTCCGGCGGGGCGTCCGGTCGGCCGGAGGGCACGGTGATCAGGTGCGACCGTTTCCTGGCCCGGGTCGGTGAGGAACCGCTGGGCCTGGACCGGCTGTTCCGCAATCCGGCGGCCGGCACCTATCGGCTGGAGCTGTCGGCGCTGGCGCGTCCGGGCGGTGAGCTGACGTTCTCCGGCACGGAGGTGACTGTGACGTCGTCGTCACGGCTCAGCGGCGACCCGGCCGTGGCCGCGTACGCGGCGATCGACGGTGACCCGGAGACGGCCTGGTTGGCCGGTACCGAGGATCTGCGGCCCACCCTCAAGCTGCGCTGGTCCGGCGAGCGTCGCGTCGACAGGTTGCGCCTGCGGGGCAGCCAGTTGCCGATCGGCTCGCTCCCCCGGGAGGTGGAGATTCACACACCGGATCGCGAGGTACGGGTGCCGGTCGAGGCCGACGGGACCGTCCGCTTCCCGGCGGTGCGTACCGACCGGATCGAGATCGTGGTGCGGGAGACCGAGCACCGGTTGGCCGATCTGCGGGGCAACGGCTGGCCCGCCACGGCGGGCATCGCGGAGGTGGAGATCCCGGCGCTGGCGAGTCTGCTGAAGCCGATCGACGCCGACTCCCGGGTGGTGGAGCGCTGCGGTGACGGGCCGACAGTCGAGCTTGACGGTTTCCGGTACGACACCTCGGTCACCGCCAGCCTGGCCGACGTGCTGGCCGGCCGGCCGGTGCCGGTCCGGGTCTGCGGCGAGGACGGTGCGGTGCTGGACCTGCCGGCGGGCGGGCATCGGCTGGCCACCTCGCCGTCGGAGGGTTTCGTCGTACAGGACGCGACCCTGCGGCCGGACGGCGACGCGAACCTGGCGCCCCGGCATCGGGAGGTGACGGTGCTCGACTGGGCGGCAACCGACCGGACGGTGCGGGTCGCCGCCGGTGAGCAGGCGTTGCTCGTGGTGCCGGAGAACGCAAACGCCGGCTGGACGGCCACTCTCGACGGAGCGACGCTCACCCGTTCCCGGGTGGACGGATGGCAGCAGGCGTGGGTGCTGCCGGCCGGCTCCGGCGGTGAGGTCCGGCTCGTCTTCGCCCCGGACCGGGCGTACCGGGGCGGGCTGGCGGCCGGCGCGGTGGCCGTGGTCGGCGTGGTGATCCTGGCCGTCTGGCCGGTGCGCCGCCGGACAGCCACCGGCGGGGACGAAGCGGACGCCCCGCCGGCGGAGGCGTCCGGCTGGGCGATCGGTGCGCTGCTGGTGGTCCTGCTCGCCGCGTTGGGCGGGGTGCTCCCGGTGGCCATCGTGCTGGCGGCGATGCTGCTGCGGCAGCTGGCGGTGCGTGCCCTGCCGGTGGTGGTGCTCGGCGGGCTGACAGTGGCCACCGTGACCGCCGTGGCCGGTCGGTTGCAGGGCCACGGACAGGACTGGGCGTACCGGTCGTGGGTGCAGGCGGCGATGCTCGTCGCGATCGGCGCGGTGGTCGCCGCGGTTGTTCCGGTCCCCGGTGTACGCCCCGGGCCGATCATCGCGCATGATGTGACGCCGGGCACGTCCGGTGAGCCGCCGGACGCGGCTGTGGGCAGGGACGAGGACGGGGCGGTGACGCGGTGACGGCAGCGGACGACCGTACGCGGCGTGCGGAGCGACGCCGCTTCGCCTCGCTGACCCGGTCGGTGGCCCTGTTCCGGGCGTTTCTCGTGGAGCAGACCGACCCCGACCGCTTCTACGGTCTGCTGGCCGCCGACTCGGTCCGTCAGGTCTCCGGCTACACCGGGTTGGCCGGCCGTACGGTGCTCGACGTGGGCGGCGGTCCGGGGTACTTCGCGGCCGCCTTCCGAGCGGCCGGCGCCCGCTACATCGGGCTGGATCCGGACGTCGGGGACTTCTCCGCGGCCGGTGAGTCGGTGTCGGGCATGCTGCGGGGCAGCGGCACGGCACTACCGGTCCGCAGCGACAGCGTGGACGTGGCGTTCTCGTCGAACGTCGTCGAACACGTCGCCGAACCACCCCTGATGCTCGACGAGATGGTGCGGGTGACCCGGCCCGGCGGGCTGATCTTCGTCTCGTACACCCCGTGGCTGTCGCCCTGGGGTGGCCACGAGACGGCGCCCTGGCACTACCTTGGCGGCAACCGGGCCCGCCGTCGCTACGAACGACGGATGGGACGGCCGCCGAAGAACCGCTACCGCGAGACGCTCTTCCCGGTCTCGATCTCCGACACGCTGCGCTGGGCGCGTGGCAACCGTGACGTCGAGGTGCTGGACGCGTTGCCGCGCTATCACCCGTGGTGGGCGCGCTGGGTGATCCGGGTGCCGGGCATCCGGGAGGTGGCGGCGTGGAACTTCGTGCTCGTACTGCGTCGGACCGGGGAGCGGCAGCCCGGTGCGGTGGAGAAATCAGAGCTGACCGGGGGTCGCGTGGCTATGTGACTAGGTAGTAACCTCGCGGCCATCTCACTTATTGACATCGACGAAATAGAGCTCCTCAGGGAGGAAACATGAAGCACCGCGCCGTGGGTGCCGTGCTGTTCGGCGGCGGCGTACTGCTCCTGGCGCTGGCCGCCGGGCTGGTGTTCGTCGTCAAGCCCGCGATGACCAAACTGCCCTACGACCTGGAGCCGGCGACATCGGTGGCCGAGGCGAAGGGCGCCACGTTCCTACAGATCACCAACGGCGCGGTCGACATCGTCGAGCAGACGGACCTGAGGTCGACCATCCAGGTCACCCCGGAGCGCGCCAAGACCGCGGCGCTCAGCGGTGACCTCGCCGGGGACGCGGTGGTCTGGCGGGTCGGCCAGACCGTCGAGCGGGCCGACACCAAGGCGCTGGTCAGCGCGTACGGCGCCGAGCTGGCACTGGACCGGGTCTCCGCGGCGGCCGTCGAGTGGAACGAGCAGTTCCTCGACGAGAGCGGTACGCCGGAGAAGATCTCGTTCGCCGGCCAGGTCTACAAGTTCCCGTTCAACTCGGCGCAGGGCAACTACGAGGTCTTCGACCGGGATCTGCGGCAGACCCGGATGGCTGAGTTCCAGGGCACCGAGGACATCAACGGCATCGAGGCGTACCGCTACGAGCAGGTCATCACCGACGAGAAGCTGCCGCTGGCCACCGACCGGGTCGCGCTGCTGCTCGGTGCGCTCGCCCCGGGCTCGACGTCGGGTGACGTCGTCTACAGCAACACCCGTACGGTCTGGGTCGACCCGGTCACCGGCTCGTACCTCAAGGTCCGGGAGCAGCAGAAGAAGGTGCTCGTGCCGAACACCGGCGCGCCGGTGACGCTGCTGGACGCCGACTTCTCCTACAACGAGGAGACCGTGGCGTCCTCCGTCGAGCGGGCCGAGGAGAGCCGGGGTCGGCTCAACATTCTCGGTGTCTTCGCGCCGCTCGGGCTCGCCGTGCTGGGCCTGGTGCTGATCCTCGTCGGGCTGCTGGTCTCGCGTAGCCGTACCCCGCGCCCCGAGGCCCGGCACGCCGCCGCCGCGGCGGACCCGGCACCGACCCGGGTCGACCAGCCGCCGGTGCGGGACGACGCGCGGGAGGGTGGACCGTTGACCGACGAGATCCCGCCCGCCACGACCAACTGGAAGTCCGAGGAGTCCACGGTGCCGAGCCAGCGGTCGGCGCAGGGCGAGTCGGAGAAGCAGTAGCACCGGGTCAGCTGCGTTGACGTTGCGGGGCGGGCCACCGGCCGGCCCCGCAACGTCAGCGAGGTCACCTCACGCGACGGCGGTACCCTCCAGCTCGATCAACTGGCCGGGGATCGCCAGCCGCGTCACCCCGAGCATCGTGGTCGTCGGTGCCACCCCGGCGGCACCAAGACGCGACGCCAGCACGCCGTAGTGCGGGAACAGCGCGTCGACGTCGGTGGTGTAGACGTTGAGCCGGACGAGGTTCGCCAGGGACATGCCGGCTTCGGCGAGTACGGCCGCCAGGTTGTCGAGGCTCAGTGCCAGCTGTGCGGCCATGTCGCCGTCGTGCTGCGGCTTGCCCTCGTCGTTCATCGCGGTCTGGCCGGAGCAGTACAGGGTCCGGGTGTGCCCGGAGACCATCTCCCCCTGGTTGAACCCCAACCCCACCGACCACGTCCACGGGTTGACCGCCGCGCGTTCTGTTTTCACATCCACTCCATTTCGGGTCGTCGCTGGTCCGCACGTCGTCACGGACGACGCGGTGAGGATGCTGCCAACGAATCACGACATCCTTTGTCGTGTATCCGGATAAAGTTCTCCCGGTGCGCGCCGAGCGACTGGTTGCGATGGTCCTGCTGCTGCGCCAGCGCGGCCGGTTGACTGCCGACGCGTTGGCGCGTGAGCTTGAGGTGTCCACCCGTACCGTGCTGCGCGACATCCAGGCGTTGTCCGCCTCCGGCATCCCGGTCTACGCCGAACGCGGGCGGCACGGCGGCTTCGCGTTGCTGCCCGGTTTCCGGACCGAACTCACCGGACTGAACCACGACGAGTCCGTCGCCCTGCTGACCGCTGGATCGGCGCGCGGAGAACAGATGTTCGGCTTGGGGCCGGCGCTCGCCTCGGCCATGCGCAAGGTGGTCGACGCGCTGCCCGAGAGCCACCGGGTCACCGCCAGTGACGTGGCCCAGCGGTTTCTCGTGGAGCCGGAGACCGATCTGCTCTCCCGGCGGTCGGTCACCGAGGACGTGCCGGAGTCGGCAATGATCGTGGTCCGGCGCGCGGTGCTGGCCGGGCACAGGCTACGCATCCACTACGCCGCCACGGGCCAGCCACCACGTTGGCGCACGGTGGATCCCATCGGCCTGGTCACCGTACGCGATCGGGCCTATCTGCTGGCCACGAAGTCCGGCGCGGACCGCACCTACCGGCTGTCGCGGATGTTGGCCGCCGAGGAACTCCCCGAGCCGGCACGGCGACCGAGCCGGGTCGATCTCGACCGGGCCTGGCGGGAGCGCTGCGCGCAGTTCCTGTCCAGTGACCACCTCGCCGTGCTGGTGCGGGTGCACCAGACGCGGCGGGAGGACCTGCTGAGCGCCGCGGTGGCCGTGCGCGCCGAGGAGCCTGACGCAGACGGGTGGCTGCGGCTGGAGGTCACCTTCCAGGACCTACGACACGCCGAGTGGGCGCTGTGGCAACTCGGCATGGGGGCGGAGGCCCTGGCCCCAACTGCGTTGCGCACCGCCCTGCGCAACCGCGCCGCCGCGTTCGCCGCCCGCTACGAGGAGACTCCGTGAGGATTCCGGGCGATGATCTGACGGGCAGGTGTCAGAGTCGGGCCAGCGCCCGGCGGAGCGGGTCGAGACCGAGCGCACCGAGGTCGAGGGCCTGGCGGTGGAACTCCCGCAGGTCGAAGTCGGCGCCCTTGCGGGCCTTCGCGTCCTCCCGCGCCTGCAGCCAGATCCGCTCACCCACCTTGTACGACGGCGCCTGCCCCGGCCAGCCCAGGTAGCGGTTGAGTTCGAAGCGCAGCATCTCGTCCGGTACCCGGCAGTGCGCCCGCAGGAACTCCCAGCCCAGTTCCGGGGTCCACCGCTCACCCGGGTGGAAGTCGAACGGGTTGTCCTTGGGAATCTCCAGCTCCAGGTGCATGCCGATGTCCACGATCACGCGGGCCGCCCGCAGCGCCTGGCCGTCGAGCATCCCGAGTCGGTTGCCCGGGTCGTCCAGATAACCCAGTTCCTCCATCAGCCGCTCGGCGTACAACGCCCAGCCCTCGCCGTGCCCGGACACCCAGCAGAGCAGCCGCTGCCAGCGGTTGAGCAACTCGGCCCGGACGGCCGTCTGGCCGATCTGGAGGTGATGTCCGGGGACCCCCTCGTGGTAGACGGTGGTCACCTCCCGCCAGGTGGAGAAGTCGGTGAGGCCCTGCGGCACCGCCCACCACATCCGACCCGGTCGGGCGAAGTCCTCGCTCGGGCCGGTGTAGTAGATGGAGCCGTCACTTGTCGGCGCGATCATGCACTCGATGCGGCGGACCTGCTCGGGGATGTCGAAGTGGGTGCCGTTCAGGTCGCTTATCGCCTGATCGGCCAGCTCCTGCATCCAGTCGCGGAACGCGTCCCGGCCCCGGATGGTGCGGGCCGGGTCGGCGTCCAACGCCGTCACGGCCTCGTCGATGGTGGCGCTCGGACCGGCGATCTGGGCGGCCACCGTCCGCATGTCGGCCTCCAGCCGGGCCAGCTCCGTGAAGCCCCAGGCGTACGTCTCGTCGAGGTCGATCCGGGCCCCGAGGAAGTACTGGGAGGCCAGCTCGTAGCGCTCCCGTCCGGCGGCCTGCTTCTCCCGCCCGTGCGGGGCGAGTTCGGTACGCAGGAACTGCCCGAACTCGGCGGTCGCCGCGGTGGCCGACGCCGCACCGCGACGCAGCTCGGAGCCGAGGGAGCCATCCTCGCCCAGCCGCTCGACCAGCCCGTGGAAGACGTTGTCACCGTCCGGATCGACCCAGGTGTCGCACTGCTTGGCCACCTCGATCAGCTGGGCGCGCGAGCTGATCCGTCCGGCGGCTGCCGCCTCCCGCAGCGTGGTCTTGTAGTCCTCCAGCGCGCTCGCGAAGAGGTTCAGCCGGGCGGCCAGGTTGGCCCGGGCCGGCTCCCCTTCGGTGGGCATCAGATCGAAGACCATCCGGATCTCGTGCAGCCCGCTGGTGATGACGCTTACCTCGCTGGCCGTCTCGCCGGCGTCGTACCGGTCCAGTTCGAGGCCCAGGCGCTCCTGCATCGCCTCCCGCGCGGTGCGTTCGGCCTCCGTCGCCGGCTCGATGGTGTCCAGCTCGGCAAGGGTGCGTCGGGTCAGTTCGGCGCGTGCGGCGTATCCGTCGGGGGACAGGTCGTCGAACTTGTCGTCATGGCCGGCGATGCCGACGTAGGTGGCACCGGTCGGGCTCAGTACGGCCCAGTCGGCGACGTAGCGGTTCGCGAGATCGTCGATTCTTCCCACGCTGCGCACCCTACGCGAGGCCAACGCCGGGATGGTGCCGCCAGACCGGTCAGGGCAGCAGGTCGGCCGGGTCGAAGCGGATCGGCATCGCCATGGTCTTACACCTCCTCGGTCGATCAACGCCCTGAAAATGTATGTGGTTTCTGTGGCGCGCGACACGACGGCCGAAAACCGCAGGACAATGTCGGACCCCGGGGCAGAGTGTCAGGGGTGACAGGCGACTTCACCCCTGACCGGCCGGCGCTGCGGAGCTGGCTGCCCGGCTTCATCGCCCTCGCCGCGATCTGGGGTTCCAGCTTTCTCTTCATCAAGGTCGGGGTGGCCGAGCTGCACCCGCTGCACCTCACCCTCTACCGGGTCGGCTCCGGCGCGCTGACCCTGCTCGTGGTCCTCGCCGTGCTGCGGGACCGGTTGCCCCGCGATCCGCGGGTCTGGGGTCACCTGACGGTGATCGCCGCCTTCGGGGTGGCGCTGCCGTTCACCCTGTTCGGCTACGGCGAGCAGCGGGTCGAGTCGATGCTCGCCGGCATCTGGAACGCGACCACCCCGCTTGTCGTGCTGCCGCTGGCGGTGCTGGTGTTCCGCACCGAGCGGCTGACCGCACGTGGTGCCGTCGGGTTGGCGCTCGGCTTCGCCGGGGTGATGGTGGTGCTCGGCGTGTGGCAGGGCATCGGCGGAGCGCACTTCGTCGGCCAGCTGATGTGCTTCGGTGCCGCCGCCTGTTACGGCCTGGCCATCCCGTACCAGAAGAAATTCATCGCCGGCAGCACCCTGTCCGGGCTGTCCCTGTCGGCGGCACAACTGATCGTCGCCGCGGTCCAGCTCGCCATCGTGGCACCTGTGGTGGCCGGTGCGCCGCCGCTGCCGACCGCGTTGTCGCCGCGGGTGCTCGCGGCCGTGCTGGCGTTGGGCGCGCTCGGCACCGGGCTCGCCTTCGTGATCCACCTAGGGAACATCCGGATCGTGGGGGCGACCACCGCGTCCACCGTGACGTACCTGATTCCGGTGTTCGCGGTGCTGATCGGCGCGGTCGTGCTCGGCGAGCGAATGACCTGGCACCAGCCCGTCGGCGCGCTGATCGTGCTGCTTGGTGTCGCCGTGTCGCAGGGCCTGCTCGGCCGGCGTCGCCGGGTGGCAGCGGGCGTGGGTACGCCGACGGCACCCGTCGTCGAGCCCGCCACCCGCTGACCGGACGTGGGCGGGTCGGGCGGTCAGCCGCGTGTCCAGGCGACCAGTTCGTCAGCCGTCCACGTGTTGACCACCCGGTCGGCGGGGACTCCGCACAGGGCCGCCCGCTCGCAGCCGAAGCGCTGCCAGTCCAACTGGCCCGGGGCGTGCGCGTCGGTGTTGATGGCGAACCGGCAACCGGCCTCCAGCGCCCGCCGGATCAGGCGCTTCGGCGGGTCCTGCCGCTCCGGGCGCGAATTGATCTCCACGGCGACGTCGTGTGCCACGCAGGCGGCGAAGACGGCGTCGGCGTCGAAGTCGCTCTCGGCCCGGGTCCGGGCGCGGTGCCCCCGGTCGCCCGGACCGGTCACCCCGGCCGGCCGCGACGAGACCATCCGACCCGTGCAGTGACCCAGGATGTCCAGGTGCGGGTTGGCGACGGCGGCCAGCATCCGCCGGGTCATCTTCGCCCGGTCGTCGTTCAGGCCGCTGTGCACCGACCCGACCACCACGTCCAGCCGGGCCAGCAACTCCTCGTCCTGATCGAGTGAACCGTCGGCGAGGATGTCCACCTCGATGCCGGTGAGGACGCGGAACCCCTCCGGCAGCGCCTCGTTGAGCCGGGCCACGTGGTCGAGCTGGCTACGCAACCGGTCGGCGGTCAGTCCCCGGGCCACCTTCAACCGGGGCGAGTGGTCGGTGAGCACCAGGTACTCGTGCCCCAGTTCGACGGCGGCCAGTGCCATCTCCTCGATCGGCGACCCGCCGTCGGACCAGTCCGAGTGGGTGTGGCAGTCGCCGCGCAGGGCGGTACGCAGGGCGGTGGCCTCGGCGTCCAGGTCGGTGCCCTCGGTGGCGACAAGCCGGCGCAGGTAGACCGGTTCCTCACCGGCCACCGACTCGGCCACGCAGCGGGCGGTGACGTCACCGACCCCGGCCAGCTCGGTGAGCTTGCCGGTGCGGGCCCGTTCGGCCACCTCCTCGGCCGGCAGCGCGGCCAGCGCCTTGGCCGCCGAACGGAAGGCGCGGACCCGATAGGTCGCCTCGTTCGCCCGCTCCAGCAGGAAGGCGATCCGGCGCAGGTCGGCAATGGGGTCCCGCTCGCTCATGCCGGCACTCCGCTGCGCTGCGTGCCGCCATGAGGCACCGACGCGCTGCGCTGATGATTCGCTCGCTGGCGCTCGCTCATGTCGGCAAACCTACGCGGCCGCGCCGCCGGTCGGGGTACGACCGGCGGCGCGGGGCGGATCAGGTGCGGGATCAGGCGTACGGCAGCCGCACCAGGGAGCGGTCACCGACACCGAGCGTGGTGGGGTTGTTGCCGATGGCCGACCACACCTCCACCCGGACGGTGCCGCCACGCAGGTTGCCGAGGGAGCCGCTGCTGGAGTGCAGCCCAGCGGCCTGGGTGTAGTGCTCCCAGCCCGACACCGGGTCGGTGGCGAAGTAGCGGTACGTCTCCACCCGCTCCCAGCTGCCGTTACCCGTCAGGTCGTACGAGACGCGGGCCTGCACCCCGTTGCCGACCGCCGTACCGGCGTCCAGGAAGAGGTCGAACGCGGTCTGCCCGCCGTTGTGGTTGAGGTTGAGCCCGGTCGCGGTGAAGACCACCGGGTTGCGCGGCGTGCCGTCGTGGTTCGCGCCACCGGCGCTGCTCACGGTGGTCGTGCCGGCAGCGCCGGAGGCACCCAGACCGCCCCCGGACAGCAGGTAGCGCACGGGGGAGCTGGACGGCGGGTCGGTAGGCGTCGGCGTCGGCGTGGGCGTCGGCGTGGGCGTCGGTGTCGGGGTGGACGTCGGCGTCGGCGTCGGACTCGGGGGCGTACCCCCACCGGCGCTGCCTCCGCTCCAGGTGTGCGCCCCACCTGTGGTGGTGCGCCCGGCCGCCACGGTCAGTTGCGTGCCGTCGGAGAACCGTACGGTCAGTGGCGAACCGGAGATGTTGCTGGCCACGTAGGTCCGGGCGCCGTTGCGGTTGAACACGGCGGCCAGCGGATGGTCGGCGGTGATCCCGGTGTCGACCCGGCCGAGGGCGGCCAGGTTACGGATCCAGTGGAAGGTGTGCGCCCGGCTCTCGCCCTCCTCGGGGGTGTAGCCGGGGTTGGCCCGCAGCTTGGCCAGGGCCGCGTCGGCGTCGCCGAGGGCGAGGAACTGCCAGTGGATGTCCTGCCACACGGTCGGCTCGCCGCCGTTGTTGCGGACCAGTTCGGCGTACTTGACCGAGTTGTAGTTCGGGTGCTGGCCCAGGTACAGGTGACCGCCGGTGTTCGGCAGCAGGTTGATGCCCTGGATCATCTCCGGCTCGGCACTGAACCAGGTGGCGTACGCGCCGCCGTCACCCCACACCATGCCCACGTTGGAGTGCCCGAACTCGGCGGGGAAGTTCTCCCCGGTGACGTCGAACCAGTACTCGTGGATCGCCGCTGCCTGGGTGGTGTAGAGGAAGATGCCGGCGTCGCGTACCGCGGTGTTGCCGGTGGCCTGCCCCCACTGGATCAGGGCGTTGGCGAAGTTCATCCCCTCCGACGACGACTCCTGGTTGTTGCCGCTGGCGAACGCGCCGTGCCCGGAGGCCCAGTCGTGCCCGGCGTAGATGTCGAAGTCGCGCAGGTACGGGAAGCGGGTGTCCGACCTGTCGTAGTTGTTGGCGTCCCGGATGAGCAGGTCGATCATGCCGCCGTACTGGTCCTGCCGGGCCCAGTTCGGGTCGAACTTGGCAAGCGTCGCGGCGGCGGCGATGTAGTAGCCGTAGTGGAAGTGGTGGTCGTTGAGCTCCTGGTCGGAGCCGTACGACGCGGGGTAGCCGATGAGCGTGCCCCACCGCTGGTCGTAGTAGAACAGGCGCTCGGTCTCGCCGGACGAGGCGGTGAGCCAGTCGTTGAGGGTGGAGCGGATGGCGTTCAGCGCCGAGGTACGGGTCTCGGTGTCCCCGACCAGGTCGGCGATCTCGGCGATGCGGGCCGCCCGGCCGAGTCCCTTGCCGGTCCAGTAGGTGTCGCCGCCGCGCTGGTCCATCGGGTTGCTCCGCACCGCCGCCAACTGCTGCCGCAGCGTGGTCAGGTCGGCGCCGGCCCCGGTGGCGACGGCCGGCAGCTCCGGCAGTACGCCGTTGAACCGCATCGAGGTGCGGAACTCGCCGACGCCGGTGACCACCTTCATCCGCCCCCGGGCGGACGGGTAGGTCGGCGTGATCGGCGTGGCGCCGGAGAGCGCCCGCCACTGGTGCGGGTAGAGACTGACCACGGTCCGAGTCTCGGTGCCCTCGCGGGGTGTGGTGGTGAAGGCGTAGCGGGTCTCCACCCGGCTGGTCGCCGCGTTGTAGCTGTAGCTGACCCGGGTGTCGGTGACGTGGGCGTGCGCGTACTGGCCGTAGCTGCCGGCGAGCTGGGTGCGGGCGGTGCCGCCGCCGGTGGCCGGCAGCAGCGCGACGCTGAAGTAGCCGCGCCCGGCGAGGCTGGAGCTGATCCGGCTGCCGCTGACGGTCCAGGTCGCGCCGGTCGGCGCGTACGCCACGTAGTCGTGGCCCCGGACGGTGAAGCCGATTGTGCTTCCGTTGTTGGACCAGACCGTGGGGCTACCACCTGTCGCGTTGATCACCGCGTCGCCGCCGCTGGTGCGGAAGTACGCCAGCGGCAGCCCGTGGCCGATCGTGGCGCGCATCGTCCGTGCCCCGTCGCTCCAGTACGGGGTGACCGTCCAGTCCGTCCAGTCGTCCGCCAGCACGTTGGGGGCGGCCAGCCCGGCCACGCCGACCCGGATGTCCTCGACGTAGGGGTACTTGAACTCGCCGACCCCGGTGGCGGTGCCGGTGATCGTGGGGGTCGAGGTGGCGGAGAAGCCCAGCCCGTCGGTGACGGGTTGGTAGGACACCGGATGCGCGTGCAACGGCTCGCTGAAGGCGCAGTTCAGGCGCTTCCACAGCAGCGACGACCACCAGTCGTTCGTGGGTACCGGTCCCGGCGGGGCGGCGTTCGTGGCGAACTGCCGGGGGTTTGTGGTCAGGTTTCCGCAGCCGCCGGGGAGCGGGCCGACGGGTGTGGTGGTGTAGCTGCCGGCACCGACCGGCGCGGCCTGCGCGGCGGAACTGGCGATGACGGCCAGCCCGCCGAGGACGAGGGTCGCGGCGGCGGTGGCGGCGAGGACCCGATGGTGGGGGCGGCGTGGGGCGGGAGGTCTCATCTTTCCTCCAACGCGTGCCGGCCCGGCCGCGCCGGTCGGCGCACGCTTCGTCGGTAATGTGAATTTAGTTACCTGAGAGAGCGCTCTCTGGCTATGCCGGACGGTAGTTCACCGTCGAGACCTGCGTCAATGTTTCGGACTGATGAAACGCGGATGACGCGGTATCAGCGCGCGGGCGGCTTCGTCGGGCAGCCGTGCTTGCGATGCCACGCGGCGACCTCGGCCGCCGGCTCCCGGTTGCCGCCCTTGCGCCACGAGTCGAGATACGGCGCGGGCCAGACCACGCCCCGGCGGATCCACCAGCCGTCCTCGCCCAGGCACGGCGGAGAGATGCCGAAATGAAGATGGCAGACGTTGTTGGCGTTGCCCGTCCGGCCCACGGTGCCGAGCCGCTGACCGGCGCGTACCCGCACCCCCGCGTCGATGTCCTCGGCGATCTCGGTCAGGTGCGAGCCGTAGTAGCGCACCCCGTCGTCACCGAGGACCGACACGGAAAGGCCGCCGTTGTAGGGCCCCTGCGGACCACTCTTCCTGTACCGGTCACGGCGGCTGACCTCGCCGACCGTGCCGTCGGTGACCGCGACGACCGGCTCACCGCAGTCGGCGAAGATGTCCGTCCCCGGATACGTCGAGTGGGTCGGGTGGTACGACGCCTTCCTGGCGCGTACCGGAAAGACATGTGGCAGGCCCTTGCGCGGAGTCGGTGCCTCCGTCGCGGCCGGCTGATCGGCGATGTCGGGCGTCGCGGTGGGTCCGCCGGTGGTCGCCGCAGTCGGGCTGGTCTCGGCCGTCGGGCTGGTCGCAGCGGTCGGGCTGGTCGCGGCCGTCGGGCCGGCGCCCGTCGGCGTGTCAGGCGCACCGCAGCCGCTCGCCGCGAGCAGCGGCACGAGCAGCAACACGGCGTACCCGCGCCGGCGTCCGATCGTCAGCGGAACCATCCGGCCATCCTGACAGACTCGATACGGTGATGGGCACAGCGTCCGTGCGTGTGGAGGAGTGGTACCGGTGTTGCCGTACAACCCGTCCGGCCTCTTTCCCTCCGGGCGGCCACCGCGCCCCACCTACCGTGAGCCGCATCCGGTCGGCGGTGCCGGGGTCGCGGCGGGAGCGGTCGGCACCCTCTTCTGGCTGGTCCTCTTCGGCCTGCTCGGCGGGAGTCTCGTCGGGTACGTCTGGTGGACGCTGCTGGCCGGCGCGCTGGCCTGGCTCGCGGCCTTGGCGCTTGTCCGGTACGGCGACCGAGGGGTGGCCGCCGGCATCGCGATCGTCACCGCCGGAGGGTGGAGCATCGCCGCCGCCGCGGTCGCCACCCGCTGGGTGAGCAGCGGTGACTGGCCGCTCTGGTGAACCTCGCCGGCGGTGACTGCGGTGCGTCGTCGGGCGGCCACCGAAACCCGTCTTGACTGGATGGCTGTAACTCGGCACTCTCCCGGTATGGCCTGGACCACTCCGCGGCTGGACTCCGATCGCAGCCGCCGCCGCCTTCAGCTCCTGGCGCAGTTGGCGGACGCGCGCGCGGTACGCGAACGCGAACGGCCACAGCGTGCTCGCACCGACCGGCTCCGCCAGCTGATCGCCACTCGCCGACGCCTCGCCGGCTGAGCGGTCAGGAGAACCCTTTCCCCAGGAATGACCGGCCCTTCGGGGCGTTGACCGGTCGCCTGCCGACCCGACCGGCTAACGTGCACGCGTAACGGATCGGCGAGTGCTGTGCCGAGGCAACTTGGGGGAACCGTGTCGTACTTCGCTGCGGCCGTCGTACGTGAGAAGGGCGGTTGGACCGCCGCCGAGCTGAACCTGCGGGGTGCCGCCGACGTCGACGAGGTCGCCGAGCGGCTCCGCGACGTCGCCCCGGACGCGGACCTGTCGCTGCTGTTCGTCGAGGCGGACGACACCTACCTGGTCATCCTGCGCCTCGACGAGGGCGAGGACCTGCGGGTGTTCGGCTCCGACTCGGCGTACGCGGAGGAATCCCGGCTGGGTTCGCTGCTGGTCGGTGACCTGAAGACGTCGGTGACCGGGCTCGACGACACCGAAGAGGTGCGTCCGGCCGCCACCAGCGGCGGCGACGACAACGAGCAACCCGCC
The DNA here is from genome assembly GCF_002754655.1 of Verrucosispora sp. CNZ293. Taxonomy (NCBI): domain Bacteria; kingdom Bacillati; phylum Actinomycetota; class Actinomycetes; order Micromonosporales; family Micromonosporaceae; genus Micromonospora; species Verrucosispora sp. CNZ293. Next base: position 5,138,624 of record NZ_PEFR01000001.1, read on the forward strand.
GTCGACCCGGAGGCGGACCCGGTCGGCGAGGCGGACCTCCTGACCGACCTGGGCATCCCCGCGCAGCGGCTGCTCGGCCTCTGCGCCCACGAGGGGATGATGCCGGCCGACGTCACCGCCGAGATCTGCCAGGTGCTGGGCTGCGTCGACGACGTCGAGGAGTTGCGTGAGGTCTGAGCCCTTCGACGTGACCGATCCGGCGCTGGAGGCGGTCCGGCCAGGGCAGATCACGCCCGGCTCGGTGGGCCGCCACGGGCCGGGGGCGGACGAGGGCCTGGTCGACCCGACAGGTACCGGCCGCCGACAGCGGCACGAACTCTGGATGCGCCGTGCCCTCGAAGTCGCGGTGACCGGCCCGGCGGTCGAGGCCGGGGAGGTGGCGTCGCCGGCTGGTGGTGCCGGCTCGGTCGCCTCGGCGGCCGGTGACACCTTCGCCGAGCCCGGCCAGTCCGGCGACGTGCCGGTGGGCGCGGTGCTCTACGGGCCGGACGGCAGCGAGCTGGCGACCGGTCGCAACGAACGCGAGCTGACCGGCGACCCGACCGCGCACGCCGAGGTGCTCGCGTTGCGCCGGGCAGCCGAGCGGCTGGGCCGCTGGCGGCTGGACGGCTGCACCCTTGTGGTGACCCTCGAACCCTGCACGATGTGCGCCGGGGCGCTGGTGCTGGCCCGGGTCTCGACAGTGGTCTTCGGCGCCTGGGAACCCAAGACCGGCGCCGCCGGTTCGCTCTGGGACGTGCTGCGCGACCGGCGGCTCAACCACCGACCCGAGGTGTACGGCGGCATCCTGGAGGCCGAGAACGCCGCAGTCCTGCGGGCCTTCTTCCGCTGACGCCGAGGGGTCAGGAGCGGAGCAGCGTGGTGGCTACCGCCCGGGCGGTGTCGGTCCACGGGGCCGGCCGCAGGGTCGCCGGGTCGAGCCGGACGACCGCGCGGTGTCCCTGCGCGTACGTCGTGGTGCCGTCGAGTGAGTGGAAGCGGAAGGCGTACCGGGCGCTGCTGGTGCCGAGCTGCTCCAGCCAGAAGTGCACGGCGAGCGGGCCGGTGCCGGTGACCGGCGCGAGGTAGCTGATGGTGAACTCGCGTACCGCGTGGAACACGTCGGGTGTGCTGGCCCGTCCGGCCTGGTAGGCGACCCCACGGTCGGACCAGTACGCGGTGAGGGCCCGCTCCAGCAGCAGTGCGTACCGGGCGTTGTGCAGGATGCCGAGGGCGTCGAGGTCGTCGAAGTGGACCATGGCCTGCTCGACGTGGCCGTACTCGACGGCCGGCTGTTCGGCGACTGCGTGACTCATGAGGGGCCTTCCGGTAGCAGGGCGGGATCCGGGCAGAGCGCCCGTAGGAGGTTCAGCACGCCGAGGCGGGCGTGCCGGTAGGTGATCTCCGGGTCGAGCAGGCGGGAACGCATGGCGGCGGCGATGCCGTACGCGTCGATCTCGTACGCCAGCAGCGCGACATCCGTGGCGGTGGGCAACTCGCCCAGCTCGACCGCTTCGGCGACGAGCCGTTCGAGGAACGCCGTCCAGACGGCGAAGACCTCCGCGAGGCGGTCGCGGACCGCGCCGGGCCGGGCGTTGAACTCGAACTCCGTGGTGGCGAAGAAGCAGCCGCCGGGCAGCACCCGGCCGGCGTAGAACTCGATCCGGGCCTCGTGCAGGGCGTGGATCCGGCGAACGCCCCGGGGGGTGCGCAGCGCCGGGGCGATGATCAGCTCCTGCCACTGGGCGACGGCCCGGTCGATGGTGGCGAGCTGCAACTCCTCCTTGGAGCGCCAGTGCGCGAACAGTCCCGACTTGCTGACCCCGAGCGACTCGGCGAGATGGCCGAGGGAGAGCCCGTCGAGGCCGCTGGCGGAGGCCAGGCCGACGGCGGCGTCCAGCACGGCGGTGCGGGTGCGCTGGCCCCGGGCGAGCCGACCGTCGACATTCATGCGGTGAGACTACTAAATAAGAACGACCGGTCGTATACATTTACCGAGTGGAGGCCGTCACACCAGAGCCGAAACAGCGCGTCCCGCCACCGCACGGGGGGTGGCGGGACGTCGGCTCGCTCGGCTCAGGCGGTGATGGTGTCCAGGGCGATCTCGACCATCTGGCTGAAGGTCTGCTCCCGCTCCTGGGAGGTGGTCTTCTCGCCGGTCTTGATATGGTCGCTCACCGTCAGCAGGGTCAGCGCACGCGCCTTGAACCGGGCCGCGATCGTGTACAGCGCCGCCGACTCCATCTCCACCGCCAACACGCCGTACTCCGCCAGGCTGTCGTACAGGTCCGGCCGGTCGGTGTAGAAGGCGTCAGCAGCCAGGATCGGCCCGACCCGCATGGCGATGCCGCGCCGCTCGGCCACCTCCACCGAGGTACGCAGCAACCCGAAGTCGGCGACCGGGGCGTAGTCGATGAGCCCGTCGAAGCGCATCCGGTTCATGTTCGAGTCGGTGGACGACCCGATCGCCGCGATCACGTCGCGCAGCTGGAGATCCTCGCTGAGCGCGCCGCACGAGCCGACCCGGATCAGCGACTTCACGCCGTACTCGTTCACCAACTCGTGGGCGTAGATCGAAGCCGAGGGCATGCCCATCCCGGAGCCCTGTACGGAAACCTCCACGCCGTTCCAGCGGCCGGTGAAGCCCAACATGCCCCGGACCGTCGAGTAGCAGTTCGCGCCCTCGAGGTAGGTCTCCGCGATCCACTTGGCCCGCAGGGGGTCACCCGGCATCAGGACCCGCTCGGCGATCTCGCCCGGCTTCGCGCCGATGTGCGTACTCATGGCAGAGATCCTGCCAGGCCAGCCCGGCCGGGACCGGTTCGGTGTCGGAACCGGTGGTCCTGTACCCTCGTCGGCGGTGGCGTGTCCGAGTGGCCTAAGGAGCACGCCTCGAAAGCGTGTGAGGGTTTACGCCCTCCGCGGGTTCAAATCCCGCCGCCACCGCTCGCTAGCAGGTGGAACGCCCGGTGACTCTCCGCGAGTCACCGGGCGTTTCCCTGTCGTGGTCTCAGCCCTGGTCGCAGTTGCCGACCGGGCATGGTTATTGATCTACGTATCCCTAGGATGTGGGAGCGACTACGGGGATGCGAGGATTTCGATGCGGCGGAAGCTTGCCGGGCTCAGTGTTCTGACGGTGCTGGTCGGCCTGGCGGTGGGTGCGCCCGCCGGGGCGGCGGACGAGGTCCGGTCCGTCACCCGGGAGGGCATCACCCTTCAGGTTCATCGGGTGGCGAAGGCGGTCACCCCGGTCAAGGGGACCGGGGCCACCCGGTCCGACTTCGACGGTGACGGCGTCGACGACATCGCGGCCTCCGCCGACCCGTTCGAGCACAGCCTGCCACAGTCGCCGGCCGGCCTGGTCGTGGTGCGTTACTCGTCGGCACCGCACGTCGACTACTACGCGAGCCTGATCTCGGCGGGCGGCGGCGAGGTGCGCTTCGGCGAGGTTCTCGCCGCCGGGGACTTCAACGGGGACGGCTTCGACGACCTGGCGATGGGTGACCTGGCCGAGTACGACCCCACCGCGAAGGTGCACGCTGGCGGAGTGTGGGTGGTCCCGGGCAGCAGCACCGGCCTGGCCATCGGGTCGGCTAAGCACTTCAGCCAGAGTTCGCCAGGCGTACCGGGTGGCTCGGAGAAGGAAGACTGGTTCGGCTCGGCGCTGGCCGCCGGTGACCTCAACGGCGACGGCCGGGACGACCTGGCGATCGGGGCGTACGGCGAGGCGATCGGCAGCATCAAGGAGGCCGGCGCGGTCACCGTGCTGTACGGCGGTGTCGGGGGCCTGAGCGGGACCGGTGCGCAGCAACTGCACCAGGACCAGGCGGCGGTGCCCGGCGCGGCCGAGCGCGTTGACCATTTCGGGTGGACCCTCGCGATCGGGAAGGTCAACAGCAACAAGTACGCCGATCTGGTCATCGGAGCGCCGCAGGAGAACAAGAGCAGTTCGCCGACGGGCAGTGGCATGCTCACGCTGATGTGGGGTTCGGCGAGCGGGGTGAAGCTCAGCGGGGCCACCTCGGTCACCGGGGCGGCGCTACGCGCGGCGACCGGCCGCAGTGACAGCTACGTGTGGGACCTGGGCATGGCGCTCGCGATCGGCGACGTCAACGGCGACGGGTCGGGCGAGGTGATCGCCGGTGCGCCGTACGCGCAGAGCCCCAAGGGCAACGAGGGCATGGTCGCGGTCTTCCCCGGTAACTCGACGGGGCTGTCCGGCGGCTCGGTGAAGGTCTTCTCGCAGCGTACGGCCGGGGTTCCGGGGTCGCCGGAGGCCGGTGACCAGTTCGGTGCGACGCTCGCGGTGGGCGACGTGACCGGCGACGGTCGGGCGGACGTGCTTGTGGGTGCGCCAGGTGAGGCGATCGGCACGAAGGCCGAGGCAGGCACCGTCGCGCTGTTGAAGGGTTCTGCCTCGGGGCTGACCGGCACCGGTTCGCAGGGCTTCGACCAGGACCACGCGGTCGTGCCAGGCGGTGCCGAGCGCAACGACCGCTTCGGTGGCGCGGTGGCGATCCTCAACCTCAACGGCACCGGCCCGCTGGACGCGGTGGTGACGTCGCCCGGCGAGGAGGTCTCCGGTGACTCGGCCGGGTTCGGGTCCGGATCGGTGGCCCTGTTCCACGGCGGCTCTGGTGGCCTCGTCCCGCAGTCCACCTCGTGGAGCGGCCTGAGCATGCGTACCGACTTCGTCTGGCCCAAGTGGTACGGGCGCCGGCTCGCCACCTCCCAGAGCGGTGGCCTCTGACCCTAAGGTGGGATATCCGAGCATGGGTTACTCAAAGTGATCGATTGCCTTCGCTGGGAAGTCGTGCCATGGTAATCGCATGCTCTCGGTCGAGGACGGTCCCGTACGGCACCCGTTGAACGTCGACGCCGATGGCATCGACCGGACGCGCGGCCCGGACAAACACCCCTTCTACGCGCAGCTCGCCGCTTCGGAATCCGGTGTCCTGCCGGTGGTCCGGCAGGTTGGCGGGGAGTGGCTGCCGGCGTTGCTGATCTGCCGCTACGACGACGTCCGGGAGGTGCTCCGGCGGCAGGAGCTGTTCTCCCGGGCCGCTGCCGCCCACGCTGACCAGGTCGATGTGTCCGGGACGATGCTCGGCATGGACGGGGCGGAGCACGCCGCCGTCCGGGGAACGGTGAAGGACAGCTTCACCAAGCCTGCCGTGTCCGGACTGCGCGACACGGTGCGTGCGGCTGCCGAGGCGCAGCTCGCCGCACTGGCCGCCCAGGGCGGTTCGGCGGATCTGGTCGGCGACTTCGCCGTACCGTTCGCGCTTAACGTGATCTCGGACCTGCTCGGCCTGCCGGAGCCGGACCGGGCGCAGTTCCGCAGCTGGGGCGACATGTTCATGGGTACCGCCGACCTCACCCGAGCCGAGGCCGCCCGGTCCGCCGAGGAGATGGGCGGCTACCTGTGGCAGCAGTTGGACGGGCGGCGGGGCTGTCCACGCGACGACCTGATGACCCGGATCGCCACGGCGGCGGCGGAGCAGCCGGTGGACGTTCAGGTCAAACTTCCCCTGTCGCTGCTCGTCGGCGGGTGGGAGACCACGGCCAGCTCCATCTCGACATTCGTGTACCTGCTGCGCACCCGCCCGTACGCCGGGCATGACCACGCGTGGGACTACCTGCTGGAGCATCCGGAGCAGGTGGACGGGGCGGTCACCGAGTTGGAGCGGCTGCACTCGACCTCCAACGGCGACGAGATGCCCCGGCGGGTGATGGCCGATGTGACGCTGCCCAGCGGTGCGCGGCTGGCCGAGGGTGACATCGTGATCCCGTCGCACGACGCCGCGAATCGGGATCCTCGGGTCTTCGCGGACCCGGAGCGGATGGACTTCGGCCGGGACCCGAACCCCCACCTCTCCTTCGGGTACGGCCCGCACTACTGCGTCGGCGCGCACCTGGGCGCGTTGGAGGTCCGGGTCGCGTTGGCGCTGCTGCTGCGGGAACTACCGGCGTTGCGGCTGGCCGTGGCGCCGAACGAGGTGCGGTGGAAGCAGGGGCACGCCATCCTGGGCCCGGTGGAGCTGCCGGTCAAGTGGTGACACGGCTCAACAGGGAGCGTGGCCCTCGACGAAGAGGCGGTGTGCCCAGTCGGCGTACCCGGCGATGATCTTTCGCACCGTCTGGCCGTCGTGCAGGAACAGGTACGCGCGGTCGCCGTCGCGGGCGAGCAGGCCGTCGAAGCGGTACGTCCCCTGTGGAGCGTGCAGGTCGCGTACCGTCGGATAGCTCGCCTGGACCTCGGCGATGGGCGAGCCGGCCGCGATGCCCTCCGGGGTGCGGACCGGGTCGCCGGCCCAGAGCAGCACCAGCCGATCCTCGATGAAGATCGGACTGATCTCGTCGTGCCCGGTCAGCGTCGGGCCGCAGGCGTCCACGTCGGTACGCAGAATGCCGCGCCGGGTCAGCTCGCTCTCCGAGTCGCCGAAGTCCACATCGGCCACTCCGTCGAGATCGACGACGCTCACCGACGCGACGGGCTCGCGGACGGCGATGGTGTCCGGTGGCATGACTCCGCTACCCGATGCCGAGGCAGCCAGAAGCAGTGCGGCGATGAAGCCGAATTGTCGCATTTTCATCAGAATCCCCCAGTCCCCAACGTGACGGGGGCGACGAGGTTATTGCCGAGCCTCCCATTCGTCGGCCAATTCGTCCCAGTAGTCGGCGCTGAGCCCCCGTCGTCCATGCGCGAGCCACCCTTCGGTGCTCCGCTCGACGTGTAATCCCAGCTCGGCGAAGGGGTCGATCCACCGGCCCGGCTCCACGCCCAGCTCGACGAGCGCCCCGTTTATCGGCCAGTCCAGGCGCGGACCGTCGAGCGCCGCGTCGAAGCGCGGACCCCAGGCGAGGGTGCCGTCCAGCCAGACCGCCGCCGCCTGGTGACCGGCCCCGCCGGCGAACTCCGCCTCGACGTACGCCACCGGACCGCGCCGCGACCAGCGGGCCAGGATTTCGGTGAGCGTGGGGGAGAGGATCAGGGTGAACGGCTGCTCCGGGCCGGGTGCGTCGGCCGTGTAGTCGGGCGGGGTGCCGGTCAGCTCAAGCGCGAGCTGTGGCGTGACCGGCAGCAACGCGAAGTCCTGCCGCAGTTGGCCGAGGACGGCATGATCCAGCTCCCGGGTCTCCTCGCGCAGCAGTTCGGCGTCCGCGACGACCGCGCTGAGCTGGTAACTCACCAGCCGTCCACAGCCTGTGGATAGAACATGTGTACGACGGCGGTCAGATCTTGTCGACGGTGGCGACGAAAGCGCGCCAGGCGGCTGGGGTGAAGATCAGTGCCGGGCCGGTCGGGTCCTTCGAGTCGCGTACGCCCACCACGTCGGGCAGGTTGTCGGCGACCTCGACGCAGTTGCCACCGTTGCCGCTGCTGCGGCTGCTTGTGCGCCACCGGGCGCCGGCCAGCGCCGGGATGTCGTTCACTGCCATGACTCCGCCACCTCCCTGATCAGGTCGACCGACTGCCAGTGCGAGAGTGTCTCACCGCGCACGTTCTCCCAGGCGGCAAGTATCGCCGCGATCTCGGCCTGCTCGCTCACCACCTGCCCCTGCAACTGGTTGTCGAGGTAGCCGGCGATGCGGTGATCGGGCGCGGTCGCCAGCACGAACGGGCCGTTCACCCCAGCGTATTCGCCCACTGTGGACGGCACCACATGTACCCGGATGTGCGGCTGGGTGGACGCTTCGGCGAGCGCCAGCAGTTGCTCGCGCATGGTGGCCGGGCCGCCGACCGGCCGACGCAGCACCGCCTCGTCCAGCACCGCGGTGAGCAGCGGTGGCTCCTCCCGGTGCAGGATCAACTGGCGGGACATCCGGTGGTCGACAAGCCGTGCCACCTCGCTGCGGGGGATCAGGCCGCCGCCGGTGAGCACCGCGCGGGCGTACGCCTCGGTCTGGAGCAGGCCCGGAACGACCATGGATTCGAAGGACCGCAGCGTGGTCGCCTCGCGCTCGATCTCCTGCCAGGGGCGGAACCAGACAAGCGCGCGACGTCTCGAAATGTCTGGCCAGATGTCCGAGACATTCTTCTGGAGCGTGTCTGCCGCGGTGAGCCGGTGCCGGGCATGCGGGATCCGATCTTCGAGCAGCCACCGGCTCACCGTCTTCGGGTCGACACCGACGCGTTCCGCGAGCGACTCGATCGTGTGCCCGGTGTCCCGCAGCGCCACCCGCAGCGCGTCGTTCATGGCCGTCTCCCATCGGACGTCTCGAATATCCGCCGACCATATACACACGCCATGTAGTTGTCCCGTCACTTGCGGGAAGTTGGGGTATCGATGGCGCGGCCGGTGGAGGTTCATCCCCCTTGACCCGGCGGTCGTGACTTCGGGGGGCCGCCGTCAGGGCGAGCAACCACGGCGGCCCCCATCCACCACGTGCCGCCGGCGTCGTTCCTGTCGGGGGCGTCTTTCCTGTCGGGGGTCGGGATGACGGCCGGGCTCGGGGCTGCCGAGCCCGAGCGGGCACGGTGTTGGTGGGCGGGCTCGATGTTGGTGGGCGGGCTCGGACGTCGCGGCAGTCGAGGGCCGGCGAGGGAGGAGATAGATGCTCCTGCGCTGCCTGTCGAGCTGAGAGCACAGACGGTTCAGGCCCGCGACCCAGCGGTGGTGGGGGCCGCTGGTCCGTCGCCGCGGAGGCCGATGGCGGTCGGATTGGTGCTGCTTGTGGCGGTCGAGCGGTGGTGCTTGGGCGGTCGGGCGGTGTGCGGGGGCGGGGAGGCCGATGGCGGTCGGTGGGTCTGTGGCGGTCGGGGTGGTGGTGCTTGTGGTGGTCGGTGGGTGTCCGGGGGCGGGTGCCTGTGGCGGTCGCCTGGTTCTGATCGGGATGCGGTGTCGGGTGAGCCCTGTGGGATGCCCGGGTCGGCAACTGACGGTGACTGCGGAGAACGGACGGAGGTGACCCGTGCCGGAGCGCACTGTGCATCAGCCGCTGGCCGTCGATCGAGGTGGCGACGCTGCGCCGCGTGGTGCCGTCGGGGGCCAGCGGGTTGCAGTGGGGCCCCATCGGCGCCGTCGCCCCGAGCCGGGTGGGTGCGCCGGTCCGATAGTGCCGGGGGAACTGCTCCTGTTGACCCGCGCGGCGTCTCCGCAGTTCGTACGCCCGATGGTCGTCCGGGTGATCCGGCACCGCACCGACCGGACCACGTTTGACGGGTGGACCTGGATCGAGTGTTACCAGCTCGACGCCCGGGGCAACGCTGTCGAGCGCCGCGAGCTGTTCCTGATGCCGGCCGGCCTGATCCGGGCCGCAGATGATCCGTCGGCGTTCCGTGCCTGGTCAGGCCGTCCGGCCGGGGTGGCTCGCCGATGAGTCGCCGTCGTCCGGAACACGTGCCGTCCCGCCCGACGTGGCGTTGTCGGAACTGCGGCGTCAGGTGGCCGTGCAGCGCGGCGAAGCTCCGGCTGCTCGGCGAGTACCGGGAGGATCGGGCCGCGTTGCTTGTGCACCTCGCGGGGCTGTACGCGCAGGCCAGCGCGGAACTCGGTGACCCGACGTCGACGGTCGGCCTGTTCGACCGCTTCGTGTCCTGGGCGCGTGTCCGAGGGTAGGAGGCTGTCCGCGTACCGCCAAGGGTGTCGGACCGGGGCGGGCCCGGCACATGACCAGGGGCCGCTCCCGGTCGGAGCGGCCCCTGCCCCCGTTGTCGCGCGTCAGCCCGGTACGACGCTGGGTTGTGGTGGTTGCTGGCCCGGACGGGCGGTGAGGATCGCGGCGACGGCGACCACGAGCCCGGCGACGGTGAGCCCGAGCACCAGCCAGTGCGGCCCGAACGGGTAGTACTCGCCGGGCGTGAAGGCACTGTGCACGGTCAGCGGCGGCCCGCCTTCGACGCTGCCGTCCGGGAACACCCGCATCACGTTGCCGTAGAGAGCAACAGCCGGCAGGGCCAGCGCCACCAGTGCCCCGCCCCAGAGCGCGGCGGCGGCGTGACGGCGTCCGGGCGGCGCTGCCGCCATCCGGTACGCGACGGCCGCCGCGACCAGCCAGCCGGCGAGCAGCCCGGCGATCGTGCCGAGGACGACAAGCGGCACGAACACGGCGGTACGCTCCGGCATCGCGAGGAGCGAGACGTCACTGCGGAGGGCGAAAGAGCTGCTTGCTGCGGGGTTCCAGCCCATCACGTTGACGATCAGACCGTCCGACTCGGCTGTGAAACGCTTGCCGTCCAACGGAACCTCGACGAATGAGCCGGCCTCGTCATGGGTGCCCGACATGCCGGTGACCGGGGTGAAGCCGGAAACCGACCAGCCGTCGGCGGCGAAGCGTCGTCGGACCTGCTCGGCATCCCAGGCACCGTCGACCCGACTGAACGAATTGGCCGTCCCGGCGGTCCACGGCGACGACGAGTAGAGGGAGTGGAGGGTCTCGTCCCCGCCGGCCTGCTGGGTGAGTCTGGCCATGCCGGCCTCGTCGGGCAGGTCGGCGAAGGTCTGAGCGCCGAGCCACGAGCCGGCGGCGGCACCGAAGCCACCCACTGTCAACGCGGTGAGCAGCACCGCGAGGGCCATGAACGGCCGACCGGCGGGCAGCCGGAACCGCAGCCGTAGACCGCTGCCGATCAGGTGCAGGGCCTCGCCGACCCGAGGGCGGCGCTGGCCCGGCTCCGCCATTTCCAGCAGCGTGGTCACCACCTCGGTGCCGTGCCGCCGCCGGTGCCGACGCGGGTAGGCGAGCAGCAGCCATCGGTACCCACGCTCCAGGCGGTTGTCGGCGGTCGGCCACGCGGCGGTGCTCGGGCTCGGGGTGCCGGGGTCGTCGACCGGCCACGCGGCGGTCATCCGGTCACCTCGCCTGCGGTCGGGGCGCTCGCCAGGCCGAAGCTCAGCGCGCCACCCAGCCGCTTGCCCAGTTGGACCTCGGCGGCGGCAGCGTGTCGGCGTAGTCGCTCGACCTGTGCCTGCAACGCGGCGGCTCCGGTGTCGCTGAGCCGGTAGTAGCGGCGGAGCCGGCCCTCGACGGCCTCCTCCCGGTCGACGGTGACCAGCCCCTGCTCGGCCAGCCGGTCCAACGCCCCGTAGAGGGTGCCCGGCCGCAGCTTGACCTCGCCCGCCGACAGCTCGTCGACCGACCGGATGACGCCGTAGCCGTGCAACGGCTGCGCGGCCAACGCAGTGAGGATCAGAAAGGTAGGTTCCTGCATGGGAATGATAGTACGGTGAACGATCTATAACGTCCACCGTTCATGGTGGCCCGTGTGCTCTTGATGTGCGTCCCGGGCGCTGTGGGGCAACGCATCACCGTCTGTCGCTCTATCGTTCCCGCCATGTCGGAGGCTGAAAGCACCGAGCCGCAGCGCCGCGGTCGGTTGGACCGCCACCGTGATCTGACGGGTTACGTCCTGACGCCGCTGTACACGCTCGCGGGGGCTCCGTTGGTGGCCTGCTGCACGGCGCTGCTGGCCGACGACGGTCAGGCGTACCCATCGGTGTGCGACCCGGTGCGGGCCGTCAACGGATGCGAGGAACGCGTTCTCGGCATCGTGGCCGGGCATGTCCTGTCATTCGCCGCGCTCTGGCTGCTGCTGTGGGTGCTGCCGTGGTGGCGAGGCCTGCGGATGGCACGGATTCTGCTGGCCGTCATCGCCTCCGCAGTGGTCGTCGCCTTGGTGCTGCGGATCGACTGATGTCCGCCTGTCGGCCTCGTCGTTGCTCCGAGGAGCAGGTCGCGTTGCGACAGGTGACGTCGACCGTGCCTGCCGAGACGACTCAGGGCCGGTCCCGTTCGGGCCGGCCCTGTCGTTCGTGCTGCTCAGGTGAGCGGAGGATACGAGATTCGAACTCGTGAGGGTGTTAACCCAACACGCTTTCCAAGCGTGCGCCCTAGGCCTCTAGGCGAATCCTCCGCGAGCCAGGATACAGGTCCGCGCCGGGCTTCCCACCCCACCACCCCCTGAAGATCCACGGCCGGTCGGGTAGGCTTGGGGCACCTCCCGTGCGGCGGTATCTCGTGAACCTCCCCAGGGCCGGAAGGCAGCAAGGATAAGCGAGCTCTGCCGGGTGCACGGGGGGCCTTTCTGTCTCCGGCGCGCCCCGGCGTTCTCCAGTTACGGCATCTGGGGGTTTCCCGGTCGGTGGAGACCGCGAGATGCCGCAACCGGAGTGGATCACCTGCGGCCCGCACGCCGAGTGGGCCAGCCAGCGGCGCGGCGGGGCCCGAGTGGATCACCCCACCGGCCCGACATGCCGCGATCCGGGCGGGCCACCCGGGGCGGCCCGGCGGGGTGGGTGGTCAGGCGGGGCGGGGCGGCGCAGAATGGCTCGGTCGAGAGGAGGCGGGACGCCGTGGCACTGGCGCTCTACCGCAAGTACCGGCCGCGTACCTTCGCCGAGGTCATCGGGCAGGAGCACGTCACCGAGCCGTTGTCGCAGGCGCTGCGCAGCGGGCGGCTCAACCACGCGTACCTCTTCTCCGGTCCACGCGGCTGCGGGAAAACCTCAAGCGCCCGCATCCTGGCCCGCTCGCTCAACTGCGAACACGGCCCCACCCCGGAGCCCTGCGGCACCTGCGACTCGTGTCGCTCGCTGTCCGGGGACGGGGCAGGCTCGATCGACGTCATCGAGATCGACGCGGCCAGCCACGGTGGCGTGGACGACGCCCGTGAGCTGCGGGAGAAGGCGTTCTTCGCGCCGGCCAACAGCCGATTCAAGATCTACGTCATCGACGAGGCGCACATGGTCTCGTCGGCCGGTTTCAACGCGCTGCTCAAGCTGGTCGAGGAACCCCCGGAGTACGTCAAGTTCATCTTCGCCACCACCGAGCCGGAGAAGGTCCTCGGCACCATCAAGTCGCGGACCCACCACTACCCGTTCCGGCTGATCCCACCGAAGGTGCTCCGGCCGTACCTGGAGCAGCTCACCCAGGCCGAGGGGGTGCCTGTCGAACCGGCGGTGTTCCCGCTCGTCGTGCGGGCCGGCGGCGGCAGCGCCCGGGACAGTCTCTCCGTACTCGACCAGCTCATCGCCGGTGCCGGCCCCGACGGGGTGACCTACGCCCGGGCCGCCGCACTGCTCGGCGTCACCGACGCGGCGCTCATCGACGAGATGTGCGACGCCCTCGCCGCCGGGGACGGCGCCGCCGCGTTCGCCACAGTCGACCGGGTCGCCGAGGCCGGGCACGATCCCCGCCGGTTCGCCGCCGACCTGCTGGAACGGCTCCGCGATCTGATCGTGCTCCAGCAGGTCCCCGACGCGGTGACCAAGGGGCTCATCGACGGGCCGGACGACCAGATCGAGCGGATGGCCGCCCAGGCCCAACAGCTCGGTCCGGGCACCCTGTCCCGCTGCGCCGACATCGTGCACGACGGCCTGGTGGAGATGCGCGGCACCACCGCGCCCCGGCTGCTGCTGGAGCTGATCTGCGCCCGGATGCTGCTGCCGGGCGTCGACGACGCCACCGGCGGCCTGCTCCAGCGCCTCGAACGCATGGAGCGACGGCTCACCCTGGCCGGCACCGACGCGCCGCCGGCCACCGCCGGCTCCGCGCCCACCCCCAACCCCTCGGCGGTACGCACCCAGCCTCCCGCCGCGCCCGCGGCTGCCGCCGCGAACCGGGCCGGGACCGGCGCTGCCGCGCCGGCTACCGCCACCTCGTCGAGCGCCGTCCCGCCTTCCGGTCGCGGCAACGCGTCCCCGTCAGCCGAACGCGGCAACGGCCATTCCTCTGGTCACCACGCGTCGACCGGTCCCGACGGCGTGACCGAGAGCGCCGGTCGTGACGGTGTGACGTCGGGTGTCGGTCGTGTCGGGTCATCGGAAGGTCCCGATGGCACGACTCAGAACGCCGGTCGTGCCGGTGTGGCCCCGACGGCCGGGTCGGGGACGGGCGGTACCGCAGCCGGGGGTGGGGCCGACGCCGGTCGCCGCGCCGGCATGAACGGGACCGCTGACGGTCCGGCCGCCGGCCCCGGTGACGGTCGTCCGGGATGGTCGGGTGGCACCCAGGACGGTGCGGCAGACGGTGCGGCCACGCCCCGGCGACCCGTGCCGCAGTCGGCCGTCATGCCCGATCCGGCGACCCCGGAGCCGCCTCGCCCCGGCGCGGTGAGCCCCGGCGTACTGGACGCGGTGGCGGTGCGCCGGGTCTGGCCGGAAGTGGTGGGCAAGGTCAACCGGAGCAACAAGCGGATCGCCGCGCTGATGCGCGACGCGGTGGTCCGTGACCTCGACGGGGACACCCTCGTGCTGACCGTGAAGTCCGCGGTGCTGGCCCGGATGATGTCCGACCACGCGCAGGTGCTCACCGACGCGCTCTACGAGGAGTTGGGTGGGCGCTGGCAGATCCGCTGCGAGGTGGCGGGCGAGCGGGGCGGAGTGTCGCCCGGCTCGGCCCGTGGCGTACCCGCTGCCGGCCCCGCCCTCCCACCGGCCGTCGCCGGTCCGGGAGCGCCGACGCCCGGAGCTGACCGAGGCCGCTCCGGTGGCACCTCCGACACCGATCGGCCGGCTGCCACCTCCGACACCGACCGGCCGGGTGACGCGGCTGCCACCGTTACCGATGACGACGAGTGGCCGGAGCCGGCCCGCCCTGGTGGCAGTGCCCCGACCTCGTCCGCCGCCGACGGCACGTCCGACGACGAGTGGCCGGAGCCGGCCCGCCCGGGCGGCTTGGCCGTCGAGGCCGGGGCGGACCCGTCCAGCGCACCTCGGACGGCTGCGCCGCACACCTCGGCGGACGGATCAACCGCGCCTGGCCTCCCGGCGGGCCGCGGTGCGAACCCGCAGCACGGCTCATCTGCCGCCGCACCGGGCCGGGCGGCGAGCACCAACCCGGGTGACCCGACGAGCACCGCCTCGGGCGGGGCAGTGCGTGCTACCTCGGGTGGGGTGGACCTTGCGCCGGGTGGCGTGATGGGCAATGCCTCGGGTGGGGCGGCGGGCGTTACCTCGGGTGGGGCGGACCTTGCGCCGGGTGGCGCGACGAGCGCCGTCTCGGGTGGGGCGGCTGGCAACGCCTCGGGTAGGACGACCAACGCCGCCTCGGGTGGGGCGGTGAACGCCGCCTCGGGTGCGGCGGTGAACGTCGCGCCCCGGCAGACGGCGGCGACGAACGGTAACGGCAGACCCGGTCGCCCCGGTGGCGCACCGGTGAGCAGTGCGATCGCGGCGGCTCGGGCGGCGGCGGCCGGCCGGGGTCCGCGTACCGGTCAGAGGGGCCGGCAGACCGCGGACGTGGAGTTCGCCGGTGAGCCGCCGTACGACCCGGATTTCGACGGCCCGTTGCGCGGTGGCGCGGGACGTCCCGGCGCTGCTCAACCGCCCGCCACTCCCGCCTACGAGGGCTTCGACCCGGGTGACGAGCCACTCGACGAGATCATCGACGAGAAGACCGCCCGCGAGTCGAGCGAGGAACAGGCCGTACGCCTCCTCCGCGACGCCTTCGGCACCGTCGAAAAACTCACCGACTAACCCCACCCCCACCCCCCACCCCACCCCGTTCGCCGCGATCTTGCAGTTTTCGTCCCCGTAAATGCGATCGAAAGCGGCATAAGGGCGACCAGAAGTGCAAGATCGGCGGGACAGGGGGAGGGGCAGGGGGAGGGAGGGGCGGGGGGTGGGTGCGGCGCGGGGGGTGGGTCGGTGGGGGCGTTAGGGTGGGCGGCGGCAGGGTAGGCGAGTTGAGGGAGTCATCGTGCGGCCTGGTGGACAGCCGAACATGCAGCAGATGCTGAAGCAGGCGCAGAAGATGCAGCAGCAGATCGCCAAGGCGCAGGCCGAGCTGGCCGAGGCCGAGGTGACCGGCACCGCCGGCGGTGGTCTGGTGACCGCGGTCGTCACCGGTTCCGGCGAGGTGAAGAGCATCAAGATCGACCCGAAGGCCGTCGACCCGGACGACGTGGAGACCCTTGAGGATCTGGTCGTCGCCGCGCTGCACAACGCCACCGAGGCGGCCCGCGAGCTGACCGAGCAGAAGATGGGCCCGGTCGCGGGCGGGATGGGCGGCCTCGGCCTGCCCGGGTTCTGAGCCCGCAGATGTACGAGGGTGCCATCCAGGATCTGATCGACGAGCTGGGACGGCTGCCGGGCGTGGGCCCCAAGAGCGCCCAGCGGATCGCCTTTCACGTGTTGTCCGCCGACCCGGCCGATGTCAACCGGCTGGCCGGCGCGCTGCGCAAGGTCAAGGAGCTGGTGCGGTTCTGCACCAGCTGCTACAACGTCGCCGAGTCCGACACGTGCCGGATCTGCCGCGACCCGCGCCGCACCGACGAGGTGATCTGCGTGGTCGAGGAGCCGAAGGACGTGGTGGCGATCGAGCGGACCGGTGAGTTCCGCGGTCGGTACCACGTTCTCGGCGGTGCGATCAATCCGCTGGAAGGCATCGGGCCGGACAATCTGCGCATCCGCGAGCTGATGACCCGTCTCGGTGGCGGAGCGATCCGCGAGTTGATCCTGGCCACCGATCCGAACACCGAGGGCGAGGCGACCGCCACCTATCTCGCCCTGATGGTGAAGCCGATGGGGATCGCCGTGACCCGGCTGGCCAGTGGGCTGCCGGTCGGTGGCGACCTGGAGTACGCCGACGAGATCACCCTGGGCCGGGCCTTCGAGGGCCGCCGGGCCGTGTGACGACCCGCCACGGGCGGACGGTGATGTCGCGGCGCAGGGGAGGGCGGCGTGCGGCAGGAGCGGGACGACCGGCCGTGGACGCCGTCGGTGCTGGCGGCGTTGCTCGTCGTCGGGGTGCTTGCCGGCTGGTTGTGCCTCAGGGCGGAGCTGCGGGAGTTCCGGGAGGCCCGACGGGACGGCGTGGCGACCGCCGAGCAGGAACTGGACCAGCGGGCCGGTCGCTACGCCGAGGCGGTGGTCGCCGCCGGGGCCCGGACGTCCGACGACCGGTTGCGCACCCTGGCGGCCGAGCAGGGAGTGGATGTCCGGGAGATCCGCCGGGAGCCGGAGCTGTCGTTGGTCGTCGAGTCGACCGAGGCCTACGGTCCATGGCCGGACGGATTGCTGCAGCTGTGCCACCGACTCGATTTCCGGGCGTTGGGCGGCCCTGATGGCGGCTTTGATCTGGTGCGTCTGCCCTCCTGCCCGCTGCCGCCAACACCGTGAGAGGCGCCGGCCGACGGTATGACACCGGCGTTAGGGACCGCCCGATTGATGTAACAGAATGATATCGATTGTATGGGGCTATTGAGGGGTTATGTCCGTGGGCCTGCTGGCCCGTCTCACCTGGGCCAGGCAGTAAGGACACGATCCGGTACCAAGAGCTTCCCGCGCCGTTTCCCGCCGGTCCGAACGGGAGCTAAGGTCACGCCCATCGGTGACCCTGTCACCACGTTGTCCGTACCCCCAAGGACGAGGTGAAGCACCATGCGTGCATCCAGGCCGAAGGTCGCTATCGCGGCCGTGGCGGCCGCGGCCCTCGCGGTTGCAGGCTGTGCCGAGAGCGACCGCGAAGGTTCCAGCGGTAGTAGCAAGGACACCCTGGTCTTCGGCGTCGCCGGCGACCCGAAGGTGCTCGACCCCAGCTTCGCCAGTGACGGTGAGTCGCTGCGCGTGGCCCGCCAGGTGTTCGAGACGCTGGTCCGCCCGGAGGAGGGTGGCACCAAGGTCAGCCCCGGTCTCGCCGAGTCCTGGGAGCCGGACGCCGCGGGCACCACGTGGACGTTCAAGCTGCGCTCCGGTGTGAAGTTCCACGACGGCACCGACTTCAACGCCGAGGCTGTCTGCGTCAACTTCGACCGCTGGTACAACGCCAAGGGCCTCATGCAGAGCCCGGACGTGACCGCGTACTGGCAGGACGTCATGGGCGGCTTCGCCGCCAACGAGGACGACACCCTCGGTGAGAGCCTCTTCAAGTCCTGCTCCGCGACCGACCCCACGACTGTTGCGCTGACCTTCAGCCGGGTCTCCAGCAAGATCCCGGCCGCCCTGATGCTGCCGTCCTTCTCCATGCACAGCCCGAAGGCGCTCCAGGAGTACGACGCCAGCAACGTCTCGGGCAGCGCGGACGACATCAAGTACCCGGTGTACGCGACCGAGCACCCGACCGGTACCGGTCCGTTCAAGTTCAAGGCCTGGGACGTCCCGAACAAGACGCTGACCCTGGAGCGGAACGAGGACTACTGGGGCGACAAGGCCAAGCTCAAGAGCCTGATCTTCAAGACCATCTCGGACGAGAACGCGCGTAAGCAGGAGCTGCGTTCCGGCGGCATCCAGGGCTACGACCTGGTCGGCCCGGCCGACGTCCAGCCGCTCAAGGACGAGGGCTTCAACCTCCTGACCCGGCCCGCCTTCAACATCCTCTACCTGGCCATCAACCAGAAGGGGAACCCGAAGCTGGCCGACCTGAAGGTCCGGCAGGCGCTCGCCCACGCGATCAACCGGCAGGCGCTTGTCGACTCGAAGCTGCCCCCGGGCGCCCAGGTCGCGGTGAACTTCTTCCCCGACACGGTCGAGGGCTGGAACGGCGACGTCACCAAGTACGAGTACGACGTCGAGAAGGCCAAGTCGCTGCTGGCCGAGGCCGGCGCGTCGGACCTGACCCTGCGGTTCCACTACCCGACCGAGGTCACCCGGCCCTACATGCCCAACCCGAAGGACCTGTTCGAGCTGGTCTCGGCGGACCTCCAGGCGGCTGGCATCAAGATCGAGCCGATCCCGCTGAAGTGGAGCCCGGACTACCTCAACGCCACCACCTCCGGTACCGCGCACGACCTGCACTTCCTCGGGTGGACCGGCGACTACGGCGACGGCTACAACTTCATCGGCACGTTCTTCGACCGGCAGAAGGACGAGTGGGGCTTCAACAACAAGGCCCTGTTCGACAAGTTCCGGCAGGCGGACACCACCCCGGACCAGGCGGCGAAGGTGGCGCTCTACAAGGAACTGAACGCCGACATCATGAACTTCCTGCCCGGTGTGCCGATCTCGCACTCGCCGCCGGCAATCGTGTTCGGCAAGGACGTGACCGGGGTCAAGGCGAGCCCGCTCACCGACGAGCGGTTCTCGACCGCCGAGTTCAAGTCCTGATCTGACGCACTGACCGCGGGCGGGCGCTGTGACTCACAGCGCCCGCCCGTGATCCCTGCCCCCTTCCGAGGCCGCCGTGTTCCGGTTCATCGTCAGACGCCTGCTTCAGCTGGTACCCACGCTGTTCGGGCTCTCCATCCTGTTGTTCATCTGGCTCCGGCGGTTGCCCGGAGGCCCTGAGACCGCCATTCTGGGTGAGCGGGGCACCCCCGAGATGCGTGCCGCGATCCGCCGCAATCTCGGTCTCGACGAGCCGATCCTGATCCAGTACGGCCGGTTCGTCCGGCGGATGATCCGCCTGGACCTGGGCACGTCCATCTCGACCAAGCGCGAGGTGACGACGGAGTTCCTGCAACGCTTCCCCGGCACCGTCGAGCTGACCATCACCGCGATGGTGATCGCGATCGGCATCGGCATCCCGCTGGGCTACCTGGCCGCCCGCCGGCGCGGCCGGTTCCTCGACCACGCCTCCGTCGGCGGCTCGCTGATCGGCATCTGCACTCCGGTCTTCTTCCTGGCGTACATCCTCAAGGCGGTCTTCTCGGAGAACCTGGGCTGGTTCCCGTCCAGCGGCCGGCAGGATCCGACAATCGGCGCCACCCGGATCACCAACTTCTTCGTGCTCGACGGGCTGATGACCCGCGAGTGGGACGCCGCCGCCGACGCGCTCATGCATCTCGTGCTGCCCGGCCTGGCGCTGGCCAGCATCCCGTTGGCGATCATCGTCCGGATCACCAGGGCCAGCGTGCTGGAGGTGCTCAACGAGGACTTCGTCCGCACCGCCGAGGCTAAGGGGCTGACCGAGAACGTGGTCCGCCGTCGGCACGTGCTGCGCAACGCGATGCTCCCGGTGGCGACCTCGATCGGTCTGCTCACCGGCGGCCTGCTCTCCGGCGCGGTGCTCACCGAGACCGTCTTCGCGTTCAGCGGCATCGGTGCCTTTCTCGCACAGGCGATCGATCAGCGCGACTATCCGGTCCTGATGGGTTTCATCATGATCATCGCGGTGGTCTACGTGCTGGTGAACCTGCTCGTGGACCTCTCCTACAGCCTGATCGACCCGAGGGTGAGGGTCCGATGACGATCATCAGTGGCAAGAAGCGCGAGAAGATCGACCGGCTCGCCGAACTCGCCGCCCGCGAGGAGGAGCGAGGAGTCAGCCTCTGGCAGGACGCCTTCCGCCGGTTGCGGCGCAACCCGGCAGCCATCGTCGGCGCGGTGATCCTGACCATCTTCGTGCTGGTCGCGGTCGTCGGCCCGTTCTTCGTGCCGTACGGCCCGAAGGACACCATCGGCATCCGCGAGGGCGTGGTCCGGGTGGGCCAGGGCCTGATCCCCGGGCACTCGGCCGAGCACTGGCTCGGCTACGACCACCAGGGCCGGGACGTCTTCAGCCGGATGATCGTGGGAGCCCGGCAGACCCTGCTGGTCGGCGTGGTCGCCACCCTTATCGGTCTGGCCGTCGGCGCGTTCATCGGTGGTGTCGCCGGTGCCGCCGCCGGCCTCGGCGGTCGGTTGGGCCGCTGGGTGGACACCATCCTGATGCGCTTCATCGACATGCTGCTGGCGATGCCCAGCCTGCTGCTCGCGGTGAGTATCGCCGCGCTGCTCGGGCCGAGTCTGACCACCGTGATGATCGCGGTGGGTGTGGTCTCGGTGCCGGTCTTCGCCCGGCTGCTGCGTGGCTCGATGATCGCCCAGTCCAACAGCGACTACGTGCTGGCGGCCACCTCGCTCGGCGTCCGCAAGTCCAAGATCGCGCTTGCTCACGTGCTGCCGAACTCGCTCGCTCCGGTCATCGTGCAGGCCACCCTGACGCTGGCCACCGCGATCATCGAGGCCGCCGCGCTGTCGTACCTCGGCCTCGGCAACCCGGACTCGGCCACCCCCGAGTGGGGCGTGATGCTTGCCGACGCGCAGCAGTGGCTCGGCATCCGGCCGGCGCTGGCCATCTATCCGGCGGTCGCCATCATCATCACCGCGCTGGGCTTCACCCTGCTCGGTGAGGCGATGCGTGAGGCCCTCGACCCGAAGCTGCGGAAGTAGGTGTGCCGAGCATGAACAGGGCGTACGCGACTTCCGGGGCCGTGAACGAAAGGGCGGTGCGGCATGGCACTGCTTGATGTCGAAGATCTTTCCGTCAGCTTCGCCCGGCGCGGTCAGCGGACCGTGCGGGCCGTCGACGGGGTCTCCTTCTCCGTCGACGCGGGTGAGGTGGTCGGCCTGGTCGGTGAGTCCGGCTGCGGCAAGTCGGTGACCTCACTGGCGATCATGGGCCTGCTGCCCAAGCAGCCCGGCCTTCAGGTGGCCGGCAAGGCCGTCTTCGACGGCACCGACCTGCTCCAGCTCGACGATCGGTCGCGGCGGGACATCCGGGGTCGGGACATCGCGATGATCTTCCAGGATCCGCTGTCCTCGCTGAACCCGGTGGTGCCGATCGGCATCCAGGTCACCGAGGTGCTGACCCGGCACCGCGGGATGCGAGGGGAGGCGGCGGCGAAGGAGGCGGCGCAGCTGTTGGACCGGGTCGGCATCCCCGACCCGAAGCGGCGGCTGAAGGAGTACCCCCACCAGCTCTCCGGCGGGATGCGCCAGCGTGCCCTGATCGCCATGGCGGTGGCCTGCCAGCCCCGGCTGCTCATCGCCGACGAGCCGACGACAGCGCTGGACGTCACCATCCAGGCACAGATCCTGGAGCTGCTGAAGGAACTGGTCCGGGAGTCCGACACCGCGCTGGTGATGATCACGCACGACCTGGGCGTGGTGGCCGGCATGTGCGACACCGTCAACGTGCTCTACGGCGGTCGGGTGGTGGAGACCGCCCGGCGGCGTCCGCTGTTCCGTCACCCCCGGCACCCGTACACCGTGGGGTTGCTCGGTTCGGTGCCGCGCCTGGACGCGGGGCGCGGCGAACGGCTCAACCCGATCCCGGGCTCGGTGCGTGACCTGCTGCCCTGGCCGGACGGCTGCGCCTTCGCCCCGCGCTGCACCCGGCGGGTGGACGCCTGCGTCGGCGAGCCGCCGGAGCTGGTGCTGGCCCACGACGCGCGCAGCTACCGTTGCGTCAACCCGGCCCCCGTGCCGGGTCTGACGCCGGGCGAGGAGGTCCGGGAGGTGGTACCGGGGCAGGCCACGCCGGGTTCGGTACCCGCGCAGGCGGTGCCGGACGACCCGCCGGCCGTGCCGGGCCTGGCCGGCGCACCCAGCGAGGAGGAGACGCCGTGACCGGAGAGGACATCCTCGTCGAGGTACGGGACCTGAAGGTGCACTTTCCGATCAGGCGGGGAGTGCTGTTCGACCGCACGGTCGGCCACGTCAAGGCGGTCGACGGGGTGGACCTGCGCATCGCGCGCGGCCGGACGTACGGCCTGGTCGGCGAGTCGGGCTGCGGGAAGTCCACGCTCGGGCGGGCACTGCTCCAGCTCAACCCGCCGACCTCGGGCGAGGTCAGCTTCGACGGGGTCGAGCTGACCAAGCTGGCACCCGGCAAGCTGCGCACGATGCGGCGGCGCATGCAGATGATCTTCCAGGACCCGATGTCCAGCCTCGATCCACGGCAGAACGTCGAGTCGATCCTCACCGAGGGTCTCCAGGCGCACGGCATCGGCGGTGACCGGGACGGCCGGCGGAAGATCATCGCCGAGACGCTGGACAAGGTCGGGCTGCCGCGCTGGGCGCTGTCCCGCTACCCGCACGAGTTCTCCGGCGGCCAGCGCCAGCGCATCGGTATCGCCCGAGCGCTGGTGCTCGGACCGGAGCTGATCGTCGCCGACGAGCCGGTCTCCGCGCTGGACGTGTCGATCCAGGCCCAGGTGGTCAACCTGCTCGACGAACTCCAGGACGACCTCGGCCTGACCTACCTGGTGATCGCGCACGACCTCGCGGTGGTCCGGCACATCTCCGACACCGTCGGCGTGATGTACCTGGGCGCACTCGTCGAGGAGGCACCGAGCGACAGGCTCTACACCGAACCGCTGCACCCGTACACCCGGGCGCTGATGTCGGCGGTGCCGGTGCCGGACCCCGACGTGGAGGACCGCCGGGAGCGGATCCTGCTCGCCGGTGACCTGCCTTCGCCGGCCAACCCGCCGTCGGGCTGTCGCTTCCACACCCGGTGCCCGTGGGCGCAGCCGACCCGCTGCGCCGACGAGCGGCCGGAGCTGCGGGAGATCGGCGGCAGCCGGGTCGCCTGCCACTGGGCCGAGCAGATCGCCAGCGGTGAGCTGCGTCCGCACAAGGTCAGCGTGGAGATCGTCCGGCCGGCGGGCGAGGGCGAGGAACCGTCAGTCGTCTCCGCCCCCACCGAGCCCGGCTCCTTCGTGTGAGTCCGGGCCCCGTCTGCGGGGCCCGGACCAGGTCCGCGACGGTGCGATCAGCCCTCCGGACGGTGCAGCAGGCCGACGGCGATGCCGTGCACCGCGTCCAGGTCGGCGGCGTCGGCCAACGGCGCGCTGCCGCCGGTGACCGCGTACCACTCGTCGGCGTCCTTGTACTGCACGCGCAGGCTGACCCGCCCGTCGGCGAAGTCGGTGCGCAGCGTCAGCTCCCCGGTGACCACGCCGACCTCGTCGGTCATCACCCCGCCCGGGCCGGGCACGATGTCCTTGGTCCGGCTCTGCGGGCCGGTGGCGCCACCGGCGTCGGCGGTCATCCCCGCACCGGGCACCTCCACCGCGCCCGCGGCGGCACCGTCGGCGGTCATCCCGGCGGTGGCCGGGCCGGGGCTGCCGGTGGCGGCCGCCGCGTCCTCACCGCCGGGGTCCGGCGCGCGCTCGGGCGCCGGGGCACCGTCGGCGCCGGTTACGGCTTGCTCTCCCATGTGCAGCCCTCCAACATGTCGGCCAGCTCGGCCTGCTCGGCACTTGTCACCGTCAGCTGCCAGTGGTGCTTCACCGCCACCCAGTCCCCGGCATATTGACACCAGTATGACCGGTTTGATGGCTTCCACTGAGACGGGTCCTGGTCACCCTTTGCCCGGTTGGAGGACGCGGAAACCGCAAAGAGCTGCGGCCGGTCGAGGTCGTTGGCGAAGTCGCTGCGCTTCGAGTCGTCCCATTCGTCGGCGCCGGAGCGCCAGGCGTTGGCAAGCGGGACCATGTGGTCGATGTCCACGTCGGAGGGGTCGGTGAAGCTACGTCCGTCGTAGACGCTCTCCCACCGCCCACCGACCACGTTGCAGCCGGAGTGCTCGATGTCCTTGCCGTCGCGTTCCAGCACGGTGTCCCGGACATCGCAGTTCTGGCCGGTCTTGCGCCAGTGCGAGAAGCGGTTGCGGCTGTAGCCGCGCATCGATCCCGCCTCGGCGACGGTCAGCTCGGAGAGCATCTGGTTGATGTTGCCGCCGCCGCTCGGCCGCGTGACCGGCTCCTCCTCAAGCGGGACGCAGCCGGCCGCGCCGAGGGTCAGCGCCGCGACGAGCGCCAGCGCCCCCAGGGCGCGCGATCCTGATCTGGTACGCACAGACGACACCTCTCCAGCTTGCGGGCTTCCGGCGATCCCGCACAGTACCCGGCCAGGGTTTCGGCGTTTCGTGGTGTCTGACGGATGGTGCACGGCAGATTGGTAACCATGGCCGAACCCTCGTCCGCTCTCCGTCTGCGCAGCAACGCCGGCCGGGGCACCCTGGCCGCCGCCGTGCTCGCCTCCGGCATGGTCTTCCTGGACAGCACCGTGGTCAACGTGGCGCTGCCCCGCCTCGGTGCCGAACTCGACGCGTCGGTGTCGGGTCTCCAGTGGACCATCAACGGCTACCTGTTGACCCTTGCCGCGTTCGTCCTGCTCGGTGGGGCGCTCGGTGACCGCTTCGGACGTCGACGGATCTTCCTGCTCGGCGTCGTCTGGTTCACCGCGGCTTCCATACTCTGCGGGTTGGCTCTGCGTACCGACTGGCTGGTGGCGGCGCGGTTCCTCCAGGGTGCCGGGGGTGCCCTGCTCACCCCGGGCTCGCTGGCGTTGCTCCAGGCCAGCTTCCATCCCGACGACCGGGCGAAGACGATCGGAGCCTGGTCGGGCCTGTCCGGCGTCTCCACCGCGCTCGGTCCGTTCATCGGCGGTTGGCTGATCGATGCGCTCTCCTGGCGGTGGATCTTCTTCCTGAACGTGCCGCTGGCGGTGCTCGTCGTGCTGGCGACGCTCCGCTGGGTTCCGGAGAGCCGGGACGAGAACGCGTCCCGGAAACGGGGTGCTCGTCAGTTCGACGTGGCCGGCGCGCTGCTCGGCGCACTCGCCCTGGCCGGCGTCACGTACGCGCTCGTCGACGCGCCCGGTCGGGGTCTGCACTCGCCGGCGGTGGTGGCGGCGGCCGTGACCGGGGTGGCCGCCGCGGTCGCGTTCATATTCCTGGAGCGGCGTCGTGGGGACACCGCGATGCTGCCCACCGGCCTGTTCGGCAGCCGGTTGTTCTCGGTGCTGAACCTCTTCACCGTGCTGGTCTACGCCGCCCTCGGCGGCTTCACCTTCTTCATCGCCGTGTACCTGCAGAACGTGATCGGCTGGTCGGCCCTGCTCACCGGCCTCGCGTTGCTGCCGATGACGCTGCTGCTGCTGGTCGGCTCGCCGCTCACCGGTGCGCTGTCGACGAGGATCGGGCCCCGGTTGCCGCTGACCGTCGGACCGGTGCTGGCCGCCGTCGGGCTGCTGATGCTGCGCGAGGTCGAGCCGGGGGCGTCGTACTGGCGGCAGGTGCTACCCGGGGTGGCGATCTTCGGGGCCGGATTGACCCTGGTCGTGGCGCCGCTGACCGCCTCGGTGCTGGCCGCCGTCGAGGACCGTTTCGCGGGCGTGGCAAGCGGCTTCAACAACGCCGCCTCGCGGGTCGGTGGGCTTCTCGCGGTGGCTGCCCTGCCGTTGCTTGTCGGGCTCACCGGCACCGGGTACGAACAACCCGCCGAACTCACCGCCGCCTACCGTGGCTCGCTGCTCTGGTGCGCCGGTCTGCTGTTGGCCGGCGCAGTCATCGCCGCCCTGCTGGTGCGCCGGCCGGCCCGTCGGCCGCCGCCGGCCCAGCCGTGCCACTCGCTGCCGGTCTCCACACCGAAATGACGCAGGGCCCCGCACCGGTGCGGGGCCCTGCCTGTCGTCTCAGCCGCGGGCGCGATTGACGGCGCTGGTGACGGCCTTGATGGAGGCGGTGACGATGTTGGCGTCCATCCCGACACCCCAGACCGTGCGCCCCTGCACCTCGCACTCGACGTACGCGGCGGCCTGTGCGTCCCCACCGGAGGAGAGCGCGTGCTCGTGGTAGTCGAGCACGCGTACGCTCACCCCGGCCGAACCGAGCGCGTTCACGTACGCGTCGATCGGGCCGTTGCCGATCGCGGTGACCGAACGGGACTCGCCGCCGGTGTGGATCTGGGCGGTGATCTCGACCTTGCCGTCGGCGGTGCCGATCGCGTACTCGGACAGGGCCACCGACGGGTCGCGCTGGTGGTCGAGCAGGTACTGACCGGCGAAGATCTGCCACATGGTGGTCGGGTCGACCTCACCGCCGTCGTGGTCGGTGACCTGCTGGACCACGCCGGAGAACTCGATCTGGAGCCGGCGGGGCAGGTCGAGCTGATGCTCGGTCTTCATGATGTACGCGACGCCGCCCTTGCCGGACTGCGAGTTGACCCGGATCACCGCCTCGTAGCTACGGCCCAGGTCCTTCGGGTCGATCGGCAGGTACGGCACCGCCCAGGTGAACTCGTCGACCGGCACCCCGGCCGCCGCCGCATCGGCCTCCAGGGCGGTGAACCCCTTGTTGATGGCGTCCTGGTGGGAGCCGGAGAAGGCGGTGTAGACCAGGTCGCCGGCGTACGGGTGGCGCTCGTGCACGGGCAACTGGTTGCAGTACTCGACGGCCCGTTTGATCTCGTCGATGTCGGAGAAGTCGATCATCGGGTCGATGCCCTGGGAGAACAGGTTCAGCCCCAGGGTGACCAGGTCGACGTTGCCGGTGCGCTCGCCGTTGCCGAACAGGCAGCCCTCGATCCGGTCGGCACCGGCCAGCAGGCCCAGCTCGGCGGCGGCGACCCCGGTGCCCCGGTCGTTGTGCGGGTGCAGGCTGAGCACCAGACTGTCGCGGCGGGGCAGGCGCCGGTGCATCCACTCGATCGAGTCGGCGTACACGTTGGGCATGGCCATCTCGACGGTGGCCGGCAGGTTGATGATCAGCTTGCGGTCCGGGGTGGGATCGACCACCTCGATGACCTTCGCGCACACCTCCAGCGCGTACTCCAGCTCGGTGCCGGTGTAGGACTCCGGCGAGTACTCGTAGAAGATCTCGGTGTCCGGGGTGTGGATCTCGGCGTACTTCTGGCAGAGCCGGGCACCGCTTGTGGCGATGTCGGTGATGCCGTCGCGGTCCAGCCCGAACACCACCCGACGTTGCAGGGTGGAGGTCGAGTTGTAGAAGTGCACGATCGCCCGGCGGGCCCCGCGCAGCGACTCGAAGGTGCGGTCGATCAGGTGCTCCCGGCACTGGGTAAGCACCTGGATGGTGACGTCCTCGGGGATCAGATCCTGCTCGATCAGCTGTCGGACGAAGTCGTAGTCGGTCTGGCTGGCCGACGGGAAGCCGACCTCGATCTCCTTGTAACCCATCTGCACCAGGAGCTGGAACATCCGGCGCTTGCGCTCGGGTGACATCGGGTCGATGAGCGCCTGGTTACCGTCCCGCAGGTCGACCGCGCACCAGCGGGGGGCCGCCTCGACGTGTCGGGTCGGCCAGGTGCGGTCGGGCAGGTCGATCCGGAACTGCTGCCGGTACGGCTGGTAGCGGGCGTACGGCATCCGGCTCGGGCGCTGCCGCGCGAACGGATCGGAGTCGATGTCGGTGGTGCCGGCTGGGTGAGCCATGGCGGAGTTCTCCCGTGGTCATGTGACGTCAGCGATGGAGGTCGGCAGCGAGGCCGAGGACTGTCCGGGAAATGCTGGCGGCGCGGTTCGACTCCGCGACGAGGTGCCGGCCGTCAGGCCCCGTCGCGGCGACCAAGGAGAAGGTGCGCCTGCCACATGACAGAGTGACACTACGTGATGGGAGTCAGGTCTGGGAAGGCTCGTCCGGAATTTGGGACGAGGCTCGCAGATGGACCCTCAGGCCGAGTTGTTCGAGCAGCTCAGAAGCAGTTCAGCAAGTGGCCGACGGTGGCGTAGCGACGTCTCGTGGACCAGCAGGTCGGCCGGGAGGCTGAACGGGTCACCCAGTTGGCCGACCGCCGTCACCACGTACGGTCGCACGTCGGCGGGTAGATCGAGGTCGGCGACCAGGCCGACCCGGTCGAGATCGGCCACCTGGCGCACGTGCAGCCCCAGCGCGGTGGCCTGCACGGTCAGGTGGGCCACCGCCTGACCCAGGTCGTACGCCGCGAACGGGTTGCCGGTGCCGTGGTACGCGGCGAGCAGCAGGGCGCTGGCCCGACCGGCCCACCGCTGCTCGGCGGCCGGCAGGTTGACCAGGATCCGCTTGAAAGTCTCGTCCTCGCGGTGCCCGACGGCGAACCGCCAGGGTTGCCGGTTGTCGACCGAGGGTGCCCAGCGGGCCGCCTCCAGCAGGGTCGTCACCTCGGCCGAGGTCAGCTCCGCGATCGGGTCGAAGGAGCGGGGACTCCAGCGGAAGGCGAGCAGCGGAGTGAGGTCGGTCATGCGTAAAGCGTCCCGTATGGGCGTTTTGACCGCCGGGTCGGGTGGGGCAAATGTGGGCTAAAACACCCGTAACGGGATCAGCTTCAGGGCGTTCCCGCGTACCCGCCCGGGTCGGTCGGATCGGTGCCTGCCGAGGTGGACGGGTCCACCGATGGCGCCTCCATGCCCAGCGGCTCACCCTCGACCACCGGTCCGGGCAGTTGCACCGTGCCGGGGGCCGGCTCGGGCGGGGCGGCAAGCGTCAGGGTGCCGAACGCCGCCCGTACCGCTGTCGGGGTGCCGTCAGCGTCGAAGCAGTAGATTCCGACGTCAAGTGGCGGGTTGATCGACGCTGCGGTGGTCTCCACCGAGTAGCAGTTGCCGGTCGCCTCGGCAGGTGCCATGGCCGGCGACACCGACAGCGGGGCGCGCCGGTCGGTCAGCACGTCCAGCCAGTCGGTGAACGGGTGCTGCACCCGGGGATCCAGTCGGCGGGGCAGCGTGTCGTCCCGCTCACCGAGTCGTACGCAGGTCGCCGGTTCCGGTCGGGCGGCCGACGGCAGCCCGCACTGGAACAACCCGTCAGCGGTGGCGGCCAGGGTGATGTCTGCGGTGCCGCCGAGCGCACCGCCCGGCACATCCACCCGCCAACTGCCGTCGTTCGCGCTGGTGAAAACGATCAGGCGGTCGGCGACCCCGTCCACCCGCAACGTGTACCGGGCGACCAGGTGCCGGTCCTGGGCGGCGGCCGCGACAGCGGCCAACTCGTCCCGGGCGGCGTCCGGGCCGGCCGGACGTGGCGCGCCGGTCGGGGGCGGTGCGGGATCGGTGGGCGGGTCGGGCGAACAGGCGGCGAGCAGAGCGGGCACGGCGAGCGCGAGCGCGACGGTCAGGCGGCGGATCGGATGATGGGCGGCGGGCACCCGGTCATTCTGGGTGCTGGGCAGGGTTCGGGACAGCCCCGGAAAGGCTGGCGTTTCCGGCGTGTCGCAGGCCACTGCGGCCGTGCCCGGGGGCCGGATCGTGGGATCACCTGACCCGGCGGTCAGAGCCGCCCGATACCCTGAGGTCGTCCGACCCGCGCCGCCGGCCCCGGTGCCGGCGGCGTCGGCACGCTCAGGGCAACCGGGAGGGAGTGCGCCGTCGTGGCACTCGTGGTGCAGAAGTACGGCGGGTCCTCCGTCGCCAACGCCGAGCGGATCAAGCGGGTGGCGGAGCGCATCGTCGCGGCCCGCAAGGCCGGCGACGACGTCGTCGTGGTGGTCTCCGCGATGGGCGACACCACCGATGAACTGCTCGACCTGGCCAACCAGGTGAGCCCGTTGCCGCCCGGGCGGGAGCTGGACATGCTCCTCACCGCCGGCGAACGGATCTCCATGGCGCTGCTCGCCATGGCGATCCACAACCTGGGGTACGAAGCCCGCTCGTTCACCGGTTCCCAGGCCGGCGTGATCACCACGTCAGTGCACGGCCGGGCGCGGATCATCGACGTCACCCCGGGTCGCCTCAAGGGCGCCCTGGACGAGGGTGCGGTGGTCATCGTCGCCGGCTTCCAGGGCGTGTCGCAGGACACCAAGGACGTCACCACCCTCGGTCGGGGTGGTTCGGACACCACAGCCGTGGCGCTGGCCGCGGCGCTACGCGCGGACGTCTGCGAGATCTACACCGACGTGGACGGCGTGTTCACCGCCGACCCGCGGATCGTGCCGAACGCCCGGCACATCAGGCAGATCACCTACGAGGAGATGCTGGAGCTGGCCGCCTGCGGGGCCAAGGTCCTGCACCTGCGTAGCGTGGAGTACGCCCGGCGGGCCGGGCTGCCGATCCATGTCCGCTCGTCATACTCGACAAACACCGGCACCATGGTCACCGGATCGATGGAGGAGCTCTCAGTGGAGCAGGCACTGATCACCGGGGTCGCCCACGACCGCAGCGAGGCCAAGATCACCATCGTCGGGGTGCCCGACGAACCGGGTGCCGCCGCGAGCATCTTCGACACCGTCGCGAGCGCCGAGATCAACATCGACATGATCGTGCAGAACGTGTCCACCGAGGGCACCGGCCGCACGGACATCTCCTTCACTCTGCCGAAGACCGACGGTCCGACCGCGATGGCCGCCCTGAGCAAGATCCAGGAGACGGTCAACTTCAAGGGCCTGCTCTACGACGACCACGTCGGCAAGGTCTCGCTGATCGGTGCGGGGATGCGGTCGCACCCCGGTGTGGCCGCCGGCTTCTTCGCCGCGCTGGGTCAGGCCGGGGTGAACATCGAGATGATCTCCACCTCCGAGATCCGGGTCTCGGTGGTCTGCCGGGACACCGACCTCGACGCGGCGGTGCGGGCCATCCACGAAGCGTTCGACCTGGGCGGCGACACCGAAGCCGTGGTGTACGCGGGGACCGGGCGGTAGCGCGCGTGGCCGGGCTGCCCACCCTGGCCGTGGTCGGGGCGACGGGGGCCGTCGGCACGGTGATGTGTGAGCTGCTCACCGGGCGGCGCAACGTCTGGGGCGAGATTCGGCTGCTGGCCTCGGAACGGTCCGCCGGACGCAAGGTCCGCTGCCGGGGCGAGGAACTGACGGTCCAGGTCCTCACCGAGGAGGCGCTCGACGGCGTCGACGTGGCGATGTTCGACGTGCCGGACGAGGTCGCCGCCCACTGGGCCCCCATCGCGGTCAGTCGCGGCGCCACAGTGGTGGACAACTCCGGGGCCTTCCGGATGGATCCCGACGTGCCGCTGGTGGTGCCCGAGATCAATCCGGAGCAGTTGCGCAACCGACCTCGGGGCATCGTGGCCAACGCGAACTGCACCACCCTCGCGATGATCGTCGCGGTCGCCCCGCTGCACCGCGAGTACGCCCTGCGGGAACTGGTGCTCGCGTCGTACCAGGCGGTCTCCGGCGCCGGTCAGGGCGGTGCGGACGCCCTGCACGACCAGTTGGTCAAGGTCGCCGGCGACCGGCTGCTCGGTTCGCGTACCGGTGACGTGCGGCAGGCGGTCGGCGACGACCTCGGCCCGTTCCCCGCGCCGCTGGCGCTCAACGTGGTCCCCTGGGCGGGCTCGCTTGCCGATGATGGCTGGTCGTCCGAGGAGATGAAGATGCGCAACGAGTCGCGCAAGATCCTCGGGTTGCCTGACCTCAAGGTCTCCGCCACCTGCGTACGGGTGCCGGTGGTGACCGGCCACTCGGTCGCGGTGCACGCCGTCTTCGCCACCGAGATCGACGCCGACGGTGCCCGTGGCGTGCTGCGCAACGCGCCCGGCGTGATCGTGGTCGACGATCCGGCGGCCGGCGAGTTCCCGATGCCCATCGACGCGGTGGGCACCGACCCCTCCTGGGTCGGTCGGATCCGCCGCGCCGTCGACGACCCCCGGGCCCTCGACTTCTTCGTCACCGGCGACAACCTCCGCAAGGGCGCCGCCCTCAACACCGCCCAGATCGCCGAACTCCTCGCCAAAACCCTCACCCACCCCTGACCCCCACCGTCCCCGCGATCATGCAGTTTTGGCAGTGACGAATCAGGGCGAAAGTGACGTAACGGCGACCACAACTGCATGATCGGCGCGTCAGGGTGGGGCGGGGCGGGGTGGGGTGGGGTTAGGCGGGGGAGAGGTGGACGCCGTCGCGGCCCTTTCGTTTGACTGCGTAGAGGGCCTGGTCGGCGCGGCGTAGGGCGAGCTCGGGTGACTCGCCGGGGCGGGGCAGGGCCACCCCCACGCTTATCGTGCGGCCCACCTGGCGGGCTGCCTCAGTGAGCCGTTCGGCGACGCGTACCGCCTCCTCGGGGCGACTGACCTCGATCACCGCGACGAACTCGTCGCCGCCGATCCGGTACAACTCGTCCCCTTGGCGTAACGCGCCTTCCAACGCCCGGGCGAGCCCGATCAGCACCCGATCGCCGGCCTGGTGGCCGTACGTGTCGTTTACCGTCTTGAAGTCGTCCACGTCGATCGCCAGCAGGGCGGTGCGGTCCGGGGTCACGGTGGCGATCCGCTGCCCGAACGGGCCGGTGTGCCGCAGCCCGGTCAGCGGGTCGGAGCTGGCCTGCTCGCGGAGCCGGTCCAGGGTGCGGAGCCGGTCCAGGCAGCTCCACGCCTGCCCGGCGAGCAGCTCCAACAGGTTGACAGTGGTCGGGTCCGGCCGCAGCAGCCGCTCGTCGGCGACCAGCAGCACCCCGCCGCGGTCCGGCGGACCGAACGGCACCGCCACCAGGGTGCGTACGCCGGCCCGGACCAGCGGCTGATGCTCGTCGGTCGGTGGATGGTCGGCCTCACCGAGGGTGTAGCCGGCCCCGTAGCGGTGGGCCCGGTCGATGACGCGGGCGAGTGCCGGGGCGTCCAGCTCGGCCAGCTCGGCACGCATCCGGGTCTCCAACTCGCCGGGGGCGACAGTCGGGGCACCGAGTCGGGGGCCACCCCGGCCACCGAGCAGGAGGACCGCCGCAGCGAGGGTCGACACGTCCCGGGCCGCGGCGATCGCGGCTGTCATGAGCTCCCACTCGGTGGTGGCGGCGGTCATCGCCGAGGCGTGCCGGAGCAGCTTCTCGCTGCGGCTCTCCGTCGGTCCACCGAGTGCCGAGATCCGGCTGCCGAGGCGGGCGGCGACGCGTTCGGCGACCGCCCGCCACGAGACGAGGTCGGCCGGCCCGGTCCATTGCAGGTCGAGTACCCCGATGGTCCGGCCCGCCGGGTTCAGGACCGGTACGCACAGCTCGGCGGTGACGTCGGGGCGTACCGGGATGTGCGCGGGGTCGGCGGCGACATCGGGGACGACTGCGGAACGGCCACCGGAGTAGACCCGCCCGACGATTCCGGCGTCCGGCGCGACGGTGGCGAAGACCTGCCAGGATCCGGTGGCGGCGACGCAGCGGAGCCGACCGTGCACGTGCAGCAGGACGGCGATGGTGGCGGGGGTGTACCGGGCGAGGGCGTCGACTGCCGCTTCGCAGACCTCGGCGACGGTCGACGCCATGGGCAGGCGGACCGTGACGTCACGGATGACTTTCTGGTGATCCACTCGCACGTCGTTCCAGGTCGGGTCCGGTCCCGGTGGCGCCGGGTCGCGGATCAAGCGTACTCACGCGGAGCGGGGAGCCGGCTGCGGTCGTACACATGTGCTATCCACAGGGTGTGGACACGGCCTGTGGGGCCACGCGCGGCGCGCGGCGACGATAGCGTTGGGATTTCCGGTCGAGTGGAGGCCCGATGCTCATCGCCCACCTCAGCGATCCGCACCTGACCACCGGCGTCCTCGGTGCCGAACCGGCTGCCGGCCTGCACCGGGCGCTCGGCCGGGTGCTGGCGCTGAACCCCCGGCCCGACTGCGTGGTCATCACCGGCGACCTGGCCGACCACGGTCGCCCCGACGAGTACGCCGTGCTGCGCGAGGTGCTCGGGCGGTTCCCGCTGCCGGTGCACCTGGTCACCGGCAACCACGACGACCGGGAGTCGCTGCTCGACGCCTTCGGCGGCACACCCTGGCTGGGCGGCGGCTTCTCCGCGCACTACCAGGTCGATCACCCCGGGGCGACAGTTGTCGTGCTCGACTCCCTCGTTCCCGGCTCGGACGGAGGGCGGCTCGGCGAGGAGCAGCTCGCCTGGCTGGACGGGGTGCTGGGGGCACGCCCCGACGTGCCGGCCGTGGTCTGCCTGCACCACCCGCCGGTCGATGTCGGCATCCCGATCGCCGACTCGATCCGGCTCGCCGACGGTGCCGAGCTCGCCGAGGTGCTGCTCCGACACCCGCACGTGGTACGCGTCGCAGCCGGCCACCTGCACCGCCCGGTGACCGCGACCTTCGCGGGCACGGTGCTGTCGGTCGCCCCGAGCACCTGGCGGCAGTCGACCTTGACCATGAGCGACGACGAGCGGATCGGGTGGGTCGCCGAGCCGACCGCACTGCTGCTGCACGTGGTGTCCCCGGCAGGCTGCGTCACCCACACCGTCCAGGTGAGCCACACCGCCGGCATGACCTGCGGCTTCTGATCGGTTGCCCAGAGGGCGGCAGACGGATTCCCGCAGGAGCGGGCGACGGCGCGTGCCCAATGGTCCGAAGCGGACGACGAAGGCGTGATCCTGGGCACCGGTTCGGGTGGCTGATCATGGTCGTGGGGCGAGTCCGATCGATCGGACCGGGCGACTCCGGCGAGCCGGCGGGTGCGCCGGAAACGCCGGCCGGACGTGCCGTGGTCGCCGGCCGGATGCCTCGCGGTCGCCGGTCAGCCCTAATCGGTGGCAGGGCGTGGCTGAGTGTTCACTGTGGCGTCGTGCGTCGTTAGCCTCGCTCCGTCACGCGTCGGCGTGACACATCCGCGCCGAGATTCCGGCGCCGTCCGTGGGGGTTTGACACGTATGACGAGAAGGCTCATCGGGCTCGTGGCCGCGTTCGCCGTGGTGGTGGGTGGATCGCTCACCGGGGCCGTCCCGGCGCAGGCCGCCACCCCGGCCATCGAGATCACGAAGGTCTACTACGACTCGCCGGGCGCTGACAACCGGTCGAAATCCAGCCTGAACGCCGAGTACGTGAAGCTGACCAACAGGCGGGCCCGCACCATCAACCTGAAGAACTGGACCCTTCGCGACAAGGCCAACCACGTCTACAAGTTCAGCGGCGACGTCAAGCTCGCCAAGGGCAAGAGCATCGTCATCCGTACCGGCACGGGCAAGAACACCTCCGCTACCCGCTACTGGGGCTCGGGCAACTACATCTGGAACAACACCGGCGACACCGCGTACCTGCGCAACGCCAGCGGCAAGCAGATCGACAAGTGCGCCTGGACGAAGAAGGGCAAGGGCTACACGAACTGCTGACCCGGGGGCGGCCCGGGGCGGCCGGGAACGACGCGGATCATTATCGTGGGTCCGCTGAGGTTGCTGGTGGCCGCTCCGGGTCGGCCGACTCGACAGCCCAGCCGAACAGAGGGGTGTCGTGGTGAGACGTGGTCTTGCGCTGCTGGTGGTGGCCCTGCTGCTGAGTACGCCGGTGGTGACCGGGTGGCTCGTCGGCGACCTGACCGGCCCGGCGGCCCGGCGGCTCGCCGCCGAGGGAGAGCCACTCGACTACGCGGTGGAGCCGGTCAGCCTGGGCGTGGTCGGCGACCGGGTGTTGGTGATCGTGGCCGGTGCCCTCACGGTGCTGTCACTTGCCCTGTTGATTCGCGCCACCGCCACCCGCAAGCTCGAACCCCGCTGGTGGTTCGTGCTGGTACCGCTGGTTCTGGCCGGCGTGCTGATCGGCCTTGCCTGGCGGATCGTGACCGCCGGAGCGATAGGTGCGAACATCGGCGCCGGCCTCGTCGTCCTCGGCGGTGGCCCGGTGCTCCTGATCCTGCTCGGCGTCGCCGCCGTACAGGCAGCTCGGCTGCGCCGGGAACATCGCCGTCGGGTCGGCTGAGCCGGGCGAGGCGCAACGTCGGCGGGCCGTACCAGGGCAGTCAGGTGAGCGGAGGGGGCAGGGGGCGTTCTCCGCTCAGTACTTTCTCCGCCAACTCGACCCGCTCGGGATGGCAGGTCTGCTCGTGGAGCGGGTGGCCTGCCATGTTGATGCAGCGTTGACCTGGCAGAGCGTTGCAGACCGGGCACTGTAGGAACAGGCCGCCCGACGACACCACCTCGATGCCCTGCGCCAGAGCCGCTCTGCCAATCTTGACGATCGTTTGGTAGAGGGCCTGGTCCTGGTGGCGTGCGGCCGCGTTCGCAACCTCTCGCATGCCTTCCCAGAACCGTTCGCGGGCGTTCGGCTCGTCCAAGTTGATGCGCATGATCGGGCATCCCCGGCGGGTCCAGAGCTCAAACCTGGCTGCCGAGCAACTCACCAGGCCTGATGTCTCGGCGGCTGCCGGGGGCCTGGCCGACGGGGATCGCCAGGCCGTCACACAACAAACGAGGGGCACATCCAATCGATGGATGTGCCCCTCACCTGGTCGGGGTGGCCGGATTCGAACCGACGACCTCTTCGTCCCGAACGAAGCGCGCTACCAAGCTGCGCCACACCCCGAGGCGTGCCGACAAATAGTAGCCCACCCGTCCCGGGGCTCAAACTCGGTACCCGGGTGCGGGCGGTCAGCCTGGGATCAGGGTGAGCAGGCTGGCCTCCGGCGGGCAGGCGAACCGGACGGGGGCTGTCGGGTGGGTGCCGAGCCCGGCGGAGACGTGCAGCCAGGAGTCCGACCCGGGCCAGCGGTGCAGACCCTTCGCCATCGACCGGGGCAGCCCGCAGTTGGTCACCAACGCCCCGACCCCCGGTACGCACACCTGGCCCCCGTGGGTGTGCCCGGCGAGCAGCAGCCCGAAGCCGTCGGCGGCCATCTCGTCGAGCAGCGCCGGCTCGGGCGAGTGGGTGAGCGCGATGGAGAGGTCGGCGTCCGGGGAGGTCGGGCCGGCGACCGAGGCGTAGTCGTCCCGCTCGACGTGGGGGTCGTCCACGCCGGCCATGTCGATCGCCCGACCACCGGCCTTGACCGTGGTCCGGCGGTTGTTCAGGTCGACCCAACCGGCCCCGGTGAACACGTCACGCAGTTCCTCGGCGGGCAGCTCGACCCCCTCGGTGTACTCCCGATCGGGCAGGAAGTAGCTGAACGGGTTCTTCCAGACCGGCCCGGTGTAGTCGTTCGAGCCGAAGACGAACGCGCCCGGGTAGTCGAGCAGGGGTTGCAGCGCCCGCAAGACGCCCGGCACCGCGCCCGGGTGTGCCATGTTGTCCCCGGTCACCACCACCAGGTCGGGATCGAGGGCGGCAAGTGAGGCGACCCACCGCTGCTTGCGTACCTGGTTGGGGGTCATGTGCAGGTCCGACAGGTGCAGCACGCGCAGTGGCTCGGTGCCGGTCGGCAGCACCGGCACGTCGAAGCGGCGCAGGGTGAACAGGTTGCGCTCGACGAGGGAGGCGTACGCCAGGGCGGCGGCACCCGTCGCGGCGGTAGCGGTCGCGAGCCGGAATAGTGTGCGCTTTCGCATGCCGATGAGGGTAGTTTGACCGTCCATGAGCACGCTGAAGGACCGCCTCACCGCCGACATGCGCGCCGCCCTCAAGGCCCGCGACGAGCTGACCACCTCCACCCTGCGGATGGCGCTGGCCGCCGTGGGCACCGCCGAGGTCTCCGGCAAGGCCAAGCGGGAGCTCAGCGACGACGAGGTGGTGGCGGTGCTGACCAAGGAGGCCAAGAAGCGCCGCGAGGCCGCCACCGCCTTCGCCGACGCGGGCCGCACCGAGCAGGCCGCCAAGGAGGCCGCCGAGGGCGAGGTGTTGGACCGCTACCTGCCGAAGCAGCTCTCCGACGCCGAGCTGACCGCGCTCGTCACGCAGACGCTCGCCACCGGCGGGTTCACCGGTAAGGCCCAGATGGGCCCGGCGATGAAGGCGGCCCAGGCCGCGGTGGCCGGCCAGGCCGAGGGGGGCCGGGTGGCCGCCGAGGTACGCCGCCAGCTCGGCCTCTGAGTCGTCCTGCCGGACACCGCGGGTACGCCCTGCGGCGGCGGTTGCCGGAACCTGAACGGGCGGGCCCCCTGGTTCGGGGTGCCCGCCCGTTCGAGCGTCGCTGAGGCCGGTCAGCCGCCGGGGCGGTCCGGCGGACGGCCGGGGCTGCTTGGCGGACCGGAGGACGGACCGCTGCCCGGCCGGTCGTTGCCGCCACCGTTGTCGTTGCTTGCCTTACCGGCGCTGACCACGATCGTCACGATGCCGCCCTTGATGGTGCGCCCGCTGGGGCTGGTGCCGGCGGCGGTGCCGGCGGGGCAGTCGGAGGCGACCCGGGTGCTGGAGACGATCGGTTCGAAGCCGGCGCCGGAGAGTCGGGACTTGGCCCGGTCGAGGTCCAGGCAGGAGACGCCCGGGATGGTGCGCTGATCGCCCAGGGAGATCTTCTTGCCGGGCGGCTCGAAGTCGATCCCCTTCTTGCCCTTCATGGCGGCCTTCAACGTCTGCCAGACCGGCGGGTTGATGCCGTCCGACGTCTTGTGCTTCATCTTGACGTTCGTCTGCGGCCAGTCCGGGTCGGCCAGGATGCCGGCCACCGCGTACTGCTTGGTCATCGCGACGAGCGAGGCGGTCTTCTCGGAGTCGGTGGTGCCGGACTTGCCGGCCACCGGCTTGCCGACGTTCCACTTCACCTCGGCGGCGGTGCGGCTGCCACCGCACTTGCTGGTGGAGGAGTTGTCACCGACCGGGCAGCGGGCCGCGTCCACCGCGGCGCGGGCCACCTCGGTGCTGAACCGCTTCTCGCAGCGCGGGTTGGCCACGTCCAGCTTGTTGCCGTCCAGGTCCCGGATCTCCTGCACCGGGATCGGTTCGCAGTACTTGCCGTCGGCGGCCAGGGTGGCGTAGGAGTTGGCCAGCTCCAACGGGGTGACCTGCGAGACGCCGAGGGTGAACGCGCCCCACTGGTGCGCGGCCTCCTTGTTGTTTGCGAACTCCGCGTCCTTGCTCTGCCGGAACTGGATGCCCAGGCGCTTGGCCACGTCCACCACGTTCTCCGCGCCGACCTGCTGCTGCAACGGGACGAAGAACGTGTTGATCGAGGCGGAGAAGGCGCTCCACATGTTCTGCACGCCACCGGCCTTCAGGCCGGAGTTGGTCGGGCAGTAGAAGTGCGTGCCCTCGCAGGCGGCGGGGTTGCCCCGATCGATGATGTATTCCGATTTGAACTGCTGCGGCGCGTTGAAGGTGTAGCTGAGCGGGATGCCCTTCTCCAGCGCGGCCACGATCGTGTACATCTTGAAGACCGAGCCGGCCTGGTAGCCGGTGATGCCGTCGCCGCCGGTCAGCAGCGGGTTGACGGTGTTCGGGTAGTTGCCGAGCTTGCCCTTGCGGCGCTGGACCGGGTCGCTGTGCGGCTTGTTCTTGGGCTTGTCGGGGTTGTCGAGCTTGAAGTTCCGGTTGACCGACAGCGCCCGGACCCGGCCGGTGCCGGGCTCGACCACCGCGATCATCGCGGCTTCCTTGGAGTTCACCGACTTGGCGTCGCGGACCGCCTTGTCGGCGCCGTTCTGCGCCTGCTTGTCCAGCGTCGTGATGATGGTGTAGCCGCCGCTCTTGAGCCGCCGCTCCCGGTCGTACGTGGTGGAGCCGAACGTCTCCTGCGACATCCACCAGCGGTAGAAGTAGTCGCAGAAGAAGCCCCAGGCGTTCTTGTTGGTGGCGACGCAGCCGTTCGGCGCGCGCTTGCCCTTGACCACCAGCTTGACCGCCTTGGCCTCGTCGGCCTGCTGCTGGGTGATCGCCCCGGTCTTGACCATGTTGTCGATGACGTAGTCGCGCCGGGCCACCGCGTGCGGGTAACCGTCCTTGGTGGTCGGGTCGAACGAGGTGGGGGCCTTCACCAGGCCGGCCAGCATGGCCGCCTCTTCGATCTTCAGGTCCTTCGGCGGCTTGTTGAAGTAGACCTGGCTGGCGGCGTAGATGCCGTACGCGCCGTTGCCGAAGGCGGCGAGGTTGAGGTAGCGCTCCAGGATCTCGTCCTTCGACATCTCCTTGTCGAGCTGGAGTGCGTACCGCATCTCGCGCAGCTTGCGGGCGCTGGTGTCCTCGGTCGCGGCGATCACGTCGGCCGGGTGGGTGGCCGAGTACGCGATGCCCATCCGGACGTACTGCATGGTCAGCGTCGAGGCGCCCTGCCGGTCGGCGCCGGTCTGGCTGTTGTTGACGAAGGCCCGGGCAACGCCGTTGAGGTCGACCCCGTTGTGGTTGTAGAAGTCGTGGTCCTCGGCGGCGATGATCGCGTTGCGCATGTTCTCCGAGATGTCGGCGAACTTCACGTCCCGCCGGTTCTCGTCGTACATGGTGGCCAGCGGCGTCTTGCCGTCGGAGGCGAGCAGATAGCTGATCTGGGGTGCGCGGGCCACTGTGAGTTCCTTCGGCAGCGCGCCGAAGGTCTCCGCGCCGGCCTTCGCGGCCAGACCCGACATCGCCACCGCGGGGAAAGCCGCGGCGGCAACCACCACACCGGCCAACAGCCCACAGATGAGTAGCGATGCGGCGTTGGTCAGGACGTTGTGGTCACGTTTCCGCATCCAGGTCACCTCGACAGGGTACGCGAACAGGTAACGAGGGGCGCCGGGGCGTCTTTTCCCCATTTCCTGCGCGCGCCGTCCTCGTTGTGCTAGACGCGTGGCACCGGGTGTCCGGTTGCGTGGATCCGAGCCGAGTTTCCTCCTCGCGGAGGTGGCTCGCAGCGTTTTCGCCGACCTCGGTGGGGTAAGCGGCGGTCCCGAGCCCAAGAAGCCGGGAGTGTCCGGAATGATGGATTTCGCCGACAACGTTGCGTAATCGTGCGACTACAGAGCATGATGTAGGCGGCGACAGCGCCACATGTCGTCTGTGCCGCCTTGGGGTAAGGCGTGCCGGACGATCCGGGGGGATTTGCCGGCTGACCCGCGACGGCGTCGGTAGTACTGCAAGGGGGGACGTGTACAGATGGGCATGATCACTGACTGGCCGTCGTTGGCGGCGTGTCAGAACGGGGACCCGGACGCGTTGTTCGTACAGGGCGCCGAACAGAACGTGGCCAAGCGGATCTGCCGAAGCTGCCCAGTCCGGTACGAATGCCTGGCCGACGCGCTGGACAACCGGATCGAGTTCGGCGTGTGGGGCGGCATGACCGAACGGGAACGTCGCGCGCTGCTGCGTCGCCACCCCCAGGTCACCAGCTGGCGCAAGATGTTCGAGGCGGCGATGAAGAAGAACGCCAAGGACAAGTCCGGCAAGGACAAGATCCTGGCCGGGGCCGGCAACTGAACCAACGGCGCGGTCGGTGCGGCGCACCGTCGCACCGACCGTCGGTCAGGAGCGGCTGATGGCCGTTGCGATCGTCCGTAGCCCGTCGACGTCATGCACGTCGGCGGGCTGCGCCGTCACCGATACCGCCGGCACCTGTGGAAACGCCTCGGTGAACCGCGCTGCCACCTGCTGCTCACGTGCCGCCTGCTCGACCAGGGCGGCGTGCGCCCGCAGCACCTCGACGGTGCCCTCGTGGCCGCCGGTCGTGGCCAGCCGGTCGGCGGCGGCACGGCTCTCCGCCGCGCCCAGCTCGGCCGCCGTCGGCTGGTGCACCCGGTTGAGCACCAGGCCGGCGAGCGGCATCTTCTCCGCGCCCAGCCGGCCGGCGAAATAGGCGGCCTCCCGGACCGCGTCCGGCTCCGGCGTCGCGACCAGCAGGAAGGCCGTCTCCCGTGCCTGCAGGATGCGGTACGTCTGCTCGGCGCGCTGTCGGAACCCGCCGAACATCGAGTCGAGCGCGGCGACGAAGCCGGACAGGTCGGTCAGCAGCTGGGTGCCGATGACCTTCTGGACCACCCGGGAGAACATCCCGAAGGAGGCGGTCACCAGGCTGAACATGCTGCGACCGCCGGTCCGCGCCGGAGCGAGCAGCAGCCGAAGCATCCGCCCGTCGAGGAACCGCGAGAGCCGGGCCGGCGCGTCGAGGAAATCCAGCGCCGAGCGCGACGGGGGAGTGTCCACCACGATCAGGTCCCACTCGCCCCGCGCGTGCAACTGGCCCAGCTTCTCCATCGCCATGTACTCCTGGGTGCCGGCGAAGGTGGAACTCATGGCCTGGTAGAAGGGGTTGGCGAAGATCTCGGCCGCCTTCGTCGGATCGGTGTGCGCCAGCACCACGTCGTCGAAGGTGCGCTTCATGTCGAGCATCATGGCGTGCAGCTCGCCGCCGCTGTCCTCGACGTCGATGCCCTTGACCTGCCGAGGTGTGTTGTCCAGCTCGGTCAGGCCGAGGGACTGGGCCAGCCGCCGTGCCGGGTCGATGGTAAGCACCACGGTGCGCCGACCGTGCTGCTCGGCGGCGCGCAGCGCGAGCGCGGCGGCAGTGGTCGTCTTGCCGACCCCGCCCGCACCGCAGCAGACCACGATCCGTACGCCCGGGTCAGCCAGGATCCGGTCGACGTCCAGCGGTGGCGCGGCGTTGTCGGAAGGCACCAATCGAGCGTATCGGGCTGACCGGCTCCGCGCGCCAGGCCGAGGTGAGGTGTGAGTCAATCGCCCCGGACGAGCGCGGCGGCGAGCACGTCCAGCCCGGCCCGGTTCACCCCGTCGGGCAGCAGCGGCAGCTCGACGAGGGGCACGCCGAGTTCCACCAGATCCGTGCGGAGCGAATCCTCCAGCTCCCGGCGGATCATCAGGTCGCGTGCCTCGTCGTGCAGGCCGCTGACGATCCCGCCGCTGGCCGGTAGCCCCGCCGCACGCAGGCCACGTGCCAACTCCGCCTCGGTGACCAGCCGTCCGGTCGGCAGCGGTGCCCGGGTCGCGTTGACGATCACCCGACCCACCCCGAAGCCCAGCGAGGTCAGCTCGGCGATGGCGTCGACGGTCTCCTGTACCGGCATCTCCTCCAGCAGGGT
Organism: Verrucosispora sp. CNZ293; assembly: GCF_002754655.1. Lineage (NCBI taxonomy): Bacteria > Bacillati > Actinomycetota > Actinomycetes > Micromonosporales > Micromonosporaceae > Micromonospora > Verrucosispora sp. CNZ293. The sequence continues at coordinate 5,181,539 of NZ_PEFR01000001.1, forward strand.
GACCACGTGCACGGCCGTCATCGGTGAGCGCAGCAGTGCGGAGACTCCGTCGCTCTGCGTCTTGATCGGCCCCACCTTGGCCAACCGGGCGGTCTCGGCGGTCACGTTGAGGAAACGCCCGATCCGGCCGGTGGGTGGGGCGTCCAGCACCACCGCGTCGTACACCCGCCGCTTGTCGGCAGTGCGGGTGGTGGCCTCCTTGACCTTGCCGGTGAGCAGCACGTCGCGCAGACCCGGGGCGATGGTGGTGGCGAAGTCGATCGCGCCGAACTTGCGTAGCGCCCGGCCGGCCGCGCCGAGCTTGTAGAACATGTCGAGGTATTCGAGCAGCGCCTCCTCGGCGTCCACCGCGAGCGCCGACACCTCGCCGCCGCCGGGGGCGTCGGCCAGGTGCCGTTCGGCGTACGGCAGCGGTTCGGTGCCGAAGAGCTGGGCGATGCCCTGCCGCCCCTCCACCTCGACCAGCAGGGTGCGCCGGCCACCGGCGGCCAGCCCCAGGGCCAGCGCGGCGGCCACGCTTGTCTTGCCCGTGCCCCCCTTGCCGGTCACCACGTGCAGGCGGGCGGGCCAGTCGATGACGGCCCGGTCGGTCGGTCGCTGCGCTGCTCCCACCCGTCGAGCCTATCCATCCGGCGTGCTCAGGCGACCTCGCAGACCCACCAGCCGGTCTTACGAATCACCGTGAAGCGCAGATCCTGGTCGGCGATCTTCTCATCGGCGGTGGTCACGGTCACCGTGGTGGTGACTGTCGCCCGGTCGCCTGTCTCGTTGTCCACCGTCGGGGTGTCCCAGCGGAACCGGGGGTTCTGGTAGGTCGAGACGTACTCCTCGACCTCGGCCACCTTGGCCCGGATCTTGTCCTGGTCGCGAGCGGCGGTACAGACCAGATCGGCCGCCTTGGCGGCGTCCCGGTCCTGGTAGACCGCGGTCAGAAAATCATCGACCGCCACCGACGGATCCGGCGCGCCCTCGCCCGACTCGGTGTTGCGCAGGGTGAGGAACGCGGCCACGCCACCGCCGGCGCAGAGCAGCAGCACCACGGCAAGTGCGAGTGAGGCGAGCAGTGCGCCCCGTTTGCGCGGCGGTGTGGCCGGTGACTGATAGGGCGGATATCCGGCCTCCGCCGGTGGGGCTCCCGGCCCGGTGGCCGACGAGGGCTGGGCCGGTGAGCCGGCCGGCGGGAGGTCGGTGGGGCCGGTCGGGCCGCCGACGGGTGGCTGGGTCATCGGTCCCCCCGGGTGCGGCGCAGCACCGCCTACGGGCGGTGCGCGTGGGATCGGGTGGCCGGGCCAAGCGCCCGTCCAGACGGGAAGGGTAACGGTCCGGGGCCCCGCTGCGGAGAGGCCGGTGTGTCCCGCGCGGAGATCGCGATCAGCTTTCCGCTGGTCGGGTGTCGCAAATGTGACCAAACGCCGTCGGGCGCGCGCGTCCTGTTGATGGGACCGGTGTTCCGGTCCTACGGTCGCTCCGGCACGCCTCGGCCGGGGCCGGGAGGATCGGTCCCGGACTGGTGGGCGGCACCGTGACCAGGTACGACGCCCGGAGGCAGTGCATGCGCGACACGGACAACACCCCCGAGCCCAGTTTCCCGACGGGCCACGGCGGGGCAGCCGGACGGCTGGCAAAGACTCCTCCGGCCGGCTGCCGGTGAACGAGCGGTCGTACCGGCGTTCCGTCGACCCGGTCACGAGTGTCGAGCCGGCCGGCGGACGGGAGGAGGACGGCCCCGGGTACGTCATCCACCTGCCCATCCGGGTGACCGATCTGGCCGCCGCCACCGCGCTGGCCGGTCGGGTGGCGACCTCGCTGAACTTCCTGCTCGAACTGGACGCCGGTGAGACCGAGGTGTCCACCGCCGACGACCAGAACAATCGGCACCGGGTCTTCTGCGACCTGCTGCTGCCGGACCGCACGCGCTGCCCCCAGCCCTACGATCACGCCGGCCCCTGTGGGGAGCTGCCGCCCGCGCCCGAGCAGCGGAGCGCCCCCGAGCAGTGGCCCGGCGCTGACCAGCGTCCCGCTTCCCGGCCGGCCGGTGGCCCGTAGGCTGTGCCCCGAAGTGTCCAAGCCACCGAGGGAGCCCTCCACCGATGCAGAAGTGGGAATACGCCACGGTCCCGCTGCTGGTCCACGCGACCAAGCAGATCCTCGACAACTGGGGTGAGGACGGCTGGGAACTCGTCTCCGTCGTTCCCGGACCGAATCCGGAGCAACTGGTCGCCTACCTGAAGCGCCCGAAGGCATGAGTGTCGTGGCCAACGGACCCCACGCCAGGCTGGCGGAACTCGGTCTGGAGTTGCCGGAGGTGGTGCCGCCGGTGGCCAGCTACCTGCCGGCGGTGCAGTCCGGGCAGCACGTGTACGTCTCCGGGCAGCTACCGATGGCCGAGGGCAAGCTGCTGGCAACCGGCAAGGTCGGCGCTGGCGTCTCCGCCGAGCAGGCCAAGCAGCTCGCCCAGCGCTGCGCCCTCAACGCGCTCGCCGCGATCGATTCGCTTGTCGGCCTGGAGAACGTCGTCAAGATCGTGAAGCTGACCGGCTTCGTCGCCAGCGCACCCGGCTTCACCGGTCAGCCCGGTGTCGTAAACGGGGCGTCGGACCTCTTCGGCACCGTCTTCGGTGAGGCCGGCCGCCACGCCCGCTCCGCCGTCGGCGTCGCCGAACTCCCCCTGGACGCCCCCGTCGAGGTCGAGCTCATCGTCGAAGTCTCCTGACCACGCCCCGGAACTCCCCGCGATCTTGCACTTCTGGTCGGGACGAAAACCCCTAACGAGGGCGAATCGGGGACCGAAACTGCAAGATCGCGGGGGTGCGTTCGCGGAGTCGTACGATCGCAGCCATGGGAGGGCATGTGACGGGGGCGGTGACCGCCCTCGCCAGCGAACTGCCGGACTGGGTGACGTTGTTGCGGGCACCCAACCCGGGGGCGATGACGCTTGACGGCACCAACACCTGGCTGCTGCGGGCCGCGCCCGGCGAGCCGGCCCTGGTGGTCGATCCGGGGCCGGCGGACGAGGCGCACCTGGCGGCGATCGTCGCGCAGGGGCCGGTCGGGCTGGTACTGATCACACACGGGCACCCGGACCACACCGAGGGCTCGGCGCGCCTGCACGACCTGCTCGGCGGGGCGCACGTCCGCGCCGCCGACCCGGCGCACACCATCGGCGGCACGCCACTCACCGAGCCGGGTGAGGATCTCGGCGGCTTCGGCCTGGCGGTCCGCCTGGTCACCACCCCCGGACACACCGCCGACTCGGTCTGCTTCCTCGTCGAGCGCGACGGGCAGCGGGTGGTTCTCACCGGTGACACGATCCTCGGTCGAGGTACCACTGTCGTCGCCCATCCGGACGGGCACCTCGGCGACTATCTGGCCAGCCTGGAGCTGCTGTCCACGTACCGGGGAATCCCGGCGCTGCCGGGACACGGCCCGGCCCTGGCCGACTGCGCCGCCGCCGCCGAGTTCTACCTCGCCCACCGTCGCGCCCGCCTCGACCAGGTACGGACGGCACTCGACGCGGGTGCGCGGACCCCGGCCGAGGTGGTCGCCGCGGTCTACGCCGACGTCGACAGGTCGCTGTGGTGGGCTGCGGAATGGTCGGTACGCGCCCAGCTCGAATACCTGGGCCGGGAATCCGACGGCGGCGACGCGAGGTTGGATCCAGCGTGACCTGCCCGGTGTGCGGAACCGTCGCCGTGCCCGGCGCCCGGTTCTGCCACAACTGCGGCGCCGCGCTGCCGGCTGCCGCGACGCTGCCCGCCGCCGAGCGCCGGGTGGTGACGGTGCTCTTCGGCGACCTGTCCGACTTCACCTCCTGGTCGGAGGATCTCGACCCGGAACGCGTCGGCGCGGTCACCGACCGGGTGCTGGCCGCGCTGGCCGGGGCGGTCAAGACCTTCGGCGGGCACGTCGACAAGCTGACCGGTGACGGGATCATGGCGGTCTTCGGTGCTCCGGTGGCCCACGAGGACGACGCCGAGCGGGCGGTACGCGCCGCGTTGTCGATGCAGCGGGCGGTCCGCCGGGTCCTCGACGACGAGCGGGGTGGCGGCGCGCCGCTGGGACTGCGGGTCGGGCTCAACACGGGTGACGTGATCGCCGGCATCCAGGCCGCCATCGAGTACACGGTCATCGGCGACACCGTGAACACCGCCGCCCGGCTGGCCGACGCCGCCGCCGTCGGCGCGGTGTACGCCGGTGGGCGTACCGCCGCGGCGACCCGGCACGTGTCGAGCTGGCGGGCGTTGCGACCGCTGCGGCTCAAGGGCAAGCGGGAGCCGGTCGAGGCGTACGAACTGCTCGGCCTGCTGGACGCGCCCGGCACCCGTTCCGGTCTGGGCGACGAGGCGCCATTCGTGGGGCGGGAGACCGAGATCGGCCGGGTGGCCGGTCGGCTCGCCGAGGTGATCGACCGTACCGAGCCCCGGGTGCTGCTGATGACGGCCGAGGCGGGCATCGGCAAGTCCCGGTTCGCCGCCGAGGTGGAACGCCTCGCCGCCGGCTACGACGTCGGCGCCGGCCGGTACGCCGCGCACACAGGTGCCCGGGTCCTCTCGGTGCGTTGCGCGGCGTTCGGTGAGCGTCGCCGGCTGGCTCCCCTGGCCGACCTGGTCCGCGCCGCGACGGGGTTGCCCAACGACACCGCGACGGCTGTCACCCGCGCGGCCGTGGAGGAGCGGCTGCGCCGGCTCGGGCAACGTCTCAGCCGCACCCGGACGGAGCCGGCCCCGGTCGCCATCGATCAACTGCTGGCGCTGCTCGGTTACGCGGAACTACCCGCCGGTGGCCCGGCGGAGCAGGGCGAGTGGAGCACCGCCCAGCCGCCGGCCGACGCCGATGCGGTGCCCAACGCGGTGGCCGACCTGCTCAGCGCCCTCGCCGAGGAGGCGCCGCTGGTGGTCATCGTGGACGACCTGCACGACGCCACCGCGGAGACCATCGGCGCGCTGGAGGTCACGCTGTCCCGGCTCACCGGGCCGGTACTGGTGCTGCTGCTCGGCCGACCCGAGCTGGTGCGAGCCGCCGGCACCCTGGCCCGGGTCTCCGACGCCGAGGTGCAGCCACTGCCACCCCTGCGCGGTGCCGACGCGGCCCGGCTGCTCACCAGCTACCTCGGCGGTGGACGGTTGCCCCAGCCCGACGCCGACCGGTTGCTCGCCACCGCCCAGGGCAACGCCTTCTACCTTGCCGAACTTGTCACCCTGCTGATGGAGCGCGGCGCGCTCACCGCCGGTGCGCGCAACACCTGGCGGCTGGCGCCCGGCTCGCTGGGCAGCCGGTTGCTCTCCCGGGACCTAGCGGCGGTGCTCGCCGCCCGCATCGACGCCCTGCCCGCCGAGGCCCGCTCGGTGTTGCGGGACGCCGCGGTGGTCGGCGACACGGTGCCCGACGGGGCGCTGGAGGCGCTGCGGGAGCAACGCACCGGTCGGGACGGCCGCCCGGCCGCGGTCGCCGCGGTCGAGCTGGAACGGGCCGTGGAGGAGCTGCTGCAACGCCGGATGCTGCACCGCACCCGCAGCGGGTACGCCTTCGCCACCCCGCTGATGCGGGAAGCCGCGTACTCCGGGATCAGCAAGGCGGAGCTGGCGGAACGGCACGCCGCGCTGGCCCGCTGGGCGGCCCCGGCGACCGAGGCCACCGCAGCCAGCGGTACCGGGACCGGCCCGGGTGGTTTCTCCGAGACGGCCCGGGACGAATTCGTGGCCGAGCACGTCGAGCGGGCCACCGCGCTGGCCGACGCGGTCACGCTACGTCCGGACGCGCCGGCCCGGGCGGTCGCGCCGCTGGGCGTGGCGGCACTCGGCCGGGCCACCCGCCGGGCGCTGCACGCCGGGGAGCCGGCGTTGGCCGTCGAGTACGCCGAACGCGCCACCGAACTGGCCCGCGACGGGATACCCGCGGTCGACCGGGTGGCGCACGCCCGGGCCCTGCTCCAGGTCGGTCGGGCCGCCGACGCCCTGGCCTCGGCCGAGAAGATCGCCGCGAACGCGGGAGATCCGGCGACCCGGACCAGTGCCCTGCTGCTCGCCGGGCAGGCCCAGCAGGTGATGGGTGACCTCCGACGGGCCGAGTCCTGCTGGCGGGAGGCGTTGCAGGTGGCCGGTGACGCCGACCTGCCCGCGCTGCGCGCGTCGGCGATGCGCCGGCTGGGCATGACCGACTTCCTGGTCGGGCGGCTGGGCCAGGCCAGCAGTCGACTCGCGGCGGCGTACCAGGTCAGCCTGGCCGCCGGGGACCGCCGGGGCCAGGCGTGGTCGTTGCAGAACCTTGCCTGGGTGACCACCACCCGGGGCGACTTCGCCGGCACGGACGCGGTGCTCGGCCGGGCCGCCCGACTCTTCGCCGAGCTGAAGGATCCGTACGGGCGGGCGTGGCTGCGCGGCACCACCGCCTTCGCCCGGCTGCTCGCCGGGCGGTTGCGGGAGGCGCGCCGGCTGGCTCGGGTCTTCCTGCCGTTCGGTGAACGGGTCGGCGAGGCGTGGGCGGTGGGCACCCTGCGGGCTGTCGACGCGTACGCCAACGCCGAGCTGGGTGAGCTTGTCGACGCCGACCGGGAGGCCCGGCGGGCGTACCGGGACTTCGCCGCCGCCTCGGACGACTGGGGGCAGGGCTTCGCGCTCGTGGTCCGGGGCGTGGTCGCCCGGGGGCTGGGCGAGCCGGGGCACGCCGCGGACCTGCTCACCGACGCGCTCGCGTACGGCCACCGGACCGGTCACCCGCTGCTCACCGGGATGGCCGGCACGCTGCGCGGCTTCGTCGCGCTGGAGATGGGTGACGTGGCCGGTGCCGAGCGGCACGCCCGCGCGGTGCTCACCACAGTGGAACCGCACAATCCGCAGGCACCGGCCCAGGTCGCTCCCCGGGTGCTGCTGGCCACCGCCAGGTTGGCGGCCGGTGACTCCGGCACCGCTGTCGGGCTGCTCGCCCCGGTCGCCACGATGGCGGCCACCACCCCGTCGCTGCTCTTCTCCCGTCGGCAGTCGATGGCCCGCTACGCCTCGGCCCTGCTCGCCCACGGCCAGCGCGAGCAGGCGCTGGACTGGGCCCGCCGGGCGGTGCGCGTCCAGGCCGAGGACGTCCGCAGCCAGGTGGTCGCGGCGAGCGTGCTGGCCGAGGCGCTGGCCGCGTGCGGGCGACCTGCGGAGGCGAAGGCCAGCGCCGAGGACGCGGTCCGGTTGGCGTACGCCACCGAGCAGCGCAGCGAGCGGGCCGCCGCGGAGGCGCTGCTCACCCGCCTGCGTACCCCCGGCTGACAGTGCCCACCCACGGCCTTCGCCTGCCCGCCTGACGGCGTTGGCGGGATGTCGCGCTGTCCAGGATGTCCGCAGGCCGGGCCGGGAGCGCGGCCCGAATCGTCCGGTAGATCGACGGCGGGTACGGATCTGACGGTTTCGGGGATGTGGTCGGTCGGAACGGGCCGCTAGCGTGACGGGTGCACGTGGCCGTCGATGTCGTCGGCCGTGCCGTCGAGGGGGAGGGCGAAGATGAGGCTGCCGCGTTCGGCCGCGGGATGGACGATCGCGGTGTTCGGCGTGCTGGCGCTGGTGATGGGGGCGGTCGGCCTGCTCTGGCCGGAGGCGTTGCTGCGGATGCTCGGCTTCGAGATCCCGCAGACCCGCGCCCCGGGCGACTACACGGGCGTCTTCGTGACGGCTTCCTCGATGGCCTCGTTCAACATGGGGGTCTACTACCTGCTCGCCACGGCCACCGAGTGGCGCGCCTTCTACCGCTTCACCGTGGTGTTCCGACTTGTCACGTTCACGGTCTTCACCATCGCGGTGCTCGCCGACATCGCGCCGGGGCGGTTCTTCGGGGTGGCGGCCTGGGAGGGCCTGGGCGCGTTGGCCACCGCCGCCGGCCTCTGGTGGGACGCGCGGCGGTCCGCGAGCCCGGGTACGACTGGCGTCCCGGGCGTCACCGACCCGGTGGGCGAAAGCGGATCGACGCCTGCTGAGCCGGTGCCGGACGACGACAGTCGCCGTGCTGGAACATCGGGTGTGGGGCCGGCCACCGATGCGGTTCACTGAGCGGCCGGCACAGTTCGGTATTTTCGAGGTTGTGACCGACACCCCGCCCGGCGCCCTGCCGACGCCCATCGTGCCTGGTCTGACTGATTTGCAGGTGTTTGCCCGAGGTGGCTACGCCACGGTCTACCGCGCGACCCAGATATCGGTGGGGCGCGAGGTGGCGGTCAAGGTGGAGAACCGGACCCTGGCCAGCGACCGGGACCAGGCCCGCTTCCTGCGCGAGGCGCGGGCGGCCGGTCGGATGTCGTCCCACCCGCACGTGGTGGACCTGTTCGACGTCGGCGTCACCATCGACCAGCACCCCTACCTGATCATGGAACTCTGCGACGGGTCGTACGCCGAGCGGATGCGCAACTCGCCGCTGGGCGCCGTCGAGGCCCGTGATCTCGGCGTCAAGATCGCGGACGCCATCGCCCACTCGCACGCGGCCGGTGTGCTGCACCGTGACGTCAAGCCGGCCAACATCCTGCACTCGCACTTCAACTCGGCGGTGCTTGCCGACTTCGGGCTTGCCGTGGTCGCCGAGATGCGGGACGCCTCCGTCGCGCTGGAGGTGCTCACCCCGGCGTACGCGCCGCCGGAGATGTTCAGCCACAGTCCCCCGTCGCCGGCCGTCGACGTGTACGCGCTCTGCGCCACGCTCTACGCGGTCATGCACGGCCGGCCACCGCGTTGGCAGAGCGAGCGGAACCCGAGCCTGGTCACCGTGCTGGAGATGTTCCACCAGCCGATCCCCGGCCTGCCCGGCATCCCGGAGGAACTGGTCGACGTCCTGCGGGCCGGCATGGCCAACGATCCCGGTGACCGGCCGTCCGCCGCGGAGTTGCGCGACATGCTCACCAACCTGACGCTTGACGGCCCGGCGGCGTCGCCAGCTCCGGCGGGACCTGTCGGTGGCGCTGCCGCCGGTGCCCGCGACGCCGGCCGCCCCGCCCCGCCGGCCGGGAGCGGCTCCACCGAGCGCAGCCGTCGCCGACGCTGGTTCCTCGGCGCGGCGGGGGTGGTCGCCCTCGCCGCCTCGGCGGGCGTCGGTGCCTGGGCGGCGGGTGGTGTGCCGTCGCCGCAGCCCACCACGCCGGCCCGTCCGGCGGCAACCGGGCTGCTCCGCCCGGGCTGCGCCACCCACCCGGAGGCACTTCCGGCCGCTGCCCAGTGCGCGCCGGAGCTGGAGTGCTTCGGGCCGGTGCAGGTGCGTGGTCAGCGGGCCGAGGCCAGCCGGATGCCCTGCGATACCCGGCACACCTGGGAGAGCTACGCCCAGGGGCAACTGCCGGCCGCCCTCGTCGATGCCGACCACGACGAGATCGTCGCGGATCCGCAGGTGCGTGAGGTCTGCAACGAGGAGACGTTCCGGCTGGTCAGCGGGGTACCCCAGACTGCTGGATGGAATCTTGAGGTGCTACCACCGGCCGACGCGGAAACCGACCTCACCTACCGTTGCCTGGCGGGCAGGGGCCTGAACGGACTGGCCTCGCCCACGCTCACCAGCGGCTGAGCGCCGGCACGGATCACGGACGTCAGCGTCCCGGCCGATCGCGGCGATACCGGTCCCGCATCGCCCGAACCGCGTCCCGGTCGCCCAGGCTCTCCAGCGTGTCGGCATCGATGCCGGACGCCTCGATGCCCGGCGCGGCGGACGTCTGCCCCCGATCCGGCCGAAGTTCCGTGTCGTGCTGCCGGGCGGCGGTGACGGCCACCCCGGCCACGGTGGCGAGCACGACGCAGAGCAGCGCCCCCGCCACGCCCAGCAGGTCCTGCCGGCGCCCCAAGACCAGCGCCGCCAACAGCCAGAACGCCGCCAGCGCCGCGACCACCGCCACGGTCCGTGCGTCGGATCCTGGGAACCGTCTCACCCGTCCAGAATGTCGGAGAATGCCGATCTGTCAACAGCAGCCGGCTTCACCACGCGTAACACCTGACAAACAACAGCTTGCCGGAGGGAGTGGCCGCCGCGACAGTGTCTGCCGAGTCGGAAATGCGCCGTCTGTGCGGGCGGCATTCATCGCCGGACGTCTCTAGAGTGGCGTTTGTCGAGCCCGAGGCTCGACGTGTCCCGTCTCCCCACCGGAAGGCGTCCACATGCCACGACCAATCCGGACCCTGGCCGCAGCAGGGCTCGTCGGCGTGCTTCTCGCCGGAGCGGCTGTCACACCCGCCGCCGCGTCCACCACTGTCGGCGGTGGTGCCGCCATCGTCTCGCACCGCACCAGCATCGCCGAACGGATGCGGGTGGACCGGGTGCCGACGCCCAAACTGGACTGGTACCGGTGCTACGACTACGCCGAGTGCGCCACCGTCCGGTTGCCGCTGGACTACGACCAGCCGAAGGGGGCGACGACCGAGATCGCCGTGCTGCGGGTCAAGGCGCGGGACCAGAAGCGCAAGATCGGCAGTCTCTTCCTCAACCCCGGTGGTCCGGGCGGCTCGGGTACCAGCATCGCGCTCGCCGCGCCGTACTTCCTCGGTGACGACGTGCTCGACCGGTTCGACATCGTCGGAGTGGATCCGCGTGGCGTCGGTGCCAGCGAGCAGGTCAAGTGCTTCGCGTCGGTGAAGGATCAGGCCCGGGCGTACGAGGGCCTGTTCGTGGCCTTCCCGTACACGCGGGACGAGGAGAAGGCGTACGTCGCCTCCTCCATCGCGGTCGGCAAGGCCTGCTCCACGACCGGCAAGCCGATCAGCGGCGCGATGTCCACGGCCGAGGTCGCCCGTGACATGGACGTGCTGCGCCGTGCGGTCGGCGACAAGCGACTCACCTACCTCGGCTTCAGCTACGGCAGCATCCTCGGCCAGTACTACGCCAACATGTTCCCGGACCGGGTGCGCGCGTTGGTGATCGACGGCGTGCTGGACGCCACGGCCTGGTTCGGCGTCGGCAAGGCGGGCGACGTCGGCCAGGAGGAGCGGATGCGCAGCGCGCAGGGCGCGCACAAGGCGCTGCGCGAGATTCTCAAGCGGTGCAAGACCGCCGGGGTGGACGCCTGCCCGCTGGCCTCCGGTGACCCGGTCGCCCTCTTCGAAACGGTGACCAAACGGTTGAAGGCGAACCCGCTGGTCCTGGAGGACCCGGACCTCGGTGAGTTCACCTTCACCTACGCCGACTTCATCGGCGCGATCCTCGGTGGCCTGTACGGCCCGTACGGCTACCTGGACGTGGCCTACCTCACCTACGACCTGCTGATGCTGACGGACCCGACGGCGTCCCGGGTGACCCGCGACCAGGCCCGAGCCTCGGTGCTCCAGCGCGCCGTCACGGCCCGCGAGCAGGCCCGTGCCTACGACTTCCCGTACGACAACGGCCTGGAGACCTTCCTCGGCGTCGACTGCACCGACGCGAACCACCCCCGCGACGCCGCCTCCTGGCCGGCGCAGGCGGCCAGGGCGGACCAGCGTGACCCGTACTTCGGGCGGCTCTGGACCTGGGCCAGCTCGCCGTGCGCCCGTGACAGTTGGACGGTGCGCGACGAGGACCGCTTCACCGGTCCGTTCAACCGCCGCACGTACAGCCCGGTGCTGGTGGTCGGCAACTACTGGGACCCGGCCACCAACTACGCGGGCGCGGTCGCCGCGGCCCGGCTGCTGCCGAACAGTCGGCTGCTCGCCAGCGACAACTGGGGACACACCGCTTACGGCACGTCGGCCTGTGTGGACGGTGCCGTCGACGCGTACCTGCTGCGGTTGACGTTGCCGAAGCAGGGCAAGGTCTGCCACGGCGACATCCAGCCGTTCAAGGACCTGCCGGAGCGCCAGGCGGCGCTACGCGCGGACACCTCCAAGAGTGACCTGGCCGCTCAGGGCGCGCCGGCTCGGGGCGAAGCCAAGCAGCTACCGCCGGTCGTCGCGCCACTGCCGGCCGTGGGCAGCCTGACGGTCCGCTGAGGTTCCGCTCCACTACGCCGGGGTACGGCGGGCGTTCGGGTCGCCCGTCGTACCCCGGCCCCCTGTCCGGTGGCGGGGGCACCGGCCGAACTGCTGCCCGCGGGCCGGTGCCGGCGCGGGTCAGTCGGCACCGAGGCGTCGGGTGCCGGGCAGGTGGGTCGTTCCCCAGGTGGCGATGCTGTCGAGTACCGGCGCGAGGTCCCTGCCGCGTTCGGTCAGTCGATACTCGTACCGCGGGGGGCGTTCGCTGTAGGGGCGGCGCACCAGAATCCCGCACTCCTCCAGCCGGCGTAGCCGGTCGGTGAGCGTGTTCGTGGGCATTCCCTCGGCCGAGGCCGCCAGGTCCGCGAACCGGAGTTCGCCGCGGAACAGCAGGTCCCGCACGATGAGCAGGGACCACCTGTCGCCGATGAGATCCAATGTGCCGGCGATCGCACAGTCCGAGCGGGGAGCCGCGTTCCGGGCCGAGGACATTCGCACCTCCAAGTCACTTGCGAGATACAAGTTACCTCCTTAGAGTCACTTGCAAAACACAAGTAACTGGAGGGGTTGTGACCACGCCCGTACTCACCAGGTCTCCCGGGGTGTTGACGCCACCGGCGCTCGCCGCCGTCGGTTGGTTCTGCGCCGTGCTCGCGGCGAGCGCCCTGGGTGCCTTCCGTACCTCGCCCGGCGACCCGCCGGTGGCCCTCGCGCTGGCCGCCGGTGTGCCGCCACTCACGGTGCTCGTCCTCGCCGTCCGGTCGTCGCGGTTCCGCGCCTGGGCCCGCCGCCTCGACCTGCGGTTCCTCACCCTGCTGCAGACCTGGCGGGTCGCGGGGCTGGCCTTCCTGGCGCTCCTCGCCGTCGACGCGTTGCCGGCCGGCTTCGCACTGCCGGCTGGTCTCGGCGACGTGGCCATCGGGCTCACCGCGCCGCTGGTGGCGGCCTTCGTGGTCGGTCGTGCCCGCCGGCTCTTCGTCGTCTGGACGGCCCTGGGCATCGCCGATCTCGTCCTCGCTGTCACGCTCGGTGTCCTCTACTCGGCAAGTCCGGCCGGACTCCTGCTCACCGACGTCGACAGCGGGCTCATGTCCACACTGCCGATGAGTCTCATCCCCGCCTTCGGCGTGCCCATCACCCTGGTCGCGCACCTGTTGTCACTGATCAACATCAGCGGTCGCTGAACCCGCCGCCCCGATGGCGTCGCCTCGACAGGGGCGACTACTTTCAGTGCCACAGGTAACTCGATCCGTAGCGAGGTGGCCGATGGGTGTAAGCCTCTCCAACTCCCGGTGGCGCTCGGTGGCCACCACCACGGCGGTCGCCCTGACGCTGCTGCTCGGGGCGGCGGCTGGCTGCGACAGCCAGCGGGAGCCGGAACTGCCGTCCGTACAGGAGAAGCTCCGCGAGTCGCACATCTGGGGCCAGCCCGTCCTGCGGATCGGGGTGGCCGACGACGAACCGTTGATGGGCGAGGTACGCAACGGCCTCCATGTCGGTTTCGACGTGGAGATCGCCCGCTACCTCGCCGCCTCCCTCGGCTACGAGGGGGAGCACCGCGTCGAGTTCGTGAACGTGTCCACCGAGGACCGGATCCCCGCGCTCCAGGGCGGCGTCGTCGATCTCGTCGTGTCCAGCTTCTCCATCACCGAGGATCGTAAGAAGCAGGTCAGCTTCGCCGGGCCGTACTTCGTCACCACCCAGGAGGTGCTGGTGCCTAGCCGGCATCGGGGCGCTATCCGCACCATCGAGGACCTGCGGAACCCGGAGTACAAGATCTGCACAAGTGGTGGCTCCACCACCGAGGCGGAGTTGGAGAAGCACCAGGTCTCGACGCTCGTGGTGAAGGACGTCTGGGACTGCGTCAAGGGCATCCGGGCCGGCAAGTACGACGCGGTCAGCTCGGACGAGACGATCCTGGCCGGCTTCGTGGCCCGACACCCGACGGAGTTCGAGATCGTCGACATGCCCTTCGGCACCAGCGAGCTGCTCGGCGTGGGGGTACCGATCGGTGACCCCGCGCTACGCGACCTGGTGGCGTACTTCCTGGACAAGAGTTACCAGCAGGGACGCAACGGCGAAGCCAGCCCGTGGCAGACCGCGTACAACCGGACCCTGGGGCCGTGGTTGCGGGCTGAGAAGCGACAACCACAGCCGCTGGACGTGCCGAAACTCGTCGACTTCGACGACAAGGCACCACAGCGATGAGTACCGTACCCGCCACCACCGCCGGCGGGTCGGACGCCGGTCGGCCACCGCCGCCCGTGCCGCGGACCGCCGTGCCACCGGCCCCGCCACCCACCGGAACGCCGCCCGGGTCGCCGGCACCGGCGGAGCAGCTCGCACCCGCCTCCGTCAGCACACCGGCGAGAGGCGACAGCGGCTGGGACCCGGCCGAGCGTCGGGCCCGAGCGAGCCAGTCGTTCTGGACCGCCGTGGTCGGCGTACCGGCGATCTTCTCGGTGCTGCGGCTCGGCATCGAGGCCGGCGGCGAGTTGCAGACCACCCTGCTGCTGGTGGCCAACGTGGGACCGGTAAACCTGCTCGCCGGTTTCCTCACCACGGCGGCCCGCCTGCTCTCCACTGTGCTGGTCGCGGTCTTCGCGCTCGGTGGGGTGCTCGCCGCCAGCGGGCAGCGGTTGGCCCGCCGGCCGATCTTCGCCAGGTGGACCGAGATCACGCCGAGCTGGTTCGTCGCGGCGAGTTTCCTGATGGCCCTGGTGACCTGGCCGATGCTGTACCTCCCGCTGCTGCTGCCCGCCTTCGCGGCGGCCTTCCAACTCCGGCCGGAACGTCTGCACGAACGCCCCGCCGTACGCGCCCTGATCGGCGTCGCGGCGTACGCCGGCTATCTCTGGCTGCTCGTGCCGACGCTGCGGGACGCCTGGCGGCAGGCGGAGGCGCTACCGATCGTGCTGCTTGTGGTACCGCCGCTGCTGGCACTCTTCGTCGCCGGACCGCTGCCCAGGATGGTCATCCGGCCGCTCGCCCCGGTGACCCAGCTCGCCGTGCTGGTGGTGCTGGTCTGGGCGGCCCTCCCGGTGATCAGCACGCCGGTGCTGCCGTTGACGGTGACCACAGTCGGTGAACCCGGCGCGACAGTCGCCGGTGCCACCGAGGAGATCCGTGGACACGTGGTGACCACCGACGACGTCAACATGGTGATCCTTCAGGAACGCGGCGGGGTGCGCTACGTGCCGGTCGACCAGGTACGCGGGCAGGTGCTCTGCCCGTCCGAGGAGGAACTGCCCCGGTACCGGCTGCGCATCCACGACTTCCACCTCGAGGACTCGCTGCTGGAAGGGCTGGGCCGCCGGGTACGCCCGGTCCACCGGGTCGACGCCGCCTGCCGCTGAGCCGCGGTCTCAGTACGACTTGTCCTGGCTGAGGACGTGTTGGGCGACGAAGTTGAGGATCATCTCCCGGCTGACCGGCGCGATCCGGCCGGCCCGTACCGCGCCGAGCAGGGTGGCCACCCCGTATTCCGTGGTCATGCCGGCACCGCCGAGTGCCTGCACGGCCGTGTCGACGGCGAGGGCGGCGGCGTCACCGGCCGCGTACTTCGCCATGTTCGCGGAGACGGCTGCTTCCAGGTCACGGCCGGCGTCGTAGAGCGCCGCCGCCTTCTGGATCATCAGCCGGGCCAGTTCCACCTGTACGGCCGCGTGCGCGAGGGGATGGGCGACACCCTGGTGGGAGCCGATGGTGCGACCGCCCCACACCGCGCGGGTCGCGGTGTACTCGGAGGCGCGTTCGATGGCGTACCGGCCGGTGCCGGCACCCATCGCGGCGACAGTGATCCGCTCCGGATTGAGCCCGGCGAAGAGAGCCGGCAGCCCGGCGTCGAGCGACCCGCCGACAAGCGCCTCACCGGGCAGCCGCACATCGTCCAGGTAGAGCAGGAACTGGTTCTCCGGAGAGACGATCTCCATGTCGAGCTTGGCGAAGGTCAACCCGACGGCGTCGGTCGGCACGATGAACAGCGCCGGCTTCAACTTCCCCGTCGAGGAATCCTCGGTGCGGGCCACCACCAGGACGTGCCCGGCCTCGTCGACGCCGGAGATGTAGCACTTGCGACCCGACAGCACCCAGTCGTCACCGTCGCGGCGGGCCACCGTGGCGAGCCGGTGGAAGTTCGAGCCGGCGTCCGGTTCGGTGATCGCGAAGACGATCTTCTGGGAGCCGTCGGCCAGCCCCGGCAGGTGGCGTTTGCGCTGCTCCTCGGTGCCGTGCCGGTGGATGACCGTGGCGGCGATGGCGGGGGAGACCACGAGCAGCAGCAGCGGGCAGCCGGTGGCGGCCAGTTCCTCGCAGACGATGGCCAGGTCGGTGATGCCGCCGCCCCCGCCGCCGTACTCGGTGGGGATGTTGACGCCCAGATAGCCGAGCTGGCCGGCCTCCTGCCACAGCTCGGTGGTGTGCTCGCCGGCCTTCGCCTTCGCCACGAAGTACCCGTGGCCGTACCGCCTGCCCAGCGCCCGGACGGCGTCGCGGAGCTGGTCCTGCTCGGGGGTGAGGTCGAAGTTCATGACGGCGACTCCTCATCGGGGGTGACCACGGCCAGCACGGCATCCGTGTCCACCTGACCGCCGGCCGGTACCGGCAGCTCGGTGACCAGACCAGCGGTGGGGGCGAGCACGGGATGTTCCAGCTTCATCGCTTCCAGGGTCAGCAGCAGGTCACCGGCGGCGATCCGTTGGCCAACCTCGACGTGCACCCGGGCCACCGCGCCGGGCAGCGGTGCGAGCAGCGAGCCGGCGGCCAGCGCCGCGGTGGGCAGCGGGAAACGGGGCAGCTCGGCCAGGCCCGTCGCCCCGCCCGGGGCGTCCACGAAGAACTCCGACCCCACCCGGTGTACCCGGTAGGCCCGCCGCACCCCGTCGACGTCGAGCACGACCCGCGCCGGGGACGCCTCGACAAGCGCCACGTCAGGCGTCGCCGGACCGGTGTCGCTCCCGGCTGCCGATGTGCCGCCGACGGCCGGGTCCACCGACCACTCGGCGAGGCCGCCGGAGCGGTCCAGCCGGTAGCGGACCTCGATCTCCCCGCCGTCCGCGCCGGTGAACCGGGTGACCTGTGGGAAGGCGGGTACGTTACGCCAGCCCGACGGCAGCCCGCCGAGCACGCCAGCCTGGGCGCGTCGGTCGGCCGCCGACGCCAGCGCGGCGGCCAGCGCGACCAGGGGAAGCTGCTCGGCCGGCAGCAGCGGAGCGAAGACCTCCGGGTGCCGGTCCAGGAAGCCGGTGTCGACGTCGGCGGCGGCGAACTCCGCGCTGCGCAGGACCCGGACCAGCAGGTCCCGGTTGGTGGTGACGCCGTGCAGCTCGGCCCGGGCCAGCGCGCCGGCCAGGGCACGGGCCGCCTCGGCGCGGGTGGGTGCCCAGGCGATCACCTTGGCGAGCATCGAGTCGTAGTGGACACTCACCGCCGACCCGTCGACCACACCGGAGTCCAGCCGCAGGCCGGGCGCGGTGAGCGACCCGAACTCGGTGGCCACGCCGGGCAGGGTGAACCGGTGCAGGGTGCCGGTGGCCGGCCGGTAGCCGAGTCCGGGGTCCTCGGCGCAGAGGCGTACCTCGATCGCGTGGCCGGTGGCCGGCGGCGTGGCGACCAGCGGAAGCGGCGCGCCCTCGGCGACAAGCAGTTGCAGCCGGACCAGGTCCAGCCCGGTGGTCAGCTCGGTGACCGGGTGCTCCACCTGGAGGCGGGTGTTCATCTCCAGGAAGTGGATCTCCCCGTCGGGGGCGAGCAGGAACTCGACGGTGCCGGCCCCGACATAGTCGACAGCCCGTCCGGCAGCCACCGCAGCCTCGTGCAGTCGCTCCCGCACCTCGTCGGAAAGGACGCCGGGCGCCTCCTCGACGATCTTCTGGTGGCGCCGCTGGATCGAGCAGTCCCGTACGCCGAGCGCCATCACCGTCCCGTGCCGGTCGCCGAAGATCTGCACCTCGACGTGCCGGCCCCGTTCGACGTACCGCTCGATGAAAACCGTGCCGTCGCCGAACGCCGAAGCCGCCTCGCGGCGCGCGGCGGCGACGGCCTCGGCGAGCCCGTCGGCGTCGCGGACCACCCGCATGCCGCGCCCACCGCCCCCGGCGGACGCCTTCACCAGCACCGGAAAGGTCGTCACCTGGGCCGAGTCGGTCCAGGTGGGCAGCATCGGCACGCCGGCCTCGGCGAGCAGCGCCTTGGCGGCCAGCTTGTCGCCCATCGCGGCGATCGCCTTGGCCGTCGGGCCGACCCAGGTCAGCCCGGCGTCGGTCACCGCCGTGGCGAACTCGGCGTTCTCGGCGAGGAAGCCGTAGCCGGGATGGACGGCGTCGGCGCCACACCTGCGGGCCGCGTCCAGGATGAGATCGATCCGGAGGTACGTCTCGGCGGGCGCGTTGCCGGGCAGCCGGACGGCCTGGTCTGCCTCGGCGACGAAGGGCGCGTCGGCGTCCGCGTCGGAGTGCACGGCGACCGTCTCGATCCCGAGCGCCCGGCAGGTGGCGAAGACCCGGCGGGCGATCTCCCCCCGGTTCGCGACAAGCAGCTTGCGAATCACCTGCTGTGACTCCTTTCGTTCGCGACTGCGGGACTTCGCTGCGCTGCGTTCCTCGCGCTCACGGGTGACTCCTTTCGTTCGCGACTGCGGGACTCCGCTGCGCTGCGTTCCTCGCGCTCACGGGTGACCCCTTTCGTTCGCGACTGCGGGACTCCGCTGCGCTGCGTTCCTCGCGCTCACATCCGGAAAACGCCGAAGCCGTCGGCGCCCTTCACCGGTCCGTTGTGGATGGCCGAAAGACACAGGCCGAGGACGGTACGGGTGTCCCGGGGGTCGATCACCCCGTCGTCGTAGAGCCGACCGGAGAGGAAAAGCGCGCCGGACTGGGACTCGATCTGCTGCTCGACCATCATCCGCATCGCCGCGTCGGAGTCCTCGTCGAACTCGCGACCCCGGGCCGCGGCGGCCTGCCGGGCCACGATGGACAACACCCCGGCCAACTGCGTCGGGCCCATCACCGCCGACTTGGCGTTCGGCCAGGTGAACAGGAACCTCGGCTCGTACGCCCGGCCACACATGCCGTAGTTGCCGGCGCCGTACGAGGCACCCAGGTTCACCGTCAGGTGCGGCACCGTCGAGTTCGACACCGCGTTGATCATCAGAGCACCGTGCTTGATGATGCCGCGCTGCTCGTATTCGGTGCCGACCATGTAGCCGGTGGTGTTCTGCAGGAAGATCAGCGGGGTGTCGGCGGCGTTGGCGAGCTGGATGAACTGCGTGGCCTTCTGCGCCTCCTCGCTGAACAGCACCCCACGTGCGTTGGCCAGCACGCCTACCGGATACCCGTGCAGCTCACCCCAGCCGGTGACAAGTGCGGTGCCGTAGGCCGGCTTGAACTCGTCGAACTCGCTGCCGTCGAGCACCCGGGCGAGCACCTCGCGCGGATCGAACGGCACCTTGAGGTCGGCGCTGGTGATGCCGAGCAGCTCCTCCGGGTCGTACTTCGGCGGTCGCGGCACCGGGTTGCGCGGTGCCGGCCCCCGCTTGCGCCAGTTGAGTCGGCGTACGCACTGCCGCGCCAGCCGGATGCCGTCGCGCTCGTCGGCGGCGAGGAAGTCGGCCAGGCCGGATTTCGTGGCGTGCATGGCCGCGCCGCCCAACGACTCGTCGTCGGCGTCCTCACCGGTGGCCATCTTCACAAGCGGCGGTCCGGCCAGGTAGACCTGCGAACGGCCGCGGATCATGATCGTGTAGTCGGACATCCCGGGCACGTACGCGCCACCGGCCGTGGCGTTGCCGAAGACCACGCTGACCGTGGGGATCCGCTCGGCCGAGAGCCGGGTCAGGTCGCGGAACACCCGGCCACCCGGAATGAAGATCTCCGCCTGGGTGGGCAGGTCCGCGCCGGCCGACTCGACCAGGTTCACCATCGGCAGCCGGTTGGCCAGGGCGATCTCGCCGGCCCGCCGGGTCTTCGCCAGCGACCACGGGTTCACCGCACCGCCGCGTACCGTCGGGTCGTTGGCGACGACCAGGCACTCGACACCCTCGACCACGCCGATCCCGGTCACCACGCTGGCTCCCACGGGGAAATCCGTGCCGAACGCGGCGACAGGTGACAGCTCGAGGAACGGGCTGTCCTGGTCCAGCAGCAGCTCGATGCGCTCGCGGGGAAGCAGTTTGCCGCGCTTGTGGTGCCGGGTCACGTACTTCTCGCCACCGCCGGCACGGGCGGTGGCGAGCGCGGCGTCCAACTCGGCGAGGCGTTCCAGCAGCGCGTCGCGGTTCGCCTGGAAGGCCGGCGAGGACCTGTCGATCGCAGTGTCGAGTGTGGTCACAGGCCCATGCCCTTCGCGATGATCTCGTTCATGATCTCGGTGGTGCCGCCGCCGATGCCGAGGATCCGGGCGTCGCGGTAGTGCCGCTCGACCTCGGCGTCCCGCAGGTAGCCGAAGCCGCCGTGCAGTTGCAGGGCCTGGTCGACGACCCAGTCGGCGGCCGAGACCGCCACGTTCTTGGCCATCGCCACCTCGGTCACCACCGGCTCGCCCGCGGCCACCCGGGCGGCCACCTCGTGCACGTACGCCCGGGCGGCCTCGGCCCGGGTGTGCATCTCGGCCAGCCGGTGCCGGACCAACTGCCGACTCGCCAGGGGCCGGCCGAAGGTGGACCGGTCGCGGCACCAGGCGGTGGCCAGCTCGACGCAGCGCTGCGCGATGGCGTACGCCTGGGTGGCCAGGGAGAGGCGTTCGGCGGCGAACTGCTGCATGATCGCCAGGAAGCCGGTGTCCTCCTCGCCGATCCGGTTCGTCACCGGCACGCGCACGTCGACGAAGGAGAGTTCGGCGGTGTCCGAGCAGTGCCAGCCGAGCTTCTCCAACCGACGCCCGATGGTGAAGCCGGGCGTTCCCCGGTCGATCACCAGCAGGCTCAGCGCCCCGCTGCCCGGCACACCGGTGCAGACCGCGGTGGTCACGAAGTCCGCCCGGACCCCGCTGGTGATGTAGGTCTTCGCCCCGTTGACCACGTAGTGGTCGCCGTCGAGGCGGGCGTGGGTGCGAATGCCCGCCACGTCCGAGCCGGTGTCGGGTTCGGTGATGGCCAGCGCGCCGATCATCGAACCGGCGAGCGTCGGCCGGACGTACCTGTCGATCAGGTCGTGCTCCCGGCCGGTCGGGTCGACGCTGTCGGCGGCGTCGCCGGGCCGTCGGGGGAGTGTGCCGCCCGAGCGGGCGCCGGCCGCGGTGACCATGTGCGGCAGCGCGATGCCGTGGGTGAAGAGGGCAGCCACCAGCCCCGACGAGCCACCCGAGCGGATGATCTCCTCGGTGACGATTGTCGAGTCGAGCAGGTCGCCGCCGCTGCCGCCGACCTTCTCGGGAAAGCCGATGCCGAGCAGGCCGATCTTGGCAGCGGTCGCGTGCAGCTCCCGGGGGATCTCGCCGGCCCGCTCCCAGTCGGACAGGTGCGGCAGCACCTCCCGGGTGACGAAGGCGCGGGTCAGTTCCCGCAGCTGCCGCCGCTCGGGAGTGTCCACGATCGTCACGGCCGCACCTCCCCGCCGGTCGGTGCCGGTCCGCCGCTGCCCCCCGGCTCGACCGGCAGGTCGACGATCCGGGACCGGAGCAGCTCGCCGAGCGCCTTGGCCTGCGGATCGAACCGGGTGGAGGCGGCCACCCCGGCTCCGAGCAGCCCTCGGATCACGAAGTTGACGGCCCGCAGGTTCGGCAGTTCGTACCGCTCCACTGCCAACGGGGCGGTCTCCGGCAGCAGCTCCGCCAGCCGCGCCACGGTGAGCCAGCCGCGCAGCCAGGCCCAGGTCGCGTCGGTCCGCGCCCAGACCCCCAGGTTCGCGTCGCCGCCCTTGTCACCGGACCGCGCACCCACCACCTCACCCAGCGGCCCCCGCCGGGTCGGACCGGTCGCCGCCGGTCCGGCCAGCTCGGCCGGCGGCTCGGCGGCGACCGGAACGGTCACCGGCGGTGGGACGATCGGCAGCCGGGTGCCGTCCGGCAGCACGGCGACGTGGTCGACCGCGTCCTGCGCCACGGCGTCGGCGGTGAAGACGCCGTACGGGGTGGCGTCGCCGGGCAGGGTGGTCAGGGTGCAGCCCGGGTAGGAGGCCAGGGCCAGCTCGACCGCCGCCGCCGAGAACGCCCGACCGGCCCGCGCCCGGTCACCGTCGCGCAGGTGTACGTGCAGCAGGGCGCTTGCCGTCTCGGTGTCGGCGGCGTCCGGGTGGTCGGTGCGGGCCAGCGTGAATTCCAGCCCGTCCCGGCCGACCGCCTCCGTCAACTGGGCCCGGACCAGGTCCGCCTTGGCCGGTATGTCCAGCCCGCAGAGCACGAACGTCATCGAGTTACGGAAGCCGCCGAGGTTGTTGACGCCCACCTTGAGTGTGTCCGGTGGCGGGGTGCCGCGCGCACCGCTGACGAGCACCCGGTCCGGACCGTCCTGGCTCAGCCGTACCGAGTCGAGCCGGGTCACCACGTCGGGGCCCAGGTAGGCCGGCCCGCCCACCTCGTACAACAACTGGGCGGTGACCGTCTCGACGGTGACCGCGCCGCCGGTGCCAGGCTGTTTCGTGATCACCGTCGAGCCGTCCGCGCGCAGCTCGGCCACCGGAAATCCCGGCCGGTGCCCGCCGTCGGGCAGCTCGGTGAAGAAGCTGAAGTTGCCCCCGGTGACCTGTGCCCCGCATTCGATCAGGTGCCCGGCGACGGTGGCCCCGGCCAGCGCGTCGAGATCGTCGCGACGCCAACCGAAACGGGCGATGGCCGGGCCCACCACCAGCGAGGCGTCGGTGACGCGCCCGGTCACCACCACGTCCGCCCCGGCGTCGAGGCAGGCGGCGATGCCGAACGCCCCGAGGTACGCGTTCGCGGTCAGCGCGTCGGGCCGGGCCAGGGCGTCACCCTCGACGTACCCGATCCGGACGGGCAGCCCGAGCCGGTCGGCGAGGGTGCGGATCGCGGCGGCCAGCCCGGCCGGGTTGAGCCCGCCGGCGTTCGTGACAAGGGTGACCCGCCGGTCGAGCGCGGTACCCAGGCAGCCCTCCAGCTGCCGGAGGAACGTCTTCGCGTAGCCCAGGTCCGGGTCACGCATCCGGTCCCGGCCCAGGATGAGCATGGTCAACTCGGCCAGGTAGTCCCCGGTCAGCACGTCCAGTTCGCCGCCGTCGAGCATCTCCCGCCAGGCGGAGAGGCGGTCGCCGTAGAAGCCGGAGGCGTTGCCGACCCGCAGCACGTCGCTCATCGGCAGCACCTTCGGTTCGCCGCCGTGCGGCTCGGCCGCGCTGCGTGCCGCGCGCTCACCTGTGGGATCCCGGGGCCGCGGTGCGTGGGGCGCGGCCGGTGCCGGGTGGCCCGGCGAAGGCCTGGGCCACGTCCAGCCATCCGTCGGCGATCGGCCCGGTGGCGACCAGGGCGAGGTCGGCGCGGTGCCGGCGCCGGGTCACCAGCAGGCAGAAGTCGAGCGCCGGGCCGGTGACCCGGTCGGCCGCGTCCGCCGGACCGAAGGTCCAGCTTCCTCCGGCGGGTGCCGCCAGCTCCACCCGGACCGGTGCCGTGGGCACCGCCCGGCCGTGGGCGGCGAAGCTGTGTCCGACGGTACGGAAGCCGAGGTACGCGACGTGCCGGAGCCGGTCGGTGGCGGGTCGGGTGACGCCTAGCGCCTCGGCCACGTCCTCGCCGTGCGCCCAGGTCTCCATGATCCGGGCGGTGGCCATCGAGGCCGGCGACATCCGGGTTCCGTACCAGGGCAGCTTCTCGCCGGCAGGGGCGGCGGCGAGCGCCGCCGCGAGCGCCGCGCGGCCCTCCCGCCAGCGGGCCAGCAGCGCGTCGGGTGGGGCGAGGAAGGCGACCGCGCCGTCGTCGACCAGCCGGGCCGGGTCCGGCGCGGCGGTGACCGAGGCGTAGAACGCGTCGGCGTCGGTTGCGGCGAGCCGGGCGACGTGATCCGTCCAGGCCAGGTGGGCGATCTGGTGGGCGATCGTCCACCCCGCTGCGGGGGTCGACCGTTCCCACTCCTGCGGCGGCAGCGGTGCGACGAGCGCGTCGAGCTGCTCGGACTCGGTGGCCAGATCGGTGAGCAGGGCGGTGAGGTCGACCATTGTGCCTCCGGGCGGGTCGGTCCGGTCAGGGTGCGGTTTCCGCGCTGGTGAGCAGCGCCGCCAGCTGGGCCTTCCAGGCATGCAGCAACGCGGTCCGGCGGGCGGTGTCGTCGCTGAGCAGGTTGGCCACGCCGAGACCGCGCAGCAGGTCCAGGGTGGCCTGCACCGCCTCCCGTACGCCGGGCCGTCGCTCGTCCACCCCGAGCAGCTCGACCGTCAGCCGGTGCATCTCCCGGCCGACCCGGGCTTCGAGCGGCAGCAGGGCGGCCCGCAGCTCGGCGTCGGTGCGGGCGGCCACCCAGAGTTCGAGGGCGGCGACGAAGAGCGGCCCGGTGAACGCGGCGGCGAGCAGGTCCACCACCCGGTCCAGCCGGTCGGCGCCGGCCGGCAGGGCGTCGGCCTCGGCCCGCAACTCGGCCGCTCGGCGCTCGGTGAGGTGCCCGACGGCGGCGGTGACCAGGGCCGTCCTGGTCGGGTAGTGGTGCAGCTGGGCTCCCCGGGAAACGCCGGCCCGGGCTGCCACGACAGTGGTGGTGGTGCCGGACCAGCCATGCTCGACCAGGCAGTCGACTGTCGCCTCCAGCAGCCGGGCCCGGGTGGCACGGCTGCGTTCCTGTTGAGGGACGCGGGTCGATGCGGCGGGCATGCGGACAGCCTGCCGCGCCAGAAACAAACAGTCAAGACTGACTTTTTACGTCGCCGTAAACGCCTGCGCGGTGCCGACGAGGTCCGTCGGCACCGCGCAGGAAATGA
Source organism: Verrucosispora sp. CNZ293 (assembly GCF_002754655.1). NCBI lineage: Bacteria > Bacillati > Actinomycetota > Actinomycetes > Micromonosporales > Micromonosporaceae > Micromonospora > Verrucosispora sp. CNZ293. Next base: position 5,206,275 of record NZ_PEFR01000001.1, read on the forward strand.
ACGTCGGGGGTCAGACGCGCGCGCGGCGGGCCAGGCGCTCCGGGTCGAGGATGATGATGCTCTTGCCGTCCAGGCGGAGCCAACCGCGCGAGGCGAAGTCCGCGAGGGCCTTGTTGACCGTCTCCCGGGAGGCGCCGACGAGCTGGGCGATCTCCTCCTGGGTCAGATCGTGGGTCACCCGCAGCACGCCGCCGTCGCGGGTGCCGAAGCGTCCCGCCATCTGGAGCAGGTTCTTGGCCACCCGGCCGGGCACGTCGGTGAAGATCAGATCCGCGAGGGCGTCGTTGGTCCGGCGCAGCCGGCGGGCGAGCACCCGCAGCAACTGCTCGGCGATCTCGGGCCGGTTGTTCAGCCACGGCCGCAGCGCCTGCTTACGCAGTCGGGCCAGTCGGCTGTCGGTGACCGCGGTCGCGGTCGCCGTACGCGGACCCGGGTCGAAGAGCGACAGCTCGCCGACCATGTCCGACGGACCCATCACGGCGATCAGGTTCTGCCGGCCGTCCGCCGCCCGGCGACCAACCTTGATCTTGCCGGACAGCAGGATGTAGAGACTGTCGCCGGGCTCGCCCTCGTTGAAGACGACCTCGCCCTTGCGGACCTCGATCGTCTCCATCTCCTTGGCGAGCGCCTCGGCCGCCTCCGGGTCGACACCCTGGAAGATCCCGCTGCGAGCCAGTACCTCGTCCATCGCGCACCTCCGGTTGCGCATGCCGTCCATCGGCCGGGTCCGCCGTCCGCTGATCCCTCGCGCGCCGACCAGTCTAGGCGCACGTGAGCAGGAATCAGAGGTGCACCCCTGGAATCTTGATCGTTGGGCGTAACGTGCCCGTCGTGATCACCCTTTAGAATCCCGCGCCTGGTCAGGCCGGGATCGTCGGGTCGGAAACCCGGCCGTAGGGTCACCGCGTGCTGCACGAGCCCCTGCTGACCACCCGCCGCGAGGACGAACGTGACATTCCGGTGCTCATCTGGCGTGCCGAGCGACCGCTGCGGGCGGTCAGCTCCGCCCCGCTGGGCGGTGGGATCGGCGCCCGGCGGTGGGTGCTGAACGCGACGGTGCCCATGTCGTACGACCGGGACGACCCGGCCGAGCACCTGGCCGAGCTGGCCCGGGAGTTCGGCCTGGACGGGCCCGGCGTTGGCCTGATGACCGGAGTCGACGTGGCCGAGGTGGTGCGGCGGACCGACACCGGAGTGCAGGTCTGGGCCACCGTCGGGCTGGGTACGCCGGTGCCGGCGGCGGCACCCGCAGCGGCGGCACCGGCGCAGCCGGTCGGCACCGTCAACATCGTGGCGTACGTGCCGGCGCGGCTCGGTGACGCGGCACTTGTCAACGCGGTCGCCACCGCCACCGAGGCGAAGGCGCAGGCGATCGCCGAGTTGGGGCTGCCCGGCACCGGTACGCCGACGGACGCGGTCACCGTGCTCTGCCCACCGGACGGGCCGGTCAACGCCTACGGCGGGCCCCGCTCGACCTGGGGCGCGCCGCTGGCCCGGGCGGTGCACGCCGCCGTGCTCGGGGTCGGCCGTGACACCGTCGTCCCATGGTCGGATCGGCTCCAGGGCTGAATCTCCCCACCCGATCGGCGGTCGATTCCGCGATACCCGCCCGGTAGGGTCGCGCACGATGTACGCTGCCGCCCCCTTCGCGTCCCGACCCCGCCGCCGCACCATTGCCGCACTGGGGGCGCTGCTCGCCGCCCTCCTCGTCGCCGGCTGCGGCAGCACCGACGAGGGCCCGATCTGGCAGCCCGGCACCGGCGGCGGCGAGGGCGCGCCTGTCGAGTCGGCAGCCCCCGAGGTCAAGAAGATCTCGCTCTCCGCCACCGGCGACATCGTGATGGCCATGGCACCCGACCGGCTGCCCCCGAACAACGGCAAGGGCTTCTTCGACTCGGTGCAGAAGGCGCTCGCGGCCGACCTGGTGATGGGCAACCTGGAAGAGCCGTTGACGGTGGACACCGGGACCGGCAAGTGCGGTGCCAACTCCACCCGCTGCTTCCAGTTCCGGGCTCCGCCGGAGTACGCCGCCCATCTCGCCGATGCCGGTTTCGACCTGCTCAACCAGGCCAACAACCACGGGTACGACTTCGGGCCGAAGGGCTACGAGAACACCCAGCGGGCGCTTGAGGAACACGGGCTGGAGCACACCGGCGCGCCCGGCCAGATCACCGTCGTCGAGGTGAAGGGCGTCAAGGTCGCCGTCGCCGGTTTCTCGTCGTACCGCTGGTCGAACAGCCTCACCGACATCCCGGCCGCGAAAAAGGTGATCGAGAAGGCTGCCGACCAGGCCGACATCGTCGTGGTGCAGGTGCACATGGGTGCCGAAGGGTCGGAGATGACGCGGGTCCGGCCCGGCACGGAGATGTTCCTCGGCGAGAACCGGGGCGACCCGATCAAGTTCTCCCGGGCGATGATCGACGCCGGCGCCGACCTGATCGTCGGGCACGGTCCGCACGTCCTGCGCGGCATGGAGTTCTACAAGGGCAGGCTGATCGCGTACAGCCTGGGCAACTTCGCCGGCGGCGGCAACTCGCTGAGCAACAACGGCCGGCTCGGCTGGGGCGGCGTGTTGAAGGTGTCGCTCGAAGCGGACGGCACCTGGGCCGGTGGCTCCTTCACCTCCACCTACATGGACGGGGCCCGCAAGCCGACGATCGACCGCGACGACCGTGGTCTCGGGCTGCTCCGGGACCTCACCGAGCTGGACTTCGCGGAGACCGGCGCCCGGTTCACCGACGCCGGCAAGATCAGCCCGCCCGACCCGGACTGAACTCCGCCGGCCCACGCGTCCGAGCCGGTGGGAGCGGCGACGTAGGCTGGCCGTCGTGACCAGAAGCGCCACCGAGACCGACCTGGGTCGCACCCGTCGAGCGCGGCGGATCGGCCGCGTGCTGACCGAGACGCACCCCGACGCGCACTGCGAGCTCGACCACGGCAGCCCGCTGGAGCTGGCCGTCGCCACCATCCTGTCGGCCCAGTGCACGGACAAGAAGGTGAACGAGGTCACTCCCAAGCTCTTCGCCCGCTACCCGACCGCCGCCGACTACGCCGGGGCCGATCGCGGCGAGGTGGAGGAGATGATCAGGCCGACCGGCTTCTACCGCAACAAGACCAACTCGCTGATCCAGCTGGGCCAGGCCCTGGTCGAGCGCCACGACGGTCAGGTCCCCGGCCGGCTGGCCGACCTGGTCACCCTGCCCGGGATCGGTCGCAAGACCGCGAACGTCATCCTCGGCAACGCCTTCGACGTGCCGGGCATCACCGTCGACACCCACTTCCAGCGGCTGGTACGGCGCTGGGGGCTGACCACCGAGACCGACCCGGTCAAGATCGAGCACGAGATCGGGGCGATGTTCCCGAAGCGCGACTGGACCATGCTGTCGCACCGGATCATCTTCCACGGCCGCCGGGTCTGCCACGCCCGCAAGCCCGCCTGCGGTGCGTGCACGCTGGCCAAGCTCTGCCCCTCGTACGGCACCGGACCGACCGAACCAGCCGCTGCCGCGAAGCTGCTCAAGGGCCCCCGGGCCCGTGACCTTGCCGCCGCCGCAGGTGTCGATCCCGAGCTGGTGCCGGCGCAGGCCGTCCAGGCGGAGGCGCCGTGAACCGCCGACTCGCGCTGCTGACCCTGCCGCTGTTGCTGGTGGTCGCCACCGCCTGCACCGCCGACACCGAGGCGCCCGCACCGGCCGGACCTGGCACTGCGGCTGCCCGCCCGTCCCCGTTCGAGGACTGCGCCACCCTCACCGGCGACCCGGCCGGGTCGGGCGACGGCGAGGCGACGGGGGATCCGCTGCCCGAGCTGACCCTGACCTGCTTCACCGGCGGGACGCCTGTCGCCCTGCGGGACATCGGTGGACCCGCGGTGGTCAACATCTGGGCCTCCTGGTGCCCGCCCTGCCGCAAGGAACTCCCCGCCTTCCAGCGGCTGCACGAACGTACCGAGGGCCAACTGCGGGTCATCGGGGTGAACAGCCGGGACAGCCGCGAGGGCGCCCAGTCCATAGGCGAGGACTTCGGCGTACGGTTCCCGATGCTCGTCGACCAGGGGGAAGCGGTGCAGCGGGCACTGCGTCGCAACGCCATGCCGGTCACCGTCTTCCTGGACGCCCAGAACCGCGTCCGGCACATCGACAACTCCGGAGCGCTCGACGACGCCCGCCTGGCCGCACTCGTCCGACAGCACCTCGGGCTCACGGTGCCGGCGTGAACGTGCGCGAACCGGCGGATCGGCAGCCGCCGGGCTGGCTGGGGCCCCTGCTGGGTCGGCTCGGCACCGCCCGCACCGAGGACTTCACCCAGCTCCGTACGCCGGACCGCGGCGGCCGGGAGAGCGCCGTGCTGGTGCTGCTCGGTGAGGACGCCGCCACCGGCCCGGACGTGCTTGTCCTCCAGCGGGCCGCGACCCTGCGCAACCACGCCGGCCAACCGGCGTTCCCCGGCGGCGCGGCCGACCCGGAGGACGCCGACGCCGCCGCGACGGCGCTGCGCGAGGCGAACGAAGAGGTCGGGCTCGACCCGTCGAGCGTCACAGTGCTGGCCCAGCTGCCGAGGCTGTGGATACCGGTGAGCGACTTCGTGGTGACCCCGGTGCTCGCCTGGTGGCACGCACCGCACCCGGTGGATTCCCGGGAGCCGGCCGAGGTGGCGCACGTCGCCCGCCTGCCGATCGCCGAGCTGGTCGACCCGGACAACCGGGTCCGGGTACGCCATTCGAGTGGCTGGGTCGGCCCCGCCTTCTCCGTACGCGGGATGCTGGTCTGGGGATTCACGGCCGGGGTGCTTGCCGCATTGCTGGACATGGGCGGCTGGACCCGCCCCTGGCCACGCAGCCGGGTGATCGACCTCCCGCCGGTCGGTGCCTCGCCCGCCCCGTCGGCCGGCACGGACGAGATCGACGAGAGCGCCCTGCGCTGATCTGACCGTCACCTTCCGCAAGCGATCGTCTACGCGCGAGCCCTGGGCCCGTACGCTTGAGCCGTGTCGGCCGTGGATCTCGTTCTGCTGTTGCTCATGCTCGTGTTCGCGATCAGCGGATACCGACAGGGGTTCGTCATCGGGGTGCTCTCGTTCTCCGGGTTCTTCCTGGGCGCCCTGATCGGCCTGCAGGTCGGTCCGATGTTCGCGCAGCAGTTCGTGGACAGCGGCACCCGGGTGCTGATCTCACTCGTCGCCATCTTCGGCCTCGCCGTGGTGGGCCAGGCACTCGCCGGCTGGCTCGGATCGCACCTGCGCCGCACCATCGCCAGTGACGTGGGGCGGCGGGCGGACGACGTCGGTGGCGCGTTCGTCTCGCTCTTCGCGGTGCTGCTTGTCGCTTGGCTTGTCGCCGTGCCGCTCGGCTCCTCCTCACTGCCCTGGCTCGCCGCCTCCGTGAAGAGCAGCGCGCTGCTCAACGTGGTGGACCGGGTGCTGCCCGATCAGGCTCAGCAGCTCTCCACCGCGCTGCGCGACACAGTCGACACCAACGGCTTCCCGGACGTCTTCGACGGGCTGCGGCGTACCCAGGCTCGGCAGGTCGAGCCGCCGGACCCGGCGCTCGCCGGCTCCGAGGTGGTCAGCAGCGGTCAACGCTCGGTGGTGAAGGTTCTCGGGTCGGCACCGAGCTGTTCGCGCCGGATCGAGGGGTCCGGCTTCGTGTACGCCGACGACCGGGTGATGACGAACGCACACGTGGTCGCCGGCACCCGCTCGGTCGCGGTGGAACTGCGTGGCGACCGGTACGAGGGCGAGGTGGTCGTCTACGACCCCGACCGGGACCTGGCCGTGCTCTACGTGCCCGGGCTGCCCGGCCCGTCGATGCGGTTCGCCGCCGGCAACGCCGCCACCGGCGCGGACGCCATCGTGCTGGGGTTCCCGCTGGACGGGCCGTACAACGCCCAGTCGGCGCGGATCCGCGACGTCGACCGGATCACCGGGCCGGACATCTACTCGTCGGGGAACGTGAACCGGGAGATCTACACGATTCGGGCGCTGGTCCGCAGCGGCAACTCGGGCGGTCCGCTGGTCTCCTCGAACGGCCTGGTGCTCGGGGTGATCTTCGCGGCGGCGGCCGACGACCCGAACACCGGCTTCGCGGTCACCGCCGCCGAGGCCCGCCCGGTGGCGCTGGCCGGTGCCGAACGCACCCGGGGCACCGACACCGGCGACTGCACCTGACGAAGGGCCCGACGGTCAGCTCGACCGTGACCGGGACCAGCCCGCGAAGGCGGTAGTGGTGGCGACGACCACCGCTGCCCCGAGCAGCCAGCCGGCCAGCACGTCGCTGCTCCAGTGCACGCCGAGTGCGACCCGACTGAACCCGGTCACCAGGGCGATGGCGAGCGCACCGAGCCAGACCGCAGCGCGGGCCGTCGAGCGGGGCCTGGTCCGCGGCAGGAACACCACGAGCAGCACCCCGGCGGCGAGCACCGCGTTCAGCGCGTGGCCCGACGGGAAGGCAAGGCCGGGCGCCTGCGCCACCGGGTCGGGCAGATCCGGTCGTTGCCGGCCGACGAGCAGTTTGAGCAGCGGCCCGAGCAGGCCACCGAGCACCATCGTGGTGGCCACCCAGACGGCGAGTCGCCGGGCACCGTCGCGGGCCAGCCAGATCACCAGGGCCAGCGCGGCAGCCCGCAGGGGCATCGGCGCGAAGACGTCGGTCCAGAGGCTCATCACCCGGACCCAGACCGGGTGGTCCAGGGCGTACCCGTGCAGGTGGGTGGTGATCGCCAGGTCGAGTCGCCGCAGCGGTTGCCAGTCACCCAGGACCAGCGTGGCGAGCAGCGCGATCGGCGCGACAAGGAGCACGCCGGAAAGGGCCTGTGCCGGCCGTGCACCTGGCGGGTCGTCCCGTCGTCCGCGACGGTCCGGACCGGAGGGCGGCGCCGGGTCGACCCGTTCGAAGGTGTCCACGACGATGGTTGTACCCCGCTGGCCCGGCCTTCCTCGCGCGGATTCGTCGAATCTGCCGCGCGATACTCGGCGGCGGTCGGTCAGCGGTACGACTGCCGGAACCGGCGCACCATAAGCGCCGCTCCGGTGACCAGCGCGACGAAGATGGCCGATCCGATCCACAGCCGCTCCGAGCCGGCGTCGTCAGGCGAACCGGCGGCCCGGGCCCGCCACTGCGTCTCCTGCCGGGGCCCGGTCAGACCGAGTTGCTCGGCGTCGGGATCACCTGTCGTCGCGGAGCCCGGCGCGGGGCCGAAGCCGGTCACCCCGGGCGGATCGTTGTCGTCGAGCGGGTTCGCGTACGTGGGCGGTACCTCCGCGGTCAGCGCCGCGACCGGATCAACCAGGCCGTACCCGAACCGCTCGTCCCGACCCGTGGGTCCGATGTCCTTGGCGGTGGCCAGCAGCCGGTTCACCACGTCTCCGGCGGACATCTGCGGGTAACGCGACCGCACCAGAGCGGCGGTGGCGGCGACAAGCGGTGCCGCGAAGCTGGTGCCCTGCACCCGCCAGTAGCCGCCGGGAGGACGTGCGCCCACCAGCCCGCTGGCCGGGGCGGTGAGTACCGTGGCGCGACCGGTGATCGCGCCGTCCCACAGGTTGTCGCTGTTGCGCTCCAGGCCGGATACCGCGATGACGCCGGGTTCACGGGCCGGATACCACACCTTCGCCTCGGGCGAGGTGGCGAGGTTTCCGGTGCAGGCGATCACCACCACGTCCTTGGCGAACGCGTAGTCGATCGCCGCGGCCAGTGCCGCGCTGTCGCCGTTACCGCCGAGCGAAAGGTTTATCACCTTCGCGCCGTTGTCGACCGCCCAGCGCACCCCCTTGGCCACGATCAGCGCGTCGTCGTACCGGTTCTCCGCGTCCAGGACCCGCACGGGCAGGATCCGGGCGTCCGGCGCCAGGCCCACCACACCCCGGCGGTCGTCGTTGCGCCCGGCGATCAGGCCGGCCACCGTCGTGCCGTGCCCGACCGGATCCGGTTCGGTCGCGCCGTTCGGCGCGACCAGGTCCAGTCCGGGCAGCACCTGACCGGTCAGGTCCGGGTGGCTACCGTCCACCCCGGAGTCGATCACCGCCACGACCACACCACTGCCGGTCGAGGTACGCCACGCCGCCCGCGCGCCCAACTTGTCGAGCTGCCACTGCTCGTCGCGGACCTGATCGGCCCGTTGCGTCGAGTCGGGGTTGTGGGCCACCGGCCTGCCGAACGCGGGAGCGTGGACCGGCATGGCTGCGGCGGGCACGACCGCGACGACTGCCGACAGCGCGGTGGCGGCCGTCGCGAGCAGCACCCGGTTGGCGAACCGGCCTGCCGTCGGCGGGCCGCTGTGCCGCAGCCTGGTCACATCCTCAGCCATTCGTCGCGGGACACATGACGATCGGAGATTACCGGTTCCGGCCCGTCTACAGGGACGTTCCGTGGAGTCGACGTCACTGTGGCGGTAGGTACGCCAGTTGGACCAGGCGTACGCCGTCACGTCGGGTGAACAGCCGGCCGCGTCCGGGCGGCAGCGGGCCCGGACGGACCGGACCGACAAGCGCACCCTCGTCCGGACTGCCCGACATCACCAGGCCCGAGGTGGACAGTTCCCGCAACCGCTGCACCAGGGGCTCGTACTGGGCGCGGGCGGCACCGCCGGAGCGCCGTGCCAGCACCAGGTGCAGCCCGACGTCGCGGGCGTGTGGCAGATGCTCCTCCAGCGCCCGCAGCGGGTTCGCCGGCCCGCTCGCCACCAGGTCGTAGTCGTCGACAAGCACGAACAGCTCGGGACCTGACCACCACGACCGTTCCCGCAACTGCGTCGGGCTGACCTGCGGGCCCGGAGTGCGCTCCTGGAGGTACCCGGCGGCCGACTCGACAAGTTCGGCGGTGTGCGCCGCCGCGGTGCCGTAGCCGATGAGGTGTTCCGTGGTGAGGGTGCCGAGCAGGCTGCGTCGGTAGTCCACCATGATCACCCGCGCCTGTTCCGGGGTGAACCGGGCGACGATCGAGGTGGCCAGGGCACGCAGGAACGACGACTTGCCGCTCTCGGCGTCGCCGTACACGACGAGGTGCGGCTCGGTGCCGAAGTCGAGGACCACCGGACGTAGATCCGCCTCGGCGACACCCACCGGGATCCGCAGGCCCGTCGTGGCGTCGAGGTCCAGATCCGCGTACGGCAGCACGGCCGGGAGCAACCGGACCCGGGGTGCGACCGGACCGGGCCACGCGTCGCTCACCTGTTTCACAAGCGTCGCGGTGTCCGTGTCGGTCGTCCGGGGCAGCGCGGTGAGGAAGTGCAGGCTCTCCGAGGTGATGCCCCGCCCGGGCGTCTGCTCCGGCACGTGCGCCGCCGCCCGACGGGCGACGAGCGAATCGGCCGGATCGCCGAGGCGTAGCTCCAGCCGGGAGCCGAAGAGGTCACGGATGGCCGGCCGGAAATCCAGCCACCGCACCGCGGTGGCCACCACGTGCACGCCGTAGGAAAGCCCCCGGGTGGCCAGGTCGGTGATCAGTGGCTCCAGGTCGTCGTACTCGGCTCGCAGGGTCGTCCAGCCGTCGACGACGAGGAACACGTCGCCGAACAGGTCGGAGGCGCAGGCGTCGGTGCCGTCGGCGCGTCGTCGTCGCCAGGCCGCCACCGACTCCACGCCCAGGTCGCCGAAGCGGCGTTCCCGCTCGGCGAGCAGTGTGGACATCTCACCCACGGTGCGCCGTACGCCTGTGGGGTCGGCGCGACCGGTGACTCCGCCGACGTGCGGCAGGTCGCGCACCGACGCCAGCCCACCGCCACCGAAGTCGAGGCAGTAGACCTGCGCCTCGGTCGGCGTGTGGGTGAGAGCCAGCGCGCAGATCAGCGTACGCAGCGCCGTGGACTTGCCGCTCTGCGTGCCGCCGACCACCGCGACGTGGCCGGCCGCGCCGTCCAGCGCCAACCACAGCAGGTCATGGCGCTGCTCGTACGGTCGGTCGACGAGGGCCACCGGCACCTGGAGGGCTCCGTGCAGTTCGGGATTGCCGGAGGTCAGGCCCCGTGCGCGGTCGAGCATGAGCGGACCGACAAGTTCGTCGAGTGCCGGCGGCGCGTCCAGCGGCGGCAGCCACACCTGGCGCGCCGGCGCACCCTGCCCGGCCAGCCGGTCGACAAGCAGACGCAGCAGGGTGTCGGTGGCGTCCGCCTCGTCCTCGACCGTCGGCGGGGCGGGTGGCTGCGGCACGGGGGTGAGATGGGTGGAGAAGGTGAGCAACCGGGGACGTTCGGCGCCGGCCGCGTCGGCCGCCAGGACGCGACGACGCACCGGCCCGGAGACGTATGCGGTCTTGAAACGCAGCAGTGGCTCGGTGCCGAAGCGCAGGTAGCCGTGCCCCGGCGCGGGGGGCAACAGGTGCGCGTCGGGCACCCCGAGGACCGTACGGGACTCCAGCGAGGAGAAGGTCCGCAGCCCGATCCGGTACGACAGGTGGGTGTCCAGCCCGCGCAGACGTCCCTCCTCCAGCCGCTGGCTCGCCAGCAACAGGTGCACCCCGAGGGAACGGCCCAGCCGGCCGATCTGGACGAACAGGTCGATGAAATCGGGCTTGGCCGACAGCAGTTCGGAGAACTCGTCGCAGATCAGCAGCAGCGACGGCAGCGGGGCCAACGGGCTGCCGGCCGCCCGGGCCCGCTCGTAGTCGCGCAGGCTGGCGAAGTTGCCGGCGCGGCGCAGCAGCTCCTGCCGGCGGACCAGCTCGCCGTTGATCGCGTCCACCATCCGGTCGACAAGCGGCAGCGCGTCGGCCAGGTTGGTGATCACTGCGGCGGTGTGTGGCAGCCGGTCGAAGGGCGCGAAGGTGGCTCCACCCTTGAAGTCGACGAGTACGAAGTTGAGCTGCTCGGCGGAGTGGGTGGCGGCCAGCCCGAGCACCAGCGTACGAAGCAGCTCGGACTTGCCGGAACCGGTGGCTCCGATCAGCAACCCGTGCGGACCCATGCCGCCCTGCGCCGACTCCTTCAGGTCCACCTCGACCGAGCCGCCGTCCACACCGACGCCGATCGGCACCCGCAGTCGGTCCCGCGCCGACCTCGGAATCCAGCCCTGCTCGGCGGTGAAGCCCGCCGGCTCGCCGATGCCGAGCAGGTCCGGTAGACCCGGCTCGGCGCCAGGTGCCGGCTCGGCACCCTGGGCTGCGGCGAGCCGCAGCGGTGCCAGCCGGCGGGCCACCGCCTCGGCCTCGGCGACCTCCAGCGCGTCGGGGGTACCCACCTCGGCCGGCCCGTCCGAGGAGTGGGAGTGGAGTCGGCCGTCCCGTAACTCGAGCAGCAGCGCGAACCGGTCGAGCAGGCGCGGCGGCGGAGTGTCCAGGTCGACAACTGTCACCGCGTCGATGCCGCCGTCCCCGACCAGTTCGGTGGCGCCGGTGAGGTCACCGCCGTCGAGCACGACCACCAGGTGCGGCCCGTCCGTGGCCGGACCGGCCGGGCTGAATCTCGACCGGCTGGCCAGCAACCGGTCGAGCAGGCGTTCCAGTTCCACCGCGGAGCTGGCCACCAGTCGTACCGGACCGAGGGCGTCGGTGCGGGTGGGATGCTGGGCGTGCGGCAACCACTTGACCCACTCCCAGAGATCGCGTCGTTCCGGCCCGGCGCAGATGGCGACCAGCAGGTCGTCCGGGGCGTGGAAGACCGCGAGCTGGGTGAGGATGGCCCGGGCCAGTGCCTGCGCGGCCGGCGAGCCGGTGGGGCCGCCCGGAGCGGCGCGGACGAAGACCCGGGCGAAGCTGCGCAGTGACAGGGCCACCGGCAGGTCGGGCACGACCGAGTACGCGTCCAGGAAGCGACGTAGCGCCCCCGCCGTCATCGGTTCCAGTTCCTCAAGCGGGCGGGTGACCGGCGGCACCAGCGGCGTGGCCAGGGTCTGCGGCCCGACAGCGACCCGGACCACCGCGAAGTCCGGGTCCCTGGGACGCCGCTCCCAGACCCGGTGACTGTGCACCGTCGACCAGAGCAGCGACGGATCTGGGTGCCGGTAGCAGAGGCCGGTACGTTGCCGCGCCGCGGTCTGCCGGACCTGCCGTCGCAGGGTGGCCAGGTGCCGCAGGTACTCCCGGCGGGCGGCCATCATCTCCGACTTCGTCGGGTTGCCCGAGGCGCTGCCCCAGGAGGTCGCCAGCATCGCCAGCGAGGAGAGGCCGAACATGCCGCCGACCACGTACGCGTAGGCCCCGCCGCCCCGGCCGAACATCATCGCCATCGCGACAGTGCCGCCGAGCAGCGGCAGCACCGTCAGCAACTGGTGCCAACGGGTGCCGGTGCCGGCCGGAATCTCCGGAGGCGCCTGCACCGGCAGATCGCCCACGGGTATCTCTGGCCCTGGGCGTCGCGCCGGCCGCCGGATGACGACAGTGGACACTCGACCTCCCGACTGCGCACGGTAACCCGAGCCTGGCTCATCGTAGGTAAAGTCCGGTGGTCCGCGCAGCAGCAGGTTCGCTCGGGATGGAGGTCGGTCGATGACAGTCGGGCTCGCCCGGGTCACCGTCAGCACGCCCCGACGACGCGTCGACGTCGCGCTACCGGAGCAGGTGCCCCTCGCCGAGCTGCTGCCCGAGGTGCTCCGCCACGCCGGTGACGGGCTCGCCGATGACGGGGAACAGCACGGGGGCTGGTTGCTCCGACGGGCCGACGGCACCGTGCTGGCGGGTGGGCAGGCACTGATCGCCCAAGGGGTCCGCGACGGTGAGGTGCTGCACCTGGTGCCGGCGCGCACCGAATGGCCGGAGTTCGAGTACGACGACGTGGTGGAGGCCGTCGCCGACGCCGCCCGCCGGCAGGGTGGGGCCTGGTCGCCCCGGGCGACGCGGGCGGCGACGCTTGCCGCCTGCGGTGTGCCGCTCGCCGTCGGCCTGCTCGCCCTGGCCGCCGGTGGGCCCGGTGATCCCGCCGGCTGGCCGGCCGCGACGGTGGTGGCGGGTCTGCTCGTGCTGGCCGGCACGGTGCTGTCCCGGGCGCAGGGCGACGGGACGGCCGGTGCCGTACTCGGCGGGCACGCGTTGCCCTACGCGGCGCTCGCCGGTGCTCTCGCCGTCAGCTCGGGCGACCCGGTCGGGCCGGTCGCTGCGCTGCGTTGGGTGGGTGCCCCGGAGTTGCTCGCCGGCTCGGTGGCGCTGCTGCTGGTCTCGGTGCTGGGGCTGGTCGGGGTGGCCACCCGACTACGGATCTTCGTGGCCGGCGCGGTGGTCGGCACGGGCGGCGGATCGGCCGCCCTCGGTGGCCTGCTGCTCGGCCCGGCCGGCGCGGCCGCGGTCGTGCTCAGTGTGCTGATCTTCGCCGTCGGAGCCGTCCCGCTGCTGGCGATCCGGCTGGGCAAGGTGCCGCTGCCGCCGACGGCCCTGCCCAGCGACCCGCCGGAGGACGCGGACCGGGCCCGTGACCTGCCCGACCGTGCCCGCGTGTACGCGGCAGTGGCCCGTACCGAGGAGATGCTCACCGGCATGCTCATCGGCCAGGCCGTACTGGCCGTCGGTGCGACTGTGATCCTCACCAGCACCGGTGGCCCGGCCGGTTGGCTACTTGTCGGGGTGACCTCGACGGTGCTGCTGCTCCGCGCCCGGCTCTTCATGACCGTCCGGCACCGGGTCGCGCCGGTGCTCGCCGGCCTGACCGGGTACGCGGTGCTCGGCGGGGCAGTGGCCGGGGCCGCCGACGCGGCGGTCCGGCTGACCCTGGTCACCGGCGGGCTGCTGGTCGCGCTACTGGTCGTGGCGGGCGGCACGACGTACGCCCGACGCCCGGTCTCCCCGTACGTCGGACGGATCGCCGACCTCACCGACACCCTGCTGGTGGTCTCCGTGGTGCCGATCGCCTGCGCGGTGCTCGGCCTCTACGAGCGGGCCCGGGGGCTGCTCGGTTGAGCGACCCCCGGACGGTCGGACGTCAGTGCGTGGACTCGCCGCGTGCCTCGGCCTCCCTGGCCCGCCGGTACGAAGCCTGGATCTCGGCCTCGGCCTCGATCCGCCCCACCCAGGTCGCACCCTCGACCGACTTGCCCGGCTCAAGATCCTTGTACACCTCGAAGAAGTGCTGGATCTCCAGCCGGTCGAACTCGCCGAGGTGGTGGATGTCGCGCAGGTGCTCCTGCCGCGGGTCCTCGTAGGGGACGCAGAGGACCTTGTCGTCGCCACCCTTCTCGTCGGTCATCCGGAACATGCCGATCGTGCGGCACCGGATCAGACAGCCCGGGAAGGTCGGCTCGGGTACCAGCACCAGGGCGTCCAGTGGATCGCCGTCCTCGCCCAGGGTGCCCTCGATAAAGCCGTAGTCGGCCGGGTACTGCGTGGAGGTGAAGAGGGTGCGGTCCAGCCGGATCCGCCCGGTCACGTGGTCCACCTCGTACTTGTTGCGGTGACCCTTGGGGATCTCAACCGTGACGTCGAAATCCATCTGCACGCTCCCTCGTTGGCCCACGCTGGCTTGACGGAACCGGCGGCGGAGCCGGGTGGACGAATGCCGACCCGGCGACTCCGGCCGCCGCATAGTCTTCGGACCGAAGTAGTGTCACCCAGGCCGGTTCCCGGTGGGGGAGGAGGGGGTCGTGGGGAGGGAAGATTCACACTACCGTCCAGGCGGTTCCGCCGAAGGCGGTGACGAGAAGCCGCCCGTGAAGCCGGCAGCCGGGCGGGTGCCGGTGCCGGACGCGCAGGTCCTCCGGCCGCAACCTCCGACGCCACCCAGCACACCGACAGCCGTGAACCGGTCCGAGGCGAACCCGTCCCCGGCCGCGTCGCCACCGCCGCCACCGCCCCGGGGGACCGCCTCCGGCCGGGCCGTCGCGCCGGGTGCCGCCGCCCCGACGAGCCCGGCCGCCGGGTTTGGTGCTGCCGTCCCCACGAGTCCGGCTGCCGCGTCCGCTGCTGCCGTCCCGACGAGTCCGGCCGCGCCGGCGACCGGGTCGGCATCCGTGCCGGTGAGCCCGGCGCCGGTGGCGGGAGGGTCGACGGCCGACACGCCGGGACATCCGCCGGTCGCGGCGGCGCCGCCACCGGTCGGGCCGGCGCCGCGCCGGCGGCTGCCGCTGGTGCTCGCCGCCGCACTGGTGCTCGTGCTGGTCGCGGTGGGCCTGGTCGTGACCCGACCCGGGCCGGTGGGCCGCTGGCTGGGCGACGCGCCCACCACACCGGCAGCCACCGG
The DNA here is from genome assembly GCF_002754655.1 of Verrucosispora sp. CNZ293. NCBI lineage: Bacteria > Bacillati > Actinomycetota > Actinomycetes > Micromonosporales > Micromonosporaceae > Micromonospora > Verrucosispora sp. CNZ293. The sequence goes on from NZ_PEFR01000001.1 coordinate 5,221,364, forward strand.
GGCGGTGGAGTCCGCGCCGGTCGCCGTGCTGGCCGCCGCCGACGTCGGCGCACCCTCGCCCAGCGCGGACGGGCTCCGCGCCGCGCTCGAACCACTTGTCGCCGACACCGCTCTGGGCGGCCGGGTCAACCTGGCGGTGGCCGACGCGCTCACCGGGGAGATGCTCTTCGATCGCGGTGGTGACGAGGGGACCGTACCGGCCTCGGTGACCAAGCTGCTGACCGCCGTGACCGTGCTGACCGCCCGGGGCCCCGGCCACCGGATCCCGACCCGGGCGGTGGCCGGCGCGCGGCCTGGCGAGGTGGTTCTCGTCGGCGGCGGGGACCCGACGTTGGCCGCCGACGCCAAGGGCTTCTACCCGGGGGCGGCCAGCCTCACCGACCTCGCCGACCAGGTCCGGACGGCGCTGGGCGGGGCCGCGCCCACGAGCATCGTCGTCGACTCCTCGCGCTACTCCGGGCCGGTGTACGGACCCGGCTGGGACGACGACATTCCCACCGGCGGCTACGGCGGGGCGATCACCGCACTGATGCTCGACGGAGCACGCAAGAATCCGAAGGCCGGTCAGGGGTGGGCCGAACGGGTTGCCGAACCGGACCTGGTCGCCGGCCGCGCCTTCGCGAAACTGCTCGGGGTGCCGGCCGACGACGTACGCAAGGGCACCGCTCCGCCAGCGCCGACCGAGGCGGCCGGTGCCACGGAACCGGCCGGTAGCCGGGCACCCGGCGCCGAACTGGGCGCGGTGCACTCGCCGCCGCTGATCCGGCTGGTCGACATCATGATCAGTGAGAGCGACAACATCGTCGCCGAGGCGCTGGCCCGCCAGGTCGCCCTGGCCCGAGACCGGCCCGCCTCCTTCGTCGGCGCCGCGGCGGCGATGGCTGACGTGGTGTCCGAGCTGGCCCTACCGGCGACCGGACTCGCCCTCGCCGACGGCAGCGGACTGTCCCGGAACAATCTGATCAGCCCGGTGCTGCTGACCGAGCTGCTGGCGCTCGCAGCCAGCCCCGACCGGCCCGAACTCGCCGCCATCTTCGGCGGGCTGCCGGTGGGCGGCTGGTCCGGGACCCTGCGTGACAGATACGGCGCGGCACCCGGCACGGCGGCCGGTGCCGGTGTGGTCCGCGCCAAGACCGGCACGTTGACCCGGGTGCACGCCATCGCCGGAGTGGTGACCACCGCAGACGGGCGTCTGCTCACCTTCGCCGTACTCACCGACGACGTGCCGCCCGACGGGATGGAGCCGGCCCGCGCTGCGCTGGACCGGATCGCCGCCGCCCTCGCCGGCTGCGGCTGTCGCTGAGCGGGTCGACGGCACCGCTCCGGGGGTACCGCCACGCCGGTCAAGCTGGCCTATCGACGGGGCGTCGCCACCCACCCGACGGGCCGGTACCGCGTCGGCCCGCCGGGTGGGGTGTCGCGGCGCGGGTACGGTGGGTTGCATGGCGCAGTTCGTGGACTGGGATCTGGCCACCGCGACGGCGGGGGCTCTGGGCAAGTCGGGCCCCCGGGTGACGTACGACGAGGCCACCGATGTGGTTTTCGAGCTGCGCCGGTTGACCGACGAGGCGGCCGGGCACGTCGCCGACTACACCGGGCTGACCTCGCAGGTCACCCATCCGCCGGTGCGAGTGGTCGACAGGCGTGACTGGGCGGCGACGAACGTCGCCGGCCTCCGCGAGGTGATCACCCCGCTGGTCGGTCGGCTCGCGCAGGACAAGCAGCCCGGTGCGCTCACCGAGGCGATCGGTTCCCGGGTGACCGGGGTGCAGGCCGGCACCGTGCTGGCCTACCTTTCCGGCCGGGTCCTCGGGCAGTACGAGGTCTTCTCCGCGGATCCGGGGCAACTGCTGCTGGTCGCGCCGAACATCGTCGAGGTCGAGCGCAAGCTGGGCGCGGATCCGCGTGACTTCCGGCTCTGGGTCTGCTTGCACGAGGTGACCCACCGGACGCAGTTCACCGCGGTGCCCTGGATGCGGGCCTACTTCCTCGGTGAGGTGCAGGCGTTCGTCGACGCCGCGCAGGGCGGCGAGCACCTGCTGGAGCGACTGCGCCGGGGGGTGAGCACCCTCGCCGACGCGGTCCGTGACCCGCAGAGCCGGTCCAGTGTGCTGGACATCGTGCAGACCCCCGGGCAGCGGGCCGTGCTGGACCGGCTGACCGCCCTGATGACCCTGCTGGAGGGGCACGCCGAGTTCGTGATGGACGGCGTCGGCCCGCAGGTGATCCCGAGCGTGGAGCGGATCCGGGCCGGCTTCAACCGGCGGCGCGAGGCCGGTAACCCGGTGGAGAAGGCGATCCGGCGACTGATCGGCATCGACGTCAAGATGCGCCAGTACGCCGAGGGTCGGAAGTTCGTGCACGCCGTGGTGGATCGGGTCGGCATGGCCGGCTTCAACCGGGTCTTCGAGTCGCCGCTGACCCTGCCCCGGCTCTCCGAGCTGAGCGAACCGGACGCCTGGGTGGCGCGGGTGCACGGGCCGGTCGGCCCGGTGCCGACCGCCGGCTGAGCGCGTCGCCGCACCGATGGCCCCGCTCGCCCCGCCGGTGGCCGCGATCCGGATCGCGGTCCGACGTGCGTTGGCCGACCTGCCGACTGACGGTCCGGTGCTGGTCGCCTGCTCGGGCGGAGCCGACTCGCTGGCCCTGGCCGCGGCCACCGCGTTCGTGGCACCCCGGGCGGGTCGCACCGCCGGGCTGGTCACCGTCGACCACGGGTTGCAGGCCGGGTCGGGGCACCGAGCCGAGGCGGTGGCACGCTGGGCGGAGCAGGCCGGCCTGGCACCTGTGGAGGCGGTCCGGGTCGAGGTAGGCGGCCGTCCCGGTGGCCCCGAGGCTGCCGCCCGCGCCGCCCGCTACCAGGCGTTGGCCGAGGCCGCTCGGCGGCACGGCGCTTCGGCGCTGCTCACCGGCCACACCCGGGACGACCAGGCGGAGACGGTGTTGCTCGCGCTGGCCCGGGGCGCCGGCCCGCGCGGGCTCGCCGGCATGCCGGCCCGCCGGGACCTGGCCGGCACCCCCCTGGTACGGCCGCTGTTGGAGATCGGGCGGGCGGAGACCCGTGCCGCCTGCGCGGCCCTCGGGCTGGCTCCCTGGGACGATCCCCACAACAGCGACCCGGCCTACGCCCGGTCCCGGATCCGGAGTGACGTGCTGCCGGTGCTGGTTCGGGCGCTCGGGCCGGGCGTGCTGGACAACCTCGCCCGGACCGCCGCGCTGGTGGCGGCGGACAACGCGGTCCTCGACGAACTCGCCGACACGGCGTTGGGTCAGGCCCGGCACCCCGACGGTGGACTGGCCGTCAAAACGCTCGCGGACCTGGCAGCCGCGGTGCGCGGTCGGGTGCTGCGTGCCTGGGCCCACGAGTTGGGCACGCCGCCGGCCGCATTGTCGCATCGCCACCTCACCGCGCTCGACGCGCTGGTCACGGCGTGGCGGGGCCAGCGAGCCAGCTACCTGCCGGGCGGGCTGCGGGTGCTCCGCCGGGGTGATCGGCTGGTGTCGGAGGTGCCACCGGCGCCGACCTGCCGAACGACTGTGCCGCAGGCGACGGGGACCACGCCCGACGAGGCGGTCGTGGACCGATGAACCACCCTCGGCAACCGCTGTACGCGCCGCGTGCCGCCGTGGCCACCAGCCAACCGCTGGCCGTGGCCGCCGGCCTGGCCGTGCTGCGGCGCGGCGGCAACGCCGTGGACGCTGCGGTGGCCGCCGCCAGCACGCTCACCGTCGTGCAACCACCCTCCAACGACATCGGCGGTGACCTCTTCGCCATCGTCTGGGACGGCGAGCGGCTACACGGCTTGAACGCCTCCGGCCGGTCGCCCGCCGGGCTGACCCGGGACCTGGTGCTCGCGGCGACCGGCGGCCACGGCGCCGAGCCCGACGAAGCGCTGGGCGGCGCCCAGGCGGTCGGCCCGGCGATGCCGGCCCGGGGCTGGTTGCCGGTGACCGTGCCGGGGGTGCCGGCGGGCTGGCGGGACCTGCACGAGCGGTTCGGATCACTGCCGTTCGCGGACCTGTTCACCGACGCCATCGGCTACGCCGAGCAGGGGCACCCGGTCTCCACCGCGACAGCGCTGGCCTGGTCCCGCGCGGTCGCCGGGCACGCCGACCTGACCGGTCCCGAGTACGCGGAGTTCGGGCGGGTCTTCGCGCCGGATGGCCGGGCACCCCGCGCGGGCGAGCGGTGGCGCAACCCGGCTGCGGCGCGGACGCTACGGCTGATCGCCGACAGCGGGGCGGAGGAGTTCTACCGGGGACGGATCGCCGCCGACCTGACCGAGCACGCGGCTCGGACCGGTGGGCTGCTCACCGCAGCGGACCTGGCCGCCCATGCCAGCGTCTGGGTCGATCCGGTGTCGGTGCGCTATCGGGACCACGAGGTGTGGGAGCTGCCGCCGAACGGACAGGGTCTGGCCGCCCTGCTCGCCCTGGGCATCCTGGACGGATTCGATACCGCTGACGGATCGCGTTGGCTGCACCGGCAGGTCGAGGCGGTCAAGTTGGGCTTCGCCGACGCCCACGCCCACGTCGCCGACCCCGACCAGGCTCCGGTCCCATCGGGGCTGCTCACGCCCGAACATCTGGCGCGGCGTCGGGCGGCCGTCACGGAGGTGGCGGCCGACCCGGTGGCCGGCGTACCGGAGCGCGGTGGGACGGTCTACCTCTGCACGGCTGACGAGGGCGGCATGATGGTCAGCCTGATCCAGTCCACGTACCTCGCCTTCGGTTCGCACGTGGTGCTGCCCGGGTACGGCTTCGCGCTGCAGAATCGCGGTCTCGGCTTCCGGCTCGACGCGGGCCACCCCAATGTGGTCGGCCCGGGGAAGCGGCCGTACCACACGATCATCCCCGGGTTCCTGACCCGACAGGGCACGCCGGTGGGGCCGTTCGGGGTGATGGGCGGGCACATGCAGCCTCAGGGGCACGTTCAGCTGGTCTCGGCGAGCGTGGACGCGGGCCTCGACCCGCAGGCGGCGCTGGACGCCCCGCGCTGGTACTGGCACGCGGGGCGCGCTGTGCTGGTCGAGGAGCAGCTCACCATGGGGCCTGGCGGTGCGGCCCTGGTGGCCGAACTGCGGGCTCGGGGCCACCAGGTGGTCGTCCCGCCCGATCCCACGGTCTTCGGCTACGGCCAGGCGATCTGGCGTCGCGCCGACGGGGGCTACGTCGTCGGTTCCGAGGCCCGGGTCGACGGTGCCGCCGGAGGCTTCTGACCTGCACCGCCGGCCGGTGGTGCAGGTCAACCGGTGAGGGCCCGATCGCGGAATGTGGTGCGGTACGCCTGCGGCGTGGCGCCGACCCGGCGGGTGAAGTGGTGCCGCAGGGCGGCGGCGTCGCCGAAGCCGGCCCGATCGGCAACCGCCTCCACCGTGAGCGTGGTGTCCTCCAACAGCCGGCGGGCCAGTAGGACGCGTTGGTTTGTCAGCCAGTCATGCGGCGTGGTGCCGGTCTCGGCCCGGAAGCGGCGAGCGAACGTCCGTGGTGCCATTCCGGCCCGTGCGGCCAGCTCGTCGACTGTGGTCTGCCGGTCCAGATGTCCCATCAGCCATTCCAGCACCGGTTCCAGGGTGGGTGCCTCCGGTGCCTTCGGGATCGGCGCCTCGATGTACTGGGCCTGTCCGCCGTCGCGGTGCGGGGGCACCACCATCCGTCGGGCGAGTCGGGTGGCGGTGGCCGAGCCGTGTTCCTGGCGGACCAGGTGCAGGCAGGCGTCGATGCCGGCGGCGGTGCCCGCGCTGGTGAGCAGGCGGCCGTCCTGCACATAGAGCGAGTTGCAGCGCACCCGGGCGCTCGGGTGCCGACGCTGCAACTCGTCGACGTGCCGCCAGTGCGTGGTGCACTCCCGGCCGTCGAGCAGTCCCGCCTCGCCCAGCAGGTACGCGCCGGCACACACGCTGAACAGGTACGCGCCCCGGTCGGCGGCCCGACGCAGCGCCTCGTGGACCTCGGCCGGGGCGGTGGTGGCGGGGTCGTGCGCCGGAACGGCCACCAGGTCCGCCTGCTCCAGCGGCTCCAGGCCGGCGTTCGGCACCAGGTGAAAGCCGGCCGAGGTACGCACCGGGACCTGCCCGGGTCCACACACGTCGAAGCGGTAGCCGGGTAGCCCGTCGGCGGTGCGGTCGGTGCCGAACACCTCAGCGAGTACGCCCAGTTCGAACGGGGCCACCCCGTCCAGAACGAGTACGGCGACTGAACGAAGCATGTGACGAGGATAACCGCGCGGGTGGCGGAAAATCGAGGAGGACTGGCATTCCTGCCACTGTCCGAGAGTTGGCGGGGTGCGCAGACTGGCAGATGTCCGGTGCGCACCGGCGGCGACACGACAACCGCAGACGTCAGAAAGCGAGCGCCGCCATGGGTTTCCTGTTCTTCCTGCTCTTCTTCCTGTCCCTCGCCCTGCTGTCCGCTCTGGGGCTGACCGCCGACAGCCGTGACTCGGCGGACTGGAAGCCGTCCGACGGGGGTCGGAGGTGGCAGTCCCACCGGTGCTGAGACGAATGTTCCGTTCGTCCGAAAAATCTCTTGGCGGGGCGGCCCCGAAACGGGCGGCCCCGCCGACAGTGAACCCGGGGCGTACGGCAGGCTAGGGTCATGGCTGACGGCTCCTGGTACGACGCCGACATCGACCACGTGATCATTTCTGAGGCGCAGATCCGCGAGAAGACAGCGGAACTCGCCAAGCAGGTCTCCGCGGACTACGCACACGTCACCGACGGGCTGCTGCTCGTCTGCGTGCTCAAGGGCGCTGTCATGTTCATGGCCGACTTCGCCCGGGCGCTGGGTCGGCACGGGCCCCCGGCCGAGCTGGACTTCATGGCCATCTCCTCGTACGGGCAGGGCACCACCTCCTCCGGCGTGGTGCGCATCCTCAAGGACCTCGACCGGGACATCGCCGGTCGGCACGTCGTCGTCGTGGAGGACATCGTCGACTCCGGGCTGACCCTGTCCTGGCTGCTGCGCTACCTGGAGTCGCGGTCGGCGGCGAGCGTCGAGGTGGTCGCCCTGTTCCGCAAGCCGGACGCGGTCAAGGTGACGGTGCCGGTCAGGTACGTCGGCTTCGACATCCCGACCGAGTTCGTCGTCGGATACGGGCTGGACTTCGGTGAGCGCTACCGGGAGCTGCCGTACGTCGGGGTGCTCAAGCCGGAGGTCTACGCCCGCTCCTGACCGGCCCGGTACCCGTCGTGCGGTGCCGTGCGAGGCCCGCCACGCCGTCCGCCACGGTGCCGCCCCGGGCGCGCCCACCCGACGTTCAGCCGACTTTCAGCTGATCGGACTACCTTTGACGACGGTGACCCGGGGATCCGACTCCGGGACACGCCGGCTGACATCCGGTTCGCCGTGCGCGTAAGTGCTGGGCTCGCAAGCTCATATCCGTCTCGCACGGTGTACCGTCGAATGACCGTGGCGCGGCAATCGCGCCCCGGGGTCGAGGCCGGCCCGCACGGCGGCTCCGGCAGCCGCCCAGGCGGCGACACCCACAGTCGGTCAGGACGTCGATCAGGAGGATGCGGGCGTCTCGGCGCTCGACAACAGCATGGAACGTACGCGTTTCTTCCGCCGACCGGTGTTCTGGGTCATCCTGGTCATCCTCGGCGCCGTCGTGCTCAGTCAGTTGTTCACCGGTGGACCCAGCTACCACCGGGTGGACACGTCCGTCGCGCTCGACCAGCTCAACAAGGGCGGCATCGAGAAGGTCGTCTTCCAGGACAAGGAACAGACGATCCAGCTCGAGCTGGCCGAGGAGACCGAGTTCGGCGACACCACCACGAAGCTGATCGAGGCCCAGTTCCCCTACGAGGTCGGCAACGAGGTCTGGAACCAGGTCCTCGACGCCAAGGCCAACAACCGGGTCACCGGGCCGGCCGACACCGAGGTGTCGTCCGACAGCATCTGGGTCAGCCTGCTGGTCAACCTGCTTCCCATCGTGCTGCTCGTGCTGCTGCTGCTGTTCTTCATGTCGCAGATGCAGGGCGGCGGCTCCCGGGTGCTCAACTTCGGCAAGTCCAAGGCGAAGATGATCACCAAGGACACTCCGAAGACGACGTTCGCCGACGTGGCGGGCTCGGAGGAGGCCGTCGAGGAGCTGCACGAGATCAAGGACTTCCTGCAGAACCCGGCGAAGTACCAGGCGCTCGGCGCGAAGATCCCCAAGGGCGTGCTCCTCTTCGGCCCGCCCGGTACCGGTAAGACGCTGCTCGCCCGCGCGGTGGCCGGCGAGGCCGGGGTGCCGTTCTACTCGATCTCCGGTTCCGACTTCGTCGAGATGTTCGTCGGCGTCGGCGCGAGCCGGGTCCGCGACCTGTTCGAGCAGGCCAAGACGAACGCGCCCGCGATCGTCTTCGTCGACGAGATCGACGCCGTCGGTCGGCACCGTGGCGCCGGCATGGGCGGCGGCCACGACGAGCGCGAGCAGACCCTGAACCAGCTCCTCGTCGAGATGGACGGCTTCGACGTCAAGGGCGGCGTGATCCTGATCGCCGCCACCAACCGGCCGGACATCCTCGACCCGGCGCTGCTGCGCCCGGGCCGGTTCGACAGGCAGATCCCGGTCGACGCCCCCGACATGGAGGGTCGCAAGGCCATCCTGCGGGTGCACGCCAAGGGCAAGCCGTTCGCGCCCGACGTCGACCTCGACTCGGTGGCCAAGCGGACGCCGGGCTTCAGTGGCGCCGACCTCGCCAACGTGATCAACGAGGCGGCCCTGCTGACCGCCCGCAAGGACCAGCGGGCCATCTCCAACGACTCGCTCGAAGAGTCGATCGACCGTGTGATCGCCGGTCCGCAGCGGCGCACCCGGGTGATGAGTGACCAGGAAAAGAAGATCACCGCGTACCACGAGGGTGGGCACGCGCTTGTCGCCTGGGCGCTACCGCACGCCGCACCTGTGCACAAGGTGACGATCCTGTCCCGCGGGCGCTCCCTGGGCCACACCCTGGTGCTGCCCACGGAGGACAAGTACACCCAGACCCGCGCCGAGATGATCGACACCCTGGCGTACGCGCTGGGCGGCCGGGCCGCCGAGGAACTCGTCTTCCACGAGCCCACCACAGGTGCCGGCAACGACATCGAGAAGGCCACCGCACTGGCCCGCGCGATGATCACCCAGTACGGCATGAGCTCCAAGCTCGGCGCGATCAAGTACGGCACCAGCGGCGACGAGCCGTTCCTCGGTCGCAACATGGGCCACGAGCGGGACTACTCCGACGCGGTCGCCGCCGAGATCGACGGCGAGATGCGGGCCCTGATCGAGCTGGCCCACGACGAGGCCTGGGAGATCCTGGTCGAGTACCGGGACGTCCTGGACAACATCGTGCTGGAGCTGATGGAGAAGGAGACCCTCTCCACCGCCGACATGGCCCGGATCTGCGCCCGGGTGGTGAAGCGCCCGCCGATGGCCCCGTACAACGGCTTCGGCAAGCGTCAGCCCTCCACCGAGCCGCCCGTGCTCACCCCGGCGGAGAAGGACGCGTTGAAGGTGCAGGCCGAGGCCGACGGTGCGCAGGCGACCGTTGGTGGCGGCAGCTCCAACAACTCCTCGGACGGTTCGCACTGAGCACCGACGACACGGCGGCCAGTTTCCCACAGCGGGGACTGGCCGCCTCCGCCACCGAACCCGACACCGACGGCCTCGACTACATCGCCGCGCGGCTGATCAACGGACGGCTCACCGGCCGTCCCGTCGAGGACACCATGGACCTCGGCCGGATCGAGAGGGCGGTCCGCGAGATCCTCATCGCGGTCGGGGAGGACCCGGACCGCGACGGACTCCAGCAGACCCCGGCCCGGGTCGCCCGGGCGTACGCGGAACTCTTCGCCGGCCTACGCGTCGACCCGGCCACCGTGCTCACCACCACCTTCGAGGCCAACCACGAGGAGCTGGTGCTGGTCCGGGACATCGACGTGATGAGTCTCTGCGAGCATCACCTGCTGCCCTTCCGGGGCAGTGCCCACATCGGCTACATCCCCGGCCCCGACGGGCGGATCACCGGGCTGTCCAAGCTGGCTCGGCTGGTCGAGGTCTTCGCCCGACGACCGCAGGTGCAGGAACGGCTCACCTCGCAGATCGCCGACCTGCTGATGAAGCGGCTGGATCCGCGTGGCGTGGTCGTCGTGCTCGAATGCGAGCACATGTGCATGGCGATGCGGGGCATCCAGAAGTCCGGTGCCAAGACCATCACGTCCGCGGTGCGAGGCACCCTGCAGCGCGACGCCAAGTCCCGGGCCGAGGCGATGGCCCTGATCATCCCGCGCTGACCGCCGGTCGCCTCAGGACGACAGCATCGCCAGTACGATCCCCGCGTTCACCACCACGGCAGGGACCAGGCAGGCCAGCGCGCCGAACCGTGGCGTACGGTCCACCCGCTCTCCCGGGCCGGGTGGGAAGCAGCGGCCCACGAGTATCCAGCCCAGGCCGAACGCGACGGCCGGCGCCGGCAGCCCCACCAGCACCGCCAACGCGGTCACCGCACCGGTACCGGCCAGCAGAAAGACCACCATCAGAAGGATCGGGACGAGCAGCCCGAGCGGTCCGTACACCAGCAGGTTGCGGGAGCGGGCCGGCCAGTGCGCGACCCGGGGCAGACCCCGGGCGGCGAGCGTGTCGTCCGCACCGACAGCTGACCGTCGGGCGTCCCGCAACGCGGCCAGCACCGCAGTCGGACCGCCGCTCATCGACCGGGTCGCCTCAGCCAGTTCCGGCGGCGTCGGCACCAGCGAGATCGGTGGTACGCCCAGCTCACGGAGCCGGCTCTCCTGTGGTGCCAACCGGGTGCGCACCCCGGTCAGCTCCTCCCGGGCGGCCTGGACCGCACGGGCCTGCTCGCCCGCGGCGGTCGCCGCGCCACGGCGCACCCCGTCGAGCTGCCGGGCCGCGGCCAGGTAGTCGGCCCAGGCGGCCCGCACCGGATCCCCGGCTGCGCCGGCCGTCCGCTGACGCACCGGCCCAGCATTGGTGACCGGCGAATGATCGAGCGTCATCCGGACTCCCCCTCCGCGCTGCCCGGCACGTCGTACGGAACCAGCACCACGCCGCGCTCTCCCGGCCCGTCCCAGAGCACCACCCGGTCGGGCCTGGGCCGCCACTCCACCGGGCGGCCGAAGACCTGAGTGAGCTGAGCCCCCGGCACACCCGCCACCGCCACCGCTGTCAACTTGTCCACCGTCTCGTCCGGTTCCATGAGCGTCGCGAACGAGGGCACCGTGCGCCACCAACCGAGCAGATGCTGCCCGGCCGGCGGCCCGTCGCGCAGCAGGGCCCGCAGCCGGGCCGGCGGTAGCTGCTCGGCCGGCGCCACATCCAGCCCGAAGACCACCAGGTACGCCGGCTCACCGGCGTCCGCCACGGCGACCAGACCAGCCAGGTCCACCCGGTCGACCCGGTGGCGCTCGGCCAACTCCGCGACGAGCGCGTCGGCCAACGGTCCGGCCTCGACATCCGGGGCCGCGACCACGAAGCGCGCCGTACCCACCGCATGGTGGGCCGCCGTACTGTGGGCGGCCGTCGCCAGCAGGCGACACGCCCCAGGGCGTGGACCGAGAACCGCGAGATTCCGCCCCGCCGCCGGCCCGAACGGCACCGTCGCGGTGCTGCGCGCGACGTCAACCGCCCGCCCGAGCAACGCGGCCGGGGCCACCGACTGGCCGGCTACCGCTGCCCGGTAGCGGGGATCGTTGTTCAGCAGGGGACGCGCGTACCCGGCGAAGACGGCGGGTGGCGTGGCGTCCGGCGGGCGGGCCTCCCAGAGCCGGTGGCGCAGCCCGGCCACCGCCGCCGGCTCGTCCGCGGGATCGGGGAACCGGACCATCCGCTCGTGACCACGGATCGCTCCCCGTGGACCGCCGAGTCCGCCGGCGGTGTTCACCACCGCGCTGCCCACCGGCAGGCCGGCTGCGGCATCGTTCGTGGGCTCCAGCACCGCTCCGCCGCCAGGCAGCGCCACCCGCACCGGGAACTGGCCCAGCAGCGAGTCCCGCTGCCCGCCCTCCGACCGGGCGCCCAGGCCCAGGTCACCCTCGCCGGCCAGAACCAGATGGACACCGTACGCCCGCCCGGTCCGAGCCAGCGCATCCAACCGGACGGCCACCTCGGCTGCCAGGCGATCCCGCTCGGCGAAGAGCGCCGGCAGGTTCTCCAGCACACAGACGATCCGGGGGAGCGGGCGATGTGCGCGCAGCTCGGCGAACCGCTGCCCACCCGCGCGGGCGGACGCCTCCGCCCGCCTGTGCACCTCGGCCGTCAACTGGTCCAGCAGGTCCAGCACGTACTCCCGGTCGGCGGCCATCGCGGCCGCCCGGACCTGTGGAATCCAGGACCGGTCCCGCTCGGTCTGCAGAAACTCCGCAAAGGATTCACCGTTCCCCAGGTCCACCAGATACAGCGCCAACTCGTCCGGGCCGTACCGAGCGACGAGACCGAGCAACGCCGTGGTCAGGAAGGTGGACCGACAGCCCCGCGACCGGCCGCTCACCAGCCAGTGCGGAGTCAGTTCGGTGAAGCCGAGCGAAACCGGCCGCCCGCCGGCGTCGCCCACGGTGCTGCTCAGCCCGTCCGTCCCGGCCGCCTGCCACAGGTCGTCCAACGGCGGCAACAGGTGCGACAGGGAGAGCCGACTGCCGGCCTCGATCTGGGCGGCGATCCGACGACACACGGTGTCGACAAGTTCGGCCGGCGGATCCGGGTCCACGAAGACCGGGGAGTTCAGCCCGCCGTCAGTACCGCCACCGGCGAAGGCCGCGCCCGGCGGATCACCGAGCAACGCGTAGGCCGTCCGCATCGCCAGCGGCGTAGCCCTGGCCAGTGCCGCTCTACCGGCCGGCGGCCACCCCGCCACCACCAGGTGCAGCCCGGCCGCCGGCCCCTGCTCGGCGAGCGCCTCGATGCGCGCCAGATCATCTGGTAGCTGTGGCTCGGGGAGCGCCGCCAGCACCAGCAGCAGCGCCCGGTCGTGCCGACGGGGGCCGGAGGCTTCCGGTGCCACCCACCGCTCCGCCTCCGCCAGCACCGCCTGCAGACCTTCGGCGTCGGTGGCCGGCGGGGCCAGCACCCCGGCGTCACCGAGCGCCGCGAACGGCGCCAGCACGGCACCCGTCGCATCCACCGCCCGCACCAGCAGCGCTCCCGCCGGTGTCGCCGCCAGCAACCGCAGCAGTACGGCCCGCAGCAGCCCGGCGACCCGTGGGTCGTACGCGTCGGTGTCCACCACGAGGTGGCCACTGCCGAACATCGGCACCAGCGCCGGGAAACGTGCGTCATCCAGCGGGGCGGCCGTCCCCACCCGGACGAACGGCGGTGGCTCCGAGCCGGCGGGATGTGCCGGCTCGACAGCGTCCAGCGTGGACCCGGCCCACCCGGGCGCGAGGACGGCTGCCGCGTCGCGTAGCCGCTCGGCCAGCGCGTACTGGCGGCGCTGGTCAGCCGGAACGGGACGGGTCTCGTCGAGGATCGTCGACGCCGCCGTGACCGTCGCGGCAGCTCGGCGGTGCAACGCGGCGGCGCGGAGCGTCCGTGCCTTCGGACCGCCCACCGTGTCCACCTCCTCCGCCCGAGGTCGGCACCCACTCGCCGGGCAGCAACGACGGTATCCCAGCGGAGGCTCGACCTCCGGGATGCGCGGCGGCGCTGCGCCGGTGTTGTCGTGGATCTCACCCATCGGCAATGTTCCGTCACTATCTGCCGAATCCGGGGCATTGGGTCCTGGGCCGCCAGCCGATAGCCTCAGGGGGTGGAATCAGTGCCGCCCTCCGCCGGTTCCCAGGTCTCCCGCGTACCGGCGCAGAGGACCCCGCCGGAGGAACTGGCGCCGCCCGCTGTCGCGCCAGCCCCGCGCCAGCCCCGGCGACGCCTGCGTACGGTACTGGCCGTGATCGCTGCTGTGGTCGCGGCGCTCTGCCTGACCGGAGGGGTGGTCGGGTACCTCGTCTACGACCGCGCCACCACCCCCGACCGCAGCGCCCCCGACGTGGTGGTGGACAACTACCTCCGTGCCTTCCTGGTCGACCGCAATGACGTCCGCGCGTCGCTTTTCACCTGCGAGGGCAGCACCGATCTGGATCAGCTTCGCCGGCTGAGGGACGACCTAGCTGCCCGAGAGGTGCGATTCGGGACGACAATGTCGACCGTCTGGGGGATGCTCCGAGTAGATCGCAACGGCAATAACGCTGAAGTGCGCGTCGACCTGACTTTTTCTGCAGTGGTTGATGGCATCCGACAGAGCGACCGGCAGGCGTGGGCTTTTACCACGCGGTTGAACGATGACTGGCGGGTCTGTTCCGCGGCTGTGGCCAGCTAGCCTCACTCCACCCAGAGCAGATGGACCGGCACCTCCAGGGTGGTCGGTGTCTGGCCGCGCCAGGCCCAGCGGTACCACTCCACCTCGGGTGTCACCCGTACGCAGATGTCGCCCTCGGCGCCCGAGTAGGTCTCGGTGACGGCGCGCAGGTCGCGGTGCTCGACGGCGCCCACCATGTGCACCACCCGTCGTCCGGTGACCGAGTCCGCCTCGAAGACCGGGGTCGGCGCCCGGTGGGCGGGAGCGTCGAGCGAGACGAGACGCAACCCGCCGTCCGTTGTCGGCGTGACCGGTCGGCCTACCGTCTCGACCCACACCCGTTCGACCGGCACCAGTGGGGCGAACACCTCGACCTGGTCGGATTCCGCGCGGTACCACTCGTGTTCCGGGATGACCGGGACGTAGGTGCGGCTGTTCTGCACCACCCGTTCGTCGGCCCGCAGGTCGGCACGCCACCCCAGTCCGGGCAGCCCGACACGTACCCGCCGTCCGCGTAGCTCGACGTTTCCGGCAGCGGGAACGATCTCGATCGGGCGGGGCGGCTGGGGAGCCCAGTCGGGCTGGTCGGCGAACGGGTCCGGAAGTGGTTCGGTCATGATGGCGGGTGGTTCACCCGGCGCCCTTCAACGGCGCGCCCTTCGACAGCATGAACGGCACCGGGTCGATGGCGCCCCGGCTGCTGCGATCGCCTTCGACGTGCACCTCGAAGTGCAGGTGCGGCCCGGAGGAGTTGCCACTGCTGCCCACCTCGCCGATCACCTCACCAGCCTGCACCGTGTCGCCCGCGGCGACCCGGGGACGACTCACCAGATGACAGTAGCGGGTGATGAAACCCTGAGCGTGCAGCACGTCGACGAACCAGCCGCAGCCGCCCTTGCCGGGCCAGCCGTCCACGTTGCAGGTGAGTCGTCCTCTCCGGTCGGGGTCACAGCGGGAGACCAGCACGCGGCCGGTGGCCGCGACTCTGATCAGTGTGCCCTTCGGAGCGGCGATGTCCACACCGTTGTGCCCGGGCCGACTGGCGGTTCGGAATCCGGAGCCGACCCCACCCGGAATGGGTGCGGTCCAACCGGAGGCGGCGACCTCACCGCCTGCGGCCGCGTCACACACCTCCTCTCCCGCGATCAGCGCGGTCCGCGCCGCACCGCCGGCCAGCGCGTCTACGATGCGGGCGGCGAGTTCCTCGTGCTTCGCGTACGCGTCCGGGAAGGCGCTGATCTGGACCTGCTGGGCGGCTACCGTCAGCGGAAGTTTCTCCCAGCCGGGCACTTCGACGAGCTTCTCGTAGAACTTGCGGGACGCGTACTCGGGGTTCATCCGCTGGGCGACAGTGCCCCACGAGGCCCGCTGCTGGAAGAGACCGACGGAGTCGTGATCGGCCCCGATCCCCTCGTTGGGAATGTCCTGCGACCCGCCGACAGTGCTGTTGGCCAGGTTCAGCAGCCGCGACTCCTGCATGGCGGTCGCCACGGCGATCACCCAGCCCCGCGGCGGCACCTTCATCTCCTGACCGACCTTGATGATCACGGCGGCGTTCCGCAACTGGCGTTCGCCGTACTCGGCGAAGCGCGGCATCTTGCCGGTCACGTCGACCTCGAAGTCGCCGGTGCAGTCCATACTGGCCGGGGCCAGCTGCTCGGCGGCGTCGCCACCCAGCTCGGTGAGGAAGAAGGCACCAGCGCCACCGGTGCAGCAGAGCAGTGCCAACGTCGCGGTGAGCGCGGCGGCGAGGGCACCGGTCCGGACCGGCCGGCGGGGACGGCTCTGCTCACTCATCCCTGCTCCAATCCACCGCGTCCACCAGCCAGCGTCCGTCGAGCCCCAGCAGCTCGAGCCGGAGTTGCCCGCCGTCGAGGGGGATCGTGGCCTCCACGAAGGTCTCACCGCGAGGGCTGAGGGTCACATCGCCGGTGACCGTGCCAGCGGGTACATCGGTAGGGTCGGCGCCCGCGAGCTTCTCGGTGAGGCTGGCGGTGGAGAGCGGACGCAGTGCGTCGTGCCAGTCCTCGGCGGTCTGCCCCGGACGGCCGAGCCAGGCTGCGACGAAACGTTCGGCGACCAGTTCCGGAGCCGGCTGGCCGGGCCGGGTGACCGGGGACGGCGTCGTGGTCGTGGAGATCGCGCCGTCGTCCCCGGTGGTCGGGTGCACCGTGGTGATCGGTTCGGCCGGGCGATTACTCAGCCCGGAGGCCAGGTCGGTCGGGCCGGCCACCAGCCGGGCCGCCCCGACCACCCCGAGCACCAGCACGGCGATGCCGAGTGCGACACCCAGCCGGGACCGTAGCAGCCGCAGGAACAGGAACTCGATGGCCCGCCGCACGAGTGTCACCGTGCCTCGGAGCGGACCCGCGGTGCTGGTTTCTCTGGGGTCCGTTCGGCCGATCCGGGACGGTAGATGACGTAGGAGGGGTTCTCATCCGGCACGTCCGGCTCGGTCCAGGAGGCTGGCTGTCGACGACGGGGCTTGGGCGCGGCTGCCCGCTTGGGGCGCTGCTCCCGGCTCTGCTCGTCGGCACCGCCGGCCGCACGGTCGTCCGTCCGCTTCGCGGCAGCGGGTGCGCCGCTGGGGACGGGGTCCGGACGAGCCTCCGGCCGTACCTTCGGCTGCTCCGGTGTGATCGCCCGGCGCCGCCCGACGCTTGGCTCGGCGGTGCCGCCTGGCTCGGCGACGTCGAGCCGGGCCGCGGTGCGCATGTCCCGGAAGAACCTGCGGTGCCAGGAGCCTGCCGAACTGACCGCCTCGCTGTTGTCCTTGCCGCCGAGCTGGGTGATCCGGCGGTACGGGCGCAGCAGCAGCCAGCCGACCACCCCGCAGAGCCAGACCAGCACTACCTGCAGCCAGCCGGGAAGGGTGGCCGTGCTCATGATCAGGTCGACAGCGAAGAGGTAGATGGCGGCACCGGTACCGAAGATCGCGATGTTGAACAGTGCCGCCACCACCGCGTTGCCCAGCCGCCGCAGGCCGGCGCTGGCCGGGCGGAGCAGACCGATGGTGCCCAGGATCGGTGCCGCGATCACCGCCCACCGGAAGATCAGGAAGCCGAGCAGCACCAGCAGCGACGCGGTCAGGTCGAACATCGCGAAGAGCAGGGCGGCGAGCACCGCGATGAACCCGGCTCCCACCCGGTCCATGTCGCGGACACCCTTCAGGTACTCGTAGGCTTCCGGATCCTCCTGCTTGATTTGCTGCGCTACCGTCATCCACTGCTGGTTCTTGGCGCTGATGGTGGCCTCGCGCGTCTGCGGATTGGCCCGGATCTTCTCCGTTTCCTCCCAGGACAGCGATTTGGCGTCGTAGAGTGCGGCACCGTACTTCTTGGCGGTTTCACTGTCGGCCGAGCCGAGCACGCCGCGTAGCCAGTTCCGGTAGAGCATCGCCTCCGCGGCCGTGTCGCTGGCCCGGACCGCCGGCGGACGCTTGTCCGTGCAGGCGTCCGGGTTGGGCATCGCGCACCGGTCCGGCGGCACGTCCTTGGCGGCGGGGCCAACGGCGTCGTGCACGACACCGAGAGTGGAGACGAGGGCGCCGTCGGCGAGGTTCGCGGACTTGACCGGCCAGGCAGCCAGCGCGGTCACCGCCACCATCACCACCAACGCCCACCCCGCGGTGGTCATCGCGCTGCTCATGTCGGACTGGCGGGAGCGCCAGAGCAGGTAGAGCCCGACAACGCAGAGCGTGACGATGCCGAAGACGCTGAACACCTTCTGGTAGATCGCCTTGGTGGCCTGGTCCACGAGCGGGTCCGCCCAGCCCCACATCGTGCCCGGCTCCCAGGCGCGTTCGCGCAGCGCGTTCGAGGCGCCGATGATCGCCGTCGCCATCATGAACTCGCCGTTGGCGATTGTGTTTGTGAACTTGTAGTCCGGATGCAGCAGCCCGGTCGCGCACCCAGTTTCGATGTCATATGTGTTGTAGCTGTAGCCGGCGTAGCCGTAGTCGGTGTAGTAGCCCTTCGGGCCGGGAAGTTTGGAGGCATCAGGACGGGAAGCGAACCACCCGGCGATACCGGAGTCCGGCGCGCTCGGCGTCGGCGGCTGACGGCAGTTGATCTCAGTAGATGCCACCTGTTGCAGCTTGGCGACGCAGGCGCGGAAGTCGACCTGCCATTCCTCGGTCGTGCAGAGCTCGGCCGCGGCCTGGTACGTGGCCGGCGCGGCGTACGCCGGTGTGGCCGTGAGCCCGGGCCAGCTGATCGTGGCTGCGGCGAGGACGCCGAGTGCCAGGAGGAGCGCCGTGATCCGTGCCCGGGCCCTCGCCATGTCACGCCTCCATGTCAGGCAGCACGGTTGGTAGCACCCCTGCGGCGGCGGCGATGGCGGCGGGGGTGGTGTCGAGGTGGTCCAGCAGTCCGTCCACGTAGGAGACGTCGACGCGGACCTTCTGGACCCGGCCGTCGACGTCACGCATGACGAACTCTCGGAAGCCGAGCCGGTTGGCCGAGGTGGCGTCGGCGGTGGAGAGCGAGGCGAGAGTGGCCTCGTAGCCGTCGTCGACAGGTACGCGCAGCAGCCGCAGCGCCTCGGAGGCGATCTCGGCGTCCTCGGCGATCCGGCCGACGAACACGGTGGAGACGAGGTTCTGCACGTCTAGGCCGAGGATGTCCCGCGGGTTCTGCGAGGCGACAAGCGCGGCGAGGTTCCACTTGCGGGAGTCGCGGGCGAGCCGGACGAGGAAGGACCGGCCGGAGCGCCACCCCTCCATGAAGTGCGCCTCGTCCAGTCCGACAAGCTTCCGCGAGGCCATCGAGCCGCCGTAGCAGCGGCGGACCGCCAACCGGTGTGCGGTGTGCAGCATCGGCAGGGCGAGCGCCTCCTCAGCCGACCAGTATTCGCGTTCGATCTTGAGGTCGGGCAGTCGCAGGCCGGCCATGGTGATCACGGTGAGCGCCGCGTCCGGGCCGAGTAGTCCGTCCGGTGGGCGACCGAAGAAGAGCATCGCCAGTGGCATCTCGGCGGTGTCCAGCAGCAGGTTTGCCAGTTCCCGGCCGGCATCGTCGTCGAGCTGGCCGAGACAGGTGACCACGTCGTCCAGGGTGGAGGTCTCCTCGGCGGGTACCTGGCGTACGGCGTGCCGGAACAGCGTGGCGGTGGAGGCTTCCCGGGCGACCTGCGGCGGCACCAGCATCATGCAGATGTCCTGTACCAGCATCCGGCGCTCGGCCCGCGCGTTGGAGACCGCGATCTCGAACTCCCGGTCACCGGCGGCCCCGGTGGCGAACTCGCTGCGCAATGGTGTCGGGATCAGCGAGTACGGCGCCAGGGTGCCGTGTTCGGAGCCGGTCAGGTTCAGCACTCGTGAGTACGGCCGAAGCTCCGGCATGGCGCAGAGTCGGGCCAGTGGGCCGGAGGGGTCGAGCAGGGTCACCTGCACGCCGCGGCGGGCCGCGAGGTAGCCCAACGCGCCGAGCAGCGTGGACTTGCCACCACCCGGCTCGGCCACGAAGACCGCCAGGCCGGAGCGCTCCCGCACCTCCATCGGGAAGTGCAGGTCGAGGAAGACCGGGCGGCGGCAGGTGCCCGCGGTACGCCCGATCAGGTCGCCGCGCCGGTCACCTACCGTCGAGGCGGCCTGCGGCAGCGCCGCCGCGAGCAGGTTGACCGGCATCCTGCGCACGTAGCCGGTGTTGGCGATCGGTTCGCCGGGGATGAACTCGCGGGCCAGCCAGTCCTGGTTCTTCGGGTGTTGCAGGGAGATGCGCAGCTCGCGGGAGTAGAGCTGGATGAGCCGGCGAGCCCGTTCCAGGCACTCTTCCCGGGTACGACCACCCACCGCGATCCGGTGCCAACCGTGGGCGCGGGCGGAGTCCACCGGCAGGCCGGTGGTCATCTCGTCGCCGATCACCAGGGCGCGCTTGGCGAGTCGCTCCAGCTCGGGCGGGGCGTCGATGCCGTGTTCGGCGTAGTCGAGCTGCTGTGAGCGGATCATCCGGAGCCGGTGTTCCAGGTTGCGGAAGGAGTCGCCGGAACCGAGGATGTCGACCCGGGTGGAGAGCTCCATCGGCCAGGGCAGTCGCTCGTGGAAGTGCAGCCAGGGTTCGTGTCGCTCGGGGATCTCCAGCGGCTCCATCCGGCCCACGGCGAGCACCGCCACGTGCCGCTCCTCGCCGGTCATCCGGTGGACCAGCTTGACAGTGGAACCGTACGGCGTGCGGTAGCGCTCGACCTGTTCGGTGAGGGCGAGCAGGTCGCCGCGTTCCCAGCGTCCGTCGGTGATGGGCGAGAGCGTGCCGGGGGGTGCCATGCAGAGCGCCACCGACCGGTAGAGCAGCCATTCCAACTCGTGCGCGGTGACCCGACGGCCGCGCATGCCGAACGCGCCGAGCACCTCGTCGAACTGTTCGACGGTGCGGCCGAGCTTGCGCCGTTCGCCGTCGGCGACGCCGCGGCCGAAGGTGCGCAGCAGCCGTTCGGTGAGCGAGTCGCCGAGTGACCGTCGGGCGAAGGTGACTCCGAGGTAGGTCTGGCCCTCGGCGTGATTGACCGAGAGCAGGTGTCGCTGGGCGGCGACCAGATGCTCGGCCCAGCCTGGTGTGCCGGGCACGTCGGGCAGTGGCGCGGCGGTGTTCGCGTCGATGGTGCGGGCCCACTCGTCCGCCGGGAAGGGGCGGGTGGTCCGGCGCAGGTGCAGCCGGAAGCCGGCCAGGCCGGCGTACTGCTCCGAGATGGCCGAGAGCAACGCCTCGCGTTCCGCGTCCGGGCGGAAGGCCCAGCGCACCTCGGGCAGCCAGTACCAGGCGGTGACCGTGTTGGGGGTGAAGGTCAGGTGACCGGCGATCTCGGTGATGGCCAGCTCGACCGACGGATCCCGATCGCCAAATTTGATCTTCGGCGGTCGGACGCGGACCGGCTTGACCGGCCGGTCACGGTGCTCCACGGATCGCTGCCGGGGGGCCGGGGTGGTGGCCGGCGGCGCTACCCGGCGGGGCGTCCGGGTAGCGGCGTCGGCAGGTGCCGGGCCGTGCTCACGGGCGCGGCGTTCCTCGCGGACCGGATGATCGTCACCGGCGGGGCGGTCGTCGGCGGGTGGTCGGGCGCTCGGCAACCTGTCGCCGGAGGTCGGCACCACCCGGGAGGGGGCCGGGGGCGGGCTCGTGGCGGCCACCGCGCCGTCGTCCACGCGGACCGGTGACGTGGCGGGTGCGGGGCCGACCGGTCGCGGTGGCGCCGGTGGCGGCGCCGCGCGATGGGCTGCCGGCGCGGGGCCGAGCGCGGGTGGCGCGGGGTGCGGCTGCTGCGGCAGGGCCCGGGCGGGACGCTGGGCGGAACCGGGCCGGGGGTACGCGCCGCCGAACAGATCGAGGAACGGAGAGTCGATGTCTGCGCTGTCCCGGCTGGTCGGTACCGGTTCGGCCGGAACCGCCCGGCGCTGCACCGGGCGGGGCGCCTGGAACACACCGACGCTGCCGTGACCCGGGGTGGTGGCGAGCGCCGGATCCAGCGTGGACTCGTCCAGCTCGCTGGATTCAGGGTAGTCGAACGAACGCGCACGGTTACCGTGCGGTGCGGCTGGACGTCCGGCCGGGGATCCCGGCGTGGCGGAGCGGCTCATGCGATCGCCCTGCCCGTGTCCTCGTTCGGCCCGTGCGGCGTGCAGCCGGTCATGCCAGTTCCTCCCGGATCCTGATCCTGCTGCCGACCAGACGCGGATCGCGCTGCTCGGCGGCCGGCTCCCGGGTGCGTCGCCAGTCGGTCAGCGCGGTGCGGATCACCATGCGCGCCGGACGGTCCGGGTCGACGTACCGGAAGACGAACGAGGTGGTCACGATGGCGAGGGCGATCTCCCAGGCGGGGAAGAGCTCGACCTGCAACGTGAACAGCCAGTGGATGAACATGTAGAGGGGAACGAGCAGCATGAACAGTCCGTACTGGGCGTACGGCAGGTGGACCGGAAGGGTGTAACCGGGCGGGCCGAGATAGACCAGGCGAGCCCGGTAGATGTCGTCGTCGGTGCGCAGCCGCATCTCGTGCCCGCGCCTATTCGAAGATGAGGTTGATCAGGAAGTCGCCGATGAAGAAGAGGGTGGCGGCTCCGGCGATGAAGGCCAACCCGACGATCGCGATGGCCGAGCTGGTCAGCACCTTGGAGATCTCGCCCCGGCTGGCGCGGCCGATGAAGATGACGCCCAGCACGGCCAACAGGATCGGAGCGATCTTGCTGGCGAAGAAGGTGACGACACCCTCGGTGTCGATTCCCTTCGGCTCCTCGGCGGCGAACGGGATCGACGACGCCAAAGTGGAGAGCAGGTGGCCGACGCTTGTGGACGCCGTTTCCATCAGCTCGATGGCGATCACTGAAACCTCCCCAAGTCGCGGCCGGCGGCGCCGCGGTGGTGCAGTAGGCAAGCCTGGCGGGATCGGTGCTCACTGTGCGCAGCGTCCAAGACCCTGCGTACGACAACCGCCACGGACGGTGGCGATTTTTGGGCGGGTTGTCCCGTTTCGGCCCTCCCTCCAACCGTCGCCATCTCTATGCTGGGCAATTCCACAGCGTACGGGCCGCCCCCCTTTGCGACAAGCCGCGAAGATGCTGCCCGAACCGACCCGGACGACCGATCGTACACCTGTTCCAATTGCCATGTCAGGGCCTTCGACCGGGCGGTCTGTGGCGGGCGACGGGCCCGGTACCGTCCTACTCGTGACCGATCTGGTGCGGGCTCCGGCCCCGGTGGTGATGGGCGTCCTGAACGTCACGCCCGACTCCTTCTCCGACGGCGGACGCTACGCCGACGTCGAGGCTGCTGTCGCACACGGCGTCCGGCTGCGAGCCGACGGAGCAGGGTTGGTGGATGTCGGTGGAGAGTCGACCCGGCCCGGCGCCGACCGGATCGACGCGGAGACCGAGGCCGCCCGGGTGGTGCCGGTCATTCGCGCGCTGGCCTCGGCAGGTGTCCCGGTCAGCATCGACACCACCCGTGCCCGGGTGGCCGTGGCGGCGCTGCACGCCGGGGCGGTGGTAGTGAACGACGTCTCGGGCGGGCTCGCCGACCCCGACATGGCCCGGGTGGTCAGCGACGCCGGCTGTCCCTGGGTGCTGATGCACTGGCGCGGCCACTCCCGCCGGATGAGCGAGTTGGCCAGCTACGGCGACGTGGTCGCCGACGTCCGTGCCGAACTCGGCAAGCGGGTGGACGCGGCGCTCGCCGCCGGGGTCGCCGCGGATCGCATCATCGTCGATCCGGGTCTCGGCTTCGCCAAGAACGCCGCCCACAACTGGCAGCTCAGCGCCCGGCTGCCCGAACTGGTCGCGCTCGGCTACCCGCTGCTGTTCGGCGCGAGCCGCAAGTCGTATCTGGGTCAACTGCTGGCCGGCCCCGACGGTGCGCACCGACCCACCACCGGGCGGGAGACGGCCACGGTCGCCACCAGCCTGCTCGCGGTGGCCGCCGGCGCCTGGGGGGTACGGGTGCACGACGTGCGCGCCACAGTCGACGCCCTCGCCGTCTGGCAGGCCACCGGCCGTCCCCGCCTGACTGCCCCGCTGCCGGCCGAGGCCGTCGCGTCGACCGCCACCGGGCCGGGTGCACGGGACGCCGTGCGGCCGGGCGGCGTCGGGGAGGCCGCAGTCGAGGGGCGGGCCCGGCGATGACCGATCGGATCGAACTGACCGGTCTACGGGCGCACGGCCGGCACGGGGTGTACGACTTCGAACGCGCCAACGGTCAGGAGTTCGTCGTCGACGCGTTGCTCGAACTCGATCTGCGCCCGGCCGCCCGGTCCGACGACGTACGGGACACCGTGCACTACGGCGAGCTGGCCGAACGGCTGGTCGAGGTGATCACCGGCGAGCCGGTGAACCTGATCGAGACCCTCGCTGACCGGCTGATCGAGGTCTGCCTGACGGATCCCCGGGTGACAGGCGTGACGGTCACCGTGCACAAACCCGAGGCTCCGGTCCCGCACGCCTTCACCGACGTGGCCGTGACCATGTACCGGAGGCGTACCCGATGACCCGCGCCGTGCTCTCCCTCGGCAGCAACCTCGGCGACCGGTTCGGTCACCTGCGCACCGCGCTGGCCGTCCTCGGTGACAGTGTCCTCGTGGTCTCCGGGGTCTACGAGACCCCGCCGTGGGGCGACACCGAGCAGCCGGCGTACCTGAACGCGGTGCTGTTGGCCGCGGATCCGGCCGCCGGCCCCTACGACTGGCTGGCGCGGGGTCGGGCGGCGGAGGCCGCCGCGGGCCGCGTCCGGGACCCGGGTCGACGCTTCGGGCCCCGCACCCTCGACGTCGATGTCGTCGCGGTGTGGACCGAAGACGACCGCCCGGTGCTCAGCGAGGACCCCGAACTGACCCTGCCGCATCCCCGGGCGCATCTACGGGCCTTCGTGCTGCGACCGTGGATCGACATCCAGCCCTACGGTCAACTGCCCGGGCACGGTTGGCTGACCGACCTGCTCGTCAATGGGCCGGCCGCCGCCGGGGTGCCGGAACTGAGCCCTCGGCCGGATCTGACGTTAGAGTCGACGGCATGAGCGTTTCCCCACCGCCCGACGGGTCGCGGATGGGACCAACCCGCATCTCGACCCTGGTGGTGGCCGCCCTCGCTGCCGCGGCGGTGGCCTGGCTGCTGATCAGCGGCATCTACTACGACCGGTTGCCGCCACTGCCCTGGCTGCCGGTGGTGACGCTGGCCGGGCTTGCCGTGCTGGAGGCGTACGCCGCGATCAACACCCGGGGGCGGATCGAGCGTCGGCCCGGCCGTGACCCGGTCAATCCGTTGATGGTTGCCCGGTTCGTCGTACTGGCCAAGGCGTCCGCGCTTGTCGGTGCCATCTTCACCGGCTGGTACGCGGGGCTGACCGGTTGGTTGTTCGTGCAGCCGACGCGGGCGGCTGCCGACGATCGCCCGGCGGCCATCGCCGGCCTGCTGGCCTCGGCCGCCCTGGTCGCCGCCGCGCTCTGGCTGGAGAGGTCGTGCCGGGTCCCGGAGCGGCCGGATGACGAACATGAGCCGGACGACTGGGAGAGCCGCCCGGGTCACCGTTAGGCCCTGTGTCGAAGTCCCTGGCCGGCCTGCGGCGGGCCCAGGCGACGACCGGCCGCTTCAGGGATTGGTCCGGATACAACACCGGTATCCGGACCAATCCCCGCCTTGCCGGACCGCCGCCTGGACTCCGCCTCGGCTCGACCGAGGACTTCGACACAGGGCCTGGGCCGCGTGGTACCCGCCCAGCCAGGGGGTTACGCCCGGCTCCGGGGCGCGGGTACGGTGCCTGCGACCGAAAGGCAACGCCGCGCCGCCGGTCCGCCCGTGCGTCGGTGGAGTCCGGACGGCCGCTGGGAGGCATAGATCATGGGGTACGACGAACCGGACCGTGGTGGACCGACGGAGCCTGCCTCGGTCGGTCCCGCGACCGGGGCGGAGCCCCTCGACGAACCCGACGCCGAGCCGGGCCGGGACCGGTTCGGCGTCTACATCGTCTGGGAGACGCTGCTGCTGCTCGGCTTCGGCGCACTTGTCTACCTGGTGTGGCGGGAGGATCCGGCGGTGCTGCGCGGCAGCGGGTTGCGGGATCTCATCGTCGACGTGGTCGGCCTGGGTCTGCTGGCACTGGCCGCCGGGTTGACGCTGCGTACCGCCGCGGTCAACCTCGCGATCGGCCCGGTGGCTGTCGCGGCCGGGCTGCACTTCGCCGAACAGAGCGACCGCGGGGTGCTCGGCGCCGTCGGCACGGCCGCCGCGGTGGCCGCGATCGGTGGGCTCCTGCTCGGGCTGGTGGTCGTGCTGCTGCACGTGCCCGGTTGGGTGGCGAGCCTCGGTGGTGCGGCAGGTGTCATCGTCTACATCGAGGAACGCTCCGCACCCGTCCTGGTGCAGGGGGACTACGACCCGCGGGGCACCGCCGGACAACTGTTCGTCGGCTTTGCCGCGATCGCGGTGTTCGGCGGGCTCTTCGGGGCGGTGAGCCCGATTCGTCGGTTGGTCGGGCGGTTCCGTCCGGCGGCCGACCCGGCCCGTCGGCGGGGCGCTGCGGCGGCCGTCGTCGCCACCGTCGGGTACGTCTGCTCCACCGTGCTCGCGACTCTCGCCGGCGTACTGATCGCCTCGACCGACGGAGCTGTGACACCGGCGGCGGGGTTGGACTGGACGGTGCTGGCGGTAGGTGCCACGCTGCTCGCCGGCACCAGCGCGTTCGGGCTGCGCGGCGGCGTCTTCGGCACGCTGCTGACGGCTGGCGCGATCGGGCTGTTCCTGGCGTACGCACAGGCCCGGGGCTGGACGGTCAGTCACTGGATGGTCGGCGGGGCGGCGTTGGCCGTCGGCCTTGGCGTCACCCGCCTGGTCGAGACGTACGGACGCCCGGCGCCGGCAGTCGGTGCGCTGCCCCCGCCACCGCCCACCGAACCCGCCACCGGTGGCGGGTGGAGTGTGGCGCAGCCGCAGCCGGTCGGTGACTGGCCGCCCGTGCTGCCGACCCAACCCACCGCCAGCGGCACGGACCCGTGGGGGACCCGACGCTGGGAAAGTGGCCAACGGACCTGGGAGGCGGACGACAGGTGACCGGTCGGCAGCGCGCTGCGCGGCGTCGGCGCGCCGAGAGTGATCTCGACGGTTAGGCTCGGCACATGACCGACACATCATCGATCTCCGGCGGCCGGTCGTTCGAGGAGTTGGACGTCCTCTCCACCGAGGAACTGCGCGAACGCGCCTTCACCCTCGCCCGGGAGCGTCGCGACGTGCGGTTCTTCTGGTCGGTGTTGCGGCACCTGCCGAATGCGGACGAGGCCGCAGCGCTGGACGGTGCGCCGAACTCGGTGGGGCCCACCGTCGACGAGGCGGTCGCCCTCTGGCGTGAGATGACCGGGCACGGCTACGAGGAGTCCGCGCCACTGTTGCGCGCCGCGTTCATCGACTACCTGATGAAGCACTAGGGCGGCGTCAAACGCGCGTAATACCATAAATGACGCCTCGCGTTTGCCTGCGTCGATCCGCTGGGAACTAGCGAGGCCATGGCTCTCACCAATCGATACAAGTCCGCACCGGGCGCTGGCACGCTCGCCGCGCTCATCCTGGTCCTGGTCTTCGGCAGCCCGTGGTACGTCGACTGGGCCAGGGACAACACAGATCCGGACAGCGCCGGCGGCTGGTTCCTCAGACTGCTCGCCTGGCCGGCCTGGCGATTCGACTCCTCCGACTCGATTCAGGAGATCTTCGCCGACGACCTGAGGGCGATCCTCGTGGTCGTCCTCACCTTCGTGTTCCTCTACCTGCTGCCGGGCTCCCAGCTCGCCCGCGCCCGGGGCACCATCAGCCAGTTCTTCGCCGGCTGGGCGGCGTTCGTCTTCGCCGGGGCGTTCGCCGCCCTGCTCACCACGCTGATCCGGACCAACCCGTCGCTGCTGGGCGCCTTCCAGGCTGCGGGCGACGGCGCGGAGTACGGCCTCTTCGTCGGCTGGATCATCGGCATCGCCACCCTCGGCGGTTACCGGGGTCGGCGCTGACGGCACGACCGGGTCCGTCGGCAGCGCCGTCGGACCCGGTCGATCCCGGCGAGTGCCTCAGCCTGCTGGTTCCGTCAGGGTCAGGATGCGCTCCCGGCTGAGCGTCCCGACCGGGCGTCCGTCCTCGGTGACCACCGCCTGCCCACCTGCGGCGGTGAGCAGCACGGCCAGCGCGTCGTACGCCGAGCCGCCCAGCGGCACCGCCGGCAGGTCCGCACCGCCGTCGACCGGCAGCGGATCGAGCACCTCCCGGGTCACCGGAGTGACGGCCAGCCGGCGGATGCCCCGGTCGGCGCCGACGAACTCGCGGACGAACCCGGTGGCGGGAGCGCCGAGCAGCGCCGCCGGGGTGTCGTACTGCTCCAACCGGCCGCCCTCGGAGAGCACCGCTATCCGGTCACCGAGCCGGACGGCCTCGTCCAGGTCGTGGGTGACCAGGACGATGGTCTTGCGTACCTCCGCCTGCAACCGCAGGAACTCCTCCTGGAGCCGGGTCCGCACGATCGGGTCCACGGCGGAGAAGGGCTCGTCCATCAGCAGCACCACCGGGTCGGCCGCGAGCGCCCGGGCCACCCCGACCCGTTGCCGTTGGCCACCGGAGAGTTCGTGGGGATAACGCCGGCCGAACTGCGCCGGATCGAGACCGACCAGGTCCAGCAGTTCCTCGACCCGACGGCGAACGGAGTCGGCGGCCCAGCCGAGCAGCCGGGGCACCGTGGCCACGTTGGCGGCCACCGTCTGGTGCGGGAAGAGCCCGACGTTCTGGATGACGTAGCCGATCTGCCGGCGCAGTTTCACCGGGTCGACCCGGGTGACGTCGGAGCCGCCGAGCAGAATCCGGCCGGCGGTCGGCTCGATCAGCCGGTTGATCATCCGCAGCACCGTCGACTTGCCGCAACCCGACGGGCCGATCAGTACGACGAGTTCGCCCTCGGCGACGTGCAGCCTGAGTTCTCGGACCGCCTCGGTGCCGTCCGGGTAGCGTTTGCCGATGCCGTCGAGAGTGATCGACGCCGCGCGACGATCACCGTCGACACCCGGGGTAACGTCCACGTATGTCCTTCCGCCTGAGCTACCGGGCTGATCCGGGTAACCCGTGGTTCTCCTGGCAGTACGTGCGGGACAACTCTGACACGGTGCTCAACGCCCTGCGGGAGCACACCACGCTGACCCTGCGGGCGGTGCTCATCGCCGCGCTGATCGCCGTCCCGCTGGCCGTGGTGGCGTACTGGTACCGGCCGCTCACCGGGCCGATTCTCGCACTGACCGGAGTGCTCTACACGGTCCCCTCCCTGGCCCTGTTCGCATTCGTGGCGCCCTATCTGGGCATCGGCGTCGCTACTGTGCTGAGCGTGGTGGTGCTGTACGCGTTGCTGGTGATCGTCCGCAACACCGTCGCCGGGCTCAACCAGGTGCCGGCCGAGGTGCGGGAGGCGGCCGAGGGCATGGGTTACGGCCGCTGGGGCCGCCTGTTGCGGATCGAGTTGCCGCTGGCGGTACCGGGCATCCTGACCGGCCTGCGGTTGGCCACGGTCTCCACGGTGGCGCTGGTGACGGTCGGCGTGGTGATCGGGCGGGGTGGGCTCGGGCAGATCATCTTCGCCGGCTTCCAGAACAACCTCTACAAGGCCCAGATCATGACCGGGACGCTGCTCTGTGTCCTGCTCGCTCTGGTGCTCGACCTGGTCCTGATCGGGGCTGGCCGGCTGCTCACCCCATGGCTGCGCGGGCGGGCCGGATGAGCGCCGCTGGCGTGGGACGACGTGACCGGCACCGCCGAACCTGCCGGAGGCCGCGATGAACCCGGTGTCGCAGGCGGTGGTCTGGCTCAACGATCCGCTGAACTGGACCAACCCGGGCGGGATCCTGGACCGGCTCGGCGAGCACGTCAGCATGTCGGCCGCCGCGGTGCTGCTGGGCTGCCTGGTGGCCTGGCCGTTGGGCCTCTGGCTGGGGCACACCGGCCGGGGCGGTGGGCTGGTGGTGCTCATCTCCAATCTCACCCTGGCGGTGCCCACACTGGCGCTGCTGACCATCCTTCCGCTGACCTTCCTGGGCTTCGGCCGTCCGGCGGTGGTGGTCGCCCTGGCGGTCTTCGCCGTGCCGCCGTTGCTGGCGAACGCGTACACCGGGGTGCGGCAGGTCGATGCGGAGACGCGGGAGGCGGCCCGTGGCATGGGCATGACCGGGGCGCAGGTGCTGCGGCGGGTGGAACTGCCGTTGGCGGTGCCCTACCTCGCGGCCGGCTTCCGGACGGCCGCCGTCCAGGTGGTCGCCACGGCAGCGCTCGCGACATTTGTCAACGGCGGCGGCCTGGGAGAGATCATCCGCTTCGGGTTCGGCTTGAGCATCGCGGTGGGTGGTGGCCAGATCCTGGCCGGCGGGCTGCTGGTCGCCGGGCTCGCGGTAAGTGTCGAACTGCTCTTCGCTCTTGTCGAACGGCTGGTCACCCCCCGCCCGCTACGCCGGGTCCGGCGTGGTGCCGGACGCCGCGCGGCGGACGCCGTCACCGGCACCTGACCTGCGGACCACCGCACCGGGGCGTCGGCGTTCCCGGGCGCGTGTGGTCGGTCGGGTGAGAATCGACGAGGGTGTGGTGACACCGATGGGTGACGTTCCGGTGACGAACGCCTCGTCGGGTTGTCGGAGGGCTACGTCAGGATGTTGGGTGGAATCGCGGGCGGCCACAGCGCGGATCGCCCGTCGGACACGCGGCCGGCCCACCCGGGCCGCGCCGGGACACGGAAGGCGGGCTGATGCGCGCAGGTAGAAGACTGTCCATCGCGGTCGTGGGGGCGGTCGCGGCGGCGACGGTGCTGGCGGGCTGCGGCGACGCCGGTTCGTCCGGCACCGAGGCACCCCAGCAGGGAGCCTCGGGTGAGGGCTGCGCTCCGGTGGCCGGCGAGCAGTTGATCGCACTCGAGGACGACAAGTCACTGCAGAACGCCGACAACATCATTCCGGCGATCAACAGCGAGGTGGCGACGCCGCAGCTGATCGCCGCGCTCGACAAGGTCTCCGCGGTGCTCGACACGCCGAAGCTGGTGCAGCTCAACAAGGCGGTCGACGTGGACCGCAAGAGCGCGCAGGCGGCGGCGCAGGAGTTCGCCGAGGCCAACTCGCTCACCGACGGCGTGGAGAAGGGCCCGGGCGGGCAGATCACCGTCGGGGCGGGCAACTTCACCGAGAGCGAGATCATCGCGGAGCTTTACAAGATCCAGCTTTCCGCCGCCGGCTACCAGGTAAGCGTGCAGCAGATCGGTAACCGGGAGTTGTACGAGCCGGCGCTGGAGAAGGGCGAGGTCCAGGTCGTCCCGGAGTACGCGGCCACGCTCGCCGAGTTCCTCAACGGCAAGGCGAACAGCGGTGGCCAGCCGGTCTCCTCGCCGGACGTCGACAAGACCGTCACCGCGCTGCGCGACCTGGGTGGCAAGGCGGGGCTGACCTTCGGCGCACCGGCCGCCGCACAGAACCAGAACGCCTTCGCCGTGACCCGGGAGTTCTCCGAGAAGTACGGCGTACGGACCCTCTCCGAACTGGCCGAGAAGTGCTCGGGCACGGCAACGGTGCTGGGTGGCCCGCCGGAGTGCCAGGAGCGCCCGTTCTGCAAGCCCGGCCTGGAGCAGACCTACGGGCTGGCGGTCGGCTCGTTCTCCTCGCTCGACCAGGGCGGCCCGTTGACCAAGACGGGTCTGCGCAACGGCACGATAAGTGTCGGTCTGGTCTTCTCGACCGATGCGGCGTACGCCCAGAGCTGAGCGTCTGCGCCAGGACCACGGTGCCCCGGCCGACTTGGCCGGGGCGCCGTGTCTTTGCTGGTCATGAACCTGTCTGGGGTGCTGTCGGGCACCCCGTCGGCGCTCGCGGCGGCGACCTTCCGGCGAGTGCGGCAGAGACCTGCCGTCGAGCCGTTCCCAGGTGACGCAACTCTCGGTAGGCTGCGGACCCATGCCCGCCCCGGTGCCCGCCGATACGCGCAAGCTGCTCACCCTGCTCTTCTGGGGCGGTGTGGCCCTGGCTCCCGTCGCGGCGCTGATACTGCTTGTGGCGGACGGCAACGGGCCGCTGCGGTTCGCCGCGGTGCTGGCCATCCTGGCCGTGGTGCTGATCGGGCTCTCCATCGCGCTGCGCACCGACGGCGGCGGGCCGCAGGCCGAGGAACTCCGCGAGGAGGTCGACGAGCTGCGGCGGGAGCTGCGCGGTGAGATCGTGGCCGCCGCCCAACGCGGCAACCAGGCGCTCGACGAGGTCCAGCGGGTGCAGGAAGCGCTGGCCGGGTTGCGTCGACGGGTCGACTCCGGTGGCGTCTCCGCCGTCCAGAACGACGAGCCGTCCGGCCCGGGGCGGGCCCGGGTACCGGCCCCGGAGGCACCGTCGCGGCCGGCCGAACGCGTCGCCGCCCAGGCCGGGGTGTACGGCACGGCCCAGCCCGCTCCCGGACCGACCGGAGGGTACGGCGGGGAGCGACCCGGGCCCACGAACGATCGCCCGGCCAGCGGCTCGGCCGGTGTCTACGGCTCGCCGGGCCGCCCGGAGCAGGACAATCGCCCAGATGAGCATGGGCCGAGGCCGCTCGGGTGGTCCGACACACCGAGACGGTGCATGTGACCACCCGGCACACGATCGTGGACGGTGGGGTGGGGGAGTCCGGCGGCCGATACGGCGGATACCCGGCGGCGTGGTCGGGAGCGCAGCACGGACGGGGCGGCCCCGGCACCGAACGGGACGACAACTCCTGGTCCGACGGCGACGAACGTCCCCGTCGGGACGAGAGCCGTCGCTGGTCCGGCACGGAGCGCCCGGACGAGCACTCCTGGTCCGGGGCGGCCCAGGACGAGGAGCGGCCCTGGTCCGGCTCGTCCCGTGCCGACGAACGGTCCTGGTCCGGCTCGGCCCGCGAGCCGGAGCGCGCCTGGCCGCCACCGCAGGAGGAGAGCCGCTGGTCCGCCGCGCCCGACGACTGGTCCACCGCCCGGGACAGCGGCTCCGGCTATCCGGACGAGCCCGCGCGGGTCCGGGACGACCGCGACTGGGGTGCGCGCGACGATCGGGGCTGGGACGCGGGTGGTCAACGTTGGGAGACCCCCGCCGATCCGGTTCCGGCGGCGCGGGGGCATCGGGCGGACGACACCGGGCAGTACTGGGCACAGCTTCGGGCCGGGGACCGGTGGGCAGCGGTACGCGACGACGACCGGGGGCGTGAGCTGCGGGTCGGCGAGCGTCGGGCCGAGATGCACGCCGATCCGGCCGGCACCGAGTACCGGATGGAGGACCGCTGGGCGAGCGTACGTCGCGAGGAGCCGCACCGGGACGTCCACGGCGACGAAGCCCGGCGGGACGGCTGGGGTGAGCCGGAGAGCCGCCCAGCACTGCCCGCCGGCGGGGTGCCGGTGCCCCCGGAGTGGCGACCGCCCCGTCAACGTGGTCACCAGCCCGAACCAGCGCGTGGGTACCAGCCCGAACCGGTACGCGGCTATCCGTCGGAGCCGGCGTACGGGTATCAGCCCGAAACCACGCGCGGACAACGCCCGGGCGGGGAGCCGTACGGCCGCCGGCACCACGTGGAGGAGCCGGGCTACGGCCCGGCAGCGCACGACGGCGGCGCTGGCCGTTGGCGCTGACCGCTACGGCCGCCACCCGCGGTTGACGTCGCAGCGGTGGCCGTCATTTGTCGATGTCGCCCACCACGAAGAACATCGAGCCGAGAATGGCGATCAGGTCCGGCACCAGACAGCCGGGCAGCAGGGTGGCCAGGGCCTGCACGTTCGCGTACGAGGCGGTGCGCAGTTTCAGTCGCCACGGCGTCTTTTCGCCCCGCGAGACGAGGTAGTAGCCGTTGATCCCGAGCGGGTTCTCCGTCCAGGCGTAGGTGTGTCCCTCGGGTGCCTTGAGTACCTTCGGCAGCCTGGTGTTTATCGGTCCGGTGAGCCGGTCGACCCGGTCGAGGCACTGCTCCGCCAGATCGAGCGAGGCGTACACCTGGTCGAGCAGCACCTCGAAGCGGGCGTGGCAGTCGCCGGCAGTCTTGGTGACCACCGGCACGTCAAGCTGGTCGTAGGCCAGGTACGGCTCGTCCCGGCGCAGGTCCAGATCGAGCCCGGAGGCTCGGGCGACCGGACCGGACGCCCCGAACGCGGCCGCCTCGGCCGCCGACAGCACCCCCACGCCGACGGTCCGGGCCAGGAAGATCTCGTTGCGCCGGATCAGATTGTCCAGGTCCGGCATCCGCCGCCGTACCTCGCCGATGGCGGTACGGGCCCGCCCGGTCCAGCCGGCGGGCACCTCCTCCTTCAGGCCGCCGACCCGGTTGAACATGTAGTGGATCCGCCCGCCGGAGACCTCCTCCATCACCGTCTGGAGCGTCTCCCGTTCCCGGAAGGCGTAGAACATCGGGGTGATCGCGCCGATCTCCAGCGGGTACGAGCCGAGGAACATCAGGTGGTTGAGCACCCGGTTCAGTTCGGCGAGCGCCATCCGTAGCCAGGTGGCGCGCTCGGGCACCTCCATGCCCATCAGCCGTTCGACGGCGAGCACCACGCCCAGTTCGTTGGCGAAGGCCGAGAGCCAGTCGTGCCGGTTGGCCAGCACGATGATCTGCCGGTAGTCGCGTACCTCGAACAGCTTCTCGGCACCGCGGTGCATGTAGCCGACGACCGGTTCGGCGGCGAGCACCCGCTCGCCGTCGAGGACGAGCTTGAGTCGCAGCACGCCGTGCGTGGAGGGGTGCTGCGGTCCGATGTTCAGCACCATGTCCGCGCCGAGCTGCTCTCCGCCGGTGCCCGCCACCAAGCCGGCTCCGGTGCCGACGGTCAGCTCGCGCAGCTCGCCCGTGGTCATGCCCGCCATCGTGCCATGAACCGTTCGGCCGGGCGGTGATCACCCATCAGCTGCGCGGTCCGTCGGCGAGGACCGCAAGGGGTGGTAGCCGGTCGGTGGGCAGGCCGACCGGCTGCCACAGCCACAGGTGGCCGCCGAGGCCGGCCGGGTCGGTCAGCTCGGCCGCCGCCGACGCGGTGGCCAGCGCCCGCAGGTAGCCGGCCGGGTCGCTGGCGGCCAGGCTCAGCGGCGGTCGCCCACCGTCGGCCCCGAGCGCTCGCAACGCCTCCCGCTGCGAGGTCAGGACGTACGCACACCTGGCGACCCGCTCACCGGCGGAGGCGACCGAGTCCATGGCGACGTGCGCGGTGACGTCGCAGGAGCCGTCCGGCACCGGGGGCACCTGTCGTCCGCCCCGGTACCCGGTGAGCGTTCCGTCGATCGGCCGTTCCGCACGCAGGTGGCCGTAGTCCACGGCCAACGCCAGCCCTCGGTCGACGTGCCCGACCGCGTCGGCCCACGCCTCGTCCCTGGTCCGCCCGATCTCCGCCCGCCCCATCTGCGGTATGCGGTCCGTAAGGGTGTGGTCCGTGGGGGTTTCCGGGCAGCCCGGCCGGCTCCGGGCGGTCAGGCTTGATCCCTGCGCCGGCCGGGCTGCCCGGAAACCCGACCTGGTCGAGCCCGACCCGTCCGTTGCGGTCTGCTGAGGGGGGTCCGGGTCGTCCGTGCTGGTCCACGCCCCGGGAGGCTGGTCGGTCGGGGAGGGCCACCAGGTGGTCAGCCAGTCGAGGTCAGCGGGGCTGATTTGTTCGCCTGTCGTCTCGGCTGCGGTGGTGGGGTCGACGAGGAGGTAGTGCCAGTTGTGGTCGGTGTGGGTGGCGAGGTCGAGGGGGATGTTGTCGAGCCACTCGGTGGCCAGGAGCAGGCCGGTGATGGTGGTGGGGATCTGGTTCGTCCAGGCGATCTGGTCGGGAAGGTTCTCGGGGCGCGGGGCGAGTTCGACGGCGGTGAACCGTACCCGCCGAGCCAGCGGAACCGGCGCCGACGGCGACGAATCGGCGGACCCGGACGAGACACCACCCGGGCAGGGGCGGACGGCGGCCGTGGTGGTCAGGGTTTCCGGGGAGCCCGCCCGCGCAGGGATCAAGCCTGACCGCCCGGAGCGGGCGGGCTCCCCGGCAACCCCCACGGTGACCGCAGCGGAGAGAGCGCCGAGCAGTTCACCCCGCCCCGCACCCAGGTCCACCACGTCGAAGCGGTCGGGGAAGCCCAGGGCGGCGTCGAGCTGGTGAATCAACCGCAGCAGCGTCGAGGTGAAGATCGGAGAGGCGTGCACGCTGGTCCGGAAATGGGCCGCCGGTCCGGCACCGGAGACGAAGAAGCCGTCGGGCCCGTAGAGCGCCCGCCGCATCGCGTCCCGCCAGCGCATCGACATGGGGCCCTCCTCACACCGGTGAACGATTTCACACATCCTTGTTTCAGATCCGCGTCAGCGACGCATACTTGCCCCGACCGGTACCCCGTCTCGAGGACTGGATCGTGACATGAGCGCATTGCCGCGCACCCACTCGGCCGCCCTTCGGCGGCCCGCGACCGTGGCATCGGCCCGGGTCGCCACCGCTTCCGTGCTCACCGTCGGAGTCATCGGCGCCGGACGGGTGGGTGCCACCCTGGGTGCCGCGCTGGCCGCTGCGGGCCACCGGGTGGTCGCCGCCACCGGCGAGTCCGGCGCCTCCCGGGCCCGCCTGGCGCTGCTCCTGCCGACCGTCTCACCCAGTCCGGCGGCCGAGGTCGCCCGGGCCGCCACCGACCTGCTGCTGATCGCCGTACCGGACGACGCGCTGGCCGGGGTGGTGGCCGACCTGGCCGCCGACGGCGCACTGCGTCCCGGCCAGGTGATCGCGCACACGTCGGGGGCGCACGGCCTGGCGGTGCTGGCACCGGCCAGCGCGGCCGGTGCCCGACCGCTGGCGTTGCATCCCGCGATGACCTTCGCCGGCACGCCCGACGACCTCGGCCGGCTGCCCGGCATCTCGTACGGGGTGACCGCGCCGGCCGACCTGCGCCCGCTTGCCGCCCGACTGGTGGTCGACCTCGGCGGGGTGCCCGAGTGGATCGCCGAGGCGGACCGGCCGCTGTACCACGCGGCTTTGGCGCACGGCGCCAACCACCTGGTGACCCTGGTCAACGAGGCGGGCGACCGGCTGCGCGACGCCGGGGTGGGCCAGCCCGAGAAGGTGCTCGCCCCGTTGCTGCGGGCCGCGCTGGAGAACGCGTTGCGCCTCGGCGACGACGCGTTGACCGGCCCGGTTTCCCGTGGCGACGCGGGCACGGTGCGACGGCACCTGGCGCGGCTCGCCGCCACCGCGCCCGAGTCGGTCGAGCCGTACCTCGTCCTGGCGCGGCGTACCGCCGACCGGGCCGTGGCGGCCGGCCGGCTACGTCAGGCCGACGCGGCACCCCTGCTCGGCGTCCTGGACGGCTACCGGAGCGGGGTGGCGGCGTGACCGCCGGGGGAGAGGTGTCGAGCGAGGTGGAGCAGGTGACGGAGCTGGTACACACCCGCGCCGACCTGGCCAGGGCGCGAGCCGCCCGGACCGGGACGGTGGCCGTGGTGATGACCATGGGTGCGCTGCACGAGGGGCATCAGACGCTGCTGCGGGAGGCCCGGTCGCGCGCTGACCACGTGATCGTGACGATCTTCGTGAACCCGCTCCAGTTCGGGCCGAACGAGGACTTCGACAGCTACCCGCGTACCCTGGAAGACGATCTTGAAGTGTGCCGGCGGGCCGGCGCGGACCTGGTCTTCGCGCCCTCGGTGACGGAGATGTACCCCGGCGGCGAGCCGGCGGTCCGGGTCAACCCGGGGCCGCTCGGCGAGGACCTGGAGGGGCTGAGTCGGCCCGGTTTCTTCCACGGCGTGCTCACCGTGGTGCTGAAACTGCTCCAGCTCACCCGCGCGGACCTGACCTTCTTCGGCGAGAAGGACTACCAGCAGCTGACCCTGGTCCGGCGGATGTGCCGGGACCTGGACGTCCCGGTCGAGGTGATCGGGGTGCCCACCGTCCGGGAACCGGACGGACTTGCCCTGTCCAGCCGCAACCGCTATCTCTCGCCGGCCGAGCGGACTGTGGCGTTGAGCCTGTCCCGGGCGTTGCGGGCGGGCGCCGAGGCCGCCTCGGCCGGCGGCGATGCCGCAGCGGTCCTGACCGCGGCGCACGTCGCCTTCGGCGCCGGCGAACCCGGCGCGCGCCTCGACTACCTGGTGCTCACCGATCCGGATCTGGAGCCCGGGCCGGTCCGTGGCCCGGCCCGGTTGCTGGTGGCGGCCTGGGTGGGCGGCACCCGGCTGATCGACAACGCTCCGGTCCGACTCGACCCGGCCTCCTGACCACACCTGAACCCGAAAGGCGTCCCGATGTTCCGCACGATGCTCAAGTCCAAGATCCACCGGGCCACGGTGACCCAGGCGGACCTGCACTACGTCGGCTCGGTGACCGTCGACGAGGATCTGCTCGACGCCGCTGACCTGCTCCCCGGCGAGCAGGTGGCGATCGTCGACATCACAAACGGCGCCCGGCTGGAGACGTACGTGATCCCGGGCCGGCGGGGCAGCGGTGTGATCGGTATCAACGGTGCCGCCGCCCGCCTGGTGCAGCCCGGCGACCTGATCATCCTCATCTCGTACGGGCAGATGGACGATGCCGAGGCGCGGACGTACCGCCCTCGGGTGGTGCATGTGGACGCGGACAACAAGGTCGTCGACCTCGGTGCCGATCCGTCGGTCGCCGCTCCCGGCACCGCCGGCACCCCGGTGCCCAACCCGCTGTCGGTGTAGCGGGGGGTCCACTCCGGGTGCCAGGCTTGCTCGGCATCCCCGCGCCCTTCCCGACCGGCTGCGGCGATCACACCGCGAATCCGGTCTGTCACCGGAAGGTCATTTCTGGTTACCCTGAGAGGCGCCGTCGGGGGACGGCCGCTGACTGGGGGAGGCGGCGTCATGCAGCGTGCGACGAGGACCCTGGTCACCACTTTCATCGTGGCGGCGCTGCTGTCCGGCTGTGGGTCGACCGGGGGGCTGGATGGCGACCTGGTCGACGACTGGGCCGCGTTGCCGCCGCCGGGGCCCTTCACGCCGGCCGTCGGGGTCTGTCACGAGGCCGACTTCGCCGAGGTGGTGCCGCTCGGGGCGTACGCGCCGGTGGACTGCGCCGCGCCGCACCGGGTGGAGACGGTGCACGTCGGCGCCTTCCCCGCCGCACGCGACGAACCGCCGTCCACCGGTTCGGCGGAACTGCGTACCGCCTTCGCCGACTGCGACAACCGGGCCAACGGCTACGTCGGTGACAACTGGCGGGCCGGGCGGCTCCGGTTGGCGGTCGCGGTGCCGTCCGAGCCGGGCTGGGTGGCCGGCTCGCGCTGGTACCGCTGCGATCTGATGGAGGTCAGCACGGTGGAGGCGGGTGCCCGGGTCGTGCTGCGTACCGGGTCGCTCCGCGACGCGTTGCGGACTCCGTCCCCGCTGCGACTGGGCTGCCAGCAGACGCGTACCGACGGGGGCGGCGTGGTGCAGACCCTGGTTCCGGTGGCGTGCACCGAGCGCCACGACGCCGAGTTCGCCGGGGTTTGGGCCGCCCCGGACCGCCCGTACCCGACGCGCAGCGCGCAGTGGGCGCCCTTCTACGCCGGGTGCCGATCGGTCCTCGCCCGCTTTGCCGGCCTGCCGGACGACGATGACCTCGTCTTCCGTACCGATGTGGTGGTGCGTCCGCCCAGCGCCGGCCGGTGGCGGGTGGGCGACCGGGGAATCCGCTGCTACCTGTGGCTCAGCGAACGTCGGGTGACCGGGACGCTCAAGGGCGCCGGCCCGGGCGAACTTCCGGTCCGGACGAAGTAGCCGGAACCACTCGTCCCGCCCCCGCCGCCCGAGGCGAAAGGCATTCGGGTTGACTGTGGGCATGGACGTACCGACCGTCGGCCTGCCGGTGCTGCCGAGCCGCCTGGCCGCTCCGGCGCCGGGCTGGGTGGAGACCACCGACGTGATCGTGGTCGGCTCCGGAGTGGCCGGGCTGACCGCCGCGTTGCATCTGCGCGAGGCTGGCCTGCACGTCACAGTGGTCACCAAGGTCGACATGGACGAGGGATCGACCAGGTGGGCGCAGGGCGGCATCGCCGCGGTGCTCGACCCGGCCGACACCCCGACCATGCATGCCTCCGACACCGAGATCGCCGGCGTGGGCCTGTGTGACCCGGCCGCGGTCCGCGTACTGGTCGAGGAGGGGCCGACCCGGCTACGGGAACTCATGCGCCTCGGTGCCGAGTTCGACCGCAACACCGACGGCTCGTTGATGCTCACCCGGGAGGGCGGGCACCGGGCCGACCGCATCGTGCACGCGGGCGGCGACGCCACGGGTGCGGAGGTGCAGCGGGCGCTGCACGAGGCGGTACGCCGCGACCCGTGGATCAGGCTTGTCGAGCACGCCCTGGTGCTGGATCTGCTCCGGGCACCCGGCGACGGGCCGGGCGGGCTCGGCGCGGCGTGCGGGATCACGCTGCACGTGCTCGGCGAGGGCAGTGAGGACGGTGTCGGTGCCCTGCTGGCCCGCGCGGTGGTGCTGGCCACCGGCGGGATGGGGCAGATCTTCGCGGCCACCACCAATCCGGCGGTCTCCACAGGTGACGGGGTCGCCCTGGCCATGCGGGCCGGCGCGGCGGTCACCGACGTGGAGTTCGTGCAGTTCCATCCGACCGCGCTGATCGTGCCGGAGCACTCCCGGGTGCCCGGCGCCGGCCACGCGCAGCAGCCGCTGGTCTCCGAGGCGCTGCGGGGCGAGGGCGCCCACCTGGTGGACGCCGACGGTAAACGCTTCATGCTCGGCCAGCACGAACTGGCCGAGTTGGCACCCCGGGACGTGGTCGCCAAGGGCATCCACCGGGTGCTGCTGGCCACCGGCGCCGACCACGTCCACCTCGATGCCCGCCACCTCGGCGGCGACTTCCTGGCCCGGCGGTTTCCGACGATCGTCGCGTCGTGCCTGGCCATCGGGGTCGACCCGGGAACCGACCTGATCCCGGTGGCCCCGGCCGCGCACTACGCCTCCGGTGGGGTCCGCACCGACCTGCGCGGTCGGACCTCCATCCCCGGCC
Organism: Verrucosispora sp. CNZ293; assembly: GCF_002754655.1. NCBI lineage: Bacteria > Bacillati > Actinomycetota > Actinomycetes > Micromonosporales > Micromonosporaceae > Micromonospora > Verrucosispora sp. CNZ293. The sequence goes on from NZ_PEFR01000001.1 coordinate 5,262,067, forward strand.
TGTACGCCTGCGGCGAGGTCGCCTGCACCGGCGTGCACGGCGCGAACCGGCTGGCCAGCAACTCGCTGCTGGAAGGGCTGGTCTTCTCCCGGCGGATCGCCGACGACATCGCGTCCGGCCTGCCCGAGCAGGCCCGCCCGGCGGACACCGGGGCGTGGCGGGGCGAGGGCGGCTGGGTGCTGCCGGCCGCGACGACGCCGGTGTTGCAGCGGGCGATGACCAGGGGTGCCGGCGTGCTCCGCTCGGCCGCGACGCTCACCGCGACCGCCGCCGAACTGGTCGAACTGGGCGTCGCTCGGGGCACCCCGCGCACCGCCGACTGGGAGGCGACGAACCTGGTCACCGTGGCCGCCACGCTCGTCGCCGCCGCATACGCCCGCCAGGAGACCCGGGGCTGCCACTGGCGGGAGGACTTCCCGGTGGCCGACGAGCGGTGGCACGGCCACCTGGTCGGTGCCGTCGGCGGACAGGGTCGGTTGACCACCAGGTGGGAGGAGACGCGATGACCAGCGAGACGGAGCGGATGTTGCGCGAGGCTGGGCTGGACCCGGACCAGGTGCGTCGGATCATCGAGAACGCGCTCGTCGAGGACCTCGGCCCCGACGGGCTCGACGTGACAAGCACCGCCACCATCCCGGCTGCCCAGACGGACACCGCCGACGTGGTGGCCCGCGCCGACGGTGTGGTGGCCGGACTGGCCGTCGCCGCCGCCGTGTTCGAGTTGGCCGCCGAGGCCACCGGGATCGGGCGTACCGTCGGGATCTCGTTCGTGGCCCACGACGGCGAGCAGGTGGCCCGGGGGGACGTGCTGGCCACGGTGACCGGCCCCACCCGGGTGCTGCTCACCGCCGAACGGACCGCCCTCAACCTGCTCTGTCGCATGTCCGGGGTGGCCACCCACACCCGGGCCTGGGCGGACGCGCTGGCCGGCAGCAAGGCGATGGTGCTGGACACCCGCAAGACCACCCCGGGGCTGCGGGCCCTGGAGAAGTACGCGGTCCGCGCCGGCGGAGGCACCAACAAGCGGATGGGCCTGCACGACGTCGCGATGGTCAAGGACAACCACAAGTTCGCGGCCGGTGGTGTCGCCGCCGCCTATCGGCGGGTCCGGGAGGCGTTCCCGGAGGTGCCGGTGCAGGTGGAGGTGGACACCCCCGCCGAGGCGGTGGAGGCGGTCGAGGCCGGAGCCGACTTCCTCCTGCTGGACAACATGCCCCCGGCGGTGCTCGCCGAGGTGGTCGCCGCCGTCGGTGACCGGGCCGAGCTGGAGGCGACCGGCGGGCTGACCCTCGCCGACGCGGCGGCGGTGGGCGCGACAGGCGTGGATTTCCTCTCCGTCGGCGCGCTCACCCACTCCTCACCGATCCTGGACATCGCCCTGGACCTGCGCACGCGGTGAACCCGTCTAGGCTGCGTGCGTGCTGCTCTGCATCGACATCGGGAACACCAACACCGTGCTGGCGACCTTCGACGGCGACAAGCTGGTGCACTCCTGGCGGATCAAGACCGATGCCCGCTCGACCGCCGACGAACTGGGTCTGATGTTCCGGGGGCTGCTCGCCGGCGACGCCGTCGAGATCACCGGCGTGGCCGCCTGCTCGACGGTCCCGGCGGCCCTTCGCTCGCTGCGGACCATGCTGACCCGCTACTACGGGGAACTGCCGAGCGTCATCGTGGAGCCCGGCGTACGGACCGGGGTGCAGTTGGCCATCGACAATCCGAAGGAGGTCGGCGCGGACCGGGTGGTGAACACCCTGGCCGCCTACACCCTCTACGGCGGGCCGTCGATCGTCGTCGACTTCGGTACCACCACCAACTTCGACGTGATCAGTGGGCGGGGCGAGTTCCTCGGTGGCGCGTTCGCCCCGGGCATCGAGATCTCGTTCGACGCGCTCGCCGCCCGCGCCGCCCAACTGCGCAAGGTCGAGGCGACCCGGCCCCGCTCGGTGATCGGCAAGAACACCGTCGAGTGCCTCCAGGCGGGCCTCTACTTCGGGTTCGCCGGCCAGGTGGACCGGATCGTCGAGCGGATGGCCGCCGAGATGGGCGAGCTGAAGGCGGTGATCGCGACGGGTGGGCTGGCCTCGCTGGTGCTCAACGAGTGCCGGACTATCACGCATCACGAACCGATGATCACGCTGATCGGGCTGCGCATGGTGTACGAGCGGAACGTCTGACGCTTTTGGGTTGGTTTTGTGGTTGCGGTGGGGTTTCCGGGCAGCCCGACCGGCTCCGGTGGTTGCGGTGGGGGTTTCCGGGCAGCCCGACCGGCTCCGGGCGGTCAGGCTTGATCCCTGCGCCGGTCGGGCTGCCCGGAAACCCTTTCGGTGGGTACGCGTCATCCGTCCGCTGGCGGGTGGGGTCTGTGGTGGTGGGGGTTCGTCCGTCTGTGGTGGGGGCTCGTCCGTCTGTCGCGGTCTGGTGCTTTGGTTCAGGTTTTTTGGGTGCGGGCTACGAGGGTGGTGTAGGGGAGCGTGATGGTGTCGCTGGTGGTCAGGTCGGGGTGGGTGTGTAGGAGGGTGCGGACCTGGTGGTCGACCTCGGCGCGCCGGGCGGGTGTGGCGGTCAGGTAGTGGGAGCGGGTGCGGACCAGGCCGAGCAGTTCCTCGGGGGTCAGCGTGGTGGTGTGGGTGAACTCGGCCCACTGGGGAGCGGTGAACGAGTCGCCGAAGTCGGTGACGCTCTGCCGTAGGTGCTCGACGGTGTCGCCGATCTCGGCGATCCGGCTCAGCTCGGCCACCCAGTCGACGCCGTCGTCCCGCAGGTTCCAGATCGGGGCGAAGACCCCACCGGGCCGCAGCACCCGGGCGATCTCGGCATGCGCCCGTGACCTGTCGAACCAGTGGTACGCCTGGCCGGTGAGGACGGCGTCGGCGTACCCGTCGGGCAGCGGTACCGCCTCGGCGCTGCCGTCGAGGGCGTGCACAGCGGAATCGGCAGAGGCCAGCTGGGTCCGCATGCCGGGGTCGGGTTCGACGGCGGTCACCCGGTGGCCCAGGGTGAGCAGCCCACGCGCCAGGATGCCGGTCCCGGCGCCGAGATCGACAAGTTGCGCGGGGGCGTCGATGCCGTCGAGCGCCCACCGCAGCGCCGCCACCGGATAGCGGGGGCGGTACCTGTCGTAGTCGGCGGCGGCGGACCCGAAGGAGAGGGCCCCGGTGGGGTCGGTCATGGCGGGCAGACTATCCAGTAACGGTCGCGGAGGGGTTTGAGTACGCTCGGCCCTGACCCCGCCCGAATTCTCCCGCTGAGGAAGCGTGCCGTGACCCAACAGAGCCCTGTGCCAGTCGACCCCGCCGACGACCTTCCCGAGCAGATGAAGGTCCGCCGGGAGAAGCGGGACCGGATGCTCGCCGACGGTGTGCAGCCCTATCCGATCGGATACCCGCGTACCAGCACGCTGAGCCAGTTGCGCGAGCGCTACGCCGACCTGGCCACCGACACCGCCACCGGCGACCGGGTCTCGGTCACCGGTCGGGTGATCTTCGTGCGGAACACCGGCAAGCTCTGTTTCGCCACCCTGCGCGAGGGTGACGGCACCGAGTTGCAGGCCATGCTGTCGCTGGACCGGGTCGGCGCGGACCGGCTGGAGGACTGGAAGCGCCTGGTGGATCTCGGCGACCACGTCGGGGTGACCGGAGAGGTGATCACCAGCCGCCGGGGTGAGTTGTCGGTGCTGGCCGATGAGTGGGCGGTCACCGCCAAGGCGTTGCGCCCGCTTCCGGTGGCACACAAGCCGCTCAGCGAGGAGGCCCGGGTCCGGCAGCGCTACGTCGACCTGGTCGTCCGTCCGCAGGCGCGGCAGATGGTGCGTACCCGGGCGGCGGCGTTGCGCAGTCTGCGCGATTCGTTGCACGGCGAGGGTTACCTCGAGGTGGAGACCCCGATGTTGCAGTTGCTCCATGGGGGTGCGACCGCCCGGCCTTTCGTGACCCACAGCAATGCACTCGACACCGATCTGTATCTTCGAATCGCTCCGGAACTGTTTTTGAAGCGTGCCGTCGTCGGTGGCGTCGAGCGGGTCTTCGAGATCAACCGCAACTTCCGTAATGAGGGCATCGACTCTTCGCACTCGCCCGAGTTCGCCATGCTGGAGGCGTACGAGGCGTACGGCGACTACAACACGATGGCCGAGTTGACCCGCAATCTCGTCCAGCGGGCGGCGATCGCGGTCTCCGGATCGACTGTGGTCACCCACGCCGACGGTCGGGAGTTCGACCTCGGTGGCGAGTGGCGTTCGGTCACCCTCTTCGGCGTGCTTTCCGAGGCGCTCGGCGAGGAGGTCACGGTGCACACCGAGCACGCTCGCCTGGTCGAGTACGCGGACAAGGTGGGCCTGGCCGTCGACCCCAAGTGGGGGTCGGGCAAGCTCGCCGAGGAACTGTTCGAGGAACTGGTCGTACCCGGTCTGGTGGCACCCACGTTCGTGCGTGACTACCCGGAGGAGACGAGTCCGCTGACCCGGTCCCACCGCAGCGTGCCGGGCCTGGCCGAGAAGTGGGACCTGTACGTGCTCGGTTTCGAACTGGGCACCGCGTACTCCGAGCTGGTCGACCCGGTGGTGCAGCGGGAACGGCTGGTGGCCCAGGCGCAACTGGCTGCTCGGGGCGATGACGAGGCGATGCGACTGGACGAGGACTTTCTCCGGGCGATGGAGTACGGAATGCCGCCGGCCGGTGGCATGGGAATGGGAATCGACCGCCTCCTGATGGCGCTGACCGGCCTGGGAATTCGGGAAACCATCCTCTTCCCGTTGGTCCGCCCGGAGTAGTCGTACGGAAACTTTCCGCCTCGTTACCGCATCCTATTGACGCGACAAGCATCAGACGGGTTATTGTGCTTCTGCAGTTGGCAGGATCAACCCTGCTCGAAAGGAATGTGGGACGTGGCCAAGCAGATCATTCACAAGCTGGTCGATGACCTGGACGGCGGGGACGCGGACGAGACCGTCAAGTTCGCGCTCGACGGTGTTCAGTACGAGATCGACCTGTCAGGTTCGAACGCCGAGAAATTGCGCGAGGTATTCGCCCCGTACATCGCCCACGGCACCAAGGTCGGTCGCGGCGGTGTGGTCGTCGGCGGCCGGGCTGCCCGTGGTCGGGGCGGTGCCACCGCCGACCGCGAGCAGAACAAGGCCATCCGGGCCTGGGCGCGCAAGTCGGGTAAGGACATCTCGGACCGGGGCCGGATCCCCCAGGAGATCGTCGACGAGTACCACTCGAAGGCCGGTCACTGAGACCGACCCGCAGTACGGTCAGCCACGACGCCGGCCCGGAGACGCTCCGGGTCGGCGTCGCCGTCGCCGGGGACTATTCGGGGCGTACCGCGCGTTGTCCACAGCCAGTGGACGCGTTGTCCACAACCTGTGGATGGCCCGTCGTGGTGCCGTCCCGGGCCGGGACGCCCCCGTGCGGTGTTCCCGGAGGTCCCGACCGCCGGGTCGAATTTCGCTCTGCGCGTACACAGACCACGCCCGGAACACCCGTTGAGCGTGGATGGTTGTGCAAAACGACGCGTACCGGGCCTACGACGCAGACACACGAGGTCAGCCGAGTCGGCTCGCGGCGATAGAGTAATGAGGCGCGGACGCCCGTCCCGGGCGCTTGCGTATCCGGCCCCGCCGAGAGTCTTGACCACCAAGATCGAGTGCGCACGGCACGTGAGGAGCACGAGGGCATGTTCGAGCGGTTCACCGACCGAGCGCGACGGGTTGTCGTCCTGGCCCAAGAAGAGGCCCGGATGCTCAACCACAACTACATCGGTACGGAACACATCCTGCTGGGTCTGATCCACGAAGGTGAAGGCGTCGCGGCGAAGGCCCTGGAGAGCCTCGGCATCTCCCTGGAGGGCGTCCGCCAGCAGGTCGAGGAGATCATCGGCCAGGGTCAGCAGGCACCGAGCGGGCACATTCCGTTCACGCCGCGGGCCAAGAAGGTGCTGGAGCTGTCGCTACGTGAGGCGCTTCAGCTCGGCCACAACTACATCGGCACCGAGCACATCCTGCTCGGGCTGATCCGTGAGGGTGAGGGCGTCGCCGCCCAGGTGCTGGTCAAGCTCGGCGCCGACCTGAACCGGGTCCGCCAGCAGGTGATCCAGCTGCTCTCCGGCTACCAGGGCAAGGAGCCGGCTGCGGCCGGCACCGCGCCGGGTGAGGCCGCGCCGTCGACAAGCCTGGTGCTGGACCAGTTCGGTCGGAACCTGACCCAGGCCGCCCGGGAGGGCAAGCTCGACCCGGTGATCGGGCGCGAGAAGGAGATCGAGCGGGTGATGCAGGTGCTCTCCCGCCGGACCAAGAACAACCCGGTCCTGATCGGCGAGCCCGGCGTCGGTAAGACCGCAGTGGTCGAGGGACTGTCCCAGAAGATCATCAAGGGCGAGGTGCCCGAGACGCTCAAGGACAAGCAGCTCTACACGCTCGACCTGGGCGCGCTGGTGGCCGGTTCCCGGTACCGCGGTGACTTCGAGGAGCGCCTCAAGAAGGTGCTCAAGGAGATCCGCACCCGGGGCGACATCATCCTGTTCATCGACGAGATCCACACCCTCGTCGGCGCTGGTGCGGCCGAGGGCGCGATCGACGCGGCGAGCATCCTCAAGCCGATGCTGGCCCGTGGTGAGCTGCAGACCATCGGCGCGACCACGCTCGACGAGTACCGCAAGCACCTGGAGAAGGACGCCGCGCTGGAGCGGCGCTTCCAGCCCATCCAGGTCGGCGAGCCGTCGCTGGCGCACACCATCGAGATCCTCAAGGGCCTGCGGGACCGGTACGAGGCGCACCACCGCGTCTCGATCACCGACGCGGCGCTCGTGGCTGCCGCGACGCTTGCCGATCGGTACATCTCCGACCGGTTCCTGCCGGACAAGGCGATCGACCTCATCGACGAGGCCGGTGCCCGGATGCGGATCCGCCGGATGACCGCGCCGCCAGACCTGCGCGACTTCGACGAGCGCATCGCGCAGGTGCGCCGCGACAAGGAGTCCGCGATCGACGCGCAGGACTTCGAGCGCGCCGCGCAGCTGCGGGACAAGGAGAAGCAGCTGCTGGGCCAGAAGGCACAGCGGGAGAAGGAGTGGAAGGCCGGTGACCTGGACGTCGTCAGCGAGGTCGACGACGAGCAGATCGCCGAGGTGCTCGGCAACTGGACGGGCATCCCGGTCTACAAGCTGACCGAGGAGGAGACCTCGCGCCTGCTGCGCATGGAGGACGAGCTGCACAAGCGCGTCATCGGCCAGGAGGACGCGGTCAAGGCGGTCTCGAAGGCGATCCGGCGTACCCGGGCCGGCCTGAAGGACCCCAAGCGCCCGTCGGGCTCGTTCATCTTCGCCGGCCCGTCCGGCGTGGGTAAGACCGAGCTGTCCAAGGCTCTCGCGGAGTTCCTGTTCGGCAGCGAGGACGCCCTGATCCAGCTGGACATGTCCGAGTTCCACGACCGGTACACCGTCTCCCGGCTGGTGGGTGCCCCTCCCGGCTACGTCGGCTACGACGAGGGCGGGCAGCTGACCGAGAAGGTGCGGCGTCGGCCGTTCAGCGTGGTGCTCTTCGACGAGATCGAGAAGGCCCACCCGGACGTGTTCAACACGCTCCTGCAGATCCTGGAGGACGGTCGGCTCACCGACGGTCAGGGCCGGATCGTGGACTTCAAGAACACGGTCATCATCCTGACCACCAACCTGGGCACCCGGGACGTCGCCAAGGCGGTCTCGCTGGGCTTCCAGGCGTCGGAGGACTCCGAGTCCAACTACGACCGGATGAAGCAGAAGGTCAACGACGAGCTCAAGCAGCACTTCCGGCCCGAGTTCCTGAACCGGATCGACGACACAATCGTCTTCCACCAGCTGCGCGAGAACGAGATCCTCTCGATCGTGGACATCATGATCCAGCGGATCGAGACCCAGCTGCGGAACAAGGACATGGGCCTGGAGCTGACCGACAACGCCAAGAAGTACCTGGCGAAGAAGGGCTTCGACCCGGTGCTCGGGGCGCGTCCGCTGCGTCGCACGATCCAGCGCGACATCGAGGACAACCTCTCCGAGCGGATCCTGTTCAACGAGCTGACCCCGGGTCAGATCGTCGTGGTGGACTGCGACGGCGACCCGAACGACATCGACAAGTCCAAGCTCGTCTTCAAGGGGTCTGACCGGCCGGTGGAGGTGCCGGACGCCGTGCCGGCCGACCTCGGCGGGACGACGGCCCCCGCTGGCGCGGACGAGTAGGTAGTCAGCCGAAAGCAACGACGGCCCGGTGGCGAATGCCACCGGGCCGTCGCCGTCTGTCGGGGATCGGCCCCGGTCTGCCTCGCTGCCCGTCCGGCCCGCTGCCCGCATCGAGTCGGGCGAGCGGCTGTCGGGCTGCGGTGCCGGGCGGGGGTGAACCGTTCAGGGGGCTGCGTCCGCGCGCCGGCTGCCCACCTAGGGTCGATGTCTGATTCGTGGGTATTTGTCGTGACGGCGGTCACGGTTTGCCTGGGCATGGACCGGTGCCGGGGGCCGTTGTACCGGGAGTAACCGCGACGGCCGCTGCCTCCGGCCCACCCGGAAATGCCGGGCCCGCAGAGGTCGTCGCAGATCCGGGCAGGCGCGTCCGCGCCGCCTCATCCCGACGCGGTATCCGCATCCTCCCTTCTCCTGGTGTCGTGTCGATCCCCCGAGACGGAAGGCAATGATCATGACGAGTTCGATCCGCAAGGCTGTCCTGACCGCCGCCGGTGCCGTCTGCGCCGGTGGAATGATCGCCGGCCCGGTGGGCGCGCTGGCTGCTCCGCCCAGCTCGGACCCGCTGACCGCGGTGACCGAGCGGGGGCACGGCAAGGGCGAGCGACAGCTCAAGGTGCGCTACCAGGCCCAGCCGAACTTCTACTACTGCGGCCCGGCGGCGGTGCGTAACACCCTGAGCATCCTGAACAAGGACGTGTCCCAGGACGACCTGGCCCGCGAGATGGGCACCACCGAGCGGGGCACCGACTCGGCGTACCTGATCACCGAGGCCCTCAACCGCAAGGCCGGCAAGGATGTCTACCGCACGGTTGAGATCCCCGGTCAGGCCGCCGATCGCGCCGAGACCAACAGGCTGCGCGAGGACGTCGTCCGTGCCGTCGACGATGGCCGGGGCGTGGTGGCCAACGTGGTCGGCACCGCCACCGACCTGGCCGGGGGCAGCCACACCTTCGAGGGTGGCCACTACATCGCGGTGACCGGTTACCGCGACGGCGGCGACCAGATGAAGATCGCTGACTCGGCCGACGCCGCCCGGGCCGAGTACTGGATCAGCACCGACGCGCTTGCCGACTGGATCGCCAGCCGCGGCTATTCCGCCTGATCCATCAGCCGAAAATCGAACGCTGAGGGCCGGTCCCGTTCGGGGCCGGCCCTCAGCCTGCCACCGGTTATCGGTGGGTCGTCGACGATGACCGGTCCTCAGCCGGCCACCGGTGCCGGTGGGCCATCCCCGATCAGTCGGAACGAGGCGTCGCCGACCGGCTCGACCAACCCGTCGGTGACCAGGCCGGCAAGTGCGCGAGCGCGCTGCACCTCGTCCGCCCAGACCTGGTCCAGGCGCTGGTGCGGTACCGGGCCGCTGGCCTCCCGCAGCACCCCCAGCAGCAGGCCGCGCACCTGACGGTCGGTGCCCGCGTACCGCTGAGGGCGGCGGGTCGGACCGGGTGGAGCGGGCTGCCCGGAGGCCCGCCAGGCGCAGGTCGACTCGACCGGGCACGCGTCGCAGCGAGGCGACCGGGCGGTGCAGACGACCGCCCCCAGTTCCATGATCGCGGCGCTGGCCAGGGCGGCAGCGGCCGGCTCGGCGGGCAGCAGCTCCTCGGTGGCGACCAGATCCGCGGGTCGGGTGGTCGGGCCGGCATCCGGTTCGCCGGCCACCGCCCGACAGACCACCCGGCGGACGTTCGTGTCGACCACCGGGTGACGCTGGCCGTACGCGAAGGCGGCCACCGCCCGGGCGGTGTACGTGCCGACGCCGGGCAGCGCGAGCAACTGCTCCAGCCGGTCCGGTACCGCGCCGCCGTGGCGCTCCACGATGGCCGTCGCGCAGTCGTGCAGCCGCACCGCTCGACGGGGGTAGCCGAGCCGTCCCCACATCCGGATCGCCTCGGCCGGACTCGACGCGGCCAGCGCGGCCGGTGTCGGCCAGCGCTCCAGCCACGCCAGCCAGGCGGGCACCACCCGGGCAACCGGGGTCTGCTGAAGCATGACCTCGCTGACCAGGATCGCCCACGGGCTCACCTCGGGCCTGCGCCACGGCAGGTCCCGCGCGTGCTGTTCGTACCACCGGCTCACCCGGCCGGCGAATGTCGCCTCTGTCATCGCGCGCCGATGATGTCACGTGCGCTGATCCCGCCGATCGGACGGTCGGGCGGGCCGACGCCGACGGCGGCTGACGATCGGGCAGAATGCCCGGATGAACGAGCTTGCGATCACCGTCATCGGCCGGGACCGGCCCGGCATCGTGGCTGACGTCGCCGAGGTGCTCGCCCGGCTCGGGGCCAACCTCACCGACAGCACCATGACCCGGCTACGGGGACACTTCGCGATGACCCTGATCTGCGTCGGCCCGGCCGCCGCCGAGGTCGAGGCTGCGCTGGCACCACTGGCCGCCGATGGTCAGCTGCTGGCGACCGTCAGCGCGGTGACGCCGGACGGTGAGACGGCACCGGCCGGTGAACCGTACGTGATGGCGGTGCACGGTGCCGACCGGATGGGCATCGTGGCCGCGATGACGCGGGTGCTTGCCGACGCCGGCGGCAACGTCACCGACCTGAGCACCCGCCTGGCGGGGGCGCTCTACGTGGTGGTCGCCGAGGTGGAACTGCCCCCGGGTACCGCCGACACGCTCGCCGGCCGGCTGTCCGAGGCCGCTACCGGTCTCGGCGTCGAGGTCACCCTCCGGCCCGCCGAACCGGACGTGCTGTGAGCGGCGCACTGGACGGGCCGAAGCTGGATCCGCAGGCCGAGGCGTACGTGGGCCTCGGTGACTGGGTACCCGAGTCGCTTGGCGGCGGCCAGGTCATCCCGGTGGTCTGCGCCCCGGACCCGGTGCTCAGCCGGCCGGGCGACGAGGTCGACCCGACCGCTGGTGAGACGGTACGACTCGCCGCCGACCTGGTCGCCACGATGCGGGTGTCGCCCGGCTGTGTCGGACTGGCGGCTCCACAGGTCGGGGTGAGCGCTCAGATCTTCGCGGTGGACGTCACCGGGCATCCCAAGACGGTCACCGGGCATGGTGTCTTCGTGCTCTGTAACGCCCGGGTGGTCGAGGCGACCCGGTGGAAGGCCGGCCGGGAGGGGTGCATGTCGGTGCCGGACCTGACTGGTGACGTGAAGCGGGCGAGCCGGCTGGTGGTGGAGGGCGCGCTGCCGGGCAGCGGCGAAACCGTACGCCTGGTGACGGACGGCTTCGAGGCACGTGCCCTGCAACACGAGATCGACCACTGCGCCGGAGCGCTGTTTCTGGACCGGGTGGCCGGCGCACACGCGATCTACCAGCGAAAGGTCTACCTCTGAGCCGGAGCGGCAGTTGCGCTGAGTGACCGTCGCCGGAGCGAACCGTCGTGAATGGAGGGTCGGATCCGATGGGTCGGGCGAGCCACGGCGCGTCGCTGCCGTCCGTCGCACCCGCCGCCGCTACGGTGGAGACATCATGCGTCTGACGGTCGGCCCCCTGCCTCCCACCGTGTACTGGCGGCGTCGCGCCGTCGTGCTCGGTGCGGTGCTGCTCTTCCTGATTGTCCTGCTCTACTCGTGCAACGGGCCCGACGGGGGCAACGACGCGACAGGGAACGGGCAGCCCGAGCCGGGCGTGACGACCGGCGCGCCGGAGCCGACGGGGTCGGTGCTGACCCCGCAGACCGGTTCACCGCCGTCCGGTGATGCCGGGGCGGACCCGTCCACCCCGGGGGACGAGGCCGACTCCGGTCCGGACACCGAGCCGAGCCTCAGCAACGACCCGCCAGCCGTGGATCCGGTCGCGGACGAGGGTAACTGCGCGGACAGCGAACTCTCGGTGACCGCAGTGGTGCTGCCCGCGCAGGTGGCCTCGGGGGCCACAGTCGACCTGAACCTGAAGGTCCGTAACAGGTCGGATCGGACGTGCAGCCGAGACGTCGGCGCCACCGCCCAGGAGCTTTACCTCAAGGCCGGTGCCGAGGTGGTCTGGTCCTCGGACACCTGCGGCACGGCCGCCGGGTCGGACGTGCAGTCCTTCACCCCCGGCTTCGAACGCTCGTACCAGGTCAACTGGAACGGTAAGGACAGCAGCCGGTGCGCCAACGGGGTGGCCAACGGACCTACCGTGCCGGCCGGCACGTACCAGGTCTTCGCCCGGGTGGGCACCAAGCTGAGCCAGCCCGCGAAGCTGGTCATCAGGTAGTCAGCGCTCAGCGGCGGTCGGAAATCCTCGGGCCGCCCGGCGTATGCCGCGCTCGGCCGGGGATCTCCGGCAGCCGGTCAGACGTAGCGTTCCAGGATGGACGCCTCGGCCAGCCGTGACAGCCCCTCGCGGACGCCCCGGGCCCGGGCGTCACCGACGCCCTCGACCGTCTGGAGATCCTCCACCGTGGCACCCAGCAGCCGTTGCAGGCTGCCGAAGTGCACCACCAGCCGGTCGACCACGGCTGTCGGAAGCCGGGGTACCTTGGCCAGCAGCCGGAACCCGCGCGGGCTGACCGCGGCGTCCAGCGCGTCCGAGGCGGCCGGATAGCCGATCGCCTTGGCCACCGAGACCAGGTCGATCAGTTCGGTGGCGCTGAGCAGGTCCAGCTCGACAAGCGCCTCGTCGAGAGTCCGGGACTTGCGGCCGGTGGGCAGGTAGTCGCGAATGACCAGGGTGCGGTCGGCGTCGACGCCGGCCATCAACTCGTCAAGCTGAAGGGCGAGCAACCGCCCGTCGGTGCCCAGCTCCACCACGTAACCGGCGATCTCGTCGGCGATCCGGCGGACCATCTCCAGTCGCTGCACCACCGCCACCGCGTCACGTACGGTGACCAGATCCTCGATCTCCAGGGCGGACAGGGTGCCGGAGACCTCGTCCAGGCGGAGCTTGTACCGCTCCAGCGTGGCGAGCGCCTGATTCGCGCGGGAGAGGATCGCCGCCGAGTCGTCGAGCACGTGCCGCTGGCCGTTGACGTAGAGGCTGATGATGCGCATGGACTGGCTGACCGAGATGACCGGGTAGCCGGTCTGGCGGGCGACCCGCTCGGCGGTGCGGTGCCGGGTGCCGGACTCCTCGGTCGGGATGGTCGGATCGGGCATCAGGTGCACCGCCGCCCGGACGATCCGGGTCCCGTCGCTGGAGAGCACCACCGCGCCGTCCATCTTGCACAGCTCGCGGACCCGGGTCGCGGAGAATTCGACGTCCAGCGGGAAGCCGCCGGTGCAGAGGCCCTCGACCACCTTGTCGTAGCCGAGCACGATCAACGCGCCCGTCCGACCCCGCAGGATCCGCTCCAGCCCGTCGCGCAACGCGGTGCCCGGTGCCATCAGAGCCAGGTTGGCGCGCAGCGGGTCTCCGGCGACGCCGCCCCCGGTCACGCTCACGCTGATCGGTCGGGCGGGCGAGCCCACGGCAGCGGTGCGGGCGTGGGGCGTCGCGCCGGCAGGCTTGGTGGTATCGCGGTCGATCGGCACGGGCACAGTCTACGGACTGCCCTGCGGTGGGTGCTCTCGCGGTTACTGTGATGTGTCACGATTCCGCCCGGCCTGCCCGGTGGAGGGCTCACTCCGCTGACGCCCGCGCCGCCGCCTGCAACGCCGAGCGGACATCAGTGACCTCGATCACTCGCAGCTGCTCCGGGCCGGCGCCGGTGCTCGTCGGACCGCAACCGGGCGGCACGAGAGCGAGCCGGAAACCGAGCCGGGCCGCCTCGGCCAGCCGCCGTGGCACCGCGCCCACCCGGCGTACCTCGCCGGTGAGGCCGACCTCACCGATCGCCACCAGGTGCGGCGCGATCGCCAGGTTGAGCCCTCCGGAGGCGACGGCGAGGGCGACCGCGAGGTCGGCCGCGGGCTCCACCACCCGGATGCCGCCCACGGTGGCCGCGAAGACCTCCCGGTCGTGCAGGGTGAGCCGTTCGGTACGGCGCTGGAGCACCGCCAGCACCATCGCCAGCCGGGCGGAGTCCAGCCCGGAGACGGTACGCCGGGGCGAGCCGGCCACCGTGGCGCCGATCAGCGCCTGAACCTCGGTGAGCAGTGCCCGACGCCCCTCCATCGCCACCGTCACGCAGGTGCCCGGGACCGGCTCGGAGTAGCGCGTCAGAAACAGCCCGGACGGGTCGGCGAGGCTGCTGATGCCGCCCTCGTGCATCTCGAAGCAGCCGACCTCGTCGGCGGCGCCGAAGCGGTTCTTGACACCACGCACCATCCGCAGGGACGAGTGCTTGTCGCCTTCGAAGTGCAGCACCACGTCGACCAGATGTTCGAGCACCCGAGGACCGGCGACCTGGCCGTCCTTGGTGACGTGGCCGACCAGCACGGTGGCGATTCCGCGTTCCTTGGCCACCGCGACCAGGGCGGCGGTGACCGCTCGGACCTGGGTCACCCCGCCGGGTACGCCCTCGGTGCCGGTGGTGGAGATGGTCTGTACCGAGTCGAGGACGAGCAGGCCGGGCTTGACCGCGTCGAGATGACCGAGCACCGCCGCGAGGTCGCTCTCGGCGGCCAGGAAGAGCTGGTCGTGCAGGGTGCCCATGCGCTCCGCCCGCAGCCGCACCTGGCTGACCGACTCTTCACCGCTGACCACCAGCGACGGGCTGCCCGCCCCGGCGGCCCACTGCTGGGCGACGTCGAGCAGCAGGGTTGACTTGCCGACCCCCGGCTCCCCGGCGAGCAGCACCACGGCACCGGGGACCAGGCCGCCACCGAGGACACGGTCCAGCTCGCCGACCCCGGTGGGCCGGGCCCGGGCCGGTGCCGCGCTGATGGTGGCGATGGGTCGGGCCGGCTCGGCGGGCATCCGTGAGCTCACCACCCGACCCGAGACGGTCGGGCCGGTGATCGTGCACTCGACCACGGAACCCCACTCGCCGCACTCGGGACAGCGTCCGACCCACTTCGGTGGTTGGTGTCCGCAGGCGTCGCACTCGTACGCGGGGCGGGGCTCGCGAGCGGCGGCCCGGCCTCGCGAGCCGGTGCCCGCCCGGGACGGGGTCGATCGGGAGATGCTCACCCGACCGACGCTAACCCCCGGGTACGACGACGGCGCCGTCGGCATGGCTGCACCACGCCGACGGCGCCGTCGGGACGCACCTGGACGGGCTCAGTGGCCGCCTTCGCCCTCGTACTCGGTGTGCCGCTCGATGACCGGAGACGGCTGCGGCGCCGGGGAGAGCGGTACGGCGATCGGCGCGGGGGTGGTGACCGTCTCGCCGTTGAAGTCGAAGGTCAGCGTGACATTCTGGCCGGCGAGCAGGGCCTCGTTCAGCCCGACGAGCTGGAGCACCTGCTCACCCTCGGTGTTCAGCTGCACGTAGCTCAGCGGGGGGATCTCGATCCGGGCCGGACCGGTGGAGGGCGATTCGGTCGGGCTGGGCGACGGCGAGTCGTCCGGCGACGGCGAGCTGTCCGGCGAGGCGGAGTTGTCCGGCGAGGCTGAGTTGTCCGGCGAGGGGGAGCCCTCGGGGGACTGCTCAGGTGACGGGGAGACGGTCGGCGACGGGCTCGTCGCGGCGGCGACCGTGGTGATCACCACCTCACGGGCGTCCGGCGAGGTGACGGTCACCGTCACCGGGTCTCGGGAGTCGTTGTAGAGGACGACGTTGAGCGGGGCGTTTTCGCCGGCCTGGTAGCCCTCGACACCGGGATAGGCGACCAGGGCGCCGCGTACGGCGTACTTCCCGTCGCCGGCCTGGATGTTGGCGCCCTGGACCGACGGCACCTTGTTGGCCGTCTCGGAGATCTGGCCGGCGCCGCACCCGGACAGCAGCAGCCCGGCTGCCGCCGCGATCCCGGGCAGCAGCACGGCAGCCCGCCGGGAACCCCTGATCGAGCGCGTCACGTCGGTCCTCCTCGTCACGATCACTCCCGGCTCACCCGCCGGAACCGCTGGCCATACCCGCGCAGACCGGGCTCCAGGGTAGTTGGAGCTGATCGTGGCCCGCACGCGGACCCGGCGGGGCCACCTGCCGGGGTGAGAGCTCAGACCAGTCGACCGCTCGTGACCAGCAGGACGACGTCGATCAGGGCGACCAGCAGCACCGCCCGGAAGGCGGCCACCGGCCGAGCCCCGGCGCGTTCGTCGACCCGGCCGAGGTGCCAGGCGACGATGAAGATCACGACGGCGGCGACGACCGCTGCGAGGCCCACGCCCGTCGGTGGTCCGGGCGGTCCGAGCACAAGTGTGACGGTCGCCGCGATCAGCAGTCCGACGGCGGCCGCCCGGCTACCCGTCGGGCCGAGCCGGTGCGGTAGCCCGCGCACCCCGGTCCTGGCGTCGTCGGCGAAGTCCGGCAGCACGTTCGCGAAATGGGCGCCCGCACCGAGCAGTGCCGCCGCGGCAACCAGCCAGGCCGGCGGGGCCGGCGCACCGGGCAGGGCCAGCACCACGAAGGCGGGCAGCGCGCCGAAGGAGATCGCGTACGGCAGCACCGAGACCGCCGTGGACTTCAGCGGCCAGTCGTAGAGCAGCGCCGAGACCAGGGCGACGATGGCGCAGAGCGCCGCCGCCGGGTTGGTCGTCAGAGCCAGGGCAACTGTTGCCGTCGCGGCCACGGCGGCGGCCACCGCGACGGTACGCCGCCCGAGCGCGCCGGAGGCCAGCGGCTTGTCGGTACGCCCGACCGTGGCGTCGCGATCCGCGTCGAGCAGATCGTTCGTCCACCCGACCGTGAACTGGCTGGCAGCCACGGTGAGCACCACCGCGACGACGCCGCCGGGTGGATGACCGACGCCGACGGCCAGCAGGCCGGCCACTGTGGTGACCGCCGCGGTCGGCTCCGGATGGCTCGCTCTGACCAGCCCTAACACCGTCGACGACATAACGGAAGTCTGGTCGTTACCGGGGAGTCGTGCCACGCTCGTTGCCATGCGTGACGCTGGCCTCGTGCTGCCCCGCAATGATCCGCGCCAGTACGACGACCTGGCGGACGAGTGGTGGCGGCCGGATGGCGTGTTCGCCATGCTGCACTGGCTGGCCCGGGCAAGGGCCGCGCTGGTGCCCCCGGCGACGCGACCCGGCGCGCTCCTGGTCGACCTGGGCTGTGGGGCCGGGCTGCTCGCCCCGCACCTGGCCGGCAAGGGCTACCGACACGTGGGGGTGGACCTCACCCGCTCGGCGCTGGCTCAGGCGGCGGCGCACGGCGTGACGGCGGTCAACGGCGACGCCACGGCGGTCCCACTCGTGGACGGGTGCGCCGACGTGGTCGCCGCCGGCGAGCTGCTGGAGCACGTACCGGACTGGCGGGCGGCGGTGGCCGAGGCGTGTCGTCTGCTGCGCCCCGGCGGACTGCTGGTGCTGGACACCCTGAACGACACCGCGCTGGCCCGGTTGGTCGCTGTCCACATCGCCGAGCGACTGCCGACAGTGCCGCGCGGCATCCACGACCCGCGGTTGTTCGTGGACGATCGCGAGCTGGTCGCCGAGTGCGCCCGGCACGGCGTCGACCTGCGGGTGCGGGGTGTCCGGCCGGGCGTACCGGGGCTGCTGCGGTGGCTGGTCCGGCAGGTGCGGGGTGCCGCGACGCCGACCGGTCAGGCACCACGCATCGTGCCGACCGGGTCGAGGGCGGTGCTCTACCAGGGCCACGGGCTACGCGACGGATAGCTGATCCAGGTGAGGGTATGGGAATGGCCGAAGAGGGGGTTCCATCCATGACCGAGCGCAGTGGAGCGTCGGCGGCGGCTCGGCGGCTGGCGCCCCGACTGGCGGCGCGGGCCGCCACGCACGACCGGGACGGTTCGTTCCCGGTCGATGACTTCGCCGACCTGCGTACGGCGGGGCTGTTCGGTCTGATGGTCCCCGCCGAACTGGGCGGTGCCGGTGCCACCTTCGCGGAGTACGCGGCCGTCGCCACCGAGCTGGCCCGGGGCAACGGCGCCACCGCGCTGGTGTTCAACATGCACGCTTCGGTGACCGGGGCGCTCGGCGCGGTCACCGAGGAGCTGGCCGAGGCGCTCGGCGTACCGGCGGAGGCGCTGGCCGCCCGAGACCGGCTGTTACGGGCGGCGGCCGATGGGTCGTGGTACGCGGTCGCGATGAGCGAGCGGGGCGCGGGCGCCCGGCTGTCCCAGCTCGCCACGGTCTACGAGCCGGTCGACGGAGGCTGGCGGATCAAGGGCAGCAAGACCTTCTGCTCCGGTGCCGGTCACGCCGACGGCTACCTGGTGGCCGCCCGCAGCGCCGCCGATCCGTCGGTGGTCTCGCAGTTCCTGGTGCCGGCCGGCGAGGGTCTCACCGTCGAGCCGACCTGGGACGCCCTCGGCATGCGCGCCACCGCCTCGCACGACCTGCACCTCGACGTCACGGTCGAGGCCGATCGGCTGCTCGGCGGGGTCGAAGGGCTGGCCCTGGTGGTGGCCCAGCTCATGCCGCACTGGCTGGTGGCCAGTTACGCGGCCGTCTACGTGGGGGTGGCCCGGGCGGCTGTCGACGCCGCCGCCGAGCACCTGAACGCCCGCAACCTCGCCGGGCTGCCGGCGGTACGGGCCCGACTGGGCCGCGCCGACGCCGCGGTGGCGGCGGCCGAGCTGGTGGTCGCCGAGGCCGCCCGACGGGTGGACGAGGCACCTGGCGACGAGGAGACAAACAGGTGGGTGTGGCGGGCGAAGCTGCTGGCCGGCACCACCGCGGCGGAGGTGGCAGCGTCCATGCTGGAGGCGGCCGGCACCTCGGCCACCCGACGGGGTCATCCGCTGGAGCGGCTGTACCGCGACGCCCGGTGCGGATCGCTGCACCCGGCCACCTCCGACGTCTGCGCCGACTGGCTCGGCATCGCCACACTCGGCGGTGACCCGGACCGTGACGGATCGACTCCTCGTTGGTGAGCGTGAGGAAGGAGCTCAAGGGCTCCGCGTGCGTACGAGTGCTGGGCTGATGAGCGTCAGATGTGAGCTTGCGAGAGGAAGGTGGGACCGTGTCCGTACCGGTGATCGCGGGCCTGGGCACGGCCCATCCGCCCTCGGCTGACCAACAGGAGTTGTGGGAGAGGTTCTTCTCCCAGCACTTCTCCGGCTCCACCCGCGCGCTGGCCGAGCGGATCTTCGCGCACTCGGGGGTGACCCGGCGGCAGGCGGCGGTCAACCCGCTACTCGAGGACGTCTCCGACTGGCCGACCGAGCGCCGGATGCTCCGCTACCAGGTTGAGGCGCTGCCGCTGGGCAAGGAGGCGGTCGGCCGGGCACTGACCGCCGCCGGGCTGGACGCCCAGGACGTCGGCCTCTTCGTGGTGTGCTCCTGCACCGGGTACGCCACCCCGGGGCTGGACATCCTGCTCGCCCGGGACCTGGGCATGGCCGCCACGACCCAGCGGATGTTCGTCGGTCACATGGGCTGCTACGCGGCCCTGCCGGGGTTGGGCGCGGCGAGTGACTTCGTCACCGCACGGGGGCGTCCCGCGCTGCTGCTCTGCGCCGAGTTGACCAGCCTGCACCTGCAGCCCTCCACGGCTCGGATGGACACCCAGCAGATCGTCTCCCACGCACTCTTCTCCGACGCCGCGGTCGCCGCCGTGGTCGTGCCCGGTGGTCGGGGGTACGCCGTGCGTGAGGTCGCCTCGGTGACCGACACCTCCACCGCGGACCACATGACCTGGGAGGTCACCGACACCGGCTTTCGGATGGGGCTGTCGCCGAAGGTGCCGCAGGTGCTGTCGACGCACGTCCGGGGTTTGGTCGACGAGGTGCTGGCCCGGCACGGCACCCGCCGGTCGGAGGTGGACGGCTGGGCCGTGCACCCGGGCGGCCCACGCATCCTCAACGTGGTGGAACGTGAGTTGGGGCTGTCGCCCGCCGCCATGGCGGCGTCCAGGGAGACGTTGAGCGAGCACGGGAACTGTTCCTCGCCGACGGTGCTGTTGATCCTCGACCGTCTGTTCCGGTCGGCACCGGCACCGCGTCGGGTGGTGATGCTGGCCTTCGGTCCCGGCCTGACGCTCTACGCGGCCCTGCTGGAACGCCACGCCTGACCTTTCGGCGGGGCTACTCTTCAAACATGGACGTCGATGCCATTCATCGGCTACGCGGGGCCCTTCTGGTCGCCGTCGGGGTGGCGGCGTTGACCCTCGGTGGCTGGTGGTGGCGGGTGCAGGCTCCGGAGGTCGCCAGCGGCGGTGTCGCGCCGGGCGGGTCGTCGGCCGCCACGTACTGGCGCGAGGATGAGGTCACCGGCGAGGTCGTGCGGGAGTTTCCCGGTGCCGCGGCCTCCGTGCTCGTCGACGCGCGTACCGGCGCGGTGGCGGGGGTGGGCGGCGAGTCCCGGGGGCCTGCCGACGCCACGCGGCCGGGTTGGAGCCGCGCCAGTGGGGCTGAGCTGGTGTGGACCGAGCGGGCCAGGCTCAGCTCCGGCGGTGTGGTCGTCCGGCAGACCCAGATGAGCTCCGGTGAGCGGCACCTGTTGCGCCTGAGCTGTACCGGTCCGGGGGAACTGCTGGTCGCCGTGCGGGGTGCACGGTCAGCGGCCCCGATGACGGTGGCCTGTGACGGTGGTCTGATCCTGGTGGAAGTCACAGGTACCGGCGCTCCGGTGCGGTTGTCGTTCTCGCCCGCCGGCTCGGATTCGATCCAGGTCGAGGCTCGGTTGATCGCTCTGCGCTGAGCGGCTGTCGGCGCTCGCCGTGGGTCAGCCGGCCAGCCGGGACAGCTCGGCCCGGTGATCGCTGATCGAGGCCACCTCGGGCACCATCAGCGTGATTCGGCCGGTTCGGTCGGCGAGCAGGGCGGTCACGCCGTCCGGGCTGGCCGGCACGTGCAGAAAGGCGCGCAGGCCGCCGGCGGGATCGGCGAGGGCTCGAACCGGGGCCCCGGCCGGCGCTGCCCGGGGCCGGGTGTCGGCTACGGTGACCACGGTCACCCCGGGCGGTGCCGACCTCGCCGCCTCGGCGACCTGCTCCGGGCAGGTGCAGCCGTCCACCAGCAGCACCACGACCGGGAGCAGCCCGCGTAGCGGCACCGGCGACTGCCCGGCGTCGACCAGGTCCAGCGCGGGCAGGGGACGGCCGGTCAGCTGTGCCGGCGTCGGCTCGGGCGTGCTGGCGCTCGGTCCGGTCCGGCCGGCCCGGAGCCAGGTGACGGCGGCCAGGCCGGCGATGGTGGTGAGAACCGCGACGATCAGCACGATCACCGGTCCGGTAGGCGGACGCCAGCGACGGCGGCCCGCCGCCGCCCGCCGCAGCTCGCGACGGATCTGCTCGGCCTCGTCCGCCAGGGCCGCTATGTCGTCCGGAATGACCACCCGGCCCCACTCCGGCGGCAGGTCGGGCAGTCCGGGACCATCGGCGTCAGCCTTGCCCATTACGACCCCCTGAAACCTCACAGGTGCGCGGACGCGGCACTCGTCAAGCGTCCCGCACCGGGCCGGGTACCGCTACCGCTGCCCGCGTCGAGCTGCGGCGGGATACCATGGAACGGGTGCGTAGCCCTTGATCTCCAGCGCGGTGTGTTGCAGGGCCTCGGCGCTTGCTCTCCCGGATCTCCACGTCCATGACGGTGATGTCCGGGGGGTCATCCCAAGGTTACTGAGCGTGTTCGAATCATCGTCTGGATGGTCTGTCAAGCCGAAGAAATACCTCTCACAGGGCCCCTGAGCTGCGCCAACGGTCAGGACAGCGGTGAGACATCGGTGCCTGAGCGTGTTACCCTAGACACAGCGAAAGGGGTTTCGAACCTATGGTTTTCAGTGTCGGCGAGACCGTTGTTTACCCCCACCACGGGGCCGCACTCATCGAGGCAATCGAGACTCGGGTCATCAAGGGCGAGCCCAAGCAGTACCTCGTCCTGAGGGTCGCGCAGGGTGACCTGACGGTCCGGGTACCGGCCGAGAACGCCGAGATCGTGGGTGTGCGCGAGGTGGTGGGCGAAGAGGGCCTCGGCAAGGTCTTCGACGTTCTCCGGGCTCCGCACACCGAGGAGCCGACCAACTGGTCGCGGCGTTACAAGGCGAATCTGGAGAAGCTGGCCTCCGGCAACCCGCTGAAGGTGGCCGAGGTCGTCCGCGACCTGTGGCGTCGCGAGCGGGAGCGGGGGCTGTCCGCGGGCGAGAAGCGCATGCTCGCCAAGGCCCGTGACATTCTGGTCGGCGAGGTGGCGCTGGCCGAGAAGAGCACCAAGGACGAAGCGGAGACGCTGCTCGACAAGGTGCTGACCGAGGCCTAGTCCACGCAGCATCGTCGTACCCGATTAGTAGTGAACAAACCGTCGAGGACCGCGACGTGACCGCGCAGCTCAATCCGCGCGGTGACGTCGCGGTCCTCGTGCCTGCGGCCGGTGCCGGCGTACGCCTCGGGCCCGGCCGTCCGAAGGCGCTGCGGCTGCTGGCCGGTGAACCGCTGCTGGTGCACGCGGTCCGTCGGTTGGCCGCAGCCGCCTCGGTGCACAGCATCGTGGTAGCCGCTCCGGCCGCGGAGATCACCTCCGTGCGTGCGCTGCTCGCGCCGATCGCCCCGGTGACCGTGGTGCCCGGTGGCGCGGAGCGGCAGGCCTCGGTGGCCGCCGCGCTCGCTGCGGTACCCGCCGGCCCCGAGATCATCCTGGTGCACGACGCGGCCCGCGCGCTCACCCCGCCCGCACTCGTGGAGTCGGTGGCGGCCGCGGTCCGGGCTGGTCATGACGCGGTGATCCCGGTGCTGCCGGTCGTCGACACGATCAAGGAGGTCGACGCGGACGAGATGGTGCTCGGCACCGTCGACCGGGCCGCGTTGCGTGCCGTGCAGACCCCCCAGGGATTCCGCCGGACGGTGCTGACCGCCGCGCACGCCGCTGCCGCCGACGCCCTCACCGACGACGCCGGGCTGGTGGAGAAGCACGGCGTGCCGGTGCATTGCGTGCCCGGTTCGGAGCACGCCCTGAAGATCACCAGGCCGTTCGATCTGGCGCTGGCCGAGCATCTGCTGGCGACAGCCCGCTAGCGCGTACCCTCAAATCATGATCGTTCCTCGGGTGGCCATCGGGACCGACGTGCACGCCTTCGAGGTTGGTCGGCCGTGCTGGGTCGCCGGTCTGCACTGGCCGGATCAGGACGGCCTGGCCGGGCACTCGGACGCGGACGTGGCCGCCCACGCTGCCTGCAACGCGTTGCTCTCGGCCGCCGGTCTGGGCGATCTCGGGGCCAACTTCGGGGTGGGCCAGCCCGAATGGGCCGGAGCGAGTGGGGTGGCCCTGCTCACCGAGTCGGCCCGCCGGGTACGCTCCGCCGGTTTCGCCATCGGCAACGTGTCGGTGCAGGTGGTGGGGAACCGCCCGAAGATCGGCCCACGTCGGGACGAGGCGCAGCAGGTGCTGTCGGAGGCCGTCGGCGCACCTGTCACCGTCTCCGCCGCCACCACCGACGGCCTGGGCTTCACCGGGCGCGGTGAGGGGCTCGCCGGGATCGCCGTCGCCCTGGTGTACGAGCAGCCGAGCGCCTAGGCTCGCCGCGATGTCCCCCGACGTCCCCACCGACCCGCCCGCCGCCGACGGCTACCTCGAACGTGCCACGCTCCTCGCTGAGCTGGGCCGTTACGACGAGGCCGTGGCAGAGCTGGGCTTCGCCCTGGCCCTCGACCCGGCCGACGCCACGGTGTCGACGATGCTGGCCCGGGTGCAGTTGGCCGCCGGCCGACCGACCGAGGCGCTCGCCGCCGCCGAGGCAGCGGTGGCCGCCGCGCCGGGGCAGGTGCCCGCGCTCGTTGCCCGTGGGCTGGCCCTCGGCGACCTCGAACGGTACGCCGAGGCCGCCCGTACCGCCGACGAGATCCTGGCCCTGGGGCCGGCGGACGCGTACGCCCAGCGCAGCGCGGCGGCGATCCTGGCCGGCTCCCGCAACGGTCAGCCGGCGTTGAACGCGGCCTGGCGCGGGGTGGAGCTGGCCCCCGAGGAGCCGCAGGGCCACCTGGTGCTGGGTCTGGTCGCGGCCAACATGCGGATGTACGACCTGGCGGAGCGGGCCTACCGGGAGGCGCTTCGACTGGACCCGCGACTCGCGGAGGCGGGCGAGGACGTCGGGGTGCTGCGGCTGGAGCAGCGGCGGTGGAGCAGCGCGCTGGAGCGGCTTGCCGAAGCGGCGGTGGCGAGCCTGCCCCCGACGGATCCGCGCCGCGCCGACGAGGTGCGCGACGAATCGAGCCGGCCGGACGAGGCCGGCGACGAGCCGGACCGGCCGGGACGTGACCCGGACGAGGCGGAGCGTTCGGCGGCTGGCGACGTCGACGCCAGCCGTCCCGGCGGGCCGGAGGAACGCCCGAGCTGGCCGGCGCAGGGCGCAGACATACCCACCGGCGGGCCGGTGCCCGGTCGCGCCGGAGACTCGGAGCGGGGGCGTGGCGAAGCCTGGCCGGCCGGGCCGGACCAGACCGGTACCGGGCCGGTCGTGGCACGCCAGCCGGTGCCGGCGGCGCTCCGGCAGTTCGTGCTCTGGGGAGCCGGTTGGTCGGTGGTTGCCGCCACAGTGGTCGCCTGTTCGACAGCGACCGGCTCCGGGTTCTCCCGACTGCTGGCCGTGGTGGCGGCCGTTGGCGGTGGCATCGTGCTCCGGCAGCACGCGTCCCGGCTGCCCGGCCTGACCCGGACCGTGCTGCCGGTGCTGCGGCGCACCGACCGTCCGCTCGCCCTGGCCGTCTACGCGGCCGCCGCCGCGCCGGTGCTGATCCTGCTCTACGCCCTGACCGGCAGCCCGTGGCCACTGGTCCTGGCCATCGCGGTAGCCACCGCCGCCCGGTTGGCGATCGTCGGCAGGCCGGTCGCCTGACCGACGACAGCCGGGCTCCGCAGGGTCGCGCCACGGCGCGACCTCAGGGGCGGCGCGCCCAGGTCCAGGCGTACCCGTCGTCTTCGCACTCGGCCGCCGCGTCGCAGAGGTCGAGCGGGCGGAAGGTGTCGACCATGACCGCCAGTTCGTCGAAGAAGTCCACGCCGATGGAGCGTTCCGCCGCGCCTGGCTGCGGTCCGTGGGTGAAGCCGGACGGGTGCAGCGAGATGGAGCCCTGCTCGATGCCGGAGCCGCGCCGCGCCTCGTAGTTGCCCCCGGTGTAGAAGAGCATCTCGTCGGAGTCGACGTTGTGGTGGTGGTAGGGCACCGGAATGGCGTCCGGGTGGTAGTCGACCTTGCGGGGAACGAACGAGCAGATCACGAAATTCGGGCCGGCGAAGGTCTGGTGCACAGGTGGCGGCTGGTGGATCCGGCCGGTGATCGGTTCGAAGTCGTGGATGGAGAACGCCCAGGGGTAGAGGTGCCCGTCCCAGCCGACCACGTCGAACGGGTGGTTGGCGTAAACGTGCCGGGTCCAGCCGCGTCGGTGGCGGACCAGCACCTCGACGTCGGTGCCGTCGACGAGCAGCGGGGTGTCCGGCCCCCGGACGTCGCGCTCGCAGTACGGCGAGTGTTCCAGGAACTGTCCGCGTACGGAGAGGTAGCGCTTGGGCGGGCCGATGTGCCCGGACGCCTCCACGGCGAGCAGCCGGGTCGGGGCGTCTCCGGTGGGTACCAGCCGGTGCACCGTCGAGGTCGGGATGATGACGTAGTCGCCGGGCACCGCGTCGAGCACACCGAACGTCGACTCGACCCGCAGGGTGCCCGCCTCGACGTAGAGGCACTGGTCGCCGGTGGCGTCGCGGAACAGCGGGGACGGGCGGTCGGCCAGCACGTAGGCGATCCGCACGTCGTCGTTGGCGAGCAGGTACCGCCGGCCGAGGATCGGGTCCGCGCCGGTCCCGTCGAGCTTGTGGGTACGCAGGTGACGGGGCTTGAGCGGCAGATTGGGCGCCCGGGTCACGGCCGGCGGGGTGAACTCCTCGGCGGCGACGATCGCGGTCGGAGCGTAACGGTGGTAGAGCAGGGAGGAGTCGGAGGAAAAGCCCTCCTGGCCCATCAGCTCCTCGGTGTAGAGGCTGCCGTCCGGCTGCCGGAACTGGGTGTGGCGCTTACGTGGCAGCTCGCCGACGCTGCGGTAGTACGGCATCTCGCCCTCCCGGTCCGCTGCGTCCGATAACCGGACGCTGTTGTCCGCTTCTTGAAGCGTCCCGTACATTCTTGTCTCGTGTCAACGCAGCTGCCCACTCTTGTCGCTGGCCTGGTCGACGACGCCGCGGTCTTTCCGCCCGGCAGTGCGCCGCTGCCGGACGCCGTGACCGCCCACCGGCGGCACCGCACCGCGTGGTACGCCGACCTGGTCGGCCCGCTGCTGCTGCCCGCCTCGACGATCACGGCGGGCGAGCTGAGCGGTCTGGTCGACCCGGCGGAGAACGTCGCGATCGGGCTGATCGGTGACACCGGGCTCGACAGGCTGCCCGTCGCGCTGTCGTTCCTGCCTCCGCTCGGGGTGACCGCCCGGCAGATCGAGGCGCCGGTCGCCCGCCGGGGCGAGGATTCGCAACCTGGGCTCGCCGAGCTGGTGAAGCTCGCCGAGCGGCTGGACGGCGTCCCCGTCTACGCGGAAATCCCGCTCACCTTCGGCCTGATGGGCGCGCTGGACACCCTCGCTGACGCACGTGCCCGCGGCGTGCCTGTCGCCGCCAAGTTCCGCACCGGTGGGCTGGCCGCCGAACTGTTCCCCACACCTGCCGAACTGGCCGCGGTGATCTGCGCCTGCCGGGACCGGGAACTGCCGTTCAAGCTGACCGCCGGGCTGCACCACGCGGTCCGGCACGTGGACCCGGAGACCGGCTTCACCCACCACGGATTCGGCAACGTGCTCGCCGCGACCCTGGCCGCCGCCGACGGGGCGACCGTCGGTGCCGTCGCCGAGCTGCTCACCGTCCGCGACGAGCGGCCGCTGGTCCAGGCGGTCGACGGTCGGCACGACTCGGCGCGCCCGCTGTGGGTGGGGTTCGGGTCGTGCAGCATCGTGGAACCACTAACCGATCTGATCCGGCTCGGGCTGGTGAACGGAGGCGTCGAGTCATGAGCGAGAGTCAGCCAGTGAGCTGGGTGCCGGGTGCGGCGGGTTCCGGGTACGGGGTGCACCACCTGCCGTACGGGGTGTTCCGGGTGGGCGACGCCGAGCCGCGCATCGGCGTACGGGTCGGCGACCTGGTCCTGGACCTGGCCGGCGCGGAGGCCGCCGAGCTGGTGCTGGCCGGCGGTGCGCTGCGTCAGTCGACGCTCAACTCGTTCCTTGCGCTGGGCCGTCCGCAGTGGACCGCCGTACGGGATCGGATCGCCGAGCTGCTCACCGACCCGGCGCATCGGGCGGCGGTGGAGCCGCTGCTCGTGCCGCTGGCACAGGTGCGGATGGAGCTGCCCTTCGAGGTCGCCGACTACGTCGACTTCTACTCCTCGGAACACCACGCGTCGAACGTCGGCCTGATCTTCCGTCCCGGCCAGCCGCCGCTGCTGCCGAACTGGAAACACCTGCCGATCGGCTACCACGGCCGGGCCGGCACGGTGGTGGTCTCCGGCACCCCGGTGGTCCGACCACAGGGGCAGCGGCCCAGCTCCGAGGGGCCGACATTCGGTCCCTCGGCGCGGCTGGACATCGAGGCCGAAGTCGGGTTCGTGGTCGGCGTACCGAGCCCGCTCGGCCGCCGGGTGGCCGCCGCCGACTTCGCCGACCACGTCTTCGGTGTCGTGCTCGTCAACGACTGGTCGGCGCGGGACATCCAGGCCTGGGAGTACCAGCCGCTCGGGCCGTTCCTGGGCAAGTCGTTCGCCACCTCGGTGGCTGCCTGGGTCACCCCGCTTGACGCCCTGCGGCACGCGTTCGTCGCCGGCCCGGAGCAGGATCCGCCGGTGGCGGACTATCTGCGGTGCGAACCACACCTGGGGCTGGACCTGCGGCTGACGGTGATCTGGAACGGGGAGCCGGTGAGTGAGCCACCCTTCGCCGGCATGTACTGGACCCCGGCCCAGCAGTTGGCGCACCTCACCGTCAACGGTGCCGCGCTGCGCACCGGCGACCTCTACGCCTCCGGCACCGTCTCCGGCCCCCGCCGGGACCAGGTCGGCTCGTTCCTGGAACTCAGCTGGGGCGGCACCGAGCCGGTCACCGTGGGCGGGACCGAACGTACCTTCCTCGCCGACGGTGACACGGTGACGATCACCGCCACCGCACTCGGCCCGGACGGCACCACCCTCACGTTGGGCGAGGTCACGGGCACTGTCCTGCCAGCGAACTGACCTGAACCCGACAGCTGTCCTTGATCGCACAGCGGGTGCGATCAAAGACCGTCACCGTCTTCGTTGATCGCCTCGGAATTCCGTCGCCATGCCGCGCCGGGTCGACCGGTGCCCCCCGTTTCCGGTCGGCCCGGCCCCGGCTGGCGGAACGTCGAAACTGAGGGAGATGACGACGATGCACGATCTCGTGGACGCGGTCTGGCGCACCAGCAGCCGCTCCAACGACCAGGGCCTCTGCGTCGAGGTGGCCGACAACCTCGCAGGTGTCCACGGTGTGGTGGGCATACGCGACTCGAAGGACCAGGCCGGACCGGTGCTGGTGGTGAGCCCGCCGGGCTGGACCGCATTCGTCGACGCGATCCGGGCCGGCCGCTTCGTCGGCTGACGCCCGCAGGGGGTCTCCGGCGGGGTGGTTCTCCGATCGGGGACCCCGAGCCACGTTCACGCCGCGTACCGTCGGTGCCACGGGAGGTGGCATGTCGACTGTTGCGGTCCACGGTCTGGTCGCGGTGCCGGCGGCCGACTGCTGGCGGGTGCTCACCGACCTGACCCGGCCCAGGTCTGGCGGTCGGCCGGTGCACCTGCTGACGCCCGGCGGGTTCGGCCCGGGTACGTCCTGGCGTGAGACCCGGACCCGACCGGGCGGTGGCACGGTTTCCGAGGAGTTCGTCGTGCTGGCCGCCGAGCCGCCCCGGCGGCTGGTCCTCGGCTCGCCGGGTGACGGCGTCGACTACCGGATCGCCTGGACGCTCCGGGACGCCCGTCGTCGCGGGCGTCGTCACACCTCGGTGACGGTGACGGTGCGGGCCCAGCCGGCCGCGACGACCGGCCGGGCGCTCGCGTTGCTGCTCGGTGGCCTGGCCGTGCGGGCGGCCGAGCAGGTGTTGCGGCAGGACCTCGCCGCGCTGGCCGCCGCAGCCGGTGCCCGTCGCGCCGAAGTCGCCTGACCCGGCACCCACCCCGCTGTGCGTCCCGGCCCATGCCGGGCGGCGGGCGCTCGGGGGCGAGGACGCGCCCCGAGGCGGCTGGGTAGGGTGCCGTGCGGAGGTGCGGCATGGGGTGGGCAGGTCGGCGGCGGATCGTGGCGGCGGTGGCGGCGGTGGGTGTCGCCGCGGCTGTCGGGGTCATCGCGTACCGGGTCCTGGCACCGGCCGAGGTGAGCACCCCCGCTCGGGGCGACTACCCGGCGCGGAGCATGCCGGCTCCCGGGGTGACCGGGCGTCTGCCGGTCGCTCCGCTGATCATCGACGGCCGGCTGCGGGTGTACGCCGCGCCTCGGCAGGTCTATGCCGACCAGCCGGTCGACGGTCGCAGCCGGCGCACCCCGTACTGGTCCTTCCGGCGTTGGCCGGCGAGCCTGGACGCGGTGGTGACGAGCGGCACGACAGTGGTGAGCCGCTGGTCGGATGGGCAACTGGTGGCGCTCGACGCGCGTACCGGTCGGGTCGCCTGGCGGTCGGCCGGGCCGGAGCCGGCGGCGGAGCGGACAACTCGGCGCACCGGCACAGCTGTCGTCTGGCGGCCGGGTGGTCTCGTGGTGAGCCGGACCGCCGACGGCCGCCACGTGGTCGTCAGCTCCGGCGACGGTGAGGTCCGTGCCGTCGACCTGGCCGACGGTGGGCAGCTGTGGCGGGCGGCTGTGGGTTCCGGTTGCCGCGAGCCGGTGGGCAGCGGCTCCGGTGGCCGGCTGCTGACCGTTGACGACTGCGACGGCCCGGTGGTGGTCGAGTTCCGGGACGCCGCGACGGGCGTGGTGACGGCCAGGTGGCGACCGCCGGATGCCGGTGGCGAGCTGACGGCGACGCTGCTCGGCTGCGAGCCCGGCGGCGTCGGCTGTGCCGCGCTGCGGACCGCCGGGCCCGGGGACGCGTCCGCGCAAAGCTGGCTGCTCGGCCCGGCAGAACCGGTCCGGGCGCCGGTTCTGGACGGCACGGCCACCGAACTTGTCGACGGGACGGCGGTGAGCGTGGTCGGTGGGGTGCTCGTCGGCCGGGCCGTGCCCGGCGGTGCGGAGCGCTGGCGGGTCGAGGTCGGTCCGGGGCGGGTGATCGCCGTCCAGCCCGGTCGGGTGCACGTGCTGACCGAGGCGAACGAACTCGTCACGCTGGACCCGGCCACCGGTGCGCGACTGTCCGGGTTCGTCCTCGACATCGGCTCCGACGGCATCGGATGGGCACCTGGTGACGCATACGCCGCCGACGGGTACGTGGTGGTGGAACGGCTGCGCCGGCCTGTCGATCCCGACGCTGACGACCAGCGGTACTACCTCACCCCCGAAGCGCTCATCGTCGCCGCGACCTGAAGGGTCGGGACGGGCCACCTGCTCGACAAAACGGACATAAGTTACTTATAGTCTCACTGTGCGCTTCTTGGCAGCCCTGACGGGCGTGATCGTCGTCTTCGTCGCCGCCGCTCCGGCGGAGGCCGCCGCCCCGGTCGGGAGGACGGTCCGGCTGGTCAAGACCGTCGGGGTCGACATCACCGTGCCGGCCGCCGTCAACCTCGGCACCGCCTTCACCGGCGGGGTACTGACCGGGTCGCTGGGTCGGGTCGAGGTCACCGACGTTCGCGGCCCGACCAACCCGAACACCTGGGTGGCGACCGTCTCCGCCACGATTTTCACCACCGGCGGGGGTGGGGCACAGCGGACCATCTCCAACGCCGCGGTGTCCTACTGGTCAGGGCCGGCGGTGCAGAGCACCGGCGGCGGCACGCTGGTGCCCGGCCAGCCCACCCAGGCGCAGGCGGTGGCCCTGAACGTCACCCGGGAAGCCTTCCGGAAGACCTCCGGCAACGGTAACAACCGGGTCGCCTGGACCCCGAGCGTCCGCATCGTCGTGCCGAACGGCATCATCGCCGGCGTCTACACGGGCACGATCACCCACTCTGTCGCCTAATGAGGTATTTGTCCAAGAAGCCGTCACCCGGGCCCGCTGTCCGCTTTAGCGTCATCGACATGAGGAAGCCACTTCTTACCCTGACCGCCGCCGCGGCCACCGTGGTGGCCCTGGCGGCCCCCGCCGCCGCTGCGCCGTCCGGCGACACCATCGTGACCTTCACGGTCTCCACCGCCAACCTGGACATCGCCGTCCCACCGGCAGTGAACCTCGGGGCGGCGTTCGCCGGCTCCAGCATCACCGGTGAGATCGGCAACGTCACGGTCACCGACAGCCGGGCGGCGCTCAACGCCACCTGGACGGCCACGGTGAGCAGCAGTGCCTTCACCACCGGCAGTGGTGCGCCCGAGGAGACCATCCTGCCGAACCTCGTCGAGTACTGGTCCGGCGGAGCGATCTCGACGACCGGCACCGGCACCTTCGTCCCCGGCCAGCCCACCCAGTCCGACGCGGTGACCCTGAACCTGCCCCGGGTCGCCTTCTCCAAGACCTCCGGCTCCGGCAACAACTCCGCGACCTGGGCACCGGACATCCGGATCACCATTCCGGGCGGTGCGGTCGGCGGCACCTACTCGGGGGTGATCACCCATTCGGTGTCATGACCGTGTCAGCGCCCTCGCCCTGGCCGTGGCCGTCCTGGTCACGGCCGGGGCGCCGGCGTCTGCCGCGCCCGGGGCGGCGCCGGTGCCCCGCGCGGTGGCACGCGTCGAACCGGCTCCACCCGATGTCGTCGACCTGCCGGCGGCCGACCGTCGGGACGGTCGATCCAAGTCGCCGCAGCCGACCGGCAGTGCGTCACCGAGCCCCAGCGGCCCTGCCGTCTCGGTCGGGGTGCGCCTGCTCGACGCGCCGCTGAACCGCCGCGACGACTCCCGGGCGCACAAGTACATCGTCGACCACGTCAAGCCCGGCACCACGATCAAGCGACGCATCGTGTTCAAGAACTCCTCGGAGGTCCAGCGCAAGGTTGCGCTCTACGCCGCCGCGGCAGCGGTGACAAAGAAGGGTTTCGTCATCGCGCCGGACCGGACCGAGAACGAGCTGAGCAGCTGGATCAAAGTGGAGCCCGGCGAGGAGGCGCTGGCCGCCGGTGAGGAGGCGGAGGCACTTGTCACCATCCGGGTGCCGCGCGCCGCCGAAGCCGGTGAGCGGTACGGGGTGGTCTGGGCCGAGATCTCCGGCACCGACGGCCAGCAGATCCGCAACGTGGGTCGCGCCGGCATCCGGGTCTACCTCTCGGTGGGTCCGGGTGGGGAGCCGCCGTCCGGCTTCGAGATTGGGCCGCTGACCGGCCTCCGGGAGCCCGACGGCACGCCGATCGTCACCGCCGACGTGCGCAACACCGGGCAGCGGGCACTCGATCTGGCCGGCGAGCTTCGGCTCGCCGACGGGCCGGGCGGTCTCTCCACCGATCCGGTCCGGGTCGAGGCCGCGACGCTCCCGCTCGGCGGCAGCACCACCGTCCGCGTCGCGCTGGATTCCCGCCTGCCCGACGGGCCCTGGTCAGGAAAGCTCGACCTGGCCAGCGGCTGGACGAAACGCAGTGCCAGCGGCACGGTCAGCTTCGGCGGTACGACAGTTCCGGCGGCGGCCGATGCCGACCGGTCGAGCACCGTGCTGGCCGGTGGGCTGGTCGCCTCGGGGCTGGTGCTGGCGCTGCTGTTCGGCTTCGCGTACCGGCGGCGGGCGCAGCACCGCGAGCCGGTGCCGCAGGGGTAGCAGACTCCGGGCCGGTCCGCTGGGGGATGGCGGACCGGCCCGGTACGGCCCTGGATCAGCCCAGTGCTTTCTCGGCCGCCGCCAGAAAGGTGTCGTTCTCGGCCGGCGTACCGATGGTGACCCGCACCCCGTCACCGGGGAACGGGCGGACGATCACACCCCGCGACTCGCACGCCTTGCCGAACGCCACCGACCGGTCGCCCAGCGGCAGCCAGACGAAGTTCGACTGGCTGGCCGGTACGCCGGGGACGAGCTTGCTCACGGCCTCGCTCACGCGTTCGCGTTCGGCCACCACCAACGCGCACCGCCGACGCACCTCGTCGGCCTGAGCCAGGGCGGCCAACGCGCCCGCCTGGGCGGCCATACTCGTCGAGAACGGCGTGACGACCTTGCGGACCGCCGCGGCCACCTGCGGCTGCGCGACCAGGAAGCCGATCCGCAGGCCGGCCAGCCCCCACGCCTTGGACAGGGTGCGCAGCACCGCCACGTTCGGCCGGTCGGCGTAGCTCAGCCCGTCCGGCACCTCCGGGTCGGTGACGAACTCCCGGTACGCCTCGTCGATCACCACAAGCACGTCGTCAGGTACGGCGTCGAGGAATCGGTCCAGCTCGGCGCGGCGTACGGCGGTGCCGGTCGGGTTGTTGGGGTTGCAGACCAGGATCATCCGGGTGCGGTCGGTCACCGCCGCGGCCATCGCCGTCAGGTCGTGCCCGTGCCCGGCGTCGTTCGGCACCTGCACGCTCGTCGCACCGCTGGTCGCCGCGATGATCGGGTACGCCTCGAACGAGCGCCACGAGTAGACGAGTTCGTCGCCGGGCAGGCAGGTGGCGCGCACCAGGTGCTCGGCCAGCGCCACCGAGCCGCAGCCGGTCGCCACCCGGTCGGCGTCCACCCCGTACCGCTCGGCGAGCGCCTGGCGGAGCGCCACCACGCCCATGTCCGGGTAGCGGTGCACCCCGGCGACGGCCTCGGCTACCGCCTCCACCACACCGGGCAGCGGGCCGTACGGCACCTCGTTGCTGGCCAGCTTGATGGCTTCGGGCAGGCCCAGCTCACGGGCCAGGTCGGCCGGGCTGCGTCCGGGCACGTAGTTGGGCAGCGCGTCCAGGTCGGCGCGGGTCAGCCGTACCGCCGCCTGGTGTCGTCCGTCGGTCATCTGGTCTCTCCCGGAGGGTTGGCGGGGTCGTCGGGGGTACGTGGAAGCCGAACCACAACGGTCTGCGCCCGCTTGTCGTGCAGCGCCTGCCGTAGCGGATGGTCGAAGAGCGGTGAGAGCGCGTCGATCAACTGGAGCAGCAGGCCGAGACCGCAGCAGTACCACAGCAGCGTGGGCAGGCCGAGGGTGTTCCAGCGGCGCAGCGCCCGGCCGAAGCCGAGTGGCGCGTCCGCCTCGACAGGTACCGCCCGGACGCGCAACAGCCGCTTGCCGAAGGTCTGCCCGCGGGCGGCCATCGACGGCACCTCGTACGCCAGCCAGAGCGAGGTGGCGATGAGCAGGATCGTCACCACGAGCGCGCCGGCCTGATCACCGGCGGCGGGCAGCGGGTCGGAGGTGCGGTCCTGGTCCTGCACCCGACGCCAGAACTCGTCGAGTGGTGCGGAGAGTTCCTGGAGGTAGCGCCAGACGAACCAGCCGTTGACCAGGGCGTTGAGCGCGAAGACGATGCCGAAGTCGATAAGCCGGGCAGCCAGCCGGGCACCGAATGGGGCAAGCGGCATCCCGTGCGGACGGGGTGCCGGCGGTCGCCCGGGCCAGGTCGGGTACGGCCAGCCGGGCGGCGGCCCCTGCGACGGGTCACCTGTCGGCCAGGTCGGCGGCGCGCTCGCATGCCCCTGACCGCCGGGCCAACCCGGTGGCGTTCCGCCGCCCGGCTGCCCGGTCGGCGGGCCTTGCGGCCAGGTGGCCGGCGGGGTGCCGCCGGACGGCAGGTCGGTTGCGGGCGGTGCCGAGGCGGACGCCGGGGAGGTGGGCTCCGGCGACGGCTCGGGCTCGGGCGGGGGTGGGCCCTCAGGCGGCGTCGCGTCCACCGGGATGGGCGCGCCGATCCAGCCCTCGCCGTCCCAGTACCTGCGGGTTTCCGGGTCGGCGGGGTCGACGTACCAACCGGGTGCCACGCTCACGTCACGGCCTCGCTGCGCTCGTTCACCTCGACACCTTAACGACGACGGTCCCGGCGAACTTGTCGTGGAGGCACTGCTGCCAGGGCTTGTCCCACAACTGCCAGAGGCCGTCGACGTAACTGCCGCCGGGCACCAGGGACCCGCCGACGAACTGCACGAGGTACCGCTTGCCGGCCATCCGACGGTCCAGGGTGCGGGTCGGGTCGAGGGAGACCACGCGCAGCTTCATCGCCTTCTTGCCGAAGGTCTGTCCGGTGCGCTTGAGATATTCGACGTGATAGAGCCAGTACAGCCCCAGCAACAGCACGATCAGCCCGGCCTGTAGCACCAGCATCGGCAGCACGAGATCGGTGAACATCGTGGCCAGGTCCGGCTCGGCGGGTGTGCCGTCCGGGTTGGTCCAGCTGAGCGTGGAGAGTACCCGCCACGAGAAAAACAGGAAGACCGGTACGAGGAGCACCATCAGGACTCCGGTCGCGATCGCCGTGTCGATCAGGTACGCCAGCAGCCGGTCACCGAAGCTCGCCAGCGGCTGCCCGCCCGGGCCGAGCACCGGGGGCTGCACCGGGCCCCAACCCGGGGGCGGAGGTCCGGGTGCCCACCCTGGCGATGCCGGGCTGGGCGGGGCGAACTGTGGCGGGATCGGATGCGGCTGGCCCGTCGGCGGCACGGCACCGCCGGCCGGGGGCACAGGCCCGCCGGCCGGCGTCGGAAGCACGGGAGGCTGGGTCACGCTCGACAGTGTTACAGGTTGCCGCGCTTCTCCTGCTCCCGCTCGATGGCCTCGAAGAGGGCCTTGAAGTTGCCCTTGCCGAAGCCGAGCGAGCCGTGCCGCTCGATCAGCTCGAAGAAGACGGTCGGACGGTCCTGCACCGGCTTGGTGAAAATCTGCAGCAGGTAGCCGTCCTCGTCCCGGTCCACCAGGATCTTGCGGGACTTGAGTTCCTCGATCGGTACGCGTACCTCACCGATCCGGGCCCGCAGCTCCGGGTCGTCGTAGTACGAGTCCGGGGTTTCGAGGAAGTCGACGCCGGCCGCCCGCATCGCGTCGACGCTGGCCAGAATGTCGTTCGTGGCCACGGCGATATGCTGGGCACCCGGGCCCTGGTAGAACTCCAGGTACTCGTCGATCTGCGACTTCTTCTTGGCGATGGCCGGCTCGTTGAGCGGGAACTTCACCTTGCGGGTGCCGTTCGCCACGACCTTGCTCATCAGCGCCGAGTAGTCGGTGGCGATGTCGTCGCCGATGAACTCGGCCATGTTGGTGAAGCCCATGACCCGGCGGTAGAACTCGACCCACTCGTCCATCCGGCCCAGCTCGACGTTGCCGACCACGTGGTCGACCGCCTGGAAGAAGCGCTTCGGCTGGATCCCGGCGTCGATCATCGGCTGCCGGTCCACGATCGGACCCCGGGTGGCGAAGCCGGGCAGGAACGGGCCCTGGTAGCGGGACCGGTCCACGAGCGTGTGCCGGGTGTCGCCGTAGGTGGCGATGGCGGCCAGCCGTACGCTCCCGTGCTCGTCGGTCACGTCGTGCGGCTCCACCAGGCCGGTCGCGCCCTGCGCGGTGGCGTGCGCGTACGCGGCGTCGACGTCGGGCACCTCAAGCGCGATGTCGCTGACCCCGTCGCTGTGCCGGGCGACGTGCTCGGCCCCCTCGGCGTCGGGGCGTACCGCGCCGGTGAGCACGAACCGGGCCGATCCGCTGGTCAGCACGTACTCGGCGTGGTCGCGGTAGCCCTGCTCCGGTCCCCGGTACGCCACACAGGTCATGCCGAAGGCGGTCGAGTAGTAGTGCGCGGCCTGCTTGGCGTTGCCCACCAGGAAACGCACGTGGTCGAGGCCCTTGACCGGGAACGGGTCCTCGCTGGTGTCGTGGTCGACGGCGCCGACGAGGGCGTCGACGTCCACCTCCTCGGTCGACTGGGGTCGGTCGATCGCCTGGGTCATGGTGGCCTCCCTCGCGTACCGCCCGGCCTGGTGGGCCGACGGGATCGTGTGCTGCTGTGCCGAGCATCGCGGTGACCCGGCGTACTGGGCAACCCTCTCCGCCTACGCTGGTCAGGTTGCACAAACGGTATGGTGTTCACGCATGAACACTGGTCAGGTTGCCCAGCTCGACGAGCTGGATGTGCGACTCATCGAGCTGCTCGCCGAGGAACCCCGGATCGGCGTGCTGGAATGCTCGCGCCGGCTCCACGTGGCCCGGGGGACCGTCCAGGCGCGGCTCGACAAGCTGGTCGGGCGGGGGGTCATCGCCGGGTTCGGGCCGGATCTCGGCCCGGCCGCGCTCGGCTTCACGGTGACCAGCTTCGTCACCCTGGAGATCAGCCAGCGGCACGGGCACGACCCGGTCACCCGCCACCTGGCGGCGATCCCCGAGGTGCTGGAGGCGCACACCATCACCGGCTCGGGAGATCTGCTCTGTCGGATCGTGGCCCGCTCCAACACCGACCTGCAACGGGTGATCGACCAGATCGTGGCGTACGAGGGGATCACCCGCGCCTCCACGATCATCGCGCTCGCCGAGCAGATCCCCTACCGCGTCCTGCCGCTGCTGCGCTCGGCGGTGCGGTGATGCTCGTCAGTTCTCCGCCAGCGCGTCGCCGAGCGGGGTGCGGCGGTAGCGCACGGACCGGCCGGACCGGACCCGGGTGATCAGGCCGGCGTCGCGCAGTACGGACAGGTGGTCGCCGACGCCGCCCAGGCTCATCCCGAGCTGCACGACGAGCTGGCTGGTCGTGGCGGGCAGCGCGAGCGCCCGCAGCACCGCCGCGCGGGACCGCCCGACCAACCGGTCCAGCGCGTCCTCGGGGCGGCCCGGGTCGGGCGGGCCGAGCAGTTCGGCCACTCCGGAGGCGCGGTAGACGATCGCGAACGGCCAGGGCGGCTCGACGTAGTTGATCATCATGCCGAAGACGGTGGGGATGAAGAGCAGCCCCTGGCCGCCGAGGGAGTAGCTGCGGGGGTCGCGGTCGGCCACCTCGATCGCGCCGAGGCCGCCGCCGGAGACCCAGCGCAGCCTCGGGTCCAGGTCCGACACGGCGGCCCCCCAGCCGTACGCGAGCAGGCGGCCCGCGCGATGCACCAGGTCCCGTTCCAGCACCGCCCGCAGTCGCGGCCAGTCCGGCTGCACCAGGGTGGCCCAGGACGCCTCGATCGCGTCGGCCAGCCGGTCCACGACGTCCGGTGAGTCGTAGATCCGGCGAGCGTACGCCGGTGGGGTGCCCAGCCCGACGAGGTTGCGGGTCAGCTCGTCGCGAGCCTGCCCGAGCGGGGTGGCCCGGACCACTGCCAACTCGTCGGCGAAGCTGCGGCCGATGCCGTCCGGCGGTGGCTGGATGAAGTCGGCGTTGTAGCCGCCCCGGCGCAGCAGCGCCATCAGCGCGCCCACCGCCGGCTGGTCCCGGCGCAGCCGCTCGAACGCCTGTCGGGTACGGGCCACCCAGGGGGCCAGGCCCGGCACGGCGTGCTGGCCGGTGTGGACGCGCAGGGCCCAGACCGCCTCGCCCAGCGGTGAGATGGCGTACCGGCTGGCCGCCACGTCCGCCGGGGTGACCTCGATCCGCATCGCCTGACCTTTCGTTCTTCAGCGAAAGGATAGAGCGGGTCCGGCAACCGCCACCAGGCTGGCTGGCGTGAACGAGACCAGCATGAGCACGCCGAAAGTGGTCGACCGGCCGGCCACCTTCCGGGACGTCTTCGCCGTCGCCGAGTTCCGGGTGCTCTTCGCCAGCTACGGCATCTTCATCATCGGCGAGACGGTGAAGATGCTGGCCCTCTCCGTCCTCGTCTACGAGCGCACCGGCTCCGGCCTGCTGGCCGCCCTCGCGTACGTGACCGGATTCCTGCCGCACGCGCTGGGTGGGCTGTTCCTGCTGGCGCTCGCCGACAGGTGGCCGGGTCGGGCCCTGATCGTCGGGTACGACCTGGTGCGCCTGGCCATGGTGGTGGTGCTCGCCACGGGCGCGCTGTCCCCGCCGGCGATGCTCGGCCTGGTCGCCGTGGTGGCCCTCTTCGGTCCGGTGAGCAGCGCCTCGCGGAGCGCGTTGCTGCCCGAGATGCTGCACGGCGACACCTACGTGCTGGGTCGTTCGCTGCTCACCGTGGCCTCCGGGGGCACACAGGTCGCCGGGTTCGCCGTCGGTGGCCTGTTGCTCAGCCTGGTCGGGCCGTACGGCGCGCTCTGGCTGACCGCGGTGACCTGTGGCCTCTCCGCGTTGCTTGTGCGCTTCGGGGTCACCCGCCGCCCGGCACGCGCTGGACGGGCGGGCGGCGGCCCGAGGGTCGGCGCGTTCCGGGAGACCCTGCGGGTGAACCGGCACCTGCTGGCCGACCGCCGGATCCGGGGGCTGCTGCTCGCCCAGTGGCTGCCCGGGTCGCTGCTGGTCGGTGCCGAGGGAGTGGCGGTGCCGTACGCGGCCGACCTGGGCCCAGGGGCCAGCGCCGGTGTCCTGCTGATGGCCGGTGCGGGCGGCATGCTCGTCGGCGACCTGCTGGTGGGGCGGTTCGTCGCACCGGCCCGACGGGAACTCTTGACGCCGTGGCTCGCCCTGCTGTTGGGCGTACCCATGCTGGCGTTTCTGGCCCGGCCGGCGCTGCTGCCCGCGGCGGCGCTGTTCGCGGTGGCCACCGGGGGTTTCGCCTACCAGCTCGGGCTGGCCCGACGGTTCCTCGACGCGGTCCCCGAGAACCGTCGGGGGCAGGCGTTCGGCCTGGTCAGCACCGGCATGATGGCGGCGCAGGGGCTGGCCGCCGCCGGGGCCGGCGCGCTGAGCGAGGTGCTCGCCCCGGGTGTGGTGATGGCGGGCGCCGGGGCTGCCTCGCTCGTCGCGACGCTGGCCCTGTGGCCGGTCCTCACTCCCGGCGGCCGGCGCTCTCCGGCCCTCCCGGCGGAATCCACGCCGACCGTGCCCGCTCCGACGGTGTCCGCTGACCGCTGAGTCAACCGCCGTCGGTGCGATGGCCGGTGCGATCTTCCTGGCGCGACACGCGGGGCGGTGCGGGCGGTGCTCGGCGCGGATGGCTACCGTGTTCCGGTGGCGAAGGGGAGCGGCCTCGGCGTACGAAGCTGGCTCCTGCTCGGCCTGATCACGGTGGTGGTGCTGGCCGCTACCGGAGTCTGGAACCCGTTCCCCACCATGTGGGACTGGGTCAACCGGCCCCAACCGATCTCCCAGCCGGATGTGGTCTGGCAGCAGCGTATCGGCGGTACCCCGCGCAGCGTCACCATTGCCGGGGAGAGCGTCGTGATCGAGCAGCGCACCCGGGTCGAGGCGCGCAGCCTGGCCGCCGGGACCCAGCTCTGGGAGCGCAAGGCGGACTGGAGCGCGGTCACCGGGGCCGGGCCGGAAGCCGTGGTCGTCGTGGGCAAGCTGCTGGTCAAGGGGTACGAGGTGCTCGACCCCACCACCGGGGTGACCCGCCGCCGCGACGACGACGCGGTGGCCGTCTGGACCTACCGCAACCTGCTGCTTGACGCGCGCTGCGTGGAGGCAACCGACTGCACCCTGAGTGCCTGGGATCCGCGCGGCACCACTCCGCTGTGGACCGCCTTCCTGCCCGGAGTGAGCACCGGCCTGCTCGCCGACAACCCGAACCTGCTCGACACCCGGCGACTGGACAGCAACCGGATCGACGGTGAGGTGGCCGGCCCGGAGGCGGTACCGCCGCTGCTCGGCTTCCCGGTCGACGGCCGGGTGCACGTGGTGGACACCGCCACCGGGCGGGTGCTCCAGAACGTCGAGCCCGGCCGGGAGGAGCGGCTCGCCGTGATCGGCGGGCGACTGCTGCGCATCACCGCCCGTTCGCAGGACGGTACCTGCTACTACGCCATCTCCGGTCGGGACTCGGCCACCGGCCAGGAGGCGTGGCAGCAGACGGGGCTCAACCTCCGCACCGCCGACAGTGCCGGTTGCGTGCAGCGGGAAGACCCGTACGGTGCCCGCAACGTGCTGCTCGGCGTCTCGCCGGACGGTCGGGAGGCGGTCCTCGACGGGTACGACGGGCGGCTGCTGCTGGTCACCGCCAACGCCGAACGGGTGCTCGCGGTGGACGACAGGTACGCGCTGGTCCGCACCGCCGACGGGGCTACCGTCTCGGCCCGCGAACTCGGCGCCGAGCGGACGAGGTGGAACCGGCCGGCCGGCAGGAAGGCAGGCGCCGCCCTCACCCCGTACGCGGCGATCGTCACCGATGAGAAACCCAACCGACTGGTCGCGCTCGATCCGCGAACCGGGCGGGAACTGGCTGTGCTGCGTACCTCGGCGAACGCCCTGGCCGTCGGACCCGCCGGCATGGTGATCGGGGAGGGCCGGGAGATCGGGTACGTCCGCTTCGGCGCGACGGCCGGTGGTACCCCGGGTGACGCCGACGAGGCGAACCCGGGGCCCGCCGGCAGCGGTGCGGTGCCGCAGCCCCAGGACAGCTGCGGTCCGAAGAACGAGCTGTGTGCCGCCCCTGACCCCGGTAAATGATCGCGGCCCCCGGCGGGTGGGACGGACCGAACCTTCTGCCCTAGGCTTTGCCGTCATGAGCGAGCGGCAGCGAGCGAATCATCAGCTCAGTGCGGGTGGTGCCGCACGGCGACCCGGAGCGAAGCGGAGTGTCGCCGTGCGCGAGCGGCAGCGAGCGAATCATCGGCCCGGTGCGGTGGTGCCGCACGGCGGCCCGGAACGAAGCGGAGCGTCGTCGTGACCGGTGCCGACTTCGCGTACGCCCCGCTGCTGCCCACCGGACCGGACCAGACCGAGTACCGGCTGGTCACCGACGAGGGCGTCGACGTGGTGAACGGGCCGGGCGGTCGCCGGTTCCTGACTGTCGAGCCGGCCGCACTGACCGCGCTCACTGCCGAGGCGATGCACGACATCGCGCACTTCCTGCGGCCCGCGCACCTGGCCCAGCTACGGTCGATCATCGACGACCCGGCGGCCTCCCCGAACGACCGCTTCGTCGCCCTGGACCTGCTGCGCAACGCCAACATCGCCGCTGGCGGGGTGCTGCCGATGTGCCAGGACACCGGCACCGCGATCGTGATGGGCAAGCGGGGTCGGCACGTGCTCACCGACGGCTCCGACGCCGAGGCGATCTCGCGCGGCGTCTGGCAGGCGTACACCAGGTTGAACCTGCGCTACTCGCAACTCGCCCCGCTCACCATGTGGGAGGAACGCAACACCGGCAGCAACCTGCCCGCTCAGGTCGAGCTGTACGCCGAGGACCCGGACGGCCATCCGGACGCGTACAAGTTCCTCTTCATGGCGAAGGGCGGCGGTTCGGCCAACAAGTCGTACCTCTACCAGGAGACGAAGGCGCTGCTGAACCCGACGCGGATGATGCAGTTCCTGGAGGAGAAGCTGCGCCTGATCGGCACCTCCGCCTGCCCGCCGTACCACCTTGCGGTGGTGATCGGCGGCACCAGCGCCGAGTACGCCCTCAAGACCGCCAAGTACGCCTCCGCGAAGTACCTCGACGCCCTGCCCACCTCCGGTTCGATGACCGCGCACGGCTTCCGGGACCTGGAGCTGGAGGCCGAGGTGCTGGAGTTGACCCGCAACTTCGGCATCGGCGCGCAGTTCGGCGGGCGTTACTTCTGCCACGACGTGCGGGTGGTGCGGCTGCCCCGGCACGGCGCGTCCTGCCCGGTGGCGATCGCCGTCTCCTGCTCGGCGGACCGGCAGGCGGTCGCCAAGATCACCCCGTCGGGGGTGTGGCTGGAGCGACTCGAAACCGACCCGGCCCGCTACCTGCCGGACGTCACCGAAGCGCAGCTCGACACCACCGAGGTGGTCCGCGTCGACCTCAACCGGCCGATGGACGAGATCCGCGCCGAGCTGTCCAAGTACCCGGTGAAGACCCGGCTGTCGTTGAGCGGACCGCTGGTGGTGGCCCGGGACATCGCCCACGCGAAGATCGCCGAGCGGCTGGACGCGGGCGAGCCGATGCCGCAGTACCTGCGCGATCACGCCGTCTACTACGCCGGGCCGGCGAAGACCCCGGAGGGCTACGCGTCCGGCTCGTTCGGCCCGACCACCGCCGGCCGGATGGACGCGTACGTGGCGAAGTTCCAGGCCGCCGGTGGCTCGATGGTGATGCTGGCCAAGGGCAACCGGTCGGCGCAGGTGACCCGCTCCTGCGAGCAGCACGGCGGGTTCTACCTCGGCTCGATCGGTGGCCCGGCGGCCCGGCTCGCCCAGGACTGCATCAAGCGGGTCGACGTCCTGGAGTACGCCGAGCTGGGCATGGAGGCGGTCTGGAAGATCGAGGTCGAGGACTTCCCCGCCTTCATCGTCGTCGACGACAAGGGCAACGACTTCTTCGCCGAGGTCACCAAGCCGGTCCTCACCATCGGCAGCCGCTGATCACATCGGGATGACGAGGGGCGCCGGGCTTCCGCCCGGCGCCCCTGTCGTACCGGGCCTCAGCCCTCGGAGCGGACGTAGAAGTAGTAGTAGTCCTCGCCGGACGTGATGCCCGACGCGGTCCTGCTCGACACGTACAGGTAGTTGCCGCCGTCGTACTGCGGGGTCAACGTGATCGTCGCGGTGCCGTCGGCTCCGGCGGCGACCGTCCGCTCCTCCCCGTTGTACCGGTACACGAACTCGGTGCTGCCGGGCATCTGCGCGGTCAGCGTGAACTGGCCCGCGACGTTCGGGCCGCCGCCGCCGGTGGGCGGGTAGTCCGAGCTGCTCACGGTCGGGGCCAGCCGGTTGAGTATGAACGAGTGCTCGGTCTCGTCCGAGACGATCGACCCCATTTTGGCGCGTACGGTGAGCCGCACCCAGCCGGAACGGTCGGCGGGGTAGGACTGCGGCGTCCAGCTGATCGTGGCGACCCCGTCGGCGCCAGTCGTGACGGTCCGCTCCTGCTCGCCCTCGAAGGTGTAGACGTAACCGGTCACGCCGTCGTGGGTCGGGCGGAAGGTGAAGTCACCGGCGACGCCCGGTCCGCCGTTCTCCTGATAGACGGGGTAGTCCGCCGACTCGATCGTCGGTGCCCACGACGTCGCTTCGAAGTACGCCGAGGCGGTCTCGGAGACGATGCCGTCGGCGGTCCGGCTGTAGACCTCCATCCAGTGGAACCCGCCGAAGGTGGAGGTGAAGGTCACGCTGGCCGTACGGTCCGCCTCGGCGGCGACCGTCTGCTCCGGTCCGCCGGCCACC
Organism: Verrucosispora sp. CNZ293; assembly: GCF_002754655.1. Taxonomy (NCBI): domain Bacteria; kingdom Bacillati; phylum Actinomycetota; class Actinomycetes; order Micromonosporales; family Micromonosporaceae; genus Micromonospora; species Verrucosispora sp. CNZ293. The sequence goes on from NZ_PEFR01000001.1 coordinate 5,306,205, forward strand.
GACCAGACGTACTCGGTCACGCCGGGCATGCCGGGACGGAAGACGAACGTGCCAGGGGTACCGACAAGGGCGCCTTCGCCGCCGCCGATCGGGTACTGCTCCGATGAGACGGTGGGCTCGGTCGCCAGGTAGAAGTTGAACCGACCTTCGCCGCTGGGCAGCCCGCCGGCGGTCCGACTGGTCACGGTGAGCCGGTTCAAGCCGGACTTGCGGGGAGTGACCGTCACAGTGGCTTTACCATCAGCCCCGGCCGGCACGGTGATCGGCTCGTCGTCGTTGAGCCGGTAGGTGTACTCGACCACGTCCTCCATGCCGGGCGTGAACATCAACTCGCGGGCCTCGCCGATCGCGCCGTCCGGATTTCCGTCGGTGATCCGGGGTGCGGTGTCACGCACGAGGAACTCGTACGTCGTCTGTGCCGAGCGGTTGCCGGTCCGGTCCACGGCCTGCACGTACAGATGGTTGCGATGGTTGCGGGTCGGTGCGTGGCTGATGGTGGCGGCCCCTGACTCGTCGGCGGCCACGTAGGAGCTTGGGAAGCTCTCACCGTAGTAGTAGCCGGCGATGTCGTCCGCGCCCGGCGCGCTGAGGTGGAAGGTGCCGGGAATGCCCGGGCCGCCGTGACCCGGCTGGCTCCAGTCGGACGGGTAGTCGGTGGAGGTGACCGTCGGGGCCGGCGGGCGCACCGTGTCGACGGTGAACCGGCACTCCGGTGACCAGGCGGAGTTGGCGTGCTGGTCGGCGGCGCGCACCGAGAAGGCGTACGTCCCGCCGTGGACCATCCGGCCCTCCGGCACGGTGTAGCTGAAGTAGGTCGGCGCGTAGTCGCGGTAGGACGTCCACTCGGTGCGCTCGGTGGGCCGATCCACCGGCCACCAGGCGAAGGTCGCGGTCACCTGATCTCCGGCCATCCCGTCGACCTTGTCCGGGTCGGTGACCTCGGCGCGGAGCACCGGCGTGGTGGTGCCGATCAGGCGACCGTCCGCGCAGGCGAGACCGGCGACAGCCAACGCGCTGGGTACGTCGGGCGCGGCGTTCGCCTCGATCGAGATGCCCAACGGCGTGATCCACCGGCTGAAGGGCTTCTTCTTCTCGTGTTTCCCGGCGATCCGGGCCATCAGGGTGAGTTTGTCCTGCCCGTCGGCAACCGCCCGGCGCAGCGTCTCGGTGAGGTCGAGTTCCAGGTAGCTGGCCGGGCAGGCGGGGGAATCGAAGACGTCACCGGCACGCTCGTGTACCCGCGGTGCGGTTTTCCAGGTCGGGGGCTGTGCCGGCGTGTCGGTGCGCCAAATCTCGATCTTGCGAGGCTTCTCGCAGTCGGTCACCGACGACTCGCCGACGACTCCGTAGGCGCGGATGACGTCCTTGCCCTGATAGCGGGTGAGGTCGAAGGTGAAGTACGCCCGAGAGGTGTGGTTGCCCTCGTCGGACGTCCAGGAACCGACCGGCACCTTGTCGGTGGTGCCGACCGGGAACGCGACGGACGGCTGCTTGGCGTCGGTGTAGCCGACGCTCGTCGCACGCTCGAACCTCGTCACGCCGGCGGTCGCCGGCGTGGTGACGAGCACGGCGAGCGGTGCGGTGAGCAGGGCGGCTACGCCGGTGATGAGAAATCGGCGTGGCGCGCGCCACTGGCGTACGATGCGCATGCCGGTGGTACCCCCGTTGTCATGCAACGTGCAAACCTCCTGAGCGGAGTGGCGAGATCTCGACGATCTTAAGAGCGTCACTGCCTGGGAAGCGCCAGACTTTCGGGTGGAAGCTGGCTCCCGGCCGGCTCGGTGGCTCATCCGGAATCGCGCGGCTGGGGCGAACATCTGCACGTCGTCGCGGTGCGCGGCAGGATGGTACGCGTGACGACTCCAGAGAGCACCGGGTACCGGATCGAACGCGACTCGATGGGCGAGGTGGAGGTGCCCGCCGAGGCGCTGTGGCGGGCCCAGACGCAGCGGGCGGTGCAGAACTTCCCGATCTCCGGCCGGGGGATCGAGCCGGCCCAGATCCGGGCGCTGGCTCAGATCAAGGGTGCTGCGGCCGAGGTGAACGGCGACCTGGGGGTGATCGACGCGAACGTTGCCGCGGCGATCGCCGCAGCCGCGGCGCACGTGGCCGACGGCGGGTACGACGACCAGTTTCCGGTGGACGTGTTCCAGACCGGCTCCGGCACGTCGTCAAACATGAACACCAACGAGGTGATCGCCACCCTGGCCGGGCGGGAACTGGGCAGCAGCGTTCACCCCAACGACGACGTCAACGCCTCGCAGTCCAGTAACGACGTCTTCCCCTCGTCGATCCATCTGGCGGCCACCGAGGCCGTCGTACGGGATCTGCTGCCGGCGCTGGACCACCTGGCCGCCGCGCTGGAGGCGAAGTCGTCGGAGTTCGAGACCGTCGTGAAGGCCGGGCGTACGCACCTGATGGACGCCACCCCGGTGACGCTCGGGCAGGAGTTCGGCGGGTACGCCGCCCAGGTCCGCTACGGCATCGAACGCCTCCAGGCCGCGTTGCCCCGGCTGGCCGAGCTGCCGCTGGGCGGTACTGCGGTCGGCACCGGCATCAACACCCCGCTCGGCTTCGCCGCCCGGGTGATCGAGAAGCTGCGTGCCTCGACCGGGCTGCCGTTGACCGAGGCGCGCAACCATTTCGAGGCGCAGGGTGCGCGGGACGCCCTGGTCGAGACGTCTGGGCAACTGCGCACCGTCGCGGTCGGGCTCTACAAGATTGCCAACGACATCCGTTGGATGGGTTCCGGCCCCCGCGCCGGCCTGCGGGAACTGCGCATCCCGGACCTCCAGCCGGGTTCGTCGATCATGCCGGGCAAGGTCAACCCGGTGGTCTGCGAGGCCGTCCGGCAGGTCTGCGCGCAGGTGGTCGGCAACGACGCGACAGTGGCCTTCGCCGGCTCGCAGGGCGACTTCGAGCTGAACGTCATGCTGCCGGTGATGGGCCGCAACCTGCTGGAGTCGATTCGGTTGATCGCCGCGTCGAGCCGCCTGCTCGCCGACCGGTGCGTGGTCGGCCTGGTCGCGGACGCCGAGGTCTGCCTGTCGTACGCCGAGGGCTCGCCGTCGATCGTCACCCCGTTGAACCGTCACCTCGGGTACGACGAGGCCGCCTCGATCGCCAAGGAGGCGCTGGAGAAGCAGATCTCCATCAAGGAGGTGGTGATCTCGCGGGGCCACGTCGACTCCGGCAAGCTCTCCGAGACCCAGTTGGACGAGGCACTCGACCTGCTCCGGATGACCCACCCCTGACCCCGCCCGTCCGGCCGGGCTTGATCGACTCGTCGGTCCGCTGGTCATCGGGTCAGGAGCGGGCGGCGGCCTTGCGGGCCCGGTAGGCGCTGACCGCGGCCCGGTTGCCGCAGCCGGCCTCGCAGAACCGGCGGGAACGGTTCTTGGAGAGGTCGACGAGCACGTTGTCGCAGTCGGGGTGGTCGCAGATGCGCAGCCGGCGCAGTTCACCACCGCGTACCACGTCGGCGATCGCCATCGCCGCCTCGACAGCCATCCGGGTGGCCAGCGGAGCGTCCCGGGGCACGGCGTGCAGGTGGTACGGCTCGGTGTCGTGGGTGATGAGCTGGGGCAGCGCCCGGTGTTCGCGGAGCAGGGCGTTGACGATCGAGACGATCTCCTCGACCTCGGCGTACCAGATCCGGCGTAGCCGAGGGCGTAGCGCGCGTACGGCCCGTAGTTCGGCATCTGTGTGTTCGTGCCGACCACTGTAGGAGTGGACGTTGTAGAAGGCGTCGAGGGCGGCGACGTCCAGGAGTGTCTCTCCGTCGGAACCGGCGGTGTTCACAAGCGCGGCGGTAGCGATGAGCGAACACTCGGTGTCATGGGCGAAAAGCAACTTGACTCCTGTCGTGGCCCGGGTCTAGCGTCATCGGCGTAACCTATTTTTGCCCATGGCGGGCAGTCGTGCCAAGGAGAGCCCATGCGTCAACCGTCCGCCGCGGGTACCGGCCTCGCGCTGGCGTTGCTCTCTGCGATCACCTTCGCCACCTCGGGCACCTTCGCCCGGTCCCTGATCGACGACGGCTGGTCGGCCGAGGCGGTGGTCATCGCCCGGGTCGGCATCGCCGCCCTGATCCTGGCAGTGCCCGCCATGCTCGTCCTGCGCGGTCGGTGGCAGGTGCTGCGCCGCAACCTCGCCTCGATCGGCGTCTTCGGGCTGCTCGGTGTCGCGGTCGCCCAGGCGTGCTTCTTCAACGCGGTGCGCTACCTGCCGGTCGGCGTCGCGCTGCTGCTGGAGTACCTGGGCATCGTTCTCGTCGTCGGCTGGACCTGGCTGGTGCAGGGCCAGCGTCCCCGTCGGCTGACCGTCGCCGGGTCGGCAGCGGCCATGGCCGGCCTGGTCTTCGTGCTCGACCTGACCGGGGCGGGCCGACTCGACCTGGTCGGCGTGCTCTGGGGGCTCGGCGCGGCGGTCGGGTTGGCCGGGTACTTCGTGCTCGCCGGCCGGGTCGACCCGGCCCTGCCGTCGATGGTGATGGCCAGCGGCGGGATGGCCGCAGGTGCCGGCGTGCTGCTGCTGCTCGGCCTGACCGGGGCCCTCCCGCTGCGGGCCACCTTCGACACCGTGCAGTTCGCCGGCATGCAGACCAGTTGGTTGGTGCCGATCGCCGGCCTGACGCTGGTGGCCGCTGTGGTCGCCTATCTGGCCGGGATCGCCGCGGTACGGACGCTCGGTTCCCGGCTGGCCTCGTTCGTCGGGCTGACCGAGGTGATGTTCGCGGTCCTGATCGCCTGGCTGGTACTGGGGGAGCTGCCGACCGTGGTGCAACTGTTCGGCGGACTGCTGATCGTCGCGGGTGTGGCGCTGGTCCGCCTGGACGAGCTGCGCAGCCCCGTCGCGCCCACCCGCCCGGAGACGGCGGAGCCGGCCCTGCGGTGACAGGCTGGCGGCATGCTGACCACAGTGGTGTTCGATGCCGACGAGACCCTTGTCGATCTGCGGCCGGCCGTCACCGCCGGGCTGGAGGCTTTACTTGTGCAGATGCGGCGGCTGACCCCGGTCGCGGCCGGCGTCACCCTCGCGGACCTGGAATCGGACTGGGGCGCGGTCTTCGGGGATCTCGCCGCCGCGCCGGTGGCCGAGATCCGGCGTGCTGCCCTGGCCCGGTCCCTGGACCGGGCGGGTCTCGGTGCCCACCTGGACAGGATCAGTGCACTCTTCTTCGCCCGCCGCTTCGCGCTGACCCGGCCGTTCGCCGACGCGCTGCCGGCACTGGCCGCCCTGCGCCACCGCTGGACGCTGGGTCTCGCCAGCAACGGCAACAGCTACGCCGAACGCTGCGGCCTCGCCGGCGAGTTCACCTTCGAGGTGTACGCGCACCGCGAGGGGGTGCCGAAGAAACCTGACCCGGATTTCTACGCGGCGGTGTGTGCGGCCGCCGGAGTGGACCCGGCCCAGGTGGTGCACGTCGGCGACAACCTGGCGCACGACGTGGTCGGCGCGCAGCAGGCCGGCCTACGGGCCGTCTGGCTCGACCGCCGGGGTGAGCGGCTGCCGGCCGGTGTGGTGCCGGACGCCGTGATCTCGACGCTTGCTGAGCTGCCCACCGTGCTGGCTGATCTTTCCGGCGAAGCGGATCTTCCGCCGCGATTCAGACGCTGCTCTGGCGAAACCTCACGCGTTGATGTCTGATGACGCCAGTCCCTCAACGAGAGGATTCAATGTGGTGAGCAAGCGCTTCACCGTCGGCGTCGTCGCGACCGCGGCGGCACTGACACTCACGGTGACAGGTCTGGGTGTGCCGGCCAGCGCCGAGCCTGCGGACCTGCGGACCTTCACCGTGGTCGCCGAGGACGGCGTCTCCGCGGACGCGGCGATCGCCGCGATCCGGTCGGCTGGCGGGACCGTGGTGTCCCGCAGCGACGAGGTCGGTGTGTACCAGGTGACGACCGACCGGGCTGACTTCGCGACGAAGGCGACTTCCGCCGCCGCCCTGATCGGCGCGGCGGAGGAGAAGGCGATCGGACGCAAACCGCGTCTCGACCGCGTCGAGCAGGAGAACCTGCTGGCCGCGGCGGCCGCCAAGGGCGCCGGTAAGCACCGGGGCAAGAAGCTCGACCCGCTGGACGACAAGCTCTGGGGTCTGGAGATGATCCGGGCCGACAAGGCGCGCAAGGTGGAGCCCGGCGACCGTCGGGTCACCGTCGGCGTCCTCGACACCGGCGTGGACGCCAGCCACCCCGACATCGCGCCCAACTTCAACTGGGCGCTGTCGCGCAACTTCGCGCCCGACATCCCGGAGATCGACGGCGAGTGCGAGGTGGCGAGCTGCCTCGACCCGGCCGGCACCGACGACGGCGGTCACGGCACCCACGTAGCCGGCACCATCGGCGCCGCCGCGAACGGTTTCGGCCTCTCCGGCGTCGCTCCCAAGGTGTCCCTGGTGAACCTCAAGGGCGGTCAGGACTCCGGCTACTTCTTCCTCAACCCGGTGGTCAACGCACTGCTGCACGCGGGCAGGTCGGGCCTCGACGTGGTCAACATGTCGTTCTACGTCGACCCGTGGCTCTACAACTGCACCGCCAACCCGGCCGACTCGCCGGAGGCCCAGGCCGCGCAGCGGGCCACCATCAGGGCCGTGAAGCGGGCCCTGACCTTCGCCCACAACCGGGGCGTCACCCTGGTCGGCGCGCTCGGCAACAACCACGAGGACCTGGGCGATCCGCGTACCGACGTCTCCAGCCCGAACTACGGTGACGTCGCGCCGTACCCGCGGGAGATCGACAACGACAGCTGCTGGGATCTGCCCACCGAAGGGCCGCACGTCATCAGCGTCTCCGCGGTCGGCCCCTCCGGTAAGAAGGCGGACTACTCCAACTACGGCACCGAGCAGACGGCTGTCGCCGCGCCGGGTGGCTGGTTCCGCGACGGCTTCGGCACCGACACGTTCCGTACCGACGCCAACATGATCCTCTCCACCTACCCGAAGAAGGTCCTCCAGGAGGAGGGCGCGGTCGACGAGGACGGCAACATCGTGGCCGGCGCCGAGACCTTCGTGTTCAAGGAGTGCAAGGCCAACGGGGAGTGCGGGTACTACACCTACCTCCAGGGCACCTCGATGGCGGCACCGCACGCCTCCGGGGTGGCCGCGCTCATCGTCAGCCGCTACGGCAAGCAGCAGGGCCGCAGTGGTTACGGCATGGCGCCGGACCTGGTCGAGCGGCAGCTCCTCCGGACGGCTGCCGAGCGGGCCTGCCCGGAGCCTCGGCTGGTGAGCTACGTCAACGAGGGCCGGCCGGCTGAGTTCGACGCCTACTGCGACGGCTCGCGCAGCTTCAACGGCTTCTACGGCCACGGCATCATCGACGCGTACGCGGCGGTGACGGTCAAGCCCGGCCGGTAACCGGGCCGGGACGCAGACGTCCTGATCGGCAATGTGGTGGCCGGGCTGGAACCTCTCAGCCCGGCCATTACGCGTCCTGATCGCCGGTGGGCTGGCCCGTCCTGATCTGCGGGCTGGCCCGTGTTGACCGGCTGGGTGGTGGGCGGCCTGGGCTGATCGGCGGTCTGGTCCTCCGGGTTGGCCTCCCTCGGCCCGGTCGGGCGTCACCGGCGCCATCCGCGCTCCCGGCGGCAGGTCAGGTCAGGGCGGTGGCGATGGCGGTGGCGGCGGCCAGCACCTGCGCACCTGTCGCCTCGGCGTCCAGCGGCGCCAGGGCCACCACCCCGACGCTCGCCTCCAGGCCGGGCACCCCGATCACCGGCGCGGCCACCCCGTACGCGCCGGGTTGCAACTCACCTGCGGTGCTCACCGGGCCGGCGTCGCCTGCCCGACCGGCCAGGATGGCCCGCCCGGCGGCACCGCGCTCCAGCGGGTGCCGGGCCCCGGTCCGGTACGCGACGTGGAACGACGTCCAACTCGGCTCGACCACGGCCAGCGCGACCCCCTCGCCACCCTCCACCACCGTCAGGTGGGCGGTGGCTCCGGCCTGTTCGGCGAGCCGCCGCAGCGCGGGCAGCGCACCCTCGGCGAGCAGCGGCTGGGCCCGCCGGGCCAGGTGCAGTACCCCGACGCCGAGGCGCAGTCGGCCGTCGGCGTCACGGCGCAGCATCCCGTGCCCGGCCAGCGGCCCGACCAGCCGGTAGACGGCGGCCCGACCGATGCCCAACTGGTTCGCGGCCTCGGTGACTGTCAGACCGCCGGGGATGTCCGCCACCAGGTGCAGCAACCGTAGACCCCGGTCCAACGTCTGCGACGCCTCCCCGCCCGGCACAGACCCACCGGCCGGAGGTCGCTCAGGCGTCGACCCGCCCGGCACCGGCCCGCCGGGCACCCCCGGTGGTGGGGTGGCGCCGGGCGTCGGTGGAGTGCTCACGACCAGCAGCGTACGGGCAGTGGGTGGCCGTCGGCAGGTGCCGGCCGGCGGGGTGCTACCAGGCTCCGACCGACCAGGCAACAGCGGACGGCTACCCTTGTACGGTGACGCTACGCCTGTATGACACCGCCACCCGATCGGTGCGGGACTTCGTCCCGCGGGAAGCCGGCAAGGTGGGGGTCTACCTGTGTGGTCTCACCCTTCAGGCGCCGCCGCACATCGGCCATCTTCGCTCCGGCGTCAACTACGACGTGCTGCGTCGGTGGCTGTCCGTCGCCGGTCTCCAGGTCACCTTCATCCGCAACGTGACGGACATCGACGACAAGATCCTGGTCAAGGCGCAGGAGCAGCAGCTGCCCTTCTGGTCGATCGCGTACGCCAACGAGGTGAAGCTCGCCGAGGCGTACCGGGCGTTGAACGTGCTGCCGCCCACGTACGAACCACGGGCGACCGGTCACATTCCCGAGATGCATGACCTGATCGCGCAGTTGATCGAGCGGGGGCACGCCTATCCGGCCACCGACGGCTCTGCTGACGTGTACTTCGACGTGGCTTCCTGGCCGTCGTACGGGGCGTTGTCCAACCAGTCGCCGGAGGACATGCAGTCCGCCTGCGAGGCCCCGGAGCGCGGTAAGCGCGACCCGCGTGACTTCGCCCTCTGGAAGGGCGTCAAGCCGGACGAGCCGGCGGACGCCTACTGGCCGTCGCCGTGGGGGCGGGGCCGACCCGGCTGGCACATCGAGTGCTCGGCGATGTGCTGGCGCTATCTGGGCCCGGAGTTCGACATCCACGGCGGCGGGCTCGACCTGACCTTCCCGCACCACGAGAACGAGTTGGCCCAGTCCCAGGCCGCCGGCCTGCCCTTCGCCAGGTACTGGGTGCATCACGGGCTGCTCAGCATCGGTGGGGCGAAGATGGGCAAGTCGCTGGGGAACGCGCTCGATCTGGCGTACGTCGCCTCGCTCGGGGTGCGCCCGGTCGAGCTGCGCTACTACTACGTGGCCGCCCACTACCGTTCGCGGATCGACTACTCCGAGGAGGCGTTGCGCGAGGCGGCAGTCGCGTACCGGCGGATCGAGGGTTTCGTGACGCGGGCCGTGGAACGGGTGGGCGCGGGCGGTGCCGGCGAGCTGCCCGCCGCGTTCGTCGCGGCGATGGACGACGACCTGAACACCTCGGCCGCGCTGGCGGCGCTGCACGAGGTGCTGCGGGACGGCAACAACGCGCTTGCCGGCGGGGACGATGTGACGGTCCGCACCGCGCTGGCCAGCGTCCGCGCGATGCTGGATATCCTCGGAGTCGACCCTCTCGACCCGGCGTGGACCGGCGGAGCCCGGGCGAGCGACCTCCGTGGCGTGGTGGACTCCCTGATCGCCCTGGCACTGGAACAGCGCGCGCAGGCCCGGGTCCGCAAGGACTGGGCAGCCGCCGACGCGCTGCGGGATCAACTCAAGCGGGCCGGAGTGGTGGTCGAGGACACCCCACAGGGACCGCGTTGGACTATTGGAGAGCATGACTGATGGCCGGCAATTCTCAGCGCCGTGGCCGGCGAGTGGCGTCGAAGGCTAGTGCCCAGAAGGGGTCCGGCGGAAAGAACCGGGACTCCCTCGCCGGGCGTGGCCGGACGTTGCCGGCCGACGAGCGACCCTGGCACAAGGCATACTCCGGCACCGAGAAGCTGCCGCAGCGCACCGCCTGGAAGCAGGAGAAGGAGCGCCGGGCGGCCGCCGAGGAGGGGCGTGCCCCGAAGATCGGTCAGCCGGGCAGCAAGGACACCACCTGGGGCAAGGGTGGCGGCCGGGGCGCGGCCGTCGCGAAGCCGGCCCGGGGCAGGCAGCCCGCCGGGCGCAGCGGACCCCGGGTCGCGCCGGGCCGCAAGTCCAACCCGGCCAAGGACACCCCGGAGCTGCTGGTCGGCCGTAACCCGGTGCTGGAGGCGCTGCGTACCCAGGTCCCGGCGACCGCGCTCTACACGGCACAGGGCATCGACGTCGACGACCGGGTCAAGGAGATCATCCGTACGGCCGCCGACCGGGGCATCGCGATCCTTGAGGTCAGCCGTGCCGAGCTGGACCGGATGACCGGGGGCGTGCTGCACCAGGGCGTCGGTCTCCAGGTGCCACCGTTCGCCTACGAGTCGTTCGACGACCTGGTCGCCGCCGCACTCGAACAACCGGCACCGCTGCTGGTGGCGCTGGACGGGGTCACCGATCCGCGTAACCTCGGCGCGGTGATCCGGTCCGCCGCCGCGTTCGGCGCGCAGGGCGTCTTCGTGCCGGAGCGGCGGGCCGCGGGGATCACCGCCACCGCCTGGCGGACCAGCGCGGGCGCGGCGGCCCGGGTACCGGTGGCCCAGGTGACAAACCTGACCCGGTCGCTGAAGGCCTGCCGGGACGCCGGGTTCGTGGTGGTCGGCCTGGACGCCGACGGGGAGACGGATCTGTACGACCTGGAGGCCGCCGTCGGTCCGCTGGTCGTGGTGGTCGGCTCCGAGGGGCGGGGACTGTCCCGCCTGGTCGGGCAGACCTGTGACCTCACCGTCAGCATCCCGATGATCTCCGAGGTGGAGTCGCTGAACGCGAGCGTGGCCGCCGCCGTCACCCTGGCCGAGGTGGCGCGCCGTCGGGCCGTCGAGGGCTGAGAAACCGGAGAGCGTACGCGAAAAGGGGCGGCCCGCCATCGGCGGACCGCCCCTTCACGGTTGCTACGTCAGATGCGCTGCCCGGTGGCGGCGTGGAAGACGTGACTCTGGCCGGTACGCGGCTTCACGAAGATCGTGTCGCCCATGTTCGGCATGGTCCGCCGGTCGGTACGGACCACGAACCGCTCGGAGGCACCGTCGAGCGCCGCGTGGCCGTAGACGTTGGCGTCAGAGCCCAGGTCCTCGACCAGCTCGACCACGACCGGCATGCCACCCTCGGTCGGGCTGACGATGTCGCAGTCCTCCGGACGGAAGCCCACGGTCACCTTGCCGTTGCCGCCCTCGGAGTTGGCCGCCTCGGCCTGCTCGCGGGTCAGCGGCACGAGCATCTCGGCGAACGCCGCACCCTGCTCGCTGAACGAGACGGTCTTGATGTTCATGGCGGGCGAGCCGATGAAGCCGGCGACGAAGACGTTTGCCGGGGCGTCGTAGAGCGTCCGCGGGGTGTCGACCTGCTGGAGCACACCGTCGAGCATGACCGCCACCCGGTGACCCATGGTCATGGCCTCGACCTGGTCGTGGGTGACGTAGACGGTGGTGATGCCGAGCTTGGCCTGCAGCGACGCGATCTGCGTACGGGTCTGCACCCGCAGCTTGGCGTCGAGGTTCGACAGCGGCTCGTCCATCAGGAAGACCTGCGGCTCCCGGACGATGGCCCGGCCCATCGCGACCCGCTGGCGCTGACCACCGGAGAGCGCCTTGGGCTTACGGCTGAGGTACTCCTCCAGCTGGAGCAGTGCCGCCGCCTCCTTGACCCGACGGTCGATCTCCGACTTGGAGGTCTTGCGCAGCTTGAGCGCGAACGCCATGTTCTCGTACACCGTCATGTGCGGGTAGAGGGCGTAGTTCTGGAAGACCATCGCGATGTCGCGGGCCTTCGGCGGCAGGTGGGTGACGTCCCGGTCGTCGATGTAGATCGCGCCGTCGTCGACATCCTCCAGGCCGGCGAGCATGCGCAGGCTGGTGGACTTACCACAACCGGAGGGGCCGACGAGGACGAGGAACTCGCCGTCGCCGATCTGAAGGTCGAGCTGGTTGACCGCGGGGCGTTCGGTGCCCGGATAGATCCGGGACGCCTTCGCGTAGGTGACCGTAGCCATGAGGGGACGCTTCCTTTCACCGGCAGGAACGTGCCGGACGATCCGAGTGAAGGAGCAACCGGCACGGAAGCTCCGTACCGGCGCCACGGCCGGCGCGGGGCGAGCCCGTGTCGGCCGTGTCACTGCACGGTAAACGGCTTTCGCCGCAATGCCAAGGTCCGCGGTGGCCCGGTACTTCCGAAGCATTCGCATTCCGGTCACTCGGGCACGCTCGGACACGAATCGACGCCCACACGTCGGGATGTTGACGTTTCCCATGCTCGGGAGCCATGCCGAGCAGGAAAACCGGACGCCTGTCGCTATGCTGACCACGACACAACGCCCCTGTAGCTCAGCTGGCCAGAGCACCCGCCTTGTAAGCGGGATGTCGCCGGTTCGATCCCGGCCGGGGGCTCCATCTTTATCGCGCATGGCACACCGGGCGGACATCTCGGCGTGGCCGGGTGTTCAGACGGGCCGGTTAGGCTCCGCCTCCACCCGTCCCGCCGAGACCCGGCACCACGACCAGGGGCGTCCGCCACCGTGCACCACGCCAACCACTACTACGGGCACTCCCACGTGCTGGCCCGCTACTGCGGCCTCGACGACCGGGATCCGCCCCGTATCCACGGCTACCTCCAGCACGGTTGGAACATCGGCGACGGGATGGCCTACGACCACGAGTTCGTGCCGGGCGTACCGCTGTTCCTCTGGTCGGAGCGGACCCGGCGGCGGGCGTGGTCCCTCGGCCGCCGACAGACGTACGTGGTCGGCGCCCCGTGGGCGTACCTGCTGGCGCTGGAACCGGACGGTCCGCCCCAGCGGGAGGGGACCATCTGGTACCCGTTCCACGGTTGGGAGGGGCAACAGGTAGTCGGCGACCACGGCCGGCTGATCGACGAGATCCGCGCTGTCGAACCGGGCCCGGTCACCGTCTGCCTCTACTGGCAGGAGTACCTGTCGACCCGGGTGCGCCAGCACTACGAGCGGGCCGGTTTCCGGGTCGTCTGCCACGGATACCGGGGCGGCCGGTGGCGGGACCTTGACCCGGGTTTCCTCCACCGGCAACTGGCCGAGCTGCGCCGACACCGCCGGGTCGCCTCGAACCGGCTGTGCAGCGCGGTCTTCTACGGCATCCTGGCCGGCTGCGAACCGGCCGTCTACGGCGACCCGATGCACCTGGCCGGCGAGGTGCCGATCTGGGGCGGCCAGCCGCGGATCCGCAGGCAGTGGGCGGACCTGCACGGCCCCCAGGTCGATCCGGCGGTCGCCCGCGCCCTGGCCGTCACCGAGCTGGGTGCCGACCGGCTGCTGCCCCCGGCCGAGCTGCGCCGGTTGTTCCGCTGGCCCGATCCCGCCGACCGGCACCGCACGGAGGTCGACACATGAGCGAGCGACAGCGAGCGAATCATCAACTCTGTGCGCTGGTGCCTCATGGCGGCCCGCAGCGCAGCGGAGGGCGGGCATGAGCGAGCGACAGCGAGCGAATCATCAACTCTGTGCGCTGGTGCCTCATGGCGGCCCGCAGCGCAGCGGAGGGCCGGCATGAGCGAGCGACAGCGAGCGAATCATCAACTCTGCGAGGTGCACCTGCTCGGTGGCGAGATGCTCGCCTGGTCTGATCTTGACGGCGCACACGGCCCGGGCCCGGTACGCGGACCGGAACTGGCCGCCCTGCTGTCCGTCGCGTCCGGCCGCACGCTGGTGGCGGGGCCGCACCACCCGCACCTGCTCGACGCGCTGCCCTCGACCGACCTGACCGTGCTGGTGCGGGGACTGCCGGACGCCGAGTCCCTGGCCGCCCGCTACGCGGGCAGCCCCGGGGTGCGGGTCTGCTGCGGTGGCCCCGAGAAACTCGCCGGCACGCGCCCGTACGACACGGTTGTCGCCCTGGCCGGGCTGGACCGTCTCGCTTCGGTCGAGGGTGCCCAACTGTCCTGGGGCGAGGCGTTCGACCTGCTGGTATCGGTGCTGCGGCCCGGCGGTCGGCTGCTGCTCGGGGTCGAGAATCCGCTCGGGACGCACCGGTTGCTGGCGCCGTCGCCGCCGGGCACCGACTCCGACTGGGCGGCCCTCGGCGAGTACGACGACACCCGGCCGGCCGGTCCGGCCCGGCTGCGGGCCCGGCTCACGGCGTCGGGTCTGCGGGTCGGCGGCACCTGGGCGGCTTTCCCGTCCCCCCTCGCGCCCACCGCCCTGCTCGGCACGGACCTGCTTGCCGACCCGCACCTGACCGGCTTCCTCCAGGCCGTCCTCAGCGACCGGGCCGTCAACAGTGACGGCGGGGGCGGGGCGTGCGCCCCGGCCATCGGACCCGACGGCCCCGTGCCGACCGCACCGCTGCTGGTCGACCCGGGTCGGCTTGCCGGATCCGCTGTCCGGAACGGGATCGCCGTCGAACTCGCGCCCGCCTGGGTGTTGCTCGGCGAACGCCTGCCGGATCTGCTCACCCCGGCTGATCAGCCCGCCGCGCGCGCCCGTTCTGAGGCCGACCTGGCCGGTGCGGCGGCGCCTGCGGCACTACTGATGCAGGACGGCCGGCTCCGGGAGGTGGGCCGGGATCCGGCGGGCGGGTGGCGGTTCGCCGACGGCGAGGCCGTTCCGTCGGGGCGTACCGTCGAGGATCTGGTGGTGGCCGCGTCGATGCGGCGGGACCTGCCGGCGGTGCGGGCGCTGCTCACCGGCTGGCAGTCCGGTGATGCGGCGGGGATGCCCGCGGACGCCGTGGTCGTCACCCCGGCCGGCACCTGGCACGGTCTGGTCGAGCCCACCGAGCCGATGCTGGTGCTGCGGCGGCTGGCGTCCCGGCTTGTCGACGCCGGACTCGCCGACCTCTGGCCGGCCGGTGAGCTGGCCGCCATGCTGACCACGATGGCCGGTCGGGAGCCGGGAGCATCGGTCGACCACGTGGCAGGTGCGGTTGCTGGCGGATGGCGGGAACTGCTGGCGGACCGGGACCGGCTGGCCCGCGAGCTGTCCGAGTCGCGCGCGCTCCACGGATGGTACGAACGGACGTTGACCGAGCGTGACGACGAGTTGAAACGGCTGCGCCGGATCGTCTCACTGCTGCACGGCACCCCCACCGCACGGGCCGGCCGTCTCCTGCTGGCCGGTGCCCGCACCGCCCGCCGCACCGCCCGTTCCGCCATCCGCCGCCTCCACCCCACCGACTGACCCGACCCGGTCAGGGTGGGGGGAGGAGGGAGTCGTAGCGGGATTCGAGGCGGCGGGTCTGGTGGTGCAGGTCGAAGTCGGTTTCGGCGCGGTGCCGGGCGGCCTTGCCGAGTTGGTCGCGCAGCGAGGCGTCGGTGAGCAGGCGGCGGAGGTTGGCCGCCAGGGCCGGGCGGTCGCCTTCCGCACAGAGCAGGCCGTTCGACTCGTGGGTGACCGCCTCCGGGATGCCACTGTGGTACGTGGACACGACCGGCACGCCGAGACTCAACGACTCCAGGATCGTGGTGGGCAGACCCTCCGTGTCGCCGTCCGAGGCGGTACGCGACGGTGCCGCGAGAATCCGGGCCTCGGCGATGTGCCGCATCACCTCGGGCGGTGCCAGCGCACCGGCGAACGTGGCGTCCACGCCCAACTGTGCCGCGCGGAGGCGTACCTGGTCGTGCAGTGGCCCGGCGCCGACGAGCAGCACGCGGGGGCGCAGCTCCGACAGCATGCCCAGCGCCTCGACGAGATCCTCGACCCCCTTCTTCTCGACGAAACGCCCCACGAAGACGACGTCCCACCGCTTCGGCCCGGTCGCCGGCTCCGGCGGCACCGGCACCCCGGTGTGATGTACGCGGACCTTGTCCGGATCCGCACCCAGCTCCACCGCCCGGTCCCGGATCGCTCCGGAGACGGCCAGGATCAGCGCGGCCCGGCCGAACACGGTCCGTAGGTTCCGTCGGTGCCGGGCACCGCGTGGTCCGGGTGCCGCCGCCTGCCGGGTGACGTCGAGACCGTGCAGGGTGACGACAAGCGGGATGCCCAGCTCGACGGCGGTACGGCTGACCAACCAGCCGTCCCCGCCGAAGTGGGCGTGCACCACGTCGGGCCGTAGCCGGGCCAGCAGCCGACGCAACCTGGGCGAACCGCCGGTCAGCCGCAACCGCAGCCACTCGCGGCGGCCACGCGGCGTGTCCGGGCACAGCACCACGTCACTGTCCCGGGACAACGGTGAGGGCACCCGGACGGCACCCAGATAGAGCGGGCGCCAGGTGGGCAGCGCGTCGCCCTGGTTGCGGATGAAGGTCTCCGAGCCGGGTAACAGGCAGCTGCGCCAGATCACGGCGACCCTATCGCCGGACATCGGCCCCGATCTCCGCCGTCCCGGCCCGCTCCTCGGCGTGGGTGCCGACCGGGAAGGCGACGTCGGCCCGGGACCCGTCGACGGCCACCAGGTCGTCCGAGGTGGCCTGGCCACCTCGCCGGCCACGGCCGAGGATCAGGTCGCGGACCCGGTGCCGTAGCTGCGGTGGGAGCAGCCAGATCTGGAGGAACGTCAGGTAGTCGACGACGCCCGGCCGGCCGTGCCGGCGGGCCTCGGCGAGCAGCAGCCGGAAGACCCGGAAACTGCGCGTGGGCGCGGCCATCGAGCTGATGATGCTCATCGTGATGGCCGCGTACGCCCGTGGGGTGATCAGTGGTCGGATGCCGCGCAGCCACTCCAACTGCGCCTCCCACGGCGAGCTGAGGCTGATCCGTGGCCGGTCCTCGTCCTGGTGCCAGAGCACGAGCGGTTCGGCGGCGATGAGCAACTCGACATCGGGGTGGCTGATCGCCCGTACGGTCCAGTCCAGTTCCTGCTGCCGGCGCAGACCGACGGTGAACGGCACCCGGCGCAGCAGCTCGGTCGGCGCCATGATGGTCGAGGTCTGAATGAACCCGTCACCGTGGAACAGCCCGCGCCGAAGGGTGAGGTACTCGCAGATCGGCTCGCCCGGCTCCGGCAGCCGCCGGGGCATCACGAACTGCGCCCGGGGCGTCTTGTTGACCAGCCGACTGGCGATGATCGGGCTGCGCACCGTCGCGCTGCGGGCCAGCTCAAGCTGGACGGCGAGCTTTGTGGGTAGCCACTCGTCGTCGTCGTCGAGCAGGGCGGTCCAGGGGGCGAGCGCCTCGCGTACGCCGGTGTTGCGGGCGTTTGGCGCGCCACCCTTGCCGGGCAGCTCCACCACGCGCAGTCGGGGATCACCGATCTCGGCGAGGGCCTTGCCGGTCGCCTCGTCGGGACCGTCGACCACGACGATCACCTCGATGTCGGTGACGGTCTGCGCGAGGACGCTGCGGACCGCGCGGGTCACCAACGCCGGGCGGGCGAAGGTGGGGATGACCACGCTGACCTCGGGTGTGGATGGCATGACCACCTGCTCACTCGTGCCGACTACGACGTGCGCGCACGGTGACGCTAGGGGGCGTGAGCGGCCCCGAGGTGAATGCCGGGCAGCGATCAGACGTACAGCGGCGGTCGTCGGGTGGGGCTCGCCGGACCGGGCCCACCGGGCGGGCGCGGCGGGCGACGTCGCTAAGGTCGCCGCAGGTGACGTACGGAGTGGTGCGGCGGAGGGACGGTGGGCGATGGCTGACGCGGGCCTGGTGGTCGAGGTCGCGGGTGCGGTGGCCACGGTGGTGATCCGCAATCCTGGCCGGCGTAACGCGATGACTCCGGCCATGTGGCGGCAGCTACCGGTGCTGCTCGACGGTCTGGAGGTCGACCCGGCGGTACGCGTCGTGGTGCTGACCGGTGCCGACGACACCTTCTGCGCGGGTGCGGATCTTGGTGATCTGGACGAGCTGCTGGCGGCCGGTGACGGCAGCATCGCCGTCGTGGCGGAGGAGCGGCTGGCCACCTTCGCCAAGCCGACAGTGGCCGCCGTCCGTGGTGCCTGCGTCGGTGGCGGCTGTCAGCTGGCGGTCGCCTGTGACCTGCGGATAGCCGCGGTCGACGCGCGTTTTGGCGTACCGCCGGCCCGGCTGGGGCTGGTCTACCCGGCGCCCACCACGCACCGGCTGTCCCGGCTGGTCGGCCCGGCAGCGGCCAAGCACCTGCTGTTCACCGGCGAGTTGGTGGACGCCGACCGGGCGTTGCGGATGGGCCTGGTCGACGAGGTGCTGCCCGGTGCCGACCTGGCCGCCCGGGTCGACGGGCTCACCGGCGTGATCGCCGAGCGTTCGCAGCTCAGTGTCGCCGCCGCCAAGGAAATCGTCGACGGTCGGCCGGACGAGGGTCGGATGGCCTGGTGGCACGGGCAGGTGCGGGCCAGTGGCGAGGCTCGGGAGGGTGTGGCGGCCTTCCACGAGCGTCGCGCACCACGCTTCGGGTGGACGCCGCCCGCCCGACGCTGAAGCGGCGGACCGGGGCCGGCGGGCGCGGCACCGGGGAGATGTTCCCCGACGCCGCCCCCTGTGCCCGCCGGCCGGTCCGTCACCGCTCGGCCAGCGCCGCCCAGCTCGGTACGACAGGTACGCGCCGCAGCGGCATGCCCGCCTCGGCCGGCGTCCGGTCCCCCTTGCGCTGGTTGCAGGCGTAGCAGGCGGCCGTCGTGTTCTTCCAGGTGTTCCGGCCGCCGCGCGAGCGGGGCAGGACGTGGTCGATGGTGTCGGCCGGCCCGTCGCAGTACGCGCAGCACCTGCCGTCACGACGTAACACCCCGGCCCGGGACCAGGCCGGCCCGGCGCGCATCCGCCAGCGGGTCACCACGTAGCGCACCAGCCGGACCACCCGGGGCACCGGAAAGACCCCGATGACCCGGTCCGGCACCGCCTCGTGGATCTCGGCGACCCGGCGGCAGAGCATCCGGATCGCGTGCTTGACGGTGACCCGGTGCAGCGGGCCGAGGTCGGCGTTGATGACGAGGACGGCGTCCACCGGTGTCTCCCTCCAGGACGGTGACGGACGTACGGGCGGACGGCGACGAGCCGCCCGGTCCCGGGTGCGGGTGGACGGCTCGGCGTGCGGCGGTACGCGTCAGCCTTGGCGGCCACCCTGGGGGCGTTCGGTGCGCCAACCGCCGAGCATCCGCGAGCCCGGCCACACCGCCGACCTGGCGGTGGTGACGTGGAACCTCGACATGACGGACTCCCGGAACGGCTGTTGACCTTGCGCGATCACGGTAGGTGCGGTCGAGGTGAGGCGGCAACGCATTTCGATGGCCGCGCCGGCAGCGAGCGACGGCCGGGCCGGGACCTGGAGGTCAGCGCCGGGCGAGCAGACCACGCGGCCGGATCGAGTGCAGCGGCTCGGCCGCACCGCCCTCGGCACGCAGGATGTGGTTCGCCGCGAGGACACCTGTGGCCGCCGCGCGTTCCATGAGCGCGCTGGGGAATTCGGTGCCGATGCCGTCGCCGGCCAGATAGAGACCTATGGCGTCGGTGCGGACACCTGGCCGTCCGGTGTGGCCACCCGGCGCGAAGGCCGGCGCCTTCGCCTCGACCCGGGCGCGCACCTCCCGTACCCGCAGCCGGGTCGTCTCCGGCCAGAGCACGGCAAGTTCGGCCCGCATCCGTTCGGCCAGGTCGGCGGCGGGCACGTCCGGTTCGCAGGCGTACGCGTGCAGCTCGATCACCGAGCCGCCGGTGCGTTCGGCCCACTCGCGGGACTCGCGTTCCAGCCGGTGGTAGAGCGTCACCGAGTCCAGGGTGGCCTGTCGGGACACTCCACTGAAGATCGCCCGTTCGGGGGCGACGTCGCCGTCGCACCAGTAGCGGGCGACCGCGTACGGCGGGCCGGGCCGACCGTACGCGGGCATCGCCGCCACCACTGCCGGGGCCTGCTCGGCAAGCGACGGTGACGCCGCGACCAGGGCGGCGAGGGCAGGCGGGTCGACGGCGAGCACCACATGTCCGGCTTGGTACGTGCCCTCGGTGCTGCACACCTGCCAGCCGTCGGCGTCGCGGTGCAGGCCGGTCACCGGCTCGCCGGTGCGGATCCGGCCGCCGTGGCCCTCGACGTGCCGGGCCAGCGGCCCCCAGATCGCCGTGGCGTAGTCCTCGTCGGGACAGTCGAAGGCCAGTCCCTCCGGGTTGCCGAGCAGGTAGAAGTGGAACTGCGCGATCATCTCGGCGGCCGACATGTCCGCCTCGTGGTTGAAGAACGAGTGGGAGAAGACCTCGAAGAGCATCGCCCGGGCCCGGTCGGGCAGGCGCAGCGAGTCGAGCAACTCGTCGGCGGTGGTGTGGTCGAACTCGGCGTAGGTGCGTACCGGGTCGTACGTCAGCAGTGGCAGGGCCGCGTCCCGGTCCATTCCGCGCAGATCCCGCAGGCGCAGGCTGGGGCTGCGGGCGAGCAGGGTGAGCAGGTTCGCCGGCGGCGCGGGCGGCAGCCGCCCGAACTCCTCGGTCGGCCACTCGGCGCTGAGCACCGGATAGCCGGGGACCGGCCGCAGGAAACGCAGTGCCGGGTCGATCCGGCGCAGGATGTTCCGCCAGTTGTAGTACTGCCGGAAGAAGGCGTGGAAGCCGTGCTCGTTGACCTGGCAGGTGCCGTCGGCGAGGGTTTCCGGCCAGGCACCGAGCCGGCCGCCCAGGGTCGGTGCGGCCTCCAGCACTGTCACCTCGACGCCGCGTTCGGCGAGCACCACCGCCGCTGACATGCCGGCGATGCCGCCGCCGACGACCACCGCGGTGACCGGGCGCGGCACCCGGGGAGCGCCACCCCCGCCGGGGTCGACCAGGTGCCGACGTACGCCGATGAGCCGTCCGGCCAACTGCGACAGGGTCATGGGGAACCTCCCCGATCAGTGTGCTCTCCCGTTCATGGGAGGCAACGGCGGGGGCGGTCGGAGGCGGGCCAGACGTAGTCCAGGTCGTCGGGGACGTCGTCGCCGAACAGCGGGCGGTAGTGCGCCGGATCCTTGCGGAGCAGCGACGAACGGTGGCTCAGATGCACCTCGGTCCGGCCGAGCCACGGCGGCAGCTCCCCGCCGACGGCGAGTTCCTGCTGGGTGCGGACCTGCTCGACGCCGCAGGCGGCGGCCAGGTCGACGGCCAGCGTGGTGGCGCAGGTGTCGGCCCGGCCGGCCGCGCACCAGACCGCACAGACGTCCAGCCCGTACCGGGTCAGGGCCTCCTCGTACCCGGCCCACATCTTCACCGCCGGGTGGTTGCGCCAGCCGTAGGTGGGGCGGGTCAACCCGCGCAGCACCTGGATCGCCTCCACCCGCTGTTTGCCGAGCCGTCGCTGGTCCAGCGTCCGGGCGCTGGCCAGAAAGTCCGGGTACGGCAGGAAGGTCTGCATGCCGCTGCCCTACCCGTCGTCGGCCCGGACATGCCGTGGCGCGGCAGCCACGATCATGACGGGCTGCGCGGGCTGCGACCGGCTGACTACCATGCGGGGCATGGCGGAGCCGCTGCTGGATCGGGCCCTGCGGGCCGGCCGCCGGTTGCGGGTCAACGGGGAGTCCCGGGCACACTACGTGATCTGCGGGCAGGATCCGCTCGCCTACTGGGTGGTCCGGACGATGCTCGCCGGAGAGACACAGGCCGGCCGGGTACGGATCACCCTGATCGTGCCGGACCGTCGGCGTTCTCCCGGGCCGGACGGCCGGGACCTGCCGGGCATCGAGGTGATCCGGGCCGACCGGCTGGACGAGGTCACCTTCCGGCGGGCGGGGCTCGTCGACGCCGCCGGGCTGGCCCTGCTGCATCAGGACGACGTGGGCAACATGCACGCCGCGCTCTGCGCACAGGAGGTGGAGCCCCGACTGCGCCTGGTGGTGCGGATGTTCAACACCGGCCTGGCCAACGGCGTACGGCAGATCTTTCCCGACTCGGCGGTGCTCTCGGACGCCTCGATGGCCGCACCGGCCTTCGTGGCCGCCGCGCTCGGCGAGGTCGCGCCCACGCACTTCCGGCACGGCGGGCGCACCCTCTACGTGGCCCGCCGCGACGACGTACGCCCGAGCGAGATCGTCTGCGGGGTGGCCGACACCCGCGACAACCAGCAGGATCTGGTGCTGCCCGCCGACGACCAGGATGCCGACGTGGTGCTCGCCGAGGCCGTCGGCCGGCCGGCCGGCACCGAGCTGGCGGCGCGGCGGCTGGTCCGGGCGCGGCGACGGCGTCGGCCGGTGGCGATGGTGCTCCGCGCGATCCGCAGCTTCGCCACCCGGAAGATCGGGATCGCGGTGCTCGTGCTGCTCGCCATGGTGGCCGCCCTGGGTGGGCTGTACGCCAGCGCGGCGCACGTCGGCTGGGGCGACGCGCTCTACCTGACCCTGGTCACCACCCTGACCGGGCAGGATCCGGACACCGGCAAGTCGGCCGCCGAGCAGGTCATGCAGGTGGTGCTCAACCTCGCCGGGCTGGCGCTGATTCCGCTGATCACGGCGGTGGTGGTCGACGGGGTGGTCCGGGCCCGGCTGGCCATGCACACCGGGCGGATCCTGCCCGAGCGCTCGGGGCACGTCGTGGTGGTCGGGCTGGGCAACATCGGTACCCGGGTGATGGCCCAGCTCAACGACTTCGGCGTCGAGGTGGTGGCGATCGACAAGAGCGCGGACGCGCGTGGCGGCGGGCTGGCCCGGCGGCTCGGCGTACCGCTCGTGGTGGGCGACGCGGCGCAGGAGGAGACGCTGCGGGCCGCCTCGGTGGCGACCTGCCAGGCGCTTGTGGTGGTCTCCACCGACGACGGGGCCAACCTGCGGGCGGCGCTCAACGCCCGGGCCCTCGACGACCAGCTTCGGGTGGTGCTGCGGCTCTTCGACGGCGATTTCGCCGAACGCGTGCAGCGGGCCTTCGGCATCGGGACCTCACGCAGCGTCTCCTACCTGGCCGCACCGTCGTTCGCCGCCGCCCTGCTGGACCGGGCGGTGATCGCCACCATCCCGGTGGGCCGGCACGCGCTTCTGGTCACCGAGGTCCCGGTGGCCGCCGGCTCGGACCTGGACGGTCGGACGCTCGCCACTGTCGGGCGGGCCGGCAGCGTACGCCTGCTCGCGCACGCCCGCGCCGGCCAGCGCCTCGACTGGTCACCGGACCCACGAATGGTGATCGTGGCGGGTGACCGGCTCACGGTGGTGGCCCGCCGCGCCGGCCTGAACGCGTTGCTCCGCGAGGTCGCGCCACCGGAGCCTTCCCCGCCGTCCGGCACACCGGTACCGCGCGAAGCGACGGAGTGACCCTGTCAGCGGCGGGCTGACCGGAGGGCGTACCAGGCGGCGCCGAGGGCGAGCACGCCGAAGCCGGCGAGCACGCTGGCCAGCGGCAGGTTGACGGCGAGCAGTACGCAACCGAGCAGCCCCGCCACGGCGAGTGCCTGCACCGGCAGCTTCCGTTCCGGTTCCCGCCCCAGGGTCAACGCCGCGGCGTTGGTGATGGCGTAGTAGACGAGCACGGTGCAGGCGGAGAAACCGATCGCCCCCCGCACGTCGCCGAGCACGACGACCAGGATCACCACGGCCGCCACCGCCAGCTCGGCCCGGTGCGGCACCTGGTGCACGGGATGCACGGCGGCCAGCCCGGCGGGCAGGTCCCGGCGGCGGGCCATCGCCAGCGTGGTGCGACCCACCCCGGCCAGCAGGGAGAGCAGCACCCCGGTCACCGCGATCGTCGCGCCGGCCCGCACCACCCACTCCAGGCCGGGCAGCCCGGCCGCGCCCACCACGTCGGCCAGCGGTGCGGCGGAGGCGGCCAGCCGGTCCGCGCCGAGCACCCCGACGGCCACCACCCCGAGGATCAGGTAGATCACCAGCACCAGACCGAGCGCCAACGGCACCGCCCGGGGGATGGTGCGCTGTGGATCGCGCACCTCCTCGCCGAGGGTGGCGATCCGGGCGTACCCGGCGAAGGCGAAGAAGAGCAACCCGGCAGCGGTCAGCACGCCTCGGGCCGAGCCGCCGGGCTGGTCGATCCGGTCGATCGAGACGCTCGTCGCGCCCGCCACGGCGACGAGTGCGAGCACGGCGAGCACCAGCAGCACCAGGATCCGGGTGGCGGCGGCGGTCTTGCCGATACCGCGCAGGTTCACCGCGGTCACCGCGACGACCGCCAGCACCGCGACGAGCCGGGCCTGCCCCGGCCAGAGGTACGCGCCGATGGTCAGCGCCATCGCCGCGCAACTGGCCGTCTTGCCGATCACGAAGCCCCAGCCGGCGAGGAACCCGGCGAACGGGTTCAGCCGCTCCCGGCCGTAGACGTAGGTGCCGCCGGACTCGGGATAGCGGGCGGCCAGCCGGGCGGAACTTGTCGCGTTGCAGAACGCGATGAACCCGGCCAGGGCCAGGGCGACAAGCAGCCCGGTGCCGCCCGCCGCCGCGGCGGCCGGGGCGAAGACCACGAAGATGCCCGCGCCGAGCATCGACCCGAGCCCGATGACGACGGCGTCCGGTACGCCCAGCCGGCGTGCTAGCTGCTCCACAGCGGCACCCTAGCGGTGCCTGATGAACGGCCCGTCCCACTGCCGGAGGCGACCGGGCAGCGGCAGGTCGTCCCAGGGCACCCGGTGCAGCAGCCGGTCCAGCAGCAGCCCCAGCAGCAGGGCGGCCAGCCCGTCGGTGAGCCAGTGGAAGTTGAGGTAGGTGGTGGTGACCAGCAGGATCGCCGGTGGCGCGTAACGAACCAGCCGGTACAGCCCGGTGGGCAGCCGGCCGACGGTGAGCGAGACCAGCAGCAGGGCGATCACCCCGTACCAGACGATCGCGTTGGCCACGTGCCCCGACGGGTACGACATCGAGTAGGCGCCGGCCGGCAGGTGGTTGAAGATCTGCACGGCCTCCTCCGGAGCCAGGAACGGCTCCCTGACCGAGGCGGTGGGTGCCGCTCGATCCGTCCAGAGCTTGAGTGGGCCGATTGTCACCATGGTGACCAGGAGGGCGCCCGCGACCAGCAGGAACGGCCGGATCGTCCGACGGCGCCAGGCCACCGCCACCGCCAGTGCACCGGAGAGCGGCAGCAGCAGCCCGCCGCCCTGACCGAGCAGGTTGAACACCCGGGCGGTCCAGTACAGCGGGGCCGGGTCGTGGGTGAAGGCCCACTCGCTGACGGCGAGGTCGAGACCGAGCAGGTGACCCCGGGCCAGCGTGGCGGTGAGCGCCACGAACCCGGCCAGCAGTACGGCGTCGAACCACCAGCCGGCCGGGCGTACCGGCGCCAGGCGGACTCTCCGGCGTACCGATGTCGTCTCCCGCACCCCGATCACGCTACCGGCCCGCGCGGTGCGTCCGGTGGCCGGCGACTGTGGGCCGAGCCACGTAGGGAGGCGTTCCGGCGGAGGAAACGTCAAACTTGACGCCGTGCGGATCACCTCGGCCCTCGTCGACCCGGCGTTGCTCGACCTTCCCTGGTCGACACCGCTGGAGCAGTGGCCGGCTGAACACCTGGTCGCGCTGCCGCAGGGCATCTCCCGGCACGTGGTGCGTTTCGTGCAGTTGGGCGGGCACGTCTACGCGGTGAAGGAGACCGGCGAGCGGGTGGCCGAGCGGGAGTACGACCTGCTGCGCGCCCTGGAACGGATCGACTTCCCGTCGGTGAAGGCGGTGGCGATCGTCGCCGACCGGGAATCCGACGCCGGTGAGCCGCTGGACCCCGTACTCATCACCCGTCACCTCCAGTTCTCCCTGCCCTACCGGGCGCTGTTCTCGCACACGCTGCGGCCGGGGACGATGGGACGGCTGCTCGACGCGCTCGCCGCGCTGCTGGTCCGGATGCACCTGACCGGCTTCTTCTGGGGCGACTGCTCGCTGTCGAACACGCTGTTCCGCCGGGACGCGGGAGCCTTCGCCGCGTACCTTGTCGACGCCGAGACCGGCGCGTTGCGCAGCGTGCTCTCCAACGGCCAGCGTGGCGAGGACCTTGAGATCGCCCGGGTGAACATCTTCGGTGAGGCGCTCGACCTTCAGGCGGCCGGCCTGCTGCACGACTCGATCGATCCCGAGGTCGTCTGCGAAGAGGTGGTGCAGCGCTACGAGCGGCTCTGGCACGAGATCACCTACGAGCAGCAGGTCGAGCGGGAGGCCCGGCGCGACATCGAGGGGCGCATCCGTCGGCTCAACGAGATGGGCTTCGACGTGGCGGAGGTGGCCATGTCGACGATCGACAACGGCCGGTACCTGATCCGGCCGAAGGTGGTCGACGCCGGGTACCACCACCGGCGGCTGCTCCGCCTGACCGGGCTGGACGCCGAGGAGAACCAGGCCCGCAAGCTGCTCAACGACCTCGACGCGTACCGGGCGGAGAGCGACCTGACCGACGAACAGCAGGCCGCGCACCGCTGGCTGACCGAGGTCTTCGAGCCGGTTGTCCGGGCGGTACCCACGCATCTGCGGCGGAAGCTGGAGCCACAGGAGCTGTTCGCCCAGATCATCGAGCACAAGTGGCTGCTCTCCGAGCAGGCCGGTCGGGACGTCGGGATGCGCCACGCGGTGCAGTCGTTCCTGTCGGACGTGCTCGTGCACCGCCCCGACGAACAGGCGGTCCTCGGCGTGGAGATCTCGGCGGGCTGACCTGCTGCCGGCTCACTCGACCCAGGTGCCGGCCCGCATCACCCGGACGATCTCCAGGTCGTCGTCGAGCACCACCAGGTCGGCGCGGAGCCCGACCTGGAGGGTGCCCACCTGGTCGCCGAGGCCGACGGCTAGGGCCGGCGTGGTGGACGCCATGCGTACCGCGTCGGGGACCGAGACCCCGGCGGCGACCGTCCTGCGCAGCGCCGCGTCCATGGTCAACGTGCTACCCGCGATCGCCCCGTCGCGGGAGAGGCGGGCCACTCCGTCAGTAACTGTCACCGCCTGGCCACCCAACTCGTACTCGCCGTCCGGCATGCCGGCGGCCGCCATCGCGTCGGTGATGAGGGCACACCGTTCCGGCCCGGCGTTCGAGGTGGCGAAGGTCAGTGTCCCCTCGTGCAGGTGCACTCCGTCGGCGACCAACTCGCAGATCACGTTCGGTGCGGTGAGCAGCGCCACCACGGGGCCGGGCTCCCGGTGGTGCACCGGGCGCATCCCGTTGAACAGGTGGGTGCCGACGCTCGCGCCCGCCGCCACGGCGGCGCGGGTCTGCTCGTACGTGCCGTCGGTGTGCCCCACCGCGGCGACCACCCCGTGCCGGGTGAGCAGTTCCACGGCCTCCAGCGCGCCGGCCCGCTCGGGGGCGAGGGTGACCATCCGGACCGCCCCGTCGCCGATCTTGATCAGTTCGGTCAGCTCGTCGGTGGACGGGTCCCGCAGGAACTCCGGATTCTGCGCGCCGCATCGGGCGGCGGAGAGATACGGCCCCTCGTAGTGGATGCCGGCCAGCACGCCGTCGCGGACCAGCGGCGCGAACGCGGCGGTGGCCGAGCGCATCAGCTCGAACGGCGAGCTGACCAGGCTGGCCAGCAGGCTTGTGGTGCCGTGCCTCAGGTGGAACGCGGCGGCGGCCCGCGCCTGCCCGGCGTCACCGGTGGTGAAGGTGTGCCCGCCACCGCCGTGGCTGTGGATGTCGACGAAGCCGGGCACGATCCAGTGCCCGTCGCGCACCGACGGGTACTCGGCGACCGCACTGATCCGGTCACCTCGGACCTCGACGCAACCCTGCGAGATCACCCCGCCGGGCGTCACCACCTTGCCGTTCACCCGTAGGGTCATGGCGTCTCCAACTTGTCGAGGGCGAGTAGGGCGGCACCGAGGCAGCCCGCCTCGTCGCCGAGGACGGCCGGGACCAGTCGCGGCTCCCGGTGGAAGGTCAGCCGGTCCCGCAGCGCGGCACGCAGCGGGTCGAACAGACCGGCGCCGGCCTGGGCGAGGCCACCGCCCAGGACGATCGTCTCCACGTCGTACAGGGCCTGGCCGGTGGCGAGCCCGTCGGCAAGTGCCTCGACCGCCTCTCGCCAGACCCGGGTGGCCAACTCCTCGCCGCCCGCCGCCCGCGCGGCCACCTCGGCGGCAGTCACCATGGTCCGTTCCGGGCCGGCGTCGGCGGCGGACCCACCGTCCGATGTCGTGCCGATGAGTTCGGCGTAGCGGCGGGCGACGGATGAGGCGGAGGCGACGGCCTCCAGGCAGCCCCGCCGTCCGCAACCGCAGACCGGCCCGTCCGGGCGGACCAGGATGTGACCGAGTTCCCCGGCCGCGCCGTGCGCACCGGTGGCGGCCGAGCCGGCCACCACGTGCGCGGCGGCGATGCCGGTACCGATCGCCACGAAGAGCACGTGCCCGGCGTCGCGACCGGCGCCCAGCCGCGCTTCGGCGAGGCCACCGGCGCGCACGTCGTGGCCGAGCGCCGTGGGCAGGCCGAGCCGAGCCGACGCCAGGTCGCGCAGGGGTACGTCCCGGAAGCCGACGTTCGCCGACCAGACCGCCACGCCGTGCGCCTCGTCCACGACGCCCGGCACCACGATGCCGAGCGCCGTCGGGGTGAGCCCGTCCGCCCGCGCCTTGCCGGCCAGCCCTTCGGCCACCGTCAGGATCGTCTCGACCACGGCGTCGGGACCGCGCTCGGCGTCGGTGGGGTGTCGTTCGGCATGCCGCACCGCACCGTCCGCCCCGACCAGGGCGCACTTCATCCCGGTGCCGCCCACGTCCAGCGCGACGGCGACCTCTCCGCCGTTCACCGCCACCGCGTCACCTGACACCTCGACGCGACCGGAACCCCACCTGGACCTCGCCGCGACGCCGCAGACGTTCCTGGCCGCCGCACCTGTGGCGAGGAGATCACGTGAGCACCACGGAGCGGCTCAGGTGCCGGGGCGCGTCGGGGTCGAGGCCACGGCTGGTGGCGAGGGCGACGGCGAAGCGTTGGGCCAGGATCAGGTCGGCCATCGGGTCGACGGGGGTACGCCCGGCCGCCCACCGGCCGAGCACCGTCCGGTAGCCGTGGGTGCGGCTGTGGGCGAAGGACGCGCCGGTGGCGGCGACGTCCTCGGGCAGCCCGTCGGGCAGCTCGCCGAAGGCCCAGACCAGCCGGCCCGGGGCGGCCACCGAGATGGGGCCGTGCCGGTAGTCCATCGCGGGGTACGCCTCGGCCCAGAAGGTGGCGGTCTCGCGGCACTTCAGCGCGGCCTCCTGGGCCAGCCCGACCGTCCAGCCGCGACCGAGGAAGGTGACCTGTTCGATCAGGCTCGGATCGATCGGCAGCGGGGCCCGGACGGCCACCTCCGCGTCGGCGACCAGGGCTGTCATGTTGTCGCCGAGGTGGGCGCGGAGCAGCGCCAGTGCGGTGGTGGCGAAGCGGGTCTGCACCACTGAGCGTTCGTCGGCGAACGGCATGGTGACGGCGGCGTCCGCGGTCTCCACCACGGGTGACGCGGGGTCGCCGACCAGCACCGTGGTCGGGACGCGGCCACGCAGCCCGGCGAGCAGGTCCAGTACCTCGGTGGTGGTGCCGGAGCGGGTGATCGCCAACAGCCGGTCGTAGCGGCGGCCGGCGGGAAACTCGCTGGCCTGGAAGGCATCGGTCTCGCCCTGGCCGGCGGCCTCCCGGCGGGCCGCGTACGCCATGGCCATGAACCACGACGTGCCGCAGCCGACGACGGCGACCCGCTCACCGGGGCCGGGGAGGCGGTCGAGCATCGCCGGAGCCAGCTCGCTCGCCTGTCGCCAGCAGTCCGGCTGGCTCGCGATCTCCGCGTGGACGTACGCCATGGGAACTCCTCGGAGGCGGAGCCTTGCTCATTACGGCTCGTTAATCCCGTCTTTCGCGCGCCATTCTGCGTGAAACTCACCGGAAATGGCAACCGCAGGAGCGATCGAGCAGACCTGGTTTTTGCCACTTCCTAGTTTCGAGCACTAGTGTGCACGCAACCAAGCACAGATCGTGCAGACATGGAGGCCCGGGGTGGACCGCTACGCGAGATGGAACGCCCTGCTCGAAATGCTCACCGACTCGGGCCGGGTCACCGTCGAGGAAGCCGCCGATCGGCTGGACGTCTCCCAGGCGACCATCCGGCGGGACTTCGACCAACTCGCGCAGCAGCAGATGATCACCCGTACCCGGGGTGGCGCGGTCGCCAACGGGGTCTCGTACGACCTGCCGCTGCGCTACAAGACGGCAAAGCACTCGGCGGAGAAGCAGCGCATCGGCGCGGCCGCGGCGGCGCTCGTCTCCCCGGGCACGGTGGTCGGCCTCAACGGCGGCACCACGAGCACCGAGGTGGCCCGGGCGCTCGCGGTACGCCCGGATCTCAACACCAACGCCGAGGGCGCGCAGTTGACGGTGGTCACGAACGCGCTGAACATCGCGAACGAGTTGCTCGTCCGGTCCCGGATGAAGGTGGTGGTGGCCGGCGGCGTGGTCCGGCCGAAATCGTTCGAGCTGGTCGGTCCGCTGGGCGGGGCGCTGCTGCGTGAGGTCACCCTGGACGTGGCGTTGCTCGGGGTGGACGCCATCGATCCGCTGCTCGGCGCCGCAGCCCATCACGAGGGCGAGGCGGCGATGAACAACCTCATGGTGGCGCGGGCGAAGCGGGTGGTGATCATCGCGGATTCGTCCAAGCTGGGCGGTCACGCCTTCGCCCGGATCTGCCCTGTCGACCGGGTCGAGACGCTTGTCACCGACTCCGGCGCGGCACCCGAGGTGGTCGACGCCTTCCGCGCCGCAGGCGTCCACGTCATCTGCGCCTGAGGGCTGACGCGGCGTCGCGTCGCCGACGCTCACCGTATCGAAATCTTCCATTCCGGCGTGGCGCTGCATACCGGGTATTGCCTGCGGCTGCATACCGCGTATGGTGTCGTCGTCGCCCACACACCAACGGGGGAGGTGCAGCTTGCCAGCTGTCCTGGAGATCGAAGGTCTACGAAAGACGTACCGAAGCCGACGCCGTGGCACCCGCAACGCCCTGGACGGCTTCGACATGCGGGTCGAGGCGGGCCAGGTGCACGGCTTCCTCGGCCCCAACGGGTCGGGCAAGACCACCACGCTGCGTACGCTGCTCGGCCTGATCCGGCCGGACGGCGGCCGGATGGCGATCCTCGGGCACGAGGTGCCCGGGACGCTGGACCAGGTCGCCCCGCAGGTCGGCGCGATCGTGGAGAGCCCGCAGTTCTTCCCGCACTTCACCGCGTGGGACACGCTGTCGCTGCTGGCCGGCGCCGGTGACCTGCCCCAGCAGCGGGTCGACGAGGTGCTGGAACTTGTCGGTCTGCGCGACCGGGCCGGTGAGCGGGTCAAGACGTACTCGCTCGGCATGAAACAGCGGCTCGCGGTCGCCTCCGCGCTGCTGAAGAACCCGCGGCTGCTGATCCTGGACGAGCCGGCAAACGGTCTCGACCCGGGCGGCATCCGGGAGATGCGGACGCTGATGCGCAACCTCTCCGAGGCCGGCATGACAGTGGTGCTCTCCAGCCACATCCTCGGCGAGATCCAGCTGATCTGCGACTCGGTCACCATCATCTCGCTGGGCCGGCGGGTCGCCTTCGGCCCCGTCGACGAGGTGCTGGCGCAGCACTCCTCCGGCGGGGTCCGGGTGCGGCTGGAGGCGGTCACCGACCTTCCGGTCGCCGCCACGGCACTGACCCGGGCCGGGGTACGCGTCACCACGAACGACGACCACCTGATGCTCGCCGGGGTGGACAAGCCGGCCACGGTCACCCGACTCCTGGCCGAGCAGGGCCTCTACGTCAGCGAACTCGCGCCGATCGCTGTCGACCTGGAGAGCGTCTTCCTCGAACTGACCGCCACCGCGCCGGTACCCGGCCAGCACCGGCAGGTCGACCAGTCCGTACGAATCGACGGGACGGCGCCGTCCGCGCCCGCCGCAGGAGGTTGGGGCGCGTGAGTCTCTTCCGTACCGAACTACGCCGGTTGGCCAAGCGTCGCTTCGCCCGCTGGATGACCGCCGGTGGCCTGCTGGTGCTGGTCCTGGTGGTGGCCGGCATGTTCTTCAGCAACCAGAAGATCGGCCCGGACCAGTTCGCCGAGGCACGGCGGGCCGCCGACCAGCAGCACCAGGAGCAGGTGCGCTGGGCCGAGCAGGAACGCGCGAACTGCGAGCGGGCGAAGGCGGCAGGTGAGAGCGTCGACTACTACCCGGCCGACTGCGCCGAGATCACGCCGCCGCCCCGGGAGTCGATCGAGGAGCAGTGGTTCCTGCCCTCGACCTTCGACTTCCGGAAGAGCTTCGGCGAGTTGCTGATCCCGCTCGCCGGGATCCTGGCCATGGTCGGGTTCGTGGTCGGTGCCTCGTTCGTGGGTGCCGAGTGGAGCACCGGCGGGATGATGAACCTGCTGCTCTGGCGGCCGAAGCGGCTGACCGTCCTGCTGACCAAGCTGGGCGCGCTGCTGACCGGGCTGCTCGCGCTGGCGCTGCCCGCCACGGCGGCCTGGTTCGGCAGCATGTGGCTGGTCGCCAACCTGCGCGGCACCACCGAGGGGATGACCTCCGGGACCTGGCAGTCGTTCCTCATCGGCGGGTTGCGCGGCATCGTGCTGGCACTTGTCGCGGCGACTGTGGGCTTCGCCCTGGCCTCGCTCGGCCGGCACACCGCGATGGCGCTCGGCGGGGCGATCGCGGTGATGGTGGTCGGCCAGGTCGGGCTCGGCATCCTGCTCTCCATGGCGCAGGTGCGCTTCGCCGAGGCGTGGCTGCTGCCCACCTACGCCATCGCCTGGATGACCAAGAAGGTCACGCTTCAGGACTGGCAAGCCTGCAACGCCACCTACACAGGTGAGTGTGAGCCGGCCACCC
This sequence comes from Verrucosispora sp. CNZ293, assembly GCF_002754655.1. NCBI lineage: Bacteria > Bacillati > Actinomycetota > Actinomycetes > Micromonosporales > Micromonosporaceae > Micromonospora > Verrucosispora sp. CNZ293. Next base: position 5,338,905 of record NZ_PEFR01000001.1, read on the forward strand.
TGGACATCACCTGGCAGCACTCGTCTGTGCTGTTCACCGTCGGGGTCGTCCTCTTCCTCGGCGCGGCGCTGTGGACGATGCGGCGGCGCGACATCACCTGAGCCGGCCGGTGGCGGACCGTCCCTCGCCGGGGCGGTCCGCCCTGCCCCGCGCTGGTGCCGCCGTCCGGCGGGATGCGGCAGGTGACGGCCCTCGTTAGGCTGATGGGCCAGGTTGGCGTTGCCGTGCCGGCCGCCCCGGATGAGGAGCACGATGCAGCCCGCCGACGCCACCCCGGCAGCGCCTACCGGTCCGGACGCCGTCGCGGTGCCACCGCCGAGATCCGCCCCCGAGGTCGAGTTGACGTCGCCGGACGCGGAGGAGCCACCTGCCGACGCCGGCGGGGAAGCGGCCCCGGCCGGCGGGCTGGACGAGCGGGAACGGGAGATGCTCGCCTTCGAACGGCAGTGGTGGCGGCACGCCGGTGCCAAGGAGCAGGCCATCCGGGACCGGTTCGGGCTCTCGGCCACCCGCTACTACCAACTGTTGAACGCGCTGCTGGACAATCCGGCGGCGCTGGCCGCCGACCCGGTGCTGGTGGGCCGGCTGGTGCGGCTGCGCGCCTCCCGGGCCCGCAACCGACGCCGCTGACCTGGCCAAGGAGTGTCTTCCGGCCCGAGGTGGGTAGGCCGGGGCGCGGGGAGGTGGCGATGAGCGGCGGGGGGCCCAGACAGCCGGGACGAACGGCGCATCCGGACACCGGTGTGCCCGAAGCGGCCCCGGACGAGCGTCGGCGGGGTGCGGCGGTCGGGACCGCACCCACCATGCGGGTACGGTCCGCGTCCGCCCCGCCACCGGGTCGGGCGGCCAACGAGGACCTGGTGTTCCGGTTCGGGTCGCTGGTCGGGGTGCTGGACGGCGCCACCGTGCCGGAGGGTTTCGACACCGGCTGCGTACACGGGCCGCAGTGGTACGTCCAGCACCTGGCCGCCCGACTCGGCCTGGCGGAGGCCGCCCGACCGGCCGCGACGCTTGTGAGCAACCTGGCCGCGGCGATCCTCGCGGTCCGTTCCGACCACGGCGAGCAGTGCGACCTCGACCATCCCGGAACCCCGTCGAGCACCGTGTGTCTACTCCGCGACGGCGGTGACCAGGTCGACTATCTGGTGCTCTGTGACAGCCCGCTGGTGCTCGACACCGGTGGGCGCGTCGACGTGGTGATCGACGACCGGCTGGCCGCTTCGGCGGCGGACCTGCGTGAGACCGCCGACCTGCTGCCCGGGTCGACCGACCGGGCCACCCGGTTCCGGCGCGCCGTCACGGTGCAGCGGGAGCGGATGAACCGTACCCACGGTTACTGGGTCGCCGCCGCCGATCCCGACGCGGCCTACCACGCGGTGGTCGGAACGGTGCCTCGGCACGGGCCGGCGGCGTTGCGTCGCGCCGTACTGCTCTCCGACGGTGCCTCCGCCGCGGTCGAGGAGTTCGGCCTGCTCGGCTGGTCCGGCCTGTTGGACGTGGTGGCCACGGAGGGTCCGGACGCACTCATCGACCGGGTACGCGTCGCCGAACGGGACCACCCCGAGCGGCGACGCCGGCACAAGGCGGCCGATGACGCCTCCGTCGTCTACTGCGAGTTCGACCGGCCGGACGATCGCGGAGCGTGACCCGGGAGGCGGATCGACCCGACCGGTCGGTCCGTTCCACCGGAGGGGCCTGTCGTTTCCAACCGGGTGGACGTGCGGCGTCAGGCGCGGAAGACTGCGGCACGTGACTGGTGCGGTCCGGTTGGAGCCGGTGGACGAGCAGAATCTCGAACCGTTGCTCTCCGTGGCGGTGGCCGAGGCGGAGCCGGCCGACGTGATGCCGCCGGTGGAGGCGCCGGCCGGTTGGTCGCACGCGCGGCGGGAGGCGTTCCGGGAGTTCCACCGGGCCAGCTTCGGCGGGCTCGGTGGGTCCGCCCGCAGCGCGATGTACGCGATCGTGGCGGGCGGTGAGGTGGTCGGCATGATCCGGATGAGCCGACGGGACGAGCCCGGCGTCGCCGAGGTGGGCATGTGGCTCGGCCGGTCGGCTCGTGGGCAGGGGATCGGCGCGGCAGCGCTGCGCGAGCTGTTGCATCTGGCGGCAGCGGCGGGCATGCGGACAGTGGTAGCGGACACCACACCGCAGAATCGCGGTGCGCTCTCCGTCCTCGGAAGGTGCGGCGCGAAGCTGCGCGAGGCCGACGACCGGGTGTACGCCGAGATCTCGCTTGACGACACGGCCCCCTGTTGACCGACCTGCTCAGCCGCGCTGCTCGGCGTACGCGGCGAGCCAGGCGACCTGGGCCGGGTCCAGGGACGGGCGGATCCGCGACCGGGCCGTGGCGACGTGCTCGGCGGTGACCGTGGAGGCGGTGAGCGACTCACGCATCGCGGCCAGCGCGGCCTCCCGGACCAGCGCCGCGCAGTCGGCGGCCGAGAACCCGTCCAACTCAGCCCCCAGGGCGGGAAGGTCGACACCCTCGGCGAGCGGCACGGTGCGGGCGGCGGCCCGCAGGATCTCCGTGCGGGCCTCGGCGTCCGGTGGCGGCACGTAGACCAGCCGTTCCAGCCGCCCCGGGCGCAGCAGCGCCGGATCGACCAGGTCGGGACGGTTTGTCGCGCCGACCACCACGACGTTGCGCAGCGCCTCCACCCCGTCCAGCTCGGTCAGCAGCGAGGCGACCACCCGGTCGGTGGTGCCGCCGTCGGTGGCCTGGCCGCGTACCGGGGCGAGGGCGTCGACCTCGTCGAGGAAGACAAGCGTGGGGGCGGCCTCCCGGGCCCGACGGAACAGTTCCCGCACCGCCCGTTCGCTCTCGCCTACCCACTTGGACAGCAGCTCCGCGCCCTTGACCGACAGCACGTTCGCCCGGCCGGTCCCGGCCAGCGCGGTCACCAGGTAGGTCTTGCCGCAGCCCGGCGGACCGTAGAGCAGCACCCCGCGTGGTGGGTGCACCCCGAGCCGGGCGAAGGTGTCCGGGTAGGTGAGTGGCCACAGCACCGACTCGGTGAGTGTCTGCTTGACCTCCACCAGGTCACCGACGTCGTCGAGGGTCACCCGGGCCAGTTCGAGGGTGGCGGCGGCCATGGTGGTCGGCCGCACCACCTCCAGGGCGGCGGTGAAGTCCGCCATCAGCACCGTGGGCGTCTGCGCCGACTTCTGCCGCAGGGCCGCGCGTACGCCGGCCTCGCGGACCAGCGCGGCCAGGTCGGCGGCGACGAAACCGGGGGTACGCGCGGCGACCTCGTCCAGCCGTACGTCCTCGGCGAGCGGCACCGGGCGGGTCAGCACGGTCAACTGCTCCCGGCGCAGGCTGGCGTCGGGCAGCGGCACGTCGATCCGCAGCGAGAGCAGGTCCGGGGCGCGGAGGGCCGGGTCGACCGCCTCCGGGCGGCTGCTGGTGCCGACCACCGCCGCTCCGGCCCGTACGAGCTGTGCCACGCACTGCCGGAACACTGTCGCCACCGGTCCGGGAGCCTCCGCCGGGGCCAGCGCCTCCACGTCGGTGACCAGCAGCACGGCCGGCCCGTCGGCAAGCGTCTCGGCCGTCACCGTCCGGAGTCGGGTCGCGGCCGAGTCGTTCGTCAGCGCCGCCACCTCCGGTGCCCAGAGCTGATGCACCCGGGCACCGACCTGGGCGGCCACCGCCCGGACCAGTGCCGCCTTGCCCGAGCCGGCGGGTCCGCTCACCAGCACCCCCAGCGCCACTGTGGTGCCCAGCCGGCCGAGTACCTCCCGGTGGTGGAAGCCGAGGTCGAGCAGCTCGGTCAGCTCCTCGGCCTGGGCGCGCAGGCCCGGCAGCTCGTCCACCGACGGCACGTCCGACCCGCTCGCCTCGTCGGCCCGGACAGTCTCCGGGTCAGGTCCCACGCCGGCCCGCAGGGCCTCCCCACCCCGCTTCACGGCCCGGACAAGACTGCCGCCGGCACCGCCCGCGATCCGGCCGTCTGCCACCCGGACGCCACCCGCGGCGGTGCCGCCGTGGGTGGCCGGGCCGTGCTCCCAGGCCACCAGGGTGTCCATGGTGACGAGCGCGCCCGGGTCCGGCTCGGCGGCAAGCACCCGCAGCAGGGTGCTGGTCCACGCGTAGCCGACCCGGGTGGAGAGGCTGCGCCGGGCCGCCTCGACCAGCGTGCGGGTCGACGCGTCCGGCAGCACGTCCTGGGGCAGCAGGGAGACGTCGTCCCCGGTGGTGACCACCTTGCCGAGCAGTGCCAGCCGCAGCATCTCCGGGGAGACCACCGCGACGATCTCAGCGGGCCCGGCGACCAGCACCCGGCGGGCGGGGGTGACCGGAGCAGGGCTCAGCCGCACCTGCCCACCGTCCCGGACGCCGAGGTTGCCCAGCATCAGGTCGTCGGCGTGTAGCAGGGCGGCGCTGGCCGTGCTCTCGGCCGGCGCGACGAGGCCGGCGGTAACCCGTCGCCCGGCGAGCCGGACCGGGTCACCCGGGCGCAGCGCGAGGGCGGTGAGCGCCTCCGGGTGCAGCCGGACGATGCCCCGTCGGGCATCCAGTGCGGCCGGCCGCAGGCTCGCGATCAGGTTCAGCTCGGGTTCGCCCACCGCCCGACCCTAGCGCCTGATCACCCGTGGTCCGGTCAGCCGGCCGGCTCCTCCCCGGTGAGCAGCGACGGATCCCGGCGGATCAGCTCGGCCAACCGGGCCGCCGGATCCTCGCTCAGCCCCTCCTGGGCGGCGGACCAACCGGGCACGGTCTTGACCGACAGTGGCCAGGAAGGCGGCGGCGCGGCGGGCTGCCCGCTGACGGTGACCTCCTGGTCCGCCCAGGCCACCCGCAGGTCGTACGCCTGCCCGTCATGCTCGACGCGGGCGGCGACAGACGCCCCCGGATGCGCCGCGACGGCTGCGCGCAGTGCCTCGGCAACGTCTTCCACCGGGTGCCGTGCCGGCGCCTCGTGGGCCGGTTCGCGGACACCGGCCCAGCCAGGTCCCGCGTTGCGGCTTTCGCTCCGGCTCCGCCCGTGATCGGACCCGTGCCCCGGGTCCGGCTCCGGACTCGGCTGGTCGTCGGCCGGCACGGTCGGGTCCGTGGCCCGTCGGCGTAGCGCCTCCTCGCGCCGACGCATCCGGGCCAGAGTCTCGTCCAGTCCGCCTCTCATCCGCCTCACCCCTTCCCACGAGGGGCCTGCGAGCCGGTCGGCTCAGGCCCGTTTCTCCCGGGTGGCCCGGTCCAGCGCGCGGTCCAGGACGACCAGCAGGGCGTCCCGGACCGAGAGCCGGTCCCGCGCGTCGAACTGCACCAGAGGTACATGTTCGCCGATCGCCAGAGCCCACCGGATCGCACCGAGGTCGTGCGCCAACCGCCCGTCGAAAGCGTTCACCCCGACCACGAACGGCAGTCCCGCCCGTTCGAAGAAATCGATCGCCGGGTAGCAGTCGTCGAGCCGGGCGCTGTCGACCACCACCAGCGCGCCGAGCGCACCCCGGGCCAGGTCGTCCCACATGAAGCCGAAACGGGTCTGGCCCGGTGTGCCGAACAGGTAGAGCTTCAGGCTGCGATCGATGGTGACACAACCGAAGTCCATCGCCACCGTGGTGGTGGTCTTTCCGGAGCGCTGACCAGGGTCGTCGACCCCGATTCCGGCGGTGGTCATCTCCGCCTCGGTGGTCAGCGGGGCGATCTCCGAGATCGAACCCACGGTGGTGGTCTTGCCCACCCCGAAGCCACCGGCCACCAGGATCTTCACCGGGATCGGCGGCGTCGCCCGCTGCGTACCCGTGGCGGCTGGCGTCGCGGCCGGCGGCCGGTACGGCGGCGGTGCCGTGGCGGAGTGGGCGGGCGGCGGAGGCGCGGTGGCCCGGCCGATCGACGGCGGAGTCGGTGCGGGACCGCCGTAGCGGGCCGCGGCGCTGTTGGCGGCGAGCGCGCCCGGTGGTGCTGCGGGCCAGTCAGGAGATTGCACGAAGTCCATCAATCACTCGCAGGATGACGTCGGGGTCGAGGGCGTCGTCGGCGTCGGTCACGTGCACGTCCAGGTGGCCGGCGGCGCGCAGGTCGCCGACAAGCACCCGGGTCACGCCGAAGTGCAACCGGGTCTTGGCGGATATCTCGGCCACCGAGATCGGCTCACCGCAGAGCGCCACGATGGCCTGGAGCTCCGGGCTCAACCGGGTGGCCACGACGGTCCACGGCTCGGTGGTCGGCCGGGCGGTCACCTGGGTCTCCAGGCCGATCGTGGGGTCGGCGCCGGCCACCCGGCCGGCGGTCAGCACGAAGGGGCGGGGCCCGGTCGGCCCGGCCTCCTCGGGCTCCGATCCGATCGCCGCCGGTGCGCCCGCCGGGCCGGCGGAGCCGGCCGGGGAGGACTCGCGCAGGTAGGGCCGGATGCGAATCACCGGCTCCTGATCGGCGCCGGCGGCGTCGGGATTCATTGCTGTACGGAGTTCTTGAGTTCGGCGATCAGACGCGGGGTTAGCGCACCACCGGCCCGACCGGCGAAGAGGGTCATCTCGTAGGCGACGGTGCCCAGGTTCGCCGAGCGGTCGGCGACCACGCCGAGCACCGAACCGCTGCTGATCGCGCTGATCAGGAGATAACCCTCGGCCATGTCCACCACGACCCGGTTCAGGCCGCCCAAGGCGTACCAACTGGCGGCCCCACCGGCCAGGCTGGTCATGCCGGAGACCACCGCCGCGAGCCGCTCCGCGTTGGACCTGTCCTTGATCGCGGACATGGCCATCAGCAGGCCGTCCGACGACACGGCGATCGCCTCCAGCACCCCGGCGGTGCCGGAGGTGAAGGAGTCCAGCAGCCAGTTGAAGGTACGGGCCTCGGGGCTGAGGTCGCCCGCCGGATGGCTCTGGTGGTCGAGGTTCTCGTGCACGTGCGGGCTGGTCACCGTGGCGTTCCTTCGTTGTCGCTGCGGTCGTTACGGACGTCGCGCAGAGCCCGGGCGACGCCCGTCTCGAACGCGTTTATGCGATCGCGCACCTCGGCCGGATCGCCCGGGTCCTGGGCGAGCGGTTGCTGTGGCAGCTGCGCGATCAGGTTGGCACCGGGCACCCTGCGGGACAGCTGGGACAGCCCCGCCGGAGCCGGCGGCTCGACCGGCTGTGGCAGGGCGTCGGCCTGACTCTCCTCGGCCCGGCGTACCCCTGATTCGAACGCCTCGACCGCGGCGCGGGCGGCATTCGGGTCGACGCCCGTGGCGTCGACCGGACCCATCTTCGGCGCCGTCCTCGGCAGGCTGGCCCCCGGCACCCGCTGCCGGATGCCGGGCATCGGGGCCGGTGGGGCCGCCGACGTCGGTGCGGCCTGCGGCACCGTCACGGTCGCCGCGTCGATCCCGGCCGGGGCGGCCGGTTCCGTCCCGGTCATCCCGGCGGTCTCCGGCGCGGTGGCGAAGGCGTCCCAGGACTCGGTGAGCTCCATGCTCTCGGTGGCCCGGGTCAGCAGCGTCGGGTTGAACCCGGCCGGCACCACCGCGGGTTCCGTCGCCGGGCCGACCGGGTCGAGCGTGGCCGGGGTGTCCCAGGCCACTGGCACCGGCTCCGGCTGCTGCCGGGCCGGGAGGGCGGCCGGTGGGGTGGCCCGACCGACCGGCGCGATCGGGGGACCGGCCGGCTCGGGTGGCCCGACGACAAGCGACGTACGGGGAATCTGGAGGGTGGCGGTGACACCGCCACCGGGGGTCGCGGAGAGGCCGACCGCCCAGCGGTGCCGGCGGGCCAGCCGACCCACCACGAACAGACCCAGCACCTCGGTCGGGGCGAGGTCCAGCCGTTCCCGTCGGGTGAGGCGGGCGTTCTCGTCGGTCAGCCGCGCCTCGGTCATGCCGATGCCGTGGTCCACCACGGTGAGCTGTACGCCGTGCTCGGTGAGTTCGCCGCTGACCAGCACCCTGGTGTGCGGCGGTGAGAAGACCGTGGCGTTCTCCATCAGTTCGGCCAGCGCCAGCACCAGGTCGCCGACGATCGCCGGTGCCGCCGCCGCCTCGGTCGGCACCTGGACGTCCACCCGGGTGTAGTCCTCGATCTCACCGAGGGCGAGGCGGACCACGTTTGCCAGCGGAACCGGCGCGACGTGCGCGACGTCGCCCACCGCACCGGAGAGCACCACCAGGTTGCCGGCGTTGCGCCGCAGCCGGCTGGAGATGTGGTCGAGCCGGTACAGGTTCTCCAGCCGCCCCGGGTCGGTTTCCTGCTGCTCCAACCTGTCGATCAGGGCGATCTGCCGACCGACCAGGTTCTGCGTACGCCGGCCGACGTGACCGAACATCTGGGCCACGTTGCGCCGGCTCGCGGCCTGCCGTTCCACGAGCCTCGCGGCCGTGTTCTGCACCCGTTCGAAGGCCCGGGCCAGGTCGCCGACCTCGTCCCGGGCACCGACGTCGACCGGATCGAGGCGGACAGGTTGGGCGTTGTCGGTCTCGTCGTCGGCCACCCGGACCAGTTCGGACTCGGCTACCCGGGCGACCCGGTCGGCGGAGCGGGTGAGGCGGGTCAGCGGCCCGGTCACCGTACGGCCGATGGCCAGCGCGAGCAGCACCACACCGACCAGGATCAACGCGACCAGCCCGGTCACCCAGTACGCCCCGGACAGCGCCGCCTGCCGTTGTGCGCGTACCTCGGCGGTCACGTCGGCGACCAGCTTCTTCTCAACGAACTGACCCAGCGTGATCAGTGAGGAGACGGTCGGGAAGAGGGCCTGGATGGGGATGTCCGCCACCGCTGCCGCCGGGTCCTGGGCGCTCTGTTGGAGGAACTCCGGGCTGGTCCGGGCGTCCACGGCGGTCTGCTCGATGTTCACCAGCGCCTGCTGCTCCGGGGTGAGCAGACCGAGCATCTTGCTGCTCTCCGACTGGAGGGTGGCCATGTTGGCCACGAAGGCGGTGGCGAACTGTGGGTTCGGTGAGGCGGCGACCAGCACGATCAGGGCACCGCCGCCGCTGAGTCCCTCGCTCTTGCGCAGGATGCTGTCCAGGGCCAGCGTCTGCCGCCCGGCGGGCGTCCGGGTGTCCACGTCGTACGGCAGCCGCAGTGAGTCGATCAGGGCGAGGTGGACCGGCCCGTACGCGCCGATGACCTGCGGCGGCGCCGCCTGTCCGGCCAGCACGGCCGTGCGTACCTCGGCCAGTTGCTTGACGCCGTCCAACGCCCTGTCCACCTCGGTCGGCAGGTCGTCGTCGAAGTCGACCCGCAGGTCGACGATCCGGTCGTCCACCTCCGCGATCTCCTGCACCAGCGCACTGCGCTCGACCTGCCCGAGCAGGAGACCGATGGCGAGCATGCGTTCCCGCTGGAGGTGCTGGAGCAGGGTGCCGACCCGGCTGGCGATCTGGACGGTCTGGTCGATGTCGCCGGCCCGTTGGGCGACGCCGGTTCGTTCCCAGACCACGGGCAGGGTGAGTCCCAGCATGCAGAGCAGGGGAATGGTCACCAACAGGGTGAGTTTGCCGCGGATCCGGAGCCTACCGAGCAGCATCGAAGGGCCTCCACCGATCCGGCTCGTGGAGCTGTCCCACCGGCTGAAGCGCCGGTGGCCGCTCGGCGGGACGTGATCCGACGGGATCCCACCGGGCACCGGACGGCGGTGCCGGGGTGACGCCACCCGCGGTGGCGACCGACGTGTCTCTTGGACGGGACATCCAGCCGCTCACCGCAAGGCCGATCAGCAGCAGTGCGGCGAGGCCGCCCGCGCCGAGGATCAGCAGACGGTCTTGGTCCAACCCGTCGAGTCGCTCCGCCAACAGCCTGTCGATCTCATCGAGGAGGACCGGTTGGAGCTGCCTCGCGGCCTGCTGCGCCTCGTTGCGGGCCGCGAGGAGGCGGGTCGTGTCGAGCGTGCCTGCCCGGTCGACAGGCTGTGAGTACAGCGCCATCGCCTCGACGGCCCGCTGGTAGGCGTCGAAGGGGGTGAGCACTGTCGCGCCCAGGTCGGCGCTCTCCGTGTTCTCCACCACCGACCGCAGGTTGTTGGCCAGGTCGTTCGCGGGTTGCAGGGCGGCACCCCGGAGGGTGGCAAGCTGGCTCAGCGACTGGACCTGTTGGGCGGCGGGCCGGCGGTTCATCAGGACGGTCAGGTCGGTGAGTCGGCCGGCGGCGACCACCGCCTCCGGCATCTCCTCCCCGACGCCGTCCTGCAGGAAGTACGCGTCGACTCCGGAGTCCCGGACCAGGCCGGAGGTCTCCCGGACCTTGCCGTGCAGCGCCAGCAGCAGGTCGGTGACCTCGCTGTACACGGTGAAGGCGGCCTCCGGGTCGGCGAGTGAGCGTTCGGGCAGGGCCTCCAACTTCGCGCGCAGCCCGGCCCACCGCTCGCTGGTGCTCAACTCGCCACCGATGCGCGCGTCGACAGTCGCGGCCCGCTCGACCGCCTGGTCGAGGGTGTCCCGGCGCAACGACCGTCCGGTGACGGCGGCGCTCTGCGCGTCGACAAGCGCGTCGGTCACCGGACCGAGGGCGCGAAGGTATTCGACGCCGAGTCGTTCCCGCACGACGACGTCGCGGTCGGTGTCGACGAACTGGTGTGCCTGTACGACGAGGAACGCCACCGGCAGCAGCAGCGCGGTGACGAGTAGCAGCGGCAACAGCCGGCCCGGTGTCCGGGGCCGGCGACGGACCCGCGGAGCGGGAACGGTCATGGTTGTCTCCTCCGGCGTGGCGCAGGTTGTCCGACGGCGTCGACGAGCCGGTCCCGTGCGCCGGACCGGAAAACTAATCGAAGGCTGGTGGTCTGAGATCGGTCGGCAACCGTCAGTTTTGCGTCACTTCGAGCGATGTGACTCACGGCGATCAATTTGCTCACCGTGGGTGTCACTCATGTGGAAGATAGGCATGCTTGAGTATAGATTCTGATGAAAGGCGGGAATTTCCACGATGCGAACTCATCCCAAAGGTTCGCCGACTGGACGCTGTGCGGATGACCTTCGCCGGATGACGATCGGGCTACCAGAACGGACGTACGGCGGATCTCAGCTAATACTCAGGTTTCGGGCCGTACCGTGTGCCCAATGAGATCGCCGTTCTCGGCCGCGCGGATGCGACGTGCCCTGCCCACCGGCCGCCGGGCCGTCGCCGCCACCGCGGCTGTCGTCCTGCTGGCGGCGGCGGTGGTGTGGGCGGTCTGGCCGGACCGGCCGAGCTTTCGCACCGAGTCCGCGATACTCACCGTCCGGTCCGGACCCAACGGCGACGAGCCGGTCGACCTGGACACCACCCTGTATCTTCCGCGTGACGCCGCAGCCGGCCGTGAGGTGCCCGCGGTGCTGCTCGCCCACGGCTTCGGCGGCACGAAGACGTCGGTCCGCACCGACGCCGAGGACCTGGCCGACCGGGGGTACGCCGTACTGACCTGGACCGCGCGCGGTTTCGGCCGCAGCGGCGGCGAGATCCACCTGGACAGCCCCGACCACGAGGTACGCGACGCCCAGCGGCTGCTGGACTGGCTCGCCGAACGGCCGGAGATCCGTACCGACGCCACGGGTGACCCCCGGGTGGGCGTGGTCGGCGGCTCCTACGGCGGTGCGCTGTCGTTGCTGCTCGCCGCTCAGGATCAGCGGGTCGACGCGATCGTTCCCATGATCACTTGGAATGACCTGTCCCGCGCGTTCCTGCCGGAGAGCACCGGCGGCGAACCGGTCGATGGCGTGTTCAAGTCCGGCTGGGCGGGCATCTTCTTCGGCGGCGGCGGAAACGTCGGCTCCGGCCCGGCCGGGATCTCCGGCACCGACGCCGAGACGCCGGAGGGCGCGCCGGGCGCCGGGCCGCCCAGCCCCGCCCCGGGCCAGGGGCCGGGCACCGCACCCGGCGCACCGACCGTCGGCGGTCTGCCCGATCCCTCCTGCGGCCGGTTCGCCGCCGACGTCTGCGCCGCGTACCTGCGCATCGCCGCCACCGGTCGGGCCGACCAGGGCGCCGTCGATCTGCTGCGCCGGTCCAGCCCGGCCGGCGTGCTGGACCGGATCACGGCACCCACCCTGCTCGTCCAGGGTGCGGCGGACACCCTCTTCCCGCTGGCCGAGGCCGACGCCAACGCCCGGGGCATCGCCGCGAACGGCACGCCGGTCCGGGTCGCCTGGTTCACCGGCGGCCACGACGGCGGCTCCGGACCGCAGACCGACTCCGACCGGGTGAAGTTCCTCACCGCGCAGTGGCTCGACCACTACGTGGCCGGCGACGGTGACTCGCCCGGCGACACCTTCACCTTCTCGCGGATCGCCGGCTTCGACGCGATGGACCGTGGGTTGGTCGCCACCGGTTACCGCACCGAGGACTATCCCGGTATCGGCGGCGACTCCCGGGTCGAGGTGGCCGTCGCCGGTCCGGCTCAGCCGGTGGCCAACCCACCCGGCGGCAACCCCGCCGCGATCTCCTCGGTGCCGTTCGCCGGCTCGTTGAGTTCGCTGCTCGGCGGGGTGGCCGGCGACATACCCGGGCAGCACGCGCGGTTCGAGTCCGAGCCGTTGACCGAGGCGGTCGACATCGTCGGTGCGCCGACCGTTTCGCTGCGCGCCGCGTCGACCAGCGGCGAGGCCGTCCTCTTCGCCAAGCTCTACGTGGTCGACCCGGAGGGGGCGGCCACCCTGCCCAGCGGGCTGATCGCGCCGATCCGGCTCAGCGACCTCCCGGCGAGCGTGGACGCCGCCACGCCGGTAACCGTGACCCTGCCGGCGATCGTGCACCGGGTGGAGGCCGGGCACCGGCTCCGGCTGGTGGTGGCCACCTCGGACCAGGCGTACACGACCCCGATCGAGCCGGCGGTCTACACCGTCGCGGTCGGTGACACACCTGTCAGCCTGCCCACTGTCGACAGCGACCCGATCCCCACCGAGGCGGCGCTCTGGCGCTGGGTGCTCGTGGGGTTGATCACCGCCATCGTGGTCGGGCTCGTCGTGCTCGTGGCCGTGCTGCGCCGCCGGCACCGTCGCCAGGACACCTCCGTGCATCCGGAGTACGCGGACACCCCGCTGGCGGTGCGCCGGCTACGCAAGGAGTACGCCGACGGCTTCGTCGCCGTCTCCGAGGTGGACTTCGAGGTGCACCCCGGTCAGGTGGTCGGCCTGCTCGGGCCCAACGGCGCCGGCAAGACCACCACCCTGCGGGTGCTGATGGGGTTGACCCAGCCCACCGCCGGGGAGATCTACGTCTTCGGGCACCGGCTGGTGCCCGGCTCGCCAGTCCTGTCGCGGATCGGCGCACTGGTGGAGGGGCCGGGGTTCCTGCCGCACCTGTCCGGCCTGGAGAACCTGAAGGCGTACTGGCGGGCGACCGGCCGACCGGAGGCCGACGCCCACTTCGAGCAGGCACTGGAGATCGCCGGCCTGGGCTCCTCGGTGCACCGGCGGGTACGCAAGTACAGCCACGGCATGCGGCAGCGGTTGGCCATCGCCCAGGCCATGCTCGGCCTGCCCGAACTGCTGGTGCTCGACGAACCGACCGACGGGTTGGACCCGCCACAGATCGCCGAGATGCGTCGGGTGCTCCAGCGGTACGCCACTGACGGTCGGGCGGTGCTGGTCTCCAGTCACCTGCTCGCTGAGGTGGAACAGACCTGCACCCACGCCGTGGTGGTGAACAAGGGCCGGATCGTGGCCTCCGGACCGGTCGAGGAGATCGTCGGTGACTCGCCGAGCGTGCTGTTCGAGGTGAACGACCCGACCGCGGCCCGTACCGTGCTCGACGGTCTCGGCGGCGTACGCGTCCTGGACGACGCCGACGGGCACCTGGTGGTGGACACCAACGGCACCGCCCGCAGCGAGGTGGTCGCCGAGCTGGTCCGGGCCGGGATCGCAGTGGACCGGGTGGTGCCCCGGCGCCGCCTGGAGGACGCCTTCCTCGCCCTGGTGGGCGAGAACTCTCGGGGAAGCGGGGACCGGTGATGGCGGAATCGACTGTCGAGCCGACGCGGGACACGACAAGCGTTGCCGCCTCGGGAGCGGCGGCCGGCTACCGACCCGCCCGGACGCTGCCGTTCGGTGCGGAGTTCCGCAGGCAGGCGTCGCGTCGGCGGACCCAGTTGGCGCTCGGCTTCATGGTGCTGCTGCCGCTGATCATCCTGATCGCGTTCCAGTTCGACACCAACGACGACGACAACGGCGGGGGCGAGTTCGGCAGCCTGATCGATCTCGCCACCTCCGGTGGTCTGAACTTCACCCTCTTCACCATCTTCGTGTCGGCATCGTTCCTGCTGGTCGTCGTGGTGGCGCTGTTCTGCGGTGACACGGTGGCGAGCGAGGCGAGTTGGGGGAGCCTGCGCTACCTGCTGGCGATTCCGGTGCCTCGGGCCCGACTGCTCACGGTGAAGCTGCTTGTCGCACTCGCCTACTCGGCGCTCGCGTTGGTGCTGCTCGCCGGCACCGCGCTGGCCATCGGCACCCTGCGCTACGGCTGGTCGCCGCTGCGCAGCACGGTCGCCGCGCAGTTGGCACCGGGCGAGGGGCTGCTGCGGCTGCTCGCGGTGCTCGGGTACCTGGCGATCGTCCTGTTGGTGGTCGCGGGCCTGGCGTTCCTGCTCTCGGTGACCACCGACGCGGCGCTCGGCGCGGTGGGTGGCGCGGTGCTGCTGTGGATTCTCTCCAGCATCCTGGATCAGATCACCGCGCTCGGCGCCATCCGGTCGTTCCTACCGACGCACTACAGCACCGCCTGGTTGGGGTTGCTCTCCACACCCGTGCAGACCGACGACATCGTCCGGGGCACCGTCTCGGCGATCTGCTACGCGACGGTGTTCTGGGGCCTGGCCTTCTGGCGCTTCACCCGCAAGGACATCACCAGCTGAGCGCACCCGAACGTGGTCAGAGCAGCGGGACCGGTGTGGTGGGCGGCGGGTCGGGCGCTGCCCGCGTCGGCTCCGGCGTTCTCGGCTCCTGTTTCCGCCAGGCGCTGACCCCGAGCCGGTCGGTGTTGCCCAGGTCGATCCGCCCCTGCATGACGACCCGCTGGGCGGGCTGACCGCGCAGCGGGGCGACGTCGAGGTGCTCGGCGTTCGTCGCCACCACCGTCGGGTCGTCGACCAGGTTGCGCCAGAGCAGCGCGGCACCGGCCGCCTCGCCGGGAGCCAACACCAACGGCCGGGGTGGCTTGTCGAAGCCGGACGTGATTCCTGTCGCGCCGTGGATCACCCGGACCGAAATGGCATTGCCGTCCGCGTCCCGCAGTCGCGGCTCCGGATACCCGTGCAGCCGGTAGGGGTGGTCACCGCAGTTGACAAGTTCGAGGCCCATCGCCCGCAGCCCCATGGCGGCACTGACGCCGCGGTAGGTGATCCGCACACCGGAGTCGGGGCAGCCGGAGGTCGGGCCGTTGTCGACGCCGGGATCGCGGTCACGGGACGGCGTGTCACCGAGCGCGCCGGACATCGGGTCGCCGGGCGCGCTGGAGGTCGGCACCGGGCCGACCGGTGCGCCCACCCCGTCGCCGACCGGGGCGCAGCCGGCGAGGAGGGCGAGCGCTGCGGCGCCCGCGATCGGCACGGCGACGAGCCGACGGAGACCGGTGGTCGGGCTGCGGAACGTTGCGCCTGGCATCCGAGCATCGTCGCACCGGCCGCCGCGGCCTGTGGCCCCGCCGTGGGTGTGCGCGGACCACGAGGTCGGGTCGGGTCTCGTCGGGTCGCGCGGACGGCGGCATACTCCGCCCGCTCCGGCCGGTGCCGGACCAGCTACTCCGGTCCGGGTGGGAGAAACAGCTGCGGTTTCCGGAAGCTCCGCCCACTAGGATGAGTGTGGGAGCGTTCCCACGAAGAGAGATTGCATCGACAACTATTTATGACTTCCGCATTCTGGTACCACCACCCCACTCGTAGGAGGTACCAATGCGTGCTGACCGGTTCGGCGGGCCGGCTCTGTCCCTGTTCCGCATCGTCATCGGGTTGTTGTTCCTCATTCACGGCATGTCGTCCGTGTTCGGGATCTTCGGCGGCAACCGTGGCACCGGCGAGGCCGTACCCCTGGGCCAGTGGCCCGGCTGGTACGCCGCGCTGATCCAGTTGGTCTGTGGCGGCCTCGTGCTCCTGGGGCTGTTCACCCGGCCCGCGGCCCTGCTGGCGTCGGGCTCCATGGCCTACGCGTACTTCGTGGTCCACCAGCCCGAGGCGCTGCTGCCGCTGCGCAACCACGGCGAGTTGTCCGTGCTCTTCTGCTGGTCGTTCTTCCTGATCGCGGTGCTCGGTCCGGGCACCTGGGCAGTGGACAACCTGTGGCGGCGCGGGGACGCGACTGTCGCCCTGGATCGGGCTGAACCACGATCCGTCCCGGCCTGACGGCAGTGCCTCAGCGGCGCCGGGGCACGCGACGGCGCCGCTGAGGTTTCGCTCACAGGCTGGGATTGACCGGCGACGGCCGCGCCCGGATTGCCTAGACTCGGCCACACAACTGCATACCTCATCCAGAGGGGCTGAGGGATACGGCCCGACGACGCCCCGGCAACCACCTCGCACGCTCACCGTTGAGCGTTCGGCGGGGCAGGTGCCAATTCCGTCCCCGCCGCAGGGTGCGATGCGGGGAAAGATGAGAGGACTTCGACATGACGTCGACGCTCGCCCCGTCCGGCATCGACACCGCCGCCAGCCCCGCCCGCGCCCTGGTCTGCCGGGCCTGTTCGGCCCGCTACCCGCTCGCCGCCCAACACGCCTGTTACGAGTGCTTCGGCCCGCTGGAGGTCGACTACGACCCGGCCGCGCTCGCCAGCGTGACCCGCGAGCAGATCGAGGCCGGCCCGCGCAATCTCTGGCGGTACGCCGCCCTGCTGCCCGCCGGCCAGGACCCGGCCGCCAGGGTCACCCTGGACCCGGGGTTCACCCCGCTGGTGGCCGCCGACCGGCTCGCCGCCGAGTTGGGCATCACCGCTCCGCTGTGGGTCAAGGACGACAGCGCCAATCCCACCCACTCGTTCAAGGACCGGGTGGTGTCGGTCGCGCTTACCGCCGCCCGCGCGCTGGGTTTCTCCCGGTTCGCCTGCGCCTCCACCGGTAACCTGGCCAACTCCGTCGCCGCGCACGCCGCCCGGGTCGGTGCACCGTCCGTGGTCTTCATCCCGAGCGACCTGGAGCAGGGCAAGGTCGTCACCACCGCCGTCTACGGCGGCGACTTGGTCGCCATCGACGGGTCGTACGACGACGTGAATCGGCTCTGTGGCGAGCTCGTCGAGACCGACGAGTTCGAGGACACCGCGTTCGTCAACGTCAACGTGCGGCCCTACTACGCGGAGGGGTCCAAGACGCTCGGGTACGAGGTGGCCGAGCAACTCGGCTGGCGGATCCCCGCCCAGGTGGTCATTCCGATGGCCTCGGGCGAACTGCTCACCAAGATCGACAAGGCGTTCAGCGAGCTTGTCGAGATCGGCCTGGTCGAGGCCCCGGCCGGCGGTTGGAAGGTGTTCGGCGCGCAGTCCGCCGGTTGCAACCCGATCGCCACCGCACTGCACGGCGGCACCGACGCCATCACCCCGGTCAAGCCCACAGGCATCGCCAAGTCGCTGAACATCGGCGACCCGGCGGCCGGGCTGTACGCCCTGGAGGCGGTGCGTCGTACCGGTGGCTGGATGGATCACGCCGACGACGACGAGATCCGCGCGGGGGTGCGCCTGTTGGCGCGTACCACAGGGGTCTTCGCGGAGACGGCCGGCGGGGTGACCGTGGCGGTGCTGCGCAAGCTTGTCGAGTCGGGCCGGTTGGACCCGACCGCCGAGACGGTGGTGTTCAACACCGGCGAGGGGCTGAAGACGCTCGACGCGGTGGCCGGTGAGGTCGGCCCCACCCACCGGATCAAGCCGTCGCTGCGCGCGGCCCGGGACGCGGGCCTGCTGAGCTGACCGCGACGGTCGGGGAGTAAGCGGCATTTCGCAGGGAGTGAGCGAAACACGCCGCCGGGGACTTGACGACCGCAAACGGACGGCGCAAGATGCTCCGTGCGGGAGGGCGCTTCGCCGTAGACTTTCAGTCTTTACGACCCAGCGCCGGAGGCGTTGTGCGATCGTCCCTCCCGACCAACGTCCGAGCGGGCCAGCGAAAATTCGCTGGCCCGCTCGCCTGTCTCTGGCGCAGGCTGCCGGCATGACCGTCACCGTCACCCCCTTCGGTCCCGCCGACGAGCAGGCGATCGAGCAGGCGTACCGGATCGGCGCGGCGCACGTCGCCGCCGATCTGCCCGACTTCCCACCCTTCTGTCGGCAACGGTTCCTGGCGATGGTGCGTCATCCGATGCCGGGCAACGCACCTGTCAACCTGCTGGCCCACCTCGACGGTGAGCCCGCCGGCCACCTCGTGCTCGACCTGCCGCAGCTGGACAACACCGAGAACGCCTCCGCCGACCTGGTCGTGCACCCGGCGTACCGGCGTCGGGGGGTGGGCCGGGCGCTGGTCCAGCACGGCCTCGCCGTGCTGCGCGAGCACGGGCGCAAACGGGTCAGCGCGATGAGCCTGGCGCACCCGCCCGGGGCACCCGACCGTCCCTCGGTGGGCGCTGCCTTCGCCACCGCCTTCGGCGCGGTCGACGCCCTGCCCGACGTGCGACGGCGGCTGGACACCGCCGATCTGGACCAGGCACGGCTGGACGCGCTGCTGGCCGACGCCCGGTCCCGGGCGGTCGGCTACGAGGTGCTGCACTGGCGTGGCCGTACTCCCGACGACCTGGCCGCCGACGTGGCGTACCTCGACGGGCGGCTGCTCGCCGACGCGCCAATGGGTGACCTGGCGTGGGAGCCGGAGCAGGTCGACGCCGATCGTCTCCGCGGCACCGAACTGGCGCTGGAGGCCCGTGGCCGGCGGCGTTACCACGTCGGTGTCCGCCACCAGGCGACCGGCCGGCTTGTCGCGTGGACGCTGCTGGACGTCGGTGCGTCAGCGGACTGGCACTCGTTCCAGCAGATCACCATCGTCGACCCGGAGCACCGGGGTCACCGGCTGGGCCTGCTTGCCAAGATCGAAAATTTGCGGCACCTGCTCGCCCACGAGCCGGCCGTACGAGTGATCGACACCTTCAACGCGGGCAGCAACGATCACATGATCGCGATCAACGAGCAGCTCGGTTTCCGGGTGCTGGACCGCTGGAGCAACTGGCAGCTGACCATCTGAAGTTGTGACACGCCCCTACTGATCTGAGGGCTTCGTGTTGCATGATGGCGGGCATGACGGAGACCCCGCACCCCCGCTACGACAGGCACGCCGAGACCCTCAACCGCGCGCTGACCGCGATCACGGAGCGGGGATACTGGTCCGCCTACCCGGAATCCCCCAGCCCACGGGTGTACGGCGAGACCGCCGCCGCCGACGGCAAGGCAGCCTTCGAGGCGTACCTGGGCGGAGATTTTCCGCTCGACCAGCCGGGCGACGGCGACCGGGTCGCCACCGAGCAGAGCCCGTTCGGCGTCGCGCTGAACGTGCGCTACCCGCACGCCGACGCCGAGCAGCTGGTCGCCGCCGCGTCCGCCGCGCTGCCCGCCTGGCGTGACGCCGGCCCGCAGACCCGGGTGGGCGTCTGCCTGGAGATCCTCGACCGGCTGCACCAGAACATCTTCGAGCTGGCCAACGCGGTGCAGTTCACCAGCGGTCAGGCGTTCGTGATGGCTTTCCAGGCCGGCGGGGCGCACGCGCTGGACCGCGCGCTTGAGGCGCTTGCCTACTCGTACGCGGAGATGACCCGGCACCCGGGCACCGCCGCCTGGGAGAAGGCCGCCGGCAAGGGCGACCCACTGCGGATGAGCAAGACCTTCCACGTGGTGCCCCGGGGGGTGGCCCTGGTCATCGGCTGCAACACCTTCCCGACCTGGAACTCGTACCCGGGTCTGTTCGCCTCGCTTGTCACCGGCAACCCCGTCGTGGTCAAGCCGCACCCGCGCGCCGTGCTGCCGCTGGCCGTCACCGTCAGGTACGCCCGCGAGGTGCTCGCCGAGGCCGGCTTCGACCCGAACCTGGTGCTGCTGGCCCCGGAGGCCCCCGGCGAGAAGCTTGCCTCGACGCTGGCCCTGCACCCGGCGGTGCGGATCGTCGACTTCACCGGCTCCACCGAGTACGGCGACTGGCTGGAGGCCAACGCCCGGCAGGCGGCGGTGTACACCGAGAAGGCCGGGCTCAACACGGTCGTGATCGACTCCACCGACGACTTCGCCGGAATGTGCCGCAACCTGGGCTTCACGCTGACGCTCTACAGCGGCCAGATGTGCACCACCTCGCAGAACATCCTCATCCCCCGGGATGGCGTCGACACCGACCAGGGGCACAAGAGCTTCGACGAGGTGGCCGGCGGCATCGCCGCGGCGGTCGGCAAGCTCACCGGCGATCCGGCCCGGGGAGTGGAGCTGACCGGCGCGATCGTCAACGACGGTGTGCTGGAGCGGCTGGACGAGGTCGCCAAGGTCGGTGCGCCGGTGCTGGAGTCGCGTACCGTCGAGCACCCGTCGTTCCCGGACGCCGTCGTGCGTACCCCGACAATCGTCAAGCTCGACGCCGACGACACCGCTACCTACTCGCGGGAGTGGTTCGGGCCGATCTCCTTCGCCATCGCCACCGACTCCACCGCGCACAGCCTGGAGATCCTGCGCTCGACAGTGGGTGAGAAGGGCGCTCTCACCGCGGCCGTCTACTCCACCGACGACGCGGTGTTGGACGCCACCGAGGCGACCGCTGTCGAGGTCGGGGTGCACCTGTCGGCGAACCTCACGGGTGGTGTCTTCGTGAACCAGTCGGCGGCCTTCTCCGACTTCCACGGCAGCGGGGCGAACGCGGCGGCCAACTCGGCGTTGACCGACGGGGCGTACGTGGCGAACCGGTTCCGCATCGTGCAGAGCCGCCGGCACGCGTAGGGGCTGCGGCCTACACCGCCCTGCGCATCTGGAGTTCGCGCAGGGCGGGGATGTTCGGGTGCGGCAGGCGGACCCCGGTGTCGACGAAGCCCAGCCGCTGGTAGGCCCGGTAGGCGCGGTCGTTGCCGACCACCACCTCAAGCATCAGCTCCTCCCGTCCGCAGGCCCGGGACCAGCCCGCCACCCCGTCGACCAGATCCGCGAGCAGGCCGGTACCGCGCCAGGTCGGCGTGATGTAGACGGCGTAGATCACTGTCACGCCCGGCTCGGTCGGGTGGGTGACCCCGCCGGCGTGCCCGACCAGCCGGCCGCCCGGATCGGCCACGAACTGCGCCGTGTCCGGGCCGGCCGAGACCTGGGCGACGCGGGCGGCGTATTCGGCGTGGGGTCGGGCCGCGGCCTCGGCGATCGTCTCCAGGAACGCCAGCGGCGCGTCCGCGAGCATCTCCAGGCGTAGCGCACGCATCCGGGCCGCGTCGGCTGGCTCGACCCGGCGGATTACCGCTCCACGTACGCGTGTTCCGCCGGTGACGCTCGTCATGCCCGCATGCTTATCACAATGACGTACGACGATGCGGGTGAACGTAATACGCCCGATTTGTGGTCGTGCGCGGTCGTCACTCCTCGTGTAGCGTGCGATTTCGGTCACCCGTTTCAGCGGTCGTCGCGATCGCCCGAAACCGGTGGTTTCCGGGTGCCGGCGCGCCGGCGA
This sequence comes from Verrucosispora sp. CNZ293, assembly GCF_002754655.1. Classification (NCBI taxonomy): domain Bacteria; kingdom Bacillati; phylum Actinomycetota; class Actinomycetes; order Micromonosporales; family Micromonosporaceae; genus Micromonospora; species Verrucosispora sp. CNZ293. Next base: position 5,360,383 of record NZ_PEFR01000001.1, read on the forward strand.
CCCGAGGTAGTGGAACGCCGTGCAGAGTGAGGAAAACACCGTGGCACAGGGCACCGTGAAGTGGTTCAACGCCGAGAAGGGCTACGGCTTCATCGCCGTCGACGGCGGGCAGGACGTCTTCGTCCACTTCTCCGCGATCGAGATGGACGGCTACAAGGCGCTGGACGACGGCCAACGGGTGGAGTTCGAGATCGCCCAGGGTCAGAAGGGCCCGCAGGCCGAGCGGGTACGCGTCATCTGAGCGCTGACCACCCACCCCATTGACCGATCGTCGTCGGGGTGGCGTGACCATGGCCGGAGGGGGCTGCGGTGCCGGCGCCCCACAAGGGAAGATCATGGACCGATCCAGCCGTCGCTGAGGAGGGTTCATGTCCGACCAGCCGCCCCCGACAGGTCCGCTCTCCTCGCCGCCGGGCGAGCCGGAACCGCCCACCGCCGGTTGGGCCGATCAGCCGCCTCCGCCCGGCCCGCCCTCGCCCGATGCTCCTCCCTACGGTCCGCCTCCGTACGGTCCGCCGCCCGGCCAGCCGCCCTACGTCGGCACGACGCCCTACCCGGGCCCGCCGGCCTATCCCGGCCAGCAGCCCTACGGTTGGTATCCACACCCGGTCGGCTACGGGCTCGACCCCTCCGACGCCCTGGTCACCCCACCCGGGGCCGGGCTCGGCGGCTGGTTCGCGCGCTGCCTGGGCGCCGCCCGTCGGGGCTGGCGGGAGCTGCTACCGATCCTGATGCTCACCCAGGTGGTGCCGGCCGCGGTGCTGTCGGTGCTGGTGCTGGCCGTGGACCCCTCGGCCCGTTGGGATGCCCAACTCGCCAGCGACTCCGCCGCGCTGCCGGCGAACTTCTGGACCGATCTCGCGACGCTCCTGCTCGTGCTGGTCACCGGCAGCCTGCTGCTCGGCCTGGTGCAGTGCGTCGGCTGGGCCGCCGGCACCTGGGTGATCGCCCGGCAGGCCGCCGGCCAGCCGGTCGACCTCGGTGCCGCCCTGCGCTACGGGCTGCGTCGGGCGCTCGGGCTCTGGGGCTGGACGTTGCTCATCACCCTGATCGTCACCTTCGGGTTCTGCCTCTGCTTCCTGCCCGGCGTGTACGCGGCCTTCGCGTTGGCCATGGCCGGTCCGGTCTACCTCTTCGAACGGCACGACCCGCTGAGCCGCTCGCACCGGATGCTGCGTGACCGGCTGGGGCTGCTGCTCGGTCGGGTGGCGCTGGTGGGCGCTGCCGTGATCGGGCTCTCGCTTGTCGCGAGCCTGGTCGAGTCGCTGGCGATCCTGCCCTTCGGCGCCACTCCGCTGGACGCCCCGGGTACGGCTGTGGGTGTGGTGCTGACGATCGCGGTGGTCACCGTGCTGACGCTGCCGGCGTACCTCGCGCAGATGGTCGGGCTCGTTGTCACCTACGCCGAGCAGCGGGCGCACGAGGGGCCGGTGAACGGCACGCAACTGGCGGCCGAACTCGGCTGACCCGGGCGATCGTGCTTGCACTCGGCAGGGGAGAGTGCTAAACAAGTCATTGGCACTCGCATGGCGTGAGTGCCAGTTGGTCGGGACGGTGGGGCTGCGGTCGCGCTCGTGACATAACCACGGGTGGGGCACGCGGTCAGTCGTCGCGGGCTATCCGGCCCGGCCGAGGAGACGTCGCCGTCGCCAGGTGGCGACGTCCCAAGGTGCGTACACCAGACGGCCCATCCGGGGCACACACTCGGGTGGCCCGTGAGTGTCCAGGAGGACAACGCCGTATGGCCAAGATGATCGCGTTCGACGAAGAGGCGCGCCGCGGCCTCGAGCGGGGCATGAACCAGCTCGCCGACGCCGTGAAGGTGACGCTCGGCCCCAAGGGCCGCAACGTCGTGCTCGAGAAGAAGTGGGGTGCCCCCACCATCACCAACGATGGTGTGAGCATCGCCAAGGAGATCGAGCTCGAGGACCCGTACGAGAAGATCGGCGCCGAGCTGGTCAAGGAGGTCGCCAAGAAGACCGACGACGTGGCCGGCGACGGCACGACGACGGCGACCGTCCTGGCTCAGGCTCTCGTTCGCGAGGGCCTGCGCAACGTGGCCGCCGGTGCCAACCCGATGGCCCTGAAGCGGGGCATCGAGGCTGCCGTGGCCAGCGTCTCGGAGGAGCTGCTGAAGCTCGCCAAGGACGTTGAGACCAAGGAGCAGATCGCCTCCACCGCCTCCATCTCCGCCGGTGACAACACCGTCGGCGAGATCATCGCCGAGGCGATGGACAAGGTCGGCAAGGAAGGCGTCATCACCGTCGAGGAGAGCAACACCTTCGGTCTGGAGCTTGAGCTCACCGAGGGCATGCGCTTCGACAAGGGCTACATCTCGGCCTACTTCATGACCGACCCGGAGCGTATGGAGGCCGTCTTCGACGACCCGTACATCCTGATCGCGAACAGCAAGATCTCGTCGGTCAAGGACCTGCTCCCGATCCTGGAGAAGGTCATGCAGGGCGGCAAGCCGCTGCTGATCATCGCCGAGGACCTCGAGGGCGAGGCCCTGGCCACCCTGGTCGTCAACAAGGTCCGGGGCACCTTCAAGTCGGTCGCCGTCAAGGCGCCGGGCTTCGGTGACCGCCGCAAGGCCATGCTGACCGACATCGCCATCCTCACCGGTGGCCAGGTCATCAGCGAGGAGGTCGGCCTCAAGCTGGACGCCGCCGGTCTCGACATGCTGGGCCGCGCCCGCAAGGTCGTGGTGACCAAGGACGAGACCACCATCGTCGACGGTGCCGGCGACGCCGAGCAGATCCAGGGCCGGGTCAACCAGATCCGGGCCGAGATCGACAAGAGTGACTCCGACTACGACCGGGAGAAGCTGCAGGAGCGGCTGGCCAAGCTGGCCGGCGGCGTTGCGGTGATCAAGGTCGGCGCGGCCACCGAGGTCGAGCTCAAGGAGCGCAAGCACCGCATCGAGGACGCGGTCCGCAACGCCAAGGCCGCCGTCGAGGAGGGCATCGTCCCGGGTGGTGGTGTCGCGCTGGTGCAGGCCGGCAAGACCGCCTTCGACAAGTTGGACCTGGCCGGTGACGAGGCGACCGGTGCGCAGATCGTCAAGATCGCGCTCGACGCCCCGCTGCGGCAGATCGCCGTCAACGCCGGCCTTGAGGGCGGCGTCGTGGTCGAGCGCGTTCGCAACCTCGACTCGGGTCACGGTCTGAACGCCGCGTCCGGCGAGTACGTCGACCTGCTGGCCGCGGGCATCATCGACCCGGCCAAGGTGACTCGCTCGGCGCTGCAGAACGCCGCGTCGATCGCCGCGCTGTTCCTCACCACCGAGGCCGTCGTGGCGGACAAGCCGGAGAAGACCCCGGCCGCCCCGGCTGGTCCGGGTGGCGGGGACATGGACTTCTGAGTCCAGCTCCAACGCCGGAAGGGGCGGGCCGCGTCAGCGGTCCGCCCCTTCCGCTGTGTCTCGGCGGTGTCGTCGTCCCTGGTCCTCGATCAACCACGGGCCGCCGAGACTGCCTCGTACGCGTCGACCAGGCCGGCACCGGCGATGTTCGGCGGGCCGCCGCAGTCGTCAGTCTGATCCCGGGACGGGTCGTTGGTCTCGACCGGGTCCGCCGTCTCGATCAGAATCCGCCGGGTCCGGTCCAGATCGCCGATGAGTTCAGGGTTGGCCGACCACATCAGCGCGACCACGCCGGCCACCTGCGGCGTGGCCATCGAGGTGCCGTCGAGCACGGCGTACCCGCCGCCCGGCATCGCCGAAACGACCTTCGCCCCCGGTGCCATCAGATCCGGTTTCGTCGCCCCCGAGATCGTCGGGCCACGGGAGGAGAAGGCGGTCACCCGCCGCCGGTCGTCCACCGCGCCGACGGTCAGCACGTCCGCGTACGGTGCCGGGGGTCCTGCACGGAACCGCAGAATGGGCCGGTGTTGCCGGCCGCCGCGACGACGAGGATGCCGGCGACCTCCAACGCCGCCGTGGCCGGCCGCAGCGCTCGCGGATCGCAGCCCTCGATCGGTGGGCAGCCCCACGAGTTGGTCAGGATCTCCGGTGCCCGGGCGGGCCGGCCCTGCCGGAACGGATCGCCACCGGGCGGGAAGGGCGCCAGCATGAACTGGAGGCAGTCGAGGTAGGCGGCCGGATTTCCCAGGTTGCGGTCGAGGTTGACGCAGCCCACCCACTGCGCCCCGGGGGCCACGCCGATGCCGTCCCGCCCGACCGCGCTGCCCATCGTGTGGGTGCCGTGCCCGCTGCGGTCAGCCGGTGCCCCGGTGCCGTTCCACGGGTCGAACCACGAGTCGTCGCCACCCCGGAAGCCCTGGGCCAGGGTCGGATGACGCCCGTCCACCCCCGAGTCGGAACTGCCCACGGTCACCCCGGTGCCGGTGACGTTCAGCTCGGACCAGACCCGATCCGCGCCGATCATGGTGATGTGCCACGGTGGGCCGGACGGGGGCGGGGCGTTGCCGGTGGCGCTGTCGGCGGGGGCCGGCAACGGCCGCAGCCGCTGGTTGACAAGTACCCGGGCCACCTCGGGGCGGCGGGACAGCCAGGCCCGCACCGCCGGACCACCATCCACCTCGATCGCGTTGACCAGGTAGTAAGGGGTGTGCGGCAACCGTGCCCGGCGCAGGTCCCGCCGCAGGTCGGCCTGGGTCCGGTCGGCGGTGTCGACGAGCCGCCGGTAGACCTCTCCGGCCCGGGCGTCCCGGCCCGCCCGACCGGGCCCGCCGCTCACCCCGCTCAGGTCCGCCTGTTCCCGCAGCAGCACGAAGAGCCGTTCCCCGTGTAGTCCGGGCTGGCCCGCCGCGCCGCCGACCAGGCCGACCGTGACCAGCAGCGTCAGGGCGCTCGCGCCGGCCAGCGCCCGGCTGGGCACGCGGGCCGAGGGGCGGGCCAGCAGCAGGGCGTACCCGACGGCGAGCACCAGCCCGACGGCGAGTGCGGCCCCGGTCGCGGCCGCCACCCAGAACGGCACGTCGCGGGTGCCGACCAGCAGCAGGCTGACCTCCTCCGGATCGGTGAAGGCCAACGGGCCGAACACGCCGAGCCCGACCAGCCAGGCGGTCGGTGCCCGGCCGTCCGCTCCGGCCGGATGACGGGCGATCACGGGCCCGGCGATCGGGTGCCCGGGCCGGCCGTGTCCGGCCTCCGGGTGGGCGACGCCGCGTCCAGTGGCCGGACGGTGGGTCACCGCCCGCAGCGCGGCCAACGCGAAACCGGTGGGCGGCAGCGTCACCAGCAGCGGTAGTTGCGCACCGGAGTGGCCGGTGCCGGCACCCACCAGCAGCAGCACCACCCCGGCGACGAGACCGCCCACCAGCACCAGGCGGGCCGGTCGAGGTGGCTCGCCGGCCTCGAAGCGAGCCCAGAACCGGGCATCGAGCAGCGCCGCGGCCAGCACGCCGACGGCTGCCGCGCCCAGTCCGGCGACAATGGTCTCCAACAGCCCGCCGAGCGCGCCCAACCAGACCCAGGGCAGCAGCAGGGCGAGCCCGGCCGCCACGGCGAGCAGGGCCGCCACCGACGGACGTGCGTTGAGTCGCGCCGGCCGTCCGGCCGGGTCCACCGCCTCCGCGCCGGGATCGCCGACGGGCTCGGCGGTGACCGCGCCGGGATCGCCGACGGGCTTGGCGGTGACCGCGCCGGGTTCGTGGTGCCCGGGGGCGGACTCGGGCTGCCAGGTTTCGGGTCGTCGGCCGGGGCCGAGGACGTGGGCGGGTAGCCGGGTCGTCACCACCGCCAGCAGCATCGCCACGAGGGCCAACGCGGCGAGGTACGCCTCGTGGTGCACCGGAGGGATCGTCCGCAGTAGCCCGAGCACGCCGAGCACGAGCGCACCGGCGAACCAGAGTCGTCCGGTGACGCGGACCGCCGCCGAGCGGGGAATCAGGGCCAACGGCAGCGTCGCGGCGGCGATCAGCAGCACGGTGAGCAGGCAGACCACCGGCCAGAGCGGCACCAGCCGGTCCAGTCCGCCGATCAGCACCACCTGGTCGACGGCCCAGCCGCCGGTCTGCGCCAGGACCGTTACCGCGACCGTCCAGCAGCCGGCGAACACCGCCGCGACGATCGCCCAGGGGCTACCGGTCGAGCCGGGTGTGGTGGGTTCCGCCCGCATCCGCACACAGTACGGCCCGGCCGCTTCCGAAACCCGACGGCTGCCGGGGAACCGACGGAGGTGCCGGTGCCGGCACGTGTCGGGGGAGCGCCGGGGCGGTTAACGTGGACGGGTGCGTGATCCGAACGTTCTGCGGTCCGTTGCCGGGCAGCTCTCGCCCGCCCGCCGCGCCGCCGACCTGCGTCGGTTGCGCGCCGAGCGGTTCGACGTGCTGGTGATCGGGGGCGGGGTGACCGGCGCCGGGGCGGCAGTCGACGCCGCCTCCCGGGGCCTCAAGGTGGCCCTGGTCGAGGCGCGCGACTTCGCCGCCGGCACCTCCAGCCGGTCCAGCAAGCTGATCCACGGTGGTCTGCGCTACCTGGAACAGTTGGAGTTGGGCCTGGTGCACGAGGCGCTCACCGAGCGCGGGCTGCTGGCCACCCGGCTGGCGCCGCACCTGGTGCGGCCCGTGCCGTTCCTGGTGCCGCTCCCCGCCGGTCAGGGCGTCCGTGACCTGCCCGCCCGGCTGCTGCGTCGGGCCTACTACGGTGCCGGGGTGGCCGCGTACGACGCGTTCGCCGGCCTGTTCGGCGGCGGCCGGGGGATGCCGTTGCACCGGCACCTGAGTCGGGAGGGTGCCCGCCGGGTCTTTCCGAGCCTGCGCTCCGACGGCCTGGCCGGCGCGATCCGCTACCACGACGGGCAGGTCGACGACGCCCGTCTGGTGGTGACGTTGGCCCGCACCGCCGCCAGCCTGGGCGCGACGGTGGTGAGCAGCGCCCGCGCGGTCGGGCTGATCCGACAGGCGCGGGAGGTCATCGGGGTGCGGGTCCGCGACCTGGAGGCACCCGCCGACTCACCCGAAGCCGAGTTCGAGGTACGCGCCCGCACGGTCATCGCCGCCACGGGTGTCTGGACCGACGACATGTCGCGGATGCTCAACGACGTCGGGCTACGGCCCGGTATCCGGGTCCGGGCGTCCAAGGGCGTGCACCTGGTGGTGCCCCGCTCGGCGATCACCGGTGAGACCGGACTGATCCTGCGTACGGCCACAAGTGTCCTGTTCGTCATTCCGTGGGGTGGGCACTGGATCATCGGTACCACGGACACCGACTGGCGGTTGGACCGTTCGCATCCGGCCGCCTCCGCCAGCGACATCGAGTACCTGCTCCGGCAGGTCAACACGGTGCTGGACCGCCCGCTGACCACCGCCGACATCGAGGGTGTCTACGCCGGACTGCGTCCGTTGCTGGCCGGCGAGGCGGACTCCACCTCGAAGCTCTCCCGGGAGCACGCCGTCATGGAGCCGATGCTCGGGCTCCTGCTGGTGGCCGGTGGCAAGTACACGACGTACCGGGTTATGGCCGCCGACGTGGTGGACCGGGCGGTGCGGCGGCTCGGCGGCCAGCGTGTGTCGCGTACCGCGGACCTGCCGCTGCTCGGCGCGGACGGGTACACGGCGATGTGGCGGGACCGGGCGGATCTGGCCCGCCGCCACGGGTTGCCGGTGGGTGTGGTGGAGCACCTGCTGGAGCGCTACGGCAGCCTGACCCTCGACCTGTTCGCCCTGATCGACGCCGATCCGCTGCTGGCCTCCCCGCTGGCCGGTGCGCCGGAGTACCTCGCCGCCGAGGTGACGTACGCGGCCCGCGCCGAAGGGGCGTTGCACCTGGAGGACGTGCTCACCCGGCGTACCCGCATCTCCTTCGAGACTGCGCACCGGGGCCTGGAGTCGGCGGAGCACACAGCGGAGCTGATGGGTGCGGTGCTGGGCTGGGACGCGGCCCGACGGACCCGGGAGGTGATCCATTACCGGGCCCGGGTTGAGGCCGAGCGGCAGTCCCAGCTGATGCCGGACGACGCGACAGCCGACGCCGCGCGACTCGGTGCCCCGGACGTGCGGGGATACCCGGCGGATCGGGGTGCCGACGACGGCGCGGCGGGCCTGGCCCGCTGACCGATCCACTCTGGAGATCGTTGAGCATGGATATCCATCCGGCGGGTTACGCTCGCTACCTACGGTGGGGTAAGTTCCGCGAGTGATGGCGCTTTCCCGATCACGACTGGCCTTCCTGCCCGGCATCGCCCTGCTGGCGATCGTCCTCAGCGGCTGTGCCCCCTTCGGTGATCGCTCCGACCCGTCCGTGGAGGCGAGCGCGCCGGCTGCCGGGCAACCCGGCGGTGCGGGGGCCACCACCACCGGAAAGGGCCGGGTCAGCCTGCTGCAGAATCACGGTCCTGACGGGCCGCTACGCACCCTGAACGTGGAGCCGGACGGGCGCTGGGAGTGCATCGACTGCGCCGGCGACGGGGTCACCTCGACCGGCGCGTTGAGCGAGGAGCAGCGGGAGCGCCTACAGCAGCTCCTGGCCGAGCCGGACCTGGCTCGGGAGACCGACGAGGCGCGCGGTTACCGGGTCAGTTGCGTCGGCGCTCTCACCTCAAGCCTGTTGACCGCAGCGGGCCTGATCACCTCCCAGGACTGCCCGGGGGAGGAACGGCCGCCGGTGGCCGAGGAGATCCTGCTGCTGCTCACCCAGAACACGCCCGCCGAGATGGTCGGCTGACGCGGGTCAGAGCACCTTTCCGGGGTTGAGCAGGCCGGTTGGGTCGAGCGCCGCCTTGATCGCGTGGTGTACCCGGACCCCCACCGGACCGATCTCCCGGGCCAGCCAGTCCCGCTTGAGCAGGCCGACGCCGTGCTCACCGGTGCAGGTGCCGCCGAGGTCCAGCCCCAACCGCATGATCTCGTCGAAGGCCCGACGGCCGCGCTCCAGGCTCGCCGGATCGGCTCTGTCGACCACGATGTTGGGGTGCATGTTGCCGTCACCGGCATGACCGACCACACCGATCGGCACCTGGCACTCGGCCGCGATCCGGGCCACCCCGTCGAGCAGCGCGGCCAGAGTTCCCCGGGGTACCGCCAGGTCGTCGATGATCAGTCCGCCATTGCCGCCCGGGTACGTGTCCGCGGCGTACTTCTCCATGGCCGGGTGGGCCAACCGGCGGGCCTGCAACAACGCGGCGGCCTCCACGGCGTCGGTGGCCGCGTACACCTCCTCGGCGCCGGCCGCCTCGCAGGCCGCAGCCAACTCGGCCAGGTCCGCCGCCGCCCGGGGGCCGGTGTCGGCGGCGGCCAGCAGCAGCGCCTCGGCGTCGGTGCGCAACCCCATCGGACGGTACGCTTCGATCGCCGCCAGGTGGGTGCGGTCGAGCAGTTCCAGCAGGCTGGGGGAGAGCCCCTGGGCGGCGATCCGGGCCACCGCCTCACCGGCCTCCGTGGTCGAGCCGAAGACGGCCACCAGGGTCAGCGACTCCGCGGGTGCCGGCCGCAACGCCACGGTCACCTCGGTGATCACTCCGAGGGTGCCCTCCGAGCCGACGAAGAGCCGGGTCAGGTCGTAACCGGCCACGCCCTTGGCGGTACGCCGCCCGGTACGCAGCACCTCGCCGGAGGCGAGCACCACCTCCAGGCCGAGCACGTACTCGGTGGTCACGCCGTACTTGACGCAGCACATCCCACCCGCGTTGGTGGCGACGTTGCCGCCGATGGTGGACGACTCCCAGGAACCCGGGTCCGGCGGGTACCACAGCCCCTGCGCACCGACCGCTGCGCTGAGCGCGGCGTTGACCACTCCCGGCTGGACGACAGCGATCCGACTCACCGGGTCGATCTCCAGGATCGCGTCCATCGCGGTGGTGCTGATCACCACAGCGCCGTCGACCGCGTTCGCCGCGCCCGCCAGCCCGGTACGCGCACCCTGCGGCACCACAGGTACGCCGTACCGTCCGGCTGCCCGGACCACCTCGACGACCTCCTCGGTGCTGCGCGGCCGGGTCACCACGAGCGGGGTCGCCGAGGCACACAGGTCGGCCTCGTCCCGCTCGTGCCCGCGCAGCAGGTCCGGATCGGTGAGTACCGCCTCCGGCCCGAGCGCGGCACGCAGGTCGTCGAGGAGCGGGGAGGTGGCCATGTGGCCGAGGCTACGACCGGTCACTGGTGATCATCAACCTGAGTCGGTGCCCGGTACGGTGGCTACCGTGATCTACGTGGACCGGCCGTCCTGGCCGGGGCGCGGCCGCCTCTGGTCGCACCTGATCAGTGACGTCTCCCTCGCCGAACTGCACGCCTTCGCCGAGATGCTGGGTGCCCCCCGGCGTGGCTTCGACCGGGACCACTACGACATCCCTGCGGACCGCTTCGCGATGGCCGTCTGGCTTGGCGCGCAGGTCGTACCCAGCCGCGACATCGTCCGCCTGCTCCGCGCCGCCAACCTCCGCCGCCCCAAACACCTCTCCCGCCCCACCCGACGCCGCGCCGATCATGCAGTTGTGGCACGTGACAAAGCGGGTATATCGCCCGTAACACCTGCCACAACTGCATGATCGCGGCGGGGGTGGGGTGGGGTCAGGGGAGAGGCTGGTTAGTTCGCGGGTGAGGTTTGTGTGGGCGGGGTGGGTCCAGTGGGCGGCCAGTGTGGGGATGCGGTAGAGGGTGGGTAGGGCTAGCAGGGCGGTGAGTACCTGGGCGCGGGCGGTGCGGTAGTGCGGCTCGGGGACGTGGGCGTACTCCTGGCGGATCGCGGCGGCATACCTGTCGTACTCCGGTGGTGGTGCGGCCAGTACGGCCAGGTCGGCGTCGCAGAGCAGCGCGCCCTCGGTGTCCGCCGGATCCACCACATGACCGGCGGTGAGCAGGACCAGTCGATTCACCTCGGCCACCGCGGCAGCGGGCAGCCCCAACCCGATGAGCAGGGTGTCGGCCAGCTCCGCACTGTCGCGCTCGTTGCGGTCGCCGGACGCGCGAGGGTCGTACACCGCGTCGTGGCACCAGGCGGCGAGTCGGACCAGATCGGGTCGGCGCGCGGTCGAGGCGTACCTGTCGATCACGTCGAGCACGGCGACCAGGTGCGCGACCGTGTGGTAGTGCCGGTGCGGCTCCCGCCATCGGGCGAGCAGCTCGGCCCCGGCGGCCTCGACCGACGCCGGGTCGACAGCCCCGGCTGCCCGGGCGGCGGCACGCCATCGCGCGATCAACCCTGTCACCGGGCCGAGTCTGCCCCATCGGGTGACGGGCCCGGGACGCGCTGCCGTCGGACCGGAGAGATGTACCGCTTCGGCGGGAATGTCCGCGCGCCAGGCGGGTAGTCCCGGCCATGGCGGTGGCCCGGAACGGACTGTCTCGGCTGCTGCGCCGTGACGGTACGCGTGACGGCCGGTCCGACGTGGACTCGGCCCGGATCGCCGGCACGATGGCGCAGCTCCACCACCGTGGAAAGGCCACCCTGCGCGACCGCCTGCACCGGGTGCGCCTGTCGCTGGGCCTCGCCGCCCAGGCGGGTCTGGCGGCCGGGCTGTCCTGGGTGGCCGCGCACGAGCTGCTCGGCAATCCGCAGCCGGTCTTCGCCCCGATCTCCGCCGTCGGCACGCTGGCCGTCTCGGTGGGGCAGCGGTTCCGCCGGACCATCGAGCTGATCCTCGGGGTGGGTGTCGGGGTCTTCGTCGGCGACCTGCTGATCTACTTCCTCGGCACCGGGCCGTGGCAGCTCGGACTGGTGGTCACCTCCGCCATCGTGCTCACCGTCTTCGCCGGCGGCAGCGTCGCCATCGTCATCCAGGCCGCGGCGACCGCGGTGCTGATCGTCACGCTCAGCCCGTCGGTCGAGGATCTGGAGATACCCCGGTTCATCGACGCGATCGTCGGCGGCAGCATCGCGTTGCTGGTCACCGCGATCCTGCTGCCGCTCAACCCGCTGCGGGTGCTCAACCGGGCGGCCCGGCCTGCGCTGGACCTGCTCGCCGAGCAGCTCGAACGCGCCGCTGAGGGGCTGCGGGAACGTGATCGGGACAAGATCCAGGGTGCGCTGGACCGGTTACGCGACAACAAGGATGAGCTGTCCACCTTCGCCGAGGCGATCGAGGGTGCCAAGGAGACCGCGCTGCTCTCCCCGGCCCGGTGGCACCGGCGCAGCGAACTCACCCACTACGCGGAGGCGGCCGACCCGATCGACCGGGCGATGCGGAACAGCGGCACCCTGATCCGTCGCGCGGTGACCCTGGTGGAGGACGACGAGCCGGTCCCGGAGCCGATGCCGGACGCGGTCGCTCACCTGGCCGAGTCGGTACGCCAGCTACAGAAGGAGTTCGCTCACGGCGAGGAGCCCGAGCAGGCCCGGGAGCGGTCGCTGCGCGCCGTCAGCGAGGCCGGCCGGGCGTACGGGGACGGGGTCGGCTTCTCCGGCAGCGTAGTGGTGGCCCAGGTGCGTACCACCGCCAGTGACCTGCTGGTGGCCTCCGGCATCAGCCAGGAGGAGGCCAACCGGCTGGTCCGAAGCTCCTTCGGTGAACTGGACCGACCGGGGGCACCGGCCGGTCCGGAGCCGGCCGTGCAGCGGCCCGCAGCGCCCCCGGTCGGCTGAGTCCGCCGGGGCGGCCATGCGCCCGGCCCGACGGGCCGGGCATGACTACGCTGACCGCATGGCCGTCACCCCGTCCGGCGGATCTCTGCCGCCGTCGCCGTCCGTGCCCGCCGCTCCCGGCGCGGGTGGTGGCGTACCCGGAATGCCACGACGCCGGCTCAGCTGGCGACGGGCGCTGGTGCTGATCGGGGTGATCATCCTGATCGCGGCCTGCGCGATCTTCATGCTCTTCACCCTCGGTACCAGCCTCGGCCCGGAGGCCCTGCTTGTCGGTACCGCCGCCGCGGTCCTGCCGGTCCCGGTGCTGGTGGCCTGTTTCCTCTGGCTCGACCGCTACGAGCCCGAGCCGCTGAAGTACCTGGTCTTCTGCTTCGCCTGGGGCGCCTTCGTCTCCACGGCGGCGTCGCTGACGGTCAACGAGACGGCGGCCGGCTGGTTCGAGGACCAGGGCCTGCCCGTCGCGCTCACCGCCGTGCTGGTCGCGCCCTTCATCGAGGAACTGACAAAGACACTCGGCCCGATCCTGCTGCTGGTCTTCCGGCGGCGGGAATGGTCGGGCATCACCGACGGCCTCGTCTACTGCGGGCTCTCCGCGATCGGCTTCGCGATGGTGGAGAACATCCTCTACCTGGGTGGGTACGGATACGCCACGGGAGTCGAGCAGTACGGGCCGGCGACCGGGGCGCAACAGGTGATCGCCATCTTCATCGTCCGGATCCTGCTCTTCGGGTTCGCCCACCCGTTGTTCACCTCGATGGCCGGTATCGGTCTCGGTATCGCCGCCCGGTCGGCGGACCGCCGGGTGCGGTTCTTCGCCCCGGTCGCCGGACTGTTGCTGGCGATGATGCTGCACGGGGCGTGGAACCTGCTGCCGACGCTGACCCAGGCCACCGGCGAGGTGCTGATCTCCCTCTTCGGCTTCGTTGGCGTGATGGTGCCGATCTTCTTCGGCATGGTCGGCCTGGCCGTCTGGCTGCGGGCCTGGGAGGGGCGGCTCACCGAACGGGTGCTGCCGGACTACGTCCGGGCCGGCTGGCTCACGCCACCGGAGGTGGCCGCGCTGAGCAGCCTCGGCCGACGGCACGCGGCTCGGGTGTGGGCCCGGCGGGTGGCCGGCGACGCCGGTCTACGGGCGATGCGCGGCTACCAGTTCGCGGCCACCCGGTTGGCGCTGCTTCGCGATGGTGCCACCCGGGGTCTGGACCGCCGCCCGGTCGACCGGGAGCGGACGGCCCGGGAGGAACAGGAACTGTTGCACTCCATCGCCGCATACCGGTCGTACTTCGTCGGTCGGGACCCGCAGTCACCTGTCGGCGTCTGGGACGGGCACCGTTACCACCTGCGTTTTCCCGACGGTTCACAGCGGGCGGTGGAGGCACCCGATGAGCCGGTGGTCCCGATCCCGGTGGTGCTCACTCCGCCGCCTCCGCCGCCCGCCTTTCCCGCTGGCTACGGCCAACCGGGCTGGTACGAGCCACGGCCCGCCCCCTGGCCGCCCGGTCACCGCTGACCACCCGGTCCGCCCGCCCGTCGACCGGGCGGGCGGGCGCTCAGGTCATCAGGCTGGTGAGGAAGTCTCCGAGCCCCTGGGCCATCATCATCAGGGCCGCACCGATGGCCTTGAACATCTGCGCCGCGCCCTCCGGCCGGAACGCCATGAAGTAGATCAGGAACGCGAGGCTGCCCCAGGCCAGCACCTTCTTCACGAATACCGGCATCGTCCCTCCCCAGGCCGGTGGTGCGGCTGGCTTCCCGTCGGGGAGCGCGGCAAACGACGCGTGGGCCGGTGGAGGGTCGCGGAACCGTCAGAGGTAGAGACCTGTCGCGTTCTCCTCGATCCGCTCGGCGGCCACCGCGTGTACGTCGCGTTCCCGCAGCAGCACGTAGCCGCGGCCGTGCAACTCGACCTCGGAGCGGTCGTCGGGGTCGAAGAGCACCCGGTCGCCGGAGACGATGGATCGTACGTTGGGGCCGACGCCGACGGCCGTGGCCCACGCCAGGCGTTTGCCCACGGCCGCGGTAGCGGGAATCACGATGCCGGCGCTGGAACGCCGCTCGCCCTCGCTGCCCTCCATCCGCACCAGCACGCGGTCGTGCAGCAACCGGATGGGCAGGCCGGTGTCGAGGTTCGGGTCGGCGGTCACGCCGCAGACGCTACCGTGTCGGTCCCCGCCGGCCGTCGGTGGTCATCGGGTTAGCGCACCGGACGGTGGGGCACTGTGGGTGGCGAATTCGTCCTACCGTTGCCTGGTCGGGCGTATCCTGTCCGACCTGACGCAGTGCGCAGGCCAAGATCTGCCGGGAGGTGCGCTTGAGCCGCTTCGAGCGGATACGCGGACGGCTGCGTCGCGCGTACGAGTCGGGCCGGGAATCGGTCCGAGCGGGTCGCGAGACGCCGCCCGACGTCCCGGAGCCGGCCAGCGTGGCCTCGCCGTCGAGCCCCGGGCCGGCGGCACCACCGGTGGCAACCGTGGTCGGTGCCGAAACGCCCACCCCGACGCACAACTCCACCTCCAGTCGCGACGACGCCGACGTGCCACACGCGCTGCGGATCGCCGCCGCCTGGTGCTGGCGACTGATCGTCATCGGCATCGTCTTCTGGGCCCTGCTGAAGTTCGTCGGCACGATCAGCATCGTGATCATTCCGTTGGCCGTGGCGCTGCTGCTGTCGGCGCTGCTGGCACCCGCTGTCGGCTGGCTGCTCCGGGGCCGGCTGCCGAGGTCACTGGCAACCGCGGTGGTGCTGGTCGCCGGGCTGGCCGCGGTGATCGGCACGCTCACCCTGGTCGTCAACGAGTTCATCAAGGGTGTTCCGGAACTGACCGCGAAGTCGACCCAGGGTCTGCAACAGATCCAGGACTGGCTCAAGACCGGGCCGCTGCACCTGTCGGACAACGACCTCGACAGGTACATCGAGGAGACCCAGCAGTGGGTCAACAACAACACCGAGCGGTTCACCAGCGGCGCCCTCTCCACCGCAGCCACCCTGGCCGAGGTGCTGACCGGCACGGTGCTGGTCCTCTTCGCCACCTTCTTCTTCCTGCGCGACGGCAACATGATCTGGCGTTTCCTGGTCCGGTTGCTGCCGGTCGCCGCGCGCTGGAAGGTCGACGACGCCGGCCGGGCCGCCTGGGCGACGCTCGTCGCCTACGTCCGGGCGACGGTGCTCGTCGCCTTCATCGACGCCGTCGGCATCGGCATCTTCCTGGTGATCTTCGACATCCCGTTCGCCTTCCCACTGGCCGCCCTGGTCTTCCTCGGCGCGTTCATCCCGATCGTCGGCGCGACCCTCTCCGGAGGCGTGGCGGTGCTCGTGGCGCTCGTCGACAGCGGCCCAGTGACCGCGTTGATCATCCTTGGCGTGGTGATCGGCGTGCAGCAGGTGGAGGGGCACATCCTCCAGCCGTTGATCATGGGCAGGGCGGTCGCCATCCATCCGCTCGCAGTGATCATCGGTCTGGCGGCCGGCGTGGTGCTCGCCGGGATCACCGGCGCGTTGGTCGCCGTGCCCATCATCGCGGTGCTCAACACCGCGGTCCGTCGCCTCGCCGCCCGGCGCGTCCCGGACACCCCGCCCGACGCCGTCGTCGTCGCCTCCCGGGCACCCTGACCCCGCTGCGCGGCCACGCCGCGACGGGCGGCCGGCGTCGGTGGCCGGCTGCGGCACGGGG
Organism: Verrucosispora sp. CNZ293; assembly: GCF_002754655.1. Classification (NCBI taxonomy): domain Bacteria; kingdom Bacillati; phylum Actinomycetota; class Actinomycetes; order Micromonosporales; family Micromonosporaceae; genus Micromonospora; species Verrucosispora sp. CNZ293. The sequence continues at coordinate 5,376,535 of NZ_PEFR01000001.1, forward strand.
ACGGCTCAGCTCGCCGCCAGGCGGGTCAGCGCGCCCCGGGCCACCTCCGGGCGGGTCGTGTACCAGAACGGCGGCAGCGAGCGGCGCAGGAACGAGCCGTAGCTGCGGGCCGTCTCCAGCCGGGAGTCGAGCACCGCCACCACGCCCCGGTCACCGTTTGCCCGGATCAACCGGCCCACGCCCTGGGCCAGCCGCACCGCAGCGATCGGGACGCTCACCGCCGCGAAGCCGGAGCCGCCCTGCGCGTCGACAGCCGCCGCCCGGGCCGCCGCGAGCGGTTCGTCGGGGCGCGGGAAGGGCAGCCTGTCGATCACCACCAGCTGGCACGAATCACCAGGAACGTCGACGCCCTGCCACAGCGACATCACCCCGAACAGACAGCTCGATCGTTCCTCCCGGAAGCGCCGGACCAGCAGCGGCAGCGCCTCCTCACCCTGGAGCAGCACCGGCAGGTCGGTCCGGGCGCGCAGCAGCTCCGCCGCCTGCTGCGCGGCCCGTCGAGAGGAGAAGAGCCCGAGCGTACGACCGCCGAGCGCGGTGACCAGCGCGAGCAGTTCCTCTCCGGCGGCCTCGGGCAGCCCGGAGGCCGCCGGACGGGGGAGGTGGGCGGCCACGTAGAGGATGCCCTGCCGGGGGTAGTCGAACGGCGAGCCAACGTCCAGCGAACGCCAGCCGAGCCCGGAGTCGGTCAACCCGTCGGCGGGGTCCGGCGGGGCCGGTGCCGTAGCACCCGCCGTATCCTCCGGCGTGGACGGTCGCCGGGTGGCCGCGGCCAGGGCGGTGGCGGCCGGCGACGGTGGGCTGGGTGGCGGTGAGTCGAGGCCCAGGGCCCGGGCCACCGTGTCGAACCGCCCGCCCAGCGCGAGGGTGGCCGAGGTGGCCACCACGGTCCGCTCGTCGTAGAGGTGGGTGGCCAGGGTGCCGGCGACCGACAGTGGCGCGACCACGAGCGCCCGCCGCCCGGTGACGTCGTTGCGCTCCACCCAGGCGACGTCGTGCTCGGCTTCCTCCAGCAGTCGCTGGGCGGTGGTGGACAACTCGTCGAGAACGGCCTTGGCCTGCTGCTTGCGTACCGGGTCGGGGTCGTCGGCCTTGACGTCGCCGATGCTGTCCAGGGCGGTACGGGTGGCGGCGTCCAGCAGGGTGCACGCTTCCCGCAGCGGGCCGGGCAGCCCGCTGGTGATCCGCCCGACCGGTGCCTCGGCCAGGCCGACCGCCAGGGCGTCACCGGACGCGGTCAACGCCTCGGCTGTCTCGGGCCGCAGCAGTGGACGGGCCCGCCGGGCGGACCTGTCGATCAGCTCCGGGGTCAGCTCCGCCTGGGCCGCCGAGGAGACCCGGTCAGCCAGCTCGTGGGCCTCGTCGACGACGAGGAGCCGGTGGGGCGGAACGATGTGGCGTCCGGCGAGCATGTCGACCGCGAGCAGGCTGTGGTTCGTCACCACGATGTCCGCCTCCCGGGCCCGCGCCCGGGACGCCTCGGCGAAGCACTCCGCCCCGTACGGGCAGCGGGAGGCGCCGACGCACTCGCGGGCCGGCATGGAGACCAGCCGCCACGTCTGGTCATCGACACCCGGGTCCAACTCGTCGCGGTCACCGGTGTCGGTCTCCAGGGCCCAGTCCCGCAGGCGCTGGACCTGCTTGCCCAACCGGCCGGCCGCACCGAGCCAGCGCGTGCCACCGGGACTCTCGGCCGGGCTGTCGAAGAGCGTGTCCTCGGGTTCGTCCGCCGTGGAGTTCTCCAGCCGGGCCAGGCAGAGGTAGTGGTGCCGGCCCTTGAGGACGGCGAACGTGGGGCGTCGTCCGAGCAACGGTTCGACGGCGTCGGCCAGCCGGGGCAGGTCGTGCTCCACCAGTTGGGACTGCAACGCCAGGGTGGCGGTGGAGACCACCACCGGACCGTCCACGGTCAACGCCGGGGCGAGGTACGCCAGCGATTTGCCGGTACCCGTGCCGGCCTGCACCAGAAGGTGGTCGCCGGTGCGGACGCACTCCTCGATCGCGGTGGTCATCCGCTGCTGGCCCGGCCGGGCCGTACCGCCCGGCACCGCTCCGACCGCGGCTGACAACAGCTCGGCTCCGCCGGGCCGGTCGCCTCGCCGGCGTGCCTTGCCGCGGGTGGTGCCGGTGCCGGTTGCGGTGCGGGGCGGAGTCACCGTGGCACGGTACCCGCCGGGGCGGACGTGGTCGGTACCGAACAGCCGTGTCGTGGTGGCACCGAACGGAAAACACGGCCACGTCGTCCGGTAACTTCCCGACGGCGACGCGTGGGCGGAATCGGCTAGGGTGCGACTCATGCCGAGCGACGTGATCCGTGTGATCTACCGCAAGTTCGACGGCAGCGCCCACCGCGACTACCCGGCCCGCCGGCTGGCCGAGGACGACCTCGGCATCTGGCTCGGCGTGTCGGCCGGCACCAGCTCGGTCTACCACGGCCGGCCGTCGGTCGAGCAGATTCCCTTCGTGCTGCTGGTGCCGCACCACGCCTGGTGGACGGGCATGTTCAACCCGCCGCCGCGCACCAGCGAGGTCTACTGCGACATCGCCAGCCCGGCCCGCTGGGAGGGCGAGGACACCGTCCACCTGATCGACCTCGACCTGGACGTGGTCAGGCGTCGCGAGACCGGCCTGGTCGAGCTGCGCGACGAGGACGAGTTCGCCGAGCACCGGGCCCGGTTCGGGTACCCGGACGACCTGGTGGCGGAGGCCGAGGCGGCGGCCCGCTGGCTGCTCGGCGCGCTCGGTGACGGCACGGAGCCGTTCGCCACCTCGTACCGCAAGTGGTTGGCCCTGGTGGTCTGACCGCCTCCCCCGGCAGCGTCGAACCCAGCCGGGCACGACGCGGCGCCGTCTCGCGGACCGACGGTCTGCGGGTGATGATGCTCCGATGGTGGACGACTGTGGCTTTGACGTGGTGGCGCCGACCGGCGGCGCGGTACGCGACCTGCTCCGGGTGCCGCCCGGTGGACCTGTCGACCTCGGGGAGATCGACACCCGCTCGACTCCGGGGCTGCCCGGCCCCGAGGTGACCTGGCCGGACCGCAAGACCTGGGCCCGGCGGCAGGTCGCCCGGCTGGGCGCGGGGCTGGCCGGCCGGCAGGAGATGCTGTTCGCCGGTGCCAAGGCCGACCCCGGCGTCGGACGGCGGGTGCTGCTGGTGCTTCAGGCGATGGACTGCGGTGGCAAGGACGGCACGGTCAAGCGGGTGGTCGGGGCGATGAATCCACTCGGCGTGCACATCCGGGCGTTCGGCCCGCCGACCGCCGAGGAACTGCGGCACCACTTCCTGTGGCGGATCCGCCGGGCCCTGCCACCGCCGGGGCACCTGGGGGTCTTCAACCGCTCGCACTACGAGGACGTGCTGGTGCCCCGGGTCCAGGAGCGGGCTCCGGAGGACGTCTGGCGGCCCCGGTACGCGGAGATCGACGAGTTCGAGCGGGAGTTGACCGACGCCGGGGTGGTGGTGGTCAAGGTCTTCCTGCACATCTCCAACACCGAGCAGGCGCGGCGGCTGCTGGCCCGCCTGGACGATCCGACGAAGCACTGGAAGTACCACCCGTCGGACGTCGACGCCCGGGCCCGTTGGGACGACTACCAGGCCGCGTACGCCGAGGTCCTGGCCAGGTGCGGTACGGATCTGGCGCCGTGGTACGTGGTGCCGGCCGACCGCAAGTGGTACCGGGACTGGGCGGTGGCGCACCTGCTGCGTGAGACGTTCGACACTCTTGATCTGGGGTATCCGCCAGCCGACTTCGACATCGAGCGGGAACGGGAGCGGCTGCTGGGAACCACGGGGCCGGTGAAGGTGAACAGAAGTTGAACGAGCGGTGAATGCGATCTGGCCAGGGGTGGGCCGGCGAATCGCCGATCTGACGGTTCCCTAGCATTCCCTCAGCAGGGCGCCGAGCGGCGGGCTGCCACCCCTTCCACCCGACACGACGAGGTCCGTGCTGTGAGGTTTTCCTTCCGCCCCAACGAGGGCGCTTTCTACGAGCTCTTCACCAGGGCCGCGCAGAACCTGGTCCGGGGTACCGAGCTGCTCAACGAGCTGGCCCTGCCCGACGTTGAGGTGCAGTCGGTGAGCGAGCGGCTCACCGAGGTGGAGCACGACAGCGACCAGATCACCCACGAGTTGTACAAGAAGATCAACTCCACGTTCGTCACCCCGTTCGACCGCGAGGACATCTACCGGCTCGGCAGCCTCCTGGACGACGTGATGGACCACCTGGAGGCGGTGGGCAACCTGCTCTACCTCTACGGGCTGACCAAGCTGCCGTCGTTGCCACGGGAGATGCACGAGCTGGTGCACGTGCTCGACCAGCAGGCGAAGCTGACCGCTGACGCGATGCCCCGGTTGAAGTCGATGAAGGATCTCGAGGACTACTGGATCGAGATCAACCGGCTGGAGAACGACGGTGACCAGGCCTACCGGATGCTGCTGGTGCGGCTGTTCTCCGGTGAGTACGACGCGTTGACCGTGCTGAAGATGAAGGAGGTCGCCGACGAGCTGGAGGCCGCCTGCGACGCCTTCGAGCACGTCGCCAACACCGTCGAGACCATCGCGGTCAAGGAGTCCTGAGCCTGTGAGTCCCGAGCTCATCGCCGTGCTGGCGGTGATCGGGGTGGCCCTGGTGTTCGACTACACCAACGGCTTCCACGATGCCGCCAACGCGATCGCGACAAGCATCTCCACCCGGGCGCTGACCCCACGGGTCGCCCTGGCCATGGCGGCGGTCGGCAACTTCATCGGTGCCCACTTCGGCGCCGAGGTCGCCAAGACCGTCGGCAGCGGCCTGGTCGAACTGCCCACCGGCGTCTCCAGCCTCGGCATCGTCTTCGCCGGGGTGATCGGCGCGATCACCTGGAACATCATCACCTGGTACTTCGGCCTGCCCTCGTCGTCCTCGCACGCCCTGATCGGCGGCCTGGTCGGCTCGACGGTCGCCGCTTCCGGGACGGTGCTCTGGACCGGCATCGGGGAGAACGTGATCATCCCGATGATCCTGTCGCCGATGGTCGGCTTCATCCTCGGCTACATCGTGATGGTCGCGGTGCAGTGGATCTTCCGGAACGGGCACCCGGGCAAGCTGAACCGGGGCTTCCGCTGGGCCCAGACCGCCTCGGCGGCGGCCATGTCGGTAGGCCACGGCATGCAGGACGCCGCCAAGACCATCGGCATCGTGGTGCTGGCCCTCTTCGTCGGTGGCTTCCAGGACGACGCGACGTACATCCCGGAGTGGGCGTTCTGGACCTCGGCGGCGGTGCTGGCGGCCGGCACCTACGCCGGTGGTTGGCGGATCATCCGGACCCTGGGTCGGAAGATCATCGACCTGCGTCCACCGGAGGGCTTCGCGGCCGAGACGGTGGCCAGCGGCGTGCTCTACTTCAACGCCCTGGTGCTCGGCGCGCCGATCTCGACCACGCACACGATCACCTCGGCGATCATGGGTGTGGGTGCCACCAAGCGGCTCTCCGCCGTGCGGTGGGGCGTGGCCGGCAACATCATCGGAGCCTGGATCCTGACCTTCCCCGCCGCCGGCTCGATCGGCGCCCTGATGTACTTCCTGGTCCGTCCGCTGTTCAGCTGAGCTGGTCGAGGGCCCCTGGTCGGCCAGGGGCCCTTCCACCAGCCGTCAGATGTAGGAGACGCCGATCTGGGCGCGGATGTCGTCCAGCAGGCCCATGATCTCCAGCGTGGCCGAGTGCGGCACCAGCGGGCTCTCGGTCAGCCCCTCGGCCAGGCACCGCTGCACCTCGACGGCCTCGTGCTGGTAGCCCGAACCCGCAAGCTCCTCGGTGATCGTCTCCGGCTCCGCGCCCGCGCGGTGCAGGGTGAACCCATCGGGCCGGAAGAACGGCTCGGGCAGGTCGATCCGGCCGGTGCTGCCGGTGATCGAGGCGGTGAGCCCGGAGGCCCCCACCATGCCGCAGCTCAACGTGGCCACCGCCCCGGAGTCGTAACCGAACACCAGACCTGTGTTCTCGTCGGTGCCCTCCGGACCGAGCTTCGCCCAGGACCGCACGTGCTGCGGCACGCCCAGCAGCAGGTGGGCCAGGCTGACCGGGTAGACGCCGAGATCCAGCAGTGCGCCGCCGCCAAGTGCCCGGGCGCGCATCCGGTGTTCGGGCGGGAACGGCCCGGCGACGCCGAAGTCGGCCCGGAGCCCGGTCAACGTGCCGATCGCGCCGTCGGCGATCAGTTGGCAGACCCGCCTGATGAGCGGGTTGCACCGCATCCACATCGCCTCCATGAGGAAGACCCCGGCGGCGCGGGCGGTGTCGATCAGTTCGGTGCTGGTGGCCAGGTCGAGAGTGAACGGCTTCTCCAGCAGCACCGGCCGACCGGCGGTGAGGCAGGTCAGGGCCGCCTCGTGGTGGGCGGCGTGCGGGGTGGCGACATAGACCACGTCGACGTCGGCGTCGGCGGCCAGTTCCGCCCAGGAGCCGTACGCCCGTGCTGCGCCGTGCCGTTCCGCGAAGCGCCTCGCGGACTCGGCGGTACGTGAGCCGACCGCGACAAGTTCGGCCCCCGGCACCAGCCGGAGGTCCTCGGCGAAGCGGGCGGCGATGTGGCCGGTGGCCAGGATGCCCCAACGAGTCATGGCGCGACGCTACCGAAGATCAGCAGGGGGCTGTACTGCGCATCCACGGGTCGGGACTAGGCTCGGCGCATGAGGACCGACAGGGGCTTCCCGGTGCCGCCGGCGCTTGTGGAGCACGCCCGGCGCTTCCGGTCCTCCGGCGCGGCGCCGGCGGTGCCCAGGGTGGCCGCCACGGTGCTGCTGCTCCGCCCCGCCGATGACGGCTTCGAGGTCTACCTGATCCGCCGGGTCGCGGCGATGACGTTCGGCGGCGTGTACGCCTTCCCGGGCGGTGGGGTGGACCCCTCGGACTCCACCACCCACCTGGACTGGGCCGGCCCGACACCGACGGACTGGGGCGTACGCCTCGGACTGGCCCCGGCGGCGGCACAGGCGGTGGTCTGCGCGGCGGCCCGCGAGGTCTTCGAGGAGGCCGGCGTGCTGCTCGCCGGGCCGGATCCGGCCCGGGTCGTCGGTGACGTCAGCGACGACGGTTGGGAGGCCGCCCGGGCCGATCTGGAGCAGCGGCGTACCGGCTTCGCCGACCTGCTCGCCGGGCGGGGGCTGACCCTCCGGTCGGATCTGCTGCTGCCGTGGAGCCGGTGGGTGACCCCGGAGTTCGAGCCGCGCCGGTTCGACACGTACTTCTTCGTGGCGCTGCTGCCGGAGGGGCAGCGGACCCGCGACGTCTCCGGTGAGGCCGACCACACGCTGTGGATCCGGCCCGCCGACGTGGGGGAGCGGGCCGCGGCCGGCGAGTTGACCATGCTCCCGCCCACCCTGGTCACCCTCGGCGAGGTGGCCGCCTGCGCCGACCTCGCGGCGGTGGCCCGGGCGGCGGCGACCCGGGACGCGGTCACCCCGATCACGCCCCGCCTGGACCTCTCCGACGCGGACCAGCCCCGGTTCCACCTGCCCTGAGGCGGATCAGCCGAGCTGGTAGCTGACGTGGGCGGCCCAGCGGGCGAAGCCGAGCCGCTCGTAGAGCGCCACCGCGCCGGTGTTCGACTCGTCGACGTAGAGCATCACCCGGTCCAGCCCGCGCTTGTCGCGCAGGTACGCCAGCCCGGCCGTGGTCAGGGCCCGGCCGAGCCCGCCACCGTGCGCGGTGGGCTCCACCCCGAGCACGTACACCTCACCGATGCGGGCGGAACCGGGTCGCTCGTGCACCTTCGTCCAGTGGAAGCCGAGCAGCCGACCGGTCGCCGACTCGACGGCGAGCAGGAAGCCGGCCGGGTCGAACCACGGCTCGGCGAGGCGTACCCGCAGGTCCTCGGCAGTCCACCGGCCCTGCTCCGGATGGTCGGCGAAGGCTCGCGCGTTGAGGGCCAGCCAGGCGTCGTCGTCGCTGCCGGGGCGGAACGCGCGCAGGGTCACCCCGTCGGGCAGGCGCGGTGCGGACAGCGGGGCGTCGAGCGGTCGACGCAGTTGCCAGAGGACCCGGGCGCGCTGGAAGCCGAGATCCACCGCGAGGGCCGCCGCCGATGGGTGGTCGCCGTGCGCCCACGCCCGCAGCGGCCCGGCTGCGGTGGCCAGCACTCCCCGGGCCAACGCCCGCCCGGTGCCCCGCCGCCGGTACGCGGGGTGCACCATCAGCTCCACACCGACCCCGCTCTCCGGGTCGGTCGTGTCGAGGTGGGCGTACCCGGTGAGGGTGCCGTCCGCGGCACGCGCAACCAGATGGCTCGCCGCGGCATGCTCGTCGCGCAGTCGGAGCAGCACATGTTCGTCCATCGGGTCCGCACCGTCGGCGTCACCTGCCGTACGGGCGAGCGCCAGCACCTCGGCGATCTCCGCCGGACCGAGTCGGTCGACACGGCTGACCTGGTCGCTGCCCGACTGGGTGCTGCTCATCGCATCACCGTAACCGTAGCGCGGGCGCGCCGGTCCGAGTGGCGGGTGGTGCGCCCGTCACAGTCCGCGCGGCGGCAGCGCCTGAACCTCGAACCGGCCAGCCAGTTCCGGCAGGATCCGGTACAGCGCGTTGACGGTGCCCTGACGGTCGCCGCCCGCGTCGTGCAGCAGGACTATCGAGCCGGGCCGCGCCGCGTTGAGCACGGAGCTGGCGATCCGGCTGGCTCCGGGCGCCCGCCAGTCGGACGGGTCCAGCGTCCAGTGCAGCGGTGTCATGCCGAGGTCCCGGGAGACGGAGATGACCGGGTAGGTCCAGGCGCCGCCGGGCTGCCGGTACCAGGCGATAGGAGCGTCCGGCACCGCGGCGCGGATCGCCTCGCTGGTCCGCATCAGATCGGCCCGGATCGCATCGGGTGAGCGGGCGCCCAGGGCGACGTCATGGTCCCAGCTGTGGTTGCACAGCGTGTGCCCCTCGGCCACGATCTGCTCGACCAGCCACGGGTACGCCTGAGCGTTCTTGCCGACCACGCAGAAGGTGGCCGTGACGTGGTAGTCCCGCAGGATCGCGAGGACCTGGGGGGTGTAGTCGGGGTGCGGACCGTCGTCGAAGGTGAGCGCGACGCCTGCGGTGCCGGTGCTCACCCGGGTACCCATCGGGCCGATGTTCGGGTCCTGCTCCTGTTCGTCGGAGCCTTGCGACCCGTCCAGCCCGGCGTGCGGCGAACGGCTGGCGTCGGGTTCGGCGTCGATAGGTGCGGACTGGTCGGCGTACTCGGGGTGGTCCGCGCCGGTCGCGGTGACAGCGGTGTCGGTGCGCGACGGGTCCGGTACCAGGCTTCGTCCGAGCAGGTACGCCGTGCCGAGCACCGCCGTCACCACGAGCGTGATGATTCCGACGGCTCGTGCCGCCCCCACCTGGTTACCGCCCACCAAAGCCCCCGCTGGTCAACTGGCAGTCACGATAAGACCTGCCAGTCGACCAAAAAGGGCATATCGGAATTTTAGCCTTCGATGCTGAGGGCGCGCACCGGCAGCGGCGTGTGCTCGGCAGCCTCCGACAGGGTCCGCGACGGTGGCACCACGAACTTGTAGCCAACCTGCCGCACGGTCCCGATCATCGACTCGTACTCGGAGCCGAGCTTCGCGCGCAGGCGGCGAACGTGCACGTCGACAGTCCGGGTGCCGCCGAAGTAGTCGTAGCCCCACACCTCGCGCAGCAACTGATCGCGGGTGAACACCCGACCCGGGTGCTGGGCGAGGAACTTCAGCAGCTCGAACTCCTTGTAGGTGAGGTCGAGCGGGCGACCCTTGAGCTTCGCGGCGTAGGTGTCCGGGTCGATCATCAGCTCGCCGGCCCGGATGGAACCGCCGGCACCGGCTGTCGCGTTGCTCAGTCTGCCGACCGCGAGCCGCAGCCGGGCCTCCACCTCGGCCGGGCCGGCGGAGGCGAGGATGACGTCGTCGACGCCCCAGTCGGCGTTCAGTGCGATCAGTCCGGCCTCGGTGACCACCGCGACGAGCGGTACGCCGAGCCCGGTGGCGTGCAGCATCCGGCAGGTGGCCCGGGCCTCGCTCAGCTCGGAGCGGGCGTCGACAAGCACGGCGTCCGGGCTCGGGCCAGCGACCAGGGTGCGGACGTCGCGGGGTGCGGTGCGAACCGAGTGCGGCAGCAGGTCCAGTGCCGGTAGCACTGCGGATGGTTCGCCTGCCCGGGCGGTCACCAACAGCAGGATCTCCACGATCACCTCCGTCCCGGCGGCCGGTAGCGGCCGCGCGCGACCAGCGGCACGCCTGCGGGGTGTGGCGCTGGGAACTTCCGTGGGTCCCGGCGTCGCTGACGGGCGGGTTTCGCCGTTGAGCGTAACCGATTGGTCGGGCGCGACCTCGACGCGGTTTCCTCTTTGCCCCATCTGCCCCTGATCGCGGCTCAGGTTTTAACGTCGCGGAAACGCTGGCACCCGCGATGTGAGGTTGGTCTGGCACGATCGGTGGGTGTTTTCCTCCAACTCGCCCGAGACCGGCCGTGACCCGTGGACCGAGGACGCGTCCGCCCCGCCCGGTACCGGTCCGGTCGTGGAGACCGACGAGCGGCGCTCCCGTGGCCCACGCCGGCTGCGCCGTGGCGGTTCGGCCCGCCGTCCCGACGACGAGCCGGACGCTGACGACGAGGAGGACGAGGAACCGCCGGTCGAGGTACGCCGGCAGCTCTCCCTCGCCATCGGCGGCTTCGCCGCGCTGCTCGGCCTCGGCCTGGTGCTCGCCGCGCAGACCTCCAATCCTGGGTACCGGCTGCCCTTCACCCTCGTGGTGCTCACCGTGCAGGTGCTCTTCCTGCTCGCCTGGACAATGGTCACCCGGCCGCCCGCGTTGGCGGTCGTCCTCGGGGTCGGCGCGCTGACCGCGGTGACGGCCGACGTCGTGGCCGTACGGTCGGCCGAGGCCCGGTTGGCGCCGCTGCTGTACGTCGCGGTCGGCGGGGTGCTCGCCGCGGTGCTCGGCCAACTGGTCCGGCGGGTGGACCGGGTCCGGGTGACCGACTCGCTGCGGACCACCGCGACAATCGTCTTCGGGGTGGTCGCCTTCGCCACGCTCATCGTGCTCACCCGGATCCCGGCCGGCACCCAGGCGATAGCCGTCTGCCTCACCGCGGCCGGGGTGGCGCTTACCGTCGCCCGACTGACCGACGCCGTCGCGGCCTGGCCGCGACTGGCGCCGCAGGTGCCCAGGGGCGCGGCGGGAGTGGTCGGCGGCGCCATGGTCGGCACCCTGGCCAGTGCGCTTCTCGGTGGGTACCTGGTCACCCCGTTCACCCCTACCCGGGCCGCGATCATCGGCCTGGTGGCGGCCGTTGTCGCAGTGCTCGGTGACCTCGCCGTCAGCTACGCGGAGGCGGGTCGACTGATGGCCGGCGAGGTGCCATCGGTCTGGGCCGCCCGGCACGTGCAGGGGCCGCTCGGCGGTTTCGCGATGGCGGCGCCGGCCGCGTACCTGATGTGCCGGCTGGTGCTCTGACAGCCGGCACCTGGCGGCACGTGCCGGCCGCGCGAGATTGAGAAATCCGGACCAGGGGTACCACCGGGTCGCCGCTGGCGGCATCGAGGTACGACGAGACAGGAGGCGGCGTGGAGCAGGAGCAGGCGTACGGACAGCGGCCACGGCGACGTGGACGCAAGGTGCTCATCGGGTTCGTCGTGCTGCTGCTCGTACTCGCCGGACTGGTCGCCATCGCCGACCGGGTGGCCGCGAGCGTGGCCGAGCGCACCATCGCCGACGAAGTGCGTCAGCAGGTCGCCGAGCAGGGGGCGCAGTCCTCGCCGCCCGAGGTCGAGGTGGGCGGCTTCCCGTTCCTCACCCAGGTGCTCGACGGCCGGTACGAACGCATCTCGATCAAGCTGCGGGACGTGCAGGCGTCGGTGCAGGGCGACGCGGTCGCGCTGCCCAGCCTGGACGTCGACGCCCGGAACGTACGGGCCTCGCTCGACACCCTGCGCACCGGCCAGGGTGAGGTGGTGGCCGAGACGGTGAAGGGCACCGGCACCATCAGCTACCAGAGCCTGGCGGCCCTGCTCGACCGGGAAGGGCTGACCCTCGGCGAGCGGGACGGGCAACTCGCCGTCACCGCCCCGGTGGACGTCCTCGGCCAGCGGCTGACCGTCACCGGTACCGCCGACATCGTCGTCGGCGAGGAGGGGCAGGTGGCGTTGAAGTTCGACGACCTGAACGCCGAAGGGCTGCCGGACGTGCCGTTGGCCCGCACCCTGGTGAACAACTTCGCCCGCAGCATCTCGGTCGACGTGCCCCTGCCGGAGTTGCCGTTCCAGCTCACCGTCCGCGAGGTCCGGCCGCAGCCGCAGGGGCTGACGGTGACCGCCGACGCACGGGACGTGCCGATCAACTCGGCCGGCTGATCGCCGGCCCGGCGTCCCGGATGCTGGTCGGGCCGGTAGAGATATCTGGGATCGCTGGTAGGCTCCCTGCTCATGGGGACGCTCCTCACCAAACGGCGCGCGGTCGACCTGTGCCGCGTGGCCACCTGCCTGTGTCGCCCCGTCATCTGACGGCGGGGCTGTCTCGGGCCGCTCAGCGGCCAAGGCACTCGGGGTCGCGTACCTAGTTCCCGGTGCATCCCACCAAACGCCCGGCAGCGGCGCCGTCGCACGAACCCGTGATCCGTTCCTAGCTATGGGTCCCGCGCGTGGTGCGACACCTCCACATCCCACGACCTCCGCGCGCTGGCTCACCATCCATCCTCACCAGGGAGTGATCTGATGAGTCGCGACACCGCACTCGTCTCGGCCGAGTGGGCCGAGAAGAACCTCGACGCCCCGGGCGTCGTCTTCGTCGAGGTCGACGAGGACACCTCGGCCTACGACTCCGGCCACATCGCCGGTGCCATCAAGCTGGACTGGAAGACCGACCTTCAGGACCCGGTCCGCCGGGACTTCGTCAACAAGACCCAGTTCGAGGCGCTGCTCTCCGAGCGGGGCATCAGCAACGACGACACCGTCATCCTCTACGGCGGCAACAACAACTGGTTCGCCGCGTACGCGTACTGGTACTTCAAGCTCTACGGCCACCGCGACGTCAAGCTGCTCGACGGCGGTCGCAAGAAGTGGGAGCTGGACGCCCGCCCGCTGGTCAGGGACGCGGTGACCCGCCCCGCGACGCAGTACACCGCCGGCGACCCGGACACCACCATCCGGGCCTTCCGCGACGAGGTCGTCGACGCGATCGGCACCAAGAACCTGGTCGACGTGCGCAGCCCCGACGAGTACGCCGGCCGCCTGCTCGCCCCCGCTCACCTGCCGCAGGAGCAGGCGCAGCGCGGTGGCCACATCCCGACCGCTATCAGCGTGCCGTGGTCGAAGGCGGCAAACGAGGACGGCACCTTCAAGTCCGACGACGAGCTGCGCAAGATCTACGGTGAGGCCGGGCTGGACGACAGCAAGGAGACGATCGCCTACTGCCGGATCGGCGAGCGCTCCTCGCACACCTGGTTCGTCCTCCAGGAGCTGCTGGGCCACCGCAACGTGAAGAACTACGACGGATCGTGGACCGAGTACGGCTCGCTTGTCGGTGTGCCGGTGGCGCTCGGCGATGAGCCGGGGGAGGCCTGAGATGACCGCACCCACCGCAGCGAGCACCGCCGCCGCCGGCTGCGCCGCCCCGGACCAGGCCGCCCCGCTGCCGGCCGGCCTCGACCTGGAGCGGGAGACCGTCATCACCGGTGTCGTCCGCTCCGCGGCGGGCGAGGCGGTGCCCGGCGCGTACGTCCGGCTGCTCGACTCGACAGGTGAGTTCACCGCCGAGGTGGTGACCTCACCGGCCGGTCAGTTCCGCTTCTTCGCCGCACCTGGTGCCTGGACGTTGCGGGCGCTCTCCCGCCAGGGCAACGGGGACACCACGGTGACCGCCGGTCGCGGCATCAACGAGGTGTCCGTCACCGTCACCGACTGACCCACGCGCTGATCGTCCCGTGGCCCGCGTACCTCCCGCCGGAGGAACGCGGGCCACGCGCCGTCCGGGCCACCGCGCAACTGCGCTGACGTTGCTGCTTCGATGACGGCCGGATGCGGCAGTGTCCCCGAAACCGCGGGGTATCTCTGGCGGGGCGCCGGCCCGGGAGGGTCGGCGCCCCGTGGTGCGGGAGGGTCAGATTCCGGTGGCTCTGGTGCAGTTGGCGACCGGATCCAGGGCGAAGTCGAGCGTGCCGACGATGCCCGCCTCGACCCGGTGCCGCTGCACCTGCGGCACCCAGCCGTCCTTGGCCACGATCACCTCGTAGCGGCCCTTCGGCAGCCACCAGGCGTAACGGCCGTTGGCGTCGGCCGTCAGCGTGGTGCCGGTGCCGGCCGAGAGCAGGTTCACCCGTACCGTGGCCGGGATGCCGACCGTGACGCCGCCGCAGGTCGTACCCGTGACGGTGCCCCGGATCTTGCCCCAGCTGGCCGGTGGCGACACGTTCATCTCCACCGAGACCGGGGTGACCGGGTAGGGGGTGTCGGAGGCGACGGCGAGTTCGCCCGCGTACCGGCCGGGTTGGGCGACGCCCGCCGCCTCGGTGGCGGTGAGGGTGACGGTCACCGTCCGCGACTCACCAGGTGCCAGGGTGAACGCGGTCGGGGAGCTGCCCAACCAGGGCAGGTCCGCGTCGGCGGCGCATTGTTCCAGGCCACCGAGCCGTTCGCTGTCCGCGCTGCCCACGAAGGAACTGGGCGATCCGCCGACCTTGTACGCGCCGCACGCGGCGGCCCCCCGGTACCTGCTGAACCGGACGTTCGGCAGGTCCCGCCAGGCTCCGGTTACCGGGTCGAAGCCGACGGTGCGGTTGGTGACCGCCGTCGACCCGTCGGTCACCCCGCCGGCCAGCACCAGCAGCCCACCGGCCGCCGCGTACTGCGAACCCCACAGCTCCAGCGGCAGCTCCGGCAGCGGGCTCCAACTGTCCGCAGCGGGGTCGTACCGGTAGGCGTCGGTGTACTCGGTGCTGCCCGTGCCGCCGGCACAGTAGACCGAGGCACCGATCCCGCCGCAGGCCAGCCACGACACCGGGTGCGGGTAGGCGGCGCCGGTGCTGAACGTGCCGGTCGCCGCGTCGAAGACCACCAGCCCGTCGCTGTCGGTGCAGGTGGCGTCCGCGCAGCCACCCACGAGGTAGACCTTCCCACCGACCACCGCCGCACCGGCCGCCGCGACCGGGGCCGGGTTCGTCACCCCCGGCAGGGTGCTCCAGGTTCCGGCGGCCGGGTCGAAGACGTCGACGGTGGCGACTGTCGCGTCGTCAGCGCCCCAACCTCCGATCACGTAGAGTTTGCCGCCGACCGCCGCCGCGGCGGGCTTGGACCGCACCGTCGGCAGGTCGGGCAGGGCCGTCCAGGCGCCAGGCCCCGGGTCGTACGCCCAGGCCTTGCGCTCGGTGCCGGTGCCACCGCCACCACCGACCGAGTAGATCTTCCCGTCCAGCCATGCGGCGGCGTTGTCGAAGATGGCCGCCGGCAGCTTGGCGATCTCGCTCCACGCCTCGTCCTCGGCGATCGTGGCCTCGGGTGCCGCCCCGCCGTACGCGGTGCCGGTGCGGGCCTTGCTGATCCCCTTCATCTTCTGCTCCCGCAGCGGTGCGCCGTCCCGCCTGAGCAGTTCGAACTGGCCGGCGCGTTCCAGCAGGTCGACGCTTGCCGGCGCGGTACCGGTGTTGCGAACCGTCACCCGGGTGGTGCGGGTGCTGCCGTACGGCTGGTGCGACTCGATCGTCGTCGGGCCGACGGTCAGCCGACCGGCGGCGAGGGCGAAGTTCGCCCGCTTGACCTTGTCGGCGGTGACCGCCACATCCTTGGTGACCGGCGCGTAGGGCGTGCGGTCGGCGGTGAACGGGTGGGTGCCGGTGAGGTCCGAGAAAAGCCAGTAGAAGCCGTCCGGCTCGGCCGGGTCCTCGGGCGTGGCCGCCGAGACCGCCATGTTCTCCGGACGGTCGTCGCTGACCACGGTCACGCCGTTGAGCGGGTCGCCGGTGTTGCGGTCGGTGGTGGTGCCGACCACCAGCCCGCCGGGCACCGGCGAGCATTCCCGGTTGACCACCTCTACGTCGTCCACCTGCCACCACCAGGCGAAGGTGCCCTTGAACCGGAATCGAACGAGCGCGGACGCGGCGTTCGCGGCCGGGTCGAGCGGCACCTCCTCGATCCGGGGACCACGTCGGCTGGCGGTCTGGTGCCAGACGTTCGTCCAGGTCGCCCCGGCGTCGGTGGAGACGTCGATGTCGGCGGTGTCGCTGATGCCGACGGCCCGCCAGTCGCTGCGGAACCGCAGCACCGGTGCTGCCGTCGTGGACATGTCGATCGGCGGGGCGATCAGGTCGGTGTCCTGCGTGTTGCCGGAGCCGAGGGCGTCGCTGTCGATGATGGCGAAGCCACCGCTGCCGCCGGTGAGGTTGCCCCGGGAGCGGGGATCGTTGAAGACCCAGCCGCCGGAGGCGGTCCGGTTCGTCACCGTCCAGCCGGCAGGTGCGCTCGTCCCGTCGAAGCTCTGCGTGAGCAGCGGCGTGCCGAACTGCGCCGTGTACCCGGCCGCGGTGCAGGCGGCGTCGACGGGTACCGCCACGTTCACGGTTGTGTCGTCACCGCCCACGGCCACCTCGCGGGTGACGGTGCGGTAACCCGGGTACCGGGCGGTCACGGTCAGCCGGTATGTGGTGTTGCCGGGCAGGGTGAAGGAGTAGCGGCCGGTCACCGGATCGGTGAAGACCGGATCACCGGGCCGGCCGGCGACCTCGATCCTGGCGTACAACGGCCAGCCGTGGCCGGAACCGTCGGTGACCTTTCCGCTCACCGTGACCGTCGGGGTGGCGAGCAGGCTGAAGTCCCGGCTGACGGTGCCGCCGTCGGGCACCGTGACGGTCGCCGACTGCTCGGCGTAGCCGAAGGCGCTGACCGAGAGGGTGGTCTCGCCGGCCGGCACGCTGAGCGTGTACCGCCCGTCGGCGCCGGTGGTGCTGCTGCGGGTGCCGTCGGTCACCGTCGCGCCGGACACCGGATCGTCGTCAGCGGAGTCGGTGACCACACCGGTGACCCGACCGACCGGTCCACGGGGTGCGTCCCGCACCGCCGCGTACGCGTCGAGCCGCCCCTCACCGAAGACGTTGTTGTCGGCCGACGTGCCTCCGCAGGTGGTGGCGTCGACGTCGCGGGCCGTGCGGTCCAGCAGTTCCTCGGTGGCGGCGAGGTCTCCGCGCAGACCGGGAGCCGCCGCCCAGAGCAGTGCCACGGTGCCGGCCACGTGCGGCGCGGCCATCGAGGTGCCGCTGAACGAGGCGTACCCACCGTTACGGACACTGGACCGGACGCTGCTGCCCGGCGCGGCGATGTTGGGCTTCAGCGGTTCGGTACCGGAGCCGCGCCCGGAGAATCCGGCGATCGTGTTGTTCACGTCGTACGCGCCGACCGCGTAGGCGTTCGGGTAGTCACCGGGTGAACCGGCGCTGCCACAGGCCGGACCGTCGTTGCCGGAGGAGAAGACCGGGAACATGCCGGCGGCCCGCCAGGCGTCGAGCGTCTGCTGGTACCAGGGGTCACCCCCGTCCCCGCCCCAGGAGTTGTTCACGATGTCCGGGCGGAGGTCGGGTCGAGGGTTCTGGCCGGCGGCGTCGGTGGGGGCGAGCACCCACTGACCGGCGGCGAGCAGCGAGGCGTCCGTGCAGTTGTCCGACTCGCAGCCCTTGGCGGCGATCCATTTCGCGCCGGGGGCGACGCCGATCTGGTTGCCCGCACCGTCGTCACCGACCATGGTGCCCATCGTGTGGGTGCCGTGGTCGTTGTTGTCGCAGGGCGCGGTGCCGGCGCACACACCGGCCGGGTCGAACCAGTTGTACGCGTGGTCGAAGCTGCCGCCGCCGAGGTTGCCCCGGTAGGAGCCGACGAGGGCGGCATGGTCGTAGCGCACGCCACTGTCGATGTTGGCGACCACGACACCCTCGCCACGAGCACCGAACTCGTCCCAGACCCGGGGCGCGCCGATGTTCGTCAGTCCCCATTCGACGGCGGCGGTCCGGGCCCGCGTGACCTCGGTCGCGGTGGGCTGGATCAGCGGATAGCTGCGGCTCGGCGTGATCCGGGCCACCTCCGGCCGGCGGGCGATCTCGTCGAGCAGCGCCTTGTCACCCTCCACCCGCAGCGCGTTGGCGATCCAGTACGCGGTGTGCGGCACCTTGCGCTCGTCGAGCAGCGCACGCAGATCGCGTTGGGTGCGGTCGGCCGTGTCGGTGAGCAGCCGGTGCACCTCGCCGGCCCGGGCGTCGGGGTCGCGGAGCCGACCGGCCTGCGCCAGCGGCGCGGTCTCGGTCAGATAGACCAGGAACGGTGCGGTCGACGTGGTGCCGAGCTGGTCGAGCAGCGCCGGGTCGACGGTGGCTCGGTGCGCCACCGGCGGTTGGGTCGGCGCGGCGATGGCGGGCTGGCCGGTGACGCACAGCACGGCTGCGGTCAGCACCGCCACCGCCCGCCATCGTGGCGACCGGGTGGATGGTCGTGTGAACAAGGTTCCTCCCCACGTCGTCGGTCCCGATCCGTTCGGGCCCGCACACCCGCGCGCCGCGACGCGGCGGCGCGGAGCGGCCGGGGCGATGTGGGTGGCCGGTGGTGGTGCCTCCGCCCGCTGAGAGTCATGCTCTTGCGCCGACCGTCAGTGATCAATGGACGGCGTCGGTCAGTACTCGGTCAGTGACGAGGCGCGATTCTGACCGTTAGGCTGAATCGGGCGTCATCGGTGACCGTCTTTGGCGATCGAGGGAAGTCGCAGGTCAGAGGGTTGCGCTCGGGGGAGGCGTCGTGTCCGGTCCAGAGTTTCCGATAGTGGTCTGCGTCAGCTCCGACGCCACCGTCCGGCAGCGGGTGGTGCAGCGGCTGGACGGTGTCGGGCCGGTGGTGATCTGCGCCGACCTCGCCCAGCTGCGGGCCATGTTCCCCGCCCCGTCGCCGGAGCCGGCCGGGCCGAGCGACGATCACGACGAGCGCCGCACGGCCCGGCCGGCCAACTGGGGGGACCTGGTGGTCGACCGGGCCGGGCACCTGGTCACCTGGCGCGGCACGCCGCTGGGGCTGACCCGTACCGAGCGGGAGTTGTTGGCCCGGCTGGTCAGTCCACCTGTCACGGTGTGGAGTTACGAGCGGCTGTTCGCCTCCGTCTGGGGCGGTGCCTATCTCGGCGACACGGCGATCCTGCACTCGGCGGTGAAGCGGTTGCGTCGCAAGCTGCGGACGCTTGTCGACGGGCCGCAGGTGCAGACCGTACGCGGCGTCGGCTACCGGCTGAGCACGCCGCCGGAGGCGGCCGACGGGCGTCCCGACGGAAGGTCGCGCCCGGCGTGACACGATGACCTGGTGAGCAGCGCCGTCCACACCGGGTACCCCCCACCGACCGGCCCTCGACCACCGGCCGCCGGCCCCAGGTGGCCGCGGTGGCTGATCGCGGCGACTGTGGTCTGGGCGGTGCTGTTGGCCGGCCTCACCTGGGTCTCGTCGGCCCAGGACCCGCCGACCGTCCGGGAACAACGCACCCTCACCCAGGCCGGATCGGTGGTCGACGGTGCCGTCGGTGAACTGGTTGCGGCGGCTGACGGCGGCGTGCCGGCGCTGACCCCACCCGAGGTCGACCGGGGTTGCCGGATCAGCCCCCTCGCCGACGGTGCGACGCTGACCCGCGCCGTCGATCTGGCCGCGCCGGTGGGCGAGGAACAGGCCCTGCTGGAGCGGATCGCCGACCGGCTGCCGGCGCGGTGGCGGGCCGGTGTCCGGCTCACTCCCGACGGTCCCCGCCTGCGCGGCGACGCGGGCGAGTTCGTCACGGTGACCGGGCGGCCGGCGACCGAGGGTCGGATCCGGTTCACTGTCGACACCGGGTGTCGACCGGTGGGCGACGACTACGACCCGGCCGGGAGCGCCCCGGCGGGCCCCGAGGTCGGCGCGCTGGGCGAGGCGGTGCGCGCGCTCGGTGGCGGGGCCGACGACCCGGAGTCGGTGGTGAGCGCTCCCTGCCCCGGTGGCGGGGTGGCCCGTACCGTCCGGTCCGTCGTCGACCAGGTGGCCACGGGCCCGCAGGCCGCGCTCGCGCCGTTGGCCGGCGGCACGCCGGTGGTGGAAACCCCCGAGGTGTACGCCTACCGGCGCGACGGCGTCGCGGTGCTCGCCGATTTCCAGCCGGAGCAGGTCGTGGTCTCCGCGACCACTGGTTGCCCCGGCTGAGCCGCGCTACGGGCTGGCTGCTCAGTCCGGCCGGCTCGGACCCTCGTCGCGGCTGCGACCCAGCGCGTCCACCCGACCCCACCGACCGGGGATGTCCAGCAGTTCCACCCGGCCCATCCCGGGCGGCACGTACGGGTCGATGATCAGGTGTTCGCCCTGCGGTTCGAGTCCGAGCATGACCCGGAGCAGCAGCAGCGGGGTGCCCGCCGACCAGGCCTGCGGGCTGCACGCGGTCGGGTACTCGACCGGGTAGTCGGTCAGGTCGCGTTCGTAGCCGGCGAACGCCTCCGGCAGTCGACCGGCGAAGTAGCGGGACGCCGCCAACATCGACTCGCAGATCTTTCCCGCCTCCTCCCGGAGACCGTACTTCCACAGCCCCCACGCGATTATCGAGTTGTCGAACGGCCAGACGGTGCCGACGTGGTAGCCGATCGGGTTGTAGCGGCCCTGGTCGTCGGCGAGGGTACGGACGCCCCAGCCGGAGAAGAGCCGGGGACCGACCAGGTGTTCGGCGACCCGCCGGGCCCGGGATTCCTCGACGATGCCGCTCCAGAGCAGGTGCCCGATGTTGCTGGTGAGGGCGTCGACCGGGCTGCCGTCGGAGTCCAGGGCCAGCGCGTAGTACTCCTTGTCGGGCAGCCAGAAGTCCCTGTTGAAGCGTTCCTTCAGCGCGGCGGCCTCGCGTTCCAGCCGGTCGGCGTAGATCGGGTCGTTCCAGTGCAGCCGGGCCATCCGCGCGCCGCGCAGCTTGGCGTCGTAGGCGTAGCCCTGCAACTCGCAGGTGGCCCGGGGGAAGCTCGGCAGCCGACCGTCGGCGTAGCAGATCGCGTCCCAGGAGTCCTTCCAGCACTGGTTCTCCAGGCCGACCTGTGGGCTGCGGGTCTGGTACCAGACGTATCCGGTGCCGAGCAGGTCGCCGTAGGTGTCGATCCAGGTCAGCGCGGCCCGCACCGAGGCCTCCAACCGTTTGACCAACGCGACGTCCCCGGTCCACCGCTCGTACTCGTCCAGCAGGATCACGAACAGGGCTGTCGAGTCGGCCGCGCCGTAGTACGGCGTGTGGGGCTGCTCCTCGAAGCCGGCGGTCTCGCCGTAGCGCAACTCGTGCAGGATCTTGCCCGGCTCCTC
The DNA here is from genome assembly GCF_002754655.1 of Verrucosispora sp. CNZ293. Lineage (NCBI taxonomy): Bacteria > Bacillati > Actinomycetota > Actinomycetes > Micromonosporales > Micromonosporaceae > Micromonospora > Verrucosispora sp. CNZ293. The sequence continues at coordinate 5,397,830 of NZ_PEFR01000001.1, forward strand.
GTCGCGGAAGTCGTCCACCCGGTGGCCCTGGAGCCCCGCCAGCATGGTCAACGTCGGTGGGATCAGCTCCGGCACGAAGGGCAGCACCTGAAGCGAGGTGAAGATGCTGTCCCGGCCGAACAGGGTCATGAACCAGGGCAGGCCGGCGGCCATCAGGCGGACGCCGAGCGCTATCGACTCGTACCGCAGCGCGGCCAGGTCGGTCAGACTGCGCCGGTACGCCCCGGCCAGCGGCTCGCAGTCGCAGCCCAGCTTCGGCGCCCGGGCGATGAACTCGGCGTGTTCGGCCTCGATGGCGGCCGTCGTCCGGCTGCCCGCGAAGGGGAGCAGGGAGCGGACGTCCTGACCGCGGGCACCGTAGATCACCGTGTTGACCGTCAGCCGGGTGGTCCACTCGCCGTGCGGCCCGATCCGGATCGGAAAGGTCATGCCCCGGCGGTCGACCTGGGCCGCGGCAGTGCTGTGGATCGTCGTCTCGCGATGGAACGCGTCCCGGCGGTAGGTCAGCCGCAACGAGTCCTCGCCGGGGAAGGCGGTGTTGTGCCCCTTCTTGCTCCGGGTGTCCTTGATCTCGAAGATGTCCGCGAAGTCGGCGGCCATCTCCATCCGGACGGTGAAGCTCATCTCCTGCCCGGAGTGGTTGAGCACTGTCAACTCTTCGGACAGGTCGCCGCTTATCGCCCGACTCCTGATCACCGAGACCTTCGCGTCCAGGAAATGGGTCGGTTCGCCCGGCACCAGGAAGTAGCGGGTCTTGTGGGATTCGGAATCGTCGATGGAGAGGGCGTGCAGGCGTTCGCCGTCGATCAGCAGCAGCCAGGTGGAGAGGAAACGGGTGTCGAAGGAGAACAGGCCGGTGGGGAAGTCCAGCGACGGCTCCACGTCCCCGCGACGGTCGCTGACCAGGAAGGTGTTGCCGTCGAGGATGCTCACCAGTTCCTTCACCGGGTCCACCTGGCATGCTCGCGGGCCACCTCGCGCGGATCCCGGGTGCCGGGCGCGGACGGGAGGAACCGGCGGAAGGCGAGGAACAGCACCACGTCGCCACGGAAGGTGCTCTCGTTGCGGAACGTCGTGGCGATGGCCTGCGCCCGTCCGGTGACCAACCGGTCGAAGAGCTCCACCGAGCAGTACCAGGTGGCGTCTCCCGGGTCCGCGCCCTGCCCGACCTCGGCGACTCCCGGCCGCATCCGGACCAGCCAGTGCTCGGTGCGATGCCCTTCGGTCAGGTCGATCCGCAGCGTTCCCGTGGCCGGACCGCGCAGGACCTCCGGGGCGCGGGCCGGCAGGGTCGCGAAGAACTGCTGGGTCGCCTCGGTCACATCCGAATCGTAGGCATTCGCCCGCCTTGCCGGGCGGGTTCCGACGCCTTGCCGGGCGCTGGCCGCCGAGCCTTCCCGGACGCTGTCCGGCGAGTCAGTAGATGAGCGCCTGCGCGCCCTCGGCCATCGTCTCCTCGACGAAGACGGCGGCCCCGGCGATCCGTACCCCGGGGATCACGTCGCCGGAGTCGATGTCCCGGCGGGCGGCGCACTGGGTGCAGGCCGTCACCGTGCCGGTGGCGAGGATCACGTGCAGCAGCTCGGCCAGCGGGGCGGAGTGCGGCAGCTCGAAGTTCTGCGCCCGACCGGGCAGTGCGAACCAGGTCGACTCCCCGGTCAGCCAGAGGGAGACGGGCACCCCGGCGGCGGCTGCGGTGGCTGCCACGGTGAATGCCTGGGCGCACCGTTCCGGTGCGTCGGCGCCGGCGGTGGCCTTGACGACGAGAGTGCGGGCCATGTGCGCCAGCATAGGATGACCCGGATGGTCACCGAGATCGGGTTCGTCAGCCTGCTGGTCGCCGGCCTGGGCGCGCTCGCCGGTGGCCTGGTCTACCTGGCGGTACGCATATCGAGAGGCAAGTGGTGATCCGGTGAGTGCGAGGAGTGAGCCGGTTTTGCGAGCCCCGCAGTCGCGAACGAAGGTGATCCGGTGAGTGCGAGCAGTGACGACAATCCGTTGGCGCCGCCGCCCTGGCTGAACGCGCCGCCGGTCGAGGCGTACCCCTTCGAGGAGAGCCACGACCTGCGGGTCGGCCCGAAGCTGCACCCCGCGCTCGACGGCCTGCTGCCGTACATCGGCGTGTGGCGAGGGCGCGGACGAGGTGGCTTTCCCACAATCGAGGACTTCGACTTCGCCCAGGAGATCCGGATCAGCCACGACGGGCGGCCGTTCCTGCACTACGAGTCGCGGGCGTGGATCCTCGACGAGCAGAGCCGTCCGGTGCGGCCGGCCGGCCGGGAGGTCGGCTGGTGGCGTCCGGTGCTGAACGGCGACCGGGCCACCGACGAGCTGGAGGCCCTGCTGACCACCCCGACCGGGGTGATGGAGCTGCACCTCGGCCGGCGCAAGGGCACCCAGGTGGAGTTCGTCACCGACGCGGTGGTGCGCACCGCCACCGCGAAGGAGGTCACCGCCGGGCACCGCCTCTTCGGCATCGTCGAGGGTGCCCTGCTCTACGCGCAGGACATGGCCGCCGTCGGCCAGCCGTTGTCCCCGCACCTGTCCGCCCGCCTCATCCGGGTCGCCGGCTGATCCGCCTCGAACCGGGCCCGTTCGTGCGCCCTGCCGGGGCCTCGGCCGGGCCCGGTGAACGTGCTGGTCACCGCACCAGCTCCGGCGAGCCCCAGGAAACGCGGCCTACGGCAGCGGAAAGCCGAGCAACTCCTGCAACGCCCGGGTAAGCGGGCTGCGAGACAGCGGCTCACCGTCGAGGGTGTGCACCGCGACCAGGCCGCGTACCGACGAGGTGAGCCAAACCCCGTCGGCCTCGCGCAGACCTGCCGGGGTCACCATGCGCTCGGCGGCGCCGCAGCCGACCTCGGCGCAGTGGGCGAGCAACCAGGCGACAGTGGTGCCGGGCAGGATGCCGGTGCGGCCGGCGGGCACCGTGCAGAGCGTCTCCCCGGCCAGCCAGACGAGGTTGGCTGTCGGTCCTTCCAGTGCGTACCCGTCGGAGGAGACCCAGAGCACGTCGTCCACGCCGGCCCGGACGGCCCAGCGTCGGGCGGCGCTGCTCGCCCCGTACGACGTCGACTTGATGCCCACCGGAAGCCAGTCCAGTTCCGGGCGGGCCTCGGCGGGCACCCCCAGGGAGAGGGTGGCCACACTCACCCCGTCGTGTCGGGCCTGCCGGGCCGCGGGGGCGACCTCCGACAGGGTGGCGTACACGGTGGGCGGGCCGCCGCCCTCCGGCCCCCGGGTGCAGATCAGCCGCAGGGCACCCTCGATCTCGGCCGGCCACCCGTCGGCGACCTCGTCCAGTAGCTCCACCAGGGCGGCATCCGCCGGCAGGGTCAGTTCCACGGCCGCCGCGCCGGTCCGCAGCCGGGTCAGGTGCTCCTCGCGCAGCCAGGCCCGTCCGTCGCGTAGGTGCATGGTCTCGAAGAGCCCGTCACCTCGCAGTACGCCGAGATCGTCGCCGCGCAGCACCGGCTCACCGGCCGGCAGCCGCCCTTGACCCAGCACACCGATCCGGGAGGTCACCACGGGGGCCGAGCATAGTGCGGTACCGGTCGCGCGGGGAGGTACCCGCAGCGCCGAACTATGATCGGTGGGTGTCCGAATCCTCCCTCGCGGAACTGCTCCGCGCCCGTGGGCTGCGGCTGACGGCGCAACGACAGCTGATCCTCCAGGCGGTGCTGGACCTTGGGCACGCCACCCCTGAGCAGGTGCACACCGCAGTACGCGAGGTGGCCGCCGGGGTCAACATCACCACCATCTACCGCACGCTGGAGCTGCTGGAGCGGCTCGGCCTGGTCACCCACACCCACCTCTCGCACGGGTCGCCGACCTACCACGCCGCCGGAGAGGACCAGCACGTACACCTGGTCTGCCGCGAGTGCGGCGCGATCGACGAGATGGATCCAGAACTGATGCGTCCGCTCTCCGACCAGTTGGCCGGGGAACGGGGCTTCCGGGTGGACATCGGCCACGTCTCCTTCTTCGGCCTCTGCGCGCGGTGCGGAAACGGGGAACAGGCATGATCGACATTGCCGGCGCGGTGGCCGTGGAGAGCATCGACGAGGCCAGTCGGGACCAGCCGGAGCCGGCGCACGCCGCAGCCGGCGTGCGGGGCGTGGCCGCGCACTACGGCGACCCGCTGCGCGAGCAGCGTCAGCTCGACACCGAGGTCGGCCTGGTTGACCGGTCCCACCGGGGCGTCATCGCGGTGCCGGGTGCGGAGCGCATCTCCTGGCTGCACACCCTCACCACCCAGCACCTGGCCGAGTTGAGCCCCGGGCAGGGCACGGAACTGCTCGTGCTGTCGCCGCACGGCCATGTCGAGCAGCACGCCATGGTGGCCGAGGACGGCGACACCACCTGGCTCGACACCGAGCCGGGGGCGACCGCCGGGCTGTTGACATATCTGGAGAAGATGCGCTTCTTCAGCCAGGTCGACCCGCGTGACGCCACCGCCGAGCACGCGCTGCTGTCGCTTGTCGGCCCGAAGACCGCCGAGGCGGTGGCCCTGCTCGACGTGCCACCGCTCGCCGAGCCGGACGTGGTGGGCCTGCCCGGCCCGAAGTTCCGGTCGGGGGAGCTGCCGCCCCGCCCGACCGCCCGCTACGACGTACAGCCGCTGCCGCAGGGTGGGTGGGCCCGGCGCGGTCCGCTCGGGGTGGACCTGCTGGTGCCCCGGCCCGCGATGGACCAGGTTGTCGCGCGGCTGCGTGACAACGGGGTGCCGCCGGTCGGTCTGTGGGCGTACGAGGCGGTGCGGGTGGCCGCCCGGCGGGCCCGGGTCGGCGTCGACACCGACCACCGGACGATCCCCGCCGAGGTGAACCTGATCGCCCCGGCCGTGCACCTCGACAAGGGCTGCTACCGGGGGCAGGAGACGGTCGCCCGGGTGCACAACATGGGCCGTCCGCCGCGCCGGTTGGTGCTGCTGCACCTCGACGGGGTGTCCACCGACCAACTGCCGGTCGCCGGTACCCCGGTGACGCTTGACGGCCGTACCGTCGGCTTCGTCGGCACGGCGGTGCTGCACCACGAGCTGGGTCAGGTCGCGCTCGCGGTGGTCAAGCGTTCGGTGCCCGACGACGCCGCCCTCCGCGTCGGCGACAGCGCCGCCGCCATCGACCCGTCGTAGCCACCGACACCGTCGGCGACCGGCGCGTTCTAAGATCGCCGGCATGACGACAGGGACGTTGATCACGGTTGCCCCCACCGGCGCGGAGTCGGCGAAGACCGAGGTGCCGGCGCTGCCGGTGACCCTCGACGAGCTGCTGCTCACCGCCAAGGAGTGCGAAGCGCTGGGTGCCTCCGTGATCCACGTGCACATCCGGGACGACGCGGCCCGGCCGACCCTGGACCAGGGGCGGCTCCGCGCGACCGTGGCGGCGCTCCGCGAGGGCACCGGCCTGATCGTGCAGCTGTCCACCGGGGGTGCGGTCACCGACCCGGAGGCCGACCGCCTCGCTGTGCTGGACGCGGGACCGGACATGGCCTCCTGCACCATGGGGACCGTCAACTTCGGCGACGAGGTCTTCCTCAACCGCTGGGAGTTCATCGTCGACCTGCACACCCGGATGCAGGAACGGGGCATCGTGCCGGAGTACGAGATCTTCGATCTCGGCCACCTCAGCGCACTCCAGCGACTGTTGGGGAAGTACGGCCTGCCGCACGGCGGCCACGTCCACGTCGACTTCGTGATGGGCGTGCCGGGTGGCATGCCGGGCACCACAGCGACGCTCGTCGCGGCTCAGCAGATGCTCCGGGATCTGCCCGAGGGCACCACCTTCTCGGCGACCGGCATCGGCCGCACCAGCCTTCCGGTGCTGCTCGCCGCGCTCTCGGCCGGCGGACACCTGCGGGTCGGGATGGAGGACACGGTCACCTACGCCAAGGGCCGTCCGGTGGAGTCGAACATGCAGCTGGTCGCGCGTGCGGTCGGCTTTGCCCAGCTCGCGCAGCGTCCGCCGCTGACCACCGCCGAGGCCCGTGAACTGCTCGGCCTGTAAGGCACCAGTCGCCCGGCGTTCTTTACCCCCGGAGGTGGACTCCCTGCTCACCCCCGCGTGAGCGCGGGCCGATGCCTCGGTACCGTCCACGTCGTGGGAAAGACGTACGAGGGCGGCGTACCGCTCGCCGAGGTGGTCCGGTCCGGCTTCGTGGAGGGTGTGCACCGTGGGTCGGTGGTGGTGCTCGACAGCACCGGCGCGCCCCTGGCCAGCGCGGGGGACGTCACCTCGCCGATCTTCCCCCGTTCGTCGAACAAGCCGATGCAGGCGGTCGGGATGCTCCGTGCCGGCCTGTCGCTCACCGAGCCCGCCGAGCTGGCCATCGTCGCGGCCAGTCACGCCGGGGAGGAATTCCACCTGGCCCGGGTCGCCGGGCTGCTCGCGGATGCCGGGTTCGACGAGGACGCCCTGCACTGCCCACCGGACCTGCCGGCGGGCGACGAGGCGCGGATGGCGGTGCTGCGGGCCGGGGGCGGGCCGACCCGGCTCCAGATGAACTGTTCCGGCAAGCACGCCGGAATGCTGCTGACCTGCCGCTCCGCCGGTTGGCCCGTGGACGGCTACTGGCGCGCCGACCACCCGCTCCAGCGGTCGCTGCGCGACACCGTGGAGGAGTTCACCGGCGAGGAGGCGGTGGCGGTCGGCGTGGACGGCTGTGGTGCCCCGGTGCTGTCCGCGTCGTTGACCGGACTGGCCACGGCGTACCTGCGGTTGGTCGCCGCCGACGCCGACACCGGGGCGGGGAAGGTGGCCGACGCGATGCGGGCCCACCCCGAGGTGGTCGGCGGTACGCAGGCGGACGACACCCGACTGATGCGGGGCGTACCCGGGCTGTTGGCGAAGATCGGCGCGGAGGGTGTCATCGCCACGGCTCTGCCCGGCGTCGGTGCCGTGGCGCTCAAAATCGACGACGGTGCTGGCCGCGCCCGGATGCCGGTCCTGGTCTCGGCCCTGCGCCGGCTCGGCGTCGACGCCCCGGTCCTGACCGAGTTCGCCGAGCTGCCGATCTTCGGCGCCACCCTCCCCGTAGGCGCCACCCGCCCCCTCTGGTAACCCCACCCCCCACCCACCCCACCCCCGCGATCTTGCACTTTTCGTCCCCGCGAACCTGGTCGGACCGGGCATTTCGGCGACCGGAAGTGCAAGATCGACGGGATGGGGGTGGGTGTCAGGGGAGGAAGGTGAGGAGGGCGGAGGTGGTCTGGGTGGGGTGTTCCAGGGGGAACAGGTGGGCGGCGTTCGGTATGTCGGGTAGGCGTGCCGCGTGTGGTGCCTCGGCCGCGATGCGATCGGCCAGGTGGCGGATGTCGGGTACGTCGGCCGCGCCGGCCGCGACCAGTACGGGCATGGTCAGCTCGGCGAGCCGCCCGATGGCCGGCGGGTCGAGTTCGGCCACGTCCACGGCGCTGAGCGCCAGTTCGGCGGCGAGTGCGCGTTCGTCCATCTCGGTGGCGAAGGCGATCAGCTCCGGGTCCAGGTCCGCCGGCTCACGTTCCGGGCCGACCACCCAGAACCGCACCTCACCCGCGGCCGTAGCGGCGAAGTCCTCCGGGTCGACGTCGCCGACCAGGTTCTCCCACAGGTCGTTCGTCTGCTCCGACCATTCGTGACCGGAAACCGCGGTACCGAGCAGGGCGAGCGCGCTCACCCGGTGCGGGTGGGCGAGCGCGGTGTCGATCGCCACCGCCCCGCCGAAGGAGCAGCCGACAAGTGCGGCGCTGGCCAACCCGAGGGCGTCGAGCAGGCCGACCACGTCGTCGTGGTGGGCGAAGGCGCTCGGCGGCAGCTCGGACTCCCCGTAGCCGCGCAGGTCGAGGGCGATCACCCGGTGCCGGGTCGCGAGCGGCGCGATCTGGTCGCGCCACATGCGGCGGTCGGCGATACCCGCGTGCAGCAGTACGACAGGCGAACCGGTGCCGGCCTCGTCGTACGCCAGCAGGGCTCCATTAACCTGGATCTTGGTCACCGCAGGACGGTACGACCGGGCGCGAGAGGTTCGCAAGCTGGTAATGAGACGTCGCTAACTCTGGCTAGCACTTTGCTTGCAGCTGCTAGCAGCGCGGGCTAGCGTTGAGTCATGGCCACTCCCAAGGACCTTCCCGACGTCGGCGGGTTCATTCGTGACCTGCGGCGGAACGCGAAGATTTCGCTCCGGCAACTGGCCGACCAGGCGGGGGTCAGTAACCCCTATCTCAGCCAGATCGAGCGCGGCCTGCGCCGCCCGAGCGCCGAGGTGCTCCAGCAGCTCGCCAGCGCGTTGCGGGTCTCCACTCCGGCGATGTACCTGCGGGCCGGGCTGCTCGACGACAAGGAGGGCCAGGGTGTGCTGGCCGCCATCGCGGTCGACGCGGACCTGACGATGGCCCAGAAACAGTCCCTGACTCAGATCTACGAGACATTCCGCCGGGAGAATGCCCGGCTGGCCGAAGCGACCGCCACGATGAGCGGTGCGACCGGCGAGACCGACACCCCGGCCGCGAGCGGCGAAACCGGCGGATTCGCCGCGAGCGATGCGGCCGGCAGTTCCGACGCGAATGACGTCACCGCCCCCGACGTGGCCAATCTGGCCGCGACCGGACCCACCACCGCGGCGGGCACCCCGACCGAAGCGGTGCTCGAGTCGGTCGCGGTGACCGAGGCGGGTACCGCTCCCGCGCCGAACAGCACCCCAGCCAGGAAGGCCGCCCGCAAGGTGGTCCGCAAGACCGCGACCGCGGCCCAGGAGGAGAAGTAGTCATGACCCAGCCGAAGACCAATCGCATCCCTGCCCCGATCTACGCCGCGGCCGGCGCCGGTGAGCTGGCCCTGCAGCAGCTGCGCAAACTGCCCACCGTGGTCGGTGAGCTGCGTGACCGTGTCGTCGCCGACGGCGGACGGGTCGTCAACGAGCTCGGCGGCAAGGCCGTCGTCACCGGCTTCGAGCTGCGCCAGAAGGCGAACGACACGCTGCGTAACGCCAACCGGACGGCCGAGTCGCTGCGGCAGAAGGCAGCCCCACCGGCAGACCTGGCCAAGCTCCGCGAGCACGCCGACCTGGCCAAGCTCCGCGAGGCCGCTGACCTGAACAAGCTCCGCGAGACGGCCGACCTGGCCAAGCTGCGGGAAGCGGCCGACCTGGACCGGCTGCGCGAGATGGCCACCCGCAACGCGGCAGTCGTCGTTGCCGGTGCCCAGGCCGCCCAGATGCGGGCGTTGGCCGCGTACGGTGCGCTGGTGGCCCGGGGTGAGCGGGTTGTCGGCACCGGCGTGCTGGAGGCCGCCGACACGGTGAACGCCGACATCGAGGCGACCGAGGCCACCATGCCGGTCGAGGCCACCACGCCGACCGTAGCCACCACGCCGGCCGTCCCCGCCGAGCCGACGGCGGCCGTGAAGAAGGCCGGCACCGTCAAGAAGGCCGCGACCGCCGAGGTGCCGAGCCCGGCCGAGGTGGCCGAGATCGTGGAGGCCAAGCCGGCTGCCGCGAAGCGGGCCACCCGGGCGAAGTCGACCACCCGGCAGACCGCCACCAAGCGGACCGACGGCCCGTCGGCGAAGCTGCCCCGGGGCACCAAGCGGAGCCAGTGAGTCACCAGCCGGCGATCCCGGACAGTCCTGTCGCCACGGACCCGGGGTCGCCGGCATAAGCTTGCCGTCATGGCCAACGCCGCGCCGATCTTCGTCTTCGACGTCCGCTTCGTGATCGAGCTGATCCTGTTCGTCTTCGCACTGATCGTGCAGGGGGTGGCTCTCGTGCACGCCGTGACGCAGCGCTCCGATGCCTTCCCGGCCATCGGCACCCTGCCGAAGGGCGGCTGGATCGCGATCCTGGCGGTCACCCTCCTGCTCACTCTCCTCACCCGCTCCACCCTCAGCATCTTCGGGCTGATCGGCGTGGCCGCGGCGCTTATCTACCTGCTCGACGTCCGGGTCGGACTACGCGACCTGGGCGACAACAGAGGGTCCTGGTGAGATCCTTCCGCTGGCCACCACCACCGGACGGGGGACCACGCACTTGGGGTCCCGGTCCGGGTGCTCCGCGTACCGGCCGGCCGCCGTTGCCCGATCCGGAAACCGAACTGGTCGCCACCCCACACGGCGTACGGCTGGAGCGGTTGGTGACAGGTGTCGGTGACCCGGTCACCGTCTTCGCGCACGGGCTGGCCAACGGCATCGCCACCACCCGACCCTTCGGCAGCGGTGTCACCGGTCGTCGGGTCTTCTTCCAGTTCCGTGGCCACGGCCGTTCCGACGCGCCCGAGGGCCCGTGGAGCTATCTCGATCTGGCCCGTGACCTGCGGGCGGTCGCCGATCTCAGCGGCGCGACGCGCGCCTTCGGAGCCAGCCTGGGCGCGGGTGCGCTCTGTCGCCTGCTCGCCGAGAGCCCGGAACGGTTCGAGCGGCTCGTCTTCTTCCTTCCTGCCGCGCTCGACCGGCCACGCGGAAACGTCGCCCGGGCGCGGCTGACCGAACTGCTGTCGGCGGTGGAGAGCGGGGACGCCTCAGCGGCGGCGGAGGTCGTCTCCACCGAGCTGCCACCGGCCGTACGCAACACCCCGGCCGGCTGGGCCTACCTGCGGCAGCGGCTCGACCATCTGCTGCGTGACGGACTCGCCGCCGGGCTGGTCGACCTGCCGGAGCAGGCTCCACTGCCCGACGCCAGCGTGCTCGCCCGGGTGACCGCGCCGGCGCTGGTGATCGCGGCCGAGGGCGACGACCTGCACCCGGTGGAGGTGGCCGAGCAGCTCGCCGCCGTGCTGCCCCGGGCGACCCTGCACCGGTACGACCGTCCCGGTGTGCTCTGGACGGAACGCGCCGACCTGCGCGGGCGGATCTCGGACTTCCTCAACGGGTAGCCTGCCCTGTCATGGGCGTCACACACCACGGCCGTACGCACCGACTCGATCTCGCCGATCCGACCCTGCGGGAGTGGGAGTGCACAGTTCTGCACGCCGACCCGGAGCAGGGCGTGGTGTTGGACCGTTCGGCGTTCTACCCGGGTGGCGGCGGCCAGCCACCGGACCACGGCGTACTGCTGTGGCAGGGGGTGCAGACCCGGATCGTCGGCACCCGCAAGGGCGACGACCTGTGGCTGATCCCGGCCGAGGGTGACCCGCTGCCGCCGGTCGGCACCATGGTCACCGGTGCGGTGGAGGACGAGCGGCGCAGCCGCCTGATGCGTACCCATTCCGGTCTGCACGTGCTCTGCGGCGTGGTGTTCCGCGACTTCGGCGCGCTGGTCACCGGCGGCAACATGGAACCCGGCGAGGCCCGGATGGACTTCAACCTGCCCGAGGTGCCTGCCGACTTCAAGACCCGCATCGAGGAGTTGGTGAACGCCGAGGTGGCGGCGGACCGCTCGGTCGCCACCCGGGTGCTGCCGCGCGAGGAGGCGCTGGCGCTGCCGGACATCATCCGTACCCAGTCGAACCTGATCCCGCCCGACGAGGTGGAGGTCCGCATCGTCGACATCGTGGGGCTGGACGTGCAGGCCGACGGCGGCACCCATGTCGCGTCGACGGCGCAGATCGGCAAGGTGCGGGTGGTCAAGGTGGAGAGCAAGGGACGGGCCAACCGCCGGGTCCGCATCCGCCTCGCCGACTGACACCCGCGCCGAGGCACACCCGTGCTCGGTCACGGGCGTGCTCGGTCACGGAATACGGCGTCTTGGCGTGTCAGGCGCGCGGAGAGGCCCTGGATGCCGGAGGTCGCGGGCGGCGGCTGTCGCGATTTCGCCGGCAGATCACGCAGCGGATCGTCGGGAAATCTGACGCCGGGTGTCAGGTATTGCTGGCAACGTGGCGGGCATGACGACATCGTTGACTGGGCGGGTGGCGCTGGTCGCCGGGGCGACGCGGGGTGCCGGCCGGCAGATCGCCGTGCAACTGGGCGCGGCGGGGGCCACCGTGTACGCGACCGGCCGCAGCAGCCGCGCCGGCCGCTCCGAACTCGACCGCCCGGAGACCATCGAGGAGACCGCCGAACTGGTCACCGCTGCCGGCGGCACCGGCATCGCGGTCCGGACCGACCACCTGGTGCCCGACGAGGTGCGGGCCCTCGTCGAGCGGATCGACGCCGAGCAGGGGCGGCTCGACGTGCTGGTGAACGACGTGTGGGGGGCAGATCCGCTGATCACCTGGGAGAAGCCGGTCTGGGAGCAGCCGCTCGACGCCGGTTTCCGGACGCTGCGGCTGGCGGTCGACACGCATGTGATCACCAGTCACTTCGCGCTGCCGCTGCTGATCCGTCGGCCCGGTGGACTGGTGGTGGAGATCGGGGACGGCACGAAGGCGTACAACGACGACAACTATCGGCTCTCGGTCTTCTACGACCTGGCCAAGACCTCGGTCAACCGGCTCGCCTTCAGCTGGGCGCATGAACTCAAGCCGTACGACGGCACGGCGGTCGCGCTCAGCCCGGGCTGGCTGCGGTCCGAAGCGATGCTTGAGCACTTCGGTGTGACCGAGGCCAACTGGCGCGACGGCGCGGCAAAGGATCCGCACTTCCTCATCTCGGAGACCCCGGCCTTCGTCGGCCGAGCGGTCGCCGCGCTCGCCGCCGACCCGGACCGGGCACGCTGGAGTGGCCAGTCGGTCTCCGCCGGGGCACTGGCAAAGGTGTACGGCTTCACCGACGTCGACGGCAGCCAGCCGGACGCCTTCCGGTACATCAGCGAGGTGGTCGACGCCGGTCGCCCCGCCGACGTCACCGGCTACCGCTGACCGTCGGCCGCCGATCGGTCGGGCACGGCGGCCGGTCGGGCACGCCGATCGGTTTGGGCACGCCGGCCGGTTGGGCACGCCGGTTGGCTGTGCACGCCGGTCGGCGGCGCACCGTCGCTGTCCTCGCTGGTAGGCGGCTCACGGCTGGCCGCCTTCGCCGGCCTGCGGCCGACGATCAGCGGCGTAGTGGGCGGCGGTCCGGGCCGCCGCCTCGGCCAGCCGCGCCCGCAACTCGGGCGGATCGAGCACCTCCACCTCCGGGCCGAGCCCGAGCACCTGGGCGTACGCCACCTCCTCGGACTCGACGGGTAGCCGGATCGTCGACCAGCCCTGTTCGTCGGGCCCGGTCGCGGCGGCGACCGCCTCGTCGTACCCGAAGGGGGTGTCGATCAGGTGCCGGAGCCGGCGCAGGCCGGCGGGGCTCAGCCGGAGCGTCACCTCGGCCCGCAGCATGCTCCGCAGGAACGAGGTGGCCTGTCGTTGCCAGTGGGCGGCCAGGTCGAAGTCCGGCTCCCGGTCGAAGCCCTCCTCGTGCTGTTCGACAGAGGTGACCCGGTCCACCCGGTAGGTGCGGACGTCCTCGCCGACCCGGCCGACGAGATACCAGGTCCCGCTCTTGAGGACCAGGCCGTACGGGCAGACCCGGCGGGTGACCTCGTGCTCCCCGCGCCGGTAGCGCAGTGTCACCACCCGGTCCCGCCAGACCGCGTCGGCCAGTTCGGTGAGCCACGACGGCGGGGCGTTCTGGTGGTGGTACCAGCCGGGCACGTCCAGGTGGAACCGCTGGCCGGTGCGGGCCGGTGCGTCGCGCAGGCTCGGCGGCAGCGCGGCGAGCACCTTGAGCTGCGCCGCCGCCACCGCGTCGGCAAGTCCCATGTCACCGGCCGGGCCGGGCAGCCCGGCGAGGAACAACGCCTCCGCCTCGTCCCGGGTCATCCCGGTCAGCCGGGTCCGGTAGCCGCCGAGCAGCCGGTAGCCACCGGCCCGCCCCCGGTCGGCGTAGACCGGCACCCCGGCGGCGGAGAGCGCCAGCACGTCCCGGTAGACCGTTCGCTCGGAGACCTCCAGCTCACGGGCCAGCTCGGTCGCCGTCATCGCCTCACGGGACTGGAGCAACAGCAGCAGCGACAGCAACCGCGACGCGCGCACCGCCGGTCACCGTCCGCCGGGGGTCAACAAACCCCTGTCGTACGCGACGGCCACGGCGGCAGCCCGGTCGTTGACCCCGAGCTTGGCGTAGACGTGCAGCAGGTGGGTCTTGACCGTGGCCTCGCTGATGAACAGGCGCGCGGCGGCCTCGCGGTTCGACGAGCCACGGGCCACCAGGGTGAGCACCTCCAACTCGCGCTGGCTCAGCGGTTCCTCGGCCGGCTGGCGTGGCGTCCGCAGGCGACCCATCAGCCGGCCGGCCACGCTTGGCGAGAGCACCGACTCGCCCCGGGCGGCGGCCCGTACCGCCCGCACCAGTTCGTCGCGGGGCGCGTCCTTGAGCAGGTAACCGGTGGCGCCGGCCTCGACCGCCGGCAGCACGTCCGCGTCGGTGTCGTACGTGGTGAGCACCAGCACCTTCACCGGGCTGCCGGCCGCGACGAGGTGGCCGATCGCGGTCACCCCGTCCATCCCCGGCATCCGCAGGTCCATCAGCACCACGTCGGGGCGGTGACGGGCGACCATGGTCAGGGCCTCCGCGCCGTCCGCCGCCTCGCCCACCACCTCGAACCCGGGGTCACCGGCGAACATGCCCCGCAGCCCGTCCCGCACCACCGGATGATCGTCGACGATGAGCAGGCGTACCGGGGCGGTCATGCGGCGGCTCCGGGCAGGGCCGGCACCGAGGCCGAGACGGCGGTGCCGGCACCCGGTTCGGACTCGACTGCCAGTTGGCCACCGACCCGGGTCACCCGCTGCCGCATCGCGGTCAGGCCGTAGCTTCCGTCCTGGTCCGGCGTTGCCGACCGGTCGGTCACGTCGAACCCCGAGCCGTCGTCACGGACATCCAGGGTGACCACGTCCGACATGTACGACAGGGTCAGCCCGACCCGCGACGCGGCGGCGTGCCGGGCCACATTGCTCAGCGCCTCCTGCGCGGCCCGCAGCAACGTCACCTCGATCTCCGGGTGCAGCGGCCGGGGCGTCCCAGTCGTGTTGACGTTGGCCGCCACCCCGTGCAGGGCCGACCAGCGCTCCCCCAGCTCGGAGAGCGCGTCGGGAAGGCGGGCCGTCTCCAGGGGCTCGGGGCGCAACGCCCGGACCGACCGGCGGGCTTCGGTGAGGCTCTCCCGGGCCAGCGCCAGGGCATTGTCGACGTGCCGACGCCAGTCGGCCGAGCGGTCGCGGGTCTGCTCGGCCGCCTCCAGTTGGGTGATGATGCCGGTCAGCCCCTGCGCCAGCGTGTCGTGGATCTCCTGTGCCATCCGCTGCCGCTCGTCAAGTACGCCGGCCTCGCGAGCCTGGGTGATGAGCTGGGCGTGCAGCCCTTCGTTCTCCCGTACCGTCTCGGCGAGTTGCTGGTTGGCCGCGGCGAGTTCCGCCACCAGCCGCTTGCGCTTCGCCTCCTCCCGTTCGCCCACGTAGCTCAGCCAGCTCACCGCGCCGGCCACCACCAGGTTGAACAGCACAAGCACCAGCCACAGCGTGAAGTGCGACCACGACCGGGGCAGGCCGCCGCCCTGGGCGGTGGCGACCAGCACGGCGGTGCAGCCCATCCCGACGAACCGCCACCCTCCGCTGAGCAGGGCGAAGGCGTGCAGGAACCCGATCCAGGCGAAGAATCCGTACCACGGGCTCGAACACACCAGGACAGCGGCGAAGGTGAGCAGGCCGACGTAGTAGCCGGCCATCAACCTGCGCCGCTCCTGCCACTGTGGGTGCAGGGTGTGGAACCAGGCGATCCACGCGGCGGATGCGCCGGCGACGACGAGCGTGGGCGCCAGCGGCAGGCCGCCGGGTGCCGGCGCGAAGGTGGCCAACAGCGACCCCACGAGCAGTCCGCAGTACGGCAGCACCCGCTGCAGACGCGCCTCCCGCGCCCGCCAGTCGGCCAGCCGATCGTCGTCGCCGGTCCTGTCTCCGGCGAGGCCGACCGTCCGGTCGCCTTCGCAGCTGGTCATCCCGTCCCCGCTCACCGCTCGTTCACTCCCAGCGGAACAGCTTCGCCGCTGCGGCGCCGGCCGCCACGGCGATGACCGCCATTATCCCCAGGTGCAGCGGGTGCGGTGCGGTGCCGGTCCAGGCGTCGAGCAGTGCCTGGACGCCGGGCGGCGTGTAGGCGCCCACGTCGGCCAGGAAATCGGGCAGCAGGAACCGGGGCAGGTACACCCCACCGAAGAACATGATCAGCATGAACACCGGTACCGCCAGCGCCTGGGCCGACTTGGCGGTGGGCGCGACGGCCGCCACCAGCAGCCCCACCGCGAGCAGCGCAGCCGTACCCAGGACCAGCGCCGCCGCGAACCCCAGCGGATGCTGCGGCAGCGGGGTGCCGAACGCGACCCGGGCGACCACCGCGAGGAGCACCGCGCTGGCCAGGATGCCCACCAGGGCCAGCACGAGCTGGGCGGCCAGCAACGCCAGCGGACTCGCAGGTGTGGTGGCCAGCCGGCGGAGAATGCCGCGCTCCCGGTAGGTGGCCAGCACCGTGGGCAACGCGTTCACCGAGACCATCGCCAGCGTGACCACCAGCAGCGACGGGGTGAAGTACGTGACGAAGGACTTGTTGTCGAGGTCCGGGCTGGGCTCGCGCAGCGTGGGAATCAGCCCGAGCACCACCAGGATCAGGGTGGGCAGGGCGACGGTGAGCACCATTGTCGGGATGTCCCGCAGGTGCAGCTTCGCCTCAGTCTTGAGGATCTGGCCGAAGGCGTGCATTGAGTTCCCCTCAGTCGGCGAGCCGGCGCCCGGTCAGCTCGACGAACGCGTCGTCGAGCGTGGCCTGTTCCAGCCGTAGGTCGGCGGCGATGATCTGGTGGCGGGCGAGCACCGAGGTGACCGCGTGCAGCATGTCGTCGGTGCCTGTCACCACGACCTGGCTGCCGCTGCGGGTCACAGCGGAGACCTGCGGCAGATCGGTCAGCAGCCGGTCGTCGAGTGGTGCGGACGGCCGGAACCGGACGCGCTGCTCGGGTACCACTGCCGAGACCAGTCCGGCCGGGCTGTCCAGGGCCACCACCCGGCCCTTGTCGATCACGGCGAGGCGGTCGCAGAGCCGCTCGGCCTCCTCCATGAAGTGGGTGACCAGCAGGATGGTCACGCCGCGGCCCCGGACCCGCTCGATCAGATCCCAGGTGTCCCGGCGGGCCTGCGGGTCCAACCCGGTGGTCAACTCGTCCAGGATCGCGATCTGCGGGTTACCGACAAGCGCCAGCGCGACGGAGAGGCGCTGCTTCTGGCCGCCGGAGAGCTTGTCGTACGGTGTGTTCCGCTTACTGTCGAGGCCCAGCTCGTCGATGAGTTGCGCCGGGTCGGCGGGGTCGCGGTAGAACGAGGCGTAGAGCTCCAACGCCTCGGCGACCCGGAGCCGGTCGGGCAGTTGGCTCTCCTGAAGCTGCACCCCGACCTGTTGGCGCAGCCGGGCGGCGTCCCGGCGGGGGTCGAGCCCGAGGACCGACACCCCGCCCCCGTCTGGGACGCGCAGCCCGGCGACGCACTCCACAGTGGTGGTCTTGCCGGCGCCGTTCGGTCCGAGTACGCCGAAGATCTCGCCGGCCTCGACGCTGAAGGACACGTCCGCGACCGCCACTGTCCCGCCGTACCGCTTGTGCAGGCTGGCCACCTCGATGACCGGCATGGCCACCGCCTCTCGCCGTCGGGTTCTCGGGTAGGAATCAAGGGTCGCGAACGCAGGCCGGCGGCGAATCGACCGGCTGTAGGTGATCTTCGTCAGCTCCGGTTGATTCCGGCGATCCGTCAACCGGTGGATGCGCCGACGAGTGACTACGCTCCTGGACGTGCACGCATCCGAGATTCCCTCCACCGCCGTGGGCACGGGCCGCCGCTTCGTCAGCGGGGCCACGCTGCTGCTGCGGGGCGTCGGTCTGTACGTACGCAACCCGGGCCTGATGCTGCTCGGCGTCATCCCGGCGCTGCTCTCCGGGGCGATCTTCGTGTCCGCGTACGCTCTGCTGGTCTTCTTCGTCGACGACCTGGCCGCCGCGGCCACCCCGTTCGCCGACGACTGGCCCACGACGGCCCGGAGCATGGCCCGGGTGATCGCCGGCCTGGCCTTCCTCGGCCTCGGCGGCCTGCTCACCGTCCTCACCTTCACCGCTGTCACCCTGGCCGTCGGCGACCCGTTCTACGAGAAGATCTCCGAGCGGGTGGAGCAGCGCTACGGCGGCACGCCGGACGCGATCGAGGTGCCGTTCTGGCCGTCGCTGCGGCGCAGCGCCGCCGACTCGCTCCGTCTTGTCGCCCTGGCCGCGTTGTTCGGCGTGCCGTTGTTCGCCGCCGGGTTCATTCCGCTTGTCGGCCAGACCGTGGTGCCGGTCATCGGTGCGGCGGTGGGCGGTTGGCTGCTCGCCGTGGAACTTGTCGGCGCGCCCTTCTCCCGGCGCGGCAAGCGACTGCCGGACCGCCGCGCGGCGCTCAAAGTGGACCGAGCCACCTCACTCGGCTTCGGAGTCGCGGTCTTCGTGTGCTTCCTGATCCCACTCGGCGCGGTACTGCTGATGCCGGCCGCGGTGGCCGGTGCCACCCTGCTGGCCCGCCGCTCACTCGGCCAACCCATCACGGAGGGCTGACATGGACATCACCCTGGTAGCGGGAGACATCACCGCCGAGCAGGTGGACGTGGTGGTCAACGCGGCGAACTCGTCGTTGCTGGGCGGCGGGGGAGTCGACGGCGCGATCCACCGCCGGGGCGGGCCGGCGATCCTCGCCGAATGCCGCGCGCTACGCGCCTCCCGCTACGGGCGGGGCCTGCCGACCGGGCAGGCGGTCGCCACCACCGCCGGTGACCTGCCGGCCCGGTGGGTGGTGCACACGGTCGGCCCGGTCTGGTCGGACACCGAGGACCGTTCGGCACTGCTGCGCGGCTGCTACGCCAACAGTCTCTCGGTCGCCGACGAGTTGGGCGCGACCACCATCGCCTTTCCGCTGATCTCCGCCGGGGTCTACGGTTGGCCGGTCGAGGACGCCGTTCGTCAGGCCCTGTCGGTGCTGCGCTCGGCGACGCCGACGAACCTCACCGCGGCCCGGCTGGTGTTGTTCGGCACCGACACCCACGCGATCGCCGAACGGGTGTACGCGGAGAGCTAGTGCGGTGGTAGCTCGCGCACGCAGGACCACTGGGTGGCCACCGGCCGGTAGCCGAGCCGGTTGTTGACCGCCAGCATCGCCGCGTTCGCCGCGTCGTTCCCGGTGTAGGCGATCGTGACCCCGCGCGCCGCCGCCCGGTGCAGCGCGGCCAGCTTCACCAACCGAGCCAACCCCCGGCCACGAAAATCCGGCACGGTCGCGGTGTAGTCCGACCACATCCGCTCGCCGTCGCGCTTCACCAGACTTATCGACACCAACTCGCCATCGATCTCGGCGCCCATGCTGGCCTGCCGGTCCAGTCCGACGTTGTCCCAGGTGTCGGCGCACCAGGTGGCATATCCGATGGCGTCGGAGGGCACGTCCCCAGGTTCGTCGACACAGGCCAGCGTGTCGACCCGGTGGACCCGGCGGGGGTCGACCTCGGCCAGCGGGACCAGTCGGACGCCACCGGGGGCCGCCGGCAGCGGCGGTGGTGCGGGCAGTTCCAGGGCCGAGAAGTGCTCCTGCCGGCTCGGGGTGAAGCCGTGCCGGCGGGCGAACGGCAGCGCCTCCGGCAGTGCACGCCCACGGAGCCGGGCCAGGCCGAGCGGAGCGAGATGCTCGATCGCCCTGGCCAGCAGCGCGCCGCCGATTCCGCGTCGCCGCTGGTCGGGGTGCACGTGCAGCAGTGACACCTCGCCGACGGCCGCGCTGGTGTTGGTGTTGCGGGACGCCGACACCCAGCCGACGACCTGGCTGTCGACCTCGGCGACGAAACCGCGCCAGTGCTGTCCGGCTGGTGGCGTCGAGATCAGCTGCCGGGTGGACGCGACCCCGCGGACCAGGAACGGAAACACGAGCGTACGCAGCGCCACCACCGCTGGCGCGTGGTCCGGGTGCGCGGGACGAATCAGCGCGGTTGGCCGCCTTCTGGAGTTCGACATGCGCGGCAGGTTAGCCGTTGTGACTCTCGTACTGCTCCTCCTTCGGGTGGCGGTCAGTGGGCCGGTACGGCGGCGATCGCCTCGACCTCGACGAGTTGGTCGGGGTAGCCGAGCACGGTCACGCCGAGCAGGGTGCTGGGCGGATTGTGGTCGCCGAAGGCGTTCCGTACGACCTGCCAGACCGTGACCAGGTCCGCCTGCCGGGACGACGCCACATAGACCGTGGTCTTGACGACGTCCGTGAGCGCCGCGTCAGCGGCCCGCAGCGCGGTTTCCAGGTTGGCCATCACCTGCCGGGCCTGAGCCGCGTGATCACCAGGTGCGACGGTCCGCCCCGTACTGTCCAGCGGGCAGGCGCCCGCGGTGAAGACCAGCCGGGCGGCCGGTTCCACGGTGGCCAGGTACGCGTACTCGGCGACGTCGGAGAGTGCGGACACGTGCGGCAGCTGTACCGGATTGGACATGCGCGGCAGGCTAACCAGCCGGTCGGGCCGATCGCCACGGGATTAACCGTCGCAGCTCAGGCGGACTCGCGGATGATCAGCTCGGTGGGCAGGATGAGCGCCGGCTCGACCTGTTCCCCGGCGGCGAGGCGGAGCAGCAGTCGGGTGCCCTGCCGGCCCAGTTCCACGATCGGTTGCCGGACGGTGGTCAGCGGCGGATCGGTGTAGGCGGCGGTCTCGATGTCGTCGAAGCCGATCACCGCCACGTCCTCGGGCACCCGCCGCCCGGCCTCCCGCAGCGTACGCAGGGCGGCGTGCGCCATCAGGTCCGACGCGGCGAAGACGGCGTCCAGGTCGGGGTGGGCGGCGAGCAGTTGACGCATCGCCGCGGCCCCGGACTCGCGGGTGAAGTCGCCCACCGCCACCATCTCCGGCAGCCCGGCGGCGAGGACAGTGTCCCGGTAGCCGGCCAGCCTTTCGATGCCGGCGACCATGTCCTGCGGACCGGCGATGGTGGCGATGCGTCGGCGACCGCTGTCGATCAGGTGGCGCACCGCCCGGGTCACCCCGCCGACCTGGTCGACGTCGATGTACGGCACGTCAGCGCCGTCGAGCGGCCGGCCGCTGCACACCACCGGGATGCCAAGCGCGGCCAGCCGGGCGGGCAGCGGATCGGCCCCGTGCAGCGAGGCGAAGAGCACACCGTCGACGTGCCGCCCGGTGGTGTACCGGGCGACCCGCTCATGCCCGGCCGGTGACCCGGCAAGCATCAGCACCAGTTGCTTGTCGGCGGCCTCCAACTCCTGCGCGGCGCCGCGGATGATCCCCGGGAAGACCTGGTCGTCGGAGAAGACCCGGGTGGCCTCCTCCGGCATCACCAGGGCGATCGAGTCGGTCCGCTGGGTGACGAGGGTGCGTGCGGCCAGGTTCGGCACGTACCCCAGCTCGGCGACCGCCAGGCGGACCGCCTCCTGGATCGGCTCGGCGACCGTGGTCGAGCCGTTCACCACCCGGGAGACGGTGGCCCGGGACACCCCGGCCCGTCGTGCCACCGCTTCCAGAGTGGGCCGCTGCGCCCCCGTCATCGGAGAAACCACCACCTCGTCACAGCCCGTTCCGGGAGATCACCTCCTGGTACCACCGGGCGCTGGACTTCGGTGTACGCCGCTGAGTGAGGTAGTCGACGTGCACGATGCCGAATCGCTTACGGTACCCCTCGGCCCACTCGAAGTTGTCAAGCAATGACCATACGAGATAGCCGCGCAGGTCGACGCCCCGGGCGATGGCCTCGTGCGCGGCGCGCAGGTGGCCGTCGAGGTAGGCGATCCGGTCCGAGTCCTGCAGGGGGGTCGCCGGGTCGGCGGTCTTGTCCGGGAAGGCCGCGCCGTTCTCGGTGATCAGCAGCGGCACCGCCGGGTAGTCGGTGGCGATGCGTTCCAGCAGCCGGGTCAGTCCGGCCGGTTCGATCATCCAGCCCATGTCGGTGAGCGGCCCGACAGGTGCCAGGAACTGCACAGCACCCTCGGTACCCGGGTACGCCCCGCCGCCACCGGCACCGTCCGGCCGCCCGGCGACGTAGGTCGGCGCGTAGTAGTTGATCCCCAGCAGGTCGATCGGCGCCGCGATGATTTTCTCGTCGCCATCCTCGATGAAGGTCGGCTCCACGATCCCCGCGACATGCTCCCGGACGTCGTCCGGGTAGCCGCCGACCAGCAGCGGATCGAGAAAGATCCGGTTGTGCAGACCGTCGACCAGGCGTGCGGCCGCGGCGTCGGCGGCGCTGTTCGGGTCGGCGGGGCGTACGTCGGCGGGATTGAGCGTGACCCCGACGCGGCCGGCGCCACCGGCGCGCAGCGCCTGGACGGCCAGGCCGTGGGCGAGCAGCAGGTGATGGACGGCGCTGAAGGCGGCACCCGGGTCCTGCACGCCGGGCGCGTGTACCCCGTTGCCGTAGCCGAGGTACGCCGAGCACCACGGCTCGTTGAGCGTGGTCCAGGTGCCGACCCGGTCGCCCAGGCGGGCGTACATGGCGGAGGCGTAGGTGGCGAAGTGCTCGGCGGTGTCCCGGTTGGTCCACCCGCCCCGATCCTGCAACGTCTGCGGCAGGTCCCAGTGGTACAGCGTGATGATCGGGTCGATGCCCCGGCCCAGCAGGGCATCCGTCAGCCGGTCGTAGAAGTCCAGGCCACGGGGGTTGACCGGGCCGCTGCCGTCGGGCTGGATGCGGGGCCAGGACACCGAGAAGCGGTACGCCTGCAACCCCAGCTCCGCCATCATCGCGACATCGTCGGCGTACCTGTGGTAGTGGTCGCAGGCGACGTCACCGGTGTGGCCGGCGTGCACCTTGCCGGGGGTACGGCTGAAGGTGTCCCAGATCGACTCGCCGCGCCCGTCGTCGCGGGCCGCGCCCTCGATCTGGTACGCCGCGGTGGCCGTACCCCAGAGAAAGTTGTCCGGAAATTTGAACTCAGTCACGCCTTGACCGCACCTTCCATGATCCCGCCGATGATCTGGCGGCCGAACAGGACGAATACCAGCAGCAGGGGCAGCGTGGCGATGGCTGTGCCGGTGAAGACCTGGGACATGTCCTGGTAGTAGCCGTCAGACAGGGCCCGCAACGATAGCTGCACTGTGGGATTCTCCGGGTCGTTGAGCACCGCGTACGGCCAGAGGAAGTCGTTCCAGGTGGTCATGAAGGTGAGCAGACCGAGCACGGCGGCGGCCGGCCGCAGTGCCGGCACCACCACATTCCAGTAGATGCGGGCGGTACCGCAACCATCCACCCGGGCCGCCTCGATCAGCTCGCTGCTGACCGCCTGCCCGGCGTACTGCCGCATCATGAACACCCCGAACCCGGTGACCAGCGCCGGCATGATCACGGCCGGCAGCCGGTCGTTCAGGTTCAGCTTCGTCATCAGCATGTACAGCGGGATGATGCCGAGCTGGGTGGGCACCATCATCGTCGCGATGATGATCATCAGCAGCGCGTTGCTGCCCCGGAAGCGCAGCTTGGCGAAGGCGAACCCGGCCAGGGTGGAGAACAGCACCACCGAGGCGGTGACCACGACGGCGACGATCGCCGAGTTGATCAGGCCGGTCAGGAAGTAGGCGTCGGTGTTGGCGAACAGCCGGGAGATGTTCGCACCCAGGTTGCCGCCGGGAGTCACCGGCGGCGGCAATTGACCCATCGCGTCGCTGGACCGGCTGGCCACCACGAACATCCAGTAGATCGGGAAGACCGACAGCACCCCGGCGGCGACAAGCGCGAAGTACGTGAGCGGGCTCGCCCGCCACAGCCGGCTCATCGCGCCACCTCGCTGCGCTCGGCGTCACGATGAGCCACCGCCGCACTGAGCCGGGTGATTCGCTCGCTGCGCTCGCTCATCGGGAGCCTCCCTTCCGCTTGCCGGTGTCCGGCCGGGCGCCGGTGCCGAGCCGGCGGATGATCAGTACGTTGATCGCCGCGACGATGGCGATCAGGGCGAAGAGCAGCCAGGCGACAGCGGACCCGTAGCCGAAGTTGTAGTAGGGCGCGAAGGCGTTCTCGAACATGTACATGGTCATCGTCTGCGACTCGCGCATCGGCCCGCCGCGGATCGCGTTGGTGCCGGAGTGGAACAGCCGGGGCTCGGTGAACAGTTGGAGCCCGCCGATCGTGGAGATGATGACGCAGAAGATGATCGTCGGCTTGAGCAGCGGCACGGTGATGGTCCAGAACTGTCGGGCCCGGTTCGCGCCGTCGATCGCCGCCGCCTCGTAGAGATCGCGGGGGATGGCCTGCATGGCGGCCAGGAAGATCAGCGCGTTGTAGCCGGTCCAGCGCCAGTCGACCATTGTCGAGATGGCGACCCAGGAGGCGAACCGGTTGGACTTCCACTCGATGCCGTCGACGCCGACCAGGTCGAGCAGCCAGTTGACCATGCCGAACTCGCGACCGAACAGCACCCCGAACACGATCGCCACGGCGGCCGTGGAGGTGACGTTCGGCACCAGCACCGCCATCCGCCAGCCGGTCCGCATGCGGAGCTGCCGGTTGAGCAGGTTCGCCAGCCAGAGCGCGGCGAGCAGTTGCGGGAGGGTGCTGAGGACGAAGATGCCGAGGGTGTTGACCACCGAGTGCCAGAAGTCGCTGTCGACAAGCAGCCGGGTGTAGTTCTCCGCGCCGATGAAGGTGGGATCGCTGCCCAGCAGGTCCCAGTCGTGCAGGGACACCCAGAAGGTGTACGCCAGCGGCCAGGCCCCGAAGATCGCGAAGATCACGAAGAACGGGGCGATGTAGAGGTAGGGCGAGTACTTCGCGTCGATCCGGCTCAGCCGGCCGGCCCGGGACGGGCGGGTGGCACGCGATGCCGGTCTTGCCGGCGGTCGCGCGTCGAGCTGCAACGCCATGACCCGTTGACTCCTTTCCACGCCCCCGCCCCGCGCCGGTCCAGGGTGGATCGCCGTACGCGTCGAGACGCGGCGGACCCTGGACCGGCGGCGGGGATGAGGCCGTCGGGCCGGTTACTTGGCGGCGGCCTTTTTGGCGTTGTTGATCGCGTCCTGCCAGCCCTGCTCGGGGTTGCGCTGCCCCAGCTCGACGGTGCGGACCGCGTTCTCCACCTCGGTGCGGACGGCCTGGTTCTTCGGGCCCATGTAGACCGGCTTCAGCGTCTTCGCGCCCTCACCGAAGATCTTGCCGACCGGTGCGTCGGAGAAGTACGCGTTCGTGGCCTCGGTGATGGCGGGGTCGTCGAGCGCCTGCGGCGAGGACGGCAGCGGACCCTTGGCCTTGAACGCGCCGATGTGGCCCTCGGAGCTGGTCAGGAACTTGGCCAGCTTGACCGCCTCGTCCTGGTGCTTGCTCTGCCGAGGCACGGCCAGGTGCGAGCCGCCCCAGTTGCCGCCGTTGCCCGGCACCCGGGCGATGTCCCACTTCCCCTTGGCCTCCGGCCCGGCGTTGCCCTCGATCACGCCGGTCATCCAGGCGGGGCAGGCGATGGTGGCGAACTTGGCCTGCTTGAAGGCGGAGACCCACTCCTCCGACCAGGAGCCGTACTTGCCCGACAGGCCGGCGTTGATGATGTTCATTGTGGTGTCCCAGGCCTGCTTCACCGCCGGGTTGCTGTCCACCACCAGGTTGTCGCTGGTGTCGTAGTAGTGGTAGCCCTGCGCGTTGCCGGCCGTCTGGAGCACGATCGTGTTGAAGGTGTTGGTGGCCGCGTCCAGGAACGCCGCACCGGTGTTGGCGGCCTTGAACTTCTCGCCGGTGGCGATGTACGCCTCCCACGTCGGCCAGAGTGCGGAGACCTGCTCACGGTCGGTCGGCAGGCCCGCCTTCTCGAACAGGTCGGTGCGGTAGCACATGGCCATGCCGCCCACGTCGGTGCCGAGCCCGATCAGCTTCTGGCCGTCGGCGGTGAGGCCCTGGTTCCACTTCCACTCCAGGAAGTTGCCCTTGAGATCGGCGGCACCGTGGTCGAGCAGGTTCACGAAGTTGTCCGGGTTGGCCTTGTACTCGACCATCAGGCCCTCTTCGATGGCCACCACGTCGCCGGCGCCCTTGCCCGCGGCGAGCCACTGGGTCAGCTTCGGCGAGTACTCGTCGAGGTTGCCGCCGGTGCCCCGCTCGACGATCTTGACGTTCGGGTTGGCGTCCATGTACTGCTGGTAGAGCTGCTCGTAGCCGAACTGCCCGAAGACGTCGACGGTGAGCGTTATCTTGCCGTCCCCGGCGGCCTCGTCGCCGCCGCCGCAGCCGCTGGTGACGAGCAGGACGCCGGTGGCGGCCAGAGCGACCGCCGCGAGGCGGTGACGCGGGAATGTGCCCATTGTCTGATGACCCCTCTCAGGTCGGGGTGGTGGTGGAATAGTTTCTGAGAGCGCTCTCTCGTAGCCTGCGGTCCGCCCCGGACCGGTGTCAAGAGAGCGCTCTCTCGGGAGGGGTCACAGAATGGCCACGGGCGGCCCCTCCCGCCGGGGAAGGGGCCGCCCGTGAAAGCAGTGCTCAGCCGGTGCGGACCCCGTCGAGCAGCGCGCGGTCACCCGAGACGGTCAGCGTGTCGAAGCTGACCCGCCCCCAGAGCGCCAGCAGCAGGTCGCTGGCGGTGCCGCTGACCTGCGCCCGGGCGTGATGGTCGTCGTGGTCGAGGATGGTGCCGGTGTCGAGCAGGGCGACCCCCTCGCCACGCAGCCGCAGGTACCACTCCTGAGCGGCGTCGGTGGCGGTCAACCGGACGACGCCCTGCCACGGGCCGCCCGACTTGCGCCGGCCCGCCGGCAACCAGGTGTCCAGCACCTCGCTCACCCCGTCGGCCGCGAGCTTGGCCTCGATCGGCTCGCCTGCGGCGATGGCGAGCTGGGCGTCCCAGCGGTGCACCGCCGTCTCATGGGCCATCCGGCGTGGCCAGAAGGCCGCCTTCTTCGGTTGGGGCGCCCAGTTCCACGCCGGGGCCTCCGGGTCGAGGGTGTCGAAGAGCGCCATCAGCTCGTCGTACGCCTGCTGCCACTGCTGGACGGCGGTGACGCCGGCCGCCGGCTCGACCGGCTGGGACCGGCTCTGCTGCGGTGCCGCCGGATCGCCCGAGCCGGCCACGTCGTGCACCCACCGGTAGATTCCGGCGAGATGGCGGGTCAGATCGGTCACGGTCCAACCGGGGCAGGACAGCACGGGAGTCTCGGGTGGCGCCTCGGCCACCGCGGCCGCGAACGCCGGGCCCTCCGCCCGGAGCGCACCGATCCAGAAGTCCTTGGTGCCGTGCAGTCTGCTCATCGCCATCCTCCCGGGGGTGACCGGGCCACCAGTGGGTGCCACGGCTACCCCTCAGCCTAGGGTGAGAGACGTGTCTGACGTCTACGCCCAGCCGACAGCCGCCGCGCAACCCGCCAGCACGGGCGATCTGGCGCAATATACGACATTGTGCCTGGGTGGGGCGGCCGGCCGGGTCGTCACCGCCGTCACCGCCGACGAGATCGTCAGCCTGGTACGCGAGGCGGACTCCGAGATCCTCCTGCTCGCCGGCGGAAGCAACGTGGTGATCGGTGACGCGGGTTTCCCCGGCACCGTGGTCCTCGTCCGTTCCCGGGGGCTGCGGGTGCTCAGTGAAAACGAGCAGACCGTGACGGTACGGGTCGAGGCCGGCGAGCCGTGGGACGACCTGGTCGCCGCGACGGTACGCAACGGTTGGTCGGGGTTGGAGTGCCTGTCCGGCATCCCCGGCTCGACCGGTGCCACCCCGATCCAGAACGTCGGAGCGTACGGGCAGGAGGTCGCCGAGACCATCACCGCCGTGCAGGTCTACGACCGGACGACCGGCACGGTCGGGCAGGTCGAGGCGGCCGAGTGCGGCTTCGCGTACCGGTCCAGCATCTTCAAGTACAACGAACGCTGGGTGGTGCTCTCGGTCGACTTCCGGCTGGCCCGCTCGCCGCTGTCCGGTCCGGTGCGCTACGCGGAACTGGCCCGGGCGCTCGGCGTCGAGGTCGGTGACCGGGTGCCGTTGGCGCAGGCCCGGGCCACGGTGCTGGGGCTGCGCGCCGGCAAGGGCATGGTGCTCGACGCGGGCGACCCGGACACCCGCTCGGTCGGTTCGTTCTTCACGAATCCGGTCCTCGACGCTGCCGCGTACGAACGGCTGCGGCAGCAGGCCGCCGAACTGGGCGAGCCACCGGCGTGGCCCGGGGCCGGCGGCTTGGTCAAGGTCAGCGCCGCCTGGCTGATCGACAAGGCCGGGTTCGGCAAGGGGTATCCCGGCCCCGAGGGCACCGCCATCTCCACCAAGCACACCCTCGCCCTGACCAACCCCACCGGCACCGCCAGCACCCAGGCCCTGCTCACCCTGGCCCGGGAGATCCGCGACGGCGTCCAGACCCGCTTCGGCGTAACCCTCCACCCCGAACCCGTCCTCATCAACTGCACCCTCTGACCCCCCCGGGCCCCCGGGCCCCCGGGCCGTCCATCCCACCTCCAGCGCCTCGTCGATCATGAGGTTGTTGTGTCCGGCAAGCCCTTTCCTGCGCAATAACTTCATGATCGACGCGACAGGCGGGTGGGGGCGATTGTGGGCCAGGGGAGGGTGAGGCGGCCGTGGCGCCAGTGGCGGGGGCGGTCGAGGACCGGCCAGCCCTGGGCGCGGACGGCCGACACGGTGTGCAGCCAGCGCTGGCGGGGGCCGAAGGGGGCGTAGCCGGCGGCGGCGTGCCAGGCGTCGTCAAGCGCCCGGATCAGGTCGTGGATCCGCTCACCCGGTACGTTGCGGTGGATCAGCGCCTTCGGCAGCCGCTCGGCCAGTTCAGCCGGAGTGCGCATGGTCGCCAGTCGGGCGGCCAGGGTCAGTGAGCGCGGCCCGTCGGCATCGAGCAGCACCCACCCGCCGAGGCGCCCCAACTCGTCGCAGGTGCCCTCCACCACCAGCCCGCCCGGCGCCAGCCCGGCGCGCATCGTGGCCCATGCGCCGGCCACCTCGCTCTCGTCGTACTGGCGCAGCACGTTCAACGCGCGGACCAGGGCGGGACGCAGGCCGGCCAACTCGAAGCCACCGCGGGCGAAGGTGAGACCTGGTGGATCGGCGGCGGGCTGCGCGTCGGAGACGCGTACCGGATCGATCTCCAGCCCGACCACCCGCACGTCAGCGCGGACCCGGGCGGCGAGCCGGGACCGCAACTCCACAGCCGTCACCGGGGTCGCACCGTAGCCGAGGTCCACCACAAGCGGGTCCGGTGCGGCGCGCAGCGGCTCGGCGCAGGTCTCCACGATCCAGTTGTCCACCCGGCGGAGCCGGTTGGGATGCGTCGTCCCCCGGGTGACCGCGCCGAGCGGCCGGGGCGCCGGCACCACCATCAGCCCGTCCGGTGCACCTTGTGCTGGGCGGCCTGGGCCAGCGGCCGGACCACGAGACGGTCCACGTTCACGTGCTGCGGCCGGGTGGCGCACCAGGCGATGCAGTCGGCGACGTCCTCGGCGAGCAGCGGCTCGGCGACACCGGCGTAGACCGCCTCCGCCCGCTCGACGTCCCCACCGAAGCGGGTCAACGAGAACTCGTCGGTCTTCACCATGCCGGGGTCGATCTCGATCACCCGCACCGGACGCCCACACAACTCCAGCCGCAAGGTGCCGGCGATCGCGGTCTGCGCGTGCTTCGCCGCGGTGTAGCCGCCCCCGCCCTCGTACACGGTGAAGCCGGCGGTCGACGAGACGACGACGATCGTGCCCGCCCCGGAGCCCTCAAGCATCGGCAGCAGCGCCTGGGTGACCCGTAGCGTGCCGAGCACGTTCACGTCGTACATCCACTGCCAGTCACCGATCGCGCCGGACTCCACCGGATCCAGCCCCCGTGCCCCGCCCGCGTTGTTCACCAGGAGAGTCACCGGCCCGCCGGCCTGCTGCGCGGCCCGGGCCAAATCGGCCACCGACTCGTCGGAGGTCACGTCGCAGTCGACCGCGGTGGCCGAGCCGCCGGTGGCGGTGATTCCGGCGACCAGTTCGACAAGCCGGTCGGTACGTCGTGCCGCGGCGAGCACGTGGAAGCCCTCGCCGGCGAGCCGCCGGGCGGTGGCGGCGCCGATCCCGCTGGACGCCCCGGTGACGATCGCGACACGACTCATCCGGCCATTCTCGCTCCCCGCCGCCGGGCGGTGGTGGGCGCGGTCGCCATGAGGTCGGTCACGCCCGGGGCCCTGCCCGACGTATTTCCCGCCGCCGATCGGGAAGATGACATCCGGCGTGGAGTGTTGACGCAGGAGCGCCGGTCGTGCGGGGACGGCATCAACCGTGGCAAAGGGAGCGGACGTGGCGGAAGAGCACACCGGTGTCGGTCGTCAGCGTGGTTCCCTGCCGTGGCCGCGACCCCGGCGGATCGCGACCCTGTCGGTACACACCTCACCGCTGCACCAGCCGGGCACCGGGGACGCCGGCGGCATGAACGTCTACATCCTGGAGGTCTCCCGGCGGTTGGCCGAGGCGAACGTCGAGGTCGAGATCTTCACCCGGGCCACCTCAGGTGACCTGCCGCCGGTGGTGGAGGTCGCCCCCGGGGTGCACGTCCGGCACGTGATGGCCGGTCCGCTGGAGGGCCTCACCAAGGAGGAACTGCCCGGTCAGCTCTGCGCGTTCACCGCGGGCGTGCTGCGCGCCGAGGCAGCGCGACCGCCAGGCCACTACGACCTCATCCACTCCCACTACTGGCTCTCCGGACAGGTCGGCTGGCTGGCCAAGGACCGCTGGGGGGTGCCGCTTGTGCACACCGCGCACACCCTGGCCAAGGTGAAGAACGCGCAGTTGGCCGCCGGTGACCGGCCGGAGCCCAAGGCGCGGGTGATCGGCGAGGAACAGGTGATCGCGGAGGCCGACCGGCTGGTGGCGAACACCAGGGTCGAGGCGCGGGACCTGATCGGCCGGTACGACGCCGATCCCACCCGGGTCACCGTGGTCGAGCCCGGCGTCGACCTGGAGCGGTTCCGTCCCGTCGCAGGTGACCGGGACGCCGCCAGCACCGCCGCCCGGCTCCGGTTGGGCCTGCCCACCCGCGGCCATCTGGTCGCCTTCGTCGGGCGGATCCAGCCGTTGAAGGCTCCCGACGTGCTCATCCGCGCGATCGCCGCCCTGCGGGCGCGGGACGCCGAGCTGGCCCGGGAGGTCGCGGTGGTGATCTGCGGCGGCCCCAGCGGCACCGGGCTCGACCGACCCACCGCTCTGATCGAGTTGGCCGCCTCGCTCGGCGTCGCCGACCGGGTGCACTTCCTGCCACCCCGCACCGGAGCGGAACTTCCCCTGCTCTACCAGGCGGCCGACCTGGTCGCGGTGCCGTCGTACAACGAATCCTTCGGTCTGGTCGCGTTGGAGGCCCAGGCCTGCGGTACGCCGGTGGTGGCCGCCGCCGTCGGTGGCCTGATCACCGCGGTGCGCGACCAGGTCAGCGGGGTGCTGGTGCGCGGACACGATCCGGTGGACTGGGCGGGTACGCTGGCCCGCCTGCTGCCCGACCCGGCCCGACGGGCCGAGTTGTCCGTCGGCGCCGCCCGGCACGCCCGGGACTTCTCCTGGCACCGCACCGCTGCCGGCCTGCTCGCCGTCTACGGTGAGGCGATCGCCGACCGCCGGGCCGGCCTCACCGCCGAACTCACCGGCTCCCGCTGCTGAGGTACCGGACAGTCCCGGCTCAGCGGGCCAGCGGTGACGGGCCGGCAGCCGGGCGGACCGGTGGTGGTCGCCGTAGAGTTGGACCGATGAGCGATCTCGGTGCCCTGATCGAGTCCGTCTGCGCGGAGCGGGAACTTGCCTGCGAGTCCACCGGCCCGGGGTCGTACGCGGTGACCCTGCCCGGTACGCACAAGCTCAAGACGATCTGCAACCTGATCGTCGGCGAGCACGCGCTGCGGATCGAGGCGTTCGTGATGCGCCAGCCGGACGAGCGGCGTGAGGAGCTGTGGGCCTGGTTGTTGCAGCGCAACGCCAAGATGTACGCCGTCTCGTTCTCCATCGACGCGGTCGGCGACGTCTACCTGACCGGCCGGGTCAACCCGCAAGGGGTGGACGCCGACGAGCTGGACCGGCTGCTCGGTGCGGTGCTGACCTACGCCGACGAGTCCTTCGACACGATGCTGGAGATCGGGTTCGGCAGCTCGATCCGCCGCGAGTGGGAGTGGCGGGTGAAGCGGGGCGAGTCAACAGCGAATCTGGCGGCCTTCGCGCACCTGTTCGAGCCCTCGGCGGCTGCTGGGTCGGCTCCGCCGGCCGCCGGAGGTTCGGACGGCTCCTGACGGGTAAGCCGCTGCGCGCGGTGCGGCGTTGGGACCCGCCGCGCCGAGACGGCGAGTGTCGAGGAGCGTGAGCGTCCATGGCTCAGCGAAGCAGCTCGGGTCGCGGCGGGACCGCGACCAGGACCAGGCGGCAGGGTGGTAACCAGACCCCGAACACGCCACGGATCTCCGAGTCGGAGATCTCCCGGATGCGGGTGGACGACATTCGGGGACAACTGCGGCGGTACGGGGTCTCCGGCATCTCGGCCCTCCGCAAGCCGGAACTGGTGAAGACGCTGGCGAAGGCGATGCGGTCCGGCGGTGCCGGGCGTCGCAGTAGCGGTCCGGCCGGCCGGGCCAGCGCCACGAAGGCATCCGGCACCAGGCAGACGGCGTCCAGCCGGACCGCGCCGGGGCGGGCCAAGTCGGCACCCGCGAAACGGGCCGCTCCGGCGAAACGGGCCGCTCCGGCGAAACGGGCCACTCCCACGAAGCGGGCCGCCGCGGCCCGCAAGGCGACCGGTACGGCGGGCAGGTCGAGCGCGGGCGCCGCCCCCAAGACCACGAGCGCCGCCCGCAAGACCACGACGGGTACGGCGCGCAAGAGCGTGGCCGGCGCGCGGAAGTCGGCCCCCCGGAAGTCGACCACGGCCGGCGGGCCCAGCAGCACGGCCACCCGCCCCCGGAAGGCGGCACCCAGCCGGCGGTCTGCCGCCGGTGGCGCGGCGCGGACCGGGCGGTCGAGTTCGCGGTCGATCCGGTCGTCGCAGTTGATCTCCTCGCTCCAGGACCGGCCGGAACGTCCCGGCCGCAGCCTGGTCACCACCAACCACGACGTGATCCGGCGGTGGGCCCGTGAGCGGGGTGCCAAGCCGGCGACGATCGGCGGTACCGAGCGCGAGGGGCGGGCCGGGGTGCTGACCTTCAACATCCCGGGTTACCGGGAGAGCAGCCGGATCCGCGAGATCACCTGGGACGAGTGGTTTCACACATTCGACATGCGTCGGCTGAACCTGATCTACCAGGAGCAGCTGCGGGACGGTCGGCAGAGCAACTTCTTCCGGACCGAATCACCCGATCGGGAAGACGGGTGAGAGGTTTGCGGGAATAGCCCTCGGGTACCCGCTGTTGGCCTTGACCGAGGGCCTAGGCGCCGTCTCCCAGGGATTCGGTGGCTGTGACGGGCGAGACAGTCGCTCAGGTTGAATCGCGAGGTCGGGCCGCATTAACTTTATTGCACCGCGTCACGCTCGGTGCCGTTCGGGGGAGCGGCGGATCGATCAGATCTGTGCAGCCGGGCGAGACGCGGGGGACGGGTGGACCGACACCGTTGGGGGACGGTGGCCCACCTGTTTGGACCGGCGGCGCGAGCGGGCGTCGCTTACGGGGGTGAGTGTCGCCCGCCGCCGCCGGTCGTACGACGTGAAATGCCCGGTACGTCTCGTACCGGGCATTACGCGTGCGCTCAGGACTGCCCGGCCAGCGACGGCTCAACCCGTTCCCGCTGATGACGCAGGGCGGCCACCCGTCGTTCCCGGGACGGCCCGGCGAGCAGGTGCACACCGGCGGCCAGCAGACCCAGCGCGCCGACCAGCAGCCAGTGCCCGTCGCCCCACAGTTGCAGGCTGAAACCGCCGAGCGTCGGCGCGATGAACGACGCCGCCGGGAACGCCAGGTAGAACACCGACTGATAGCGGGCCCGCAGCGCCTGTGGTGCCAGGTCCGCGTTGATCTGTGCGTTGGGTGGCGCGGCCAGCATCGAGCCGACCGTCCAGACCACGCAGGCGCTCAGGTAGAACGCGAGATCGTCGGCGACGGCGAGCGCGCCGAAGCCGACCGCGAGCAGCGCCGTCGACAGGGCCAGCACGTGCGCTTTCCGGTGGCGGTCGATGAGCCGTGGTACGAACAGCTGCCCGAGCACGATCAGGACGCCACCGAGGGCCACCACCGCGCCGTACGACGACGGCCCCAACCCGTCGGCGCGCATGGCCAGCGGCATGATCGTCGACGCCTGCATGGTCAGTACGGCCAGCACGAAGGTCAGCCCGACGAAAACCAGGAAATGCCGATCGGTCAACGCGGTGTGCAGTCCCGGGCGACGCGATCGGCGGGTGTCGGCAGCCGGGGTCGCCGGAATCCGACGGCGGGTCAGGGTCTCCGGGACCTTCCAGGCGATGAGCGCGGCGGTGGCGAACGTGGCGACTGCGTCGACCAGGAAGAGGGCCATGTAGCTCGCCTCAGCCAGTAGCCCGGCAAGCACCGAGGCGACAGCCATGCCCAGGTTGAACGCCCAGAACTGCAGGTTGAAGGCGCGGGACCGGCGGTGCTCCGGTACCACGTCGACGATCGCGGCGACGAAGGCGGGGCTCGGCATGGAGTGCGTCACTCCGACCAGCAGGGCGAGCACCGCGATCACGCCGAGGTGTTGGCTGAGAGCCAGCGCGACCATCAGGGCGGCGGTCACCAGATGCGCCGCCACCAGGGTCGAACGTCGGCCCCACCGGTCGGCCAGGACCCCACCGAGCAGCACCCCGGCGGCACCGCCCGCGCCGTACCCGCCGACCACCACGCCGGCCAGCGACTCGCTGGCACCCCGGGCCGCAGTCAGGTAGAGCGACAGGAAGAGCATCGCGAACGCGCCGGCCCGGTTGATCAGTAGGCCGGCCCAGAGGTACCAGAAGGTCGCGGGCAGGCCGCCTGCGGTGTCGGCCAGCCAGCGACGAAGCGCCCCGACCGGCGGCCGTTCGTGCTGCTGCTCGGTCGGCACCTCGACCCCGCCCATCTGTTCGGACACCTAACAGATCTTGCCGGGTCGCCTGACGGGAGGGACGTCGGGGTTCACCCCCGGGAGGTGGCCACCGGCTCGGCCGCCTGCGGTGCGGCGGGCTGCGGCGCGGTCGACTGCACCGTGACCACCGGCGCGGCACCTGCGGTACGCAGGGCGACGGCCCGCCGCTCCCGGGCCGGCCCGGACAGCAGGTGGCCCACCGCCATCACCAGGCCGATCACCGCACAACCGAACCAGAGGGTGGCGTTGCCGGCCTGCTCCCGCACCAGCCCGCCGAGGATGGGTGCCGCCGCTCCGGCCAGTTGCCAGGAGAGCGAGAAGACGCCCTGGTACCGGCCGCGCAGTTCGGCGGGGGAGAGCTCGGCGATGAGGGTGGCGTTTGACGGCGAGTTGAGCATCTCACCGAGGGTCCAGATCAGCACCGTCAGTCCGTAGAACCAGGCGACGTCGGCGAACGCGGTGAGCCCGAAGCCCGCGCCCATCACCACCGCGGCCAGGGCGAGCACGTGGGACCGGCTGCGTCCCTTGATCAACCGAGGTACGAAGAGTTGGCCGGCCACGATCAGGACGCCGTTGAGCGCGATCACCGATCCGTACGTGGCGGGGCTCAGACCGGAGTCGGCCATCGCGATCGGCAGCATCGAGATGTGCTGGAGGAAGACAAGTGCCCCGAGCAGGTTCAGGGCGACGAAACCGAGGTACACCCGGTCGCTCAGGATGGCCCGCAGGGCGCCGGCCGGGGCGCCGCCGCGCGGCATGTCGACGGTGACCGTCCGGGTCTCCCGCACCTTCACGAAGATGATCAGCGCGGTGACCACTGTGGTGGCCGCGTTGACCACGAAGAGCAGCAGGTAGCCGGCCTGCGCGGCGAAGCCGGCGAGCACTGCGGCACAGGCGAAGCCGAGGTTGATCGCCCAGTAGTTGAGCGAGAAGGCGCGCAGCCGATCCCGCTCCGACACCACGTCGATCATCATCGCGCCGAACGCCGGGCGGGCCGCCTCGGCGAAGAGGCCGAGCAGCAACGCGCCCGCCGCGACAGTCCACAGGTCCCGGGCGAAGCCCAGGGCGAGCATCATTGTCGCGGCGCCGAGATGCGCGGTGAGCAGCGTCGGCCGACGGCCCCACCGGTCGGTCAGGGTGCCTCCGGCGGTGGTGCCGACCGCACCGCCGACACCCCACGCGCCGAGCACCAGGCCGGCCTGTGCGGCGGAGAAGCCGCGTTCCTGGGTCAGGTAGATGGCGAGGAAGACCAGGACGAACGAGCCGAGCCGGTTGATCAGCGTGCCCGTCCAGAGGTACCAGAAGGTCCTCGGTAGCCCGCCTGTGGTGTCCCGGAACCAACCCCGCATCGCGCGCACGCCGGCGCCTCCGTTTCCGTAATGCCTGATTATCTTTTGGATCCTTACCAACCTAATGGCGTGCCGGAATCAAGGTCACCTCTATTTCCACGTGGTGGTCGTCACCACCCTTCCCGCGCGGGCCGTTCGGGGTTGCGGCAGGATGATCGGCATGACAGCTAGCGAGGGGCCCACCGTCGGGACGCTGGTCCTGCTTCGGCACGGCGAGAGCGACTGGAACGCCAAGAACCTCTTCACCGGCTGGGTCGACGTCGACCTGACCACGAAGGGGGAGAACGAGGCGCGCCGCGGCGGCGAACTGCTGCGCGAACACGGCCTGCTGCCGGACGTGGTGCAGACGAGCGTGATGCGCCGCGCCATCCGGACCGCCGAGTTGGCGTTGAACGCCGCCGACCGCCACTGGATCGCGGTGCGCCGGTCGTGGCGGCTCAACGAGCGCCACTACGGCGCGCTCCAGGGCAAGAACAAGAAACAGACCCTTGAGGAGTACGGCGAGGAGCAGTTCATGCTCTGGCGCCGGTCGTACGACACCCCGCCGCCACCGATCGCGGACGACGACGAGTGGTCGCAGGTGGGTGATCCGCGTTACGCGCTGCTGCCGACCGAGCTGATGCCGCGCACCGAGTGCCTCAAGGATGTCGTCGAGCGGATGTTGCCGTACTGGTACGACTCGATCGTGCCGGACATCCTGGCCGGCCGTACCGTGCTGGTGGCCGCGCACGGCAACTCGCTGCGGGCGCTGGTCAAGCACCTGGACCAGATCAGCGACGAGGCGATCGCGAAGCTCAACATCCCGACCGGAATCCCGCTGCGCTACGACCTGGACCCGCTGCTGCGGCCCCAGACGCTGGGCGGCACCTACCTCGACCCGGAGGCCGCCAAGGCCGCCGCCGCCGCGGTGGCCAACCAGGGGCGCTGACCGAGACACCGCGACGAGGGGCCCCGGCCGACGCCGGGGCCCCTCGTCATGCTCAGGCGGGGGTGACGGGTTCGCCGGTGATCAGGTAGACCACGTGCTCGGCACTGTTGACCGCGTGGTCGGCGAAGCGCTCGTAGAAGCGACCGAGCAGGGTGGCGTCGATGGCTGTCTCCACGCCGTACGGCCAGTCCGCGCCGAGCAGCACCCCGAACAACCCCTTGTGCAACTCGTCCATGGCGTCGTCGTCGCCGTCCAGCTCGGCGGCGAGATCGGCGTCGGGGTGCGCCAGCACCGAGGCGATCTTCTCGGCCATCCGATCGGCGATGGTCGCCATGTCGGTGAAGACCGGACGCAGCTCGGCCGGCACGGCCGGCGACGGGTGCCGGCGCGATGCCGTCTTGGCGACGTGGTCGGCCAGGTCACCCATCCGCTCCAGATCGGCCGCCACGTGCAGCGCCGTGATCATGGCGCGCAGGTCGGAGGCGACAGGGGCCTGACGGGCCAGCAGATCGCAGACCCGCTCCTCGACCTGACGGTAGAGCCCGTCGATCTCCGCGTCCCGCTCGATCACGGACTCGGCGGCCCGGCGGTCGGCGGTGAGCAGGGCCCGGGTCGCCTGCCGCAACGCCGCCCGAACTCCCTCGGCCATCTCGACAAGCAGTTGGCTGACGGCCTGAAGTTCGGCTCGGAACTCGTCGCGCATTCTCACGTCCTGTCCGTCGGTGCCGGCGATCCCGCCGACATGCTTTGCGCAGGTACGCCGCCAAACTAGGGCTCTCGGGCGGACCGGAGGTGAACGCTGATGAACTAAGCCGGACGCGCGGGTGAACTTTCCCGGAAGTGAGAGTGCTTCGTCCTGTTCTGGGCGATAGCCGGGTTAACAATGACCCTACGATCGCCGGGTGACGTGGGCGGTGACGGTGGGTGTGGCTGCGGCCCTGGTGGTCGGGGTGGCCGCCGGCCTGTGGTTGTCCCGCATGATCCCGTTCGGTAAGGGGAGGCTCGCGATCGTCGACGAAGTGCAGGTCGGGCTCGGCCGCCGCGCGATCGACTCGCTGCGCGCGGGGGTCGTGGTGCTCGACGCAGATGATGTGCCGGTACTTGTCAATCCGGCGGCGCGGGCGATGGGGCTGCTGCGGACCGGTGGCCGGCCCGGTTCGATCATGGCGCATCCGTTGATCCGTACCCTCGCGGGTCAGGTGCGCCGGACCGGCGTGCGGCGCGAGATCGAGCTGGACCTGCCCCGAGGTCGCGACAACGCCGGAGAGAACCCGCTCGGTGTGCACCTACGGGCGATGGGCCTGGGCAACGGCTACATCGCCGTGGAAGCGGCCGACGTGACCGAGTCGCACCGGCTGGCCCGGGTCCGCCGTGACTTCGTGGCAAACGTCAGTCACGAGCTGAAGACCCCGATAGGCGCGTTGCAGTTGCTCGCCGAGGCACTGCTGGACGCCACCGAGCCGGCCGACGTGGGGCGCCCGGACCTCTCCGAGGACCTGGTCGCGGCCCGGCGGTTCGCCGAGCGCATCCAGCACGAGTCGACCCGGTTGGGGCGGCTGGTGCAGGAGTTGCTGGAGCTGACCCGGGTCCAGGGCGCTGAACCGCAGCCGGCACCCGAACCGGTCGCGGTGGACTGGGTGCTCTCCGAGGTGATCGATCGCACCCGGACCGCCGCCGCCGCCCGTCGGATCGAGGTGACGGTCGAGGCCGAGCGGGGACTGACCGTGTACGGCAGCGACAACCAGCTCGCGACCGCGGTGGCGAATCTGGTGGAGAACGCCCTCAACTACTCCGGCGAGGACACGACGGTACGCATCGCCGCCCGGGCCACCGAGGAGCAGGTGGAGATCGCGGTCACCGACCAGGGCATCGGCATCGCCCCCACCGACGTCGACCGCATCTTCGAACGGTTCTACCGGGCCGACCAGGCGCGCTCCCGCGCGACCGGCGGCACCGGCCTGGGGCTGGCGATCGTCAAGCACATCGCGAGCAACCATGGCGGCCGGGTGGATGTGGCGAGCACTCTTGGTGGTGGGTCGACGTTCACCCTCCGGCTGCCCGCCCGCCCGCCGGACGACCTGCTGGCGACACTGCCGCCTGCTGGGATCGAGGCCGGCGCGGCCGAGCTTCGGCAGGACTGACCGCATGTGGATCAGGCCGGGTTCCGCCCGGTCCGACCGATGGAAAGGAAACGCCCGTTGAGTCGAGTTCTGGTGGTCGAGGACGAGGAGTCGTTCTCAGACGCCCTGTCGTACATGCTCCGCAAGGAGGGGTTCGAGGTTTCCGTGGCCGCCACGGGGACGTCGGCTCTCACCGAGTTCGACCGGACCGGCGCCGACATCGTCCTGCTTGACCTGATGCTGCCGGAGATGTCCGGTACCGAGGTCTGCCGGCAGCTGCGCCAGCGCTCGCCCGTGCCGATCATCATGGTCACCGCACGGGACAGTGAGATCGACAAGGTGGTCGGCCTGGAGATCGGCGCCGACGACTACGTGACAAAGCCGTACTCTCCCCGCGAACTGGTCGCCCGGATCCGCGCGGTGCTACGCCGGCAGAGCCCGGAGGCACCCGAGTCGGGCGTGCCGACCCTCGCCGCCGGGCCGGTCCGGATGGACATCGAGCGGCATGTGGTGACCGTTGACGGGGGCACTGTGCAGTTGCCGCTCAAAGAGTTCGAGCTGCTTGAGCTGCTGCTGCGCAATGCGGGTCGGGTGCTCACCCGGGGCCAGTTGATCGACCGGGTCTGGGGCGCCGACTACGTGGGCGACACGAAGACACTTGACGTACACGTCAAGCGGCTGCGCTCCAAGATCGAGCCGGAACCCTCCACCCCACGCCACATCGTCACGGTGCGCGGTCTCGGCTACAAGTTCGAGCCCTGAGCCGACCCGACCCGACCCACACCCGCTCCTGACCGCCGTCGTTGATGACGATCTGTCACGACCCAGACGGAGCTGCGTTGCGTGACGCCGCAGCGACCCAGCCAGTCTCCTGCTCGGCGGCAGGGGAGTGGTCGGGTCGGAGGCAGATGGTTACCCGGTGTGAGGGCTTGCTGCGGCGCGTGGCCAGGCCGACCGGCAACGGACGCCGCCTGACGCCCGCGTCAGACGCCGTCGGCGGGGTGGGGGGCGACGAGGCCCCGGCGCGTCCGGGCCGCGCACAGCTCGGCCAACCGGGCGTATGCGGCCGCGCCGATCAGCGCGGTCAGCTCCGGGGCGTACGACAGGTACATCGGGTCCGCCCCTACGTGCGCATCGGTCGAGGAGGTGCACCACCAGTCGAGGTCGTGCCCACCGGCACCCCAGCCGCGTCTGTCGAACTCGGCGAGCGTGGACACCAGCACCTTCGTGTTGTCCGGCCGCTTCACCCACTCCTGATCGCGGCGGATCGGCAGTTGCCAGCACACGTCCGGCTTGTACTCCAGCGGATGCGCCCCGTCGCGCAGCGCCTGGGCGTGCAGCGCGCAGCCGCCTCCGCCCGGGAAGTCCGCGTCGTTGAGAAAGACACAGGGACCGTCAGCGCCCTGGGTGGCGGTGCGCCGGGCCGGTGTCTTGCCGTCGACGGTGTCATTCGCGGTCCAGTTCTTGAACCCGCGCCGGTAGTGCTGCCAGGTCTGCGGGGTCAGCCGCTTCACCGCGGCACGGACCCGCGACTCGTCGTCGGAGTCGGTGAAGAACGCACCGTGCGAGCAGCAGCCGTCGGCCGACCGGCCGGCGATGATGCCGTGGCAGCCCCGGCCGAAGATGCAGGTCCAGCGGGACAGCAACCAGGTGAGGTCGGCCCGGATCAGGTGCTGTTCGTCAGCCGGGTCGACGAACTCGATCCACTCCCGGGGGAAGTCCAGCGGCACCTCCCGGCTGCGCGGGTCGGCCGGGTCGTCCACCAGCACACGGAGTTCGATCTGCCCTGTCACCCGGCCAGCGTACGCGTGGTGCGGCGGGCAGGTCGCCGAGTGGCGAGAACCGGGTGGGCCTAGGGTTCTCCCATGCGACTGGGTGTCCTCGACGTCGGTTCGAACACTGTGCACCTGCTGGTGGTCGACGCCCATCGCGGCGCGCACCCGTGGCCGGCGCACTCGGAGAAGGCGGTGCTGCGCCTCGCCGAGCAGATCGGCCCGGACGGCGCGCTCCGCGAGGTCGGCGCGGACGCCCTGGTCACGGCGGTGGACGCGGCGCGTGTGGCGGCCACCGAACTGGAGGTGGACGAGCTGATCGCGTTCGCCACCTCCGCGGTGCGCGACGCCACGAACGCGGCCGACGTGCTCGCCCGGGTGCGGGACTCCACAGGCGTACGGCTGGAGGTGCTCTCCGGCGCCGACGAGGCGCGGATGACGTTTCTGGCCGTCCGACGGTGGTTCGGGTGGTCCGCCGGGCGGCTGTTGGTGCTGGACATCGGCGGCGGCTCGCTGGAGATCGCGGCGGGTATCGACGAGGATCCGGACGTCGCGGTGTCCCTGCCGCTGGGAGCCGGCCGGCTGACCCGGGACCGGCTCGGCGTCGATCCGGAGAGCACCGCCCCGCCCACCCCGGAGACGGTGGAGAAGCTGCGGCAGTACGTCGACGCCCACCTCGATCCGGTGGTCGAGCGGATGACCGAGGTGGGTTGGGAACGGCCGGTGGCGACCTCGAAGACCTTCCGTACGCTGGCCCGGCTCGCCGGTGCGGCACCCAGCGGGGCCGGACTCTGGGCCCGACGCCGGCTCACCCGGTCCGGGCTGCGGCAGGTGCTCGGCTTCATCCGGCACATCCCACCCGCTCAGCTTGTCGAGTTGGAGGGGGTCAGCGCCGGGCGCTCCCATCAACTGCTGGCCGGTGCCGTGGTCGCCGAGGCGGTGATGCGTCGACTCGGGGTCGACTCCCTCGATGTCTGTCCGTGGGCACTACGGGAAGGTGTGATCCTCAGCCGGCTGGATCGACTGGCACCTGTGTGATCCCCGTCGTCCTCGCTGTCCGGTTTACGTACTCTCGTCATGGTGTCTCGACGCACGGCGGCTACCCTCGGTGGTGTGACTTCCCGCGTGCCGGTGCTCCTGTCCAGTTCCTCGGTCTTCCCTGAGCGGACCGCGGCGGCGTTTCAGCTGGCCGCGACGCACGGCTACGACGGCCTCGAGGTGATGGTGTGGACCGATGCGGTCAGCCAGGACGCCGGCGCGCTGCGGGGCCTGTCCGACCATTACGGAGTGCCGGTGCTCTCCGTGCACGCTCCCTGTCTGCTGGTGACGCAGCGGGTGTGGAGCCCAGATCCGTGGGAGCGGCTCCGCCGGGCAGCGGTGCTGGCCGAGACGCTGGAGGCGCCGACCGTCGTGGTGCACCCGCCGTTCACCTGGCAGCGGGAGTACGCGCGAGGCTTCGCCGAAGGACTCGACCGGGTGGCCGGTGAGTTCGGGGGCCTGCGGTTCGCGGTGGAGAACATGTATCCGGTCCGGATGGCGGGCCGTCAGTTCGTGCCGTACGTCCCCGGCTGGGATCCCACCGAGGCCGGTTACGCCTCGTACACGCTCGACCTGTCGCACTGCGCGGCCTCGCACACCGACGCCCTGGCGATGGCCGACCGGATGGGCGACGGCCTGGCCCACGTGCATCTCGGCGACGGCACCGGCGAGGGACGCGACGAGCACCTGGTGCCCGGACGCGGCAACCAGCCCTGCGCCGAGCTGCTGCGCTCGCTGGCCG
Organism: Verrucosispora sp. CNZ293; assembly: GCF_002754655.1. NCBI lineage: Bacteria > Bacillati > Actinomycetota > Actinomycetes > Micromonosporales > Micromonosporaceae > Micromonospora > Verrucosispora sp. CNZ293. Next base: position 5,440,609 of record NZ_PEFR01000001.1, read on the forward strand.
GGCGGGGCTTCACCGGCTCGGTGGCGGTGGAGGTGACCACCCGGGGCGCGAAGAGCCGGCAGGTCCGCGAGGCGGATCTACGCGAGGCGCTGGCCTTCGCCCGTCAGCACCTGAACACGCCGTCCCCGGTCGACGCCTGACCGTCGCCGCGCCACCTCGATCGGGGCGGCTCAGGAAACCGGTGTCAGCGGGTCCGGCTGGCTGGGCACGGCGGCCCGCTTGCGGGCCCGATGGGCGGCCACGTGCGAGCGGGTGGCGCAGCGCTCCGAGCAGAACCGCCGGCAGCAGTTGGACGAGGTGTCCAGGTAGACGTTGCCGCAGCGGTCGTCGGCGCAGACACCGAACCGGGCGCTGCCGTACTCGCACAGCCAGACCGACAGGCCCCACACCGCGCCGGCGAGGTACTCCGAGCTGACCGAGGCGCCCCGGCTGGTCACGTGCATGTGCCAGTCGCTGGAGTCGTGCCCTGAGATGCGCGGCTGCACCGGGAACGTCTCCAGCAGCGAGTTCAGCTCGCTCACGGCCTGGGCGTCCCGCCCCGACGTGCCGTACGCGAAGACGTCACGCAGCCGCTTCTGTGCGCGCCGGAAGGTTGGCAGATCCCGCTCCGCGACCTCCTCGCGCATCCACTCCTGGTCGTCGCAGAAGAGGGCGCGCAGGTCGTCGAGGTCGTCCAGTCGCGCGTTGACGAGGTCAACCCCGGTCCGGGCGTACGCGTCGAAGTCCACGCCCCAACCGTAGACGACTCATCCCGGGCGTGGCGCGTCGATGTAGTGCGGCAGGAACCGGGCGTAGCCGTCGGTGATCAGACTGGCGCTCTCCCGCAGGCCGGCACCCGCCGACTCGCCGTCGACGATCCAGCTGCCGAGCACCATGCGGTTACCGGCGAACTCGGGCAACGCCCGGAACTCCTGGTAGCAGAAGCCCTCGTCACCGTAGTCGCCCGGATTGCTGACCTCCCCGCCCGGGGTGACGATCCGCACCGCGGCACCCTCCCGACCGAGCAGCGGCTTCGCGACGTACTCGGACATCCCGCGCGGTGTGTCGAGATATGCCGGTAGCAGCAGCTCGTGCCCCGGGTACAGCTCCCACAGCACGGCCAGCAGCGCCTTGTTGGACAGCAGCAGCTTCCAGGCCGGCTCGATCCAGGTGGTCGGGGTGCCCGGTCGCACCGCCAACGGACCGTACGGTTCGGCGAGCATCCACTCCCACGGGTAGAGCTTGAAGCAGGTGGTGACCGGGCGGTCGGCGGCGTCGACGAAGCGCCGGCCGTCCCAGCCGAGCTCCTGGATCGGCAGCAGGTCGACATCCAGCCCCGCCTGGCGGGCGGTTTCGGCCAGGTAGCCGGCGGTCATGTGGTCCTCGCCGGTCTCCTCCTCGTTCGACCAGACCACGTGCACCCGCCGGTCGTACAGCCCGGCGCCGATCTTCGCCCAGGCGCCGACGAGCCGCTCGTGCAGGCTGTTCCACTGGTCCAGCTCCGGCCGGGTGTGCTCCAGCCAGTACCACTGGATGATGCTCGCCTCGACGAGTGCGGTAGGGGTGTCGGCGTTGTACTCCAGCATCTTCGGCGGCCAGCTGCCGTCGTACCAGAGGTCGAAGCGGCCGTAGAGGGTGGGTGGCGCCTCCCGCAACGACCGGGCGACCGCCTCGGCGGCCCAGGCCGGGATGCCGAACTCGGCGTACCTGTTGCGCTTCACCACGTGTTCGGCGGCGGCCAGCGACATCCGGTGCAGTTCCTCGGTCGCCTCCTCCAGGCGCAGCACCTCGTCCAGTTCGAAGGCGTACGTCGCGGTCTCGTCCCAGTACGACATCACCCCACCGTCGGGTAGCCCCGTGTCGACGTAGACCAGGCCCTGCTCGCGGATGGTGGCGTCCCAGTCGGGGCGCGGTGAGGTCGACTCGCGGCGCACGATCAGCCGCCGCAGGAGGCGAGGTGGGTGCCGAAACCGCCGCGTTCGGGCACGGACGCGCCGACCGGCTCGGGCGCGACCCGGCCGCCGCTGCCCTCGGCCGCGGGTGCCGGCACCCGCATGGCCATGGCCACCGTCTCACCGCCACCGGTGGGGCCGAGGGCGCAGTCGTCATCGTCGTCGTCGGAGGTCATGTTGCAGCCGGAGAGGGCGAGCGCCAGAGCGGTGAGCGCGCCGAGCTGCACGGAGGCCGACCGGAGTCGGCGGCGGGGGCGTTGTTCCACGACATGGTTGTAACCGATGAACGCCATCCCGTCCGCCCCGGGCCCGGGGACGACGGGGAACGTACCTGGCGGTCGGGTGGACGTTACGCTCGGCTCATGCTCCGTTCCGTCATCCTCGCCGCCTCCCGGTCAACCCGGGTCGAGCGGCTCGTCGCGACGGCCCCGTTCTCCCGGGACGTCGTCCGCCGGTTCGTCGCCGGCGCCAAGACCGACGACGCGTTGCGCGCGACCCGCGAACTCGTCGCCGACGGTCTCGCGGTCACCCTCGACAATCTCGGTGAGGACACCGTGACCGGTGAACAGGCCAACGCCACCCGGGACGAGTACCTCACGCTGCTGCGGATGCTCGCCGACGCGAAGCTGACACCCGCCGCCGAGGTGAGTGTGAAGCTCTCCGCGCTCGGCCAGGCGTTCGACGAACAACTCGCCTACGACAACGCCAGGGCGATCTGCGCCGCCGCCGAGGCGGCGGGCACCACGGTCACCCTGGACATGGAGGACCACACCACCACCGACTCGACCCTGGACATCCTGGCCAAGCTCCGCAAGGACCACCCGTCGACCGGCGCGGTGCTGCAGGCGTACCTGCGGCGTACCGAGTCCGACTGCCGCGAGCTGGCGTCGGCCGGCTCCCGGGTGCGGTTGTGCAAGGGCGCGTACCGGGAGCCGGAGTCGGTGGCCTACCAGTCGGCCCGCGAGGTCGACAAGTCGTACGTCCGGTGCCTCAACATCCTGATGTCCGGCGACGGCTATCCGATGCTCGCCACCCACGACCCGCGCCTGATCGCCATCGGCGAGGACCGGGCGCGCTGGTTCGACCGTGACCCCGACCGCTTCGAGTTCCAGATGCTCTACGGCATCCGGCCGGAGGAGCAGGCCCGCCTGGTCGGCGAGGGTTACACGGTGCGCACCTACGTGCCCTACGGCGACGACTGGTACGGCTATCTGATGCGCCGTCTCGCCGAACGCCCCGCCAACCTGGCCTTCTTCGCCCGCGCGCTGGCCTCCAGGAAGTAGCTCGGTCCGTACCCGTACCCGTACCCGTACCGCCGACCGGCCCGGTCGGCCGTACGCGCTATCCCTTGACCGAGCTGGCTAATGCTATTAGCCTAGCGGCTATGACAACTAGCTTCGTGGAGCGCGCCGGTGGCCGGATCGCCTACCAGGTGCACGGGCAGGGGCCGCTTGTGGTGCTCTCGCACGGCATGGGGGAGAACCGCCACTCGTACCGACACCTGATTCCGTTGCTGGTGACGGCGGGCTACCGGGTGGCCTCGATCGACGTACGCGGGCATGGCGACTCCAGCACCGGCTGGCCGTCGTACGCCCCGGTGGAGGTGGGTGCCGACCTGCTCGCGGTGGTTCGCGACCTGGGTGGCGGTCCGGCGGTCCTGGTGGGTAACTCGTCAAGTGGCGCGGCCGTGGTCTTCGCCGCCACCGATGCGCCGGACCTGGTCAACGGCATCGTGCTGGTCGGTGCGTTCGTCGGTCAGCCGAAGCTCAACCCCTTCATGCGGCTGGCCCAGCACCTGGTGCTGCGCAGTCCACGGCTGTTCGGCCTGTTCCACCGCACGCTCTTCCCCGTGCACCGTCCAGCCGACGACGCGGAGTACCGCCGGCAGCTGGTGGCGGCGCTGCGCCGCCCGGGCCGGATGGCACCCCTGCGCGGCGTGATCCATCCGGTGCGGCCGCACTGGACTGCCCGCGCCCCGCAGGTGCGCCAGCCGGTGCTGGTGCTGATGGGCACGAAGGATCCCGACTTCCCCGACCCGGGCGCCGAGGCCCGGGCGGCCCGGCGGCTCTTTCCGGTCGCCGAGGCGAGGATGATCACGGAGGCCGGTCACTACCCGCACGCCGACCGTCCGGAGGCGACGGCGAGCGAGCTGGTCAACTTCCTGGCGGCGGCCAACCGTGCCTAGGGCCGGGCTCAACGCGCAGATCGTGGTACGCGAGGCGGCCCGGCTCGTCGACGAGGTCGGGTATCACCGGCTCACCCTCGCCGCGCTGGCGAACCGGCTCGGCGTGGCCCTACCCAGCCTCTACAAGCACGTCAAGGGCGCCGACGCGCTTGCGCAGCAGTTGTCCGCCCTGGCCACCGCCGAGATCGCCGACGAGATGACCACCGCCGCCGCCGGCCGCAGCGGCGAGGAGGCGCTACGGGCCGTCGCCGACGCCTACCGCTCGTACGCCCGTCGCCACCCCGGCCGCTATCCCGCCACCCAGCGGGTGCCGGATCCGGCCGACCCGGCCCACCTGGCCGCCGGGGAACGCGCGGTCGGCGTCGTCTACGCCATCCTGCGGGGGTACGGCATCGAAGGCGACGCCGCGGTGGACGGGGTCCGGATGTTCCGTGCGGCGGTGCACGGCTTCGTCTCGCTGGAGGCGACGGGTGACTTCGGGCTGCCCCGCGAGGTCGACGGTTCCTTCGACCGGATGATCGCCGCGCTGGGCGTGGCGTTCTCGTCCTGGCCCGCATCGAGGAAACCCGACCCTGCCTGAACGTACCGACCGTGACAGCGCCCGGTTGATCACCCTTCCGTCAGCGCCACCGCAGGCCGTACCCTTCGCCGGTGAATCACGGGGTCCATGCGGGCGACGACCAGCCAGCGCCGACCGGTGCGGCACCGAACGAGCCGACGGCAGCGGAGCCGCTGACCGGTTCCACGGCGTCCACATCGGAAGCAGCATCGGCGACCGACCCGACAGATGTGCCGAGCGACCACGCGACGGCCGTGGCGCCGGCAACGGCTGCGGTGCCGGCGGCCCATCCGGCTGCGGTGGTGCCGGACGTCAGTCCGGTCCCCGAGCGCCGGCGGCGTCGTCGATGGCCACTGTGGGCCGCTGTGGTGGCGGTGGTGCTGGCGCTGAGCGCCGGCATCCCGGCGGTGCTGCTGACCGGTGGGCTGTCTGACGGCGTGGTCGGCGAGCCGGCCACGGCAGCCTCGCCGACGGAGAACCCGACCACAGTCGCCGCCCGACAGGTCGCCGAACGGATCACCGCGCAGCTCGACAAGCAGGCCGCCGCGCTGCTCAGCGGCGACCGGACCGGGTTCGTGGGGATCGCGACCCCCGCCGCCCGGGGTGATCTGCGCCAACGGTTCGCCGCGCTGCGGGCGCTGCGGGTGACACGCTGGCAGGCCCGTCCGAGCAGCCTGCCGATGACGGCCGGCAAGGCCGGAGAGTGGCGTCTGGCAGTCGAGTTCCAGTACTGCTTCGTGGTGCCGGACTGCCGGCCGAGCCCACTCATCGTCGAGACCCGGTGGCGCGACGGGGCCGAGCCCCGGTTGCTCGCGATCGGCAGGTCGAAGCCGGCCCCGACCATCGGCGACCGGGCCAACGGGCAACCGGGGAGCCTCCCCTGGGAGGTCAGCGCGCTGACCACCAAGACGGGTAAGCGCACGATCGTGGCCGTACCACCGGCGTACCGGAACCGCCTGCCGGGCCTGCTGCGGCGGGCCGAGGCCGCCGCGAAGGTGGCCGACGAGTACGTGGTGGCCGGTACGAAGCCCGACCGGTACCGGATCTTCTACGCCGGACCGAAGGAGTGGAAACGCTGGTACGGCGGGGACCATCCGGAGTGGAGCGCGGGCTACGCGGTGAACGTCGGTGGGGGACATTATGAGCTGGTACTCGCACCCGACAGCTTCGACTACGGTCCCGGCCTCGACGAGGTGCTCCGGCACGAGCTGGCGCACGCCGCCACCCTGCCCGAGAAGCGGGACTACTCGGACGAGTCGACCTGGTGGCTGGTCGAGGGGCTGGCGGAACTCGCGGCGGTCGACGGCCAGCCCGTCGCCCGGTACGGCGGACTGAGCGACACCCGGCGGCTGGTCAAGGGGGACTGGGACGGCAAACTCGACACGATCGCCCCTGAGGAGGACACCACGGACAGGGCGGTGACCGGCAGCTACGGCATCGCGTACCTTGCTGCCCGCTATTTCCTCGAACGCTTCGGTGAGGAACGCCTGCTGGCCTTCGCAAAGGTCGTGCTGCACGACCGCCGGATCCCGCGGCAGACCTCCGAGGAGATCTTCGATGAGTCCTGGTCCAAACTGCACAAGGAGTGCGTCGCGTACATCCGCGCAGCCGTGCGCTGACCTGGTGCCCTGGTCGAGGCGATATCGACAGGGGCTCGTAGCATGTGTCCCGTGCGCCGCTCCGACTCGCCGCGGCTGCCAGCCACGCGGCTCCGCCTGCTCACCGTCCTGCTCGCCGTCACCGTACTGACCCTCACCACCGCCGCCTCCTGCGGTGGCGACGAACCGTCGATCACGCTCGCCGCAGCGGCACGAGCCGCCGTGGCCGAGGAGATCGACGCCCCCGCCACTGTCGTCGCCCGGGCGGCGGCGACCCTCACCGCCCCGGCCGACGGCACGCTGGCCCGCCTCCGGGTGGAGCCGGGTCAGCGGGTCAAGCGCGGCCAGGTGCTCGCTGTGATCAGCTCACCGTCGGCCCGGGAACGGCTCCGCCAGGCCCGTACCGCGTTGAACGCCGCGAAGCGCGCCGGTGGTGGCGGTGGCGGCGGTGACCTCGCCGGTTCGCTGCGCGGCACCGACCGCGCCGCCGAGCAGACGCACGCCGCCGCCCGTGCCGCAGCCGCGAAGATCAGTGACCCGGAGCTGCGGAAGGCGCTGCTCACCCAGGTCGAGGCGGCACAGCGACGGTACGACTCGGCGGCCCGAGCCGCCGACCGGGCGGTACGGGAGGTGCAACGCGGCGTCCGGAACCTGAACTCCGCCGTCAGCGCGCTCGCCACCGCGCAGCGACTTCAGGCCCAGCAGGCGTACGACCTGGCCAAGGCGAATGTCGACGCGTTGACCCTGCGTGCCCCGATCGCCGGGGTGGTGCAACCGGGCGGCGTCAGCACCGGCGCTGGTTCGGCGGGGGCGCTAGCCGGGCTGCTCGAATCGGGTGGGATGCCGTCGGGGATCGGTGCGGAGGCCCTCGGCGCGCCCGCTGGCCCGCCGCCGGGCGTGGACAGCGCGGTCCCGGTGGGCGGTCGGGTCACCGCCGGCACGCCGGTACTGACCGTGGTGGACAACCGCGAGCTGGGTCTGCTCGCCGAGGTCGACGAGACGGACGTGCTGCTGGTCCGGCCCGGGCTGACCGGCACCGTCGAACTGGACGCCGTCACCGGTGCCAGCTACCTGGCCACGGTCCGGTCGATCGACGTGCTGCCCAGCACGTCGGCCCGGGGTGGGGTGAGTTACCGGGTACGACTCTCCCTCGGCCCCGGCAGCTTCGGTGAGGCCGAGCCCGCGCCCACTCCGCGCCCCGGCATGAACGCGGTGCTGCGACTGCGGGTCCGCGAGGAAGCGGACGCGGTGACCGTGCCGGCGTCGGCGCTCATCTCGGTCGACGGGCGGGACACGGTCTGGCTGGTCCGCGACGGTCGGGCCGACCGGGCGGTGGTCACCGTCGGCGTGCAGGGCCAGGACCTGGTGCAGATCGTCGACGGGGTACAGGCCGGCGACCGGATCGTCATCCGGGGCACCGACCAGGTCCGCGAGGGCCAGGAGATCGGGTGAGCCGGGGTCCGGCCATCGAGGCGTTCGACGTGTCCCGGACGTACGAGTTGGACGGCGTCTCCGTGCCCGCCCTGCGGGGCGTGTCGCTGACCGTCGGAGCCGGGGACTACGTGGCGCTGATCGGGCCCTCCGGGTCCGGCAAGTCCACCCTGATGCACCTGCTCGGCGGCCTGGACCGACCCAGCGGTGGCCGTCTGGTGATCGGTGGCCGGGAGGTGGGCACCCTCTCCGCCCCGGAGCTGGCCCGGCTGCGCAACGAGACCATCGGCTTCGTGTTCCAGGCGTTTCATCTGCTGCCGCGTACCTCGGCGGTGGACAACGTGGCGTTGCCGCTGGTGTACCGGGGCGTGGGCGCCCGCCAGCGGCGTGAGCGCGCCGCCGCGATGCTCGGCCGGGTCGGCCTGGGGCATCGGCTGCATCACCGGCCCAACCAGCTCTCCGGCGGCGAGCAGCAGCGGGTGGCGATCGCCCGGGCCCTGGTCACCGACCCGACCGTGCTGCTGGCCGACGAGCCGACCGGCAACCTGGACAGCACCACCGGTGCGGCCGTGCTGGAACTGCTGGAACGACTGAACGTCGAGTCCGGGGTGGCGCTGGTGATGGTCACCCACGACGCGGAGGTGGCGGCCCGGGCCCGGCGACGCATCGCGATGCGGGACGGCGTGGTCGTCGCCGACACCGCGGCCAGCCCGGCTGGCGGGACGGCGGTGTCGGGGCGCGGCGGCGACGCCGCGGGCGGGACACGCCCGGCGGACGGCGGGGCCGACGCGTGAGGGTGGCCGAGGCATGGCGGGTGGCGTGGGACGCCCTGCGCGCGAACCGGATGCGCAGCGCGCTGACCATGCTCGGGGTGGTCATCGGAGTGGCCTCCGTGGTGTTGCTGGTGGCCATCGGCACCGGCACAAAGCAGCGGGTGGAACAGCAGGTGGAGGGTCTGGGCTCCAACCTGCTGCTGGTCGTGCCGGGACGACTCGACGTGGGCAGTGCGCCGGCGCTCTCCCCGCTCACCCTCCAGGACGTGGACGCCGTCGGCCGGGTGGTGGGTGATCCGAGCCGGGTGGCCGTGACTGTCGCCTCCGGTGCGACCGTGCGGGCCGGCAACCGGGAGGACTTCACCACCGTCCAGGGGGTGCTGGAGACGACCCCGACGGTGTTCGCCCGGGAGTTGGGGCGAGGCCGTTACCTGACCGGTTCCGACGTGGACACCGGTCGGCGGGTCGCGGTGCTCGGCGACTCGGTGGCCCGTTCCCTGTTTCCTGACCGGGAGGCGGTCGGCCAGCAGATCAACGTGGCCGGCGTCCGCTTCCGGGTGATCGGCGTCTTCGTGCCGCTCGGGCAGAGCCTCGGCGTGGACCGGGACGACGAGGTGCACGTACCGGTGACGGCGGCGCAGCGGCTCTACGGCACCCAGCGGGTCGACGCCATAGCGGTGAAGGCTCCGGACCGGGAACGGATCGACGAGCTGGGTGACCGGATCGTGGCCGAACTGAACGGCCGGCATCCGGGCACCGAGTTCAGCGCCGTCACCCAGGAGCAGATCCTCGGTGTGCTTGGCGACATCCTCGGCATCCTGACCGGCGTACTGGCCGCCATCGCCGGCATCTCGCTGCTGGTCGGTGGGGTCGGCGTCTCCAACATCATGCTGGTTTCGGTCCGGGAGCGGACCCGGGAGATCGGGTTGCGCAAGGCGGTGGGTGCCCGTCCCCGGGACATCGGCGTGCAGTTCCTGCTGGAGGCGGTGCTGCTGACCTCCGTCGGTGGGCTGACCGGGATGGCCCTCGGCGTGGGTGGCGCACTGCTGGTGGCTGCCCTGTCGCCCATCCCGGCGGCGGTGACCTGGTGGTCGCTGGCACTGGCGTTCGGCGTCTCGGCGGCCGTCGGCATCATCTTCGGGGTGGTACCCGCCCAACGGGCCGGTCGACTCGATCCGGTGGTGGCCCTGCGCGCCGAGTGATCTCCCCGATACCCGCGGCCGAGGTTGATCGTTGCCGAAATTCCGGGTACGGCACCCGACCAGGGGTTTTTCGTCGTCAGCCCGGGGTCGGGTCATGATCAGTTGCAGGAAGGGATCGCGCCGGTCACAGCCGCCCCGCTACCGTACTGGTAACACGCGCGTCGCCGGCCGCGCGGGAGGACCCGTGTGGCGGCACGCGCCGGGCATGGGATGGGTCGGGTGAGCCATGGCCGGGTCGCAGTCCGACGGTCGGCTGTCGGAGGTCAAGTTCCTGACCGTCGCCGAGGTGGCGACGGTCATGCGGGTGTCGAAGATGACTGTCTACCGCCTGGTGCACAGCGGTGAGCTGACCGCCGTACGGGTGGGCAGGTCGTTCCGGGTTCCCGAGCACGCGGTGCACGAGTACCTGCGCGGCGCCTTCCAGGAGACCGCCTGACCTGGTGCGGGCCGGGTCACGTGGGCCCGGTGGAACGGGCATCGAGCGGGGGCGCGTTGGTCCTGCTGACGCGGTCCCGCTACGCTGGACTCCGATCGTGACCGCTGGTGCGCTCCGCCGCCCACCCCGCCGGTCCGGTCCCTGTCCGCAAGCGGTCGTCGACGCCACGGGTTCGTGGTGTCCTCCCGGTCGCGCCGCACGTTGCATCGAAAGGCTGTCGTATGGGCTCGGTGGTCAAGAAGCGCCGCAAGCGCATGGCTAAGAAGAAGCACCGCAAGCTGCTGCGCAAGACCCGCGTCCAGCGTCGCCGTCTCGGCAAGTGACCGACGCCGGGCCTGGTCCCGGCGTCCGTCCCTCGCCAACTGTCGACCCTCGGAGGCTCAGGTGATCAGGCCGCGGCTGCCTCGGCTCGATCCCACCTGCCGGGGTAGGTGCGAGACATGACCCCGGTGGCTCCCAGAGCCCTCCGGGGGTCGTCGTCGTGACCGGAGTCAGTCGTTATCTCGGCGCGCACGTCGCCGCCCGGCTCGCCGCCGACCCGCGGATCGACCGGGTCATCGGCATCGACCTGCCGGAGCCGGGACCCGAGGTCGACGCACTGCTCGACCGGGTCGAACGGATCCGGGTCGACGCCGGGTCGGTGGGGGGTCTCCTCGCCGACCTCGACGTGGACACCGTGGTGCACCTGGCCCTGGTCAGCTCCCCGGATCCACAACAAGGTGGCCGGGCGGCGATGAAGGAACAGAACGTCATCGGCACCATGCAGTTGCTCGCCGCGTGTCAGCGGGCACCACGGCTGCGCAAGATCGTGGTCCGCTCCTCCACCGCTGCGTACGGTGCGTCGTTCCGCGATCCGGCCGTCTTCACCGAGGAGACCGAGCCGCGCGAGGTGCCGCGAGGCGGCTTCGGCCGCGACATCCTCGACATCGAGGGGTACGTCCGCGGCTTCCGTCGTCGGCGCGGTGACGTCACCGCCACCGTGCTGCGCTTCGCACCGTTCATCGGCTCGACTGCCGACACCACGCTCACCCGCTACTTCGCGCAGCCGGTGGTGCCCACCATCCTCGGTCGGGACGCCCGGCTGCAGTTCCTGCACTTCGACGACGCGCTGGAGGTGCTGCGCCGGTCGGTGGTCGAGGACCATCCCGGCACCTTCAACGTCGCCGGGCCCGGAGTGCTCGCGCTGTCGCAGGCGATCCGCCGAGCCGGGCGGGTCGCCGTACCGGTGCTGGAGCCCGGGCTGTCCGGTGCCGTCGCGCTCGCCCGGGTGATGGGCTTCGGCCGGTACGGCCTGGACCAGGTCGACCTCTTCGTGCACGGCCGGGTGGTGGACATCTCGCGGCTGGAGCGGGAGTACGCTTTTTCGCCCCGCTCCACCGCCGTCGCCTTCGACGACTTCATCCGGGCGCACCACGGGCGTGCCGTGGTGACCCGGGAACAGTTGGCCGCCGCCGAGCAGGTGGTGCTGGAGCACATCAGGCAGGTCCGCGCCGCCGTCCGGGAGCGGTCGTGACCGGGCCCGAGGAACAGCATGACGAGGCGCGTCTCGACGACAGGTACGCGCTGCCGACGCCGGTGACGCCCGACGCGGACCCGGCACGGCGCAACGGGCACCGCCCGGCCGCACCGGAGCAGGTGGGCGACGTCTGGGACCGCCGGGTCGCCAGCGGCCTGGCCTTCCTACGGCGACGGCTGGCCGGCGACTACGAGGTGGACGAGTTCGGCTTCGACCCGGAACTGACCGAGGCGGTCTTCCATCCGCTGCTGCGTCGGCTCTACCGCGACTGGTTCCGCACCGAGGTCACCGGGTTGGCGCACGTACCCGCTGACGGGCCGGGACTCGTCGTCGGCAACCACTCCGGCACCGTCGCCCTCGACGCGCTGATCCTCTCCACCGCGCTGCACCACGAGCACCCCGACCATCGCTACCTGCGGCTGCTCGGCGCGGACCTGGTCTTCCGGATGCCTGTGGTCTCCGAGATCGCCCGCAAGACCGGCGGCACGATGGCCTGCAACCCGGACGCCGAGCGGCTGATGCGCAACGGCGAGTTGGTGGGTGTCTTCCCGGAGGGCTTCAAGGGCATCGGCAAGTTGTACGCGGACCGCTACAAGCTGCAACGGTTCGGGCGGGGCGGTTTCGTCTCGGCGGCGCTCCGCACCGGCACCCCGATCATCCCGGTGGCGATCGTCGGCGGCGAGGAGATCTATCCGATGCTTGCCGACATCAAGCCCCTGGCCCGCCTGCTCAAGCTGCCGTATTTTCCGGTGACACCGACGTTCCCCTGGCTCGGGCCGCTGGGCATGGTGCCGTTGCCGAGCAAGTGGCTCATCGAGTTCTGCCCGCCGATCCCGACCGAGCACCTGATGGATTCGGCGGACGACCCGCTTGTCGTGTTCAACCTCGCCGACCAGGTACGGGAGACTATCCAGCAGACCCTGCACCAGCTGCTGGAGCGTCGCCCCGACCCGTTCGGCCCTTAGACTCCAGGCGCACGGAGAATCACGGCCTCGAGGAACCGCTCATCGATGTCGAACTTCTTCTCGAGGACCATGCAGGCCGGAGCGCCTGACCGGTCGTCAGGAGCAGGCGGCGGGGATCGGGCCGAGCGTGTCGCTGGTGGCGGTGAGTTCCTGACCGCAGGCGATGGCAGCGCGCATGGCGTTGGCCCGCTCGGCGACGGTCTCCAGCAGCGCCAGGGACTCACTTGTGCGTACCCGGTCGGCCCGGGAGCCCCGGCCCTCCAGCGCGTTCAGGGAACGCCGCTGGTCGGTGAGGAACGCGTCGACCGCGGCCAGCGCCGCGGCATCCGAGCGCTGCGCGGCAGCACCGGAGAGCAGGCGTACGCCCTGTCGGGTGTCGGCGTCCATGTCGTCGAGCACGGCGCTGTATCCGCTCTGGCTGCCCCGCAAGGTGGACGCCTCGGCCAACCGGGTGCGGGCGAAGTCGAGGAAGAGCTGGCCTCGGCTGATGTCGGAGCTGGTGAGCGCGAGCTGAGCCCGTTCGGTGCCGCGCTTCATCCCGTACAACGCGTCGCCGGGCACCGCGTCCTCGCTGGCGGCCGAGATGCCGGACACGGCCACGGCACCGGCGGCGATACCGATCAGGATCGCGCCGCGGGCGCGGGCCCGGCGGGCGGTGACCGCAGGTAGCAGCGACCCACGACTGGACGCTGCCTTCTCTGCCGGCCGGGCGGGGGCCGGCGCGCCGACGCCCTCGCGGGCCGCGGTGGCCAGCAACATCGCCCGCAGGCCGGTGCGGAACTCCGGATCGACGTCGGCGGCCGGCGGGTTGGCCCCGAGTCGTCGGCCGAGCGTGACGAGGGGCACGAGCCCCTCGTCGTCCCGGGAACGTACGTGATGCCGTCGGCCGCCGTTCGCTTCGTCGAGAAGCTGCGCGAAGCGCTCGGCGCGCCGACGGGAGAAGAGGGCGTTGTCCACCGTGGCACCTCCTCTCGCTGGTCACGGCCGGTCGGCCGCGTTCACCGCCAGCGATCGATGACCTCGTGACACCACGGCAGTTGGCCGCCGGCGGCACCGTCGCAGGTCACCCGGTCGACTCCGAGAGTGTCCGGCCTGTCATCGGTCGCACCCGGAGAAACGCGCCGTGCCCGGGGCGGGTTACGGCCCGGCCGGTGTCGAAATCACGCAAAGTGATCGCTTCCGGCTCGAAGGAGCCCAGATACGGGCAGGAACCACAGCCTCTGGCGGTGCCGACGATCACGGCTGGAAGCCGTCCGGAAGCAGCCGGGCCAGGGCCCGGACCGCCCGATACTGGAGTGCCTTGATCGCGCCCTCGTTCTTACCCATCGCCCGGGCGGTCTCGGCCACCGAGAAGCCCTGCAGGAAACGGAGCACGATGCACTCCTGCTGCTCGGGGTTGAGGCGCTTCACCGCACTCAACAGGGCGACGTTCGTGATGTGCTCCACCACCGCCGCCTCCGGGCTGCCCTCCGGGCCCCGATCCTCCCGGTCGGCGTCGAGGACATCGCCGGTGGTCACCTCCAGTCGGTACCGCCCGGACTTGAAGTGGTCGGCGACCAGGTTGCGCGCGATTGTCACAAGCCAGGCACCGAGGTCCCGGCCCTGCCAGGTGAAGCTGCCGATCCGCTTGAGGGCGCGCAGGAAGGTGTCCGAGGTGAGGTCCTCGGCGAGTTGTCGATTGCCGACCCGGAAGTAGACGAAGCGGAACACGGTGTCCACATAGCGGTCGTAGATCAGCCCGAATGCCTCGGCCTCGCCCGCCTGGGCACGTTCGACGAGGGCCCAGACCTCGGTCGCCGGATCGGACGGATCCGGGCGGCTCGGGAACCCGGTCGAGGTGCCGGCCGGCTCGGTGACCGCCGGAAGTACCGCGGTTTCGGTGGTGGACACCTCGACGGGCGCGTCCCCGCTGCGCCGCGCCTGGGCCGGCATCGTCGGGCGGTTCGGGGAGGCGACCCGCCCACCTGCGGGTTTGGCGTTCCCCCCGGGCACGGGTGGTCGATGTGGCGGCTCGTTCTGGTGGGGTCGGCTGCCGACGCGCCGCGCGGCACCGTCACCCCGGACAGCGAGGTTGGCCAAGGCGTCCGACGCGTCGTGGCCGCCGCCGCGTTCGTTTATCGGAGTACGGGCGGTCGGGCCGGTCAGGCCGACCGGACGCTCGGCGAAGCCGAAGGCGGTCATCGCGCCGCCTCCGTTCCGCCGGTGGCCGCCGGGCCGGCAACGACCGGGTGACCGGTCGTTGCCCCGTCGGGCAGGGTGGCTCCGGGGTGTGCCGGCGGGCGGCAGTTCCCCTTGAGGTGCTGGTCCAATGCGCTCAACGGCACGGGGGCCTCCTCGGGCTGAGGGGTGTCGACTCACGGCAAATGGGGTGAGCCGACCCGAGTGATGATAGGGCCAACGTCACCCGCGCGTGGCAAGTCCGTTACACAGGGCCAAAGTATTTCCCGACGTGTCGCCGACCCGGCGGACCGGTTGTCCGTCGGGTGTGGTTGACAACCGGCGGTTGGGGTGATCCCCAGTGGATTCGCTGTTGCTGCTGGTGAGGGGCGGTATCGGCAAGGGTTGCCCGGTCCGGTGGAGGCTGGCGTCGGACCGGGGTCGGACGTCCGGTAGTGCGGTGGCGTCGCACCTGTACCGCACCGTCGGTGACGTGGCCGGGTTCCGTCGACGGGACTGGCCGCACCTTTCCGGACGGCTCGGGCGGTCTCCCGCGGCGGGGAGGCCGATGGTGACAGGTGGTTCGCGGGCGTGGCCGTGCGGATCGGGCTGTGCCAGACTCAGCCACCGTGCAGGATCCTGACCCAGTCGCCGGTCCCAACCTCGCCGACCGCCTCCGCCGGGCCGCTGAACTGCACCCCGGCAAGCCCGCGTTGCACTGGCAGGACCGGACGATCACCTGGTCCGAACTGGACGAGGCGGTGAGCGGGGTGGCCCGGGCGCTTGCCGACGCGGTGCCGGGCTCCGGCGCGGCCCAGCCGGCTGCGCGGGTCGCCGTGGCGCTGCCCAACGTGCCGGAGTTCGTGACCAGCCTGCTCGGCGTACTGCGGGCCGGCTTGACGGCGGTACCTGTGAATCCCGACCTGGCCGCCCGCGAACTGCGGCACATCCTGGCGGACTCGGGCACGTCGGTGCTGATCGCCACCGAGCGGGTCCGGGATCTGGTGGCGGAGCTGGAGCTTCCCGCGCTCGTCGAGGTGCACACGAGCGTGCCGACGGCCGGCGGCGACCAGACGTTCCCGACCCGGGAGGCCGACGATCTGGCGTTGCTGCTCTACACCTCGGGGACCTCGGGCTGGCCGAAGGGAGCGATGCTCTCGCACGGCGCGTTGGCGGTCAACCACGAACAGGTGGGCCGGATCGAGCCGCCGGTGGTCGGTCCGGACGACACGGTGCTGCTGGCTCTGCCGCTGTTCCACGCCTACGGCCTGAACGCCGGGCTGGGCGCGGTGATCCACAACGCCGCGACCGGGGTGCTCGTCGACGATCCGGGCTCCGACGCGGCGCTCGCCGAGATCGCCCGGCACCGGGTCAGCGTGCTGGTGGGCGTACCGTCGATGGTGCGGACCTGGTCCCGGGCGGACCCGGACAGTCTCGCCGCGGCGATGGCCGCGGTGCGGCTCGTGGTCTGCGGCGCGGCGCCGCTGGAGCCGGTCGACGCGGCGCGCTTCACCGAGGCGGCCGGTCACCCGGTGCACGTCGGGTACGGCCTGACCGAGACCGCCCCGGTGCTCACCTCGACCCTGGTCAGTGGTGAGCCCAGGCCCGGTTCGATCGGCCGCCCCCTGCCCGGCGTCCAGGTCCGGCTGGTCGGGGCGGACGGTACTGAGCTGTGGCGCGACGGGGTCGCCGCGGCCGACGACGATCCGGACGAGATGGACCTCACCGACCCCGCGACGGGCACCGATCCGGGACAGCTCGTGGTTCGTGGCGCGAACCTCTTCGCCGGCTACTGGCCGGACGGCGCGGGTGGACCGGATGCCGACGGCTGGTGGGCCACCGGCGACGTCGCGTACGCCGATGCCGATGGCGATCTCTTCCTGGTCGACCGGATCGGCGAGCTGATCCTGGTCAACGGCTTCAACGTGTACCCGCACGAGGTGGAACTGGTGTTGTCGGCGCATCCGGCGGTGGCGGAGTCGGCGGTAGTGGGTGTGCCACACCCGAGATCCGGGGAGACTGTCCGGGCGTACGTGGTGCCGCAGGCCGAGGTGGCCGGTACCGAGCTGATCGCCCACTGCACGCGTAATCTGGCCAGATTCAAGTGCCCGACCGAGGTCGAGTTCGTCGACGTGCTGCCGCGCTCGGTGATCGGGAAGGTACGCAAGACCGTGCTCGGCACGACGGAGGAGACCGATGCGTGAGCCCCGCCTGACTCTGATCACCCGTCCCGGCTGCCACCTCTGCGAGGACGCCAAGGCGGCGCTCGACCGGGTGGTCGCGGTCACCGGCGACAGGTGGACCGAGCGGGACGTCAGCGGTGACGTGGAGTTGGAGCGTGAGTACGGCGACCGGTTGCCGGTGGTGCTGCTCGACGGCAGGGAACACGGCTACTGGCGGGTCGAGGAGGAGCGGCTGCTGCGGGACCTGACCACCCCGCAGCTCTGAGAGCGTGTTCTCTGGGGCCTCCGCGCCCCAGGTGTGCCGGATAGGGTGCGGCGATGACCCCTGCGAGCCCTCATCTGGTGTGGGACTGGAACGGCACCCTGCTCAACGATCTCCGCCTCGTGGTGGCCTGCACCAACGCGGCCTTCGCCAGCGAGGGCGGGCCGAGCGTCACGCCCGAGGAACACCGGGTCCGGTTCCGCCGGCCGATCGCCGACTACTACGCGGAGGTGCTCGGTCGAGCGGTGGACGACGACGCCTTCGGTCGACTGGACAAGATCTTCCACGACGCGTACCGGGTCGGTCTGACCACGTGTGAGCTGGCGCACGACGCCGTGGACGCGATGGCGGCCTGGCCGGGCAGTCAGTCCCTGTTGTCGATGTGGTTTCACGACGAGCTGGTGCCGGCCGTCGAGACCTACGGCCTGAGCGGCCGGTTCGCCCGGGTCGACGGGCTGCGGGCGCAGGTCGGCGGCGACCGGAAGGCGGAGTCACTGGCACGGCACCTCGACGCCCTGGGCGTCGACGGCCGGTCGGTGGTGCTGATCGGCGACTCGCTCGACGACGCCGACGCGGCGCTCTCCGTGGGTGCCCGCGCCGTCCTCTACACCGGCGGTTTCACCGACCGTTCCCGCCTGCTCGCCGCCGGCCACCCGGTCGCCGACACCCTCACCGAGGCCGTGACCCTCGCCACCACTGTCGCCGGTTCACCCCGTCGATCATGAACCTGTCGCGCTCCGAATCGGCGTGTCGGGGCGATAACTTCATGATCCGCCAATTGGAATGGGGGCGGGAGCGGTGTGGGATTGGTCGGAGAAGTCGGTATTGAGGGATAATCGCGCGGGTGCTTACGGCGAGGTGGTGATCGATCTTGTGGGATGGAGGGGCCGGTGGGGGCGCGGGCCGTGCCAGCAAGATCGCGATTTGTGCACGTCTTCACAAGCGCCTACTCTGTAATTCCGACGCGCCCTGCTAGCACAGCCGGCAACATCGGTCGCCAGTGGGAGTCCCGAAACGGCCGACCAGTGGAGTTGGTCGAGGATCGCACCGCACGGAGTCTCATGAGTCAGCACCGTCACCCTGGCGCGCCCCGTCGCGCAGGTGCCGTACCGGCGCTCCCGGACCTACCCGAGGCGACGGTGGCCCGGCTCCCCGAGTATCTACGTGCCCTGCACAATCTCGCTGAAACCGGTCACGAGACGGTTTCCAGCGAAGGGTTGGCCAATGCCGCCGGGGTGAACTCGGCCAAGCTCCGCAAGGACCTGTCCCAACTCGGCTCGTACGGCACCCGGGGCGTCGGCTACGACGTCGGGCTGCTGATCGATCAGATCGAGTACGTGCTCGGACTCACCCAGCGCCGGGCCGTCGCCCTGGTGGGGGTGGGTAACCTCGGTCACGCCCTGGCCGGCTACGACGGCTTCGCCAGCCGTGGATTCCGGATCGCCGCGCTCTTCGACGCCGACCAGGAGCGGGTCGGCGAGGAGATCAACAACCTGGTCGTACTGCACATCGACGAGCTGCCCCGGGTGGCTGCCGAGGAATCCATCGCGATCGGTGTCATTGCCACCCCGGCCGCCTCCGCGCAGCGCGTGGCGGACCAGTTGGTCGCCGTCGGCGTGACAAGCATCCTGAACTTCGCGCCGTGCGTACTCTCGGTGCCGGACGGGGTCGACGTGCGCAAGGTCGACCTCGCCATCGAGTTGCAGATCCTGTCGTTCCACGAGCACCGCAAGGCATCCCTGACCGCGCTCCCCGCCGCCGGTGGGTCTGCCCTCACCGCCCTGCCGGGTGGTCTCGCGGTCACCGAGAGCCAGGAGGCGATCGGCACGTGAAACTCCTCGTCGTGGGCGCGTCGTACCGCACCGCACCGGTCGCCACGCTGGAACGGCTCGCGGTGTCACCCAGCGGGCTCGACCACACCCTGGGGCGCCTGGTCGCGCAGCCGTACGTGAGCGAGGCCGTCCTCGTCTCCACCTGCAACCGGGTGGAGGTCTACGCGACGGTGTCGGGCTTCCACGGCGGCCTCGGCGACATCTGCGCCATCCTCGCCGAGCAGGCGGGCTGCCAGCCGGCCGCGCTGGCCAACCACCTCTACGTGCACTTCGATTCGGCAGCGGTGGACCACGTCTTCCGGGTGGCCGCCGGCCTGGACTCGATGGTGATCGGCGAGGCTCAGATCCTCGGGCAGCTGCGTGACGCCTACCACTGGGCCAGCGCCGCGGACACCGCCGGCCGGCTGCTGCACGAGCTGATGCAGCAGGCGCTGCGGGTCGGCAAGCGGGCCCACTCGGAGACCGGCATCGACCGTGCCGGTCAGAGCGTGGTCACCGCCGCGCTGGGGCTCGCCGCCGGCCACCTCGACGACGACCTCACCGGTCGTCCCGCGCTGATCGTCGGGGCCGGGGCGATGGGCTCGCTGGGCGTGGCGACGCTCTCCCGGCTCGGGGCCGGGCCGCTGACCGTGACGAACCGGAGCACCGACCGGGCCGTCCGGCTGGCCGAGTCGTACGGTGCCGGCGCGCGCCCGATGACCGAGTTGGCCGACACGCTCTCCACCGTGGACATCGTGGTGGCCGCCACCGCGTCCGCCGAGCCGGTTCTCACCCGCGAGGTGGTCGCCTCGGCGGCCGCCGGCCGTGACCCCGGCCGTGGCCCGCTGGTCCTGCTCGACCTGGCGGTACCACGGGACGTCGGCCCGGGCGTCGCCGAGCTGCCCGGCGTCGAGGTGATCGACATCGACCGGATGGCGGCGCTGCTCGCCGACGGCCCGGTCGCCGCGGACGCCGCCGCCGTCGAGCGGATCGTGGCCGGTGAGGTCGAGTCGTTCCTCAGCTGGCTGCGCGGCGCCGACGTGGCCCCGACCGTCGCCGCCCTGCGCGGCCGGGCCGATGACGTGGTCACCGCCGAGCTGCGTCGGCTCGCGCAGCGCCGTCCCGACCTCAGTGACGACCAGCGGGCCGAGGTGGCCCGTACCGTGCACCGGGTGGTCCAGCGGCTGCTGCACCAGCCCACCGTCCGGGTCCGCCAGCTCGCCGCCGAACCCGGCGGTGACCAGTACGCGGCCCTGCTGCGTGAGCTGTTCGATCTTCAGGTCCCGCAGACGTCGCCGGTGGACACCGTGCCGGACATCACCCCACCCGCCGGAGGCGAGCGATGAACGAGGCCCCACTGCGCCTCGGTACCCGGGGCAGCAAACTGGCAATGGCCCAGTCCAGGCAGGTCGCCGAAGCGCTCACCGCGCGGACCGGCCGCCCCGTCGAGCTGGTCGAGGTGGTCACCGCCGGCGACCGGTCCAACGCGCCGGTGCACCGGCTCGGGGTCGGTGTCTTCGTCTCCGCGCTGCGCGACGCCCTGGTCGCCGGGACGATCGACTTCGCGGTCCACTCGTACAAGGACCTGCCCACCGCGACCGCGGCGGGGCTGCACATCGCCGCGGTGCCGCCGCGACAGGATCCACGCGACGCGCTCGTCGCCCGTGACGGCAGGACGCTTACCGAACTCGATCCCGGCGCGGTCGTCGGCACCGGCGCGCTGCGCCGGATCGCCCAGCTGCACGCGTTGGGCATGCCACTGTCGGTCACCCCGATCCGGGGCAACATCGACACCCGGCTGGCCCGGGTGCTCGGCCCGGAAGCCGACCTGGACGCCGTCGTCCTGGCCCGGGCGGGCCTGGCCCGCATCGACCGCGCCGACGTCGTCACCGAAACGCTCGACCCGATGCTGATGCTGCCGGCTCCCGCTCAGGGGGCGCTGGCGGTGGAGTGCCGGATCGACGACACCGACCTGGTCGAGTTGCTCGCCACGCTCGACCACGCACCGTCACGCGCCACGGTCACCGCGGAGCGGGCGATGCTGGCCACCCTGGAGGCCGGATGCTCCGCTCCGGTCGCCGCCCACGCCGAACTCGCCGAGGGCGAGACCGGCGAGGAGATCTACCTGCGCGGGGCGGTGATCAGCCCGGACGGCACCCGCGAGATCCGGCTGTCCCGCACCGGAACGCCCGCCGATGCGGCGGAGATCGGTAAGGCACTCGCCGCCGAACTCCTCGACCTCGGCGCCGACTCGATCCTCGGCCCGCAAGGACACGACGGCCCGGGGACCCAGCAATTTGGGAGCACAGAATGACCCGCACCCGTAAGCCCGTAGGCCGCATCGCGTTCGTCGGGGCAGGACCCGGCGACCCGGGCCTGCTGACCCGCCGGGCGCACGACGCCCTGGTCGACGCCGACCAGGTGGTGTACGACCGGGGAGTCCCCGAGTCGCTGCTCGACGTCGTCCGGGCCGAGGCCAGGTCCGACGCCCAGTTCACCCCGGCCGAAGGCGCGCCGGGCGACGTGGCCAAGATCTTGATCTCGGCGGCCCGTTCCGGGCAGAACGCGGTGCACCTGGTGGCCGGCGACCCGTTCGGCCACGACTCGGTGGTCAAGGAGGTGCAGGCGGTGGCGCGCACCGCCGCGCACTTCGAGGTGGTGCCCGGGGTCGGCCAGGCCGAGGGGGTGGCCACCTACGCGGGTGTGCCGCTGCCGGGCGTACGCACCGCTGCCGACGTCGAGGACGTCAGCAACCTGGACTTCGACGCGCTGGCGGCAGCCGTGCAGCGCGGTTCGCTGGCGCTGGCTGTCGACGCCGGCGACCTGGCCGCGATCCGTGACGGGCTGCTCGCCGCCGGCGTCGACGGTGCCACCGACGTCGGGGTGACCGGCGACGGCACCGGAGAGACGCAGTACACCACCACGTCGACCGTGGACTCCTTCGTCGCGGCGGCACTCGGCTTCACCGGCCGGGTCGTGCTGACCGTCGGCGACGGTGTGGGCCAGCGGGACAAGCTCAGCTGGTGGGAGAACCGCCCGCTGTACGGCTGGAAGGTGCTGGTGCCCCGGACCAAGGAGCAGGCCGGCGCGATGAGTGCCCGGCTGCGTGCCTACGGGGCGATCCCCTGCGAGGTGCCGACCATCGCGGTGGAGCCGCCGCGTACCCCGGCCCAGATGGAGCGGGCGGTCAAGGGCCTGGTCGACGGCAGGTACGCCTGGGTCATCTTCACGTCGGTCAACGCGGTGCGGGCGGTCTGGGAGAAGTTCGCCGAGCACGGCCTGGACGCCCGGCACTTCGGCGGCGTCAAGATCGCCTGTATCGGCGACGCCACCGCCGACGCCGTCCGTGCCTTCGGCATCCAGCCGGAGCTGATCCCGTCCGGTGAGCAGTCCTCCGAGGGGCTGCTGGCCGAGTTCTCGCCGCACGACGAGGTGCTCGACCCGGTCGGCCGGGTGCTGCTGCCTCGTGCCGACATCGCCACCGAGACACTCGCCGCGGGGCTCACCGAGCGCGGCTGGGAGGTCGACGACGTGACCGCGTACCGGACGGTCCGGGCTGCTCCGCCGCCCGCCGAGATCCGGGACGCGATCAAGTCGGGCGGATTCGACGCGGTGCTGTTCACCTCGTCCTCCACGGTCCGGAACCTGGTCGGCATCGCCGGCAAGCCGCACACGCGTACCGTTGTCGCTGTCATCGGGCCCAAGACGGCGGAGACCGCTACGGAGTTCGGCCTGCGGGTCGACGTCCAACCGCCGCACGCGTCGGTGCCCGATCTGGTGGAGGCGCTCGCCGGCTACGCCGTCGAGCTGCGGGAGAAGCTCGCCGCGATGCCGGCGAAGCAGCGCCGTGGTTCGAAGGTCCAGGGGCCGACCGCGCTGAGGTTCCGGTAGCCGTTCCGGCTCCGGACGGTCGTCAGGGAGGGTTCATGCCGTACCCAGAGATTCGGCCCCGTCGGCTGCGTCGCACCGCGGCGATGCGTCGGCTGGTCTCCGAAACCCGCGTCGACCCGGCCGAGCTGGTCGTGCCGATGTTCGTCAAGGAGGGGCTCACCGAGCCGCGCGCCATCTCCTCGCTGCCGGGTGTGCTCCAGCACTCGCGCGATTCGCTGCGCAAGGCGGCGGTGGAGGCGGTGCAGGCCGGCGTCGGCGGGATCATGCTGTTCGGGGTTCCGGCGTCGCGCGACGAGTACGGGTCCGGCGGCATCGACCCGAACGGCATCCTGAACGTCGCGATCCGTGACGTGGTCGCCGAGGTCGGCGACGCCACGGTGGTGATGAGTGACCTCTGCCTGGACGAGTTCACCTCGCACGGGCACTGCGGGTTGCTCACCCCGGCCGGTGAGGTCGACAACGACGCCACCCTCGCCGCCTACGCCGAGATGGCCGTGGCCCAGGCCGCCGCCGGGGTCGGGGTGGTCGGTCCGTCCGGGATGATGGACGGCCAGGTCGGGGTGGTACGCCAGGCACTCGACGCGGCGGGTCACACCGACGTGGCCGTGCTGGCGTACGCCGTGAAGTACGCCTCGGCCTTCTTCGGCCCCTTCCGGGACGCGGTGGAGTCGGCGCTGGAAGGCGACCGGCGGGCCTACCAGCAGGATCCGGCGAACCTACGTGAGTCGCTACGCGAGGTCGCACTGGACGTCGCCGAGGGTGCCGACATGGTGATGGTCAAGCCGGCGTTGCCGTACCTCGACGTGGTGGCGTCGGTCCGCGCCGCCGTGGACGTCCCCGTGGCGGCCTACCAGGTCTCCGGCGAGTACGCGACTGTCGAGGCGGCCGCCGCGAACGGCTGGATCGACCGGGAGCGGGTGATGCTGGAGACGCTCACCTCCATCCGCCGCGCCGGCGCCCAGATCATCCTCACCTACTGGGCCGTCGAGGCTGCCCAGCTGCTCCGCCAGCGCTACTGACCGCCCGCCCGCAGCGCACGCCAACCCCCTGCGGCTGCGGCTGACCATGGCGTTGTTGGCGGCGCCGGAGACCTACCACCGATCCCGGGCCGACCGGGAGGCACGGCGGCGCCGCAGTCAGTGGGAGGTACGGGTGGCCAAGTACCGGAACGTACCGCCACCACCGGATCCGCGCACCTGGTAGGAGACCGACGGCCCGAGGAACCCGGGGCCTGACAGCTCAGCGCGTGGCGTCGAGGCGGTGGACCAGCTCGGCGACGTCGACGCTGTACTCGCACCAGTCCCGGTCGGTGCGGTAGCCCAACTCGGCGTTGACCTTGAGCATGGCTTCGTTGGCCTGTGCGTTCCAGGTCTGCACCTCGGTCAGCTGCGGCTCGGCCGAGCGTAGCTCCAGCAGCATCCGGGCCTTGATCGCCCGGTCGATGCCGTAGCCGCGGTGGTCCTGCACCACGATCGTGTCGTACTGGTCGGCGCGGGTCGGGTGCTGAGCCGGCACGACCACCTCCGTCAGGCCGGCCACCTCACCCGACTGCTCGTGCAGGGCGAGC
Organism: Verrucosispora sp. CNZ293; assembly: GCF_002754655.1. Lineage (NCBI taxonomy): Bacteria > Bacillati > Actinomycetota > Actinomycetes > Micromonosporales > Micromonosporaceae > Micromonospora > Verrucosispora sp. CNZ293. The sequence goes on from NZ_PEFR01000001.1 coordinate 5,465,076, forward strand.
ACGATGTACGGCTTCATGCCCCGTCGGTGCAGACAGTCGAGGCTGTCCCGGAGCCGCTGCGGATCGTACGAGCTGGGTCGTAGCTCGCCGTCCTCGATGTCCCGGACCTCGGCCTTGGCCCGCGCGTACGCCTCGATCAGCTCGTCCGGCGGACCGCCGGGGTGGAACTGGACGCGGTAGCCGGCACCGACACCTGTGGACATCTCCGCCAACTCGGCCCAGTCGACGCCGGAGAGGTCGAGGACGCTGCGGGTCTCGACGTACTCCTGAGTGAAGCCGAGCGACTCGTAGAAGGCGACGGCGGGAGTGTCGCCGACCACCTCCACCCCGATGGACTCGAAGCCCTCCTGGTAAACGCGGCGGGCCGCGCGCAGGACGAGATCACGGCCGAGGCCACCGCGTCGCACGGCCGGGTGGACCAGCACCTCGAGCACACCGATGTTGCCGAGCAGCAACACGTGCACCTGCCCGAGGATGGCTCCCGGATTGCCGTCGGCATCCGGATCTTCCTGGGCGATCCAGGAGATCCGTCGTTCGCCCGGCATCACCTCGGCGAGGTACTCCCGCAGGGAACTCTCCCGCCACGGCGGATCCTGCGGGAGATCGGCCGCCAGGACCGCGTTCAGCGTGTCCAGCAGCGACGCGATCTCGGCGGACGACGCGGTCCTGGGGTCCCACTCGCGCACCATCACCCGTCTAGCTTGCCGTTAACCGCTGCCGGGGGGAAGTGTCCAGTTCTCCAATGTATGCGGACGATCACTTCACGTGCGACTGGCCTGTCCGTATCGGTTGGCGGCGTCGAAGACGTCCTGGGCATACCTTCGGACATCGTTGTACGACAGAATCGCGTTCCACCAGTCACCCGGAATGGTGAGATTCCGGCCGCCTTTGCACAGGTACATGCCGGCGGCGAGCGCGGCGTCGTGGATGTTGTGCGGGTCCTTGCGGCCGTCGTTGTCCGCGTCGGCACCGATCTCCTCCCAGGTGGTCGGGATGAACTGCATCGGCCCGATCGCCCGGTCGTAGGTGGTGTCGCGGTCCAGCTCACCCCGGTCGGTGTCAGCAATCCGCATCCGGTTGCCCTGACCGTCCAGCGGCAGACCGATGATCTCCGGGACCGCCCGGCCGTCCGCGCCGAGCTGGGCGTTGTTGGCCTGACCGTGGCGGGACTCGACCAGACCGATCGCGGCCAACGTGGTCCAGCTCAGGCCGCAGGCGCGATCGGTTTCGGCGAGCACCAGCTCGGCGTAGCCGTACGCCTGCATGGCGATCGGGTCGATGCCGACCTTGGCGCCCGCGTCGCGGGCCCAGCCGGCCAACGCGTCGGACGGGCGCCCACCTGCCGGTCCGACGGCACCCGGCGGAGTCACGCCCGGCGGCAGGGTCGCGGTGGGCGGCGGGAACTGCCCGGGTGGCGGGGCCGCGCCGGACGGCGGCAGGTCGCCGGGCAGCGCGTCAGGCACGTCGGCGGTGGCGTCCGCCGCCACCTGACGCGGTGCGTCGAGGGTCGCGGGCACCAGCAGCGCGCCGGCTCCGGCGGTCGCGGCGACCAGGGCGAGCAGAAACACGCCGGGCAGGGTCAGCCGGCCACTGGGCCGCCGGGACCAGTCGCGGGTCGCCCGGGCCGCAGCCCGGGGCCCGGGCAGACGTACGGCGTGCGCGAAGCGAGCCCGGCGGCGCCGGGCTGCCGGTGCACCGGATTCCGCAGTGGACTGCTCGACAGTGGTCTTGGGCCCGGACTCGGCGTCGGAAGCGTCGCCCGGCCCGGTCGTGGCGCCGCGCTTCGTGCCTGCGGCTGCGGTGCTGTCCGGCGCGGTGCCTGCGGCGGCGGTGCCTGCGGCTGCGGTGCTGTCCGCTGCGGTGTCGGCTGCTGCGGTGTTGTCCGGCGCGGTGCCGTCCGTGCTTGCGGAAGGCGCATCGCCGGTCGACGTGTCTGCGGCGTCGTCGACGGGCGCTGCGGAAACCGGCTCGGTGGTCGGTGCCTCCGGTGCCGCTTCGTCGACCGGTCTGCCGGGCCCCAGCCAGGGCCGGCGGGGCCGGGGCAAGCCGGTCGCCGGCCTGTCCGGCCCGGCGTCGGAGCCGGCGCGCGGCGTGGCCGGTCGGAGGGGCCGAAGGGTCGTGCGCTCTTCGCCGTCTGCCACAAGTCGAGTATCACCCATGTCACCGCTGACGTCAGGTCCGGTCGTAGGCTGATGCCATGCCCCGGTACGAGTTCCGTTGTCGCGCCTGCGGCGACACCTTCGAGGTCAACCGTCCGATGGCGCGGGCCGGTGAGCCGGCGCCCTGCCCACAGGGGCACGCCGACACGGTGAAACTGCTCTCCACGGTCGCGGTCACCGGCCGAGGTGGCGGCGGGTCAGGCGCCGCACCCGCGCCGACCGGCGGCGGCTGCTGCGGTGGCGGCTGCGGCTGCTGACCACGCCGGGCCCGCTGGTGGATGGGTGGTACGGGTGATGCCGGCCTTGCCCGGACGCCGGGTCCGATGGCACCTTGGGTCGGAGCCTCGGCCGGCCGTTCTCACGATGCGTGATGATCTGGTTTCGGGAAGTATGGTGCCGAGACCAGGGGGGAGGTTCCACGCATGCCGCGACGGATGCACCTCCCGACCGGCTGGGTGACCTTTGTTTTCACCGACATCGAGGGCTCCACCCGGTTGGCCCAACTGCTCGGGTCCGGCTATCGGCCGGTGCTGGCCGAGCACCGGCGGCTGCTGCGCCGGACGATCGCGGCGACCGAGGGCGCGGAGCTGCTGACCGAGGGCGACTCGTTCTTTCTGGCCTTCGATGATGCCGGGGCGGCGTTGACCGCGTGTCTGACCGCGCAGCGGGCCCTCGGAGAGCACGACTGGCCGACTCCCGAGTCTGCTCCCCGGGTCCGGATGGGACTGCACACCGGCTGGGCGGAGCCACGTGACGGCGAGTACGCCAGCCCCGAGGTGCACCGGGCGGCCCGGGTCGCCGCCGCCGCGCACGGCGGACAGGTCCTCTGCTCGGCTGCCACGGCGCGGCGAGCCGATCCACTGCCGGCCGGCGCCTCCCTGCTCGACCTCGGGCTGCACCGGCTGCGTGGCTTCGACGACCGGGAACGGCTCTTCCAACTCGTCGCGCCCGGCCTGGAGCGGCAGTTCCCGCGCCCGCGTACGGCCGACGCGGTGGCGCACAACCTGCCGATCCAGGTGACCACGTTCGTCGGTCGGCAGACCGAGCGCGCCGAGCTGAGACGACTGGTTGCCCGACACCGGCTGGTCACCGTGCTCGGCGCGGGTGGCAGCGGCAAGACCCGGCTGGCCGTCGAGTTAGCCACCGACCTGGTGGACGAGTACCCGGACGGGGTCTGGTTCGTCGACATCGCCGCGGTCACCGACCCCGGGCTCGTCGCCTTCGCGGTCGCCGCCGTGCTCGGGCTGCGCCCGGAGCCGGGCCGTCCGATGGTCGACACCCTCGTGGAGTACGCCGCTCCCCGCCGGATGCTCATCGTCCTCGACACCTGCGACGCGCAGCCGGCATCCTGCGCCGAGGCGGTGTCCCGGCTGCTCGCCGGTGGCGGTGGGGTGCGGGTGCTGGCGACGACCCGGGAACCGTTGGGGCTGCCGGGCGAGGTGGTGTGGCGGATCCCGCCGTTGTCCGTCGATCCGGCCCCGGACGGCACCGAGAGCGATGCGGTTGCCCTGCTGCTGGACCGTACGGCGGCGGCCCGGGGCGGCCGGCAGCCCGACCCGTCCGAGTCGGCCGACGTACGCCGGGTGGTGCGGCGGCTGGACGGGTTGCCGCTGGCCATCGAGTTGGCCGCGGCCCGGCTGCGGGTGCTCTCGGTGGGTCAGCTCGCCGAGCGTCTCGACGACGTCCTCGGCACGCTCGACGCCGGCCGTGCGGACCCACTGCCCCCGCCAGCCGATCGGGGTAACGCCGGCAACCAGCGGGACACCGTCGACCTGGCCGCGGCGGCCACCGGTCTCAGCCCCTCGACCCCGGCCACCCGGGCGGTGGCCCGTTCGGCTCTCGAACGGCACCTCACCATGCAGGCCACGGTCACCTGGTCCTACCGGACGCTCGGGCCCCGTGCGGCGCGACTGTTGCGCTGGCTGGCGGTCTTCGCCGGTCCGGTCGACCTGCCGACTGTGGAGTGGTTGCTCGACGACGACCCGCTCGACCCGCTCTCGGTGCTTGTCGACAAGTCCATGGTGTTGGCGGAGCCGCACGCGACCGGTTGCACGTACCGGATGCTCGACCCGATCCGGGCCTACGCGGCGCGGCGGCTCGCCGAGGCCGGCGAGGAGCAGGCCGCCCGTGACCGGCACGTGGCCTGGTCGGCGCACGCCCTGGAGCGGGCGCACCTCGGCCCGGACGGGCAACCGGTGACTCTCTCGCTGTACGCGCTGGATCCACTCGCCGGGGAGTTGCGGGCCGCGCTGCGCTGGTGTGCCACGGGTGGCAGCGCCCGGGCCGGTCTCCGGCTGGCCGGCGGGCTGGACCAGTGGTGGCGCGAGCGCGGACTGGCCCGGGAGGGACGGCTCTGGCTGTTCCGGTTGTACGGCCGACTGGCCGAGACCGGCGAGGCGATCCCGGAGGACGAGCTGGCGGCGGCCTATCACATGCACTCCCTGCACGCCGGGGGCGACGGCGAGTTCGGCGAGGAGCTGCGCTTCTCGCAGCGGGCGGAGGCAGCCGCCCGTCAGGCGGCGGACGCCGGTCTGCTGGCCCGGGTGCTGGCGGGCCGGGCAGCTCCGCTTGTCGATATGGGGCAGTTCGCCGAGGCGGAGCGGGTCTGCCGGGAGGTCATCGACTGGGCTCAGGAACAGGGGGTCGAGTCGGAGTCGTTGTTCGCCGTGTTCCGGCTGGCCGAGTTGCTGTGGCGGCGGGGGGCGCTCGACGAGGCGGCGGAACTGCTCGGCGCGGCCCGTCCGGTGGAGGCGTCCCGGCCGGTCGACCGGGGCCGACGCTCGGTGGACATGCTGCTCGGCATGGTCGCGTTGGCCCGTGGCGACCTGGTGGCCGCGCACGAGCATCTGCTGGTGGCGCTCCGGTCCCGGATGAATCACGGCTTCCACGGGCGGGCCTGCGACACGTTGAACGCCATCGCGGTGCGCTGCGCCGTCGGTGACCAGCCGCTGACCGGGGCCCGGCTCTTCGGCGCCGCCCAGGCGACCCGGGCGGGTCTGCGGTCGACGCCGGGCATCTACGAGGCGTACTGGACGGAACGGCAGGCCGCGTTGCGGCGGGTGCTCGGCGACGCCGCCTTCGACGAGGCGTACGGGGAGGGCGCCGACCTGGGGCTGGACGAGGCGGTCGCGCTGGCACTCGGTGTCGAGCACCCCGATCTGGCTGCCGATTCCGGGCGGTTCGCCAGGGGGCGCTCCGCGCCGCGTCAACCCAGCACCGTCGACCGCCACACCGAGCACGCCTGACCCGGGACGTCTCACCCGGGACGCCTGACCCGGAGACGCCCGGCCGTGGTGCCGGCCGGGCGTCCCGCTGTGCTGGTCAGGCGCGAGCGCGGCGCTCGGCGTCGGCCTTCATCCGAGCCGCCCGGTCGATGTCGGACTGCTGGACGGCGGCTACCGATCCGAAGATGGCGACCGCCTGGTAGTAGGTCCACGCCAGGCTCAGGCAGGCCGGCCGGACAACTGAGTTGTAGGTGGCGCAGGAGCGCTTCAGGTCTTCGTAGAAGGCGCTGTCGAGGCGCGGTTTGGTGGCGCTGAACTGGCCGACCGCCTTGTAGTTGCGGTAGCCGAAGTCGTGGCGGGCGCAGGAGAGGCTGAACTTGAACCCGAGCGGGTTGTCCGGGCTGGACGAGCAGTAGTCGGTGGACCAGTCGAAGTTGTACTCGGCCCAGGGCGCCCGGTTCTGTCGGGCGGAGTACCAGGCGTTGTAGCTGCTGGCGCTGGTCTGGGTCCAACTGGACAGGACGGACAGCTTCTGCTGTGGAGTGACGGCCGCCGTGGCGGGGGAGGCCACGGCGAGGGCGGTGAGCAGCGCGAGGAGGCCAGAGGCGAGGAGGCTGGCGAGACGTCTGGGCATGGTCGTACCTCCGCGGGGGTGTGCGGTGGAGCCACTTGTTACCGGCGAGTCACCGGGGTTCGATCAGTGTCGATCAATGGCGCGGCCTGCCGGTGTTACCCACGAGAAATATTGGTGACCTGTGCCGAAACAGACGAATGCCCTGGACACCGATGGTGTCCAGGGCAGTGGTCGCTCGGTCAGTCGAAGAAACGGGCCAGGTGGGCGGCGGAGGGGCCGTCGTCGTCCGGACCCAACGGTGTGAGGTCGGCGAAGATGGACGCGCCGTCGCTGCCGGCGTGCAGCGGGTGCCAGCGCGGGGTTCCCGGCGGTCGCATCACGCAGACACCCTTGATCGTCTGCACGTCCAGCAGTCGCACGTGGGTCGGGTCGGCCACCGCGTTCACATGGCCCCACCAGGGGCTCATGACGTGCAGCACACCGCCGGGTCGGAGCACCCGATGGCACTCGTCCAGCAGCGGCAGGAAGTCGATGAGGTGCTCCAGGATGTGTACCGCGAACAGTACGTCGACCGAGTCGTCGGCCAGCGGCAGAGAGCCGGACAGGTCGGCTACCGCGTCCACCCCCGGCGCGGGAAAGATGTCGAGCCCGAGATTGCCCGGCCACTGCTTGGTGCCGCCGCAGCCCAGGTCGACCACCACCGGGTCGCGTCCACCCACCCGCACCCGGCACCAAACGCCGAAGACGCCGGCCAGTCGGCCCACCTGCTCGCGCACCAGTCGCAACTGTGTCGGGTCGTCGACCTCGCCGGTCAGGTGGGCGACGCCCCGGTCGAAGCGCACCTCGACCGCGAGCGGACGCAGTCTCTCGTCGTGACGGACCTGGTCCGTCCACGCCTCGGTGAGGAAACCGTCCACCGCCCGCAGCCGCTCGGCGGAGGGCGGGGTGTGTGCCAACGCGACCATACCGGCCACCTCCGGCCCGCCCGTTACCCGGATAGTTGACCGATATGCGTTGGTTGTCCTTGAAATTCGTGCCAGAAGCCGCCGTCTGTCGTCCGGATCACAACTCGGTGATCCGCCCGGCGTCCACCCGCAACCGCCGGTCGAGGCGTACCGCCTCCAGCATCCGTCGGTCATGGGTGACCAGCAGCAGCGTGCCCCCGTAGCTGGCCAGCGCGGACTCCAGTTGTTCGATGGCCGGCAGGTCGAGGTGGTTCGTCGGCTCGTCCAGCACCAGCAGGTTGACGCCGCGCCCCTGCAACAGGGCCAACGCGGCCCGGGTCCGCTCGCCCGGGGAGAGCGTCGCGGCGGGTCGCAGCACGTGCTGTGCGCGCAGGCCGAACTTGGCCAGCAGCGTACGCGCGTCCGCCGGGGACACCTCCGGCAACGCGGCCCGGAAGGCGTCCAGCAGCGGTACGTCCCCGAGGAACAGTCCCCGAGCCTGGTCCACCTCGCCGATCACCACACCAGGCCCGAGCGTGGCCTGGCCGGCGTCCAGCGGTAACCGGCCCAGCAGGGCCGCCAGCAGGGTCGACTTGCCGGAACCGTTCGCCCCGGTCACCGCCACCCGGTCCGCCCAGTCGATCTGAAGGTTCACCGGGCCGAGGGTGAAATCGCCCCGGCGTACCACGGCGTCGCGGAGAGTGGCCACGACGGCGCCGGCGCGGGGCGCGGCGGCGATCTCCATCCGTAGCTCCCACTCCTTGCGCGGCTCCTCGACCACCTCCAGGCGTTCGATCAGCCGCTCGGTCTGTCTGGCCTTGGCAGCCTGCTTCTCGGACGCATCGGACCGGAACTTCCGGCCGATCTTGTCGTTGTCGGTGGCCTTGCGCCGGGCGTTGCGGACCCCCTTCTCCATCCAGGCCCGCTGGGTACGCGCCCGTGCCTGGAGCCCGGCCCGGGTGTCGGCGTACTCCTCGTAGTCGGCGCGCGCCTGGCGGCGGGCCACCTCCCGCTCCTCCAGGTACGCCGCGTATCCGCCACCGAAGTGGTTCACCTGCTGCTGGTGCAGGTCCAGCTCCAGCACCGAGGTCACCGTGCGGGCCAGGAACTCCCGGTCGTGGCTGACCAGCACCGTGCCGGCGCGCAGTCCGGTGACGAAGCCCTCCAACCGGTCCAGACCGGCCAGGTCGAGATCGTTCGTCGGCTCGTCGAGCAGGAAGATGTCGTACCGGCTGAGCAGCAGCGACGCCAACCCGGCTCGGGCGGCCTGTCCGCCGGAGAGGCTCGTCATCTCCTGATCGAGATCAACGGCGAGTCCCAGTTCGGCGGCCACCTCCTCGGCCCGCTCGTCCAGATCGGCCCCGCCCAGCCCGAGCCAACTCTCCAGCGCGGCGGCGTACGCGTCGTCCGCGCCCGGCCGGCCGGCGGTAAGCGCCTCCGTCGCCGCGTCGAGGGCGAACTGCGCTCCGGTCACGCCGGTGCGGCGGGCCAGGAACTCCCGGACCGTCTCCCCGGGGCGGCGCTCCGGCTCCTGGGGCAGGTGCCCGACGCTCGCGCCGGGCGGGCTCACCGCGACGCTGCCGGCCTCGACCGGCAACAGACCGGCGAGCGTACGCAGCAGCGTCGACTTGCCGGCTCCGTTGGCCCCGACCAGGCCGACCACGTCACCGGGGGCGACCACGAGGTCCAGGCCGGTGAAGAGGGTTCGTTCCCCGTGCCCGGCGGCGAGGTCCTTGGCGATCAGCGTGGCGCTCACAAGCAGCCGAGCCTACCCGTCGCCGCGCGGCGACCCCCGCGACGAGGCAGACTCACGTGCGTGTTGACCACTCTGGCGATCGACTGCGGGGGCGGCGGGATCAAGGCGTCGGTCCTCGACGGCGCGGGCACCATGCGGGCCCAGCCGATGCGGGTGCCGACGCCGTACCCGCTGCCGCCGGGCCTGTTCGTGCAGACCCTCGTGGAACTCGGCGGTCGACTGCCGGCGGCGGATCGGGTGACGGTGGGGATGCCCGGCATGATCCGGCACGGCGTGGTGGTGGCCACCCCGCACTACGTGACCCGCTCCGGGCCGCGCAGCCGGACCGACCCGGAGCTGCTCGCCGAGTGGTCCGGGTTCGACGCGCGCAGCGCGCTCTCGGCCGCGTTCGGCCTGCCGGCGCTTGTGCTCAACGACGCCGAGGTGCACGGCGCCGGGGTGGTCGCCGGCACCGGCTGCGAACTGGTACTGACCCTCGGCACCGGGCTGGGCAGCGCCCTCTTCGACGGTGGGGTGCTCGCCCCGCACCTCGAACTGTCACACGCTCCGGTGCGCTGGGGCACGACCTACGACACGTACGTGGGTGAACCGGAGCGCCGCCGGCTGGGCGACGCGTTCTGGTCCCGGCGGATCCGGCAGGTGGTCGAGGGCCTGCGCCCGGTGTTCCGTTGGGACCGGCTGTACCTGGGCGGGGGGAACTCGCGGCGGATCCGCCCCGAGCAGCTCACCCGGATGGGTGACGACGTGGTGGTGGTCCCCAACAGCGCCGGCATTGTCGGTGGCGTCCGCGCCTGGGACCTCGCCACCGTCTGAAGACCGCCATTCGGCCAGGAAAGCGACCGGGAACAGTCGCGGTACCGCAGGTGTTGTGCCAGCGTCGGAGCAGTGGTGCGAACGGAGGGGGTGGCGGCATGGATCTTCTGGCCGAATACCGGCGGGCGACCCTGTTCTTCGAGGCGGGCGACCCGAGCAGCGCGGCCCGGCTGCTCGAACCGATCATCGAGGCGGAGCCGGACAACGCCGCCGTGCGGCAGTTGCTGGCCCGGGCCTACTTCCAGTCGGCGCAGCTCAGCCGCGCCGAGGAGCAGCTGCGAGAGCTGGTCGACCGCAACCCCAGCGACCACTACGCCCACCACGTGCTGGGCCGGACGCTGGAGCGACTCAACAGGTACACCGACGCGCTGCGGCACCTGCGCATCGCCGCGGCCATGCACTCGTCCCACGACGACTACACGGCGGCCCTGCGCCGCGTCGAGACCCGGGTAGGCGGCGGTCGTTGATCCCGAACATGTGTCGCGAGGGCAGCCCGAACGGGCTGCCCTCGCGACGTCCCGGGCCGGCTGGCGACCTGCCTACCATGGGCCGCATGACAGCCAACCGGACGGTGGACGTGGCATGAAGCTGAAGCTGGACCTGCACGACATCTTCAACAAGGGCCACGACATCGACCGGGCACTGCGCGGGATCATGGACGAGGCGGTGGCCAAGAAGGCCACCCTCGTCGAGATCATTCCGGGCAAGGGCTCCGGCCAGCTCAAGAAGCGCGTGCTGCGCTTCCTCGACCAGAAGGACGTCAAGCAGCTCTACCACCGAGTCGAGAAGGACTCCAAAAACTTCGGCCGCCTCTTCATCCACTTCCGCTGGAAGTAACCACCCCCTCCGCCCCTCCACCTCCACCCGCGATCTTGCACTTTCGGTCGTCCTTATGGTTGCTATGTCCTGTTTTGCGGGGACGAAAAGTGCAAGATCGCGGGGTGCGGGGTGGGGGCTAGAGGGGGTAGGTGCGGGCTACGGCGAGCATTTCGGAGGTGTGGGAGCCGGTGATGCCGACGCCGGGTGGGCGGGGGCGGAAGCCGGGGAGTGCGTCCAGGCCGTCGCTGGCGTCCATGGCCCGCAGCGCGATGCGGTCCGCCTTCGGGGTGACGGTGAGCGTGACCTCGATGCCTTCGCGCGGTGGGGCGTGGAAGACCACCCCGAAGCCCCAGCGGCCGTCGCGTTCCTCCACCGGCACCGCACGGCCCGCCACCCGGGCTTCGCGCACCGTCGCGGTGGACGTGTCGACGTGCAGGGTGGCCAGGCGTACCTGGCGTTGCGGGGTGAGCCGGAGGGTCAGCGTGCGCGCACCAGCGGCGGTGGTGTCGGCAAGGACGTCCAGCCGGGGCGCGGGCAGGTCCGCCGGCTGTGCCGGGCCGCCGAGCAGCTCGTCGCCGCCGATACCGGGGAACTCGTCGGCGACCTGGACCGGTCCGTCCACGTACTCGGCGGTCCAGGGCTGTGGCTCGCTCTCGTGACTCAGCCAGCGGGCCTGGGCGGTGCCGGCGTCCAGCGCGTACATCAGGTGGGTGGGCGCGGGGTGCGCGGCGTCGAACCTGTCGACGGCGATGCCGGTCCCGGCGAGGACCACAGCGGCCAGCGCGGCGGCCCCGGCGGGCAGGGCGCCGAGTCGGCGGGCCCGCAGCGCCACCATGCCCCGCTGGCCGCCGGCCTGCGGGTGCAGCAGGTCGACCACGGGCAGCGCGGCCAGCCCGAGCAGCACCGCGAAGAGCGCCGCGACGCCGCCCATCGCCATGCCCAGCGCCGGGAAGAGCAGTACCACAGTGGGGAGCAGCAGGATCACCGCGACCGCGGCCGCGACGGTCACCGCGATCACCGGTACCGGACCGTCGAGGCGGGTGGCCAGCGCCACCAGCCCGCCGAGCGCCCCGGCCAGCGCGGGCAGGGTCGCCAGGTAGGCCCCACCGGGTGCCAGGAAGGCGAGCAGCACGCCGAGCAGCGCCAGCCAGCCGAGCCCGCCGATGGCCAGGGCGGCCGGGCCGAGCCGGCGTCGGCTGAGCGCGTACCAGGCGAACACGACGGCGGCGGCGAGCGCCAGCACGGCCAACCGGTACCAGGTCGGCCGGTACGGGTCGAGCAGTTCGGCGTTGCCCGGTCGCAGGGCGAGGATCGCCGCCCAGAGGAGCTGGGCGCCCAGTGGGGCCACCACGATCGGCACCAGGGCCAGGCCGAAGCCGGCGGCCAGCCGACCGGTGGTGACCCGGTTCCGGCGTCGGGCCAGCCAGCCGAGCACGACCACGCCGCCCAGCGCCAGCAGGGCCAACGGCAGCACCAGCCAGCCGGGGTAGCGGGCGAGACCGCCGGGGACGGGGAAGTAGGTGGCGTCGTGGCCGGCGCGCAGGTCACCGAGGTCGATCCGACCGAACTCCCGGGCGAGACCGAGGGAGTTGTCACCGTGATGCTGGAGGCTGGCCCGGTCCATCGAGGCCGGGGTGTCCAACGGCGTGTGATAGATCGCGCCGCCGTCCAGGTACGCCGAGTTCAGCCCGAGGAACCCTTCGTCGAGGAAGGCGGTGAAGTCGGTGTCGTTGGGCAGGGCGCGGTACACCTCCACCGCGAACGAGGTGCCCACCGGGTGCGGCGCGGCCCGGCCGAAGACCTCGACCAGACGGGCGTTCTCCGGCGACGTCTCGAACATGATCACCGGACCGGTGCGGCCCCGTGCCTCCAGGTTGAGCACCACTCCCTTGCCGGCGGCCAGCGGGTGCTCGGAGGCGAACGTCGAGGCTCCGCAGAGGCACGCCTCCTCGGCGTCGGTGAGCACGAAGACGACGTCGTTACGGGGTGCCGGGCCGTCCGTCAGCGCGCGGGCCACTTCCAGGATGGTGGCGACCCCGGCGGCGTCGTCGTTGCCGCCCGGCCCGGTCTGCACCGCGTCGTAGTGGGCGACAAGGAACACCGTGCCGGTCGGATCGGTGCCGGGCAGCCGGGCCACCACGTTGCGCACCCGGGCCAGGGTGGCGCCGCCCGCCGCGCCGCTGAGCTGCCCGGCCTCCTCGGCGACGGTGTCCTGCACCTGCGTCTCCAACCCGAGGCCGCGCAGTACCCCTTCCAGGTAGGCGCGGACCTCGTCGTTGGCCGGGCTGCCCGCGACGTGCGGCCGGCCGGCGACCTGCGTCACGTGCGGGTACGCGCGCCCCGCGCTGAACTCGCCGGTCGGCGTGTCGGCCGGCCGGGGTGCCGGCGGGCGAAGATCGAGCAGAGCGCCCGCGCCGACGGCGACGAGCGCGACGAGTGCCGCCAGCGCGGCGAGCGGGCGTCGACGGGGCCGGGTGAGGGCGCGGTCGGCGGCGGGGCTGGGGGGTGCGCCCACGGGTGACTCCTCGCGAGGGGTGGTTCTGGGGTGCACATCATCCTCCATGCCACCTGAGGGTGCCCCGTCATGTTGTGTGCGAACGTTGTCTAATACAGGATCAGCGGGGCACTCGGAAGGAGCCCGACATCACCAGCGATCTTCCGCCAGTCGCGGCGGTGAGCCGGCCGGCCCGGGGGACCGGGATGACCGGTCCCTCCGTCGTGTCGTGGCCGTATCCGCAGGGCGGGCTGGGTGGCAATCCGAACCTGCCCCCCGGAGAGCGGCTGCGTGTGCTGCTGGTCGAGGACGACGAGGGCGACGCCTTCCTGGTCGGCGAGCTGCTGGCCGAGACGAATTCCGGGATCGACCTGCTGGTGGCGACCAGCCTGAGCGAGGCCCGCCGGAGGATCGCCGGCGTCGACTGCGTACTGCTCGACCTGGGTCTGCCCGACGCGCAGGGGCTGGACGGGCTTCGGCAGGTGCTGGAGATGTCCGGCAGCGCGGCCGTCTGTGTGCTCACCGGCCGCACCGACGAGCACCTGGGCATCGTGGCGGTCGCCGAGGGGGCCCAGGACTACCTGGTCAAGGGCCAGGTGGACGGGGTGCTGCTGACCCGGGCGCTGCGCTACGCGGTGGAGCGTAAACGGGCCGACGAGAACGCGCGCCGGCTGCGGGAGGTGGAGCTGCGCCAGGCCGAGTCGGCCCGGTTGGAGCGCGGCCTGCTGCCCCAGCCGCTGATGTCGACCGACCAGATCGCGGTGCACACCTTCTACCGGCCCGGCCGGCACGCCGCCCTGATCGGCGGCGACTTCTACGACGTGGTGCAGACCCGCCCCGACCGGGTGGATCTGATCATCGGCGACGTCTGCGGGCACGGCGTGGACGAGGCGGCCCTCGGCGTCGAGCTGCGGGTGGCCTGGCGGGCGCTGATCCTCGCCGGGGTGCCGGACGACGAGGTGCTGCCCGCACTGGAACAGGTGCTGATGAGCGAGCGCCGGCTTCAGGAGATTTTCGCGACCGTGGCGACGGCCCGGTTGGACCTCAACGCCGACCGGGCGACGGTGCGACTGGCCGGTCATCCGCCACCGGTGCTGCTCGCCGGTGGGCGGGTGACTCAGGTGCCGGCGCCGGGTGGTCTGCTGCTCGGCGTACGGCCCCGCCGGCCGGTCGCCTTCGACCTGAAGTTCGACACCGAGGACTGGTCTCTGCTGATGTACACCGATGGTCTGATCGAGGGCCGGGTGGGCGCGGGCGACGAACGGCTCGACGTGCCCGGCCTGACCCGCCTGCTGAGCGAGCCGGCCAGCCGGGCGGTTCCGCTGTCGGATCTGCCGGCCTGGTTGGTCGGCCGGGCCGAGCAGCTCAACAACGGCCCGTTCGCCGACGACGTGGCGATGCTGCTGGTCACGCGGGGCGGTGGCCGGTGACGAGTACGGGTGCCGGCTGGAGTCTGCGCGGTCGGCTGGCGGTGCTTGTCGCGATCGTCGGGCTGCTGCTGATCGGGGTGGCGGTTGCGGAGACCGTGGTCGCGGCCCGCAACCGGGCGCACATCGACGCGGTGCTCAACGTGACAGGTCCGCTGCGCGCCCAGTCCCAGGAACTGCTCGCGGTCCTGGTCGACCAGGAGACCGCGATCCGGGGGTACGCGTTGACAGGTGAGCGGGAGGACCTCGTCCCGTTCGACACCGGTCGGCAGCGTGAGCAGCAACTGGCCACCTCGATGGACCGACTGTTGACCACATACCCGGAGCTGCGTGACGAGTTCCAGCTGGTGCAGCAGCAGGCGGAGCAGTGGCGACAGACCGTCGCCCTGCCGGTCATCGCCGCCATCGACGCCGGTGGCACCGTCGCTGGCCAGCAGTTGCTCACCGATCAGTCGCGGCAGCAGTTCGACCAGATCCGGGTCGCCGTCGACGTGCTGCAGAACGGCATCCTCGAGGTGCGCGAGGAGGCCGCCACGGACGTCCGCAGCACCAGCAACCTGCTGGTGCTGCTGCTGGTCATCGCGGCGCTCGTGGTACTGGTCGCCGGGGTGGTGCTGCTCACCTCGCTGGAACGGATGGTGATCCGTCCGCTGACCAGCCTGGCCGGGCAGATCCGGGAGGTCGCCGTCGGTGACTACGGCCACGGCATCACCGGCACCGGTCCGCCGGAGTTCCGGCGGCTCGGCGAGGACGTGGACGCGATGCGGCAGAAGATCGCGGCGGACCTGGCCGAGGTGCGGGAGGCGCGGGAGCGGATCGAGTGGGTCAACACCCAGTTGCAGAAGCAGGCCGAGGAGCTGACCCGGTCCAACCGTGACCTGGAACAGTTCGCCTACGTCGCCTCGCACGACCTCCAGGAGCCGCTACGCAAGGTGGCGAGCTTCTGCCAGCTGCTCCAGCGGCGTTACGCCGGGCGGCTCGACGAGCGGGCCGACCAGTACATCGCCTTCGCGGTGGACGGCGCGCAGCGGATGCAGCGGCTGATCAACGACCTGTTGGCGTTCTCCCGGATCGGTCGGCTCACCGCCGGTTTCACCGAGGTTGACCTGAACCGCCTGATGGAGGAGGTGGCGGGGCAGACCGAGCCGGCCCGGCAGTACGCCGACGCCGAGCTGACCTGGGGCGAGCTGCCGGTGATCCGCGGTGAGGAGCCCCTGCTGACCAACCTGCTTGTCAACCTGGTCAGCAACTCGGTGAAGTTCCGTCGGGCGGATGTTCCGCCGAAGGTGCACGTCTCGGCCCGGCTGATCGGCGACGATTGGGAGATCACCTGCCAGGACAACGGCATCGGGATCGAGCCGGAGTTCGCCGACAAGATCTTCGTCATCTTCCAGCGGTTGCACGCCAAGGACGCGTACCCGGGTACCGGGATCGGGCTGGCGATCGTCAAGAAGATCGTCGAGTACCACGGTGGTCGGGTCTGGGTGGACACGGATGTGCCCGAAGGTACGGCGATCCGTTTCACCCTGCCCGCGCTGCCCGCCGACATCGAGGCCGCGGAGCGCGGCACCGGTGTGGACGGGTCGGGTGCGGACGGGGCCGAGCCGACGGACGTGGCGACAGACCGGGTCGATGACGAGGTCCGGGCGGGTGACGGTACCGTCGGCGCCGAGGCCGGCGGCGAATCGGAGCGCCCCTCGGCTGTCGTTGGCCAGTCCCCGGCCGGCGGTGGGACAGGCGGCATGAAGGAGGCGGTGGGATGACCGCGCCGGCGGACGGCAACAGCCCGATCGAGGTGCTTCTGGTCGAGGACGACCCGGGTGACGTGCTGATGACCCAGGAGGCGTTCGAGGAGCACAAGCTACGCAACCGGCTCAACGTCGTCTCCGACGGTGCCGAGGCGTTGGCCTACCTGCGTCGCGAGGGCCAGTACGCGGACGCGGTGCTGCCGGACCTGATCCTGCTCGACCTGAACCTGCCCCGCCGCGACGGCCGGGAGGTGCTGGAGGAGATCAAGAGGGATGAGCAGTTCTGCCGGATCCCGGTGGTGGTGCTGACCACCTCCCAGGCCGACGAGGACATCCTGCGCAGCTACCAGTTGCACGCGAACGCGTACGTGACGAAGCCTGTGGACTTCGAGCAGTTCATCTCGGTGGTCCGGCAGATCGACGAGTTCTTCGTCAGCGTGGTGAAGCTGCCGCCGCGTGGTTGACACCCTGCTCGACGACGTCGCCGGGCTGCTGCGGGAGGCCGCCGACCGCGTCGTACTGCCGTTGTTCCGCCATCTCGACGCCGCCGACGTGACCGAGAAGGCCCCCGGTGAGCTGGTCACCGTCGCCGACCGCCGGGCCGAGGTGATGATCAGCGCCGGGTTGCTCCGGTTGCGCCCCGGTTCGGTGGTGGTCGGCGAGGAGGCGGTGGCCGACGATCCTGACCTGCTGCGTCACCTGCGCGCCTCGGGCGACGTGTGGCTCGTCGACCCGGTGGACGGCACCGCCAACTTCGCGGCCGGCCGCCGCCCGTTCGCGTTGATGGTCTCCCTGCTCACCGATGGTGAACCGGTGGCCGCGTGGGTGTTCGATCCGCTGGCCGACGCGCTGGCGACCGCCCGTACCGGCGAGGGCACGTACCTGGACGGTCAGCCGTTGCACCTGCCCGACGGGGCACCGCCGATGGGTGAATTGCGGGGTGCCGCGATGACGAAGTTCCTGCCGGGGCCCTCCCGGCGCACGGTGGAGGCAGGCGGCGCACAGCTCGGCGAGCTACTGCCGGGGCAGCACTGCGCCGGTCGCGAGTATCTCGACGTGCTCACCGGCCACCAGCAGTTCGTGTTGTTCTGGCGGACCCTGCCCTGGGACCACGGCCCGGGCACCTTGCTGGTGCGGGCGGCGGGCGGGGTGGCCCGCCGACTCGACGGGACGGACTACCACCCCGCCGACACCGAACACGGCCTCCTGGTCGCCGTCAACGAACAGGTCTGGACCGACGTCCACACCACCCTCCTCCCCACCTGACCTCCTCCGCCTCGCATTGATCATGAAGTTAGCGGCAGTAGAGATCAAAATGCCGCTAACTTCATGATCAACGTGGCTGAATGCGCGGAGGGTGATGGGGTGGTTGCGGGGGGTGGAGGTTTGGTGGGGGGTGAGGGTCGGGGGGTGGTCGAGAAGGCTGGTTCCGGTATCCTGACCGGCGGCCTTCCGCCAGCAGGCCGCCGACCGGCGCCGGCGGGGGTCGCCGCCGCGCAGTGAGTCATCGGGGGCCGGCGGCTGACGAAAGGATGCTTTCGTGCGCAGGTCCATGCCCGTCCGGCGGTACGCCCACCGGCCGCTGATCGCCCTGCTCGCCGCCGTGGCGCTGCTGCTCGGCGTGGGTGCCGTGCCGGCGTACGCCGAGCCCAACGAGGGCGGCAGCAAGAAGCTGCGCGATGCCCTGGAGGCAACCGCCAAGGCGCACGTCGACGCGAAACGAAAGCTGGACGGCTCCAAGAAGCGGCAGAAGCAGCTGGCCAAGGAGCTGACCGCGATGGAGGGCCGGCTGGACGAGCTGACCGCCATGGTCGGTGAGGTGGCCGCGCAGTCCTACCGGGTCGGGCGGCTCAGCCCGGCGGCCGTGTTGCTGGACAGCGCGACCCCGGAGGCGTTCGTGCAGCGGGCCGCCAACCTCGACATGATGGCCCAGCGGGACAGCCGCCGGATCCGGGAGATGACCGAGGCGCGCGAGCAGGCCCGCCAGGCCAAGCTCGCGATAAACGCCGAGGTGCGCGAGCAGACCAAGCAGTTGGCCGTGATGGCGAAGAAGAAGCGGGAGGCCGAGGCGGCCCTGGCGGCGGTCAGCTCGGGCAGCAGCGGCGGGTTCAGCGGCGGCAGCTCGACCTCGGCGAAGCCGGCACCCCGGAACTCCGACGGCTCCTGGCCCGGCGAGTCGTGTTCGGTGAGCGACCCGACCACCTCGGGATGCATCACCCCGCGCACCCTGCACGCGCTGAAGCAGACCCAGGCGGCCGGCTACAAGCGGCACGTCTCCTGCTACCGCAGCGGTGGTTCCGGTGAACACCCCAAGGGGCGGGCCTGCGACTTCTCCGCCGCCACGAACGGCTTCGAGGACCGTACGGCCACCGGCGGCGACAAGTCGTACGGGGACAGCCTGGCCGCCTGGCACGTCCGTAACGCGGACCGGCTCGGCGTGCTGTACGTGATCTGGTACCGCCAGATCTGGCACCCGGGCACCGGCTGGCGGGCGTACGGCGGGAGCGGCAGTCCGGCCGCTGATCACACGAACCACGTTCATCTTTCGATGCATTGACGTACACGCGGCGGATCGCTGCGTACCATCGCCACGATGAACTCTCCATCGCCTGACGTGGTGGCCACGTCCGCGCCGTCCCTGCCGCAGGTGCCCCGGGCCCTGCCCAACGGGCTCGCCGCGTTCCTGGTCTTCTACTCCAGCGGTGCCGTCCTGGTCCTGGAGACCGCCGCGTTGCGCCTGGTCGGGCCGTACGTCGGGGTCACCCTCCAGGTGACCAGCTCGGTCATCGGCATCGCGCTGGCGGCGATCGCGTACGGGGCGTGGGCGGGCGGCTGGCTGGCCGACCGGCGCAATCCGCGTACGCTGCTGGCCCCGGCGCTGGTGCTCTCCGGCATCGCCACCGCGATCACCCTGCCCGCGGTGCGGTACGCCGGTGAGGTGCTGCGCGGTGGGGCGGAAAGCGCGGTGCTGCTGCTGGTCGCGGTCGCCGTGTTCGCACCCGCGATGCTGCTCTCCTCGGTCAGCCCACTGGTGATCAAGCTCCAGCTCGCCGACCTGCGCCGCACCGGCCAGGTGGTCGGGCGGCTCTCCGGCATCGGCACGCTCGGGGCGGTCACGGCCACCCTGGTCACCGGCTTCGTGCTGGTAGCCGCGCTGCCCAGCACCGTGATCCTGTTCGGGCTGGCCGCCTCCCTCGGCATCACAGGTATCGCGCTCGGGGTGTACCTGCACCGGCAGGACCGGGCCGCCCTCCCCGGGCCGGCCCGGGTCAAGGCCGCCCTGGCGGTGCTCGGTCTGGCCGGGGCCGGGCTGACCATGGTCGCCCCGGACCCCTGCGATGTGGAGACCGCGTACCACTGCGCCCGGATCCAGGCCGATCCCGGCCGGGCCAGCGGGCGGACCCTGCTGCTCAACTCGGCCCAGCACTCGTACGTCGACCTGAACGACCCGACCCACCTGGAGTACGCGTACACCCGGTGGATCGGCGCGGTGGCCGACGTGGTCGCGCCGGAGGGGCAACGGCTCGACGCGCTGCACCTGGGCGGGGGCGGCTTCACCGTGCCGCGCTACCTGACCGCCACCCGACCGGGCACCGACAACCTGGTGTTCGAGATCGACGGCGGGCTGGTCGAGCTGAGCGAGCGTCGACTCGGCGTACGCCAGGGACCGGACCTGCGGGCGGTGGTGGGTGACGCCCGGATGCTGGTGGCCGCCGAGGCGACCGACAGCCGCGACTACGTGGTGGGCGACGCCTTCGGGCACCTGGTGGTGCCCTGGCACCTGGCCACCCGGGAGATGGCCGCCGAGATCCGCCGGGTGACCCGGCCGGGCGGGGTCTACGTGCAGAACGTCATCGACTACCCGCCGCTGCGGTTCATCCGCAGCGAGGTGGCCACCGTCGCCGCCGAGTTCGGGCATGTCGCGCTGATCGCGCCGCCGGAGGCGCTGGCCGGCGAGCGGGGTGCCAACTTCCTCATCGTGGCCTCCGACGCGCCGTTGCCGCTGGCCGCGGTACGGGCCCGCCTCGACGACGCCAACGAACCGGTCAGCCTGCTCAGCGGCGGCGACCTGACGGACTTCGTCGGCGACGCGCTCGTGCTCACCGACGACTACGCTCCGGTGGACCAACTGCTCGCCACCGCCTGATCGGGTGACATCCGTGACCGAATCAGCCCAGAAAGGTGTAGGCGGCCTCACGTCGGGCAACAACGCCGACCATGGGTGGTGGGGTAAGCAGGGGAGCGCAACTGCTCGGTGAGCGGTACCGGCTCATCGAACAGCTCGGCGCGGGCGGCATGTCGGTGGTCTGGCGGGGCTACGACGAGGTGCTCGGCAGGCAGGTGGCGGTCAAGGTCCTCGCGTCCCGGCTGGCCAGTGACCGGGCGTTCCGGCACCGGATCAGGATCGAGGCCCAGGCCGCCGCCCGGCTGTGCCACCCCAACATCACGAGCGTGTACGACTACGGCGAGTCCGTGCAGGTCGGGTTGACCGTGCCGTACGTGGTGATGGAGTTGATCGACGGCGGTCCGCTGACCGCCCGGCTGGCCCGCGACGGACGACTGCCGTGGCGGGAGGCGGTGACGGTGGCGGCCGAGGTCGCCTCCGCGTTGGCCACCGCGCACGCCCGAGGCGTGGTGCACCGCGACGTCACCCCCGGCAACGTGATGCTCACCGCGACCGGTGTGAAGGTCGTCGACTTCGGGATCTCCGCCCTGGTGGGCGAGAGCGAGAAGGGCCCCGACGGCACCCTGCTCGGCACCCCGGCGTACCTCGCCCCAGAGCGGCTCGACAACGGTCAGGTCAGCCCGGCCACCGACGTGTACGCGGTCGGGCTGCTGCTGTACCGGATGCTCACCGGCCGGTTGCCCTGGCAGGCCGACACCACCACGCAGATGCTGCGGGCCCACATGTACCGCGAGCCGGAGCCGATGCCCGACGTACCGGACCTGCCTGGCGGTGTCGCCGACCTCGTCCACCGCTGCCTGGCGAAGCGACCGGCGGACCGGCCGGACACCGCTGATCTGGCCCGGGTCCTCGCCGCGGCGGCCGGCAAGGTGCCGGCGGTGCCAGTGGGTGTCGGCACCGGTGAGACCGGTCCGCAGTCGCTGGCGGACGCCGGTACCACGATCCTGCCCTGGTCCGCGGCGACCGATGCGCTGCCCCTGGCGGGCCTGCGCACCCGGCGCGGACTGCACCGCCGACGTCGGGTCGAGGCGGTGGCGGCCGCCGCCGGTCTGATGGTCATCACGGCGGCGGTCTGGGGAGTCACGTCGCACAGCTCCGCCAGCGGCGGGATCGACCAGCCGACCCAGGCGCGCATCGGCGGCGAACAGGAGATTCCCTGCCAGGTCACGTACGCGCTGCGCAAGGATTCCGGCAAGGACTTCACCGCGGAGTTGAGTCTGACCAACACTGGCGACCGTGAGCTGCGCGACTGGACCATGAGCTTCGCCTTCCCCGGCGAGCAGAAGGTGACCGCCGCGACGCCGGCGCCGGTACGGCAGCAGGGGCGGGCCGTGGCGGTGCAGCCGGCGCCCCAGCGGCCCGCACTGGCACCCGGTGCCACCGAGAAACTGAACCTGACCGGGCGGTACACCGGGACGAACCCGCTGCCGGTGGAGTTCCGGGTCGGCACGGCGCGGTGCGGGGTGCAGGTTTCCGGAGTGGCCGGCACCGCGCCCACCACCAGGCCGGCCCCCGCCAAGTCAGCCCCGGCCAAGACGGTGAAGGCGGCGGCCGGGAAGGCCGGTTCCGGCGGCTCCGGCGACACCAAACCCAAGGCGAAGAAGACAAAGCCCGAGAAGTCAAAGCCGGACGGCAAGGAGAAGGGCAAGGGCGGCGGGAAGCCGCAGCCGGCCAAGCCGGGCAAGGGCCCGGGCCGGTGAGCTGACCGGTCAGGACAGCGTGGCGAAGCGCTGGATATTTTCGATGGTCCCTTCCACGATGAGAATCGTCTCCTCGGGGAGTTCCAGGACATCGGAGGCGTATCGGTACCGCTCCTCGCCGGGCCGCTTGATCCCGATCACCCGTACGCCGTAGCGGTCCAGCAGTCGGACCTCGCTGACGGGGTGACCCGCAAGCGACCGCGGAACGCGGATCCGCGCCACCGCGAAGGCCTCGCCGAACTCCACGAAGTCGAGCATCCGACTGATGATCAGGTGGGCCAGCCGCTCGCCGGTCTCCGCCTCGGGAAAGATCACGCGGTGTGCGCCGACCGAGGAGAGGATCTTCGCGTGCTGCCCCGACGTCGCCCGGGCCCAGATCTGCGGTACGCCCAGCTCCACCAGGGCGAGCACGGTGAGCACGCTGGCCTCGACGGAGGCACCGATCGCCACCACCGCCCGGCCCAGGTCGGTCACCCCGAGCTGACGTAGCGCCTCCTCGTCGGTGGCGTCGGCCTGCGCCACCTGGTCGAGCATCGGCGACCACTTCTGCACCTGCTGGGCGTCCCGGTCGATGGCCAGCACCTCGCGGCCAAGGGCGGAGAGCGATTCGGCCAGGTGACTGCCGAACCGGCCGAGGCCGATCACCGCGACGCCCCCCTCGTCTGGCTTCCTATCCGACAACTGGTTGCTCCTCTGGGTAGCGGTAGAGCCGGCGCCGGGTGTTCAGGGCAATCGCCGAGCCGAAGGTGAGCGGCCCCACCCGGCCGACGTACATGAGCACGGTCAGCAGTAACTGGCCTCCGTCCGACAGGGACGACAGGACGCCCACCGAGAGCCCGGTGGTGCTGAACGCCGACGTGACCTCGAACAGCGCGGCGTAGAACGGCAGCTTGTCGGTCATCGCGATGAGCGCGGCGGTCCCGGCGGCCACGATCGCGACGCTGAGCAGCGCCACGGTGAGAGCCTGCCGCTGGCTGGCGGTGGCGACCCGTCGGTGCCCGACCGTGACGTCCGGCTCGCCGCGGACCTCGGCCCAGATGACGAAGGCGAGCAGGAAGAAGGTGGAGACCTTGATCCCACCGGCGGTGCTGGCGCTGCCGCCCCCGATGAACATCAGCCCGATCAGCAGCGTGTAGCTCTCCTCCCGGAGCAGTTCGGTCGGTACCACCTCGAAGCCGCCGGTGCGGGCCAGCGCGATCTGCGTGAACCCGGCGACCACCTTGCCGGGAACGTCGTACTGGCCGACCGTCCACGGGTTGGCCCACTCGGCGGCCAGGAACGCGATCCCACCGAAGGCGACCAGGACGACGCTGCCCCAGATGGTCAACTTGGTGGCGACCGCCCACCGGGCCGGCTGCCGCCATTCGCGGACCGCCTCGAACATTGCCGGAAAGCCGAGTCCGCCGACGATGGCGCCGAGAGCCAACGGCAGACTGACCCAGGGGTCGCGGGAGAACGCCAGCAGTCCGTCGCTGTAGAGCGAGAAGCCGGAGTTGTTGAACGCCTGCACCGCGTGGAACGAGCCCGTCCAGAGGGCCCGCCAGAACGGATAGTCGTAGGCCAGCCAGAGACGTGCCGTGACGAGGAGCGCCATCACCAGCTCGCAGGCGAACACCGTGCCGGCGATGTGTGCCAGCAGCCGGCGTACGTCGCCGAGCCCGTACTCAGCGGTCTCGGCCTGCACCAGCATCCGGTTGTGCAGACCGAGCCGCCGGGACACGGTGAGGATCACCAGCGCGGCACCGGTCAGGATGCCGAGCCCGCCCAGTTGGGTGAGCACCGTGATGAGCACCAGCCCAGGGCCGGACCAGTAGTTCGGGGTGTCGGTGACGGTCAGGCCGGTGACCGAGATGGCCGACGTGGCGGTGAAGAGCGCGGTCATGAACGGGGTGTGCTGGTACTCGATGGTCATCGGGCGCAGCATCAGCAGGCCGGTGCCGATCAGGATCGCCACCAGGAAGACGAGCGGCACGAGCCGCACCGGGTGACGAAGGAACCGACGCACCAGACAATCTTCCGATTCCACCCACCCGTTCCGGGCCGGAACCGCCATCCCTCCCACCCGTCCCGCCGACTCACCCTTGCGCTGCTTCAACGGACGCAAAGGTGGAGGATTCACCGGATGGTCAGCCGCGGACCAACTGACGGTCAGCCCGGGCAGGTCTGCTGAGGCGGTTCCCGACGAACCAAGGAGACCGCGTTGCGACGTACCCTTTCCGCCCTCGGTGTGACGGTGACCCTGCTCGCCGCCGCCGTGGCCACGCCCATGGTCGCCACGGCGAAGCCGACCGGCGGCACGGACCCGGCCCGCGTCGGTGACCAGCCCATCGTCATCGGTCACCGGGGTGCCAGCGGCTACCGGCCGGAGCACACGCTTGAGGCGTACCGGCTGGCGATCCGGATGGGTGCCGACTACATCGAGCCTGATCTGGTTGCGACCGCCGACGGCGTGCTCGTCGCCCGGCACGAGAACGAGATCAGCGGTACGACCGACGTGGCGGCCAGGACGGAGTTCGCCGACCGCCGGACCACGAAGACCATCGACGGCGTGTCGGTGACCGGTTGGTTCACCGAGGACTTCACCCTCACCGAGCTGCGGACGCTGCGGGCCAAGGAGCGGCTGCCCCAGGTACGGGTGACGAACACCGCGTTCGACGGCCAGTTCCAGGTGCCCACCTTCCAGGAGGTGATCGACCTGGCCCGGGTCGAGGGCAAGGCACGTGGCCGGGTGATCGGTGTCTACCCGGAGACCAAGCACCCGACGTACTTCGCCTCGATCGGCCTGCCGCTGGAGGATCCCCTGGTCGAGACGCTACGTCGGGCAGGTTGGACGAAGCGGAACTCGCCGGTCATCATCCAGTCCTTCGAGACGGCGAACCTGCGGCGGTTGGATCGGCTGACCGAGGTGCGGTTGGCCCAGCTGCTCGACGCCACCGGCCGGCCGTACGATTTCACCGTGGCCGGGGACACCCGCACCTACCGTGACCTGGCCACTCCCGCCGGCCTCAAATGGATCTCGCGCTACGCCGACGGGATCGGCGCCAACAAGAACCTCATCGTGCCGCGCGACACCGCCGGCAGGCTGCTCACCCCGACGACCCTGGTCCGGGACGCGCACAAGGAGAAGCTGATCGTGCACGCCTGGACCTTCCGGGCGGAGAACCAGTTCCTTCCGGCGGACTTCCGGATCGGCGCCGACCCGAACGCCCGCGGCGACATCCAGGCCGAGTACGAGCTGTTCTACCGGCTGGGCCTCGACGGCGTCTTCACCGATCACCCCGACACCGCCGTGGCCGCCCGCGCCGCCCTACCCCGCCCCTGACCCCCACCCCGCTCCACCCCGCTCCGAGCGCCCTGCAACTTCGGGGATGTTGCTGCCTCCGCTGGGGGTCGACCCAGCAACATCCCCGAAGTTGTCGAAGAATCAGCGCAGGCGGGCGGCCGGTGCGCAGGAGCCGCAACTCGTGCCTTGGGCTTGCCCGGAGGCCCCGACGTGCCGCAACCCGCCATCGCCAGAGAGCAGCCGCGCCCGCGAGTGGGCGGCGGACCGTGGGGGTGGGCGACACAAGGCGGGCCGGTGTCGTGGGAGCGGTGCCCGCCGCTCGGGCGGGCCGGAGCGCCCGGGGCGCCAAGCTTGTAAGGGCTGGCCATCCCAACCCTGTTACTTGTGTGTTTCCGCCACATAGCCCGTGGGTGACGTCACTTCTAGCGTGAGCCGACACATAAGGTTTTCCTTCCTCTGAGTCCTCACGTGGAGTCGCAATGACGGTCCGGACGACACGGCGGGTGTTCATCTCCGCCGCCACGATGATGGCCGCGGCGATCGCCGCCACGGCCTGTGGCAGCCCCCAGGACACCGCCAACGGCGGCGGCGACAGCGCCGCGCCGGTGAAGGTTGGTCTGGTCTACTCCCAGTCGGGAGCGCTGGCCAGTTACGGAAAGCAGTACATCGAGGGGTTCAGGGCGGGCCTGGACTTCGCCACCAACGGCACCAACAAGGTGGGCGATCGGGCGATCGAGATCACCGAGGTCGACGACGCGGGCGACCCGGCCAAGGCGGTCTCCGCGGCCAAGGACCTGATCGGCAAGGGCAACAAGATCATCGCTGGTTCCACGGCCTCGGGTGTGGCGCTTCAGGTCGCTCCGATCGCCGCCCAGAACAAGGTGCTGTTCATCTCCGGGCCGGCCGCCACCGACGCGGTGACCGGCGCGAACAAGTACACGTTCCGCTCCGGTCGGCAGTCGTACCAGGACGTGGTGACGGCGAAGTCGTTCATCGGTGACCCGGCCGGCAAGAAGGTGGTGGTCTTCGCCCAGGACGGTGCCTTCGGCGACGCCAACGAGGCGGCGGTCAAGGCGGTCATCGGCGGAGCCGGCGCGAGCGTCAGCGCCGTCCGGGCGCCGGCCAGCGCGACCGAGTTCACCCCGTTCGCCAGCCAGATCAAGTCCGCCAAGCCGGACCTCCTCTTCGTCGCCTGGGCCGGCACCACCGCTCCGGCGATGTGGCAGACCCTCGACCAGCAGGGCGTGCTCACCTCCACCACTGTCGTCACCGGTCTGGACATCCGTGCCTCCTGGCCGACCTTCGGCGCCGCCGGCAGCAAGATCTCCTTCCTGTCGCACTACTTCGACGGTGCCAGCGACACCGAGGCGGCCAAGGCCGCGAAGGCGAAGGTCCCCGGCGGCACGCTCGACCTGTTCCACCCGGACGGGTTCGCCGCCGCGCAGATGGTGGTCCGCGCCGCGGCCGAGGGCGGCGACGACGTCGACAAGATGGTCACCGCGCTGGAGGGCTGGAGCTTCGAGAGCGTGAAGGGCAGCATGACCATCCGCGCCGAGGACCACGCGCTGCTCCAGCCGATGTACCAGGCGAGCCTGACCGGCAGCGGCGACGCCTTCACCGCAGCCGCGCAGAAGGCGCTCACCGGTGACGAGACCGCGCCGCCGGTCCAGGCGATGAAGGGCTGACCGGAGATGCTCGCCACCCGCGGTCTGACCTGGCGGATCGGTGAGGTCTCCATCGTCGACTCCGTCTACCTGGACCTGGCACCCGGGGAGTTCCTCGGCGTGATCGGCCCCAACGGTGCCGGCAAGACCTCACTGTTCAACCTGATCACCGGCCTGCGCCGGGCCACCGAAGGTCGGGTCACCCTGGACGGGCAGGACATCTCCGACCTGCCGCCGTACCGGCGGGCCCGGCTGGGCCTGGGCCGTACCTTCCAGGCGTCCTCGGTCTTCGGCTCGCTGAGCGTGCGGGAGAACGTCCGGCTCGCCGTGCAGGCACACCGCGGGGGTTCGCTGAAGTTGTGGCGGCGGGCGGCGGCCGACCGGGAGGTCGCCGCCGCCGCCGACGCGGCGCTCGACCGGGTCGGCCTGGCCCACCGGGGTACGGCGCTGGCCGGCACCCTCGCCCACGGCGAGAAGCGGAAGCTGGAGATCGCCCTGCTGCTCGCCGGCGAGCCACGGGTGATGCTGCTCGACGAGCCGATGGCCGGGGTCAGCGCCGAGGACGTGCCGGAGCTGGTCCAGGTGATCCGCTCGTTGACCGGCGACAGCGGCCGGGCGGTGCTGATGGTCGAGCACCACATGGACGTGATCCTCGAACTGGCCGACCGGATCGCCGTGATGCACCACGGCGCGCTGCTGGCCTGCGACACACCGGAGACGGTGATGGCCAACCCGACAGTACAAGAGGCCTATCTCGGGGAGTCGCTGTGAGCGAACCGGTATTGACCGTGGAGGATCTGTCGGTCCGGATCGCCGGGCTGCACATCCTTCAGGGAGTGTCGTTCACTGTGGCGCCGACCGGGGTCACCGTGCTGCTCGGCCGCAACGGGGTCGGCAAGACCACCACGCTGCGCGCCGTCGTGGGGCTGACCCCGCGTAACGGCGAGGTGCGCGGCACGGTCCGGATGGGTGCGCAGAGCCTGCTGTCCCAGCGGACCCACCGGCTGGTCCGCGGTGGGCTCGGCTACGTCCCGGAGGACCGCTGCGTCTTCGCCGGCCTCACCGTCGCGGAGAACCTGCGGCTCGCCGAGCGGCGCGGCACCACTCCGGCGTACGACCGGGTGTTCGCGCTCTTTCCCGAGCTGGACCGGCGGTCCCGGCAGCGGGCCGGCTCGCTCTCCGGTGGGCAGCAGCAGATGCTCGCCATCGGTCGGGTGCTGCTCAACGACAACCGACTGCTGCTTGTCGACGAGCCGACCAAGGGGTTGGCACCGAAGGTGGTGACCGAGGTGGCCGAGGTGCTGGAACGGGTCGCGGAGTCGGTGCCGGTGCTGCTTGTCGAGCAGAACCTGGCGGTGGTCCGGCGGCTCGCCCGCGACGCGGTGGTGCTCGCCGCCGGCCGGGTCGCCTGGACCGGTGACGCCCAGGAGTTGCTGTTGGAGACCGCGCTGACCCGGTCCCTGCTCGGCGTCGGCTCGGCGGAGGGCCACCAGCCCGCCGGGCCGGTCGCCGACCACAAGACCGCCGGCCAGCCGGCCGCCGCCGCGTCGGCCCCGGAGGACGGTAGCTGATGGACGCGATCATTCTGTTGACGCTCACCGGTCTCGGGCTGGCAGCCCTCTACTTCCTGGTCGCCTCCGGACTGTCGCTGGTCTTCGGCCTGGCCGACGTGCTCAACTTCGCCCACGGGCTCTTCCTCGGCGTCGGCGCGTACGCCACCTGGTGGGCTGCGGGCAACCTGCCCGGCGCCGGCCCCGACGGCCTCGGCTTCGTGGTCGCGGTCGCCTTCGGGGTGGCCGCCGGCACGCTGATGGCGGTCCTGGTCGAGCTGGTGCTGATCCGGCCGCTCTACTCGCGCACCATCGAGCAGGTCCTTGTCACCGTCGGTCTGTCGCTCGCCGGCGTGGCGCTGTTGCAGGCCACCTGGGGTGCGGACGCCCGACCGTTCCCGCGCCCGGCGTGGACCCGCGAGGTGACCTCGATATTCGGCGCGCAGGTGCCCAACGGAGGGCTGCTGCTGATCGTCGCCGCGACGCTGGTACTCGGTGCGATTCTCGCCTTCCTCCGCTGGACCCGCTACGGCCTGATCATCCGGGCCGGGGTGGAGAACCGGGAGATGGTGACCGCGCTGGGCATCGACGTGCGCAAGGCGTTCACCCTGGTCTTCGCCATCGGCGGGGCGGCGGCGGCGTTGGCCGGGGCGCTGGGCAGCGTCTACTTCGGCACGGTCTCGCCGCAGCAGGGCGGCTCGCTGCTGATCTTCGCGTTCATCGTGGTGGTCATCGGCGGCATGGGCTCGGTGGTCGGGTCCGCGTACGCGGCGGTCGCGGTCGGGCTGCTGCAACAGTTCGTCAACTACTACGGCACCTCCGGGCTGGGTGACATCTGCGTGGTGGCACTGCTGGCCGTGGTGCTGCTGCTGCGCCCGCAGGGCATCGCCGGAAAGGCGGTTACGGCATGACCGAGGTCAAGAGTCCCGAGGTTCCGGCACCGCCGGCTGCGGTGCCCGACGAGTTGACCGAGGAACCGGGCCGCTGGGGCCGGGTCTGCCCGTTCCTGCCGCTCGTCGCGCTGGCGGTGGCGGTGATCCTGCCGTACTCGACGTTGCATCTGCCGGGCATCTTCGAGGGTGCGCTGAACTCGCCGGGCACTCTGCAACTGCTCGCCGTGTGTCTGGTCTTCGGTGGTCTGGCGGCCGGTTACGACCTGCTGTTCGGGCGCACCGGGATGCTCTCCTTCGGCCACGCCCTCTACTTCGCCGCAGGTGTCTACGGCACCGACATCCTGATCACCCGGGCCGGGCTGCCGTTGTGGCAGGCCGCGCCGCTGGCAATCGTCGGTGGCACGATTCTCGCCGGCCTGCTCGGCGCGGTGGCGCTGCGTACCGTCGGCATTGCCTTCGCCATGGTGACGCTGGCGTTCGCGCAGGTCGGGGCGATCCTGGTGGCTCGGGACTTCGGCGGCCTCACCGGTGGTGAGGAGGGACTGCCGCTGGACGTCGCCGGGCTGCCGGACGGGCTGGTCGGGGTCGCCAACACGGTCAACCTGTACTGGCTGGCGCTGGCGTACCTCGTGGTGGTGGTGTTCGTGGTGCACCGGGTCAGCGGCTCACCTACCGGTCGGGTGCTGGCCGGACTGCGCGACGACGAGCGTCGCATCGGCGTGCTCGGGCTGGATCCGTACCGGTTCAAGCTCGTCGCCTTCACCCTGGCCGGCGGTCTCGCGTCGGCCGGCGGAGTGGTCTACTGCCTGATCGTCGGCGGTGCCTCGCCGCACATCACCAGCAGCGAGCTGACCCTGTCCCTGCTGGTGATGGTGGTCCTCGGCGGGCCGGGTACCCGGTGGGGCCCGGTGCTCGGCGGCATCCTCTACATGTACCTCGATCATCGACTGGTGTCGTTCGGCACCTCCGACGCGGTGAACGCGTTGCCGGCGTTCCTCAGCCGGCCACTGTCCCAGCCGCTGTTCGTGCTCGGCACCGTCTTCATCCTGGCCGTCTACTTCTTCCCCGGCGGCCTGGCCAGCCTCGCCCCTCGGCTGGCGCTGCTCCGCGACTCCCTGCGTCCCGGCTCCCGGCGTCAGGGCTGATCGTGAGGCCGGCGGGACGGCACAACGGCGTGCCGTCCCGCCGCGCTAGCCTCATGATCGGTGGTCGGACCGGCGCTTCGGTCCGGCCAGCCGGGCATCCGGCTGGTCACCGTCGCGCTACGGCCCGGCCGTGACGGGTCGGACGGGCGCGTGCGGGACAGGCGGTAATGGGGAGGACAGCATGAGTGAGCGGTTGGCCGTGGTCAGCGGCGGCGGTACGGGCATCGGGGCGGCCGTGGCGCGGGCGCTCATCGAGGACGGGTGCTCGGTGCTCGTCGTGGGCCGGCGCGAGGAGGTGCTCACGGCGGCGGCCGAGCGGATCGGAGCCGAATCCGGCCGTCCCGAAGCGATCCGGGCCGTGACGGCGGACCTCACCGACCCCGACCAGGTGGTGAAGGTGGTCGAGGCGGTCGGTGGGCGGCCGGTCGACGTGGTCGTCAACAACGCCGGCGGCTACCACAGCGCGGACAGTGACACGTTGGCCGGGATCGCCGCGAACTGGCGGGCGACCCTGGACACCAACGTGCTCACCGCGGTGCTGCTCACCGAGGCGTTGCGGCCGGCACTGCGGCGGCCCGGCGGACGGGTGATCCTGATCAGCTCGATCGCCGCGCAGCGCGGTGGCGGCGACGCGTACTCGGCGGCGAAGGCGGCGCTGCACGGCTGGGCGTACAGCCTGGCGGCCCAGCTCGGACCGGACCAGATCACGGTGAACGTGGTAAGCCCGGGCTACGTCGCGGAGACCGAGTTCTTCGTCGGCCGGATGACCCCGGAGGGCCACGCGCAGCGGGTGGCGGCGACCCTTGTCGGACGGGCCGGGGTGCCGGACGACGTCGCCGAGTCGGTGCGGTACCTGGCCAGCCCCGCCGCCGGCTACGTAACCGGCCAGGTGCTCGGGGTGAACGGCGGGTCGGTGCTCGGTCGCTGACCGGGCCGTGGTGCCGCGTCGATCAGGAGGTTCGTGTCACCGACCGGGGTCGGACGGGCCGCGAACCACCTGGTCGAGACGCGGACGGTCAGCCGTTGAGCAGGTCGTACGCGGCGGAGGGAGCCTGCTGGGCCTGCGCGTCGGTGAACGCGACAACCTCGGGAGCGGCGCCGAAATCGAAGTACTCGACCACGTACTCGGACGCCTTCTTCTTGCCGGCGGCCGGGATCTCCAGCGTCAGCGAGGACAGGTTGCCGTCCGCGCCGACCACCGCGCTGAGCGGTAGCTGCCCGGCAGCGTCACCGAGCGCGGCCACGCCCTCCAGAGCGTCAGCCAGCTCGGGCGCGGCGGACAGGTCCACCACTCCGGTGTACGTCCCGGGCTCGCCGGCCTGGACGTCGGTGGCCGCGCGGATGATCGCGTCGGCGTTGCCCGGATCAGTGCCCTCGTAGGTGGGCAGCGAGTCCGGGCCCTCGATCTTCGCCGGGTCCAGCGCCATCCACTTGGTGGGCAGCTTCATCAGCTTCTGGATGTCCTTGGCGCCCTTGAAGTTCACCTTCATCCAGGTGCGTGACTCGACCATCCGGAAGGACATCTCCAGGGTGAAGTCCTTGTCCTTGGTGACGGTGTCGATGTCCATGCCCCGGTTCGTCGGATCGACCACACCCGAGACGTCACCCGAGGCGTCGCTCGTGGTGAAGCGGAAGGCCGGGTCCTGTTCACCCGGCACGGCCGCCAGCAACTCCTGCTTCGGGTCCGGTGGCGGTGGAGCCGCCTCCGGGGTGGCCTCGTCGTCGCAGCCGGCCACCATTGTCGCGGCCAGCAGGGCGGCGGCCACGGCCGCGAGACGCCGGGTCGTGGCGGTGGTGCCGGTTCGCTGAGTCATCTCGTCTCTTTCTCCGGGATCGAACGGGAATGGTAGAACACACTCCCGGCCGCGGTCCGGCTCTGCCGTCGCGGCGCTGGTAGAAACGTCGGATGAGCCAGGAACGGACGGCGGTACGGCAGCGGGCCGAGGCGGTGCTGCGGCGGCTGGCCGGCGCGCAGGCCCGGCTCCGCGAGGACCAGTGGCGGGCGATCGAGGCGCTGGTGGTGGACCGGCGACGGGTGCTCTGCGTGCAGCGCACCGGGTGGGGCAAGTCGGCTGTGTACTTCGTGGCGACAGCGCTGTTGCGCGACCGCGACGGCCGGGGTGCCGGGGCCGGACCCACCGGCCCGACCGTGATCGTCTCGCCGCTGCTGGCGTTGATGCGGAACCAGGTCGACGCGGCGGCCCGGGCCGGGATCCGGGCCCGCACCATCAACTCGGCGAACCTGGACGAGTGGGAGGAGATCACCGCCGAGATCCACGCGGGCGCTGTGGACGTGTTGCTGATCAGTCCGGAGCGGCTCAACAACCCGGACTTCCGGGACGGCGTGCTGCCGAGGCTCGCCGCCACCACCGGTCTGCTGGTGGTCGACGAGGCGCACTGCGTGTCGGACTGGGGGCACGACTTCCGGCCGGACTACCGCCGGCTGCGTACCTTCCTCGGCAACCTGCCCGACCGCACCCCGGTGCTCGCGACGACAGCCACCGCCAACGCCCGGGTGACCCGGGACGTTGCCGAGCAGTTGGGCACCGAACCGGCAGCCGCGACCGGGCCGCGCCCGGACGTCCTGGTGCTGCGCGGCAGCCTGGACCGGGAGTCGCTACGGCTGGGTGTGCTCGACCTGCCGAGCCCGGCGCACCGGCTCGGTTGGCTCGCCGACCACCTGGACCGGCTCCCCGGCTCCGGCATCGTCTACACGTTGACCGTGGCCTCGGCGACCGAGACCGCCGAGTTCCTCCGCTCGCGCGGCTGGGCGGTGGCCGCGTACACCGGGCAGGCCGAGGACGCCGACCGCCGCGCCGCCGAGCAGGACCTGCTGGACAACAAGATCAAAGCCCTGGTCGCCACGAGTGCGCTCGGCATGGGGTTCGACAAACCGGATCTCGGCTTCGTCGTGCACCTCGGCGCGCCGCCGTCCCCTATCGCGTACTACCAGCAGGTGGGGCGGGCCGGGCGGGCCGTCGAGCACGCCGAGGTGCTGTTGCTGCCCGGTGCCGAGGACGCGGCCATCTGGCGGTACTTCGCCTCGTTGGCCTTCCCGCCGGAGGAACAGGTCCGCGCGGTGCTGGCGGCCCTGCACACCGACCGGCCGCTGTCGACGCAGGCGCTGGAACCCGTGGTGGACCTGCGCCGGGCTCGGCTGGAGCTGATGCTCAAGGTGCTCGACGTGGACGGCGCGGTCCGCCGGGTACGCGGCGGCTGGCTCGCCACCGGCGAACCCTGGACCTACGACGAGGCCCGGCTGCGCCGCGTCGCCGCCGCCCGCACCACCGAACAACAAGCCATGATCGAGTACGCCGCGACGACCGGCTGCCGGATGCGCTACCTGCGCGAATGCCTCGACGATGCGGAAGCTGTCAACTGCGGCCGGTGCGACAGGTGCGCCGAGCCGCTGTTCCCGCCCGAGGTGTCACCTGCCGCGCTCACCGCCGCGCAGACCTTCCTCGGCCGACCCGGGGTCCAGATCGCGCCGAAGAAGCTCTGGCCGACCGGGCTGGAGTCGGTGGGCGTACCGCTGAAGGGGCGCATCGCCCCGGCGGAGCAGGCGCTGCCGGGCCGGGCTGTCGGCCGGCTGTCGGACCTCGGCTGGGGTGGTCGGCTGCGGGGCCTGGTCGGGCCGGGCGCGTCGGACGGTCCGGTGCCCGACGACGTGGCCGCAGCGGTCGTCGAGGTGCTCAAGGCGTGGGCACACGGTGACGACCCCTGGCCGGATCGCCCGGCCGGCGTGGTCTCGGTCAGCTCCCGGAACCGCCCGGCGCTCGTCGGTTCGCTGGCCGAGCGGATCGCCGCGGTCGGTCGGCTGCCGCTGCTGGGCCAGGTGGTCTCCGCCGGTTCGGTGGCCGCGGACGGTCCGCGCGGCAACAGCGCCCAGCGGGTACGCGCCCTGCACGGCACCCTCACCGTCCCCGGCGACCTCGCCGCCGCCGTCGCCGACCTGGATGGTCCGGTGCTGCTGGTGGACGACCTCGTCGACTCCGGCTGGACCATGACGATGGCGGCCCGGGAACTCCGCCGCGCCGGTGCACGAGCCGTCCTCCCGTTGGCCCTCGCCCTCGCGGCGTAGTACCCGGGCCGGGACGCTCCTGCTTCGGTGACAGTCCCCTCAGCCGTGCCCGGTACCCGGGGCGTGCCGGGGACGGGTGGGTGCGGGGTCGGCGGGTGGCCGAACTGACGGCGGTACGGTGGGCGCATGGCTGACCAGGCACCCGACGCGCCCACGCTCGGGTCGGTGCGTACCGCCGAGCGGCAGGCGGCGGGCCCCGGCGTGGCTCCGGCCGGCCAGGGCCCCGGTGTGGCCTCGGCTACACCGGATCGGGCCACGCTGCGGCTGGCCCTGGTGGTCGGCGGGCTCGTCCTGGCGGTGCTGCTCGGATTCGGGCTCGGGCGGATCAACGGCGGCGGTGGCGCCTCGGCGGCGGGCGGGACGGACAGCGCGCTTGCCGACCACACCCATGCCCCGGGTCTCGGCGCGCACTCGCACGGTGCCGACCAGGACGCGGCGGCCGAGGCCGGTGGCCTGGCGGTCAGCCGCGACGGTTACACGCTGACCCCGCTGGCCGCCGAGTTCACCGCCGGGCAGGCCGGTGAGCTGCGGTTCCAGATCCGGGACCGGCAGCGTCGGGCGGTCACCCGGTTCGCGGTCGTGCACGACAAGCCGATGCACGTGATCGTGGTGCGTCGGGACCTGTCCGGATACCAGCACCTGCACCCGACAATGGCCGAGGACGGCACCTGGTCGGTGCCGCTGACGCTGCCGTCGCCGGGCGTCTGGCGGGCGTACGCCGATTTCACAGCCCTCGCCGACGACGGCAGGCAGACGGCGACGACGCTCGGGGTGGACCTGGTCGCGCCCGGCGACTACACGCCCCGTGACCTGCCCACCGCGTCGACCACGAGCACTGTCGACGGACTCACCGTCGATTACCAGGGTGCTCCCCAGCCCGGGCTCACCGTGCCGGTCAGCTTCCGGATCGCCGGAGCGGACGGCGGGGCCCCGGCGCTGGAGCGTTACCTCGGTGCGTACGGACACCTCGTCGCGCTGCGCGAAGGCGACCTCGGCTACCTGCACGTGCACCCGGAGCCGGAGCTGATCGACGGGACGATCCGGTTCTGGCTCACCACCCCGGGACCCGGGCGGTACCGCCTCTATCTGGACTTCGCGACCGGGGGAGCGGTACGCACGGCAGAGTTCACGGTCTCCGTGCCGTAGGCGCTGTCAGCCTGCCGTCCGGCGCATCGGGGTGGTGGTGGGGTCGGCGGGTCGGCGGATCGGCCGTCGGGCCAGGTAGCGCAGCAGGTCGCGGATGTGGTGCTTCTCCTCGGCCGGCACCGCCGGGTCCGCCAACCGTTGCAGGATCACCCGCACGTCGGCCTCCACCGGGCCCTCGTCGCCGCGTCGCCACGACCCGGGGCCGGCGTCGGGCAGGCCGAGCGCGCGGAAGGCCGCCGCCACCGGCAGATCGAGTGCGGCGCAGAAACCGCGGACCTTTGCCAGTTCGGGGTAGTCCTGCCAGTCACCGGCCAGCCAGCGGAAGACCGTCGAGCGACCGACGCCGGTGTGGGCGGCCAGGTCGGTGACAGTCCAGCCGCGCTCCTCGCGGGCGTCGTCGATGGCACGGCGCACGAAACGCGCGAAGGCCATCTGCGGCGAAACCTCTGCCGAACCCATCCGGTGGGTCTTCCCTCCCGACCGGCACCCCACGGTGCGCCCTTCGAGAGTAGTACGCCGACGGCATCGAGCAATTGACTGATTGACCAGACGATGTCGGGTGGCGGGACGCGAATCCGTCACATCGTCGGCGGTGGCTGCGTGAGCAGAGTCTCCAGCCGGGGCGTGAGCTGCCACTCGGCGGTCAGGTCCCGGTACTCAGCGCGCTGGGCGGCGGTCGGGTCGGCGCCGGTGCGGCGGGCCCGGATGAGCAGGTTCCGCGGAGTGTGTGCGGAGTCGACGAACTCGACCACCTCGGCCCGGTAACCGTGCAGCCGCAGCAGCCCGGCCCGCAGCGCGTCGGTGAGGACGTCCGCGAAGCGCTCCCGCAGGATGCCCTGCCGGGTGAGCAGGTCGTACGGCGCCGGCGTCGGCCGGTTGCGCAGTTGCGCCGCTATGTCGTGGTGGCAGCAGGGCGCGGCGAGCACCCAGCGGGCGTGCCAGCCCACCGCCCGGGCCAGCGCCTCGTCGGTGGCGGTGTCGCAGGCGTGCAGCGCGAGCACCAGGTCCGGTGGTGGTCCGACGGCCGCGTCGGCGATCGTGCCGGCGACGAACCGCACCCGGTCGGCCCAGCCCAGCTGCTCGGCCAGTTCGGTGTTGCGGCGGCGCTGGTCGTCGCGTACGTCCACACCGACCAGTTCGACGTCGAGGCCGGACCGGGACAGGTAGCGGTACGCGGCGAAGGTCAGGTAGGCGTTGCCGCAGCCGAGGTCCACCACCCGTAGCGGGCGGTCCAACTGCCCGGCCAGATCGTCGGGCAGCGTGGCGGTCAGCGCCCGGAGGAAGGCGTCCACCTGCCGTCGCTTGGCCGCCGAGCCGCCGATCGCGGCGAAGAGCGGATCACCCGGGTCGAGCAGGTACTCCTTGGCCCGGTCGTGCCCGGACGCTGCCACCGGGCCGGTCGGCCGGGTCGCCGCGCCGCGGTGCACCTGTGCCTCGCCCGATTTGGTGACCCGCAGTTGCAGGGTGGCGTCCGCGGTCTCCACGTGCCAGTTGCCGAACGGCTCGGCCAGCAGCGCCTCCACTGCCGCGTCGGCCTCCGGGCCGGGGGGCAGGTTCCGGGTGTGTGGCCGGGCCCCGTCGGAGGTCGAGATCTGCAACCGTTGACCGGTCTTGAGGGCGACCGGCCGCAGCTCGGCCCGGACCATCGAGGGACGCTGGCCGCGCCGCCGTCCGGCCGCCACGGCTCGGGTGAGGGCCGGTCCGAGCAGCATCGAGCGGACCTCGGCCAGGGCGGAGTCCAGTGGTTCGGGCATCGCTCCATCTTCCAGGGACGGCCGGACGGCATCGTCATCCGGCGGTCAGCGGCCGGCCGCCGACCGCGCTGCCACCCGTCAGCTCTGCCTCAACCGACGCACCGGTTTCGGTTGGGAACCGGTGCGTGCAGTGAAGCAGAGCAAAGGGGCCGGACATGACGTACCGCCCGGGGGCGGCAGGTCGGTCCAGCGAACTGGCCCTTCGCCGCCGCCTCGGGCGGTACGACGTCAGTCGGTTGTCGCTTCGGCCGGCGTACCGCTGCCGGACGCGGCACCACGACGGCGACGGCGACGGCGCGGCCGGCCGGCCGCCTCACCGGCGGTGTCCTCGCTGCGGCCGGTGGCCGCCTCGACCGGGGTGCCGTCGACGGGGGTCGCGGCGGACTCGGTGCCCGCCACCGCCTCGCCGGCCCGGCGACGCCGGCGACGTCGAGGGGTACGGGTGCCGTCCTCGGCGGCGCTCCCGGCGGCCTCATCGGGCGTGGCGTCGGCGCCGTCCTGCCGGCGCCCACCGTCGCCGCGCCCACGGCCACCCTCGCTCCGGCCGCTCTCGCCACGACCCCGACGGCGGGTGCCGCGTGGCTCGCCCCGGCGGGGCCGGCCACCGCCCAGGTCTTCCTCGACCTCGGCGGCCAACCCGGCGCGGGTGCGCTCGGCGGTCGGCAGGGTGCCGGTGATCTCGGTGGAGATGTGCAGGTCGGTGTAGAGATGCGGAGAGGTGTGGTACGTCTCCGGCGGCTCGGGCATGTCCAGGCCGAGTGTCTTGTCGATGATCCGCCAGCGGGGCATGTCGTCCCAGTCGACGAAGGTCACCGCGACACCGCTCGCGCCGGCCCGGCCGGTGCGGCCGATCCGGTGGGTGTAGGTGTCCTGGTCCTCCGGGCAGTCATAGTTGATCACGTGGGTGACGCCGCTCACGTCGATGCCCCGAGCCGCCACGTCGGTGGCGACCAGAGTGTCGATCTTCCCAGCCCGGAAGGCCCGCAGGGCCCGCTCGCGGGCGCCCTGCCCGAGGTCGCCGTGCACCGCCGCGACCGCGAAGCCACGGAAGTCCAGGTCCTCGGCGACCCGGTCGGCGGCCCGCTTGGTCCGGGTGAAGATGATGGTCAGGCCACGACTCTCGGCCTGGAGGATCCGGGCCACGATCTCGATCTTGTTCATCGAGTGGGTGCGGTAGACGAGTTGCTCGGTCTGCGGCGAGGGACCGGTCTCGGCCGTGTGCCCCGCGTGGATCGTGATCGGGTGGCGCAGGAAGCGCCGGGAGAGCGTCACGATCGGGTCCGGCATGGTCGCGCTGAAGAGCATCGTCTGCCGGTCCTCCGGCAGCATCGCCAGGATCCGCTCGACGTCGTCGAGGAAGCCGAGGTCGAGCATCCGGTCGGCCTCGTCCAGCACCAGGGCGCGTACCCCGTGCAGGCGCAGGTGCTTCTGCTTGGCGAGGTCGAGCAGGCGGCCCGGCGTGCCGACGAGGATCTCCACGCCCTTGCGCAACGCCTCGATCTGCGGTTCGTACGCGACGCCGCCGTAGATCGGCAGCACGCGTACGCCCCGGGTCCGGCTGGCCGCGGCGATGTCCTTGGCAACCTGGATGCCCAGCTCGCGGGTGGGTACGACGACGAGGGCCTGCGGCAGTCCGTCGCCGCCCTCGTCCGGTGCGAAGACCCGCTCCAGCAGCGGTACGCCGAAGCCCAGCGTCTTGCCGGTGCCGGTCGGGGCCTGCCCGATCAGGTCGGCCCCGCGCAGCGCGATCGGTAGCGCGTACTCCTGGATGGCGAAGGCGCGGGTGATGCCGGCCGCAGCCAGCGCGTCGACGGTCTCGGCGCGGGCGCCGAGATCCGCGAAGGTCGGTGCCTCCGGTCGGACCGGGGCGGTCGGGACCAGTTCCTGGCCCTCGATCAGTTCTTGAATCGGCTCACTCATGTGGATTTGGGGGTGCCCTCTCGTGGGTGCGCCCCGTCATGTCCTCAGGGCGCGTTCGGTATGACGCGGGCCACACGGTCGGCGGCAGAAAGCCGAGCGGACCGGGCCGCACGCGCGCCGGTGGGTCGTTTCGACCGGATCGGAGTTGAGCTCCGCCCGGGATCGGCACCTACGGCAACTGCTCCATGCTACCTGAACGGGCCAAACAGCGTCTCGATTCCGAGGCGACGAGCGCCGACGCAAAGGTTTGCATGTGACCTGTCTCACATTTGACGGTTCCCGGGTGGGCCTCGCGGGCCGGTCGACGCTGCCGGCGGACGGTAGCCTGCGCTGGTGTCCGCCCCCACCCCACCCGGCCACGCCGTCACCGACCTGCTCGGCCTGGTGGCCCTGGGTGAACTGCTCGCTTTCGACCGGATGGCGGCCGACGCCCGGCTCGCGCCCGACCTGCGTCGCCGGGCCGCGCTGAGTGAGATGGCCGCCGCCGAGATCGCCAACTATCGGCGGGTGGCCGACCGGCTCACCGTGCTCGGGGTGCTGCCCGACGACGCGATGGCGGCGTACGTCACACCACTGCAGGCGTACCACGACTCGACCGAACCGCGGGACTGGGCGGAGGCGGTCACCAAGGCGTACGTCGGTGACGCGATCACCGACGACTTTCTCCGGGAGATCGCCGTCGCGCTGGGGGAGCCCGACCGCCAACTGGTCCTCGACGTGCTGCACGAGTCGCGGTACGCGGAGTTCGCCGCCACCGAGATCCGGCTCGCCATCGAGACCGATCCGAGAGTGGCGGGCCGGCTGTCGATGTGGGCCCGACGTCTGGTCGGCGAGGCGCTCTCACAGGCGGGCCGGGTCGCCGCCGCCGACCACGGTGCGCTCACCGCGCTGATCGCCGCGAGCGGTCAGGTGGACGTGGCCGAATTGTTCCGGCGGCTG
This sequence comes from Verrucosispora sp. CNZ293, assembly GCF_002754655.1. Taxonomy (NCBI): domain Bacteria; kingdom Bacillati; phylum Actinomycetota; class Actinomycetes; order Micromonosporales; family Micromonosporaceae; genus Micromonospora; species Verrucosispora sp. CNZ293. Next base: position 5,505,295 of record NZ_PEFR01000001.1, read on the forward strand.
ACCGCCGCGCACACCGCGCGGATGGCCGCCGCCGGGCTCAACAACTGAGCGGGACCGCCGGTCGCGCCGCCGGCCCTCGCCCTGCGTCAGCGGACGGTGAAACCGACAGCCCGCGGGGACGCCTCGGCGATCTCGACGTAGGCGACCTTGCCGACCGGCACGATGATCCGCCGGCCCTTCTCGTCGGTCAGGGAGAGAGTGCCCTCGCCCCTGGCGACGGCGTCGGTCACGATCCGCTCGATCTCGGCCGGCGACTGTGCGCTCTCCAGGACCAGCTCGCGCGGCGCGTACTGCACGCCGATCTTGACCTCCACTGTGCCTCCTCCATCGGGCGGAATGGCCGCCCAGCGAAGGCTATCCGATCACGAGGTCGAAGTTCAGGCTGACTCACCTTGCAGGGGGAAGCTGGCGATGCCCCGCCAGGACAGCGCCGCGACCAGCGCCTCGGCCTCGGCCTTGGGCACCTGACGGCCACCGGCCAACCAGAACTGCGCGGCGGTCTCGGCCGCGCCCACCAGGCCCGAAGCGAGCAGTTCGGCGCGGGCCCGGCTGACCCCGGTGTCGGAGATGATCGTGTCGGTGATCGCCGCGATACAGCCCTGCTCGACCCGCTCCACGCGCTGCCGCACGGCCGGCTCGTTGCGCAGATCCGACTCGAAGACCAGCCGGAAGGCTTCGCTCTCGTGGTCGACGAAGTCGAAGTACGCCCGCACCGACGCGCTGACCCGCTCCTTGTTGTCGGTAGTGCTCGCCATGGCGTCGTGCACCTTGGCGACGATCGCGTCACAGTGCGTGTCGAGCAGCGCGAGATACAGCTCCATCTTGCCGGGGAAGTGCTGATACAGCACCGGCTTGGAGACCCCGGCCCGCTCGGCGATGTCGTCCATGGCCGCAGCATGGTAGCCCTGCGCGACGAACACCTCCTGAGCAGCGGCGAGTAGCTGCTTACGGCGCGCCGAACGGGGCAGGCGCGTGGGTCGGCCGGCGGTCTGGGCGCCGTTCCCCACAGCGGTCATGGGAACCTCCGAGGTTGTCGTACGGGCCGGCATTTCACCCGAACCGGTCGGGGCCTCGCAGCCCCTCGCGGAATTGGCCCGCCGCTGTAACTTATCGCCACTGTCGCCACACGGTAGCCTCAGCGGGGGCGACCAAGGAGCGCGCGGTGAGTGAAACAGGGCAACCCGGTGCCGCCACCCCGGGAGAGCACGGTGACGGGACGGGTCAGCGCGATGACCTGGCCCGTTCCGGCAACGGGTGGGCCCCGCCGCCGACCGACTGGTCGTGGGGTCCGGAGGTGGTGCCGGGTTCCGGCACAACCAGCCCCAGGTTCGAGTCTCCGTCCGGTTGGGCCACCGCCTCGTCACGCCACGCCGACCTGCCCGCTCCCGTCGGTGAGCAGGCGGAGCCCGAGCGGCCCGCCCGGGTCAACGGCAACCACGTCAACGGCCACCAGGTGAACGGCAGCCCCGTCGCGGACCAGTCGCCCGCCGGGCGGCACGCCCCGGTCAGTGCGCCGCCCGGCCTGCCCGGGCCGGGCCAGGACCCCGGCAAGGACCGGCTCGTCGTACCGGCGCCCCGCCCGGTCCCATCCGGTGAGCAGCCGATCACCTCCGGTCCCGGTCTACCGACCTCGTCACCCCCGGCCATGCAGGTGCCGCCGGTCGGCACCGCCGCCTCCGGCTTCGAGATGCCACCCGGTCTGCACGCGCCGACCGCGGAATGGTCCGGAGACGGCCCGGACGCGGACCGGCCCAGTTGGGCACAGCCCGGCCCGGCCAGTGACTGGGCACCGCCGTGGGCGCGCGACGAGAGTGATCCCGCCGATCGCCGGTCCGGCGAGGTGCCGGCCCGGAACTGGGCGAGTGAGCCCAGCCGCCCGTACGAACCGGTACGCGCCGAGCCGACCCGCCCGTACGAGCCGGTACGTGCCGAGCGGCCCCGCCCGTACGAACCGCGCAGGGACGGCGAGCCCACCCCGGAAGGGCAGTCACCCACCGCGTCCGAGCCGACCGACCAGCCGACGGCCGTCGATCCGACGAGCGCACCACCGGCCCAGCCGCGTCCCTCGTGGGCTCGCTCGGCCGACCTCCCGCCTACCGAGGAACGTCCGTCCTGGGCGTTGCCGCCGGTCAGCGGCGGTCCGACAGACGCCGCCCCGGTCCAGCCGCGTCCGTCATGGGCGCGTACGCCCGAGGTGCCGCCCGCCGAGGAGCGCCCGTCCTGGGCACGCGCCGCCGAGGTGCCGCCGACCGAGGAGCGTCCGTCGTGGGCGTTGCCGCCGGTCAGTGGCGCACCGGCGAGCGAGGGCCTGCCCTGGGGTACGCGACACGAGGAGCCTCCGCCGTGGGGGAACCGGTCCGGCGGCCAACCGACAGACGAGCGCCTGCCGTGGGCGCTGCGTCCGGCCAGTTCTCCACCGGCCGGCGCGCCGTCCGGTGCCGTCGACCCGACGAGCGCGCCACCGGCCAGCAGCCGGCCGGCCCCCCTCACCACAAGCGCTCCTCCTGACCCGCCGGGCCGGCCGGAGACACCCGAGCCCGGCCCGACGCCACAGGTCACCGAGGCCCGGTCGGCCGCCGACCCGCCCGGGTATCGACCGTTCCGGTTGCGGCCGGTTCCAGACGAGCCGACATCCGCGCCCGCCTCGGCTCCCGCCCCGCCGGCCCCGACCGCCCCGCCGGGTCCGACCGCCGGGGCGGCCCCGACCGACCAGGTCACAGGTGAGCCCGGCCGCCGTGACCGCACTCCCTCTGCGCCCGTCCCGACGGGTGCAGCCCCCTACGCGGCACGCCGCTCCGCGCCGGATCCGGTCCCGCCGACCGAGCCGGCCGGTGACCGTCCGCGGGACAGCACCACGGCGGTGTTGCCGCAGCGCGTCCCCGCCGAACCGGACGTGCCCGTCGTGCCGGAGCCGCCAGCTGTGGAGCCACCCGCCGAAACCCCGGAACTCGCCCGGATCGCCACCCATCTGCGCCGTGAGGACGAGCCGGCCCCGCTGCGGGACCGGCCGGAGGGCTTCGACGTCAACGCCATCCTCGCGGCTGTCCGAGGCGTCGAGGGCGTCCGCGACGCTGCCCTGCGGCGTACCCCCGCTGGGGCTCACAGCCTGCGCCTCGACCTTGCTGACGGGGCCGACCCGGCCGAGGTGAGCCGGCAGGTCGCCCGCCTGTTGCAGGAACGGATGGGGTTGGCGGCGGCACCGCGCGGCCTGCCCGGCGTCCCCGCCGGGCCGGTGCGTCGCCGCTCCCCGGAGGGTCGGAGCGAGGCGACGGAGACCCGTCCGGTGGCCGAGCCACGGCGTCCGTCCGCCCGCCCCGGCGGCACCCGGACGGAGACTTCCCCGAGCCGGCCGGAGACGGTGCCGGAGACCATCCGGCGACGCCGGCAGTCACCGACGCCGAACCGGGGTCGGGCGGTCGTGGACGAGTCGGGTGCGTCGGGCAGTCCGGTGACGTTGGGCGCCTCCTATTCCGGCGGGCAACTCACCACCACCGAGTCCGCGCCGTCGCGACCGCTGGACACCGGCGGCGTGCCGGGCCCCCGGGTGGTCCTCGACCACGTCCAGGTGAGCACGTTCGGGCTCGACGCCACCGTTGAGGTCCGGCTGGTCGCGGGCGACCAGAACGCGTCCGGGCACGCCACCGGGCCAGCGGTGGACGGGTTCGTGCTGCGACTGTGTGGCGTCGCGGCGGCGGCCGCCATCGACGAGCTGCTCTACGCCGCCGTCCCCACGGCGGAACGTGGACGATGCTTCGTGGAGCACGCGGCGGTGGTGCCCTTCGGCAACTGTGAGGTGGCCACCGTCGTGGTGCTGCTGGTCTGCGACGGGTGGGTCGAACAGTTGGCCGGTTCCGCCCTGGTGGCCGGCGATCCACGACAGGCGGTGGTGCGGGCGACCCTGGCCGCGGTCAACCGTCGACTGGAGGCGCTGCTGGCGTGAACCGTTCCAGGCAGACTGGAACGGTGAAGCCTGCCACCCTCTGGCCCGAACGGCTGTTGCCCGCCCACTCGGTCCCACCGCCCTGGCCGGGGCGCGAGGTACGACTCGACGGGGCTGTCACCTACGTCCGGCAAACGCCGGCCACCAGCCCGGACGCCGAGCCGGCGCTGTACGTGCACGGCCTGGGCGGCTCGTCGCAGAACTGGACCGACCTGGCGGGGCTGCTCGCCGACCGGCTGGACGGTCAGGCGATCGACCTGCCCGGCTTCGGTCGGAGCGAGCCGGGCCGGCGGTACACCGTGCCGGTCTTCGCGGAGCGGGTGATCCGCTGGATCGAGTACTCCGATCGTGGGCCGGTGCACCTGTTCGGCAACTCGCTCGGCGGCGCGATCTCGGTGCGGGTGGCCGCGCTCCGGCCGGATCTGGTCCGGACGCTGACCCTGGTCTCGCCGGCCCTGCCGTTCCTGGACTTCCGCCGGTCGTTGCAGGGGCGGATGCTGCCGCTGCTGGCGATCCCCCGCAGCGAACGGGTGGCCGCCTGGCGGCTGGCCCAACTGACGCCGGAGGTGATGGCCCAGCAGGTGATGGAGGCGTGCGTGGCCGATCTCAGCCGGATCTGCGACCAGCGACGACGCGAGGCGCTTGAGGAGATCCGGGTCCGCTACGAGGCGGAGCACTACGCGGCGGCTTATGTGCGTACCTTCCGGGGTCTGGTGTCCAGCTTCGTGCGGTCGTACCTGCCGGGGTCGGGGTCGCTGTGGCGGATGGCGGGTACGGTCCGTGCCCCGTCGCTTGTCATCGGGGGACGGCAGGACCGGCTGGTCGACGTGCGGGTGGCGCCGCAGACCGCCCGGGTGATCCCGGACAGCCGACTTTTGATGATCAATGGTGTCGGTCACGTGGCCCAACTGGAGGTGCCGCGTCTGGTGGCCCGGGCCGTGCTGGGGCTGCTCGCCGAGACGGGGGAACCCGCCCGCCGGGCGGACCTGGCAGGATGACCGGGTGCACAGCCCTGGTAACCGTCGTCGATCGGCGCGCTCCGCTGGCCGTCACGCCAGCCGACGGAGGGGCGCCGACCACGATCGGGCGGCGGACCGGACCGGGCCGGCCGGTGGCCGGGGGCGGCGACGGCGGTCCGGGCCGGGTGGGCTGATCCGGGTGGCGGTGCTGGTGGCCGCCGTTGGCGCTGCGGTGGCGATGGTGGCCGGTGGCGCCGGTATGGGCTCGGGGGCGGCCGAGGAGGTCGCCCGGGTGGCCTCAGCGCCGGCCGTGACGCCGCCGTCCCCGACACCAGTGGAGTCGCCGACGTCGTCGCCGGTGGCCGTGTCCCCGTCGCCCGAGGTGCCGGTCCTGCAGGAGCCGGGTTCGATTCCGTCGCGCGGCCCGGGTCGGTTCGGCTACGACGACGGAACCGGCCCGGTGCTGGGCACCGCGGGCGGTGTCCGGCGGTACCGGGTGGCTGTGGAGTCGGGCTCCGGCGTGGACGCGGGCGAGTTCGCCCTGGCGGTGCGGACGGCGCTGGCCGGTCCGGGCAGTTGGGTGGACAGCGGGCGGCTGCGGTTGCGGCAGGTCGACGGCACCGCTCGTCACGACTTCACCGTCTACCTGGCCACGGCCGGTACGGCGGGCCGGATGTGTGCTGCCGGGGGTGTGGACATCCGGGTCGGTGGCAGGCCGTACACCTCCTGCCGTGCGCCCGGAAAGGTGATCATCAACCTGGACCGGTGGCGGCTGTCGGTGCCGCACTTCGTCGAGGCGGACGTGCCGCTGTCGCTCTACCGGACGTACGTGATCAATCATGAGGTCGGCCACGAGTTGGGTAACCGGCACGAGCGATGCCCGGGGCGTGGCGAGCCGGCGCCCGTGATGATGCAGCAGACCCTCTTCCTCAAGGGGTGCGTCGCCAATCCGTGGCCGTACCTGGACGGCCGGCGGTACGCGGGTCCGCCACTCTGAGCGACAGCCGGCCGACAAAAATGCGGTGATGTGCCGGAATAGAGTGCGACCATGGCGTCATGCCCTCTTCACCCCTTTGGCGCGGTTTTGATCGCCCGGAAGATCCACCTGGGCCCGGAGTTCGTCACCCCCGACCTGTAGTACCGCACCGGACGGCCGTGACCCTGGGCATGGTGCTGGTGCTGGCCGCCACCGCAGCGGTGCTGCTGGGGCGGGCCGGTCAGCGGGTGGCCGAGCCGGAGCAGGGCTTCGGCGACCGGATCGCGTACGGGGCGGGCGGCGACGAGCGGGCCGGGCCGGCCCGGTACCCGTGGGTGGGCGCCGGCAGCTTCACGGTGGCCGGTGACGAGTCGCCCGTGCAGGGCGAGGCCGGTCCGGTGGCCCGCTACCGGGTCGCCGTGGAAGAGGGCGCCGGCCAGGATCCGGCCGCCTTCGCCGCCGAAGTGGACGTGGTGCTGGCCGATCCGCGCAGCTGGATCGGCACGGGCCAACTGCGCGTGCAGCGGGTCGCCGAGGCGGAACCGGCGGACTTCACCGTCTACCTGGCCACCCCGCGTACCTCGGAGGCGATGTGTGCCGAGGGAGGACTGAGCACGGAGGGCTACACCTCGTGCCGGCTGCCCGGGCAGGTGATCATCAACCTGGCCCGCTGGCTGGAGGCGGTGCCGGACTACGGCGCACCGCTGGAGGTCTACCGGGCGTACGTGATCAACCATGAGGTCGGGCACGAGTTCGGGGAGGGGCACGAGGCGTGTCCGGTGCCGGGGGCCCCGGCACCGGTCATGCAGCAGCAGACGTACGGCCTGGACGGCTGCCTGCCGAACGCCTGGCCGATTCTCGACGGGCGTCGGCACGCCGGTGAGCTGATCGGCTGATCGCGGCGGCCAGCGTTACCGGCCCGTCGGGTATTCCCGCTCCCGCATAACGGGCGACGTGTCGCTGCTCATGGTCGATGGGCACGTCGGCGAGCGACAATGGCCCGGTTGTCCACCACATCGATCCCGGGGAGTCCACCGTGTCGCTGCCCCCGCTCGTCGAACCCGCCGCCGAGCTGACCGTTGACGAGATCCGCCGCTACTCGCGCCACCTGATCATCCCCGACGTCGGGGTCACCGGGCAGAAGCGGCTGAAGAACGCCCGGGTGCTGTGTGTCGGCGCCGGTGGTCTCGGCTCTCCCGCCCTGATGTACCTGGCCGCGGCGGGGGTCGGCACCCTGGGGATCATCGACTTCGACACCGTCGACGAGTCCAACCTCCAGCGCCAGATCATCCACGGCGTCTCCGACATCGGCCGGTCCAAGGCCGAGTCGGCCGCGGCGAGCATCCGCGAGATCAACCCGCTGGTGAACGTCGAGATCCACAACACCGCGCTGGACCGGGACAACGTCCGCGAGATCTTCGCCGAGTACGACCTGATCGTCGACGGCACCGACAACTTCGCCACCCGGTACATGGTCAACGACGCGGCGGTGCTGCTCGGCAAGCCGTACGTCTGGGGGTCGATCTACCGGTTCGACGGCCAGGCTTCGGTGTTCTGGGCCGAGCACGGCCCCTGCTACCGCTGCCTCTACCCGGAGCCCCCGCCGCCGGGCATGGTCCCCTCCTGCGCCGAGGGCGGCGTCCTCGGTGTGCTCTGCGCCTCGATCGGCTCGATCCAGGTCAACGAGGCGATCAAGCTGCTCGCCGGCATCGGCGAGCCGCTTGTCGGCCGGTTGATGGTCTACGACGCCTTGGAGATGAGCTACCGCAAGATCAAGGTCCGCAAGGACCCGAACTGCGTGCTCTGCGGCGAGAACCCGACCCTCACCGATCTGATGGAGGACTACGAGGACTTCTGCGGTGCGGTGTCGGTGGAAGCCCAGGAGGCGGTGGTCGACGCGACGATCACCGCGTCCGAGCTGAAGGAGTGGCAGGACGCCGGCAAGGACATCTTCCTCGTCGACGTCCGGGAGCCGGCCGAGTACGAGATCGTCCGGATCCCCGGGGCCACCCTGATCCCCAAGGGGGAGATCCTCTCCGGTGACGCGCTGTCCAAGCTCCCGCAGGACCGGCAGATCGTGCTGCACTGCAAGTCCGGTGTCCGCTCCGCGGAGGCGCTTGCCGCGTTGAAGGCGGCCGGTTTCCGCGACGCGGTGCACGTGCAGGGCGGCGTGCTCTCCTGGATCAAGCAGATCGATCCCTCGCTGCCCGCGTACTGATCCGCGGCCGAGGGGCCCCTCCACCACGTCCATGGGGGAGGGGCCCCTCGCCGCCACCCTGCCGTCGGTCGGATCTCACCTATCCGTCCTCCTGAGGCGGGATCGCGTTTGCGCCGGTAGCGTGGCCGCCGTGGTCGACATCGACGCCGCGATCGGGTTCGTGGTGGCTCACGGGGACGCGGTGGAGCGTGCCCGCCTGTCCTGGTTGCGCACGGGCACGCAGCCACCGCCGGAGGTGCTCGACAGCGCCGAGGTCGGGCAGACGCTCGGCGGCGGCTGGCCGGCCTCCTGGGGCGAGGAGGTCGCCTCGGTCGACGCGACCTGCTTCCGCCTCGCCGAACTTGACGACCTGGGGGCGCTGAGCCGCCCGAGCGCCCGACGAGCGCTGGACTGGCTTGCCGCCGGTCAGCAGCGTGACGGCTGCTGGGAGGAGGACCAGGCCCTCGCGGACTCCGCACCGGAGTGGGCGCGTCCGGGCGACCCGGAGGCCCGGCTGTACCTGACCGCCAACGCGGCCTTCTGGCTCACCGTGGCCGGGCTGGACGCGCGGGCCGCCGGGCCGTTGGATCACCGGGTCGGCGGGGCGTACGCCGGGGTGGTGTACGCCGCCAGCCAGGCGCTCGCCGCCCAACTGCGCCCGGACGGTAGTTGGCCGTCCTTCCTGGCCGCCGGTTGGCTCAGCGCGGCCGTCCTGCACCGGCAGCAGATGTTCTACGAGTCGGCGCAGATCAAGGCGGTGCTGGCGGAGCGGCTACCGCAGGCGTCGGCGGCCGACGCCGCCTGGCTCGCCGTGACGCTGCGCCGGGTGGGCGTCGACCATCAGGAGTGGACGCTCGTCGCCGCCCGACGCCGGCTCACCGAGACACAGCGCAGCGACGGCGGCTGGAGCAGCGACGACGGCCACCAGTTCGACGTACACGCCACCCTCTCCGTCATCCGCGCCTTCCGCTAATCCCCCGCCCCGCCCCCGCCCTCCCGCCCTCGCCCCCGTCCTCCGCGATCTTGCAGTTACTGCCTCTGCAAAGTGGGGCAATAGGTCCGTATCGGCGACCGGAAGTGCAAGATCGCGGAGGGCGGCCCGGGCGGCGCGGGTGGGGGTGGGTTAGGGGCGGAGGTGGCCGGTGCCGGTCACTACGTACTTGGTGCTTGTCAGTTCGGGGAGGCCCATGGGGCCGCGGGCGTGCAGCTTCTGGGTGGAGATGCCGATCTCGGCACCGAAGCCGAACTCGCCGCCGTCGGTGAACCGGGTGGAGGCGTTGACCATCACGGCCGCCGAGTCGACCCGGGCCACGAACTCCCGGGCGGCCGACTGCGAGTCGGTGACGATCGCCTCGGTGTGGCCGCTGCCGTACCGCCGGATGTGCGTGACCGCCGCGTCGAGTGAGTCGACGACGGCGGCGGAGATGTCCGCGGCGAGGTACTCGGTGCCGAAGTCCTCGTCGGTGGCCGGGACCACGGCGTCGGAGTACGCCGCGACCCGCGCGTCGCCGTGCACTGTCACCCCGGCCTCGGCGAACGCGGCAAGCGCAGCAGGCAGGAAAGCGTCCGCGATGTCGGCGTGCACCAGCAGCGACTCGGCGGTGTTGCAGGTGGACAGGCGTTGCGTCTTCGCGTTCAGGGTGATCGCGACCGCCATTGACACGTCGGCGGCGGCGTCCACGTAGACGTGGCAGTTGCCCACCCCGGTCTCGATCACCGGCACCGTCGACTCCTCGACCACGGTGCGGATCAGCGACGCGCCGCCGCGCGGGATCAGCACGTCGACAAACCCCCGGGCCCGCATCAGCTCCTTGACCGAGTCGCGGGTGCTGGCGTCGACAAGCTGCACCGCGTCTGCCGGCAGACCGGCCTCGCCGAGTGCGTCCCGCAGCACCGCGACCAGGGCGGCATTGGAGTGCGCGGCCGAGGAGGAACCGCGCAGCAGCGCCGCGTTGCCGGCCTTCAGGCAGATCCCGGCGGCGTCCACTGTCACGTTTGGCCGACCCTCGTAGATGACGCCGACCACGCCGAACGGCACCCGGATCTGCCGCAGCTCCAGCCCGTTGGGCAGGGTCGAGCCGCGGACCACCTCGCCCACCGGGTCGGGCAACGCGGCCATCTGGCGCAGCGCGTCGGCGATGCCGGCCATCCGCCCCTCGTCGAGGGCGAGCCGGTCCAGCACGGCCGCGCTCAGCCCGGCGTCGCGTCCGGCCGCCAGGTCCGCGCCGTTCGCGGCCAGGATCTCCGGCGTACGCGCCACGAGCGCGTCGGCCATCGCGTGCAGCGCGGCGTCCTTGGCGGTACGCGTCGCGACGGCAAGCGTCTCCGCCGCCGTTCGCGCCCGACGGGCCTGCTCGCTCACGCTCATGTCCCACTCCTCAGATGTCGGCCCGGTTCGGGGCAGTTCACAGCAGCACCAGGTCGTCGCGGTGGACGACCTCTCGTTCGTACGCCGGGCCGAGCGCCGCGGCAAGGTCGGCGGTGGAGCGCCCGAGCAGGCCGGGCAGCTCGATCGCGTCGTAGTTCACGAGTCCTCGGGCCACCGGTGCGCCCGAGGTGTCGACGAGGTCGACCGGGTCGCCTGCGGTGAACGCCCCGTCGACGGCGGTGATCCCGGCCGGTAGCAGGGACTTCCGTCGGCCCACCACGGCAGCGACCGCCCCGGGGTCGAGGTGCAGCCGGCCCCTGGGGGCGGTGGCGTGGGCGAGCCAGAACAGCCGGGCGGCGGGGCGTCGGAGGCTCGGGTGGAAGAAGGTGCCGACCGGCTCCCCAGCCAGCGCGGCAGCCGCCTGGCCGGCGGAGGTGAGCACCACCGGGATGCCGAAGCCGGTGGCGATCCGGGCCGCCTCGACCTTCGTCACCATGCCGCCGGTGCCGACCCCGGCGCGGCCGGTGCCGCCGATCTCGACACCGGCCAGGTCCGTCTCGTCGCGTACCTCGGCGATGCGGCGGGAGTTGGGTCGGGTCGGGTCGCCGGTCCAGAGCGCGTCGACGTCGGAGAGGAGCACCAGCAGGTCGGCGTCGACGAGCGCGGCGACCAAGGCGGCCAGCCGGTCGTTGTCGCCGAACCGGATCTCCTCGGTGGCGACCGTGTCGTTCTCGTTGACGATCGGCACCGCCCGCAGGTCGAGCAGCTTGCGCAGGGTGCGGTACGCGTTGCGGTAGTGGGCCCGCCGGGTCACGTCGTCGACGGTGAGCAGTACCTGGCCGACGGTGCGGCCGTGCCGGGCGAAGGCAGCCGCGTACCGCCCGATCAGCAGGCCCTGGCCGACGCTCGCGGCGGCCTGCTGGGTGGCCAGGTCACGCGGTCGCCGGGGCAGGCCGAGTGGGGCGAGGCCGGCGGCGATCGCGCCGGAGGAGACCAGCACCACCTCGCGGCCGTCGGCACCACGCCGGCCGAGGGCGTCGACAAGCGCGTCGACCCGCCCGTCGTCCAGCCCGCCGTCGGGGGTGGTCAACGAGGAGGACCCGATCTTGACAACGACCCGCCGGGCCGCCGTGACTGCGTCGCGCACCCGCCCATTCTGCGCTGTCGTCGCGGCGAGGCCCGCCGCCGTTCCCATAGTCTGGCCGCTTGTGACACCTGACGAGTACGTCGAGGCGGTGCTGGAACTTGTCGACCGGATCCCGCCCGGCCGGGTGATGTCGTACGGGGCGTTGGCCGACGCGTTGGCCGAGCGCTCCGGACGGGCGTCGGCACGGTTGGTCGGGGCGATCATGGCGCGCCACGGCGGTGGGGCGCCGTGGCACCGGGTGGTGAACGCGGCCGGTGGGCTGCCACCCCGGTTGGCCCGCGAGGCACGGGCGCGTTGGCTCGCCGAGGGGACACCGTTGCGCGGTACCGGAGTGGACATGCGGTCGGCCGCGTGGTCGCCCGGGCAGGGGATGTGACCTCTGCCATAACGTGAGTAATATTCGGCCCCATGACCGCGCCGCCGGGTGGCTCCGGCCCACCGCCCGCACCCGGCCTGCCCGCGCCCGCCTCCGGCCCGGCAGCCACCACCACCGCCGCCGTCCCGTCGGGCACGCCCCCGGATGCCGCCGCCGGCGCGCTGCCGCGCGGTGTGCATGCCGGCTACGCGCTCGGCTCGCTGGCGACGGGGGCCTTCGGCACCGTGCCGGGCCTGCTGCTGTTGCCGTATCTCACCGACACACTAGGTGTGGCCGCCGGCGTGGCCGCCCTGCTGGTGCTGCTGCCGAAGGCATGGGACGTGCTTGTCAACCCGGTCGCCGGGCGGATCTCCGACCGCACCCGGTCGCGGTGGGGTGCCCGCCGCCCGTACCTGCTCTTCGCTGGGCTGGCGCTGGCCGTACTCTTCGGGGCCATCTTCGCCGCGCCGTTCGGTGCCGGTCCGGCGTCCGGGGCGTACGTCGCCGTCGCCTTCCTGGCCACCGCTACGGCGTTCGCCTTCTTCCAGGTGCCGTACGTGGCGATGCCGGCCGAGCTGACAAGCGACTACGCCGAACGTACCCGGATGATGACCTGGCGGATCGCGGTGCTGGCACTGGCCATCCTGGTCGCCGGTGCGGTGGCCCCGCTGGTGCGCGACGCGGCCGGCGGAGGAGTCCCCGGGCACCGGTGGATGGGTGTCTTCGTGGCCGCCCTGATCGCGCTCGGCGCGGTCGGTGCTTTCCTCGGCACCCGGTCCGCCCCGCAGGGCGCGGTCGGCGAGAGCGAGCCGAGCCTGCGCGCCCAACTCACCGTCGCGGCCCGCAACCGACCCTTCCGGGCACTGCTGCTCTGCTTCGTGGTGCAGTCCGCCGGAGTGGCCACCATCCTCGCCGGAGTCCAGTACTTCGCCGACCACGTGCTGCGGGACTCGGCGACAGGTCCGACAGTGCTGTTCGCCTGCTTCGTCGGGCCGGCGCTCGTGGTGATGCCGCTCTGGTCCCGGGTGGGTGCCCGGGTGGGCAAGCTCGCCGCCCTGGTGGCGGCGTCGTTGATCCTGTCGGCTGGAGGGCTGGCGTTGGTCGCCGCACCGGTCCTGCCGGCCGCCGTGGTCTACCTGCTCGTCGCGATGCTCGGCGTCGGGTACGCCGGGCAGCAGGTGTTCGCGCTGGCCATGCTCCCGGACTGCATCGCCTACGACACCGCGCGTACCGGGCGTCGACAGGCCGGCGTCTTCACCGGAGTGTGGACGGCCGGCGAGACCTTCGGACTGGCCCTCGGCCCCGGCATCTACGGGCTGGTGCTCGCCCTCACCGGCTACGTCTCCTCCAGCACCGGCACCGCCGCCACCCAGTCCGACACCGCCCGCCTCGGCGTCTTGCTCGGCTTCACGGTCCTTCCCGCCCTCCTGATCGGCCTGGCCACCCTCCTGCTCCGCCCCTACGACCTCACCCCCGCCCGCCTCTCCACCTCCACCCCGCCCCCGGCCACCGATCATGCAGTTGTCGCAGGAACAAAATCCGCAGCAGACCACGGAAAGGGCACCACAACTCCATGATCGACGAGAGCAGGGCCGCGCTGCCGAACGAGGGCGTGCCGGCGGAGCAGGTGCTGGCGGAGATCCGCGAGCTGCGGGCGATGGACCGGCCGACCCACGGCGGGCGGCTGTTCGCGTACGTCTACGACCCGGCGGTGCCCGGGCTGGACGCGCTCGCCGCCGCCGCGTACGCGGAGAGCGCCCACGTCAACGGGCTCGACCCGACCGCCTTCCCGTCCCTGCTCGCCATGGAGAACATGCTTGTCGCGGCGGCGGCGCGGCTGCTCGGCGGCGGGCCGGGCACGAGCGCGCCGGACGTCGTCGGCAGCGTCACAAGCGGCGGCACCGAGTCGCTCATCCTGGCCGTCAAGACCGCCCGGGACGCCCGGCCGGACATCGCGGCACCCCGGATCGTGGTACCGGCCAGCGCCCATGCCGCGTTCGCCAAGGCGGCCCACTACCTGCGGATGGCGCTCGACACGGTGCCTGTCGACCCGACCACCCTGCGGCCGGCAGCCGCCGATGTGGCCGCCGCCATCCGACCGGAGACGGTGCTTGTGGCCTGCTCCGCACCCTCGTACGCGCACGGCGTCGTGGACCCGGTCGAGCAGATCGCCGAGGTGGCCGCCGCCGCCGGGGTCCGCTGTCACGTGGACGCCTGCTTCGGTGGCTGGACCCTGCCGTACCTGCGGCGCCTCGGCGCGCCGGTGCCCCCGTTCGACCTCGCCGTGCCCGGTGTCACCTCGATCTCGGTGGACCTGCACAAGTACGCGTACGCGCCGAAGGGCGTGTCGGTGCTGCTGCACCGCGATCCGCAACTGCGCGCCCCACAGTACTTCGCGTACGCCGACTGGCCCGGCTACACGATGATCAACCCGGTGATCTCCTCCACCCGCTCCGGCGGGCCGATCGCCGCCGCGTACGCCACCCTGCGGCACCTCGGCGACGACGGCTACCTGGAGCTGACCCGCCGAACCTGGGCGGCGGTGCGTACGCTCGCCGACGCGGTACGCGACACCGACGGGCTGCGGCTGGTCGCCGAGCCGGAGTCGACAGTGGTCTGTTTCACCGCCGACGATCCCACGCTCGACCTTTTCCTGCTGGTGGACGAGCTGACCGCGCGGGGTTGGCACACTCAACCACAGCTCCGGTACGCCGACCTGCCGGCCAGCGTGCACCTCACGGTGACTGCCGCGGTGGCGGCGCGGGTGGTCGAGTTCGGTCCGGCGCTGGCCGACGCGGTCGCCGCGGCCCGCGCCGCCGGGCCGGTCGAGCTGCCGTCCGACCTGCTGGCGATGGCCGGCAGCCTCACCCCGGAGGCGCTCACGCCGGAGCTGGTGGCGGGGCTGGCCGAAGGGCTCGGCCTGGGCGGTGGCGCTGGTGCTCCGGACCGGATGGCGGTGGTCAACACGCTGCTCGACGCCGCCCCGGCGGCGGTGCGGGAGCGGCTGCTGGTGGAGTTCGTCGGGCTGCTCCAGCGCCCGGTCTGGTGACCGACGACGTTCGGCCGGTGCCCGTGGGCACCGGCCGGACGAGGGTGCGGTCAGGCCGCGTCGGTCACCCGGACGGTGAACGAGGCGGTGTTGTCGGTTGGGTCGGCGTCGGCCACGGAGTTGCCGTACCACTGGGTGCTGAGCTGCAACGAGACGTTGCCGAGGTCGCCCGGGACGGTCTCCGGCCCGGCGCGCAGCAGGACGTCGAAGCTCCGCTTCTCGCCGGTCATGAAGCGGTCGCCCGGCACGACGAAGTTGGTGAAGGAGCTCGGCGCGTCCTGCGGGTCGGTGCCCCAGATCACCACGCCCGCCGGCAGGCCGGTCGCCTCGGCGAACAGGTACTCGTGCGCGGTGTCGCCGGCCCACCCCACGGTCACCGGCAGCCGGCCCTGGTAGCTGCCGTCGGCCTGTCGGGTCAGCGTCACCGACCCGGCCGTGGTGATGTCGGCGCGGGCCTGGGTGTCCTGGACGTAGGGCACCGGGTGGCGCAGCGAGCCCGAGGTGGAGCGGAAGCGGGCGGCGAAGCTGGCCCGGTCGGCGACCTCGTCCCGGCCGTCGCCGACGTTTACCGAGATGCGCCCGCCCTTCGCGATCATCGCGACGTCCCGGGTCGGGGTGAGGACGTCGAAGGTGATCGAGAACGACCGGCTCTCGCCCGGCTCGATGTCGCCGCCGGGCACCGAGCAGGTGGCCGTCCGCCGGTTGTCCTTCGGCGCGCCGAAGCCGCACGCCTCCTCCGGGTCGAGCCTGCCCAGCGAACCGGCGACCGGCTCGACGACATGGACGCTGAAGTAGGTGGCGTCCGGGCCGTTGTTGGTCACCGTGACCGGCAGGCTGCCGTGGTAGCCGCGGCCGGTCGGTTCGAGCACCAGCCGACCCACCGAGATGTCGGCGGTGGGGCTGCCGGTGTTGGGCGCGGCGGTGGCCGGTGCGGCGAGCGGCAGCAACATCGCGCCGGTGCCGAGCAGGATGCCGGCCAGCCGACGTCCGGTACGTGTCCTCATCTGGAAGGTCCTCCCGTGGTCCCCGTCACCGCGCGGCTCGTCCGCGCGGTGTCATCAGTGGCACGCGACGGGCGTCGATCCGGTTGCGGACTCTTCTGCCGGAAGCCCGACAGCGATGCAGCCGTACGCGTAGCGATCCTCGTCGTTGTCCTGGTTCGGGTCCATGAGCGGGTCGGCGTCGCTGCCGACCGGCGTCACCTCGGCGATGCCGGTGCCGCTGGCGTGGTTCGTGTTACGAAGCCCGAACCGGAAGGTCCGTTCCGCGCCGGGGCCCAGCGGGCCGAACCGGCAGATGATCGGTCCCTTCGGCGGTGCCCCGTCCCGGCAGGTCGACCAGTCGCCACCGTCCGCGACCGTGCCCACCTGCATGCGCAGGTGCAGTTTGACCAGGCCGGCCGGGACCGCGCTGAGGTTCCGCACTGTTACGGCGATCGTCCCGGTACGCGCGCCGTCCGCGTCCGGCGCGCTCCACGTCGCGTTGCCGGCGGTGACCGTCAGATCGACCAGGTGCGGGTTCGGGCCGAACGAGGTCGGCCCGTCCACCTGGGTGAAGCGCGTTCCGGACCACCGGTAGTCGCGCCACTGGCGCTGCGACCAGTCCAGCGACCAATCAGGAGTGGGCGCGCGGTCGGCCATCTCCACCCGGACCGTGCCCCGGTCGGTGACCTGCGTGTCCAGCAACCACTGGGGGGCCGTCTTGGCAGATCGGGCTACCTGGCCGAGGACGACGATCCGGCCGTGGGCATCCCGGTCGAGCGCCACCACCTGGGACGGGCCCTGCTGGAAGAGTTGGCAGCGGAGCAGGGCGACCGTCTCGACCGCGCCGTCGCCGTCCACGTCGCCGTGGACGAGGCCGTCCAACAGCACGTCGTCCTCGTCCAGGTGCTCGGTGGCGATCCGGGTCGGCCCCGCCGTGCAGGTCGAGCCAGGCGCCCACGCCGGTAGGTCGACTTGAGCGCCCAGGAGTTCGGACCGGCTGATCCGCCCGTCCGGCACGGCCCGGCTCGGGCTGACCGTGCTCGGCGACGCCGACGACGTCGGTGTCGTTGCCGGCGGCGACGTGCTCTCGGACGGGCTCGGGGCGATGGTCTGGGCGGGAGCCGGAGACGGGTCGGGCCGCCAGTCCAGGGCGGCGTTCGCGCCCACCGGAATCGCCACGGCAAGTATCACGGCCGTCGCAGTGACCACCACTGTCCGCTGGCGGCGTCGGCGGACGGTCCGCCGAACCGCGGCCGTCCCGGCCGGATGCACCACCGGGGCGTACGCCGCGCGGAACTTGGCGAACTCGCCGCCGACCATGATGTCGTCGGGCTCAGTCATGGTGGTTCACCTCATTCGTGGGGGTGAGTTGCGCAGCCAGCGCGGCCCGCCCTCGGTGCAGCCAGGACTTGACGGTGCCCTCCGGTACATCCTCCTGAACCGCGATCTGCGCGACGCTGAGATCGGCCAGGTAGTGCAGCACCACCGCGCGGCGCTGGTTGGCGGGTAGGCCGGCCAGCGCCGCGGTCAATGCGACGCGATCCGGTCCCGGCCCCGGCACGTATTCCTCACGCTGCCGGTGCAGCCATGCCTGAGCCGTCCGCGTCCGCCGCCAGCGGCTCGTGGTCAGGTTCCACGCCACCCGGCGGACCCACGCCACCGGGTCCTCGTACCGCGACACCCGGGACCAGCGCGCGAACGCCCGGCAGAACGCCTCCTGCACCATGTCCTGTGCTTGGGCCAGATCACCGCAGTAGGCAGTGAGCTGGATGGTCAGCGATCGGAAATGTGCGTGGTAAAGACCATCGAAGTCGACCGTCGTCGGTCCGTCCGGGTGCCTCGCTGCCCCCTCCGGCGGCGGATCGTCGAGCTGCGGCTCCCTGGTCACCGTCATCTGGTCCTCCCCGTGAGCATGCCGCCGGCGCGGTCACATCGATCACACGCCCAGATGTCAGCTCGGGTTGCGCGGGTTGTCGCGCCATGGCTGACATCCACTGTCCGGTCGGAGACAGGCGGGCCGATGTCGCCCCGAGGTGCAGAGCGCGCGATCCCCCGCCGGCCCGGGTTTCCGGCATCAGACGCTGTGGTTGACTGTCGGGGACGGGAGGGGGAGCGGTCGTGCAGCTGCCTGCGGTGCTCGGTGAGCCGATCCGGTTCGTGCTCAACTGGGGTCGGCGCTACTCGCTCTGGGTCTTCAACTTCGGCCTGGCCTGCTGCGCCATCGAGTTCATCGCGACAAGCATGTCCCGGCACGACTTCATGCGACTCGGCGTGATCCCGTTCGCGCACGGGCCCCGGCAGGCCGACCTGATGGTGGTCTCCGGCACCGTCACCGACAAGATGGCCCCGGCGATCAAGCGGCTCTACGACCAGATGCCCGAGCCGAAATACGTGATCTCGTTCGGTGCCTGCTCCAACTGCGGTGGTCCGTACTGGGACTCGTACTCGGTGACCAAGGGTGTCGACCAGCTCATCCCGGTCGACGTCTACGTGCCCGGCTGCCCGCCTCGGCCGGAGGCGCTGCTGCACGGCATCCTCCGCCTGCAGGAGAAGATCGCCGCCGAGCAGTCCGGCATCGGCGGGGTGCCCCGCACCGACCCGCTCGCCGCGCCCGTCGACGCCCCACCCCGCGACGGCGCGCCGACCCGCTCGGTCGCCTCCCTGACCGCGCCGCCGGTACGCCCACCGAACACCTGACCCGGGTGTCCGGCCGTGTCCGGGCGGTGGTCCGGTCGTCGGCGGAGACCGTTCGCTCGGTTGGCCGCCAGGGTGGTGAGGCTTCGCTAGCGTACGGATCATGACCGACGTCGCGGAGGAGCGTTCCGCCTTCATCATCGAGGTGCTGACCGAGGAGTTCGGCACCCTGATGGCGCTCGACCCGGCCGCCTTCCGGCGCAAGTTCCGCAAGATGGCCGCCTCGCCGTTCGCCTTCTACCGGGGCAGTGCCAGCCTCTTCTACGCCGACCAGCGTGGCGACTTCGCCGACGACCGTTTCCTGGACGCGCAGACCAGCCGGGTGTGGATCCACGGCGACCTGCACGCGGAGAACTTCGGCACCTACATGAACGGCTCCGGCCAGCTCGTCTTCAACGTCAACGACTTCGACGAGGCGTACGTCGGGCCGTTCACCTGGGACCTGCGGCGGTTCGTCGCCAGCGTGGCGTTGATCGGCTACACCAAGGCGCTCTCCGACCGGGTCATCAGCGACCTGGTCACCTGCTTCGCCAACGCGTACCTGGTCGAACTGCGGGCCATCGCCGCCGGTGGGGACGACGCCATCGGCTCGATCACCCTGGACAACGCCGACGGGGTGCTGCGCCGGGTGCTCCAGCAGGCCCGCCTGAACACCCGGGTCGACCTGCTGCGCGGGCAGACCACAATCGACAACTACGAGCGGCGCTTCTCCCTCGGCGACGGGGTGTACGAGATCGACGGTGAGGTGCGGGCGCGGGTGTGCGCGGCGTTCGAGGCGTACCTGGAGACGCTGCCGGCCGCCACGGCCGAGGCCCGGCCGCTCGCCACACAGATCAAGGACGTGGTGCTGCGCAAGGGCGTGGGCATCGGCTCGGCCGGACTGCCGTCGTACAACCTCCTGCTGGAGGGGCACACCCAGGCGCTGGAGAACGACGTCCTGATCTACATGAAGCAGGCTCAGGTGCCGGCGGTGGCGCGGTACATCGACGACGAACGGGTTCGCGGCTACTTCCGGCACCAGGGACACCGCACCGCCGAGTCCCAACGGGCCCTGCAGGCACACGCCGACCCGTGGGTGGGTTTCACCGAACTCGACGGCGTCGGCCAACTCGTCGCCGAGGTGTCCCCGTACGCGGCAGACCTCGACTGGGCGGACGTCAACGAGCCGGAGGACCTGGCCGGGGTGCTCGCCGATCTGGGGCGGGCGGTCGCCCGGATGCACTCGGTGGCCGACGACGAGTCCAGCCACGACCTGGTCGACTATTCGACCGAGGAGGCCATCGTGGCCGCCGTCGACGCGGACACCGCCGGCTTCGTCGGGCACCTTGTCGACTTCGCCCACACGTACGGCGTACGTGCCCGGCAGGATCACCAGCTCTTCGTCGACCTGTTCCGCAACGGCCGGCTGCCGGGCATCTGACCGGGGTCCGGGCGGCCGTTCAGGCGGCGAAGTCGAGGACGACCTTGATGTCCTGCGGTCCGGGGGAGTAGGCGCTGGCGTACCCGGCCAGCGGCACCCGGCGGGTGATCAGCGACGCGAGCCAGGCCGGGTCGGCCTTGGACAGCGCCTCGGCGGCGCCCTCCCAGTGCCGCCGATTGGCGTTGACCGAGCCGAAGACGACGTTGTTCTCCAGGACGAGGGTGCGGTTGAGCGCGCCCGCGTCGAAGTCGATGGTCCGGCCGCCGCTGGACACCCCGGCCAGGCAGACGATCCCGTTGGGGCCGACCTTGCACATCGCCTCCAGCACGACCACCGGCGCGCCTGTGCACTCGATGATGACGTCCGGTTCGAGGTCGAGCTGATCGAGCGGTCCGGAGTGGTACGTCGCCCCGAGCGCGCCGGCGAGCGCCGGCTTCGGCCCCTCGGTGGCCAGGTCGAGCACGTGCACGGAGAGACCTCGCTGGCTGGCCAGCAGCGCGGCGAGCAGGCCGATCGGTCCGGCGCCGGTGATCAGCGCGGTACGGGGCTGCCACTCGGCCCGCAGACCGATCCGGTCGACGTGGTCCCATGCCTTGACCATCACACTCGTCGGTTCGAGCAGCATGCCCACCTCGATCAGCGAGGGGTCGAGTCCCACGGCGAAGCGGGGTTGCAACCGCCACCGCTCGCGGGCGAAGCCCGGCAGCGCCTTGATGCCGTGCTCGGTGAACAGGCCGTTGCGGCACATGTCCCACTCGCCCACCGCGCAGTTCGGGCAGGGCATCGGATCGGGGTGCCGGACTATCCCCGCCACCAGGTCGCCGGGTTGCCGGGTGCCGGTGGGATCCTCAAGCACCCGGCCCAGTGACTCGTGACCGAGCACCAGGTGGTCGGTGTCGGGCGGTGCCTCGCCGTACTGCCCTTCGATGATCTCGATGTCGGTTCCGCAGACGCCCACCGACACCGCCTCCACCAGGATCGGTCCCTCTTCGAGGGCCGGTTCCGGGTAGTCGTCGAGCAGCCGCAGCGAGCCGGGCACTCCGGGGATGACGGTCACAGCGCGCACGGGTCCATCCTGCTGGCCTTCGACGGCCGGAGTCGGCGAAGCCCGCAAGAATCACCCGCCCGCGTGCACCGTCACTCAGGCGCCCGACCAGTTCCACCCCTGCCGGCCGTCGCCTGGCTCCGCCTCGGCGCGACCGAGGACTCCGGCCCCAGGGCCTAGGATCAGCGGCATGACACCGGAAGAGGTCGGCCAGCGGCTCGTCGCGCTGCTCGCGCCCGTCGAGGCCACCGCGACGGTCTCCGGCGGTCAGGTCCATTCCCGGGCCACCGTCGACGTACCCCCGCACGCCTGGCGGGACGCGTTGCTGGCCGCCCGCGACGACGCCGAGCTGGCCTGCGACTACTTCGACTGGCTGTCGGCGGTGGACGAGCTGGCCGACGGCTTCGACGTGGTGGCCCACCTCTGGTCCACCCCGCACCGGCACGGTGTGCTGCTGCGCGCCCGGGTGCCCCGCGAGACACCCACAGTCGACTCCGTGGTGGCGGTCTATCCGGGTGCCGCCTGGCACGAGCGGGAGACCCACGAGATGTTCGGCATCGACTTCGCCGGGCACGCCGACCTGCGTCCGCTGCTGCTGCCACCGGAGTTCGAGGGGCGTCCGCTGCGCAAGGATTTCGTACTGGCCTCGCGGGTGGCGAAGCCCTGGCCAGGTGCGAAGGAACCGGGTGAGTCGGAGGCCGGCGGTGGACGCCGCCCGATCCGGCCACCGGGCGTGCCCGCGCCGGGCGAGTGGGGAGTCGTGCCGACCCCGGCCGGTGCCGGTGGGGTGGGGGAGGGGCCGCGCGGCGGCACCCCGGCCCGCCCCGCCCGGGAGCGCCCGGCCCGTCCGGCACCGGGTGCCCGCGGGCCGCGTACCCCCGGGGCTGCCGGCTCCGCCGGGGAGTCGGCGGCGCCTCGGCCCGGCCCCGGCGGTCCGGCACCGGACGTTCCCGACGGTCCGGCACCGGCCGGCGGTCCGGTGCCTGAGGATGGTCCGGCGCCGGACGATGGAGGTAGGGCCTGATGCCGCTCTGGCTGGAGCTTGTCATCCGGATCGGCGGGGTGCTCGCCGCCTTCCTCGTCCTGCCGCTGCTAGTCGGGCAGGCAGAGCACAAGGTGATGGCGCACATGCAGGGCCGACTCGGCCCGATGTACGCGGGTGGGTTCCACGGCTGGGCGCAGTTGATCGCCGACGGGGTGAAGTTCGTCCAGAAGGAGGACGTCACCCCGCGCGCCGCCGACCGGCAGGTGTTCCGGCTGGCTCCGGCGGTGGCGCTGGTGCCGTACCTGCTGGCCCTGCTGGTGATCCCGCTCGGCCCGAACGACCTGGTCGGGCAGCCACTCGACGTCGGGCTCTTCTTCGTGCTCGCGGTGGTCGGTGTGGGCGTGCTGGCCGTGCTCATGTCGGCCTGGGCGTCGGCCAACAAGTACAGCCTGCTCGGCGGGCTGCGCGGCGCGGCCCAGCTGCTCGGCTACGAGCTGCCGCTGGTGCTGGCTGCCGCGTCGGTGGCGATGGCCGCCGGGACGCTCAGCCTCTCCGGCATCGTCGAGGCGTGGCAGCCGTGGTGGCTGCTCTGGCAGGCGCCGGCGATGGTGATCTTCTTCGTGGCCGGCCTGGCGGAGATCCGCCGACCGCCCTTCGACATGCCGGTTGCCGACTCGGAGCTGGTCTTCGGCTATCTGACCGAGTACACCGGCCTGCGCTTCGCGTTCCTGCTGCTTGCCGAGTACGTGGGCATCGTGGTGATCGCCGCGCTCACCACGGTGCTGTTCCTCGGCGGCTGGCAGGGCCCGTTCGCCGACGCGCAGCTCGGCTGGCTCTGGACCCTGCTGAAGGTAGCCGCCGTCAGCTTCGTGATCATCTGGCTCCGGGTCTCCTACCCACGCCTCCGCGAGGACCAGCTCCAACGCCTCTGCTGGCTCGTCCTGGTCCCCGCCGCCCTCGCCCAACTAGTCCTAACCGCCGCCATCCGCCTAACCCTCTAACCCCACCCCCTCTCCGCGCCCCCCACCCCCCTCTCTCCCCGTTGATCATGAAGTTGTTGCCGCCCTGTTCGGCGTGTCGTGACAACAACTTCATGATCAACGGGGCGTGGGCGGGCGGGGGCTAGGGGGTGGGGAGGGGGTGTGGGTGGGGTTGACGCGTTCGGTGGGGGTGGGGGTGAGGGCGGGGTGCCGGTGCCGAAGGGGTGGCCGCCGAGTGCCTCGCGGTCGTGTGGGGTGAGCCAGTTCGACAGGTCGGGGCCGAGGGGCACCACGCCCGTCGGGTTGATGTCCCGGTGCACCTCGTAGTAGTGCCGCTTGATGTGGTCGAAGTCGATGGTGTCACCGAAGCCGGGGGTGGTGAACAGGTCCCGGGCGTACGCCCACAGCACCGGCATCTCGCTGAGCTTCTGCCGGTTGCACTTGAAGTGGCCGTGGTACACCGGGTCGAAGCGGACAAGTGTGGTGAACAGGCGCACGTCGGCCTCGGTGATCGTGTCGCCGACCAGGTAACGCTGCCCGGCCAGTCGCTCACTGAGCCAGTCGAGCCGGTCGAACAGCCGCCGGTACGCCCGCTCGTACGCGTCCTGACTGCCGGCGAAGCCGCACCTGTAGACGCCGTTGTTGACGTCGGCGAAAACCACCGCGTTCACCTCGTCGATCTCGGCCCGCAGGTGTTCCGGATAGAGCTGCGGCGCCCCGGGGCGGTGGTGCGCGGTCCACTCGGTGGACAGGTCCAGGCTCATCTGGGCGTAGTCGTTCGTCACCACCTGCCCGGTGGGTATGTCGACGAGGGCCGGCACGGTGATGCCCCGGGGGTAGTCCGGGTAGCGGGCGAAGTAGGCGTCCTGGATGCGCTCGATGCCGAGCACCGGGTCCCGCCCGTCCGGGTCGAGATCGAAGGTCCAGCTCCGGGCGTCGTGCGTCGGACCGGCGACGCCCATCGAGATGGCGTCCTCCAGGCCGAGCAGCCGGCGCACGATGATCAGACGGTTCGCCCACGGGCAGGCGCGGCTGACCACCAACCGGTAGCGCCCCGGCTCGACCGGATAGCCGTCCCGTCCGTCGGCGGTGATCCGGGTGGTGATGTAGTTCTGGTCCCGCTTGAACTCACCCGGCTCGACGTACCTGCCGCCGGTGCCCTTGCCGTCCTCGCCCATGTCGCCCCCAGGGTGTGCCCGACTCGTCCTCATCCCCATCATGGCGGATCTTCCTCCGACCGGCCCGGTGGCCGGGGCGGCGGCCGTCGTCGGGCAGGCGGTCGAGGGCGTCCGTCGTTCACTCGCCCGGCGCCGGGTTGTCGTCGTGCAGCGCGGCGGTCATTGACGGGTCCTTTCCGGTGCGTCGTTCTCCCCGTGGCCACCGTACTGTCGGCAACCCCCGGGTGGTGGTCGCGCGCGCGGTGGCCACAGGGCAGGATGTTCGGCATGAGCGAGCGCGAGCGAAGCGAGGCGACCGGTCTGCCCGGCAGCGGCCTGGTCAAGGGGCTCGCCGTCACGTTGAAGACGATGACGAAACGCTCCACCACCCAGCAGTACCCGGACGTCGCCCCTGAGCTGCCGCCCCGCTCGCGTGGGGTGATCGCGCTGCTGGAGGAGAACTGCACGGTCTGCATGCTCTGCGCCCGCGAGTGTCCGGACTGGTGCATCTACATCGACTCGCACAAGGAGGAGGTGGCGGTGCCGGGGGCCGCCCGGGCTCGGCAGCGCAACGTGCTCGACCGGTTCGACATCGACTTCTCCCTCTGCATGTACTGCGGCATCTGCATCGAGGTCTGCCCCTTCGACGCGCTCTACTGGTCGCCGGAGTTCGAGTACGCCGAGTACGACATCAAGGACCTGCTGCACGACAAGGACCACCTGGGCGAGTGGATGGCCACGGTGCCGCCACCCCCGGCCCACGACCCGAACGGTGAGCCGGCCAAGGAGGAGACCGCCGCCGCGCGCAAGGCCGCCGTCCCCGGCGCACCCGCTGCCCGCCCGACCACACCGGCGGTACGCCCCGAGCGCCGGCCCGCGTCACCCCCCGCCGACGACGAAGGTACGTCCGCGTGACCGGCGTGGACGTGCTGCTGCTCGCCCTCGGCGCGGTGGCGGTCGGCTCGGCGGCGCTTGTGGTGGGCACCCGGCACCTGGTCCGTGCGGGGCTCTACCTGGTGGTCTGCCTCGGCGCGGTGGCCGGCATGTACCTGGTGCTCGCCGCCGAACTGGTCGCCTGGGTGCAGGTGCTGATCTACGTCGGCGCGGTGGTGGTGCTGCTGCTGTTCGCCGTGATGCTGACCCGCGCGCCGATCGGCGCCTCCGACGACCTGGACCGCCCCGGCTGGCCGGCAGCGCTCATCGGCGGTGGTGCCGGGCTCGGACTGGCGGCGTTGCTCGTCGACGCGTACCGCTGGACGACAGTGGACCTGCCCGAGGCGGGGAACGCCGAGCGCATCGGTGAGCAGGTCTTCAGCAACTGGGTGCTGCCCTTCGAGGTGCTGTCGGTGCTGCTGCTCTCGGCGCTCGTGGGCGCCATCGTGCTGTCCCGTCCCGACATCGGCGCCACCAGGGACGAGGCGACGGGTGATCGGGGGCGGTCGCGGTGAGACCTGTCATCCCGTACGTCACCGCCGCGCTGCTGTTCGGTCTCGGCGTGTACGGCGTGCTGCGGCGGCGCAACGCGGTGCTGGTGCTGATGGCCGTCGAGTTGATGCTCAACGCGGTGAACCTGATTCTGGTCACCGCCGACACCACGGCCCGGGCGGTGCTGCCGCACGGCGGCCAGGTCTTCGCGCTCTTCGTCATCGTGCTGGCCGCCGCCGAGATCGGGGTCGGGTTGGCGATCGTCCTCCAGCTCTACCGGATGCGGGCCAGCGTCGCCGTCGACGAGATTCCCCTGGCCGAACGGCAAGCCGGGGAAGCCGAACCCCACGCCGGGGGACCGGTACCGGCCACCACGGGTGGCGGGGCGTCCCCGGCTGCCGGAAGCGCACCGGAGGGACAGCGGTGAGCGCCACGACGTTTGCTGCGTTGCTGCCGGCCGTACCGCTGCTCGCCGGCCTGGCCGGGCTGCTGCTGCCACCGTCGCCAGCTGGTTCGACCCTCGGCGAGTCGACCGCCCGCCGCACCGCCGCGGCCCTCGGGGTGACCGGCGCGGCCGGCGCTCTCGCCCTGGCGGTGGCCCTGCTCGCCACCCTGGACGGCCCGGCCGAGTCCTCGACCACCTGGATCGAGTTGGGCGGGCTCACCGTCACCCTCGGGGTACGCCTCGACGGTGCCGCCGCCCTGGTCGCCGTCGCGGTCACCGCTGTCGCCCTGGCCGTGCAGATCTACTCGACCGGCTACCTCCGGCA
This sequence comes from Verrucosispora sp. CNZ293, assembly GCF_002754655.1. Classification (NCBI taxonomy): domain Bacteria; kingdom Bacillati; phylum Actinomycetota; class Actinomycetes; order Micromonosporales; family Micromonosporaceae; genus Micromonospora; species Verrucosispora sp. CNZ293. The sequence goes on from NZ_PEFR01000001.1 coordinate 5,531,745, forward strand.
GGGGCCGCCCGACGAGCCCGATCACCGCTATCCGCCGTACGCGGCGCAGGTCAGTCTCTTCACCGCCGCGATGCTGCTGGTGGTGGTCTCCGGGGACCTGATCCTGCTGCTTGTCGGCTGGGAGGTGATGGGGCTCTGCTCGTACCTGCTCATCGCCCACGACCGGCGACTGCCGGAGGCACCGGCCGCCGCGATGAAGGCGTTCCTGGTGACCCGGGTCGGCGACGTCGGCTTCCTGCTCGGCATCGCCCTGCTCGGCGTCTCGGCGGGCAGCTTCCGGATCGGCGACGTGCTCGCCCACGACCACGGCACCGCCACGCTCACCGCGGCCTGCCTGCTGCTGCTCGCCGGGGTGGCCGGCAAGAGCGCCCAGTTCCCGCTGCACACCTGGCTGCCCGACGCGATGGCCGGACCGACCCCGATCTCCGCGTTGATCCACGCCGCGACGATGGTCGCCGCCGGCGTGTACGCGGTCACCCGGCTGTGGCCGCTCTTCGAGGCCACCCCGACCGCGTTGATCGTGCTCGGCGTGATGGCCTCGGTGACCCTCCTGCTGGGCGCGCTGGCGGCCACCGCGCAGGACGACATCAAGCGGGTGCTCGCCTGGTCGACGGTCTCGCAGATCGGCTACATGACCGGGGCACTCGCCGTCGGCTCCCCACCGGCGGCGCTGTTCCACCTGCTCACCCACGCGGCGTTCAAGGCGCTGCTGTTCCTCGCCGCCGGTGCGGTGATCCACGCCGTGGGCACCACGCTGATGTCCCGGATGGGTGGGCTGCGACACAGCATGCCTGTGACCTTCTGGTGCACGCTGATCGGGCTCGGCGCGCTGGCCGGCGTACCGCCACTGTCCGGCTTCTGGAGCAAGGAAGGGGTGCTCGCCGCCGCCGAGGAGGCCGCGCTGCACGGCGACGGCCCCGCACCGGCCTGGCTGGGCTGGCTGGTCTGGCTCGCCGGGCTGGTTGGTGTGGCCGTCACCGCCTGGTACGCCACCCGGCTGCTGCTGCGCACCTTCTTCGGTACGCCCCGCACCCCGCTGGCCCGGCCACCGCACGACCCGCCGGCCGTGCTCCGCTGGCCGGTGCTGGCGCTGGCCGTACCGGCGGCGCTGCTCGGCCTGGCCGGCTTCCCGGGCTGGTTCTCCCGGCAACTGCAACCCACTCCGCCAGTCGGGTCCGACGCCGTGTCGGATCTGCTGCCGCCGGACGGGCTGATCCACCTCACCCCGACGGTGCTGCTGCCGCTGGCACTGCTCGTGCTCGGCGCCGGACTGGCGGGGGCCGGCTGGCGACGGGGTGCCGGTGCCGATCCGGCGGCGGCGCTCGGCCCGCTGCGGCCGGTCTTCGCCCGCGCGTTCCGGCTCGACGACGTGCAGCACACCCTTGTCGTACGACCGACGATCGCGGTGGCGCGGATGGCGCGTACCACCGACGAACGGGTGGTGGACGGTGCGGTCACCGGCACCGGACGGGCCACCCGTGCCCTCGGCGGCGGCCTGGGCGTCCTGCACCGGGCGGCGTTGCCCCGGGCCGTCGCCGCGGTGCTGGCCGGCGCGCTGCTGATCGGCCTGGCCGCAGCTTTGATCGGAGCGACGGCATGAGCGAGCGCCAGCGAGCGAATCATCAACTCAGCGTCTGGGTGCCTGATGCCGACCCGCAGCACAGCGGAGGGTGGGCATGAGCGTCGGGGAGTTCCTGCTGGTGGCGGTGCTCGCGGTGCCGGCGCTCGGCGCGCTGGCGGTGGCGGTCACCCCACGCGACCGGGCGGCCCGGATCGTGGGTACCGTGGCCGCCGCGCTGACCCTCGTCGCGGCGGTGGCGCTGGTCGGCGGGCGGGCGGCCGGTTGGTCGGCGTACGCACCGCCGGATGCCGCAGGTGCGGTGCGTCCCTGGCACACCGTCGACAGGCCCTGGGTGCCCGGGCTGGACCTGCGTTTCCACCTGGGCGTGGACGGCATCTCCTGGCCGCTGGTGGTCCTCACCGCCCTGCTCACCCTGCTGTGCTGCGGCTACACCCTCTGGCGGGTGCCGGGCGGTGGCGACGGCCGGGCCCTGGTGGCGCTGCTGCTGGTCGTCGAGGTCGGCATCCTCGGCACCTTCCTCGCCCTCGACCTGGTGCTGTTCTTCCTCTTCTTCGAGGTCGTCCTGCTGCCGATGTACGCGATCATCGTCGGTTGGGGAGGCGACGGCACCGACCCGGCGTCGCACGACGCGCGGCGGCGGGCGGGGCGCAAGTTCGCCCTCTACACCCTTTTCGGTTCGGTGCTGCTGCTGGTCGGGGTGTACGTCGTGGTGGCCGCCGCCGGCACCGCCGACATCGTGGCGCTCACCGGCGGCACCGAACTGTCCCGCACCACCCAGCTCGTCGCCTTCACCCTGCTCGCGCTGGCCTTCGCGGTGAAGAGTCCGCTGTGGCCGCTGCACTCGTGGCTGCCCGACGCCCACACCCAGGCACCCACGGTCGGCAGCGTGCTGCTCGCCGGGGTGCTGCTCAAGATGGGTACGTACGGTCTGATCCGGGTCGCCGTCGGCGTGGCCCCCGAGGGTGCCCGGTGGGCGGCACCCGTGCTCGGTGTGCTCGCCGTCGCCGCCATCCTGGTCGGCTCCCTGGTCTGCCTGGCCCAGACCGAGCTGAAACGGTTGATCGCCTACTCCAGCGTCGGACACATGGGCTTCGTCCTGCTCGGGGTCGCCACGCTCACCGCCACCGGCATCCAGGCGGCGCTGATCGGCAACGTCGCCCACGGCATCATCACGGGTCTGCTGTTCTTCCTGGCCGGGGCGATCAAGGATCGAGCCCACACCGGCGAGCTGAGCGAGTTGTCCGGGCTGCGGGAGACCGCCCCGCGCCTGTCCGGGCTGCTCGCGTTCGCGGCCGTCGCCTCGCTGGGGCTGCCCGGGCTGGCCGGCTTCTGGGGCGAGGCGTTCGCCGTGGTCGCCGCCGTCGAGTCCGGTGGGGTGTTGTGGACCACGCTTGCGGTGCTGGCCGCGACCGGCGGGGCGCTGACGGCCGCGTACCTGCTGCGGCTGCTGCGGCGGGTGACCCACGGCGAACCCACCCCGGTGGTCGCCGCGCTCGGTCCCGGCCTGGCCGGGGCCGAACTGGTCGCCTGGGTGCCGCTGGTGCTGTTCGCGCTGGCCGTCGGGCTGGCCCCGACGCTCGTCCTCGGCGTCGCCGAAGCCCCGGTCGAGGCCCTGGTGGGAGTGCTGCGATGAGCGAGCGCAGCGAGCGAATGATTTGGCTCAGTGTGGTGGTGCCTCGTCGCGGCGCCGAGCGTAGCGAGGTGGCGCGATGAGCGAGCCGAGTCTGGTGCAGGCCGTCGACCATGTGGCGCTGCTGCCGGCGTACCTGGCCGCCGGGACGGCGGTGCTGGTGCTGCTGGTGGACCTGCTGGTCGCCCGACCGGTGGCAACCGTGGTCACGGCGGCCGCCGGGGCGGTCGCCACCGCGGTCGGCGCGGCGGTGGTCGGTTCGGGAGCCGAACGACGCACGTTCTGCGTCGGCCCCGACTGTTCGTACGTCTTCGGCGGCCGGGCCGCCCTGGTCGCCGCGCTTGTGGCGCTGCTCGTGCTCGGGGTGCTGGCGTTGTCCGGGCCGCTGCTGCGGGCCGGGAACACCCCGGTGGGGGAGTACTGCTTCCTGCTCGCCTGCTCGATGACAGGTGGCGTGGTGCTCGGCGCGGCCGGCGACCTGATCACCCTGATCGTGGCGGTGGAGGTGCTCACCCTGCCGCTGTACGTCCTGGTCGGGCTGCGCCGGGGCAGCCTGGCCAGTGCCGAGGCGGCGGTGACCTTCTTCGTGGTCAGCGTGGTGGCCACCACACTGACCCTGCTCGGTGCCGCGCTGCTCTACGCGGTGACCGGCGGGCTGCACCTGGAACGGCTGGGCACCCTCCTCGCCGACGAGGCGCTGCTCGACCTGCCGTTGACCACTGTCGCGGTGACGCTCGTGGTGGCGGGACTGGCGTTCAAGGTGGCTGCGGTGCCGTTCCACGCCTGGGCACCGGCAACCTACGACGGGGCACCGCTGCCGGTCGCCGCGTACCTGTCCACCGCGTCGAAGCTGGGCGGGGTGATCGCCCTGCTGGCGGTGGTGCGGCACGCGCTGCCGTCGGAGGTGACCGGCCCGGTGCTGGCGGTGGTCGCCGCGCTGACCATGACCGTTGGCAACCTGGTGGCACTGCGCCAGCGGCGCACCGTACGGCTGCTCGCCTGGTCCTCGGTGGCCCAGGCGGGCTACATCCTCGCCCCGCTCGGCGCGCTGGCCCTGACCGCCGACGCGGACACCCGCACCGCCGCGTACGCCGCCGCCCTGGCGTACGCCGTCTTCTTCGTGCTGCTGGAACTGGCCGCCTTCGCCGGTGTGGTGGCGCTGCGCCCGGCCGGCGCGGACGGTGGCAGCCTCGACGACCTGCGCGGTGCGGCCCGCCGGCACCCGTGGGTCGGTGCCGGGCTGGCGTTCGCGCTTATCGGCCTCGCCGGCCTGCCACCCGGCCTGGCCGGGCTCTTCGCCAAGGTGACTGTGGTCCGGTCGCTGCTCGGCGGTGGCGCGGGCTGGCTCGCCCTGGTGGTGGCGGTCAACGCGGTCATCGGCCTGGCCTACTACCTGCGCGCCGCCGCACTGCTCTACGCCCCGGTTGGGGAGGTCACGGCCCCCGCCGTCCGGCCCGCGCGCGCGGTTGCCGTGGCGCTGGCGGTGGCGACGGTGGTGGCCCTGGCCGTCGGCTTCGCGCCGCAGGTCGTGCTCGATCTCGCCGGAAGGTGAACCTGAGCTGTCAACGCGCCCATTCCCGCAGGTGACGTTGCTCAGGTAACTCTCAGTCATGAGACGGATGGTTGGCGGGTACCTGTGTGTTGTACCGGTCAGCGGATCCCGGCATCCGTGCACCGAAGGAGTGATCGTGCACCACAACCGTCTGAAGACCGCCGCGCTGCTCGGCCTGCTCACCTCGCTGATCCTGGCGGTGGGTTACTGGTTCGGCGGCAGTGGCGGTTTGGTCATCGCCGTACTCGTGTCGCTGGTGATGAACGGCGTCACGTACTTCTACTCCGACAAGCTGGCACTCCGCTCGATGCGGGCACAACCGGTGAGCGAGGCCCAGTTCCCCGAGCTGTACCAGATGGTTCGGGAGTTGGCCGCCGAGGCGCGGCAGCCCATGCCCCGGCTCTACCTGAGCCCGACCGCCCAGCCCAACGCGTTCGCCACCGGACGCAACCCGCAGAACGCGGCCGTCTGCGTCACCCAGGGGATCGTCGAGCTGCTCGACTACCGTGAGTTGCGGGGCGTTATCGGTCACGAGCTGTCGCACGTCTACAACCGGGACATCCTCATCTCCAGCGTGGCGGCCGGCCTGGCCGGCATCATCACCATGCTGGCGAACCTCGCTTTGTTCATCCCGCTGGGCGGCAACAGCGACGATGACGGCCCGAACCCGCTGGTCCTGCTGCTCACCATCATCCTGGGGCCGATCGCCGCGACAGTCATCCAACTGTCGATCAGCCGCAGCCGCGAGTTCCAGGCGGACGCGTCGGGTGCCGAACTCACCCGGGACCCGCTGGCGCTGGCCAGCGCCCTGCGGAAGATCCACATGGGTGCCCAGCGTCGGCCGTTGCCGGCCGAGGGCCAACTCACCAGCACCGCGCACCTGATGATCGCCAACCCGTTCCGGGGCGGCGGGGTGGCCGCGCTCTTCGCCACCCACCCGCCGATGGAGCAGCGGGTCGCCCGGCTTGAGCAACTGGCGACCCAGCTGGGCCCGGTGCGTCACCAGCGCTGACCCGCCGGGGGTCAGCGTCGACCACCTGTTGCGGTACCCGACCGGCACCGGCCGTCTGGCCCGGTGCCGGTCGGGCTTTTTCGCCGCCCTACCGCCTCTGCCCGATCGACACCTTCGCCGCCTGCGCCCGGTCCGCCCGGCGCGGGCGGCTCCGTCTCGCCGGGTCGGGGCAGCGCGAGTTGCGGTATGTCGGCCGCTCGAAGGTGGCCCGAGCGGGCAGATTGCGGCACCCCGAGAGCCGGGCGCAGTCGCGCGAGGGCAGGGCACTCGGCCTCGTCGTCCGGCTCGCCGGCAGGGCTGCGGCTTCCGGGGCCGGGAGGCGGGCTGCGGGCGGTGGGTGAGCGCCGCCACAGGTCCGGACCGGATCGCCTGTCGGGCGCGGGGCGTTAGGGTCTAACCGAGTCTCGCTCATTACATTCGTGGAGGTCCGCTGTGGCTGGGCTGCGCCGATATCTGGCTGTCTGGCAGATCCCGGGCGCGCCCACCCTGCTGATCACCGGCATCATCGGACGCCTCGGGATCGGCATGACGCCGCTGGCGCTGCTGCTCGTCGTCGAGGGGGTGACCGGGCGCTACTCGCTGGCGGCCGTGGCCGGTGGCTGCTACGCACTCTGCGGCGCGGCCCTGAGCCCGGTGGCCGGCCGGATCGCCGACCGGATCGGTCCCACCCCGGTGCTTGTCGGCACCGCGATCGCCCATCCGCTGGCCCTGGGCGGGCTACTCTGGGCAGCCCGCGCCGACGACGTTCCGTTCGCGCTGGTGCTGCTCGCCTCGGCGGTGGCCGGTGGGACGTACCCGCCGATGACCGCCGCGATCCGGGGTGCCTGGAACGACCTGACCAACTTCGACTCCGGCCGGTACCACCTCCGCAACACCGCGCTCGCCGCCGAGACCACCCTGTTCGAGATCGTCTTTGTGCTCGGCCCGCTGCTGGTGGCCGGATTCGTGCTGTTCGCCGACGCCGGTACGGCACTTATCGGTGCTGCGGTGGTGACCCTGGTCGGCACCCTGTCGGTAGCGCTCGGCCAGGCCATGCGCGGCTGGCGCCCGCACGCCCGGGAACACCATGCCCGTGGTCTCGGTCCGCTTCGGGTCGGCGGCTTTCCGGCCCTGCTGCTCTGCGTGGCCAGCATCGGCATCGCCTTCGGATCGGCCGGGGTGACAGTTCCGGCCTTCGCCAGCCGCTACAGCCCGGACGACCCGGACAGCCTCGCTGGCCTGCTGTTGGCCGTCTGGGGGATCGGCAGCGCGATCGGCGGGTTCTGGTTCGGCGTCCGCCGGCCGGCACGCAACATGACACGCCTGTTCGCCTGGCTGCTCGCCGGGCTCGCCGGCAGCTTCGCCGTCTTCGCCGTGATGCCCACGCCGGGCGCGCTGGGTGCCGCGCTGCTGCTCGGCGGAGCCGCCATCGCTCCCGCGCTCACCCTGGAGAACACCCTGGTCGGGCGGATCTCGCCGAGCGGCATGCTGAACGAGGCGTACACCTGGGTGGTGACCATGTCGGTCGGCGCGAGCGCGGTCGGCGGCGCGGTCTCCGGCCTGATCATCGACAACGCCGGCGGCGTGCCCTGGGCCTTCCTGTTCGCCGGTGCGGCGGTTGCCGTCGGGGCGGCGGTCGCCGCGCTGCCCGGCGGCCCCATCGCCCGCGCGGAGGCCACCGCCGTCCGCGCCGAGCAGCCCGCCACGGCCTGACCCCGAAACCACACCGGGGTACGCCGGCAAGTTTCTTCCGCCGACGGCGGGCGGTAGCCTCAGCGCGCTGAGGAGGCGAGCATGGAACTGACCGTGCCGGGCCCGACCCACCCGACAGTCGTGGCAAGCTGGGCGACCTCTCCGCAGGAGAGCCGCCGCTGGTGCTCACTGGACCGGGTGACGTCGGAGGACGTCATCCGTTGGGGCACCGAGCCCGACGTGCGCGCGTACCTCGCCCTCGTCGCCGGGGAACCTGTCGGGTACGGCGAGTTGTGGCTCGACGATGACGAGGCCGAGGTGGAACTGGCCCGCCTCATCGTGGCCCCGGCACACCGTGGCCGGGGCCTGGGCCGCCGGATGGTCACCCTGCTCGCCACCCTGGCCCGGGAGCACCATCCGGCGGTGCTGATGCGGTTGTACCCCGACAACACCCAGGCGCTGCGGTGCTACACCGCCGCCGGCTTCGACCTGGTGCCGCCGGACCAGGCGGACGAGTGGAACCAGGGCCAACCCGTGTCGTACGTCTGGCTGCGACACAGGTCCGACGACTGAACCACTTGCGGGACCGGCGACGCCGGCCGGCTCAGCGGTAGTTGGTGAACTGGAGGGCCACGCCGAAGTCCTCGGCCTTGAGCAGCGCGATGACCGCCTGGAGGTCGTCCCGCTTCTTGCCGGTGACGCGCAGCTGGTCGCCCTGGATCTGGGCCTGGACGCCCTTGGGGCCCTCGTCGCGGATCTTCTTGCTGATCGCCTTCGCCTTGTCCTGGTCGATACCCTGGATCACCTTGGCGTCGATCTTGAAGATCTTGCCCGAGGGGCGCGGGTCGCCCGCGTCCAGCGACTTCAGCGAGATGTTCCGCTTGACCAGCTTCTCCTTGAACACGTCCAACGCGGCCCGGACCCGCTCCTCGGTCTCCGCCTGGAGGCTGATCGCCTCCTCGCCGGACCAGGAGACCGCCGCGCCCGTGCCCCGAAAGTCGAATCGCGTCCCGAGTTCCTTCTCCGCCTGCCGGAGGGCGTTGTCGACCTCCTGGCGATCGACCTTGCTCACGATGTCGAACGACGGGTTCGCTGCCATACTCATGCTCCTGCTGTCCGGCTGATTTGTGATCCTTTGGCCCTGGTTGCCCAGGGGTACGACTCCCTGACGGTACCCGGTTGCGGCAGCAACGGGTGGAGCCGCTATCCTTGCTTCCGCCGCCGCGCCACGGTGCGGTGGTACGCCTTGGCGGGTTGCCCGAGCGGCCAATGGGAGCGGACTGTAAATCCGTCGCGAAAGCTACAGAGGTTCGAATCCTCTACCCGCCACCAGGTGCGAAAAGAGGCCCCTGACCAGCGTCAACGCCGGTCAGGGGCCTCTGCCGTGAATCTCGAGCGTTCTCGTTCGATGTCTGCTCACGGCGCGCGGGCCTCTCACGCATCGGTCTTGATCGTGTCCCGGCGTGCAGTTCTATCCCCGGCGCGGGTGTCTCGACGATGTCGGCGGCGGCGGCTACCCCACCCGGGTGGACCCGGGGCTCGCCACGCAGGGGTGGGCCGCCTGCCGACCGCCGAGGAATCCTGGGTCGGTGGCCTGCACACGGCCCGGGAGTGACAGTCAGGATATTCATGGGGGTGGCTGGGTTGGCCTATCCGGCCTACTCTGGCAGCGGTGGGGAGTGACCGTGGTCGACTCGGGGTCCGGTAGGTTGACTGCCGGTAGCTGAGGGCTCGCGAAGCGGCACGACTCGACATGATTGTCCACAGTGTTCTAGGGATCCGTCGATTGTCCGCAAGATCCGCTTCGCCGCCTTAAGGAAACTATTGCGCGGTTAGCCTCTTCTTCCTGTCCGGTTGCCGGCTCGTCGGCTCTGACCTGCCCGGATGTGTCGCCGACCGGTGCGGCGGCGTGGCCTGCGGCGACCGATGGGCCATCGCGGGCTCGGTGAACTTTCCAGCAACCGACCTGCTGTGGCACCATCGGAGGGCCCTCAACACGTACCCTCATCACCCCACCAGGAGCACATAATGTCTGCTCAACGCTTGGGCCGGCTGCTCGGCTCCCTCGCTCTGGTCCTCGGCCTGGCGGCTGCGGCGAGCGTGGTTACAGAAGGCGACTTCAGGACGAACGGGGTCGACTGGCAGATGCCGACGATGAACTCAGTGGTGCGTTGACGGGCGATCGTCCCGCTGTGGCAACCGCCGGCGTCGGCCGGCTCTGAGGCGCAAGGGGGCCCATGACGTCTCGTCTGCGCCCTCCGCGTCGGCAGACGGAACACGCCTGGTTCATCACCGGGCCGTTGGCGCTCTGTGCGATCGTCGTCGCCCTGCTGCTGGGAGTGACTGTCGATCCGGCAGTTGGTGAGCTGCCGCTGACCCTGCTGCTCATGGTGGCGATGGTCGTCGCCACCATGCCCACCATCAACATCGTGGTGCGCCGTCAGGCACTCGGCATTCTGTTCACCGAGATTCCCCTGGTCGTCGCGCTGTATCTGCTGCCGCCGCTGTCGGTGGTGGTGGCGTTCACGGTGGCCACACTCGTGGTGCAGGTGCGGCGGCGGCTGCTGCCCGCCAAGTTCTGGTTCAATGTCGCCCTCGCGGCGGCCGCGACATCTCTGGCCACCGCCGTCTATCACCTTCTGCCGCAGCCGGAGGGTGTCGGTCCGGCCACCTGGGCTGTTCTGATGGCCGCGATCGCCACTCACATGGTGGTCGGTCTCGCGGCGATGGCGGCCGTGTTCACTGTCGTGCAGGGCTGGCCGGCCGGGCAGGAGGTGATCCGAGCAGCACCGTCGATGCTGCTCGCCGGCGCGGTCAACCTCTGCATCGGCCTGCTGGTCATCATCGCGCTGGAGATCACTGCCTGGGCGGTTCTCCTCTTCGCCGGGCTGGCCGTGGCGTTTGCCTTGATCTACGGCTCGTACGCGCAGTTCCTGCGACAGCACCGCACGCTGTCGGAGATGTACGAGCTGACCAAGGCGATAAGTGAGAGCGGGCCGGAGGGAAACCTCATCGACGTGCTGCTGGTCCGGATCCGGAGCCTGATGCAGGCGGAGTACGCCACCCTGTGGTTGCCGAGACAGGGGCGGCACCCGGAGGTCCTGTTGACCGCCCAGGAGGGCAAGCCGGGGCTGCTCGACTCCACACCCAGTCCAACGGCGCTGCGGGATGCCGCGATGGGTCGCCAGGAGACAGTGGCGGTGAGCCAGCGGCTCGGGGGTGATCCTGAGCTGCGCGGGGCGCTGGGGTCGACAGCGATCAAGGATGTGATCGTGGTGCCGCTGCGATCCGGCAAGGCGGTCATCGGCACCGTGGAAGTGGCGAACCGGCTCGGCGACACCAACTTCTTCCGTAGCCCGGACGTGCCCGTCTTCGAGACGGTCGCCGCGCACGCCGCGGTCGCGCTGGAGAATTCCCGCCTGGTCGACCGGCTGCGGCACGACGCGTACCACGACGCGCTCACGAAGCTGCCCAACCGTCGTCGCATCCTCGGTGCGCTGGCCGAGGCGGTCCGGATCCGGGCTCCCGGCGAGGTGGTCGCCTTGCTGCTCTTCGACGTCGACCGGCTGCGTCAGGTCAACGAGGCGCTCGGCCATGCCGCGGGGGACAAGGTCCTGGTCGAGGTGGCCGACCGGCTGCGTGGCTGTGTGCCGTCGGCCGCGCTCGTCGGGCGGGCCGGTGGCGACGAGTTCCTGGTGACCATGCGGCTGGAGAGCGCCGAGGCGGCGGTCGAGCTGGCCGGCCAGTTGCGGGAACAGATCCGCGACGAGATGGTCTTCGACTCGCTCACGCTGGACGTGGACACCGCGGTCGGGGTGGTCGTACACCCGGATCACGGTGACGCGCCGGCGACCCTGCTGCAGCGGGTGGACGTGGCCGCGACGGCGGCCAAGGCGGTGCCGGGCAGCGTGCAGCTTTACACGCCGGCGTTGGAGTCGCGGTCGCTGCACCGGCTCGGCCTCGCGGGGGACCTGCGCAGCGCTCTCGACAACGGCGAGCTGGAGGTCTACTACCAGCCCAAGGTGACGCTGCGGGATCGCCGGCTCATCGGGGTGGAGTGCCTGGCCCGTTGGGAGCACCCGACGCACGGTTCGGTCACCCCGGCGGACTTCGTCGCGGTGGCCGAGCACACCGGCCAGCTCGGCCGGCTCACCGAGTTCGTGCTCCGGGAAGGGTTGCGGCACAGCCGGGACTGGGCGCACGGCGGCCAGTCTCTCGCCGTCGCGGTCAACCTCTCCGCGCGTACCCTCACCGACCAGCATTTCCCGGAGCGGGTGCGGGAGTTGCTGGAGGAGTACGGCGTTCCGGCGCAGTTGCTGACCCTGGAGATCCCGGAAGCCGGCGTGCTGGACGGCACCGAGCGTCCGATCCCGACCCTGCGCCGCCTGCGGGATTTGGGCGTACGGCTCTCGGTGGACGACTTCGGCACCGGCAGTTCCTCGCTGGCCCACCTGCGCCGCCTGCCCGTGCACGAGGTGAAGGTCGACCATTCCTTCGTGCAGGGCATGGCCACGGATCCCGGGGACCTGGCGATCGTCAACGCCGTGGTCAATCTCTCCCAGCAGTTCGGCCTCACCGTGGTGGCCGAGGGGGTGGAGAGTGAGCTGACCCTGGAGTTGCTCCAGGACATCGGGTGCGAGGTCGGGCAGGGTTTCCTGTTCAGCCGACCGCTGCCGTTCGAGCGTCTGGAGGCGTGGTTCGGCGCCCAGATCGACCCGGAGTCGATCTCCAGCAGTGAGCTTCCGAGACTGCGTGTGGTGCCCTGAGCTGGCCGTACGGCGTACCGGGGGATCCGATTTCACCAGCCGGTTGGGGCCGTGTACTCTTACCTCTGCGCGGGCACCGAGTGATCGCGCAGGCCCCCTTAGCTCAGTCGGCAGAGCGTCTCCATGGTAAGGAGAAGGTCTACGGTTCGATTCCGTAAGGGGGCTCAGAGGGTCCGGCTGGGCCCACCGCGGCGGTGTAGCTCAGATGGCAGAGCAAGCGGCTCATAATCGCTGTGTCGCCGGTTCAAGTCCGGCCACCGCTACTCTCGTCCGCCCCGGAGTGTCTCCGGCGGTCGGTGGGACGGGCGCCACAGGCGCCCGCTTTGCATGTCCGACCAGGTGGCGCGTAGGCTTCAGCGCCGTAGTTGTATCCGTTAGCGAGGAAGGCACTCCGCCGTGGCGAAGGCGACCGATGTCCGGCCGAAGATCACTTTGGCGTGTGTGGAGTGCAAGGAGCGCAACTACATCACGCGCAAGAACCGTCGTAACGACCCGGACCGCATCGAGCTGAAGAAGTTCTGCCCCCGGGACGGGCGGCACACCCTGCACCGCGAGACGCGCTGAACCCGTCCGGGCCGACTGGCCCGGCTCCGCACGTGTCATGATCGCCGGTCCGTACGGACGGCGCGGCCTGAGCCGCCGCCGACCGCTCGGATCGGCGATCGTGCTCTGCGTGTAGGTTCGCGGCATGCCCCTGGACCAGTCCTTCGTCGGCCGGACCTATCCGCCGACCGCCCCCTATCAGGTGGGCCGAGAGAAGATCCGCGAGTTCGCGACGGCGATCGGTGCCACCGATCCCGCCCACCACGACCCGGAGGCGGCCCGCGCGATGGGCCACCCGGACGTGGTCGCGCCGCCGACCTTTCCGGTGGTGATCACCATGGCCGCCAGCCGTCAGCTCATCGAGGACCCGGCGCTCGGCATCGACTACAGCCGGGTGGTCCACGGCGACCAGCGGTTCGCGTACAGCCGGCCGGTGGTGGCCGGCGACGAGTTGGTCTGCGTCAACACCGTCGAGGACATCACCAGCCGTGGTGGCCACGAGTTCCTGACCACCCGGACCGACGTGAGCACGACCGCCGGCGAGTCGGTGGTCGCGGTCTGGTCCAAGCTCGTGGTACGCGGGGAGGCCTGAGATGGAACTGCCCACCCAGACGTTCCGGGTGACCCGGGCGGACCTGGTCCGTTACGCCGGCGCCTCGGGCGACTTCAACCCGATCCACTGGAGCGACAGGTTCGCCACGACTGTGGGTCTGCCCGGGGTGATCGCCCACGGCATGTTCACCATGGCTCTCGTCGGTCGGGCGGTCACCACCTGGGCCGGCTCGCCCGACGCGGTTGTCGACTTCGGTGTGCGGTTCACCCGCCCGGTGGTGGTCCCCGACGACGACTCCGGCACCGAGATCGTAGTGACGGCAGTGGTCCGGGAGGTGACCGATGCGGGTCTGACCAGGCTGGACGTGACCGCCACCTGTCTCGGTGAAAAGGTGCTGTCGCAGGCGCGGGCCACCGTGCGTACGACCGGCTGACCAGCACCGGGCGGCGCGTCGGGTAGACCGGTTGGGAAAGTCGGGTCGGTACCCGTACACTGGTCCGCCGTGGGGCAAGTGACCCCTGCCTGGTCGTGTGACCGGGTGGGGCGAGCGTTGCCGCACAGGGGTGTAGCTCAATTGGCAGAGCAGCGGTCTCCAAAACCGCAGGCTGCAGGTTCAAGTCCTGTCACCCCTGCGCCTCAGGCCTGACCGTTCCGTGGGTCCCCGCCACCTTCTGGTGGCGTCCGGCCCGTGGTGGTGGCATCGGCGGGGAGGTTCCGAGGCATCGGGCCTTCCGGTTGATCCGCCGGCCGCGGCCCGTCCCGGGACGGTTGGTCCGGCCGGCGTGACCAAGCGCCGCGCACGCCCACCGCGTGCGACACCGACATCCCGCGACGGAGGGCGAAGTGGCCGACAACAAGCGGCGCGGCGAGGACGCCGACGACGAGCGCCTGAACGACGAGGTCGTCAACGACAACGCCGAGGACGACGCCACCGACGCGGACGAGCCGGTTTCGCGGGGTGGTACCGCCACCCGTTCGCGGGCCGTGGCGGATTCCGCCGACGGTCGCAAGACGCGTACCGACGGCGACCGGGTGGGCCTCTTCGGCCGCATCGCGCGTTTCATCCGCGAGGTCGTGGCCGAACTGCGTAAGGTCATCTGGCCGACCCGCAAGGAACTGCTGACCTACACGGCGGTGGTGATCGCGTTCGTCACGGTGATGCTGACGATCGTGGCTGTCCTGGACTACGGCTTCGCCAAGGGCGTGTTGTGGGTCTTCGGCAACCCCAGCTGACCGGCTGAACGTGCGATAGTGACGGAAGTGAGCAAGCGTGCCTGAGTACGACGAGACCGCCGAGACCCCGGACGAGCAGTCCACGGTGGCGACGGCGGCTGGTGACGAGTCGGTCGAGGCCGCCAACGAGCCGGAGTTCGCCATGACCGAGCCCGCTCCCGAGGAGGACTTCGACCCGGTCGCGGAGCTGCGGCAGAAGCTGCGCTACGCACCGGGCGACTGGTACGTGGTGCACTCGTACGCCGGTTACGAGAACAAGGTCAAGACCAACCTCGAGACCCGGATCACCTCCCTCGACATGGAGGAGTACATCTACCAGGTCGAGGTACCGACCCGGGAAGAGGTCGAGGTCAAGAACGGCAAGCGTTCCCAGGTGCAGGCCAAGGTCTTCCCCGGCTACATCCTCGTTCGGATGGAGTTGACCGCGGAGTCCTACTCCTGCGTGCGGAACACTCCCGGGGTCACCGGCTTCGTCGGCGCCACGGACCGGGCCGACCGCCCCGCGCCACTGAGCCTCGACGAGGTGCTCAAGTGGCTGGCGCCGGCCGTCGAGACCGAGCAGAAGAAGGCCAAGCCGGAGGTCAAGGTCCTCGACTTCGAGGTCGGCGACTCGGTCACGGTCACCGACGGCGCATTCGCCTCGCTGCCGGCCACGATCAGCGAGATCAACGCCGACCAGCAGAAGCTCAAGGTGCTGGTGTCGATCTTCGGCCGGGAGACGCCGGTGGAGCTGAACTTCAACCAGGTCGCCAAGATCTGATTCGTCGACTGCCGGCGGCGGGCAACCGCCGCCGGTCGTCGTTCGTCCGGTTCACCCGGCCGGCCCACCTCCGTGGCTGCCGGGATCCAGGTCTGCGCTACCCTAGAACGTCGCCGCCGTCGCATGCGCGCTGACCGTGCGCGCCCCGACGGCGGTGTCGTGTGAACCTTTCCCAGTTCCAAGCCCCAGGAAGAGACATGCCTCCGAAGAAGAAGCTAGTCAAGACGTTCACGCTTCAGCTGCCGGCGGGCCAGGCCACTCCGGCGCCGCCGGTCGGTCCCGCACTCGGTCAGCACGGCGTGAACATCATGGAGTTCTGCAAGTCGTACAACGCGCAGACCGAGTCGCAGCGGGGCGACATCGTCCCCGCCGAGATCAGCGTGTACGAGGACCGCTCCTTCACCTTCGTGCTGAAGACCCCGCCCGCCGCCCGGCTGCTGATCAAGGCCGCCGGTGTGCAGAAGGGCTCGGGCGTCCCGCACACGCAGAAGGTCGGTTCGGTGACCCGGGCCCAGCTGCGGGAGATCGCCGAGAAGAAGATGGCCGACCTCAACGCCAACGACCTCGACCAGGCTGAGAAGATCATCGCCGGCACCGCCCGGTCGATGGGCCTGAACGTCACCGACTGACGTCGGCCACCACCGACCCGTACGGATCGTGGGAGGGCGCGCGAGCACCGCGGCCCGCCAGAGACCACAGGAGTAGACAGAACATGCAGCGCAGCAAGAGCTACCGCAAGGCCGCCGAGGCCATCGACCGGTCGAAGCTCTACACCCCCGTCGAGGCCGTCAAGCTGGCCAAGGAGAGCACCGCCACCAAGTTCGACGCCACGGTCGAGGTCGCGATGCGCCTCGGCGTCGACCCCCGTAAGGCGGACCAGATGGTCCGCGGCACGGTCAACCTGCCGCACGGCACCGGTAAGACCGCCCGCGTGATCGTCTTCGCGGCCGGCGCGAAGGCCGAGGAGGCCGTCGCCGCCGGTGCCGACGAGGTGGGCACCGACGAGCTGGTCGCCCGGATCCAGGGTGGTTGGCTGGACTTCGACGCGGCGATCGCCACGCCCGACCAGATGGCCAAGATCGGCCGGATTGCGCGGATCCTGGGCCCGCGCGGTCTGATGCCGAACCCGAAGACCGGCACGGTGACCATGGACGTCACCAAGGCCGTCTCGGACATCAAGGGCGGTAAGATCACCTTCCGGGTGGACAAGCACTCGAACCTGCACCTGATCATCGGTAAGGCCTCGTTCTCCGAGGCCCAGTTGGTCGACAACTACGCGGCCGTCCTCGACGAGGTGCTGCGCGCCAAGCCGTCGGCCGCGAAGGGCAAGTACCTCAAGAAGGTCACCCTCACCACCACGATGGGGCCGGGCGTGCCGGTCGACCCGAACGTGGTGAAGAACCTGCAGGAGGGCTCGGCCGACAGCTGAGCACGACGCACCGACGCGGCCCCGCCACTCGTGGCGGGGCCGCGTTCGTCTGTCCGCTGTGGCAGGCTCGCGGCATGTGGCTGGAGGACGTCGGGCTGCGGTACCACAGGCGCGGTCCGTGGGTGCTGCGCCAGGTGACGGTAGGCGTCGCGCCGGGCGAGGCGGTGGTGGTGCTCGGCCGCAACGGTGCCGGCAAGTCGACACTGCTCCAGCTCGCCGCCGGAGTCCTGCGGCCGTCCCGGGGCCGGGTGCTCGACCGGCCGTCGGTGGTGGGTTGGGTGCCGGAGCGTTTCCCGACCGACCAGCCGTTCACCGTCGACGGCTACCTCGTCTCGATGGCCCGGGTCGCCGGGCTGTCCCCGGGCGAGGCGGACCGGACGGTTCGGCACTGGGTCGACCGGCTGGGTCTCGGTCCGTTCCGCACGGTCCGGCTCGCCCAGCTGTCGAAGGGCACCGCGCAGAAGGTCGGCCTGGCCCAGGCCCTGCTGCGTCCACCCGGCCTGCTCGTCCTCGACGAGCCGTGGGAGGGACTGGACGCGGTGGCCCGCGAACTGGTCCCGCAGGTGGTCGACGAGGTGCTCGCCGACGGAGGATCGGTGCTGGTCAGCGACCACCGAGGGGAAACGGTCCGGTTGCCCGGCGCGCGGGAGTGGCGGGTGGCCGACGGGGCCGTGGTCGAACGCGCCCCGTCGGACGCGACGGCGGTCGCGGTGGTCGAGCTGGAGGTCCCGGTCGGGCAGTTGCCGGCCACCGTCGTCCGCCTGCGCGCCGAGGGCCACCACGTCCTGCGGGTACGCGGCCAGAGCGCACCACCCGAGGCCACGCGCCCGGCGGCGGAACCGCCGTCCGAGGTGGCCCGGTGACCGCCCTGGTCCGGTTCCGGCTGGCCGGCTTCCTGCGTACCGGACGGGCGCTGGCACCGATCCTGGCCGGCCTGCTCACCCTCGGCATCCTCTACGGCGGGGGTCGGGCCCAGCCGGCGGAGGCCTACGGCGTGTCGGCAGTGGTGCTCTTCCCCGTGCTGGCCTGGCAGACCAAGATCCTGCTGGACGTGGAGCCGGACGTGCAGCGCCGGTTGGCCCTGGTCGCGGTCGGCCCGGCGCGAGAGCAGGCGGCCGGCCTGGTCGCCGCGGCGGTGGCTGGTCTCGGTCTGGTGCTGATCGCCCTGGTCTTCCCCTGGTTGGTCGGTGGGGTCACCGGTCCGAGCCTGCCCGGGCAACTGTCGGTTCCCGCAGGGGTGGCCCTCGGCCTCTGGGCGCATCTGCTCGCCCTGCCGGCGGCCGTGGCGTTGGGTGCGCTGGCCAGCCGGGTGATCACCCGCAGCGCGGCGTACGGTGTGGCGGTGCTCACCCTCGGCTCGGTCTGCGCCCTGGTGCTCGGGCTCTCGAAGTCGATCGCGCCGTGGCTGGCGCCGCCGCTGCTCCCCACCGCCAAGGCGCTTGTCGGACCGCTACCCGGGTCGACCGCCCTGCTGCTCACGGCGTGGGCGCTGGCCTGGGCGGCGGTGGCGCTCACCGGCTACGCCCGCGCCCGCACCCGGCGTGCCTAGCCGCGACGTTCCTGGTCGCCGCAGCGGCGACCGGCCGGTCCGGTGACGGACGTCGCGGCCGGCCGGACGGGGGGCGATTTGGCGGTCACCGCAGGTGTCGCGTAGCCTGATGCGCGAAGTTCCACCCAGAGACCGCTGGTCACCGTGCCTCGGCACGGTCGAAGGTCCCGCGAAGACGGGCGACCCGCGTAGGGCGGCAAGCGACATCGGCAGCATCTGTGGTCCGCCGACCACGAGATTTCCGCCGTCCTCGCCCCGTGCGCCCTGCGCCGGGGCTTTTCTGTTGCCGCGACACCTCCGCCCCGTCACAGGCGCTCGCCTGCGACGGTGACCAGCCTCGAGCAACGAGAGAGGAGGGACATGGCGGACAAGCCGATCCGGGCCGACAAGGCCACGGCCGTCGCAGAGCTGACCGAAAGCTTCCGGAGCGCGGGTGCCACCGTGCTGACCGAGTACCGCGGTCTGACGGTCTCCCAGCTCACCCAGCTGCGGCGCTCGCTCGGCAAGGAGACCAGCTACACGGTTGCCAAGAACACGCTGGCCAAGCGTGCCGCGGCAGACGCGGGCATCTCCGGCCTCGACGAGCTGTTCACCGGTCCTACCGCGCTGACTTTCGTTTCGGGCGACGTCGTCGAGGCGGCGAAGGGCCTTCGCGACTTCGCGAAGGCCAACCCGAAGCTCGTCATCAAGGGCGGCGTCTTCGAGGGCAAGGCCATTTCCGCGGCCGAGGTCACGAAGCTCGCCGACCTGGAGTCCCGCGAGGTGCTGCTGGCCAAGCTGGCCGGCGCGATGAAGGGCAACCTGAGCAAGGCCGCGGCCCTGTTCCAGGCCCCGCTGTCGAAGACCGCCCGCCTGGCGGCCGCCCTGCAGGACAAGCGCGAGAAGGAAGGCGCCGAGGCGGCCTGAGGCCGCGCCGGCGCACCACGTTCTTAGTTTGAACCATTAGGAAAGGACGCCAGACATGGCGAAGCTCAGCACCGACGAGCTGCTCGACGCGTTCAAGGAGATGACGCTGATCGAGCTCTCCGAGTTCGTGAAGCAGTTCGAGGAGACCTTCGAGGTCACCGCCGCCGCCCCGGCCGCGATGATGATGGCCGGTCCGGCCGCTGGTGGCGCTGCCGCCGAGGCCGAGCCGGAGAAGGACGAGTTCGACGTCATCCTCGACGCGGACGGTGGCAAGAAGATCCAGGTCATCAAGGTCGTGCGTGAGCTGACCGGCCTGGGCCTCAAGGAGGCCAAGGACCTGGTCGAGGCCGCCCCGAAGGCGGTTCTGGAGAAGGTCAACAAGGAGGCCGCGGACAAGGCCAAGGCCAAGCTCGAGGGCGAGGGCGCCAAGGTCACCCTCAAGTGACCTGAGTCCCACCTGGGCCGTCCCGGCTCACCTGATCTGGGGCACACCACGTCGCGGCGGGCGGCGATCCGACAGCGGATCGCCGTCCGCCGTGTTCGTGGACCTGCCCACAAGCGGTCTGACCAGGGCGTCCAACCAGGTCCGTGGCGGGTCGGCCGGGTTTGCGGGCTCGCCCGTCGGTGGGAAAGAGCGTCCGATGCCGACCATGGCCCTTGACGCGGCCCTGGGCTGCCAGGCACGCTGGCATCAGCAAGACCTTCCGCGCTTGCGACGGCCACCGCGCGGGTAATGCAGCGGCAGCACCACTCGCCACTGCGGACCCCGGGCGACCGGCAGGGACGTTGCGTTCCGAGCGGCCCGGTGCGACCCCGTTCGAGGGGTCCCGAGGCACGTTCCGCAACAACCTGCGGGGTGGGCTGGACAGCGGTTAGCCTCTCGGCTACACTGCTAGTTTGCGCTGCCTTCCGACTTGACCCCTGCTCGGAAATGTCCGTTTATGGATATTTTCTGGTGGGGTCATTGGAGTGCACGCGTACCAGCCGTTCTGCAGCACCGGTCCTCGGAAGGACGCATCTTGGCAGCTTCCCGCCCTGCGAAGACCAGTCGTACGTCGAGCGCATTCGCTCCCCGCCGAGTTTCCTTCGGTCGGATCACCGAACACCTCGAGGTCCCCAACCTCCTCGCCATTCAGAACGAGTCCTTCGACTGGCTCGTCGGCAACGAGGCTTGGCAGGGCCGGTCGGCGGACGACCCGCACGCACGCTCGGGTCTCGCGGAAATCCTCGACGAGATCAGTCCCATTGAGGACTTTTCCGGCACTATGTCGCTGTCCTTCTCCGCGCCGCGCTTCGACGAGGTCAAGGCCTCGATCGAGGAGTGCAAGGAGAAGGACCTCACCTACTGCGCGCCACTGTTCGTGACCGCGGAGTTCACCAACAACACCACCGGCGAGATCAAGAGCCAGACGGTGTTCATGGGTGACTTCCCGATGATGACGCCGAAGGGCACCTTCATCATCAACGGCACCGAGCGTGTGGTGGTCAGCCAACTCGTCCGCTCGCCGGGCGTGTACTTCGACAAGCAGCCGGACAAGACCTCCGACCGCGACCTCTCCAGCGTCAAGGTCATCCCGAGCCGGGGTGCCTGGCTGGAGTTTGACATCGACAAGCGTGACACGGTCGGCGTCCGCATCGACCGCAAGCGCCGGCAGGCCGTCACGGTCCTGCTCAAGGCCATCGGATGGTCGGCCGAGCAGATCCGTGAGAAGTTCGGCTGGTCCGAGCTGATGATGACCACGCTCGAGAAGGACCACATCGCCGGCCAGGACGAGGCGCTACTCGACATCTACCGGAAGCTGCGCCCTGGCGAGCCGCCGACCCGCGAGAACGCCCAGACCCTGCTCGACAACCTCTTCTTCAACCCGAAGCGGTACGACGTAGCCAAGGTCGGTCGGTACAAGTTCAACAAGAAGCTCGAGCTGGGCGTGCCGATCACCACCGGCACACTGACCGAGGACGACATCGTCGCCACCGTGGAGTACCTCTGCCGGCTGCACGCCGGTGAGGAGGGCTACGAGGCCGACGACATCGACCACTTCGGCAACCGGCGGCTGCGTACCGTGGGCGAGCTGATCCAGAACCAGGTTCGGGTCGGCCTGTCCCGGATGGAGCGGGTCGTTCGCGAGCGGATGACCACCCAGGACGTCGAGGCGATCACGCCGCAGACCCTGATCAACATCCGGCCGGTCGTCGCCGCGATCCGGGAGTTCTTCGGCACCTCGCAGCTGTCCCAGTTCATGGACCAGACCAACCCGCTGGCGGGCCTGACCCACCGGCGGCGGCTGAGCGCGCTCGGCCCCGGTGGTCTGTCCCGGGAGCGGGCCGGCTTCGAGGTCCGCGACGTGCACCCGTCCCACTACGGCCGGATGTGCCCGATCGAGACGCCGGAAGGCCCGAACATCGGTCTGATCGGCGCGCTGTCCACCTTCGCCCGGGTCAACCCGTTCGGCTTCATCGAGACGCCGTACCGGAAGGTCATTGACGGTCGGGTCACCGACCAGATCGACTACCTGACCGCAGACGAGGAGGACCGGTTCGTCAAGGCGCAGGCCAACGCCCCGCTGCGGGCCGACGGCACGTTCGCCGAGGACCGCGTCCTGGTCCGGCGTAAGGGCGGCGAGACCGAGGACGTCACGCCGGCCGCCGTGGACTACATGGACGTGTCGCCGCGGCAGATGACCTCGGTCGCCACCGCGATGATCCCGTTCCTGGAGCACGACGACGCGAACCGGGCCCTGATGGGCGCGAACATGCAGCGTCAGGCGGTGCCGCTGGTCAAGGCCGAGTCTCCGCTGGTCGGTACCGGCATGGAGTACCGGGCCGCCGTCGACGCCGGTGACGTGGTCGTGGCCGAGGTCGGTGGCGTGGTCGAGGACCTCTGCGCCGACTACATCACGGTCCACCAGGACGACGGCCACCGCCGGACGTACCTGCTGCACAAGTTCCGCCGCTCCAACGCCGGCTCCTGCGTCAACCAGAAGCCTGTGGTCTTCGAGGGTGACCGGGTCGAGGCCGGCCAGGTCATCGCCGACGGTCCGTGCACCGACGAGGGCGAGATGGCGCTCGGGCGCAACCTGCTCGTGGCGTTCATGTGTTGGGAGGGGCACAACTACGAGGACGCGATCATCCTGTCGCAGCGTCTCGTGCAGCAGGACGTGCTCACCTCGATCCACATCGAGGAGCACGAGGTCGACGCGCGGGACACCAAGCTCGGCCCGGAGGAGATCACCCGCGACATCCCGAACGTCAGCGAGGAGATGCTCGCTGACCTCGACGAGCGCGGAATCATCCGGATCGGTGCCGAGGTCGTCCCCGGCGACATCCTGGTCGGCAAGGTCACCCCGAAGGGCGAGACCGAGCTGACTCCGGAGGAGCGGCTGCTCCGCGCGATCTTCGGTGAGAAGGCGCGTGAGGTCCGGGACACCTCGCTGAAGGTGCCGCACGGCGAGACCGGCACGGTCATCGGCGTGCGTACCTTCTCCCGCGAGGACGGCGACGAGCTGCCGCCGGGCGTCAACGAGCTGGTCCGGGTCTACGTCGCCCAGAAGCGGAAGATCCAGGACGGCGACAAGCTCGCCGGCCGGCACGGCAACAAGGGCGTCATCTCGAAGATCCTGCCGGTCGAGGACATGCCGTTCCTGGAGGACGGCACCCCTGTCGACATCGTGCTCAACCCACTGGGTGTGCCGAGCCGGATGAACATCGGCCAGGTGCTGGAGACTCACCTGGGCTGGGTGGCAAAGACCGGTTGGCAGGTCGACGGCGACGACGCCGAGTGGAAGCGCCAGCTTCAGGGCATCGGCGCCGACTCCTCCGAGCCGGACACCAACGTGGCCACCCCGGTCTTCGACGGTGCCCGCGAGGAGGAGATCTCCGGTCTGCTCGCGTCGACCCTGCCCAACCGGGACGGTCGGCAGCTGATCGGTTCCTCCGGTAAGGCGCAGCTGTTCGACGGTCGCTCCGGCGAGCCGCTGCCCGATCCGATCGCCGTCGGCTACATCTACATCCTGAAGCTCAACCACCTGGTCGACGACAAGATCCACGCTCGGTCGACCGGCCCGTACTCGATGATCACGCAGCAGCCGCTGGGTGGTAAGGCGCAGTTCGGTGGCCAGCGCTTCGGTGAGATGGAGTGCTGGGCGATGCAGGCATACGGTGCCGCGTACGCCCTGCAGGAGCTGCTGACGATCAAGTCCGACGATGTTCTCGGTCGGGTGAAGGTCTACGAGGCCATCGTCAAGGGCGAGAACATCCCCGAGCCGGGCATCCCGGAGTCGTTCAAGGTGCTGCTCAAGGAGCTGCAGTCGCTGTGCCTCAATGTTGAGGTGCTCTCCAGCGACGGCGTGGCCCTGGAGATGCGCGAGACCGACGACGAGGTGTTCCGGGCCGCGGAAGAACTGGGTATCGACCTGTCCCGGCGGGAGCCGAGCTCGGTCGAGGAAGTGTGACGTTGGGGTTTCGGGGCGGGGCGACCCACTCCGGGCGGTCAGGTTTGATCCCTTCATGGGTCGTTCCGCCCCGAAACCAAAACCCGGTGAGCTGCTGACGCACCAAGCGACGTGTGAGGGATTTGAACGTGCTCGACGTCAACTTTTTCGACGAGTTGCGAATTGGGCTGGCGACCGCGGACGACATTCGTCAGTGGTCGCACGGCGAAGTCAAGAAGCCCGAGACGATCAACTACCGCACCCTCAAGCCGGAGAAGGACGGGCTCTTCTGCGAGAAGATCTTCGGTCCGCAGCGGGACTGGGAGTGCTACTGCGGTAAGTACAAGCGGGTCCGGTTCAAGGGCATCATCTGTGAGCGCTGCGGCGTCGAGGTGACCCGCTCGAAGGTCCGCCGTGAGCGGATGGGCCACATCGAGCTGGCTGCTCCGGTGACCCACATCTGGTACTTCAAGGGCGTGCCGAGCCGGCTGGGTTACCTGCTGGACCTCGCTCCGAAGGACCTCGAAAAGATCATCTACTTCGCCTCGTACGTCGTGACGAGCGTTGACGCCGAAGCGCGTCACCGTGACCTCTCGACCATCGAGAACGAAATCCTGGCCGAGAAGCGGCAGTCCGAGAACAGCCGCGACTCGGAGATCGAGAAGCGGGCCGCGAAGCTTGAGGCCGACCTGGCCGAGCTGGAGGCCGAGGGCGCGAAGGCGGACGTTCGGCGCAAGGTCAAGGAGGGCGGAGAGCGCGAGATGCGCCAGATCCGCGACCGGGCCCAGCGCGAGATCGACCGCCTGGACGAGGTGCTTGACACCTTCCGCAAGCTCGACTCGAAGCAGCTGGTCACCGACGAGCTGCTCTACCGTGAGCTGCGCGACAGGTTCGGCGAGTACTTCACCGGTGGCATGGGCGCCGAGGCGATCAAGGCCCTGGTCCAGAACATGGACCTTGAGGCCGAGGCGGAGAGCCTGCGGGAGACGATCCGTACCGGTAAGGGTCAGCGGAAGATCCGGGCGCTCAAGCGACTCAAGGTCGTCGCCGCGTTCCAGAACACCCGCAACTCGCCGCTCGGCATGGTGCTGGACTGCGTGCCGGTCATCCCGCCGGACCTGCGCCCGATGGTGCAGCTCGACGGTGGCCGCTTCGCCACCAGCGACCTGAACGACCTCTACCGCCGCGTGATCAACCGGAACAACCGGCTCAAGCGGCTGATCGACCTCGGCGCGCCCGAGATCATCGTCAACAACGAGAAGCGGATGCTGCAGGAGGCCGTCGACGCGCTGTTCGACAACGGTCGCCGCGGCCGGCCGGTCACCGGCCCGGGTAACCGTCCGCTCAAGTCGTTGTCCGACATGCTCAAGGGCAAGCAGGGCCGGTTCCGGCAGAACCTGCTGGGCAAGCGCGTCGACTACTCCGGCCGTTCGGTCATCGTGGTCGGCCCGAAGCTCAAGCTGCACCAGTGCGGCCTGCCCAAGCAGATGGCGCTGGAGCTGTTCAAGCCGTTCGTGATGAAGCGGCTTGTCGACCTCAACCACGCACAGAACATCAAGTCCGCCAAGCGGATGGTCGAGCGGCAGCGGCCGGTCGTGTGGGACGTGCTGGAAGAGGTCATCGGCGAGCACCCGGTGCTGCTCAACCGGGCTCCCACCCTGCACCGACTGGGCATCCAGGCCTTCGAGCCGCAGCTGGTCGAGGGCAAGGCCATCCAGATCCACCCGCTGGTCTGCACCGCGTTCAACGCCGACTTCGACGGTGACCAGATGGCGGTGCACGTGCCGCTGTCCGCCGAGGCCCAGGCCGAGGCGCGGATCCTGATGCTGTCGTCGAACAACATCCTCAAGCCGGCCGACGGCAAGCCGGTCACCATGCCCACCCAGGACATGGTCATCGGGCTCTACCACCTGACCCACCTCACCACCGGTGAGCGCGGGGAGGGCCGGGCGTTCAGCTCGGACGCCGAGGCGCGGATGGCGTACGACAACGGCGAGCTGCACCTGCAGGCGCCGGTGAAGATTCGCCTGCGGGACGTGGTCGAGGTCGACAACGGCGCTGGCGGGCAGCCCTGGACGGCCCCCGAGGGCTGGGTTCCGGGCGAGCCGCTGACGGTGGAGACCACCCTCGGTCGGGTGCTGTTCAACGAGACCCTGCCGCAGGGCTACCGGTTCGTGAACTACGAGATCCGCAAGGGTCAGCTCTCCGCGATCGTCAACGACCTCGCCGAGCGGTTCCCGAAGGTGGCCCTGGCGGCCACCCTCGACGGGCTCAAGGAGGCCGGTTTCCACTGGGCCACCTGGTCCGGCGTGACCATCGGCATGGAGGACGTCATCGCTCCGCCGCGCAAGCGGGAGATCCTGGAGCGGTACGAGAAGGAAGCCGACCGGATCGACAAGCAGTACCAGCGTGGTCTGATGACCGCCGAGGAGCGTCGCGGCGAACTCATCGAGATCTGGACCAAGGCGACGAACGAGGTCGCCAAGGAGATGGACACCGCGCTGCCGCAGGAGAACCCGCTGTGGAAGATGATCAACTCGGGTGCTCGCGGTAACCTTCTCCAGCTCCGGCAGATCGCGGCGATCCGTGGTCTGGTGGCCAACCCGAAGGGCGAGATCATCCCGCGGCCGATCAAGGCCAGCTACCGGGAGGGTCTGTCCGTGCTGGAGTACTTCATCTCCACGCACGGTGCCCGCAAGGGCCTCGCGGACACCGCCCTGCGTACCGCCGACTCGGGTTACCTGACCCGGCGTCTGGTGGACGTCTCGCAGGACGTCATCATCCGCGAGGAGGACTGCGGCACCGACCGGGCCATCCCGATGCAAGTGGGTCAGAGGATCGACGTCAGCAGTCCGGCGGCCGCCGAAGGCGGCACTCTCGTGGTGCACGAGCACGCTGAGACAAGCGTGCACGCCCGTACCCTGGCCGACGACATCAAGGGGCCGGACGGCACCGTGGTCGCCGAGCGGGGCGCGGACATCAACTCGATCCTGGTGGACAAGATCGTTGCCGCTGGCGTCGAGAACGTCCGGGTGCGCAGCGTGCTCACCTGCGAGTCGAAGCTGGGCGTCTGCGGTGCGTGCTACGGCCGCTCGCTGCCGACCGGCAAGATCGTCGACGTCGGCGAGGCGGTCGGCATCATCGCCGCCCAGTCCATCGGTGAGCCGGGTACGCAGCTGACGATGCGTACCTTCCACACCGGTGGTGTCGCGGGTGAGGACATCACCCAGGGTCTGCCGCGTGTCCAGGAGATCTTCGAAGCCCGGATCCCGAAGGGCAAGGCGCCCATCGCCGACACCCCCGGCCGGATCCGGATCGAGGACGGCGAGCGGTCGCGCAAGATCGTGGTCATCCCGGACGACGGCAGCGACGAGATCGTCTACGACAAGATCTCGAAGCGGGTCCGGCTGCGGGCCCACGACGGCGATCACGTCGAGGTCGGCGAGAAGCTCACCGAGGGCACCATCGACCCGCACGAGCTGCTGCGCATCCTCGGCCCGCGGGCGGTCCAGGTCCACCTGACCCAGGAGGTCCAGGAGGTCTACCGCTCGCAGGGTGTGCTCATCCACGACAAGCACATCGAGATCATCATCCGCCAGATGCTCAAGCGGGTGACGGTCATCGACTCCGGCTCGACCGAGTTCCTGCCGGGCGTGCTTGTCGACCGGGCGCTGTTCGAGTCGGAGAACCGCCGACTCGTCGGCGAGGGCGGCGAGCCCGCCGCCGGTCGTCCGGTGCTGATGGGTATCACCAAGGCCTCGCTGGCCACCGACTCCTGGCTCTCGGCGGCCTCCTTCCAGGAGACCACCCGGGTGCTGACCGACGCGGCGATCCACGCCCGCAGCGACTCGCTCATCGGTCTCAAGGAGAACGTGATCATCGGTAAGCTCATCCCGGCCGGTACCGGCATCAGCAAGTACCGCAACGTTCGGGTCGAGCCGACCGAGGAGGCGAAGGCCAAGGTCTACTCGATGACCGGCTACCCGGAGACCGACTACGGCTTCGGGCCGGCCAGTGGCCAGGCGGTCCCGCTCGACGACTTCGACTTCGGGTCGTACCGCTAGACCGCGCGTTGACGTAGGAGGCCCCGGCGTACCCACGCCGGGGCCTCCTCGTGTTCCGGACCATCTCCGCGCGGGGAGGGGACGTTTCAGCGCTGCCTGCCGACGCCGTGCCGTGGGTACGGCGCGGACACCCGTCGACGGGGGCATCATGTGGTCATGACGATCGCACCCGGATCGGCGCCCACCGCGTCGGCACCGCGTCACCCACTCGACCCGGATCCGGTCCGGGCGACAAAGGCCCGGGCCGTCTTCGCCCTCGGCCTGATGGCGGCACTGACCGGGCTGCTGATCGGTGGCGTGGTACCGGCCACGGTGGCCCTGCACCTGGCCCGGCAGGCGCGCCGGGAGGCGTACGCCTCGGCGGGTTTCCTGACCGGCGCGGCCTGGTTGCGTCGCGGCGAGCGGCTGGCCTGGACGGGCCTGGTGCTGGTCGCGGTAAGCGTGGTGGTGGCGTTGGTGATCGGGGTGATCCGGCTCGCCGAGGCGCCGTACGGGCAGGACTTCGCGCCCGACGTCGACTGAGCCGGGGGGGTGTCCCTATGGGTTTTGTCAAGCCGCGAGGCGGGGTTCGTTCGCCGGTTTCGGCTGGTAGGGGGTCTTGGTGCGCAGCATGGCGTGGAGGACGTCAACACGGCGTCGTGCCAGACAGATGAGGGCGGCGTTGTGCTTCTTGCCTTCTGTTCGTTTGCGGTCGTAGTAGGTGCGGCTGGCCGGGTCGGCCAGAGCGGCGAACGCGGACAGGAAGAACGCGCGTTTGAGTTGCTTGTTGCCGCTCTTCGGTGGGTGCTCGCCGCGGATGCTGGTGCCGGATCGTCGGGTGACCGGGGCCAGGCCGGCGTATGCGGCGAGGTGGCCGGAGGTGGGGAAGGCGGTGCCGTCGCCGACTTCGAGCAGGATGCGGGCTGCGGTCCTGACGCCGATGCCGGGCATCGAGGTCAGGACCCCGGCAAGAGGGTGTGCATCAAGCATCTCCTCGACTTGGCCGGCGAGTTGGTCACGCTGGCGCAGCAGGTCACGCAGGCTGTCGGCCAGGCGGGGCAGGACGGTCTCGGCAGCTGTGGTGCCAGGCACGATCACGGTCTGCGCGGCGAGCGCGGCGAGGATCTGCTCGACCAGGCGAGCACCCATCCGTGGTGCGCGGGCCTTGACGATGTCGAGGAGTTTCGCTCGGCCGGCCTTGCGCAGCCCGGCCGGTCCGCCGCACCTCGACAGCAACTCCAGGACTGCCTTGTGCTGCACGTTCGGGCCGAGGACCCGCTCCAGCGGCGGGTGGATCTGGGTGAGCAGCCCACGAATCCGGTTGGTCACGCGGGTGACCTCACCGGCGAGGTCGTCGTCGAAGCCGACCAGGACTTCCAGCTCGGCCAGGGCCTCGTCGCCGGTGTCGACCCGGCGCAGCGTGTGCGGCAGGGTCCGGGCGGCATCCGCGATCACATAGGCGTCTCGGGCATCGGTCTTGGCCGTGCCGGGATGCAGGTCGGCCAGCCGACGCATGACCAGACCCGGCAGGTAGGCCACCTGATGCCCACACGCGCGGGCGACGGCCACGGGCAGCGCGCCGATCGAGGCGGGCTGGTCGACCACCACCAGGATCAGGCCGTGCCGGGCGAGTTTGTCGAACAGCTTGCGCAGTCCCGCCTCGGTGTTAGGCAACGTGGCGTCATGCAGCCGCTTACCCTCGCAGCTCAGCGCGACCGCGTGGTGTCCCTCTTTGCCGACGTCGAGTCCCACGAAGACGCCGAACCCGTCGCGCACCCCTCGTCTCCTCCCCTGCGGTGGCCTCGGCCGCCGCGTCTAGGCGTCGGACTGCCGGCATCCACGTTACGAAGAGACCAACCCCAGGCGGGGCGGCCGGGTCCCTATCAGCGGTCCGCCGACGCCACCCGACCGGCGACAACACCCCCCGGATCATCCGTACGACAGGGGCAGTAAGTCATACCGGGCCGGGCGACCGAGGAGTCCCCGGCTGGGGACGATCAAAAAGGTAACGGGGGCGATCCGCACGTCCTCGCGCCCGGCACCGAGGGGCTGACTGGCGACGGTAGCCTGACCGGTGTCCGTCGCGCGGTGCGTGGACGCTGCCCGACAAGGAGGATCCCGTGACGGAACCGGCGCGCCCCGAGGGCGGCGAAGCCGCTCAGCCCACCGCCGGGCGCCCCGATGCCGACCTGACGGGATGGGCCCGGCCCGGGCCCGAACAGCCCGAACCGGAGCAGGCCGTCCCGCCGGCAACCGGTGCGACGCCCGTCCCCCCGCCGTCCGGACCGCCAGCCCTCGGATCGCCAGCCCTCGGGCCGTCGCCCGCCGGTTCGCCCTTCGGCCCGCCCCCGGCTCGCCGGCTTACGGTCCGCCCGGCTCGCCCCCCGGCTCGCCGGCTTACGGTCCGCCTGGCTCGCCCGCTTACGGTCCGCCGGCCGCCGCTTCGCCCTTCGGTCCGCCGCCTGGGTCGCCGGCTTACGGTCCGCCGCCTGGTTCGGCACCGCCCGTTCCTGCGGCCTTCGGGGCATCGGCCGCGGGTCCACCAGCCGTCGGGCCGATGTCGGGGGCGCCGTCGCCGCCGGGTCGGCCAGCCGGCGGTTCGGGCTGGGGGCAGCAGCCACCACCACCGCAGGACCGTCCCCGACCGCCGAAGCGGGTCGAGCCGGTGCCCGGTACGCCGTTCGCGGTGGTGCACCTCGACGTGCCCCCGGTCGCCTCCGGCCTGGCGGTCGGCTCGCTGGTGGCCGGTATCACCTCGATCCTGGTCTCGATCCTGGTCATCTGCTTCGGGGCCATCGGGGGAGGGGCGAACGGGGCCTGGGCCGCGGGCGCCTTCGCCGCGCTCGGTGGCCTCATCGGCGCCGGTGCCGTGGTGGCCGGCCTGCTCGGCCTGCGGCAGATCCGGCGCCCGGCGCCTCCGCCGGCGGTCCGGTTCACCGGCCGTGGCCTGGCCATCGCGGGAATCAGTTGTGGCGGGGCCGGGCTGCTGCTCTGCCTGGTGGGCGTGGGGCTGGCGTTGTTGCTGGTGCTCGCCTAGGCCGGCCTGGGCCGGGACGGCGACCCAGGCTGGGGGCTCACGGGCCGGTTTCCGGTGGAGCCGGTACACTTGTATCCGTAGGTGCCCATCACGGGCGGGCAGTGCGACAGAGGCCAGCCGGCAAGCGGTGCGACGTTCGGTAGGCCTTCCGTTTTGACCTGCACGGCTGTGGTAGGTACTCTTTCCCCTTGTGCCCGGGCCAGCCCGGGCAACTCGTGCGTGCGCTGGAGCCGGTGATCCCTTATCCGGGCGGCGCCACGACTGAGCCAGAAGATCCGGCCTGCGGCCTCCGTGTGCCGGTGACAAACCCCGGGTCTGCGCGCGAGCGCCGGACGGGAACCGTGAGCCGGGCGACACGCCCGACCGCGGGTGCCGGGACCACCGCGAGGTGGCCCTGGTCGGAATGTAGGAGAGCCGATCACGAGATCGGCTACGGCAGACGGCGCGGCCGCGACAGGCGGCCGAAGGGAGCGGAGAAACCCGGTGCCCACCATTCAGCAGTTGGTCCGAAAGGGCCGTCAGGCGAAGACGACCAAGACCAAGACCCCGGCGCTCAAGGGCTCCCCGCAGCGGCGGGGCGTGTGCACCCGGGTGTACACCACCACCCCGAAGAAGCCGAACTCGGCGCTGCGCAAGGTCGCTCGTGTCAAGCTCAGCAGCCAGGTCGAGGTGACCGCCTACATCCCCGGTGTCGGGCACAACCTGCAGGAGCACTCGATCGTGCTCGTGCGTGGTGGCCGGGTGAAGGACCTCCCCGGTGTGCGTTACAAGATCGTCCGCGGTTCGCTGGACACCCAGGGTGTCCGCAACCGCAAGCAGGCGCGCAGCCGTTACGGCGCGAAGAAGGAGAAGAGCTGACATGCCGCGTAAAGGACCTGCTCCGCGGCGGCCGCTGGTCGCTGACCCGGTGTACAACTCGCCGCTGGTCACGCAGCTGGTGAACAAGATTCTGCTGCGCGGCAAGCGTCAGCTCGCCGAGCGCGTCGTGTACGCCGCCCTGGAGGGCTGCCGGGAGAAGTCCGGTACCGACCCGGTCGTCACCCTCAAGCGCGCCATGGACAACGTCAAGCCGACCCTCGAGGTACGCAGCCGCCGTGTCGGTGGCGCGACCTACCAGGTTCCGGTCGAGGTCCGGCCGGCCCGCGCCACCACGCTCGGCCTGCGCTGGTTGGTCACCTACGCCCGCGCCCGGCGTGAGAAGACCATGATCGAGCGGCTGATGAACGAGCTGCTGGACGCGAGCAACGGCCTCGGTGCCGCCGTCAAGCGGCGCGAGGACACGCACAAGATGGCCGAGTCCAACAAGGCCTTCGCGCACTACCGCTGGTAACACCCTGGTCCCGGCGCCATCCGGTGCCGGGACCGCCACCAGTTGTGTCGAGACGACGATAAGTAGGGATTGAAGTGGCCGCCGCAGACGCGCTCGCCAACGTACGCAACATCGGCATCATGGCCCACATCGATGCCGGTAAGACCACCACCACCGAGCGAATCCTGTTCTACACCGGCATCACGTACAAGATCGGTGAGGTCCACGAGGGCGCTGCCGTCATGGACTGGATGGAGCAGGAGCAGGAGCGCGGTATCACCATCACTTCCGCCGCCACGAAGTGCGAGTGGAAGGGCCACACGATCCAGATCATCGACACGCCCGGCCACGTCGACTTCACGGTCGAGGTGGAGCGGTCGCTGCGGGTGCTGGACGGTGCCGTCGCGGTCTACGACGGTGTGGCCGGCGTGGAGCCGCAGACCGAGAACGTCTGGCGCCAGGCGGACAAGTACAACGTCCCGCGGATGTGCTTCGTCAACAAGCTCGACCGCACCGGTGCCGACTTCTTCCGCTGCGTGCAGATGATGATCGACCGGCTGAACGCCACCCCGCTGGTGCTTCAGATCCCGATCGGCGCCGAGTCCGACTTCATCGGCGTGGTCGACCTCGTCGAGATGCGTGCCCTCACCTGGCGTGGCGAGACCCAGAAGGGTGAGGACTACGCGGTCGAGGAGATCCCGGCCGAGCTGGCCGACTCCGCCGCCGAGTGGCGCGAGAAGCTGATGGAGACCCTGGCCGACGTCGACGACTCGGTGATGGAGAAGTACCTGGAGGGCGAGGAGATCTCCACTGAGGAGATCAAGGCCGCCATCCGTCGGGCCACCATCGGCGGCAAGGCCAACCCGGTCCTCACCGGCACCGCCTTCAAGAACAAGGGCATCCAGCCGATGCTGGACGCGGTTGTCGCGTACCTGCCGTCGCCGCTGGACATCCCGGCGATCGAGGGTACGGCCACCGACGGTGAGACCCCGATGCAGCGCAAGCCGTCGGTGTCCGAGCCGTTCTCCGGCCTGGCCTTCAAGATCCAGACGGACAAGCACCTCGGCAAGCTCACCTACGTGCGGATCTACTCCGGCACGCTCGAGTCCGGCTCCCAGGTGGTCAACTCCACCAAGGACCGCAAGGAGCGGATCGGCAAGATCTACCAGATGCACGCCAACAAGCGGGAAGAGCGCAGCTCCGCCCAGGCTGGCGACATCATCGCGGTGCAGGGTCTGAAGCAGACCACCACCGGTGACACTCTCTGCGACCCGGCGAACCCGGTCATCCTGGAGTCGATGACCTTCCCGGAGCCGGTCATCGAGGTGGCCATCGAGCCGAAGACCAAGGCCGACCAGGAGAAGCTCAGCACCGCCATCCAGCGGCTGGCCGAGGAGGACCCGACCTTCCGCGTCAAGCTGGACGACCAGACCGGTCAGACGGTCATCTCCGGCATGGGCGAGCTGCACCTGGACATCCTGGTCGACCGGATGCGCCGCGAGTTCAACGTCGAGGCGAACATCGGTAAGCCGCAGGTGGCGTACCGCGAGACCATCCGCCGCAAGGTGGAGAAGGTCGAGTACACCCACAAGAAGCAGACCGGTGGTTCCGGCCAGTACGCCCGGGTGATCATCAGCCTGGAGCCGCTGCCGCTGGGGAACGACGCGCCGACGTACGAGTTCGCTAACGCCGTCACCGGTGGCCGCATCCCCCGGGAGTTCATCCCGTCGGTGGACGCGGGTGCGCAGGACGCCATGCAGTACGGCATCCTCGCCGGCTTCCCGCTGGTCGGCGTCAAGCTGACCCTGTTGGACGGCCAGTACCACGAGGTCGACTCGTCCGAGATGGCATTCAAGATCGCCGGCTCGATGGTGATGAAGGAGGCGGCCCGCAAGGCCGACCCCGCACTGCTCGAGCCGATGATGGCTGTTGAGGTCACCACTCCCGAGGAGAACATGGGTGACGTCATCGGCGACCTCAACTCCCGACGCGGCATCATCCAGGCGATGGAGGAGCGCAGTGGCGCCCGTGTCGTCCGTGCGCTGGTGCCGTTGTCGGAGATGTTCGGCTATGTCGGCGACCTGCGGTCGAAGACCCAGGGCCGGGCTAGCTACAGCATGCAGTTCGACTCCTACGCGGAGGTTCCGGCCTCGGTGGCGAAGGAGATCATCGCCAAGGCGACGGGTGAGTGACGCTCACCTGACGTGATCGGATGATCCGAGGTGGTCGCGGGAGCAATCCCGGACCGCGACCACCTCGGTCGGATTGTGTGAATTCCGGGCCTGTAGGCTTCATCGCCGCAGAACCCACAAAAGCTCTCCGGCCGTCAGGCCGGAAAGGCTGTCGACAGAGTCCTAAGCGCCGACCTGGCGCGCCGGGGCGAACGAACCAAGAAGTCCACAGGAGGACACCAGTGGCGAAGGCGAAGTTCGAGCGGACTAAGCCGCACGTCAACATCGGCACCATTGGTCACATCGACCACGGTAAGACGACGCTGACGGCGGCCATCACCAAGGTCCTGCACGACCAGTACCCGGACCTGAACCCGTACACGCCGTTCGACGAGATCGACAAGGCGCCCGAGGAGAAGGCCCGCGGCATCACGATCTCGATCGCACACGTCGAGTACCAGACCGAGGCGCGGCACTACGCGCACGTCGACTGCCCCGGTCACGCCGACTACATCAAGAACATGATCACCGGTGCCGCCCAGATGGACGGCGCGATCCTGGTGGTCGCGGCGACCGACGGCCCGATGCCGCAGACCCGCGAGCACGTGCTGCTGGCCCGCCAGGTCGGCGTGCCGTACATCGTCGTGGCGCTGAACAAGAGCGACATGGTCGACGACGAGGAGCTCCTGGAGCTCGTCGAGCTCGAGGTCCGTGAGCTGCTCTCGGCCCAGGAGTACCCGGGCGACGACCTGCCGGTCGTGCGTGTCTCGGCGCTCAAGGCCCTTGAGGGCGACCCGGAGTGGACCGGCCGCCTCCTGGAGCTGATGAACGCGGTTGACACCGCGATCCCGCAGCCGGAGCGCGAGACCGAGAAGCCGTTCCTGATGCCGATCGAGGACGTCTTCACGATCACCGGTCGTGGCACCGTCGTCACCGGTCGCGCGGAGCGCGGCGTGCTCAAGCCGAACGAGGAGGTGGAGATCGTCGGTATCCGCGAGAAGTCGCAGAAGACGGTCTGCACCGGCATCGAGATGTTCCGCAAGCTGCTCGACGAGGCCCGCGCGGGTGAGAACGTCGGTCTGCTGCTGCGGGGCATCAAGCGCGAGGACGTCGAGCGCGGCATGGTGGTCGTCAAGCCGGGCACCAGCACCCCGCACACCGAGTTCGAGGCGACGGTCTACATCCTCTCCAAGGAGGAGGGCGGCCGGCACACCCCGTTCTTCCAGAACTACCGTCCGCAGTTCTACTTCCGGACCACGGACGTCACCGGTGTCGTCACCCTCCCCGAGGGCACCGAGATGGTCATGCCTGGCGACAACACCACGATGACCGTGAAGCTGATCCAGCCCATCGCGATGGAGGACAACCTCAAGTTCGCGATCCGGGAGGGTGGCCGTACGGTCGGCGCTGGTCGCGTCACCAAGATCATCAAGTGAGCTGGGTAACCCCGATTAGACCCGCCGCCGGTCGTGCGGCATACTAGTCAGGTTGCGTAACGACAGTTCGCCGCCCGTGTTCGGCTTCCGCTGAACCTCCGGGTAGGCAGAGCAGTCGGGCGTGGGGTGGTTGGCGGCCCGTCCGTCAACCACCCTCGCACGGCGTTCAGGTCGCCACAGTGCGATCGGCGCCTGGACCCACCGCGGTCAGGCTCGCTCCGGTGTCCCGGGGCGGAGCCTGACCACAGGGCGCGACACGCCCGACCGCGGGGGTGGGCGAAGAGGGTCTGTGCCAGCCGGTACAGGCACCCGCAACACAGCGGCATCGAGAGAAGGAACAGAAGCCACCATGGCGGGACAGAAGATCCGCATCCGGCTCAAGGCCTATGACCACGAGGTCGTCGACTCCTCGGCTCGGAAGATCGTCGAGACGGTGACGCGTACCGGGGCGCAGGTCGCGGGCCCGGTGCCGCTGCCCACGGAGATCAACCGTTTCTGCGTCATCCGCTCGCCGCACAAGTACAAGGACTCGCGCGAGCACTTCGAGATGCGTACGCACAAGCGACTGATCGACATCATCGACCCGACCCCGAAGACGGTCGACTCGCTCATGCGCCTCGACCTGCCGGCTGGCGTCGACATCGAGATCAAGCTGTAGGGACCGGACACATGGACAGGCAAGTTAAGGGGATCCTGGGCGCGAAGCTCGGCATGACCCAGGTCTGGGACAACAACCGCGTTGTCCCGGTGACCGTGGTTCAGGCCGGCCCCTGCGTCATCACCCAGGTTCGTGACGCCGACAAGGACGGTTACTCCGCGGTCCAGCTGGCGTACGGGACGATCGACCCGCGAAAGGCCAAGAAGCCGCTGCGCGGGCACTACGCCAAGGCCGACGTGGCGCCGCGCCGACACATCGTCGAGCTGCGCACCAACGACGCCGCGGAGTACTCGCTCGGCCAGGAGGTCACGGTCGAGGAGTTCCCGGCGGGCGTCTCGATCGACGTGACCGGCAAGACCAAGGGCAAGGGCTACGCCGGCCCGATGAAGCGGCACGGCTTCCACGGTCTGCGCGCCAGCCACGGTGTCGAGCGCAAGCACCGCTCGCCGGGCTCCATCGGCGCCTGCGCCACCCCGGGTCGCGTCTTCAAGGGCACCCGGATGGCCGGCCGCATGGGTGGCGTGCGCTACACCGTGCAGAACCTGACCGTCCAGGCGGTCGACACCGAGAACAATCTCCTGCTCGTCCGTGGCGCCATTCCGGGCCCCAAGGGCGCGCTGGTCCTGGTCCGCACCGCGGCCAAGGCAAAGGCGAAGAAGGGCGGTGTGGGCAAGTGACCACCGTTGACGTCCTCAACTCAGAGGGCACCAAGACCGGCTCGGTCGAACTGCCCGCCGACATCTTCGACGCGCAGGCCAACATCGCGCTGATGCACCAGGTCGTCGTGGCGCAGCTCGCTGCCGCTCGGCAGGGCACCCACAAGACCAAGACCCGGGGCGAGGTTTCCGGCGGCGGCAAGAAGCCGTACAAGCAGAAGGGCACCGGTCGGGCCCGGCAGGGCTCGATCCGCGCGCCGCAGTTCGCCGGCGGCGGCGTGGTCCACGGCCCGGTGCCGCGTGACTACAGCCAGCGCACCCCGAAGAAGATGAAGGCCGCCGCGCTGCGTGGCGCCCTGTCGGACCGGGCGCGCGCCGGGCAGGTGCATGTCGTCGAGGCGTTCGTCTCGGGCGAGAAGCCGTCGACCAAGGCCGCGCTGACCGCGCTCGCCAAGCTGACCACCGCCCGTCGGGTGCTGGTCGTGCTGAGCAGCACCGACGAGCTGAACTGGGTGTCGCTGCGCAACGAGCCGCGGGTGCACCTGATCGAGGCTGGCCAGCTCAACACGTACGACGTGCTGGTGGCCGACGATGTGGTCTTCACCAAGGAGGCCCTGGACGAG
The DNA here is from genome assembly GCF_002754655.1 of Verrucosispora sp. CNZ293. Lineage (NCBI taxonomy): Bacteria > Bacillati > Actinomycetota > Actinomycetes > Micromonosporales > Micromonosporaceae > Micromonospora > Verrucosispora sp. CNZ293. Next base: position 5,569,294 of record NZ_PEFR01000001.1, read on the forward strand.
TTCCTGGGCGTTCCGGCCGAGACCACCGAGGAGGGTGGCAAGTGAGCACGATCGCCGATCCGCGCGACATCATCGTCGCGCCGGTCGTCTCGGAGAAGAGCTACAGCGAGCTGAACCGCAACTGGTACACCTTCCTGGTGCACCCGGACGCGAACAAGACGGCGATCAAGATCGCTATCGAGCAGATCTTCAACGTCCGTGTCCTGACGGTCAACACGCTCAACCGCGAGGGCAAGCGCAAGCGGACCCGTACCGGGTTCGGCAAGCGCAAGGACACCAAGCGGGCGATGGTGAAGCTGGCTGAGGGCGACCGCATCGAGGCCTTCGGCGGCCCGGTCAGCTGAGGGGTGTAGACAATGGCTATTCGTAAGTACAAGCCGACGACGCCGGGCCGGCGTGGCTCAAGCGTCGCCGACTTCGCCGAGATCACCCGGTCGACGCCCGAGAAGTCGCTGCTGGCTCCGCTGCCCAAGAAGGGCGGCCGGAACGTGCACGGCCGGATCACCGCCCGGCACCAGGGTGGCGGTCACAAGCGTCAGTACCGGATCATCGACTTCAAGCGGGTCGACAAGGACGGCGTGCCGGCCAAGGTCGCGCACATCGAGTACGACCCGAACCGCACCGCGCGGATCGCGCTGCTGCACTACGCCGATGGCGAGAAGCGTTACATCATCGCGCCGAAGGACCTGAAGCAGGGCGACGCGGTCGAGTCCGGTCCGAGCGCCGACATCAAGCCGGGCAACAACCTGCCGCTGCGCAACATCCCGGTCGGTACCACCATCCACAACGTGGAGCTGCGTCCGGGCGGCGGCGCCAAGCTGGCCCGTTCGGCCGGCGTCGGCATCCAGCTGCTCGGCCGGGAGGGCGCGTACGCGACCCTGCGGATGCCGTCCGGCGAGATCCGGCGGGTGGACGTGCGCTGCCGCGCCAGCATCGGTGAGATCGGCAACGCCGACCAGTCAAACATCAACTGGGGCAAGGCCGGCCGGATGCGTTGGAAGGGCAAGCGCCCGACCGTGCGCGGTGTCGCCATGAACCCGGTCGACCACCCGCACGGTGGTGGTGAGGGCAAGACCTCCGGTGGTCGCCACCCGGTCAACCCGCAGGGTAAGCCCGAGGGCCGCACCCGTCGTAAGGGCCAGCCGAGTGACCGGCTGATCGTCCGCCGTCGCTACGCCACGCGTAAGCGCGGCTGAGGGAGATAAGACATGCCTCGCAGCCTGAAGAAGGGCCCGTTCATCGACGACCACCTGCTCAAGAAGGTGGAGACGCAGAACGAGAAGGGCTCGAAGAACGTCATCAAGACCTGGTCGCGGCGCTCGACGATCATCCCGGAGATGCTGGGACACACGATCGCCGTACACGACGGACGCAAGCACGTCCCGGTGTTCGTGACCGAGGCGATGGTCGGGCACAAGCTCGGCGAGTTCGCGCTGACCCGCACGTTCAAGGGTCACGAGAAGGACGACCGGAAGAGCCGCCGGCGCTGACGCCGCGGGCATACGGATAGAGGATCAAGGGGTTACAGCGATGCCAGGAAAGGGCGACGCTCCGGTGCTTCCGGGCGCGCGGGCGGTTGCGCGGCATGTGCGCATCTCGCCGATGAAGGCGCGCCGGGTGGTCAACCTCGTCCGCGGCCTGCCCGCGAAGGAGGCGCTCACGGTGCTGCAGTTCGCGCCGCAGGCCGCGAGCGAGCAGGTGTACAAGGTGCTCGCTAGCGCGATCGCCAACGCGGAGAACAACGAGCGGCTGGACCCCGACGCGTTGCTCGTCAGCGAGGCGTTCGTGGACGAGGGCCCGACGATGAAGCGGTTCCAGCCACGGGCGCAGGGCCGGGCGTACCGGATCCGTAAGCGCACCTGCCACATCACCGTGGCGGTCGAGGCGGTCGCGCCGGCCGCGCCGAGGAAGTCGGCGAACAAGGCGGCTCCGGCGAAGCAGACCGCGCCGGCCGAGACGCAGAGCAACACGGAGGGCGCCGAGTAATGGGTCAGAAGGTTCACCCGCACGGGTTCCGGCTCGGCATCTCGACCGACTGGAAGTCCCGCTGGTTCGCGGACAAGCTCTACAAGGACTACATCGGCGAGGATGTCAAGATCCGCCGGATGATGTCCAAGGGGCTGGAGCGCGCCGGCATCTCCAAGGTTGACATCGAGCGCACCCGCGACCGGGTCCGCGTCGACATCCACACCGCCCGGCCGGGCATCGTCATCGGCCGTAAGGGTGCGGAGGCCGACCGGATCCGCGGCGAGCTGGAGAAGCTCACCGGCAAGCAGGTGCAGCTGAACATCATCGAGGTGAAGAACCCCGAGTCGGACGCGCAGCTGGTCGCCCAGGGCGTTGCCGAGCAGCTCTCCAGCCGGGTCAGCTTCCGCCGCGCGATGCGTAAGGCGATGCAGTCGGCGATGAAGAACCCGATGTGCAAGGGCATCCGGGTGCAGGTCTCGGGCCGCCTCGGCGGCGCCGAGATGAGCCGCACGGAGTTCTACCGCGAGGGTCGGGTTCCGCTGCACACGCTGCGGGCCAACATCGAGTACGGCTTCTTCGAGGCCCGTACCACCTTCGGCCGCATCGGCGTGAAGGTCTGGATCTACAAGGGTGACGCGGTGCCGGGTCGGGAGACTCCGGCCGAGGCGCCGTCGCGCCCGCGCCGGGAGCGCGGTGACCGGCCCGAGCGGCCGCGCCGCGGTCGGTCGGGTTCGTCCGGCACGACCTCCGGTGGCACCGAGGCCGGCCGGGCTGCCGCGACGACCGTCGCGCAGCAGGCCGAGACGCCGAGTGGCGAGCCGGTCGACAGCGCTGCTGTCGCGGCGGCTGCTTCGGCTCCGGCAGAAACGCAGCAGGAGGGCTGACAGATGCTGATGCCGCGCAAGCCCCCGAAGGGCTTCCGCAAGCCGCACCACCCGGACCGCAGCGGCGCGTCCAAGGGCGGCAACCGGGTGGTGTTCGGCGAGTTCGGGATCCAGGCTCTGGAACCGGCGTACGTGACCAACCGGCAGATCGAGTCGGCGCGTATCGCGATGACCCGCCACATCAAGCGTGGCGGCAAGGTCTGGATCACCATCTTCCCGGACCAGGCCCTCACCAAGAAGCCGGCGGAAACCCGGATGGGTTCCGGTAAGGGCTCGCCCGAGTGGTGGGTCGCGAATGTCAAGCCCGGGCGGGTTCTCTTCGAGATGTCCTTCCCGAACGAGCAGATCGCGCGAGAGGCGATGCGTCGCGCGATCCACAAGCTCCCGATGAAGTGCCGCATTGTTACGCGCGAAGTGGGTGAATCCTGATGGCAGCGGGCGTTAAGGCCTCCGAGCTGCGTGAGCTCTCCGAGGAGGAGCTGGTCACGAAGCTGCGTGAGGCCAAGGCGGAGCTGTTCAACCTCCGCGTGCAGGCCGCGACCGGGCAGCTGGACAACAACCGGCGGCTGCAGGTCATCCGTCGGGAGATTGCCCGGATCTACACGATCATGCGTGAGCGTGAGCTGGGGCTCTCGGCCGCGCCGACTGAGGTGACTGCTTCATGAGCGAGAACACGACCGCCACCCAGCCGCGGGGCCGCCGCAAGGTCCGTGAGGGCCTCGTGGTCAGCGACAAGATGGAAAAGACCGTCGTGGTCGAGGTCGAGGACCGGGTCAAGCACGCGCTGTACGGCAAGATCATGCGCCGGACCAGCAAGCTCAAGGTCCACGACGAGCAGAACTCGGCTGGCATCGGCGACCGCGTCCTGATCATGGAGACCCGGCCGCTCTCCGCCACCAAGCGGTGGCGGCTCGTGGAGATCCTCGAGAAGGCCAAGTAGCGAAGGCTCGAGCTCGGCCGGGAAGGTCGGGCGCAGGTTCCGCCAGGCTCCGGCTGCCCCGGCGGCCGGAGAACCGGCAGACATAGGAGATAGACGTGATTCAGCAGGAGTCGCGACTGCGCGTCGCCGACAACACGGGTGCCCGGGAGATCCTGTGCATCCGGGTTCTCGGTGGCTCCGGTCGGCGCTACGCGAGCATCGGCGACGTCATCGTGGCCACCGTCAAGGACGCGATCCCGGGTGCCGGTGTGAAGAAGGGCGACGTGGTCAAGGCCGTCGTCGTCCGCACCGCCAAGGAGAGGCGGCGTCCGGACGGCTCGTACATCCGCTTCGACGAGAACGCCGCCGTCATCATCAAGGACGGTGGGGATCCGCGCGGTACCCGTATCTTCGGCCCGGTCGGTCGCGAGCTGCGGGACAAGCGGTTCATGAAGATCATCTCTCTCGCGCCGGAGGTGTTGTGACCGTGAAGGTCAAGAAGGGCGACACGGTCGTCGTCATCGCCGGCAAGGACAAGGGTGCCAAGGGCAAGGTCATCGCGGCCTACCCGCGGCAGGACAAGGTCCTGGTCGAGGGCGTGAACCGGATCAAGAAGCACACCCGCATCAGCACCACCCAGCGTGGCGCCAAGACCGGTGGCATCGTCACCCAGGAGGCCCCGATCCACGTCTCGAACGTGATGGTCGTGGACTCCGACGGCAAGCCGACCCGCGTCGGCTACCGGATCGACGAGAACGGCCAGAAGGTTCGCATCGCGCGTAGCACCGGTAAGGACCTGTGATGACCACGGCTACCGAAACCAAGACGATGCCGCGCCTCAAGGAGCGGTACCGCAACGAGATCATCGCCCAGCTGCGCGAGCAGTACGAGTACGGCAACCCGATGCAGGTGCCGCGGCTGGTCAAGATCGTCGTGAACATGGGTGTGGGCGAGGCTGCCCGGGACGCCAAGCTCATCGACGGCGCGGTCCGCGACCTGGCCACGATCACCGGTCAGAAGCCGCAGGTCCGGCGGGCGACGAAGTCCATCGCGCAGTTCAAGCTGCGGGAAGGCATGCCGATCGGCGCGAAGGTGACCCTGCGCGGCGACCGGATGTGGGAGTTCCTGGACCGGCTGCTCTCCATCGCGCTGCCGCGTATCCGTGACTTCCGCGGCCTCGACGGGCGCAAGCTCGACGGGCACGGCAACTACACGTTCGGTCTGACCGAGCAGTCGGTGTTCCACGAGATCGACCAGGACAAGATCGATCGCCAGCGGGGCATGGACATCACGGTGGTCACGACCGCCACGACCGACGACGAGGGCCGGGCGCTGCTGAAGCTCCTGGGCTTCCCGTTCAAGGAGAACTGAGATGGCCAAGAAGGCGCTGATCCTCAAGGCGGCCGCGAAGCCGAAGTTCTCGGTTCGCGCGTACACCCGCTGCCAGCGGTGCGGGCGTCCCAAGGCGGTCTACCGCAAGTTCGGGCTCTGCCGGGTGTGCATCCGGGAGATGGCCCACCGCGGTGAGCTGCCCGGCGTGTCCAAGGCTTCCTGGTAATAGCCCGGCGCGCTTCGGCGCATCAGCTGGACTGTCTCTTCGCCGTAGGCCTGCGACGTGTCGCGGGAACCCCGGCGAGAAAGGTTGACGAGTTTTCATGACGATGACCGACCCGATCGCAGACATGCTCACGCGTCTGCGTAACGCCAACCAGGCGTACCACGACCGGGTGACGATGCCCTACTCGAAGATCAAGGCGAACATCGCCGAGGTCCTCAAGTCCGAGGGTTACATCGCCACCTGGGCGGTCGAGGAGCCCGAAGAGGGAGCCGTCGGCAAGCGACTGGTCGTCGAGCTGAAGTACGGCCAGAACCGGGAGCGGAGCCTGGCCGGTATCAAGCGCGTCTCCAAGCCCGGTCTGCGGGTGTACGCCAAGTCGGACGGGCTCCCCCGGGTGCTCGGTGGGCTGGGCGTGGCGATCATTTCGACGTCCCAGGGACTGCTCACCGACCGGCAGGCCCGCAAGCGGAGCGTTGGCGGGGAAGTCCTCGCCTTCGTCTGGTAACGGGAGACAGGTAGAAATGTCGCGTATTGGACGTAAGTCGATCCCGGTGCCATCCGGCGTCGACGTGACGATCGACGGCCGGACCGTCAAGGTCAAGGGCCCCAAGGGCGAGCTGTCGCACACCCTGGCCGAGCCGATCACCATCGAGCGGGCCGAGGACGGGCAACTGAGCGTCAACCGCCCGAACGACGAGCGCAAGGCCAAGGAACTGCACGGCCTGAGCCGTACCCTGGTCGCCAACATGATCGTCGGGGTCACCGAGGGCTACCGTAAGAGCCTGGAGATCGCCGGCACCGGTTACCGGGTCACCGCCAAGGGCAAGGACCTGGAGTTCGCGCTCGGGTTCTCGCACCCGGTGCAGGTGCAGGCGCCCGAGGGCATCACCTTCACGGTGGAACGCCCGACGCTGTTCCACGTGGCCGGCATCGACAAGCAACTCGTCGGTGAGGTCGCCGCCAACATCCGGAAGATTCGCCCGCCGGAGCCCTACAAGGGCAAGGGCGTGAAGTACCAGGGCGAAATCATCCGACGCAAGGCCGGAAAGGCAGGTAAGAAGTGAGCGCCACGCTGCTCAAGCGCCGCCGCGGCGTCGCCGCCAAGCGTGCCGTCGGGCGGGCGCGGCGGCACTTCCGAGTGCGCAAGAACGTCAGCGGCACCGCCGCGCGTCCCCGCCTGGTGGTCACCCGTTCGCTGCGGCACATCGTCGCCCAGATCGTCGACGACACCAAGGGTCACACCCTGGCGTCGGCCTCGACCCTGGACGCCTCGGTGCGCGGCACGGAGGGCGACAAGAGCGCCCTGGCTGGCAAGGTCGGCACGCTGCTGGCCGAGCGGGCCAAGGCCGCTGGCATCTCCAAGGTCGTCTTCGACCGCGGTGGCAACCGGTACGCGGGGCGGGTCGCCGCGCTTGCCGACGCCGCCCGCGAAGCCGGGCTCGAGTTCTGACAATCCCCGTCACGAGAGAGAAGGAAGGCTGCTGATGCCAGGTCAACAGCGCCGTGGCGGCGGGTCCGGTGGCAACGAGGGTGGTCGCCGCGACAACCGCCGTGAGGGCGGCCGCGGAAACGCGCCCGCCGAGAAGACCCCGCACCTCGAGCGGGTCGTCGCGATCAACCGCGTCGCCAAGGTCGTGAAGGGTGGTCGTCGCTTCAGCTTCACCGCCCTGGTGATCGTGGGCGACGGCGACGGCACCGTGGGCGTGGGCTACGGAAAGGCCAAGGAGGTGCCCGCGGCGATCGCCAAGGGCGTCGAGGAGGCCAAGAAGCACTTCTTCAAGGTGCCGCGGATCGGTTCCTCGATCCCGCACCCGGTCACGGGCGAGGACGCCGCCGGGGTGGTGCTGCTCAAGCCGGCCTCCGCCGGTACGGGTGTCATCGCCGGTGGTCCGGTCCGTGCCGTGCTGGAGTGCGCGGGCATCCACGACGTGCTCTCCAAGAGCCTGGGCTCGTCGAACCCGATCAACATCGTGCACGCCACCGTGGCCGCGCTGAAGGGGCTTGAGTCCCCGGAGGCCGTTGCCGCGCGGCGGGGTCTGCCGGTGGAGGACGTCGCGCCGGCGGCCATGCTGGCGTCGCGGGCGGGGGTGGCGTCCTGATGGCACGTCTCAAGGTCACCCAGGTCCGTTCCGAGATCGGGACCAAGCGGAACCAGCGCGAGTCGCTGCGTTCGCTCGGTCTCAAGCGGATCAATGACGTGGTGGTCAAGGAGGACCGGCCCGAGATTCGCGGCATGATCTTCACGGTCAACCACCTCGTGAAGGTCGAGGAGGTCGAGTAATGACGATCAAGGTCCACCACCTGCGTCCGGCGCCGGGTGCCAAGACCGCGAAGACCCGTGTGGGTCGCGGTGAGGGCTCCAAGGGCAAGACCGCCGGTCGCGGTACCAAGGGTTCGAAGGCCCGGAAGAACATCTCGGCGGCGTTCGAGGGTGGGCAGATGCCCATCCACATGCGCCTGCCGAAGCTGAAGGGCTTCAAGAACAAGTTCAAGGTGGTCTTCCAGGTGGTAAACCTGGACCGCCTGGCCGAGCTGTTCCCCAACGGTGGCCAGGTCGGCCCGACCGAGATGGTCGAGGCCGGCGCGGTCCGCAAGGGGCAGCCGGTGAAGGTCCTCGGCACCGGGGATCTCGGTGGGGTGGCTCTCCAGGTGTCGGCGCACGCGTTCAGCGCGTCGGCCAAGGAAAAGATCACCGCCGCCGGCGGCTCGGTCACCGAGCTGTAGAGCTGTTTTACCCATGGCGCCCGCCAGTTGATCCCAGCTGGCGGGCGCCATGGTCTACAACGGGCCTGTGCGCCCGGTAACATCGGTTTCGGTTTATGTAGCCGGGCACATCTGCCCGGACCGGGATCGGGCTGTTAGAGTCCCTTCCCAGCCATGGATATCGGGCACTTGCCCGGAACCCACCCCGATCCGCCAGGGACGACCGGCGGCCCGCCTCGCGCAGGAGGAAGAAGTTGCTGTCCGCCTTTCTCAGTGCGTTCCGTACGCCTGACCTGCGCAAGAAGCTGCTGTTCACAGTCGGCATCATCGCGATCTACCGGCTCGGCGCCACGGTGCCCAGCCCGGGCGTCTCGTACGGCAACGTGCAGAAGTGCCTGGAGTCCATTGAGGGCTCCACAGGCGTACTGAACCTGCTCGACCTCTTCTCCGGCGGCGCGCTGCTGCAGCTGTCGATCTTCGCGCTGGGCATCATGCCCTACATCACCGCGTCGATCATCCTGCAGCTGCTGACGGTGGTCATTCCCCGGCTGGAGCAGCTCCGCAAGGAGGGCCAGGCCGGCCAGGCGAAGATCACCCAGTACACCCGCTACCTGACGCTGGGGCTGGGTGTTCTGCAGGCCTCGGCGTTCGTGGCGCTGGCCCGCTCCGGGCAGCTGTTCAACAACCAGTGCAACGAGGAGATCATCCCGACCGGCACCGGCATCCCGGACTGGCTGACCCTGTCCATCCTGGTGATGACGATGACCGCCGGTACCGGCATGGTCATGTGGCTCGGTGAGCTGATCACCGACCGCGGCGTCGGCAACGGCATGTCCGTCCTGATCTTCACCTCGATCGCGGCCCGCCTCCCCAGCGAGGGCTGGCGGATCAAGGAGAGTCAGGGCTGGTGGAAGTTCTTCCTCGTCATCGCGCTGGTCCTGGTGGTCATCACCGCTGTCACCTTCATCGAGCAGGCACAGCGCCGCATCCCGGTGCAGTACGCCAAGCGCATGATCGGCCGGCGGATGTACGGCGGCACCTCGACCTACATCCCGCTGAAGGTCAACCAGGCGGGTGTGATCCCGGTCATCTTCGGTTCGTCGCTGCTCTACCTGCCGCAACTGGCGCTGCAGTTCTTCGACCAGAATGACCCGGGCAAGACCCAGGCGTGGATCCAGAACAACCTGGTCGACCCGACCAGCCCGATCTACATCGTGGTCTACTTCCTGCTGATCATCTTCTTCACCTACTTCTACGTCTCGATCACGTTCAACCCGACCGAGGTCGCGGACAACATGAAGAAGTACGGCGGCTTCGTGCCGGGCATCCGTCCCGGCAAGCCGACCGCCGACTACCTGGACTTCATCCTCAGTCGCATCACCCTGCCGGGCGCGCTGTACCTCGCGACCATCTCGATCCTGCCGAACTTCTTCTTCATCTGGCTGGACCGGCAGCAGTACCTCAACTTCCCGTTCGGTGGTACCGCAGTGCTGATCATGGTCGGCGTGGCTCTGGAGACGAGCAAGCAGATCGAGAGCCAACTGATGCAGCGGAACTACGAAGGGTTCCTGCGGTAGATGAGACTGGTTCTGGTTGGCCCGCCGGGCGCGGGCAAGGGCACACAGGCGGAGTTCATCGCCGCGCACCTGTCCGTGCCGAAGATCTCGACCGGCGACATCTTCCGGGCCAACGTGTCCCAGGGCACCCCGCTCGGCGTCGAGGCCAAGCGATACATGGACGCCGGCAAGCTGGTACCGGACGAGGTCACCATCAACATGGTTCGGGACCGGCTCGCCGAGCCGGACGCCGCCGACGGCTTCCTGCTCGACGGGTTTCCGCGCACCACCCCGCAGGCCGCCGCGCTGGACAAGCTCCTCGCGGACCTCGGGACGGCGCTGGACATCGTGCTCGAACTGGTCGTCGACGACGACGAGGTGATCCGACGGCTCTCCGGTCGGCGTACCTGCCGGGGCTGCGGCAAGATCTGGCATGTCGAGTTCGACCCGACCAGCCGGGACAGCATCTGCGACCGTTGTGGCGCGGAGCTGTTCCAGCGCGACGACGACAAGCCGGAGACCATCGCGGCCCGGCTGCGGGAGTACGCCGAGAAGACCGCGCCGCTTGTGGACTACTACGGCGCGCAGGGCAAGTTGGTGGGCATCGACGCCACCGGCCCGGTGGAGGACGTCACGGTCCGCGCCATCGACGCCCTTCGGTCGTACGGGGGCTGAGGTCGCCCGGCCGCCAGCCGGATAGAGTGCGAACAGCGGGGTACGCGGGTCGTACCCCGCTGTTTGGGCAACGAAAGGTAGCGCCTCCATGCGTCGTCCCCAGCTGGACATCCAGCTGAAGACTCCTGAGCAGATCGAGAAGATGCGGGCTGCCGGCCTCGTGGTCGCGGCGGCACTTCGCCGGATGCGGGAGGCGGTCGCCCCGGGGGTGAGCACCGCCGACCTGGACGAGATCGCCGAGACCACGATCCGCGAGGCGGGAGCGGTCCCGTCGTTCAAGGGCTACCACGGGTTCCCGGCGTCGATCTGTTCCTCGGTCAACGAGCAGATCGTGCACGCCATCCCGTCGCCGAAGCAGGTCCTCGCCGACGGCGACCTGATTTCGATCGACTGCGGAGCGGTGCTCGACGGGTGGCACGGCGACGCGGCGATCACGGTCGGCGTGGGCGAGGTGGATCCGGCGCTGCTGCGGATGGCCGAGGTGGCCGAGGACGCGATGTGGGCCGGGATCGCCGCGGCCGCTCGCGGCGCCGCCAGCGGCAAGGGCCGGCTTACCGACATCTCGCACGCGGTGGAGCGCGCGGTCCGTAAGGCGGGGCGCTACGGCATCGTCGACGGCTACGGCGGGCACGGCATCGGCACCGAGATGCATCAGGACCCGCACGTGCTCAACCACGGGCGGCCGGGCAAGGGGCCGCGGTTGGTGCCGGGGCTGGCGCTGGCCATCGAGCCGATGATCACTATGGGTTCGCCGCGTACGGCGGAACTCGCCGACGGCTGGACCGTTGTCACCCGCGACGGCTCGCGTGCCGCACACGTCGAGCACAGCATGGCCCTGCTGCCCGACGGGGTGTGGGTGCTCACCGCTCACGACGGCGGCCGGGCCCGCCTGGGTGATCTGGTGACCGCTCGCCAGCCGAGCGCCTCGACGACCGCGTGACGGGCACCCGCGCGGGCGGGCCGAGCCGGAAGCACTGACCCACCGGGCCGCCCGTTCGGCGGCAGTGGCAGCGCGGTGGCATGCTTGCCGGCATGGACGAGCGGGACGCCATGCGGGCAGCGGACTCCGACCGGCAGGCCGTCGCCGAACGCCTCCGGAGCGCCCTCGACGAGGGCCGACTCGACCTGCACGAGTACGACGAGCGGTTGCAGCGGGCCTACGCCGCCCGCACGTACGCCGAGTTGGACGTCCTTCTCGGTGATCTGCCGGTGCCCGCCGGTGCGGTGGTGCCGACGCCCCGGGGCCCGGATGTGCCAGTGCCGGCCGACGGTGGACGCGGGCTGACCGCGCGCTGGCTGGCCGAGGTCTGGGAGCCCTGGCTGAAGGTGGTCGGGATCGTGGTGGCGATCTGGGCGGTCAGCTCGCTGGCGACCCGTGACGCGCTCTACTTCTGGCCGGGTTGGGTCGCGGGTCCGTGGGGTGCGGTGCTGCTGGTGCGTACCGCCACCGGACTGGCGAGCGGTGAGCCTCGGCGGTGGGCGGCGGAGCAGGAGCGCCGCCGGCAGCGAAAAGCGGAGAGGCGCGCTCTCAAGCGGGAGCGCAAGGCCCTCGGTCAGCAGCAGCCCGATGCCATCGGCGGGAGGCCGACAAGCGGCGGTGCCGCGCTGCCGACGGACGGCGTTTCCGGTGACGCGCGGGCGGTGGCCGGCGACACCGGCCACGGCGCGGCAACGCCCGCTGGCCGGGCGGGTACTGATACCGGCGAGGCCACCGGTGCGCCGGGGAGCGAGCCGGCGCACCGCCCTGACCGGGGCGATCTGGGCTGAACGTCCCGATTCTCGGGCTGGGACGGGGTCAGGTGGCCTGTCGGTTTGGCGACGGCGTGCAGGCGGGCGTACACTTTCTGATCGGCGCACAGCGTCCACTCCGCCATGCCCACCAGCGCTTCGGTGGGACGCGGAGCCGCGGCTGGCGCGGGAAGCCTGATCTTGGTCAAGCACCCGTGTAAGACGTTGTGGGCCGTCCGGAGTAACCGACGTCAGGACAGCGGAGGACATGCCGAAAAAAGACGGAGCCATCGAGATCGAAGGTCGGGTAATCGAGCCCCTGCCGAACGCCATGTTCCGGGTGGAGCTCGCCAACGGCCACAAGGTGCTGGCTCACATCAGCGGCAAGATGCGGCAGCACTACATCCGCATCCTGCCGGAGGATCGAGTCGTCGTCGAGCTCTCGCCGTACGACCTGACCCGCGGGCGCATCGTCTACCGCTACAAGTAAGCCTGACGGCGGCCGGGAACGTCCCGTGTCCGTCTTCGACGTCCGGTGTCGCGCCTCGTGGCGCCGGGCCAGATGGGAAGTAAGGCAACCGTGAAGGTCAAGCCGAGCGTCAAGAGGATCTGCAACAAGTGCCGGGTGATCCGCCGGCACGGCCGGGTCATGGTCATCTGCACCGACCCGCGCCACAAGCAGCGCCAGGGCTGAACCAGCCCACACATCACACATGCTCGTCCCAGCCGCGAGCGGTGCGCAGCGCGTACTCAATCGTGGTTGACCCCCGGTCGAAGGCCGGGGCCCGCTCGGGCAGCGACCGATCCCGGTCGCCGGCGCCATCGGCGTCGGGAGGACAGGGACGGCCGGTAGCGGGGTGGGACGGGTCCACACCTTCGCCAGCACACCACGAGGAGTACGCCCGCACATGGCACGTCTAGTCGGCGTCGACCTCCCCCGCGAAAAGCGGATGGAGATCGCGCTCACCTACATCTTCGGCGTGGGCCGCACCCGCGCCCTGGAGACGCTCGGCGCTACCGGCATCTCGCCGGACAAGCGCGTCCGGGACCTCACGGACGAGGAGCTGGTCCAGCTCCGGAACCACATCGAGGCCAACTACAAGGTTGAAGGCGACCTGCGCCGCGAGGTCGCCGCTGACATCCGCCGCAAGGTCGAGATCGGCTGCTACGCCGGCATCCGGCACCGCCGGGGCCTGCCCGTGCGTGGCCAGCGGACCAAGACCAACGCGCGGACCCGCAAGGGCCCGAAGCGGACCGTCGCCGGCAAGAAGAAGCCCGGCAAGAAGTAGTTCTTAAACCGGAATTCTGGTCGTTCTCCGCCGAGGCCGGCCGGGCTCCAACTGGAACCGGTGTCCACGGAATCAGCGGGGCGGAAGACCGGAAGCCGATCGAGAACCGAAACAGGAGCGCACAAGACTTATGCCACCGAAGGCTCGTGCCGGAGCCGCTGTCAAGAAGGTCCGGCGCAAGGAACGTAAGAACGTCGCCCACGGGCAGGCGCACATCAAGAGCACCTTCAACAACACCATCGTCTCGATCACCGATCCGACTGGTGCCGTCATCTCCTGGGCCTCCTCCGGCCAGGTGGGCTTCAAGGGCTCCCGCAAGTCGACTCCGTTCGCCGCGCAGCTGGCCGCCGAGGCCGCCGCGCGTCGGGCCATGGAGCACGGCATGCGCAAGGTCGACGTGTTCGTCAAGGGCCCCGGCTCCGGCCGGGAGACCGCCATCCGTTCGCTGCAGGCCGTGGGCCTTGAGGTCGGGCAGATCTCCGACGTCACCCCGCAGCCGCACAACGGGTGCCGTCCGCCGAAGCGTCGTCGGGTCTGAGAGGTAGAGAGAGATGGCTCGTTACACCGGTGCCGACTGCCGCCGTTGCCGTCGGGAGAAGATGAAGCTGTTCCTCAAGGGCAGCAAGTGCGATGGTCCGAAGTGCCCGTTCGAGTCCCGGCCGTTCCCGCCCGGGCAGCACGGCCGCGGCCGCACGAAGGAGACGGAGTACCTGCTCCAGCTCCGGGAGAAGCAGAAGGCCCGCCGCGTGTACGGCGTGCTGGAGAAGCAGTTCCGCGGCTACTACGAGGAAGCCGTGGGCAAGAAGGCCAAGACCGGCGAGGTGCTGCTGCAGATCCTCGAGTCGCGGCTGGACAACGTGGTCTACCGGGCCGGCTACGCCAAGTCCCGTGACATGGCCCGTCAGCTGGTCAAGCACGGTCACTTCACGGTGAACGGCAAGAAGGTCGACATCCCGTCGTACCGCGTCAAGGAGCACGACATCATCGAGGTCCGGGGCAAGAGCAAGGAGCTCACCCCGTTCATCGTGGCCCAGGCCGAGGCCGGCTCCAAGACCGTTCCGGCGTGGTTGGAGGCGATCCCCAGCCAGATGAAGGTCCTGGTGCACTCGCTCCCGGCCCGACAGGTGATCGACACCCAGGTCCAGGAGCAGCTGATCGTCGAGCTCTACTCCAAGTAAGGGCTCGTTGCGGTGGCCCGCCCCCGGCGGGGGCGGGCCACCGGAACAGTTTGTGTCGTGGGCGTCATATAGCGGGCGTCCCGGAAGAGAAGAGAAAACATGCTCATCAGCCAGCGACCGACCCTCTCCGAGGAGTCGATCAACGAGACCCGGTCCCGGTTCACCATCGAGCCGCTGGAGCCGGGCTTCGGCTACACCCTGGGCAACTCGCTGCGGCGTACGCTGCTGTCCTCCATCCCGGGTGCGGCGGTCACCTCGATCAAGATCGACGGGGTGCTGCACGAGTTCACCACGATCCCCGGGGTCAAGGAGGACGTGGTCGAGCTCGTCATGAACATCAAGGAGCTCTGCGTCAGCTCCGAGCACGACGAGCCGGTCAGCATGTACCTGCGTAAGCAGGGCCCGGGCGACGTGACCGCCGGTGACATCCAGCCTCCGGCCGGTGTCTCGGTGCACAACCCGGACCTGAAGCTGGCCACCCTCAACGGCAAGGGCCGGCTCGACATGGAGCTGACCGTCGAGCGGGGTCGTGGTTACGTCACCGCGGCACAGAACAAGCAGGCGGGCGCGGAGATCGGCCGGATCCCGGTCGACTCGATCTACTCCCCGGTGCTCAAGGTGACCTACCGCGTCGAGGCGACCCGTGTCGAGCAGCGGACGGACTTCGACCGGCTGATCATCGACGTCGAAACCAAGCCGTCGATGGGGCCGCGTACCGCACTGGCCTCGGCCGGTTCGACGCTCGTGGAGCTGTTCGGGCTGGCCCGTGAGCTGGACGAGACCGCCGAGGGCATCGACATCGGCCCGTCTCCGCAGGACGCGCAGCTGGCGGCGGACCTGGCCCTGCCGATCGAGGAGCTGGACCTGACCGTCCGCTCCTACAACTGCCTCAAGCGCGAGGGCATCAACTCCGTTGGTGAGCTCATCGGGCGTACCGAGGCCGACCTCCTCGACATCCGCAACTTCGGCCAGAAGTCGATCGACGAGGTCAAGATGAAGCTCGCCGGGATGGGTCTCGGGCTGAAGGACTCGGCCCCGAACTTCGACCCGGCGCACGTCGTGGACACCTTCGGCGAGGCTGACTACGACACCGACGACTACCGCGAGACCGAGCAGCTCTAGTCCGCGCTGCCGCCACACCTGAGGAGCACCAAGCATGCCCACGCCCACCAAGGGCCCCCGCCTCGGCGGCAGCCCCGCGCACGAGCGGCTGATGCTGGCCAACCTGGCCACCGCGCTGTTCCAGCACGGCAAGATCCAGACCACCGAGACCAAGGCTCGGCGGCTGCGTCCGCTCGCCGAGCAGCTGATCACCAAGGCCAAGCGGGGCGACCTCGCGTCGCGTCGGCGGGTGCTTACCGTGGTCAAGGACAAGGACGTGGTCTACGCCCTGTTCGACCAGATCGCGCCGCGGTACGCCAACCGCAATGGCGGCTACACCCGGATCGTGAAGACCGGTCCGCGCAAGGGTGACGCCGCACCGATGGCGATCATCGAGCTGGTCGAGGAGCTTCAGGTCGCCGAGCCGAAGGCGAACAAGAAGACCGCCGGCCGCAAGGCCGCGCAGCAGGACAAGGTCGAGGCGCTGGCACCGGCCGAGGAGGCCCCCGCGTCGCGGTCGGCCGACCAGGACGCCGAGCCGCCGCAGTCGGCCTCCGGTGACACCGCCGCTGCCCGCGAGGACAGCGACCTGGCCACCGAGGAAGGCAAGGCCTGATCCAGGCCGTTGTCGGGCCCGGTACCCCCTGGGGTGCCGGGCCCGACCCTTAGGGTCTCGCGAGGTTCTCGACCGCGGCCTGGGCCCGCCCCAGGCCGGGCGGGGACGTCGTCACAGCGCCTTGGGAGGTACCACGTGCAGGAGCGCACCCGGCTGCGGCTGGATGTCGCGTACGACGGCACCGCCTTCTCCGGTTGGGCCGCCCAGCCGCAGCGGCGGACCGTCGCGGGAGTGCTTGCCGAGACGCTGGACCTGGTGCTCGGCGCCGGCGTCGCGATCGGGCTGACAGTCGCCGGCCGCACCGACGCCGGGGTGCACGCCACCGGGCAGGTCTGCCACCTCGACCTGCCCACCGAGGTCTGGAGCGCCCACGAGGGGCGGCTGCTGCGTCGGCTGGCCCGGCTGCTTCCGACCGATGTGCGGGTGCGGGCGATGCGGGCGGTGCCGGCCACCTTCGACGCCCGTTTCTCGGCGACCTTCCGCCGCTACGAGTACCGGGTGACCGACGCGCCGTGGGGGTGCGATCCGCTGCGCCGGCACGAGATCCTGGCCTGGCCCCGGGTACTCGACCTCGACCGCCTCGCCGCCGCGGCGGCCGGCCTGGTGGGGGAGCACGACTTCGCCGCGTACTGCCGGCGCAAGGAGAACGCCACCACGCTGCGGGAGGTGACCAGGCTGGACTGGCGGCGGGACGCCGACGGGATCCTGGTCGCCACCGTGCAGGCCGACGCGTTCTGTCAGGCGATGGTCCGCAGCCTGGTCGGTGCCATGCTGGTCGCCGGTGACGGCCGCCGGTCCGAGCGGTGGCCGGCCGACCTGCTGGCCCGACGGGAGCGGGCCAGCGAGGTGACAGTGGCACCGGCGCACGGGCTGACCCTGGTGGCGGTCGGCTACCCGGACGATCCCGACGAGTACGCACGCCGGGCCGAGGCCACCCGCCGGCTGCGGGTTCCCGCCGACAGCTGAGGCGGCGCCTCCCGCCGTCCGCCGGTGGCTCAGTCCTCGGTGGACTCGCCCTGGTCGCCGGTGTCGTCGGAGGGTGCCTCGGTCGGCTGGCTCGCCGTCCCGCCTTCGGCC
This sequence comes from Verrucosispora sp. CNZ293, assembly GCF_002754655.1. Taxonomy (NCBI): domain Bacteria; kingdom Bacillati; phylum Actinomycetota; class Actinomycetes; order Micromonosporales; family Micromonosporaceae; genus Micromonospora; species Verrucosispora sp. CNZ293. Next base: position 5,586,546 of record NZ_PEFR01000001.1, read on the forward strand.
CGCCGCTCCAGCACGCCCTGGCTGAGGTGCTGTTCGAGCATGTCGAAGAGAATCTCGCGGACCGTGGTGTCACCGGCCCGGATGGTGGCGCCGTCGGTGCGGGCGACCACCGCGTAGGCGATGTAGTGACCGCGTACCTGCCAGCCGACCCGGGCCGGCGCGGTGGCGATGACCTCGGTGTCGTCGCCTGCCGACATGCCACGGAAGCGGCCCTGCCGCTCGTCGAGCAGCTGGCGGATCCGGTCCCGGGCCCGCTCGGCGCTGGACCTGTCGGTGAGGTTGAACAGCCCCGCGGTGACCAGATGGTCGCCGTCCGGGGTGCTTAGGGTGGCCCGCACGACCTGGTTGCAGCCGAGCCGCACCAGCAGTTCCCCGACCTCACCGGTGGCGGCCACCGGGCAACTGGCGCTGGACTGGGTGCGCAGCACCTCGTAGCCGTTCTCGCCGTCGCCGACGGTGAGGGTGCTGGCGGGGAAGACCTCGCGGGCGGTGAGCGGTGCCTGGTCGGTGTCGCGGGAATCGAGATCGCTCGCCTCGGCGGGCACCGTCCCGCGGGTGGTGTCCGGTCCGGCGCTGGGCGCGGCCTGCTGACCGATCAGGGTCCGGCCGTCCAGCAGGGTCGCGGCGGTGAGCCCGCAGAGGGCGAGGAGCACCAGCGCCGCGGCGCCGCCGATCAGCACCTGCCAGGTGCGACCGCCACCCCGGCGGGGCGGCACGACAGTCGTGGTGCCGGCCTCCGGCGGTGCCGCCGCCACGCCGACAGGCGGCGGTTCGTCGGGTGCGACAGGTGCCGCGTCGTACCGTGGTGCCGGCTCCTGCTGCGTGGCGGGGAACGCCTCGCGTGGCGGTGCCGATGACGGCAACATGATCTGGTTCGGCCGGGCCAGCGACGGGGTGGGGAAGCGCGACGGGGACGGCCCTGCCGGGGGCGGCGGGCCGGGCCGGGGCGCGACGTCCTCGGGCTCGTCGTCCCGGTAGGGGACGTATGCGTCCTCATCGGAGTCGTACCGATACACCATGTCGTCCAGAGTAGGGATGTTTATCCCTTTAGAAGGTATTTTGCCGAAATGCGGTGGATGGACGTGTCGGATCCACTGCGACAGCCGCACCGTCGGCCGGATCCGGCTCGGTGCGAGAATGGCCCGCGTGACCGGGGACCATTACTTCACCGCCGAGCCGGACGCGCCCGCCCGGGCACGCGAGGTGCAGTTCACCGTCGCCGGGCGCGACTACACCCTGGTCTCGGCGTCCGGGGTCTTCTCAGCCAGCCGCCTCGACCCCGGCACCGCCGTGTTGCTGCGCAAGGCCGAGCCACCGGCTCCCACGACCACCGGCGCTCTGCTCGACCTAGGCTGTGGTTTCGGCCCGATCGCCTGCGTGCTCGCCACCGTCGCCCCCACGGCCACGACCTGGGCGGTGGACGTGAACGAGCGGGCCCGGGGGCTGACCGCCGAGAACGCCGCCCGGCTCGGGCTGTCCGGCCGGCTGCGGGTGACGGCCCCCGAGGAGGTACCCGCCGACCTCCGCTTCGCGCAGATCTGGTCCAACCCGCCGATCCGGGTCGGCAAGGACGAGCTGCACCAACTGCTGCTGCGCTGGTTGCCCCGGCTCGCTCCGGACGGCGTCGGCTGGCTGGTGGTGGCCCGCCACCTCGGCGGTGACTCGTTGCAGGGTTGGCTGCTCCAGCAGGGCTGGCAGGTGACCCGACACGCCAGCCAGAAGGGATTCCGGGTGTTGCGCGTCACCCACTGACCGGGTAATCGGTTGGCCGGCCGGTCCGGCTCGGGCAGGATGCCCGCGTGGGATACGTGGACGTGGCGGCGGTCGGGCATGTCCTCCCGGACGGGCGGCAGCTCTTCGCCGACGTGTCGTTCCGGGTCGGTGAGGGCGCAAAGGTGGCGCTTGTCGGGCCGAACGGGGCGGGCAAGACGACGTTGCTGCGGATGGTCGCCGGTGACCTGCCGGTGCCCACCGGCACCATCGCGCGTACCGGTGGGCTCGGCGTCATGCGCCAGTTCATCGGCATGATCGGCGACGAGTCGACACTTGCCGACCTGGCCCTGTCGCTCGCCCCGCCGGCCCTGCGCGACGCCGGTCGCCGGCTGACCGAGACCGAGGCGGCCATGCGCGAGGCCGAGCTGCGCGGCAAGTACAGCACCGCCGCCGGCAAGGCCCAGCTGGCGTACGCCGACGCGTTGGCGGCCTGGGGCGAGACCGGCGGGTACGACGCCGAGGTGCTCTTCGACACCGTCGCCACGATCGTCCTCGACCTGCCCTGGGAGACCGCCCGGCACCGTCCGGTCCGCACTCTCTCCGGTGGGCAGCAGAAGCGCTTCGCTCTGGAGCTGCTGCTGCGTGGCCCCGACGAGGTGCTGCTGCTCGACGAGCCGGACAACTTCCTCGACGTGCCCGGCAAACGCTGGCTGGAGGCGCGGCTGCGGGAGTCCGCCAAGTCGGTGCTCTACGTCTCGCACGACCGGGAGCTGCTGGCGCACACAGCCGACCGGGTGGTCGCGGTGGAGGGCGGCAGCGCCTGGGTGCACCCGGGCGGCTTCGCCAGCTGGCACGAGGCGCGGGTGGCCCGCCACGCCCGCCTCGACGAGCAGCGCAAACGCTGGGACGAGGAGCACCAGAAGCTGCGTGAGCTGATGCTGATGTACAAGCAGAAGGCCGCGTACAACGATGGGATGGCCTCGCGCTACCAGGCGGCGCAGACCCGGTTGCGCAAGTTCGAGGAGGCCGGGCCGCCGCCCGTGCCGCCGAAGGAGCAGGACATCCGGATGCGGCTGGCCGGCGGGCGGACCGGCAAGCGCGCGCTGGTCTGCGAGCAGCTGGAGCTGGACGGCCTGACCTACCCCTTCGACCTGGAGCTGTGGTACGGCGACCGGCTCGCGGTGCTCGGCGCCAACGGCACCGGCAAGTCGCACTTCCTGCGGTTGCTGGCCCGGGGCGGAACGGATCCGGACCCGGCGAACGGCCCCGTCGACGGTGCGGCGGCGCTGGCCCCGGTGGCCCACGACGGGGTGGCCCGACTCGGCGCGCGGGTGCGTCCCGGTCACTTCTCCCAGACCCACGACCGGCCGGAACTGATGGCGAAGACGCTCGTCGAGATCCTCTGGCGGGGCGACGAGCACCGGTCCGGCATGGACCGGCACGCGGCCATGGCGGCGCTGTCCCGGTACGAGCTGGCGGGGCAGGGTGACCAGCGCTTCGGCACCCTCTCCGGTGGCCAGCAGGCCCGCTTCCTGGTGCTGCTGCTGGAACTGTCAGGCGCGACGATGCTGCTGCTCGACGAGCCCACCGACAACCTCGACCTGGCCTCGGCGGAGGCGCTGGAAGCCGGGCTCACCGCCTTCTCCGGCACGGTGGTGGCGGTCACCCACGACCGCTGGTTCACCCGGACCTTCGACAGGTTCCTGCTGTTCCGTGGCGACGGTGAGGTGGTCGAGACCGACGAGCCGGTCTGGGACGTGGGCTGACCACCACACCCGTAACGGTGGTCGGCCCTGCGACCACCCGACGGGGCGACATATGGTGATCTCGTGAGTGAGATGACCTATCGCCGGTTGGGCGACTCCGGGCTCGTGGTGTCCGTGGTGGGGATCGGCTGCAACAACTTCGGCCGCAAACTGGATCTCGACGGCACCCGCGCGGTGGTCGACGCGGCCCTCGACGCCGGGATCAACTTCTTCGACACCGCCGACATCTACGGCGAGCCGCACGGCGCGTCGGAGGCACAGCTCGGCGCGGCCCTCAAGGGCCGCCGGGACGACGTGGTGCTGGCGACCAAGTTCGGCATGTCGATGGCCGGTGGCAACGGACGGGACTTCGGGGTACGCGGCTCGCGGCGGTACGTGATCCGGGCCGTCGAGGCGTCCTTGCGTCGACTGGACACCGACCACATCGACCTGTACCAGTTCCACGAGCCGGACCCGGGTACGCCGATCGACGAGACGCTGTCCGCCCTGGACGATCTGGTCCGCGCCGGCAAGGTGCGGTACCTCGGCAACTCCAACTTCACCGGCTGGCAGATCGCCGACGCGGACTGGACGGCGAAGACCCGGGGGTTCGCCCGGTTCGTCAGCGCCCAGAACCACTACAGCCTGCTGAACCGGGACGCCGAGATCGAGGTGCTGCCGGCCTGCGACCGGTTCGGGCTGGGCATGCTGCCGTTCTTCCCGCTGGCGAACGGGCTGCTCACCGGCAAGTACAAGCGGGGTGAGGCACCACCGGCCGGCAGCCGCCTGGCCGGTGGCGGACGGTACGCCCAGCGCCTCGCCGCCGCCGACTGGGACACCATCGAGGGCATCGAGGCGTACGCCGCGGAACGCGGGGTGCCGATGCTGCACGTGGCGATCGGCGGCCTGGCGGCCCAGCCGGCGGTCACCTCGGTCATCGCCGGAGCCACCACACCCGAGCAGGTACGCGCCAACGCCGAAGCCGGCACCTGGCACCCCACCGAGGACGACCTGAAGGCCCTGCGGGCGGTGCTCGACCGGTAACCGGGAACATGGCGGGGCCCCGCCCGGCTGCTGCCGGACGGGGCCCCTTTGTGCTACCGGGAACTGTCGCTCAGAGGCGACGCCCCGGGGCCAGGCGGGTGGGGTCGCCGCCGAGGCGGCCGGCGCCCTTGACGGACTCGCCGTCGTTGGCCTGTACGCCGGTCTTACTGGCCGTGCCACCGAGCCGGACGATCATGGCGTCGGCGTCCCGGATCAGCACGTCCCGGATCTCCGCCTCGCCGACCAGCTCGGCGTCACCGGCAAGCGTCCGGAACGCGGTGAGCTGGTTGATCGCCCGCTTGTCGTTGCCCTCCGCCTCCGCCGTACGGGCGTTGGAGAGTCGCTTCGACAACTGGTTGTGTGCCTTCGTGGAGAGCCGGCCCGTCGCCTTGAACCGGTCCAGCAGGTTCTGCATGTCCCGGAACGAGGTGGTGACGAAGAAGCGGACCGACGCGGTGGTGGCGTTGCCCGCCTTGTCGGTCGCCGTGACGGTCAGCTCGTGCAGGCCCAACGGCAGCTCGTACATCGCCTGGAGCGTGCCGCTGACATACGGGCGGTCGTCGAGTTGACCGACCACTGAGGCGATGCCCGAGGTCGGGTCGACCGCCTGCCACGACACCCGGACGTCCTGGCTGTCCCCGTAGAGCTGGCCGTCGGCGATGCCGGAGACCAGCAGGGTGGGCTTGGTGCCGTCGATCCGGACCACCGCCGACTTGAGCGTCTCGGCGTTGCCGGCGGTGTCGGTGGCCCGGTAGAGCAGCTCGTGGTCCCCGTCACCACTGATCTGCACCGGCTCGGTGTACGGCGTCCAGTCGCCGCCGTCCAGCGACCACTCCAGCAGCTTCACCCCGGAACCGGCATCGGTCGAGGTGAGCACCACCGGGATGGTGCCGTCGTGCCAGCCCTCGTCGTTCGCCGGAGCGAACGTCGCGGTGCTGACCGGCGCGGTGGCGTCGATGCGGACGGCGACCGTCTTCGTCTCCTCCACGTTGCCGGCCTCGTCCACCGAGCGGAACCGCAGCTCGTGCTCGCCGTCCCCGGTCACCTGCACCGGCGCGGTGTAGGCGGTCCAGGTGGTGGCGTCGTCGAGCTGGTACTCGGTGCGAGCCACCCCGCTGCCGCCGTCGTTGTCGGCGGCGGTCAAGGTGACAGTCGCCGGGCCGGTGAGCCAACCCTCGACCGGGGTGCCGGACACCTCGGCCGTGGTGACGGGCGCGGTGTCGTCGTCCGGTCCGGCCTCTGTGGAGAACCGGAAGTAGTCGAACGACGCCGACTTCGAGGCGGTCTGGTTGCCGCTGAGGGTGAACACGCCCACCTTCGGGGTCGCCCCCACGGCCGCGTTGACCAGCTCGGTCAACGCCGTCCAGGTGGTGCCGTCCGCCGAGTACGACGCGGTGAAGGTGTCACCGGCGCGCGACACCCGCAGGTACCACTCGGACGAGGTCAGGTTCTCCGCACCCGGCTGGGGATCCTGGATCGATCCGCCGATCTCGCTGCGGAACTCGATCCGCCGAGACACCGGCTGGCCGGCCTGGTTGTCCACCACGAAGTCGAACTTGAGGTAGTTGTCGTCGTCGCCGTACACGATCAGACCCGCCTGCTGGTACTGCTCGTCCAGCAGACTGCCGTCGATCTTGGTCTCCATCGTCCAGTCGCCGGTCGGGGCGTTCTGCAGAATGAAGTTCGTCGGATCGGTGTTGTTGGTGCCGTAGATGTCACCGTTGGGCACGTCGACGTACAGCTTGCCGCCGCTGACCCGGTAGGTGCTCGGGTCCTCCCGCAGGATCGCGTTCCACCGGCACTTGTCCAGCGAGATGCCGTCGAAGTCGTCGGACGGGTCGACCGGCCCGGCCGGCTCGTCCGGCGTCACCTGGAACCAGTCGAACGCGGCATCCACGACGGGGGCGTCGGTGCCACCGTTGAGGGCGAACAGGCCGATCCGCGGGTTCTCGATGCCGGCCAGCTCGGCGGACCGCCCGACCGGGCTGTAGGTCTGCCCGTCGGCCGACATCTCCGCGGTCAGGTTGGTGCCGTCGCTGCTGATCCGCAGGTAGACGGTGTCACCCTCCGGTGCGGCGACGTTGTCGGCACTGTCGTTGCGCGGCGTGCCGGCAGTCTCCCGGAGGAACTCCACCCGCCGGCTGCCGTTGTAGAGCAGGTCGACCTTGGCGTAGTTGTCGTCGTCGCCGTAGACGATCAGACCGGCCTGCTGGTAGGTGGCCGTCACCGGGACAGTGACCTTCGTGGTCGCCTGCCAGGCACCCGTCGGCGCGGGCTGGAGCACCAGGTTTGTCGCGTCGTTGCGGCTGCCGTAGAGGTCACCGGCCTCGGTGGGAAGTCGCAGCGTGCCGTCGGAGACGGACAGGAGCTGGTTCTCCCGCACCACGCTGCTCCACCGGTCGCGGTTGAGCGTGTCGCCGTCGAAGTTGTCCGATCGTGCCCCGAGGCAGGAGGTGTTCGGCGATTCGACCCGGACCGGCACGGTGGCGTACGACCGGGCACCCCGACTGTCGGTCACCGTCAGGGTGGCGGTGAAGTTGCCGGGCGCGGCGTAGGTGTGCTCGGCGTTCAGCGTGTCGGCCGTGCCGCCGTCACCGAAGTCCCACTCGTACGTCAGCGGGGTGTCGCCCTCGGGGTCGGTGGCGGTGCCGCCGAACGCGATGGTGACCGGTGCGGTGCCGGTGGCCGGCGTGGCGGTGGCGGTGACCACCGGCGGTGCGTTGTCGGTGACGCCCTTGCCGACGAAATCCGCCCAGTTGACGTTGAACAGCGAACCCGAGCCGCCCGCCGGATCCTGGGCCACGAAGTACAGCGAACCGCTCGCCGCACCTGTCACCGGCGCGGTGACGTCGGTGTAGGTCTGCCAGTCGCCGGTACCCGGCACGGTGGCCGTGGCGACCACCGGGCCGTCGACCGCGCCGGCCCGTACCTCGATCACGCCGCCGCTGGTCGCGGACGCGACCCGGAACCGGATCTCGTCGATCTCGGTCAGGTCGGCCGGGACGAGCGACCACCAGTCGCCGTCCTCGATCGCGCCGATGTTCTGTCCGCCGCCGGCGGAGTCACCGCTGGCCTCGCGCATCACGCCGGGGTCGCCGCCGCCGGTGCCGTTCTCGGCCCGGCCGGTGTCGGTGAAGTACTCGGCCTGCTTGCGCTTGGGCTGGAGGATCTCGATGTCCCGGCCGGTCAGCGGGTCGGCCCCACCGGTGCCGCCCTGGTCGGTGTAGGTGGCCTCCAGGACGGTGAAGACGTCCGCCTCGGCGCCGTGCCCGGCGGCGAGCTGGGTCTGCACCATGCCGGTGCAGCCGGTGTGCTGCTCCAGCGGGTGGGCGTGCTCGTCGTGACCGAGCAGGACCTGGAGCTGGACGTCGGCGCAGTCGATCTCGCCGTCCTCCGGGTCGGTCACCTTGATCGTGTACTTGACCTGGTCGCCCCAGTTGAAGAAACCACCGTCCGGCGGGAACTCGATCTCCACAGTCGGCGCGGTGTTGCCGACCGTGATCGGCACGTTCGCCACCGCCGTACGCCCCTTAGCGTTGGTGACGGTGAGCTGGGCGGTGTAGTTGCCCGGCGAGGTGTACGTGTGGGTGGGGTTCGCCTCGGTGGAGGTGCCGCCGTCGCCGAAGGTCCAGGCGTAGGTGAGCGTGCCACCGTCGGGGTCACGGGAACCGGCGCTGGAGAAGACCACCTCCAGCGGGGCCGGCCCGGAGGTCGGTTCGGCGCTGGCCACCGCGATCGGCGCCCGGTCACCGGCGATGTAGTCGATCCGGTAGACGCCGGAGTTGTCGTTGTTGCCGCCGAAGCCGCTACCCCACTCGATCAGGTACATCGCGCCGTCCGGACCGAACTCGAAGTCCATCGGGCGGATGAAGGACATCCCGGTGAGCAACTGGTTGATGTCGACCAGTTCCTTGCCGTCCTCGGTGACCTGCATCGTGTACATCTTCGACTGGTTCCACTCGCCGAGGAGCGCCTTGCCGTCGTAGTACGCCGGCCACTTGCGAGCCGAGTCGAGGTCGGCGTCGTACCGGTAGACCGGGCCGCCCATCGGCGCACCACCGCCACCGATCTCCGGGTAGCGCGGGTCACCGCCGTAGCCGTAGTCGACGGTGGCCGGGATGGCCGGCGGGAGGTTGGTCAGGCCGGTGTTGTTCGGCGAGTTGTTCACCACCGCGGCGCAGTCGAACTTCGGCCCGCTCGGGCCGGAGGGGAACTGGTAGTCGTTGTACGCCTCGTTGGTCCCCGTGCAGTACGGCCAGCCGTAGTTGCCCGGTTCGGCGACGATGTTCCACTCGACCAGGCCCTCGGGGCCACGGTTCGGGTTGTCCGACCCGGCGTCCGGGCCGTAGTCGGCGACGTAGAGGGTGTCGGTGGCCGGGTCGATGCCGATCCGGAACGGGTTGCGGAAACCCATCGCGAAGATCTCGGGACGGGTCTTCTCCGTGCCCGGCGGGAAGAGGTTGCCCTCCGGGACGGTGTACGTCCCGTCGTCCTCCGGGTGGATCCGGATCACCTTGCCGCGCAGGTCGTTGGTGTTGCCGGAGGTGCGCTGCGCGTCGTAGTCGGCGCGTCCGGGCCGCTCGTCGATGGGCGTGTACGCGTCCGAGGAGAACGGGTTGGTGTTGTCCCCGGTGGCCAGGTAGAGGTTGCCGGCGGAGTCGAACGTCATGGTGCCGCCGGCGTGGCAGCAGGTGTTGCGTTGGGTGTCGACCTGGAGCACGACCTTCTCGGTGGCCGCGTCGATCGAGTCACCGCTGACCGTGAACCGGGAGAGCAGGTTGCGCGCCACCCCGTCGTTCGGGGCGTAGTAGAGATACACCCAGTTGTTGGTGGCGAAGTCCGGGTCGAGGCGGATGCCGATCAGGCCGTCCTCGTTGCCGGTGAAGACGTCGAGGTCGATGGCGGTGACCGTGTTGCCGGTGTCCGGCTTGACGATCTGCACCCGGCCGTCGCGTTCGATGTAGAAGACCCGGCCGTCGGGCGCGATGTCCAGCTCCATCGGGTTGCTGGTGTTGCTGTCCAGCGTCACCTTCTCGAAGCTGGCGGTCAGCGACGCCCCGCAGTCGGCACCCTCGATCCCGGCCGCGGTGCGGATACCACCGAGCAGGTGGGTACGGAACCCCGGTTCGGCGTACGACTCGTCGGTGTGACCACCGCCGGTGTACCAGGCTCGGCCGCCGTCGTAGTCCTGACACCAGGCGATCGGGTGGTCGTGTCCCATGGCCCCGGACCCGGCGGAGTAGCTGGTCTCGTCGAGGGTGGCCAGCACGTGCACCGCACCACGCGGGTTGGTGCGGTAGTTGTACCACTCGTCGTACCGGGACCAGCGCTCCGGCAGGTGCGCGGTGGAGGGGTGCGCCGGATCCTCGACCTTGACGGTGGCCGTCTGGTTGGCCGGGTGGCTGTTGAAGTACGCCCCCACCAGTTCGCCGTACCAGGACCAGCTGTACTCGGTGTCGGCGGCGGCGTGGATGCCTGCGTAGCCGCCACCGGCCTGGATGTAGCGCTCGAACGCCGCCTGCTGGTCGGCGGTCAGCACGTCTCCGGTGGTGGAGAGCCAGATGACGGCCCGGTACTGGGCCAGGTTCGCGTCGGTGAAGGCGGCGCCGTCCTCGGTGGTGTCGACGGTGAAGCCGTGTTCCGCGCCGAGTTCCTGGATGGCGGCGATGCCTGTGGGAATGGAGGCGTGGCGGAAGCCTGCGGTCTTGGAGAAGACCAGCACCGAGAACTCGTCGGCTGCGGCTTGTGGAGCCGCCATCGGCTTGGCCTGCTGGACGGGGGTGCTCTGCGCAACTGTCTCGGTGCTCGGCGCGGCCTGTGCGGCAGGGACACCGGCGAGGCCGGTCGCGGCGAGGCCGAGGGTGAGAAGTGTGGCGGTGATGGGTACGCGGGCACGGGGTGGTCGGGGCACTCCGGTCTCCTCTGTCGTTACTCGACGTGGGTTGCGGGGGACGGCTCGCCGAAGACCGTCCCAAATGGAGCCGGTTCGGACACCGTGCCGATGGCGCCGTACCAGCATTTATGTCGAGTCGTTGAACAAATTAGTTCCGTTGAAACGATTAATGGCAAGACTTCGATGGATAACGTTTCGGTAAATGGGGGTGACATTCCCGCACAGCCCACCCAAACCGCCACCAGCGCCGGCCCGTACCTCGGGGTGGAGATACGGGCCGGCATCGATGGAGCGGCTGGGCCGGCTGACTACCCGGGCGTGAGTCGGAAGTAGTCGAACGCTGCCGTCTTGGCGGCGGTCTGGTTGGCACCGAGCGTGAACAGGCCCACCCTCGGGGTCGTCCCGACCGCGGTACTCGTCAACGACCCCAGGCTCGTCCAACTCGTGCCGTCGGCCGAGTACGCGGCGGTGAAGGTGTTTCCGCTGCGGGTCAGCCGCAGGTGCCAGATCCCCTGGGTCAGGCCGGTCGCCTGTGGCTGCGTACTCTGCACAGCCCCGCCGACCTCGCTGCGGAACTCGATCCGCCGCGAGACCGCCTGACCGGCCGCGTTGTCCGTGACGTAGTCGAACTTGAGGTAGTTGTCGTCGTCGGCGTACACCAGCAGGCCCGCCTGCTGGTACTGCTCATTGAGCAGGCTGCCGTCGACCCGGGTCTGCACGGTCCAGTTCCCGGCCGGGCTGTTCTGGAGGATGAAGTTCGTCGGCCCGGTGTTGCCGGTGCCGTAGATGTCACCGTTCGGCACGTCGACGCGCAGCGCGCCGTCGGTCACCCGGTAGCGGGTCGCATCCTCCCGCACGATGGCGTTCCACCGGCACTTCTCCAGGCTGCCGCCGGTGAACTCGTCCGACGGCGTGACGGCGCCGGTGGTGATGTCCGGGGTGATCCGGAACCAGTCGAACTGGGCGTTCACCACGGGTGCGGTGGTGCCGCCGTTGAGGGCGAAGAGACCGATCCGGGGGTTGGTGATCCCGGCCAGCGCGGCGGACCGGCCGACCGCGGTGAAGGTCTGCCCGTCGGTCGAGTAGGCGGCGGTCAGGTTCGTCCCGTCGCTCGTCAGTCGCAGATGGATGGTGTCACCGGTCGGCGCTGCGGTGGAGTCCGTGCTCTCGTTGCGCGGCGTCCCGGCGCTCTCCCTGATGAACTCCACCCGGCGGCTGCCACCGTAGAGCAGGTCCAACTTGGCGTAGTTGTCGTCGTCGCCGTAGATGAGCAGACCGGCCTGCTGGTAGTCGGCCCGGGCCGCCAGGGTCACCCGGGTGGTCGCCTGCCAGGCTCCGCTGGGCGCGGGCTGGAGCACCAGGTTGGTGGCGTCGTTGCGGGTGCCGTACAGGTCGCCCGCCGAGGTGGGCAGCCGCAGCGAACCGTCGGCGACCGAGTACGAGGTGTTCCCCCGCACCACGCCTGTCCACCGCTGGAGGTCCAGCGAGGTGCCGGTGAACTCGTCGGACCGTTGTGGTCCCTGCGGTCCCTGGCAGGGGTTGCCCGCCCCGTCGACCCGGATCGGCACGCTCGCCTGCCCCCGGGCACCCCGGCTGTCGGTGACCGTCAGGGTGGCGGTGTAGCTGCCCGGCGTGGTGTACGTGTGGGTGGCGCTCAGCGTGTTCGCGGTCGCGCCGTCGCCGAAGTCCCAGGCGTACGTCAGGGGGGTGTCCCCGTCCGGGTCGGTCGCCGTACCGGTGAAGGTCACGGCCAGTGGCCCGGTCCCGCTGGTCGGGGTGGCCGTGGCGGCGACCGTCGGTGGGGCGTTGCCGCTCACCCCGGGGCCGACGAAGTCCATCCAGTTGACATTGAACAGGGTGCCGGAGCCGCCATTCGGGTCCCGGGCGACGAAGTACAACGCGCCCTCCGCGGCGGCACCGTTGGGTATCTGCGCGGTGATGTCGGTGTACGTCTGCCACTCTCCGGTGCCGGCCACGGTCGCAGTGGTGATCAGCGGTCCGTTCGCGGCTCCGGCGCGTACCTCGATCCGACCGCCGGAGGTGGCCGAGGCGACCCGGAACTGGATCGAGGTGACGCCGGTCAGGCTGGCCGGACTCACCGACCACCAGTCGCCGTCCTCGATGAATCCGATGTTCTGTCCGCCGCCGGCGGTGTCACCTGTGGTCTCCCGCTCGACCCCGGCGGTGCCGCCCCCGGTGGCACCCGTCACCCGCCCGGTGGCGGAGTAGTACTCGGCCTGCTTCCGTTTCGGCTGGAGGACCACGAGCGCCCGGCCGGTCTGCGGCTCGGCCCCGTCGGACCCGCCCCTGTCGGTGTAGGTCGCCTCCAGCACGGTGAAGACGTTCGCGTCCGCCCCGTGGCCGTCGGCGAGCTGGGTCTGCACCGTGCCGGTGCAGCCGGTGTGCCGCTCCAGCGGGTGGGCGTGCTCGTCGTGGCCGAGCAGGACCTGGAGTTCGACGTCGTCGCAGTCGATCGTCCCGTCCTCCGGGTCGGTGACCTTGACGGTGTAGGCGACCTGGTCACCCCAGGCGAAGAAGCCACCATCGGGCGGGAACTCGATGGTCACGGTCGGTGCCGTGTTGCCGACGGTGACCGGCACGTTCGCCACCGCGCTCCGTCCCGCCGGGTTGGTCACCCGGAGCTGCGCCGTGTAACTCCCGGACCGGGTGTACGTGTGGGTCGGGTTGGCCTGGGTGGAGGTGCCGCCGTCGCCGAACGTCCAGGCGTAGGTGAGCGTCCCGCCGTCGGGGTCGCGCGAGCCGGCGCTGGAGAAGGTGACGGCGAGCGGTGGCGCTCCGGAGGTGGGGTTCGCCGAGGCGACCGCGATCGGGGCGCGGGCACCGGCTGTGTAGTCGATCCGGTAGACGCCGGAGTTGTCGTTGTTGCCGCCGAAGCCGCTGCCCCACTCGATCAGGTACAGCGCGCCGTCGGGGCCGAACTCGAAGTCCATCGGCCGGACGAAGGTCATCTGGTCGAGGATCCGGTTGATGTCGACAAGGGACTTGCCGTCCCGGCTGACCTGCATGGTGTACATCCGCGACTGGTTCCACTCGCCGAAGATCGACTTGCCGTCGAAGTACGCCGGCCACTGGCGGCGGGACGAGATGGTCGGGTCGTACCGGTAGACGGGGCCGGCCATGGGGGCTCCGCCGCCGCCGATCTCCGGGAAGCGGCTGTTGCCGCCGTAGCCGTAGTCGACAGTGGCTGGGATGGCCGCCGGCAGGTTGGTCAGGCCGGTGTTGTTGGGGGAGTTGTTCACCGGCGCGGAGCAGTTGAACTTCGCCCCGCTCGGGCCGGACGGGAACTGGTAGTCGTTGTACGCCTGGTTGTTGCCGTGGCAGTACGGCCAGCCGAAGTTGCCGGGCCGGTCGACGATGTTCCACTCGACCAGACCCTCCGGGCCCCGGTTCGCGTTGGCGGTGGTGGCGTCCGGGCCGTAGTCGGCGACGTAGAGCACGTTGGTGACCCGGTCGATGCCGATCCGGAACGGGTTGCGCAGGCCCATCGCGTAGATCTCCGGGCGGGTCCGCGCGGTGCCCGGGGCGAAGAGGTTTCCGCTCGGGATGGTGTACGTCCCGTCGGCCTGCGGCCGGATCCGGAGCACCTTGCCGCGCAGGTCGTTGGTGTTCCCGGCGGTGCGCTGCGAGTCGTAGTCCGACCGGCCGGAGCGCTCGTCCAACGGGCTGTAGCCACTGGACTCGAAGGGGTTGGTGTTGTCCCCGGTGGCCAGGTAAAGGTTGCCGGCCGAGTCGAAGACCATCGTCCCGCCCATGTGGCAGCAGGTGTTGCGCTGGGTGGGCACCTCCAGCACCACGCGCTCGCTCGACGGGTTGATCGTGTCCCCGGTGACGGTGAACCGGGACAGGTGGTTGCGGGAGCCGCCCGCGCTCGGGGCGTAGTAGAGCCAGACCCACCCGTTGCTGCCGAAGTTGGGGTCGAGTCGGATGCCGAGGAGGCCGTCCTCGTTACCCGCGAAGACGCTCAGCCGCAGCGCGGTGACCGTCTGGCCGGTGTCCGGCTTGATGATCTGCACCCGGCCGTCGCGTTCGATGTAGAAGACCCGGCCGTCGGGCGCGATGTCCAGCTCCATCGGGTTGCTGGTGTTGCTGTCCAGCGTCACCTTCTCGAAGCTGGCGGCTCGGCCGGCACCACAGTCGGCGTGCACCACCCCGGCCGCGGTCTGGATACCACCGAGGAGGTGTTGCCGGAACTCGGCGTTGGTGAAGGAATCCTGGGTGTGCCCGCCCCCTGTGTACCAGGACCGGCCACCGTCGAAGTTCTGGCACCAGGCGATCGGGTGGTCGTGCCCCATCGCCCCGCTGCCCGGGCTGTAGCTGCGCTCGTCGAGGGAGGCCAGCACCTGCACCTGGCGGGCGCGGGGGTTGGTGCGGAAGTTGTACCACTCGTCGAAACGGGACCACCGGTCCGGCAGATGCCGGGTCGACTCGTGGGTGGTGTCCTCGACCTTCACCGTGGCCGTCTGGTTGGCCGGGTGGCTGTTGAAGTAGGCACCGACCAGTTGGCCGTACCAGGCCCAGTCGTACTCGGTGTCGGACGCGGCGTGCACGCCGACGTATCCGCCGCCGGCGCGGATGTAGCGCTCGAAGGCCGCCTGCTGGCTGGCGTTGAGCACGTCACCCGTGGTCGACAACCAGATGACCGCCCTGAACCTGGCCAGGTTGGTGTCGGTGAAGGCGGCGCTGTCCTCGGTGGTGGTGACGGTGAACCCGTTAGCCGTGCCGAGTTGCTGGATCGCGCTGATGCCGGCCGGGATCGAGTCGTGCCGGAATCCGGCGGTCTTGGAGAAGACGAGGACGGAGTACGGCTCCGCCTCCGCCGCGGCGACCGGTACGGCGGCCTGGGCGGCGGCCGGGCCGGCGATCGGGGCCGGTGCGGCGGCCAGGATGAGTACAAGGGCGAGTAGCGCCATGGTCGCTGCGGCGAGCGGTGCTCGCCGCCGACGGGGTCGGGGCACGAAGATCTCCTCTGTCCGTGGTACGGGTCGGAGTGGACGGCGGTGGTCACTCCCGTCGGTCCGACCGCCCATACCTGACGAGCGAGGTCTGGGTGGCGACAAGCCGATCCGATCACTCAATTGGCGTTAGTGAATCTAGTTTCGAGCAAGGTAGGCCCTTGTAACGTTTTGGTAACGGGGCCAGTCTTTATTGGTGTGAGTCGCTGTATATCGGTGCCTTTCCTCGGCGGCCGTGCTGCTGCGAGTCGGTTCAGCAGGCTGCGGCGGGTCGGCACGATTGGGCAGCCCTCGCCCCGGCCGACGGCGCAGGACGGGGGTTGGCGGAGCCGGCGAAACGACGTACGGTGACACCCAACGAACCCACGGGAGCCCGGTGTACCGGGCTGAGAGGGGGGCTGTGAGCCCCCGACCGTCGAACCTGATCCGGGTAATGCCGGCGCAGGGAGGAGTGTTGCCGTGCCGTCCCTCGGACGACTGCATCTCATCACCGACACCCGACCCGGGCGGGATCCGCTCGCCGTGCTTGATGCCGTGCTGCCGGTGGCCCATGCCGAACTGGTGGTGCAGGTCCGGGTCGAGGACAGCGCGACCGACCGGCAGGCGTACGAGCTGACCCGGCAGGTGCTCGCCCGCTGTGCGCCGTACGAGGTGCCGTGCCTGGTCAACGACCGACTGCACGTGGCGCTGGCCACCGGTGCCGCAGGTGGTCACGTCGGTGCCGACGACCTGCCCGTGGCAGCGGCCCGGCAGGTGCTCGGCCCAACGGCCGTGCTCGGTGCCACCGCGCGGCAACCGGCAACCGCGCTCGCGGCGGTCACTGACGGGGCGAGCTACCTGGGCGTCGGGCCGTGCCGCGCCACCGCCACCAAGGACGGGCTGCCACCGCCGATAGGTGTGGCAGGTGTCCGGGCGGTGGTCGAGGCGGTCGAGGTGCCGGTGATCGCCATCGGTGGGGTGACGGCGGCGGACGTGCCCGAGTTGCGGGCCGCCGGCGCGTACGGGGTGGCGGTGATCGGTGCGCTCTCCGGGGCCACCGATCCCGCCCGCGCCGCCGCCGACCTGGTTCGGGCGCTGACATGGTGACCGGCGATCCCGCCACCACCGACCTGACCCGGCACCGGCCGGATGTGGCGGTCGTGGGGGGCGGCCCGATCGGCTGGGCGGTGGCCTGGCGGTGCGCCAGCCGTGGCATGCGGGTGGTGGTGCACGATCCGGCGCCCGGGTCCGGTGCCTCGCACGTGGCCGCCGGAATGCTGGCGCCGGTCGCCGAGGCGTACTTCGGCGAGCGGGAGCTGACCGGCCTGTTGACCGAGTCGGCCGACCGCTGGCCCGGGTTCGCCGCCGCACTCACCGAGGCGACCGGCGCCGACATCGGCTACCGGACCGAGGGCACCCTGGTGGTCGGGCTCACCGCGGACGACCTTGCCGAGGCGCGCCGGCTCTGGGCGTACCAGCAGGGGCTGGGGTTGCCGGTGACCCCGCTGCGCCCGTCCCAGCTACGCGAGCGCGAGCCGGCGTTGGCGCCCCGGGTGCGCGGCGGCGCGCTCGCCGCCACCGACCACCAGGTCGATCCGCGCCGGCTGGTGCCGGCGCTGCGGCTGGCGGCGCAGCGGGCCGGAGCGGTGCTGGTCGCCGAGCCGGTACGCCGGCTGTCCGACATCACGGCCGGCGTGACAGTGGTCGCCGCCGGCTGCGGCGTCGCGGCCCTGACCGGCCTGCCGGTCCGTCCGGTGAAGGGGCAGGTGCTGCGACTGCGCGCGCCCGATGGCGGCCCGCCGGGCTTCCGGCACGTGATCCGGGGGTACGCCGACGGCGAGCACGTCTACCTGGTGCCGCGGGACAGCGGCGAGGTGGTCGTCGGCGCGACCGTCGAGGAGCGCTCCGACCTGGACATCTCCGCCGGAGCGGTGCTGCGGCTGCTGCGGGCCGCCGTCGACCTGCTGCCGGAGATCGCCGAGTACGACCTGGTGGAGACGTTGGCGGGGTTG
This sequence comes from Verrucosispora sp. CNZ293, assembly GCF_002754655.1. NCBI lineage: Bacteria > Bacillati > Actinomycetota > Actinomycetes > Micromonosporales > Micromonosporaceae > Micromonospora > Verrucosispora sp. CNZ293. The sequence continues at coordinate 5,603,905 of NZ_PEFR01000001.1, forward strand.
CGCCCAGGCACGCCGGACAACGCCCCGATCCTGGGGCCGTTGCCGGGGCACCCGGACGTGCTCGTCGCCGCTGGTCACCACCGACACGGGATAGTCCTCACGCCGGTCACCGCAGACCTGATCACCGAACTGATCATCGGAGGTGGCAGCGCCGACCCGCTGCTCGCTCCCTTCCGGCCGGACCGGTTCGCCGACCTGTCGGACGTGGTGGGCGCGGTTGCCGCCGGCAGCACCTTCCAGCCAGCGACGGAGGGATGACTCGTGGAACTGACGGTGAACGGTGCCGGTCGCAGCCTGCCGGACGGGTTGACGGTGGCCGACCTGGTCCGCGACGTCACCGGCCAGCAGCGTGGCGTGGCGGTGGCGGTAAACGGTGAGGTGGTACCGCGTACCGGCTGGCCGGCGACGGTGCTGCGCGGCGGTGACCGGGTCGAGGTGCTCAGCGCCGCCCAGGGCGGGTGAGTCGGATGGCGAACGAGTCGACCGGCTTCGAGCTGGGCGGGGTGCGGTTCAACTCCCGGCTGATCCTCGGTACCGGTGGCGCGGCCAACCTGCACGTGCTGGAGCAGGCGATCCGGGCGTCCGGCACCGAGCTGGTCACCCTGGCGCTGCGTCGGGTGGAGACGGTGCCGAGCGGCCCCGGCGGTCTGCTGGACCTGCTCGACAGGTGTGGCGTGCGGCTGCTGCCCAACACCGCCGGCTGCTACACGGCGGGCGAGGCGGTGAAGGTGGCCCGGCTGGCCCGGGACGCGTTCGAGACCGACTGGATCAAGCTGGAGGTGATCGGCGACGAGCGCACGTTGCTGCCCGACGGGGTGGAACTGCTGCGCGCCGCCGAGGAACTTGTCGACGACGGGTTCACCGTGCTGCCGTACACCTCCGACGACCCGGTGCTGGCGCGGCGGCTGGCCGACGTCGGTTGCGCCGCGGTGATGCCGGCCGGCGCGCCGATCGGCTCCGGCCTGGGGATCAACAACCCGCACCACATCCGGCTCATCCGGCAGGACGTCGGCGTGCCGGTGATCCTGGACGCCGGTATCGGCACCGCCTCCGACGCGGCGCTCGCCATGGAGCTGGGCTGCGACGCGGTGCTGCTGGCCAGCGCGGTGACCCGGGCGGCGGACCCGGTGGCGATGGCCACCGCGATGCGGTACGCGATCACCGCCGGCCGCCTCGCCCACGCCGCCGGTCGCATCCCCCGCCGCTTCCACGCCCTCGCCTCCACCCAAGACGAAGGCCGCCCCCACCTGTGACCGCACAAACAGATCTCGTGGATCCTGGCCCGGGAGCGCCCCTCCAGGGGCCGGTTCGTACCAAGATCCAGGTGCCCTCGGGGGTGGTGCTGCTGACGGATCGGCGGGTGGCGCGGGGTGGGCTGGTTCGGGTGGTGGCGGCGGCCGTGGCCGGGGGAGTGCGCTGGGTGGTGCTGCGGGAGAAGGATCTGCCGCGCGTCGAGCGCCTCGCCCTCGCCGCCGAGCTGCGGTCGATCCTGACCGAGGCCGGCGGAACCCTCATCGTCGCCGGCCCCGACCCACTGATCGACCACGGCGATCCCGACCGCGCTGCGCTCGGCGCCACCGGAACCAGCCGGTCGCCGGTCGCGCTGCACCTGTCGGCGGCCGGCCCCTATCCGCCGCCCGCCGCCGACCTGGTCGGTCGCTCCTGCCATGACGCGTCGGAACTGCGCCGCCTCACCACCGAGGACTACGTCACCCTCTCACCGGTCTTTCCCACCCGGACCAAGCCCGGCTACGGCCCGCCCCTGCGCCCCGAAGGCCTGGCCGAGCTGATCCGGCTGAGCCCGGTGCCCGTGCTGTCCCTCGGCGGCATCGAGACGCCCGCCCAGGCACGCGCCTGTGCCGTCGCCGGCGCCACCGGCGTCGCAGTCCTCGGCGCCGTCATGCGCGCCGACGACCCGACCGCCGCAGCCAGCACGCTGACCCGAGCCTTCGCACAGGCCACCAGAACCGAGGCGACCACTCCGGAGCCCGCAAGCCGGCAATTCCCGACCGGACGGACCACGACGGGTCCGCAGCCGACCGTCTACCAGGCCCAGACGACCTTGAATCCCCCAAGCCGGCACGTTCCGGCGGGACCGACCACGACGGGTCCGCGGCCGACCGTGCCCACGCAGGGATCAAGCCTGACCGCCCGGAGTGGGCACGGTCGGCCGCAGCCCCCAACCGCAACCACGGAACCCCAGACCAACAACCAAGAGGAAGTGCCGTGACCCCCACGACCGTGCTCACCGTCGCCGGTTCCGACTCCGGTGGCGGTGCCGGCATCCAGGCCGACCTGAAGGTCTTCGCCGCGCTCGGCGCGTACGGCACGAGCGTGCTCACGGCGGTCACCGCGCAGAACACCAGGGGTGTGGACGCGGTGCTGCCGCTGCCCCCGCAACTGGTCACCGACCAGCTCGACAGTGTGCTGTCGGACTTCGCGGTGCGGGCGGTCAAGACCGGGATGCTGGGCACCCCGGCGGTGGCGGCCGCGATCGCCGACGCGGCGGCGGCGGGTCGGCTGCCGCAACTGGTCGTCGACCCGGTGCTGGTGGCCACCAGCGGGCATCAGCTCGGCGTGGTGGAGGCGGTGGAGCGGTTGCTGCCGTACGCCCGGGTGGCGACCCCGAACAGCGCGGAGGCCGCCGCCCTCACCGGGGCGGCCGTGACCGACGTGGCGGAGATGACCACCGCGGCGCGGGCTCTGGCGGCCGGTGGACCGGAGTGGGTGATCGTCACCGGCGGCGACGTGGACGCCGGCGACGAGGCGGTGGACGTGCTGCACGGCCCGGAGGGGACGACCGTGCTGCGTGCCCCGCGGGTGCCGACCCGGCACACCCACGGCACCGGTTGCTCGTTCTCGGCGGCCGTGACGGTGCGGCTGGCGTTCGGCGATCCGGTGCCGGCGGCGGTCGGCGCCGCGAAGGAGTACGTGACCCGTGCGCTGACCGGCGCGCGGGACTGGGAGCTGGGAGCGGGACGCGGACCGATGGACCACTTCGGCTGGTCCGCCTGATCAGGGAGGCTTTCATGCAGGCACGTCGCAAGGTGTACGTCGAGGGATCCCGACCGGACATCCGGGTGCCGTTCGCGGAGGTGGAGCTGACCGGGGACAACCCACCGGTACGGCTCTACGACACCTCCGGCCCGGGCTCCGATCCGGAGGTGGGGCTGGCGCCGTTGCGTGGACCGTGGATCGCGGAGCGGGCCGACGTGGCGCCGGTACGCGGTGCCGGGACGCCGCTGGCCGGCTCGGACGGCAAGCGGCCGACGCAACTCGCGTACGCGCGGGCCGGTGTCGTCACGCCGGAGATGGAGTTCGTGGCGATCCGGGAGGGGATGGCGCCGGAGTTCGTCCGGGACGAGATCGCGGCGGGACGGGCCGTGCTGCCGCTCAACGTCAACCACCCGGAGTGCGAGCCGGCGATCATCGGCAAGGCGTTCCTGGTCAAGGTCAACGCGAACATCGGCACCTCGGCGGTGACCTCGTCGGTGGCCGAGGAGGTGGAGAAGCTGACCTGGGCCACCCGGTGGGGTGCGGACACCGTGATGGACCTGTCCACCGGCAAGCGGATCCACGAGACGCGCGAGGCGATCGTGCGCAACTCACCGGTGCCGATCGGCACGGTACCGATCTACCAGGCGCTGGAGAAGGTCGGCGGCGATCCGGTGAAGCTGAGCTGGGAGGTGTTCCGGGACACCGTCGTCGAGCAGGCTGAGCAGGGCGTGGACTACATGACGGTGCACGCCGGGGTGCTGCTGCCGTACGTGCCGTTGGCGGTGGACCGGGTCACCGGCATCGTGTCCCGGGGCGGTTCCATCATGGCCGCCTGGTGCCTGGCGCATCACGAGGAGAACTTCCTCTACACCAACTTCCGGGAGCTGTGCGAGATCCTGGCCCGTTACGACGTGACATTCTCCCTGGGCGACGGTCTGCGGCCCGGTTCGATCGCGGACGCCAACGACGAGGCGCAGTTCGCTGAGCTGCGTACGCTCGGCGAGCTGACGAAGATCGCCTGGGAGTACGACGTGCAGGTGATGATCGAGGGGCCCGGGCACGTGCCGATGCACAAGATCAAGGAGAACGTCGACCTCCAGCAGGAGTGGTGCCACGAGGCGCCGTTCTACACGCTCGGCCCGCTGACCACGGACATCGCGCCCGCGTACGACCACATCACCTCGGCCATCGGGGCCGCGATGATCGGTATGTTCGGCACCGCCATGCTCTGTTACGTCACGCCGAAGGAGCACCTCGGACTGCCGGATCGGGACGACGTGAAGGCCGGCGTGATCGCGTACAAGATCGCGGCGCACGCGGCCGACCTGGCGAAGGGCCATCCGGGGGCACAGGCGTGGGACGACGCGTTGTCCAAGGCGAGGTTCGAGTTCCGCTGGGCCGACCAGTTCAACCTATCGCTGGACCCGGAGACCGCGCGGTCCTACCACGACGCGACGCTGCCCGCCGAGCCGGCGAAGACCGCGCACTTCTGCTCGATGTGCGGGCCGAAATTCTGCTCGATGAAGATCACCCAGGATCTCAAGGAGTACGCCGCCCGCGGCATGCAGGACAAATCCGACGAGTTCGTCGCCTCCGGTGGGAAGGTCTACCTGCCGCTGGCCTGATCGCTCCGGGCCGGAGGACGAGGATGTCTTGAGCGCCCTCATGTCTGGGTGACATGATCATGTCACCCAGACATGAGGTCCCACACTCGCCGCTCCACCCTCAGCGCTTGTGGTGCCGCCCGGTCGATCGCAGGGAGCGGCGGGGCTCCTTCGGCGGCGTCGGTTCGTCGTCGTCGAGTGGCCGGCTGAGCCCGGCGACCCAGTCCACGTACTCCTCGTCCTGGGCCGCCAGCGGCTCGTCCTGATCGGTCGCCGCACCCTCTCCGGAGCGGGACCTGCCCCGCCGGAACAGCCCGCGTCGGCCCTTCTCCGGCTCGCCGTCCGGCTGGACGTCCTCGGCCCGTACGGCAGGTGGTTTCGTGAAGGCGGCCGACAGGTCCCGGGCGGCGGCGGACGTCTCGATGGAGACTTCCGGGTTCTCCGGGAGAGTCGCCGCGATGCCGGGCGCGGCCGGCCCGTCGGATTCGGCCGTCGCTCGCCCGAGATCGGGCAACGAGAACTGCCGTGGCCGAGGTGTCGCCTCGGGTGACTCCGCCCCCACCGCTTCGGCTTCGGCACCACCCGCCGGTGCCGGCTGGTGGACTGGGTCGCCGGGCTCAGCCGGCCACTCGACAGGTGTGTCCTGCGCCGCCACTGTCCCGGTCGACGGGACAGCGTCCAGGGCCGGGACAGTGGCCGGAGCCGGAGCCGGAGCCGGGGCCGGAGCCGGAGCCGGGGCCGGAGCCGGGGCCGGAGCCGGGGCGGGCCGGGGCGGGAGCCGGGGCCGGGGCCGGGGCGGGAGCCGGGGCCGGGGCGGGAGCCGGGGCCGGGGCGGGAGCCGGGGCCGGGGCGGGAGCCGGGGCCGGGGCGGGAGCCGGGGCCGGGGCAGGAGCTGCGGCTGCGGCTGGGGTGCGGGGCGTGCGGGTGCGTCGGGGCGTCGGGGTCTTGCCGACGGGAACCGCCGACGTCTCCGTCTCCACAGTGGTGGGTGTCGTCCGGGGAAGGTCGCTGCCGTCACCCACCGGCGCCGGATCGGTCGCCCCGGGCTTGCCGTCGGCCTGGCCGACAGCACCGGAGCGTTCGCTGTCGTCTGAGCGTGTCTCGTCCCGAGGGCGCTCGCTGTCCTCGACCGGTGCGTCGATCGTCGGTGCGGCTGCCTGCGGTGCGGCTGCCTGCGGTGCGGCTGCCTGCGGTGCGGCTGCCTGTGGTGCGGTGACGGCGGCGGCCTCGGTGCGGGCACCCGCAGTGCTGGCGGTCGGCGTGGTCGTCACGGCGGACGGGTCGGTGTGCGCGATCGGCCAGTGCCAGTGCGGCGGTGAGCCGTCAGCGGCGGCCGAGGCGTCAGCGGTGGCCGGGGCGTCAGCGGTGGCCGGGGCGTCAGCGCCAGCCGGGGTGCCTGCCGACGAGGGGATCGCGGGGGTCGCGGGCAGCGGCTGGAGGATGGCGGTCGGCTCGATGGCGGTCCTGCTGGCGGGGGCGGCGGCTCGCTGGGTGAGCCAGCCGGTGGCCGTCCAGGGCAGCAGGGCAGCGGCGGCCGACCCGAGCGCGCCGACCACCACAGCGATGAGCGCCGCGTAGTAGGGGGTGAGCTGGTACCGATCGCCCGGGTCACCGGGGCCGGCGGCCAGGTAGGCGAACGCCACCAGCACCGGTCCGGCGACCCCGCTGGGTCCGCTGACAAGCGGTGGATGCCCACGCCACCGGGCCACCGCCGCAGTCGTCGCGCCGGCCAGCAAGGTCACCATCGGCAGGAGCAGCAGGGCCAGTTGCTGCGCGGTGCCGGCGGCGAGCCAGGCCGGTTCCAGCACGCCGAGGCGTACCGGGGTCAGTGGTCCGGTCGCCCCCAGCGACGGCAGCACCGAGAGCAACGCGAGCAGCCATACCACCGCGGCGACAGCCGCCATGTTCCAGGCCAACGGCGGCCGGACCAGCACGGCCAGCGCGGCACCGGCACCGACCACCGCGCCGAGACCGGCGCAGATGGCCACGGCCCAGACCGGATCGACCGAGATGAGTTCGGCGCTGCGGGCCGGCTGCATGCACAGCGGTGCCACGACCGTGGCACCCAGCGCGGCGCTGCCCGCGACGGCCAGTTGCCGGGCAGTGCCGGTGAGCTGCCCACCGGGCCGGGCCAGCCGTTCGGTGAGCACGGCACCGATGACGGCGGCGTTCGTGGCGAACCAGCCGGCCCAGACGAGCTGTGCCGGCCACTGGTTGATGCTCGCGCCGGTGAAGGTGCCGGTGAGCCGGACGATCCCGAAGCCGAAGGCGAGGCCGAGCTGACCGGCACCGGCCAGCAGGCTCACGCCGAAGGCGGTGAACAGTAGTCGGCTCGATGTCCGATGGGCCATGACCGGCACGTTACGGTCCGTTTCCACCAATCGCCACCGGCACGCCGTGGACGGACGTATGACCTGCTCGCGGCGGGTCTACTTGAGCTCGACCAGCCGGGCCAGGTATGTCGTGTCGCCGACGTTCGTGAGCATGTGCACCGCACCCGGATCGCGGTAGACCACCCCACCTGTCGGTTCGTCGGCGTCGATCCGTACGCCGTCGACGGTCTGTATGAGGTTCTTCGCGCCCTGAACGGCCACCACGAGGTAGGGGTGGTCGTGCCGGTGCAGCGGCTGGCGTTCACCGGGCTCCAACCGGATGTGCCAGACCCGGACCCGGTCGTTCTCGAAGACGATCTCCTGCCCCACCGGGCCGAGCGCCTGTGCGGGGTCGAGCGTGGAGACCTCGGGTGGCGTCTCGGTCATCGGGTTCCGTCCAGTCGGGGGAGCACCTCGGCGGCGATCAGCTCCAGGTGGTCCAGGTCGGTGAGATCGATCAGGCGGAGGTGCACCCGGGTGGCACCGATCGCCGCGAACTCGCCGATCCGGTCGACAAGTTGCTGTGGTGAGCCGACCACCGGGTCCTCGGGCGGCAGGGCGCTCTTGACGTGCAGCGGCGCCGCTCGCCGCCGGGCCTCGCTGTCGGTACGGCCGATCGCCACCACGATCCCGGCCGAGAGGGTCAACGGCTTGCGCCCGGTGCCGGGTCGGTCGACCCGGTGACATGCCTCCTGCACCCGCTCGTACGCCTCGCGTGCCTGCTCGACGCTTGTGAACGGGACGTTGAACTCGTCGGCGTACCGGGCGGCGAGTTCCGGGGTGCGCTTCGGGCCCCGCCCACCGACGATCACCGGTGGGCCCGGCGTCTGCACCGGTCGGGGCAGGGCCGGACAGTCGGTGAGCCGGTAGTGGTCACCGTCGTAGCTGAAGGTCCCGCCGGACGGGGTGCGCCACAGTCCGGTGATCACTTCGAGCTGCTCGGCGAGGCGGTCGAAGCGTTCGCTGGTGCTGGGGAACGGGATGCCGTACGAGACGTGCTCCCGGGCGTACCAGCCGGCGCCGATGCCCAGCTCGACCCGGCCGCCGCTCATCTGGTCGACCTGGGCCACCATCACCGCCAGCGGGCCGGGCAGCCGGAAGGTCGCCGAGGTGACAAGCGTGCCCAACCGGATCCGGCTGGTCTCCCGGGCGAGCGCCGCCAGGGTCAGCCAGGCGTCGGTCGGCCCGGGTGGGGCGGGTTCGTCGCCCATGGCCTGGTAGTGGTCGGCCCGGAGGAAGGCGTCGAAGCCGCCCTGTTCGGCGAGCCGGGCGAAGCGGAGCTGGTCGTCGTAGGTGGCGCCCCGGTGCGGCTCGGTGAAGACGGCAACCCGCACGCTCATCGCGCCACCTCGCTGCGCTCGGCGCCGCGATGAGGCACCACCGCACTGAGCCGAATGATTCGCTCGCTGCGCTCGCTCATCGTCCCTCCGTAACGGCTGCCGCCGGCTGGTCACGTTCCATAAGCAGTTCGTGCAGGTCGGCACTGACCCGGGCGACGTCCGCCAGGTGCGCGTTGCGACCCAGGGTGCGCGGGCGGGGAATCGTCACCTCGACGACCTTGCGGACGCGGCCGGGGCGGGGGCTGAGCACCACCACCCGGTCGGCGAGCAGCACCGCCTCGTCGATGGAGTGGGTGACGAAGACGACAGTCGCGCCGTTGCGCATGTGCACCCGCTGGAGTTCGCCGGCGAGTTCCTCGCGGGTGAGCGCGTCGAGCGCGGAGAAGGGTTCGTCCATCAGCATCACCCGGGGGTCGCCGATCAGCGACCGGCACAGCGAGACCCGCTGCTGCATGCCACCGGACAGCTCGTGTGGCAGCCGCTTCTCGAAGCCGGACAACCCGGCCACGTCGAGCAGGTCCCGGGCCCGCTCGCGGTGCTGAGCCCGCTTCCAGCCGAAGATCTCCACCGGCAGCAGGACGTTGTCCAGGACGGTGCGCCAGGGAAGCAGGGCCGGCCGCTGGAACAGCATGGCGATGTCCCGGCGCGGTCCGGTGACCGGCTTGCCGGCGACGGTGACCTCGCCGGAGGTGACCGGAATCAGGCCGGAGATCAGCCGCAGCAGGGTGGACTTGCCGCACCCGGAGCGGCCGAGAACCGCGACGAACTCACCCTCGGCGACGTCGAGGTCGATGCCCCGCAACGCCTCGACCCGGCCGGCGCGGCCGTCGAAGGTGCGGGACACCTCGGAGAGTCGGATCATCGCCGACGGGCCTCCCCTGAGTGGAAAGTCAGGAACTGGCAAAGGCTATCGGCCTCGGCCCGGTATCGCACCGTCCGGGGTGGACATCACTTTGTTTCCGTTCCGCAACCCGGTAAGCCTGGCGTCGCAACTGTGTGGTTCTCGTACGCTGTGCCCGCGAGAGTCCCCTCGATACGCGGTGTCGGCTTCCATCCGGCTGCCGGTGCCGCCTCCGACAACTCCCTCCCGGCGGCCCGACGCCCCGGTTGGAAAGGACAAGGTGCACTGATGAGAAGGCTGACCCGCACGGTCGCCGCGGCCACGATGGCCACCGCCCTCGCCATGGTCTCCGCGTGCAGCAGCGGATCGGACGACGCCGACGACAACGGCGTGGGTTCGTCGTTGGAGCAGGTGACCTACCTCACGTCGTTCGGCAACTTCGGCCGCGACGCCTACGCCTGGGTGGCCAAGGAGAAGGGCTACTTCAAGGACGCCGGCTTCGAGGTCGAGATCAAGCCCGGGCAGGGCACCGGCTCGATCATCCAGACGGTCGTCGGCGGCCAGGCACAGTTCGGTCCGATCGACCTGACCGGCGGTCTGCTCCAGTTCGGCAATGGCGAGGCCCAGGACTTCGTGGCGGTGGCCGCCATCCAGCAGCGCACCATGGCCGCCATCGCCACCGTCGAGGGCACGGGTATCAACACGCCCAAGGACCTGGAGGGCAAGACTCTCGCCGACACCCCCGGCTCGGTGGTCCGCAACCTCTTCCCGACGTACGCGCGGCTGGCCGGCATCGACTACACCAAGGTGAAGTGGGTCAACGGCGAGGCGCAGACGCTGATGGGCACGCTGGCCTCCGGATCGGTGGACGGCATCGGCCAGTTCGTGGTCGGCCAGCCGACCATCGAGGCGGTGACCAAGAAGAAGGCCGTGCTGCTGCCGTACAGCAACGTGATGCAGGACCTCTACGGCAACGTGCTGATCACCTCGAAGCAGTACGCCAGCGAGAAGCCGGAGCAGGTCAAGCGGTTCAGCGAGGCGCTGCTCAAGGGCCTGGAGTACGCCCTGGCGAACCCGCAGGAGGCGGCCGAGATCCTGGCCAAGAACGCCGAGGCGGTCGTGCCCGCCGCTGCCGCCGCCGAGTTGCAGCTGATGGCCGGGTACGTCCGCTCCAGCAACTCCGGCACCGCGCTGGGCACGCTGGACAGCGGCCGGGTCGCCAAGAGCATCGCGATCCTGCGCGGCGCCGGCGCCCTGAAGTCGGATCTCACCCCCGACCAGATCATCGACTTCAACCTGGCACCGAAGGCCTGAGGTCGCCCGGTATCACCGCACGGAGTACGCCGCACCGCATCGGCGGTGCGGCGTACTCCGCTCCCCGTTCACGAATGCGCCGAACCGCAGGAGGATCCGATGACCGACGTCCGACCACGGGAGCCGGAGGCGACGCTCGCACCCGAGCAGTCCCCGGCCGCACCGGGTGGCCGCCGGTGGCGAGCGGGTGACCTGCGCTCGGGTACGACGGCGACGGTGCTACCGGCCGCCGGGCTGCTCGTCGCGCTCGGCCTCTGGTGGCTGGTGGCCCGGCTGGAGCTGATCCACCCGGCTGCCCTGCCGCCGCCCGGCGACGTGTTCGCGGCATTCTCCGACCGACCGGCCCGGCTGCTGGAGCACACCGTCGCCACCACCGGCGAGATCCTGATCGGCTTCGCACTCTCCGCGGTGGCCGGGGTGCTGATCGGCCTGGCGCTGGCCGCCTCCCGGACGGTCGAGCGGATGTTCACCCCGCTGCTGGTAGCGGTCAACGCGGTCCCGAAGATCACCCTGGGCCCGCTGCTGGTGGTGGCGCTCGGTTGGGGTCAGAAGCCGATCCTCACCATGGTCTTCCTGCTCTGCTTCTTCCCGATCGTGCTGTCCACCGCCACCGGCCTGACCACCACCCCCGCCGAACTGGCCGAGCTGGTGCGGTCCTGGAACGCCTCCCGTTGGCAGGCGTTCCGAAAGGTCCGCTTCCCGGCCGCGCTTCCGCAGATCTTCGTGGGCCTGAAGGTCGCCATGCCACTGGCCGCGATCGGTGCCGTGATCGGCGAGTTCCAGGCCGGCGAGGGCGGCCTCGGCTACGTGATCCAGCAGTACGCCGGCATCGGCGACACCGCCACCGCGTGGGCCGCGATCATCCTCGTCGCCCTGGTCAGCATCCTGCTCTACGCCGCGCTTGTCGTCATCGAGCGGCGCAGCCTGCCCTGGCTGCGGGAAACCACGTCCAGCCGCTGAGCCGGCCGGGCCGGCTCAGCCCGCCAGGCGCCACCTGCCGTTGCGGGCGATCAGGGTCGTCAGCGCCTGCGGCATGAGTCCGGAGTGGTTGTCGGGGGTCATCCGGATCGGGCCGGACAGGCCGTCCATCTGGGACGTCTCCAGCACGTCGCGGAGGCGGTTGCGGTCGACCTCACCGACCGGTCCGCCGGCCCGTAGCTCCGCGTCGGCGATCAGCTGGATCGCGTCAGCGGCGAACGAGGCGGAGCCGTGGTACCCACCGAAGCGGGCCGTGTAGTCCTGGAACCACTGACGGCGGGCGGCCTTCGCGGGGGTGGTCGCGATCACGTCGTCGATCACCATCGTCTGGGTGAAGACCAGGGTGGCCCGTTCCGCCGACCTGGCGGCTGGCCCGAGGAAGAGGTCGCCCGCGGCCGAGGCGTCCAGGAACAGGGCGCCTGTGTAGTTGGCCCGCTTGACCGCGCTGGAGGCGAGCATCGCCTGCTCCGGCGGGGTCCAGATGACCAGAGCGTCGGGGTCGGCCGAGGCCAGTCGCCCGGCCTGCCCGTCCAGTTCCGTGTCGGTGCCACGGACGGTCGCCTCGGCCAGCACCTGGATGCCGACCTTGCTGAACTCGCGGCGCAGGGCGGTGGCACCCTCCTGGCCGTACGCGTCGTCGCTGCGCAGGAGACCGACTGTGTCGATGTTGCGGCGCCGCAGCTCGACGGTGAGCGCCCCGGCGTTGTCGTCGGCGTTGGGGGCCAGTTTGAACATGTAGCGGCGTTCCGCGACCGGGTTCACCACAGCGCCGGCTGCGGCGAGTGCGACGGTCGGGATCTGCTTCTCATTGACCGTGCGCACCGCGCCGACAGCGCATTCGTTGCAGCCGCCCATGATGATGGCGGTGACTCTCTTATCGTTGCTGAAGTCGACGATGTTCCGTAGCGACTCACTGGCGTCGGATCGGTTGTCCTTCAACAATAGTTCGACGGTACGGCCGTTGAGCGCGCCGGAGGCGTTCAACTGATCGCGCTTCAGTTCCAGGGCCTGCCGATATGCCTTGCCGACCCCGGCCGCGGCCCCGGAGAGTTCCAGGTCGGCGGCGATCACGATCGGGCTCGTGTCCTGCTCGTCCCCACCGATCTGACAGCCGACGAGGGTGGTGGCGAGCACTGTCGACACGAGCGCCGTGGCGGTCGCGGAGCGGAAGGGGGTCAACTCTGTCCTCCTGATGCGGCACGGGCGGGGCCCGGTCACCGGCGGCGCGTCCGTCCTCTGTGGATAATGAGACGGCGCTGCCGTACCGTGTGCGCGAAGCCTGCAAAACCTTGCCAATGCCGGGCGCTGCGGTCAAGCGGGCCAGCGATGACGTTTCGGGACGCCGATCCCACATGTTGGTGTAACCAAATGTTTTCAAATGCTCACTGTGGCGACACGTATGGCCACTCTGGAGTTACATGCCCTGTTCAGGGGCGCTGTGGAAATGTAGGTATTAGTTGACCGGATCACGGGTTGCGTGCCGTCCGACCGTTTCCTGCCCTCCTGCGGCTTCCCAAACACGATCTCGTCTGATGAAATCGCGGCCGTGCCGCGCGTGGCGCCGGCCGTTGCCCGGCGCACGGGTCGGCGGTTCTGGCGGGAAGAAAACGACGGAGGCGATGTCGTGAGCACCGGACCGACGACCCTGCCCGCCAGCGGTGACGCCGCGCCGAAAAACGGCGGTCGGCTGCCCCGGCTGCGCGACGCCCGGATCCGGTCCAAGCTGGCGCTGATCCTGGTCGTGCCGGTGGCGGCGGTCATCGCGCTGGCCACGGTACGCCTGGTCTCCGTCGGTGAGGGTGCCTACGACGCGAGCCAGTCCCGCGCTCTCACGGCTCTGTCCATCGACGTCTCCGCGCTGACGAACGAGTTGCACGCCGAGCGGATGGCGGCGGCGGCCTTCCTCGCCGCACCGCAGCAGCGGGCCGACGCGTACAACCTGCGGGTCCGGGAGACCCAGCAGCGGATCGACGAGTACCGCGCGGAGCGAGCCAGGATCGACGACGCGCCGGCCGCGATCCGGGACCGGCTCGCGGCCATCGACGCACACCTGGACACCCTCGACGGCACCCGGCAGGAGGTGCTCGCCCGCCAGCAGATGGAGGTAGCCGAGGCGGCGTTGCGCTACGGCGTGGTCCTCAACGACCTGGTCGCCTACGGCGACGGGCTGGCCCAGCTGCCCGGCGACGAGGAACTCGGCGACACCCGCCGGGCGGTCGCCGCCTTCGCCCGGGCGAAGGCGGCAGTGGCCGAGGAGGAGGCGGTCGCCTTCACCGCACTCAGCGCCGGCCGACTGGACAACGAGCAGTTCTCCTCCTTCGTGGCCACCCTCACCGGGCAGCAGGAGGCGCTCGTGGCCTTCTCGCTCGCCGCCGACCCGGCGCAGCGGGCGCTTGTCGAGAGCACCGTTTCCGGTGACGCGGTGGTGCTTGCCGACCGGGTCGCCACCGATCTCAGCCGGTCGGTCAACCAGCGCGCGCCGTTCACCGCGCAGGAGGCCTCGGCAGCGATCGGCGCGGTCAACGAGCTGATGCGGTGGGCCGAGATCGAGTTGCAGAGCCAGCTGCTCGACCAGGCCGAGCAGGCCCGTTCGGACGTCATCCAGCAGGCCGTCGTCGAGACGACGCTGGTGCTGCTCACGCTGATCATCGCGGTGACCCTGGCCGTGGTGCTGGCCCGCTCGTTGAACCACTCCCTGCGCCGGCTGCGGGAGGGCGCGCTCTCCGTGGCGAACCACGACCTGCCGGAGGCGGTGCGGCGGCTACAGGGGATGGGCAACGTCAGTGACGGCAGCGTCGACGAGATCGTCCGCGAGGTACGCGACCCGATCCAGCTCAACAACCGCGACGAGGTGGGGCAGGTCGCACTGGCCTTCAACGTCGTGCACCGGGAGGCGGTCCGGGTCGCGGCCGAACAGGCGGCCCTGCGGACAAGCGTCTCGGCGATGTTCCTGAACCTGGCCCGGCGCAGTCAGACCCTGGTCGACCGCATGATCGGCGAGCTGGACGCGATCGAGCGCGGCGAGGAGGACCCGAAGCGGCTCGCGCAGCTCTTCGAACTCGACCACCTCGCCACCCGGATGCGCCGCAACGACGAGAACCTGCTCGTGCTGGCCGGAGCGGACTCGGCCGTGCCGCGCCGCGACGACGCCCTGCTGGTGGACGTGCTGCGGGCCGCGCAGTCCGAGGTCGAGCTCTACAACCGGATCGAGTTCGGCACCGTCGACACCGACGTGTCGGTGGCCGCCCACGCGGTGAACGACGTGGTACGGCTGGTGGCCGAACTGCTCGACAACGCCACCCGCTTCTCGCCGCCCAACACCACTGTTGTCGCCGACGGGCGGCGAATCCGGGACTACGTGCTCATCCAGATCGAGGACCGGGGTCTCGGCCTCACCGACGAGCAGTTGGACTCGCTCAACCGGCGGCTGTCCGCGCCGTCCACTGTTGACGTCGCGGCGTTCCGCCTGATGGGTCTGGCGGTGGTCAGCCGCCTGGCGGCCCGCTACGGCATCCGGGTCGAGCTGCGCCGCAACGTCGAAGGCGGCACCGTCGCCCAGGTCACCCTGCCCGCCGCCACCGTGGTGCTGCCCAGCCTGCGCGGTCGCGACCAGGCGATCACCCGGCCCCGGCAGCCGCTCGCGGTCGAGCAGCCCCCACTCGCGTCGGTGGGCCTCGGCGATCCGGCCGGGGGCACGGGTCGCGGCAGCACCGCCACCCTTGTCGACAGGTGGCACAACGGCACTCCCGCCGGCCCGACCTGGCCGGAAACGGGGGCCGCTCCGGCGGACCCGCCGCCGGCCCGTACGCCGCCGCCCGCCTTCAGCGGATTCAACGCGGGTACGCCGACTGTCGCGCAACCCACCCTGGACCCGCTGCCGAGCCGGGGTGCCGGCGACCACAGCCAGGCCGCCGCGCCCGGGCTGCCGGTGGGACCGGTCGCGGGTGCGGGGGTGGCCGCACCTACGGGATTCGCGCCGACCGCCGGCCAGCAACCCGGCGGTACCGGTTTCGACGGCTCCGGGTTCCGTGGGCTGGGCGCCAGCCTGGCCGCCACCGCTCCACCCCCGACGCGGCCGATCACCGCCCCACCGGAGCGGACCTCCGACTCGCCCATCTTCCGGGAGATGGAGGCGGTCTGGTTCCGGTCGCACGGCAACGACGTCACCACGATCTTCAGCCGGCCCCAGTTCGACGAGCCGGCCCCGCAGCCGGCTGCCGGACCACCGGCGCCCCCGGTCGAGCCGACCAGGGGACGGAGTCCGTTGCCGACCCGTACGCCGGGTGCGGCCGCCGCCGCGACACCCGCGCCGGCACCGACGCGGACGCCGGGTACGGCCGCCGCCGCGCCGCCAGCGCCGCCACCGTCGTACACTGCCTCGTCCGCCAGCACGACCGGTCCGGCGCCGAGCGCGCCGCCGACCTCGCCCACGCCGCCACCACCGTCCGCGCCACCGCAGTCCGCCCGGCCCGAAGCGGGTCAAACGGAGGACGACGCCTGGCGGACGGCGGCCGACGAGGGCTGGTCACGGGCCAGTCGGGCGGCCGAGCCCACCCCCGCCGGTACCACCCGGTCGGGGCTGCCGAAGCGGGTGCCCCAGGCACAGCTCGTGCCGGGTGGCATCGAGCCACGCGGCGGGCGTGAGCACGGCCGCCGGACCCCCGACGAAGTACGCGGTCTGCTGTCGGCCTACCACCGAGGCGTCCAGCGTGGTCGGACGGCCGGAGCGAGTCAGAACAGCACCTCGACCAAGGAGACGAGCCGATGAACAGGCCAGCGGCCATACAGGACATGGGTTGGCTGCTCAGCAACTTCGCCGACAGCGTGGCAGGCATCGCCCACGTGGTGGCGGTGTCCGCGGACGGGCTGTTGCTCGCCTCCTCCCGGGACCTGCCGACCGACCGGGCGGACCAGCTCGCCGCGATCACCTCCGGTGTGGTGAGCCTGACCGAGGGCGCCGCGCGGATGTTCAGCGCCGGCGGGGTGTTGCAGACAGTGATCGAAATGGACAGTGGCTACCTGTTCCTGATGTCCATCAGTGACGGGTCGTCGATGGCGGTGCTCGCGGCGCGCAGCTGCGACGTCGGCCAGGTGGGCTACGAGATGGCGCTGCTCGTGGAACGGGTCGGTGCGGCGCTGGTACCGCTGCCCCGGGACGCGGTGCGGTCGTAACGGGTGCACCAGACCGGCGGAAGGCAGAGGAGGTGATCGCGGATGGATCGGCAACGTGACCCACGGGGTGCGTTGGTCCGGCCGTACGCGGTCACCCGGGGCCGGACCGAGCCGTTGCAGGACATCGCCCTGGAAGCGGTGTTGGTGGCCAGTCCCACGCAGATCGCCGAGTCACGTTTCGCCGGGCACGACAAGCATCGCATCGCCATGGTCTGCGAGGGCCGGCCCGAGTCGCTGGCGGAGATCGCCGCGTACACCCGGTTACCGCTGGGTGTCGCCCGGGTGCTGGTCGCCGACATGGTGGCCGAGGGCCTGTTGACGCTACAGACGGCCGCTCCCGCCACAGGTTACGAGGAGCGGATGGAAATGCTGGGAAGGGTGCTGAGTGGACTTCGCGAGCTATGACCCCGCCGGGGCCCGCCAGAGCCGGGGAATCATCTCCGCGAAGATCGTCGTCGCGGGTGGCTTCGGTGTCGGTAAGACCACGCTTGTCGGTGCGATCTCCGAGATCACACCGCTGACCACCGAGGCGGTGATGACCTCGGCCGGAGTCGGCATCGACGACCCGTCCAAGGTGCCGGGCAAGGAGACCACCACGGTCGCCATGGACTTCGGCCGGATCACCATGGCGCAGGATCTGATCCTGTACCTCTTCGGCACGCCTGGGCAGACCCGGTTCTGGTTCATGTGGGACGAGATCATCCGTGGTGCGGTAGGTGCCGCGGTACTTGTGGACACGCGCCGCATCACCGACGCGTTCGCCCCGCTCGACTACTTCGAGAACCGCAACCTGCCGTACGTCGTCGCGCTCAACCGGTTCGACGGCGCGCCTCAGTACGAGCTGGACGAGGTGCGCGAGGCGTTGGCCATCTCGCCGGACGTGCCGTTGGTGATGACCGACGCCCGGCAGCGGGAGTCGGTCAAGAGCGTTCTGGTGACGGTCGTCGAGCACGCCATGGCGCGACTCCAGGCCGAGCACGACCGAGGCTTCCCGACCCCGGTCGGATAGGCCCTGGGTTCGCGGCGTCCTCCCACCGGTCCGGCCGAGACCGGGCCGGCGGGAGGACCCCGCCGCGTCAGTCGACGCGGAGGCGGTAGCCCCGTTTGACCACCGTCTGCACGACGCGTGGTGCCTTCAGGCCGGCCCGCAGCCGGGCCACCGCCATCTCCACGGCGTGCTCGTCGGCACCCCGGGGCAGCGTCCGCAGCAGTGCGGTACGCGACAGCACCCGGCCGGGGGTCTGGGCCAACGCTCGCAGCACGGCCATCGGCGCGGGGGCCAGTGGGCGCAGCTCACCGTCGACCACCGCCGCATGGCCGCGCAGGGTGAGCAGATGCCCGGCGACCTTGATGGTCACCGTACGGCGGGGCAGTTCGTCGACGATGGTGCGGACCAGCGCGCCGAGCCGGGCCCGGCTCGGCGCGCTCACCGGCACCCCCCGTCGGACCAGCGGCTCGGCGGTGACGTGCCCGACGCAACTGGCCAGCACGTCACCGCGCAGCGCGTCCAGCACCGCGTCCGTACGATCGCCGGCGGCCCGCAGCAGCGCCTCCACGGCCGGCGCCGAGGTGAAGGTGACCGCGTCGACAAGTCGCCCCGCCACCAGGTCGACAAGCCGATGCAGCGGCGCCGGGTCGGTAGGTGGGGCCCAGCGGTAGACCGGGATCTCGATGACTGTGGCGCCCGCCTCTTCCAGCGCCCGGGTGCACTCCGGCTGCCGTTCGCCATGCAGCTGCATGGCGATCACCTGACCGGACACGCCCCGCTGGCGCAGGTGATCGACCACCTCGTCACAGCTCTCCGAGGCGGGCGACCACTGGTCGTACAGGCCGGCCGCCCGGATCGCGCCGCGGGCCTTGGGCCCCCGGGCCACCACGTACGCGTCACCGAGGATCCCACGCAGCGGCTCGGCGAGCCCCCAACCCTCAGCGGCCTCCAGCCACCCGCGCATCCCGATGCCGGTGTTGGCCATCAGGATGTCGGGTGGCCGTTCCAGGCAGGCCCGGGTGGCCTCGCGCAACTCGGTGTCGTCCGCGAGCGGCACGATCCGCAGGGCGGGGGCGAGCACCACCCGGGCACCGCGCCGTTGGAGCAGCGCGGCGAGTTCGTCCCGCCGCCGGTCGGCGGTCACCCCGATGGTGAAGCCGGCCAGTTCCTCGCGCATCAGCCCTCCTGTCGCAGCCGCACCTCGACCATGCCGTTGTGGCAACGGACCTGGTGCCGGGCGACCGAAACGCCCGGCAGGTCGAGACAGTCCCCCGTGCGCAGGTCGTACACCTGCTTGTGCAGCGGCGACGCGACCGTCGGCACCTCGCCCCGGCTGCCCACGATGCCGCGGGAGAGCACGTACGCCCCGGAGACCGGGTCGAGGTTGTCGATCGCGTACAGCCCGTCCGCGGTCCGGAAGATCGCCACCTGCACCCCGGCGACCAGGGCGGCGACGCCCCGGTCCTCGTCGAGGCGATCCAACGGGCAGACGGTGACCCAGCTCAGTACCGTCGCGGCGGTCATCGACGCACCTCCGGCAGGCCGAGCGCGACCGGCTGGCGGCCCTGCGGGTCGGATGGATGTCCGCCGACGGGTACCGGTTGCCCGCGTTCGCTGACGAAGGTGATCGACGGGTCGGGCACCTCCGGCGCGTTGACGAACGAGGTGAACCGGCGCAGCCGGTCCGCGTCGCCCAGCACGTCCCGCCACTCGTCCGAGTAGGACACCACGTGCCGGGCCATCGCGGCGTCGAGTTCGGCGCAGAGGCCGAGTGAGTCCTCCACGATGACCGCCCGGAGGTGGTCCAGGCCACCCTCCATCGCCTCGATCCAGGCGGCGGTGCGTTGCAACCGGTCGGCGGTACGGATGTAGTACATCAGGAACCTGTCGATGAGCGTGACAAGCGCTTCGGTGGACAGGTCGGTGGCGAACAGGTCGGCGTGCCGCGGCCGGAAGCCGCCGTTGCCGCCGACGTAGAGGTTCCAGCCGGTTTCCGTGGCGATCACCCCGAAATCCTTGCTGCGGGCCTCGGCACATTCCCGGGCGCAGCCGGAGACCGCCGACTTGATTTTGTGTGGGGCGCGGAGGCCCCGATAGCGCAGTTCCAGGGCGACGGCCAGTCCGACCGAGTCCTGCACCCCGTAACGGCACCAGGTGGAGCCGACGCAGGACTTCACCGTGCGCAGCGCCTTGCCGTACGCGTGCCCGGACTCGAACCCGGCGTCGACAAGCCGTCGCCAGATCTGCGGGAGCTGGTCCACCCGGGCGCCGAACAGGTCGATCCGCTGCCCGCCGGTGATCTTGGTGTAGAGGTTGAAGTCGCGGGCCACCTCGCCGATGATGATCAGCTTCTCCGGGGTGATCTCGCCACCCGGGATCCGGGGCACCACCGAGTAGCTTCCGTCGCGTTGCAGGTTCGCCAGGAAATGGTCGTTGGTGTCCTGCAACGAGGCCTGCTCGCCGTCGAGGATGTGACCGTTGCCGAGCGAGGCGAGGATCGAGGCGACGACCGGTTTGCAGATGTCGCAGCCCCGTCCCCGACCATGCTCGGCGATCAGCCGGGAGAACGTCCTGATGCCGCGCACCCGGACGATGTCGAACAGCTCCTGCCGGCTGACGTCGAAGTGCTCGCACAGCGCCTTGGACTGGACGACACCGGCCGCGTCGAGCAACTGCTTGAGCATGGGTACGCAGGAGCCACAACTCGTGCCGGCCCGGGTGCACCCCTTCAGGGCGGCCACGTCGGCGCAGCCGTCCGCGATGGCCGAGTCGATGTCCCCCCGGGTCACCGCGTTGCAGGAGCAGACCTGGGCGGTCGCGGGCAGGGCACCGGCCGTGGCTCCCACCGCGTCGTCGCCGGCCAGCAGGGCCAGCGGAGCGGCCGGCAGCGGCCCGCCGACGCTGGCGCGCAGTGTCGGGTACGCGCTGGCGTCGCCGACCAGCACCCCACCGAGCAGCGTCGACGCGTCGTCGGAGAGGACCAGCTTGGCGTAGACCCGGGCGGCCGGGTCGGTCCAGGTGACGTCCAGGCAGCCCGGCGTGGCGCCGTGCGCGTCGCCGAACGAGGCGACGTCGACGCCGAGCAGCTTGAGCTTGGTGGCGGTGTCCGCGCCGGGGAACGTGGCGGCGCCGCCGACCAACCGGTCGGCCACCACCTCGGCCATCGCGTAGCCCGGGGCGACCAGGCCGTAGCAGGTGCCGTCGACCGCCGCGCACTCGCCGACCGCGTAGATCCGCTCGTCGGTGGTGCGGCAGGCGGCGTCGACGAGTACGCCACCGCGCGGACCGATGTCGAGGCCGGCTGCCCGGGCCAGTTCGTCCCGGGGCCGGATGCCGGCGGCCACCACCACCAGATCGGCCTCGATCACCGCGCCGTCGGCGAGTTCCAGGGCGGCCACGGTCCCGTCCGCGCCGGGCCGCAGCGCGGTGGTGGCCACGCCCAGGTGGCAGGACACGTCCAGGTCCTCGACGTAGCGGCGGAGCATCGCGCCACCGGCGGTGTCCACCTGCACCGGCATCAGCCGTGGGGCGAACTCCACGACGCTTGTGGTCAGCCCGAGCAGGCGCAGCGCGTTCGCCGCCTCCAGGCCGAGCAGCCCGCCCCCGATCACCGCCCCGGTGCGGCGGTCCTTCGCGTACCGGCGGATGGCGGCGAGGTCGTCAAGGGTCCGGTAGACGAAGACGCCTGACAGGTCCGCGCCCGGCACCGGCGGCACGAACGGGTACGACCCGGTGGCGAACACCAGGACGTCGTACGGGTGCTCGCCGACGGTGGTGGTCACCACCCGGCGGCTCCGGTCCACGCCGGTGGCCGGCTCGCCGAGTCGCAACTCCACCCCGTCGTGCGGGGTGTGCAGGTTCAGGTCCTCCTCGTCGGCGCCGTCGAAGTACGCCGAGAGCCGCACCCGGTCGTACGCCGGCCAGCTTTCCTCGGCGAGCACCGTGACCCGCCACCGACCCTGTGGGTCGCGGGCCCGCAACGCGTCCACGAACCGCTGGCCGACCATGCCGTTGCCGATGACGACCACGTTTCCGCCGGTCATCGCCCCACCTCCACCGGATCCGTTCTGGACAACCAGTCGACGATGCCGGCCACCGCGTCGCGGCATCCGCCGCAGCCGGTGCCGGCCCGAGTCCCCGCGACCACGGCGTCGACAGTGCGAGCGCCGTCCCGCCAACACCGCACGAGAGCGCCCTTGCTCACCGTGTTGCACTGACAGACGGTGGCCGCGTCCGGCATCAGCGCCGGTGACGCGGCCGGTGCCGGGACAGCCCCGCCGACAGCCCGGCCGAGCAGCAGCGCCCGCCGGTCGGTGGGCACCGGGTGACCACGGTCGAACAGTTGGATCACCGTGCCCACCGAGGGGTTGTCGCCGAGCAGGATCGCGGCGGCCAACCGCTCGTCGTGAATGCGCAGCCAGGCGTACGTGCCCCGGGCCGGGTCGGCGAAGGTCAGCTCCTCGCCGGGGCCACCCGTCGGGTCACCCATCGCGGCGAGATCGATGCCGGCCGCCTTGAGCCGGGTGACCGCCGGTCGGGGCCGGTACCGGGCCAGCGGGTCCTGCCCGGTCACCACCTGGGCCACCACCCGGGCCTGCGTCCAGGCCGGTGCCACCAGCCCGGTCAGCGTGCCGTCGTGCTGGGCGCAGTCGCCGATCGCGGAGATGCGTCGGTCGCTGGTGCGCAGGCGGTCGTCGACGAGCACACCCCGGTCCACGGCCAGGCCGGCCGCCGCGGCGAGCGCGGTGTCGGGGCGTACGCCGCAGGCGAGCACCAGCAGGTCGGCGTCGAGCGACCTACCGTCGGACAGCTCCAGCCGCACCCCTGCGGCGTCGGCGTGTACCGCTGTCGGTTCCACAGCCAGGTGCGTGGTCACCCCGAGACCGGCGAGCGTGCCGGCGAGCATGGCACCGGCGGCCGGGTCGAGCTGACGGTCCATCAGGTACGGCACCCGGTGCACCACGCCCACGTCGAGCCCGCGGATGGCCAGCCCTCGGGCGGCCTCCAGGCCGAGCAGCCCGCCGCCGAGCACCAGGGCGCGCCGGGCGGTGCCGGTGAGGGCGAGGATGCGCCGGCAGTCATCAAGGGTGCGGAACGGGATCACCCGTTCCGGCAGCTGCTCCGGGTCGAGCCCGGGTAGCGCGGGCACCACCGCCCGGCTGCCGGTGGCGAGGACCAGGTGGTCGTACGGGATCCGGTCGCCGTCGTCGGTGCGTACCTGGCCGGTGGCCCGGTCGACAGCGTTCACCGTCACCCCGGTACGCAGGTCCACGCCGCGTCCGGCGACCTCCGCCAGCTCCACGTCCGACTCGCCGATCTTGCCGGTGAGCAGGGTGGACAGCATGATCCGGTTGTACGCGGGGTGCGGTTCCGCGCCGAGCACGGTGACCTTGAGGTCCTCGCCACGGGCGTGTAGTTCCGCGGCCACCCGGGCACCGGCCATCCCGTTGCCGACCACCACGACCCGCTCGCTGTGCCCGGTCATGCCTTCTCCACCCGTACCGCGCAGATCTTGAACTCCGGCATGCCGGAGATCGGGTCGACGGCGTCGTTGGTGACGGAGTTCGCCCGCGCCCGCCCACCCCAGTGGAACGGCGCGAAGACGGTGTCCGGTCGGATGCCCGGGCTGAGCCGGGCCGGCGCCTGGAACTCGCCGCGCCGCGAGAGCACCCGGACCGGCTCGCCGTCGGCGACGCCCAGCCGTTCGGCGAGGTCCGGATGCAGCTCCACGAACGCCTCGGGGGCCGCCCGGCGCAGCGCGGCCACCCGGCGCGTCTGGGTGCCGGACTGGTACTGGGCGAGCACCCGGCCGGTGGTGAAGTACAGCGGGTAGTCGGCGCAGACCTCCTCGGCCGCCGGTCGGTGCTCCACGGGGTGGAACCGGGCCAACCCGTCTGCGGTGGCGAAGCGGTGGGTGAAGAGCCGGGGGGAGTCGGGCCCTTCGTCGTCCGGGCACGGCCAGTAGACACCGTCGGCGGCGTCGATCCGGTCCCAGCTGATCCCCGCGTAGTCGGCGATGCCACCGGCCGAGGCGCGGCGCAGCTCGGCGAAGACCGTGTGCGGGTCGTCGGACGGCTGCCGCCCCGGCGATCGGAGACGGTTGGAGAGAGCGGCCAGGATCGACAGGTCGGTGCGGACACCCGCCGGGGGCGGACGGAGCGCCCGGCGGCGCAGCACCCGCCCTTCCAGATTGGTCATCGTGCCGTCCTCCTCGGCCCACTGGGCGGTGGGTAGTACCACGTCGGCCAGCGCCGCCGTCTCGGAGAGCAGGAAGTCGGTGACGACGAGCAGGTCCAGGTCGCGCAGGCGGCCCTCGATCCGGGCGGCGCGGGGTGCGGAGACCACCGGGTTCGAGCCGAACACCAGCAGCGCCCGTGGCCCCTGGTCGGTGCCGAGCGAGTCCAGCAGCTGGTACGCCGGCACGCCCGGCCCGGGCAGCTCGTCGGCGGGCACTCCCCAGACCTGTGCGACGTGGGCCCGGGCCTCCAGATCGTCGATGCGTCGGTACCCCGGGAGCTGGTCGGCCTTCTGCCCGTGCTCCCGACCGCCCTGCCCGTTGCCCTGCCCGGTGAGGCAGCCGTACCCGGAGCCGGGACGGCCGGGCAGACCCAGCGCGAGGGCGAGGTTGACGAAGCCGGTGACGGTGTCGACGCCCTTGGCGTGCTGTTCGGCGCCGCGTGCGGTGAGGATGATCGCTCGTCCCGCGGTGCCGAGGGCCCGCGCTGTCTCTTCCAGATCGGCCACTGGCACCCCGGAGAGCGCTTCGGCGCGCGCCGGCCACCAGCCCGCCACGGTGCGCCGCACCTCGGTGAACCCGGTGGTACGGGTGGCGACGTAGTCGCCGTCGACGTACCCCTCGGTCAGGGCGATGTGCAGCAGCGCGTTGGCCACCGCCAGGTCGGTGCCGGGCAGCGGTTGCAGGTGCAGGTCGGCCTGCCGGGCGGTGGCGGTGACCCGAGGGTCGACCACGATCAGCCGGCCGCCCCGCTCCCGTTGCTCGGTCAGCCAGCGCATCAGCGGCGGCATGGTCTCCGCCGGGTTCGCGCCGACCAGCAGCAGGGTGTCCGCCCGACCCAGGTCGGACAGCGGGAACGGCAGCCCCCGGTCCACCCCGAAGGCCCGCATGCCGGCGGCCGCCGCCGACGACATGCAGAACCGTCCGTTGTAGTCGATGTGCCGGGTGCCCAGCGCCACCCGCGCGAACCGGCCCAGGGCGTACGCCTTCTCGTTCGTGAGCCCGCCGCCCCCGAAGACGGCGACGGCGTCGCGGCCGTGCTGCTCCTGCACGTCGCGAATGCCTGTGGTGATCCGGTCCAGCGCGGCGTCCCAGCTGGCCGGGCGCAGCTCGCCGCTGGCCGGGTCGCGCAGCAGGGGACTTGTCAACCGCTGCGGGTGGCTGAGCAGCTCGGCCGAGGTCCAGCCCTTCTGGCACAGGCCGCCCCGGTTGGTGGGGAACTGGCGGGGGAGCACGCTTACCGCGTCGTCCTCCTCGCGCAGGATCATCCCGCACTGGAGGGCGCAGTACGGGCAGTGGGTGGCCACCTCCCGGGGCTCCCGCCCCGGTCGCGTCGCCGGCCGTGCACCGTCTGTCATGTCGGCAAAGCGTGCCGTTGGGCAGTTTCCGGTCCGCGTCCCGTTTGTTTCGGTCCTGTCAAGAGCCGCTCACACCGCACCGCGGCTGAGAGCCGGCTCGCGAGGTCTACAATGTGGAACAATGATCCTGCTATATGGGAGGCTGTCGTGAGTGTTGCCGAGGCGTTCGACGCGGTGGCGGGCGACTACGACGCCGCGCGCCGCAGGCTGATCCCCTGTTTCGACGCGTTCTACTCCACCGCCGTGGAGGTGGCCGCGCCACGGTTGCGGACCGCTCTGGCGGCCGGGCGTACGCCCGAGGTGCTCGATCTCGGCGCCGGGACCGGTCTGCTGTCGTCGTTACTCTCCGCAGTCGTGCCGGGCGTACGGCTGACCCTTGTGGACGTCGCACCACAGATGCTGGCCGTCGCCGCCGAGCGGTTGGCCGGCCGGGGCGTCGCGCACCAGGTGGTGGTGGCCGACCTGGCTGACCCGCTGCCCGCCGGGCGCTACGACGCGGTGGTGAGCGCGTTGGCCATTCACCACCTGGACGACGCCGCCAAGCGCGACCTCTACCGGCGGGCGGCCGGTGCGCTGGTGCCCGGTGGGGTCTTCGTCAACGCCGAGCAGGTGGCCGGCCCGACCCCGGAACTGGACCGGCGCTACCACGAGGTCTGGCTGGCACAGGTCGCAGCGCTCGGCTCCGATTCCGCCGAGATCGCCGCTGCCGGGCAACGGATGGCCTACGACCGCCCCGCACCGGTGACGGAGCAGTGCCGCTGGCTGACCGAGGCGGGCCTGGCGGACGTGGACTGCTTCTTCAAGGCGTGGCGCTTCGCCGTGATCGGCGGCCACGCGCCGGGCTGAACCGGCGCCACGAGGTCGGCCGCGGCAGCCCGGCGGGTGGGGAACCTTCGGGGATGACTATGGGTCATACCGGCGGGTAGTCTGCCGGTATGACAGCCAAGGTGACTCTGTCGTTCGCTGACGAGACGATCGCGGACGCCCGGCGGTTCGCCAAGCGGGAAGGGCTCTCGCTCTCCGCCTGGATGGACCAGGCGGCCCGGGAGAAGGCGCTGCGCGAGGTCTTCGCCGCGCACGCCGCCGCGGTCGGGCGGGCCGGGCTGGATCTGGAATCCGCCGCCCTGGCCGACGCACAGGAGGTCGGCATGGTCGACGACCTGCTCTTCGGTGGTCCGCCGCGTGCTGCGTAGGGGCGAGGTCTGGCGGATCGAAGGTGCCCGGGAGCGCCTCGGCCTGGTGATCAGTTCCGATGTCTACAACTCGACGGCCGTGCCCATCGTGATCGTGGCCGAGGTGGTGGAGGCGGCGCTGCTGCGTGACTCGCCGCTTGCGGTGCCGATGGAGGATCGGGTGGTGATGCCCGACCGGATCTCCTCACCGATGAAGAAGTGGTTCACCGAGTGCGTGGACGTCGCCGACACGGACACCATGCGGCGGGTGGACCGGGCGTTGCGGATCCTCCAGCAACTCTGACAGCGACTGTGCCGCACCGCGCTCCTCACCACCGTCGCCGCTGGGTGGTGCGATCCCCGTTGCCGGGCCGACCCGAACGGCGAACGCCGTGGTAACGGCGGCTGCCTAGCTTCTGCGCCATGACCACCACGAGCGCACAGCCGACGGTAATCGACGAGGAGAGCCTGGACCGCCGACCGGGGCGGTGGATCGGGCACTGGGCACCCGAGGATCCGGCCTTCTGGCGGCGGATCGGTAGCGGCGTCGCCCGGCGCAACCTCACCTGGTCGATCTTCGCCGAACACATCGGCTTCTCCGTATGGCTGCTCTGGAGCATCGTCGTCGTGCGGCTCGGCGACGCCGGCTGGCAGCTCACCACCAGCCAGGCGCTCTGGCTGACCGCCGTGCCCAGCGGGGTCGGCGCCCTGCTGCGGTTGCCCTACACCTTCGCCGTGCCGGTCTTCGGCGGCCGCAACTGGACAGTCATCTCCGCGTTGCTGCTGATCGTGCCCTGTGCCGGACTCGCGTGGGCGGTCGAGCACCCGGAGATCGGCTTCGTGTCGCTGCTGTTGATCGCGGCCACGGCCGGGTTCGGCGGCGGCAACTTCGCCTCCAGCATGGCCAACATCTCCTTCTTCTATCCGGAGCGGGAGAAGGGATGGGCGCTGGGGCTGAACGCGGCGGGCGGCAACATCGGGGTGGCCGTCGTGCAGTTCGTGGTGCCCCAGGTGATCGTGCTCGGTGGCGGTCTCGCGCTGGCCCGGGCCGGACTGATGTACATCCCGCTCGCGGTGATCGCGGCCGTCTGCGCGTACCTGTTCATGGACAACCTGGTCGAGGCGAAGGCCGACGTGCGGCCGGTCTGGTCGTCGCTGCGGCACCGCGACACGTGGATCATGTCGCTGCTCTACATCGGCACCTTCGGCTCGTTCATCGGCTACTCGGCAGCCTTTCCCACCCTGCTCAACTCGGTGTTCGGCCGGCCGGACGTCGCACTGGCCTGGGCGTTCCTCGGCGCGGGGGTGGGCTCGCTCTGTCGGCCGTTCGGTGGCCGGCTGTCCGACATCGTCGGCGGGGCCCGGGTGACGGTGGCCAGCTTCGTGCTGATGGCGGTCGGTGCCCTGGGCGCGCTCTGGTCGGTCGAGCGACGCAGCATGGGCCTGTTCTTCGCGGCCTTCCTGCTGCTCTTCGTGGCCACCGGCGTCGGCAACGGCTCCACCTACCGGATGATCAGCAGGATCTTCCAGGTCAAGGGGGAGGAACGGGGCGGCACGCCGGAGGTGATGCTGGCGATGCGCCGGCAGGCCGCCGGTGCCCTGGGCATCATCTCCGCGGTCGGTGCCTTCGGTGGCTTCCTGGTACCGATCTGTTACGCCTGGGCCCGGTCGACGTACGGGGGCATCCAGCCGGCATTGCGCTTCTACGTCGGGTTCTTCCTGGTACTGCTGGTGGTCACCTGGGTGGCTTACCTGCGTCCGGGCAGCCGGATGGCCCGCGCCGGGGTGTGACGGTCGTCATACGAGCCCCGCTTGCCCCGCCAGCCGGACCCCGTTTTGACCGGCCGGTGGGGCTGCGGGTATCGTTGCCTGCTGTTGTACGACATCTGTGGCGTGCCGCCTAAGGTACGCTTGGTCGTTCGTGCGCGCTGGTCCGGCTGGGTAGCCCTGGTCACCTCGGCGCGCTACCCCAGACCGACGACGAGACAAGGTAGACCTGTGCGTACGTACAGCCCGAAGCCGGGTGAGATCGAGCGTCAGTGGCACGTCATCGACGCCTCTGATGTCGTGCTGGGCCGCCTGGCCACCCACGCCGCCACGCTGCTGCGGGGCAAGCACAAGCCGACTTTCGCGCCGCACGTTGACACGGGCGACTTCGTCGTCGTCGTGAACGCGGGCAAGGTCGCGCTGACCGGCAACAAGCGCCAGCAGAAGATCGCTTACCGGCACTCCGGATACCCGGGTGGCCTGAAGCAGGTCGGCTACGAGGAGCTGTTGGCGAAGCGTCCCGAGCGGGCCATCGAGCTGGCGGTGAAGGGGATGCTCCCGCACAACAAGCTCGGCCGTCAGCTCATCAAGAAGCTGAAGGTCTACGCCGGTGCCGAGCACCCGCACGGCGCGCAGCAGCCGATGCCGTTCGAGATCAAGCAGATCGCGCAGTGAGCGCGGGCGAAGGAAGCAGCATGACCGACATCACCGCCACCGAGGTCGCCCCTGAGGCCACCGAGGCGCCGGCGCCCGTCGCGCGCGCGCCTCGTGGTGACCGCCCGATCCAGACCGTGGGTCGGCGCAAGGAGGCCATCGTCCGGGTGCGCATCGTGCCGGGCACCGGCAAGATCACCTGCAACGGGCGTGACCTGGAGGCGTACTTCCCGAGCAAGGTGCACCAGCAGCTGATCAAGGATCCGCTGGTCACCGCCGAGAAGCCCGAGGCGTTCGACGTCATCGCCAACCTGCGTGGCGGCGGCACCACCGGCCAGGCCGGTGCGCTGCGGCTGGCCATCGCCCGGGCGCTGATCGTCAGCGAGCCCGACGACCGTCCGGCCCTGAAGAAGGCCGGCTTCCTGACCCGGGACGCCCGGGTCAAGGAGAGCAAGAAGTACGGCCTCAAGAAGGCCCGTAAGGCTCCCCAGTACTCGAAGCGCTGATCTCCAGCCGCACCTTGTACTTCTGACGGACGGCCGGTCCGCCTCCCCTCGACAGGGGAGGTGGGCCGGCCGTTTCCGTCGCTTCACGACAAGGCACTCTTCCTGTATCGGCAGTTCATCGGAGGTTTGTGGGTATGGGCCGGTTGTTCGGCACGGACGGCGTACGCGGGCGGGCGAACGCCGATCTCACCCCGGAGTTGGCGCTCTCGGTGGCCGTCGCGGCCGCCCACACCCTCGCCGAGTCGGATCGTGGCCGCGCTCCACTGGCAGTGGTGGGCCGGGACACCCGGGCCAGCGGCGAGATGCTCGAGGCGGCCGTGGTGGCCGGGCTGACAAGCGCGGGCGCCACGGTGATCCGGGTCGGTGTGCTGCCCACGCCGGCGGTGGCGTTCCTCACCGCAGAGGCCAAGGCGGATCTCGGGGTGATGCTGTCGGCCTCGCACAATCCGATGCCGGACAACGGGATCAAGTTGTTCGCCGCCGGTGGGCACAAGCTCCCCGACGAGATCGAGATGCGGATCGAGGCGGCTATCGAGGCCAACGCCGCAAGCGCCTGGAAGCGTCCGGTGGGTGCCGGCGTGGGCCGGGTGCACGACCTGCTCGACGGCGCGAACCACTACGTGCAGCACGTCTCCGGCACCGCGGCGCACCGGCTCGACGGGATCAAGGTCGTGGTCGACTGCGCCAACGGCGCCGCTGCCGAGGTCGCTCCGGCGGTCTACCGGGAGGCCGGCGCCGAGGTCGTCGCGATCCACGCCGAGCCGGACGGGCTCAACATCAACGACGGGTGCGGCTCAAACCACATCGAGGCGCTGCGCCAGGCCGTGGTGGAGCACGGGGCGCATCTCGGCATCGCGCACGACGGCGACGCCGACAGGTGCGTGGCCGTGACCGCCGACGGCGACGAGGTCGACGGCGACCAGGTGATGGCGATCCTGGCGCTGGCCATGCGGGAGGCCGGCACGCTGACCGGAGACACCCTGGTCGCCACCGTGATGAGCAACCTCGGTCTACGCCTGGCGATGTCCGCCGAGGGAATCCGGCTGGTCGAGACCAAGGTCGGCGACCGGTACGTGCTTGAGGAGCTGCGTGCCTCCGGTTACGCCCTGGGCGGCGAGCAGAGCGGCCACATCGTGATGCCGGCGTACGCGACCACAGGTGACGGGGTCCTCACCGGGCTGCACCTGATGGCCCGCATCGCGGCCACCGGCCGCACCCTGGCGGACCTCGCCAGCGTGGTCACCAAGCTGCCGCAGGTGCTGATCAACGTGCCGGTCGGCGACCGCACCGTCGGCGCCGCCGCGCCCGCGGTACGCGCCGAGGTCGAGCGGGCCGAGGCCGAGCTGGGCGAGACCGGCCGGGTGCTGCTGCGCCCGTCGGGTACCGAGCCACTGGTCCGGGTGATGGTCGAGGCGGCCACCGAGCAGACCGCCCGCGAGGTCGCCGAGCGCATCGCCGACCACGTCCGAACCGCCAGCCCGGCCTGACCCTGACCGACTGCGGTGGTCGGCTCCACTGTGGCCGGACGGGTGTCCCCCTACCGTGTCGAGCGCCGTGGGACGATGGCCGCCGGCCGCCGTAGGGGCGGACACCACGTCTCACGGGGGTGACTGTGTCCCACCCAGCTTCTCCCGGTTCCGTCGGGCAACCCGCCGACAGTGCGCTGGACGAGGCGCCGCCCGGGACACCGCAGAGCTGGCTCGGGGCCCGCTGGGGTCGACTGCTCATGATCTTGATCGTCCTGGCGCTGATCATCGGCTCCGTGGCGACACCGTGGTCCGAGGTGACGATCGAGGTGCTGGGCAGCAGGGCCGGCTCGCTCCTTCACCAGGATTCGACGGTCGGGCTCAGCGTCACGGAGATCGGCGGGTGGGGATGGGCGTACCTGCTCCTGGTGGTGCCGGTGGTGCTGCTGACGTTGGCCTCGGTGACGCTGCCCGGGTACGCGGGACGGACCGCCGCCGTCGCGGCGGGTGGCGCCCTGCTGGCCATGTCGACGGTCCTGGCCGGTGCCGCTTGTCGCCTCTCGTCGACGCCGGACGAGGGTGCCGCCCGCTGGGCTGAGATCGTGCGCCGGGTGGCGCCCGCCCTGGACCGGGACTACGGGGCCATCTGGTTCGCCTACGAAAGCTCCGGGCTGACGTTCGCGGTGCTCGTCGTGGCAGCCCTCACCGCAGTGGTGCTGGCCAGTTGGTGGCCGGGCGCCGGCCGGATCGTCGCTGCCGCGGCCGGCACCTTGGCGCTGCTCGCCGGCCTCGCGCTGCCCTGGCTGACCGTGTACGGCGCGACCGCGAACGAACTGGACCGGCGCAACGTCTGGTGGCCCACCTTCGGCACCGCATCGGTGCTCACCATGGTCGGCACGCTGGCACTCGCCGCCCTGACCTGGTGGGCCGCGCTACGTCGGTCGACCCGAGGCCGGCTGCCCCTGCTGCTCGTCACGGTGCCGGCGGCCTGCACGCTCATCCTCGTGCACGACTACCTCGGGTTGGACCCTGGGGAATGGCAGGATGCGGCCGAGCGTGCCCGCTACCTCGCGGTCACCGACGACATCCGTTCGGCAGCCGAATTCGCTCAGCTCGCACCCGCGCTCTTCCTCGCGGCGATGGTGCTGGCCTGGTCGGCGGCGCGGCGGCGAGCCCGAGCCACGCGGTCGGCGCTCGGCGCGGCGCCGGTCGACACCGGTACGGCTCACGTTGCGTACTGACGCCGGTCCGGTCACCGGACCTCGGGCAGCCGGCGCAGCCGGGTCACCGCCTCGGCCAGCACCTCGGGGCGTTTGCAGAAGGCGAACCGGATCAGCCGCCGACCGGCCTCGGGGTCGTCGTAGAAGACCTGGGTGGGTACCGCCACCACGCCGGACCGCTCGGGCAGCGTGCGGCAGAAGTCGACCCCGTCGGTGCCTCCGAGGGCGGTGATGTCGGCGGTCACGAAGTACGTGCCCTCCGGGGTGAACACGTCGAACCCGGCAGCGGTCAGCCCGTCGATCAGTTGATCGCGGCGGGCCTGCAGGTCGGCCCGGAAAGCGGTGAAGTAGTCGTCGGGCAGGGCGAGTGCCACCGCCACCGCAGGTTGCAGGGGTGCGGCGTTGACGAAGGTGAGGAACTGCTTGACCCGCAGCAGTGCCGACACCAGTGCCGCCGGCCCGCTGGCCCAGCCCACCTTCCAGCCGGTGCAGGAGAAGGTCTTGCCGGCCGAGGAGATCCGCAGGGTCCGCTCGCGCATCCCGGGCAGCGTGGCCAGCGGCACGTGCCCGCTCGCCGCGTCGGTGAAGGCGAGGTGCTCGTAGACCTCGTCGGTGACCGCGTACGTGCCGTGCTCCTGGCACAGTTGCGCGACCAGGGCCAGCTCGTCCGGGGTGAACACCTTGCCTGTCGGGTTGTGCGGCGAGTTGAGCAGCACCAGCCGGGTCCGGGCACCGAACGCGTTCCGCAGGTCGTCGGGGTCGAAGGCGTACCGCCCGTCGACGCCGGGACGGAGGGTCACCGGTCGCCGGGTCGCGCCGGCCAGGGCGATCGAGGCGGCGTACGAGTCGTAGTAGGGCTCGAAGCAGACGACCTCGTCGCCGGGCTCGCAGAGGGCGAGAATGGCCGCGGCGACCGCCTCGGTGGCCCCGGCGGTGATCACCACCTCGCCGTCCGGGTCGTACTCCAGCCCCCAGAAGCGGCGCTGGTGTGCCGCCACGGCCGCCCGTAGTTCGGCGATGCCGGGACCGGGTGGGTACTGGTTGCGGCCGGCGGCCAGGGCCTCCGCCGCGGCGGCGAGCATCTCGGGCGGGCCGTCGGTGTCCGGGAAACCCTGGCCGAGGTTCACCGCGCCGGTACGCGTCGCGAGGGCGGACATCTCGGCGAAGACGGTCGTCCCGAACGGGCGCATCCGGGCCACCAGCGGGTCGACATCACTGCTCGTCACGCCCGTCAGGGTACGGCTGCGATCACGTGCCCTGCCCACCCACCGGCTGCGTGGTTTGTGGCAACCTTCCACCGCCATCGCCAAATCGCTCAAATTCAGTGATTGTTTACCCCGCTTTCGAGCAGACATTGTGAGCGAAACTGGTTAGGCTGCCACCCATGTGTGGAATCGTGGGTTACGCCGGCGCCCGACCGGCGCTCGGCATCGTGCTCGACGGCTTGCGGCGGTTGGAGTACCGCGGCTACGACTCGGCAGGCGTCGCCATCGTCTGCGACGGCGAGCTGCTGACCGAGAAGAAGGCAGGCAAGCTGGCCAACCTGGAGAAGGTGCTCTCCGAGCGGGCGGCCGAGGACCCGGCCGGCTGCGGCGCCAGCCCGATCGGCATCGGCGACGGCACCACGGGCATCGGGCACACCCGGTGGGCCACCCACGGCGGCCCCACGGACCGCAACGCCCACCCGCACCTGTCGCCCGACGGCCGGGTCGCGGTGATCCACAACGGGATCATCGAGAACTTCGCCAAGCTCCGGACCGAGCTGGAGGACCAGGGCGTCACCTTCGCCAGCGACACCGACACCGAGTGCGCCGCGCACCTGCTTTCCGCTGCCCTGACCGACCTGCGCGCCGCCGGCCAGCCGGACGGGCCGCACCTGCTGACCGCCGCCATGCGCGTGGTCTGCCAGCGGCTGGAAGGGGCCTTCACGCTGCTCGCCGTCGACGCGGCGATTCCCGGCGCGGTGGTCGGCGCCCGCCGCAACTCACCCCTTGTGGTCGGCCGTGGTGACGGGGAGAACTACCTCGCCAGCGACGTCGCCGCGTTCATCGAGCACACCCGGGACGCGGTCGAGTTGGGCCAGGACCAGATCGTCCTGATCACCGGGGACAGCATCGAGATCACCGACTTCGACGGCCAGCCGGCCAGCGGCAAGGACTTCCACATCGACTGGGACTCCTCCGCCGCGGAGAAGGGCGGTTACGACTGGTTCATGCTCAAGGAGATCGCCGAGCAGCCGGAGGCGGTAGCCGACACGTTGCTCGGCCGGCTCACCGAGACCGGCGAGATCATGCTGGACGAGGTCCGCCTCAGCGACCAGGACCTGCGCGACGTCGACAAGGTCTTCATCGTCGCCTGCGGCACCTCCTACCACGCCGGCATGGTGGCGAAGTACGCGATCGAGCACTGGACCCGGATCCCCTGCGAGGTGGAGCTAGCCAGCGAGTTCCGCTACCGCGACCCGGTGCTGGACCGGTCCACCCTGATCGTGGTGATCTCCCAGTCCGGCGAGACCATGGACACCCTGATGGCGCTGCGGCACGCCAAGGAGCAGAAGGCCCGGGTGCTGGCGATCTGCAACACCAACGGCTCCACGATTCCCCGGGAGTCCGACGCCGTCCTCTACACCCACGGTGGGCCGGAGATCGCCGTCGCCTCGACCAAGGCGTTCCTCACCCAGCTTGTCGCCTGCTACCTGATCGGCCTGCACCTGGCCCAGGTGCGCGGGGTCAAGTTCGCCGATGAGGTGGCGGCCGTGGTGGAGCAGCTCCACCAGGTGCCGGACAAGCTGCGGGACCTGCTCGGGCGGGTCGAGCCGGTCCGCGAGCTGGGCCGCGAGCTGCGCGGCGAACCGACGATCCTGTTCATCGGCCGGCACGTCGGCTACCCGGTGGCGCTGGAGGGTGCGCTGAAGCTCAAGGAGTTGGCGTACATGCACGCCGAGGGCTTCGCCGCAGGCGAGCTGAAGCACGGCCCGATCTCGCTCATCGACGAGAACACCCCGGTGATCTGCATCGTTCCGTCGCCGGTGGGTCGGGGCATGCTGCACGACAAGGTCGTCTCCAACATCCAGGAGGTACGCGCGCGTGGTGCCCGCACCATCGTGATCGCCGAGGAGGGCGACGAGTCGGTCGTCCGGTACGCCGATCACCTGATCTACGTCCCGCGTACGCCCACGCTGCTCGCGCCGCTCGTCACCACGGTGCCGCTCCAGGTGCTCGCGGCCGAGATCGCCGCCGCCCGGGGCCACGACGTCGACCAGCCGCGCAACCTCGCCAAGTCCGTCACAGTGGAGTAGCCCAGGGCTCGTCACCTGCCCAGCACCACCCGCGCCATGCCGTCCAGCGCCGGATTGTCCGGATGCCAGTAGCCGGTGTGGCCGTACCGGCCGCTGGGAAACGTCCGCCCCCCGAAGCCCGGCTCGGCCGGGTCGCGCCCGAACCACAGTTCGTCGCCCGGCCCGGCCAGCCAACCGGCGATCGTGCCGACCGGGGAGGTGCCGAGCGCCGCCCGCAGGGCCAGTTCCTCAGGGGGGCGGGTCAGCCGGATCACGTCGTCAGGTGCGGTGCTTGCCCACACCTGCCCGGGTGGCAACCCCAGGTCGGCCGCGTGCGCCACGCCTACCCCCGGTGAGCCGACGAAGACCAGCGCGTCGGCGGCGAGGCCGTGGTCGCGGGCGGCGGTGCCCACCACAAGCGACCCGTAGCTGTGCCCGAGCACGGTCTGCCGCCCGGGCGGGTCGTCGTGGGTGGCCCGTAGCCCCTCCTGGAACCGGTGCAGCGCCTCCCCGGCCGCGCGGGCCTGCCCGTCCCAGGCCGCCTCGTGCAGGAAATCCGGGGCGTCGTAATCCAGCCAGAGCACCGCCGAGGTCTGCTCACCCGGGGCCAGCTCGGCGCAGCGGGCCAGCACCCGTGCCGCCCGGCCCAGCTCACCCGTGGCGTCGCCGAGCCCGGCGGTCATCCCCGGCACGTAGGTGAGCACGTCCGAGGCCCGGTCCGGGTTGCCCAGGGCCACCACCGCCCGGCCCTCACCGCCGACGTCCAGACCCAGCAGGTACGCCCGGGGCTGCTGGGTCGACTCCAGCCGGTCGACGAGCGCGTCCAGCCCGGACAGTCTGCCCTCGACGCCACGCAGCCCGGCCACTTCCAGCGGGCCCCGGGGCACCCGGGCCAGCAACTGCTCCCACAGCTCGGTGAGTGCCGCGCGGCGGGCCGCGAGCAGCAGCCGGTTGGCCTGGTCACGGGCGTCGGCCGGCACCCCGTCGAGCCGGCCGGTCTGCTCCGGCTCGTGCACCACGAGCCAGCGGCGCTCGGCGGGTGTGAGCCCGGCCCACCAGCGCCGTACCACACCGGGCTCGGCGTCCGGCGGCGGACGGTACGACGCTGGCCGGGACGTCCAGCCGGTGCCGGCGGCCCCGGCCAGCCGCCCGAGGCGGGTCGTGGCGTCCCGGTCGGCCCGCGCGGCCAGGTCGAGGGCATCCCGCAGGGCCGTGGCCACCTGGGCCACCGTCGCGTCGGCGCGGTCGGACGGCACCCGGCTCGGGTCGGCGCGTACGCCACCCCGGCGGTCGATCAGCACACCCGTGGCGGTGGCCGCCGCCACGGCCGTCGCCAGCCGGGCCCGGGCGGCCACCAACCGGGCGGCGAACTCGGCGAGCACCTGGTCGGTCTCGATCGCGACCGGCACCAGCGCGACAAGGTCGTCACGCAGCCCCGCCAGCCGGGCACCTGCCGATTCGGCGGCACTGCCGGACCAGCCGGTGCGCAGGGTGACGCCACCATCGGCAAGCTCACCGGCCCGCCGCTCGGCCACCCCGGCCAGACTCGCCCAGGCCGACCCGGTGGCCCGCCACGCGGCCGGGTCGGCCGTGGCGAGCTGGGCGTAGCCGACAGCCACCGGTGCGCTCATCGGGGCAGGGCGGAGAGGCGGGCGGCGGCCCGGTCGTCCACCGACTCGTACGCCCCGGCGGCGGCGCGCACCGCGTCGCCGGTCTCCGCGATCCGGGCACCGAGCCGCCCGGACCAGGCGTGCACGGCCGTCTCCAGAGCGGCGAGTGCCCGCGCCGTCGACCACTCCCCGGCCGGTGCGGTGAGCCCTGCCCCGCCGGCCATCCCGTTCGCCAACCGGTAGCCGGTGTCACCAAGTGACAGCCCGACCCGGTGCAGCAGCTCCGGTCGTACGGCCAGCTTCTCCTCGGCCATCGGTTCCTCCCGCCCGGCGTCAGCACAACGCCGACGACGCTAGGCGGCGCTGGTGCCGGCCATGGTGCCCTGTGGACAGCCGGCGGTGGGCGTACCCCCGGTTCGTCCACAGGCGTTGCCGGACGCGCGGCCGACGGCTATCTTGCGGCCCGCGCGCCGGTAGGGTTGGCCGGGTGATCGGGGAACGGGGTGTGGCATGAGACCGGTCTGGCGGGTCGCGGACGTACGCGCGGCGGAGGCGGCCCTGATGGCCACCCTGCCGCCCGGCACGTTGATGCAACGCGCCGCCGCCGGACTGGCCCGCCGCTGCGCGCTGCTGCTCGCCGAACGCGGCGGGGTGTACGCCGCGCCGGTGCTGCTGCTCGTCGGCTCCGGCGACAACGGTGGCGACGCCCTGTACGCGGGCGCCCGGCTCGCCCGGCGCGGTGCCGCCGTGTCGGCGTTGCTGCTCAGCCCTGAGCGGGTCCACACCGAAGGACTGGCCGCGCTGCGCGCGGCCGGCGGGCGGGTCGTCTCGCGACCGCCGGCCGTGGTCGACGTGGTGCTCGACGGGATCGTCGGCATCGGTGGCCGGGGTGGCCTGCGGGAGACCGCCGAGCAGTTGGCGGCGAGTCTGCTGCGGCACCGGGGACGTGACGGCGAACGGGCGACGGTGGTGGCGGTGGACGTGCCCAGCGGCGTCGCGGTGGACACCGGAGCGGTGCCGCTGACATCGTCCGGCCGGCCGAACGCGGTACGTGCCGACGTGACTGTCGCCTTCGGCGCGCTGAAGCCGGCACTTGCGGTCGGCCCCGCCGCCGCGCTGGCCGGCGAGGTGGAACTCGTCGACATCGGGTTGACGCCGTGGCTGCGCGGCAGCCCCGCGCTGCACCTCGTGGAATGGTCGGACGTGGCCGACTGGTACCCGAGGCTCGGCCCCAGCTCGGAGAAGTACACCCGAGGGGTGGTCGGCGTGGCCACCGGTTCCGCGACGTATCCGGGTGCGGCGGTGCTCTCCGTCGGCGGCGCGCTCGCCGGTCCGACCGGCCTGGTCCGCTACGCCGGTGGCGCGCGGGACGAGGTGGTGCGTGAGCATCCCTCGGTGATCGCCACCGGCCGGGTGTCCGACGCCGGCCGGGTGCAGGCGTGGGTGTGCGGGTCCGGGTTGGGCACCGACGAGCGGGCGGCCACCGAGCTGCGGACGGTGCTCGCCGCGCCGGTGCCGGTGGTGCTGGACGCGGACGCGTTGACCCTGCTTGTCGACGGTTCCCTCGCCGACCAGTTGCGCCGACGGGACGCGCCTATCGTGGTCACCCCGCACGACCGGGAGTTCACCCGGCTCTGCGGGGAGGAACCGGGTGCCGACCGGGTCGCCGCCGCGCTTCGACTGGCCGCCTGGATGAACGCGGTGGTGCTGCTCAAGGGGGATCGCACGGTGATCGGCACACCGGACGGGCGGGCGTACGTCAATCCGACCGGCACCCCCGCGCTGGCCACCGGTGGCACCGGCGACGTGCTGGCCGGACTGCTCGGCTCGTTGCTGGCGGCGGGGCTGCCGGCCGAGCGGGCCGCCGCCGCCGCGGCGTACCTGCACGGGCTGGCCGGTCGGGACGCGGCCCGGGGCGGCCCGGTGACCGCGCCGGACGTCGCCGTCGCGCTGCGTGCCGTGCTGGCCCGTCTGCCCTGAGTACCCGCCGTGGTGATCAGGGCGGAAAGTAGGGTGGGAGCATGTGGCAGGCCGAGGTACGTGTCGACCTTGACGCGATCCGGGAGAACGTGGACCGGCTGCGCGCCGGCACCAGCGCGGAACTGATGGCGGTGGTGAAGGGCGACGGCTACGGCCACGGCATGGTCCCGGCGGCCCGGGCCGCGCTCGACGCCGGGGCGGACTGGCTCGGTGTCTGCACCCTGGACGAGGCGCTGGCGCTGCGCGCGGCCGGCATCGAGGCCCCGGTGCTGGCCTGGCTGCTCGCGCCGGGGCTGCCGCTGCACCGCGGCGTGACGGCCGGCGTCGACCTGGGCGTGGCAAGCCTGCCGCAGCTCGACGAGATGCTGGCGGCGAGCCGGACGGCCGGGCGGCCCGCCCGGCTGCACCTGAAGATCGACACCGGGTTGGCCCGGGGCGGCGCGACTGTCGCCGACTGGCCGACCCTGCTCGACGCCGCCGCGAAGGCACAGGCCGACGGACTTGTCGAGGTGGTGGGGGTGTGGAGCCACTTCGTGTATGCGGACCTGCCCGGTCATCCGACCACGGATCGGCAGGTGGCGGTCTTCCATGAGGGGCTGGCCATGGTGGAGCGGGCCGGGCTGCGCCCGCGCTACCGGCACCTGGCCAACTCGGCGGCCACCCTGACCCGGCCGGACACCCACTTCGACCTG
The DNA here is from genome assembly GCF_002754655.1 of Verrucosispora sp. CNZ293. Taxonomy (NCBI): domain Bacteria; kingdom Bacillati; phylum Actinomycetota; class Actinomycetes; order Micromonosporales; family Micromonosporaceae; genus Micromonospora; species Verrucosispora sp. CNZ293. The sequence goes on from NZ_PEFR01000001.1 coordinate 5,643,448, forward strand.
GTCCGTCCGGGGCTTGCCGTCTACGGCCTCTCCCCGGTGGCGGGCGAGACGTACGGGCTGCGTCCGGCGATGACCGCCCGTGCCCGGGTGATGCTGACCAAGCGGGTGCCGGCCGGTGCCGGCGTCTCCTACGGCCACACCTACACGACCGAGCGGGAGGCGAACCTGGCCGTGGTGCCGCTCGGCTACGCCGACGGGGTGCCGCGGCACGCCTCGAACTCCGGCCCGGTGCAACTCGGCGGGGTACGCCGGACCATCTCCGGCCGGGTCTGCATGGACCAGTTCGTCCTCGACTGCGGCGACGACCCGGTGGCCGCCGGCGATGTGGCGACCCTGTTCGGCGACGGGTCCGAGGGGGAGCCCACGGCCGACGACTGGGCCGAGGCCGTCGGCACCATCAACTACGAGATCGTCACCCGGTTCGGCAGCACCCGGGTACCCCGCGTCTACGACGGCGACCGGACATGACCGGCTGGCAGATCCCCCGGCCCCGGACCACCGCCGGAAAGGCCGCAGGTCTGGTCGGCGCGGCGCTGGGGGTGGCCGCCGCCGGACTGGCCGCCGGCGTCGCCACGGAACGCGCCCTGGTCCGCCGGCTCAAGGCGGACCCCGCCGACGCGTACGCCGACGAGGTCTTCGGCGATCAGCGGTACGACGAGGCGTACCGGCTGGAGATGAGCGACGGCACCGACATCCACGTCGAGGTGGTCGAGCCGACCCGGCCGGTCGAGGGCAACCCGACGGTGCTGCTGGTGCACGGCTTCTGCCTGGACATGGGGACCTTCCACTTCCAGCGCAAACTGCTCGCCGAGCGGGGCGAGCACCGGATCGTCGCGTACGACCAGCCGGGGCACGGCCGGTCCGGGCGGCTGGAGAGCGGCGAGTACGACCTGACCACGCTCGGCCGCACGCTGCGCCGGGTGATCGACCGGGCCGCCCCGGAGGGGCCACTTGTGCTCGTCGGTCACTCGATGGGCGGCATGACCATCATGGCCCTGGCCGAGCTGTACCCGGAGATGTTCGGCGACCGGGTGGTGGGCACCGTGCTGATGGCCACGTCGGGCGGGTTGCTCGCGGAGACGAAGCTGGTCGCGCCCGCCCTGCTGGGTCGGGTGGGTGCGCCGGTGCTCTACATGGCGGGAAACGTCACCAGGTACGGCGGGGCGGTGATCGACAGGGCCCGCCGCTCGACCACGAACGTGGCCTGGCTGCTGACCCGCAGGTACGGCTTCGGCACCCGACAACCGAGCCCTGCGCTCGTGTCGTACGTGGAGGAGATGAACTCCCGTACCTCCGCCGACACGGTGACCCGCTACCTGCGTACCCTGGCGACCCACTCCCGGTTCCCGGCACTTGCCGCGTTGGCCGGCACGCCGGTGCTGGTGATCGTCGGCGACAAGGACATGATCACCCCGCTGACGCACTCGGAGGAGATCGTCCGGCGGCTGCCGCACGCCGAGTTCGTCAGGATCCCCGACAGCGGTCACGTGGTGATGCTGGAGCACGCCGACGAGGTCAACGCCGCGTTGCTCCGCTTCCTCGACACCTGCGGGCGGGACGACTCGTGACCGCTGTCGTGCTGCCGACGGTCGCGGACACCCACGCCTTCGGGCAACGGCTGGCCGGGCTGCTGCGCGCCGGTGACCTGGTGCTGCTCACCGGTCCGCTGGGCGCCGGCAAGACCGCGCTGACCCGAGGGATCGGCACCGGCCTGGGGGTGCTCGGCGACGTCACCTCGCCGACGTTCGTGATCGCCCGGGTGCACCGCCCGGACCCGGCCGGCGGGCGAGCGGTGGCGCTTGTGCACGCCGACGCGTACCGGTTGGGTGAGGCGGGCGACCCCCGGGCCGAGATCGACGCCCTCGACCTTGACGCTTCGGTCGACGAGTCGGTGACAGTTGTCGAGTGGGGCGAAGGGCTTGTCGAACAGCTTGCCGATGCCCATCTGCGGATCCGTCTGCACCGGCACGACGACGACACCCGCACGGCGGAGCTGGAGCCGGTCGGTGGCGACTGGGCGGAGCGCCTCGCCGCCCTGGGCTGAGCGCTGTCGTACCCGGTACCTACAGTGCCCGCAGACGTTCCGACCGGTGAGAGGTTGCCGATGCCCGACGACACCCCCGCTCTCGACCTGCTGGCGCTGCTCCCCGACGAGTGGCGGGCGGTGCTGACCCCCCATCTCGACCCGGCCCGGGTGTCCGCGTTGGCCGAGTTCGTCGCCGGGGAGTACGCCGCCGGCCCGGTCTTTCCGCCGGTCGAGGATCTGTTCTCGGCCTATCGGCGCTGCGCGCCGTCGGCCTGCCGGGTGTTGATCCTCGGGCAGGATCCCTACCACCGCGCGGGCCAGGCCCACGGGCTCAGCTTCAGCGTGCGCGAGGGGGTGTCGGTGCCGCCGTCGCTGCGCAACGTCTTCAAGGAGCTGGGCGAGGATCTGGGCGTGCCGAAGCCGCGCAGCGGCAACCTCGACGGCTGGGCGGCGCAGGGCGTGCTGCTGCTCAACTCGGTGCTGACCGTGCGACAGGGTGCCCCCGGCTCGCACGCGAACCGGGGCTGGGAGGAGTTCACCGACGCGACAATCAGGGCACTCGACGCGCTGGACTCCCGGGTGGTCTTTCTGCTCTGGGGCGGCTACGCGCGCAAGAAGGCGGCGCTTGTCACCAACCCGCAGCACGTGGTGTTGGAGGCGGGCCACCCGAGCCCGATGAACCCGCGTGGCTTCCTCGGCAGCCGGCCGTTCAGCGCGGCCAACAAGGCGCTCGCCGACGCCGGCCTGCCCACAATCGACTGGGAGCGCTCGGCCGGCTGAGCCGTGTGCTCCTGCCCCCACGCCGCCCGCACGTACCAGGCGGCGACATCCGCCTGGTTGGTCGATGGAGCCGGTCGGACGACATTCCTTGACTGTCGTCGATCGTTGGATAACGATATCGGAAATATAGATGCTCGCTAACGTCTCAAGTCTGGGGGTCAGTGGCGACGCAAAGTGGCAGTGGAGTACCCACACAACTGACAGTCCGGCAATTCGTACAACTATGGCGTGGCATCGGCGCGTGGTGACCGTCCCTCAACCACCCGCACCCCGCCGATCACGTCACGCCGCCTCTCGCAGGGAGAAGCACACCACCATGAACGAAGTCCCCACCCACCCCAAGAGTCGCCGACGCGGCCGCGTCAGGATGCTGGCTGCCGCCGCCTTCGCCGCGGTGTTGGCCACCACCGGCACCGTCGCGATCTCGGCCAGCCCCGCCCAGGCCGAGGCCGACCGGCAGGTCTGTTCGAACACGGAAGGCACCCACAACGGGTTCTTCTTCTCGTTCTGGAAGGACAGCGGCGACGCCTGCATGGTGTTGCGCGAGAACGGTCGCTACACCAGTTCGTGGAGCAGGAGCACCAACAACTGGGTCGGCGGTAAGGGCTGGAACCCTGGCACCCGCCGCACGATCAGCTACTCGGGCAGCTACAACCCGGGCAACAACAACAGCTACCTCGCGCTGTACGGCTGGACCCGCAACCCGCTCGTGGAGTACTACATCGTCGAGAACTTCGGCAGCTACAACCCGAGCAGCGGCGCCACCCGGCTGGGCAGCGTGACCACCGACGGTGGCACCTACGACATCCTGCGCAGCCAGCGGGTCAACCAGCCCTCGATCGACGGCACCCAGACGTTCTACCAGTACTGGAGCGTCCGGCAGCAGAAGCGCAGCAGCGGCACCATCACCACCGCCAACCACTTCGACGCGTGGGCCCGTGTTGGCCTGAACCTCGGCAACCACTACTACCAGATCATGGCGACCGAGGGTTACCAGAGCCAGGGAAGCTCGGACATCACCCTCACGGAAGGCGGCACCCCCGGCCCCGGCCCGACCAACCCGCCCAACCCGACCACCCCGCCGCCCAGTGGCGGGTCCGGCCAGATGATCGTCGGTCAGCAGTCCGGCCGGTGCCTGGACGTGCCGAACTCCAGCACCAGCAACGGCACCCAGATCCAGTTGTATGACTGCTGGGGTGGCTCGAACCAGCGGTTCACCCACACCTCGAGCCGGCAGCTGACGGTGAACGGCAAGTGCCTGGACGTGCCGAACTCCAGCACGAGCAACGGCACCCGGATTCAGTTGTATGACTGCCACAGCGGCGCGAACCAGCAGTGGAACATCAACTCCAACGGCACGATCACCGGAGTGCAGTCAGGGCTGTGCCTCGACGCCGGTGGCAGCGGTAACGGGGCGATGATCCAGCTGTACAGCTGCTGGGGTGGCGCAAACCAGCAGTGGAGCCGCCGCAACTGATCCGTCGTTTCGGGGCCAGGCTCATGGCCTGGCCCCGAAACAACTCGTCCTGGGTGCGGTGCGCGCGAGCGCTACGACCCGGCGGCGATGGCGGGCGGGCGTCCAAGGGCCGGAGGCGATACGGCTAGGCTGGTTCATTGTGCTCGTACTGGTGGTGGACAGCTCGACCCCGGCGGTGACCGCGGCGCTCGTCGAGGTCACCGCGAGTGGCGTCACGGCCCGGGCGCACCGGTGCACGGTCGACGCGCGGGCGCACGGTGAACTGCTCGCACCGCAGGTGGACGGGGTGCTCACCGACGTCGGCGTCCGGCCGGCCGACCTGGGGGCGGTCGTCGCCGGGCTCGGCCCGGGCCCGTTCACCGGGCTGCGGGTGGGGCTGGTCACCGCAGCCACCATGAGTCAGGTGCTCGGCATCCCGGCGTACGGTGTCTGCTCGCTGGACGCCATCGGCCAGCCGGCGGCGACCGGTGAGCCGGTGCTGGCGGCAAGCGACGCGCGGCGCCGGGAGATCTACTGGGCGGTCTACGACGGGGCCGGCGAACGCCTGGTCGGGCCGGAGGTCGGCGCGCCCGCGGTGGCCGCCGAGCGGGCCCGGGAGTTGGGCGTGACCGCTGCCGTCGGCGACGGTGCCCACCGCTACGCCGAGATCCTGGGCCTGCCGCTGCGGGCCGAGCCCCGCTATCCGGACGCGGTTGCGCTCGCCGCCCTGGCCGCGGAGCGGATCCGCGCCGGTGCCCCCGGTGATCCGCTCACCCCGCTCTACCTGCGCCGTCCGGACGCGGTGGCGGCCACCGTGCGCAAGCCGGTGCTGCCGTGAGCCGGTCGGGGCCGGCCCGGTTCCGCTGGTGGCACATCGACGAGGTGTTGCCGATCGAGGCGGACCTCTTCGGTGCCGAGCAGTGGTCCGCGGCGATGTTCTGGAACGAACTGTCCCACGGGCACTTCTACCGGGTGGTCACCGACGACGGCGGCGGCGTGCTCGGCTACGCCGGGCTGGCGGTCGCTCCGCCCGACGAGGCGTGGGTGCAGAACGTCGCGGTCCGGCGGGACGCGCAGCGCCGGGGGATCGGCCGGCTGCTGCTGGAGGCGCTGCTCACCGAGGCCAACCGGGTGGGTGTACGCGCCGTGCTGTTGGAGGTCGCCGCCGACAACGCGCCGGCCCAGCGGCTCTACGCGATGCACGGATTCGAGCCGATCGGCGTGCGACGCGGCTACTACCAATCGAGCAACACCGACGCGCTGGTGATGCAGCGCACCCAGGACTGAGACATCGCATGGCTGACGAACCACTGATCCTCGGCATCGAGACCTCGTGCGACGAGACAGGTGTCGGTGTCGTACGCGGGCACACCCTGCTCGCCGACGCGCTCGCGTCCAGCGTGGACCAGCACGCCCGGTTCGGCGGGGTGGTGCCGGAGGTGGCCAGCCGGGCGCACCTGGAGGCGATCGTGCCGACCATGGAGCGGGCGCTGACCGAGGCGGGGGTGACGCTCGCCGACATCGACGCGATAGCTGTCACCGCCGGGCCGGGACTGGCCGGTGCGCTGCTGGTCGGGGTGGCGGCGGCCAAGGGGTACGCGGTGGCCGCCGAGAAGCCGGTGTACGGCGTAAACCATCTCGCCGCGCACGTCGCGGTGGACACGCTGGAACACGGTCCGCTGCCCGAACCGGCGATCGCGCTGCTGGTTTCCGGCGGTCATTCGTCGCTGCTGCTCGTCGACGACCTGGCCCGGGGCGTCACGCCGCTGGGTGCCACCATCGACGACGCGGCCGGCGAGGCGTTCGACAAGGTGGCCCGCCTGCTCGGACTGCCGTTCCCCGGTGGGCCGTACATCGATCGGGAGGCCCGGGCCGGTGACCCGGCGGCGATCGCCTTCCCGCGTGGCCTGACCGCCGCGAAGGATCTCGTCGCGCACCGGCACGACTTCTCCTTCTCCGGGTTGAAGACAGCTGTGGCTCGGTGGGTGGAGGCCCGCGAGCGGGCCGGCGAACCGGTCCCGATCGCGGACGTGGCCGCGTCCTTCCAGGAGGCGGTCTGCGACGTGCTCGTGGACAAGGCCATGGACGCCTGCCGTGGCCAGGGTGTGGAGACGCTTGTGATCGGCGGGGGAGTGGCGGCCAACTCGCGGCTGCGGGCGATGGCCGAGCAGCGGGCCGCCCGGCACGGCATCCGCGTCCGGGTGCCCCGGCCGGGCCTGTGCACCGACAACGGCGCGATGGTGGCCGCCCTCGGCGCGCACCTGGTCGCCTCGGGTGTCGCGCCCAGCCGGCTCGACCTGCCCGCGGATTCGGCCCTGCCGCTGACCACTGTCAGTGTCTGAGGAGGACGGCGACGTGATCGTACGGATGTGGGAGGCACGGGCGGAGCCGTACGCGCTCGCCGACCTGATCACCTGGGTCTGCGACAGCGCGCTGCCCGAGTTCGAGCACGACCCGCTGCACCTGTCCAGTGAGGTCTTCTCCTCGACCGACCACCGGGTCGTGGTGATCTCCAAGTGGCGCAGCAGCCCTCGGCCGCTGCCGGACCCGCCGGTGATGCTGCTCGCCCGGCAGCCGCATTCCTGGGACTTCACCCAGGTCGACCGCTGACGCGACCCGGGCCGGCCGCTGGTTCGACGGCGGCGTGGAGCGCGCCGGTCAGCGGATGGTCACCGTGGTGGTGGCGGTGGAGCGGTCGATCTCGCTGGTCCGGGCACTGATCCGCAGCGTCCAGTCCCCGGCGACCGGGAAGTGGATCTCGGCGCTGCCGTGGTGCGGCTCCAGCGCGAACACGTCGACGGTGATCGGCTCGATGCCGGCCGCCGGCAGGGCCGCGGTGACCGTCCACTCCGCCACCGGCAACTCCTTCGCCTGCGGGGTGTAGACGTACGCGTGCAGGCTGTTCGTGGTGCCGGAGACCGCCGGGTAGATGTCGAACTGAAGGGTGAACAGATCGGTGGTGATCGACTGCGCGACGCCCTCCCGGGTCACCCCGTCGGCCGCTGAGCCGGCGGTGCGGCCGGGGGGTGTCTGTACCAGCACCGCGGTAAGCGCCAGCACCACAGCGGTCACGGCGAGTTCCACACCGGCCGCTCGGGTGATCCACCTGGGCCGGCTCGCCGCGACCCGGCGGCGGATCAGTCGACGCTGTCCGGCCGCGACGGCCAGCACCCCGGCCAGCAGCGCCGCCTTGGCCAGGAGGAGACGGCCGTAGGTGCTGCCCCACAGGGCCGAGAGCCGACCGAGTTCGATGGCGGCCTGAAGGACTCCGGCGGTGACGAGCCAGGCCACGGCCAGCGTGGCCCACCTGGACCAGGCTGGCAGGATCCGGGCGAGGACCCGCTCGTGGGTGCCCCGAAGCAGGAACACGGTGAGGGTGAGCAGCCCACCCAACCAGACGGTGACCCCGGCGATGTGCACCGTGGTCAGCACGATGCTCACCGGCGGCACCGGCGAGGCGACCGGGTGCCCGGCCAGCGGCCAGGTGACGAGCCCGGCCAGGCCGATCACCGCAAGTGCCGCACCGGGTAACCGGCCTGCGCCGGCGACGCGACCGGCCGACGAACTGCCACCCCGCATCACGGCCGGCAGCAGGGCCGCCGCCAGACCGACAAGTGCCAGGCGTACCGCCAGCACCACTCCGACGTCGCTGTCCGCGACCGCCCTCAGGTCGGTCGGGGTGAGTTGACCGACCGGCGCACCCACCACCTGGGCCGCCTGCCCGACCCAGGTGCCGAGGGTGCCGGCGGCGACCAGCCCGAGCCCGCCAAATGCCACGACTGTCGCTCCCCTGCGGGACCGGCGTCGGGGCCACATTGTCGCGGTGAGCAGCGGCGGGCCGACCGCCAGGAGCAGCCCCAGGTACCCGAGGTACTTGGCGGCCGGGACGAGTACCCCGGCCGGCGACTCGGAATCCGCCAGGGCCGGCGCGGGCGGGGTCGCCGAGGGCGCTCCGGCGGCGAAGGTGAAACTGCCCGCGACCGGGTGGCTGTCCGCCGAGATGACGCGGTAGCTGACCAGGTAGGTGCCGAGCGGACGATCCGAGGGCCGCAGGGCGATCCGGATGGTCCGGTCCCGGACCTCCGGTTCGCCGACGTTTATCCGCTTGCCGTCGGGGGCGAGGACCTGCACCCGACCGGGGACCACGGCGATGGTCTCGCTGAAGGTCACGAGCACTTCGCGCGGGGCGTACCCGAGCACCTCGTCGCGTTGCGGGGTGGTGGCCACCACGACGGCGTGCGCCGCCGCTGGGCCGGCGGAGCCCAGGGCGGCGCACAGTGCGACGAGGATCAGCCCGAGCAGGGCAGCGGCTCGGGTACGAACTGTCATCGAATCAGGTGGTGGCGGTCAGCTGCGGCGGAACATGCGGTACGTGAGGAAGCCGCCGGTGCCGAGGGCGCCGAGGAAGATCGCCCAGATCAGCGTGTTGCTGACGCCGATCTGTGGGCCGGTGTTGGCCGACGCGGCAGCGAGCAGGCCGTCGTTGCCGGGGGCCGGCAGTGCGGCCGGCGGTAGCTCGGCCCAGCGGACCAGCCCGGTGCTCTCCAGCATGATCATGTGGTCGCCGACGAACTTGTTCGTCGCGTCGGCCAGGTCGCGGACGACATCGTTGCGGGTACTGGCCCGGACCGCCCCGATGACCGGGAAGATCTTTCCGTGGGCGACCCGCAGCCGGGTGACGAAGATCTGGTCGAAGCGGGCGCCCCTGGCGTCCTTCATCTCATTCAGCCAGTCCTGCTGTTCGGCGGTCGGCTGGTTCGGGATGGTCGCACCGAGCTTGTTGGCCGCCTCCACGGTGAGTCGGTCCAGTTCCTCGTGCTGCCGGGCGATCTCCGCGCCGATCTCCCGGACCACCTTCGACTGGCCCTTCTCGGCGGCCATCTGCCCGGCCGGCATCTCCCAGAGCCCGGCCAGCCGCACCCCGTCGAGCAGGGCCTGGTCGGCGGCGGCGAGCTGCTGGGCGGCGGGTGCGCCCAGCGCCATGCCGGGCAGGACGACGAGAGCTGCGGCGATCGTGGTGAGCAGCACCGCCAAGCGACGGGACCGGTTGCCCTGCCGGCGACGAGTGGAATCCAGCGGTGCCATGTCTGCGGCGCCTCCTCGGACGAGAACCGATCGGTTGAGCGTCGGACGTCCGCACCCCGTCGGCCGTCCCGCAACCAGGTACGGATTGTGCGACCGATCAGTTCACCGGTTGGCGAAACCGGCTCGCGAAATCTGGAACTGGAGGTCAGCTAACGTCGAGCGGGTCGGCCAGCAGCCGGTCGAAGGCCAGTTCGGCGGCACCGACCAGGGGAGCGTCGGCACCGAGCTTGGGCGTACGCAGCCGGACGTGCTCCAGACAGGCCGGCAGCCCGTTCGAGTTGAGCCGGCTGCGCACCTGGGCGGCGGCGGCCAGATAGAGGTCGCGCATGGTGCCGCCGAAGATGACCATCTCCGGGTTGAAGATGTTCACCAGGTTGGCGACGCCGAAGCCGAGCCAGTCGCCGGCCTGCCGTACCGCGATCTGGGCCCGGGCGTCCCCTCGGTCGGCGGCGTCGAAGACCGCCAACATCGCCTCCTGACCCCGGGCGTCCGAGCGGCCGGCGGCCCGGAGCAGCCCGTGCTCGCCGATCTCGGTCTCCCAGCAACCCCGGTTGCCGCATTCACAGCGGGCCCCGTCCCGGGCCACCACCATGTGGCCCACCTCGCCGCTGTAACCGCCGTGCCCGGTCAGCCGCCGCCCGCCGGCGATGATCCCGGCGCCGACGCCGACGTCGCCGTAGAGGTAGATGACGTTGTCGCAGCCGGCCGCCGCACCACGGGCGTGTTCGGCGAAGGCCGCCACGTCGGCCACGTTCCCGACGGTGACCGGCACGTCGACCCCGAGTTCGGTGCCGAGGGCCGTGCCGATGGGTTCGTCCACCCATCCGGTGGTCGGTCCGAGCCGGACCAGGCCGTCGTCTCGGCGGACCATGCCGCAGACCGCCACCCCGGCACCGACGCAGACGGCGTCCTCCGGCAACGCCTGGCGCATCTCCTTGACCGCTCCGGCCAGCAGCGGCGCGGCCTCCGCGGCGGTGAGACCGCGTGGACGGTCCAGCTCCCGGCGGTCGAGCACCGCGCCGCCCAGCCCGACCCGCGCGGCCCGCAGCCGGTCCACCTCGATGCTGTACGCGTACGCGAAGACCCGGTCCGACTCGGGCCGGACGACAAGCGACGGTCGTCCGGCCCGGCCGGTTTCCCTCGGCGCCCCCTCAGTCACCAGGCCGGCCGCGGCGAGGTCGGCGGTGAGCGCGCCGATGGTGCTCCGGTTCAACCCGAGCGCGGTGGTCAGTTCCGCGCGCGTGGTCGCACCGTGCACGTGCACGAAGCGCAGCAGGGCACCGAGATTCTGTCGACGAATCTCGTCCTGGCTCGGTCCCACGCGCATCGGTTGTGACTACTTTCGGTGGAGCGGATCAGCGGCTGCCGGTGGCGGCGGCTCGTCGGCGCGACAGGGCGTCGACGCTTGCCGCCAGAAGCAGCACCACGCCGGTGACCACGTACTTGACGCCCGAGCTGTAGCCCATCAGGCCCATGCCGTTGTCGATCACCGCGACCACGGCGCCACCGAGCACCGCGTCCAGCACCCGGCCCTTGCCGCCGAAGAGGCTGGTACCACCGATCACGGCCGCGCCCACGGCGTAGAGCAGCACGTTGCTGCCACCGGTGTTCGGGTCGACCGAGTTGGCCCGGCTCGCGGCGACGATGCCGCCGATCGCGGCCATGGTGGAGCAGATGACGAAGACCGAGATGCGGATCCGGTCCACGTTGATACCGGCCCGGCGGGCGGCCTCCTTGTTGCCGCCGACCGCGTAGATGTGCCGGCCGTAGCTGGTGCGATGGAGCACGAAGGTCCCGATGATGAGCAGCACGGCGATGATCGGCACCACGATCGGCACGCCCTTGAGCGAGCTGATCAGCACGTTGCGGCTGCGCTCCAGGTTGAGCATGTAGACCGCGAGGCCGAGGATGACCGCCAGCCCGCCGACCCGGGCGAGCACCACCGTGATCGGGTCGGTGACCAGGCCCCGCGCCGCGCGGTTGCGGTGACGGAGTAGCTGCACGGCGGCGTACCCGGCGACTGCCACGGCGGCGAGCGCCCAGCCGAGCAGCGGCGGCAGGTTGCGGTTGGCGATCGCGACCAGCACCGGGTCGCGTACCGAGATGTTGCGGCCCTGCTCCATCAGCAGCAGCACCACGCCCTGGAAGGCCAGGAAGCCGGCCAGGGTGACCACGAAGGAGGGAATGCCGATCTTGGCGACCAGGAGGCCGAGGATCGTGCCGATCACCATGCCGGTGAGCACGGCGGCGGCCACCGCGACGTACCAGGGGTGTCCGAGCACGGTCACCACGTTGGCCAGCACCGCCGCGCAGACGCCGCTGGCGAAACCGGCTGACAGGTCGATCTCACCCAGCAGCAGGACGAAGACCAGGCCCATCGCGATCAGCGTGACCGCCGCGCCCTGGGTGAACAGGTTGGCGAAGTTCCCGGCGCTGAGAAACGACGGCCGCAGGATCGAGAAGACCGTGCAGAGGACGAGCAGGCCGAGGACGGCGGGCAGGGCTCCGATGTCGCCACCGCGTACCCGTCGCCAGTAGTCGCGCACATGGTTGCCGACGGACGGCGTCGACGTGACGGCGGCGGGACCGTCCTGCTTGACGGCTGTGGTGCTCATGAGACGCCTCCCGTGGTGCTGTCGGCCGGCGCCGCGCCGTTGCCGTTGGTGGCCGCTTCGCTGGCCAGCCCGAGTTCGCCCGAGCGGCCGGCGGTGATCAGTTCGACCACCTGCGCGTGAGTGATGTCGGTGGTCTTCACCTGGGCGACCATCTGGCCGAGGTAGAGCGCGGCGATGCGGTCGGAGACGGCGAAGACGTCGTTCATGTTGTGCGAGATGAGCACGACGGCCAGGCCGTTGTCGGCCAGCCGCCGGACCAGTTCAAGCACCTGGGCGGTCTGCGCGACGCCCAACGCGGCGGTCGGCTCGTCCAGGATCACCAGCCTGCTGTTCCAGAGCACCGCCTTGGCGATCGCCACCGTCTGGCGTTGGCCGCCGGAGAGACTGGCGACGTGCTGGCGCAGCGACTTGACGGTGCGTACGGAAAGCCCGGCGAGGGTCTCGGCCGCCATCTGTTCCATGGTCGGCTCGTCGAGGACGATGCCGCTGCGCTTCTCGCGGCCGAGGAACATGTTCTGCACGATGTCGAGGTTGTCGCAGAGCGCGAGGTCCTGGTAGACGACCTCGATGCCGAGCGCTGCGGCGTCACGCGGGCTGTGGATGTTCACCGGCCGGCCGTCGAAGACGAACTGCCCGGCGTCGGTCGGGTAGATGCCGCTGATGCACTTGACCAGGGTCGACTTGCCGGCGCCGTTGTCACCGACGAGCGCGGTGACCTCGCCCGGGTAGGCGGCGAAGGCGACGTCGCGTAGCACCTGGACGGGACCGAAACTCTTGTCGATCCCGCGTAGCTCCAGCAGAGGGGTCGCGGACACGGGGTTCTCCTTTGTCACGGAGGGAGATCGGAGCCCGTCCAGCGGCGGCAGGCCGCCCGGCACGGGTTTACCGTGCCGGGCGGCGCCGCCTAGGCGGGTGAGGTCAGCTGATGCCCGCTTCGGTGCACAGCGCGGCGAAGTCGCCGGTGCAGACCTCTTCCTTGGTCACGAAACCGTCGGCGATGACGTCCTTGACGTTCTCCTTGTAGATCGCCTGCGGGGTGAGGAGGACGGCGGGCACGTCCCGGTTGCCCTCCGGGTCCTTGACGGTCTGGCCGGTCTCCTTGCGCTCGCCCTTGGCCAGCGCGATGGCCAGCTCGGCGGCGGCGTCGGCCTCCTGCTTGACCGCCTTGTAGACGGTCATGCACTGGTCGCCGGCGAGGATGTTCTGCAGGCCCTGCGTGGTGGCGTCCTGGCCGGTCACCGGGACCTTGCCGTTGAGGTTGTTCTTCTTCAGCACCGAGATGGCGGCGTTGCCGAGGCCGTCGTTCGCGGCCAGCACACCGTCGATCTTGCCGCCGGTCTGGGTGAGCATCTGCTCGAAGATCGTGGCGGCCTGGGCGTTGTCCCAGTCCGGCACGGACTGGTCCGGGCCCTTGACGTATTCGTTCGCGTCGAACTTGGGCTTGAGGACCGAGTCGTAGCCGTTCTTGAACAGGGTGGCGTTGTTGTCGGTCGGCGACCCGTTCAGGTACGCCACGACCGGCTTCTCGGCCTTCTGGTCGGTCAGGCACTTGGCCAGACCCTCGCCCTGGAGCTTGCCGACGGCCTCGTTGTCGAAGCTGACGTAGTACTCCGCCGAGCCGCCGAGGGTGAGGCGGTCGTAGTCGATGGTGGCGACGCCCTGCGACTTGGCCTTGTCGAGGACGGCCTTGCCGGTGCCGGAGTCCAGGTTCACGATCATCAGCGCGGTGACGCCACTCGTGATCATCTGGTCGGCGATGGTCTGGAACGCGGTCTTGTCGCCCTGGGCGTTCTGGATGTCGTACTCGACGCCGGCGGCCTCGAAGGCGGCCTGGAGGAACTTGCGGTCGGCGCCCTCCCAGCGGGCGGAGGACTTGCTGTCCGGCAGGATCACGCCGATCTTCGGGGTCACGTCGGAGCCGGCCTGGTCGCCGCCGGAATCGTCGCCGCAGGCCGTCAGGCTGCCGAGGGCCAGCAGGCCCACGGTGCCGACGGCGAGGAAGCCCTTGCGCATGTGCAGGGTCCTTTCGAGGGTGGGGAAGGGTGTCGGTGTTTTGTTTTGTTGTGTCCGGCAACGTATTGCGCGCCACACGCCAGCACAAGGGTGAGCCGGACACGAGTTTGTTGTCGGCGGTAACAATTCAGCAACGCCCTCGACACCGTGCCGCCACCGTCCGTGTTCCGGTACCCGGCGTCCGATTCGGCTCCGGACGCCCGGGCGGATCAGCCGGCGGCGAGGATCAGCCGGTGGCGACGGATGCGGTTCGGGCTCCGGTGAGGGTGACCAGATCGGTGGGGGCCAGCTCCACCTGGAGTCCCCGGCGGCCGGCCGAGACGTACACGGTCGGATGGTCAAGGGCGGAGACGTCGAGCACCGTGGGCAGCCGCCGTCGCTGGCCCAGCGGGCTGATGCCGCCCCGGACGTACCCGGTGGCCCGCTCGGCCACCACCCGGTCGGCAAGCGTGGCCCGCTTGCCGCCGACGGCCGCCGCAAGTGCCTTGAGGTCGAGTCCGCCGGTGACCGGCACCACCGCCACGGTCAACGCTCCGTCGACCTCGGTGACCAGGGTCTTGAAGACCCGTTGCGGCGTCACCGCGAGCGCGGCGGCGACAAGCGCGCCGTAGTTGGGCTCGTCAGGCGAGACATCGTACGGATGGGTGCGGTGGTCGACCTTCCGCTGTGCCAGCAGCGCGATCGCCGGGGTGCCACGTCCCGCCATGACCGCCAAGGTAGCCCCGGCCCGATGCCCGAACCAGTGTCTTCCCAGCCGGTGGTGTGCCGGGTCGGGTTCAGGCCGCCGGCCGGCAGACCAGAACCGTCGGAGCGGCAGCGACCCGGGTGAGCACCAGGCTCGCCGGCTGGTCACCGGTCAGCCGCAGGTCGCGTCGGAGCCGTTCGGGCTCCAGCGCGGAGCCACGCTTGAGGATCTCCACCCGGCCGACCCGCCGCTCCCGCAGCAGCGCCCGGAGCCGTTTGAGGGAGAACGGCAGCACGTCGGTCACCTCCAGGCAGCGGGCGTACGGCGTGGGCCGTGCCGCGTCCGCGTAGAGGTAGGCGATTGTCGGGTCGGCCAACGTGGCGTCCAGCTCGGCGGCCAGCTCGGCCACCAGGTGAGCCCGGACCACCGCCGGATCCGGGTCGTAGACGAAGCGTCGCACCGTCCCGACCGCTGCCTCACGTGCCCCCGTTCCGGTCAGCTGGTACGTCGCCGGGCCGTCGGTGTGCCGGCTTCCGCCGCCGGCTCCGTCGGTGTGGTGGGTTCCGCCGTCCGCCGGGTGACCGGAGGAAGCTGTTGCTCCGCTCGGGACGTCAGCCGGAAGTTTCTCCTTCAGCACTGTCGCGCGGCGGGGCAGCTCGGCCAGCTCACCGCACCAGAGGGCCGCCTCGACCAGGTCGCCGTCCACGCTCACCCACTCCGCCTCCGCGTCG
The DNA here is from genome assembly GCF_002754655.1 of Verrucosispora sp. CNZ293. Classification (NCBI taxonomy): domain Bacteria; kingdom Bacillati; phylum Actinomycetota; class Actinomycetes; order Micromonosporales; family Micromonosporaceae; genus Micromonospora; species Verrucosispora sp. CNZ293. Next base: position 5,658,839 of record NZ_PEFR01000001.1, read on the forward strand.
GGCGGGATCAACGCGTGGTCGATCCCCGGCGCGACCTTCACCACCGTGCGCGGCACCCGTTCGGCCAGGCCGGTCACGAAGTCCCACGACGGCGAGTACGAGTTCGGGTCGAAGATCCGCCGGCCGGTGCCGGCCCGGCGTCGGGCCGGGTCGCAGAAGACCGCCTCGACCCCTGTCACGTCGAACGCGGTCGCGTCGCCACACTCGACGGTGACCAGGTCGGCCAGCCCGGCGGCCCGAGCGTTCGCCTCGGCCAGCGCGGCGGTGAGCGGGTCCGCCTCGACCGCGTACACCCGGATGCCGGCGCGAGCGGCGGCGAGCGCGTCGGCCCCCAGCCCGCAGCCCAGGTCGGCAAGCGTGCGCACCCCCGCGGCGCGCAGCCGCCGCGCCCGCCGGTCGGCGACGACCCGTCGGGTGGCCTGCTCCAGGCCGGGCCGGGTGAAGAACATGCCGGCCGCCGCCGGCCCGAACTTGCCGGTCGCCCGGCGGCGCAGCTCCGCCTGGGTCAGCGCCGCCGCCGCGAGCCCGGCCGGCACCCCGGCCGAACGCAGCGCCGCCGCCGCGGTCAGCGGATCGTCGCCGGCCACCCGGGCCGCCGCGTCGAGCGCGGCCGACCCCTCAGCGGTACGCAACGCGCCGAACTGCTCCAGATCCACCCGCCCATTCTCCCGACCCGCACCAGCCTGACCCACGCGCCCCGGGGCAGGCACCCGCCGGGGCGCGGCGTGATCGTCTGCACTTCAGTGAGTCGACACGCCGATGTCCGAGTCACTGAAGTGCAGACGATCAACGTGCGGCTGGCCGGCCGGCCGGGCGGGCTCGGCGGTGGCGGTGGGGGTCAGTGAGTGGGGCGGTGGGTGGTGATGAAGGTGCGCCAGGCGGGCGGGGTGAAGGTGAGTGCCGGGCCGGCCGGGTCCTTGCTGTCGCGTACGGCGACCACGCCGGGCAGGTTGTCGGCGACCTCGACGCAGGCGCCGCCATTCTGATTGCTGCGGGAGGATTTGCGCCAGGCGGCACGGGTCAGGTCCATGACTTCGCCACTTCCTCGATCAGGCGGGCGGACTGCCGGCGCGGCAGCGCCTCACCGGCCACAGTCTCCCAACGCCGCCCCAGACTGGCAAGGTCGTTCGGGCTGTCCACAGTGTGCCCCCGGAGCTGGTTGTCCAGGTGCGCCACCTCGGTGCCGTCGGCGAGCCGAGCCAGCACGAACGGGCCGGCAAGCCCGCCGTACCACGGGGTCTCGGCCGGGATGATCCGCACCTGGACGTGCGGGCGGTCGGCGAGGCTGCGCAGGTGCTCCACCTGCTCGCGCATCGTCGCGCGCTCGCCCACCTGCCGGCGCAGCACCTGCTCGTCGAGCACCGCGACGAGCTGTGGCGGCTCCTCACGGGCGAGCACCTCCTGCCGGGCCATCCGGGCCAGCACCCGCTTCTCGATCTGCTCGTGGCTGAGCGGTGGACCGACCCGCAGCATCGCCCGCGCGTACGCCTCGGTCTGGAGCAGGCCCGGCACCACTGCCGGGTCGTACCAGCGCAGCGCGACCGCCTCCCGCTCGATCTCGCCCCACGGCCGGAACCAGTCCGGCTCGGCGTGCAGCCGGATCAGCTCCAGCATCCCGACGAAGAGGCCGCCGGTCTCCAGCACCTTGTCGAACCGGGCCAGGTAGTCGGCGCTCAGCTGGTTCGGGCCGATCTCCATCGCGCTCACCGCCGACGGGGAGTAGTTGATCATCTTGCTCAGCTCCTCCTGGCTGAGCCCGCGCACCTTGCGAGCCCGACGCAACTGGTCGCGCAGGAATCCAAGAGTTGGGATGTCCGCCATCTGTCCGCCCTCCGTGACGTTGTCGCGCCGGAGAGTAAGGGTCGACCGATCGGCGGGGAAGTCACTGTCGGCGTGTTGCGGTCAACCCTGGCGAACGACTGCGGAACAGTGCGGGAAAAGTGGTGACGTGGGTGCGGAAGAGCGGCGACACGAGGGTGGCGGATTGGCACTCTCCTTGACGGAGTGCTAGCCGAGGAATAACCTGCGATTAGCACTCTCACCCTGAGGGTGCCAACCTTCGGGCCCTGGTGTCCGGGGGTTGAACGCCAGGCGGACCGGCACCCGCGACGACGGCCCCGCCCGGTGGCATGTGGCAGATTGACGCCGGTCGGCATGCCGATCGGCAACGAAACCAAGTACCCCAGGAGGGTATGCCCGTGACTACCGCGACCAAGGTTGCGATCAAGCCGCTCGAGGACCGCATCGTGGTCCAGGCGAACGAGGCCGAGACCACCACCGCCTCGGGCATCGTGATCCCCGACACCGCCAAGGAGAAGCCGCAGGAGGGCACCGTCCTCGCTGTCGGCCCGGGCCGGATCGACGACAAGGGCAACCGCGTGCCGATCGACGTCTCCGTCGGCGACACCGTTCTCTACTCGAAGTACGGCGGCACCGAGGTCAAGTACGCCGGCGAGGAGTACCTGGTGCTCTCCGCCCGCGACGTCCTCGCGGTCATCGAGAAGTAAGCAACCGATCAGTGTCGTTGCCCCGGTCCGGCTCGCCGGGCCGGGGCAACGTCGCTTTCGAAGGGACATAGATGGCGAAGATCCTGAGCTTCTCGGACGACGCCCGGCACCTGCTGGAGCACGGTGTCAACGCGCTCGCCGACGCGGTCAAGGTCACCCTCGGGCCGCGCGGGCGCAACGTCGTCCTCGACAAGAAATTCGGTGCGCCGACGATCACCAACGATGGCGTGACCATCGCCAAGGAGATCGAGCTCACCAACCCGTACGAGAACCTCGGCGCGCAGTTGGTCAAGGAGGTGGCGACCAAGACCAACGACGTCGCCGGCGACGGGACCACCACCGCGACCGTGCTCGCCCAGGCCATGGTCCGCGAGGGTCTGCGTAACGTCACCGCGGGCGCCAACCCGGCCGGCCTCAAGCGGGGCATCGACGCTGCCGCCGCCAAGGTCTCCGAGGCGCTGCTCGGCAAGGCGGTGGACGTCTCCGACAAGAAGTCTGTCGCGCACGTGGCGACGATCTCCGCGCAGGACGCCACCATCGGCGAGCTGATCGCCGAGGCGATGGAGAAGGTCGGCCGCGACGGTGTCATCACCGTCGAGGAGGGCTCCGCCCTGCACACCGAGCTGGACGTCACCGAGGGCCTCCAGTTCGACAAGGGCTTCATCTCGCCGAACTTCGTCACCGACGCGGAGTCGCAGGAGTCGGTGCTGGAGGACGCGTACGTCCTGATCACCACGCAGAAGATCTCCGCGATCGAGGAGCTGCTGCCGCTGCTGGAGAAGGTCCTCCAGAACAACAAGCCGCTGCTCATCATCGCCGAGGACGTCGAGGGTCAGGCGCTGTCCACCCTGGTGGTCAACGCGATCCGCAAGACCATCAAGGTCTGCGCGGTCAAGGCGCCCGGCTTCGGTGACCGCCGCAAGGCGATGCTCCAGGACATGGCGATCCTCACCGGCGCCGAGCTGGTCGCCCCGGAACTGGGCTACAAGCTCGACCAGGTCGGCCTGGAGGTGCTGGGCAGCGCCCGGCGCATCGTGGTCGACAAGGAGACCACCACTGTCGTCGACGGTGGTGGCCAGGCCAGCGAGGTCGCCGACCGGGTCGCCCAGATCCGCAAGGAGATCGAGGCCTCGGACTCCGAGTGGGACCGGGAGAAGCTGGCCGAGCGGCTGGCGAAGCTCTCCGGTGGCATCGCCGTGGTCAAGGTCGGCGCGGCCACCGAGGTCGAGATGAAGGAGCGCAAGCACCGCATCGAGGACGCCATCGCCGCGACCAAGGCCGCGGTCGAGGAGGGTACGGTGCCCGGCGGCGGTGCCGCCCTGGCGCAGATCCTGCCGGTGCTCGCCGACGACCTCGGCTTCACCGGCGACGAGAAGGTCGGCGTGTCGATCGTGCGTAAGGCACTTGTCGAGCCGCTGCGCTGGATCGCCCAGAACGCCGGCCACGACGGCTACGTCGTCGTGCAGAAGGTCACCGACAGCGACTGGGGCCACGGCCTCGACGCCGCCATCGGCGAGTACGTCGACCTGACCAAGTCGGGCATCATCGACCCGGTCAAGGTGACCCGCAACGCGGTCACCAACGCCGCGTCGATCGCCGGTCTGCTGCTCACCACCGAGAGCCTCGTGGTGGAGAAGCCGGCCGAGCCGGAGCCCACCGCGGGCGGCCACGGCCACTCGCACGGCCACGGTCACGGTCACAGCCACCAGCACGGCCCGGGCTTCTGAGCCCTGCCGTACGCCGAACGTGGGGCGCACCGTCGACGAGACGGTGCGCCCCACGCGCTTTGAGTCGGCGTACCGGTGACGAGAGGTTACGAACGCTGACGCCGACTACCGGACCGGTGGTCGGTGGGAAACACTTGGCGGGTGAGCAGCACGACACCTCGGTTCGCCGCCCTGGCCGGCGTCGCCGCCGCTGCGGCGGCCATCGGCACCGCCGAACTGGTTGCCGCCCTGACCGGCCCCCGCTCGTCGCCGCTCGTCGCGGTCGGCGGCCTCGTGGTGGACACCGCCCCCGAACCGGTCAAGCGGTTCGGCATCGAGGTCTTCGGCACGTACGACAAGATCGCCCTGCTGGTGGGTACGGCGCTGCTGCTCGGCGGCTTCGCCGCCCTGTTGGGCATGCTGGCCGCCCGCCGGCTGACGGTGGGACTGGCCGGCATCGCCGTCTTCGGCGGGATCGGCGCGGCGGCGGCCCTGACCCGGGCCGGCGCGGACGCCGCCGACGTGCTGCCGTCACTTGTCGGTGCGGCGGTCGGCGGACTGGCGCTCTGGACGTTCGTCGCCGGCCCGCTGGAACTGGACCCGTGGCCCTGGTCCCCACCGACACCGGCCGGCCCGCCGGCCCTCGGAAATCCGCCAGCCTCGGGCGACCCGTCGGTCCCCGGAGGGCCGGGGCGGCGGGTCGATCCGGACTCGCGGCGGCGGTTCCTCACCGGCGTCGGGACCGTGCTCGGGGTGGCCGCCGTCGGGGGAGTCGCCGGGCGGTGGCTGGCCGGCCGTCAGGGCGTGTCGGCCGCCCGCGAGGCGATCACGCTGCCGGCCCCCGTCTCCGCCGCACCACCGGTGCCGGCCGGCGCTGACCTGGCCCAGCCCGGGCTGGCCAGCTACGTCACGTCGAACCGCAGCTTCTACCGGATCGACACCGCGCTCGTGGTGCCGCAGGTCGATCCCGCGACCTGGCAGCTGCGCATTCACGGCCGGGTCCGCAACCCGATCACGCTGAGCTACGCCGATCTGCTGGCCCGACCCATGGTGGAGCGGTACGTGACGCTCGCCTGCGTCTCGAACGAGGTCGGCGGCGACCTGATCGGCAACGCGCGCTGGCTCGGCGTACCGATCCGGGATCTGCTCGACGAGGTGGGGCCGCTGGACGGCGCCGACCAGGTGGTCGGGCGTTCGGTGGACGGTTGGACCTGTGGCACCCCGACGGCCGCGCTGCGTGACGGACGGGACGCGCTGCTCGCCGTCGGCATGAACGGCGAGCCGCTCCCGGTGCAGCACGGTTTCCCGGTCCGGATGGTGGTGCCCGGCCTGTACGGCTACGTGTCGGCGTGCAAGTGGATCACCGAGTTGGAGTTGACCAGCTTCGCTGACTTCGACGCGTACTGGGTTCCCCGGGGCTGGTCGGCGCAGGGACCGGTGAAGACGCAGTCGCGGATCGACACGCCCCGCCCACGCAACCGCCCGGCCGCCGGCCCGGTCACCGTCGCCGGCGTCGCCTGGGCGCAGCACCGGGGCATTGACCGCGTCGAGGTACGCGTCGACGAGGGGCCCTGGCAGGAGGCTCAACTGGCGCCGACGATCTCGGTGGACACCTGGGTGCAGTGGTCGTGGCAGTGGCCGGCCACCCCTGGCGAGCACACCCTCCAGGTCCGGGCGACGGACAGCACCGGCGAGACGCAGACCGGCGAGCCGCGCGGCGTCGCCCCCAACGGCGCAACCGGCTGGCACTCCGTAACCCTCACCATCACCTGACCCCCGCCCACCCACCCACCCACCCCACCCCAGCCTGGTTGATCATGAAGTTGTTGTCGTCGACACGCCGATGGCGCGACAACAACTTCATGATCAACGAGGTCAGGGACGGGGGCGGGGGCGGGGGCGGGGGGCAGGGCGGCGCCGCGCCCCTGCGGTGGGGGCGCGGCGCCGGTGGTGCGGTTGGTCAGGCGACGTTGCGTTGGATGGGCATCGTCGACCGGTGGGAACTGCCCAGCCGGGCCTCCAGCCGGTTGACGTCGACACGGGTCTGCCGGCGGTCGGCGAGGTCCTCCCAGCCGACCGCGAGCAGGCGCAGTCGCTCGGACTCGCTGAAGCCACCCCACACGCCGTACGGCTCGCGTACCGCAAGGGCGTGCGCGGCGCACTCGGCGCGGACCGGGCAGGCACGGCAGACGGCCTTGGCGGAGGATTCCCGGCGCAGCCGGGACGAGCCCCGCTCGCCGTCGGGGTGGAAGAACTGGGCGCTGTCGCGGCCCCGGCAGGCACCGAGCCGCTGCCAGTCCCAGAGGTCGATGATGGGTCCGGGCAGTCTACGTACGTTCGACATCAGCACCCCTCCTCTCGCGCGGCACCGCGAGACAGCTTGTGGCCGGTTGTCCGGGCGGCGGGCCGCGCAGGCGCACCGTTCCCGGCCTGGCCACTCCCTACCCGGGCGTCCCTCGCCTCACACGTCTTTGATCCAGAACACTTGACGAATTGCGGCATATGCCCTGTCTGTCGGAAAAGTTGGGAGGATTGCCCGGAACCTCCTCCCGACCGGGGCTGGTCGTGGTCTGCTCGTCAGCGGAGAGGAGATGCCTGTGCGTACCGTTCTCGTGTGCGTTCGAACGCCGCTCGCGGCGCAGCACCTGACCTCCGCGGCAGCGCGGTTGGGATTGTCGGGTGCCGTCCGGACGGCGGTCTCCGACCCTGAGGTGATGTTGCGGTTGGCCGAGCGTCCGGCTGACGTGGTGCTCGCCGACACCGCGCTCACCCGCCCCGACAGCGTCGGCTTCGTCCGCCGGGTGCTGGCCCGCGCCCCGCAGGCCGCTGTCCTGCTGCTCGGCGCCGAGGAGTCCGAGGCGGCGGCGGCGACAATCGGCGCCGGGGCGCGCGGGCTCATCCAGGGAGTCGACCAGGATCTGACGAGCGCAGTCGCCAAGGCGCTGCTGCTGCTGGCCGCGCCCGGCCGGGCCAACCGGCACCGAATCGCTGACCCCGCCCGGGATGCCGCAGCCGTCGGTGGCCCCGCCCGGCCCGGGCCCGGCGGTCGCACCGGTGGCGAGGCACAGACCACCTGGCCGGGTACGGACGCGGCAGGCGGGCCGGCGATGGTGCCGGCGCAGCGCGGCGACGACCCGGCCGAGGCGGGTGCCGAGTCCGAGCCGGAGAAGCCGTCACCGACCCGGCCCGACCGGGCCACGATCGGCCTCACCGAACGGGAGCTGCAGGTGCTGCTCGGGATGGCGGAAGGCAAGAGCAACGCCGAGATCGGCCGGGAACTGTTCGTCTCCGAGGACACCGTGAAGACTCACGCCCGACGGCTGTTCCGCAAGCTCGGTGCCCGCGATCGGGCGCACGCCGTGGCCGCCGGATTCCGGGCCGGGCTGGTCGCGTGAACTAGCCGGCCGGCCCGGCCGGCCGATTTCGTCCGCCGCCCTGTGTCGCTGAGTTGGCGGTGGCCGGTCAGCGGTCGGCGCCGGACTCGTCCTCGGTGCCTTCGCTGAGGGTGTCGTGCACGCCGTCGGCGTAGCCGCGCGCGTAGTCCCAGGTGACGTAGTGGTCGGGGTCGGGATCGTAGGCCGGCTCGTGCACCCGGGGTCGCCCGGAGCTGAGCAGGTGTCGCAGATTTCCCCGGAGCAGATCCCAGTCGAAGTAGTGCGGTTCCCGACAGTCCTCACATTCGATGACGAGCCCGCGTACGCCGATCGGCGCGAGCAGCGCCTGGTAGATCTCCAGGTCGGCGAGATCCTCAAGCACGTCCTGGCGCTCGACGTCGGTCAGTGGGTCCAGCGGCGCGTCGTCGCCGGGGGTGTCCAGGTCGGCCGCCGGATCGGTCGGGTCGCCGGTGAACGGGTCGATGGGATCGTCGTGCACCCCCTCACCGTAGTCCCATGCCACCGTCGACGCCTGTCCCCCGGTCGCGCGAGCCGTTACCGGGGCGGGTGCCGCGCGGTTCAGGTGGTGAAAGCTTCAGTGGGTACGATGAGGCTGACGCACCCTCGCCCGGCGTTCGCCGGTGCCCCCCGTGCCACCTCGCTGAAGCCCGGTTCGAGCAGCTCAGGAGAGCAATCGTGGAGAATTCGCCCCGTACCGACCCGTCCGCCGGCATCGAGGGCGGCGAGCTGGGCGGTCATCTGCCCGAGCTGCCCGCCGGTTCGGCCAGGGTGGTGCCGCTGGGGCTGACCTTCGACGACGTGCTGCTCCAGCCCGGCGAGTCCGACGTGGTGCCGAGCCGGGTGAACACCATCACCCGGCTGACCCGCAACGTCTCGCTCTCCATCCCGCTGCTGTCCAGCGCGATGGACACGGTCACCGAGGCCCGGATGGCGATCGCGATGGCCCGCCAGGGTGGCATCGGCGTGCTGCACCGCAACCTCTCGGTGGAGGACCAGGCGCTCCAGGTCGACCTGGTCAAGCGCTCCGAGTCCGGCATGATCACCAACCCGGTGACGGCGAGCCCGGACGACACCCTGCGCGAGGTCGACCAGCTCTGCGGGCGCTACCGCATCTCGGGGGTGCCGGTGGTGGACGCCGACGGTCAACTGGTGGGCATCGTCACCAACCGGGACATGCGCTTCGTCTCCGACCCGGCCGTGCCGGTCCGCGAGATCATGACCAAGGCGCCGCTGGTCACCGCTCCGGTCGGGGTGAGCAAGGACGAGGCGCTCGGCCTGCTGCGCCAGCACAAGGTCGAGAAGCTGCCGATCGTCGACGGCTCCGGCAAGCTGCGTGGGCTGATCACCGTCAAGGACTTCACCAAGAGCGAGCAGTACCCGAGCGCCACCAAGGACGAGGCGGGGCGGCTGCGGGTGGCGGCGGCCATCGGTGTCGGCGAGGACGCGTACAAGCGCGCCCGGGCCCTGGTCGAGGCCGGCGTCGACGTCATCATCGTGGACACCGCCCACGGTCACCAGCGCGCGGTGCTGGAGATGGTCAGCCGGCTCAAGAAGGACGTCGCCGTCGACATCGTCGGCGGCAACGTGGCGACCTACGCCGGTGCGAAGGCGCTTGTCGACGCCGGAGCCGACGGCGTGAAGGTAGGAGTCGGACCGGGCGCCATCTGCACCACCCGGATCGTGGCGGGCGTCGGCGTTCCGCAGATCACAGCGATCATGGAGGCCGCTCGGGCGGCCCGCCCGGCCGGCGTGCCGGTCATCGGCGACGGCGGCATCCAGTATTCGGGTGACATCGCCAAGGCCCTGGTCGCCGGTGCGGACACGGTGATGCTCGGCAGCCTGCTGGCGGGCTGCGAGGAGAGCCCCGGTGAGCTGATCTTCGTCAACGGCAAGCAGTTCAAGACGTACCGCGGCATGGGTTCCCTCGGTGCCATGCAGTCGCGCGGGCAGGCCAAGTCGTACTCCAAGGACCGCTACTTCCAGCAGGACGTGACGAGCGACGAGAAGCTGGTCCCGGAGGGCGTCGAGGGTCAGGTGCCGTACCGTGGGCCGTTGGCCCGGGTGGCCCATCAGCTGGTCGGCGGCCTGCGGCTGGCGATGGGGTACGCGGGCGCGGAGAGCATCCCCGAGCTGCACCAGCGGGGTCAGCTCATCCGGATCACCGCGGCCGGGCTCAAGGAGAGCCACCCGCACGACATCCAGATGACCGTCGAAGCGCCCAACTACCACACCCGCTGACCCCTCCCACCACCCCCGAACACATCTGGAGTGCCCCATGCGTGACGTGGTCGAGATCGGGCTGGGTAAGACCGCGCAACGCGGCTACCACCTGGACGACATCGCCATCGTGCCGTCCCGCCGGACCCGGGACGTCGACGACGTCTCGACCGGGTGGCAGCTCGACGCGTACCAGTTCGGCATTCCGTGTGTCGGGCACCCCTCCGACGCCACGATGAGCCCGGCCTCGGCCGTGCGGCTCGGTCAGCTCGGCGGGCTCGGCGTACTCAACGTCGAAGGGCTGTGGACCCGCTACGAGAACCCGAGCAAGGTGCTGGAGGAGCTCGGCGGTCTCGACGAGGACGCCCGCGCCACCAAACGGCTCCAGGAGGTGTACGCCGAGCCGATCCGGCCGGATCTGATCACCGAACGGGTCCGGGAGCTGCGCGAGGGTGGCGGCACGGTGGCGGTGCGGGTCTCCCCGCAGCACACCCTGGCGCTGGCGCCTGTCATCCTCGACGCGGGCGTCGACATCCTGGTCATCCAGGGCACCATCGTCTCGGCCGAGCACGTCTCGACCACCGACGAGCCGCTCAACCTCAAGGAGTTCATCGCCGACCTCGACCTCCCGGTCATCGTCGGCGGCTGCACCGACTACAAGACCGCCCTGCACCTGATGCGCACCGGCGCGGCCGGCGTGATCATCGGTATCGGCGGGGACGAGTGGTCCACCACCGAGTCGGTGCTCGGCATCCGGGTACCGATGGCCACCGCGATCGCCGACGCCGCCGCGGCCCGGCGCGACTACCTCGACGAGACCGGCGGGCGGTACGTGCACCTGATCGCCGACGGCGACATCCGGACCTCCGGCGACATCGCCAAGGCCCTCGGCTGCGGTGCGGACGCGGTGATGCTCGGTGAGCCCTTGTCGCTCTGCGAGGAGGCGCCGGCCGGCGGGTCCTGGTGGCACTCGGCGGCGAGCCACCCGTCGCTGCCCCGTGGCGCGTTCGAGGCCGCCGGCGAGCCGCTCGGCTCGATGGAGCGCCTCCTCTTCGGCCCCGCCGACGAGCCCGACGGTCAGCTCAACCTCTTCGGCGGCCTGCGCCGCGCGATGGCCAAGTGCGGCTACCGCGACCTCAAGGAGTTCCAGAAGGTCGGCCTCGTCCTCGACCGCTGACCCCCAGGGCGGCAGTAGGCTCGACCTGGTGAATGGCAGGTCAGGCAGGTGGTGGTGGGCCGGCGTGGCGGCCGTGGTCGTCGCCGTGGTGGCGGCGGTGGTGCTGGTCGGCGGCATCGGGGACCGGGAGTCTGCCGGGTTCCGGGCGGGTAGCGCCGACCTCGGCGACCCGTACGTGCCGGGCAGCGGCAACGGCGGGTACGACGTCGCCCACTACCGGCTCGGGGTGCGGTACGACCCGGCGGACGACCGGCTCACCGGCCGCGCCGAGATCACCGCGACCGCCACCCACGGGTTGTCCCGCTTCAACCTGGACCTGTCCGGGCTGGAGGTCAGCTCGGTGACCGTGGACGGTGCCCCGGCCGAGCACCGGCGGGACGACAGCGAACTGGTGGTCACCCCGGCCCGTGGCCTCGACTCCGGTAGTCGGTTCACAGTGGAGGTCGCCTACGGCGGTGTGCCCGAGGCGGATGCCGACGGTGTGCTGGGCAGTGGCGGCTTCCAGCACACCGACGACGGCGCGATCGCCCTCGGCCAGCCGTACTCGGCGGCGACCTGGTTCCCGGTCAACGACCATCCGTCGGACAAGGCCACGTACGACCTTGAGGTGACGGTGCCGGACGGGCTCGCCGCGCTCAGCAACGGCGTACCGGGGGAGCGGACCAGCGCCGACGGCTGGACCACCTGGCGCTGGGCCGAGCGCTCGCCGATGGCGAGTTACCTGAGCACGTTGGTGATCGGCGACTACCGGGTCCAGACCGGCGAGCACGCCGGCAAGCCCATGGTCACCGCCGTACCGGACGGACTGCCGGCGACCGGGCCGGCGGCGACCTCCCTGGCCCGTACCGGCGAGATCGCCGACTTTCTGACCACCCGCTTCGGGCCGTACCCCTTCGAGTCGTACGGCGGGGTGGTGGTTTCCGACAGCCGGATCGGGTACGCGCTGGAGACCCAGTCCCGGCCGGTCTACGGGCCCGGCTTCTTCCGCGGTGGCGAGCCGAACTACAGCGTGGTCGCCCACGAACTGGCCCACCAGTGGTTCGGCAACAGTGTGGCGCTGGCCCGTTGGGGTGACATCTGGCTCAACGAGGGCTTCGCCAGCTACGCCGAGTGGCTGTGGGAGGAGCACGACGGCGGGCGCAGTGCCCAGCGCAACTTCGAACTCCAGTACGCGGCCACCGAATGGTCCCGGCGCACCCTCGATCCCGGCCCCGGTCAGATGTTCAGCACCGCCGTCTACAAGCGTGGCGCGCTGACCGTGCACGCCCTGCGGCGGACCGTCGGCGACGACGCCTTCTTCGAGATCCTGCGGACGTGGACAAGCGAACGTCGCGACGGCACCGCCACCACCGCCGACTTCGTCGCCCTGGCCGAGCGGGTATCCGGCCGCGACCTGGGCTCGTTCTTCGACACCTGGCTCACCGGCAGCGCCGCACCCGGCCTGCCCTGACGGGCGCCTCATCCGCCCGGGCACTCTCGGCCGGAGAACGGTTCGCGGTCACTGCCGGATCGACGTTCTTCCCGTGATCACTTGATCGGTAGGCTGCGGCCTGCGATCGGACTGAGTCGATCGCGTGGGCCGGCCGTCGGTCGGTCACGTGTCACGGGGAGGACGTGCGATGACAGGTGTGCGGACGCACCTTCGGCGGAGCGTGGCTCTGCTGCTGGTGGGGGCGTTGGGGCTGACCGGCTGTGATTCGGCCGCCCCGGAGGAGACGGAGCCGAGCGCGGCAACGCCGAGTGGGTCGGCCGCGCCGGCACCGGACTTCCAGCCGGGTGCCGCCGGGGCCGGCGATCCGTACTTTCCCAGCTACGGCAACGGCGGGTACGACGTCGCCGGCTACACGGTGAAGGTCCGCTACGACCCGGCGAAGGACCGGTTGAGCGGCGTCACCGCGATCCAGGCGAAGGCGACGGCCGACCTGTCGTCGTTCAACCTCGACCCGGCTCACCTGAAGGTGAGCGCGGTCACCGTGGACGGTGAGCCCGCACAACACCGGCAGGAGAAGAACGAACTGGTCGTCACTCCGGCCGACGGGCTGGTGTCCGGCGGGGAATTCACCACCGAGATCACGTACGCAGGCAAGCCGAAGTCGTTGAAGAACCAGGCGGTCGGCGAGGGTGGCTGGCTGCACACCAGCGACGGGGCGATAGCCCTCGGCCAGCCCGAGTCGGCGAGTACCTGGTTCCCGGTCAACGACCACCCCTCGGACAAGGCCACCTACCGGTTCGAGATCACCGTCCCGGACGGGCTGACCGCGATCAGCAACGGCGTTCCGGGCGGCAAGACCAGCACGGCCGGCTGGACCACCTGGCGCTGGGCCGAGAACACGCCGATGGCCAGTTACCTGAGCATGGTGACGATCGGGAAGTTCCGGATCACCGAGGGCAGCCACAAGGGACGACCGGTGTTCAACGCGGTGACCACGAAGGTGTCCAAGGGCGCGGCGGACGCCTCGATGGCCAAGACCATCAAGGTGGCCGACTACCTGGAGACCGTCTTCGGCCCGTACCCGGTCGAGGCGTACGGCGGTGTGGTCGTCTCGGACGAGCGGATCCGGTACGCGTTGGAGACGCAGAGCCGGTCGGTCTACTCGGCGGGCTTCTTCCGGCGGGGCGAGAACACCGGCGTCGTCGCGCACGAGGTCGCCCACCAGTGGTTCGGCAACAGCGTGGCGCTGAGCCGGTGGCAGGACATCTGGCTCAACGAGGGGCTCTCGTCGTACGCCGAGTGGTTGTGGGCCGAGCACACCGACGAGTTCACCGCGAAGGAGGCGTTCGACATCCGGATGGCGCGGGTGCCGGCGGAGGTCTGGCGTACGCCGCCCGGCAAGCCGGGGGTGAAGAACATGTTCAGTGAGTCGGTCTACCAGCGGGGCGCGATGACTGTGCACGCCCTGCGGGTGTCCGTGGGCGACAAGGCGTTCTTCGAGATCCTCAAGACCTGGGCGCGGGAGAAGCGCGACGCCAACGCCACCACCGAGGAGTTCGTGGCGCTGGCCGAGCGGGTCTCCGGTAAGAAGCTGGACAAGCTCTTCGACGCCTGGCTCTACGGCAAGAAGAAGCCCGCCGCTCCGAAGCGTCTCTAGTGCGGTGTCCGCCACCGGGCGACGCGTTCCTCGCCCGGTGGCGGGCTGCTCAGCTCTTCACCTTCAGTTTCGGATTGTCGGCCAGGAAGGCGTCGGCCTTGCCGGCGCGTAGTTCGGTGAGGAAGCGGCGGCCGACGGCTGTCAGTTCCTCTCCCCGGTAGGCGTTGCCCCGGCCCACCGACGCACCGGGCAGCCCGACAAGCGTGACCGCCTGCGGCGACAGCGTGCCGAGGGCGTACGCGAAGTCCACGATCCGCCGGCCGCCGACGTAGAGCAGCGCGTCGCCGAGCGCGGCGACCACCTGTTCGACCCGCTCGGGCTGCCGGGCCAGGTCCTGGTCGAGGATCTTCCCGATCAGCGCGCGGATCAGCTGCTGGTGGTGGCGTTGCCGGGCGTAGTCGCCACCGGGCAGGTAACGCTGGCGGGCGTAGTCGAGTGCCTGCCAACCGTTGAGGTGCCGCTCGCCGGGCTCGTACACCATCTGCGGTCCGACGTAGCCGCCCACGCCCGGGCCCGGCTCCCGGTGCTTGCCGTCGGGCTGCCGGTGCCGTGACACGACCCGCTGGTCGATGCGGAGGTCCACGCCGCCCAGGCTGTCGACCAGCTCGTCGAAGCCGCCGAAGGTGAGCACCGCGCCCGCGTCGATGCGGAGGCCGGTGTAGTCGCTCACCGTCCGGCGTAGCAGTTCGTACCCCTGGGCGGGGTCGGGGCGCTTGGGGCGGTCCGGCACCCGGCTGCCGTAGCTCATCGCGTGGGTGAGTTTGGTCCGTCCGCCCGGGTAGCCGGCCGCCTTGTACGCCGGGATGTCCACCACCAGATCCCGGGGGAGGGAGAAGAGGTACGCCTGGGACAGCCCCGCCGGTACGTGCAGCACGAGTACGGCGTCGGCGTGCGGCTCCCAGCCGGGCACGCTCACCCGGGTGTCGACCCCGACCAGCAGCAGGTTGAGTGGGCCGGTGATGTCGGCCCCCGGCGGCGGGCTCGGGCTGGGGCTGGCGCTTGGTGACGCGCTCGGGCTGCCGGTGGCGGCGGCCGGTGTCCGGCGGTCGTCGCTCACCGTACGGGCCACCACCACGCCGATCACCGCGACCACCGCCAGCGTGGCCAGACCGGCCAACACCAACGTCAACCGTTTTCGGTCTCCTCCGAGCATCATCCCCCGCTTTCTTAGGGGCGTCCGTCGAAGTCCCGGGCCGCCGGCGAATCCGCCTCGGCTCGACGGAGGGCCTCGACACCCGCCCTGGGTCTACCGGTCCAACGCGCTGAGCCGGGCTCGTGGTTGCGTCCCGGTCGGGCGAAACTGACGCGGTGCCGAGCATGATCGCGCGTGATCGGGTCCTGGCGCGAGAGCTACTCACGAGTAATGATGCGTGCATGCGGTACGACGTGGTGGTCATCGGGTCGGGGTTCGGCGGCAGCGTCGCCGCGTTGCGGCTGGCCGAGAAGGGCTACTCGGTGGGCGTACTGGAGGCGGGCCGGCGGTTCGCCGACGACGAGTTCCCACAGACGTCGTGGCGGCTGCGCCGCTTCCTGTGGGCACCGCGGCTGGGCTGCTTCGGCCTCCAACGCATCACCCTGCTCCGGGCCGCCGACCGGCGGGCCGGCGGCGGGGTGCTGGTGTTGTCCGGAGCCGGCGTCGGTGGTGGTTCGCTTGCGTACGCCAACACCCTCTACGAACCGCTCGACGGCTTCTACGACGACCCCCAGTGGCGGCACCTCACCGACTGGCGTTCCGAGCTGGCCCCGCACTACGAACAGGCGAAACGGATGCTCGGCGTGACCACGTACCCGGTCGCCACCGGCGCGGACCGGGCGATGCGGCGGGTCGCCGAACGGATGGGGGTGGGGCACACCTTCCACGCCACCCCGGTCGGTGTGTACCTCGGACGGCCGGGGGAGCGGGTCGCCGACCCGTACTTCGGCGGGGCCGGCCCGGAGCGTACCGGCTGCACCCACTGCGGTGCCTGCATGACCGGCTGCCGGATCGGGGCGAAGAACACGCTCGTCAAGAACTATCTCTGGCTGGCCGAGCGGCTCGGAGCGCGGGTGCATCCGCTGACCACGGTGGTCGCGGTGCGGCCGGTCGACGGCGGGTACCAGGTGCACACCGAGCGCACCGGCGCCTGGTTACGCCGCAACCGGCAGGTGATCCACGCCGACCAGGTGGTCTTCGCCGCCGGAGCGCTGGGCACCCAGCGGTTGCTGCACGCGATGCGGGAAGGTGGTGACCTGCCCGGGCTCTCGTCCCGGCTCGGCGAACTGACCAGGACCAACTCGGAGGCGATCCTCGGTGCCTCCGTCCCGCACCGGCGCGCCCGCGAGCGGGGCGTGGACTTCACCGAGGGGGTGGCCATCACCAGCTCGTTCCACCCCGATCCGCAGACCCACATCGAGCCGGTCCGCTACGGCCGGGGCTCGAACGCGATGGGTTTGCTCCAGTCGCTGCTTGTCGACGGCGGGCCGCACCGGCTGCGCCGGTGGGTCGGGCAGTTGCTCCGGCACCCACGATTGGCTGCCCGGATGCTCTCGGTCCGGAACTGGTCGGAGCGTACGGTGATCGCCCTGGTCATGCAGTCAGCGGACAACTCGATCACCCTCCGGCTGCGGCGCGGGCCGCTCGGCCGCCGGCTGGTCTCCGGACCGGGACACGGCACCCCCAACCCGGCCTGGATCCCGGCCGGCAACCGGGCCGTCCGGCTGCTCGCCGAGGAGATCGACGGTACGCCCGGCGGCGCGCTGACCGAGCCGTTCGACATCCCGGTGACCGCGCACATCCTGGGGGGTGCGGTGATCGGCGCCACCCCGGCCGACGGCGTGATCGACCCCTACCACCGCGTCTACGGCCACCCCGGCCTGCACGTCGTGGACGGCGCTGCCGTCTCCGCCAACCTCGGTGTCAACCCGTCCCTCACCATCACCGCCCAGGCCGAACGCGCCATGTCCCGCTGGCCCAACAAGAACGACCCCGACCCCCGCCCACCCCTAGGCTCCCCATACCACCCCATCCCTCCCATCCCCCGAACCACCCCGCCATCCCCCACCCCTGACGCGCCGCGATCTTGCACTTTGTGTCGCCGCATAACGGGGCATGACAGGCGTAACGGCGACCGAAAGTGCAAGATCGACGGGGATGTGTCGACGGGGGCGGTGGGCGGGGGGAGGGAACGTCACGCTGGGTAGGATTGCCGGCTATGAGCCTGCCGCGTCCTGTCCTCGTGGTCGACTTCGGAGCCCAGTACGCCCAGCTGATCGCGCGCCGGGTACGTGAGGCGAAGGTCTACTCCGAGATCGTCCCGCACACCATGCCCGTGGCCGAGATGCTGGCCAAGAACCCCGCCGCGATCATCCTGTCCGGCGGCCCGGCCAGCGTCTACGAGCCGGGTGCGCCGCAGGTCGACGACGGGTTGTTCACCGCGGGCGTGCCGGTCTTCGGCATCTGCTACGGGTTCCAGGCGATGGCCCGCTCCCTCGGCGGCACGGTGGCGCGCACCGGCGGCCGCGAGTACGGGGGCACCCCGCTGCGTCCCCGCCTGCTGGACCCGGGCGTACTGCTCCGCGACCTGCCGGCCGACCTGCCGGTGTGGATGAGTCACGGAGACTGCGTGACCGAGGCGCCGGAGGGCTTCACGGTGACCGCCGAGTCGGCGGGTGCGCCGGTCGCCGCGTTCGAGGACCTGTCCGGCCGCCGGGCGGGCGTGCAGTTCCACCCGGAGGTGGGGCACACGGCGCACGGGCAGGAGATGCTCACCCGCTTCCTCTACGAGATCGCCGGGATCGAGCCGACCTGGACGGCCGAGAACATCATCGACGAGCAGGTGACCCGGATCCGCGAGCAGGTCGGCGACAAGGAGGTCATCTGCGGGCTGAGCGGCGGGGTCGACTCGGCGGTCGCCGCCGCGCTCGTGCACAAGGCCGTCGGCGACCAGCTGACCTGCGTCTTCGTCGACCACGGTCTGCTGCGCGCGGGTGAGGCCGAGCAGGTGGAGAAGGACTACGTCGCGGCCACCGGCATCAAGCTCAAGGTCGTCGACGCGGCCGACAGGTTCCTCGGCGCGCTGGCGGGGGTGACCGACCCGGAGCAGAAGCGAAAGATCATCGGCCGGGAGTTCATCCGGGTCTTCGAGGCCGCCGCCCGGGAGATCGCCTCCCACGGCGACGTCGAGTTCCTGGTGCAGGGCACCCTCTACCCGGACGTGGTCGAGTCCGGCGGCGGCACCGGCACCGCCAACATCAAGAGCCATCACAACGTCGGCGGCCTGCCCGAGGACCTGAAGTTCGCCCTGGTCGAGCCGCTGCGCACGCTGTTCAAGGACGAGGTCCGTACGCTGGGCCTCCAGCTCGGGCTGCCCGAGGCGATGGTCTGGCGACACCCGTTCCCCGGCCCCGGCCTGGCCATCCGGATCATCGGAGCGGTCGACCAGGAGCGGCTGGACGTGCTCCGCCGGGCCGACTTCATCGCCCGCCAGGAACTCAGCGCCGCCGGTCTCGACCGGGACGTCTGGCAGTTCCCGGTGGTGCTGCTGGCCGATGTGCGCAGCGTCGGTGTGCAGGGTGACGGGCGCAGCTACGGGCATCCCGTGGTGCTGCGCCCGGTCTCCAGCGAGGACGCGATGACCGCCGACTGGTCCCGCCTGCCCTACGACGTGATCGCCCGGATCTCCACCCGGATCACCAACGAGGTGGCCGAGGTCAACCGGGTGGTGCTGGACGTCACCAGCAAGCCGCCGGGCACCATCGAGTGGGAGTGACGCGGTTGCCCGTCGGAGCGACGCCTCACGCGGGCGGCTGAGGCGCCGGTCGCGGCGCCGACTCCGGCGTCGTCCCGGCCTCCGGCGTGGTGTCCGCACGTTCCGGTCCGGCGTCTGCTCCGGCCGGGCCGGTCGCGGGCTGTGCCGGCAGGCCGTCGGGATTCGCTGGCGTGGCCCCGGGCTGGGCCGACGGGCCCTCGGACCGGGTCGGCCCGGTGTCGGCAGGTACCGACGGTTCAGGCCGTGCGGGCGGGACGTGCGGAGCCGGCGCGGGCGGGGTGGCGGCCGGCGGCCAGGTGGTGGGTGCCGGCGGTCCGGCGTGCGGCACCGGACCGGTCGGCCCGGGGAACGGCCAGGCGGGGTGCGGGGTGGCGGCCGGCTGCGCGGGCGTGGCGGTGGGGCCGTGTGGCGCGCCGGGCGCCGGGTGCGGCCAGGCGGGCGCGCCGGCCGGCTCCTCGGGCATCAGGAACCACATGATCGGGTACGCGAGGGCGGCGATCCCGCCGGTCACCAGCGTGACGACGGCGAAGGCCACTCGGATCAACGTGGGGTCGACGGCGAAGTAGCGGCCGAGGCCGCTGGCCACCCCGGCGATCATCCGGTCGGTGGTCGGGCGGCGCAGTTGACGGTACGGAGCGTGAGGTGTGGAGGTCATGTCTCCACGGTCCTCGTCGCGGAGCGTATCGACCTCGGTGACCGCCCGGATCCCTACCCTGAACTGCCTCTCAGGGGCGAGTAGTCAGTCAGGAATCCGACTCTTTTCCGCGTCGGTAACGGGCGGCGGGGAGAATTTGGCCCCGTGACCACCATGCTGGAGCCGCTGCGCAGGATCGCGGCATACGCAGTCTGTACTGATTCCGTAGAGCGAGTGCTGCTGGTCCGCGCATCGGAGCGCTCCGGCACCCCTGGCACGTGGTCCCTGCCCGGCGGGGCGGTCGACCACGGCGAGGATCCACACCACACAGTCGTCCGCGAGACCGCCGCCGAGACCGGCCTGTCGGTGGCCGTCGCCGGCCTGCACGACGTGCTTGCCGACATGCGGGCGCTGCCCGAGCGGGGCATCACCATCCACACCGACCGGTTGGTCTACCGGGTGTCGGTCCGGGGCGGCTCGCTGACCGACCGGGTCGACCGGCCGACCGACCTGGCCCGCTGGTTCACCCGGGACGAGGCGGCGCGGTTGCCGCTCCGGTCGTTCACCGCCCGCGCTCTCGGGCTGCCCGCCTCGTCGGCCGACATCGTGCCCGACGAGGCACCGGAGTTTCCCTCCTTCTACGCGGTGCCCGGCCCGGACGGGCTGCACCGGGCGCAGCGCTTCGCCGCGTACGCAGTGGTCACCGACCCGGAGGGGCGGGTGCTGTTGACCCGGGTCTCCGACGGGTACCCGGGCGCGGGCTGCTGGCACCTGCCCGGCGGCGGCACCGACTACGGCGAGCAGCCGGGTGCGGCGCTGATCCGGGAACTGGTCGAGGAGACCGGGCAGACCGGGCGGCTCGTCGAGCTGCTCGGGGTGGCCAGTCACCGGGACGCCGCCTCGCTCGGCCCGGAGGGCTACCCGATCGACTGGCACGGGGTGCGCGCCTTCTACCGCGTGGTGGTCGACCAGCCGGCCCCACCCACCGTCGGCGACATCGGCGGCTCTACCTGTGAGGCCCGCTGGTTCGCCCGGGAAGAACTCGGTGCCCTGCCCACCGACCGCCTCACCGAGGTCACCGCCGAAGCCGTCCAAGCCGCCCGCCTAACCTAACCCCCCAATCTCCCACCCCCCACCCCCCACCCCCGACCCCCGCCACTGCGTGCGTCGATCATGAAGTTATTGCCGGGACACGCCACGGCGCGTGGCGATAACTTCATGATCGACGCAACGATGGTGGGGCGGGGGAGGGTGGGGCGGGCGAGGGTGGGGCGGGGGAGGGTGGGTGGGGTGGAGCGGGTGCGGCGGGTGGGGGCTTATGGGGTGCTGCGGGACGCCGAGCGGCGGGTGTTGCTGGTGCGGGGGTCCGGGTACGCGGATTTTCCCGGAGTCTGGTCGCTGCCGGGTGGCGGGCTGGAACACGCCGAACATCCCGCGCACGCGGTGGTCCGTGAGGTCACCGAGGAGACCGGGCTGACCGTCGAGGTGGCCGGGCTGCGGGCGGTCGTCGCGGATGTGGTGCCGTACCCGGACTTAGATGTGGCGCTGCACACCGATCGGCTGCTGTTCGAGCTGACCGCGGTGGGCGGGCGGCTGCGTGCCGAGCGCGAGGGCAGCACCGATCTGGCCCGTTGGCTGACCCTGGACCAGGCGGCGGCGCTGCCGCTGCTGCCGTTCACCGCCGAGGCTCTCGGTCTGCCGGTTGTTCCGCTGCCGGCCGGTACGCCGCGCCGTCGGGAACCGTTCGCAAGTCCGGGTGCGCAATGTCGCCGGCAGCGGTTCGGGGCGTACGGGGTGGTCACCGATCCGGATGGACGGGTGTTGCTGACCCTGATCGCCGAGGGCTATCCCGGAGCGGGACAGTGGCACCTGCCCGGCGGGGGTACCGATCATGGTGAACAACCCGTCACCGCGCTGCTACGGGAACTGGTCGAGGAGTCCGGCCAGCTGGGCCGGGTGACCGAGCTGATCGGGGTCGACAACCTGCACAACCCGGCGGCCCTGGGGCCGGAGGGGTACCCCATCGACTGGCACGGCGTCCGGGTCGTCTACCGGGTGGCTGTCGATGCGCCGACCGAACCGGCAGTGACCGAACTGGCCGGCGGTTCCACTGCTCGTGCTGCCTGGTTCACCAGCTCTGAGCTGCCGAATCTTTCGTTGACGGGGATCGCCGAGATGGTCCTTGGGCCGTCGAGGTGACCCACCGTGGGTGCAGCTGGCTGATCTCGCCACCGAGCCGGTGCGGACGACCTCCGGTACAGTCGAGGCAGGGCAGGGGTGGAAAACGGGCGATGCTGTCCGGGATGGGAATAAGACGGCGGTTCGCGCGGTTACGGGGGGTATAAGTACCGCCGGCAGCTATCGCCATTCCCCCACCCCCTGTGCGATGGTGTACTCCGCAAAACGGCTGCCGGACCAGGAAGGTCCGGCACGAGACAGCCGGACGCCCGCCCACGCGGCGGTAAGCCGATCCGGTGATGGAGGAAACGTGCCGAGAGCCCCATGGCGCCGGCGTCGTACTACTGACAGCCCGCGTCCCGCAGGGCGAAGCTGGACGGGCCCGCTGCGCCGCAGCGGCACCCTCGCCCGCCAGGTCCTGCTGGTCCGCGTCGGCCGCCGAGGTGCGGAACTGCACGGCGGGACCGACCTGTTGCCCGAGCCGCGGTACCAGGACCGGCCGCGTCGCCGGTACGGCCTCAAGCGGTTCCACCGCACCGGGATGGAGACGATCGCCCCGGTCAGCCAGCTGGTCGGCCCGGTGACTGTCAACCCGCCCGTCGCGCCCGCTGCGGTGCTGGAGGGGTCGACAGCGACACCGGCGCCGCTGCTGCCGGGCGAGCGTACCCCGGCCCGGCGGATGAAGTTCGCCCTGGTCAACGCCTGCACCCTGGCCAGCCTGCTGCTCGGCATCAACGCGATCTTCGTCGCCATGCAGGGCGAGGTGCGGCTGGCCGCGCTTCTCCTGATCGCCTGCGTCGCGTTCGACGGCCTGGACGGCGCGCTGGCCCGCAAGCTCGGGGTGTCCAGCCCGTTCGGCGCCCAGATGGACTCGCTTGCCGACATGTGCTCCTTCGGGCTCGCCGCACCCGTGGTGGTCTACGCGTCGCTGGCCGGCTCCGCGCCGACCGCCGCCGCCGCGGTGGCCGCCGCGCTCGTCGCCGCCTGCGCCGCCATCCGCCTGGCACGGTTCAACGTCTCGCCGAACGACGGGCGGTTCTTCTCCGGCGTACCCACCACGATGGCAGCCGCCGTGCTGGCCCTGATGGTGGTGATCGGCATGCCGGTGCCGGGGGCGGTGCAGATCGCCGGGGTGGCGCTGCTCGCCTTCACCATGGTCAGCAGCTTCCCGTACGCGAAGCTCGCCCGCCTGGTCAAGCTGCCGCCGTGGGTCTGGCTCGCTCCGGTGATCGGCGCCCTGATCGACGTCCGGCTCACCTTCGGGCTGATCGTGGTCGGTTACCTGGTCAGTGGTCCGGTGCTCTGGCTGCGCCAGCGTCGCACCATCGTCTGATCCGGAAACTACCGAAAGGGCGTCGCGGCCAGGCCGCGACGCCCTTTCCGGTTGGACTGCCGGTACCGCCCGGTCTCAGCGCCAGCGGGCGATCACACTCGCTCCACCGATCACCTTGTCGCCCGGCCCGACAAGCGGCTCCGCGGCGTCCGCCGGCAGGTAGACGTCGGTACGCGAACCGAAGCGGATGAGCCCGAACCGCTCGCCACGGGCCAGCAACGCGCCGATCGGCGCGCGCTGCACGATCCGCCGGGCGATCAGGCCGGTGCGCTGCGCCACCACCACCGTGCCGTGGGTGGTCTCCAGCACCGTGTAGGCGGCCACGTTGTGCTCCGCGTCCGGCTTCATGGCGTTGACGAACCCGCCGTCGGCGACGAAGTAGTCAACCACCTTGCCGGCTACCGGGGACCGGTTGACGTGTACGTCGAGCACCGACAGGAAGACCGCGATCCGCAGGAACTCGCCGTCGCCGAAACGCTCGTCGGTGAGGCGCTGCACCGACAGCACCTGCCCGTCGGCGGCGGCCACCACGGCCGAAGGGTCCTCCGGCACGTCCCGCTCCGGATCCCGGAAGAAGGCAGCCACCGGCGCGGCGGCCAGCGCGGGCAGCAGCCAGAGCTTCGACTTCGGTCGGGCCAGACGGGCCAGCGCGGCCAGCCCGAGGGCGATGCCAGCGGCGGCGACCCCGTTCGAGTCGATGTGCATGTCGCGGCTGAGCGGCACACTCGACGGGCGGTACGCGGGAGCGAGCTGCTCCGCCGCCGCCGCGTCGGCCGGGGTGAAGCGGAGCCGGTACACGCGTACCGGTGGGTTGTTTCGCAGCACCAGGTCGTTGCCGACGCCGTACAGCGCGCCCTGCCGGTCCAACTCGGCGGCGGCGCCGGCGGTCCGGGCGACGGGGGTGGCGAGGCTGAGCACCGCGCCGTCGGCCAGGTACTTGGTGAGGGCCCCGATGGTGGTCCGGGCCTCGTCGGCGGTGCCGGTGAACGCCTCCGCGGCGATGACCACTGCGGCGGCCTCCGCCTCGGCGAGGCTGTCCACGACCCGGACCCGTTCGGCGACCCAGCGGCCCTGGGCGTTGACGTGCTCCCGCAGCGCGGTGGCGCTGACCTGCTCGGCGGGTACCACGGTGAGGGTGTCGCCGGGCAGCATCGCTTCGATCGCCGCGGTCAGCACCGCGGACTCCGGAGCCGCGCCGACCAGCAGAGCGGCCTTCGGGTCGTTGATCCGGGCAAGCTCGGAGACGAGGGTACGGGCGGCGCGCTCGCCGAGGCGGACCGGACCGGATCGGTCGGGCGTACGCACGGCGGGGGACTGGGTCATCTCGAACGGGCTCCTGACGGGTAGAGGCGACTGACGCGAGGGTCACCGCCGGCGCGGTCGGCCCGACCACGGACGGCCCGCGCGAGCCGGCGACCCGCGCGGGGTGCCCTGCGGCGCGGGCCGGCCGGCGCTGGCGGGAGCACACCGGCCAGCATAGGCGGCGAGCGACAGCTACCGCACGGTCAGGCGTCGCGCCCCGACCGTCCGGACGGTGGCGTGTCGTCCCCGCCGAACAGATCGAGCGTACGGTCCTCCGGCGGCTCGCCGGTGGCTGGTGCCGCCGGGCTGGCCGGGGTCGGGGTTTCCGGTTCCGCCGGGTCGGCAAGCGGGTCGACGGCGGTGTCCCCGGCATCCGGTGCCGAGGCGTCGGCGCCCGCCGCCGAGGTGTCCCGGCCGGAGTCGTCAGGGGAGTCGGCCGGTGCCGGCCGATCGTTGTGCCGGCCGGAGCGCAGCGCACCGACCAGGCCGAGCCCGCCGACCAGGATCAGCCCACCGGCCAGGAACCAGCCGACAGGCGGCAGCACGAGACCGAGCACCTGGGCGAGCAGCCACCAGGCGGCGAGTGCGAGGAAGAGCAGCCCGAAGGCGAACGACACCAGGTCGGTGCGGTGGGCCCTCACCTGGTCACCTCCATCTGTCCGGCGTTGACGTGCAGGTTCAGGCGCAGCTTTCCGCCGCCGGCGCCGTCCGGGCCGAGGTCGACGATGTCCGCGAGCCGGTTGTCCATGCCCTGCGTCCGCTGGCCGAGGACGTTCGCCTCACCGGCGGTCACCTGCGCCACCGCCGTGACGTCCACGTTCGGCGGCAGCACCACAGTGGCTTCGCCGAAGTTGATGGCGACGGTGACCTCCGTCTCCTGCTGGCTGAAGTCGATAGCCCGCAGGTCGAGCACCGCGTCACCGAAACTCTGTTCGTACCGGACGGCGAGCTCGCGGTGACTGGCTGGCGCCCAGGTGACCGCGCCGTCCACTCCGCGTACCCGGTCGTAGGACTCCACGACTGTGACCACGGCCAGGGCGGCGGCGGTGACCAGACCGAGCGCGATCAGCCAGCGGGCCCGCCCGAACCAGGTGCCCACCAGCAGGCCGAGGCCGATCACCGCGAGTGCCGCGGCGAAGTAGGCCGACGCGCCGATCCCGAAGACGTCCAGCAGGTCGAGAACGCCCACCAGGCCCAGCGCGACGAAGATCAGCGAGAAGGTCACCGCACCCAGGGCCGACCGTTCCCGGGGCTTGCGGGGCGGCTTCGACCTGGGCGGTGGTGGCGGCGCCACCTTCGGCGGCCCGGCATAGGGGCCGTGCGGGGCGAACGGGGGACGGTAGGTCGGTGGGGTGACCGGCGGGCCGGACGCGGTGGCGCTCGTCGGCCACGGTGGTGCCGGCGGCAACTGCATGGTCGGCTCCTCAGGCCCGCCGGGCGTCGACGGCACGGGCGGTGCCGAGGGGACGCCGGAGGTGGGGCCGGGTGCTGGGAACGCGACGGTCGCGGTCCGGCCGAACTGCGGATAGGCCGCCGGGTAGGCGGTCGGCCCGGGGTAACTGACGGGTGGCACCGGACCCGGTGGCGGGGGTGGGCTCGCGGGGACACCCACACCCGGCCCGGTCCCCGTCGACTCGGGACGGGACTCGCGCTGCTGACGGTTGAGCATCAGCGCGCCGCCGACCAGGATGGCCGCGCCGAGCAGTACCGCGCGGAAGGCGTCGGTGACGACGAACCCGAAGCCCACCGCGACCACGACGCCGAGGATGATCACAGTGACCGGGGACATGCTGGAACGCCCCCGGCCCAGCATGGACTCGATGGGCGAAGCGCTGTCACCCTCGCCGGGGATGATCAACCACGCGGCGACGTAGACCAGGATTCCGACGCCGCCGAAGAAGCCCAGGACCGCCAGCAGCACCCGCCAGAGCACGGGGTCGGTGTTGGTGGCCCGACCGACAGCAGCACAGACGCCGGCCAGGTAACGGCCCTCCCGGGGCCGGACCAGCCCGTACCGGGAGGTGAAGCCGGCGCCGCCGAAGGGCCCGCCCGGGCCGCCCCCCGGCGGCGGCCCGCCCGGCCACCCCGGCCCGCCCGTTCCACCGTGCTGGTCCGGCCCGCCCGCTCCGCCGTACCCGCCCGGCCAGCCCGGTCCACCTGGTCCGCCCGGCCCCCCGGCCCGGCGGATGGTGGCGCGGTGGTGCCCTCCCACGCCCGCCCGCCGGCGGGCGGTGCCGCGGCGGCGACGGGTGGCGGCGTCTCGTCCCAGGCCGCGCCGCCGGTGGGCGTCCGCCCACCCTCCGGCGCGGCCAGGTCGTCCGCCTCGGCACCGGACGATTCGGGTACGGCCGGCCGGGTGGCCGCCGGAGGCGTCGACTCCGGTTCGGTCGGTCCCGGCCGGTACGGCTGGGCAGCGTCGTCGGTCATGCCCTCGATCCTGCTGCGCCCGACGCCCCAGCGTCCTCCGGCAGCGACCCTGACCCCACCCTGAGATCCGGCCCGCCCGAATGTCGGGGGCGTCCCCGTGGTCGGGTGGCCGCGCCGCGTGTGACGATCGGACCAGCGCCGGATTTCTCGCCTCTCAGCCGGCTCGACCGGTCCTGACCAGGGAGCTCGCGATCAGCAGCAGCAGTCAACCACCCCGCCTCTACCGCGCCCCGGAGCACCGGATGGGCGCCGGGGTGGCCGCCGGCATCGCCGAGCACCTCGGCGTTCCGGTGGTCCGGGTCCGGATCGCCTTCATGGTGCTGCTCGGGCTGAGCGGCCTGGGCCTGCTGCTCTACGCGGCGTTCTGGGCTGTCGTGCCGCTGCGGCCAGGGGACACCGCCGTACCGCCGCGTCGCGACGTCGGCCAACTGCTGCCGTTCGTGGCCATCGGGCTCGGTGTGCTGCTGATCCAGGTGATGGTCTTCGATTCGATCGGCGCGGCCGGCACCGCGGGCTGGTTGGTCGCCATCATCGCGGTCGGCGCCGGGGTGATCTGGCACCAGTCCGCGCCCGAGCGGCGGCGGCAGTGGGGCGAGTCGATGCCGGTGCCCTGGCTCGGCGCGGTGATAGAGGAGAGCGACCGGCGGGCGTTCGTGCTCCGCTTCGTCGGCGGTGGGGTGCTGGTCGCGGTCGGCATCATCGGGGTGGCCGCGGTCTACTCCCCGGCGCAGAACCTCGACGCGGTGATCAACGGGGTGATCTTCGCGCTGGTCGGGTTGGCCGGTGTCGGGGTGGTTGCCGCGCCGGTGCTCTGGCGTACCTGGAACCAACTGCGCTCGGAGCGTGAGGGTCGCATCCGCGAGCAGGAGCGGGCCGAGTTGGCGGCGATGGTGCACGACCAGGTGCTGCACACCCTCGCGTTGATCCAACGCAACGCCAGTGACGTGAAGACCGTGCAACGGCTCGCCCGGGGGCAGGAGCGCTCGCTGCGCAACTGGCTGTACAAGCCCACCGCGTCACCCACCGAGCGCCTCGCCGCCGCGCTGGAGCAGGCGGCGGCCGAGGTGGAGGACACCTTCGCGATCACCGTGGAGGCGGTCGTGGTGGGCGACCGGGAAACCGACGAGCGGGTCGGCGCGCTTGTGGCCGCCGCACGCGAGGCGCTCGTGAACGCCGCGCGGCACGCCGGCGTGCAGACCGTCTCGCTCTACGCGGAGGTCGAGCCCGAACAGGTAAGTGTCTTCGTACGGGATCGGGGTGTCGGGTTCGACCCGGATACGGTGGAGGACCATCGGCACGGTGTCCGAGGCTCGATCGTCGGGCGGATGAAGCGGCACGGTGGCCGGGCGGAGATCCGCTCCCGGCCAGGAGAAGGGACCGAGGTCCGGTTGATCCTGCCGATCTCCCGGGACTCGGCCACGGCGGAGAGGGACAGATGATGGCCGAGCAGTCGACGCCAGCCGTCGAACCGGAAGGCACCGCGCCCGGGCGGCTGCGGGTGTTCCTGGTCGACGATCACGCCATGTTCCGCGCGGGGGTACGCGCCGAACTCGGCGCGCACGTCGAGGTGGTGGGCGAGGCGAGCACGGTGACCGAGGCGGTCAGCCGGATCGCGGCCACCGCTCCGGACGTGGTCCTGCTCGACGTGCACATGCCCGACGGCGGTGGCCGGGCCGTGCTGGAGGCGATGCGGCGCAGCCATCCCCAGGTGCGATTCCTGGCGCTCAGCGTCTCCGACGCGGCCGAGGACGTGATCGGACTGATCCGGGCCGGTGCCCGAGGCTATGTCACGAAGACCATCTCGCCGGACGAACTGGCCGCGGCGATCCGGCGGGTGGCCGACGGCGACGCGGTGTTCAGCCCGCGCCTGGCCGGCTTCGTGCTGGACGCCTTCGCCGCGCGTCCGGACGCGCCGGTCGCCGATCCGGAGCTGGACCAGCTGACCAACCGGGAACGCGAGGTGCTGCGGCTGCTGGCCCGGGGGTACGCGTACAAGGAGATCGCCCGGGAGCTGTACATCTCGATCAAGACGGTCGAGACCCACGTCTCGAACGTGCTGCGCAAGCTCCAGATGTCCAACAGGTACGAGTTGTCCCGCTGGGCGGCGGACCGGCGCCTGGTATAACCGATCTTTCCGGCATAAGTGGCCAATCTGGCCCCAGGGCGTGACATGTGATCAAGGGGCGGTTGATAATGCCCCTCGCCTTCCCTGCGTGCGGATGCCGCTCATCCCGCGGGAACGGCGACTCCGGCCGCCCGCGCGTACGCGGGTCACTCCCTGCCCGAGAGGTGCACGTAACTCATGATCAACCAACGAGGACGGCGTTGGGCGCGGATCGCGCTCGCAGCCGTCACCGGCGGCGCGCTGGCACTCGCCGCCGCCGCACCGGCCGCTGCCGAGGACCCGGCCACCGGCGTGGCGAAGGCGGTATCCGGCAGCAGCGTCAAGCTACTGCTCGACGGCAAGGTCAAGCGCACCTCCGCGCTGGCCATCGAGATCAACGGTAAGCGCGTCCCGGCCTTCTGCATCGACTACCACACGAACGTCGCCATCGACGGCACCTACCAGGAGGGCACCTGGGACGAGTCCCAGGTGAAGAACCTCGCGAAGGTCCAGTGGGTGCTCACCCACGGTCACCCCAACGCCGACCCGGCCGCGTTGCTGTCCGCCGCCGGTGCCACCGTGCCCGCCGGCACCAACGAGCAGGAGAGCCGCAATCTGCTCTACTTCGGCACGCAGACCGCCGTGTGGCACTTCAGCGACGGCATCGTTCTCGGTGACTGGGCCGCCGGACGTGGCCTGATCGGCAAGCCGAAGTACGACGTGATCAAGAAGGTCCACGACTACCTGGTCGGGAACGCCACCGACCAGCCCGAGCCGAGGGCCGAGCTGAGCATCGATCCGACCACGGCCACCGCGACGGTCGGCGAGAAGGCCGGTCCGTTCACCGTGAAGGGCCCGGCGGGGGAGATCACGCTTGTGGTCACCGGCGGGACCGCTGTCGACGCCGAAGGTGCGCCGGTGGCGACCACGAGCAACGGGGGTCAGTTCTGGCTGACCGCGGAGGGTGCCGGCGAGGTCCGTGTGACCGCGTCCGCCGCCGACTCGGTCTCCTTCGGTCGGGTCTTCCTCTACACCGGGCGCAAGGCGGCGCAGAAGCTGATCCTGGGCGGCAGCACCGGTGCCACGGTGACCGCCACGGCGGCTGCCACCTTCACCGAGGCGCCATCGCCGCAGCCGAGCAGCCCCCAGCCGGAGCCGACGACGCCGGAGCCGACCCCGTCCACCCCGACGGAGTCCCCGTCGCCGGAGCCGTCGCCGAGCACTCCCGAGGAGTCGCCGTCGAGCCCCGCCCCGTCCACCTCGCCGGCCTCGAATGACGGTGGTCTGCCGCTGACCGGCGCGCCGATCGTCACCGCGATCGCCGCCGGGCTGGTGCTGCTGATCGCGGGCGCGGTCACCGTACTGGTGCTGCGTCGTCGCCGGGTCCACTTCATGGCCTGATCACCGCGCCGTAGCGCTGGCTGTCCGACCCCGGAT
Source organism: Verrucosispora sp. CNZ293 (assembly GCF_002754655.1). Taxonomy (NCBI): domain Bacteria; kingdom Bacillati; phylum Actinomycetota; class Actinomycetes; order Micromonosporales; family Micromonosporaceae; genus Micromonospora; species Verrucosispora sp. CNZ293. Next base: position 5,689,093 of record NZ_PEFR01000001.1, read on the forward strand.
CCCACTCTGAGGATCCGGGGTCGGACCGTCTCCGGTAGCAGGCTCCTATCCCCGGCCGCGACGATCGGCCGCTGGTCTGGAATCAGACTCATACTTTCGGGTAGCATTGCTCAGAAGTGGTGGGGTTCACGTCGCTACTCCGGAGGTTCGCGGAGTCGTCGACGCCCCGTCACGCGGTGGTCGGTTGAGCGCGGAAATCTGGTTGACCAGCAGCTCATACCATGCCTTCGGCGCGTCGGAGCGGCGCCTCCGGGTCGATGTCGGCCCCGTCCCGGGCGGGTATCGGCTTGATAACACGCCTTCCCGCCTGGGCGCATCGAGTGTCACAGTTGCAGGCACCTCACAACCCCCTCGTGAGCCGAGCGCCCTGAGGAGGCACTCCCATGCGCGGGAAATTCCTGAAGGTGGCGGTCGCGGCGACCGCCACCGCCATGTTGGCCACCGCTTGTAGCGGCGGTGGCGACGACAACGAGTCGGCCGGCGAGTCCGGCGGCACGCTGCGGGTCTACAACGCCGAGCCGGCGTTCCTGACCCCGTCCGGCGGCGACGACGAGCCGTCGTTGTACGTGATCCGTCAGCTCTATCGCGGTCTGGTCAAGTACAACGCCGAGACCTCCGCGGTCGAGATGGACCTGGCCGAGTCGGTCGAGTCGACCGACCAGAAGCTCTGGACGATCAAGCTCAAGAGCGGTTACACCTTCGACAACGGTGAGCCGGTCAACGCCGATGCGTTCCTCCGGTCGTGGAACTACGCCGCTTACGGGCCGAACGCCCAGAACAACGGCTACTTCATGAAGCGGATCGCCGGTAAGGCGGACGTGGCACCGGCCGACCCGGACGGCGAGGGCCCGAAGAAGGCTCCGGCGCCGACCGCCGAGACCATGTCGGGTCTCAAGAAGGTCGACGACCTGACCTTCACCGTCGAGCTTGACGCGCCGTTCTCCGGTTTCCCGACCACGATCGGCTACCCGGGCTTCTTCCCGATGGCCCAGGCGTGCGTCGACGACATCGCGAAGTGCAACGAGACGCCGATCGGCAACGGCCCCTACAAGATCGACGGTAGCTGGCAGCACAACGTCGCCATCAACCTGGTCCGCAGCGACACCTGGAAGGGCGAGCCGGGCAAGCCGGACCGCATCGAGTACCGGATCTTCGCCGACATCGACGCCGGCTACGCCGCCTTCCAGGCGGGCGAGCTGGACGTGCTCTACACCCTGCCCCCGGCTCGCTACAAGGAGGCCAAGGCGCAGTACGGCGACCGGATGTACGAGGCGCCCGGTGACAGCTTCACCTACGTCGGCATGCCGCTGTACCAGGACGCCTTCAAGGACAAGCGGATCCGCCAGGCGCTGTCGCTGTCGATCGACCGCCAGTCGATCATCGACGCGGTCTTCGACGGTCGGTTCACCCCGGCGACCGGTTACGTGGCCCCGAGCTTCGAGGGTGCACGTGAGGGCGTCTGCAAGTACTGCGCCAAGGACGTCGAGAAGGCCAAGCAGCTGCTCGCCGAGGCTGGCGGCTGGCCGGCCGGTGAGAAGCTGATCCTGTGGGCCAACGCCGGTGCCGGCCACGACCTGTGGCTGCAGGCGGTTGGTGACCAGATCAAGGAGGCCCTGGGCATCGACTACGAGCTCAAGGTCAACCTGCAGTTCGCCGAGTACCTCGAGACCGCTGACCAGAAGAAGTTCACCGGTGGGTTCCGCCTCGGCTGGGGTCCGGACTACCCGTTCATGGAGACCTTCCTCTACCCGCTGTACGGCACCGGTGCCGGCAGCAACAACTCGGGCTACACGAACGAGGCCTTCGACGCTCTGATGAAGGAGGGTGACTCGGCCGACTCGATCCAGACCGCGATCCCGTCCTACCAGAAGGCGGAGGACATCCTCGGCGAGGACCTGCCGGTCATCCCGATGTGGTTCAACAAGGTTGGCGCGGTCTACAGCGAGAACGTCGACCAGTTCGTCTGGAACGCCGTCTCGGACGCCGACTACGGTGCGATTTCGCTGAAGCAGAACTGAGCTTCAGACTCCTGATCCTGCCGTAATACGACGTGGCGGCAACGGTGACCCCAACAGGGTGATCGTTGCCGCCACGTCAGCGCCGAGAGGAGACCCCGTCATGGGGCGCTACGTCATTCGACGGTTGCTCCAGTTCATCCCCACCGTGCTGGGCACCATGTTCCTCCTGCACTACATGACCTCGCTGGCGATCCAGTTCAGCGGGAACCCGGTCCGGGCGCTGTTCGGGGACCGGACGCCGGACCCTGCGCTGCTTCAGGCGATCACCGAGCGGCTCGGTTACGCCGACCCGTGTCTCGACCAGCGGGGCAACCCTTGCTTCGGGCTCTTCCTGGACCGCTTGCAGAACATCTTCTTCCACTTCGACTTCGGCATCAACCTGCGCCAGCGGGAGGTCACCGAACTGGTCGCCGATGCCATTCCGTTCACCTTGAAGCTGCTGGTCATCGCGATCGTGTTCGAGGCGGTCGTCGGTATCGCGGCGGGGGTGCTCGCCGGTCTTCGGGGCGGCAGCTTCACCGACTACATGGTGAAGATCAGCACGGTCTTCGTCATCTCGGTGCCGATCTTCGTGCTGGGCCTGGTGGTCCGGGAGTTCGTCGGGGTCAAGTTCGGCAACGTGCTGCGGGGCCAGGACTGGATTCCCGACCTGATCTCCGTCGGCGTCTTCACGCCTGGATTCAAGCCCGACTATCCGCTGGCCAGTCTCGTGATTCCGGGGATGGTGCTCGGCGCGGTCTCGCTCGCCACCACCGCCCGGCTGACCCGGACCAGCATCATGGAGAACATCCGGGCGGACTACGTCCGTACGGCCAAGGCCAAGGGTCTGACCAACAAGCGCGTCATCGGCGTGCACACGCTCCGCAACTCGCTGATCCCCGTGATCACCTTCCTCGGTGTCGACATCGGCGCCGCGATGGCCGGCGCGGTCGTCACCGAGACCATCTTCAACGTGCCGGGCATCGGCCGACTGGTGACGTTGTCGGCGCGTACCGGTGAGTCCTCGGTGGTGGTCGGCGTGGTGACCATGCTGGTGCTTGTCGTGCTTGTCGCCAACCTGCTTGTCGACCTGCTGTACGCCGTGCTCGACCCGAGGATCCGCTATGAGTGACCGAACCACGGTGGCGGACGCTTGTCTTCCCACCGTTCCTGGTGGCCGGGTGGAGCGAAACGAGGTGTGGACATGAGTGACCTGACGAGCGCGGGCGCCGCCGTCGGCGGTGCGCCGGTGGCCGGTGACGGCCCCACGACTGACGCGCCGGGCGGCAAGGAGCGCAGCGCGAGCCTGTGGGCGGACGCCCGGCGGCAGCTGCTGCGCGACCCGGTCTTCGTGATCGCCCTTCTGTACATCCTCGCGGTCGGTTCGATGGCGGCCTTCCCGAAGCTCTGGACCAGCCAGGACCCGCGGGCGTGCAGCACCGACCGGTCCCGGGTCTCGCCGAGCGGGGAGCACCCCTTCGGCTTCGACGTGCTGGGCTGTGACTATTACGCGCACGCGATCTACGGCGCCCGCCCGTCGATGGTGATCGCGGTGATGGCGACCAGCGGCATCGTGCTGTTCGGTGGGGTGCTCGGCCTGCTCGCCGGCTACTACGGCGGTTGGGTCGACGCGGTCATCTCCCGGGTGATGGACATCTTCTTCTCGCTGCCGTTCCTGCTCGGCGCGATCGTCTTCCTCACCGTGATCAAGCGGCAGAACATCTGGACCATCACCGCGGTGCTGTTCCTGCTGGCCTGGCCGACGATCGCCCGGATCATCCGGGGCAGCGTCATCTCGTCGAAGGACCTGGACTACGTGCACGCCGCGAAGGCGGTCGGCGCCCGCAACTCCCGGTTGATGTTCCGGCACATCCTGCCGAACGCGATCGCCCCGATGCTCGTGTACGCCACCATCGTGCTCGGCTCGTTCGTCGCAGCCGAGGCCACGTTGACCTTCCTCGGTGTCGGGCTCCAGCAGCCGGCGCAGTCCTGGGGCATCATGATCAGCACTCACCAGGTCTACTTCCTGGACGACCCGTGGCTGCTGCTCTTCCCCTGCGGTCTGTTGGTCGGCACGGTGCTGTCCTTCATCCTGATGGGTGACGCCCTGCGTGACGCCCTCGACCCGAAGTTCCGGTGAGTCCGATGAGCGAGTCTCAGCGAGCGAGTCATCAGCCCAGGGCGACGGTGCCTCACGAGGGCACGGAGCGAGCGGAGTGCCGGTATGAGCACTGATGTGAACGTCAAGATCGATGCGCTGGCGGGTGTCGACCCCGACGCGCTGCCGCTGCAGGTCAAGGACCTGCATGTGGAGTTCCGTACCCGCAACGGCATCGCCCACGCCGTCAACGGCGTGAGCTTCGACCTGCGGGCCGGCGAGACCCGGGCGATCCTCGGTGAGTCCGGCTGCGGCAAGAGCGTGACCGCTCAGGCGATCATGGGCATCCTGGACACCCCGCCCGGCTTCATCACCGGCGGCGAGATCCTCTACCGGGGTGTCGACCTGCTCAAGCTGCCGGAGTCGGAGCGCCGCAAGGTGCGCGCCAACCGGATCGCGATGATCTTCCAGGACGCGCTCTCCGCGTTGAACCCGGTCTTCACCGTCGGGTTCCAGCTCGCCGAGCTGTTCCGCAAGCACCGGGGCATGTCCCGGCAGGACGCCAAGGCCCGTGCCGTCGAGCTGTTGGACCTGGTGAAGATCCCGGCGGCCAAGCAGCGGGTGAACGACTACCCGCACCAGTTCTCGGGCGGTATGCGGCAGCGCGTCATGATCGCCATGGCGCTGGCGCTCGACCCCGAGGTGCTGATCGCGGATGAGCCGACCACCGCGCTGGACGTGACTGTGCAGGCGCAGATCATGGCGCTGCTCGCCGAGTTGCAGCGGGAACGGAACATGGGCCTGGTGCTGATCACCCACGACATGGGTGTGGTGGCCGACGTGGCGGACCAGATCTCGGTCATGTACGCCGGCCGGGTCATCGAGGAAGCCGGCGTGAACGACATCTACGCCAGCCCCGCCCACCCGTACACGAAGGGTCTGCTGGAGTCGATCCCGCGCCTGGACCTCAAGGGTCACGAGCTCAGCGCCATCAAGGGCCTGCCGCCGATGCTGACGAACATCCCACCGGGCTGCGCCTTCAACCCCCGGTGCCGGTACGCACAGGAGGTCTGTCGGCAGGATCCGGCGCCACCGCTGTACCAGGTGTCGCCGAGCCGGACGGCTGCCTGCCACTTCTGGAAGGAGGTCAAGGGCGATGAGTGATGTGGTGCTGGAAACCCGCGACCTGGTCAAGCACTTCCCGCTGACCCGGGGCATCGTCTTCAAGAAGCAGTACGGTGCGGTCCAGGCGGTCGACGGGGTCAACCTGCAGCTGCGGCGGGGCGAGACGCTCGGCATCGTCGGCGAGTCCGGCTGCGGCAAGTCGACGCTGGCCCGGATGCTCGTCGGGCTGGAGACGCCGACCTCCGGCGACCTGTTCGTGCAGGGCAAGAACATGTCGAAGGTCGGCGCCGAGGAGCGCCGTCGGGGGCGGCGCAACATCCAGCTGGTGATGCAGGACCCGTACACCTCGCTGAACCCGCGGATGACGGTCGGTGACATCATCGGCGAGCCGTTCGAGGTGCACCCGGACGTGGTGCCGAAGGGCAAGCGGCGGGCCAAGGTGCAGGAACTGCTGGATCTGGTCGGTCTCAACCCGGATCACATCACCCGGTACCCGCACCAGTTCTCCGGCGGCCAGCGGCAGCGCATCGGCATCGCCCGGGCGCTGGCGCTCAACCCGGAGATCATCCTGTGTGACGAGCCGGTCTCCGCGCTCGACGTCTCCATCCAGGCCCAGGTGATCAACCTGTTGGAGAAGCTCCAGGCGGAACTCGGGCTGTCGTACATCTTCATCGCCCACGACCTGTCGGTGGTCCGGCACATCGCCGACCGGGTCGCGGTCATGTACCTCGGGAAGATCATCGAGATCGGCACCGAGGACGAGATCTACGACAAGCCGACCCACCCGTACACGCAGGCGCTGCTGTCCGCGGTGCCGGTGCCGGATCCGAAGCTGCGCGGGCTCCGGGATCAGATCGTGCTGACCGGTGACGTGCCGTCGCCGGCCAACCCGCCGTCCGGCTGTCGGTTCCGTACCCGGTGCTGGAAGGCCCAGGACATCTGCGCCGAGCAGCAGCCGACGCTTGAGGTCCGGGACAAGTCGGGCCACCCGAGCGCCTGCCACTTCGCCGAGGTACGCGACGTGGTGCACGCGTCGGAGTAGCCCCACAGACGCCGCCGGCTTCCGTCCATCCGCAGCGGGAGCGGCGGTGAAGGTAGTGCCTCCTCAGTGATCGGGGCGTCGGCCGTCACCAGCAGCCGGCGCCCCGGTCCACACCCGCACCCGGACGGATCAGAGGGGGCCGCGGCCGGCTCGGAGGAGCAGCAGGGCGAGTTGGGTGCCGTCCGCGCCGAGGGCGGCCCGGAACCGCTCCAGGATCTCCTGCTCGCGGGAGAGGACGAGCCGGGTGCCGCCCGAGGCCATCCGGGTCGCACCGACGTCTCGGGAGAGCGCTGCCCGCTCCTGCCACAACTCGATGAGTGAGCTGTCGATCTCGTCGATCCGTACCCGGATCTCGGCGATCCGGCTGGCGGCGTCCGGCTCGGTGGTGCCGGTGGCCGGGACGCTCCCCGCTGGACCTGTGGAACCGGCCCCGTTCGAGATCGCGCCGGACCCGTTCGCGCCGCCGTTCTGCTCCATCACGTCTGTCATCTTCGGGTACCTCTCGCGGTGTGGTGCCCGGTGCCCGGATCCCGGGACGCGAAAAGCCCCGGGCTTCGAGAGCCCGGGGCTTTTCGTAGGTCTGATCGATCAGGCGCGACCTACGGCTGCCGGACTCCCGGAGCCGTAGTAAAAGTAGAAGCGCGTGTCGAACACGCCGTCGAGTATGCCGCCGCACCGGGCCGGCGCGCAAGGAAACGCCGAAGAAAGCCGTCGTCCGCTCACCTGTCGGGAAGAACCGCCCTCCCGACGGTGCTGCGTGGTCACGGCATCGGGCGGTGCCGTCAGCGGGGGATGTCCGGGCGGCGGCATAGACTCGCCGTGCGATGCATCCTCTCTTCGACATCCCCGCGTCCCCGCCCGAGCCCGAGCCTGCCCGGGCGCTGCCGCCCCATCGGCCGGTGCCCGGCCGCCTCGATCCGGCGCAGCTGGTGGAGGGACTCAACGGCCCGCAACGGGACGCGGTCACCCACGCGGGCTCGCCGCTGCTGATCGTGGCCGGTGCCGGCTCCGGCAAGACCCGGGTGCTGACCCACCGGATCGCCTACCTGCTCGCCGCGCGGGATGTGCATCCCGGCGAGATCATCGCGATCACCTTCACCAACAAGGCCGCCGGTGAGATGAAGGACCGGGTCACCGCCCTGGTCGGCCCCCGGGCCCGGCTGATGTGGGTCTCCACGTTCCACTCCGCCTGTGTGCGGATCCTGCGGGCCGAGCACGAGCAGGCCGGTCTGAAGTCCACCTTCTCGATCTACGACGCGGACGACTCACGCCGGCTGATGCAGCTCGTCGCCCGCGAGCTCGACCTGGATCCGAAGCGCTATCCGGCGCGCGGCCTCGCCGCCCAGGTGTCCAACCTGAAGAACGAGCTGGTCGACCCGGAGATGTTCGCCGCGCGGGCCAGTGGGCCAAACGAACGGGCCCTCGCCGAGGCGTACGCCCTCTATCAGCGGCGGCTGCGTGAGGCACATGCGCTCGACTTCGACGACCTGATCATGACGACGGTGCACCTGCTCCAGTCGCATCCGCACGTCGCGGAGAGCTACCGCCGCCGTTTCCGGCACGTGCTCGTCGACGAGTACCAGGACACCAACCACGCGCAGTACGTCCTGATCAAGGAGCTGGTCTCCGGCACGGAGGGTCTCGCCCCGGCGGAGCTGTGCGTGGTCGGCGACGCGGACCAGTCGATCTACGCCTTCCGGGGCGCGACGATCCGCAACATCCTGGAGTTCGAGCGCGACTTCACCGACGCCCGCACCATCCTGCTGGAGCAGAACTACCGTTCCACCCAGACCATCCTGAACGCGGCGAACGCGGTGATCGACCGCAACACGTCCCGCAAGCCGAAGCGGTTGTGGAGCGACGCCGGTGCGGGTGAACCGATCGTCGCGTACGTCGCCGACACCGAGCACGCCGAGGCGGACTGGGTGGCCCGGGAGATCGACAGGTTGGTCGACGACGGGGAGACCCGGCCGGGCGACGTGGCGGTCTTCTACCGCACCAACGCGCAGTCCCGGGTCTTCGAGGAGGTGTTCATCCGCCTCGGCCTGCCGTACAAGGTCGTCGGCGGGGTGCGCTTCTACGAGCGCAAGGAGGTCCGGGACGCACTGGCCTACCTGCGTTCGGTGGTCAACGACGACGACACGGTCAGCCTGCGTCGGATCCTCAACACCCCGCGTCGGGGGATCGGCGACCGCGCCGAGGCATGTGTGGAGGCGCTGGCCAGTCGGGACCGGATCTCCTTCGGCGCGGCGTTGCGCCGGGCCGGAGACGCGCCCGGCATCTCGACCCGGGCGGCGAACGGCATCGCCGACTTCGTGGCACTGCTCGACGCGGCCCGCGAGCTGGCCGTCGACGGTACCCCGGAAGAGGTCCTGGAGGCGGTGCTGACCCGCTCGGGCTACCTGACCGAGCTGGAGGAGAGCCTCGACCCGCAGGACGCGGGCCGGGTCGACAACCTCCAGGAGTTGGTGAGCGTCGCCCGCGAGTACACCGAGCGGATCGAGGCGACCGGCGCGGAGGGGGAACGGGCCACCCTGGCCGGCTTCCTGGAACAGGTCGCCCTCGTCGCCGACGCCGACCAGGTGCCCACCGACGATCCCGAGCATCAGGGCGTGGTCACCCTGATGACCCTGCACACCGCCAAGGGCCTGGAGTTCCCCGTGGTGTTCCTGACCGGCCTGGAGGACGGCGTCTTCCCGCACCTGCGCTCGCTCGGGGACACCCGGGAGTTGGAGGAGGAGCGTCGGCTCGCGTACGTCGGCATCACCCGGGCCCGGCAGCGGCTCTACCTCTCCCGGGCGGTGACCCGGTCGGCGTGGGGCCAGCCGTCCTACAACCCGCCGTCCCGCTTCGTCGAGGAGCTACCGCCCGAGCTGGTCCGCTGGGAGCGGACCGAAGGCTCGTACACCTCGTGGGGCGGCGGTGGCGGCGGCGTGGGGGGCCGCGCGGACCGGGCACCCGGCGGGCGTGGCGGCTTCGCCGGCGGTACGCCTCGGGCGGTTCAGCTGGCCCGCAAGCTCGGGGTGGACGGCAGCCGGCTGGCCACCGCCAGCGAGCTGCCGCAGGGGCCGAAGGTGTCCGCCGGGGACCGGGTGAACCACCAGCGGTACGGCCTCGGCCGGGTGGTGGCCGTGGAGGGGCACGGCCCGGGCGCCCGGGCGCAGATCGACTTCGGCGACCAGACGCTGTGGCTGGTGCTGCGACACGCCCCGATCGAGAAGATCTGACCAGGGCCCAGGAGGTCAGCAGGCCACGTCGATGCCCCGGGCGCGCAGGAACGGCGCGGGGTCGATCTGGTTCCACATCTGGCCCTGGTGCACCTCGAAGTGCAGATGCGGGCCGGTGGAGTCGCCCGTGGAGCCCTCCAGGCCGATCGTCTGCCCGGTGCCTACCTGCTCGCCCACGCTCACCCTGGCGGTACTCAGGTGGGCGTAGTGGGTCAGGTAGCCGTTGCCGTGGTCGATGACCACTGAGATGCCGTACCCGTCGCCCGCGTCGCCGGCCTTGGTCACGGTGCCACGGAAGGCGGCGCGCACCGGGGTGCCGGCGGGCATGGCGAAGTCGATGCCGGCGTGCAGGGTGCCCCAGCGGGGCCCGTAGCAGGAGGTGATAGCCCCGCCGGCCATCGGGATGACCCAGGACGACTTCGGCTTCGCGCTCTTCTTCGGCTTCGCCGTGGCGGTGGCGGTCCGGCGGGGTTTCGGCTTCGGGCTGGGCTTCCCGGTGGGACTGGCGCTCGCGGTCGGGCTCGTGGTCGGGCTCGGCGACGGGCTGCCCAGGGTGGCAGGCTGCCGGGCCGAGCGGTCGGCCCGCTCGGCGGCTGCGGCCCGGTCCTGGGTGTCCAGGGCGACCGGGCTGGTGGTCGGCTGGTCGTCGCGGTCGGTCATGACGACACCGGCGACGCCGAGCCCCACCAGGGCGACCGCACCGACCGCCAGGAGACGAGAGCGCCGGCTCAGCGTTCGCCGGTGGCGGGCCGGGGTGTGGGGGATGCTGCGGGTCGTGGTGGGGTTGTCGTCAGGCACGGGTACGGACCTCACTGGTTTCGAGTGGTACGTGACCTCGAAATCCTGGTGTCGGTCCGCCCGGCGCCGGGTACCGGGGGTGCGGGCGGCGGGTGAGGTGGTCGGTGCCGCTGTCCACCTCTGGGCGCGGCTGTCCTCGACTGCCCGATGCTGGCTCGACCACCTGTTGTGTCGCCAGTCACACTCTCGCCTGTGAGCTGGGACACTTACGTCACCGGCCCGGAAAGCGAAACCGCCCGGATCGATCGATCCGGGCGGTCAACGGGCGTCACGGCCGGTCAGGACGCGGCTACCTCGCTGTAGATTGCTTCGACTTGTAGCTTGATGTCCACTCCGCGCTCCTGCAGCCACGGCACCGGGTCGAGCGGCTCGCCCTTGACATGGATCTCCAGGTGCAGGTGGGAGCCGTAGGAGTGGCCCGTGTTGCCGACCAGTCCGAGCTGGTCTCCGGCCTTCACCTGCTGCCCCTCGCGCACGTTGAGCGCGGAGGAGTGGCCGTAGATGGCCTCGCTGCCGTCGGCGTGCTGGACGATCACCGCGTGCCCGTAGCCGCCGAACCAGCCGGCCTTGGTGACGGTGCCCTCGTGGATGGCGACGTACGGCGTGCCCTCCGGCGCCACCAGGTCGACGCCGGTGTGCAGCTTGCCCCAGCGAATGCCGTAGGGGGAGTTGAAGTCGTAGCCCTGGAGGGGCAGCAGCCAGACGCCGTTCTCCTCGGCGCTCTCCGGGCCGTTGCGGCTGTCCCGGGAGGCCCGGTCGGCGGCGTCGGCCCGCTCGGCCGCGCCCTGGTTGCTTATCGACGCCTGCTTCAGCTCGTCGAGCACCGACGGGCTGACGCTCTTGGCGTCCGGCATGGCGTTGGCCCCAAGTGCCACCACACCGGCACCGACGAAGGCGGTGGTGACAACCGCGGCGTAGCGGCTGCGTGGGGGGTGGGTACGCGGCGGCGGCCGCGATATCGATCGGGCTCAGACGACAGGCGCTGGCGCACGCACACCCTCCGTTGTCGGGGTTCCGATGCGGATAGCCGTCGTCCGGATCTGATGACCGTGCGTCGGCTGTTCGCGTCGTCACCCGTCCGTAGACCTGATGACAACCGTGGACACGGTAGCCAACCGTCAGTCCTGTCACAAGCCGGAGCGCCGAATTGCTTGCAACGTTCTGTCCGTTTCCGTCCGAGATTGTCATGGCTCGGGGGTGTGGTGGGGTGTCCTCGTTATCCTCCGTTCGTCGCACACCGTGACCGTTCGGCGGAGTCGTCCCGCTTGACGCGCCGGGTGTCGGGTCGTACCTCTGCGTGAGGTGATTGTGGTGCCTGCGTGAGGGGCGGGGGATGCCGTGCCGACGCCGACGCCGAACGTCGTCTGCCGCTCGTCCTGCCGGCCCCGGTTCCCCGGCCCCGGTCGGGCGGGTTACCGTTCGTTCAGGTGATTGCCGCTGAGCCGGTGAAAGGGATGCCCAGATGAGCTCTCGTGTTCGGGTCGTCGTCGCCAAGCCGGGCCTGGACGGCCACGACCGTGGTGCCAAGGTGGTGGCGCGCGCCCTGCGCGACGCCGGCATGGAGGTCATCTACACCGGCCTGCACCAGACCCCGGAGCAGATCGTGGAGACCGCGATCCAGGAGGACGCCGACGCCGTCGGTCTCTCGGTGCTCTCCGGGGCGCACATGACGTTGTTCCGCCGGGTCCTGGAGCTGCTCGACGAGCGGGACGCCCGGGACATCGTGGTCTTCGGTGGCGGCATCATCCCGGAGGCCGACCTGCCGGAGCTGGAGCGGCTCGGCGTTGCCAAGATCTTCACGCCGGGTGCGACCACCACGTCCATCGTGGAGTGGGTCCGGGACAACGTCGCCCAGCCGGTGGCCTGAGCACACCAGCCGGTGTGCCTGAGCACAGGGGAGGGGCCGGACGCACCCCTCACACGTCCGGCCCCTCTATGCACGATGCCCCGCCGCCACCCCTCGACCGACAGGGCATCGGCCGTTTCCGTCCTTGCGCTTTCCAGCGCTCCGACACCTGACTCAACGATGCCCTTCCTGCGGGGTTACGCGGGACCGCCGAGAACCGTCCTCCGTCCGGCAAGATCGCTCGAACGGGTGACGTCGCCCGGCCCGTTGCCCTGATCGGTGCCCCGTCGGTGACCCACCGTCAGCCGGGTTGTGCATTACCGCACACCGCGCACCCGCTCGGTTGCCGGATGTGCCGGCATCGCTAGGCTGCGCCCAATGAACCCTTTCCGACCTCCCCTTGCGGGCCGGACCGTCAGGTCGGCTGCGGCGCGTGGTTGCGGTGGCGAGGGTTCGACGGCCCGCGTCAACTTCAACTGATGTCGGGCATCGCACTGTTTTCTTTCCATACGCTGGTGGCGGCGCGACGGTGCGCCGCAGAGACGGGACGGGACGCGCAATCGTGGACCTGTACGAGTACCAGGGGCGGGACCTGTTCGAGCGGCACGGGCTTCCCGTGCTCGCCGGCGGCGTCGCCACGACCCCGGAGGAGGCCCGCGCGATCGCCGAACGCCTCGGCGGCCGGGTGGTCGTCAAGGCACAGGTGAAGGTCGGCGGACGAGGCAAGGCGGGCGGCGTCAAGCTGGCCGAGGGCGCGGAGGAGACGGTGGCCCGCGCCACCGACATCCTCGGCATGGACATCAAGGGTCACACCGTCCACAAGGTCATGATCACCGTGACCGCGGACGTGGCCGAGGAGTACTACTTCTCGTACCTGCTCGATCGGGCGAACCGTACGTTCCTCTGCATCGCCAGTGTCGCCGGCGGCATGGACATCGAGCAGGTCGCCGCCGAGACCCCGGAAAAGGTCGTCAAGGCACCCATCGACGCCGTCAAGGGCGTGGACGAGGCGAAGGCGCGGGAGATCGTCGACGCGGCCAACTTCCCGGCCGAGGTCGCCGACCAGGTCGTCGAGGTCGCGGTCGGCCTGTGGCAGGCGTTCGTCGCCGAGGACGCCACCCTGGTCGAGGTGAACCCGCTGGCCAAGACCGCCGAGGGCAAGCTGCTGCTGCTGGACGCCAAGGTCTCGCTCGACGAGAACGCCGGCTTCCGGCACCCGGACCACGAGGCGCTCGTCGACCAGGCGACGGTGGACCCCCTGGAGCAGGCGGCCAAGGAGAAGGACCTCAACTACGTCAAGCTCGACGGCGAGGTCGGGATCATCGGCAACGGTGCGGGCCTGGTCATGTCGACCCTCGACGTGGTCGCCTACGCCGGTGAGCGGCACGGCAACGTCAAGCCGGCGAACTTCCTCGACATCGGCGGCGGCGCGAGCGCCGCGGTCATGGCCAACGGTCTGGAGATCGTGCTCTCCGACCCGTCGGTCAAGAGCGTCTTCGTCAACGTCTTCGGCGGCATCACCGCCTGCGACGCGGTCGCCAACGGCATCGTGCAGGCGTTGGAACTGCTGGAGCAGCGCGGCGAGCAGGTCACCAAGCCGCTCGTCGTCCGCCTCGACGGCAACAACGCCGAAGCCGGTCGGGCGATCCTCGACGGCGCGAACAACCCGTTGATCGAGCGGGTCGACACCATGGACGGCGCGGCCGAGCGGGCCGCCGAGCTGGCGGCTGCGGGGGTCTGACACATGGCTATCTGGCTGACCAAGGACTCGAAGGTCATCGTTCAGGGGATGACCGGTTCCGAGGGTTCCAAGCACACCCGCCGGATGCTCGCCGCCGGCACGAACGTGGTGGGCGGTGTCAACCCGCGCAAGGCGGGCACCACCGTCGACTTCGACGGCACCGAACTGCCGGTCTTCGCCAGCGTCGCGGACGCGATGAAGGACACCGGCGCGGATGTCACTGTCATCTTCGTACCGCCGCAGTTCACCAAGGGCGCGGTCATCGAGGCGATCGACGCCGAGATCCCGCTGGCCGTGGTGATCACCGAGGGGGTGCCGGTGCACGACACCGCCGCCTTCTGGGCGTACAACGTGGCCAAGGGCGAGCGGACCCGGATCATCGGCCCGAACTGCCCCGGCATCGCCTCGCCGGGCTCCTCGAACGCCGGCATCATCCCGGCGGACATCACCGGCAGCGGCCGGATCGGTCTGGTCAGCAAGAGCGGCACGCTGACCTACCAGATGATGTACGAGCTGCGGGACATCGGCTTCTCGACATGTGTCGGCATTGGCGGTGACCCGATCATCGGGACGACCCACATCGACGCGCTGGCCGCGTTCGAGGCCGACCCGGACACCGACGCCATCGTCATGATCGGTGAGATCGGTGGGGACGCCGAGGAGCGGGCGGCCGAGTTCATCAAGGCCAACGTGCGCAAGCCGGTGGTCGGCTACATCGCCGGTTTCACCGCCCCGCCCGGCAAGACCATGGGGCACGCCGGTGCGATCATCTCCGGCTCGGCGGGCACCGCCGACGCGAAGAAGGCGGCGCTGGAGGCGGTCGGTGTGAAGGTCGGCAAGACGCCGACCGAGACGGCCAACCTGATGCGCGAGATCATGTCCGCTGGCTGAGCGGAAACACCCGCTGAGGGGCCGGCCTGTCGGTCGGCCCCTCAGCGGTTCCAGTACGGGTAGTTTCCGGTCGCCTGGAGGATCAGGCTGACGACGATGTTCACCACGCCGAGCGCGATGGCCACGTAGCCCAGCACCGGCGACTGGCGGTACCGGCGCGCGTCGCGGATCGACAACCAGCCGAAGACGATGCCGAGGATGCCGCAGCACAGGACACCTGTCACGATGCCCAGCACGCCCCAGAGGGTCGTGCGGTCCCGGCCGGCGGGCGGCGGCGGGGGTGGTGGATATGGAGCGTTCACGACTCCCCTTACTGTCACATGCTGCCGCGACGTCGGTCACGGCCCCTGTGCCGAGGCTAGAGGAGCCGGTGCCCGTCCACGCCTGATCAGGCGAACTGGTCCGGACCGCCGCGCTGAGCGTCGACCATGGGCGGGTGTCGGGCAGCCGGCGCTGGCACGGCATGCCAGAGTAGAGCCGATGTCCTTTGTCACCCCTGACCAGCCTCGCCGGGCCACCGACGCCCGGGGAGCCGGTGCCCGGCCACCCGGTCGGGCCGGCCCTCCGCGTCGGGTGCCCGCTGCGCGGGCGGGACCCTCGGGTCGCAGCCATCCGCCGCTCGCGGTCGCCGCGCTTGTCGCCGCCGTCGGGGCGGCCGTCACCACCTGGCTGCCGGTGGCGCTGGCGCTCTGGCTGTTCCAGCTCAGCGAGGGCACCGGCAGCCTGCTCGACGCCGCGCGGGCAGGGGCAGCGGGATGGCTGCTCGGGCACGGGGTGCCCCTGGCCACGGCCACCGGTCCGCTGGGCCTGGCTCCGCTGGCCGTCACCGCGCTGGCGGTGTGGCGGCTCACCCGGGCCGGAGTGCATGCCAGCCGAGCCGTCGGTGCGCGGGGCGGGCGGTCGCCGGGCCGTACGCTCTCCGTCGCGACGGCGGTCGGTGTCGCGTACGCACTGCTGGGAGCGCTCGCCGCGATGCTGGTGGGGACCGGCGGGCTCGGCGTGTCGCCGGTGCGGGCCGGGCTGACCCTGGTCGCGATCGGCACGCTCGCGGCCGGCGTGGGAGCCGCCCGGACGACAGGGGTCGCGGAGGTTCTCACCGAGCAGGTGCCGACGCCGCTGCGCGAGGGTGTGCGGGCCGGTGTGGTCGCCGCTCTGGTGCTGCTCGGCGCGGGGGCCGCGGCGGCGGGACTGGCCGTGGCGACCGGTGGCGGTGACGCGGCCGACCTGATCGGTGCCTATCGCACAGGTGTCGCCGGGCAGGCCGGCATCACCATGGTCAGCCTCGCGTACGCGCCGAACGTCAGCGTCTGGTCGGCCAGCTATCTGCTCGGCCCCGGCTTCGCGGTCGGCACCGACACGGCGGTACGCACCAGCGAGGTCTCCGTCGGCGCGCTGCCGGCCCTGCCGTTGTTCGCCGGGCTGCCGGGCGGGCCGGTCGACGGGCTCGGTGCGGCGACCGTCCTCGCGCTACCCGTCCTGGTCGGGATGGCCACCGGCGGGCTGCTGGCGCGCCGGTTGCTCCGACTGGCCGCCGCCGAGCGGGCACCGCTGCCCTGGCGGCGGCTGCTCGTACCGGCGGCGCTTGCCGGGCCGGTGGCCGGCCTGCTGCTGGGTGTGGCCGCGGCGGCCTCCGGCGGGCCGCTGGGCGCCGGCCGGTTGGCGGAGGTCGGGCCGGTCGGTTGGCAGGTGGCCGTCGCGGCACTCCTGGTCACCGGCGGCGGCGCGCTGCTCGGTGCCGCCGCCACGCGATGGCTCGCCCGACTCGCCAGCTGAGCTTCTCGCCCCGACGGATCTCCGGACGAGCCAGGGGCGTCCCGGATGTACCGGAACGCCCCTGGCGGCGGGCAGGGCACACGTCAGGGGTACATCGACCCGCCGACGTTGAGCGCCACCACCACGATCTGGAGCAGACCCAGCAGCAGTCCCACGCCGCCGCAGATCAGGCCGGCGAGCGCCTGGCCGGAGTTGCCGGCCAGTCCCTGGTCGGCCTTCTGCTTGCCCAGCCAGCCGGTCACCAGCGCGGCCAGCCCGAGCGGGATTCCGAGGTAGCAGCAGCTCAGCGGGATCGACGCGATACCGAGGATCATCGCGACCAGGCCGAGGGTGTTCTGCTGGCCCTGCGCTCCGGTGAAGCCCGCGTTCGGGTACATCGGCGCGCCGCCGTAGGGCTGCGGAGCGTACGGGTCCCCGTAGGGCTGTCCGTACCCCGGTTGTCCGTACGCCGGCGGCTGTCCGTAGCCCGGTTGTCCGTACGCCGGGGGCTGTCCGTAGCCCGGGGGCTGCCCGGCGGCCGGCGGCGCGTACGGGTCGTAGGGCGCGGGCGACGCCGGCGGCTGGGCCTCCGGCTGACCCGGCGCCGGGGGTTGCTGACCGTACGGGTCGGCTGGGGGTTGCTGACCGTACGGATCGGTCGGCTGGGCGTACGGGTTGGCCGGTGGCGGCGCGTACGGGTTGGCCGGCGGTGGCGCGTACGGGTTGGCCGGCGGTGGTGTGGTCGGGTCCCCGTACGGCGGCTGCTGGCCGTACGGGTCCTGACCGGGGTGACCGGGCTGCATCCGAGGCTCAGTAACCGCTGGCGTTGCTGCCGCTCATCGAGCCCAGCAGGCCGCCACCCAGGCAGCACACCAGGACGATCGCGAGCCAGGCGATACCGACGATCAGGGCCCACTTGGACCACTTCTTCGACTCGGCCGCCGCGGCCTGGGCGCCGGCGTAGTCACCCTGCTGGAGCAGCGGGTTGACCTTCGAGGCGTTGATGATCGCCGGGATGGCCAGCGGCCAGAACAGGAAGATCGCGACGATCGACATTGTCATGTTGTTGTCGACCGGCTGCGGTGGCTGCGACTGGTATTCGGGCTGCATGACTACATGCTCCTCACGGTTGTGCGCTGACGGGTGCGGGCCGGACATGCGCCGGTCCCAAGCGACCGGCAGCGTACCCGGTCCAGGCCAGTCCGGCAGGTGCGCGACGTCGTGCTGCCCAGCGGATGGGCACCGCCAGCGGTCCGGATAGGGTGTGCCGGTGACCCAGTCCGCCCGTATCGTCGTCCTTGTCTCCGGCTCCGGAAGCAACCTTCAGGCTCTGCTGGACGCGACCGCCGACCCGGCGTACGGGGCACGGGTGGTCGCTGTCGGAGCGGACCGCGACGGGATCGCGGGCCTGGACCGGGCCGCCGCAGCCGGGGTGCCGACCTTCGTCGAGCGGGTCAAGGACCATCCGGACCGCGACCAGTGGGACGCCGCGCTCACCGCACAGGTCGCCGAGCACCGACCCGATCTGGTCATCTCGGCCGGGTTCCTGAAGCTTGTCGGTCCGCGTTTCCTCGCCGCCTTCGGCGACCGGTACCTCAACACGCACAACACCCTGTTGCCGGCGTTCCCCGGCATCCACGGCCCGCGCGACGCCCTCGCCTACGGGGTGAAGGTGACCGGGGCGACCCTCTTCTTCGTCGACGCCGGGATGGACACCGGCCCGATCGTCGCGCAGGTGGCGGTGCCGGTACGCGACGACGACGATGTCGACACGCTCACCGAACGCATCAAGGAAGCGGAGCGGGCCCAGCTCGTCGAGCAGGTGGGCCGGCTGGTTCGTGAAGGTTGGACGATCATCGGAAGAAAGGTCACGGTCGGAGTGAACTCCATCCAGGACGGGCGGCGTCCGATCCGGCGCGCACTTGTCAGCGTCTACGACAAGACCGGCCTGGCCGAACTGGCCACGGCGCTGCACGCGGCCGGTGTGGAGATCGTCTCCACCGGCAGCACCGCCTCGACGATCGCCGCCGCCGGGGTGCCGGTGACTCCGGTGGAGCAGGTGACCGGCTTTCCGGAGATCCTCGACGGGCGGGTGAAGACCCTGCACCCGGCCATCCACGGCGGGCTCCTCGCCGACCTGCGCAAGGACGCGCACACCGCTCAGCTCGACGAGCACCACATCGTCGGGATCGACCTGCTGGTGTCCAACCTGTACCCGTTCCAGGACACCGTCGCCTCCGGTGCCGGTCAGGACGAGTGCGTCGAGCAGATCGACATCGGCGGGCCGGCGATGGTCCGGGCAGCCGCCAAGAACCACGCCTCGGTGGCCGTGGTCACCGACCCGGGCGCGTACCCGATGCTGCTGGCCGCCCTCGACGACGGCGGCTTCACCCTGGCGCAGCGTCGGGCGCTGGCCGCCCGTGCCTTTGCCGACATCGCCGAGTACGACGTGGCTGTCGCCGAGTGGTTCGCCGCGTCGGTCGCCCCGGCCGCTGACGGCTGGCCGCACTTCGCCGGCCTGGCGTTGCGCCGGCAGTCGGTGCTGCGCTACGGCGAGAACCCGCACCAGGCCGCCGCCCTCTACACCGACCCGGCCGGTCCGGCCGGGCTGGCCCAGGCCGAGCAGCTGCACGGCAAGGAGATGTCCTACAACAACTACGTCGACGCGGACGCTGCCTGGCGGGCCGCCAACGACTTCGCCGACCAGCCCGCGGTGGCCATCATCAAGCACGCCAACCCGTGCGGCATCGCGGTCGGCGCGGACGTGGCGGAGGCGCACCGCAAGGCGCACGCCTGCGACCCGGTCTCCGCCTTCGGCGGGGTCATCGCCGTCAACCGGCCGGTCACCGTGGAACTGGCCGGGCAGATCGCCGAGATCTTCACCGAGGTCGTGGTGGCACCCGGTTACGAAGCCGGTGCGGTCGAGACGCTCCAGGCCAAGAAGAACATCCGGTTGCTGCGCGCGCCCCATTTCCGGCCGCGTCCGGCCGAGTGGCGGCAGGTCACCGGCGGCGTACTGGTGCAGCAGCGCGACGCGATCGACGCCGAGGGCGACGACCCGACCACCTGGCGGCTGGCCACCGGCGAGCCGGCCGACGAGGCGACCCTGGCCGACCTGGCCTTCGCCTGGCGGGCGGTACGCGCGGTGAAGAGCAACGCCATCCTGCTGGCCCGGGACGGCGCCACGGTCGGCGTCGGCATGGGACAGGTCAACCGGGTGGACTCGGCTCGTCTGGCGGTCAGCCGGGCCGGTGCCGACCGGGCGCGCGGCGCGGTGGCCGCCTCGGACGCGTTCTTCCCGTTCGCCGACGGCCCGCAGATCCTCATCGAGGCCGGGATCCGGGCGATCGTCCAGCCCGGCGGCTCCATCCGCGACGAAGAGGTGATCGACGCCTGCAAGCGGGCCGACGTCACCATGTACCTCACCGGCACCCGCCACTTCTTCCACTAGGCGCGGTCCTGTTTCTCAGCGGATGAGATGCGAAGGCGAGATGTTGGACAGTTTCCGTTAGCGGCTAACGGAAACTGTCCAAGATTCTGACCGAACCTGTGGCTGGCCCGGCCGTGCTGGAGGCCTCGGGTGGGAGATCCGGGCCGTCCAGGAAGTGTGTCGACGTCCCCGGCCGCGCAGATCGGCCCGCCAGTTGCCGGTCAGGTCGGCGGTCGGATGGCTGTCACGGTCCGTTGTCGGGCCAGCAGGCAGGAGATCCCGTCGGCGGTCATCGGTCGGGCCAGGTAGAAGCCCTGGCCATGGGTGTAGCCGAGGTCGCGGAGCACGGCGACCTGCGCGGCGCTCTCGACGCCCTCGGCGACTGTCTCCAGGCCGAGCGCGCGGGCGAGTTGGATCACCGCGCGGGCCACCGCCTGCCGGGCGTCGGCCGCTGCGGCCTGGCCGTCGTCGATCTCGATTCCCTCGACGAAGGACCTGTCGAGCTTCACGATCGAGGCGGGAAAGGCCCGCAGCAGGCTCAGCGACGATTCACCGGTGCCGAAGTCGTCGAGCGAGAGGCGGATCCCCATCCGGTCGAGTTCGAAGAGGGTTCGGGAGACCTGCTGACCGCGCAGTACCGCGGACTCGGTCACCTCCAGCACCAGCCGCTCGCAGGGCAGCCCGCTGTCGGCGAGCGCGGCCGTCACGTCGGAGACGAAGTCGGGGTCGTGCAGTTGCCGCGCGGAGACGTTCAGGCCCGCCTCCCGGAGTGCGTCCGGGCCGAACTCCCGTGCCCACGCCGCCGCCTGGCGGCACGTCTCGCGCAGCACGAACCGGCCCAGCGGCACGATCAGACCGGTCCGCTCGGCGGCCGGGATGAACTCGGCCGGGCTGACGACCCCACGGGTCGGGTGGTGCCAGCGGACCAGCGCCTCGACTCCGACCAGCCGGTTGTCGTCGAGCCGCAGGATCGGCTGGTAGACGACACGCAGTTCGTTGTCGTCGAGGGCCCGCCGCAGTTCGCCGCCGAGCTGCATGTGGGCCAGTACCGGCTCACCCATGCCGTCCACGTAGCGTACGAAGGCTGCCTTCCCGCGCTGCTTGGCCGTGTACATGGCGACGTCCGCGTCCCGCAGCACCGAGTCGACTGTGGCACCGGGCGCGGCGTCCGCGATGCCGATGCTGGCCTGCACCAGCAGGCGGTGCTGGCTGATCGGTTGGTCGAGCGCGGCCAGCAGCCGGCCGGCCAGTTCCTCGGGGTCGGCGTCCGCGCCGGTGAGCAGGACGGCGAACTCGTCACCGGCGACCCGTACCGGCAGGCCGTCGTCGCCGACCTCGGCGCGCAGCAACTGGGCGACCGAGACCAGCAGCCGGTCACCGACGCCGTGCCCGAGCAGGTCGTTGACGGTCTTGAAATCGTCCAGGTCGACCAGGAGCACCGACGCGGGTGTCGTCTCGGTGAGCGCGGCGGCGAGGCGGTCCCGGAAGAGCACCCGGTTGGCCAGCCCGGTGAGGCCGTCGTGGCTGACCTCGTACTGGAGACGCTCCTCCTGGATGCGGGTGTTCCGCAGCAGCCGGGCGTTCTCCCGGTAGGCGATGAACTGCCGGGCGCTGACCAGCGCGGTCACCACCACCGCGGCGATCAGGACCACCCGGACCGGCCAGGTCAGGGGGGCGCCGAGCGCGACCGCGAGCAGCGGCACGTCGACCGCCACCACGGCCAGGTACGGCAGGAGCATGCCGTTGCGGGCCTGATCGCGCCGGGTCCCGAGCTGGGCCCGCCACTGTGCCGTGACGCCGAGGGTGAAGAACACAGGGGTCAGCGGCATCACGATCGCCTGGGAGGGGATGGCGGCGACGTACCCGTACCGGACCGCGAGCACGGCGACGATGCCGGCGGTGACGCCGCCGCTGGCCGCGACGCATCGCAGGGCGACGCGATCCACCGGGCCACCAGCGATGAAGGACACCTTCGTCGCGGCGCCGACCGCGACCAGGAAGGCGAGCCCGACGAGTGCCATCGCCTGTGGGCTCCACGGCTCGGCGGAGTCGAACATCGGGGCCAGCCCCACGTAGCAGAGCAGGGCCGTGCAGCCGAGGAACGCGATCATGCGGTCGAGCAGGATGCGCCACCGCTCGACACCGCCGGCCTCGACGACGGGCACCCGGGCGACTGCCCAGATGGCGACGACGAATCCGATCGCCACGCAGGCCGCCGCCGGCAACGGCATGCTTCGGGTACGGGCCTCGGCGGCGTGCGTCAGCATGTCCAGCGCCAGCCAGCCGTACCCGATCGTGATGGTGACCGCCGCGACGAGGAGCGCGCGCCAGAAGCGTCGGGTGACCGGGTCGAGGTCGGCGGTGCGGAGCAGATGTACGACGGACCCGGCGGCGAAGACCCCGCCCACGGGCACGAATGTGTATGCGAGCGCCTCGGTGCCGGCGCCGATGGTGAAGTTCGCGACGCACCAGGCGGTGCCGAGGGCGACGACCACGACGGTGGCCTGCACATACCGCACGGCGGTCCGGCTGTCCCTGGCGGTGGCCCCGACCGTGGGGCCCGTCGTCGGCCGTAGCGCCACCTGTGTCACGGCTGTAGACCCTAGTGAGTGGTCAGGGGCGCGACATCCGTCATTGGGTGTTTCTTCTACAAAGGATCGGAGCGGTGAATTCCACTAGGGAGGGAATTCATTCTTCATGGTGCCGGACGTAGTTCGGCGAAGTGGCAGGCGGACGGGTGGGGGTCTGCGGCGCGCAGCACCGCCTGCGGGTCCTGGATGGCGCAGATCTCCTGGGCCTTCCAGCAGCGGGTGCGGAAGTGACAGCCGCTCGGCGGGTCCGCCGGGCTCGGCACGTCGCCGGTGAGCCGGATGATGCTGCGGTGCTCGCGGGCGTCCGGGTCCGGTAGCGGTGCCGCGGAGAGCAGCGCCTGGGTGTACGGGTGGGTGGCGCGGTCGTAGATCTCGTCCTCGGTGCCGATCTCCACGATCCGGCCCAGGTACATCACCGCGATCCGGTCGGAGATGTGCCGCACCACCGACAGGTCGTGGGCGATGAAGATGTAGGACAGGCCCAGCTCGTCCTGGAGTTCCTCCAACAGGTTGATCACCTGCGCCTGGATGGAGACGTCCAGCGCGGAGACCGGCTCGTCGCAGACGATCACCTCGGGCCGCAGCGCCAACGCCCGGGCGATGCCGATGCGCTGCCGCTGGCCGCCGGAGAACTGGTGCGGATAGCGGTTGATGTGCTCCGGGTTCAATCCGACGACGTCGAGCAGTTCCTGGACGCGGCGTTGGCGGCTGCCCTTCGGGGCGGCCTCCGGATGGATCTCGAACGGCTCGCCGATGATGTCGCCGACCGTCATCCGTGGGTTGAGCGAGGTGTACGGGTCCTGCATCACCATCTGCATGTTGCGCCGGATCCGGCGCAGCTCACCGCCGGAGGCGGCGAACAGGTCCTGGCCGGCCAGGGTGGCGCGGCCGGCGGTGGGCTTCTCCAGCCGCATCAGCAGCCGGGCCAGGGTGGACTTGCCGCAGCCCGACTCGCCGACGATGCCCAGCGTCTCGCCCCGGCGTAGCTGGAAGCTCACCCCGTCGACGGCCTTTACCGCCCCGGTCTTCTTGCGGAACAGCACGCCCTGTGTGATCGGGAAGTGTTTGACCACGTGGTTGACGTCGAGGAGCGTCTCGCCGCGGATCTTGGTGGGGTTAGCCGGCGCGGTCATCACGTACCTCCTGAGCGAAATGGCACGCGCTGGTCCGGCCGTCGCCGAGGACCAGATCGGGTGGCACCACGTCCACACAGACCTGTTGCACGTACGGGCACCGGGGGTGGAAGGGGCAGCCGCTGGGGATCCGCATCAGGTTGGGTGGCAGGCCACGGATCGTGGACAGCTTCCCGCCCCGCTGGTCCAGGCGTGGGATCGAGTTCAGCAACCCCTTGGTGTACGGATGGGCGGGCGCCCGGTACAGCGACCGGACGTCGGCGTGTTCGACGATCCGGCCCGCGTACATGACCGCGATCCGGTCCGCGACGTCGGCGACCACACCGAGGTCGTGGGTGATCAGGATCATCCCCATGTCCAGGTTCCGCCGCAGGTCGGCGAGGAGGTCCATGATCTGGGCCTGGACGGTGACGTCGAGCGCGGTGGTGGGCTCGTCGGCGATCAGCACCTTCGGCTCCATCGCCAGTGCCATCGCGATCATCACCCGTTGTCGCATGCCGCCGGAGAACTGGTGCGGGTAGTCGCCGAGACGTCTCCCCGCTCCGGGGATCTGCACCAGGTCCATCAGCTCCACCGAGCGGCGGCGGGCGTCCGCGCGGGACATCCCGAGTCGCTGGCGCAGCGTCTCGCCGATCTGCCAGCCGACCGGGAAGACCGGATTCAACGCGGAGAGGGCGTCCTGGAAGATCATCGCGATCTCCTTGCCCCGGATCTGCCGGCGCTGTTCCTCCGGCAGGTCCAGCAGGTTCCGGCCCTGGTAGCGGATCTCGCCCGAACTGATGTGCGCCGGTGGGGTGTCCAGGATGCCCATGATCGCCTGGGCGGTGACGGACTTGCCGGAGCCGGACTCGCCCAGCACGGCGAGCGTCTCGCCCGGATCCAGGTGGTAGCTGACCCCGTTGATCACCTTGGCCACACCCTCGCCGGTGCGGAACTCGACGTGCAGGTCGCGTACCTCCAGCAGGTGACCACCGGGCGGGGTGGGGGAGGCCGGCGTCGGCTGGACCGCGTGCTGACTCATGGTGCCTGCCTCTCGCTCGCGACTGCGGGGCTCGCTGGGCTTACTCCTCGCGCTCGCGGTGTCTGTGTTTCGCTCGCGACTGCGGGGCTCGCTGCGCTCACTCCTCGCGCTCGCATGAGCACCTCACCGGAGCTTCGGGTCGAAGGCGTCGCGGATCGCGTCGCCGAGCATGATGAAGGCCAGCACGGTGAGCGCCAGGAAGGTCGACGGGACCACCAGCGGGGTCGCCGACTCCCGCATGTGCACCCGACCGTTGTTGATCTCGATGCCCCAGGAGATCGTCGGTTCCCGCAGCCCGATGCCGAGGAAGGACAGCGTCGCCTCGGCGGCGATGAACGAGCCGAGCGCGATTGTCAGCACCACGATGGCCGGGGCCAGCGCGTTCGGCAGGATGTGCCGCCACATGATCCGGCCGTTGCCGGCCCCAAGCATCCGGGCCGCCGCCACGTAGTCCTGCTCCCGGGCGGTGATCACCGAGGAGCGGACGACCCGGGCGGCTGTCGTCCAGCCGAGCACCGCCAGTACGAAGATCACCGAGGCGAGTCGCACCGTGGCGCTGTCCGTGGCGACCCGCTTCAGCAGCACGATCGCGGCCAGCAGCAGCGGGATGCCGAGCACGATGTCCACCACCCGGGAGAGCACCGCGTCGACCCAGCCGCCGAAGTAACCGGCGAGCATCCCCACGACCAGCGCGATCAGCCCGGTGAACAGGGCCGAGAGCGCGCCCACCAGCAGCGAGGCGCGGGCGCCGTAGACCGCCCGGGCGTAGGTGTCACAGCCCTGGAAGTCGTAGCCGAAGATGGCGCCGCCCGAGGGTGCCGCGTGCTGCCGGGACAGTACGCAGTCGGTGGGGTCGTTGCTGGTGAACAGGCCCGGCACGGCGGCCATCGCGGTCACCAGCAGCACCAGGATCAGGCTGATCCAGAAGATCGGCTTTCGGCGCAGGTCGCGCCAGGCGTCGCCGGCCAGACTGCGCGGCTTGCGGGGCTGGCCCACCTGGTTCGGCGTACCGGGTTCCCCGGACGGCCCGCGCCGCGCGGCCTGGTTCTCCGACGCCGCCACCGTCTCAAAATCACTCATGCCGGCACCTCGCTGCGCTCGACCCCACCACGTGCGTTGACCATGAAGTTGTTGCCAGCCTCTGCGGCGTGGCGGGGCAACAACTTCATGATCGACCTGCTGAGGGTGTGCTCACTCATAGCGGATCCTCGGGTCCAGGACGGCGTACAGGATGTCCACCACCAGGTTGGAGACCAGGTAGACCACGACGAGCACGCTGACTATCCCCACCACCAGTGGGCCGTCCTCGGTGCGGATGGCGCGGAAGAGGTTGAAGCCGACGCCGGGGATGTTGAACACGCCCTCGGTGATGATCGCGCCGCTCATCAGGTTGCCGACCTCGACGCCGAGGAACGTGATCACCGGGATGAGCGAGTTGCGCAGCACGTGCACGCTCACCACCCGCCGGTTCGGCAGGCCCTTCGACCGGGCGGTGCGTACGTAGTCGGCACGCAGGTTCTCGGCGACCGAGGTACGGGTCAGCCGCAGCGCGGTGGCCAGGGAGAGTGAGCCGAGCACGATGCCCGGCAGCAGCAGCGCGAAGAAGTCCGGGTCGGCGCCGGCGGTGGGCGGGAAGAGCTGCCACTTGACGCCCAGGAAGTACTGCGCGAGCGGGGCGAGCACGATCGTCGGAATACCGAGCACCAGCAGGGTCAGCAGCAGGGTGGCGTTGTCGAAGATGCTGGCCCGCCGGATGCCGGCGAGCACGCCCGCGGTGACGCCGAAGATGACCGCTACCGCGATGGCGATCAGGGCCAGCCTGATCGTGACGGGCCAGGCGGCGGCGAGGATGTCGCCGATCGACCGTCCGGTGAGCGACTCACCCAGGTCGCCCCGGAGCAGGTTGGAGATGTAGTCGAAGTACCTGTAGAAGAAGCCACCGACGCCTGTGGCGTCCAGGTGGTACTTCTCCGTGAGGTAGGCCCGCTGTGCGGCGGTGACCGGGCGTTCACCGGCGAGGGCCTGGATCGGGTCACCCTGACCGGCGAACATCAGGGCGTAGACGATAAGCGTGGTCCCGAAGAACGCCAGGACCATCTGGAGCAGACGCCGCACGATGAAGCGGAACATACTTGGCAGTCTCTCTGAAAAGGTACGAACCGCGTGGCGGGTCGGGTCACCTCGCGATGACCCGACCCGCCGGCGTGGGTGTTACTTGATGGCTTCGATCTTGATCAGGTCGATCCGGTCGAAGAGGTCCATCTCAACGTTCTTGACCTTTGTCGAGTGACCGAAGTTGTTCTGGCCGAACCGCAGCGGTACCACCGGCAGGTCCTCGGCCAGCAGATCCTCGGCCTCCTGGTACTTCTTGATCGCCTCCTCCTCGCTGGGGGCGCTGGCGCCCTCGGCGAGCAGGCGGTCGAAGTCCGGGTTGCTGTAGCCGTAGTAGTTCGACGAGCCGTTGGTGCTGTACAGCGGGCCCAGGTAGTTCTCCATGGACGGGTAGTCCATGATCCAGCCCATCCGGAACAGACCCACCGGCTGCTTGGCCTTGACCTTGGTCAGCAGGTCGGCGAACTTGGGCTCGGCGCTGCCGACGCAGTCCACGCCCAGGTTGGCCTTGAGCTGGTTGCAGGTGGCGTCGATCCAGTCCTTGTGGCCACCGTCGCCGTTGTAGGACAGGGTGATCTTCGACGGGCCGCCCGCAGCCTGGTAGAGCGTCTTGGCCTTGGCCGGGTCGAACTCGCCAGCCGCGCCGACGGTGTTCTCCCGGTAGCCGGCGACGGCCGGGGAGACGAACGAGCGGGCCGGCTGCTGCGAGTCCTTGAAGATTGACCGGGTGATCTCGTCCCGGTCGATCGCCATCGAGATGGCCTTGCGCACGTCCGGGTTGCTGAACTCCTCCTGGAAGGTGGGGAACGCCAGGAAGTGCAGCGACGACGCCGGGCTCTGCAGGAACCGGTCGCCCAGGTCGGTGCCGGCGGTGGAGAGGTTCTCCGTCGGCACGGTCTTGATCACGTCGAGGTTGTCCGACAGCACGTCCGCGTACGCGGCGGTCAGCTGCTGGTAGATCCGGAACTCGACGCCAGCCACCTTCGGCTGCTCGCCGGCGAAGGCGTCGTACCGCTCGACTTCGACCTTGGCGTCGTGCTGCCAGGTTCCCTTCATCTTGAACGGGCCCTGGCCGATCGGTGCCTGCTCGTAGCCCTCGGCCAGCTCGCCGGGCGCGGAGAACGCGGCCTCCGGCAGCGGGTAGAAGGCGGTGTAGCCGAGCATCGCCTTGAACTCGCTGTACGGCTGCGCCAGCGTGACGGTGAAGGTCAGGTCGTCGACCTTCTTCAGCCCGCTGAGCGTCTCGGCCTTCGGGCTCTCGCCCTGCAGGTCGTCGTAGCCGGCGATCTTCTCGAAGAAGTAGCTGGAGTTCTGCCCGTTCGGCGCGTACGCGCCGTAGTTCCAGGCGTCGATGTAGTTGTCGGCGGTGACCTTCTCGCCGTTGTGGAAGGTGTAGCCGTCCTTGAGCTTGACCGTCCAGGTGGTGTTGTCCTCGGACGTGATCGACTCGGCGGCCACCTCGTACGGCTTGTGGGCCTCGTCGTAGTCGACAAGCGGGCTGAACAGGGCGGCGAGCACCTGGGAACCGCTCGTCTCGTTGGTGTTTGTCGGCACCAGGTGCTGCGGCTCGGCGATCTCGATCCGCACTGCCGCGTTGGGGTCGCTCTCGCCGGATCCGCCGTCGCCGCCCGAGCCGCAGGCCACCAGGCCCAGGGTCACCGCGAGCGGGAGGGCGGTCCAGGCGGCAAGCCTACGAACACGCATCTAGCCTCCTCATCTCCATTACGCTGCGCAGTCGGGCCCGGCATTGGGTGACGCTGCGCAACGATCGGCAACGGTAGGTCGTATGCCGCGACTCGGCAACGTAGTGGTTGCGAAGGGGTAACAGAACGCCACCCCCGGCCTTGTCGGGCTCGTGGGCCCGTGCTACACGAATCGGCACTTACCGGCCCTGGAGTGCGGTGATTTGGCATTGCTCGACAGTGTCGGAGGCGGATTGGGGCGGCCTGATGGCGCCTCAGCATGATCGTCGGATTGTGCCCCTTCGTGCCCCGCAGTCCGGAATCGTTGTGCGGTGCCACACAAGTCATCACGCTAAGTGATGAATGCCACGTCACGTAAAGTAGTCGCACCACCCATCCCTTCACCAACCACCCGCACCGCCCGCTGGGCCGGCCGGTCGGGTCGCCGAGGTCGAGGGAGTCGGTGGCGACGGGCGTGAGACGATCTGCTCGTGACGGCGACGCTTCTGGACGGCAAGGCGACCGCGGCGGAGATCAAGGACGAGCTGCGGGCGCGGGTCAAGGCGCTTGCGGAACGGGGCATCGTGCCGGGGCTCGGCACGGTGCTCGTCGGGTCCGATCCGGGCTCCCAGGCGTACGTCAACGGCAAGCACCGGGACTGCGCCGAGGTCGGCATCGCCTCGATCCGCCGCGAGCTGCCGGCCGACGCCAGCCAGGAGCAGGTCGACGGGATCCTGGCCGAGCTGAACGCCGATCCGGCCTGCCACGGCTACATCGTCCAGTTGCCGTTGCCGGCGCACCTGGACACCCAGCGGGTGCTGGAGCTGATCGACCCGGACAAGGACGCCGACGGTCTGCACCCGGTGAACCTGGGTCGGCTGGTGCTCGGCTACGACGCGCCGCTGCCCTGCACCCCGCGCGGCATCGTGGAGTTGCTCCGTCGGCACGACGTGCCGTTGCGCGGGGCCAACGTGGCGGTGGTGGGTCGGGGCAACACCGTCGGACGTCCGCTGGGCCTGCTGCTGACGCGGCGTAGCGAGAACGCCACAGTCACCCTCTGCCACACCGGCACCCTCGACCTGACCACACACACCCGCGCCGCCGACATCGTCATCGTGGCGGCGGGGGTGCCCGGCCTGCTCACCCCGGACATGGTCACCCCGGGCGCCGTGGTGGTCGACGTGGGCATCACCCGGGTGATCGGCCAGGATGGCAAGGGGCGCTACACCGGCGACGTGGACCCGCAGGTGGCCGAGGTGGCCGGCAAGCTGGTGCCGATGCCCGGCGGGGTCGGGCCGATGACCCGCGCCATGCTGCTCACGAACGTCGTGGAGCGGGCCGAACGCGGCTGAGGCGGGCAACGTCCGTCGCGGGTACGAAAACCCCGGAGTGCTCATAACCGTCCGCCCCTGGCCCGCTCGGTGCCAGGATGGCTGATACGGTCCGGAAAACCGACTGGTATCAGGGAGTGGGACGACCATGGGTAAGAAGGTCACTGTCGTCGGGGCCGGGTTCTACGGCTCTACCACCGCGCAGCGCCTGGCCGAGTACGACGTCTTCGACACCGTCGTGATCACCGACATCATCGAGGGAAAGCCCGCGGGCATCGCCCTCGACCTCAACCAGTCGCGTGCTGTGGAGGGCTTCGAGACCACTGTCGTCGGCGTCACGACCGGTCCGAACGGTGAGGGCTACGAGGGCATCGAGGGCTCGGACGTGGTGGTCATCACCGCCGGCCTGCCCCGCAAGCCCGGGATGAGCCGGATGGACCTGCTGGAGACCAACGCCAAGATCGTGCGTCAGGTCGCCGAGAACGTGGCCAAGTACGCCCCGAACGCCGTCGTCATCGTGGTCTCCAACCCGCTCGACGAGATGACCGCGCTGGCCCAGATCGCGACCCAGTTCCCGCGTAACCGGGTCCTCGGCCAGGCCGGCATGCTGGACACCGCCCGGTTCACCAACTTCGTGGCGGAGGCGTTGGACGTGCCGGTGAAGTCGGTACGCACCCTCACCCTCGGCTCGCACGGCGACACCATGGTTCCGGTTCCGTCGAAGAGCACCGTCGACGGGAAGCCGCTGCGCGAGGTCATGCCGGCCGAGCAGATCGAGGACCTGGTCGTGCGGACCCGCAACGGTGGCGCCGAGGTGGTGGCGCTGCTGAAGACGGGGTCGGCGTACTACGCCCCGTCGGCGGCGGCGGCCCGGATGGCGAAGGCTGTCGCGGAGGACTCCGGCGAGGTCATGCCGGTCTGTGCCTGGGTCGACGGCGAGTACGGCATCTCCGGTGTCTACCTGGGTGTGGAGGCCGAAATCGGTGCCCAGGGCGTCAAGCGCGTGGTGGAGACCGACCTCGACGCGGACGAGTTGGCCGCACTCCAGGAGGCCGCCGAGGCCGTCCGGGCCAAGCAGGCTGACGTCGCCAGCATGTGATCGACTCTTTGCCGAGCGCCCCACGACGCGATGTCGTGGGGCGCTCGGCGTTGCGGCACGGGGATCAGTCGTCCACACCGGGGCCGGCGTCGATCAGCACGCCCAGCCCGTCGAGCACCCGGGCCAGCCCGAATTCGTACGCCCGGTCGGGGTGGTATGCGGCGTTCTGGGCGGCTCCGGCCGCTGCGCCGACCCGGACGGCTGTCGGAAAGCGTCGGTCATCGAGAACCTGAGTCAGCAGGGGGGCGTTCGCCGTCCACCACTGTTCGTCCGTCCAGGCGCTCTCCTGCTGGGCGGAGCGTGCCTCGGTCGCCGATCGGGCGGCGGCCCGGACGAAGTCGAGGACGTAGGTCAACGCGGCGTCCCGGGTCACGTCGTCCAGGCCGGTGTCGTCGAAGGCGCGCAGTTCGTACTCGTACTTCGCCATCTGGCCCGGCCCGAGCGGTGGCCGCCCGGTGGCGACCTCGGCCGCCCACGGGTGGGTGGTGAAGAGGTTCCGGTTGTCCGCCGCCACTGCCGCCACCCGCGTCCGCCACGGTGCCCCGGAGCGGTCCGGCCTCGGCATCCCCGCGTAGATCGCGTCCAGCATCAGATCGAGCAGTTCGGCCTTGCCCGGAACGTACGTGTAGAGGGTCATCGGTGCCACGTCGACGGCCTGAGCGAGGGCCCGCATGGTCACCGACGCCAACCCTTCGGCGTCCGCCAGGGCGATCGCGGCGGTCAGGATGTCGTCGAGGGAGCGGCCCTGGCGGGGGCCACGACGAGGGGCGTCGTCGGGCTGCCGCCAGAGCAGGCGCAGGGTGTGAGCGGGGTCGCCGCCTCCGGTGCGGTGATCGGGCACCCCCCGATCTTCGCAGGTCCAAACGCCGTACGCAGTACGCTGTACAATGTACGAAGTTACTGTCACTCACAGGGGGTGCGTGTGCACATCACCGCAGCGGCGATTTCGCTGAACGTCGAGGACGTGGCGGCCTCGGCCGAGTTCGTCAAGCAGCACTTCGGATTCCACGAGCAGATGTCGGCCGACGGCTTCGTCTCACTGGCCCACGAAGGGGCCGGCGTCAACCTGATCTTCCTGCGTACCGGGTTGGCCAGCCTCCAGCCGGAGAGCCTGCGGTCGCAGCGGGCCGAGGGTGTGCTCGTCGCCTTCGTGGTGGACGACATCGATGCCGAGTACGCCCGACTCATCGAGGCCGGTGTGTCGATCACCACCCCGATCCAGACCGAGCCATGGGGCGAGCGCTTCTTCCAGGTCGCCGACCCCAACGGGGTGATCCTCCAACTCGTGCAGTGGGTGCACGACCCGGAGGCCGCCGGCTGATCCGGGCGGTCGACGCGTTGGTGTGCGCTGGGCCCGGCGGGGTATTGCTCCGCCGAGCCCAGCGCGCGTCCGTGCCTCGACCTGCCGGGCACGGGCCGACCGGTGGGCGCGGCGTTCCTGTCCGAGCCGATCCAGTACGCTCGTACTGCTTGAGCATGTCCCCTGAGAGGAGCGCCGGCCGATGGCGAAGATCAAGGTAAACAACCCGGTCGTGGAGCTCGACGGCGACGAGATGACCCGGATCATCTGGAAGCAGATCCGGGAGCAGCTGATCCTGCCCTACCTCGACGTCGACCTGCACTACTACGACCTCTCGATCCAGCACCGCGACGCCACCGACGACCAGGTCACCGTCGACGCCGCAAACGCCATCAAGGAGCACGGCGTCGGCGTCAAGTGCGCCACCATCACCCCGGACGAGGCGCGGGTGGAGGAGTTCGGGCTGAAGAAGATGTGGCGGTCGCCGAACGGCACCATCCGCAACATCCTCGGCGGCGTCGTCTTCCGCGAGCCGATCATCATGTCCAACGTGCCGCGGCTGGTCCCCGGCTGGACCAAGCCGATCATCATCGGCCGGCACGCCCATGGTGACCAGTACAAGGCCACCGACTTCGTGGTCCCCGGCCCGGGTACGGTGACCATCACCTACACCCCCGCCGACGGCTCGGCGCCGGTCGAGATGGAGGTCGCCAACTTCCCCGGCGGCGGCATCGCGATGGGCATGTACAACTACGACGAGTCGATCCGGGACTTCGCCCGGGCCTCGTTCCGCTACGGCCTGGACCGCAACTACCCGGTCTACATGTCCACCAAGAACACCATCCTCAAGGCGTACGACGGCCGCTTCAAGGACATCTTCGCCGAGGTGTTCGAGAACGAGTTCAAGGCCGAGTTCGACGCCGCCGGCCTCACCTACGAGCACCGGCTCATCGACGACATGGTCGCCGCCGCGCTCAAGTGGGAGGGCGGCTACGTCTGGGCCTGCAAGAACTACGACGGTGACGTGCAGTCCGACACCGTCGCGCAGGGCTTCGGCTCGCTCGGCCTGATGACCTCGGTCCTGCTCTCCCCGGACGGTCGCACCGTCGAGGCCGAGGCCGCCCACGGCACCGTCACCCGGCACTACCGGCAGTGGCAGAAGGGCGAGAAGACCTCGACCAACCCGATCGCCTCGATCTACGCCTGGACCCGGGGCCTGGCCCACCGGGGCAAGCTGGACGGCACCCCGGCGGTCAGCGAGTTCGCCAACACGCTGGAGCAGGTCATCGTCGACACCGTCGAGGGCGGTCAGATGACCAAGGACCTCGCGCTGCTCATCTCGCGGGACGCCCCGTGGCAGACCACCGAGGAGTTCATGAACACGCTCGACGAGAACCTGGCGCGCCGGCTCGCTGCCTGAGAATCATTCACCGAGCCCGCCGGCCCGAGCGCCGGCGGGCTCGGTGTTTCCGGGTACGCGGATCCGCGGCGTGTCGTGAAGGACGCGCCAGCCGTCGTCACTTCGTCCGGCGCGCCTCGTTGACCTGGGTGGACGAGATGCCAGTCCCGTCCAGGAAGGTTGACCGTCGCCACCGCGCGACACGCGTGCCCAGCAGCCAGCCTTCCCGGCTGTCGAGTACAGCCAGCCGTCCCTTCCCTGCGGGGGGCCCTGTCCCGGGCCCCCCGCGCCCTGTTGTCCGCAGGGCCGCTGTGGGCTCCGCCCGGTGCGGCGACCGAGGTGGACCGCCCGTCACACCGCGCGCAGCAACTCGGCAGCGCGTTCCGGGGCGATGTCGTTGATGAAGACCCCCATCGCCGACTCCGAACCGGCCAGGTACTTCAACTTGTCCGCCGCCCGCCGGACGCTGAACAGTTGCAGATGCAGATGGCCCAGCTCGCGCTCGACGCGTACCGGCGCCTGGTGCCAGGCGGCGATGTAGGGCATGGGCGAGTCGAACAACCCGTCGAAGCGGCGCAGCAGGTCCAGGTAGAGCGGACCGAACGCGTCGCGTTCCGGGTCGGTCAACGCCGGGATGTCGGGCACCACCCGGTGCGGTGCGAGGTGCACCTCGAACGGCCACCGGGCGGCCGCCGGCACGTACGCCGTCCAGTGCTGGTTGGTCGCCACCACCCGCTCGCCGGCGGCGCGTTCGGCGGCCAGCACGTCGGCGTAGAGGTTGCCACCGCCGGTGCGCTCGGCGTGCCGGCGGGCCGCGCCCAGCAGCGCGCGGGTGCGTGGGGTGACGAACGGGTACGCGTAGATCTGCCCGTGCGGGTGATGCAGCGTCACGCCGATCTCCACGCCCCGGTTCTCGAAGCAGAACACCTGCTCGACACCGGGCAGTTCGCCGAGCGCCGTGGTCCGGTCGGCCAGCGCGTCCAGCACGGTACGCACCCGGCTCGGCGGTAGCCCGGCGAACGAGGCGTCGTGGTCGTCCGTGAAGCAGACCACCTCGCAGCGCCCCTGTCCCGGTCGGGCCGCGGTGAACGGGGTGATCGCGGCCGGCTCCGCCACCACCCGCTCGCTCAGCGCCGGGAACCGGTTCTCGAAGACCGCGACCGCGTACTCCGGTGCCGGGATCTCGCTGAGCCGGTCCGCCGTCGAGGGGCAGAGCGGGCACTGGTCGGCCGGCGGCAGAAAGGTGCGCGTCTGCCGGTGCACCGCCAGTGCCACCCACTCGTCGGTGAGCGGGTCGTGGCGCAGCTGGGAGGCGGGTGGGGGAGGTGGCAACGGGCGCCGGTCCGGCTGATCCCGGACCGCGTCGTCGCGCTCGTCGAAATAGATCAGTTCACGGCCGTCGGCCAGGCTGATCGCCGTACGTTTCATCGTGGTCTCCCGCCTCGCAGGACCGGTACGACGATCAGCTCGCCGACCCGGTCGGTGAGCAGTCGTCGGGCCTCCGGCGGCAACCGGTCGTCGGTGACCAGCACGTCGGCCGAGCCCAGGTCGGCGATGGCGGAGATGCCCACGGTGCCCCACTTGGTGTGGTCGGCGAGCACCACCAACCGGTCCGCCGCCGCGACAAGCGCCCGGTTCGTCTCCGCCTCGGTCAGGTTCGGGGTGGTGAAACCGGTCCGTTCGGTTATCCCGTGCACGCCGAGGAAGAGCAGATCCAGGTGCAGGGTGCGGACCGCGTCGACGGTCAGTGGCCCGACCAGGGCGTCGGAGGGGGTGCGTACCCCGCCGGTCAGCACCACCGTCTGGTCGGCGCGGCCCCGCTCGTGCAGGATGTCGGCCACCGGCAGCGAGTTGGTCACCACGGTCAGGGCCGGCACGTCGACCAGGTGCCGGGCCAGTTCGGCGGTGGTGGTGCCGGCGGAGAGCGCGATCGCGGCCCCCGGCCTGACCAACTGCGCGGCACGCGCCGCGATGGCCGCCTTCTCGGCCTGCTGGCGCACCGACTTCGCCTGGAATCCCGGCTCGTCGGTGGCCCCGGCGACGGTGGCGCCGCCGTGCACCTTGGCGAGCAGGCCGCGTTCGTGCAGCAGGTCCAGGTCGCGGCGGATGGTCATGTCGGAGACACCGAACTCGGCGGCCAACTCGCCGACGCGTGCGCCGCCGGTCACCCGGACCCGGTCGAGGATCGCCGCATGGCGTTGCTGCGCGAGCATCGGTCCCTTCCAGACCTCACGTGAACAAACATCACTGAACAGAATCAAACACTAGTGTTCGGCGTCATCGCCGGAAGGGGTGCGGTAGCGGGATCAGAGCGCGGGCAGGCGGGGCTCCACCCAACCGGTCTCGGTGAGCTGGTGCAGCACCCGCTGCACCGCCTCCTCGACGGTCAGCTCGGTGGTGTCCAGCACCAGGTCCGCGTCGGTCGGCTCCTCGTACGGGTCGTCGATGCCTGTCATCCCGGTGAGCAGTCCCGCCCGGGCCCGGGCGTACAGGCCCTTGCGGTCACGTCGCTCACAGACCTCCAACGGAGTTGCGACGTGCACCAGCACGAACCCGGCGCCCGCCGCCGCCGCCATCTCCCGGGCGGTCGCCCGGGCCTGGGCGTACGGGGCGATCGGGCAGCAGATGCTGATCCCGTGGTGCCGGGCGATCTCGGCGGCGACCCACCCGATCCGGCGCACGTTCGTGTCCCGGTCAGCCTTGCTGAAACCCAGCCCGGCGGTCAGTTCGCGACGCACCACGTCACCGTCGAGCAGGGTGACGGTGCGCTCGCCCTCCTCACGCAACGCGTCGGCGAGCCCCCGGGCGACCGTCGACTTGCCGGAGCCGGAGAGCCCGGTGAAGAACACCACCAGGCCGCGATGCCGTCGGGGCGGCCGGGCCCGGCTCAGCTCCTTCGCCACGGCCGGCGGAGTGTGCCACTCGGGCAGCGGGAAACCCCGGTCCAGCAGGTCCTCGATCTCCGCCTGGCTCAGCGCGAGCCGCCGGTTGCGGGGTGGGATGTCGTCGCGCCAGCGCCACTGGCCGTCCCGGTTGTCGTAGGCCAGCTCGCGGGGCACCAGCACCCGCAGCCCGGCACCGGAGAGCATCTCTCCGGTGGAGAGCAGGTGGGTGACGCCGTACGCGGCGGAGACCCGGGCCAGCAGC
The DNA here is from genome assembly GCF_002754655.1 of Verrucosispora sp. CNZ293. Classification (NCBI taxonomy): domain Bacteria; kingdom Bacillati; phylum Actinomycetota; class Actinomycetes; order Micromonosporales; family Micromonosporaceae; genus Micromonospora; species Verrucosispora sp. CNZ293. The sequence continues at coordinate 5,725,855 of NZ_PEFR01000001.1, forward strand.
AGCGCGTCGCTGATCTCGTCGCGTCGTCGGGAGAACGGCACGGCGACCAGGGTCGCCGGTGGCATCCGGTCCCGGGCGGCGAACACGCTGCGCACCAGCGCCTCCGGCGGCAGCCCGCCGGTGCCGTCCTCGCCCACCGGAATCATGATCAGCAGGTGCGCGCTCAGGGTGCGTACGGCGTGCGCGATCTGGGCCAGTTGCGGCCGGTGCAGCGGGCGGTCGGCGACCACCCCGAGCACCCGGCCGGGCGGCAGCAGCCCACGAATCTCCTCGGGCGTGCGCCGCAGCCGCTGGAACGGACCGTGTCCGCCGTCGCCCAGCCGGCGCACCGTGCCACCGACCCCGGCCACCCCGTCGCGGATCGTCCAGGCGTCGGCCACCTCCAGGGCGGCCATCGGCGCGCCCTCACTGTCGGTGAGGACAAGCGTCCGGCGGTCCGCGTCGGCGAGGTCGAGTTGCTGCACAAGCGTCGTGGGCACCTGGAGGGTGACGGCGACCGGCCAGGGAGCACCGTCGACGAGCCGGCCCCGGCGGCTGACCGAGACCAGGTCGGCCCGGGTCATGAAGCCGGCCAGCGGCGCGTACGCACCGATCAGCAGCAGTTCGAGATCCGCGAGTTCACCGGGACGCGGCGTGTACGCCGGTGCCTCCCGCAGCACCTCGTCGGGCAGCACCCACCCGTTGCTCATCAGACCCCCAACTCCGGCGACCGGCACACAGTTTCGCAGCCGGTCGCCGATCGGTCGAGAGCGCCACCACGCTCACCGGGTCACCGGTGCCGGCGGGGCCGCCCGGCCACCGCGAACCGGCTGCCCGCAGCGGCCGGCAACAGGGCTGGCGGCACCCGGTCGCCGGCCGCTGCGACCGGTGTCCCCGCACGTCGTACGCGCTCGGCCCGATCAGCCCAGCGCGGCCGCACCGAAGGAGACGGCGAAGCGCTTGCACCAGATGGAGACGCTTGTCAGGTTCGTCAACTCGACCTCGTCCGGGATCTCGTAACCCTGGTCGCCGAGATTGCCCTTGAGTCGTCCCAGCTCGACCCAGCGGCCGTCGTCGAACACGTGCCACCCGGCCCGGCCCTCGACGACCGGCTGGTCGGTCAGCCAGACCCGCAGGTCCGGACCGTTCGAGGTGTTCAGTCCGACCAGCTCCAGCCGGTGCCGCCCGTCGGCGGTACGCACGATCCGCGCGCTGCCGGAGGTGTCGTGCTCGTGACTGATGAAGTCACCGGAGCTGACCAGGGTCGCGGTGGCCGGCTCGGTGGCCGCCGGGGAAGCCGGCGCGGAACTGGCGGGCGCGGCCGGGCTGGCCGACGCCGCCGAGCTGGCAGGTGTGGCGACCGTGCTCAGTCGCTCGGCCACCTCGGCGTCGGTCAGCAGCTTCCAGGGCTGGAACCAGTACAGGCCGAAGGCCGAGCCGGCGGCCAGTACGGTGATCGCGATCCACGTCAACGGGGCGCGTAACAAGCGGCTGATCATGTTGTTCAGTCTGTCGCGCCCGATCGCGTCGTGTCAGCCAGGCAATCCTTACGATATTCGAACCGATTGCCCGGCGGCGGCATACCGGCGGCGTGGTCGATCTCCCTAGGGGGAGCGGGTGTGCCGGTATCAGGGGAAACGGGGGTTGCTTCCGGAGCGCGGCGCATTGTCCGACGGCTCTAGGCTGACGGCGTGACACTGATCGCAACCGAGTCGTTGACGAAGGTCTACGGCGGCGGGGTCACCGCACTGTCCGATCTGACGGTCGCGGTGGAACCAGGGATCGTCGGCCTGGTCGGCGCCAACGGCGCCGGCAAGTCGACCTTGATCAAGCTGCTGCTCGGCCTGCTCACTCCCACTAGCGGCCGGATACAGGTGCTGGGGCTGGACCCGACCGCCGACACGGCGGCCGTGCGGGCCCGGGTCGGCTACATGCCGGAGCACGACTGCCTGCCGCCCGACCTCTCCGCCGCTGAACTGGTCACCCATCTGGGGCGGATCAGCGGCCTACCGCGCACCGTGGCCCGGGAACGGGCCTCCGAGGCGCTGCGCCACGTGGGCCTGCACGAGGAGCGGCACCGCCCGGTGGGCGGCTACTCCACGGGCATGAAGCAGCGGGTCAAGCTCGCCCAGGCGCTGGTGCACGATCCCGACCTGCTGCTGCTGGACGAGCCCACGAACGGCCTCGACCCGGCCGGTCGGGACGCGATGCTCGCCCTGGTGCAGCGGATCGGCACCGAGTTCGGCATCTCCGTACTTGTCTGCTCGCACCTGCTCGGCGAGGTCGAGCGGATCTGCGACACCCTGGTCGCCATCGAGGGCGGACGGCTGTTGCGGGCCGACCACATCGCCGCCATGACCTCGGCCACCGACGTGCTCGCGGTCGAGGTGAGTGAGGGCACCGAGATGCTTGCCGCCCGGCTCGCCGCGCTCGACCTGCCGGTGGGTCGCGAGGGTCGGCTGCTGCTGGTGCCGCTGGCCGACCAGGGCACCTACGACCTGATCCTCGGTGCGGTGGCCGAGCTGGACCTGCCGCTGCACCGGCTGGACCAGCGCCGGCACCGGGTGGCCGAACTCTTCGCCCGGAGGGAGAACAGCCATGCCTGAGCCGACCGGCGTCATCCACGACATCGGCTACCAGCGCTACACCGGCCCCCGGCTCGGCCGCCGGCACGTCTTCGGGGCGCTGTACCTGCACGGTGTGCGGACCGCCTTCGGGCTGGGCCGCAGCGCCAAGGCCAAGATCTTCCCCTGGCTGGTGGTCGGCATCGTGCTGCTGGTCGCCGCCGCGGTGACCGCGATCCGCAGCCAGATCGGCGAAGTGATCATGACGTACGCCCAGTTCGCCGACGCGATGAGCTGGCTTGTCATCTTCTTCGTCGCGGTGGCCGCACCCGAGCTGGTCTCCCGCGACCTGCGCAGCGGGGTCCTGCCGCTGTACTTCTCCCGGCCCCTGCCACACGCCGACTACCCGCTGGCCAAGCTGCTCGCTCTGGTCACCGCGCTCTTCCTGCTGCTCGGCGCGCCGCAACTACTGATGTTCCTCGGCGGTGCCTTCACCGCCGACGGCATGGGGGCGGTCTGGGACGAACTGCTCGACCTGCTGCCCGGGCTGCTCTACGCCGGGCTGTGGGCTGTGGTGTTCGCCTCGGTCGGTCTGCTGATCGCCTCGATGACCGGCAAGCGCGCCTTCGCCGCCGGCGGGATCGTCGCCGTGTTCCTGATGACCACGCCCATCGTCGGCATCCTGTCGGTCCTGCCCTCGCAGACGGCGAACCAGCTGGCCGGCATCGCCTCGCCGCCCACCCTGGTGCAGGGCGTCGGCCTCTGGACGATGCGCGACCTGCTGGTCACCGAAGACAACAGCGCCGACCTCGACCTCGGGGCCTTCGGTCCGGTGTACGCGCTTGTCGCCGTCGCGCTCGTGGCGGGCTGCGTCGCCCTGCTGTTGGCCCGCTACAAGAAGGTGGCCGCACGATGACCACGACGAACACCGCCCCACCGGCGGCCATCACCGCCAGCACCCTCGACCTCGCCGGGGTCTCCCGCTGGTACGGCAACGTGGTCGCGGTGAACAACGTGAGCATGAGCCTCGGGCCCGGGGTGACCGGGCTGCTCGGCCCCAACGGCGCGGGCAAGACGACCCTGCTGCACATGATGGCCGGCTTCCTCACCCCGTCCCGGGGGCAGGTCACCCTGGACGGCCGGCCCACCTGGCGCAACCCGGAGGTCTACCGCCGGCTCGGCCTGGTCAGTGAGCGGGAGGCGGTGCACAGCTACCTCACCGCGTACGAGTTCGTGCTGGCCACCGCCAAGCTCCACAAGCTGCCGGATCCGCAGGCGGCGGCCCGGCGGGCCATCGACCTGGTGGAGATGGCCGACGCGCAGGACCGCCGCATCGGCACGTACTCCAAGGGCATGCGGCAGCGCACCCGGGTGGCGGCGGCGCTCGTGCACGACCCGCAGGTGCTGCTGCTCGACGAGCCGTTCAACGGCATGGACCCACGCCAGCGGCTGCACATGATGGAGCTGCTGCACTCCCTCGGCGACGCGGGGCGGACGATCCTGTTCAGCTCGCACATCCTGGAGGAGGTCGAGCAGGTCTCCGGCACCGTCCAGGTGATGGTCGCCGGCCGGCTCGCCGCCTCCGGCGACTTCCGGACCATCCGCCGGCTGATGACCAACCGGCCGCACGTCTTCGCCGTCCGGTCCACCGACGACCGGGCGCTGGCCGTGGCGCTGATGGCCGAGGTGTCCGTCACCGGGGTCGAGCTGGGGCGCGACGGCCTGACCGTCCGTGCCGGTGATTACGGCGCCTTCACCCGGGCCCTGCCGAAGATCGCTCTGGCCCGTGGCGTGCGGGTACGGCAACTGGTACCCGAGGACGAATCCCTGGAGAGCGTCTTCTCCTATCTGGTGGAGGCCTGATGTCCACTGTCACCTGGATCACCGCGCGTGGCCTGTTCGGGCGTCGCCGGTTCCTGCTGCTGCTTCCGCTGCCCGTCCTGCTGGTGGGGCTGGCCGTCCTGTCCCGGGGGCTCGGGGTCGAACCCGCCGACTGGGGGCCGCCGGTGCTTGTCGGCCTCGGGTTGGCCGTGGTGCTGCCGGTGGTCGCCCTGATCGTCGGCACCGGGGTGCTCGGGGCCGAGATCGACGACGGCACTGTGGTGCACGTGCTCACCACGCCGCTGCCACGCTGGCAGATCGTGCTGCCGAAGCTCGCCGTCGCGGCCGGAGTCACAGCGGTAAGCGTCGCGGTCCCACTGTTCGCGGCGGGCCTGCTTGCCGATTCGGTACGCCTCGGCGTGGCGCTCGCCGTGGCCGCGTCGGTCGGCGCGCTCGCCTACTCGGCGCTGTTCGTGGCGGCCAGCCTGCTCACCCGGCGGCCGGTGCTGCTCGGCCTGGTCTACGTGCTGATCTGGGAGGGGCTGCTCAGCAACGTGGTCACCGGCACCCGGGTGCTGTCGATCCAGCACTACGTGATCGCCCTGGCCGACCGGCTCGCCCCGACCGAGCTGCTCAACACCACGGTCTCCGTACCGGTGGCGGCGGTGATGACCGCGCTGATCATCGTCGCGGCCACGTTCCTCTCCATCGACCGCCTACGCTCCTTCTCGGTAGCCGGCGAAACCAGCTGACCCGCCTGGGCGGGCGTCGGGAGGCAGGACTTTCGGGGAAAGTGCTGCCTCCCTGGCTGGCGGCTGTTGAGGCAGCACTTTCCCGATGGTGCGCGGCATCCTCAGAAGGCGCAGGCGATGACCAGTTCGGGGGTGCGGTCGGGCAGCAGGTCGAGCTTGTTGATGCGGCCGGCGGCGCGCAGGTCGTCGATGACAAGTGTGAGCTGGTCGAGCAGGGCGGCCGGACCGAGCGCCTCGGCCAGTGGCACCTCCGCCTTCATCGACAGCTTCCGTTCCGACTTGGCCCGGCGGACCTGACCCAGTGCGTCACCGGCGAGGCGCAGCAGGTGTGGATCACCGTCGCCCTGGATGGCCCGGCCCACCTCGTACGTGGTCGGCCACGGCGCGCGGTGCACCGAGCCGTACCGCCACCACGACCAGACCTCCTCGGTGGCGTACGGCAGCACCGGGGCGAACAGCCGCAACTGCACCGACAGTGCGGTCGCCAACGCCGCCCGGGCCGAGTCGGCCCCGGCCCCGCTGCCGTAGGCGCGCTCCTTCACCAACTCGATGTAGTCGTCACAGAACCGCCAGAAGAACGACTCGGTGGCCTGGAGCGCCGCCGTGTGGTCGTACCCCTCGAACGCCGTTGTCGCGGCCGTCACCACCTCGGACAGTTCGGCGAGCATGGACCGGTCCAGTGGCTCGGTCGCCGGTGCGCGCAGCGCGTCGGCGGCGCCCAGCCCGAGCGCGAACTTCGACGCGTTGAGCAGCTTGGTGGCCAACCGTCGGCCGACCCGGATCTGGGCCGGGTCGAAGGCCAGGTCGGTGCCGGGCTTGCCACTTGCCGCCCAGTACCGCGCCGAGTCCGAGCCGTGCTGCTCCAACAGCGCCATCGGGGTGACCACGTTGCCCTTGGACTTCGACATCTTCTTGCGGTCCGGGTCGAGGATCCAACCGGACAGCTCCGCCGTCCGCCAGGGCAGCGTGCCGTGCTCCAGATGCGCCCGGACCACTGTGGCGAACAGCCAGGTGCGGATGATGTCGTGCCCCTGCGGGCGCAGGTCCATCGGGAAGACCCGGCGGTACAGGTCCGGGTCGCGTTCCCAGCCGCCGACGATCTGCGGGGTCAGCGACGAGGTGGCCCACGTGTCCAGCACGTCCGGGTCGCCGATGAAACCGCCCGGCACACCGCGCTGCGACTCGTCGTATCCCGGTGGAGCGTCCTCGGACGGGTCGATCGGCAGCGTGGACTCTTCGGGCGTGAGAGGCTGGCTCCAGTCCGGCTCGCCAGCGTCGTCGAGTCGGTACCACACCGGCACCGGCACCCCGAAGTAGCGTTGCCGGCTGACCAGCCAGTCGCCGGTCAGGCCGCCCACCCAGTGCTCGTAGCGGTGCCGCATGTGCTCCGGCACCCAGCGCAGCTCCCGCCCCCGGGCCAGCAGTTCGGCCCGCAGGTCGGCGTCGCGGCCACCGTTGCGCAGATACCACTGCCGGGTCGAGACGATCTCCAGAGGCCGGTCGCCCCGCTCGTAGAACTTCACCGGATGGGTGATCGGGCGCGGCTCACCGACCAGCTCACCCGCCTCGGTCAGCTGCTCCACCACGGTCCGCCGGGCAGCGTTCACGGTCTGCCCGGCCAGCGCCGCGTACGGCCGTGCGGGCACCCCCGCCGGTGGCTCCGGCAGCAGCCGGCCGTCCCGGCCGATCACCACCCGGGTGTCCAGGGCCAGTTCCCGCCACCAGGTCACATCGGTCAGGTCACCGAAGGTGCAGACCATCGCGACGCCGGTGCCCTTGGCCGGGTCCGCCAGCGGGTGCGCGCGCACCGGCACCTCGACCCCGAACACGGGGGTACGCACGGTCGTGCCGACCAGGTCGGCGTACCGCTCGTCGTCGGGATGGCAGACCAGCGCGACACACGCCGGCAGCAGCTCCGGTCGGGTGGTGTCGATAAGGACCTCGCGTCCGTCGGGCGCGTGGAAACGCAGCCTGTGGTAAGCGCCGGGGCGTTCCCGGTCCTCCAGCTCGGCCTGCGCCACGGCGGTGGCGAACCCGACGTCCCACAACGTCGGCGCCTCGGCCTGGTACGCCTCACCCCGGGCCAGGTTGCGCAGGAACGCCCGCTGGGAGGTGGCCCGGGCCACCGGCCCGATGGTGGTGTACACCAACGACCAGTCCACCGACAGGCCGAGCCGCCGCCACAACGCCTCGAAGACCTGCTCGTCGGCGAGCGTCAACCGCTCGCACAGCTCGATGAAGTTGCGTCGGGAGATCGGGGTCGGGTTCTTCCGGGCGGCGTCGTCCACCGGACCGGTCGGCGACTCCCAGTCCGGGTCGTACGGCAGCGACGGGTCGCACCGCACCCCGTAGACGTTCTGCACCCGACGCTCGGTGGGCAGTCCGTTGTCGTCCCAGCCGATCGGGTAGAAGACCGTCCGGCCGCGCATCCGCTGGAACCGGGCGACCAGGTCGGTGTGCGTGTACGAGAAGACGTGGCCCATGTGCAGCTCGCCCGATACGGTCGGCGGCGGGGTGTCGATCGCGTATACGTCCGACCGCTCCTTCGTGCGGTCGAACGCGTACGTGCCCTCCTCCTGCCAGCGGCGCGACCAGGTCTCCTCAAGCCCGTCCAGGTTCGGGCGCTCGGGGACACCGGTACGGGCCGTCCTCGCCGTATCAGTCATTCGCCGATCCTAGGCACCCGTACCGGGGTGGGCACCCCATTACCTGATCACGAACGGGTCAGAGCAGCGAGTCGCGCCACTGGCGGTGCAGGGCGGCGTACCTGCCGCCCTCGGCGACCAGTTCGGTCGGCGGCCCGTCCTCGACGATCCGGCCCCGGTCGAGGACCAGGACCCGGTCGGCGGTCTCCACCGTGGAGAGCCGGTGCGCGATCACCAACGCGGTCCGGTCTCGCAGGATGCTGCCGAGCGCGTGCTGCACCAGACGCTCGGTAGGCACGTCCAACGACGAGGTGGCCTCGTCCAGGATCAGCACCGCCGGGTCGGCCAGGAACGCCCGCGCGAAGGCGACCAACTGGCGTTGCCCGGCGGAGAGCCGGCCACCGCGTCGATGAACCTGGGTGGCGTACCCGTCGGGCAGCGCCGAGATGAAGTCGTGCGCGCCGATCGCCCGAGCGGCGGCCTCGACGGCGGTGTCGTCCGCGTCCGGGCGACCGAACCGGATGTTGTCCGCCACGGTGCCGCCGTACAGGTGGGTCTCCTGGGTGACGAGCACCATCGCCCGGCGCAGGTCCGCGTCGGCCACCTCGCGCAGGTCCACCCCGTCGAGCGTGATCGTGCCCGCGTCCGGGTCGTGGAAGCGGGCGAGCAGCTTGGCGACCGTGGACTTGCCGGCGCCGGTCGGCCCGATCAGGGCCACGGTCTGCCCGGCGGGAACGGTGAGGTCCAGCCCGGTGAGGATCGGTGAGTCGAGGCGGTACCCGAACGACACCGCGTGGAAGCGGACCGCACCGCGGGTCGGACCGTCGGGCAGCGGCACCGGCCGGGCCGGCTCGGCGACCGAGGGCCGCTCGTCGAGCACCCCGGCGAGCTTCTCCAGCGCCGCCGTCGCCGACTGGAGCGAGTTGTAGAACTGGCTCAGCTCCTGCATCGGCTCGAAGAACCGGCGCAGGTAGAGCAGGAAGGCCGCGAGCACACCGACCCCGGTGTCGCCGCCCAGCACCCGGGCGCCGCCATAGCAGAGCACCACCGCGACCGTGACGTTGCCGATCAACTTGATGCCCGGCGAGTACGTCGCGATCAGATGGAAGGCATGCCGGCTGGACCTGCGGTAGTCGTCGTTCACCGAGTCGAAGATCTGCTGGTTGCGGGCCTGACGGCGGTACGCCTGAACCGCCCGGATGCCCCGCATCGACTCGACGAAATGGACGATGACAAGCGCCATCGCCTCCCGGGTACGCCGATACGCGGAAGCCGAGGCCCGGGCGAACCAGCGGGACAGCCAGAACAGCAGCGGGAAGGCGAGCAGCGTCACCGAGGCCAGCGGCAGGTCGAGCCAGAGCAGGATGCCGGCCACCGAGACGATCGTCAGGGCGGCCATCACCAGGCTCTCCACCCCACCGTCGACCAACTCGGCGATCGAGTCGATGTCGCTGGTCAGCCGCGAGATCATCCGGCCCGACGTGTACCGCTCGTGGAAGGCCACAGGCAGGTGCAGAAAGTGCGCGTACACCCGGCGACGCAGGTCGAGCAGGACGGCCTGGCCGATGCGGGCGGAGAGGGCGAGGAAGCCCCGCCGGGCCAGGTACTCGACGCCCGTCGCGGCGGCGAACGACACGGCCACGGTGATCAGCGGGCCGGGCTCGCCGGCCCGGAGCGGCTCGATCCCCCGGTCGATGCCGAGCATGACCAGGTACGGCCCGGACATGGCGGCGGCGTTCTGAGTCAGCAGCAGCGCGACCGCCCCGCCCAGCCGCGCCCGGTGCGGTCGCAACACGTCCGCCAGCAGTGCCCGGCTGCGTGCCCGGAGCCGGGCCACCGCTGCCGGGTCGGTGTCCTCGGCGAGGCTGCGGTCGGCGTGCGGATCCGGTGCCACCCCCCGCCAGTGATCCGGGTCGGCTTCGGGCGGCGGGTCCGGCACAGCCGACGTGGCGGTCATGAGAGGACCAGGGGAGAGCCGCCAGGTGTTGGATCGATGGATGCCGGCGTTCCGGCGATCGACGGTACGGCCGGCTCGGCGGAGAGCAGTCCACGGTAGGCGGGCACGCTGGCGAGCAGTTCGGTGTGGGTGCCGACGGCGGTGATCCGGCCGTGCTCCAACAGTGCCACCCGGTCGGCCAGCGCGATGGTGGAGGGACGATGCACCACCAGCAGCGCTGTGGTGTTCCGCAGCACCCGTTTCAGTGCCGACTCCACCAACGCCTCGGTGTGCACGTCGAGTGCGGAGAGTGGATCGTCGAGCACGAGCACCGCCGGTCGGATCAGCACCGCCCGGGCAAGGGCGAGTCGTTGCCGCTGGCCGCCGGAGAGCGACAGGCCCTGCTCCCCGAGCCGGGTTCGCAGGCCCCACGGCAGGTCGTACGCGAACTCCGCCTGGGCCAGCGCCAGGGCTGCCCGGACCTCGTCCTCACCGGCGTCGGGTCGGCCCAGGGTGAGGTTCTCCCACACCGACATGGAGAACAACGTCGGCTCCTCGAAGGCGACCCCGACCAGGCCGCGCAGTGCGGCCAGCCGCAGGTCGCGCAGGTCGTGCCCGTCCAGCGTGATGCGGCCGGCACTGACCTCGTTCAGGCGGGGCACCAGGGACAGCAGGGTGCTCTTGCCGCTGCCGGTGGCGCCGACCACGGCCAGGGTCTCGCCGGGCTCGACGGTCAGATCGAGGCCTCGCAACACCGGCACCCTGCCACCCGGATAGCGGAAACACACCCCCTCGAAACGGAGCCGGCCGCGCACCGTCGAGCGCGCCAGGGCGACGGCGACCGGCGGGTCCACGATGGCCGGCCGGGTGTCCAGCACCTCCTGGATACGATCGGCGGCGGTGGCCGCCTCCTGGCCGTTGGCGATGATCCATCCCAGCGACTGCACCGGCCAGATCAGCATCAGTTGGAGACTGACGAACGCGACGAGCTGGCCGATGGTGAGCCGGCCACCCGCGACAGCCGCGGCACCGGCGACCAGGACCACGCCCAGGGTCAGGTTCGGCACCAGGTCGAGCAGTGCGGAGGTGCGGGCCAGCAGCCTGCCCTTGTCGATCCCGGTGTCGTGCAACGCTCTGGTGCCGGCCGCGAACCGGGCGGCGAGCTGCGGACCCCGGCCGTACGCCTTCATCGTGCGCAGGCCCTGCGCGGTCTCCTCGACCAGGGTGGCCACGTCACCCTGCTGGTCCTGCATGCGACGGGACGCGACGTGGTAGTGCCGGCCGAAACGGCGGGCGATCAGGAAGAGCGGCACCGCGCTCGCTGCCACCAGCAGGCCCAGCGCGGGGTGCAGCCGGATCAGCAGCACCACCACGACCAGGTAGGTGACCACGTTGAGAATGAGGAAGAACAAGCCGAAGGAGAGGAACCGGCGCAGCACCGACAGATCGCTTGTGATGCGGGAGAGCAACTGCCCGGACGGCCACCGGTCGTGGAAACTGGCCGACAGCTGTTGCAGGTGGGCGTAGACGTCGGTGCGAATGGCCGCCTCCATCGCCACCGAGGACGACGACTGCACCCACCGGCGAATGAAGATCAGCAAAGCTTCGGCCAGCCCGAGCAGCAGCGCCAGCCCGGCCAACACGAACAGACCGGTCAGGTCACGCCGGGCCACCGGCCCGTCGACCACCTGCTGCGCCACCAGGGGTACGGCGATGCCCGCGCCGGTGGCGGCGAGCCCGGCCACCATCAACCAACCGAACTCGAACGCGTGTGGACGCAGGTAACGTCGCAGTCGCCAGAGGTTGCGCAGGGGATGTCTACGGACCTCGCCCCGGTCGGCCGGGCCGCCGTCGCTCCCCGCAGCCACTACCCGACGGTAGCCGCATTTGGCAGCGACGCCGCTGTCGGCTTGCTGTCAGAGCCACCCCGCCCGCCCCGCCGTGCCCCGCCGCGCCGTGCCGTGCCCTGCCCCGCCGTGCCCTGCCCCCGCCCCGCGGCACGTACCGTCGCCGAGCGCCGCCGTCGCCCAGTCAGTCAGTGCCGTCAGTCCCGTCGGCCCGTCACCCCTGTCGGGTGCGGCAGCTCCGTCACGGCCGTGACGATGCGTGGCTGCCGCGCCCGTCCACCAACGTGTCAGCGGCCCCCTTTGCTCTGCTTCAACCCGCGCAACGGTTACTCTCCGTGCCACCTCGTCTGGCGGGGTCGGACCGCCGCCCTGCTTCGGCGCTGGTCATCGGCTATTGCGTGGGTTGAAGCAGAGCAAAGCGTGCGGAGGGGAGACAGTCGGCCGGCGGCTTGTTCGTGGTGGCTGTCACCCAGCGTGATAGTCACAGTGGGTGAGTGCTGGCCTCCGGTGCGGTGGCAGGAGGCGTTGGTGGTGCCACGGCGCGGTCTGGCCGGCGATCGGGTCCGGCTCAATGGGCCTGGACGCCGCGTCAGCCGAGTCGTTCGTGGTCGAGGAGCCAGCGTTTCACCGGCAGCCCCCAGCGATAGCCGCCCAGCGTGCCGTCGGTGCGTAGCACCCGATGGCAGGGTACGAAGAGCGCGGCGGCATTGCGGGCGCACGCCGCGGCGGCGGCGCGTATCGCGGCGGGGCGGCCGGCGAGTGCGGCGTAAGCGGTGTAGGTGACCGGCTCGCCCGGTTTGACGTCGCGCAGCACCCGCCAGGCGTGTGACATGAACATCCCGCCGGTGTGCTGTTCGACCGGAATGCCGTCGATCGCGGCCAGGTCGCCGTCGAGGTAGCTGGTCACGGCGGCGGTGACCGGGCCGAGTTCCGGCCGCTGTCGCGGTTCGCCGCGCAGGCTCGGGTGCACGAGTGGCAGCAGGTTCGCCGGGTCCGCGGTGAAACCCGACGCCCGTACCGCGCCGTCCGGAGCGACGAGGACGGTGAACGGTCCGGCGGGGGTGGCGATGACCGTGCTGTCGATCGTGCTGTTCGTACTGATCATGTGATTCTCCAGGGTTGAACGATCGGGCGGATGGCCGGACTCATGCTGATCGCCAGAGACGGATCACGGCGTACGACCGCCAGGGGCGCCAACGCGCTGCGTACTCGTCGAGGGTTCTGGGATTGTCGGTGAGGCCGAGGGCGGCGGCGCCCCGACGTACCGCGAGGTCGGTGGGGAGGAACGTGTCGGGGTCGCCGAGGGCCCGCATGGCGAGGTAGCCGGCGGTCCACGCACCGATGCCCGGGATCGCGGTCAGCCGCCGCGCCGTCTCGTCCCGGTCCCCACCCGGCTCCAGGTCGAGTTCGCCGGCCACGACCGCCCGCGCCACCGCCCGGATCGTCTCACGTCGCCCCGCCGGCATCCGGAACGCGGAATCCGCCACCCCGAGCAGTTCCTCCGCCGTGGCGAACCCGGACAGTGCCCCGGTCCCCGGAGCCTCCTGATCACCACGGGCCGCTCGGAGGAGATGGGTGAGGGTGGTGCGGGCGGAGGCCAGGGAGACCTGCTGAGTGGTGATGGCGCGGACGGCCATCTCGAAGCCGTCCACCGCGCGCGGGACGCGTACCCCGGGCTCTGCCGCCACCGTCGCCGCCAGCGCCGGATCGGCGGCGAGGGTCTGGTCGACGGCGACCGGGTCCGCGTCCAGGTCGAGCAGGCGCCGGCACCGGGCCACGGCGGGGGCCAGGTCGCGCAGGTCGGTCAGGCGCAGCGTCGCCGCCACGTGATCGGCCGCCGGGGTGAGCGTGGCCTCGCCGGGGCCGTGCGGCAACCGCAACCCCCGGCGGTACGCCCCGTCGGCCAGCTCGTCGACCCCGGGCAGCGTGCGCCGGGCGAGGAAGTCGAGCAGCGCGGCGGTGTGCAGTGGCGGCCGGTACGCCAGCCGCAGGGTGACGGTGCCCGCGCCACCGACCGCCGTGCCGTTGCCGGTACGCAGCTGCGACGGCGGTGCGCCGTAGACCGCGCGTACGGTGTCGTTGAACTGCCGGACGCTGCCGAACCCGGCGGCGAACGCGATCTCGGCCAGGCCCAGCCCGGTCGTCTCGATCAGGGTGCGGGCGGTCTGCGCGCGCTGGGCCCGGGCCAGTGCCAGCGGACCCGCGCCCAGTTCCGCCCGCAGCATCCGGTGCAGGTGCCGCTCGGTGTAGCCGAGCCGGGCGGCCAGCCCGGGTACCCCGTCGCGGTCGACCACGCCGTCGGCGATCAGTCGCATCGCCCGGCCGACCACGTCGGCCCGTACGTCCCAATGGGGTGAGCCGGGGGAGGCGTCCGGGCGGCAGCGCCGGCAGGCGCGCAGCCCGGCCCGCTGGGCCGCTGCCGACGACGGGAAGAAACGCACGTTCCGTCGCTTCGGGGTCATCGCCGGACAGGACGGCCGGCAGTAGATGCCAGTCGAGGTCACGCCGGTGTAGAACCAGCCGTCGAACCGCTGGTCACGGCTGTCGACGGCCCGGTAACACCGCTCGAAGTCCAGTTCCACGTCACCGATGATGCGCCTGCTCCCACCCGCCCGGCTCGCGGAATTCGGACCACACCCTACGGGTCACCGACCAGGCCGCGCGGAGCGGAAGTGTCGGTTGTGGTGGGTAGCGTGCGGCCACCAACTCCAGAAGGGTGCGGCAATGGCTAGCGTGGCGGGTCGGGCGACGTCGGGACACGAGCACCCACCGCTCGACCCGACAGTGGTCCAACGCTTCTACGGCCGGATGCGCGCCGTCGCCCCCGCCGCGGTCGGTGCCATCGAGCGGGACCGCGCCGACGACCCGGGCCGTGCCTTCGGCGACACCGCCTGCGGCCGGCTGGTCAGCTCGCTCGACCAGGACGGGGTGCGCGCGCTCGGGATGTGGGTGCACCACTGGTGCATGCGCTTCTACGACGACGACACCCGGGCCGCGCTGCGGCTGCTCCGGGCGATCGCGGCCCGACCGGGGCTGGGCTGGACGGCCGACGAGGTCCACTGGATGCTCGGCGAGTCGCAGCACGCCGCGCCCGCCGCCGCCCGCTTCACGCTGCCGCTGGCCGCCGCCGCCGAGCTGGCCCCCGGTGTCCTGCGGATCGACCTGCCTGCCGGTGACCGAGTGGTACCGGCGTAAGCTGGCTCGTCGTGAGTCTCACCATCGGCATCGTCGGCCTGCCCAACGTCGGCAAGAGCACCCTGTTCAACGCGCTGACCAAGAACGACGTGCTCGCCGCGAACTACCCGTTCGCGACAATCGAGCCCAACGTCGGCGTGGTCGGGCTGCCGGACGAGCGGCTGGACAAGCTCGCCGAGATCTTCAGCTCGCAGAAGGTGATCCCCGCCCCGGTCTCGTTCGTCGACATCGCCGGCCTGGTGCGTGGTGCCTCCAAGGGGCAGGGGCGGGGCAACGCGTTCCTGGCCAACATCCGCGACGCCTCGGCGATCTGCCAGGTGGTGCGGGCCTTTTCCGACCCGAACGTGGTGCACGTCGACGGCAAGGTCTCCCCGGGCGACGACATCGAGACGATCAACACCGAGCTGATCCTGGCCGACCTCCAGACGCTGGAGAAGGCGCTGCCCCGGCTGGAGAAGGAGGCCAAGCTCCGCAAGGACCGGGCCGCCGCGGTGGACGCCGCGCGCCGGGCCGTCGAGGTCCTGGACGGCGGCACCACCCTCTACGCGGGTGCGGCAGCAGCCAACATCGAGCTGGAGCACCTGCGTGAGCTGCACCTGCTCACCACGAAGCCGTTCCTCTACGTCTTCAACGTCGACGAGGCCGAGCTGAACAACGCCGAGTTCCTCGACGAACTGCGAGCGCTCGTGGCACCGGCCGAGGCGGTCTTCATGGACGCCAAGATCGAGTCCGAGCTGGTGGACCTGCCCGAGGACGAGGCCCGGGAACTGCTGGAGTCGATCGGGCAGTCCGAGCCGGGGCTGGACCAGTTGGTCCGGGTGGGGTTCCGCACGCTCGGCCTCCAGACGTACCTCACCGCCGGCCCCAAGGAAGCGCGGGCCTGGACCGTGCCGATCGGCGCGACCGCCCCGGAGGCCGCCGGGGTGATCCACTCCGACTTCCAGCGCGGCTTCATCAAGGCCGAGGTCGTCTCCTACGCCGACCTGGTCGAGGCCGGTTCGATGGCCGCGGCCAAGGCGGCGGGCAAGGTACGCATCGAGGGCAAGGAATACGTCATGCAGGACGGCGACGTCGTCGAGTTCCGCTTCAACGTGTAGGCGCGGACCGATGGGGGCGTCCCCTGGGTGTCGCTCCCCGAGTCGACCGATGGCGTTCCGCTCTGTCGTCTACCTGGTCGCCCGTCGCCGCCGTACCCGTTTCGTGGCGTAGGCCCGCCGCCTCGGCCGTGCGGGGGCGGTCGGATACGTGCTGCCGGCCACCCCGCACCGCTGTTCCCGGGCGTCACCGACCTGCCGGCCGGGATGTCAGCCGGCGCGGAGGGCGTCGTCGACACCGGTCTCGCGGTTGCCGAGGTGCACCGGGTCACGGCCGGAGAGGACGTCCAACGCGGCCTTCAGGCCGGCGCCGTACTCCCGGACGGAACTGATCCGCCAGGTGCGGTGGCTCAGCTCCCGGGCGGTCTCGTCGCCGACGCCGTAGGCGTCGATGCCGAGGTGCCGGCAGACCGTGACGGCGCGGGCCAGGTGGAACTGCTGGGTCACCACAGTCGCCCGGTCCACCCCGAAGATCCGCTTCGCGCGGGCGCACGAGTCGTAGGTGTCGAAGCCGGCGTGGTCGAGCACCACCTTGTCAGTCGGTACGCCCTGCTCGACAAGCCAGCGCTGCATCGCCTCGGGCTCGTTGTACTCGTGGCGCATGTTGTCGCCCGAAACCAGGATCGCCCGCACCTTGCCGGCGGCGTACAGCTCTCGGGCGATCTCCAGCCGCGCGGTGAGGAAGGGTGCCGGGGTGCCGTCGGGCTGGACCCGGGTGCCCAGCACCAGGGCGACCGGAGTCTCGGGGACGGTCGCGACCGGGTGGGTGCGTCCCTCGGCGCCGGAGCGGATCCAGCTCACGCTCGCCAACACACCGGTCATCAGCATCACGACACCGAGCCCGCCGGCCAGCAGCGTGCGACGCAGCCAACGACCCCGGCCCCGGTCCCGGATGTCTCGAAATCTGGCCGCCAGCGACGTACGGATCGGCATGCGTGCCAGTATCCCAGCCCGGTGCGAGAGCCCCGGCGAGCCGGCCGCCGCTGCGGGGCCGACTGTGGTGCGGGGCCGGCCGGTGGTGCGGGCACGACGACGATCCGGCCGTCGCGCCCGCACCAGGCTCACCCGAGCCGGTACACCGAGATGTGCGAGGTGCTGTCCGGGCCGAAGGGGGACCGGTCCCAGTCGGCGTACCGTTCGGCGAGCCGGAGACCGGCCTGCCCGGCCAGTTCGTCGATCTGCTCGGGCCACAGGTAACGCATCGCGAACGGGTGCAGGTGCACCCCGGCGGAGTGGAACGTGATGGTCTGCCGGAGGAACGTCTGTTCCTCGCGGTCGTACTTGTGCAGGCGGATGGTGGCCGACTCCTCGGTCACCTCCCGCATCTGGACCTGCTCGTCCCGGTCGAAGTCCGCCGGGTCGGGCACGAACGTCTCGATGACGAACGCGCCGCCGGGGGCGAGCACCCGCGCGACGTTGCGGAAACAGTCCGCCTGCCGCTGGGCGCCGACCAGGTTGAACAGGGTGTTGAAGACCAGATACACCATGGTGTACGGGCCGGTCACCGGCACGTCCGCCATGTCGCCGATGGCCACGGGGATGTCCTGTCCACCGGGCTTGGCCCGCATCTTGCCGACCATTTCCGGTGACGCCTCGACCCCCGCCACGGTGATCCCGCGCGCGGCCAGCGGCAGGGCGACCCGGCCGGTGCCGATGGCCAGTTCCAGTGCCGGACCGTCGCCGACCAGTTCGGCGAGGAACTCCACCGCCGGTGCCGGATCGGGTAGACCGCCAGGCTGGTCGTAGGTGTCGGCCCAGAGCCGACCGAAGTGTCCCGGGTCGTCGAAGACCGACATCAGCGGCCTCCGTCGTTGCTACCGGCGCCGCCCGGCGCCTTGTCCGATGATTCCCACGTACGCACGAAGCCTCGATTCGATGGGGTTGACGATGCCTGCTCGCTGCGTTGGCGTCTTCAGGTGCCTCATGTCGTCGCTCCCTTCGTCCGGCTGGTGCGTGTTCAGGGCATCGCCCTGCTCGTGAGTCAACAGGTCTCGATTTCCGGCGGCAACTGAAATCCCGGGCGGGTCAGCTGATGTAGTGCAGGATGACGTTGTGCACGTGGTGGCTCTTCTGGTCGCCGCGGAACTCCACCTCGTAGGTGTGCGTACCGACGTGGATGGCGATCGCGCCGGTGGAGAAGAACGAACCGCCCCATGACTTGTTGCTGACCACGCTCACGCTGGTGATCTTCGAGTACGGAATGCTGGTGATCGCGTACTTCTTGCCGACGAACGAGCGGTCCTGGATGATGACGCGCCGGTCGGTCAGCCCGATGAACCCGGTGCCGGTGCCGACAGCGTCGTAGACGGCGATGATCTGTTCGCCGTCGAGCAGGCCGCTCTGGATCTGCTGGAACTGTTCCTTGCGGTCATATGTCGCGTTGGCCATGCCGCCCACGGTAGGCAGCAGGCGCCAGCTGACGTACCGTCAGCTCTCGGTGACCGCGCGGTACGCGTCCTCGATCCGGGCGGCCAGCAGGACTTCACCCTCGGAGAGCGGCTCGTTGCCGTGCCCGACCCGGATCTGGGTGTGATCGGCGCGCCGACTGATCTCCGGGCGCAGATGCAGCGCGTCGGCCACCACCTTGACCCGCTCGGTCAGCGCCGCGTGTTGCGTGTCGTCGATGACGAGAGTGCGCCGGATCTGCTCACCCTCACGCGTCCAACCGGACAGTAGGGTGAGGGCGTCGCTGAGGTAGTCGTGCTTCGTCCGACTGCCGAACAGCGCACGCATCACCGCACCTCCCAGGCTTCGTTGCCGGCTTGTGGCCAAATCGTCGCCGCCCCGTGTCATTGTCGGTGCCTCTAGTCTTACGTCGCACGGTGGGGGTGTCCACGCCCACACTTCCGGGTATTCCTGGCCTGACGGACGAGCAAGCTACCCAAACCGCCGATTGATCTGGCACCCTGGACGCCCGTGCGGACCGAACGGGCGAACGACGGCGGAAACGCCGTGCGACGCGATCCGAAGGTGATCGTTGGCGCGGCCATCATCAGGGACGGGCGGGTGCTGGCCTGTGCCAGATCCGCCCCGCCCGAGGTGGCGGGCATGTGGGAGTTTCCTGGCGGCAAGGTGGAGCCGGGGGAGAGTGAGACGGCGGCCCTGGCCCGCGAGTGCGTCGAGGAACTGGCCGTA
Organism: Verrucosispora sp. CNZ293; assembly: GCF_002754655.1. Taxonomy (NCBI): domain Bacteria; kingdom Bacillati; phylum Actinomycetota; class Actinomycetes; order Micromonosporales; family Micromonosporaceae; genus Micromonospora; species Verrucosispora sp. CNZ293. The sequence goes on from NZ_PEFR01000001.1 coordinate 5,744,823, forward strand.
CGCGTGGAGATCGGCGAGCGGGTCGGCCGCGACGTCCGGATGGCACACGGACGCTCGGTCCTCAAGGTGTACGCCGCCCGCCTCCTGCACGGCGACCAGCCCCAGGCCCTCGAACACTCCGCCCTGCGCTGGCTCTCCGCCGCCGACCTGGACACCGTCACCTGGCTCCCCGCCGACGCCCCCATAGTCGCCGCCCTCCGCCCCCTCCTAACCCCCTAGCCCCTCTCTCCCTCCCCCTCGTTCAGCGTTGATCATGAAGTTATTGCTGTCGGCAAGCGCTTTCCAGAGCAATAACTTCATGATCAACCGGCGGCTCGGCGGAGTGGGGAAGGGCGGGTTGGGAAAAAGGGGCGGGGGCCGCGGCGGATGCCGCGGCCCCCGTTGACGTCGGGTCGGTTAGTGGTTGCGTTCGTCTTGGTCGGGGTGGGCGAAGTTGAGGTGCTCGGGGGGGAGCGGGAAGGTGACGTCGTCGCCGAAGGGGGAGGGGGCGGCGGCGCGGTCGAAGGTGAGCTCCGTGAGGGGGAGCTTGCCGCTGGCGTCGACCGCGGGGGCGGTCGGGTGGGGCACCTCGCGGTGCCAGTTGACGCCCTGCTGGGCCTGCACCTCGGCCTGGGCGTCGTGCGAACCGCCCGCGTGGGAGTGCACACCGCCGCCCGCGGCGCTGGAGCGCACCGCGCCCGGGGAGTGTCCGCTGGTCACGCTGGTCTGAGGCACCTGACCCCTCCGGAAGATCTTGCTACCGAGCCACACAAGTGGATCGTACCTGCGGTCGACGACCCGTTCCTTCATGGGGATGATCCCGTTGTCGGTGATCTTGATGTGCTCGGGGCAGACCTCGGTGCAGCACTTGGTGATGTTGCAGAAGCCGAGGCCCTGTTCGGTCTGTGCGTAGTCCTTGCGGTCGGTCCGGTCGTCCAGCGGGTGCATGTCCAGCTCAGCGGCCCGGATGAAGTATCGGGGCCCGGCGAACGCCTGCTTGTTCTCGTCGTGGTCCCGGATCACGTGGCAGACGGTCTGGCACAGGAAGCACTCGATGCACTTGCGGAACTCCTGCGAACGCTCCACGTCGACCTGCTGCATCCGGTAGTCACCGGGGGCGAGATCGGCTGGGGGAGCGAAGGCCGGGGTCTCCCGGGCCTTCTCGTAGTTGAACGACACGTCGGTGACCAGGTCCCGGATGACCGGGAACGTCCGTAGCGGGGTCACCGTGATGGTCTCGTTCTCCTCGAACGTCGACATCCGGGTCATGCAGCCCAGCTTGGGCATCCCGTTGATCTCCATCGAACAGGAGCCGCACTTGCCGGCCTTGCAGTTCCACCGGCAGGCCAGGTCAGGCGCGTCGGTGGCCTGCAACCTGTGGATCACGTCGAGGACCACCTCGCCCTCGTTGACCTCGACCGTGTAGTCCTGCAGGTCGCCACCCTCGGCGTCACCCCGCCAGATGCGGAACTGGCGCTTGGCGCCCGGCTTGCCGGGCGTTCCAGACGTTTGGGTGCCCATTCCTCAGCGCTCCTTCTCGGCGTCAGCGTCGGTGGCCGCGTCGGCGGCAGCGGCATCGGCGGCGACGAGGGCGTCGAACTCGGTGAGTTCCTCGTCGGTGAGGTACTTGGCCAACTCGGCGCGGTCGAACAGGCCGATCAGCTCGGAGCGCATCTTCGGCAGCGGCTTGCGCTCCAGCCGGACGGTGTCGCCCGCCAGGGAGCAGACCAGGTTGACCCGCCGCCACTGCGGATCCATCGTGGGGAAGTCCTCGCGGGTGTGGCCGCCGCGCGACTCCCGACGTTCCAACGCCGCCTTCGCGGTGCATTCGGAGACGACGAGCATGTTGCGCAGGTCCAGCGCCAGGTGCCAGCCCGGGTTGTAGCGCCGGCCACCGGAGGCGCTGACCTTCGCCACCCGCTCGCGCAGCTCCGCCAGGCGGACCAGCGCGTCCTCCAGCTCAGCCTCCCGCCGGATGATGCCGACCAGATCCCCCATCACCGCCTGGAGGTCCTGCTGAAGGGTGTACGGGTTCTCGCCGGTGTCCCGCTGCAACGGCGCCAGGGCGGTCTCCACAGCCGTCTCCACAGCCGCCACCGGTACCCGGGGCCGGCCGGTGAGCTGGTCGATGTAGGTCGCCGCGTGGCCGCCCGCCCGCTTGCCGAAGACCAGCAGGTCGGACAGGGAATTGCCGCCCAGCCGGTTGGAGCCGTGCATGCCGCCGGAGACCTCACCGGCGGCGAACAGCCCGCGTACCGACCCGTACGCGGCGCCGCTGTCCGGGTCGACCTCCACTCCGCCCATCACGTAGTGGCAGGTCGGGCCGACCTCCATCGGCTCCTTGGTGATGTCGACGTCGGCCAGCCCCTTGAACTGGTGGTGCATCGAGGGCAGACGACGACGGATCTCGTCGGCCGGCAACCGGGAGGCGATGTCCAGGTAGACGCCACCGGCCGGCGTACCCCGACCGGCCTTGACCTCGCTGTTGATCGCGCGCGCCACCTCGTCACGGGGCAGCAGCTCCGGCGGGCGCCGGTTGTTGTCCGGGTCGTCGTACCAGCGGTCCGCCTCCTCGGGCGTCTCCGCGTACTGCTTGCGGAAGACGTCCGGAACGTAGTCGAACATGAACCGCTTGCCCTCGGAGTTCTTCAGGATGCCACCGTCACCGCGGACCGACTCGGTGACCAGGATGCCCTTGACCGACGGCGGCCAGACCATGCCGGTCGGGTGGAACTGGAGGAACTCCATGTTGATCAGAGTGGCCCCGGCGCGCAGCGCCAGCGCGTGACCGTCCCCGGTGTACTCCCAGGAGTTCGAGGTGACCTTGTAGGACCGGCCGACTCCGCCGGTCGCGAGCACCACTGCGGGCGCCTCGAAGAGGACGAACTCGCCGGACTCCCGGTAGTAGCCGAAGGCACCGGCGACCCGGTCCCCGTCGAGCAGCAGCTCGGTGATCGTGGTCTCGGAGAAGACCTTGATCCGGGCGTCGTACGAGCCGTGCTCGCGCTTGTCCTCCTGCTGCAACGAGACGATCTTCTGCTGGAGGGTGCGGATCAGCTCCAGGCCCGTCCGGTCGCCGACGTGGGCCAGTCGGGGGTACTCGTGGCCGCCGAAGTTGCGCTGCGAGATCTTGCCGTCCTTAGTGCGGTCGAACAGCGCACCGTACGTCTCCAGCTCCCAGATCCGCTGCGGCGACTCCTTGGCGTGCAGCTCCGCCATCCGGAAGTTGTTGAGGAACTTGCCGCCGCGCATGGTGTCCCGGAAGTGCACCTGCCAGCTGTCCCGGCTGTTCACGTTCCCCATGGCCGCGGCGGCGCCGCCCTCGGCCATCACCGTGTGCGCCTTGCCGAACAGCGACTTGGAGATGATGGCGGTCTTCTTGCCGGCCAGCCGCGCCTCGATCGCCGCGCGCAGGCCGGCGCCGCCGGCGCCGATCACGACGACGTCGTAGTGGTGTCGTTCGATGCGAGTGGTAGTGGTCGTCATGTCAGGGGCCCTCAGTTGATGAACCGCAGGTCGGAGATCCACTCAGCGGAGACGGCCATGACGTAGAAGTCGGTCAGGGCCAGCGTGCCGAGCGTGATCCAGGCGAGCTGCATGTGCCGGACGTTGAGCCAGGAGACGTAGCCCCAGGCCCGGTAGCGGACGGGATGCTTGGAGAAGTTCTTCAGCCGCCCGCCGATGATGTGCCGGCAGGAGTGGCAGGAGATGGTGTACGCCCACAGCATGATCACGTTGCCGAGCAGGATCAGGTTGCCCAGCCCGAAGCCGAAGCCCTCGGGGCTGTGGAAGGCCAGGATCGCGTCCCAGGTGTTGATCAGCGAGATGATCGCGGCGAAGTAGAAGAAGTACCTGTGCGAGTTCTGCACGATCAGCGGGAACCGGGTCTCGCCGCCGTAGGAGGCGTGACCGTCGGGCACCGCGCAGGCCGGCGGTGACAGCCAGAACGACCGGTAGTACGCCTTGCGGTAGTAGTAGCAGGTCAGCCGGAACAGCAGCAGGAACGGCAGGGTGAACGCGGCGTCCGGGATGATCCACCAGCCGGGCAGGTACTGCCCGAAGTGGGAAGCCTCCGGCAGGCACCGGTCCGTCACGCACGGGGAGTAGAACGGGGTCAGGTAGTGGTAGTCCTCGACCCAGTACCACTTGTGCATGAAGACCCGGACCGTCGCATACGCTACCCACGCGCTGAGCCCGATGACCGTGATCAGCGGGGCAAACCACCAACGGTCCGTCCGCAACGTCTTCGCCGCGATGGCGGCGCGTGCGCGCATACCCCGCGGGTTCGTTGCCGATGATGTCATTCGCGTCGTCTCCCTGACGGGGCCCTGTCACGGGCGGCGGAACACTTCCGGGCGGCACGCGGATCGGGCGAACCCGCACCAGCCTGCCGCGTCATGCGCACACCAACGACCGCACCGGACGTACCGGTGCAGCTAAGTGACACACGTTACGCCGATCTAGGCGGGCCGTCCGCGCAAGGCAGTGTCCCGTGTGTCCCGCTCTTTGGAAAGCCTCCTGCCAAGATCAACATGCGAGCGCCCGGAAAAGATCGTTCAGCGGCGGACGAACGGTCAGCCGGACGCACCGCCGGTGAAGTTCCACGAGGCCAGCCGCAGCGACGGTGCCTCCCACCAGCCACCGTCCGCGCGGTCCGGCAGACGTACCGCGCGTCGACCCAGCTCCAACACCGCGCCGGGGGCGAGCGCCCGGGGGTACGACTCGGTGAAGCGCAGATCGCGGACCGCCCGGGTGACCTGACCGTCCTCGACCAGCCACAGTCCGTTGCGGGTCAGCCCGGTGATCACCAGACTCAACGGATCCAGTACCCGGGTGTACCAGAAATCGCTCACCAGCAGGCCCCGCTCCATCCGGGAGACAAGCGCGGCGGTGTCCGGGTCGGTGATCGCGCCGGCCCTGCCACCCGTCGCCAGACCAGCCCCGTCGGGACCACCCGCGTCGCCGGCAGCCACTGCGGTGGCCGTCGGACCTGGTCCGGCTGCCCCTTGATCCCGGGCCAGGAAAGCACCTGTCGCGTCGGCCGGTCCCGCCGTGCCGGCAGCGTTGAGACGTAGGTTGCGGGGGATCGGGCCGAAGGTGGCGCCGCCGGCCCAGGCGTGACCGGTCGAGGTGACACCAAGCTCGGCGGCACTGCGCCGATCGTGGGCGACGGCGCTCGTGGTGCCCGCGTCCACCAGGGTCAGTGCCCGACTCGACGTACCCTCCAGGTCGAACGACAGCCCGGAGGCCGCCAGCGGATCGTCGACCAGGGTCACCGCGCTGTCGAACTGGGACACGCCGAGGGCGGCGAACGACTGGCGCTCGGCGTAGCGCCGACCGTTGAAGCCGTACCAGGCCAGGTTCTGCAGCAGGTCCGCGACGGCTGTCGGCTCCAACACCACCGGATAGCGCCCGGGCGGCAGCTCGACCGGTCGGGCCGCCGCCCGTGCCTTCGCGGCGGCCCGCCACCCGAGGCCGGCACCATCGAGATCAGCGAGCCGGTCGACGTGCTGCCGGGCACTGCCGTCCGCGTCACCGGTCCGGGCGACGCCGTCCATCGCCGCATCCGCCGCCTGCCCCTGGGCAGAGTGGCCGGCCGAGTTGGCGAACGCCGCCACCCGGTGACCCGTACGGCAGTAGCCTGCGGTTTCCAGCCCGCCGGCCGCGTCCACGAACGCCCGGACCAGAGCGGCCCGCTCAGCCGGCCCGGCGTGGGCGGTGGCCGCGTCCCACTCCGGTGCGGTGGCCACCGGTGCCGCAGGGGTGAGCCCCGGCCAGGCCGGATCCGGCGGGGTTATCCGGGCTGCCGTCAGCACCCGCTCCACCAGGGCGCGTAGCCCGTCGTCGGTGACCGCGTTCCCGCTACCGGCGACGGTGCGCCCCGCCAGGTGCACCCGCAGCCGGACATCCACCGAGGACGCGGCCACGTTCTGGTGGATCGCCGAGTTTGCGAACCGGGTCAACGCCGATTCGACCCGGGTCACCATGACCTCCGCCTGCGCGGCCGTCCCGGCCAACCGGGCGACCAGATCCACCACCCGCCCGGCGAGGTCCAACTCGGCGTCACCGGCCCTGGCCGGTACGCCCGTCACGCCGTCTCCCGGTGCTCGGCGACGCCGGCCGACGTCACCACCTCGCCATGACGGTGCGTCCGCTGGTGCCCGGTCACGCGTGCACCCCCACCCGGACGTTGCGGAAGCGGGCCGGCGCCGCCGGGTGCCCGGTGTGCCCGATCTGGCCCGGCTGGCCCTTGCCGCAGTTGGGTGTGCCCCACGGGACCGTCTCGGAGGAGAGCATGTCCATCGAACGCCAGAACAGCGGGCCGATGCCGGTGTACGTCGGGTTGCGCAGCATCCGTCCGCGCCGGCCATTGCGGATCTCCCAGCCGATCTCGCAGCCGAACTGGAAGTTCAGCCGCTTGTCGTCAATGGACCAGGACCGGTTGACGTCCATCAGCACCCCCTCGTCGGTGGCGGCGACGATCTCCTCCAGGGTGTGTGGGCCGGGTTCCAGACCCACGTTCGTCATCCGCACCATCGGCAGCCGCGCCCACCCGTCGGCCCGTACGCTGCCGCCGTGGTCGAGACCCGCCACGGCGGCCGAGTCCCGGCCCGCCAGCACGCCCACCCAGCGGCCGTCCCGCACCGCGTCGCGCTTGACCGCCGGTGAGCCCTCGTCGTCATAACCGAAGCTGCCGAGCGCGCCGGGAATTGTCGGGTCGATGGTGATGGTCATCAGCTCGGAGCCGTACCGCAGCGAGCCGAGTTGCGCGAGATCCAACCAGGAGGTGCCGGCGAAGGCCGCCTCCCAGCCCAGGATGCGGTCCAGCTCGATGGCGTGCCCGACCGACTCGTGAATCTGCAGGGCCAGCTGCTCGCCACCGAGGATCAGGTCGGTCTCGCCGCTGGGGCAGAGTGGTGCGGTCAGCAGCGCCCGCGACTCCTCGGCGATCCGTCCCGCGTGGGCTGTCAGCTCCAGCGAGTCGACAAGTTCCCAGCCGGTGGTGCCGTACTGGCCGCGGTAACTCGGCCAGGACCGGCGTTGGGTCTCACCGGCACCGACGGAGGTGGCCGAGATGCCGCCGCCGCATTCGCGGACGCGCTGGTCGATGCGGTGCCCCTCGCTGGAGACGAACCACTTCGCGGTGTCCCAGATCTGGTAGAGACCCTCGCTGAGGTCGGCGCCGTGCTCGGTCATGGTGCGGGTGGCCGCCACCAGCAGATCACCCTTAGCGGCGAGGGAGACGCCGAGTGGGTCCACCTGGCAGGGCGAGGACCAGCTCGCCGTGGTCGGGGTGACCGCGACCAGGTCGACGGGCGGGCCGGGGACCTGAGCGCTTGCCGCCGCGGTCCGCGCGGCCCGGTGGCCGGCGTCGCGAGCGGCCCGCTCGGACAGGTCCGGTACGGCGTGGAAGCCCCAGCTCGAACCGACAAGCGCGCGTACGCCCAGACCGAGGCTCTCGTCCTGGGTCAGTGACTCGACGTCGCCGTTGCGGGCGGTCATCGACTCGTAGCGCCGGTGCATCACCCGGACGTCGGCGTAGCGGGCACCGGCGTCAAGCGCCGCCTGCACCGCCGCCTCGGCCACCTCGAACTCACTCATGGGCGCGCCTCGACGCGCGGGTGCACGAGGCAGGCTCGCACCGTGCCGATGATCCTGTCGCTCATGGCCCGACCCTAGGCGAGTCGACCGACAACCGTCAGGGAAGCAGGTCCTCAGGCCGGATGGTCGCCTTGACCGGTTCGGTGAGCACCAGAACCTGGCCCGACTCGGTAGCACTCTCCACGACGTAGTGCCTGCCGCGTTTGCGGTAGAGGTGGAGAGCCCCGCTCGCCTGCTCGATGAGCAGGTACCACTCGATGCCCGCGGCGGCGTAGTAGTGCATCTTCAGCACCTTGTCCGTGGCCGCGTTGCTCGGCGAGATGATCTCGCAGACGAGATGGACGTCGACGGCCTCCACGTTGGGAGCGTCGAAATCGATCGGGCCGGTGATGACCAGGTCGGGGATGGGGATGCGGCCGGGCCGGAGCCGGACGTTCACCCCCTCCAGAACGTGTAGCCCGGCCTCTCTGGCCGGACCACGCAGTGTCGCGCGTAGCTCACCGGAAATGTTCTGGTGGCGTGGGGTGGGGGCTGGGGTCACGTGCAGGCTCCCGTCGAAGAGTTCGACGCGCTGGGAGGTCTCGCCGAGGGCGAGGTACTCCTCCTCGGTCCACGGGCCCTCGTGGTCGAACACCGCCACGGTCATGGTCACCTCCGCTCGTCTCGCCGGGATCCTGCCGGCCGGCATGCCCCCCATCGTCGCACTTTCGGTGCGGTGACCGGCGGTGGTGCGGCGAGGACGGTTCGTGGGATCGTGTCCCCTTCGTCGCGGGCGGGAGGGAGGCGATGGTGGACCCGTATCTGCGGGTTACTGACCTGCGGGTCAGCTTCCCCACCGCCGACGGCGTGCTGCGCGCGGTCGACGGAGTCTCGTTCGCCGTCGAGGGTGGCCGCACCCTCGGCGTGGTCGGCGAGTCCGGCTCGGGCAAGAGCGCCACCGCACTGGCCCTCCTCGGCCTGCACGACCGTCGGCGGGCCACCGTCACGGGTCAGGTCACGATCGGTGGGCGTGAGCTGGTCGGTCGGCCGGAGACCGAAATCCGCCGGCTGCGCGGCCGGGACGTCGCGATGATCTTCCAGGATCCGCTCTCGGCACTGCACCCGTACCACCGGGTGGGCCGGCAGATCGCTGAGGCGTACCGGGTGCACCACCGCCGGGCCGGGCGGGGCGAGACGCGTCAGCGGGTGATCGAGGTGATGGACCGGGTCGGCATCCCGCAGCCGGACCGGCGGTACGACCAGTACCCGCACGAGTTCTCCGGCGGCATGCGCCAGCGGGTGATGATCGCCATGGCGTTGGTGAACGATCCCGCCCTACTGATCGCCGACGAACCGACGACCGCGCTGGACGTCACCGTGCAGGCACAGATTCTGGAGCTGCTGACCGACCTGCGCGCCGAGTTCGGCACCGCGATCGTTCTGATCACGCATGACCTCGGCGTGGTCGGCCAGGCCGCCGACGACGTCCTTGTGATGTACGCCGGCCGGATCGTCGAGCAGGGTCACGTCGAGCAGGTGCTGAGGACGCCGCAGCATCCGTACACCTGGGGGTTGTTGGCCAGCGTGCCGTCGTTGCGGGGTGACCCCGAGGCGGACCTCAGGCCGATACCGGGCAGCCCGCCCAGCCTGACCGACCTGCCGACCGGTTGCGTCTTCCAGCCACGTTGCCGGCACGCCGAGGCACTCGGTGACAGGTGTCGCACCGAGCCGCCGGAACTGCGCGTCGTCGGGACGGGCGGGCACCGGCTGGCGTGCCATCTCCCCACCGGGGAGCGCGCCCGGCGACGGGCCGAGGACGCCAACCGGGCGGGGGTGGCGCGGTGACGGACGGGCCGGCCGACGAAGCCGGGCCGCTGCTGCGGGTACGTGGCCTGACCAAGCACTTCCCGGTCCGGGGCGGTCCGGTGCGGGCGGTGGACGGGTTGGACTTCGAGGTAGGGGCGGGCGAGACGCTCGGTCTGGTGGGTGAGTCGGGCTGCGGCAAGAGCACCACCGGCCGGCTGCTGGTGCGGCTGCTGGAGCCGACCGGCGGCAGCATCGAGTTCGCCGGACAGGATCTGACCCACGCGCGGCGGCGGCAGCTGCGTCCACTGCGCGCGCAGCTCCAGATCATCTTTCAGGATCCGTACGCCTCGCTGAACCCCCGGCACCCGGTCGGTCGGATCATCGCCATGCCGTTGCGGGTGCACCGGATCGACCCACCGGGCGGGACGAGGGCCCGCGTCCGGGAGCTGATGGAACGTGTCGGCCTGAACCCCGAGCATGACAACCGTTATCCGCACGAGTTCTCCGGCGGCCAGCGCCAGCGCGTCGGCATCGCCAGGGCGTTGGCCACGGAACCCCGGTTGGTGGTGGCCGACGAGCCGGTCTCGGCGCTTGACGTCTCGATCCAGGCCCAGGTGGTGAACCTGCTCCGGCGGCTGCACCGCGACCTGGGGTTGGCCCTCGTCCTCATCTCGCACGACCTCGCCGTGGTGCGGCACCTCTGCCAGCGGGTCGCGGTGATGTACCTCGGCCGGATCGTCGAGATCGGCGACCGGGACGACATCTACCACCGGCCGCAGCACCCGTACACCAGAGCGCTGCTCGCCGCGGTGCCGCACGTCGACAAGCTCGGCCCGGCCGGTCGGCTCCGGCTCACCGGGGACGCGCCCACGCCGCTCGACCCGCCCTCGGGCTGTCGGTTCCGTACCCGCTGCCCGCAGGCGCGCGACAGGTGTGCCGTCGAGGAGCCGGCACTGGTCCGACGCGACGGTGGCGGCCAGGCCACCGCCTGCCACTTCCCCGACCCGGGCCCGCTGCCTGCGGGGCCTGTGCGAGCCGTGGCATGAGTCTCTCGCCGGCGGCGGGTCCGGTGCCGGCCGCGATCGGGTCCGGCGGCACTGCCGGTCGACCCCGCGACCGCCGTGGCGCCGGGCACTCGCCCGGGCGACTGGCCTGGCTGCGGCTACGTGCCGATCGCACCGCGTTGGCCAGCGGGGCGGCGCTTGTGCTGTTCGTGCTGGTGGCGCTCGCCGCCCCGCTTGTCGAGCTGACGTACGGGATCGGTCCGCGGGACCAGTTCCAGGACCGGCTGGACGGGTTCGGCCTGCCACTGGGGCGAGCGGGCGGCGTATCCAGGGAGCACTTCTTCGGACTGGAGCCGAGACTGGGCCGGGACATCTTCATCCGGCTGGTGTACGGCCTGCGGACATCGCTGTTCGTCGCCCTCTCGGCGGCGGTGCTCACCTCGGTGATCGGTGTCGTGCTCGGCACGCTCGCCGGCTATCTCGGCGGCTGGTTCGACGCGGTGGTCACCTGGCTCACGGACCTGACCCTGGCGCTGCCGTTCCTGGTGGTCGCGCTGGCGTTGCCGCCCATGCTGACGCTGCGCTTCCACGGACAGCGGGACATGGTGCCGGCGGCCTTCGGGGTCGGCGTACTCATCGTGATCTTCGCGGTGTTCGGCTGGACCGGCACCGCCCGGTTGGTCCGGGGCCAGGTGATCGCGTTGCGGAAGCGGGAGTTCGTGGCGGCGGCCCGGGCCAGCGGGGCGGGACCGTGGCACATGCTGGTCGGGGAGTTGCTGCCGAACCTCCGGGCACCGATCCTGGTGTCGTTCTCGCTCACGGTGCCGCAGTTCGTCACCGGCGAGGCGGCCCTGTCCTTCATCGGCGTCGGGTTGACCGAGGAGACGCCGAGCTTCGGGCGGATGATCCACCAGAGCCTGGCGTACCTCCAGACCGATCCGGCGTTCGTCCTCTTCCCCGGCGCCGTCATCTTCGCGCTGGTGCTCGCCGTCAACCTCTTCGGGGACGCGCTGCGCGACGCGCTCGACCCGAAGTCCACCGGGTAGAGGTGGTCGGGTGCTGCGCTTCCTGGTCAAGCGTACGCTCTCGGCCGTGCTCACCCTCTTCGCGGTGAGCGTGCTGACCTTCCTGATGTTCTTCGCCCTGCCCCGCGACCCGGTCAGCGGGATGTGCCCGAAGAACTGCAATCCCGAGCGGCTGGAACGGGTACGTCAGGAACTGGGCCTGAGTGATCCGTTGGTCGCCCAGTACGGGGGCTACATGAGGGGCGTCGTCGTCGGTAGGGAACTGGGTACCGCCCAGGGCGGGTACTGCGACGCCCCCTGCCTGGGCTGGTCGTACGTGAACAACGAGGCGGTCACCGACACTCTCGTCCGAGTGCTGCCGGTAACGCTGAGCATCGTCATTCCGGCGGCGGTCCTGTGGCTGCTGCTCGGGATGGGACTGGGACTGGTGTCGGCACTGCGCCGAGGCACCTGGGTCGACCGGTTGGCGATCGGCTTCTCGCTCACCGGTGCCTCCCTGCAGCTGTACTTCGTCGGCGCGGTGTTGCTGCTGATCTTCGTGTACACGCTCGGCTGGCTGCCGGTGCCGGGTTACACGTCGCTGCTCGACGACCCGGTTCGCTGGGCCGGTGGTTTGGTGCTCGCCTGGCTGTCGTTGGCCCTGCTCTTCTCCGCCAACTACGCCCGGCTGTTCCGCGCCCAGCTGCTGGAGACGCTGAGCGAGGACTTCGTGCGTACCGCCCGGGCGAAGGGCCTGCCCAGGTCGGCGGTGTACGGGCGGCACGCGTTGCGGGCGGCGATCACTCCGGTGATCACCGTCGCCGGCCTCGACGTCGGCGCGGCGCTCGGCGGCACGGTGATCACCGAGACGACCTTCGGGATCCACGGGCTCGGCCGTACCGCCGTGGACGCGGTGCGCGCGGGCGACCTGCCGACCATCATGGCCACGGTGCTGGCCGCGGCGGTCTTCGTGGTGCTGGCGAACATGCTCGTGGACCTGCTCTACGCGGTCGTCGACCCACGGGTCCGGTTGGGCTGAGCCGGGTCGGGACGGTGTGGACTCATCGACAACTGAGGAGGCGGCGGATGCGACCACGGGCGGCGGTTGCGGTGGGTGGTGCGTTCGTGCTGGTGTCGGCCCTGAGCGCCTGCCCGGCGAACACCGGTGGGGAGCCACGGGTGGACACCGGTCGGCAGGCCACGGGGGTCATCGCCACCGACCCGAGGGATTCGGCCGGCCCGGCGCCGGAGGTGGCGGGTGCGCGGCGCGGCGGCACCTTCACCATCCTCCGGGAGACGCCCATCTCCCACCTGGACCCGCAACGGACGTACTCGTTCGCCGGCCTGATGACCGTACCGCTCATCGCGCGCACCCTGACCACCTGGAAGGACGACGGCGAGGGCAACCTGACGCTTGTCGGTGACCTGGCCGAGACGCCGGGCCGCGACGTCGACGACGACTGCCGGGTCTGGGAGTTCACGGTCCGGGACGGAGTGCGGTTCGAGGACGGCCGGCCGGTCACAGCCCGGGAGATCGGGTACGGGATCGCCCGCTCCTTCGACCCGGACCTGGCCGGCGGCCCCACCTACCTCCAGGAGTGGCTTGTCGACACCCCGCAGTACGACACGGCCTGGGATTTCCAGGCCAACCGCACCTCGTTGCCACCGGGCCTGACCACGCCGGACGACCGGACGCTGCGCTTCGAGTTCGCCAGACCCCGCTGCGACCTGCCGTTCGCGGTGTCGCTGCCGACGACCGCACCCCTGCCGCCCGACCGGGACACCGGCGTCGACCTCGGCAACGCGCCGTTCTCCTCCGGGCCGTACAAGGTCACCCGCTACCGGGCCGGCGTCGAGATCGTGATGGAGCGCAACGAGCACTGGGACGCCACCACCGATCCGGTGCGCCACCAGTACCCGGACCGCTTCGTGTGGAGCTTCGGCCCTACCCCGGACACCGCCGCCAACCGGGTCATCGCCGACAACGGGCCCGACCAGAGCGCCCTGTCCTGGGATTACGTGCCCGCCTCGCTGATCGCCCGGGTGGCGGGCGACGCCGGGCTGCGGTCGCGGACGATCCTCTCCCCGACGCCGAGCGCCAACCACCTGGTCATCAACAACGCGCGGGTCACCGATCTGCGGGTGCGTCAGGCGTTGAACCACGCCATCGACCGGGAGGGCCTGGTGAAGGTGCTCGGTGGGCGGCACGTCGCCGTGCCGATGACCACCCTGATGCCACCGGCCACCATCGGGCACCGGGCGTACGACGCGTATCCGGCGGGGCCCCACGGCGACCCGGACAAGGCGCGGGAACTGCTCGGCGGACAGCGCCCCGAGCTGGTCCTCGGTGCCGCCGACAGCTCGCTGGAGCAGCAGGTGGCGACGCAGCTCAAGGGCAACCTGGAGCGCGCCGGGTTCACGATCACGATCCGGAACATCCCGGACGACGCGAAGCTCGACGAGATCAAGAAGAGCGGCAACCCGTGGGACCTGTACCTCGGCTCGTGGGCAGCCGACTGGCCCAGCGGCGCGTCGATCCTGCCGGTGCTCTACGACGGCCGCACCATCCGGGACCGGGGCAACAGCAACCACGCGTACTTCAACGACCCCACGATCAACGCCGAGTTCGACAGGATCCTCGCCCTGCCACCGACCGAGCAGGGCCGGCAGTGGGCGGAGCTCGATGAACGGATCATGAAGGAGCACGCCCCGGTGGTCCCGCTCTACGTCGATGTGGCCTACCTGGTGCACGGTGCCAAGGCCGGCGGGATCTTCGTCTCCAGCGTCTTCGGCTACCCGGCACTCGTCGACGCCCACGTCAAGCCGTAGCCCGACTCACATCCCGAGGTGGGTCCGGAGGAAGTCGAGTTCCAGGCGCAGCAGGCGTTCGGCGAGGCCACCGGCGGCCATGTGGGTGGCGCCGGTGAGCGGCAGCACCGAGTGCGGCCGGCCGGTGGCCAGCAGCGCCGCCGACAGCCGCAGCGTGTGCGCCGCCACCACGTTGTCGTCGACCATGCCGTGCACCAGCAGCAGTGGTCGGGCGTGTGCCGGGTCGGTGACCGGCTCGGCGGCCAGTTCCACAAGCGAGTGGTGCGCGTAGACGTCCTCGCCGTCGGCGGGCAGGCCCAGGTAACGCTCGGTGTACGCGGTGTCGTACAGGGCCCAGTCGGTGACCGGCGCTCCGGCGATGCCGCACCGGAACAGCTCCGGATGGCGCAACACCGCCAGGCCGGCCAGCCAACCACCGAACGACCAGCCGCGCACCGCGACCCGGTCCAGGTCCAGGTCCGGGTGCTTGTCGGCGAGCGCGGTGAGCGCCTCCACCTGGTCGAGCAGGATCACGTCGGCCACCCGTCGGTGGATGGCCTTCTCGTACGACGGGGCGATACCCGGGGTACCCCGGTTGTCGGTGACCACCACCGCGAAGCCGGCGTCGGCCCACCACTGCCGCTCCAGCCAGGCCGAGCGTGCGGCCACCACCTCCTGATGCCCCGGACCGCCGTAGACGTCCAGCAGGACCGGCAATCGCCGGCCGGTGACGTGGTTGTCCGGGTAGAGCACCGCTGCCGGGAGCCGGCGATCGGTCACCCGCTCCAGCAGTGGCAGCGGGGAGTAGCTGGGCGTGGCGGCCAGCGACCGCAGCGTGGCCACCTCCCGGTCGCCCTGGAACACCGTCCACCGCACGCCCGCGTGGTCCAACGAGGCGCTGCCGATGACCAGTACGCCGCCACCGACCGCACCCACGTGCCAGCCGGCGTCGCTTGTCAACCGGCGGGCGTCCACGCCGCCGCCGATGCTGGTGCGGACCCGGAACAGGTGCTGTTCGCTCGGCTCGCCGTCGCTCGCCTCGACCAGCAGGTCCGCCGGGCCGCTGCCGCCGGCCAGCCGGCCGATCACCCGGCGTACGTAGAGCGAGGGCGGGGTGAGCAGGGTGCCGTCGGCGAACAGGCAGCGTGCGTCGTATCCGTCGTGGGCCAGCTCGCCGCCGACAAGCACCCGCCCGTCGGGCAGGTGCGCGGGCGTGCCCGGGATCGGCTCGACCCAGCGTGGGTCGGCCAGCTCGGCGTGCACCTGGGTCTCCCCGGTACGCGGATCGACCGCGAGCACCAGCCCGTGCTGCTGGGCGCGGCGCAGCACGGTGATCAGCGGGGCGCCCTCACCCCAGTGCACAGCGGTCAGGTACGGGTAGGTCTCCCGGTCCCAGTGCACGTCGACCCAGCCGCCGTCGAGGTCGAGCAGATGCAGGCTGACCTCAGCGTTCGGGCCCCCCGCCACCGGGTACGCGACGCTGGCCGGCGGGCTGCCCGGCTGCGCCGGGTCGTGCAGGTGCCAGCGGGGCAGCCGGGACTCGTCGACCCGGGCGGCGAGCACCGACCGACAGTCGGGCGCCCACCAGTAGCCGCGGTGCCGCCCGAACTCCTCAGCCGCGATGTGTTCGGCCAACCCCCACAGCACCCCGGAGTCCTCGCCGGCCAGCATGGTGTCGGCGCCGTCGGTGTCGACCACCCGTAGCTCGCCCCGGCGCACCCCCTCGGCGGCGTCGGTCACGTAGGCCAGCCGCTGCCCGCTCGGGTCCGGTCTGGGGTCGAGCACCGGCCCGACGGTGGGCACCTCGATCACGTCGCCGTGCACCAGGTCGGCCCGGAAGAGCCGCCCGGCCAGCGCGAAGACCGCCACCCGTCCGGCGGCGTCGAGGGCGTACGAGCCGATGCCGGAGGCGCTCAGCCGCAGCCGCTCCCGCCGGGCCCGTTCGCCAGGGCTCAGCGCGTCGGGGTCGGCGTCGGTGCCCAGCAGGGTGGTCGGATCGGCGACCAGCCGTTCCTCGGCGGTCGCCACGTCCAGCAGCCAGAGCGCGTCGGCCGGGTCCTCCGGTCCGGCCGAGCGTAGGAAGACCACCCGGGCGCCGTCGTCAGCCACGGAGACGGCGCGCGGCGCCCCGTGGCTGAACCTGCGGGTGCGGGCGGCCAGCTCGGGAAAGTCCACAGGCCAGATCGTAGGCCGGTACCGAGCCTGATGTGAGTGACCTGCGCGGACGCGTCGGGGCCGGCGGGCGAGAACCGCCGGTTAGAGTGACCGTCGTGACGACGCTGCCTGACCACCGCCTGCTGCTGGTCCACGCGCACCCCGACGACGAGTCCATCGGCACCGGCTCGACGATGGCCCACTACGCGGCCGCTGGTGCCCACGTCACCCTGGTGACCTGCACTCTCGGCGAGGAGGGCGAGATCCACGTACCGGAACTGGCCGGGCTCGCCGCGACCGAGGCCGACCAGCTCGGCGGGTACCGGATCGCCGAGCTGGCGACCGCCTGCGCCGAACTCGGCGTCACCGACCACAGGTTTCTCGGCGGTGCCGGCCGCTACCGGGACTCCGGGATGATGGGTCTGCCGACGAACGAGCACCCCCGGGCCTTCTGGGGCGCCGACCTGGACGAGGCCGCCGGGTACCTGCTGGAGATCATCCGGGAGGTACGCCCACAGGTGGTCGTCACGTACGACGACAACGGCTTCTACGGCCACCCCGACCACATCCAGGCGCACCGGGTGACCATGCGGGCTGTGGAACTGGCCGCCGCCGAGGGGCTCGGGCCGGCGAAGGTCTACTGGACGGCGATGCCGCGCAGTGTGCTGGAGGCGGGCATGACGCACTTCGCGGAGGCGTCGGACAACCCCTTCGCCGGCATCGCCGACGCCACCGAGCTGCCGTTCTGCACCCCGGACGAGGAGATCGCGGCCCGGATCGACGCCACCGAGCAGCACGCCGCGAAGGAGGCGGCGATGCGTGCCCACGCGACGCAGATCCCGGCCACCTCGTGGCTCTACTCGATCGCCGGCAACTTCGGCGCCGAGTTCATGGGAGTGGAGTACTTCACCCTGGCGCTCGGGGAGAAGGGCCCGGGCAACGGCCCGTACGGCTGGGAGTCGGACCTCTTCGCCGGGGTCGCCGACGCGGTGCCGGACGTGGCCGACGGCCCGGGCGTCGTCCCCGGCCGGAGACCGGTCACCTCGGCCGGTCACCGGTGACCCTGCCCGCCGCGATGTCGGTCGCCCCGCAGGAGCAGGAGCCGCCCCGGCCGAGCCGGAGGTGGCGGCGTCCCCTGGACATCGGCCTGCGGGTGACCGGCGGCGTGTTCGCCGTGCTGGCCGCCACACTGAGCGCGGTGCTGGAGCTGCTGCTCGCCCCGCTGCGGGTCGGCGGGCATCTGATCGGCGTCACGGTGCTCGTGGCGGTGGCTGTGAACATCGCGTTGAGCTGGTTCGCCGTCGAGGCGGTCGGCCGGCGCTGGGCGGTGGCGCTGCCCGCACTGCCCTGGGTGGCCATCATGGTGGTCGCCGCCGACCGGACCACCGAGGGCGACGTGCTGCTGGTCGGCAACTGGGTCGGACTCACCCTGGTGGTGGGCGGTGCGATGACCTTCACGGTGATGGCGTTCCGGTCGATCCTCGCGCCGGCACCGGCTCCCGGACGGTACTGACGGCGCTCAGCGACGGGTGATAGATATTCCTGCCAGGAGACCCGCCATCCGGGCGGGCGGTACGGCGGGAGGCGTGTGATGGGTCAGCGGTGGCGTGCGGTTGGCGTGCTCGCAATCGCACTGTTCGCGGTGAACGTGGTAGCCCGACTGGTCATCCGGTTCGGCTTCGACGGCGACGACAGTTCCGCCGACCGGGTGTCGCTCGGGATGTTCGTGGTGATCGGTCTGATCCTGGCCGGTGTCGCCTTCGTCTGGGGCGGGCGGCGGCCGTTGGCCCAATGGGCAGGTGACGTGGCCGTCGCTATCGGCGTCGCGCTCGGGTTGACCGTGCTGATCGGGCCGCTGCTGGTCGGCGACAACCCGTTCGCCGGTGGCGGCAGCACGTTCTTCGCGCAGATCGGGCTGTACCTGGTGGCGACCACCATCGGAACCATGCTGGGCTACCTGCTGCTGGTCACGCTCGGCCGCGACCACCGGTCGCGCAGCCTGCAACGCTACGCCGAGACCACCGCGACCAAGCCCCGCCGGGTGGTGCGCCGCTGACCGACGAGGTCACTGCGGCGCCACCCGGGTGAGGTAGGTGTGGTGGGTGGTGAAGCCCAGCTTGCGGTAGAGCGCCACCGCACCGGAGTTGCTCTGCTCGACCTGGAGGAACGCGTCGGTCGCCCCGGACTCGGTGGCCCAGTCGGCGAGCGCTCGGATCAGCCGGGCGGCGAGTCCCTGCCGGCGGGCGGCGGGCAGCACCTCGATCAGGCACAACCCGAGCCAGCGTCCCCGGCCGGTGATCGTGCCACGGCCGACCGCGACGAGCGTGCCGTCGACATACACGTGGGCGAAGCGGACCTGGTCCACGGCGGACAGCACGTGCCGGGCGGCGTCCGGCAGCCCACCCTTGCGGCCGGCCGCCACGGCGAGCCAGTCGGCCGACGGCGCGGTGGCCAACTCGACGGCGCCGACGAGGTCACCCGCGTCGGCAGGTGCCGCCGGGAGGAGAGTGGCCAGTGGGACGGTCTGCACCAGCACCGGCGGGCGGCTGTGCCAGCCTCTCCTGTCGAGTTCGGTGCCGACCGGGGCGGCCAGGGGCAGCGGTGTGTTGACCATGGCCGGCTGGCCGTGCCCGGCGTACCAGCGCTGCACCGCGTCCACCGCGGCCGGCAGCGGGCGGTCCGGGTCACCCACCGGCAGGGCCGAGTTGGCCCGGCCGGTCCAGCCGTCGGCGGCCCGCAGCAACCAGTCACCGAGCCGGGCCCGGACGGGTGCCGGCCACGCCTCGTCGGCGGCGAGTTCCAGCTCGACCATGGCGGCGGCGGTCGGCCGTCGGGCCGCCGGTACCCGCTTGGCCCGGTGCACCTCGGCGATGGGTACGCGTAGCCGCCCCTGCCGGGTGGTGAGCGTGAGATGCGTCTCGGTCAGTTCGACCAGTTCACCGAGGGCGTCGGAGTAGACCGGTCGACCACCGCGAACGCCGACGCGACGCCGCACCACGATTCTGTGTCCCAAGTCTTGCTCTCGGAGCACGATCGACCTCCTCCCCGGCGAGATACTAGGCTCTTACCGTCGCGGGTGATCGCGGCGCGTCTTGCGGAGGAGAAGACCGGTGACCTACATCATCGCCGAGCCGTGCGTGGATGTGCTCGACAAGGCATGCATCGAGGAGTGCCCGGTCGACTGCATTTACGAGGGCAACCGGATGCTCTACATCCACCCCGACGAGTGCGTCGACTGTGGTGCCTGTGAGCCCGTCTGCCCGGTGGAGGCGATCTTCTACGAGGACGATGTCCCGGAGCAGTGGAAGGACTACACCGGGGCCAACTACGAATTCTTCGAGGATCTCGGCTCGCCCGGTGGCGCTTCGAAGATCGGCAAGGTGGAGAAGGACGCCACCTTCGTCGCCGCGCAGCCGCCGCGC
Organism: Verrucosispora sp. CNZ293; assembly: GCF_002754655.1. Lineage (NCBI taxonomy): Bacteria > Bacillati > Actinomycetota > Actinomycetes > Micromonosporales > Micromonosporaceae > Micromonospora > Verrucosispora sp. CNZ293. The sequence goes on from NZ_PEFR01000001.1 coordinate 5,764,581, forward strand.
GGCGAGGGCCACTGAACCGGCCCGCCCCGGTCTCGTCGCGGCTGCCCGAGTTCACCTGGGACGCCCTGGACGCCGCGGCCACGCTGGCCGCGGCGCACCCGGACGGCCTGATCAACCTCTCCATGGGTACGCCCGTCGATCCGGTGCCGCAGGTGATCCGGCAGGCCCTGGCGGACGCCTCGGACGCGCCCGGGTACCCGCTCACCGCCGGCACTCCGGCGTTGCGGGACGCGATCACGGGCTGGGTGGCACGGGCCTGTGGCGCGAGCCCGGACGGGCTCGGGGTGCTGCCGACGATCGGCTCCAAGGAGCTGGTGGCCTGGCTGCCCACCCTGCTCGGGCTGGGGCCGGGCGACGTCGTGGTGGTCCCGTCGATCGCCTACCCGACCTACGAGGACGGCGTGCGGTTGGCCGGAGCCACCACGGTACGCGCCGACTCGCTGACCGCCGTCGGTCCGACGTCCCGGGTGCGCCTGGTCTGGGTGAACTCGCCCGGCAATCCGACCGGGCGGGTGCTGCCCGCCACCCACCTGCGCAAGGTGGTGGATTGGGCGCGGGAGCGCGGCGCGGTGGTGGCCAGCGACGAGTGCTATCTGCCGTTGGGCTGGGACGCCGAGCCGGTGTCGGTGCTGTCACCCGAGGTGTGCGGCGGCTCGTACGACTCCGTGCTGGCGGTGCACTCGCTGTCCAAGCGTTCCAACCTGGCGGGCTACCGGGCCGGCTTCGTGGCCGGCGACCCGGCACTCGTGGCCGAGCTGCTCAAGATCCGCAAGCACGCCGGGATGATCGTGCCGGCGCCGGTGCAGGCGGCCATGGTGGCAGCCCTCCGCGATGAGCGGCACGCCGAGGAGCAGCGGGAGCGCTACCGGGCGCGTCGGACGGCGCTGCGCGCGGCGTTCACCGGTGCCGGTTTCACCGTCGAGCACTCCGAGGCGGGGCTCTACCTGTGGTTGACCCGTGGCGAGGACTGCTGGGCCACTGTCGACTGGTTGGCCCGGCGCGGGATCCTGGTCGCCGCCGGTGTCTTCTACGGGGCCGGCGCCCGGCAGTACGTCCGGGCGGCGCTCACCGAGTCCGACGAGCGGATCGCCGCGGTCGCCGCCCGCCTGTCCTGACCACGACGAGGCCCGCCCCCGGATGCGGGGACGGGCCTCGGTCGGGTCGTCGGTTCAGTCCTCGTTGATCCGTTCGAACACCCGCAGCAGGTTGTCCCGGCTGTGCCGTTCCAGCAGCACGCTGCCGTACAGTTCCTTCAGGGCGATCACCCGGCCGTCGTGCAGCGTCAGCTCGGCCTTCAGCGGGATCTGCCTGGTCACGTTCACCGACACCATCTCCTCGTACGGCAGGAACTGGTGCCGGGTGGCCAACGTCGCCACCGGCGTCGATTCGAGCAGTCCGGTGAGCCGCTTCTCACCGTCGCCAGCCTTGCCCGGACCGCCGACCAGGATCAGGCCGCGGTCGAGGATCAGCAGGTCGTGCTCCACGTCGTCGACCTTCACGTTGCCGATGGCGCCGATGATGCCGGCGTTGTCGGCGGTGGCCCGGCTCTGCACCACCGTCGCGGCGGACGGGTCGACGCCCAGCTCGGCGAGGCGGGCCAGCGCCTCGTCGAGGGTCTCCGCCGAGACGGCCAGCTTGGCGATCTCGGCGAGATCCAACGGTTCACCGCCGGTCCCGACGAACTGGGCCGGACCGCCCCAGGACAGCTGCCAGCGGGCCCGCTGGGCCCGGACTGTCGCGTTCACCAGCAACATCTCCATTGGTCCGGCGAAGCGGGCCGCCGCCTCCCGCCGGGTGGTGTCGCTGAAGAACTGCTCGGCGAACTCGCCCAGGCGGCCCGCCCGGACCAGGTCGAGCACTGTCGACAGGCCCGGCTCGGTGGTGCCGGTGAAGCGGCCGGCCGCTCGGTAGACGCCGTCCGCCTGGCGCTGCACGCCTGCGGCGATAGCCGCGTGGGTGAACTCCGGCCACGGCAGCACCTGGCGGTTGCCGAGGTCGATGACGAGGCTCTGCAACCGGCGGCCCGCCGCCAGGACGTCGGTGAGCAGCACGTGTGCCGGGCGGTCGTCGGTGCGCGCCGCACCGGCCGGCAGCTGCGCCATCGCCTCGATCCGGACGCCGATCGGCGGGTGGGTGTCCCACCGGGACGGCTCGCGGTCCGGTACGTCCTGCTGGAGCTTGTCGATCTCGTCCCGGCGGGCCTGGAGCAGTTGTCCGAAGCCGCCGAACAGGTCGTCCGGGGCGAGGCCGGCCTGCCAGCCCGACTCCACGTACCGGCCGGTGAAGAAGTTCCAGGCCGCGTCGAGCGCCGGCAGACTGCGTAGCGCGGAGGTGGCCGCCTCGTGGCCGGCGAGCTGGACGGAGGCGCGGTCGGCCTCCAGCTCCTGCCGCCGCGACGCGGCGTTGTCGACGATCAGGTACAGCTTCGCGTATCCCTTGAAGACCAGGCCGACGGGGTTGCGTGGCTTGATCCGTTCGATCGTGCCCTCGATCGCCAGCCGCCCCCGGTAGGCGACGCCGCCGAGTCGGGTGTGCTTGCCGGAGTAGTGACCCAGCTCGTGCGCCAGCACCGAGCGGAGCTGGTCGACCCGCATCGCCTGGAGCAGCGGCAGACCCACGTAGAGGGTGCGCCGCCCGCCGATCAGCCCGAGCAGCCGGCTCTGCTCGCCGACCGCCGCGTTCACCTCAGGTACCAGCCGGATCTCGTCCGGTGCCCGGGTACCTACCGACTCGGCCAGCTCCCGGACGGTGGCCCACAACTGCGGTGCCTCCCGCTCGTCGAGCACCAGGCCCGGTGCCGGTTCGTTCTTCGTCCGGATCGCCCGCCAGAGCCCGACCGCCACCGCGCCCAGCGCGATGATCAGCGGCAGCAGCAGCTTCCCGGTGACGAGCCCGTTCGTGTGGCCGTACAGCCAGACGCCGAGGGCGGCGACGGCTGCCAGCTGAAGTAGCGCGACCACGTAGAACCCGATCAACATGACCACCGAGGCGAGCGCCCGGTACGTCGCGGCCATGGCCGTTCCTCCCCGTTTCGTGCCCGCGCGGTGCGGGCGGCGCAGGGGACCGTACGACGTGGAGGTTTGCCGGACAACCCCCTTCCGGTCCGGTCGGGGCGGCGCGTGTCGGTCCGGCCGGCGATATCCTCGGCCCGGACGCAGGGCGTGTCCGTGGACCGCGTGGCAGTTCGGCGCGGATCCGGGCGGCACGCCGCCGCGGGGCCGGCCGGCTCCCGGACGACACGGAACGCCGAGGTACGCGGATGGTGCTCAAGGCTGACGCACGGCTGCGGGCGGCGGTGGTCGGCACCGGCCTGATCGGTGGCTCGGTGCTGCTGCGGCTGCATGCCGCCGGACTCGACGTGACCGGCTGGGATCCGGACGAGCAGACCCGCCGGCAGGCCCGACTGGCCGGCGTGCCGATGGCGGAGCGGCTGGTCGACGCGGTGGCCGGTCGGGACGTGGTGTTTCTCGCCGGTCCGCTGCCCACGCTGCCCGCGACCCTCGTCGAGGTCGCCGCGGCCACCACCGAGGACTGCCTGCTCACCGACGTGGGCAGCACCAAGGCCGAGTTGGCGGCGTTCGCCGCCACCCAGGGGCTGACCAGCCGGTTCGTCCCCGGTCACCCGATGGCGGGTACCGACCGGGCGGGGCTCGCGGCGGCGCTGCCGGAACTGTTCACCGGTGCCGCCTGGGTGCTCTGCCCGGCACCGGACGGGCTTGTCGCGTTCCGTCGCCTCGTCACCCTGGTCACCGACGTCTTCGCGGCCCGGGTCGTGCCGATGGCGGCGGACCGGCACGACGCCGTGGTGGCGCTCGCCTCGCACGTGCCGCACCTGCTCGCCGGGGCGCTGGCCGGCGCGGCGCAGCGGTCGCCGTTACGGGACGCGGTCCTGACCCTGGCCGCCGGGAGCTTCCGGGACGGCACCCGGGTCGCCGGCACCCCGCCGCACCGCACCGGAAACATGCTGCGCGGCAACCGCGACCAGGTCCTGGCCGCGCTGGCACAGGTCACCGAGTTTCTCGACGAGCTGGCCGGGGCGCTGCGTTCCGATGACGCCGACGCCCTCACCGCCCGCTACGCCGAGGCCGGCGCCGCCCGGGCCGAGTTGGCCGGCCGCCGGTACGAGGAACAGGTCCGGTCGTTCCCGGCGGACGCGAAACCGGCCGAGGTGGCCTGGTTGCACGACGTCGGGGCGGCCGGGGGACAGCTCACCGGGTGCCAGGTCGTGGCCGGCACCGTCTCCTACCTCGCCCACCTCCCGTCGGCCTGAACGTCGGCACGCCCGGCGCATCGGTGGGCGTGGCGGCGGGCCCGCCAGTAGGGTGAGGGCATGGTGGACGGACCGGTGGTCACCGTACGCGGCGAGGCGTACCGCGAGGTCGCGCCGGAACTCGCCAGGTTCACCGTGACCGCGTTGGCCCGCGATCGGGAGCGGGAGCTGGCGTTGACCCGGCTGGCCGAGCGGGCCGCGGCGATCCGGGTCCTGCTCGACTCGTACGGCCCGACGATCGACAGACGAGAGACCGGCGAGCTGCGGGTCCGGCCCGAGACCCGGCGCTCCGGGGAGCGGGTCGTGGCCTGGCACGGTTCGGTGGTCACCACGGTGACGGTGAGCGATTTCACAGCCCTTGGTGAGGTGATGCTGCGCCTGGCCGATCAGGACCAGGTCGAGGTGGCCGGCCCGTGGTGGTCGTTGCGCCCGGACAGTCCCGTCTACCGGCAGGCCCGGCACACCGCGATCAGCGACGCGTTGCAGCGGGCCCGCGAGTACGCCGAGGCGCTCGGCGCCCAGGTCACCGACCTGGTCGAATTGTCCGACGAGGGCGGCACCGCGCAGCCGATGATGGCCCGGATGGCGTTCGACGCCGGTGGGGTCGAGTCCGCTGGCCGACCGGAACTGGAGCTCGACCCGCAGCCGCAGGGGGTGCACGCGGCCGTCCGGGCCCGGTTCACGATCAGCCGGCCGGTCCTGTCCTGATGACCCTCGCTCAGGTGTTGTCGCTGGAGACGCTGCTGGAGCGCGCCCGAGGTCTGGCCGATGCCGGACCGAGGCAGTTGCTCGGCATCACCGGCGCGCCCGGGGCCGGCAAGTCCACGCTCGCCGCGCAGGTGGTCGAGGCGGTGGGTCCGGCCGCCCGGCTGGTGCCGATGGACGGCTTCCACCTCGCGCAGGACGAGTTGCGTCGACTCGGCCGGGAGCTGCGGAAGGGCTCCCTCGACACCTTCGACGCGAACGGCTACGTCTCGCTGCTGCGTCGGCTGCGGCGTAAGGAACCCACGTCGGTCTGGGCACCGCGGTTCCGCCGGGATCTGGAGGAGTCGATCGCCGGTGCGATCGAGGTGCCGCCGGAGGTCCGGCTGGTGGTTACCGAAGGCAACTATCTGTTGGTGCCGAACTGGCCCTGGGACGAGATACGCGCCCTGCTGCACGAGGCGTGGTTCCTGGACCTCGACGCCGACCTGCGGCGTCGTCGGCTGGTCGCCCGGCACATGACGTACGGGCGGTCGGAGCAGGACGCCCGCGCCTGGGCGCTGGGCAGCGACGAGACCAACGCGGCGCTGGTGGCCGGCACCGCCGACCGTGCCGACCTGGTGGTACGCCTAGCCGAGCCCCCGCCGGGGTGACGGGATCGCCCGCCGCAGCAGCCACGCCACCCGGGATCTCTCCCGTTGGAACTCGGCAGCCTCCGGGTAACCGCTGTGGCTGCGGATCGGCGGGTCGGCGACCTCGCCGTCGCTGGGGTGCAGTGCCTCGGGATCGGTCACCGCGATGTCCCGTTCCCCGGCGGTGACCGGCCAGCCGAGCGGATCGGTGTCCCGCCAGAAGTTCGTCCACCGGGTGCCGCCGCCGGGGCGGGTAAGCGCCTCGGCCAGCACCGGTAGCCGGTCCGGCCCGAAGTAGGCGGGGAAGATCCGACCGTAGAGGCGGGTCAGTTGGCAGCCGTAGGAGAAGAACCAGATCCGGTGCCGCCAACGGTTCGGCATCTGGAGGATGACCGCGGTGCAGATCACCGTGCCCTGGCTGTGCCCGGAGAGGATGATGCCGTCCATCCGGCGCGGGTCGTGCTCGGCCAGCGCGATCAGGCCGGCCGTACGGGTGATCAGTTCGGGTACCGCCCGCTCGGCGTAGCTCGGCGGCGCCAGTGGGTGGGCGGCGCGTGGCCAGAAGGTGCCGATGTCCCAGACCACACCGACGGAGCGGCGGATGGTGTTCTTGCGGTAGACGAGCAGGCCGACGGCGGCCACCGCCACCGGGAGCCAGCCGAGCAGTGCGTCGCCGACACCCGCCACCGCCGTGATCACGGGGGCCACGCCGCCCGTCCTGGTCCGGGGCAGGGGACAGGTGAGCACGGCTGCGCAACCCAGCATGGCGAGCACGGCCATCGCACCGGCGTACCAGCCGATCAGGCGCAGCGCGTGTTCGCCGACCAGCCGGTGCAGCGCCTGGTGGGCACTGACGTCCCGGGCGCGACGCAGGTCGTGCGCGGACAGTCGGCCGCCCCGGGCGCTCAGGCGGGCGTACTCCTCGCATCGCAGGCGGTGGAAGAGCACCAGGGCACGGACCGCGACCAGGGCGAGTATCAGCAGCGCGGCGGCGAAGGTCAGGCCGGCCCAGGTCACCGGGGTCGGCGGTACCACCCGGGGCCGGCCGTCCGGCGTCTGCTCACCGTTGAGCCGGTTGGCGACCCAGTAGAGCACCCCGGTGCTGTACGCGAGGCTGAGCAGCCAGCCGAAGCCGGCGATGACCGCCGGCGCCCGACCGCGCCAGGCCAGGTCGGTGTGCGGTTCGAGCGGTTGTTTCACGCTTGTCGGGCGGGTCCGGGGCAGCAGCAGACCGATCGCGGCGAAGGCGAGCAACGGCAGGGCGAGCTGCCCCAGCGTCACCGGAGCCGGTGGCGCGTCCGGCAGCCAACTGTGGCACCAGGCGGCACCGAGGGCGATCAGCAGCGCGGCGGCGGCCGGGGTGGCACCGCCGCGCCGGCCGGAGCGGACGGTCGCGCCGATCGCGATGAGCAGGAGCAGCTGTCCGGTGCCCAGCCAGGCGACGACCCGGTCGAAGCCGGGTAGCGAGCGGTCCGTCAGGCATCCGGGCTGGGTGGGGTCGTCGGCGCAGCCGACCGGCGTACGTAGCTCGGCGAGCGTGCTGCCGGCGGCGTCGGGCAGCAGCAGTACCGCGACGGTGCCGACCAGGCCGATTCCGGTGAGGACGATGACCGCGATGCTCCATCCGCCGAGCGGGGTGGCGCCGTCGCGCCGGGTCAGGAAGGGCCGACCGATGGCCACGAGTGTGATCGCCAGGACTGCGGTGAAGGCGGCCACCGCGGACCAGGTGACCGCTGCCCGTACGCCGTGCGGCGGGTCGAGCACCGAGACCGTGCCGAGCGGGACCGCCGCCGCCACCACGGTGCCGGTGCACAGGTGCAGCACGGCCGCACGGCGTAGTTGCCCCTCGCCCCACCAGAACGTCGGGTCCTGAAGAGGGTTGCTCAGGGGTCCGGGTGCTGACTCGGGCACGGGCGGTGGCTCCTGCACGGGCTGACCGACCGGCACGTCGGCGTCGGCCGGCGGCGGCGTCCGCCGTCCCGGTGGATTCGTGGTCGGGTCGGCCGGCATCACCGCCTCGTACTGGTAGGTCCGCCAGGTGACCAGGCCGAGCACCCCGATCATGGCCAGCGGCACGGTGAGACCGACGGCCATAGCTCGGCCGCCCTGCTGCCACCAGGGGTTGGCGAGGAACTCCCACGGGCCGGGGATCCGACTCAGGCAGACCGCGTCCACACACTGCCAGCCGATGAGATCGACACCGACGCCTGTCATCGCGAGCACCGGAGTGGCGGTCAGGCTCAGGCAGAAGAGCCTGATCAGCAAGGCTGTCATGCCGGAGCGGCTGGCCAGCCGTTCGGTGGCCGGGTCGGCCGGTATCCCCGGCCGGGCGTGCAGCGCGACGTTGGCCAGGGTGAAGGGCAGCAGCAGCGTCCACAGGGCCCGCTGCACGTCGCGGGCGGTCCGCGCGCCGGAGGTCAACTGCCCCCAGCTGTACGCCTCGACGACGATCGGATCGAGTGGCGTGGTGGTCGTGGAGCGGTAGAAGCCGGTGACCGGACCGCCGGCGACGAGCCGTGGCTGGGCCGACTCGTTGCCGGGTTCCGCCGTCAGGCCCAGCGTCTCGGCGGGCGGCGTGTTGGACACTCCGTGTACGCGCAGTTCGAGAATCCGACCTCCCATGCGAGCCTCCCGGTGACGCACCTGTCACCTACAGTGCCCGACACGGCGCGTTGGGTGCCACTCGTCATGGAGGTGTTTGTGCAGCTAGAAGGGTGATTGTGGGTCAGTCGAGCTGGCGGACGACACGGGCCGGATTACCGACGGCGACGACGTTTGCCGGCAAGTCGCGGGTCACCACGGCACCCGCGCCGACGACCGTGTTGTCACCGATGGTGATTCCGGCGAGGACTATCGCTCCGCCACCGAGCCAGACGTTGTCGCCGATGGTGATGGGCCGGGCGGCTTCCCACTTCGCCCGGCGTGGCTCCGGCTCCACCGGGTGGGTGGGGGTCAGCAGTTGCACGTTGGGGCCGACCTGCACGTCGGCGCCGATGGTGATCGGTGCGACGTCGAGGAAGACCGCGTGGTAGTTGACGAAGCTGCGGGGTCCGATCCGGATGTTGTAGCCGTAGTCGCAGTAGAACGGTGGCCGGATCCCGGTCTCGTCGCCGAGTTCGCCGAGCAGTTCGTGCAGCGCCGCCCGACGGGCCTCCTGACCGTCCACGGACCCGCTGTTGATCCGTTCCATCAGGCGCATGGCGCGGAGATGATCGGCGATCAGTTCCGGGTCGTCGGCGAGGTACGGCTCGCCCGCGAGCATGCGTTCCTTCATGGACGTCATCCGTCCGATCATGCCTGGCGTCGTCGCGACGAGGACTCAACTTCGTCGAATTCTTGACTCCCATTTACATACTCGGTATGCAACTCTGATGGGAGTCGATGTGTCCTGCATCGATATAGACGCTCCAGAGGAGGATTCAGTTGCGACGAAGGAGCAAACTGACCGCCACCGGACTCGTGCTGGGTCTGGTGCTCGGCGTACCGGCGGCGGCCACGGCCGCACCGGCTGCGCCGACAGCGGCCCCGCCGACCCAGGCCCCGACCGACAGGCCGGACGCCGGCCGCGGTTCCACCACCGTCACCCTGATCACCGGTGACCAGGTCACGGTCACCGCGCGCGGGGCGAGCGTACGCCCGGCCGAGGGCCGCGACGGCATCCGCTTTCTCACCCAGCGGCAGCGGGATCACCTCTGGGTGGTGCCGCAGGACGCCCTGCCGCTGATCCGCGACGGACGGGTCGACCGCCGGCTCTTCGACGTGGCCGGGCTGATCGCCGCCGGCTACGACGACGCGCACCGCGACGACCTGCCCCTGCTCATGACCTACGGGCCGACCGCCCGGCGGGCCGGCACACCCGACGGGGTGACCGTCACCCGTGACCTGGCGGCCATCGGTGGTGTCGCGGCCACCGCGGACAAGCAACGTGCGGGTCAGCTCTGGGCCACGGTCGCCGGTGACGGCGGCGCCCGGTTCGACGCGGCGGGGGGTGTCGAGCGGATCTGGCTCGACGGCCGGCGGCAGCTGACGTTGGAACACAGCGTGCCGCAGATCGGGGCGCCCGCTGCCCACCAGGCCGGCTTCACCGGTCAGGGGGTGCGCGTAGCGGTGCTGGACACCGGTGTCGACGCCGCGCATCCCGACCTCACCGGCCGGGTCGCCGAGTCGAGGAACTTCACCGAGGAGGAGAACCCGGGTGACATCGTGGGGCACGGCACCCACGTCGCCTCGATCATCGCGGGCAGCGGCGCCGCCTCGGACGGCCGCAACCAGGGCGTGGCACCCGATGCCACAGTGCTCTCCGGCAAGGTCTGCGAGGAGTACGGGTGCACCGAGTCGGCCATCCTGGCAGGCATGCAGTGGGCCGCCACCGAGGCCGAGGCCGACGTGGTGAACCTCAGCCTGGGCGGGGCGGACACGCCGGAGGTCGATCCGCTCGAGGAGGCGGTGAACACGCTCACCGAGCAGACCGGTGCCCTCTTCGTGATCTCCGCCGGCAACTCCGGGCGGGCCGGCACGGTCGGCTCACCGGCCAGCGCCGACGCCGCGCTCGCCGTCGGCGCGGTCGACCGGGACGACCAGCTCGCCGACTTCTCCAGCCAGGGCCCGAGGGTCGGTGACGACGCCCTCAAGCCGGAGATCACCGCCCCGGGAGTGGACATCGTGGCCGCCCGGGGGGAGGGCACACAGCTCGGTGAACCGGTCGGCGACCAGTACGTCTCGCTCTCCGGCACCTCGATGTCGGCACCACACGTGGCCGGGGCGGCGGCGCTGCTCGCCCAGCAGCACACCGACGCGACGGCGGAGCGGCTCAAGGCCACCCTGATGGCCTCGGCCCGGCCGCATCCGGACCTGACCGCGTACCAGCAGGGTGCCGGCCGGGTCGACGTGGCACGTGCCATCACCCAGTCGGTGGTCAGCGAGCCGGCGAGCGTCTCGTTCGGCCGCACGCTCTGGCCGCACGCCGACGACGAACCCATCCAACGCGAGGTGACCTGGCGCAACACCGGCACCACGGCGCTCACCCTGGACCTCAGCATCGAGGCCACCGGCCCGGACGGCGAACCCGCCCCGACCGGAGTGTTCACGCTCGGTGCGGAGCAGGTCCAGGTGCCGGCCGGTGGTACCGCGTCCGCCACGGTCACCGTCGACACAAGCGTCGACAGCCCGGACGGCCACTACACCGGCCGGGTGGTCGCCCGCGCGGGCGACCTGGTGGCGATCACGCCGGTGGCGGTACACAAGGAGGTGGAGAGCTACACGTTGACCCTGCGCCACCTGAGCCGCGAGGGTGCCGTGCCGGACGAGTACGCGACCTTCCTGCTCGGGCTGGACGACTTCACCGACATCTTCGTGTCCGACCCGGACGGCACCGCCGAGGTGCGGGTGCCCAAGGGGCGGTACGGGCTGGCCAGCTTCCTGTTCGACGAGGCCAGCGAGGAACTGGTGCTGATGACTCAGCCGGAACTGGTGGTGGAGTCGGACGCCGAGACCGTGGTGGACGCGCGTACGGCGAAGCCGGTGCGGATGACCGTGCCGGACCGCTCGGCGACGCCGGCGCTTGTCGCTGTCGACGCGTACTTCCTGTTCGACGAGGGGTTGGCCGGGTTCGGTGCGGTCGCCGACGACTTCGGTGGGCTGTTCACCGGACAGCTCGGCGGGCGGACTGCGGCAGACCACTTCTTCGCCGTGTTCAGCAGCCAGTTCGCCGACCTGGAGGCGGCCAGCAGCCCGTATCTCTACGCCCTCGCCGAGATGGTGCCGGGCCGGATGCCCGCCGGGTTGACCCGGCACTACCGCAGCAGTGACCTGGCCACCGTCAAGCAGACGTTCCGGGACGGCTATCCGGGCACGCTCGCCGAGCGGATGTCCTTCGCCCTGTTCGAGCCCGACCTGGGCGGCTGGGCGGTCGGGCTGCCTTCCGAGGTACCGGGTCAGCGGGTCGAGTACTACAACACCGGGGCGGTGCGCTGGAGCACCGAGCTGTGGTTCGGTACGCGCAGCGATGACGTGCCCTGGCTCGAACCGGTGGCCGTGCTCTTCTCGGAACCGACGACGTACCGGGCCGGGCGGACCTACCGGGAGGTCTGGAACGGTGCGCCTCACGGACAGTCGTTCCCGGTGCCGCGTTGGCCGGACGACGGCCTGACCCGGCTGGGTGACCTGATCACTCTGTCCGTACCGCTGTACAGCGACGCGGCCGGACACCTGGGCAGTTCGCTGACGGACGCCGGACGTACCGCCCTGTACCGCAACGGCAAACTGGTGAGTGAGTCCGAGGATCCCGGCTGGGGTCAGTTCGAGGTGCCCGCCGGGCCCGCCAGGTACCGGCTGGAGACCTCGGCGAAGCGCTCGGTCAGTGACCTGAGCACGGAGGTCGCCACCACCTGGACCTTCCGGTCCCGGCACGTGCGGGGCGACGACCCGGTCCGGCTGCCCGCCTCCGCGATCCGGTTCGCGCCGCGACTGGACGAGCGGAACGCGGCCCCGGCCGGCCGGGCCTTCGTGATTCCGGTCGCGGTGCAGCGCCAACCGGGCGCACCGGCGGCGAAGACGGCGTCGTTGACCGTCGAGGTCTCCTACGACGGCGGCAAGCGCTGGCAGCGCGCCAAGCTGCGCAAGGCCGGTAGCGGCTGGGAGGCCACCGTGCAGCACCCGCGCGGTGCCGGCCACGTGTCGCTGCGGGCCACCGCCCGCGACGTCGACGGCAACACCGTCACCCAGCGGATCATCCAGGCGTACCGCCTGCGGTGAGCCGTGCCGGTGGGGCGGGCGTGATCACGCCCGTCCCACCGGTGGCTCAGTCGTTTGCGTGCAGGGCGGCGTTCAGTTCGATGCCCCGGCCGGTGCGGGGGCGGGCCTCCAGGGCGCCGGAGACCGAGTTGCGCCAGAACAGCAACCCGTCGACGCCGGAGAGCTCGCGTGCCTTGACGACCCGGCCGTCCGGAAGGCTGATCTTCGAGGCGGCGGTGATGTAGCAACCCGCCTCCACGACACAGTCGTCGCCGAGCGAGATGCCGACACCGGCGTTGGCGCCGACCAGGCTGCGCTCGCCGATGCGTACCTTGTCGGTGCCGCCGCCGGACAGGGTGCCCATGATGGAGGCGCCGCCGCCGATGTCCGAACCGTCACCCACCACCACGCCCTGCACGATGCGCCCCTCGACCATGGAGGCGCCGAGCGTGCCGGCGTTGAAGTTGACGAAGCCCTCGTGCATGACCGTGGTGCCGGAGGCGAGGTGTGCGCCCAGCCGGACCCGGTCGGCGTCGGCGATCCGCACCCCGGCGGGCACCACGTAGTCGGTCATCCGGGGGAACTTGTCCACCCCGTACACGCCGAGATGACGGCCGGCGGCCCGCTCGATGACGCGCAGCTCGTCCACCCGCTCCGGCGGGCAGGGCCCGGCCGAGGTCCAGGCCACGTTCGCCAACCTGCCGAAGATGCCGTCGAGGTTGATCTCGTTGGGGCGCACCAGGCGGTGGGAGAGCAGGTGCAACCGCAGGTACGCGTCCGCCGCGTCCTTGATCGGGTCGTCCAGCGAACCGATCACGGTGACCACCTGGACGGTACGCAGACCCGGCAGGGCCCGCTCACCGATCGCGCCGGGCGGCAGGTCGAGCACGTCTGCCTCGTCCTCGCCGGCCACCAGCGGCAGGTCACCGAGGCCCAGCTTGCCGGTCGGGTACCAGGTGTCGAGTACCTGGTCCTCGGCGGTGACGGTGGCCAGGCCGATGCCCCACGCGGATTGTGTGGACGTCACTTACTCACCCCTTGCTTCCCATCTGGGCTGGCTGCTGCTCGCGACCGCGGGGCTCGCACGCGCACTCCCGCTTCGCCGAAGGGCTCGCGTCTCGCGGTCGCCGGTTGTGACGGTACCGTGCGGACCATGGAGAACCCGCTTACCCCCGAGGTCCTCGCCGATCCGGTGGCGTTGACCCGCGCGCTTGTCGACATCGAGTCCGTGTCTCTCAACGAGAAGGCCATCGCCGACTGCGTGGAGGAGGTTCTGCGGGTGGTTCCGCACCTGACCACCTACCGGCACGGCAACACGGTGATGGCCCGTACCGACCTGGGTCGGGCCTCGCGGGTGGTGCTGGCCGGCCATCTGGACACCGTGCCGCTGAACAACAACTTCCCGTCGACCCTGCGTGGCGACCTGATATACGGCTGCGGCACCTCGGACATGAAGTCCGGGGTGGCCTTCGCGCTGCACCTCGCGACGACCCTGCCCGAGCCGCGCTACGACGTGACGTACTTCTTCTACGAGGCCGAGGAGATCGAGTCGAGGTACAACGGGCTGCACCTGGTCGCGCAGGCGCACCCGGACTGGCTGGAGGCCGACTTCGCCCTGCTGCTGGAGCCGACGTACGGCATCGTCGAGGCCGGCTGCCAGGGCACCATGCGGGCCGAGGTGGTGACCACAGGCGTCCGGGCCCACTCGGCCCGGTCCTGGCACGGGGTCAACGCGGTGCACGGCGCGGGTGAGGTGCTCCGCCGCCTGTCGACCTACCAGGCCCGGCGGGTGACCATCGACGGGTGCGAGTACCGGGAGGGCATGAACGCGACCCGCATCCACGGCGGGGTCGCCGGTAACGTGGTGCCGGACCGGTGCGAGATCGAGGTGAACTACCGCTTCGCGCCGGACCGTACGCCGGCCGAGGCCGAGGCGCACCTGCGCGAGGTCTTCGCGGACTACGAGCTGACGGTGACCGACTGCGCGGCCGGTGCGCTGCCCGGACTGGAGGCCGCCCCCGCGCGGGAGTTCGTGGCGGCGGTGGGTGCCGCTCCCATCGGCAAGCTGGGCTGGACCGACGTGGCCCGGTTCGCGGCGATGGGGATCCCGGCGCTGAACTTCGGACCGGGGGATCCGAACCTGGCCCACCACCCGGACGAGCACGTCGAGATCGGCAAGATCCGTGACGGAGCGGCGACGCTGCACCGTTGGCTCGCCCCGGCCTGACCACCGGCGGCGTGACCGAGGCGTTCGGCAGCGGTCAGACGGCGGTCAGGTGGGACTCGGTGCCGGGGTCGACAGGTGGTTCGGGTGGATTCTCGAGCAGGCGGCTGCGGCGACGCTCGGCCACCACGTCGCGGATGCGCCGCTGCATCTGGCGGCGAATCCGGATCCGTTCGTTGTTGTTGATCACGCTGTCTCCTCCCCCGAAGCCCGCGCGCCGGGGCATACCCGGTATGTGAATAGTAAGACGTACGGGGAAGCGATTTGGTTGCACAAGATCACAAAGTGTTTGCCAGGTTCTCCGGTCCCACTCCACTACGGTTGCTTGCATGACCCAGAGCAACGGGCGCGAACGAGGACAGGAGCGGCATCGCGGCGCCGTCACATTCCGTCGCCAGTCGATCACAAGTAGCACCGCGGACCAACGTCTGCTGGACTCCCGCGCGCGGGCCGACTGGAAGACCAAGGACGCCTGGCGGGCACTGCGCATCCTCTCCGAGTTCGTGGAGGGCTTCGACACCCTCGCCGACCTGCCGCCGGCGGTAAGTGTCTTCGGCTCGGCGCGCAGCAAGCCGGACAGCCCCGAGTGTCAGCTCGCCGAGGCGCTGGGCGCGGCACTGGCCCGCGCCGGTTACGCGGTGATCACCGGAGGCGGCCCCGGCGTGATGGAGGCGGCCAACCGGGGAGCGAGCGAGGCCGGCGGCCACTCCGTCGGCCTCGGCATCGAACTCCCCTTCGAACAGGGCATCAACGAGTGGGTCGACCTGGCCATCGACTTCCGCTACTTCTTCGCCCGCAAGACCATGTTCGTCAAGTACGCCCAGGCGTTCGTGGTGCTGCCCGGCG
Organism: Verrucosispora sp. CNZ293; assembly: GCF_002754655.1. Classification (NCBI taxonomy): domain Bacteria; kingdom Bacillati; phylum Actinomycetota; class Actinomycetes; order Micromonosporales; family Micromonosporaceae; genus Micromonospora; species Verrucosispora sp. CNZ293. Next base: position 5,779,987 of record NZ_PEFR01000001.1, read on the forward strand.
GCTTCGGCACCATGGACGAACTCTTCGAGGCGCTCACCCTGGTGCAGACCGGGAAGGTCACCCGGTTCCCGGTGGTGCTGATGGGCGCGGACTACTGGCAGGGCCTGCTCGACTGGTTGCGGGACACGATGGCCGCGGAAGGCAAGATCGGTCCGGTCGACCTGGAGCTGATCTGTGTCACCGACGACGTCGCCGCTGCAGTTCGGCACATCGTCGAGGCCGAGGCCGCCCTCAATGTCGAGCAGGAGGCCGTACGCGAGGAGGCGGTCGCCCAGGCCGCCGCGGACCAGCAGGCCGCCGCCGACGGGTCGGCCACGACCGACGGCCCCGCGGGGCGCTGACCGGTGGCCGCGATCTGCGTGTTCTGCGCCTCCTCCCGCACGCTCGACAAGCGCTGGCTGGACCTGGCTGCCGACACCGGTGCGCAGCTTGCGCGACGCGGGCACACACTGGTCAGCGGCGGCGGCTGCGTCGGGATGATGGGTGCGCTCGTCAACGGCGCCCGCTCGGCGGGAGGTCGCACCATCGGCGTCATACCGCAGGCGCTCGTGGACCTGGAGGTCGCCGACCTCGACTCCGACGAACTGCTTGTCACCGACTCGATGGCCAGCCGGAAGATCTTGATGATCGAGAAGTCGGACGCCTTCCTCACCCTGGCCGGCGGGCTCGGCACGCTCGACGAACTCTTCGAGGTCTGGACCACCGCGACGCTCGCCCTGCACCACAAGCCGATGGTGCTTGTCGACACCGACGGCTTCTACGACCCGCTGCTGGGCTGGCTGCGTAACCTGACCGACCAGGCGTTCCTCAAACCCGCCGGCTTCGACCTGCTCCGGTCGGTCGACACCGTCTCCAGTGCTCTCGACCTGATCGAATCCCGCCTCACCTGAACCCACCCGACGGCGGCTCGGCCCTGGTCGCCCCCGCCTCCGGTCCGCCACCTGCACCGCTCAGCCCACGGCGAACCGGCCCGGCACGTGATCGACTCGGGATACGGTGTGTTGGACTTTCCCGCCGGGCGGTGGCCCCACCTTGCCGCATGTCGAGCGTCCGGTGTCGGCCGAGGCGGGTGTGGCGCGTCGAGCGCTGTCGCAGGGCCGTGATGGGATGGCGGGATGCAGGCGTACCGGTTGGTGCGTCGGCCCGCCGGGCCGACCGAGGGGAGCGGCCCGTCCACCGGGCCGCCCTCGGACGCCCCGCATCCGGACCCCGTGCCGGATCACACCGCACCGGACCGGGCTACGCCGGGCCGGGCCGACCAGGACCGGATCGCGTCGAGTCACAGCGCGCCGGATCACGCCGTGCCCGGCCAGGCACGGCCTGCTCACGCTGTGTCGGGCCAAGAACGGCCTGGTCACGCCGGGCCGGGCGAGGAACGCCCAGGTCATGCCGCGCCGGACCCTGTCGACCCGGCGGGTGCTGCGCCTGGCTCGGTCGCTGCGCCTGTCGACCCGCGACAGGCAGAGATCGTCGCGCACACCGGCGGTCCGATGCTCGTCCTGGGTGGACCGGGCACCGGGAAGACCCGGACGCTCGTCGAGGCGGTCACCGCCCGGATCACCGAGGGGGTCGACCCGGAGCGGATCCTGGTGCTCACCTTCAGCCGCCGAGGCGCCGCGGACCTGCGGCACCGGATCGAGGCGCGGGTCGCCGCGACCGGCCAGCGGGTGCTGCGCGAGCCGCTGGTGCGCACGTTTCCCGCGTACGCCTTCGGCCTGCTGCGGCGGGCCGCCGCCGAACGCGGTGAGCCGTCACCCCGGCTGCTGACCGGACCGGAGCAGGATCTGATCATCCGTGAGCTGCTGGACGTCGTCGGTGCGGAGCCGGACGCGGAGCCTGACGACGATCCGGTCGGTTGGCCTACCGACCTGCGGCCGGCCCTGCGCACCCGGGCCTTCGCCGCGCAACTGCGAGACCTGCTGATGCGTGCCGCCGAGCGTGGGGTGGGTCCGGTCGAGCTGGCCAGGCTCGGTGACCGGCTCGGTCGTGCCGACTGGCCGGCCGCCGCCCGGTTCCTGCGGCAGTACGTCGCCGTGCTGGCCCTGCGGGACGTGGCCAACCGGGGCTCGGTCGCCTACGACCCGGCCGAACTGGTCCGGGCGGCCACCGGGATGCTGCGCGACGATCCGGAGCTGCTCGCCGCCGAGCGGCGTCGGCTGGCCCATGTCTACGTCGACGAGCTGGCCGACACCGACCCCGCCCAGTTGGAGCTGCTGGACACGGTGGCCGGCGGTGGGCTTCCCCTTGTCGCGTTCGCCGATCCCGACTCCTCCACGTACGCCTTCCGGGGCGCCGACCCGGGTGGTGTCACGGCCTTCCCGCACCGGTTCCGCACCGCCTCCGGCGCTCCGGCCGCTCAGGTGCTGCTGACCACCAGCTACCGGGCGGGCGAGCGGTTGCTGGCCGCCACCACCCGGCTCGCCCGACGGCTGCGCGGGCCGGCCGCGCACCGGCGGCTGCGTCCGCTGCCGGGGACTGCGCCGGGCGCGGTGGAGGTACGCACGTTCTCCTCGACCACGAGTGAGGCGGCCTGGCTGGCGCACGCGTTGCGGGCCGCGCACCTGCTCGACGGCGTGCCGTGGGCGCGGATGGCGGTGCTGGTCCGGTCCACCGCCCGGCAGCTGCCCGGGCTGCGGCGGGCGCTGCATGCCGCCGGTGTACCGACGGTGGTGCACGGCGAGGATCTACCACTGCATCTGCAACCGGCGGTCGCGCCGCTGCTGCTCCTGTTGCGTTGCGCGCTGGAGCCGGAGCGGCTAGACGAGGAGGCCGCTGTCGCATTGCTGCACTCACCGCTGGGCGGGGCCGACCCGTTGGCGGAGCGGCGGCTGCGGCAGGGGCTCCGGGCCCTCGCCCTGGCCCGGGGCGACCGGCGACCCTCCGGCGAGCTGATCGTCGAGGCGTTGCGCGACCCGGCGGAGTTGGCCGGGATCGAGCGGCGGTGGGCCGAGCCGGCCCAGACGGTGGCCGGGCTGCTCGCCGTCGCCGGGGAGGCGGCCGGTCGGCCGAGCGCCACAGCCGAGGAGGTCCTCTGGGCCGTCTGGCGGGCCAGCGGCCTGGGCGAGCTGTGGTCGGCCGCGCTGACCCGGGGGCCCGCCGTGGCCGGCGAGGGTGACCTCGCCCGGCGTCGCCGGGCCGAGGCCGCCGACCGTGACCTGGACGCCGTGCTTGTCCTCTTCGACGCTGCCGCCCGGTTCACCGACCGGCTGCCGGGCGCGCGTACCGAGGTGTTCCTCGACCACGTGCTCGGTCAGGAACTCCCGGCTGACACGCTCGCGCCGACCGCCGACCGGGGTGACGCCGTGCGGCTGCTCACCGCGCACGCCGCCAAGGGACTGGAGTGGGACCTGGTCGCGGTGGCCGGGGTACAGGAGGGCGTCTGGCCGGACCTACGGTTGCGCGGCAGCCTGCTCGGCTCGGAGCGCCTGGTCGACGTGCTGGCGGGCCGGGGGGACGGCTCGGCCGCGGTGGCCACCGTGGTCGGGCAGACCTCGGCGCTGCTCGACGAGGAGCGGCGGCTGTTCCACGTCGCGGTGACCCGCGCCCGGCGGCGGCTGCTGGTCAGCGCGGTCGCCTCCGCATCGGTCGGCGGCGACGACCACGAGGAGCAACCCAGCCGGTTCCTCTACGAACTGGGCCCCACCGACGACCCGGGTGCCTCCGGTCCGCCACCACGGTCCCGGCCGCCGGACGAGCCGCTGCCCACCGGGACGCCGGCCGATCACCTCCCGGAGGATGACGGTCCGGGGGACACCACCGAGGCTGGACCGGCCGGACCGGGCCGGCTGCCGTTGAGCCGGCCGCCCCGGGCGCTCACGCTGCCCGCGCTGGTGGCGGAGTTGCGTACCGCGGTGGCCGATCCGGCGGCGCCTGTCGCCCGGCGGCGCGCGGCGGCGGCGGAGTTGGCCCGGCTGGCCGCCGCCGGGGTGTCCGGCGCGCATCCCGACGACTGGTGGGGGCTGCGTCCCCTGTCGGACGATCGGCCCCTGGTCGACGACGGCGAACCGGTCCGGGTGACCCCCTCGGGGATGGAGAGCGCGCTGCGGTGCAGCCTGCGCTGGCTGCTGGAACGGCACGGCGGCAGCGCGCCGGCAAGCACTGCGCAGGGCGTAGGCAACCTGGTGCACGCGGCGGCGATGCTCGCCGAGGACGCCCGCGCCGACCGGGAGACGCTGCTGGAGTACGTGGCCGCCCGCTTCGACGCGATTGAGCTGGCCGCACGCTGGATGGTCGGCCCGGAGCAGGCCCGCGCCGAGGCGATGGTTGACAAGCTGCTCCGCTGGCTCGCCGCCAATCCGCGCCGGCTGCTCGCCATCGAACACGAATTCGCGGTACGCCTCGACGACCCGCACCGGCCGGTCGAGCTGACCGGCCGGGTGGACCGGCTGGAGATCGACGCGGACGGCCGGCTGGTGGTTGTCGACCTCAAGACCGGCAAGTCCACGGCTGTCACCGAGGGTGAGGTGGCCGAGCATCCGCAGTTGGGCGCGTACCAGGCGGCGGTGGCGGCGGGTGCGTTCGCCGAGTTCGGCGAGGAGCCCGGCGGAGCGGCGTTGGTGCAGCTGGGCACCGGTGCGAAGGATGCCCGGGAGCAGGCCCAGCCGCCGGCCACCGACGGTCCGGAGGCCGGTTGGGCGACCGCGCTGGTCCGGCGTACCGCCGACACGATGGCCGCCTCGACCTTCGCGGCGGTCGCCAACTCGAAATGCCGGGTCTGCCCGGTGCGCAGCAGTTGCCCGGTGTCCGGTCAGGGCCGGCAGGTGGTCGAACCATGACCCAGCCCACCCTGTTCGAGCCGGTTCCACCGGCGCCCCGGGCCGCCGACGCCGGTCCCCGGTACACGCCTGTGGAGCTGGCGAAGCTGCTCCGCCTGCCGGCGCCGACCCGGGAACAGGCAGCGATCATCGCCGCGCCGGTGGAGCCGCTGCTGGTGGTCGCCGGTGCGGGCTCGGGCAAGACCGAGACGATGGCCGCCCGGGTGGTGTGGTTGGTGGCCAACTCGTACGTCCGGCCGGAGCAGGTGCTCGGCCTCACCTTCACCCGCAAGGCGGCCGGTGAGCTGGCGCACCGGGTACGCGTCCGACTCGATCAACTGGTCCGTCGGTTGGGCCGGCGCGACCGGAACCCGCTCGACGACCCGCTCGCCGGTGAGCCGACGGTGGCCACCTACCACTCGTACGCGGGGCGGATCGTCACCGAGCACGGCCTGCGCGCCGGCTACGAGCCGTCCACCCGGCTGCTGACCGAGGCGTCCCGCTGGCAGTTGGTCGACCTGATCGTGCGCAACTACGACGGGGACATGTCCGAGGTGGACCGGATGCCCAGCACCATCACCGACGCGGTGCTGGCGCTCGCCGGCGAGTTGGACGAGCACCTGGTCGACCCGGACGATCTGGCCGCCTGGACCGGCCGGTTCTTCGCCGACGTGCAGTCGCGCCCGGGGCGGATCTACGCCGGGGTACGCAAGGCCCTCACCCTCCAGCAGACCCGGCTGAAGCTACTGCCGCTGGTGCGCGGGTACGCCCGCCGTAAGGACGATTTCGAGGCGATGGACTTCGCCGACCAGCTCGCCCGGGCGGCCCGGGTGGCCCGGGACCATCCCGGCGTGGGTGAGATCGAACGCGGTCGCTACCGGGTGGTGCTGCTCGACGAGTACCAGGACACCAGCCACGCCCAGGTGGTGCTGCTCGGCGCGTTGTTCGGCGGCGGGCACCCGGTGACCGCGGTGGGTGATCCCTGCCAGTCCATCTACGGCTGGCGGGGCGCCAGCGCCGGCACGCTCGACCGCTTCCCGACCGAGTTCGCCCGGGCCGACGGTAGCCCCGCTCGGGTGCTCGGGCTGACCACCAGCTGGCGTAACCGGCCGGAGATCCTCGGGGTGGCGAACGCGCTGGCCACGCCGTTGCGGGCGGCCGGGGCCCGGGTGGCCGAGCTGCACGCCGCGCTCGGCGTCGACGCGCCGATCCCACATCGCAGCCCGCGCGGGGCCGCCGCCGGCACTGTGCACTGCGCGCTGCTGCCGACCTACGCCGACGAGGCCGACTGGATCGCCGACAGCGTGCTGGCCGCCTGGCGGGGTGCGGCCGGCACGCCGGGCGCGCTGCCCGAGCAGATTCCGGTCACCCGACGCCCGACCACCGCGGTGCTGGTCCGAGTGCGGAGCCAGATCCCGGCGATCGCCGCCGCGCTGCGTGAGCGCGGTCTGCCGGTCGAGGTGGTCGGGCTCGGTGGGCTGCTGGACACCCCGGAGGTACGTGACGTGGTCTGCACCCTGCGGGTGCTGGCCGATCCGACCGACGGGGCCGCGCTGCTGCGGCTGCTGACCGGCGCCCGGTGGCGGATCGGGCCGCGGGACCTGGTGGCGCTGCACCGTCGGGCGAGGAGCATCGCGGCGGCCCGCCGCCGACTCGCCGACGACGGCGCCCCGGAGATCACCCCCGATCGCCTTGACGAGGCGACCCTGGTGGAGGCGCTCGCCGACCTGGGGCCCGCGCAGGCGTACTCGGCCGAGGGGTACGCGCGGCTGCGCGGGTACGCCCGGGAACTGGGCCTGCTCCGCTACCGGCTGGACCAGTCGTTGCCGGAGCTGATCGCGGACGTGGAGCGGACCACGGGCCTGGACGTGGAGGTGGCGGTACGGGCCGGTCGCGACGGTGCCGGCGACGCCGGCCTGGCCCGGGGGCACCTCGACGCGTTGGGTGACGTGGCCGCCCGGTTCAGCGGGGAGTCACCGGCCGCCACGCTCGCCGGCTTCCTGGCCTATCTCGCCGCCGCCGAGGACGAGGAGCGCGGGCTCGCGCCGGGCGAGGTGGAGGTGGTCGAGGGGGCGGTGCAGATCCTCACCGCACACGCCGCCAAGGGACTGGAGTGGGACGTGGTGGCGGTGGCCGGGCTGTGTCGGGGGGTCTGGCCGGGCCCGGTCCGCAACTCGGACCACTGGCTCGGCGGCCTGGGCGTGCTGCCGTTCCCGCTGCGGGGAGACGCCGACGGGCTGCCGGAGTTGGCCCTGGCCGAGGCGGACGACCAGCGTGGTGTGGCTCGGGCGGTGGAGGATTTCACGGACGCCTGGCGGGCCCACGACGAGCGGGAGGAACGGCGGCTGGCGTACGTGGCGGTGACCCGGCCTCGTCGCCTGCTGCTCTGTTCCGGTCACTGGTGGGGCGAGGGCACCAAACGGCCGCGCGGGCCGTCGGCGCTGCTCCGCGAGGTGTACGACGCCTGCCTGGACGCCGACGCCGGCCACCTGGTGGACGAGTGGACTCCGGAGCCGGCACCGGACGCGGTGAACCCGACCACCGAGGTGGTGCTGCGGGCCGAGTGGCCGGCGGATCCGCTCGGCCCCCGCCGTCCGATGTTGGCCGAGGCGGCGGCGCTGGTTCGCCGCTTCCTGACCGACGGTGACGGCGACGGTGGACGACCGGAGGACGCGGCCGACGCGGATCCGGAGGTGACCCGGTGGCGGCGGGAGGCCGATCTGCTGCTGGCCGAGCGGGCGGAGTTGAGCCGGCTCTCCGGTCCGGTCGAGGTGTCGCTGCCGGAACATCTGTCGGTGACGCAACTCGTCGCGTTGCGTCGGGATCCGGCCGGGCTGGCCCGGGCGCTACGTCGCCCGATGCCGACGGAGCCCAACCCGTACGCCCGCCGGGGCACCGCCTTCCACACCTGGCTGGAGCAGCGGTTCGGCGCGGACCGGTTGCTCGACACCGACGAGCTGCCGGGGGCGGCGGACGCCGACGCGGCGCCGGACGAGGAGTTGGCCGAGCTTCAACGGCGCTTCCTGGCCAGCGAGTGGGCGGACCGTACCCCGATCGAGGTGGAGGTGCCGTTCGCGACGGTGATCGGCGGCGTGGTGGTACGCGGCCGGATGGACGCCGTGTTCCGCCGTCCCGGCGACCGCTTCGACGTGGTCGACTGGAAGACCGGCGCCCGGCCGGACGGCACCGCCGCCGAGGTGGCGGCGGTGCAGTTGGCGGTCTATCGGCTGGCCTGGGCGGAACTGGCCGGCGTGCCGGTCGACCGGGTCGGCGCGGCGTTCCACTACGTGCGCGACGGGGTCACCGTCCGCCCGGCTGACCTGCTCGACGTCGACGGGCTGACCGCGTTGATCAGATCGGTTCCCGAGTCGACGTGAGGTACTGGCGTCGCGCCGGATCCGTGGTAGGGTTCCCCCGTTGCAGTTTCGGTTACCAGCTCTGTTAGCGCCTGGCGGAATGTGGCCCCAGGCGCTCTTTGTTATGTCCGGACTTCTCCGGGCGGGGCGACCAGCAGCGACAGGCGTTCCGGGCAGGTACGTCCGGAACAATCCTCTTTCAACTCCGCAACAGGTGCGGAGTTGACGTTCCGTCAAGGAGACGAAACAAGCATGGCTATTGGCACCGTCAAGTGGTTCAACGCTGACAAGGGCTTCGGCTTCATCACCCCGGACGGCGGCGGCGCGGACGTCTTCGCCCACTTCTCGGCGATCCAGTCCTCCGGCTACCGCAGCCTCGACGAGAACCAGCGGGTGGAGTTCGAGGTCGTGCAGGGCCAGAAGGGCCCGCAGGCGGAGAACATCCGTCCGATCTGACCTCCGGTCACCCGGTGTCGGCCGGGTCGCCGCCGTGCCTTGCGCATCGGTGGCGGCCCGGCCGTCCGTGTTTCCGGCGGTCACGGCCGGTCCTCCGCCCACGCGTCGCGGCCCGCTCCGACCAGCGCCGCAATCCTGAGTCGGTAATCAGCATTTCGGCCGTCGGGTGGGCGACTGTCTTCCTCGCCCGGCTCCGGAACGCTGGCCGCGGGGGACGAGCCGGGGGGCTCGTGTCGGGTGCGGGGGAGGACTACCGATGGTGGGTTCGGCGGCGCGTGAGCTGCTTCTGGTGCTCGCGGTGGCGGCAGTAGGGCTGCTACTGGCCACCGCCCTGGCGTTCGCGCCCTGGCCGGTCACGCCGGGCGGCTCGGCTCCGTCCGGTCTGGTGGATCTGCACGGACCGGTACCTACCGACCGCACCAGCAGCGCGTCCGGCTGACCGGGCGCGCTCAGCTGTCGTTCGTCGCACCGCCCCGACCGCTTGGCGCTTCCTCGCGCGCAGGCACCGGCGGGCGCGGTGAGACGTTAGGGTCGGATCCGTGCCGACCCGCAGAGCGAGAATCCCAGCGACGAGGTATCCGGTCGAACGGTTCACCCTCGACAACGGCCTACGGGTCGTCCTGACCCCCGATCGGAGTGCCCCGGTCATCGGGGTGGCAGTCGTCTACGACGTCGGCATCCGTTCCGAGCCGGAGGGGCGTACCGGCTTCGCCCATCTCTTCGAGCACCTGATGTTCCAGGGCTCGGAGAATCTGGAGAAGCTCGCCCACTTCCGGTACGTGCAGGGTGCCGGTGGCACCTTCAACGGCTCCACCCACCTGGACTACACCGACTACTTCGAGACCCTGCCGAGCAACGCCCTGGAGCGGGCGCTGTTCCTGGAGGCCGACCGGATGCGCGGTCCCCGGCTGACCGAGGAGAACCTGCGTAACCAGGTCGACGTGGTCAAGGAGGAGATCCGGGTCAACGTGCTCAACCGGCCGTACGGCGGGTTCCCCTGGTTGACCCTGCCGCCGGTGCTCTTCGACACCTTCCCGAACGCGCACGACGGGTACGGCTCCTTCGACGATCTGGAGTCGGCCACCGTCGCCGACGCCGCCGACTTCTTCCGGCGGTACTACGCCAGCGGCAACGCGGTGCTCGCGGTCAGCGGGGACATCGACACCGCCGAGGCGGTGACGCTCATCGAGCGGCACTTCGGCGACGTGCCGGCCCGCCCGGCACCCGACCGGCCGGACTTCGCCGAGCCGGACCTGACCGTCGAGCGGCGCACCGCGTACGCCGACCAGTTGGCTCCGCTGCCGGCGGTGGCGTCGGCGTGGCGGGTGCCCGACCCGGTCGACGACTTCGCCGCCTACCTGCCGTACGTGGTGCTGGCCGAGGTGCTCACCGACGGTGACGCGTCCCGGTTGGTGGAGCGGCTTGTGCACCGGGACCGTGCGGTGACCACCGTCGGTGGCTACCTCGGCATCATGGGAGACCCGTTCGACGTGCGCGACCCGACCGCGCTGCTGCTCCAGGCGCACCTGCCGCCCGGCGGTGATGTCGACAAGGTGTTGCGCACCCTGGACGAGGAGTTGGACCGGCTCGCCCAGGACGGGCTCGCCGACGGCGAGTTGGCCCGTACCCAGGCGCGGATGGCGACCCACCTGCTGCGCGACACCGATGCGGTGCTCGGCCGGGCGCTGCGGATGGCGGTGCTGGAGCAGCAGCGCGGCGAACCGGGGCTGCTCGGCGAGTTGCCCAGCCTGATCGGTGAGGTCACCGAAGAGCAGGTCCGGGCCGCCGCGGCCACCCTGCGCCCGGAGCGCCGCGCGTCCGTCGAGGTGGTCCCCGGAGGAGGTGGGTCCCGGTGAGTGCGAGGAGTGAGCCGGGTTTGCGAGCCCCGCAGTCGCGAACGAAAGGTGGGTCCCGGTGAGTGCGACCGCGCCGCGACGACAGTTGCCGCCACTGGGCCCGACCCGCCGACTCAAGCTGCCCCGGCAGGCCGAGCGCACGCTCGCCAACGGGCTCACCGTCATCGTGGTACGTCGACCTGCGGTCCCGTTGGTGGAGCTGCGGCTCTGGATGCCCTTCGGCCGGGTCAACCTGGCCCGGGGCCACCTGCTCACGCAGACCCTGCTCTCCGGCACGGAGACGATGAGCAGCGTGCAGATCGCCGCGGAGTTGCAGAAGATCGGCGGCGGACTCTCCGCCGGGCTTGACCCGGACCGGCTGATGATCTCCGGTGCTGGTCTGGCCACCGGGCTGGACCGGATGCTGGAGCTTCTCGCGGAGGTCCTCACCGGCGCGAACTATCCGACCGGATGGGTGGGCGTCGAGCGGGACCGGCTCGTCGACGGCATTCAGGTCGCCCGGAGCCAGCCGGGGCACCTGGTCCGTACGGCGCTGCTCCGGCGGATCTTCGGCCGGCATCCGTACTCTGTGCAGACACCGGATCCGGAGCAGGTCAGGGCCGTGCGTCCGGCGGCGTTGCGGTCGCTGCACGCCCAGCGGGTGCATCCGGCGGGTGCCGTGCTCGTGCTGGTCGGTGACCTACGCCCGGAGCGGGCGTTGGACGCGGCCGAGAAGGCCCTCGGCGGCTGGCACGGTGACGGGCACCCGGCCGAGGTGCCGCCGGCGCCACCGCTGGAACCGGGTCCGTTGTGGCTCGTCGACCGGCCCGGATCGGTGCAGTCGTCGATGCGGGTGGCGTTGCCGGCGGTGCCGCGTACGCATCCGGACCACGCCGCTCTGCAGTTGGCCAATCTGGTCTTCGGTGGTTACTTCTCCTCCCGGTGGGTGGAGAACATCCGGGAGGACAAGGGCTACACGTACGGTCCGCACTCGCTGATCGAGCACTCGGTGGCTGGTTCGGTGCTGGTGGCCGCCGCCGACGTGGCCACCGAGGTCACCGCACCGGCACTGCTGGAGACGACGTACGAGCTGGGTCGGCTCGCCACCGTGCCACCCGCCGTGGACGAGTTGGAGCAGGCCCGGCAGTACGCCCTCGGCACGCTCCAACTCGGCATCTCCACTCAGGCCGGGCTGGCGTCGCTGGTCAGCGCGTACGCCGGCAACGGGCTGCGGCTGGACTTCCTGGCCGAACACGCGGCCCGGCTGGCGAAGGTGCGGGTCGACGACGTCACCGAGGTGGCGGCTCGCTATCTCGCCCCGTCCCGAGCGGTCACTGTGGTGCTCGGTGACGCCGAGCGGATCGCCGCGTCGCTGGCCACGCTGGCCCCGGTCGAGACCGCCCCTGTTCCGTGAAGCGGGTACGTCATCGTGGTCGTGCGGTGCTACCTCACGTCGGCGACCGTCGCGGCGGAGCGCGGTCATGAGCGGCTGTGGGGAGAGCAGCCCACCGTTGGCCCGTTCCACGCTGGACCGCGCGGCGCACCGGCGCACCGACCCGCAGTGGTTGGCCCAGGCTTGGGTCGGGGCGCGGGTGCTGATCCTGGACGTCGAGGCAGGTGGGCGGGCCCTGATCCGTACCGACACCGAGGTGCCCGAGCTGGTGCTGGTGGCTGCCGACGAACTGCCGCCGGCGCTCGCCGCCGACGCGATGTTCCTCGGTGTCGAGCCGGACGGCGCGTCGGTCTTCTGCGTGCACAGTGCGCTGCCGACGGTGCCGCAGACCCGACCGGCCCACCTGCGGGACGTCGGGCATCTGCTCAGCGACCGGGACGCCGGGCTGTTCACCACCGCGCTGGCGTTGACCAACTGGCACCTGCGCCATCTCTACCATCCGGTCACGGGTGAGCCGACCCGGGCGGACGAGGCCGGCTGGACCCGGGTGGACCGGACCGGCGAGCGGGTGTGGCCGCGTACCGACCCCGCGATGATCGTGCTCGTGCACGACGGGGTCGACGGCGTCGAGGGCCGGTGTCTGCTCGGCAACAACGCCACCTGGCCCAGCACGAAGGGCCGGCGACGGTTCTCCTGCCTGGCCGGCTATCTGGAGCCGGGCGAGTCGGCCGAGGCCGCGGTGCTGCGCGAGGTCCGCGAGGAGGTCGGCGTCGAGGTCTCCGACATCAGGTACGCGGGCAGCCAGGCGTGGCCGTTCCCCGGCTCGCTGATGCTCGGCTTCCTGGCCACCGCCGACCCGGTGCAACCGCTGCGGCTCGATCCCACCGAGATCGCCGAGGCACGTTGGTTCTCCCGGCAGGAGATCGGGGCGGCGCTCGCCGGTCGGCCGGTCGAGGTGGGTGACGCCCGTCTGCTGCTGCCGCCACCCTCGTCGATCGCGCTGTTCCTGGTGGACCGCTGGCTCAACGGGCGCTGCTGACCGGCGGGCTGGAGGCGTTGCGGCCCCGGTCCGTGACCGTCGTTGCCGCGGCGGTCACGGACCGGGGACACGGGCCGTCGTGGTCGGCTGGTGAGGAACACGGCGGGGGAGCCGGTCGACCACGACGGACGTGTGGTGGATCAGGTGCCGGGCCAGCCGGGGGCGGCCCGTTGGTGGCGTCCGTCGTCCAGCGGCAACACCTTGACCCGCTGCTTGCCGGAGCGTACGACCCCCACCGTGGCGATCGCACGGGCCAGCAGCAGCGCGGCGTCGCGGTCGTCGGCGTGGACGACCTGGCGTCGTGGCTCGGGCCGGGCGGTCTCGTCGCGTAGCCGCTGACCCCCGGCCCAGGCGGCGGTGATGTCGGCGTCGGCGGCGGCGCGAATCTCGGTGCGAACGATCAGGAACCGCATGTGGGTCTCCGGATGTGTCGCGACGGGTGGAACCGTGGAAGTTCCACGTCACTACCCCGCCATCGTACGCCCGCCCAGCGTCCCAGCAAGTGAAACTCGCCCATCGGCTCGCAGCCCCGACCGATCATCCGATCCCTGCTCAGGGTCGCTCGGGAAGACGACGACGGGGCCGCCGGCTCAGCCGGCGGCCCCGCAGGACGTCCGCGTGCCTAGGGCTTGTCGAACTGCCCGTTCACGGCACCGGAGATGAAGCCCTGCCATCCAGCCCGGCCGAACAGCAGCACCGGGCCACCCCGGTCCTTGCTGTCACGCAGCGCCACGGCGGCGGGACCGCTGGACAGTGGCGCGACCTCCACGCAGTTGGAGGTCTGGCTGCGCGTGCTGGTGCGCCAGGGTGCGCCCGCGAGTTGGGCGAGGACGGGCGGCGTGTTGCGGAACTCGTTCATCGTTGCGCTCCTGAGGTGAACCGACGGAACGAGTGGCGTCGCACGTCCCGGTGGCGGACCGGTGGATGGTCACCGTTCCGTCAGGCGCCCGGAGGCTCTGCGGCGTTGGGCCGGCGCCGTTGCCGGACCACCCGCCACAGCGGGCGGGACCGCCGCCACGGACAGCCGTCCCGACGACTCCATCAGCCAGGAGAGGGTGTCCGTTGCGGAGAGTGCCGCCGTGCGTAGCCACTCGAACACCACTTTATAGCGATTTAGGGTGATTACCTCGGTCGACATGACGTCGGTGAAGCCACCTTCGATGGCGAGCGTCTCCGGATCGAGGGGATCGGCGAACCGATAGACCGAGAACGCGGTCGGCGGGAGGTACCACTGGCCGATCGGGGTGTCCCGGGGAAGCACGTGCAGCGTCACGTTCGGCAGCATGGCCAGCTCGCACAGCTGCGCCAACTGCTCACGGAGCACCTCGGGCGGCCCGGCCCGGCGGCCGAGCGCGGACTCCTCCAGCACCGCCGTGTAGCGGGGCGGATCGGTCTCCCGGGTCAGCGCCGACTGTCGCGCCAACCGGGCCCTGATCTCCGTCTCGATCTCGTCGTCGGCCTCCGGAACGCCGGCCGCCTGGTCGACCTGCCAGGCCGAGGAGATCCGCATGCGCGCGTACCCGGTGGTCTGCAACAGCCCCGGTACCAGCACCGGGTTGTACTCGGAGATCTCGGCGCAACCCGCCTCCAGCTCGGCGAAGCCGCGCTGCTGTTGCGTCATGGCCGGATACCTCTTCAACCAACCACGCATGTCCCCGGCTTCGTGAGTGATGCCGAGCAGCTCCAGGCGGAGGGCGTCGTCGACGTGGTACAGGTCGAGCAGATCCCGGACGTCGCCCGGATCAGGCCGACTGCGACCGTTCTCCAGACGGGACAGTTTGGACGCGGAGGCCCAGCCGACTCGTTCGATGACCTGGTCGCCGGTGAGCCCGGCGGCCTCGCGCAGGCGGCGTAGTTCACCACCGAGCCGGCGGCGGCGCAGGATCGGGCTGGGTGAGGCAGGAGGCACTGTGTCCTCTTTTCCGTCGACCGCCGCGGACGCGACGGTAACTGTATGAAATTCGCCCCCCACGGTCAGTATGGACGTCGCGACCGGCGCCGGAGGTACCGGCGGAGGGCGTGTCATCAGAAATACGCAGACCCGACAGCGACTCCGGTCGGCGCGATCCGCGTCGCCGGCTCCGCCGAACCCACCGCCGCCCCGAGCCGCGCCACCGGAGGATCAATGCGCACCGTCCTGAGTCGACCGGACTTCCGCCTGCTCTTCGGTGGGCTGCTGGCCAGCATGACCGCGGAGTCGATTCTGCTGCTGGCGCTCGCCGTCTGGGTCAAGGACCTCACCGGATCGGACGGCCTCGCCGGCGCCACGATCTTCGTCATCCTCGTACCACGCACGCTCGCGCCGCTTGTCGGATGGTTCGTCGACAGGTATCCGCGGCGACCCTTCTTCGTGGTCACCAACCTCGCGACGGCGCTGCTGCTCACCCCCCTGTTCGCGGTCCGCGACGCGGGCGACATGTGGCTCATCTACGCGGTGGCCGCGTCGTACGGGCTGTCGAACATGACAGTCGGGGCGGTGCTCAGCCGCCTGCTCCGGGAACTGGTGCCGCCGGACCTGCTCGGTGAGGCGAACGGGGCCTTGCAGACGGCGCGGCAGGGGCTGCGGTTGATCGGCCCGCTCGCCGGGGCCGGCCTCTACCTGGCGCTCGGCGGCTGGCTGCTGGCCGTGGTCGGGATGGCCGGATTCCTGCTCGCGGCAGTGGTGGTCGGCGCGCCGCGGGTGGTCGCCACGGCCGGCCCGTCGCCCACCCCAAGCTCGTCGCCCACCCCAAGCTCGTCGCCCACCCCAAGCTCGTCGCCCACCCCAAGCTCGTCGCCCACCCCAAGCTCGTCGCCCACCTCAGGCTCGTCGCCCACGTCAGGTGGTTCGCCTGCGCCGCGTCCGTCGCGCGCCGTGCCGGCCGGCGGCGTCGAGCGCCGACCGGGCTGGCCGCAGGAACTGGTCGCCGGACTCCGCCACCTCTCGGGCGAGCGGGCGCTGCGACGGGCACTGCTCGGATACGGCCTCGCGTCGCTGGTGATGGGCTTCACCGAGTCGCTGATCTTCGCGTACGTGGACCGGGGGCTCGGGCGGGACCCGGCGTTCGTGGGCGTGCTCTTCACCGTGCAGGGCATCGGTGGCCTGGTGGGTGGGTTGTTCTCCGCCGCCGTGCTGCGCCGGGTCGGTGAGCTGGGAGCCCTGGCCGTGGGGGTGGCGCTCTTCGGCCCCGCCGCGCTGATGCTGGCGTACCCGAATCTGTGGCTCGGCCTCGCCGCGGTGCTGGTGGCGGGTCTGTCGCTGCCGCTGACCCTGGTCGGGCTGCACACCCTGATCCAGCGGCGGACCCCGCCGGAACTGCTCGGCCGGGTCTCCGCCGCCGCCGAGGCGGCGGTCAGGTGCCCGCAGGCGTTCTCGATCGGCCTGGGTGCGCTGGTCGTGGCCCTGCTCGACTACCGGCTGGTCTTCGCGTCGGTAGGTCTGGCGACCCTGCTCGCCGGCCACTACCTCTGGAATGGGCGCCACCTCAGCCCACCGCCCGGGCCACCGTCACGGCCCCGGCTTCCCACCCAACGCCTCACCCCGGAGGGCGGAAAGGTCGAAGTAGGCGCCCTCGCCCGCACCCCCGACCGCTGACCTGACCCCACCACCCCAAGCCGGCCAGCCGCCCCCCAGAGCCGTCGATCATGAAGTTGTTGTCCGTGGTAAACGCTTACCCGGGCAACAAACTTCATGATCGACGCGGCAGTGGCGCGGTCAGGCGGCGATGCTCGCCAGGTGCTTCTTGACCTGGGCGATGGACGGGTTGGTCAGCGCGCTGCCGTCGGCGAAGCGCAGCGTGGGCACCGTCTGGTTGCCGCCGTTCACCTGCATCACGAAGGTGGCAGCCGCCGGATCCCGCTCGATGTCGACCACCTGGTAGGCGATCCCCTCCCGGTCGAGCTGCGACTTCAGCCGGTGGCAGTAGCCGCACCAGGGAGTGGAATACATCGTCAGCATGGTCAGATCCTCCAACGTCGCGCCGGCGGCTTGCCGATCAAGCACAGGCTATCCGCTGCAACATCAGGGGAAGCTGCGACAATTCCCCGCTGTGGTGGTTAACTCCGCGTCCGAACGCGTGCTCGCCGGGCTCGATCCGGAGCAACGCGCGGCGGTGACCGCCCCGGCCGGCCCGGTCTGCGTGCTTGCCGGTGCCGGTACCGGCAAGACCCGGGCCGTCACGTCCCGGATCGCGTACCGGGCGCTGACCGGCGAGATATCGGCGCGGCATGTGCTCGCGGTCACCTTCACCGCCCGCGCCGCCGCGGAACTGCGCCAGCGGCTCGCCGGAGCCGGCGTGGCCGGGGTGCAGGCACGCACCTTCCACGCGGCGGCGCTGCGCCAGGTGCGTTACTTCGCGCCCCGGCTGCTCGGCGGGCGGGCCATGCCCGAGTTGCTGGACAGCAAGGTCAGACTTGTCACCCTGGCCGCAGCGCGAGCCGGCCTACGGGCCGACCGGACGGCTGCCCGCGACCTCGCCGGTGAGATCGAGTGGGCCAAGTCCTCCCTCGTCGAGCCGGGCGAATACCTGGTGGCCGCGGCCAAGGCGCTGCGGGAGACCTCACACGAGCCGGCGAAGGTGGCTGAGGTGTTCGCCGCGTACGAGCGGCTCAAGCGGACCGGCGGGGTGATCGACTTCGAGGACGTGCTGCGGGCCGCGGTCTGGGGCATCGAGGAGCATCCGGACGTCGCCGAGCAGGTTCGCAACCAGTACCGACACCTCGTCGTGGACGAGTACCAGGACGTCAACCCGTTGCAGCAGCGGCTGCTGGACGCCTGGCTCGGTGGACGCGACGACCTGACAGTGGTCGGCGACGCCTCCCAGACCATCTACTCGTTCACCGGGGCCACCTCGGCGTACCTTGTCGACTTCCCGCGTCGGCACCGGTCGGCGACAGTGGTCCGGCTGGTCCGCGACTACCGCTCGACGCCGCAGGTGGTCGGGCTCGCCAATGCGGTCATCTCGCAGGCCCGGGGCACCGAGGCGCGGCTGCGACTGGAACTGGTCGGGCAGCGTCCGGCCGGCCCGGAGCCGGAGCGGCGGATCTTCACCGACGAGCCGGCCGAGGCGGCCGCGGTGGCGGCCCGCTGCCGGGCGCTCATCGAGGCCGGCACCCCGGCCCGCGAGATCGCCGTGCTGTTCCGCACCAACGCCCAGTCCGAGGCGTACGAGAAGGCGCTCGCCGAGGTCGGCGTGCCGTACCTGGTCCAGGGGGCGGAGCGGTTCTTCGAGCGCACCGAGGTACGCCAGGCGATCGTCGCCCTGCGCGCGGCGACGCGCTCGCTGCCCGGCGAGACCCCGCTGCGGGCGGCGGTGGTCGAGGCGCTGGCCGGCGTCGGATGGGCACCCGACACCCCGCCGCCGGGTGGTGCCGCCCGCGAGCGGTGGGAGGCACTGGCCGCGCTCGTGCAGCTCGCCGAGGAGTACGCGGCCACGCCGGAGATCCTGCCGCTCGGGGTGGCCGCCACGGTGGAGCGCCCGGTCACCCTCACCGACTTCACCGAGGAACTGGCCCGGCGGGCGGCCCAGCAGCACGTACCGACAGTCGACGGGGTGACCCTGGCGTCCCTGCACTCGGCCAAGGGGCTGGAGTGGGACGCCGTCTTCCTGGTCGGTCTGGCCGAAGGCACCCTGCCCACCACGTACGCGCGCACCGCCGAGCAGGTCGAGGAGGAGCGCCGCCTGCTCTACGTCGGTATCACCCGGGCCCGGCAGTGGCTCTGGCTGTCGTACGCCTCGTCGCGCTCGCCGGGCGGACGGCCCCGGCGACCGTGTCGTTTCCTGCCGCAACTGGCGCCCACCTCGACGACGGAGCGGGCCAGCGGGGGTTCGGCGGTGCGGACCCCGCAGCGGCGCGCCGCCACCCGGATCGTGTCCTGCCGGATCTGCGGCGCCACCCTGCTCGCCGGGCCGGACCGGAAGCTGGGCCGGTGCGCCACCTGCCCCTCCGACATCGACGACGAGCTGCACGAGCGGCTGCGCGAGTGGCGGTCCCGGGTCGCTGGGGCGCAGAAGGTGCCCGCGTACGTGGTCTTCACCGACGCGACCCTGGTGGCGTTGGCGGAGCGGCGGCCCGGCCGGACCGAGGAACTGGTCGCGATCGCCGGGATCGGGCCGCGCAAGCTGGGCCTCTACGGGGAGGCGGTACTGGCGTTGGTGGGCGGCGCGGCGGTCGACGAAATCTGCCCGCAGAAAACTTTCTGAATCTGACCGTTAATTCGTTTGCCCTCGCCCTACCGACCGGCATAGCCTCAGGACACACCTCGCAAGGGGGCCCTGTTCGGGCTGCTCACGGGGTATGTGTTCGGGTCGACCACGAGTGAACGTCGAAGGAGGTGGCACCGATGGAGAGCTACATCTACGAGCGTCCGACGGCGCTGCCCGTTGCCGTCGCTCCGCTGTCGGCTGCCCTGATGACCGCCGCTCCGCTGGCGGGCGTCCGGGCCACCACCGTCGCCGCGCGACCGTGGGCTCCGCAGGTGCACCGGGCCGAGATTCAGGCCGAGCTGATCCTCGCACCGGTCACGAACGGGCTCCAGGGGAGCAGTGGCTTCACGGGCAAGGGCGTCGATGGCGCCAACAAGCGGATGGACGTCCGCGGTGTTCCACCTCGAGGTAGACCGGTCTGACCCCAGACCACCGGCTCACCTCGAGGCCGCGGAACCCGCATACCGGGATCCGCGGCCTCAGTTTTTTTTGCACCGCCGAAGTACGTCTGAACAGCGATCCACGAGATCGCAGCGAGAGAGAGGTGACCGGGCGATGAGTCTGGCGTTGGCCCCGCTCGACGTGAGCGTCGAGGTGGAGGCGAACCTGCCCTGCCGGAAGTTCGACCCTGACCTGTGGTTCTCCGACTCGCCCACCGAGCTGGAACTGGCCAAGTCGCTCTGCGGGGACTGCCCGCTGCGCGTCGAGTGCCTGGCCGGCGCGGTCGAGCGGGCCGAGCCGTGGGGCGTCTGGGGCGGCGAGATCTTCGAGCGTGGCGCGGTTGTTCCGCGCAAGCGGCCCCGCGGTCGCCCGCGCAAGGAGGACCTCGCCCGGGACGCCGAGTTGCGGGTCGAAGCCGAGGCGCGGCTGGCGGCCAATGGTCTCGCCGCGTCGCGCAGCGCTGTCCGGCTGGCTGCCTGACATGTTCCCGATTCGGACCAACCCCGCCGGTGTCGCACCGGCCGAGAGAAAGCTGACCACCATGCTGCACCTTCCGAACGGAGCCGAGATGTACCTACTCCACGAAGCGTTGTCGAGGGCGCGAATGCTCCGGCCTCAGGCCGGTCGCACCACCACGAGCACTGAGGCAACCCGATCCGCCCGTAGCGTCGCCATGTCCGGCCGTGCCCGGTCAGCTCGCGAACTGGGCGTTCTGTAGGACGACACCGCAGACGGCGGGCGGGGACCATCGGTCCCCGCCCGCCGCGTCATGTCTGCCGTGGTGTCCTGGACACCGCACGTTGCTCAGCCGACCGGGGCGAATCCCGGCAGCCAGCGTTCCAGGATGCCCCGGTAGGGGGCCTTGGCCTCCAGTTGGCACAGCACCCCGATCGACCCGAGCGTCACCCGGTGGATGAGCAGGTACGAGGGCGGCAGGTTGAGCTGCCGACTGAGCTGGTACGCCGGGGAGCGGGGGCTGGCCAGTCGGGTGGCTTCGGCGCGCAGCCAGGCCCGGGTGAACTGGAACTCGTCGGCGGCGATCGGCTCCAGCATCGGACGTAGGAACTCCAGCAGCGCCTGCGCGTCGATCGGCTCCTCGGTGCTCACGAAGCCCTCGGCCCGCAGCCCGGCCACCACCTCCTCGGCGTCGCCGCGCAGGGCCAACCCGGCGATGCGGCCGATCGGCTCCGGCGTGCCCTCCGGCATCCGGGCCACCGCCCCGAAGTCGATGACACCGAGTCGACCGTCGGGCAGCAGTCGGAAGTTGCCCGGATGCGGGTCGGCGTGCAGCAGCCCGGCCCGCGCCGGCGCGGAGAGGTGCAGCGTGGCCATCAGCCGGCCTGCCTCGTTGCGCTGCTCCTCGCTGCCGGACCTGATGATGTCGGCCAGCGGGGTACCCGCGATCCACTCGGTGACCAGGACCCGGGGCGAGGCGAAGTAGACCTCCGGCACGTAGATCTCCGAGTCGTCGACGTACCCGGCGGCGAAGGCTCGCTGCGACTCAGCCTCCAGCTCGTAGTCCAGTTCCTCGGTGATCCGTTCCCGCAACTCGGCCAGCAGGGGCTTGATGTCCAGCCCGGGCTGGATGGCCCGGAACATGCCGCCCAGCCGGGAGAGCTGTTTGAGGTCGGCGAGCAGGGCGTCGCCGGCACCCGGATACTGGATCTTCACGGCGGCGTCCCGGCCGGCGCCGTCCGGCAGCCGCCACACGGCCCGGTGCACCTGCCCGATGCTGGCCGCGGCCGCCGGTGAGTCGTCGAAGCTGACGAACCGGTCCCGCCAGGCCGGCCCCAACTGCTCGGCCAGCACCTTGTGCACGCTTGCGGCGGGCAGCGGCGGCGCGGCCTCCTGGAGCTTCGTCAGCGCCTGCCGGTAGGGCGCGGCGATCTCCTCGGGCAGGGCCGCCTCGAACACCGACAGCGCCTGACCGAACTTCATCGCGCCGCCCTTGAGCTGGCCGAGGACGCTGAACAACTGCTCGGCGGTGCGTTGCTGGATCTCGGCGGAGATCACGTCGGAGGCGAGCCCGGTGACGCGCTTTCCCATGCCGAGGACGGTCCGGCCGGCGAAGCCGAGCGGCAGAGCGGCGAGCTTGGCGGTCCGGGACACGGCCCGGCGCGGGATGTCGGTCACGTGGTCATTGTTACCGACTCGGCCGGCCCGTTGCTGCCGTGCAGCCGCACCCGTTGCCGCCAAGGCACTGTCATCCCCCGCAGCGGCAGCGCGGGTGGGGTGGCCAGTGGCGTCGCCGGAGACTGCCGGGCGCCATCACCTCGACCGACCCGCCGAGGGTTTCGGGACTACCGCCGTCGAGCTGGCTCAACGCCTCGCCGACGGCGTATCCGGTCGCGGCCAGCAGGAGACTCGCCGCGCAGGCCGGGACGGGCGGGGTGCTCGCGAGTTGGGCCGCGAGCGTCGGCCAGCCAGGATCCCGGTCGACCCGGTGCAGGTCGAGACAGCGCAGGCAGGGGCCGACCGGCGGGCGGACAAGTGGCCCGATCGTCGGAACCCCCTCGCGGATGTCCACGAACAGGTGCGGTTGTCGCCGTTGGGCGTGACCGGCGGCCAGCAGCGCGGCCGGCCGGTCGGAGCCGAGCTGCACGACCAGGTCGGGACGGGGGCTGCGGAGCGGGCCGGTGCCGGTGCCGGGGGCGGCCCGTTGCACCGCCGCGCGAACCGCGGCATCGAGCGGATGCCCGATCTCCGTGGCGGCGATACCGGTGCCGACGAGATCGACCGGGCGAACCGGTCCAGGCAGGTCGGGATGGACATGACCGACACCTGCCTGGGCGAGCGCGACAGCGATGGCGGGGCCGAGCGGACCGCTGCCGGTGATCGTCACCCGGGCGGCCAGGCGGCGCCGGAGCACCTGGGCCGGGGTGCCCGGTAGCCGGGTGGTGGCCAGCGCCAGCGCGCCGGCCTCGGCAGCGAGCCGGGCCCGTCGTGGCCCGGTGAGATCCCGGGGTACGAGAGTGTGCGCCGGCACCACCAGGCCGGCGGTGCGCAGCGCGTCGAGCAGGGCCCGGGCGTGTTCCGGGCGTGCTCCCGTCCCGGCCAGCACCTGCCGTTCGCTGTGGGCGCCGTCGAGCAGGTCTAGCAGCCGGGCCGCCCGGGGGTCGGCCACCTCGACCAGGACCGCGCGCTCCCGGCCGAGACCGAGCTGAAGGGTGTGCCGGTCGCGCCAGAGCCGGGTCAGCCCGGGCAGCAGCCGGGGACGGGGAGACGGCGGACGTTCGGCGGATCGCGTCATGAGTACGAATAGTGATCGTGCCCATGCTTTCCGTCGATCGTTGTCCACAGGCGGGCGGCCCCGGATCCAGGGCTGTCCACAGGATTCGGCGAGTTATCCACAACCTACGGGTGGTGGAGTCGGTGGTCCGACAGTCACCGAAGACACGGATGGGGGTGGCCGCAGCCACCCCCATCCGCATGCGCGTACGTACGTCAGACCTTCGCCTTGCCCAGGATGCGGTTCACTGTTGTGCCACATACCGGACACTTGCCCTTGGCCATGTTCATGCCGGTCTTCGAGACCTCGACGCGGCCCTCGAAGTCCCGCTTCTCCTTGCACTTGACGCAGTAACCGTTGTAGGTCTGGGCCTGGTCGGCCACGATGTGCCCTCCTCGTGTCGTCCACCGGTCGATAACGACCCGGTGGGTCTCCCGGTGGCGGTCGCTCAGCGCGCCCGGCGCCGGTTCTGTCCGGTGGCCACCTACGTGACCACTGGTTGGCGGACCCTACCCAGGTCTGGGCGGTTCCATGTCAGCTGCGCATTGCCACTGTGAGCAAGGCGACGTCGAGAGTGTGCACGCCGAATCGGGTCAGATCAGTCAGTTTGGCGGGGACACGCCGACCGGTATCCCGCAATTGCGCTGGTGGTACCGCCTGGGCGGGCGTTCGACAGTCGATTTGAGGTCCGTCGTGGTGATCACTTAACGTGGTGGTCGGCTCAAGGTGTGACACCTCACCGGTCACCACGAAGGGTGACCGTGACGGCTGCTCCGGGTCTGGCAAGAATTTTTTCGGGACTCCTGGCGACTAATCCCCATTTTCCGGACGCGTGTCGGGGGGTTGACTCTTGCGGACCCCTGGTCACAACGCATTAGCTTGCCAACGTGACAGCAAACCGAGGCTGCGCGGTCCACTGATGGCAGGGCCGCGGAAGCCGGTCGTCGAGGTACGGCGCAGCCAGCGTCGGCGACGCACGGTGTCCGCCTACCGCGACGGTGAGCGGGTCGTGGTCCTCATCCCCGACCAGTTCTCCCGGGCCGAGGAGAGCGAGTGGGTCGACCGCATGCTCGCCCGGCTGGCCGCCCGCGAGGGACGCCTGGCCCGCTCGGACGCCGAACTGCTGGTCCGGGCCGGCCGGCTGATCAAGCTCTATCTCACCGAGTACGGCAACCAGGCTCTGCCGGCCAGCGTCCGGTGGGTGAGCAATCAGAACGGCAGGTGGGGATCCTGCACCCCGGCGGACCGTTCGATCCGGCTCTCGCACCGGATCCAGGACATGCCGGACTGGGTGATCGACTACGTGCTGCTGCACGAGCTTGTCCACCTCATCGTGTCCAGTCACAACGCACAGTTCTGGGCACTTGTCGGCAGGTATCCGAAGACCGAACGGGCGCGCGGCTACCTGGAGGGCGTGGCGGCCGTCGCCGGCACCCCCTGAGCGTCGCGTCGCCGCGGCGGTAGGGTCGGTGAATGGCCCGACGTGTGGTGGTGGCGCTGCTTGCGCCGGTGGCCTGGGTGCCACCCGGGGTCGACCCGGTGGACTGGCGGACCGCGCTGGCCGAGGACGTGGTGGACCTGCTCGCCATGCTCAACGAGGTGGACACCGCGGTGGCTGTCACGCGGGCGGACCGTTGGCTGGCCGACGCGGTCATCTGGCCCGGCACGACCGTGTACGAGGTGTCCGAGCCGACCCCGAATGCCGTGTTCGCCGCCCTGACCGGTGCCCGTGAGTCGGACGGGACGGCCGGCACGAACCGGCCATCGGGTGCTGTTCCGGGCGGCGACCCGGCGACGAGCGAGCACTACGAGCAGGTGGCGGTCGTCGCCGGCGACGCGCCCGACCTGCCCGGACTCACCGTCGGCAAGCTGCTGCGTCCGCTGACAAGTCGGCCGGTCGCGGTCGCGCCAGCGGAGGGGGGCCTGCCCGGACTGCTCGGGGTGGCGGCCCGGCTGCCCGTACCGTCCTGGTTGCCGCCGCTGGACATGGACGCCACGGTGCCCGCGGCCGTCCGGGCGGCGGCCCCGCTCCCCGGCGACCTGGCGGTGACACCCTCCTGGCACCGGCTGCGCGGCCCGGCGGATCTGGCCCGGCTCGATCCGGCGCTGGACGGGTGGGAGCACACCCGGTCCCTGCTCTCCGGCGCCGGCCGGAGCGGCTGACGCCGCCCCCGCCGGCCCGGCGCGACGACGCAGCCGGGCGAATCGTCAGGAGCGGTCCTCGCCGCCCTCGGTGTCGTCGCGGCGCTCCGTCTCGCCCGGGGCCTTCTCCTCCGGGCCGCCCGGCGCGGAGAAGTCGAAGTTCTCCAGCTCGGTCATCAGATCCACGTCGGCCATGGCGAAGGCCACCGGGTCGGCGAAATCGTCGTCGGAGGGCAGCAGGTCGGGGTGGCCCCAGAGCGCGTCCCGGCCGGCGATGCCCCGATGCTCGGTGAGCGCCGCCCAGAGCGCTGCGGCCTCGCGCAGACGACGGGGCCGCAGCTCCAACCCGACCAGGGCGGCGAAGGTCTGCTCGGCGGGCCCACCGGCCGCGCGGCGGCGGCGGAACGCCTCGCCCAGGGCCACGACGTTGGGCAGTCGGCCGGCTGCCGCCCCGTCGACCACGTGGCACACCCAACCCTCCACCAGGGCGAGGGCCGTCTCCAGCCGGGCCAGCGAGGCCTTCTGCGTCGGGCTGTCCTCGGGAGTGAAGATGCCCTCAAGGGCGATCGCCTGCATCGACTCGGGATCGGTCGGGTCGACCCGACCCATCGCCTCCTCGATCGCCTCCCGGTTCACCCGGATGCCGGCAGCGTACGTCTCGACGGCGTTGAGGACGTGCCCCCGCAGCCACGGGACGTGCTCGAAGAGCCGCTGGTGTGCCGCCTCACGCAGGGCCACGTAGAGGCGGACCTCGTCCTCGGGCAGCTCCAGGCCCTCGCCGTACGCCTTGATGTTGGCCGGGACGAGCGCGGCCGTGCCGGCGGGTCCGAGCGGCAGACCGATGTCGCCGGCCGAGAGCACCTCCGCGGCGAGTGACCCGAGTGCCTGGCCGAGTTGGCCGCCGAAGAGCGCGCCACCCAGGGTGGCCACCATCGACTGCATCGGGCCGAGCTGGGCCCGGGCCTCCGGTGGGACCAGGTCGCCCATCGCGCCGACCATCCGGCTGGCCACCGGGTCGCACAGCTTGCGCCA
Source organism: Verrucosispora sp. CNZ293 (assembly GCF_002754655.1). Taxonomy (NCBI): domain Bacteria; kingdom Bacillati; phylum Actinomycetota; class Actinomycetes; order Micromonosporales; family Micromonosporaceae; genus Micromonospora; species Verrucosispora sp. CNZ293. The sequence continues at coordinate 5,805,849 of NZ_PEFR01000001.1, forward strand.
GACGTCGAGCGTCTTGAAGATCCACTCGTTGCGGTTCCAGGACACCGTCGTGCGGATGCCCGAGGGCAGCGCGGAGGCCGGCTCCAGCCAGAGGTCGGCGATGCGCAGCGCCTCCTCGACCGCGTGACGCTCGTAGGGCGAGACCGCCGGGTCGCCCGCGGCAGCGAGCTGACTGGCCGCCACCTGGCGGGCCAGGTCCCAGTTGACCGGCCCGCTGCCCGACGCGGAGAGCAGGTGCTGCAACTGCGACATGAACTGCTGCATCTGCGCGGGGTCGTTGGGGTCGGGCGGCTGCCCACCCGGAAGCGCGAAACCGAACGGAATATCAGGCACGACGTCTACGGTACGCGCGCCACCACCCGGGCCGCCGCCACCGCGGTTGCGCTGAGGGCGAAGTCGTGCGTCGTGCCGGCCGGAAGGCACGATCGGGATCGGTACGCTCTGCCGCATGAGACGTCGCGGCCTGACCGTCCTGCTCGGTGCTCTGCTCACCGCGCTGCTCAGCATCGGGGTGCTCGGCGCGCCCGTCCCGTACGTGGTGCTCGGCCCCGGCCCGACAGTCGACACGCTGGGCCAGGAGGACGGTAAGGAGGTCATCCAGGTCGCCGGCCGGGAAACCTCCACCTCCGCGGGCCAACTGCGGCTGACGACGGTGGGGGTGCAGCCCGGCGTCAAGCTCCGTTCGGCCATCCAGGGCTGGCTCTCCGACGAGCAGGCGGTGGTGCCACGCGAACTGGTCTACCCGCCGGGGGAGAGCCAGGAGGAGGTGGAGCAGCGCAACGCCGAGGACTTCCAGGTCTCGCAGACCAGCGCGGAGACCGCTGCCCTGCGGGAACTCGGATACGAGGTGCAGGTCGTGGTCAAGACGGTGGCCACCGACGGGCCGGCGGCCACCGTGCTCCGCCCGGGTGACGTGGTGACGTCGGTCGACGGTGAGCCGGTGCCGTTCGCCTCCCGGCTCACCGAACTGATCAGGGCCAAGCCGGCCGGCACCGCCCTGCGGATCGGGTACACCCGCGACGGCGCCGCGCGGACCGACACCATCACCAGCCAGGAGCAGGACGGCCGGCCCCGGATCGGGATCGAGATCGAGCAGCAGCAGCCGCACCCGTTCACCCTCTCCTTCGATCTGAAGGACATCGGTGGACCCAGCGCGGGCCTGATGTTCGCCCTGGGCATCATCGACAAGTTGACCCCTGATGATCTGACCGGCGGTCGGATCATCGCCGGTACCGGCACCATCGATGACGCCGGGCAGGTCGGCCCGATCGGTGGGATCCCCCAGAAGTTGGTCGGAGCTAAGCAGGCAAACGCGACGGCGTTCCTGGTACCCGCGGCGAACTGCGCCGAGGCGGTCCGTAACCGGCAGCCCGACCTGCCGTTGGTGAAGGTGGGCTCGCTCGACGAGGCGTTGGAGGCGCTGGAGACGCTGCGTTCCGGTGGCGAGCCGGCGTACTGCTGAGTCGCGCGGTATGACCTTGCGCTCACGCTTTCAGGAACACCCCGTACTCTGGGTGCCTGGTCGGAGCCGATCATAACGAGCGTGCGGAGCCAACAGTGGTCATGCGTAGCAGCAGCCCCCTGCCGAGGATGAGCCGACGCGGACGCGTCACGATCGGAGTCCTGATCGGGGTGTTCGTTCTGTTCACCCTGCTCGGCTGGGGGGTGCAGGCCTGGACCGACTGGCTCTGGTTCTCCGAGGTCGACTACACGGAGGTCTTCCGGGGCGTACTCGTCACCCGGCTGCTGCTCTTCCTGGCTGCGGGCCTGGCGATGGCGGCGATCGTCGGCGGCAACCTCTGGCTCGCGCAACGGCTGCGCCCACGGATGCGACCGCACTCACCGGAACAGGCCACCCTGGAGCGGTACCGGATGCTGCTCGGCCCCCGACTGGGGCTGTGGATCACGGTGGCCGCCGCCATCGTCGGCCTCTTCGCCGGTCTGTCGGCGCAGAGCCGCTGGAACCAGTGGCTGCTCTTCCTGCACGGCGGCAACTTCGGCGTCGACGACCCGGAGTTCGGCGTCGACGTCGGCTTCTACGTGTTCCAGCTGCCGTTCTGGCGGTTCCTGCTGGGGCTCGGTTTCACCGCTGTGGTCCTGGCGCTGATCGGCGCGCTGGCCGTGCACTACCTCTTCGGCGGGGTGCGCCTGCAGGGCGTCGGTGACCGGATGAGCAACGCCGCCCGGGCCCACCTGAGCACGCTTGTCGCGGTCTTCGTCCTGCTCAAGGCCATCGCGTACGTGCTGGACCGGCGGGCGATGCTGCTGGAGTACAACGACGGCGTGGGCGTCTACGGCGCCGGCTACGCCGACATCAACGCGCTGCTGCCGGCCAAGGAGATCCTCGCCTACATCTCCGTGGTGGTGGCGATCGCGATCATCGTGTTCTCCAACGCCTGGATGCGCAACCTGGTCTGGCCGGGCATCTCGTTGGCCCTGCTCGGTGTCTCGGCGGTGGCGATCGGCGGCATCTACCCGTGGGCGGTGCAGACCTTCGAGGTCAAGCCCAGCGCCCGGGACAAGGAGGCGCCGTACATCCAGCGCAGCATCGACGCGACCCGCGCGTCCTTCGGGCTGGACATCGCGCAGAGCTCGGCGTACGCCGCGAACAATCTGAACCCGCCGGAGAGCCTGGCCACCGACACCTCGGTGGTGCCGAACGTCCGGCTGCTCGACCCGCAGTTGGTCAGCGAGACCTACACCCAGCTCCAGCAGGTCCGTGGCTTCTACGACTTCGGCCCGAAGCTCGACATCGACAGGTACACGATCGACGGCGCGACCCAGGACTACGTGGTCGGCGTACGTGAGATCAACTACGGTGAGCTGACCGCCCAGCAGAGCAACTGGATCAACAGGCACACCGTCTACACCCACGGTTACGGCGTGGTGGCCGCACCCGCGAACCGGGTGGTCTGCGGTGGCCAGCCCTTCTTCGTCTCCGGTTCGCTCGGCGAGCGGACGCAGGAGTCGTGCGCGTCGGCCACCGACCTGATCCCGGCGAACCAGCCCCGGATCTACTACGGCGAGCGGATGGCCGCCGGTGACTACGCCATCGTCGGCAAGCCGAGCGAGGACGCCAATCCGGCCGAGTTCGACCGCCCGGCCGGTGAGAGCGGCGAAGGCGGTGAGGGGTCCGAGTCGTACTACACCTACACCGGTTCCGGTGGTGTCGACATCGGCTCGTTCACCCGTCGTCTGCTCTACTCGATCAAGGAGCAGGAGGCGAACTTCCTGCTCTCCGAGGCGGTCAACGACAACTCCAAGCTGCTCTACGTGCGTAACCCCCGGGACCGGGTGGAGAAGGTCGCGCCGTTCCTCACCCTGGACGGTGACCCCTACCCGGCCCTGGTGGACGGTCGGGTGCAGTGGATCGTGGACGGCTACACCACAGCCGCGACCTACCCGTACGCGGAGCGGGTCAATCTTCAGCAGGAGACCACCGACGAGCTGACCGGTCGGGGCACCATCCAGCTTGCCCGGGAGAACGTCAACTACATCCGCAACTCGGTGAAGGCGACAGTCGACGCCTACGACGGCACTGTCGTGCTCTACGAGTTCGACGAGAACGACCCGGTGCTCAAGGCGTGGAACAAGGCGTTCGGTGGTGACCTGATCAAGCCGCGTGCCGAGATCCCACCGGCGCTCGCCGACCACTTCCGATACCCGGCCGACCTGTTCAAGGTGCAGCGCAACATGCTGACCCGGTTCCACGTCACCAACCCCGGCGACTTCTACTCCGGCCAGGACTTCTGGCAGGTGCCGAACGTGCCGGACGCGCCCGACAGCGGGCAGAAGCAGCCGCCGTACTACCTCTACACCCAGTTCCCGGGCCAGGACGCGCCCCGTTTCCAGCTCACCAGCGCGGTCACCCCGAACGGCCGGCAGAACCTGGCCGCCCTGATCTCCGGTTCGTACCAGGACGGCAAGCCGACGTTGCAGGTGCTGGAGCTGCCGGACCAGACGGCGATCTCCGGGCCGGTGCAGGTGCACCAGCGGATGACGAACACGAACGCCAACATCCGGCAGCAGCTGAACCTGCTCTCCTCGAACCAGGCCCAGGTGCAGTACGGCAACCTGCTCTCGCTGCCCTTCGGCAACGGGATGCTGTACGTCGAGCCGGTCTACGTCAAGAGCAACCAGCAGGACGCGTACCCGCTGCTGCAGAAGGTGCTGATGTCGTACGGCGACGGAGGCTCCTACGTCGTGCTGGCCGACAACGTGGCCGACGGCATCAAGCAGCTCGTCGAGCAGGGCAAGCAGGCGGCGGCAGGTAACCCGCCGCCGCCGGCCGGGGGCACCGAGGAGCCGCCCGAGGGCGAGGAGCCCCCGACGTCGCCGTCGGCCACCCCGACGCCCGGCGACGCTCCGCCGCTCACCGGCGAGCTCGGCACCGCCGCCGAGCGGGTGCGGGCGGCGATCACCGAGGTGCGTGCCGCGCAGGCGTCCGGCGACTTCGAACGCTACGGTCGGGCGTTGGCCGCGCTGGACGAGGCGCTCACCGCGTTCCAGCAGGCGCAGCAGGCGGCGGGCACCAACGGCACGCCGAGCCCGCCGGCTCCCTCCGGTAGTCCGTCACCCACCGGCTGACCGACCGCGAACGGTGCGGCCCACGGTTCGGCGATCCTCGCCGCCGTGGGCCGCACCGTTTCCGGCCGACCTCGAAACGCCGCGCCTGACCTGGGTGCGGCGTGGCCGACACGGTGCGGAACCGCGCCGTTCCGGCTGTCGTTTTGCGGGGGCCGGGGGTCGTACGCTACGGTGGATCTACCGACGCGGGGTGGAGCAGCTCGGTAGCTCGCTGGGCTCATAACCCAGAGGTCGCAGGTTCAAATCCTGTCCCCGCTACCACGCGAAAAAGGTCCCGGATTCGTCCGGGGCCTTTTTTGGTCCGTACCGGCGGTGACCGGGTGACGGGTGGGGTGGGCGATGAGCACCGCGACGGATGGGGTAGGCTGATCCTACCGACGCGGGGTGGAGCAGCTCGGTAGCTCGCTGGGCTCATAACCCAGAGGTCGCAGGTTCAAATCCTGTCCCCGCTACTGCGGAAAGAGGTCCCGGATTCGTCCGGGGCCTCTTTTTTCTCTGCCCCCGGTGGCACCTATCGACACGAGCATCATTCGGCCCGCCGAGGTTGCGCGGTTCAGCGAGGATGAGCCCATGTCTTCCTTCGGTAGGTGGTGGGGGCGGCTCGGCACGCTCCTGGGTACGGTCGCGCTGACGGTGTTCGTCCCGGTCGCGGCATGGGCCTCGACCGGCACCGGGGAACTGGTGGTGGAGGCGGCGCGACGGCGCGGACGTGGTTCCGGCTTCTTCGGTTTCCTGAGCCTGCTCTGCTGTCTGGCGGTGGTGGCTGTGATCGTCCTGTTGGTGATCCGGATGACTCGCCGTCGGCGCTGACCCGGACCGAGGGGCCGTTCGCGCCCTGACGGTCGCGCCGTGGACCGCCAGCGGTGGTACGCCCGGCGCGTGGTCTACTTGTCCGCGTGGAACTTCTGCACTCGGGCAAGGTGAGGGACGTCTACGCCGAGGGCGATGACCTGATCCTGGTCGCCTCCGACCGCGTCTCCGTCTACGACGTGGTGCTGCCGACCCCGATCCCGGACAAGGGCAAGCTGCTCACCGCGTTGTCGCTGTGGTGGTTCGAGCAGTTGGCCGACCTGGTCCCGAACCACGTCATCTCGGCCACCGACGTGCCGCCGGAGTTCGCCGGCCGGGCGATCCGGTGCCGCCGGCTCGAGATGGTTCCGGTCGAGTGCGTCGCCCGCGGCTTCCTCACCGGCGGCGGCCTGAAGGAGTACGAGGGCACCGGGAAGGTCTCCGGTGTCGAACTGCCGCGCGGACTGGTCGAGGCCTCCATCCTGCCCGAGCCGATCTTCACCCCGTCCACCAAGGCGCCGGCCGGCGAGCACGACGAGCCGATGACCTTCGCCGAGGTGGTCGACAAGGTCGGCGCCCAGACCGCCGAGCGGCTGCGACAGCTGACGATCGACGTGTACTGCCGGGGCGCCGAGCTGGCGGCCGACCGGGGCATCCTGGTCGCCGACACCAAGATCGAGCTTGGCTGGGCGTCGGACGGCACCCTGGTCCTCGGCGACGAACTGCTCACCCCCGACTCGTCCCGGTTCTGGCCGGCGGAGTCCTACCAGCCCGGGCGCGCCCAGTTCTCCTACGACAAGCAGTACGTACGGGACTGGGCGGCGACCAGCGGCTGGGACAAGCGGCACCCGGCCCCGGAGGTGCCCGCCGAGGTGGTCGACGCCACCCGGGCGCGCTACGTGGACGTCTACGAGAAGCTGACCGGCACCCGCTGGTAGGGACCCGGGCGGCGCGGACCGCCGCTATTCGCGGCTGCGGTGACGTCCGACGTGCTGCTCGGCGGGGGCGGTAGCGGTGATGATGCGCACCGTGGTGCCGGCGGGTCCGGTATCCACATCCATCGCGTCGGTCAGCTCGCGGGCCAGCCAGAGCCCCCAGCCACCGGCCGTCTCAGGCGCGGGCCGGCTGCGGTTGTCGAGGTCCTGCGTGCTGATGCCCTGACCATGGTCGGCGACCTCGCACACCACGAGGCCGGGCTCCTCCCACAGCCGCAGCCAGCCCCGTCCGCCGCCGTGCCGCACCGCGTTTGTGATCAGCTCGTTGACCGCGAGCACGAAGTCGTCAAGCCGCTCGTCGCGCAGCCCGACAGAGCGCACGCAGGCGGCGACCGAGTGTCGGAGCTCGGTCACCTGGGCCTGGTCGAAGGCGTCGGCGATCAGGAGGGCGTGTTCGATGGGCACCACCGTACGCGGTGGGGGAGATCCTGCGTTCGTCATGGCCCCGTCCCGACAGAGATCGCAGAGGTTTACGCGGCTTTTACCACCGTACGTCAGGGTTGGTCGAGGTGCTCGGCCGCAGGGGCTCCGACGGCCTGTGGCATCGTGGCGCACGTGCCCACTGCCGGTGGTTTCGAGGTCCCGCTCTGGCGGGCCGTCGCAGTCTTCCGGGTGGCTTCCCTGGCGTACGTCTGCGTGGTGTTGATCCGGGACGCGGACCGGTACGCCCACCCCCTCGCCGCCGGAGCGCTGGTGCTGGTCATGGCGGCCTGGACCGGCGTCACCGCGGTCGGGTACGCGGACCCGGCGCGGCGCGGCTGGCCACTGCTCCTGGCCGACCTGGCAGTTGTCGTGGCGATCCTGCTGGCCACCCCGTGGGTGATGGGCCGGCCGGCGCTCGACGCGGGGCTGCCCACCCTTCCGGTGGCCTGGCTGAGTGGACCGGTGCTGGCGTGGGCCGTCTCCGGCGGGCGGCGGCGCGGCGTGATCGCGGCACTTGTGCTCGGCGCGACCGATCTCGCGACCCGGGGCATGGTCACCCCCAGCGCGTTCAACGGAGCGATCCTGATGCTGCTCGCCGGCGTGGTGGTCGGGCACGTCGCCCGGCTTTCGGTGACCGCTGGAGAGCGGCTGCACCGGGCGGTGGAGTTGGAGGCCGCCACCAGGGAGCGGGAACGACTGGCCCGCGACATCCACGACTCGGTGCTCCAGGTGCTCGCCCTGGTGCAGCGGCGTGGCGCGCACCTCGACGGCGAGGCAGGCGAACTGGCCCGGTTGGCCGGCGAGCAGGAGGTGGCGCTGCGTTCGCTGATCTCCGCTGCCGGGCCGGTCCCGGCCGGTGCCGCCGACGCGCCTGTCGACCTGCGCACCCTGCTCGGCCGGCACGCCTCGGCCACCGTGTCGCTGTCCGCGCCGGCTGGCCCGGTGCCGCTGCCTCCGCCGGTGGCCCGTGAGCTGGCGGCGGCCGTCGGGGCGGCGCTGGACAACGCTGCCCGGCACGGTGGTGGTCGGGCGTGGGTGCTGGTCGAGGACGAGGGCGCGGCGGTCACCGTGTCGATCCGGGACGAGGGGCCGGGCTTTCCGCCCGACCGCCTGGCCGAGGCCGTGGCCCAGGGACGGCTGGGCGTCGCCCAGGCTATCCGGGGCCGGTTGGCCGACCTGGGTGGCACGGCCCGGATCAGCTCGACACCGGGTGCCGGCACCGAGGTGGAACTCACCGTGCCGAGGAGGGAACCATGAGCGGCGTACGTGTGATGGTCGTCGACGACCACCCGATGTGGCGGGAAGGGGTGGCCCGCGACCTCGCCGAGGCCGGCCACCAGGTGGTGGCCAGTTGTGGGGAGGGACGTCAGGCGGTCCGGGTGGTCGCCGCGGCCCGTGCCGACGTGGTGGTGCTCGACCTGCAACTACCGGACATCTCCGGGGTGGAGGTGATCCAGGGACTGCGGGCGGCGCACCCCGACGTCCGGGTGCTCATGCTCTCGGCCAGCGGCGAGCAGCAGGGCGTACTGGACGCGGTGAAGGCCGGCGCCACCGGCTATCTGCTCAAGTCCGCCGGGCTGGCGGAGTTCCTGGAGGCGGTGCGGCGGACCGCGGCGGGCGAGCCGGTCTTCACGCCGGGGCTGGCCGGACTGGTCCTCGGCGAGTACCGCCGACTGGCCACCGTCACCGGTCACGCGGCGGCTGACGCCGAGGACGCGGCACCCCGGCTCACCGACCGGGAGACCGAGGTGCTGCGCCTGGTCGCCAAGGGCATGTCGTACAAGCAGATCGCCGAGCGGCTCGGGCTGTCGCACCGTACGGTGCAGAACCACGTGCAGAACACGCTCGGCAAGCTCCAGTTGCACAACCGGGTCGAGCTGACCCGGTACGCGATCGAACGCGGCCTGGACGACTGAGCGGGCCGGCGCTCGCTGTTCAGACCGAGTGCGGCGGCCGGGTCTCGTGCACGGCCAGTTCCTCGGCGCTGGCTCCGCCACCGGCGGCACCCGCGTCGTACGCGATCGAATCGGTCTCCTGGTCGGTGTGCGCCCCCTCGTCCGGTTCGACAAGCCGACCGACCGTGGCGTCCACGCTGGTGCCCAGCTGGTCGTGGTCGTAGAGCGAGACCGGGGACTTCGGGTCGGAGGTGGGACCCGGGTCGATGACGTCGGCGTCGAGTTGCGCCTGCGCCGCCTGTTCCCGGCTGTCCGCCTCGGCCGCGATGTCCGGATCCACCGGCCCGGCCAGCGGATCGTCGACCGGCAGCTCGAACTGTTCCCGGCTCAGCTTGTAGTCCAACGACTCGCCGTCGAGCTGCTCCTCGGCCGTGGTGCCGAACTCGTCGACCGCCACCGGGGTCCGGTCACCGGGCAGCTGGGCCGGTGCCGGGCCGTCGGCCTCCCGTCCGGTCAGCACGTCGTCCCCGGCCGTCGAATCGTCGTCGGCGGTGTCGGGCAGGCCGTCGGCCTCGGGATCGGACACGGGGGTCGGGTACTCGTCGTCGCGCATGACTGACCACTACCCGTTGCCCTCCCGCCGTAACCGGTCCCGCCGGGGCGGATAGCCGGCCGGACGTCGACAGGTGCCGGCCCGAGCGCTCACCGGGTCAGTTTGCGGGCCAGCGCGGCGGCCGTGCCGACGGCGGTCCCGGCGGCGGCCAGCCCGAACACGGTGGAGATGCGGACCAGTTGGCGACGTCGGCCGGCCCAGCCGCCCTCCGGCTGCGCCGTCGCGTCGGGGCGGAAGACGTTGCCCGTGGTGTCGGCCATCGGCGTCGGGCCGAACTGGGTGTACCGGCCGTACCACCCCAGAACGCGTTCGGCCAGCGCCGGGGCCAGCCGCCACTGCATGCCGATCAGGCGGGCGGCGCCACCGGCGTACGCCTCCCGGCGGGGTCGCCTCAACAGCCGGACGATCGTCTCCGCGACCACCTCCGGCGGATAGACAGGTGGTGGCGGAACGACCTGCCGGCCACTGTGATTGGCGGCGTGCCGGAAGAACGGGGTGTCGATGGTGGCCGGGAGCACGGTGCAGATCGAGACGGCACCCCGTCCGGTGGCGCGGAGTTCCTGGCGGACCGTGTCGGCCAGGCCCCGGACACCGTGCTTGGCCGCGTTGTACGGGGACTGGTAGGGCATTGCCACCTCGGCCAGCACCGAGGCGTTGTTGACCACGACGCCGCCGCCGGCCGCGCTCAGGTGTGGCAGCGCGGCCCGGATCCCGTTCGCCGTGCCGAGCAGGTTGACGTCCAGCACCTGGCGGAACTCGGCCACCGGGATCTCGTCGAACAACCCGATGGTGCCGACCGCGGCGTTGTTGATCCAGGCGTCGATCCGGCCGAACTCCGCCACAGTTGTCGAGGCGAGCCGTCGCATGGCGTCCGCGTCCGTCACGTCGGTGGGCACCACCAGGGTGCGGCCGCCCAGCTCACGGCAGTGTCGGGCCACCTCCCGCAGGGCCGGCTCGGTACGCGCGGCAAGCACCACGGTGCTGCCGCGCCGCGCCAGGGCGTACGCGGTCGCGGCGCCGATGCCGCTTGACGCACCGGTGATGACGACTGTGGCGTCGGCGAGTGCTCGGGCGAGGGGCATTCCTCATCGGTACCCCGTCATGTCCGGGTCATGCCGCCGAGCGTGCCCGCGATCTGCGAGGTTTCGGCTCGTCGGAGGCCGGTTAATGGGACGCTCTGACCGAAGACCACAGCCCTCATCCGCATGGAGGTGACCCATGCGCGTTGGCCTTGTCTGTGCCCACGCCGCTGCGCCGCCGTCCGGCGACGGAACCGTCGTCGGCACCTACCAGCACATCGCACGGGTCGCGGCCGAACTGGCCGGGCGAGGTCACGACGTGCGGGTGTACACCCGCCGGGACGACCCTGAGGTGATCGAGACCGAGGTCGTTGACGGTTACCGGGTGGAGCGGGCCTCGGTGGGCCCGGTCGCACCGATCCCCACTGCTGACCTGGTGCCCTACGTGCCCGAGTTCGGTGAGTGGCTGGCCGGCAGGTGGTCCGGCGACTGGACCCCCGAGGTGGTGCACGGCCACTACTGGATCGGCGGCCTGGCCGCCGCGCACGCCGTACGGGAGACCGACATCCCGATGGTGCAGACGTTCCACTCGATCGGCATGGAGCAACTGCGCCACCTCGGCGCCCAGTACGACGGCCCGGGCAGCCGGATCCCGCTGGAGCGGGCGCTGACCCGAGCCGTGGACATCGCGGTGGCCCAGTGCAACGACGAGGTCGACGAGCTGACCCGGATGGGCCTGCAACGCACCTCGGTCGCGATGGTCCCGACCGGGGTCGACACGGAGCGCTTCCATCCCGACGGTGAGGCCGCCCCGCGTGAGCAGCGCCCCCGGATCCTCTCCGTGGGTGGGCTCGGGCGGGGTCACGGCCAGGAGGATCTGATCCGCGCGTTGCGCCTGGTCGGCGACGCGGAGCTGGTGATCGCCGGCGGGCCACCGACCGACCGGCTGGCCAACCACGCCGAGGCCCGTCGGCTGCGCGAGCTGGCCGACCGCGTCGGGGTCGGCGAGCAGGTGCACCTGGTTGGCGCGGTGCCGCACGAGCAGATGGCGACCTGGTACCGCTCGGCCGACGTGGTGGCCTGCACCCCGCACTACTCCTCGGCGGGCCGGGTGTCGCTGGAGGCGATGGCCTGTGGTGTCCCGGTGGTGGGCTACGCCATGGGTGGCATCGCCGACGCCGTGGTCGACGAGGTGACCGGCAAGCTGGTGCCGCCGGGCGACGTACGAACCCTCGGGATGACGCTGCGTCGGCTGCTCACCGACAACGCCGGCCGGTTCGCGTACGGGCACGCCGCGGTCGACCGGGTGCGGTGCAGCTACACCTGGGAACGTACGGCCAGTGCCCTGGAGCGGCTTTACGAGCGGGTGGTGGGCCGACGCAAGCCGGTCGAGGCGGCCTGAGGCAGCGGATCACCCACGCCGCTGGCCGCCGCGACCTCGCAGCCCGCCGCCGTGGGTCGCGGGATGAGCGGCAGGGGAGCATTGGCCAACGCCCGGCTGGTCTCCTGGGCGACGGCGTGCTGATGCTGCGGCTCCGCGTACCGGGTGAGCCCGACGACGGCGGCGAGGGTGACCAGGAACCCGATGCCGGCGAGCCACTCCCGGCCCGGCCAGATCTTGTCGTTGAGCAGCAGCAGCCCGACGATGGCAGCGGGCACCGCGCCGGCCGCGTCCATGGCGGCCACCGCCGCCGTCGTCGAACCGCGCTGCATCGCCAGGCCGAGCAGCAGTTGGCCGACCACGGAATGGGCGACGAGCAGGTAGAGCAGCGGGTGGCTGAGGAAGGCGTCCCAGCTCGACGCGGAGGCCAGCGGCCGGGCCGCCACCGCGGCGGCGGAAAAGGCCAGCCCGGCCAGCGATCCGAGCGCCACCGAACCCGGCGCGCCGTGCAGCCGGACCGCGAAGAAGCCCAGCACCGCGATCACCGCCAGCGCCACCAGCAGGGCGATCATGCCCTCGGTGCCGAGGGCCTTCGACGGCGCCGGCCGGGCGGCTAGCACCAGCGCGGTGATTCCGGCGAACAGCAGCACCAGCAGCGCGACCTCAGCCGCCGGCAGCCGCCACTTCAGCAGGATCACGCCGAGCAGGGCGGTGACGCCGAGGCCGGCGGCCACGCTCGCCTGCACCAGGAACAGCGGCAGGTCCCGCCGGGACAGGAAGGCCAGGACGAATCCGGCGACCTGGCAGGCCAGCCCGACCAGATAGGTGCGGTGCCCGGCCAGGCGCAGCAGCAGCCCGGGATCGAAGGTGTGATGCACCGTGGTGCGGGCGGCGGCAACCGACTGCAACAGATTGGCGACGCCATACGCGACGATCATCGCCGCCAGGAAACACCAACCCGAGGTAGCCACCTGGCGAGGATAGAGGTTACCCGGCGTCAATGCTCGGCGGGCTACCGAGCCTTTCAAGGATGTCGGGATGCAACGCGCCGTTGCTGGCCAGGGTGCTGTTGTCGCCACCCGCCGGGGCTGGCTGACCGGCCAGACCGGTGATCGCGCCCCCTGCCTCGGTCACGATGGGTACCAGTGCGGCCACGTCCCAGAGGGACAACTCCGGCTCGATCATCACGTCCAGCGCACCCTCGGCCAACAGCATGTAACCGTAGAAGTCGCCGTAGGCGCGGCTGCGCCAGGTGTCCCGCATCAGTTGCAGCACGGCGTCGAGCCGGCCGGCCTTCTCCCAGCCGTCGAGCGAGGAGTAGCAGAGGCTGGCGTCGGCCAGCCGGGTCACCCCGGAAACCCGGATGGGCGTACCGCGGGCCGCGTCCGGGCCCGCGTAGGCCCCGGTGCCCCGCGCCGCCCACCAGCGGCGCCCCAGTGCCGGTGCGGAGACCAGCCCGGCGACCGGGCGGCCCTCCTCCAGCAGGGCGATGAGCGTGGCCCAGATCGGCACGCCCCGGACGAAGTTCTTCGTGCCGTCGATCGGGTCCACCACCCACTGGCGGGTGCCGGCGGTGGGCGTCGCCCCGTACTCCTCGCCGAGCAGCCCGTCGTCGGGCCGGTGCTCGGCGAGCAGGGCACGGATCTCGCGCTCCACGGCGGTGTCCGCGTCGGAGACCGGGGTCAGGTCGGGCTTCGACTCGACCCGCAGGTCCAGGGCGCGGAACCGGGCCGTCGACAGGGCGTCGGCGGCGTCGGCGAGCCGGTGGGCGAGGGTCAGGTCATCGGCGTACCCGGTCATGCCGGACACGGTAGCGACGCCGGCTCCGGGACGACGCCGGGGGCCGGCGACGGCGCGTCGGTGGTGGTGCCGACGTGAGGTGCCGCGTCGGCGGGTTGGGCCCGCCGGATCACTCCGGGCGCCCGCGCGGGTCGGGCTCGGTCCAGGTTTCGGTCTCCCCGGCGCGAGAGGCCAGCAACCGGCGGTACGAGGCCAGCCGGCGCGGGTCGGCCCGCCCCGCCGCCACCCAGTTGTCGAGGGCGCAGTCGGCCTCGTCGGTGGTGTGCGGGCAGTTCGCCGGGCAGTCGGCGGTGGCCTCGACCAGGTCCGGAAAACCGTGCAGCAGGCTCTCGGCCGAGACGTGGGCCAGCCCGAAGCTGCGTACGCCGGGGGTGTCCACGATCCAGCCCGGATCCTGCTCCGCGTCGGGTGACCCGGGCAGTCGCAACGCCACAGCGCTTGTCGAGGTGTGTCGTCCCCGGCCGATCGCGCTTACCGTGCCGACCGCCCGTTCGGCCTCCGGCACCAGGCGGTTGACAAGTGTCGACTTGCCCACCCCGGAATGCCCGACAAGCACCGAGACCCGGCCGACCAGCAGACTGCGTAGCGGCTCCAACGGGGAGTCCGGCCGGATGAGCAGGTACGGCAGTTCCAGCTCGGTGTAGTAGTCGAGCACCGCCGCTGGCCCGGCCAGGTCGGCCTTGGTCAGGCAGAGCAGCGGTTCGATGTCCGCGTCGTACGCGGCCACCAGGCAGCGGTCGATGAACCCGGTGCGCGGTGGCGGGTCGGCCAGCGCGCTGACGATCACAAGTTGGTCGGCGTTGGCGACCACCACCCGTTCCAGCCGCCCCTCGGCGGTGCTGGCGTCGTCCTCGGCGGTGCGCCGCAGCACGGACCTGCGTGGTTCGATCCGGACGATGCGGGCCAGCGCCCCGGACGAACCGGAGGTGTCGCCGACCAGCCCGACCCGGTCACCGACCACCACCGACTTACGGCCCAGCTCGCGGGCGCGCATCGCGGTGACCGTGGGGTCGTCGGGCCCGGCGCCGGGCAGCACGCAGGTGTACCTTCCGCGATCCACCGCGATGACGAAACCGTCCTTGGCGTCGGCGTGCCGTGGCCGGGTCCGGGTACGCGGGCGTGAGGATCTGCCGGGTCGGACCCGGACGTCGTCCTCGTCGTACTCCCGCTTGGTCGCCAGGACCGCCCCTTCGTCAGCTCAGTTCTTGTCGGTCACCAGTGCCGACCATAGCGCCGGAAACTCGGGCATGGTCTTCGAGGTGCACGACACGTCATCCAACTCGACGCCCGGCACCACCAGCCCGGCCACCGCCGCCGCGTGTGCCATCCGGTGATCGTGGTAGGTGCGGAACACCCCACCGTGCAGCGGTCGAGGCCGGATCTCCAGGCCGTCGGCCGACTCGGTGATGTCCGCGCCCAGCCCGGTGAACTCCCGGTTCAGCGCGGCCAGCCGGTCTGTCTCGTGGCCCCGGATGTGGCTGATGCCGGTGAACACCGAGGGCGAGTCGGCGAGCAGGGCCAGCGCGGTCAACGCCGGGGTCAGTTCGCTGACGTCGGACAGGTCGGCGTGCAATCCCTTCACCGGGCCGGTGCCGCGCACCGTCAGCCCCTCGGTGGTGAGGGTGACTGCCGCACCCATCTGCTGCAACAGCGAGCGCAGTCGCTCCACCGGCTGGGCACTGCCCCGTGCCGGCCAGCCGCGCAGGGTCACCTCGCCGCCGGTGACCAGGGCGGCGGCGAAGAACGGCACCGCGCCGGAGAGGTCCGGCTCGATCTCCCACCCGCGCCCGGTGAGCGGCCCCGGCTCGACCGCCCAGACGTCGGGAGTGCTGTCGTCGACCGCGGCACCGGCGGCGCGCAGCATCTGCACCGTCATCCGCAGGTGCGGCGCGGAGGGCACCGGCGGGCCGACGTGCCGGACCACAAGCCCTCGGTCGAAGCGGGGGGCGGCGAGCAGCAGACCGGAGATCAGTTGACTGGAGGCCGAGGCGTCGATCGCGACCTCGCCGCCGGTCACCCGGCCGGCGCCCAGCACCACGAGTGGCAGGCTGCCCGAGGCGGAGGTGTCGACGCGTACGCCGAGTGAGCGCAGCGCCTCGATGAGCGGGCCGAGGGGGCGGATGCGGGCGTGCGGGTCACCGTCGAGGGTGACCTGCCCGTCGGCCAGCCCCGCGACCGGGGGCACGAAGCGCATGACCGTGCCGGCGAGTCCCACGTCGACCTGCGCCGGGCCGAACAGCCGGTGCGGCCGGACCAACCAACGGTCGTCGTCGGCGATCGAGACGTGGGCGCCCATCGCTCGCAGTGCGGCGGCCATCAGCTCGGTGTCCCGGGCCCGCAGCGGCCGGGACAGGGTCGACGGCCCGGCGGCCAGCGCGCTGAGCACCAGAGCCCGGTTGGTCATCGACTTGGAACCGGGCAGTCGCAGCGACGCCGACACCGGATCGCTGGCCGTCGGTGCGGTCCACGGCTGTAGCGGCCGGGTCGCTGGCACGTTCCCCACAGCTACATTCTGCCGTGCCGTCGGCCCGGCGTTGCCACGGTCATCGGCCGCTCCCGGGGAACGGGACAGCCGCCCGACAAGCGGCGCGCTAGCGTGAACGACATGTGCGGAAGGTACGCCACGACCCGGAGCGCCGGTGACCTCAGCGGCCTGTTCGAGGCCGTCGACGAGACCGGCGACGGGCTGGTCGCCGATCACAATGTGGCGCCGACCGATCCCGTGCCTGTCATCCGGGTGAGCGCCGAGGGCCACCGGGCGCTCTCGCGGGGCCGATGGGGTCTGGTGCCGCAGTGGTCCCGGTCGTCCGCCGGAGCGGCCCGCATGATCAACGCCCGGGCCGAGACGGTCGCCACCAGCCGGGCGTACGCGCCGTCCTTCGCCCGTCGACGGTGCCTGGTTCCCGCCGACGGCTGGTACGAGTGGGTGCGGCTGGCCGACGGCTCGAAGCAGCCGTACTACATGACCCCGCGCGACGGCTCGGTGCTCGCCTTCGCCGGCATCTGGTCGCGCTGGGACGGCCCGGACACGACGCTGCTGACCTTCAGCGTGCTGACCACCACGGCCCTCGGCGAACTGGCCGAGGTGCATGACCGGATGCCCCTGCTGCTGACCCCCGGGCGCTGGGCGGCCTGGCTGGATGGCGGCGGCGACGCGGCCGAGCTGCTGGTGCCGCCGCCGATGGACTGGCTGGCCCGGCTGGAGATACGGCCGGTGGGCAAGGCCGTTGGCGATGTGCGCAACGACGGTCCGGAGCTGACCGCCCGGGTGCCGCTGACCCGTCCCGCCGAGCCGTCGGAGATGACGCTGTTCTGATCACGGCCGGCACATTGTCGGGAGTGATTTGCTGCGGTTGCGGGCGAAAGGTGACGCGAACGTTCTGCCAAGTTCCCGGCAGAGTCTTGTCTCGGTGTACGTAAGTGCGATAGAACACAGCGCCGGTGGTGGGTGTCGTTCACGTCGGGTGAACGATCTCCATCGATCTTGCTGGTCCCACGGGGGAGGTGGGTGGATGACACGGGCGCGTATGCCCCGTCCGCACGAGGTGGCCGCCGCGCGGCGTGATCCGCGACTGTTGCGGGCGTTGCGTGAGCGGCGACAGGACGAAGCCTGGCGCACCAGAGGCACCTGTCAGAGCGTCGACCCGGAAACGTTCTTTCCGGCGCCGAACGAGCCGGCGGACGCGGCGGTGGCGCTGTGCCGCAGCTGCGACGTGCAGGGCTCCTGCCTGGCCTGGGCGTTGGAGGTCGGCGATTGTCACGGCGTCTGGGGCGGCACCACGCCTCGGGAGCGGCGGGCGATGCTGGTGGCCTGGCGCAGCGAGGTGCAACCCGACCCCGATGCCGCAGGTGAGCCGGGCCCGCCGGTGCGTGACCGGCTGCTCACCCTGGTGCCGTTGAGCTGATCTGCGGGGCACCGCCCAGGTCGGGGCGGGTTCAATGGGGCGGTGCCACACGACGACGTCATCGACACTCCGCGCGGTCCCGCCCGGGTCGAGACCGATCAACCGTCCGGCCTGCCCCGGGCTCTGCTGGTGCTGGGGCACGGGGCCGGCGGCGGTGTCGACGCCCCGGATCTGATCGGCCTGCGCGACGCGGCGGTGGCCGCCGGGCTGGTGGTGGCCCGGGTGACCCAGCCGTACCGGGTCGCCGGCCGACGTGCGCCCGCCCCGGCCGGGCACCTCGACGAGGCGTGGTCGGCCGTGCTCGCCGTGCTGCGGCGACGGCATCGGGGCGTACCGGTGGTGGTGGGTGGTCGCTCCAGCGGCGCTCGGGTGGCCTGCCGGACGGCGACCGCGGTGGCCGCCGCCGGGGTGGTGGCGCTCGCCTTCCCGCTGCATCCGCCCGGTCGACCGGAGCGGAGCCGGGCAGCTGAGCTGATGACCGGCTTGCCGACCCTGGTGGTGAACGGGGACCGGGACCCGTTCGGTGTGCCGGAGCGGGGGCCGCTGGTACGGGTGCTGGTCCGCCCGGGGGAGCGGCACGACCTTCGGGGCGACCCCGCCGGTACGGCCGCCCTGGCAGTGGCCTGGCTGCGCGAGCACGGCTGGGCCACCTGACGGCGCGCTGGCTGCCGGCGCGCCGCCGTGCCTCCCGGTGCCGTGTCCGGCGGCTGCGCCGCTTCGTTGCACCCGATGGTGTCCCAGTGCCCGGTCGGGCGGCGACACCGGGCTCCCAGGCCCTTCCTGGTCCCAGCCACGGTCGCACCACCGAGGCGGGGACCAGGAACGCCCGGGGCGAGCCGGAATGTCCCGACCCGCGGCGCGCGTTGAACACCTCGGACAACCACTGTGCGAGGGGGTGACCGGTGCCGACCGAGATCCGGAACCGGGAACGCGACGAGCGGGAGGCACGGCAGCTCAGGCGGCTGCTGGCCGGCCCGAACTGGCCGGCGGCGGTGCCGCCGGCCGAGGTGGCGACGGGCACACCCGTCGGAACCGAATCTTCCGGAAGGTCGGTGCGCGTATCCTCGGCGGGGAAGCATCCAACCCGAGGGGATGTGCGGTTGACCACGGAGAAGACGGACGAGCGCAGGGCCCGGTTCGAGCGGGACGCAATGCCATTCGTCGATCAGCTGTACGCGGCCGGCCTGCGGATGACGCGTAACCCGGCGGATGCCGAGGACCTGGTCCAGGAGACCTACCTGAAGGCGTACGCCGCCTTCCACCAGTTCGAGCAGGGCACGAACCTGAAGGCCTGGCTCTACCGGATCCTGACCAACACCTACATCAACTCGTACCGCAAGCGGCAGCGCCAACCGGTCCAGGCGCCCACTGACGAGATCACCGACTGGCAGCTTGCCGAGGCGGAGTCGCACACCTCGAGCGGGCTGCGGTCCGCCGAGACCGAGGCGCTCGACCGGCTGCCGGACAGCGACGTCAAGGAGGCCCTCCAGCAGTTGCCGGAGGAGTTCCGGCTGGCCGTCTACCTGACCGATGTCGAGGGCTTCTCCTACAAGGAGGTAGCCGACATCATGGGCACGCCGATCGGCACGGTGATGTCGCGGTTGCACCGCGGGCGTCGTAATCTGCGCAAGCTGCTTGAGGGGTACGCCGCGGAGCGGGGTTTCTCCGCGGCCCAGCCGGCCCGGAGCTCGACCGCCGCCACCGGCCGGGAGGTGTGACGTGAGCTGTGGAGATCCGCACGAGACGGACTGCCGTGAGGTGCTCGCCGAGGTCTACCTGTACCTCGACCTGGAGTGTGCGCAGGAGCGGCGGACGCTGATCCGGCACCATCTCGACGAGTGCGGCCCCTGCCTGCGCGAGTACGGCATCGAGCAGGAGGTCAGGGCGCTCGTGGCGCGTTGCTGCGGCAACGAGTCCGCGCCGGACGAGCTGCGCGAGCGGCTACGGGTACGGATCAGCGAACTCGTCGTGTTCGAGAGCAGCGAGTCGCGCGAACTGGCCGACTGACCTGCACAGGTGCCCGGGTCGGAAGTGACCCGGGCACCTGTGGTCCGTCGTCCGATCGCGGCGGGCAGCCGCCCGCCGGCTCAGGAGTTGGGGCGCTTGCCGTGGTTCGCGGCGCTCTTCTTACGGGCCTTCTTCTTACGGGCCTTCTTCGCCATGGTGACCTCCTCGTGATGGCCGGATCGGCTGCGCGCGACCCCGCCGCCGGGGCGCTGTCGCCCTTGCCGGCGTCCGGGTCCGACCCGTTGATGCTAGTGCCGGCGGTCCGGGTGGACTGCTGCCGGGGCCGCTCCACGCCCGCCGCCCGCCTGCGCATGATTGGATACGTCGCAGGAGCCGCGAGGGAAGGGGCCGAGAGATGGCCGAGGAGATCCGCGCCGAGATGGTGGCGAACGTCTGGAAGGTCGTCGCGTCGGCCGGGGACACCGTGTCCGAGGGGGACACCCTGGTGATCCTGGAGTCGATGAAGATGGAGATCCCGGTGATCGCCGAGTCCGACGGCGTCGTGCAGCAGCTCGCGGTGAACGAGGGCGACGTGGTGCAGGACGGTGACCTGATCGCGGTGATCGGTTGAGTGACCTGCTGATCCGTCCGGTCGAGCCGGCCGATTTCGCCGGGGTCGCCCGGCTCACCGTCGCGGCGTACGAGGCGGACGGCCAGCTCAAGGGTGAGACCGGCTACGCCGACGTGCTCGCCGACGTCGCCGCTCGGGCGGAGCACGGTGACGTGCTGGTGGCCGTGGACCGGGCGACCGGGCAGCTGCTCGGTTCGGTCACCTTCGTGCTGCCCGGCACCCGGTACGCCGAGATGTGTGCCCCGGGGGAGGCGGAGTTCCGGATGCTGGCGGTGGACCCGGCCGCCCAGGGCCGGGGAGCCGGTGCCGCGCTCGTCGAGGCGTGTGTCGCACGCGCGATCGAGCTGGGCTGCACCGCGGTGACCATCTGCGTACGCGAGGGCCATGCCGAGCCGGCCCACCGGCTCTACCGTGGGCGCGGCTTCGTCCGCCAGCCTGAGCGGGACTGGAGCCCCCTGCCCGGAGTGGACCTGCTCGCCCTCCGCCTGCCGCTGCGCTAGCTGTTCCGCCCGGAGCGGTCAGGGACGCGGGTGGGCGGTTCGGCGATCGCGGCGAGCAACTCGTCGGCGACCTCCAGAGCCACCTGCTTGCGCTCGGCGTCGGTGATGTCCGGGGTGCGTACGGCGAACCAGCTGCTGTGCACGGCGAACAGGGCCAGCACGGCACGGAGCTGGGCACCGGGGGAGTCGTCACCCTGGCAGAGCGCGGTGGCCAGCCGGAACATCCGATCGCGCAGTTCCCGGCCGGCGGAGAGGCTCTTCAAGGCTGTCTGGTTCTGCTCGAAGAACCGCATCACCGAGGGCTGCTCGCCACTGAACATGGCGTCGGCGTACCGCTCGATGACGGCCCGGCGGGTGGCCAGCGTGGCCGGCTGGCTCTCGGCCCAGGTGATCAGGGCGTCCATCCGCTCCAGCCGGTCCTCCACCACGCTCGTGACGATCTCGTCCTTGCTCTTGAAGTGGTAGTAGAGCGCGGCCTTGGTCACCCCGAGCCGCTCGGCCACCTCGCGCAGTGAGGTCGCCTCGTAGCCCTGCTCGGTGAAGAGCTCCAGCGCCACGGCCTTGATCCGCTCCCGCGTGCCGCCTGTGCTCTGACTCACCCGTACCTGCCAATCCGGTTGACCGTCGTTACCTGTCCAACTTACCGTCCGGCTAGTAAGGTGACTAGCCGGGCGGCAAGTAAGTGCGCCGCATCTCGGGGGGAGAGCTTACCGATGGTCCAGCAGAACCAGGCTGCCGTGCGACCGAATGTCCGGGTCGTGCTCTTCGGTCTGATGATCGCCATGATGCTGGCGATGCTCGACAACATGATCGTCAGTACCGCTCTGCCGCGCATCGTGGGGGAGTTCGGCGGGCTCAACCACTTCACCTGGGTGGTGACCGCGTACGTGCTGGGCACCACCGTCTCCACCCCGATCTGGGGCAAGCTCGGCGACCTCTACGGGCGTAAGGCGGTCTTCCTCACCGCTGTGGTGATCTTCCTGGTCGGCTCCGCGCTCTGCGGCATGGCCGGGTCGGGATTCCTCGGCGGTCCCGACGACGGCATGGTGCAGTTGATCGCCTTCCGGGCCGTCCAGGGTCTGGGCGCCGGTGGCCTGATGGTCGGCGTCATGGCGATCATCGGCGACCTCGTGCCGCCCCGGGAGCGTGGCCGCTACCAGGGCATGATCGCCGGGATCATGGCCATCGCGATGGTCGCCGGCCCGCTGGTCGGCGGTTTCATCACCGACCACCTCTCCTGGCGCTGGGCGTTCTACGTCAACCTTCCCCTGGGTGGGGTGGCGCTGGTGCTGCTGATCGCCACCATGCACCTGCCCCGTTACCGCACCGAGCACCGGATCGACTGGCTCGGCGCCGCCCTGCTGTCGGTGGGCATCACCGGGATCGTGCTGATCACCACCTGGGGTGGCAACGAGTACGCCTGGGCCTCCCCGCAGATCCTCGGCCTCGCCGTGCTGGCCGTCGTGGCGCTCGTGGCCTTCGGGTTCGTCGAGCGCCGGGTCCCCGAGCCGATCCTGCCGCTGCGGCTCTTCGCCAACCGGAACTTCGCCCTCATCTCGGTGATCGGCTTCCTGCTCGGCTTCGCGATGTTCGGCGCGATGAACTTCCTGCCGCTCTACCAGCAGACCGTGCAGGGCGCCTCGGCCACCAACTCCGGCCTGCTGCTGCTGCCGCTGATGTTCGGCATGCTGCTGGTCTCGCTCGTCGTCGGCCGGGCGATCACCCGGACCGGGCGGTACCGGATCTTCCCGATCGTCGGCGGTGTGGTGATGGCCGTCGGGCTCGCCCTGCTGAGCCTGCTGGACGTGGACACCAGCAAGGTCCAGTCGTCGCTCTACATGCTCGTGCTCGGTGCCGGCATGGGCTTCCTCATGCAGACCTCCATGCTGATCGCGCAGAACAGCGTCGCCCAGAAGGACCTGGGCGCGGCCAGCGGCGCGGCCACCTTCTTCCGCTCCATCGGCGGGTCGTTCGGCATCTCGCTGTTCGGCGCCATCTTCGCCAACCGGCTGGCCGGCTCGGCCGCCGGTGGCGCGTTCAGCGGTGGCGGCGAGGCCGGCGCGGCGATGAACATCGAACAGCTCAAGGAACTGCCGGCACAGGCCCGCGAGGTGGTGCTCGGTGGCCTCGCCGACGCGATCTCGCACGTGTTCCTCTGGGCGGTGCTCTTCGCCGTCGTGGTCCCGGCGCTGGCCTGGTTCATCCGGGAGATCCCGTTGCGGACGAGCAACGAACCGGAGCCCGACGGCGGCGGCCAGGAGCAGGCCGAGGCCGACCTGGCCCGGACACCGGCCGTCTGAGCCTGCCCGGTCCACCTTCAGGGCATGCCGTGCGATCGTCTCCGCCACGGGGGCAGGAGCCGACGCAGCAGGGCGCGCAGCCTGCCGCGGCGCTGGCCGGTGGGCACGCCGGCCAGCGTGCGCGCCAGGGCGATGGTCTCCGGATCGAGATCCGGCGTGGCCAGCGCCAGGTGTGCCAGGGAGACGGCGTTCGGCACCGGATGTCGACGGGCCGCCTCGGCCACCGTCGCCAGCCGCTCGGAGACCAACGCGGCCACGTCGGGCCGGACGGCCGGGTCGACCCAGGCAGCGGTCACCAGGGCGAACAGGGCCGCCTCGGCGACCTCTGGCACCTCGCGCGCCAACTCCACGAGCACCCGCCGCCGGGTCGACTCCGCCCATGGCTCGTCGGTCCGGTGGTGCAGCAGCCCGAGGCAGGTCCAGACCTGCACGCACCGCAGCCACAGCGCCGGGTCCTGGCCGGCGAGCACCCGCCCCAGCGCGGTCTGCGGGGTCTCCGGCGGATGGGCCAGCAGGCCGAGCAGATCGGCCAGGTCCAGGGTGGCCAGGCCGACCGCCGCGTCGTACGCCGCAGGGGGGTGCGGCCAGGCCGGGTGGGCGAGTTCGCGCAGGCGGCGGGCGGCCTCCGCGGACGGCGGCGGCGGGGCGGGGAGGAGCGCCGCCCGCTCCGGCCGGTCGAGGTGCCCGGCACCGGGTGGTCCGGGGATCGCGCCGGCCGCCGCGGCCGGCGCGGCCGGCGTCAACTGACCCAGCCAGGGGCGTCCGCGGCAGCACTCGGCCAGGTCGCTGTGTTCGTGTGAGTCGTCCGGATGATCGCGGATGAAGTCCGCAAGCGCGACCAGGTGACGGACCGCGCCGTCCCGTTGGAACCGCAGACGGTGTGCCGTGTGCACGGCGCAGTCGAAGGACGGGTTGCGGGCCAGGGCCCGCTCGATCCAGCCCAGCGCCTCCTCCAGCCGGCCGTGGTCGGCCAGGGTGCCGGCGATGTCGGCGTACACCGCCAGGTCGTCCGGGTCGTGCTCCACGGCCCGCCGCAGGGCGGCGAGCGCCTCCCGGGTCCGGCCGGCGCTGCGCAGCGCGTACCCGAGCCACACCTCGCCCATCTTCGACGGGGTCGCGCGTACTCCCCGGCCGGCCCAGTGGACCGCGAGCGGCACCTCGTCCACCCGTCGGGCCAGCGCGGACGCCGTACCCAGCAACAGCGCGTGCTCCGGGTGGACGGTGATCGCGTTGCGGGCGAGCGTGAGGTACGGCGACAGGGCCGCCCGGTTCGATGGCGGGACCGGATCCGGAATGGCGGCGCAGACCTGCATCAGCACCCGGGCGGCCTGCTCGGGTCCGAGGCGTTCGGCCAACTCGGGCGAGGTCACCCACGGCACTCCCGCCCAGTCCGCCCCGGGCGCGTGCGCGGTGGCGGCGACCAGCAGATCGAGTCCCTCGGCCGGGCGGCCGGCCGCGGCGAGCAGATGCGCGCGGGCAACCACGGCACCGACGAACGTGTGGTGCTGTAACGGGAACAGGCCGATGCCGCCGTCGCCGCTGGCGACGGCCAGCCGGGCGAGGGTCTCGTGCACCTCGGGCAGCGTCGGTGCCCGGGCCAGCGCCGCCGCGACGTGGTCGGCGGCATGCGTCAGCTCGCCGGAATCCAGAGCCCGCCGGGCCAGGACCAGCTCCTCCGTCGCCGGCAGCGCCCGGTCGTCCGTTCCCTCGGCCACGTGATCCTCTCGCTTGTCGGTACCGGTTGCGCGGTGAGGTCGGGTCAGCGTAGGGGACGAGATCCAGTTTTGGTGATCCACTGCGCGATGCTGCTCGTTTGATTGCTCAGACCGGCGCAAAGGTGCAAGACTGAGCAGCAATCGCGCGGATATCGCGCAGGGGAGGAGTTTCCGTGACGCGCCCAGGTAGCGGCATGGCCGCCGACATCGACGAGCAGCCGGCGGGTTACGAGCTGTTGCTCTCCACCGAGCACGCCGCAGACATCGCCCGGGTGGCCAGAATCGTTGCCGAGCGCCGCCCCCGGCACGTGGTCTTCACCGCGCGGGGAACCTCGGACCATGCCGCGCTCTACGGCGCGTACCTCAGCGAGATCCGCCTCGGCCTGCCGGCCGGCCTGGCCTCGCCGAGCGCTGTCACCCTCTTCGGTGCCCGGCCGGACCTCTCCGACGCCCTGGTCGTCGGGGTCAGCCAGAGCGGCGGATCCCCCGACCTGACGGAGGTGCTCCGGGCCGCCCGCGACTCCGGTGCGCTCACCCTCGCCGTCACCAACGCACCGGACTCCCCGCTGGCCACGACCGCGGAACTCGCCGTGGACATCGCCGCCGGACACGAGCGGGCGGTGGCCGCCACCAAGACCTACACGGCCGAGCTGCTCGCCCTGCTGATGCTCGTGGAGGGGATCCGGGCCGGTGACGGCGAGCTGCCCGCCGAGGAGCGCCGGGCCCTGGCCGACCTGCCCGAGCTGGCCGCCCGCACCCTCAGCGACCCGGTTCCGGCACAGCTCGCGCCGCGTTACCGCTTCGCGGCCCAGCTCGTCACCACCGGCCGGGGGTACGCGTACCCGACCGCCCGGGAGGCGGCGCTGAAGCTGATGGAGACGTCGTACCTGCCGGCGCTGGCGTTCTCCGGTGCCGACCTGCTGCACGGCCCGCTGGCCATGACCGACCCGGACGTGCCGGTGCTGGCGGTGGTCGGCTCAGGGCCGGGCGGACGGTCGATGGGCGAGGTCCTGCCCCGGCTCGGTGAGCGCCGCGCCGACGTGGTGGTGGTCGGCTCCGCCGAGGTCGACGGCGCGACCCGCCTCGCCGTGCCCGAGGTCGACGAGCGGTACGCCCCGCTGCTGGACATCCTGCCGTTGCAGCGGCTGGCGCTGGCGCTCGCGCTGACCCGGGGCGAGGATCCGGACGCACCGCGTGGGTTGAAGAAGGTCACCGCGACGATGTGACGGTCGGCGTGGCACGCTGGTCGGCGTGTCAACGCTGCGCGATCTCGCCGAGGAGCACACCCGCCTGCGTCGGGTCGACATCGACCACCTGCACCGCATCGCCGGTGACTGGCAGTTGCTGTCCGACCTCTCCTTCGCCGACCTGCTGCTCTGGGTTCCGGTGGACGGTGAGGGCAGCTTCCTCTGCGTGGCCCAGGTCCGCCCGACCACCGCGCCCACCGCCTACCAGGACGACCAGGTGGGGCGGATCGTCGGCGGCCCGGAGGTGGCGCACCTGGAGGTCGCCTACCGGCAGGGACGCATCTGGCGGGAGGGTGACCCGGTCTGGTACGGCGACGTGCCCGCCCGACACGAGGCGATCCCGGTCCGGCTGCGCACGGCCGACGGCGAATCCGGCGAGGTGATCGCCGTGGTGGGCCGGGACACCAACCTCTCCACCGCGCGTACGCCCAGCCAGCTGGAGTTGAACTACCTGACCACCGCCGACGACCTGGCGCAGATGATCGCCGACGGCACGTTCCCACCGCCTCGGCACCCGGGCGAGACCACCTCGGCGCCGCGGGTCGGTGACGGACTGGTACGGCTGGACGCGGGTGGCAAGGTCACCTACGCCAGCCCCAACGCGCAGTCGGCGTACCGCCGCCTGGGGCACGCCTCGCTCCTGGTCGGCGAGGATCTCGCGGCGCTGCACCGGCGGCTGGCCGGCGATCCCCTGGAGGGCACCGACGCCGCGAACGGCATCCTCGCCGCGCTGCGCGGCGAGGCGCCGCCCCGGCGGGAGATCGACGCGCGCGGGGCGACGATGCTCACCCGGGCCCTGCCGCTGATGCCCGCCGGGGTGCCGATCGGCGCGCTGGTGCTGGTCCGCGACATCACCGAGGTACGCCGGCGCGACCGCGCCCTGATCACCAAGGACGCCACCATCCGGGAGATCCACCACCGGGTGAAGAACAACCTCCAGACGGTGGCCGCGCTGTTGCGCCTGCAGGCCCGCCGGGTGTCCATGCCCGAGGCGCGGGTGGCCCTGGAGGAGTCCGTACGCCGGGTGGCGTCGATCGCGCTGGTGCACGAGACGCTCGCCATGTCCAGTGACGAGGCTGTGGAGTTCGACGGGATCGTCGACCGGGTGGCCAACGCCGCGACCGAGGTGGCGGCGACCGAGGTGAGCGTCGCGATGCGCCGTACGGGCACCTTCGGCGTGCTGCCGGCCGAGATCGCCACCTCGCTGGTGATGGTGCTCAACGAGCTGCTGCTCAACGCCGTGGAACACGGCTTCCCACCGGCCGGTGACGACGACCCGCCGATGATCGTCGGGCCCGCGAAGCCCGAGGTGGTGGTCACGGCTCACCGGCTCCGCAAGATGCTGAACGTCACGGTCACGGACAACGGCCGGGGTCTGCCGGCCGGCTTCGACGCCGAGGGCGGTGCCAAGCTCGGGTTGCAGATCGTCCGGGCGTTGGTCACCGGAGAGCTGCGCGGCACGATCGAGTTGCGTCCCGGTGCCGACGGTGGCACCGAGGCGTTCCTGGCTCTCCCGCTGGCGCGCAGCGCCCCCGAGGGTCGCGGCGGCGGTTGACCGACGCGTCCGGCCCGGCCGCGACCGGCGCTCGTCGGTCCGGGCAGCGCGGACTGCGGGTCAGCCGCGTCGGGTCAGCAGCGCGAGGGTGATGCCGGGGCGTGGCCACACCCGGGTCACCGCGAAGCGGTCGCGGAGCGCGTCGCCCTTGGCACCGGGCACGGCGGCCAGTGGATCGGATCGTCGTCCGGCCAGCACCAGCCAGACCCGGTCGACCCCGGCCAGGCACTCCGCCGGCCGGCCGCACTCGGCGGCCCACAGGTCACCCCGACGTTCCTGCCCCTCGACCAGCAGCGCATCCTGCGGGGCCCGACCGCCGAGGTGATAACGCAGGCCGAGGTCGAGAAAGAGCCAGCTGTCCCGGGGTGAGTAGACCACCGCGTCACCGGGCTGCCGATCGCTCGCGACGATCTCGGCCACCGTCCGGTAGTCCACAGTCGCGCTGCGTGGCCACTCGTGGGTACGGCGCAGCGCAGCCTGGTCGGGCAGGCCGAGCAGGCCGGTCAGGGCCACCACCGCGAGCGCGGCGGGTAGCCGGGCGGAGGCGAGCGCCGCGCCGGCCAGCAGGCAGCCGAAGGGCACCACGAAGACCAGATAGCGGGGTACCCAGAGGGGGACGACCAGCCCGGCGATGAAGAGCAGCAGTACCGGCGCCACGACGCAGCTCACCGGCAGCAGCCCCCGGCGGCCCGCCCGGGCCGCGCCGAGCGCGGCGAGTCCGAGCAGCACGCCGCCGACCACGCTGCTCTGCGCCACCCCGCCGGCCAGCGCGGCCAGGTCTCCGGGGCGGGCGGCGTCCACCCAGTCGAGCTGCCGGGCCCGCTGGCCTCGGGCGACCAGGGCCAGCGGCACCACCGCCGCGGCCACCGGCACCAGCGCGACGAACCACCACCGGACCACCCGGCCCGGTGGTGGCTGGCGTTGCCCACCGTCGCTCGACCCGTCACCCCGGCCGCCGGGGACGCCGCCGGCCCGGACGGCCCTGGTCACGGCCAGCACGGCGACCGCGTGGGCGGCGAGCAGGGTGAGGGCCACCAGGTGGGTGAGCCCGAGAGCGGTGGTCGCCGCGGCGTAGCCGAGCCAGCGACGCCGAGCGGGCCGCCGCAGCGCGTCGACGAGCAGCAGCGTGCTCAGCACGGCGAGGGCGCTGGCCAGGGCGTACGGCCGGGCTTCCTGCCCGTAGCGGGAGGTGCCGGGAAGCACCGCGAACAGCAGGCCGGCGAGCATGCCGGCGCGGGTGTCCCAGAGCCGTTGCCCCAGGACCGCGGTCAGGCCGGCGGCGGCGGCCATGGCCAGGGCGGAGGGTAGGCGCAGCGCCGTCACCGAGTCGCCGGCCGCGGTCAGCCAGGCATGCATGAGCAGGTAGTAGGGGCCGGCGGCGGCGTCGATGGTGCCGGCCAGCCGGATCAGGCCGGCAAACCCTCGGGTGGCGGCACTCCAGGTGGCCAGCTCGTCGCGCCACGGCTGGGCGGTGTCCAGGCCGACGAGCGTCGCCAGCAGGGTGCCGGTCGCCGGCACCAGCCACACCGGCACCGAGCGCAGCCGTCCGCCGCTGAGCTGGACGCCGTCGCCGGCGGCCGGAATAGATCTATCGGACAAATCCCCCACGTCGCGAGCGTGCCACACGGTGACGCTCGGAGGAGCCGGCAGCGACCGCCCGTGATGTGGGATCAGGCACGTGGTCATTGGCTGCCCCGCCCGAGGTGTGGCAGCATGACGTCCATGACTGCCGCTGTCGTGCGCCGCTTCGTGGCTCGTCGCCACGTTGATTACGGCCGCGTGCGCAGCGCCATCTGTCCGGCTCACTGACGACGCCCGACCATCCCTGCCTCGGGCACGCAGCGCGCCGGCCGTGCAGAGACATCGCTGTCCACGGTCCCTCCGGGAACCGGTCGTCGCGCCTGCTCAGCCCCACCGAGGCGCAGCAGACAACGGAGGACGCCGCGATGGCAGTCAGCGAGATCCCGGCCCGCCCGCCGCGGGCGCCCCGGCGCCCCCGTGGTGAGGGCCAGTGGGCGCTCGGGCACCGGGAGCCCCTCAACCCCAACGAGCGGATCAAGAAGGACGACGATCCGCTGAACGTTCGGGCCCGAATCGAGAACATCTACGCCCACCGTGGATTCGCCTCCATCGACCCGCAGGACCTGCGCGGCCGGTTCCGCTGGTGGGGCCTGTACACCCAGCGGAAAGCGGGCATCGACGGCGGGCGTACCGCCGTGCTGGAGCCGCAGGAGCTGGAGGACGAGTTCTTCATGCTGCGGGTCCGCGTCGACGGCGGCCAGCTCGACCTGAGGCAGCTGCGGACGATCGCCGAGATCTCGCGGGAGTTCGCCCGGGACACCGCGGACATCACCGACCGGCAGAACATCCAGTACCACTGGATCCGGGTCGAGGACATGCCGGAGATCTGGCGGCGGTTGGAGTCGGTCGGGTTGCAGACCACCGAGGCGTGCGGTGACTGCCCCCGGATCGTGCTGGGCAGCCCGGTGGCCGGGGTGGCCGAGGCCGAGCAGATCGACCCCACACCCGCCATCGACGAGATCGTCAGCCGGTACGTCGGCGACAAGCAGTTCTCCAACCTGCCGCGCAAGTTCAAGTCGTCGATCTCCTGGCTGGTGGACACCCCGTACGAGGCGAACGACATCGCCTTCCTCGGTGTCGATCACCCGGAGCACGGCCCGGGCTTCGACCTCTGGGTCGGCGGGGGCCTGTCCACGAACCCGATGCTGGCCCAGCGGCTCGGTGCCTGGGTGCCGCTGTCCGAGGTACCCGACGTCTGGGCCGGTGTGGTGGGCATCTTCCGCGACTACGGCTACCGCCGGCTGCGTCACCGTGCCCGGCTGAAGTTCCTGGTCGCCGACTGGGGCGTGGCGAAGTTCCGGGAGGTGCTGGAGAAGGAGTACCTCGGCCGGACGTTGCTCGACGGTCCCGCCCCGGAGCTGCCGGAGCGGCCGATCGATCACATCGGCGTCCACCGGCAGCACGACGGCCGCAACTACGTCGGTGCGGCCCCGGTGGTCGGTCGGGTCTCCGGCACCCAGCTCGCCCAGCTCGCGGACGTGGTCGAGGCGCACGGCAGTGACCGGGTGCGACTCACCCCGTACCAGAAGCTGCTGGTGCTCGACGTGCCGCCGGAGCGGACGGAGTCGTTGGTCACCGGCCTGCGCGGGATCGGGCTGGAGGCCCAGCCGTCGGCCTGGCGGCGGGGCACCATGGCCTGCACCGGCATCGAGTACTGCAAACTCGCGATCGTCGAGACCAAGGCGCGCGGCGAGGAACTGGTGGCCCGGTTGGAGCAGCGACTGCGCGACTTCGACGCGGACATCTCCATCCACATCAACGGCTGCCCCAACGCCTGCGCCCGGACCCAGGTAGCGGACATCGGCCTCAAGGGGCAGCTGGTGACCGGGCCGGACGGCCGTCAGGTGGAGGGCTTCCAGGTCCATCTGGGCGGCGGGCTCGGCATGGCCGAGGGGCGCACCGCCGGCTTCGGACGCAAGCTGCGCGGCCTGAAGACGACAGCCGAGGAACTGCCCGGGTATGTCGAGCGGCTGGCCGTGCGCTACCTGGCCGGCCGGACCGAGGGTGAGACGTTCGCCAACTGGGTGATTCGGGTCGACGAGGAGGAACTGCGATGAGTGGTGAGACTCGTTCCGTGCCGCTGTACTGCCCGTACTGCGGTGAGGAGGATCTGCGGCCGAGCGAGACCGGTCCCGGCGCGTGGGAGTGCCACGCCTGCGCGCGGGTCTTCACGGTCAAATTCAGCGGCCTGCTCTCCCGGGCGGTGGCCCGGTGAGCGCCCTGGTCTCCGCCGCCGGCCTCGGCCTGGTCGGCACCGGCGGCGCGGCCACCGCGGATCCCTCCCGACGCGACCCGGACGAGCTGCGGGCGCTTGCCGAGCGGGCCGGCCGCGACCTGGAGGGCGCGCCCGCGCTGGAGATCGCCAGGTGGGCGGCGGAAACCTTCGGGGACCGGTTCTGCGTGACCAGTTCGATGGCCGACGCCGTCCTCGCCCACCTGGTGTCCCGGGTCGCTCCGGGGGTGGACGTGGTCTTTCTGGACACCGGGCTGCACTTCCCGGAGACCCTCGCCGTCCGCGACGAGGTGGCCCGCACGCTGCCGGTGAACGTCCGGTCCATCCGGCCGCGACTCACAGTGGGTCAGCAGGACGGCGAGTACGGACCGCGGCTGTTCAACAGGTCGCCTGACGAATGCTGCCAGTTGCGCAAGGTGGAGCCGCTGGAGCGGGCGCTGACCGGCTATGACGCGTGGGCCGCCGGCCTGCGCCGCGACGAGTCGCCGACCCGCGCCAACACGCCTGTGGTCACCTTCGACGCGCGGCGGGGCAGGGTGAAGGTCAATCCGATCGCGGCCTGGACGCAGGCGGATGTCGACGCGTACATCGCCAGGTGGAACGTGCCGGTCAACGAGCTGTTCCGGCGCGGTTACGGCTCGATCGGCTGCTGGCCGTGCACCCGGCGGACCGGGGCCGGTGAGGATCCACGGGCCGGTCGCTGGGCGATGTTCGAGAAGACCGAGTGCGGCCTGCACGTCTGACCGGAGGCGTCGGGCCGGGTGCCGATCGGGCCCGGCCCGACGAGCCCCGGTCGGCCGGCGACCCGCTGCTGCTCGTCGCCCACGGCAGTCGCGATCCGCGCGCGGCCGAGGCCACCAGGGCCCTCGCCCGGGCGGTCGCGGCCGCGCGCCCGGGTACGCCGGTGCTGGCGAGCTGGCTCGACCACACCGAGCCCGGCCCGACCGAGGCGCTGCGCGGGCTGGCCGCCGCCGGGTACTCCCGGGCGGTTCTGGTGCCGCTGCTGCTGACGGCCGCGTACCACCGTCGGGTCGACATCCCGGCGGCGGTGGCGGCGGCCCAGCACGGCGACGCACCGATCCAGGTGCGGATCACCGATGTGCTCGGGCCGGTGCGGGGTGAGGTGGATCCGGCGCTGCTGGCCGGGTTGCGGCGGCGGCTGGGCGAGGCGCAGCCGGGTCGGTACGACGCCCTGGTGCTGGCCGCCGCGGGCACACGTGACGCCGCGGCGCGCGGGTCCGTCGGGCGGGTCGCCGCCGAGTTGGGCGCGTCGCTGAACCTTCCCACCCGGGTGTCGTACGCCTCGGCGGCGCCACCGGACGCCGGTGCGGCGGTGACCCGGCTACGGGCGGCTGGCGCGCGACGGGTCGCCGTGGCGGCCTACTTCCTGGCCCCCGGGCTGTTCCACGACGCGGTGACGGCGTCGGCGCGGGACGCCGGCGCGGTCGCCGTGGCATCCCCGTTGACCGACGCACCGGACCTGGTGGACCTGATCCTCCGCCGCACAACCGCCGCGCCCGCCCACACCCCGCCGAACCGGGATCCGCACCCCTGACGAGGTGGGCACCATGAGAGTCACGGGGACCGTGAACGCGAGCCCCGGTGGAGCTGGGGGCAGCAGAACGCCCCGGCGGGCTGGGCCCGGCCGGGGCGTCGCGCTTGGTACGTGTGTGGTGGTCAGGCGGAGTGAGCGCGCAGCACCCGGAGGCCGCCGCGACGCTTGACGGCGCGCCGCTCCTCCTCGCTCATCCCGCCCCAGACGCCAGCGTCCTGACCGGATTCCAGCGCCCACTGCAGGCACTGGTCGGTCACGGAGCAGCGCCGGCAGACGGCCTTGGCCTGCTCGACCTGCAGGAGAGCCGGACCGGACGTCCCGATCGGGAAGAACAGCTCCGGGTCCTCGTCGCGGCAGACAGCATGGTGACGCCAGTCCATGGCGGCAACACTCCTCATTCTGGATGGGTGGCAGATGTTGCTTCTTGGTGCTTTTCCTATATGCATCCGCATTGCCGATGGTGACGGTTTGCGTCCGTCATTTCGGCAGTGCGTGAGCAGGCTGTTGGCCCCGAGATCCTGCTGGAAAAGCTCAACTTGTTGAGCATGTCCAGGCAATGTCCCGGTAACTCAAGTTCGCTTGTGAATACTTTCACGAACTCACGCGATGTCAAGGGTGGCGCTCGGAAAAACTCCGGACGGTGAGCAAGCCCACAACCCATTTGTCCGGGTTCCAGATCTCTCCGGCTACCCGTCGTATCACAGTCGAGGATCAATATAGTACAGTCCGCGCCACATTGCTGACATTTCCGGCATCCGTCCCGGGTGTCGCAGCCGTCGCGTCGGGGGTGACGCCGGCTACCGCACCCCGGCGGGACCGGAGACCTAACAGATTACTCTGAGTGCGGCGGGAACGGAGGTGAATCTGACTTTTTCCCGCTCGCCAAGATAGTCGCCGTCGAGCTGAAACGCCTGCGGACGGCTTGCGACCAGCGTGAACTCGGCCACGTCGTGCAGCCGCAGCACCTGACGACCTTGCGGATCGGGTGTCGGAGAGAAGAATTGCGTGACGGTGCGTGTCGTGCTGGCGACACCGAGCTGGCGCAGGGCCAGCACATCGAGGCCGAGGTCGAACGACGCCGCCGGGTTCGGGTTGACCTCACGCTCCCCGACGTACGTCCACGGGGCGGTGTTCTGCACG
Source organism: Verrucosispora sp. CNZ293 (assembly GCF_002754655.1). Classification (NCBI taxonomy): domain Bacteria; kingdom Bacillati; phylum Actinomycetota; class Actinomycetes; order Micromonosporales; family Micromonosporaceae; genus Micromonospora; species Verrucosispora sp. CNZ293. The sequence goes on from NZ_PEFR01000001.1 coordinate 5,839,660, forward strand.
ATGATCGTGGCCAGCTCGCCCTCGGTCAGCTCGCCCGGCCGCTCCAGCTGGATCGCCGGACGCCGCCGCTCGTTGCCGAGCAGGAACTGCGCGGTGAACGCTCGAAAGTAGAGCGAGGGGGAGGGGACCCGTCCCCGGCGGCGCGCCTCCTCGACCCGGTGGATCACCGATGCGTCGAGCCCGAAGCCGGCGCAGAAGGTGAAGTAACGGTCGTCGGCCAGACCGAGGCCGATCGTCCGGCGTCGACCCAGCCGCAGCCCCTCCAGGATCATGCTCGCCCCCTCCGGCCACTCCCGGGGCAGGCCGAGCGCGCGGGCGAAGACGTTCGTCGAACCACCGGGCACGGTGGCCAGCGCCGGCAGCCGGTCGGCGGTCGGCTCGGCGCCACCCGCGCTGGACGCCGTCATCAGCCCGTTGACCACCTCGTTGACCGTGCCGTCACCACCGAGGGTGACAACCGCGTCGACACCCTCCTCGGCGGCCTCCCGGGCCAGCGTGGTGGCGTGGCCACGCTGGCGGGTGTAGCGCACGGAGAGGTCGACCTCACTGCGCAGCGCTCGGACGAGCACGTCACGCGCGCGCTCACTGGTGGTGGTGGCCTTCGGATTGACCAGCAGGACGGCCCGCATGGGCGGCACAATACTCCGCGACCCCACCGGTATCGTGACCGCGTGACCATCGACTCCGACCCAACCCCCGTCACGCTCCGTTGGGCGGTCCGGCTGCTACGCGGCCAAGCGGTCGCGGTCGGGCTGGTCGCCGCCTGGTTGATCTTCGCCAACCTGACCGCCACCACCACCGACGTGACGTCGGCGTTGCTGGTGACGGCCTTCGCCATAGCTGTCGCGGTCACCCTCTGGGTGCTGGGTGGCGCCTTGCTCCGGCGGCGGTCCGGTGCCCGCGCGCCGGCCATCGTGCTTCAACTCATGCTGCTGCCGATCGGCTGGTTCATGATCCAGGGTGGGCTCGGCTGGCTCGGTGTGCCGCTTATCGCACTCGGTGTCGGGGTCACCTGGTTGCTGGTGAGCCCGCCCACCACCCGCGCGCTGGGCTTCGAGTGAGCTGACCCGCACGCCCGGTCAGTGGGCCGGCGCGGGCCGGGTCACCAGCCGGAGGCGCGCCGGGTGAGCAGCGAGATGGTCGCCCGTCCGTCGGCCGCTCTCGCGCCCGCCGAGGTGGTGAGCGCGGTGAGCACCTTCCACGCGAACGACGACTCCGCCGGTAGTCGGGCGTCGGGCGTCGTCGGCACGGTCACCTCGACGGTGAGCGCGTCCTCGGTGACCGAGAAGCGGCAGTCCAGCTCGGCATCCCGGGCCGCGATGGCGAGCAGCATCGCGCACGCCTCGTCGACAGCGATGCGCAGATCCTCGATCTCGTCCAGGGCGAACTGGAGGCGGGCCGCGAGGCCGGCGGTGGCGGTACGGAGAACGCTCAGGTATCCGCCGTCCGCGGGCACGGTGAGGTGCACGATGTCGTCATCGGTCGTCGGCTGGCCGGTCAGTTGAGTCACCACTCATCCCCCCGGTCGGGGACTCTACCCGCTCGGGCCGCCGGGCGGTTGATGACGGTCAGCGCGGCGGCCCGGCGCAGGTGGACCACGCCGGACGGGAGCGCCCCGGGACGGGTGGTGGGGGCGACAACGCGTCGGCGGTCGGCGCGTCCGCAACGGGACACGTCGACCGCCGACGCGGTTGAGCCGGTTGGCGAGCGGCAGCGCTCAGCCGCCGTACGCGGGCGAGGTCACGCCTGCTTGGTCTCCCAGAAGATCTTGGAGATCTCGTCGATCTTCTGGAGCAGTTCGTCCGCCTTGGACGGGTCGGTGGCGCCCTTGGCACCGGCGGCCCCGGCCAGCTTGGTGGCCTCGTTGAACAACTGGTGCAGGTGCGGGTACTTCTCGAAGTGCGGCGGCTTGAAGTAGTCGGTCCACAGCACCCAGAGGTGGTGCTTGACCAGGTCGGCGCGCTGCTCCTTGATCAGGATGGCCCTGGTGCGGAACTCCGGGTCGGTGTTGGCCTGGTACTTCTCGCAGATCATTTTCACCGACTCGGCCTCGATGCGGGCCTGCGCGGGGTCGTAGACGCCGCAGGGCAGGTCGCAGTGGGCGCTGGCGCTCACGCGGGGCGTAAGGATGCGTGGAAGTCGCATCGGGATCCTCCATGGGAAGTTTGCGATGATCCAAGACGACATTACTCCTGGACGGTGGTCCCCGAGGCCGCTGGAGGTGAAACCCGTGCCCGCACCCCGACTGCGGTGGCCGCTGTCGGCCGTGCTGGTGACCGGTCCCTCCATGTCACCCACGCTGCGTCACGGTGACGCGGTGCTGGTGCGCCGGGGTGGCCGGGGGATCCGACCCGGTGACGTGGTGATCGCGGTCTTCCGCAGCCGACCCGACCTGCTGGTGGTCAAACGCACGGTCCGCCCGGTCGACGGCGGCTGGTGGCTCTCCGGTGACAACAACCTGGTCACCGACGACTCCCGGGCGTACGGCGTGGCTGACGTGCAGGGCCGGGTGATCGCCAGGTACTGGCCCCGACCCGGCCGGGTGCCGCCAAGACCGTTATGAACCTGCTCACATACTGGACCCCTGGGCCTGACTATGCTCGGAGGTGCCCGGGTGACCCCCCGCACCGCCGCCGCTCGCTCGCCTCACCGTGCGCCCGACCGGCCGGCCCAGTTGCTCGATCATTCTGGAGTCACCATGTCTTCGTCCCCCGTGGACCCTGCTGATCCCGTCTTCCAACTGCACCGAGGCGGCAAGATGGCGGTCGTCTCGACAGTGCCGCTGACCAGCCGGGACGACCTCTCCCTCGCGTACACCCCGGGTGTGGCCCGGGTCTGCGAGGCGATCGCCGCCGACCCCGCCCTCGCCCACGACTACACCTGGGCCTCGCGTGCCGTCGCGGTCGTCACCGACGGCTCGGCCGTACTCGGTCTCGGCAACATCGGCCCGAGCGCCGCGCTGCCCGTGATGGAGGGCAAGGCGGTGCTGTTCAAGCAGTTCGGCGGGGTCGACGCGGTACCGGTCTGCCTGGCCACTCAGGACGTGGACGAGATCGTCGCGGTGGTCACCGCGCTGGCGCCGTCGTTCGGCGGCATCAACCTGGAGGACATCAGCGCGCCCCGGTGCTTCGAGGTGGAGCGGCGACTCGACGAGGCGTTGGACATCCCCGTCTTCCACGACGATCAGCACGGCACCGCGATCGTCGTGCTGGCGGCGTTGCGCAACGCCGCGACGCTGCTCAACCGCAAGCTCGGCGACCTGCGGGTGGCCGTGAGCGGCGCGGGGGCGGCCGGCGTGGCGGTGACCAGGATGCTGGTGGCCGGTGGTGTGGACCCGGAGCGGGTGGTGGTCTGCGACTCCCGGGGCATCATCTCCCGGCAGCGCACCGGTCTCACCGGGACCAAGGCCGAGCTCGCCGAGCTGACGAACGCCGACGGTCGGCAGGGCGACGTCGCCGAGGCGCTGCGCGACGCCGACGTGCTGATCGGGGTCTCCGGCGGGCTGATCCCCGAGCGGGCGGTGGCCGGCATGGCTCCGGGTGGCATCGTGTTCGCGCTGGCGAACCCCACCCCGGAGGTGGACCCGGAGGTGGCCGCCCGACACGTCGCGGTGGTCGCCACCGGCCGCAGCGACTATCCGAACCAGATCAACAACGTGTTGGCCTTCCCGGGCGTGTTCCGGGGCGCACTTGACGCCCGGGCCACCCGGATCACCGACGCCATGAAGGTCGCCGCGGCCGACGCGATCGCCTCGGTGGTGGCCGAGTCGCTCACGCCGGAGGCGATCGTGCCCTCGCCGCTCGACCCACGGGTGGCCCCGGCGGTGGCCGACGCGGTCGCCGAGGCGGCCCGCCGGGACGGCGTGGCCCGCGCCTGAGGTGTGCGGAAGGGCCCTGTCCGCGCGGCAGGGCCCTTCTTAACGCACGCTCAGCTTGTTACGGTGCGGATCATGCGTGCCGCCTTCGCCTCCCGATTCGACGACGCCGACCCGCTCGCCGCGCTCACCGTCGGTGAGCAGCCCGAGCCGAGCCTGCCCGACGACGACTGGGTGGCGCTGCGCGTCACGGCCAGCTCGCTCAACCATCACGACCTCTGGTCACTGCGCGGCGTCGGGCTCCGTGCCGAGCAACTGCCGATGATCCTCGGCTGCGACGCGGTCGGAGTGGACCCGGAGGGCAACGAGGTGGTCGTCTACCCCGTGGTGCCGACACCTGGCGACCCGCGCGGGATGTCCATCCTCTCCGAGCACTTTCCCGGCACGCTCGCGGAGCGGGTGGCCGTACCCCGGTGGAACCTGCTGCCGCTGCCGGCGGGGCTGACGCCGACCGACGCGGCGTGCCTGCCGACGGCCTGGTTGACGGCCTGGCGGATGCTCACCACCAAGGGGCGGGTCGCCGACGCCGACGCCGTGCTGGTCCAGGGTGCCGGGGGCGGCGTGGCCACCGCGGCCGTCGTGCTGGCCGCCGCGATGGGCAAACGGGTCTACGCGACCAGCCGCGACGCCGCCAAGCGGGAGCGCATCGCCGAGCTGGGCGCGACCGCGCTGGCCCCCGGCGCTCGGCTGCCCGAGCGGGTCGACGTGGTGATCGAGACGGTCGGTGCGGCCACCTTCGACCACTCGCTGAAGTCGGCAGCCATGGGTGCCCGGATCGTGGTCTCCGGCGCGACCGCCGGCCACGAGCCGACCGTCAACCTGCGCCGGGTCTTCGCCATGCAGTTGGAGATCCTGGGCACCTCGATGGGTACCCCGGATGAGTTGGCCGCCCTGCTGAGCTTCTGCGCCGAGCGGGGAGTGCGTCCGGTGGTGGACAGCGTCGTGCCGTTCAGCCGCGTCGGCGACGCCTTCGCCCGCCTGCACTCCGGCGACGTCTTCGGCAAGGTGGTCGTCGACCACACCGCGTGAGCACCCTGGCCGGCGCGATCCGGACGGCGGACCAGGGCACTCGCCAGACCACGGCCTACAGGTTGTCGTCCAGGGTGGCGATGTCGTCGCGGGCGGCGGCGGTGGCTATGCGCTTCTTGGCTTCGACGTCGCCGTAGAGCGTCCAGCGCAGGAACTCGGTGGTGGTCTCGGCGACCACCCGCAGCGACGCACCCTCACCGCGCAGCAGCGCACGACCGTGGTCGCCGTCGGGCAGGCTCAGCATCGCCTTCGGCCACGGCACCTTGTCGTACACGGCCTTGCCGGCGGCGTACTGCACCACCTCGTCGGCCTCGCCGTGCACGAACAGCTGCGGGGCGGCGGCGCCGGCGAACGCGGTGCCCACCCCGAGGGCGGTGCCGGCGAAGACGACTCCGGCCGCCAACCGCTCGTCGCGGCCGGTGGTGAACAGCCCGATGGTGGTCACCCCGCCCGCCGAGTGACCGGCGGCGGCCACCCGGTCGGTGGCCAGCCGGCCGCGCAGCGGATCACCGTCTCGGGTGTCGAGGGCGAGCACCCGGGTCAGCGCGTACGACACGTCGGCGGGCTGGTTGAGCACGTCGAGCACGTTCGGGCCGTCTCCGCCGCGGGAGGTCTTCGGAAAGGTCGGCGCGGCCACCACGAAACCGGCGGACGCCCATCGGGTCAGCAGCGCCTGGTAGTCGTCGGGACGGCCGCCCAGGCCGTGGCTGAACATGATCACCGGGAACTTCCCGTCGGCGGCGTCGGCGCCACTCTTCGGCTTCCCGCCGGCCCGGCCGGCCGCCGGATACCAGACCGTCACCGGCAGCGGCCGGTCGCCGTCGCGGTTCAGCTTGAGCTGCCGTACGCCGAGCGCGAAGGTGCCGTCCGGGGCGCTACCGGCGGGGATCGCCGGCGCCGACGGCGTGGCAGCGGCAGTGGCCTGTGGTGTCGGCGCACCCGCCCCCTCGCTGGGCTCACGGTCGGTGGAACACCCGACCAGAGCGCCGGCGACGAGGGCGGTGGCGACCAGAGCAGAGGCAGCGCGACGCGACATGACTCCGATTGTGCCCGGCCCGATCTCCGGCACCGCCGCCCCGGTCACGTCGATCTTGCACTTCTGGTCGGGTGAATGTCGGATTTGCTGATGATTGTCGAGACAGAAAGCGCAAGATCGCGAGTGGTCTCGGGCATGGAGGCTGGATCGGTTTCGCTAAGGTTCCCGGCATGGCTGAGAACTACACCGACCCGAGCGGCAACACCGAGGCGTTCCGTGCCTTCGCCAACCCGGAGGCTGCTCCGGCGGAGGCTGCGTCGCGTACCAGTCTGATCATCGGGGCGGCCGTGGTCGCCGCGGTGCTGCTCGCCCTCGCCACCTGGCTGGCCTTCGGCTGACCGGTCCGCTCGTCGACCGGCCCCGCCGTCGTCCGCGGCACTCCGGCCGCCCGCCGGTTGGCGGTCGTCGCTGGCTGCGGTCGTCGGCTGGTCTGCGTCCTCGCTCGCGGACGCTCGTGCGGCGACCCGGCGGGCTGGTCGTGCCAGGGGTCAGCTGACGCCCGTGACCACGGCCCGGGCGGCGCGGGCGATCTCCCGCTCCTCGTCGGTGCCGATCACGCAGACGGCGACCTCCGCGCCGTCCGGCGAGATGAGCCGGTCACCGCTGCCCGCGTTGCGTTCCGCATCGACGGTGATGCCGAGCCGGCCCAGTCCGGCAAGCGCCGCCGCGCGTACCGGTGCCGCGTGCTCGCCGACACCTGCGGTGAAGGTGACCGCGTCCACCCGGCCGAGCAGCGCGTAGTACGCCCCCACGTAGCCGGTGATCCGGCGGCAGTAGACGTCGAAGGCGAGCGCCGCGGCCTCGTCACCGGCCGCCCGACGGGCGAGCAGTTCGCGCACGTCGTTGACCCCGCTCAACCCGAGCAGGCCGCTGCGGTGGTTGAGCAGGTCGTCGATCTCGTCGACGCCCATACCGCCCTCGCGGCGCAGATGGAACACGACCGTCGGATCGAGGTCGCCACTGCGGGTGCCCATCACCAGGCCCTCCAGCGGCGACATCCCCATCGAGGTGGCGACGCTCCGGCCGCCGGACACCGCGCACGCGCTGGCGCCGTTGCCCAGGTGCAGCGTGATCGTGTTGATCTCCTCGTACGGGCGGTCCAGCAGTGCCGCGGTGCGCCGGGACACGTACGCGTGGGAGGTGCCGTGGAAGCCGTACCGCCGGATCCCGTACCGCTGGGCGACCTCGCGGTCGATCGCGTACGTGGCGGCGGCATCGGGCAGCGTGTGGTGGAACGCGGTGTCGAAGACGGCTACCTGCGGCACCCCCGGCAGGGCCTCGCGGGCCACCTCGATACCGGCGAGGTTCGCCGGGTTGTGCAACGGGGCCAGCGGCACCAGGTCGGTGATGGCGGTCAGCACGGCGTCGTCGACGAGCGTCGGCGCGGTGAACCGCCGCCCGCCGTGCACCACCCGGTGACCCACGACCGTGAGACCTGTCAGGTCCAACCCGCCCAGGATCTGCCGGATCGCGCCGGCATGGTCACTCGGCCCACCACCTGGTTCACCGATCCGTTCGACGGTGCCCTTGTCCATCACCCGGTCGCCGTCGTACAGCCGGTACTTGATCGATGACGACCCGCTGTTGAGTACCAGCACCTTGCTCACTTGTCCACCTCGGCGAGTGCGGCGGCCTGGATGGCGGTGATCGCCACGGTGTTGACGATGTCCGGCACCGTGGCGCCCCGGGAGAGATCGTTGACCGGCCGGCGCAGGCCCTGCATGACCGGCCCGACGGCCACCGCTCCGGCGGAGCGCTGCACCGCCTTGTACGTGTTGTTGCCGGTGTTGAGGTCGGGGAAGATGAAGACCGTCGCGCGGCCGGCGACGGCGCTGCCCGGCAGCTTCGTGGCCGCCACGGCCGGATCGATGGCCGCGTCGTACTGGATCGGACCTTCGACGGCCAGTTCGGGCCGGCGCTGGCGGACCAGCGCGGTGGCTGCCGCGACCTTCTCCACGTCCTCGCCCGCACCCGAGCTGCCTGTCGAGTACGACAGCATCGCCACCCGGGGTTCGATGCCGAACCTGGCCGCCGTGTCCGCCGAGGAGATGGCGATGTCGGCGAGTTGGGCGGCGTCCGGGTCACGGTTGACCGCACAGTCGCCGTACACCAGCACCCGGTCGGCGAGCAGCATGAAGAAGACGCTGGAGGCCACGGAGACCTCCGGCATGGTCTTGACGATCTCGAAGGCCGGCCGGATGGTCGCCGCGGTGGTGTGGGTGGCCCCGGAAACCATCCCGTCGGCGTGACCCGCCCACACCATCATGGTGCCGAAGTAGTTCGGTTGGGCGACGATGTCGTGCGCCAGTTCGGCGGTGACCCCCCGGTGCGCGCGCAGCTTCGCGTACGCCTCGGCGAACTCGTCACGCCACGGGCTGCTCACCGGGTCCACCACCCGGGTCGCGCCGATGTCCACCCCCAGTTCCCGGGCGCGTCGGGCGACCTCCTCGGGCCGGCCGAGCAGGGTCAGGTCGGCCACCCCCCGGCGCAGCAGGATCTCGGTGGCGCGCAGGATCCGCTCCTCGGTCCCCTCGGGCAGCACGACGTGCCGCCGCCGGGCCCGGGCGCGGTCGATCAGGTCGTACTCGAACATCAGCGGGGTGACCCGCGCGGAGCGGCTGACCCGCAGCCGGCCGGCCAGTTCGACGGTGTCCACGTGTGCCTCGAAGGCGCCGAGCGCGGCCTCCACCTTCCGCGGGTTGCCGGTGCTGGGCCGGCCCTCGATCCGGCTCGACGCGGCAACCGTGTGGTAGCTGTCGCTGGTCACCGAGAGCACCGCGAGCCGGGCGTTCAGCGCCTCCACCAGGCGCATCGACCGGGGGTCGGGCGGCACCCCGAGGGTGAGCACCAACCCGGCCAGCGACACCTGACCGGCGACGTGCGCGGCGCTCGCCGCCACCAGCAGATCGTCCCGGTCACCCGGCATGATCAGCAGCGCGCCCTCGGTCAGGTGCTCCAGCAGGGTCGGCACGTGGGCCGCACCGACCACGTAGTCGAGCACATCGCGGGCGAGCGCGGTCTCGTCACCGGCCAGCAGCGTGGCGCCCAGTGCCCCGGCCACCTCCGCCACTGTCGGCGCGGACACGCTCGGCACCTCCGGGATGGCGTACGCGGGGACCGGTAGCCGGGGCAACGTCATCGCCTCGGGAACCCGGTTGGCCAGCACCGCGAGCACCGTCGCGCCGAGGTCCGCCAGGTCGTGGTACGCGCCCCGGGCGGCGGCGGCGATCGCCTGCGGCTGCTGCCCGTACCCGTCGACGACAGGCACCACGACGCTGCCGAACTCGGTGGCCAGGCGGGCGTTGAAGGCCAGTTCGCGCGGGCCGGCGGTGTCACCGGCGGCGGCGAAGTCACTGCCGACCACGACCATCGCCGCGAACTGCCGCTCCACCTCCCGGTAGCGCTCGATGATCCGGGAGATCAGCTCCTCCCGGCGACCGTCGGCGACAAGTGCGGTGGCCTCGGCGTACGTGGTGCCGTGCAGGTCCGCCACTGGTAACCCCACCCGGTAACGCTCGCTGAGCAGGGTGAGGATCGGATCGGGTCGATCCGGGGCTACCAGCGGACGGAACACCCCGATCCCGCCGACCTGACGGGACAACAACTCCGCGAGGCCGAGGGCGATCGTCGACTTCCCCCCGCCCGAGCCGACACTGGTCAGGTAAACGCTCCGGGCCACGGACCCACGCTACAAGATCAGGGTTGTTCCCGGGTGGGTCCTCGGACCCGCCTGCCCGGGCCGTCCGGCGTCCGCTCGTCCGTCCCGGGGCGCGGCCGGCGATCGTCGGCTCGACCGGGGAGATCTTTATTTCGGTCCGACCGACCAGGGGCGGCGGCCGGACCGTCCGGGTCGTGGTGGCCGCCGGCACGAGGACGACCAGGCCGTTTGACCTGCTCGCGGCGGGTTTCGGTGGGTCCGGGAGACCGGGTCGACGAGGCGGCGCGCCTGCCGGTCGAGGTGCTCATCGCGCTCCGTGATTCGACGCTCACCCCGGCGTGGGTGGTCGCCCCGCAAACTGGGATTCCGGTCGCATCGGCCAACTCCGCGAGTAAGCCGAGAAATGTTCACTCCTAGACTCCCGGCCATGACTGCGGACCCTCTGACCAGCGCCGACGCGGCGAACGGCGTGCGGGGAGACGAGCCAACCGCAGCCGACGACCTGGCCGCGTCGGAGTCGCCGACGCTTGTCCGGCCGGCCGTGACTGACGCGTCGACACCGGGGTTTCCCACCGCGCCGGACACACCCACGGTGATCCAGCCGGCAGTGCTCGACGCGCCCACGGTGGTGCAGCCGGCGGTGCTCGACGCGCCCACGGTGGTGCGGCCGGCGGTGCTGGACGCGCCGACGGTGGTGCGGCCGGCAGTGGTGGACGCGCCGACGGTGGTGCGGCCGGCGGTGGTCGACGCACCCACGATTGTGCTGTCGACGGACAGCCCCACGACAGTGCTGTCCGCAGTGCCCCAGCCGCCGCCGGTCTTCGTCGACCCGAGCGGCAGGCGTCGGTCCCGGTTGCGTTGGCTCGCGTACGTCCTGGGCCTGGTGGGTCTGATCTACACCGGCCTGGTGGTGGCGAGCTTCGCCGGCGGCCCGGTCAACGCCGACACGGTGCTGCCCTTCGTGGAGCCGACCCGCCAGTCCTGGCGACCGCCGCCGGCCCCGTCGATCCCCGCTGCGGAGGCGCCGCCGACCACGGCCGCGCCGCGGCCGACGAGCAGTGGTGCGCCGCGCCCACGCGTCACCCCGTCCCGGGCGCCCACGACGGTGACCAGCGCACCGACGACACCTCGCCGCACCCCTGCGTCGGTGCCGGCACCGCCCCGACCCTCGCGGTCGACCGCACCGGCGACCACGCCCAGCGTCGACCCGCCCACCACGGAACCGGCGTCGCCGACAGTCGATCCGTCGATCGTTGTCGACGGAGCCGCCCCCGCCGATGACTGAACCGCCGGCGCGCCGGTCCCGCCGGACGGTACGAGGCCGCCGGGTCGTACCGTCGCCGAGCTGGGCCCTTCTCGGCGTTCTCGGCGCGGTGCTGGCCGCCGTGCTCCTCGTCGGCGCGTACGCCAACGCCTCCTTCGCGCCGGATCGTCAGCAGCAGACCCACCACGGGCAGCGTGAGGTGCCGACGACTGTGGTCTCCGGTGGCCCGATCATCAGCAGCACGGGTGGCCAGACCCGGTCGTACCGACTGCCCCCGCGCACCGTTGCCCTCACCTTCGACGACGGGCCGGACCCGGTCTGGACCCGCGAGGTGCTGCGGGTGCTGGCCGCCCATCAGGTTCCGGCCACCTTCTTCGTGGTCGGTTCCCAGGTGGCCCGTCATCCGGAACTGGTACGCGAGCTGACCGCCGACGGCCACGAGATCGGCGTGCACACCTTCACCCACCCGGATCTGACGGTGCTGCCCGACTGGCGACGCCGGATGGAGTACACCCAGACCCAGTTGGCCATCGCCAGCGCGGCCGGGGTCCGCACCTCGCTGATCCGTTTTCCGTACTCCTCCTACGCGATGGCCATCAACGACCTGGACTGGCCGGTCTTCGCCCGGGCCGGTGAACTTGGCTACCTGAGCGTGCTCAACGACACGGACAGTCGGGACTGGGCGCTGCCCGGCGTGGACCAGATCCTGACGAACGTGACGCCGTCCGGGTACTCGGGAGCGATCACGCTCTGGCACGACGCGGGCGGCGAACGGGCCCAGACCGTCGCCGCGCTCGACAGGTTCATTCCGCTGATGAAGGAGCGCGGCTACCGCTTCGTCACGGTCAGCGGTGGCCTGAACCTGGCCCTCGCCGAGGCCGGCATCGACCACCGGGTCGACGCCGGTCAGCCGGCCAGCGCGGGGGAGCGCTGGCGCGGGCGGATGCTGATCTGGGGGGTGCAGGGGGCGGACCGCACGCTGGGCTGGCTCGGAGTGATCTTCCTGACGGTGGGCGCGCTCACCGTGGGTCGTACCGTGCTGCTGCTCGTGCTCGCCGGGCGGCACGCACGCCGACGGCGGGCGAAGAGTTGGGCGTGGGGGCCGCCGGTGACCGAACCGGTCTCGGTGATCGTGCCCGCGTACAACGAGAAGGAGGGGATCGCCGCGGCCGTCCGCTCGCTGGCCGGTGGCGACTATCCGGGCGGCATCGAGGTGATCGTGGTCGACGACGGCTCCACCGACGGTACGGCGGAGATCGTCGAGGCGTTGCGGTTGCCGAACGTCCGGGTCGTTCGCAAGCCGAATGGTGGCAAGCCGAGCGCGTTGAACACCGGGGTGGCGCTGGCCCGGCACGAACTGATCGTGATGGTCGACGGGGACACCGTGTTCGAGCGGGACTCGGTGCGGCGGCTGGTCCAGCCGTTCGCGGACCCGCAGGTCGGCGCGGTCGCCGGCAACGTCAAGGTGGGTAACCGCGACAGCCTGATCGCCAAGTGGCAGCACATCGAGTACGTCATCGGCTTCAACCTCGACCGCCGGCTGTACGAGACCCTGCGCTGCATGTCCACGGTGCCCGGGGCGATCGGCGCCTTCCGCCGGCAGGCGCTGCGCTACGCCGGTGGCATGACCGACGACACGCTGGCCGAGGACACCGACATCACCATGGCGCTCGGCCGCGCCGGCTGGAAGGTGGTCTACGAGGAGACCGCCCGGGCGTGGACCGAGGCCCCGGCGACGTTGGGGCAGCTGTGGAAGCAGCGGTACCGGTGGAGCTACGGCACCATGCAGGCGATGTGGAAGCACCGGCGCTCGCTGCTCGACAGTGGGGCCTCCGGCCGCTTCACCCGGCGCTGTCTGCTGTTCCTGAGCCTGTTCGGGGTGCTCCTGCCGCTGCTGGCCCCGGTGATCGACCTGCTCGCGCTCTACGGCCTGTTCTTCCTCGACCGGACCGCGACGGCGGTGGCCTGGCTGGTCATGCTCGCGTTGCAGACGCTCACCGCAGTGGTGGCGTTCCGGCTGGACCGGGAGAAGCTCAGCGTGCTGTGGGTGCTGCCGTTGCAGCAGTTCGTCTACCGCCAGCTGATGTACCTGGTGATGATCCAGTCGGTGACCACAGCCCTCACCGGCGGCCGCCTGGGCTGGCAGAAACTCCGCCGCACCGGCCTCACCCCCGCCAGCTCCCGTTGACCATGAGGTTGGCGGGACTTTTGTCCGTTTCTCTGCCGCTAACCTCATGACCGACGGGGTCAGGGGCGGGCCAGGGAGATGGCGTACGCGGGCCAGAACTCGCCGCTGGGGGCTCACCGGGGCGGCAGTCGCCGTCGGACTCGCCGGGGAACTTGATCCAGAGCAGCGCGTCCACCCGGGGCAGGCCGGGGTCGGCTGTGGGTTCCGCGCCGATCGCCCGGCCCGGGGGATTGCACCAGCTCGGCGCACCGCCGACCCGTGCGGCGGGATAGGGGCCGTTGCCGTTGCGGCTGGTGTCGATGACGAACGTGGCGTCACCGCCGAGTGCGTCGGAGATCCGGAGCCCGTAGCCGACGTTGTCCTCGGTACTGACGAAATTCGCCACGTTGAGGGCGAACCCGTCGGCCCGGTCCACCCCGGCCCGGCGCAGCCCGGCCGCCAACCCCTCGATGTCGCGGATCCAGCCCGGATGCCCGGCGTCGAGGTAGATCCGGGCGTTGCCGGTACTGGCCAGCACGGTGACCGCGTCGCGCAGCAGCGCGAGCCGACCGGCGGAGTCGGCCACGCAGCCGGCCACCGCGTCGGGCAGCGCGCCCGGTTCGAGCACGACGATCACCGGACGGCCCGCGACGCCGGCCGCGACCTCGCGAATCCACGCCTGGTACTCCGCGCTGGTGCCGGCACCGCCCTCGCCCTGCCGACCACAGTCGCGTTGTGGCACGTTGTGCACCACGAGCACAGGTGTCTGGCCGGCGATGGCGGCCTGGCCGAGAAAGGCGTCGACCTCGTCACGGGCCGCCCCACCGGTCAGCCACTTCGCGCTCGGCCGGCTGCCGATCGCGCGCAGCGCCTCCGCCCCCGCCGAGTCGCCCCGGGCGGCGCGCCGCGCCGCCTCCGCCTCGGCCGGGTTGGCCGGGTCGAGGTAGAACACCGAGGGCGCAGGCGGTGGCGCGGAGCCAACCGGGTCGGACACCCGAGGCGGGGCGGGATCATCGGAACAACCGGCCAGCAGCAACGCCAGGGCGACCCCGGCCGCCACGACAGGCCGTCGACGCCTCGCGGCGCCGGGCAGGCTCGTCGGCAGCGAACGCCACGACCCGGTACGCCGGCCGCCCGGTCGGATGGCTGGCACGGTGATCAGTCGTCGTCTTCGTCGTCGAGCCGGGCCAGCCAGGTGGCGAACCGCTCGATCGGGGTCTCGAACTCAGGGTTCAGGTCGACGAAGTCACGCAGCCGCTCGCCCAGCCACTCCAGGCTGACCTGCTCCTCGCCGCGCCGCTCGACCAGCTCCTCGATGCCCCGGTCGGTGAAGTACATGGATCTGCTCGCTTCCTCACCGGCGTCCCCGGTGAAGCCGGCCGGTCCCGCCCCACCGTAGGGCGGGACGGGACCGGATCAGTTCTCATCAGGGGCGGGGGAGGGCCGCCTCGATCAGCGCGGTCTGCTCGACCTCGTGCATCTTCGCCGAGCCGACGGCCGGAGCCGCGGCGGCCGGACGGGAGATGCGGCGCAGCCGGACACCGTCGAGGTGCTCCAGCAGGTTGAGCGCGACGAACGACCAGGCACCCTGGTTGGCCGGCTCCTCCTGTACCCAGGCGAAGTCCTCCGCGTTCGGGTACTGCGCGAGGGCGGCCCGGATCTCCTCCACCGGCATCGGGTAGAGCTGCTCCAGCCTGATGATCGCGGTGTCGGTGACGCCGCGTTCCTTCCGGGCCTGGAACAGGTCGTAGTAGACCTTGCCCGAGCAGAGCAGCACCCGCTTGACCTGCTCCGGCGCGCTCGCGGCCGGGTCGGCCAGCACGGGGGAGAAGGTGCCGGTGGTGAAGTCCTCCACCGAGGAGACGCAGAGCTTGTGCCGCAGCAGCGACTTCGGCGTGAACACCACGAGTGGCTTCCGCTTGGGCGAGAGGGCCTGGCGGCGCAGCAGGTGGAAGTAGTTCGCCGGGGTGGTCGGGTTGGCCACCCGCATGTTGTCCTCGGCGCAGAGCTGGAGGAACCGCTCCGGGCGGCCGGAGGTGTGGTCCGGGCCCTGACCCTCGTGGCCGTGCGGCAGCAGCAGGGTCACCGCGGAGCGCTGGCCCCACTTCACCTCGCCGGAGGAGATGAACTCGTCGATCACCGTCTGGGCGCCGTTGACGAAGTCGCCGAACTGCGCCTCCCAGCAGACGAGCGCGTCCACGTTCTCCACCGAGTAGCCGTACTCGAAGCCCATCGCCGCGTACTCGCTCAACAACGAGTCGTGCACGAAGAGCCGGGAGTGCTCACCGTCGCCGGTGAGCGACTTCAGCGGCAGGTAGTCGTCGCCGGTCTCCGCGTCGACGATCGAGGCGTGCCGTTGCACGAAGGTGCCTCGGCGCGAGTCCTGCCCGGCGAGCCGGACGGTGACCCCGTCGTGCAGCAGCGCACCGAAGGCGATGATCTCGCCGAACCCCCAGTCGATGGTGCCCTCGACGGCCATCCGGGCCCGCCGGTCGAGCAACTGCTGGATCCGCTTGTGCGGGGTGAAGCCCTCGGGCAGGTTGACGTGCGCCTCGCCGATGGCCTTGATGACCGACGCCTCGGTGGCGGTCTCCACCTGCGGCTCGGGCTCGTCCTGTCGGGGCGGGCGGCTCAGCTGGCGGGGCGTGCTGGCCGCGTCGCGGGTGGCCTTGAACACCCGCTCCAACTGCGCCTGGTAGTCGCGCAGCAGCTCCTCGGCGTCCTCCACGGTGATGTCACCCCGCCCGATCAGCTCCTCGGTGTAGAGCTTGCGCACCGAGCGCTTCGAGTCGATGATCCGGTACATCTGGGGGTTGGACATCGAGGGGTCGTCGCCCTCGTTGTGCCCGCGCCGCCGGTAGCAGACCAGGTCGATGACGACGTCCTTGTTGAACGCCTGGCGGTACTCGAAGGCGAGCCGGGCGACCCGGACCACGGCCTCCGGGTCGTCGCCGTTGACGTGGAAGATCGGGGCCTGGATCATCCGGGCCACATCGGTGCTGTAGAGGCTGGAGCGGCTGTACTCCGGGGCGGTGGTGAAGCCGACCTGGTTGTTGACCACCACGTGGACCGTCCCGCCGGTGCGGTACCCGCGCAGCTGGGAGAGGTTCAGCGTTTCGGCCACCACGCCCTGACCGGCGAAGGCGGCGTCACCGTGCACCGCCAGCGGCAGCACGGTGTAGCCCTCCAGCTTGAGGTCGATGCGGTCCTGCTTGGCCCGGACGATGCCCTCCAGCACCGGGTCGACGGCCTCCAGGTGCGACGGGTTCGCCACCACCGAGACCTTCACGGCGTGGTCGCCGTCGGGGGTGGTGAACTTGCCGTTCTGCCCCAGGTGGTACTTCACGTCGCCCGAACCCTGGGTGGATCGTGGGTCCAGGTGCCCCTCGAACTCGGAGAAGATCTTCTCGTACGGCTTGCCGACGATGTTGGCCAGCACGTTGAGCCGGCCCCGGTGGGCCATGCCGATGACGACCTCGTCCAACCCGCCCTCGGCGGAGGCCTCCAGCACCTCGCCGAGCAGCGGGATGAGCGACTCGCCGCCCTCCAGCGAGAAGCGCTTCTGGCCGACGTACTTGGTCTGTAGGAAGGTCTCGAACGCCTCGGCCGCGTTGAGCCGGTTGAGCACGTGCTTCTGCTCGCCGGCCGGCGGCTTCTCGTACTTGCGCTCGACCCGCTCCTGGATCCAGCGGCGCTCGGCCGGGTCCTGGATGTGCATGTACTCGATGCCGACCCGGCGGCAGTACGAGTCACGCAGCACGCCGAGGATCTCCCGCAGCTTCATCCGCTGCCGGCCGGCGAAGCCGTTGACCGGGAAGGTGCGGTCCAGGTCCCACAGGGTCAGCCCGTGCTGGAGGACGTCCAGATCCGGGTGCTTGCGGATCTTGAACTCCAGTGGGTCGGTGTCGGCCATCAGGTGGCCACGCACCCGGTAGGAGTGGATCAGCTCGTGGACCCGGGCGGTCTTGTTGATCTGACCCTCGCTGTCGACGGCGACGTCGCGCATCCAGCGCACCGGCTCGTAGGGGATCCGCAGCGAGGTGAAGATCTGGTCGTAGAAGCCGTGCTCGCCGAGCATCAGCTCGTGCATGACCTTGAGGAACTCGCCGGACTGCGCGCCCTGGATGATCCGGTGGTCGTACGTGCTGGTCAGGGTGATGACCTTGCTGACCGCGAGATCGGCCAGGGTGGCCTCGCTCATGCCCTGGTACGGCGCCGGGTACTCCATGGCACCGACCCCGATGATCGCGCTCTGCCCCTGCATGAGTCGCGGCATGGAGTGCACGGTGCCGATGCCGCCGGGGTTGGTCAGCGAGATCGTGGTGCCGGAGTAGTCCTCCATGGTCAGCTCGTTGCGGCGGGCGCGCCGGACGACATCCTCGTACGCCTGCCAGAACTGCCGGAAGTCCATCTGCTCGCAGGCCTTGATGGAGGGGACCACCAGGTTGCGGCTGCCGTCGGGCTTGGTCAGGTCGATGGCGATGCCCAGGTTGACGTGCTCGGGGCGGACCATTACCGGCTTGCCGTCGACCTCGCCGAAGGAGTTGTTCATCTCCGGGTGCGCGACGAGCGCCCGCACCAGGGCGTAGCCGATCAGGTGGGTGAAACTGACCTTGCCACCGCGTCCCCGGGCGAGGTGGTTGTTGATCACGATCCGGTTGTCGACCAGGAGCTTGGCCGGCACGGCTCGGACGCTCGTCGCGGTCGGCACGGCCAGCGAGGCGTCCATGTTCTGGACGATCTTGGCGGCCACGCCGCGCAGCGGGGTGGTCTGCGGCCCGTTGGCGGTGGGCGCGGTCCGGGTCGGCTGGCTCTTCGCCGGCTCGGCCTTGGCGGCGGCCGGCTTCGCGGTGGTCGCCTTCGGGGTGGTCGCCTTCGGGGTGGCCGGCGCCGGCTTCGACGCGGCTGGTGTCGGCTTCGCCGGTGCCGCCGGCGTGCGGCGCTCGCCCTTGGCCGCCGGTGCGCTCTTCGTGGCCGGCTCGGTGTCGGCCGGGGCGGCGTCCTTTGTCGCGGCGGTGGTGGCCGCGCGACCGTCAGTGGCGCCCGCTGTGCCCTGACCGGGTCGGTAGTCGGCGAAGAAGTCGTGCCAGGCCGGGTCGACGCTGCTCGGATCGGCGAGGTAGCGCTGGTACATCTCCTCGACGATCCACTCGTTCGGGCCGAAACCCGCCAGTGGGTTCTCCTGCGAAGTCTGCTGGGTCGACACGGCCGGTAATCGCCTCTTTCACGCGGGTTTGTATGTCACGCGGTGCCCGGTGCGCCGGGACGGACGCACAGGACGGTTCCCAGGCTACGCCGTACCGAACGTCGGGGCATTTCCGCCTCCGACGCGTGGTCGGATTCACAGAAGATGCCAGAAGTTCGGTAAGCGCTGCGTATTCCCTTGATCGCTGCTATGGCCTGACTGCTCCCGAGCGGCGACGGGCCCGGTACCCAGTTCTCGCTGGGTACCGGGCCCGTCGGGGCGGTGCGCTCACCCGGGTTGGTCGTCCAGGCGTCAGGAGATGTCGCGGCGCCGGGTGATGAGGATTCCGGCCACACCGCTGATCACGGCGTAGCCGACAAGCACGAGCGCGCCCACCCACCAGGCGGGCAGCATCTCGTTCTCGCCCGGGGTGATCATGACCTGGGAGGCGGCGGCCGGCCAGACCACCTGCCACTTGATCACGGCCATGTTGTCCAGCACGTTGGCCAGCAGCAGGAAGAGCAGGCCCACCACCTGGGTACCGATCAGGTAGAGCACCGAGGCGGTGATCACCGCGCCCAACTGGTTGGTGATCAGCGTGCCGATGCCGACGCCGAGCACCGTCCAGATCGCGTACGCCATCAGGTTGAGCAGCAGGGCGCGCTGGACCTCCCACTCGCCGAGCTGCGTGCCGTAGTCGTTGAGGGACAGGAACGTCGCTCCGGCGGCGAGGTCGATAAGCGTGGTCACCAGCCAGAACGCGAAGCCGAGCAGGCTGGCCGCGACGAGCTTGCTGACGATCACCGCGGTGCGTCGCGGGGTGGCCAGGAACGTCGTGGTCGCGGTCTGGTGGAAGAACTCGTTGGTGACCATGAGGATGCCGATCAGCATCACGAACATCAGGCCCAGGTACTGGCCGGAGGTGTAGAGGTTCGCCGCCTGGGCGGGCGCGGAGGCGGCGTCGCCGGTGTAACCGAACTCCTCCCCACCGCCGCTGAGGGTCTCGGTGGCCAGCCAGGCGTTGAAGGCGAAGGCCAGGGCGATCGACAGGAACGCCCCGATGGCCAGCCACCACCAGGTGCTGGTCGTACGGATCTTGAGTAGTTCGGAGCGGACGAGGTGGCTCATCGGATGCCCGCCTTTCCGGCCGTCAGCTCCAGGAACACACGTTCCAGGTCGGGTCGTTCAGTGGTCAGCTCGTGCAGTTCGACCCCGGCGGTCAGGGCCGCCCGGCCGACCGTCGCAGCGTCGACCCCGCCGATCAGGAGAGTGCCCTGCCCGTCGTTCTCGACAGTGGCCGGCCCCTGGGCCAGCGCGGCGGTCAGCGCGTCGGCCTGCGGGGTGCGGACCCGGACCCGGACGCCCTGCGCCATCGACCCGATCACCTGGTCCACCGGGCCCTGCCGGACCAACTGGCCGGCCGCGATGATCACCACGTCGTCGGCCAGCAGTTGCATCTCCGAGAGCAGGTGGCTGGAGACGAGCACCGTGCGTCCCTCGGCGGCCAGTCCCTTGAGGAATCCGCGCATCCACCGGATGCCCTCCGGGTCCAGACCGTTCGCCGGCTCGTCGAGGATGAGCACCCGTGGGTCGCCGAGCATCGCCGCGGCGATGCCGAGGCGCTGCTTCATGCCCAGCGAGTAGCCCTTGAACTTGCGCTTGGCGGCCGGGGTCAGCCCGACCAGTTCCAGTGCCTGATCGGCCCGTTCCCGCGGCAGCCCGGCGGCGGCGCAGATCACCCGCAGGTGGTTGACGCCGGTCCGGCCCTTGTGCGCGCTGGACGCCTCCAGCACCGCGCCGACGTGCCGCAGCGGGTCGGCCAGGTCGGGGTACCGGTGACCACCGATGGTCGCCGCTCCGGCGGTCGGGGTGACCAGGTTGAGCAGCATGCGCAGGGTGGTGGTCTTACCCGCACCGTTCGGTCCGAGGAAGCCGGTGACCCGACCCGGTTGAACCGTGAAGGACAGGTTGTTGACCGCGAGCACGTTGCGGTACTGCTTGCTCAGACCGGAAACCACGATCTGCGCGTCGTTGGTGGGGCTTGGTTGCCCGTCGGTCATCGTTCTCCTCCCGTGGCGGCGCCGGGGTGCGCCGTTGCACAGCGTGACGTTAATGGTCAAGCAATTCAATCGGGCTCGTTCGGGAGATCGTCGTCCACCTCAGGCAGGAGCCGTCTCATCCCCAGGTACGAGTCGATCGACGACCGTGTCTACACGGCGATCCAGGTCGCCCGGGCGTGGCCTAGCGGGTGGCCGTCCGGGGCGTACAGGCTTGTGTGCACGAGGGCCTTGCGGCCCTCGGTGCCGATCAGCGCCCCGGTCACCACGCACTCGTCGTCCGGTTGGGGCAGCGCCGCGATCCGGGCCGCGATCCGGCCGAGCACGTACGGCCGGCCGGCACCGATCACCGCCCAGCCGCCGGGGCAGTCCAGGGCGGCCCAGACCGTGGCGGCCTCGACCTGACGTGGCACCCGCAGCGGTGCGGCCGTGCGGCCGTCCGGCAGCCGACCCGGAAAGATCCGCAGGCCGTCGGGGCGCTGCGGACCGCAGACGTAGCAGCCGGGGAACGGATGGTCGACGAGCCCCGGGTACGTCGCCGAGGCGGCCCGGGCGGTCGCCAGATCCACAGACGGGACCGCGATGTCGTCGAGATCCTCCGCCGGCCGTAGCTGCGCGACCACCTCCCCGGCCGGGTCCCGCACCTGCGCGTCGACGAGCGTCAGCGGCGTGTCCAACTGTGGCGGTCGGCGCAGGGTCACCTCGACCGGACCGTCCCCGCCGTACGCGGTGGCGAAGACACCGGCACTCCATCCGCCGTTGCCCGAGCCGGGCGGTCCGTTGAAGCGTCCCTCGATGATCATCGAGCCTCCCTCCGCCACGCCGCCCGGTCCGGCCGCCGGGGCACCGGCAGCCTCGCACGCCCCCGGGGTCGGCCGGCGCGGCGGGTCGGCCACCGGTCGCCGACCGGCGTTCACCGGATCGACACCGCTGGTCACCGGGACCGGCAACCCCCCGGCGCTACACAGAGGGCATGGCCGTTCTGCCAGCCGTGGACGTAGCACTGACGACCAGCGGCTACACCCTTTCGATAGCCGACAACCCCAGCCAGGTCGAGGCCGCGCAACGCCTGCGTCATCAGGTGTTCGCCGGCGAGTTGGGCGCCACCGTGTCCCACGACACGACCGGCCTCGACCGTGATGCCTTCGACACGTACTGTGACCACCTGGTGGTGCGCCAGGAGGGCAGCGGCGAGGTGGTGGGTACCTACCGACTGCTCCCGCCAGGACGCACCAACCGGCGCTACGCCGAGGGTGAGTTCGACCTGACCGCACTCGACCCGTTGCGGAGCCACCTTGTCGAGGCCGGCCGGTCCTGCGTACACCCCGCGCACCGCAGCGGCGCGGTGATCAACCTGATGTGGGCGGGCATCGCCCGCTACCTGCACCTGCGTGGGCTGCGCTGGCTCGGTGGTTGTGCCTCCGTACCGGTGGCCGACGGCGGCCTCGCCGCCGCCGAGGTCTGGGCCCAGGCGCGGGCCAGGCACCTGTCGCCGCCAGCCCTGCGGGTCCGGCCACTGCGACCCTGGTTCGCCGAGCCGGGTGCGCCGACCGAGCCGGTCACCGGATCGGCCAAGCTGGTCCCGCCGCTGCTCCGCGGCTACCTGCGGCTCGGTGCCCAGGTCTGCGGCGAGCCGGCGTACGACCCGGACTTCGGGGTGGCCGACTTCTACGTCCTGCTCTCCATGGACCGGATGAATCCGCGTTACCTGCGGCACTTCCTCGGCGGGCAGCCATGACCACGCTCTGGCGGCCCACTTCCGGCTGTGGCCCCGACTGCCTGCCCGGCCCCGGCGAGGCTTCCACCGCCTCGGCGGTGCGGCAACTGGGCCGCGCCGCCGGCCTGCTCGGCATGCTCGGGCTCGGCGTCGGGCTGGCGGCAGTGCTCCCGATCCTGCCGACCCGGGAACGTCAGGCCGCGTTGCGCGGCTGGGCCCGTTCCACGGCCCGGGTCTGCGGCGTACGCCTCGACGTGCGCGGTCGTCTGCCTCGGCGGCGAGTCCTGCTGGTCGCCAACCACGTCTCCTGGTGGGACGTCCTGGCGCTGCTGGCGGTCGCGCCGGCCCGACTGGTGGCCAAGCGGGAGGTGCGCCGGTGGCCGCTTGTCGGCCTGCTCGCGCACGCGGCCGGCACCGTGTTCGTGGACCGTTCCCGTCCCCGCGAACTGCCCGCCACGGTGGGCCGGGTCGCCGCGGCGTTGCGGTCGGGCCGCTCGGTGGCGGTGTTCCCCGAGGGCACCACCTGGTGTGGCGCCGCAGCCACCTGTCGTCCGCCTACCGGTTTCCGGCCGGCGATGTTTCAGGCCGCGATCGACGCCGGGGCGCCAGTGGTGCCGCTGCGGATCGGTTACCGCTGCGGCGTGACCGGCGCAACCAGCACCGCACCGGCCTTCGTCGGCGACGAGAACCTGGTGCGGTCGGTGCGCCGAATGCTCGCGGTCCGGAGGCTGACGGTCTGCGTCGACATCGCCGCGCCGCTGCACCCGGGACGGTCCGCCGACCGACGGGCGCTGGCCCGGGTCGCCGAGTCGGCAGTGCATCTCGTACCGTCGCCGGCCACGCGGACCGCGCCGGTGACCACCGAGCCCATGCCCGAGCACCTGGTACGCGTGCCGGCCCGGCCCGACGCCGGCCCGATCGTGCTTCCGGCGGCGACCCGGCCCCCGGCGGCGACGTCACCGGGGGATCCGTCGACCGGGGAGCGGGAGCTGCCGCTGGCCGCCTGACCGATCCCGCTCACAGGCTTTTTCCAGGATCCGCCCAGCGCGGGCGCAGTGTCTGCGCGGATGATGGGCGGCATGGCCGCTACCCAGACCGAGGCGCGACTGCTCGTCGTCGAGGATGACCCCAACATTCTCGAACTGCTCTCCGCGAGCCTGCGCTTCGCGGGATTCGACGTGGCCACCGCCACCAGCGGCAGCGCCGCGCTGAGCGCGGCCCGTGACCATCGCCCCGACCTCGTGGTCCTCGACGTGATGCTGCCGGACCTCGACGGCTTCGAGGTGATCCGGATGATGCGCGAGGGCGGCACCCGTACGCCTGTGGTCTTTCTCACCGCCCGGGACGCCACCGACGACAAGATCCGCGGGCTCACCCTGGGCGGGGACGACTACGTGACCAAACCGTTCAGCCTGGAGGAGCTGACCGCCCGGATCCGGGCGGTGCTGCGCCGTACCAGCACCGGCGAGCAGGCGCCCGCCCGGCTCACCTTCGCCGATCTGGAACTGGACGAGGAGACCCACGAGGTCTATCGGGCCGGCCAGCGGGTGCAGCTCTCGCCCACCGAGTTCAAACTGCTGCGGTACCTGATGCTCAACGCCAACCGGGTGCTGTCCAAGGCGCAGATCCTCGACCACGTCTGGAACTACGACTTCCGGGGCGACGACAACATCGTCGAGTCGTACATCTCGTACCTGCGCCGCAAGGTCGACACCACCGATCCCCGGCTGATCCACACCCTGCGTGGCGTCGGGTACGTCCTGCGCAAGCCGGCGGCGTGAACGCGGTACAGCAGGTCAAGTACCGGCTCCGCGCGGTACCGCTGCGGGTCAAGCTGGTCGCGGCCGTGCTGACCCTGGTCGCCGCTGCGCTGCTGGTGATCGCCTCACTGACCACGATCTTTCTCCGCAGCTACCTGGTCGACCAGGTGGACGGGGAGCTGACCAGCGCTGTCGATACCATCGAGAGCGACCTGGCGAACAAGCCCTGGGCGGAGGTCTACATCCCGCCCGACTCGGTCATCCCCACCGACTACGTGGTGGTGGTGACCAGCCGCAGCAGCGGGCTGGTCTCGGCCTACGGGTTCGACGAACGCCGGTTCGACGTCGCCGACCTGCCGCCCTGGCCCCAGGACGCCGCCGGCTTCCAGCAACTGGCCGGGAAACCGTTCTATACCCACGCGCGCGGCACCGACGTGCGCTGGCGGATGCTCTACACCGAGCTTCCCAACGGGCAGTGGGCGGCGATCGGGCAGCACCTCACCGACGTGGAGCAGGCGGTGAAGCGGCTCATCTGGATCGACCTGCTCGTCGGTGGAGCGGTGCTGGTGCTGCTCGCCTCGATCGGCGCGGCGATCGTCCGGACCAGCCTCAAGCCGCTTGTGGAGATCGAACGTACCGCCGCCGCCATCGCCGGTGGTGATCTCAGCCGCCGGGTGCCCGACCCGGAGGACGGCCAACCCTGCCCGACCTCGGAACTGGGCCGGTTGTCCCGGGCCCTGAACGCGATGCTCAGTCAGATCGAGATGGCCTTCACCGCCCGGGCGGCGTCGGAGTCCGCGGCCCGGGACGCCGCCGAGGGGGCCCGTGCCTCCGAGGCCCGGGCCCGCCGCTCCGAGGAGCGGATGCGGCAGTTCGTGGCGGACGCCTCGCACGAACTGCGTACCCCGCTGACCACCATCCGCGGCTTCGCCGAGCTGTACCGCCAGGGTGCGGCCCGGGCCCCCGAGCAGACCTCGGACCTGCTCCGCCGGATCGAGGACGAGGCGGCCCGGATGGGACTGCTGGTGGAGGACCTGCTGCTGCTGGCCCGGCTGGACCGCGAACGGCCGCTCTCGCTGGCTCCGGTGGAACTGCCGGTGCTGGCGGCGGACTCCGTGGCGGCAGCCCGCGCGATGGCGCCGGACCGTCGGATCGAACTGGAGATCGAGCCCGGCTCCGGTCCGCTCGTGGTACGCGGCGACGACGCCCGCCTGCGGCAGGTGATCGGCAACCTGATGACAAACGCGCTGCGGCACACCCCGCCCGGTGCGGCCGTGACGCTGCGGCTGCGCGCCGAGCCCGGGAACCTGGCGGTGATCGAGGTGGCCGACACCGGGCCGGGACTCACCGCCGAGCAGGCGGAACGGGTCTTCGAGCGCTTCTACCGGGTGGACGCCTCGCGTACCCGCAGGACCGACGGCAACACCGGCACCGGTCTGGGCCTGGCCATCGTCGCCGCGTTGGTGACCGTGCACCAGGGCACCGTCGAGGTGACCGAGACGCCGGGCGGTGGTGCCACCTTCCGGGTACGGCTGCCGCTCGCACCGGCCACCGACATCGACAACTAGTGATTTTCAGCCAATCCTCAGTTCAGCCCAAGGCGGGACGCAGAGCGATGGGAGAAGGTAGGGGCATGACCGAGTACGAGTCCGACCCGCGCCGGCCGGCCCCCACCGACGCCGAGCCGTCGCAACCCGAGCTGTCCCGCGCCGAGTACGCGCGGTCCGACTCCCCGTCCGCAGCCCGTCCCGACGCCGACCCGACGGTCGAGGCGCCGACCGTACCGGTGCGGGCCGTCGACCCGTCGTCGGTCGGCCCGGACGCCGCGCCGAGCCAGCCGGGCGACGGCGTCGGCTCGCCGGTGGCGACGCAGCCGGTCTCCGGTCAGCCCACCTGGGCGCCGGCCGGCACTCACCAGCACCAGCAGCATTACCAGCACCCGTACCAGCCGGGTACCCGCTACCCAAGCAATCCCTGGTATCCCGGCCAGCCTGCCTGGAGCGGCGGGCAGCCGACCGGGCCCGGTGCCGGGCAGCAGCCGGGGTATCCGGGGCAGCCACCCGGAGTGTCGAGCGGCTACCCGGGTCAGCCGGCCCCGTGGGCACCCACCCCGTCCAACGGGCCCCGCCCCGGCCGGATCGCCAAGCTGGCCGGCGCCGGCGTGGCGGTGTTCGCCCTGATGCTCGGCAGCGGGGTCGCCGGTGGGGCCCTCGCCCTCGCGCTGAGCGACGGCGGCGGGATCACCCGCACCTACAGCGCCGCGCCCGTGATCGACGGCGCCGACCTGCCGCGCATCGCCGCGTCGGTGCAGGACAGCGTCGTGTCCATCAGCACCGGCAGCGGCGAGGGCTCCGGCGTGGTGCTCAGTGCCGACGGCTACGTGCTGACGAACAACCACGTGATCGCCGGGGGCGCTGACACGGTCCGGGTCTTCTTCGCGGATGGCACCAACACCCAGGCCGAGGTGGTGGGGACGGACCCGAAGACCGACCTCGCGGTGCTGAAGGCGAACGGGTTGACCGACCTTCAGCCCGCCACCCTCGGCGACAGCGACGCGATGCAGGTCGGCGACCAGGTGCTCGCGCTTGGCAGTCCACTCGGCCTGCAGGGCTCGGTCACCGCGGGGATCCTCAGCGCCCGGGACCGCACCATCCAGGCCGGTGGCGGTCAGCAACTCCCCGGCCAGGCGGTCAGCTCGATCTCGGGGCTGTTGCAGACCGACGCCCCGATCAACCCGGGCAACTCGGGTGGCGCACTCGTCAACACCCGGGGTGAGGTGATCGGCATCAACACCGCGATCGCCACCGCCGGGCAGGGCAGCACCGGCAACATCGGGGTGGGCTTCGCCATCCCGAGCAACAAGGCCAAGGACGTCGCCGAGAAGCTCCAGCGGGGCGAGAAGGTCAGCCATCCGTCGCTGGGCGTCAGCGTGAACGCCGCTCCCGACGGCGGTGCGCTGATCGGCGCGGTGAACCCGGGCAGCGCGGCCGAGCGGGCCGGGCTGCAACAGGGTGACGTGATCACCCGGTTCGGGGACAAGGCGATCAACGACTCCAACGACCTGGTGGCCGCCGTCCAGGCCGGCAAGGTCGGTGACCAGGTCGAGGTGACGTACCAGCGAAACGGCACCGAGGCGACGGCAACCGTGACGCTCGCCGAAGCGTCCTGACGGACAGACCTGCTTCCTCCCTCCGGGGCGGCGGGTGGCGCGGCCAAGGGGGTTGGCCGCGACACCCGCCGCCCTTCCTCTTTGCGGGGGTTCACCCGGACCGGGTGAACCGGGCTCACCCCGCTGCCCGGCAGCCTCGGCCGAGAAGACCTGTGGAGGCGGACGGGGGGGCCAATGACCACGACGACGGCGACCCGGAACGATGACCGGATCCAGCGCGATGTGCTCGACGAACTCGCCTGGGACGCGCAGGTGCGTTCGACCGACATCGGGGTGAGCGTGCGCGACGGCGTGGTGACGCTCACCGGCGGCGTGGACAGCGCCGCAGACAGGTGGGCGGCGGTGCGCGGCGCACAACGGGTACGTGGGGTGCGGGCGGTCGCCGACGACATCGAGGTACGCCCCACCGGACCTGTCGACGTCACCGACGGCGACCTGGCGATCGCGGCCAGCCGAGCGCTGGAGTGGAACAGTTTCGTACCGGCCGAGCGACTGGACCTCACCGTCTCCGACGGCTGGATGATGCTGCGCGGCGCCGTGGAGTTCGGTTGGCAACGGCGTACCGCCGAGCGGGAACTGCGCCGGCTGCGGGGCGTACGCGGCGTCACCAACCTGGTCGAGGTGCGGCCCGCCGCCCCGGTCGACGTCGACCGGATCCGCACCGACGTGCAACGTGCCCTGATGCGGGGCATCGGCACCGAACGGGTGGTCGTCCAGGTGCGCGGCGACACGGTGACGCTGAGCGGGGTGGTGCGTTCCTGGTGGGAGCGCGATCAGGCGGAACGGATCGCGTGGTCGGCCGAAGGCGTCTGCATGGTACGGGACCAACTGCTGGTGGGCGGCTGAACCGGCGACCCCACGCCCGTTTGTCCGGGCCGGGACCGGGAAGACGCTCGATTCCAGGCTGGCGCCGATCATCGTCGACGCCTCCGGACCGCGACAGGGAGGGTACGTGGCCGACAACCTTGCGCGTGAGCACCGGTTGCGGATCGCGATGGTGGTGCCGCCCTGGCTGTCGGTGCCGCCGCCGGGCTACGGCGGCCTGGAACAGGTGGTGGCCGGTCTGGTCGACGCCCTGATCGCCCGGGGTCACGCGGTGACCCTGATGGGTGCCGGTGCGGCCCACGGCACCGCCGCCGACTTCCTCGCCACCCTCGACGAGTTGCAGTTCGACCGCCTCGGCGAGGCGCTGCCCGAGCTGGCTCACCTGGCCCGGGTCAACCATCTGCTCAGTCCCGCCGACTTCGACATCGTGCACGACCACAGCACGATAGGTCCGCTGGTGGCCGGCCGGCGGGAGGTACCCACTGTGGCGACAGTGCACGGCAATCCGGTGGGCGAGTACGGGACGGTGCTCAGCGACACCGACCGTGGGGTCGGCCTGGTGGCGATCTCACACACCCAACGGGCGTTGAATCCGCACCTGCCCTGGGTGGGCACGGTACACAACGCGATGAGCCTGGACGACTTCCCGCGCAAGGACGTCCCCAGTAACGGCCCGGTGCTGTGGCTCGCCCGGTTCAGCCCGGACAAAGGGCCGGAGTTGGCCATCCGCGCCTGCCGGGCGGCCGGTCTGCCGCTGGTGCTGGCCGGCAAGTGCAACGAGCCCGCCGAGCGGCGCTACTACGACGAGGTGATCCGGCCGATGCTCGGGCCGGACGTCACGGTGGTGCTCGACGCCGACCGGAAGGCCGTGCTGCGCCTGCTGGTCGAGGCGCGCTGCCTGATCATGCCGATCCAGTGGGAGGAGCCGTTCGGCATCGTGATGCTGGAGGCGATGGCGACCGGCACACCAGTGGTGGCGCTGAACCGGGGAGCGGTGCCGGAACTTGTCCGCCCCGGGGTGAGCGGGTTGATCTGTCAGCAGCCGGACGAGTTGCCGGCGGCGCTGCGGCGGGCCGCCGACCTCGACCCGAGGGACTGTGTGGCACACGTGGCCCGGACCTTCTCCACCGAACGGATGGCCGTCGGCTACGAGGAGGTGTACCGCCGCTTCCTCGCCGCCGCGACCCCGCGTGGCGCGGTGCGCGAGCCGGCGCCTGTCACTCCGGCGTGACGGGACGTGCCGCTCACACCTGCGCGGCGCCGAGCGCGGTGATCGCCGCATCCAACTGCTGTGCGTACGCCTGACTCAACCCGTTCTCGCGCAGCCGGGTGGAGACCTTCTCCCGGAGTCGGGCGACCCCCGGCCCCAGCTCGCCCTCGCCGCCGGTCACCGCCCGGGTGAGGTTGCGCAGCTCGTTGCGCAGGTCGAGGCCGACGTCCTCGCGGATGCCCCCGTCGGCGAGACCGGCACCGATCACCTGGTCCAAGCGGTTCGCGGCCTCGACGAGGCTGTCGCCACCCGCCGGCGGGTTCGGTGCGCCAGATGTCGCCGACGGCGTCGGCTGGGTGGACGGCACGGCGGTCGGCGAGGCGCTGGCGGTGGCCTCCGGCAGGACCGGGTCGGGTGACGCGGTCGGTCCGGTCGTGGGCAGGACGGCGGGCGGCCCGTCGTCGTCCTCCTTCAGCAGTGCCGGCACCGCCAGCGCCGCGGCGATGAGCGTGGCCAGAGCCGCCGTAACGAGCAGCGGGCGACGTAGCCGCCGGGGGTCGGCACCGGTGACGGGTGCCGGGCGCGGCAGCCGTCGTCCCCGCCCCGGGTCGGCAGTGGAGACCGGTGCGGGCCCGGCCTCCACTCCGGTACCGGTCCCGGCGTCGCTCCCGTCCGGGTGCCTGCCGGTGTGGTCAGCGACGCCGGTGGCGGCCGGGATGCCCGCCGCCGCGCCGGAGACGACCCCGGTGAGGGCGGGCTGGAAGGCCGTGGGGCCGGCGGGCGGTGGCACCCAGGCGGGGACCGGGGCCGCGTCGGCCCGTCCCACCGAGGGCAGGGTGACGGTGGGAGCGAGCATCGTGTTGGCCTGCGGATCGGCGGGCAGCATCTGGTCGCGCAGCACGGTGGCCACCTGCCGGGCCGTGGGGCGGTCGGCAGGATCCCGCGACAGGCAGCGCAGGCAGATCTCGGCCACCGTCGTCGGCAGCCCCGGCACCTCGGCCAGCGACGGCGGTGGCCCGTCGGCGAGCGCGACGGTGAGTTCGTCCCAGGTGTCCGCCGGATACGGCACCCGCCCGGTCAGGGTCTCGTGCAGCAGGACGCCGAGCGAGTAGACGTCGGTCGCGGGTTGGGCCGGAGCGCCGTCGAGCCGTTCCGGTGCCACGTACGCGGGAGTGCCGAAGGTGGCACCGTCCTCATCGTCGTCGGGGGCGCCGATCCGGGTGGCGATGCCGAAGTCGAGCACCTTCGCGCCGACCTGCGTCATCATCACGTTGGCCGTGGTGATGTCGCGGTGCACGATGCCGAGTCGGTGGGCGGCGGCCAGCGCGTCGGCGACCTGTGCGCCGATCTCCACCGCCTGCGGCCACGGCAGCGGGCCCTCGGTGAGCCGGAACTCCAGTTCCTCCCCGGAGAGCAGTTCCATCACCACGAAGGAGGTGATGGCGCCGTCCGGCGACACCGTCTCGCCGTAGTCGTGCACCGAGGTGACGTTCGGGTGGACCAGCTGGGCGGCGGCTCGGGCCTCCTCCCGGACCATGTCGCGGAACCTGGCGTCGGCGGCCAGTGACGGGGCGAGCACCTTCAGTGCGACCACCCGGTCGAGTACCTCGTCGTGGGCCCGCCAGATCACCGACATGCCGCCGGAACCGATCTGGTCGATCAGCCGGTATCTGGTGGCCAGCAACCGGCCGGGCTGCAGTGCTGGCTTCACGGATCGCACCTGCCTCGTAGGTGGGAGCGGTATCAGGTTGCGCGAATGTTGCCCCACTGTCAACGGCCCTCGATGCGACGGGTGCCTCCGGAGCGGTGGGTGTCGCGTCGGGTGGGCGCTCGGCGTCGCGCCGGGGCGTACGGGTGGGCCCGTCGGTGCCCGGCCGTGCCAGGATGAACGGCATGGCGCGGGGACCTGTGGCTTTCGTGCTCGGCGGCGGGGGAGTCCTGGGCGCGGTCGAGGTGGGCATGTTGCGGGCCCTGTTCCGGGCCGGGATCCGGCCGGACCTGGTGCTCGGCACGTCGATCGGCGCGGTCAACGGCGCCCTGGTGGCCGCCGACCCGTCCGAGGCGGTGACCGACCGGTTGGTCCGGCTCTGGGCCTCCCCGGAAGCCAGTGAGGTGTACGGCGACTCGGTCGCCCGGCAACTGCGGCGTTTCGCCGCCCGTACCCATCTGCACTCGCCCCGGCCGTTGCGCAAGCTGTTGGAGAACGAACTCGGTGCCGAGACCACCTTCGCCGACCTGACGATTCCGTTCCGCTGCTGCGCGGCGAACATCGAGCGCGCCGCCGAGCACTGGTTCGTCAGCGGGCCGGTGGTGCCGGCAGTCCTGGCGTCCGCCTCGGTGCCGGGGCTGCTGCCGCCGGCCCGCATCGGCGACCAGCACTACGTGGACGGCGGGATCGTCAACTCCATCCCGATCGGCGAGGCGGTCGCGGCCGGCGCCGGCCGGATCTTCGTACTCCAGGTGGGCCGGATCGAGCGGGCGCTGGCACCGCCACGGCGGCCCTGGGAGATCGCCCAGGTCGCCTTCGAGATCGCCCGCCGGCACCGGTTCGCCAGGGAGATGGCCGCCCTGCCCGACGGGGTCGAGGTGCACGTGCTGCCGACCGGTGGGCTGGAGCCGCGTGACGACACCCCGTGGGCGTACCGGGACATGGCGGCGGTGGGCCGGCGGATCAGCCGGGCGTACTCGGCCTCCCGGCACTATTTGGCCAACCTGGACCGCTGATGCCGTTACCGCCGCGTTGGCTGCGCCGACTGCTGCTGGCACCAGGCGTGGTGCTGCTGGCGATCCTGTTGGTCACCACGGTGCCGTTGTGGGTCCTGCTGGCGCTCGCCGCGTCCCCGTTCGTCCCCGGGCACCTGCGTCCGTTGCGGTTGCTCTGGATCGGCTGCTTCTACCTGGTGTGGGACGCGGCGGCGCTGCTCTGCCTCTTCGTGCTCTGGGTCGGCTCCGGATTCGGCTGGCGGGTACGCTCACCGGCCTTCCAGCGGGCTCACTACGTGCTGGCCGGCTGGTTCCTGCGGGTGTTGTTCTGGCAGGCCCGGTGGACGCTGCGGTTGAGCATCGACGTGGTCGGCACCGACCCGGACACCGCACTGCCGGGCCGGCCGGAACTGGTGCTGTGCCGGCACGCCGGTCCGGGTGACTCGTTCATCCTGATCCACGCCCTGGTGAACTGGTTCCGCCGCGAGCCACGGATCGTCCTCAAGGACACCCTCCAATGGGATCCGGCGATCGACATACTGCTCAACCGGCTGCCGAGCCGGTTCATCGCGCCGGGGCACGACGGCCGGGGCTCGCTTACCGAGCAGGTCGGGCATCTGGCCACCGGGCTGGACGAGGACGACGCTTTCGTCATCTTCCCCGAGGGCAGCAACTTCACCCCGAAACGCCGGCTGCGGGCCATCGCGCGGTTGCGTGATCGGGGACACGAGCGGATGGCGCTGCGGGCGGAGGCGATGCGGCACGTGCTCGCCCCGCAGCCGGGCGGGCTGCTGGCGGCGCTGGACGCGGCACCCGACGCCGGAGTGATCTTCGTGGCCCACACCGGTCTGGACCGGATGCTCACCGTCAACGACGTGTGGCGTGAGCTGCCGATGGACAAGCGGCTGGTGATGCGGTTCTGGTCGGTGCCGCCGGAGGAGGTCCCGACCGACCGTAAGCAGCGCATCGACTGGCTCTACGAATGGTGGAGTCGGATAGACGAGTGGATCGCGACCAATCACGACGACGCGACGTAGGGTGCGCCTGTGGAGCAGATCAGCGTGGTGACGACGGTGGTCGACGCGCGGTCGGTCGCCGATCTGCTGGCCGCCGCAGCGGTGGCCGGGCGGCTGGCGGCCTGCGCGCAGGTCGGCGGTCAGGTGGACAGCACATACTGGTGGCAGTCGAGCGTGGAGACCAGCACCGAGTGGTCGGTGCAGTTCAAGACGGCACCGGACCGGGTCGACGCGTTGGTCGAGCAGTTGCGGGCCAGCCATCCCTACGAGGTGCCGGAGATCCTGGTCAGCAGGGTGGACTGCGGTCATCCGGGCTACGCCGCCTGGGTTTTCGAGCACACCCGCTCCTGAGTACGCGCACTCTGGCGTCGGGGGTACCCGGCGGTCGAGGATGACGGCGTGGACAACGCCTACCCCTGCCCGGCCTGCGGTTCGTCGGCAAATCTCGACTCCGGTTGCACCGGCTGCGGCCGGCCGCCGCATTCGGCTGCCGCCGAGGTGATCCGGCTCGACCGGGAGATCGACGTGCTGGGCGGTGAGGTGCAGCGGGCCCGTCAGGCGTACGAGGGGCTGGCCGGGCGGCTCGACGCGGTGCGGCGACGGCGGGCGGAACTGGCCGCCGCGGTCCGGGCCGAGTTCCCGGTGTCCGCCGCGGCACCTGGCCACCGCCCGCCGCCGGCCGTCGGCGGACTCCCGGGACCCGCTCCGGTGCCGGCCGCACCCGTGCCGGCTCCCGGCGGGCGGCCCGGTTCCGCGCTGGTTCGCCCGGGTGGTGCGGAAGCCTCGACGCGGACCGTGCAGGGTCTGCTGTTCGTCCTGGGTGGACTGCTGCTCGGCACGGCGGCGACGGTCTTCACGGCGGTGGCCTGGGCGTCGGTCGGGGTCGCTGGCCGTGCGGTGATCCTGCTGGCGTTCACCGCGCTGCTGCTGGCCGTGCCGCTGGTCGCCCGCTGGCGGGGGCTGCGCGGCACCGCCGAGACCTTCGCCGCCGTCGGGCTGCTGCTGGTACTGCTCGACGGTTACGCCGCCTGGTCTGTCGACCTGTTCGGGGTGACCGCCTGGCCGGGCAGCCGGTACGCCGCGCTGGTCGCGGCGGTCGGGGCGGCGGTGGCCCTGGGCTACGCCCGACTCAGTCGACTGGCCGTGCCGTGGTTCGCCGCGATGCTCGTCGTCCAGCCGGTACTGCCGTTGCTCGCGGCCGAGGCCCGCCCGGAACCGGCCGGCTGGGCGGTGGTCTTCGTCGGGGTGGCGCTCGTCGACCTGGCGGTGGTCGCCGTCCTGCGGCGACGCGCCGGTGCCGTCGCGAACGAGGGGGTCGCGACGACACCGGCGCTGCGGCTGGCCGGTGGCGCGCTGGCCTGGACCGGCTTCGCCGGCTGGCTGCTGCTCGCCGCCGGCTGCGCGTTGGTGCCGCTGCTCGTCGGCCGGGCGGGCGGCGTACCGCTGGTGGCCGGCGTGCCGATGCTGCTGGTGGCGCTTACCGCGCTCGGCGCGGCGTTGCTGGCCGGCGGCGAGCCGGCCCGGACGCTGGCGGGCGGCGCGCTGGTGCCGGTGCTGGCCGGTGCGATCGTCCGTCCGGTGGTGGAACTGCGCGCATCGGTGTGGCTGGTGGTGGCCGCGCTTGTCGCGGCGTTGCTGGCCGGCGCGATACGGCTGCTGCCGCGCAGCTGGCGGGCCGGTCCCCGGGTGGGGGCGTTGCTGGTGGCCGGCGGCGGAGGGCTGCTGGCGGCGGTGGCGGGGCTGGTGCTGGCCGGAGCCGCCGTGGTCCGGTCGTTGCCGCCGTGGCAGGGGGCCACGGCGGGTCCGGTGTTCGCGTGGGGTTGGCAACTGCCGGTGGCGGTGGCGCTGACCTCGGCGGCGGTGGCGTTGCTGCTGCCTCGGGCGGTGCGGCCGGCGGTGCTGGCGGTCGGTCTCGCCGCGATCGCGTTCGCCGCGCCGGTGGCCTGGGCCGCGTCGTGGCCGGCGGTGGTCGCTATCGACCTCGCGGTCGGGGCGGTGCTGCTGGTCGTGGCGGTGCTTCGTCCGACGTTGCCCACCGTGACGGTGCTTGCCGCGACGTCGGCCGGTGCGGCGTTGCTCGGGCACGGGCTGTTGGTCGGGCTGGCGGACCCGATCGGTGCCGGTGCCGCCTGCGTGGTGATCCTGGCCGTCGGCCTCGGCGTGGCGGTCGCCGGCCGATACGGCGATCCGGTGCGGCGGGCCGTGGCCGGGTCCGGTCTGGCCGCCGCGGTGCTCGTGGTGCCGGCGGGGACGGCGGTCGCGCTGATCGGCGTCGGTGCCCCGCCCTGGTGGCAGGCCCGGGGCGCGCTGGCCGCCGTCGCGCTGCCGGCGGTGGCGCTGCTCGCGCTGCGTCGATCCTGGCCCGAACTGGCCGGGTACGCCGCGACCGGGCTCGCCGTGGTGGGGGTGCTGACCGGCTTGTCGCCCCTGGTCGTGCCGGGCGCCGAGCGGGTGGCGGTGTACGCCTCGGTGGCGGCCTCGCTTGTCGCGCTCGCTGGATTCCGGGCCCGACCGGTGGGGCTGCTGCCGGTGGCCGGGCTGGGCCTGGCCGTGGTGGCGGTGCTGGCGGCCGTGCCGATGGTGGTGAGCGCGCTACTGACGCCGTACGGTCCGCCGCCCGCGCTCTGGTCCGGCGTCCCGGCTACCCGGTCGGCACCGGACGCGCTGCCGGTCGGCCTGGCGCTGGTACTGCTGGCGGTGGCGGCGGCCCTGGCGGCCTGGCCGGCGTCCCGCACCGACTCCGCGCGACAACGATCCGCTGACGAGGGTGGCGGCGAGCCCGGTGCTGCTGTTCCCGCCGGTGGCCGGGCCGCTGGCTGGCGGGTCGCCGGGTTGGCGCTGCCCTTCGTGGCCGCCGCCGGCCCGGTGCTGCTGGTCGCCGCCGCCGTGCCCTGGCCGGTGGTACCGGCGGCGGCACTCCTGGGCGGTGTGGCACTGCTGCTCGCTGTCGCGCTGTGGCCGCTGGCCGGTTCCTTCGTCCGGGCGGCGGTGCCCGTCGGTTTCGTGCTGGCGGTGGCCGGACTGCTCAACCTTCAGGCCACCGAGGCCGCGACGCTGGCCGGGCTGGGCCTGGTGGCGGTGGCGGCGACTGTCGTCGGAGTGGGTGCCCGTGACCTAGCGGTACGCGTGTCCGGCTGGCTGGTCGCGGTGGCGGCGGCGACCGGATTCGCGGTCACCGCACCGCTGGCCGGTGGGCAGCCGCCCCGGGTGGCGGCGTTCGCGGTGCTCGGCGTCGCCGCGCTCACCCTGCTGCTCGCCGCGATGCTGCCGGGCCGGGGGAGTCTGCCGGCCGCGGTGCCACAGCCGGCCGCGGTGCCACAGCCGGTCGCGGTGCCGGCGGGATCCACCCTGGCGGCTCCCGAGTCGTACCGGAGCGGCGCTCCAGCGGTGCTGCTGGGCCGGGTGCTGGACGCCGCCGCACAGGTGGTCGCGTTGCTCGCGCTGCTGCTCACCCTGGGCGCACTCCGGCACGCCGCGACGATCTGCGTGCTGTGGGGCGTCGCGATGGGTGTCCGGCTGTTGCGTCGGGACGAGTCGCTCGGGCGGCGCTGGGTCTTCGCCGGCATCGGCGGTGGCAGCGAACTGCTGGCCGTCTGGCTGCTCCTGGTGGCCGGCGGAGTGAGCGTGCTGGAGGCGTACACCGTGCCGCTGGCGGCGGTGGCGCTCGCCGCTGGCACGGTGGCGCTGCGGACCCGGCCAGGGCTGAACAGTTGGCTGGCGCTCGGTCCTGGCCTGGCCGCCGTGCTGCTGCCCAGCCTGACCGCTGTGCTGTTCGGCACCGACCCGCAGCCCGTGCGGCGGCTGCTGCTCGGCGCCGCCGCTCTCGTCGTGACGCTGCTCGGCGCGGTCCGCCGCTGGCAGGCACCCGTGGTGCTCGGCGGGAACACGTTGGCCCTGCTCGCCCTGTACGAGCTGGTGCGCGGTTGGGACCTGCTGCCCAGGTGGGCCTTCCTGGCCGTCGCCGGGCTCGCGCTGATCGGCCTGGCGACCACCTACGAGCGCCGCCGTCGCGACCTGCTGCGGCTGCGATCCGCCGTGGGCCGGATGAGCTGACGGCTGCCCGGGCCACTCGGCTGACCGCGACCCCTGCCACGGGTACCCGTCCAGCCGAGCGTCGGCCGGCCGCCACGATCAGGGGCGGCCGGCCGCCACCGGTAGGGTCTGGCCATGGCAGAGGTGCTCACCGCCGAGGCGGTGCGAAACGAGCTGGGTGGGCTGGCGGGCTGGTCGGGGGACCCCGCCGGGATCACCCGAACCGTGGAGCTGGCCAGCTTCCCGGACGCCATCACGGTGGTGGACCGGGTGGCCGCGACGGCCGAGGAACTGGACCACCACCCCGACATCGACATCCGGTGGCGCAGGGTGACCTTCCGCTGCGTGACCCACTCGGCCGGCGGTGTCACCGAGCGTGACCTACGGCTGGCCCGGCGGATCGACGAGATCGTGGAGGGTGCCCGATGAGGTTCGAGATCAGCAAGGTGTTGGACGCCATCGAGGGGCGGGTCTGCACCGATCCGCAGTTGGCCCGCGCGGTGCTGGACCTGGCGGAGATCATCCGCTATCAGGACCTCGACGGCGGTCGTCCGGCCAGTTCACTGCGCCTCGGTATGGTCATCGACGCGCTGGCGCGCAGCCTGGAGGAGGACAACGTCCCGGTCTACGCGGTGGTGCACCGGGGGATGCTCTCCGACGCCGACCTCACCTCCAACGAGCGGATGGTGGTACGCAGGTGGGCCGACGACGGCCTGGTGGAGGTGCTCGACAACCCCGGTGACCGGATGCTTGAGGTGGCCGACCTGCTCGGCCTGCCGGTGCTCAGCCGGGTCCGTTTTGACGGCCTGCGGGGACGGTTCCCGTGGCTTGTGGAGCAGCCGGGCCGGGTACTGGCCCCGGTGCCGGGTGCCGGCGGTCCGGTCTTCATCGCTCACGTCGGCGGCGGCCACACACCGGTCGCCGGGCCGCCCGCACCCGCCGGTGCCAAGCTGCTGTCCCGCGAATGGCGCTGTCCGGAGTCCGGCTGCACCCTGTTCGGCGGTGCCGGCGGCGGTGGCGCCTTCGCCGACCTGGCCCTGGTGGACCGCGCGCCGACCGGGCAGCCGCCACCGTCGCTGCGCAACGGCGTACCCACCTGTCCCCGGCACGGCGCGCGGTTGCGGGACGCCGGTCCCCGGCCGCGCAGCGAGGTTCTCGCGGTACGCGTCGGTGGCCTGATCCGCCGTCGCTTCGTGCTCACCGAGGAGCAGCCGGTGGTGATCGGCCGGGCGCCGGAGGGCTCCGGCGGCGTCATGCTCGGTCAGTGGCTCAACGACGAGGCGCGACGCTGGATCAGCCGTAACCATCTGCGGCTGGAGCTGCGCGGCGGCGACGTCGTGGCCACCGATGTCAGCACCAACGGTTCCGGCGTGCGCCCGGGCGGCTCCCTCGCGGAGACGGACCGGATCCCGCTGGCCCCGCAGCAGTCCCGGGTGCTCGGCAACGGTGACATGGTGGAGCTGTACCCGGGGGTGCAGGTCGGCCGCCCGAACGAGTTCCCGGCGGGAGCGCCGTACAACCCGGACTCGGTGATGTCCGAGGCGCCGACAATGGCGATGCGCCTGCCCCGCTGACGCCGGTGGGCGCCGGGACCGTGGTCCCGACGCCCACCGGTTCGGTACGGCCGCTCAGCCGGCCAGCACGGCGGCCACCTGCGCCACCGCGTGGTCGATCTCCTCCTCGGTGATCACCAGCGGCGGGGCCAGCCGGATGGTCGAGCCGTGCGTGTCCTTGGCCAGTACCCCCCGCTCCATCAGCCGTTCGCAGGCTTCCCGGCCGCTCATCAGGGACGGGTCGAGGTCCAGACCGACCCAGAGGCCCCGACCGCGGACCGCGACCAGCCCCTTGCCGATCAGCCCGCGCAGGCCGGCGTGCAGCCGCTCGCCCAGCTCGGCCGAACGGCGCTGGAACTCGCCGGTGGCCAGCAGCCGGACCACCTCGGTCGCCACCGCGCAGGCGAGGGGGTTGCCACCGAACGTGGAACCGTGCTGCCCGGGCCGCAGGACACCGAGCACGTCGGTGTCGGCGGCCACCGCGGAGACCGGCACGATGCCGCCGCCGAGCGCCTTGCCCAGCAGGTACATGTCCGGCACGACGCCCTCCTGCTCGCACGCGAACGTGGTGCCGGTGCGGCCCAGGCCGGACTGGATCTCGTCGGCGATGAACAGCACGTCGCGCTCGGTGCACAGCCGCCGTACGCCCGGCAGGTATCCCTCCGGCGGCACCACCACGCCCTGCTCACCCTGGATCGGCTCCAGCAGCACGGCGACCGTGTGCTCGTCGACCGCCTCGGCCAGCGCGGCCAGGTCGCCGTAGGGCACGACCCGGAAGCCCGGGGTGTACGGCCCGAAGTCCGCCCGGGCGTCCTCGTCCGTGGAGAAGCTGACGATCGTGGTCGTACGCCCGTGGAAGTTGCCCTCCGCGACCACGATGTTGGCCTGGCCGGCCGGTACCCCCTTGACCTGGTAGCCCCACTTGCGGGCCACCTTGATGCCGGTCTCGACAGCCTCGGCCCCGGTGTTCATCGGCAGCACCAGGTCCTTGCCGCACAGCGCCGCCAACTCCCGGCAGAAGTCGGCGAACTGGTCGTGGATGAAGGCCCGGCTGGTGAGCGTCAGCTTGTCGAGCTGGGCGTGTGCGGCGGCGATGAGCGTCGGGTGCCGGTGGCCGAAGTTCAGCGCCGAGTAACCGGCCAGGCAGTCGAGGTAGCGCCTGCCGTCCACGTCGGTCACCCAGGCGCCCTCGGCCGAGGAGATCACCACCGGCAGCGGGTGGTAGTTGTGCGCGGTGTGGCGCTCCGCGTCCTGCACCGCGGCAGGGGTCCGCAGCATGTCCTCGATCATCGGTTCGCCTTTCCCTGACGGAGTCGCAACGTGCAGCACTTCGGCCCGCCGCCGGCCTTGCGCAGCTCGGACAGGTCGACGCCGATCGTCTGGTAGCCCCGGTCGCGCAGCTTGGCGGCCAGGCCGGTGGCCTGCTCGGGCAGCACCACGTGCCGGCCGTCGCTCACCGCGTTGAGGCCGAGCACCTCCGCGTCGGCCAGGGTGGCGTGCACGGCATCCGGGAAGAGCCGGCGCAGCACGGCCCGACTGCCGGGCGAGAACGCCTCGGGCAGGTACGCCACGGTCCGCTCGTCGAGCACGGTCAGCGCGGTGTCCAGGTGGTAGAAGCGCGGGTCGACAAGTTGCATGGTGATCACCGGGTAACCGAAGACCTCCTGGAGCTGGGCGTGCGAGGCGTGCGCGGTGCGGAAACCGGTGCCGGCGAGCAGGTGATCACCGGCCAGCAGGACGTCGCCCTCACCCTCGTTGACGTGCTTCGGGTCGTACATCTCGAAGCCGGCGGCCTCGAACCAGGCGCGGTACGCGGGGGCCTCGTCGGCGCGCTGCGGGTCCCGGAACTGCACAGCCATCGCCCTGCCGTCGATCACGGTGCCGCCGTTGGCGGCGAAGACCATGTCGGGCAGGCCGGGTACCGGCGTGATCTCCTCGACGGTGTGCCCCAGGTCCAGGTAGACCTGGCGCAGCCGCTCCCACTGCCGGACGGCGAGGTCGACGTCGACCGGGGCGGTCGGGTCCATCCAGGGGTTGATCGCGTAGTCGACGGCGAAGTACGTCGGCCGGCACATCAGGAAGCGCTGGCGGGTGGCGTCCATCGTCATGTGTCCTGCTCCAAGCGTCGGGCGCGCCCGGCCACCGTCGGCCCACGGGCTGGCGCCGTGGCTCAACGGTATGCGGGTTCGACGAGCAGGATCCACCGCGAACCTTTGCATTCAGCGGCAGAACGTTGCGTTTACCACCCGTCCAACGGACTTTCATTGCGTGGGAACTCGGTCGGGCCGATTCGCTGGGTGGCTGTTCCTGATCGGCGGGGCCGGCATGTTCGGTCACGGTTCGCCGCCCGGACACACGTCAGGGGCGGCGAACCGCCCCGGACACACGTCAGGGGCGGCGAACCGCCGCCCCTGACGAGCGTGTGCGCCCGGCTGGTGAACCACCAGATCTGATCGGGCTACGGTCGGTTCCGCACCGACCGGTGCCGGTGCACCACCGGCGGGTCGAAAGGTGCCCGCTACAGGCGATCGACAAACTGTGAATCAAGCCACTCGCGGAAGCGGGCCACCAGGTCGCCGTCGGTGCTCGGCCAGTCGTACTGGCCGGTCATCGCCAGCACGCCGAGCACCACCGCGCCGAGGCCGAAGGCGATGCCGAGCAGCGCGTCGGACTTGCCGGCGATGTGCCGCCGTCGGGTCGCGATCAGCCCGAGCACAGCGAGCACGGCTCCACCCGCGCCCAGGGCGATGCCGTACCCGGCGAGGGTGCCGGTGAGCACGAAGAGGACGCCGGCGACGCCGACGATCAGGCCGAGCGTGGCCAGCAGACTGGCTCGGGGTCGCGGGCCGACAGGTGCCGGCGGCACGTCCCGGCTGGCCTCGTCGTCGGGGGTCCGGTCAGCGTCGACCACGCCGTTCCGCTCGCCGGCCCCGGTGCCGATGCCCCGCTCCCGGCCGGTGCCACGGTCCGCGTCGCCGGCCCGGTCGGTGGTGTGGAGGTCGTCGACGGTCCGGTCGCGGTCGCCGTCGACGGCGTGATCGACGCCGGTCGTCCGGTCGCCGTCGACGGTCTCGGGGGCGGCGGCGCGGGCGCGGCGGGAGCCCAGGACTGTGGAGCGAGCCGTGGCGGCTCGGGCCTCGGCGCTCCGCCTCGCATCGGGCTGACGGTCCGCCCGGTCGGTACCAACGGTCCGGTTGGTGGCCGTTCCGCCGGCGGCGACCTGCCCGGTGGCCCGTCCGGCGGTGGTCTGGTCGGCGCTGGTCCGGTCGGTGGCGGTTCGGCCGGTGGCCCGCTGACTGGTGGCCCGGTCGGTGGTGCTGTCGTCGGTCGGTGCACGGCGGGTGGTGCTGCCGTCCGTGCTGCCCTCGACGCCGGGTCGCTCGTCGGTACGGGTGTCGGTGGCGACCGTCCCGTCCCGGCCCTCGTCATCTGCCGGCGGCGCCGGTTCCCCCCGGCGTGACAGCGAAGGAAATCTCATAGGTTCACCTCCTGATCGATGCGTGGACGGCGGCATCAGCCCCGTATCGCCAACCACGCCACAACACCCACCAGGTACCCACCCCCCACACCCCCGACACCCACCCCACCCCGCTCACCCCCACCCCTACCCCCGCTCTCCCCGCGATCTTGCAGTTGTGGTCGCGACAAATGCATGCCAACAGGGCATATGGACGACCACAACTGCAAGATCGCGGAGGTGAGGGGTGGGGAGAGCGGGGGGTAGGGGTGGGGTGGGTGGGGTGGGGTTTAGCGGGGGCGGGTTAGGGGGGCCAGGGCGGAGGTTAGGAGGGCCAGGCGGCGGGGGCGGGAGACCAGGACGGGTCGGTTGCGGACGCAGCGCACGAGGATCTCCACGGCCCGCTCGACCGGGATCATGAACGGCCGGGAGGAGCCCTTTGCCATCTTGGTGTCCACGAAACCGAACCGCACAGTGGTCACGTGCACGCCGTGCCGGCGCAGGGCCGCCGACAGGCCCATCAGGTACGACGACAGCCCGGCCTTCGAGCCGGCGTAACCGGGTGCCTCGCCGGAGACCAGCCGGTCGGCGAGGCTGGAGATCCCGATCAGGTGCCCGTCGCCGGCGGTCAGCATCCTCGGCACCACCACGGCAGTGGTGCGTACCGCGCCCATCAGGTTGACCTCGAAGGTGCGGGTCTGCGCGGCCAGGTCGGTCGGGTCGACGGGCTCCCCGATGCCGGCGGCGTAGACGCACAGGTCCAACCCGCCGAGTTCGTCGATCGCCTTGGCCAGCACGTCGGGATAGTCCGGCGCGGTGACGTCGACGGTGTGGTGGTTGTACGTCGGGACGATTATCGGGTTGTCCCGCCGGGACAGCCCGGTGACCAGCCAGCCGTCGGCGAGCAGTCTGCGGGTGAACGCCAGCCCGATCCCGTCGCTGTTGCCGACCACCACCGCACGGCGCATCCCAACCGTCATGACCCACTGCCCCCATCGAGTCGACGTGGTGCCCGCCGTGCCGGGGGCCCGACCGGCAATTGAACCAGACACCGGCAGCAATCCCCCTACCGTCGAGTAGCGGGCCTGCCCGATCGCTGCTCACCGGCCCGCTGGCTACGCTTGGCGCCGTGCCAGAGGGACACACGATTCATCGCCTGGCGGTCCGGCACGCCGAGCTGTTCGCCGGGGACAAGGTGCTCGCTGCCAGCCCTCAGGGCCGCTTCGCCGACGGTGCCGCCCGGATATCCGGGACGGTGCTCGATGGCACCGAGGCGTACGGCAAGCACCTGCTGCACCACCATGCCGGTGAGCTGACCCTGCACGTGCACCTCGGCCTCTACGGCAAGGTCACCGACGGCGACGGTGAGCCGCCGGAGCCGGTGGGACAGATCCGCCTACGACTGACCAGCGACCGGCACTGGCTCGACCTGCGTGGCCCGACCGCCTGTGAGCTGCTCACTCCGCCGGAGGTGGCGGCGCTGCGGGCCCGACTCGGTCCGGATCCCCTGCGCGTCGACGCCGACCCGGACCGGGCGTACGCCCGGATCTCGCGCAGTGCGACGCCGCTGGCGGCGCTGCTGCTGGACCAGGCGGTGGTGGCCGGCACCGGCTTGATCTTCGTAACCGAGGCGCTGTTCCGCGCCGGTCTGTCGCCGAGGCTGCCCGGCCGGGAGCTGACCCGGGCCGGTTGGCAGATGCTCTGGACCGATCTCGTCGAACTGATGACGCTCGCGGTCGCCACCGGGCGGATCGACACCGTCCGCGCCGCCCACCTGCCCGAGGCGATGGGCCGCCCGGCCCGCGTCGACAGGCACGGGGGAGAGGTCTACGTCTACCGTCGCCCCGGCCAGCCCTGCCACGTGTGCCAGACACCTGTCAACCGAGGCACCATCACCGCCCGCAACCTCTACTGGTGCCCCAGCTGCCAGTCGTTGGGCTGAGGTCGACCCCGCCAAGCGCGGTCGAGGCGAGGCGAAACGGTGCGCAGCCGCAGCCGCAGCCGTCTCGCCTCAGTCCAGGAGCCAGCGGACCACCTCGACGTGGTCGCTGAAGACCCGGTCGCCGTCGATGCTCCAGGCCATCGTCTGGCCGATCGTCCAGCCGCGTACCCGGTCGCGGTCCAGCCCCAGTTCGGCGCTGAGCCGGTGCAGGCGGCGACGGACGGCCGACCGGGAGTGGCCCAGCTCGGTGCCGCGCACCATCGGAACGACCGAGAACTCGCGTTCGCCGACAAGCGGCTTCGGATCGATCACCAGCCACGGCTCGCGTACGGCGCGCAGCACGTTGCCGGCGTGCAGGTCCTGGTTGACAAGCACCTGCTCACCTTGGCTGCCGACCAGCCCGGCCAGCAGGTCGAGTGCGGTGTCGACCAGCCGGCGCGGATACGGGCGTCCAGCCCGTTCCCACTTGACCGGTAGTCGGGCCGACCAGCCGGCCGCCGCCTCCGACAATGACATGAACGGCGCACCGGCCCGCCCGGCCGCCCCGCCAGGGGCCGCAGC
This sequence comes from Verrucosispora sp. CNZ293, assembly GCF_002754655.1. NCBI lineage: Bacteria > Bacillati > Actinomycetota > Actinomycetes > Micromonosporales > Micromonosporaceae > Micromonospora > Verrucosispora sp. CNZ293. Next base: position 5,883,875 of record NZ_PEFR01000001.1, read on the forward strand.
GGCATCCGCCGCACCGGCCGGATCCATCGGGTCGTCCGGCCGCTCTGGCACGGTCGCCGAGGGCACCCAGAGGCGGGGAAGCAGCGCCACCACGGCGTCGAGTGCCTCGTCGAGCGGCAACACGTGCAGCGGTGTGCCCGGGTCACAGCGCTCCACCAGCAGCGCCCGCAGGTCGGGGTCGTGGTCGAGCAGCCTGATGGCGCCGTTGCCGTCCCAGCGGCGCAGCGCGATCGCCTCGTGCTCGCTCTCCGCGTCCGGGAACTGCAACTTGAGCACCGCCCGGGTGCCGTCCGGCAGGTCGGCCGGCAGCGCCAGCGAGGTGCAGGCGTACCCGAAGGGTGGCGCTACCCGCAGCGACCAGCGCCGGGTGCAGCGGGCCAGCCGGTCCGGCAACTCGGCCAACCATTCCGGGCCGCCCGGCATGCCGTGCAGCCAGGTCAACCCGTCGGGGATACGCAGCACGCCGGTCACCGGCTCATGGTGGCCGAGCCCCACCGGCCGCCACAACCCGGGCTGCCGACCACCAGACCGGCCGCCAAGAACTTGGCGCCGGACCACCAGACCGGCCGCCGTAACCTCGGCGCCGGACCACCGGGCCGGCCGCCGTAACCCGGGCGCCGGACCACAGACCGGCCGCCGTAACCCGGGCGCCCGCCGACCGGCCGCGACAGGTGCTCGGTCAGCGGCGCGATCGGGGGCGGGGGCGCGGTGGGGATCAGCGGAGCCGGCGGATGTCGCCGTAGGCGCGGTAGAAGCCGCCGCGGCCGGACTCGCGGACCTCGGTGACCAGGTATCGGGCACCCGGTTCGCGGATGCCCTTGGGGAACTGCACCGACCAGTTCCGGTGGTAGCCGGCGGAGAGCACGTGCACCCGCAGCCGACCGCCCTGATCGACACACTCGACGACCACCCCGTCACCGGCGTCGCCGACGATCTCGACCTGGGTGACCGCTGCCGGTTCGGGCAGCCGGGCCGGGGCCTTGACGTCGACCACGTCCGGCACGCTGCCCGCCTCCGCCGCCCGGATCGCCGGCTCGCTGGCATCGATGCAGGCCAGGTGACCACTTGTGGTCACCACGTAGAGGCGCTGGTCGTGGTACTGCATGGAGTACGCCGAGCCGCAGCCGGTGCCGAGCTTCCACAGCCGGGTGCCGTCGGCGGCGAAGCAGTAGATCGACGACTGGCTGTCCCCGGCGAAGACGTAGCGGCCGTCCTCGGCGGTGGCGCAGGAGAAGACCGGGGCGTCGGCCCGGTAGGTGCGCAGCGCCGAGCCGCCGTCCTTGCCGATCCGGACCACCTCGCGGGTGGCGGTGCCGGCGAACACGGCGTCGCGTTCCTGCCAGCCGAAGAGCACCGAGCCGGTGCGGGTGTGCCACAGCTCCCGACCGGTGCGCCAGTCGTAGCCGCTCACCCCCGTCGAGTCGCCGTGGTAGACGGCGTCGGTGTCGCACCGCACCATCCAGGCCGACCGGCCACGCCCGGCCCGCCGCCAGAGGAACTCGTCCTCGTGGTCGATGGCGGCGATCCCGCCGTCGGCGTCGGAGACGCCCAGCACCCCGTCGTGGATGTCGAGCCAGTAGATGTCGATGTCGGGCACGATCGCGTACGCCACCCGGGGGATCTTGCCGGAGAGGTCGTAGACGTTGCCGTCGTCGCAGCCGGCGTAGATCCAGGCGTTGTCGGCCACGATGCACTTGACCCCGTCGGGCAGGCGGACCTGGTCCAGCACCCGGGCGTCGTGGTCGAGAGTGGTGATCACACCTCGCTCATTGCCCACCATGCAGGTGCGCCCGTCGACGAAGATGCCGAAGGCCGGCGCGCCGGACTCGTACCGCCAGAGCACCGGTGCGGTGCGGGCGGTCGAACGGGTGCTGACGATCTGCCGCCGGGAGACGGCCCGCTTCTGGCGTACGCCGGGCACCGCCGGGGCGTACCCCTTGCGGACCTTCTCGCCGATCTTCTTCGCCGCGGCGGCCCGGGCCCGTGCGTTGTCGGGGAAGCCTGTGGTCTTCACCTGGCCCTGGTCGCCGATCCGCCCGAAGCGCACGGTCATCGTGGCGTCGTCGACCACCACCTCGTAGAACTTGTGCGCGGCACCGTCCACTTCGGACAGTTCGAGGTAGGTCGTCTCCTGCGACATGGGGGATTCCTCCGAGGGGTCGGCGTCGGCCCTGACCGGGCGCGGCACGCTCACGCTAACCGTCCCCACCGACAAGAACGCTCAGGAGGCGAGCGCGTCCACCGCCTTACGGGCGGCGACCAGCACCGGATCCCAGACCGGGGCGTACGGCGGGGCGTAGCCGAGGTCGAGCGCGGTCATGTCGTCCACAGTCATCTTGTTCCACAGCGCCACGGCCAGGGTGTCGATCCGCTTCGCCGCCTCGGACCAGCCGACGATCTGGGCGCCGAGCAGTCGCCCGCTCGGGCGCTCGGCGATCAGCTTCACCGTCATCTGGCGGGCACCCGGGTAGTAGCCGGCGCGGTTCGTCGACTCGGCGATCACGGAGACGAACTCGAATCCGGCCGCCGAGGCTTCGCCCTCCCGGAGCCCGGTGCGTCCCACCTCCAGGTCGCAGACCTTGGTGACGGCGGTGCCGATCACCCCCGCGAAGGTGGCGTAGCCGCCACCGATGTTGATCCCCGCGACCCGGCCCTGCTTGTTGGCGTGCGTGCCGAGTGGCACGTGCACAGGCATACCGCTGACCTTGTGCAGGGTCTCCACACAGTCCCCGGCGGCCCACACTCCGGGCACCCCGGAGACCCGCATCCGGCGGTCCACCCGGATCCCGCCGGTCGGCCCGAGCGGCAGGCCGGCGGCGGCGGCCAGCTCGGTGTTGGGACGTACCCCGAGACCGAGGACCACCAGGTCGGCGGGGATCGGCCCGTCGTCGGTGACCACCTCGCAGACCCGGCCGTCGCGCTCCGAGAGACCGGTGACCCGTACGCCGGTGCGGATGTCCACACCCAGCCCACGCATCGCCTCGGTGACCAGCCGGGCCATGTCGGGGTCGACAGTCGACATCGGCTGCTCGCCGCGCTCGACCAGGGTGACCGACAGACCACGGCGGACCAGCGCCTCGGCCATCTCGACGCCGATGTAGCCGCCGCCCACCACCACCGCCCGCTGCGGCTGCGGATCGGCGTCCAGCCACCGGCGCAGCGCCGAACCGTCGTCGAGGGTCTGCACCCCGAACACCCCGGCGGCGTCGGTGCGCGCCCAGTCCGGTTTCTTCGGCACCGCCCCGGCGGCGTACATCAGGGTGTCGAACGGCTCGCGGACCTCGCTGCCGCCGTCCAGGTCGCGGGCGACCACCTCGCGCCGGACCAGGTCGATCCCGACCACCTCGTGCCGGAGCCGTACGTCGATGGCGTAGTCCTCGCGGTGCGTCTTGGGCGACCGGGTCACCAGTTGCTCCCGGTCGGTCACCAGGCCGCTGATCCAGTACGGGATACCGCAGGCCGAGTACGAGGTGAAGTGTCCTCGTTCGAACGCCACGATCTCCAGGTCGTCCGGGCCCCGGCGGCGACGCGCCTGGGAGGCGGCCGACATGCCGGCGGCATCCCCGCCGATGACGATCAACCGTTCCGCCACGGCACCACCCCTTCGTCAGGCCGGGTCCTCGCCCCGGGTCTGTCGGGCCACGTCCATCACCACATCCTCCATCCGTCCGGTCCTGGCGTACACCGAACGCTGCCGCGCCGCGCCGCTGCCGTGCCGGCGCAGCCCCTCCAGCAGACCTGTCACCTCGGCGAGGTCGCCGTGTCGTTCCAGGGCCGGCCCGAGTCGCCCGACGAGCTGGTGCAGCAGGTCCCACGCCGGCCGTAGCTCGCCGCTGGACAGGTCGACCGCCTCCCCCTCCAGCCCGTCGTGGGCGGCCCGCCAGTGCGCGCCAACCAGCAGGTGATGGTCGGTCGGCAGCGGTGGCCGCCCCGCGGCGATGTCGTCGAGCGCGGTCGCCACCAGCCCCCGGACCAGCGCGGCGATCAGGATCGCGTCGTCGACGGTCGGGCAGACGTCGCCGATGCGCAGTTCCACCGTCGGGTACTTGGCCGACAGTCGGGCGTACCAGTAGAGCATTCCCTCGTCGAGCATCACGCCGCTGCCGATCAGCTGACGGATCAGTCGTTGGTAGTGCTCGTGGTTGACCAGGTAGGGCGTCGGCGCGACCGAGGGCCAGCGTTCCCACTCGATCGACCGCCAACTGGCGTACCCGGTGTCCTCCCCCGGGCGAACGGGGAGTTGGCGGTGACCGCGTGCAGGATCGGCAGCCACGGCCGTACGTGGTTGAGCACCTGCACGCCGGTGTCCGGGTCCGGCACTCCCACGTGGACGTGCATGCCGTTGTTGCCCGGCCCGGGCACCAGCAGCCGGTACCGGGCGAGCATCCGGTCGAAGCGGGGCTTGTCGACCACCGGGGGCACCGGCCCGTCGACCGGCCCGGTGCCGATCGCGAGCAGCCGCGCGCCGGCCCGCTCGGCGGCGTCGGCGAGTGCGGAGCGGAGCAGGCCGAGGGAGTGCCGGATCGAGGAGAGTTCCAGGCCGGGTGGGCTGCCGATCTCGATCTGACTGGTCTGGAACTCCCGCTCGATCTGACCGCGCAGCTCGGCGGGGATCTGCTCCAGCACCTCCTCGACAGCGGGCACCGCGACCCCGGTCTCCGGGTCGACGAGCAGGAACTCCTCCTCGACACCGACGGTGAGCAGGTCCGTTGCCTCGACCGTGGGACTCGGGGCCGTTGCCGCCTGCCTGACCATCACTACCACCGTCCACTCCTGCCCGGGTCGGTCCGTCCGCACCGGGTCGGCCGGCAATTACCCCCTGTGGTGGCATCGGGAAACTCCGGCCGGCGCGGCGGGTGGTGTCCGAGCGCCGGACCGGCCGAATCGATCGACATTGACAACTGCCTGAAGGGGACGTACAACTCGTGAGAGAGCGCTCTCCCGTCCCCTCAGAGAGGCACGTCATGACACCTGCTCCGGCGGCACCCGCCGCCCCGCCTGCGCGACGCCGGCTGCCGCTGGCGTTGGCCCTCCTCACCGCCGTCACCACAGTCCTGGCCGGGCTCAGCACCACCGCGGACGCCGCCGTACCGCCACCCCCGTCGGGCTGGAGCCTGGTGTGGAGCGACGACTTCACCGGCGCTGCCGGCACCCTCCCGTCCTCCGCCAACTGGATCATCGACACCGGCACCAGCTACCCGGGTGGACCACCCAACTGGGGCACCGGCGAGATCCAGACGTACACCAACAGCACCGCCAACGTCAGCCACGACGGCGCCGGCAACCTGCGGATCACCCCGCTGCGCGACGGTGCCGGCCGCTGGACCTCGGCCCGCATCGAGACCGTCCGCAGCAACTTCAAGGCCCCGGCCGGCGGCGTGCTGGCCATCGAGGGTCGGCTCCAGATGCCCAACGTCACGGGTGCCGCCGCGTCCGGCTACTGGCCGGCGTTCTGGGCGCTCGGGTCGCCGTACCGGGGCAACTACCAGAACTGGCCGGGCATCGGCGAGTTCGACGTGATGGAGAACGTCAACGGGCTCAACTCGGTCTGGGGAGTGCTGCACTGCGGCGTCGCCCCGGGCGGCCCGTGCGACGAGTTCAACGGCATCGGCGCCTCCCGGGCCTGCCCCGGTAGCACCTGCCAGTCGGCGTTCCACACCTACCGGTTCGAGTGGGACGCCTCGGTCAGTCCGCAGCAGTTGCGCTGGTACGTCGACGGGCAGCTCTACCACACGGTGAGCCAGACCCGGGTCGGTGAGCCGTACTGGTCGCAGATGACCAGCCACGCCGGCTACTTCCTGCTGCTGAACGTGGCGATGGGTGGTGCCTTCCCGAACGGGGTCGCGGGCAGCACGACGCCGACCTCGGCCACCGTGCCCGGCCGGCCGATGGTTGTGGACTACGTCGCCGTCTACAGCCGGGGTGGTGGCAGTACCCCGCCGCCCAGCACGCCGCCGCCGACCACCCCGCCGCCGAGCGGGACGCGGGACGCGTACGCGACCATCCAGGCCGAGTCCTTCAACGCCCAGAACGGCGTGATCGTCGAGGCGTGCGCCGAGGGCGGGCAGAACATCGGGGCGCTGCGCAACGGCGACTGGGTCCGTTACGACAACGTCGAGTTCGGCTCCGGCGGGCCACGCGACTTCGTGGCCCGGGTCGCCTCCGGCGCGGCGTCCGGCGTCAGCGGCCTGGTGGAGGTACGGGTGGACAGCCCGACAAGCGCGCCCATCGGCAGCTTCGCCATCGCCAACACCGGCGGCTGGCAGAGCTGGCGCTCGGTGCCGGGCAACGTCTCCGGTGTGACCGGACGACGCACCGTCTACCTCACCTTCACCAGCGGCCAGCCCAACGACTTCGTGAACGTCAACTGGTTCCACTTCCGCCGCTGAGGCCTCCGGCACGGCCCCCTGCGTCGCCGCTGGCGGGCAGGGGGCCGCGCCGGCTCGCCTGAGTGGTCTGGCCAGCCCTGGACAGAAACAGTTAACAGTCTTAATAATAGGCGCCAGGTTGACGTCCATGGATCTGCATCCCGAGCTGGAGGGCACATGAGAAGGTCCAGAACGTTCGTGCTGTCGGTGATCGGCGCGCTGGCCGCCGCGATCGGTGCGGTCGGGCTCGCGCCGGCCGCTTATGCCGCCGGAGTCACCGCGAGCTTCGTCAAGACGTCCGACTGGGGCTCCGGCTGGGAGGGGAAGTACACGATCAGCAACGGTGGCAGCACCACTGTCAACGGCTGGAGTCTCGCCTTCGACCTGCCCGCGGGCACCACTGTCGGCACCTACTGGGACGCGCTGCTGACCTCGAGCGGCCAGCGGTACACCTTCACCAACCGCTCCTGGAACGGTGCCATCGCGCCGGGTGCCTCGGTCTCCTTCGGCTTCCTCGGCAGCGGTTCCGGCGTACCGGCGAACTGCCGGCTCAACGGTGCGACCTGCGCGGGCGGCACCACGCCCACCACGCCGCCGCCCACCACGCCGCCGCCGACGACTCCGCCACCAACGACTCCGCCGCCGACGACTCCGCCACCCACCACCCCGCCGCCGACCACCGGGCTGCCGAAGCACATCCTGACCGGCTACTGGCACAACTTCGACAATCCCGCTGTTGAGCTGCGGCTGCGTGACGTGCCCACCGAGTACGACCTGGTCGCGGTCGCCTTCGCCGACGCGACCGGCGCCCCCGGCGCGGTCGGCTTCGCCATCGACCCCGGCCTGTCCGCCTCGCTGGGCGGTTACACCGACGCCGACTTCTCGGCCGACGTGCGGACCCTCCAGAGTCGCGGCAAGAAGGTGATCATCTCGGTGGGTGGCGAGACCGGTCGTGTCGTGGTCGACAGCTCGGCGTCCGCGGTGGCCTTCGCCGACAGCGTGTACGCCCTGATCCAGCGCTACGGCTTCGACGGGGTCGACATCGACCTGGAGAACGGGTTGAACCCGACCTACATGGCCCAGGCCCTGCGGTCACTGCGGGCCAAGGTGGGCAGTGGGCTGATCATCGCGATGGCGCCGCAGACCATCGACATGCAGAACCCGGCGGGCAGCTACTTCAAGCTGGCGTTGGACATCAAGGACATCCTGACCGTGGTGAACACCCAGTTCTACAACTCCGGTGCGATGCTCGGCTGCGACAACAACTCCGCGTACGCCCAGGGGACCGTCAACTTCATCGTCGCGCTGGCCTGCATCCAGTTGGAGGCGGGGCTGCGCCCCGACCAGGTCGGGCTCGGCCTGCCGGCCGGTCCGGGGGCGGCCGGCGGCGGCATAGTCCCGCCCAGCGTGGTAAACGCCGCGCTCGACTGTCTGACCCGGGCCACCAACTGCGGCAGCTTCCGCCCCCACGCACCTACCCCGCCCTGCGTGGCGCGATGACCTGGTCCATCAACTGGGACATCACGAACAACAACACCTTCGCCCGCACCGTAGCCCCCCACCTCCGCACCCTCCCCTGATCCCCACACCCCGTCCTCCGCGACACACCAGTCCTCCGCGATCTTGCACTTTCGGTCGGCGTTCTGACCTTTTGCGGACGAATTATCCCGACCAGAAGTGCAAGATCGCGGGGGTCAGGGGCGGGGGGAGGGGGTGCGGGTGTGGCGGCGGCGGATCTTTTTGATCACCCAGGTGGCGAGCATGAGGATGAGCAGGGCGAGGATCCCGTAGTCGAACCAGGAGCTGTAGCGGTCGATCTGCTGCCAGCGGGAGCCCAGGGCGTAGCCGAGGCCGATGAAGAGCCCGTTCCAGATGCCGCTGCCCAGCGTGGTGAGCGTGACGAACTCGACGAGCGGCATCCGGTTCGCCCCGGCCGGCACCGACACCAGACTGCGTACGACAGGTGCCATCCGGCCGAAGAACACCGCCCAGCGGCCGTACCGCTCGAACCACCTGTCGGCCTTCTCCAGGTCGTCCAGATCGACGAGGGGCAACCGGTCGAGCCACCGTTTGAGGCGGTCCTCGCCGAGCGCGGCACCCAGCCAGTACAGGACCAACGCGCCGAGCACCGAGCCGACGGTGGCCGCGACGGTCACCACCACCACGTTGAACCGGCCCTCGCCGGCCAGGTACCCGGCCATCGCCAGGACGATCTCGCTGGGAATCGGCGGGATGATGCTCTCCAGGGCGACGAGCAGGGCCACCCCAACCGCCCCGCCCGCCTCGATCACCCCGGCGATCCAGCCGGTCAACCCGCCGACCTGCGCGGGGTCGACGTCCTGGGCGAGCGCCATGATGATGCCTTTCGCGGGACCGGCGTAAAGCGGGCTATTACCCGCCGGAACCGCGAGGCACACCAGGCCGGACGGCTCAGTCCGGTGGGTGCAGCGCCTCGTCGGCCGGGCCCTGGCGCCATCCGGTGAACCGTACGACCAGCCCGCCCCGGCTGGGCGAGCAGCAGTACGGTCCGGCTGTCGCCACCACGTCGGGAGCCAACGGGACGAGCCGGACCAGCCGCCACGGCTCACCGACGACCCGGGCGCGCACGGTCAACGCGTCACCGGCACGGCTGACCCGTACGCCCACCTCCCGGCCCGCCCAGTCGGGGACCGGCGCCACCGACCAGTCGGAGACATCGCGGGTCACCACCGCACCCACCTGGGGCTGGCCGTCGCTGACCTCCACGCCGGCTTTCACCCAGTTCCGGTCGTCCACCCGGACCAGCACACCGGCCTGGTCGAACTGCCCGGTCCAGTCCAGCCGAAAGTCGACCTCCACGGCGGTGCCGGTCGGGAACGGCGCGAGCAGCGCCGGGGCGTCGTCGTGCACGAAGCCGTAACTGGTGTGTCGCCACAGGTCGCTGCCGTGGCCCGGCTCGACGCTCAGCGAGCCGTCCGGTTCCTCGGCCACCCGGACCGGCCGGCGGTGCCACTCGCCACCGGACCACTCGATGCTCCGCATGCCGGCACCATACCCAGGGCCCGCGTCAGCTCCCCGGCCGGCCGCGTTCCCGTTGGCTCCCGTCGGGGTCCGGACCGCGCTGCGGGTTTGCCGAGGTTGCAGCCGGGAGAAGGTTCGGGGGCATGTCTGACAGGTGGTACTCGGAGGCGGTCGTGTACTGCCTCGACATCGACACGTACGCGGACTCCGACGGTGACGGGGTCGGTGACATCCGGGGTCTGATCGGCCGGCTGGACTACCTGGCCCGGCTCGGTGTGACCTGCCTCTGGCTGCACCCCATCCATCCGTCGCCAAATGACGACGACGGCTACGACGTGACCGACTTCTACAACGTCGATCCACGGTTCGGCACCCTTGGCGACTTCGCCGAGCTGCTGCACGAGGCCAGCAACCGGGGCATCCGGGTGATCATCGACCTGGTGGTGAACCACACCTCCGACCAGCACCCGTGGTTCCAGTCCGCGCGCTCCTCGCCGGACTCGCCGTACCGTGACTGGTACGTCTGGTCCGACCTGGAGCCGGCCGACCGGCACCAGGGCATGGTCTTCCCGGGCGAGCAGCACGAGACCTGGACCTACGACCGGACCGCGAAATCCTGGTACTACCACCGGTTCTACAAGTTCCAGCCCGACCTGAACACCACGAACCCGGCGGTACGCGCCGAGATCAAGAAGATCATGTCGTTCTGGATCCAACTCGGTGTCGCCGGCTTCCGGATGGACGCGGTGCCGTTCATCATCGAGCGCACCGAGCCGGGCGACGCGAACCCGGAACTGGACTTCGAATTCCTCACCGAGCTGCGCCAGCACGTGCAGTGGCGGCGCGGGGACGCGGTCCTGCTGGCCGAGGCGAACGTCGAACCGGACAACCTTCCCGCCTTCTTCGGCGACAGCGGGGGTTCGGCGAACCGGGTGCACATGCTCTTCGACTTCATGCTGAACGGGCGGCTGATGCTGGCCCTGGCCCGGCAGGACCCGGAACCGGTGATCGAGGCGCTGCGGGACACGCCGGCACTGCCCGAGGGCGGGCAGTGGGCGACGTTCCTGCGCAACCACGACGAGATCGACCTGTCCCGGCTCACCGCCGAACAGCGCAACGAGGTGTACGAGCAGTTCGGTCCCGAGGAACACATGCGAATCTACGACCGGGGCATCCGTCGCCGGTTGGCACCGATGCTGGGCAACGACCGCCGGCGCATCGAGTTGGCGTACTCCCTGCAGTTCTCGCTGCGCGGCACGCCGGTGCTGCGTTACGGCGAGGAGATCGGCATGGGGGAGGACCTGTCACTGGACGGGCGGGAGGCGATCCGTACCCCGATGCAGTGGTCGAGCCAACCGAACGCCGGCTTCTCCACCGCAGAGCCGGAGAAGCTGGTCCGCCCGGTCATCGACAAGGGCGACTTCGGGTACGAGAAGGTGAATGTCACCCTCCAGCGTCGGGATCGCACCTCGCTGCTGGCCTGGTTCGAGCGGATGATCCGTACGCTGCGGGAGGCCCCGGAGATCGGCTCCGGATCCACGAAGCACATCGACGTGCCGATGCCGCCGGGGGTGCTGGCGCACCGGGCCGACGGCCCGACGGGGACCATGGTCTTCCTGCACAACCTCGGTACCACCGACGTCGAGGTCGACCTGAGCCTGCTCCAACCCGAGGCGGACCTGCCCATCGACGTGCTCGCCGACCGCAACTACGACGAGGTGGGCAAGCTCGACAAGCTGCACCTGTCGGGGCACGGGTACCGCTGGATCCGGCTCTGTCGATCCTGGTCGTCCTGAGCGGGGACGCCGGTGCCGGCCCGCCCGTGGGCAGGTGACCTCCGGGCCGGGTCGGCGACCTCCGGGCGGGGCGACGGGCCTCCGGGCGGGCTGGCCCGGCCCGGAGGTCGGGATCGACGGGGACCACGTCGACCCGGGGTGGGTTAGGCTCCTGCCGTCGAGCCAAGTTACCGGGAGGTAGGTATGTCGGAGGGTCAGCGGGTCGCCATCGTGACCGGGGCGGCACGGGGAATCGGCGCGGCCACCGCCAAACGGTTGGCCGCCGACGGCCTGGCCGTCGCCGTGGTCGACATCGAGGAGTCGGCGACCAAGGAGACCGTGGACGCGATCGTGGCGGCCGGTGGTCGGGCGCTCGGAGTCGGTGCGGACGTGGCGGAGCGGGCCCAGGTGGAGGCCGCCGTGGAACGGGTGACCGCCGAACTCGGCGCGCCGACGGTGCTTGTCAACAACGCCGGTGTGCTCCGCGACAACCTGCTGTTCAAGATGACCGACGCCGACTGGGACACGGTCCTGGGCGTACACCTGCGCGGGGCGTTCCTGTTCAGTCAGGCCACGCAGAAGCACATGGTCGAGGCCCGGTGGGGCCGCATCGTCAACCTCTCCAGCACCTCCGCGCTGGGCAACCGGGGCCAGGCCAACTACGCCGCGGCCAAGGCCGGCATGCAGGGCTTCACCAAGACCCTGGCCATCGAACTCGGCCCGTTCGGGGTGACCGTCAACGCGGTCGCGCCCGGGTTCATCGTCACGGACATGACCGCCGCCACCGCCGCCCGGATGAAGGTGGACTTCGAGGCGATGCAGAAGCACGCCGAGGCGGAGATCCCGGTCCGTCGGGTGGGCCGGCCCGAGGACGTGGCGCACACCATCTCGTTCCTGGTCAGCGAGGGGGCGTCGTTCGTGTCCGGCCAGGTCGTCTACGTCGCCGGCGGGCCTCGGGACTGACCGGCCTCGTCCCGTGAGCCCCTTCCTGCGCACCGGGTGTCAGGAAGGGGCTCCGGCCATCTGTCGGCGGGTGTGCCGGAGCCAGGCGAGGCCGAGGATCGGCAGCACCAGGGGGATGTAGCCGTAGCCGCTGCCGAACCCGGACCAGACCGTCTCGTCCGGGAAGAGGTCGGGGCGGGCCAGGCTGAACGCGCCGACCCCGAGCACACCGACAAGTTCCAGCGTGCAGCAGGCCAGGGCGACCCGGCGGCCCGCGTGACCGGCCCGCGCCAGACCGACCGCGGCCACGATGTAGACCACCGCGGCGAGCGCGGAGAGCAGGTACGCCAACGGCGCCTCGTCGAACCTGGTGGCGATCTGGAGGGCGGCACGACTGCTCGCGGCGATGGCGAAGAGCAGGTAGACCGCGATCAGCAGCCGTCCCGGGCCGGCGTTGGTCCGAGGCCGTCCGGTGCGCGGCTCAGCCACCGAGTACCGCCCAGGTCTGCTGGAGCCGGACCACGACCACAGGTGTCACCAGGCACACCGCGCACACGATCGCCGACCCCCAGCGGGTCGGTTCCATTCGGGCCAGCACCGCCGCCAGCGGCGGCAGGCAGACAAGCGTGACCAGGTAGCCGAAGAACGACCCCGGCTCGCCCGGGCGCTCGCCGCCGGCCAGCGCCACGGCGGTCATCAGCACCAGCCCGAGCAGCAGCAACTCCAGCACGGCCAGCCCGATCAACTGCATCCGGTCCGGCGGCCGGTGGCGCAGCGCGGCCACCAGCGCCCAGCCGGCGACCAGCAGCGACAGCACGATGGCGGCGACCGCCAGCGCCCCGTCGGCCGGCGACCCGGTGGTGGTCGCGGCGGCGGTCACCTGGTTCGTCCGGTGCTCGATCCGATCACCGGCCCACTCTACTAACCCCCGTAGTAAGAGCGACCGGCGACAGGGCCGGCGGGCTGCCGGTGGCGCGGGCCGGGTCGGGAGGTCGCGTAGCGGGCGTCGCGGGCATGGTCTGATGAGACGCCGGGGCGGGTGAGCCGTGGCCAGGCGAGGACGCGGAGGTACGGGATGCGGTTCGGGTTGTTCGGCACCGGGCACTGGGCGGCGGAGACACATGCGGCGGCGCTCGAAACGCACCCGAGAGCGGATCTGATCGGGGTGTGGGGGCGCAACCCCGACAAGGCCGCCGCCCTGGCCACCCGCTACGGGGTACCGGCGTTCGACGACGTCGACACGCTTATCGAAGCGTGCGACGCGGTGGCTGTCGCACTGCCGCCCGACATCCAGGCGGACATCGCGGTCCGGGCCGCCACCGCCGGTCGGCACCTGCTGCTGGACAAGCCGCTGGCGTTGCGGGTGGCCGACGCCGACCGGGTGGTCGAGGCGGCCACCGGCACGGGGGTGGCGTCGGTGGTCTTCTTCACCGGCCGTTACCAACCGAACGTCGCCGGCTTCATTGCCGCCACCGCCGCTGCCGGGGGCTGGCACACCGCCAACGTGATCCGGTTCGCCTCGATCTTCCAGCCCGGCAGCCCGTACGCGCAGTCGCCGTGGCGCCGGGAGCACGGCGCGCTGTGGGACATCGGCCCGCACGCCCTGGCCGTCCTGCTGCCGGTGCTCGGCCGGGTCACCCGGGTGTCCGCCAGCGACGGCCCCGGCGGCCTGGTGCACCTGCTGCTCAGCCACGCCGAGGGGGCCACCAGCACGGTGTCGCTGACCCTGGACGCGCCGCCCCGCTCGGTCGCCGCGGAGTTCGTCCTCTACGGCGAGAACGGCATCGAGCGACTCCCGGACAGCGGCGCGAGTTCGGCGACGGCCTTCGGGGTGGCCATCGACCAGTTGCTGGCCGAGGTCGATGCCGGCACCCGCGATCACCGCTGCGACGTGCGCTTCGGCCGCGAGGTGGTGACGGTCCTCGCCGCCGCCGAGACCGCCCGCGCGCAGCGCACCGTGATCGACGTACCGGCCTAAACCGGTGGCCGCCCGTTGGGCGGGTCGGTAGGGTCGCCGGCATGTGCGTTTGTGCCCTGATCAACGCGGCCGCCACGCCGGCCGCGTTCGGGCCGTTGCTGGTGGCCCGTCCGCGCGTTCGGCGTCCGGCCCTGGCCGGCGCGATCCGCGACTGACGCCGCTCACGCGTACGTCTCCGGCACCCCGTCCCGCATCGGGGCGTGCCGCTCCCGCGCCATCTCACCAGGGCCGTCCGAGTCCCGATCGCTCGGACAGGCCCCGTCGACGGTCGCCTGTCCGCTCATGTCGCCACGCGGCGACAGACAAGGACGACGTCATGGCGCCCCGCCGCTCCCGCACGACCGCACGCGACAGGTCCCGTCGTGTGTTCTCCCAGAACTTCCTCACCGACCCGACCGCCGTCGCCCGGTTCGTCGACGCCGCTCGCCCCGACCCGCACGGGTTGGTGCTCGAGGTGGGCGCCGGGCGGGGACAACTCACCCGCCTGCTGGCCGCCCGCTGTGGCCGATTGACGGCGTACGAGGTGGATCCCGTCGCCGGGGCGGCACTCGCTCAGCTCTGCGCGACCCTGCCGAACGTCACCCATTGCCAGTCCGATTTCCTCACGGCCGTGGCACCCGGGGAGGAGTTCGCCGTGGTCGGGAACATCCCGTGGTCGCTGACCGCGGCCGTGGTGCGGTGGTGCCTGGCCGCGCCGGGACTGCGCACGGCCACCCTGCTCACCCAACTGGAGTACGCCCGGCGGCGGGCCGGCGACTACGGCCGGTGGACCCGGTTGACGGTGCTGACCTGGCCGGAGTTCGACTGGCGGCTGGCCGGGCGGGTGCCGCGTACCGCGTTCCGTCCGGTGCCCCGGGTGGACGCGGGGATTCTGCGCGTCGAGCGTCGGGCGGAGCCGTTGCTGTCGCCAAGGGCGCTACCGGCGTACCGGCGAATGGTCGAGCTGGGGTTCGGCGGGGTCGGCGGCTCGCTCGCGGCCTCGCTGGCCCGCGAGCATCCGCGAGCCCGGCTGGCGGCGGCGCTGCGGGCCAGCCGGCTCGCTCCGGACGTCCCGGTCGGGCAGGTCTGGCCGGAGCAGTGGCTGGTCCTGCACCGCCTGCTGCACGCCCGCTGAGCGGCTCAGGGGAGCATGCGCAGCGCCTCGGCCAGTTCCGTGGCGGAGCTGAACTGCTCCACCGGCAGCGCCCGTACGGCCTGCAACTGCTCGGTGCTCGCGCCGTTTTCCTGGCACCACCGGACCAGGTCCTCGCGGGAGACGGGAAAGTCCAGCCCCGCGAGGTATTCGGGCAGGGCGGCACCGCTGTCGGTCATGCTGTCCGACCTACCCGCGCAAGTGCCCCGGCACACCCCCGACGGACCCCCGCGTTTGCCCGTCGGGGTGCCGGGTAGCCGCAGGCATGCTGGTACAGCGGCTCGGCGCGCCGAGCGACCTCGATCCGTTGCTGGAGCGCGTCCGGGACGCCCGGGTGGTGATGATCGGGGAGGCGACGCACGGCAGCTACGACTACTACCGCATCCGGGAGCAGCTGACCCGGCGGCTGGTCGCCGAGTGCGGCTTCTCCTTCGTGGCGGTCGAGGGTGACTGGCCGGACTGCGACCGGGTGCACCGTTCGGTGACCGGTGCACCCGGGGCGGCGGCCGAGCCGCAGACCGCGCTTGAGGGCTTCGAACGGTGGCCGACCTGGATGTGGGCGAATGCCGAGGTGGCCCGCTTCTGTCGTTGGCTGCGGGCCTGGAACATGGATCGGACGGAGGCGGCGCGGGTCGGCTTCCACGGTCTCGACGTGTACAGCCTCTGGGAGTCGATGCAGGCGATCTTCGACTATCTCGGCGAGGAGGAACCGGCGTCGCTGGAGATAGCCCAGGACGCGTACCGGTGCTTCGAGCCGTACGGCAAGCGCGTCGAGGAGTACGGCGCGGCGAGCCGGTTCGTCTCCGCCCGATGTGAGCAGGAGGTGATCCGGCTGCTGGCGCGTACCCGCGAACACGCCGCCACTGACGGGCCGGGCGCCTTCTCCACCTGGCAGAACGCGGAGGTGGTGGCCGGTGCCGAGCGCTACTACCGGGAGATGGTCGCCGGTGGACCCGGGTCGTGGAACGTCCGGGACACCCACATGACCGACACCCTGGACCGGCTGCTCGACCGTTACGGGCCGGGTGCCCGGGGCGTGGTGTGGGCGCACAACACACACGTCGGTGACGCGCGGGCGACCGACATGGCCGCCGACGGGATGGTGAACATCGGCCAGTTGGCCCGGGAACGCCATGGTGCCGACCAGGTGGTGTTGATCGGCTTCGGCAGTTGGCGGGGCACGGTGATCGCCGCCCCGCGCTGGGGTTCGCCGGCAGAGGCGATGGTGGTGCCACCGGCCCGGCCCGGCTCGCTGGAGCACCGGCTGCACGAGCTGATGCCGGAGCGGGCGGTGCTGGTCTTCGGCGGGCCGGACCAGCCGGGCTGGGTCACCGACACGCTCGATCATCGGGCGATCGGGGTGGTGTACGACCCGTCGTTCGAGTCGTGGGGCAACTACGTGCCGACCCGGCTCGGGGACCGCTACGACGCCTTCATCTGGTGCGACGAGACCACCGCGTTGCATCCGCTGCCCGCGCTGGCCGCCCCGGGCGAGATGGAGACCTACCCGGCCGGCGTCTGAGCCGGTGCCGACACGGCCCCCCACCCATGTCGGGTGGAGGGCCGTGTGGTGGTGCGGGTCAGGCGCCGGCACCGACCTTGTCGTCGAGCTTGGCGCGAAGCTTCTCGCCCTCGATGTCGACGTTCGGCAGCGCCCGGTCCAGCCAGCGGGGCAGCCACCAGGCCACCTTGCCGAGCAGCGACATCACCGCAGGCACGATCGTCATCCGGACGACGAAGGCGTCGATGGCCACACCGATGGCGAGCGCGAAGCCCATCGACTTGATCACCGGGTCGTCGAGGAAGATGAAGCCGCCGAAGACCGAGGTCATGATCAGGGCGGCGGCGGTCACCACCCGTGCTCCGTGGCCCATTCCGTTGATGGTGGCCTGCTGGGCGGTGTCACCGTGGACGAAGTCCTCCCGCATCCGGGAGACCAGGAACACCTCGTAGTCCATGGCCAGCCCGAACAGGATGCCGATCAGCAGGATCGGTAGGAAGCTGATCAGTGGGCCAGGAGTGTCCAGGCCGACCAGGTCGGCTAGGTGACCCTGCTGGAAGACCGCGACGGTGATGCCGAACGTGGCGGCGACGGTGAGCAGGAAGCCCAGGGCCGCCTTCACCGGCACCAGCACCGAGCGGAACACCAGCATCAGCAGCAGGATCGACAGGCCGACCACCAGCGCCAGGTAGATCGGCAACGCGTCGGAGAGCTTCTCCGAGATGTCGATGCCGATCGCCGTCACACCGGTGAGCAGTACGTCCGCGCCCTGGATGCCGCCGACCGCGGCGCGGATGTCGTGCACCATCGTCTCGGTGGCCGGGTCGGTCGGGCCGGTCTGCGGGATCACCCCGAGCAACGCCGTCCGACCGTCCGGGCTGAGCTGCGGCGGGGCCACGGCGAGCACGTTGTCGGTGCGCTGGACCAGGGCCGTGACCTGCGGGACGGCTGCGGCGGTGGCGGCGGCGTCATCGCCGGCGACAACAACCGCGAGCCGCCCGGTGAAGCCGGGGCCGAAGCCCTCGGTGATCAGGTCGTTGGAGACCCGGGCGGCGGATCCGACCGGGGCGGTACCGGCGTCGGGCAGGGCCAGGCGCATGTCCGGCGCCGGAAGCGCCAGCAGTCCAAGGCCGAGCAGGCCGACGAGGATCACCGGGATCCGGAACCGGGTGACCAGCCGCGCCCAGCGGAAACCGAACGCCGAGGTGTCCTCACCGGCCACGGTGGCGGCCTCCGGCGCCGCCCGGTGGGTGGTCACGTCGCTGCGCCGGGCAGCGTCGTCCGGGAGGTCGTCGGCGGTGAGGGCCACCGGCACCGACGAGCGCAGCCGACGGGGCAGGACCCGGCGGCCGGCGAAGCCGAGCAGGGCCGGCTGGAGGGTGATCGCCACCAGTACCGCGATGGTGACGGTGCCGGCGGCGGCCAGGCCCATGACGGTCAGGAACGGGATGTTCACCACCGCGAGACCGGCCAGGGCGATGACGACAGTGGCTCCGGCGAAGGTCACCGCCGAGCCGGCGGTACCGACCGCCCGACCGATCGCCTCGTCCGCCGGCATACCGTCGAGCAGGTTCTGTCGGTACCGCGAGGTGATGAAGAGCGAGTAGTCGATGCCGACGGCCAGACCGAGCATCAACGCGAGGATGGGCGCGGTGCTGGTCAGCTCGATCACGCCGCTGAGCGCGAAGAGACCGGCCATCCCGACGCCGACGCCGATCAGCGCGTTGAGCATCGTCATGCCCGCGGCGACAAGCGAGCCGAAGGTGACCACCAGGACGATGAGGGCCACCGCGACGCCGATCGCCTCGGTGGAGCCGACCTCGGGCTCGGTGTTGAGCACCTCACCGCCCGGTGCGACCTGCCAACCCTGGGCCTGGGCCTCGGCACCCAGCCGCTCGTACGCCTCGCGCTGCTCGTCGGTCACCTGGTCGGCGCCTTCGTTGAACTGCACCTGGATGAGCGCGTACTGGCCGTCGGGGGTGACCGAGCCGACCTGGAACGGGTCGATGGCGGCGAGCACACCGGGGACCGTGGTGGCCTCCTGGGTGATCGACTGGATCACCGTCTGGCCCTCGGGTGTGCCCAGTTGGCCCGCCGCCGGTGCCTTGACCGCGATGGTGCCGGTGGCGCCGGCAGCGGCCGGGAACTGCTCGTCGAGCAGGTCGAGCGCACGCTGCGACTCCGTGCCGGGCATGGTGAAGTTGCTGGCCGTCGGGCCGCGCAGGGTCGCCGCTGCCAGGCCGAGCCCGACGAGTACGACGAGCCAGATCGCGGCGACGAGTCGCCGACGACGCATCGAGCCCCGGCCAAGCCGGTAGAGCAGGGTCGCCATGAGGTCCTTTCCCTCGGTCGTTGGTTGTGGAACAGGGTCAGTGCGCGGGCTGCTCAAGCGCCCGAAGCAGCAGCGCCAGCAACGCGTCGCCCAACTCCTGATCGGGCACGTCGGCGAACTGGCCGCAGGTCTCCGCGATGCCGGCGAGCAGCACCAGCGCGGTGATCCGGGCGGAGGCCCGTTCGGAGTGCCCGGCGAAGGCGTCGATGAGTCGTTCGGAGATCTGCTGGATGTGGGCGAAGACGGGTTGTTGCAGCAACTCCGGGAACTCGCCCCGGAGCAGGGCGATCTCACTGCGGAACCGGACCGCGAGGTCGACGAAGCCCTCGGCGGCGACCCGCTGCGCGGCGGCCGGTCCGGGCTGTTCGGCGATCCGTTCGTCGAGCGAGCGCAGCACCTCGATCGCGGGTGCCATCAGCTCGGTGAGGATGGCCTCCTTGTTGGCGAAGTGGTAGAGCACCGCAGCCTTGGAACAGCCCACCTCGGTGGCGATGTCCTGCAACGACGTACCCCGGTAACCGGTGGCGGCGAAACGTCTCGCCGCTGCCGCCAGGATCTCGCCGTGGGTCTGCGGGGTGGGGCGGGCCATTTCCTCAGCATGCCTGACCGATCGGTCAGAGGCTGACCGATCGGTCAGATCAGTGGGGTTCCCCACAACCAGCGGTACCGAATTGGCTCTCCGGGCACCGTCGTGCCAGGCCCCACAATCGATGGCGTGACCGAGTCCACGGCGGCCCGGGCGGTCGCGCTTCGCGCCCTGCACCGACCCGGCGACCCGCTGGTGCTGCCCAACGCCTGGGACGCCGGCTCCGCGCGGGCGGTGGCCGACGCCGGCTTTCCGGCGGTGGCCACCGGCAGCGCCGCGGTGGCCGAATCCCTCGGGTACGCCGACGGCGAGCGCACCCCACCGGTGGAGATGTTCGCGGCGGTGTCCCGGATCGCCCGCGCGGTCGCCGTGCCGGTCACCGCCGACCTGGAGCGGGGCTACGGTCTGCGCCCGGCCGACCTGGTCTCCCGGCTGCTCGACACCGGGGCGGTCGGGCTCAACCTGGAGGACTCGGATCCGCGTACCGGTGTCCTGGTGGACGCCGAGGAACAGGCCGACCTGCTGGCCGGAGTGCGGGCGGCAGCCGACGACGCCGGGGTCGAGGTGGTGGTCAACGCCCGGGTGGACGTCTTCCTTCGGCCCGGTGGCGAGCCGGCGGCCGACCGGCTCGCCGAGGCGATCCGCCGGGCCAGGCGCTACCTGGCGGCCGGGGCGGACAGCGTCTACCCGATCCTGCTGGCCGACCCGGTGCAGCTACGCAGCTTCGTGCCGGCGGTCGCCGCGCCGGTGAACGTACTGGCCCGCCCCGGCGCACCAGCGCTCGCGGAGTTGGCCGCCCTGGGCGTGGCCCGGGTCAGCTACGGCTCCGGCCTGTACGCGGCGACCCGCGCCCACACCAGCCGCCTGCTCGCCGCCGTCGCCGCCGGCGGCCCGCTCACCTGACCGTCGCCCGCCTGCGGACCGGTCCGACCCGTCGCTCGACAACCACCACGCCCGCCGGACCGGCGCGCCCTTCACCTGGACGGCGGCCCCGCATACACCTCCGCTGAGCCTGTCGAGCTGACGGCGCGAACGGATCAGCGCGGTGTCGCGGTTGACCGCCGGGCCCCCGGCCGGGGATGGTGATCGGATGGCGGCTGACGAGACCCGGGACGGGGTCGCGCTGACCAACCTCGACCAGCAGCTGTTCGACGGGTCGGGGGTGCGCAAGCGCGACCTGGTCGACTACCTCGACGCGGTGGCCGATCGGATCGTCCCGCAGGTGCGTGGCCGGCCGCTGTCGGTGGTCCGGGTGCGTCCGGGGCAACCACCGTTCATGCAGAAGAACCTGCCGCGCTACACCCCGGACTGGGTGCGCCGGGTGCCGATCTGGGCGGAAGCATCCCGCCGGGAGATCGCGTACGGGCTCTGCGACGACCGCCGGACCCTGCTCTGGTTCGCCAACCAGCGGGCGGTCGAGTACCACCCCACGCTGGCCATGGCGGACGACCTGAGCCGACCCACCCACCTGGTGCTGGATCTCGATCCGCCGGAGGACACCGGATTTGCCGCCGGGGTGTCGGCCGCGCTGCTGGTCCGGCAGGCGCTCGCCGACGCCGGGTTGGCGGGAGCGGTGAAGACCAGCGGGGCCAAGGGGGTGCACGTCTTCGTCCCGGTCGAGCCAGGTTCCGACGCCGAGGAGCTGGCCGCCGCCACCCGGGCCCTCGCCGCTCGGGCCGAACGGCTGGACCCGACCCTGGCGACCACCGCGTTCATCCGCGAGGACCGGGGCGGCAAGGTTTTCGTCGACCCCACCCGTACCGGCGGGGCGACAGTCGTCTCGGTGTACAGCCCTCGGCTGCGTCCCGGTGTGCCGGTCTCCTTCCCGGTGCCCTGGCCGGATCTGGCGTCCGTCACCCCGACGGACTTCACCATCCGGACGGTCCCGTCGCTGGTGGCGGAGCGGGACCCGTGGGTCGACCTGATGCCGGCGCCCCAGCGACTCCCGGCCGATCTGATCGAGGAGGGGCGGGCGATTCCGGTGCCTCGGGTACAGGCCATGCACGAGGGCCGGCGTCGGGCCCGCGCCCGGCGCGCTGCCGCCGACTGAGGAGACTGCCCTTTCGCCAGGACGCCTCCTGGGCCGAACCGTGGTGGCGGTCCGGCCCAGGAGGCGTCGAGCGGGTCAGAGCATCCAGCGGTGGCGCTGCACGAAGGGCAGGCGGGCCCAGAACCGGCCCAGACCCCAGGTGTGCCCGGCGTACGCGGCGGCCAGGGCGACCAGGACCACGGCGTAGATCAGGTGGTAGTCGACCACCGGGTTTGTGGAACCGGTCGGGTCGCCACCGGCGGTGAACCGGGCCAGCGGGAACTCGGCCAGCCACATCAGCGCCATCATCAGGGTCCCCGAGGTGGCCGCCACCCGCAGGCCGACGCCGGCGATCAGCGCGAGGCCGATGGCGGCCAGTCCAACCATGAAGAAGGCGTTCGCCCACCACGTTCCCGCAATCGAGTGGGCCACCGACTGCAACGGTCCCACCTCAACATTGGCGAGGAACCCCTTGGTCGGCGATCCGCCGTTGATCCAGGCGCGCTCGGCCGGGGTCGCATAGCCCAGGCCGAAGGTCTTGTCGAGGAAGGCCCAGATGAAGACGAGCCCGGTGGAGATCCGCAGCACGGCAAGGGCCCGGGCGGCAGTGGTGGTCAGCATGGCGCCGGGCAGCTCGGCGTGCTCAAGCGGGCGCTCGATGGATCGGTGGGTGCCGTGGTGGATGGTCATCGTTGCCTCCGTGGTCAGCTTCTTACGTGACCACTCTCGCTCCGATGCGGGTCGTTGCGCGCGGGCCGGAACACCCGAAGCCGTCGGGACCAAGGTCCCGACCTGAGTGGGCCCGTCGCACCCCTACGGCCAAAGGCGGCAGTCCCTCAACGACAGCCCCAGGTCCGCGCTTTCCGCGGACGTGGGGGTGGTGGCGTAGGGCTGGGGTTCGGGCCCCGGGGGAGATGATGTGCGCCCCAGGTCCGCCTTCAGGGGAGATGACATGCGCCCCAGGTCCGCGCTTCTCGGCGGACATGGCGGCGGTCGCGTGGGGTCTGGGGCTCGGGCCCCGGGGGAAATGACAAGCGCTCCAGGTCCGCGCTTCTCAGCGGACATGGAGCGCGAAAGCTGGTGCCCCCGGCAGGATTCGAACCTGCGCCCCCGCCTCC
Source organism: Verrucosispora sp. CNZ293 (assembly GCF_002754655.1). NCBI lineage: Bacteria > Bacillati > Actinomycetota > Actinomycetes > Micromonosporales > Micromonosporaceae > Micromonospora > Verrucosispora sp. CNZ293. Next base: position 5,906,636 of record NZ_PEFR01000001.1, read on the forward strand.
GGAGGGCGGTGCTCTATCCCCTGAGCTACGGGGGCTCAGTGACTGGAGAAGGTTAGCAAACCCCCCACCCGATCGCCGAATCGGTATCGGTGGGTCGCGGGTGGGTCTCGGCTCACCTGAACGGGACCGGCCCGGGTCGTTGCCGGACCGGTTCCGTTCGGGCGGATCTGGCGGGTGTCGGCGGCGCGGCTCAGGCGGCGAGCGCGCGTCCGCAGCTGGGCAGCGGGTGTGGCACGATCCGCCGGGGCAGCCGGCGCGGCCACTCGTTGCGGGCCCAGGAGCCGTCCACGATCAGATGCACGGTGCGCTGCTCGGCGCCGCTGAGTCGGTGCAGGAACTCCCGGGGCAGCGGCGGGTCGACCGACGGTGTGGTGACCATGAACCGGACCCGCCCCCGCGAGGAGACCGCCGAGATGACGTCGGCCGCGGGCATGGTGCCCCGCAGCCGGACCCGGCCCAGCCAGTAGACCTCGGCCAGGTGTTCCTGGGCGGCCCGGGTGATCGCCGGGTACTCGCTGCGTACCCAACGCTCGACTGCTCCGACGCAGAGCCCGCAGGCCCGCTCGCGGGGCTCGCGCGGACCCAACCCCCAGGCCCGCAGGTACGCCCCGACCACTCCCACGTCGAGCGTCAGGTCGAACTGCTGCTCGATGAGGGCGTGCAGGCTCTGGCGGGTCCACAACTCCTCGTCCAGGCCGAACGCGTCGGGGTATCCGCCCCGGAGGGCGTCGATCAGTTCCAGCTCCTGTTCGCGGCTGAGTGTTCCCGGCTCACCCTGCCGCTGTCCGCGACGGACGGCTGCCACCGCTCCGTCACCGCCGATGGTGTGGCGTCGGCACCAGCTGGTGACCGAACGCCGCGCGTCTCTGAGTGCAACCCCCACGTCCGGGACAACGAGTGCACTTCGCTCCAAGTAACCCCTAGAGGGAAAATCGGTCTTATGCCACCAAGGTGGGGCGGAGGAGGCGATCCCGGTCGGTTGTGGCTGCCAGACACGCCGCCGCCCCGCTCGACGTGACGAGCGGGGCGGCGAGAGGTCGAGCCGGTGTCAACGGATCAGCCGCTTGTGACCTCCATGCGGCGCAGCTCGTTGATTTCCTTCTGCTGGGTCTGCTTCATGGCCTGGGCCATCCGGACTACCTCGGCGCGGTCGGAGACCTTCAGCAGGCCGTCGGCCATGTGCACGCCGCCGAGGTGATGGTTGATCATCAGCTTGATGAAGAGCTTGTCGACCTCGGCGCCCTGGGCCTCGTGCAGTTGGGTGATCTCGTCGCGGGTGGCCATGCCGGGCATCAGCCCGTCCTGGCCGACCGGCACGGCGTCGGGCATCCACTCCATCGCCGGCCGGGAACCGGTGGGCAGCAGCTCCCACTCCTGCAACCAGCGCTGCATGTGACCGATCTGGGCCTGCTGGGTCAGGGCCATGTCGTAGCCCATCTGCCGGATCGCCGGATTCTGCCCCTTGGCGTACGCGATCATCGCCATCTCCACCGCCTGGGCATGGTGGCGGGACATGTCCCGGGCGAAACCGGCTTCGGCTGAGTCGTCACCGGGAGCCCGGTCCGCCACAAGTGTCGCGGCCGTCCACCCGACGCCGAGCAGCAGCACCGCCGCCATGACCAGGGTCAGGTAGCGCAGCGTTCGGGACGGTCGGCGGAGTTCGGTGCCGTTGCGCTCAGCCGGAGGGGCCTCCTGGGTCGCGCTGGACACGTCAGCCACCTGTCGGCGGAGCCAACTCGCGCGGCTCGGTGCCGGTGCCGGTGGTGTAGTTGCCGGAGGAGCAGGGCACGCCCGGCTCGATCGAGGCGTTCTGCGCCAGCGTGGTGGCGAACTCCTTGATCCGCGGGTCGTCGGCGCTGTCCACCTTGAGCTGGTAACCCCACGCCTGGAGCGACACGGCGGCGTCCAGGCCCTCGTACGGGCTCATCAGCATGAAGTCGTTGCCACGGATGACGCTGGCCAGCTTCTCGACGTCGGCCGCGGGCAGGTCCGGGCGGTAGGTGAGCCAGACCGAGCCGTGCTCCATGCTGTGCACCGCGTGCTCGGCCGCGATCGGCGCGTCGTAGACGTCACCGAGGCACCGCTGCCAGGCGTTGTTGTGTGCGCCACCGACCGGCGGGCTGTACTTGTATTCGATCTTGCCGGACTGGTGCGACTCGTAGGTGAGGCTCTCCGGGTCGGTCTCGCGGTAGTTGACGATGCCCGCGATGTCGGCCGCCTTGTCCTCCCAGGACTGGCTGCCCTTGAAGGTCGCCCAGGCGCCGAATCCGATGATCGACGTGGCGAGCACGCCGACGGCGACGAAGAGCGCGATCGGCCCCCACGACCGGCCCTGGCTCACCTTCACCGGGGTGATCGGCTTACGCGGCCCCTTGCCGCCCCCCGCGCGCTGGGCCGATCCGGACTTGCTGGGGCCAGCCTTGGCTCCGGTCGCCTTGGCGCCGGCGGCCGGCCGTCCCGCCGCCGGCTTCTTGCCGGTGCTGACCACGGTCGGGCGGCGTTCCGGGCCGCCCGGGGTGCTGATACTCATCGTGCCTCGTCAGGTCGGTCGGTCAGGGGCTCTGGCGGGCTGGGTTCGGATGCTGGGTCGCCGCCGCGGGGACCGAGTCTACCCCCGATAACATGGTTCGGTGACTCCTGCAGAACTTGCCGAAGCCGTCCTCGCCGCCGCTCACGCCGTCTTCGCCGACCGAGAGCTGGACCGCTCCGCGCTGCCGGAGCACACCACGGTCGAGCGTCCCCGCAACCCTGAGTACGGCGACTACGCTGCGACCTTGGCGCTTCAGCTGAGCAAGAAGGTGGGCCTGCCGCCCCGTGATCTGGCCGCCGCGCTGGCGGCCGAGCTGGCCAGCACGTCCGGCATCAAATCGGTCGAGATCGCCGGCCCGGGCTTCCTCAACATCCGGCTGGACGCCGCCGCCGCCGGGCAGCTCGCCCGCTCGATCGTCGAGGCGGGGGAGGAGTACGGCCGCAGTGACCGGCTCGCCGGGCTCAAGATCAACCTGGAGTTCGTCTCGGCCAACCCGACAGGTCCGGTGCACATCGGTGGAGTCCGCTGGGCGGCGGTCGGCGACGCGTTGAGCCGGCTGCTGCGCGCGACAGGTGCCGATGTCGGCACCGAGTACTACTTCAACGACGCCGGCTCGCAGATCGACCGCTTCGCCCGCTCGCTGCTCGCCGCCGCCCGGCACCAGCCGGCGCCCGAGGACGGCTACGGCGGGGCGTACATCGCCGAGATCGCCGAGCAGGTCACGGCCCGGCGGCCGGAGGTGCTGACCCTGGACGAGGCCGCCGCCCAGGAGGTCTTCCGGGTCGAGGGCGTCGCGTTGATGTTCACCGAGATCAAGTCCTCGCTGCGGGACTTCGGGGTCGAGTTCGACACCTACTTCAACGAGAAGGACCTGCACGACCGGGACGAGCTGGAGCACGCCCTGACCCGGCTGCGCGAGCAGGGCCACGTCTTCGAGTCCGAGGGCGCCACCTGGCTACGTACCACGGACTTCGGCGACGACAAGGACCGGGTGCTGCGCAAGTCCAACGGCGAGTGGACCTACTTCGCCGCCGACTGCGCCTACTACCTGGACAAGCGGGAACGGGGCTTCGACCGCGTCGTGATCATGCTCGGCGCGGACCACCACGGCTACGTCGGTCGGATGAAGGCGATGGCGTCCTGCTTCGGCGACGACCCCGAGCAGACGCTGGAGATCCTCATCGGCCAACTGGTGAACCTGGTCCGCGACGGCGCGCCGGTCCGGATGAGCAAGCGGGCCGGCACCGTGGTGACCCTGGAGGACCTGGTCGACGCGATCGGGGTGGATGCCTCCCGGTACGCGCTGGCCCGGTACTCCAGCGACTCGCCCATCGACATCGACATCGAGTTGTGGACCCGGGCCACCCGGGACAACCCCGTCTACTACGTGCAGTACGTGGCGGCCCGTACGGCCAGCGTCGGCCGCAACGCCGCCGAGGTGGGCCTGGTCCGGGGCGACGCCGCGTCGTTCCGGCCCGAGCTGCTCGACCACGACAAGGAGAACGAGCTGCTCAAGGCGCTCGCCGAGTTCCCCGCCGTGGTGGCCGCCGCCGCCGAGCTGCGTGAGCCGCACCGGGTGGCCCGCTACCTGGAGGACCTGGCCGGGGCGTACCACAGGTTCTACGACAACTGCCGGATCCTGCCCCGAGGCGACGAGAAGGTCACCGACCTGCACCGGGCGCGACTCTGGCTCAACGACGCCACCCGGGTGGTCATCGCCAACGGGTTGCGCCTGCTCGGCGTCTCGGCGCCGGAACGGATGTAGTCGTGAGCGCGAGAAGTGAGCTTGCGGGCCCTGCGGTCGCGAAGCCGGGGAGGTACTGATGCGGGCTCACGAAGCGGGCGCGCTGCACGGCGACATCGGTAACCGGGGGCCGGCCTGGCTGCGTACCCCGGCCGACGTCAACGCCCTGGTGCCGCAGCTGTGGCCGGGCAACGTTGCGCGCGGGGCCGACGGCGCGCTCACCGTCGCGGGCCTGGGCGTACGGGACATCGCCGCCGAGTTCGGCACGCCGCTGTACGTCCTGGACGAGGACGACCTGCGTGCCCGCTGCCGGGCCTTCCGGGATGCCTTCTCCGCCGACGACGTGTACTACGCGGGCAAGGCGTTCCTCTGCCGCGCGGTGGTACGCATGATCGCCGAGGAGGGTCTGTTCCTCGACGTGTGCAGCGGCGGCGAACTGGCCGTGGCGCTGGCCGCCGGGATGCCGCCGGAACGGATCGGCTTTCACGGCAACAACAAGTCGGTGGCCGAGTTGAGCCGGGCGCTGGAGGTCGGCGTCGGGCGGATCATCGTCGACTCGTTCGTCGAACTCGACAGGCTCACCGTGTTGGCCCGCGAGCGGGGCATCCGGCCGGGGGTGCTGATCCGGGTCACCGTGGGGGTGGAGGCGCACACCCACGAGTTCATCGCCACCGCCCACGAGGACCAGAAGTTCGGTTTCTCCCTCGCGGGTGGCTCGGCCCTGGCCGCCGCGCTGCGCGTCCTCGACGAGGACGTGCTGGAGTTGCGTGGCCTGCACTCGCACATCGGCTCGCAGATCTTCGACACCAACGGCTTCGAGGTCTCCGCCCGACGGGTGCTCGCCCTTCAGGCGCAGATCCGCGACGCGCGCGGCGTCGAGCTGCCCGAGCTGGACCTCGGCGGTGGTTTCGGTATCGCGTACACCTCGCAGGACGACCCGGCGGCACCGCAGGACCTGGCGGACCGACTGCGCAAGATCGTGGAACTCGAGTGCGCGGCGGAGCGGCTGGCGGTGCCCCACCTGTCCATCGAGCCGGGCCGGGCGATCGTCGGCCCCGCCGTGTTCACTCTCTACGAGGTGGGTACGGTCAAGGACGTCGACGGCATCCGGACTTACGTGAGCGTCGACGGCGGGATGAGCGACAACATCCGCACGGCCCTGTACGACGCGTCGTACTCGGCGACCCTGGCCTCTCGGGCGAGCGCCGCCGGACCGATGCTCGCCCGCGTGGTGGGAAAGCACTGTGAGTCCGGGGACATCGTGGTGAAGGATGAATTCCTGCCCGCCGACGTGCAGCCCGGAGATCTTGTGGCGGTGCCCGGAACGGGCGCGTACTGCCGCAGCATGGCCAGCAACTACAACCACGTGCCCCGCCCCGGCGTGGTCGCGGTTCGGAACGGCCGGGCCCGGCTGATCGTTCGACCGGAGACCGAAGAGGACCTGCTCGCTTTGGATGTGGGATGACGTCACCTGTACGCCTCGCCCTGCTCGGCTGCGGCACCGTCGGTGCCGAGGTGGTCCGGCTGCTGCACGAGCAGTCGGCGGACCTCGCCGCCCGCGTCGGCGCGCCGCTGGAGATCGCCGGCATCGCCGTACGCCGGATCGGGCGCGACCGCGGCGAACTGCCTGTCGATCCTGCCCTGTTCACCACCGACGCGCTCGGCCTGATCAAGCGGGACGACGTCGACGTGGTGGTGGAGGTGGTCGGCGGCATCGAGCCGGCGCGCGGCTGGCTGGTGGAGGCGTTGCGGGCCGGCAAGAGCGTGGTCACCGCCAACAAGGCGCTGCTCGCCGAGGACGGCGGCGCCCTGCACGACGCGGCGGCGGAGGGCGGCGGCGACCTCTACTACGAGGCGTCGGTGGCCGGGGCCATCCCGCTGCTGCGCCCGCTGCGCGAGTCACTGCACGGCGACCGCATCACCCGGGTCACCGGCATCGTCAACGGCACCACCAACTTCATCCTCTCCGCCATGCACGCCACCGGCGCCGGCTTCGCCGAGGCGTTGGAGGAGGCGACCGAACTGGGGTACGCGGAGGCCGACCCGACGGCCGACGTGGAGGGCTTCGACGCGGCCGCCAAGGCGGCGATCCTCGCCTCGCTCGCCTTCCACACCCGGGTCGCCGCCGCCGACGTGCACCGCGAGGGCATCACCGAGGTCACCGCCGCGGACGTGGCCAGCGCCAAGGCCATGGGCTGCACGATCAAGCTGCTCTGCATCGCCGCGCGCGGTGCCGACGGGCAGGGCCGGGAAGCGGTGAATGTCCGGGTCCACCCGGCGATGATCCCGGTGACCCATCCCCTGGCCAGCGTCGGCGACGCGTTCAACGCGGTCTTCGTCGAGGCCGAGGCGGCCGGGCAGTTGATGTTCTACGGACGGGGTGCCGGTGGGGCACCGACCGCCAGCGCGGTGCTCGGCGACGTGGTGGCGGTGGCCCGTAACCGCCTCGCCGGGGTCCGCGCGGCCAGCGAGTCCGCCTACGCCGACCTGCCGGTGCGGCCGATGGGGGAGGCGCTCACCCGCTACCACATCAGCCTCGACGTGGCCGACCGGCCGGGTGTGCTGGAGTCGGTGGCCGGGGTGTTCGCCCGGCACGATGTCTCGATCGCCACCGTCCGGCAGGGGCCGGCTGGCGGCGCCGCCGGGGCGGCCGGTGAGGCGGTGCTGGTCATCGTGACCCATGTCGCGCCGGACGCGGCGCTCGCGGCGACCGTCCAGCAACTGCGTGGTCTGGACATCGTCCGCTCGGTGGCGAGCGTGCTGCGGGTCGAGGGTGGGCTGTGAGCGGCCGGATCAAGCGCAGAGGCGAGGAGAGCGAGATGTGGCGTGGCCTGATCGACGCCTACCGGGACCGGCTGCCGGTCACCGACGCCACGCCGGTGGTCACCCTGCACGAGGGAAACACGCCGCTGCTGCCCGCGCCGGTGCTCTCCGCCCGACTCGGCTGCGACGTGTACCTCAAGGTGGAGGGCGCGAACCCCACCGGGTCGTTCAAGGACCGGGGCATGACGATGGCCGTCTCCAAGGCGGTCGAGGCCGGCAACAAGGCCATCATCTGCGCCTCCACCGGCAACACCTCCGCCTCCGCCGCCGCGTACGCGGCCCGGGCCGGGATGACCTGTGCCGTCCTGGTTCCGCAGGGCAAGATCGCGCTGGGCAAGCTGGCCCAGGCGCTCGTGCACGGCGCCAGGTTGCTCCAGGTCAACGGCAACTTCGACGACTGTCTGGCGCTGGCCGCCAAGCTCGCCCAGGACTACCCGGTGGCCCTGGTCAACTCGGTGAACATCGACCGGCTGCACGGTCAGAAGACCGCCGCCTTCGAGATCGTCGAGGCGCTCGGCGACGCGCCCGACATCCACTGCCTGCCGGTGGGTAACGCCGGCAACATCTCCGCGTACTGGATGGGTTACACCGAGGACCACGACGCGGGCAACGCCAGCCGGCGGCCCAAGATGTACGGCTTCCAGGCGGCCGGCGCGGCGCCGATCGTGACCGGGCAGGTGGTGGCCGAGCCGTCCACCATCGCCACAGCCATCCGGATCGGCAACCCGGCGAGTTGGACGAAAGCCCTGGATGCGCGGGACGCCTCGGGCGGCCTGATCGAGGCGGTCACCGACCGGGAGATCCTGGCGGCGTACCGGCTGCTGGCCCGGGAGGTGGGCGTCTTCGTGGAACTGGGCAGCGCGGCAAGCGTCGCCGGCCTGCTCCAGCAGGCCGCCGCCGGCCGGGTGCCGGCCGGGTCCACGGTGGTCTGCACTGTCACCGGGCACGGGCTGAAGGACCCCGAGTGGGCCATCTCCACCGCCCCCGCCCCCGTCACCATCGCCAACGACCCGCTCGTCGCCGCCCGCTCCCTCGACCTCGCCTGACGGCTCCGCGCGCGGTTGTGATCCGACCTCGTCACCACCGCCATCGCCCGACCCGCAGCACCCGCCGATCATGCAGTTGTGGCACCTCACAAGGGTGGATAAACGTGTGCGTTTCGGGAGCCACAACTGCATGATCGCCGCAAGGGCGGCTGGTGGGGGAGTCAGGGACGGGGGGTGACGGCGCCGGCGACGGTCCGGGTGACCAGGGCGAGTACCTCGTGGCGGGACACGTCGTGCTCGGCCAGGTAGCTCCAGCCCGCGTAGAGCTGCGCCCAGAGCACGGACTGCAACCAGGTGGCGGGCAGCGCCGGATCGATGCTGCCGTCCGCGTGCCCCCGAGCCACCAGAGCATGGAAGTCGTCGTCGCAGACACCTGCGGCCCAGGCGGGGTCGGTGATCAGTTGCGGCTCGGCGAAGACAAGTGAGAGCAGGTCGCCCAGGTCGAAGTATTCCGCGCAGAGCCGGTGCAGCGCCTCCGCGCCGGTGCCCTCTGCCAGCCGGGCGCGGGCGGTCGCCCGGTTGAGCCGGGTGACGCCTTCGTCTGCCACGCCGGCCAGCAGGTCCGACCGCTCGGCGAAGTAGCGGTGCAGGGTGGTCCGGCCGACCTGTGCGGCGGTGGCGATCTCGCCCAGGCTGGCCGCCGGATTGCGGCTCAGAACCTCGATCGCGGCCTGCAGGATCGCCTGCCGGGTCCGCGCCCGGCTGCCGCTCTCATCGGTGGTCACCACGGACAGAGGGTACCAATGTGCGATTTCAGAATTTAGCTTGCCCGGAACGGAACATGAGTGTTCCATAACGGAGTGACTGAGATCGCCGTTGCCGAACCGATCAACCCCCAGCCGGCCGCCCGCCGGGGCCGGACCCACCTGCTGCTCGGCTATCTACGGCCGCACTGGCCGGCCATGCTGCTCGGGCTGCTGCTCGGCCTGCTGGCCAACGCCGCCGGGCTGGCCACCCCGCTGGTGACCAAATGGGTCCTGGACACCCTCGGTGCCGGTGGCTCCCTGTCCCGGCCGGTGACCGTGCTGTTCGCTCTCGTCGTCGTCGGCGCCGGCATCTCGCTGTGGCAGTGGATGCTGATGGGCGGCGTCGCCGAGCGGGTGGTGCTCGACGCGCGGTCCGGGGTGATCCGTCGCTACTTCGCGGCCCGGATCGACCAGCTGACCCGCCGGCCGGGCGGCGAGCTGGTCACCCGGGCGACCTCCGACCCGGGATTGCTGCACGAGGCGTCCGGCAGCCTCGTCGGCCTGATCAACGGTGCGGTGGCGCTTGTCGGGACGCTCGTGCTGATGGGCACGCTCGACGTGGTGCTGCTGGCCACCACCATGGTCGCGGTCGTGGTCGTCGCAGTGCTGATGGGACTGCTGCTGCCGTCGATCGGGCGGGCCCAGGAGGCGGCGCAGGAGTCGGTGGGACGGCTCGGCGGGGCCCTGGAGGGTTCGCTACGCGCCATTCGTACGGTCAAGGCCAGCCGCGCCGAGCAGCGACAGGCAGGTCTGATCACCAGGCACGCCGAGGACTCGGCGCGGCACGGCATTCACGCCGCCCGCCGAGCGGCGACCGTCTGGACCATCTCCTGGACCGGCATCCAGCTCGCGGTGATCGTCATCCTCGGATTCGGGGCGGCGCGGGCCGAGCGTGGCCTGATCGAGGTGTCCACCTTGATCGCTTTTCTGCTCTACGCCTTCCAGCTGATGGGGCCGATCAGCGAGTTGACCCAGAACATGACGGCCATGCAGGCCGGCATCGCGGCCGCCGGCCGCCTGCGGGAGATCGAGGCCATCGCGGTCGAGCCCGGTTCCCGGCCGACCGGCCAGCCGGCACCGGCACCCGCCGGGCCGACCGGGCCCGTCGGATCGGAATCCGGCGGCGTCGTGCTGACCTTCCAGGGCGTCACCGCACGGTACGCCCCGGGGGCGGCACCCGCGGTGCGCGGCATCGACCTGGAGATCCCCAGACGTGGCCACACCGCCATCGTCGGGCCCTCCGGTGCCGGCAAGACCACCCTGTTCTCCCTGCTGCTCCGCTTCCTCGAACCGGAGCAGGGTCGGCTGCTGCTGCACGGCCGGCCCTACCCGGAGCACACACCCGCCGAGATCCGACGCCGGCTGGCCTACGTCGAGCAGGACGCCCCGGTGGTGCCGGGCACCATCGGGGACAACCTGCGCTTCACCCACCCCGATGCCGGCGACGAGGAACTCTGGGCCGCACTGCGCGCGGTCGACCTGCACGACAAGGTCGGCTCGCTGGACCTCGGGCTGGACACGCCGCTGAGCGCCACCACCGTCTCCGGCGGCGAACGGCAGCGCATCGCGTTGGCCCGCGCCGTGCTGCGTACCCCCGATGTGCTGTTGCTCGACGAGGCCACCTCGCAGGTCGACGGTCTGACCGAAGTGGTGGTCGGCCGATGCGTGCGGCAGCGGGCCGCGACGGGCGCGGTGGTGACCATCGCCCACCGGCTCTCTACGGTGCTCGACGCCGATCAGATCGTCGTGATGGATCGTGGCCGGATCCGGGCCGTCGGCGACCACACCACCCTGCTGCGCACCGACGAGTTGTACCGCGATCTGGTGGCGTCGCTGCGAATCGGCACCTCCGGGACCCCGGCCGCCCCGGACACCGGCAGAACGACCGGGTCGGGCACACTGCTCGTACCCCTCGACCGTCTCCCCCAGGAGTGAGCCACGCGATGTCGCTGCTCGCCAGATTCAGCCTCGCCAACCGGGGGCTGGTAGCCCTCATCGCGGTGGTGACCACGGCATTCGGTGTGTACGCCGTGCCGTCACTGAAGCAGCAACTCCTCCCGTCGTTGGAGTTCCCCGCCGCGTTCATCGTGGCCCAGTACCCCGGTGCCGCACCGGAGGTCGTCGAGTCCCAGGTCGCCGAACCGATCGAGAACAGCCTGCGCGGCCTCGCCGGTCTCGACTCGGTCGTCTCGACCTCCCGGGAGGGCCTGACCACCATCCAGGTGCAGTACGAGTTCGGCACCGAACTCGACGACATGGTCAGCCGGATGCAGACCGCGATCAACCGGACCCGGCTGCCCGAGGGCGTGGACCCGCAGGTGATCGCGGGCGGCACCGACGACCTGCCGGCGGTGGTGCTGGCCGCGTCCGGCGACGACGACGAACGGACCCTCGCCGGCAAGTTGCGCGACACGGTGGTGCCGGAACTGGCGGCGATCGACGGCGTCCGCAGCGTCGAGTTGACAGGTGTCCGCGACGAACTTGTGGTGATCACACCGGATCCGGCGAAGCTGGCGAAGGCGAAGGTGCAGCCGACCGCGATCGGCACCGCGTTGCAGGCCAACGGGGTGGCGGTGCCGGCCGGTGCCGTACTGGACGGCGAGCGCACCCTGCCGGTGCAGGTGGGTGCCCCGCTGACCAGCCTGGACGAGTTGCGTGGCGTGATCGTCGCGCCACCGGTGAAGAAGGCCGGTCCGGTACGCCTCGGCGACGTCGCCACGGTCGAGGAGCAACTAGCCCCGGCCACCGCCATCACCCGCACCAACGGCCGGGAGAGCCTCGGCATCGCGGTCACCGCGGACCCGGACGGTAACGCGGTGGAGATCTCGCACGAGGTCGCCGACCGGCTCGCCGACCTGCGGTCCGCCACCGGTGCCGAGCTGACCGTCGTGCTCGACCAGGCGCCGTTCGTGGAGAAGTCCATCAAGACGCTGAGCACCGAGGGCCTACTGGGTCTGATCATGGCCGTGGTGGTCATCCTGGTGTTCCTGCTGTCGGTGCGCTCCACAGTGGTCACCGCGGTCTCCATCCCGCTGTCGGTGGTGGTCGCGTTGATCGCCCTCTGGATCGGTGACTACTCGCTCAACCTGCTCACCCTCGGCGCGCTGACGGTCGCGGTGGGCCGGGTGGTGGACGACTCGATCGTCGTGCTGGAGAACATCAAGCGGCACCTGTCGTACGGCGGGCCGAAGCGGCAGGCGATCCTCACCGCCGTACGCGAGGTGGCCGGTGCCGTCACCGCGTCGACGCTGACCACGGTGGCCGTCTTCGCCCCCATCGCACTTGTCGGTGGTTTCGTCGGCCAGCTCTTCGCGCCCTTCGCGATCACGGTCACCGTGGCGCTGCTCGCCTCACTGCTGGTGTCGCTGACCGTGATCCCGGTGCTCGCGTACTGGTTCCTCAAGCCGGTGAGCGGCGGGACCGACGGGGCGGCGGTCCGCCGGGCGGCGGAGGAGCGCGAGCTGCGCAGCCCGTTGCAGCGGGTGTATCTGCCGGTCATCCGGTTCGCCACCGGCCGGCGGGCCTACCGTTGGGCGACCCTGGCGGCGGGGCTGCTGGTGTTGTTCGGCACCTTCGGGCTGGCCCGGCAACTGGAGACCAACTTCCTCGACGACTCCGGCCAGGACACCCTCAACATCCGGCAGGAACTGCCGGTGGGTACCGGGCTGGCCGGCACCGACGCGGCGGCCCGGCGGGTCGAGGAGGTGCTGGCGGGCACCCCTGGCGTCGAGTCGTACCAGGTCACCGCCGGTGGCGGCGACACGCCGTGGGCCGGCACGGCCGGCAACAACGTGGCCAGTTACGCGTTGCGCCTCGGTGACGAGACCGACGCCAAGGCGATGCGCGGCGTGCTGCGGGACCGGTTCACGGCGCTCGGGTCGGAGGTCGGCGAGATCACCTTCCCGGCGGGCCAGGGTGGGGCGTCCGCCAGCGAGCTGGCGGTCATCGTGCGGGCCGCCGATCCCGAGGCGCTGGCCGCCGCCGCCCAGCAGGCCGAGTCGGCTCTGACCGGCATCAACGGGGTCGAGGACGTCTCGACCACCCTGGCCGATCGGGTACCGCGGGTCGACGTGACAGTCGACCGGGTGGCGGCCAGCCGGGCCGGGCTCACCGAGGCCGCCGTCGGGCAGTTGGTGTCGCAGGCTTTCCGGGGTACGCCCCTGGGTCAGGTGACCGTCGACGGCGCCGCCCGGGACGTGGTGCTGCGCCTGTCGGCCGCGCCGCCGGTGACCGTGACGGAGTTGCGGGCACTGCCGGTGGGCGCGGTCAAGCTGGACGACATCGCCGACGTCACCGAGACCACCGGGCCCCAGCAGGTACGGCGGATCGACGGTGAGCGCAGCGTCTCGGTGACCGGCACGGTCACCGGCTCCGACCTGGGCGCGATCAGCACCGAGTTGCAGAGTCGCCTCGACGCGATCGACGTACCGGGGGCCACCCTCACCCTGGGCGGCGTCAGTGCCGAGCAGCGGGAGACCTTCGCCGACCTGGGTCTGGCCGTGCTCGCCGCCATCGCCATCGTCTTCCTGATCATGATGGCGACGTTCCGCAGCGTGATCCAGGCGCTGATCCTGCTGGTCTCCATTCCGTTCGCGGCCACTGGAGCGGTCGCCTTGCTGCTGGTCAGCGGCACCGCGCTGAGCGTGCCGGCGCTGATCGGCGTGCTCATGCTGGTCGGCATCGTGGTGACAAACGCCATCGTGCTGCTCGACCTGGTCAACCAGTACCGCGCCCAGGGGATGGGCGTACGGGAAGCGGTGGTCGAGGGTGGGCGGCATCGGCTGCGGCCGATCCTGATGACCGCGATCGCCACCATCTTCGCGCTGACTCCGATGGCCTTCGGACTCACCGGGGAGGGTGGTTTCATCTCGCGGCCGCTGGCGATCGTGGTGATCGGCGGCCTGCTCACCTCCACCGTGCTCACGCTGATCCTGGTGCCGACCCTGTACGCCATGGTGGAGGACACCAAGGTGTCGGTCCGGACGTGGCGGCGCCGCCGTCACGGTGACCCGTCCGACGACGCGTCGAGCGGTGGCGAGGTGAGCGACACCGATGACACCGGGACGGAGACCGGGCGGGCGCCGGTGGGCGCGGCGGTCGGTGCCGGCCCGGCCGACGCCGGGCGGCGGGAGAGCCGGCCGGTGCCGGCGGCTCCCTCCGGTGCGTTGATCGAGAACACCGACCAGTTCGAGGTGCTCCGACTGCCGAAGACCCGCAACTCACCGTTCCCCCCGAACGAGTGAGCGCTGTCCCCGGGGGGTCCTCGGACCCTCCGGGGGCCTGTCCGCGCTCCGACGCAACCGCTGACAGCGGCCGGGTATGGTCCGCTCCGTGGCGTCCACCCTCTCGGTCCTCACCCGGAACCGGAACTTCCGCAATCTCTTCCTGGCCGAGCTGGTGGTCTTCGGCGCCGACTGGTTCGTCATGGTGCCGCTGCTGGTGCTGCTGCCGCAGCTGACCGGAAGTGGGGTGTGGGGGGCCCTGGTGCTCGCCGTGGACACCGGCATCGTGGCGTTGCTGCTGCCGTACACCGGCACCATCGCGGACCGGTTCGACCGTCGCACCATCATGATCATCTCGAACGGCGCCGCGCTGGTCGGCGTCCTGCTGCTGCTCGGGGTACGCGATGCCGGTACGGCCTGGCTGGCGTTGCTCGGTATCGGCGTGGTCGCGGTGGCCAAGGCGTTCTACTCACCGGCGGCGCAGGCGGCGCTGCCGAACGTGCTCGATCCGGATGAACTGGCCGCGGGCAACGCGGTGGCCGGGTCGGCGTGGGGCACGATGACTGTCGTCGGCGCGTCGCTCGGTGGGGTGCTCAGCGCGGCGGCCGGCCCGTACGTCTGCTTCTGGGTCGGTGCCGTCGGGCTGGTGATCGCCGCGGGCCTGGCCACGCTCATCCGACGTCCGTTGCAGGCGCCCCGCGAGCGGGACGCGGGGTCGCCGCGGACCTGGGCGGCGATCCGTGAGGCGCTTGTGTACATCGGGCACCGCCCGCGGGTGCTCGCGCTGGTCACGGTGAAGTCGGCGGTCGGTCTCGGCAATGGCGTGCTGACCGTCTTCCCGCTGCTCGCCGGGCTGTACGGGGTCGGCGCGTTCGGTGCCGGCCTGCTGTTCGCGGTACGCGGGGCCGGCGCGTTGGTCGGTCCGATCATGATGCGGCGGGTGCTGACCAACCGGGCCTGGCTGCTGCCTGGCCTGGCACTGTCCATGTCGGCCTACGGTCTGGCCTACCTCGGCACCTCGGTGGCTGCCTGGTTCCCACTGGTGCTGGTCCTGGTCTTCGTGGCCCACTTCGCCGGGGGCAGCAACTGGGTGATGTCGAACTTCGCGTTGCAGGGCGAGGTACCGGACCGACTGCGGGGTCGGGTCTTCGCCACCGACATGATGCTGGCGACCCTGGCCATCTCCGTCAGTCAGCTGGTGGTGGCCGCGGTGGTGGACGTGGTCGACGAACGTGTCGTACTTGCCGGTTGCGGCCTGGTCACCCTGGTCTACGCGATCGGATGGCGGATCGCGACGCGACGGCTCTCGCTCGCCGCGTCGCCACCCGCCGTCGCGGAGAACCGGTAACCCGGTCCGGCCCGGTGAACGTTCCGGACCGCCGCACTAGCATGGTCGGCGTGTCGACCACATTCGTCGCCGAACCGGTCCGGGTCCGGGTCCCCGCCACCAGTGCGAACCTGGGGCCGGGCTTCGACGCGCTGGGGCTGGCCCTCGCGCTGCACGACGACGTGGCCGCCGAGGTGACGGACGACGGCGTGACGGTGACGGTGACCGGGGAGGGCGCCGGCGACCTGCCGGTCGACGACGGTCACCTGGTGGTACGCGCCATGCGGGCGGCGTTCGACGCGCTCGGCGGGCAACCGCCAGGGCTGGCTGTGGAGTGTGTCAACCGCATCCCGCAGGCGCGTGGACTCGGCTCCTCGTCGGCGGCGATCGTCGCCGGGGTGCTGTTGGCCCGGGCGCTGGTGACCGAGGGCGAGAGCCGCCTCGATGACGAGGCGGTGCTGCGCCTGGCCGCCGAGATCGAGGGCCACCCGGACAATGTCGCACCCTGCCTGCTCGGCGGCTTCACCCTGGCCTGGACGGAGCCCACCGGTGCCCGGGCGGTGTCGCTGCCGGTGGCCGACGGGGTGCGCGCCACGGTGCTGGTGCCGGCCGAGCGTGGGCTGACCGCCTCGGCCCGCGCTGCGCTGCCGGCCACCGTGCCGCACGGTGACGCGGCGTTCAACGCCGGCCGCGCGGCGCTGCTGGTGCACGCGTTGACCGCACAGCCCGCACTGCTGTTGCCGGCCACCGCCGACCGCTTGCACCAGGACTACCGTGCGCCATCGATGTCAGGAACGTCTGCCCTGGTCAACGGGTTGCGTGACGCTGGTGTGGCGGCCGTGGTAAGTGGGGCAGGCCCCACCGTGCTGGCCCTTTCCGAGCTGCCCGTAGACTTCGACGCGGGAACAGACTGGCGGCTGCTGCGGTTGCCGGTAGATGTATGCGGGGCGCAGGTCGAGCGGGGTAGACTCGGACACGCGGAGCGGGACCCTGTTGCCGCAGGTCGCAAGAGTTGATTACGCTCTAGACTTAGCACAGCCGCGAAGCATGCGATCTCTCTGCGGGTCGGCGCACCCCCGAAGCTTTCGGCGGTAGCCCGTCACCCCTGCCTAGGCCCACGCCGCACCGCAGTCTTCACTGGTCGCCGCAGACGGCGAAACCCCGCTCACCGCTCCATCCGGTGGGTCGGGCGACCGACCGGCTGCTGTGTTACAGACTCCCGCGAAGCGTCATGCGAGGCGGGTGTACCGAGGCCGCCCGGCCACCTGTTGTCGATTCCGGGCAGTCCCGGCCTATCGAGGGAAGGAATCCATTGAGCGACACCACCGACGTGACGTCGGATGTTTCCAACGTCGCTGGCGATGCCACCACCGCTGCCCCCGCCCGCCGTCGGCGCAGCGGCACGGGTCTGTCGGCGATGCTGCTGCCGGAGCTGCAGAGCCTGGCCGCGTCGCTCGGCATCTCGGGGACGGCTCGCATGCGTAAGGGCGAGCTGATCAGCGCGATCACCGAGCGGCAGGGCGGCGCTGCCGGGGCCCCTCGACCACGGGCCGAGGTCGCGGCGGCCGCCGCACCGGTCCGCGAGGAGGTCCACGCGGAGGTACGGGACACGGGTGACCGGCCGGAGGCCGAGCGCCGTGGCGCGGAGCAGCCGGCGGCGAGCGTCGAGAGCGAGGGCCGTGGCCGTACCCGGCGTAGCCGGACCGCCGTGGCGGAGTCGCGTGCCGAGGAGTCCGCCGCCGAGGGCGAGCGGTCCGAGGGCCGGTCTGGTCGTGACCGCGGAACCGAGCGCGGCGAGCGGGCCGAGCGCGGCGAGCGTGCCGAGCGTGGTGACCGGGCCGAGCGTGGCGACCGGGCCGAGCGTGCCGAGCGTGGCGACCGCACCGCGGAGCGCTCGGAACGTGGCGAGCGCGCCGCTGAGCGTGCCGAGCGTGGTGACCGGGCCGAGCGTGGTGACCGGGCCGAGCGTGGTGACCGGGCCGAGCGTGGCGACCGCACCGCGGAGCGCTCGGAACGCGGCGAGCGCGCCGCTGAGCGGGGGGACCGGGGCGACCGCGCCGAGCGTGGTGACCGTGCCGAGCGTGGTGACCGTGCCGAGCGTGGTGACCGTGCCGAGCGTGGCGACCGGGGCGAGCGCGGGCAGCGTGCCGACCGGGACAACGACGGTGACGACGACGGCGAGGGCGGCGGTCGGCGCAGCCGGCGCAGCCGTTTCCGGGACCGTCGACGCGGTCGTGGCGACCGTAACGACAGCGGCGGCGGCGACAACGGTCGCGAGCCGCAGGTCGGCGAGGACGACGTGCTCGTGCCGGTGGCCGGCATCGTGGACGTGCTCGACAACTACGCCTTCGTCCGGACCACCGGCTACCTGGCCGGCCCCAACGACGTGTACGTGTCGATGTCCCAGATCAAGAAGTACGGCCTGCGGCGCGGTGACGCGATCACCGGCGCGGTTCGGGCGGCGCGCGACGGTGAGCAGCGGCGCGACAAGTACAACCCCCTGGTCCGGCTGGACACCATCAACGGGATGGAGCCGGACGAGGCCAAGCGTCGGCCGGAGTTCTACAAGCTCACCCCGCTGTACCCGCAGGAGCGGCTGCGGCTGGAGACCGAGCCGCACATCCTCACCACCCGGGTGATCGACCTGGTCATGCCGATCGGCAAGGGCCAGCGAGCGCTTATCGTCTCACCGCCGAAGGCCGGTAAGACCATGGTGCTGCAGGCGATCGCGAACGCCATCACGCACAACAACCCGGAATGCCACCTGATGGTGGTGCTTGTCGACGAGCGGCCCGAAGAGGTCACCGACATGCAGCGGTCGGTGAAGGGCGAGGTCATCGCGGCCACGTTCGACCGCCCGCCGCAGGACCACACCACCGTCGCCGAGCTGGCGATCGAGCGGGCCAAGCGCCTGGTCGAGCTGGGCCACGACGTGGTCGTGCTGCTCGACTCGGTGACCCGGCTCGGCCGGTCGTACAACCTGGCGGCGCCGGCGAGCGGCCGGATCATGTCGGGTGGTATCGACTCCACCGCGCTCTACCCGCCGAAGCGGTTCCTCGGCGCGGCGCGCAACATCGAGAACGGCGGCTCACTGACCATCCTCGCCACCGCTCTGGTGGAGACCGGTTCCATGGCGGACACGGTCATCTTCGAGGAGTTCAAGGGCACCGGTAACGCGGAGCTGAAGCTGGACCGGAAGATCGCTGACAAGCGGACCTTCCCGGCCATCGACATCCACCCGTCCGGTACGCGCAAGGAGGAGATCCTGCTCGCGCCGGAGGAGCTGGCCATCGTGCACAAGCTGCGCAAGGTGCTGCACTCGCTGGATTCGCAGGCGGCGTTGGATCTCCTGCTGGACCGGCTGAAGCAGTCCCGCACCAACATCGAGTTCCTGATGCAGATCGCGAAGTCGACGCCGGGGGAGTGACGTCCGCCGACGACGATCGACGAAGGGGCGTGGCCGGATCCGGCCACGCCCCTTCGCGTGTACCGGCGCGGGCGGAGGAATGCTTCGTGCGGGCTGCGGGAATGCGTACCCCAGGCCCGATGTTGCTACCGGCGACCAGCTGGTGTGGCCCGATTCCGGGGCCCACCGACGCCCATGGCAGACTGGTCAATCGGCCACCGGTTCCGGTTCACGCCCCCACCAGCAGGCACAGGGCGACCCGGCGACCACAGACGAGAGGACCGAGGCGACATGAAGCCCAACATCCACCCGGAGTACGTGACCACCGAGGTCAGCTGCTCCTGCGGTAACACCTTCACCACCCGCAGCACCGCCAAGGGCGGCTCGATCCACGTCGAGACGTGCAGCGCCTGCCACCCGTTCTACACGGGCAAGCAGCGAGTGCTGGACACCGCTGGCCGGGTCGCGAAGTTCCAGCAGAAGTACGCCAAGGCCCAGGGCAAGAAGGCCAAGTAGCTCCTCGTCCGACGCCCGCGTCCGGTTCCCGCCGGACGCGGGCGTTGTCCGTCTGTGTCCCGGTCTCCCCGCCGACCAAGGAGCGATCCCCAGCATGAGCAGTGAGCGCCTGGCCGCCCTCCTCGACGAGTACGCCGAGTTGGAGAAGCGGCTCGCGGATCCCGCGATCCACGCTGACCAGGGCACCGCCCGCCGGGTCGGCCGTCGCTACGCCGAGCTGGTGCCGCTGCGCAAGGCCGCCGGTGAGCTGGAGCAGGCCCGGGCCGATCTCGCCGCCGCGCGGGAACTCGCCGCCGAGGACGCCTCCTTCGCCGCCGAGGCCGAGACGATCGCGGCGACCGTGCCGGCGCTGGAGGAGCGCCTTGCCGAGCTGCTCATCCCGCGTGACCCGCACGACGCCAAGGACGTCATCGTCGAGATCAAGGCGGGCGAGGGCGGTGAGGAGTCCGCGCTGTTCGCCGGTGACCTGCTGCGCATGTACACCCGCTACGCCGAGCGGCGGGGCTGGCTCACCGAGGTGATCGACGCCCAGGACTCCGACCTCGGCGGGGTCAAGGACGTCTCGCTGGCGATCAAGACCAAGGGGGTGCCCGAGGGCGGCAACGGCGTCTGGTCCCGGTTGAAGTGGGAGGGCGGCGTGCACCGGGTGCAGCGGGTCCCGGTCACCGAGTCACAGGGGCGCATCCACACCAGCGCGGCCGGTGTCCTGGTGCTGCCGGAGGCCGAGGAGGTCGACGTCACAATCGACCCGAACGAGCTGCGTGTCGACGTGTTCCGCTCGTCCGGCCCGGGCGGGCAGTCGGTGAACACCACCGACTCGGCGGTACGGATCACCCACCTGCCCACCGGCATCGTGGTCTCCTGCCAGAACGAGAAGTCCCAGTTGCAGAACCGGGAGCAGGCGATGCGGATCCTGCGCGCCCGGCTGCTCGCCGCCGCGCAGGAGCAGGCCGACGCCGCCGCGTCGGACGCCCGCAAGGCGCAGGTGCGTACGGTGGACCGCTCGGAACGGATCCGCACGTACAACTTCCCGCAGAACCGGATCACCGACCACCGGATCGGCTTCACCGCGTACAACCTCGATCTGGTGCTCGCCGGGGAGCTGGACGGCGTGCTCGACGCGCTCACCGAGGCGGACCGGGCCGCGCGCCTGGCCGGTGACGCGGAGCTGACCCGCCGCTGAGCCGGTCGGCGCGGTCAGGCGGTACGCGGCCGGACCTTCGCCCGCAGCATCTCGCGGTCGGCGGCCTCGAAGGCGGCACCGAGCGCGTCCCGCTGGCCGGGGCCGCCGGTCCCCACCTCGGCGAAGCCGATGCTGACACCGACCGGGGTGCCGGGCACCAGCGACTCCCAGTCCTCGGTGCGGACGGCGGCGTCGATGCGTCGAGCCACCTCGGCCGCCTCGGTCATCCCCGCCTCGGGCAACACCACCACGAACTCGTCGCCGCCATAGCGGGCGACGAAGTCGCCCCGACGCATCACCCTGTTGATCACTCCGGCGACGCGTTGCAGGACCAGGTCCCCCGAGTGGTGTCCGTGCCGCGTGTTCACCGCCTTGAAGCCGTCCAGGTCGCAGACGCCGATCACCACCCGTTCGCCCCGGGCGACCACCGCCGCGATGTAGCGCTCCAGCCGGCGTCGGTTGGGCAGCCCGGTCAGCGGGTCGGTGAGCGCCTCCCCTTCGAACCGCGCCGCCTCGCGGCGCATCTCCTCATGGTCGATCCGCGCGGCGATGCCGTCGATGTAGACGTCCCGGAGCCGGTCGTGCCGCTGCGCGGCGAGCCGGAAGGCCAGCCGGTCGGCCCGGTGCGCGGCGGCGTGGTCGCCGGCCCGTCCCAGCGCCATGCTGCGCAGCCGGGCCGGTTCGGCCGCGCCGAGCGTCTCGGCGGACACCTGCACCGTGTCCAGCCGGGTGACCGCCTCGATCGGGCGTCCGCTGGCGATGGCGAGGCAGACCTGGCCGAGCTGGCGCATGTCGCGGGCGCGGGCACTGTCCGCGCCGTAGCCGAGCAGCTGGGACGGATCCCGGCCTTGGGCGGGGGAGAGGTCGTCGCCGAGCGCGCACCGGCGGGCGGCGGCGTAACCGTAGGCGGCCAGGCTGCTGGGGCGCAGCCGGTCGGCACGCCCGGCGGTCACGAACCGGTCCAGGTCACCGCCGACATCCCGCAGTACGCGCAGACAGCCGTCACTGTCCCCGGTGTGGTCGAGGGCTACCGCGTTGCGCAGCCGGATGCCCGGTGCGGCGAACGTCTCCTCCGGGATCCCGGCGGCGGTGCCGAGCTGCCGGGCGCGTTCGATCGCGCCCAACGCGTACCCGTGGAAGCTGAGGTAGGAGTAGGCCATCGCCAGGTCGTGCCAGCCCCACGCGGTGTCCCGGTCCGGGTCCTCCACCGCCCCGAGCGCCCGAGCCGCCTTGACCAGGTGCGTCACGCAGCGGTCCAGCGCACCCTGATGGTGGGCGGCGAGCGCGGCCAGCGCGTTGAGGTGCCCGTGCAGATACGGCTCGGCGAGGTCGCGTACCGCCGCGGAAGCCTCCTCGATGGCGCGGGTGTACTCGGCGGTGCGCCCGAGATTGATCAGGGCCGAGAGCCGCTGCACGAGCGCGTCGGCGCGGGCGTGCGGGTCGCGGGTGGCACGCAGCACCCGGTCCAGGAGTGCGTACGCCTCGGTGGAACGGCTCACCTCCTGTAACGCCCGCGCTTTCGTCAGGGCGTCAACCTGGTCTTCGACCCGGTCGAGCCAGCCCACCCGCGACCTCCTGTCGGTGTGCCGCTGCACCCGCTTATGCACGTGCACGGCGACGCTTCATGATTATTGCGTGACCACCGCACCGCAACACCCGTCCGAAGGGACGAGACGTCACCGTCCGGCTCCCGTGATCGCCGACGCGGCCCGTACCCTCGCCGCCACCGGCGTGACCTCGGCCCGCGCCGAGGCGGAGCTGCTGGCCGCGTACGTGCTCCAGGTCTCCCGGGGGCGGTTGGCCCTGACGGACGGGTTCACCGACGAGCAACTCGACAGTTACCGCGCGCTCGTGACCCGCCGGTCACAACGGGAACCGGTGCAGTATCTCACCGGCAGCGCCGGCTTCCGGCACCTGGAGCTGGCCGTCGGGCCGGGCGTCTTCGTGCCGCGCCCGGAAACCGAACTCCTCGCCGGCTGGGGCGTCGACCAGGCCCGGCAGGTCGTCCGGACCAGCGGGCGGCCGGAGCCGCTCGTGGTGGACCTGTGCAGTGGCTCCGGCGCGATCGCCCTGTCGGTGGCGTACGAGGTGCCGGACGCCCGGGTGGTGGCGGTGGAACGCTCCCCGGCGGCCCTGTCCTGGCTGCGGCGCAACGCGGCGACCCGGGCCGCCGCCGGTGACCGGCCGATCGAGGTGGTGGCGGCGGACGCCACCGATCCGGCCCTGCTCGACGGTCTGGTCGGCCGGGTGGACGTGCTGCTGTGCAACCCGCCGTACGTCCCGCTCGCGGTGGCCGTGCCCCCCGAGGTGGCCGACCACGACCCGGCGGAGGCCGTGTTCAGCGGGGTCGACGGGCTGGACGTGATCCGTCGGGTGATCGACCGCGCGGGGTTCCTGCTGCGTCCCGGCGGCGTCCTCGGCATCGAGCACGACGACAGCCACGGCACCGTGCTGCCCGGCCTGCTCGCCGCCGACGGCCGGTACGACGCCATCGTCGACCATCCTGACCTCGCCGGGCGGCCCCGCTTCGGCACGGCGTCCCGCCTCGCGGACCGCCCGCCACCGGGTGCGGCGGTGACGTGGCAGACTGGCTCCTCGTGATGCTCTACGACTGCCGGTCGCTCGCCGACCGAGACCGCGGCATCGCTGCGGCCATCGAGGCGGTCCGCAACGGCGAGCTGGTCGTCCTGCCCACCGACACGGTCTACGGGATCGGCGCCGACGCGTTCACCCCGTACGCGGTCAAGGCCCTGCTGGACGCCAAGGGCGTCCCGCACGCGCCGCCGCCGGTGCTCATCGGTTCCCGGCACACCCTCGACGGTCTGGCCTACACGCTGCCGGCGGCGGCGCGGGACCTGGTGCAGGCGTTCTGGCCGGGGGCGCTGACCATCCTGGTGAAGCACTCGGCGAGCCTGCGGTGGGATCTCGGCGACGACAGCGGCACGGTGGCGGTGCGGATGCCGCTGCACCCGGTGGCGCTTGAGGTGCTGCGCGAGACCGGACCGATGGCGGTGGCCTCGGCCAACAAGGTCGGCCAACCGGCCGCGCTCACCGCCGACCAGGCGCGCGATCAGTTGGCCTACTCGGTGCGCGCCTACCTGGAGGCCGGGCCGGCGCTGGATCCGGTGCCGAGCACGATCGTGGACCTGACCGGTGACGAGCCGGTGCTCGTCCGGGAGGGCGCGATCGACCTGGCCCGGCTGCGCGACGTGGTTCCGGAGCTGCGCGAGAGTCAGGTGGCGTAGTGCCTCCCTTCACCGTCCTGCACGTCTGCATGGGTAACATCTGCCGCTCGCCGATGGCCGAGCGGCTGCTCACCGTGGCCGTGGCCGATCGGCTGGCCCGGCGCGAGGTCGACCCGGCCCGGGTCGAGGAACTGCTGCACAGCCACAGTGCGGGCACCGGTGGTTGGCACGCCGGTGAGGAGATGAACCCGCCGGCCGCCCGCCAGGTCACCAGCCGGGGTGGCAACGTCGCCGGTTTCGCCGCGCGCAAGCTGCGCTCCGACCACATCGACGCGGCGGACCTGGTCCTCACCGCCACCGCGGACCAGCAGGAGTACGTGACCGCCCTGCGGCCCGACGCCGCCGCCCGCACGTTCGTGCTCGGCGAGTTCGGTCGGCTGCTGGCCGCCCTCGATCCGGCTGCGCTGCCGGCGGCCGAGGCCACCGCCGACGCGGTCCACGCTCGCGGGGTTGCCCTGGTCGAGGCGGCGCACGAGGCCCGCCAGGGTGCCGCCGCCCTGTCCACCGACGACCTCGACGATCCGTGGGGGCGCGGCGACCAGTGCTTCAGCCGGGTGGCCGACGAGATCGAGGAGACGGTGCAGCCGCTCGCCGCGCTGCTGCTCCCCTGATCGGCGAATTTCATCCGGGTTTCAGGAAAGGCGCGGCAGAAAGGGTGATTAGCGCCATTCTGGGGGAGTCCTGACGGCTCCTGCGGGGAGAGCTGATGACCCGGGCGTTCCTGCCGAAGATGTTCACCGTCCTGTTGGCCGGCACGTTGGCCGGCCTGGTGCTGGCGGTCGCGGCGCTGCCGGCCGCGCTGGTGTTCGGCATCGGATTCTCGGCGCTCTCCGCGCCCTACGCGGAGCTGCCCAACACGCTGAGGACGCCGCCGACGGCGCAACGATCCAACCTCTACGCCAACGACGGCACCACCCTGATCACGTCCTTTTATCAGGAGGACCGGGTTGACGTGCCGCTGGACGAGGTGGCTCCGGTGATGCGCCAGGCCATCATCGCCGCCGAGGACGCCCGTTTCCACGAGCACAGCGGGGTGGACCTGCGGGGCATCGTGCGAGCGTTCACCGCCAACCGGCGCGACGGGGCCACCCGCCAGGGTGCCTCCACGCTGACCATGCAGTACGTCCGCAACGTGCTGAGCACGGACCCCCGGTTGAGCGAGGCGCAGCGGGCGGCGGCCACCGAGGTCAGCACCGCCCGCAAGATCCAGGAGATCCGGTACGCCCTGGCGCTGGAGCGGGAGCTGACCAAGGACCAGATCCTGACCCGCTACCTCAACATCGCGTACTTCGGTGCCGGCGCGTACGGCGTCGCCGCCGCCAGTAAGCGGTACTTCTCCACCTCACCGGCGAAGCTCACGCTGGCCCAGGCGGCTCTGCTGGCCGGTCTGGTCCGCTCTCCGGACAGCGACGACCCGATAAACGGCGACGCCGACAGCGCGACCGCCCGGCGCGGCTACGTACTGGACCGGATGGTCGAGTCGGGTGTGGTCGTGGCCGACGCGGCGGCCCGGGCCGCCGCCGAACCGTTGAACCTGCGGCCCAGCGAGACACCCAACGACTGCACCGCGGTGCCCGAGGGGCACAACGACTGGGGTTTCTTCTGCGACTGGTTCACCCGCTGGTGGAACAGCCAGAAGGCGTTCGGCGCCAGCGTCGACGAGCGGCAGCGCACCCTGCGGCGGGGCGGGTTCAGCATCGTCTCATCCCTCGACCCCGGGGTGCAGCGGGCCACCACCGAACAGGTGCGGCGGATCTACCCGGCCGAGCACCCGCACGCCCTGCCGACCGCCGTGGTCCAGCCCGGCACCGGGCGGGTGCTCGCCATGTCGGTCAACCGGGTCTACAGCGTGGCCGCGAACCCGGGCGGACAGCAGAACCATCCCAACACCGTCAACCAACTCGTCGCCGGTGGCGGCACCATCGTCGGCTACCAGGCAGGTTCCACGTTCAAGCTCTTCACCATGCTGGCCGCGCTGGAGGCCGGGCTGCCCCTGAACACCGTCTTCGACGCGCCCCGGCGGATCGTCACCGATTTCCGGATCAGCGGTGGTGAGGCGAGCTGCGGCGGCTACTGGTGCCCGGCGAACGCCAGCGCCTCGGTGAGCGGCCGACACGACATGTGGACCGCCTTCGGCGACTCGGTGAACACGTACTTCGCCTGGCTGACCGAGCGGGTCGGTGCGGACCGGGTGGTGGAGATGGCCGAACGGCTGGGCATCGCGTTCCGCGCGGACGACGATGCCCAGTTGGCTCGGCACGGCGCACGCGAGTGGGGGCCGTTCACCCTGGGCGTGTCCGCCACCACCCCGCTCGACCTGGCCGGCGCGTACGCGACGCTGGGCGCGGAGGGCACCTGGTGCGCGCCGACGCCGGTCACCTCGATCACCGACGCCGCCGGCCGCCGGGTCGCCGCCGGGCAGCCGGACTGCCGGCAGGTGCTCGACGTCGACGTGGCCCGGGCGGCGGCGGACGCGGCCCGCTGCCCGGTTGGTGACCAGTCCATGTACCAGGGCTGTGCCGGCGGCACAGCGACCCGGCTGCGCGGTCAGCTCGGCCGACCGGTCGCGGGCAAGACGGGCAGTTCCGAGCGGTACGCCACGGAGACGGTGGTGGCGCTCACCCCGCAGCTCGCGGTGGCGGCGATGGCGGCGAACCCGGACGAGCCGCAGGACGCCGTCGGCCGTGCGGTGCAGACCGCGATGGTGGAGGGGGTGGGCGAGATCCTCTCCTTCGCCCTGCGCGACGAGCCGGTACGCGACTTCGTGCCGCCGAGCGAGATGACCGCCTGGCGGGTCACCGGGCAGCGCACCGGCAACTGACCCGCGTCCACTCAGCGGGTCGGTGCGCCTGCCGCGACCCGTTCGGCACCGGCGGCGATGTTGCGGGCCATTCCGCCGAAGACCAGGGCGTGGAACGGCGTCACCGCGATCCAGTACGCGTGCCCAACCAGCCCCCGGGGCAGGAACACCGCCCGCTGCCGGTAGCTGACCTGGCCGTTGTCGCCCCGCCGCACCTGCATCTCCAGCCAGGCCCGACCGGGCACCCGCATCTCGGCGCGCAGCCGCAGCAGTTCGCCGGGGACGATCTCCTCCACCCGCCAGAAGTCCAGCGCCTCACCGACGCGCAGTTGGTGCGGGTGACGCCGGCCCCGCCGCAGCCCCACCCCGCCGACCAGCCGGTCCAACCAGCCGCGCACCGACCAGGCCAGCGGGAACGAGTACCAGCCGTTCTCCCCGCCGACCCCCTCGATCACCTGCCACAACGCCTCCGGCGGGGCGGTGACCGTCTGCTCCCGCAGGTCGGTGTAGGCGGTGCCGCCGCTCCAGTGCGGGTCGCTCGGCAACGGCTCGGCCGGCGCGTCCGCCCCGGCCGCGTTCGTCCAGCGGGTCTCCACCTCGGCGTCGCGTACCTTGACCAGCGCCAGCTCGACGGCCCTGTCGAAACCGGTGAGTCCGCCGGGCGGATCCGGGACGTACCTCACGATGTCGTGCTCGTGCGCTATCGCCTCGTGCACCAGGCTCTCCACCAGCGGCCGGGCGATCGCGTTCGGCACCGGCGTGATCAACCCGACCCAGTGTGACGAGAGCGTGGGCGTCAGCACGCGTACCGGCAGCAGTAGCCGGGTGGAGAGCCCGGCCACCCGGGCGTACCGCTGCATCATCTCGGCGAAGGTCAGCACGTCCGGGCCGGCGATGTCGAAGGCCCGGTTGAGCTCCGGGGGCAGCCCCGCGCAGCCGGCCAGGTAGTGCAGCACGTCGCGGACCGCGATCGGCTGGATCCGGTTGCTGACCCAGCGCGGGGTGACCATCACCGGCAGCCGCTCGGTCAGGTAGCGCAGCATCTCGAACGACGCCGAGCCGGACCCGAGGATCACCGCCGCCCGCAGCACCACCGTCGGTACCCCGCTGTCCAGCAGGATCCGGCCCACCTCGGTACGGGAGCGCAGGTGCGCCGAGGTGACGTCGTCGGGCGCCGGCTGCGGCCCACCCAGGTAGACGATCCGCCGTACGCCGGCGGCGCGGGCAGCCTCGGCGAAGGCCGTCGCGGCCTGCCGGTCGGCGGCCTCGAAGCCGGCCTGGCCGAGCGAGTGCACGAGGTAGTAGGCCACGTCGACGTCGTCGAAGACCCCGGCCAGGCTCTCCGGTCGGCTCAGGTCACCCTCGACCACCTCGACCTGCGAAGCCCACGGCACGTCGCGCAGCCGGCCGGCCCGCCGGGCCAGGCAGCGCACCGTGTGTCCCTCCGCCAGCAGGCGTGGCGCAAGCCGCCCACCGATGTATCCCGTCGCGCCGGTCACCAGGCATCTCACGCCTCCAGTCTGCGGTCTCATAGACTCTGGCGCTGTGGAGACCGCCGAGGGCACCTTCTGGGGGCCGGATTTCGAGCAGCTCAGCACGGCCGACCCGGAAATCGCGGAGGTGGTGCTCGGCGAGCTCGACCGGCTGCGCGGCGGCCTGCAACTGATCGCCAGCGAGAACCTCACCTCCCCGGCGGTGCTGGCGGCGCTCGGCTCCACGCTCACCAACAAGTACGCCGAGGGCTACCCGGGCCGGCGTTACTACGGTGGCTGTGCGCAGGTCGATCGGGCCGAGGAACTCGGCATCGCCCGCGCGAAGGACCTCTTCGGCGCCGAGCACGCGAACCTCCAGCCGCACTCCGGCGCGAGCGCCAACCTGGCGGCGTACGCCGCCCTGGTGCAGCCGGGTGACACGGTGCTGGCGATGGAGCTGCCGCATGGTGGCCACCTGACCCACGGCAGCCGGGTGAACTTCTCCGGTCGGTGGTTCAACCCCGTCGGCTACACCGTCCGGCAGGACACCGAGCTGATCGACTACGACGAGGTACGGGATCTCGCCCGCGCCCACCAGCCGAAGATGATCATATGTGGGGCGACGGCCTATCCACGGCTGATCGACTTCGCCCGGTTCCGGGAGATCGCCGACGAGGTCGGTGCGTACCTGATGGTGGACGCGGCGCACTTCATCGGGCTGGTCGCCGGGCAGGCGATCCCGTCGCCGGTGCCGTACGCCGACGTGGTCTGCGCGACCACCCACAAGGTGCTGCGCGGTCCACGCGGCGGCATGATCCTCTGCCGGGAGTCGCTTGCCGAGCGGATCGACAAGGCGGTCTTCCCGTTCACCCAGGGTGGTCCGCTGATGCACGCCGTGGCGGCCAAGGCCGTCGCGCTGCACGAGGCGGCGCAGCCGGCGTACCGCAGCTACGCCGCGCAGGTGGTGGCCAACGCCCGGGCCCTCGCCGACGGGCTGGCGGCTGAGGGAATGCGCCCGGTCTCCGGCGGCACCGACACCCACCTGGCCCTGATCGACCTGCGGGAGACCGGGGTGACCGGCGCCGAGGCCGAGGCGCGGTGCGACGCGGCGACCATCACGCTCAACAAGAACGCGATCCCGTACGACCCGCAGAAGCCGACGGTCGCCTCGGGGATCCGGGTGGGCAGTCCCAGCGTCACCACCCAGGGCCTCGGGGAGGCGCAGATGAGGCAGGTCGCCGAGCTGATCGCCCGGGCGGTGCGGACCGACCCGTCCGCCCCGGGCGGGGCCGACGAGCTGGCCCGGATCGCCGCTGAGGTGGCCGAACTGGTCGCCGAGTTCCCGGCCTACCCCCGATGAGCGGGCCCCGCGCCGGTGAGCCCGACGTACCCCCGACGACCGCTCCCCGGGCGGGCGAGCCCGGCGCCATCCGCGCCCGGCTGCCGTACCTCCGTCTTCCGTTGCTCGCCTGTGCCGCGCTGGCCGTGGTCGCGGTGCCGTTGGCCGCCGTGCTGCGTGGTCCGACCGGCGCGGTCGGGGTGGCCGCCGGTATCGCCCTGGTGATCGTCAGTTACCTCATCTCCGGGCTCTCGGTGGCCTGGGCGGACGCCGTCCACCCGCGACTGATCATGTCAGTGGGGCTTGTCACCTACGCCACGAAGATCGTCATCCTGGGCGTGGCGCTGAGTGCCGTGGCAGCTACCGGTTGGCCGGGTCTGCCCGATCTGGGCGTGGCGATCATCGCGGCCGTGGTGGTGTGGACCGCTGCCCACCTGACCTGGGCATTGCGCTCGCCGCTGCCCAGCGTGGACCGTCCGTCGGATCACTGACCGTACGGCTGGCGTTTCCCGGGCGTTTCGTGGGCCTGTCCCGCTGGTCGGACAGGAGTAGGCTGACCCCGGCTTGATGCGCCGCACCCGCCGCCCGCACGCTGCTCGCAGTGTGGGGGGTGCCGCACACTCGCGAAACACCCGGCTGATAGTGTTCGCGACGTCATGGCCGACAACCCCCACCGCAGAAGCCCCGACGAACACTCGTCGGAAGGTGTCGCCGGAGCCGTCCTCGGCTACCTGCTCGCCGGCATCGTGGTGTGGGGATTCCTCGGCTGGTTGGCGGGGGAGTTCCTGGGCCTGCCGACCGGCGTCGGAATCGCCGTCGGCATGATGCTCGGCGCAGCCGGAGCGATCTACCTGATCATGAAGAGGCTCAGTGCCTGAGTGCCGGCACGCGCGGGTCTGTCGAGTGCGGAGGATGACACGGTGAGCGGACAGCTTGTCGCCGCAGAGGGCCTTCCCTGGCCCCCCAGCGTCGGAGACTTCTACCCGCCGGACCTCGCCGGTCCGTGGGTCACGAAGTTCACGCTGATGGTCTGGCTGGCCGTCGGGATTCTGATCATCTTCTTCATGGCCAGCTACCGGAACCCGAAGCTGGTGCCGAGCAAGAGCCAGTGGTACGCGGAGTCGATCTACGGGCTGGTCCGGGACAACATCGCCCGGGAGCAGATGGGCAAGGACGGCATCCGGTTCGCGCCGTACTTCACAGTGCTGTTCTGCTTCATCGCGGTGACAAACCTCTTCGGCGTCACCCCCGGGTTGCAGATCTCGCCGAACTCGCACATCGCCTTCCCGATCGTGCTGGCCGCGATCACCTACGTGATGTACCTCTACATCGGTGTCCGCAAGCAGGGCCTGGGCCGCTACCTCAAGCAGAGCCTGATCATCCCGGGTGTGCCGTGGCCGATGCATGTCCTGCTGATCCCGATCGAGTTCCTGCAGAACTTCATCAACCGGCCGGTCACCCTGGCGGTGCGACTCTTCGCCAACATGTTCGCCGGTCACCTGATCCTGCTGGTCTTCACCGTCGGCGGCTTCGTGATGCTGGCCTCGGACAACGTCTTCGTTCAGGTGACGTCGATCTTCTCGTTCCTGATGGCGATCCTGATGGCCTTCTTCGAGGTGCTCGTCGCGCTGTTGCAGGCCTACGTCTTCGTCACCCTGACCGCCAACTACATCGGCACGTCGCTCGCCGACGGGCACTGATCCAAAGACCTCGGCGGGCCGCCCGGCCCGACCAAGCTTCCGGTACGACCGCGTACGCGTGAGAACTCACGCCTCTACTAGGAGGAATACCCGCAATGGACGTTATTGCCGCCATCGAGGGCAACGTCAACACCATCGGCTACGGCCTCGCCGCCATCGGCCCCGGCATCGGTGTCGCCCTGGTCTTCGCGGCCTACATCCAGGCCAGCGCCCGCCAGCCGGAGTCCGCCGGCTACAACCGCACCTGGCTGGTCCTGGGCTTCGCGCTGGTCGAGGCGCTCGCCCTGTTCGGCCTGGTGCTCGCGTTCGCAGTCTGACGTAGCCCGACGCGACCCGGAGGTCTGACATGTATGTCGCCGCTGAAGGTGTAGAGCACCACCCGCTCGTGCCGATCTGGCAGGAGCTCGTCGTCGGGACGATCGCCTTCGCCCTGCTCTGCTTCGTGCTGCTCAAGTTCGTGATGCCGCGCATGGAGGCGATGTACCAGGCGCGGGTCGACGCGATCGAGGGCGGCCTCAAGCGTGCCGAGGCCGCTCAGGCCGAGGCCAACCAGCTGCTGGAGCAGTACCGGGCCCAGCTCGCCGAGGTGCGTACCGAGGCGGCCCGGATCCGGGACGACGCCCGCGCCGACGCCGAGTCGATCCGGACGGAGATCCTGGCCAAGGCCCGGGAGGAGTCCGACCGGATCATCGCCGCCGGCCGGGAGTCGTTGGCCGTGGAACGCCAGACCATCGTGCGCGAGCTGCGCGCGGAGGTCGGCGGCCTCGCGGTCGACCTGGCCAGCCGGATCGTGGGCGAGTCGCTCGCCGACGAGGCCCGCCGCAAGGGCACCGTCGAGCGGTTCCTCACCGACCTCGAGAGCGCGGGGGCCCGCTGATGCAGGCCGCCAGCCGGGAGTCCTACGCCGCCGCGCTCGCGCGGTTGCAGGGGTACGTCGCCGGCGCCGAGCCGGCGACCGTGGCCGGCACCGGTGCGGACCTGCTCGCCGTCGCGGACCTGCTGCGGCGGGAGGTCCGGCTGCGTCGGGCGCTCTCCGACCCGGCCCGCTCGGGTGCGGACCGCACGGAGCTGCTGAACTCGGTGCTCTCCGGCAACGTCGGTGCGGACACGCTCGACCTGCTCGGGACGCTCGTCGCGGGCCGCTGGTCCGCGCCGTCGGAGCTGCTCGACGGTGCGGAGAGCCTCGGCGTGCAGGCCCTGCTCGCCAGCGCGGACCGCGCCGATGAGCTGGGCGAGGTGGAGGACGAGCTGTTCCGCTTCGGCCAGGTGGTCGCCGGGGATCCGCAGTTGTCAAACGCCCTGTCCGACCCGATGGCGCCGGTGGCGCAGCGGGCCGAACTGGTCGGGATGCTCCTGACGGGCAAGGCCCGCCCGGTGACGGTGCGGCTGGCGGAGGCGGCGCTGGCCGGCTTCGGTGGACGCTCGTTCACCGCCGCGCTGTCCCGGCTTGTGGAGTTGGCGGCGGAGCGGCGGGACCGGCAGGTCGCGTACGTGACGGTCGCCGCCCCGATCACCGAGGAGGAGGAGCGGCGACTGAGTGATCGGCTATCCGCTATATACGATCGACAGGTTGCTGTCAAGCTTACGGTTGATCCGACGATCCTCGGTGGAGTGAGCGTACGGGTGGGTTCGGACCTCTACGACGGGACGATCCTGCGCCGCCTCAACGAGACCCGCAACGCGCTCGCGAAGCGCTGACCAGCACCCGCGAAGCGCCCGGAAAGACAGTCGACCCGAGGACCGGTCGGTACTAGGTATCCCGGGCCCCTGATACTTAAGGAAGCAGAGGATGGCCGAGCTGACCATCTCGACGGAGGAGATTCGTGGCGCCCTGGAGCGCTACGTCTCCTCCTATTCGCCCGACGTCTCCCGTGAGGAGGTCGGCACCGTCGCCGACACCGGCGACGGCATCGCCCACGTCGAGGGCCTGCCCTCGACCATGACCAACGAGCTGCTGGAGTTCGAGGACGGCACGCTCGGCGTGGCGCTGAACCTCGACGTCCGGCAGATCGGCGTCGTCGTCCTCGGCGACTACTCGGGGCTCGAGGAGGGGCAGCGCGTCAAGCGCACCGGCCGGGTGCTCTCGGTGCCCGTCGGCGACGGCTTCCTCGGCCGCGTGGTCGACGCGCTCGGCAAGCCGATCGACGGCCTCGGCGACATCACCGACGAGGGCTACCGCGAGCTGGAGCTCCAGGCCCCCAACGTGATGTCGCGGCAGTCCGTCTTCGAGCCGTTGCAGACCGGCATCAAGGCCATCGACGCGATGACCCCGATCGGTCGGGGCCAGCGGCAGCTGATCATCGGTGACCGGAAGACCGGCAAGACCACGGTCGCCCTGGACGCCATCCTCAACCAGCGGGAGAACTGGGCCTCCGGCGACCCGAAGAAGCAGGTCCGCTGCATCTACGTGGCCATCGGTCAGAAGGCCTCCACCATCGCCTCGATCAAGGGGCAGCTGGAGGAGGCGGGCGCGATGGAGTACACCACGATCGTCGCCTCCCCGGCGTCGGACCCGGCGGGCTTCAAGTACCTCGCCCCGTACACCGGCTCGTCCATCGGGCAGCACTGGATGTACAACGGCAAGCACGTCCTGATCGTCTTCGACGACCTGAGCAAGCAGGCCGAGGCGTACCGGGCCGTGTCGCTGCTGCTGCGCCGCCCGCCGGGCCGTGAGGCGTACCCGGGTGACGTCTTCTACCTGCACTCCCGGCTGCTGGAGCGCTGCGCGAAGCTCTCCGACGAGATGGGCGGCGGCTCGATGACCGGCCTGCCGATCATCGAGACGAAGGCCAACGACATCTCGGCCTTCATCCCGACGAACGTCATCTCGATCACCGACGGCCAGATCTTCCTGGAGACCGACCTGTTCAACCAGGGCGTCCGGCCGGCGATCAACGTCGGCACCTCGGTCTCCCGGGTCGGTGGCGCCGCGCAGGTGAAGCCGATGCGCAAGGTCGCCGGTTCGCTGCGGCTGAACCTGGCCCAGTTCCGTGAGCTGGAGGCGTTCGCCGCCTTCGCCTCGGACCTGGACAAGGCCTCCCGCGCCCAGTTGGACCGCGGCGCTCGCCTGGTGGAGCTGCTCAAACAGCCGAACTACTCGCCGTACCCGGTGCAGGACGAGGTCGTCTCGGTCTGGGCCGGCACCGAGGGCAAGCTCGACGACGTTCCGGTCGGCGAGGTGCGGCGCTTCGAGACGCAGTTCCTGGAGCACCTGCGGCGCAAGCACAACGCCACGCTCCAGGCGATCGCCGACAACAAGTGGGACGACGAGATCATCGCCGCCCTCGACGCGGCCATCACCGAGTTCAAGCAGGGCTTCCTCGGTCGTGAGGACGAGCGCTCGATCAACGAGGCGCCGGCGGAGCCGCTGGAGGGCGAGTCCGAGCACGAGACGGTCACCCGCTACAGCGGCGGTGCTCCGGCCGAGAAGCGTTAGGGTCGGGCCATGGCGGCGCAGGTACGTGTTCTTCGTCAACGCATCCGCTCGGCGAAGGGGATGAAGAAGATCACCAAGGCGATGGAGCTCGTGGCGACGAGCCGGATCGCCAAGGCCCAGGCCCGGGTGGAGGCGTCCCTGCCGTACGCCCGGGCGATCACCGGCGTGCTCACGGCGCTGGCCTCCAACGCGCGGATCGACCACCCGATGCTTACCCCGCGCGAGCGGGTGCGGCGGGCGGGCGTGCTGCTGGTGACCGCCGACCGGGGCCTGGCCGGCGGTTACAGCTCCAACGCCATCCGCACGGCGGAGTCGCTTGTCGCCCGCCTTCAGGCCGACGGCAAGGAGCCGGTGCTCTACGTCATCGGGCGCAAGGGCGTGTCGTTCTACCGGTTCCGTAACCGGCCGATCGAGGGCAGTTGGACGGGCTTCTCGGAGCAGCCGTCCTTCGCCGACGCGCGCGAGGTGGGCGAGACGCTGATCAAGGCGTTCTCGGCCGGCGCCGACGACGTCGACGGCGAGCCAGGCCCGGACGGGGTGCGCGGGGTCGACGAGTTGCACATCGTCTACACCGAGTTCAAGTCCCTGATGACCCAGAACCCGGTCACCCGGATCATCGGCCCGCTCCAGGTCGAGGAGCGGCCCCGCTCCGAGGCGGCGCCCGGCGTGCTGCCGGACTACGAGTTCGAGCCGGAGCCGGAGGCACTGCTCGACGCGCTGCTGCCGAAGTACATCAACACGCGGATCTACGCGGCGTTGCTGGAGTCGGCGGCCAGCGAGTCGGCGGCCCGGCGGCGGGCGATGAAGAGCGCCACCGACAACGCGGAAGACATGATCGACAAGTACACGCGTGAGATGAACTCGGCCCGCCAGGCCGGGATCACCCAGGAGATCAGTGAGATCGTCGGCGGCGCTAACGCGCTGGCCGCGTCGGGAAGTGAAGTGTGATGACTGTTTCCACCGCTGCTGGAGGACCAGCCGAGACCAAGACGGCCACGGGTCGCGTGGTCCGGGTCATCGGCCCCGTCGTCGACGCCGAGTTCCCGCGCGACGCCATGCCGGACCTGTTCAACGCCCTGCAGGTGAGCGTGACCCTCTCCGGCGGCGAGAAGACGCTGACCCTGGAGGTCGCCCAGCACCTGGGTGACAACGTGGTTCGCGCCATCTCGATGCAGCCCACCGACGGCCTCGTTCGCGGCGCCGAGGTGCGGGACACCGCCTTCCCGATCCGGGTGCCGGTCGGCGACGCGGTCAAGGGCCACGTCTTCAACGCGATCGGCGAATGCCTCAACCTCACCGAGGGCGAGACCATCGAGGCCGACGACCAGTGGGGCATCCACCGCAAGGCCCCGGCCTTCGCGGACCTGGAGCCGAAGACCGAGATGCTGGAGACCGGCATCAAGGTCATCGACCTGCTCGCTCCGTACGTCAAGGGCGGCAAGATCGGCCTGTTCGGCGGCGCCGGCGTGGGCAAGACGGTGCTCATCCAGGAGATGATCACTCGGGTCGCCCGCAACTTCGGTGGCACCTCGGTCTTCGCCGGCGTGGGTGAGCGGACCCGTGAGGGCAACGACCTCATCCACGAGATGACCGAGTCCGGCGTCATCGACAAGACCGCGCTGGTCTTCGGCCAGATGGACGAGCCGCCGGGCACCCGGCTGCGGGTCGCGCTCTCCGCGCTGACCATGGCGGAGTACTTCCGGGACGTGAAGAAGCAGGAGGTGCTGCTCTTCATCGACAACATCTTCCGCTTCACCCAGGCCGGTTCCGAGGTCTCCACCCTGCTGGGCCGGATGCCCAGCGCGGTGGGTTACCAGCCGACCCTGGCCGACGAGATGGGCGAGCTCCAGGAGCGGATCACCTCCGTCCGGGGTCAGGCCATCACCTCGATGCAGGCGATCTACGTGCCGGCGGACGACTACACCGACCCGGCGCCGGCCACCACCTTCGCCCACCTGGACGCGACCACCAACCTGGAGCGGTCCATCTCCGACAAGGGCATCTACCCGGCGGTGGACCCGCTGGCGTCCTCGTCGCGGATCCTGGCCCCCGAGTTCGTCGGTCAGGAGCACTTCCAGGTGGCCAGCGAGGTGAAGCGGATCCTCCAGCGCTACAAGGACCTGCAGGACATCATCGCCATCCTCGGTATCGAGGAGCTCTCCGAGGAAGACAAGATCACGGTCCAGCGGGCCCGGCGGATCGAGCGCTTCCTGTCGCAGAACACCTACGCGGCGGAGCAGTTCACCGGCGTGCCGGGCTCGACGGTCCCGATCAAGGAGACCATCGAGGCCTTCCGCAAGATCAGCGAGGGCGAGTACGACCACTTCCCCGAGCAGGCGTTCTTCATGTGCGGTGGGCTCGACGACCTGGAGAAGAAGGCCGCCGAGCTGATGAAGGGCTGACCTCGGCGCTTCCGCAAGACACGAAAAAAGAAGGCCGCCCCGGTAACCCCGGGGCGGCCTTCTGTTCATCTTCACGACGTACCATCGCCGCTGCCCGGTTTCCCGTGCTCGGCGATCACGCCGACTGCGAGATACCGTCTAGCCACGCTCATGCGCCGATGAGCGTTGATCGGTTTAAACCATTCGGCCCCGCGCGCCCGTATTCCCCAGGGGGCGCGACGAACGGAGATGCTTGTGGGTAAGGCCGGCAGACGCGGCAAGCGCGGTGGGCGGTCGTCGGTGTGGCGGGGTGTTCCCCGCTGGGCGCAGCTCTGCACCATCTTCGGCGTCGTCCTGATGGTGCTAAGCGGGACGAGCCTGGTGGGCGCGGAGGCGCTGATGGCCCGCTACGAGGGTGCCATCGGCAAGGCGGACCTCTTCGGCGACCAGGCGGCCGGCGCCACTCCCAAGAGCGACATCAAGGGCCCGCTCAACATCCTGCTGGTCGGCATCGACCCTCGCGACAAGGACACCCCGCCGCTGTCTGACGCGATCATGGTCCTGCACGTGCCGAAGGAGATGGACCGCGCGTACCTCTTCTCCCTGCCGCGCGACCTCTACGTGGAGATCCCGCCGTTCGAGAAGGCGGACTTCAACGGTGACACCACCAAGCTGAACGCCGCGATGTCGTACGGCAGTCGGGTGCCCGGTGGCAAGCCCGATGCGGCGAGAGGCTTCGAGTTGCTCGCCATCACCGTGCAACGGGTCACCGGCATCAAGCGCTTCGACGCGGGCGCGATCATCAACTTCTCCGGCTTCCAGAAGATCGTCGACGCGATGGGTGGCGTCACGATGAACATCGAGCGGGAGGTCCGCTCCGAGCACCGCGAGCCGAACGGCAAGCACCGCCAGGGCAACCCCAACGGCGAGGGCTACATCGGGCCGCAAGCTGTCTACAAGAAGGGCAAGCAGCACCTGAGCGGCTGGCAGGCGCTGGACTACGTCCGCCAGCGGTACCCGGAGAACGGTGTCCCCGACGGGGACTACGGCCGGCAGCGGCACCAGCAGCAGTTCGTCAAGGCGATGGCCGGCCAGGCCCTCAGTGCCGACGTGGTGACCAATCCGGTCAAGCTGGACAAGGTGCTCCGTGCGGCGGGTGAGTCGCTGATCTTCAGTGGTCGGGGGCACAGCGTTGTCGACTTCGGTCTCGCCCTCAAGGACATCCGCCCCGGCAACATCCAGATGATCAAGCTGCCCGGTGGCGGTGTCGAAGAGAACGGCAAGTACCTCGGTGAGCGGTTCGCGCCCGAGGTGGACGACTTCTTCGTCGCTCTGGAGCGGGAACTGCTCGACCCGTTCCTCCTCGAACATCCGAAGCTGGTGAGCCGGAGCTGATTCGTGGTGCAGGTCTTGGCACCCGCCTGAAGAACAGGTCCGGGGCGCGACTAGAATTTTCCCAATCCGCCGCCTCAGCAAGGAGACAGCGTGGCAGAGCAGCTAAACGTCCAGCTCGTGGCCGTCGAGGAGAAGGTCTGGTCGGGCAAGGCCGAAATGGTCATGGCCCGGACGACCGAAGGTGAGCTGGGTGTGCTGCCGGGGCACGCGCCCATGCTCGGCCAGCTCGCCGAGCCCGGCCAGGTACGCATCAAGCTTCCCGGGGGTGAGCAGCTCACCTACGACGTGGCGGGCGGCTTCCTCTCGGTCAGCCAGCAGGGCGTGACCGTACTGGCGGAGAACGCCACTCCGGCCGCCGCAGCTTCGGGTAACTGAGCCGACCCGCCGATGGAGATCGTCGAAGGGGTCGGAATCGGCGTCGCCGTGATCCTCGGCGCGATCCTGTTTCTCTTCATCCGGCGGGCTCTGGTCACCCGAAGCGGAGGCATCATCCGGCTCAGTGTCCGGACCTCCACCATGCTCGACGGCCGAGGCTGGTCGCCCGGTTTCGGCCGCTTCGTCGGCGACGAACTCCGCTGGTACCGGATGTTCAGTTTCGCCGTACGCCCCAAGCGGGTGCTCTCCCGCGAAGGGTTGACCGTCGAACGACGGCGACTGCCCGAGGGGCAGGAACGAATGTCCATGCCCGCCGACTGGATCATCCTTCGCTGTACCAGTCGACACGCCCCGGTCGAGATCGCCATGGCACGATCAACCGTCACCGGGTTTCTCTCCTGGCTCGAGGCCGCCCCTCCGGGGGCGGTCTCGCCACGTATGGCCTCCCAAGACTGGCCCGCCGCCTAACCCACTCACCCCCGTGCCCCTCCGCACCCCGGAGCTCCCGCGCCTCATGATCAACCGTGCGGTAGCGGTAGGACGTGTGGGGGTTTGTGCGGTGCTGGGTGTTTTGGATTGGTGTGGCTGGGGCCGGGTGGTCGGGGTTGTGCCGCGCGACCGGCTCGGCCGGTGCCCCGGCCGATTGCGGGCCACACTCGCCACGGTCGGTGCCCCGGCCGATTGCGCGCCGAGCCGGCTCGGCCGACCCCCGAACGCTCGACATGCGGCAAAGCGGGGTCACCGCCCGGCGGAAGGGCCCGAGACGCCGTATCCCGAGGCCGGGGCCGGGCAGGTGGATCACACCCCCGTCCTGGGCAGGCACCGCACCGATGTGCCGGGTGTCCGGTTCCGTGGGCATCCGGGGCGATCTTGGTACGGTTTTGCCCTTGGGTGGGCGGTTTCGGACCAAGATTGCCTGGGTGGTCGGGGGCTTGGGGTGGAATGGGTGGCGGGTCGGGGGCGTTGGATAGTCCCGGACGGCTGAGGAAGACCTGTCCGCCGCGCTGTGGTGAGCGGCTCGGGCCGGAATGGTGGTGGGCCGGCGGTCGTTGGACATCCCTGAACGGCCGACGAGGACCGCTCGCTGTGGTGGGTGCATGGCCCCGGGAATGATCCGGGCCGGTCGGTCGTTGTGCATGGTCCCGGCGGCGTGAAGTGGCGATACGGCCCCGCGTGCCGGAGGACTTCTCTTTCCCCCTTGTTTGAGCGCCTGTCGGTGCTTGCGTGCGCCTGACCGATCCCCCTCGGTGTGGGTGTGCGTCGACCCCCGAATTGGAGCTTTGCCATGAACACGAACTCGATGCTGCGGAAGAGTGTGCTGGGTGTTGCGGGTCTGGCTTTCACCGTTGGCATGTTCGCTGGTCCGGTGGCCGCGCACGCCGATGTCACCCCGGTCCAGACGACCCCGGTCGCGGCGGTGCAGGCGGACAAGGCGGACATGGGCAAGTTGCTGCCGCATGGCACCCCCAGGAACCAGTCGACGATCGAGCTGAATGATGAGCAGGTCGGCAATGTGAAGGCGATCATCGCGGCGACGAAGAAGGCCGGTATGGACGAGCGGGCCGCGGTGGTGTCGATCGCGACGGCGTTGCAGGAGTCGAAGTTGGAGAACCTGGGTCATCTGGGTGACCGCAACGACCACGACTCGCAGGGCCTGTTCCAGCAGCGCCCGTCCTCCGGGTGGGGCACGGTGGAGCAGATCACCGACCCCGAGTACTCGACCCTGGCGTTCCTGAAGGGTTTGAAGCAGGTCGACGGCTGGCAGGACATGCCCCTCACTGAGGCGGCGCAGACGGTGCAGGTGTCGGCCTACCCCGACCACTACGCCCAGTGGGAACAGCAGGCCGCCGACCTCGTCGCCCAGCACTGGACCAGCTGACCCATGACCTGAACCAAGGGAACACAACCGAAGACATTCCTCCACAGGGGGAACAAGCCGCTGGCCGGCACCCGATCCCAGGGTGCCGGCCAGCGGCACATCCCCAGCAGACAACCGGCAAGGCAGAGCGACAGCCAGCCAGCCCGGCCAGCAGATCAACCCACCCGAGCTGGCCTACGCCCGTATGGAGACCGACCAGGTCAGGCTGGGGGCGACCGTGCCCGGCGCAGGGATCAAGCCTGACCGCCCGAAGCCGGGCACGGTCGCCCCCAGCCCCCACCGCAACCACCCACGAAGCCAGGCACAGCCGCCCAACCGCAACCACCCACGAAGCCAGGCACGGTCAGCCCGAGGCGACCAACTCCACCTCGTACCCCTGCCCGTCCGTCAGATACCCGGCGTACGTGTCGGGCCCGCCGGCGTGCGGGTGGCGGTCGGCGAAGAGCAACTCCCAGCCGTACGCCGGTGCCTGCTCGACCAGCCGGTCCACGGCGGCGGGCGAGCCGGCGTGGAAGGCCAGGTGGTTGAGTCCCGGGGCGAGCCGGTCGTGCCGTCGGCCGGTGAGCGCGGGCGACGCCTCCAGCACCAGATAGGTCGGGCCGAGCCGCCAGGAGTGGCCGACCGGCCACTGCTGGAACGACGTCCAGCCCAACTCACCGAGCAGCCAACCCCAGCTACGCATCGCGGCGGTCAGGTCGGGTATCCAGACCTCCACGTGGTGCAGTGCACCGAGCGTCACCGGCCTCCGCCCGGCACCCATAGCACGTCTCCGTCCGGATTTGCCGTTCTTGACAGGATAAAGAGCAGATCCGACAGGCGGTTGAGATACTTTGCCGGGAGGTGGCTGGTCCGGTCGGGGTCGTGTGCGATGAGCGCCCACGCCGACCGCTCGGCGCGCCGGGCGATCGTCCGCGCCGCGTGCAGCAGCGCCGCGCCCGCGGTGCCGCCGGGGAGGATGAAGGAGTCGAGCTTGCTCAGGCGCGCGTTGTACTCGTCGCACCAGCCCTCAAGGCGCTCGACGTACTCCTCAGTGACCCGCAGCGGCGGATACTTCGGGTCCGGTTCGACAGGGGTGGACAGGTCCGCGCCCACGTCGAACAGGTCGTTCTGGATCAAACCCAGCACCCGGCGCAGCTCGTCGTCGAGCTGGCCCAGGGCGAGTGCCACGCCGAGCGCGGCGTTGCACTCGTCGACGTCGGCGTACGCGGCGATCCGTGGATCGTTCTTCGGCACCTGCTCGTTGTTGCTCAGCCTGGTCATGCCGGCGTCGCCGGCCTTGGTGTAGATGCGCGTGAGGTGGACGGCCATGACGCACAGCCTACGGATACCGGACCTGACGATCCCGGCACGGCCGGACGCCGGCGCGGGGTGGCCTGCGGGCGTCGGCCCGGGTGACGCCGGTGACGCCGCGGTCGCCGACGTCGACGTCATCCGGGTACGCGGTGGCGCCCGACTGGCCGGCACGGTGCACGTGGTGGGTGCGAAGAACTCGGCGTTGAAGTTGATGGCCGCCGCGTTGCTCGCCCCGGGCCGAAGCGTGATCACCAACGTGCCGCGGATAACCGACATCGCCATCATGGGTGAGGTGCTGCGCCGCCTCGGCTGCGGCGTACGGTTCGACGCCGACGACCCGGTGGACCCGATGGTCACGGGCGGCGGGGTGGCCCGGTCCCGCTCGGTCACCATCGACGTGCCGGAGCAGCCGGGCGTCGAGGCCGACTACGACCTGGTCCGCCGGCTGCGGGCGTCGATCTGCGTGCTCGGTCCGTTGCTGGCCCGCCGGGGCTACGTGCGGGTGGCCCATCCGGGTGGTGACGCGATCGGCTCGCGGGGTCTGGACATGCACATCTCCGGGCTGACCCGGATGGGCGCCGACATCTCCGGAGAGCACGGTTTCGTGATCGCTTCGGCGCCCGACGGGCTGCGGGGCGCGGAGATCGTGCTGGACTTTCCCAGCGTCGGGGCGACCGAGAACCTCGTCATGGCGGCGGTGCTGGCCGAGGGCACCACCGTGATCGACAACGCGGCCCGTGAGCCCGAGATCGTCGACATCTGCACGATGCTCCAGCGGATGGGTGCGCTGATCGACGGTGAGGGGACCTCGACCATCACCATCGTCGGCGTACCCCGGTTGAGTCCGGTCCGGCACGCCACGGTGGGGGACCGGATCGTCGCGGGGACCTGGGCGTTCGGCGCGGCGATGACCCGTGGCGACGTCACCGTGACGGGTCTCGACCCGGCGTTCCTGGAGGTCGCGCTCGACAAGCTGGTGACGGCCGGCGGCATGGTGGAGACCCGGGCGGACAGCTTCCGGGTACGGATGGACGACCGGCCCCGGGCGGTGGACGTGGTCACGTTGCCCTACCCGGGCTTCGCCACCGACCTGCTGCCGATGGCGATCGGGCTCGCGGCGCTCAGCGAGGGCGCGTCCCTGATCACCGAGAACATCTTCGACGGCCGGTTCATGTTCGCCAACGAGATGATGCGGCTGGGCGCGGACATCAAGACCGACGGGCATCACGCGGTGGTACGCGGCCGGGAGCGGCTCTCCGGCGCTCCGGTGCGGGCGACCGACATCCGGGCCGGTGCCGGGCTCATCATCGCCGGGCTCTGCGCGGACGGGGTTACCGAGGTGTCCCACGTGCACCACGTCGACCGGGGCTACCCCGACTTCGTGTCCGACCTGCGGGCACTCGGCATCGAGGTGGAGCGGGCGACCGCACCCGAGGAACCCGAACTGACCATCTGAGTCGCCTTAGCCATCGTTCAGCCCCGCCGACTAGGGTGCAGACAGACACTCATTCGCAGCGAGGGAGAAGCAGCATGGCGGGTCGACTCGCGGTCGTCGGTGCCGGTCTGATGGGTTCGGGCATCGCCCAGGTGGCGGCGCAGGCGGGCTGGCAGGTGGTGCTGCGGGATCTGGATGACGCGGCGA
This sequence comes from Verrucosispora sp. CNZ293, assembly GCF_002754655.1. Taxonomy (NCBI): domain Bacteria; kingdom Bacillati; phylum Actinomycetota; class Actinomycetes; order Micromonosporales; family Micromonosporaceae; genus Micromonospora; species Verrucosispora sp. CNZ293. The sequence goes on from NZ_PEFR01000001.1 coordinate 5,950,136, forward strand.
CGGCACGCGGTCTGGACGGCATCCGACGGTCACTTGCGAAGTTCGCCGAGAAGGGGAAGCTCTCCGACGACGACGTCGAGGCGGCGCTCGGGCGGATCACCCCCACCACCGATCTGGAAGCGGCCGCCGACGCGGACATCGTCATCGAGGCGGTCTTCGAGAAGTTGGAGATCAAGCACGAGGTGTTCCGCGCGCTGGACAAGATCTGCAAGGCGGACGCGGTGCTTGCCACAAACACCTCGGCGATCCCGGTGACCCAGATCGCCACGGCCACCGATCGGCCGGAGGCGGTCGTCGGCACCCACTTCTTCTCGCCGGTGCCGATGATGAAGCTCTGCGAGCTGGTGCGTGGCTACAAGACAAGCGACGCCACCCTGGAGCGGGCGAAGTCGTTCGCCGAGGAGATCGGCAAGACCGTCGTGGTGGTGAACCGTGACATCGCCGGCTTCGTCACCACCCGACTGATCTGCGCCCTGGCCATGGAGGCGGTCAAGCTGGTCGAGGCGGGCGTCATCTCCGCCGAGGACCTGGACACCGCCTGCCGGCTCGGCTTCGGGCACGCGATGGGTCCGCTGGCCACCGTCGACCTGACCGGTGTCGACGTGCTGTTGAACGCGACCCGCAACATCTACACCGACACGGCCGACGAGAAGTTCTTCCCGCCGGAGCTGTTGCAGCGGATGGCCACCGCTGGCGATCTGGGCCGCAAGACCGGCCAGGGTTTCTACTCGTACTGACGCCGTTGCGGGGGAGGGCCCGGCCGGGGCCCTCCCCGTGGCTCAACCGTCGCGGCGGGTGGTCCAGCGGAAGGTGGTCAGGCAGAGCACCAGACCGATCACGCACCAGACGCCCAGCACCAGGGCGACCCGGGTCAGCTCGAACGAGCCACCGGGTTCGTCCGCGCCGAAGCTCTCCGGCAGGAACACCGCCCGCAGTCCCTGGCACATCCACTTGAGCGGAAACAGCGCCGCCACCTGCTGCATCCAGGACGGCAGGTTGGTGAAGACGAAGAAGACCCCGGAGATGAACTGGAGCACCAGCGCGACCGGGGTGACCACCGCCGAGCCGCTGCGGGCGGTCCGGGCCAGCGACGAGATGGCGATGCCGCAGAGCGTGCAGGCGGTCACCCCCAACGCGCTGACCCAGCCGAAGGTCAACCAGGCAGTGGTGGTGGTCGGCAGGTCCAGGTCGAACAGCGTCACCGAGACCGCGAGCAGCAGCGCGGTCATCACGACGCCGGTCACCAGCACCATGATCACTTTGCCGGCGAACCAGACCCACTTCGGCATCGGGGTGCCCCGGTAACGCTTGAGCACGCCCCGGTCCCGTTCGATCGGGATCCAGATGCCGAGGTTCTGGAAGCTGACGGTCATCAGGCCGGTCGCGATCATGCCGGTGATGAAGTACTGCGTGTAGCTCACCCCCGGCGCGATCTCCTCGTTGAAGATCGACGCGAAGATCAGCACCATGATCAGGGGGAAGCCCAGCGTGAACACGACGGACTCGCGGCTGCGCAGGAACTGCCGGATCTCCAACCGCCCCTGACGCAGCGCGAGGCCGGTCGGGCCGCTCCGCCGGGCCGGGGCTGCCGCGCTGACCGGGGTCGCCGGTTTCGTCGTGGTGGTCATCGGTGTCCGATCATCGTCAGGTAGATGTCCTCAAGGGTGGGCCGGGTGACGGTCAGGCCGGGCACCTCACCGCCGAAACGCGCGGCGAGGTCCGCCACGAGCGCCGTCGGCGTCGCGCTCTGCGCGCTGTCCAGCGTGCCGTCCGGCGTACGCCAGGAGACCGTGGCCAGCGCCTCCTGCCGGTTGCCGAGGCGGTTCGGTGCGGCGACCTCGACCAACCGACCACCGGCGATCACCCCCACCCGGTCGGCGAGCGCCTCGGCCTCGTCCAGGTAGTGCGTGGTCAGCACGATCGTGGTGCCGGCCGCGGCGAGATCGCGGATCAGCTCCCAGAACTCCCGCCGAGCCTCCGGGTCGAAGCCGGTTGTCGGCTCGTCGAGGAAGAGCAGCTCCGGGCGGCCGACGATACCGAGCGCCACGTCGAGCCGGCGCTTCTGGCCGCCGGAGAGGGTGTGCGTACGGGCGCGTGCCTTGGCGGTCAACCCGACCCGCTCGATCACCTTGTCGGGGTCGTCGGCGTCGGCGTAGAAGCCGGCGAAGTGGTGCACCACCTCGGCGACGGAGAGTTCGTCGAACTCTCCGGTGCCCTGGAACACGATGCCGACCCGCCCCCGCCAGTCGCGCGTCGGGTTGGCCGGGTCGACGTCCAGGACGCGTACCTCGCCGGTGTCGCGCTGGCGGTAGCCCTCCAGGATCTCGACGGTGGTGGTCTTGCCGGCGCCGTTCGGCCCGAGCAGGGCGAACACCTCACCCCGGTGGACGTCCAGGTCCAGGCCGGCGACCGCGAGGCTGTCACCGTACGTCTTGCGCAGCCCTCGGACGCGGATCGCGACGTCGTCACTCATGCCGTCAAGTGTGCGGCCCGTCAGCACCAGGCGTCCGCACCGGGGGTGGCGGACGCTGTGTGGTTTTGCACAGCCCGTTCTACTGGACGGTAACTTAAACTCCGGCCATGGACGAGAAGGCACTCCCGGGCCGGCTGCCGGAGCGCGACCGCCCCTGGGTGATGCGTACGTACGCGGGGCACTCCTCCGCCGCCGCGACAAACGCGCTCTTCCGCCGCAACCTGGCCAAGGGGCAGACGGGCCTGTCGGTCGCCTTCGACCTGCCCACCCAGACCGGGTACGACCCCGACCACGAACTCGCAAACGGCGAGGTCGGCCGGGTCGGCGTGCCGGTGGCGCACCTGGGCGACATGCGGGCGCTCTTCGACGGCATCCCGCTTGCCGACATGAACACCTCGATGACCATCAACGCGCCGGCGATGTGGCTGCTCGGCCTCTACGGCACCGTCGCCACCGAGCAGGGCGCCGAACTCGCCAGCTGTGCCGGCACCACCCAGAACGACATCATCAAGGAGTACCTGTCCCGGGGGACGCACATCTTCCCGCCGGCCGCCTCGCTCCGGCTGACCGCCGACGTGGTCGCGTACGCCCTGCGGGAGATGCCGCGCTGGAACCCGGTGAACATCTGCTCGTACCACCTCCAGGAGGCCGGGGCGACTCCGGTGCAGGAGGTGGCGTTCGCGTTGGCCACGGCGGTGGCGGTGCTCGACGCGGTACGCGACAGCGGTCAACTGCCGGCGCAGCGGATGGGTGACGTCGTACAGCGGATCTCGTTCTTCGTCAACGCCGGGGTGCGCTTCGTCGAGGAGATCGCCAAGATGCGCGCGTTCGGCGCGTTGTGGGACGAGATCACCCGCGACCGGTACGGCGTCGAGGACCCGAAACAGCGCCGCTTCCGGTACGGCGTGCAGGTCAACTCCCTCGGCCTGACCGAGGCCCAGCCGGAGAACAACGTGCAGCGCATCGTGCTGGAGATGCTGGGGGTCACCCTCTCCCGCCAGGCGCGGGCGCGGGCGGTGCAGCTGCCGGCCTGGAACGAGGCGCTCGGCCTGCCGCGTCCGTGGGACCAGCAGTGGTCGCTGCGCATGCAGCAGGTGCTCGCGTACGAGTCGGACCTGCTGGAGTACCCGGACCTGTTCGAGGGCTCGCACGTGATGACGGCCCTTGTCGACGAGATCGTCACCGGTGCCCGGGCCGAGCTGGCCACGGTGCTGGAGATGGGCGGTGTGGTCGCCGCCGTGGAGAGCGGATACCTCAAGAGCGCTCTGGTGGCCTCGCTGGCCGCGCGGCGGCGACGGATCGAGGCCGGCAGCGACGTCGTGGTCGGCGTCAACCGGTTCACCGAGACCGAACCGTCACCGCTGACCGCAGCCGGCGCCGAGGCCGTCGTACTTGTCGATCCCGTGGTGGAGGTCGCCGCCACGGCAGCCGTACGCGCCTGGCGGGCCGATCGCGACGCGGCGGCCGTGGACGCGGCACTGGCCCGGTTGCGCGCGGACGCCGCTACCACGACGAACCTGATGGCGGCCACCCTGGAGTGCGTGAGCGCCGGGGTGACCACCGGCGAGTGGGCGGCGGCCCTGCGCCAGGTCTTCGGCGAGTACCGGGCCCCGACCGGGCTGGCGGCCGGATCCACGAGCGGCGGCGACGAGGGTCTGGCCGAGGTCCGCGCCCGGGTCGCCGCCACCGCCCGCGAGCTGGGCAGCGGGCGGCTGCGACTGCTTGTCGGCAAGCCGGGCCTGGACGGGCACTCCAACGGTGCCGAGCAGATCGCGGTACGCGCCCGGGACGCCGGCTTCGAGGTGGTCTACCAGGGCATCCGGCTCACCGCCGGGCAGATCGTGGCCGCCGCGGTGGAGGAGGACGTGGACCTGGTCGGGCTCTCGGTGCTATCCGGCTCGCACCTGGCGGCGGTGCCGGCGGTGCTCGACGGGCTGCGGGCCGCCGGCCGACCGGACCTGCCGGTGGTGGTCGGCGGCATCATTCCCGCCCGGGACGCCGAGCAACTGCGCGCCGCCGGCGTGGCGCGGGTGTTCACCCCGAAGGACTTCGCCCTGACCGGGATCATCGACGAACTGGTCACCGTCATCCGGCAGGCGAACGAACTGTGACGCCACGGCTCCCGGCACGGTGCCGGGAGCCGTGCTGACGACGGTGTCAGCGGTGGCTGTAGGTCATGCAGTCGGCCAGGTCGGCGTCGGGGCCGACCTTGATGCCGGGTGCCTGGCACTCCAACTGCTCGTTGTGCCGGCAGTCGGCGCGCTGACACGCCCCGACCTGGGCGATCTGCCCGTCGGCACCGGCCCGGACGGCAGGCATCTCGATGAAGGTGTGGCAGTGGGCGTGGTCCATGCTGCCGATGGTGATGGCGAAGGCGTGGCAGTCGCCGGTGTGGTTGTACGCGCACGCGGCGACCACACACTCCTGGACCCGGGGCATCTCCATAGCTGCGGTCATGACCCAACCTCCTCCGTTGATTGCCCCAATTTTAGGCTTTAGGGCCGGTTGAGGTGGCGATTCGGTCGAGCCCGACGCCCCGCGATCAGACGCGGAAGCCCGCCTCGCGTGCCGCCTGCCGCTCCCGCCGCCGGTCCGCCCGGCGGCGTAGCAACCACGGCAGGACGAGCACCAGGGCGACCAGGAAGGCGAGCACCAGCACCGGCAGGATGATCGCGACGAGCGACATGACCACGCTTGTGGCGTCCTCGGCGGTGCTCGCCACCGGCGCGCCCACGCCGGCCGTGGCCGCATTGATCACCGGCCGGGCTGTCGACTTCAGCAGATGCACGCCGAGCGCGATGAGCACCCCGACCAGCACCGGCAACCACTGGCCGCCACCGGCGAAGAAGCTGTCCGGGTCACTCACCGTCACGGTCTCGGAGGCGGAACCGGCCCCGAACGCCAGCCCGCCGGCCGTCGGTCGGACGACCGTCTGCACCACGTCGTTGATGTGGTCCACCACGGGCACCTTGTCCGCCACGAACTCGACGGCGAGCAGCACCGCGAGGATGCCCAGCACCCACTCGTTGCCGAGCCACTGCCACCCGCCAGGCAGGTCGATGACGCTGGTGTAGCGGGCCAGCGCACCCATGAGGAGGAGCGGGATGTAGGCGTTCAGCCCCGCCGAGGCGGCGAGACCGGTACCGGTGAGTACTTCGAGCACCATCACAGCATCGCACCGGCACGCCAGCGCCGCTCGGTGGCGATGCCCGGTGACTCCGCTACCCTGCTCGGGTGCGGTTGGTGATTGCGAAATGCTCGGTGGACTATGTCGGACGGCTCTCGGCCCACCTGCCGCCGGCGACCCGGCTGTTGATGGTGAAGGCGGACGGGTCGGTGTCCATCCACGCCGACGACCGGGCGTACAAGCCGTTGAACTGGATGAGCCCGCCGTGTCGGCTGGAGGAGGCCCCCGGCGTCTGGCGGGTGGTCAACAAGGCCGGCGAGGAACTGCGGATCACCCTGGAAGAGATCTTCCAGGACACCTCGTACGAGCTGGGTGTCGATCCCGGGCTACGCAAGGACGGCGTGGAGGCGCACCTCCAGGAGCTGCTGGCGGCCAACCCCGAGACGCTGGGCGACGGGTTCACCCTGGTCCGTAGGGAGTACATGACCGCGATCGGCCCGGTCGACCTGCTCTGCCGGGACGCCAACCAGGGCACTGTCGCCGTCGAGGTGAAGCGCCGGGGCGAGATCGACGGCGTGGAGCAGCTCACCCGCTACCTGGAACTGCTCAACCGGGACCCGCTGCTCGCCCCGGTCGCCGGGGTCTTCGCCGCGCAGGAGATCAAACCGCAGGCGCGGGTCCTCGCCACCGACCGGGGGATCCGCTGTGTGGTGGTCGACTACGACCGGCTGCGTGGCATCGAGCGCGACGAGTTGACGCTCTTCTAGGACGCGCCCCGGTCACCGGCCGTAGATCAGCTTGACCGCCTTCACCAGCCGGGCGATGTCGGCCGGAGTGCGGTCGAACGTGGTCGAGGGCAGCACGGAGGGGCCCCGGCGGCGGGTGACCGCCTTGGCCCGGGCGAACTCGCGCAGCCCGTCCTCGCCGTGGATCCGGCCGAAGCCGGACTCGCCGACCCCGCCGAACGGCAGGGTGGACATGCCGGCGAAGGTGAGCGTCGAGTTGACCGAGGCCATGCCGGAGCGCAACCGTCGGGCGATCGCGACCGCACGTCGTTGACCGAAGACCGAACCACCCAGCCCGTACGGCAGGGCGTTGGCCCGGGCGAGCGCCTCGTCGACGGTGCGGACCCGATTGACGGTCAGGGTGGGTCCGAAGGTCTCCTCGCGTACGGCGGCGGCCTCCTCCGGCACCTCGACCAGCACTGTCGGGTGGACGTACGGCGGTTTCACCGCGTCGGGCCCGCCGAGGACCGCGCGACCGCCGCGGGCCACCGCGTCCTCGATGTGCCGCCGGATCACGTCGAGCTGGCTCGGCATGGTGATCGGACCGATGTCGGCGTCCCCGGGGCCGACGGTGAGCCGGCCCGCGCGCTCGACGACCTTGTCGACGAACGCGTCGAAGACCGGCTCCACGGCGTAGGCCCGTTCGATGCCGATGCAGGTCTGCCCGGCGTTTGTCATCGCTCCCCAGACGCAGGCTTCGGCGGCGGCGTCCAGGTCGGCGTCGACGTCGACGATCATGGCGTCCTTGCCGCCGGCCTCCAGCAGCACCGGGGTCAGCGACTCGGCGCAGGCCGCCATCACCTTCTTCGCGGTGGCGGTCGAGCCGGTGAAGGCGAGCTTGTCGACACCGGCCCGGCACAGGGCCGCGCCGACGTCGCCGAGGCCGTGCACCGCGGTGAGCACCGGATGCTCGGGCACCACCTCGGCGAAGCTGTCGACGAGCCACTGACCGACTACCGGGGTGTACTCGCTGGGCTTGAAGACCACCGCGTTGCCGGCCGCCAACGCGTACGCGATGGAACCGATGGGGGTGAAGACGGGATAGTTCCAGGGCCCGATCACGCCGATCACGCCGTGCGGCTGGTACTCCAGGTGGGCCGAGAACTCGGCCAGAACGAGCCGCGAGCGGACCCGCCGGGGGCCCAGCACCCGCCGGGCGTTACGGGCCGCCCAGTCGACGTGCTCCACGGCGGTCACGATCTCGACGAGTGCGTCGGCGACCGGCTTGCCACCCTCGGTGTGCATCAGGCCGGCCAACTGTTCCATCCGCTGCGCGAGCAGCCGCCGCCAGCGCAGCAGCCGCTCCCGCCGCCCGGTGTAGCCGAGCCCCGCCCACCACTGGCCGGCCGCGCGGGCCCGCTCGACGGCGCGTTCGACGTCCACCGCGCTGGCGACCGGAACGCGTCCTGCTTCGTCGCCCGACGCCGGGCTTGTCGAGATCAGGTGCTCGTGCTGGATCGTCGGGGTGCCGGGGGGTCGCACAGCCGTCATGGCGGAAGTCTAGACGCGAGGATTACTCGCCGGTAGGGGTGGGGAAACGGGCGAATCCTCCCGGCCGTCCGGACGGTTGAATCGGACGAACCGCCCGATCGGCTCGGTAGTTCCGTCGCGGGACGTCGTGGAAGATGTGAACGCAAAGCACCCGGACGGTTGCCGGTAGGCATCCGGCTGGATGGTGAAGGTGGACAGCCGTTGGTGACACGCTGGCCCGGGATCGTCGCACGGGTGGAGGGGCTGACACGTCCATGGAGGAACATCCGCAACTGATGCCGCTGCTGACGGTGGCCGCCGGGCCGATGCGCGGGCAGCGCTTCCGGCTGCCCCACCGACCACAGGTGATCGGCCGCGATCCGGCGGTCGACATTGTGGTGCGCGATCCGCACCTGAGCCGCCGACACGTCGAGATCTGGCGGGCCGGTGAGGGGGCCTCGCTCGTGGATCTCGGATCCACGAACGGCACCTGGGTGAACGGCATCCGGGCCACCGAGATCATCCGGCTCAGCGACGGCGACGTGATCCGGATCGGCAGTACCGAGCTGAGATTCTTCGATCCGGCGGTGGCCCGGACGGACCCGGTCGGTCTGAGTTTCGAACTGCCCCGGCAGGAGCGGCGTCCGACCCGACCGCTGCCCGTCACGGTCGAGACGCCCGTGGTGCCCGGGCAGCCCGGCGTACCGCCGGCGGCAGCCGTGGTCGGCGTTCGCCGCTGACGACAGAGTTTCGGGCTGGGTGGGTGCCGGCCACTCATGCCGGTCCGGACGGTGGTCGCCGGCCACATGGACCAGGGGTGCCGAGCGTGGCAGCATGCCCCGGATGGAGACCCAGCAGCAGGTCGTCACCGCTAACGGGATCACCCAGGCCGTCCGGGTGGCCGGACCCGTCGACGGGGTGCCGGTGCTGCTCGTGCACGGCAACTGCTCCTCGGCCGCCTTCTGGGAGCCGCTGGTGCGCCGCCTGCCGGAGACCCTGCGGGTGGTCGCTCCGGATCTGCGCGGCTACGGCGCCACGCAGACCGCTCCGGTCGACGCCGGCCGTGGCCTGACCGACTTCGCCGACGACGTGGCCGCGCTGCTCGACGAGCCGTCGCTCTTCGCCGAGGGCGCCCGGCCCGTGGTGGTCGGCCACTCTCTTGGTGGCGGAGTGGCGATGCGGCTGCTGGTGGACCACCCCGACCGGGTCGCCGGGCTGCTGCTCGCGGCGCCGGTGTCCCCGTACGGCTTCGGTGCCACCCGCGACCTGGCCGGCACTGCGACCACGACTGACCTCGCCGGCTCCGGCGCGGGCACCGCGAGCGGCGACTTCGTCGCGCGGCTGGCCGCCGGTGACCGCAGCGCCGAGGCGCGGACCAGCCCGCGCAGTGTGCTGCGGGCCGCGTACGTGGCGGACCCGTCCTGCCTCGGCGACGACGAGGAACTGCTGCTCGACAGCGTGCTCTCCACCGCGACCGGCACGGACAACTATCCCGGCGACGCGGCAGGGTCGCCGAACTGGCCGGGTAGCGCGCCGGGCGGTCGCGGCGTGCTCAACGCGCTCGCGCGGTTCCGGGTCGCCGAGGAACTGGTGGCCGTCACGCCGAAGCCGCCGGTCACCTGGGTCCGCGGTGACGCCGACGTGATCGTCTCGGACACTTCGCTGTTCGACCTGGCTCAGCTCGGGGCGCTGGGCGTGGTGCGCGGCTGGCCCGGGCCGCAGGAATGTCCGCCGCAGCCGATGATCGGGCAGACCCGCGCGGTGCTCGACCGGTACGCCGAGGCCGGCGGCAGCTACCGGGAGGTGGCGCTGCCCGGCTGCGGGCACAGCCCGCACCTGGAGCGCCCGGCGGAGTTCGTCGCGGAACTGCTCGCCCTCACCGGGGTCGACTCGGTCTGACCCACGCCGGCAGCCCGGTAGGAGTCGGCACGGAGAATCGGGCATCGGTGACATGTGCCACGGCACCTCGACAACCGTGGGTGACGTGGCAGACTCGCGCGCAGAACCTTAGCGGCCGTTCAAGTCCGGCCGTGTCGTCGCCGACAGGGGAGGCCGGGTCGTGGCGCGCGAGTTCACCAGCGTGGGTGTGGTGGGTCTGGGCACCATGGGTGCCGGCATCGTCGAGGTCTTCGCCCGCAACGGCATCGACGTGGTGGCCGTGGAAATCTCCGACGCCGCGCTCGACCGTGGCCGGGCGAACCTGACCGGCTCGACGGACCGGGCGGTGGCCCGGGGCAAGCTCGCTGAGGCCGACCGGGAAGCCCTGCTGGCCCGGGTCGATTTCGCCGTCGGGTTGGACGCGCTGCACTCGGTGGACCTGGTGATCGAGGCGGTACCCGAGCACCTCGACCTCAAGCAGCGGCTCTTCGCCGAGTTGGACCGGGTCTGCAAGCCCGAGGCCATCCTCGCCACAAACACCTCGTCGCTGAGCGTCACCGAAATCTCCGTGGCCACCGCGCGCCCCAACCAGGTCGTCGGCATCCACTTCTTCAATCCGGCTCCGGTGATGAAGCTGGTCGAGGTGGTACGCACGGTGGTCACCTCCGCCGACGTGGTGGCCGACGTGGAGGCGCTCTGCGCACGACTCGGCAAGGTCGACGTGACGATAAGTGACCGGGCCGGGTTCATCGCCAACGCGCTGCTGTTCGGCTACCTCAACCACGCCGTCGACATGTTCGAGTCCCGGTACGCCACCCGCGAGGACATCGACGCGGCCATGAAGCTCGGCTGCGGACTGCCCATGGGTCCGCTCGCACTGATGGACCTGATCGGCCTGGACACCGCGTACGAGATCCTGGACACCATGTACCGGCGTGGTGGCCGGGACCGCCGGCACGCCCCCGTGCCGTTGCTCAAGCAGATGGTGACCGCAGGACTGCTCGGGCGGAAGTCCGGCCGGGGTTTCTACACCTACGAGCGGCCGGGCTCGCCGAAGGTCGTACCGGACGAGCAGACGCCGACCACGACCGAGCCGGCGCTCACCGACGCGGTCCTGACCAAGGTCGGCATCGTGGGTTCCGGGACGATGGCCACCGGAATCATCGAGGTTTTCGCCAAGGCCGGCTACGAGGTCGTCTCGGTGACCCGGGGGGCGGAGCAGTCGGCGAAGGTCTTCGAGGCGGTGCAGACCTCCCTCAACAAGGGCGTGGTCCGGGGTCGGCTCAGTGAGGCCGACCGGGAGGCCGCGCTCGGCCGGATCAACTGGTCGGCGACCCTGGAGCACCTGGCCGACGTCGATCTGGTGATCGAGGCGGTGGTCGAGGAACTCAGTGTGAAGAAGGCCCTCTTCGCCAGCCTGGACGAGATCTGCAAGCCGGGCGTGGTGCTGGCGACCACCACCTCCTCGCTGCCGGTGATCGAGGTGGCGATGGCCACCCAGCGCCCGGCAGACGTGGTGGGTCTGCACTTCTTCAACCCCGCCCCGGCGATGCCGCTGGTGGAGATCGTCCGGACGATCCGTACCTCGGCCGAGACCATCGCCACCGCGCAGGCCGTCAGTGCCACCCTGGGGAAGACCGGGGTGGTCTGCGGCGACCGGTCCGGTTTCATCGTCAACGCGCTGCTCTTCCCGTATCTGAACGACGCGGTGCGGATGCTGGAGGCCAGCTACTCCACGGCCGACGACATCGACCACGCGATGAAGCTGGGCTGCGGTTACCCGATGGGCCCGTTCGAGTTGCTCGACGTGGTGGGTCTGGACGTGGCCCTGGCCATCCAGCGGGAGCTGTACCTGGAACTGCGCGAGCCCGGTTTCGCCCCGGCGCCGCTGCTGGAGCACCTGGTCACCGCGGGCTACCTGGGCCGCAAGACCGGCCGTGGCTTCCGCGACCACACCCGCCGCTGAACGGGTCGCGGCTTTCCGCCCGTACGCTTGACGACGTGAGTCCCCGTCGCAACCGTCCGCGCCGTGACGACGCGGTGCGCCTCGACACCGAGCGCGCCCGGCACGGCGTCGCCGCGGTCCAACAGTGGCGGGACGGCGAGTGGCAGGTGCGCGGCATCAGCGGCGGAGCGTCCACCAAGACGTACCGCTGCCCCGGATGCGACCAGGAGATCCGGCCCGGCGTGGCGCACGTGGTGGCCTGGCCGGCGGACGGCCGGGGCGACCTGACCGACCGGCGGCACTGGCACACCGGCTGCTGGCGTGCCCGCGACCGACGGACCCCGGTGATCCAGCGTGGCCGTCGGAACGGGAGACTGGAAGCATGAGCACACCGATCCGTGCCTCCTCGATTCTGCCGGGCAGCCGGGAGGACATCGAGCTGCACACCGCGGATGACCTGCGGTTGGTCGGCGAGCTGGCCCGCCCGGTGGACCGGGAACCGGCCGCGACCCTGGTCTGCCTGCACCCGCTGCCCACCCACGGCGGGATGATGGACAGTCACGTGTTCCGCAAGGCGGCCTGGCGCCTGCCCGCCCTGGCTGACCTGGCTGTGCTCAGGTTCAACACCCGGGGCACCAGCAGCGTGCGCGGCACCAGCGAGGGCAGCTTCGACTCCGCCGTCGGCGAGCGCTTCGACGTCGCCGCCGCCATCGAGTACGCCGAGTTCCACGAGTTGCCGAACGTCTGGCTGCTGGGCTGGTCGTTCGGCACCGACCTGGTGCTGCGTTACGGCTGCGACCCGGCGGTGACCGGCGCGATCCTGCTCTCCCCGCCGCTGCGCTACTCCGAGCGGTCCGACCTCGCCCAGTGGGCCGAGTCGGGCAAGCCGCTCACCGCGTTGGTGCCGGAGTTCGACGACTACCTGCGCCCGGAGCAGGCCCGCGAGCAGTTCGCGGCGGTGCCGCAGGCCGAGGTCGTCGGCGTACCCGGTGCCAAGCACCTCTGGGTCGGTGACGCCGAGACCGTGCTGGACGAGGTGGTCCGGCGGGTCAACCCGACGGTGTCGGTACCGCTGCCGACCACCTGGGACGGCCCGATGGAGACCGGCGACGCCAGCGCGTACGCTGACCGGACGGTCGCCGCGTTCGCCGACACCCCGGTTTCGGGCCCACCGCAGCGCCAGGCCGACTGAGATCCGCCGCAGCCCGGTCCTGAGGCCGGTGCCGGTATGCCCTGGTCGGCAGGTCAGCGGGCATCCTGGCGGGGGAGGATCACCTCACGGAGGACGAGCTGGATGGCGGCCACCGTCGGGATGGCGATCAGCGCGCCGATCACCCCCACCAGCGACACCCCGAGCAGCGCGGCGACAAGCGCGGCAACCTCGTTGACCTGCACGGACCGCCGCATGATCTTCGGGTAGATGAGGTAGTTCTCGATCTGCTGGTAGATCACGAAGAAGACCACGCAGGCGATGCCGACCGAGAGGTCGGTGGCGAAGCCGACCAGGCTGACGATCACGGCACCGAGGGTGGCACCGATCTGTGGGATGAGGTCGGTCACCGCGACGACCACCGCCAGCGCGAACGGGTACGGCAGGCCGACGATCAGCGCGAACACGAAGGTGCTCGCGCCGGCCAGCACCGCGATGGCGAGCGCGCCGACCATGTACGCCCCGACCTTGGTCAGGATCTCGTCACCGATGAGTTGCACCCGCTGGCGACGGGAGCGCGGCACCAGCGCGTAGGCGAGGTCGCGGAGCCGATCGAAGTAGACCAGGAAGTAGATGGTCAGCACCAGCACGGTCAGCACCCGGAAGACGGTGCCGAAGACCAGCTGGGCGCCGCCGAGCACCCCGCCCAACGCCCGGCCCACCACGTCCGCGCTGGCCGCCTCCTGGGCGCGGCGCATCAGGTCGAACCGCTCGACCAGGTCGTTCACCGTCTCGTTGCGGCGTAGCGACTCCAGGTAGCTCGGCAACTGCTCGATGAACTGCCCGGACTGGGTCACGATCGGCGGCACCAGCGCCAGCACCCCGGCGGCGAGCAACGCCACCACGATCAGCACGACCGCCGCCACGGCCAGCCCGCGCGGAAAACCCCAGGACCGCAGGCGGACCACCACCGGGTGCAGGCCCACCGCGAGGAAGAGCGCGATCACCACCAGGACCAGGATCCCGGCGGCGTTGCGCACCCCCAGATAGACCGCGTACGCGAGCAGCACGCCGAGTGCCCCGGTGAATCCGACAAGGAAACTGTTACGCCTCAGCGGACGCCCGGGGGTGCCGAAGCGGTTGCTCTCCGTCCCCTCCGGACGCTGCGCCTCACCGGCCGTTGCGGTCTCCCCGGCGGCCGTTGCGGTCTCCCCGGCGGGCACCGTGTTCTTCGTACCCCCGTCGGAGCCTGCCGCCCCCGCGCCAGGCGGCGTCGCCTCCTGGGCCTGCGTCGTCTCACCTCGACTTGCTCCGGGCTGTTCCGGCTCGTGCCGGTCGGGCGCGGCCGGCCTCGGCTCGGGCTCGTGCTGTGCCATCCGGTCTCCCGTCGGTGTTCCGGCGGTGCCGCCGGATCGTCCTGCCCCGGCCGGCGAGCCGCCTGTGTCGACCCGAGTTGTGGTGCGGGCGCGCTGTCGAGCTGAGGGCGTGGGTGGCTCAGCGTGGGACGGTGCGGCGAATCATTGTCGCTTGACCTTGTCGACGAAGAACCGCCAGGTCGACGCAGTGAACGCGAGCACCGGACCCTGCCGGTCCTTGCTGTCCCGGACGGCCACCACGCCGGGCAGGTTGTCGGCCACCTCCACGCAGTCGGTGTTGCCGCTGCGGGTGGAGGTGCGCCAGGTCGCGCCGTTCAGGGCCATGACCTCACCATCTCGTTGAGGAGTGCGATCGACTGCTGGCAGCACAGCGCCTCGTTGCGCACCGTCTCCCAGCGCGCCAACAGGGTAGCCAGATTCGCTCGTTGTCTGTCGGTGACGCGGTCAGTTGGGTCTCCTGGCTCACCACCCAGCCACCGTCCACACCTCGGGCCAACGAGAACGAGCCCGAGAGGCCGACGTGCAGCCCGACGCTGAGCGGGACGACGTGGACGCTGACGTTCGGGCGCTCGGCGCAGGCGATCAGGTGCTCGATCTGGTGCGCCATGAGCGCATCGAGACGCTCCTCCCGCCGGTGCAGGATGGCCTCGTCGACGACCGCCATGAGCTGCGGCGGGTCGGGCTGGTCGAGGATGGCCTGCCGGTCCAGCCGGGCGGCGACCCGCTCACCTCCTCGTCGCTGAGCAGGTCGTCGCAGCGGATCACCGCGCGGGCGTAGCCCTCGGTCTGGAGCAGCGCTGGGACCAGCGTCGGCTGGAAGACCCGGAGCTGCCGGGCCTGGCGTTCGGCGTCCAGCCAGGGCAGGAACCAGGACGGCTGCCCTTCCCGCTCGGCGTCCCTCGACGGCCTGCGAGCGGCCCCACCCGGTCCGGGTGCATCTGGTGTCGCTCCGGTGACACCAGATGTGTCCGAAGCCCTCCTCGCCGGAGCTTGATGTGTCGAACGCGCGCGCCGCCCGTGCCGGCTCGACCACCACACACCCCGTTACAGCCGACCTGGTGCTGTCGTACTGACGGGCAGCCCCGGCCCTGCGGGAGGCGCGACTACTGCTGAGGGCGGAGTACGAACACAACCTGGCCAGCCCGTCCATCTACCTCGTGGGCCTGATGCACGACGCCATCCTCGCCCGTACCAGACCCCGCCGCCCCCACCGACTCGCCGATCATGCAGTTGTGGTCGCTGATTCGTCCATTAACGCCCGGTATTCCGCGACCACAACTGCAAGATCGCGGGGGTGCGGGCTGCGATGCGCCCGCGCTCTCAGCTCGACAGTGTCGGCACCACCAGCACCCGGTGCCAGGGCGCGCCCACCCGAGCGCCCATGCCGACAGACGTCAGTCGGAGGTTACCTTGCTGGGCTTGGCGCTGCGCTCGTCGGTTGTCGGTTTGGTCGGGCGCTTGCCGTTCTCGCCGGTGCTGGTGATCTTCGTCGGGGTGGCACCTCGGCCGCCCTCGCCGGGAACCGCTGCCACCGTCGGCTCGCCGTCCAGCCCTTCGCTCGCGGTGCCGCCGTCGACGCTTGTCGGCTCGGCCGCCGGCCGGCTCGGCGAGGGGTCTTCGACAGTGGTGACCGGTTCGGCCACCGGCTTCGTCGCCGGCCCGGCATCGTCTCCACTCCGACGGTCACCGGCCGGGCCGTCGCTGGCACCGCTGCCGGACGGGGTGACTGTCAGTTTGTCGGCGGCGGGTTGAGCGCCGTTCGGTGAGGTGCCGGTGGGGCGAACCCCGTTCGTGGACGGGCCGGCGAGCGCAGCTGCGGGTGCGGCTGAGCCGTCGGGAGCAGTTGTGGCCTGTAGCCGCAGGCCGAGCAGTTTGCGCTCCAGTTCGTCGGACTCCTGCCGGGACTTCCACGTCTCCTGGCGCAGGTCGGCGAGTTGCTGCTGGGCCTTGGCGATCTCCAGCATCACCTGGGCGAGCTGCTGCCGGCCGGCTGCCGCCTCCTGCTGCGTGGCAGCGAGGTGCTGCTGAGTGGTGGCGAGGTGCTGCTGGGTGGTGGCCGCGTACTCCTCGAACTGCCGGCGGGAGGCGGCGACGTGCTCGTCGGCCTCGCGCCGCACGGCGGTGACGTGCTCGTCGGCCTCGCGCCGGGTGGTGTCGGCGTACTGGTCGGCCTCGCGGTGGGTGCTGGCCGCGTACTCGTCGGCCTCGCGCCGGACGGTTGTGACGTACTCGTCGGCCTCGCGCCGCTTCGCGGTGGACTCGGTCTCCGCCTGGCGCAGCAGCTCACCTGCCTGCTCCTCGGCCCGCCCGCGCACCGTGGCGGCGTCCTGCTCGGCGGCCTGGCGAATCTGGTCGGCGCCCTGCTCGATCTCGTTCTTCCGCGCGGTGTACTCCGACTCCAGCTGGGACCGGCGGGTCTCGAACCCGGCCTCCAGCTCGGCGGTGCGGCTGCGGATCCGCTCGTCCAGCTCGGCGTGGCGGGTCTTGTACTGCTGCTCCAACTCGTCGCGGCGGGCGGTGAACTCGCGTTCGGCGGTCGCCTTGCGCTCGGTCAGCTCCCGATCGGCTGCCTCGCGTCGGCTGTTGACCTCCTTCTCCACCCCGGCCCGCCAGGCCCCCAGCTCCTGTTGCGCCTGCGCCCGGGAGTGCTGCACGTACGCCTCGGTCTCGCTGCGCATCCGCTGGGCGTACGCCTCGGTCTCGGCGCGGGTGCGCTTCGCCGCCTCGGTCGCCTGGGTACTCAGCCGCTCGGCCTCCTGGCGGGCCTTGTTGCGGGCGGCCCGGCCGGCCTCGGCGGCGTCGTCGATGATCTGCTTGGCCTCCTGCTGGGCCTTGGCATGGGTGGCCCGGCCGGCCTCGGTGGCCTGGTCGACCAGCCGGCGCGCCTCCTGCTGGGACTTCGCGTGCACCTCCTTGGCGGCGTCGCGAAGCTGGGTTGCTTCCTGCTGGGCGGTGGCGAGCGCCGCACGGGCCGCGTCACGGAGCTTTGTGGCTTCCTGCTGGGCCCGGCTGTGGATCTCCTTGGCCGCGTCCCGTAGCTGCGTGGCCTCCTGCTGCGCCCGGGCCAGGGCCTCCTGGGCGGCCTTGCGCAGCTGGGCGGCCTCCTCCTTGGCGGACTTCGCGGCGGCTTCCGACTCCGCCCGGCGGGCCGCGGCCTGCCGCTCCTCCTCCGCCCGGCGAGCGGCCAGGGCGATCTCAAAGTCCTTGAGTGCCGTCGCCGCCGCGACCCGGGCCTCCTCGATGATGTGCTCGGCGGCGGCCCGACGGGCCTCGATCTCCTCGTTGGCGGCGGAGAGAATGTCCTCGGCCTGCTCCTCCGCCAGCGTGAGGATCTGCTCCACCCGCGGCCCGAGGTGCCGGAAGGCGGCCCGGTCGACCACGCCGACCTGCTTACGCACCTGCGCGAGGTCGCGTTGCAGCACCTCGACCTGACCGGCCAGCTTGTGGATCTGGGTGTAAGCCTGTTCCCGTTCGGCGGCGAGCGCGGCGATCTCGTGCTCCGCGCGAGAGACGTATCGGTCAACCTGCCGTTTCTCGTAACCCCGCAGGGCGGACTCGAAGCTGGGCTCCGTGGTCACGTCCCCGCCGAGCGCGAACAGTTCCTCGCCGTGCGACATGCTCCCATCCTCACACGCATCGGGCCCTCCTGGGGCGATACGGACGCCCCTGTTGGGAGCTACTTCACGGCCCGGGGAGGGGTTTCGCTGACGCAGGGCGGCGCGGGGTGTCACCGGTCACCCGATGTCACCCCGCGCCGTGGATCATGCCCCGGTGGACCTGGTCAGCTGGAGGTTTCGGCGGCCACCTTGTCGTCGGCCCCGTCGGCCTTCTTGGCGGCCGGCTTGTCGGCCCCGGCCGCGGCGGCGTTGTTGTTGGGTACGCCCGGAACGATGCCGGCCAGGCCGGAGAGCATCTGCCCGAGCTGCGAGGTGACGGCGTCCTTCTGCCGGGTGAGGTCCTCGACCTCGCGGCGTGCCGCCTGGGTGGTCAGCTCGGCCTCGGTGCGGGCCTCGTTGAGCAGGCGCTGCGACTCGGCGCGGGCCTCGCTCAGCGTCCGCTCGGACAGCGCCTTGGCCTTCTCCACCGTCTCGGTGGCGGTGCGCTCCGACTCGACCCGGCGGGCCTCGGCGCGCTGCTCGATCTCCTTGGCCC
This sequence comes from Verrucosispora sp. CNZ293, assembly GCF_002754655.1. Taxonomy (NCBI): domain Bacteria; kingdom Bacillati; phylum Actinomycetota; class Actinomycetes; order Micromonosporales; family Micromonosporaceae; genus Micromonospora; species Verrucosispora sp. CNZ293. Next base: position 5,968,492 of record NZ_PEFR01000001.1, read on the forward strand.
GATCCTGCGCGGCCCGGGCCCGCTGCTCGGCCTCGTTCACCAGCTTCTGGGTCTGCGCGACCTGGGCGGCGTGCCGCTCCGACTCCTCGCGCTCGGCCTTCTCGCGCCGCTCCGCCAATTGCAGCTCCAGAGCCTGAAGGTCCTTGTCGCGCTTGTCGCGGGCGTCGGTGAGCAGCTTCGTCGCCTCGGCGCGCTTCTCCTCAGCCTCGCGGGCGGCCTTGGCCCGCTGCTGGGTGATCTCGCGCTCGGCGGTGGCACGCAGGGTGGCCACTTCGCGTTCCACGGTGGACTTCAGCTCGGCGACCTCGTGGGCGGTCACCGTACGCAGCTGCTTGGTCTCCCGATCCGCGTCGGCGCGCAGCGTGTCGGCCTCGCGCCGGGCCTGGACGCGCACCTCGGCGGCCTCGCGCTCGGCGGCGGTGCGGACGTTGCCCGCCTCCCGCTCGGCGGTCGCCTTCATGGCCGCCGCCTCGGCCCGCGCCTTGTCGGTGATCTCCCGCGCTTCGAGGCGGGCGGCGGAGAGAATCCCCTCCGACTCGCGCTTGGCCTCGTTGCGGTGGTCGTTGGCCTGCTCCTCAGCGAGCCGGAGGATCTGCTCGACCCGGGTGCCGAGGCCGGACAACGTGGGCCGGCTGTTCTCCTCCAGCTGCTTGCTGGTGTCGGTGAGCTTCTGCTCAAGGGCAGTGAGTCGCTGCTCGGACTGCCGGAGCCGGCGCTGCGCGTCGTTGAGCGCCTGCTCGGCGTCGGCGCGGTCCTTGTTGGCCTGGCTCAGCGCGGCGTTCAGCCGGCCGATGAAGTCGTCGACCTGACCGGTGTTGTATCCGCGCAGGCCAACCGTGAAATCTGGCTGCGAGTTCGCGTTATCGAAGAACGCGAGAGGGGAGGACTGCTGCTGGGGCATTGGGACATACTGGCAGACTCCCCGGGGTGCTTCGCAAGAGCGTGGCACCCTTTGCCGTCCGTATTACATGGTCAACTCTGGGCCGGGGTCGACCACGGGGGCGACACGCGATCTTGCCAGCTCCGGGGCGAGCCGGATGGCACGGAGCGTGACGTGGAAAAGGGCCGTGGCGCGATGGCGCACGGCCCTTTTTTCCCGCGTCGTCCGATCGCACGAATGGGCGTCGGGTGGCCCGTGTGGAAAGCCAATCGGCGATCACCGAATGGCCATCGGGACCTCCGCCGTCAGGTCAACGCCCGCGGAACCGGTTGATGGCCTCGGCGTGGCGCGCGCGCAGCTCGGGGTCGCGTACGCCGAGTCCGTCCTCAGGGGCCAGACAGCGGACGCCGACCTTGCCCTGGTGGGCGTTGCGGTGCACCTCGTAAGCGGCCTGGCCGGTCTGCTCCAGGGCGTACGTCCGCGACACCGTGGGGTGGATCCTGCCCAGCGCGACCAGCCGGTTGGCCTCCCACGCCTCCCGGTAGTTGGCGAAGTGGCTGCCCACGATGCGCTTGAGGTGCATCCAGAGGTAGCGGTTGTCGTACTGGTGCAGGAAGCCACTTGTGGAGGCGCAGGTGACGACGGTGCCACCGCGCTTGGCGACGTAGACGCTGGCACCGAAGGTCTCCCGGCCGGGATGCTCGAAGACGATGTCCGGGTCCTCGCCGCCGGTGAGCTCCCGGATCCGCTCGCCGAAGCGGCGCCACTCGTCCGGATCCTGGGTCTGCTCGTCCGACCAGAACCGGAAGCCCTCGGCGGAGCGGTCGATGACCAGCTCGGCGCCCATCCGTCGACACAGCTCCGCCTTCTCCGGCGAGGAGACGACGCAGACCGGGATGGCACCACCGTTGAGGGCCATCTGGGTGGCGTAGCCGCCCAGACCGCCCGAGGCACCCCAGATCAGCACCACGTCGCCCTGCTTCATGTTCGCGCCGTGGTGCGACACCAGCTGGCGGTACGCGGTCGAGTTGACCAGCCCGGGGCTGGCCGCCTCCTCCCAGCTCAGGTGCGCCGGCTTGGGCATCAGCTGGTTGGCCTTGACCACGGCCAGCTCGGCCAGGCCACCGAAGTTGGTCTCGAACCCCCAGATCCGCTGCTGCGGGTCGAGCATCGTGTCGTCGTGTCCGGCCGCGTCCTCCAACTCGACCGACAGGCAGTGGGCCACCACCTCGTCGCCCGGGCGCCAACGGCTCACCCCGGCACCGACCCGGAGCACCACCCCCGCCGCGTCCGAACCGACCACGTGGTACGGCAGGTCGTGCCGACGGGCCAGCTCGGAGGTGCGGCCGTACCGCTTGAGGAACGTGAACGTGGAGAGCGGCTCGAAGATGCTCGTCCAGACGGTGTTGTAGTTGATGGCGCTGGCCATCACCGCGACGAGCGCCTCGCCCGGGCCGAGTTCGGGCGTCGGCACCTCCTGGAGGTGCAGCGCCTTGCGGGGGTCCTTGTCCCGGGTGGCCAGGCCATCGAACATGCGGGTCTCTTCGGCCCGCACCACCACACCCCGGTAGCTCTCCGGTACCGGCAGTCCGGCGACGCCGGCCAACTCCCGCGCCGGGTCGGCCGACCCGTCCGCCGCCATGATGGCTTCGAGGATGTCCTGCACGGTGACCTCCGGTTCTCGCCGCGCCAGCGGCGGGCCTGGGGCTGCCATCGTCGACGCCGGTCGGCGGCCGTCACCATGTCGGCCGCCACCACATCCCGCGACTCGGGCTACCTGTGACGCCGGAGGTTACTGAACGGTAGCTAGGGTCGGAAGCCTCCTGTGAAAAAGTGCATCGCCCGCTGCACGGAGGTGCATGCTCGCTCGGGCAAGCGCGCACCTCCGTGCTCGGTTCGGGTCGGCCCGCCGTGCTCGGCGGTCGGGTCAGTGGGCCGCGGCCGGCTGCACCAGCTCGATAAGCACGCCGCCAGCGTCCTTGGGATGCACGAAGTTGATCCGCGAATCGGCAGTGCCGCGCTTCGGAGCCGCATAGAGCAGCCGTACGCCCCGCTCGCGCAGCGCCGCGCAGGCCGCGTCGATGTCGGCCACCGTGTACGCCACCTGCTGAACGCCCGGGCCGTTGCGGTCCAGGAACTTCGCGATCGTCGACTCGGGGGTCAGCGGGGCGAGCAGTTGCACGCAGCCGCCCCCGGTGTCCGGTCCGACGGCCAGCATCGCCTCACGTACACCCTGCTCGGTGTTGGTCTCCGTGTGGACACAGCGCATCCCGAACGTGCGCTGATAGAAGTCGATGGCGGCGTCGAGGTCGGCCACCGCGATCCCGACATGGTCGATGCGGCGCAGTCCGATGTCTGTGACATAGTCGGCAGCGGGCTCGACGGGGGAGTTCTCAGGCATGACGTTAGTCTGGCCGAACAATCGTTAAGGCGTACAGGTCGGCACCCCCTCGGAGGCAGGTATGGCTTCGGTGATCGTCAGTGGCGCGCGGACCCCGATGGGGCGCCTGCTGGGCAACCTCAAGGACCTACCGGCGACGAAACTCGGCGGCATCGCGATCGCCGCCGCGCTCGAACGGGCGGGAGTCGCGGCCGACCAGGTGCAGTACGTGATCATGGGTCAGGTGCTCCAGGCCGGCGCCGGGCAGATTCCCGCCCGGCAGGCGGCCGTCGAGGCGGGCATCCCGATGTCCGTACCGGCCCTGAGCATCAACAAGGTCTGCCTGTCCGGGCTCGACGCGATCGCCCTGGCCGACCAGCTGATCCGGGCCGGCGAGTTCGACATCGTGGTGGCCGGCGGCATGGAGTCGATGACGAACGCCCCGCACCTGCTGCTCGGCCAGCGTGGCGGCTACAAGTACGGCGACGTGACGCTCAAGGACCACATGGCGCTCGACGGGCTGACCGACGCCTGGGACTGCTGCGCGATGGGGGAGTCCACCGAGCGGCACGGCAGCACCCGCGGCATCTCCCGCCAGGAGCAGGACGAGTTCGCGGCCAACAGCCACCAGCGCGCCGCCGCCGCGCAGAAGAACGGCCACTTCGCCGAGGAGATCACTCCGGTGGTCATCCCGCAGCGCAAGGGTGACCCGCTGGTGATCAGCGAGGACGAGGGCATCCGGCCGGACACCACCGTCGAGACGCTGGCCAAGCTCCGTCCGGCGTTCGCTGCCGACGGCACCATCACCGCCGGCAGTTCCTCGCCGATCTCCGACGGCGCGGCGGCCGTGGTGGTGATGAGCAAGGCGAAGGCGAAGGAACTCGGCCTGACCTGGCTGGCCGAGATCGGCGCGCACGGTAACGTGGCCGGGCCGGACAACTCCCTGCACTCGCAGCCCTCCAACGCCATCCAGCACGCCCTGCGCAAGGGCGGGCTGACCGTCGCCGACCTCGACCTGATCGAGATCAACGAGGCGTTCGCCCAGGTCGGTATCCAGTCCACCCGTGACCTCGGGATCAGCCCTGACAAGGTGAACGTCAACGGCGGTGCGATCGCGCTCGGCCACCCGATCGGCATGTCCGGTGCCCGGCTGGTGCTCACCCTCGCGCTGGAACTCAAGCGGCGGGGCGGCGGCACCGGAGCGGCGGCGCTCTGCGGCGGCGGTGGCCAGGGCGACGCGCTGGTCATCCACGTTCCGGACCCGACCGAAACCGATCTGTGAGCGAGTCGAACACCCGCGTCCCGGCGGCGGCCACCGGTTCGGTGCGTCGCAGCCGGGACGTTCCGATGCTTGTCGAGCGGGCCCGCGACGGTGACCCCCGCGCGGTCGCCCGGCTGATCACTCTTGTCGAGTCGGGCGACGAGACGGTCCCCGCCATCGCCGCGGCGCTCGCCCCGTACGGCGGGCAGGCCCAGGTGGTCGGCCTGACCGGCTCGCCGGGGGTGGGCAAGTCCACCACCACGAACGAGTTGGTCCGGGCGTTGCGGAACCGGGGTCACCGGGTCGGCGTACTGGCCATCGACCCGTCCAGCCCGTTCACCGGTGGCGCGATCCTCGGTGACCGGGTGCGGATGCAGGACCATGCCACCGACCCGGGCGTCTACATCCGCTCGATGTCCAGCCGGGGGCATCTCGGTGGGTTGTCGGCGGCCACCCCGCAGGCGGTGCGGGTGCTGGAGGGTGCCGGCTGCGACGTGGTGCTTGTCGAGACCGTCGGCGTCGGGCAGGCCGAGGTGGAGGTGGCCTCGCTCGCCGACACCACGCTCGTGCTGCTCGCGCCCGGGATGGGCGACGCGATCCAGGCGGTGAAGGCCGGCATCCTGGAGATCGCCGACGTCTTCGTGGTCAACAAGGCCGACCGGGACGGCGCCGACGCCACCGTCCGGGACATCCAGGGCATGATCGCCCTGGGTGAGCGTGGGCCGGGCCAGTGGCGTCCGCAGGTGGTGCGGGCGATCGCCGCCCGCGCCGAGGGCATCGACGACATCGCCGCCGCCATCGACAAGCACCGTGCCTGGCTGGTCGAGCACGACGAGCTGCGGCGTCGGCGGGAGGCGCGGGCCGCCGCCGAGGTCGAGGCGATCGCGCTCGGCGTGCTGCGCGCCCGGATCGGCTCGCTGCGCGACGGTACGCACCTGCCGGCGCTCGCCGCCGAGGTGGCGGCCGGTACGACCGATCCGTACGCCGCAGCCGAGGCGTTGCTCGCCCAGCTCTCCGGGTGACCGCGTCCACTGCGGAGCGCCGGGGACGGTTAGGCTCGCACCGCCGCGCGGTCGCGCGTGCGCTGCGACGGCTGCTGGGGGACGCATGGACCACGAGATGACGCAGGAGTTGCCGATGACGCCGGACGCCGTGGCGGGTGGTAGTACGCAGATCTCGGACGAGGTGGTCGAGAAGATCGCGGTGGCCGCGGCGAAGGCCGTGCCCGGCGTGGTCGAGTTGGGTGGCGACATCGCCCGGTTCTTCAACGCCGTGCTGGACCGGGTGGGTCTCGACCAGGTCGGCGACGCGCGTCGGGGGTGCTCGGCGCACGTGACGAACGGCGGTGCCGTGATCAACCTGGTGATCGTGACCGAGGCCGGGCATCCGGTGCCCCAGGTGACCACGGCGGTGCGGGTCGAGGTGACCCGGACGGTCGAGGCGTACGGACTGCGGGTCGACGAGATCAACATCCGGGTGGACGACGTGGCCATCGACGGTCCCCCCGCCTGAGTTCACGCAGCTCAGGTTACCGGTCGGTACGAACTACCTTATCGATCGTTCAGGTAAGGGCTCTACACTCGACGTGCAGTCGAGGACTCAAGGAGGAGCCCGGGGATGAACGCCGACGACATCGCGGCCGGGCGGGCCCGCTGGCAGGCCCGCTACGACTCCGCGCGCAAGCGGGACGCCGACTTCACCACGCTCTCCGGGATGCCTGTCGAGCCGGTCTACGGCCCGCCGGAGGGCGCGGCGTACCCGGGCTTCGAGCGGATCGGCTGGCCGGGGGAGTTCCCCTACACGCGTGGCCTCTACCCGACCGGCTACCGGGGGCGGACCTGGACCATCCGCCAGTTCGCCGGGTTCGGCAACGCGCGGCAGACGAACGAGCGCTACAAGATGATCCTGGGCGCCGGTGGTGGTGGCCTCTCGGTCGCCTTCGACATGCCCACGCTGATGGGGCGCGACTCCGACGACCCGCAGTCGCTCGGCGAGGTGGGCCACTGCGGGGTGGCGGTGGACAGCGCGGCCGACATGGAGGTGCTCTTCGACGGCATCGACCTGGCCGGGGTCACCACGAGCATGACCATCTCCGGCCCGGCGGTGCCGGTCTTCTGCATGTACCTGGTCGCCGCCGAGCGGCAGGGCGCCGACCTGTCGAGCCTCGACGGGACCCTGCAGACCGACATCTTCAAGGAGTACATCGCGCAGAAGGAGTGGCTGTTCGACCCGGAGCCGCACCTGCGTCTGATCGGCGACCTGATGGAGTACTGCGCCGCTGAGATCCCGCGTTACAAGCCGCTGTCGGTTTCCGGATACCACATCCGTGAGGCCGGCTCCACCGCCGCGCAGGAACTGGCGTACACCCTCGCCGACGGCTTCGGCTACGTCGAGCTGGGCCTGTCGCGCGGACTCGACGTCAACGTCTTCGCCCCCGGGCTGAGCTTCTTCTTCGACTCGCACGTCGACTTCTTCGAGGAGATCGCCAAGTTCCGGGCCGCCCGTCGGATCTGGGCCCGCTGGCTGCGCGACGTCTACGGCGCCACCAGCGAGAAGGCGCTCTGGCTGCGGTTCCACACGCAGACCGCCGGCGTGTCGCTGACCGCGCAGCAACCGGTGAACAACGTGGTACGTACCGCCGTCGAGGCGCTCGCCGCGGTGCTCGGTGGCACCAACTCGCTGCACACGAACGCCTTGGACGAGACCCTCGCCCTGCCCACCGACGAGTCCGCCGAGATCGCCCTGCGTACCCAGCAGGTGCTGATGGAGGAGATCGGGGTGACGAACGTGGCCGACCCGCTGGGCGGCTCGTGGTACGTCGAGGCGCTCACCGACCGGATCGAGGCCGAGGCGGAGGAGATCTTCGCCCGGATCCGGGCGCTGGGCGGCGAGGGCCCGCACGCGATCGGGCCGATGACCTCCGGCATCCTGCGCGGCATCGAGGACGGCTGGTTCACCGGGCAGATCGCCGAGGCCGCCTTCGCCTACCAGCAGGCGTTGGAGAAGGGCGAGAAGAAGATCGTCGGAGTCAACTGCCACACCGGCACGGTCGCCAAGGAGCTGGAGATCCTGCGGATCTCGCACGAGGTGGAGCTGGAGCAGCGCCGGATGCTCGCCGAACGCAAGCGCGCTCGGGACGAGGCCCGGGTGCGTGACGCGGTGGCGGCGATGGTGGCGGTGAGCCGCACCGGGGAGAACATGATCCCGGCGATGCTCGACGCTGTCCGGGCGGAGGCGACCCTCGGCGAGATCTGCGACGCGCTGCGCGCCGAATGGGGCGTTTACCGCGAGCCCGCACGCTTCTGACCTTCGCCCCACCAGGGTGGCTGGGCAGGGGTGACAGTGGCAACTGTGCGGGCCGAGGCTGAGCCGAGTTCGGCGAACTGCGTGCGAGACTAGACAACCATGAGCGACCCACGGATCACCTCGTCGATCTTTACCCGCGGCGCGGTCGACCTCAGCGCGCTGCGCACCCCTGCCCCCAGTCCCGCACCGGCCCCGGTTCAGGCCGGCCCGCCCGCCGGGGCACCCGGCGGTGCCGTCGGTGACGTCACAGTCGTCGACGTGACCGAGGCGACCTTCCAGTCGGAGGTTCTGGAGCGCTCGTTGACCACACCCGTCGTGGTCGACTTCTGGGCCGAGTGGTGCCAGCCGTGCAAGCAGCTCTCCCCGGTGCTGGAACGGCTGGCGGTGGAGGGTGGCGGCGCGTGGGTGCTCGCCAAGGTCGACGTGGACGCCAACCCGCGGCTCGCGCAGATGTTCCGGGTCCAGGGCATTCCGATGGTGTACGCGGTGGTCGGCGGGCAACCCGTCGACGCCTTCTCGGGTGTGGTGCCCGAGCCGCAGCTGCGCCAGTGGATCCAGGCCGTGCTCAAGGCCGGCGGAGTGAGCGTGGCCGAGCCGGAGGACCCCCGGCTCGACGAGGCGGACGACGCGCTGATGAGTGGTGACCTGGACGCCGCCGAGCAGGCGTACCGGAAGATCCTCGCCGAGACCCCGACGGACGCCGCCGCCGAGGCCGGGCTGGCCCAGGTGGGGCTCGCCCGCCGGGTGGCCGGCACCGACCCGCAGGCCGCGCTCACCGCCGCGGCGTCCGACCCCGACGATGTCGACGCCCAACTGCTCGCCGCCGACATCGAGGTGCTCAGTGGGCTGGCCGATCAGGCGTACCAGCGTCTGGTCGGGCTGGTCCGCTGCACCAGCGGTGACGATCGGGAGAAGGCCCGCCAGCACCTGGTCGGCCTCTTCGCCATCGCCGGACCTGAGGACCCCGCAGTCGCCTCGGCCCGCCGGGCCCTGGCCAGCGCCCTGTTCTGAGTACCTGCCACGCCAGCGCGGGCCGGCGTGTTGCCGGCCCGCCCTCACCTCGGAGGACGGGAGCCCGTGATGCGCCGGATCGCCGTCCTCGACGCGCCGAGCAACCTCGGTCTGCGCCCGCCCACGTCCACCTCGGTACCGGGCTGCGGTAAGGCACCTGGTGCGCTACGCGACCAGGGCCTGCTGCCCCGGTTGCGGGCCCGGGACGCGGGTTGCCTGACCCCGCCCCGCTACGACGCCGGTGACTGGCGGCCCGGCGACGGCGTCTGCCACGCGCGGGAGATCGCCGACTACTCGGCCGCACTTGCCGACCGGATCGGCGCGATCATCGACCGGGGAGAGTTCCCCGTGGTCCTCGGCGGTGACTGTTCGATCCTGCTCGGCTCGGCGCTGGCCATGCACCGGCTGGGGGAGGCGGTCGGCGGCCGGATCGGGCTGGTCTTCGTCGACGGCCATTCCGACTTCCGGCACCCCGGCAACGCCTCGTACGTGGGCGCGGCGGCGGGCGAGGATCTGGCTCTGGTCACCGGCCGGGGCCAGGCCGACCTGGCGGCCATCGAGGGTCGGCGGCCCTACTTCCGGGACATCGACGTGGTGGTGCTGGGCATCCGGGCCCAGGACGAGTACCGACTCGACCTCCAGGCCGCCGGGATCATCACCAGACCGGTGCCGGCACTGCGCGCCGAGGGGGCGGCGCGCACCGCACAGTGGGCGCACGAGCAGCTCGCCGACTGCGCCGGCTACTGGGTGCACGTCGACGTGGACGTGCTCGACCCCGCCGTGATGCCGGCGGTCGACGCGCCCGACCCGGGTGGCATCGCCTTCGCCGAGTTGGAGATCCTGCTCGCCGGTCTGGTCGACACCCCGCACTGCCTCGGCGTCGAGCTGACCGTCTTCGATCCCGACTACGACCCGGACGGCGCGTACGCCGCGGAGATCGTCAACACAGTGGTGTCCGGCCTTCGTCCGGTGACCGCTCCCGGCTCCGCGCCACCCCGACTTCGTCCCGAGGAGACGCCGAGCCCCACCCCCGGCCCGCGCCGGAGCATCGATCAGTTCGGCCTGCCGATCGCACCGGCACCTCGCGACCACGGTCAGGCCCGCGACGACGACGATGACGTGGCCGATGGCGGCCTGGTCGACGGCGGGTCGGTCGACGGCGGGTCGGCTGAGGTCGGCGATGGCTTGGGCGATGGTGGCCCGGGTGTCGCCGACCTCCCGACGGCGGCCACGCGTCCGGCCACCACGCCCGGTGGGCCGGCCGCCTGACCGCCAGCTGACCTACCCTCCGTCGAGTCGACTCGGGGCCGGGACAGCCCGGCCGGGAGCCCTGGTCAGTCGGCCAGGGCGCGCAGGAAGCGCTCCGCGATCGGTACCGCGGTGCCGCTACCCGAACCGCCCTTCTCGACGAAGACGGCGAAGGCGACGTCGCCCTGCCAGCCGACGAACCAGGCGTGGGTGTTCTCGGGGTTGTCGTCGTACTCGGCGGTGCCGGTCTTGCCGTGCACCGGCTCGCCCGGCACGTCCCGCAACGCCGTCCCGGAGCCGCTGGTGACCACGTCGCGCATCATGTCCTGGACGGCCTTGACCGCCTCGGGCTTCAACTGCGGCCCCGGCTCGGCCGCCCGTTCCGGGGCGGGATCCACAAGCAACTGCGGTGGCAGGAACTGGCCCCGGGCCACCGCCGCGGTCGCCGCCGTCATGGCCAGCGGGCTGACCACCGTCGTACCCTGGCCGATCGCCGCGGCGGCCTGTTCGGTGGCGCCACCGCCCGCCGACACCTTGCCGGTAAAGGCGTCGAGGCCCAGATCCCCCACGCGCCCTCCAGGCCCAGGGTGCGTCCGGCGGCGGCGAGCCCGTCCGCGCCCAACTGGGGGGCGAGCGCGGCGAAGGCGGTGTTGCACGACTTGGCGAAATCGGTGCGGAAGGGCACCTCGCCGAGGGCGAAGTTGTTGGAGTTCTTGAAGGAGCGCCCGTCCACCGTGAACGTCTTGGGGCAGGCCACGGTGCTCTCGGGAGTCACCGCACCCCGTTCGATCAGCCCGAACGCGCTCACCATCTTGAAGGTGGAGCCGGGTGGCACCTGCGCGGTGAAGGCCAGGTTCTCCCCGGCCGCACCGGGGCCGTTGGCCGCGGCGAGCACGGCACCGTCGCTGATCCGTACGGCCACCAGGGCGGCCCGCCGGCGCTCCCCGCGCAGCGCCCGGTCGGCCGCGTTCTGAGTGGCCACGTCGAGGGTGGTGCGCACCGGTTGACCCGGCTGGGGCTCGCTGCGGAACACCTCGGTGCCGGTCGGCTCCACCGTGCCGTCCGGCCCAGCGCGGTTGATCACGACGGTGAGTCCCGGTACGCCGCGCAGCCGCTCGTCCCAGCGGCCCTGCAACCCGCCGTGACCGACGAGGTCGCCGGGGGAGTAGCGGTCGGGATGGTTGGCGAGGTCCTCGGCGTAGGCGGGGTCGACGCTGCCGAGCACCGCCCTCGCGAACTCACGGGTGGGGGCGAGTTCCAGCGTGTCGGTCGGGAACTTCGTCCCCGAGAGGGGGTAGATGCGTGACTTGATCTGCCGGTAGGCCTCGTCGCGCAGGGTGACCACCTCGACGAACGCGTCCGGTTTGGCCTCCTTGAGCCGTTTGGGCAGGTCCGACAGGTCAACCGGCGGGGTGATCGCCGGACGGATGGCGCGGAAGGCGGCATCCAACTCGCGGATCATGGCCCCGACGTCTGTCACCTCGTTGGGCTGCAGGCCCACCCGGACCACGTCGCGCGGGGCCACGATCGGCTCGCCGGAACCGTCGAGCACGGTGGCCCGGGGCGCCCGTTCCCGGCGCAGTCCCAGCCGGTCGCCCCGGGTGAGCTGTTCCTGGACGATCTGCGGCTCCCAGATCACCTGCCACTGGTCGTCGCGGCCCTGGGTGAGCCGCACCGGTCGGTCGTACGCCCAGGTCGTCCCGCCGGGCAGCGTCCACTCCGCGCGGACACTCGCGGTGGCGGTGCTCTGGACCACCTCGGGATCGCCCTGGCGGGTCAGGGTGAGCGGAGCATCGACAAGCTCGCCGGAAAGGTCCCGGATCTCCTGGACGACGGTGCCGGCGGGAATCTTCGCGCCGGTCGGGTCGACGAAGCCGACCGCGTTCAGGTCGCCCTTGCGCCAGCCCTCCAGGAAGGCGTCGACGGTGCGCTGCGGGCCGTCCTCGCCGGAGCAGGCGACCAGGCTGGCCGCGACGACCAGGCAGGCGGCGACGATGGCCAGTGGTGACCGGCTGCGACGGTGCCGGCGCGAAACGTACATCTGCTGCTTCCTCCTGGTCGGCTGCTCCGCACGCTAGTACGCCGACGCGCGGGCCACTGTCCCGGTCGGGGCTGGCCAGGCGAAAAGACGGTCTTGCGACGGTGTGATGAACAACATCAGGCGGGGTACTCCGAACCCGGCCCAACCTCGTACCGCAACGGGTGAAAGGACGACGTCGGAGATCCGGACGTCCGGCCGGTGGTCCGCCGACGGTGAAACCGATCGGTCGGCCTAGGCTTGGCGGCAGAGTGACCCACAGCGCTGTGGGTCGAGGGGAGTGGCACCGATGGACCGGCGTCCGGCGATCAAACCGGGACCCGACCTCCGGCAGGCTGACACCGGCCGGGACGACAGTTTCGACACGGCTACCGACGGGGACGGTTTCGACCGGCTCGACACAGGCGCGACCGGGATGACCGGTTCGAGCATCGACACCCTCTACGATCTGGGACTGCCGCCGGAGGCGCTGGCCGACGACGCGGACGACACCGAACTCGACGAGCCGGTGCCCAACGCCGAGCGCCTGGTGGCCCAGGCTGTGTCGCTCGCCGGTGACGACCATGACGCGGCGACCCTGGTGGGCCGGTTCTGGCGGTTCGCGCCGGACGAGGAACTGATCGGGTTCACCGCCGAGGAGATGCTCGACGCCGCCCGCGCGCATCGGGAACTGGCCCGGCAGCGGGTGCCGGGTGAGTTGAAGCTGCGGATCCACTCACCCGACGCGGAGCAGCACCACAGCGTCATCGAGATCGTCACCGATGACATGCCGTTCCTTGTCGACTCGGTGACCGCCCTGCTCAACACCCACCACCTGGACGTTCACCTGCTGGTGCACCCGCTGGTCGTGGTCCGCCGGGAGCCGCTTGGTCGGTTGGTCGAGGTCGCCGCCGACGTGGAGCCGGACGACGCGATCTCCGGTGACCTGGTCGAGAGCTGGATGCGGATCGAGATCGACCCGGTCCGCGACCCGGAGGAACGCGACAAGCTGCGCCGTGAGTTGCAGCGGGTGCTGACCGACGTGCGGGAGGCCGTCGAGGACTGGCCGAAGATGCGCCAGCGTGCCCTCGCTTTCGCCGAGGAGCTGGCTGCCGCACGGACCAGCGACAACCGGCCACCGGTGCCGGAGAAGGACATCACCGACTCGGTGGAGCTGCTGCGTTGGCTGGCGCACGACCACTTCACCTTCCTCGGCTACCGGGAGTACCGGCTGGTGCCGAACGCGGCCGGGGGCGGGCCGGCGCTGGAAGCGGTGCTCGGCACCGGGCTGGGCATCCTGCGTCAGGACTCGCCAGAGGCGCGGGCGCTGTCCTCGATGACGCCCGAGGCACACGAGAAGGTCACCGAGAAACGCCTGCTGATCATCACCAAGGCGAACTCGCGCGCCACGGTGCACCGCTCGGCGTACCTCGACTACATCGGCTTCAAGATCTTTGACGAGAACGGCGAGGTGGTGGGGGAGCGGCGCTTCCTGGGGCTGTTCTCCACCGCCGCGTACCGGACCAGCGTGCAGGAGCTGCCGGTGGTCCGACGCAAGGTCGCCGAGGTGCTGGACCGCTCCGGGTTGAGCCTGCGCAGCCACTCCGGCAAGGATCTCATGCAGATCCTGGAGACGTACCCGCGCGACGAGCTGTTCCAGATCAAGACCGACGACCTGTACCACGCGGTCATCGGGGTGCTGCGGATGGCCGGTCGCCGGCAGCTGCGGGTGTTCCTGCGCCGGGACGCGTACGGGCGGTTCATCTCCTGTCTGATCTACCTGCCCCGGGACCGGTTCACCACCCAGAACCGGCTGCGCATGCAGGACATCCTGCTGCGTGAGCTGAACGGTGTCGGGGTGGACTACACCACCCGGGTGACGGAGTCGATGCTGGCCCGGGTGCACTTCATCGTGCGTACCGACCCGACGAGCCCGCCCGGCGACATCGACGCTGATCTGTTGGCCGAGGAGTTGGCCGACGCCACCCGGTTGTGGGACGACGACTACCGGCTGGTGCTGGAGCGCAAGCTCGGCGACGAGCAGGCCAAGCACCTGTTCGGCAGGTACGCCGACGCGTTCCCGGAGGGCTACAAGGACGGGCACACGCCGTACGAGGCGATGAAGGACCTGGCCAAGCTGGAGCTGCTGGAGGAGCCCGGCCAACTGGAGATGCACCTGTTCCGCAAGCAGTTGGCGCCGCGTGCCGGCGGCCGGGGCACGTACGTCGACGAGTCGATGGACGTGCGGTTCAAGGTGTACCGCTACGGCGAGCCGATGATGCTCTCGGCGGTGCTGCCGGTGCTGCACTCGCTCGGCGTGAGGGTCGTCGACGAGCACCCGTACGAGGTGGAACGGGTCGACGGGCGGATCTGGCTGTACGACTTCGGGCTACGGCTGCCGGAGGGGCACCAGGAGCTGGCCGAGGTACGCCCGCACGTGGAGAACGCCTTCGCGGCGGCGTGGCGGGGCGAAGCCGAGGTGGACCGCTTCAACGAGCTGGTGCTGCGCGCCGGACTGACCTGGCGTCAGGTGGTGGTGCTGCGGGCGTACGCGAAGTACCTGCGCCAGACCGGCACGGTGTTCTCACAGGACTACATGGAGTCCACGTTCATCGCGTACCCGCACCTGGCCACGCTGCTGGTGCAGCTCTTCGAGGCGCGGTTCGAGCCGGGGCCGGTCGGTGCCGAGCAGCGCGAGCGGCGTGGTGCCGAGCTGGTGGCCGAGATCCGCGCCGCGCTCGACGACGTGGCCAGCCTCGACCAGGACCGGATCCTGCGGTCGTATCTCTCGCTGATCCAGGCCACCCTGCGGACCAGCTTCTATCAGAAGCCGGTGGGCGGGCGTCCCAAGCCGTACGTCGCGTTCAAGCTCGACCCGCAGGCGATACCGGAACTGCCCGCGCCCCGGCCCCGGTTCGAGGTCTTCGTGTACTCGCCCCGGTTCGAGGGCGTGCACCTGCGGTTCGGGCCGGTGGCCCGGGGTGGCCTGCGCTGGTCCGACCGGCGGGAGGACTTCCGGACCGAGGTGCTCGGCCTGGTCAAGGCGCAGATGGTGAAGAACGCCGTGATCGTGCCGGTGGGCGCGAAGGGCGGCTTCGTGCTCAAGCAGCAGCCGGGTGACCGCGACGAGGCCGTGACCTGCTACAAGGAGTTCGTCTCGGCGCTGCTGGATGTCACCGACAACATCGTGGCCGGTGAGATCGTGCCACCGGAGGACGTGGTCCGGCACGACGGCGACGACCCGTACATGGTGGTGGCGGCGGACAAGGGCACCGCGACGTTCTCCGACACCGCCAACGAGATCTCGACGGCGCACGACTTCTGGCTGGGCGACGCCTTCGCCTCCGGCGGTTCGGCCGGCTACGACCACAAGAAGATGGGCATCACCGCGCGGGGCGCGTGGGAGTCGGTCAAGCGGCACTTCCGCGAGCTGGGGCACGACACCCAGAGCCAGGACTTCACAGTTGTCGGTGTCGGCGACATGTCCGGTGACGTGTTCGGTAACGGCATGCTGCTCTCCGAGCACATCAGGCTGGTGGCCGCCTTCGACCACCGGCACATCTTCCTGGACCCGGACCCGGACCCGGCCACCTCGTACGCCGAACGGAAGCGGTTGTTCGAGCTGTCCCGGTCCACCTGGGAGGAGTACGACGCCGAGCTGATCTCGGCCGGTGGCGGGGTCTATCCGCGTACCGCGAAGTCGGTGCCGATCTCACCGCAGGTCCGTACCGTGCTCGGGCTCGACGACGACGTCGAGCAGCTGAGCCCGCAGGAGTTGATGAAGGCCATCCTCACCGCGCCTGTCGACCTGTTCTGGAACGGTGGCATCGGCACCTACGTCAAGGCGTCCAGCGAGACAAACGCCCAGGTGGGCGACAAGTCGAACGACGCGATCCGGGTGGATGGTCGCAGCCTGCGTTGCCGGGTGGTCGGTGAGGGCGGCAACCTGGGCTTCACCCAGCACGGTCGGATCGAGTACGCCCAGGCGGGCGGCCGGATGTACACCGACTTCATCGACAACGCGGCCGGGGTGGACTGCTCCGACCACGAGGTGAACATCAAGATCCTGCTGAACACCGCGGTGGCCGACGGCGAGCTGTCCGTCCCCGAGCGGGACGAGCTGCTCGCCCGGATGACCGACGAGGTCGCGGAGCTGGTGCTGCGGGACAACTACGACCAGGCCCGGGCGATCAACAACTCCCAGGCCCAGGCGACCTCGCTGCTTCCGGTGCACCGCCGGATGATCACGGAGCTGGAGCGTGCGGGCGTCCTGGACCGGTCGCTGGAGGCGCTGCCGCCGGACGAGGAACTGGCGGTCCGCACCGAGTCCGGGCTGACCGCGCCGGAATTCGCGGTGCTGCTGGCGTACGTGAAGATCGCCTTGGAGAAGGAGATCCTCAACGACGGGCTGCCCGACGAGAAGTGGACAGACGAGGTGCTCGTCAACTACTTCCCGACGCCGATGCGCGAGCGGTTCGCCGACCGGATGGACCGGCACCGGCTGCGCCGCGACATCGTGACCACGGTGCTGGTCAACGAGGCGATCAACCGGGGCGGGATCTCGTTCGTCTTCCGGGTGGTCGAGGAGACCGCCGCGACGGCGGCCGACGTGATCCGGGCGTACGTGGTGGTTCGCGAGGTCTTCGGACTGCGTGCACTGTGGGACGACGTCGAGGCGCTGGACAACCGGATCGATCCGGAGTTGCAGACAAGCGTCTATCTCGACACCCGCCGGCTGCTCGACCGGGCGGTGCGGTGGCTGGTCACCAACCGCCGCTCGCCGATCGACGTGCCGGCGGAGATCACCCGGTTGCGGGACGGGATCACCCGGCTCCTGCCCACGATGGAGACGCTCTTCTACGGCAGCGAGCGTGAGTCGATCGCGGCGCACATCGACTCCCTCACGGAGCGTGGTGTGCCGCGCGAGCTGGCCGAGCGCAGCACCCGGCTGATGTACAGCTTCGGGCTGCTGGACGTGGTGGAGACCGCCGCCGGTACCGCGCGGGACGTCGGCGAGGTCGCCTCGGTCTACTTCGTGCTCTCGGACCGGTTCCGGGTGGACTCGCTGCTGTCGAAGATCTCGCTGCTGCCGCGCGAGGACCGGTGGCAGACGCTCGCCCGGATGGCGCTGCGATACGACCTGTACGCCGCGCTCGCCGCCCTCACCGCGGAGGTGCTCGACTCCACGTCGGTCGACCTGCCGCCGCAGGAGCGGGTGCAGCAGTGGGAGCAGTCGAACGCCACCTCGATCCACCGCGCCGAACGGGCGATGGGGGAGTTCGACGAGTCCCGGGCGGACCTGGCGGCCCTGTCGGTCCTCCTCCGTCAGATCCGCACCCTGGTCCGCACCTCCGCCGCCACCTGACCGCGCCGACCTGCGTGATCATGCAGTTGTGGCACCCCGAACGCGTGGATTCGCGGCGTTCGTCGGGTGCCACAACTGCATGATCGGCGGGGTGGGGTCGTCAGGGGATGAGGGAGGCGAAGACGATCACGTTGTCAGGGTAGTCGCCGGTCGCCTCGTCGAACTGGCCGCCGCAGGTGACCACCCGTAGCCCCGGCCGGTCGCTGGGGCCGTACACCAACTCGGTGGGAAACGCGGCCTTCGGGTACGAGGCAACCGAGTCCACCCGGAAGGTCGCCGCTCGGCCGTCGGCCCGGTCGACGGTGACGGTGTCGCCGGGTTGCAGGGCCCCGAGGGAGAAGAAGACGGCGGGCCCGATGGCCGCCGAGTCGACGTGCCCGACGATTACGGAGTTACCCGGCTCGCCGGGGCTCGGTCCGGGCTCGTACCAGCCGGCGAGAAGTGCCTGGTCGAGCGGGGGCACCTGGACGGTGCCATCCGGGTTGGTGCCGAGCGCCATGATGCCGGCGCGGACTCCGATCCGGGGGATGGTGATGCCGGTGGGGGCGGCGCGGGGCAGCCCCGTCGGTACCCGCTCCGCCCCGCTCAGGTCGGCCCCGCTGAACGGACCGGCAGGGGTGGGTGCCGTCGTCCCCGCCACCGGCTGCGGTGGGCGCGGCGTCTCGGTGGTCTTGAGCGATGCGCCGATGAGCCCGGAGCCCATCATGGCGAGCAGGACGACGACGGCGGCGCCGACGGCGCGCCACGGTCCACCGTGACGGCCGTCGGCCCGTCTCGTCGTCGCGTCAGGCCGCGAACTCATCGGCGCGACGACGACGCATCAGCACGAGGCCCCCGAGGGCAGCCGCACCGACCAGGCCCGCACCGGCGGTGGCCAGGCCGCGGTCGGCACCGGTGGCGATGCCACCGTCACCGCCGTCGACCCCACCGTGCGGCAGGACGACCAGTTCGCCCGTGCCGCAGGAGCCCTCCAGCTTGTACGTGCCGGGCTTGGCGTCCCGGGCGACGCGGGCTTCGCCGTAGTAGACGAAGTCCTTCTGGTGCTCCCAGCTGTCGTCCTTGCCGTGCTCGTCGGCCGCGTCCGCCGCCCAGTCGCGCTTGCCGGACCACTCGCTCTCGCCGGAGTGCTCCTCGGATCCACCCGACCAGTGGCCCTTGTCGGACTCACCCGACCAGTCGCCCTTGTCGGACTCACCCGACCAGTCGCCTTCGCCGGACCAGTCGTGCTCGGCGGAGTCCGCGCCGTTCTCGTGCCGACCCGACCAGCCGCCGGTGGACTCCTCGTCGGCCCACTCGCTCGCCTCGTCCTGGCCCTTCCAGTCCTTCTTGTCCTCGCTCTTCCAGTCCTTCTTGTCGTGGTCCTTGGAGTCGCGGCCACCTTCTGCGTCCTGGCCGTGCTCCTCGCCCTTCCAGTCGTCGCGGACGTCAGCCGCGCCGCCGCCCCAGCCGCTGCCGGATTCGGCCTCGGCCGGCTGCGAACGCTCGTGGCCGGACCAGCCCTCGCTGTCCGCGCCGTGTTCGGTGGCGCCGTTCTCCTCGCCCCAACCCTTGTGGTCGCCGCGCGAGTCGCGGTCCTCGGCCGGCTTGAGCTTGACCTTCCCGGTGACCTTGGACCAGACGAACGGGTGCTCCTGCGGCTCCTCGCAGATCTGCACGAGCTTGACCTCTTCGCCAGCCTTGACCGCGTGCGGCTTGGCGAAGACCTTGCCTTCGTCCGTGTCCGGTTGGCCGTCGGCGTACGCGACCCCGGGCGCGAACACCAGCAGGGAGGCGCTGCCGAGGGCAGCACCCGCAACGACCTTCCCCAGCATCTTCTTAGCCATGACCTGTGTCACTCCATCCCTGTTGTCCTGCGGCCGGCAACAACCGAGCCAGAACCGACGTTAGACCGTTTCATGACTTATGCAGGGAAAAATTCGTGTTCTGCCATTAGTTCGGTCTGCCGGGTTCTGACGGGCTACTTGCCCGGGGAGTGCCGACCTGTCCGCGTGCCTGAGCGGGAGCTGGACGTGCTGATCCGCCCCGCCCGCTTCGTGGTTGCGGTAGCGATGGGGTATTTGTCCCGGTAGGGTTTTGAAAATATCGAACCATTGCCATGGAAGCGCTCCCATGCAAGAATCGCTGCACGCGGTGAGCAGAGCCACACCGCGTAGGCAGGTGTCGAGGGCATCCGGTTCGCCGGACGACCACCTGACCGCCGACCGGTGAGACCGGTCGTCGCACCACCACCAACGCCCGTCCGGGTCGGGCGCTCCCGAAGAATCCCGTTGGCACCGGCGGTCGTCCGCGCAGGACGCCCCTCGGGCCACGTGCCGGGCCGTACGCGGATCCGGTCTCGCCCAAGGAGATCAGTGGCATGAATGTGTGGAGTAGGCTGTCCGGCCGACGCCGGGCCGTCGCGCTGGCCGGCGCGAGCGCGCTGGTCGCGGGCGGTTTGGTGACACTACCGGTGACCGCGGCGCACGCGGCGACGCAGTGCGACGTGACCTATACGACGAATGACTGGCAGGGCGGCTTCACCGCCAACGTCACCATCAGGAACGTCGGCGACGCGCTCAGCAGCTGGACGCTCGGCTTCACGTTCCCCGACGCCAACCAGCGTCTGGTGCAGGGCTGGTCGGCCCGCTGGAGTCAGTCGGGCCGTAACGTGACCGCGCAGAACGAGTCGTGGAACGGGAACCTGGCCACCGGCGCCAGCGCGAGCATCGGCTTCAACGGCTCGTGGAGCGGCAGCAACCCCAAGCCCACCTCGTTCACCGTCAACGGGGTGGCCTGCAACGGCGGCACGACGCCGACCACGCCGCCGCCGCCGACGACGCCGCCGCCGAGCACGCCGCCGCCGCCCACGACGCCGCCGCCGACCACGCCGCCGCCGCCGACGACCCCGCCGCCCACCACGCCGCCGCCCGGCACCAAGGTGGACAACCCGTACCTGAACGCCCGGGGCTACGTGAACCCGGAGTGGAAGGCCAAGGCCGAGTCGGTAAGCGGTGGCAACCGGGTGTCGAACCTGTCGACAGCGGTCTGGATCGACCGGATCGCGGCGATCGAGGGTACCGACAACAGCCAGTCCAACGGTCCGATGGGGATCCGGGACCACCTGGACGAGGCGCTGCGGCAGAACGCGCAGTACATCCAGTTCGTCATCTACAACCTTCCCGGCCGTGACTGCGCGGCGCTCGCCTCCAACGGTGAGCTGAAGGCGGACGAACTGCCGAAGTACAAGGCCGAGTACATCGACCCGATCGCGGCGATCCAGGGTGACGCGAAGTACCGCAACATCCGGATCATCAACGTCATCGAGGTCGACTCGCTGCCGAACCTGGTGACCAACACCTCCGGCAACCCGGGTGGCACCGTGATGTGCGACACGGTCAAGGCCAACGGTGCGTACGTGCAGGGTGTCGGCTACGCCCTGGCCAAGCTGGGCGCCTTCTCGAACGTCTACAACTACGTCGACGCCGGGCACCACGGCTGGCTCGGTTGGGACAGCAACTTCACCCCGACCGCCCAGATCCTGAAGGAGGCCGCGACGGCCTCCGGCAGCACCGTGAACCACGTGCACGGCTTCATCACCAACACCGCCAACTACTCGGCGCTGATCGAGCCGTACGCGAAGGTCACCGACTCGGTGAACGGGCAGACGGTGCGGCAGTCGGACTGGATCGACTGGAACCAGTACAACGACGAGCAGAGCTTCGCTCAGGCGTTCCGTCAGGAACTGGTCCGGCAGGGCTTCCCGAGCGGCATCGGCATGCTGATCGACACCTCCCGTAACGGTTGGGGTGGCCCCAACCGGCCCACCGCCGCGGGTCCGACGACCAACGTGAACACCTACGTGGACGGTGGCCGGGTCGACCGTCGTATCCACAAGGGCAACTGGTGCAACCAGGCCGGTGCCGGTATGGGCGAGCGCCCGAAGGCCGCCCCGGCTACGGGCATCGACGCGTACGTCTGGGTCAAGCCCCCGGGTGAGTCGGACGGCTCCAGCCGCGAGATCCCGAACAACGACGGCAAGGGCTTCGACCGGATGTGCGACCCGACCTACACCGGTAACGACCGCAACGGCAACAGCATGAGCGGTGCCCTGGCGGACGCCCCGATCTCGGGTGCCTGGTTCCCGGCGCAGTTCGCCGAGCTGATGGCCAACGCCTACCCGCCGCTGTCCTGACGGACACAGGCATACCCGCCGCCGACAGTAGGTGAGGCGCTGCGGCGGCAGGTCACCCGGGCCCCTGGTCCGACCGCACCGGTCGGACCAGGGGCCCCTCGTGCCGCCTGCGCCACGGTTGCCGTCACCCGCGACGACGGCGCGGTACGCCGCAACCGGCTACCGCCGCGTCGGCGGGGGCGCACCGTGGCGCGGGCGGATCAGGGCACCGTCTTCTCGATCGCGGCGCGACCGATGTCGTCCAGTTCGCGCCGGGCCCGCTCGATGTTCTCGGCGGTGAGGTCCTGCCCCCGGGCCATCACCAGGTCCTCCGGCTCCCAGGGCTGTTCAGCACCGGTACGGATGTTGTCGCCGGCAGCCCCGGTGCCGGTCCCCGTCGCCCCGGTTCCCGCCGCGTACGGGTCGCCGATGAGGTCCTCGGTCGGCGCGTCGCCGGTCTGGTCGCCCGGTTCGGCGAATGCCGGATTGTCCCGGTCTGCGCCACCTCCGGTGATCAGCTGAGGCACGGTGCTGTCGTCGTCGACCGCCGCGGCCGCCTCGGGGCGCTCCTCCAGCGGTCGTTCCCGATCACGATCCGTCATCGCTGCTGCCCTCCTGTCCGCGGCGCTCGCCGGCCCTGTTGCGCGTACCCGCCCCGCCGGTGGCCATGCCTGGTGGAGGTACGCCGAAGGCGGGTGCCCCGGATCCGGGGCACCCGCCTTCGGGTGGCGTCGTGGTGTCGGGTCGCCGCGGGTCAGCGTCCGAGCACGCGGTCGAGGAAGTCCCGGTACTCGCGCACGGCCACCCGCAACTGCTCGGTGTCCGAGGAGCCGGCCTCCTGCCAGCCACCGAGCTTGTTCTGGTGCTCGGCCAGGGCTGCGGCCAGCGCCTCCATGGCCTCCTCCACCAGCGACTGCGCCTCACCGGCCGCCGCCCGGGGGTCGTCCACGAAGCGGAGTTGGACGTCGCGCCAGCGGTCCCGGAAGCCCTGCGCCGTCGCCTCGTCGAACAGGGTCGCCGCCCCGGCCGGCACCGCCGCACCTGAGGTGTCCGTGCCCGTACCGGAGGTCTGCGTGTCGGGGTCGACCATCGTCGGGGCGGCGCTGCCGTAACCGGCTCCGTCCGCCGCCGTGTCGTCGTCCGCCGCCGTCACTCGGGAGACGTCGTCGGTCGCCCGGTCGCCGTCGACGGGGTCGTCGGTCAGGCGGTCGTCCGTCGTCCCGTCGGCGGCGGTCGAAGCCTCGACGTCGTTGTCGTCGTCGAGGTCGCCGTCGAACTTGTCGTCGGCCCGGTCGAACTCGTCGTCGGTCCGGTCGACCCGGTCTTCGGTCCGGTCGAACTCGGCCGTCGGGTCCGCCCGCCATCCCTCCCGCTCGCCGTCGACCGCGCCGTCGCCAGGCCGGGCGGTGTCCTCCCCGCGCGGGTCGCGCTCGTCCTCGGGACGTGGGCTGGCCAGTGCGGACGCGGCGACCGCGCCACCGACAGTGGTCGCGCCGAAGGCGGTCGGCACCGGACCCGGCTCGTTGAACTCGGCCCGCTCGCCGTCGGCGCCGGGCCGCCCGTCCCAGGGGCGACCCCGATCGGCCTCGGACCGGTCCCGGTCCGTCGGCTCGTCGAGGGTGTCGAGGTCCTCGTGCGTCTCCCGGTCGTCGTCGGTGTCCGGCACCGCCACCGGGGCGGAGCGTACGGTCTCCGGGTGGTCGTTGTTGAGCTGCTGCTCTTCCTGCCGCATGGTGGTCTCCTCAGCGGTTGGTGGCGTCATGGGCGGCATCGGGCTGGCGCTGTTCGGGCGTCCCGGCAGCGACCGGCGGCTCCTCGCCGAGCAGATCGCTGAAGAGGGCGCGGTAGTGGACGACGGCCTGGCGGAGATCCTCCGTGCTGGCCTCGCCCCGGGAGTTGCGCAGGTGGATCTCGTGCGCGTCACGGTAGTGACCCAGCGTGCGGGCGTGGTCCACGGAGAGATGGGCGATCTGGTCGTCGAACTCGCCTGTGGGGTAGCCGCGTTCGGCGATCAGCCGGCTGACCAGTTCGTCGGCCTGACCGACGGTTTCGGCGGGGGAATCGATGAAACGTACCTGGAGCTCCTCCCATGCCTCGGCGTACCGGGCACGGGACTCGGGGGTGAGCGGGACCAGTTCGAGCTCGGCGTGCCGGCGCTCCCGGTCCCGGAGCTCACGCTCGGCGGCGCTGCGGCTGTCCTGCTCGGCGACGACATGGTCGTACTCGGGACCGAAGCGCTGCCGGAGCGCCCGGCGGCGGCCGGCCACGACAACTGCGGCGGCGATGGCGGCGACCACCAGGATGACGAGGACGGTGACGACTATCTGCGTGGGCGACATGGCTCCTCCTTCGCCTGCAGGTATTCCCGCCACGCACTGATCGCCAATCCAGTTCCGGAGCACTTTCCTGCCCCGATCCCATTGCCGGCCCGGCGAAACCCGACAAGCGGTTCGTCCTCGGAACGTTCGGCAACGTACCGGTAGTCTCGACGGACGGTAGTGCGACCGGCGCGGATTACGTATCCTGCCCAAGGCGCCCGAGCCGGCGTCCCGGCGGGACGACCGGGGTGCGCCCCGGTGACGGCGCTGCCCGGCTGCGCCGGAGCCCTGCCAGCCACCCTTCCGGGCGAGGTCCGATTGAACACCCGCGACTGGCCGATCCGCTCGAAGCTGACCGCGTTGGTTGTCGTGCCGGTGACCGCCCTGCTGGCACTGTGGATCTTCGCCACCACGCTCACCTTCGGACCGGCGCTCGACCTGCTCTCCGCCCGCACTCTTCTCTACGATCTCGGCAGACCGGGTGAGACAGTGGTGGCCGAGCTGCAACGGGAGCGCCGGCTCTCCGTGGTGCACCTCGCCTCGCCCCGTAGCGAGTGCGGCCAGCCGCCAGCGAACTGTGTGCTGCCGGCTCTCCTGGAACAGCGGACCCGCACCGACGCGGCGGTCACCGAGCTACGCCGCCGGGTCGGCGGGGAACAGCTGCGGGACGCCGCCGGGGAGCTGCTCGAAGCCCGGCTCGATCGGTTCCTCGGCGAGCTGGACGCGTTGCCGGCCGGCCGAGCCTTCATCGATCGTCGGGACCTCGACCGGACCGGTGCCGTCGGCCTCTACAGCGGGATGATCTCCTCCGCGTTCCGCACCTTCACCGCCCTGGCCAATCTTCCGGACCACGACCTCAACCGGGAGGCGCTGGCGCTCACCAATCTCGGTCGCTCGCGGGAACTGCTCGGCCAGACCGACGCGCTGCTGGCCGGTGTGCTGACCGCCGGTGGGTTCGCCGAAGGCGAGCACACCCTGCTCGTGCAGGGCATCGGCAATCAACGGTTCCTGGCCGAGGCCGCGGTGGCCGACCTGCCCGAGGCGGACCGGACCGCCTACCAGCGGCTGACCGAACAGCGTGCGTTCGGCCGGCTCCGGTCGATGCAGGACGACCTGGTCACCACCGACCCGTCGGCCCGACCCCGGCTCGACCCGCAGGAGTGGCAGACCAGCTACGACGCGGTGCAGCAGTCGTTGCGGGACTTTGAACTGACCCAGGCGGACGGACTGGCCGACCGGTCCGTGCCGATGGCGGTACGCACCCTGGTCCGGCTGGCCGCAGCCGGACTGCTCGGCCTGGTCGCCGTCGTGCTCTCGCTGGTCGTGGCGGTCCGGGTCGGCCGCTCACTCGCGCAGCGGCTGACCCTGGTACGCGGCACGCTCGCCGACGCCGAACGGCGCCTACCGGAGGTGGTGGACCGGCTGCGCAAGGGGGAGCAGGTCGACCTGGCACAGGAGGCGTCCGTGGCCGACCGGGGCGCCGACGAGATCGGCCGGGTCGCCCAGGCGTTCACCGAGGTGCACCGGGCCGCGATCCGCTCGGCCATGGACGAGGTGAGCCTGCGGCGTGGCCTCAACGACGTCTTCCTGAACATCGCCCGACGCAGCCAGGGGCTCGTGCACCGGCAGCTCGCCCTGCTCGACCGACTGGAACGCGACGCGGAGGACCCCGACCACCTGGCCGAGCTGTTCCGCGTCGACCACCTCGCCACCCGGCTGCGTCGGCACGCGGAGGACCTGGTCATCCTCGCCGGTGCCGCACCGGGCCGGGGCTGGCGCAACCCGGTCGCCATGGTGGACCTGATCCGAGGGGCGATCTCCGAGGTCGAGTCGTACGACCGGGTCGACATCACCACGGTGCAGCCCGCCGGCACGGTCGGCCGGGTGGTGGGCGACATCATCCACCTGCTCGCCGAGCTGATCGAGAACGCCACGGCGTTCTCACCACCCGATTCACGGGTCGAGATCTCCGGTGAGCACGTGGCCCACGGTTACGCCCTCTCCGTATCCGACGAGGGTCTCGGCATGAGCGAGGCGGCGATCGACGAGGCGAACCTGAAGCTGGCCCGGTCGCCGGAGTTCGATCCCAGCGAGACCGCCCGGCTCGGGTTGTTCGTGGTGGCGCGACTGGCCGCCCGGCACGACGTCCGGGTGCGGCTGCGCCGATCGGAGGGAACCGGCCTCACCGCCGTGGTTCTCATCCCGACCGAGCTGATCACTGAGGAACCGTCGCCGCTGCCCGGTCCGGAGGTGCTGGCGGGTCACGACCGGGTTGCCACGCCGGAGCAGCGGCGACTGGCCCGGGCGAGTCGACTGACCACCGTGCCCCGGACCCGGACCCGGACCGCCCGAGGTGGCAGGCCGGTGTCGACCGGCGAGTCGGGCGCGGCAGCCGGCGCTCCGGGCGGCTCGACGGTCGGGCCGGCCGAGGCCGACGGGCTGCCCCGCCGGATCCGCCGGGGAGCCGTCGCCCCGTCCACTTCGGACTCGGCGGAAGCCCCGACAGCGACGGACGCCGGGGCGATGGACCGTGCCCCGTCCGGCACCGAGGCGGCTCCGACCGGAGCGGCACCGGCGTCCGCCGCCGGTACGTCACCATCCGGGACCGACTCGTCGACACCGGTGCCGGCCGGACCGGCTGCCACGCACCCGGGCGTACCCGGAGGTGACCGCACGTCGGAGCCCACGGTCCAACTGCCGACGGTGGCCGCACCCGTCGCACGGTCGGCCGCGATCGACGGCCCGACCGTCCGGCAGCCGGTGCTCGCCTCGCGGGCCCTCGACCGGGCGCACCGCGACCCGACGCCGCGAAGCCCCGAGGAGGCGCGGCGATTCATGTCGGCGTTGCAGGCGGGCACCGCGCGGGGTCGGCGCGCCGCCACCGGTACCCGCGACCCCGACCGGGACGGGCCGATGCCCGAGCAGCCGACCGGCCCGGGGCCGTCCCCGGCGGAGCCGAACCGCCCGGACGGCGCACCTGCCACGGGCCCGAACGGCCAGACTGGGACCCAGGTGGACTCGTCGGACCGGTCCGGGACCGCGCGGGTGGCCCAGGACCGGACCGCTGCGCCGCCCGGCACCGAAGCGGCGCCGGTGGATTCCCCGACCGCGACTGAGAGGGACGCCTGATGCAATCGACGAGGCAGAACGCAGATCTCGACTGGTTGCTTGACGATCTGCTGGAGCGGGTGCCGACCGCGCGGCACGCTGTGGTGCTGTCGGCGGACGGACTTCTGCTGGGTTCCTCCGCCGGCATGGACACCGCCGACGCCGAGCACCTCTGCGCGCTGGCCTCCGGCCTGTCCAGCCTCGCCCGGGGGGCCAGCCGACAGTTGACCGGGGGACCGGTCCGGCAGACCGTGGTGGAGATGGAGTCCGCGTACCTCTTCGTCACGGCGGCCGGGCAGGGCGCGTGCCTGGCGGTCGCCAGCGACGCGGACGCGGACATCGGCCTGGTGGCGTACGAGATGGCGATGCTGGTGACCCGGGTGGGCGAGAACCTGGGTGCGCCGGCTCGCGCGTCGGTGGGTACCGCCGATGCGGACTGACTTACCCGGGCCCCGACACGAGTGGCTCGACGCCGACGCCGGGCCGGTGGTGCGGCCGTACACCCTCACCGGGGGTCGTGCCCATCCGAGCAGCAACGGGTTCGACCTGGTCGCCTACGTGATGGCGAAGCCGGACCCGGACCTCGCGGCCTATCCGGAGCTGCATCCGGAGCACCGGTTGCTCGTGGAACTGGCCGGCAGCGGGACCCCGGTCGTGGAACTCGCCGCAGATCTGGACCTGGCGGTCGGCGTGGTCCGGGTGCTGCTTGGAGATCTGCTGTCCCGGGGACTGGTCGCCGTGCACCAGCCGCCGCGTGCCACGTACCTACCCGACAACGACATCCTCAAGGCGGTGGTCGATGGACTCCGTGCGTTATGACGGCGAGCGGCGGGGCCTTCGGGTGCCCATCGCGCTGAAGATCCTCATCGCCGGTGGCTTCGGCGCCGGCAAGACGACGCTTGTGAGCGCGTTGAGTGAGGTCCGGCCGTTGCAGACCGAGGAGATCCTGACGGGTGCCGGCATCGAGACCGACGACATCTCCGGGGTGGAGACCAAGTCGACGACCACCGTCGCGATGGATTTCGGGCGGATCACCATCAACGACGACCTCCAGCTGTACCTCTTCGGTACGCCTGGACAGGACCGGTTCTGGTTCCTCTGGGACGAGCTGGCCTTCGGGGCGCTCGGCGCGGTGGTGCTCGCCGACACCCGACGGCTGGCCGACTGCTTCCCCTCGATCGACTACTTCGAGCAGCGGGGCATCCCGTTCGTGGTGGGGGTGAACTGCTTCGACGACTCCCGGCGGTTCAGCCTGGAGGCGGTGCGTAAGGCCCTGGACCTAGACCCGGACGTGCCGATGGTGCTCTGCGACGCGCGGGACCGGCAGTCCGGCAAGACCGTGCTGATCTCCCTGGTCGAGCACGTGGCCCGGCAGCGGGGCGAGCCGGTGCCGACGGCCTGAGCCGACCGGGGGCGGGGGCCCGGGGCGGACCGGTGTGGCCGGGTCGCGGTTCAGAGGTCTAACTCGCCGGTGCGGGGGGAAGGTTTCTGGTGGGAGTCGGCGGACGAATGAGCGGAGGGCGGGAGCCGGTGGCAGGTCGAGACGAGATCGTTCACATCGGCGGATACACCGCGCCCAGCGGAGGGCGCGGGACCGGGATCGTCGCCGCCCGGCGGGAGCCGCGTACCGGTGAACTGACGTCGCTGGGCACCGTCGCGGTCACCGATTCGCCGTCCTTCCTGGCCCGCCACCCGACGCGACCCGTGCTGTACGCGGTGAACGAGCTGCCCGAGGGCCGGCTCAGCGCGTGGCGGGTCGAGACCGATGGTGACCTGGCCGCGATCGGCTCGTGGCCCACCGGCGGTGCGGAGCCGTGCCATCTGGCGGTCGCGCCGGACGGCGGGCACCTGTTCGTGGCCAACTACGGCGGCGGCAGCGTGACGGTGTTTCCGCTCGACGCCGAGGGGGTGCCCGGCGAGCGCACCGACGTGGTGGAGCACCAGGGGCACGGGGCCGACCCCGACCGCCAGGAGCGGGCGCACGCTCACATGGTCTCGCCGGGCCCGGGCGCGTCGCCGTTGCTGGCTGTCGACCTGGGCACCGACTCGATCTACCGGTACGACCTCGACGCCGCCACCGGGCGACTGGTTCCGCGCGCGCCCCGGGTGCGCACCGCTGCCGGGGTGGGGCCCCGACACCTGGCCCGGCACCCCGACGGGCGGCGCTGCTACGTCTCAGGCGAGTTGGACGGCTCGGTACTCGCCTACGAGCTGACCGACGGGACGCTGCACCAGCGGGGCCGGGTCGACGCCAGCGACCGGGGTGGGCACGTCCAACCGTCCGAGATCGGAATCGGTCCGGACGGCCGTTTCCTCTACGTCGCCAATCGGGGCGTCGGCACGGTGACGGTCTTCGCCCTCGGCGCTGGCCTGCCGGAACTCGTGGCGGAGGTGGAGACCGGCGGCGAGTGGCCCCGGCACTTCGCGCTCATCGGGGAGCACCTCTACGTCGCCGACGAACGGGCGGACATGGTGCGCACTTTCCGGGTCGATCCGGCGACGGGCGTGCCGGTGGCGAGCGGGGAGCCGTTGCCGGTTGCGAGCCCTACTTGCGTTCTGCCCTGATCGTGGGCGTCGGACATAGATACATCCACATTGCGCCGCTGACTCGTCACTCAAAGTTACTGAATCACGGTAAACTGTTTCTCCTCTGTAACTTTCGTCCGAACGGCCATGGCAGTCCAACGGTCGGATACGCAAGATGGTCTGCGTGTCAGCAGGCCGCCATCGCATGCGTTCAAGTATTCACGGTGCCGCCGCCGCAGCAGCGGTCGGCGTACTCGTCGTCACCGCTGGTGGGTGGGTGGGATATCGCCAACTCGCCGGTCAGGACTGCTCGGGCAAGATCGAGCTGTCCGTCGCGGTGGCGAGCGAGCTCGCCCCGGCGGTCGACGAGGCGGCCACCGAGTGGGAGGAGAAGGGCGCCGCAGTCGATGGAACGTGCATCGATGTGACGGTCGCTGCCTCCGACCCGGTCGAAGTGGCCGCGGTGGTCTCCGCCAAGCACGGCGCGATCCTGGCCGGGGTGGGGCAGGCCAGTGGCACCGCGGTGAGCCCGGACGTCTGGATCCCGGACTCCTCGACCTGGCTGCTGCGACTCAAGACCGGCGGCGCGGCGGCCTTCGAGCCCGGCAACGGCTCGTCCATCGCGAGCAGCCCGGTGGTGGTCGCCATGCCGGAGCCGATCGCCACCCGGCTGGGCTGGCCGCAGCAGGAACTCGGCTGGACCGACCTGCTGACACGCCTCAACAGTGACCGGCCGCTGAAGACCGGCATCGTGGAGCCGACCCGCGACGCCGCCGGACTGTCCGGCCTGCTGTCGATGATGACCGCCGCGGCGTCGAGCGGTGGCGAGACCGCCGAGCAGGAGCGCGTCGGTGCGCTGCGGGCGTTGGCCGCGGGCGCCTCGGCGCTGCGCCAGGACCTGCTCGCCAAGTTCCCGACGGCCACCGACGCCACCACGCTGGCCAGCGCCCTCGGTGCGGCGGCGCTGTCCGAGGAAGACGTCATCCAGTACAACGCCCGGAAGCCTCCGGTGCCGTTGGCAGCGCTCTACCTGAAGCCGGCACCGCTGCCGCTGGACTACCCGTACGCCGTGCTGCCCGGGATCGAGCCGGCCAAGGCGTCCGCCGCCGGGGTGCTGTTCGAGGCGCTCACCACGGCGTCGTTCAAGGACAAGCTGGCCGCGCAGTCGTTGCGGGCCCCGGACGGCAACTGGGGCGCCGGCTTCAACGCGCCGCAGGGTGCGCCGAGCCCGGCCGGCGGAGACCCCTCCGTCGCGCCGCCGGCACAGGGTGGCGTCGCCGCCGGTGGGCTGGCGCCGGACGCGGTGGAGCGGGCGGTCTCCAGCTGGTCCATCGCCACGCTGTCCGGCCGGATGCTCTGCGTCATCGACGTCTCCGGCTCGATGAAGAACGAGGTACCGACCGCGAACGGGGCGACCCGGCAGCAGGTCACCACGGAGGCTGCCCGGCGCGGCCTGAACCTGTTCGACGACTCCTGGTCGATCGGCCTGTGGGTCTTCTCGACGAACCTGGTGGGCTCGCGGGACTACCAGGAGCTGGTGCCGATCGCGCCGCTGTCGCGGCAGCGCAGCGAGCTGGAGCGGGGTCTGGACCGGGTCGTCTCGTCGAGCGGCGACACCGGCCTGTACGACACGCTGCTGGCCGCGTACAAGGACGTCCAGGCGAACTGGGAGCCGGGCAAGGTCAACTCGATCGTGCTCTTCACCGACGGCAAGAACGAGGACGACAACGGCATCTCCCAGAAGGCCCTGCTCGCCGAGCTGAAGCGGATCAAGGACCCGGACCAGCCGATCCAGGTGATCATCATCGGTATCGGCACTGAGGTCAGCAAGTCGGAGCTGGACACCATCGCGAAGAGCGCCGGTGGCGGTGCGTTCGTCGCCACCGACCCCACCAAGATCGGTGACATCTTCCTCCGGGCGATCGCGCTGCGGAAGGCGCCGGCCTGACCTGAGAAACCCCGAAAAGGGGCCGGTGGTACCGGTTTCTCCGGTACCACCGGCCCCTTTCTCGTTGTCCTACGCCTTGGAAACTGACGGCAATACGTCCGAAGCAATTGGTAGTCATGGTTGTCAGGGCAGGATGTCGTCGTGCATCGGCAGACCCGGCCTTACTGGCCGGGCCCGTGCCGTCGGCGAGCGAAGTGGGAGGGCTGGTGACCTCGGCGACGCTGTTGACCCCGGTCAGATCGTCATCGCGACCGCACAACTCCCCGCCACCAGGGCGACCGGTGCGCACCGACCAGCGGACGTACGTCCGGACCCTGGTCGTGCTGGACACCGCCGTACTGGCGGTGGCGGTGCTGGTCGGCTACGCCGTCCGGTTCGGCGAGGCGGCCCCCCGCGGCACGGTGCCGTACGTTCTTGTCGCCCCGGCGCTCGTGCTGGCCTGGCTGGTCTCGCTGAAGGCCCTGCGCTGCTACGACGACCGGGTCGTCGGCTACGGTGCGGACGAGTACCGCCGGGTGAGCATGGCGAGTCTGCGGCTGGCCGGCGCCACCGCCATCGCCGGCTACGTCGCCGACGTCGGTGTCTCCCGAGGCTTCCTGGCCATCACCTTCGCGGTGGGCATTATCGGTCTGGAGGTGGCCCGGTTCGCCGCCCGTAAGCGTCTGCACCGCGCCCGCTCGCAGGGGTCGGGCTGGTCCCGGAAGGTACTGGTGGTCGGTGACACCGCCCACGTGCTGGAGCTGGTGCACACCCTGCGTCGCGAACCGTACGCCGGCTACCAGGTGGTCGGCGCCTGCATCCCGGACGCCCTGCTGGCCCCGGTCGCGCAGCGGCTCGGTGACGTGCCGGTGGTCGGCTCGTTCCGGGCCATCCCGGAGGCCGCCGCCGCGATCGGCGCGGACACGGTCGCCGTCACCGCCTGCGGGGAGCTGACCGCCACCCGGCTACGTCGGCTCGGCTGGCAACTGGAGGGCACCGGCATCGACCTGGTGCTGGCTCCGGCGCTCACCGACGTCGCGGGGCCCCGCATCCACACCCGGCCGGTCGCCGGGCTGCCGTTGATCCATGTCGAGGCGCCGGAGTTCCGCGGCGTCCGCAAACTGGTGAAGGGGTTCGTCGACAGGTCCATGTCGTTCGTCGCGTTGACGCTGCTGCTACCGGTGGTGGCGGTCATCGCGCTGGCCGTGAAGCTGGACAGCCGGGGCCCGGTGCTGTTCCGGCAGACCCGGGTCGGGCAGGGCGGCCAGGAGTTCGGGGTCTTCAAGTTCCGCACCATGGTGGTCAACGCGGACGTGCTGCTGGCGGAGCTGGCCGCCCGCAACGAGACCGACGGCCTGCTGTTCAAGATGCGGGACGACCCCCGGGTGACCCGGGTCGGCCGGCTGTTGCGCAAGTGGTCGCTGGACGAGCTGCCGCAACTGGTGAACGTCCTGCTGGGGCAGATGAGCCTGGTCGGCCCCCGGCCGCCGCTGCCCTCCGAGGTGGCCCGCTACGACGGCGACGTCGCCCGCCGGTTGCTCGTCAAACCGGGGATGACCGGGCTCTGGCAGGTCAGCGGACGGTCCGACCTGAGCTGGGAGGACGGCATCCGGCTCGATCTCTACTACGTGGAGAACTGGTCGCTGGCCGCCGACCTGACGATCCTCTGGAAGACCGTCGGCGCGGTGGTCAACAGTCGCGGCGCGTACTGACCCGGCGGGGGTGCCTCATGGCTGTGGACCGAGCCAGTCCAGGCAGACCACGACGGCGTCGTCGGTGAGATCACCGGAGACGAACGCGCGCAGGTCGCCGAGGAGGGAGCGGACCGCGTCCAGGGACGTCATCGGCGCGGTCCGGCGCAACATCCGGTCGAGCGCCGTCTGGCCGTACCGCTCCGCGCGGCCGGTCGCCTCGATCACCCCATCGCTGATCATGAACAACCGGTCGCCGGGCTGGAGCTGGACGAACTGTTCCCGGTAGTTGGTTCCCTCGAACATGCCGAGCGGGAACTGCTCCTCCAGTGGCTGAATGCTGACCTCGCCGTCGCGCAGCAGGACGAGCCGGGGCGAACCGGCGTCGACGGCGGTGAGCAGCCCGCTGCGCAGGTCCAGTTGGAGCAGCAGGGTCGCGAGGTACTGCTCGCCCCGGTGCAGGTCGTAGATCGCCTGGTCGGCCAGGGCGGCCTGGTCGGCCAGCGGGATGCCGGCCCGACGGGCGTTGCGCAGCGCGCAGGTGGCGAGGGTGGTCAGCATCGACGCCGCGACCCCCTCACCCATCCCGTTGATGGTGGCGAGCCAGACCCGCTCACCGTCGTCGGACCAGTCGAAGCTGTCACCGCGCACCGCGTACGCCGGCTCCAGTTGGCCGGCGAGGCTGAAGGAGGGACGGAGTCGGCTGCGTCCCGGCAGCAGCTCCCACTGCACCTCGGCGGCGAGGGTGAGGCGGCGGCTGCGCCGGGCCACCCGGTACACGTCCGTGCCCGCGTCGACCGCAGCCAACTCGTGGGCCAGCGCGGTGGCGACCTCGGCCATCTCGGCCAGTCGCGCATCAGTGACAGGAGTCACTCTGAGCACGCCACGTTGTTCCCCACGCATGCTCACCGGCAGGTACCCGACCCCGTCGACATGGATCGGGCTCTGGTGGTCGAAGCAACGCCACGCCGGGTGCCCGGGCGTGGTCACCGCGTCCCCGGAACCGAGTGGCAGCAACGCCGCCAGCCGATAGTCGACCTGCAAAAGCTCCGTGTCGGTGACGCCGTACTCCCGCGCGAACAGCTCGCCGACGCGGGTCACGAGGAGGTCCACGGGGGCGGAGGTGATGGCCGCGCGGCCCTTGTCGACCGGCTCGGTCATGGTCTCTCCTTGATCACAAGCCCAACCGCCGACGGAATCGGAGTACGCTCAGGCGCACCATGGCGGAACTGCATGGTCCACCGGGACCCGAGATGAGTATGGCTGCCGAGCTGGATACCGCGGCAGGTGCCCTGCTGACGGTCTGGGACGGTGCGCGGGAACGGACGGCCAACCGTATCTCCACCGCCCAGCTTCGCGCCGTCATGCTCGTCGAACGGCACGACGGGATCAACCTGCGACGCCTCGCCACCGGCCTGGACATGCTGCTGTCGTCGGCGAGCAGACTCTGCGACCGGCTGGTGGCCGCCGGGATGCTGGAACGGGAGCCGGGTCGTGCCGATCGGCGGGAGATCTCGCTGCACCTGACGGCTGAGGCCCGCCGGCTGCTGGCTGAGCTGCGCGACGACCGTCGCCAGCATCTGGCGACGATCCTGGCGGATATGACGCCCGAGGCTCGGGAGGCGCTGCTGCGGGGGCTGCGCGCGTTCGACGAGGCCGCCCGCGCACGGGTGGTACGGCCGGTGTCGCCGCTGGTGCCGCAGGCCGAGCAGCCACGCGTGGAGCAGTCGGCGGACGGTCGGGAGGCCGTCGAGGCGGCGTCGCGGGGCTGGGCGGCGGGGGACGCTTCCGTCTTCCGGACAGCCTGACCGACCGGGTCGCCGGGCGGCTCGGCCGGGTTCGCACCGGGGTCAGGCCGGGGCTGGGCCGATCGCCAGTATCGCGACGTCGTCGTGGCGGTGCCCGGCAGTCCACCTGTCGACCTCCTGAAGCACCCGGTCGACAAGCGTCGCCGGGGGCAGCCCGGCGGCGGCGGCCAGCGTCCGGCGAAGCCGCTGCTCACCGAAGGGCTCCGTGCCGCGCGGGCCGCCCCGCGTGTCGGTGACCCCGTCGGTGCTGGTGAACAGCAGCTCACCGGGGCGCAGCCGAAGGTCGGCGGCGGCGAATCGGGCACCGCTCAGCGCACCGACGGGCATGCCGCCCACCCGAACCGCCGTCACCTTGCCGTCGCCGCGGATCAGCAGGGGCGCCGGATGTCCACCGCCGGCGATCCGCACCAGCAACCCGCCCTCGGGCCCGGGGCGCAGGGCACCCAGCAGCAGGGTGGTGAACTGGCCGCGTCGGGACGCGTCCGGCATGTCGAGCAGTGCCCGGTCGAGCAGCCCGAGCAACTCCAGCGGCTGCTGCTCGACCAGGCGCAGGGTCTGCAACGACTGGCGTACCCGGCCGGTGAGCACTGCCGCACCGACGCCCTTGCCGCAGACGTCGCCGACGGCGAAGAGCGCCCCGCCACCGGTCGGCAGGACGTCGTAGAAGTCGCCACCGATGCGCAGGCTGTCCCCGGCCGCGCGGTAGCCACCGGCGAGGCTCATGCCGGCCACCGGGGGCAGTTTCGGCGGCAGCAGACTGCTCTGGAGCACCCGGGCAAGGTGGCTCTGTTCGTCGTGCAACTGTGCGGTGGCCAGTGCGGCGCCGGCCCGGGCGGCGAACTCCCGGACCAGCTCGACATCGCGGCCGTCGAACCCGGCCCGCGGGGAGCGGCGCAGCAGCACCAGGGCACCAGCCGTGCCACCGGCCCCGGGCATCGGGCTGACCAGCAGGGTCGCGGGCGGGTCGAGACCCGCCGGGAGCAACGGGTCGAGCCCGTTTCCGCCGCTAACCGGCCTGAGTCGTGGCTCGGTGGGCTCGCCGTCGAGGGCCTCGATGAGACCGGGCACGGCGGAGACCACGTCCCAGTCGACAGCTCCGGTGGCCGGCGCGGTGTCGTCGGCGGCATACCGCACCCAGTGCGGCCGGTACTCGGTGGGCGTCGGTGGCAGGTGCACCACCAGGGCCAGGTCGGCCAGGTACGGCACCGGGAGCGTGGCAACGATTCGCAGGGCCTGGTCACGCGCCAGCGCCAGGCCGAGTTGACGGCCGGACCGGGCCAGGAACCGGGTACGCCGGCGCTCGGCCAGCAGTTCCTCGGCGCGACCGTACTCGTCGGTGACATCCCGTACGTACCAGGCGGACCGGTTGCCGCCCAGCTCGCGGCGGACGCCCTGCAGCAGCCGGCCCCGGTGCTCACCCTCGAAGTCGGAGGTACCGGTGGCGAGCGCGTCCGCCAGCGTCGGCGGTGCACAGTCGGCCAGGTCGGTGCCGGCGACGACCTCCGGCAGCAGTTTCCCGGCCATCGCGTTGGCCAGCACGACCAGGCCGGTGTCGTCGACCGTCAGCACCGCCTCGTCGAGCCCGTCGAGCAACTCACGGGCGAGATCGGCGTCCACGGGGAGCGTGCTGGTGAGGGGCACGGCGGCGGCGGGGCGGTCCGACCGTCCGTCGTCGGCCTGCTCGCCTGCCGCACCGGTGACGGCGCCCTGTCGGGTGCTGGTCACCGGCGGGTGCCGGGCGCCGGGCGCTGTCGACCAGTACGCATGCCGGTGGTGCACTCCTCGGGGTCACGGTTGGTTGCCTGGGAGCAAGCGTACCGACCTGTCGCTGAGCCGCACCTGCCGAGAGAGTCAGAGTCGGGCCAACCAGCCGCCGGGGCGGGCGATGATCCGGCGTACCACCGAACCGGCGGCTCCCACCGCGGCTGCCGTGGCGCCGAGGGTGGCCGGCCGGACGGTGACCGGGGACCAGGCCGCGGTGAGCACCCGACGTTCGATCTCGGCGAGTACGGGTGGCCGGAGCCAGCCGGTGAGCGGTGCGTAGCCGCCACCGAGCACCACCGTGTCCAGGTCCAGCAGGTTGACCACGCTCGCCACGGTGACCCCGATCGCCGTACCCGCCTCGGCCAGGGCGCGCAGGACGGCGGGGTGCCCGGCGGTGGCGAGCTGGGTCAGCCGGGTCGATGCCCGGTCGGCCGGCAGGTCGGCTCCGGCCAGACCGGCGGCGGAGAGGATCGCCTCCTGCCCGGCGTAGAGTTCCAGACAGCCACGGCCGCCGCAGCGGCAGGGTGGCCCGTCCGGGCGGACCGGGATGTGCCCGATCTCGCCGCTCCACCCGCGGGTGCCCCGGAACAACGCGCCGTCCAGCACGATGCCGGCGCCGATGCCCACCTCGCCGGAGATGTGCAGGAAGCTGCCCGGCGCGGCACCCGCGTGCAACTCACCGAGCGCGGCGAGGTTCGCCTCGTTGTCCACCACCAGCGGCGGTATCCCGTCGACGGTCTCGGTCAGCGCGGGGTGGTCGGCCAGCAGTTCCGGCACCGGCACGTCCCGCCAGCCGAGGTTCGGTGCCAGGCGGACCCGACCGGCGTCGTCGACCAGGCCGGGCACCCCCAGGGCCGCACCGGCCAGGGTCAGGCCCTGGGCGTCGGCGTCGGCGCGGGCCCGTCCGGCCAGCTCGGCGAGCCGGCCGAGCGCGTCGGCCGGGGAGACGGGTCGCTGGTCGGCCCGGTGCACGGTGTGGTGCCGAACCTGACCGGCGAGGTCGACGACGCAGGCGGCCAGGTAGTCGACATTGATCTCCAGTCCGAGCCCGGCGGGGCCGTCGCCGGCCAGCATCAGACCGCGCGCCGGGCGACCGGCGCCGGCCCGGGGTGTCGGGTCCGCCTCGGTGACGAGCCGACCGGCGACGAGGTCCTCCACCACGGCCGAGACGGTGGCCCGGGTGAGGCCGGTCTCCGCAGCCAGCGCGGCCCGCGACGGCGGGCGGCGGGCGGCGGCGATACGGCCGAGCACGAGGGCGAGGTTCAGCTCACGCAGGCTGCCCTGCCGCACCGCACCGGCCGGGGCTGCGGGTGGTTTCACCCCTTGACACTGCCACACCACAGTCATTTAATTCAACCACTGAACAAATAGCGGACGACATCACCGGAGGTCTGCCATGGCACCCCGTCCCACCCCTGCCGACAAGTTCTCCTTCGGGCTCTGGACGGTCGGCTGGCAGGGCCGCGACCCGTTCGGCCACGCCACCCGCGAAGCGTTGGACCCGGTGGAGTCGGTGCACCGACTCGCCGAGCTGGGCGCGTACGGCGTCACCTTCCACGACGACGACCTGGTGCCGTTCGGCGCGGACGCCGCCACCCGCGACGCCCAGATCGCCCGGTTCCGCAAGGCGCTCGACGAGACCGGCCTGGTGGTGCCGATGGTCACCACCGACCTGTTCCAGCAGCCGGTCTTCAAGGACGGCGGCTTCACCAGCAACGACCGTGACGTGCGGCGGTACGCGCTGCGCAAGGTGCTGCGCAACGTCGACCTCGCCGCCGAGCTGGGCGCGAAGACCTTCGTCATGTGGGGCGGCCGCGAGGGCGGCGAGTACGACGTGGCCAAGGACGTCCAGGCCGCGCTGGAGCGTTACCGCGAGGCGGTCGACCTGCTCTGCCAGTACGTCATCGACCGTGGCTACGACCTGCGCTTCGCGCTGGAGCCGAAGCCCAACGAGCCGCGCGGCGACATCCTGCTGCCCACCGTCGGGCACGCCCTCGCGTTCATCTCCACCCTCGCCCACCCGGAGCGGGTCGGGGTGAACCCGGAGGTCGGCCACGAGCAGATGGCCGGGCTGAACTTCGTCCACGGCATCGCCCAGGCGCTCTGGCAGGGCAAGCTGTTCCACATCGACCTCAACGGCCAGCGCGGCATCAAGTACGACCAGGACCTGGTCTTCGGCCACGGCGACCTGCTCAACGCGTTCGCCCTGGTCGACCTGCTGGAGCACGGCGCACCGGGCGGCGGCCCGGCGTACGAGGGGCCGCGCCACTTCGACTACAAGCCCTCCCGCACCGAGGACATGGACGGGGTGTGGGCCTCCGCCGCCGCGAACATGCGGACCTACCTGCTGCTCAAGGAGCGGGCGGCGGCGTTCCGGGCCGACCCGGAGGTGGTCGAGGCGCTGGCCGCGAGCAAGGTCGGCGAGTTGGGCGTACCGACCCTGGGCGACGGTGAGGGCTACACCGAGCTGCTCGCCGACACCGGCGCGTTCGAGAACTACGACGTCGACGCCGCCGCCGCCAAGGGCTTCGGCTTCATCCGGTTGAACCAGCTCGCCGTCGAGCACGTGCTCGGCGCACGCTGAGGCGGCCGGCATGCCGCTCGTCGCCGGGGTGGACTCCTCCACCCAGTCGTGCAAGGTGGTCGTCCGGGACGCGGAGACCGGTGCCCTGGTCCGGCAGGGCAGGGCACCGCACCCGGACGGCACCGAGGTCGACCCCTCGGCCTGGTGGTCCGCCCTCCAGACGGCGATCGACGCCGCCGGTGGGCTGACTGACGTCGCCGCGGTCTCCGTGGGAGGTCAGCAGCACGGCATGGTCTGCCTCGACGAGGCCGGCGAGGTCATCCGGCCGGCCCTGCTGTGGAACGACACCCGGTCCGCCGGGGCAGCGGCCGAGCTGGTCCAGGAGGCCGGCGAGGGGCAGGCCGGACGCCGGTTCTGGGCCGACGCGGTGGGCAGCGTGCCGGTGGCCAGCTTCACCGTCACCAAGCTGCGTTGGCTGGCCCGGAACGAGCCGGCCAACGCGGCCCGGGTGGCGGCGGTCTGCCTGCCGCACGACTGGTTGACCTGGCGACTGGCCGGGGCCCCCGGGCTGGACGCGCTGCGTACCGACCGCAGCGACGCCAGCGGCACCGGCTACTGGTCCCCGGCCACCGGCGAGTACCGGCCGGATCTGTTGGAGCAGGCGCTCGGTCGGGTGGTGCGGGTGCCGAGGGTCCTCGGCCCGACCGAGGCCGCCGGGCATCTTGCTCCGGCGGCGCTGTCCGGCTCGGGCGCCGCCCCGGGCTCCGGCGCGGCGCTGCTCGGGCCCGGGGCGGGCGACAACGCCGCCGCCGGCTTCGGCGTCGGGGCGCGTCCCGGCGACGTGGTGGTGTCGATAGGTACCTCCGGCACGGTCTTCAGCGTCGCGGACACCCCGGCGGCCGACCCGAGCGGTATCGTCGCCGGCTTCGCCGACGTGACCGGCCGGTTCCTGCCACTGGTCTGCACGCTGAACGCGGCCCGGGTGCTGGACGCCGCCGCGGCGATGCTGCGGGTGGGTCTGGACGAGCTGGCCGATCTGGCGCTGGCCGCGCCGCCCGGCGCGGACGGGCTGGTCATGGTGCCGTACCTGGAGGGCGAGCGGACCCCGAACCGGCCGGACGCCACCGGGGCGGTACACGGGCTGACGCTGCGCACCTCGACCCCGGCGCACCTGGCCCGGGCGGCCGTGGAGGGGATGCTCTGCGCCCTCGCCGACGGGCTCGACGCGCTGGCCGCTCACGGCGCGGAGGTACGCCGGGTGATCCTGGTCGGCGGCGGTGCCCGGTCGGCGGCGGTGCGTCGCATCGCGGCGCAGGTCTTCGGCTGCCCGGTGGTCGTCCCACCGCCCGGTGAGTACGTCGCCGACGGTGCCGCCCGACAGGCCGCGTGGTTGGCGCTGGGCACCGGCGAGCCGCCGTCCTGGACACCGGCCGGCGTCGAGGAGTACGCAGCCGAGCCGGTGCCCGGCATCCGGGAGCGCTACGCACAGGCCCGGGAGCACCACCTGGACCGGTTGCCCAAGGACTGACCACCACCGATCCCGGATCGGGTGGCATCCGCGTGACGAGGAGCCAGCCGATCCGGGATCGAGCACGATCTCGTCCGTGCCGTGGAGCGACCCGGTGATCAGCTCGTTATCCCGCCCTGGTTTGCTGCCCGCATGACCTCGACCACAGGCGGACCCGCGCGGGTGTGGGGCAGGAGCGCGCCGCGCCGGCTCTACAGCGTCGTGGTCTTCGTGCTGCTCGCCTCGCTGGACAACGTGGCGATCGGTCTGGTGCCCCCGCTGTACGGCGCGATCGCCGACTCCTTCGCGGTGCCGCAACGGCTGCTCGGCCTGGTCACCGCGAGCAGCTTCCTGGTCAGCGCGGTGGCGGCGGTGGGTTGGGCGTACTTCGGCGACCGCACCAACCGCAAGCCGTTGCTCATGATCGGCACACTGCTCTGGGCGGCCGGCACCGGGGGCAGCGCGCTGGCCGGGAACTATCCCACCTTCCTCGTCGCGCAACTGCTCGCCGCGGTGGGCCTCGGCGCGGTCGGGTCGGTCGGTTACTCGGTCGTCACCGACCTCATCACGCCTCGCCGTCGGGGCCTGGTGATGAGCTTCTGGGGGCTCTCCCAGGGGGTCGGCACGGTGGCCGGTGGCCTCTTCGGCGGGCTGCTCGGCGCGGCCGACTGGCGTCGGCCGTTCCTGTTGATCACGGTGGTCGGGTTGGCCGCCACGGCGGCCTACCTGTTCACGTACGACATCCGGCGCGGCCAGAGCGAGCCGGCACTTGCCGCCGCGTTCGCCACCGGCGACGACTACGACTACCGGATCAGCCGGGCCGACCTGCCCGTCATCCTGGGTCGGCGGACCAACCGCTGGTTGATCCTCCAGGGCCTCACCGCGCAGGCCGCCTTCGGCTCGCTGGTCTGGCTGCCGGTGCTCTTCCGCGAGCGGGCCGAGGACCAGGGCTACACCACGGCGACCGCCATCGTGGTGGGCAGCGTCTTCGCCGCACTGTTCCAACTCGGCGGGGTGTTCTCCATCGTTGGCGGGCTGATCGGCGACGCGCTGCAACGGCGTACGCCCTCGGGTCGGGCCATGGTCGCCTCGGTCGGCATCTTCGCCGCGCTCCCGTTCTACCTGGTGTTGTTCTTCGTGCCGATGCGCATCGACGTGCCCGACGGCGCCGCCACGGGCGCGGTGGTGCGGGCGGTGCTGACAAGCGTGGTCAGCGAACCGACGGTCGGGCTGAGCCTGCTCGCCGCGCTGCTGGCCCTGGCGTTGACCTCGGCGAACTCGCCGAACTGGTTCGCGCTGATCGCCGACGTCAACCCACCGGAGAACCGGGGCACCGTCTACAGCCTCGGCAACCTGGTCAACGGGGTGGGTCGGGCGGCCGGCAACGGGCTGGTCGGTGTCGTCTTCCACGGGTTGCGGGTGGCCTTCCCGCCGCCGCTCAACTACGCCGTCGGGCTGGCCGCCTTCCAGCTCTTCTTCATCCCCACAGGTGTCATGTACTGGCTCGCCGCCCGTACCTCGCCGAAGGACATCGCCGACATACGGCAACTGCTGGACAGCCGCGCCGAGAAGCTGAAGTGAGCACCGGTAGGGCCCCGAGGGGCCCTACCGGGACG
This sequence comes from Verrucosispora sp. CNZ293, assembly GCF_002754655.1. NCBI lineage: Bacteria > Bacillati > Actinomycetota > Actinomycetes > Micromonosporales > Micromonosporaceae > Micromonospora > Verrucosispora sp. CNZ293. Next base: position 6,010,899 of record NZ_PEFR01000001.1, read on the forward strand.
GCTCAGGCGGTGCGGACCCAGACGGTCACGTCGGTGGGCACCGACCCGTCCTCGTCAAGTGGTGCGCTGCTGTGCACCAGCTCGCCGTCGGGCGCCGGGACGGCGTCCGCCCCGAAGTTGGTAAGGACGACCAGGTCACCGTTGCGGAAGGTCAGCACCTCGTCGCCCGAGGAGAGCCACTCCAGGGTGCCCGGACCGAGGCCGTACGCACGGCGTAGCCGCAGCGCCTCCCGGTACAGCTCGTACGTCGAGCCGGGTACCCCACGCTGACGGTCCAGCGCGTACTCGGCCCAGACCGGAGGCTGCGGCAGCCAGCTCGCGTCGGTGGGCCCGAAGCCGTACGACGGCGCGTCGGCCTCCCACGGGATCGGCACCCGGCACCCGTCGCGGCCCCGCTGGGTGTGCCCGCTGCGCTCCCAGGTCGGGTCCTGCCGGGCCTCGTCGGGCAGGGTGGTGTGCTCCGGCAACCCGAGTTCCTCACCCTGGTACAGGTAGGCCGAGCCGGGCAGCGCCAGCATCAGCAGGGTGGCCGCGCGGGCACGCCGCAGCCCGGTCGCGGCGTCCGGCTGCTCGTCACCGACACCGATGCCGTTGGGGCGGGGAGTGCCGACCGGCAGCCCGAGCCGGGAGGCGTGCCGCACCACGTCGTGGTTGGAGAGCACCCAGGTGGTGGGCGCGCCCACCGCGTCGGTGGCCTCCAGCGACCGCGTGATGACCGCGTACTGGGCGGGGGCGGTCCAGGAGGCGAGCAGGTACTCGAAGTTGAACGCCTGGTGCATCTCGTCGGGGCGTACGTAGCGGGCCAGCCGCTCCGCCGGCTCCACCCACGCCTCGGCGACCAGGATCCGCTCACCGGGGTAGCCGTCCAGCAGCCGCCGCCACTCGCGGTAGACCTCGTGTACGCCGTCCTGGTCCCACATCGGTGGGCGGGGCTTGTCCGCCTCCTGCCCGGAGAGGATCTCCTGCGGCTCCTGCCAGTCGGCCAGGTCGGCCTGCTTGATCAGACCGTGTGCCACGTCGACCCGGAAGCCGTCCACGCCACGGTCCAGCCAGAACCGCAGCACGTCCAGGAACTCGGCGCGGACCTCGGGATTGTCCCAGTTCAGGTCGGGCTGGGCGGTGTCGAACAGGTGCAGGTACCACTCGCCGTCGGGCAGCCGGGTCCAGGCCGGGCCACCGAAGACGCTCTGCCAGTCGTTGGGCGGCTCGGCCCCACCCGGTCCCCGGCCCGCGCGGAAGACGTACCGCTCGCGCTCGGCACTGCCCGGACCGGCGACCAGGGCGGCCTGGAACCAGGCGTGGGCCGACGAGGTGTGGTTGGGCACCAGGTCGACGATCACCCGCAGCCCGTTCGCGTGGGCCTTGGCGATCAGGTCGTCGGCGTCGGCAAGCGTGCCGAACAGCGGCTCGACGTCCCGGTAGTCGGCCACGTCGTAGCCGGCGTCGGCCTGAGGGGACGGGTAGAACGGGGAGAGCCAGACCGCATCGACGCCCAACTCCGCCAGATGGTCGAGACGGGCGGTGATCCCGGGCAGGTCGCCGATGCCGTCGCCACCCGAGTCGGCGAACGAGCGGGGGTAGATCTGGTAGATCACCGCCTCCGTCCACCAGCCGGTCGGCGGGTTCTGGTGCGTCGTGTCGTGGTTCAGGGCGTACTCCCATGGTCGAGCCGTACGGGCCGGCGGGCCCGGACGGCGTGCTGGCTGCCGTTCAGTGTGCCCGGGCGGGCGCAGTCGAATCACGCACGACCAGCCGAGTGTTCAGGATCACCGGCGAATCCGGTTTGGCCGTGTCGGGATCGCCCACCCGTCCGCAGAGCGGGTCGAGCAGCAACTGCGCGGCCAGCCGGCCCTGCTCCACGGCCGGCTGGGCGATGGTGCTCAGCCCGAGCACACCGGCGAGCGCGTGGTCGTCGATGCCGATCACGCTGACGTCCTGGGGAACCCGCAGGCCGGCGTCGCGCAGCGCGGTCAGCGCACCCATCGCCATCTCGTCGCAGGCGGCGAAGATGGCCGTCGGCGGATCGCCCCGGCGGAGCAGTTCCTCGGTGGCCCGGGTGCCGCCGGCGATGTCGAAACTGGACTCCACGTCGAGGCTCGGGTCCGGCTGCAACCCGGCCGCCCGCAACGCCTCCTGATGCCCGCGGCGTCGGTCCAGGTGGGCGCTGAAGGCGAGTTCGTCGTCGGGGTCACCGGAGATGTGCGCGATCCGGCGATGCCCCAGATCCAGCAGGTGCCGGGTGGCGGTCCGGGCCGCCGCCACATCGTCGATGCGTACGCAGGGCCAGCCCGGCACCGTGGTGCCGGAGCTGATGGTGACGCCCGGCAGGTCCAGCGCGGCGAGCGCGGTCACGTCGGTGGCCCGCAGCGGGGTGGCGACCAACATGATGGCGTCCACCCGTTTGTGCAGGTGGGCAGCGTGCAGTACGCGCTGCCGGTTCTGCTCCCGCCCGCCCAGGTTGTGCAGCAGCAGGTCGTAGCCGGCCCGGTGGAAGAAGTCCTCGGCGGCCTCGACGACCACGCCGAAGAACCACCTGGTGATCCGGGGAACCACCACCGCCACGGTGCCGGTCCGGCCGCCGGCCAGCCGGGAGGCGCTCGGCGACACGGCGTACTGCAACTGCTCGGCGGCGGCGAGCACCCGGCTGCGGGTCGCCGCCGACACCGTCGGCAGCCCGCGCAGCGCCCGGGAGACGGTGGCCGTGGAGACGCCGGCCAGCCGGGCGACATCGTCGATCTTCGTCACGTGGAACCCCGCTCACGTCCCGCGTGGTGCCGCCGCCGTGGGCGGCGGCACCACGGCGGATCAACCCTTGACGCTGCCGGCGAGCAGCCCCCGAACGAAGTAGCGCTGCAAGGACAGGAACACGATCAGCGGTACGACGATCGAGACGAACGCCCCGGCGGTCAACCGTTGCCACTCGTTGCCCCGGGTACCGGCCAGTTCGGCGAGCCGGACGGTGAGCGGCGCGGTGACGTCGCTGCCCCCGGCGAAGATGAGCGCGACCAGCAGGTCGTTCCAGACCCAGAGGAACTGGAAGATGCCGAACGCGGCAAGCGCGGGTGCGATCAGCGGCAGGACGATGGTGCGGAAGATCTTGGGGTGGGTGGCCCCGTCGACCCGGGCCGCCTCCATCAGGTCCCTGGGCAGTTGTGAGACGAAGTTGTGCAGCAGGTACACGGCGAACGGCAGGGCGAAGCAGGTGTGTGCGAACCACACCTGGGCGAAGTTCTGCGCGCCGTCCAGATTCCAGGCCGGCATCAGGGTGACGCCGCCCAGGCTGACTCCGCGCGAGAAGAAGCTCAGCAGCGGCACGAGGGCCATCTGCAGCGGCACGATCTGGAGCGCGAAGATGGCGATGTAGACCCAGTCCCGGCCGCGGAAGTTGATCCACGCCAGCGCGTACGCGGCCATGGCCGCGAACGCCAACGGGAACAGCACCGACGGCAGGGTGATCACCAGCGAGTTGACGAAGTAGTTGGCGAGCTGCCCGGATCCGGAGGACTGGCCGAACAGCACGTCCTGGTAGTTCTGGAGGGTGAACTCCGGGTCGCGGAAGAACGTCCACCAGCCGGTGGTCTTGATCTGGTTCTCCGGCCGCAGCGAGGAGACGAACAGACCGAAGGTGGGGATGGTCCAGACGACCGCGATGACGATCGCGACAAGGGTCGCGGTGCGGCTGTTGAGCCGCTTGCGTACCCGGGACGCCCGGGTGGTGGGTGTTTCGTCCTGGGTGCCGGCGGCGACCGGGGGAGTGGTGGTGGTCATCTCAGCCCTCCCGTCGCTGCTGACGAATGTTGCGGATCTGGAAGATCACGATTGGCACCACAAGCACGAAGAGGAAGACCGCCAGGGCGGAGCCCTGCCCGTTCTGGCCGTACCGGAACGCCTGGTTGTACATCTCGTTGGCGATCACGCTGGTGTCGTAGTTGCCGTTCGTGGAGGTCCGGACGATGTCGAAGACCTTCAGCGTGGCGATCGAGATGGTGACCACCACCACGATCAACGCGGGCCGGATGCTGGGCAGCGTGATCTGGGAGAACATCTGCCACGGGCTGACCCCGTCGAGGCGGGCGGCCTCGACGATGTCGGCCGGGATGGCCTTGATCGCCGCCGACAGCACCACCATGGCGAAACCCGCCTGGATCCACACCATGATCACGATGAGCAGCAGGGTGTTCAGCGGCGAGTCGAGCAGCCACTGCCGGGGTTCGCCACCGAGACTGACGACGATCTGGTTGAGCAGACCGATCTGTTCCTCGCCCTCGCCCCGGTAGGCGTAGACGAACTTCCAGATGATGCTCGCCCCGACGAACGAGATCGCCATCGGCATGAAGATCAGTGACTTGGCCACCGCCTCCATCCGGGCCTTGTCCACAAGCACGGCGTAGAGCAGGCCGATCGAGGTGGCGACCAACGGCACCAGGGTCACCCAGATCAACGTGTTGAGCAGCACCCGCACGATCGCGTCGTCGGCGAACATCCAGCGGTAGTTGTCCAGGCCCACGAAGTTCTGGCTGCCGCCGTCCATGAAGGACAGCAGGGTGGTCCGTAGCGCCGGGACGACCAGGCCGATCATCAGCAGCAGCACCGTCGGCAACAGGAAGAACGTGGCGAACAGTCCCTCTCGGGACCTGCTCCGCCCGGGCAGTGGCGCCCCGCTGGCGGAGGCGGCGACGAGTCGCGCCTCGCGTCGCCGCGCGAAGAACGCCGGCACCGCGTCGAGCAGCACGAGCAGGCCACCCACCACCACCGCGAAGGCGACCAACCCCCACAGCAGCATCATCAGTTTGGGTGACTGCTCGGCAAAGTCGAAGTTCATCAACCCTCCCCGGGTCCTCGGTAGAGCCGGCGGGCCGGCCCGCCGCACGCGGACCGGCCCACCACTGGGATTACTTCCAGCTGCTCTCGATGCCCTGGAGGACGCTGGCGGTGTTCCCGCCGTTGATCCACTCGACCATGCCCTTCCAGAAGGTCCCGGCGCCGACGGCGGCGGGCATCAGGTCGGAACCGTCGAACCGGAAGACCGAGCTGTCGTCCTGGAGGATCTCCACCGACAGCTTGTCGATCGGGTTGGCGACGTTGGCCAGGTCGACCTTGTTGTTCGCGGACACCCAGTCGCCAATCTTGGCGCGGCTGTTGGCGTGCTCACCCGAAGCGAGGTAGGTCTGCACCGCCTGCACCTCGGGGCGGTCGTTGAACGCGGTCACGAACTCGCCGCCGCCCAGCACCGGCTTGCCCTTCGCCGGGTCGATGGCCGGGAAGTAGAAGGCGAAGACGTCGCCGTCCTCCGCCACCCGGGTGCCTTCAGGCCACTGGTTGGCGTAGAAGGAGGCCTGCCGGTGCAGGGCGCACTTGCCCTGGGTGATCGGCACACCGGCCTCCTGGAAGGCGGTGGTGGCGATGCTGCGGACGCCGCCGAAGCCGCCGTTCACGTACTTCTCGTTCTTGAGGATGGTGCCGGCGCGGTCCAGCGCCTCGGCGACCCGCGGGTCGTTGAACGGGATCTGGTGCGTGGTCCACTGGTCGTAGACCTCGGGGGTCTGCGTCCGCAGCATCACGTCTTCGATCCAGTCGGTGGCCGGCCAACCGGTGGCCTCACCGGACTCGATGCCGGCGCACCACGGCTTGGTGCCGCTGTCCGCGATGGTGTCGCTGAGCTTGATCATCTCCTCCCACGTGGTCGGGACGGCCCAGCCCTTCTCCTGGAACATCTTCGGCGAGTACCAGACGAACGACTTCACGTTCGACCCGAGCGGCGCGCCGTAGAAGGTGCCGTTGACGGTGCTGTACTTCAGCCAGTCGGCCGGGTAGTTCTCCTCGGCCATCGCCTTGGTGTCGGCGCTTGCCGGCTTCAGCTGGTTGCGCTCGGCGAACCGCGCAAGCAGGCCGGGCTGGGGGATGAAGGCCAGGTCGGGCGCGTTGCCGCCGTCGACGCGTACGGGAAGCTGGGCCTCGAACTCACCGCTTCCCTCGTGGTTGATCGTGATGCCGGTGCAGTCCTCGAACTGCTTCCAGGACTCCGCCAGCCGGTCGGCCTCGAGGTCCCGGATCGACGAGTAGATGGTCACCGTCTTGCCGTCGTGGCCCTGGTACTTCTCGTACGGGGCGCACTCCGCGGAATCGGCGTTGCTGTTGCTGCCGCTGTTGCTGCTGCTTCCGGTGCCGCAGGCGGTGGCGCTGAGCGCCAGTCCGATCGCGCCAGCGATCGCGAGGGCCTGGCGTGGCCTGGCAGAAATCGCCATGCCGTCCTCCTTCCTAGCCGGCGCTGGCCGGGATCGCATCCGGTTGACCTGGCGCCGGTCCGATGGGCGTTTTCACATGTAAGCGCTTGCATCTCCCGGGGTCCACCCCTTGGACGGACACGAGCGAGTAACAATCCGGAAACCTGGCAAGCGGCCATGATCACGCTCCCACCGGCCGCAACGACCCCCGTCTATCAGCGGATACGTGCGTCAACCCGGACGAGCGGCGGGGAGGGTTCTCGGCGTGGCGGGCAGGCAGCGGCACACCGGCCCCGGCGGTCGGGGCTGACGGGCTGTGCCGCTGGCGGGGTGGCGGACCGGCGACCCGGTCAGGCGTTCAGCTGCCAGATCGAATAGTTGAGCGCCGCAGCGAAGGTGACCCAGGCCCAGTAGGGCAGGAGCAGCGCCGCCGCCAGGCGGCTCACCCGGGCGAACAGCAGCACCGTCACACCTATCGCCAGCCACAGCAGGACGATCTCGACGAACGCCAACCCGTACCGGTCACCGGCGAAGAAGAGCGGCGTCCAGGCGGCGTTGAGCACGAGCTGGACCGCCCACGCGCCGAGCGCCGCACCGAACCCCACCCGGCGCCAGACCAGCCAGGCGGCGACCGCGATCATCACGTAGAGCACGGTCCAGACCGGGCCGAACAGCCAGGAGGGCGGTGACCAGGCGGGCCGGTCGAGGTTGGCGTACTGGTCGGCGGCGCCCGACGCGGCAAGGTTGCCGATGGCGGCGGCGGCCACGACGGCCACCGCGAAACCGGCGAGCGCCCACCACTGACCGGCACCGTTTCGTCGGGTCTGTTCCGCACTCGTCCGCATGGTCGATGGTTCTCCGCTGAGCGGGGGCGGCAAACCTCAGCGGGTGGCGTTCGTTGCGGGCTGGTCAACCCGTGGACAGCACGCCGGGGTCGCCGTGGTCGGTGACTCCTGTCGGGAGGACGGAGTACCGGTCACGACGACCCCGGCGGGTCCGGTCAGCGACGCACTGCGCCGCCAGGTCAATTGAAGATGCTGACCCCACCCGGGCCGACGAGCAGCCCGACAACGATGAGGACGATGCCCCAGAGGATCTGCCGGCGGAACAGCGCGAGGATGCCGGCAACCACCAGTACGACTGCGAGAATCCAGAGAATCAGCTCCATGGTTGCTGAATACCCCCGACAGCGACTCCGGAAACCTCACCCTGATCAAGGTGATCGCCCAGGTGGAAGATGCTGTACGCCTGCTTGATCACCGGATGGGCCACGTTGCGGACGCGTACTCCGCCCGGGGTGGTGCCCCGCTCGGAGCCGTGATGGGCGTGCCCGTGCAGGGCGAGTGCGGTCGGCGCGGAGTCGATCGCCTGACCCAGCTGGTAACAGCCGAGGAACGGGTAGATCTCCAACGGCTCACCGGCCAGGGTGTCCGGCACCGGGGCGTAGTGGGTGAGCGCCACCAGGACGTCGCAGTCCAGCGAGCGGAGTGCCTCGCTCAACCGGTCGGCGCTCTCGGTGGTGGTGCGGACGAACGCCTTCATCTCCGGCTCGCCGAAGTCGCTGGCGCACCGGCCGGCGAAACCACCACCGAAACCCTTCACCCCGGCGACCCCGAGTCGACCACCCGGGCAGTCCAGCACCACCCCGTCGCCTTCCAGCACGGTGATGCCGGCTTCCTCCAACGCCCCGACGACCTGCGGCACCTGGTCGCACTGGTGATCATGGTTGCCCAGCACGGCGATCACAGGTACGCCCAGGCCGCCGAACTCCCGGGCCACACAGCGGGCCTCGGCCTCGGTGCCGTGCCGGGTCAGGTCGCCGGCGAGCAGCACCGCGTCGACGCTGCCGGGCAGTTCCTCCAGCGCCGGCCGGAACCGGCCGAGCACGTCCTCGTCCAGATGTACGTCGCCCACAGCGGCGATCCGGATAACCATCGAACCTCCCTCAGGGCAGTTGCTCGATCTCCGTGGGCGCCTGCGTGCGAATTACCCCGATGTCGCTGGTGATCTGCACGTCCGGGAAGCGTTCGGCCACCCGGCGCAGGATCTCCTCCCGTCGGTGTGCGCTCTCGACCTCACCGTGCAGCACGAGGGCGCGTTCGGTGCGGACCACTGTGATTCCCTGTTCGGCGACGGCCGGATCCTCGGTGAGCAGCCGGTGGATCTCCGCCTCGACGTACTCGTCGGGCGATCCGGCATCGGAGTGCACGGTCACGGTCATTCCTTCCCGTCGGCCGTGCCGACGTACGGCACGACGTCCAGCCTGTCGAGCAGCACCAGGAACGACTCGGCGTACGGCGAGTGCTGCGTCTCCTTGCGTACCCGCTCCCAGTCGATCTGCTCACGCAGCGAGCGGGCAAGCGGCAGCCCACGGGCGAAATCGCAGTAGTGCTGGGAAAAGCTGAGCAGCTTGTGCACCATCAGCTGGGTGGCCGACAGCACCGGCATGTGGATGGCGTCGACCGGACGCATGACCGTGTCGGCAAAGGTCTCCTCGGTCACCGGCGTCTCGATCGGCCGGTGGATCAGGTCCACCATCCGGCCGCCGTCGTAGACCTTGACCAACCAGTCCTCCGGGGGCCGCTCGGCGGTGAAGCCGCCCTGGACCAGCGCCTCCAGTGCGGCTTCGACGTCGGACTCGCGGATGAGGAAGTCGACGTCGTGCTCGCTGGAGTGCCCACCGTGCGCGTAGACGGCGAAGCTGCCGCCGAGGGCGAAGGGGATCTCCGACTGCTTGAGCACGGCGGCGACCTTCTTGAGGGTGTGTAGGAGAGTCTCGTCGTCGCGCTCGGCCATCTGCCTCTCCTGTCGACTCGTCCGGGTGCCACCGGTGGGATCTCCGATCGGTACCCGGCATTCCGGTCGGCCACACCTGCGCGACGCGGGCAACGGGATGAACATGTCTCAACCGGGATCAATGACGCAGCCGCCATGCGCCTGTCGGATAACCTTTCGAGGGTGGCCAGATCGACGGGAACGCCCGATTCGACGGGAGTCCGCTGTAGCAGAGGCCGGCTCCGCACCGTAGCCCTGATCGGCATCGACGGCTCAGGCAAGACAACCCAGGCGTACCGGCTCGCCGAGGCGCTCACCGCGGCCGGTCATCCGGCCACCTATCACCGCAACGCGGGTGGGCGGCGCTGGCTCGGCCGGGCGGCACACCGACTCGGCCGGGCGGACGCCCAGGGGCTCCTCGGCCGGGACGGCATGCTGCTTGTGGAATCCGTGCTGCGCTGGCTGGCCATCGCGATGACACTGCTCGGTGGCCTGTTCACCGGGCGGGTGGCCGTGATGGACCGCTACGCGGCCTGCCAGTACGCAAGCCTCCGCGCACACGGCGGGCACCGCTGGGAGCGGCTGGTCCGGGCCGCCTACCGGATCTTCCCCCGACCGCAGGTGACGTTCCTGCTGACCGTCGAGCCGATCGAGGCGTACCGGCGGATCGAGCGCCGGGGCACCGACCACGAGAGCCTGGGCTTCCTGACCGCCGCCGACCTGGCCTACCGCACCCTGCCGGAGTATCCGACCTTCGTGCCGGTAAATGCGAATCGTCCCGCCGAGGAGACGGCCATGGAGATCCGTGGGCATCTGAGCCACTGGCTGACGGCCGGGGACGAGTCGGCCGGGCCGGCACCGGTCGGCGGCGCAGTGCCGGTGAACGAACTGGTGCCGCTTCAGGCCCGCCCGTAGACGGGTACGGCCGCGCCGCTTGTCGGTGCCGACTCGTCCGAGGCGAGAAAGTGGACCACCGAGGCGATCTCGGCCGGGTCCACCCACCGGGCGTGATCGGCGTCCGGCATCGCGTCGCGATTGGTCGGGGTGTCGATGACGCTCGGCAGCACCGTGTTGCAGCGGACCCCGGCCGACTTGTACTCCACGGCTACCGCGGCGGCGAAACCGAGCACCGCGGCTTTCGCGGTCACGTATCCGGCGACACCGGGGAACGGCGCGACCGCGGCGCGGGCCGCGACACAGACCACCGCGCCGCCCCCGGCAGCGACCAGATGGGGCAGCGCGGCCCGGGTGACCAGGTGGGTCGGGCGGAGGTTGAGGGTGAGCATCCGTTCGAACTCCGCCACCGGCGTCTCGTGCACCAGCCCGCCGCTGGCGTACCCGCCGACGAGGTTGACCACCGCGCGCAGGGGTGCCTCGGGGTCGCCGGCCGCCACCTCGGCCACCCGGGCCACCTCCTGCGGGTCGGTCAGATCCGCGGCGATCCGGACCGGCGCGTTCACCTCGGGCCCGCCTGTCGGGGCCGGTTGCTGACGCTGGGTCGCGACCACGCGCCACCCAGCCGCCACGAACACGGCGCTTACCGCCGTGCCCAGCCCGCCCGTGGCCCCGGTGACCAACACACTGCGATTCGCCATGACCTGAGGTTAGTGCGGTGCCCGGGCGGCCGGGCCGAGGCCCTGGAGGTGACCGCCGAGGCGGTCCGCGCCCGCCGGGTGGGTCCGGCCGCAGGCGGGCATGAACGGCTTCCCGACGGTGGTCATTGTGCGTCCGGGGCGGGTCCACGCGAACCCGATCGACGAGGTAGGCGCGGCGTCGGCCCTACCGGCATCGCGAACCCGACAACCGGCCGAACCGCGCAACGGCGGCGGGCATAGGACCGGGGCGCGGATTGTTCACCAGGGCGTGGGGTATTACCACCGGCGTGGATGAACCAAGCGGTCCACGTACGCGTATCAGGCAGTGACCAGGATCGCAGCACGGCGGTGACCCGGGTCGCTGCGCTTGTCGGCCGGGCAGTGCTGCCATGGACCGGGACGCTGGCGATCCGTCCATCCGTCGACCTCACGGGGTGTCTGCCAGCGGTGGTCAGCCAGGGTGCTGACAGCAAACGTGGACGCTGCTCTCAGCGGATTATCAGGCATTCGTGACACTTTCGACCCACGACATGGAATCCCCGACACGTCTCATCTGTTGTGTAGATGTCAGCACCGATGGGCACAGCGGAGGTTACGGGGGAGGGCTGATGGGCGTGGGGATGGCAAGGAACCGGGCAACCGGCGCGAGCGAGGGGACCGTGGGCACCGTGGACAAGAACATCGGAATGCGAACTGACGAGGTTGCCGAGGAGCGCGACCTGGTCGGAGTCTACCTGCACGAGATCTCCCGGACGCCGCTGCTGGACGCCGCCAAGGAGGTCGACCTCTCCAAGGCCATCGAGGCCGGCCTGTACGCCGAGCACCTGCTCGGCGAGGACCGCGTCCCCGACGGCGCCACCCGGGAGGAACTGGAGCGGCTGATCGCCGACGGCGAGCGGGCGAAGGACCTGTTCATCCGGGCCAACCTGCGACTTGTCGTGTCGATCGCGCGCCGGTACGTCCGGTCCGGTATGCCCATGTTGGACCTCATCCAGGAGGGCAACACCGGTCTGGTCCGGGCGGTCGAGAAGTTCGACTACGAGCGCGGATACAAGTTCTCGACATATGCGACGTGGTGGATCCGCCAGGCGATCAGCCGGGCGATCGCCCAACAGGAGCGCACCGTGCGGTTGCCGGTGCACCTGGTGGAGGACGTCAACCGGATGCGCAACGTGGCCCGTCAGCTGACCCGTGAGCTGGGTGGCGACCCGGAGCCGGAGCAGATCGCGGCGTCGCTCGGTGTGACCGTCGAGCGGGTCAACGAACTGGTCCGCTGGTCGCAGGACACCGTGTCGTTGGACACGCCGGTCGGCGACGACGGCGACACCAACCTCGGTGATCTGGTCGCCGACAGTGACGCACCCTCCCCGGAGGAGATCGTCCTCACCGGGTTGGAGCGTCAGCGGATCGAAGGACTGCTCAACCACCTGGACGACCGTTCGGCCGGCATCATGCGGGCCCGGTACGGGCTGGAGGACGGTCGGGAGCACTCGCTCACCGAGGTGGCCTCGCGGTTCTCCCTCTCCCGGGAGCGGATCCGGCAGTTGGAGATCCAGGCGCTCGGCCGGCTCCGCGAGCTGGCCCGGGCGGAAGGGCTGCAAGCGGCCTGAGCGGGCGACATCAACGACGAACGGCCGGCGTCCAACGGGGACGCCGGCCGTTCGCTGTGCTCAGGTGTCGGCCACGCGCCTCCGGCGAGGCGGCGCGGCTCGGTCGATGCTCAGCGCACCCGACCGTATCCGTACGGTGACATCAGGTCCACGGATCGCTTCTCCACGTTCCTGCCGAAGGTCGGTGCGTGGATGACCTGACCGTCGCCGACGTAGATGGCCACGTGGCCGAGGCTGCGGTAGAAGACGAGGTCGCCCGGGCGTAGCTCGGCGCGGCTGATGTGCGCCACCACACCCCACTGCATGCGGGTGTTGTGTGGCAGGGACCGGCCGGCCGCCCGCCAGGCGGCAGAGGTCAGTCCGGAGCAGTCGTAACTGCCCGGTCCGTCCTGGCCCCAGGCGTACGGCTTGCCCAGCGCGCCGTAGGCGTACCGGACGGCTGCGCCGGCCTTGCCGGAGACGGAGGGTGCGTCCTGGGCGTTGCTGGCCCGGTTCGTCGGTCGTTCGGTGGCCCGGCCGTACGCCTGCCGGCGCAACTCGTAGAGCTTGGCGAGATCGCGCTCGATGCGCTTCTTGGCCGAGGACAGCTCGCGTGACTGCGCCGCCTGCCGGCTGAGCGTGACGTCCAGTCGGGTCTTCTCGTCGAGCAGCCGCTGCTGGCCGGCGGTGTAGCTGGCGATGGTGGCCTGCCGCTGCCGGGTGAGGTGGTCCAGCGTGCCCAGCCGGTCCAGCACGGAGGCCGAGTCGCTGCCGTGCAGCAGCGCGTCGACGGTGCCCAGATTGCCGGTCTTGTACGCGGTCACCGCCAGCTCGCCGACGTCGGCCCGGCTCTGCTCGGCCTGTTGCTCCAGCGGGCCGATCTGCTTCTGCAACCGCGCCACAGCGCCGCGGTTCTCCTTGATCTTCTCCCGCAGTTCGTTGTGGGCCTCCACCACGCGTTCCAACTCGACGGAGGCCTTCTCGATCCGCCGGGTCAGTTCGGCGGGGGAAGGTTCGGCTCGGGCCACCGTCGCCGGCGCGAGCAGCGCCAGTGTGAAGGCGGCGGCCGTCAGGGCACGCAGCGTGTGCGTCAGGGACGACAAGAGCCCGAATGCTCCTCTCCCGGGGCCGGCGCGGGCGGCTGAGGCTCCGCGACGGCGACGGCCCGGTGCCGTCCGGGCGGACGGCGGCCGGCCGAGCCGACCCGCCCAACCTAGTACGGGACGGGAGTCATCCGCAGGGAAAGCCGAGACCAATGGGGGTGCTGTGGCGGAGCACGCAACGCCCAGAGGGGTTATCGGCGACATGTCGGACTGGTCGCTCTCGGCATATGACGTCGGATGCCGGGGAGTTTTGACCGACAAGCCGGACTTGGTGCGCTCTTTCCGGCACCGATGGTCCGTCGCAAGCCCGTGACCATCGGAAACGTTCGAGCCGGAGTGGCGTGAGCGGCCCACAATGAATCGCGCGGCCGGGATTCCCGTCGACTGACGTCGATGAACAGGGCCGGCGGGAGCCGACCCGGTGCCACCAGCCGTGGGAGGAGGGGTCGTGAATCCTGATGGCGCGACGATGCGACAGCCACGGACACCCCGAGGCGCCGGCAGCGAGCCGACACTGCTCTACGCCCGGCCCGGGATCATCGTCACGGTCGACAGGTTCACCGTCGGGCGCAGCAGCTGGCGGGTTGCCGAGCTGACCCATCTGCACAGCACCCGAGGGCCGCACGACCGGGCGGCGACCCGGGCCGTGCTGGTCTCGACGGTGGTGATCAGCGGCGTGGGGCTGCTGCTGGGCTTCACCGGTGGGCTGCAACGGCTCACCGCCGGGGCGTACCTCCTGCTAGGTGCCGTGTTTCTGGTGCCGGTGCTGCTCGCGACGGCCGGCGACCGTTGGCGCCCACCGGCGTACGAGCTGTGGGGCCGTCGGGCGGGAACCGACGAACTGCTGTTCAGCAGCGACGACGAGCACCAGTTCGGGCAGGTGAGCCGGGCGCTGCGCCGGGCCCGCGAAATGAACAGCTACGGCGGCTGGGAGGACCCGTTGGCCGACGCCGAGCCGTGGCGACCGCGCCGGTGAGGATCATTGTCGCGGTCGTCGAGGCACGCCCTACCCGGCGATCGGCTCGGGCGCCTGCGCCTGCTCCCGGTTCCGCTGCTCGGCCATGACAAGTGCGCTCACCCGTCGCTCGGCCCAGAAGGAGACGAACGGCACGGTGCCGGCCAGCATCACCAGGATCATCCGCTTGAGCGGCCAGTCGGCCCGCCGGGACAGGTCGAACGCGGCGACCAGGTACACCATGTAGAGGAAGCCGTGTGCCTGGCCCACGGTCTCCACCACGATCGGGTTGTCGAAGCCGTACTTGAGTGGCATGCCGATCACGACCAGCAGGATCAGCACCACGCCGACGACCCAGGCGATCACGCGGTAGCGGGTGAGGGCAGCGCGCACTTCTCGTCAGTCCTTCCGGGCCCGGCTCAGCCGGGATAGTCGCCGGGCTTCGCGCCCGGGTTGGCGTTCAACCATGACAGGTAGCGGTTGTAGGCGGCCAGATCGGCGTCGTCCGCACCGGGACCGGCGGGGACTCGGACGACCCGCACCGGGCGCCGGATCCCCGGGCGTGACTGCTCGGTACGGGCGTCGTCGGCGGTGTTGGGAGCGGTTGACGCGGCCGGGCTGCCGGCGGACGCCGGCGCGGCCACGTCCTCGTCCGGTGGCGGAACCCCGCGTAGCGCCTGGCGTACCTCGCGCCACCAGACGAAGACCACGAAGCCCGCGAAGATCGGCCACTCCACGGCGTAACCCCAGCTGATGGCGTTACCCGCGGCAGCCCGGCTGACCTGCCACCAGCCGAGCCCGAGAAAGGTGGTCACCAGCACGACCATGGCCACGTGGCGCGCGATCCACGCCGGGGTCCAGAGCCGCTTCATGCCACGAGGGTACCGGGACCGGCAGTGCTCTCCGACGCGGTGTCGTAGTGCCTTCTGGTTTGGCCACACCCGGCGTGGGCAACCGTACAGACGCCAGCCCAGAACGGATGAGGGGGCGAGATGACGGCATCGGGACGACATGACGGCTTTCCGGCCGGTGGTACGGAGGTGAGCCCCGAGCAGCGGATTCCCGAGTGGGGCGACGACCGGGTGCCGGCCCCGGCACCCGACGCCGACCTGCTCGGCATCGATCCCGCCGAGCTGGACGAGGAGGATCTCGTGCGGGAGATGCAGAGTCTGCACCGCACCCGCCTGGACACGCTCCGCCACGCCACCGACTCGGCGCTCGCCAACCACCTGCGGCGCACCGCCGAGTTGGAGACCGAGTACCTCGCGCGACACCCGGGGCGTGAGGTCGACCCGAGCCGGCTGCGGGACGCGTGATGGCGTACGCCGAGCGGGGAGTGTCCGCACCCCCGGAAGTCGTCTTCAACACGGCCACCGATCCCGACCGGATCTCCGCCTGGCTGCCGGAACCGTTGCTCTCGGGTGACCCGGCCCCGGAGGGCGACGCCGGGGAACTGCGGGCCCGCTGGGCGGCGCGCCACACCGACTGGTCGGCCGACCTCACGGTGGAGCCGGTCGACGCCGGTGGTTCCCGGCTCCGGCTCGAACTGGCCGGGGACGGCGAGGACGTCGACCGGCTCGCCGACGAGGTACTGAACAGCCTCGCCCGCGAGGTGGCCGACAACCTGCAGGCCGGCTGAGCCGGTCCGAACCGGCCGCCGAGACGCGGCAGACCGTAGCGTGATTTGAAGAGGAGGCCGGGTGAGCGATCTGAGGCAGAAGGTGGCGCGACTGCGCCAGGCGTACGCGCCGCACGAGCACCGCCCACTCGGTGGCTATCTGGTGGCGATGGGCACGTACGCCGGTGTGACAGGTGCGATCGCCGGCCTGGTGAAGGCGGCCGGTCGGAGCGTGCCCGAGCGACCCGCCACATCGGACGTGGTGCTGCTCGCCGTGGCCACCCACAAGCTCAGCCGGCTGCTGTCCAAGGACGCGGTGACCAGCCCGTTGCGTGCCCCGTTCACCCGGTACGACCGGCCGATCGGCAGCGGCGAGGTGATGGAACAGGTCCGGGACTCGGGCAGCTCCACCCGCCATGCCATCGGAGAGCTGCTCAGCTGCCCGTTCTGCCTGGCCGTATGGGTGGCCACCGGTCTCACCGGAGGGCTGGTGCTCGCTCCGCGACTGACCCGGCTCGTCGCCACGGCGCTGACAGCCGTGGCCGCCTCCGACTTCCTCCAGATGGGCTACGCGATCGCTCAGCAGGCGGCCGAGGGCGGTGGCAAGGAGGAGGACTGACGGACAGCGACGAGAGGCCGGCCCGGTGATCCGGGCCGGCCTCTCGCTCGTCAGGTGGTTCTCCGACCGCCCGGGCAGCGAGCGAGCCGAGTCGGGGGAGGCGGCTCAGCGCTGCATGCCGGACCAGCCGCGGGGCGACTCCGGCTCCCGCTCGTCCTCGTCGGCTCCGGTGATGATGTCCCGGTCGACGGCGGTGCGGTCGTGCTCGTTGGCGAAGTCGGGCTCGGGCAGGGTGTCGGTGCCCTCCGGTGGCTGGCCGAGCGCGGGCGTACCGGAATGCTGATCTTCCTCGCGCTTCGTCATGCTGTTCCTCTCCTCGTCGCCGGCATCGACCGGCCGATCATCCTGCCGAACCGCCAAGCAGGTCGGTCACCTCGTCGACCGCGTACTCACCCTGTGGAAGCGCGTTGAGACGGGACAGCAACTGCGCCGGCAGTTCGGCGGCGACCGCCCGGCGGTAGATGTCCACCTGGCTGATCCGCTCCTGACCGTGATAGAGATCGTCGAGCAGTTCGTCGAGCGGTCGGGTGTCCACCTCCTCGACGTCCACCTCGTCCCCCACCGCGGCAGCCGTGGCCGGCAGGTCGGTGGTGGGTGGATCGAGCGCCGCGGTGTCCACCACAGGCACATCGGCCAGGATGCCGTCGGGCAGCCGCGCCTGCGTCGTGGGCGCCTCGGTCACAGGTACGTCATCGGTCACCCCCGTGACCTACCCGCCCCCGACCCCGCAAAACACCCCCACCCCACCCCCCAACCCCCACCCCGCACCCGCGTTGATCATGAGGTTGGCGGCACCGTGGATCGACTACTGCCGCTAACCTCATGATCAGCACGGCCGTGGGGGTGGGGTGGGTGGGTTAGGCGGGGGTGGGGAGGGTGGTGGTGGCGCGGCGGGTGCGGACGGCGGCGGCCAGGTCGGCGAGTACCTCGTCGGTGGTGTCCCAGCCGATGCAGGCGTCGGTGACCGACTGGCCGTAGGTGAGTTCGCGGGTCGGGTCGAGGTCCTGTCGACCCGGCACCAGGAAGCTCTCCAGCATGATCCCCACGATGCCGCGCTGGCCGGCGGCGATCTGCGCGGCCACGTCGGCGGCCACCACGGGCTGGTTGCGGTGGTCCTTGCCGCTGTTGGCGTGGCTGGCGTCGACCACCAACCGTTCCGGCAGCCCGGCGGCCCGCAGCAGGTCCAGCGCACCGGCCACCGAGGCCGCGTCGTAGTTCGGCCGGCCGCCGCCGCCCCGCAGCACCAGGTGGCCGTCGGCGTTACCCCGGGTGTGCATGATCGCCGGGGTGCCGGAGACGTCGATGCCGGGGAAGACGTGCGGTACGCCGGCTGCCCGGATCGCGTCCACGGCGGTGGCGATGCTGCCGTCGGGGCGGTTCTTCATGCCGATCGGCATGGACAGCCCGGAGGCGAGTTGCCGGTGCACCTGGCTCTCCACGGTGCGCGCCCCGATCGCCCCCCACGCGACGGTGTCCGCGATGTACTGCGGGGTGATCGGGTCGAGGAACTCGCACCCCACCGGCAGGCCGAGACGCAGCACGTCGAGCAGCAGCGCCCGGGCCCGACGCAGGCCCGTGTTGACGTCACCGGAACCGTCGAGCCCCGGATCGTTGATGAGGCCCTTCCAACCCACTGTGGAGCGCGGCTTCTCGAAGTAGACCCGCATCACCACGAGCAGGTCCTCGGCCACCCGCTCGGCCGCCGCCCGCAGCCGGTGCGCGTAGTCGAGGGCGGCGGCGGGGTCGTGGACCGAGCACGGCCCGACCACCACCAGCAGCCGGTCATCGGCCCGGTCGAGCACCTGTCCGACCGCCCGGCGCCCGGACAGCACGGCGCCCGTGAGGGTGTCGTCCAACGGCAACTCGTGCAGCAGCAGGGCCGGGGTGGTCAGCGGTACGACACGGTCGATCCGCTGGTCGATGACCCGGTGGTTCTCCGGGGTCGTCACGGTGGGCATCCTTCCGCCGACCGCACCCGGGGCCGGTGCCCGGGTCGAGCCGGCTGCTCGTACGCGAAAGGGCAGGAACGAAAGCTCCTGCCCGGCCGGCTCGAATTCGGTGACGTCAGATCATGGTGAGGTCACCGGCCGAGCCGGCTGCCTAAACCATCGATACGAGCGCGTCACGGCGGTAAGCGTACCCGACCGTGCCCGAGTGTGCCCGAGCGCTCACCATCTCGTCGACTGGGCATCGTCTTGTGTTCACCGACATCAATGAAACCGCCGGTAATTTCAGCGCCACCGAACACTGCTCATCCGGAGGTCCCGCGATGGATCGTCGTACCGTTCTGCGCGCCACCGTCGCCGGTGGTGCCGCCGCCTTTTCCGGCAGCCCGTGGGCGGGTGCCGCCGCGGCCGCTCCCGCCCAGCCCGGCCCCAGTCCCTACGGCGCACTGCGCAGCGCCGACAGCAACGGCATCCAACTGCCCACCGGATTCACCAGCCGGGTGATCGCCAGGTCCCGTCAGACCGTGGCGGGGACGTCGTACACCTGGCACGACGCGCCCGACGGTGGTGCCTGTTTTGTCGCCGGCACCGGCTGGATCTACGTCTCGAACTCCGAGATCACCCCGGGCGGTGGTGCCTCGGCGGTGCGCTTCAACGCCGACGGCAGCATCGCCTCGGCGTACCGGATCCTCGCCAACACCAACCAGAACTGCGCTGGCGGCGCCACACCGTGGGGCACCTGGCTCTCCTGCGAGGAGGTCAGCCGGGGGTTCGTCTACGAGACGTACCCGCAGGGCGGCACGGCGGCGGTGCAGCGGCCGGCGATGGGACGGTTCAAGCACGAGGCCGCCGCCTGCGACCCGGACCGTCGGGTGATCTACCTGACCGAGGACGAGAGCAACGGCTGCTTTTACCGGTTCCGGCCGAACACCTGGGGCAACCTCTCCGCCGGGACCCTGGAGGTGCTGGTCGCCGGGACCGCCACCAGCGGCCCGGTGACCTGGGCGCGGGTGCCGGACCCGGACGGGTCGCCGACGGTGACCCGCAGCCAGGTCTCCGGCGCCAAGCGGTTCAACGGTGGCGAGGGCTGCTGGTACGACGACGGCACCTGCTGGTTCACCACGAAGGGCGACAACCGGGTGTGGGCGTACGACGCCGTCAACCAGCGCATCGACCTGGCGTACGACGACTCGCTGGTCTCCGGCACCGCACCGCTGACCGGGGTGGACAACATCACCGGCACCGGCTCGGGTGATCTCTACGTGGCCGAGGACGGCGGCAACATGGAGATCAATATCATCACTCCGGCCGGGGTGGTCGCGCCGTTCCTGCGGATAACCGGCCAGTCCTCCTCGGAGATCTGCGGGCCGGCCTTCTCGCCGGACGGCGCCCGGCTCTACTTCTCGTCACAGCGCGGCACCTCCGGCTCCTCCTCCGGCGGCATCACCTACGAGGTGCGTGGCCCGTTCCGCTGACCAGTGGCCTGCGTGCGGAGGAGGCCGGTGGGGTATGAGGAGCGGTATGACTGACGAGCGAAGCGACCAGGAGCGGGTGGAGTCCCGCGCCCACCTGCTACCGGAGGAGGCGGCCGTGGGCAGCGACGACGCGCGGGCCCAGGCCGACGCGATCCTCGCCGAGTCCGATGCCCGGGAGGCCGATCAGAACGCCGCCCCCGACACCGTGCTGGAGCGGCGTACCTCGGATCAGACCGTCAACCCCGTCGAACCGCCGGACTGAGCGCGCACGCCGCGCCCGCGACGGGATCCTCGGTAGGTGTGTCGCCGTAGCCAGGCCAGTGGTCCGGCCAACCGCAGCTCCTCCGGGAGGTTGCCCACCGGATCGAAGGCCAGGGTGGCGTCGTCCCGCGCGCTGAGCTGGTCGCCGATGGTGACCCGCCCGAACGGCCGCCACGGCCCGACGGCGGAGGCGACGGCGAGGACCAGCCCGGGCCTCTCCGTCGCCACCGCGGTGGAGAGGCCGGCCAGGTCATGGCCCAGGTCGGGCGACTCCGGGTCGGCCAGCGCGGCGAACCAGAGCCGCCGCCGACCCGTCCGGTAGGACATGATCGAGCTGTACGTGCCGGTGAACCGGCGTCGGGGCAGCGGCAGGTGTCGCAGCCCCGGCGCTTCGGCGCTGGAACTGACCAGCAGGTCGAACGGCCGTCCGGTCGGCCGGTGGATCCGCACCGCCAGGCCCAGCACGTCGGGCCAGCCACCCGGGGTGGGGCTTCCCTTGGAAAATCTGATCGTGGCCGGGTAACGGCCCGGCCGATCGACCAGCCGGGCACCTGTCGGCGGGCCGGACGTACCCCTGACGAGCACCTCACCGGTGAAGGAGCGCCCGGCCGGGTGCAGCATGCGGGCTCGGCGCAGCCGGGCCAGCGCCCGGGCCGCTCGTTCGGCGATGACTGCGGGCTGCGGCCCGGGGATTGTCGGCATGCCTTTCCGCATACCCAGGGCCGTACCGTCGATGCCAACCCTCCGGCAGGTGCGATGTCACGGGCGGCCGTGGGGCCGGTGCGGCTCGCCGGTGGGGCGTCCCGGGGCCTGCCGGGACGAAAGATCGGATAGCGTCGGTGCCATGCCCGACAGCGGTTACCCCTGGCCGATCTCGACGACCCGACTGGACAACGGCCTGCGCGTGGTGGTCAGCGAGGACCGCACCGCCCCGGCGGTCGCGGTCAACCTCTGGTACGACGTGGGTTCCCGGCACGAGCCGGCCGGCCAGACGGGCTTCGCCCATCTCTTCGAACACCTGATGTTCGAGGGCTCGACGCACGTCGCGAAGACCGAGCACATGAAGCTGGTCCAGGGGGCCGGTGGCTCGCTCAACGCCACCACGAACCCGGATCGCACCAACTACTTCGAGACGGTCCCGGCGGAGCACCTCGAGCTGGCGCTCTGGCTGGAGGCCGACCGGATGGGCGGGCTGGTGCCGGCGCTGACCCAGGAGACGCTGGACAACCAGCGGGACGTGGTCAAGAACGAGCGGCGGCAACGCTACGAGAACGTCCCCTACGGCGACGCCTGGTTGCGGCTGCTGCCGCTGCTCTATCCGCCGGGCCACCCGTACCATCACGCCACCATCGGGTCGATGGCCGACCTGAACGCCGCTGACCTGGCCACCTTCCAGGCGTTCCACCAGACCTACTACGCGCCGAACAACGCCGTGCTCACGGTGGTCGGCGACACCACCGTGGACGAGGTCGTCACATTGGCCGAGAAGTACTTCGG
This sequence comes from Verrucosispora sp. CNZ293, assembly GCF_002754655.1. Lineage (NCBI taxonomy): Bacteria > Bacillati > Actinomycetota > Actinomycetes > Micromonosporales > Micromonosporaceae > Micromonospora > Verrucosispora sp. CNZ293. The sequence continues at coordinate 6,032,556 of NZ_PEFR01000001.1, forward strand.
CGGCATCCCGCCCCGGCCGGAGATCCCGCCGGCCCCCGACGGCCGCGTCGTGCCGGCCACCGGAACGCCCGTCGAGGAGACGGTGGTCACCGACGTTCCGGCGCCCCGCGTGTACGTCGCGCACCGCACTTACCCGTTCGGCACCCCCGGATACGACGTGGTGACCGTACTGGCCACCGTGCTCGGCAGCGGTCGAGGCAGCCGGCTCTACCAGCGACTCGCCGACGGCGAACGGATCGCCCAGCCCGATCTGGTCGGGGCGTACGGGGTGGATCTCGCGCACGCCCCGGCACCGCTCATCGCCACCGCTACCGCCCGACCCGGCGTGAGCGGTGAGCGGCTGGCCGCCGGTCTCGCCGAGGTGGTCGACGAACTGGCCACAGTGCCGGTCACCGCCGCCGAACTCGACCGGGCGAAGGCGTTGCTGACCACCGCCTGGTGGCGGCAGATGTCCACGGTGGACGGCCGGGCCGACGCGCTGAGCCGGTACGCCACCCAGTTCGGTGACCCGGGCACGCTCGCCGAGCGGCTACCGGCCTGGCTCGCGGTGACCGCCGAGCAGATCGCCGAGGTGGCGGCCGACACCCTCACCGCCGAAGACCGGGCGACCCTGACCTACCTCCCCGAGGAGAACCAGTGACCGCGAGCAGTGAGCGGCCCTCAGTGACCCTGATCGCTGACCGCCCCGGCCCGGGCGCCGCCCGCCCGTACCGTTTTCCGCAGGTGGTCCGCCGCTCCGTCGCCGGTGGTCAGGTCGTCGCCGCGCACCTGCCGGGGCAGAACCTCGCCGTGGCCATGCTGCTGCTGGACGCCGGGGCCGGCCGTGAACCGGTGGGCCGCGAAGGGCTCGGCGGGGTACTGGCCAAAGCGTTGGAGGAGGGCACCACCCAGCGCGACGCCACCGCGTACGCGCTGGCCATCGAGGCGCTCGGCACCGAGCTGGTGACCGGGTTGGACTGGGACACCTTCCAGGCGAGCGTGCAGGTGCCGGTGGGCCGGCTGGGCGCGGCCGTGGAACTGCTCGCCGAGGCGGTGCGGACCCCGAGGCTGGACCCGGACGACGTGCGGCGGGTCCGCGACGACGAGGTGACCGCGCTGCGGATGGACTGGGCCAACCCGGGGCCACGGGCCGACGCGGCGTTGCGCGCCGACCTGTTCGGCGCCGGAAACCGCTGGGGCCGCCCGATGTACGGCGACCCCGACTCGGTGGCCGGACTGGACGTGGAGGACGTCACCGTCTTCCACTCGGAGTGGTTCATCCGGCCGGGCACCCTGGTCGTCGCCGGTGACCTGGACCGGCTCGACCTGGACGCCCTCGCCGCCACGGCGTTCGCCGGCACCGGCGGCGGGCCGGTGGACCGGGGCGCGCCGATCGACGTGCCGGTGCGTCCCGGGCGGCGGATCATCCTCGTCGACCGGCCCGGATCGGTGCAGTCCACGCTGCGGCTCGGTCATCCCGGACCGCACCGGGCGCACCCGGACCACGTGCCGATCGCGCTCGCCGGCACGGTGCTCGGTGGGGCGTTCACCTCCCGGCTGAACCACCTCATCCGGGAGGTGCGCGGCTACACGTACGGCATCCGGGGCGACTTCGCCTCGTCCCGCCGGTTCGGTCGGTTCGCGGTCAGCTCCGGCGTGCAGACCGCCGTCACCGCGCCGGCGCTTGTCGAGGCGGTCGGGGAGATCGCGCGTACCCAGGCCGGTGGGGTGACCGAGGACGAGTTGGCGGTGGCCCGGTCCTGGCGGGCGGGCCAGCTCTCGGTCGAGCTGCAGAGTCCACGGGCGATCGCCGGAGCGCTCAGCACGCTCGTGGTGCACGACCTGCCGGACGACTACCACGCCCGGCTGCGGGAGGAGTTGCTGGCCGCCGAGGTGGCCCAGGTCTCGGCGGCCGCCGAGACGCACCTGCGCCCGGAGTCGCTGACCCTGGTGGTGGAGGGCGACGCCGCGGTGATCAGGGACGAACTGGTGGCCACCGGTCTCGGTGAGCTGATCGACCACCCGCCGGCGGGTTGATCGACGAGCCCACCGGCCGGGACTGTGACGTCGGTCGCGGCGTCGGCGGTCCGGGCTGAGATGCTGCGGTCGGCAACGGTGGTGCGGCGGTGTTCTTCCGGCGGAACCGGCCGGCGAGGGGCGACTGTCCCGGCCCGGACCAGCTACGCCCTGTCGCTGGGATCCCCGGCGGTGGGAAAGCGTTCCCGGTCCGGGCTGCGGGCTGGGTAGCCTCGCGGGCATGAGGATCGGCATTGTGGGAGCCACCGGCCAGGTCGGTGGCGTGATGCGGCAGGTGCTGGCGGAGCGGAACTTCCCGGCGGAGCAGGTGCGGCTGTTCGCCTCGGCGCGCTCGGCCGGGCGTACGCTCCCGTGGCGCGGCGAGGAGATCACGGTCGAGGACGCGGCCAGCGCGGACTACAGCGGGCTGGACATCGTGCTCTTCTCGGCCGGCAAGGGTTCGGCGAAGGAGCTGGCGCCACGGGTGGCCGCCGCGGGTGCGGTCGTCATCGACAACTCCTCGGCGTTCCGGATGGACCCCCAGGTGCCGTTGGTCGTCGCCGAGGTCAACCCGCACGCCGCCGCCGCCCGACCCAGGGGCATCATCGCCAACCCGAACTGCACCACCATGGCCGCGATGCCGGTGCTGCGTCCGCTGCACGCCGAGGCGGAACTGGTCGCCCTGGTCGTCTCCACCTACCAGGCGGTGTCCGGTGCCGGCCTGGCCGGCGTCGCCGAGCTGGACGAGCAGGTCCGCAAGGTCGCCGAGACCGCCACCGGGCTCACCTTCGACGGTGCCGCGGTGGACTTCCCCGCCCCCCGGTCGTTCGCCCAGCCGATCGCCTTCAACGTGCTCCCGCTCGCCGGCTCGATCGTCGATGACGGGTCGGCGGAGACCGACGAGGAGCAGAAGCTCCGTAACGAGAGCCGCAAGATCCTCGAAATTCCCGACCTGAAGGTCTCCGGCACCTGCGTACGGGTGCCGGTCTTCACCGGTCACTCACTCCAGATCAACGCCCGGTTCGCCCGGCCGATCAGTCCGGAACGGGCGTACGAACTGCTCGCTGGCGCGCCCGGGGTGACGCTGGCGGACGTGCCGACCCCGTTGCGGGCGGCCGGTCAGGATCCGACGTTCGTCGGCCGGATCCGCGCCGACGAGACGGTCGAGCACGGCCTGGCATTGTTCTGCTCCAACGACAACCTTCGCAAGGGCGCGGCGCTCAACGCCGTGCAACTCGCCGAACTGGTCGCCGCCGGAGGCTGAACCGCCGGGGGCCGAACCGCCGTCCGGGTGGCCGACCTGTCACGTTACTGGCGGCGGCGGTCGGGTAGACGCGGGGTTGCCCGACACCGAAGAGGGAGGCGCCATGACAACTGTCGGAGAGTTCATGACGACCCGGTTGGTGACCATGGACGGCGACGCCACGCTCGTCGCGGCGGCCCAGGAGATGCGTGACTCGGCCATCGGTGACGTGGTGGTGACCGACGGCGGCAGCGTGGTCGGCATCGTCACGGACCGGGACATCACGGTCCGCGGCGTGGCGGAGAGCATGAACCCGGACACCACCCGGCTGAACCAGATCACCACCAAGGACGTGGTGACGGTGAGTCAGTACGACGACGCCGTCGCCGCTGCCGACCTGATGCGCACGTACGCCGTGCGACGGTTGCCCGTGGTGGAGGACGGCCGGTTGATCGGCCTGGTGTCCATGGGTGATCTGGCGGTCGAGCGGGAGCCCCAGTCGGTGCTTGCCGACATCAGCGCCGACGACCCCAACAACTGAGCGTTCCGCCGACCGAAGCCGGTTCCCGAGCCGTCGGGAGCCGGCTTCGTGCCGCGCGGAACACCCGTACCCGCCTGGCTAGGGCCACTGCCGGCCAGCCACGCCGACCGCTCACCCCAAGCGGGTGAGGTTGAGCCACCGGGTGTCGGGGACCCCTCCTGCGGGACACCGAGCGACCGGGAGGAGGGCCCGATGGCGGACGCGATCACGCAATTCTTCGAGGATCTCGATCAACGGGGGCATGAGCCCCTGCTGGCGAAGATCTCCGGAGCCCTGCGCTTCGACCTGCACGAGGGGCCGCAGACCACGCACTGGCTGATGCGGATCGACCGGGGAAACATCCAGGTCAGCCGGCAGGACATGGAGGCGGACACGGTGGTCGGCGCCAGCCCCGCACTCTTCGAGGAACTTGTCACCGGCCGGGAGAACGGGCTGGCGGCGTTGCTGCGGGGGGACATGACGGTCACCGGTGACGCCCGACTGGTGGTGCAGGTGGACCGGATATTCCCCGGATCGCCGTACGCCCGGGGACCGCAGCGCTACCGGAAGGGGGTGCAGTGATGGCGCCCAGCCACACCGTACGGATCCTCGACGGCAACAACTTCGTGGTCTGTGAGGCCACCGGGGACATCGAGGCGACACCCACCGAACCGACCGGGCTGTTCTCCATCGACACCCGCTTTCTCTCCAAGTGGGTGCTCACGGTCAACGGCGAGCGCCTGAACGCCCTCTCCTACGACGACCTCCAGTACTACGAGTCTCGCTTCTTCCTGGTGCCCGGGCTGGCCACCCACTACGTCGACGCGAAACTGTCGATCATCCGGGAGCGGGCGGTCGGTGGGAGCTTCCGGGAGCACATCACCATCCTCAACCACGACGAGAAGGCGGTCGACCTGGACATCCGGATGGACGCCGGCTGCGACTTCGCCGACCTGTTCGAGGTCAAGGACGAGATCCTCAACAAGAAGGGTGAGATCTACGCCGAGGCCGAGCCGGACCGGCTGCGCCTGGGCTACCGGCGCGGCAACTTCAAGCGCGAGACGATCATTTCGTCCTCCGCGCCCGCCCGGTACGACCGCAACGGTTTCGCGTACTCCATCCACCTGGAACCGAACGAACAGTGGGACACCGCCATCGACGTGCAGACCCTGGCACTCGGCCCGGGCGGACGGGATCTCCGCTTCGGGTTGCGGGCGCACGGCACCGAGCGGCTCGCCCTGCAACACGACCTGGAGGAGTGGATCGCCAAGGCGCCGAAGGTGAACAGCGAGCACGACAAGCTGGCCGCGACGTACCGCAAGTGCATCGTCGACCTGGCCGCGTTGCGTTTCTCGCCGCTCTCGCTGGGGGGCCAGACCCTTCCTGCCGCCGGTCTGCCCTGGTTCATGACCATGTTCGGCCGGGACAGCATCCTGACCTGTCTGCAGACGCTGCCGTTCACGCCGGAGCTGAGCGCGACCACACTGCGGGTCCTGGCCTCGTTGCAGGGCACCCGGTTCGACGACTTCCGGGAGGAGGACCCCGGCCGGATCCTGCACGAGATGCGGTACGGCGAGAGCGCCGCGTTCGAGGAGCAGCCGCACTCGCCGTACTACGGATCGGTCGACGCCACGCCGCTGTTCGTGGTGCTGCTCGACGAGTACGAGCAGTGGAGCGGCGACGCCGCGCTGGTCAAGGAGCTGGAGCAGGAGTGCCGCCGGGCCTTCAAGTGGATCGACGACTATGCCGACCTGGTCGGCAACGGTTACATCTGGTACGAGCGGCGGAACACCGACACCGGCCTGGAGAACCAGTGCTGGAAGGACTCCTGGGACTCCATCTCCTACCGCGACGGCACCCTGCCACCGTTCCCCCGGGCCACCTGCGAGGTGCAGGGGTACGCGTACGACGCGAAGATGCGCGGGGCGCGTCTGGCCCGCGAGTTCTGGGGTGACCCGGCGTACGCCGATCAGTTGGAGCGGGAGGCGGCGGCCCTCAAGGAACGGTTCAACCGGGACTGGTGGGTGGAGGACGGCGGTTACTACGCGCTCGCCCTGGACCCGGACGGGCGACAGTGCGACGTGCTCAGCTCCAACATCGGCCACCTGCTCTGGAGCGGAATCGTCGACGACGACCGGGCCGAGCAGATCGCCAACCATCTGGTCGGGCCGCGACTGTTCACCGGCTGGGGAGTGCGGACGCTCGCCGAGGGCGAGGTGCGGTACAACCCCATCGGCTACCACAACGGCACCGTCTGGCCGTTCGACACCTCGTTCTGCGCCTGGGGTCTGCGCCGGTACGGGTTCGCCGAGGAGGCCGCCATGATCGCCAACGGCATCCTGGACGCCGCCCGGTACTTCGACGGACGGTTGCCGGAGGCGTTCGGCGGTTACCCGCGCGAGCAGACGAAGTTCCCGGTGGAGTATCCGACGGCGTGCAGCCCGCAGGCATGGTCGACGGGGGCGCCGCTGCTGTTGCTGCGTACCATGCTCGGCCTGGAACCCCACGAGGGGCACCTGGCGGTCGAACCATGCCTGCCCATCGGCATGGGCCGGATCGAGGTGCTGGACATCCCGGGCCGCTGGGGGCAGGTGGACGCCTTCGCGCGCGGCCGGCTCGACCTGCACTCGCTCGCCTGATGATCGACGGCGGCCGGGTTGCCCGAGCGGACGACGGGTGACCCGGCCGGAGCTCCGACAATCGCGGTGACCACCGTCCCTACCGGTGCGTAACCTACTCGGGGTAAAGTTCCGGAATGCCGGAACTCGTGTACCCGCCCGTGATCGCCGCCGCCAAGACGATGTTCCGGGTCCTCGACCTGAAGCTCGCCGTCGAGGGTGACCACCACGTTCCCCGCACCGGTGGAGCGGTTCTGGCCAGCAACCACGTCAGCTACCTGGACTTCATCTTCTGCGGACTGGGCGCGCTCGAGTCCCGGCGACTCGTCCGGTTCATGGCCAAGGACTCGGTGTTCCGGCACCGGGTGTCGGGGCCGCTGATGCGCGGCATGCGGCACATCCCGGTGGACCGGCGTGCCGGCGCCGACTCGTACGCCGCAGCAGTCGCCGCGCTGCGCTCGGGCGAGGTGGTCGGCGTGTTTCCCGAGGCGACGATCAGCCGCTCCTTCACCGTCAAGGATCTCAAGAGCGGGGCCACCCGGATGGCCCGCGAGGCACAGGTGCCGGTGCTGCCGGTGGCGCTCTGGGGCACCCAGCGGCTGTGGACGAAGGGGCGTCCGCGGACGCTCACCCGCCGGCACACGCCGATCACCATCCTGGTCGGCGAGCCGATGGAGCCCACCGCGTATCCGGACCCCACAGCGATGACCGAGGACCTGCGGATTCGGCTGACGGCGCTCGTCGACCAGGCCCAACGGGAGTACCCGGACCAGCCCGCCACGCCCGAGGACAGGTGGTGGCTACCGGCGCACCTCGGCGGCAGTGCGCCGACCCCGCAGGAGGCCCTCGTGCTCGACGCCGACGACAGGCGCTCCGCGACTTCCTGACCAACGACCAGTGGTCGACCCACCCAGTGGGTGACGCGGTGGCCTATCGCTGCCCGGACGCCGCGTCGTACGGCTGCTCGTCGGCGCGCCTCGGCCGGTAGTAGTCGTCGCGCGAGTGGAACTCCACGGGCAGCGCGCCGGGCAGCAGCACCCGCCCGGTGCTGACGCGTGACGCGGTCCGGGCCAGGCGGGCCAGCACGTCCCGCTCCGGCGGAGACAGGTCCACCAGCTCCGGCCGGACCAGCCGGAACGTGGCGATCGCGTGACGGAGCTGCCGGGCGAGTTCGCCGATCCGGTCCGCCGGACCGACCAGGGCGAGCGCCGGCTGCCGGATCGTCCGCAACGCGTCGCAGATCACCAGCAGGGTCGTCGAGTTGCCGTCGGCGGGCAGCAGCTCCAGCCGGGACGGCCACTGCCAGCGGATCTGCCCGCTGACCAGCCCCGGCAGTCGGGCCGAGGCACGGGGCCCCGGCCCCACGAGGGCGAGCTGCGTGCCGCCACCCACATACGCCAGGCGGTGGTCGGTGACGGTGACGGCGACCGGAGCGGGCAGCGCCCAGGCGCGGTAGGCGTCGCTGGGACCGAGCAGGTATCCGGCCACGTCCACCCGGTGGCGATCGAGCACCTGCTCGCCGCACTCCGGCACCAGCTCGTACCGCCGGTCCAGCATCGGGCCGGTGCCGTCGCCCACCGCGTCGAACCGGTGCGGTGCGATGAAGAACGGGGAGACGTCATCGTGCATCGTCGGAACCTCCGGTGCGGACGGCATCTACCCCCGAGCCTCGCCCAGGCAGCCACCGCTGTCATGACGCCCGTTAGGGGGTCGGCTGATCGGTTGACGCACGCGACCGGTAGATACCAATTTCCTCCGGTCGGACGAGTCCGTCCTCAATCGCCCGGGCGAGCAGTGCCGCCTTCGTGGCGGCCGGTCGGCCGGCCCGGGTGTACTTGATCCTCGCCCGGTCGACGTACTGCTTGACGGTGTGCTCGCTGATCCGCATCCGCCGCGCCACCGACGCCTTCGACATCGACTGGAACCACAGCAACAGCGCCTCACGTTCCTGATCGGACAACACCGGCCGGTCCGGGCGCGGATCGCCGACCATCGCGCCGGCCAGCGCCGGTGCGACGTACGGCCGGTCGCTCGCCGCGTCCAGCACGGTGGCCACGCAGTGCTCCCGTCCCTCGTGCTTGGCGAGGAACGCCACCGCCCCGGCGTCCAGCGCGGCCAGCATCGTCGCCGGGTCGGAGTGTTCCGAGTAGACCACCACGCGTCGCCCGGCGGAACTCAGCTCGGCCAGCTTGTCCAACACCAACCGGCCGTGCAGCCGCAGGTCGAGCAGGACCACGTCGGCCTCCGGCGCGGCCCGCAACACCTCGTCCGGATCGTCGCCGGTGGCCAGCACCGTCAACTGCGGCTCGGTGGCGAGCCAGGCGCGCACCCCGTCGATGACCACCGGGTGGTCGTCCACGATCGCCACCCCGACGGGCCGCCCCGGCGTCACCGGTGCCAGCGCGTCTGCGTCCATCTGATCTTCCCGTCCCGTTCGTAGAGGTGCTCTACCTGCCCGTCGACGTCCTCGGCCGGATGCCCGGTGGGGTCCGGCCCCTCCCGGTCGGGTGTGACGAGACTGACCACCACCTCGTCGGGGCGGGAGACCACTGTCAACCGGGCCCAGTCCCGGGCGTCCGCGAGGCCGGCGGTGAGCGGATCCGCCAGGCTCCGGCGAACCCGTACCGGCAACGGTGGCGGTGAACCAATTGTGACCAGGTCGATCGGGAGGCCGTTGCGCTCGGCCAGATCGGCGGCGGCCCGCAGCTCGTGCAGGAGCGGGTGGGGCACGTCGTCGGACTCGGCGATCAGGCGACGCAGCCGGGCGGCGGCCCGTACGCAGCGCCGCTGCACCTCCGGGTCGGCCGGGTCGGCCCGCCCGCCGGCCAACTCGGTAAGCACCTCACTTGCGGCACGACTGACCAGAGTCAACCGCTCGCCCCGCTCGTGCCGGGCCTGTTCGGCGGCTTCCCGCTCGGCCACCATCGCGTTCGTGGTCGCCGCCGTGGCCGCCCGCTGCCGGGACAGCGTGGCGAGCGCCGCCGCACCGGCGAAGACCGCCGCCGGCAGCGACGACGTGCCGTAGAGGGCCATGGTGGCACGGGCCAGGTCGGCGGCACCCGTCGCGCCGTGCAGCACGACGGCGGTCAGCGCGGTGGCCGCGTGGGCGGACAGCAGCGCGAGCAGCTGGTGCACCGGCCGCCCCCAGAGCACCACCAGGAAGAACCAGGCGAGGGTGCCCCAGACCCAGTTGGCCGGGCTGAACAGATGTGCCCTGCCCGCCGAGGCGAAGACCGCAACGTCGACGACCAGCAGCAGCCCGGCCAGCGGCGCGGCCGGCAGCGGCGCGTCGCGGAGCAGCCGGAACCCGGCGATCACACCGAGCACCGCCACCAGCAACCAGCCACCGAGAACCACCTGGGGCACGGCCAGTGCCGGGCCGGCGGTCAGCACCGCCGGCAGCCCGATGGCGAGGTGCCAGACCAGCGCGATGGTGACCGCGACGATCCGGGCCCCCCGGTCGGAGGTGTGGGCCACCGCGGCGGCCGCCCGGACCGCGCCCACCTCGTCCGAGCCGGCTGTGACCCGCGGGGTCGGTACCGAAGCTGGCCGGGTGTGCTGCGGGAGGAGTGTCGTACCCGGTTCAGCCGACATCCGACCACTCCAACCGGATGCGGGTGCCCCGACCGGGCGCGGAGTCGATGTCGGCCCGACCGCCGATGGTCTCCATCCGACCGCGTACCGACTCGCGCAGACCGTATCGGTGGGCCGGCACGGTGGCCGGGTCAAAACCGGGGCCGTCGTCGGTCACGTCGACAGTCAGGGCACCGGCGAACTGCCGCAGTCGCAGCGTCGCCCGCGCGCCGGGTGCATGGTTGGCCACGTTCGCCAGCGCGGCGTGCGCGCTCTCCGCGACGGCCTCCGCGACGGGCGCCGACACCGTGCACGGTGGCAGGTCGGCGGCCACCGGCAGGCCCGGCAACCGAGCGAGCATCGTCCGGAGTCGTTCGTCCAGCCGGGCCGTGGCGTCGTGCGGCACCGAACGCGCCTCCGCCAGGGCGGTGAGCGTACGCAGATCGGCGGCACACCGCTCGCGTAGCGCCGTGGAGGGACCGGCCACCGCCCCCTGCCCGACCATGGTGAGCGTGGCCAGGACGGTGTCGTGCAGGTCGCGGTTCTGCCGCCGTTCCGCCTCGCGGGCGATCCGGGCGACCATGGCGTGACGGGCGGCCCGTTGCGCGGCCACGAATGCGGTGTCGGCCCGGACGATGCGTCGGCGCATCACCGCGGTCATCATCGCGGTGCAGGCGGTCTGGGCCAGCAGGGTGGCCGCGTGGGCCCTCGCCTCGGTCGAGTTTCCGGCCAGGTGCGCGCCCGTCGCGTACGCGGCGGTGACCAGCAGCCCGGCCGGAACCGACCACCGGGCCGGGGCGGTCGCCTGTGCGTTGATCACGGTGGTGCTGGCCAGCACGGCGATCCAGCTGGCCTCACCGGGCAGCACCTCGGGTGCGACCAGTACCGGGATAGCCAGGCACGCGGTGCTGGTGAGCGTCACGTCGACGGCGACGAGCGGCGCGCCGACCCCGTCCCGCCAGGCGCGCAGCGCGTACCAGGCCGACCACCCGGTCAGCACCGCCACAGCCGGTAGCAGCAGCTCCAGACGTACCGGCGGGGTGCGTACGGCCAGGGCGACCGCGAGGCAGAACAGGCCGCAGGAGAGCCGTAGCAGTGCCGGCAACCGGGTGAAGATGAACGCGAATGCGCCGGCGGCTGGATGATCCACCCTGGCGGGTGACGTGATGGGGTCTGGCACGGCCGGCATCGGGAAAGCGTCCTTTGCGACAAACGACCCGATCCGGGTCCGCGCTGCGGAGATCGACGTCGGAGAATAACACATGGCAGTGGTACTGATAACCGTGGGTGACGTCGGGTTCGACCCTGCGTCGCCTTTCGGTCACCCTCAGCCGCTGTGCTCCTCGCGTAGGCCGACGCAGTCCTGCTGCCAGAAGGTGGCCGAGTAGACGAAGGTTCCGGTCATCCAGGGCTCGTACCCGGAAAGCCTCGCCACCTGGAAGGCGGGTGCCGGGATGCGCAGCGATGGTCGGCGAAAGCCCAGCTCGCCGGCGGCGGCGAAGCCGAGGCGGGAGTAGTACCCCGGGTCTCCCTCCAGGAAGACGGCGGGTACGCCCCGCTGGTCCAGCAGCCGCAGGCCGTGTCTGACGAGGGCGCCGCCGATGCCACGCCGCTGCCGGTCGGGAGTAACCGCGAGCGGGCTGAGCACCTGCACCGTCACGAGTCGACGCGGGGCATCGAGCAGGCTACGGGTGAACAACACGTGCCCGACGATCTCGCCATCCTCCTCCGCGACCAGGCTGAGGGCCTCCGGATCGTCGTCGCGCAGCGCCCGCACCAACGCCGCCACCACCTCACCGTGGCCGCCGAAGGCCAACCGGTGCAAATCGAGGACGGCATCCCGATCGGCTGCCAACTCGTCGCGTAGCTGCATGGTGGTGACCGTACGGCCGGCATCACGGCGCGGGCCAGTGATATCCGGTGCGGTGGTGGCGGACGCGTGTCCGGCGAGATCAAGCAGGCGTGTTATATTCACCAACATCAATACTTTAGGGGGTGGCATGAAGATCCGACTCGCGGTCGGGGCCGTACTCACCGCCGGTCTGGTCGCCGGCAGCGTCGGCGTCGCCGGCCTGGCCGGCGCGGTCCCGAACACCGAACGTCCCGCCGGTGCCCTCGACGACGCGCCACCCGCGCTGCTCGCCGTCGGCGACTTCGACTTCTCCCGACCCGAGACGATCGCCACCGGCCTCCAGGTGCCGTGGGGGATGGACTTCCTGCCGGACGGCAGCGCCCTGGTCGCCCAGCGTCCCACCGGGCAGGTGGTGCGGGTCCGGCCCGGTCAGTCGCCGGAGCCCATCGTCACCATCTCCGGTGTGACTCCGGTCAGCGAGGGCGGCCTGCTCGGCCTGGCCGTTTCGCCGACCTACGCCCAGGACGGCTGGATCTACGTCTACTTCACCACCGCGACCGACAACCGGATAGCCCGGTTCCGGCTCACCGCACCGCAGACCCAGCAGCCGATCCTCACCGGCCTGAACCGTGCGGCCATCCACAACGGCGGCCGGATCGCGTTCGGACCGGACGGAATGCTCTACGTCGGCGTCGGCGACGCCGGACAGACCGCCTCGGCGCAGGACCCGCAGAGCCGCAACGGAAAGATCCTGCGTATCCGGCCGGACGGCACCGCCCCGCCGGACAACCCGATCGCCGGGTCACCTGTCTACAGCCTCGGCCACCGCCACGTGCAAGGACTGGCCTGGGACGCCCAGGGCCGACTGTACGCCACCGAATTCGGCCAGAACACGTGGGACGAGATCAACCTGATCGTAGCCGGCGGCAACTACGGTTGGCCCACAGTGGAGGGGCGTGCCAACGACCCACGCTTCCGTGACCCGCTGCTCACCTGGACGCCTGCGGAGGCGTCCCCGAGCGGTGCGACGATCGCGGGGAACCGCCTCTTCGTGGCCAGCCTGCGGGGCAACCGACTCTGGAACGTGCCACTGAACGGCTCCGGGGGCGTCGGCACTCCCACCGCCGAGCTGGCGGGCAGCTACGGGCGGCTGCGCACCGTCGAGTACGGCCCGGACGGTTGGCTCTGGGTCACCACCAGCAACCGGGACGGCCGAGGCACCCCGGCCGCCACCGACGACCGCATCCTCCGCTTCCCACCCCGCGACGGCACCACGCCGCCCCCACCACGCCGCCCCCCACCACGCCGCCCCCCACCACGCCGCCCCCCACCACGCCGCCCCCGACCACGCCGCCCCCGACCACGCCCCCTCCCACCACGCCCCCTCCCACCACCGGGCCGGCTGCCTGCACGGTGAGTTGGACGGCGAACCAGTGGAACAACGGCTTCACCGCGGACGTCCGTGTCACCAACCGGGGCGCCGCCCTGACCGGCTGGACCGTGACCTGGTCGTTCAGCGGCAACCAGCAGGTCACAAACGCGTGGAACGCGCAGGTCACCCAGTCCGGAAGGAACGTGACCGCACGCAACGCCGCCTGGAACGGCAACCTGCCGACAAACGGCACGGTGAGCTTCGGCTTCCAGGCCACCTACTCCGGCACCAATGACCGCCCGACCAACTTCCAGCTCAACGGCACCCCCTGCCAGCCCACCTGACCACCCCGGTCCACCACCAACCCGAACCAGGTCGAGCCAATCTTGGACAGTTCCCTCCTTCACTGACGGGAACTGTCCAAGATTGACTGTGGTGCTCGCTGGCTCAGGCTGATGACCTGCCGCCGGTGCGACGCGACGGCAGGCGGTGCGCGCTCCGGCCCACGCATCTGGTGCGAAAGAATGACCACATGCTCCGATCACCGCGCGCGCTCCTGTTGGATTTCGGCGGAGTCCTGGCTGATGCTCCGCGACAGCCACCAGCACCACCGGAGCTGGTGCGGCGGTTGTTCGACGTGGTGGACGGCGCGGTGCCGGCGGAGCGGATCGCCGCCGATCTGACCGAGGGCGGCCGGGCCTATGCCCGGTGGCGCGACGACGTCGGCCGCTCCGGCGACCCGATCGAGCTGCCACACGCCCGGGTGTGGGCGGACTTCGTGACCCGTGCCTGGCCGGAGCGGGCCCGCGCGGCTGTCGAGGAAGCGGCGACCCCGTTGGCGTACGCCTGGGCCTGGCGACCGGAGTGGCACGTCCGTCCCGGGATCCCGGAGGTGCTGCGGGCCGCAGCCGATGCGGGACTGCCGATGGCGGTGGTCAGCAACGCCCTCTGCGGGGCGGCGCATCGGGACTTTCTCGCCACCGCCGGGCTGTCCGACCTGTTCGTGGCCGAGTTCTACAGCGACGAGGCCGGCCTTCGGAAGCCGAACCCCCGGCTGGCCTGGCTGGCGGCGGACGCCGTCGGTGTACCTGTCGGTGACTGCTGGTTCGTCGGCGACAGTGTGCACCGCGACGTGGCCTGCGCCCGTCGGGCCGGTGCCGGTGCCGCGATCCTGATGCGCTCGCCGCGCACCGACCGCGAGCCGTCCCACCCCGACCTACAGCCGGACGCCCGCACCGAAGACGGCCACGGCCTGCTGGCCCTACTGCGTCGGAGCCACGACGCCACCGACGAGCCGACGGTCAGGGACTGACGGCGGTTGGTGTTCGGCCCTACCGGGACCGGCAAGCCACTGAGCTGGGGGAGTGAGGGCGCGCCCGGCAGGATTCGAACCTGCGGCCTTGGGATTAGAAGTCCCCTGCTCTATCCGCTGAGCTACGGGCGCAACGTGGTATCGCGCGAGAAGGGTACCGCCGCCCGGGGCTCGTCCGGCGGAACGGGTGGTCAGGTCGCTGTCGTAGCCGTGGTGCCGGGCGGATGACGACAGTCGACGGGGTCAGGCGTCCGCGGGGAGTGCGCCTCCCCGGCCGGATGCGGCTCGTCCGCCGGGGGCCGGGGCTGCGGCGGGAGCGGGCGGCTGGTCGTCGGTCCGGCGCCGAGGAAGGCTTCGGCCCATCGGCCCACCTCGGCGAAGACCTTCTCGCGTACGGCGGGGCCGGAGAGTGTGAGGTCGTGCAGACCGCCGTCGAAGCGGGACACGGTGACGTGCTGGCCGAGGCGGGGTGCCCAGCGGACCATGTGTTCGACATCGAGGACGGCGTCGGCGAGCGTCGCCGCGTCCTGCCACTTCGTGCCCCGGAACGACCGGGTCGAGCAGGCGAGCAGCACCGGCACCGGGATGTTCAGGCCGGCGCGCAGTCGTCGCTGGCCGGTGCGGATGGCGTCCAGCCAGCCGGCCCGGACGGGGAAACCGGCAAGCGGCTTCCAGGCCAGGTCGTACGTCCATTCGCCGCGATGGTCGGCGTGCAGGCTCTCGCCGTACACGGTGCCGAGCCCGAACGGGAGGATGCGGTGCGGCGCCCTGCGGCCCAGGCGTGCGACGGCGGCCGCGAGGGGTCGCCGCACGAACCAGGGAGCGTTCAGGTCGAAGAACGGGCTGTTGAGGAACAGCCCGTCGACAAGCCCGGCGTCGCGTCGGGCGTCGGCCCACAGGGAGACGACCAGGCCGCCGGTGGAGTGGCCCATGGCCAGCAGGGTGTCGTGTCCGTCCTCGTCGCGGATGATCTGCGCGGCGGCGTCCAGTTCGGGGAAGTAGTCGCCGAGGTCGCGGCAGAAGTTGGGGGTCTGGTGCGGCAGCAGACTACGACCGTACTTGCGCAGGTCGAGGGCGTAGAAGTCCCAGCCACGCGCGGCGAAGAAGTCGGCCACGTGGGTCTGGAAGAAGTAGTCGACGAAACCGTGCACGTAGAGCACGGCGCGCCCGGTGGGGCGTTCGGCCCGGCGGCGGACCAGGGTCGCCACCACCGGGCCCTCGTCATCCCGGCCCAGGTCGATGATGTGCCGCTCATAGGGCGGGCCAAGCACGTCCGGTTCCACCCCGCCGACGGTACGCCGGCCGGCTACCGGGCGGTAGCCCCCGCCCACCCGCACCCGGCGGACGGGGGCCACCGCTTGTCAGTCCCCCACGGCCTCTCGGCCGGTGGGTTCGTGTGAGGTCGAGGCCCGCCCACGGTCGGGACCGTACGGCGACACCTGGTCGACCGGCACCGAGCGGTGCTCCCGCCGGGTCGAGGACGAACCGCCCTCGATCGGGCCGTCGCTGTCCTGGACCAGTCGGGTCTCGCCGCTGCGGCGCATCTCGGGTTGCTGCACGTTGGGCATGGCTGTCACCTCCACGGTGAGCGGGTGGCCGGTCGTCTACCGCCCGGCCACGCGGTCACCTCTCGTCGGTCGTTCCGGCACCGGCAAGCTCGTCGGTCGACGCGGCCGGGCCGGGCGGTTCGTTGACCCGCAGGTGCTTGTTGTTGCGGGGCTCCTGCCGGGTCTTCGAGTCGTTGAGCTGACGACGCAGGTCGTCGCGGACGTCGTTGAGCGCGGCGTGCAGATCCTCCTCGGTCGAGGTGGCGACCACCCGCTGCCGTCCGGCGATCCAGCATTCCAGGGTGACCTTCTGGCCCTTGGCCTCCCGGTCCTTCACCGACAGCTCCATGTCGGTGGCGTCGGAGTGGAAGCCGGCCAGGCGGGCGTCGAGGGTGCTGAACTGCTCGACGATGCGGTCCCGCTCGCGGTCGGCGAAGCCGGCGCCGAGCCGGAGGCACTGGGCCACGGTGGCCGGGTCCTGCACGGCGCTCATCGCTGCACCTGCCCCGCGAGGCGGGTGGAACGGGTGTTGGTCATCACCATGATCGCTGACCCTTTCGTTCGACGTCGTGCTCACAGGTGCGGTTGACGGAATCTCTACCCAGGTCGGCTCCGTCCGGAACGTGACCATTTCCGCCCCCTGTTGATCATCGGCGGTCGGCTGTCCGGGGGTCAGGGCCGATCGGCCTACCACATCGGGACCTTGATCAGGCGTTCGTCCACAGGTGGTCCGGCCATCCACAGCTGCCGCCTCCCGGGCTGCCCGCGACGGGCTCCGGGCCGCAGGCTCGGTGACGAGTCGACTCGCCGGAGACACGCCCCCGACCCCTTCGAGGAGGGACGATGTTCGATACCTACATGACGATTGTCGGAAATGTTCTGACCGCGCCGGAGTGGCGCCGCACCACGCAGAGCAACACCCTGGTGGCCAACTTCAAGGTCGCCTCGACCGCCCGACGCCTCGACCGCGACAGCGGTCGCTGGGTCGATGGCAACAGCCTGCGGGTACGCGTCAACTGCTGGCGCAAGCTCGCCGAGGGAGTTGCCGCCTCGGTGATGGTCGGCGACCCCGTGGTGGTCTGCGGCCGTCTCTACACCCGTGACTGGATCGACGACGCCGGCAACCATCGCACCCTGTACGAGTTGGAGGCCGTCGCGGTCGGCCACGACCTGTCCCGGGGGCGTGGCAGGTTCCTACGTAACCGGCCCGCCCTGGCCACCAGCGCGGTCTCCGACGCCGACGCCGAGCAGCGGGTGCACGGCGAGCCTACCGAGCCGGTGCCGGACGAGGAGGCGCCGGCCCGACCCGACCACCGTCCGGTCGACGAGGACTTCGAGTTGTCCGATCTGTCCGGCTTCGGAGCCGGTCTCGCCGGCCATCTCGACCCCGGTCCGTCCGGCCGGTTCGACCTGGGCTCGACGGACGGGTTCGATCCGGGCTCGACGCGCGGGGTCGGTCCGGGTTCGACGCGCGGAGTCGGCCCGGGTTCGACGGGTGGGTTCGACTCGTCCGGCACCGACCAGCCGTCGTCGGACGAGTTCGACGAGGTGGACGTCGCCGAGGCCAGCGTCTCCGACGACCTGGCTCCGGTGCCCACCGAAGCGACCGAGGCCGAGGCTGACTTGGCGGTGCGCCCGGAGGAATCGGGGGCGGGCGATGCCGCGACCGGTCGTGGCCGACGAGGGCGCGGCCGGCTGCCACAGCCGGCCTGACGGCGCGGCCGGCTGCCACAGCCGGCCTGACGGCGCGTGGGAACGTGCCCTCTGGCCGGCGTTGACCGGGCACGTCGCCCGACGGTGTGCGGCGCGGAGGCCCGCCGCTGGTGATCAGGTGACCGGGCAGGTGACATGTCCGGTCACCCACCAACCCGTGCTGGCGGCACTCGGGGGCGGCGGCGTGGGCGGCGTCCGCCGGGCCGAGCCGGGTGCTCGACTCGGCTAGGCTGGCCGCCCGGGGGTGATACGCCGTGCGACACGCGGGTGCGGTGGCGAACGCGACGGGACTCGTCGCGGGCTACGCGTTGGACGCCGTGTTCGGTGACCCTCGCCGGGGCCACCCGGTGGCCGGATTCGGCCGGGCCGCCGCCGCCCTGGAACGTCGTCTCTACCGGCCCGACCGATTTGCCGGCGGGGTCTTCGCCACGCTCTGCGTCGGGGCGCCGGTGGTGCTGGGTGTGGCCGCCACCGTCGGTACCCGGCACCGTCCGGTGGCCCGCACCGTGCTGGTCGCCGCCGGCACCTGGGCGGTGCTGGGCGGGCGCAGCCTGCGCCATGAGGCGAAGACGATGGGCCGGTCACTGCGCGGTGGTGACCTGCCGGCCGCTCGACAGCGGCTCGGGCACCTCTGCGGGCGGGATCCGTCGACGCTCGACGAGCCCGAACTCGCCCGCGCAACTGTGGAGTCGGTGGCGGAGAACACCTCCGACGCGGTGGTCGCTCCACTGGTCTGGGGCGCGGTCGCCGGGCTGCCCGGCCTGCTCGGCTACCGCGCGGCGAACACCCTCGACGCGATGGTCGGCCACCGTAACGTCCGTTACGCCCGGTTCGGTACGCCGGCTGCCCGCCTGGACGACCTGCTCAACCTGGTGCCCGCGCGGCTGACCGGGCTGCTGACCGTGGCGCTGGCACCGGTCGGCAAGGGCGACCGGGAACGGGCCTGGCGGGTGTGGCGGCGGGACCGCGACGACCATCCCAGCCCCAACGCCGGCCAGTGCGAGGCGGCGATGGCCGGGGCGCTTGGCGTACGGCTGGGTGGACGCAACGTGTACTTCGGCCGCACGGAGGTGCGTCCGTTCCTCGGTGACGGTCCACGTCCCGGGGCGCGGCACCTGGGCCGGGCCGCCCGGATTTCCCGGGCGGTCGGGCTGGCGGCGCTCGGTCTCGCGGCGGTGTACCCGCTGACCGCGGGGCGGCTGGTCGGCACCGCTTCCCGCCGCACGCTCCGACCGCTGCTGGCCCTTCGACCGCTCCCGGCCGTCCGGCCGCTCGGCGACATTCGACCGCTCCCGACGCTTCGAGCACTGCGGAGCCTGCGCCCGGTCCGGCTGCGGGGTCGTCGGTGACCGGTGGATTGCTGGTGGCCGGGACGACCTCGGACGCCGGCAAGAGCGTGCTCACCGCCGGCATCTGCCGGTGGCTGCACCGCCGAGGCGTGAAGGTGGCGCCCTTCAAGGCGCAGAACATGTCGAACAACTCCGCCGTGGTGCTCGGGCCCGACGGCCGGGGCGGCGAGATCGGTCGGGCGCAGGCGATGCAGGCGGCGGCCTGTGGGCTCGCGCCGGACCTGCGGTTCAACCCGGTGCTGCTCAAGCCCGGCAGCGACCTGGCCAGCCAGGTGGTGCTGCTCGGCCAGGCCGTCGACACGATCACCGCCGACACCTTCCGGACGCTGCGTCCCCGGCTCGCCGAGACCGCCTACGCGACCCTGGCCGAGTTGCGGTCGGAGTACGACGTGGTGATCTGTGAGGGGGCCGGCAGCCCGGCGGAGATCAACCTGCGCGACAGCGACTACGTGAACATGGGCCTGGCCCGGCAGGCACAACTGCCGGCGATCGTGGTCGGCGACATCGACAGGGGTGGCGTGTTCGCCGCCATGTTCGGCACCCTCGCCCTGCTCGATCCCGCCGACCAGGCACTGATCGCCGGCTTCGTGGTCAACAAGTTCCGGGGTGACCTGGGGCTGCTCGCCCCCGGGCTGACGATGCTGCGACAGCTCACCGGTCGCCCGACGTACGGGGTGCTGCCCTGGGCGTTGGACCTGTGGCTCGACGCGGAGGACTCGCTCGCGTACGGCCGGGTGCTCGGTCGCCCGGCGGCCCCGCGTGGCACCGAGTGGCTCGACGTGGCCGTGCTGCGGCTGCCCCGGATCAGCAACGCCACGGACGTCGAGGCGCTGGCGACCGAGCCGGGGGTGCGGGTGCGGTTGACAGTCGAGCCGGCCGAACTCGCCGCCGCCGACCTGGTGGTGCTGCCCGGCTCGAAGTCGACGGTGGCCGATCTGGCCTGGCTGCGGGAGACGGGCCTCGCCGACGCTGTCGCCGCGCACGTCGCGGCGGGCCGTCCGGTGCTCGGCATCTGCGGCGGCTACCAGATGCTGGCCCGGGCCATCCACGACCCGGTGGAGAGCGGGCAGGGCACCGTGCCCGCTCTCGGCCTGCTCCCCATCGAGATCACCTTCGACCGGCGCAAGACCGTCCGGCCCGCGGTGGGCAGCGTCGACCGTGCCGTCCCGGTCCACGGTTACGAGATCCACCACGGGTACGTCTCGACCGCCGACCCGCACCTGACCCCGTTGCTGCGCTACGCCGACGGTGCCGACGAGGGCGCGATGCACGGCGTCGTGCACGGCACCCACTGGCACGGAACGTTCGAATCGGACGAGTTCCGTCGCTGGTTCCTCACCCGGGTGGCCCGCCTCGCCGGGCGTACCGGATTCCAGGTCGCGCCGGACACGTCCTTCGCCGCCGCCCGGGAACGCAATCTCGACCTGCTCGGTGACCTGGTCGAGGAGCACCTCGACACCGACGCCCTGTGGCGGCTCATCGGAGAGGGGCCCCCGACCGACGTACCGTTCGTCCCACCCGGCGCCCCACGACGTTGACCTCGGGAACTGGCGTGCGAGGCCGGCGGGTACCGAGGAACTGATCCACTGTGACACGATCTCGTGATGGTCGATACCCGTCGCCGGAGCTGGCTCGCCCTGTTGCTTCCGGTCGCGCTCGCCGGCTGCGCCGGCACCGCAGATCCGGCAGGCAGCTCATCCCCGTCACCCGCCGCGTCCTACCGGGTCGTGGACGATCTCTGCACCAAGCTTGACCACCAGCCGCTGCTCGACGTGGCCGGCGGGACAACGCAGGTGCGGGACCGTCCCGACCGGCCGGACCGAAAGAGCTGCGTACTCAGCGCGGTGTCGAGGGACCCCCTGGCGATCCACGCGATCACCATCACCATGCGGGTCGCGGCGTCGACGGCGGAGGCCCGCGAGTCGCTGGGCGGTCCGCCGTCAGCCGGAGCGCAGGGCATCGCCCAGGAGGTCAGCGGGGTCGGTGACGGAGCCTGGGTGTCGATCCCACCGGACAACGGCCCGATGACCGATCCACCGGAGCCGTACGACGGGCCGGTGAAGTCCAGGATGGCGATGGCGGCGGCGATGGCCGGAACGGCCGTGGCCCACGTGCACCTCAACTTCATCGCGCCGCAGGTGCCGGACGATGCCCAGACCGAGGAGTTGGCGATGGAGTATGCCAGGCAAACCCTGGACCTGATGGCGGACTGAGTCAGGGGCGGACGTCGGCGGCCTGGTCGGAGAAGGGCAGGCCGGCCGATCGCCACGCCTCGACCCCGCCGATCATGTCGGTGGCCCGGTGCAGGCCGAGGGCGCGCAGGCTCGCGGCGGCGAGGC
The DNA here is from genome assembly GCF_002754655.1 of Verrucosispora sp. CNZ293. NCBI lineage: Bacteria > Bacillati > Actinomycetota > Actinomycetes > Micromonosporales > Micromonosporaceae > Micromonospora > Verrucosispora sp. CNZ293. Next base: position 6,053,989 of record NZ_PEFR01000001.1, read on the forward strand.
TGGAGCTGTAACCCTGACGGCACACCACGACGATCTCCAGGTCGTAGCCGGTCGCCTCGGGAATCCGCCAGTCACTGGCCGGGTCGAGCCGCCACTCCAGCACCGTCCGGTCGATCACGATGACGCCGGGCAGGTCGCCCTGTTCCCGACGCTGTGCGTCGGTGCGCGTGTCGATCACGAGCGCTCCCCGGGTCGCGGCCTGCACCGTCTCCTGCGGGGTCAACCGGGTCATGCCCGCGCGGGCCTGTTCCAGCAACGCCTCGACACCGGGACTCATCACGGAATGGGACACGCCACGATCATGCCGCCCGGCGGTGGGCCCTGCGGTCCGAAGTGGCCGGGGACAACCCGATCGGTAACGTCGGTGCCCGTGGTGGTGGTCTTCGAGGCGTACGCCGGGCTGGCCCGACGAGTGCTGGCCGAGGCGGGCCGGCTGGGGCCAACCCGGTTGGTGGCCGTCGACGGGCCCAGCGGTGCCGGCAAGACGGTTTTCGCGGCGCGCCTGGCCGACGCCCTCGCGGCTCAGCTGCCCGACGTCGCTCGGCCAGCTGTGGTGCACACCGACGACCTGCTCGACGGCTGGGACGACCAGCTCAGCTTCTGGGACCGGCTGGAGGAGCAGGTGCTGGCGCCGGTACGCGCCGGGCAGCCCGGTGCCTACCGGCGGTACAGCTGGGTGCGTCGGCGCTTCCTACCCGCCCTGGTGCCGGTTCCGGTCGCGCCGGTGCTGATCGTGGAAGGGGTCAGCGCGGCCCGGGCCGCCGTCGCGACGGACCTGACCCTGGCGGTCTTCGTCACCGCACCGCAGCAGTTGCGGCTGACCCGGGCGGTGGCCCGCGACGGTCCGGCGATACTTCCGGAACTGCGCCGCTGGCACGTCACCGAACGCGCCCACTTCGCCGCCGACGGCACGGAGGCCCGCGCCGACCTGGTCGTCGACGGCGCACCCGCCCTACCGCACGTCGCCGAGCGCTACTACTGCCGGATAGCGGTTGGCGACGCCGCCCGCGCCGTCCGGTAAGGCCGGCATACGATGCCGGTCATGACCACACCGATCATGACCGAGTCGGACCTGCGGGAGGCCGTGGCGCGGGAACTGCCCGGCGTCCGCGCCGACCTGGAGCGTCTCGTCCGCATTCCCGGCATCGCCTTCGACGGCTTCGACCACTCGCACCTGGAGCGATCCGCCGAGGCGGTGGCCGAGTTGCTGCGCGGCTGCGGTCTGGACGTGGAGGTGGCCCGGGCCGGTGGTCAGCCCGCGGTCATCGGCCGGAAGCCGGCGCCGCCCGGTGCGCCGACAGTCATGCTCTACGCCCACCACGACGTGCAGCCGATCGGCGATCCGACGTTGTGGGAGTCCGACCCGTTCGAGCCGGTGGAGCGGGACGGCCGGCTGTACGGGCGAGGTGCCGCCGACGACAAGGCCGGCATCATGGCGCACGTCGCGGCGCTGCGCGCGTTCGGTGACCGGCTGCCGGTCGGAGTGGTGGTGTTCGTCGAGGGGGAGGAGGAGTACGGTTCCGACTCCCTGGAGCGTCTGCTCGCCGAGCACCGGGACAAGCTCGCCGCCGACGTCATCGTGATCGCCGACTCGACCAACTGGGATGTCGGCGTACCGGCGCTGACCACGTCGTTGCGCGGCATCGTCAACTGCTTCGTCGAGGTGCGCACGCTGGACCACGCGGTGCACAGCGGCATGTTCGGCGGTGCCGTCCCGGACGCGCTCACCACCCTGGTCCGGCTGCTCGCCACCCTGCACGACGATGCCGGGAACGTCGCGGTGGCGGGGTTGGTCGGCCGGGAAGCGGCCCGCGTCGACTACCCCGAGGACCGGTTCCGGGCCGAGGCCGGGCTGGCCGACGGCGTGCGGCTGTTCGGCACCGGCCGGATCACCGACCGGCTGTGGACCAAGCCGGCGCTCGCGGTGCTCGGCATCGACGCCCCGGCCACCGGCGAGGCACCGAACGCGCTGGTCCCGGCGGCCAAGGCCAAACTGAGCGTACGGCTGGCGCCGGGCGACGAACCGAAGCAGGCGTACGAGGCCGTCCGCGCCCACCTGGAGAAGAACGCGCCCTGGGGGGCCCAGGTCGAGGTCACCTTCGAACACGACGGTGCCCCCTGCGTGATCGACGCCAGCGGCCCGATGTTCGACGCGGCCCGGGCGGCCTTCCGCGCCGCGTGGGACGGCACCGACGCGGTCGAGATCGGCGTCGGCGGCTCCATTCCGTTCATCGCGACCTTCCAGGAGATGTTCCCGCAGGCGGCGATCCTGGTGACCGGGGTGGAGGACCCGCACGCCCGGGCGCACGGGCCGAACGAGAGCCTGCACCTCGGCGAGTTCGCCCGGGTCTGCCTCGCCGAGGCGTTGCTGCTGGCCAGGGTGGCTGAGGCGGGTCGCGGGTGAAACCGTAACTTCGTGCCTACAGTGGCCGTTTCCGGTGTGTCGGACGCAGGGCTGTTGTAGCCTCTCGAACATGCGTACGAACGAGGTTCTGGCCCGCCTGGAGGCCGCCGTGATCGCTCTGGGGGACGTCGACGTCTCCGCGTGGCCCGACGACACGCTCAAGGAACAGCTCGGCGAGCTGTCCGCCGCCCTGGTCGCCCTGGACGCGTCGCTGTCCCGGATCGCCGACGGCGTGCGGGCCCGTGGGCTGCGGATCGAGGAACCGGTCCCGGTCTGACGTAGCGCCGGTTGTCGGTGGTGGCTGGCAGGATGAGGTCGTGCGCTTCCTTGACCTGGCTGCCACCTCCGCGGCCGTCGGCGCCACCAGTGGTCGCCGGGCCAAGGTGGAGCTGCTCGCCGACGCGCTGCGGCGGCTCGATCCGCCCGAGGTGGCGGCGGGCTCCGGCTGGCTCGCCGGTGAGCTGCGCCAGCGGCAGACCGGCATCGGCTGGGCCAGCCTGCGTGACCTGCCCCCGCCGGCGACCGTTCCGACGCTCACCGTGTCGGCTGTCGACGCCGCGATCGACGAGATCGCGGCCGTGCACGGCGCAGGCTCGCAGGCTCGCCGTCGGGCGCTGCTGCACGCGCTCTACGCCGCCGCCACCGCCGACGAGCAGCGTCTGCTGACCGGTTTGTTCCTCGGCGAGCTGCGGCACGGCGCCCAGGCCGGGCTGCTCGCCGACGCGGTCGCCCGGGCTGCCGGGGTCTCCGTCGCCGTGGTACGCCGGGCGTTGCTGCTCGCGGGAGACCTGCGGGCGGTGGCGGTGGCCGCCCTGGGCGGCGGGGCCGCCGCGCTCGCCGAGTTCGGGCTGCGGGTGGGCCGGCCCCTCGCGCCGATGCTGGCGCAGAGCGCGTCCACTGTCGACGAGGCGCTCGCCGCCACAGGTGTGCCGGCGGTGGTCGACGTGAAGCTCGACGGCATCCGCATCCAGGTGCACCGCAGTGGTGCCGACATCGCCGTGTTCTCCCGCAGCCTCGACGAGATCACCGCCCGGGTGCCCGAGGTGGTCGCCGCCGTGCGGAGTCTGCCCGCGCGGGAGATCGTCCTGGACGGGGAGGCCATCGGGCTGGACGCCACCGGCCGGCCGCTGCCGTTCCAGCAGACGTCAAGTGCCGCCGCCCGCCGGGCCGGCTCCGCTGCCGGGGCACCTGTCGCGCCGGCGGTGCGCGCCGCCGCCGAGCGCACCGGGGAGACGGTGCTCACGCCGTACTTCTTCGACCTGCTCCACCTCGACGGGGTCGATCTGATCGACCTGCCGGGTCGGGAACGCTGGGCGGCGCTGCGCGGCGCTGCCGACGCGTCGCTGCTGGTCGGGCGGATGGAGGTGGACGACCCGGAGCGGGCCGGCGAGGCGTTCGCCGCCGCGCTCGACGCGGGCCAGGAAGGCGTGGTGGTCAAGGCGCCCGACGCGCCCTACGACGCCGGTCGGCGCGGCGCGGCCTGGGTCAAGGTGAAGCCCCGGCACACCCTCGACCTGGTGGTGCTCGCCGTCGAGTGGGGCAGCGGCCGGCGTACCGGATGGTTGTCGAACCTGCACCTGGGTGCCCGTGACCCGGGCACCGGTGAGTTCGTGATGCTCGGCAAGACCTTCAAGGGGCTCACCGACGAGTTGCTGCGCTGGCAGACCGAGCGCTTCCTCGGCCTCGCGGTGGATCGCGGGGACTGGGTCGTCCGGGTCCGGCCCGAGCAGGTCGTGGAGATCGCCTTCGACGGTGTGCAGACCAGTTCGCGTTATCCCGGCGGGGTCGCGCTGCGATTCGCCCGGGTGGTCCGCTACCGGGACGACAAGACCGCAGCCGAGGCGGACACCATCGACGCGGTCCGCGCGATACACGTGGGCCGTCCGCCCGGGTGAACGGTCAGCTGGTGGCCGGCGTACCGGAGTCGGCGGCCCGGTCCCGGGGGCGCTCGTCGACCACCCCGGCGATCCGGCGGGCCTCGCGGCGGGCGACCCAGCCGTAGCCGACCACCGTCATCGCCGCGAAGATCCACCACTGGACGACGTAGCCGAGGTTCTGCCAGTTGTTGGCGTGGCCGATCGACACCGCCCGGAACGTCGGGTCGGCCGCCGGCGTCTGTTCGTCGAGGAGCAGGTACGCGCCGTGCACCGGGTACGGCAGCTCGCCGGCGAGCTGGGGGACGGAGACCCGGCGGCTCTCCACCCGTCCCTCGCGTCGGGACACCTTCGCGTCGCCGCTCTCGCTCGCGTGCACCCGACCCTCGACCGTCACCTCACCTGCCGGCGCCGGTGGCACGTCCGGCTGGGCCAGCGCCCCGCCGGGGGCCGGTGGGATCCAGCCCCGGTCCACCAGGACGGCGGTGCCGTCGGCCAGCACCAGCGGGGTGACCACCTCGAAGCCGACCCGGCTGTCGACGGTGCGGCCCCGCACCAGGACGATGTTGTCGGTGTCGTAGCGGCCGGTCACGGTGACCCGGGTGAAGGTCCGCTCCTGCGCCGGTGGCGGGCCGACGGTGCCCGGGCCACCGGTCGGCGCGGGCAGCGCCTCCCGCAGCGGTACCGGGTCCATCCGCAGGCCGGCGTCGATGCGCTCGTTGATCGCGGTGCGGCCGTGGTAGCGGTCCAGCTGCCAGTTGCCGAGCAGCACCATCACCGTGGCGGCGGCCAGGGCCAGCACGAGAAGGCCCAGCCAGCGCGGCGTCAGCAGGAACCGGTACACGCCACGAGATTACCCGTGTGACCGCCGCCACTTCGCCGAGCCACCACCGCACCGGCGCGCCCTGACCGCCCCTCGACTGCCGCAGGCAGTGGCCCCTGCCGGAGGCGGCCGACTGTCGCCCGGCGGTGGCGGAGCGTACCGACGTCGGGGCGGTCCGCCACGGAGCCGCCTGACCTGGCCTGGACGGGTGGCGCAGGGGTGCCTGCGGAGCGCCCGGTTCAGCTATCGTCACGCGGGCGGAGCGCGCCGACGGTCGGCACGCCGACCGCTGGCGAGGAGTCGATGATGACCGTCGTGCCGCGTCTGGTGCTCAGTGCCCCCTCCTCCGGACACGGCAAGAACGCACTGGCTATCGGCCTGCTCGCCGCGTTCGCCGACCGGGGACTGAACGTGGCCGGCTTCAAGATCGGGCCGGATCAGGTGGACGCGGCGTACCTCGGGCTGGCCGGCGGTCGGCCGGGACGCACCCTGGATCCGCGCCTGGTGGGCGCCGAACGCGTCGCCCCGCTGCTGCTGCACGGCGCGGACGGCACGGACCTGGCCGTGGTGCAGGGCAGCATGGGCCTGTACGACAGCCTGACCGGACGCAGTGAGACCGAGTCCACCGCCGCGGTGGCCACCGCGCTGCGCAGCCCGGTGGTGCTGGTGGTCGACGTCGCCGCGATGGGCCAGTCGGTGGCCGCCCTGGTGCACGGCTTCCGGGCGTACGACGAACAGTTGTGGATCGGTGGGGTGATCCTCAACCGGGTCGCCTCGGCCCGGCACGAGGCGCTGCTGCGCGAGGCGCTCGACGACATCGGCATCCCGGTCTACGGCGCGCTGCGCCGTCAGGATCTGCCCTCGGTGCTGCCCTCGCGGCGGCACGGGGTGGTGCCGGTGGTCGAAGGCGCCGGCGAGGCCACCCGGGCGGTCCGGCGGCTGGGTGAGGCGGTGACCGCCACCGTCGACCTGGAGCGGCTGCTCGGACTGGCCCGCTCGGCGCCGGCGCTGGGAGTGCAGCCGTGGTCGCCACTGGGGGCCGCCGAGGGGGCCGCGCCGGTGCCGGCCGGTGCCGCCCGCCCGGTCGTGGCGCTTGTGGGTGGACCGGGCGGCAGCTTCAGCCACGCCGAAACCGCCGAACTGCTGCGTGCCGCCGGCGCGGAGGTGGTGCCGCTCAACCCGTTCACCGACGAGGTGCTGCCAGCCGGCACCCGGGCGCTGGTGGTCGGCGGCGCTCTGCCCGAGTCGTACGCGGAGCAGCTCTCGGCCAACCGGCGGCTCTGCATCGCCGTCGCCGAACTGGCCCGCACCGGCCAGCCGGTGATCGCCGAGGGGGCCGGCCTGCTCTGGCTGGCCCGGGAGCTGGACGGGCTGCCGATGTGCGGGGTGATCGACGCGATCGGCAGTCTCCGGGACGGGCTGGTGGTCGGCTACCGGGAGGCGACCGCGCAGGGCGACAGTGTGGTGGCCGTCCGGGGCGAGGTGGTGACCGGGCACAAGGAGCACCGGGCCGTCCTCACGCCCCGGGGCGGGCAGCGGCCGGCGTGGAGTTGGCCGGGTGGCACCCCGGAGGGGTTCATCTGGCGGGGTGTGCACGCCTCTCAGCTCGTCCCGCACTGGGCGGCGTACCCGCGGATCGCGACCCGACTGGTGGCCGCCGCTGCGGCCGAGGCGGCCACGGTCCCGGCCGGGGCGGGCGGCGGTGGCCCGGCCGTGCAGGTGGGTGTCGACCCGGGCGACCCGGCCGGTGTGGTGGCGTCCGGGCCGGCCGGCGGGCCGCCGGCCTGATCGTCAACCGACGATCCGGTCCGATGGTGGGACGAAGTCCCGGACGGGTTTGCCCTTCAGCGCATCGCGGAGGGTGTTCGACACCGCCGCGATCGGGATCTGCGACTGGCCGTCACCGACCGCGTTGAACGGATTGTCGGGGTCGGAGATGAAACTGGCGGCCGCCAGTTCCGGCGTGTAGCCGACGAACCAGGCCGAACGGGTGCTGTCCGTGGTACCGGTCTTGCCGGCGACCGGGCGGCCCACCGTGCCGCGCACGCTGTCCGCCGTGGACCAGCCGCCGCAGCTGCCCTTGGCCGGGGTGTCGCCGGTGGGGCAGCGGGCGGCGTCGGTGGCCGCGCGTGCCGCGTCAGCACTCACCACCTGACGGCAGCGCGGCTTGGCGACCTCCCGTTCGATGCCACCCGGGGTGGTGTACGTGGCCGGGGTGCCGTCGCGGTTGTAGATGGCGTTCACCGGCAGCGCCTCGCAGTAGCGCCCGTCGGCGGCGACCGCGGCGTAGGCGTTGGCCATCTCCAGCGGCGTGGCGTCAGAGACACCAAGGGTGAAGGCGCCCCACTTGTTGGCCTTCGCCGGGGAGGCGTGCTCCCGGTCCACGTCGGTGCGCCAGCGTAGCCCCAGCTGCTCGGCCAGCCGGACGGCCCGTTCCGCACCCACCTGCTCCTCCAGCCAGACGAAGTAGGTGTTCACCGACTTGCCGAAACCGGACCACATGGTCTGCATGCCGCTCATCGCGCCACTGGCGTTTGAGGGTTGCCATCCGTCGTAGATCTCGGATCGGTAGCTGTGCGGCGCGTTGAAGCTGGTGTTCAGCGTCATGCCGGCGTCCAGAGCGGCCAGCATGGGAAACATCTTGAACGTCGAGCCGGCCTGGTAGCCGGGCAGGTCGCCGCCGCCCATCAGGGGAGCCACCGTGTTCGGGTAGTTGGCCTTCACGTCAGGTCCGGCCTCGGGATTGGAGCTGAGCGGGTTCTCGTTCAGGTTCAGCGAGTACGTGCGATTCACCGCCATCGCCTTGACCCGCCCGGTGCCGGGTTCGGAGACCACGATGCCGTTGGCGAACGGGCTGCCGGTGTTTCCCTGGGTGCCGACGTTCTTCTCCGCCGCTGTCTGGATCTTCGGGTCCATGCTCAGCACGATCCGGTATCCGCCCCGGCGTAGCTTGTCCAACCGCTGGAGCGGGTTCTTCCCGAATGCCGGCTGGGCGCTCCACCAGTTCTTCAGGTAGTCGCAGAGGAAACCCCAACTGTTCCACTTCTCGGGCACCGAGGCGCAGTCGTTGGGTGGGTAGGTCAGTCGGAGCCGGATCGGTTGACCCTTCGCCGCCTGGGCCGAGTCCGGCGAGAGGTAGCCGAGCCGGGCCATGTTGTCGAGCACGTAGTTGCGCCGCGCGGTGGCGTCCTTCTGGTCGGAGCTGGCCGGGTCGTACTGGGAGGGTGACTTGACCAGCCCGGCGAGGGTGGCCGCCTCGACGGCGGTCAGCTCCTTCGGGGTCTTCGAGAAGAAGATCTCGCTGGCGGCGTAGATGCCGTACGCGCGGTGCCCGAAGTACGCCGAGTTGAGGTACCGCTCCAGAATCTCCTCCTTGCTCAACTCCTTCTCCAGGTCGACAGCCATGCGCATCTCCTTGACCTTGCGCGTCGGGGTCTGCGCGGTGGCCTCCTGCACCTCTCTCGGGTTGGTGGCGCTGTCCCGCAGCGCCATCCGCACGTACTGCATGGTGAGCGTGGAGGCGCCCTGGGAGACTCCGCTGGAGCGGGCGTTCGCCACGAAGGCGCGGGCGACGCCCTTCGGGTCGACGCCGTGATGCTGGTAGAAGCGGTTGTCCTCGGCGGCCACGATGGCCTGCTGCATGTTTGGCGAGATGTCCGACAGCTTGGTGTACTGCCGGTACTCCTCGAAGAACATGGTCAGCACGGTCTTGCCGTCGGGCGCGTACAGGTAGGAGGTCTCGGCGGGCAGGGCGGTGGTCAGCAGGCGGGTCTTGCTCTCCACGGCGTGCGCGGTGGCCTTGGCACCGATTCCGGTCACCGCGACGGCCGGGTACGCGGCGGCGGCGACGACGATGCCGGCGATCAGCCCGGCACGGAGAAGAGGGACGAGACGACCAGCGGCAGCAAGGGGTCGATTGCTCACACCGCCAAGTTATGACATTTCCGATTCATCCATGAGAAATACTCATGAAGTGATCGGTGGTGATGCGGCCCACCCTCCGGGTTGCTGTCCCGAGCGCCGCCTTCCCGGCAGGATCGCGGTCATGCATGGCCAGCCGACCACGACGTCCGGCGCGTCACCGGCCGAGCCGGACCTCACCCACCACGGTGACGCCGAGGTCGCGGCGGACCTGGTCGACCTCGCCGTCAACGTGCGGCGCGCACCGCTGCCGCCCTGGCTGGCCGAGCCGATCACGGCCTCGCTCGCCGACCTCGCCGCGTACCCGGACCCACGCCCGGCTCGCGCCGCGGTCGCCGCCCGGCACCGCCGGCCACCGGAGGAGGTGCTGCTCACCGCCGGTGCCGCCGAGGGCTTCGTGCTGCTCGCCCAGGCGCTGCGCGGGCTGCGACGGCCGGTGGTGGTGCACCCGCAGTTCACCGAACCGGAAGCCGCGCTGCGGGCCGCCGGACACACAGTGGAACGGGTGCTGCTCGACGCGTCGGACGGCTTCCGGCTCCACCCGGACCGGATACCCGCCGACGCCGACCTGGTCATGATCGGCAATCCGACGAACCCGACATCCGTGCTGCACCCGGCCGTCAACCTCGCCGCCCTGGCCCGCCCCGGTCGGGTGCTCGTGATCGACGAGGCGTTCGCGGACACCACCGCCACGCCCGGCGTACCCGGTGAGCCCGAGTCACTTGCCGCCCGCCGGGACCTGCCCGGCCTGGTGGTCGTCCGCAGCCTCACCAAGACGTGGGGCTGGCCGGGCTGCGGATCGGCTACCTGCTCGGAGAAGCCGCCCTGCTGCGCCGGTTGGCCGCCGTACAGCCGCTCTGGGCGGTTTCCACCCCGGCCCTGGCCGCCGCCGCGGCCTGCGCCGGCCCCGAGGCGGCCCGGGCCGAACGCGCCATCGCCGCGCAACTCGCGGCCGACCGCGATCACCTGGTCGCGCGGCTGTCGGCCCTGCCCGGGGTACGCGTGGCCGGCCGACCGGCCAGCGCCTTCGTGCTGGTGCGGATCACCGGTGCCGACCGGCTCCGGGACCTCCTGCGAGGGCGCGGCTGGGCGGTACGCCGGGGCGACACGTTTCCGGGGCTCGGCTCCGACTGGCTGCGGATCGCAGTTCGGGACCGGTTGACCACCGACGCGTTCATCGAGGTGCTGGCCGAGATCATGGAGGCATGATGCTGGAAGACACCATCGCGGCCGTCGGCCCGCCCGACGAGCCGGCGATGACCGCCGCGCGGCAGTTGCAGGCGCGCCTGACCAAGCCGGCCGGCTCGCTCGGTGCCCTGGAGGACCTGTCCGTACGCCTCGCCGGTCTGGCCGGCAGCTGCCCGCCACCGGTGCCCGCCCCGGCGGCGGTGGCGATCTTCGCCGGCGACCACGGCGTACACGCCCAGCGGGTCAGTCCCTGGCCGCAGGAGGTCACCGGGCAGATGGTCGGCAACTTCCTTGCCGGTGGGGCGGTGGTCAACGCCTTCGCCCGACAGGCGGGTGCCTCGGTGACGGTGATCGACGTCGGCGTGGCCGGCCCGCTGCCGGTACCTGATCAACCGGGCGCGGCCAGCGTCGACGACCCGGACGGTGCGGGCCCTCTCGACGGCGCGGCCGGTGCCGGTCCATTCGACCGCGCGGCCGGATCCGCCGTACCCCGGCTGGTCGACGCGTCGGTTCGACGCGGTACCCGGGACATGACCGTCACCGCGGCGATGACCCGGGACGAGGCGCGGGCGGCGGTCGAGGTCGGCATCACCATCGCCGACGAGCTTGTCGACGCCGGGGCCGGCATTCTGCTCACCGGTGACATGGGGATCGCCAACACCACCCCGGCCGCCGCGCTCATCGCAGCCTTCACCGGTGTGGACGCCGCCGAGACCACCGGCCGGGGCACCGGCGTCGACGACCCCACCTACCAGCACAAGATCGAGGTGGTGCGGGCCGCGCTGCGCCGCCACAACCCCGACCCCACGGACCCGCTCGGCGTGCTGGCCGCCGTCGGTGGGCTGGAACACGCCGCGCTCACCGGGTTCGTGCTCGGTGCCGCCGCGCGCCGCGTACCGGTGCTGCTGGACGGGGTTATCGCGGTCTCCGCCGCGCTCGCCGCGGCGGCCTTCGCCCCGGACGCCGTGGCGGCAATGGTCGCCGGCCATCGCTCCGTCGAGCCCGGCGCCACTGTCGCGCTGCGCCAACTGGGCCTCACCCCCCTGATCGACCTCGGCCTGCGGCTCGGTGAGGGCACCGGCGCGCTGCTGGCCCTACCGGTGGTCACCGGCGCGGTCCGGGTGCTGCACGAGGTGGCCACCTTCGACTCCGCCGGGGTGGCCGAGAAGTGAGCGAGCGGGCCATTGGGTTCAGCAGTGGGGCGTCTCGCGCTGCCGGTGAGCGAAGCGAGGCGGCGGCGTGAGTGAGCGGAGCGAGCGAGCCATTGGGTTCAGCAGTGCGGCGTCTCGCGCTGCCGGTGAGCGAAGCGAGGCGGCGGCGTGAGCGCCAACGCGTACCCCCTCGGGCTTCGGCTGGCCGGCCTCCGCGTGGTCGTGGTCGGTGGGGGAACAGTCGCCACGCGGCGCGTCCCGGCCCTGCTGGACGCGGGCGCGGACGTCCTGCTGGTGGCACCGGATCTCACCCCGGCGCTGCGGGCGCACGTCGACGCCGGGCGACTGCGCTGGGTACCGCGCCGGTTCGCCCCCGACGATCTTGACGGCGCCTGGCTGGTGCAGGTCGCCATCGACGACCCGGCCGCGGCGGCCGAGATCAGCGCCGCCGCCGCGGCCCGTCGGATCTTCTGCGTACGCGCCGACGACCGGAACGCGGCGACGGCCTGGACCCCGGCGGTGACCCGGTACGGTCCGGTCACGGTGGCGGTGCACGGCGGCGGCGACCCCCGCCGCGCGGTGAGCGTCCGCGACGCCATCCGCACTTTCCTGCAAGCCAGGACGGGCACCCTGTTGACCGGGCCGGACGCCCAGGCACCGCTGAACTCCGCACCCGGCGGCACCGGCCAGGTCTTCCTGGTCGGTTCCGGACCCGGCGACCCGGAGCTGATCACCCTGAAGGGCTGGCGACTGCTCAGCGAGGCCGACGTGGTCGTCGCCGACCGGCTGGTGCCCGGACTGCTCCTGGACGAGCTGCGCACCGGAGTGGAACTGGTTGACGCCTCCAAGATCCCCTACGGCCCGTCCCGGACGCAGGAGGAGATCAATCGGATCCTGGTGGACCGGGCATTGGCGGGAGCCTTCGTGGTCCGGCTCAAGGGCGGCGACCCGTACGTCTTCGGCCGGGGCGGCGAGGAACTGCTCGCCTGCGCGGCGGCCGGTGTACCGGTCACCGTGGTGCCGGGCGTGACCAGTTCGATCGCCGCCCCGGCGGCGGCCGGCATCCCGGTCACCCACAGGGCGGTGGCGCACGAGTTCACAGTGGTGTCCGGGCACGTCGCACCGGATTCGCCGGACTCACTTGTCCGCTGGGACGCGCTGGCCGGCCTGCGCGGCACGCTTGTGATCCTGATGGGCCTCAAGAACCTGCCGGCGATCACCAGCACGCTGCTGGCGCACGGGCGGACGGCCGGAACGCCGGCTGCCGTGATCCAGGAGGCGACCACCGGCGGTGAGCGGGTCCTTCGCTCGACCCTCGGCGAGGTGGCCGACGCGGTGGCCGCCGAAGGGCTGCGCCCACCGGCGGTAGTCGTCATCGGCGACGTCGTCGCGGCTCTGGATCCGGCTGAGCTGTCCGACTCCTGATCGGCTTGCGTTTGGACCGGGGACGATCCTTCCGGTTCGGGGTGGTTGCGGTTGGGGCTGGGGCGGCTGTGCCTGGCTTCGTGGGTGGTTGCGGTTGGGCGGCTGTGCCTGGCTTCGTGGGTGGTTGCGGTGGGGGCTGGGGGCGACCGTGCCCGGCTTCGGGCGGTCAGGCTTGATCCCTGCGCCGGGCACGGTCGCCCCCAGCCTGACCTGGTCGGTCCCTGTGCGGGCGGTGGCCAGCCCCGGGTGGGGTCTGGGCTGCTGTTTCTGTCGCCCTGCCGTCTTGTTCTGTCGCCTTGCCGCCTTGCCGCCTTGCCGCCTTGTCATCTTGCCGTCTTGCCGTCTTGCCGTCTTGCCGTCTTGCCGTCTTGCCGTCTTGGTGTGTTGGTGCCGTGGCCGGTTTGTCTGCGGGGTTGTTGTCTTGTGCCGGTCGGGTTGGGCTGCTTACTGGTCGGGCTGGACGTCTGCTGTCCGCTGTCTGCGGGAGATGCGCCGCTGGCCGGCACCCTGGGATCGGGTGCCGGCCAGCGGCTTGTTCCCCCTGTGGAGGAATGTCTTCGGTTGTGTTCCCTTGGTTCAGGTCATGGGTCAGCTGGTCCAGTGCTGGGCTACCAGGTCGGCGGCCTGCTGTTCCCACTGGGCGTAGTGGTCGGGGTAGGCCGACACCTGCACGGTCTGCGCGGCCTCAGTGAGGGGCATGTCCTGCCACCCGTCGACCTGCTTGAGGCCCTTGAGGAAGGCCAGGGTGGAGTACTCGGGGTCGGTGATCTGCTCCACCGTGCCCCAGCCGCTGGACGGGCGCTGCTGGAACAGGCCCTGCGAGTCGTGGTCGTTGCGGTCACCCAGGTGACCCAGGTTCTCCAACTTCGACTCCTGCAACGCCGTCGCGATCGACACCACGGCGGCCCGCTCGTCCATACCGGCCTTCTTCGTCGCCGCGATGATCGCCTTCACATTGCCGACCTGCTCATCGTTCAGCTCGATCGTCGACTGGTTCCTGGGGGTGCCATGCGGCAGCAACTTGCCCATGTCCGGCTTGTCCGCCTGCACCGCCGCGACCGGGGTCGTCTGGACCGGGGTGACATCGGCGTGCGCGGCCACCGGACCAGCGAACAGGCCACCGGTGAAAGCCAGACCCGCAACACCCAGCACACTCTTCCGCAGCATCGAGTTCTTCCGCAGCATCGAGTTCATGGCAAAGCTCCAATTCGGGGGTCGACGCACACCCACACCGAGGGGGATCGGTCAGGCGCACGCAAGCACCGACAGGCGCTCAACAAAACAAAGGGGGAAAAGAGAAGTCCTCCGGCACGCGGGGCCGTATCGCCACTTCACGCCGCCGGGACCATGCACAACGACCGACCGGCCCGGATCATTCCCGGGGCCATGCACCCACCGCGACAGGCGGTCCTCGTCGGTCGTTCAGGGATGTCCAACGACCGCCGGCCCGCCATCATTCCCGGACCACCCGGCCCACCCCTGCGGCAGGCCGTCTACCTGGGTCGTTCAGCCATGTCCAACGCCCCCGACCCACCACCCATTCCACCCCAAGCCCCGACCGCCCAGGCAATCTTGGTCCGAAACCGCCCACCCAAGGGCAAAACCGTACCAAGATCGCCCCGGATGCCCACGGAACCGGACAGGCGGCACATCGGTGCGGTGCCGGGCCACACCCCCACCAACACCCACACGCAGTTGACCATGAGGTTAGCGGCAGCACTAGAGATCAAATACGCCGCTAACCTCATGATCAACAGGGGCGTGGGGTGGGGGTTCGTTACTGCTTGAGCATGTTGTCCAGCAGCAGTGCGCAGCGGATCACTCCGAGGTGGCTGTACGCCTGCGGGTGGTTGCCCAGCCCGCGCTCGGCCAGCGGGTCGTACTGCTCGGGCAGCAACCCGGTCGGACCCGCCGTGTCGATCATCTGCATGAACAGTTCCTCGGCGTCGGTCCGCCGGCCGGTGCGCAGGTACGCCTCGATCAGCCATGCCGTGCAGATGTGGAAGCCGCCCTCGCGGCCGGGCAGGCCGTCGTCCCAGTGGTAGCGGTAGACGACCGGGCCGCTGCGCAGATCCGCCTCGATCTTGAGCACGGTGGAGAGGAAGCGGGGGTCGTCACCGGCCAGCAACCCGGAGATGCCGATCCACAGCGACGAGGCGTCCATGTCCTCGTCGCCGTACGCGACGCTGTACGCCTCGGCGTGCTCGTGCCAGCCGTACTCCAGCACGTTGGCGCCGATCCGGTCGCGTAGCTCCACCCATTCCGGCCGGTCCTCGCCGCCGTGCTGGCGCATCACGTGCAGCGCCCGGTCGACTGTCATCCAGCACATCACCTTGGAGAAGACGTGGTGCCGGGGTGGCAGACGGGCTTCCCAGATGCCGTGATCCGGCTCGTGCCAGCGGCGGCGGACCGCCTCGACCATGTTCTCCAGCACCCGCCACTCCTCGGCGCGTACCGAGCCGCGTACGTCGGCGGTGGCGGCGATCAGGTCGGCGATCGGGCCGAAGACGTCGAGCTGGAGCTGGTGGTTGGCGAGGTTGCCGACGCGTACCGGGCGGGATCCCGCGTAGCCGGGCAGGGTGTCGATGACCGCCTCGGCACCCAGTTCGTAACCGTCCACGGTGTAGAGCGGGTGCAGCCGTTCGGGGTGCCCGCCGGTGCGCTCCACACAGCCGTCCACCCAGCGCAGGAACGCCTCAGCCTCGGCGATCGAGCCCAGGTCGACGAGGGCGCGGGCGGTCATCGCGGCATCGCGTAGCCAGCAGTAGCGGTAGTCCCAGTTGCGGACTCCGCCCAGTTCCTCGGGCAGCGACGTGGTCGCCGCCGCCAGGATCGAGCCGGTGGCCTCGTGGCAGAGACCGCGCAGGGTCAGTGCGCTGCGGGCGACCAGGTCCCGGGCGGTGGTCGGCAGCCGCAGCGAGGCCACCCAGTCCTTCCACGGGCGCTCCGCCGCGGCCTGCCGTTCGTGGATGGGCAGCCGGTGGTGTTCCAGGCTGTGCGTGCCGAACCGCAGCTCCAGCACCACCTGGCCGCCGAGCGCGGCGAGGTCCACCACCGCCTTCGCGGTCTCGTACCCGCCGTCGTTGCCGACCTCCCACTGCACGCCGGGGGAGTAGAGCGCGATCGGTTCGTTGGAGCCGAGCACCAGCAGGCCGTCGCCGAGCGGCTGGAGCTGCACGGCTACCTGTGCGAACTCCGGTCGGGGCGCGAATTCGAGGCGAACCCGACCGGTGCCGGTCAGTACCCGGACCAGGGTCGAGTCGCCCGAGATGATCGCCGGGCCGTCCGGCGTGGCCCGGGGGTCCGGCTTGTCCAGCCAGTCGGTGACGGTGAGACCGGACCAGCGGGTCTCCACGGTCATGGTGCCCGACCGGTAGCGCTGGCCCAGCGGGATGCCGCCCCGTTCGGGCGCGACACTGAAGTGACCGGCCGGGCTGCCACCGACCAGATCGGCGAAGATCGCCGCGGAGTCGGGCTTGGGGTTGCACAGCCAGCTCACCTTGGCGTCCGGCGTGAGCAGCGCGACCGTGCGGCCGTTGGCGAGCATCGAGTGCCGCTCGATCGGCACCGCCCGTTCGCCGAACAGCCAGTGCCGCCGGGTCTCCAGCAACAGTCCGAGGGCGCGGGCGGCCTCGATCGGTTCGGCCACCCGGTGACCGGCCTTGGTCTCGCCCGGGCCGATCTTGATGCCGACGTCCGGGCCGTGCAGGTTGGCGAAGGCGTTCTCGTCGGTCACGTCGTCGCCGATGAAGAGCACCGCGCTGGCCGAGAGCTGGGTGCGCAGCTGGTCGACGGCGGTGCCCTTGTGGGTGGCCACGACGGAGAGCTCGATGACCTCCTTGCCCTGGGTGACTGTGACGTCCGGCCAGGTCGCGGGGCCACTGCGGACCGCGTCGATGGCGGCGGCGGCGACCTGGGGATCCACTCCCCGGGTGTGTACGGCGACACTTGCCGGCTTGCGTTCCAGGCGGACGCCGGGGTGGGCCGCGGCGATGTCCCGCAGGACGTCCCGCAGCCGGGTGCGTACCGCGATCAGCTCAGGGGAGAGCCGCTCGACGAAGCCGATGTCGAACTCGGAGCCGTGGCTGCCGACCAGGTGCACCTCGCTGGGTAGCCGGGAGAGCGCGGCCAGGTCCCGCAGCGCGCGGCCGGAGACGACAGCCACTGTGGTCTGCGGCAGGGCCGCCAGGGCCCGGACCGCCGCCACCGACTCCGGCAGCGGTACGGCCTTGCTCGGGTCCTCCACGATCGGTGCCAGCGTGCCGTCGTAGTCGCAGGCGACCAGGAGCTGGGGAACCCGGGCGATCCGCCCGATGGCGGCGCGCAGTTCCGGATCCATCGGGCCCGCGACGGGCGTGGCGTTCTCGGTGGACGCTGCGTTCACGCCGCCTCCATGTCGGGCACACCCAGTTCGGTGAGGAAGGACTTCGCCCAGTGCCCCACGTCGTGGGTGCGCAGATGGCGTTGCATTGTCCGCATACGGCGACGAGCCTCCGGCTTCTCCACATGCACGGCCCGTAGCAGAGCGTCCTTGACCGCGTCGGGGTCGTGCGGGTTGCACAGGAACGCCTGACGCAGCTCGGTGGCCGCGCCGGCGAACTCACTGAGTACGAGTGCGCCCCCGTGGTCCGCCCGCGATGCGACGTACTCCTTGGCCACCAGGTTCATTCCGTCACGCAGCGGAGTAACCATCATCACGTCGGCGGCGGCGTACATCGCAGCCAGTTCGGTCCGACTGTACGACTGATGCAGATAATGCACCGCCGGCACGCCAACCCGGCCGAATTCGCCATTAATCCGACCAACTTCGCGCTCGACCTTGACGCGAAGTGCCTGGTAGTGCTCCACGCGCTCGCGGCTCGGTGTCGCGACCTGCACCATAACCGCGTCGGGCACTGTCAACTTTCCGTCAGCGAGCAACTCGCGGAAGGCCTTGAGGCGCAGTTCGATGCCCTTGGTGTAGTCGAGGCGGTCGACGCCGAGGATGATCGTCCGGGGATTGCCCAGCTCCTCGCGGATCTCCTTGGCGCGGGCCTGGATCGCCGGGTCGGCGGCCAACCGCTCCATCTCCTGCGTGTCGATCGAGATGGGGAAGGCGCCGGCCTTGACCTGACGGCCGTCCACCTGGATCATCTGGCCCTCGTACCGCAGCCCCAGCAGGTGCCGGGCCAGCCGGACGAAGTTCTGCGCGGCGAGCCGTTGCTGGAAGCCGACCAGGTCGGCGCCGAGCAGGCCGCGCAGGATCTCGGTGCGGAACGGCATCTGCATGAACAGCTCGATCGGCGGGAACGGGATGTGCAGGAAGAAGCCGATCCGCAGGTCGGGACGCAGCTCCCGGAGCATCGCCGGCACCAGTTGGAGCTGGTAGTCCTGGACCCAGACCGTGGCCCCCTCCGCGGCGACCTCCGCCGCGGCCTCCGCGAACCTGGCGTTGACCAGGCGGTACGCCTCACGCCAACGGCGCTTGTAGGCGGGTGTCTCGACGGCGTCGTGATACAGCGGCCAGATCGTCGCGTTCGACTGACCCTCGTAGTAGCGCTCCAGTTCCTCGGCGCTCAGCGGCACCGGATGCAGCCGGATGCCCTCCAGGTCGAACGGCTCGGGGGCCGCGCCGGTGCCGCCTGCCCAGCCGACCCAGGTGCCCTGGTGCTCGGCGAGGACGGGGTGCAGCGCGGTGACCAGCCCGCCGGGGCTGCGTCGCCACTGCCGTCCCTCGGGTGTGCTCACCTCGTCGACCGGCAGTCGGTTCGCCACTACGACAAAGGAGCTACGGACGGTCACGATCGGCCACCTCCGGGTGCTGACGGGTCCACCGCGATGAGCGTACTGAGCGTAGCTGCGGCGTCTGTTCCCCTGTGCCGGACTCACCTACCCGCCCCGAACTCGGCGAACCCTGGACGTGATCATGTTGACAGGTGGGACGGCCCGGCGAGCCGCCGGGGCGGTGGCTGCGGGGTCGGCGTACCCCCGCTGGCGGGGCGATGTGGGCGCGGCGCGGCGTACCTGTCAGGATTGACAACGGCGTGCGCGCGGCCGGCTCCCGGCCGACGGCGGCGGATGGCGGCCCTGGCCCGCGCCCGTATCACGCGAATCAGCGATCGAAACCGACGGAGGAGCCCGCACCGTGGCCCAGTACATCTACGTCCTGGAGAAGGCACGCAAGGCGCACGGCGACAAGGTCGTGCTCGACAACGTGACGCTGAGCTTCCTGCCGGGGGCCAAGATCGGTGTGGTCGGCCCGAACGGTGCCGGTAAGTCCAGCCTCCTCAAGATCATGGCAGGGCTGGACCGGCCGAGCAACGGCGAGGCCCGGCTGATGCCCGGCTACACCGTTGGCATGCTCGCGCAGGAGCCCCCGCTCAACGACGCCAAGACCGTGCTGGGCAACGTCGAGGAAGCGGTCTCGGAGACCAAGGCGAAGCTGGAGCGGTTCAACAAGATCGCCGAGCAGATGGCGACGGACTACTCCGACGAGCTGATGGAGGAGATGGGCCGGCTCCAGGAGGAGCTGGACCACGCCGACGCGTGGGACATCGACTCCAAGCTCGAACTCGCCATGGACGCGCTGCGCTGCCCGCCGCCGGACGCCGACGTCACCCAGCTCTCCGGCGGTGAGCGGCGCCGGGTCGCGCTGTGCAAGCTGCTGCTGGAGGCCCCCGACCTGCTGCTGCTCGACGAGCCCACCAACCACCTGGACGCGGAGAGCGTGCAGTGGCTGGAGCAGCACCTGGCCAAGTACGCCGGCACCGTCATCGCCATCACCCACGACCGGTACTTCCTGGACAACGTGGCCGGCTGGATTCTGGAACTGGACCGGGGCCGCGCCGTCGGGTACGAGGGCAACTACTCCACCTACCTGGAGAAGAAGGCCGCCCGGCTGGCCGTGGAGGGCCGCCGCGACGCCAAGATGAAGAAGCGCCTCTCCGATGAGCTGGAGTGGGTCCGCTCCAACGCCAAGGCCCGGCAGACCAAGTCCAAGGCCCGTCTCGACCGGTACGACGAGATGGCGACCGAGGCGGAGAAGACCCGCAAGCTGGACTTCGAGGAGATCCAGATCCCGCCGGGGCCGCGCCTGGGCAACACCGTCATCGAGGCGAACAGCCTGACCAAGGGCTTCGACGACCGGATCCTGATCGACAACCTGTCGTTCTCGCTGCCACGCAACGGCATCGTCGGCATCATCGGCCCGAACGGCGTCGGCAAGACCACCCTGTTCAAGACCATCGTCGGGCTGGAGGAGCCGACCGCCGGCCAGGTCCGCGTCGGTGACACGGTCTCCCTGTCGTACGTCGACCAGAACCGGCAGGGCCTCGACGGCGACAAGACGGTCTGGGAGGTCGTCTCCGACGGCCTCGACTACCTCATGGTGGGCAAGGTCGAGATGCCGTCCCGGGCGTACATCGCCGCGTTCGGCTTCAAGGGGCCGGACCAGCAGAAGCCGACAAAGGTGCTTTCCGGCGGTGAGCGCAACCGGCTCAACCTCGCGCTGACGCTCAAGATGGGCGGGAACGTGCTCCTGCTCGACGAGCCGACCAACGACCTGGACGTGGAGACGCTGTCCAGTCTGGAGAACGCGCTGCTGGAGTTCCCCGGCTGCGCCGTGGTGATCTCCCACGACCGGATGTTCCTGGACCGGGTCGCCACGCACATCCTGGCCTGGGAGGGCGACGACGAGGACCCGGCGAAGTGGTTCTGGTTCGAGGGCAACTTCGAGGCGTACGAGAAGAACAAGGTCGACCGGCTCGGCGCGGAGGCGGCGCGCCCGCACCGGGTGACGTACCGCAAGCTGACCCGCGACTGACCGGGCGTCCGTCGTGGCTGACCGGTTCGTCTACCACTGCACCCTGCGCTGGTCCGACCTGGACGCGTACGGCCACGTCAACAACGCCCGCTTCCTCACCCTCTACGAGGAGGCCCGGGTGGCGTTGATGTTCGTCGGCGCCCGGGCCAACGGGGTGGACTCGTTCGCCGACGGCGTGGTGATCCGCCGGCACGAGGTCGACTACCTACGGCCTGTGGACTACGCCCTCGACCAGGGCGGCGCGGAGTCGGCGCCCACCGTGCGGATCGAGCTGTGGGTGGAGCAGTTGCGCGCGGCGTCCTTCACCGTCGGCTACGAGATGTACGACGGTGAGCTGCTCATCAGTCGGGCACGTTCGGTGCTCGTGCCGTTCGACCTGGCGCAGCAGGTGCCGCGGCGGCTCAGCGAGCCGGAGCGGACGTTCCTGCTCGGCTACGCCCGGCAGGACGGTGCGCCATGAGCGTCGGGCACGGCATCGTCGACGTCGCCGACGCGGGGGCCTTCCTGGCTCGGCTCGTCCGGTTGGAGCGCGCCGCCCTGGTCCGGCTCCGGCCGGCCGCTGCGGGCGCGCGTACCGCCCTCTGGGCGCGGCTGCCGTGGGGTGTGCTGGCCGTCCGTACGGTGGCCGGCGCGGGCGCCGGTGACGTCACGGTCGCCGCCGGGCAGTTGCTCGCCGCGTTCGCGGACGGTCGCGCGGACCTGCCGTCCCGTCACGACGCCCAGTGGCGGTGGGCCCTGCCGCCGGACACCAGCCGTCGGGTGGAGAGGCTGCCGGCCGGGGAACTGCGTCGGCTGGCCGAGGCGGCGGCCGGGACCCTGCGCGAGGCTGCCCAACACGGGGTCGGCGGTCGGGCGGTGGGGCAGCGGATGCTGCGCGACGCCCTGCTGGACCACGTGGCGGTGGTGGTCACCCCCGACGACGAGCCTGACCGTCCGGTGGAGGTGACCCAGCGAATGGTGCAGGGTCTGGTTCGCATGGGTTTCCTCGGTCCGGCCGGGGATTCGTCGGATGGTGACGGCGTGCAGGTACGTGCGGCTGGCCGATGGGTCGGGCTGGTGGGACCGTACGGAGCCATCTGGTCGCAGAAGGCCACGGATCTTGTCGTACGGCCATCGGTGGCTCATGCGAAAGGATGACCGCTAGTCATCCTTCCGGTTTGGTGCTGGCGTTGGGGGGTGCTTCGTTCCGGCTGTCCGGGTACCGTCCATCCTCGGATCCACCCACTGTAGGCGACCGGATCCGCTGGGGAGTGAGGTGCGCGAGCGATGCCGTGGTGGTCATGGCGTCCAGGTCCCGCCAGTGGCGGTGACCCGGAAACTCGAAGCAGGATCATGGTGGAAGGTACCGTCCGGGTCGGCCCGCCGGCGCCCCGCCAACCGGGAGACGACTGCCCGGCTGCGGAGCGTCAGTTGATCGCCGACATGCCAGCCACGGTCGAACAGGTCACGCTGCGTCGGATCTGCGACGCGCTCGACCTGCTCGACGTGCGTTACCTGGCCGACGGAGACGGCAACCTGCTGGCCATGTGGGAACGGCACGCGGTGCTGGTAACCCTGGAGGGGCCGGAGGACGAGATCCTCGTGCTGCGGGCCCGGCCACACGCGACGGTGCCGCCGGACTGGGCCGACCGCGCCTACCGGGTGGTCAACGAGTGGAACCACACCCGACGCTTCTGCAAGGCGTACGTGGGCGACGCCACCGAGCGCGGTCAGTTGCCGATCTACGCCGAGTTGCAGGTTCCGCTCGCGGCCGGTACCCACGACGCGCTCCTGGTCGAGCTGCTCGACTGCGGTGCCGCCGTGGCCACCAGCTTTGTGGACTGGCTGCACGACGAGGGCGCCCTGCTCTGACGGCGGCCACCACCGCCCCGCCTGGTGGCGGGGCGGTGGACGTCAGCCGTGTGCCGTCGGGTCCGCCATGTCGTTCACCATGAAGTACGCCGCCCGTTCGAGGTAGTTCCACAGCTCCGTGGCGAGCGCCGGGGGCAGATCGAGGCTGTCCACCGCGCGGCGCATGTGCCGCAGCCAGGCGTCGCGTTCGGCCGCGCCGATCCGGAACGGGGCGTGGCGCATCCGCAGTCGGGGATGGCCGCGTTGCGCCGAGTAGGTGTTCGGGCCGCCCCAGTACTGCATGAGGAAGAGTCGCATCCGATCGGCGGCCGGACCCAGATCCTCCTCCGGGTACATCGGGCGCAGCAGTGGATCGGCGGCGATGCCGGCGTAGAACTCCTCGACCAGTTTGCGGAACGTGGGCTCTCCGCCGACGGCGTCGAAGAACGTGACCGCCTCGCCGTGGCCTTCGGACTCACCTGCGGGATTCACCGTTCCATCCTGCCAGGCCCGCACCGGCTCCGGCCCGGCCGGCACCGGGTGACGAGGGTGGCTCAGGTCACCGCGTGCCGGGGCCGTCCCGGGCCGACGTGCCCGGGACCCGGGTCGTCGGGGGAGGCCGCCGCAGGTGGTCCGCCGCGGGCGGCGGGCTCGTCAGCGGCGCCGGAAGCGGCCCGGGCGGCGTCGATGGAGGCGGTCACGGTCTGCTGGTCGGGCCAGCGCAGCGCGACGAGCGACATCAGCACCACCCCGGCGGCGCTCCACACACCCACCACTACCGGAATCGGGAAACGCTCGGCGAGCAGCCCGGTCACCAGCACTGCCGCACCCTGGATGACCTGCACACCGGTCGCCATCACGCCGAACGCCCGGGCCCGGAAGCCGTCCGGCAGGGCCTGGACGAACAGCCCGTTGGCCATCGGGAGCAAACCGGCGACCGCGAAACCGCAGACGGCGGCGAGCAGTGCCACCACCACCGGCGGCGGGTCCAGCAGCGCGGGTACCAGGGCCAGCGGGGCGGCCACGGCCAGCGGCCGGAGCAGGAGCAGCCGACGGGCCGGCGCGATCATACGGCCGATGATGAGCCCGCCGAGGATGAAGCCGGCCGGGGTGGCTGCCATGATCACCGCCTGCGCCAGCCCCGGGTCCATGCTCTCGCCGGCATGTTCGTTGGCCCAGGCGGCGGCCAGCCCTTCGGGCACGATGGAGAAGAGCATGGCGCTGAAGACCAGGACGGCGATCGCCCGCAGCACCGGTGTCCGGAAGACCATCTGGAAGCCCGCGGCGGTCTCCCGCAGCAGGTGACTGCGGTGGGCGCTGGTCATCGCCGGTGGCCGGTCGAGCACCCCGAGTCGGACGATGGCGGCCGACAGCGCGAAGGCGGCAGCGTTCATCAGCAGCGCGGCCGTGGGATTCACCGTCGCGACGGCGGCGCCGAGCAGGTAGCCGACCACCTGGGCGGCCTGCCCCACGCTGGCGCTCACGGACAACCCGACGACGAGTCGGTCCCCGGGCAGGATCAGCGGCAGCAGCGCCGACCGGGCGGCCTGACTCGGTGGGTTGGCCAGCGTGGTGGCGAACAGCAGCGCCAGGATCACCGGCACCGGCATCCCGGGGATGGCGACGAGCAGCATCATCGCCATCCGGATGAGGTCGCAGACGACCATGACCTGCCGGAACCGGTGCCGCTCGGCGATCGTCGCCAGCAGCGGACCGCCGACCAGCCAGGGCAGATAGCTGACCGCGAAGGCGGCGGCCGACAGCGCAACCGACTCGGTCTCCCGGTAGACCAGGAGGGTGACCGCCGCCTTGGCGACATAGTCACCGACCCAGGTCAGCGTGCTGGCCGCGAAGACGGCGCGATACTCAGGCTGGGCGAAAACCTCCCGGAAGGTGGCCGGCCCTTCCGGAGAAGGTCGCTCGTCGGACACCATCGCCTCCATCGTCCCGGTGTCTGGCCACTCGTGATGGCGGCCCGGGACCATCGTCAGGTCTGCGGATCAGCGAGGACGTGACACCGCTCGGTAAGCGCGTGCACCGGATTCTGCCCGATCGTCTGACAACTGGCTAGGGCGAACGGCTGGTCGGTCGCATCTCCGACTGAACGAACGGACGATACCCGAGGGGCCGCTCAGCCGCGACCCCCGCCGGTCAGCTCAGGTGGCACCGCCCTGACCGGTCTCGGAATCCGATCGAGTAGGTACGCCGGGGTAGATGCGGCCCGCCGCGATCCGTGCGGTGATGCCCGAGTTCTCCAGCGCCTCGGCCAGCCGGCGACGCAGCTCCCGACCCACGCTGAACTGCCCGTCGGCGGTCGTCTTCACCACTGTCCGGATCACCGTGCCCTCCACCGTCACCTGCTCGACGCCGAGCACCTCCGGCGGCTCGACGATCGACGGGGCCAGCTCCGGGTCCACCGCGATCGAGGCGGCGGCGGTACGCAGCACGGCCGTCGCCTCCTCGGTGCCGGCGAAACCGATGGGCAGGTCGACCACCACCAACGCCCAGCCCTGGCTCTTGTTACCCACCCGGACGATCTCGCCGTTGCGGATGTACCAGAGCACGCCCCGCCCGTCCCGGACTGTGGTGACGCGTAGTCCGACCGCCTCGACCATGCCTGTTGCCTCGCCGAGATCGACGTTGTCGCCCACCCCGTACTGATCCTCGATCAGCATGAACAGCCCCGCGATCAGATCCTTGACCAGGCTCTGCGCGCCGAAGCCGAGGGCCACGCCGGCGATGCCCGCGCTGGCCAGCAGCGGTGCCAGGTCGAAGCTGAACTCCTTGAGCACCATCAGCAGGGCGATGCCGAAGATGAACGCGGTGCTCAGGCTCCGTAGTACCGAACCGATCGCTTCGGCGCGCTGCCGGCGGCGCTCCGGGACGAACTCGCCGGGCTCGGTCGCGGCGCTCGGGATGCGCTCGCGCAGCGGGCGGAGCATGGTCGGCACCCCGGCGTCGCTGGTGGTGCGTACGAGCCGGCGGATCGTGCGGTGCACCAGCCACCTGGCGGCCAACGCCAGCAGCAGGATCAGGATGATCCGCAGTGGCTTGACGAGGATCCAGAAGCTGCCCTCGGCGAACCACACCGAGTCCGTCCAGTTGAAGACGACTTTGCACAGCACCTCGTCCAGACACTCCGGGCTCGGCGTGTCGACAGGTTCCGGGCTGGACGGGGCGGGGGTGGGGCTGAGGCTGCTGACGGTCACAGTGTTTTCGTACCGCAACCGTCCGGTGGGCCCGCCGTCGACCCACCGACAGGTGACGCCCGGCCCGTCGCGCGGTCGGCAGAAAGCGCCGGGGGGTACCCAGGATTAGTACGTGCATTCGCGGGTCCGATCAGGGACGATTGGCGCAGCGGACGTCGGTGATCCGGCCGGCGTCGACGTGGTGCCCGGTTGTGCCCGGCACCGGTCGGCGGTGGCGAGTGGTAAGCCGCTTGACCGGGAGGGTGACGCGATGCCTGACATACGACCCACGGTGGGCTCCGGCGCGCTGGTCCTCAACGCCACCTACGAGCCGCTGTGTGTCGTGTCGGTACGTCGAGCCGCGATTCTCGTGCTCTCCGCCAAAGCGGTATGTGTCGCCGACGGCGACGGCATCCTGCACAGCGCCCGCAGCGCGCTGCCGGTGCCCTCGGTCGTCCGGCTCACCCGTTTCGTCCGGGTGCCGTACCGGACCCACGTGGGCCTGTCCCGCCGGGCCATCTTCGCCCGGGACGGCTGGCGTTGCGCCTACTGCCGGGGTCCGGCGGAGACCATCGACCACGTCTTCCCCCGCAGCCGGGGCGGCCGGCACGCCTGGGAGAACGTGGTAGCCGCCTGCGCCAGGTGCAACCACACCAAAGGCGACAAGACCCCGGCCGAACTCGGCTGGCGGCTGCACTCGTTGCCCACCGCACCCAAGGGGATCGCCTGGCGGGTGCTCGGCCACCGCGCCCCCGACCCGCGCTGGGCCGACTGGCTAGACCTCCGCGAACCCGAAGCCGCCTGACCCAGCGAACACTCACTCGCTGCCAGCGCAGGGCTCAATCCAGATCCCAACCCACTGTCTGTGCGGACCACACCCGCACCTTCCGCGCGGAAAGCGCCACCAACAGGTTTTCGGGGGAGCCCGACCCGCGCAGGGATCAAGCCTGACCGCCCGGAGCGGGTCGGGCTCCCCCGAAAACCCCACAGCGACCCCTAACGAGCCTCGACAAGCGAAGCGAACACCACGACGTTGTCCGCGTACCCCGTCTCCCCACCGACCCAGCGCCCACCGCAGGTGATCAGTCGTAGCTGCGGCCGGCTGAAGTCACCGAAGATGTCGTCCGTCGGCAGCCGCTCCTTGTCGTACCGGTCGACCCGGTCGACCTCGAAGACCGCCACCGAGCCGTCCGAGCGGGCGACCTCGACCCGGTCACCGGCCGCCAACCGGGGCAACTCGTGGAAGACGGCCGGCCCGGTGGTGGTGTCGACGTGACCCACGATGACTGCCGGTCCGTACTGGCCGGGGGTCGGTCCCTGGTCGTACCAGCCGGCCTCCTGGGCGCGTTCGGCGGGCGGTGCGGCGATGCTGCCGTCGGGCGCGATGCCCACGCTGTGCACCGGAGCCGCCAGGTCGATCTCGCTGATCTCGATGCCGACCGGCTCGCTCGCCGCCAGCAACGGGAACTTCTTGGGCGGTTGCGCGAGCCCGGCGATGAAGCGGTCCGGTAGCAGGCTCAACCCGGTCACCCGCTCGACGCCGAGCATCGCGATGATCAGAAACATCAGCGAGCCGATCACCAGCACCGGCAGCCCCGGACCGGCACGGCCGAGCCGTCCGGACCCCGCCGCCCAGGCCGGCCGCCGTCTGGGTGGTAGCGGTGCCGCCGAGGGATCGGGCGTGGTGACGCTGGCCGTACCGACCTGCGCGGCGACCCGGGCCAGCCGGCCGGCCGCCACGACCAGTCCCCGCCAGGCGCGCTGACTCCGACGGGTGCTGGTCCGGCGTGGGCCGGGGCCCGGTTCCGGAGTGGGTACGCGGAAGCCGGCCATGGTGACTGTGGGTCAGGAACCGGCCCGGCGTCGGCTGCTCAGCAGCCCGAAGACCACCGCCGCGGCCACCGTGGCGACGCCACCCAGCAGCAGCATCGAGCCGGTGCCCCGATCAGCGGTACCCCCGGCACCGGTGGCCGGGCCCTTGGTGGGCTGGTCCATGTTCAGCACGGTCAGCGTGGTGCTGTCCGTCCGGTCGTTGTCACAGCGCAGGTGCACCGGATAGTCGCCGGCGGCCTTGTCACCGGGCACGGTGACCGAACCGGTGAGGAAGCCGTTGTCCGGCCGGAGGTAGACCCGGTTGAACGCGTCCGAGGTCACTTCGGCCTGGCGGTCGTTGGCGTTGTCGCAACTCGCCCGAATGCTCACCCGGGAGCCGGCCTGGACGCTGTTCGGGGTCACCTCGACGAACGTGTCCTGACCCGCTCTGGCGGGTGCGGCGCCGGGCAGGGCCAGCAACCCGGCCAGCGCGAACGCCGCGATCAGGACGAACGCCCCGAACGGTCGGGCGATTGCCGACAGGGCGCTGTGGGCGCCTCCGTACTGTCGCAGACCTCGCATGATTCTCCCTCCCGGCACCGGCGTACCGGTCCTGCTGGGGCGACCTGCGGTGCTTTCCCCCTGCTCCGGTGGCTAACCGCCGGGGCCGGGCAGCGGGGCGACGGCCTGCCAGCCGAGCGGGGTGGAGAGCACCATCGTGCTCGACGGCTGGCCGTAGGGGGCGAGTCGGTCGATGACCGCCTCGAAGTCACCTATCGAGCCGGCCGCGACCTTGAGCACGCTGCACGCGTCGCCGGTGATCCGGTGGATCTCCAGGATCTCCGGCCACCGGGCGACCTCGGGATCGTGCAGGATGCAGCGGGCGCCGTAACAGGACATCCGGATCAGCGCGACCACCGTGCGGCCGGCCCGGGCCAGGTCCACGTGGGCGTGGTAGCCGCTGATCACACCGGTCTCCTCCAGCCGCCGCACCCGCTCGGCGACCGCGGGTGGGGACAGGTGCACCCGCCGGGACAACTCGCTGAACGACAACCGCGCGTCGGCCTGCAACTCGCGGAGCAGGGCCCAGTCCATCTCGTCCATGCTCGCGACCTTACGTCCGACAGGTCGATCCGGGCGAGCGGCTTCCGTTCCGCAGGTCGATCGCGAAAAGAGCCGTTGAAGAGGCATTCCATCCGGCCAGCCACACGGGAGATCATGACGGGACGGGCGACCCGGAAGGAGCGGACGCATGGAGCAGACGGATCTGCGCCCCCGGACGGAGGTGCGTCCGGTCACCGCACGGCAGCGGGTGGCCCGCGCCGCGCGCAACGGTGGCGAGCCCACCCTGGACTTCGCCGAGCGGGTGCCGTACGACGCGTACGTGCAGGCCAGCACCCTGCATCGGCTCCAGCAGCCGTTGAGCGGCGACCCGGGTGAGATGTCCTTCCTCATGGTCAGTCAGATCATGGAGTTGTACTTCGGCCTGACCTGCCACGAGCTGCGGGAGACGTCCCGGTTGCTGCGCGCCGACCGGGTGTGGGAGGCGCTGGCCCCACTGCGTCGGGCCGCGCTGCACCTGGAAGGACTCAACGCCGCCTGGCGGGGCCTGCGCTGGATGACCCCTGCCGACTTCAACCGCTTCCGTAACCTGCTCGGCGAGGGGTCGGGCTTCCAGTCGGCGATGTACCGCCACCTGGAGTTCCTGCTCGGTCTACGTGACCCGGCACTGATCCGGCCGTTCCGCCGGCAGACCGAGGTGTACGCCGAACTCACCGACGCCCTGGCCACGCCGAGCGTCTGGGACGAGGTGGTCGCCCTGCTCGCCCGGCACGGTCACGACCTGCCGGCGGACCTGTTGGCGCGGGACGTGGCCACCGAGCACGAGTCGCACCCCGCCGTCGAGGCGGCCTGGGTGGAGATCTACGCCGACGCCGGCCCGGACAATCACCTGCGGTTGCTCGGCGAGGCGCTGACCGAGGTGGCCGAGCAGTTCGGCGACTGGCGGCACCACCACATCAAGGCGGTGCAGCGCACCATGGGTGCCAAGGTGGGCAGCGGCGGCTCCGCCGGGCTGGCGTGGTTGCAGCGCAGCATGGCCCGGGTGGTCTTCCCGGAGTTGTGGTCGGCCCGGACGGCGATGTGAGGCGGTTGTGGCGACGATGAACAGTGACACCGAGGCCGAAGCGCTCCGCCTCGACGCGGCCGAGCCGGGGCACCGGCACCTGTTCCACATGCCGCCGGCCGAGGGTGGCCGTTATCCGGAGGTCGCGTACCTGGCGGGCAACTCGCTCGGCCTGCAACCGAGGGCCACCCGTGCCGAACTCCTGGCCGATCTGGACGCCTGGAGCCGGCTCGGCGTCGAGGGGCATCTGGAGGCGGACCGGCCGTGGCTGCCGTACCACGAGTTGCTGACGGCGCCGGCCGCGCGACTGGTCGGCGCCCTGCCCACGGAGACCGTGGTGATGAACTCGCTGACGGTCAACCTGCACCTGCTGATGGTCAGCTTCTACCGGCCGGTGGGTGCGCGGACCCGGATCGTCATCGAGGACAGCGCCTTCCCGTCGGACAGCTACGCGGTGCGCAGCCAGGCGCGGTTCCACGGCCTGGACCCGGACACCACAGTCGTCCGGCTCGCGCCCCGCCCCGGCGAGGACACCCTGCGGACCGAGGACGTCACCGGCTACCTGGCGGCCGAGGGGCACACGGTGGCGCTGGTGCTGCTCGGCGGGGTCAACTACCTCACCGGCGAGCTGCTGGACATTCCGGCGATCACCGCGGCCGGCCGGGCCGCCGGTGCGGTCGTCGGCTGGGACCTGGCGCACGCGGCGGGCAACGTGCCGCTGTCGCTGCACGACTGGGACGTCGACTTCGCCGCCTGGTGCTCGTACAAGTACCTGAACTCCGGCCCCGGCGCGTTGGCCGGGGTGTTCGTGCACGAACGGCACCACGGCGACGGGACGCTGCCCCGCTTCGAGGGGTGGTGGAGCACGGCGGCGGCCACCCGGTTCGAGATGGCCCCGGTCAGCCGGCCACCGACCACCGTCGAGGCGTGGCAGGTCTCCAATCCGCCGATCTTCGCGATGGGGCCGGTCCGCACGTCGCTGGAACTGTTCGACTCGGTGGGCATGCCGGCGCTGCGGGCGCGCAGCCTCCGGCTCACCGGTTACCTGGAGCGGCTGTTGGACGAGGTCACCGCCGGTCGGCCGTTGACCGTGATCACCCCGCGTGAGCCGCGTCGACGCGGGTGCCAACTGTCGGTACGCATCGGCGAGGGCAGCGCCAGCGAGCTGACCAAGCGACTGCGCCACGAGCACGGGGTGGTCGCCGACGCCCGGGAACCGGATGTGGTCAGGTTCGCCCCGGTACCGCTGTACTCGACGTACCACGACTGTTGGCGGGTCGCCGACGCGCTGGCCGCGACGGTCTCGGAGGTGGCCCGGTGACCCGCGAACGCGACGAGATCGCGGTGGTGGGTGCCGGCCTGGCCGGCTGCCTGCTGGCCTGTTTCCTGGCTCGCCGGGGCCATCAGGTGGCGCTCTACGAGCGCCGCCCGGACCCGCGCAGCGGCACGCCCGAGCGGGGTCGCTCGATCAACCTGGCCCTCTCCGAGCGGGGGCTCGACGCATTGCGTCGCATCGGGCTGGCCGAGCAGGTGATGGCGGACGCGTTACCGATGCGGGGCCGGATGGTCCATCCGGTGCACGGTGCGCCGGGACTGCAGTCGTACAGCGCCTCCGGCGATCGGGCGATCAACTCGATAAGCCGGGGCGCGTTGAACAACGCCCTGCTGGAGGCCGCCGCCAAGCTGCCAGGAGTGCGGATCGCCTTCGAGCACCGGCTGGTCGGGCTCGACCCGGCGACCGGGACGATGACCTTCGAGACACCGGGGGGCGCGGTGACCGAGGGTGCGCGGGTGGTGCTCGGCACCGACGGCGCCGGTTCCGCCGTACGCGGGCAGTTGCTCGCCCACGACCTGGTCACCGAGAGCGTCGACTTTCTCGACTACGGCTACAAGGAACTGACCATCCCGCCGCTGGGCGGCGACTTCGCCCTGGACCCGGGGGCGCTGCACATCTGGCCGCGCGGCACCTCGATGATGATCGCGCTGCCCAACCCGGACCGCTCGTTCACCTGCACGCTGTTCTGGCCCACCCACGGCACCGCGAGTTTCGCCTCGCTGGGCAGCCCGGCGGCGATCGAGCGGCACTTCGCGCAGCACTATCCGGACCTGCCGCCGATCGCCCCGAACCTGGTCGACGACTACCAGCACAACCCGGTTGGCGTCCTCGGCACCGTGCGCTGCGACCCGTGGCAGGTGGACGGGCGGGTCGCCCTGCTCGGCGACGCAGCGCACGCCATCGTGCCGTTCTACGGTCAGGGCGCGAACTGCGCCTTCGAGGACGTGGTGGAGCTGGACCGCTGCCTCGACGAGTGTGCCGGGGACTGGTCGGCGGCGCTGCCGCTGTTCCAGCGCCGTCGGCAGGACAACGCCGACGCGATCGCCCGGATGGCGCTTACCAACTTCGTGGAGATGCGCGACAAGGTGGCCTCGCCGGTCTACCGGACCCGCAAGCGTGTCGAGCACGCGTTGGAGCGGGCGCTGCCCGGCCGGTACGTCTCCCAGTATGAACTGGTGTCCTTCTCCACCGTCCCGTACGCCCAGGTGCGACGTCGGGTCCGCCGGCAGTACCAGGTGGTCGGTCTGGCGGCGGCCGGTCTGGCGGCGCTGGCCGGCGCGGCGGTGGCGGTCGGGCTCAGGAGGCTCCGATGACGCTCTGGGATCCCCGGCTGATGGCCGGGCGGGCACCTGACGGTCCCGGTCTGCTGCGCAACTTCGTCGGCGGCGAGTTCGTCGACGCCGGAAACCGGTTCACCAAGCGCAGCCCGGTGACCGGCGAGCCGGTGTTCGAGGTGGTCGAGGCCGGTCAGGACACCGTGGACGATGCGGTGGCGGCGGCCCGGACGGCGGTGCGGGGCCGGTGGGGTCGGGCGGGGGAGCGGGAACGCGCCGAGGTGCTGCGCCGGATCGCCGACGAGTTGGAGCGCCGCTTCGACGACCTGGTGGCCGCCGAGGTCGCCGACACCGGCAAGTCCATCTCCCAGGCCCGCACTCTGGACATCCCGCGCGGTGCGGCGAACTTCCGGGCCTTCGCGGAGATCGTGGCGACCGCGCCGACCGAGTCGTTCACCACTGTCACGCCGGCCGGTGGTCGGGCGCTCAACTACGCGGTACGCAAGCCGGTAGGCGTGGTCGCGGTGATCGTGCCGTGGAATCTGCCGCTGCTGCTGCTCACCTGGAAGGTCGCCCCCGCGCTTGCCTGCGGTAACGCGGTGGTGGTCAAGC
This sequence comes from Verrucosispora sp. CNZ293, assembly GCF_002754655.1. Classification (NCBI taxonomy): domain Bacteria; kingdom Bacillati; phylum Actinomycetota; class Actinomycetes; order Micromonosporales; family Micromonosporaceae; genus Micromonospora; species Verrucosispora sp. CNZ293. Next base: position 6,086,753 of record NZ_PEFR01000001.1, read on the forward strand.
CGAGCGAGGAGACGCCCGCGTCGGCCACCCTGCTCGCCGAGGTGATGGCGGCGGCCGGGGTGCCGGACGGCGTGTTCAACCTGGTGCACGGCTTCGGGCCCGGCTCGGCCGGCGAGTTCCTCACCCGTCATCCGGACGTCGACGCGATCACCTTCACCGGTGAGTCGGCCACCGGCGGCGCCATCATGCGGGCCGCCGCCGACGGGGTGAAGGCGGTCAGCTTCGAGTTGGGTGGCAAGAACGCCGGACTGGTCTTCGCCGACGCGGATCTGGACGCGGCGGTGGCCGGCTCGGTGCGGTCGAGCTTCACCAACGGCGGGCAGGTCTGCCTCTGTACCGAACGGATCTACGTGCAGCGGCAGGTGTTCGAGGAGTTCACCGCGCGGCTGGCCGAGCGCGCCGGCGAGTTGGCGTACGGCTGGCCGGCCGACGAGGCGACGGTGAACATGCCGCTGATCTCGCACGGCCATCGGGACAAGGTGCTCGGGCACTACGACCTGGCGCGGGCCGAGGGGGCCCGGGTGCTCGCGGGCGGTGGCGTGCCACGGTTCGGCGACGCCCGCGACGGTGGCGCGTACGTGCAGCCGACGGTGCTGACCGGGCTCGGCCCGGAGGCGCGGACCAACCGCGAGGAGATCTTCGGTCCGGTGGTGCACGTGGCGCCGTTCGACGACGAGGATGAGGCGTACGCCCTGGCCAACGGCACCGAATACGGCCTGGCGGCGACGGTCTGGACCCGTGACGTGGGTCGGGCGCACCGGGCCGGTGCCCGGCTGGACGCCGGCATCGTCTGGGTGAACACCTGGTTCCTGCGCGACCTGCGGACCCCGTTCGGCGGGGTGAAGGCCTCCGGGATCGGCCGGGAGGGTGGCGTGCACTCGCTGAATTTCTACTCCGAACTGACGAACGTCTGCGTGGACCTGTCATGAGCGATTGTGAGATGGCGGCCCGGGAACTTTCCGAGGCTCGGGCGAGCGGGAAGCCCTGTCCGCCGGTGCGGGGGCGGTTGCTGCCGGAGGGGGATGTCGAGGCCGCGTACCGGGTGCAGCAGCGTCAGGTGGGCGAGTGGCTGGCGTCGGGGCAGCGCCGGGTGGGCGCGAAGATCGGGCTGACCTCCCGGGCGGTCCAGGAGAGCCTCGGGGTGTACGAGCCGGACTTCGGGGTGCTAACCGACGCGATGGCGGTACCCGACGGTGCCGAGGTGGCGGTCGACAGCCTGCTGCAACCCCGGGTGGAGGCGGAGGTCGCCTTCGTGCTCGGTGCCGATCTGCCCGACGAGCGGATCACCAGCGCCGACCTGCTGCGTGCCGTGGACCATCTGCTGCCGGCCATCGAGATCGTCGACTCGCGGGTCGCCGGCTGGGACATCTCCATCGTGGACACGGTGGCGGACAACGCCTCAAGCGGCCTGTTCGTGCTCGGCACCACACCCCGCCGGATCGCCGACGTGGATCTGCGGCTGTGCGGCATGGTCCTCGAACACGCAGGTGAGCCGGTGTCAGTCGGCGCCGGGGCGGCCTGCCTGGGCAATCCGCTGCACGCGCTGGCCTGGCTGGCCAGCACGATGGCCCGCGCCGGTGACCCGCTGCGCGCCGGCGACGTGGTGCTCTCCGGCGCTCTCGGCCCGATGGTGTCGGTGACGCCGGGCGCGGCGTACGAGGCGCGGATCTCCGGCCTCGGCTCGGTACGGACCTGCTTCTCCTCCAGGGAGGTTGACGGATGACGGGTGTGGCGGTGATCGGGTCGGGCAACATCGGTACCGACCTGATGATCAAAGTACTGCGGTTGTCGGATTCGCTGCGGATGGTGGCGATGGCCGGCATCGACCCGGGCTCCGACGGTCTGGCGCGGGCCCGACGACTCGGCGTGGCCACCACCGCCGACGGTGTGGCGGGCCTGGTCGCGATGCCCGAGTTCGCCGACGTGGAACTGGTCTTCGACGCCACCTCGGCGGGTGCCCACCGGCACAACGACGCGGTGCTGCGCGCACACGGGCGGACCGTGATCGACCTGACTCCGGCGGCGGTCGGCCCGTACGTCGTGCCGCCGGTCAACCTGGAGGAGCACCTGGGCGAGACCAACCTCAACATGGTCACCTGTGGTGGGCAGGCGACGGTGCCGATCGTCGCCGCGGTGCGGCGGGTGACACCTGTCGTGTACGGGGAGATCGTCGCGTCGATCGCCTCGCGGTCGGCCGGCCCGGGCACCCGGGCCAACATCGACGAGTTCACCGAGACCACCGCCCGGGCCATCGAGGTGGTCGGTGGGGCCGACCGGGGCAAGGCGATCATCGTGCTCAATCCGGCCGACCCGCCGCTGCTGATGCGGGACACCGTCTACTGCCTCTGCCCGGACCCCGACGCCGACCGTGACGCCATCGTCGACTCCGTCCGCGACATGGTGGCCGCCGTCCAGGAGTACGTGCCCGGCTACCGACTCAAGCAGGACGTGCAGTTCGACCGCGTCGACACCTACGTGCCGTCGCTGGGACGGCAGCTCACCGGGTTGCAGGTCTCGGTCTTCCTGGAGGTCTCCGGTGCCGGGCACTATCTGCCCGCGTACGCCGGGAACCTGGACATCATGACCTCGGCCGCGCTGCGTACCGCGCAGCGGCTGGTCGCCCTGCGGGCGGAGGTGCTGGCCAAGTGACAGAGTTGTACATCCAGGACGTGACGCTGCGCGACGGCATGCACGCCATCGCCCACCGCTACACCGTCGACCAGGTCCGCACGATCGCCGCCGGCCTCGACGCCGCCGGGGTCGCCGCGATCGAGGTCGCTCACGGTGACGGTCTGGCCGGGTCGAGCGTCAACTACGGCCACGGCGCGGCCAGCGACGCCGACTGGATCGCGGCGGCGGCCGAGGTGATGACGAGGGCGAAGCTGACAACTCTGCTGCTGCCCGGCATCGGCACCATCGCCGACCTGAAGGCCGCCCGGGCGCTCGGGGTGACGAGCGTCCGGATCGCCACCCACTGCACCGAGGCCGACATCTCCGCCCAGCACATCTCCTGGGCCCGGGAGAACGGCATGGACGTGGCCGGCTTCCTGATGATGTCCCACATGAACGACCCGGCGGGGCTGGCCGCCCAGGCCAAGCTGATGGAGTCCTACGGGGCGCACTGCGTCTACGTCACCGACTCCGGCGGCCGGTTGCTGATGTCCGACGTCGCGCAGCGCGTCGACGCGTACCGGCAGGTCCTCGAACCGACCACCCAGATCGGCATCCACGCCCACCACAACCTCTCCCTCGGGGTGGCCAACAGCGTGGTCGCCGTCGAACACGGTCGGGTCGCCGGCGACGGCCCGGTCGGGTCGCCGGCCGGCCGGACGGTCCGGGTGGACGCCTCCCTCGCCGGCATGGGTGCCGGTGCCGGCAACGCGCCCCTGGAGGTCTTCGTCGCGGTCGCCGAACTGCACGGCTGGCAGCACGGCTGCGACGTCTTCGCGCTGATGGACGCCGCCGACGACATCGTCCGTCCGTTGCAGGACCGGCCCGTCCAGGTCGACCGGGAAACCCTCTCCCTGGGGTACGCGGGGGTCTACTCCAGCTTCCTGCGGCACGCCGAACGGGCCTCGGCACGCTACGGCGTGGACGTTCGTTCGATCCTCGTGGAGCTGGGCCGACGCCGGATGGTCGGCGGGCAGGAAGACATGATCGTCGACGTGGCGCTGGACCTGGCCGGCAAGGAGAGCTCATGATCGGGCCGGACATCGCCGGGATCGCCGAGACGTTGGGCACGGCCGCCGACACGGCCACAGCGGTCGCGCAGCTCGCCGTCGAGACCGGGCTGGACGTCGACGCCGCGTACGCGGTGCAGACCGCCCTGGTGCAGCGCCGGCTGGACCGGGGGGAGCGGCTCGTCGGGTTGAAGATGGGGCTGACCAGCAAGGCGAAGATGGCCCAGGTCGGGGTGGACGAGGTGATCTGGGGTCGGCTCACCGACACGATGCGGATCCCCGACGGCGGCACGATCGACGTGGCGGACTTCATCCATCCCCGGGTCGAGCCCGAGGTGGCGTTTCTGCTGGACCGGCTGCCCGAGCCCGGTGAGCCGGTCGGCGATTTCACCGACGCGGTCCGGGCGGTCGCCCCGGCGATCGAGCTGATCGACTCCCGGTACGCGAACTTCACCTTCTCCCTGCCCGACGTCATCGCCGACAACACCTCGGCCGGTGCGTTCGTGATCGGACCGTGGTCGCCGGTGCCGGACGGGCTGGACAACCTGGGCGTGTTGCTGGAGATCGACGGGCGGGTGGCACAGGTCGGCTCGACGGCGGCCATCCTCGGTGACCCGCGCCGGGCGCTCGACGAGGGCATCCGACTGGCGGGGCGGCACGGGGTGCGGCTGCGTGAGGGCTGGGTGTTCCTGGCGGGCGCGGCGACGGCTGCTGTTCCGTTGCGTGCTGGTGCTCATGTCCGGGCAGTGGTCGAGAAGCTGGGCACGGCTTCGTTGCGGAGTGCGTCGTGACGGGTGTGGGTGTGCAGGCTCCGGGAGCGAGTGGTCCGGGTGTGGGGGTTCCGGGCAGCCCGACCGGCTCCGGGCGGTCAGGCTTGATCCCTGCGCCGGTCGGGCTGCCCGGAACCCCTGACGTGGTCGGGCTTGCCGCGCCGGTGCCAGGTGGGGTGGATCTGGTGTGGGCGGTGCCGGTGTCGGGTGGAATCGGTCTGGTGTGGGCGGTGCCGGTGTCGGGTGGAATCGGTCTGGAGTGGGTGGTGCCGGTGCCGGCTGGGATGGGGGTCTGAGGTGGTTGCTGCCCGCGTGGTGGTGCGAAGTGGTTGCCATGACTGACGGGGCTCGGGTGGTGGCGGGTAAGGCGGTGCCTCGGGGGGCTTTTCCGCATGTGAAGGTGGCGGGTGGGTTCGTCTTCGTGTCGGGTACGTCGTCGCGGCGGCCGGACAACACGTTCGCGGGTGTGTCGGTCGACGAGTTCGGTACGACCGACCTGGACATCCGGGCGCAGACCCGGGCCGTGATCGGGAACATCGCGGATCTGCTCCGGTCGGTCGGCGCGGAGCTGACCGACCTGGTCCAGGTCACCAGCTATCTGGTCAACATGAATGACTTCGGTGGGTACAACGAGGTGTGGGCGGAGTTCTTCGACGCGACCGGACCGACCCGGACGACTGTCGCCGTGCACCAGTTGCCGCATCCGCACCTGCTTATCGAGATGCAGGCCGTCGCCCTGCTCCCAGAAGGAGGCCAGTCATGAGTGAGATCGCCGAGCCGTTCAGCTTTCCCGGGTGGATCGCGGAGAACCAGCACCTGCTGAAGCCGCCGGTGGGCAACAAGGAGATGCTGCCCGGCTCCGAGGACTTCATCGTCATGGTCGTCGGTGGACCGAACCAGCGCACCGACTTTCACGTCGACCCGTACGAGGAGTTCTTCTACCAGGTCAAGGGCAACATGCACATCAACCTGATGCTCCCCGAGGGGCCGCGTACGGTGCACGTGCGCGAGGGCCAGATGTGGATGCTGCCACGGAACACGCCGCACTCGCCGCAGCGGCCCGAGGCCGGCTCGATCGGGATGGTGATCGAGCGGGTACGCGAGGAGGGGACGCTGGAGAAGTTCCAGTGGTACTGCCCCGAGTGCTCGCACAAGGTGCACGAGGTCGAGTTGCAGGTGCGGGACATCGCCGCCGACCTGCCACCGGTCTTCGCGGCGTTCTACGCCGACGAGTCGGCGCGTACCTGCGACAACTGCGGCCACCTGCACCCGGGCAAGGGCTGATGACGGCTCCGGTGCCGGCGGCGCCTCCGGTGGTGGACGTGCACACGCACGTCGTACCGAAGGGATGGCCGGACCTGGCCGCGACGTGCGGCGGGTCCGGCTGGCCCTGGCTCCGGATCGACACGGAACGCGCCGCCATGATCATGGTGGGGGAGACGCCGTTCCGCCCGGTCGGCGCGGAATGCTGGGACGCCGACACCCGGCTGGCCGACATGACGGCCGACGGGGTCGACGTGCAGGTGGTCTCGCCCACGCCTGTCTTCTTCTGCTACGACCGTCCGGCCGACCAGGCGGTTAAGGTGGCCCGGATCTTCAACGACCTGACCCTGGAGGTCACCGCCGCCGGTGGCGACCGGTTGCTGCCGTTCTGTCAGGTGCCGTTGCAGGACCCGGACGCGGCCTGCGCCGAGGTGGACCGCTGCCTCGCGGCCGGCCACGTCGGCGTGGAGATCGGCAATCACGTCGGCGACCGGGATCTGGACGACGCCGGCATCGTGACCTTCCTGACCCACTGCGCCGAGGTCGGTGCGCCGGTCTTCGTCCACCCGTGGGACATGGCCGGCAGCCCTCGCCTGGACCGCTGGATGGCCCGGTGGCTCACCGGCATGCCCGCCGAGACCCACCTGTCGGTGCTGGCGATGATCCTCGGCGGAGTGTTCGACCGGGTGCCGGAGACGTTGCGGATCTGCTTCGCCCACGGCGGCGGCAGCTTCCCGTTCTGGTCGGGGCGCGCCGACAACGCCTGGCACCGGCGGGGTGACCTGGTACGCGGGGCCTCCGCCGCCCCGCCCAGTTCCTACGTCGACCGCTTCTACGTCGACTCGGTGGTCTTCTCGGCCCCGGCGCTGCGGCTGCTGGTGGACACCATGGGCGACGACCGGGTGCTGGTGGGCAGCGACTACCCGTACCCCCTGGGCGAGCGCCCGGCCGGCGCGGTGGTCCGCCAGGCCGACTTCCTCACCGACGCCCAGCGCGCCAACCTGCTCTCCACCAACGCCCTCCGCTTTCTGGGGTGGCCTGGCCGCTGACCGGACCACCCGAGCATCAGACGGTCAACTCAGCCGGAGAATTCCGGACCAACCCCCGCTGCCGATGGTGCTCGCGGGACCCGGTCCGCCTGGTGCGCCGATCTGGAGGAGAAGATCGCCGGAGGTGGTGGTCGTCCAGAGTTCGGCGAGGCCGTCGTTGTTGGTATCGCCAGGAGACGTCGTCAGCGGGTAGTCCGCACTCGGCCATGCGCTGGTGGCTGCGGCCTGCCGAGGAGCGAGATCTGTACCGCCGAGGCTCCGATACAGCCATAGTCGGCCGGTGGCGCGGTCCCGAGCCCACAGGTCGACCCAACCGTCGCCGTCCACGTCGCCGGGGGCGAGGACGTCCTGGTTCTGCCATTCGGCGCCACCGAGTTGGCGGGGGGTCGCGGCCGAGACCGCTGGCATGTCCGAGCCGCGCCCGGGATACAGCCAGAGGCCGGTGCTTGACCGTGTGAGAAGGTCTGGATGGCCGTCGCCCGTGAAATCACCGGGCAGGGTGAGCTGGCCGGTGGTGGTCCAGCCGGTCGGCCGGCCACCCATGGGCATCCGGCTGCCGAGGCGACCACTGCCGATATTCGGATAGACCCAGAGGCTGTCACCGATCTTGGCGATCACATCCTCACGGCCATCTCCGGTCCAGTCACCGCGGTGACCCACCAGGGCGTCAGTCCATCCGCCGGTCCCGATGACTTGGTGCGGAAATAGTAGGGCGCCGTCTTCTACCCCGGAGTAGAGCCGCAGGTTTCCCCCGTTGTCCACAGCGATGGCATCCACTCGGCCGTCGTCAGTCAGATCGCCTGGTACGCCGGACCCCGGCCGGACTTCGAACCAGGCGGCGCCCCTCAGTAGTAGATGGTCGGAGAGACCGGGCTCGACGGCGTCACCGCGAACGGTGTGGAAATCCTGACTGGTCAGGAAGATGTGGTCGAACTTCCTCAGGGTGCCGTTGATGCTCACTGTCGCTTCGCCGCTACGACAGACCGCTGCTGCGGCGTCGATGCAGTCCTGGGTGAAGTGTTCGCGATCATTCTCGTCGACCTCAGCGAACCTGCCGGTCCCGCTGCGACCGGTACGGATGGCCTCCGCCACCGACGACGCCGGTACGTCATTCGCGTCTATACCTAAGATTGTCGGGAGTCCACCGGCCCAGCGCTCGACGTATGTCAGGACCTGAGCCGAGCCGTTGTCGGGCTCGATGTACTGGGCGAGGTGGCTGGTGCAGGCGAGGGTGGCACGGCCGTCGAGCACGGCGCGAGCGCAAAGCACGGCGCGTGCCTCCTGCCCGACGGGGACGACCAGATTGGCGGCGTAGCGGTCGGCAGCCGGGGCCTTGACGAAGACGCCGAGGCCGAAACGGGCGTCACCGGAGGCGTCCCATTTGGCGCATCCGGCGGCGGTTCGGGTACCGGTCCAGACAGCCTGATAGCCGAGATCGCGGAGTGCAGCGCGTAGCCCAGTCCACTGACCGATGCACAGCTCCTGCAGCATCACCGCGTCGGCGTCCCACGCCGTCACCTCCTGCCGCATTTCGAATACCCAACTAGCGGTACTAAGTGGGCTTTGGCAGACGTGTGCTCCGCATACGTTGTAGCTGACGCTGCGTACTGTCGGCGCGGTAGCTGGGTCGACCACATCAGCCCGGGCGGGCGGCGCGACGAGCGATGAGACCATCGTGGCCACGAGCATGGTTGCGAGCTTCCGCTGCCGCTTCCACATCTGATTCCCCGTTCCAAGGCGATAATTCGGTCGGAGCGTACGGCAGCCCAAGTGTCACTTCAGTCTCTGGCGGCCGGATCACCACGTGTCGGGGCGGCAACGGGTGCTCTGAGCGGGCAGGATGGCGGCATGGCCGAGCCGCACGACCTGACCGCGCTGGAACAGGCCGCCGCGATAGCCCGTGGCGAGTTGTCCAGCGTGGAGCTTGTCGAGCATCACCTGCGGCGGGTCGACGCGCTCGGTGACACGGTAGGTGCCTTCGTCACCGTCACCCCGGAGCTGGCGCGCGCCGCCGCCCATGCCGCCGACACGGTGCCGGCGGACCAGCGTGGACCACTGCACGGGGTGCCGACGGCGATCAAGGATCTGACCCTCACGGCAGGTGTCCGCACCACGTTCGGTTCGGCCGCCTTCGCTGACTTCGTACCGCCCGTCGACGCCGACGTGGTGCGCTTCATCCGGGCCGCGGGCCTGGTCAGTCTCGGTAAGACCACTACCTCTGAGCTGGGCTGTTCGCTGTACTCGGAGACCCTGGTGGCGCCGCCGGCGCGTAACCCGTGGGCGTTGGCCAACACCGCCGGCGGATCCAGCGGCGGCGCGGCGGCGGCCGTGGCGGCGGGCCTGGTGCCCGTGGCGCAGGGCTCCGACGGCGGTGGTTCCCTGCGGATCCCGGCATCGCTGTGCGGGCTGGTCGGCTACAAACCCAGCCGGGGCGTGGTCTCCGGCGGCCCGCTCGGGTTCGGTGCCTTCGGCCTGCCGACCAGCGGTCCGCTCGGCCGGACCGTCGCGGATGTGGCCGCGTTCCTGGACGTGCTCGCCGAGCCGGTACCCGGCGAACCGTACCTGCCGCCGCCGCCACCACCGGGCGGCCATCTCGCGGCCGCCCGTGCCGCCGAGCCCGGCCGGTTGCGGATCGGCCGGTTCACCGCCCCGATGCTCGCCGACGAGCCGGTCCATCCGGACTGCGTCGCCGCGGTGGACCGGGCCGCCGCGCTGCTCGCCGCCGCCGGGCACGAGGTCGTCGAGGTGCCGGCGCCGCTCGGCCCACAGGTCTGGCCGCTGTTCGAGATCGTCTGGTACGTCCTCGCGCTCGCCCCGGTGCCGCCGCAGCGCGAGTCCGAGCTGTTGCCGCTGACCCGCTTCCTGCGGAGCAGGGCCGGCGAGATCTCCGCCGGCACCCTCACCGCGACCCTCGGAGAGATCCAGGCGCAGGTACGCCTCGGCGCCCGCCGCACCGCCGGCTGCGACCTGCTGCTCTGTCCCACCCTGGCGGCACCGCAGGCACCGGTCGGCTGGTTCACTCAGGGGCGTGCCCCGGAGGAGGACTTCGACAGGCAACGCCGCTTCTCCCCGTACTGTGCGGTTTTCAACGTCACCGGCCAACCGTCCGTTTCGCTGCCGGTCGGCGTGACCGCCGAAGGGCTACCGGTAGGGGTTCTGCTCACCGGTCGGTACGGCGAGGATGCGAGGCTGATCGCGACCGCTGCGCAACTGGAGGACTCCAGTGGCGGATGGGATCGGCACCCCGCAGTCTGGCGGAGCGTCGGCTCCGCTAACGTGAATGACAGCGGAGTCGGGAGGTCACCGAGGTGATCCACCACCCGACCCGATCGAAGGTCTCTTCTTCCGCCTGGGGGCGTTGGGATTGTCTGTAACCGACACGTTGCTGGTCTTCGTCGGCATCCCGGCAGCCATCGTGCTGGTGATCGCCGGCCTCGTCTACGCGGGTAGCCAGGGCGGTGGTGGCGGTGCCAAGCGTTACCGGCCGGGCCGGCCGTTCAACTTCACGCCGGTCTGGTTCCTCGGCCGCCCCGAGGAACTGGCCGACTCCGCGGGCACCGCGCTGTCGGTGGGGGCACAGGCGCCCGCGCTGACCAGCCGCACGCAGGAACAGGCCGGCGTCGAGACGCCGACCGGTGGAACCGGAGGCGCAAGTGACCGTTGGTGAGAAGCAGCAGGTAGCCGGGACGGAGACTCCGCCAGACGTGCTCGACGGGCCGTTCTCGACCCGCCAGCTGCTGCGCATCGACGAGGCGCTACGCCTGGCCGACCGGACGACCGGGCTCGTCTTCTCCGTCTTCATCGGCGGCCTCGACGAGCCGGTCCGGGAGCACGCCGAGCGGCTGCACCGGCAGCTCGCCGAGCCCGACCGCTCGGTGCTGATCGCGATCTCGCCCAACCAGCGGCAGCTGGAGATCGTCACCGGTCGGTACGCCCGCAAGCGCGTCCCGGACACGTACGCCAAGATCGCCGCTCTGTCGATGGTGGCCGCCTTCGGTGGCGGCGACCTGGCCGGCGGCATCATCCAGGGCCTCGACCAGCTTTCCCGCTACGCCGGCAAGGGCTGAGACCAACACTTACGACAAAAGCCCGGCCCGCGTCGTACGCGGCCGGGCTTTTGCGTGACCGGGATCATGCGCCCAGTCTCACCTCGGCCAGGTTGACGGATTGAGCCGCATCGGCCACGGCTCCGTCACCTCGACCGGATCGTCGGGCCCGACCGTGCCGAGAAGGTTGTAGTGGACCTCTTTGACCAGTTCGTAGCGGTATACGAGCGCGACGTCAGCTGGTTCCGCCCACATCCGGTCCTGCGGGGCTCCCACCTTGAGCACCGTGATGTCTGGGGTCAGGTTGCCTGCCGGCACCTGCACCCCGATCTCACGGATCACCCGCCACCCCTTCGGGGCTGCCTGCCGCATCGCCATCCGAATGTCATCAGCCAACTCGTGATGATATGGACCGGCGGGTGGGGTCACGTGGAGGCTCCCATCGATGATCTCGTAGCGACTTCCATCCTCTGGCAGGTCGGAGAGATCCTGCTCCCGCCAGCTTCGCTCGGGTGGGCGCCGCTCGTGAATCGGCTGTGCCATCACGTCCACCTCCTTCCATCACCGTAACCGGCGAAGCCGGCGCAGGCTCATACCCACGCCGGCTTCAGGGTCCGCGTCCGGTCAGGCCGTTCGGGCGTCCCGGGCCTGCGCGGCGAGGGCGCGGACCACCCCGTCGCGACCCTCGGCGACCAGTCGGCGCAGCGGCCCCGGGTGGCCCTCCTGCGCCAGCCAGGCGTCGGTGGCCTCGACGGTGTCGTCCGCCACCAGGTAGGCGGGGTACATGAGCATGGCGAACTCCTGCGCCGGCTCGCTGTCCCGGGTCGCCCAGACCTGCCCGACGGTGGCGAAGTACCGGTCCCGGTACGGGGTAACCAGTTCCACCTGCGTGGGGTGGCTGAAGCCCTGCAACAGCGCCCGGTGCCGCCAGTTCGGCAGCGCCTCAGGGCCGGTCAACTGGGCCCAGACGGCGGCCTTGTTGGCCTCGGTCGGCACCAGCGCGTGCGCGTAGGCGGCCTCCCGCTCACCGCTGGAGGTCTTGTCCCGGGCCAGCTCCGCCTCGATCTCCGCCGCGCCGGCCGCGCCGTTGGCCACCAGCGACTGCAACACGCTCCACCGCAGCTCGGTGTCGATGGTCAACCCGGGGGTCACCTGGGTGCCCTCCAACCAGCCGCGCAGCACGGCCAGGTCCTCGCCGGACCGGGCGGCCGAGACGTACGCCCGAGCCCAGGCCAGCTGGAAGCCGCTGCCCGGCTCGGCCGAGGCGAGTGCGGTCTTCGCGGTGCGGGCCAGGTCGGCCCAGCCGGTCGGCGCCCAGTCCGGGTCGGCGTAGAAGGTGAGTGCGCTGCTGACCTGCCGCAGCGTCGCGGTGACCAGGTTGATGTCCGTCTCCGCCGGCAGCCCGGCCAGCACCAGCGCGGCGTAGTCGCGGGTGGCCAGTTCGGCGTCGCGGGTCATGTCCCAGGCGGCGGTCCAGCACAGCGCCCGTGCCAGCGACGACTCAAGGCCGGCGATGTGCTGCACCACAGTGGCCATCGACCGCTCGTCCAACCGCAGCTTGGTGTAGCTGAGGTCGTCGTCGTTGAGCAGCAGCACATCGGCCGCGCGCACGCCGGTGAGTTCGGTGAGTTCGGTCAGCTCGCCGTCGACGTCCACCTCGTACCGGTCGCGACGCACCAACCGGCCGTCACTGAGGTCGTAGAGCCCCACCCCGATCCGGTGGGTACGCAGGGTCGGGTGGCCCTCCGGTGCCTCCTGCCGGACCAGTACCTGCTGGTAGGTGCCGTCCGCGCCGATGGTCAGCTCCGGTCGCAGCGTGTTGACCTGGGCGGTCTCCAGCCACTGGGAGGCGAATGTGGTCAACTTGCGGCCGGAGGCGGTCTCCAACTCGGACAGCAGGTCGTCGAAGGTGGCGTTGCCCCAGGCGTGCTTGGCGAAGTAGGCGCGCAGACCGGCCAGGAACGGCTCCTCGCCCACGTAGGCGACCAACTGCTTGAGCACGCTGGCGCCCTTGGCGTACGTGATGCCGTCGAAGTTGACCTCGACCGCCTCCAGGTCGGGCATCTCGCAGTAGACCGGGTGGGTGGAAGAGAGCTGGTCCTGCCGGTAGCCCCAGTTCTTCCGGATGGACAGGAAGGTCGTCCACGCCTCGGTGAACCGGGTGGCGTGCGTGTTGCACCAGTGGCTGGCCCACTCGGCGAACGACTCGTTCAGCCACAGGTCGTTCCACCAGCGCATGGTGACCAGGTTGCCGAACCACATGTGCGCCAGCTCGTGCAGGACGGTGTTGGCCCGCTGCTCGTACTCGAAGTCGGTGACCTGCGAGCGGAACAGGTAGTGCGACTCGGCGTGGGTCACGCAGCCGAAGTTCTCCATCGCGCCGGCATTGAAGTCCGGCACCCACAGCTGGTCGTACTTGGGCAGCGGGTACCGCACCCCGAACTGCTCGTGGAAGAAGTCGAAGCCCTGCGTGGTGACCAGGTTCAGGTCGTCGGAGTCGAGGTACTGCGCCATGCTCGCCCGGCAGAAGTAGCCCAGGTCGATGCCGTCGTGGGTGTACCGCACCTCGTGGTACGGCCCGGCGCACAGCGCGGTGATGTACGTGCTCATCCGGGCGGAGGTGGCGAAGTGCACGGTCTTGTGGCCCTCGCTGGCCGCCTCCTCGCGCTCCACCGGCATGTTGGAGATCACTTTCCAGTGCTCCGGAACCGTGGCGTGCCAGGTGTAGACGCTCTTCAGGTCCGGCTGGTCGAAACAGGCGAAGACCCGCTGCGCGTCGGCCGTCTCGAACTGGCTGTAGAGGTATGTCTCACCGTCGACCGGGTCGACGGTGCGGTGCAGCCCCTGGCCGGAGCTGGAGAACGCGAAATCCGCGTCGACGACGAGCGTGTTCTCGCTGGCCAGCCCGGTCAGCGTGAGCCCCTTCTCGGCGGAGAAGTCGGCCAGGTCCACCGGGTCGCCGTTGAGCGTCGCCGAGCGTACCGAGTCGGCCGCCACCTCGATGAACGTGCTGGCGCCCGGTTCGGCGCAGCGGAATTGCACCTCGGTGGTCGACCGGAAGGTACGACCGTCGGCGGCGTGAACGGCACTGGACAGGTCCAGGCTGATGTCGTACCCGGTCACGTCGAGCAGGCGGGCCCGCTCGGTGGCCTCGACCTGTGTCAGGTTGCGCACTCCCGGCACTGTTCGTCTCCATCCCACTCTCGCCGTCCGTCACGGCCGCATGGTCCGTCGACCGCTCGTGACGGCCGGTCCGGGCCTGAGTCTTCCATGTACGGGTAGTCGGTGGTGGGCGAGGTCACGGCTGGATCCTCGCGCAGGTGGCAGGGGGCGGGAGCAAGATCGGATGTACGTCGGTGAGTCGGCGTCACCATTGCGAAGGGATCCTGTCGTGAACGAGCGCGTCAGCGTTGACATGTGGTTCGATCCGATCTGCCCGTGGGCGTGGATCACCTCCCGCTGGCTGCTGGAGGTGGAGCGGGTCCGTCCCGTCGACGTCCGCTTCCAGGTGATGAGCCTGTCGGTGCTCAACGAGGGTCGGGAGCTGTCCGACGACTACCGGGAGTTGATGCGCAACGGGTGGGGGCCGGTGCGGGTCTGTGTCGCGGTGCAGCAGCGCCATGGCTCCGACGCCGTGCGGGCGCTCTACACGGCCCTGGGCACGCGGATCCATCTCGGCAAGGAGCCGCTCGGGCCGGAGCTGTACGAGGCCGCCCTGACCGAGGTCGGGTTGGACCCGGCGCTGGCCGAGGCGGCCGGGGACAGCGCCCTCGACGCGCCGCTGCGGGCCAGCCATGAGGCCGGGATGCGGCCGGTCGGTACCGACGTCGGCACCCCGGTCATCCACGCTCCCGGCCCCGACGGGCGAGCCGTCGCCTTCTTCGGGCCGGTGATCACCCCGGCGCCCAAGGGAGAGGCCGCCGGTCGCCTCTGGGACGGGGTCCTGCTGGTCGCCGGCACCCCCGGCTTCTTCGAGCTCAAGCGCAGCCGCGACCTCGACCCGATCTTCGACTGACCGCCGTCGCGTCGACGGCGACGCTTCGGGCCGGCCGGGCGTCACCGGTGCCTTCGTGGGGTCGTTTGACCGGGTGTCCGTGGTGATCGCTGGCGGGCCGCACCCGTGCCCGCTGGCCGCAGTCCGCCAGCTCGTGGAGGCGTCAGATGGCCAGACATCGTGCCCCGGTCGACGACCCCCGGACGCGGGAGGAGGGCGTCGGCGGTGCGACGCCCAGACCCCCCGCGGTGCAGCTGAGCTGGCCGGCGCCGCGACGGGACCGGTCCGACCGCGAGGCCGTGCCGCCCCGGCCGGAGCCGGTAGGGCGGGCGCCCATGCCGGGACCACGACCATCGGGTGACCTGCCGCCGGCCCGCCGCGACCGGTCCCCGAACTCGTCCGGGGTGTTGGCCCGGCCGAGCGTGGTGGGAGTCGCCCGGGTTCCGGTCACCTCCCGACTGACCCCACCCGACCGAGAGCTGCGCAACCAGGGGCCACGGCCGATTCCGGCGGGTCGTCCGGTCGGCATGCCGGGTCCCGGCGGCCGGCACCGGCGGGGGGCGGCGCACGACAGGTGACCGCGGGTACCTGCGCTGCGTTGGCCGTCGGGCAGTGTCCACGCTTTCACCTGGTGGGCTCCGGGCGGGTCCGGCGGCGGCACCCGACGCGCCGCCGGTAGCGTCAACCGTCATGACGGTCGTGCATCCGATCACCCGAGCCTGGATCACCACAGGTGGTACCGGCGCCCAGAACTACGACGAGTTCGCCGACGACGCGGAGATCACCGCGATCATCGAGGCGAATCCGCACAGCGCCCTCGGCATCGAGATGCCGCACAAGGCACCGGAGAGCCTCGGCCTGTCGTTCGCCGACGCCCTGCCGGCCGCGGTGAGCCGGCTCGCCGAGGCGAAGGCCGACGGCAGCTACACCCCGGCCGAACAGGTGGTGGTGCTGTACCGGATCAGCGCGCCGGGCGAGGATCCGGCCTACGGGCTGTTCGCCATGGTCGACACCGATCAGATCTCCACCCGGGCCGACGAGCCCGGCCTGGTCATCCGCAACGAGGACGTCTTCATCGCGAAGGTGCGCGAGCGGGTCGCGCTGGCCCAGGCGTTGGGGCACCTGCTCTCACCGGTACTGCTGTTGCAGACCGGGCGCGGTGACGAACTGCACGCGGCGCTCGCGTCAGCCACCGACACGGCCGGGGCCCCCGCCGCCACCGACACCGACCAGGCCGGACGTACCCACGCCATCTGGCTGGTCGGTCCGGGCCGGCAGCAGGACGAGCTGACCGCGCTGGCCGGCGGGGGCGAGTTGGTCGTCGCCGACGGCAACCACCGCAGCCTGGCCGCGCAGACCGGTGGGATGTCCCGGTTCCTGGCAGTCGTGACCACACCGGCTTCGGTGGCCATCCAGCCGTACAATCGCCTGGTCAGCGAGCTGACCACCACCCCCGGGGAGCTGCTGGAGCGGCTGGCCGCCGCCGGGGCGCGGATCACCGCGCTCGACGGCCCGGCCGAGGTGCCGGCGACCGGCGGCACCGTCGTGCTCCAGCTTCCCGACCAGGCGTACGCGGTGACGCTGCCGCACACCGCTGCCAGCCGGCTGGAGAACCTCGACCACGCCCTGGTCGAGCGGATGTTGCTGCGCGACGCCCTCGGTCTGGATCCGGGCGACAAGCGGATCACCTACGTCGGCGGTGACTACCCGGCGAGTTGGCTCACCGGTGAGGTCGAGGCCGGTCGAGCCGAGCTGGCCGTCCTCATCGCGCCGGTGACCGTCGACGACTTCGTCGCGGTGAACCTGGCCCGAGAGAAGATGCCCCGCAAGAGCACCTGGTTCACCCCGAAGGCGCGCGGCGGTCTGGTCGTCGCCGAACTGCCCGACCGGTCCTGACCCGTCCGGCCCGTCCCGTCCGCCACCCGCCCCGGCGGTGCCCGGTGGGACGGGCCTGACAGACTGCGCGGTATGCGCGTCTACCTGGGATCCGATCACGCCGGTTTCGAGTTGAAGGTGCACCTGGCCAACCACCTCGCCAAGCAGGGGTACGAGGTGGTCGACGTCGGCCCGCACGCCTTCGATCCGGAGGACGACTACCCGGCCTTCTGCCTGCACGCCGGCACCCGAGTGGTGGCTGACCCGGGCAGCCTCGGTGTGGTCATCGGCGGCTCCGGCAACGGCGAACAGATCGCCTCGAACAAGGTCGCGGGGGTGCGGGCGGCGCTGGCGTGGAACGTCGAGACCGCCCAGCTGGGTCGGCAGCACAACGAGGCGAACGTGGTCGCCGTCGGGGCCCGCCAGCACACCCTCGACGAGGCCACCGCCATCGTCGAGGCGTTCCTGACCACCTCGTTCTCGGGCAGTGATCGGCACGCGCGCCGGATCGCCCAGGTCGCCGAGTACGAGCGCAGTCGGCAACTGCCCGACCTGCCCTGACGATCACTCGATCCGGGGTCGGGCGGCACCGTCTCGGCGGCCGCCCGACCTGGGTCAGCGGCGGGGCAGTTCGTCGCGGGGGGTCCAGTTGCGGCGGACGATGACGACCCGTTCGGCCGCTGCGGCGAGATCGTCGTCGGTGGGTCGGGCGGCGTCCCGGGCCCGCATGGCGGCGGTCACGCTCACCTGCGACGAGCCGGACCCGACCAGCCCGCGCAGCCCGCGCTCACTTTCCTCGGAAGCGCCGTTACGTCGCCCCCGTGGTGCCTCGACGCCGTCGTGCACCCCGGCCGTGGTGGCCGCCGCACCTGGGTCGGCCCCGCCACCGGGAACGCCGTGGTGCCGGTGCCGCCGCCGTCGCCTTTCCCCGCCATCCGCCACCCCCCGACCGTACCCCCGCCCCCACCCGCCCTCCCCGGCGATCTTGCACTTTTCGTCGGGACAGAAGCGGAGCAAGGGGGCAGAGCGGCGACCAAAAGTGCAAGACCGGCGAAGGTGGGGTCAGAAGATCTCCATGGCGGAGGGGGCCCGGTGCCAGGTGAAGGCGGGGCTGGCTGCGGCGAGCGCGCCGGGGCGTAGCTCGCCCAGTCGACCGGCGTCGGCCAGCGCGGCCGGGGTCACCCCGCCGAGGAAGAGTTCACCGAGGCAGCGAACGTCGCAGGCCAGGTCGGCCGGCCCGGTCGCCGGGGTGCAGGTGGCCTCGGCCGGTCCGCCGCGCAGCCGCCACCGGCCGGTGTTCTCCGGCAGCAGGTGGTCGGTCACCTCGATGACCACGTCGACGTCCGTGGCGTAGCGCCGGGCGGCGAGCGCGGCCGGTACGTCCACCACCCGTACCCAGAGGGCGTCGACCAGCCGGAAGTCGAGCCGGCGCGGTTCGTTGAGCAACCGCAGCAGCGGCTCGTCCACTGCGGCCCGCATCCAGCTCAGCCGCCGGGTCAGGTCGAGTGAGAGCAGCATCCGCCAGATCGCCCGGTACGCCGCCGGGGTGTTCGCCACCACCTCGTCGACGGTGGTGAGGCTGTTCGGGCCGGCATCGTCCCACTCGGCCTTGGTGCGGAACAGTCCGTAGCCGTCCACCCCGTCGGGCCCCTCGTGCAGCACCACCCGCCGTTCGGTGCCGCCGCCCCGGTGTGCCTCCGGGTCGACAAGCACGTACCGCCACCACCTGTCGTCCCGCGTCGACCAGCCGGGACGCTCGACGCGGGCCCGGTCGTACACCCGAGCCAGGTCGGCCTGCCGGTCGGCCGGCCGGTCCAGGCGCAGTCGGCCCTCGTCCGGCGTCGGGGCCGGCAGCCGTAGTTCGGTGGTCTCGCCGGAGACGTGGAAGCGTTGCGAGGCCAGGCCGTAGCCGAAGCGCGGATAGATCCGGCCCTCGCTGGCCCAGAGCACCGCGACGGGCTCCCGGCGATTGTCGTAGATCTGACGTAGCTGGCGGTGCATCATCGCGGTGAGCAGGCCCCGCCGGCGGTGGGTGGGTGCGACCCCCACCAGGGTGACGTGCGCCGCGGGTACCGCCGCGCCGGGCACGCCCAGCTCCCGGGTGTACGCCGCAGCGCTGGCCACCAGGTCCGATGCGTCGCGCACCAGCAGGGCCCGGTCCGGTTCGAATATCGCGCGCTCGGCCTCGTGGGCCTCGGGCTCGACACTGTGATGGAACAGAGTGCCGAGGAAACGGCCGATCTCGTCGTAGTCCTCGGCGCGGGCTGCCTCGATGGGCAGGGTGGAGGTGGTCACCGCTCGTGTCTAGTCGATAGGTGTGGGTACGGCGACCGATTTGCGGGCTGGCTACCCTCGAGGTCTCCAGCGGCGTCCGGGGGCGCCGCCGGTGAAAGGGGGAGGGAACGACATGCCCGAGCAGACGCAGCCGTGGGCGGAGCGGACCGTCGAGGTGCCGCCGCAGCCCGGAGACGGGGTGCCGCCGCAGCGCGACCCGTACCGCCGTGGGGTGGCTCAGGTCGGAGCCCGGGCGCCGCGCACCGAGCCGTTCCCGACAGTGGAGCACGAGCAGACCGGCACCGGCTGGCCCGGCGAACCGGCACCGCGTCAGCCGCTGAGCTGGCACGTGGCACGCCTGAAGCGCGGCGGCGAGTGGAGCTTCGCCGGTGCGCTGTTCGCGTTCGTGTGCTGGGGGATCTGGGCGATCTCCGGTGGCGGAGACCTGGTCGGACCGGTCGTGATCTTCGTGCTGAGCCTGCTGGTCGCGGCGGGACTGTTCACCCTGGCCCGGTTGCTCGGCCGCGTGGTGCTGGAACGGCAGATGGGGCGGATTCGGCGCACCGCGCGCGGCGCGCACCTGGTCACGGCGGTGTTCCTGACCGGCCTGGGTGTCGCCTTCCTGCAACAGACGCAGTGGATCATGGACGCCTGGAACTGGCTGACCAACTAGGTTGCTGGGTGCCCGGCCGCCGGGCGGACCGGCCTGTCGGCCGGCCCGCCCGGGAGGTGGCCGCGGGGCACCGCGACCGAGGTCGTCACTCCACCAGGACGGCGGCCTGCTTACCCAGCCTGGCGCGATTCATCCCCGCTGGTGCGGTTTCCCGGACGCGCCGTCCGGATCCGACCCGACCGCCGGATCAGCCCTCGCCCGCCGGCCGGACTGCGCCGGGCATCACCGACAAGTAACGCTGGTCAAGATATCTTGCCAGCCACTATATTGGGCTGATGAGTTCCGGGGCGATGACCGAGCCGACCTTCTTCGTCCTCACCGCGCTCATCGACGGCCCGCGTCACGGCTACGGCATCGTCGCCGACGCGGCGGAGCTGTCGCAGGGGCGCGTGCGGCTGAAAATCGGGTCACTGTACGGAGCACTCGACCGGCTCGTCGGCAGCGGCCTGATCGAACTGGACCGCGAGGAGGCCTGGCAGGGCAGGCTGCGCCGGTACTACCGGCTGACCGAACGGGGACGCCACGCCCTCGACGCGGAGGCCCGACGGCTGGCCGCCAACGCCCGGCTCGCCTCGACCCGGCTGCGCCGACAGAGCCCGATCGAAGGGACGGCCGGATGAGCCGGTTGGAGGAACGCTACCGCCGGGTGCTGCGCCTGCTACCCGTCGGATACCGGCGGCAGTGGGAGGACGACATGGTCGCCGCCTTCCTGGAGACCATGCAGACCGGCGACGCCGAGACCGACGAGTACCTGGCCGATCACGGCCGCCCGAGCCTGGCGGAGGTGACAAGCGTCCTGTCCCTCGCCGCCCGGCTGCGGGTCGGTGGGGCTGACGCGCCCCCACGCCCGTACGCCTGGGGACAGGCGGTCCGCCTGGCGGTGCTGAGCGGAGTGCTTCTCCAGGCGGTCATGGCCACCGCTGGTCTCGGCATCACACTGTGGCTCTCCGGCGCGTTGAGCTGGCTGCCCGCGCCCACCTCCGAGTGGGTTCTCGTGCCACCCGCCAGCAGTTGGCAGGCGACCTTGAACGTCGCCGGGTACGCCTGGCTGCCGGCCTTCCTCGCCCTTGTCCTCGGGCACCGCCGGGTGGCCCAGGCCGTCGCCGCGGTCGCCGTCGTGCCGCAGGGCATCGCGGTCGCCGTCGAACAGGTCACCGGCCCGGTACCGCTGACCGTGGCGCCGTGGGCGATGCTGCTGGTCGAGCTGTTGCTGCTTGTCGCGATGTCGGCCTTCCACCGCGACGCCGCTGCGGTGGCACGCCGTCCCTGGCTGCTGGCCCTACCGATCGGCATCCTCGCGGTCCCCGTGCCGCTGTTCGTCGCCCAGGCGACCACGCCCGCGTTGCGGCTGCTGGACTGGCCGGGCCTGTGCTGTGTGCTTGTCGTCGTCGCGATGGCGGGCCACCTGGTGGTACGGACATCCCGCCCGCCAGCGCGCACCCTGCCCTGGTCGCTGGCGCTGGTGCTGCTCGCCACGACCGCGCTCGCCCTGCGGACCGCGACCCTGCCCGACATCGGCGGCCAGGTGGAGCGCACGGCACTGCTGACGGTCGCCTCCGCACAGGTCGTCGCCGTCCTGGCGGTCGGCGTACCACTTGCCGTCGTGGCGTTCCGGGCACTGCGCCACCTGCCGCCGGTATCGACCGCCGTGGAGCCGCGTCACACCGATCCGTGACGTCGACCCACAGGTGCCGGTGCGCTCTCCGGGTCAGGCGTTGAGATACGCCAGCACGGCCAGCACCCGGCGGTTGTCGTCCTCCGAGGGCGGCAGGTCCAGCTTGGTGAGGATGTTGTTGATGTGCTTGCTCACCGCCTTCTCGGTGATGCGCAGCTTGGTGGCGATGGCGGCGTTGGAGCGACCCTCGGCCATCTCGCCGAGCACCTCCCGTTCCCGGGCGGTGAGGACCGCCAGCGGCTCCCGGCGGGCGAGGAGCTGGGAGATCACCTCGGGGTCCATGGCGGTGCCGCCGGCGGCCACCCGGCGGATGGCGTCAACGAACTCGCCGACGTTGGAGATGCGATCCTTCAGCAGATAGCCCACGCCGCCCTGGGGAGTGCTGAGCAGCTCGCGGGCGTACATGGGCTCGACGTGCTGGGACAGTACGAGAATCGGCAGTCCGGGTATCTGGGTGCGGGCCGCGATCGCGGCCTGTAGGCCCTCGTCGGTGAATGTCGGGGGCAGGCGGACGTCGATCACCGCCACCTCGGGCTTGTGGGTGACCAGGGCGGGCAGCAGCGCGGGACCGTTGTCGACGGACGCGACGACGTCGAAGTCGAAGGCCTGCAGGAGTCGGGTCAGTCCGTCGCGAAGGAGTGCGTGGTCTTCGGCGATGACAACGCGCACGGCAACTCCATGGTGATGACGGTGGGCCCGCCGGGCGGGCTCGACAGCGCCATCGTGCCATCGAAGGCGGCGAGGCGACGTTCGATACCCCGTAGACCGGTACCGGCGGTGGGGTTGGCGCCTCCTGCCCCGTCGTCGGTCACCACCATGGCCAGTCGCCCCTCGGCGTGGCGCAGGGTGACCCAGGCGTGCTGGGCACGACTGTGCCGGACCATGTTGGTCAACGTTTCGGCCACGGCGAAGTACGCCGCCGACTCGACAGGTGTGTCGAGCCGCCCCGGAAGATCGGCGTCGACCGTGATCGGCACGGGAAGGCTGAGCGCCAGCGCCCGCACCGCGCCGGCCAGTCCACGCTCGGCCAGCACGGGAGGGTGAATGCCGCGTACGAGGTGCCGTAGCTCGACGAGCGCCGTGCCGCTCGACTCGCGCGCTTCGGCCAGCATCTCGTGAGCCGCGGTCGGGTTACGGTCGATCAGTTCGTCGGCGAGACCGATCATCATGCCCAGCGACACGAGCCGTGCCTGGATGCCGTCGTGCAGGTCCCGCTCGATGCGGCGCAGCTCGGCGGCCTGGGCGTCCACGGTGTCGGCGCGGGTCGCGGTCAGCTGGGTTACCCGTAGCCGGAGCTCGGCGGCCCTGGTCGGCCTGAGGAGAAGTCGGGCGAAGGAGGCGTCGACGCGACGTAGCCACGGGGCCACCCACAGACCACCGGCGAGGATGGCGGCGCCCTGCGGCAGGCACAGCAGGGCCTCGCCGACCGTGTCGACGGACCAGATGAGGCCGTATCCGTACCATCCGGTGCCGAGCCAGATCCACAGCGGTGTCAACGTCAGACCGGCCAGCCCGTACAGCGGCACGGCCACGGAGATCACGCCGAGGGCGACCGCGATGATCGCCCCGGGCACGAGCCAGGCGAGGTCACGCCAGGTAGCGGGGTCGGTGACGGTCCACCGGAAACGTCGCCAGCCGCCGGGCAGGGACCGCTCCGGCGGCGGATGGTACGGACGTGCCACCAGGACACCGGTCTGGGACGCGAGCCTGCGTTCCAGATTCGCCCGTTTCCGGACCAGCGTCATCGTCCAGGGCACGAGGGCCATTCCCAGGAACGGCACCGGGGTCAGGGCCAGGGCGACAACCGAAACCACCAGCAACGGGACATTGGTGAGGGCCAGGCCGATCGCGGCCATGCTGTCCAGCACGGAGCGGACTCCCCGCCGGAACCACCGGCCCACCCGCTCATCAGCTCCAGCCATGTCCACAGCTCATATTGTGCCCGCGATCTCGCCATCCGACGGTGGTGCCAGCACCCCCGTCGACGGAAGGGCTGATGCTCCTGACGACCCGGCTGTGGGGTGGTCTGCTAGAGCCATGACGACTACAACGACGACCGGTAGCGATTTCGCCACCCTGTCCCGCCGGATCATCGGCGCGGGGTTGATGCAGCGCCGGCCCGCCTACTACACCCTCCGGCTGGGCGTCGTCACGCTCATGTACCTCGGCGGTTGGACGGCATTCTTCGTCATCGGCTCCTCCTGGTGGCAGATGATCACAGCCGTCTTCCTCGCCGTCACGTTCACCCAGCTCGCGCTCGTGGCGCACGACCTGGCACACCGCCAGGTCTTCCGTACTAAACGCCCCAGCGAGGTCGCCGGGCGGTTGGCCGGCAATCTCGGCGTCGGGATGAGCTACGGCTGGTGGATGGACAAGCACACCCGCCACCACAACAACCCCAACCACGACGACCTCGACCCGGACGTGGCCCCCGAGGTGCTCATCTGGGCCACCGAGTCGGCCGTCGGCCGGCGAGGGCTGAAGGGGTTCATCACCCGGCACCAGGCCGGGCTGTTCTTCCCGCTGCTCACGCTGCTCGCCATCGATCTGAAGGTGTCCAGCGTCAAGGCGTTGCGCAACGGCACAGTCAAACGACGTGGCGTCGAGAGCACACTGCTGATCCTGCACGCCGTCGGCTACCTCACCGCACTGCTGCTCGTTCTCTCACCGGCGCAGGCACTCGTCTTCCTGTTGCTGCACCAGGCCCTGTTCGGTGTCTACCTGGGCATGACGTTCGCTCCGAACCACAAGGGCATGCCGCACCCGACCGGCGACGAGGACTTCCTCCGCAAGCAGGTGCTGACCTCCCGCAACGTTCGCGGTAGCTGGCTGACCGATGTGGCGCTCGGCGGTCTCAACTACCAGATCGAGCATCACCTGTTCCCCGGCATGCCGACGCCCAGCCTGCGCAAGGCCCAGCCGATCGTGCAGGCGTACTGCGCCGAGATCGGCGTCGCCTACGAACAGACCGGTCTCGTCACCTCCTACCGACAGGCTCTGCGACACCTGCATGAGGTGGGCGCACCCGCCCGCGCCGAACACGCGGCTCGCTGAGCCGTGGCGTCAAGCCGGGCAGGGATACCGTGGGCGGCGTGTTGTTCGAGCCGGTGTCGACGGAACTGTCCTTCGAGCATGACGGCGACGAGCTGGTCGGTGACCTGGTTCGACCACCCACGCCGGGCCCGTACCCGGCGGTGGTCTTCGTGGAGGGCTCGGGGCCCGGCGGGCGCGACCTGGGGGAGTGGCCGACCCGGCTGGCCGCCGCCGGCTTCGTCAGCCTCGCCTACGACAAGCCGGGTTCGGGTGCCTCGACCGGAGACTGGACCCGCCAGCGGCTCACCGACCGGGCCGAGGAGACCCTCGCGGCGGTCCGCGCCCTGCGCCAGCATCCAGACGTACGAGCCGACGCGGTCGCGCTGATCGGCCACAGCCAGGGCGGCTGGGTGGCCCCACTCGCGGCGTCCCGGAGCGACACGGTCGCGGCGGTGGTCTGCGTGTCCGGCCCGGGCGTGGGCGTGCTGGCGCAGGAGGAGTACCGGCTGCGCCACCAGCTTCCCGCCGAGGGCTTCACCGAGGCGGACGTCGAGCAGGCCGTGACCCTGCTCCACGAGCAGATCCACCGGGTACGCTCCGGCGACGATCCGGTACGCGTCCACGCCGCCCAGGCACCCTGGCACACCGCACCGTGGTACACGAAGCTCGCCGGCACGACACCCCCGTCGATCGCCTTCCTCGCCGGCATCGCCGACCACGATCCGACCGCCGCGCTCAGGTCACTGAGCTGCCCCCTGCTTGCCATCTACGGCGCCGACGACCTGCTCGTACCGGTGCCGGAGAGCGTCCGGGTCGTCGCCGCCATCCTGCGCGAGGCCGGCCACGACGACCACGAGATCGTGGTGTTCCCCGGCGCCGACCACAACCTCCGGATCGGCACCGCCCGCGCCCCCGGCTTCGACGAACTCGTCGTCACCTGGTTGCACCATCGGCTCTGTCGCCTGTGACGGTGCCGGCTTCTCGCCGCTGACGGTGTCGGCTGTGCTGCCGTCACTCCGCCAGGTAGCCGGTGGCGGGGTCGATCTCGGCGAGGAACTCGCGGATCGCCTCCACCATCTCGGCGCGGCTCATCACCGACCCGTCAGACCGGGACAGCCCGAAGCCGTAGTCGTGCGGCCCGCTGAGCCAGTCGAAGTCGTACGTGCCCGGTGCGCCCGCCCGGGCCTGAACCCGGAAGACCTGCCCGCCCACAGTCACCAGCACCGGATCACCCTGGTCATGGTCGGGCCGCAGCCACTCGGGCTGCAAACCCGGCTCCGGTTCACCGGACATGGCGGCTCCCATAGGTCGTGGCCGGTAGGGGATCAGCGACCGCGCGCCAACTCCTCGACCTCGGCGAAGCTCTCAACGCGGTCACACTCATCATCGGTCAGTTTGTTGATCAGAGCCTTGCCGGCCTGCGCCTGCCGGGTGGTGGGCAACCCACCGGCGACGAGGTCCGGCAGCACCAGTTCGTAGCCCACCCGAGCGCGGGCCGAATAACGATGACGGGTACGCGCCACCGCACTCGCCACCCGCAAGGCATGCTCGTTGCCCGGCGGAACATCCCGGCGGTCCACCTCCCGGGCACCGAACCGCATCCGGTGGTGAAACTCGCACTTCTCACACGCGGCCGGACCCTGGGTCAACCCTGCCCCACAAGCCGGACAACTCAGCCGGTCAATTGCGCCGTCGACGGTCCGCCAGTCGTACGCCGCCGGGTCGTCGACCACCAACCAGGCCACCTCGATCGCCTCAGCAGAACCAGGATCGACATCAAGGTCGAGCAGAAGGCGTTGCCACGCCTGACGAATCTCCGTTTCGATTTCCGCGACCACGCGAGCCAGCAGCGCACTACGCCAGGTGCGAGAGTCGCCAGTCACGGTGCCAATCGTGGCAGCACCACACGCACCGAAGCGATCACATTCCACTGTCACGTCGTGCAGTGGAGCGCGCTGCACATGCCTCTTGCTCTCCGCAGAGGCAAGCAGGGGAGCGGCCGACCGGCCAGGATGAGGGGATCGCGCCTCTGGTCTGGCCGCAGTGCGGTGGAGCGGGCGACGGAATCGAACCCGCACCGTCAGTCTGGAAGGTGCCTTGAGCTGCCGGCACGCGCTCGCGGCGGCACTGGTGACCGGGTGGCCTTCCTCCCGGACAGCCACGGCTCGGAGCTGCTGTTGACCCTTGTTGACCGACCTCACGGGTACGTAACGGGCACGACCGGCTCTCCGCCACCACCGACACCCTGTTCGTGATCCCCGCGGTTGTGCGGCCTACTGGTACGTCAGCGGCAGATACCGCTCCCGGCCGCTCTGCTCAGTCGTCTGCGTGAACCCGGCCGCCTCCAGGATCGCAGCGAACTTAGCCCGTCTCCGTCGACGAACGGAGACCAAAAATAGGGTGACAGACATCAGCGCCGCCCAGGCGACGGCGGCGACAGCAGCGGCGGCGGTGGGGGACGTCCCTCCTAGCCCGAGCCCCACACCGAGGATCGCGCACAGCACGGTGAGGACGACATAGAGGAGCCACGTTCGCTGCTTGTCGTCGTTCCAGCCCTCGAGGTCGTAGCTGATACGGGCCTTGAACAGATCCAGCACGTCGGCAGACACCGGGGGCAGGGCGCCCCCGGTGGAAGCATCCGGGTACTGCACTCGGTTCCGCTCGGCCCTCTCGCGGGCCTGCGGACGGGGGTCGGGTACGAAGAACAACTGCGGTCCGTTGCGGTGTCGCTGCCGTGTGTCCGTGTACGCGTAACCGAATTGCTCGGCAACAGCGGCCATGAGGGCGAGTGAGCGCAACGTGGCCACCTGCTCGACCTCCACCGGCTGCCCGTCGGCCATCTTCCGCAACATTTTCCGCACGTGCCGCTGCCCCACCAGCGATCCCCCATCACATCGTTGATCAGACCTGCACAGCCTCTCGCCCGGGAAAGGCCGGAGGTCCATCCACCAGTGCCACGGTCCGGGGTTGAGCTGAGCCACCGTAACGGGTTCGAGACATGCCGCAGGGAAGCGGGCCGCCGCTCGGCCCCCCCATGTCGAGCGGGCCTTGACGGCTCGTGCGGGCGCTGCCGGAACAGACTGGCCGACTCTCGTGTCACGGAGCCGTACCCCCGGGGGACACCGCCACAGTGGCGCTCTTGACCCAACCTCGCCGGGCATGAACGCGGCTCCCAGGGTCGGAGCTGGCCACCGGCTCAGTGCCAGCATCGCCAAGGAACGCGATCGGGCCCGCAACGGGCACGCCCGGAAGGCAAGCGATAGGCGCGAATATGGCCCAGGTCGGAATCACCTCTGACCTGGGCCACTACCGTGGAGCGGGCGACGGGAATCGAACCCGCACCGTCAGTTTGGAAGACTGAAGCTCTGCCATTGAGCTACGCCCGCGTACACCCGGAGGACCGGGTGTGCCCGACAGCCTACCCAATACCGACGAGGGCCGCGCGACCGTATCCCCGCCCCGCCGCCTCGCCGCCCTCAGAGCATGGATGTCCGGTTCGTCCTCGTTCGGCGCGTTGGGTGACGCCCCGGCAACCTGTTGTCGGAGGGACGGCATAGACTGCTCGTCGCCACGGGGTGTGGCGCAGCTTGGTAGCGCACTCGCTTTGGGAGCGAGGGGCCGTGGGTTCAAATCCCGCCACCCCGACTGCCGCGAGCACCGGGCGGCGGCACCCGGACCGCCGGCACGCGGGGCAGGCCCGCTGCCGGCCCGGGCGCTGCTGGTCCGCCGTGCCGGCTCGCCTACACTCGATGGGCCGAAGTGCGCCCAGAATCAACCGAGATCCGTCAAGGAGTACGCCTGTGAAGAGCACCGTCGAGACTCTGAGCCCGACGCGCGTGCGGCTCGCCATCGAGGTGCCGTTCGTCGAGCTCGAGCCGAGCCTCAAGAAGGCGTACCGGGAGATCGGTCAGCAGATCCAGATCCCCGGCTTCCGTAAGGGGAAGGTGCCGCCGGCGATCATCGACCAGCGGGTCGGCCGGGGCACCGTGCTCAACGAGGCGGTGCAGGAGGCGATCCCGCAGAACATCCTCGCCGCGGTCCGGGAGCACGACCTGAAGACGCTGGGCCGTCCCGAGGTCGACATCACCGAGTTCAACGACGGTGACTCGCTCAACTTCACCGCCGAGGTGGACGTCCGGCCGGAGATCACCGTGCCCGATCTGGCCTCGATCGAGGTCACCGTCGACGAGCTGCAGATCGACGACAGCGAGATCGACGAGCAGGTGAACGGCCTGCGTGAGCGGTTCGCCACCCTGAAGACGGTCGAGCGCGCCGCGGCCGAGGGTGACTACGTCCAGATCGACCTGCGGGCGACCGTCGACGGCGAGGAGGTGCCGGGCGGCTCGGCCAGCAACATCTCGCACGAGGTGGGCAGCAAGCAGCTCCTGCCGGGGCTGGACGAGGCGGTCGTCGGCCTGTCCGCCGGTGAGGACACCACCTTCACCACGCAGCTGGTGGGCGGCGACTTCGCTGGCCGGGACGCTGAGGTGCTGGTGACCGTGCGTACGGTCAAGGAGAAGGAACTGCCCGAGCTGAACGACGAGTTCGCCCAGCTCGCCAGCGAGTTCGACACCATGGAGGAACTGCGGGCGGACCTGCGCGAGCGGGTCAGCCGGGGCAAGCGGATCGAGCAGATCTACGCCGCTCGGGACAAGGCCCTGGAGCAGCTCGTCGCGGCTGCCGACGTGCCGGCGCCGGAAGGCGTGATCCGCGACGAGGTGGAGAGCCGCAAGGAGGCGATGGCCGACCAGCTGGAGCGCATCGGCGCTTCGATGGAGGACTACCTCGCCGCCGAGGAGAAGACCGAGGAGCAGATCGACGCCGAGCTGACCGACGCCGCCACCCAGGGCGTCAAGGTTCAGCTGCTGCTGGACACGCTCGCCGACGCCGAGGACGTGCAGGTCTCCGACGACGAGTTCGGTCACGAGATCGTCCACCGGGCCCAGCGTGCCGGCATGGCTCCCCAGCAGTACTACGACCAGCTCGTCCGCTCCGGCACCGCCGGTGCGGTCTACGGTGACGTCCGGCGGGGCAAGGCGCTGGCCTCGGTGATGGAACGCATCACGATCAAGGACTCGGCCGGCAACGTGGTCACCATGGACGCGCTGCGTGAGGCGAGCGAGCAGGAGCACTCGCACGAGCACTGATCGCCGGGTGGGGCCACCGTCCGCCGGTCGCGGTGGGTGGTGGCCCGATCCCTTTTCCGGGTACGCCTTCGGCCTGCTGCGCTGAGAGCGAACAGTGCCCGGACCGGGAGTCTGGCGACCGGCCCAGCGGTTAGTGTCGGACACGACGGTACGGAGAGCGAAGGGCTGCCATGACCGACATGCACATCCCAGCGAAGCCGCTTCGGGCGATCGAGGCCCGCGGCGGTGACACCATTGGCAACCTCGACGACTCGGTCTACAACCGGTTGCTCAAGGAGCGGATCGTCTTCCTGGGCAGCGAGGTGACCGACCAGGTCGCCAACCGCATCTGCGCGCAGCTGCTGCTGCTCGCCGCGGAGGACCCGGACCGCGACATCAACCTCTGGATCAACTCGCCCGGTGGCTCGGTCTACTCCGGCATGGCCATCTACGACACGATGCAGTTCATCGACAACGATGTGTCGACAGTGGCGATGGGCATGGCCGCGTCCATGGGCCAGCTGTTGCTCTGCGCGGGGACGAAGGGCAAGCGCTACGCCCTTCCGCACGCCCGGATCATGATGCACCAGCCTTCCGGCGGGATGGGCGGCACCGCCGCCGACATCGCCATCCAGGCCGAGCAGATGCTGTACACCAAGCGGATGTTCCAGGAGCGCGTCGCCTTCCACACCGGTCAGCAGCCGGCGCAGATCGAGGCGGACTCGGACCGGGACCGCTGGTTCACCGCCCAGGAGGCCGTCGACTACGGCTTTATCGACAAGGTGATCACGGGGGCCGCTCAGGTGCCCGAGGGCGCCGGGACCCTGAGCTGATCGAGGAGCAGACGATGACCGACCTGAGCCTGCCGCCCCAGTTCGCGGCCGTGCACAACCGCTATATCCTGCCGTCGTTCGTCGAGCGGACGTCGTACGGGGTCAAGGAGTCCAACCCGTACAACAAGCTCTTCGAGGACCGCATCATCTTCCTCGGCGTGCAGGTGGACGACGCGTCGGCCAACGACGTGATGGCCCAGCTGCTCACCCTGGAGGGGACGGACCCCGACCGGGACATCATCATGTACATCAACTCGCCGGGCGGCTCGTTCACCGCGATGACGGCGATCTACGACACCATGCAGTACGTCCGGCCGGACATCTCGACCGTTTGCCTCGGCCAGGCCGCCTCGGCCGCCGCGGTGCTGCTCTCGGCGGGCACTCCGGGCAAGCGGATGGCCCTGCCGAACTCGCGCATCATCATCCACCAGCCGGCCACCGAGGGCGGCTACGGGCAGGGCTCGGACATCGAGATCCAGGCCAAGGAGATCCTGCGGATGCGTACGCAGCTGGAGGAGATGCTCTCCCGGCACTGCAACCGTCCGGTCGACCTGGTTCGCAAGGACATCGACCGTGACAAGATCATGACGGCTGAGGAGGCCCGCGAGTACGGGCTCGTCGACACGATCCTCACCAGTCGTAAGAAGGGTCTCCTGGCCGCGAACGCGGCTGGCTGACCGCTACCGGGTCGGAGGTCGGTCGGGTTGGTTGCCGGCCGACCTCTGACACACCCGTTTTGGGGGTCGGAGAAACCTCCGGTAGCGGGTAACGTCGGGTCCGTACCACCTCGCCGGGCGACCGGCGGGCGAGAGAAAGACGGGCGGAGCGTCAGCGTCCGCAGGTCGTGGCCGGGGCTCCGGCCGATGAGTGCAGGGAGAACGTAGGTGGCACGGATCGGTGACGGCGGCGACCTACTGAAATGCTCCTTCTGCGGGAAGTCGCAGAAGCAGGTCAAGAAGCTCATCGCGGGCCCCGGGGTCTACATCTGCGACGAGTGCATCGATCTCTGCAACGAGATCATCGAGGAGGAGTTGGCCGAGTCCGGCGAGGTGAAGTGGGAAGAGCTTCCCAAGCCGATGGAGATCTGCCAGTTCCTCGACAACTACGTCGTGGGTCAGGAGCAGGCCAAGAAGGCGCTCGCCGTCGCGGTCTACAACCACTACAAGCGGATCCAGGCTGAGGCGGCCAATGCGCCGGGCGCCGGTAACGACGGCGTGGAGTTGGCCAAGTCGAACATCCTGCTGCTCGGTCCGACCGGGTGTGGCAAGACCCACCTGGCGCAGACCCTCGCCCGGATGCTCAACGTCCCCTTCGCCGTCGCCGACGCCACCGCCCTGACCGAGGCTGGCTACGTCGGCGAGGACGTGGAGAACATCCTCCTGAAGCTGATCCAGGCTGCCGACTACGACATCAAGCGGGCCGAGACCGGCATCATCTACATCGACGAGATCGACAAGATCGCCCGCAAGTCGGAGAACCCCTCGATCACCCGTGACGTCTCCGGTGAGGGCGTCCAGCAGGCGTTGCTGAAGATGCTTGAGGGCACTGTCGCGAACGTGCCCCCGCAGGGCGGTCGCAAGCACCCCCACCAGGAGTTCATCCAGATCGACACGACGAACGTCCTGTTCATCTGCGGTGGAGCCTTCGCCGGCCTGGATCAGATCATCGAGGCGCGTACGGGGCACGGCGGCACCGGCTTCGGCGCCCGGCTCCGCGCGGTCTCCGACCGTTCCACCGACGACATCTTCAGCCAGGTGATGCCGGAGGACATGCTCAAGTTCGGGCTGATCCCCGAGTTCATCGGCCGGCTGCCGGTGATCACGAGTGTCCGGAGCCTGGACCGCAGCGCACTGGTACGCATCCTCACCGAGCCGCGCAACGCGCTGGTCCGGCAGTACCAGCGCCTGTTCGAGCTGGACGGTGTCGAGCTGGAGTTCGAGCGGCTCGCCCTCGAAGCCATCGCCGACCAGGCGATGCTGCGCGGCACCGGTGCCCGTGGGCTGCGCGCCATCATGGAGGAGGTGCTGCTCTCCGTGATGTACGAGGTGCCCAGCAACCCTGACGCCGCCCGGGTGCTGATCAGCCGCGAGGCGGTGCTGGAAAACGTGAACCCGACGATCGTTCCGCGGGAGTTCACGGGTCGCCGTGCCCGGCGCGAGCGTGAGGAAAAGTCCGCCTGATCCGACCGGTGCCGCGACCGCCCGCTGCGGCCGACCGCCGTCCAGTCGTACGCTGGCAGCCATGCGCGTCGCCGTCTGCCAGCTGAACTCCCGCGACGACCGAGCAGCGAATCTCGCCGCCGCGGAGGCCCTGATCGACCGCGCCGCCGCAGCCGGTGCGGACCTGGTGCTGCTGCCGGAGTACGTCGACTATCTCGGCACTGGTTCCAAAATGCCGGCGCCGGAGTCGGCGGACGGCGAGGTGGGTCGGTTCTTCGCCGACGCCGCCCGGCGGCGCGGCGTCTGGTTGATCGCCGGCTCCTTCCACGAGGCTGGTCCCGACCCGGACCGCACCTGGAACACCACGCTGGTCTTCGACCGCGCCGGCACCCTCGCCGCCTCCTACCGCAAGATCCATTTGTACGACGTGGAGATTCCCGGTCGCGTCTCCTACCGGGAGTCCGCGTCGGTGGCTCCTGGTGATCAGCCGGTGGTGGTGGAGGTCGAAGGGCTGCGGGTGGGTCTGTCGATCTGCTACGACCTGCGCTTCCCCGAGCTCTACCGGCAACTGGCGACCGCCGGTGCCGCCCAACTGCTGGTGGTGCCGGCAGCCTTCATGATGCACACCGGACGGGATCACTGGGAGGTGCTGCTGCGGGCCCGCGCGATCGAGAACCAATGCTTCGTCGCGGCGGCCGGGCAGACCGGTGACCACGAGCCCGGCCGCGCCTGTTACGGACGGAGCATGGTGATCGATCCGTGGGGGACGGTGCTCGCCCAGGTGCCCGACGGCCCGGGGTTCGCGGTGACCGACATCGACCTGAGCCGCCTGGAACGGATCCGTGCCGAGTTACCGAGCCTGGCCAACCGCCGGCTCTGACGCCGTTATCCCTGAAGCAGAACGCCGACAAGGGCGAAACCGGCGATGGCGGCGGCGGTGATCAGCAGGGCGGTGCTCATCCGGGACGGGCCGCGCCGGGCCAGGCGGCCGATCGAGACCAGGACCGCGAAGAGCACGAAGGCCCCGATGAGCAGTTGCCAGATCGGTAACAGGAGGCCGAGCAGCGCGTCCTCGGCGAGGACCGGGCTTGCGGGCCGGGACACGTCATCCATGCCAGACACTCTGGCATGCCGGAACCCCTCATGGTCGCTGGCGCGGGGACACTCCGAGGAGAATGCGGCACTGCGCTCGGTTAAGAAAGGCGAGGTGTACCGGCTGGGGTGGGCGAGGCGTCGGGCGCGGTAGCCGAGCAGGGTTCGGTCAGCCGAGCCACTTGACAGGGCTGACCGCACTCAGCAACTGGCCCTGCCAGTGCCCGCCGAACGCGGGAGGTTCCATCGACGAACGATGATTTGCCTTATCCGGGGCGTCCGCGTAACTTTCTCTCTGCACGCGGGAGGCCGGGGCAAACCGGCCGAGAACGGGCACCAGCAGCGCGACGATCATATCGACGTGAGGCTGAGACCGGGTGGTGCGGAGCGGCTCTGCACGATGGAGTTGCGATCGCGAAGCCGACCGGGTAAGGTTCTGGAGCCGGCAGGAGCCGGGCGGGTTGCCTTGAGTGGTGATCGGCCGGTCTGCGGTTCTCCACGACAGTCGTTGACGCCGAAAGGCGAGCGATGGCGTGGGCCCCGAGCTAGTTACGAGAAGCCTGAAACTTCAGGTTGACCTCGAAGCGCGGTTCGGATAGTTTGGAGCGGTTGCCCCGAACGCGGTTCTCTAACGAGGCCAAGTTTGGTGTGTGGTTGTTCTTTGAGAACTCAACAGGGTGCTTGATAAGCCAGTGCCAAATTGTTTGATTCCCGGGCTGGCCAGTTTTTCTGGTTGGTTTGGATTCCTTTGGCAACAATTTTGTTTGTTGCTGGGATGGATTTTTCGACAGGTTTTTGTTGGAGAGTTTGATCCTGGCTCAGGACGAACGCTGGCGGCGTGCTTAACACATGCAAGTCGAGCGGAAAGGCCCTTCGGGGTACTCGAGCGGCGAACGGGTGAGTAACACGTGAGCAACCTGCCCTAGGCTTTGGGATAACCCTCGGAAACGGGGGCTAATACCGAATATTCACTTGCGGACGCATGTTTGTGGGTGGAAAGTTTTTCGGCTTGGGATGGGCTCGCGGCCTATCAGCTTGTTGGTGGGGTGATGGCCTACCAAGGCGACGACGGGTAGCCGGCCTGAGAGGGCGACCGGCCACACTGGGACTGAGACACGGCCCAGACTCCTACGGGAGGCAGCAGTGGGGAATATTGCACAATGGGCGGAAGCCTGATGCAGCGACGCCGCGTGAGGGATGACGGCCTTCGGGTTGTAAACCTCTTTCAGCAGGGACGAAGCGCAAGTGACGGTACCTGCAGAAGAAGCGCCGGCCAACTACGTGCCAGCAGCCGCGGTAAGACGTAGGGCGCGAGCGTTGTCCGGATTTATTGGGCGTAAAGAGCTCGTAGGCGGCTTGTCGCGTCGACTGTGAAAACCCGTGGCTCAACTGCGGGCCTGCAGTCGATACGGGCAGGCTAGAGTTCGGTAGGGGAGACTGGAATTCCTGGTGTAGCGGTGAAATGCGCAGATATCAGGAGGAACACCGGTGGCGAAGGCGGGTCTCTGGGCCGATACTGACGCTGAGGAGCGAAAGCGTGGGGAGCGAACAGGATTAGATACCCTGGTAGTCCACGCTGTAAACGTTGGGCGCTAGGTGTGGGGGGCCTCTCCGGTTCTCTGTGCCGCAGCTAACGCATTAAGCGCCCCGCCTGGGGAGTACGGCCGCAAGGCTAAAACTCAAAGGAATTGACGGGGGCCCGCACAAGCGGCGGAGCATGCGGATTAATTCGATGCAACGCGAAGAACCTTACCTGGGTTTGACATCGCCGGAAATCTCACAGAGATGTGGGGTCCTTCGGGGCCGGTGACAGGTGGTGCATGGCTGTCGTCAGCTCGTGTCGTGAGATGTTGGGTTAAGTCCCGCAACGAGCGCAACCCTCGTCCCATGTTGCCAGCAATTCGGTTGGGGACTCATGGGAGACTGCCGGGGTCAACTCGGAGGAAGGTGGGGATGACGTCAAGTCATCATGCCCCTTATGTCCAGGGCTTCACGCATGCTACAATGGCCGGTACAATGGGCTGCGATACCGTGAGGTGGAGCGAATCCCAAAAAGCCGGTCTCAGTTCGGATCGGGGTCTGCAACTCGACCCCGTGAAGTCGGAGTCGCTAGTAATCGCAGATCAGCAACGCTGCGGTGAATACGTTCCCGGGCCTTGTACACACCGCCCGTCACGTCACGAAAGTCGGCAACACCCGAAGCCGGTGGCCCAACCCTTGTGGAGGGAGCCGTCGAAGGTGGGGCTGGCGATTGGGACGAAGTCGTAACAAGGTAGCCGTACCGGAAGGTGCGGCTGGATCACCTCCTTTCTAAGGAGCACCATCCAGCGAAGGCTGGTATGGAGCCCGCGGTCTGCGGATGTCGGATCGGGGTGCTCATTGGCGGAGACACTGGCGAGTTGGCGCCGGCAACGGCCGGAACTGTCTAGTACTGCTGACCTTGGGGTTGGTGTGGAACGAGTGGTTTTGGTGCGGCTGGTGGTTGATGGATAGCACCCTGTTGGGTCCTGAAGGAACAACCGTTGGTTGTTGTTTCAGAGGCTGAGTGTGGACTTTCGGGTTCGCCGGCTGCCAGGCATGGCCTGGCCTCGCATACCGCCGATGTTGTCGGGTCTGGTGTGGGGTGGTGGGTTGTGGGTTGGTTGTTTGTTGAGAATTGCACAGTGGACGCGAGCATCTTTGTGGTCAAGTTGTCAAGGGCGAACGGTGGATGCCTTGGCACCAGGAGCCGATGAAGGACGTGGGAGGCCGCGATAGGCCTGGGGGAGCTGTCAACCGAGCTGTGATCCCAGGGTGTCCGAATGGGGTAACCCGGCATCAGTCATGTGATGTCACCTGCACCTGAACTCATAGGGTGTGTGGAGGGAACGCGGGGAAGTGAAACATCTCAGTACCCGTAGGAAGAGAAAACAATAGTGATTCCGTGAGTAGTGGCGAGCGAAAGCGGATTGAGGCTAAACCGGTTGCGTGTGATACCTGTCAGGGGTTGCGTGGTCGGGGTTGTGGGACCCTGCTACACGAGCTGACACTCGTGTGAGGAGTTATAAAACCAGTTGTTAGCTGAATGGTCTGGAAAGGCTGACCGTAGACGGTGATAGTCCGGTAGGTTAAAGCAGCTGGTCTTCTGTGGGTGTTCCCGAGTAGCGGCGGACTCCTGAAATCTGCCGTGAATCTGCCAGGACCACCTGGTAAGCCTAAATACTTCCTGGTGACCGATAGCGGACGAGTACCGTGAGGGAATGGTGAAAAGTACCCCGGGAGGGGAGTGAAATAGTACCTGAAACCGTTCGCCTACAATCCGTCGGAGCCTTTAGGGGTGACGGCGTGCCTTTTGAAGAATGAGCCTGCGA
The DNA here is from genome assembly GCF_002754655.1 of Verrucosispora sp. CNZ293. Lineage (NCBI taxonomy): Bacteria > Bacillati > Actinomycetota > Actinomycetes > Micromonosporales > Micromonosporaceae > Micromonospora > Verrucosispora sp. CNZ293. Next base: position 6,123,645 of record NZ_PEFR01000001.1, read on the forward strand.
GTTAGTGGCATGTGGCGAGGTTAACCCGTGTGGGGGAGCCGTAGCGAAAGCGAGTCTGAAGAGGGCGTTTGAGTCGCATGTTCTAGACCCGAAGCGGAGTGATCTAGCCATGGGCAGGCTGAAGCGCGGGTAAGACCGTGTGGAGGGCCGAACCCACCAACGTTGAAAAGTTGGGGGATGACCTGTGGTTAGGGGTGAAAGGCCAATCAAACTCCGTGATAGCTGGTTCTCCCCGAAATGCATTTAGGTGCAGCGTCGCGTGTTTCTTGCCGGAGGTAGAGCACTGGATGGTCTAGGGGGCCTACAAGCTTACCGAAATCAGCCAAACTCCGAATGCCGGTAAGTGAGAGCGCGGCAGTGAGACTGCGGGGGATAAGCTTCGTAGTCGAGAGGGAAACAGCCCAGATCACCAGCTAAGGCCCCTAAGCGTGTGCTAAGTGGAAAAGGATGTGGGGTCGCATAGACAACCAGGAGGTTGGCTTAGAAGCAGCCACCCTTTAAAGAGTGCGTAATAGCTCACTGGTCAAGTGGTTCCGCGCCGACAATGTAGCGGGGCTCAAGCACACCGCCGAAGCTGTGGCACTCACACAATGACTTCGCATCGCTCTTCGGGGTGGTGTGCAGGTGTGTGGGTGGGTAGGGGAGCGTCGTGCCGGGGGTGAAGCAGCAGGGTGACCTAGTTGTGGACGCGGCACGAGTGAGAATGCAGGCATGAGTAGCGAAAGAAGGGTGAGAAACCCTTCCGCCGGATGACCAAGGGTTCCAGGGCCAGGTTAATCCGCCCTGGGTGAGTCGGGACCTAAGGCGAGGCCGAGAGGCGTAGTCGATGGACAACGGGTTGATATTCCCGTACCCGCGAAAGAGCGTCCCTGATGAACCTCGTTGTGCTAACCATCCAAACCAGCTGAGGCCTTCGGGTTGAGGTTGGGGAGCGTGGGAACCTGGCGGGTAGTAGTCAAGCGATGGGGTGACGCAGGAAGGTAGCTGAGCCCGGCCGGTGGTTGTGCCGGGGTAAGCGTGTAGGCCGCGCCATAGGCAAATCCGTGGTGCACAGGGCTGAGACGTGATGCCGAGCCGATTCAGGTGAAGTCAGTGATCCTATGCTGCCGAGAAAAGCCTCTAGCGAGTTCTGAGCGGCCCGTACCCCAAACCGACACAGGTGGTCAGGTAGAGAATACCGAGGCGATCGGGCGAACTGTGGTTAAGGAACTCGGCAAATTGCCCCCGTAACTTAGGGAGAAGGGGGGCCGGAGACGTGAAGCCCCGCGCGGGTGGAGCGTTGTATGGCCGCAGAGAGCAGGGGGAAGCGACTGTTTACTAAAAACACAGGTCCATGCGAAGAAGTAATTCGATGTATATGGACTGACGCCTGCCCGGTGCTGGAACGTTAAGGGGACCTGTTAGCTCTTCGGGGCGAAGCGGAGAACTTAAGCGCCAGTAAACGGCGGTGGTAACTATAACCATCCTAAGGTAGCGAAATTCCTTGTCGGGTAAGTTCCGACCTGCACGAATGGCGTAACGACTTCCCCACTGTCTCAACCACAGGCCCGGCGAAATTGCAGTACGAGTAAAGATGCTCGTTACGCGCGGCAGGACGGAAAGACCCCGGGACCTTTACTATAGCTTGACATTGGTATTTGATTCGGCTTGTGTAGGATAGGTGGGAGCCGGTGAAGTCCATACGCCAGTATGGGTGGAGGCAATCTTGAAATACCACTCTGGTTGATTCGGGTATCTAACTTCGGACCGTTATCCGGTTCAGGGACAGTGTCTGGTGGGTAGTTTAACTGGGGCGGTTGCCTCCTAAAGGGTAACGGAGGCGCCCAAAGGTTCCCTCAGCCTGGTTGGCAATCAGGTGTTGAGTGCAAGTACACAAGGGAGCTTGACTGTGAGACTGACGGGTCGAGCAGGGACGAAAGTCGGGACTAGTGATCCGGCACTTGCGTGTGGAAGCGGTGTCGCTCAACGGATAAAAGGTACCCCGGGGATAACAGGCTGATCTTCCCCAAGAGTCCATATCGACGGGATGGTTTGGCACCTCGATGTCGGCTCGTCGCATCCTGGGGCTGTAGCAGGTCCCAAGGGTTGGGCTGTTCGCCCATTAAAGCGGTACGCGAGCTGGGTTTAGAACGTCGTGAGACAGTTCGGTCCCTATCCGCCGTGCGCGTAGGATACTTGAGAAGGGCTGTCCCTAGTACGAGAGGACCGGGACGGACGAACCTCTGGTGTGCCAGTTGTCCCGCCAGGGGCACGGCTGGTTAGCTACGTTCGGAAGGGATAACCGCTGAAAGCATCTAAGCGGGAAGCCTGCTTCAAGATGAGGTATCCCACCACTTTCGGGTGGGTAAGGCCCCCAGCTAGACGACTGGGTTGATAGGCCGGAAATGTAAGCCCGGTAACGGGTTCAGTTGACCGGTACTAATAGGCCGAGGACTTGACTACAAAGATTGTCGCTCGCGTCCACTGTGTAACTCACAACAAACAAACAACACACCCGGCACGTGATGGTTTGGTGTTGGTGTTGTTTGACATGTTGATAAGGTTACGGCGGTCATGGCGGAGGGGAAACGCCCGGTCTCATTCCGAACCCGGAAGCTAAGCCCTCCAGCGCCGATGGTACTGCACCCGGGAGGGTGTGGGAGAGTAGGACACCGCCGGACATTCTTCCGTTTAGGGCCACCCCGCAAAGGGGTGGCCCTAAACGCATTTCAGGGCCTTGTCGCGCGCCGTTGCGGCCCGTGGTGGCACACGTTGGCGAGAGTAGGCCTGGCCCGTTAAATGGGAAGCCGCCGGGAGCGGCCAACCAATAGCATCGCGCGAATGACGGCACGTACGGCGGAACGGTCGGCCGTCGACCCGCTGTGGCGGAACCGCAACTTCACCGTGTTCTGGGGTGCGCAGTTCCTCTCCGTGGTCGGTGACGGGTTCGCCGCCCTGGCGGTACCGCTGCTGGTGCTTCAGCTGACCGGCTCGGTGGCTCTGATGGGCCTGCTCACCGCGATCGCCGGGGTGGCCTCGGTGGTCACCGCGATCTTCGCTGGCGTGCTTGTCGACCGGACGGACCGCAGACGACTGCTGATCGGCGTCGACCTCGTCCGAGCCGCACTCTTCACGGCCATTCCGGTGGCCTGGCTGTGGGGGCCCCAACTGTGGCTGCTCTACCTGGTGCTCCCGGCGAGCGCGGCGGTCGGCATGGTGTTCCGGGTGGCGTACGTGGCGGCGGTTCCTGGGCTCGTCGACGTCGAGCGGATCACCGAGGCGAACGGGAAACTCTCGGCGAGCTACGCGGTAGCCGGCATCGGCGGACCACTGCTGGCCGGGCTGGTCGTCGCCGGCTTCGGCCACTCGACAGCGATCGCGGTGAACGCGGCGAGCTTTGCCGTGGCGGCCGTCGGACTCAGCTTCGTACGCTTGCGGCAGCACGGGCCGCCGCGGACCGCGATCACGCTCGCGGGCCTGCGTGACGAGCTGCTGGAGGGGGCGCGTTTCCTGTGGCGGCATCCGGTGCTGCGCGCCCTCACCCTGCTGCTGTCGGCGTTCATCTTCCTCACCCACGGGCTCGACGACGTGTTGATCTACCACGTCCGGCACAACCTTGGCGGCACCGACCGCACGGTCGGCCTGGTGCTGGGTGTGGCGGCTGCCGGTACGCTCCTCGGTTCGCTCGCGGTGGCTCCGCTGCGGCGTCGGCTCGGCTTCGGGGCGACCTGGTCGGGGAGCGTGGCGCTGGCTGGTGTGGCTGTGGCGGTGCTGGGCTCGGCGCGTACCGTGTCGGTGGTGGCGGCCCTGGCGGCGGGCTACCTCGGCGCGGTGGCGGTCGCGGCCATCTGCTCGCTCTCGCTGCGCCAGGAAGTCACCCCGAACCGACTGCTCGGTCGGGTCACCTCGGTGTTCTGGGCCACCCACTACGCCCTCGGCCCGGTCGGTGCCGCCGCCGTCACCTGGGGTGCGGAGGCGTACGGTGTGCCGCTGGTGTGTGTTCTCGCCGGCGGAGGATGTGTGCTGGTGGCCCTCGTGGGGTTGATCACGCCGGTGCGGCACACGGGCCCCAATTGACGGACCCGGGCCCGGCGGCCGGGGCGGTCAGTCGCGGGTCTGTACGCTCTCCCGGATCTGCCGCAGCAGGTCGGCGGATTCGTCGACCGATCGGGCGGGGAACATGGCCAGCACCACGCTGCCGTGGTCGGCCCAGCCGCAGACCGCGAAATCGCCACCCTCGCCGCTGGTGCTGCCGCATTTCATCACGCCGCCCAGCTGACCGGGTGACACACCGCGGAGGCCGGTCACGGCCGCGGTCTCGTCGGCCATCAGCTCGAACAGGCTTTCCAGATCCCGCTCAGGCTGCCACAGCAGGGTCGTCCCACCGAAGATCAGTACCGATCGTCGGGCGTCGGCCGGGTCCTGGTAGACGGCACCGAAGCTGGTGTCGAGCTGAATGTCGGCAGCGAGCCCGCTACGTAGGTAGTCGGCGGTGCTGGCCGCCCGGTCGCTGCTGTCCAGACGAAGTCCGGCGATCTGGTCGGGCGTGGTGATCCGAGCGTCCTTCTGCTGCACGATCCGCCAGCCCCAGGTGCCGAGTGCGCCGACCCCCACCAGCGCGACGACCGCGAGCAGCACCACTGCCAGGCGTCGCCGCCGGGACCGCACGTCCCGCTGTTCGGTGCCGTCGGTCGGCTCGCGATCGCCCAGCTCGATCGGCTCATCTGTCAGCTCGACCGGGGGAGCGCCCTCGTCGAGCTGGCGGGCACTGAGATGTGCGTCGGACATAGCCGACACCGTACGCGAACGACAGGTGGCGCACGTCGGGTCCGTCGAAGCGCTCCGTAGACTTTCAGGGTGACCGAGAGACTGGATGCCCGACGCCCCGACGCCCCGACCCTCGCCTGCCAGTATCAGCCGGGCGAGGTAGAGCAGCGACGGTACGAGCAGTGGGTAGCCGACGGTCGATTCCGGGCCGCCGCGGACAGCGAGCGGCAGCCCTTCACCATCGTCATCCCGCCGCCGAACGTCACCGGCTCGCTGCACATGGGCCACGCGCTCGACCACACGGTGCAGGACGCGCTGATACGGCGCAAGCGGATGCAGGGCTTCGAGGCACTCTGGCTGCCGGGCATGGACCACGCCGGCATCGCCACCCAGAACGTGGTCGAGCGGCAGCTCGCCGCGCAGGGGCTCTCCCGTCACGACCTGGGCCGGGAGAAGTTCGTCGAGCGGGTGTGGCAGTGGAAGGCGGAGTCCGGCGGAGCGATCCTCGGCCAGATGCGCCGGCTCGGCGACTCGGTCGACTGGGACCGGGAGCGCTTCACCATGGACGAGGGCCTGTCCCGCGCCGTGCAGACCATGTTCAAGAAGCTGTACGACGACGGCCTGATCTACCGGGCGAACCGGATCATCAACTGGTGTCCGCGCTGTCTCACCGCGCTGTCCGACATCGAGGTGGAGCACACCGACGACGACGGCGAGCTCGTCTCGATCCGGTACAGCGACGACGTGGTGGTGGCCACCACCCGGGCGGAGACGATGCTCGGTGACACGGCGGTCGCCGTGCACCCGGACGACGAGCGGTACCGCCACCTGATCGGCACCGAGGTGGAACTGCCGCTCACCGGGCGACGGATCCCGATCGTGGGTGACCCGCACGTCGACCCCGCCTTCGGCACCGGCATGGTGAAGGTGACCCCGGCGCACGACCCGAACGACTTCGAGATCGGGCAGCGGCACGACCTGCCCAGCCTGACGATCATGGACGAGCGGGGGTCATCACCGCGCACGGACCGTTCGAGGGGCTGGACCGGTTCGAGGCCCGACCGGCGATCGTGGCCGCGCTGCGGGCCGAGGGACGCATCGTCGCGGAGAAGCGGCCTTACGTGCACGCCGTCGGCCACTGCTCCCGGTGCCGCACCACCGTGGAGCCCCGGCTGTCGCTGCAGTGGTTCGTCAACACCTCACCGCTGGCCAAGGCGGCCGGCGACGCGGTGCGTGACGGTCGGGTTCGCATCGAGCCGGCGGAACTGGCCAAGCGCTATTTCGCCTGGGTCGACAACATGCACGACTGGTGCATCTCCCGGCAGCTCTGGTGGGGGCACCGGATCCCGGTCTGGTACGGCCCGGACGGCGAGGTGGTCTGCGTCGGCCCGGACGAGCAACCGCCGACCGGTGCGGGCTGGCACCAGGACGAGGACGTGCTGGACACCTGGTTCTCCAGCGGCCTCTGGCCGTTCTCCACGCTCGGCTGGCCGGAGCAGACCCCGGACCTGGCGAAGTTCTATCCGACGAGTGTGCTGGTCACCGGGTACGACATCCTGTTCTTCTGGGTCGCCCGGATGATGATGTTCGGCCTGTACGCGATGGACGGCCGGCAACCGTTCGACGTGATCGCCCTGCACGGAATGGTCCGCGACGAGCACGGCAAGAAGATGTCCAAGTCGTTCGGCAACGTGGTCGACCCGCTGGACTGGATCGACAGGTACGGGGCCGACGCCACCCGCTTCACCCTGGCCCGGGGCGCCAACCCCGGTGGCGACGTGCCGGTCAGCGAGGAGTGGTGCCAGGGCTCCCGCAACTTCTGCAACAAGCTCTGGAACGCCACCCGGTTCGCGCTGCTCAACGGCGCGCACACGGACGGTCCGATGCCGGACGCCGGTCGGTTGTCGACTGTCGACAGGTGGATCCTGTCCCGGCTGGCCCATGTCACCGCCGAGGTCGACGAGCAGTTCGAGGCGTACGAGTTCGCCAAGGTCTGTGACCTGCTGTACCACTTCGCCTGGGACGACGTCTGCGACTGGTACGTGGAGCTGAGCAAGCCGGTGCTGGCCGCCGGCGGTGAACCGGCCGAGGTCAGCCGTCGGGTCCTCGGTCACGTGCTGGACCAGCTGCTGCGACTGCTGCACCCGGTGATCCCGTTCGTCACCGAAGAGCTGTGGACGGCGTTGACCGGTGGGGAGACGGTCCTGACGGCGGCCTGGCCGATGGCTGACCGGGCGCTCGTTGACGACGCGGCCGAGACGGAGGTGGCCACCCTCCAACGGGTGGTGACCGAGGTCCGCCGGTTCCGCTCGGACCAGGGCCTGCGTCCGACCCAGCGGGTCGCGGCCCGGCTCGACGGGTTGTCCGCTGCCGGGGTGTCGGCGCACGAACCGTTGATCCGGTCACTGGCACGGCTGGACCCGGCCGGCGACGACTTCCAGGCCAGTGCGACTCTGGCCATGCCGGGCGAGGTCAGTGTCGCGTTGGACACCCGGGGCTCGATCGACGTCGCCGCCGAGCGCGCCCGGCTGACCAAGGACCGCGCGGCCGCGGAGAAGGAGGCGGGGCAGGCCCGGGCGAAGCTGGGCAACCCGGCGTTCGTCGGCAAGGCCCCCGAACACGTCGTTTCCAAGATCCGCGAACGGCTGGCGGTCGCCGAGGCCGACCTGGCCCGCATCGATGCCGCCCTGGAGGCGCTTCCCTCGTGACCGATCCTGTCGACCGCACCGATGACGTCCGTGCCGAACGGACGGGTACCGGACCCAGCGAACTGACCGGCCGTCCCCGTACCGGTGACCGGGTGGGCGCGGACCGCCGTGAGCGGACCAGCCGGGCCGAGCGTGCCGCCTTCGCGGAGGTGGAGGCCGAGCTGGCCGCGCGCGGCTTCACCCGGATGGTCTTCGAACTGGACCGCATCTCGTCCCTGCTGGATCTGCTGGGTAGCCCACAGCGGGCGTACCCGTCGATCCATCTGACCGGGACCAACGGCAAGACCTCCACGGCTCGGATGATCGACTCGCTGCTGCGGGCCTTCGGGCTGCACACCGGGCGGTACACCAGCCCGCATCTGGAGACGGTGCGGGAGCGGATCAGCCTGGACGGCGAGCCGGTGGACGAGGCCCGGTTCACCGCCGTCTACCAGGAGGTGAAGCCGCTGGCCGAGCTGGTCGACGACCGTTCGGCCGAGCCGCTCACCTACTTCGACATGACCACGGCCCTGGCCTTCGCCACCTTCGCCGACGCCCCGGTCGACGTGGCAGTGGTCGAGGTGGGTCTCGGTGGCGCCGAGGACGCCACGAACGTCATCCAGGCGGGGGTCTGCGTGCTGACCCCGATCGGGCTCGACCACACCGAGTGGCTCGGTGACACGCTCCAGGACATCGCGGTCGCCAAATCCGGCATCATCCACCCGGGTGCGACGGTGATCGCCGCCGCGCAGGAGGAGGAGGCCGCCCGACCTGTCCTGCAACGCTGCGCGGAGGTGGGCGCGACAGTCGCCCGGGAGGGCTCGGAGTTCGGCGTCCTGCGCCGGGCCGTCGCGGTCGGCGGTCAGGTGCTCACCCTGCAGGGGCTGGGTGGGGTGTACGAGGAGGTCTTCGTCCCGCTGCACGGTGCCCACCAGGCACAGAACGCGGCGGTGGCGCTGGCCGCCGTCGAGGCGTTCCTCGGCGCGGGCGCCCGCCGGCAGCTCGACGTGGAGGCGGTACGGGAAGGCTTCGCCACCGCCAGCTCCCCGGGACGGCTGGAGCGGGTACGCACCGCGCCGACGATCCTGCTCGACGGGGCACACAATCCGCAGGGCATGGCGGCCACCGTCACCGCTCTGCAGGAGGAGTTCGCGTTCAGCAAGTTGGTCGCGGTACTGGGAACGCTCGCCGACAAGGACGCCGCCAGCATGCTGGAACTGCTGGAGCCGGTGGTCGACCGGCTGGTGGTGACCCGCAACAGCTCACCGCGCGCCCTGCCGGCCAAGGAACTGGCCGCGCTGGCCGCGGAGGTGTTCGGTCCGGACCGGGTCGAGGTGGCCGAGGACATGCCGGACGCCATCGAGGCGGCGGTGGCGCTCGCCGAGGAGGACGTGCCGGGCGAACTGGCCGGTGTCGGGGTGCTCGTCACCGGGTCCGTGGTGACCGTGGCCGACGCGCGTCGGCTGCTGAAGCGATGACCGGGGACGGCGACGGTCAGCCGCGCCGGTCCGGGCTGCGCGATCCGCAGCGGGCGGTACGTGGCCTCGGTGCGGCTGCCCTCGCCTTGGAGGCGCTGGTGCTGCTGCTGGCGATCCAGCCGATCCGGGCGGTGGACGGTGATCTCGGCGGTGCGGTCATCGCGGTGGTCGTGGCGCTGGCCGTGGTCGCCACCGTGCTCGCCGGCATGATGCGCCGGTCGTGGGCCTGGCACGCCGGCACGGTGTTGCAGGGGTTGCTGCTGTTGTCCGGCCTGCTGCACTGGTCGCTGTTCGTGCTGGGCGTGATGTTCGCGCTGGTGTGGGCGTACGCGCTGCACGTGCGCCGCGTCATCCTCGGCTGACAGCGGCCGCGGAGGTGCGTCGGGCTACCGGCTGCCCAGGGGCCTCGTCACGCCTCGGCGAGTTCCCGCCACTGGGTCAGCGCGATGCCGTGCCCGTCGGGGTCGCGGAACGCCGCCGCCCACACTTCCAGCTTGCTGCCGCGGTTGACCACCCGGGGTGGGTAGGTGAAGCGGACTCCGGAGTCGCGCAGCCGTTCGTACGCCGACTGGATGTCGTCCACGTCGAGGTTCACGTGGACCAGTCGGCGGCTGATCGGCTGGGCTCCGGTCATCTCGCGGAGCACTAGGCGGGTCGTCCCCGAGGAGAGCACGGCGTTGGCGGCACCCCGGTCGACCTCGGTGAATCCGAGCCGGTCCCGGTAGAACTCCAGGGAACGGGACAACTCGGTCACCAGCAGGGTGATGCCCACCCCGCTGATCGGGGCCGCCGGGTCGGCGGCGTCCGGGTCGAACCCGAAGATCGCCTCGTCCAGTTCCCCCGCGTCGACCGTCTCCGCCCGGGCGGTGGTAGCCGGTTCGCCGCTCGTCGTCGCGCGGTCGGCGGTGGTCGGCGGGCCCGGTTCCGGGTCGTCGAGCGGCAGGTCGAGCGGATCGAGGGGATCCATCGGGTCGGTCAGACCCGTGGTCGGAGCGGTAGGCGGCCGCGCCTGTCGCCCGGTGGCTGCCGGATCGGCAGGCAGGTCGGCGGGTGCGTCTCCGGCGGGGGTCGCCGCCGTGGCGAGCCATTCCTCGGCCGGCTGCTGCTCGACGAACTGCTCCTCGGCGGGTGTCCGTGGGGCGGGCGTGGCTCGGCGGGGAAGCCGTTGCTCGTCGGAGCGTTCCACCACGGTGCCCTCAAGCACTACCGGCTCACCGGGGCGCTGGCGCACCCGCACCGTCTCGTGGTGCTCCACGGGCTCGGCCACGACGTCGTGCGGCCGGCCGTCCGACGGGCCGCCGAGTGGACCGTCGGAGAGGTCGCCCAGGGGGTCGTGGAAGTCGTCCTCCGGTGCCCGGCCGGCCCACGGTGGTGCCTCCTGCCCGATCAGCACCTCGTCCGGTGGCACCGTGGCGAACTCGGGGGGCAGGTCGGCGGCACTACCGGCCTCGGTGTGCGTGAGCACCTCGTCCCAGAGCACCCGTACGTGTCGAGGGTCGTCCAGAGCCACCCGGATCGGCAGGGTCTGCCCCAGTGACGGCCACTTCGACACCGGAACCCGCGGCTCGATGATCTTCTTTGAGCGGGGTGGCAGCCCGGGAGCGTCGATCACCAGTTGCAGTTCGCAGCGGCCGAAGGCGTACTGGGTCGGCGGCTCTGAGGCGCTGTGCACGTGGCCGGCGCCGACCACCCAGGTGCGACCGCCGCCCCGCACGGTGGCCAGTGCGATCGCCAGGGCGAGCAGGGCGGCACCGAGCGCGACGATGGCCCAGCTGGTCATGCCCAGGCCGAAGAGGACCACGAAGGTGGCCACGGTGCCCAGCACCGCAGCGATCAACTTGCGTACCGGTGCGATGGGTCGGTTGCCGCCACCATTCGCCACAGTGGACCTCCCGGGGGTCAGGGCCAGGCTAGGCCGGATCGGGGGCCGGGGGAAGGCCGGCCACCGCGCCGGCGCCGGGACCGGGTCGCTAGGCTGACCGTACCCAGCCCGACCGGCTTCCGCTCTGAGGAGGAACCCAGCGTGTCCAGCAGCAGCCCGGACGAGCGCACGCTCGTCCTGATCAAGCCCGACGCGGTCCGCCGAGGGCTGGTGGGCGAGATCATCTCCCGGTTCGAGCGCAAGGGGCTGCGGATCGACGCGATGGTGTCCCGGACGATGGACGACGCGCTGGCCGACGAGCACTACGCCGAGCACGTCGACAAGCCGTTCTACCCGCCGCTGAAGGCGTTCATGACCGCTGGTCCGCTTGTCGCGCTCGTGCTCTCCGGCGACGCGGTCATCGAGGTGGTGCGTGGTCTGATCGGTGCCACCGACGGGCGTAAGGCCGCCGCCGGCACCATCCGGGGCGACCTCTCCCTGTCCAACCGGGAGAACCTGGTGCACGCCTCCGACTCGGCCGACAGCGCCAAGCGCGAGCTGGCGCTCTGGTTCCCCGAGCTGGGCTGAGCCCGGCCCGCTCGGCTCAGCTCACCCAGGGCAGCTTGTCCGGGTTGACCACCAGGAAGATGTCGGTGATCCGACCGGCGGCTGTGCCGAGCGTCACCGCGTACGTGTCACCGGCCGCTGTAGTGATCACGGCGGCCGGCTGGCCGTTGAGTTCCGTGCGCCGCACGGTGAGCAGCCAGCCCTTCTCCCGGACGCCGAGCAGGAACCGGACGACCCGGTCGGCCCCGGTGATCGGGTTGCGGGCGGCGCGCACCCGGCCGCCGCCGTCGCTCCACGCGGTCGCGTCCGCGGCGACCAGGTCGGTGAGCGTGGCCATGTCGCCCTCGGTGGCGGCGGCGACGAACGCCTCCAGCAGCCGCTCCTGCTCGGCGCGGTCGGCGGTGAATCGGCGCTTGTCGCGCCCGATCCGTACGCTCGCCCGGTGGTGCAACTGGCGGCAGTCCTCGGCGGAGCGGTCCAGCAACTCGGCGATCTCGGCGTAGGGCAGTTCGAAGGCGGTGTGCAGCACGTAGACGGCGCGCTCCGGCGGGGTGAGCCGTTCCAGCAGGTGCAGCAGCGCGGTGGAGAGGGAGTCGCGCAGTTCGGCCCGCTCCAACGGCCCGAACGGCGACGGCGCGGTCGGCACCGGCTCCGGTAGCCACGACCCGACGTACGTCTCGCGGGTGGCCTGCCGGGCCCGCAGTCGGTCCATCGACAGGTGGGTCACCACCCGGGACAGGTAGCGACGCGGTTCGCTCACCTCGGCGCGGTCGACCCGCAACCAGCGCAGGTATGCCTCCTGGAGGACGTCCTCGGCGTCGTGGCGGCTACCCAGCAGACGGTAGGCCAACCCGAGCAGCATCGGCCGGTGCGCGTCGAGCGCACCGGCCGCCTCCGCCGCGTCGACCGGGCTCACACGTCCGTCGGCAACTCGTTGCGGAAGGTCACCGCGATCCGGTTCCACACGTTGATTGTGGCAATCGCCAGAACCAGGTCGGCGAGGGCCTTCTCCGACCAGACCTTCGACGCGGCGTCCCAGACGTCGTCGGGCACGCCGTGCTCACCCAGCTTGGTGACCGCGTCGGTCAACGCGAGCGCGGTGCGTTCCCGCTCGTCGAAGAAGGGAGCCTCGCGCCAGGCGGCCACCGCGAACAGCCGCCGGCTCGACTCGCCGGCGCCGAGGGCTTCCCGGCTGTGCATGTCGACGCAGTACGTGCAGCCGTTCAACATCGATGCGCGCAGTTTCACCAGTTCCAGCACGGTGTGGTCGACGTTGGCCCGGACGTACTTCTCCAGCCCCAGCACGGCGCCGAACGCCTCCGGTGCCACCTCGGCCACGTTGATCCGCTGCATGACAACCTCCCGATAGATCGGTGTACACCCCCACGACGGACCGCCCGTCCCGTCGTGTGACAACCCGGCCCTGTGACGCCGGTCATGCACCGTTCCGGCGGCGGCCACCTGGACAGATGTCGATGGCCACGTCAGCCCGGTAGACCGAAGCGGTCAGCCAGCAAATCCAGGAGGAACGATGACCGAAGTCGACCGACGTACCCTGCTGCGGGCCGGTCTGGTCGCCGGCGCCGGTGTCGCCGGTGGCGCGCTGCTGGGCGGACCCGGCGCGCTCGCCGGGCCGGCCTGGCGACCTGCCGGGCGGCCGGTGCTGACCCACGGCGTGCAGAGCGGAGCCGCCACGGCGGACTCGGCGGTGCTCTGGACCCGCGCGGACCGGCCGGGGCGGATGCTCGTGGAGGTTTCCCACCGGCCCGACTTCCGGAGTGCCCGTCAGGTACGCGGGCCGGTGCTGACCCCGGGCACCGACTTCACCGGGAAGGTGCGGCTGCTCGGGCTGCCCGGCGCCGAACGGCTGCACTACCGCGTACGGGTGGAGAGCCTGGACCGGCCGGGCCTGGCCAGTGCCCCGTTGACCGGCTCGCTGACCACCGCTCCGACCTCACGTGGCCGCCGCGACGTGCGTTTCGTCTGGACCGGGGACATCGTCGGGCAGGGCTGGGGCATCGCACCCGACTTCGGCGGTATGGAGATCTTCCGGGCGATGCGGGAGCGGCGGCCCGACTTCTTCCTGTGCAGCGGCGACACCGTGTACGCCGACAACCCGCTCGCCGAGGCGGTCCCACTGCCCGACGGGCGGGTGTGGCGCAACCTGGTCGTGCCGGAGAAGCTCAAGGTGGCCGAGTCGCTGGCCGAGTTCCGTGGGCAGTTCGCGTACAACCTCCTCGACGAGCACCTGCGGGCGTTCGTCGCGGAGGTTCCCCAGGTCAACCAGTGGGACGACCATGAGGTGACGAACAACTGGTACCCGGGGGAGGTGCTGACCGACAGCCGCTACACCGAGCGTCGGGTCGACGTGCTCGCCGCGCGGGCCCGGCGGGCCTTCGACGAGTGGCTGCCCACCCCGCCGCGCGGACCACGGTACCGCCGCCTGTCGTACGGGCCGCTGCTGGACCTCTTCGTCCTGGACATGCGGACCTACAAGGACCCGAACGACGGCAACACGTACGCCGACCCCGGGCGTGGTCTGCTCGGCGCCGAACAGCGGGCCTGGCTGATCCGGGAACTGACCCGGTCGCGGGCGACCTGGAAGGCGATCGCCATCGATCTGCCGCTGGGGCTGGTGGTGCCCGACGGTCCGGACGCCCAGGAGGGCGTGGCGCAGGGCGACCCGGGTGCGCCGGCCGGACGGGAGCTGGAGTTCGCCCAGGTGCTCGGTGCGGCCCATCGAGCGGGGGTGACCGGCATCGTCTTCCTCACCGCCGACGTGCACTACACCGCCGCGCACCACTACGACCCGGCGCGGGCGGCGGTCGACGACTTCACCCCGTTCTGGGAGTTCGTCTCCGGCCCGGCGCACGCCGGTGCCTTCGGCCCCAACGCCCTGGACGGCACCTTCGGCCCGATGGCGGTCTTCGTCAACGCCCCACCGCGGGCCAACACCTCCCCGGCGGAGGGATTCCAGCACTTCGGCGAGGTGCACATCGACGCCGCGACCCGCGCCCTCACCGTCCACCTCCGCAACCGCCAGGGCCACTCCCTCTGGACCACCACCCTCCCCGCCCCCTGACCACACCCCTCCACCCCTCCACCGCCGACCGCGATCTTGCACTTTCCGTCCGTGCATAACGGTGTAAAAGCCGTGAAGAGGGGACCGGAACTACAAGATCGCGGAGGGCGGGAGGGTCGGGGTTATTGGGGGAGGGGTGGGAGGTGGGGTGGGTATCATGGGTGGGCGATGATCCGGCTATCACCGGGGAGCTTCCGGAAGAACGGCCGGGTGACCGGCTCAGTAGAACCGGACGGGGCGGCCCGTCACAGCCGGACAACGAGCGGGCGGTTGATGCTGACCGTCAAGCGGGGTGGTACCGCGGGCCCCGGGACGCCGGTCACGGCGTACCGGTAAAGGGCTTCGTCCTCGCAGACCCACGACAGTGAGCGTCAGCGAGGAGCGACAGGCGATGGCCTATCCGTTGCACGACCCGACCGCCGGCGGCGTACCGGCGAGCCCGGACCTGCCCGCGGTCGAGCGCGGGGTGCTGGAGCACTGGACGGCCGACAAGACCTTCGAGGCGTCCGTGGACGCCCGTCCGGCCGGCGACCAGGGGAAGAACGAGTACGTCTTCTACGACGGGCCGCCATTCGCCAACGGCCTGCCCCACTACGGGCACCTGTTCACCGGGTACGTCAAGGACGTGGTGCCGCGTTACCAGACCATGCGTGGTCGGCGGGTGGAGCGGCGCTTCGGCTGGGACTGCCACGGCCTGCCTGCCGAGGTGGTCGCCGAGAAGCAGCTCGGCATCACCAGCAAGGCGGAGATCCTCGACCTGGGGGTGGCCCGGTTCAACGAGGCGTGCCGCGCCTCGGTGCTGGAGTTCACCCAGGACTGGGAACGCTACGTGACCCGGCAGGCGCGCTGGGTCGACTTCGCCAACGACTACAAGACCCTCGACCTGGACTACATGGAAAGCGTCATGTGGGCCTTCAAGACCCTGCACGACAAGGGACTGGTCTACGAGGGCTTCCGGGTGCTGGCGTACTGCTGGCGGTGCGAGACGCCGTTGTCGAACACCGAGACGCGGATGGACGACGTCTACCGCGACCGGCACGACCCGACGTTGACCGTGTGGTTCGACCTGACGCCGGACGAGTCCGCGTCGGAACTGGTCCGGGGGCCGGTGCGGCTGGGTGTCTGGACCACCACGCCGTGGACCCTGCCGTCGAACCTGGCGCTCGCCGTCGGCCCGGACATCGAGTACGCGGTGCTGGAGCGCGACGGCGTCCGCCACCTGGTGGGTGCGGCGCGGCTGGGCGCGTACGCCAAGGAACTGGAGGGGTACCAGCAGGTCGGCACGGTGCGCGGCGCGGACCTGGTGGGGCGGCGGTACACGCCGCTCTTCGACTTCCTGGTCGAGCAGGCCGGGCCGAACGCCTACCAGGTGCTCGGTGCGGACTTCGTGACCACCGAGGACGGCACCGGGATCGTGCACCTGGCGCCCGCCTTCGGTGAGGACGACCAGAACGTCTGCAACGCGGCCGGCATCCCGACGATCGTCACGGTCGACGACCACACCCGGTTCACCGCGCTGGTGCCGCCCTTCGAGGGCGAGCAGGTCTTCGACGTCAACAAGCCGGTGATCCGTCAGCTCAAGGAGCGGGGGGTGGTGCTCAAGCAGGACACCTACACCCACTCGTACCCGCACTGCTGGCGCTGCGACACCCCGCTTGTCTACAAGGCGGTGTCGTCGTGGTTCGTCGCGGTGACGACGTTCAAGGACCGGATGGTCGAGCTGAACCAGCAGATCAACTGGACGCCCGGCCACATCAAGGACGGCTCGTTCGGCAAGTGGCTGGCCAACGCCCGGGACTGGTCGATCAGCCGGAACCGGTTCTGGGGTTCGCCGATCCCGGTGTGGAAGTCCGACGATCCCAACCACCCGCGGGTCGACGTGTACGGGTCGCTGGCGGAGATCGAACGCGACTTCGGCGTACGCCTGACCGACCTGCACCGGCCGGCGGTGGACGAGCTGGTCCGGCCCAACCCGGACGACCCGACCGGCAGGTCGATGATGCGTCGGGTGCCCGAGGTGCTGGACTGCTGGTTCGAGTCCGGCTCGATGCCGTTCGCCCAGGTGCACTACCCGTTCGAGAACGCCGACTGGTTCGAGCACCACTATCCGGGTGACTTCATCGTCGAGTACATCGGCCAGACCCGGGGCTGGTTCTACACCATGCACGTGCTGGCCACCGCGCTGTTCGACAGGCCGGCGTTCCGCAACTGCCTCAGCCACGGCATCCTGCTCGGCTCCGACGGGCGCAAGATGTCCAAGAGCCTGCGCAACTATCCGGACGTCTACCACGTCTTTGACTCGTACGGCTCGGACGCGATGCGGTGGATGCTGATGTCGTCGCCGGTGCTGCGGGGCGGGGACATGCCGGTCACCGAGTCGAGCGTGCGCGACGCCGTCCGACAGGTGCTGTTGCCGCTGTGGAACGTCTGGTACTTCTTCTCGCTCTACGCCAACGCCGACGGGCACACCGCCCGGCGGCGGGTGGACAGCACGCACCTGCTCGACAGGTACGTGCTGGCGAAGACGAACGAACTGGTGTCGACGGTCGGCGCGCAGATGGACGCGTACGACATCTCGGGTGCCTGCGCCACCGTCCGGTCCTACCTGGACGCGCTGACCAACTGGTACGTGCGTCGTTCCCGGGATCGTTTCTGGACGGGCGACGCGGACGCGTTCGACACGCTGTGGACCGTGCTGGAGACGCTCTGCCGGGTGGTGGCACCGCTGGCGCCGCTGACCGCGGAGGAGATCTGGCGCGGGCTGACCGGTGAGCGGTCGGTGCACCTGACCGACTGGCCGCAGGCCGAGGAGTTCCCGGCCGACCACGAGCTGGTGGCCGCGATGGACGCGGTGCGTGCGGTGGCCTCCGCGACGCTGTCGCTGCGGAAGGCCAAGGGGCTGCGGGTCCGGCTGCCGCTGGCGAAGCTGACCGTGGCCAGCCCGGCGGCCGGGCAGTTGCGGCCCTTCGCCGACCTGGTTGCCGACGAGGTCAACGTCAAGGAGGTCGTCTTCACCGACGAGGTGTC
Source organism: Verrucosispora sp. CNZ293 (assembly GCF_002754655.1). NCBI lineage: Bacteria > Bacillati > Actinomycetota > Actinomycetes > Micromonosporales > Micromonosporaceae > Micromonospora > Verrucosispora sp. CNZ293. Next base: position 6,141,093 of record NZ_PEFR01000001.1, read on the forward strand.
GGCGTACTGCCAGCAGGTGTTGACAGTGGTGCCGCGGGCGCTCGGCCCCCGGGTCGGCAAGCAGGTGCAGCAGGTGATCAAGGCGGTCAAGTCGGGGGAGTGGGAGCTTGTCGACGGCGCCCCGGTGGCCGCCGGAGTCACCCTCGCCGAGGGCGAGTTCGAGCTGCGCCTGGTCGCCGCGGATGCCGAGCACTCGGCTCCGCTGCCCGGTGGCGAGGGGGTGGTGGTGCTGGACACCGACGTCACCGCCGAGCTCGCCGCCGAGGGGTTGGCCCGGGACTTCGTCCGGGTGGTGCAGCAGGCGCGCCGGGACGCCGACCTCGACGTGTCCGACCGGATAGTGGTGACGGCGTCGGGCTCCGACGAGGTCCGGGCGGCGGTGGCCGGGTACCGCGACTTCGTGGCCCGGGAGGTGCTGGCCGACAGCGTCGACTTCGCCGAGGGGATCGACGGCTTCGCCGGTGAGGTCGGCGAGGGTGTCCCCGTCGCGGTGGTCGTTCGTCGCGTCTGAGTTGTCCGGAGGGGCCCTTTCCGAGCGGAGGGGCCCCTTCCCGGCAACCCGTACCCAGCGAGCGGACCAGCCCGACCTCACGCATGCTGTGGTGGGGCGGTCCGCTACGGTGACACCGCCTCTTACCTCACTCGATCCGCCGGAGGACCAGTGCCGCTGCTCTACACCATCGGCAAGCTCACCGTGGGGCCCGCGATGCGGCTGGCGTTCCGTCCGACAGTGGAGGGGCTGGAGCACATCCCGGACCGGGGCGGAGCGATCTTCGCCGGCAACCACCTGTCGGTGGCCGACGAACTGTTCCTCGGCACCGTGGTGCCACGGCACCTGGCTTTCTGGGCCAAGTCCGAGTACTTCACCGGCACCGGCGTCAAGGGGCGCTTCTCCAGGTTCCTACTCACCGGTCTCGGCGCGATCCCGGTGGAGCGGGCCGGTGGCCGCGCCGCGCTCGCCGCCTTCGACGCCGCGATCCCGGCACTCAAGGGCGGTGACCTGGTGGTCGTCTATCCGGAGGGCACCCGCTCGCCGGACGGGCGGCTGTACCGGGGGCGCACCGGGGCGGTCCGGCTGGCCATCGCGGCCGGCGTTCCGATCATTCCGGTGGGCATGATCGGCACCGAGAAGGTGCAGCCGATCGGCGCCCGGGTGCCGCGCCCCTTCACCGGGAAGATCACCGTCAAGTTCGGCAAGCCGCTCGATTTCACCGGCCGGCCGGACGACCGGCTGTCGCTGCGGCAGATGACCGACGAGATGATGGGTGAGATCCAGAAGCTCACCGGCCAGGAGTACGTGTCGCGCTACGCCCCACCGCGGGCCCATCCGCCGGTCACCGGAGAAGCCGACGCCGGCTGAGCCGACGCCGGCTGAGCCGACGGTGGCCGGACCGCGTCACGCCGGTTGACGGGCGGCCCGGCGGCCTCGATCAGCCGTCGGTGGTGACGATCTGGTCCCGTAGGGTGCCCAGCAGCCGGGAGCTGTCGTCGACGGAGAGCCCGGTGAAGACACCCGTCGTGATGCTGCCGTGGTCGACCGAGGTGCACACCACCGCGCCGATACCGTCGGTGCGGCCCACGGCGCAACGCTCGTGGCGACCCCGGACGCCGGTCTCCATGACCTGCGCGTCGCCGAGTGCGTACTGGTCTTTGAGGCGTCCGATCTCGGCGTCGGCGTCCGCCGACGGGGTGAACCGGAAGCCGGTGCCGCCGAAGACGGTCACCCGCTTGCCGTTGCTGGTGTGGTAGATCCCGGCGAAGGTGCCGTCGGCCAGCCAGTGCGCCTCGCGCATCTGGGTCTCCAGCTGCCGGGCGTCGCGGGTGCTCCGGGGGTCCTCGCGCAGTCTGAGGTCGGCCACCTGCTGGGGCAGCGTGGCGTTCGCCGGGTACTGGCTGGCCATCGGCACGCCGTAGTAGGCGGGGCAGCCACAGCAGCAAACCAGGGTCAGCAGCAGCAGCCAGGGCCAACGGCGACGCTTGCGGGGTGCCTTCGGGAGGTGCCCCTGGGCTGGCGGCCAACCCGGTGCGGGCGCGACCGGTCCAGCCTTGGCCTTCTTCCGGCCCCGCCGACCACGCGGCGGCGGTGCCGCCGGTGGGCCGGCCGGGACGGGCGGGTAGGGACCGGGCTGTTGTGGCTGCTGCTGCGGCCCGACCCCGGGTGGGAGTTGGTGCTGGGGCGCGGGCGGGGGCTGGTGTTGCGGCGCGGGCGGGGGCTGATGCTGGGGCGGCGGAACCGGCGAGACCGGTGCCGGGGGGCCGGAGTACGGCCGGGTCGGCGGTGGGCTCGGGTAGGACAGCGTCGGCGGCAGGGCGGGAAAATCGGTCGAGGGGAGATCCCAGCCACTCGTGTCGACGCCGGCCCACGGATCGACAGGCGTCTGGTGCTCCGGCTGCGGCGCCGCCGGCGCCGGGGGTGCCGGCGGCGGGGTGGGTTCGGCCGACTCGCCCCAGCCACGTCGGCGCGGTGCTGCCGGCGGTACGGGTGCCGAGCCGCTCCAGCGCGGGGTGGCCGCCTCCGGCGCGGACTCGGGTAGCACGCGGGTGCCCTGCGGACCGACAGGCGGCTCCGCCGGGGCGGAGGGCTGCCCGTCGTCCGGGTCGGCGTCGGCGGGTGGGTCAACCCGGGTGGGTGCCGCCACGTCGGAGGGCGGGCCCGCCTCGGCGGGCTCGATGTTGGCCTGCGGGCCCGCCTTGGCGGGCTCGTTGTCGGCCTGCTTGGTCTCGTCCGAGCTGGCCGACTGGTCTGCGGCGGCTGCGGGGTCGGTGGGCAGTTCGTGGGTGACCGCCGGCTCCCCGTCCCGGTGTTCACCCGGACGGCTCCCGTCGACCGGCCGGTCGGCTCCCGGCTGCGGCTCCGGCATCGCGGCAATCTCCTCTCGCGCCGGTCCGAGGTTAGTACCGGTGTGCCACCGGCACCGACTCGGGATGACGGTGAGGCCGGTGCACCACGGCGTTCCGGCGCACGCCATTCACGGGTGGTGGCCGGGTGTGCACCCATAGTCTCGGCCTATGTCGGAGCCAGAGGCGGCACCCGGGTACGTCGGGGTGCTCTGGCTCAACCACCACACCCTGTTGCGGCTCATTCTTCGCCTACCTGCGACGGCACCCGAGGCTGCTCGGGAGGGGCTCGACCGGGCGTTCGTGTCCGCCCAGCGGGTCCGCCCGGTGGTCGGCATGGCGCTCTATCTGACCACCCCGGCGCTGGGCTGGTTCGTCAACCCGATCCTCGGGCTGGCGGGCATCGGTGTCATGATCCTCTTCCATGCGTTGACCAGCGAGGGCCTGCGGCGCTGGCGTGCGCGGCGGCGAATGCCGGCCTGACCGATTGCGCTCGCCCCGTCGGCGCGGCTGGCGGTGGAGCACCGCGTACCCTTGGGCATCATGAGCGTCCCGTCCACCACTTCGCGTCCCGTCGCGGCCAACTCCGTGTGGCCCCGCCTGGAGCCGTTGCTGCCCCAGGTGACCAAGCCCATCCAGTACGTCGGTGGTGAGCTGGGCGCGGTGGTCAAGGAGTGGGACACGGCGACCGTACGGTGGGCGCTGATGTACCCGGACGCGTACGAGGTGGGGCTGCCCAACCAGGGCGTGCAGATCCTCTACGAGGTGCTCAACGAGCTGCCGGACACCCTGGCCGAGCGGACGTACGCGGTCTGGCCGGACCTGGAGAAGCTGATGCGCGCCCACGGCGTGCCGCAGTTCACCGTCGACGCCCACCGTCCGGTCCGTGACTTCGACGTCTTCGGCGTGTCGTTCGCCACCGAGCTGGGCTACACCAACCTGCTCGCCGCGATCGACCTGGCCGGCATCCCGCTGCTCGCGGCGGACCGTACCGACGCCGACCCGGTGATCGTGGCCGGCGGGCACGCGGCGTTCAACCCGGAGCCCATCGCCGACTTCGTCGACGCCGCCGTGCTCGGTGACGGCGAGGAGGCGGTCCTGGAGATCACCGGGATCGTCCGGGAATGGAAGGCCGAGGGCTGCCCGGGCGGGCGGGACGAGCTGCTGCTGCGGCTGGCGCGTACGGAGAGCGTCTACGTGCCGCGCTTCTACGACGTGGACTACCTGCCGGACGGCCGGATCCAGCGGGTCGTGCCGAACCGGGCGGACGTGCCGTTCCGGGTGCACAAGCGCACGACGATGGACCTGGACGCCTGGCCGTACCCGAAGAAGCCGCTGGTGCCGTTGGCCGAGACGGTGCACGAGCGGTACGCGGTGGAGATTTTCCGGGGCTGTACCCGGGGTTGTCGGTTCTGTCAGGCCGGCATGATCACCCGGCCGGTCCGTGAGCGCTCCATCACCACCGTGGGACAGATGGTCCAGCAGGGGCTGGAGTTCTCCGGCTTCCACGAGGTGGGGCTGTTGTCGCTGTCGTCGGCGGACCACTCCGAGATCGGTGACATGTGCTCCGGCCTGGCCGAGCAGTACCAGGGCACGAACGTCTCGCTCTCGTTGCCGTCCACCCGGGTCGACGCGTTCAACATCGACCTGGCCCAGGAGCTGTCCCGCAACGGCCGCCGGACCGGTCTGACCTTCGCCCCGGAGGGCGGGTCGGAGCGGATCCGTAAGGTGATCAACAAGATGGTCTCCAAGGACGACCTGATCCGTACCGTGGTCACCGCGTACACGAACGGTTGGCGGCAGGTGAAGCTCTACTTCATGTGTGGCCTGCCGACCGAGACCGACGCGGACGTGCTGGAGATCGCCGAGATGGCGCACGAGGTCATCCGCGCCGGTCGGGCCGCCACCGGTTCCAAGGACATCCGGTGCACCGTCTCGATCGGCGGGTTCGTGCCCAAGCCGCACACCCCCTTCCAGTGGGCGGCGATGGAACGGCCGGAGGTCATCGACCACCGCCTCAGGCTGCTGAAGCAGGCCATCAACGCCGACCGGTCGCTGGGTCGGGCGATCGGCTACCGCTACCACGACGGTGAGCCCTCGCTGATCGAGGGTTTGTTGTCCCGCGGTGACCGTCGGGTCGGTGCGGTGATCCGGCGGGTCTGGGAGAACGGCGGTCGGTTCGATGGCTGGAGCGAGCACTTCTCGTACCAGCGTTGGGTGGACGCCGCCGCCGAGGTGCTGCCCGGTTTCGGGGTCGACCTGGACTGGTACACCACTCGGGAGCGCGACGAGCTGGAGGTCCTGCCCTGGGACCACCTGGACTCGGGCCTGGACAAGGACTGGCTCTGGCAGGACTGGCAGGACTCGCTCAGCGAGTACGAGCAGGACGACTGCCGGTGGACGCCCTGCTTCGACTGTGGCGTCTGCCCGGCGATGGACACCGAGATCCAGATCGGCCCGACCGGTCGGAAGCTGCTCCCGTTGACTCCGGTCAACGGCCTGAAGCTGTCCACCGGCGCCCAGCAGTAACCCGGCGCCCAGCAGTAACCCGGCGCCCAGCAGTAACCCGGCGCCCAGCAGTAACCCGGCGCCACCGGCGGGGCCTGACACCGAGGAGCACGACGATCAGTAGGAAACCACAGCCCGAGGGCGGCCAGGCACCTGTCGTCCAGCGCGTCCGGATCCGGTACGCCAAGCGGGGACCGCTGCGGTTCACCTCGCACCGCGACTTCGCCAGGGCCTTCGAGCGGGCGCTGCGCCGGGCCGGCGTACCGGTGGCCTTCTCCCAGGGCTTCACCCCGCACCCGAAGATCTCGTACGCCAGCGCGGCACCGACCGGGGTGGCGAGCGAGGCGGAGTATCTGGAGATCGGCCTGCGTGAGCCGGTCGACCCGGAGCAGTTGCGGTTGGCGCTGGACGCGGCGCTGTCACCCGGACTCGACGTGCTCGACGCCGTGGTGGCCAGCGGTGCGAGCCTGCCCGACCGGATCGAGGCGTCCCGCTGGCGGATCGAGCTGCCGCAGGTGGATCCCGACGTGCTGGCCAAGGCCGTGGCCGTCTTCGGCGCCGCCGAGGAGGTGCTTGTCGAACGGATGACCAAGCAGGGGCGGCGCACCTTCGACGCGCGTGCCGCAGTTATCGGCATCGATGTGATCGCCGCACCGACGACGCCTTCCGAGGACCCGGACGTACCGTGTGCGATACTCGAACTGGTCGTGCGGCAGGTCACTCCGTCCGTACGGCCCGATGACGTCCTTTCCGGCTTCCGCGTGGTGGCCGGCCTGGAGCCGCCGGTGGCCCCGAAGGTGATCCGGCTGGCTCAGGGCACGCTGACCGCGCAGGGTGCGATCGTGGATCCGCTGGACGCGGACCGCGACGGGGCAACCATCGGCGGGCGCTGACCGACGGTCGGCGTCCAGGCAGGCAGACTTCGCCGACGCGCACTCCGTGCGCCCGGGGAAACACCTTTGCGGCAACCCTGCGTGGCAGCGCTCACCCGCGCCCGGGGAAGCCAGAACTGGAGAACGTCCATGCTCGAGAACGAGCCCGAGGGCAGCGAACGAGCCGGTGTCAACCCGGCCGACGAGACCGTCGAGACCAGCACCGCCGAGGCGGCCAGCTTCCGCCCGTCCCAGGAGGCGGCCGGGCCCGGCCCGGTCGCTGACCCGCCGGAGGAGATTCCCGGTGCCGTGAGCGGCACCGCTGACCTCGGCGGCGTCGCCGATCCGGGTGACACCGTCGAACCGGCGCCCCGGCGTCGGGCGACCCGCCGCCGGGCCACCTCGGTCAGCCGGCCCGAGCAGACCGACGCGCCGGTGGAGGCGCCCAGTGCCGCGATGGTGGGCAGCGGGGAATCGCCCCAGGCCGAGGTGTTCGCCCCGGTATCCGGTGATCTCGACCCTCCGGCGAAGACGCCACGCCGTCGTCGCAAGGCGACCACCGGGCAGAAGGCCGTCGAGGAGCCACTGGCCGTGGCCGAGGCGGAGGTCGCGGAGAGCGACGTCGTACCGCCGGTCAAGGTGACCCGTACCCGTCGTCGGAAGTCAACGCCCGCAGCCGCCGAACCGTTCGTCGACGCCGCGATCGAGCCGCCCGTCGGGACCGAGCCGACGCAGCCCTCCGCCAGCGCGCCGGATGCCGGTCTCGCGCCGGCGGCCGGCACCGACTTCGGCTCCGCCGCGCTGCCCGCCGAGGGCGGCACCGAGCCGGAGCCGGCGGTCGCGCCGGCCGGGGACGCTGAGCCGGTGGTCTCCGTCGAGCCGGAGGGGGCCGTCGAGCCGACGGGTGCGCAGGTGGCACCGGCCGAGCCCGAGAGCCGGTCCCGTCGTCGGAAGGCCGCGCTCACCGCGCCGACCGTGCTGTTCATGGCCCCGGAAGAGGTGATCGCGGCCCGTGCCGCCGCGGCGCAACCCGCCGAGGAGGAACCCGCCGAGGAACCGGCCGAGCCGTCGCGCCGACGCCGTCGGGGCCGGCGGGAGGCCGAGCCGGTGGTGACGGCCGAGGTCGATGAGGAACCCGGCGTGGCTGCCGAGGAGGCCGCCGAGGAGGAGGACGACGACGACGAGGAGACCGCTGGCGGTCGGCGTCGCCGCCGCCGTGGTCGCCGCGGCCGGGGCCGGGGCAAGGGCGGTGCCGACGACGGCGACGAGGTCGAGGACGGCGAGGCCGAGGAGGCCGTCCAGGCCGAGGCTGACGAGGCCGAGGCCGAGGGCGAGGGCGAGGCCGAGGAGAGCGACGAGGCCGAGGGCGACGGGATGACCCGGCGACGCCGTCGGCGACGTCGCCGGGGTGCCGGTGACACCGACGGCGCCGCCGACGACGGCGTACCCACCGTGGTGAAGATCAGGGAGCCGCGCCGGACGGTCGACGAGGTGCAGGGCGTCTCCGGATCGACCCGGCTGGAGGCCAAGCGGCAGCGCCGTCGGGACGGTCGTGAGCAGCGCCGGACCCGGCCGCCGATCCTCAGCGAGTCGGAGTTCCTGGCCCGCCGGGAAGCGGTCGACCGGGTGATGGCGGTGCGCCAGCGCGGCGACCGGACCCAGATCGCCGTGCTGGAGGACGGCGTCCTGGTCGAGCACTACGTCACCCGCAGTTCCTCCGGCACCATGGCCGGCAACGTCTACCTCGGCAAGGTGCAGAACGTGCTGCCGAGCATGGAGGCGGCGTTCGTCGACATCGGTCGGGGACGCAACGCGGTCCTGTACGCCGGCGAGGTCAACTGGGACACCACCGGCCTGGAGGGACGGGCCCGCTCGATCGAGCAGGCCCTCAGGTCCGGTGACTCGGTGCTGGTGCAGGTCACCAAGGACCCGATCGGGCACAAGGGGGCCCGGTTGACCAGCCACATCGCGCTCTCCGGCCGGCATTTGGTCTACGTACCCGGCGGCAACGCCTCCGGGATCAGCCGCAAGCTGCCGGACAACGAGCGTAAGCGGCTGCGTGACGCGCTGAAGAAGCTGGTACCCGACGGCGCTGGAGTGATCGTCCGGACCGCTGCCGAGGGCGCGAGTGAGGACGAGCTGGCCCGGGACGTCAAGCGGCTCCAGGCGCAGTGGGAGGACATCCAGGCCAAGGCCGCCGAGGGCGGTGCGCCGGTGCTCCTCTACCAGGAGCCGGACCTGGTGATCCGGGTGGTCCGTGACCTGTTCAACGAGGACTTCCGCGAGCTGGTGATGGAGGGCGACGAGGCGTACGACATGGTCGAGTCGTACCTGTCGCACGTGTCGCCGGACCTGGTCGCGCGGTTGCGCCGGCACGTCGGTACCACCGACGTCTTCGCCGAGTACCGGATCGACGAGCAGATCCTCAAGGGGCTCGACCGCAAGGTCTTCCTGCCCTCCGGCGGGCACCTGGTGATCGACCGGACCGAGGCGATGACGGTGGTCGACGTGAACACCGGCAAGTACACAGGCGCCGGGGGCAATCTGGAGGAGACTGTCACCCGTAACAACCTGGAGGCGGCCGAGGAGATCGTCCGGCAGCTGCGGCTGCGGGACATCGGCGGGATCGTGGTGATCGATTTCATCGACATGGTGCTGGAGTCGAACCGGGAACTGGTGCTGCGTCGGCTGACCGAGTGCCTGGGTCGGGACCGCACCAAGCACCAGGTCACCGAGATCACCTCGCTGGGTCTGGTGCAGATGACCCGTAAGCGGATCGGTGCCGGGCTGCTGGAAGCGTTCAGCGAGACCTGCGACTGCTGCAAGGGCCGGGGACTGGTCATTCACACCGAACCGGTGCCGGAGAAGCCGCGCTCCGGCGGTGGGGACAAGGTCAAGGCGGTTGCCTCGGCGGGTGTCCCGGCGGCCGAGCAGACGACCGGTTCGGCCAGGCGACGCGCGCGCAAGGGCGCCGCGTCGGCGGAGCGGACCGTGGTGGAGGTCACCGAGACCGACACCACGAGCACCGTCGACGCCGACTACCACGACACCATGGGCTACGACCTGTCGCGGTACGAGACGGACACCCCGGCTGCCGTGGACGTGGCCGACAGCCAGCAGGGCGAGTCGGCACGGCTCGCCGCGCCGGACGATCCGGACGCGCTCGGCGAGGTCGACGAGGAGGACGGCGGCGAAGGTGGCACCGGGCGGCGTCGTTCCCGTCGCGGTGGCGCGCGTCGACGTACCCGGCCCTGACGGCGTTCGGTAGGGGTCGGCCCCGCCCGGTGGTGATGTCCGCCGGGCGGGACCTTCCCGTATGGTCGATGGGCGGTCGCTGCGGCCCGGCCCGGGCCTGCTGACCCCGTCCCGTGCGGTCAGGCACGCGGCGGGCGGACGCGGCCGCGGAGGAGGAGACGATGCGCCGACCGCTCGCCGTCACCGTGGCCATCGCCACGCTGCTCGTCGGCACCGCCTGCTCGGCCGAGCGGCGCGACGCGGACGAACCGGCCGCTCCGGCCACGACGCACGTCGACGTCACCACCGGCCCGACGACACCCACCCCGTCGCCGTCGGCGATCCCCGCCCCCGGAGCGGCGGGCGGCAACGCCCCGGAGGTCTGCGCCGCCGCCCAACAGGCCAGCGGTGACGCGGGAAAGAAGTACGTCGAGCAGGTGGCCGCGATGGTCACGGCCACCGGTTCGGGCGACACCGCCGACGCGGAGGCCGCCGGTAGGCGGGCCGAGGCGGCGCTGTCCGACTGGGCGAAAGCGCTCAGAGCCCAGGCGGCACGCGCCGACGACCAGCAGCTCAAGACGCTGCTGACGGAGCTGTCGCGCGAGGTCGGCCGGCTCGGCACCGACATCGAGGCGCTCGAGGGGACGGCGCTGGACCGGCTGCAGCAACGCCTCGACCAGCTCTGCGCCCGCTGACCGGCCCAGCCCCGGTTTGGGTCCCGGCCCGACCATGGCGTACGCTAACCTGCGGCGCACTTTGGTGTGCCGAGTTCCCGCGTGCCCGCGCCGCCGTGCTTCTGCTGCCTGGCGAGCCGCCGTGGGGACGACCGGGCCGGCAACGGTCGGGAAAAGACGCCAGCAGCCTCAACGACAGGGAGTCCGCCTCCGATGTACGCGATCGTCAAGACCGGCGGCAAGCAGTACAAGGTCGCCGAGGGCGACGTGATCGAGGTCGAGAAGCTCACCGGTGCCCCCGGTGACGCGGTGAAGCTCGCCGCGGTGCTCCTCGTCGACGGTGACGACCTGGTGACCGACGCGGCGAAGCTCGCTCAGGTCGAGGTGTCCGGCGAGATCGCCGCGCACACCAAGGGCCCGAAGATCCGGATCCACAAGTTCAAGAACAAGACCGGCTACCACAAGCGCCAGGGTCACCGTCAGCCGTTGACCCAGGTCAAGGTGACCGGCATCTCCAGCGGGAAGTAGGTCGTCCTCCAATGGCTCACAAAAAGGGTGCGTCCAGCTCGCGTAACGGTCGTGACTCCGCGGCCCAGCGGCTCGGCGTGAAGCGCTTCGGTGGTCAGGTCGTCAGCGCGGGTGAGATCCTCATCCGTCAGCGTGGCACCAAGTTCCACCCCGGTGACCTGGTCGGCCGCGGCGGAGACGACACGCTCTTCGCGCTGGCCGCCGGTGCGGTCCAGTTCGGCACCAGGCGCGGTCGTAAGACCGTCAGCATCGTGCCGCAGCAGTAGCTCTCCGGCGTAAGCGGGCCGTGGACCTGATGTCCCGGCCCGCTTCGCCTATTCTCGTGCGGGGCCGGGCCCTGCTGGAAGGATTACGGCGTGACGACGTTCGTTGACCGGGTCGTCCTGCACCTGCAGGCCGGCGACGGCGGGCACGGCTGTGTCTCGATCCACCGGGAGAAGTTCAAGCCGTTCGGTGGCCCGGACGGTGGCAACGGCGGACACGGTGGCAGCGTCTCGCTGGTGGTCGACCCGCAGGTGCACACGCTTCTCGACTTCCACTTCCGTCCGCATGTCAAGGCGGAGAACGGGCGGGGCGGCGCGGGATCGAACCGGGACGGCGGCAACGGCGCCGACCTGGTGCTCAAGGTGCCCGACGGCACTGTCGTGCAGACCAGCGACGGCACCGTGCTGGCCGACATGGTCGGTGCCGGCACCACGTTCGAGGTTGCCCGGGGCGGGCGCGGTGGTCGGGGCAACGCCTCGCTGGCCAACTCGCGCCGCAAGGCCCCCGGCTTCGCCGAGCTGGGTGAGCCGGGCGAGCAACTGGACGTGGTGCTGGAACTGAAGAGCGTCGCCGACGTCGGTCTGGTGGGTTTCCCGTCGGCCGGGAAGTCGTCGCTCATCTCGGTGATCTCCGCCGCCAAGCCGAAGATCGCCGACTACCCGTTCACCACGCTGGTACCGAACCTCGGCGTGGTCCGGCTCGACAACCACACCTTCACCGTCGCCGATGTGCCCGGGCTGATCCCGGGCGCGGCCACCGGCAAGGGGCTGGGCCTGGAGTTCCTGCGGCACATCGAGCGGTGTGCGGTGCTGGTGCACGTCATCGACACCGCCACCCTGGAACCGGGGCGGGATCCACTGGCCGACATCGACACCATCGAGGCGGAGCTGGCCGAGTACGGCGGGCTTGCCGACCGGCCCCGGCTGGTCGCGCTGAACAAGGTCGACGTGCCGGACGGCCGCGACCTCGCCGAGATCGTCCGGCCCGACCTGGAAGCGCGTGGCCTGCGGGTCTTCGAGGTCTCCGCGGCCACCCGGGAAGGGCTCAAGGAACTCATGTACGCGATGGCGGAGCTGGTGGCACAGTCGCGTGCCGCGACGCCGCCGGCCGAACCGACCCGGATCGTGCTCCGACCGAAGGCTGTCGACGACGCCGGCTTCACCATCGAGGCCGAGGATGACGGCTCGTACACCGTGCGCGGTGTCCGGCCGCAGCGTTGGGTGCGTCAGACGAACTTCGACAACGACGAGGCGGTCGGCTACCTCGCCGACCGGTTGGCCCGGCTCGGCGTCGAGGAGCAGTTGGCCAAGGCGGGCGCGCAGCCCGGTGACCTGGTCCGCATCGGTGAACGCGAGTTCGACTGGCAGCCGACCCTCTACGCCGGTGCCGAGTTCGTCCCGGGTGCCCGGGGCCGTGACGTCCGGTTGGAGGAGAAGTCGAACCGGGCCAGCGCGGCCGAGCGTCTGGCGGCCCGCAAGGCCCGCCGGCAGCGACCGGCCGACGAGGTCGCGGCGGCGTCCGGCGAGGTCGCGGCGGCGTCCGAGGAGGTCGAGCCGGCGTCCAGCGAGGTCGCGGCGGCGTCCGGCGAGGTTGTGCCGGCGTCCGACGACGGGGACGACGCCAAATAGCTCGGTGCGCTCCGAAGTGGGGACGACTGCTGGAAACCTTCGCGAAAGTTCGTCGCCCTAGCGTGGAGTGATGCTTATCGAGTCCCGCCCCTTGGCGGATCCGGAGGTCGCCGCACTTGTCGCGGCCGGGCAGCGCGAGCTGCGTGAGATCGCGGGCGGGGCCGCCGGTCGGGACATCGGCACGCACGGTGACGCCTGCTGGCTGACGGTGGTGCTCGCCGGCCGGGCGGTGGCGTACGGCGGGATCCGGGTGCGCGACGACGACACCGGCGAGCTGGAGCGGCTGTACGTTCGTCCGGCCTACCGGCGCCGCGGCATCGCCCGTCAGCTGGTCGCCGCGCTCGAGGAGCTGGCGTACCAGCGGGGGCACTCGGTGGTGCGGGTGGAGACCGGCCCGCACCTGCCGGCAGCGGTGGCGCTCTTCAGGGCCTGCGGTTACGAGCCGGTACCCGCTGTCGGTGGGCCTGTTGAGGGGCCGTACCGGACCTGCTTCGCCAAGCGGCTGCCGGTTCCGGCCTGAGCCCGATCAGGGCCTGTCGAACGGCCGGTCGAGACGGCCGCCGCTGCCGCCGGTCCGTGCGGACAGCAGCAGCCCGAGCAGGATCATCCCGAAGCCGAGTCCCAGGTGCAGCCAGTTGTCCGCGTCGTTGAGCGGGATGAAGTTCGCGGCGCTCTCCTCCCCGACGGCCAGACCGTAGATCCACAACCCGAGATAGAGCGCACCACCTCCGATGAGGTAGACGCGGGCACCGGCCACGGTGCGGGCCAGCACCAGCCCGGCCACGCCGAAGCCGAGATGCAACAGGTTGTGCAGGACCGAGACCTGGAAGAGGCCGAGGAGCCGGGCACCGGAGTGGTGTCCGGCGAAGGTCATGTCGCCGTAGCCGGTGGTGATGCCGGGCACGAACCCCAGTACCCCGAGCAGCAGGAACACTCCCGCCACGATCAGGGTGGCGAGCTGGACCCGGGTGCGCGCGGCCCGGCCGCCGACTGACCGACGCGCCATCGATGTCACCTCCGTGGAGCCGCGGGACGACCCCCGCGAGGGTCCGACAGGTGGACGACCACGTTCCGTGACGTGATGTCGTCCCGCCGATCCTTCATCTTGTCGCCCGTCCCGGCCGTGCCGCAGAGAAATCACCGATCGGGCATGGGTGGCCGATCGCAGGGTAGGTCAATCAGCGGCGGCGACACTGTTCCGCCGCACCCCCCAACACCCGCGACGATCCCGCAGCGGAAGGGACATCATGACCTACGATCTGTCATCGACCCCCAGGACCCACGAGCCCGATTCGACGAACGGCAGCGGCGTCCGCGAACAGGCCCGCCAGGTGGGCTCGGAGGCCGTGCACGCCGGTGGAGCGGTGGCCGAGACCGCTCGCGAGCAGGGCCGCGAGGTCGGTCGGGAGGCCGCCCGCCAGGCCCGCGACCTGTACGGCGAGGCCCGTACGCAACTCGCCGGCCAGGCCGGGGAGCAGCAGCGGCGCGCCGCCGGTGGCCTGCGCTCGCTGGCCGACGAGATGCGTTCCATGGCCGACAACGGGGGCCAGGCCGGCCCGGTGAGCGAGCTCGCCCGTCAGGCCTCCGACCGGGTGCACGGTGTGGCCGGTTGGCTGGAGCAGCGCGAACCCGGCGACCTGCTCACCGAGGTACGTGACTACGCGCGCCGTAACCCCGGCACCTTCCTGGTCGGCGCGGCCCTGCTCGGTGTGGTGGCGGGCCGGCTGACCCGCAACCTCTCGGCCGGTGGCGACGACGGTCCCGGCCACGCCGCCACCGCTGACCCGTACGGCGACCCCGACCGGACCATGGCGCTGCCGACCCAGGCTCCGCCGTCCGCGTCGCCCGCCGGGGTGGCGGGAGTGTCCGCCGGGGGCAACCTCGACCCGCGTACCCAGCCCGCCGACTTCCGGCCGATCGACGAGGGCTACTCCGGCACGGGCACGCCGCTGCCTCCGGTGGACCGGACCGACCCGCTGCCGGGCGTGCCGTCCAGCGGAACCACCCGCCCGTGAGGGCCCGAGCCATCCGAAGGGAGGCGATCGCATGACCATGCCGACGCAGAGTTCCGGTGCGGACGCCCGGAACCATCACCCGCCCTCCGCCGAGGAGGTCCGGGGTAGCTCCATCGGGGAGCTGATGCGCCAGGTCACAAGCGATCTGTCGACGTTGATGCGGCAGGAGGTGGAGCTGGCGAAGGCCGAGATCCGCCAGGAGGGGAAGAAGGCGGGCAAGGCCGCCGGCCTGTTCGGCGGCGCCGGCTTCGGCGCGTACATGGTCGCCCTGTTTCTCTCCCTGGCGCTCTGGGCCGGCTTGTCCAACGTGATGGATGCCGGCTGGGCGGGACTGATCATGGCCGTCATCTGGGCGGCGATCGCGGCGCTCCTCTACACGATGGGCCGCCGGAACGCGGAGCGCATCCGTGGGCTCAAGCAGACGAACGACACAGTGCAGCGCATCCCCGACGCGCTCAAGCCGCACCCGGAGGGAGTGACCCGATGAGCACCGACCCCGTCCAGATCCGCCGGGAGATCGAGGCCACCCGCAACAACCTGAGTTCCGACGTGGACGCCCTGGCGTACAAGGTCAGCCCGGGTCGCATCGTCGACGATCGAAAGCAGCGGGTGCGTACCACGCTGCAGAATGTGAGGGACAAGGTAATGGGAACCGCATCCGACCTCGGCCACCAGACCAGCCAGGGTGCCCACGCGGCCGGTGATCGCGCCGCCGCGACCGCGTCCACGGTCGGCGACGCCGCGCACTCGGCCGCCTCGGCCGTCGGCGACGCGGCACACCGTGCCCCGCAGGTCATCCGGCGCAGGTCCGAGGGCAATCCGCTGGCCGCCGGCCTGATCGCCTTCGGTGCCGGCATGCTCGTCTCCTCGCTCATCCCGCCGACCCGGCGCGAACAGCAGTTGGCCACCCAGGCTCGGGAGAAGGCCGGTGAGCATGGCTCGGCGGTGACCGAGAAGCTGGGCCGGGTGGCGAGCGAGATGAAGGAGGAACTGCGCGAGCCGGCGCAGCAGGCCGCAGAATCGGTGAAGGCCACCGCGCAGGAGGCCACGCAGGCCGTGACCGACGACACGCGGTCCGCGGCCCACGACGTGAAGGACCAGGCGCAGCACTCCCGGGACCGCGTGCGACCCTGACCGGAAGGCGCACTCGGCCGCCGGTCGCGACGCTCCGCGTACGCACCGGACGCGGCATGGTGTGATCCACAGCAAGGGCTCCTCCTCGGGTAACCCGACGGAGGGGCCCTTGCTTTCTGCCCCGTTTCGAGGCTTCCGTGTCGGGTAGCGCCTCCTACGGGGCGGCCGGGTGCCGGACGCCCCGTAGGAGGAGGCGTGATGAGGAGCAACGCGACGAGATTGGCCGTGATGGGCGCCGCGACCGCCACCGCGATCGGCGTCGGTCGGGCGGTGATCCGACGTCGGCGTCGGCACCAGCCACACCGGGAGGACGGCTGGTACGTGGTCCGGCGCGGGGTGACAGTCGACCGGCCGGTCGAAGCGGTGATCGGCTTCTGGACGGAGCGGGAGCGGCTCGACCGTGCCCTGGCCGAGTGGGCGACCCTGGAGCAGATCGACGGAAACCGGTGGCGGTGTGTGTCGCGCGATCCGGACAGCGGCGCCACCGAATGGCGGGCGGAGATCACCGTGACCGGCCCGGGCAGGTTGCGCTGGCAGGTCACCGGGGGCCTGGAGCAGCAGGGCACCGTGGAACTGGTGCCCGCGCCACAGGGCCGGGGTACGGAGATCCGCGCGGAACTGCGGTACCGCTCCGGCCCGCTGCGCCGCGCCCTGGGCCTGGCCGGCGGGGACGAGCCGGACCTGCGGCTGCGCGACACGCTGCGCCGGGTCAAGTCGCTTATCGAGTGCGGCCAGGTCATCGACACCCGGCGTGACCCGTCCGGACGGAGTCAGGCGCAGGAACGAGCCACCGACGAGATCCGGGAGCGGTTGACGACGGGAGGACGGGCATGAGGGCGCTGTGCTGGGAGGGCGTCGGCAAGCTGAAGGTACGCGACGTACCGGAGCCGCGGGTACGCGCCGACGGCGACATCATCGTCCGGGTCCGGGCCAGCAGCGTGTGCGGTTCGGACCTGCATCTGATCAACGGGTTCATCCCCGCGATGCGGGAGGGCGACGTCCTGGGCCACGAGTTCACGGGTGAGGTGGTCGAGGTCGGGCCCGGGGTGCGGCGGTTGGCCGTCGGTGACCGGGTGGTGGTCGGCTCGGTGGTGGCCTGCGGCGGTTGCTGGTACTGCCGGACCGAGCAGTACTCGCTGTGCGACAACTCCAACCCGCAGCCGGTCTTCGCGGAGAAGCTGTGGGGTCACGCGCCGGCCGGCATCCTCGGCTACTCGCACGCCGCCGGCGGCTACTCCGGCAGCCATGCCGAGTACGTACGGGTGCCGTTCGGCGACGTCGGAGCGTTCAAGGTGCCCGACGGGGTGCCCGACGACGCGGTGGTCTTCGCCTCGGACGCCATGCCGACCGGCTGGATGGCTGCCGACTTCTGCGGCCTGACCGGCGGTGAGGTGGTCGCGGTGTGGGGTGCCGGGGGAGTGGGGCAGATGGCTGCCCGGGCCGCCCAACTGCTCGGTGCCGAGCGGGTCATCATTGTCGACAGGCTGCCGGAGCGGCTGGCCGTCGCCGCGGACCGGCTGGGGGTGGAGACCGTCAACTACGCCGACACCGACGTGCTGGAGGCGTTGCGCGAGATGACCTCCGGTCGAGGCCCGGACGCCTGCATCGACGCGGTCGGCATGGAGGCGCACGACGTCGGACCGGTGTACGCGTACGACCGGGCGAAGCAGGCCACCCGGTCGCAGCTCGACCGGCCGACCTCCGTCCGGCAGGCCATCATGGCGGCCCGCAAGGGCGGCACGGTCAGCATCGTCGGCGTCTACGCCGGAGTGGTGGACAAGTTCCCGCTGGGCGCGGCGATGAACAAGGCCCTGGTGCTGCGGATGGGGCAGATGCACGCCCAGCGGTACATCCCGATGCTGCTCGACCGGCTCGCCGCCGGGGAGATCGACCCTGGTTACCTGGCCACCCACCCGCTTCCGCTGGAGGAGGGTGCGCGCGGCTACGAGATGTTCGAGAAGAAGCAGGACGGCTGCCTGCGTACGGTGCTGCATCCGGTCTGATCCGCACTGCGCCGCCGGTGGCCCCGGCGGCGCGGTGCCAGACCGGTGGCGGCCCGGCGCGTGGGCTCAGCCGGTGCGCCGCACGGCCGTGATCACGAAGCCGCCGGCCGGCAGGGCCGGCATCCGGCTCAGGTCCACCGCGAGGTCCTGCGGCGGTACGTCGTAACGGATGACCTCGGTCAACACTGCCAGCGACCGCTTCATCAACTCGATCGTGATCCACTCGCCGGCGCAGCGGTGTCCGTGGAGATGGTCCCCGCCGCCCTGCGGGATGAGCGTGTAGGGGTCGCCGGGCCAGCCGGCGAAGCGCTCCGGCCGGAACCGCTCCGGCTCCGGCCACAACTCGGGGTGATGATCGGTGCCGTACAGATCCAGCAGCACCCGGCGGCCGCGCGGGAAGTGGTATCCCTGCCAGTCGAAGTCCCGCCGGACCCGGGCCGCGGTCACCGGGAAGAACGGATAGTAGCGGCGTACCTCCTGCACGAACTGCCCGGCGGCGTCGGCGTCGCCGCGTACCCGCTGCCGCCAGGCGGGATGATCGTGCAGGGCCAGCGCGGTGAAAACCACGAACCGGGCCACCGCGACTGTCGGGCGGAGCACGTTGAGCAGCTCCACCGCGGCGATGCGGCGGGGCAACCGGTGCCCGTCGCCGTCGCGATGTTCGGCGAATGCCCGCAGGGCGGTGCCCTCGGGCGGCGACAGCGAGCCGGTGCGTACCTGCTCGACGAGGTCACCGATCCAGTACTCGCCGCGGTGGCGGCCCAGTCGGCCGCGCCAGTGCCGGGGGCCGATCGCGGCGGCACTGTCGATCATGGCTAGCAGGTCGGCGGTACGCCGGTCCAGCTCACCGCCGGCGAGTGGCACCCCCGCCCAGGCGCAGACCGCCCGGGTCAGCATCGACGCGACCTCGGTGTGCAGGGTCACCGTCCCGGCCAGTTCCCAGGCGGGCAGCCGGGCCTGCCACTCGTCGGTGAAGAGCTGCCCCAGCCGCCGGACCGCAGTCGGGGTCATCAGTGACAGGTACCTCGCCTTGCGGTCCCGATGGGCGTCGCCGTCGAGGCCCTGGACGCCGCCCCGACCGGTCAACGTCCGCTGACCTCGGGCCGGCATGGCACCGTCCCGGGCGAACCGGTCGGCGTCGTAGAAGAGCTCGGCGGCGGCCCGGCCGCGCAGGCAGATCGTCGGTTCCAGCAGCAGACGGGTCTGGAAGATGTCGGTGCCGTACCGGTCGCACCGCTGCCCGATGAACCGGTAGCCGGCCCGCAGGAAGGCCAGGGTGCTGTCCGGGCTGCGGTCCGTCGGAATGGTAGCCATCGGGCCCCCTGTTGCCGGGGCGCGGCCGTCGCCGACCGGCCGTTCCTGCGTCGCGGGCTGCGTCTACCCAGGTCAGGGCCGCTGAACCCACCAGCGGGGCGGTGGTGTCGGCCGGCCGGTGAGGTGGTCGGCTGCTGGCCCCTCCCAGGACCGGGGGAGCCTGGTTTGCTGGATCCGGCGGCGTTGTCGGCATGCCCGGCGGTCATCCGGCCCCCGGGTCCGAGCGGTCGGTGCGGCGCCGGTCAGGCGGTTCGGCGAGTCACGGGGAGGGACTGATGCGGGACAACCGGGCGGCGTACTGGCGACGGTGGATGACCGGGGCGTCCGGCGGGGATCAGCCGCCGCTGGTGGCGCCGCCACGCCGACCGTCCCGGCCCGACCGCCACTTCACCGTGCATCTCGGCTTCACCGCCGCCGATCTCGTCACCGCCCGCGAGGTGGCGGTCGGGTACGCCGAGGCGTTGAGCGTGCTCCGGCCCGAGCTGGCGATCGGTGCCTCCGCGTTGTCGCCGGCCGACGCCTGGCAGCGTGCGGAGCGGTTGTTCTGTGGTGCCCTCGGGCCGGACGGCGAGCGCTGTGTCGATGTCGCGGACCACGGCGGTTTTCATCACGGCCCGGGCCCCGGTGGCCTCGGTTGGGGCGACGGTGACCGTGGCTAGCGCGGGGTCCAGGAAAGCCGGACCGGGCGACCGTTCCCGGACCCCGCGCCCGCGCTCAGTCCAGGTCGAACTCGCCGTCCTGAGCGCCCGCGACGAAGGCGTCCCACTCGGCCTGGGTGAACACCAGCACCGGGCCGTCCGGCTCGGCGGAGTTGCGCATGCCGATGAGGTCGTCGACGAAGGCGACCTCCACGGCGGCCTCCGAGGTGTCGCCTTCGGCCCGCTGCCAGACCGCCCGGGAGAGGTCGAAGTCACCCTTGGGGTGCGCTGTCATGGTCCCGTCCTCCAGTACCAGGGGATATGGGGAAGCCGGTTCGTTCCCTCATCGGGCAGGATAAGCGGATGCCGAGCCTGAGCCGTGCAGAGGCGACCGCGCGTGGCGCGTCGATCACCGTCGAGTCCTACCAGGTGGACCTCGACCTGACCGGGGGCGGCGAGCGGTTCCGCTCCCGCGTCACGATCCGGTTCCGGGCCACCGGCACCGAGACCTTCGCCGAGGTCAAGCCGGCGGAGCTGCACGCGGTACGCCTCAACGACACCGAACTGGATCCCGCCTCGCTTGACGACAACCGGCTGCCGCTGACCGGCCTCGCGGCGCAGAACACACTCACCGTCGACGCCGAGATGGCGTACACGAACACCGGCGAGGGATGCACCGCTTCGTCGACCCCGCCGACGGCGAGACCTACCTGTACGTGATGTCGTTCCTGGACGACGTGCAGCGGGTCTTCGCCGCCTTCGACCAGCCGGATCTGAAGGCACCCGTCACGTTGTCGGTGACCGCGCCGGAGCACTGGACGGTGGCGGCGAACGCGGCACTGGCGGCCAACCCGGCACCGGGCCGCTGGGAGTTCGCCCCCACCCTGCCGATCGCCACATACTTCTTCACCCTGATCGCCGGTCCCTGGCACGTCCGCCGGGACACCCACGACGGGATTCCGCTGGGTGTGTACTGCCGGCGCTCACTCGCCGAGCACCTCGACACGGACGCGGCGGAGATCTTCACCGTCACCAAGCAGTGCCTCGACCGGTTCCATCAGCTGTTCGACGAGCGTTACCCGTTCGGCAAGTACGACCAGGCGTTCGTGCCCGAGTTCAACGCCGGCGCGATGGAGAATCCCGGCCTGGTCACCTTCCGCGACGACTACGTGTTCCGCTCGGCGGTCACCGACAGCCAGCGCGAGCTGCGCGTCACCACCATCGCCCACGAGATGGCCCACATGTGGTTCGGCGACCTGGTCACCATGCGGTGGTGGGACGATCTGTGGTTGAACGAGTCGTTCGCGGAGTACCTGGGCACCCGGGTCACCGCCGAGGCGACCCGGTTCGACCGGGCGTGGACGACGTTCGCGCTGCGCCGCAAGGCGTGGGGATACGCCGCCGACCAGCGCCCCTCCACGCATCCGGTGGCTCCCGAGCGGGTCACCGATGCCGCCGAGGGGTTGCTCAACTTCGACGGCATCTCGTATGCCAAGGGCGCCAGCGTGCTCCGGCAGCTGGTGGCGTGGCTCGGCGACGAGGCGTTCCTGGCCGGGCTCAACGATCACTTCGCCCGGCACCGCTTCGGTAACGCCAGCCTCGCCGACCTGCTGGAGAGCCTGGCCGCCAGCAGCGGGCGGGAGCTGACCGACTGGGCGGAGTCCTGGTTGCGGACCGCGCA
Organism: Verrucosispora sp. CNZ293; assembly: GCF_002754655.1. NCBI lineage: Bacteria > Bacillati > Actinomycetota > Actinomycetes > Micromonosporales > Micromonosporaceae > Micromonospora > Verrucosispora sp. CNZ293. The sequence goes on from NZ_PEFR01000001.1 coordinate 6,162,424, forward strand.
GGTCAACACGCTGCGGGCCGAGGTGGGGGTGGACGCCGACGGTCGGTACCGCGAGGTCGTGATCGCCCAGACCGCGCCGTCGACGCACCCGGTGCTGCGCCCGCACCGCATCGGCGTGGGCCGGTACTCCGTGGACGGCACCGCCGAACGGATCGAGGTCGACCTCGACCCGAAGACCGACGACGGACGTACCCGGCTCGCCGGGTTGGTCGGGGAACCCGCGGCGGCGGTCCTGCTGCCCAACGACGGTGACCTGACCTTCGCGAAGATCCGCCTCGATCCCGCCTCGGTGGACGCAGTGCCGTTGCTGCTGCCCCGCCTCGCCGACCCGCTGGCCCGCGCCCTGCTCTGGGGTGCGGCGGTGGACACGGCGACCGACGGCGAACGGCCGGTCAGCGGCCTGGTCGACCTGATCGTCGCGGCGTTGCCCGCCGAGACGGAAGTGATCATCGTTGAGGATGTGCTGGCGATGAGCCGGGCGCTCATCGACCGCTACCTCGACCCGCTGGCTCGACTGTCCGCGTTGGCCCGGGTCGCCGAGTCCTGCCGGCGGTTGCTCGACGGTGCCGCGCCGGGGGAGTCGTTGCAGTTGGCCGCCGCGCGAGGCCTGATCGCCACGAGCACCGACGCCGAATTGCTCACCGGCTGGCTCGCTGGCCGGGCCGTACCCGCCGGGCTGGCGGTGGACACCGAACTGCGGTGGGCGCTGCTCGGTCGACTCGTGGTGCTGGGTGCCGCCGGTGCGGCCGAGATCGCGGCCGAGGTGGCGGTCGACCCGAGCGCCACAGGTGCCGAGCGGGCGGCCCGGTGCCGGGCCGCCCTGCCCGAACCCGCCGCCAAGCAGGCCGCGTGGGAGATCATCGTGTCGAACACGGAGTTGTCGAACCGGCTGGTCGAGGCGACGGCAGAGGGCTTCTGGCAGCCTGAGCAGGCGGAACTGACAAGCGCCTACGTCGCCAGGTATTTCGCCGACATGCCGGCCGCGGCGCGGCTGCGTACGCCCTGGGTGGCTGACGAGGTCGCCAAGCTGGCCTTCCCCCGCCACGCGGTGTCCCAGCCGACCCGGGAGGCGGCCGCGGCGCTGCTGGCCCGCGACGACCTTACGCCGGGGCTGCGTCGGGTGGTCACCGATGCCGACGACGACCTGCGCCGGGCTCTGGTGGCGCGCACGGCGGTGGCGGCCACCACCGCGTGACGACGGTGGCCGGGCCGGTCCGGAGGGTGACGGCCCGGCCCGCCTCCGGTCGTACACGGCCTAGGATCATGGGGTGGAGGAAGACATTCGGCGGATCGGGATCATGGGCGGGACCTTCGATCCGATCCATCATGGGCACCTCGTGGCCGCGAGCGAGGTGGCGGACCGGTTCGGCCTCGACGAAGTGATATTCGTGCCGACGGGGCAGCCATGGCAGAAGGCCGACGTGCCGGTCAGCTCGGCCGAGGACCGTTACCTGATGACCGTGATCGCCACGGCCTCCAATCCCCGGTTCCAGGTCAGCCGGGTCGACATCGACCGGGGCGGGCCCACCTACACCGTCGACACCCTGCGCGACCTGCGCTCCCGGTACGGGACGAAGGCGCAGTTGTTCTTCATCACCGGCGCGGACGCCCTGAAACGGATCCTGAGCTGGAAGGACCTCGACGAGATCTTTGAGCTGGCCCACTTCATCGGGGTCACCCGGCCGGGCTTCGAGCTGACCGCCGCACACCTGCCCGCCGACACGGTGAGCCTGGTGCAGGTGCCGGCGATGGCCATCTCGTCCACCGACTGTCGGGCGCGGGTCGCCCGGGGCGAACCGGTCTGGTATCTGGTGCCGGACGGTGTGGTGCAGTACATCGCGAAAAGGCGTCTCTACCGGGAGTGATTCAGCCGTTTCATCCCTCTTTTCGGCTGAAACTGACGAGTCGTCAATCCGGGCCGTGTGAGAGGCTGGAAGCATCGCACGGTTGATCGAAGGAGAACGGTGACAGTTTCCGAACGCGCTCACGAGCTGGCGATCGTCGCCGCCCAGGCCGCGGCCGACAAGAAGGCTCAGGACATCGTCATCATCGACGTGGGTGACCAGCTCGCCATCACCGACGCGTTCCTGCTCGCCGCGGCCCCGAACGAGCGTCAGGTGCTGGCCGTCGTCGACGCCATCGAAGAGGCGTTGCTCGACCTGCCGGAGAAGGCGAAGCCGGTGCGGCGTGAGGGCGAGCGCGGCGGCCGCTGGGTGCTGCTCGACTACGTCGACCTCGTGGTGCACGTGCAGCACACCGAGGAGCGCGAGTTCTACGCCCTGGACCGACTCTGGAAGGACTGCCCGACGATCCCGTTCGTCGACCGGGATCTCGCCCCCGCCGAGGCCTCCGCCGGATCGGGCGAGTGACCAGGCTGATCATCTGGCGGCACGGTAACACCGACTGGAACGCCGCCAGCCGGGTGCAGGGGCAGACCGACGTACCGCTCAACGACCTCGGCCGGGAGCAGGCCCGCGCCGCCGCGCCGCTGCTGGCCGCGCTGCGCCCGGACGCCCTGTTCGCCAGCGACCTGAGCCGCGCCGCGGAGACCGCCGACGCACTGTCCGCGCTGACCGGCCTGCCGGTACGCTCCGACGCCCGGCTCCGGGAGCGGTACTTCGGCAACTGGCAGGGGATGTTCCTCACCGAGGTGGCCGAAGGGTTCCCCGAGGAGTACGCCCGCTGGCGGGCCGGCGATCCCGACCCGGGAGCGGACATCGAACCGCTTGACGAGTTGGCCAAGCGCATCGGCAGCGCCCTGCAGGAGGCCGCCGATGAGGTGCCGGGCGGCACTGTCGTGGTGGCCACCCACGGTGCCGCGGCCCGTCAGGGCTGCGGTCACCTGCTCGGCTGGGAGCACCACGTGCTGCGTACCGTCGGCTCCCTGCGCAACTGCCACTGGACGGAGCTGCGCCACGACGTCGAGCGTGGCTGGCACCTGCGGGCCCACAACGTCGGTCCGATGGAGCTCCCCGCCACCCCGACCGGCACCGTCGCGGCCGTCACCCCGGTCTCCGCCGAGGCGGTCTGAGGACACGGTCGGGCGGTCATCCAGCTTGATCCGCTACGGTGCCCGCATGCCAGTCGCGGTCGTCACCGACTCCACTGCCTACCTGCCACCCGAGCTGCTGCGGGAGCACCCGCTGACCGTGGTACCGCTGACCGTGGTGCTGGCCGGGGTGGAAGGGCTGGAGGGCGTCGAGACCTTCCCGGCGGACGCCACCCGGGCGTTGCGGGCGCGGCGGGTCTCGGTGAGCACCTCCCGTCCGTCGCCGGAACAGTTCGGCCGAACGTACCGGGAGCTGCTGGCGGCCGGGGCGGAGGGCGTCGTCTCGGTGCACCTGTCGGCCGGGCTCTCCGGCACGGTGGAGGCCGCCGAACTGGCCGCCGCCGAACTGGGCGACCGGGTCAGCGTGGTCGACAGCCGCTCCTGCGGGATGGGTCTCGGTTTCCCGGCGATCGCGGCGGCCCGGGCCGCCGCGCGCGGCGCCGACCTGGCCGGGGTACGCGCTGCGGCAGTGGCCGCCGTCGGCCGTACCAGCATCCACTTCTACGTGGACACGCTGGAGTTCCTCCGTCGGGGCGGGCGGATCAACGCGGCGGAGGCGTTGCTCGGTACCGCGCTGTCGGTCAAGCCGATCCTGCACATGCCCGAGGGGCACATCGTGCTGCGGGACAAGGTCCGTACCGCCAGTCGGGGCATGGCACGACTGGTCGACCTCACCGTCGAGGCAGCCGGCGACGGACCTGTGGACCTGGCCGTACACCATCTTGACGCAGCGCAGCGGGCCGGGGAACTCGTCAGCACGCTTACCGACCGGCTCGGCGACCGGCTGCGCGACGTGTACGTCTCCGAGGCCGGTGCCGCCGTCGCCGTGCACGTGGGACCCGGCCTCGCCTGTGTGGTGATTCACCGACGGCCGGACGCCGCCGCCTGATCCGCGCAGCCGCCCGGGGGTAATGGCGGGGGTGGGCGAGGATTGGTCGCGGATCCCAAGCTGGGGAGGTGGGACGAGTGTCCTGTGTGGTGACCGGCGGTGGCCGTGGCGTCGGCCGGGGCATCGTGGAGAGGTTGCTCGCCGACGGCCGGACGGTGGTGGTGATCGAACGCGATCGGGACGCGCTGTCCTGGCTGGATGGGCACGACCGGGCCGACCAGCTCGCGGCGGTGGTCGGTGACGCCGGTGACGAGGGCGTCGCCGGCCGCGCCGCCGACCTGGCCGAGCGCGCCCAGCCACTCACCGGCTGGGTGAACAACGCCGCCGTCTTCCGCGACGCATCGGTACACGACGCGCCGGTCGGCGAGGTCGTCGACCTGATCACCCGCAACCTGCGCCCCGTCGTGGTCGGCGCGGCCATCGCGGTCCGCCGCTTCCTCGCCGCCGGCACCGCTGGCGCGGTGGTGAACGTCTCGTCGCATCAGGCGAGCCGGCCGGTGCCGGGCTGCCTGCCGTACGCCACGGCCAAGGCGGCGGTGGAGGGGCTGACCCGGGCGCTGGCCGTCGAGTACGGCAGGTACGGCATCCGGGCCAACACGGTCGCCCTCGGTTCGGTGGCCACCGAGCGCCACGAGGCGTTGCTGGCCGAGACGGAACCGGATGAGGCGCGGCGGATCGAGGCGGAACTGACCCGGCTGCACCCGGTGGGCCGGATCGGGCAACCGCAGGACGTGGCGGAGGCGGTCGCGTACCTGCTCTCGCGGGCCGCCGGTTTCGTCAACGGGGTGACCCTGCCGGTCGACGGCGGGCGCTCCGTGCTCGGTCTGGATCCGGAGTCCCGCCCGGACTGAACCGGTGCCGGCTCGGCCGTGCCGAGGCCATAGCAGATCCGGTGCATGATCAGGGCGTTGTCCACAGAGTCCTGCCCTGTCCACAGTCCTGCCTGCTCGTCGCGCCCGCCGGGGCCGCGCCGCTCTAGCCTCGCGCCGTGTCGAAGGACGAGGACGAGGAGACGGTGGTCCGTCAGCGGCTGTGGCGACTGATGCCCGGTGCGCTGGACCTCTCGGAGGATGCTGCCGGGCCGCCGATGGCGGGTGAGCACGGGACGCCTGCCTCCGCTGGCCTGCCCTCGTCGGTCGGGCTGCCACCGGTCGCCGGAGCGTCCGGCGGGTTGCCGCCGTCGGTGGCGGACTGGCCGACAGCGCTGCTGCCGGTCCAGGCTGCCGACCGGGCCGGTGTCGCCGGTCCGGCAGGGGCCGCTGGACCCGTTCGTGCCGCCGGTCCGGTTGGGGCCGCCGGTCCGGTTCGGGCCGCCGATCCTCGTGCCGTCGGTGGTCCGGCCGGTGCCGGCGACGAGGAGCCTGTCGACGTGGCGCGGGATCGGACGGTCGACGAGGCGTCGCCGAGGCTTCCGTTGCCCGGGCCTGGTGCCTTCGATCCGGGGCGGCGGGGAGTGCGGGCCCTCGCGGTCGTCGCCGTTCTCGTGGTGGTGGCCGCAGGATTCTGGGCCTGGCGATCCCGACCTCAGGTGGAGCCGGTCGTCGCCGAGACCGGCACCGCCGGCACGACGGAGCCGGCCGTCGTGGCCGGCGACGAACCCGCGGTGCCGGCGGCGGTGCCCACCGGCGAGCTGGTGGTTGCCGTCGCCGGCAAGGTCCGGCGGCCCGGACTGGTGCGACTGCCGGCCGGCGCTCGGGTGGCCGACGCCGTCGACGCCGCCGGGGGTGCGTTGCCGGGGGTGGACGTGGCGATGCTGAACCTGGCCCGTCGGGTCAGCGACGGCGAGTTGATCCTGGTCGGCGTACCGGCGCCCACCGTGGGCCCGGGCGTCCCGCCGTCGGGCACCCTGCCCGGCTCAGGTCCGGGCGGCGAACCCGGCACCGGCGGGCGGGTCAACCTGAACACCGCCACATCGGCACAGCTTGAGACGCTGCCCGGGGTGGGCCCGGTGCTCGCCCAGCGCATCATCGAGCATCGCGACACGCACGGCGGCTTTCGGTCCGTCGGCGACCTGCGTCAGGTGAACGGGATCGGCGACGCACGGTACGAGCAGCTCAAGGACCTGGTGACGGTGTGAAGGCGACGCCCACCCCGGTCACCCGGTCGGCCGGAACCGCCGCCGGTTTCACGGCCGGCTCGACCACCCCGGACCTCCGAATGGCGGGGCTTGCCGTGGCGGCCTGGCTGACCGCGCTGGCCGGGCTGCACCTCGACTCCCGGCGGACACTGCTGGTGACCGTCGCCGCTGCCGGACTCGCCGGGGCGGTGACGCTGCACCTGCTCGGGGTGGTCGGCAGACCACATCCGACCCTGCGCCGTCACGGCTGGATCGCGGTGGCGATCCTGCTCGGCGTGATCTGCGGCGGGGCGGCCACCTCGGCGCGGCTGACCGTACGGGACGCCGGCCCGTTGCGTGTCCTGGTGGACGAACAGGCCCGGGTCAGCACCGAACTGGTCGTCCGGGACGACCCCAGGCCGGTACGCGGCGGCATCGTGGGCCGTCCACCGACGTTGCTGGTGCCGGCCAGGTTTGTCACTCTGACCGGGCCGCAGGGCCAGCGGGTCACCACGCCGGCGCGGGTCCTGGTGCTCGCCGACGACCCGGCGTGGCGAGGGCTGCTGCCCGGGCAGCGCCTCACCGCGCAGGGGCGCCTTGCCGCACCGCGCGGCGGCGACCTCACCGGGGCGGTCCTGATGGCCGTCGGCGCACCGGATCGGCTCGGTGCCCCGTCGGCGGTGCAGCGCGCGGCCGGCCGGCTCCGTGCCGGTCTCCAGCGAGCGTGTGCGCCGCTGCCGGACGACCCGGGTGGCCTGCTGCCCGGCCTGGTCGTCGGCGACACCAGCCAGTTGCCCGACACGGTGGAGGAGGACTTCCGTGCCACCGGAATGACCCACCTGAACGCTGTTTCCGGATCGAACGTGGCAATTGTGGTGGGGGCGGTGCTTTTGCTGGCCCGCTGGGCCCGAGCCGGTCCGGTGCTGGCCGTAGGCCTCTGCGGGCTGGCCCTGGTGGGCTTCGTCATCCTGGTCCGGCCGTCGCCGAGCGTGGTCCGCGCGGCCACCATGGGCGCGATCGGGCTCGCCGCGCTGGCCGCCGGCCGACCCCGGGCGGCGGTGCCCGCACTTGCCGCCGCCGTGGCGGTGCTGGTGCTTGTCGATCCGGAACTTGCCGGTGACGCCGGCTTCGCGCTGTCCGTACTGGCCACAGGTGGTCTGCTGCTGCTCGCTCCGGGTTGGCGGGACGGGCTGCGGCGGCGGGGCGTACCGCCGGGGGCGGCCGAGGCGCTGGCGGTGCCGGCCGCCGCACAGCTCGCCTGTGCACCTGTGATCGCCGGTCTGACCGGCACGGTCAGCCTGGTGGCGGTGCCGGCGAACCTGCTCGCGGTGCCGGCGATCGCCCCGGCGACGGTGCTGGGCGTGGCAGCGGCTGTCGTCTCGCCGGTCTGGCCGGCCGGTGCCGAGACCGTCGCCTGGTTGGCGCACTGGCCGGCGTGGTGGCTGGTGCTTGTCGCCAGGTACGGTGCCCGGCTGCCGGCGGGCAACCTGCCGTGGCCCGGCGGGATCTCCGGGGCGCTGCTGCTGGCGGCGCTGACCGTGGCGCTGCTGATCGCGGCCCGCCGCCCCGTGGTACGTCGCCTGGTGGCGGTCTGCGCGGTCGCGGTGATGCTGGGCACCCTGCCGGTACGGATGGTCGCGCCGGGATGGCCGCCGCAGGGGTGGGTCGTCACGGCCTGCGCGGTGGGTCAGGGCGACACGGTGCTGCTGCCGGTGGTGGCCGGCCGGGCGGTGGTGGTCGACGCCGGCCCGGATCCGGCGGCGGCGGACGCCTGCCTGCGCCGGCTCGGCGTACGGCGGGTGTCGCTGCTTGTGGTCAGCCACTTCCACGTGGATCACACAGGCGGGGTGGCCGGGATCTTCCGGGGACGGCGGGTGGACACGGTACTGGTTCCCCAGTGGCCGGAGCCGGCGGCCGGCCGGGACCTGGTGCGCAGCACCGCCGCGGCACACGACACACCTGTGGTGGCCGCCCCGGCGGGGTGGCGGTACCGGGCCGGGGCGGTTGAGGTGACAGTGCTCGGCCCGCCGTACCCGATGCGAGGCACCCGCTCGGATCCGAACAACAACTCTCTGGTGCTGCTCGCCACTGTCGACCGGGTGCGGATCCTGCTGACCGGCGACGCCGAGGTGGAGGAGCAGCAGGCGGTGCGGGAACGGCTGCCGCCGGACGGGTTGCGGGCCGACGTGCTGAAGGTCGCCCACCACGGCTCCGCGTACCAGGATCCGGCCTTTCTGGACGCGGTACGGCCGGCGGTGGCGTTGGTGCCGGTCGGGGCGGGGAACACCTACGGGCATCCCAACCCGGCGGTGCTGACCCGGCTGGCCCGGGGTGGGGCGCGGGTGCTGCGTACCGACACCGGTGGTGACCTGGCGGTCGTGCGGTCGTCCCGAGGGCTCGGGGTGGTGAGCGCCGGTGTCGACCGGGTCCGTCCACCGTGATGAATCAACGGCAATTTACCGTGAAAAGCGGAAGATAAGGCGTATGTCTGGATTTGCGCTGAGTGCGGGGTCCGCCGGCAGAGTACCGACGAGCAGGCTGGACCAGCCGGCCGAGCGTGCGAATATGGGCGGCGTGACCGCCGCCAGTGCCGCTCCTATTGTGCTCGTCCTCGGCGACGAGGAGCTGCTCGCCACGCGCGCGGTGACCGAAACCGTCGCCGCTGCCCGGGCCGCTGACCCCGGCGTCGACGTGCGCGAGTACCAGGCCGGTCAGCTGACCGTCGGCGAGATCGACGAGATGCTCAGCCCGTCGCTGTTCGGTGGGCGTCGGGTGCTGGTGCTCCGGTCCGGTCAGGACGCCCGCAAGGACCTGGTCGCCGCCCTGTTGGCGTACGCGAAGAACCCTGATCCGGAGGTGCAGCTCGTGGTGGCGCACCTCGGTGCGGCGAAGGGCAAGGCGTTCGCCGACGGGCTGAAGGCGGCAGGTGCCCAGGTCGTGCCGGCCACCAGACTCAAGGGGCACCGCGAGCGGGTGGCCTTCGTCCGCGAGGAGATTCGCCGGGCCGGTGGGCGATGCACCGACGACGCGGCCGAGGCGCTGATCGCCGCGGTCGGCAACGATCTGCGCGAACTCGCCGCGGCCTGTTCCCAGCTGATCGCCGACACCGACGGCCGGATCGGCGCCGACACGGTGGCCCGCTACTACCGGGGTCGGGTGGAGGTGAGCGGGTTCACGGTGGCCGACGCCACGATGGTCGGTGACCTGCCGGGCGCGTTGGAGGCGCTGCGCTGGGCGCTGCACGTGGGGGTGGATCCGGTGCCGATCGCCGACGCCCTCGCCGACGGCATCCGTACGGTCGCCAGGGTCGCCTCCGCCGGCCGAGGCAGTCCGTACCAGCTCGCCAGCAGTCTGGGCATGCCGCCGTGGAAAGTGGAACGGGCCCAACGACAGGCCCGTGGTTGGACCCCGGACGGGCTGGTACTGGCGATGCGGGCGGCGGCAGAGTGCAACGCGGCGGTCAAGGGCGGCTCCGACGATCGGGCGTACGCGCTGGAGAAGGCGGTCTTCTCGGTGGCGGCGGCGCGGCAGGGTGGCGCCAGGTGAGCGGAGCGCTCCGTGGCTCGTGGGCCACGATCCCGGCCGACGAGGAGCAGTACCGTCCGTTCTACGCGCGGGTGCTCGGGCTGCGGTTCGTCAACCCGGGCGGAGTGCTCTGTTTCATCTTCTTCGAGGGGGCGATCGCGTTGGCGGCCCTGCTCGCGCTCGCCGAGCTGGTGACCTGGTGGGCGGTGCTGGTGCTGCCCGCCGCGGTGGCCGTGATGGTCAAGCTCAACGATCTGGTGGCCGCCGCGGTGGTGCGCTCCGCAGCGGCCGTACCCGAGCAGGAACGTGACAGGTTCCGCCGGCAGATGGAGCCGGTGGTCGGGCGGGCCCGGGTCGACTGGCTGCGGCACAGCGTGCCCGGCGTCGTGGTTCGCTCCGAGCCAGCACACCAGCAGCAGCGACCGGCCGAGCCGGCGGATCAGCAGCATCGTCTGGCTGAGCCGGCGGATCAGCAGCATCGACCGGTGGGGCCCTCGGACCAGCAGCACCGGCCGGCAGCGCGGGGTCTCGAGGGCGAGGCCGATCGGGGTCAGCCGGGCCGTCGCCCGGGGACCACCGAACCCGGATCCTGATCAGCGCGCTGCCCGAACCGGGGGCGCTGGCTGGACCGGGAGTGCCGCCGACCGGGAACGGGATCAAGGGAGCGGCTGCCACCGGCCGAAACCGGAGCAACCGCGGCTGGACGACGTGCGGAAGCCCCGGGGCGGTGCCCCGAGGCTTCCGTCAGGTCTGGGCGCTCAGCTCAGGCGGCGAGCGACGCGACGCGCTTGGAGATCGCGGACTTGCGGTTCGCGGCCTGGTTGCCGTGGATGACGCCCTTGCTGGCCGCCTTGTCCAGCTTGCGCGAGGCGTCCTGCATGAGAGCGGTGGCCTTCTCGACGTCACCGGCCTCAGCGGCCTCGTGGAACTTGCGGATGGCGGTCTTCAGCGACGACTTGACCGACTTGTTACGCAGCCGGCGCTTCTCGTTCTGCCGGTTGCGCTTGATCTGGGACTTGATGTTCGCCACGCGACAGCCTCGTCTTGATAGCTCGGGTTGGTCAGCTTGTGCGCGCGACGAGCATGCGTCATCGCTGCGCGAAGAGCCAGGTTACCAGGTCGGCTCGAACGGGCCAAAACAGCCTCCCGCAACCCGCCCTGGTTGATCATTAGGTTAGCCCTACTCGTTGATCTTCAAACTGTCGCTGACCTCATGATCAACGGTGTGGGTGCGGGCGGCGGGTGTGGTCAGAGCCAGCCACGCCGGTGGGAGAGCCAGCGGATGGCCTGTTCGCCGGTCCAGCGGTGGTGGGCGGGCAGGTTGGTCGAGGCGGTCGGTGGCGCTGAGTTCGCGGCGGTGAGGTGGTAGCCGGCCAGGGCGGCCAGCGTGACGTCGAGCGCGTCGTCGGGTGCGCTGGCGGCGGCCGGCTGGGCGGCGAAGAGCGAATCGACGTCGAGTCCGGTGGCGTACCCGGTGATGAGCAGGGTGACCAGGTCGAACCAGGCCGGCCCGTGACACAGCCACGGCCAGTCGCAGAACCAGACCGACCCGGCGGTGTCGATAAGAACGTTGTCGACCCGCAGGTCGCCGTGGGTGAGCCCGGTCGCGGCGGCGGCGTACCCGGGCAGGCGGGACTCCAGCGCGACCAGGTCGGCCAGGCGTCCCTGGACCACGGCGGGCAGCGGCGGTGCCGGTTCCCGGCCGGCGGCGACCTCGCCCCACCAGAGGATGTCGTCGCGGGCCAGGTCGGCGAGGCGGGGCAGGCCGAGGGCGGTCAGCTCCACGGACGGCTCGGCGAGCGCCTCGGCGATGTCGGCGAAGGCGGTCAGGGTGGCGGTCAGTTCGGCCTGGTCCCAGGGCAGTCGGGGGGTGTGACCGTCGACGGGGTCGAGGCAGAGGACGTACCAGCCCGCCTCCCACAGCGTCCAGCGCGGCCGGGGCGCGGGCAGCCCGGCCGGCAGCCGGGTGAGGATCGCGGCCTCCCGGGCGTACCAGTCGACCAGGTGCGGTTGCTCGGCGTGGGGCGCGGCCTTGACGAACGCGCTGTGCCCGTCGGCGGTGCGCAGCAGCGCCGCGAACCCGCGGGTGAAGCCGGCGCCAGCGGTGCGGGCCTCGACCACCGGGGCGCCCATCCGCGTGGACACCTCGGCTCGCAGCCGTGCCGGCAGCGACGACCACTCGGGCCGCTGCGCGGTCGCGTGGTACGGCACGGCCGGCGGGACAGGAACACTCACCCCGACCATGCTGCCCGGCGGCCGGCCGGGCGGCGACATCCGGCGCGGATCCGGGCACCGACGGTGGCGTCTGCCAGACTGCCAGCCCATGAGGACCGACGACTTCTGGCAGTTGATCGACCGCGCCCGGACCGGCGGGGGCGAACCGGACGCCGTCGCCGCCCGGGCTGTCGCGTTGCTCGCCGCCCGCGACCCCGAGGAGATCATCGGGTACGCCCACCACCAGCAACGGGTCCTGGCCGCGTCCTACCGGGTCGATCTGTGGGGTGCCGCGTACCTGATCAACGGTGGGGCCTCCGACGACGGATTCGAGTACTTCCGGGGCTGGCTGATGACCCAGGGACGGGAGGTCTTCGCCCGGGCGGTCGCCGATCCGGACTCGCTCGCCGAACTGCCGCAGATCCGGTCCGCCGCGCTCAGTGGCGAGGAGTTCGAGTGCGAGGACATGCTCGCGGTGCCGTGGGACGCGTACCGCAAGGCGACCGCGACCGACCTGCCAGGAGAGCGTGCGGCCATCCGACAGCCAGACCTGAACGACTTCTGGGACTTCGACGACGAGGACGAGGCGCGCCGTCGACTGCCCCGGCTCGCCGCTCTCTTCGTCGAGCCGCCGCAGGAGTGACGGACGCCCGGCCGATGTCCGCCGGGGACATGGGAGCATAGAGGGGGCCGGCACGTGCCGGCCCGCTCACGTCAGCCGACCAGAACGGACCGCTGTGCCACCGACGCTCGATCCCGGCGCGAACGCTCCTGGTGCCACCGACCCGGGGCGGATCAGGAACTTCTGCATCATCGCTCACATCGACCACGGAAAGTCGACCCTGGCTGACCGGATGTTGCAGCTCACCGGTGTGGTCGATCCGCGGTTGATGCGCGCGCAGTACCTCGACCGGATGGACATCGAGCGCGAGCGTGGCATCACCATCAAGAGCCAGGCCGTCCGCATGCCGTGGACGATCCGGGAGGGCGAGCGGGCCGGGGAACAGGCCGTGCTCAACATGATCGACACCCCGGGCCACGTGGACTTCACCTACGAGGTGTCCCGGTCGCTGGCCGCCTGCGAAGGTGCCATCCTGCTTGTCGACGCGGCCCAGGGCATCGAGGCGCAGACGTTGGCGAACCTCTATCTCGCGCTCGAGAACGACCTGCACATCATTCCGGTGCTCAACAAGATCGACCTGCCGGCCGCCCAGCCCGAGAAGTACGCAGAGGAGCTTGCCCACCTGATCGGCGGCGACCCGGCGGACTGCATCAGGGTCTCCGGCAAGACCGGTGAGGGCGTGCCGTACCTGCTCGACGAGATCGTCCGGCAGTTCACCCCGCCGGTCGGTGACGCCGACGCTCCGGCCCGCGCCATGATCTTCGACTCGGTGTACGACGTCTACCGGGGTGTGGTCACCTACGTCCGGGTGATCGACGGTCAGATCAGCGCCCGGGACCGGATCAAGATGATGTCCACCGGGGCGGTGCACGAGCTGCTGGAGATCGGGGTCATCTCGCCGGAGATGGTGAAGGCCGAGGCGCTCGGCGTCGGCGAGGTCGGCTACCTGATCACCGGGGTGAAGGACGTGCGCCAGTCCCGGGTCGGTGACACCGTCACCATCAACAACCGGCCGGCCGCGGAGCCGCTCGGTGGCTACAAGGACCCGAAGCCGATGGTCTACTCGGGTCTCTACCCGATCGACGGGTCGGACTACCCGGCACTGCGGGACGCGCTGGACAAACTCAAGCTCAACGACGCCGCGCTCACCTACGAGCCGGAGACGTCGGGTGCGCTCGGTTTCGGGTTCCGCTGCGGCTTCCTCGGCCTGCTGCACCTGGAGATCATCGGGGAGCGGCTGGAGCGGGAGTTCAACCTGGACCTGATCTCGACCGCGCCGAACGTGGTCTACCGGGCGATCCAGGAGGATGGCCAGGAGGTGGTGGTCACCAACCCCAGCGAGTACCCGACCGGCAAGATCGCCGAGGTGTACGAGCCGACGGTGCGGGCCAGCGTGCTGACCCCCAACGACTATGTCGGTGCGGTGATGGAGCTCTGTCAGGGCCGCCGGGGCAACCTGCTCGGCATGGAGTACCTCTCCGCCGACCGGGTGGAGCTGCGCTACACGCTGCCCCTGGCGGAGATCATCTTCGACTTCTTCGATCAGCTCAAGAGCCGCACCAAGGGCTACGCCTCGCTGGACTACGAGCCCACCGACGAGCAGGCGTCCGACCTGGTGAAGGTCGACATCCTGCTGCACGGCGAGCCGGTGGACGCGTTCAGCGCCATCGTGCACAAGGACAAGGCGTACGCCTACGGCACCACGATCGCCGCGAAGCTGCGCAACCTCATCCCGCGCCAGCAGTTCGAGGTGCCCATTCAGGCGGCCATCGGTAGTCGGGTGATCGCTCGGGAGACGATCCGCGCCATCCGCAAGGACGTGCTCGCCAAGTGCTACGGCGGTGACATCAGCCGTAAGCGCAAGCTGCTGGAGAAGCAGAAGGAAGGCAAGAAGCGGATGAAGATGGTGGGCCGGGTGGAGGTCCCGCAGGAGGCCTTCATCGCCGCGCTCTCCTCCGACTCCGACGGCAAGGCGACCGGAAAGAAGTGACCGACAGGTCTCGTCGCGGCGCAATGTGCCATTGACGCGCGGCATGACCTGTGGCGTCCGTCGACGGCGCTCTGGGCGGTTTGGGGATTCGGTGTCGAGGGAATCTGATCGGCACGACAGGAACCCCCGAATGACATCTTCTGGGTAAGGAGAGCCGCCATGGAGCTCACCGTCTGGGGCATCATCACCGCGCTGTTCGTGGGTCTGATCATCGGCGCGCTGGGCCGCCTCGTGGTCCCGGGACGGCAGGACATGCCGATCTGGCTGCACATGATCATCGGCGTCGGCGCGGCGCTGCTCGGTACCGTGCTCGCCCGTGCGATGGGCATCGCCACGGTGACCGCCGGCATCGACTGGGCCGAGCTGGCCGTCCAGGTCGCCCTGGCCGCGATCGCGGTCGCCCTGGTGGCCGGCCTGGGCAGTCGCCGCCGCGGTGTCACCCACCGGTAACCGCATCCGCCTCCGACGGGCGCCCGGCCATCAGGCCGGGCGCCCGTCGGCGTGTGGGCTCCCCCGGCGCGACCTTTCGGAATCCTCGCGGCTTCTCCGCCAGAAAATTCGGTTTGGGATCTTCACGGGTCGGGCACTAGGCGGTCACGACAGGAACACCACAAACGTGGAACGTCTTTTGTGAAGGAGAGCGACCATGGAGCTCACCGTCTGGGGCATCATCACCGCGCTGATCGTCGGTCTGATCGTCGGCGCACTGGGCCGCCTGGTGGTGCCGGGCCGGCAGAACATGCCGATCTGGCTGCACATGCTCATCGGTGTCGGTGCCGCGCTGCTCGGCACCGTGATCGCCCGGGCCTCCGGCTTCGCCGAGACCGCCGGGATCGACTGGCGGGAGCTGATGCTCCAGGTGCTGCTGGCCGCCGTCGCGGTCGCGCTGGTCGTCGGTGTGGGCCGCAACCGCCGGGGCGTCACCCACCGGTAACCGCTGAGCCGTCGAAAGGCGCCCGACCTCACGGTCGGGCGCCTTTCGTATGGGTACCCACGGCCTCGTGACCGGTGTCGCGCCCGACCTGACCAGCCCGGCTGAACGCGAGGGCCGAGGCGTGACCGGGCTGCTCCCGTAGGATGCTGATCATGATGGGCAGGGTGGCTTCGGTGAACGTGGGCGTGGTGACCGAAGCGCCGTGGGCCGGTGCCGCGAGCGGGCGCAGCGGCATCGACAAACGGCCGGCCGACGCCCCGGTCGTCTTCCGGGTCGAGGGCGTGGCCGGCGACTTCATCGGCGAACGGGCCCACCACGGTGGTCCGGACAAGGCGGTCTACGCGTACGCGGTGGAGGACGCGACCTGGTGGGAGGCGGACCTCGGGCGCACCATCCGCCCCGGCGGCTTCGGCGAGAACCTCACCACCGAGGCGGTCGACGTGACAGGTGCCGTGATCGGCGAGCGGTGGGCGGTCGGCGCGGCGCTGCTCCAGGTGACCACCCCGCGTACGCCGTGCACCACCTTCGCCGGTTTCTGGGGCGTACCGGATCTGATCAAGCGGTTCACCGAGCGGGCGACGCCGGGCGCGTACCTGCGGGTGCTGCGCGACGGCGCGGTGGCTGCCGGCGACCCGATCGAGATCGTGCACCGGCCGGCGCACGGGGTGACCCTTGGTGAGGTGTTCCGGGCGCTCAGCCTGGAGCCGGCGCTGCTGCCCCGGCTCCTGGCCGCCGACGACCTGCCCGAGCCGGTCCGCGAGAAGGTGCGCCGCCGCCTCGGCTGATCCACAGGCGCGCTGGCGGCGCTGGCCGAACCGGCGGGTGAATGCGAAAAGGTCCCGCCTGCCACGATCGGTCGTGGCGGGCGGGACCTTTGGTCACGGTCCGGTCAGCGGAGCCAGGGGATGTTGCGGTTGAGCAGACCGCGCTGCTTGAGCTCCTTGCGCAGCGGGATCTCGTCGTCGATGTAGCCGTCCCAGTTGATGCCCCAGTAGTTGGCCGTGTGGGTGCCCTCACCGAGCAACTGGCGCTGCACCGGCGTGCGGTTGCGGTACCACTCGCCGTCCTTGTCGGGGTGCAGCTCGTCGAGGGGACGGATCCACCGGTAGGTGTAGCCGACGAACAGCATCTTGCGGGTGATGTTCGACAGGTTCGTCGACCGGGAGTGCCACTGGCGGCGGTCGAAGATGAAGGCGTCGCCCGGGTTGGCGGTGATCTCGACGGTGCCCTCCGGGTCCGGGTTGTGCACGCTCAGGTCCGTCGGGCGGGGCAGCGAGTTCCACAGGTGGCTGCCCGGGATCACCTTGGTCGCGCCCCGGCCGTTCTCCGACAGGTCGGAGAGCACGTAGGCGACCTTCAGCGAGAACATCGGCCGCGGCAGGTTCGGGTCCATCGTCTCCGGGTCGGAGTTCTGCCGGTATCCGTCCTGGTGCCAACCCCAGTAGGGCTTCTCGGGCTCCGCCGCGGGCGGCGTGACGTCGAGGTGGTTGTGGTGGGTGTAGATGTTCCAGCCCGCCAGGCCCCACATGTAGGGGAACGCGATCGGGTGGGTGAGCAGCTCGCCGAAGAGCTCGTCCCGCTCAAGGAAGCCCAGCAGGTGCAGGGTGCCGTCCTTGGTGGTGGTGCCCTTGGCCTTCTCCTCCTCGTACACCCGGTCGACCGCGGCCTCCAGAGCGGCCCGGTGATCCTCGGTCAGGACGTTCCGCAGCAGGAGGAAGCCCTGCTCGTGAAACTCCTTGCGGTCGACGTCACTGATCGGTTCATAGCCGGTCCGGTCGCCGTAGTCGAACGCCACGTCGTACCCCTCCCCAAGAGGTGAAACCATTTCTGGCACAGGCCGCCGATCGTAACGCGCGTGTCGAGGGCCCGGGGGGCACCCCGTGACCTTTCCACGGGGATGGCGACTGATGGCGGTTGCACCACTACCGCAAGTCACGCAACGTGGCGGGACGGGCGATTATGTGGGGGATAGCCCGATTTTGCGGTGACTGCGGGTAAAGAGATCAGGGCTGCTCAGACGTCCGCGTGCACCTCGGCCTGAACCTGCCCGCTGCTTCGTTCGCTGTCCGGCATGCGCTTCCAGGTGCCCCGCTTGGCGGTCCACTCCCGGCCGTCGAAGGCCACCCGCTTCACCCCGTGCTCCTTCGCGTGGGAGACCAGCCAGTACGCGTACCGCCAGCCGGCCCGCTCACCGTCCGGGATCGTCTGCGTGGCGTCGGTCGAGCGCGCCGCGGCGGCCCGGATGCCCACCGTCAGGCTCGCCAGGCCGACCTCGCGGTCCACCTCGGTGGCGAAGTAGTCCGGCCCCGACCCGGAGTCCTCGACCGGGGAGCGCTCGGTCAGACCCCAGTCGAGCGTCAGCCCCTCGGCCAGCGCGGCGATGGCGGCGGCGCCGCGCATCACCGGATCGCCGCCCACCGCGCAGGTGACCGCCGTGGTGGCGTGACCGAGCAGCGCCCGGGTGAGCACCTGCGACTCGTCGGCCCACTTCTCGTACGCCTCCGGGAAGGCCGAGCGCTGCACCTTCTGCGCGGCGTCGGTGACCCGCATGTCCTCCCAGCCACGCACCTTCTTCAACGCCGCGTAGAACTTCCCGGCCGCGTACCGGGGGTCGCGGATCTGGGTCGGCGTACCCCAACCCTGACTCGGCCGCTGCTGGAACAGCCCCACGGAGTCGCGGTCACCACCTGTCAGGTTGCGCAGCCCGGACTCCTGGTACGCGGTGGCCAGCGCCACCACCACCGCCCGCTCGGGCATCTCGCGCTGTACGCCGATCGCCGCGATCGTCGCCGCGTTCGCCATCTGCTGCGAGTCGAGTGTCACCTCGCCGTCGGCCTGCACCGTGCAGGCCCGGCCGGTCAGCGGCAGCCGTAGCCCCTCGCCGGCCTGCCTCAGCACCACGATCATCCCGATCGTGGCGATCAGGACGAGGACCACGAAGCCCGTCGCGGCAGCCCGAGTTCGCACCCGCACCTCCTGTGTCAAGGTCCGCCAAGCGTACGTCCCTCGTCGAGCTGTCCGGGGTCGTCCGACCGGTTCCGGCCCCCGCGCGGCGACCACGCGTGGACGTGAGGTTCCCCGTCCCGGCCGCACCTCACCTGCCGAGTTCGGCCACCCAGCGCGGTGGTCGCTTCTCCCGGAACGCGGTGACACCCTCCATCCCGTCCGCCGACAGGAAGTACCCGGTGGACAACTCCGCCAGCTCGGCCAGCTCGGCGCGCAGGTCGACGGCGGCCGGTCGGCGCAGCAGCCGCTTCGCCCCGGCCAACGCCGCCGGCGCGCCGCGCACCAGCGAGTCGCAGTACCGGCGCACCACGGCAGCCAGCTCCTCGGCCGGCACCGCTGCGGTGACCAGGCCGATCTCGGTGGCCCGCCGGCCGTCGAAGGTGTCGCCGGTCAGGTACAGCTCGGCCGCCGCCCGGGACGACAGGCGGGGCAGCACCGTCGCGGAGATCACCGCGGGGATCACCCCGATCCGCACCTCGGTGAAGGCGAACGTGGCCTCCGCCGCGCAGACCGCCAGGTCGGCCGCCGCGATCAGGCCCAGGCCGCCGGCCCGGGCCGGGCCACCGACCTTCGCCAGCACCGGCTTCGGGCACTCCCGGACCGCCGCGAGCACGTCACCCAGCATCCCTGCCGGCACCGTGCCGCTGGCGTACGCCGCAGCGGTCTCCTTCAGGTCGGCTCCGGAGCAGAAGACCGGACCGGTGTGGTCGAGCACGATCACCCGGACCGCGTCGTCGGCGACCGCGGCGGCCAGCCCGGCCAGCAGTTCGGTCATCAGCGGCGTGGAGAGCGCGTTGCGGTTGTGCGGACTGTCCAGCGTGAGCGTGGTCACCCCGTGGGCCGTGGCGACCCGCACGAGCGCGTCGGGAGAGGTCATGGGAGGGCACACTAGTGGCCATGCCCGGCGTCCTTCCAGCAGGCGAGCCCGTCCCCGCCGACGGGTCGCTGCCCGCGTCCGCCCACGCGTCGGTAGGCGCCCGGGGGTTCGGGGTGTACGTGCACGTGCCCTTCTGCGCGAGCCGCTGCGGCTACTGCGACTTCAACACGTACACCGCCGACGAGTTGGGCGGTGGCGCGACCCGGGAGGGCTACGCCGACGCCGTGCTGGCGGAGCTGGCGCTCGCCGCCCGGGTGTTGGGCGAGGCTCCGCCCGCCCGGGTGGAGACGGTCTTCGTCGGTGGCGGCACCCCTACCCTGCTGCCCACCGACGACCTGGCCCGGATTCTCGACGCCATCGACCGGACGTGGGGGCTGGCCGCCGACGCGGAGGTGACCACCGAGGCCAACCCGGAGTCGGTGACACCCACCACGCTGAAGGAGTTGCGGGCGGCCGGGTACACCCGGATCTCGCTGGGCATGCAATCGGCCGCGCCCGGGGTGCTCGCCGTGCTGGACCGCCGGCACAGCGCCGGCCGGGCCACCGCCGCCGCGCTGGAGGCCCGGGACGCCGGGTTCGACCACGTCAACCTCGACCTGATCTACGGGACGCCGGGGGAGCGGGCCGAGGACTTCGCCGCCTCGCTGGACCAGGTGGTCGCCGCCGGCGCGGACCACGTCAGCGCGTACGCCCTGATCATCGAGGACGGCACCCGGCTGGCCGCCCGGATGCGCCGTGGTGAGCTGCCGTACCCGGACGAGGACGTGGCCGCGGACCGGTACCTGGCCGCCGAGTCGGCCCTCGACGCCGCCGGTTTCTCCTGGTACGAGGTCTCCAACTGGGCCCGCACACCTGACGCGCGCTGCCGGCACAACCTGCTCTACTGGGCCGGCGGCAACTGGTGGGGCCTCGGGCCCGGGGCGCACAGCCACGTCGGCGGCGTGCGCTGGTGGAACGTCAAACATCCAGGCGCGTACGCCAAACGCCTCGCCACCGGCGAGTCACCCGGGCAGGCCCGGGAGGTGCTCACCGGCGACGAGACGCACATGGAAGAGGTCATGCTGCGGTTGCGGCTGGCCTCCGGCCTGCCGCTGGACGTGCTCACCGACGCCGGGCGAGCGGGCGCGGCGCGGGCACTTGCCCAGGGTCTGCTCGCCGAGCCCGCCCACGCCGCCGGCCGTGCCGTGCTCACCCTGCGCGGCCGGCTGCTCGCCGACGCCGTGGTCCGCGACCTGCTGCCCTGATCCCCGTCACCAGGCGGCCCGGCCGGTCAGCGCTTCACGAAGGAGTAGCTCATCGGATACTGGTAGAGCACCCCGTCGTTGGCCTTGACCCCGCCGATGATGCCGAAGATCACCGGCACGATCCCCGCGATGATCGGCGCGAAGAACAGGATGCCGCAGGTGATCGTGGCGAGCACCCAGCTCAGCACGCCGACGATGGCCCAGGTGAGCTGGAAGTTCAGCGCGGCCACCGAGTGCGCCCGGGCGATCGGGGACTGCTGCCCGCGGGTCATCATCGCGATCAGCGGCGCCACCCACCCGAAGAGGCCGCCACCGACGACCACGCCGAGCGGGCCGCCGAAGTGGGCGATCAGGACCCAGGTCTTGTCCTCGTTGTTGGCGTAGCCACCACCCGGAGGGCCGTAACCGCCGGTCGGGTAGCCGACACCCGGCGCTCCCGGCGGGTAACCGCCGGGTGGGGGATAGCCGCCGGGTGGGGGATAGCCGGCCGGCGGCGGCTGGTCGCCGGTGGGGGGTGGATAGCCGCCGGGCGGTGGATAGCCGCCCTGGCCAGGTGAGCCGGACAGTGGTGTCGTGGGTTCGTCGCCGGAGTCGGGGGACGAGGTGGTTCAGTCATGGAGGTCACGGTAGGTGCCACCGGCAACGGCGCACCAGAGCGACACCGGCCAGTGTCAACCCGACGATCGGTTTGATGACAGCCGTGCTGACTTGATCATCGCGTCCGCGCGGGCCCCGACGTAGACTGGCACTCGCTACAGTCGAGTGCCAGAGTGTTCCTCTGGTGGCCGCGGCGCTGAGAGCTGACCTGCGACAGGAGGTGGGGAAGGTGGGTCTGGACGACCGCAAGCTCGCCGTGCTCCGCGCGATCGTCGAGGACTACGTCGCCACCCAGGAGCCGGTCGGCAGCAAATCGCTCGTCGAACGACACCAACTGGGTGTCTCGCCGGCGACGGTCCGTAACGACATGGCCGTGCTGGAGGAGGAGGGCTACATCCGCCAACCGCACACCAGCGCGGGGCGGGTGCCCACCGATCGTGGCTATCGACTCTTCGTCGACCGGCTGAGCCGGGTCAAGCCGCTCAGCCCGGCCGAACGCCGGGCGATCGAGCGCTTCCTGGCCGGCGCCGTCGACCTCGACGACGTGGTGCACCGCACGGTGCGACTGCTGGCGCAGCTGACCCGTCAGGTCGCCGTCGTGCAGTACCCGAGCCTGGCCCGATCCCGGGTGCGTCACCTGGAACTGGTGCCGATCTCCACCACCCGGCTGACGCTCGTGATGATCGCCGACACCGGCCGGGTCGAGCAGCGGCTTGTCGAGCTGCCCGCACCGGTCCTCGCCGACGACGTCCTGGACCTGCGCCGGCTGGTCAACGAGAAACTCGTCGGAGTCCGCCTGTCGGAGACCCCGCCGCTGGTGCAGGCCCTCATCGACGACTGCGTGCCGCACCTGCGCCCGGCCATGACGACCCTGTCCACGGTGCTGCTGGAGACGCTCGTCGAACGGCACGAGGAACGGCTCGCCCTGGCTGGCACCGCAAACCTCGCCCGGGGCGGCCTGCTCGACTTCCAGGGCTCGTTGCGCCCCATCCTCGAAGCGCTTGAGGAGGAGGTCGTGCTGCTCAAGCTCATCGGTGAGGTGGAGCCGAGCACACTGCGGGTACGCATCGGCGACGAGAACGAGTACGACAACCTGCGGGCGGCATCCGTGGTCAGCACCGGGTACGGCCCGGGCGCGACAATCGTCGGGGGGATGGGCGTGCTGGGACCGACCCGGATGGACTACCCCGGAACCATCGCCACGGTGAGGGCCGTGGCACGCTACGTGGGCGAGCTGCTGGCCCAGAACTGACAAGTCAGGGCCGCCGGCAGGCTGCCGCCGCCGAACGGCGTAACTCGAGACGAACACGAGGACACGGAACGCAGTGGCCAGGGACTACTACGGCATTCTCGGCGTGAGCAAGGGTGCCTCCGATGACGAGATCAAGCGCGCCTATCGCAAGCTGGCGCGCCAGTTCCATCCGGACGTGAATCCGGACCCGGAGGCACAGGAGAAGTTCAAGGACATCAACGCCGCGTACGAGGTCCTCTCGGACGATCGGAAACGGCAGATCGTCGACCTCGGCGGAGACCCGCTGGCACCGGGCGGGGGTGGACCCGGCGGCCCGGGCGGCCCCGGCGGAGCCGGACCCTTCGTCGGCTTCCAGGACATCATGGACGCGTTCTTCGGCGGCGCGACCGGCGCCGGACGAGGCCCGCGACCGCGCACCCGCCCCGGCGCCGACGCGATCCTGCGCCTGGAGCTGGACCTCCAGGAGACCGCCTTCGGCGTCGAGGCACCGATCACCGTCGACACCGCCGTGCTCTGCACCACCTGCTCCGGCGCCGGCACCGCCGCCGGCACCCACCTGGCCACCTGCGAGGCCTGCGGCGGCCGGGGCGAGGTGCAGTCGGTGCAGCGCACCTTCCTCGGCCAGGTGGTCTCCGCCCGACCGTGCACGGTCTGCCAGGGCTACGGCACCACCATCCCGCACCCCTGCCCGACCTGCGCCGGTGACGGCCGGGTACGCACCCGCCGGTCGCTGACCGTCAAGATCCCCGCCGGGGTGGAGGACGGCATGCGGATCCGTCTCGCCCAGCAGGGCGAGGTCGGCCCGGGTGGCGGCACCGCCGGGGACCTCTACGTGGAGATCCACGAACGACCGCACGACGTCTTCTCCCGCAAGGGCGACGACCTGCACTGCCGGGTCACCGTGCCGATGACCGCCGCCGCGCTCGGCACCCGGCTGACCATCAAGGCGCTCGACAGCGAGGAACCTGTCGACGTCAAGCCGGGCACCCAGCCGGGCAGCACCCTGCGGCTGCGGGCCCGGGGCGTACCGCACCTGCGCGGCGCCGGGCGCGGTGACCTCTACGTCCACCTGGACGTGCGTACCCCCACCAAGCTCGACGCCGAGCAGGAGCGGATGCTGCGCGAGTTCGCCAAGACCCGCGGCGAAGAGGTGGCCGAGCTGACCAAGCAGGGCGGCTTCTTCTCCCGGATGCGCGACGCCTTCAACGGCCACGCCTGACGTGTCCGCCCCACTGTTCCTGGTCGAGTCGCTGCCGACCGCGGACTCGCTGGTGCTGGACGGCCCGGAGGGCCACCACGCCGCCACCGTGCAACGGCTGCGGGTCGGCGAGCAGGTGCTGCTCGCCGACGGCCGGGGCGGCACGGCCACCGCCGTGGTCACCGCCGTCGGCCGGGGCACCCTCGACCTCGACGTCACCGACCGGGGGTACGTCGACGCGGCGAACCCCCGACTGGTCGTGGTCCAGGGCATCGCCAAGGGGGACCGGGGCGAACTGGCCGTGCAGGCGATGACCGAGGCGGGGGTGGACGAGATCGTCCCCTGGGCGGCGAGCCGCTCGGTGGTGCAGTGGCGCGGCGACCGGGGCGTACGCGCCCGCGGCAGATGGCTGGCCACCACCCGCGAGGCGGCGAAGCAGGCCCGTCGGGCATGGCTGCCGGTGCTGGCGGGGGCACCTGACGAAGCCACCGCCTCGGTGGCGCGCCGGATCGCCGGTGCGGCGGCCGGGTACGTGCTGCACGAGGAGGCGACCGACCGGCTGACCACCGTCGAACTGCCCGACCACGGCGAGATCGTGCTGGTGGTGGGGCCGGAGGGCGGCATCACCCCGGACGAGCTGTCGGCCTTCCACCAGGCCGGCGCCCGACCGGTCCGGCTCGGCACCTCGGTGCTGCGTACCTCCACCGCGGGCGTGGCCGCCCTGGCCGTCCTCGCCACCCGCCTGCTGCGGTGGTGAGCGTCGCACGGACGCCGCCGGGGATCTCTTTCTTACACTGCCCGGATGGGAAGCGACTGTCTGTTCTGCCGCATCGTCGCCGGAGAGATCCCGGCCACCGTGGTCCGTGAGACGCCGACCACACTCGCCTTCCGCGACATCGACCCGAAGGCGCCGGTCCACGTGCTGGTCGTGCCGAAGGAGCACTACGCGGACGTGGCCACGCTCGGTCAGGGAGATCCGGCGCTGGCCGGCGAGGTGCTGGCCACCGCCGCCGCGGTGGCCGAGGACGAGGGCCTGCTCGGCGACGGGTTCCGGCTGATGTTCAACACCGGCGCGTACGGCGGTCAGGAGGTCTTCCACGTGCACGCGCACGTCCTCGGTGGCGCGCCACTGGGCCCGATGCTGGCCCGGAACCTCGGATGACCTCCGCCGCCGGCCGCAGCTCCGCCGCCGGTCACCTGGACCGGATGGTGCGCCAGATCCAGGCGCGGGCCCGGGTGCCGGCGATCTCGGCTGCGGTGCATCGCGCCGACCGGCCGCTGTGGACCTGCACCGCCGGCGGCACCGGCATCGACACGGCCCTGGACGAGCAGACCCGGTTCCGGATCGGCTCGGTGACCAAGACCTTCACCGCCGTCCTGGTCATGCAGTGCCGCGACGACGGGCTGCTCGACCTCGACGACCCGCTGCGCCGGCACCTCGACCTGCCGGCGCACGGCGAGCTGACCGTACGCCGGCTGCTGTCGCACACCGCCGGCCTGCAACGGGAGCCGTACGGCGACGTCTGGGACACGCTGCGCGCGCCGGACGCCGAACAGCTCGTCGCCGAGCTGGCCCGGGCCGAGCGGGTGCTGCCGACCGGGCGCCGCTACCACTACTCGAATCTCGGCATGGCGTTGCTCGGCCGCCTGGTCGGGCAGGTACGCGGTGGCACCTGGGCGGAGGTGCTCAGCGATCGGGTGCTGACTCCGCTCGGACTGACCGCCACCACCGTCACCCCGGGCCCGCGCGCCGCGACCGGGTTCCTCGTCGACGCGTACTCCGACGAGGCGCATCCGGAACCACCCACCGACTTCGGCGCTGTCGGACCTGCCGCACAGCTGTGGAGCACCGCTACCGACATGGCCCGCTGGGCCGCCTTCCTGGCCGACCCGCCGGCGATGGACGCGGCGGGCCGGGTGCTCGCCCCGACCACTCTCGACGAGATGCGCTGGCCGGTGACGGTCACCGACGAGGCGGTGTGGGCCGGCGGGTTCGGTCTCGGACTGATCCTGGTACCGCAGGGGGAGCGGGTGGTGCACGTCGGGCACGACGGGGCGATGCCCGGCTTCCTCGCCGGGGTGTACGGCCGACGGGGCGGTGAGGGCACCCCGGCCGCGTTCGGCGCAGCCGTGCTGGGCTCCTCCGGCACCGCCGTCGAGCTGCTGGAGCTGCCGCACCGGCTGCTCGCCGCCGCAGTCGACCACGATCCGGCCGACATCGATCCGTGGCGTCCCGGCGATCCGGCGCCGCCGGAGGTGCGCGGGCTGCTCGGCCGCTGGTGGGGTGAGGGCTTCGAGTACGTCTTCTCGTGGCACGAGGGGGCGCTGCGGGCCCGTGGCGCCGCTGACCCACCGGGAAAGCCGCAGGCGGTCTTCGCGCCGGTGCCGCAGCGACCTGACGTGTTCCGTACCGTCGCCGGGCGGGAAACCGGTGAGCTGCTCCGGCTGACCCGCGACTCCGCTGGCGTGGTGGTCCGGATGCACTGGGCGACGTACCGGTTCACCCGGCGTCAGGAGACCTTCGAGGGATTCGACTTCCGCGCCTGAACCGGCAGTCACCGGGGGTGAAATGCCTGTTCTGTCCACTGCTGCCGGGGTGCCACGGCGGCGGAAATGGGCAGCGTGTCCGCGTCGTTGAACCGATACGATGGATGCAACGTCCGCACGCCGTGCCACGGGCCCGGCACCGAGATCGAGAGCAGGTGGCGCAGGGCCCCTCGGGCCCGACCTATGACCGGCACCCCACCTCCCGGCCCGCCCCGGGTGCAGACCAGGATCACGGTTCCCGACTCGAAGATCATGGTCAACCTGCTTGGCGCGGGTGACGAGATCCTGCGACTGGTCGAGCGCTCGGTGAACAGTGACGTGCACGTGCGTGGCAACGAGATCACCATCACCGGCGCTCCCGCCGACAACGCCCTCGCCGAGCGGCTCTTCAGCGAGCTGCTCGAACTCATCGAGAAAGGCGAGACCCTGACCACAGATGCCGTCCGGCGTACCGTCGGCATGCTCGAACAGGGTGGTACGGAGCGACCCGCCGAGGTGCTCACCCTCAACATCCTCTCCCGGCGCGGGCGCACCATCCGCCCCAAGACGCTCGGGCAGAAACGCTACGTCGACGCGATCGACGGGCACACCATCGTCTTCGGCATCGGCCCGGCGGGTACCGGTAAGACCTACCTCGCCATGGCCAAGGCGGTGCAGGCGTTGCAGGCCAAGCAGATCAACCGGATCATCCTGACCCGGCCGGCGGTCGAGGCCGGTGAGCGGTTGGGCTTCCTGCCCGGCACGCTCAACGAGAAGATCGACCCCTACCTGCGTCCGCTCTACGACGCACTGCACGACATGCTCGACCCGGAGACCATCCCGAAGCTGATGGCGGCCGGGACGATCGAGGTCGCCCCCCTGGCATACATGAGGGGCCGGGCACAGCCGTACGACGCGCGTGTCCTGACGCCGGAAGGCTTCAAGCGGTTCGGCTCACTCCAGGTCGGCGACCTGGTGATCGGCTCGGACGGTATGCCGACCCCGGTGATCGGGATCTACCCGCAAGGGCCCAAACAGGTCTACCGGGTGACCACGCAGGACGGGGCCTCCACCCTGTGCTGCGGTGAGCACCTCTGGACGGTCGCCACGCCCGAGGACAAGCGACGCGGTCGGCGACGCACGCTGGAGACCCAGGAGATGATCGGGCAGGAGCGGCGGGGTTACATCCGTCGTTACGAACTGCCTGTGGTGGCTCCGGTCCAGCTGGAGCCGCAGGACGTTCCGCTCGATCCGTACGTCCTCGGCCTGCTGCTCGGTGACGGGTCGATCTCGTGCCGGACGACGCCGGGATTCACCACGGCGGACCCTGAACTCGCTCGCGCGATCGAGGACAACCTCGTCGACATCGAGCTGCACCGCAAGAGCGACTATGACTATGTGCTCCGGCACACCAAGGGTCACCGCGGTGGAGTGATCGTCGCGAACCCGGTGACGGTGGCGCTCCGCGAGCTGGGTCTGGCCGGCACGAAGTCGGGCACCAAGTTCGTGCCGTCCGTGTATCTCCAGAACAGCGTCGATGTCCGCCTGGCCGTCCTGCAAGGGCTGCTGGACACCGACGGCGGGCCGGTCGTCCAGGCGGGACGTACCTGCCGGGTGCAGTACTCGACGACCTCTCCCCGACTCCGCGACAACGTCGTCCACCTGGTCCAGTCACTCGGTGGCGTGGCGACGTGGCGCGTTCGGGTGGCCGAGGGGCGCAAGCCTGGCCTGGCCAGCGGTCGACCGGTCGCGTACCGGTCGGACGCCTACGTCGTGGAGATCCGCTTGCCGGAGGGCGTAGCGCCGTTCCGGTTGGCGCGTAAGCGCCAGCGGTACGAGGAGTGCGGCGGCGGCCGACCGATGCGTTTCATCGACTCGATCGTCCCCGCTGGTGTCCAGGAGACGATGTGCATCCAGGTGGCAGCGGAGGATTCGCTGTATGTCACCGATGACTTCCTGGTCACGCACAACACGCTCAACGACGCGTTCATCATTCTCGACGAGGCGCAGAACACCACGCCCGAGCAGATGAAGATGTTCCTCACCCGGCTCGGCTTCGGCTCCAAGATCGTGGTCACCGGCGACGTCACCCAGGTCGACCTGCCCGGCGGGACGACAAGCGGGTTGCGTGTCGTCCGGGACATTCTGGAAGGTGTCGAGGACGTGCACTTCGCGCAGCTGTCCAGCGCCGACGTGGTGCGTCACAAGTTGGTCGGGGAGATCGTCGACGCGTACGCGCGGTGGGACGCCGAGAATCAGCAGGCGCAGGGTGTGCACGCGGTGTCCGGGCGCAGCGTCCAGGGCAACCGCGGCGGCCGGCGCCGCTAGACCGAGGGAAGACAGTTGTCCATCGAGATCGCCAACGAGTCCGGTGCCGAGGTCGACACCGACGCCGTGCTCGCCGTGGCCCGGCACGCGCTCGACGAGATGGGGGTCAACCCGCTCGCCGAGCTTTCCGTGCTGCTTGTCGACGTCGACTACATGACCGAGCTGAACCATCGGTGGATGGGCGGCGACGGCCCGACCGACGTGCTCGCCTTCCCCATGGACGAGGGCAGCGTCGACCACGGGCCGGGTGAGAGCGCCGCCGCCGGTGGTGAGCCGGCGCTGCTCGGCGACATCGTGCTCTGCCCGGAGGTGGCGGCGAAGCAGGCCGCGACCGCCGGGCACAGCACTGCTGACGAGTTGCACCTGCTCACCGTGCACGGTGTGCTGCACCTGCTCGGCTACGACCACGCGGAGCCGGAGGAGGAACGGGAGATGTTCGGGCTCCAGGCCCGGCTGCTGGCGAGCTGGCGGTCGGCCCGCTCCCGGTGATGGACACTTCGTTGGCCGCGGCCGCCACCGGCCTACCCGACCTGCAACTGCTCGTCTTCGCTGCCGGGCTGGTGGTGCTCGCCGGGCTGATCGCGATGACCGAGGCGGCCCTGGCCGCGGTCTCCCCGGCCCGGGCGGCCGAGCTGGCCCGGGAGGGGATCCGGGGAGCCCGTACCCTCCAGACGGTCGCCGGTGACGTGGTCCGGCACCTCAATCTCCTGCTGCTGCTCCGGCTGCTCGCCGAGCTGACCGCCACCACGCTTGTGGCGCTGGTGGCGGTGGACACCTTCGGCGCGGGTTGGCGTGCGGCGCTCGTCACCGCCGGGGCGATGACTGTGGTCAGCTTCGTCGTGGTCGGCGTCGGCCCGCGCACCCTGGGCCGGCAGCACGCGTACGCGGTGGGCCGTTCGGCCGCGCCGCTGGTGCGCTGGCTGGGTCGGGTGCTCAACCCGCTGGCATCCCTGCTGATCCTGATCGGTAACGCGGTCACCCCGGGCCGTGGGTTCCGGGAGGGGCCGTTCGCGACCCAGGTCGAGCTGCGTGAGCTGGTCGACCTCGCCGAGCAGCGGGGTGTGGTGGAGCACGGCGAACGGCAGATGATCCACTCGGTCTTCGCCCTCGGTGACACGATCGCCCGCGAGGTGATGGTGCCGCGTACCGAGATGGTGTGGATCGAGTCGGGCAAGAACCTCTCCCAGGCACTCGCGCTGTTCCTGCGCTCCGGGTTCTCCCGGATCCCGGTGATCGGCGAGAGCGTCGACGACGTGCTCGGCGTCCTCTACCTCAAGGATCTGATCCGGCGTACCCAGGGTGGGGCCGCTGAGGATCATCAGCTGCCGGTGGCCGAGCTGATGCGCCCGGCGACCTTCGTGCCCGAGTCCAAGCCCGTCGACGATCTGTTGTCGGAGATGCAGGCCGCCCGCAACCACCTGGTCATCGTGGTGGACGAGTACGGCGGCACCGGCGGTCTGGTCACCATCGAGGACATCCTCGAGGAGATCGTCGGGGAGATCACCGATGAGTACGACGTCGAGCGTCCACCCGTCGAGCACCTGCCCGACGGTGCGGTGCGGGTCACCGCCCGGTTGCCGGTCGAGGATCTCGGCGAGCTGTTCGACACCGAGTTGCCGCACGACGAGGTGGAGACCGTGGGTGGTCTGCTCGCGCAGTCCCTGGGGCGGGTGCCGATCCCGGGCGCGCAGGTCGAGGTGGCAGGTCTGCGACTTGTCGCCGAGGGCACCACCGGTCGCCGCAACCGGATCGACACGGTGCTGGTGCGCCGGGTGGAGCCGACAGACACGACTGACGACCGGGGCGGCCAGCCGACCGCGTCCCGTTCCGACACCGACCGATCCGAAGAGAGGCAGCCCGCCGATGCCTGAGTCACAGGCCGTACCGGCCGCCCGGCCCACCGGCACCGAACTGAGCGCCGAGGATGGCAAGCTGGTCATCCTCGCCCGTGGTGCCCGGGGCCGGGTGGGTGCCGTGGAGGGTGCCGCGGTCCGGGACCAGGACGGCCGGACCTATGCGGCGGCCAGCGTGTCGCTGCCGTCGCTGACCATCACCGCGCTGCAACTGGCTGTGGCTTCGGCGGCAGCCGCGGGTGCCACCCGGCTGGAGGCCGCGGTGGTGGTGACCGAGGCGTCCACGTTGGATGGTGCCGGCTACGCGGCCGTGCGTGATCTGGCCGCCGACGCGCCGGTGCACGTGGCCGGGCCGGACGGCACGGTGCTCGGCACGGTGACCGAATGACCGAACGCAGCGGGCGCGCCTACCGGGCGGGTTTCGCGTGTTTCGTCGGGCGTCCCAACGCTGGCAAGTCCACGTTGACGAACGCCATCGTCGGGCAGAAGATCGCCATCACGTCGAACAAGCCGCAGACCACCCGGCACATCATCCGAGCGGTGCTGCACCGGCCGGAGTCGCAGCTCGTGCTTGTCGACACCCCGGGCCTGCACCGGCCCCGCACCCTGCTGGGTGAGCGGCTCAACGACCTGGTCCGGCAGACCTGGAGCGAGGTCGACGTGATCGGCCTGTGCATCCCGGCCGACGAACCGATCGGCCGTGGCGACCGGTTCATCACCGGGGAGCTGGCCGAGCTGAAGGCGACGGTGCTGGCGGTGGTCACCAAGACCGACCTGGTTGATCGGAAGCGGTTGGCCGAGCAGCTGCTCGCCGTCAGCGAGCTGGGAGACTTCGCGGAGGTCGTGCCGGTCAGCGCGGTCTCCGGGCACCAGGTGGACACCCTTGTCGAGGTGATGACGCGCTATCTTCCCGAGTCGCCGCAGTTGTACCCGGACGACATGCTCACCGACGATCCGGAGCAGGTGCTGGTGGCGGAGCTGATCCGGGAGGCTGCCCTGGAGGGCGTCCGGGACGAGTTGCCGCACTCCATCGCCGTGGTGGTGGAGGAGATGATTCCGGAGGGTCGGCTGACGAAGATCTACGCCGACGTGTACGTGGAGCGGCCCAGTCAGAAGGCGATCGTCATCGGGCATCGGGGCGCTCGACTCAAGGCAGTCGGCACCGCCGCGCGGCGGCAGATCGAGGAACTGCTGGGCACGAAGGTCTATCTCGATCTGCACGTACGGGTTGCCAAGGACTGGCAACGCGATCCGAAGCAGTTGCGCAAGCTCGGGTTCTGAGTCGTTCGGGCAGGCCGGGTCGAACCGGACGAGTGGCACCGGATCGACTGATCGGGACCGGTCAGGCAGATGGGAAGTTTCACTATCGCGGTGGGTGTCTGACTGTTTCGTCGGCGGGCAACGGAGGGTAGGAGGGTAAACAAGAGCCTACGCGCCCCCGACACAGATGCAGGCTGATGCGAAACAGATACCTGGACCTGCTGCGCGCCCTGGCCATCGTGCGGGTCGTCGTCTACCACGTCACCGGTTGGGCCTCGCTGACACTGCTGTTCCCGGCGATGTCGGTGATGTTTGCGCTCGCCGGATCGCTGATGGCCGCGTCGCTGCTGCGGTCCGGGCCGACCGCTGTCGGCCGGCGACTACGGCGGTTGCTGCCGTCGCTGTGGGTGGTCGCGGCGATCTTCGTGCCGGCGATGCTGCTCACCGGGCTGCCGTTCACCCCGGCGGTGCTGCTCTGGTTCTTCCCGGTGGCCGATCCGCCGGCGAACTACTGGGGTGCGCTGGCGCTGAGCCCGATCTGGTATCTGCGTGACTACCTCTGGTTCGTGCTCGCCTCGCCGGTCGCGCTGTGGCTGTTCCGCCGCTTCCCACTGCCCACTCTGCTCGCCCCGTACTGCCTGTTGCTGGTCATCGAGGTGGGCATCTATCAGGATCCGCCGGTCGTGCTGCGCGAGTTCGGCCTCTACTTCGGCGCATGGCTGCTGGGTTTCGCCCATCAGAGCGGGCTGCTGCGCCGGCTGAGCGCCTGGATTCTGCTACCGACCGCGCTGGCGCTCGCCGCGTTGGGCGGTGCCTGGGTCCTGACCCACCAGGGTCCGCGTGGCTACGACCTCAACGACATTCCGCTCGGCAACGCGCTCTGGTCGGCCGCGTTCATCCTGGTGGCACTGGGCCGGGCCCCGGCGACCGCAGCCTGGGTGGATCGCAAGGCGTTGTTCGGTCGGGCGGTCACCGTGCTGAACCGGCGGGCGCTGACTGTCTACCTGTGGCACATGGCGTTCGTGGTCGCCCTCACCCCGCTCGTCGACGTGGTCGGCTGGTCACATCAGGATCTGCTCGGCCTGGCGATTCGGGTGGTCCTGGTCTTCCTGCTGGTGGGGCTGGTGACCGCGATCGTGGGTTGGGTCGAGGATGTCGCGGCGCGGCGTCCACCCGAGCTGATTCCGGGTGGCCGTCAGCCGGCGTCGCGGCCCATCCCCGAAGCGGTGGAGCGTCGGGCGGAGCCGGTTCCGGAACAGCGTGGCCGGGACGGGGAAGTCATCGCGAGGTGACTGTGATGTCGCCGCTGCCGGTACGCAGGTCGAGCACGGACGTGGCGGAGGGGTCATCCGGCACACCCAGGTCGATCTCGCCGGAGTCGGCCCTCGGCCGGACCTGGTACGCACCGTCCGGCACGGTCAGCGCGACGTTGCCGCTCGACGCGTGCGCCCGCGCGGAGACGGGCTTGTCCAGTTCGAGGGTGACGTCGCCGGACTTGGTCTCCGCGTCCACCTCGCCGCCGAGTCGGCTTCCCGTCACGTTCCCGGAGGAGGCGCGCAGCACGACCGGTCCGGTCACGTCCTGCACGTCGATGTCGCCCGAGCCGGTCTCCACCCGCACCGTGTCGGTCGACCCGGCGACCCGCACGTTGCCGGAGCCGACCTTGAGGTCCACCTTGCCGACGCGGCTGAGATCGACGTCCCCGGAGCCGGTCTCGCCCCGCACGCCCACCCCCTCGCCGACCGTCACCTCGTAGGAGACGGTGCACCGGCTGCCGCAGGAGGTGTCCAGCACCAGTTCCGTGCCCTTGATCTCGTACGTCGCCTCCGGCTGGCCGCCCTGGTAGCGGACCATGCGCTTGACGCGTACCCCGTCCGCTTCGCCGTCGGCCCGGACCACCACGTCGCCGGAACCGGGCAGCACCTGGATCGCGGTGATCCGGGCGGACTCGGTGGTGTCGAAGTCCAGCTGCCGGTACGACAGGTTGTCACACCCGACCAGGACGATGAGGGCGGCCGTGGCGGCGACCGCCATGCCGGTCCGGCGCGCGCCGCTGCCTCGTGGCGCGGTGGTTCGGCGCGTGGTGGTGGGCCGATCTGCGGCGGTGGGCCGGGGGAGGGCGCTGGTCCGGTGCGAAGCCATGCCGAGACGCTACGACCGGCCCCACCCGGCGCGCATCCGGGTTCGCCGGCACGGCGACCCCGAGCGGACCCTGAATTCCGACCCGGGGTCGGACCTGATTTCCGGCCGGAGGGGAGAATGGCGCGATGGCCGGGTACCGCCGACAGCTCTACCGCGACGACGCGGTGGTGCTGCGTGTGCAGAAACTCGGCGAGTCCGACCGGATCATCACCCTGCTGACCCGCCGGCACGGCCGGCTCCGCGCGGTGGCCCGAGGGGTACGCCGGACCACCTCGAAGTTCGGCGCCCGGCTGGAGCCCTTCGGGCACGTCGACCTGCAACTGGCCGGCGACCCCAAGGGGGAGTACGGCAGCTCGCTGCACAGCGTCAGCCAGGTCGAGGGGATCGACCTATACGGCAAACGGTTCCTCGGCGACTACCCCCGCTACACCGCCGCCAGCGCGATCGCCGAGACCGCCGAGCGTCTCACCCCGGTCGAGCGGGAGCCGTCGTTGCGGCTGTTCCAGCTCACCCTGGGCGCGCTGCGTGCCCTCGCCGAGGGCGATCACGCCACCACGCTTGTGCTCGACGCGTACCTGCTGCGGGGGATGGCGCTGGCGGGCTGGGCACCGGCGTTGACCGCCTGCGCGGTCTGCGGCACCCCCGGCCGGCACCGGGCCTTCTCGGTGCCCGCCGGGGGCGCGGTCTGCCCGGACTGCCGGCCACCGGGGGCCGCCCACCCCGCCCCGGCCACCATCGACCTGATGTCGGCGCTTACCGTCGGCGACTGGCGGGTCGCCGACGCCACCGAGACCGGGGTACGCCGGGAATGCAGCGGCCTGGTCGCGGCGCACCTGCAGTGGCACCTGGAACGCGCGCTACGCTCGCTGCCGCTGGTCGACCGGGGTGGCGTGCCGTCGGCACCCGGCGCGAGACGGCCGGCCGGCGATGCCGGCGCGAGGCGACCGACCGGCGACGACGCCGGCACCGTGGCCCCGACCGGCGCAGCGCTGCCGCCCGACCGGGCGACACAGGACGTGAGCAGGGAGACAACCGAGTGATCCGATCGTCCAGGGCCGGGCGGCGCGAGCCGGTGCCGCCGACACCGCACCCGTCGGGAGCCCGACCGCCGGCGCTGCCACCGGGGGCGGTACCCCGCCACGTCGCGGTGGTGATGGACGGCAACGGCCGGTGGGCGAAGGAGCGTGGCCTGCCCCGCACCAAGGGTCACGAGGCGGGGGAGTTCTCCCTCTTCGACACCGTCGAGGGCGCCATCGAGCTGGGCATCCCGTACCTGTCGGCGTACGCCTTCTCGACGGAGAACTGGCGGCGCTCGCCGGACGAGGTGCGGTTCCTGATGGGCTTCAACCGGGACGTCATCCGCCGCCGCCGGGACCAGCTCGTCGACCTGGGGGTGCGGGTGGTGTGGTCCGGCCGGGCCGGGCGGCTGTGGAAGAGCGTCATCAGCGAGCTGCAGACCGCCGAGGAGATGTCCCGCGGCAACTCGACGTTGACCCTGCAGTTCTGTGTGAACTACGGCGGGCAGGCGGAGATCGCCGACGCCGCCGCCGCGATCGCCCGGGAGGTGGCCGCCGGCCGGCTCGATCCGGCCAAGGTCACCGAGAAGACGGTCGGGCGGTACCTCTACCACCCCGAGGTGCCCGAGGTGGATCTGTTCCTGCGGCCCTCCGGCGAGCAGCGGACCTCGAACTTCCTGCTCTGGCAGAGCGCCTACGCCGAGCTGATCTTCCTGGACACGCTCTGGCCCGACTTCGACCGCCGTCACCTGTGGTACGCCTGCGAGCTGTACGCCAAGCGCGACCGCCGGTTCGGTGGTGCGCTGCCCAACCCGGTGGCCCCGGCCACCTGAGCGTCGGTGGTTCCGGCCACCGGCGCGCTTAGCCCGCGGCCACTGTGGGTATGACCGCTGGCAGCAGCCACTGACGGAGGTGAACCCATATGATCCGCAAGCGCATCGGGCAGTGGGCGGTGATGGCCATCGCGGTGCCGGTCGCCGCCGCCGGAGCCCGCAAGCTGAGCCACACGCTGGAGTCCCGGCGTGGTCCCAACCGGGCAACCCGCCTGCTCAACAAGGGCGCCGACCTGATCCGCCCGCAGCAGGCGAAGCGCCGCCGCTTCTTCTGACCTGACCTGTCAGTCGGGCCGGTGCAGGCCCTGATCGGCGCTGGCACAGGCAGTAACGGCATCTGGCGGTATCCCGGGACGGGATACCGCCAGATGCCGTATGCGGTGCGGTGTGCGGGTGGCTCAGGCCTCGACCTCGGCACGGTCCGGGGTGGCCCAGAGGGTGTGGAACGCGCCGTCCCGGTCGACCCGACGGTAGGTGTGCGCGCCGAAGTTGTCACGCAGGCCCTGGATCAGCGCGGCCGGCAGCCGGTCGGCACGCAGCGCGTCGAAGTACGCGAGCGACGAGGCGAACGCCGGGGCCGGTACCCCCGCCCGGGCCGCGTCGGCCACCACCCGTCGCCAGCTCGGCACGCCGTCGCGCACGGTGTCGGCGAACCACGGTGCCACCAGCAGGGTGGGCAGCTCCGGCTGCTCGTCGTACGCCTGCTTGATCCGGTCCAGGAAGCGGGCCCGGATGATGCAGCCGCCGCGCCAGATCGTCGCCGTGCCACCCAGGTCGATGCCCCAGTCGTACTCGGCGCTGCCGGCCCGGATCTGGTCGAAGCCCTGGGCGTACGCGACGATTTTCGAGGCCAGCAGCGCTCGGCGGACGTCCTCGATGAACGCCTCGCGGTCGCTGACCTGCCACTTCTCGCCGGCCTCGGGAAGGCCCGCAGCGCGGCCTCGCGCTGGCCGACGTGCCCGGACAGCGACCGGGCGAAGGTGGCCTCGGCGATGCCGGTGATCGGGATACCCAGGTCGAGGGCGATCTGGACGGTCCACCGACCGGTGCCCTTCTGCTCGGCCCGGTCCTGCACCACGTCCACGAACGCCCGCCCGGTGGCGGCGTCGGTGTGCGCCAGCACATCGGCGGTGATCTCGATCAGGAACGACTCCAGCTCACCGGAGTTCCACTCCCGGAAGATCTGCGCGATCTCCGCCGGCTCCGCGCCCAGCCCGGCCCGAAGCAGGTCGTACGCCTCGGCGATGAGCTGCATGTCGGCGTACTCGATACCGTTGTGGACCATCTTGACGAAGTGCCCGGCGCCGTCCGGCCCGACGTGCTGGCAGCACGGCTCGCCCTCGACCTGCGCGGCGATCTTCTCGAAGATCGGCCCGAGCTTGCGGTACGACTCGGCCGAGCCGCCCGGCATGATGCTCGGCCCCCACAGTGCGCCCTCCTCGCCACCGGAGACACCGGTGCCGACGAAGTGCAGGCCCTGGGTCCGTAGCGCCTCCTCCCGGCGACGCGTGTCGGCGAAGTGCGCGTTGCCGCAGTCGATGATGATGTCGCCCTCTTCCAGCAGCGGCACCAACTCGTCGATCACCGCGTCGGTGGGACCGCCCGCCTTGACCATGATGATCACCGCGCGGGGGCGCTCCAGCGCGGCGACGAAGTCCGCCAGGGACTCCGTCGGGACGAAGGTGCCCTCGTCGCCGTGCTCCGCCACCAGCGACCGGGTCCGCTCCGGCGAGCGGTTGTGCAACGCCACGGTGAACCCGTTGCGGGCCAGGTTCCGGGCCAGGTTGCGGCCCATCACCGCCAGCCCCGTCACACCGATCTGCGCCGTAGCCCGATCCGCCATCCTCGTCGCCACCTTCCGCCGTCTACCTGTAGTGCTGCGACGGTATCGCGGCACCGGGTCGGCGCGCGCCGTCCCCCCACCGCTGGTCATCAGGTGGTCGCGTAGCGCACCACCATGCCGGCCCGCGACGGTGGCGGTAATTCGGATGCGCCCGCGCCGCCCGGCCCGGTAACGTGCGGGCATGCGCTACTGACGCCCCTTTTCCGAGCCGGGTCCGCCGCCGTTCGTGCCGCGACCCGTGTGCTCCCGGGCGTCCGCGCGTGTCCACCCGCCGTCGGCGGTCGTGGCGTCTTCCGTGGCCGTTCCCGGGGCAGCAGTCCCGTCCGTCCCCGACCGCTCTGATGGCGGTCCGCACGACGCGGCCGATCGACCGTCCACCGGTCGCCGGCCCAGCGAGGAGGCACAGATGCCCGCCAAGCGCAGTTCCCGGAAGTCCCGTCCCGACCGTCAATCGGCCGAACTCGCCGCCGTCACACCGGCGAACCTGGACGACGTCGCCATCACGCCGGTGCCCACCCTGCCGGCCGTACGGCCGACCGCCCCGAAGGCGGGTCCGCCGGCCACCGGCGCGTCCGGGGTGGGCCGGGGCCAGCGGACCGGCCAGGTCCGCCGCTACGCCTTCCGGCGTAGCTGACGGTCCGCGGGGTCGGGTGCGGCAGCGGTATCCGCACCCGGCCCCCGGCCCTCCCGCGTCGCGCCGGTGCCAGGCACCGACCACGTACGCCGCTGAGCAGGTGCCGTCCCGGCACCGGCGGGGTCAGCCGACCAGCGGACGGAAGATGCCGAGCGCCACGCTGACGGCGAGCGCGGCCCCGGCGATCGCCGTCGCGCCGATGACGAGCAGCCAGTCGGCCGCGACGAAACGCTGCCGGCGGGCGAAGGTGCGTGGCACCGCGCTGTCGAAGCCCCGGGCGTCCATCGCCACGGCGAGCCGGGTGCCCCGCCGGATCGCCCCGACCAGCAGCGTGAACGCCGTCGAGACGAACAGCCGCAGCCGGGCCACCGGACTGTGTCCCGCCTCGACGCCGCGCGCCCGTCGGGCCATGCTGATCATCTGCCACTCCTGGCCGAGCAGCGGCACCAACCGGAACGCGGCAAGCGCGCCGATGGCGAACCGGGCGGGTGCCCTGGCGTTCTGCACCAGCGCGTCGGCCAGGTCCGTCGGGTCGGTGGTGGCGAAGACGATCACGCCGGGCAGCGCCACCGCGAACAGCCGTAGGACCAGACCGATCGCGGTGAGCAGCACACCCGAGGTAACCACGATCGGTCCCGCGTCGAGCAGCACGCGGCCCGACCGGTCGGCGGCGAAGAGTACAAGCGTGACCAGAATGCCGCCGGCGGCGGCCAGCAGTGGCCAGGACCGTCGGGCCAGCAGCCGGGGGTGCACCCCGAACAGCGGCAGCACCGCCAGTTCCACGGCGATCGCGATCGCCGGGGTGACCGGGTCCAGCGTGGCCATCAGCGGAAACGTGAACAGCATCGCCGCCGTCAGCTTGGCCACCGGATTGCGTCGGGCCAGCGGTGCGTCCGGACGGGCGATCGGCTCCAGGGTGATCATCGTCGTACCGGTCCGGCGTCGAACGGTTCGAGGGCCAGCGTGCGGTCGGCCAGGGCGGCCACGAACTCCACGTCGTGGGTGACGGTGACCAGGCCGTGACCCGCGTCGCGCCTGTCGGCGAGGAGGTCCACCAGTTCGCGCCACGTGCGCCGGTCCTGACCGAATGTGGGTTCGTCGCAGATCAGCAGGCGGGGCGCGGTGGCCAGGGCGGTCGCCACGCTCAGCCGCCGCGCCTCGCCGCCCGAGAGGGTGTACGGGTTGGCGGCGGCGAGCCGGTCCAGCCGCAGCCGGCTCAACAGTTCCGTCACGCGGTCGCGGACCGCCGACTCGGCGACCCCGGTCCGCCTCGGCCCCAGGGCCAGTTCGTCGAAGACCGTGCCGGTGACGAACTGGTGCTCCGGGTTCTGGAACACCGAGCCGATCCGGCGGGTCAGCGCCGGTGCCCGCCAACGGTGCGGCGCGGTACGCGCGTCGGCTCCGGCCAGTGCCGGGCTCGCCGCCAGCCGCCCGGTGCCCGGCCGGAGCA
The DNA here is from genome assembly GCF_002754655.1 of Verrucosispora sp. CNZ293. Classification (NCBI taxonomy): domain Bacteria; kingdom Bacillati; phylum Actinomycetota; class Actinomycetes; order Micromonosporales; family Micromonosporaceae; genus Micromonospora; species Verrucosispora sp. CNZ293. Next base: position 6,201,762 of record NZ_PEFR01000001.1, read on the forward strand.
GGCCACCGAGCAGCAGCGCCAGGGTGGACTTCCCGGCACCGTTCGGTCCGCGCACGGCGAGCGCCTCACCGGCGCGTACGGTCAGGTCGGTGGCGGCCAGTCGGGGTGGCTGGCCGAGCCGCTCGGCGGTGAGCAGCACCTCACCGGGTGGGCCGGTGGCCCGACGTGGCGGGATCTCCCGACCGGGCACCCAGACCCCCTCGGCGGCGAGGGCGTCCCCGTGTGCGGCGAAGACCGCCTCCGGCGGACCGTCGGCGCGGATCCCGCCGCCGGGTTCGAGCACCACCACCCGGTCGACGAGCGGCAGCGCCTCGGCCACCCGGTGTTCGACCAGGATCAGTGTGGTGTCGGCGTCCATCGCCCGGGCGAGTGCCGAGCGGATCATGGCGGCACCCGCGGGGTCGAGGTTGGCCGTGGGTTCGTCGAGCAGCAGCAGACCGGGACGCAGCGCCAGCACGCCGGCCAGGGCGAGGCGCTGCTGTTCGCCGCCGGACAGCGCCGCGGTGGGCCGGTTTCGGTGGTACGGGAAACCCACCCGGTGCAACGCCTCGTCCACCCGAGGCCAGATCTGTTCGGCCGCCACACCCCGGTTTTCCAGCCCGAACGCCACGTCGTCGCCGCTGCGGGCCATGACGAGCTGCGACTGCGGGTCCTGGAAGACGATGCCTACCCGGTCGCGTGCCTCGTCCGCCGGCCGGCCGTCGATCTCGATGCTGCCCGCGTGCTCCCCGGAGTCCTCGGGAAGCAGCCCGGCCAACGCCGCCAGCAACGTGCTCTTACCGGCCCCCGACGCCCCGAGCAGCAGCACCCGCTCACCGCGCTCCACCCGCAGATCAACCCCGCGTACCGCCCAGTCACGCCGTCCCGCGTGCCGCCACCCGAACCCCCGCACCCGCACCCCGCTCACCATCCCACCCTCCTTTCGCTCGTTGATCATGAGGTTGACGGTTGCTGTGGATCGGAATGCCGCCAACCTCATGATCGACGCGATGAGTTCCGGGAGGTCAGACCAGGGGGCGGTCGCGGGCGGCGGGGAAGCGGTCGAGGACGCCGGTGCGGGTCAGGGCGCGGGTGAGGGCGTACGCGCCGGCACCGGCGATTGCGGTGGCGCTGACGATGGTGATCAGGGCGTAGGGCACGCGGTAGGTGGCGATGTCGCGTTCGGCGTTCCAGTAGACGAAGTCGAAGACGGCCGCGCTCAGACCGGTGAGCGCGCCGGCCAGCAGGGCGGCCGGCAGCCGGTACGAGCGGTACCGGAAGGCGGCGAAGGCCAGCTCGGCGCCGAGCCCCTGCATCAGGCCCTGCAACAGGACGATGGTGCCCCACTGACTGCCCAGCAGGGCCGAGATGATCGCCGCCAGCAGTTCGCAGTACAGCGAGGCGCCCGGCTTGCGGATGACCAGGCCGCCGAGGACGGCCGGCACCAGCCAGACGCCGTAGATGAGGGTCTGTGCCGGCGGGAAGAAGCTGAAGGCGCCCTCGGTGGCGCTCCACACCAGGCCCCAGGCCCAGAAGATGACGCCGAAGGCGACGGCGATGACCGAGGCCACCACGATGTCGATGGTGCGCCAGCGGTTGCTGTCGGTGCTCTTCACGATGATTGCTCCCAGTCCAGATGCGAACCAGGCAAGACGCACGCCCCGTTCGGCGGCGCCGAACCGTGGCGGGCTGGAGGTGGACCGAACTCCCTGCGCTGGCATTACCCAGATCAGGTACGGAGGGTCTGCGGGCGGACCCGCACTCTCAGCGCTGTGCGCTCCCCTGTCGGAGGTGTTGTCTGTCCCGCCGACGCTAACACCACCGAAGATCCACCGGCAATGTGATCTTCCCTGGTCACGACGGGTGGCTGCCTCCCGTGATCCGGTGGTCCGGGAGGCGTGACCTGCTGGCGCGGGGATTTACGAGCCGGCCGGGTCGGGGAGCGGCGGTCCGGCCAAAACTGTGACATCCATCGACGTCATCCACGCCGGACGGTAATCTCAGTTCGCCGATCCGCCACGGCCGAAGGGTGACGGGTGACCACAGACACTGACCGGGCCGTGCCAGCCGGCGGCCCTGAGGGCCGGCCCTCCGGTGGGGGCGTGGACACCGGGACACGCCCTCCGGAGCCCAGTGGTGGCGAGCCGCCCCGGCGTTGGCTCGGCGACCGGATCGGCTCGGTGGAGGTGCTGGCGGCGCTGCTGATCCTCCTGATCATCTTTCGGGAGCCGATCGCCGCCGCCCTTGACGATCCCCGCATCCAGACCTGGACCACAGTCTTCGTCTCGATCATGGTGCAGGCGGTGCCGTTCCTGGTCTTCGGAGTGCTGCTCTCGGCTGTGATCGCGGTCTTCGTACCCCGGTCCTTCTGGGCCAAGGCGTTGCCCCGGCACCCGGCGTTGGCGGTGCCGGCGGCCAGCGCGGCCGGGGTGGTGCTGCCGGGCTGCGAGTGCGGCGCGGTGCCGATCGCCGGGTCGCTGATCCGCCGGGGCGTCACGCCGGCCGCCGCGCTGGCGTTCCTGCTCGCCGCCCCGGCGGTCAACCCGATCGTGCTCACCGCCACAGCTGTCGCCTTCCCGAACAATCCCGAGATGGTGCTCGCCCGGGGCGTCGCGAGCCTGATCGTCGCCATGATCATGGGGTGGCTCTGGTTGCGGCTCGGGCGCACCGAGTGGATCAGGATGCCGCGTCGGCCGGAGCTGGACGACGCGTCCCGGGGCCGGGCCTTCTGGGCCGCGGTCCGCCACGACGTGACCCATGCGGGTGGGTTCCTGGTGCTCGGTGCGATGGCCGCCGCCAGCATCAACGTGCTGGTGCCGGAGCGCTGGTTGCAGACTCTCGCCGACAACGCGTGGCTGTCGATCCTGGCGCTGGCGCTGCTCGCCGTACTGCTCTCGCTCTGCTCGGAGGCGGACGCCTTCGTGGCGGCCTCGCTGTCCCAGTTCTCGCTCACGTCCCGACTGGTCTTCCTGGTGGTGGGGCCGATGGTCGATCTCAAGCTGATCTCGATGCAGGCCGGTGTGTTCGGCCGCCGGTTCGCCTTCCGGTTCGCGCCGACCACATTCGTGGTGGCCCTGCTGGTCGCCGTGGGTGCCGGGGCGGTGCTGCTGTGAACCGGCAGGCGCAGGCGGTGATCCTGCTGTTGCTCGGCGGCGCGGTTATCCGGGCCAGCGTCACCGACCTCTACCTGCGTTACGTCAAGGAAGGGCTGCGTCCCTTCCTGATCGCCGCCGGCCTGCTGCTGATCGCCGCCGCGATCATGACTCTCTGGTACGAGCTGCGCCCGGCGGTTCCCCGCGCCCTGGCCCCGACCGGCGGTCCCGGCGGCACTCCCGCCGGTGGCGACGGTGCCGCGCCGGCCGGTGTAGGCGTTGGCGTCCCGGCCGGCAGCGGCGGCGCTCCGCACGACAGCGTTGGCGTGCCGGTTGGCGGGTCCGGCGCCGGGCACGACAGCGTTGGCGGGCCCGGTGACCATGACGGGCACGGGCATGCCCACCACGAGCCCCGGGTCGGCTGGCTGCTCATCCTGCCGGTGCTCGGCCTGCTGCTGGTCGCCCCGCCGGCCCTCGGCTCGTACGCGGCGGGTCAGGCCGGCACCGCGCTGAGCAGCCAGCAGCAGTCGGACTACCCGCCGCTGCCCGAGGGCGACCCGGTGCAGGTCAGTGTCCTGGATTACGCCTCCCGGGCACTGTTCGACAGGGGCGCGTCGATAGGCGATCGGCGGGTGCAGCTCACCGGCTTCATCGCCACCGGCGGAGACGGCGAGCCGATCCTGGCCCGGATGGTGCTGTCCTGCTGCGCCGCCGACGGCCGCCCGGTCAAGCTCGGGTTGACCGGCGACGTACCAGCCGGGCTGCCCGACGACACCTGGGTGGAGGTGACCGGCCGCTACAGTGACCGGCTCGGCCGGGATCCGGTGAACGACGCCGAGATCCCCTACCTTGAGGTCGAGTCCTGGCGGCAGGTGCCAGCGCCCAAGCGCCCGTACGACTAGGACCACCTTGCCCGGCGGCCAGCCGGATTCGGCCTTGTGTACGCCAGCGGGAATCGGCGTCGCTGCGGGCTTGACCATGACGCTGCGTCAACCCTCCATGCTGACGGGCATGAACGTCCCTGTGACAACCAGTCAGCTTCAGGAGCCTGCGATTCGGGTGCGGGGCCTGGAGAAGTCGTACCAGAAGCTGCGTGTGCTGCGCGGCGTGGATCTCGATGTGGCGCGGGGGAGCATCTTCGCCCTGCTCGGCTCGAACGGGGCGGGCAAGACCACGGTGGTGAAGATCCTTTCCACGCTGCTCAAAGCCGACGCGGGCACCGCGCACGTCAACGGCTTCGACGTCGCGGCCCAGCCGGCCGACGTACGCGAGTCCATCAGCCTCACCGGACAGTTCGCGGCCGTCGACGAGATCCTCACCGGGCGAGAGAACCTCGTCCTGGTCGCCCGGCTCCGTCACCTCAGGGCACCTGGCGTGATCGCCGACGACCTGCTGAAGCGCTTCGCGTTGACCGAGGCGGGTGGGCGGCGGGTGGCGACGTACTCCGGTGGCATGCGCCGCCGACTGGACATCGCGATGAGTCTCATCGGGAACCCGCCCGTCGTCTTCCTCGACGAGCCGACGACCGGGCTGGACCCGGAGGCCAGGATCGAGGTGTGGCAGGCCGTCAAGGCGCTCGCTGAAGGCGGCACGACGGTGCTGCTCACCACCCAGTACCTCGACGAGGCGGAACACCTCGCGGACCGGATCGCGATCCTCCACGAGGGCCGGATCATCGTGAACGGCACCCTCGACGAGCTGCGGCGGATACTGCCACCCGCCGCGATCGAGTACGTCGAGAAGCAGCCGAGTCTCGAAGACATCTTCCTCACCCTCGTCGGTGCCGGCACGGACAAGGAACAGCTGTGAACAAGCACTTCATCGGCGACACCGCAGTGCTCCTGGGACGGTCCCTGCGCCACATCTCCCGCAGCCCGGACACCATCATCACGACCGCGATCATGCCGATCGCCCTACTGCTGATATTCGTCTATGTCTTCGGCGGCGCGATCGAGACCGGGTCCGACTCGTACGTGAACTACCTGCTGCCGGGCATCCTGATCATCACGATCGCCTCGGGTATCTCCTACACCGCGTTCCGGCTCTTCCAGGACATGCAGGGCGGCATCTTCGCGCGCTTCCAGTCCATGCCGATCGCACGGACCTCCGTGTTGTGGGCGCACGTCCTGACCTCGCTGGTCGCCAACCTGATCTCACTCGTGGTCGTCGTCGGCGTCGCCCTGCTCATGGGCTTCCGCTCGGGGGCGGATGTGCTCGGTTGGTTCGCGGTGGCAGGCATGCTGGGCCTGCTCACCCTGGCGCTGACCTGGCTCGCCGTGATCCCGGGCCTCACCGCGACGTCGGTGGACGGGGCGGGCGCGTTCTCCTACCCGCTCATCTTCCTGCCGTTCGTCAGCTCGGCCTTCGTGCCCACCGACACCATGCCCGGCCCGGTGCGGGCCTTCGCCGAGCACCAACCGGTGACAGCCATCGTCAACGCGATCCGGGACCTGTTCACCCAGCAGCCCGTCGGCGCCGACATCTGGACCGCACTCGCCTGGTGCGTCGGCATCCTCGTCGTCGCCTACCTCGCCGCCACCAGCACCTACCGGAGGAGAATCGCATGAGTCTGCGCCGGCCGGACCGGGTGTGGTGAGGGCAGGATCGGGGCATGCTGACGATCGGTCAACTGGCGGCGTACGCCGGGGTCACGGTGCGGACGGTGCGGCACTATCACCAGATCGGGCTGCTGCCCGAGCCGGCGCGGGACGCCTCGGGTTACCGACGGTACGGCGCGACAGCGGCCGTGTCGCTGATCAAGATCCGCACTCTCGCCAACGCCGGGGTGCCGCTGTCCCGGATCGATCAGCTACTCGAAGCCGACGCGGTGACGTTCACGGAGGCGATCCGCAGGATCGACAGTCACCTCCGGGATGAGATCGAACGGCTTGAGACCAGCCGTAGGCAGATCGCGCAGCTCGCGGCCGGCGACGGCCTGACGCTCCCCCCGGAGGTGACCGCCTACCTTCATCGGCTTCGGGAGATCGGTGCGTCCGAGCGGGTGGTGGCGGGTGAACGGGACGGGTGGATCCTGGTCGCCGCCCGCTGGCCCGACAGCGTCCGCGAGTTCATGCCCGGCAAACTCGCGCAGCTCGACGACCCGCGGATCGTCCGGCTCTACCGGGTGCTGTCCGAGATCTTCGACGGCGACGTCGACGATGATCCACGACTGGCGGAAGCCGCCGACATCATGGCCTGCCTGGCCGAGCAGGCGTACGCCGCAGGCGAGCTGAACGTCAGCAACGAGTCCTACGACGAGATGCCGCACGACCTGCTGGACGCGCTCGCCGAGGAGTCCGACCCCCGGATACAACGGCTGAAGGAGCTGTTGCGCGAGCGAGGCTGGATCGGATGGAACCGAATGGAGCGGTTGGCCGAGCCGCCCTGTTGACCTGCCGGACATTGCTCTCCCGGTGCGGTGTTGACTCGTCGGTAGGCTGCCAGGATGCGTATCGAGGCCCGAGGTCTGCGGTTCGACGTCGCCACCGGCGGTCCGGAGCAGGGCGAGCCGGTGCTGCTGCTGCACGGTTTTCCGCAGCACTCGGGTGAGTGGGACGGCGTACTGCCGGCCCTGCACGCCGCCGGTTTGCGCAGCTACGCGCTGAACCAGCGGGGCTACTCGCCGCAGGCCCGGCCCGCCGAGGTCGAGGCGTACCGGCTGGGTGAACTTGTCGCCGACGCGGCGGCGGTGCTGGACGCCCTCGGGGTGCCCGCCGCGCACGTGGTCGGACACGACTGGGGTGCGGTCGTCGGGTGGGCGCTGGCCGCCACCCACCCGGACCGGGTCCGGACCCTGACCGCGGTCTCCGTGCCGCACCCGGCAGCCATGGCGTACGCGCTGGCACACGACCCGCAGCAGAAGGCCCGCTCGGCGTACATGCTGCTGTTCCGGCAGCCGGGGGCGGCCGAGAAGACGCTGCTGGCGCTGGGCGCCGCCGGGTTGCGCCGGCTGCTGCGCGGGGTCGGTGACGGCGCCCGGGTGGCCGCGTACGCCGATCCGATGCGTGAGCCGGGAGCGCTGACCGCCGCGTTGAACTGGTACCGCGCGATGTCGAAGGCGGATCTGGCGGGGACCGGCCCGGTGGCGGTGCCTACCACGTTCGTCTGGAGCGACGGGGACGTCGCCATCGGGCGGGTCGCCGCGCAGGCGTGTGCCGCGCAGGTGACCGAAGACTTCCGATTCGTCGAACTGACCGGGGTCACCCACTGGATCCCGGACGAGGCGCCGACGCCACTGGCCGAGGCGATCCTGGCCCGGGTACGCCCGCCGGTCTGATCGGGGCTGGTACACGCCGATGGCGCGCTCGGGCGCGTTGTCGGTCGCGTCCTCTGAATGCCCGGGTCGACGGACGGATCCGCCACGGATTCCGAACGGGTTTCGGGCCGAACCCGTTGGGGCATCAGCGTTGCCGCCGGCGGCGAGGGCCGGCGGAGCCCCCGGAGGTCCGCAGTGTCAAAGGAAACCGAGAAGCAGCGGTGGCAGCGAAACTTCGCCGACCTGCTCCAGGAGTTGCGGGTCGCGCAGACAGGCGTGCAGATTCTGTTCGCCTTCCTGCTGACCCTGCCGTTCAGCGCCGGCTTCGGTGAGACCACCCCGTTCCAGCGCGACGTCTACATCGTGGCGCTGTTGGCCGCGGCCGGCGCCACCGCGATGATCATTTCGCCGGTGGCCTTCCACCGGGCACTGTTCCGGCAGGGACGCAAACCGGAACTGGTGCGCTTCGCCCACCGGATGGCCAGTGGCGGCCTCGCCTTCATGCTTGTCGCGATGGTGAGTTCGGTGCTGCTGATCACCGACTTCGTGCTGCCCCGACCGATCGCGTTCCTGCTCAGCGCCCTCACCGGTCTGTGGTTCCTGACCTTCTGGGTGATGTTGCCGTTCGCCCGCCGCAACTGGGGCGAGGATGACATCGACGACGACGAGGACCCGAGCGGCCTGACTCAGGACTGAGCTGACAACTGCTGCGGATATCCGTGGCTACCTTTGGGTAACAAACGCGGGTAGCCTGCTGAACAGGCGGAACAGTCCGACTGTCCGGATCGAGCCCCCGGGGGTTTGCCGTGGCCATCGCCGAGAATCACCGTCCGTCAGCCACCGAGAGCCGTAACGCCGACCCCGCGCCGGACGCGTCGGGCCAGGTGCCCGCGCCGGACGCGTCCGGGCAGGTGTCCGAGAAGGAGGCCCGTCAGGTCGCCGAGGCGGCCCGGCAGACCAGCTGGGATCGGCCCAGCTTCGGTAAGGAACTGTTCCTGGGGCGGCTGCGGCTCGACCTGATCGATCCGTGGCCGCGACCGGATCCGGAGGAACAGGCCCGTGCCGAGGAGTTCCTCGGCCGGCTCCGCGACTACGTCGCCGCCGAAGTGGACGGTGCGGCGATCGAACGCGAGGCGCGGATCCCCGACGAGGTGTTCCAGGGACTGGCCCGGCTGGGTGCCTTCGGGATGAAGATCGGCCGGGAGTACGGCGGGCTGGGCCTGAGCAACCTGCACTACTGCCGGGCGTTGATGCTCGCCGGCTCGGTCAGCCCGGCGATCGGCGCACTGTTGTCGGCGCACCAGTCGATCGGCGTACCCCAGCCGTTGAAGATGTTCGGCAGCGAGGAGCAGCGGCGTCGGTTCCTGCCCCGACTGGCCGCCGGCGAGGTCTCCGCGTTCCTGCTCACCGAGCCGGACGTGGGCTCCGACCCGGCCCGCCTGGCGACCACCGCCGAACCGACACCCGACGGCACCGGCTACCGGATCAACGGTGTCAAGCTGTGGGCCACAAACGGCACCGTGGCGACCCAACTCGTGGTGATGGCCCGGGTGCCGAAGGCGGAGGGGCGTCGTGGCGGCATCACCGCCTTCGTGGTCGACGGCGACGCCGAGGGCATCACCGTCGAGCGGCGAAACGCCTTCCTCGGCCTGCGTGGCCTGGAGAACAGCCTCACCCGCTTCCACGACGTCTTCGTACCGAAGGAGAACGTCATCGGTGGCGAGGGCAAGGGACTACGGATCGCCCTGAGCACGCTGACCACTGGCCGGTTGTCGCTGCCGGCGATGTGCGTCGGCGCCGGCAAGTGGGCGTTGAACGTGGCCCGGGAGTGGTCGGCGGAGCGGGTCCAGTGGGGCCGGCCGGTGGGAGAGCACGAGGCGGTCGCCCAGAAGCTCTCCTTCATCGCCGCGACCACGTACGGCATGGAGACCATGCTCGACCTCTGCTGTCTGCTCGCCGACGACGACCGCAACGACATCCGGATCGAGGCGGCGCTGGTGAAGCTCTACGCCAGCGAGATGGCCTGGCGGATCGCCGACGAGCTGATCCAGATCCGCGGTGGCCGGGGGTACGAGACGGCCGACTCGCTGGCTGCCCGGGGCGAACGCCCGGCCGCGGTCGAGCAGATGCTCCGGGACCTGCGGATCAACCGGATCTTCGAGGGCTCCACGGAGATCATGCACCTGCTCATCGCCCGCGAGGCGGTGGACGCGCACCTGTCGGTGGCCGGCGACATCATCGACCCCGACGCCGGGCTCTCCCGCAAGGCGAAGGCCGGCGCTCGGGCGGGCGCGTTCTACGCGCGGTGGCTGCCGACCCTCGCGGTCGGCAAGGGGCAGCAGCCCACCGGGTACGGCGAGTTCGGCCCGCTCGCCGGGCACCTGCGTCAGGTGGAACGGGCCAGCCGGAAGCTGGCCCGGTCCACCTTCTACGCGATGTCCCGCTGGCAGGGAAAGATGGAACGCAAGCAGGCGTTCCTCGGCCGGGTGGTGGACATCGGCGCGGAACTGTTCGCGATGAGCGCGGTCTGCGTACGCGCCCACGCCGAGCGCGACACCCGGCCGGAGAACGTCGAACTGGCCGACCTGTTCTGCCGGCAGGCCCGGGTCCGGGTCGACGCGTTGTTCAGCGCGCTCTGGCAGAACACCGACTCGATCGACGTGACGGCCGCCAAGCGCATCCTCGCCGGCCGCTACACGGCTCTGGAGGACGGCGTCATCCCGCCACCCGCCGACCTGCCCTGGGTGGCCCCCTGGACCCCTGGCCCCTCCACCACCCCCACCGACGCCCGCCGCCACCTCCCCCACCCACCCCTAACCCCTAACCGCGCACCCAGGCCCCCGCCCCCGCCCCGCCCCCGCCCCCGCCCGCCCAGGCCCGGCCCCGCCCCCGCCCGCCCGCGTTGATCATGAAGTTATTGTCACGCCACGCCGATATCGACGACAACAACTTCATGATCAACGGCCTGGGTCGACGGTCTGGGCTAGAGGTCAGTGGGGAGGGGAGGGGAGGGGTCAGGGGTGGTGGGGGTCGCGGAGGCCTAGGCGGCGGAGTTCGAGGGCGGCGAGGGCGTTGACCGTGGCGTCGTCGCCTCGGCGCCACGCTTCGGCGACGTCGGGGGCGATCCGGGTGAGCTTGCGCAGGGGCTGGCCGGCCAGGGCGCGCAGGGCCAGCAGGTCCCGGCCGGCGGGTGCGCCGGCCAGCGTGGCCGCCGAGCCGGCCCGGCGCATCCAACGCAGCCGCAGCGGTAACCAGCCGAACAGCACCAGTCCGAGCGGCACGATCAGCATCCCGACAGCCAGTGCCAGGGCCAACTGGTCGACCAGTTCCTGTTGGTCGCGGCCGGCCTCGGCCAGCGAACGGGCGGCAGCGGCAGCCCGCTCGAAGGGCGCGGTCAGCTCGTCGCCGACAAGCGGCACCCGGCCGACCTTGCCGCCGGCCTCGGCGAGGTTGTCGGCCAGCCCGCCGCCCGCCCCCTCCAGCTTCTGTCCGGGTACGGCCAGCCTCTGCACCAGATCATGCAGCCACAGCGCGCCCCGAATCGTCGCGTACACCCAGGCGACGACGAGCAGATCGGTGAGCAGCTGTCGTAGCGCGGTCGGGAAACGATCAGCGTAGATTTTCACGCCGGACAGCCTCCCACGGACCCCGCCCCCCGGCACCCCGCCAGCCGCCCTCAGCCCACCCCGATCTTGCAGTTATGGTCGCCGAAATGTCTCTTGCATTCGCTTTTATCGCGACTAAAAGTGCAAGATCGACGAAGTGGGCCGGGGCGGCGGTGGGTGGGGGTGGGGTTAGGGGGCGCAGGTGGGGCAGGTGCCGAAGATTTCCAGGGTGTGGCTGACGTCGGTGAAGCCGTGCTGGGCGGCGACGCGGTCGGCCCAGGTCTCCACGGTCGGGCCGGCGACCTCGACCGTACGGCCGCAGGCCCGGCAGACCAGGTGATGGTGATGACCCTCGCTGCACCGGCGGTACAGGTGCTCGCCGCCAGGTGGGCGCATCACGTCGATCTCACCGGCGTCGGCCAGGCCCTGCAACGTTCGGTAGACAGTGGTCAACCCGACCCGCTCGCCACGATCGCGCAGCATCGCGTGCAGTTCCTGAGCGCTGTGGAAGCCTTCCACCTCGGCGAGCAGCGCGCTCACCGCCGAACGCTGACGGGTGTTGCGAACCGCCGTACCACTGTCGCTCATGACGCCACTCCGCTTCGCTGCGTGCCGTCATGAGGCACATCCGCGCTGAGCCTGATGATTCGCTCGCTACGCTCGCTCATGACGCCACTCCGCTTCGCTGCGTGCCGTCATGAGGCACATCCGCGCTGAGCCTGATGATTCGCTCGTTCATGATCCCTCCCCGGCGTGGCTGACCGCGTCGGCCACGATGTGCGCGACATGCTCGTCGACCAGGGTGTACGCGATCTCCCGCCCCCGCCGGGAGCCCCGGACCACACCCGCCCCACGGAGCACCCTGAGGTGCTGGGAGACCAGCGGCTGGGCCACCCCGAGCTTGTCCACCAGCTCGTGCACGCAGCGCTCACCACCGGCCAGCTCACTGACGATGGCCAGCCGGATCGGTGCCGAGAGGGCGCGCAGCAACTCGCTGGCGCCCTCGTACGCGTCATAGCCGGATCCGCTGGTCACCCTGCAACGGTAACCAATACCGGCGCGAAGCTCGTGATCAGGACCCGCCGAGCACCACCTCGTGTGGCTCCGGAGCCGGCGCGGGCTGAGGACGGGCTCGCCGGATTCGGCGCCAGGCGGCGGCCAGCAGGGTGACCACCACGAACGAGGCGATCGCGAGCACCACCACCGAGGCGCCGGGCGCGGTGTCGGCGAGCGCCGCCATCCAGATGCCCGCCCCGCCGGCGAACAGGCCCAACGCCATCGCCGCCGCCATCGTGCTGCGGAACCCCCGGGTGACCTGCTGCGCGGTGGCCACCGGGACGACCATCAGTGCGCTGATCAGCAGGACGCCGACGGCACGCATGGCGATCGTCACCGTGATCGCGGTGGTGACCGCGAGCAACAGGTTGAGCGCGCGTACCGGCAGGCCGGAGACCCGGGCGTACTCCTCGTCGTGACAGACGGCGAACAACGCCGGACGCAGCCCGAGCATCGCGATCAGCACGGCCGCACCCAGCACCGCGATGGTGGCGACATCCGCCCGGGACGCCGTGCTCAGCGCGCCGAACAGGTACGCGTTGAGGTTGGAGCTGGTGCTGTCGGAGAGCCCGACAAGCACCACCCCGCCGGCGATGCCGCCGTAGAAGAGCAGCGCGAGAGCCAGGTCGCCGGAGGTACGGCCGCGTTCCCGGATCAGCTCGATGACGACCGCGCCGATGGTGGCCGCGATCACCGCCATGATCACAGGGGAGGTCTGGAACAGCAGGCCGGCACCGACCCCGGTCAACGCGACGTGCCCGATGCCGTCCCCGATCAGCGCCAGCCGTCGCTGCACCAGGTAGATGCCGAGCGCGGGCGCGGTGAGCCCGATGATCAGAGCGCTGACCAGCGCAAGCTGCATGTACTCGTACTGGAAGAGGCTCATGGTGCGCTCCACAGCCCGGCGGGCTCCTCGGGACCGTGCGGATGCACGTGGTCGTGGTCCGGTGCCGCGTGGTGCCCGGCCGGCTCCGGCACGGCGCCGTCGTGCACCACGAACCCCTGGTGTACGACGATTGCCCGGCCGATCACCGGGCGCAGCGGACCCAGTTCGTGGGCGACGAGCAGTACGGTGCCCCCGCCGACGGTGAAATCGCGCAGCGCCCCGGCGAACGCCTCCTGGCTGGCCGCGTCCACGCCGGCCGTCGGCTCGTCGAGGATCAGCAGTTCCGGTCGCCCGGCCAGCGCCCTGGCGATGAGTGTGCGCTGCTGCTGGCCCCCGGAGAGGGTGCTGACCGGATCCTTCGCCCGGTCGGCCAGGCCGACGGCGTGCAGCGCCTCGGCGACGGCCTCCCGGTCGGTGCGCCCGGGTGGGCGCAGGATTCCCCGACGGGCCAGCCGTCCGGCGGCGACCACCTCGGCGACGGTGGCCGGTACGCCGCTGCCGGCACCGAGGCGCTGGGGGACGTAGCCGACGCGGTGCCACTGCCGGAACCGGCGTACCGGCCGGCCGAAGAGGGTCACGGTGCCGGCGCTCAGCGGAACCAGCCCGAGGATCGCGCGGATCAGGGTGGATTTGCCGGAGCCGTTGGCACCGAGGACCGCGACGACCTCACCGGCGGTCACGGTCAGCGAGACGTCACGAAGCACGGGGCGGCCGTCGTAGCCGACCACCCCGTGCGTGACGGTGATGACGTCAGGTGTCACGAGCAGCTCAACGCCGTCCTCAGGGTCTGCAGGTTGGTACGCATCACCGAAAGGTAGTCCCCGTCGCCCTCGGCTGACAGGCCCTCGATCGGATCCAGCACCGCGGTCTGGGCACCGACCTCCCGGGCGATGGTCTCGGCCACCTTCGGGCTGACAAGGGTCTCGAAGAAGATCGTGGTGGCCTGGTGCTCCCGGGCCTCCTCGGCCACCGCCGCCAGGCGCTGCGGGGACGGCTCGTCCTCCGGGGTGAGCCCGCTGATGCCGATCTGCTCCAGCTGGTACTTCTGCGTCAGGTAGCCGAAAGCGGTGTGGCTGACCACGATCTCCCGGCGCTGGCAGGTCTTCAGCCCTTCGGCGAACTCCGTGTCGAGCTGTTCCAGCTCGGTACGCAGGGTGGCGGCCCGCTGGGTGTACTCGCCGGCCCGGTCCGGGTCGACCGTGCCGAGCCGTTCGGCGAGCTTGTCGCCGATGGTGGCCAGCCGGGTCGGGTCGAGCCAGACGTGCGGGTCCTTGGCGCCGTCGGACGCCTCCTCGGCGTGCTGCTCCTCCTCGGCGTGCTCCTCGTCCTCGTGGCCGTGCTCGTCCTCCTCGCCTTCGTGGCTGTGATCGTGACCACCGGCGGTGGCGTCCAGCAGCGGCTCCACGGTCGCCACGTCGAAGGCGCGGTCACCGGCTTGCTGTTCGACCGCCTCGTCCACGGCGGGCTGGAAGCCGTGCAGGAAGAGGACCAGTTCCGCCTCGCTGATCTGGCCCACCTGGCCCGGGTTCAGCTCCAGGTCGTGCGGCTCGGCACCGGGGCGGGCCAGGTTCGTCACGGCCACGGCGTCGCCGCCGATCCGCTCGGCGAGGAACTGCAACGGGTAGAAACCGGCCACCACGTCGACCCGCTGCGGGTCGGCGCCGGCCGGACTGTCGTCGTTCGAGCAGGCGGTGACGCCGGTCAGGGCGAGCAGGGCGGCCGTGGCGGTGGCCAGGGCGCGCGGGGCGGGGCGGAAGGTCATGTCAACGACTCTCCGCGACAACGACAATGATTGTCAAAAACGCATGATTGCATGTCAGAGCAGCTTCACCAGGGCGGCGGTAACCAGCAGCGTCAGCACGATCAGTCGAATCGCCCGGGTCTGTGGCGTCTGCACCGACCAGGTGGTCACCAGCAGGGTCGCCAGCGCACCGGCCAGCAGCAGCGTGAACAGCCCGCCGATCACGCCCGGGGCGAAGAACGCGACGAGCGCGAGGAGGAGGGTGACCAGGAACACCGTCGTCGGGTTGGTCCGGGCCAGTCGGGCGGCGATCCCAGGCTGCGTACGCTGCATCCCACAGACTCTACGAGGAGGAGGCGTCGGTGCTGGTGACCAACCGGTTCGTGGTCGACGAGGACGTCGCGGAGGCGTTCACCGCCCGGGCCCACGCGGCCCTCGCCGCGCTCGCTGCCCGCCCCGGCTACCAGCGCGGACAGTTGGTCCGGGCGCTGGACGACCCCCGTCACTGGTGCCTGGTCACCGAATGGGAGTCGGTGGGCACCTACCGCCGCGCCCTCGGCGGGTTCGACGTGAAGATCACCGCAGTGCCGCTGCTCGCCGAGAGCCTCGACGAGCCGTCCGCGTACGAGCCGTTGGCGACCGCCGCGCCCGGCGGTGACGTGGTCACCGTCGCCAGCGACCGGGCTGCGGGTCCTTACCGCTGAGTCGTCGGGCACTACGCTGGCTTCCATGACCGCTCCCGGACCGGCAGCCCCACCACCAGATCCCTCGCTGCCCGGCCAGCAGGGACCTCAGGTCCCCGGCGAACGCGGCGCGCCGCCGGCCGCATCCGGCCCGCCACCTACCGATGGCACCGGCCCCGCACCGGCCGTCGGCGCCGCGGGGTCACCGTCCACCGGCCCGACCTCGCCGGCCAACCCTGAGGGGCTGCCGTCCGGCACCGCCGGACCGTCGGCCGACACCGAAGGGCAGTCCTCCGGCACCGACGCCGCGCCGGGAGGGCAACAGCCGCCCGTGCTGATGCCGCCCGGCTCGCCGTCGGCGGGTCAGCTCCAGCCCACCGCGCCGCCCGGGGGTCAGTTCCCACCCGGTACCCCGCCCGGGGGCCAACTGCCGCCCGTACCGTCCCCGCCCGGCCCGGAGTCGGGAGCGCCGGTGCCGCCGCCCGGACCCGGGGTGGCGCCGCCGTTCGCGGCGCCACCGACCGAGGGTGGCCGGTCTCGGCTCTGGCTCGGCCTCGGCGCGGGTGCGCTGGCCCTGCTGCTCTGTTGCGGTGGTGGCGGCACCGCAGTGGTCGGGCTGCTGGTCAGTGGGGTGCAGGCGATCGAGGAGCAGGGCCGCACGGTCTCCGGCGACTACTACCGCGCTCTCTCCGACGGCGACTACGGCCGGGCGTACGACCAGCTCTGCGAGGACGCCCGGCGACGCGAGTCCCGGCAGGAGTTCGAACGGCGCTCCGCCGCTGAGCCGCAGATCTCCTCCTACCGGGTCGGTGAGGTGGACACCACCACGCTGACCGTGCCGGTGGAGGTGACCTACAGCGGTGGTGGCCAGGAGCGCCAGCAGGTCGTACTGGCACAGGATCCGCAGACCGGTGGCATGGAGGTCTGCGGAGTCAACTGACCGGCCGCAGGTAATGTGCTGGGTTCGGGACCGAGCCGGTCGTACCGTGGTCCCGAACCGTCCCCGCCGACCGTCACGTCCCCGCCGACCGCCAGTCGGCGTAGGAGGAAAAATGCCAGCCGACCGTATCGACGCCGTCGTCAGCCTCGCCAAGCGCCGAGGCTTCGTCTTCCCCTCCAGCGAGATCTACGGGGGCACCCGGTCGGCGTGGGACTACGGTCCGCTCGGCGTGGAACTCAAGGAGAACGTCCGCCGGCAGTGGTGGAAGACGATGGTCCAGCAGCGCGACGACGTGGTGGGCCTGGACTCCGCGGTGATCCTCGCCCGGGACGTGTGGGCCGCCTCCGGGCACCTGGAGGCATTCGTCGACCCGCTTACCGAGTGTCAGTCCTGCCACAAGCGGTTCCGCGCCGACCATCTTGAGGAGGCGTACGAGGCCAAGCACGGCCGCCCGCCGACCTCGCTGGCCGAGCTGAACTGCCCCAACTGCGGCAACAAGGGCACCTTCACCGAGCCGCGGATGTTCAACGGCCTGATGAAGACCTACCTCGGCCCGGTGGAGAGCGACGAGGGTATGCACTACCTGCGGCCGGAGACCGCCCAGGGCATCTTCGTCAACTACCGCAACGTGGAGACGGTCGCCCGCAAGAAGCCGCCGTTCGGCATCGCGCAGACCGGCAAGTCGTTCCGCAACGAGATCACCCCCGGCAACTTCATCTTCCGTACGCGCGAGTTCGAGCAGATGGAGATGGAGTTCTTCGTCGAGCCGGGCACCGACGAGCAGTGGCACGAGTACTGGCTCGCCGAGCGCTGGAACTGGTACCTCGACCTTGGTCTCTCCGAGGACAACCTGCGCTTCTACGAGCACCCCAAGGAGAAGCTCTCGCACTACTCGAAGCGCACCGTCGACATCGAGTACCGGTTCCAGTTCGGCGGCACCGAGTTCGCCGAGTTGGAGGGCATCGCCAACCGCACCGACTTCGACCTGGCCACGCACAGCAAGCACTCCGGCGTCGACCTGTCGTACTTCGACCAGACCAAGGGCGAGCGGTGGATTCCGTACGTGATCGAGCCGGCTGCCGGTCTCACCCGCGCGGTGCTGGCCTTCCTGCTTGAGGCGTACGACGAGGACGAGGCACCGAACACCAAGGGTGGCGTCGACAAGCGCACCGTGATGCGCTTCGACCCCCGACTGGCCCCGGTGAAGGTGGCGGTGCTGCCGCTGTCGCGCAACGAGGCGCTCTCCCCGAAGGCCAAGCAGCTCGCGGCCGACCTGCGCAAGCGTTGGGTGGTCGAGTTCGACGACTCGCAGGCGATCGGCCGCCGCTACCGCCGGCAGGATGAGATCGGCACGCCGTTCTGCGTCACCGTCGACTTCGACACGCTCGACGACGACGCGGTGACGGTGCGGAACCGGGACACCATGACCCAGGAGCGGATCGCCCTCGGCCAGGTCGAGCGTTACCTGATCGACCACCTGCCCGGCTGCTGATCCCTCGGCCCCGCCCGGGCGTGCCGGTCCATTCGGCAGGCCCGGGCCGGGCACGCCGACTGGCATCCATGGCCAATGATGTCTCCAGGGCGGGCGGATCCGCACGGAGACGACGGAGGGCCGACGACGTGGAACCGGAAGCGCGTGAGGAGATCTTCGAACGGGCACGGGAGTACTCCACCCAGCCGGCGCTCTGGCAGCAGGCGGACGCGCTCTGGCTGCGGGTCATCGAGGCGTACCGGCAGGCCGTCGCGGGCGGCCAGGTCGACCGGAACGATAAACGTCAGCTGGCCCGGGCGCTGTGGCGGCACAGCATGGTGTTGGCCGCCATGGGCCGCCACGAACGGGCGAAAGAGGCGGGCCACGAGGCCATCGTGCTGTTCGCGGAGATCCATCAGGCGGTGAAGGCAGAGCATCCGGATCCGACCCACCCGCGCCGGGACGAGGCGCTGGGCGAGCTCATCACCGCGTTTGTGGACTCCGGCGAGTCGGCGTTCGTGGCCGGCAGCCCCGGTGCCCGGCTGCAGTTGCTGGAGAAGGCGATCGAGATCGGGCTGTACACCGCCGGCCCGCCGCCCGGCGCGGGGCCGCGCACCCGCGAGGCGATGGCCACCGCCTACCACAACCACGCCAACGCCCTGATGCACCGTCACCAGCAGCAGGGCGCCGCGAGCGACGCGCAGGAGGCGGCGCTGGCCGGCTCCCGGGCGACGGAGCTGCGTCTGAAGGCGCTCGACCCGCATCAGCCGATCACCATCTGGGAGCTGGCCAACACGTACTCGATCTACGCGCACGCGCTGGTGGCCATCGGCGACGTCGAGCGTGCCCGGTTGGTGGTGAAGCAGGGCATCCTGCTGACCGACATGCTGGATGTGGGCGGGACGGAGATCCAGCAGAAGCTGCGGGCGGCGGAGGCGCTGGTCCGGCAGGCGTCCGGTGGGGGTGGCCGCCGGTGGCCGTGGCGGCGGCGCTGACGGCGAGCCCCGTACCCTTGAACTGTGGAAACCGCCCTCCGTTCCGCGACCGAGCTGCCGCCGCTGCGCATCGGGCCGCACCAGGTGTGGCCGCCGGTGGTGCTCGCCCCGATGGCCGGCATCACGAACGTCGGCTTCCGGCAGCTCTGCCGGGAGCAGGGCGGCGGGATCTACGTCTGCGAGATGATCACGACGGTCGCCCTGGTCGAGCGGAACCCGAAGACGCTGCGCATGATCGCGTTCGGCGCGGACGAGCGCCCGCGTAGCCTCCAGCTCTACGGCACCGACCCGGAGACCACCGCCGCCGCCGTGCGGATCGTGGTTGAACGGGATCTCGCCGATCACATCGACCTCAACTTCGGCTGCCCGGTGCCGAAGGTGACCCGTCGCGGCGGCGGTGCGGCGCTGCCCTGGCGGCGACGGCTCTTCGCCCGCCTGGTGCGGGCCGCGGTGGACGCCGCGTCACCCGCCGGGGTGCCGGTCACCGTGAAGATGCGCAAGGGCATCGACGACGACCACCTGACGTACGTCGAGGCGGGGCTCGCCGCCCAGGAGGCCGGCGTCGCCGCGGTCGCCCTGCACGGGCGTACGGCCGCCCAGCGATACTCGGGCACGGCGGACTGGGATGCCATCGGCACCCTCAAGCAGGCCCTCGACGTGCCGGTGCTCGGCAACGGCGACATCTGGGAGGCCGACGACGCGCTGCGGATGGTGGCGCACACCGGGGTGGACGGCGTGGTCATCGGCCGGGGCTGCCTGGGGCGGCCCTGGCTCTTCGCCGACCTGGAAGCGGCGTTCAACGGCTCGCCGCAGCGGCGGCTGCCCACCCTCGGCGAGGTGGCGGTGACCATGCGCCGGCACGCCGAGTTGCTTGTCGAGCAGTTCACCGCCGGGGCCCGCAACCCGGCTCGTGGTGAACGGGACGGCTGCACCGACTTCCGCAAGCACGTCGCCTGGTACCTCAAGGGCTTCCCGATCGGCAGCGAGCTGCGCCGCTCCCTGGCGATGATCGACAGCCTGGCCCAGCTGGACGACCTGCTGGGCAAGCTCGATCCGGCGGTACCGTTCCCGGTGGAGACGCTGGGTCAGCCGCGCGGTCGCACCAACTCACCGGGCAAGGTCTTCCTGCCCGACGGCTGGCTGGCCAGCCGCGACGACGACACCGTCCCCGAGGGCGCCGAGTTGGACGACTCCGGCGGCTGACCCGCCGAACGCCCCCTCGGTGCCGTCCGCCGGGCCGCAATGCCGTCCGCCGGGCCGCAATGCCGTCCGGGCCGCAATGCCGTCTGCAACTTCGCGGAGAGTTCCTGACCCCGGTGGCCTGACCCGTCACGCGCACCGCGTGGGGGTGGGCACCCCGGCCGGGGGCAGCAACTTCGGGGATGTTGCTGCCTGGCCCGTGGCTTGAGGCAGCAACATCCCCGATGCTGTCGCATCCCCCGGGGCGGGCCCGGGCTCGTCGATCTTGCACTTGTGGTCGGCGAGATGGTCGGGTTGGGTGCTTCTGCCCCGACCACCCACTGACCTTCACGGCCACTGCGGTGCGCCGGGGTGCGGGGGTGGGGACGGCGAAGGGCCGACCCCTGGTGGGGTCGGCCCTTCGTGGTGGTGTTTTGGTGGGTCAGGAGGTGGCGTAGCCGCGGGTGGCGATCCAGTCGGCGAGGGTGTCGATGTTCATCCGGTAGGAGGCCTGGGCGGGGTTGGCGGAGTCGGCGATGGTGACGGTGTCTCCGTTGTCGCGGTAGCCGACGACGCTGATGTAGTGGCCGCCTTCGAAGCTGTGGGGGGTGCCGTCGGTGTCGGTGGCGGTGCCGGCGATGTTGGCGACCACGGCGCGGCCGTCGTCGATGGTGCGGATGATGTCGTCGCGCAGCTTGTCGGTCTGCTTGTCGTCAGCCTTGGCGCCGGCGATCTCGACCGACTTGTAGACGTCCTTGCCGGTCTCCTTGTTCAGGACGGGGGTGATGTCGTTGATGGAGTTGGTGCCGGCCTCGGTGGTGCGCATTTGCTTGGCCATGGTGTCGACGTCGATGTTCTTGCCCTGCACGCTCAGGGCGTTGCGGGCGGCGGCGGGGCCGCAGTAGTAGAAGTTGGGCTGGGCTTCGTAGCGGACGCCGAGTTCGCGTTCGCCGCCGGGCTTGCGGTCGGCGACCGCGCTGCTGGCCTGGACGCCGGGGGTGGCCTGGGCGGCGATGGCGGGGCCGGCGATGCCACCGGCGGTGGCGGCGGCTGCGGCGATGGTCAGGGCGGTCTTGCGCAGGATGGTGGTAGCCATGATGTCGCACCTTTCGGTCGGGGGTGTGCGCGGCTGCGGCCCGCGGGGGTGCGGGTGGGCCGTGCGGAAAGGGGAGACGTGCTACGCGCTGGTCCGGCGTTCGGTGCCGGGTCCGGGTGTAACGCCGGGTGGGCCGGGGCCATTCCGGGGGGCCCTCGCGTGGGGGAGGGCGGATGGCTTCGGCGGTGTACCGGAGGGTGTAACGCCCGGCGGTGGGGGGTCATTCCGACCGGGGCCGGGGGCGGCGCCGGGGAGGCGCTCGCGGTTACGCCATGTATAACCACCGGGCCGGGCCCGCGATTCCACCGCAGGCGTGACCCCGGCCACCGACGAATCGGATATTCGGCCACGTTGTGCACGATTGTCCCCACCGGTGTTCCGCGCAGCGGTGCCGGCCGTGCCATCGGCGTGGGCTCTGCCGACCGCCACGAAGGGTCAGGAGCGCGTCCTGACACGCCGCTCCGGGACGATTCCGGCATACATCGCGATCGGCTTGAACGACCCACCGATTGATGTCACGCGGCAATCGGTGCGTGCCGGACACGACGGCCGCCACCGTACGGTGGCGCTGGCCGAGGGCCTATGCGGGGCGGGAGTTGGCATCGCCGGGGCGACTGACCGACGGCTTGCGCGGCGCGGGGACCGGCGTCGTCGTCGCTGGCCAGGGCAGCTCGGCAGAGCGGTGGTACGCGATGCCGGCGGTGTCCCAGCGTGTGCCGTGCCCCGCCACTCGCTCCCGGAACGAGACCCAGTCGTGCGTCGACCGGGGTGACCAGCCCAGCTCGGCGATGGCGGGCAGCCGGGGGAACAGCATGAACTCGATCTCGGCGAGGGTGGTCACCGACTCGGTCCACAGCGGCGCCTCGACACCGAGCACCGCCTCGGCCGGTACGTCAGCCAGGTGGCCGGCCGGATCCCAGTCGTACGCCCGGCGTACGTCGATCAGGCCGGCCCAGTCGTGCCCGATAGGGGTGTCCGGGGCGTACTTCATGTCCAGGTAGGCGTGGTTGCCGGGGGAGAGGATCAGCCGGGCCCCCCGGCGTACCGCCTCGGCGGTCACCGGGTCCTCGCCGGTCGTGCCCCACCACTGGAGGACCCGCCGGTCGACGTGGGCGGCGGGGGCGATCTGGTGCCAGCCGATCACGTCCCGGTCCAGCCCGGCGACGATGCGCTGCACCCGTTCGACGAACCCGGCGTACACCTCGCCGGGCACCTTGAACGCCTCGTCGCCGCCGATGTGCAGCCACCGACCGGGGGTGAGCGCGGCGATCTCGCCGAGCACGTCGGTGACGAAGTCGTAGGTGCGTTGGTTGGCCGGGTCGACGTAGCTGAAGCCGACCTCGGTGCCGGTGTACGGCGGCGGGGCCACCCGCTCCGGTGCCAGTTCCGGATAGGCGACAAGCGCGGCGTTCGTGTGGCCGGGCAGGTCGACCTCGGGGATCACGGTGATGTGCCGGTCGGCGGCGTACGCCACGATCCGCTGGTAGTCGGCGCGGGTGTAGTACCCGCCGGGCGCGTCGCCGACCGCGCCGGCCCCGCCGACCGTGGCCAACCGGGGCCACGAGTCGATCGCGATGCGCCAGCCCTGGTCGTCGGTGAGGTGCAGGTGCAGCCGGTTGAGCTTGTAGCGGGCCAGATGATCGATCACCCGCAGCACGTCGGTGACGCCGAAGAAGTGCCGGGCCACGTCGAGCATCGCGCCCCGGTGCGGGTAGCGGGGACGGTCGAGGATCGACCCGCCGGGCAGCACCCAGCGGGTGGCGACCGGGGTGGCGCTCTCGACGGCTGCCGGCAGCAACTGCCGCAGCGTCTGTACCCCGTGCAGGAGGCCGGCGGCGGTGCCGGCGGCGATGCGTACGCCGTCGGTGGTGATGTCGAGCCGGTAGCCCTCCGCGCCCAGTGCGGCCTCGCCGGTCAGGTCGAGAGCGATGCCGCCGGCGGGGACGGGCGTGGCGGTGTCGGTCACCGGCAGCGGGTATCCGGTCGCCGGGCGCAGCAGCGCGGCGAGGTGCCCGGCGACGGCCACGGCAGCCGGCTCGGCGCTGACCCGGATCACCGCGTCGGCGGCGAGCAGGTAGTCGGCCGCGGCGTCCGGCTCGACCCGTTCCGGCGCGGGCACCACATCACCCAGTCGGGTAGGTGCCGGCGGTGCGAGCAGCGCCGCCGCCTCCCGCTCCGCCGCCCTGGCCAGCTCTCCGGCGGTACGCCCGGCGGCCTGAACCGCGTCGTCCGCCGGCGCGGCGGTTTCGGCGTCAGCTCGCGCGGACGTCCCGTCGCCTGCGGCGATGTGGTCGGCAGCGGCGTAGCCGGTCGCCGGGGCGGACGTCACCTCGGACAGCTCGGCAGGCTCGCCGGAGCGGGGCGGGTCGAGTGGTTCCGGTGCGCTGTCGGGTGGGGCGGCGGACACGAGGACTCCCGAGGGGGTGTATTCGCGGCGGTTGTGGCAATGGGCCAGGTGGTCACAGAGGGTGCCGTCAAGCGTACGGGGAGGCCGGCAATTGCGTGAATGTGCGCGTGGAATCGTTCCCAAAAACCGTCCTGAACTCGGACAGTCGTGATTGCTGTGCCTATTGTCACCGAACGCTCCCGGGCTGCGCTTCGGTCGCTTAGCCTTCGCCCACCGATCGGCACGACTCCCCGGATTACCAGTCCATGGATCCGGGGTATCAAAAAACTGAACCTTCGTTAAGTGTCAATCCGGGCGCGTGGGAGGCTCTGGTGACAGCGCAAGAGACGGTTGAGCACAAGTACGTCTACGACTTCGCCGAGGGCAACAAGGAGCTCAAGGACCTCCTCGGCGGCAAGGGAGCGAACCTGGCCGAGATGACGAATCTCGGCCTGCCGGTGCCGCCCGGCTTCACCATCACCACCGAGGCGTGCCGGGCGTACCTCGACACGGGTGCGGAACCGGCCGGGCTGGCCGAGCAGATCGCCGCCCACCTGGCGGCGCTGGAGCGCGAGATGGGCCGGCGTCTCGGCGACCCGGACGACCCGCTGCTGGTCTCCGTGCGCTCCGGGGCGAAGTTCTCGATGCCCGGAATGATGGAGACCGTGCTCAACGTCGGGCTCAACGACCGCAGCGTCGAAGGGCTGGCCCGGCAGGCCGGTGCCGCCACCGACCAGGGCGCCTCCGGTGGAGCGGACCGGTTCGCCTGGGACTCTTACCGGCGACTGATCCAGATGTTCGGCAAGACGGTCTGCGACGTGCCGGGTGAGGAGTTCGAGCACGCGCTCGACGAGGCCAAACGCGCCAAGGGCACCGACCTCGACCTGGACCTGGACGCGGACGACCTGCGCGGGCTCGTCGACACGTACAAGAAGATCTTCAGCAAGCACACCGGACGGGAGTTCCCGCAGGAACCGCGCGAGCAGCTCGACCTGGCGGTACGCGCGGTGTTCGACTCGTGGAACGCCGAGCGGGCGGTGGTCTACCGCCGGCAGGAGCGCATCCCGGCCGACCTGGGTACCGCCGTCAACGTGGTGGCGATGGTCTTCGGCAACCTCGGCCCCGACTCCGGCACCGGCGTCGCCTTCACCCGCGACCCGGCCAGCGGCGCCCAGGGCATCTACGGCGACTACCTGGCCAACGCGCAGGGCGAGGACGTCGTCGCCGGCATCCGTAACACCGTGCCCTTGCAGGAGCTGGAGCGGATCGACAAGGACTCCTACGACGAACTGCTCGACTACATGGCCCGGCTGGAGCGGCACTACCGGGACCTGTGCGACATCGAGTTCACAATCGAGCGCGGCAAGCTGTGGATGCTCCAGACCCGGGTCGGCAAGCGCACCGCCGCCGCCGCGTTCGTCATCGCCGGCCAGTTGGTCGACGAGGGCCTGATCGACATCGACGAGGCGCTGCACCGGGTCAACGGCGCGCAACTGGCCCAGCTGATGTTCCCGCGCTTTCAGCTCGACCACGAGTTCGAGCCGGTCGCGACCGGGATCGGTGCGTCACCGGGTGCGGCGGTCGGCAAGGTGGTCTTCACCTCGGCCCGCGCCGTCGAACTGGCCGCTGAGGGCGAGGCCGTCATCCTGGTCCGTCGGGAGACCAACCCGGACGACCTGAACGGCATGATCGCGGCCCGGGGCATTCTCACCTCGCGGGGCGGAAAGACCAGCCACGCCGCGGTGGTGGCCCGGGGCATGGGCAAGACCTGCGTGTCCGGTGCCGACGAGCTGGACATCGACGTGCCGAAGCGACGGTTCGTCGTGGCCGGGCGGACGGTCACCGAGGGCGACGTGGTCTCCATCGACGGCACCACCGGCAAGGTCTACCTGGGTGAGGTGCCGGTCAGCCCGTCGGAGGTGGTGCGCTACTTCGAGGGCGAGGTCGACCCGGACACCAGCGACAACGCGCTGGTCAGTGCCGTACACCGGATCATGTCGCACGCCGACGCCAGTCGCCGCCTGGCGGTGCGTACCAACGCCGACACCGGCGCCGACGCGGCCCGGGCCCGGCGGTTCGGCGCCGAGGGAATCGGACTCTGTCGCACCGAGCACATGTTCCTCGGTGACCGGCGTGAGCTGGTGGAACGGCTGATCCTGGCCCGCGACCCGGCCGAGCGGGAGGACGCGCTGGCGGCGCTGCTGCCGTTGCAGCGGGCCGACTTCGTGGAGATCTTCCGGGAGATGGACGGGCAGCCGGTCACCGTCCGGTTGATCGACCCGCCGCTGCACGAGTTCCTGCCGCCGCTGGAGCAGCTCGCGGTGAACGTGGCGGTCTCCCAGGAGCGCGGTGAGGACGTCGCCAAGGAGGAGGCGCTGCTCGCGGCCGTACGCCGGATGCACGAGGAGAACCCGATGCTCGGGCTGCGCGGCGTACGCCTGGGTCTGGTCATCCCCGGCCTCTTCGCGATGCAGGTCCGGGCGATCACCGAAGCGGCGGTGGAGTGCACCCGCCTGGGGGTTCGGCCCTGCCCGGAGATCATGGTCCCGCTTGTCGGTGCGGTCCAGGAGTTGGAGACCGTACGCGCCGAAGCCGAGCGGATCATCGCCGAGGTGGTCGGCGGCAGCGACGTCAACGTGCTGATCGGCACCATGATCGAGGTGCCCCGGGCGGCGTTGACCGCCGGGCAGATCGCCGAGGCCGCCGAGTTCTTCTCGTTCGGCACCAACGACCTGACCCAGATGGGGTGGGGCTTCTCCCGCGACGACGTGGAGGGCGCGTTCTTCTGGCGCTACCTGGAACTGGGCATCTTCGGCATCTCGCCCTTCGAGTCCATCGACGCCGACGGCATCGGCCGGCTGGTGCGGATCGCCGCCGAGGAGGGGCGGGCGGCCCGCCCGGGGCTCAAGCTCGGGGTGTGCGGCGAGCACGGCGGTGACCCCGACTCGGTGCACTTCTTCCACGCGGTCGGGCTGGACTACGTCTCCTGCTCGCCGTTCCGGGTGCCGGTGGCCCGTTTGGAGGCCGGCCGGGCGGCAGTGGTCACCACCGGCTCGGACAGCCGCTGACCGCACCGACGTGCGATGGTGCCGCGAGGCAGCAACTCGGGGATGTTGCGGTGTCCAGCCGCCGGCTGGTGCGCAACATCCCCGACGTTGTCGCACGGCCGGGCGGTGGGGCGGTCAGATCGGGGGGCGGCGCCAGGTGATGGACGGGTCGCGGCGGGGGCGTTCGTTCGGCATCGAGGCCATCGGCGTGCGTACCGCCAGCGGGGCGTGCGGATCCGCCTGGTGGGGCAGCAGGGTCGGGCGGCGGCAGGCGGCAAGGGCCGGTCCGGTGCGCCGGACCACTCCACGGGCCTCCTCGCGGAGCGCCGCCAGATCCGCGCCCGGCTCGGCGACCAGGGTGAGCAGTGCGTCCCGACCTGCCGGGTAGGTGACCACGCAGCCGGCGGCGGTGTGCACCACGGACTCGTGGAACTCGCCCTGTCGTACGGTGGCCGCCATCCGGTGGCCGAGGCCGAAGCTGGCCGCCGCCAGCGCGGCCAGGTGGGTGGCGTCGGTAGTGGGCAGGTCGCTGGAGATGAGCAGGCCGTCGGTGCCGGCGAGGACCGTGCCGGCGACCTCGGGGTGGCGTCGGCGCAGCCCCCGCAGCTCGGTACCCATCATCGTTTCCGCGTTCACGAGCGTGTCTCTCCCACCGGTCGTGTCTCCGCCTCAACAAGTGACGTTCCGCGATGGCGACGCTACCCGTGGACGTCGATGAGTGCGATCCCGTTACCGTCGGCAATTGGGCGGCAACTCTCGTCTGATCGGAGGATGTGGACCCGCCGTGGGCACGTCGCCACCGCGCCGAACCGGATCCCCGGGCGTAACCTGACTTCGCCCATGGACCGTCTTTCGCGAAGGGGTGGCCGGATGAGATCGCGTGCCGAGTTGTCAGAGTCTGTCGACGCCGCGGTGGCGGTGCCCGCATGACAAGTGTGTGGGAGAGCCTGACCGTCGACGCCCGGGACCCGGGCCGGCTGGCCCGCTGGTGGGCCGAGGCGCTCGGCTACCAGGTGGTCGACGAGCGGCCGGACGAGGTGGAGATCCGGCAGAGCGTGGACCGGCTGCCCGGCATCGTCTTCGTGCCCGTGACCGGCGTCAAGGAGGGCAAGAACCGGCTCCACCTCGACCTGCGCCCGGCCGACCGGGAGGCCGAGGTGGAACGACTTGTCGACATGGGCGCCCGGCACGTCGACATCGGTCAGGACGGCGACGACTGGACGGTGCTGGCCGACCCGGAGGGCAACGAGTTCTGCGTGCTGCGGCAGCGTGGGGATTGAGCGCTGCGGCCGGTGGGTCGGACGCGGCGCGTCGGGTGGCGGAGCCGGTCAAGGATCCGGAGCACGGCCGGTCCCCGTACGAACGGGACCGGGCCCGGGTGCTGCACTCGGCGGCGTTTCGTCGGCTGGCCGCGAAGACTCAGGTACACACGGCCGGCACCGACGACTTCCTGCGTACCCGGCTGACCCACTCACTGGAGGTGGCCCAGGTCGCCCGGGAGATGGGTGCCCGGCTGGGCTGTGATCCGGACGTGGTGGACACCGCCGGACTGGCCCACGACCTCGGTCACCCGCCGTTCGGCCACAACGGCGAGGGCGTACTCGACGAGTTGGCCGCCGACTGCGGCGGATTCGAGGGCAATGCCCAGACGCTGCGCGTACTGACCCGGCTGGAGGCCAAGGTGTACGGCCCGGACGGGACGTCCGCCGGGCTGAACCTGACCCGCGTCTCGCTGGACGCGGTCGGCAAGTACCCGTGGACCCGCCAGCCCGGCCGGCGCAAGTTCGGCGTGTACGCCGACGACCTGCCTGCTTTCGCCTGGCTTCGGCAGGGCGCCCCGGCCGGTGAGCGGCGGTGCCTGGAGGCGCAGGTGATGGACTGGGCCGACGACGTGGCGTACTCGGTGCACGACGTCGAGGACGGCATCCACGGCGGGTACCTCACCCTGGAGCCGCTGCTCGCCGACTCCGACGAGCGGGCGGCGCTCTGCGCCGACGTCGCCGCCGTCTACTCGACCGAGTCGCCCGACTACCTCGACGAGACGCTTGCCGACCTGCTCGCCGACCCGGTGCTCGCCCCGCTGGCCGGCTACGACGGCAGCCATCGTGCCCAGGCCGCGCTGAAGGCCACCACGAGCGTGCTGACCGGCCGGTTCGTGGCGACAGCAGTCGCCGCCACCACCGAACGGTTCGGCCCGGGACCACACCGACGGTACGCGGCCGACCTGATCGTGCCCCGACCGTTGCGCGCCCGGTGCGCGCTGCTCAAGGGCATCGCCCTGCGCTACGTGATGCGTCGGCCCGGCGCGCAGGGTCGCTACCAGCGGCAGCGGGAGATCGTGGCCGGGCTGGTGGAGACCCTGGCCGGGCGGGCACCGGAAGCGCTCGACCCGGTTTTCGCCCCGCTGTGGCGGGACGCAGCCGACGACGATGCCCGACTGCGGGTGGTGATCGACCAGGTGGCCTCGCTGACCGATCCCGCCGCGCTGGCCTGGCACGATCGTCTGATCAGAGGCTGACACCGGATACCGGGCCGGACGGCGAACCGCGAGTGAGGTTAGCCTAACCGAATGACGGATCGCTCGAAGAAGGTCACCTCCGCCCGGGTCGAGCGCACCTGGCGGCCCACCCCGCACGTGGTCCGGCTGGTGCTCGGCGGGGAGGAACTGGCCGGACTGCCGGTCGGCGAGTTCACCGACCACTACATCAAGATGGTTTTTCCGGTCGCCGGGGTCGACCTGCCGCGCCCGCTCGATCTCGCCGCCATCCGTCGTGACCTGCCGCGCGAGCAGTGGCCCCGGCTGCGCGCGTACACGGTGCGCGCCTGGGACGCGGCGGCCGGGGAACTGACAGTCGACGTGGTGCACCACGGCGACGAGGGGCTGGCCGGCCCGTGGGCGGCGGCGTTGCGGCCCGGCGACGAGGTGCTGTTCGTCGGTCCGGGTGGGGCGTACGCGCCAAGCCCTGCGGCCGACTGGCACCTGCTTGTCGGTGACGAGAGCGCCCTGCCGGCGATCGCCGCGTCCCTGGCCCGGCTACCCGTCGGCGCGCCCGCCCACGTCTTCGTCGAGGTCGACGGCCCGGCCGACGAGCAGCCGCTGCCCAGCCCCGGTGCGGTGCGGTTGACCTGGCTGCACCGGGGCGTACGCCCGGTGGGTGAGGCGTTGGTGGACGCGGTGCGTGCGCTTGATTTCCCGGCCGGGACGGTGCACGCCTTCGTGCACGGTGAGGCGTCCTTCGTCCGTCAACTGCGCCGGTTGCTGCGGGTGGAGCGGTCGGTTCCCCGCGAGTGGCTGTCCATCTCCGGCTACTGGCGCAAGGGCCTGGACGACGAGGGCTGGCGGGCCACCAAACCCGACTGGAATCGCCAGGTCGAGGCCGACGAAGAAACGCGCGTGCCCGTGCCGCTCGGTTGACCGTCGGACCGATAACCGGCAAGGTGGCACCCCAACACGCCCATGAACGGCCAAAAGTCGATTCCCTGGGTGTGATTCGCCGGAATTCTGCCGAGTCCGACGGCAGCGGAACGGGAGGCTGGTCAGGGGTGACCATGAGCGAGCAGGTGGACGAGAAGACCGCCGAACCTGGCGGTGAGGACGGCAGGATCGACCCGATCGTGCTTGGCCTGGGCGTCGGTGGCGTGCTCGTCGTGGTGCTCTGGGGGGTGCTGGCCCGTGACTCGCTGGCGAGCGTCGGCGAATCGGGTCTGGCCTGGGTGATCGACACATTCGGCTGGTTCTTCGTGGTGGCGGCCAACGCCTTCCTGGTGCTGGCGGTGGTGCTGGCGCTGTCCCGGTTCGGCCGTATCCGGCTCGGCAAGGACGACGACGAGCCGGAGTTCAGCACGCTCGCCTGGATCGCCATGATGTTCAGCGCCGGCATGGGCATCGGCCTGGTCTTCTTCGCCGTCGCCGAGCCCATCCAGCACTACGCCACACCGCCACCAGCGGCGGGTGTCGAGCCGCAGACCGGGCAGGCGGCGTCGGCGGCCATGCAGTTCACCCTCTTCCACTGGACGCTGCACCCGTGGGCGATCTACGCGGTGGTGGCGCTGGCCCTGGCGTACTCGACGTTCCGCCGGGGTCGGCAGAACCGGATCTCGGCGGCGTTCCGGCCGCTCATCGGCGACCGCGCCGACGGCCCCGTCGGTCAGGTCATCGACCTGCTCGCCGTCTTCGCCACCGTCTTCGGCTCCGCCACCAGCCTCGGGCTCGGCGCCCTCCAGGTCGCCGCCGGCCTGGACCTGGTCGCCGGGGTGCCGGACACCACCGCTGTGGAGCTGGTGGTGATCGGGGCGCTCACGTTGGCCTTCGTCATCTCCGCCTTCACCGGCCTGCACCGGGGCATCAAGTGGCTCTCCACCACGAACGTGGTGCTCGCCGTCGCGCTGATGCTCTTCGTCTTCGTGGTCGGGCCGACCATCTACACCCTTGAGGTGCTGCCCGCCTCCATCGGTGACTACCTCAGCAACCTCGTCTACATGTCCACCCGGACCGGGGCGTTCTCCGACCCGGCCTGGCTGGGCGGCTGGACGATCTTCTACTGGGCGTGGTGGATCTCCTGGGCACCGTTCGTCGGCACCTTCATCGCCCGGATCTCCCGGGGTCGCAGCGTGCGGCATTTCCTGATCGGGGTGCTCCTGGTGCCCAGCGGCGCCAGCGCCGTCTGGTTCGCGATCATGGGCGGCAGCGCGCTGCGCGTGCAGGCCACCGGGGTACGTGACCTGGTGGCGGACGCCTCCACCAGCAGTGAACAGGCGCTGTTCGGTCTGCTCGACGCGCTGCCGCTGGCGGCGTTGACAAGCGTGCTGGCCATGGTGCTCATCGCGCTGTACTTCGTCACCAGCGCCGACTCCGCCTCGCTGGTGCTCGGCTCGCTCACCTCCCGGGGCGCGCTGCGTCCGCACCGGGTGGTAGTGGTCAGCTGGGGAATCCTGATCGGGGCGGTCGCCGCGGTGCTGCTGCTCGTCGGCGGGCTGGACGCGCTGCAACAGGCCACCATCATGGTGGCGTTGCCGTTCGTGGTGGTGATGCTCGGGCTGGCCGTCGCCCTGGTCAAGGACATGTCCCGCGATCCACTGCTGGCCGCCCCGGCACGTACCCGCCCGCACGGGCTGGCCGAGGCGGTACGGGCCGCCCGATCGTATGAGGAGGAGGATCCGCCGCCGGTACGCCGATACCTGCGGCGCCGCCCCCGCTGACCGCCACCTGGTGGCCCTCAGCCCCTGCGTCGTGCCGGCTGGCTCGCCGGCGCGACGCGGGTGGATCGGTGCGAGCCGGCACCGAGGGGCCCCTCCGTGCGCCCCGGGCGGGCAGGGCAGGATGTAGGCCGAGGAGGTGGCGGCATGGCGGGGCGGATCCGGGACGAGGACATCGCGCTGGTCCGCGAGCGGACGTCCATCGCCGAGATCATCTCCGACACGGTGACGCTCAAGTCGGCCGGCGGCGGCAACCTCAAGGGGCTCTGCCCCTTCCACGACGAGAAGAGCCCGTCGTTCAACGTCTCGCCCGCCCGTAACGTCTGGTACTGCTTCGGCTGCGGCGCCGGTGGCGACGCGATCAAGTTCCTGATGGACGCGGAGCATCTCAGCTTCGTCGAGTCGGTGGAGCGGCTCGCCGCCCGCGCCGGCCTGCAACTGCGGTACGTGGAGGACGACAGGTCCACACCCCGGCCGAACCGCCCGCAACAGGGCCAGCGGCAGCGGCTGGTCGCCGCGCACGCCGCCGCCGTCGAGTTCTACACCGCCCAGCTCACCACCGCCGGGGCGCGTACCGCCCGGGAGTTCCTGGCCGAGCGCGGCTTCGACCGGGCCGCCGCGCAGCGGTACGGCTGCGGCTTCGCCCCCGACGGCTGGGATCTGCTCACCAAGCATCTGCGGCAACGTGGCTTCAGTCACGACGAACTGGTCACCGCGGGGCTGTCCCGACCGGCCCGTTCAGGCAGCCTGATCGACAGGTTCCGCCGGCGGCTGCTCTGGCCGATCCGGGACCTGACCGGCGACGTCATCGGCTTCGGCGCGCGCAAGCTCTTCGCCGACGACGACGGTCCGAAGTACCTGAACACCCCCGAGACGCCCATCTACAAGAAGTCCCACGTGCTCTACGGCATCGACCAGGCCAAACGGGAGATCGCCAAGCAGGGCCGGGTGGTGGTGGTCGAGGGCTACACCGACGTGATGGCCTGCCACCTGGCCGGTGTGCCGACAGCCGTGGCGACCTGCGGCACCGCGTTCGGCACCGACCACATCGGCGTGCTGCGCCGGCTGCTGCTGGACACCGACGCGGTGGCTGGCGAGATCATCTTCACCTTCGACGGGGACGCCGCCGGGCAGAAGGCCGCGCTGCGCGCCTTCGAGGACGACCAACGCTTCGTCGGGCGTACCTTCATCGCGGTCAGCCCGGACAACATGGATCCGTGCGAGCTGCGTCTGGCAAAGGGCGACCTGGCCGTGCGTGACCTGGTCGCCCGCCGCGAGCCGCTCGTCGACTTCGCACTGCGCCACGTGATCAGCCGGTACGACCTGGACACCGTCGACGGTCGGGTCGAGGCGATGCGACGGGCCGCGCCCCTGGTGGCGAAGCTCAAGGACCGGGAGAAGCGGCCGGAGTACGTCCGTAAGCTCGCCGGTGACCTGGGCATGGAGATCGAACCGGTGCAGCGGGCGGTGGCCACCGCCGCCTCGGGACGTCCGACGGACGGCCCGGCCGCGCGGCCCGCCCGGACCGAGCCGGGCGTGGACAGCCCACAGTCGATGGTCGAGCGGGAGGCGCTGAAGCTGGCCCTCCAGGAGCCGGTGCTGGCCGGTCCGATGTTCGACGCGGTCGAGGCGACCGACTACCGGCACCCGGTGCACGTGGCCGTGCGGGCGGCGGTCGCCGCAGCCGGCGGGGCCGCGTCGGCTGCCGGCGGCGCGGTCTGGATCGAAGCGGTACGGGACGCGTGCGAGGATCTCGCCGCGCAGGCGCTGGTCGGCGAGCTGGCCGTGGAACCGCTGCGGATCGACAGCGAGCCGGATCCGCGCTACGTCTCGATCACCATCGCCCGGTTGCAGTGGGGGTCGGTCACCGCACGCATCCGGGAGTTGAAGTCACGGATCCAACGGATCAATCCGGTGAACAACAAGGACGAGTACTTCGCCGCCTTCGGTGAGTTGCTCTCGCTGGAGCAGCACGCCCGTGCCCTGCGCGAGCAGGCGGCGGGAGGGTTGTAGGGATGCCACTGTTCCGCCGCCGGCCCAAGCTGCCACCTGCCGACCGACCGCCGCTGGAGCGCGACGAACGGGTGCTGGCCTGGGCTGCCGCCGGCAACGGCGAGGGCGACGGGGTGGTGGTCGCCACGAACCTCGGGCTCTGGCTGCCGGGCCGGGGCCACCGGATCGGCTGGCACGACGTGGTCAAGGCGGTCTGGTCGGGTCGGGAACTGACAGTGACACCGGGCGAACAGGTCGCCGAGCGGGACGGCTACCTGGTGGTCGCCGAGCTGCCGGCCGAGCGGTACCTGCTGCTCGATCCGGGTGACCTGCCGCACCAGGTACGCACCCGGGTCACCCGGTCCGTCGCGTACACCCAGCGCCACGCCGTGCCCGGCGGATCCGGCCGGGTCGTCGGTCGCCGGGTGTCCGGTAGCGACGGGCTGACCTGGATGGTCCACTACGACCCGGGCACCC
Source organism: Verrucosispora sp. CNZ293 (assembly GCF_002754655.1). Classification (NCBI taxonomy): domain Bacteria; kingdom Bacillati; phylum Actinomycetota; class Actinomycetes; order Micromonosporales; family Micromonosporaceae; genus Micromonospora; species Verrucosispora sp. CNZ293. Next base: position 6,235,838 of record NZ_PEFR01000001.1, read on the forward strand.
CCACCGACGACCCGGAGGTCCTCGCCGAGACCGACCGCCTCGTCGCTGCCGCCCGCGTCGCCACCACTCCGCAGGACCTCTGACCCCGTTCCGCCGCCGTAATCGGGTGGGAAGTGTCGGACCGGGTGTCTAAGGTCCGGGGGTGACCACGGGGCGACCACTCATTCAGGCACGGGGGCTGGTGAAGCGGTTCGGCGACTTCACCGCCGTCGACGGCATCGACGTGGAGGTCAGCGCCGGCGAGGCGTTCGGCTTCCTGGGGCCCAACGGTGCCGGCAAGTCGTCGACCATGCGGATGGTGGGCTGCACCTCGCCGCCCAGCGGCGGGGAGCTGCGCATCCTGGGCATGGATCCGGTGCGGGACGGTCCGGCCATCCGGGCTCGTCTCGGCGTGTGTCCACAGCTCGACAACCTCGACCCGGAGCTGACCGTCCGGGAAAACCTCACCACGTACGCCCGCTACTTCGGCATTCCACGCCGGGTGGCCCGGGCGCGGGCCACCGAGCTGCTCGACTTCGTGCAGCTCAGCGACCGGGCGGACAGCAAGGTCGAGCCGCTCTCCGGCGGCATGAAACGTCGACTCACAATCGCCCGCGCGCTTGTCAACGAGCCCGACATCGTGCTGCTCGACGAGCCGACCACAGGTCTCGACCCGCAGGCCCGACACCTGGTCTGGGAACGGTTGTTCCGACTCAAGCAGCAGGGCGTCACCCTGGTGCTCACCACGCACTACATGGACGAGGCCGAGCAGCTCTGTGACCGGTTGGTCGTGATGGACGGCGGCCGGATCGTCGCCGAGGGGTCACCGCGCGCGCTCATCGAGCGGCACGCCACCCGCGAGGTGGTCGAGCTGCGGTTCGCCGCCGAGTCGCAGGAGGCGTTCGCCGGCAAGCTGGACGCCCTGGGGGAGCGGGTCGAGGTGCTGCCCGACCGGATCCTGGTCTACGTGCCCGACGGTGACGCCACAGTCGCCGAGGTCGCCGCGCTCGGTCTGCACCCGACGAACGTGCTGGTCCGGCGCAGCAGCCTGGAGGACGTCTTTCTGCACCTCACCGGCCGCACCCTCGTCGACTGAGCCAGGCCACCGAAGGGGGCTGCCATGACCCAACTGACCCGACCCGCCCTGCCGCGGGTGCCGGCCCTGCGCGTGCTCGAATACCACCTGGTGGGTTACCGGCGCACCTGGCGGGCCGGCGCCTTCTCGTCCTTCCTGCTGCCGACGCTCACCGTAATCGGGTTCGGGGTGGGCGTCGGGGCGTACATCGACGGTGGCGTCGGTGGCGTCTCGTACCTGGAGTGGATCGTCGGAGGTCTGCTCGCGTCGACGGCGTTGCAGGTGGCGATCGCCGAGTCGACATGGCCGGTCTTCGGCAACCTCCAGTGGCAGAAGATCTACTTCGGGCAGCGCTCGTCACCGCTGCGGGTCAGCGACATCGTCGCCGGTCACCTGGCGTTCGTCCTGTTCCGGGTGCTGACCGCCGTCATCGCGTTCCTCCTGGTGACCGGGGTGCTGGGAGCGCTGCGCTCGCCGTGGGCGGTGCTGGCGGTGCCGGTGGTGGCGCTGCTCGCGCTGGCCGTCGCCGCACCCACCTTCGCGTACGCGGCATCCGTCGACTCGGACAGCTGGCTCGCCATGCTGTTCCGCTTCGCGGTGATCCCGATGACCCTGTTCGCCGGGGTGTTCTTCCCGGTGGAGTCGCTGCCGCTGGGACTGCGCTGGCTTGCGTACGTCACACCGCTCTGGCACGCCGTGGACCTGTGCCGGGCGGCGGTGCTCGGCGTCGCGCCGTCCTGGTCGGTCGCCGGCCACCTGTGTTACCTGGCCGCCTGGGCGGTCGGGGGATGGCTGCTCGCCCGCCGCGTCTTCGCCCGCCGGCTCGTCGTCTAGGAGAGGGTCATGGTCACTCTGGTGCTGCCCCGGCTTGTCGACGTCTCGGCCGCGTCGCGGCGGTCCGCGTCGGTCACCGAGCGGAACGTCGCCGCCCTGAGGTCGGTCTACTGGCTGCTGCTCGTCTCCGGTTTCGTCGAACCGCTGCTCTACCTGCTCTCCATAGGCGTCGGGGTGGGTGCGTTGATCGGCGACCTGACGCTGCCCAGCGGTGCGGTGGTCACGTACGCGGCCTTCGTCGCCCCGGCCATGCTCGCCTCGTCGGCGATGACCGGCGCGCTTGCCGAAACCACATTCAACTTCTTCGGGAAGATGAAGTACATGAAGCTGTACGACGGGGTGATCGCCACCCCGGTGCAGCCGTTCGAGATCGCCCTCGGCGAGCTGGCCTGGGCGATGCTGCGGGGCAGCGCGTACTCTGCCGCGTTCCTCGTGGTGATGGTGGTGATGGACCTGACCACACCCGCCCGCGCGCTCACCGCGTTCCCGGCGGCGGTGCTCGTCGGTTTCACGTTCGGCGCGGTGGGCATGGCGATCTCCACGTTCATGCGGAGCTGGCAGGATTTCGACCTGATGAGCTCGGCGCAGTTCGTGCTGTTCCTGTTCTCCGGCACCTTCGTGCCCGCCGAGGCGTACCCGGCGGTGCTGCGGTGGCTTGTCGAGGTGACTCCGCTCTACCGGGCGGTGCACCTGATCCGTGCGCTGACCGTCGACACCGGCGGCTGGAGCTGGACGCTCGACGTGCTCTACCTGCTCGTGGTGCTGACCGCCGGCCTGCTCATCGCCTCCCGCCGCATGGCCCGCCTGCTCTACAGGTAGGCCACGCCCAAGGCGTCGTGGGCGGCGATGGGTGGCACTCCAGGTGCCCTCGGACCGGCGTGTCGAGTATCAGGAGTGCCACTGATCAGGGTCGCACCTCAGCGGGGTCGAGCCCGGGGTCAGCCGCCCTGGTAGTAGCGGGCGGCGCCGGGGTGCAGGGGGATGGGGTCGGTGGTGGCGGCGGACTCGCGGTCGAAGTTGCGCGCCTCGGGGTGGGCCAGGGCCAGGTCGGCCTGGTAGGTGAAGAGCAGGCGGGTCAGGTCGTACGCCAGGTCGTCGGGCATCTCCGCGTTGACCAGGATCACGTTGGCGACCGTCACCGTCGGGGTGCCCGATGGGGTGTCGTAGGCGTCGCGGGGCAGCTCGGCGGTGGTGTAGACCGAGCCGTGTGTCGCGGTCAGCGGTTCGATCAGGTCGGCGAGCGGCAGCAGCCGGAACCGGTCCGGCGCGCCGGTGAGCAGGTCGGCGATGCCCGGCGTGGGCAGCCCGCCGGAGAAGAACATCGCGTCGAGGGTGCCGCTGCGCATCCGGGAAACCGTCTCCGGCAGCGACAGCCGCGCCCGGCGTACGTCCCGCTCCGGATCGAGGCCGGCGGCGGCGAGCAGCCGACCGGCGATGACGTCGGTGCCGGACTTCGGCGAACCGGTGGAGACCCGCCTGCCGCGCAGTGCCGCGAGGTCGGCGATCTGCGCGTCAGCTCGGACGATCACGTGGGTGTAGTTGCTGTAGACCCGGGCCAGCGCCCGGATCGGCTGCGGCCGACCGTTGAAGGCCCCCCGGCCGGCACTGGCGTCCGCCGCCGTGTCGGCGAGGCTGAAAGCGATCTCCATGTCGCCGTCGACCAGCCGGGTGATGTTCTCACCGGAGGCCCCGGTCGGTTCGGCCCGAGCCTCGTAGCCGGGCAGGTGGCGGCTGATGACGTCGGCGTAGCCGCCGCCCAGTTGGTAGTAGACGCCCGTGGTGTTGCCGGTGGCGAGGAAGATGCGCCCGTCGTGCCACGGTCGAGCCTCCGGGGTGCGCTCGGCGGCGCAGCCGGTGACGAGCGTGACCGCCAGCAGTATCGCCACCCACCGTCGCCGGCTCATGCGGGCACTCCACCGGGATGGTGGTCGGCCCAGGTCCGGGCCGCCGGTTCGAGCGCCTCGGCTACCCGCTGGACCAGCGTCGCGGTCTCGTAACCGACCTGACCCAGGTCACATCCGGCGGCGGCCAGTACGCCGAGCAGGGCGCGATCACCGACCGCCATCACCAGCATCACGCCGCCGTCCATGTCGACGATCTGCTGTCGGACCCGCCCGGCGGACATCAGCCGGGCAGCACCGACGGTCAGGCTGGCCAGGCCGCTGATCACGGCGGCGAGCTGGTCCGCCTGGTCGGTCGAGAGGTGCGGCGAGGCCGCCAGCCGCAGCCCGTCCCCGGAGACGGCGAGGGCGTGCGACACGTCCGGTACCTGCTCGGCGAAGTTCGCCAGGAGCCAGTCGAGGTCGGGGCTGCCATTGGGCATCATTCAGGGTCTCCCGTTCGTCTGCTGGTTACGTCGCGTCGCGTGGGCCACCCCGGCGGAGAGAGCGGACAGCCGGGCTCGTACCACCTCGGGGTCGAGCAGGTCCGGCGCAGCCTGCGGCGGGGGCACGTCGTGCAGTTCGGACTGAAGGCCGCCGCCGCGTACCCGCCGGGGCAGACCGACAGCTGTGGCGTCCTCGGGACCGGCGGTGCCGGGCCGCCAGGCCGACGTGCCGTTGCCTGACGGGTGTGGCCCGTTCGGTGCGGCACCGACGGGTTGTGCGGGCGGCCGGTGGTGCGGTTGCCCGGGCTGCTGAGGTGACCAGGCCGCCGCGCCGTTGCCCACCACCGGCAACGTCATCGTCGGGGCCCGGTGCACGTCGAACTGGTCTGCTCCGGCACCGACCACCACGGGAGCGCCCCGGTGCCGGAACCAGGCGCCGGCGGCCGGGGCGACCGGACGGCCGACGGTGGTCGGGCGGCCGGTGAGCTGCTCCATCCGGGTCAGCACCGCCTCCGGCACGTCCACCTGGGCCACCGTGCCGGCGCCGGCGCTGTGCAGCCGCACCTGGATGCTGTGCCGGGCGGCCAGGTGCGCCACCACGTGCAGGCCCATGCTGCCGGCTGCCGCACTGGACAACGCGGCCGGAGCGCGCAGCCGCTCGTTGATCTCGGCCAACCGGCTTTCGCCGATGCCGATGCCCTGGTCGTGTACGCGCAGGGTCAGCCCGTCGACGGTACGTCGACCGTCCACATGCACGGGTGTGTGCGGCGGGGAGTATGAGGTGGCGTTCTCCAGCAGCTCGGCCAGCAGGTGCACCAGGTTGCCCACCGCCGAACCCTGCACGCCCGCGGTGGGCACGTCGATCTCGACCCGGGCGTACTGTTCGATCTCGGAGGCGGCACCGCGTACGACGTCGGCCACCAGATGCGGACCGTCCTGCGATCGTCCGGGCTCGCCGCCGGCGAGCACCAGCAGGTTCTCTCCGTTACGCCGCATCCGGGCGGCGAGGTGGTCGAGGGCGAAGAGCCGGGCCAGCGCGTCCGGATCCGTCTCCTCGTGCTCGAAGTCGTCGAGCAGCCGCAACTGTCGGGTGATCAGGGTACGGATCCGGCGGGCCAGCGCCTCGACCATCCGGGTCACGTCCATCCGCAGCTCGGCCTGCTGGCCGGCGAGGCGCAGCGCGGCCCGGTTGACGGTGTCGAACGCCTCGGCCACCTGGGCGATCTCGTCGCGTCCACGGCTGATTCCCGCGGTGAGCTGCGAGGCCGCGCCCTCGACCGGACCGCTCTCGCCGGCCGAGATGGCGGTGATCCGTTCGGGCAGCTCCCGATGGGCCATGGTCAGCGCGGCGACCCGCAGCCGGCGTAGCCGGCGGCTGGTGCGTACCGCCAGCAGCGCGGCGGTGACCAACGAGACGAGCGCCAGCGTGGCCGTGGAACCGCCGGTGACGAGTGCCCGTTGACGGGCGTCGGTGGCCAGCTCGGCGGCGCGTCTGTCGAGTTCGTCGGAGAGCTCCCGGCCGAGCAGGTTGAACCGGCGGATCGCGCCGCTCTGCGCGACGTACCAGGCGTCGCCGTCGGCGGCGAGCGCGGCCGGCTCGGTGTCGGCGTTCAGCGCGCTGTCGCGCATCCGGCGCGCGGTGGAGACGTCCCCACCGGCGAGCAGCCGGGTGTACGCGTCGGCGGCGCGTTCCCCGGCGATCCGGGAGAACTCGGCCTGCCGCTGTTCCTGGGCTCCGCGTAGCCGGCCCAACCTGACGAGTTCACCCTTGGCCAGCTCACCCCGAACGAAGACGGCCCGCAGCAGGTCGCGTTCCAGCGACGCCAGGTGTTCCTGGGCCGCGACGGCGGCCACCTCCCGGGCGCGGTTGGCCAGTTCGGGGTCACGTAGCTGAGCGGGCAGCGCGTCGGCGACGGCGAGCAGCGACTCCACAAGCGCCACGTAGATCCCGTCGGCGTTGTCGGTGGTGAGCGCGGCGAGTCGGGCCTCGTCGAGCTGGTCGAGGTGCTCAGTCACGCCGTCGAGGGCGCGGCCGAGGTCCGGCGCGGTGCGGCGGGCGTCGGAACTGGCGGTCCGGTAACGCTCGCTGGCCTCGTCGACCCGGCGCCGCTGGGCGTCGACCAACTGACGGCCGGAGGTCCCGCCGCGCTGGCGCAGCGCCGCCGTCTCGCCGAGTTCCCGTTCCATCTCGTGCACCAGGGAGACGGTGGCGGTGGCGGTGCCGGCCAGCACCCGGGCCCGTTCGGCGTCGGTGGAGGCGGCCAGGGCGTCACCGGTCTGGATGGCCCCCAGCACGAGCAGGCCGGCGGTGGCGATCAGGATCGGGGCGAGCAGCTGGGTACGCACGGACCACAGTCGGCCGGTGTGGTCGGACGGGCGGTTGTGCCGGCGTACGCGGGCCAGCGAGGACAGCGGCACGGGGTTCTCCCGAGGTCGGGGCGGCCGGGCCGGGTGTCACGCGCCCGGCCCGGCCGCCGACGGTCAGCTCGCGCCGAGGTCCTGCAACGCCTTGGCCGCGCCCCGGTGCAGACCGACCGGGTCGGTCCTGCGGGCGGTGTCCAGGGCGATGCCCTTGGCAGCGGGATTGGCCTGAGCCAGCGCGTCCTTCTTCTCGAAGACCGTCCGGGTGATGGCGCAGGCCACGTTGGCGTCGAGGTCCTTGCGGACGAGCAGCACGTTCGGGACCACGATGGTCGGGGTGTCCGCCGCAGTGGAGTAGACGTCCCGGCCGATCGTGCCGGCCTGGTACGCGGGGTTGAGTTCGCTGAGCTTGGGCAGCAGCGGCGTGATGTCGACGAACTTCACCTTGTCGCCGGCGGTGGTGAACAGGTCGGTCACCCCGCCGGTGGGCAGTCCGCCGGACCAGAAGAAGCCGTCCACGGTGCCGTCCTTGACGCCTTCCACGGTCTTGACGAGGTCGAGCCGCTGGGCCTGGATGTCCGTGGCCGGGTCCAGGCCGGCGGCCTCCAGCAGCCGGTTCGCGATGACCTCGGTGCCGGACTTGGGGGAGCCCGTCGAGATCTTCTTGCCGCGCATGTCGGCCACCGAGTTGATCCCCGAGTCGGCCCGGACGACCACCTGGGTGTAGTTGTCGTAGATCCGGGCCAGCGCCTCCACCGGCTGCGGGGAGCTGAAGCTTTCCTTGCCCTCCACCGCGTTGACCGCGGTGTCGAACAGCGAGAAGGCGACGTCGTACTGGCCACCGACGAGCTGTTCGATGTTCTGGACCGACGCTCCGGTCTCGGCCGCCGTGCCGGTCAGCCGACCACCGGTGCTGTCGGAGAGTTGGCCGGCCAGGGCGTTGCCGACCACGTAGTAGACGCCCGTGGCGTTACCCGTGGCGATGCCCACCCGGGTGTTCTCGGCCACCTCGCAGGTGACGGCGCTCGCGGTGTCGTCCGTGGCTGCGGCGTCCTGGCGGCCTCCGCAACCGGCGGAGCCGACGGCGACGAGGGTGAGGACTCCCACCCCGGCCGCGAGCCGCACGTTGATCCGTCCCACACTGTCTCCCTTCTGGGTCATGCCGGTGATCCGGCGTGCGTCCCACCGGAGGGGCCGGCGGATCCGCGTCGTACGAACACGCCCACCGCCATGACGCCGGCCAGCACGGCGCCGATCGCGACGGGCACGGGTTGCAACCAGAGCAGCGTCAGGCCGGCCGCCGCACCGACGACGCGTTCCGGCACCCCCGCCGGGCCGACGCCGGGCAGCCAGCCGCCGGCCGCGACGGCCAGCACCGCGACACCGAGGGCGGTGACCGCTGTGGCGACGAGGATGCGCCGGGGGCCACCGATGCCGAGCAGGCCGAGACCGGTCGGGGTGATCACGAAGGCCAGCGGGATCAGGTACGCCGGCAGTGCGTACCGCAGGGTGTGCCACATGGTCGGCACCAGCCGGCCGCCGGTGACCGCGGCGGCGGCGACGGCGGCGAGCGCGGTCGGCGGCGACACCTCGGACAGCACCGCGAAGTAGAAGACGAACATGGCGGCGGCGGGGGCGCTGACGCCGAGGTCCAGCAGGGCCGGGCCGATGATCACCCAGCCGATCACGAACGACGCGGTCACCGGGACGGCCAGGCCGAGCAGGCTGAGCGCGACGGCGGCGAGCAACGCGGTCAGGGCGAGCACGACTGCCGGCTCCGAGCTGACCGCGCTCGCGGCGCCGACCAGCAGCGCGGCGGCCTGCGGGCCGAGGCCGGTCTTGGTGGTGGTGGCGGTGATGACGCCGGCCGCCGCGCAGACGACGGTGACGGCGAGGACTCCGCGTACGCCTGTGGAGAGCGCGGCGACCAGCCGGGCCGGGGTGAGCCGGTGCGTCCGGTCCAGGAAGGACAGGGCGATCGCGAGCAGGGTGGCCAGCACCACGGCACGGGTCGCCGACAGCCCGACGGCGAGCAGCCCGACGATGGCGAACAGGGAGGCGAAGTGGTAGCCGGAGCGGGCCAGCAGCCGCCAGGCGGAACCGGCCTCGAGGGTTGCCGGGCGCACTCCGGAGCGGCGGGCGTCGATCTCCACCGAGAGCACGATGCCGAGGTAGTACAGGACCGTCGGCACCATCGCCCAGCCGAGGACCTGGAGGTAGGACACGCCGAGGTACTCGGCGATGATGAAGGCCGCCGCGCCCAGCGTCGGCGGGGACAGGATGGCACCGACGCCGGCTGCGGCGAGCATGCCGCCGGCCCGTTCCGCCGGGTACCCGGCGCGGCGCAGGATCGGCCAGGTGACCGCGCCGATGCTGACGGTGGTGGCCGCTCCGGAGCCGGAGACGGTGCCGAGCAGGAAACCGGAGGCCACCGCCGTACGGCCGGCGGCGGTACGCGAGCGTCGGAACGCCGCCGCGGACAGGTTCACGAAGAACCGGCCCGCGCCGGAGAGGTCGAGCACCGCCCCGTAGATGGTGAACAGCACGATGTACGTGGCGGCCACGTCGAGCGGAGTCCCGTAGAAGCCGCTGTCGGAGTTGTAGAAGGCGTCGACAAGCTGCCCGAAGTCGAGCCCGGCGTGGGCCACCGCCCAGGTCTGCGGCAGCAGCCCGCCGTAGTAGCCGTAGCCGAGGAAGACCAGGCAGACGGCGGGCAGGATCCAGCCGGTGGTGCGCCGGCACCCCTCCAGCAGCAGGAGCAGCAGGATGGTGCCCATCGCCACGTCGATTCCGACAAGCAGCCCCTGCCGGTCGAGGAAGGCGTCGTAGCCGCCGCCACCGCCGGCCAGGGTGATCGGCAGCACCGGGTACAGGCAGCCGGCCAATGCCGTGGCGGCGAGTAGCCAGTCGACCCGGCTGGGGCCGGTCCTGCCGGGCACGGCCGGGTCGGGGGCCGGCGTCGACCGGGCCCGACCCGAGACCACCGCGCGCAGGCGGCTCGGCAGCCGCAGGTCGGCCGGGTAGGCGAGGAAGACCAACGGGAGTACGCCGGCCAGGAAGAAGATCAGGTAGTACTTGCTGCCCTGGGCCAGCGGCCGGAACACCTGCCAGAGCGCGAGCAGACCGATCATCAGCGTGGCGGCGGTCAGCACGAGGGCGACCGGTCCGGTCAGCACCCGGCCGGGCTTCTCGTCCTCGAACCGACCGGCGAGTTCGGTCGGGTCGATCCCGGCCGGTTCGGTCCGGGGTGCGGCTGACTCCGCCTCCGCCACTCGGCCGCGCGCGCCGTGGCGATCAGGTCCGGAATCATCGGTGAATCGGATAGCCGACACGAGGGGGACGATACGCGAATTGACTCCGCGTTGGGGGACATTGTCGAGCATCGCTTCGCTGAGTGACTTTACATTCTTTCGTGTCACGGGTCGGCGCGATAATTAAGAATAGCCTTCATGATCGGGCCGAAGGTGCCGATGGGGGCGGTGTGGGGTGGTCGGTGAGCCGGACCGGCGCTGTCCGCTTTACCGTATTAGCGGGTGGCTTTCCGCCGTCTCGGGGTGGCCAAAAATCCACAGTTGTGACTACTCTCCGTACATGAAACTACTGTGGGTGTCGCCACGAATCGCCTGGGTTGCGGAGTCGGTGAGGTTGCTCGGCCAGCCGTCCGGCCGCCGTGGAGCGCATCCCGTCGACCGTTCCGCGCCCCAGGGTCGCCGTGCCCGGACCATTACCGAGGTGATCGCATTCGACCCGCAACCGTCTGGCGGGAAACCGGGATCACGCATTTCCCGCGAGCGAGGAATCGGAGCCGGACCGGGCTGTCCGGCGTCCACATTCCTCGGCGGAGGCCAGTTCCCGCAGGGGTCGGCGGCGCGGTGGGCTGGGCGACGCCCGGGCGGAGAGTCGGCCTGCCGCGCCCCGCGTCCCGACCGAGTGCGGTGTCCAGAAGCGTTCGCCTCGCCGCGACACCGCCAACGTTCCTGGAGACCGCACCAGGAGCCGGCCGATGGGTTACTCGATGTCCCTGGCTGGGCATGAGTCCTGGACGATCACCGTGAACGGAACCGAGGGGAGGGGCGATGGCCTCTGGGGAGTCTTCCCGTGCGGACCGGCGTGACCCGGGGGCCGACGCTGCCGCCGAGGGGCGACGGGACGGCGGCCGGGGGTCCGAGGTCGTCGCCGAGGGGCGACCAAACGAGTCGGCTGCTGACAGCGTTCCGGCCGGGCGCGGGGAGTCGGACGCCGACCGCGACACGCCTGCGCATCCGGGCCGGCTGTCACGTGGCGAGTGGGTGGCGGCGGCGCGTCGGACGGTGCGCGAGTTCGGCGACGACAGCCTGACCGACTGGGCCGCGGCGCTCACCTACTACGGCGTGCTCTCCATCTTCCCGGGCCTGCTGGTGCTGGTCTCGCTGCTCGGCCTGCTCGGTCCGGCGGCGACCCGGACGGTACGCGACACCGTCGCGGAGTCGGTGCCCGAGCAGAACATCCGCCAGATCCTCGACACCGCCATCGAGCAGGCCCAGCAGAGCGGTGGGCTGGCCGGTATCGCCGCGATCATCGGTCTGCTCGCCGCCTTCTGGTCGGCTTCCGGTTACGTCGCCGCCTTCATGCGGGCCTCCAACGCGATCTACGACGTGCCGGAGGGACGCCCGATCTGGAAGACCCTGCCGATCCGGGTGGGAGTCACCGCGGTGATCGGTGTGATGCTGCTGGCCAGTGCGGTCATCGTGGTCTTCACCGGCCGCCTCGCCGAGGAGGTCGGCGACGCGCTGGGGGTGGGGCGCACCGCCGTGCAGGTGTGGGACATCGCCAAGTGGCCGGTGCTGCTGGTCCTGGTCAGCCTGATGTTCGCCCTGCTCTACTGGGCGTCGCCGAACGCCCGGCAGGGCGGGTTCCGCTGGGTGAGTCCCGGTGGGGTGCTGGCGGTCCTGATCTGGTTGCTGGTCTCCGGCCTGTTCGCCTTCTACGTGGCCAACTTCGGCTCGTACAACAAGACCTACGGGGCCCTGGCCGGGGTGATCATCTTCCTGGTCTGGCTCTGGCTGAGCAACATCGCGATCCTGTTCGGTGCGGAGCTCGATGCCGAGCTGGCGCGGGCGCGGGCGATAAGTGGTGGGCTGCGACCTGTCGACCGGGAGCCCTACGTCGAGTTGCGCGACGACCGCAAGTTGCGCTCGAAGGGTGGTGAATCGCCTTCCCAGTGACCTTCCGGACGCATCCACATCTACTAGCTGCCGCCTTGCATCGAAACTTTTGCTAGATCAAGCAAAAGTTGCCGTCAAACTGCCCTAAGGTCTGGACAGCGCAGGTTGAAGCCTCCTACTGTGTCGGGCACCACACGTCGGCATTTCGTCGATGTGAACACCCCCGGTGGGAGAGGTGAGCCGTGCCCAACGCCGACCCCCTGCACGTCCGGCTGTTGCGGTTGTTACGCGACGAGGGAGCGCTGTCGCGGGCCGAACTCGCCGACCGACTGGAGATGCCCCGGCCCCGGTTGCTCGCCGAGCTGGAGCGACTTGTCGCCCTCGGCTATGTGGCGGAGGCGGGTAAGGCGGCGTCCCGGGGCGGACGGCGGTCGACGCTCGTCGAGCTGAGCCCGGAGCTGCGCTTCGCGGCAGTCGATCTCGGTGCCAGCTCCATCGACGTCGAGGTGGTCAACGGCAGGCTGGAGCCCGTCGCGGCGTACGCGGAGGCGGCCGACATCCGGTCCGGCCCCAAGGCGATCCTCCAGCGCGTCAACGAGCTGCTGCACAAGGCCCGGGTCGACGGCGTCTACGAGCGACTCAACGCCGTCGGCATCGGGGTACCGGGCCCGGTGAGCTTCCGTGACGGAGTGCCGGTCTCGCCGCCGATCATGCCCGGCTGGGACCGCTTCCCCGTGCGTGAGCTGCTCACCCGCGAGCACGGCTGCCCGGCGGTGGTCGACAACGACGTGAACATCATGGCCATCGGTGAGCGGCACGGCGGGGTGGCCCACTCGGTGGACGACTTCCTCTTTGTCAAGATCGGCACCGGTATCGGCTGCGGGATCTACCTCAGTGGCGACGTCTACCGGGGCACCGACGGGTGTGCCGGCGACATCGGCCACATCCAGGTCGATCCACACGGGCCGGTCTGCTCCTGCGGCAACGCCGGCTGCCTGGAGGCACTCTTCAGCGGGGCGGCACTGGCCAAGGACGCGACCTCCGCCGCCCGGGCCGGTACCTCGCCCTCGCTTGCCGAACGTCTGGAGGCCAACGGTGAGGTCAGCGCCCTCGACGTCGCCGCCGGCGCCCTCGAGGGGGACGTGACCTGCATCCAGCTCATCCGCGAGGGGGGACGACGGGTCGGCGGTGTGCTCGCCGGGCTGGTCAGCTTCACCAACCCCTCGATGATCGTGATTGGCGGTGGGCTCGCCCAACTCGGGCACGTTCTGCTCGCCGAGATCCGCAGCGTGGTGTACCGCCGATCGCTGCCCCTGGCGACCGGCAACCTGCCGGTGGTGCTCTCCGAACTCGGCCCGCGTGCCGGTGTGGCCGGTGCCGCCGTACTCGCCAGCGACCTGGCCTTCGGGGAGGCGGCATGACCGGGAACGACGTGGTGAGCGGCACCGGAGTGCCGCCGGCCGAGACGCCCGCCGACGCCGGCGAGGTGGTGCTGCGCCTGACCGACGTGGTCAAGACCTTCCCGGGCGTACGCGCCCTCGACGGCGTGCAACTGGAGGTCCGCGCGGGCGAGGTGCACTGCCTGCTCGGACAGAACGGCGCCGGCAAGTCCACGCTGATCAAGGTGCTCGCCGGGGTGCACCGGCCGGACTCCGGGAACGTCGAGTGGCGCGGCGAGGCGGTCAGCTTCGCCAACCCGCAGGCCGCGATGCGCAGCGGGATCGCCACCATCTACCAGGAGCTCGACCTGGTCGAGGACCTGTCCGTGGCGGAGAACGCCTTCCTCGGCCACGAGCCACGCCGGTTCGGGTTCATCCGGCGGGGCCACATGGCGAGCCGGACCCGTCAGATCCTCGGCCGGCTCGGCCACGCCGAGATTCCACCCAACCGGATGGTGCGGGCGCTGCCGGCGGCCGGCAAGCAGGTGGTCAGCATGGCGCGGGCGCTGTCCCACGAGGCCCGGCTGATCATCATGGACGAGCCGAGCGCGGTGCTCGCCCACGACGAGGTGGAGAACCTCTTCCGGATCATCCGTGAGCTGACCGCGCAGGGCATCGCGGTCATCTACATCTCGCACCGGTTGGAGGAGATCCGCGAGATCGGCGACCGGGTGACGGTCCTCAAGGACGGCCGGACCACCGCGGCGAACCTGCCCGCCCGCGAGACTCCGACAAGCGACCTGGTCTCCCGGATGACCGGCCGGACCATCGAGTACGTCTTCCCGGACCGCCCCGCCGAGACGGTGGTCGGCGACGACCTGCTCCAGGTCGACGGGCTGACCCGCAGCGGCGAGTTCGCCGACGTGTCACTGAGCGTCCGGGCCGGAGAGATCGTCGGTATCGCGGGCCTGGTCGGCTCCGGCCGCTCCGAGGTGCTGGAGACGATCTACGGCGCGCGGACGGCCGAGGCCGGTTCGGTCCGGATGGCCGGCCGGACGTTGCGGCCGGGCAGTGTCGGCGCGGCGGTGAAGGCCGGCATGGGGATGGCCCCCGAGGAGCGCAAGAGCCAGGCGTTGCTGCTCGGTGAGCCGATCTACCGCAACGTCACCCTCGCCACCTTCAGTCGCTACGCCCGCTTCGGTTTCACCGACGCCTCCCGGGAACGGGCCGAGGCCGACCGGATCGCCGAGAACCTGGAGATGCGCCCGCGCGACGTCCGGCGGGCGGTCCGCACGCTCTCCGGCGGCAACCAGCAGAAGGTGGTGGTCGGCCGCTGGCTGCTCGGCGACACGAAGCTGCTGCTGCTAGACGAACCCACCCGAGGGGTGGACGTCGGTGCCCGGGCCGAGCTGTACCAGGTGATCCGGCAGCTGGCGGCCCAGGGCGTCGGGGTGCTGCTGGTCTCCAGCGAGGTACCCGAGGTGCTCGGCCTGGCCGACCGGGTGCTGGTGATGCGGGAGGGGCGGGTCGTCCGCACCGCCCCGGCCGGCGAACTCGACGAAGACACAGTGCTTGACCTCGTCATGGCGGGGTCCCTGATGGAAGGCGCACCGGCATGACCGATAGTCCGCCCACGACCAAGCTGCCGGCGCAGTCGCCGCCGGTGGACCCGGCCGAGACCGAGGCGGTGGGGGGCCGGGCTGCGGCCGGCGTCGGTCGGCTCTCCTGGTGGCACGGCGACGGTGGGGAGGGCGCCAAGCGGAACCTCGCCCTGATCGGGGTGCTGCTGGCCCTCTTCGTGATCGGTGCGGCCACCCGCTCGGACCTGTACTCCAACCCGGACTGGGTCTGGGCGAACATGCTCAGCATTCTCAAGCTCGCCTCGGTGGTCGGCGTGGTCACCGTCGGGATGACCTTCGTGATCATCGGAGGTGGTATCGACCTCTCGGTCGGCGCGATCGTGGCGCTGGCCGGGGTCTGGTGCACCACTGTGGCGACCCAGAGCTTCGGCGCCGGCGGGATGATCTTCACCGCGATCATCGTCGGGGTGGCGGTCGGCCTGGTCAACGGAACGCTCATCGCGTACGGGCGGCTGGTGCCGTTCATCGCGACGCTGGCCATGCTCGTCGCCGCGCGCGGGTTGGCCGCCGAGATCTCCCAGAAGCAGACGCAGATCTCGCAGAACAGCACGATCAACGGCATCGCCAGCACCGATCTGCTCGGCATTCCACTGCTTGTCTACATCCTGGCCGCCGTGGTCGCCGCGGGCTGGGTGCTGCTCAACCGCACCACCTTCGGGCGGCGCACCGTCGCCGTCGGCGGCAACCCGGAGGCCGCCCGGCTGGCCGGCATCAACGTCAGGCTGCACACCCTGCTGCTGTACGCGTTGTCCGGCCTGTGCTGCGGCATCGCCGCCATCATGCTCACCGCGCAGGCCACCTCGGCGCAGGCGGCGATGGCGAACCTCTACGAACTGGACGCGATCGCCGCCGTGATCATCGGTGGCACGTTGCTCAGCGGCGGGCGGGGCACCATCGTCGGCTCCCTGCTCGGTGTGATCATCTTCGCCACCATCACCAACCTCTTCGCCATCAACGGCCTCTCCACCGAGGCACAGAACATGGTCAAGGGCGGCATCATCGTCGCCGCCGTCCTGATCCAGCAGATCCAGTTCGGCAGTCTCTCCCAGTTCTTCCGTCGTAACCGGCTCACCACGAGCTGACCATCGCTCCATCCGGGCCACCCGCGCAACCGAGGGTGGCCGGGCTTCGTACACCCAGAATCCCCACCACTGAATAACCAGGAGGTCGTCATGACCCAGCACAGTCGCGACATGTCGCGGCGCCGGCTGCTCTTCGGCGGGGCGGCCGTCGGCGCCGGCGTACTGCTCGCCGGTTGTACCAGTAACGAGCAGTCGCCGACCGAGGCGCAGACCAAGGCGGCCGACGGTAACGCCAACGCCGAGCCCGGCAAGCAGGTGACCATCGGCTTCTCCGCGCCGGCCGCCGACCACGGCTGGATCGCCGCGATCACCAACAACGCCAAGTCGCAGGCCGCCGCGTACTCCGACGTGGAGTTCAAGACGGTCGAGGCGGGCGCGGACGCGGCGGCCCAGCGGGCCGCGCTGTCCACCCTGATCTCGCAGAAGCCCGACGTGATCGTGCTGCTGCCGCACGACGGCAAGGAGCTCAACTCGTTCGGGCTGGAGGCGATGGCGGCCGGCATCCCGGTGGTCAACCTGGACCGGGCCTTCCCGGACGCCAAGGCGTACCGCCTGCAGATCAAGGGCGACAACTACGGCATGGGCGTCTCCGCCGCCACCTTCATCGTCGAGCAGCTCAAGGCCAAGGGCGTGAGCAACCCGGTGATCGCCGAGATCGCCGGGATGGACGAGTTGGAGCTGACCCAGGAGCGTACGAAGGGCTTCAACGACACCCTGGCCCAGCACGGCCTGAAGGTGAAGAACCGCCGGGCGGCGCGATTCACCGCGGACTCCGGCCAGCAGGAGGCGAGCCAGCTGTTGCAGGCCGAGCCGAAGATCGACGCGATCTGGAACCACGACGACGACCAGGGCATCGGTGTGCTGGCCGCGATCAGCCAGGCCAGCCGCAACGAGTTCTTCATGGTCGGCGGCGCCGGCTCGAAGAAGGCGATGGAGGACATCCAGGCCGACAACACGGTGCTGAAGGCCACGGTGACCTACAGCCCGTCGATGGCGTCCTCGGCGATCTCGCTGGCCCGCCTCATCGGCCAGAGCAGGGGCATGTCCGACCTGGTGGAACTCCAGGTTCCCAAGGAGATCGTCCTCGCCTCCGAAACGATCACCAAGGAGAACGCGAGCGACTACCTCAAGCTCGGGTTCTGACACAACGGGGGGAGACCCACCTTGTCCACGACAAACAACGAACTGCGGGTCGGCATGGTCGGCTACGCGTTCATGGGCGCCGCGCACTCACAGGCGTGGCGCACCGTGAACCGGGTGTACGACCTGCCGGCGCGGGCCCGGATGGCGCTCGTCTGCGGCCGGGATCCCGGGAAGGTGGCTGACGCCGCCGACCGGCTCGGCTGGGAGGAGCACACCACCGACTGGCGGGAACTGGTCAACCGTCCGGACATCGACGTGGTCGACATCTGCACACCGGGCGACAGCCACGCGGAGATCGCGCTGGCCGCGCTCGCCGCGGGCAAGCACGTGCTGTGCGAGAAGCCGTTGGCCAACACGGTCGCCGAGGCCCGGGAGATGGCTGCCGCGGCGGCCACCGCCCAGGCCGGCGGGGCGCGGTCGATGTGCGGTTTCAACTACCGGCGGGTGCCCGCGGTGGCGCTGATGCGCCAGCTCATCGCCGACGGGCGGCTCGGCGAGATCCGGCACGTCCGGGCCGTCTACCTGCAGGACTGGATCGTGGACCCGCAGTTCCCCCTGGTCTGGCGGCTCCGCAAGGAGGTGTCGGGCTCCGGCGCGCTGGGCGACATCGGCGCGCACATCATCGACCTGACCCAGTACGTCACCGGACAGCGGATCAGCGGGGTCAGCGCGGTGACCGAGACGTTCGTCAAGGAGCGGCCGTTGCCGTCCGAGTCGAGCGGGTTGGCGGCGCAGGCCGACGGGGCCGCCGCCGCCACCGGCCCGGTCACCGTCGACGACGCGGCGATCTTCGTCGCCCGTCTCGACGGCGGGGCACTTGCCACGTACGAGGCGACCCGGTTCGCCACCGGGCGCAAGAACGCGCTCCGCGTGGAGATCAACGGATCGTTGGGCAGCGTCGCCTTCGACCTGGAACGCCTCAACGAACTGGAGTTCCTCGACGCCACCCGGCCCGCCGTCGAGCAGGGTTTCAACCGGATCCTGGTGACCGAGGCCGAGCACCCGTACCTGTCGGCCTGGTGGCCGCCGGGACACATCATCGGGTACGAGCACTCCTTCACGCACCAGATGCGCGACTTCATCGAGGCGGTGGCGACAGGCGTCGACCCGTCGCCCTCGTTCGCCGAGGCGTTGCAGGTGCAACTGGTGCTGGACGCGGTGACCCGCTCGGCCGACCTGGGTTCCTCCTGGACCGAGGTGGAGCCGTCGCTGGCGTCGGTCGCCGCCTGAACCACCTGCGGAGTCGACCGGCGAGGGCCGGCCACGGTTGCGCCCCGTGGCCGGTACGGGTCGGGTCCGGAGGTCGTGTCGCCGGGCGACCGGCGGCACGAGCAATGCGGTTCCTCCGGTGCGGCCGGACCGGGATTCCCCGGCAGCACCGGAGGGCCGCCGCCCACCGACAAGTTCACTGACCGTCCACCTGGAGACTCCCGCCGCCAGGCGGACCGCGTCCGACGAGTCGTCCGATCGGGACATCGTCGTCCCGACCGGGCCGGATGCGGGGGAGGCAGGGGCGAGACGCCGACTGTCCCTGCCTGCCAGCCCCGTCCGTCCGCCCATCCGGTACGCCGGGCCGTCGTCGTCGCCGCCGACCTCGGCGTCGGCCGGCGAGTACCCACCGGAACGGGCGGCGGACGGGGCGCATCGGTCTAACCCGTATCTTTTTCAGCTTTTTCCTGATATCAAGATTCAATCGATGCATGTCGGTTTATGGACACCGGAAGGAGCGCTATGCGTACAGGTGTCTGGCTGGTGGGGGTACGTGGCTCGGTCGCGACCACCAGCATCGTCGGGGCGCTCGCGCTGCGCGCCGGGCTTACCGGGCCGACCGGCTGCGTCACCGAACTGCCCGGGGTCAACAGCCCCGCCCTGCCGGGCTTCGGCGACCTGGTCTTCGGCGGACACGACGTGGTCGCCACCCCGATCGCCAAGCGCGCCGAGGCGCTCGCTGACGCCGGGGTGCTGCCGGCCCGCCTGGTCGCCGCGCTGTCCGAGGAACTGGCCGCCGTGGAACCGGAGCTGCGCCCCGCGCCGACCGCCGGGACCCAGGCCGACCGGGCCGCCGAGATCGTCCGCGATCTCAGCACCTTCCGGCAGCGGCACGGGCTCGCCCGGGTGGTGGTGGTGAACGTCGCCGCCACCGAACCGGCCCCCCGCCCGCATCCCGGGCACGCCGACCCCGACGCGCTGCGGGCCACCCTCGCCGGTCCCGACGAGGTGCTGCCGCCCAGCTCGCTGTACGCGTACGCGGCGGTCCTGGCGGACTGCGCGTACGTCGACTTCACCCCGTCGACGGGTCTGCGGCTGCCGGCGCTTACCGCGCTTGCCGACCGCCACCGCGTGCCGTACGCCGGCCACGACGGCAAGACCGGGGAGACCCTGCTCAAGTCGGTGCTCGCCCCGATGTTCGCGATGCGCCACCTCACCGTCCGGTCCTGGTCCGGGCTCAACCTGCTCGGCGGCGGCGACGGCGCCACCCTGGCCGACCCCGACGCCAACGCCGCAAAGGTGCGCAGCAAGCAACGGGTGCTCGGGGAGACCCTCGGCTACCTGCCGCAGGGCGACACCCGGATCGGATACGTCGAGGAACTCGGTGACTTCAAGACCGCCTGGGATCTGATCACCTTCGCCGGGTTCCTGGGCACCGGGATGCGGCTGGAGTTCACCTGGCACGGCTGCGACTCGGCGCTGGCCGCCCCGCTCGTGCTCGACCTGGCCCGACTCACCGCCGCCGCGCACGCCGCCGGCCGCAGCGGGCCGCTGCACGACCTCGCCTTCTTCTTCAAGGATCCGCTCGGCACCGCGACCCACTCGCTGGCCGACCAGTGGACCCGGCTGTGCGCGTTCGCCGGCAGCCTGGACCCCGGAGGCAGCGATGCCGCGCGTGGCTGACCTGGCCGAACTGGTCCGTGCCCCGGCCGCGCTCTCCGTACCCGGAGACGTGGTCGCCGGTGCCGCCGCGGCGGGTGCCCTCGGACGGCGTACCCCCGCCCTCGCCGCCGCGTCGGTGCTGCTGTACTGGGCCGGCATGGCCGCCAACGACTGGGCCGACCGTGAGCTGGACGCCGTGGAGCGCCCCGAACGGCCGATACCGAGCGGCCGGGTCAGCCCCGGCGTGGCGGTCGGCCTCGCCGCCGGCCTCACCGCCGCCGGTGTCGGGCTCGCCGCCGCCGCCGGGGGCCGGCGGGCCACCGCCGTGGCGTTGCCGTTGGCCGCTGCCGTCTGGGGGTACGACCTGGCGGCCAAGAACACCGCCGCCGGCCCCGCCATGATGGCCACCTGCCGAGGTCTGGACGTGCTGCTCGGTGCCGCCGGAGGACGTACGGTCCGGGCGTTGCCGGCAGCGGTCACCGTCGCCGCGCACACCTGGACCGTCACCGCGCTGTCCCGCCGGGAGGTCAGCGGCACCGACCGCGCTCTGCCGCTGCGTACCCTCGCCGGCACCGCACTCGTCGCGGCGAGCGCCGGGCTGCCGCCCGGCCGGCCGCCGGCGGCGGCGGACGTTGCCCGGTCCGCTGCGCGGCGGACCGTGGACACGGTGGCGGCGGCGTTGCCCGCCGTGCTCGCCGCCTGGTACGCCGCCCGCTACGGCGGCGCACAGGCGCGGGTGGCGGCCGAACCCACAGCCGCGCGGGTCCGCTCGGCCGTCGGCGCCGGCATCACCGGCCTGCCCGCGTTGCAGGGAGCGCTCACCGCCCGCACCGGGTCCGGCCTGCTCGGGCTGGCGGTAGCGGCTGCCGCGCCGCTGGGTCGACGCCTGGCCCGGAAGGTCTCGCCGACATGACGGCCGCCGGCACCGCCACGCCCCCCGACGCGCTGCGGTTCGGGTACGGCACCAACGGCTTCGCCAACCACCGCCTCGACGACGCGCTCGCGGTCATCGCCGACCTCGGCTATGCCGGTGTCGCGCTCACCCTGGACCATGACCACCTCGATCCGTTCGCGCCCGAGCTGGCGCGGCGGGTCGACGCCGTCGCTCGCCGGCTCGCCGAACTCGGCCTCGGGCTGGTGATCGAGACCGGCGCGCGGTTCCTGCTGGACCCCTGGCACAAGCACGCCCCCACACTGCTGCACGACGACCCGACGCTGCGGATCGAGTTCCTGCGTCGGGCGGTGGCGATCGGCGCGGACCTCGGTGCCGAGGCGGTCTCGTTCTGGGCCGGTGTCCGGCCGGAGTCGGTGACACCGGCAGTGGCCTGGGACCGTCTGGTCACCCGCTGCGCCACAGTGGTCGAGGCGGCCGAGGCCGTCGGGGTGACGCTGGGCTTCGAACCGGAGCCGGGGATGCTTGTCGAGAACATCGCCGACTGGCGTCGGCTGCACACCGCCCTCGGCTCGCCCGCTCGCCTCGGCATCACTCTCGACATCGGACACTGCCGTTGCCTGGAGTCACTGCCGGTGCCCGAGTGTGTCCGCGACGTCGCCGCGCACCTGGTCAACGTGCAGATCGACGACATGCGGCGGGGCGTGCACGAGCACCTGGAGTTCGGCACCGGCGAGATCGACTTTCCGCCGGTGCTGGCCGCGCTGCGCGAGATCGGCTACCGGGGCCTGGTGGCGGTCGAGTTGCCGCGTCACTCGCACGCCGCTCCCACGGTCGCCGCGCACTCGCTGGACTTCCTCCGCGTCGCCGAAGCCCGGCCCGCAGCCGCCGCCGGGTCGACGACCGACGCTGGCCTGGTGACCGGCGGTGCGGGCGTCCCGGCCGATACCGCCCGGCACGTCCCTTGCTCTGCTTCAACGGACGCGCCACCGGGTGCCCGCTATCCGGACAACTACCGACGCGTGGAGTGAAGCAGAGCAAAGGGGCGCGAGCGGGTACCACCGCCACCGCCACCGACGACGACGGCGGCGGACCAGGGAGGAGACGCGATGACAGTGGACGAGCTGCGGGCGGCCCTGCGGGGCGTACCCGATCCGGACTGGCTGGCCACGGCCCTGGACCGCGTCGCGGCCGAACCCGCAGCCATCGCGCGGCTGTTTCCGGCGGCCGGCCGCCGCTGCGGGCGCCACGACCTGCCCGACCTGCCCGGTTGGACCGCCGACGAGGCGGCTCGGGCGCTGCTGCTGGCCAGCCTGCCCGCCGATCACGCCGGGCAGGCCGAGACGCTCTACCGCACCGGGGACGCCGCCGAGAAGCGGGCGGTGCTCAAGGCCCTGCCGCTGCTGCCGATCGGTGCGGCCGGGGTGCCGCTGCTGCACGACGCGATCCGCACCAACGACACCCGGCTGGTCGCCGCCGCCCTCGGCCCGTACGCCCGGCAGCTCGACCCGCCAGCCTGGCGGCAGGCGGTGCTCAAGTGCGTCTTCACCGGCGTGCCACTGGCGGCGGTGGCCGACCTCGACGCCCGCGCGGACGGGGAACTGGCGGCGATGCTCGCCGCGTTGGCCGCCGAGCGTCGGGCCGCCGGTCGGAGCATGCCCGCCGACGCCACCGAACTGCTGGACCGGCTCACCGCCACCAGCCAGCCCGAGCCCAGGGAGGTGTGATGCGGATCTTCGACCCGCACATCCACATGACGTCCCGCACCACCGACGACTACGAGCGGATGGCCGCCGCCGGCGTCCGGGCGGTGGTGGAACCGGCGTTCTGGCTGGGGCAGCCGCGCACGAGCGTCGGCTCGTTCACCGACTACTTCGACTCGCTTGTCGGGTGGGAGCCCTTCCGGGCCGGGCAGTTCGGGATCCGCCACCACGCCACGATCGCGCTGAACCCGAAGGAGGCGAACGACAGGCGTTGCCGGCCGGTGCTCGACGAACTGCCCCGCTACCTGGAGAAGGACGGTGTGGTGGCGGTCGGCGAGATCGGGTACGACTCGATGACGCCCGAGGAGGACGACGTCTTCGCCGCCCAGCTCGCCCTGGCCGTGGCGCACGACCTGCCGGCGATGGTGCACACCCCGCACCGGGACAAGGTCCGAGGTGTCGAGCGCAGCCTGGCCGTGGTCGCCGAGTCCGGCATCGCGCCGGAGCGGGTGGTGCTCGACCACCTCAACGAGATGACCGTGAAACTGGTCCGCGACACCGGCTGCTGGCTCGGCTTCTCCATCTATCCGGACACCAAGATGTCGCCGCCGCGCATGGTCGAGCTGCTCAAGGCGTACGGGACCGACCGGATGCTTGTCAACTCGGCCGCCGACTGGGGGCGCTCCGATCCGCTGCTGACCCGGGCGACAGGCGAGGCGATGCTGCTCGCCGGCTTCACCGACGACGACGTCGACCAGGTGCTCTGGCGCAACCCGGTCGAGTTCTACGGGCAGTCCGGGCGGCTCGACCTGACCGACGACGACCTCGCCGAGCCGACCTTCGCCGGCAACTCGATCCTGCGCGGCGGCAGCTGATGCGGCTGCGCCACGCCGGTGGGCGCACCATCCACCTCGGATACTGCACGAACGTGCACCCCGCCGAGGACCTCGCCGGCATCGTCGCCCAACTGGACACCTACGCGGTGCCGATCCGCGAGACGCTCGGCGCCGACCCGCTCGGCCTCGGCCTGTGGCTGGCCGCCCCGGTCGCCGCCGAACTGGCCGCCGACCCGGTCGCCCGCCGCCGGTTGCGCACCGAGCTGACCGTACGCGGGCTGGAGGTGGTCACCCTCAACGGCTTTCCGTACGCGGCCTTCCAGGCGCTCGTGGTCAAGGGGAGGGTGTACCGGCCGGACTGGACCACCGACGACCGACTCGGCTACACCCTCGACCTGGCCCGGGTCCTGGCCGACCTGCTGCCCGACGACGCGGTCCGCGGCTCGATCTCCACTCTGCCGCTGGCCTGGCGCGCGCCCTGGGACCACGCCCGGGCGGACGCCGCCCGTCGCCAGCTCGACAGGCTCGCGGCCGGACTCGCCGCCGTCGAGCGGGACACCGGCCGGCCGGTGCGGGTCGGCTTCGAACCGGAGCCGGGCTGCGTGGTGGAGAGCAGCTCGCAGGCCGTCACCGCGCTGTCCGGAATGGACACCGACCGCCTCGGGATCTGCCTGGACCTGGCCCACCTCGCCTGTGCCTGGGAGGAACCCGCCGCCGCCCTGGAGCGGCTGGCCACCGCCGGCCTGCCGGTGGTGAAGGTGCAGGTGTCCGCCGCGTTGGAGGCGGCCGATCCCGGCGGCGACGCCGCCGCGCTGCGCCGCTGGGTCGAGCCACGGTTCCTGCACCAGACCCGTACCGCCGCCTGCGCCGCCGCGACCGACGGGCCGGCTGCCGCCGATCCGGCCGATCCGAGCTGGGCGGCGGACGACCTCGACGCCGCCCTCGACGCCGCGCTGCCCGGGCCGTGGCGGGTGCACTACCACGTGCCACTGCACGCGCCGCCCGAACCACCGTTGGGCTCGACCCTGCCGGTGCTGCGCGCCGCGCTGGCCGCGCTCTTCGCCGGTGCCGACGCCGGCTGCGACCACCTGGACGTCGAGACGTACACCTGGGGGGTGCTGCCGGCGGCACGACGGCCGAGCACCGACGCGGAGCTGGCCGCCGGCATCGCCGCCGAACTGGCCTTCACCCGGGACGAACTCGTCGCTCTCGGCCTGACCCCGTTACCCACGCGAGGCGATCCCGTGAGCGCGAGGAGTGAGCCGGTTTTGCGAGCCCCGGAGGGGGTCAGAGCATGAGCAGACAGCTGGTGGTGCTGGACGTGGTGGGGCTGACCCCCCGGTTGCTGGCGCACATGCCCCGGCTACGCGCGGTCGCCGACACCGGGTTCCGCGCCGAGCTGGGCACCGTGCTGCCGGCGGTGACCTGCTCGGTGCAGTCGACCTTCCTCACCGGAGCCCTCCCCGCCGAGCACGGCATCGTCGGCAACGGGTGGTACTTCCGGGACCTCGGCGAGGTGCTGCTCTGGCGGCAGCACAACGCGCTTGTCGGCGGGGAGAAGCTGTGGGAGGCCGCGCGCCGGGTCCGGCCCGGCTACACGGTGGCGAACGTCTGCTGGTGGTACGCGATGGGCGCGGACGTGAACTGGACGGTCACCCCGCGCCCGGTCTACTACGCCGACGGTCGTAAGGAGCCGGACTGCTACACCGACCCGCCGCAACTGCACGACGCGCTCACCGACCGGCTCGGCACCTTCCCGCTGTTCACCTACTGGGGGCCGGGTGCGGGCCTGCCGTCGTCGCGCTGGATCTGCCGGGCGGCTGAGCAGATCCTCGCGGAGCAGTCGCCTGACCTGACCCTGGTCTACGTTCCGCACCTGGACTACGACCTGCAACGCTTCGGTCCGTCATCCCCCCGGTCCGCCGCCGCGGCGGCGGAGCTGGACGGTGTGCTCGCCCCGCTGCTGGACGCCGCGCAGGCCCGCGACGCGACGGTGGTGGTGCTGTCGGAGTACGGCATCACCGAGGTGTCCCGGCCGGTGGACGTCAACCGGTTGTTACGCGCCGAGGGGCTGCTGCGGGTGCACACCCAGGCGGGCATGGAGTACCTGGACCCGTGGACCTCGCGGGCGTTCGCGGTCGCCGACCACCAGATCGCCCACGTGTACGTGCGCGACCCGGCTGACGCGCCGGCGGTGGCGAAGCTCTGCGCCGGGCTGCCCGGGGTGGCCGAGGTGCTCGACGCCGAGGGCAAGGCGGCACACGGGTTGGACCACGAGCGCGCCGGTGAACTGGTGCTGGTGGCCGAGCCGGATGCCTGGTTCACGTACTACTACTGGCTCGACGACGCGCGCGCGCCTGACTTCGCCCGGCTGGTGGAGATTCACCGCAAGCCCGGGTACGACCCGGCGGAGCTGTTCTTCGACCCGGCCGCGCCGGGCGCGGCGAAGCGCCGTGCCGGGGTGGCGCTGGCCCGCAAGAAGCTCGGCATGCGGTACCTGATGAGCGTGGTCGGGTTGGATGCCGGCGCGCGGGCGGTGCGGGGTTCACACGGACGGCTGCCCACCGATCCGGCCGACGGGCCGGTGCTGCTCTGCTCCGACGCGTCGACGGCACGGGACCGGATAACCGCCACGGAGGTGAAGGGGCTGCTGCTGGAGCTGGCCGGGTTGGAGGGGCGGTGACCCTCGCCGAGGCACCTGTCGATGCCGCCGGGCTGCGGGCCCGCTTCGACGCCGAGCTGACCGCGTTCCTCGACCGGCAGGATCCGGACTGGCCGGACGGGGCACCGCGGGGCGTCTTCACCACGTTGCACCGGTTCGTGCTGGCCGGTGGCAAGCGGCTGCGTCCCCTCTTCTGCTACTGGGGCTGGCGGGGCGCGGGCGGCCCGGACGGCACGCCGATCGTGGCCGCCGCCGCCGCGCTGGAGCTGTTCCACGCCTTCGCGCTGATCCACGACGACATCCTGGACGGCAGCGACCGCCGCCGGGGCGAGCCGTCGGTGCACCGGATGTTCGCCGACCTGCACGCCCGCTCGTCCTGGCGGGGTGACCCCGAGGCGTACGGGCGCAACACCGCCCTGCTCTGCGGTGACCTCTGCGCCGCCTGGTCGGACCAGATGTTCCACGAGTGCGGGCTGAGCCCCGAGCAGGTGCACCAGGGGTACGCCGTGTTCGCGCTGATGCGGACCGAGGTGATCGCGGGGGAGTACCTCGACCTGGTGTCCGGTGTGGGCGACGGCTCGGTGGCCAGCGCGCTCACGGTGATCCGGATGAAGGCGGCCCGCTACACGGTCACCCGACCGTTGCAGATCGGCGCCGCGTTGGCGGGCGCACCCGCCGAGCTGCTGGACAACCTGGCCGAGTTCGGCGACCCGCTCGGGGACGCCTTCCAGTTGCGCGACGACGTGCTGGGGGTCTTCGGCGACCCGGCGGTCACCGGCAAGTCCGTGCTGGACGACCTCCGTGAGGGCAAGCCGACGGTGATGATGGCGCTGGCGCGCGACGCCGCCGACCGGGCACAGGGTGCCCGGCTACGTGAGCTGTTCGGCAACCCCGACCTGGACGCGGCGGGCGCCGACGAGCTGCGCGAGATCATCGAGAGCACCGGTGCCCGCCGGAAGATCGAGCAGATGATTCAGGTCTGCGCCGAGGCCGGGCTGGCGGCGCTGGAACACACCGAACTGGCCGCGGAGAGCCGGACCGCCCTGATGGAGCTGGCCGCCCAGGCCATCGACCGACAGTGCTGAGTGGCATTGACCGGCGGCGCTGAGCGCTGTCGCGGCAGACCCCTCCGTACGGCTTTTGACCGAACTGACGAAAGTCGGCATCCGGCGGGCAGAAGATATAGACACATCAACGTATGACGTTTAGTGTCGTCGCTAGGACCAACATGTTTCGTCGAGGTGAACCGGCGGCGCGGCACCCCCTCGGCACTCCCGCTACGGCATCCGGCGCGACGGCGCGCGCCCCGCCCTGGCAGAGCACTCGTCAGGAAGGGACAGCACAGCGATGTCCACCATGCGTACCACCCACCACCCCGCACGGTGGTCCACCAGCGCCTCAGCGCTGCTCCTCGTCGTCACAGCCGGCACCGTGGCCGTCGCCGGCCCGGCCCCGGCTATCGCCCATCCGATCGTCGCCAGCGACTTCCAGCAGGTCACCCTCGCCAAGGGGCTGGCCGAGGTCGGTGAACCGATGAGCATCGCGGTGCTGCCGGACCGATCGGTTCTGCACACCGCCCGAAACGGCACGCTGCGTCGCACCGACGCCGCGGGCAACACCTCGGTGATCGCCAACATCCCGGTCTACACCCACGACGAGGACGGACTGCAGGGCGTAGGGGTCGACCCGAACTTCGCCACCAACCGGCACATCTTCCTCTACTACGCCCCGCCGCTGTCCACCCCCGGCGGTGACGCCCCGGCCACCGGCACCAACTGGACCTCCTGGCAGGGCGTCAACCGGCTGTCCAGGTTCACCCTCAACGCCGACTTCACGGTCAACCAGTCCAGCAAGGTCGACATCCTCGACGTCGCCGCTGACCGGGGGATGTGCTGCCACGCCGGTGGCGACATCGACTTCGACGCCGCGGGCAACCTGTATCTGTCCACAGGCGACGACACGAACCCCTTCGACTCCGGCGGCTACTCACCGATCGACGAGCGGACCAACCGCAACCCGGCGTACGACGCGCAGCGCAGCGCGGCCAACACCAACGACCTGCGCGGCAAGATCCTCCGGATCAAGGTCAACGCCAATGGTTCGTACTCGATCCCGGCCGGCAACATGTTCGCCCCGGGCACGGCCCGCACCCGACCCGAGATCTACGCGATGGGGCTGCGCAACCCGTTCCGGATGAGCGTCGACAAGGCCACAGGTGTGGTCTACGTCGGCGACTACGGGCCGGACTCGGGTGCCACCTCCGCGCGTGGTCCCAGCGGGCAGGTGGAGTTCAACCGGATCACCTCGCCCGGCTTCTACGGCTGGCCGTACTGCACCGGCACCAACACCAGCAACGAGACGTACGCCGAGTGGAACTTCGCGAACAACACCGCCGGAGCGAAGTACAACTGCAATGGCGGCGCGACGAACAACTCGTTCCGTAACACCGGCCTGACCACCCTGCCGGCCGCCAAGCCGTCCTGGATCCGCTATGCCGGCGACGCCGGCAGCCCGCCGGAGTTCGGCAGCGGCTCCGAGTCGCCGATGGCCGGCCCGGTCTACCGGTACGACGCCGCCCTGAACTCGGCCACCAAGTGGCCGCAGAGCTTCGACGGGCTGTTCTTCGCCGGTGAGTTCGGCCGGGGCTGGATCAAGCCGATCCACGTCAACACCAACGGCTCGATAGCCAGCATCGACGCGTCCTTCCCGTGGAACGGCAAGCAGGTCATGGACATGGCGTTCGGCCCGGACGGCGCGCTCTACGTGCTCGACTACGGCACCGGTTTCTACAACGGTGACGCCAACTCCGCCCTGTACCGCTACGACTACGTCGGCGGCGGCAACCGGGCACCCACGGCGGTGGCCTCGGCGAACCGGACCTCGGGCGTCGCCCCGTTGACTGTGAACTTCTCCTCGGCCGGGTCGTCGGACCCGGAGGGTGGGGCGCTCACCTACTCGTGGGCGTTCGGCGACGGCACCACCTCGACGGCGGCGAACCCGACCAAGACGTACAACGCCAACGGCAACTACACCGCCACCCTGACCGTACGCGACCCGCAGGGCGCCACAGGAACGGCGAGCGTACGGATCGGAGTGGGCAACACCGCCCCGACGGTCACCATCAACAGCCCCGGCAACGGCCAGCTGTTCAGCTTCGGCGACACCGTGCCGTTCAGCATCACGGTGACCGATCCGGAGGACGGCACCATCGACTGCTCCAAGGTCAAGATGACCTACGTGCTCGGCCACGACAACCACGGTCACCAGATCACCTCGCAGAACGGCTGTTCCGGCTCGATCGCCGTACCGGTCGACGGTGAGCACGACGACGCCGCCAACATCTTCGGCATCTTCGACGCCGAGTACACCGACGCCGGCGGCCTGACCACGCACACCCAGCACACCCTCCAGCCGCGCAAGCGGCAGGCGGAGCACTACAAGAGCGCCTCCGGCGTCGACCCCTTCGACAAGGCGACCGCCGAGGGCGGCCGGACCGTCGGCAACATCAACAACGGTGACTGGATCGCGTTCGAGCCGTACCGGATCGGCAACGCCACCTCGTTCAGCGCCCGGGTCTCCTCGGCCGGCGCCGGTGGCACCCTCCAGGTGCGGGCCGGCTCGGCCACCGGCACGGTGCTCGGCTCGGCGACAGTCCCGGTCACCGGCGGCTGGGACACCTTCACCACTGTCACCGGCACCCTCACCAACCCGCCCACCGGCACCACCACGCTGTACCTGACCTTCGCCGGCTCGGGCACCGGTCACCTCTACGACCTGGACTCGTTCTCCTTCACCACCGGCAGTGGTGGCACCGCCAGAACCGGTCCGATCACCGGGCTGGGCGGTAAGTGCCTGGATGTGCGCGACGCGGCCACCGCCGACGGCACGCAGATCCAGATCTGGACCTGCAACGGTGGCGCGGCGCAGAGCTGGACGGTGACGCCGAACTCGACCATCCGGGCGTTGGGCAAGTGCCTGGACGTCAACGGCGCCGCCTCGGCCGACGGCACGAAGATCCAGTTGTGGACGTGCAACGGCGGTGGTGCGCAGGTCTGGTCGGCGCAGTCAAACGGCACGTTGCGCAACCCGAACTCGGGCAAGTGTCTGGACGTGTCGAACAACAGTTCCGCCGACGGGCAGGTCGTGCACCTGTGGACCTGCCACACCAACGCCAACCAGCGCTGGGTCCTGCCCTGATCCGAGGAGGGGCCCCTCGTCAACGCCTAGTGTTGGAGACGGGCCCCTCCTGACACAACGATCGTTGGGAGAGCTAGATGCGAAGACTCCTCCGAACCACCGTCGGCCTGGCCACCGCCGCCCTCGCCGTACTCGCCTGCACCACCCCGGCCACCCCGGCCAGCGCCGCCGACGCCCCGTACGACGTGCTGGTCTTCTCCAAGACGGCCGGCTTCCGGCACGACTCCATCGCGGTGGGCACCCAGGCCATCCGTGACCTGGGCGCGGCGAACAGCTTCACCGTCGCCGCCACCGAGGACGCCGCCGCCTTCACCACCGGCAACCTCGCCCAGTACGAAGCGGTGATCTTCCTCAACACCACTGGTGACGTGCTCAATGCCAGCCAGCAGAGCGCCTTCGAGTCGTACATCAGCTCCGGCGGCGGCTACGTCGGCGTGCACTCCGCCGCCGACACCGAATACGGCTGGTCCTTCTACGGCAACCTGGTCGGCGCGTACTTCCGCTCCCACCCGGCCATTCAGCAGGCCACCGTCCGGGTGGAGAACCGCGCCCACGCGGCCACCGCCCACCTGCCGCAGAACTGGGTACGCACCGACGAGTGGTACGACTTCCAGAGCAACCCCCGCGCCAACGCGCGGGTGCTGGCGAACCTCAACGAGTCGACGTACTCCGGCGGTGTGATGGGTGCCGACCACCCGATCGCCTGGTGCAAGACGTACAACGGCGGCCGGTCCTTCTACACCGGCGGCGGCCACACCCAGGCGTCGTACTCCGATTCGGCGTTCCGGGCGCACCTGCTCGGCGGCATCCGGTACGCGGCCGGCCGCACCAAGGCCGACTGCCGGCCGGAGACCGGCTACACCTCCCTCTACAACGGCTCGACGAACGGCTGGTCCCAGGCCGGTCCGGGCAGCTTCACCAACTCCGACGCCACGCTGACCTCGGTGGGCGGGATGGGGCTGTTCTGGCACAGCGCCAAGCAGTTCACCAACTACTCGCTGAAGCTGGACTGGCGGGTGGCCGGCGACGACAACTCCGGCGTCTTCATCGGCTTCCCACCGTCGAGTGACCCGAACTCCGCCATCAACAACGGCTATGAGGTGCAGATCGACCCCACCGACGCCGCCGACCGGACCACCGGCGCGGTCTACGGCTTCAAGGCCGCCGACCTTGCCGCCCGGGACGCCGCGTTGAACCCGGCGGGGGAGTGGAACACCTACGAGCTGCTGGTGGAGGGGGAGCGGCTCCAGGTCTTCCTGAACGGTTCGAAGATCAACGACTTCACCAACACCGACCCGGTCCGGTCGCTCGCCGGGCACATCGGCATCCAGAACCACGGCACCGGCGACGACGTCTCGTTCCGCAACATCCGGATCAAGGAACTTGGCGGCACGGACCCGCCGCCCGGCGGTGACCGGACCGGTCGGATCACCGGACTGGCCGGCAAGTGTCTGGACGTGCGTAACGGCTCGTCGGCCAATGGCGCGCAGATCCAGATCTGGACCTGCAACGGTGGCGCGGCGCAGACCTGGACGGTGACGCCGAACTCGACGATCCGGGCGTTGGGCAAGTGCCTGGACGTCAACGGCGCGGGCTCCGCGGACGGCACGAAGATCCAGTTGTGGACGTGCAACGGCGGTGGTGCGCAGGTCTGGTCGGCGCAGTCAAACGGCACGTTGCGCAACCCGAACTCGGGCAAGTGTCTGGACGTGTCGAACAACAGTTCCGCGGACGGGCAGGCCGTGCACCTGTGGACCTGCCACACCAACGCCAACCAGCGCTGGGTGCTGCCGTAACCGAACAGGTTGAACGCCCCGGTGCGACGGTCACCCCGTCGCACCGGGGCTCTTTCGTACCGCCCGCCGCCCGCCTAGAGTGAGGGACGGCGACCGCGAGGTGGCCGGTGAGTCGGCGGGAGGCGCAACCCGTCGGCCCCAGGCGCGACAGCGTCCACCGGCACATCGTCGGGGCCGTCCACATCCGGTCATCCCTCGCCCCGGTCCCGCAGGTAACGGAATCCCCAACACGACAGGGGAATAGGACACATGGCGCGACCGATCACGCTGTTCACCGGCCAGTGGGCCGACCTTCCGTTCGAGGAGGTGTGCCGGCTCGCCGCCGAGTGGGGCTACGACGGCCTGGAGATCGCCTGCTGGGGCGACCACTTCGAGGTGGACAAGGCCCTGGCCGACGAGTCGTACATCGAACGCAAGCGGGAGACGCTCGCCAAGCACAACCTCCAGGTCTTCACGATCTCCAACCACCTGGTCGGCCAGGCGGTCTGCGACCACCCGATCGACGAGCGGCACCAGGGCATCCTGCCCGCCCGGATCTGGGGCGACGGCGAGCCCGAAGGGGTACGCCAGCGGGCCGCCGAGGAGATCAAGGACACCGCCCGCGCGGCGGCCAGGCTCGGCGTGGACACCGTCGTCGGCTTCACCGGCTCGTCGATCTGGCACACCCTGGCGATGTTCCCGCCGGTGCCGCCAGCCATGATCGAGCGCGGCTACCAGGACTTCGCCGACAGGTGGAACCCGATCCTCGACGTCTTCGACGAGGTCGGGGTGCGCTTCGCCCACGAGGTGCACCCCAGCGAGATCGCGTACGACTACTGGACGACGAAGCGGACCCTGGAGGCGATCGGTAACCGGCCCGCCTTCGGGCTGAACTGGGACCCGTCGCACTTCGTCTGGCAGGAGCTCGACCCGGTCAACTTCATCTTCGACTTCGCCGACCGGATCTACCACGTCGACTGCAAGGACGCCAAGGTGCGTACCGGCGACGGCCGCCGTGGCCGGCTGGCCTCGCACCTGCCCTGGGCGGATCTGCGCCGGGGCTGGGACTTCGTCTCGACCGGCCACGGCGACGTGCCGTGGGAGGACTGCTTCCGGGCGCTGAACGCCATCGGCTACTCCGGGCCGATCTCCATCGAGTGGGAGGACGCCGGGATGGATCGGCTGGTCGGTGCCCCGGAGGCGCTCCAGTTCGTCCGCCGGCTCGCCTTCGACGCACCGTCCGCCGCCTTCGACGCGGCGTTCAGCAGCAAGGACTGAACCGAACGGCCTCCGGGGGTCGGCCCGCAACCGGCCCCCGGACACCCCGTCCTGCCTGCGTCCCGGGCGGCCGTCGGACCTGTCCGCCGGCCGGGGCCGACGCCTGGCACCGGTGCAGTCGGGTGGGCCTGGTGAGCGACGGCGGAAGACCTGGTCAGCCGGCGCTGAAGACGTGTTCGCTGGCCAGGTGGGCCGCGCCCACCACAGCGGCCCGCTCGGCCAGGTCGGAGAGGACAATCGGCATGGTGCCGGTGGCCAGCGGCGCGGACCGCCGGTAGACCACGCCCCGGATCTCGGAGAGCAGCACGTGCCCGAGCCCCTCGGGTGCCCCGCCGATCACGACGATGCCGGGGTTGAAGAAGCTGACCAGGCCCACAAGTACCCGACCGAGGCGGCGGGCGGCGTCGCGGACCAGCACCTGGGTGGCTGGATCCCCGGCGGTGGCGGCCGCGACCACGTCCGCGACGGTGAGCGTGCCCGCCTCGGCCAGCCGCGCGGCCAGCACCGGGGAGCGGTCCGCCCGGGCGACCGTCAGCGCCGCCCGGACCAACCCGGCATCACCGCAGTACGCCTCAAGGCAACCGGCCTCCCCGCAGGCGCAGGGCGGCCCCTCCTCGCCGAGCGGTAGGTGCGCGATGTCGCCTGCGCTGCTCGTCGCGCCCCGGTAGAGCGATCCGCCGAGCACCAGCCCGCAGCCGATCGCCGTACCGAGCTTCAGGTAGAGGAAGTCCTCGACGGTCCGGCCGATGCCGGCGTGCCGCTCGCCCAGGGCGAGCACGTTCGCGTCGTTGTCGACAAGCACCGGGCAGCCCAGCTCGGCGGCGAACGCGTCCCGGACCGGAAAGCGCTGCCAACGGGGCAGGACAGCAGGTGCGGTGGAGGAACCGCCGTCGACCGGCCCCGGAAGGGCGACGCCGACGCCTGTGAGTTCGGCGACGCCCAGCTCAGCGCGGAGCTTGTCGACGAGCTCGACGGCCCGGCCGATAACCGGCTCCGGACCGTCGCGTACCTCCGCCGCCTCGCTCGTCTCGGCCAGCACGTTCAGCTCGCCGTCGGTGAGCGCGACGGTGACCCGGTTCGTGGCGACCACCACGCTGGCGAAGCGCACCCCGCCGGAGAGGCGGAGCAACGACGAGCGGCGTCCACCGCGGGAGGCCGCCGGGCCGGCGGTCTCGACCAGCCCACGGGCGACGAGTCGGTCCAGTTCGGTGGTGAGGGCCGTCCGGGACAGGGCCAGCAGGTCGCCCAGCTCCACCCGGGAGCGGGGTCCCTCGTCCCGCAGCAACCGGACCAGCCGTGCCTGCTGCGAATTCTCCGGCCGGACCAGGGCCATCGCCACCACCTCCGTGCGGAGTCTGCCACGGCGGTGTTTCAGACCGGTGGCCGGCCGGAAGCGGACCCGTCAACGCCTGTTGCGGCGTCCGACCCACCCGACCGGCAGCTGGGCGGGCATACGGACGGGCCCGGCCACCGATGTCTGCGGCCAGGCCCGTCCGGGGGTGCTCAGAGCGTGCTGCCGTTGGCTCCTGAGCCGGACGGCTTGGTGCGGGGGGTGGCGGACGTCGAGCCGGAGCTCGACGAGCCGGAACCCGACTTGGTGCCGGCGGTGGCCGGCGTGCCGGCGAACGTGTCGTCGGCGGGGGTCAGCCCCTCCTTACCGTTGGAGCTCAGCTTCTCGCCCAGCTTGGAGTTGCCGAGCTTGTCCCTACCCTCGTGGTAGAGACGGTTGGCCTGGGCCTGCGCGACCCCGGCCGCCTCCTGGACGGTCGGGTGGTCGAGCACCTTGCGGCCCCGGACCACCAACTCCTCGTACTTCTCCCGGCCGGCACGGGCGCCCAGGACGAACCCTGCAGCCAGCCCGCCAAGGAACATGATCTTTCCGCGCATGGCGGCTCCTTTCGTACCTGACGCGCCGTCGTCCCGCTCCCGAAAGCCGGGCGGCGGGACCTACCGATTCGCGCCTGCGTCCTGTCGTCGGCAGCTAACTACCCATCCTGCTCTCCGCTCATACCTCCTTGTGCCAGGATGACGATTTGTCTGGTAAACGGCCGCCAGGTCGCTGAGTGGTGGCCGATGAACCCCCTGGACCAACACCCCCTGCCGTCCTGTACTCTTGTGCCCGGCGCGCGGTGCGGAGCGATCCGTTCCGGGCGTTGTTGCGGTCCCCCGTAGCTCAATTGGCAGAGCAGCCGGCTGTTAACCGGCAGGTTTTTGGTTCGAGTCCAAACGGGGGAGCTTCCTTCCTCACCCTGACGCCCATCGGTCGGATCCGGTGGGCGTCGGTCGTTTCCCGCCGGATCGTGCCGACCGGCGTGACGCCCGGCTTCGGCGGCGGTACCGGGCCAACCGGTCTACGCTGGTGCGCGTCGATCCTGTGACGACAGCCGGTGGGTGGGATGTCCGGAAACTTCAAGATCGGCTCGGTTGGACCGCGACCGCCCGAAGCGCCTACGTCGCCCGTGCGCAACGTCGTGGATGAGCAGCACGCCCACCGCCGGCCCGCGTCGGCACGACCAGGGCACGGCGTACCCGATGCCCGCTGACACCGACGTCGTGATCGTGGGCGGCGGCCTCGCCGGCCTGGCCGCGGCTCGCCGCCTGCACCGCGCCGGGGTGTCCTGGCGCTTGGTGGAGGCCGCCGACCGGCTCGGTGGCCGGGTCGCCACCGACGCCGTCGACGGCTACCTGCTCGACCGTGGCTTCCAGGTCCTCAACACCGCGTACCCCCGGGTCGGCGCGTTGCTCGACGTGGACGATCTCGACCTCGGCTTTTTCGTCCCGGGAGTGCTGGTGCGCAAAGGCGGCCAGCTGCTGCGACTGGTCAACCCGCTGCGCGAGCCGGCCGGCGGGCCAGGTACCGCCCTGGCCCGCGTCGGGTCGCTGCCCGACCGGCTGCGCTTCGCCGCCCTCGCCGCGAGCTACGCCACGCTGCCCGCCGCGCGTCTGCTCGCCACCCCCGAGACCACCGCCGAGGCGGCGCTGCGCCGCGCGGGCCTGTCCCACGCGATCATCGAGGACCTGCTGCGTCCCTTCCTGTCCGGCGTGCTGCTCGACCGGGAACTGGCCACCTCCAGCCACGTCCTG
Organism: Verrucosispora sp. CNZ293; assembly: GCF_002754655.1. NCBI lineage: Bacteria > Bacillati > Actinomycetota > Actinomycetes > Micromonosporales > Micromonosporaceae > Micromonospora > Verrucosispora sp. CNZ293. The sequence continues at coordinate 6,272,099 of NZ_PEFR01000001.1, forward strand.
GCGATGGTGCTGCGCTCGTTCGCCCGGGGCCGGCTCGGTCTGCCCGTCGAGGGCATGGCGGCGTTGCCCCGGGCCGTCGCCGCGCCGCTGCCGGCCGGGCTGCTCGACCTGAACACCGCCGTCGCCGAGGTGGCCCCGGGCCGGGTCCGGACCACAATCGGTGAGCTGCGCTGCCGGGCCGTCGTCGTCGCCGTCGACCCGCCCGCCGCCACCCGGCTGCTGGACCTGCCGCCGGTACGCATGCACAGCTACACCACCTACTACCACGCGTCCGCCGTGCCGCCGTTGGACGAACCGATCCTGCTCGTCGACGGCGACCGCCGCGAGATGATCGCCAACACCGTCGTGGTCAGCCACGCCGTGCCTGGCTACGCGCCCGCCGGCCGGCACCTGATCGCCACCTCCGTGGTCGGGCCGTCGGTACCGGCCGAGCCAGCCGTGCGGCTGGAACTGACCCGGCTGTACGGGCGGCCCACCGCCGACTGGGAGCACCTGACCACCGTCACGATCCCCGCCGCCCTGCCCGCCGCGCCGCCGCCGCAGGGCCGGCTCCGCAAGCCTGTGGCGCTGGGAAACGGGCTGTTCGTCGCCGGTGACCACCGCGACAGCCCGTCCATCCAAGGGGCGCTCGCCAGCGGCTGGCGCAGCGCCGGGGCCGCCCTGCGGCACCTGCGCCAGCACTGAGAATTCGGGGTCACCGGGCCAAAGATGATCACTTATGATCCTCGCCATGCCCGCACCCCTCCCGCCGCCGGTCTTCGACGCCGCGGCGGCGTACCCCCAGGTGGCCGCCGCCCGTGGCGCGCTGGCCGCCGGTGACTGGCCGGCGCTGCGCGCCGTCGTCGACGCCCAGGACGCCCACGGTCGGACGGTCCTCGTCGGCGAGGTCGGTGACGCACCGGACGTCGAGCCGCTGCTGCGGAAGGCGCTCGCCGAGCAACCGGACGACCCGGTGGCCGCGGCCATGCTGGGGGCACACCTGATCCGCGCCGGATGGCGGATCCGGACGGCCAGCCGGGCACAGGACGTGAGCCGGGAACAGTTCGTCCAGTTCTTCGATCATCTGCGTCGGGCCGAGCAGATCCTCATCGAGGCCACCGCCCGCCACCCGCAGGACGCGGCAGCCTGGACCCAGCGGGTCACCAGCGCCCGCGGCCTGCAACTCGGCCAGGCCGAGGCCCGCCGCCGCTACGACCGGCTCGCCGCCGTGCACCCGCACCATCTGCCGGCGCAGGGCTCCCTGTTGCAGCAGTTCTGCCCGAAGTGGAGCGGTAGCTGGGAGAAGGCGTACGACTTCGCCCGGGAGTGCGCCGACGCCGCGCCGGCCGGCGCGCCCAACGCCGTCCTCGTCGTCGAGGTGCACCTGGAGCAGGCCTTCGACCACGGCACCCTGTCCGCCGCGCGGGCATTCCTACGCGGCCAGCAGGTGCGCGCCGCGATCCACGACGCGGCCCAGCGCTCCATCTGGCACCGCGAGTTCCGCCACGGCTGGGGCTGGGTCCAGGTACGCAGCACCTTCGCCCTGGCCTTCTGCCTGATGCAGGAGTGGACACCTGCTGCGCAGCAGTTCGCCGCCCTCGGGCACCTCGGTGACGAGTCGATGTTCGGCTACTTCGGTGACTCGGTGGCGCAGTTCCAGCGGTTCCGCGACAAGGCGTACGCGAAGGGCGGCCGGCCGTGATCCAACACCTGGAAACCGACGGGGTGCCGACCCTGCTCGCCCCCACCGGCGGGCCGATGCGGGCCGGGCTGACCTTCCGGGTCGGCACCGCCGACGAGACGCTGGCCCGTCACGGCATCACCCACCTGCTCGAACACCTCGTCCTGGCGCCGTTGGGCACCGCCGACTACCACTTCAACGGCGCCACCGGACCGGTCTTCACCACCTTCCACATGCAGGGCACGGCGACGGACATCGCCACCTTCCTGACCTCCGTCTGCGCCAACCTCACCGACCTGCCCACCGGACGGCTGGAGGTGGAGAAGGACATCCTGCGCACCGAGTGGAGCAGCCGGGGAGGTGCGGCCATCGACGACATCCCGTTGTGGCGTCACGGTGCCCGCGACCACGGGCTCAGCAGCTACCCGGAGTGGGGGCTGAGCGGGCTCACCGCCGAGGAACTGCGCCAGTGGGCCGCACGCTGGTTCACCCGGGAGAACGCGGTGCTCTGGATCGCCGGTGACCGGGTGCCCGAGGGGCTGCGGCTGAACCTGCCCACCGGCATCCGACAGCCGGTACCGACCGCGTCGTCGGCGCTGCCGACCACTCCGGCGTACTTCGTGCACGGCTCGCGGGCGGTGGTGCTCGACGCGGTGGTGCGGCGGCGGGCCGCCGCCACCGTCTTCGCCGAGGTGCTGGAGCGCGAGCTGTTCCGGGCGCTGCGCCAGGACGCCGGGCTCTCCTACACCATCAACACCGGGTACGAACCGCGCGGCGACGGGCACGCCCATCTACGGGCCCTCGCCGACGCCCTGGCCGAGAAGCAGGACGCCGTCGTCGGCGGCTTCATCGACGTGCTGGCCAAGCTGCGGGTCGGGCGGATCGAGCAGAGCGACCTGGACGCCGCGGTGGCCAAGCGGGTCGACATGTACGCCACCGCGGAGTTCGACGCCGCGCGGCTGCCCGCGTACGCCTTCAACCTGCTCACCGGCGAACCGAACCACACAATCGACGAGCACCTCGCCGAACTGAAGGCGGTCACCGTCACGGACCTGCACGAGGTCGCCCAGGAGGCGTACGCTTCCGCGCTGCTGATGGTGCCGGACGGGACCAGCGCCGACTGGGCCGGCTTCACCGCCGCGCCCACCTCGTCGGAATCGACCGTGTCGGGCACCACGTACCACTCCCGCGACGGGAACAGCCGTCTGCTCGTCGGCACCGAGGGGGTCAGCCACCTGGGCACCGGCGGCACCGTCACCGTCGCGTACGCCGACTGCGCCGCCATGCTCGCCTGGCCCGACGGTGCCCGGCAACTCATCGGTCACGACGCGATAGTGCTGCACATCGAGCCGACCCTGTTCGACACCCACCCGGCGACGATGCAGGTCATCGACAGCGGCGTACCCGTCGACAGGCAGATCCGAATGCCGCCGCGCGACCCGGAGCACATCCCGCAACCGCGTGCCGCCCGTGAGGCCCGCCAGCACCCGGGCCGGCCGAAGCGGCCCGCGTGGGAACTCCTGCTGATGGTGCTCAGTGGCCTCGCCACCCTGGTGGTGGGCGGGTTCACCCTGCTGCTCACCATCGGCATGTTCATCAGTCCCACCGCCGAGGAGGACGTCGCCGTACTGTGGGGTGCGGTCGTGATCGGCTGGCTGCTCACTGTTATCCTCGCGTTGCCCATCGTGCTGCTGACACGAGGGCGACGCCGGTGAGGAGAGGCCGTCGACACGGAATCCCACCCGACGGGCACCGCACGGGCGCTCACGGACCGCGCCCGACCTGGCTGGTCGTCGAACCGTGAGGGGACTGTCGGGAAGGCTCATTGGCCGGTGATCGACTGGGCGGGATAAGATCCGCCCGGTGCCGGGGCGGTAGCTCAGCCGGTTAGAGCAGGGGACTCATAATCCCTCGGTCGCGGGTTCGAGTCCCGCCCGCCCCACCATTAAGAAGCGCGCTTGACCTGGTGTTTCTTGCCGCTCTTGCGATCTTTTCCACTGCTCGGCGTCGATGCGGAGAGCCGATGTGAGCCCGACGTGAGCCCGGCGGATCGCTTGGAGCCTTGACGGGGGACCAGGCGGACGGCTGCTTCGGCTGCTTCCCGTGCCAGCTCCGGCAGAACCGAGGTGTAGGTGTCGGACGTCAATGAGATCGAGGAGTGGCCCAGCATGTCCTGGACCACTTTCATCTCAGTGCCGGCCGCGAGAGCGATCGTGGCAGCGCCGTGGCGTAGATCGTGCAGGCGGATCGGCGGCAAGCCTGCCTTGCGTACCAGTCGATCGAAGTAGTCCGACAGCCAGTTGGGCTCGACCCACTCACCGGTCGGCCGGGTGAACAGACGCCCACTCTCTACCCATGCCGCTCCGGCTTCCTCCTGAGCCTTCCGCTGTAGCTTGAGGTGGCGCTTGGCCACTTTCAGGCTGTCGCGATCAAGGGCGACGATGCGGTTTCCGGCATCGCTCTTCGGCGCGCTCTCCTCGATCTCCCCGCTGATCTCCACGAGTTGCGTGGCAACGGTGAGGGTCTTGCCCTTGAGATCCAGATCTTCCGGCCGCAGGCCGCACGCCTCGCCTCTGCGCAGCCCACGAAACGCGATCAGATGAAAGAGCGCGTACAGCTCGTCGTCGGCGATGAAGTCGAGGAAGGCCCCTGTCTGTTCGGGAGTCCACACCATGACGGGCGATGGTCTTTCGTTGGTGGCTTGCCACCGCGCAACACGCTCGTCCGTCCATACCATCGCCCTCGGCCGACGAACGGGGTCAAGCTCAACGTGAGCCGCCGGATTGAAGGTGATCAGCTCTTGCGTGATGGCGTCGTTTAAGGCGGCCCGCAGCGTCGCCCGGATGTGCCGTCGCGTCGTTGGCCCCACGGTACGACGGAACGGAGGCATAGCGGCGGTGGCGGCACGCGCGGCGCGGCGGCGCTTACGCCCCTTGAGCGACTTCAGTTCGTCGATCGCGGCACGTCGTAGGGCGTTCGCCTCCTCGATCTCGATGTTCCGCTCAACGATCGCGTTGAACATCTCTGTCAGGTGGGACACGCGCAGCCGGTCGAGGCGGACGTTACCGATGCGCGGGTTGAGGTGGAGTCGGATATCTCGGCCGTACCGGTTGATGGTGTTGCGACGAATCTTCCGGCCGGCAAGCCAGGTATCGAGCCATTCTCCGACCGTGATGCGTGCGGTCAACGACTGCCCGCTACGGAACTTGCGCCGCGTCTCCTCCACGTCAGGTAGCGGCTCCCGGTCGGACGCCACGCGCTCCAGCAGATCCCCCATGCGCTGGCGACCGTCTTCGTCATCGGCGTCGGGTATTGCCAGCAGGGCGCGGACGGTGTCCAGATCCGTTTGGGCCTCAGTGGCGGTCGAGTAGCCCGACCGACGAAACGTACGACGTTCGCCCTCGGCGTTGGATGGAAGCTCCTGGCGTACGCCCCAGGTGCCGTGTCGCCGCTGGTTGAGCTTGGGGCACGATTGCCCGTACTGCTTGCCCGTCAGCGGATCTCGACAGGCGCAGCGACGGAATACTGATCCTCTCAAGGCTCCTCCTTGGGAGAGAGGAAGTGGTACCTACAATGGTACCACTTCCTCGATGGTTCGATGGAAGGTGAGTCATGCGACGACGTCGGGTGGTCGAGGCCGCTCAGGGATTGCCGGCGCTCCCCGGCGAGGAGAAGCGCGACCAGCAGGTGAAGATCCGCCTTACCTCTAGCGAGGTGGAAAAGCTGGTGAGTTTGCGGCCGGATCTCACCGCCGCCGGCATCGTCGCGCTTCTTGTCGATGACGTGCTATACGGTCGGCATGTTCCTCAGTGGACCGTCAAGTCAAGTGACGGCCCGAACCCCGAGTAGTTCCAGAATCCCCGGAACAGGCACGACGTAGCTTCGCCCGACGCGCAGCACCCGCACGGGGAATTGTCCACGCTTGGCGAGGGCGTACGCCTTGCTCCGGCCGATACCGAGAATCGCTCCGGCAGTCTCCACATCCGTTGTCACGCCAAGGGCGCGAATGGCGTCAATGGTCCAAGGGCTGTCAGTCGTGGTGCTCATTGCGTGTCTCCTTGAGGGGTGGCAAACGTTCAAACGAGCGTCGTGGGCGGCATCGCGAGTGGCTTGGAGGTCGTCCGCGATGGGGCGGCGAACCTGGCCTGTCCGGCGGCATGGCCAGCCTCAGCAAGTTCCACTGCACTCCCACGACCTCGGCGTCCTTAGTCGCACTTGTCCTCGGACGGGCGAGGTCTGAGTTGTAGGTGTAGAAATTGTTGCGACATGTCCTCCTCCCGTCGGGAATCCGACACTCGGCCGCTTTCGGCCGTTTGGCTGGTCTCCATGGCACTTAGCTGGTGTATCCATGCAGGATGGACGTCGATGTCGCACAGACTGCCGCTGCCGCGATGCCTTACGTAACGGCCGCAGTAACGGCCTACGGGGTGACTACCTTAGATAAGGCGCGAAACGCGGTGGTCGACGGAGCCTCCGACGCTACAGTCCGAGTTGGTCATCAGATATTGAACCGACTCCTTAATAGAGAACAGTCCTCGGAGGCCATTGAGGGGGCTGTGATCGACGTTGCGGCGGGAGAAGACGAGGCCGACATCGCCCTGCGATTGCAGATCCGCAAAGCAATAGCAGCCGATCCCGATCTCGCTTCCGCGATCGCAAGCCTCCTGCCTGAAAGTAACGATTCCCGCCAGTACACCATCCGGTGGCAAAGCAACACCGGATCGGGCAACATTATCAATGGAAATAACTACGGAAGCATCAATCCGGCCGCAGGCACGGTGAACTAATGGTCGAATCTAGCCCTTCGTGGGAGATGCCTTCGATCCAAACGAACTCGGGACCAGGCTCCATCGTCAACGGCCACAACTTCGGTCGCATTGAGACGATGGATGCCAAGACGAAGGCCGTGTTGGAGAAGATCTCATCCGACGCTCCTAAACTAGGTGCACTGCTCAAGCAGGCGCTCCGAGACGGCGTAATTTCACCTGACGCGGCCATGTCGCTTAGCATGGCGGCACGCAACATCAATGAGGATGTAGCGGAGGCGCTTTGGGCGGCTAGTCGGAACATCAACTATGAAGTGGCCGAGATGCTCATGGTCTCGTCTCACAGCATCAATCCGCAGGTGGCATCAAAAATCTCCCAAGCCGCCGATGAGCTCGATGAACTCCCACGAAGACTTGAACAGATCACCGCCGAGATGCGCGCAGTGGCCCGCCAAGTCGAGGAACTGTCCAGCGTCGTACACGCCTCCGGCAATTTCGAAAGCAATATCTCTGCCATTTTGGGAGCATCCGAGAATTTGGCCATGGCGGCCAATCAAGTCGCTCCACAGCCAAAGCCGGGGCGCTTTCTCTGGGGTTTTCTCTTGGGCGTCCTGCTCGTGGTTGCAGCTCTAGGCTTCTTTGCCTATAGCACCAAGGGTGCGTAGACACATCACAAGCCCGTGAAGTAGCACCGATAGATTTCAGCGTCCGTCGCTCCTCCCTCCCACCTTTGCGTCATGAGCGGCGTCGCGGGCAGCTTGCAGGTCGTCTGCGATGGCGTCCGCGAACATGGCTTGCCCGGCGGTGTGGCCGGTTCCGGCGTAGGTCCAGTGCTTGTCGGTGACGGCGTCGGCAGTGTCATCGTGGGTGTCCTCCTGGTTGTGGTCGCGGCGGTGTTGTTCACGGGCGGCGCGTAACGCGGTGTAGGTGGTCGAGTAGGCGCGGCTTTTCGTGGCGATGTGGCCTCGGTAGCCGAGCTGGTGTGCCCACCGCCGCAGGTTCAGCGCCTTGTACTCCGGCTGACCGCCGAGGGTCCAGCAGGTACGGATGAGCGTGCGAGCGTGCTCGGTGACAGGGAGTACCGAAATGGTGATGACGTCGCGGATGGGCCGGTCCACGGTGATGCCGGCGACATCAGGCTTGGTGACGTACTTGGCGATGTAGGAGGCCACGGCCCGCTCGGAGAGATCGTCGTCGCCGCCGTGACCGGGCAAGATGGGTCGGATATCGAGCTGCGCGCCGAAGCGCAAGATGGTGTCCAGGCCAGGCACGGCCAGGTGCACGCGCCGCGTTGCGGTGCGGATGGTCTGCACCAGGAGTGCCAGGGTGGCCCAGGCCGGCGGTGGGGTGTCGGGGGTGGGGCCGTCGAAGCGCATGACGGCGTGGAAGTGGACCGATCCGCGCCGCTGGTACTCCGCGACTTTGGCGTAGGCGACGCGGACTGCGTTGCGGGCGGCGGTGCGGGAGATGCCGCGTGCGGTGGCGATGGCTTCGTAGAGGCTGCGGTGCAGCCGTTGCCACAGGTCGCGGGTGTGGGCGTTCCACACCACCGCGGCCGGGTAGTCGTAGCACTCGGCGCAGATCGGGGCACCGGTGAGCGGGTCGCCGGGCGGGTGCCGGTCGAGGCACCACAGGGGCCGGCCGTGGCCGCAGACGAGCCCACGACGACCGCGTGAGGGTCGGCAGGGTTCGTCGGTGGTGTGCCGATGGACCGGGCCGAAGCTGGGCGCGGTGAACGTGACGAACACGCGCGGATGGCTTCTCACGGTGTCGGGGACGCCCTTGCCACCAGCGAGCCCCGACACGACGAGTTGGTACGTGTCGCCCTGGTGCAGCCGGGAGCACGGTTCGCAGCGGGACTGCCGCCGGTTTCCGCAGGCGATGGTGAGCCGCCCGTGCGGCTGCTCGGCCGAGGTGAAGGCGTGCACCAGGCGACCGGTAGAAGCGTCCACGGTCAGCGTGTGGCCGACCAGGTGCACCGGGTGTTGGCAACCGCCGATGTGGCGCACACGGGCCAACCACGCCCGGAAGTCGGGGTGCGTGGCGGTGGACAGGATCTCTCGGTCAGTGAACGACAGGCCGGAGTCAGGCCCGCCGGGGGCGGGGGTGGGCATGGTGGTCCTCTGCTCCTCGCGTAGGGATGGCCGGCGTCGGGGTGCCGATCCGGTGGTGGTCCGTCGTCACCGGTCGGTGGAGCGGGGCGGGATGGTCGTGGTCGCATCGGTTACCTCCGTTCGCATCGGGCTGGCCGCAGGTCAGGCGGCGGGTGGGGTGAGGCCGGGCAGGACCGGCGCCAGGTGTGCCGTGGCGGCGATGACGGCCGCCAACTGCTGCGGCGGCAGGTAGACCGAGCGGGCCCGGATCCAGCCCGCGTGGTCGGCGGTGGTGACCGCGATGCCCTTCACGGCGGGGTCGATCTGCTGGGCGGCTTCCACCGCGTCCGGGTAGAGGTCACCCAAGGTCATGTCCACGGTTTCCTCATCGTTGACCCGCAGACAGATCCGCCCGGCGAGCTGGGCACGCAACGCGGTCACGCCGGGACCGAGGTCGGAGCCGACCCGTTGCCCGGCCACGACCAGGTGCACGCCGAGGGCCGCGCCGAGCTGCGCCAATCGCAGCAGGTTCGTGGTCGCCCGCAGCGCTTCGTCCTTGTCCGCGCGGGAGGCGACCAGGTACAGCTCTGCCAACTCGTCGACGATCACGACGACCGGAACCGGCCGCACCTCGGGCGGGAGCTGCCAGATGTTGCGCGCCCCGTGCTGGCGGCACAGGCTCATCCGCCGCTGTGTCTCCGTGACGAGTGCGGCCAGGATGTCCGCTGCTTCCGCCCGGTCGGTGGCCAGAGCGGACAGCCGGGGTGCGTGTGGGGCCAGCTCCATGCCGCCCTTGCAGTCGATCCCGACCAGCGCCACCGGTCGCGCCGCCCACCGCGCTACGGCGGCGTTGATGAGCGTGGACTTGCCTGACTGCGTGGCCCCGGTGATCAGCCAGTGCGGGAAGGTCACCAGGTCGATCACCCACCGCTGTCCGTCCTCCCGCTGCCCCACGTCGGTCGCCAGGTCTGCCGGCACCGCCACCGCCGAGGCAGGCGGTTGGATGGCCTTCGAGGGGTGGGAGGTCATCGCGGCCTCCTTCGGTGGTGGCCCGGTCGCCCAGGTCGCCGTCTCCGTCCGCTGCGCGGTGAGGGGGTCGGCGGTGAGGATGGTCAACCGGACCCGGCCGCGTAGTCGCGCGTCGACCCGTACGGCGTGCACACCCCAGGCGTGTGCCATCGCCTCCGCCGCGTTGACGAACGGCTCCGGGATCTGTCCGGGGTGCAGCAGGATCACCGCTGTCGCCCCGAAGGAGCGGGGTCGGATACGCCGCAGCAGCGGCAGGACCGGCATGATCAGCCGACCCTTGACCAGCAGCGGCCCGAGTTGCCCGGTGGTGGGCCGGTCGGTGCCGGTCAACTGCGCGTTGAGGCACAGGTGCCGCCAGGAGCGGCGCATCCGCATGCGCAGGAGCGCAAACCCGAACAGGTACCAGTGCGCGCGGGGTGCCAGCTGGCGCAGCAGCCGCGACACCACGGCCAGCGCCACGACGACGGCCACCAGGACTACGGCGGCGGTGATGATCGTGGGTAGCCACGCCTGAAGCTGGTCGAGGGTGACCCCCGGGAAGCGCGGCACGAAGCCGGGAATCCCGGGGGCCATCGACGGTGACGGCGTAGGCGTCGGCGAAGCGGCCGGCATCACTACTGCGGCGATCATGAGCCGGTGGCCTTACCGCCACGCTCCCGCTGGGGCGGGGTCGGCACCGCAGGCGAGCCACCACCGTTGCCGGGCCGCTTCGGGTAGATCGACGCCGCCTTGTAGGACAATCCGTGCCGGCCCTCAATCTCCCACAGCGACACGTCCAGCTCGGTCACACCGACCGGGCTTCCCTCCGTCACGCCTTCCGGCTGGGCGGAGGTCTGCACGTCGATCACCGACGCCTTGCGCGTGCCTGCGCGACGCACCGCAATGCCCGTCACCCACAGGTGGTTTCCGTCGCGGTCCTTACGTTGCTCGCCGTCGAGATCGGTCTTGGGCTCCGGCGCGGCCACGCACAGCAGGCCGGTCAGACGAGAAAGATCAACAGGGATGCTGTTCACAACAAACTCCAAAGATTGGATGGGTGGTGCTCGGAGGTGGTGCCGTACAGGTGGTGCGGTAGTCGGGACAGGGGCAGCACGCAGCCCGGCAGCCGGGGCGGACCGCGACTCCGCACCACCGGTACGAGGCACGACCGGAACGGCTCCGCGAGGGCGCGGCAGTAGCGAGAAGGCATGGCAGACCTCCGAATAGGACAGATGGCAGCGACTGCGCCGCCCAGAACCAGGACGAGCAGGACGGACCGAGCCGGGGTCGAGGCGACCCAGGTCGGCGACCCGGAGGCCGGGTAGACAGACCGAGCGCGACGCGCTCCGGGCGAGCGGACGCGGCAACGACTCGCAGCCGGACGCCCAGGAGCGGACGGCACCACGAGGAACGGCGCGGGCCCCGCGCACCGGGCGACTGGCGATCACGGCCAGGACGCCAGGATTGAGGCGGGCATGGTCGACACCCCGGAGGGGCGGAGGTGCGTACGAGTTTCCCTACTTGGTCAAGAAGCGGGATCGGCATGGCCGGTCCCGCGAGACAGGGGAGTGGGGAAAGGAGCGGTGGGCGGGGTCGGGGGCTGCGGCCTGGCGGCCGGTCCCCCGCCCCGCCCCAGAGAGAACAGAGCGCACACGACACTGGGGACGACCAGTAGCCAACAACCAGGCGTCAGCCTCACGCCGCACCCCGATCACGGGTGCACACCACCCCGACTCCGACCACAGCGGACGACGGCACGGCGACCTCGCCCGTCGGCAAGTCGGGCGGGTAGCCGGGTCGCCATCGCCATCAGGACGTCAGCCGACACGCCCGAGCCGCGACCGATTCTCACCGATGCGGCCAACACCGGCCGAAACCGCCGGCCACAGCATCAAGAGCGCCGACGACGCCCATACGGTCGATTCCACGGCCGGGCTTTGAGGTGCTGCCGCGCCGGCAAGCCGGCTTGCCCCGAATGCCGAGGCTTAGCAGCGCGAACGCGACGGCAGCAGGCATGACGCCACCGCCGGTCATCCACGGTCCGACATCGCCGATCCTTATCCTCCTCCTCATGCCGCCGCGCTGCGCGCACGGATCCTTCTACCTACCAAAGGGGACCGCCAGAGGCCCGGATATTCCAAGATCAACAAATTGGTGGGCGCAACTCGAAGATTTCTTCAGGCCCGCGCGTACGCTCAGAGATCAAGCTCTGGCCGACATGGGGGGTCGGTCCGGCTGTCGGTTGTGAAGCCGAGCGACGACGAGGGTTCGCAGCGGGGCCACGAAAACGGCATGGCACCCACGAGCGATCTCGCACGCTTGTGCGACTCCCGGCGGTGTCCGGAGCACGCCGGGCCGCATCAGGGGGCCAGCGTCGACCCGGCTCATCACCGCCGACAGGCGGCCTGGCGTGTCCCACCCAGCCCGAGGCGACGTTGGGAGGACACGAACCCGTGCCCGAACACCGAGTGCCTGCAAGGCACCCCCACGGCATAGCCCTGCCCGGCCAACTCACCTTCTCCGCACCACCACCCGGCGCCGACGCTGCGCCCGACCCGGTTGCCGCCCTCGTCCAACAGAAGGCGCTGCCCGCCGGCCAAGTGCTCTCCGCAGCCATCACGCTCTGCCGCGTCGGCGTGCCGAAAGGCTGGCTCACCGGCACCGACGACCCCCGCCCTGCCCGCGCCGATGAGGTGCTGCGCCGCCTGCTGGCCGACGACGCCACCCGCGAGATCAAAGACCAGGTATGGAGACACATCGTCGTCCACGTCCGCGACGACCCCGACAACCGCGAAGACTGGAACCTCTACGCCCTCGGCGTCGCCGCCCGTGGACTTCTCTCCCGCGCCGCCCGCCTCGCCATGCCTGACGACCCCGCGAAGCGCGTGGTCGCAGCCCAATACACGCTGATATACGCCTTCCTCGACCGGATGCAAGCCACCGTGACCACCACGGCCGGCACTCGGTGGCGGCTGGACATCGACCGGCCCAACGTCTACTCCCGGCTACTCGGCGGCGCGTACGACCACGCCAGCGGACGCACCGAGCACCGTCGCAAGCAGCTCACCCGCCGCCACGACGAGACCGCCGCCGAGCACCAAGCCCGCATCACACGCCTGCGCGAGGATGAGCCCCGAGAGGTGCCCGTGGGCGGCGACGACGAGATCAGCGCCCACCACGCCCAGCGCCACGACGGACCCGACCGGCGAGGCATGGATGCCGTCATCGCCCGCCTACAAGAGTTCGTCGCGCAGTCCGCCCAGATGCCACCCGCCGACCGGATCGACCCCGCCAGCGCCGAACTTCTGCGACGTACCTACCTCGACGGCGAACCCCTCGGCCAGGTCGCCGCCGAGCTGAACCTGTCGCCCAGCAACGCATCGAAGCGCCGCGCCACCGCCGTACGGCAACTCCGCCGGCTCATCGCCCGTATACCGCAGCAGCGACCGCCCAGCTAGAAGCCGAGTCCGGCCGCTCCGTGAACGTCGCACCGCACCCACGAGACGGCCGGACAGCCCTTTAGGCGACCGGCGCCACCGGCCGCGCGTACTTGTCCCCGCCCCACCCATAGCGCGCCGCCTCGGCCACGACACGCGTCACCGCTTCTTGGATCAGCTCACGGGACTCCGTGTCGTCCTCCACCCGCCAGCCGTAGCGGGACGTCGCATCCAGGAACACCACGATGGCGTTGACGATCGGACTGACCCGGAACACCAGTGACCACGACGGCCCGTGCACTCGCAGCACCACCCCGCCGTCACCGGGAACGACCCGCAGGACGCCCGGCCCACCCCGCTCCACCACAGCGGCAGCATCGACAAAGGGTTGCTGCATCGCCGGATCATCGCCCAACCGCGCCGGCAACACCTGTTGCGCGAGCACGTCCGTCCCCGCACGCCACGGGTCGATTGTCGGCTGATCCGCAAGGCTGTTCGCCACCTGATCCGCCAGCGCCCGACGACGCCGCGACGCCTCGGACAACCCGCGAGGCTCGGCAGCACGCTTGCCCAGCGGCACAGCCGGATCACCCACCGGCAACACCATCACCGGCGCGTCCGCGCCTTCCGCCTGAGCACGCCACACCTGATCATGGGCCAGTTCGGACCGCAGGTTGTACAGATCATCAGCCCAGGACGCCCAAGCCGCCCGCGTACGCGGCTTCGGCAGCACCCACAGCACCGACCGCAAGCGCCGACGCGTCGACCGCCGAGCCCATACGCTCCGGCGACCGGCAGGCGAATTGCGGTGCATAAACACAGCTTGGCACAGTGCCAGTAGCGCTAGCGACAGTTGGCATCGTGCCAATTGGGCTATTGCCAGTAGCTACCGGTGCGCAGACATCCGCGATCCGGCTACAGCCCTCGTTCCGCCGACCGCAGACGGTAGGTTCATCACGTGTTTCCGATGACTCTGCAAGAGATCACGGCCGTTGTCGGCGGAGCCGTCCACGACGCTCCCCAAGGCGTGACCGTGACCGCCCCAGTTGTGTTCGACAGCCGACGCGTCGAGGCCGGCGGCATGTTCGTGGCGCTGCCCGGTGAGCGCGTGGACGGGCACGACTACGCCGCCCAGGCGATCGAGGCCGGCGCGGCAGCGGTGCTGGCGTCACGGCCAGTCGGAGTACCCGCCGTGGTCGTCGAGGACGTGCCCACCGCCTACGGGCGACTCGCCCGCGCGGTGGTGGACCGGCTGCCGCAAACCACCGTGATCGGGGTGACCGGCTCGGTGGGCAAGACGTCGACCAAGGACATCCTCGCCCAGGTGTTACCCACGTGGGGTGCCACGGTGGCCAACCGGGCGTCGAACAACAACGAGCTTGGGTTGCCGTACACGGTCACCCGCGCCACCGCCGACACCCGCTATCTGGTGTTGGAGATGGGCGCACGCGGCATAGGCCACGTGGCCTACCTGACCCGCATCGCCCCACCCACCGTCAGCGTCGTCACCCGCGTCGGACACGCCCATCTCGGCGAGTTCGGGTCGGTGGAGAACATCGCCCAGGCCAAGGGTGAAATCGTGGAAGCGCTACCCGACGCCCGCGACGGCGGGTTGGCGGTGCTCAACGGCGACGATGTGTTGGTGGCCGCGATGGCGAGCCGTACCCGCGCCCGGGTGTTGACCTACGGCATCGACAACCGGGCTAACGTGCGCGCCGAGCGCGTGACCGTGGACGAGTTGGGCCGCGCTGGCTTCCGGCTGATGCACGACGGCCAGGCCGCCGAGGTGCGGCTGCGTCTCTACGGGCTGCACCAGGCGTCCAACGCGCTGGCCGCCGCCACGGTTGCCCTCGGTCTGGGGCACCCGATCGAGGCGGTAGCCGAGGCCGTGTCACAAGCCGAGGCAGTGTCGCCGGGTCGAATGCAGGTCAGCACCCGCGCCGACGGGGTGACCGTCATCAACGACGCCTACAACGCCGCGCCCGACGCGATGCGGGCCGCGTTGCGGGCCTTGCACGCGATGGCCGGCGACGGTCGGCGGGCGGTCGCGGTGCTCGGGGAGATGGCCGAGCTGGGCGAGCACGCCGCACAGGTGCACCGCGAGATCGGGCAACAGGTGGCCGAGATCGGAGCCGGGTGGCTGGTCGCCATCGGCGGAGCCGACGCCGAGCAGTACGCGACCGGAGCAGCCGGCAACGGCACGGCCGTAGACCGGGCGGGCAATGTGGCCGAGGCGTGGGAGTTGCTGCGCGACGGGTTGCGGCCGGGCGACGTGGTGTTGGTCAAGGCAGCCAACAGCGCCGGGCTCCTCGCGCTCGCGGACAAGCTGATCGAGGAACCCGGCGCTGTCACCGCCCAGGCGTAGGACTCACGCGGACAGCGCGACCTCGGTCCGGCTGCTCAGGGCGTCAAGGATCGCCGCACCGTAGCCGGTTACGTCACCGGTGCCCATCGTCAGCACCACGTCACCGCGGCCAGCCATCCGCCCGATGAGCCGCGCCGCCTGGTCCGGGCCGAGCGGCAGGCAGTAGTCGCCCTCGCGCAGCCGGGCCATGATCGCGGAGGCGTCCGCCACGGGTCGACCGGTCGGCACCGTGCCGTGCACATCCAGGAGCAGGACGTGATCGGCCTTGTCCGCCAGAACGCCGCCGATGCGTTCCCCGAACGCCAGGACGCGGGCGTGCCCGGACGGCTGGAACACCACGAACACCCGACCCCGCGCCAGGGTGCGCGCGGCATCCAGATCGGCGGCGATCTCGTGCGGGTGATCGGCGTAGGAGTCGATCACCGTCACCCCGGCCCGGGTGTCGATGTGCTCGAACCGCCGACGCACCCCGGCGAAAGAGCACACTGCCCCGGCCACGTCGCCGGGGTCCAGGCCCAGCGCCGCCGCGCACGCAATGGCCGCCGCCGCGTTGTCCAGGTGGTGCGCCGCCGGAGTCGGCAGGGCCAGCCGGACCTCCGTTCCGTTCGGCATCCGCACCGTCGCGGACGCACTCCAGCCCTCGGCGTGCACGTCCAACAGCCGCACGTCCGCTGTCCGGTCCCGGCCATAGCGCAGTACCGTCAGATCGGGACGCTCGTCGGCGATTACATCGGCGGCCACCGTCGCCCCCACGCAATCCGCGTTGACGATCAGGAACCCGTCGGGGGCGACCCGTCCGCCGAACCCGACGTAGGCACGCAGAACCTCGGCATGGCTGACGAAGTTCTCCGGGTGGTCGTCGGTCACGTTCGTGATGACCGCGATCGACGGAGTGAGGAAGTGGAACGAGCGATCCGACTCGTCTGCCTCCGCCACCAACAGCCGCGACGCGCCGAGGTGGGCGCCAGAGCCGACCTTGGCCACGTCGGCACCGATCAGGTAACTCGGATCGTGCCCAAGCGTGCGCAGGATGTAAGCGAGCATGCCCGCCGTGGTGGACTTGCCGTGCGACCCGGACACTGCCACTAGCCGCCGCGCGGCGGCCAACACGTCGAGGACCTGCGCCCGGTGCACCACCGGGACGCCCGCGACCCGGGCCGCACGCACCTCGGGCGCGTTCTGCGCGACGGTGGTGTAGACGACGCAGCTAGCGCCCTCGATGTGCGCCGGGTCGTGCCCGACCCGCACTCGCACGCCGGCCGCACGCAGCGCCGCCAGCGTGGCCGAGTCACGTAGATCGCTGCCGCTGACCTCGTGACCCAACTCGGCCAACAGCCGCGCCAGGCCGGACATCGCGCAACCGCCGATGCCCACGAAGTGCGGACGGGACAGGTCGATCGGACCGGTGTACGCCTCGATTGTCGGGTTACCAGTGATCGTGTCGGTCATGGTGCCGTGTCTCCTTCGGTAGAACTGGGGGTGTTGCCAGGAGCGGACGTACAGAACAGCTCGCCTCCCTCCACTCGTGCGATTCCTTGCGCGCGGCCGACCTGGCCTCGGGTCACCACCTCGGCCGCGCGGGTCCAATCGATCTGCGCCGGCCAATCCGCCGGCTCGGCCCCAGACGGCGGGCAGGCAGGCCCAGGAGCCGAGCTGGTTGGCCACACCGGTGCAGGAGACCGGTGCCCCTTGCGCGCGGCGCGGCAGGTTGGGCAGGCGCATGGCCGGCCGCCGGGGAAGCGGCGCGACCGGTGCGGGCGGTGCCTGGGACGGATCAGGTCATCGTCGTCATCCATGAGAAGGGGCCTGCTCGGCAGCGGTCCGTGGCGCTGCGCCGAAGTAGTGCGATCCGCCCACCCGTCGTGCGCCGATCAACTCCGGACGCGTCGCCCCCGGGACCCGGCGCGGTAGGCGTAGCGCGAGGCGGAACACCCGCACGGCGCTGTCACGGACAGAGCAGGACCCGAGCGACCCACAGCCGATGCACCGCCCGTCCGAACTCGATACCGCGTGCCGGTTCAGCTCGGCTTGCGCGATATCGATCTGACCACCACCGAGGTAAGTCGTCACGTGATCTGCCTCCCAAGGGGGGTGGGGCACGCCGCGTAGATCCATCCACGCTGGTTACACGGCGTGCCCCGCCCATCGCCCACCACCACGGCGCGCGCCGCTCGTAGCAATGGGGAGCCCGTTGCGGTCTCCGGTATGCAAGACCGGGGCGATATGGCCTAATGTGCACCAGGTTGGCCGCTGTCTTGCGTACCTATAGCGAATCGCAAACCACAGCCCGTAGGTACGCTGTGACGCACGTTGAAGCGGTGAACGTGGTGAAAGATCGACTAAAGGCGGGGGTGTGCTGTGCCGCAACCAGGACCCGGCAACGCCAAGCTCGCAGCCGTCATCGCGGAAGCAGGTATGTCCCACGCCGAGGTTGCACGAGCGCTGGTCCGCGTCGCCCAGGAGAGCAACGCCAACGAGTTCGCCGGAGTGGGCCGCTCCCACGTCTCCCACTGGATCGCCGGCTCCAAGCCCTCGGGCCGCGCACCTGTGCTGCTCTGTGAAGCGCTGTCTCGAAAGCTCGGCCGGGTCGTCACTCTCGACGAGATCGGGTTGCCCGGACAACCGCTGTCCTCAGCGGACATGCTCGGTTGGCAGGTCGATACGCTGTCAGCGCTAACCGAACTCGGGAGAGTCGACGTGGACGCTGAACGCAGACGCGTTCTCAGCACTGCCGCCTACTCGCTCGCCGCGCTGGCGCTGCCGTCCGATCGCTGGTGGACGTACATGGCCGAGCGCGGCCAGACACGCGGCGCAGCAGTAGGCCGGCGCGTGAGCAAGGGCGACGTCGAGGCAGTGATCGACATGGTTTCGCTGTTCTCACGCGTCGACCAACGGCGGGGCGGCGGACACGCCCGCTCGGCAGTCGTCCAGTACCTCACCTCCGACGTGGCGACCTACCTACGCGGACGGTACGCCGACGAAACCCTCAGACGTGACATGTTCACCGCCGCCAGCGAGCTGGCCTACCTGGCGGGCTGGATGGCATTCGACAACGGCGAGCACAACGTCGGCCAGCACTATTTCAATGTGGCAGTGAAGCTGGCCGCCGAAGCCGACAATCCGGCGATGGCAGGCCATGTCCTACGGGCGATGGCGCACCAGGCGGTCGACCTCGGACACCACAAGCACGCTCTCGACCTGGCAGCGGCTTCCGTCGACGGTAAGCGCTACGAGTCCGCGTCCCCAAGAGAGCGCGCACTACTAGGAGTGGTCCACGCTCGCGCGCTCGCAGTGAATGGCGAGAGGCAACAGTCCGCCCGCGCGCTACTCCGCGCCGAGGATGAGTTGTCCTCCGCTACCCAAAGCGATGACGAACCCGGGAGGGTCTTCTTCTTCGCGGAGGCCAGCCTGGCTCACGAGACTGCCTGCGCGCTCCGCGACACGGGCGACCTAGCGGGCGCAGCGAGACACTTCCGCCGCAGCGTGAAGACCCGGAAAGCTTCGGCCTTCACGCGCACCCATGCAGTCACCCTCGGATACATGGGAGCAGTGCAGGCACGACAGGGCGAGATCGAGGAAGCCTGCGGCACGTGGTCCCGCGCGTTGGACGCGATGGATGGCGTCCGCTCGGGCCGCACTCGCCAAGTGGCCGCCGACATGCGCGCCATCCTGGCCCCCTACGCCCGCCGCAACATCCGAGCGGTCCGAGACATCGACGTACGAGCGAAGACGTACCTGTCAACGTTCGCCTAGACGACAGCCAGCCCAGAAGACCGGAGACCGCGATGACAGCCGAGAATTTCACCATCGAGCCCATTGCGCATGTCGTCGGAGGGCGGACGAAGCCGACCGACGACTACTGGGGCGGCAGCCGCGCGATTATCCGGATCGATGGTGAGCGTTTCACTCCTGCCGCTACCAAAGGGCTTGAAGAGTTCTCGCACCTAGAGATCGTCTTCCGCTTCCACCTCACCGACCCCACGGACCTGCACCTAGGCGCACGCCGCCCGAGAGACAACCCTGAATGGCCCGAGGTGGGCATCTTCGGCCACCGCAACATGCGCCGCATCAACTGGTTGGGCGTCTCTCGGTGCCGACTCGTCAAGGTTGATGGCCTTGATCTTCACGTCGAAGAGCTGGATGCCGTGGACGGTACGCCCGTTCTTGACATCAAGCCCTGGTTCTTGGAGTTCGGCCCGAGAGGCGAGGTGCATCAAGCCGAATGGACTACCCAGATGCTGAGGCAGTACTTCGCCACGAACCTCGGGTAGGGGGTGGCGGCAGCGTCACGCCTGAAACTCTCGAAGGGGAAAAGGAACTCTCCTCAACCGCCCTTCCGGGGCTTCCAGGCAGACCAAGCCACTCGACCAGTCACCGCTCCGCTCATCGACGACAGGAAGACTTCACCCAGTTGATCTCTGCGGGCGGCGGAAAGCCTACCCGTCAGGCCAAGGGACTGACTGGCGCTCGACGTCGGGCTGAGGATCTGTCGGCCTCAAGTGGCGAATCCATCGTCCAAAGTTCCAAAACGGAGCGTCGGGTCCTCGAATCGCGATGATCAGCTTTACAAAGCCACCGCCGAGCAAGAGAATGACCTGTTCATCACCGTTGGAGCAGGGAGGGCCAGTGGCCGAGAGGGATTTCCAGCAACTGCTGGATGTAATGCCCAAGATCGCTGAAGCAGTGAAGGATCTTCCGGATGGGCTCAAAGAGCGGGCTTTCGAGGAGTTGATCAGCACCTTCAAGGGAATACCGTCCCCGCGAACGGCCCCTCCGCAGGCGCTCGTTAACCCGCCACAGCCGACCCTACCTGAGACTACTTCGACTTCCACGGAAGGGCCTGAATCAGAGTCAACCGCGGCCGGGGGTCGGTCGCGGACGACTAAGAAGCCTGCAAACTCTCGGAAATCCTCAGCCCGCCGTACTTGGACGGCGGTCCGTGACATCGATTTCCGACCGCCGGAGAAGCAATCTTTTCGGGACCTTGTAGCCGAAAAGAACCCAGCCTCGATCGACCAGAAGAATCTGCTGGCGGTTTACTGGCTTGAGTTGGTCTACGGGCTCCACGAGATCCACGCTGGCCACATTCTTGCAGCCTACAAGGAGGCAAGCTGGAGGGAACCGGCGCAGCCCGACACGCAGCTCCGAAACACGGCTAGCCGCAAGCAGTGGATCGACACGAAGAGCATGAAGGCGATCAAGACAACGCCTCGCGGGCGCAACACCGTCGACCACGACATGCCGCTTCCCTTGAAAGCTACGAAGTGACGCTCGATGCGGCGACGGCTCTGGCGCACTTGCCGCCAGGGCTACGCGCCGAACTAGTCGAGGAGTTCGGCAAGATCGCACGGAACTACCGGGAGAGGCGATGGGAAGCGGCCGAACTGGACGGCGGGCGCTTCTCCGAGGTCGCCTACACGATCCTTGCGGGCTACCTGGACGGAGGCAACTACCCAAACACGGCCAGCAAGCCTCAGAGATTTGATCAAGCCTGCAAGCAGCTCGAATCGGCAAGCGGCACCCACTACCCGAAGTCTGCAAGAGTGACTGTTCCACGTCTCCTTGTGGCACTCTATGACATTCGCAACAACCGAGGCGTGTCGCATGTGGGGGCAGAGGTCAACGCCAACCACATGGATTCCGAGTTCGTGCTGCACGCCACCCAGTGGGTAATGGCAGAGTTTGTGCGCATTTTTCACGGCACGGATCTTCAGACGGCAACGGGCGTCGTTGACGCTCTTGTTGAGCGCACCGTTCCCCTAATATGGGAAGTCGGTGACGTCAAACGGGTACTTGATCCAAACATGAAACTGGCCGACGCAACTCTACTCCTACTGCACTCATCCTCCTCGCCATTAACCGATAGAGGGTTGGCTAAATACCTTGAGCAAGACCGACTTACAAATTATAAGAGGGTACTGAAACGGCTCCATGCCGAACGACTTGTCGAGTACAATGAGCCGGTAGGCACCGTAACGCTTTCGCCACTGGGAACTAGAGCCGTAGAAGATCGGATCCTACCACGGCAAGTATTGTAGCCCTGGGCAGTAATTATCTATTTCGGCATCGATTCCTCCCGACACGCGAGCCTCACAGCCAGACTGACGAATCTGTGGGCAGGGGCGGCGGCGTACGAACACATAGTGCGTGGATGAGCCCGGGGTGAGCCCGGACGGTCTAGCACCCCTCACTACCAAGCCCTATGGATCGAGATCCGCAGGGGTATCTAGCTGGACATATAGATACCCCTGCGGACTGCCAAGTACCCGGGATCACGAGCCGGATTTAACTCATAATCCCTCGGTCGCGGGTTCGAGTCCCGCCCGCCCCACCATTGAACGCGATCATGCTGCCGACCTGCGCGTTTGCGGTTCGCATGGTAGGCGTGGCAGCAGAATTTTGCGCTCAGAGGGTCGAGCATCGGCAATCTCAAGGAGCTGCGACCGAGGTCTGGGCGGGACCTCGCGATCCGGGTTCTGTTCGTCTTTGATCCCTGGTCGCAGGCGGTGCTGTTGGTGGCTGGCAACAAGGCCGGAGACTGGTCTCGATGGTATGAGGAAATGATCCCGGTCGCCGAGGTCGCCTACGAGGGCTGGCTCGCCATTGAGAGGAAGCGGAGGGAGGGCTGATGAGCGACTTCCATGATTGGGACGACATCCGTGCCGAGTTGCACGACGGGGACGACGACGCGCTCGATGTGGAGCGCGCCCGCACGGAGGCATGGATCAGCGCGTTCCATCTGGCCGAGGAGCGTAAGCGTCTCGGGCTCACCCAGCGGCAGGTTGCCGAGCTGATGGGGGTCACCCCCGGCCGGGTCAAGTCAGATCGAGAACGGCGATCTGGAGGCCAACGAGGTCGCGACCCTGCGTCGGTACGCGCGAGCACTGGGCGCCCGGATGCGGATCATTTTTGACTATGGCAGCGATCTCCGTCAGATCGCCTGATCCCGCCCTGGGCCTATGAACCGCGCTCCTGACCTGCGCACCCGCAGCGGGAACGGGTCACCGGCGATAGTCGCTGGTTGGTTCGCTGGTGGGACCTCCGGCCCACCAACAGCTGCTGAGCTGCGAAAGACTGCGGCAGCTAACGTCGTCCCACAGGTAGACACCCGCACCCGCGACCACGCGGGCAGGGTCGGTGGCGCTGCCGATGGTCTTCGCCCGCCAATGATTTGTCGACCTCCACCGACACCCGAACCAGGGTGAAATCTGGGACGTCCAACGGCAGCGCATCTCGAAGGTACGGACCCGGCAGGCCGTCAAGGATCAGTGCAAGGTGACGGGAACTGCACGAGCGCGTCGACGAGTGGAAGGACGAACCGCTCGTCGTGCACACCCTCCGCGACGGCGTGCAAACCTGCACGGCCCTTCACCAGACCGTGCGGGCCGAGGTGGTGCAGGTCGCCCGCCGCCCGCCCGAGATCGGCCTCCGCGCGCCCGTGCCACGACGTCTCACCTGTGGCGTGTGCGAGGCGTCCGAGCGCGTAGGCGCGTCCGGTCACGCCGCAGCACAGGTCGAGACCGCGCGGTTCGGCGGCGAGGGCGACGCGCATCGCCGCCTCGGCATCTGTCAGGTACGCGGGCTCGCCCAGCGCAGAGGCGGCGGCCAGGAACAGCAGCGTGAGGCCGGCGGCCCCGTTGCACCACGTCGCCTCCCAGCCCGGCCGACACCACCGGCTCGGGGTCGCGGAGATCCGAGCGAGGTGCTCGGCGGCCATCGCGGCGGCGGACGGTTCCGGTGACACGGAATGCCAGGCAAGGACGGCCAGCAGGTGCCCGGGCGTGCCGTGGGCCAGGCCCACGCTTCTCGCGGTGTCGCCGATTCGCCCCGCCAGGGCTCCCGCCGCCGTCGCCCCGGCGTGCCGCAGGCGATCGTCTCCGCCGGTCAGCGTCACCAGGTGGGCGTCAAGCAGGACGCACGACGCCAGGCCGTGCGTCAGATCCACCGGACCGTCGCCGTCGCGGTAGCGGTCGTGTTCGCGCAGGTAGGCCCGGACGGCGGTCTCGCGGGCGACGCGGTCGTCCAGCGCACAGGCAGTCATGACCCGGGCGGCGAGGACGCCTGGCCGGCCGTGCCAGGCCCCTCCGTTCGGATCCAGTCGCCCGTCGGCAGGCAGCCCCGCCGCCTCCTCCGACCACAGGTCTGCCCAGGCCAACAGGAGCGGGTCGGGCGTGACCGCGCTCGCCGCCAGTAACGCCAGAGCCGTCCCGGCCCCGCCGGCCGCCGCTGACGGCGGCACCGGCCCGCCCGTACGGGCGGGGGAGAGGTACGCGTTCCATCGGCCGGCTCGCGGACCACGGGCAGGAGAGGCGCCGGACCGGCCGGTTTTCTCCACTCGCTCCTCGCCCGGTGCCTCGGTGACGGATTCGGACGCCGCGGTGAACGCGGCGGTGAACGCGGCCAGGTCGGGCCAGCGGTCCTCGGGATCGACGGCCAGGGCACGCCGGAGGGCCGCGAGGACCTCCGACAGTTCGCCGGCCGACCGGCGGGCGAACTCCTCGCTGAGCTCGCCCCGTGCCAACGCCGCCTCCGCCGCTCCGGCGGTGACCGGCCGTTCGTAATGCTGCTCGCCGGTGATCAGGAAGTAGACAAGTGCCGCCATGCTGTACTGCTCGGCCGCAGCGGAGTTCGGCGGCTGTGGTGATCCGGTCAGGCGGGCCTGGGCCCACTGGGGGTCCATGAACCGCGGCACGCCATGCTGCCCGCGCGGCCGGGTCAGCGCCGACGCGTAACGGAAGTCGATGGCGACGATCGCGCCGTCATCGGTCAGCAGGTAGTTTCCGCCGTGCACGTCCCCGTGCAGCAAGCCGCGATCGTGGATGAGCGCCAGTGTCCGGACCATCGTCGCGCAGGCCCGCACCAGCCGGGGAAGGGAGGCACGGCGCAGCCCGGCGGCCCGGTGGTCGATGCGGCGGCCGTCCACGTGCTCCAGCATCAGCAGCGGTCGGCCGTGCTCGTCGGCGGACCGCGCGAGCACGGCGGGAACGGGCACGCCGGCGGCACCCAACAGGCGCAGGGCGGCGGCCTCGCGGCGGTGCCCGCGGCGCGCGGCCGTGTCGCCGGGGCGGCGGGCGAGCTTGACCACCGCCCGCCCGGTCGCACCGCCCTCGACGACGTAGACGTCGCCGTCCTCGTAGGACTGGAGGCAGCGCTGGACGGGCCGGCCGGCCAGGAGGTCCCCTGGGCCGTAAAGAGGGCCGGTGCCCGCGGCATCCTCCTCCGTCATCAGGATCCCGATCTTCCGCAACCGCATCAGGGAGGAGAAGCTGTCGTCGAGGATGCGTTCGGCGGCCTGTTCGGTTCCGGCCGCTCGGCGGGCGATCGCCTCGGCGACGGTGGACGGCGTGCGGAACTCCTCGAGCAGCGCGTACAGCGGGCCGCTGACGAAGATCGAGGACCGGCGACTGGCCCGCCGTCCGAGCGCCACGCCCGCGTCGTCGTACTGGCCGCCCAGCGCCTCCCGGTCGGCGGGGGAAAGGTCGCGGGCGCGCACCGCCAGGAGGTCCGCTGGAAACGTCAGCCTCTGATCGGCCAGGTACATGCCGCCTCCTGCCACGACCAGCGTCGAGTGTCGATTCCCGCGAGCGTCAGCCGTTCGAGGGCGGCAGCCACCCGTTCGATCCGCGGCCGGCCCCGGCTCGCGACGAGCGTCTCGGCCGCCAGCCGGCAGATGTTCAGCCGCCAGCTGGCCCGCTCCCGGGTTGCCGGGCGCCCGGGCGTGTCAGCGGGGTCGCTGGCCGTACGGACCAGGTCGCCGGCGGCCGTGACGGCGGCGAAGGGCAAGGGATGGACCCGGCAGGGCCCGACGGCGTCGGCGACGCGTTCGGCGAGCTCGTCGGCCAGCCCGGCGTCGTCCAGGAACAGCACGAACTTGTCCGGGCGCAGCAGCGTGGGCAGGTCGTAGCCGAGCTTGAAGCCGGTCACGGCGCGGTGCCGGAGGACCGGGACGCTCGCTCGCAGAACGCCCGGGAGGTCCGAGGGCGAGCAGCACACGTACAGCTTGCCGGCCGCGGCGGGGGACGCGGGCCGGGTCCAGCGTCGCCACACCCACGTTTCGCGGGTGCGGCGGAGCGGGCGGAATCCGTCCAGGGCCGCCTCGGCCTCGGTGACCCCCAGCCAGTGGGCCACGGCGTCTTCGTCCGGCAGGCGCCGGACCCAATCGGCCGTCACGGGAAGGCGGCCGAAGAAGTAGAGGCGTCGGGTCAGTTCCTCGGCGGTCAACCGGGTGAATGTGGCGCCCCACGTGAGCGCGGCGACTTCGGCGGAATCGTCGTCGGCGGCCGCGATCCATTCCGGTGGGGGTGGCGGCGCGGGGGTGACCCGGAGAACTCCATCGAGTTCGAGCGCCCGAAGCACGCTGGGCGCCAGCCCGGTCGCGCTCGGCGTCGTCCCGTTCCCATCGGCCATGCGGCGTAGTGGTCCGGCGATTTCCTCGGGAAGGAGCTTGGCGCGTTCCGGTGCGCCGTCGGCTGGCACGAGCCGGGTGGGGGACTGGAACCGCCAAATCTCGCTGAGGCTGACCGACTCACCTGGCGCGATCATTTTTTCGGTCGCTGCGGTTGGTTTCTCGCGATCTCGTCGAGATTTTCTAGCGCATTTTTCAGGGATTCTCGGAGAAGGGTGAGCTCGACGTTCTCGAATCTACCGGCTCGGCCACCCTGGTCGGCTGGATCTGGTGCGGGATCCTCGGGCTTCGGCTTCGGCTCCGGCTCCGGCTCCGGTGGCGGGCTGGGGGCGGTGCCGGTGCAGGTGCACGTACAGGAGCAGGTGCAGGTGCAGCTACAACTGCATCCGCACCCCCCGGCGTCGGCGTCTACGTAACCAAGGTCGCCGAGGTGTTTTCCGTGCCCGACCAGCACTCCTGCGGGAAGAACATGATCCTCGATCCGAATGGAGAGGTTGCTGATCTTGTATTCCGCCATTGTCGGCTCCCCGGATTGCTGAATAGTTGCACCCATTACACCCCCGGGCCGGAAAGCGGGCAATGGTCGGGCGAGACCGATCAAGGACAGCGCACTCTGCGGGCGGCTCCTTTGCTGTTGTTTGGTACGAGAGAACCTCCGAGTGCAAACGGTGGGCGAGGTCGCTGATCGGGCGGATGAGGCAAATGTTGATCAGGCGGCGGACCTCGTTGACCGTGAGCTTGATCAGTCCGGTGTCGGCCGGTTCCTGGTCGGCGGCGTCGCGGTATTCACCGGGAACCGCGGCGCAGATCGGCCACCTCGTTTGACGGCGTGAAGCCGGCCGAGGCGTAGGTAGCTACGGCGCCGACGTTGGAACTCTGCACGCACACACTCGCGCTGGACGCACCCATGTCGCGAAGGGCCGCAGCGGCGGCAAGCGTGATCGCCGTGCCGTAACCATGGCCTCGGTGACTGCGGTGGACGCCCATCGGTTCCAGCAGTCCTGGTCGCCCCGGGCCGGCTGACCACACAGCCGCGACTGCCACGGCCTCGTCGTTCTGATCGAATGCGGCGAGGCAGCGTGCGTCAGCGTAGAACGGACCACCGGCCATGGCGAGCCAACGCCCGACCGTGCGGCGCCGGTCGGCATCGCTGAAGGGTGAGCCGCGGAACGCGGACCAGTGGACGCCGACCCACACCTCGGCGCGATCGGGTTCGATCGTCTCGATGCGCAGACCGCAGTCCTTCACCGGGTCCGAGAGACCGTGGTGGAACGTTGTCCACGGCTCATCCCGCTCCCAACCCCGCTCCAGCAGCAGCTGGGTGAGACGCTCCGCACCTCGGGCTTCGACGGTCGCACCGTCGGGATCCAGGACACGCCCTGGGGCGTCCAGATCAACGGCGAGATGGCGGGCCAGTGCCTCGTCATCACGCCAGTCGGGAGCGACGGCCATGCGCACCAGGTCGGGGCCGTCCAGCAGCCCGAGCGCGACAACCTCCCCGTCGCGCAACCACATCCGGATGGCGGCCGCCGTAGCCTCGGCACCACGTAACGAGTGCCAGCCGAGATCGCCGGAATGCAGATGCAGCGGTCCCCCGTCGTACTGCCACCGCTTGAGCGCGTCCACTGCTGGTGACAGCTCATCAACGCGCGGGGTGCTCAGAATGATGCTCATGGTGCACCCAAACCCAAAGAGTGGCCTGGCACCATCGTTTTTCGAAGCAGCCGGCGCTCGTCACGGTCGCGGAAGGTCTGTATCCAGTCGTCACGAGGCCGTCGGAAGCCGATCCGGAACGGCGAAGAACAATTTTGCGCTGCCATCTACCGTGGGCGCGAACAACCCAAGGGCGACGTCCCGGGGAGGCGGCGTGGTTAAGCGGTACCGGCGGCGTGCACGAGGGACGCAATCGGGGACCATCGGGCAGTCGGTTAGCCCGGTCCAGCAGGAGCCTCACAGCCGATGGCGTCCCGGCTACTCGCTCCGGCACCCGGCCCTTGGCGTTCCCTTTGGCGTGTTGCTGGTGCTGGTCGTCGTCTACTGCGGTCTCGGCAACCTGCACCACCGGAACGAGCTGGTGGAACGGGGCGAGCGGACGGTCGGGACGGTGCGCGAGCTGCACGGTCGGAATTCGTGGGCGTCGGTCGGCTTCACCACCCGAAGCGGGGACAAGGTCACCACCTGGGCCAGACATTCTTTCTGGACCGAGCCGAGTGTCGGGGCAGAGGTCGACGTGATCTACGACCGTGCCGACCCGATCGGGAGCGCTTACCTGTCGGGCAACGAACCGGGAATGCTCCCCGCGATTTTTCTCCTCGGCGGCGGCGTCGTGCTGGCGGTGGCTTACGCGTGGTGGCTGCGGCGGCACTGGAACCGGCTGCGAAACGAGGCAGACGCGTGGCGCCGTCGCTACCCTGTGCCTCGGCTCGGCACACGGCGATAGCGGACCGGCAGGCGAACGCTGCGCCGGTACACCGACCTGCGGCGCGTCCGCTGGTCGACACGCTCAGAGGGTCGAGCATCGGCAATCTCAAGGAGCGACCTCCGGGGAGCCAGTAGGCCGTGGTGCGCCTGGGGGCTCTGCTCGTTTGGATCCGACGAGACGCGACCGCGCGCTGTAGCTGGTTCTGGAATCCCTCGGTATTCAGTGTTGCTATCTACCGGTACCTAGCGATACTCTGTACCAGTAGTCAGCGTCGCTGGGTAGCGAGGAGAAGATGGCATGGGCAACCAGATGACGGAGATGCTGAAGGGCACCCTCGAAGGGATCGTCCTGGCGATCCTGGCCCGCGAGTCCGCATACGGCTACGAGATCACCGCGTGGCTGCGTGACCGTGGTTTCTCGGACATCGCGGAAGGCACCATCTACGCGCTGCTCGTCCGCGTCGAGCAGCGCGGGTTCGTGGACGTGGAGAAGGTTCCCTCCGAAAAAGGGCCCCGCGGAAGGTGTATTCGCTCAACGCGAAGGGGCGGGACCAGCTCGCCGAGTTCTGGCGGACGTGGAGCGTCCTCGCGGACCGCATCGAGCAACTCCGGCACAACGACAACCAGCAGGATGAGGGAGCATGAGCATGGCCGCGAAGTGGATCGAGATGCTTGTCGGATCGCTCGAGCAGAAGAAGCAGTACCGGCACAACATGGCTCGGATCGATGGCCTGCCGGAGCCGTATCGCGGCTCGGCCAAGGCGCTGCACAGGTACTTCATGTACCAGGGCGGCATCCTCGACGGCGACATGATCACCACGATGCTCGGCGACTTCGTCGACCTCTGGGAGCGTGCGGTCGCCGACGGAACGCCGGTCCGCGCGATCGTCGGCGACGATCCGGTCGAGTTCGCCGAGACGTTCGTGCAGGCGTACGCCGGTAGGCAGTGGATCGACAAGGAGCGCGCGCGCCTCCGGAAGGCGATCGACGCCGCCGACGACAACAACGGAGAGGGGAAGGGCGCATGACCGCCGAGGCGCGTGAGCCCGCGATCAGGGTGCGGGCCGTCACGAAGTCCTACAAGGACCTGCACGTGCTACGGGGCGTCGACTTCGACGTGGCGGCCGGGAGCATCTTCGCGCTGCTCGGTTCGAACGGCGCCGGAAAGACCACGCTGGTGCGGATCCTGTCGACGTTGCTCAAGGCCGACAGCGGCAGCGCGAGCGTCCATGGCTTCGATGTCTCCTCGGCATCGGCCGAGGTTCGCAAGTCGATAAGCCTGACCGGCCAGTTCGCCGCGGTCGACGAGGTGCTCACCGGCCGGGAGAATCTGGTCCTGGTCGCGAAGCTCCGCCACATCAAGGACCCGGGTGCGATCGCCGACGACCTGCTCGCCCGTTTCTCGCTCACTGATGCCGGGAACCGCCGCGCGGCGACGTACTCGGGCGGCATGCGGCGACGGCTGGACATCGCGATGAGCCTGGTCGGCAACCCGCCTGTCGTATTCCTCGACGAGCCGACCACCGGCCTCGATCCGCAGGCGCGCATCGAGGTCTGGCAGACGGTGAAGCAACTCGCCCAGGGTGGCACCACCATCCTGCTGACCACCCAGTACCTCGACGAGGCCGAGCAGCTCGCCGACCGGATCGCGATCCTGCACAAGGGCACGATCATCCAGAACGGCACCCTCGCCGAGCTGAAGCAGCTCCTCCCGTCCGCCAAGGTCGAGTACGTCGAGAAGCAGCCGAGCCTTGAGGACGTCTTCCTCGCCCTCGTCGGCGAGACCAGTGACACCGGCGACCGGGCGGTCACGCCCGCAGGAGGGGAATCCCGATGACTGCCCACGTTCTCAGCGACACCGGAACCCTCACCGGCCGCTCGCTGCGTCACATCCTCCGCAGCCCGGACACCATCATCACCACCGCGGTGACCCCGATCGCGCTGCTGCTTCTTTTCGTGTACGTGCTGGGCGGAGCCATAAACACCGGAACCGGTGAGTCGTACATCAACTACATGCTCCCGGGCATCCTGCTCATCACGATCGCGTCCGGCATCGCCTATACGGCGTACCGTCTGTTTCTCGACATGCAGGGCGGCATCTTCGAGCGCTTCCAGTCGATGCCGATCTCGCGACCCGCAGTTCTCTGGGCGCACGTCCTGACCTCACTTGTCGCCAACCTGGCCTCGCTTGTGATCGTCATAGGCGTCGCACTGCTCATGGGGTTCCGCACCGGCGCATCCATAGTCGACTGGCTCGCCGTCGCCGGCATCCTGATCCTGTTCATCCTCGCCCTCAGCTGGATCGCCGTGATGCCGGGCCTGACCGCCAAGACCATCGACGGTGCCAGCGGCTTCAGCTACCCGCTGATCTTCCTGCCCTTCATCAGCTCGGCGTTCGTGCCCACCGACTCGATGCCCGGCCCGGTCGCGTGGTTCGCCGAGAACCAGCCGGTGACGTCCATCGTGAACACTGTCCGCGCGCTGCTCGCGGAGCAACCCGTCGGAAACGACATCTGGGTCGCCCTCGGCTGGTGCGTCGGCCTGCTCCTGGTCGCCTACGTCGGCGCGACAGCGATCTACCGCAAGAAGATCAGCTGACCGACCGCAGAAACGGCGCCGCATCCGTACGGATGCGGCGCTGTTCCCTGTGGCGTAGCCGGCCTAGGGCGAGCTGAGTGTGTCGGGGCTGTTCGTAGACTTCGGGGGTGGAGAGCAGTCAGGGGCGAGTTCTGGCCGGCTTGTTGGACGCGGCGGAGAACGCCTCGCCGGTGGAGGCCGTCGAGGCGGTCACCCGTGGGGTTGGCGAGGCGCTCGGCGCGACGGCGGTCTCGTTCCTGATTGCCGATCTCAGCGGTCGGGCGTTGGTTCGGCTGGCTCATGTGCCGCTGCACGGCACGGGCGGGACCCGCCGCCACGGCGACGAGACCGCCACCGTGCTGCCGTTCGATGGAGGTCCCGCGGAGCAGGCGTTGCGTACGCAGAAGGTGCAGGTGACCAAGCGGTCCGATGGCTGGACGGTGCTGGCGCCGGTGACCGACCGCGGTGAGGCGATCGGCCTGCTGGAGATGGCGTTACCCGCGGAGCCGGCCGCGCAGGCGCTGGGGGAGATCGTCCGTACGGCGCACGCGTTGGCATTCGTGGTGATCGCGAACCGGCGACACACCGACCTGTTCGAGTGGGGGCAACGCACGACCCCGTTCACGCTGTCCGCCGAGATCCAACGCCGTCTGCTGCCGGGCGCATTCACGTGTGAGGCGAGTGCGTTCACCCTGTCCGGGTGGTTGGAACCGGCTGCCAGCATCGGCGGGGACACCTTCGACTACAGCCTGGGCCGCGACGTGCTGCACTTCAGCGTCACCGACGCGATGGGCCACGGGGTGGCCAGCGCGCTGACCGCCACCCTGGGAGTGGGCAGCCTGCGCAACACCCGCCGCCGGAGCGTGGGCCTGGTCGAGCAGGCCGACGCCGCGAACGCCGCCGTAGCCGAACACGCAGGGGTACGTGGCAGTTACGTCACGGCGGTTCTCGGCCGCCTGTACCTACGCACCGGAGTGTGCGCGTTGCTCAACGCCGGGCATGTCCCGCCGCTGCTGATCCGTGACGGTGACGCGCAGCCCGTGTCGCTGCCGGGGAACTTTCCGCTCGGCATGTTCGCCGAGGCCGAGTACCGCCACGCGGAGATCACGCTGCAACCCGGCGATCGTCTGGTCGTCGTGACCGACGGCATGCTGGAGCGCAACGCCGCCGGCTTGGACCTGCCGGCTGTGTTGCGGTCGATCTGTGATCTGCACCCGCGCGAGGCTGCCCGGGCGTTGGCCGACGCCGTGCTTGAGGTGGCCGGGCCCAGCCTGGCCGATGACGCGACCCTGCTGATCCTCGACTGGTACGGCGGGCATCAACGAGTTCGCCGGGCCAGCGCGGGCGCGGACTCGGAGCGGGCCAGCGCGGCGCTCACCGACTGACCACTGCCCGCCGGGTCACGCCGTCCGGGGGTGGCATGTCGCTTCGGCGCCCTGCACGTCGTCGTAGATGTCGACCACCCGATCCACCGACGTGATCTTCAGGACGCGGCGTACCCCGGGCTGCACCGACGCCAGGCAGAGCCGGCCGCCGACGTCGCGCAACGCCTTGAACATCACCACCAGCGTGCCCAGTGCGCTGGAGTCAATGAACCTCACTCCTGCCAGGTCCACCACCACCTGCCGGTCGCCGGCGTCGATCAGCTGCTGCAGGCTGTCGCGCAGCTGCGGGGAGGTCGCCATGTCGAGATCACCACTCGCCTCGACCACGGTGCAGCCCAGCCCCGGCCGAGCCGACAACAGCAGATCCACAACGGCCTCCCAGCGCGGACGATTCGTACCCACTCTAGGTGTCCCTGCGGCGGAGCGCTGCCGGCGGTCGACAGCACCGTAGGCACCGGCCGTCAGGACGGCGGCAACGCCGGTCCCGGCGGGTTCAGTGGCGCAGAGCGCGTTCGAAGACCGGGCGGTTGGCGCGTATGTACGTCGCGTCGTTGAGGTACTGGATGTGGTGTCCGTCGGCCAGGTGGCCGGCGAAGGCGGCGTTACCGGCGGCTGCCTGGTCGTGCATGAAGTCGACAAGCGCGTGGAGCCGGGCGACTGCGACGTCGACCAGGCCGGCTCGGGCGCTGTCGTGCAGCCCGTAGCTGTCGCAGAACGTCCGGAGCCGGGCGGCCTGTTCCCCGGTGGTGCCGAAGCCGTCGGTGTTCTCCGGCGCGGTCATCGGCACCCATCGGTAGGCCGCGTAGGCGACGTCCCAGACCCGGGGACCTGGCTGGGCGTGATCGAAGTCGATGATGCCCACGACCCGGTTGCCGTCCAGCACGCAGTTGTGCGGCGCGTAGTCACCGTGACAGATGACCTCGACCGGCTCGGTCGCCGGCACTTGCCAGCCGTCGCGTGGTGCCCGCCGCGCGTACTCGGCAGTCGCGTCGTGGTACGCCCTCAGCAGCCGTGCCGCACTCTCCAGCGCCTCCGTCGAGGCCGCTGCGGCGGTGGGTGGATAGTTCGACACCTCGCCGGGCAGGAAGTCGAGGATCTCGAAACCGGGCTCGCTGGTGTCGCGTACCCGGGGTGCCGTCGTGAAGCCCTCGGCGGCGAGCTGCCGCAGCAGTCCGTGGACCCGCGCGGACCAGGGGCCGGTAGGGCGGCGCACTGTGTCGCCGATCCGAACGACCTCGTTGACGCCACCGCCGGTCAGGATCTCCCGCTCGACCATCCGCCCCACTCCACTGCCCACGCCGTTCGACAAGCCGACAAGCCGACCCTGACCGTACGACGATACGAACCAGCTTCGAACTGTGGCGTGGCGGACCGGCTGGCGGGGACACCACGACTATGCAAACAATGCGTTTCGCAAATGACTGTTTGTGTTAGCGTGGGGCCATGTCCACCTCGCTGGCGGTACCCGCCCCGGAGCTCGACTCCGCTTTCGCCGCCCTCGGCGACCCCGTCCGGCGCGCCCTGGTGACCCGCCTCGCGCACGGTGACGCCACGGTGCGGGAGCTCGCTGAACCGTTCGACCTGACCCCACAGGCGATCTCGCACCACGTCGGGGTCCTGCGCCGGTGCGGCCTCATCGAGCAGCGGCGCGAGGGCACGAGACGGCCCTGCCGGTTGAGAGTCGATCAGCTGTCGTTGCTCCGCACCTGGATCGACGACCAACGCCGGGTCTGGGACGACCGGCTCGACGCGCTTGAGCGGCACCTCGTCGACGAGGAGGCGGTCCGATGACCGCCAGCTCCGAGCTTCGCGGCGACGAGCTGATCGCCAGCCGCCACCTCCCGGCCGACCCCGGACGCGTCTGGGTCGCCTTCACCTCACCGGCGGGCATCGCGGCGTTCTGGGGCGGCTCCCACGCCGTCGTGCCGCCCGAGTCCGTGCTCGTGGACCTGCGCCCCGGCGGGGAGTTCGCGCTCGACACCCGCGCACCGGACGGCGCCACCCGCCGGCTCCGGTTCGTCTACGTGAGCGTCACCGCACCGCACGAGCTCGTGTTCGACGAGCCACTGACCGGGCTGCGGACAACCGTAAGCGTCCGGCCCGCTGCCGGCGGCACGGATCTCACAGTGCACCAGCGCCGGCTGCCCGTCGAGCTGCGCACGACCCAGGCGGCCGAAGGGCTCGCCTCGATCCTCGACGCGCTGGCGGCTCACCTGCAACACCCCGACGCCATACCAGGACGGAGCACACGATGACCCGGCAGACCCAGCGCGACCTCGTCGCGGATTACCTCGAAGGATTCCGGACGAGCGACCACAGGCGAATCCTCGCCACCCTCACCGACGACGTCGAGTGGGTCATCCACGGCCACCGGACCACCCGGGGCAAGACCGAGTTCGACAGCGAGATCGAGAATCCGGCGTTCACCGGCAGCCCTCAACTCGACGTCCAGCGCGTGTACGAGGACGGCCCGGTGGTCGTCACCACCGGCGAGGGGCGTGGGACGAGCGTCGAACACGGACCGTTCCGGTTCGCCTTCAACGATCTGTTCACCTTCCGCGACGGGCTGATCGCCCGCGTCGACTCCTACGTCGTCCCACTGCCCTGACGGGCTGCCGGCGCGTTCAGCCGAGCTGTTCGGCCAGGCCGTCAAGGTCGTCGACAACGATGAGGACGTTGTCCAACCGCTGGATCGTCATGCCGGATCTCCTCGAGAAAATTCGGCGGCCGTGATCGGCCGGTCAACGGCGTAGGTCCGCGTTGAGTCGGGCGGCCTGCCGCGTGAGATGGTCGACTTCGGGAAGGCTGGGCGCCAGCCGGGCGGCTTCGGCATAGAGCCGCGCCGCGGTCGCCAGCTCACCGGCACGCTCGTGCAAATAGGCGGCGACAGCGCGGTGCCGGGGCAGCGCGGGGTCGAGTTCCGCCAGGGCGGCCAGGCCGGCCCGTGGCCCGTCGGCCTCACCAACCGCGACGGCCCGGTTGAGGCGGGCCACCGGGCTGTCGGTGAGGCGCACCAGTTCGTCGTACCACTCGACGATCTGCACCCAGTCGGTCTCGGCTGCCGTGCGCGCGTCGGCATGCAGCGCGGCGATGGCGGCCTGGGCCTGGTACTCGCCCAGGCGATCGCGGGCCAGCGCGTTCTGGAGCACCTGTACGCCCTCGGCGATGAGGCCGGTGTCCCAGCGGCTGCGGTCCTGTTCGGCAAGCGGCACCAGCCGGCCGCCGGCGGCGGTCCGAGCCGCCCGACGGGCGTGGTGGAGCAACATGAGCGCGAGCAGGCCCGCCACCTCCTCGTGCCGGATCCTCGCCGCCAGTTGGCGGGTGAGCCGGATCGCCTCCGCGGCGAGGTCGACATCGCCCGAATAGCCCTCGTTGAAGACCAGGTAGAGCACGCGCAGCACGGTGGCGACGTCACCTGGCTGGTTGAACCGGACTCCCGAGACGGATCGCTTGGCCCGGCTGATCCGCTGAGCCATTGTCGCCTCCGGCACCAGGTAGGCCCGGGCGATCTGCCGCGTGGTCAGCCCGCCGACCGCCCGCAGCGTCAGCGCGACCGCCGAGGCGGAGGTCAACGACGGGTGCGCGCACAGGAAGTACAGCGCGAGCGTGTCGTCCACCAGCTCGCCCGGGCCGGGCGGGGGCTCGACCTCCACAAGCGCCTCGCGCCGCCGCCGGGAGCTGTCCGCGCGAGCCGCGTCGAGGAACTTCCGCCAGGAGACCGCGACCAGCCAGCCCTTCGGGTCGCGCGGCGGGTCGGTCGGCCACACCCGGACGGCCTCGACAAGCGCGTCCTGCACGGCATCCTCGGCCGTCGCGAAGTCGACTCCGCGACGGACGAGGATGCCGATCACAGCGGGAGTAAGGGCACGTAGGACGGCCTCCTCCACCGGGCGTCACTCCGCGATTGTCGGCGGCGCGGTCAGGAACGGCCGTACCTCGAGCCACTCGTGGAGCGGCTTGCCGCCGACGCCCGGCGCCGCCGACAACTCGCCGGCCAGCTCCAGCGCCCGCTCGTACGTCTCGACGTCGATCACCATCCAGCCGGCGATCAGATCCTTGGTCTCCGCGAACGGGCCGTCGGTGACCGGCGGTCGCCCCTCGCCGTCGTAGCGGACGAACGTTCCCTCCGGGGAGAGCGCCTGCCCCTCGACGAACTCGCCGGTGTCTTCGAGTCGCGCGGCGAAATCGTGCATGTACTGCACGTGGGCCGAGATCTCCTCGGGCGTCCACTTGTCCATCGGCACGTCGGTCAGCGGGGTGGGGCCGCCACGGTAGTGCTTGAGCAGCAGGTACTTGGCCATTGGATGCTCCTTGTCAGGTACGGGCCATTGTGGCCGCGTTCGCAGCGAGGACGGAGCCCGACCCGGCTTCTCGACATGTCGCAGGGAAAATTTTCTGACGGGCTCCGGCGGCAACGCCCTGCGGTCAGGTGAGTACCGCCGCCACCCCGGTCAGGCAGGCCGACGCCCGGGCGGTGGCCGTCGACGTGGCGGGCAGCAGCGGGGGGCGGACGAGCGGCGTCGGGATGCGCCCCTGGGCGTGCAGCACCGCCTTGACCACTGCGGGGTTGGGTTCGGCGAACAACGCGGCCGAGAGGGTGGCGAGCCGGTGGCCGAGCGGCCGGGCCCGGGCGATGTCGCCGCACTGCCAGGCCGAGACCAGGTCGGCGTAGTCGGCGGTGGCGAGGTGCGCGGAGGCGAGGATGCCGCCGGCCGCGCCGAGGGCCAGCAGCGGCGATACGTACGCGTCCTCGCCGCACAGCACGGCGAAGCCGGGTGGCGGATCGGCGAGCAGCGCGATCGTGTCGGCGTCGATCCCGCCGACGGCGTGCTTGACGCCCACCAGGCCGGGCAGCCCGGCGAGACGGCGCAGGGTGCCGACGCCGAGCTGCTGCCCGGTGCGGTACGGCACGTGGTACGCGACAAGCGGCACGGGGGAGTCCTCGGCCAACCTGGCGAAGTGCGCGAGCACCGCCTCCTCGCCGGGGCGGAGAAACGGCGGGACCAGGCAGAGCGCCGCCGTGAGCCCGGGGCGCTCGGCGAGGGCCCGCAGCTCCGGTGCGGTGTGCGCGCCGACCAGGAGGTCGGCCCGGTGCTCCCGGCAGGCCGCGGCGATCGTGTCGACCACCGTCTGCTGTTCGGGGGCGCTGAGGGCGTGCGGCTCGGCGGTGGTGCCGAGGGCGACCAGCCCGACCGCGCCGGCCGCCAGCACCTCGTGGGCGAGGGCGCGCAGCGCGTCGAGGGCGACAGCACCGCTCTCGTCGAACGGCGTGATCATGGGTACGTAGAGCCCGGCAGGTGTCATGCTGCCAGCCTCCGACAGCGGAAGATGAAGCACCAGTTCCGATTACTCATCGGATACGTAAGCTCAACTGATGCTTGATGTCCGCCGGCTCCGCCTGCTGCGGGATCTGTCCCACCTCGGCACCATCGCCGCCGTGGCGGAGGCGCACACCTACACCCCGTCCGCCGTCTCCCAGCAACTCGCCGCGCTGCAACGGCAGGCCGGTGTCGCGCTCCTGGAACGGGCCGGCCGACGGGTCACCCTGACTCCCACCGGTGAGGCGCTGGTCCGACACGCCGAGGTCGTCCTCGCCGCCCTGGAGGCGGCGGACGCGACGCTGGCCGCCGCGCGGGGCGGGCTCTCCGGCACGGTACGCATCGGCGCGTACCCCAGTGCCGTGCGGACGCTGCTGCTGCCCGCCCTGGTCGCGCTCGGCCGTGACCACCCCGCGCTCGACCTGATGGTCACCGAGCTGGACCCGGTCGCGGTGCCCGACGCGCTGCGCGACCGCCGCCTCGACGTGGCGCTCGTGCACGACTACGACATCGTGCCGGTCGAGCCGGATCCGGCGCTGGACTCGGTGCCACTGCTGGACGAGACGGTGTACCTGGCCGTCGGGACGGACCGGCACCACACCGGCGAGCCGATGCGGTCGGTACGCGACGCGGACTGGATCGTGGGCAGCCCGGGCACGCTCTGTCACGCGGTGACCCTGCACGCGTGTGAGCTGGCCGGCTTCCGCCCGACAGTGCGGCACCACGCGGACGACTTCACCGCCGTGCTCGCCCTGGTCGCCGCCGGTCAGGGCGTCGGTCTGGTGCCTCAACTGGCTCTCGGGCGGCCGTCCACCGGGGTGGCCCTGGTTCCCCTCACCATCCGACGGCGTACCCGGATCGCCTACCGGCAGGGCGCGGGTGGGCATCCCGCGGTGGCCGCGAGCGTCGCCGCGCTGCGGGCCGCCGCCCGGGACCTGCCCGGCGGGCACCCGGCCGGTTCCTGAGCCGGGGACCGCCGCCGTACCCGCCGGCGGTCCCCGCCCAGGTGTGCATGGGCGGGGACCGTCGGGCTCAGGCCCTGTGTGGTGGCCCCTGGCCGGCCTACGGCTAGACGCTCGACGAGAAGGTCGAGCTGAACGCGACGTCCTGCGGACGGCCGGCGTTGCTGAAGCAGGCGACCGGCACCACCGCATCACTGCCGAACTGCGCCCACAGCTCCTGGAGGGTGCAGTACGAGGGGCCGTCGCCGATCGCGGTCACCTGCGCGGTGGTGCTCTTCTCGTGCAGAGCCGGGAACTTGACGACGAAGGTGCCGGGGCCGGTGGGCCCGAAGCCGTTGGCGCCGACACCGAGCGGGTACGAGTAGTTCGTCGGGCCGGCGAACGGCGTCGAGAGGTACCCGAAGTGCTTCGGCGGGCCGAACGACGCGTAGACCGAGCGCTCCCGATGGAACGACACGGTGAAGTCGCTGTTCATCAGGGCGCCGGTGACCGGGTTGTGGCAGGCGACGTAGACCACCGCGTCCGGGCCGGACGCGCCCCAGCGGAGGATCTTGCACCGGCGCGGCTGTGCGTTCGGCTGCTGGGCGGTCACCTGCACGTTCCCGGACAGCACGCCGGGTGGCGCGCCTACCGCCGGAAAACGCACGTCGTAGATGCCCACCGCGACGTTGGCGACGGTGACGGGCGCACCTGTGGAGTTGTACGACTGGGCGAGGACGTTTGACAACACCTGCGCCGAGGCGTACGCGCCGACGCCCGCCGGCAGGAGGCCGGAGCTGACCGTCCACAGCACCGTGAACGGGGTGTCGGCCGGGGTGCCGCCGGGACGGAAGCACTGCACGTCGACGATCTCGTCGGCACCCGAGCTGCCCCACCGCACGAGCTGGCAGAAGCGGCCGTCCTTGGCCACGGCGGTGACGTGCGCGTTGCCACGGGAACCCAGGCCGATGCCCGGGAACCGGACCAGGAACCGGCCGGGGGCCACCTTGCCGCCGGTGGCCGTCGGCCCCGGTGCCCAGCTGCCGAACTGGTAGGCCGCGGGCAGCGGCGTCCAGATCGGCACCGTCGGATCGTCGACGTACGCGAACCCGAAGCGGTCGGCGGTGGCGGCTGCGGCCGGTGCGCCCGGGATCGACAGCGCCGCGGCCAGTACCACGGCGATGGCGGCGGAGAGGGGACGGAGACGGAGAGACATGGTCCACTCCAATCGGCAGTGATCGATGCTTACTGCTACTGTTCCGGGTGCCGGTCAAGGTCACAGTCGGCTTGCCTACAACCGGCGGACGGGTGCCCGGCACCAGCGCGGTCGACCTGCCGACACCCGTCGCCGGGCTGGCGGTCGCTCAGCCGGCGAAGGGTTCGGGTCCGAACCGGCCCCAGGCCACGAAGCCGGCCAGGGCGAGGTAGACCAGATTCAACGCGATGAACCGGGCCTCACCGTCGCGGAGATGAGTGACGGCGGCACCGATCATCAGCAGGATCCAGCAGACCGCGGTGACCGGCACCAGCACCGGCGCGACGTCCAGCGCGGCCGGCAGGATCAGGCCGACCGCGGCCAGGAGTTCGAGAATCCCGAGCGTCTTGACGAAGCCGGTGCTGACCCGCCCGGTCCAGCGGGCGCCGGGCATCGTCGCCAGCTTCTCCCTGGGTACGAACGTCTTGCTGATGCCGCCGGCCAGGGCGACGAGGGCGAGCAACCCGGCGGCGATCCACAGGGTGAGGTTCATCAGCTTTCTCCTCGTGGCGTGTCGGTGAAGCCGGCGCGTCCGGCCGACCGCACATCAGATGCCGCCGCCCCGGCCGCTGTGACAGCTCCACCGCGTGACCCCCTTCACAACCGGCGTACGCGAAGAATTGGGTGGCTCACCCGCGCGCCGGGCGCGAGGATCTCGGCGTGACGCTGCACCACTCTGAGATTCCGGTCGACGAGAATGTCGTCAGGGCGTTGGTGACCGAGCAGTGCCCACAGTGGGCACACCTGCCGCTGTCCCGGGCGGGTGCGGGCACCGACAACACCATGTACCGGCTCGGCACCGACCTGCTCGTCCGACTCCCGCGTACCGCCGACAAGGCACCGTCGCTGCGCAAGGAGCAGCGATGGCTGCCCCGGCTGGCGCCGCTGCTCGCCTGCCGCATCCCGGAGCCGGTGCACAGCGGCGTACCGACAGACGCCTACCCGCTGCCCTGGTCGGTCTACCTGTGGATCGACGGCGACGAGGTCGGGCCGGGGACCGTCTCGGACTGGGCGGCCTTCGGCACCGACCTGGCGGCCGTGGTGCGGGAACTGCACGGCGTGGACCTCATGGGAGCGACCCGCACGGGCGAGCTGAGCTGGTACCGAGGGGGAGAGCTGCGGGACTGCGCCGAGTGGATCGGGCACGCCCTCTCCGACTGCCGTGCCATCGTCGGCACGGAGATCGACGTCGACACCCTGGAACGGCTGTGGCAGACGGCGCTCGACCTGCCCGAGCCGTCCGGGCCGCAGGTGTGGCTGCACGGTGATCTCCGGCCCACGAACCTCCTGGTACGGCACGGCAGGTTGCACGCGGTAATCGACTTCGGCGGCCTGTCGGTCGGACTGCCCGACGCCGAGCACGCCCCGGTGTGGGACCTGCCGCCCGAGGCCCGCCACGCCTACCGAAACGCCGTCGACGTCGACGACTCGACCTGGATACGCGCCCGGGCCTGGGCGATCGGCGTGGCCGCCAGCGGCATCCCGTACTACCAGCACAGCTACCCGGCGTTCGTGGCCGAGTGCCGGGCCCGCCTCCAGGCGATCCTCGCCGACGAGCGCCCGTCCTGACGCGAGGTGGACAGCCGGGGATACGGTGCTGTCGATGCCGCGTTGGTCGAGGACGCCCAGGATCCTGCCCGCCGTCATGGTGGTGCTGCTGATCGCGACCCTTCTCGTCGGCGACCGGGGGAGGGGCGGCGCGGCGCACCTGCGGCTGGACGTGACGCCGGCCGTGGCGCTTGTCGACCAGCCGGTGCGGGTACGCGTCAGTGGCCTGGCCGCGAGGGAACCGGTGAGGATCACCGCCGAGGCCCACGATCACGCGGGGCACCTGTGGCGTGCGGAGGCGACCTTCGTGGCCGACGACAACGGTGTGGTGGACGTGTCGCAGGACGCGCCTGTGGACGGGACCTACTCGGGTGTGGACCCGATGGGTCTGTTCTGGTCGATGGATCCGCTCGACGGCGACGCCTCCTCCTTCGCGCCGGTCTGGCCGCACCTACGGCGTGACTTCACGGTCCGGCTGTCGGCTGCGGGGGGCGGGCGCGAGCCGGCCGCCGTCACCGTACGGCGGGACTGGACGGCGGGCGAGGTGTCGTTCACCGAGCTGACCCCGACGGCCCACGGGGTACGCGGGTTGCTCGTCCTTCCCCCGCCGGACGTGCCGCGACGACGCGGGGTGCTGTGGTTCGGTGGCTCGGAGGGCGGCGTCGGCGGGCTGTACGACGCGCCGCTGCTCGCCTCGCGTGGGCACCCGGTGTTGTGCCTGGGCTACTTCGGCGCGTCGGGGCTACCGGACAGCCTGCACGACATTCCGCTGGAGTATTTCGTCACCGCCGCCGAACTACTCGCCCCGTACTCCGCTGGCGAGCCGGCGGTGATCAGTTACTCGCGCGGTACCGAGGCCGCGTTGCTGCTGGCACAGGAGCGGCCCGACCTGGTGGGCGCCGTGGTCGCCTACGCCCCGAGCAGCGTGTTCCACCTCGGTTACCCGTACTCGGGAGCGCCCGCCTGGACCTACCGTGGCCGACCCGTGCCGAGCGGCCCGATCCCGGTCGGCCGGATCGACGCACCGGTACTGGCCATCGCCGGAGCGGACGACCTGCTCTGGGACGCGCCGAGCTACGCCGCCGAGCTGTTGCGGGCTCTCGGCGGCCCACCCCACCGTGTGCTGCTCTACCCGGACGCCGGTCACGGCGTCGGCACCTTCCCGTACCTACCGTCGAAGACGGTGCACCAGGGACGCACCGGCGAGCAGACACACGGCGGCTCCCGGGCGGGTGACGCCGCCGCGCGCCGGGACGGGTGGTCCGAGGTGCTCAACTTCCTCGCCACCCTTTGACCGCCGGGAGCCGACCCGGTCGGATCGGCTCTCCGGGCGGTCAGCGGGGTGCCCGGGTCTTCGGCAGGTCGAACTGGTCGGCGCGGCGGCAGTCGCGCTGGTTGCCGATGGCGTCGGGGCCCAACCGGTCGAGCACCTCCCGGGCCCGTTGGCGGCCCAGGTTCCAGGCGTGCCAGGGGTCCGGCTCGGCCAGATCGTCGGCGATCCAGCTGAGCGTGCACCGGCGGACCGGATCGGGCAGGGTGGACAGGGCGGGAGTGGCGTCGGCGGAGAGCGCGCGCAGATACCAGGCGTCGATCCGGCCGGTCTGCTCGTACCGGGCGATGTTGCGGCGGGCCGCGTAGTCCTCCGGGTTCAGCGCCGCCAGGCTCAGCAGCATCACCACCGCGAGGGCCGCGGTCAGTCGCGGGATCCAACCGCCGCGCCAGCGTACGCCGGCCACCAGGATCATCAGGAAAACGGCACCGAGCAGCAGTTCGAACGCCATCACGAAGATCCGCTCGCCGGTGAAGCTGTAGACCTTCTGGTAGGTGTACATCCGGGACAGCGCCGACACCACGATGACCACGCTCAGCGCGCTGAGCAGGCCCAGCAGGATGCTCAGCAGCAGCCGGTCCGACGGCCGGTCCCGACGTGCCCACCTGGTCACGCCGCCGAGCACCGCCAGGGCCAGCACGGTCACCACGACCAGTTGCCAGAACCCGCTGCGGGCGTACTCGGCGTAGCTGAGGCCGGTGGTGTCCAGCACATGCCGTTGCCCGCCGAAGAGCACTGTGAACTGCACGGCGACGAAGCCGCCGAACAGCGCGGTCAGAGCGGCGATCGGCGGCGCCCACTCGAC
Source organism: Verrucosispora sp. CNZ293 (assembly GCF_002754655.1). NCBI lineage: Bacteria > Bacillati > Actinomycetota > Actinomycetes > Micromonosporales > Micromonosporaceae > Micromonospora > Verrucosispora sp. CNZ293. Next base: position 6,315,413 of record NZ_PEFR01000001.1, read on the forward strand.
GAGCCCGATACTGCGGGCGCTCGGCCGATCCACCGAGGACAGCTTGGGCGGCGCGGCGATGGTGTAGACGGCGGCCACGGCGATCAGGGCACCGACGGCGGCCAGGAACAGCCAGCGGAACACCCCACCCACGCTGATCTCCGGGATCAGGGCACCGAGCACCTGGGAGAAGGCGGCATCGGCGGAGGAGAGCAGCGCCCCGAAGACGACAAGGACCACAAGCGTGGTGACGACCGAACCGACGATCCGGCTGGTGGTCCGGGAGTCGCCGGGCGCCCGGACGTGGGCCCGTACCCACGGCAGCCCGCGTAGCGCCGCGATCGGGGTGGCCACCAGGCTGAACAGGATCGACCGGATACGCCGTCCACCGACGATCGCCAGTGCCGTGCAGGCCAGCGCGCCCAGCACGCAGAACGTGACAAGCCACCAGGCGTTGCGGAAGCCGAGTACGGCGAGCAGCACCAGGGCAGCGCCGGCCCAACCGGCCCGGATCCACCGCTCGGGTCGGGGCAGTTCGGCGAGGTGCTGCCGCACCGCGACGGCGACGCCGGCGGCGAGGACCAGGTAGCCGAGAAACCAGCCGAGACCGGTACGACCCAACGGCACGAACGTGGCCACGCCGAGCGCCCCGGCCAGGACGGCCAGCGGAGTGGCCAGGTTCCGGGCCGGTGCCGGCCCGGGCCACACCCGGTCGAAGAACGACTGCTGCGGTGGCAACGGCCGGAACGCGTACGGGCCGGACGGCCGGTAGCCGGGCATAGTCGACGGCGGACCAGCTGGACCCGCCGGGGCCACCGGCCCGCTCCGGTCACCGGTCGTCGGCCCACCCGCCGGCGTGCCGACCGTGGTGGTGCTGCCGACAGCGGTCGTGGCCACTGTCTGCCCGGCAGCCGCCGTGCTGCCAGCCGCTGGGCTGCCGGCTGTCGGGCTGCCGGCTGTCGGGCTGTCGGCTGTCGCGCTGTCCACCGTGGTGGTGGCGGGTGTCATGGGCTGTCCCGTGGTGGTGCCCTGCACCTGGCGTCCGGCCTGGGTGCCGGCAGGCCCGGTGGCGGGAAGCCCCACCGACTGCGCGGCCGCGCGTTGCGCCGGGGGCGTGGGACCGGCCGGGCGCACGCCTTCCGGCACCAGGGGCAGGAAGATGGCGTAACCCTGGGTGCCGGGCGGGACGGTGACCGGAATCGCCCAGGCGGGTTGGTCGGCCGGTCCGGGCCAGACGATGGGCGCCATCCCGTCCGTGGGCGGCATGACCAGCAGGCGGGGTGCCGTCGCAGCCGGCTGGGCGGCAGCCTCAGGACCGGCTGCGACGGGAAGCTCGACCGGTTCCCCGGTGCTCGGGGAACCGTCGACGGGTGGCGGCTCGGACACCGCGACCTCCTAGATCGACATGTGTGCCGTCACTCTAGGGCCGGTCGCGCTGTGGGGTTGTCCCGCCGCCGCCCTAAGGGGTGCCGGTACCGCGGCCACGGTCGTCGAGGACCAGCGGTGCCCGGCCGCGCACCGCGTACCGGACGTGGGTGACCTGCGGGCTGGCGACCACCCGCTCGGCTGTCAGTTCGACCGCCTCGAAGTCGTCGAGGCCCAGGTCGTCGAAGAGGCGCAGCCCGGCACCGAGGACGACCGGCACCACGTGCAGCTCCAACTCGTCGAGCAGCCCCGCCCGCAGCACCTGCCGGACCAGGCTTCCACCGCCGGCCACCGCGACGTTCCGGCCACCGGACGCGGCCCGGGCCTGGGCCACCGCGCTGGCTACCCCGTCAGTGACGTAGGTGAAGCTGGTGCCACCCTGGCGGTGCAGGGTCGGGCGGGGCCGGTGGGTCACCACGAAGACCGGAGCACGGAACGGTGGTTCGTCGCCCCACGGCACCTCACCGCCGTCGGCCATCCGGCGACCCATCACGTATGCGCCGGCCGCGGCGAACGACTCGGCGATGATCTCGGAGTCCGCGTCGTGTCGGCCGCCGGCGAAGCCCTGCCGCTCGCGCCACGCCATCGCCTCGGTGGCCCACCGGGTCACCCGGAAGAACCCGTGGCTCTCCGCCGACCGCAGCCAGTCGCCGTCGCCGTCATGCTGTGGGCCGGCGTAGTAGCCGTCCAGCGACACCGACAGTTGAGCGGTCACCTTCGTCATGTCCGTTCCTCCTGGATCCGGCGGCACCCACGACGGGTGCCGACCCACCTGTGGATCGGAGCCGGACCTGCCGCTTCTACCGGCACCGGCGGTGACCCGGGTCACATCGCAGGGGGACTCGGCTCGCTCGCGGCGGCGGCTCGGCGCAGCAGGTACCGCCGTTCGGGTTCGCTGCCGGCCAGCGTCGCCGCTGTCCGCCACTGTGCCGCGGCGGCTGCCGGATCGTCGGCGAGCTCCAGCAGGTGGGCACGGACGGCGTGCAGTCGGTGGTGCCCGGCCAGCAGCCCCGACTCCAGTTCGGACAGCAGGGTCAGCCCGGCGACCGGACCGTGGACCATGCCCACCGCCACCGCCCGGTTCAGCGTGACCACCGGATTGGGCGCGAGCCGCTCCAGCAGTTCGTACAGGGCGAGCACCTGCGGCCAGTCGGTGGCCTCGGTGCCCGGTGCCTCGGCGTGCACCGCCGCGATGGCGGCCTGGATCTGGTACGGCCCCGGTGGCGAGGTGGCGAGGGTCCGCTCGACAAGGGCGCATCCCTCCTGGATCGCCGCCCGGTCCCACCGGCGGCGGTCCTGCTCCGCCAGCGGCACCAGGTCGCCGTCCGGGCCGACCCTGGCCGCAGCTCGGGCCTCGGTGAGCAGCATCAGCGCGAGCAGCCCGGCCGTCTCCCCGTCGTCGGGCAGCCGCTCGTGCAGCCGGCGGACCAACCGCAGGGCCTGCCCGGTCAGGTCGGCGCGACGAAGGTGGGGGCCGCTGCTGGCGCTGTACCCCTCGTTGAACATCAGGTACAGCACCTGGCGTACCACGGCCAGCCGGGCTTCCCGTTCCGCCTCCGGCGGCGGTGCGAACCGGGCCCCGGCCTCCCGGAGTCGCAGTTTGGCCCGCGAGATCCGTTGCCCCATGGTCCGCTCCGACACCAGGAAGGCGGCGGCGACCTCGGCGGTGGTGAGCCCACCGACCGCACGCAGAGTCAGTGCCAGCTGTGCGGGCGCGGGCAGCGCCGGATGGCAGCAGAGCAGGAACAGCTCCAGCAGGTCGTCGCGGGGCGTCGTAACGTCGGGCGGTGGGGCGACGAGCGCGTCGCGGGGGGTGAGGTCCAGCGCCGTGCGCTCGCGGCGGGCGCGGGCGGACTCGGTGCGTACCAGGTCGACGTAGCGGCGGGCGGCGACGGTGTGCAGCCAGCCTGACGGTTGCTCGGGAACGCCGTCGAGCGGCCACCGTTCGACGGCGGCGACAAGCGCCTCCTGCACGGCGTCCTCGGCCCGGCCGAAGTCGCCGTACCGGCGGACGAGCGTGGCCAGCACCTGCGGCGCGAGCCGGCGCAGCAGGTCGACGGTGGCCTGGTCGAGGCTCAGTGCTGCGCTCCGTCGCCGGCCATCAACGGCCAGATCTCGATGCCGCCGCTGGCGGAGCCGAACCGCACTCCCGGATACTCGCGGGCGATCTCCAACGCCCGCTGCTCGTCGTCGACGTCGACCACGAAGTACGACCCGACGTACTCCTTGGCTTCCAGGTACGGCCCGTCGGTGACCACCGGGTTGCCGGCGACGATCCGCACCGACCGGGGGCGTGTCTCCAACCCCTGAACGTCGACCAGCTCGCCGGAGGCCCGCAGCGACTGGTTGAAGGCGTCCACCTGACCGATCAGGGTGGTCAGCTCCCCGTCCGGGAGACTGCCCCAGATCTCCTCGTTGCCGTAGATCAACATCAGATACTTCATCTCTCGCCTCCATAAGGGTCGATATGTCCGGAAACGGACAGGACGGCGTGGCCTGCCCCGACGCATTGTTGTAGCAGGTAGAGAGGCCGCGGATGGCGGGCCACATCCGATCCTCAGGCCGGGTCGGGAGCGTGACGTCCCACCGGCCGTCAGTACGGCAACCGCCGGGTCGCGCCGCCGCGCCGTCCGGCTCCGGCCCGCCGTCGCAGACCAGCCGCACCGACGGTGTTGCCCAGCTGGTCGCGACGACCAAGCCAGGAAGGAGCTGCCATGGCCGCTCCCACCGCCAACGCCTCGATGAACTCCACCACCTATTCGCCCGGCGAGCAGATGCTGCTGACCGTCAACTACGGCGACGCGGACAACCAGCGGCTCACCGTAACTGTCACCGTGGCCGACGCGCAGGGCAACCGCAGTGCTCCCGTCTCGGTGACCGCCGTGATCGACCCGCTCACCATCACCGTCGTCGACGACTCGGGGCGCACCTGGTCCCGGGTCTCCGACAGCGGCGCGGTGGCTGTCTACCGGGCGGTGGCGTGATGCCGAGGGTGACAGTCACCGTGCGGGACTCCGCCAGCCGGACCGCCAGCGCCACAGTCGCCTACACGGTGCTACCGCCCGTGCTGGGCGGCTACTACCTCTCCGGCGGCGCGGACCCGACCGCCGACATGGCCGGCGGCAACTTCCGGTCGCTGACCCAGTACCGCAGCTTCGCCGACGCCTACATCTTCCCCGGCTACCAGCGGCCCTGGCTGGTCACTCTGGGACGGGCCGGGGTGCAGCTCAACATGGTGCTCGAACTGAAGCACTACGGTGCGCCCGACACCGGGCCGCAGACGTTCACCGTGGACGGGGTGACGTACACCGTGCCGGCACCGGCGATGACCATCCAGCAGCGGCCCGGCGCGGTCTGGCCGAAGGCGTACGGCTACGGCCAGGTCATCGCCGGGCAGTGCGACGGGTTGTTCGCCCGGGCGCTGTCGCAGTACCGGACGATGGGCTTCGGGGTGAACATCCAGCTCGCCTCCGAACTGGACACCGATCACGAGTTCGGCACCACGGAGGCCGGCAGGGCGTACACCTGGGCCGAGTCGGACGCCCGGGCGGTGCAGGCGGTGACGTACATCGTCAACTGGTTCAGGGCCAGAGGGCTGCCGCAGGGCAGCACCTTCTCGGTCGGGCTCGGTGGCTTCAACCGGGACTGCTTCCGGCGTACCCACCCGGAGGCGTTGATGACCCGGCTGGACTACCTCCAGTGGAACGTCTACGCGACAAGTCCCAGCCACACCGCGCTGGAGCGGTTCCGGCGCACCAAGGACTGGGCGGTGGCCGACCTCGGCCCGGTCGCGTTGTCCCGTCCGGTGCTCATCGCCGAGTGGGGCGTACGGGTCATCGAGATCCCCGACCAGGCGGCCTGGATCGCCACGGTGCCGCCGGCAATCGCCCGGCTCAACGCCGAGCGCGGCCCCCTCATCGCCCGGACGAACTACTTCAACTCCGGCTGGGGCACCCTCAGCCCGAAGGCGACCGGGCTGGCCGCGCTGCGGGCCGCGTACGCCCGGCCACCGTACGGCTGATCCCGGCACGCCGGCCCGGTCCGGGGTGACTGCCGGACCGGGCCGGCGTGCGTGTCGGGCCGACACCCCCCGTCCCGCCCGACCCGCGCGGCGCCACTCACCGCGACGACGGCTGGCCAAGCAGGTCGGTCATGACGTCCAGCAGGTACGGGCCTTGACAGTCGGGCCAGACTGGTTGCATGGTTAGTTACATGAGTAATGAACCAGCCAACCAGTGTGGCGACTGGGGATGGTGGGCGTGATGGAGGACGGTCGGCCGATCTTCCTCCAGATCGCGGAGCTGCTGGAGAACTCGATCCTGGACGGGACGCTCGCCGAAGAGAGCCAGGTGCCCTCGACGAACGAGTTGGCGGCCTTCCACCGGATCAACCCCGCGACCGCCGCCAAGGGGGTCAACACGCTTGTCGACGACGGAACTCTCTACAAAAAGCGAGGAATCGGCATGTTCGTCTCATCCGGCGCCCGAGCCAAGCTGCGCGGCCGGCGCCGCGACGAGTTCGCCAGGCAGTACGTCCGACCGTTGCTGACCGAGGCGCGCAAGCTCGGCATCGAACCGGCCGAACTCAAGAGCATGATCGACACCTGGGAGGAGGGCCGATGAGCGCGGTCGTCACGGTCACCGAGCTGACCAAGCGGTACCGAGGGGTGACCGCCCTGGACGGCGTCAGTTTCTCGCTCGCCGAGAACCGGATCCACGGCCTGCTGGGACGCAACGGGGCCGGCAAGACCACCCTGATGCAGATCCTCACCGCGCAGAACTTCGCCACCAGCGGGGAGATCTCCGTCTTCGGTCAGCACCCGTACGAGAACGAGCAGGTGCTCTCCCGGATCTCGTTCATCAAGGAGAGCCAGACCTACCCGTCGCACCTTCGGGTCACGCACGTCCTGCGCGCGGCCCGCCTGGTCTATCCGGGCTGGGACGAGGAGTTCGCCCAGCGACTCGTCGACGTGTTCCAGTTGCCGCGCGGACGCAACGTCCGCAAGCTCTCCCGTGGCATGCTCTCCGCGCTCGGCATCGTGGTCGGGCTCGCCTCGCGTGCCCCACTCACCTTCTTCGACGAGCCCTACCTGGGCCTGGATGCGGTGGCCCGGCAGCTCTTCTACGACCACCTGCTTGCCGACTACACCGAACACCCCCGCACCATCGTGCTGTCGACCCACCTCATCGACGAGGTCAGCGACCTGATCGAGCACGTGCTGCTGATCGACAGGGGTCGGCTCCTGCTCGACGTCGAGGCGGAGGCTTTGCGCGGCCAGGTGGTCACCGTCTCGGGCCCGGTCGCGGCCGTCGACGAGTTCTCCCGTACCGGCACCGAACTGCACCGGGCGTCGCTCGGCGGGACGGCCCGGGCCACCGTACGAGGCGACTTCGGCCCGGCCGCGCACGACCACGCCCGGTCCCTGGGCCTCGGTCTCGAAGCGTCCTCGCTCCAGGACATCGTCGTCCGCCTGTCCACCGCGACCAACGGCTCCGCCCCGGCCAGGGCCGGCGCGACCAGTGAGGAGACCGTCCGATGAACCGCGCATTGACCGTGGCCCGCCTGCAGCTCGTCGGCTGGCGCAGCGTGGTCGGCTGGCCCTGGGGCATCGTCGCGTTGAGTTTCCTCATCAACCTGGCCCTGTTCAGCGCGATGAACGAGGCCGACGACTTCGAGCCGACAACTGGTGGGCTGATGAGCATCTACATCGTGATGTTCATCGCCAGCATCAGCGCGATCACCCAGGAATTCCCGTTCGCGCTCGGGCTGGGCGTCTCGCGCCGCAGCTTTTACCTCGGCAACGTGCTCCACTTCGCCGGCCAGGCGATCAGCTACGCGGCGGTGCTCTACCTGCTGGCGGTGGTGGAGGAGGCCACCGACGGGTGGGGCGTCAACCTGACCTTCTTCGGCCTGCCGTTCCTCCTGGTCGAGCACCCGGTGCTGCGGTTCCTCGGCTTCGCGATCCCGTTCCTGCTGCTCGGCTTCATCGGCATCGCCATCGCCCTGGTCTTCAAGCGCTGGGGTGTCAACGGGCTGCTGATGCTGAGCACCGTCGCGTTGGCCGGGATCGGTGGGCTCGTCGTGCTCGCCACCTGGCAGGGCTGGTGGTCGGCGATCGGCGGCTGGTTCGCCGACCAGCCGGGCTGGGCCCTGCTGGTCGGCTGGCCGGCGCTGCTCACCCTGCTGCTCGCCGGCCTCAGCTACCTGACCATCCGACGCGCGACGCCCTGACCGTCGGCCCGGCCGGCGCCCGAGGTGGGACGGACGCCGGCCGCCCGGCGCACCGTGGCACGACGGGGGCGGCCCCTCCCGATCAGGTCGGGAGGGGCCGCACGGTGCGGGACGGTCAGCACGCGGGTGGCTCAGCGCCAGGTGTCGGTGAGCGTCACCGCGCCGACGGCGGTGGCGGTACGGTCCGCACCCGACTCCCACACCACCTGCCCGGAGTCGGTGCGCTTGACGTACTTGTAGGAGAACGTCGTGCCGGCGGGCAGGTTCGCCGCACCGGTCCAGACCGGGTACGCCGTCGGTGTCAGCCGGATCCCACGGGCCGGATCCCAGCCGCCGAGGGCGGGCAGGTCGCCGACCAGGTACACCTGCTGCCCGTACGTGGTGCTGGCGGTGACCCGGACGGAGACCGTGGCGTCGCCGGGTGGGCTGCTCGCCGGCTGGTTCCAGGTGGCGGTGACGGCGGTGCCACCGGTGCCGGTCCGGTTGGGGTCGTTCTCCCACTGCGTCGTGCCGTTGCCGACCTTCACCAGCTTCCACTCGAAGGCGGTGCCGGCCGGGATGTCCACCGACCCGGTCCAGGTCGGGTAACTGCCCGACGTGGTGGACAGCTTCACCCCGTTGGCCGGGTTCCAGGAGCCGAGCCGCGGAACCGAACCGACCACGTACACCTCCTGGCCCGGCTCGGTGGAGACGGTCGCGGTGAACCGGGTCGACCCGGCCGGCGGGACGGGCTCGCGGTCGGCGTCGGCGTGGCGGTCGGGGTGGGGCTCGGGGTGACGCCGTCGAGGCGGGCTCCGACGTGCAGGGCCACCGCCTGGTCGGCGGGGATGGCAGCGGTGAAACTGCCACCGGCGACGGTCACCGCGCCACCCGGACAGGCCCCGGTCGACTGGTCGTACGCACCCCTGCCGACATTGCAGTAGCGGCCGTCCGGCAGCGAGGTGGTGAAGCTGCGGCTCCAGGTGCTGCCGGTGGCGTTGAAGGCGGCGTACCCCCGGTCGCCCCGGCCGAACGCCAGCCGGCCGTTGCCGTCGGTGGTGACGGACCCGATGCCGGTGCCGGCGACCGCGTTACGGAAGCCCGGCATGCCGGCCACCCCCGGGTCCCGGTGCTCGCAGATCCACGCGTTCCCTGCGCAGTCGGTGGCCAGGGTGGTGCCGTTGGAACTGCTGGGCGGACCCTGACCGTGCACCGAGCCGTACGCGTAGCTCGACATCAACTGGGGCCGGCCGTAGGGGTGGGCCATCATGAACGTGTCCGCCAGGTAGTAGCGGGCGCCGCTCTTGTAGGTCAGCGTCGGGTTCTCCCGCTGCGTGTCGTGGTTGTCGATGAATACGATCGCCTGCTGCGCGGTCAGCCCGCCGTAGTTGGGCAGGCTGCCCAGCTGGGCGATGTTGCCGTCCCGGAACGCCGAGGACACGGCCCGCTGGTAGTCGAAGTTCGTCACCCCGCCGTACGGGGCGTACGCGGTGTAGGGGATGGTTCCGTCGCCGTACACCTCGTGGAACAGGTCCGGCCGGCCGCCGAAACCGGGCACGTCCCGGAGCCGGCTGATGATGTCGGCCAGGTGCGCCTCCTGCACGTGCTTGGCGGCGTCGACCCGGAAACCGGCCACCCCGAGGTCGATCACCGTGTTCATGTACTTGGCGATCTTCCGCCGTACCTCGGGGTCGGCGGTGTTGAGGTCGGCCAGGTCGAGCAGCTCGCAGTCCTGCACCTCCTGCTTGTTGCCCCAGTTGCTGATCCGCCGGTAGCAGGGCCCGAAATCGCCGTAGCCGTAGCTGTCGCCCGAGCCATCGTCGAACAGGTTCGGGTAGCTGTACTTGCTGTAGCCGGTGCCCGCGCTCCCCGGACCGCTGCCGGCCGAGCCGGTGCCGCTCATGTGGTTGAGCACCATGTCCACATAGACCTTCACGCCTTGAGCGCGGCAGCGCTGGACCATGTCGACGAACTCGGCCTTCGTGCCCCGCCGGGTCTGATCGAGCCGGTACGACACCGGCTGGTAGTCCTGCCACCACGGGTAGGTGGCGCCCTCGGCGCTGGGCAGTACCACGTGCTCCTGCGGCGGGGAGACCTGCACGCCACCCCAACCGTTGGGGCCGAGGTTGCGCTCGCACTCGTCGGCGACGGAACTCCACCGCCACTGGAAGAGGTGGACGATCGCGTCGCCGTTTGCGCGTACGTCAGCCGCGCTGGCGGGGGCGGTGCCGGCGGTGACTGTGGTGAGACCGACCGCGACAAGTATCGCGGCCAGAGCCGCGGGGATCGCGGCGCGGGGACGGGGGATGCGCACGGTGCCCTCCTCGGGGGACGGTCAGGCAGACGCCGATGACAGTCAAGATTCCTGCAAGCTGTGCAAGAACTTGCGGTGGTTGCGTGACCGTAACAGCCGCATCGATTGTTGGGAACCTATCGTTCACAAACCGCTGCAACGAGATGAGGACTCTTGTGGCTGTCTGCAATGTCTGCAAGGCTTTCCGGCGCAGATTCCGGAAGTGACCGGCGAGCGTCACCGAGCGCCACGGCCGGCGGCTTTCTATGCTCGACCCATGGAACTGCGGATCTTCACCGAACCACAGCAGGGCGCCAGCTACGACGACCTGCTCGCCGTGGCCCGACGCGCCGAGGAGACCGGCTTCGGCGCCTTCTTCCGCTCGGACCACTACCTGAAGATGGGGTCGGTGAGCGGCGAACCCGGCCCCACCGACGCCTGGACGACGCTTGCCGGCCTCGCCCGGGACACCCGGTCCATCCGGCTCGGCACGCTGATGAGCGCCGCGACGTTCCGGCTGCCCGGCCCCCTCGCGATCACCGTCGCGCAGGTCGACCAGATGAGCGGCGGACGGGTCGAACTGGGCATCGGCACCGGCTGGTACGACGCTGAGCACCAGGCGTACGGGATTCCGTTCCCGCCGCTGGGGGAGCGGTTCGACCGACTGGATGAGCAACTGGCGGTGATCACCGGTCTGTGGCGTACCCCGTCGGGCGGGACATTCGACTTCACCGGCCGGCACTACCAGGTAAGCGACTCACCCGCGCTGCCCAAGCCGGTCCAGCGCCCGCACCCGCCGATCCTGCTCGGCGGCAAGGGTGCGAAGCGTACGCCGCAACTCGCCGCCCGCTACGCCGACGAGTTCAACCTGCCGTTCGTCTCGATCGACGAGACGGTGGCCCAGTTCGAGCGGGTCCGCGCCGCCTGCGCCGACATCGGTCGCGACCCGGCCCAGTTGACCTGGTCCAACGCGCTGGTGCTCTGCTGCGGCAAGGATGACGCCGAGGTGGCGCGGCGGGCCGCGGCGATCGGCCGGGAACCGGACGAGCTGCGCGCCAACGGCCTCGCCGGCACACCCGCCGAGGTCATCGACACCATCGGCCGGTACGCCGAGGTCGGCAGCCAGCGCCTCTACCTTCAGGTGCTCGACCTGACCGACCTGGACCACCTCGACCTGGTCGCCACCGAGGTGATGCGCCAGCTCTGACCGGCCGACGTGGTGCCACCCCGGCACGACGCGGACGCCGTGGCGCGGCGCGGGCGGCTCCGATTGCGGCAAGCCGGGGTGTCAGCGGCCCCGGAGACACCGGCATGCCGCAATCGGAGCCGATCTCAGACCCGGTGTTCGTCGCGCAGCACGGTGTCGAGCTGGCCGTCCCGGTCGCGGTCGAGGTATGTGACGTCCGGCAGCCCGTCGCCGTCCAGGTCGAACTGCACCACGTCGGCCACGCCGTCGCCGTCGAAGTCGGTGACCACCTGGACCGAACCGTCCATGTGCCGGGTCACGATCGACCGGGCACCGCCCTCGACCCGGGGCGGCGGTCCGGGCGTGGGCGGTGGCGTCGGCACCGGTTCCGGGGCGGGGCTGGGCTGCGGATCCGGCTGGCTCGCCGACGGCCCGACATCGGACCAGGTGACCGAGGAACCGTCGACGGTGCGGGCCGGACCACTTGCGGGATACACCCCGCTGCCAGCCGGGTCGATCTCCTCCTCGGAGGGGTACACGTCGCCGCGCGGGGCGGGATCACGGTAGCTGCTCATCGGCGTAGGGTTCCCCGACGGAGCCGCCGGTAACCGCCGGCGTGGAGAGGGGGTCGGGAGTGTCGACGCACCGCAACTGGGCCGGCAACGTCGAGTACGCAGCCCGGGCGTACCACCGGCCGTCGTCGGTCGACGAGCTGCGTGAGCTGGTCGCCGGCAGCGACCTGATCCGGGCGGTGGGCAGCGGACACTCGTTCAACCGACTCGGCGACACCACAGGCGACCTGGTCACGCTGGCCGGGCTGCCGGACACCGTGCGACTCGACGAACAGCGGCGGGTGGTGCACGTGCCGGCCGCGCTGCGCTACGGCGATCTGGCCAGCTGGCTGCACGAGCGCGGGTACGCGCTGGCCAACCTCGCCTCGCTGCCACACATCTCGGTGGCCGGCGCGGTCGCCACCGGCACCCACGGCTCCGGCGAGACCGTCGGCAATCTGGCCACCGCCGTCGCCGGCCTGGAACTGGTCACCGCCGCCGGTGACCTGCTGACCGTGGACCGCACCGATCCCGAGTTCGCCGGCATGGTGGTCTCCCTCGGCGCCCTGGGCATCGTCACCCGGCTCACCCTGGACGTGGTGCCGACCTTCGAGGTACGCCAGTACGTCCGCCTCGACCTGCCCCGCGAGGCGTTGGACGAGGCGCTCGCCTCGGCGTACAGCGTCAGTGTCTTCACCGACTGGCGCTCCACCCGCGGCACCCAGGTCTGGCGCAAGCAGCTCGCGGACCAGCCCCCGCCCCCGGCGGACTGGCTCGGCACCACGGCGGCCGACCGGCCCTGGCATCCGGTGCCCGGCATGCCGGTGGTCAACTGCACCGAGCAGCTCGGCGTGCCCGGCCCCTGGCACGAGCGGCTGCCGCACTTCCGGCTCGGCTTCACCCCCAGCAACGGCGACGAGTTGCAGTCCGAGTACCACCTGCCCCGCGCGGTGGCCGCCGACGCGCTCGCCGCGCTGGACGAGGTGGCGCACCTGATCGCCCCGGTCGCGCAGACAAGCGAGCTGCGCACCATCGCCGCCGACGAGCTGTGGCTCAGCCCCCAGTACGACCGGGACAGCCTCGCGGTGCACTTCACCTGGATCGCCGACGCGAGTGCGGTACTGCCGGTCCTCGCCGAGGTCGAGCGGCGGCTGGCCCCCTTCGGGCCCCGGCCGCACTGGGGCAAGGTCTTCACGATGCCGACCGGGACGATCGCCGCGACCTACCCCCGCTGGGCCGGTTTCGCCGCGTTGGCGGCCCGCCTCGACCCCGAGGGCACGTTCCGCACCGAGGAACTGGACCAGCTGTTTCCCCGCTGACAACGACCCGTCGTACCGACGCGGCGCGGCCCGGTGGACGTGCCCGGACATCGAACTAGGATGAGTCCATGAGCGCTGAGGCTGTCGGCATGCACATGCCCGCCGTCGTGACGCTCGACGACGTGGCTGCGATGAACGCCGCCGACGCGAACGGTCATCGTTACGAGACCAGCCCCGAGGGGGTCCTGTCGGTCATGCCGCCGCCCGACTCGGAGCACGCGACGATCGCGAGCCGACTGTTCGCCTGGCTGATCATGGCGGGCTGGCCTGCGGAACAGGTGCTCCAGGCGGTCGGCGTACGCATTCCCGGGCCGGACGGGAGCGGTGGCCGGATTCCGGACCTCAGCGTCTGGCGCAAACCGCCCCGGCGCGGCGTGTGGTCGGCGGTGGCGGACGTCGCGCTCGTGATCGAGATCGTGTCGCCCGGCTCCGAGGCGATGGACTCGGTGACAAAGGTGCGCGAGTACGCCCGGGCCGGCGTCCCCCGGTACTGGGTCGTGGACCGGGACGGCGCGCAGACTGTCACCTTGCACGAACTCGGCGGCGAAGGCCGGTACGTCGAGCAGGCCCGCATGCCGTTGGCCGGGCTGCTGCAGACCGCCCCCGCCGACCATCTCGACTGAGTCAGCGCAGTCGGCGGTCAGCGGCCGGTGGTGAGCTGGTCGCGCATGCTGCTGCGCTGCACGGCGCGGCTGATGTCGCTGGGGGAGACGATGCCGACCAGGCGACCGTCGGCGACCACGAGCGCCCGCCCGTCGGCACAGTCGCTGAGCCGGGGCAGCAGGTCGGTGAGCGGCTCGTCGGGGGAGGCGAGCACCAGGTCGTCGGCGCGGCAGGCCACCGCCGCCAGGGTGGTGCTGCCCCGCTCGTCGGACGACACGCCACGGACCCGGTCGAGGGTGACCAGCCCGACCGGCCGGCCGTCCTCGATCAGCGGCAGCGCGGTGTGCCGGTACGCGAAAAGGTAGTTGTCCACGAAGTCGGCCACCGTCAGCTCGCCCGAAGCGGTCTGCGGCTGCGGGGTCATCACGTCGGCGACCCGGATGCCGCGCAACGCGTCGCTCACCCGGGCCTGCCGCTCCTCCATGGTCGCCGCGCCGATCAGGAACCAGCCGATGAGCGCCAGCCACAGCCCGCCGACGCCGGCACCGGTGAGGAACCGCCACAATCCGAACCCGATGAGTGCCAGGCCGAGGACCCAACCGGCCCGCGCCGCCACCACCGTGGCCCGGGTCCGGTCGCCGGTGGCCTTCCACACCGCCGCCCGCAACAGCCGCCCACCGTCCAGCGGTGCCGCGGGCAGAATGTTGAACACGGCGAGCAGCAGGTTGATGCCGCCGAGCCAGGCCATCACCCCCAGCAGCAACCCCTGCACCCCGGCCAGCGCGAGCAGCATCGCGATCGCCCCGAAGACGGCGCCGATGATCAGGCTGACCAGCGGCCCGATCCCGGAGATGCGCAGCTCGGCACCGGGCGAACGGGCCTCGCCGCGCAGCTCGGCGACCCCGCCGAAGAGCCACAGGGTGATCCCCTGCACGCCCAGCCCGTTGCGCTTGGCCACCACCGCGTGGGACACCTCGTGGGCGAGCAGGCCGAGGAAGAAGACCACCGCGGCGGTCAGCCCGGCCAGCAGGTACGCGACCACGGACCGGCCCGGGTACGACTGTGGGAACAGGTTGGCCGACAGCCCCCACCAGATCAGCGCGAAGATGACCAGGACACTCCAGTTGACCCCGACAGGTACGCCCACGATCCGGCCGAGCCGGAAACTCGCCCTCATGTCTCGGTCATACCCCGGCAGCCCGTTCCCATGCCAGGGCCGAACGTCACCGAACGGCGCAGCCGCACTTTCCTGTCGTCAATCCGGCTGTCGCTCGCGTACCGCTGTCGTACCCGCCGTTGCTTCAATTGCGGGGTGGGAATCGAGGCCGTTGACGCGATGGCCGACCACGCCGATGAGCTGGCGCGGTCCGAGCCGTCATCCGCGCGGGCGGTAGGCGCGGCGCGCGACGCCGTCACGGCCGCGCAGGCGCTCGCCGCCGACGGCGTGCCCGGCGGGCGGCTCCGCCTGGCCCGGTCCCTGTGGCGGCTGACGGCGGCGAACTCCGGCAACCCCCAGACCGCGCAGGAGTACGCCTTGCGCTGGTGGACGGTGTGCCGCTCACTGCTGGAACGACCCGACCCCGCCGAGGACCAGAACCGGGTCGTGGCACGGATCGCGTACTGGCTGGGTGTCGTCATTCCGGTGCTGATGACGACCCACCGGACGGCGGAAGCCGCAGAGGTGATGGAGCGGGTCGCCGAGGCGGCTGACCGAGCCACCGGCCCGCACGGCGAGCACGCGAGCGCTCGACTGGAGATCTTCCTCTTCACGGCCACCGCCGACGACTTCGCCCAGGCCGTGATCGCGGGACGGCGTGCGGAGATCGCCGACGACCTCGATCAGATGATCCACCGGGCGACCCGGACGGTTGCGGTTTTCGAGCGGCACGCCGCCGACGGGTTCTTCGAGGCCAGCGAGTTGGCCCAGGTCCTGCGGATCATCAGCCGACTGGTGACGGTCGCCGGCGACCTGCGACTGGCTGCCCACCTGCTCGACCGGGCGGAGGCGGTCTCCGCCGCGATCGCACACCACGGCCCGGCCTTCCGCGCTCACGCCGACGGCATTCGCCGGGAACGTGACGGCCTCACAACTCACGTACCGCGCCCCGGCCGCTGAGCGCCAGTCGCGATGTCGACAGCGGCCGGGTCGGGGGTCGCGTCGGAGTTCGGCGATAGTTCGAGGGTGGCGATCTCGACCGATGACAGCGATGACCCGTACCGCTGGCTGGAGGACCTGGACGGCCCGGAGGCCGCGACGTGGGTCCGCGACCGCAACGCCGAGACCGTCGCCGCGCTGACCGGGGGCCCCGCGTTCGCCGCCCGCCAGACCGAGATCCGGCAGGTGCTCGACGCGGACGACCGCATCCCGTACCCGGGATGGCGCGGTGACGGCTTCTACTACGACCTCTGGCGGGACGCCGCCCATCCACGCGGGCTGTGGCGGCGTACGACGCTCGACCAGTACCGCCGAACCGAGCCGGAGTGGGACGTCCTGCTCGACCTGGACGCGCTGGCCGAGCGGGAGGGCGAGAACTGGGTCTGGGGTGGGGTGGCGACGCTGCCCCCACAGCACCGGCGCTGCCTGGTCAGCCTGTCCCGGGGCGGTGCGGACGCGGTCGTGGTACGCGAGTACGACCTGACCGACCGCAGCTTCGTCGACGCTGGGTTCACCGTCGCCGAAGCCAAGACCGACGTCTGCTGGATCGACGCCGACCACATCTGGATCGGCACCGACCTCGGACCGGGCTCGCTCACCGACTCCGGCTACCCACGGATCGTGCTGCGCTGGCGGCGGGGCACCCCGCTGACCGACGCCGAGGTCGTCTACGAGGCATCCACGGTGGACGTCGGGGCGTACGGCTGGCGGGACGCCACGCCCGGCTTCGAGCGGGACTTCGTCAGTCGCAGCCTCGACTTCTACCGATCCGAAAGCTTCCTGCTGACCGGGGCGGGGCAGCTGGTCCGGATTCCGGTGCCCGAGGACGCGGAGTGGGGGGTGCGCCGGGAGTGGTTGCTGGTCCAGCCGCGTACCCCCTGGCCGGTAGGTGACCTGACCCACCCGGCGGGGGCCCTGCTGGCGATCCGGCTCGACGACTTCATCGCCGGCTCGCGGGACTTCGACGTGCTGTTCCGACCCGACGGGCGCACGTCGCTCGGCGGCTCCGCCTGGACCCGTAACCACCTGATCCTGACCACCCTCACCGACGTACGCAGCCGGTTGGAGGTGCTCACCCCGGGCGACACCGGTTGGCGACGTGAGCCCCTGCCCGGGGTGCCGGCGGACGAGGAGACTTGTCTCGTCGAGACCGACCCGGACCGGGACGACGCCTACCTGGTCGCCTCAGAGGGCTTCCTCCAGCCGGCCACGCTGCGGCTCGGGCAGGTAGGTGGCGAGGTCGAGACGCTCAAGCGGGCCCCCGCGTTCTTCGACCCGGGCCGCCGGACCGTACGCCAGTTCTTCGCCACCTCCACGGACGGCACCCGGGTGCCGTACTTCCTGGTCGGGGATCCGGCCGCGCCCGCCGGGCCGACGCTGCTGCACGGGTACGGCGGTTTCGAGGTTTCCCTGACCCCGAGCTACGACGGGATCATCGGCCGGGGCTGGCTGGCCCGTGGCGGCACCTACGTGGTGGCGAACATTCGCGGCGGCGGTGAATATGGTCCACTGTGGCACCGGGCCGCACTGCGAGCGGACCGGCCGCGTGCCTTCGAGGACTTGGCCGCCGTGGCCACCGACCTGGTGACCCGGGGCATCACCACGCCGGCCATGCTGGGTGTCGAGGGCGGCAGCAACGGTGGCCTGCTGATGGGGGCGATGCTGACCCGCTACCCGTCGCTCGTCGGCGCCGTCGTGGCGAACGTCCCTCTGCTGGACATGCGCCGCTACCACCGGCTGCTGGCCGGCGCCTCGTGGATCGCCGAGTACGGCGACCCGGACGTTCCGGAAGACTGGGCATACCTGCGGGAGTACTCGCCGTACCACAACGTGCGGCGCGAGGTGCGGTACCCGCCGGTCCTGTTCATCACCTCAACCCGCGACGACCGGGTCCACCCCGGGCACGCCCGCAAGATGACCGCGCGGCTGCGCGAGCACGGCGTCGACGTGTCGTACTACGAGAACGTCGAGGGCGGGCACGGCGCGGCGGCCAACAACGAGCAGCGCGCCTTCATCGAGGCCATGTCACTGGAATTCCTCTGGCGAAAACTCGGCGCTTCGCAGCTGGTTCCGCCACGTCAGAGCGTCCGATCGGACGATCGAGCGCCGGTCGCCGGCCAGTAAGCGCCCCACCGTCGAGGCCGCCACGCGGGGCGTCAGGACGGCTGGTCTGGCGAGACGGCGTCATGCTCCCGTGTCGCGAGCGGGCGGTCAGGTAGCAGCAGCAGAATGGCCAGCGCCAGGTTGCCGCCGAGCGCGATCACGTTGCCGATCTGGTCTGCCGGCGGGTAGACCTGCAAATGCAGGGAGTGCCAGAGGAAGTGCACCGCGGTGAAGATCAGCCAGGCACCGCCGGCCATCCGCAGCGCGGACGGCGTCGGTCGCCGCCAGGCCATCACGCTGAGTACGAGCAACGCCAGGTAGAGGGCACCGACGTCGCGGGTCAGGTGCTCGTTGTACGGCCCGAGTGCGGAAACCCAGTTGCGCCCGGGCCAGGGAAAATCGGTGTAGAACGACTGGGGATATGCCGCCGCCCACACGCCGACGACCCCAGCCGTCACGGCGAGCAGCCCGACGATCGCACGCTTGCTCTTGATGCTCATACCTGCATGACGAGCCGGACCGCCACTTCGTGACCAACGCCGGAGTGCGACGGGTCACGCTCGGGCTCGCCGAGCGCTGCGCGGCTCAGCCCTTCCATCTCAAGCGGGGGAAGGGTGTCCCCCTCCTCGTAGCTGGCCCGGGCGGCGTCTCCCGACTGTGTGCTCAGGCGGTCGGTGGTGGGGCGGGTAGTTCGTCGACCACCACCACCGGCGTCCCGGACCGCACCTTCTCCAGCAGCAGACGCTGGCCGCTGGCGGTCAACCGGATGCAGCCGTTCGTGGTCTGCTGGCCCAGCTCACCGTCGTGGAACCAGGTGTGAATGCCGATGTGGGCGCCGCGCAACCCGGCCGGGACCGAGTCCAGGTCGTCGGGGATCGAGCCGAGGGCGTAGATGTCGACCCCGCCGTAGACCGATTCCGGTGGTGGCGTGCGGCCCAGGACGAAGGTGCGGCCCAGTGGGGTCTCCTGGCCGCGCTGACCGAGGCTTACCTGCCAGGACTGTTTGGCGGTGCCGTCGCGGTACCAGGTGAGCCGGAAGGGCACCCGTTCCACAACTATCTGGTCGCGCAGCGCGACGGTGCGGAAGCCGCCCGGTGGTAGCCAGGCCAGTTTGCGGTTGGCCGAGGGCAGCAGCACCGCTGTCCAGCCGGACTCGCGGCGGGCGATCGGCACGGTCAGCTCGACCTCGCTGATGGTCGGCATCAGGAACGCCAGCGGTCGACCGCCGGGCGCGTCGTACGCGGCGAGCTTGCGGGTCGGGTGCAGGCCCTGGGTCAGCGGTGTGGTGTCCAGGGTGTCCGGGTCGTCGGGAAAGCCGGCGGGGGCAGGGTCGTAGTCGATCTCCGGGAGCCCGTCCGGTGCCGGTGCGGCGGGCAGCACCCGCTCGGCGTCGGCCGACGGCGGCACCTCCGCCGTCGGCACCACCGCTCCACCGGTGTGCCCGGCGACCGGTGCCGGCCCGGGTGCCGGAGTCAGCGCCCACCCGGTGTACGCGGCCCCACCCATCAGTACCGCCACGCCCACCCCGACGGCGACCCCCCGCCGCCCCCTCAACCCCAAAACGCCCAAAACCCCCACCCATCCACCCTAACCCCCAGACGCCCCAAAACCTCCTCAACCCCCCAGCCATCCAAGGTGATCATGAGGTTATTGCCCTTTTTGATCTCCAATCCGGGCAATAACCTCATGATCAGCGGCGCAGGAGGTGAGGGGTGGTTAGGGGAGGCGGGCGTTTAGGTGGAGGGCTAGGGCGTCGTGGGCGGGGATGTTGGCGGCGAACCAGCCGTTGGCGTCGACGGTGATGACCGGGCCGGAGCAGGTGCCGTTGGTGAAGGTGCCGTGGATGACGTCGCAGTAGCGGCCGGCCGGGAGCCCCGTGTAGTAGGAGCGGCCGTTGATCGCGGAGCCCTCGTCGTTGATGGTGATGAAGCCCCGGCCGGTCCGACTGAAGGCGATGTGGTTGTTGCCGTTGTCGTACCAGTTGCTGACCCCGGTGCCCTCGGTGGCGTTGCGGAAGCCGACCATGTTCGCGATCACCGGCCAGCGGTGCTCGCACTCCCAGCCGGAGTAGCAGACCGTATTGAGCGTCTTGTTGCCGCTGTCCGAGGGCGGGCCGGCGTCGCGGCTGCTGAAGGTGTAGCTCGACATCACCGTCGGGGAACCGTACGGCCAGGCCAGCATGAACGCGTTCGCCAGGGCGTAGATGCCCCGGTCGCGATAGGTGAGCACCCCGCCGTCGTCGCGCTGGGTGTCATGGTTGTCCACGAAGACCGAGGAGACTCCGCTGGGCAGGTGGCCCCAGCCCTCGCCGAAGTTGCGCAGGTACGCGAGCCGCTCCGAGCGGAACACCCGGGCCAGGTCCTTGCCGTAGCGGAACTCGTGCACGTCGCCGTTGCCGGTGTACTCGTTCGGCGTGATCGGCTCGCCCGCGCCGTAGATGACCTCCTGCACGATGTACGCCGACCGGTTGAGCCGGCTGCGGATGTTTGCGATGTCCGCCGCCGGCATGTGCTTGCTGGCGTCCAGCCGGAACCCGTCGACGCCGAGTGACAGCAGGTCGTTGAGGTACGCGGCCAGTCGGGAGCGGACGTAGTCGGACTCCGTCTTCAGGTCGGAGAGGTTGACCAGCTCGCAGTTCTGCACCTCGTAGCGGTCGTTGTAGTTGACGATGTCGTTGTTGCCGTTGCGCCCGCAGTAGTGGAAGTCCTGCGCCTGGTAGATGCCGGGGTAGACATGGTGCTGGTAGGTCGAGCCGGCCCACCCGGTGCCGCCGTTGGCCTGGCCGGACATGTGGTTGACGACCGCGTCGACGATCACCTTCACGCCGGCCGCGTGGCAGGTGTCGACCATGGACTTGAACTGTGCGCGGGTGCCCTTGCGGGACTCGATCCGGTAGCTGACCGGCTGGTAGGCGACCCACCACTGGTTGCCGCGTACGTGCTCCTGCGGTGGTGACACCTGGACGAAGCCGTAACCCTTCGGGCCGAGAGTGCTGCTGCACTCGCTGGCGACCGAGGGCCAGTTCCACTCGAAGAGGTTGGCGATGACCTTCTTGCCACCACTCGGGGCGGCGACGGCCGGGGGTGCGGTCACCACGCCAGGGGCGAGGAGGCCGGCGATCACGGCGAGGGCGACGATCGCCGGGCGGAGTCGACGTCGATGCATCGGGTGCTCCAGGGGTGCCGGGGGACGGGGGAGGCGGTACGGCTGCCCGGATCTTGCAATCAGGGCTGAAAATTTCGGAAAGGTTACAAGCTCATTTCAATGCCTGTCAATGGACTGCTCGGGAGGGCCGGCGGCGGGGCCGCTACACGCGCCGGGCGGCGAGGCGGTTCGACAACTCGCCGAGATTTTTTCTTACGACACTGATCCGACCGGGGCCGCGCTGCGTACTGGAATGGGGAACAGGGGTCGGCCGGCGGTGCGCCGCCGCGAGACGATCGAGGAGCAGATGGCCCGGGCTACGCAGAACGAGAAGGCGGCTGCCGTTCGTACCAGCAGCAGCAGTCGAGGGATCCGCGTCTGGTCCCGCGGCCAGATCATGGCGCTGTCCGCGTCCGGCCTCGCCGCGCTGTGGGCGTTGTCGATGCTCACCGGCGCGGGCCAGAAGATGTACGCGATGGGCTTCTTCTTCACCGAGTTCTTCGCCGGGGTCATCGCGCTTGTCGCGCTGAGCCTCACGGTGATGATGGGCCTGCTCGCCACCGACCGGCTGGTGCTGCTCATCCGGCACCGGGTGCTGTTGCAGTCCGCGCACCGGGCCACCGGCATCCTCGGCGTGGCCGGCCTGGGCTTCCACGTCATCACGAAGATCGCCAGCGGTCGGGCGGGGGTGACCGACGCCGCCGTGCCGTTCGTCGGTGGCCGGGGCCTCTACGTCGGGCTCGGCACCATCGCCGCGCTGCTCATGGTGGGTGTGCTCTGGACCGGCATCATCCGGGCCCGGTTCGCCGACGTCGGCCCGAAGTGGGTGTGGCGGGCCCTGCACTCCATGGCCTACGTCTCCTGGCCGTTCGCCATCTTCCACGGACTGCTCGCCGGCCGTCCGCCCGCCACCTGGGTGGGCCTGAGCTACTTCGCCTGCGTACTGCTTGTCGTGGTCGCCCTGATGGTCCGTCTCTCGGTCACCCTGCAACGGCGCAGCCGCGAGCAGCAGCAGGCCGCCGTCCTGAACGAGGTCATGAGCGGCAGCAAGTCCACCGAGGAGACCCTCGGCAAGAACCTGCTGGGCACCCTGACCGGCCGGCGTACTGCCGCCGACGACGGCCGCGAGAAGCGGGTCCGCCGCGACACCAGCTGGGCCGACAGCACCTCCGGGACCTGGGCCAGCCCCACCATCCGGCGCAACGACCCGGAACGGTTCACCGTGCCGGTGGTCCCCGAGCCGGGCACGCTGCGCGAGCCGGTCCGGCCCGGCCGGGATCGCCACGAGGAGGAGTTCGAGCCGGTCGTCCGGCGTGCCTCCCGTCGTGAGGAGGAGGAACTGGAGCGGGTCGTGCGCCGCGAGACCGAGGCGCTGGAGCCGGTTGCGCGCCGTCGCCGCGATGCCGAGCCCCGGCGGTCCGCGCGCCGCGACGAGGAACTGGAACGCACCGGACGACGTTCGGCACGGGTCGAGGAGGACCTGGAGCCGGTGGTCCGCCGGTCGCGACGGGACGAGGAGCCGACCGGCCGCCGGTCGCGGCGCGACGAGGAACGCGAGGCGGTGGGCCGTCGCGCGGCCCGTCGCGACGAGGACCTGGTGGAGTACGAGGAGCCGGTGCGCCGTCGCCGCCGCGACGAGGACGAGGAGGAGTACGACCGCTCCCGCCGGTCCCGGGTCGACGTCGGTAGCCGGTACTCGGCGCCGCCGCAGCGCGTCGAGGACGAGGCCGAGGAACCGTGGGACAGCCCGCGCCGGTGGGAGTCGACCGGCCCGATCTCCGGTGCCCCCATCTCCGGCTCGCCGATCTCCGCCGCACCGCGTAGCGGCGGCGGGCGGCACAGCGCCGAGGACGACCTGCCGGAGGCGGAGACCGACTACTGGCGCCCGCCGGCCCGGTACGCCCCGGACGACGTGGCCGAGGACGACGACACTCCCACCCTTGTCGACCTGGCCTCCCGACGTGCCCGCCGGGCCTCGTCGGCGGAGAGCCGGCGTCGCCGTAAGGCTGACCCGGACTCGGTGGACGGTGCCTACTGGGCCGGGCTGCGGGGTGAGGCCAAGTGACAATGCGGACCACAGTTCCCCCGGTGGCCGCCGTCGGTGAGCCCCGGCTCACCGCGGGGTTCGCCGAATTCGGCCGACTCGACCTGCGCGCCCACGAGCTGGTGCACGGCCCGATCAGCCCGATGGAACCGTCCAACCTGCTGCGGCTGACCGAGGGCGTTCAGCTCAAGGGCAAGGGCGGCGCCGGCTTCCCGTTCGCCCGGAAGCTGCGGGCGGTGCTGGAGTCCTGTGAACGTCAGGATCTGCCACCCGTGGTGGTGGTCAACGCCACCGAGGGTGAGCCGGCCAGTTGGAAGGACAAGGTCCTGCTCACCCGGGCCCCGCACCTGATCCTCGACGGTGCGGCGCTGGCCGCGTTCGCGCTCGACGCCGAGGAGATCGTGCTCTGCGTGGCCGACGACCTGGTCGGCCGGGACTCGTTGATGGAGGCCCTGGACGAGCGCCGGATGCCGGCGCCGACAAGCGTCGTGACGGTGCCGCACCGGTTCATCAGCGGTGAGGGCGGCGCGCTGGTGAACGGGATCAACGGGCTGCCGCACATCCCGCCCGGCACCAAGAAGCGGTCGAGTGACTCCGGCGTCGGCGGGATGCCGACCCTGCTGTCGAACGCCGAGACGTACGCCCAGCTGGCGATCGCCGCCCGACTCGGCCCGTACGAGTACGCGGCGCTCGGCACCGACGACGAACCCGGCACGGTGCTGCTCAGCATCACCGGCGCGGCGAAGCGCCACGCGGTGGTGGAGTGCGCGGCCGGCACCCCGTTGGCCGAGATCCTCGAACTGTGCGAGGTACCCGACGGCCCCGGCATCCTGATGGGCGGCTACCACGGCAAGTGGATCACCCGGGAGGCGGCGGAGAAGGCCGAGGTCTCCCGCAAGGGACTCGCCGCGGTCGGCGGCACGCTCGGCGCCGGCATCATCGTCCCACTCGCCAACGACACCTGCCCGTTAGGTGAGGCGGCGCAGGTGGTGCGGTACCTGGCGGGCGAGTCCGCCGGGCAGTGCGGCCCGTGCAAGCGAGGGCTGCCCGACCTGGCCCGCGCCGTCGACCTGGCGGTTTCCGGCAGCGCGCCGGTGGAGGTCGTCCGGGCCGCCGCCGGCGACGTGAAGGGTCGCGGCGCGTGCAGCCACCCCGACGGTACGTCCCGGTTCGCGCTCTCGGCGATGGAGGTCTTCGCCGACGACCTGAAGAAGCACACCACGGGTGAGGGCTGCGGTCGGCGGGTAAAGGGCATGATGGGCCTGCCCGGTGCCCCCGATCCCGATCCGCAGAAGCTGGTTCTGGACTGGTCCCGTTGCGACGGGCACGGCCTCTGCGCCCACGTGGTGCCGGACTTCATCCGGCTCGACCAGAACGGATACCCCGCCTTCCCGCCCACTCCCGTACCGACCTGGTTGCGGGAGGGCGCGGTGAAGGCGGTGAAGGTCTGCCCGGCGCTGGCGCTGCGGCTGACCGAGGCCTGAGCCTGCCGACCGGGTGGCGCGGCTGCCCGGGTCGGCGGGCGAGCGAACCGAAGGAGACGCCGATGGGGTCGGTTCCACAAACCGGACGGGTCACCGGGGCGGCCACCGCCGCCCTGCTCGCCGCGGTGCTGGCCACCGCCGGATGCGGCACCGGACCGGACGCCGAGGCGGCCCCGCAGGCCGGTGGCCCGGCGTCCGCCGCCGCCGCGTCCCCGTCGGCCGGGCCGGCCAGCCCGGTACCGGTGCCGGACACCCTGCGGTTCACCGGCACCACTCTTGACGGTGCGGCCTTCGACGCCGCCACCCTGGCCGGCCGGCCGGTGGTGCTCTGGTTCTGGGCCCCCTGGTGCGCCACCTGCGCCAGTCAGGCATGGACGATCGCCGAGATCGAGCCCGGTTTCCGGGAGAAGGTGCCGATCATCGGTGTCGCGGGTCTGGGTGAACGCAAGGCGATGACCGACTTCGTCACCGAGTTCGAACTGGGCCCGATGCCGCAGATCGAGGACCGCGCGGGGGCGATCTGGCGGCGCTTCGAGGTCGTCGAGCAGAGCACCTTCGTGATCATCGACCGGGACGGACGGGTGATCCACCAGGGTTGGCTGGACGGCGAGGACCTCACCCGCCGGGTCACCGCACTGGCGGCCTGATGGAAGCGCCGCTGCTGCTCGCCCTGACGGCGGGCATGCTCGGCGCGGTCAACCCGTGTGGCTTCGCGATGCTGCCGGCGTACCTGTCGTTGCTTGTCGCCGGCACCACCGACACGCGCGGCGCGGTCGGCCGGGCGTTGACCGCCGCGGGCGCGCTCACCCTCGGGTACGTCCTGGTGTTCGGTGCGTTCGGGCTGGCGCTGGCCCCGATCGCCGGGTGGCTGCGTCCCCGGCTGCCCTGGTTCACCGTCGGGCTTGGCCTGCTGCTGGTGCTGCTCGGCTGCTGGCTGCTCGCCGGCCGGCGGCTGCCGACGCTGCGCCCACTGGCCCGGGCACCCCGGTTGACCCGCTCGCTGCCGTCGATGGTGCTGTTCGGCATGGCCTCCGCGACGGCCTCGCTGGGCTGCGCCATCGCGCCGTTCCTGGCGACCGTGGTGACAAGCCTCCAGGCCGGGTCGATCGGACGTGGGCTGGCACTGTTCGGCGCGTACGCCCTCGGGATGGGACTGGTGGTCGCGGTGGCCGCGCTCGGCGTGGCGCTGGTGCGCGGCGAGGTGGTGGCCCGGCTGCGCGGCGCCGGCGCCTGGGCGCCCCGGCTCAGCGGCCTGGTGCTGCTTCTCTCCGGCGGCTACGTCGCCTGGTACGGCTGGTACGAGGCGCGACTGGCCGCCGGCGACCGCGACGCCCTCACCGACCCCCTGGTCACCACCGCCGCCGCTGTCCAACGCTGGCTCGCCGACACCATCACGACCGCCGGCCCCACCACCCTGACCATCGCCCTGACCGCCCTCCTAACCCTGACCCTCCTCCTCACCACCACCCGCCGCCCCCACCCCGTCGATCTTGCAGCTTCTGCCCCGACAAGTGATGCCGAAGGCGACCTTTCGGCGACCAAAAGTGCAAGATCGGCGGGGCGGGAAGGGCGTGGGGATGGGGGAGATGGGGGAGGGGGTTAGCGGGGGTTAGGCGGTCGGTGGCTAGGCGGTTGCGGAGGACTTCGGGGACCAGGACTGAGCCGTCGGGCTGCTGGAACTGCTCCAGGATGGCCGGGAGGAGGCGGCTGGTCGCGAGGGCGGAGCCGTTGAGGGTGTGTACGAAGCGGGTCTGCTTGCCACCCGGGTCGCGGTAGCGGATCGCCGCCCGGCGGGCCTGGTAGTCACCGCCCCAGGAGACCGACGAGACCTCCTTGTACTTGCCGGTGCTGGGCATCCACACCTCGATGTCGAGGGTCTTGCGCATCGACGCGCTGGAGTCGCCGGCGGCGAGCAGGCTGCGCTGGTAGTGCAGGCCCAGCCCCTCGACCAGGCTCTCCGCGTGGGTGACCATCTGTTCCAGCGCGGCGTCGGCCTGCTCGGGCAGGGTGAACTGGAAGATCTCCACCTTGTTGAACTGGTGGCCCCGGACGGTGCCGCGCTCGTCGGAGTGCGAGCCGGCCGCCTCGCGCCGGTAGCACGGGGTGTACGCGAACACCTTCAGCGGCAGCTTCGCGGTCTCCAGGATCTCGTCCTGGTACGCCCCGAGGATCGCCGTCTCCGCCGTGGGCAGCAGGAACTGGCCGCGTGGCGCGGACTGCTTGTCCAGGTGGTAGACGTCGTCGTAGAACTTGGGGAACTGTCCGGCGGCGAAACCGGCGCTGTCCAGCAGCAGGTGCGGCGGGAGGAGGAACTCGTACCCGGCCTCGATGTTCCGCTCGATCAGCCAGTTGATCAGCGCCCACTCCAACCGGGCACCCAGGCCGGTGTACATCCAGAAGCCGGAGCCGCCGAGCTTGACACCGCGCTCGTGGTCGACAAGACCCAGCATCCGGCTCAGCTCGACGTGGTCGCGGATCTTCTCGATGGCCGGTGGCTCACCGTAGGTCTTCACCACCCGGTTGGCCTCCTTGCCGCCGGGCACCACGTCCTCGGCGGGCAGGTTGGGCAGCTCGCTCATCGTGGTACGCAGCCGCGACTGCACCTCGTCGAGCTCGGCCTCCAACTCGGCGATCTGCTTACGGCCGTCGTCGGAGGTGACCTCCGGCTCGACACCGGCCCGCTTCGCCTGTGCGTACGCCCGGGCCTCGGCCTTGCGCCGCTGGCGTTCCCCGTCGATCTCACTGATCAGCCGGCGACGCTCCCGGTCGAGCTGCTGGATCGCCTCCAGCGCCCGGTCGACCTCGGCGGCATCCAGCCGCTTCGCCAGCGCGGCCGCCACCGCGTCGCGATCCTTCCGGATCAACTCCATGTCGAGCATGCTGCTCCGTACGCCTCCGTCCGGGCTCGGGTGGACCTCCAGATGCTACCGTCGCGCCCGAATCGCCCCGCCTCCCGCACCCGACCCACCCCGGATGCCGCAGTCAGAGGCGGATCGGCATCAGGATGGAGAAGGCGGCCGGATCGTCAGGCCGGCGGATGGCCAGTGGGGTGACCGGGCCGTCCAGTTCGAGCACCAGGCGCGGGCCACCCGCCGCGGCCAGGGCGTCGAGCAGGTACCCGCCGTTGACGCCGACCCGCAGCTCGCCGTCGGCCCGACCGGCCCGGTCGTCGGCCAGCTCGTCCGGCCCGAGCAGGCGTAACGCGTCCCGGCCACCCAGCCCGAGCACTGTCACCGGCAGTGGGCCGCCCGCGTGTTCCCGGGTCACCGTCGGCGTACCCGAGCGCAGCGCGGCGGCCAGCCACGGCGCGTCCACCGGCACCCGGCGGGCCGGCCCGCCTGTCGCTCCGGGCAGCAGGGCGTGATATTCGGGGAAGTCGTACGCCAGGGTCGTCATCCGCAACCGGTGCCCGCTGACGTCGGCGACGACCTGCCGACCTACCACTGTCAACCGCACCTCGCCGCTCCCGGCGCCGTCGGACAGCCGGCGCAGCCGGTCCACCGCGGCCACCGGCAGCAGCGCCCGCCCCGCCGGGCCGCGTACCGCCGCGCCGGCCGTCGCCACCGCCAGACGGTGCCGATCGGTCGCCACCAGCCGGACGCCCTCCTCGGTCACCTCGAACAGCACGGCGGCCAGACCCGGCAGCGCCGGATCGGTGCCGACGGCGAACCGGACGGCGTCCACGGCGGCGGCCAGCGCGTCGCCGGGCAGCACGAGCCGGGTGGCTGACGGGGGGCGGTCGTCGTCGAGCAGGCGACGGACCCGGGCGACCTCGTGCCGCGCCTCGGCCAACCCGTCGGCCAACCGCACCAGGTGCGCGTCGAGCAGCCGGTGCACCACCGTCGGCTCGGCGCGTACCGCCCGGGCGATCTCGGCCACCGGCAGGCCGACCCGGCGCAGCCCGGCCACCAGCCGCGCCGGTGCCACCTGGTCGTCGGCGTACCAGCGGTATCCGGTGGCCGGATCGACCCGGGCCGGGACCAGCACCCCGGCGGCGTCGTAGAACCGCAGCGCGCTCACCGTCAACCCACTGGCCCGGGCCAGCTCACCGATGCTGCGCAGGTCGCCATCCACGGCCCGATCCTGCCCCCTCGACCTGGTCGAGGGTCAAGTCACCGGCTGCTCGTCGAGCACCCGGAAGGTGATGCCGGCGGCGGTGAGCCGGTGCAGCAGCGCGTCGCCCATCGCGGTGACCGGCGTCACCTGACCGGAGGTGGCCGGCAGCTCGTCGCAGGCCAGGCAGAGCGCCGACTCGGCGAGCATCTTCGCGGTCTCGTCGTAGCCGGGGTCGCCGCCGGTCACCTCGGTCACCACGCGTCGCCCGCCGCCGACGCCCACGAAACGCACCGAGAACCACGATTTCGCCCGCTGCTCGGCGCTCGGCCCTTGCCCGGAGGCGAGCCGGCCGAGCAGCCACCGCCGGGTCGGCGGGAGCTTCACCAGCCCGATCACGGCACCGAGCCCCGCACCGGCGGCCAACACCGTCGGCAGTCGCCGCACCGCCGCGAAGTGGCGGTAGCGGAAGTCCGGACCGTACTCGGGCCGGGCCGCCGCCGAACGGCGGACCACCTGCGGGTCGATTGTCGGCAGCGGCACCGCCCAGACCGGCAGGTCCCGCGAGCGGGCCAGTTTGCCCGGCACGGCCCGGACCCGCCGGTCGGCCGGGCGAGGCTCGGCCGCGCGGCGCTCGCGGGCCGCCCGCGACGCCTCACCGGTACGCGAGAAGGCGGTCAGCGCCGAATGGTACGTGCCGGCGGAGAACCGCCCGCCCGCCCGCACGTACCCGTCCACGGTGATCGCGCTGTCGGCGGGCAGTCGCTTGATGGTGAACCAGACACCCAGGTCGTGCGGGATCGAGTCGAAGCCGCAGGCGTGCACCAACCGGGCGCCGGTGCGCACCGCCTCGGCGTGGTGGCGCAGGTACATCCGGTCGACGAACTCCGGTTCGCCGGTGATGTCGAGATAGTCGGTGCCGGCGGCGGCGCAGGCGGCCACCAGCGGCTCCCCGTGGTGGACGTACGGGCCGACGGTGCTGGCCACCACCCGGGCGTCGGCGGCCACCGCGCGCAGCGAGGCCGGGTCGGTGAGGTCGGCGGTGAGCAGCGGCAGCCCCGCCAGCGCCGGGTCGAGCGCGGCCACCTGGTCCCGGACCGCGGCCAGCTTGTCGGGGTTGCGCCCGGCGAGGGCCCAGCGCAGCCCCGGGGGTGCGTGCCGGGCCAGATAGCGTGCGGTGAGCCCGCCGGTGAACCCGGTCGCCCCGAACAACACCACGTCGTACGACCGTTGGGCAGCCATCCCGCGATCATGCCACCGCCGCCGCCGATCCGCCCGCCGTCGGTCAGTGCGGGGTGAACACCGCGCGCAGGCACTCCTCCGGCCGGTCCCGGAACAGGGCGTACCCCTCGGCGGCCCGGTCCAGGGGGAAGTGGTGCGTGGCCAGATGCTCGGTACGCAGCTCGTCACGGGCCATCCGGTCCAGCAGCATGGGGATGTGCCGCTGGCCGTGCTGGCGTCCCCCGCGCACGGTCAGCCCCTTGTGCACGACGGCCCCGGTCGGGAAGGCGTCGACGTGCCGGGTGCCGCCGTTGAGGACGAAGACGTTGCCACCCTTGCGGCAGGCGTACACCGCCTCCCGGACCGCCTCCGGCACCGGCGCGCGGCCGGTGAACCGGTCGGCGAGGGACAGATGTTCGCCGGCCGGCCCGCCGACCGCCTCGACGCAGACGTCCGGCCCCCGCCCTCCGCTGAACTCCCGCAACTGTGCCGCGACATCGGTGTCCCGCCGGTCGATGGTCTCCGCGCCGACGTGCTGCCGGGCCATCAGCAGCCGCGCGGGGTGCCGGTCGACGACGACCACCCGCTCGGCGCCCAGCAGCCAGGCCGCCCGGGCGGCCAGCTGACCCACCGCACCCGCCCCCCACACCGCCACCACGTCACCGGGACGCACCTCGCCACCCTCGGCGCCCAGCCAGCCCGCCGGGGCGGCGTCCGAGGCGAACAGGGCGCGGTCGTCGGTGACGGACTCCGGCACCGGAAACGCCCCGACATCGGCGTACGGCACCCGCACGTACTCGGCGTGGCTGCCGGCGAAGCCGCCCGCCGCCCGGGGCTGACCGAAACAGCCCGCCACCGGGTGTCCCCACTGCGCCTCGTTCGCGGTCGGGTCGGTGCTGCCGTTGTCGCAGCACGACGGCAGCCCTCGCCGGCAGTACCAGCAGGCGCCGCAGGCCACCGACGCGCAGACGACCACCCGGTCGCCGACCCGGTGCCGCCGTACTCCGCCGCCCACCTCGACCACGTCGCCGAGAAACTCGTGGCCGAGCACGTCACCGGCGGCCAGACCGGACGCCCGCCCGGTCAGGAGCGGCAGGTCGGCACCGCAGGTGGCGCTGCGCCGTACCCGGACGATCACGTCATGGTCGTTGCGCAGCTCCGGATCGGGGACCTGACCGACTGCCAACTCGCCGCCGGAGGTCCAGCACAGCGCTTTCACCGGGGCGGCCCGTCCGCCGGTCGCCACGGGACGTCGACCGGCCCGCGGTCGCCTGGCGCACGGTCGGCCCGTAGCACCTCACCGGTCTCGGCGAGCTGCTTGACCTGCCACAACGTGCGTCGTACCAGCAGGCCAGGATCATCGCCCAACAGGTGCGCGGAGAGCCCGGGCCAGGTGGCGTCCGGTCGCGCCCGGGCCGCCAGTTCGGTACCCCGGCCGCCCGGTGCGCGCGCCACCGCGACCTCGACGGCGCCGTCGAGACGGCGCAGCGGCTCCGGCCAGACCGCCGAGGGCAGCACCTGCTCCGGCGGCCGGTCGACGGTGACCACCTGCCAGCGGTGCGGCGGCCCGGCGCGCCGGGCCCGTTGCCGGCTGACGGCGGTACGGGTGGCCCTGGCCGCTGCGACGCCGAGCGCACCCGCCACCGCGACAACTGTCCCGACCCGTCCCACTCGTACCTCCGACCTCCGCTGCCGGCCGTGCCGTCCCGTCGCACCCCACGGCGCGGCGGGTGACCCGCTGGCATCCTGGCGGTACGTCCGCCCAGCTCAGAGCCAGTGTCGCCGCCGGGCGGGTGAACCCGGGTCCCCCGGAAGGGGTGAACCGTCGCGGGTCGGGTAACCGCCCGCCGCAGGACCGGGGGAGGAAGCACGCGTCCGTGGGGGTGGGCCGGATGCCGGATGACCGCAGCACCGTCCGGGCCGACGCGGCGGTCCGGGTGCCGGGCGGCCCGCCCCTGCTGGCCTCCCGGCTGACGCCCGCCGTGCCGCCCGAACCGATGGTGCTGCGGCCCCGGCTGGCCCGCCTGCTCGACGAGGCGGTGACCCGCCCGGCCACCCTGCTCCGGGCCCCCGCCGGCTGGGGCAAGACCACCCTGCTCGCCACCTGGCGGCGGACCCGGCAGGACGCTGACCCGCAGGCCCCGGTGCCGGCCTGGGTGTCGGTCGAGGCGGGTGACGACCCGGACCGCCTCTGGTCGTACCTCGGGGCAGCGCTGCGTTCCGTGGTGGGCCCGGCCGGAACTCCGCTGCCCGACCGGGTACCGCGTCCGGACGAGTTGGAACTCATCGCCGCCGCCCTGGCCGCCCAAGAACGGCCGGTGGTGCTCGTCGTGGATGACCTGCACCGGGTCACCGAGCCGGCGGCGTTGGCCGGGCTGGAGTTCCTGCTGCGCCACAGCGATCAGCGGCTCCGCCTGGTGGCGGCCGGGCGGAGCGGGTCGCCGCTGGCGGTGCACCGGCTGCGGCTGGCCGGGGAGTTGACCGAACTGGGCCCCGATGACCTGGCGTTCACCGGCGACGAGATCGCCGACCTGCTCACCGTGCACGGGGTGGTGGTACCGGCCGCCGCCGTGGCCCGGCTGCGGCAGCGGACCGGGGGTTGGGCGGCAGTGCTGCGGATCGCCGCGCTCGCCCTGCGCGACCAGCCGGACCCGGAGCGTTGGATCAACGAACTTGGCGCCGACCAGCCGGAGATCGCCGGCTATCTGCGGGCGGAGCCGCTGGGTGGACTGGAGCCGACGGACCGCGAGCTGCTGCGCCGCGCGGCGATAGCCGACGCCGTCTGCGCCGGTCTGGCCGCCGCGCTCAGCGACGACGCGGACATCGAGGACCGTCTGAGCACCCTCGCCGACGACAGCGGGCTGCTCCACCACGACGGTGGCCGGCCGGTCTGGTACCGGTGTCATCCGCTCCTGGCCGACCTGCTGCACCGGGAACTGCTCCGGCTGCCCCCGCAGGAACTGCGCGACCTGCACCTGCGGGCGACCGGTTGGTACGCCGGCAACGGTCGGCCGGCCGAGGCGTTGCGCCATGCGCTCGCCGCCGGTGACTGGACGGCCGCCACCGACCTGTTCGTGACCCGATGGCCGGAACTGGTGCCGTACGAGCGCCCGGCCGGTGCCGGATCGGCACCCACGTCACCCCCGCCGGAGGAGGTGGGCCGCGATCCCGAACTCGCGCTGGCCTGCGCCGCCGAACGCGCGCTCGGAGGCGACACCGAGGCGGCCGGGGCGTACCTGCGGCTGGCCACCGGGCATGCCGGGCGGCTACCGCAACCCCGGCGGTCCCGGTTCGGGCGGCTGGTCGCCGTTGTCGAACTCACCCTGGCCCGCCTGGACGGCGACCCGCAGACCGTACGCTCCGCAGCCGCGCGTCTGCTGGACACCTGTGGTGGACGCCCGACCGGCGGCCCGGAGGCCGCCCGGACCGGTGCGCCCTCCGCCGGTCACGCTGCCGAGGACGCCGACGTGCGGGCCGTGGCCGGCACCGCGCTGGCCCTGCTCGCCCTGGACGACGGCGAGCTGACCGGGGCGGCGACCGGCTTCGCGGAGGCGCTGGCGGCAGCCCGAACGGCGGCACGTCCGCGCACCGAACTGGTCTGCGCCAGCCGGTGGTCAGTGGTGTCGGCGCTACGGGGGGAGTTGCGGGCGGCCGAGGAGACGGCTCGGGCGGCGTTGGCCCTGCCGCCCTGCCAGGGCTGGTCGGCGCTGCTCGACTGCGGGTACGCGCACCTGGCGCTGGCGGTCGTCGCGCTGCACCGGGACCAACCGGCGGAGGCCGAAGCGCACCTGGGGCTGGCCGCGCCAGCCGGCGGGGAACCGGTTGTCGACGCGGTCGCCGGTTGGTGCCGCGCGTACCTGCGCCACGACGAGGGGGAATCAAGCGTCGGCCACCGGCTGCTGGTGGAGGCACGCACCGGGTGGGGCGCGCGCGGCGGTGAGCTGGGTTCGTGGCTGCGCGCCGCCGAGTTGGATCTGCACAGCGCCCGGGGCGACGTGCAGACCGCCCGGGATCTGGTCGGCGACCGGCTGACCGGGCCGGTGACCGGGGCGGCTGCGGTGTTGGCCGTCGCGGCGGCACGGACCGAACTGCGGGCCGGTGACCCACGTGCCGCCGAGAGCCTGCTGCCGGACTGGACCGCCGCACCGACGGCCGACTGGCCGCTGCCGGTACGCCTCGACGCGGCGCTGCTGGCCACGGTGCTGGCCGTCCGGGCCGGCGACGACCGCCGGGCGGGTCGGACGCTGGAACAGGCGCTCGACCTGGCCGCACCGGAGGGGTACCGCCGCCCGTTCCGGCGGGCCGAGCCGGGCCTGCGGGAACTGCTCGCCGCCCACCTCGACTCCGGCACCGCCCACTGGTCACTCGTGAGTGACCTGGTACGCGCCGTGGACGCGCCGGCCGGGCCGGGGGGCGGCACCGCGACGGCACCGCTCGACGAGCCGCTCACCGAACGCGAGCTGACGATCCTGCGCTACCTGCAGAGCATCCTGTCCAACGTGGAGATCGCCGCCGAACTGTCGGTCTCCGTCAACACGGTCAAGACCCACGTCCGCAACATCTACCGCAAGCTCGACGCCACCCGCCGCCGCGACGCCGTCCGCCGCGCCCGCCAACTCCACCTCATCTGACCCCCCACCCACCCCCGCCCTCCTCGTTGATCATGAAGTTGTTGTCCCGCCGTTCGGCGTGGCGCGACAATAACTTCATGATCAACTGGGGTCAGGGGGTGGCGGTGTCGATGGTGGTGAGGAGGGTGGTAACGGTGAAGTCGCCGTTGTGGGGGGCGTCGTTGATGAAGAGGGTGGGTGTGGCGTCCACGCCGCTGCGGATGGCGCCGACGAAGTCGTGTCGGATCCGGTCGGTGTGGGCGTGCCGGGCGATCTCCGCCTCCACCTCGTCGACGGGCAGGCCGAGCTGCTCGACTCCGAGCGTCAGGTGCACCGGGTCCAACTGATCCTGGTGCTCGTAGAGCCAGTCGTGCATCTCCCAGAACCGGCCCCGCCGTCCGGCGGCCTCGGCGGCCTCGGCGGCCCGCTCGGCGTACGGGTGCAGGTTGGTGATCGGGAAGTGGCGGTAGACGTGCCGGACCCTGTCGCCGCGCTGCCGCAGCACCTCGGTCAGGGTGGCGTGGGCGAGGCCGCAGAAGGGGCACTGGAAGTCGCCGTACTCGACGATCGTCACCTGTGCGTCGAGCGGACCGCGGATGTGGTCGTGCTCCGTGACGGGTGTACGGAGCCGCGCAGTGACCTGCAGAGGCGTGGTCAGCCGATCGGTCATACCCCCCAGCCTCGGACCGGGTCGGGTGAGTGCGGCTCACCCGACCCGGGTGGTTCCGGTTCGGGTCAGCGCAGCACCGGGGCGACAGCTATGTGGTTCTGCACCTCGCGGATGCCGGGGGCCGACCAGACGACCCGTTCCACCTCGGCGCGTTCGGGTATGGAGTGCACCAGCCCGCCGAGCAGCACCGTGTCGCCGTGTACCCGCACCGTCACCTGTTCCGCGTCGGTGGCCCGGTTGCGGGCCAGTGCGTCGACGATGCGTCGGCCCAGCAGGGCGCCGTCCGGGCGTACCGGTGGTCGGACGGTCAT
Source organism: Verrucosispora sp. CNZ293 (assembly GCF_002754655.1). Taxonomy (NCBI): domain Bacteria; kingdom Bacillati; phylum Actinomycetota; class Actinomycetes; order Micromonosporales; family Micromonosporaceae; genus Micromonospora; species Verrucosispora sp. CNZ293. Next base: position 6,350,774 of record NZ_PEFR01000001.1, read on the forward strand.
GCCGTTGCTGACCCCGCGTACGCCGTTCAACTGGCCGACCGCCTGCACGGCGGCGCGGCGCTGGTACTCCCACTCCACCGCGCCGTGCAGGGTGACCCAGCCCTCGGAGACCGTCACGTCGAGCGCGTCGACAGGCACGAACGCCTGCCACTGAAGTGCGTGCTGAACCGCGGCGGCGATCTCCGGGTCGCTGCGCTCGGCGCCGGTGACCAGCCGTACCGCGAGGTCGTTGGCGACCGCCCGGACCTGGGTGACCCGGTGCGCGGCACGCTCAGCCGCCCACTTCTTGGCGTAGCTGTCCACCCGCCCGGTAAGCGTCACCACGCCCTCGGTGACGGTCACCCCGATCTCGTGCGGCCGGACCCGGGGCTCCCAGTCGAGTTCGTCCCGCACCGCGGACCGGATGTCCTGGTCGGTGCGATTGATCGTCGAGATGCTGGCCATCGGTCGCTCCCTTCCCGCCAGCGTGGCGCGAACCAGGGTGGCGCGAACCGGCGCGCCGACCCGCCGCACCGGCTCGGCGCGGGTCGGCAACCAGGTCCGCCGTGACCGAGCCTGGTGACGGTCCGGGTGAGTCGGCCTCACCCGGACCGGACGAGAGGTCGGCGCGGCGACGGCGCGTCGAGGCGGCCGGTGCCAGCACGACGGGCCCCGCCCGACCTCATCGGTCGGTGGGGCCCGTCGTCGGGCAGAGCGTCAGTTGGCGGGACCTGTCGGGTCGGCGGGGGAGTCGGGCCGGTCCACGTCGACGAATTCGATGTCCTCCATGGCCCGGTCGCGGCTCCCGGCGGCGCGTGCCGCGGTGCCGGCCGCCCAGCCGACCGCGGCACCGACCAGGGCGGCGCCGATCAGCAGCGTCCAGGGCAGCGCCGGGCGTCGTCCGGCGAGCGCGTCGAAGGCACGGCTGGCCCGGTGGCGGGCCTCCTCGGCGGCAGACTCGACCAGTTCACCGGCGTCACCGGCGAAGCCGGCGGAGCTGTGGCGGGCGGTGCGGGCGGTGTCGCGGATGCTGTCGCCGGCGCTGTTCATCGCCGAGACGAGATGTTGCCACGCCTGGTCCGCGACCCGCTCCGGCTTGCTGCGGCGCTCCAGCAGATGTGTTCCGAACATGTGGTTCCCTCCTCGACAGTGCCGGAGCCGGTGCACGCATCAGCTGTCGGCGGCGTTGTCCGGCCGGTGGCGGTTCGCATCCGAGGCTGTGCCCGCACCGGCCCGGCCGCAAACCACCGACACCCTGGCACCACCGAGGGTGCCGGTGGTATCCACCGTGCGGTCGCGGCGAACCGGGGTCGCCGCCTACGGATCAGCTGTCAGCGCGCGACGACAGTCACCACCGCCGCGCGGGCGAAGTCGTCGTCATCGTCATCGTCGTCGTCACCGCCCCCGCCGCCGAACCCGCAGGCCAGCACGAGGGCGAGTAGGGCACTGACACCGGCGAGCGCAGCGAGTCTGCGGAGCATGATGTCGTCCTCCCGTCGTAGGGGTCACCCGTGATGCTAGGCACACCACGCCACCGGCGCGCGGCAAGCGCAGGTCAGCCTCAATTTTCCCGGGGCACGCCGGCAGCGCCGGGAGACGACGGGTGTCGCACCGGGCGGCTACCCTGGTTCGGCGACGTCGGCGTGCCGATCGTCGAGAGAAAAGGCCAATAAAGTTCGGATAAGGGCGATTTGCCGTGCCGCTGTCCGTGAATTGCTCATCCCGAGGGGTGGCGACCGAGGCAGTTGAAGGAATACTGTCGGTCGCGGCCCGCGTACTGATGAGGCGCCCGTCGTACGGGCGAGTGGAGGTGCTCGCGTGAGCCTGTCGATCCTGCAGACGGTTCGGCCCGGTGGTGTCATCGAGATCGCCCCTCGGGGCGAGATCGACGTCGACACCGCGTACGAGGTTAAAGAGGCCATCGCCGAGGTGCTGGCCAAGGGGCGACCGGCCCGGATCGAGCTCAACATGCGGCTGGTCACGTTCATCGACTCGGTGGGCATCAGCGCCATGGTCGCGGGCTTCCAGACCGCCGAGGTCAGCGGCGTGAAGCTGGTCGTGACCGAGCCGAGCCGGTTCGTGCACCGGCAGCTCTGGGTGACCGGCCTGCTCGGCCTCTTCGGCGCGCCCGAGCCCTACTACGCCGGGGCCGCCACGGCTCCCGAGGTGCTCCCCGGGGCCTGACCGGCTCGGTGCCGGTCAGTCCCCGCCGAGGCCGGACAGGTCCACGTCGGCTACCTCGGTGACCGCCCGGACGGCGGTCACCGAGGCGTAGCCGTCGGCGAGCAACGCCAGATCCGTGCCGGGCTGCACCGCCTGCCCCGGTTCCTCCAACGAGGTACGCACGAAGCCGTGCCCGGATTCGGCGACTGTCATCTGCACCTGACCGAAGGTCGCCAGGGTGCCCTGGCGCACCCCGCGCAGTCGGTTGAGCGGCAGATCCGGCGCGTTGACGTTGAGGACGCTCTCCGTCGGCGCGGCGGTCAGCCGGGGCAGCAGGTCCAGGGCGACCCGGGCGGCGGTGGCCCAGTTCCGTTCGGCGTCGCGTACCCGGGCGGCAGCCGCCACCGCGGCACCGCCGCTGGCCGCGGTGGCCTCACCGGCGGAGAGCACGTCAAGCGACACGGCCATCGCCCGGCAGCCGTTGGCCGCGGCGGTGAAGGCGGCGCCCACGGTGCCGGAGTGCAGCACCGCACGCCCCGCGTTGGCACCCCGGTTGATCCCCGACAGCAGGACCGACGGCGGCGGTCCGAAGGCGCCGTGCACGGCGATGAGCGCGATGAACCCGGGCGAGCCGCCGACGCCGAACGCCGGCACCCCGTCGAGTTCCGGCAGCGGATGCTCGCGGACCACCACCTGCCCGTCCTGTTCCACGGCGCTCATCGCGGCACTGGTACCGCTCGCCTCCTCCAGCGGAGCTGCCACCACCACGTCCAGGCCCCGGTCGACGGCCGCCCTGGCCAGCGCCTGGATGCCCGGCGCGGCGATCCCGTCGTCGTTGGTGATCAGCACCCGTAGCGTCATCGGCCGCCCGCCCGTTGCGCCAACTCGTCGGGGGTGGTGCGTTCCTGCGGACGGCTGCCCGCCGGTTCCAGCCGGACCCGGTCGACCAGACCGTTTATCGAGTCGAGGCGACCGGTGCCGAGACCGTGTCGGGTGACGTTCAGCGCGCCGGCCGCCGCGCCGGTACGGATCGCGGTGCGGATATCGCCACCCTGGGCCACCACGGCGGCCACACCCGCGGTCATCGAGTCACCGGCCCCACGCGGGTCGGCCGCTTCCAGTCGCGGCATCAGCACCTCGAACACCTCGCCGTCGACGAGCGCCAACGCCGGTTTGTCGGCCCGGCTGACCACGACGTTCTCGGCGCCCGAGGCGTGCAGGTCGTACATCGCGCGGGTGAGCTGCTCCTCGTCGTCGCCTTCCGCCCGGCCGTCGGCGAGCAGTTCCTCGTGGCTGACCTTGAGGAAGAAGACCCCGCTCTCCAGGACGGCGGTGAGGTGCTCGCCGCAGAGGTCCACCACCACCCGGCCGCCGTTGGCGCCGAGGTCGGCGGCAAAGCGCCGGTAGAGGTCGGCGGGAACCAGTGACGGATAGTTCGGCCCGCTCAACACGCTCACCGCCGCGCGCAGTCCCTCGCCGAGCGCGAGGTTGTACAACTCGTCGAGTTCGTGCCGGCTCAACGGCTGGCCGGTCACGTCGACGATCTCCTGACGGGTGCCCTCGCGGCGGTCGTGCACGTACCCGCCGGTGCCACCGGAGTCACGAGCCACCACCTTGAGGTCGACCCCCTCGCTGACCAGCAACGGTTCCAGAACCTGCCCGACCTCACCGCCGAGCGCCGCGCAGAGCACCACGTCGACGCCGAGTGAGAGCACCATCCGGGCCTGCCACACCCCCTGCCCGCCCGGGTGCAGATGCAGCTCGGGCGAATCACTCGGTTGATCGATGGTGACCGTCAACAGCGGGGTCGGTGCGAAGATCATCACGTGGGCGGTCATGGCCGCACCCCGCTGTCGGTGGCGTCGCTGATCCTGGCGATACGCTCGTTCATTCGCGTTCCTCCCGTTAGCGGACAAATATCCGCCTCCTGGTAAGACCGTAGCCAAGGGGACGCCTCGGCGCGCGTCGACCGGACGGTGCCCCGCCGACGGACGGTGAAACGCGACGCCGGGTGAACCGCTCGTGAAGAGCGGTTCACCCGGCGCGACGATGAACTCAGTACACCGACAGGTGCACGTGGTTGGTGTGGTCGCTGGACGGGTCACCCCGAGCGCCGCTGTACGACTTCCAGCCGCTGCTGGGCAGCCAGATCTGCCTGTACCAGATCACGTAGAGCACGGCGAGCCGGTCGGCATTGTTCACGAAGTACGCCGCCAGGTTGTTGCCGTAGGTCCGGTCGCCACCCGTGGCGTCCCCGCCGAAGCCGTTCTTCTGTGCCGCGAAGTCGCAGGCCCGACCCTTCGGGTGCTCACCGGAGCCACCGGAGCGGTAGCAGGAGACGTACCGGGTGAAGCCGGCCGACTTGGCCTGCTTGAGCGCGTGCAGGGTGCGCGGGGTGATGCAGCCGTTGGCCGGCGTGGGGTCGTTCACGCTGCACGACTCCGAGGGCCATGACCCGTCGGAGTTTCGGGGTGCGGGCTTGGCGGTGGGGCTCGACCCGCCGCTGCGCGACGGTGACCGGGTGGCCCGCTCGGCGGCCTCGGCCCGCTCGGCCGCCTCGTCCCGTTCGATGGCGACGGTCAGCGCCCGCTCGGCCTGGTCCTTGCGCTTGGCCATCACGGCCACCTGCTTGCGCTGCTCCTGGATCTCCGCGTCCAGGGCCTGCTTGGTGGTGCTCACCTCGTCCCGGGCGGTCTGAAGCTCGCGCAGCGCGCGGTCCTCGTTGGCGGCCACCGCGTCCAGTGCCGCCGCCCGGTCCATGAAGCCGGCCGGCGACCCGCTGTGGAGCAGCGCCGACGCGGCGCCCAGCCGCCCGGTGCGGTACGCCTGCGCGGCGATCTCGGCGACCTTGGTGCCGCGCTCGGCGACCTGGCTCTCGGTCGTCTTGAGCTGCTTGGCGAGCTGCTTCTGCCGCTTCACCGAGCGGTCGAGCGCGGTCTTGGCGTCGAGGTAGCCCTTGCTGGCGGCCTCCAGTTGGGCCCGGAGTGCCGGGGTGCCACCCTCGTCGTCCACATCGCCCGGAGCCGCCGCCCGCAGCGACTGCGGTGCCGCTGCGGCTGGGGTGAAGGGGGCCAGCGCGACGCCGAGGGTGAGGGCGAGCGCGGCGGCGATCAGGGCCGCCGTACGGGCGGCCGGTCTTACCGTTGCCACTGCTGGCATGCACATGTCCTTCCGTCAGCCGCCGACCGGGTTAGCTGACGGGTTCGGGACGGAAGATCCCTACCGCTGACGCGGATACACCCCAGGAACATGGTTCCCCGGTTCGCCCTGGCGGGCGATTAGGCGGCGGCCGCCGCCGGCACCGGTGGGTGCCGCCTGGCGGAGGCCGGGTCCGAGCCTACCGGTGCCCATGTGACCGGTGCAGCTGCTGTTACTCCTGGTGTTCAGTTGTTGACTAGTAGACCAGACCAAAAGCAGACAAAAGCCCTTTTCGGCTGATTGTCCGGTCACCACTGCGTCGCCCCGCAGCCCCCCGGATCCGATCGCGGCTCGATCTGGAGGGTCGCGTGCTCGATCTGGAAGTCCTCGTGCAGCGCCGAGCGGGCTGCCGCCAGCACGGCACCGACGTCGGCGCCGGAGGCCACGGTCAGGTGCGCCGAGGCGACCTCCATCCCGGAGGTCAAGGTCCAGACGTGCAGGTCGTGCACGCCGGCCACACCGGGCACCGCGGCCAGCCGGTCGTGCACCGCGGTGACCTGAAGGTGTTCCGGCGCGGCCTGGACCAGGATGCGTACCGCCGCCCGCCCCAGGCGCCAGGTCCGGGGCAGGATGAAGGTGGCGATCACGACCGCCACCAGCGGGTCGGCCCACCACCAGTCGGTCGCCGCGATCAGCAGGGCGGCCGCTATCACGCCCAGTGAGCCGAGCAGGTCGGCAAGCACCTCCAGGTACGCCCCGCGCAGGTTGATGCTCTCCCGCGCCCCCGGTCGCAGCAGGGCGAACGCGGCGATGTTGGCGACCAGGCCGAGCGTCGCCACCACCAGCACCGGGCCGGCGAGCACCTCGGGTGGATCGCCGAACCGGCGTACCGCCTCGACCAGCACGTACACCGCCACCCCGGAGAGCAGCACCGCATTGGCCAGGGCGGCGAGCACCTCCAGCCGGTAGAGCCCGAAGGTGCGTTGCGGGTCGGTGTCGGCCCGGCGGGTGGCGGCGACCGCCGCGAGGGCCATCCCGATGCCCAGCACATCGGTGAACATGTGTCCGGCGTCGGAGAGCAGGGCCAGCGAACCGGTCCGCAACGCGGTCACTGCCTCGATCACCATCAGCATGCTGAGCAGGGCGAACGCTGCCCACAGTCGGCCGGAGTGGCGGCGCGCGGCGGTCGACACCGCAGCGTGGTGGTGGTCATGGCCGGCGCCCACCCAGACACCTTCCGTCGTCCGTCGCGCCGGGGACGGATCTATGCCAACATCGCTATGAGTGCAATCGTCGGGCTCGCGGTCTCAACCGGTCGGGTCGATGGTGGTCAGCCGCTGGGTGGCCCGGGACAGCGCGACATAGAGGGTTCGCACGCCGGAGCCCGGCTCCGCCCGGATCTCACCCGGGGCGACAAGCACCACCCCGTCGTACTCCATGCCCTTGGCCTCCAGGCTGGTCACCACCTGCAACCGCTCCCCGCCGATCGCCCCGAGCCAGGCCGCGACCTGGTCCCGGCGGGGCACCGGGGTGATCACGCCGACGGTGCCCTCCACCTCACCGAGCAGGGCGCTGGCGGCCGTGACGACTGTGGTCTCCAGCTCCGGAGCCGGCACCACGAGCTGGACCGGATCGACGCCTGTGGAACGGACCGCGGTTGGCAACGCGAGATCGGGGTACGCCCGCCGGATCTCGGCCGCCGCCACCGCGAAGATCTCCGCCGAGTTGCGGTAGTTCGTGGTGAGGGTGAACCGGTGCCGACGACGGCGGCCGAGCGCCTGATCGCGGGCCCGCGCCAACTCCTGCGGATCCCCCGTCCACGCGGTCTGCGCCGGGTCACCCACCACCGTCCAGGAGGCCAGCCGCCCGTGCCGGCCGACCATCCGCCACTGCATCGGTGAGACGTCCTGGGACTCGTCGACCACCAGGTGGGCGTAGTCCCGGTAGTCCTCCGGGCGTTCCCGGGCCGCCTGCCGGGCGGCCCGCTGCCGGTCGGTGAAGGTGCTCAGCTCACGTACCCCGCCGGCCAGTTGGAACGGATCCCGCTTCCGTCGGGCGGGGCGCACCGGCTTGCCGAGCAGCGCGTCCAACTCGTCGAGCAGCGCGACGTCGGCGACGGACAGGCTCTCCGACCCCTGGTACGCCGCGCCGAGCAGCCGGATCTCGGTGCCGGAGAGCAGGCCCCCGCCGTACCGGCGCAGCCGCCGCGGATCGGCCAGCCAGGCGAGCACGTGCCGCGGATGCAGCCGTGGCCACCACGCCTTGAGGAAGTCGCGGAAGTCCGTCCGGTCGATCAGCTCGTCCTCGAAGGCGCGCTGCTCGGGCAGCCCGGTGATGCCGAGCCGGCGGGCCTGCGACCAGAGGGCGGCGAGCACGCCGTCGAAGCCGGCCCGACGCACCTCGTTGCGACGGGCGCCACGCGGCAACGCGCGGTCCCGGATGGCGTCCAGCTCGGCCCGCTCCAGCCGCAGCAGCGTGCCCCGGTACAGCAGGCGCAGCTCGGTGGGGGAGTCGGGCACCGCGTCCCGGGCCGCCCGCTCCAGCACCCGGCGCATCCGCAGTGAACCCTTGATCGCCGCCACCTCGGGCGGGTCGGTGCGGGTGGCCATCACCCCGGGGAAGAGGCTGCCCAGCGAGCGCAGGGTGGCGGTGTCCTCACCCAACGACGGCAGCACCGAGGCGATGTACTCGACGAACACCGAGGACGGGCCGATCACCAGGATGCCGCCGCCTGCGTACCGGCTGCGGTCGGCGTAGAGCAGGTACGCCGCGCGATGCAGCGCCACAGCCGTCTTGCCGGTGCCCGGGCCGCCGGAGACGAGGGTCACCCCCGAGCCGGGGGAGCGGATCGCCTCGTCCTGCTCGCGCTGGATGGTGGCCACGATGTCCCGCATGCCGCGACCGGTGGTCCGGGACAGCGTGGCCAGCAGCGCGCCGTCGCCGACCACCGGCATGTCCGGTGGGGCGGCGTCCGGGTCCAGCAGGTCGTCCTCGATCCGGGTGACCCGCTCACCGCTGGACTGGATGGTGCGACGCCGGACCACGCCGAGCGGCTCGGCCGGGGTCGCCTGGTAGAACGCGGCGGCGGCCGGGGCTCGCCAGTCCACCACAAGCGTGGTGGCGTCCTCGTCGCGGATACCGAGTCGCCCGACGTACAGGGTCTGCCCGTCGCGCAGATCGAGCCGGCCGAAGACCAGCCCCTCGTACTCGGCGTCGAGCACATGGCGTCGCTGCGCGGCGTGGAAGACCATCGCGTCGCGTTCGACAAGCGCACCGAAGTTGCCGACCCGGGCGAGCCGGTAGCCCTCCCGCTCCGCGCGGACTGCCGATCGGCGCAGCTCGGCCAGTCGCGCGTACACCCGGTCGAGATGCCGTTGCTCGGCGGCGATCTCCTGGTCCAGGGTGCTCTGATCCACCGCTCGCTCTCCTCGTGACGCCGCCCGGCCAACCGCACGAGATTACGCCCCGCGTCCCGGTGCGCGTCCCCCGGATCTTCGCCGACCTGCGACGGACCCCGGGAAAGGGTGGCGGGCGGCGGTCAGCCGGTGACGGACCGCCGGACCGGGAGGGCGTCCAGGACCCGGCGCAACACGTTGGCCAGGGCGCCGTTGACCTCCTCGGGGCGTTCCATCATCAGCATGTGACCGGCGCCGGGGCAGACGGTCAGCTCGGTCGCCGGTAGCGCGGCGGCGATCGACTCCGCGCACGGTGGCGGGGTGAGCCGGTCCCGGTCGCCGACAAGCGCCGCCGCCGGCAGGTGGGCCAGCGTGGCAAGCGTGGTCAGCCGGTGCTGGGTGCCGATGGAGGCCCGGAACCCGCCGATCGAGCGCAGCGAGGCGCGGGCCACCGCCGAGGTGACCAGCCTGATGTCGGTGGGGTCGCAGCGGTCCCCGAAGAGCATCCAACGGATGCTCGGGCGTAGCGCGCGCAGCAGGGCGCGGGGCGGTCGCCAGGCACCGCAGCGGGCGAGGACCCCGGCCCCGGTGGTCTCGGCCAACCGGATGATCCGGGCGATCCGGGGCGAAAGCCCGTAGACGGTGTGGGTGTGCCCCTCGGCGGTGGTGGAGACGAAGACCAGGCCGGCGGTGCGCCGGGTGAAGTGGTCCGGGTGGCGGTGCGCGTACTCCATGATCGTCATGCCGCCCATCGAATGGCCGACGAGCACCACCGGCCCGGTCGGCGCCACCGCGTCCAGCACCTCCACGAGGTCGTCGCCCAGTTGGGCAAGGGTGGCCGTGGGCAGGGCCATGCAGCTGGACCGGCCGTGCCCACGGGCGTCGTAGGTGACCACCCGGACCGAGCCGAACATCTCCTGGATGGCTGTCAGCTGCCGGTGCCAACTGCGCCCGTCCAGGGTCCAGCCGTGCAGCAGCACGGCTGTCACCTCGGCGTCGGACGGGCCTGCCGTCTCCACGTGCAGGCGTACGTCGTCGCCCAGCCGTATCTCGGTCGGCTCCGGCATCGCCACCTCCCCAGGGCGCACGGATGTGTAACACCGGGGATACCCGGTGGTAACACCGGCTACCCGTCATGACAACACGCCAACCGGGGTGTTGAGAAGATCTCGTCGATCGGCTCCGCCCGGGCACCGTCCCGGCGAGGCTGAGGAGATGGCAGACACGGATGGCGTACCCGCCGGCTCCGCGCTCGCCGGCCAGGCCCGCGGGGGTACGCCGCGCGCGGCCCTGGCCGAACTGCTCGCCGGCAACCGGCGCTTCGTCAGCGGGCAGCCGGTGCACGGCCACGACGTGACCGCGGCGGCCGCGACCGCCTCCGGCGACCAGCAGCCGTACGCCGTGGCGCTGGGCTGCATCGACTCGCGGGTGCCGTTGGAGGCGATCTTCGACCAGACCTTCGGCGCGATCTGCGTGATCCGCACCGGGGCACACGTGCTGGACCGGGCGGTGCTGGGCTCGATCGAGTACGTGGTGGAGGTACTGGGCGTACCGCTGGTGATGGTGCTGGGGCACGAGCGGTGCGGCGCGGTGCAGGCGACTGTCGACGCCCTGCGTACCGGCCGGCGTCCGCAGGGCGAGCTGGCTCATCTGGTCGACCGGATCGCGCCGGCCGTCGCCGAGGTGGGGGTGGACGACCCGCACGTGTTGCCGGTGGCGATCCGCCGGCACGTGGCGCGCACCGTGGCCACGCTGCGCGCCGACCCGCGGCTGGCGCCGCGGATCGCCGCCGGTCGGGTCGCCGTCGCCGGAGCGCTCTACGACCTGGCCACCGGCGAGGTCGCGCTGCTCGACCCGCCGGACAGGTGAATCGGGCCGGGCCGAGACGGCGAACGCCCGCCGGGGCGACCCGACGGGCGTTCACAGGTGCTGCGGAGAGGGCGCGCTGCCCTCGGCCGATCAGGCCTCGAAGACGCCGGCCTCGACCAGGCGCTTCTCGGTGGCGTCCCAGCCGTCACCCGGGTGGGCGGCGTTGAGACCGTTGAGCTCGGCCCGGATCTTGGTGGCGTGGCCGGCGGCGGCCAGCACCCGGATCTCCTCGATGAAAGCCTCGGAGTCGGTGCGCAGGTGCGCCGTCTTGCCGTTGGTCAGGTTCCGCACGTAGGCGTGCTTGCCGCCGTTGAGCGGGATGACGTACTTGAACTCGCCCAGCACGCTGAGGGCGCCACCCTGGCCAGCCTGGCCGGCCCGGACTGACGCGCGCGCGGTCTTAGAGGTGTTGCTCGCCACGGAGGTACTCCTTGCAAGACGTACGGAGGACGGAACGTCCGGGGGCTGTTGCGGGCACCGTGAAAGGCGAGACCCGCGGAGGCTTTACGCGGCACAGGCCGCCGATGGAACTGTACACGACCCACGATGCCGGCTGGTCATCGCGGCGTCACGAGGTGGAACCGCGGTCACCTGTCCGGGTATTCCGGGCGGCGGATTTGCCGATTCCCTGGCGTACCATCCGTCACAGGAGTCATCATGTGTTCCACAAGCCCGGGTCGGGCGAGGTCGTAGGGGAAGACGCACCTCGCACTCCGGGAGGTCACCGTGCCAACGCGTGGCGTCGTATACGTCCACTCGACCCCGCTCGCCGTGTGCTCACACGTCGAGTGGGCGATCGCGCGCGTCCTCGCCGCGCCGGTCAACCTGCAGTGGACGGCCCAGCCCGTCGATCCCGGCGCCCGCCGGGCCGAGTGCGGGTGGTCCGGTAGCCCGGGAACGGGCGCCGAGCTGGCCGCTGCCCTCCGGCAGTGGCCCATGATCCGTTTCGAGGTGACCGAGGACCCCAGCCCGGGCCTCGACGGCGAGCGCTTCATGCACGTGCCGGGCCGGGGCCTGTTCCGGGCGACCGTGGGCGCCGCCGGAGACATCCAGCTCGGCGAGGACCGGCTGCGCAGCGTCATGGCCGGTGCGCGGGCGCCGGAGGCCCTCGCGCACGCCCTCGACAAGGCGCTCGGCACCGCGTGGGACGCCGAGCTGGAGCCGTACCGCCACGCCGGTGACGGTGCGCCGGTGACCCTGCTCACCCAGGTCGGGTAGGCCGGTCGGACCGGCCCCGCCGAGGCGAGGTCGAGTTGCCCGGTACGCGGTGAACTGGTGGGATGGTTCGCGTGTCGACTACCCCTCGGCGCGTCACCGCCGTGTTCGTCCTGGTGACCGCGCTGCTCGTCGCCGGCTGCTCCGGGGCTGGTCAACGCCCCGCAGCGGACCCCGCCTCGACCCCGGCGACGGAGTCCGCGCCGCCGTCGAGCGCCCCGCCCGAGGACCCGGCCACCCAGGCGGCTGCCCTCGTCGCCGAACTCTCCGACGAGGACCTGGTCGGCCAGGTGCTGATGCCGTACGCCTACGGCGACCAGGCGACGAAGGTGTCGGCCGGCTCGGCGGCCGGCAACCGGGCCCTGGGCGGGGTGGACACGCCGGCCGAGATGATCGAGAAGTACCGGCTCGGCGGGCTGATCCTGGTGGGCTTCAGTGCGGACGACCCCACCCAGAGCAACCAGGAGACCACGAACGTCGACAACCCGAAGCAGGTCCGCGAGCTGACCACCGGGCTGCGCGAGGCCGCGGGGCGGCTCCCGGCGGGCGCGGCGCCCTTCCTGATCGGCACCGACCAGGAGTACGGGGTGGTCACCCGGATCACCGAAGGGGTCACCATGCTGCCCAGCGCACTCGGCGCCGGGGCCGCCGGTGACCCGGAGCTGACCGAGGCCGCCTGGCGGGCGGCCGGGACCGAACTGGCCGCCATGGGCATCAACGTCGACTTCGCGCCGGTGGCCGACGTGCTGGTGAAACGCAGCACGGTGATCGGGTCCCGCTCGTTCGGCTCGGATCCCGGGCGGGCGGCCGACCAGGTCGGTGGCGCGGTACGCGGGTTGCAGACCGCCGGGGTGGCGGCCACTCTCAAGCACTTCCCGGGGCACGGTCACAGCGCCGTCGACTCGCACAAGGACCTGCCCCGGCTCGGCCAGTCCCGCGGCAAGCTGGCGGCCGAGGCGTGGCCGCCGTTCACCGCAGGCATCGAGGCTGGCGCGCTGGCGGTGATGTCGGCCCACCTTGACGTCCGCTCGGTCGACCCGGGCGTGGCCGCCACCTTCTCGTACAAGCTGCTCACCGAGGTGCTGCGCGGGGAGCTGGGCTTCCAGGGCGTGGTGATCACCGACGGGATGAACATGCCGCCGGCCCGCCGCTTCGAGCCCGGTGAGGCCGCGGTACGGGCGTTGAAGGCCGGCAACGACCTGATCCTGATGCCTCCGCACGTCGGGAAGGCGTACGAGGGGCTGCTCACCGCGTTGCGCGACGGCACACTGCCCCGTGGCCGGCTGGTCGAGGCGGCCACCCGCGTACTGACCATGAAGTTCACCCTGGGCGACGCGCCCGCGCCGGAGCTGTCCACGCTCGGCGCACCAGCGCACCGTGCGGCGGCCAGGGCGCTGGCGGCCGGGGCGGTGACCGTGCTGCGCGGCCGGTGCGACACGACGGGCGTCCGCGGTCCGGTCACCGTGACCTCGTCGGGCGGGCGGGCGCACACCCGGGCGGCGTTGACCGAGGCGCTGACCTCGGCCGGCGTGAAGGTGGTGTCCAGCGGTGGCACCGTCGTCCATCTGGTCGGTTACGGCGACGGCGCGAAGGACCTGCGATCCGACGCCGCCGTCACCGTCGCCATGGACACCCCGTACGTGTTGGGTTCGGCGAAGTCGCCCACCCTGTTGGCCACCTACTCGTCCAGCCGCGCCTCGATGGCCGCGCTCGCCGACGTACTCGCCGGCAAGACCCGCCCACCCGGCCGCTCCCCGGTCAAAGTCCCCGCCCTACCCCCCACCACCTGCACTGACTGACCCCCGCCCCCGCGCAGTCGATCATGAGGTTAGCGGCAATGGTCTTTGCGCTGCCGCTAACCTCATGATCAACAGGGGTGGGCTCAGGGGCGGGTGAAGACGAGGGCCACGTTGTGGCCGCCGAAGCCGAACGAGTTGTTCAGTGCGGCGGGCACCTCCATGTGCCGTGCCTTGTTGGCCGCCACGTCGAGGGTGAGACCGTCGTCCGGGTCGTCCAGGTTGATCGTCGGCGGCACCACGCCGTCGCGGATCGCCAGGATGGTGGCGATCGACTCCAACGCACCGGCCGCGCCGAGCAGGTGCCCGGACATCGACTTGGTGGCGGTGAGCACCGGGTGGTCGCCGAGCGCGGCCCGCAGCGCGGTGATCTCCGCCAGGTCGCCCACCGGGGTCGAGGTGGCGTGCGCGTTGACGTGGACGATGTCCGACTTCGCCACGTCCGCGTCGGAGATCGCCTTCGCGATGGCCCGGATCGCGCCGGCACCCTCCGGGTGTGGCTGGACGATGTCGAAGCCGTCGGAGGTGAGGCCCGCGCCGGCGAGCCGTGCGTACACCCGAGCACCCCGGGCTGCGGCGTGGTCGGCGCGTTCCAGCACGATGACGCCCGCGCCCTCGCCGAGCACGAAGCCGTCGCGACCCTTGTCCCACGGGCGGGAGGCTCGCTCCGGCTCGTCGTTGCGGGTCGACATCGCCCGCATCGAGGAGAAGCCGGCGATCGGCAGCGGGTGGATGACCGCCTCGGTGCCGCCGGCCACCACCACGTCGGCGCGGCCGGCACGGATCATGTCCAGGCCGAGCGCGATCGCCTCCGCACCGGTGGCGCAGGCGCTGGCCACCGAGTGGACACCCGCGCGGGCGCCCAGTTCCAGGCCGACCCACGCGGCCGGACCGTTCGGCATCAGCATCGGAATGGTGTGCGGGGAGACCCGCCGTGGGCCGGACGTCTCCAGGATGTCGTCCTGGGCGAGCAGGGTCAGCGCCCCGCCGATGCCCGAACCGACGCTCACGCCGAGCCGCTCCGGGTCGAGCCCGGAGTCGGCCAGGCCCGCGTCCGACCAGGCCTGGTGGGCGGCGATCAGGGCGATCGCCTCGGAGCGGTCCAACCGGCGTAGCTTCACCCGGTCCAGCAGACCGGTCGGATCGACCGCGAGCTGGGCGGCGATCCGGACCGGCAGTTGCGCGGCCCACTCCTGGGCGAGCGGACTCACCCCGGAGCGGCCGGCGAGCATGGCGTCCCAGGTCGACGCGACGTCCCCGCCCAGCGGGGTGGTCGCGCCGAGCCCGGTGACGACGACGTCGATGCGACTCATATCAGGACTGCGCCTCGATGTAGCTCACGGCGTCCCCGACGGTCTTGAGGTTCTGTACCTCGTTGTCAGGGATCTTGACGCCGAACTTCTCCTCGGCGGCGACCACGACCTCCACCATGGAGAGCGAGTCGACGTCCAGGTCGTCGGTGAAGGACTTCCCCTCGGCCACGTCGTCCGGGTTCACCCCGGCAACCTCTTCGAGGATCTCGGCGAGGCCGGCGGTGATCTCGTCACGGGTCATTGCGGTGGGTTCCTCTCATCGGGTTCTCTCGACGGGGCGGCGACGCCACCCGTCGCTCCTCGGCGCCGCGCGCCGTGGGGGTATCAGGGGCAGCGGACGACCTGACCGGCGTAGGTCAGGCCGCCGCCGAAGCCGAACAGCAGCACCGGTGCGCCGGAGGGCACCTCACGGCGCTCCACCAGCTTGGACAGGGCCAGCGGGATGCTGGCCGCGGAGGTGTTGCCGGACTCGACGATGTCCTTGGCGATGATCGCCTGTGGGATGTTCAGCCGCTTCGCGATGCCGTCGATGATCCGTCCGTTGGCCTGGTGCGGAACGAACGCGGCCAGCTCCGACGGGTCGACACCGGCCCGTTCGCACGCCTGCAGGGCCAGCGGTGCCAACGCCGTGGTGGCCCAACGGAACACCGTCTGGCCCTCCTGGGCGACGTACGGTCGCCAACCCTCGATGCGTACCGCGTCGCCGCGCTCCGGCACCGAGCCCCAGACCACCGGGCCGATGCCGGCCGGCTCGTCCTCGGCGGCGGCGGTGACCACGGCCGCGCCCGCGCCGTCGCCGAAGATGATGCAGGTGGAGCGGTCGGTCCAGTCGGTGAAGTCGGACAGCTTCTCCGCGCCGATCACCAAAGCGTTGCGCGACGCACCGGCGCGGATCGCGTGGTCGACGGTGCCGAGCGCGTACGCGAAGCCGGAGCAGGCGGTGTTGACGTCGAACGCACCTGGGGCGTTGATCCCCAGCTTGGCGGCGACCCGGCAGGCCACGTTCGGGCTGCGGTCGATCGAGGTGCAGGTGGCGACCACGACCAGGTCGATGTCGGCGGCGGTCAGGCCGGAACTGGCAAGCGCCTTGTCGGCGGCGGCCGCGGCCATGTCGGCGACCGTCTCGTCACCGGCGATCCGGCGGGTCGCGATGCCGACCCGGTCGCGGATCCACTCGTCGCTGGTCTCCACCAGTTGCGCGATCTCGTCGTTGGTCACCACCCGGGACGGCTGGTAGTGCCCGAGGGACAGGATCCGGCTGCCCGTCATGACGAGGCCTCCCCAGCGTCGATGTTGGCGCGAGACGTGTGCGGACTGGTTCCGTTGACCGGGCCACCCGCCGTGGTGCCGTGCCGGGCGATGAGATCCCGGGCGGCGGGCAGGTCGTCCGGGGTCTTCAGGGTGACGATCTCCGGCGCGCCGGCACCTGCGAGTTCACGCTTGACCAGCCCGGCGAGCGTGCCGGCGGGCGGCAGCTCGATCACGCCGGTCACGCCGAGTGCGGCGAGCGTGGCCATGCAGAGGTCCCAGCGGACCGGGGCGGTGACCTGGCGGACCAACCGTTCGAGCAGTTCCCCGCCGTTGTCGACAGCGGTCCCGTCGAGGTTGGACAGCAGGATGCGGTCCGGGTCGTTCGGGGTGATCCCGGCGGCGACCGTGGCCAGTGCCGCCTCCGCCGGAGCCATGTACGGGGTGTGGAAGGCGCCGGCCACCTGCATCCTGACGACCCGGACCCGCTCCGGGGGCTCGGCGGCCAGCTTGTCCAGCCCGTCGAGCGCACCGGCGGCGACGACCTGACCCTTGCCGTTGCGGTTGGCGGCGTGCAGCCCGTGGGCGCTTATCGCGGCGGTCACCTCGTCCGGGTCGCCACCGAGCACCGCGGCCATGCCGGTCGGCTCCAGCGCGCAGGCGGCGGCCATCTCCCGGCCGCGTACGCCGGCGAGGGTGATCGCCGCCTCGGCCGACAGCGCCCCGGCCAGCGCCGCCGCGCCGAGCTCTCCGACACTGTGCCCCGCGGTCAGCGTGACCTCCGGCATCGGCAGGTGCTCGGCGGCGAGCAGCGCCGCGGCGACCAGCAGCGGCTGGGTGCGAGCGGTGTCCCGGATCTCGTCGGCGTCGGCTGTGGTGCCCAGGTGCACCAGGTCGACGCCGGCCAGCTCGGACCACGAGCGCAGTCGGGCCTCGGCGTCGGGCAGGGCGAGCCAGGGGGTCAGAAAGCCAGGTTTCTGGGACCCCTGGCCGGGGCAGAGTACGGCGAGCACGTCTATGACTCTCCTGGATACCCATGGGTTGCGCTGTGCCGGCTGGCACCAAACCGCACTAGGACAGTTGGAGGGATCCTACAAAGACTGACGCTGGTCATCACCATGCTGTGATCTTTTACTGACCGGTGGGGCCAATGTCTGGGTCGGCACCACCGGATCGAGCCGGCCGACGGTCAGCGCGACCCGCAGCGCGAACGCGTCCCGGGGCGCCAGCGGGCTGAATCCGGTCACCTCGGAGATGCGACGCAGTCGGTAGCGCACGGTGTTCGGGTGCACGTACAGCGCCCGCGCGGCGCTCTCCAGTGTGCCGCCCGCGGCGAAGAAGGCGTCCAACGTCTCCAGCAACTCACCGCCGGCACGGACCAGCACCGCGTACACGTCATGGCGCAGCCGACGGCGGGCCTCGGTGTCACCCGCGAGGGCCCGCTCGGGCAGCAGGTCACCGGCGTGCACCGGGCGCGGCGCCGCCGGCCAGGCCGGGGCGGCCCGGTATCCGGCCAGCGCCGCCCGGGCCGACTCGGTCGCCTCGTCCAGACTCGGCACCGCCGGACCGACCACCACCGGCCCGTCACCGAAGGCGGTGAGCAGCTTGCCGGTGGCCGCGACCGGGTCCGCCGCCCCACCCAGCACGATCACCAGGCGGTCGCCGTGCACGCCGCCGATCACCTCGACCCCGATCCGCCGGGCCTGCCGGTAGACGGTGTGCAGAACGGCGGCGACCTCGCCGCCGGGGGAGGGGCCGACCGCCACCGCGACCGGCGGCGCGTCCGTCCAACCGAGCGCGGCGGCCCGGCTGGCCAGCACGTCCGGCGAGTCGCCGCGCAGCAGCGCGTCCACCAGCAGGGCCTGTAGCCGGGCGTCCCAGGAGCCGCGTGACTCGGCGGCCCGGGCGTAGACCCGGGCGGCGGCGAAGGCGATCTCCCGGGAGTACCGGAGGACCGCCTCCCGGAGCTGCGGCTCCTCACCGGGAGCGGCCAGTTCGCCGACCTGCTCCTCGACCACGTCGATGGTCACCTTGATCAGCGCGACGGTCTGCTGGAGGGTGATCGAGCGGGCCAGCGCCTGTGGCGCGGCGGCGAAGACCTCGTCGGAGACCTCCTGGGTGCCCTCGCCGGCCCCACCGCCCGCCCGCAACCACTGGACCAGGGAGCGGGCGCCGGCCTGGGCCACGAGCATCACCCAGGAGCGCTGGTCGGCGGGCAACTCCCGGAACCACGGCAGGGTCTCGTCCATCCGGACCACGCTCGCGGTGGCCAGCGCACCGGCCGCCCGCTCGATCCGGCGCAGCGTGGCTGACAGGTCCGTGCTGCCCGACTCGCTCACCCGCCTAGCCTGACATGCCCTGACCTGGACCTTGACGGCAGGCGTCGGCACCGCACCGTTGACCGGGAACCGGTACGCGCTGCGCGGCCGGTCAGATCCGGCCAGTACGGTGACAGGGCACGTCGGGTGGGCACCGGCGGGTGAGGGCGAGCGTGAGGAGACGCCGATGGCGTACGGGGAGGCCGACCACGGCTGTGCCCAGGGGGAGCCGTGCCGACCGGGCCCGCACGAGCAGCCGGCCCTCGCCAAGCACCACCGCCGGCCGCCCGGCCTGGCGCATCCGGTCGAGCCGGCCACGGGTCGGGTGCCGGAGCGCCCTGAGGACGACCCCACGTCCGTCCGGCCGCGCGGTGGCGAGCCCGCGGTGCCCCGTCAGCGGGCCGTCGAGCCGTCCACCCCGGGGCAGGTCGAACCGACTACCGGTGCCTGCCGCAGTGACCTGCCCGGGTGGGCCGGGGCACACCGGCACGGCCCGGTCCGTCCGGCTCATCGCAATCCACGGCGGCAGCGCCCGCCGGGTCGCTGGTGCTGAACGGACCGGGACGGTCCAGTCGAATCCTGGACCCGCTCGCCCGAATCCTGGACCCGCTCGCCGGGCGCTGGCCCGCGAGCGGGTCGGAGTTCAGTGGGTACGGCGGCGGATCAGGAGCGCGATCCCGGCGAGCCCGACGGTGATCACCAGCACCACCGCGACGTTCAGCAGGAGTAGCCGCTGCAGATCGCTGAACGCCTCGTTGATGTCCTGAGCGGGGTTGAGCGCCTCTTCCGGGATGATGCGCTCGCCTCCGCCGACGCCTCCGCTCACCGCCTCGTAGGTCCGTTCGAGCGGGACACCGGCGGTCCGCAGCGTCTCGGACATGCTCACCCGTCCGAGGTACCAGGAGGCGCTGACCTTACGGTCGGGCTGCTTGGCGGGGCGGAAGACGCGGGGACCACCTACCGCCTTCGGGTACAGGTCGTAGGTCTGCTTCGGAGCGTCACCGGCCAGCACCACGACCGTGTACTTCGGACCGAGGTCGGCCTTCTTCGGGCCGCCGGACTGACGGACCAGACCCCGGTGGTTGACCTGCTCGATGACGGCGACGACATGCGCGGGGTGGGTGTCGGAACGCAGCCGCAACGGCTCGGTCAGCCCGTGCCCGGTGATGTCCACGCCGGCCGGCGGCGTCTTCGGCGCCGCCCGGGCCACCTCGGCGGAGCTGAACGACAACAGCACCGCCGCTACCGCACCTGCCGTCACCGCGGCCAGTCGCCTCATCCGTCGGACCATGCCGCCTCCTCGCCCCGTTCGATGGGTGGCTGTGCTGCAGGGGTCACACGTTGGAAGGCCGACGGTGGTGACCGTGTCCACAGGACAGGTACCCACTCAAAAGACTCCGCGGAACGCCGATCGGTTGCAGCTGATGGAACACTAATTGGAACTATGCGCAATCGCGACTCGACAAACGACCAGCCGCGAAGCAGCGGGCGGATCTTACCTTTGCGGAGGCCATGATGGGGGGCAGGATAGCGCGAATGGCGCGTTCCTGGACAGCGGTGATCGGCGTGGCGTTCGGCGTGTCGCTGCTGATGCCCGCCGCGCCAGCCGCCGCGCACAACCAGCTGACCGGCAGCACGCCGCGTGCGGGTGCCCGGGTGGCCGACGCGCCCGAGCGCGTCGAGCTGCGGTTTCTGGCCCGGCTCGACGAGGAGACGACGACCATCACGATCACCGGGCCCGACAATGTCGACGCCGCTGGTGGGCAACCGCGGTTCGCCGGTAACCGGGTCAGTGTGCCGTTCACGCCCGGCGCGGCGGGGCTGTACATCGTCGGCTACCGGCTGGTGTCGGACGACGGTCATCCGATCTCCGGCGAGGTGCGGTTCACGCTGACCACCGACACGCCCGCCGACCCGACCCCGGAGCCCACCGTCGCCGAACCGACCGCCACCGGTGCGGCCGAGACCACCCCGGCACCGACCACCGCCGAGGCCGTCACCCCGGTACCCCGGTCGGACGAGTCGTCCGGTGGGAATGGCTGGTGGTGGGCGGCCGTCGCCGCGGTGCCGTTGCTGGCCATCCTGGTCGCGGCCCGGCTGATCCGCCGCCGCGCCGAGCGTCGCGGCTGATCCGCCGCCGCGCCGAGCGTCGCGGCTGATCCGCCGCCGCGCCGAGCGTCGCGGCTGATCCGCCGCCGCGCCGAGCGTCGCGGCTGAGCGTCGCCGGGCGGCCCGCGCGGCGGGTCAGACCAGGCGGACCCGGGCGGCGCGCATCCGGGTCAGGGCGCGCTCGCGACCGAGCACCTCCAGCGACTCGAACAGCGGCAGACCGACGCTACGGCCGGTGACCGCGACGCGTACCGGCGCCTGTGCCTTGCCGAGCTTGAGGCCGCGCTCCGCGCCGACCGTCTCCAGGGTGGCCTTGAGCGTCTCCGCGTCCCACGAATCGACAGCCTCGAAGGCGGCGATGGCGGCGTCGAGCAGCTCCGCCGACCCCTCCTTCATCGCCTTGTTCCAGGCCGCCTCGTCGATGAGCGGGGAGTCGACGAAGAGGAAGTCGACGTTCGGCACGATCTCGCTGAGCACCGCGATCCGGGTCTGCGCCAGCGGGGCCACCGCGGCGAACACGGCCGGGTCGTACTCCGCCGGCTGCCAGGGCGGCGGCGCGATCGTGCCGGTGCCGGTCAGCCAGGGCTGGCACGCCTCGACGAACTCGGCCACGGGCAGCGCCCGGATGTACTCGCCGTTGAACGCGCGCAGCTTCTTCTCGTCGAAGAACGCCGGTGACGGGTTGACCTCATCCAGTCGGAACTCGTCCTCGATGACCGACCAGGGCACGATCTCCCGGTCGCCGGAGGGCGCCCAGCCGAGCAGCATCAGGTAGTTGCGCATCGCCTCGGCGAGGTATCCCTCGTCCCGGTACGCCTCCAGGGCGACCTTGTCGCGGCGCTTGGAGAGCTTCTGTCGCTTCTCGTTGACCACCACCGGCACGTGCGCCCAGATCGGCGGCTTGACCCCGAGCGCGTCCCAGAGCAGTTGCTGCTTCGGGGTGTTGGGCAGGTGCTCCTCGGCGCGGATCACGTGGGTGATGCCCATCGTCATGTCGTCCACGACGTTTGCCAGCAGGAAGACCGGCGAGCCGTCGCCCCGGGCGATGACGAAGTCCTCGATCAGCTTGTTCTCGAAGGTCGGCTCGCCCCGGATCAGGTCGGTCACCACCGTGACGCCCTCGTCCGGGGTGCGGAAGCGCAGCGCGCGGCCCTCGCCGGGCGGCAGCCCCCGGTCGCGGCAGAAGCCGTCGTAGCCGGTGTACTGGTTACCGGTGCGGGCCTGTACCGCCTCGCGGGTGCAGTCGCAGTAGTACGCCCGGCCGGCCTCGTGCAGCCGCTGCGCGGCGGCCCGGTGCTCAGCGGCGTACGAGGACTGGAAGTAGGGGCCCTCGTAGCTGCCCCGCTCGATGCCGATCCAGTCGAGCGCCGACAGGATGCCCTCGGTCCACTCCGGCTTGTTGCGGGCCGCGTCGGTGTCCTCGATGCGCAGCACGAACACACCGCCCTGCTGCCTGGCGTAGATCCAGTTCTGGAGTGCCGAGCGGGCACCGCCGACGTGGAACATACCGGTCGGGGAAGGGGCGAAGCGCACACGTACCGTCACGGCCCCCAGCCTACGGCGGCGCGCGACCGCAATCGGCCAAGGGGTGCGGCTCACGGCACCGAGCGGATCTTCAGCACCAGCACGCTGCCGAGTACGGTCACCGCCGCGGTGGTGGCGTACAACGCCGGGTAGCCACCGAGGTACACCACGATCGGCGCGGAGATGGCCGGGCCGAGCACCTGCGGCGCGGAGTTCGCGATGTTGATCACGCCGAGGTCCTTGGCCCGGTCGGTGGCCTTGGGCAGCACCTGGGTGATCAGGGCGGCGTCCACCGACAGGTACACCCCGTAACCGGCACCGAGCAGCAGCGCGGCGGCCATCGCCATCGGCCAGGTGGGCGCGACGGCGAGCAGCAGCGCCGCCAGCGCGATCACCATCCCGGACGTGATCACGTAAACCTTCCGCCGGCCCGACCTGTCGGACAGCCGGCCGGCGACCACAGTGGTGGCCATCAGCCCTGCGGTGTAGAGCAGGATCAGCACCAGCAGGCCACCCTCGGGGTCGGCCACCTGGACCTCGTCGGTGAGGAAGTAGAGCAGGTACAGGGTGCCCAGGGCGTTGCCGAGCTGGACCAGGAACCGGGTGATCCAGGCCCAGCCGAAGTCAGGGTGCTGCCGCGGCGACACCCACATCGAGCGGAGCAGGCCACGGAGGGTCAGCCGGTGCGAGCGGGGCAGCGGGTCGTCAGTCGTCCGCAGGGCGAACGGCACCGCCAGCAGCAGGATGGCCCCGGCGATCGCCAGGTAACCGGCGGTGGTGCCGGTGAACACGGCGGTGACCAGGACCACCCCGAGCACCAACCCCAGCGCCTGCGGAATGCCGACCCAGCCGGAGACGCCGCCACGCTGGACGACCGGCACCCGGTCCGGTACGGCGGCGGTGAGGCTGGCCAGCATCGCGTTGAGGCAGACCTGCGCGGCGACCCAGCCGACCGCCACCCCGAGCACGGTCTGGGCCTGGGCAAGCAGCACCAGGGCCAGCGCGGCGAGCACCGCGCCACCGAGGGTCCAGACGTGCCGCCGGCCGAACTCCCGTCGGCCGATCCGCAGGCAGGTCCGGTCGGACAGCGCCCCGGCCAGCGGGTTGGCGATCACCGCGGCCAGGGCGCCGAACCCGGTGACCACCGCCAGCATGGTCTCCTTGTTTGCTGGCGCGATCTGCCCGAGCTGCTGGGGCAGCAGCACCTGGATCGGGGTGAAGAAGGCCATCCAGACGCCGAGGTTGGCGGCGAACAGCAGCGCGATCCACCCTCGGCGTACCGGCACCGTCGGTTCGGCGAGCGCGGCCGGCAGCGAGGTCGGGGTGGGGTCGACGGTGGTCACCGCCGTGGTTCCCGCCGGGTGGTCGCGATCACCTCGCGCAGCCAGGCGTACGACGACTTGGGCGTGCGTTGCCCGGTCCCGAAGTCGACGTGCACCAGGCCGAAGCGTTTGGTGAAGCCCTCGGCCCACTCCCAGTTGTCCAGCAGTGACCAGACGAAGTAACCGGTGACGTCCACCCCGTCGTCGATCGCGGCGCGTACCGCCCGCAGGTGGCCGTCCAGGTAGGCGATCCGGTCCGGGTCGGGCACCCACCCGTCGGCGTCGGGCGCGTCGTCGTAGGCGCACCCGCTCTCGGTGATCTGGATCGGGGGCAGCGTCGGCCGGTAGCGGTCGTGCAGCCAGCCGAGCAGCTCACGCAGTCCGGCCGGATCCACCGGCCAGTCGAAGGCGGTTCGCGGGTAGCCGGTGAGTGGCACCAGATCGAAGGGCAGTGGTGAGCCTTCCTCGGGCGCGCGTACCGCTGTGGGGTTGTAGTAGTTGACGCCGAGCACGTCGATCGGTGCGGCGATCACGTCCAGGTCGCCGTCGCGCACCGCAGTGGTGTCGAAGCCCAGCTCGGTCGGGTACCCGCGACCGAACAGCGGGTCGGTGAAGAGCCGGTTGTGCAGCGCCTCGTAGGTCGCTGCCGCGGCGACGTCGGCCCCGCTGCCACCAGCGACGCGTACCGGGGAGTAGTTGTTGGCGATGGCCACCGGGCTGGTGCTGCGGGCGCGGAGCGCGGCGACCGCGAGACCGTGGCCGAGCAACTGGTGGTGGGCCACCGGGAAGGCGTCGAAGAGCAGCATCCGGCCGGGGGCGTGGACGCCTGTGGCGTGCCCGAGGCTCAGGTGGATGAACGGTTCGTTGAGGGTGATCCAGAGCCGGACCCGGTCGCCGAGGCGGGCGGCGACCAGGTCGGCGTACTCGGCGAAGCGGTGCGCGGTGTCCCGGTTCAGCCAGCCGCCGGCGTCCTCCAGCGGCTGCGGCAGGTCCCAGTGGAAGAGGGTGGCGACCGGGTCGATGCCGTGCGTGAGCAGTTCGTCGACGAGCCGTTCGTAGAAGTCCAGCCCGGCGGGGTTGACCTGGCCGGTGCCGCTGGGCAGCACCCGGGGCCAGGAGATCGAGAACCGGTACGCGGTGACGCCCAGGCCGGCCATCAGGGCGACGTCCTCGGCGTACCTGTGGTAGTGGTCGCAGGCCACGTCGCCGCTGCTGCCGTCGATGATCCGGCCGGGGGTGTGGGCGAAGGTGTCCCAGATGGACGGTCCGCGTCCGTCGGTGCCGGTGGCGCCCTCGATC
Organism: Verrucosispora sp. CNZ293; assembly: GCF_002754655.1. Classification (NCBI taxonomy): domain Bacteria; kingdom Bacillati; phylum Actinomycetota; class Actinomycetes; order Micromonosporales; family Micromonosporaceae; genus Micromonospora; species Verrucosispora sp. CNZ293. Next base: position 6,375,462 of record NZ_PEFR01000001.1, read on the forward strand.
TGGTACGCGGAGGTGGAGACGCCCCAGCGGAAGCCGGTGGGGAACTCGGGCATCGGAGCGGTCGGCATGCGCCCTCCCGGTGAACGCGAAATGTGTTCGGAACTTTAGGGGGCGCGGCGGTCGGACGCCATAGGCTGCCGGTCCGCGAAGAGCAATACCTTTCGGCGTGTCTTTTACGAACCCGTCCATATACGTCCGTTTTTGCGCATAGAGTGCCGATATCGTGGGATGTCCTCACTGGAGGAAGACGGAAATGATCCTCGTGGAACGCAGCGCGCACGTGGCGGCGCCGGTGGAAGCGGTCTGGGACGTGGTGCAGCGGGCCGAGCAGTTGCCGGCCTGGCTGGCCGGAGTCCGTGCGGCCGAGGTCCTCTCGGGGGAGGGCTTCGGTCGGCGGCAACTGGTCCAGGCTGGACGCGGCGCCGCGCATGAGGCCGAGGTGATCGCCTATCAGGAACCGACACTTATCGGCTGGCGCGAACGCGCCAAGGGCGCCGGTGCCCGAGCGGAGGCGCGCACCGAGATATACGTCCAGCTCACGCCCGACGAACAGGAGGGCGGGACGGTCGTACGGCTCATCGTCGTACGCTGGCCGGCCGGCCCGGTCAAGGCCGCCCTGCTCCGGCTCGGCCTGCGTCGGGTCGGCGCCGACCTGGAGGACTCGCTGGCCCGGTTGACCGATCTGGCCGCCGTCGGCTGACGGGCCGCGTCCCGGCGTCACCCGCGAAGGTGGCGGCCCCGGTGTCCCTTCCAGAGGCACCCGGGCCGCCACCGCTCGTCGCGCCCTGGCGCGGGCGTCGGCTCACACGGTCACGGTGAACGCGGCGACGCGTACCTCGTCGAGGTGCCGGAACTCGAAGAACAGCCGGTAGGTGCCGGCCGTCGGCACGGTGACGCCGAACGCCACCACCGAGCTGGGCTGGCTGGCCGCCGCCGGATGCACGTGCAGGTACGCCAGGTCACCCTGGCGCAGCGCCACCAGGTGCCCGTACGCGCCCAGGTGGCGTTGCAGGTCGTTCACCGGCTGCCCGTCGTGGCCGAGCCAGACGAGCACCTGGTTGGACTCGCCCGCGCGCAGCCCGCCGTCGAGGGTCACCGTGTAGCCGTCCACCAGGATCGTCTCCTCGGGTGGCGCGAGCGGACCGGCGGCGTACCGGCCGGGAACCGGCACGTCGACGCCGAGCGTGACGCCGGCCGGCGCCCCCTGCGGCCAGAAGTCCGCGATGGCCCGTAGCGGGCCGGGTGAGGTCGGCGTGACCGTGACCCGCCAGGTGCCGTCGGCCGACATCTCCGGGTGCACGTGCTGGTAACCGGAGAGGTCCCGGCCGACCAGGATCAGGTGCATCCGGCGCTCGTGGTTCTCCTGGAAAGTGGTGAGCGCGGCCCCGGTCGGGTCGGTGATCCGGAAGGCCAGTTCGCCGGGCCGGCCGGCGGCCAGCTCCGGGGTGTCCAGGACCAACGTCCAGCCGTCGCGGGACACCTCCAGCCCACCCGGGCCGTGGTCGGCATGTGGGCCGGCGGTCGCCGGTCGGGCCGGAGCGGGCGCGGGGGCACCGGCGCGCCCGGCGAAGAACCCGACGGTGAGGGTCAGGCCGAGCACCAGCGCGGCGGCGGCGTACCGCCACACCGTGCCGCCGGCCGGTGGCGGCAGCACCGGGTCGGGGCGGGGGCGCCCCGGCTGGGACGCCCCCTCGACCTGGCTGGCGGACGTTGCCGCCCGACGGTCGATGGTGGTCATGACAAGCGGGGCTGGAGCACGAACAGCCCCTGCTCGATGCCGCTGACCACCACGATGCCGCTCGGGTAGTACGGGTAGGTGCTCCACGCCCCGTTCATCGAGGCGCTGTTGCTCGACGGGTAGATGTCGAAGAAGCCGGCCTCGGTGGCCTGCCCGCTGGCCACGTTGCGCAGGTCCAGGATGCGCAACCCGGCCCGGTAGTTGGCCTGGTAGCTGTAGTTGCCCTTGACGTACTGGTTGTGGTCGGTGGCCTGCACCCCGGACGGGGCGCTGTAGGTGCCGATGTGCCGAGGCGCGTCCAGGTCGGCCAGGTCCCAGATGTAGGTCTGCGTCCGTACCCCGCGCCGGGTCTCGTCCAGCTCGTCGTCGAGCAGGAAGTACCGCTGGTTGTCGGTGAACCAGCCCTGGTGGGTGTACGCCCGCCCGCTGTAGCCGATGCGGGACAGCTGCCGGGGAGCCGACTTGGTGGTCACGTCGACCACCGTCACCGTGTCCTCGTTGGAGCTGACGCAGATCTCCCGCCCGGTGTAGGTGGTGTCCGGACCCCGGTAGACCACGCACTGGGTGTCGTGGGTGTAGCCGTCGTTGCTGACACAGCCGGCGTACACCGGGGACTTCGGGGTGCGGATGTCGACCATGTGCAGGCCGCCGCTGCACGTGTTGGTGCCGACCGCGTACGCGTACCCGGTCTGCTCGTTGATGGCGATGTTGTGTGAGTTGCCGAACTGGCTGTAGTGCACGTTCGCCGTCCAGGTCTGCTGCGCGGTGACGCCGCGCAACCGGGTCAGGTCGAACACCTGCATGCCGTGCCCGGAGACGTCCGCCACCACGTACGCGTGGTCCCGGTAGACCTTGATGTCGCGCCAGATCGCGGTGCGGTTCTGGTACGCGGGCAGGTTGCCCAGGTAGACCGGCGCGGTCGGGTTGGAGACGTCCACGAACGAGGTGCCGTTGCGGCGTCCGACGAGCGCGTACTCCTTGCCGGTCTGCGGGTCGGTCCAACCCCAGATGTCGTTGGCCTGGCTGCCGCCGATGCTGGACAGCGGCATGAACGACAGCAGGTCCACGTTGCGGCAGGGATAACCCGCCGCCTGGCCGTTGGTGCAGGTCGCGGCGGCGGCTGCGACAAGCTGCTGGGTGGGTTCGCGTTGAGCCATGAACTCCTGTGCCGACGCGCGCCCGGCCGGGGTGGCCGGGTCGTGCGCCACCGAGGGCGAGCCCGCCGGGAACATCGACACCACCAGGACGCCGACGGCCAGGGCGAGACCGATCCGGACGATTCGCATGAAGGCTCCCTCCCGTCGCGCGCCGAGGCGGCGGTGACGTCCCGGCCGGCGGCGGACGGGCGCGACGGGGTGGATCCACCGGCCGGCCTGGTGTCCCGGGGTCGAGCTGAAACACCTATCGGCAATTGTGGATGCGCTGTGTTACACGAAAAAGACGTGTGTCGATACCAGAAGAGTCATACCTGCGGCTTGGCTGGAGACGAACGCCGCACGCGAAGGGGCCCGGCGGCGGTGTCGTACCGCGCCGGGCCCCTCGACCGGGGACGTCGTCCCAGGTTCAGCTGTCGCCGCCGGTTTCGCCGACCGGGGCGGCGTTGACGTCGTCGATGGCGTACTTCTTGGCGGCCTCGGCCGGCACGTGGGCCGGTACCGTGCCGCGCAGCGCGAGCTGACGCAGGGTGGCGACCGCCACCGACTCGGCGTCGACGTGGAAGTGCCGGCGCAGGGCGTGGCGGGTGTCGGACAGGCCGAACCCGTCGGTGCCCAGCGAGGTCCAGTCACCCGGCACCCACCGGGAGATCAGGTCCGGCACCGCGCGCATCCAGTCGCTGACCGCGACCTTCGGGCCGTCCGCGTCGGCCAGCTTGTGCTGGATGTACGGAACCCGCTGCTCGGCGCCCGGATGCAGGAGGTTGTACTGCTCGCACTCCACCGCGTCGCGGCGCAGCTCCGTCCAGGAGGTCACCGACCAGACGTCGGCGGCCACCCCCCAGTCCTGCGCCAGCAACTGCTGCGCCTTGAGCGCCCACTGCATCCCGGTGCCGGAGGCCAACAGGTTCGCCCGGGGAGCGTCCCCCTCCACCGAGGGGGCGGGGGAGTAGCGGTGGATGCCCTTGACGATGCCCTCGACGTCCACGCCCTCCGGCTCCGCCGGCTGGTGGATCGGCTCGTTGTAGACGGTGAGGTAGTAGAAGACGTTCTCCTGCTTCTCGCCGTACATGCGGTGCAGGCCGTTCTCCATGATGTGCGCGATCTCGAACGCGAACGCCGGATCGTACGCGACGACCGCCGGGTTGGTGGCGGCCAGCAGCAGGGAGTGCCCGTCCTCGTGCTGGAGTCCCTCACCGTTGAGCGTGGTGCGTCCGGCGGTGGCGCCGAGCACGAAGCCCCGGGTCATCTGGTCGGCGGCAGCCCAGAAGCCGTCGCCGGTGCGCTGGAACCCGAACATCGAGTAGAAGATGTACATCGGGATCATCGGCTCGTCGTGGGTGGCGTACGACGTGCCGGCCGCGGTGAACGAGGCGACGGAGCCGGCCTCGTTGATCCCCTCGTGCAGGATCTGGCCGACTGTCGACTCCTTGTACGACAGGAACAGCTCCCGGTCGACAGAGGTGTACCGCTGACCGTGCGGCGAGTAGATCTTGGCGGTCGGGAAGATGGAGTCCAGGCCGAAGGTGCGCGCCTCGTCGGGGATGATCGGCACCCAGCGCTTGCCGAACTCCTTGTCCTTCATCAGGTCCTTGAGCAGCCGGACGAAGGCCATCGTGGTGGCCACCTTCTGCTTGCCCGAGCCGCGCTTGACGTCGGCGAAGCGCTCCGCGCCGGGGATGCCCAACTTCTTGGCGCTGGTCCGCCGGGTCGGCAGGTAACCGCCGAGCTGCTTGCGCCGCTCGTGCAGGTACTGCATCTCGTCGGACTTCTCGTCCGGCCGCAGGTACGGCGGCAGGTAAGGGTTCTCCTCCAGCGCCGAGTCCGGGATGTCCAGGTAGAGCCGGTCGCGGAAGGTCTTCAGGTCCTCAAGCGTCAGCTTCTTCATCTGGTGCGTGGCGTTGCGGCCCTCGAAGTGCGAGCCGAGCGTCCAGCCCTTGATCGTCTTGGCCAGGATCACCGTCGGCTGGCCGGTGTGCTCGGTCGCCGCCTTGTAGGCCGCGTACAGCTTGCGGTAGTCGTGCCCACCGCGCTTGAGGTTCCAGATCTCGTCGTCGGTGAGCCCCTCGACCATCTTGCGGGTGCGCGGGTCACGGCCGAAGAAGTGCTCCCGCACGTACGCCCCGGACTCCGCCTTGTAGGTCTGGTAGTCGCCGTCGGGCGTGGTGTTCATCAGGTTGACCAGCGCGCCATCGGTGTCCGCGGCGAGCAGTGGGTCCCACTCCCGTCCCCAGACCACCTTTATGACGTTCCACCCGGCGCCCCGGAAGAACGCCTCCAGCTCCTGCATGACCTTGCCGTTGCCGCGTACCGGCCCGTCCAGCCGTTGCAGGTTGCAGTTGATCACGAAGGTGAGGTTGTCCAGCTCCTCGCGGGCGGCCACCCCGATCGCGCCGAGGGTCTCCGGCTCGTCCATCTCGCCGTCGCCCAGGAACGCCCAGACGTGCTGGTCGGAGGTGTCCTTGATGCCCCGGTGCTGCAGGTACCTGTTGAACCGGGCCTGGTAGATGGCGTTCAGGCCACCCAGACCCATGGAGACCGTGGGGAACTCCCAGAAGTCCGGCATGAGCCGGGGGTGCGGGTACGAGGGAAGACCGCCGCCGGGGTGGGACAGCTCCTGCCGGAAACCGTCGAGCTGGTTCTCGCTGAGCCGGCCCTCCAGGAACGCCCGCGCGTACATGCCGGGCGAGGCGTGCCCCTGGTAGAAGATGTGATCGCCGCCACCCGGGTGTTCCTTGCCCCGGAAGAAGTGGTTGAAGCCGACCTCGTAGAGCGACGCCGAGCTGGCGAAGGTCGAGATGTGGCCACCGACGCCGATCTCCGGCCGCTGCGCGCGGTGCACGAGCATCGCCGCGTTCCACCGCACGTACGCCCGGATGCGGCGCTCGACGTGCTCGTCGCCGGGGAACCACGGTTCACGCTCCGGCGGGATGGTGTTGATGTAGTCGGTGGTGGTCAGCGACGGCACGCCGACCTGACGCTCCCGGGCGCGCTCCAGCAGCCGCAGCATGACGTAGCGGGCTCGCTTGGTGCCACGGTCGTCGATGACACCGTCGAGCGACTCGACCCACTCGCTGGTTTCTTCGGGGTCGATGTCCGGAAGCTGGCTCGGCAGGCCGGCCGTGATCACCGGGCGCTTGCGTTCCGTAGCCACAGGCGTTCCCTCGGTTGTGTGTGGGATAGGTCTCTAGCGCCATCCTGCCCCGTCGCGGCACTCGGCGTCACGTCCACCCGGCCGAAGGGCGACGCGCGACACACGTACCCACCAGTAACTATGTCGGTCGACGGCGGTCGCGGCGGACCACGGCCGGGTGCGGAAGAATGCGAGGGTGCGCAGTGAGCTGATCACCATCCGGACCGGTTCCCGACCCACCGTCCGGGACATCACGGCCGAGGCCGAGCAGTTCGTCGCCGGTTCCGGCGACGGGCTGCTGCATGTCTTCGTGCCCCACGCCACCGCCGGGGTGGCCATCATCGAGACCGGGTCCGGCTCGGACGACGACCTGCTCACCGCGCTGGACGCGGTACTGCCCACCGACGAGCGGTGGCGGCACCGGCACGGCTCGCCCGGACACGGTCGCGATCACGTGCTGCCGGCCTTCGTCGCCCCGTACGCGACGCTGCCCGTGCTCGGTGGGCGACTGGCCCTGGGCACCTGGCAGTCGGTCTGCCTGGTCGACACCAACTGTGACAACCCGACCCGGCAGGTCCGCTTCTCCTTCCTGGCGGGCTGAATCCGCCAGGCCGTTCCGGCTGGCGCCACCGGTTCGCCTGCCGCGCTGGTGAGAAGGTCCCAACGGTCCGAGGAGCGGCTGAACCCGCCCAGTCCCGCTGCCGTTGTCCGAACAGCTATCGAGCCGGGCGGATCGGACGACGGTCCGTTGCCCCCGCCGCCCTCGCAGACGGGGCCGACGGTGGTCCGCGAGCCTAGGATGTGACCATGTCACGGCCGATCATCGCCCCGGTCGGCCCGGAACCGGCCGACCGCACCGGGCTGGCCGGTGACGCGGTCCGCCGGATCATGCACGTCGCCTCCGCCCTGCGACACCATCAGGATCTCGACATCGCCGCGCTCGGCCTGACGCCGGCCGTGGCCCGTGCGCTGTACCAGCTCGACCCGGACCGACCGCTTCTCGCCCGCGAGCTGGCCGACCAACTGCGCTGTGACAGGTCCAACGTCACGGCCCTCGTCGACAAGCTGGAGCAGGCCGGGCTGGTCGAGCGCCGGGTCGCGCCGACCGACCGACGGCAGAAGACGCTTGTGGTGACCGACGCCGGCCGGCGGATGCGCGAGCAGGTCCATCTCGTGCTCTCCGACCCCCGGCTGCTCACCCCGCTCAACAACGAGGAACTCGCCGCGCTGCGTGACCTCGTGTGGAAGGTCTCCGACGGCGGCTGCCCGGAGGACTGCGGCCCCACCGGGCCGGCGTGAAACGTCCTCGACTGTGCGAGGCGTGCGCCGGTCGGTAATGCTGTCGGACGTGACCACCCCGCAGGATCTCGACGACCGGTTCCGCGAGTCCCTGGCCGCCCTCGCGACACCGCCGCACCGTACCGACCCAACGCGGCAGTTGACCGAGGGCAGTGCGCTGACCGGTGCCCAACTGCTGGACCTCTTCGACGCCCAGGTCACCAGCCGGCAACTCGACCTGGCCGGCCGCTGGCTGCGCAGCTTCGGCGAGGGCTACTACACAATCGGCTCCGCCGGTCACGAGGGCAACGCGGCGGTGGCGGCGGCCCTGCGGCCCACCGACCCGGCCCTGCTGCACTACCGCTCCGGCGCCTTCTACTGCGTCCGCGCCGCCCAGGCCGACCCGTCCGCGCCGTCCCCTGTGCCGCCGTCCGCTGCGTCATCGCCGCCGGTTGGGTCGGCTCAATCGTCCGCGCCGGCTGTGCCGTCCACGCCGCCGGACGGCCGTGCCGCTCAGGTTGCCCGGGCCGGCGAGGCTACCGACGCCGCCGAGGCCGGCCGTTCCGCCGAGGCCGGTCCTTCCGTCGAAGCCGGTCCTTCCGTCGAGGCCGGGCCGGTCGGCCGGTCCGTCAGCGGGTCGTCCGTCGTCCCGGACCGGGTGGGGACCACCGAAGGGGATACCTCCGTCGGGTCGGACCAGTTGGCGATCAGTGCGGTCACGGCGGGACGCGACTCGACCGACGGTGCGGGCCAACCCGACGGGACGGCCGTCGACCGGGCCGACGGAGCCGCCGCCGGTGCCGATGTCGTCGAACCCGGCGTCCGTCCGGCGGCGGAGGTGCCCGTGGTCGGCGAGCAGCCGGCGGCGGTACCACTTGCCGGTACACGACCGGCCACCGTGACCGCGCCGGCCACCGTGACCGCGCCGGCCACCGGTGACGGCGGGATTCGGCTGACGGGGGTCAAGCGGCCGGTGCCCCGGGCGTACACCGACGCGGCTCGGGACGTGCTGCGCGGCATGGTGGCCTCCAGCCAGGAACCGATCGCCGGTGGCCGGCACAAGGTGTTCGGCCGGGCCGACCTCGCGGTGGTTCCGACAACCTCCACCATCGCCTCACACCTGCCCCGGGCCGTCGGGATGGGCCTCGCCCTGGAGCGACTGCGCCGGCTGGACGCCCGAGGGGAGGTGAACCGACCCGGCGCGGAACCCGAACCGGCGCCCGGGGTCGCCGACGCCATCGTGGTCTGTTCGTTCGGGGACGCCTCGATCAACCATGCCAGCGCCACGGCCGCGTTCAACACCGCCGGCTGGTACGACCACACCGGCCTGCGCATCCCGGTGCTCTTCGTCTGCGAGGACAACGGGCTGGGCATCAGTGTCCGGTCGCCGCAGGGGTGGGTGGCCACGGCCCTGCGGTCCAAGCCCGGCATCCGGTACTTCGCCGCCGACGGCGCCGACCTGGTCGGCACGTACGAGGTGGCGGTCGAGGCGGCAGCCTGGGTACGCCGGCACCGACGCCCGGCGGTGCTGCACCTGACCACGGTCCGGCTGATGGGTCACGCTGGCGCGGACGCCGAGAGCGCGTACCGCCCCGCCTCGGAGATCGCCGCCGACGTGGCCCGCGATCCGGTGGTCGCCACCGCGCGGCGGCTGGTGGACGCGGGTCTGGCCGGCGGCCCGGAGCTGCTGGACCGCTACGACGAGATCGGCTGGCAGGTCCGCCGGATCGCCGAGGAGGTGCTCGACGAGCCGAAGCTGGCCGATGCCGCCGAGGTGATCGCCCCGCTGGCACCGCGTCGACCGGTCCGGGTCGCCCTGGCGGTCGCCGACGCGGGCGCCCGCGCCGCCGGCCCGGACGCCGGAGCGCGGGCCGAGGCGTTCGGCGGCAAACCGCCGGAACTGGCCGGCCCGCTCACCCTCGCGCAGAGCATCAACGCGGCACTCACCGACGGGCTGCTCAACCACCCGCAGATGGCGGTCTTCGGCGAGGACGTCGCCGTCAAGGGCGGGGTCTACGGGGTGACCAAGGGGCTGCGCGACCGGTTCGGCGCCGCCCGGGTGTTCGACACACTGCTCGACGAGACCTCGATCCTCGGCCTCGGTCTCGGCGCGGGCCTGGCCGGGATGCTGCCGGTGCCGGAGATCCAGTATCTGGCGTACCTGCACAACGCCGAGGACCAGCTGCGCGGCGAGGCGGCGACCATGCGGTTCTTCTCGCAGGGCGCGTGGCGCAACCCGATGGTGGTGCGGGTGGCCGGGCTGGCGTACCAGGAGGGCTTCGGGGGCCACTTCCACAACGACAACTCGGTGGCTGTGCTGCGGGACGTACCGGGTCTGGTGATCGCCGTGCCGGCCCGGCCCGACGACGCGGCGGCGATGCTGCGGACCTGCCTGGCGAGCGCGGCCGTGGACGGCAGCGTCTGCGTGTTCCTGGAGCCGATCGCGCTCTACCACACCCGTGACCTCTACACCGACGGCGACGGTGAGTGGCTTGCCGGTTATGCCGAGCCGGGTGCCTGGGCCGCCGGCCACGTGCCGGTGGGACGGGCCCGGGTGTACGGGGTCGGTTCGGCCCAGGACGTCACGATCATCACCTTCGGCAACGGTGTCCGGATGTCGCTGCGGGCCGCGTCGGCACTTGCCGACGAGGGGATCGGAACCCGGGTGGTGGACCTGCGTTGGCTCGCGCCGCTGCCGGTGGCCGACCTCATCCGGGAGGCCGCCGCGACCGGCCGGGTGCTCGTGGTGGACGAGACCCGTCGGTCCGGTGGAGTGGGCGAGGGAGTGATCGCCGCGCTGGTGGATGCCGGATATGTCGGTGCGGCACGCCGGGTGGCGGCTGTTGACTCCTTCGTGCCGCTGGGTCCGGCTGCCCGGCAGGTGCTGGTGTCCGAGGAGGCCATCACCCAGGGTGCCCGTACGCTGCTGGCACGGTAAATTTCGTTCCACCCGGTGCGCCACTTGCGCAGGAGGGCACAACTGTGTGGACTTTGCCTGACGGCGTCGAGCAGACGCCGGCTCGGACGAGATGAGGAGGCACGCGACAGTGAGCGCGACCGCTGGTCAGGCTGCTGACGGGGTACGCAGCCTGGCGGACCGGTTCGGCATCGAGCCGGGGATGGTCGTCATGGAGATGGGCTACGACGACGACGTCGACTCCGATCTCCGGGACGCCCTGACCGACCGTTGTGGGGATCTTGTCGAGGAGGACACCGACGAGGTCGTCGACGCGGTGCTGGTCTGGTACCGGGACGGCGACGGTGATCTCTTCGAGCTGCTCGTCGACGCCCTCGGCCCACTGGCCGACAACGGGGTCGTGTGGCTGCTGACGCCCAAGGCCGGCCGCGAGGGCCACGTCGAGCCGAGCGAGGTCGCCGAGTCGGCACCCACCGCCGGCCTCCAGCAGACTTCCACGATCAACGCCGGCAAGGACTGGAGCGGTGCCCGACTCGTGCTGCGTCGCGGCGCCAAGGGCAAGAAGTAACCCGACCCACGGCGAGCGATCGAGGCCGTCCCCGAACCGATCCGAGGAGTCCGCATGCCCGTCGAGGTTGGTGCCGAGGCACCCGACTTCGTGCTGAACGACCAGAACAACCAGCCGGTCCGACTCTCCGACTTCCGAGGCCGGCGCACCGTCCTGCTGGTCTTCTACCCGCTGGCGTTCACCGGGGTCTGCCAGGGTGAGCTGACCGAGGTACGGGACAACCTCGACGAGTACGTCAACGACGAGATCCAGGTGCTGACCGTCAGCGTCGACTCGGTCTTCGCCCACAAGGTCTGGGCGGACCGGGAGGAATACACGTTCCCGCTGCTGTCCGACTTCTGGCCGCACGGCGCCGTCGCTCAGGCGTACGGCGTCTTCAACGAGGTGGCCGGCATCGCCAACCGGGGAACGTTCGTCATCGACCGGGACGGCGTGGTCCGCTTTGCCGAGATGAACATGCCCGGTGAGGCCCGTGACCAGCAGGGTTGGCGCAAGGCCCTGGCGGAGGCCGTGGCCTGACCGGTCGACCGGTGCGAGGCGTCCGCCCGGGCCGGCGGGTGGCAGGGTAAGCTTGCCAACCGCCGGCCCGCCGTACGGCGTTCCGGGCGCGTAGCTCAGTGGGAGAGCACTCGCCTTACAAGCGAGGGGTCGCAGGTTCGAAACCTGCCGCGCCCACCACGCACCATCTACTCGTTTCGTCCGCTGAGGTTGAGTATCGCGGGCAGCAGGGTCAACCCGAACAGGATCAGCATCACGCCCGACCCGAGGTCGAGCACGCCGATCAGACTGCCCACCGAGTTGGCCAGCACCATCGACGCCGCGAGGAAGCGGTGAAGCAGACAGTGGCCCAGAATCGCAGTGCCACGGCCGCCGCCCGCCACCGCCGGGACCGTCGCTGCCACCGCAGGTACCGTCGCCGGATTCGGTGATCTTTGGCTCCGAACGGGAAGAAGGTGCCGCCACACTCGATCAGCAGGCGCAGCTTGGCCTCGTCGTCGGCGGGTGGCGTCCGGTCGTACGCGAGCCGGTAGTCCCGGCCACGTTCGCTGATCCAGCGGATCGCGTTCGTGATCGCGGTCACCTTCAGCAGCCCGTGCAGGATGATCGTGATGTTGAGCAGGTCGACGACGGCGGCCACCGCACCTCACCTCACCCGAACGGGTACCCACCGAGGGCATCGAGACCCGCTGATCGTATCGGTGTCGGCAACGTCGGCACTGCTGCGCGCGGACTGGGAGGCGGGCGGCATGGTCGGGCCGGGTCGGCGAAGGAGGGAATCAGATGGGCTACGCGCAACTCGACGGCGTCCGATTCTGGTACGAGACGCACGGCGAAGGTCGACCGCTGGTGCTGTTGCACGGCGGGTTCGGTGCGGTGGAGACCTTCGCCGCGATCCGGCCGGCGCTGGCGCGGCGTCGCCTGGTGGTGAGCGTCGACCTGCCAGGTCACGGCCGCACCGCCGACGCCGGCCGCCCGCTGCGGTACGAGTCCATGGCCGACGACGTGGCGGCGTTGATCGTTCACCTCGGTCTGGCCGAGGCCGAGGTGCTCGGCTTCTCCCTCGGCGGTGGGGTCGCCCTGCGGTTGGCGGTTCAGCACCGACAGTTGCTCCGCCGGTTGGTGGTGGTCTCCGCGCCGTGTCGTCGGCAGGGTTGGTTTCCCGAGGTGCTCGCCGGCATGCCCGAGCCCGACGAGGCGGCTGCCGAGCAGATGCGCGGCACTCCGCCCGAGCAGCTCTACCGGCGCGTCGCGCCCCGCCCGCAGGACTGGCCCCGGCTCTGGGTCAGGACCGGTGAGCTGCTGCGTCGCGACTACGACTGGTCATCGGAGGTCGCCGCGATCACCACGCCGACGATGCTTGTCTTCGCCGACGCCGACTCGGTCCGCCCGGCACACATGGTGGCGTTCTTCGGCCTGCTCGGTGGCGGTCATTGGGACGCCGGGTGGGACGGCACCGATCGTCCGGCGGCCCGGCTGGCTGTCCTCCCTGGACTCACCCACTACGACATCGTCGACTCACCCGCCCTCCCCGCGACGCTCCTGCCCTTCATCACCCACCCGTCCACCCCGCCCACCTGACACCCCGAGGCGTTCGGCCAGCCAGGTGAGCAGGACTTCGGCCTGGGCATGCTGGAACGCCCGGAGGGTGGGGATGCCCGGCGGCGGAGGCAGGCGGGCCCGGTCGGTGAAGAAACCGGCCAGACCGGCGTAGAGGCCGGTCACCACGTCGGGGTCGACAGTGGTGGTGAGCGGCAGCCGGCGCAGCAGGGCCTCGGTGTCGTGTCCGCCCTGCAGGCGTACGTCGAGCAGCAGCATCGCGGTGTCCAGCCAGGCCGGGCCGCGCGCCGCCCAGGGCCAGTCGACCACCGTGACCCGGCCGGCCCGGTCGACGAGCAGGTTGTCCGCGCGGACGTCCACGTGACACAGGGTGTCGCCGGCCAGCGACGCGAGGCCATGAGCCGACCAGGAACAGAGTTGGTCGAGGTGCGTCCGGGCCCACGGGTTCAGCTCCGGCGGCGGGTCGTCGACGACCCGCTGCCAGCCGGCGAACTCGTCGGCCAGCCGGTCGGCGATGACCGGTACCGCTGCCACCGGGCTGGGCGTGAGCGCTGCGGCCATCCGTTCCAGGGCGCCCAGCACCGCGTCGAGTTCCTCGGCCTGCCACGGAGTGACCGGGTGCCGCCCGTCGACGTCGCTGAGCACCAGCGCCACCCAGTGGCCGTCGTCATGACAGCCGAGCAGTCGGGGCGTCGGAGCGTACGCGGGCAGCGCGGCGGTGATCCGCGCCTCGGCCCGGTGCATGTCGGGGGTGTCCGGGTTCTGCATCGGGCTGGCCGCCTTGACGAAGGCGCGACGCCCGTTGGCGGTGAGCACCCGGTCGGCGGTGCCGGGGGAGTAGCCGCCCGCCTGCGACACCGCTTCGACCACCCGGTCGCCGAGGATCTTCTCGACGGCGGAACGGACATCAGTTGGCAGATCCCGCCACCGTAGCCGATTCCTCGTACTCGCCTGCATGCCGTTGACGGTGCCCGTCGGAGACCTGGGCGGGCAAGCCGTTTCCCGCGCGTCCGTCCGGGCCGGCGGGTGGCAGGGTAGGTTGCCAACCGCCGGCCCGCCGTACGACGTTCCGGGTGCGTAGCTCAGCGGTCAGTGAGTCAGCACGACCTCCACCTGCTGTCGGGTGCCCCAACCAGTCCGCCAACACGTCGCCACGCCGTACCAGCGGATCATCCGCAACACCACCACCGCCAACACCACAGCAGCCGGCGCCAACAACCACGTCCACACACGGCGGCCAGTCGATTCGTCAGACCGGCGAACGGCCAGATAGCGCAACGTGTGCGCCCACCCCACGATGAACGTCACCGACAGCAACCACGGCACCGCCGTAAGCGTCGGTTCAACCACCGGTGACACGAACACAACGGTCACGAACACCACAGTGGCGACCACCATCGACGCCCATCGCAAGAGATGTGCCCACCAGGCGTACGACCTCAGCGGCAGGTACCGCACCCGCCACCAGGAGCGGATGAAACTGCCACGCATCCACCGCAGATACATGCGGCACAGGTGCCCGAACCGGTTCGGCATCAACGCGAACGCGAACGCTGTCGGCTGCTGTACGGTGCGCCCCCTGACCATCGCGAACAACGTCAGCAGCGAATCGTCCGAGAAATGTACGTTCCGGCCGAAAAACCTCTCCGTCAGGTAGCCGTCAAGGTTGTCCCGGACGACAGCGGCCCGATAGGCGGCGATCGGCCCGGAATTGACCCACACCGCCCCGAACACCGACAACGACGACCGGTCGGTGAGCTGACCCGTGACGAACCACAAATCAGTGATCCGCGCGAGGAACGATGACCGCACGTTCGCGGCCATCACCACGCCCGCCACCGACTGCACACGAGGATCATTGAACGGCAGTAGCAGCTCATCGAGCGCCCGCGGGTCGGAAACCGTGTCGGAGTCGACTGTCCAGTAGATGTCCGCGTCGCCAGTGGTCCGCACGGCCACGGCCTGCGCGTGCCGCTTGCCGGCGTTCTCCTGGACATGCCATGCCACCGTGATCCCGTAAGTGGGGGCAGTGTCGAGAAACCACCGCTTCACGGCCTCGTACCCGCCGACATCGGTCGAACCGTCATCCACCACGGAGATGACATCAGGGGTGCGCGTCTGCCTGACCATGGATTCGAGGCAGGCACGTAGCGCCGCCGGGTCCTCGTTGTAGACGGGCACGATCGCCACTACGCGCAACGCGTCCAGGTGCTCACGAGCCCGGCCGGTCGCCGTGGCCGGGCGCTCCAGGTAGGCGCTGCCGATCTGCCACAACAGCAGCAGGAACATGCCCGCGTACACGTAGGTGAAGCGGTGTCCGGCACCGTCGAGAGCACCAGAAACCGCGAACACATGGTGCATTGCCCATACTGCCGCGGCGGCCAGCACGACCGCCGCCGTGAGCAAAACTCGCCGGGGTCCGATGCGCGCGCTCATCCGTTGATCGACCGTCCGCGTCGGAACGTCAACCGGATCATGCAGGCACCGGCGATCACGATCAGCACACCGACAGCGGCGATGGCGAGCGGCAACGACAGTTGCACGACGCCGACTCCTGCTGTGCCGCCGATGGTGATCACGTCGACTCCGGTACGGGGCAGGGTGCTACCTGACGACATTGATTTCTCCGCTCGAGGCTGCGGGGCTGTATCGGCGGGCAGGGTGCAGCCTCAGTCGTCCCCCGGCCGCCGCATGGATCAGCCGCTCGGGGTGAGGGGATCCGGTCGACACCCTCGCAAAGCCGTCAACCAGGGTCAACCACGCTCTGTCACCCCATCGGGCTAATGTGTGACCGCCTGGGGCGTGTGGAAGTTGGCGGGTGCCGGGAAAGTCGGCTTGTCGACAGCGGTCCCGCTCGAGATGCCTCAGTCTGTGCGGTCGGCCGCTGGCATCGGTCGCACCACATCCGCCAGCCGCATCGTCTGATCGCGTAGCCGAGGGACCTGCGAGGACTGTTCATAAGCGCAGCGGGGAAACGGCGGAGCGGACGCACCTGGGGAGGAGCGACGGATGACGCGTGCCGGACTGACCATCGGCGTGCTCGGCTCGTACGGTGGGCGAAACCTGGGCGACGAGGCGATCCTCACCGGACTGCTGACCGATCTGCGTCAGCAGGAGCCGCACGCGCGGATCATCGTGTTCTCGCGGAACCCAGCGCACACCGCGGTCGCCCACCCGGACGTGGAGGCGGTGCCGTGGGAGGGGGTCAGCCGAACCGACTCCGCCCTCGTGCTGTCCCAACTCGACCTGCTCATTCTGGGCGGCGGGGGCATCCTGTACGACAAGGAGGCACGCCGGTACCTGCGGGTCGTTCGGGTGGCGCAGGAGCGGGGTCTGCCGCTGCTGACGTACGCCGTCGGCGTCGGGCCGCTCAGCGAGATGGTGGACACCGGAATGGTCCGGGAGACGCTTGCCGGCGCGGTCCAGGTGACCGTACGCGACCAGGAGTCGCGGATGGTGCTGGAGGAGGCGGGCCTGCTCAATCCGATCACGGTCACCGGCGACCCGGCGTTCCTGCTGGAACCTGAGGACTTTCCCGCGCAGTTCCTCCGCGAGGAGGGCGTGCCGGCCGGCAAGCGGCTGGTCGGGATGAGTGTGCGGGAGCCGGGTCGGGCTGCGGAACGGCTCGACGTGGACGGATATCACCGGCTGCTGGCGCAGATCGGTGACTTCCTGGTGCACCGGATCGACGCGCACGTGCTGTTCGTGCCGATGGAACGCGACGACATCCGGCACTCCCACGGCGTGCTGTCGCACATGATCGCCGCCGAGCGGGGGCGGATCCTGCACGGCACCTACTCCCCGCAGCAGGTGCTCGGGTTGATGCGGCACTTCGACCTGGCGGTCGGTATGCGCCTGCACTTCCTGATCTTCGCCGCGATGATGGGTACGCCGTTCCTGCCCCTGCCGTACGCCGGCAAGGTTTTCGACCTCGCCCAGCGACTCGGGGTGCCGGCGTTGCGGGGGGTGGAGCGCGAGGTGGAAGGTCCCCTGCTGGCCGAGGTGGACCAGTTGTGGGATGAACGCGAACAGCGGGCCGAGGTCACCGCTCAGCGGGTGGCCCGGGTGTGCGACGAGGCCAGGGGTACCTCGCAGGTCACCCGGGCGGTGCTGGAGAGCCTGCGCAACCGGTCGCTCGTCGAGGTCGGCGCCTGATCGAGGCGGTCGCCAGGGGTCAGACCGCCGGCCCCCGCCAGCAGTAGCGCCACTGCTGGCGGTCGGCGTCGACGGACTCCAGCTCGTAGATCTCGGCTGCCGCCAGCCCTTCCGGCCCCAGGTGATGGTGGGTCAGTGGGGGCCGACTGTTCGGGTCCAGCTCGACGGTGACGTGCTCACCGTCGGCCGTGCCGCCCACCAGTGGGATCTCAACCGTGGATGCCATGCGCCCATCCTGCCTGACCATCGGTGACCCGCAGGGCGAAGCGGGATGATCCCGCCGTCATTCGTGCGCGGCGCACAGGGCGGCGTAGCGGTCCAGGTAGAGCGGCCATCCACCGTCATCGGCGACGCCGTCCCGGACGGATTCCCAGCCTGGCCCGTGCCGGTCGAGGTGGCGGTGTTCCAACTCCACCCGGGTGCGGTGCGGAGCCTCGGCGACGAAGCGGACCTCGACCTCGCTGGTGTTGTCGGGCTCGGTCTCGACCCTCCACTGGGGGTTGATGTCCCAGCTGAACACGACCCGGTCCGGCGGGTCGTAGGCGAGCACCCGCGCCCAGCGGCACTCGGTGCCGTCGACGCCGCGGTCGTAGATGTGGCCACCGACCCTCGGTTCGAACACGGTTTCGGCGATCGCGACACCCAGCAGGTTGTGTTCTCGTGGCTTGAAGTCGCCGAAGCGCTCGGTGAACGTGGTGAACGCCCGTTCGATCGGTGCGTTCACCACGATCTGGCGGCGAACCACCACATCGGCTGCCTGGGTCATGAGTCCTCCTCGGTGGTCTGGTCAACGACGTCCTGGTAGCCGTCCAGCGCGCGGTTCCAGAACGTGTCCAACTGGTCGCGTAGGGCGGCCACGCCTGCCGGGTTGAGCCGGTAGATCCGTCGGGCGCCGGCCTGCTGGTCAAGGACCAGCCCGGCGTCCTTGAGCACCCTCAGGTGCTGGGATACCGCGGGTCGGCTGATCGGTAGTTCCTGGGCGAGTTCGCCGACGGCACGTGGCTGTTCCGCGAGGCAGGCGACGATGGCGCGACGGGTGGGATCGCCAAGGGCGTCCCAGCCCTCGTCGGTCTGGTAAGTAGCCACGAACGGTAAGTTACGACTTACCGATGTGCCTGTCAAGCGTGACTCGGCAGCCCGAGCCGGCAGCGGTGCACCCCGATCGGTCAATCGCGGGGCAGCAGCCCCGGCGGGTACTCCATGCCGTCGTGGGTGCAGGCCGCGGCGGCGACCCGGGCCGCGTACCCGGCCGCCTCCGCCCAGGTCGCGCCGCGCGACCGGGCCGCGATGACCCCCGCCGCGAAGGCGTCCCCGGCGCCGTTGGTGTCGATCACCGGACCGGGCGGCACGGCCGCCGGGATCCGCTGGACGCCGCCGCCCAGGTACAGATCGGCGCCGTCCGCGCCCCGGGTCACCAGGACCGGGCGCGGTGCCAGCGTGCCGGCCACGGCCGCCGCCCGGTCGCCGAGCGTCGCGCCGCTGACCAGCACCAGCTCGGCGACGTCGGCGAAGGGGCGGTGGTACGGGTTGTGCCCGTCCCAGTCGTGCAGGTCGGTCGAGGTACCCACCCCCTCGCCCAGCACGGCACCGAGGTCGGGCAGCAGCTCCCGCACCCACCCCATGATCGACAGGTGCACGTGGGTGGCGTCCCGGGCCAGCTCCGCCACCTGCGCCGCCGCGAACGGCGGCGGACCGTCCGATGCCCGGGGGTCGTACAGCGACATCCGGCGACCGTCCGGGTCGACCAGGTTCACCGACCGTCGGGTACCCGCCGGGTCGTCGGTCAGGACCGTCCGCACACCGGTACGAGCCAGCGCGGCCCGGACGACGGCACCGGCCGGGTCCACGCCCACCGTGTCGACCACCGTCACCCGCAGCCCGAGCGCGTGTGCGGCGAGCACCACACCGGCTCCGGTGTTGCCGACCCGCAACTCGATCGGGTCGACGGTGACGGAGTCGACCACCGGCAGCGGCAGCCGGGGCACCCGCACCCGCACATCGACACCGAGGCCGCCGATCACCAGGAGGTCGCACATGGCGGCGACGCTAGCCGGTCGGCGCCGCCTATCCTGGCCCGGGTGCCGACAGGGGCCCGGGTCGAGTGGGCCTGCCCGGTCCGAGGGGGAGTTCGTGCTGGTCGTCCATGGGATGTGGCTGCCCGGTCGGGGGCTGGCGGTGTGGGCCGAGGACAGTACCCTGCCATCCCTGGCCCCGCGCCGTCCCGGCCGGGCACCGCGAGCCCGCCCGCACCCGTTCGCCGCCGGGCACGCCACACTTGTCGCGTCACTTGCCGACGCCGCCGAACCGGACGACCTCGGCACCGCGCTGCTGCGCCTGCCCACCCGGTCCGGCTCGCCGCTGGACTCGCCGGAACTGGTGCGTACCGCCGTCGTGGCACCGGTCCGTGGCCCGGTCACCCTCGCCGGGTGGCAGGTCCCGGTCCTGGCGTACGCGCCGGACGCCGCGCTGTCGCTGCTGCGTGCCGTCGCCGGACTGGCCGTGGCACCCGGCGCGAGCCTGCGACACCTGGCTGAGCTGGCCGACTTCGCCACCGACCTGGCCGCCCGCGGCCGGGTCCTACCCAGCCTCGCCGACCCGCCCCACGCCACCGAGCGGGAGCAGGCCGATCCGGCCGAAGAGTCGCCCGCCCGGGCGGTGTGGCGGCCGTTGCTGACCGGCACCGACGCCGCCTGGGCCCGGTCGCTGGCGCTGGCCCTGCCCCCCGCCACCCGGGCCGTCGTCGAGGCGGAACTGCCCGGGACGGCACCCGGCGTGCCCGGCCGGCAGCCCCGGCGGTCGAGTCCGTCCGACATCTCGGTCGACGCGCCCGGGCTGCTTGTCGCCGAGGCGCTCGACGCGCTCACCGACGCGGCCGTACGCGCCGCGCTGCCGCCGGTGACGCTGGCCCGGGGAGCGCGACCGAACGGCGCCGTGGCGGCCTGGCTGGGCGCGTTGACCGGGCCACGTCGTGGCTTCACCGCCGATCCGGCGGCGCTGCGTACGCTGCGCTCCGAACTGGACCAGTGGCAGCGCGACGCCGCCGGCGGCACGGTGCGGGCCAGCTTCCGGCTGGTCGAGCCGTCGGCCGACGAGCTGACCGAACCGGTCACAGTGGTGCCGGCCGACCCCGACGCCGTCGTCGCCACCGACGGCCGGTGGCGGGTCGAGTTCGGGCTGCGCGCCGCCGACGGACCGGGCCTGCACCTCGACGCCGCACAGGTGTGGCGCGGCGACGGCGACACCGTCGCCGGTGACCATCCGCAGGAGATCCTGCTGGCCGAGCTCGGCCGGGCCAGCCGCCTGTGGCCGGAGCTGGACGAGGCGCTGCGTACCGCCCGGCCGGAGGCGCTGGAGCTGGACACCGAAGGCGCGCACCGGTTCCTGCGCGAGGGCGCGCCGACGCTGCACGCGGCGGGTTTCACGGTGCTGCTGCCGTCGTGGTGGCGGCGACCCGCGTCGCGGCTCGGCGCCCGGCTGCGGGCCCGCTCCCGCAGCGCCCCCGGTGCGGTGAGCGGCCCGGCGGACCGGGTGGGACTGGACGCCCTTGTCGACTACCGCTGGGAGCTGGCCCTGGGCGACGAGCCGTTGACCTCCGACGAGTTGACCCGCCTGGCGGAGCTGAAGACCCCGCTGGTCCGGCTGCGCGGGCGCTGGGTCGAACTGGACCCGAAACGGCTCGCCGCCGGCCTGCGACTGCTCCGGTCCAGCGGCGAACTGACAGTGGCCGACCTGCTGCGGCTCGGCCTGTCCGACGCCGAGCAACCGGACGCGTTGCCGGTGCTCGAGGTGACCGCCGACGGCGCGCTCGGTGAGCTGCTCGCCGGGGCCGTGGAGCGGCGGCTCGCCCCGCTCGACGAGCCGCCGTCCTTCCACGGCACGCTGCGGCCGTACCAGCGGCGGGGGCTGGCCTGGCTGGCGTTCCTCCAGTCGCTGGGGCTCGGCGGGGTCCTCGCCGACGACATGGGGCTGGGCAAGACGGTGCAGCTGCTGGCACTGCTGGCCGCCGACCCGCCGCAGGCCGGTCCGACCCTGCTGATCTGTCCGATGTCGCTTGTCGGCAACTGGCAGCGGGAGGCCGCCCGGTTCACCCCGGACAAGCGCGTACACGTGCACCATGGCGCCCAGCGGGCCCGGGGCGCGGAATTCACCGCCACCGTGCACGACGCGGACCTGGTCCTCACCACGTACTCGGTGGCCGCCCGGGACGCCGCGGAGC
This sequence comes from Verrucosispora sp. CNZ293, assembly GCF_002754655.1. Classification (NCBI taxonomy): domain Bacteria; kingdom Bacillati; phylum Actinomycetota; class Actinomycetes; order Micromonosporales; family Micromonosporaceae; genus Micromonospora; species Verrucosispora sp. CNZ293. Next base: position 6,396,679 of record NZ_PEFR01000001.1, read on the forward strand.
TGGCCGGCGTCGACTGGCACCGGGTGGTGGTCGACGAGGCCCAGGCCATCAAGAACGCCGCCACCCGGCAGGCCGAAGCGGTACGGGCACTGCCCGCGCGACACCGCATCGCGGTCACCGGCACGCCCGTGGAGAACCGGCTGGCGGACCTGTGGTCCATCATGCAGTTCGCCAACCCGGGCCTGCTCGGTCCGGCGGCGACGTTCCGTAAGCGGTTCGCCGAGCCGATCGAGCGGCACGGGGACACCGAGACCGCCGAACGGCTTCGCCGGATCACCGGCCCGTTCGTGCTGCGCCGGCTCAAGACCGACTCGTCGATCATCTCGGACCTGCCGGAGAAGCTGGAGATGGAGGTCTTCTGCAACCTCACCGCCGAGCAGGCGGCGCTCTACCGGGTGGTCGTCGACGACATGCTGGCCCGGATCGAGTCCAGCGACGGCATCGAGCGGCGCGGGCTGGTGCTGGCCACGATGACCCGCCTCAAGCAGGTCTGCAACCATCCCGCGCAGCTACTGCGCGACGGTTCACCACTGGACGGCCGGTCGGGCAAACTGGCCCGGCTGGAGGAGATCCTCGACGAGGTCCTCGCGGCGGGGGAGAAGGCCCTGCTGTTCACCCAGTACGCGGAGTTCGGCGGGATGCTGCGTGGGCACCTGTCGGCCCGGTTCGGCCGGGAGGTGCTGTTCCTGCACGGCGGGGTCGGCAAGGCAGACCGTGACGCGATGGTGGCCCGCTTCCAGTCCGACGGTGGGCCGGCGCTGTTCGTCCTCTCCCTCAAGGCCGGCGGGACCGGTCTGACGCTCACCGCCGCCAACCATGTGGTGCACGTCGACAGGTGGTGGAATCCGGCGGTGGAGGACCAGGCCACCGACCGGGCGTTCCGGATCGGACAGCGTCGCCGGGTGCAGGTCCGCAAGTTCGTCTGCGCCGGCACGGTGGAGGAGAAGGTGGCCGCGCTGATCGCCGACAAGCGGGGCCTGGCCGCCTCGGTGGTCGGCACCGGTGAACAGTGGGTCACCGAGCTGTCCACCGCCCAGCTGCGGGAGTTGTTCGCGCTGGAGGCGGGGGCGGTGGCCGAGTGAGCGTCGACAGTGGCGGCCGGTTCGCCGACTACGGCCCGCCGCGCCGGGTGGACGGCGGCCTACGGGCCCGCAGCACCCGCGGCGCGATAGGGGTCTCCTGGTGGTCCCGCCGGTTCCTGGAGGTGCTGGAGTCCTTCGCGCTCGGCACCCGGCTGACCCGGGGACGGTCGTACGCCCGCGCCGGCCAGGTGCTCCGCCTCGACGTCGCTCCGGGCGCGGTGACCGCGGTGGTGCAGGGCTCCCGGCCCAAGCCGTACCAGGTGAGCGTCGCGCTGCCACCCTTCCCGGCACCGCTGTGGGCCCGGATCGAGGGGGAACTCGCCGCCCAGGCGTTCTTCAGCGCCCGGCTGCTCGCCGGCGACCTGCCGGCCGAGTTGGAGCAGCTGTTCGTCGCGGCCGGGGCACCGCTGTTCCCGGTGGCGATCACCGACCTGGACCAGCGTTGTACGTGTCCGGACGTCGCGGTGCCCTGCAAACACCTGGCGGCCACCTTCTACCTGCTCGCCGAGGCGTTCGACGCGGACCCGTTCACCCTGCTGCACTGGCGTGGCCGTAGCCGGGCCGATCTGCTCGCCCGACTGCGGCAACGTCGTGCCGAAGCGCGCCCGGCAACGACACCGCAGACCGGGGACGGCGAACCGGCGGCCGGTGCCGACGGCGCGGCACCGGAGCCGACCCGTCGACGTGGTGGCTCCCGTACCCGGGACACCGGGCCGGCGGGCAGCGGCCGGGAGGCCGTCGGCGGGTCGCCCGATCACCAGGCTGACGTGCCCGCCGCCGGTGCCGCCCGGGCGCTGGCCGACCTGCCCGTCACGCCGCTGGCCGAGACGGTCGACAGGTTCTGGCTGCCGCCGGTGCCACTGCCGGACCGCCCACCGAGCCTGACCGCCCGGTCCGACCTGCTGTTACGACAGCTGGGCGCACCCGCGCCGGCCATCGGTGGACCGGGACTCGTCGAACGTCTGCGGCACGCCTACCGCCAGCTCGGCGAATAGGGTGTCGATTCGTCGTCGGGGTCACGCTCGGTCCTGGATCGAGTGAGGTCCGCCTCGTCGTGCGGTCACTCGATCCTGGACGGAACGCGACCCCGACGCTCACAGCCAACGTTGGCGAAACCGCCACATCAGCGCCGCGTTTGTCAACAGCACCACCGCGAAGATCGCCCCGGCCAGCCGACCGGCGAGCACGGTGGTCGCTGGCAGCGCCGCCCAGAGCACGACTGTCAGCAGCAGCAGCCAGCGGCCGTGCCGGCCCCGGGCCCGGTTGTCGAGCCGGGCGAAGAACGCCGGGTCACTTTCCCGCAGTTGGCGGGTGATCTGTTCGAATCTGCGTTGATCCTCTTTGCTGAGCATGTGCCTTCCCCTCACGCGTTCAGCAACGGTTCGGCGGAATACCCGCTGGGGTGACGGCTCACGCGCTCTCCCTGTTGCTACTTTGGCCCAGCAGACGAGGAGCAGGGGCCGGCGACAGCTGAGCGACCGCTTATCCGAACCTTAAGTTTCATCCTCGTCTGGGTGCCGCCGCGCCGGGAGTCGTGCGTGGGAATGTCGCCCACTGATCACCGGGGCCCGACGAACGCCCTGCTTGCGACGTGCGTACCCGATTGGCCGCCGATCGACCGAGGTTCGCTCCTGGTGAGAGCGCGCCTTAAGTGTCCCCGTCGGGCCTTGTCGAGGCGGACGACGGTTGACTACCTTGCCCGGGCAAACCTCTCAGGCATCAGTCGTCGTACCTCGGGAGACCTGCCACCCCCTGGGGCGACGCCCGGCAGGATTCGGAAACGGTGCATGGTCGATCAGCTCGACGAGCGCGGCGGCCGGGCGTGACGACCTACCCCCGTCCGGCCGCCGGTCCCCGACCGCATCTTCGGGCGGGGTCGCACGCGCCGGCGCCGGCCGTGCCGCGGCGCGGTGCCGGTGGCCGGCGACTGCTCGTCGTGCTCTTCCTCGGTGGTCTGGTCGCCAGTGTGCTGCCGTGGTGGCTGGACACCCCGACCGGCTCGTTGACCGACGGCACCGCGATGACCACCGCCGCCGGGCAGATCACCGGCCTGGTCGCCGGCTATCTGCTGCTGGTCCAGGTGCTGATGATGAGCCGCCTGCCGGTGCTGGAGCTGTGGGCCGGCGGAGAGCGGATCGCCCGGTGGCATCGCGACGTGGCCGCCACCCTGCTGGTCGCGGTGCTCGCCCACACGGCCCTGATCCTGGTCGGCTACGCCGGGCTGGAGGGCCGTTCGCCGCTGCGCCAGGCGGGCGTGATGCTGCGCGAGTACCAGGACATGGTGTCCGCGTTCGCCGCCGCCGGTCTGCTGGTGCTGGTCGGGCTGGTGAGTGTGCGGGCGGTCCGCCGGGTGCTGCCGTACGAGCTGTGGCACGCCACCCACCTGGCCGCGTACGCCGTGCTGCTGCTCGGCTTCGCCCACCAGTTCAGCAACGGCAGCCAGCTGTTCCGGCCCGGCCCGGCGCGTACCGGATGGATCGCCCTGTACGTACTGGTGATCGCCGCGTGGCTGTGGGGCCGGGTGATCACTCCACTGCGGTTCAACCTGCGGCACCGGTTGCGGGTCAGCGACCTGGTCACCGAAAGTCCCGACGCCGTCTCGATCTACCTGACCGGGGTACGCCTCGATCGGCTGGAGTTGTTGGGTGGGCAGTTCTTCCGCTGGCGTTTCCTGACCCGGGGCTGCTGGTGGCAGTCGCACCCGTTCTCGGTCTCCGCCGCCGGCAACGACCGCTGGCTGCGACTGACCGTCAAGGTGGTCGGTCGGCACACCCAGGACCTGCGCAACCTCGACCCGGGCGTACGGGTCTGGGCGGTCGGCCCGTCGGGCACCTGCACGGCCGCCCACCGCACCCGCGAGCGGGCGCTGCTGATCGCTGCCGGCAGCGGCATCACCCCGCTGCGGGCGATGCTTGAGGAACTACCGCCGGGCGCCGCGCTGATCTACCGGGCCCGCACCCCGGCCGACGTGCTGTTGCAGGAGGAACTGGACTGGCTGGCCCGTAATCGTGGGCTGCGGGTCTGGTACGTCATCGGCTCCCGCAGTGACCCGGGGCCACGGCAGGTGATGACCCCGGACGGACTACACCAACTGGTTCCGGACGTGGCCCGGCGCGACGTCTACCTGTGCGGCCCGCCCGGTCTGGTCGAGCAGTGCCGCCGGGTGCTCCGTCAGGCCGGCGTCCGTCGCCGCCAGATCCACCTCGCCACCTTCGAACTCTGAGAGGTCCACCGCATGCGTCGCGCGCTCCTCGCGATCACCGGCCTGGCCGCCAGCACCACAGCGCTTGTGGTGTTCAAGGCCGCACCGGGCACCGGTCAGCTCGCCCAGGAGGTGCCCGCCCCAGCGCCCACCGCCACCCAGGGGCCGGAACCGACACCCGGCAAGGGCGCGACGAAACCGAAGGCCAGCGGCTCGCCGAAGCCGACGCGCAGCGCCTCCGGGGCGAGCCGGTCCGGTTCCAGTGCTGCCCCGAAGACACCCGCCGCGCAACCCAGCCCCAGCACCGTCGTCGGGCCGGTGGTGAGCAACGAGTTCGGCGAGGTGCAGGTCCGCATCACGGTGGTCGGCGGCCAGATCGTCAACGCCGCGGCGCTGCGACTGCCGCGCCGGACGGCCCAGTCCGACCAGCGCAGCGACCAGGTCGACAGCCGCTACAGCGGTACGGTCGGGATGGTGGTGGAACGGCAGAGCGCCGACCTGGACACCGTCACGGGCGCGACCGCGACGAGCGACTCCTACCGTGGGTCGTTGCAGGCCGCCATCGACCAGGTCCGATGAGCGTGGACACGTTGATCCGGCCCGGTCTGCGGCGCGTCGAACACGTGATGGGTACCCCGGTCAGCCTCGACATCGCCGACGACCGGCCCCCGACGGTGCTGGCCGCCCGGGCCGACGAGGTGTTCGCCTGGCTGCGGGAGGTCGACGCGAGGTTCAGCACGTACCGGCCGGACAGCGAGGTGTGCCGCTTCGACCGGGGCGAGCTGCTGCTCTCCGAGGCGTCGGTCGACCTGCGTCGGGTGCTGGAACGCTGTGCCGACCTCTGGGGCGCCACCGACGGCTTCTTCGACGCGTACGCCACCGGCGGGTTGGACCCGTCCGGGTACGTGAAGGGCTGGGCCGTCCAGGTGGCCTCCGACCGGCTGCGTGCCGCGGGCATCGACAACCACTGCCTGAACGCCGGCGGTGACGTCCGGGTGCGTGGCCATTCGTCGACCGGGCTGCCGTGGCGGATCGGTGTGCGGCACCCGTGGAACCCGTCGGCGGTCTGCCTGGTGCTCACCGGGACGGACCTGGCGGTCGCCACGTCAGGTGTCTACGAACGCGGCCCCCACGTGCGGGATCCCCGACGCGGAGCACCGGCGCGAGGGCTGCGCTCGGTGACCGTGATCGGGCACGACCTTGGACTGGCCGACGCGTACGCCACCGCGGCCGTGGCCATGGGCGTGGCCGGCATCGGCTGGCTGGACCGGCTGCCCGCGCACCGACACGCGGTGATCACCGACGACGCGCGGTGCCTGCACTCCGCCGACCTCCCGCTGCCCCCCGACCCCGCCCCCTGACCACACCCCCTGACCACACCCCGCCTCTCATCGCTCCTCGCCGACATGTCCGATCGGTGGCAGCGAAGGTGGCCGACACGCCGGCCAGGAACCACCTCCAGTGCCACGGATCGTGGCTGCGCGTCGACCCGGCGGGCGGCGGGGTCGGGGTGGCGGTTGAGGGTGGGGTTTGGGTCAGGGTCAGCGGGCGGGGCGGTGGGTGATGGCTGGGCGGGATCCGGTCGGCCGGGGACGGCCGGGCCGGGCGCCGGGGGGACGGGTGGCCGCCCAGCGGTGGCCGGGTCGGTGTCGCCGGGGAGGCTCGGCTCCGCCCGGGTGGTGTCTGGTGTCGTCGGTGGACATCGCATCCCCGCTCCCGGCGCGGGCGCGCCGTCGAAGGGTCCAACGAGCGCCGGTCCTCCGGGGTGGCGCGACGTACCTTGCGCCGCCCGGTCAGTGACCCCGTCGAGGCAGTGGCAGATGGCCCGGGACCAGTGCCGAGGTGAGGGTCACTCCGGTCGCGCGCAACGCCTCCACGAGCGTGTTCTGCACGAGGTAGGAGTCCGGCAACTGCCAGCGGGCCTGCTCCGGCGCGACGGCCCAGCGGACCTGTCCCTCGGGCAGCCGGGTCGGTGGCGCGGGCACCCACGACCCACGACCGTGCAGGACCACGTCGAAACAGTGCTCCAGCTCGGGTCGCAGCGGGTCGCCCGGGCGGACCAGGAACATCCACCTGCCGGTCGGGGTGACCAGCACCGGCCCGCGTACCCCCGGACCGGCCGGGTGGGCGCTTACCGCGTCCAGGACCATCCGGCCCAGGTGGGCGGGGATCTCCAGCACGTCGAAGGAGCGCCCGGTGGGCAGCAGGACCCCGTGCGGCCGGGACCGCCACCAGGTGGCCACCCGTGCCGGATCGGCGCTCGCCGCGTGCTCCCAGTCCTCCAGGGCCGGATGACACCCGACAGTCGGGCAGCCGGCCCGCCCGCAGACGAAGCGGCTCCGCGCCAGGCAGGCGCCCGGGGTCACCGCCCAGCCGTGCAGGGCGTAGCGCACGGCGACCCGGCGCAGTCGTACCCGTTCCAACGGCGACAGACGCGCCACGTGCGGTCCGACATTCCCCCACATTGGTGCCATCTCCCCTCGCCGCGCCCGACCGGCGTCAGCTCGTACGTCGAAACCCGTCACTGCCGTAGCCCGTCATCGTTTGTTTGACAAAGTGGCCGATGCAACTTGCACGAAAAGTACGAGGTTCGGCCGGACGGCTGACGCACCTCCTGTGCGACCAGCGGAAACCTGGAGACACGAACGGATCGCCGCGCCCACGGAACGGCCCCCGGCCCCTGGCCAGGGCTCCAGCAAGGGGAGGACTGGGGAGATGGACGAACTACCCATCGGGCGGCGGGTGGCCTACTGGCGTGGCCGACGAAAGATGTCGCAGCAGGTTTTCGCCGACCGGTTGGGCAAGTCGAAAAGCTGGGTCGACAAGGTCGAGCGGGGCGTGCGGCGACTGGACAAGTTCTCCGTGCTCTACGAGATCGCCGACATCCTCCAGATGGACGTGCAACTGCTGCTCGGCAAGGATCCGGAGCGACGCACCGACGCGCTCAACTGCATCGACCAGTTCGAGGTCGAGGAGATCCGGGCCGCCCTGGAGCGCTACGACTCGATCAGCGCGTACTTCGACGCGGCGCCGAGCCCACCGCCGCTTGCCGACATGGGCAAGGCGGTCACCCACGCCTGGCTGACCTACCAGTACGGCCGCTACGGGATGCTCACCCGGGCTCTGCCGAAGCTGCTCCGCGACGCCCAGGCGGCCGACGCCGCGTACGGCGGCGACCAGGCCCAGCGCGCCGCCCACCTGCTCGGGCAGGTCTACCAGCTCGCCTCCTCGGTGCTGCGCAAGCTGGGCGAGTGCGACCTCGCCTGGCTCGCCGCCGACCGTTCCATCGCCGTGGCGCAACGCGCCGACGACCAGCTGCTCGCCGGTGTCGCCACCACCCGGGTCTGCAACGCCCTGGTGGCGATGGGCCGGCCCCGGCCGGCGCTGGAACTGAACGTACGGATCGCCAACCAGCTCGCGCCGGGCGGTGGTAACGACAGCCGACCCGAGCGTCTCTCCGTCTACGGGATGCTGCTGCTTCAGGGCGCGATGGCGGCCTCCCGGATCGGTGACACCGCCACCGTGGAGGATCTGCTCAACGGTGCCCACGCGGCCGCCGTCGAGCTGGGCGGCGACCACAACCACTACTGGACCTCGTTCGGGCCGACGAACGTGGAGCTGCACCGGGCGGCGGCCGCCGTCGAGCTGGGCGACGGCGGTCGGGCCGTCGAGGTGCACCGGCAGAAGATCCAGCCCGCGCCGTTCGACGCGATGCTGCCCGAACGCCGGGCGCACCACCTGCTCGACCTGGCCCGGGGCTTCGCGCTGATCGGTGACGTGGCAAATGCCGGCGAGATGCTGTTGCGCGGTGACCGGCTGGCACCGTCCGAGATCCGCTGCCGCCCGATCGCCCACGAGGTGATGTCGGACATCCTTCGTCGCACACGTGGTGCGCCGCCTTCTCCGATCGCGGAGTTGGCTGAGCACATGGGAGTAGGAGTATGACCTCGGAGCCGGCATGACCGGTTCGCACCGCCACGACGGGCACCGCCAGGTGCTCTACATCATCGCCTGTGGCTCGCCACTGGCCCGAGACGTGGGCCGGCTCGTCGACCTGGCCCAACAGGACGGCTGGGACGTCTGCGTGATCACCACGCCCGACGGTGCCAAGTTCGTCGACCGCACCGCGCTGGCCCGGCAGACCGGCCACCCGGTACGCACGCACTACAAGAATCCAGGCGACCCCGACGTGCTACCCACCGCCGACGCCATGATCGTCTGCCCGGCCACTGTCAACACGGTGAACAAGTGGGTGGCCGGCATCGCGGACACCCTAGCCCTGGGGCTGCTGGTGGAGGCGCAGGGCCGGGGGATACCGCTGGTGGCCGTGCCGTACACGAATGCGGCGATGGCCGCCCACCCTGCCTTCCGGGCCGGCCTGGCCCGACTCTCCGAATGGGGGGTGGGGGTGCTCTTCGGCGATGACGTCTTCCCGCTGCACCCACCGGGGACAGGAGAACGGCACCAGCACGCCTTCCCGTGGGCACTGCCCCTGACCGCCGTCCGCGACCGCCTCTGCCGGACCGGTTGAGCGGCATCCCACAGTCGAAGCCTCCGGTCCGGGTACGGGAGGCGTTTCCGACAGCCGGAGCAGGTACGGCCCGGCCGCGGCGAAGGTCCGTGGCCGGGCCCACGGCGTCCGCACGCCGTGGACCGGCACCCGCCCACGCCGGTCCACGCCTCCCGGGTCGGGCCGCCGGCCCGCCCACGTGTGGCCGGGTGACGTCCGGTAGCGGCCCTGACGCCGGTAAGCTCACCGGCCGTGAGCACAACCGCAGCCGTACCAACAGTCGCCGACGTGGTGGCCGAGGTGGCGCGGCACTACCCGCCGGCCTGGGCCGAGGAGTGGGACCGGGTCGGCCTGGTGCTCGGTGAGCCGTCCGCCCCCGTCCGCCGGATCCTCTGCGTCGTGGACGTGGTCCCCGAGACGGTCGCGGAGGCGCTCGACGTGGGCGCCGACATGATCATCGCCCATCACCCGCTGCTGCTGCGTGGGGTGTCGTCGGTGGCGCCGACGACCTACAAGGGCCGCATCGTCCACCAACTGATCAAGGCCGATGTCGCGCTGTACGTCGCGCACACGAACGCCGACGTGGCGGTGCCGGGCGTCTCCGACGCCCTCGCCGCCCGGCTCGGCCTGCTCGACCTGCGCCCACTGCACCCGGCCCGCCCCCACAGCCCTGCCGCCGGGCAGGGGCGAGGGGCCGGTCGGATCGGCCGGCTACCGCAGCCGCTGACCCTGGCCGAGCTGGCCCGCCGGGCCGCCGCCGTACTGCCGGCCACCGCCGTCGGGGTGCGCGCCGCGGGCGACCCGGACCGCACGGTGCGTACCCTGGCGGTCTGCGGTGGCGCCGGGGACAGTTTCCTGGCCGACGCCATCGCCGCCGGGGTGGACGCCTACCTCACCTCGGACCTGCGCCACCACCCGACCGGCGAGCACCTCGCCACCGGCGGGCCGGCGCTGCTCGACGCCACCCACTGGGCCACCGAACGGCCGTGGCTGGACGACCTCGCGGCGCTGCTGCGGGCCGCACCCGGCGTCGAGACCGTGGTGTCCGACCTGGACACCGACCCGTGGACCGTGCACGCCGCCTCACCGCATCCGGACGAACCCGCGCCGGACGAACCCCGCAGCGGACGACAAGGAGCCCGACCGTGAAGGCTGACCCCCAGGTCCAGCGCCGCCTGCTCGATCTCCAGGCGATCGACACCGCCCTCGCCCAGCTCGCCCACAAACGTCGGTCGTTGCCTGAGCGCACCGAGTTGGAGGCCCTAGCCCGGGAGCTGTCCGCCCTGGAGGACGAACGGGTCCGCGCCCAGGTGGCGGTCGACGACCTGGACCGGGACATCGCCCGGCTGGAGCGGGACGTGGACCAGGTCCGGGCACGCAAGACCAAGGACGAGGACCGGCTGGCCGCCGGCACCGGCCCGGCCCGCGAGCTGGAGGCGCTCCAGCACGAGTTGGCCTCCCTCAACCGCCGGCAGAGCGACCTGGAGGACGCCGAGCTGGAGCTGATGGAACAGCGGGAGACCGCCCAGTCGGTGCTGGACGGCGTGGAACAGCGGCTGACCGAGGTACGGGAACGGCGGGCCGCCACCGAGCAGCGGCGCGACGACAGCCTCGCGGAGATCGGTCGCGAGGAGGAGTTCAAGCGCTCCGCCCGGCAGCCCCTCGCCAACGACCTGCCCGCCGACCTGGTGCAGCTCTACGACCGGATCCGCGCCGACACCGGGCTCGGCGCGGCACTGCTGACCGCCGGCCGCTGCGGCGGGTGCCGGCTGGACCTCTCCGGCGCCGACCTGGCCCGGATCCGCAAGACCGACCCGGACGACGTGGTCCGCTGCGAGGACTGCCGCCGGATCATGGTCCGTACCAACGAGTCCGGGCTGTAGCCGGTGGCGACGCGTACGGTCCTGGTCGAGGCCGACGGTGGCTCCCGGGGCAACCCCGGGCCGGCCGGTTACGGGGCGGTGCTCCGCGACGCGGCGACCGGAGAGGTGCTGACCGAGCGGAGCGAGGCGATCGGCACCGCCACCAACAACGTCGCCGAGTACCGGGGCCTGATCGCCGGCCTGGCCGCCGCCGCCGAGCTGGGTGCCGACGAGGTCGAGGTCCGGATGGACTCCAAACTTGTCGTCGAGCAGATGTGTGGCCGCTGGCAGATCAAGCACCCGGGGCTGCGCCCGTTGGCCGCCGAGGCCGCCAAACTTGTCGGCCGGTTCACCGCCGTACGGTTCAGCTGGATCCCACGGGAACGCAACACCCACGCCGACGCCCTCGCCAACGCCGCCATGGACGCCGCGGCCGTCTCCGGCGTCGCCACGCCGACCGTTGAGCCGCCCCGGGTGGTCGAGCCACCGCGCCGCCTCGGTGGCCCGGAGCCCGCCGGTGGCGGAGCTGCCGAGGTCGTCGCCCGCGCCGAGTCGCCGGGTGCCGACCTGACCAGCGCGCCGGTGTCCTGGGAGCCCCGACCCACCTTCACCGCCACCCGGCTGATCCTGGTCCGGCACGGCGAGACCGAGTACACCGAGCAGGGCCGCTACTCCGGTCGCGGCGACATCCCCCTCAGCAGCAAGGGCCAGGCCCAGGTACGGGCCACGGCCGCGCGGGTGGCCGCGCTCGCCCCGGACGCCGTGGCCGTGCTCAGCTCACCGCTGTCCCGGTGTACGGCGACCGCCGAGGCGATCGCCGCCGCCCTCGGTGACCTGCCGGTACGCCGCGACGACGAACTCATCGAATGCGACTTCGGCGCCTGGGAGGGACGTACCTTCGCCGAGGTACGCGAGGGCTGGGCCGGTGAACTCGACGCCTGGCTCGCCTCCACCCGGGTCGCCCCGCCGGACGGCGAGTCGTTCGCCGCGGTCGCCGAACGGTGCGACCGGGTGGTCCGGCGCCTGCTCGACGCGTACCCCGGTCAGACCGTCGTGGTGGTCTCGCACGTCTCGCCGATCAAGCTGATGCTGCGCGACGCGCTCGCCGCCACCGACGCCTTCCTGCACCGCCTCTACCTCGACGCGGCCGGTGTCTCGGTGCTGGACCGCTGGCCCGACGGCGGCGTAGCCGTCCGCTCGATAAACGAAACCGCCCACCTCCCCGCCCCCTAACCCCCTCTCTCGCCGCCCCCGCCCCGCCCCGCCTCGCCGCGTCGATCTTGCACTTCTGGTCGCCGAAAAGTGACTCTTGTCCGATCTGCGGGGTCAGGAAGTGCAAGATCGCGGGTTCAGGCGAGGGCGCGCCAGAGGAGGTAGGTGCCGATGATGGTGCCGAAGGCGACGATGATGGTCTTCAGGACCGCCGAGGGGAGCCGGCGGACCAGGCGGGCACCGACGTACCCACCGATCAGCGTGGCCGGGGCGACCACCGCGACGCCGGCCCAGTTCACCGGGCCGGCGATGGCGAAGACGACAACTGTGGTCAGGCCGATCACGGCGGAGAGCAGATTCTTGATCGCACTGACCCGGGCCAGTGTCGCGTCAAGTACCAGGGCCAGGCCGGCGACCAGCATCACCCCGACGGCGGCACCGAAGTAGCCGCCGTACACCGCGGCCAACGCCACCACCACCTGGACCGTGACGGCCCGGCGGCGCGGCCCCAGATCACGCGGATGGCCGACCAGCCGGCGCAGCGGATCCTGGAACGCCAGCAGCGCGGTCGCCCCCAGCACCAGGAAGGGTACGACCAACTCGAACGCCCGCGCCGGGGTGACCAGCAGCAGCCCGGCACCGGCCAACGCGCCGACCACGGTGGTGGGCACCAACGCGGCAAGCAACCGTGACCGGGGCAGATCCATCCGACTGCCCGCCACGGCGGCGAGATATCCGGGGGCGACCGACAGCGAGTTGGTGACGTTCGCCGGCACCGGCGGCAACCCGATCGCGAGCAACGCGGGAAACGTGATGAGCGAACCACCGCCGGCCACCGCGTTCACCGTGCCGGCGGCGAGACCGGCGGCGAGCAGCAACGCGGCTTCGGCGATTTCCACGATCCGCAGGCTAGCCGTCCGCGACACGCGCCGCCGTCCGCCCCCGTGCGACGTCCTGCACACCGAGCCGGTCGGAGCTATTCCCCGACCGGGCCGCCGGCCAGCTCAGCCACGATGTCGAGGTGCCCCAGATGCCGGGCGTACTCCTGCACCAGGTGGAACATGACCCGCTCCAGCGTCGCCGGATCCGCACCGTCCCACCGCGGCCCCGGCGCCCCCCGCGCGGCCAGGTCGGCACCCTCGACCACCGCCCGGGTGTGGGCACCCTGCGCCCGCAGCGCGGCCGTCAGCTCCGCGAAACTCTCCTCCGGCGCGACGTACCACCGACCGTCCCGCCAGTCGCCCCACGGGTCGGCGACGTCGCGCCCCTGGAAACCCCACTCGATCCAGCGCAACTCCACATGGCGCAGGTGCTTGAGCAACTCCAGCGGGGTCCAGCCGGACGGCAGCAAACTGCCCCGCCGCTCCTGCTCCGCCAACCCGGCCACCTTCACCAGCACGCCTTCCCGAAAATAATCGAGATAGCGCAGAAACACCTCGGCCCGCCCCTCGGCCGGCGCTGTAGGTTCGGGAAACGGCGGCATCGTCACCGCGCCATTATCCGTCCGCGAAGCGCTCCAGCCTGGTGTGCCGCACGATCCGTGGCAGTGCAGGTGGCCGACACGCCGCCCAGGAACCACCGTTACTGCCACGGTTCACCGGCTGCCCGTCGACCTGGCCAGTCAGCGGGGTCAGGGCCGCCCGCAGATGACCCGCGCGAGCCAGGTGTCCGCCCTGATGCGGGCGTGGCAATAGGCGCGGACCCGGTGTCGTTAGGATGGGTGCGCGACGGACGAGTCGACCGGGCGGTCGCGTCGGTGGGCTCCGGCCCGCCGCCGAGGAACGTCCGGACTCCACAGGGCAGGGTGGTTGCTAACGGCAACCCGGGGTGACCCGCGGGACAGTGCCACAGAAAACAGACCGCCGGCCCCATCGGGGACGGTAAGGGTGAAACGGTGGGGTAAGAGCCCACCAGCATCCCGGGTGACCGGGGTGGCTCGGTAAACCCCACCCGGAGCAAGGCCAAGAAAGGGCCGTCATCGCAGGATGACGCCCGCGCAGACGCTTGAGGGCGGCCCGCCCGATGTCTGCGGGTAGGCCGCATGAGCCTGCCGGCAACGGCAGGCCGAGATGGATGGCCGCCGCCGGCCGCGCCCCAGGCGCGCGCCGCGCACAGAATCCGGCGTACAGGTCGACTCGTCCGTCGCCCACCAGCTCAGAGCCCCGATCAAGGCTTTGAGCTGACCCTGTGTTGGGCGTCGATTAATTTGGTCGGTGCGTTCGACGCCTGACGCTCTGGAGACGCCCTGGGTGCCGGCTCGGGCGTATCAGGCTGCGCGCGTGACCACGGGTGCCGGATCTTGCCCCGACCACCGTACGGTGTCAGGCTTCTCAGATGACCTTGCTCAAGCTGATCGAGACGACTTCGGGGCAGTATTCGCTGCTGCTGGAGGCGGGGACCACGCCAGTCGACAATCTGATCGGGGAGCTTGGTCACGAGCCCAACGGGTACTTCTGGGAGGGCGTCGCACAGGTTCTCGTGAGCACCGAGGTTCCGACGCTCGAAGGCCGGTTCGCATATGACCCCGAGGCTGGCATGTTCTGCGCCTACGGGACCGATCGGAGCGCGCTGGAGGATCTGGCAGCCCGGATGAACGTGGTCGTGACCGACGGCGAACGCTTGCGGCAGCTGGTCTCGGAGGCCAAGGCGAGCGGCTTCGAGTTCGACGACTGACAGCCAGCTCAGCAGCCGACGTGCCGCGCATCCGTAGAGCCCGAACGCCCCGAGCCTGATGATCCGGCGTACAGGTCGACTCGTGCAGGTGGCGGCATGACGGACAACCGTCCTGTCCGGAACGCCCTAGGCTGGCAGCATGTCGGCGGAGCGTGAAGTGATCGACCTGGATGAGCACGACCGGCAGCCGACGGCGGCCGGCCGGGCTGCGCCCGGCCGCCTCCTGTCCAGACGGCAGATGACTGTCCGGCTCGTAGCTGCCTTCGTGGTCGGCGCGGTGCTTGGTGGCTTGGGTGTGAGCGAGCTACGGGATTCGCGGGAGGAGCGGGAGCGACATGCTTCGGTCGCGCTCGTGGCGGTCCCCCTGTCCATCGCTGGCGGGGGTTCGGACGTCTCGGGTGTTCTTCAGATGGACGGGCAACTGGCAGTGACAAATGCCGGCCTGGCGCCGATGACGGTTCGTACGGCGACCGGGCAGGGACCGGGTGCCCAGGTCCGTGACACCGGCGAGTCCCAGTTGCTGGGCCCCGGTGACACCGGCCCGATCGATGTCGAGCTGCGCTTCGAATGCGCGACCGCGTTCGACAGTGGGCTCCTGCCCATGCGGTTCTCGGTCGAGACCGACGATCGCCAGGTCATCGAGATCGACTACCCCGTGGCTCTGGGGGGCGGGGTCTGGCAGGTCAGGGCTGAGCAGGCGTGCGCGCGCACTTCCGTGAGATGAGAAGGCGCGGCTGAGCCGCGTCGGCATCCTCGTGACCGAGGCCAGGCGGTACGCCGCGGGCGGGGGACCGGTGCCGGGGCGACTCACCTGTCGGGGCGGCTCACGTGCCGGGTGGGAACCATTGTCGAGACGACGCGGGCAGCAGCAACAAGCCGACAACGGCAGCGAAGGCCAGCATCCGTACCACCGACAGCGGATGGATGTCGGGGAGTTCCACAAGGCCGTACGCGATGTTGAGAGCGGCGAAGCCGGCCGTCAGGACGCGGGCCCGTCCGACCCGGTGCCACAGGCCGTACGCGAAGGCCAGGGAGAGAAGGATCAGTCCCACGGCGAAGATTGTGGCCCTCGGCTCGGTGGCCCCGGGCGCGGTGCTCGTCTTGACCTGGGCGGCCTGGATGACCATGCCCAGCAGAAAAGTGATCGCGGCGGCGACGACCGGGACGGGAACGCGTCGTCGATCCTGATCGATCATCGGCACATGGTAGGTGTGGTCTGCTCGGGTCGACCAGATGTGACCGACGGATCAAGCGGCGCAGATGACAGCCGGCGGACGGGTGCGCCGGTGGCGGCTCACGGGGCAGCGGTGCCGGGTGGGCTGCCGATAGGGTCCGGGCATGGTGGAGAGCCGCCCCGACCATGTGGTCACTGCGATGATGGCGAGCACCGGCGACGAACGCACAGTGCTCGACGCGTTTCTCGATTTTCATCGCGCCGTGGTGCTGGGGAAGCTGCGGGGCATCTCCGACGCCGACGCCGCCCGCCGACTGGTGCCGTCGGCGACCACCCTTGCCGGCCTGGTCAAGCACCTGACGATTGTGGAGCGGAACTGGTTCCGGTGTCTGCTCGCGCCCGGCCCGGGGGATGTCGTTCTCACCTCCGAGGAGGATGCGGAGGCCAGCTTCGCGTTGGCCGAGGGGGACACCGTCGAGCGGTTGTCGGCGGCGTACGAGGCGGAGTGCGCCTGGTCCCGGGAGGTGGCGGGCCGGTTCGAGCTCGACCACGTGGTGCCCCACCCGCAGCTTGGGGAGGTTTCGTTGCGCTGGATCCTGGTGCACCTGATCGAGGAGACGGCCCGGCACGCGGGCCACGCCGACATCCTGCGCGAGCTGACCGACGGCTCGACCGGCGCCATCTGACCGAGGTCCACCCCGCGACCGGCGACATGTCGCCTCAGTCCAGGGACAGCAGCTTGGCGAGGCGTTCGGCCACCGGTGGGGCGTGCAGGTGCAGGCGGGCCACGTTTATCGCGTCGGCGCCGACCACGGAGAGCAGCGCGCGCGGGCCGACGGCGTACACGGCGAAGTAGCCGGCCTCGTTGCGGACGGTGGACTGACGGAATTCGCCCTGGCCGAGGCGGAGGCTGACCTGGCGGCCGAGGCCGAAGGTCGCCGCCGCCATCGCGGCCAGGTCGTCGGGGTCCAGGCCGTCGGGCACGTCGTGGGTGATGAGCAGGCCGTCGACTCCGCCGAGGACACTTCCCTGCACCCCGGGGATCTGGAGACGCAGCTCATGCAGTTCGGTGCCGATCGCCGGGTACGGCAGCGACGGGTCACCGGCCAGCGACGGTGGGAGCCGCACCGGGGGCGGGAGGGTCGGCTGCTGCGCCGTACGGCGGGGGAGGAAGGTGTCGCCGGTGCTCACAGTTCCAGCTGCTCCTCGATGGTGCGCAGCTGGTGCCGGGCGAGCGCCAGGTTGGACCGGGTCTTGCTGAGCATCAGGTAGAGGAACAGGCCCTTGCCGTTGGGGCCGGTGAGCGGCCTGATGATGTGGTACTGGCCGCCGAGGGTGATGAGCATGTCCTCGATGTCGTCGTTCAGCTTGAGCATCTCGATGGTGCGCATCTTGGCGCGTACCACGTCGGTGTTGCCGGCGGCGGCGACGGTGAGGTCGATCTCCGGAGTGCCACCGGCGACGCCGAGCGTCATGCCGCTTGTGTAGTCGACGAGCGCGGCGCCGATCGCGCCGTCGATCGTCATGGCGTCCTTCAGGGCGGTGTCGAGGTTTGCCATCTGCCTCTCCAGGTTCTGCTGACGAGCTGTATGTCCGCGCCCGGGATCGAGCGCCCAGTGAAGAAATCTCGGATGAGACTCGCACACGCAACCTCAGATCCGCATCCTGTGCAGCGCGAACAGGCTGAGCGGGCCACGGTGGGTGACCAGCGGGGCGGCCGGGAATCGCCGCAGCGGCTGATGCCAGCGGCACGAGTTCGTCTGCTACCTGGGCGGATGCTCGTCCGACTCCGCACCGATGGCGGGCGAGCCGGCGAGGTCGGCGAGGACGCGTCGCTGGAAGGCGCGGGCCGCCGCCCCGGTGGGTGGGACTCCGCCGTGGCGAGCGGCGATCGACAGCTCGACCAGCTCGATGGTGCCGGTGTCGGCCAACGGGCCGGCCTCGTCCAACAGCCGCCGGCCGGCGGCCACCTTGGGCAGCCACACCCCGGTGCGCAGACGTACCCAGGAGCGGCAGGCACCGAGGACGGCGTCCTCCGCGCCGGGCGCGGGCACCTCGCCGGCGGGCGCCGGTCGCGCCAACCACCAGCGCAGCGCATCCAGGATCAGCCGGCGCAGGTCGTCGGGGGCCAGGTCCGCGAAGGCGTCGGCGGCGGGCGGACCGAGCAGGGCCTGCCCGCTCTGATGCAGGATGCTGCGGTCCAGGCCGTACCAGAACAGACCGTCCGCGCCCGGGCGCTGCGCCGGGCCGTACGACACCCGGAAGTCCATGCGTGCGCCGGTGTTCAGCTCGACCTCGAAACCCGGCTCCGGGGTGCCGGACCGGGCCACCTCCCGTCGGTACACGACAAGTTCCAGGCCGCGCGCCGGGCAGGGCAGTGCCTCGTGCCGCAGCCGGGCCACCAACTCCTCGGCGACCCCGTGGTCCAGCGAGCCGGCGCAGATCAGCGCCACGTCGACGTCGCTGCGTCCGGGTTGGTACGCGGCCAGGCCCACCGAGCCCGCCGCGTACGCGCCGCACAACTCGGCACCGAGCACCTCGTCGGCGACCGAGACCAGGTCGACCAGGTACCGCCGCAGCGGGTCAGGTGTACTCCAGCTCACCGGGCTCGCCCCACAGCGTCCCGGCCGGTAGGAAGAACGCCGGGGTCTCACCACCGAGGGCGTGCCGGATGACCAACCGGGCGTGCTCGTCGAGGTGCGGGAGCTGCCCCGGCGGGAACCACCGGACGTCCAGCGACTCGTCGTCGTTGACGCGTGCCTCGCCGCCCAGAAGCCGACAGTGGAAACCGAGGTTGAGGTACTCGCATCGGTCGCCGTTCGGGTACGTGCGCGGGTGCGACACCGCGCTGCTGAGCCGAAGCGGTTCGACCGCCAGGCCGGTCTCCTCCAGCACCTCGCGCACGACTGCGGTGGCCGGCTGCTCACCTGGCTCGACGAAGCCGCTCACCACCGACCAGCGACCGTCGTCGGCCCGCTGGACGAGCAGTAGCTCACCCGCGTCATTGCGGACGATCGCGCTCACGCTCGGTAGCCAGAGCAGGTCGTGGCCAACGTGCTTGCGCATCCGCAGGATGTAGTCCGGTACGCCCATCCGGTGACCTTAGCCAACCTGCTGATTCGAGCCGGCACCCGGGCCGGCGACGTCGATTTTCGCAGTTCAGACCCGCAGGCCAGGGACCACGTCTACTGTGGAAGGGCCTGGTGACTTGCCGTGTTCCGGTGGCGGTCGGTCGTTTCCCGGTGCACAGTGATGCCATGAGCGACAGCGGACGTGGACGTTACTACTGGTGTACGCGACACCACCGGGTCGAGTCCGGTGCCGACGTGTGCCCCGCGCGGCACGTTCTCGGACCGTACGACTCGGCCGCCGACGCGGAGAACGCCCTGCAACAGGTGCGGGAACGCAACGAGGCGTGGGAGGCCGAGGACGCTCGCTGGACCGGGGAGGACAGGTAGACGGCGTGGGATGCCTCCCGCGCCGAGGCACTGCGTGCGTCGCGAGGGCGGCAGCACGTCCCCATGAAGGGAACCGAGATGGCCGAAGCGCAACAGGCCACCCGCCCGGCCGCGAAGCGTACTCCCGCGAGGAAGACCGCCGCGACGGAACGCACCGCGGGCCTCGCCCGTACCCCGTCCACCCGGCGCGCGTCCGGCACCGCGCCGGCTGCCCGTAAGGCGACCGGGCGGACTCCGGCGGCGAAGAGCGCCGCCACCGCGTCCCCGACCAGGGCGGCCTCGTTGGCGCGGAAGACCGCCGCGGCCAAGAAGGCGGCCCCCGCGAAGAAGACGGTGTCGGCGAAGGCCGCACCGACGAAGACGCCCGCCCCGAGGAGCACCTCGACGTCGGCGCGTACCGCGACCGGCCCCGGCAGGACCACCAGCGCGACGAAGCGGGCCACCGCGAAGACTGCGACGTCCGCCGCCCGCAGCACGGCGGCGAAGGCAACCGCGAAGAAGGCAGCCGCGAAGAAGGCGGCCCCGGCGCGCAAGACGGCGCCCGCCAAGAAGGCGGCCTCGGCGCGGACCACAGCGGCGAAGAAGGTGGCTCCCGCGCGCAAGACGGCGCCCGCGAAGAAGGCGGCGCCGGCGAGGAAGGTGACGTCCGCGCGGACCGCGGCGGCGAAGGCGCCCGCGAAGAAGGCGGCGTCGGCGAGAAAGGCGGCTCCGGCGCGCAAGACCGCGCCCGCGAAGAAGGCGACGGGTACCCGGAGCACGTCGGCGGCGCGGAAGGCGCCGGCGAAGACCGCGACGTCGGCGGTGAAGAAGGCGACGGCACGCAAGAGCACGTCGACAACGGCACGGAGGACGGCGGCGAAGAAGTCGCCCGCGAAGACGGTCGCCGCCAAGAAGGCACCGGCCCGGAAGACCACGACTGCGGCGACCCGCACGGCGGCGAAGAAAGCGCCGGCCAGGAAGGCTCCCGCGACGAAGACCGCCGCGAAGAAGGCACCTGCGAAGAAGGCAGCCGCGAAGAGGGCTCCCGCGACGAAGACCGCCGCGAAGAAGGCAGCCGCGAAGAGGGCTCCCGCGACGAAGACCGCCGCGAAGAAGGCACCCGCGAAGAAGGCCGGGCGCGCCACGTCCAGCGGGCGCGGCAGCACCGCGCGCAAGACGGCCGGCTGACCCGGCGTACGCCGACGTCCCGTCGCTCGGAGGAGGGCGCCGCGTGTCCGGCGCTGTCAGGATTGGCACATGGTCATCCGACGAATCCTGGCACCGCGCATCGACTTCGGGGCGCTGCGCCGAGAACTGGGCCTGCCCGAGGTCTACCCGGAGGCGGCGCAGCGGGAGGCCGACGAGGCAGCCGCAGCGCCGCCCCGACCGGCCGCCGACCACACGGACGTCCCGCTGGTCACGATCGACCCGCCCGGCTCGCGGGACCTGGACCAGGCGATGCACCTCAGCCGCCGCGTCGGCGGCGGCTACCGGGTGCGGTACGCGATAGCCGACGTCGCCGCCCACGTACGCCCGGGCGGGGTGCTGGAAGACGAGACCTGGCGTCGGGGGCAGACGGTCTACCTGCCCGACGGCAACGTGCCGCTGCACCCGCCCTCCCTCGGCGAGGGCGCGGCCAGCCTGCTGCCCGACGTCGACCGGGCGGCCGTGCTGTGGACCATCGACCTGGACGCCGACGGTGGCACCACAGCTCTGGTGGTGCAGCGCGCCCTGGTCCGCAGCCGGGCCCAACTGGCATATCCGCAGGTGCAGGCCGACGCCGACGCGGGCCGGTTACCCGAGCCGATCGCCCTGCTACCGGAGATCGGGGCGCTGCTCACCGCCCGAGGGCTGCGCCGGGGAGCGGTGAACCTGCCGATCCCCGAACAGGACGTGGAGCCCGACGGTGACGGGTGGCGGCTCGTCCTACGGGCACCGGTGCCGATGGAGGAGCACAACGCGCAGATCTCCCTGCTCACCGGGATGGCCGCCGCCGACCTGATGCTGGCCGGTGGGATCGGCCTGCTGCGCACCATGCCCGCGCCGAAGCCCGAGGCGGTGCAGCGGTTGCGGGCCGCCGCCACCCCGCTGGGCGTGCACTGGCCGGACGACGTGAGCGTGGGCGAGCTGCTGCTCCGGCTGGATCCGGCGCAGCCCCGGGCCGCCGCGTTCATCGACCAGGCGGCCGAGCTGATGCGGTCGGCCGCGTACACCCCGTTCGACGGCGAGTCGCCCGAGCAGCCGGCGCACGGCGGGGTCGCGGCCGCGTACGCCCATGTCACGGCGCCGCTGCGACGACTCGCCGACCGGTACGCCACGGAGATCTGCCTGGCCCTGCACGACGGCCGTGAGGTACCCGACTGGGCCCGCGCGGCGCTGCCCCGGCTGCCCTCGGTGATGGCGGCCACCGACCGCGCCGCGTCCGCCGCGAGCCGGGGCGCCATCGACCTGGCCGAGGCGGTGCTGCTGGCCCACCGGGTGGGCGAGACCTTCGACGCCGCCGTGCTCGACGTCGACACGCCGTCCAATGGCAAGGCCCGTCCGGGCCGCCCGCCCGGCGGCACTGTGGCCCTGGACGACCCGCCGGTACGCGCCCGCTGTCTCGGTGAACTGCCGCTCGGCACCCGGGTCCGGGTCCGACTGGCGGCCGCCGATCCGGCCACCCGCTCGGTCGCCTTCGAACTAGCCTGACCCCCGGCCTCACGTCGCGAACTGTATTGCCGGTTCGCCCGGCTTCGCGAAGCTGCGTCGGCTGTCGTGCCGCGAGCGGTGTTGCCGGTTCGGCCGGCGCGGCGACCGCCGCAGCGGGCATTGTCACAGCGTCGGGCGCTGCTGCCGGGCCAGCGGATTTGCGAGGATGACGACCATGGCATACGACCCGAGCACCCTGCCCGACGTTTCCGGGCTCACCATCGGCATCATCGGTGGCACCGGCGACCAGGGCCGTGGGCTCGCCTACCGGTTCGCCCGGGCGGGCCTGACGGTGCTCATCGGTTCCCGTTCCGCGCAGCGGGCCGCCGAGTCGGCCGCCGAGATCGCCGCGCTGCCCGGCGTACCGGCCGGTGGCAGCGTCACCGGCGCCGACAACGACGAGGTGGCCCGGCGCAGCGACGTGGTGATCATCGCGGTGCCGTGGGACGGGCACGCCGCCACCGTCGCCGCGCTCGCCGAACCTCTCACCGGCAAGATCGTCGTGGACTGCGTCAACCCGCTCGGCTTCGACAAGCAGGGCCCGTACGCGCTGCCGGTGCCGGAGGGCAGCGCCGTCCAGCAGGCCGCCGCGCTGCTGCCCGACTCCCGGGTCTGCGCCGCGTTCAACCACGTAAGCGCTCCGCTGCTGGCCGACCCCGAGATCGACCGCATCGAGCTGGACGTGCTGATCTGCACCGAGGAGCGGGAGCTGGTCGGCATCGTCGGCGCGCTCGCCGCCCACATTCCCGGCATGCGTGGGATCTACGCCGGACGGCTGCGCAACGCCCACCAGATCGAGGCGTTCACCGCGAACCTGATCGCCATCAACAAGCGCTACAAGGCACACGCGGGAGTCCGGGTCACCGACCTCTGAGCGCGCGTACCCCGCTCGTCGCCGTCGACGCAACGCCGCCGGGCCTGCCGGCCATAGGGTGATGTGACGATCCAGATGGAGCCGACCGACCAGGAGTTGTGGTCGGCGACGGTGGCCGGCGACGAGGTGCGGTTCGCGCAGCTGTTCGACAGGTACGCGCGGACCGTTTACAACCATGCGTTCCGGCTCACCGGCTCCTGGTCGCTGGCCGAGGACGTCACCCAGTCGGCCTTCCTGGTCGCCTGGCGCCGTCGCGACGACGCCCGCCTGGTCGACGGCTCGATACTGCCCTGGCTGCTCGTCATCACCACGAACACCGCGCGCGGTGAGACCCGCTCGGCGCGGCGTTGGCGCGCGCTGCTGCGGCGGATACCGCTTGAGCGCGGTACGGAACGAGACGTCGCGGAGGACGCGGCCGGGCGGGTGGACGACGAGCGGCGGATGCGGCTGATCCTGGCGGCGGTGCGCCAGCTGCCCCGTGCCGAGCGTGAAGCCGTCGCGCTGTGCCTGTGGTCCGGTGTGTCCTACGCCGACGCGGCGGTCGCGCTTGACATCAGCGAAGGCTCGGTTCGCTCCCGGGTCAGCCGGGCGCGCGCCCGGTTGGCCAGCCAACTTCTCGACGATCCGGAGGACCGATGAACGAGCTGCTCGACCCGCCCGCCGAGCGTGACCTGCCGGCCGGGCGGACGGTCCGGATGCGGGCCCGACTCATGACGGAGATGCGGGCGGTGCCCGGCCCTGCGCCGGTCCGTCGCCGCATCGCCGTGGCACTCGTCGCCGCCGCGATGGTCGCCACGGTCGCAGTGGTCACCTGGCCCGATCCGGATCGGGGGGTCCAGCTTCTGGCCTTCGGGCCGGACGAACTGTCACCGACGCTGCGGCAGTCCGCCGAGCGGTGCCTGGCCCTCGGTGACGAGCCGGCCCGGGCGTCGGCGACCGTCGCCGACCTGGCGGTCGCCGTGGAACAGGGCGACCACGTTGCGTTGATGTTCCTCACCGACGACCATTACGTCGCATGTGATCTGTGGGATCCGGCCCACCAGTCGTGGTCCGGTGGCACGGCGACCTCCGTCGACGATCCGACCTGGCGGAAGGCGTGGCTGCCCGGCCCCGTCCAACGGCTCCTGCTCACCTCGACCGACCCCGACGGCGGCGAGGTGGTGGCGATCGGGCGGGTGAGCGCCCGGGTGCACCGGGTGGTGTTGCAGCAGGCCGACGGCACGATCACGCCGGCCCGGGTCGCGGGTGGCGCGTTCGGCCTCGTCGGCGCGGGCGTCAGCGAGGACGGCGGGGCGGAGCTGGTCGCCTACGACAGGGCCGGCGTCGAGCTCGACAGGCGACCACTGTTCACCCCGTTCGACAAGCTCGGTCGCTGCTACGTCGACCCGGCCGGCGCGGTCGTCTACGGTGACCCCGGCCCCACCTGCCAGCCCGCCGAGCCGTGGCACCGTCACCGTCGGTGACTGCACCAACCAGGAGCGGATCGTTGGCAGAAAAGGTGTTGGCCGGCCGGCGTGTCCGCTACCGCAACTGCCACTGATCCTTGGTGAGGGCGTCCGGGCGGTCAGAAGGTGACGTTGACGCCTGCCGACTTGCAGGCCGTGCTCAGGGAAGCGCCGGCCTTCTCGAAGGCCGGGTTGTCCGCGGCGGTCGCCGGATCCGCGGCGTTGGCGGCCTTGCCGGCCTCCGCGCCGAACTTCTCCAACGCGGCCACCACCTTGCTGTCGGTGGCGCCGGTGGCCGCCACCCGGGTCACCTCGTTCTGCAACCCGGACAGGATCTTCTGGAACAGTGCCGGCGACGGCTCGCTCCCGGAACCCAGCGCGGAGACGAGATTCCGCTTCATTTCCTCGCTGGCCTTCTTCGCCGACTGGCAGAGCTTCTTGTCGCTCACCGTTTCCGCTGCGTCAGCGGTGGGCGGTGCCGGGGTGGGCGACGCGGAAGGGGCACTGGCGGACGGTACGACGGCCGACGGTGAGGCTCCGGCCGTCGGGGCCGCCTCCTCGCCACCGCAGGCGGTAAGTGTCAGCAGCGAGGCGCAGGCCAGGACAAGAAAAGAAGCACGAACTCGATCCACGAGCGTGAACCGTAGCGGCTTTCGGGAAATTTCGCTCGCCCTATCCGGCGTCCAGGCGCGGCACCCACCAGTCGCCGAGAAGTTGGCCGAGTACCAGCAACAGCATGCTGCTCAGGAGCGCGGCGAGGAGGCCGAGAGCGAAACCGAGTGCACCGTGGCTGCGCTCACGTGGGCCGGTGTGCGGGGAGCCGCTGTGCGCCCAGGGGTGCTCCCGGGCCAACCACCACAGGAGCCCGAGCCCGAACGGTACGAGGCAGACCAGCCAGAACCAGAACCACCGTGTACCCAGCACCGGAGTGGGCCCGGTCAGCAGGACACCGATGATGACCACGGCAGCGGCGAGGCCCGTTCCAGCGATTACCTTCCCGAGCGGCTGGAGAACGCCGCGGCGACCCTCCAGACCCGCGGCCCGCAACTGCTCTGCGATGCCGACCGCCCCCGGCCCGGCGTAGGACCCCTCGTGGACGGTGCCGGTGGTCGCGACCTGCTCGAAGTTGACGGTGTCGGTCCACCAGACCCGACCGTCGGGCGTACGCCACCCGAATAGCGGACCGAGAGCGCCGGCGGACTCCAGGTCAGCCGCGCCGAACCACGGGGTTCGCCGGTTGGTGTCCCACCGGTCACCCCACTGGTAGGCCACGATCCGGCCGGCAACCAGATCCGCCTGCGCCTGGTCGTAACTCTGCTGCCGAGGCGCCGTCCACCAGGCCGTCCCCGCCGCGAGCAGCCACAGTGCGACGAGGCCGAGCCGGAGCGCCGCCCACCAGCGCCACCGCCGACCAGCCGAGGTGTCATCGATCATGGTCGCATCATTGCAGCGGGCGTCCAGGCCCGACCGGAGCCGATGACCACCGTGGGGATCGCCGGTCGGAGCCGTGCGGTCGACCCGCCCGCCCTGACCGTCCAGCCGTTTGTTGGTGACCAGCTGTAGTGGTTCCTGCCGTACGGGAGCTCGTTGCTGCCGCTGTGGCGTTGTCGCTGACCGGCTGCTGACGGTCGGCCGGGCGTGGCGGGCGATGGGCAGCCCAGCCGTCACCGACGGCCGGGCTGCCACAGACCGGCGGGAGGGTCAGAAGGTGTGTTCGGGGGCGGGGAACTGGCCGGAGCGGACCTCGTCGGCGAAGCGGCGGGTGGCCTCGCCGAGGGTGTCGGCCAGGGCGGCGTAGCGCTTCACGAAGCGTGGTGCCTTGCCGGTGCGCAGGCCCGCCATGTCCTGCCAGACGAGCACCTGGGCGTCGGTTTCCGGGCCGGCGCCGATGCCCACGGTGGGGATCGGCAGCTCGGCGGTGACCCGCTTGGCGACGTCGCCGGGCACCATTTCGAGCACCACCGCGAAGGCACCCGCCGCGGCGACCGCCCGCGCGTCGGCAAGTACCTCGTCGGCGGTCTCCCCACGGCCCTGCACCCGGTAGCCACCGATCGTGTGCTCACGCTGCGGGGTGAAACCGATGTGCGCCATCACCGGGATGCCGGCACCGACGATCGCCTCGATCTGCGCGGCATAGCGCTGGCCACCCTCCAGTTTCACCGCGTGGCAACCGCCCTCCTTCATGAACCGGACGGCCGTCCGCAGCGCCTGGGTCGGACCCTCCTCGTACGACCCGAAGGGCAGGTCACCGACGACAAGGGTCTGCCGGGTGGCCCGGACGACCGACCGGACCAGCGGCAGCAGCTCCTCGGCGGTCACCGGCAGGGTCGTCTCGTAGCCGAACACGTTGTTCGCCGCCGAGTCGCCCACCAGCAGCACCGGGATCCCGGCGGCGTCGAAGATCGAGGCCGTGTACTGGTCGTACGAGGTGAGCATCGACCATTTCTCGCCGCGCTCCTTGGCGGCGAGCAGGTCGCGGGTACGGACGCGACGGGTGGCCGGGCCGCCGTAGAGGGCTGTCACCTCGGCCGGAGTGGATTCAACCATGACGTTCTCCTTCCTCGAGGCCGCGTACGCGGTCCCCGGGTTCTGCCGCGATCGTCCCACCGTGCGGGCGGTCGGCGGCAGGGCGCAGTGGAGGATGTCACTCCGGCCCGGCATCACGAGCCAGCCGCTCGTGGTGCCCGGTCAGCCGTCCTCGCGCCACCGGTTGGTGATCGGCAGCCGTCGGTCCCGCCCGAACGCCTTCATGGAGATCTTCGTACCCGGCGCCGATTGGCGGCGCTTGTACTCGGCGGTATCCACCAACCGCAGCACCTTGTCCACCACGGCCGGGTCATGGCCGTCGGCGACCAGGCCGTCGCGGCCCAGGTCGCCGTCGATGTAGCCGATCAGGATCGGATCGAGTACGTCGTAGTCGGGTAGTGAGTCGCTGTCGAGCTGACCCGGGCTCAGCTCGGCGCTCGGCGGCTTGCCTATCGAGTTCTCCGGGATCGGCGGCGTCAGGCCCAGCCGGGCCGCCTCCGCGTTGCGCCACTTGGCCAGCCGCCAGACGAGGGTCTTCCACACGTCCTTGATCGGGTTGAAGCCGCCGACCGAGTCGCCGTACAGGGTCGAGTAGCCCACCGCCAGCTCGCTCTTGTTGCCGGTGGTCAGCACCAGGTGGCCCTCCTGGTTCGACAACGCCATCAGGATGACGCCGCGTACCCGGGCCTGAAGGTTCTCCACCGCCACCCCGGACAGCGACAGGTTCGCCAGGAAGGTGTCCACCATCGGCTGGATCGGCTCCACCCGGTAGTCAAGGCCGGTCCGCTTGGCCAGGTCGGCCGCGTCGGAACGGCTGTGCTCCGAGGAGTGCTGGCTGGGCAGGGAGACCCCGACCACCCGGTCGCCGCCGAGGGCGTCCACGGCGATGGCCGCCACCACCGCCGAGTCGATGCCGCCGGAGAGCCCGAGGACCACCGAGGGGAAGCGGTTCTTCTCGACGTAGTCCCGCAGGCCGAGCACCAGCGCCTGCCACACCTCGGCCTCGTCGGCCACCGGCTCGATGAGGCCGCCGGTCGCCGCCGGGCCGGTGGGCGAGGGCGGGATCCCGCCGACGGTACGACGCACCACCCGCAGCCCTTCGGCGAGCTGCTCGCCGTCGCCGACCTCGTCGCCGCCGGTGGTCTCGTCGGCCGCGGGCAGGTCCACGTCGTGCACGAGCAGGTGGGTGACGAACTGCGGGGCCCGGGTCAGCACCGTCCCGTCCGCCGCGACGACCATCGAGTCGCCCTCGAAGACCAGCTCGTCCTGACCGCCGATCATGTTGACGTACGCGATGGTGGCACCGGCCTCGGCGGCCCGTCGACGGACCACCGGAAGCCGCAGGTCGTCCTTGTTCAGCTCGTACGGCGAGCCGTTGATGTTGACCACGAGCCCCACGCCGGCCCGCCGGGCGGCGGCGAACGGCCCCCCGGCCTGCCACAGGTCCTCGCAGATGGTCAGCGCCACGTCCACCCCACCGAGCCGGACCACTGTGAGCATGTCGCCGGGCACGAAGTAGCGGTCCTCGTCGAAGACGCCGTAGTTGGGCAGGTGGTGCTTGAAGTAGGTGGCGACCACCTCACCGCGGTGCAGCAGCGCGGCGGCGTTGCGCGCCCCCCGACCCGGCTCGGCGTCCGCGCTCACCTGCGGCGGCCCGTCCGCGTCGAGGTAACCCACCACGACCGGCAGCTCACCCAGGCCGTCGGCGGCCAGATCGGCGGCGAGCCGGCCGAGTGCCGCCTGGGAGGCGGCCACGAAGGAGCGCCGGAAGACCAGGTCCTCCACCGGGTACCCGGTCAGCATCATCTCCGGGAACAGGACGAGCTGGGCGCCGGAGGCGGCGGCCCGGCGGGTCCACGCGCGGACGAGACCGGCGTTGCCGGTGAGGTCACCGACACTTGGGTTGACCTGGCACAGCGCGAGACGCAGGGTGGGCATGTCCTCATCTTGCCCCAGCGACCCGAGGTCGACACGTCGGCGTGGGGCAGAGCCACCGGGCCGGACCGCCGGTCGGGACTGGACGGGACGCAACGGCCGGGGTTCGGTTAACGTCTGCGTAATCGGGTCGGTGGAGACTGGTCGGTCAGGTCGGGCAGAGTCCGACCCAAGGCGGACAGAGCGTGTCGCGGAAGGTTGGGGAAGTGGACCGTCAGCAGGAGTTCGTCCTCCGTACGCTGGAAGAGCGGGACATCCGTTTCGTCCGGCTGTGGTTCACCGACGTGCTGGGCACGCTCAAGAGCGTGTCCGTCGCCCCGGCCGAACTTGAGGCCGCCTTCGAGGAAGGCATCGGTTTCGACGGCTCGGCCATCGAGGGGTTCGCCCGGGTCTTCGAGTCGGACATGGTCGCCATGCCGGACCCGACCACCTTCCAGGTCTTCCCGTTCGAGGGTGGGGTCAGCGGCGAGAGCGCCCGGATGTTCTGCGACATCCTGTTGCCCGACGGCGGTCCCTCCTGGGCCGACCCGCGCCACGTGCTGCGTCGGGCGCTGTCCCGGGCGGCGGAGAAGGGCTTCACCTTCTACACCCACCCCGAGATCGAGTTCTTCCTGCTGGAGAACGGGCCGATGGACGGCACCGTGCCGGTGCCGGTGGACACCGGCGGCTACTTCGAGCACACCACCCACGCGGTGGCGCGGGACTTCCGCCGCCAGGCGGTGCTGTCGCTGGAGCGGATCGGCATCTCGGTGGAGTTCAGCCACCACGAGGTCGCCCCCGGCCAGCAGGAGATCGACCTGCGCTACGCGGACGCGCTCACCACCGCCGACAACATCATGACCTTCCGGCACGTGGTGAAGGAGGTCGCGCTCTCCACAGGCGTCCAGGCCACCTTCATGCCGAAGCCGTTCACCGACCAGCCGGGCAGCGGGATGCACACCCACCTGTCGCTGTTCGAGGGGGAGCGCAACGCGTTCCACGACGCCAGTGACCCGATGAAGCTGTCCAAGGTGGCCCGGGCGTTCATCGCCGGGCTGCTGACCCACGCCCGGGAATACACGGCCGTCACCAACCAGTGGGTCAACTCGTACAAGCGGCTGTTCCCGCAGGCGTTGCCGGACCGGGTCACCGAGAGCCCCGCGTACGTCTGCTGGGGGCACCTGAACCGCTCCGCGCTGGTCCGGGTCCCCGCGTACGGCAAGCCGAACTCGGCCCGGGTGGAGATCCGTTCGCCCGACTCGGCCGCCAACCCGTACCTCGCCTTCGCGGTGCTGCTCGGCGCCGGCATGAAGGGCATCGAGGAGGGGTACGAGCTGCCGCCGGGCGCCGAGGACGACGTGTGGGCGCTGACCAGCGCCGAGCGGCGGGCGATGGGGTACGAGCCGCTGCCGGAGAACCTGTCCGAGGCGATCGACGTGATGGCGGGTTCGGAACTTGTCGCCGAGGTGCTCGGCGAGCACGTCTTCGACTTCTTCCTGCGCAACAAGCGGGCCGAGTGGGAGCAGTACCGCCGCGAGGTCACCCCGTACGAGCGCCAGCACTACCTGTCGCTGTAGCCGCTGCTCCGGGCGGGTCTGCCTGTCGCTGCCGCCGCTGCTCTGGGCGGGTGCGTGGGGACGGGCCCGCCGCCGGGCAGCCGGGCGTTGCCAGGTGCCGCTATCGTCTCGATCACCGTGCCGGCGTCCGTCGGCCGGAGACTCGTCGGGAGGCAGTCGGTGCTGGAGGACCTGCTCAGCGGAGCCTGGCAGAGCGTGGTGTTCGGGGTCGTCGGAGTGGGCCTGATGGCCGCCGGCTTCGTCCTGGTCGACCTGCTCACCCCGGGCAAACTGCGGGATCTGATCTGGGTACGCCGCAATGCCAACGCCGGGCTGCTGCTCGCCGCGAACCAGCTCGGCGTCGCCGGAATCGTCTTCACCGCGATCCTGACCAGCTACAGCGACTTCGCCAAGGGGCTGGCCTCGACGGTGATCTTCGGGCTGATCGGTCTCGGCATCATGGCGTTGGCCTTCTTCGTGCTGGATCTGATCACGCCGGGCAAGCTCGGCGAGGTCATCTGCGCCGACGAGCCGCACCCGGTGGCCCGGGTCAGCGCCGCCAGCCACTTCGGCGCCGCGCTCATCGTCTGCGCCTGCATCGCCTGACGGCTCCCCGGCCGGGGTCTGCCTGCCGGCTCCCCGGCCCGGGTCTGCCTGCCGGCGACGCTGTCCGGTCTGCCGGCCGGCTCCCCGGCTCGGGCCTGCTGCGCCGTTGACGGTCGTCGGATGCGGCAAGTCGGTCCTTCCCGGGCTCCGGAGACCGCGACTTGCCGCATGTCGTGAGTCGGCGACCTGGGCGGAAGGGGATGTGCCGGTGCACCCGGTAGGCGGCCCCGCAGGAGTGGCGCGGGGCCGCCGTTCACCTGGTTCGCCTGTGTCAGCCGGGACCGCATTCGGCCAGGCCGTTCAGCCCACCCGCCGCGACGGGCGGACGTACCGCCCACACCGCTACGGGACGGGCGTACGCCGCGCACGCCGCGACGGGTGGTGCCGGCCGGGGTGTCACTTGCCGGCGGACTCGCCCGCGTCGCCACGAACGCCCGGTCCGCCCCAGCCGCCGAACACACCGGCCTCGACGGCTGCGGTGATGGCGTCGGCCTGCTCCTGGGTCAGCTTGCCGTCCTCGACCGCCTGCGCGAGCCGCTCGGCCAGCGCCTCCTTGCGCTCCTCGGCCGACGGGGGTGTCCGCCGCTCGCCCGCGCCACCCTCGGCGGCACCATCGCCGCCCTTACGGCCCTCGGCGGGACCATCGCCGCGCCACGGGAATCCCCGGTGGCCCTCGCGGTCCGTCCGGCCCTGCGGCTGGTGCTGCTCGCGCAGCTTCTCCAGCGCCTCGGTCACCTTCTCGGCCGGCACGCCCAGTTCCTCGGCCAGCGCCTCGGCGAACTCCGCATGCCGCGTGGCCCGCTGCTCCTGGCGGTCACCCCGCGGTTCGCTGCTCGCGCTGGCGCTCGGGGTGGCCTTGTCGTCGGCGAGCGCCACGGTGGGAGCGGCGATCCCCACGCCGAGCACACCGGCCGCGGCCAGGCCGGCCAGCAGGTGCTTCTTCGAAATCGTGCGGGACATCGTTCCTCCAACTCGTCGGTGATGCGATGACGTCACCGACAGTGACGAGCCTGGCTGGGCGCGAACCATGGCGAAGCTGTCAGCGAGCTGGCAATCCCGGCCAAGAATACGGACAATCCCGACAAGTGGTCAGCGGACGGCGGCGACCGCCGTGAGGGTGCCGGCGTCGGCGTCGAGCGTCGTCCGGGTGCCTACCGGAACGGTGAGCTGACCGGGACCGTGACCGATCGGCAGGCCACCCAGCACCGGTACGCCCAGGTCGCCGAGGCGCTCGACGAGCACGTCGGCCACGGTGGTGTCCCAGCCGTCGGCGCAGTCGGTGAACTGTCCCACCGCCACCCCGGCCAACTCGTCCAGCGCGCCGGCCCGGCGGAGCTGGGTCAGCATCCGGTCGACCTTGTACGGCGGTTCCTGCACGTCCTCCAGCAGCAGCACCGCGCCGGTCAGGTCGGGCATGTCCGGGGTGCCGAGGGAGGCCACGACCAGGCAGAGGTTGCCGCCCAGCAGCCGGCCGGTGGCCCGTCCCGGGACGCGTACGCCGAAGGTCTCCTCACCCTCGACGGCGCGCACGGTGACCGGCTCGGTGCTGGTCATCGCCGCGTGCAGGGACTCGGCCGAAGCCAGCGGGGTGCGTTCGTCGCGCCAGGCCGCCCCGGGACCGTGCACCCCGGCCAGCCGGGCGCCGCGCCAGAGCGCCAGCTGCAACGCGGTGATGTCGGAGAACCCGGCAACCACCTTCGGGTCACGGCGTACCGCCGCCATGTCGATGGCGTCCACCACCCGCTGCGCGCCGTAACCGCCCCGGGTGCAGATCACCCCGCGCACCTGCGGATCGGCGAACGCGGTGTTCAGGTCGGCCGCCCGCAGCGCGTCCGTCCCCGCCAGGTAACCCTGCCGGGCGTACGCGTTGGGCGCGAGCACCGGCCGCAGACCCCAGCCGGTGAGCAGTTCCACGCCCCGGGCCACCCGCTCCGGACGGGTCGGTCCGGACGGTGACACCAGCATCACCGTGTCGCCGGGGCGCAGGGCGGGTGGGCGTACGACGTCGTCGGGCGCGCTGCGGTCGGACACAGCGGCAGAGCCTACTGCGCTGGCCGGGAAGGGTTCACCGGATCGCCCGGGACCGCGCCGACGCGCGGGACAGCGCACCGATCCCTCGCGCTGATCGGATCGGCGAGACCGGATAGCCTCGACGATGTGGCAACCGCGTTGGTGATCGAGAACGACCCGACCGACGACCCGCGCCGGCTGGGGGAGTGGCTTACCGAAGCCGGGCTGGAGCTGTCGGTGGTGCGCCCGCACGCGGGCGACGCCCTCCCCGCCGACCTGGACGGGTACGTCGCCCTGGTCGTGCTCGGCGGCGACCAGCAGGCCTACCCGCTCACCGACGGCGCGCCGGGGGCGTCCTGGTTCCCGGCCGTGGAGAAGCTGCTCCGCAAGGCGGTGCGGCACCGCCTGCCGACCCTGGGTGTCTGCCTCGGCGCGCAGTTGCTGGCCACCGCCCATGCCGGCACCGTGGTCCGCAGCCCGTCCGGGCCGGAGGTCGGGCCTGCCGTGGTCGGCAAGCGCGACGCGGCCGAGTCCGATCCGCTCTTCCGGTACGTTCCGCTGATCCCCGACGTGTTGCAGTGGCACGCCGACGAGATCACCGAGTTGCCGGTCGGTGCCACCCTGCTGGCCGCCTCCACCCGCTATCCGCACCAGGCGTTCCGCCTCGGTGACCGGGCCTGGGGGTTGCAGTTCCACATCGAGTGCGACACCGCGATGATCGCCGACTGGGCCACCGACTCGGTGCTGCTGGCCGAGCTGGGTTACGACCCGCAGCTGGTGATCTCCGCCTGCGACGCGGTGATGGTCGATGTCGAGGAGGTCTGGCAGCCGTTCGCGGCGCGGTTCGCCGCGCTCGCCCTCGGCGAGCTGGACGACGGGTCGCGTCGTAGCCTGCCCCTGCTCGGGCACTGATGGGCCGGCCGACAAGCGCCACGGGCCGGCTCGCCCGCTACGGCTTCGGCGTCACCGACGACGACGCGCGGGCCCGCGCCGCCGACCTGCTCGGGCCGGACGGGCTCGACCTGTGGCGGCCACGGACGCAGGAACCGACAGGCGAGCAGGCCCAGGAGCTGCTCACCGCGCTGTCCCGGGCCGCCGACCCGGATCTGGCGCTGCGCCAGCTGCATCGCCTGGTCGAGGCGGAGCACCGTGCGACAACGGCGCCGAACGGCACGGGCGCAGCGGTGCGGCAGCGGGGCACCGGGCCCGGTCGCCACACGGCCACCCCCGCCGATGCCACCCCGGGCGAGGACGCTGCCGACAGCGGTGCGGCCGGCGGCATCGGCGCGGGCTCGTTGCTGCTCGCCGCGCTGCACGACGATCCGGGTCTGCGTCGCCGGCTGCTCGCCGTGCTGGGTGCCTCCTCGGCGCTCGGCGATCACCTGGTGGCCAACCCCGACCAGTGGCCGGTGCTGCGTACCGAATCGGACGGCCTCGCCCCGACCGCCGACGGCCGGCTCGACCTCTCCGGCGCGGGCAACCCGGTAGCGGTGCTGCGGCGGGCGTACCGGCTGGCGCTGCTGCGGGTCGCGGCGGCCGACCTGACCGGCGGACGCGGCCTGGAACAGACGATGGCCGCGCTCTCGGCGCTTGCCGACGCCACCCTGTCGGCCGCCTACCAGATCGCCGTGACGGAGCTGCCCGAGGGCACCCGGGAACCGCGCCTGGCCGTGGTCGCGATGGGCAAGTGCGGCGGCGGCGAGCTGAACTACGTCTCCGACGTCGACGTGATCTTCGTGGCGGCCGAGGACGACGACCTGACCATCGCCACCACCGTGGCCACCCGGCTGATCCACATCTGTGGCCTGGTCGCCTGGCCGGTCGACGCGGCCCTGCGCCCGGAGGGCACCCGGGGGCCGCTGGTGCGGACCCTCGCCAGCCACCTGGCCTACTACCGGCGTTGGGCCCGGACCTGGGAGTTCCAGGCGTTGCTCAAGGCCCGCCCGGCCGCCGGTGACCTGGCGCTCGGCCAGGAGTGGATCGACGCGCTGGCGCCGCTGCTCTGGCAG
The DNA here is from genome assembly GCF_002754655.1 of Verrucosispora sp. CNZ293. Lineage (NCBI taxonomy): Bacteria > Bacillati > Actinomycetota > Actinomycetes > Micromonosporales > Micromonosporaceae > Micromonospora > Verrucosispora sp. CNZ293. The sequence goes on from NZ_PEFR01000001.1 coordinate 6,431,462, forward strand.
GCCGCCGAGCGTCCCGAGGCGGTCGAGGACGTCCGGGCGATGCGGCGCAAGATCATTGACCACATCCCGCCGAAGGAGCTGGAACGCGAGATCAAACGCGGTCCCGGCGGGCTGCGCGACATCGAGTTCGCGGTGCAGCTGCTGCAACTGGTGCACGGCCGGGGCGACGAGACGTTGCGGCCACCCGGCACCATCCCCGCCCTGCGCGCGCTGGTCACCGGCGGCTACGTCGGCCGGGCCGACGGCGAGGCGTTGCTGCGCGGCTACCGCTTCCTGCGCAGCGTCGAGCACCGGCTGCAACTTCAGGGCCTCCGTCGGACGCACACGGTACCGACCGAGCCGGGCGCGTTGCGCTGGCTCGCCGCCGCGCTCGGCTACACCGCCACGCCCGGTCGCAGCGCCGTCGAGGAGTTCCGCGCCGAGTGGGTCACCCACGCCTCAGAGGTACGCCGACTGCACGCCAAGCTGCTCTACCGGCCGCTGCTGGAGTCGGTCGCCCGGGTACCGGCCGACGGGCTGCGGCTGACCCCGCAGGCGGCCCGCAACCGGCTGGAGATCCTCGGCTTCGCCGACCCGGCCGGGGCGCTGCGTCACCTCCAGGCCCTCACCGGCGGGGTGAGCCGCACCGCCGCCATCCAGCGCACCCTGCTGCCGGTGCTGCTCAGCGAGTTCGCCGACGCGCCCGAGCCGGACCGGGGCCTGCTCAACTACCGCCAGGTCTCCGACTCCCTCGGCAGCACCCCCTGGTACCTGCGGCTACTGCGCGACTCCGGGCCGGTGGCCCGCCGGTTGGCCCGGGTGCTCTCCTCCTCCCGGTACGTCGCGGACCTGCTGACCCGGGAGCCGGAGGCGCTGCGCCTGCTCGCCGAGGAGAGCGAGCTGAGCCCACGGCCACGCGAGGTGCTCGTCGACGGTCTCACCGCCGCCGCGGCCCGCCACAGCGACCCGGTCGAGGCGACCCGGGCGGTACGCGCGCTGCGCCGCCGGGAACTGCTCCGCCTCGCCTGCGCCGACGTGCTCAGCCGGGCCGGTTCGATCGCCCCGGCCCGCCCCGACGGCGGCCGAACGACGCCCGCCCTGGCCGACGTCACAGCTGTCGGCACGGCGCTCTCCGACGTCACCGACGCGACCCTCGCCGCCGCGCTGCGGACCGCCCGGGCCGCCCAGCCGGACCTGCCGGGACTCACGTTCGCGGTGATCGGGGTGGGCCGGCTCGGCGGATACGAGTCGAACTACCTCTCCGACGCCGACGTGCTCTTCGTCTACGAACCTCCGGAGGGGGTCAGCGAGAGCGCGGCGAGCGCCGCCGCGCACGCCATCGCCGAGGAACTGCGGCGGCTGCTCGGCATGCCGGCACCGGATCCGCCGCTCGGCGTCGACGCCGACCTGCGTCCCGAGGGTCGGCAGGGGCCGCTGGTCCGCAGCCTCGCCGCCTACCAGCAGTACTACGCCCGCTGGTCGCGGGTGTGGGAGGCACAGGCGCTGCTGCGCGCCCGCTGCGTCTGCGGCGACGCCGAGCTGGGCACCCGCTTCGAGCAGATGATCGACCCGATCCGGTACCCGGCCGACGGACTGACCCGGGAACAGATCATCGAGATCCGCCGGATCAAGGTGCGGGTGGAGACCGAGCGGCTGCCGCGTGGCGCCGACCCGGCCACCCACACCAAACTGGGCCGGGGCGGCCTGGCCGACGTCGAGTGGGCGGTGCAACTGCTCCAGCTCCGACACGCGGGCGCGTACCCGCGACTGCGCGGCACGCGTACCCTCGACGCCCTCGCCGCCGCTCGGGACGCGGGCCTCGTCGATCCGGCGGACGCCGAGGCGATGACCGCCGGCTGGACGCTCGCCGCGCAGGTCCGCAACGCGCTGATGCTGGTCCGGGGCCGTGCCGGCGACCAGTTGCCCCGGCACGGCGTGGAACTTGCCGGCGTGGTCCGGCTGCTCGGCCACGAGGACCCGGGCGAGTTCCTCGACGAGTACCTGCGCACCGGCCGTCGCTCCCGCGCCGCCACCGAACGCGTGCTGGAGATGTAGCGCGGCCACCCGCCACCACTGCCGGTCACCGACCGTGGTAGGACTGCTCGGTGCCGACATCGAGCCACGCTGCCGTCCCGGACGGGCGGGCCGCCGACCCTGCGCCAGGTAACGGGGCATCGGGGTCGGCCCACCCCGTCCTCGGTGCGCTCGTGGTGTCGCTGCTGCTGGCTGTCGCGTTCCTGCTGGCCCCGCCCATGGGCACCGATCTCTCGGCGCAGGTGGCCCGCGCGGGTTTCGCTGAGCGCAACGGTCTCGCCCCGCTGGACTTCTCCTGGTACGGCGGGGTCAACCAGTTCGGCTACAGCCTCTACACGCAGACGCTCGGCGCGCTGATCGGGGTGCGTACGGTCGGTGCGGTCGCCGCTGTCGTCTCCGCCGTGGCACTGGCCTGGCTGCTGACGCTTACCGGCGCCCGCCGCCCACTGCTCGGCGGTCTGCTGGGCGCGGTCGTCCTGGTCGGGAACCTGGCCAGTGGCCGGATCACCTTCGCCGTCGGCCTGATGTGGGCGCTGCTCGCGCTCTGCGCCGTCGCCGTGCCCCGAGGGGCGCGCTGGTGGCGGCTGTCGGCGGCCGGTGCGGCGGCGGTGCTGGCGACGGCCGCCAGCCCGGTGGCCGGCCTCTTCCTCGGTGTCGCCGGCGGCACCCTCCTGATCCTCGACATCCGGCGGCACCGGCGACCCGGCGCCGCCGCCCTGGTGCTCTGCCTGGCGCCGCTGGTGACGGTGGCGCCGATGGCGGTGCTCTTCGGCAACGGTGGCTGGCAGCCGTTCAGCGCCGAATCACTGCGGATCAACCTCGCCCTGGCCGTGGTGGTGCTCGCGCTCGTGCCGGTCCGGGCCCTGCGGGTCGGTGCCGCGCTCACCGTGTCGCTCCTCATCGCGGCCTACTACCTGCCCAGCCCGGTCGGCTCGAACGCGTTGCGCCTGCCGATGCTCTTCGCCCTGCCGCTCGTCGCGGCCTACGTCGGGCTCGGCCGACGATGGATGGCCGTGCTGCTCGTCGCGCTGTTCTGGTGGCAGTCCCCGGTGATGACGAACGACATCGTCCGCCGTGGCTCGGCACCGGCGTACGCCGCCTTCCACGAACCGTTGCTCGACGAGCTGGCACGGCGGGCACCTGTGGGGCGGATCGAGGTGGTGCCGCTGCGGGATCACTGGGAGAGCGCGTTCGTGGCCGCCGTCGTGCCCCTGGCCCGGGGTTGGGAGCGGCAGGCCGACGTGGGACGCAACGCCCTCTTCTACGACGGCAGCCTCGACGCCGACCGGTACGGCGAGTGGCTGCGCCGGAACGCCGTCAGCTACGTCGCCGTCGCGCCGGACGCGGCGCTGGACCGGTACGGCCAGGCCGAGGCGACGCTCATCCTGGCCGGCCAGCCGTACCTGCGGGAGGTCGGTCGCCCCGGGCAGTGGCGGCTGTACCAGGTGCTCGACCCGGAACCGCTTGTCTCCGGTCCGGCTCGGCTCGTCGGGTCCGACGACGCTGGTGTCCGATTCACCATCGACACTCCGGCCGACGTGCTGGTCCGGGTCCGGTGGTCCCGCTGGCTGTCGCTGGCGGCCGGAGCGGGCTGCCTGAGCCCCGGCGCGGACGGGTGGGCCACGGTTCGGGCCCGAACTGCCGGCACCTTCGAGATCACCAGCAGCCTGCGGCCGACCGGCCACTGCCCGTCCGGCTGAGGCCCGGCCCGGCACTGCCCAGCTGTCCGGTGGGGTTGGGCCGGTCTGGCGCTGTCCGGCCGGCTGATGCCGGCCGCTGATGATGCCCACCTCCGGACCGCGCGCACGGTACTGGCAGCATGGCGGACGTGCCCCATCACCTCGTTCGCTGGACCGGACTGGCCGGATCGATCATGCTCTCCGTGGCGGCGTTCCTCGGGGGCGCCCTGCCCGACGGGGACCTGCGACCCAACCCGGTCAAGATCTGGCTGGGGCCGAACGGTCCGCTGATCATCGGGCTGTGGTTGTTCGGCACCGCGGCCATGGTGGTGGCCTGGTGGACGCTGCGGGACCGGGTGCCGTCGGTCCGATGGGCCCTGGTCACCGCCGGGCTGTGGGTGCTGCCGTTCCTGTTCACCCCGCCGCTGGGCAGCCGGGACGCCTACGCGTACGCCTGCCAGGGGGCGAGCTACGCCAACGGCATCAGCCCGTACGAGTACGGCGTCTCCACGCTGCCCTGTCCGTGGCTGGACACCATGTCGTACATCTGGCGGGACACTCCCGCGCCGTACGGCCCGCTGTTCGTGGTGCTCTCCGGCGCGGTCGTCGCCGCGACAGGTTCCCTGATCGGCAGCATCGCGCTGTTCCGGGTACTCGCCGTGGCAGGTGTGGTGCTGACCGCGGCCAGCCTGCCGGTGCTGGCCCGCCGTTGCGGCGTACCTGTCGAGCGCGCCCTCTGGCTCGCCCTGGCCAGCCCGCTGGTCGGGGTGCACCTGATCTCCGGCGTGCACAACGACGCGTTGATGGTCGGGCTGCTGGTGGCCGGGCTGGCCGTGGTGGTCAGCCGCCCGGGGCGGCCCTGGCCGCTGCTGGCCGGCGGCGTCGTGCTCGGCCTGGCCGCCGGCATCAAGGTGACCGCGCTGGTGGTGGTGCCGTTCGCGGCGCTCGCCGCGATCACCGGCGGCTTCTCGCTGCGCGCGCTGCTGCGCCACGGCACGCCTGTGGTCGGCGGAACCGTGGCCACGCTGTTCGGGGTGACCCTCGCCGCCGGGCTGGACCTCGGCTGGATCACCGGCCTGTCGCACGGCAACGAGGTGGTCGCCTGGACCTCTCCGCCGACCGCCGTCGGGCAGACCGTCAACTACCTGGCGCTGCCGTTCGGCCAGCACATCGACGCGCTGCCGGTGACCCGGGCCATCGCGGTGCTGGTGCTGGCGGCAGTGCTGGTGTGGCTGTGGTTCCGGGCCCGCCACCGCGAACCGCTCTGGCACGCCGCGCTGGCGTTGACCGCGACGGTGGCGCTCGCCCCGCTGTTCCACCCCTGGTACTGGTTCTGGCCGCTGGCGCTGCTCGCCGCCACCGCGCAGCGCACCTGGTGGTTCAGCGCGGTGACCGTCTACGCCGCGTTCCTGGTGCTGGCCGACGGCACCGGGCTGCCCCGGTACACCAAGACGGTGGGTGCGCCGCTGATGACGCTGTTCGTGATCGTGGTGACGGTCCGCTTGGTACGGTCGGCGAAGGAGGCCCGGACGGCGGCCCGGCAACCGGTGCCTGTCGAGTAGGCCAGTTCCGGCGGGGCGTCCCTGGACACCGCACTGGAGGAGAGGTACGGCCGGTGACCGATCCCGGCGCCCGTTCCCACCTCGGTCCCCGCTCCGCGTCCGGCGCCCGCAGCGATCCGGGGCTCGGCGATGCCCGGCCTGCGGGCCCTCGCGACTCACTGGCCCGGTACGCCGGACTGGTCGGGGCGCTGCTGCTGGCGGTCGCCGGATATCTCGGCGGTGCCCTGCCCGAGCCCATCACCGCCCCCGATGGCGGCCCGCTGACCGTCACGTTGTGGCTGCTCGGCACGGTCGCCATGGTCGGCTCCTGGTGGGCGTTGCGCGCCGGTGCCCCGTCGACCAGGTGGGCGTACGTGACAGTCGGGTGGTGGACGCTGCCGCTGCTGGTGACCGCCCCGCTGGGTAGCCGGGACGTCTACTCGTACGCCTGCCAGGGTTGGATCTACGCCGACGGTGGTGATCCGTACGTCACCGGGGTGGCCGCGGCCGGATGCCCCTGGGTCGAGGCGGTCGCGCCGGTCTGGCGGGACACCCCGGCACCGTACGGGCCGCTCTTCGTGCTGCTCGCCGCGCTGACAGTGGTGCTCGGCGGCGGACTGGTCGGCACCCTGGTACTGCTGCGGGTGCTGGCCCTCGCGGGCGTGCTGGCGGCAGCGGCCTGCCTGCCCGGCCTGGCTCGGGCAGCCGGCGTCCCGCCCCGGCGGGCGACCTGGCTGCTGCTGGCCTGCCCGCTGGTCGGGGTGCACCTGGTGGCCGGGGCACACAACGACGCGGTGATGCTCGGCTTGCTCCTGCCCGCCCTGCTGCTGCTGGTCCACCGTCCGGGGCGGCTGGGCTCGCCAGGTGGGGTCCGGGTGCTGCTGGTGGCCGGGATGCTGTTCGGGCTGGCGGTGTCGGTGAAGGCCACCGCCGTGGTCGTGTTGCCGTTCGCGGCGCTGGCCGCCGTGCGGGGGCGGCCCGTCGCGCGGGCGCTGCTGCGCGACGGTGGCCTGCTGGCTGTCGGGGCCTTCGGCGGGCTGCTGGGCCCCTCACTGCTGACCGGTCTCGGGCTCGGCTGGCTCGGTGGGCTGGGCCGCAGCGGCGACACCGTGCAGTGGACCTCGCCGTCGACAGCCGTCGGCATGCTCGTCGACTACGTCGGTGAGCTGCTCGGCCGGCAACCCGACGCGGTCCCGGTAACCCGCATCGCCGGACTCCTCCTACTGGCAGCCTTCCTCCCCCTCCTCTGGTCCCACACCCTCTCCACCCCCCACCCCCACCCCCACTCAGCCTCGTTGATCATGAAGTTATTGCCATGGGCAAGCGCTTGCCCGGGCAATAACTTCATGATCAACGAGGCCTCGGCTGGGGGTGGAGGTGGGGGTGGGGTGGTGTTGGGGGGTGCGGGGGTGGCGTTGGGGGCGACTGTGGTGCTCGCGCCGGTGTTTCATCCCTGGTACGCCACCTGGCCGCTGGCGCTGCTCGCGGTGGCGGGTAGCCGGACCGGGTGGTTCGCGCTGCCGTGTGCGCTCGCCTCGTTTCTCGCCCTGCCGGACGGCACCAGCCTGGCTCGGCTGACCAAGGCCCCGGGCGCGATCGCGATGACGATCCTGGTCCTCGCCGTAGTCATCCGATCCCTGTCCGCCCACCGCCCACCGAGAACGTCCCCACCCCACTGATCCCGGATCCGCGCTGGCACACGCCCGAACCGTGGCAGCAAAGGTGCCCGACACGCCGCTGCGACAGCACCGGAACTGTCACACCTCTCGGACACGCCACGATCGTGGGCGGCGTGTCCGAGAGGTGTGACCGCAAGGGTGCGGTGTAGCCCGGGCATGTCGTCCTTGGCGGCCTGGGCCCGGCGCGACAGGGGTGCGGTCAGCGGCGGGTGCCGCAGGTGGGGCAGGGCTCGCCAGGGCTGCCGCCGAGGCGACGTCGCAGGGCCACGGCGGCCGGCAGCACGGCCGGCCCGAGCAGCCCGACGGTGAGCGCCGCACCGACAAGGGTCGGGTAGGTCGGACGCGGTGCGCCGTTGAGGCCGTCCACCGCCCCGGCCAGGATGTGCACGCTGAGCAGGCCGACCGGGGTGAGCAGGGCGATCACCGCCCAGCCACCCCGCCAGTCCCGACGCATGGCCAACCCGACCGCGAGCAGCAGCCCGACCCCCAACAGCACCGCCCCGGCGGCCGGCAGCAGCAGTTCGGAGGTCCACCGGTACGAGCCCCAGTAGAGCTTGTTGCCGGCCCCGGCGACGAATGCGCCGCCACCCACCGCTGCCGCGATCGGCAGGGCCCGAGCCGGCAGCGGCAGGTGACCGTCGACGGCGAGCGCCAGCACGCCGAGGGCGATCTGTGGCACCAGCACCAACAGCGGCGGCCGGGGAAGCCCGGCGATCGGGCTCACCAGGAGAACCGCCACGGTGGCCAGCACCGCTGCGGCGACGGCCACCCGGGTGGCCCGGCCCGGTGCGACGAGCACGAGGACCGCCACGACCAGCCACGCCAGCCACGCGACGATGCCTGTCGACGTGAACGGGCCGAACACCAGCACGCCCGCCTCGGCGGGCGGTTGGTTCTGCTCGACGAGCGTCCAGAAGCCGGCCAGGAAGGCGGCGGTGGTCAGCGCGAGCAGCGCCGCAAGGCGTACCCCGGGGGCCAGGTCGGTGGCGCCGGCGGCCCGCAGCCGCTGGCGGAGGCCGCCACGCACGAGGTCGGCGGCGTCCGCGAGCGAGGGCCAGCGCCGTCGCGGGTCCGCCAGGTCGAGGTACGTCCCGACGATCTCGTCGCCCCGGTCGTGGCGATAGTCCGTCGGGTACGCCCGCAGCAGGTGCCGGTATCGACGCTCAAGCGTGCTCATGCCGGCCCTCCGCTTCGCTGCGTGCCGGCCTGGGGCACCAGCGCACCGCGTTGATGATTCGCTCGCTGACGCTCGCTCATGCCAGACCTCCGGCGGTACGCGGTGCGAGCGGCTGCACCGAGCGGGCGCGGAGCCGGGCGGTGGCGGCCTCGACGTTGCGGCGCAGGCGTTCGGTCTCGGCGGCGAGCGTCGCGTCACCGGTGGGGGAGAGGCGGTAGTAGCGGCGCAGCCGCCCGTCGACGGTCTCCTCCCGGTCGAGTTCGACCAGGCCGGCGTCGGTGAGCCGGTCCAACGCGCCGTAGAGGGTGCCGGGGCGCAGCGACAGTCGCCCCTCGGAGAGGGTCGCGACCTCGCCGATGATCGCGTAGCCGTGCGTCGGCTCGCGGGCGAGTGCGGTCAGGATGAGGAAGGTTGGCTCGCGTAGCGGAGTGTCCACCCGAGCAATATATCGGACGCGAAGGTATTGCGGGGGCCGACATGCCACGGGCCGGCTCCGCGAAGTGCGGAGCCGGCCCGGATGGCGCTGAGTGGGACTCAGCAGTCGAAGTACATCGCGAACTCGTGCGGGGTCGGGCGCAGACGCACCGGGTCGACCTCGTTGGCCCGCTTCCAGTCGATCCAGGTGGAGATCAGGTCGGGGGTGAAGACACCACCGTCGAGCAGGTAGTCGTGGTCGGCCTCGAGCGAGTCGAGCACGGCCGGCAGCGAGCCCGGCACCTGCTTGACGTCGCCCCACTCCTCCGGCGGGAGGTCGTAGAGGTCCTTGTCGATCGGCGCCGGCGGCTCGATCTTGCTCTTGATGCCGTCCAGACCGGCCATCAGCATCGCCGAGAAGGCGAGGTAGACGTTCGCCGACGGGTCCGGCACCCGGAACTCGACCCGCTTGGCCTTGGCGTTGCTGCCGGTGACCGGGATGCGGGTGCAGGCGGAGCGGTTGCGCTGCGAGTAGACCAGGTTGACCGGCGCCTCGTAACCGGGCACCAGGCGGCGGTACGAGTTGACGGTCGGGTTGGTGAAGGCCAGCAGCGACGGGGCGTGGTGCAGCAGGCCGCCGATGTACCAGCGGGCCATGTCGGACAGGCCGGCGTACCCGGTCTCGTCGTAGAACAGCGGCTCGCCGCCCAGCCAGAGGCTCTGGTGGGTGTGCATGCCGGAACCGTTGTCACCGAAGAGCGGCTTCGGCATGAAGGTGGCGGTCTTGCCGGCGGCCCAGGCGGTGTTCTTCACGATGTACTTGAAGAGCTGGAGCTGGTCACCGGCGTGCAGCAGGGTGGAGAACTTGTAGTTGATCTCCGCCTGGCCGGCGGTGCCGACCTCGTGGTGCGAGCGCTCCACGGTGAAGCCGGTGTCGATGAGCCGGCGGACGATCTGGTCGCGCAGGTCGGCGTAGTGGTCGACCGGCGGCACCGGGAAGTAACCGCCCTTGTACGCGGTCTTGTAACCGCGGTTGCCGCCCTCCTCCTCACGACCGGTGTTCCAGGCGCCCTCGATCGAGTCGATGTAGTAGTACGCCTGGTGCGCGGAGGTCTCGTGGCGGATCGAGTCGAAGATGTAGAACTCCGCCTCCGGACCGAAGTAGGCGGTGTCGGCGATACCGCTGGCGGCGAGGTACGCCTCGGCCTTCTTCGCCACGTTGCGCGGGTCACGCGAGTACGCCTCGCGGGTGAACGGGTCGTGGATGAAGAAGTTCAGCGCGAGGGTCTTCTGCGCGCGGAACGGGTCGATGAAGGCGGTGGCGACGTCCGGGAGCAGGAGCATGTCCGACTCGTGGATCGCCTGGAAGCCGCGGATCGACGACCCGTCGAAAGCGAGACCGTTGGTGAAGAAGTCGTCGTCGACGGACTCCACCGGCAGGTTGAAGTGCTGCATGACGCCGGGCAGGTCACAGAAACGAACGTCGACGAACTTCACGTCCTCGTTCTTGAGGTAACGCAGGAGTTCCTCGGGATTGGCGAACACTCGTCCTCCTGGCACGTCCACGGGTAGCTAGGCTCCTGGCGACGCTATGGCCGTGCGGTTGCCCGGCCATGTCTCCAGTGTTTCTGCCGTGTTACGTCCCTCGCGTTGGGTCACCCCGGTGCCTGTCCCGGACACCTCAAACCCGAGGAACGGGTCCGGCTGTGCCAGTGTAGTGAAACTTGATGAGATTGGTCCTTTTTGGCACCACGCGTCGGCCGGCCCGACGCCCGTTCCGATCGGCCCGGCGTTCGTTCCGGTCGGCCCCGACGGCCGGGTCCGGCTCCGTCCGGCGCCAGCTTCCGCTTCCGGTACGCGCCCGCTTCCCGCCGGGCCTCGGGCCTGCACCGGTTCGGTTCCGCCGCTGACTAGGCTCGTGCGGGTGACCACCCAGCCGCGTCCCGCGCCACCCCCCGCTACGGACCCCGACTTCGTCCCGGCCGACCTGGGTCGCCGGTTCGGGGCCCTGGTCATCGACTGGATTCTCTGCCTGCTCGCCTCGGGGCTGTTCGCCAGCCCGACCCGGGACGCCTGGGCACCCGTGCTGGTGCTGATCCTGCTGTACGGCGTCTTCCTGGGCCTGTTCGCCCAGACCCCCGGCATGTACCTGACCCGGATCCGCTGCGTCGACTGGACCGACGGCGGTCGGATCGGTCTGCTCCGGGCACTGCTGCGTGGGGTGCTGCTGGCCCTGGTCGTCCCCGCCCTGCTGATGGACCAGCACCGGCGCGGCCTGCACGACCGCCTCAGCGGCTCCGTCGTCACCCCCGCGCAGCGCTGATCGGTCCCGCTCGCACGCTCGCGCGGACCCGCGAAACGCATCACCCCCGCGCATCGGCGATCAGGGGTGCTGATCGGCGGTCGCGCGGGGGTGCGGGTCCGCGGTGGAACAGGGCTGCTGGTCAGCGACCGCGCGACTGGCGGAACGCGCCGCGCGGCGGGCGCAGGTTCTTGGGGATGGCCCCCTTGGGCATCTGCGGGCGGGCGGTAAGCGCCTTGAGCCGCTTGTCCAGGGAGTTGACGTCCTTGCCGCTGAGGTTGCGGGGCAGTCGCATCAGCGTCATCCGCAACTTACGGATCGGCAGCTCGCCCTCGTCCTGCCCGATGACGTAGTCGTAGAGCGGGGCGTTGCCGATCACCTTGGCGAGCCGACGCTTCTCCTGGCCGAGCAGCCCGCGGACCCGCTGCGGGTTGCCCTCGGCCAGCAGGATCACGCCGGGCCGGCCGATGACCAGGTGCACCATGTCCATCTGGGTGGTCGAGCTGACCGCCGGGGAGACCCGCCAGTCACCGCGCATGTTCTCCATGATCTGCGCGGCGGCGCCCGGCTGCCCCTCGGCCGCGTTCATCATCGCCCGGTTCGACCGGAGGTTGAGCACGATCAACAGGCAGAGCAGGGCGAACAGGATGCCCAGCGGCAACCAGAGCCAGCCCCAGAGCGCGACCGCGACCACGGTCAGCGCGAGCGGGATCAGCACCGCACCGGTCGCCAGGGGGGCGAACCACTTGTCCTGCTTGGCGGTGAACCGGAACACCAACCCGATCTGCTTCAGCCGCTGGCCGAACGAGACCTTCTCCTGGGGCTTTGCCATGGCGTCGAGTCTAGTGGTCGCCCGCCGCACCGTTGATCCGCGGCCGGCTGAGTACCTTACGACCCCGCTACGCCGCTGACGACCCGGCGTAAGGAGGGCGAGCGGGCACAGATCAGGCACTGTGCCCATGCCCCGGCGGCACCTTCGCGAGCAGAGTCAATGTCACCAGTTGACGACGATCGCAGGGAGCCCGACATGTTCGGTCACGACGCCAACCTCATGCTCACCCTCTACCGTACGCACTCCGCCGAGCTGCGGGCCGAGGCCGCCCGGGACCGGCTGGCCCGGTCGCTGCCGCACCGCTCGGCACGCGGCTGGCTGAACCGCAGGCATCACCGCACGGGTACCGACGAGGCCCGCCACTGAGCGCCGAGATGGAGAACCAGCCGCGCCGCGCCCGCCCCGGCATCAGCACAGGTGCCGGGGCCGGCGCGGGTACGGCCATCGACGGCGACACCAGCACCGGCCCGGGCACCAACGGAGGCACCGTCACCAGCACGACCGCCAGGGCCGGTACGGCCGCTCGGGCCGGTACGGTTGCGGGCACCGGGACGGGTACCGGCGGCGAACCGGCGGACGGGGACCGACAGGACGGCCGGCGGGGCGGCGAGGCTGGGCGTGGCATGCTCGGTGCCGTGACCGTCCGCCCCACCAGTACCGTCCTCGTCGGCCGCCAGCGTGAGATGACCCGGCTACGCGAGGCGGTCGCCCGCGTCCGCGCCGGGGAGCCGGTCACCCTCCTGGTCGGCGGCGAGGCCGGGGTCGGCAAGACCCGCCTGCTGGAGGAGTTCGGGCGCTCCGTCGGCGACAACGCCCGCCTGCTGGTCGGGCAGTGCCTCGAACTTGGCGAGGCCGGCCTGCCGTTCGCCCCGTTCGCCGCGGTCCTGCGGGCCGTGCTGCGCCGCGACGGGACCGGGGTCCTCGACGGGTACGACGGCGAGTTCGCCCGCCTGCTGCCGGAGCTGGCCCGGCCGGCCGGTGTCACCGCGCCCGCCGCCGTACCACCCTCCGACGCCCCCCGGGGTTACCTGTTCGACCTGGTCGCCCAGCTGTTCGGCCGGCTCGCCGCCGACCAGCCACTGATAGTGATGATTGAGGATCTGCACTGGGCGGACCGGTCGACCCGCGATCTGATCGGCTTCCTGGTGCGGGCGGGCCACCCCGGCCCGCTGCTGCTGGTCTGCACCTATCGCACCGACGAACTGCACCGGGGCCACCCGCTGCGGCCCTTCCTGGCCGAGCTGGACCGGGCCCGGGGTGTCGAGCGGGTCGAGCTGTCCCGGCTGGAGCGGGACGGGACCGGGGCGGTCCTCGCCGGGCTGCTCGGTGCCGAGCCGGCCGCGCGGGCGGTCGACGACATCCACGACCGTACCCAGGGCAACCCCCTGTTCATCGAGGAGCTGGCCGCCGCCGGCAGCCCGATCGGCTGCGCCGCGCTGCCGGACACGCTGCGCGATCTGCTGCTGGCCCGGGTCGACCGCCTGCCCGAGCCGGCCCAACGGGTGCTGCGGATCGCCGCCGCCGGCGGCAACCGCCTGTCCCACCAGCTGCTCGCCGAGGTCGCCGGCCTGCCCGAGGCGGAGCTGGACGACGCCCTGCGGGCCGCCGTCGCCGCCCAGCTGCTGGTCGTCGACCCGGACGGCGACTACGAGTTCCGTCACGCACTGGTCCGCGAGGCGGTCCACGACGAGCTGCTGCCCGGTGAGCACGCCCGGCTGCACGCCCGGTTCGCCGCCGCCATCGAGGCCCAGCCGTCGCTGGTCGCCGCCGGCCGGGCCCCGGCCGAGATCGCCCACCACTGGCACGCCGCCCACGATCATCCGCGAGCCCTGGTGACCGCCCGGGTGGCCGCCTGCGCCGCCGCCGACAGGTACGCGTACGCGGAGCAGACCCGGCTGCTGGAACGGGTGCTGGAACTGTGGGAGCTGGTGCCCGACGCGGCCGAGAGGCTCGGCATGGATCACCTCGCGGTGCTGGAGGAGACGCTCAGCGCGGCGACCACCGCCGGTGACTACAAGCGTGCGCTGACCCTGACCCGGGCCGCGCTGGCCGAGGTCGACACCGAGGCGCAGCCGCTGCGTGCGGCACGGCTGCTGGACCGGCGCGGCCGGATGCTGGCCATGCTCGGCAAGAGCGACGGCGCGACCGAGCTGCGGGAGGCGTACCGGCTGGTGTCAGGGGTGGCGGACGGCCCGGAACGGCTGCGGCTGCTCGCCGACCTCGCCGATCATCTGGCCCGCATCGACCATGCCGACGCGGCCCGGATCGCCGCCGAGGTGGTGACCGCGGCGCAGACCGGCGGCACCGACTGCGCCCTGCTGCCGGTACAGCTCGCGGTGCTCAGTCGCCGGGAGGGCGCGCCGGATCTCGGGCTGGCCGAGCTACGCCGCTGTGAGGCGCTGGCCCGGGCCGCCGGAGAGGTGCCGGCGCTGGTCAGCGCACTTGTGCACATCTCCGACGTGCTCTTCGAACTGGGCCGGTACGACGAGTCGGCGCAGGCCGCCGCCGACGGGATGAACGAGGCTCGTCGGGTCGGCATCAGCCGCTCCACCGGGGCGTACCTGCTCTCCAACCGGGCGGAGGCGCTGCTGGCGCTGGGCCGCTGGTCGGAGGCCGACCAGGTGTGTGCCGAGGCGGCCCGGCTCGACCCGCCGGGCGTCTCGGGGCTGCACTGGCTGCAACTGCGGGCCGTCCTGCGGTTGGCGCAGGGACATCCCCGCGCCGACGAGACGGTCGGCCGGGCGCTGGGTTTCCTCACCAAGCCGTACCTGCATCCGCACAACCGGCTGCCGCTGCACCAGCTGCGGCTGGAGGCGGCGCTGGCGGCCGACGACCGGTTCGAGGTGGTCCGGGCGGCACAGGCGAGCCTGGTCGATCCCGCGATCGTCGACTACCCCCGCTACGGCTGGCCGGTGCTGGCCGCGACGGCACGGGCCGCCCGGCACACCGGCGACGAGGAGATGGCCGCCCAGGTCGCCACGCTGGCCGGCGGCGTCGCGGCCCGGTTCCCCGCCGAGCGGGCGTACGCCGCCGAGGTCACCGCGACGGCCGGTGCCGGGCCCCTCGCCGCCTGGCAGGCGGCGGTGGCGGCCTGGCGGACCGCCGGTCAGCCCGGGGAACTGGCACGGGTGCTGCTGGGGTACGCCGAGGCGGCGGCGGGCGCGGGGGAGCGGGACGAGGTCGGCGCGGCGGTGAGCGAGGCGGCGGCGCTGGCTGACGGGCTCGGCGCGATCCGGCTCGCCGAGCGGGCGGCCACCCTGGCCCGCCGGGTGGGCCTGCGTGGCGCCGTCCGGGGCCGCCCCGGCGCGGATCTGCTGACCGAGCGGGAACGCGAGGTGCTGCGCCTGGTCGCGGCGGGACACAGCAACAGCCGCATCGCCGAGCAACTGTTCATCTCGCCCAAGACGGCGAGCGTGCACGTCTCCCGGATCATCGCGAAGCTGGACGTGACGAACCGCGTAGAAGCCGCCGCCATCGCCCACCGCCTCAACCTCCTCACCGACCACCCCTGACCCCGACCCCACCCGACCCCACCCGACCCCACGCGATCTTGCACTTTTGGTCGGTGTATATGCCGCATAAGCCGCAGAATGGCGACCAAAAGTGCAAGATCGACGGGGTGAGGGGTGGGGGTGAGGGCTAGCGGGTGGGGAGGGGGGTGGGTTCGCGGGCGGCGAGGGCCTGTTGGTAGAGGCGGCCGGCGCGGTAGGAGGAGCGGACCAGGGGGCCGCTCATCACGCCGGCAAAGCCGATCTCCTCGGCCTCCTCGCGCAGCTCGACGAACTCCTCCGGCTTGACCCAGCGTTCCACCGGGTGGTGCCGGGGGAGGGGCGCAGGTACTGGGTGATGGTGATCAGCTCGCAGCCGGCGTCGTGCAGGTCACGCAGTGCCTGCGAGATCTCGGCCCGCTCCTCGCCCATGCCCAGGATCAGGTTGCTCTTGGTGACCAGGTCGTCGGCGCGGGCCTGCCGGATGACGTCCAGCGACCGCTCGTAGCGGAAGGCCGGCCGGATCCGCTTGAAGATCCTTGGGACCGTCTCCACGTTGTGCGCGAGCACCTCGGGTCGGGCGCCGAAGACCTCGGCGAGCTGCTCGGGTACCGCGTTGAAGTCCGGGATCAGCAACTCGACGCCGCAGCCGGGTTGCAGAGCGTGGATCTGCCGGACCGTCTCGGCGTAGAGCCAGGCACCGCCGTCGGGCAGGTCGTCGCGGGCGACGCCGGTGATTGTGGCGTACCGCAGGCCCATCGACACCACCGACTCGGCGACCCGACGCGGCTCGTCGGCGTCGAACTCGGCCGGCTTGCCGGTGTCGATCTGGCAGAAGTCGCAGCGGCGGGTGCACTGGTCACCGCCGATGAGGAAGGTGGCCTCGCGGTCCTCCCAGCATTCGTAGATGTTGGGGCAGCCGGCCTCCTGACACACCGTGTGCAGCCCCTCGCGCGAGACCAGCCCGCGTAGCTGGGTGTACTCCGGGCCCATCTTGGCCTTGACCTTGATCCACGGTGGTTTGCGCTCGATCGGCGTCTCGGCGTTGCGGGCCTCGATCCGCAGCAGTCGCCGCCCCTCGGGGGCGGGCGTCGCGGTACTCGCGGCCTGGCCGGTCGTCTGCGCGGAGTGCTCGATCGTCACAAAACGAGCCTACGCCGGACGGCGGCGGTCGATGAACGGCGGGCGACGGCCGTCACCCCGGAAATCCTGTGACGCCGGACACCGGGGCCGGAAAAAACACGTAACAGGACGGCCCGGCCGGGTGTTAACGTGCCCGACGAGTAGCGACGACGGAGCCGAGTAGCGCACCGACCCGCCAGTTGAAGAGAGCCGCCGGATGCTGTGAGGCGGTCTGGCACCGGGGCCGCGAAGACCCTCCCGAGCTGCGGGAAGAACGGCGCACGGTGGACCGGCCGGCCCTTGCTGAGCAGGGGCACCCCGGCATCCGCGCCCAGTAGACCCCGCCCGGCTGGCCCCGGTGAAAAGGCGACGAACGAGGCTCCCGCCCTGGCGGGGGCGAAGGTGTGGTGGCACCGCGAGGTTTCCCGCTCGCCCACACCTCCCGGGGATCGCGTTGCGATTGATCGAGGAGGTAGCCATGCAACGCATCCTGTCCGACCAGCTCACCCGGCACACCGGCGGTACCGTCCGGATCGCCGGCTGGGTGCACCGCCGCCGACTGCTCAAGTCGGTGGCCTTCCTGATCGTCCGGGACGCCGCCGGGCTCGCGCAGGTGGTCGTCACCGACCCCGCGGTGCGCGCCGAGGTCGAGGCGCTGCCGGAGGAGACAGTCGTCGAGGTGGTGGCCACCGTGGTCACGAACGCGGCGGCTCCCGGCGGGTTGGAGCTGACCGACCCGACGGTACGACCGCTCGGCCCGCCCGCCGACACACCGCCGTTCGATCTCTACCGACCCGACCTGGCCGCCACCCTGCCGACCCAGCTGGACCACGCCCCGGTCGCCCTGCGCCACCCGACCCGGTCGGCCGCGTTGCGGATCTCGGCGGCGGCGGTGGCCGGCTTCCGGGCCTCGCTGGACGCCCGCCGCTTCGTGGAGATCCAGACACCGAAGGTGGTCGCCTCCGCCACCGAGAGCGGGGCGAACGTCTTCACCCTGGACTGGTTCGGTCGGCCCGCGTACCTGGCCCAGTCGCCGCAGTTCTACAAGCAGCTCATGGTCGGGGTCTTCGAGCGGGTGTACGAGGTCGGGCCGGTGTTCCGCGCCGAGCCGCACGACACCGTGCGACACCTGGCGCAGTACACCTCGCTCGACGTCGAGCTGGGCTTCGTCACCGACCACCGGGACGTGATGACGGTGCTGCGGGACACCCTGGCCGGGATGCTCGACACGGTCGGCGACCGGGCCGCCGGCGCGCTGGCCACCCTCGGCGTCACGCCCCCACCGGTGCCGACGCAGATCCCGGCGGTGCACTTCAGCGACGCGCTGCGCATCGCCGGCGCACCCGCCGACGAACCGGACCTGGCACCCGCCCACGAACGCGCGCTGGGCGAGTGGGCCCGCCGTGAGCACGGCTCGGAGTTCCTCTTCGTCACCGGGTACCCGATGGCGAAGCGGCCCTTCTACACCCATCCGGACCCGGCACGGCCGGGCTACTCCAACGGCTTCGACCTGCTGTTCCGTGGGCTGGAACTGGTCACCGGCGGGCAGCGCCTGCACCGGCACGCCGACTACCTTGCCGCGCTGGCCGCCCGGGGCGAGCCGGTCGAGCCGTACGCGGGCTACGTCGACGCATTCCGCCACGGCATGCCCCCGCACGGCGGCTTCGCCATCGGCCTGGAACGCCTCGTCGCCCGCCTGACCCACGCCCCCAACATCCGTCAGGTGACCGCCTTCCCCCGCGACCTCCACCGCCTAACCCCCTGACAACCCTCCACCTACCCACCCACGCAAGCCGATCGATCTCGGCCGTCGATCATGAGGTTGTTGTCGCCGATGCCGGCGTGGCGTGACAACAACTTCATGATCAACCGAGTGGGCGGCGTCCCGGCAGGGGGCGTGGGTGGGGGGTGGGGGTGGGGGGTGGGGGTGGGTGGGGGAGGGTTAGGGGTGGGGTGGAGGGTGGGGAGGTGGCGTTCGACTGCGGGGAGGACGTCGGTGACGGTGATGGGGCGGCCCAGTTCGGCGGTGAGGGAGGTGACGCCGGCGTCGCGGATGCCGCACGGCACGATCCGGTCGAAGAACGCCAGGTCGCAGTCACAGTTGATCGAGAAGCCGTGCAGGGTGACACCCCGGGCGACCCGGATGCCGATCGCGGCGACCTTGCGCTCCGGACCCCGGTCGTCGGCCGGCACCCAGACCCCGCTGCGTCCCTCCACCCGGCCGGCGGTCAGGCCGAACTCGGCGCAGACGTCGATAAGCAACTGCTCGACCCGGCGCACGTACGCGACCACGTCGACCGGGTCGGGCAGGCGCACGATCGGGTAACCCACCAACTGGCCCGGGCCGTGCCAGGTGATCTTGCCGCCCCGGTCCACGTCGATCACCGGAGTGCCATCGACCGGACGGTCCCACGGCTCGGTGCGCTTGCCTGCGGTGTAGACGCTCGGATGCTCCAGCAGCAGCACGGTGTCGCCCTGCCCGCCGGCGACCACCGCCTCGTGCAACCGGCGCTGTTCGTCCCAGGCGGCGGCGTAGTCGAGGACACCGGCGCGTACGGCCGTCAGGCCGGAGGTCGTCACGGTCACCCGTCCAGCCTAGACCCGTACCCGCTGGTCACCAGTGGTGAGTCGGCTCACCGCCGGTGACGCCGCCCGACCCTCGGCGGCTCACTCCCCGACCCGCCACACCCAGACGTCCTCGACCCGTTGCGGCTCACCGAAGAGCAGGACCAGGGTACGGCGGATGGCCTCCTCGTCGACCGGCCACTTGGCGCCGTGCACCTCGTCGGCGAGCACCACCGTCTCGATCCGCCAGTGCTCCAGGTCGGCCCGGACCTCCTCGCGGGTCCCCTCGGTGACGATCGGCGGCAGGCCGGTGCGGGCGGCCTGGTCGAGCAGCGCGCCGAACGGGCGGGGCACCGGACCGATGCGTCCCCGGTCGTCGGGACCGCCGGGGCCGAGGAAGAACCCGGACGGGATGGCGAACTCGCCCTGCCGGTTCGCCAACGCGTACGCCTGCCAGCGCTGCCCGTCGGGGTAGACGTCCAGGGCCAGCGGCGCCGGGGTCAGCACCCCGCCCGGGGAGACGTGGTCCCGCCAGGCGCCGGAGGTGATGAAGCGCGGGATAGGTTCCCGTTCGCTTGTCAGCAGCGGGGTGGGGAACAGCGGCACCAGGGCCACCGCGAAGGCGACAGTCCAGGCCACCGCCGCCGGGCGGGACAGCGGGCGTCGGCGCAGCTGGTCGACCGCGTACGCCAGCAGCAGGCCGAGCACCGGCGTCACCACGAGCGCGAACCGGGCGGGCAGCGCGGCGTTCACCACCGGCAGGTGCCCGAGCAGGTCGAAGGGCATCGGCAGGTCGGTGCGCCGGCCGTCGACCTTGGCCACCGGCCCGAAGGAGAGCGTGGTGAAGACCACCGCGACGATCCCGAGCGCCCACAGGGTCGCCCGTCGGCGTGCGTCGCCGGCCCGCCACAGCAGCACGAAACAGCCGACGGCGAGTACCAGCAACGGCAACCCGAAGAACGAGTTCTCCTCGGTGGGGTTCGGCGCCAGCGAGGTGCCGAAACCGGCCTCGCCCGCCAGCGAACGGCGCGGGTAGGCGGCGTACGCCGCGATGTCCTCGGAGTGGATGACCGCGTCGAAGCCGGTGCCGTGGAACCGCTGCGGCCCGGCGAAGTGCAGCCACAGCGGGTATGCCAGCAGCACCCCGGCGACCACAGCGGTCACCGCCAGGCCGCGCAGGAACGAGGGCAGTACGGCGCGGGCCTCGACCCGGTTGGCCGGGTGCAGCGCCCAGACGGCGACGAAGAGCCCGAGCGCCAGCGCGGTGAAGAAGAGTCCCTCGGCGGCGATCGAGAAGGCGACCGCGACGAGTACGCCGAGGATCGCCCCGTCGCGCAGCCAGTGACCGGGCCGGCGCAGCGCGAACAGCCGCCACACCAGCAGCGGCACCAGCCAGCCGGCAGTCCAGTTCAGGTGGGCGTTGGCGTGCGAGACCATCCCGGGGGAGAAGCCGATGAACAGCCCGCCCACCGCGGCGGCGAGGGGGCTGCGGACCAGGTGCCGGGAGAGCAGCCAGTACCAGGCGACGGCGGTGGCGGCCAGGTTGAGGGTGAGGATCACCAGAAAGGTGGCCGGCGGCCCGATCAGGTACGTCAGCGGGGCGAAGGCCGCCGCGTACACGGTGATCGAGGTGTTGACCGCGAGGTTCACCCCGTCCGGGACGTTGATCAGATAGGTGAAGAGCGGGTTCTCGCCGTGGGTCAACGCGTGCCCGCCGAAGGCCAACAGCCATTCGAACAGCGCCTGGTCGCTGGAGTTGACGGTGATCGCCCGTCCGTTCGGGTCGATCCACAGCCCGCTTGTCACCCAGACGGCGAGCGCCAGCGCGACAAGCACCACTGTCAGGTCGACGCGGCGGTCGCGAGTTACCCGCGAGGGCGACGGTGAGGCGGGCGCGGACGCCACGGACGGGGAGGTGGGCACCTAGCGGACGTTACCAATCGCACCGGGACACGCCGGTCAGACCCGGCAGGTCCGCGTCGTCCACCGCGCCACACCCGGACATCGACGAATGTGTGCACGGCCACCATGTCATCGGCGCGACACAGGTGCGTAACGTCGCGGCAATTATTGGTGATCCAGCTCACAACCATGGAGGCTCTTGTGCGCCGCACCCGTACCCGGCTCGCCGGTGCGCTGGCCGGGCTGGTCCTGGCCGCCGCCGCGCTGGTGGCCGTCGCCGCTCCCGCCCAGGCTGCGTCCCTGACCCAGGTCACCGGCTTCGGCTCCAACCCCGGCAACCTCGCCATGTACGCGTACCGACCGGACAACCTGCCCGCGGGCGCTCCGGCCGTGGTGCTGCTGCACGGCTGCGCCCAGAACGCCAGCGGCTACTTCACCAACTCCGGCTGGCAGAAGTACGCCGACCAGTGGCGATTCGCGCTGATCGTGCCCGAGCAGCGCTCGGCCAACAACTCCAGCTCCTGTTTCAACTGGTTCGAGACCGGCGACACGACCCGGGGGCAGGGTGAGGCGCTGTCCATCAAGCAGATGGTCGACCACGCGCGGTCGACGTACGGCACGGCCGCCAACCGGGTCTACGTCAGCGGGCTGTCGGGCGGTGGGGCGATGAGCGCCACCATGCTCGCGACCTACCCGGACGTCTTCGCCGGTGGCTCGATCATCGCCGGGCTGCCGCACCGCTGCGCGACCAGCATGGTCAACGCCTTCTCCTGCATGAGCCCCGGCGTGGACAAGACCCCGGCGCAGTGGGGTGACCTGGTCCGCAACGCCCACCCCGGCTACTCCGGTGCCCGCCCGAAGGTGGCCATCTGGCACGGCACCAGCGACTACACCGTGGCGACGGCGAACGCCACCGAGTCGCGCGACCAGTGGACGAACGTGCTCGGTGTCTCGCAGACGCCCACCAGCACCCGGCAACTGCCGGCCGGCACCAGCGTCGAGGTGTACGGCAACGACGTGGTCCGCGTACACCGGGTCTCCGGCATGGGCCACGGCACCCCGGTCGACCCGGGCTCCGGCGCGGACCAGTGCGGTACCGCCGCCGCGTACTTCCTGGACACCATCTGCTCGACCTACCACGACGCAGTCTTCTTCGGCCTCAACGGCAGCGTCACCCCGACCCCGACGCCGACCCCGACCGCCTCGCCCAGCCCCACCGCGTCACCCACCCCGACCGCGAGCCCGACCCCCACCCCGACCTGCGTCACCGCCAGCAACTACGCCCACGTCACCGCCGGCCGCGCCTACCACTCCGCCGGCTACGCCTACGCCAACGGCTCCAACCAGCGGATGGGCCTCTACAACACCTTCTACACCACCACCCTCCGCCAGACCGCCCCCAACCACTGGACCATCGGCTGCTGACCGGGCCACTCTTGTTGACCATGAAGTTGTTGCCGCGCCACGCCGAGCCCTGCGGCAACAACTTCATGATCAACTCAGATCCGGGCGGGGCGGGTCAGGGGTGGAGGGCGGCTTGGAGGGCGGTGCGGAGGTCGGGGTGGCGGAAGGTGAACTGGGCCCTGTTGAGGACGCCGGGGAGGACGCGGGTGCTGGTGAGGGCCTCCTGGGCGAAGCCGCCCAGGGCGACCTTCAGGGCCAGCGCCGGGATCGGGATGACCGCGGGGCGGTTCAGTTGGTGGGCCAGCTCCCGGGTGAACTCGGCGTTTGTGACCGGGGCCGGGCCGACCACGTTCACCGGCCCGGCCAGATCGGCCCGGGCCAGCAGGAACGTGGTGGCGTTGAGCCAGTCGGTCATCGAGATCCACGGGATCCACTGCCGACCACTCCCCAGCCGACCGGCGATGCCCAGCTTGAACGGCAGCAGTTGCGGTTTGAGCAGCCCACCGTCGCGGTGCAGCGGCAGCCCGGTGCGCAGCCGCACCACCCGTACCCCGGCGTCCTCGGCCGGCCGGGTGGCCGCCTCCCAGACCCGGGCCACGTCGGCGAGGAAACCATCGCCGGCCGGCGCGTCCTCCTCGACCACCCGGTCGCCGGTGTTGCCGTACCAGCCGATCGCCGAGGCGTTCAGCAGCACCTCCGGCCGGTCGGCCACCGGCAGGCCGGCGATGGTGGTGGCCAGCGTGCTTGTGGTGTCCACCCGACTCGACCGGATCAGCTGCCGGTACCTGTCGTTCCAGCGCCGGTCGCCGACACCGGCGCCGGCCAGGTTGACCACCGCGTCGGCCTCCGCGACCACCGCCGGGTCCAACTGCGCCGCCGACGGCGACCACTGTCGCTCGTCGGCATCGCGCGGCGGTCGGCGTACCAGCCGGGTCACCTGGTGCCCGTCGGTGACGAGCAGGTCGACCAGCCGGGTGCCGAGGAAGCCGGACGCACCGGCCATGAGGATCCGCATGCCCTCCATCTTCGGGTACGCGCGGTGACCCCGCCGCGTCGAGTCGGTCACGCCGGTGTGGCGGCCCCTGCCGACCGCAGCTCCGACAGCTCCCGCTCGACCTCCGCGTAGGCGTCGGCGGGCAGCGGCCCGAGGGCGAGCACCCGGGTGTTCTCCTCGACCTGGGCCACCGTGCGGAAGCCGGGAATCGGCACCGTACGGGGGCTGCGGGCCAGCAGCCAGCCGAGCGCGCCCTGGGCGAGGGTACGGCCGTCGGCGGTGAGCGCCGCCCTGACCTTGTCGATCCGCTGCGCCCACTCCGGCGCGGGTCGGCCGTCGGTGAACCAGGGCAGCCACTCGGGTGCCCGCCCCCGCACGTCGTCGTCGCCGAGCGACCTGGTGGCGGCGGTCAGCAGCCCCATCGCCAGCGGCCCCCGGTTGATGCTGGCCAGGTCATGCTTGTCGCAGACCGCAAGCATGTCGGCGTTGTCCCGCAGCACCGACTGGTCGTGCTGGATCGCCGTGCAGTGCGGGGCGGCCGGAGCGAAGGCGGCAGCCGAGTCGGGGTGGTCGGTGCTCCACCCGTACGCCCGGATCTTGCCCTGGGCGACCATGCTCTCCAGCGTGTCGACCAGGTCGAGCGCGAGCGCCGGAGCCAGGTCGTTCAGGTGCAGCTGCAACAGGTCGACGTGATCGGTGTCGAGGCGGCGCAGCGACGCCTCCAGACTGGCCACCGCGTACTCGGGACGGTGGTCCTCGCCGGTGGCCCGGCGGGTCGCCTCGTCGGAGACGAAGCCGAACTTGGTGGCGATCACCACCTGGTCACGGCGGCCGGCGAGGGCCCGGCCGAGTACCCGCTCGCTGTGCCCGGCCCCGTAGTTGCTTGCCGTGTCGAAGAAGGTCACCCCGTGCTCGATCGCCGCGTGCACGGCGCGTACCGACTCCTCGTCGTCGACCTCGCCCCAGCCCAACGGCTGCCGGTCGTCGCCCCACAGCGGCCCACCGATCGCCCAGCACCCCATGCCGATGGCGCTGACCTCGATCCCGCTGCGGCCCAGTTTCCGTGTCATCGTCATGCCGCCAAGCGTCCCGCTTGGAGCGCACTCGAAGTCAAGCGCTGGCGCCGCCACTGTTCGATGACAGTCTC
The DNA here is from genome assembly GCF_002754655.1 of Verrucosispora sp. CNZ293. Classification (NCBI taxonomy): domain Bacteria; kingdom Bacillati; phylum Actinomycetota; class Actinomycetes; order Micromonosporales; family Micromonosporaceae; genus Micromonospora; species Verrucosispora sp. CNZ293. Next base: position 6,455,721 of record NZ_PEFR01000001.1, read on the forward strand.
GGGTCACCGCCGGTTCTCCTGCGGGCCTCCCTAGTGCCGCACGAGATGCCGCAACTCGCGCCCTCAACCGCCGGAAATCAGCCAAGATGCCGCAACTCGCGCCGCCCAGTCGCTGCGACGTGCCCCGATCGTGACGTCAGGTGGTGCCAGGGGGTTGGCCGTGCCAGCGGGCGCGGTAGGTCGCCTCGTGGGTCTCGTGGGCGGTGCGTTCCTCGAAGACCACCGCGCGCAGCGTGTGCCGGGCCTCGGACATCAGCACCACCTCGGCAAAGACCAGGCCGACGCAGATCGCGGTGAGCAGCCCGAGCGCGACCAGGCCCGGCATCGGCATGGCGACCGGGATGCCGACGACGAGGACGACGAGGGTGGCGACCCGGGTCCAGCTCAGGGTGTGCAGGGTGCGCAGCTGGAACAGCATGTTGCCGAGCAGGTAGAGGAAAACCCCGCCGAACAGCATCGGCACGTCCGGCCCGTGGGCCGGTTCGGTCACCGGTACGCCGGGTTCGGCGACGTCGTGCACGATGCCCTCGGCGCCGAGGGCGAACAGGATGATCCCGGCGATCATCGGCAGGTACAGGTAGGCGTAGGCGTCGCGGGCCATCAGTACCCGGGCGCGACCGAGGGTGGCGTGCAGAGCGATCCGGGCGGCCGGGCCGATCAGGTCGTAGTGCACCCACCAGAGGGCGGCGGTGAAGAAGATCCCGAGCACCGCGGCGATCACGCCGGGCCAGGTCGGTGCCTGGCCGAGCAGGTTGCTGCCGACGCCGACGGAGATCACCGACTCGCCGAGCGCGATGATCAGGATCAGGTCGTACCGTTCGGTCCAGTGCTCAGCCGAGGTCACCTGCCAGCCCCAGGTGCGGGCGAGCAGGCCGGTGCCGTACTGGAGCAGCACCACGCTCACCCAGAGCGCGTCGCGGACTAACGCAGCGGTTCCAGCATCGCCGATATGACTGGGTAGGAGGGCGGCCACCAGCAGCAGCGCGGTGCTCAGCGCCAGCTCTGGGGCGTATCGGAGCAGTTGCCGGCGCTCGGTCGGGTTGTCGCGCACGACGTGCAGGAACAGGATCAGATGGATGGCGCGGATGACCACGTAGCTGACCGCGACCACGACCGGACCCGCCTCCTCCTTGTGGTCCATGAACGCCTGTGGCAGGGCGAGGGCGAAGCAGAACAGCGCGGCCATTCCGACGACCATCAGCACCGGCACGAAACCCTCGCCGATGCGGATGCGGGTGGCCACCACCGTGTGCACCACCCAGCACCACCAGAGCACGGCCAGCACGAGCGCGGCGTGCAGCAGCTGGCGGCCGTTGATGTTGGCGGCGGTGGCACGGGTGATGATGAAGAACGAGAAGACGAAGACCAGGTCGAAGAAGATCTCGAACTTGTCGACCCGGGCGCCGGGTGCGATGCCGACGGCCGGCCCGAGCCGTCCCCGCCACCCCACGTCGCCCACGGCCTGAGTGTCCCAGCGCCGGCCTGGGCGTACGCCGGTTTCGGATCAGTCCGCCCGGCGGTACCGCAGGCCGTCCATCAGCAGGTCGAGCAGGCGTTGGGCCTGGTCACGCTGCTCCCGTCCACCGGCGGCGAGCGAGACGCCGCTGAGCCCGACGAGGACGTCAGCGGGGTCGACGTCCGGCCGGATGGTGCCGGCCATGGTCCCCAGCAGCCGCCGGAGGTTGCGCTGCGCGCCGGCGCGCGACGGTCGGAATGCCTGCTCCGGCACGTACTCAGGCAACCTCACCACCCAACCCCTCACCCCGGACCGCACCTCCCCGTTGATCATGAAGTTGTTGTCATCCGCACCGGCGTGGCACGACAACAACTTCATGATCAACGCATCGAGGGGGTGGGGTGGGTGGGTGGGTGGGTGGGTGGGTGGGGGGCAGGGCGCCCCGGTCTGGGGGACCGGGGCGCACTGCTGTGGGCTGGGGTTAGAGGCCGAGTTCGGCTTCGAAGTTGCCGGCTTCCAGGCGCTCCTTGACGGCGGTCAGGAAGCGGGCGGCGTCGGCGCCGTCGATCAGCCGGTGGTCGTAGGACAGGGCCAGGTAGACCATCTGGCGTACGGCGATGACCTCGCCCAGATCCGGGTCGTTGACCACGACCGGACGCTTGACCACGGCACCCGTACCCAGCATCGCCGACTGCGGCGACGGCACGATCGGGGTGTCGAAGAGGGCACCCCGGCTGCCGGTGTTGGTGAGCGTGAAGGTCGCACCGGCGATCTCGTCCGGGCTGATCTTGTTGGTCCGGGTCCGCTCGGCCAGGTCGGCGACCCGCTTGGCGATACCGCCCAGGTTGAGGTCACCGGCGTTGTGGATGACCGGCACCAGCAGGCCCCGCTCGGTGTCCACAGCGATGCCGAGGTTCTCGGCGTCCGGGTAGGTGATCGTCCCGCCGTCCAGGTCCATGCTGGCGTTGACGATCGGGTACGCCTGGAGCGCCTCGATGGCCGCGAGCGCGAAGAACGGCAGGAACGACAGCTTGACGCCGTGCCGCTGCTGGAACGACTCCTTGGCCTGCGCCCGCAGCTTGGCGACCTTCGTGACGTCCACCTCGACCACGGTGGTCAGCTGCGCCATCTCGTGCAGCGACGACAGCATCCGCTTGGCGATGGCCGAACGGATCCGGGGCAGCTTCTCGGTGGTGCCTCGCTTGGCGCTCGGCTGCGGCTTGGCGGCCGGCTTGGCCGGAGCCCCGGCCGCCGGCTGGGCCGCCGGAGCCGGCGCGGCCTTGGCCGCCTTGGCCTTCTCGGCCGCGTCCAGCACGTCCTGCTTGCGGATCCGGCCGCCGACACCGGTGCCGTTGACCGAGGCGAGGTCCACGTTGTGCTCGCTGGCCAGCTTGCGTACCAGCGGCGTCACGTAACCGGCCGCCTGCTCGCCGCCGTTGGACGGGGCCGCCGCGCGCTGCGGGGCGGGGGCTGCCGGCTGCGCCGCCTGCTCGGCCTTGACCGGCTCCTGCGCCGTCTCGGCCTCGGCGGCCGGCTCGTTGTACGACATGCCGGGCGTCGGCTCGGACACCTTGGGCTCCGGCTCGGGCTCGGGCTTCGGCTCGGGCTCGGGCTTCGGCTCCGGCTTCGCCTCGGCCGGCGCGCCACCGGCGGCACCGACCACGGCCAGGGTCGCGCCGACCTCGGCGGTCTCGTCCTCGGCGACCTTGATCTCCAGGACGGTGCCGGCGACCGGCGAGGGGATCTCCGTGTCGACCTTGTCGGTGGAGACCTCCAGCAGTGGCTCGTCGACCTCGACGGTCTCGCCGACCTGCTTGAGCCAGCGGGTGACCGTACCCTCGGTCACGCTCTCGCCCAGGGCCGGCATCTGCACCGGGGTGCCCTCGCCCGACGGCGCCGGGGCCGCCTGCGCCGGCTGCTCGGTCGGCTCCTCGACGGCCGGCTGCTCCGCCTCGGCCTCGGGCTCCTCGGCCGCCTCGGCGGCCTGCTCGGCGGGGGCCTCCTCCTGCTGCTGCGGGGCGGCACCGCCGCCGGCCGATTCGCCCTCGCCGGAGATCACCGCCAGTTCGCTGCCGACCTCGGCCGTCTCGTCCTCACCCACCACGATCCGGGTCAGCACCCCGGCCGCCGGGGACGGGATCTCGGTGTCGACCTTGTCGGTGGACACCTCGAGCAGCGGCTCGTCGACCTCGACGGTGTCACCCTCCTGCTTGAGCCAGCGCGTGACGGTGCCCTCGGTGACGCTCTCGCCGAGCCGGGGCATGGTGACCGATACCGGCATGTTCTCCAGACTCCTTCATTTCCCTGGTGGGGGGAGCGTCGCCCGTCGCCGGACGTCGCGGGTACGTCGTGATCAGGCGTGCGCGTGCAGCGGCTTGCCGGCGAGGGCCAGGTGCGCCTCGCCCAGGGCCTCGTTCTGCGTCGGGTGGGCGTGCACGAGCTGCGCCACCTCGCCCGGGTACGCCTCCCAGTTGTAGATCAGCTGCGCCTCGCCGACCAGCTCGCCGACCCGCGCGCCGACCATGTGCACGCCGACCACCGGACCGTCCTCGACCCGCACCAGCTTCACGAAGCCGGCCGTCTTGAGGATCTGGCTCTTGCCGTTGCCGCCGAGGTTGTAGTTGTAGGTCTTGACCTTGTCAGCGCCGTACTGCTCCTTGGCCCTCGCCTCGGTGAGGCCGACCGAGGCCAGCTCCGGGTCGCTGTAGGTGACCCGGGGAATGCCCGCCTCGTCGATCACCGCCGGGTTCTGGCCGGCGATCTCCTCGGCGACGAAGATGCCCTGCTGGAAGCCGCGGTGGGCGAGCTGGAGACCGGGCACGATGTCACCCACGGCGTAGACGTTCGGCACGTTCGTGCGCAGTCGCTCGTCGGTGAGCACGTAGCCCCGGTCGACCTTGACGCCCTGCTCCTCGTACCCGAGGTCGGCGGTGTTCGGGCCCCGGCCGACCGCGACCAGCAGCAGCTCGGCCTCGACGGTGTCGCCGCCGGCGATCGTCACCTTCACGCCGTTGTCGGTCTTCTCGACCTTCTCGAACGGCTTGCCGACCTTGAAGTTGATCTTCCGCTTGCGGAAGGCCCGCTCCAGCGCCTTCGACGACTCCTCGTCCTCGGCGGCGACCAGCCGGGGCAGCGCCTCGATGATCGTCACGTCCACCCCGAAGGACTTCCACACGCTCGCGAACTCGACGCCGATCACGCCGCCGCCGAGCACGATCGCCGAGCTGGGGACTCGGTCCAGGGTCAGGGCGTGGTCGCTGGTGATGACCCGCTCGCCGTCGATCTCCAGGCCGGGCAGGCTCTTGGCGTACGACCCGGAGGCCAGCACCACGTTGCGGCCGGTGTACCGCTTGCCGTCCACCTCGACCGCGTTCGGCGCGACAAGCTTGCCGTGCCCCTCCACGATCGTGATCGACTTGTTGCCCTTGAGCATGCCCTGCAGGCCCTTGTAGAGCCGCGAGATCACGCCGTCCTTGTACGAGTTGACCCCCGCCATGTCGATGCCGACCAGCTCGGCCTTGACACCGAACTGCTCCGACTCGCGGGTCTGGTCGGCGATCTCGGCGGCGTGCAGCAGTGCCTTGGTCGGGATGCAACCGTTGTGCAGGCAGGTGCCCCCGAGCTTGCCCTTCTCCACCAGGGCCACAGAAAGGCCCAGCTGGGTGGCGCGCAGTGCGGTCGCGTAACCGCCGCTACCACCTCCGAGGATGACGATGTCGAAGGTTGCGTCGTTCGGCTCGCTCACGTCCAACTCCCAGGTCGCTTCGCTGCATCGGGGGTCACGGCGGGGTAACACGGACACACCCCACCTCGGCCATCTTGTCACCACCGCGTCGCACCCGCGTACCGAGGTGCCCAACGACACGTTGCCGCAACGTACCCTTGGCTCTGCCTTCGATACGCCACGACTGGGGAGACGGCTCGGTGGGACTGTTCCGGCGAAGCAAGCGATCACGCGCGGCTGACCCTGACCGTACGGCCAATCGTGCCGATCTGGAGCACCTTGAGAACTTCGTCCGTACCCGAAAGGGCGTCGAGGCGTACATCGAGCCCCGCACCACGGTCACCGAGACCACCGTCATCCTGATCGCCGACGACGGCGAGTGGACCCGGCGGCGGATCGACGGGCCGGACGGCGCGCGTCGATTCGCGTACCGGGTCAGCATCCCGATCTACGACGTGGCGTTGATGGGCTACCCGCAACGGATGCGCGACTACAACGAGCGCCGCAAACGCCGCCCCGAGCAGTACTGACCCGCCGGAGGGGCCCCTCACCGACAAGGAGGGACCCCGTGCGCACAGCTCAGCCGTTGGTGTCGACGTCGTCGATCAGGTGCAGCAGCGTACGGACCGGGACGCCGGTGCCGCCCTTGGTCCAGTAGCCGGTCGCCTCGCCCGAGTGGTACGACGGGCCGGCGATGTCGATGTGCGCCCAGGCGACGTCGTCGGTGACGAACTCGCGCAGGAAGACGCCGCCCTGGAGCATGTGACCGGCCCGGTCCATGCCCGCGTTCACCTGCGAGATGTCGGCGACGTCGGAGTCCATGCCCTTGCGCACGTCGTCCGGCAGCGGCATCGGCCAGGCGGGCTCGCCGACGGCGTCACCGGCGTCGCGGACCCGCTCACACAGCTCCGCCGTGCCCATCACGCCGGAGATCCGCTTGCCCAGCGAGACGACCTGACCGCCGGTGAGGGTGGAGGTCTCGAAGAGGTAGTCGCAGCCGTCGGCGCAGGCCCGGGCCATCGCGTCGCCGAGGATCATCCGGCCCTCGGCGTCGGTGTTGAGCACCTCCACCTTCTTGCCGTTGAACATGGTGATCACGTCGCCCGGCCGGTACGAGGTCCCGGACGGCATGTTCTCCGCCATCGGCACGTACCCGGTCACCGTCACCGACGGCTTCAGCTCTGCCACCGCCAGCATGGTGGCCGCCACCGCCGCCGCCCCGGCCATGTCGGACTTCATCTCCCACATGCCCTGCGCCGGCTTGATCGAGATGCCACCGGTGTCGAAGGTGATGCCCTTGCCGACCAGGGCGACCCGCTTGCCGGTGCCACCACCGTCCGGGGTGTAGGTCAGCTTGACCAGTCGCGGCGGGGCCTCCGAGCCCTGACCGACGGCGATGATGCCGCCGTAGCCACCCTCGCGCAGGGCAACCTCGTCGAGCACCTCGACCTCGAGGCCGGCCGCCCGACCGGCCTCGGCCACCGCGTCGGCGAAGGCCGGCGGGCGCAGCTCGTTCGGGGCGATGTTTACCCAGTCGCGGGTACGCAGGACCGCGCCGGCCACCGTCCGGGCCCGGGTCACCTCGGCCTGCGCCGCCGCGTCCGCCGCGTCCGGCACGGCCACCAGCACCTCGGCGACCGGCTCGCGGCGGGTCGGCTGCGGGCGGGTCTTGTACCCGGCGAAGCGGTAGCCGCCGAGCAGGGCACCCTCGGCGACCGCGCGCAGCGCGTCGGCGGCGTCGGCGTCGTCGGGCAGCGGCAGCGCCATCGCCACCCGCGCCGCGCCGGCCAGGGCCCGCACCGCGGCTCCCGCCGCCCGGCGCAGCGTCTCCGGGGCGGGTGCCGCACCACTGGGCTCCGCACCGAGGCCGACGACGGCGAGCACCGGCGCGGTCACCGTGCCGAGCGTCGCCAACTTGATCACCTCGCCCGGGCCGCCGGTCGCGCCGAGCAGCGCCAGCGTCTCGGTCAGCTTGCCGTCGAAGGCGGCGGCGATGCTCTCGGCGCCGCTGGCGAGCAACAGGGTGCCGGCGAGGCCGCTGGTGGCGTCCTGTTCGCCGGTCGTACTGTGCACGCCGATCACGATCGCGTCGACGGCGAGCTCGGCGGGGTCGGTGTCGACCAGGCTCAGGGTGGTGCTGGGCGATGTCACGGAGGCTGCTCCCGGGCGGGCCGGGCCGGTCGCGTGGTGGCGTACCGGCGGTGGAGTTCCCCAGCGGATGATTACCCGCCGGGCGTCATTGCTGCCCCGCCGGGTCATCCGGCGGTCCCGCCGATGCTAACCAGCCCGGTGCGTCCCGGTAAGTTGCCACCCATGACCGACGTGACCACCGACGCCGCCGCGACCCGGCTGCGTCGTTCTCCGCTGGGCGGCCGGCACACCGCGCTCGGCGCCAAGTTCGCCCCGTTCGGTGGCTGGGAGATGCCCCTGGAGTACGCCGGCGGCGGGGTGCTGCGCGAGCACACCGCGGTGCGTACCGGTGTCGGCGTGTTCGACGTGTCGCACCTGGGCAAGGTGCGGGTGACCGGGCCGGGGGCGGCGGAGTTCGTCAACACCTGCCTCAGCAACGACCTGGGCCGCATCGGGCCGGGCCGGGCGCAGTACACCCTCTGCTGCGACGAGGCGACCGGCGGTGTGGTCGATGACATCATCGCCTACCTGCACGCCGACGACCACGTCTTCCTCATCCCGAACGCGGCGAACAGCGCCGAGGTGGTCCGTCGGCTGCGGGCCGCCGCGCCACCGCAGGTCACCGTCACCGACGAGCACGAGGGGTATGCCGTACTGGCGGTGCAGGGCCCCCGGTCGGCGGAGTTGCTGGGCGGGCTCGGCCTGCCCACCGAACACGAATACATGAGCTTCACCTCGGCGACGCTCGGCGCGGTCGAGCTGACCGTGTGCCGCACCGGGTACACCGGTGAGCTGGGCTACGAGCTGGTGGCCCCGGCCGGCGACGCGGTAGCCGTCTGGGACGCGTTGTTCGCCGCCGAGCCGGCGCCGCAGGCGTGCGGGCTGGCCGCCCGGGACACGCTGCGCACCGAGATGGGGTACCCGCTGCACGGGCAGGACCTCTCGCTGGAGATCACCCCGGTGCAGGCCCGTTCGGGCTGGGCCGTCGGCTGGGACAAGCCGGCCTTCTGGGGCCGTGACGCGCTTGTCGCGGAGAAGGCCGCCGGTCCGGCGCGTACGCTGCGCGGCCTGGTCGCCGTCGACCGCGGCATTCCCCGCCCCGGCATGGCCGTGTACGCGGGCGACACCCGCGTCGGCACCGTGACCAGCGGCACCTTCAGCCCGACCCGGAAGCAGGGCATCGCCCTCGCCCTGATCGACACCGCCCCCGCCCTCCCCGACGGCGCCGAGCTGCACGTCGACATCCGCAACCGCCGCACCCCCACCCACCTAACCCGCCCCCCTTCATCCACCCCTCAGTCAAATAACCCACCCACCCACCCACGAACCCCTGTTGATCATGAAGTTGTTGTCGCGCCACGCCGGTGCGGGTGACAACAACTTCATGATCAACGGAGACGGGACGGGTGGGACGGGTGGGACGGGTGGGAGGGGCCGGGTGGGGGTTAGGGGGTGGGGGTTGGCCGGCGTCCAGGACGGCCTGGGTCCAGCCGCCTTCGATGACGCCGCTGGTGCCGAGGAGGGCCCAGTCGACGATGTCGGAGACCTCCACCACGACGGGGGAGCCGATCCGTACCGTGGGGTCGGTGTTGGCGTCGCTCGCGCTGGCACCGACGATCCGGTCCGGGGAGTCCCAGGTGGTCACGCCCGCCCAGACGTACTCCGGGCCGTCGTCGCCAGGTAACCCGTACTTGACGACAAGCTGTGTCTGCGGCGGCAGCTGGCCGTCGCGGAACCGGGACCGGATGTCCTCCAGGCCGGCGCGGGCGGTGGCGACCGCCTGGCTCATCGCGTCACCGGAGCGGGCGTACCGCACGTCGGGCTGGATGCCCGAGAAGAGGGTGGCGCAGGCGTTGGCGAAGTAGCGACCGGCCGGGCCGGGGTGCCCGGCCGGCGGGCGCAGGCTGAGGAAGGAGTCGGCGTCCGGGTCCGTGGCCGGGTCCAGCTCCAGGCGCAGCAGCACCGGTGCGGTCGCCCCGTGCTGCTCCGGATTGCCGTACGCCACCGCGATGTCGTGCCCGGTCACCGTGGCCAGCACCGGCAACTGGACGAACGCCGGGACGTCGTCGCCGGCCAGCCCGTCGGTCCAGTCCCGCAGCAGTCGCCGGGCGGCACCTGTCATCACCGCGCCCCAGGCCCGGGTGAGATGGTCGGGTACCCCCTGGGTCTGCAACTCCAGCAGGCCGAACCGGCGCAGTCCCTTCGTGGTGAACCAGAGTCCTTCGGCGTCCGACGAGTAGGGCACCAGCACCCAGTCGACAAGCCGGACCCGACCCTCGGCGTCGGGCAGCGAACGCAGCGCGGCGGCCGGATCCAGGAACTGCAGGCCGAAGACGTCGACCACGTCGCCGCCCACCGCCTCGGCGACCGCCGCGGCCACCGCCCGGGCGGCCCACTCGTGGGCGGGCGGCCAGCCCGGCCGGTACTCCGCCTGTACCACCACCAGGTGGGTGGCCGCGGCCAGCCGGTCCAGTTGCGCCTCGCTGGCCCCGAACGCGGTGAGCAGGTCCGGGGGCAGCTCGGGGAACTCGCCGACGGGCCGGGTGTCGACGCTCATCAGCGGGCTGTCGAGCATCTGCCGGGCCAGTCCGTACACCGGCTCGGCGAGCCGGCCGGCCAACCCCCGTACGGCCGTCCGCGCCGTCACCGACGGCAGCCCCGTCGTCGGCACCAGGTAGGTCGCGCTGAGCGACTCCGGGACCGGGACGGGCAGAAAATCGTCGGTGATGAGCATGTCGTCCCCCGGGTGGCCGCGCCGGTGCTGTCGTCGCAGGTACGCTACCCGCCGCCGTCGGCCCGGCTCAGCCGGACAGCACCAGTCCCAGGTAGACGAGCGTGGTGACCAGCTCGACTGTCGCGCCGAGCACGTCTCCGGTGATGCCACCGAGTCGGCGTACCACGTGTCGCAGCAGCCCGGCCGCGACGGCGAGTGCCGCCAGGACGACAAGCGGGCCCTGCCACGGCCGGTGCGGTACCGCCGCGACCGCCAGCAGCGCGACGGCGGCGGTGGCGACGGCCAGCGCGACCGGCCCGACACTGCCGGCGACCAGCGCACCCAGCCCTTCCGGACGCGCCGCCGGCACCCCACGTCGGCAGGCCAGCGTCACCCCGAGCCGCCCCGCCGCCGTGGCCGTCAGCACGGCCGCGACCGTCGCCGGACGGGACCGGCCGGCCAGCTCCGCCAGCGCCGCGGCCTGCACCAGCAGGACGAGCACCAGGGCGACCACGCCGAACGGCCCCACGTCGGGCTTCTTCATGATCTCCAGTGCGGCCGGCCCGCGTCGGTACGACCCCAGCGCGTCGACGGTGTCGGCCAGCCCGTCCAGGTGCAGTCCCCGGGTGAGCAGGGCGGCCGTCGCGACTGTCACCCCGGCGGCGACAAGCGGTGCGGTGCCGGCGTCCACCAGCAGCAGGACGCCGGCCAGCGGCACGCCGAGCAGCACGCCGACCGCCGGGGCCAGCGTCATCGCCGTACCGGCGGTGGCCCGATCGACCCGGCCGACCCGCAGCGGCAGGATGGTGAGGGTGGTGAGTGCCAGCCGCGCCCCGTCGCCGAGCCGGGGCTCAGCCGGCACGTGCGGCGGAGGTCTCCGCCGCCTCGGTGGCCGGTGCGGTGGTGGTCGGGCCGGGTCCCTCGGGCTCCGGCTCGTGGAAGTCGGGTTCCGGCTCCTCTACCGGGCCCGGCTCGTCGCCCTTCTCCTCGCTGTCGTCGTCGGGGCGGGACGGCAGCGCGGCGGCCAGTGCCAGCGCCGAGCGCAGCAGCGGCAGGACGGTCAGCGCGTTCGCCCCCTCACCGAGATCGAGCCGCAGCTGGGTCAGCGGATCCAGGCCGAGCACGTCGGCGGCCAGCCGGACCGCCGGATGACCACCGTCGTCGGCCAGCAGGCACCAGTGCCGGGCCTGCCCGGCGAGGTCCCGGCTGATCAGCGCGGCGGCCACCCCGACGGGACCGTCCAGCAGCACCGGCAGCCGGCGGGCGGTCGCCCCCAGCAGGATGCCGGTGGCGACGGCGAGGTCCCCGCCACCCAGCTCGGCGAGCACGTCCACCGCGTCCCGGGACGAACGACGGGTGCGGTGCAGGGCGTCGCGGACCGCGGCGCAGCGGGTCATCCAGGCCACGTCGTCGATCTGGCCACCCGGGGTGACCACCCGGGCGAGCACCGCGGGCGGTTCGGCGCCGGCGGTCGCGGCCAGCACCGCCGCGGCCGTGGCTTCGGTGCCGGCGCCGCACGCGGCCAGCACCAGCAGTTGTACGCCGGCCTCCGCCGCCTCCTCGGCCAGCCGCCAGCCGTAACGCAGGGCGGCGTCCACCTGCTCGGCGTCGAGCGCCGGCCCGTGCTCGACGGGCGCGGCGGCGGGGGCGTCCACCACCTGCAGGCTCGCCCCGCTCTCGGCGGCCAGCCGGGCGAGTACGCCCTGCCCGGCGCGGGCCTGCTCGGCCCGCCGCGCCGACTCGCCGGCCGTCGTGCCGGCGGCGACTCCGCCAGCGTGGTCGCCGTGCACCAGCAGCACCCGCACCGACCGCCACGGGGCCGGGGTGGGGGTGCCCTGGGTGGCGGCGGCGAACGAGATCACCTGTTCCAGCGCGCCCAGCCCGGTGCCGGGCAGGTCCAGGCCGGTCAGCCGGTCGACGGCCTGCGGGCCGGCGTACTCGTCGGGCATGGGCAGGTCCATGCCGGGCTGGATCACCAGGTCGGTCGCGGCCACCGGCAGGACCATGGTGGGCGCGGTCCAGCCGGTGTCGTCAGCGCCGGAGGTGGGCTCGGCGGGCACCTGCGGGGTGCTCACCGGCGGTGAGCCGGGCAGCGGCGAACCACCGGCTGTGACCGGCGCCCCGTCGGTCGGACCGGCCTGCGCGGGCACCGTGGCGGCGGCCGGGCCAGCCTGCCCGGGCATCGTGGCGGCGGCGGTCGACGGGGCGGCAGCGGCAGGTGTCGCGTCAGCGGATGCGGGGTTGACGACGGCGGACTTCAACTGGCACGGCTGACCGGCGACCACAAGCACCACCGTGTCGCAGGCGTCCGCGACGGCGCGGTTGACCGCGCCGAGGGCGTCGGTGAACGCCCGGCCCAGCGGTGTGGTGGGTACCAGGGAGAGCCCCACCTCGGGGCTGACCAGCACCAGCCGGGCGGCGCAGGAGCGCACGGCGGCGGCCAGTTCGTCGACGGTGGCGGTGTCGTCGGCCGGCTGGTGGGCCGGGTCGAGCAGGACTGTCACCCACCCGCCGAGGTCGTCGACGAGCAGTGTCTCCTCCGGCCGGGCGGTGGCGATCACGTCGGCGAGGCGGCGCGGGTCGGCCGCGGTCTCCTCGGTGCTCCAGGTCGCGGGTCGGCGGGCGCGGTGCGCGGCGAGCCGGGCGGCCCACTCGGGGTCGTCGCCCGCGTCGGCGGCGGTGGCCAGGTAGCGGACCGTGGGCGCGTCGGCGACCAGGGACTCGGCGAACTCCGACTTGCCGGACCGGATTCCACCGAGGACCAGGAGCGTGTTCCACCCGTCTAGGGACATGCTGCGTACCTTACGTCCAGCCGGGCGGCCGGGGCACCGCAGGTGCGTACGGCACCGTACCGTCGGCCCGAGGCGCGGTCAGTGCCGTTCGGGGGCCTAGTACCTGAAGTCGTTGGGGTTGACGTTCGCCGGCTTCGGGTCCTCCTGCCAGGCGCCCTCGCCGGGACGGGCCTGCAGGGCGTCGATCAGTTCCTCCCGGTCCATCTCCCGGGCCCCTTCGATGCCGCCGCGTACCGCGATGTCGCGCAGCTCCGCCGTGTCCATCTGCGGGATCGGTGTCGTCATTGTCGCCTCCGGTGCGTCGGTTTCCCCGAAACACATACCCGGCCGTGGCCGGGTCAGTCGCGGTGCCCGACGGTGGGTGCCGGTAGGCCGGCTGTACCCGTCCAGGCATCGGCACCCCTGTTGATCGACGCCCGTGGCCCGGTCGCCGGTCGGGCGGTACGACTACGCTGGCGGAGGTCCGTCCCATGGGGGCATCAGCGGCGAGGGGAGACGCGCACATGGCGTGGAGCTGGCGGTACGAGGGTGCGAACGGCGAGTCGGTCGACGGGCCGACCGAGTCGTTCGGCAGCCAGGCGGATGCCGAGTCCTGGATCGGTCAGACCTGGCGGGAACTCGCGGCGTCCGGCGTCACCTCGGTCGCGCTCCTCGAAGACGATCGGGTGGAGTACCGGATGAGCCTGCTGCCCGTGGCGGAGTGATGACACCCAGGGACTCCGAGCCGTTGGTGCTCGGGGTGCCCCGGGCGGCCTTCCGGCCCAGCCCGGTCTTCCTGGCGCTTGTCGCCCTGCTGGCGACAACAGCCGTGTTGACCTGGCACGGGATCGGCAACGTCCGGCTCACTGTGTTCGGCTTCGTCGTCTCCGGTTGGCTGGTCTCGCTCTGCCTGCACGAGTACGCCCACGCCGTGGTGGCGTACCGCAGCGGCGATCGGGGGGTGGCCCACCGCGGCTACCTGACGCTGAACCCGTTGAAGTACAGCCACCCGCTGCTGTCCATCGCGCTACCCGTGGTGGTGGTGCTGCTCGGCGGCATCGGCCTGCCGGGTGGTGCCGTCTGGGTGGACCGGCACGTCATTCCCGGGCGGTTGCGACACACCCTGGTCAGCCTCGCCGGACCGGCCACGAACGTGCTCTTCGCGCTGGTCCTCGTGGTGGTGCTGCGGCTCGGTGCCGGTGGCGGTGGGCCAGTGGAGTTCTGGGCGGCGGTGGCCCTGCTGGCCTTCCTCCAGATCACCGCCAGCATGCTCAACCTGCTGCCGGTGCCCGGGCTGGACGGCGGAAACATGATCCAGCCGTGGCTGAGTCCGCAGTACCGGCGGATGTACGACCTGTTCGCGCCGTACGGGTTCATCCTGCTCTTCGCGTTGCTGTGGAATCCCACGATCGGCGGTTGGTTCTTCACCGCCGTCTTCGCCATCGGTGACCTGCTCGGCCTGCCGCCCTGGCTGTACGTGACAGGTCTGGACCTGATCCGCTTCTGGCAGGGCTGAACACGGTCGAGGAGCTGTCCGCCCGACCGGTGTGCAATACCACCGGCCGGGCGGGGCGGGTCAGGGCCGCTCGGCCGGCGACTCGGTACGCGCCGGGTCCCGCTCGGTGACCGGGTCGACGATCTCGTCGATCGCCTTGAGCAGGCCGGCGTCGAGCTTCACGCCGGCCGCCTTGACGTTGTCGTGCACCTGCTCGGGGCGCGACGCCCCGATGATGGCCGAGGACACGTTGGGGTTCTGCAGCACCCAGGCGATGGCCAGCTGGGCCATGCTGAGCCCGGCCTGGTCGGCCAGCGGCTTGAGCTGCTGCACCCGGGTCAGCACGTCGTCGGTGAGCCACTTGGCGATGAAGCCCGCACCGGACTTCTCGTCGGTGGCTCGGGAACCGCTCGGCGGGGGCTGGCCGGGCAGGTACTTGCCGGAGAGCACGCCCTGGGCCATCGGTGACCAGACGATCTGCCCGAGGCCCAGTTCCTCGCTGGTGGGGATGACCTCGGCCTCGATGACCCGCCAGAGCATCGAGTACTGCGGCTGGCTGGAGACCAGCGGGATGCGCAGCTCGCGGGCGAGGCCGTGCGCCTCGCGGATCTGCGACGCCTTCCACTCGGAGACGCCGATGTAGTGCGCCTTGCCGGAGTGCACGACGTCGGCGAACGCCTCCATCGTCTCCTCCAGCGGGGTGCTGTAGTCGTACCGGTGGGCCTGGTAGAGGTCCACGTAGTCGGTACGCAGCCGGCGCAGCGATCCGTTGATCGACTCCATGATGTGCTTACGGGACAGGCCCCGGTCGTTGCGGCCCGGCCCGGTGGGCCAGTACACCTTGGTGAAGATCTCCAGACCCTCGCGCCGCTCCTGCTGGAGCGCCCGGCCGAGGACGTCCTCGGCACGGGTGCCGGCGTACACGTCGGCGGTGTCGAAGGTGGTGATGCCGGCGTCGAGGGCGGCGCGTACGCAGGCGAACGCCGCTTCCTCCTCGACCTGCGAACCGTGGGTGATCCAGTTGCCGTACGAGATCTCACTGACCATGAGGCCGGAGCGGCCCAGGTGTCGGAATTCCATGCTTCGACCCTAGCCCGCCCCGGTGAACCGGTCGGCGGCGGTGATCAGTCGAGGTCCGCCAGCAGTGCGTGGCGCAGGGACCGGCCCAGCCAGCACCGGAAGGTCGGCTCGTCCCAGCCGCGCTCCAGCACCAGTGCGCCGTAGTGTGCCGGGTCGTTGTAGAACCACACCTCGTCGATGGCGGCCTCGACATCGGAGCCCTGGCGGATCTGGGCGTCCAGGGCACGCAGCCGCTCGACCACCATCGTCGCGCCGAGCCGCCGGTTGCGCAGCAGCGTCTGCCACACCTCGGCCACCTCGGGGCTGCCGTCGGCGGCCCGCCGGACGGTCTCGAACACCCGAGCGGTCCGGGCGCCGATCAGGGTGCAGACCCCGGCGTACGCGTCGAGCACCTCGCCACCTGTGGCCGCCTCCCAGACCGGCCGGTACCAGGGACGTTGCGCCACCGGCACCGGCTCGTCATCGCCGGCGAGCGCCTCGTCGAGCACCTGGCGCAGCAACGCCGCCTTGGAGCCGAACGCGGCGAACACGGTGGGTCTGGCCACCCCGGCGGCGGCTGCCACATCCGCCAGCGACGTGCCGGTGTAACCGCGCGCGACGAAGAGCTCGGTCGCCGCCGCGACCACGGCCTGCCGGGTGCGGCGGGCGTTCTCCTCGCGGAGCCGGGACCGGTACCGCCTGGTGGGTTTTCCGTCCTTGACTTCATCCATGGCGTCGTCATACTAGCAATGTATTCACTAGACTCATAGCTATCCAATAGCTGACGTCCATTGAAGTTGACCGGCCCCTGGGAGGCACCGTGTCCGTTCACCCGTTCGTACTCCGGCCCGACGAGGGAGAGGCGCACTGGTTCCTGGGAAACCTGGTCACCGTGAAGGCGACAGGCGCACAGACCGGTGGGCGGCTCACCGCTGTCGAGTTCGTCAACCCGCCCGGCTTCGCCCCGCCGTTGCATCGGCACCAGGTCGAGGACGAGATGTTCTATCTGCTGTCCGGCACCGCGACGTTCTACTGCGACGAGACGGAACTGAACGCTGGGCCGGGCGACTTCGTGCTGCTCCCGGCCGGGCTGCCGCACACCTTCGTGGTCGGTCCGGACGAACCGCTGCGGGTCCTGCAACTGACCACTCCCGCCGGGTTCGAGGAGTACGTCGCCGAAGTCGGGGTGCCCGCTGTCGAACGTCGACTACCCGACCCGGCACCTATCGATCCGGCCGCCCTCGGGCACGCCTCCGCACGGCACGGGATCGAGCTGCTCGGACCGCCACCCGGTCAGCAGCCGGCCGACCAACCGACGAACCGGCCGGCGCGGTGACCCCCCGCTGCGCACGCCGAGACGGGTCACCTCCCGGCCGGGCAGGTGACGGCCGGCGGCGGAACCGGAACACCGACCCCGGTCACCGGCGGGCACCCGACCCGGGCACCTCCGGTCACCGGCGCGCACCGGGCTTCGGCAGCGGACGTCGTCGCCCGGGCCGGATCGGCCCCAAGACCGGGCAGGCCCGGCTGACCGGCACCTTGTCACGGTCGCCAGCGCCGGGACGCAGCACCACGAACAGCGCGACCGACACCAGCATCGCCTGATCCGGCCGGGACCTGCCGACACCCGTGGTGGTGCGGCAGCGGCCCGGTCGGGCCGCCGGCCTCAGAGCACCGGGTTGGCGTCGGCGAGCAACCCGTCGATCTCGGCGACGACCGCGCTCGGGTGGTGGAACATCGGGTCGATCAACGACTCGCCGCGTCGGTCCAGCGCACCCCAGTTCCCGGCGCTGTTGGTGGCCAGGAAGGCGACCGGGTGGATCAGCAACGCCGGGTGCGCCGGTGTGACGATCACCTGCCCGCCACGATCCACCACGCCCTTGCGGCCGGCCAGGTCCACCACGGCCAGTCCCTCCTCGGTGAAGCCGTCGACGTAGTGGCCATCGGCCAGGGTGGTGTGGAAGCCGTGGTAGCGGGTGGGCACCACGATTCGGCCGGTGCGGTCGACGGCGCCCCAGCCCTCCCGACGTACCACCGCCACTCCCTTGTGGAAGGGCCGGACGTCGGCGAAACCCGGCGGCACCGCCACCTCGCCGGTGGTGTCGACAGCGTGCCAGCCGCTCTCGTCCCGCACCACCCAGGCCAGGCCGTCGGAGAACGGCCGAGCCGCCAGGTAGGTCGGCCCGAGCACCGTCTCGCCGGCCAGGTTGATCAGGGACCATCGGTCGGTCTGCGGTCCGCGTACCCAGGCCAGGCCATCCCGGAACGGCTGTGCCTCGGCGTACCGGGCCGGCACCACCATGTCACCGTCGGCGTCCGCGTAGCCCCACAGACCCTGGCCGCCGTCGCGTGCCGGCACCGGCGTCCGGTCCCGCTCCAGCACCTCGTCCCAACTGCGCGGGTACGGCCCGAAGCCGCCCTCCTCAGCTTTGGCGGCGACCGCGTCGAGACCGGTACGGACCCGGGCCAGCAGTTCGGCGTCCTGCTCGCCACGCAGGTCGAGAGCCCGCTCGAAGTGATGGCACGCCTCGATCAGCCGGCCCTGGTCGTAGCAGCAGCGGGCGGCGTGCTCGTGCAGTGCGGCGCGCAGCCGGTCGGGTAGTTCGATCGAGTTGGCCTCCGCGAACAGCCGGTCGGCCTCGGCGAACTCGCCGCGCCAGCGCAGTACGTGCGCCAACCGGGCCTGGGCGAGCGCGGCCCGGCGTAGTTCCCCGGTCGCCTCGGCGTAGGTCAACGCCATGCGACCGTCGGCCAGCGCGTCGTCCAGGTCGTCGAGGACCCGTGAGGCCACCGCACGCAGGCTCAGCAGCCGGGCCCGGGACCTGTTGTCCAGTGCCGTGGCGAGCTTCTCGGTGAGCCGCTGCCGGACCTCCCGCAGCTCCTCCGGGTCGTCCACCAGCTCCCGCAGGGTCACCGGGTCCAGACGCCAGCGGAAGCTCCCCAGCACCTGCTCGGGATCGGCTGGCGACTCGGGTACCGCCTCGCCGTCGTCCGGGTCGCCGGGGACCGGCCCGTCGTCGGCCGGTGGGCCGGACACGGGCGAGGTGGCGAGCACGGCGTCGCCCGGGGCGATGTCCGGACCGGGCGGCATCCGGTCGTCCAGGTCACCGGGCTCGGCGTGGTCCGGACGCTCGGTGGTGTCACCGGCCCCGCTGGCGTCGGGGTCTGTGCGGTGATCGCCGGCCGGTACCGGATCGTCGGCCGGCAGGGTGCCAGCCGGCGGTGCGGAGACCGGCGGAGCGGAGAACGGCGGTGCCGACACCGGCGGTGCGGAGACCGGCAGGGTGAGGTCGGGCTCGCCGGGCGGTACGGACACCGGCGGTCCGTACGCCGGCGGCGCGGAGACCGGTGGCGTCGACAGCGGCGGCGCGGAGACCGGGGCCGCAGCTGTCGGTGGTGCCGGCGGTGTGCTGACCGGCCGTTCGGCCTGTGGCGGTGCCGAGACGGGGGCCGCCGAGGCCAGTGATGCGGGGACGTCTACCTCGCCGGGTGGCGCGACCTCAGGTGGTGCGGAGAGGGCGTCGGCGAGCGACTCCGGGGCGGGCCGTGCCGGCTGCCCCGGTGGCTGTGTGTCGATGGGCCCGGCCGGTGTCGGGGAGGGCGGCTCGGCAGCCGACCCGAACCAGCTCTGCGGGCCCTCGGAGGCTGGCCGGGCGGGCGTCGGCGTGGTCGGTTCCGGTGCCGGGGGAATGTACCGGGTGGGCTGGCGGGCCGTCGGTGTGCTCGGCGCCGCCGGGCCGCCGCCGGGCCGGTCGCCCTGGGCTGCCGGCGGCGGGCCGAGCGGTGCCTGGTCGTCGATGGCCGGCTCGAACGTCCGCTCCGCCGGCGTGGGGACAGGTGGCCGGCTCGGCGGCGCGGAGACGGGTCGGGGGGCCGGTGCGGGAGCGGGCGGCTGGGTGGGTGGTGCGGAGACCGGGCGGTGGGCCGGTGGTGCGGAGACCGGCGGTCGGGTGGGTGGCGCGGAGACCGGCCGGGCGGGTGGCGGGGCGACGGGTGGCGCAGCGGCCACCGTGGGCACCGGCGTCGGTGGTGGCGAGGCGACGACCGGCTGGCCCTGCAGGGGCGCCGGCCGGACCTGGTGCTCGTGCAGCGGCGCGGGGCGTACCTCGTGCTGGTGCAGTGGCGCCGGTCGGACCGCGTCCCCGGTGGGCGGCCGATCGGCACCGGAGTTGGCGGCGGGCCGGTCCCCGCCGGGGAGGTCGGTTCGGCTCCGGTCGGGGCGCCCAGTCCGGTCACGGTCCTGGCCAGGGTGGCGTGGATCGCTCCGGTCCCCGGCAGCGGCGGCGGGACGGCTCCGGTGCGGGTGAGCGACCTCCGGCTGGTGATGCTGTGGGGCGGGGGAGACCGGACGGGCCCGCCCGGCCGCGGGAGAGACCGGACGGTCCTGCTCCGGCGCGGGCGAGACCGGGTGGTCCGGCACCACCGACAGATGACGGCGGCGCGGATCCTGATCGGGTGCCGCCGAGACGGGCCGGTCCGGGTCGGGCCGCGCGGCGGCTGGCCGGTCGTCGAACCGCTGGGGGCCGGGAGCGTCCGGTACGGCGCTGGGCCGACGGTCGCCGTCCCGCTCCTGGGGGGTTGGCCGCTGGTACTCGCGATGGTCCCGTCCGCTGCTCGGGCGCAATGGTCCGGGTGTGGGCCAGGGCAGGTCGCCGCGCTGCGGAGCGTCGTACGCCTGCTGGTCAGATGTCGACGGTTCCGGGCGACCCCGTCGGCGGGCCCGGTCCGAGGGGGACCAGTCGTCGGACGCGGTCGGTACCGGTTCGTCGTCGACGAATCCGTCCGGGTACGGCGCGGCGTCCGGGTCTCCGCCGCCGACGAACTCGCTGCGGTAACCGTCGACCACCGGACCGTCGCTGCGGGTCGGCTGCCCGGGGTGGTGACTCCACTGGTAGCGAGGGCGCTGGGCGGCGTCCTCGGACGCACGGCGGTCGGCTCCCTCGACCGGGCGCTGCCCGGCAGCCGGCCGACGCGTCTGCTCGTCCTCCTCCGCCACCCAGCCGGGCTCCGGGCGGGGGGCGGGGGACACCGGTGCGCCACGCCGGTACTCGTCGCGCCCGGTCGGCTCGGAGCGGCGCGGCCGATTTGCGTACGGGTCCGGTTCGCGCTGGCCCGGCCGCTCGGGTTCGGGTCGCGGATAGCGGTTGTCGCGGCGGTCCGGGTCACGCCGCTCGGGCTCCCGCCGGGCGTGGCGCTCCGGGTCGCGGCGGGCGTACCGGTCGGGGTCGCGCTGATCGCGGGGGCGGTCCGGGTCACGGCGCTCGGGGTACCGGTCCGGGTCGCGCTGGTCGCGGCGATCGACGTACCGCTCCGGGTCGCGCTGGTCGCGGCGGGCGGACGCGCCCGTACCGGCGGCCTGCGGTCCGAAGTCCGACCAGGTGACCCCGTCGCGACCCCGCGCCGGCTCACCGTACGACGACCGCCGTCCCTCGGGCCGCGCCTGCTCCGGCCGGGAGCCGGACGGCACCGACCTGTCGTACGGCCGCGAGCCGTTGCCGTCGGCGGGTCGGCGGTCGGGCAGCTCGTGCCGGCCCGGCCAGCCGTCCGGTTCGTCGTCCCAGGACCGACCGACGTACGTGCCGTCGGGCCGGGTCGGCGCGAGCGGCGGCACCTCGGCGCGTCCGACGGCGCTCGCTCGACCTCGGGCGGGAGGTGGCTGGTGCTCGACCCCGATGTCACCCGGATAACGCTGGCCCGGGAACTGCGGCAGCCATTCACTCGTCGGCTCGACGACCCAGGATGGCTCGGCGGGATCGTGCCACCTGTCGGCGTAGCCGCGACTCATCCGCAGGACCTGTCGCTGCGGCCGGGACGTCGCCGGGCGGCGGTGCTGGCCGCGACCTGGGGAGTTGGTGCCTGCGCTGCGGAACCGCGACGACCAGACCGTGCGGTCCGGCCCGTGCCGGAACCCCGGGCCGGCGTCCGCTCGCTCACGGTCGCGCCCCGGTGGTCGGCTCGCGTCCGCTCGCTCACGGCGATGTCACCTCGTCGGAAATGGTCGCGCTGGGCACCCCGGGAAGCCGGCAAAATCGCTTGTCCGGGCACCGAATGGCTGCGCAAGGAGGGTAGCGGCGCGGGCTCGGTCACCGCCACTGCCGCACCCTCGTCAACCCAAACGTTATCCTATTGATCCGGACATTTATCGCTATGCCGGTATCGGACTTCCGACGATCCCGTACCCACCGTCAGCCGCTCGTCGCCGAGGCCCGGCGGCTGGTTCGAGATGCTTCGACAAGCGCGAGCGCGATGCCGGGCCGGTTGGCTGTGCGGGTGCGGTCAGACCTGGTCGCCGATGGCGACCCGCGGCGCCGGGGTGCGCAGCTTGCGGAAGGTGATCGCCCGCATGATCGCGTAGACGTACAGCGACCCCATCCGCTGGGTGGACTTCGGGAACCGCTCGCGGACCAGCTTCTTGATCTTGCGCGAGATGAGCACCGAGTCGACCACCACACCCAGGGCCAGCGCGCCCCAGAGCAGGTTGGAGGCCAACCGGATCACCGGCGGCATCGCCTGGTTCGAGCCGATCAGCACCACCAGGGCGCCGCCGAAGAACCAGGTGCCGACGGTACGCCGGGAGTCGACCACGTTACGGGTTAGCAGTCGCTCCGGACCCCGGTCGCGGGGGCCGCCCTCACGCCGGAACTCCGCCGCCGCCTCGGCGCGACGTTCCCGACGCAGCGCCTTCGCCTCGTCCTTGCTCAACGGCTTGGTCGCACCGGCGGGGCGGCGACCGGTGACGGGTCGCTTCGGCGTCTCCCGCCCCTTGGCCGGGGTGTAGGCACGGGACCGGGCCGCCTCGGCTGCCTCCTCCTCCGCCGGGGTCAGCGGCTCGGTGGCGGGATCGGCGAGGTCGGCGGACTTGCGACGAAACAGCGACGGCACGCGGCAAGGGTAGCCAACGCCGCGCGCCCGGTGCACATCGCGGTGCGACGAACGCGCGGCGGGTGCCGTCGGTCGAGCTACGGCCGCTCCACCTGCGCGCCCAGATCGGCGAGCTTGGCCTCGAAGTCCTCGTAGCCCCGGTTGATCAGATCCACCCCGTAGACCCGGGAGGTGCCCTCGGCCGCCAGCGCGGCGATCAGGTGGCTGAAGCCCGCCCGCAGGTCGGGAATGACCAGGTCGGCGGCGTGCAGCTTGCTCGGGCCGGCGATCACCGCGGAGTGCTTGAAGTTGCGCCGGCCGAAGCGGCACGGGGTGCCACCCAGGCAGTCCCGGTAGACCTGGATGTTCGCGCCCATCGAGTTGAGTGCGTCGGTGTAGCCGAGCCGCTGCTCGTAGACCGTCTCGTGGACGATGGACAGGCCACGAGCCTGGGTCAGGGCCACCACCAGCGGCTGCTGCCAGTCGGTCATGAAGCCCGGGTGCACGTCGGTCTCCAGCGCGGTGGCCTGGAGTTCGCCGCCCGGGTGCCAGAAGCGGATGCCACCCTCCTGGCCCGGCTGTCCCGGCCGAGGCGGACGGGTGTCGGTCACCTCGTACTCGCCGCCGACCGAGCGGAAGACGTTCAGGAAGGTCATCATGTCGGCCTGCTCGGCACCGAGCACCTCGACGTGCCCCCGGGTGGCCAGTGCCGCCGCGGCCCAGCTCGCCGCCTCGATCCGGTCCGGGATCGGCCGGTGGGTGTAGCCGTGCAGTTTCGGTACGCCCTGGATCTCGATCACCCGGTCGGTGTGCACCTTGATGATCGCGCCCATCTTCTGCAGGACACAGATCAGGTCGATGATCTCCGGCTCCACTGCCGCGTTGCGCAGCTCGGTGACGCCCTCGGCCATCACCGCGGTCAGCAGGACCTGCTCGGTCGCGCCCACGCTGGGGTAGGGCAGCGCGAACTTGGTGCCGTGCAGCCCGTTCGGCGCGGACAGGTGCAGCCCTTCGGGGTCTTGTCGACTGTCGCGCCGAACTCCCGCAGCGCCTGCAGGTGGAAGTCGATCGGCCGGGGCCCGATGTGGCAGCCGCCGAGGTCCGGAATGAAGGCGTGCCCGAGGCGGTGCAGCAGCGGCCCGCAGAACAGGATCGGGATCCGGCTGGAGCCGGCGTGCACGTTGATCTGGTCGGTGCTGGCGCTCTCCACGTTGGCCGGGTCGAAGACCAGCTCGCCGTCCTCGTCGCCGTCGGTGACCTTGACACCGTGCAGCCCGAGCAGGCCCCGGACCACCTCGACGTCGCGGATCTTCGGCACGTCGAACAGCCGGCTCGGGCTGTCGCCCAGCAGTGCGGCGACCATCGCCTTGGACACCAGGTTCTTCGCGCCGCGCACGCGGATCCGCCCTTGCAGCGGCGTGCCTCCGTGTACGACCAGGACGTCGTCGGTCAACGCAACCTCCAGCGCGTGCGTGCTGCCGTTTCGATGGATGGACACCACCGGTTCGCTACCCGGAGCGGGGGCGCGCCCAAACGCTCCGCGCCCGCGTGTGTCGTCGCCCGGCAGCATAGCCCTCCGTGATGAGAATGGATCCGGTCACACCGCCTCGGAGGGCATTTATCGGTGATCCGGCACTTTCGCGTACAGTGGGCGTCACGGAGGGTGATGCCCTTTGCGGGTCAGGCGCCGGGCAGCGCGAGCATCTGGTCCAGCGCCACCCGGGCGTGATGCGCGGTGGCGGCGTCGACGGTGATCCGGTTGACCACCCGCCCGGCGACCAGCTCCTCAAGCGCCCAGACCAGGTGTGGCAGATCGATCCGGTTCATCGTCGAGCAGTAGCAGACCGCCCGGTCCAGAAACATGATCTGCTTGTCGGGGTGGGCCAGCGCGAGCCGGCGGACCAGGTTCAGCTCGGTGCCGACGGCCCATGCGGAGCCGGCCGGAGCGGCCTCGATGGTCCTGATGATGTATTCCGTCGAGCCGACCTGATCGGCGGCCCGCACCACCTCGTGCCGGCACTCCGGGTGCACCAGCACGTTGACGCCCGGCACCCGCTCCCGGACGTCGTTGACGCTCTCCAGGGTGAACCGGCCGTGCACCGAACAGTGCCCGCGCCAGAGGATCATCTTCGCGTCGCGCAGCTGCTCCGCGGTGAGCCCGCCGTTCGGCTTGTGCGGGTCGTAGAGGACGCAGTCGTCCAGGGAGAAGCCCATCTCCAGCACGGCGGTGTTGCGGCCCAGGTGCTGATCAGGCAGGAAGAGCACCTTCTCGCCCTGCTCGTACGCCCAGTCCAGGGCCCGCTTCGCGTTCGACGAGGTGCAGACCACGCCGCCGTTACGCCCGACGAAGCCCTTGATGTCCGCCGAGGAGTTCATGTAGGTGACCGGGACGGTCCGGTCCGCCAGGCCCAGCTCGGTGAGCACGTCCCAGGCGCTCTCGACCTGCGGCAGTGCGGCCATGTCCGCCATCGAGCAGCCGGCGGCCAGGTCGGGCAGGACGACCTGCTGGGTGTCGGAGGTGAGGATGTCCGCGCTCTCGGCCATGAAGTGCACGCCACAGAAGACGATGTACTCGGCCTGGGGACGGGCGGCGGCCTCGCGGGCCAGCTTGAACGAGTCGCCCGTCACGTCGGCGAACTGGATCACCTCGTCGCGCTGGTAGTGGTGACCGAGCACGAAGACCCGGTCGCCGAGTGCGGCCTTGGCCGCCGTCGCGCGGGCCACCAGGTCGGGGTCACTCGGTGCCGGCAGGTCACCCGGACACTCCACGCCACGTTCGGTGGCGGGGTCGCTGCCGCGGCCGAGGAGCAGCAGCGCAGTGGCGGTGTTGGAGGGCTCAGCCCAGGTCGACGTCACGCCCTCCATGGTCCCACAGCATGACCGTCGTGCCGCCCGTGCCGGTGTGGGCTGCCACACTGCCAGGCATGCGCGTACTGCTCTGCCCGGACAAGTTCGCCGGCACGCTGCCCGCCCCGCAGGTCGCCGCCGCGGTGGCCGACGGCTGGCGGGAGGTGGCGCCCGGCGATGACCTGCTGGTCAGGCCGTTGGCTGATGGGGGACCGGGCTTCCTCGACGTGCTCGCCGAGGCGCTGCCCGGTCAGCGGGTGCCGGTGCCGACGACCGACCCGCTGGGCCGTCCGGCCGCCGGTGAGATGCTGCTCACCGACGGGGGCGCGGTCGCGTGGCTGGAGAGCGCTCAGGCCTGCGGGCTGCACCTGCTCGACCCCGCCGAGCGTGACCCGTTGACCACCACCTCGTACGGCCTGGGTCTGCTGATCGCCGCCGCGGTCGAGGCCGGCGCGCGCACGGTGGTGGTGGGGCTCGGCGGCTCGGCGACAAACGACGGTGGCGCCGGAATGCTCGCCGCGCTGGGCGCGGTGGGACTGGACGGAACCGGCGTGGCCCTGCCGTACGGCGGTGCGGCGCTGGCCGCGGCGGCGACGCTCGGTGGAGCGCCCCGGTTGCGGGACGCCCGGCTGATCGCGGCCACCGACGTCGACAACCCGCTGATCGGGTTGCACGGCGCGAGCAACGTCTTCGGCCCGCAGAAGGGCGCAGACCAGGCCGACGTGCTGCTGCTCGACGCCGCGCTCGGCCGTTGGGCCGAGGTGCTGGAGCGGGACCTGCCCGGCTGTCCCAGCGGGCTGGGCGCGCTCCCGGGCGGAGGTGCCGCCGGGGGTGTCGGTGCCGCGCTGCTCGCCCTCGGTGGTCGGTGCGAGTCGGGCATCGGGCTGGTCAGTCGGGCCGTCGGGCTGGAAACCGTGCTCGACGAGGTCGATCTGGTGGTCACCGGGGAGGGACGGTTCGACCACCAGTCACTGCGCGGCAAGGTGGTGGCCGGAGTGGCCGGCGCCGCGCGCGATCGGGGCGTACCGTGCGTGGTGCTCGCCGGCCAGGTCAGCACCGGGCGGCGGGAGGCGGCGTCGGTCGGGGTGACCGACACGTACAGCCTGGTGGAGCACTTCGGCGGCGAGGAGCGCGGCGGGCTGACCGCGGCGCTGGAGCGTCCGGCGCAGGGGTTGCGGGAGCTCGGCGCCCGGCTGGCCCGGCAGTGGAGCCGCTGACCCGGGGGTTCGCACCGAGTGCCTGGTCACGCCGCCGGGTCATGCGGCCGCCGGCGGCCTACAATCAAGAACTGGACCACTGTGGGAATCGCTGACCGGCGGCTGACGTTGGCCAGGGGAGGACCACACCGACGCGCCGCAGGGAGAATTCCACGTGACCACGCCAGCGCAGACCGAGTCGACCGAGGCCAAGGCCCCCACGTCCGTCGTCCTCACCGACGTCGCGGCGCAGAAGGTCAAGGCCCTGATCGAGCAGGAGGGCCGCGACGACCTGCGGCTCCGGGTCGCCGTTCAGCCGGGCGGCTGCTCCGGCCTGCGGTACCAGCTCTTCTTCGACGAGCGTTCGCTCGACGGTGACATCGTCACCGACTACGACGGTGTCGAGGTCGTCGTCGACCGGATGAGCGCCCCCTACCTGACCGGCGCCACCATTGACTTCGCCGACCGGATCGACGCCCAGGGCTTCACGATCGACAACCCCAACGCGGGCAACTCCTGCGCCTGCGGAGACTCCTTCAGCTGAGTCCAGTCTTCACCCGGACGGCGGCACGGCCCATCGGCCGTGCCGCCGTCCGCGTCTCCGCCTCCCCACCCGACCACCCCTCGGTTGATCATGAAGTTGTTGTCACGCCACGCCGGTGCGGATGACAACAACTTCATGATCAACCGAGGGGTTTGCGGTCGAGGTGGGTCTGTGGTGGGCGGGTCGCCCGGGGAGGGGGGTGCCGGTAGGCTGATCGGGCTCTGCTGCCGATCCCGAGGGTTGCCATGAAGATCGCCGTGACCGGCTCGATCGCCACCGACCACCTGATGAGCTTCCCGGGTCGGTTCGCCGACCAGCTCATCGCCGACCAGCTGCACAAGGTCTCGCTCTCCTTCCTGGTGGACGATCTGGTGCTGCGCCGGGGCGGGGTGGCGGCCAACATCGCGTTCGGGATGGGGCAGCTCGGTCTCCAGCCGGTGCTGCTCGGCGCCGTCGGCGCAGACTTCGCCGACTACCGATCCTGGCTGGAGCGGCACGGGGTGGACTGCGACTCGGTGCACGTCAGCGAGATCGCCCACACCGCCCGCTTCGTCTGCACCACCGACACCGACATGTGTCAGATCGCCTCGTTCTACGCGGGCGCGATGAGCGAGGCCCGCAACATCGAGCTGCACCCGGTCGCCCAGCGCCTCGGTGGGCTGGACCTGGTACTGGTCGGCGCCAACGACCCGGAGGCGATGCTGCGTCACTCCGCCGAGTGCCGCGAGCGCGGTTACCCGTTCGCCGCCGACCCGTCCCAGCAGCTCGCCCGGATGCCCGGCGAGGACGTGTTGGCGCTCATCGACGGTGCCGACTACCTGATGACAAACGACTACGAGAAGTCGCTGCTGCAGAGCAAGGCCGGCCTCTCCGACGACCAGCTGCTGGACCTGGTGAAGATCCGGGTCACCACGCTGGGCAAGCACGGGGTGGAGATCGCGGGGCGGGAGATCGAGACGATCCACGTGCCGATCGCGCGGGAGACCCGGGCGGTCGACCCCACCGGCGTCGGCGACGGCTTCCGCGCCGGTTTCTTCACCGCGTTGTCCTGGGGTCTCGGGCTGGAGCGGGCGGCCCAGGTCGGCTCCCTGCTCGCCACGCTGGTGCTGGAAACCGTCGGCACCCAGGAGTACCAGGTCCGCCGCGACGTCTTCGTCAAGCGCCTAGCCGAGTCCTACGGCGACCAGGCCGCCGACGACCTCCGCCCCCACCTCCTCCCATAACCCCTCCCACCCAACCCCCGCTCCTCCTCCCCGCACCAAACTCCTCCCGCCGATCTTGCACTTTCGGTCGCCCATTCGGGGTAGTTAGTCCCTTTCGCGGCGACAAAAAGTGCAAGATCGCGGGGGTGGGGGCGGGGTGGGTGGGTTTAGTGGGCGCGGCGCACGTCGTAGCCGGGGCCGGGTGCGCTGCCCAGAAAGTCCTGCTGGCGCATGCGGCACCAGGCCGGGATGTCGACAGCGGCGGCCGGGTCGTCGGCGAGTACCCGGACCACCGCGCCCACCGGCAGCTCCGGTAGCCGGCGGGCCAGGGCGATCACCGGCAGCGGGCAGCGCTGGCCGAGGCAGTCGAGCACCTCGTCAGGCAGCTCACCGGGCGGATCGCTGGACGCGTTCCCGGCGGTGCTGTCGGGTGTGTCACCGGTGGCGTCGGGGACGGTCACAGTCCCACCACCCCCGCCTGCTCGCGCAGCTCCGCGACGATCCCGGGCAACTCGGTGAGGAAGCGTTCCACGTCGGCCTCGGTGCTGCCGGCGTGCAGCGAGACCCGTACGTTGCCGTGCGAGAGCACCCCCATCGCCTCCAGCACGTGCGACGGGCGCAACGTGGCCGACGTGCACGACGAGCCCGACGAGACGGCGAAACCCCGCCGGTCCAGCGCGTGCAGCAGCGCCTCGCCGTCGACGTACAGGCAGGAGAAGGTGACCAGATGCGGCAGGCGGTGCTCGGGATCACCGACCACCTCCACGTCCGGCACCTCGGCCGCGACCCGGGCCCGGATCCGGTCCACGAGCGGAGACAGCCGCGCCGCCTGAGCCGACGCGTCGGCCGCCGCCGCGCGCAGGCTCGCCGCCGCCGCGACCACCGCCGGCAGGTTCAGCGTCCCGGGCGTACGCCCCGACTCGCGCTCGTCGGCCGGCCAGGGCGACTCCCAGCGGGTGCCCTTGCGGACCACGAGCAACCCGACGCCGGGCGGACCGCCCCACTTGCGGGCGCTCGCGGTCAACACCGACCAGCCGGGCGGCACCGGTGCCCGGCCCACCACCTGCGCGGCGTCGACGTAGAGCGGCACGCCGACCCGGGCGCAGGCCGCCGCGGCGGCCTCGACCGGCTGGACGGTGCCCACCTCATGGCTGGCCGCGATCAGCGCGGCCGACGCCACCCGGTCATCGGCGACCGACGTCGCCCAGGCGTCCAGTTCGAGCCGGCCGAGGCGGTCGACCGGCACCTCGACGGCCGCGCCGCCCCGGGCGACGTGCTGTTCGGCGGCGTACAGCACGGCCGAGTGTTCGATCGCCGAGTGCACCAGGACTCCGCCGGCCCGGCGGCGTCCGCGCAGGCCACCGAGGACGGCGGTGTGCGCGGCGCTGGTGCCGCTGGGGGTGAAGGACACCTCGTCGGGGCGTACGCCGAGGGTGTCGGCCGTGGCCTCGCGGGCGGCGTCGAGCAACTGGCGGGCCCGCCGGGCCTGCGAGTAGAGCCGGTCGGGGTCGGCCCAGCCGTCGTCGAGCGCGGCCAGCAGCGCCTGCCGGGCGACCGGATGCAGCGGCGCGGCGGTGGCCGCGTCCAGGTAGACGGGGGAGGGAGTCACGTCTGCCCACGCTATCGCCTCGGTCGGCACAAGATCCCCCGTCGGGTGCGGACAATGACCCCACGCGGGTCCAGCCCGTCATGGTCGAGTAATCTGCGACCGTCGGTGACGCCTTTGCCGCCGGTGCGGCGGCTCCGCTCGGCGGAGCCGGCCGAAACGAGGACACCGCGGCGCGCTAGGGAGGCAGGACCAGGTGGTCGCAAGGAGTTCGGAGGTACGGCCGACGGCCGTACGGCGCAGCGCATCCTCGCGAGCCGGCGGGCGGCGGGGGCGTCGTGCCGGGCGTCTCGCCGGGCTCGGATTCAGTGGGGCGGCGCTGCTGGTCCTGCTCACGGGCTGTGACGTCGGAGCGGCGTTCGGCGGCTTCGGTTGGCCGCAGGGCGGCATCACCCCCGAGGCACGGCGGATGTACGACCTGTGGATCGCCTCGTGCGTGGCGGCACTCGCGGTCGGCTTCTTCGTCTGGGGCCTGATCTTCTGGTGTGTCGTGCGCTACCGCAAGCGTGGCAACGAGCTGCCGGTGCAGACCCGCTACAACCTGCCGATGGAGTTCCTCTACACCATCGCGCCGGTGCTTATCGTCTCGGTGCTCTTCTACTACACCGCTGTGGTGCAGACCGACGTGGTGAAGACCACCAACAACCCCGACGTCACAGTCGAGGTCGTGGCCTTCAAGTGGAACTGGCAGTTCAACTACCGCGACGGCCAGGGCGTCGACGCCGAGACCACCGCGTCGGTGCTCGGCACCAGCGAGGTCATTCCGATCCTGGTGCTGCCGACCGACCGGTCCATCCGGTTCGAGGAGACCAGCCGCGACGTCATCCACTCGTTCTGGGTGCCGGAGATGCTGTTCAAGCGGGACGTCATGCCCGGCAGCATCCGTAACGTCTTCGAGGTCTCCTCGCTGGAGACCGAGGGTGCCTACGTGGGTCGCTGCGCCGAGCTGTGCGGCAGCTACCACGCCTTCATGAACTTCGAGCTGCGAGTCGTCTCCCCGGAGAACTTCGACCGCTTCCTCGCGGCCAAGCAGGGCGGCGCCTCGACCCAGGAAGCCCTGACGTCCATTGGCGAGGAGCCGTACGCGATCACCACGACGCCGTTCGAGACCCGGCGTACCGAGAGCAACTTCAACCCGGACACCGCTCCGGCCGGCACGGGAAGCTGAGGCAACCGGCATGAAGACCGAGTGGCGTATCTTCCTGATCATCGCCGGGTTCCTCCTGTTCGCGACCGTCCTCTACGGCGGCTGGACGTGGGCCGAGTCGGACGGTCGGGTCGAGTGGATCGGCACCGTGGCCCTGCTGCTGTCGTTCCTGCTCTGCACGATGTGCGGCGGCTTCTTCTGGTTCGTCTCCCGCCGCATCGACCTGCGCCCGGAGGACCGGCCGGACGCCGAGATCGCCGACGGTGCGGGTGAGATCGGCTTCTTCAGCCCGGGCAGCTACTGGCCGTTCGGGCTGGCACTGGCCGCCGCGATCGCCGGCCTGGGCCTGGTGTTCTGGCAGTTCTGGCTGCTCGGCCTCGGTGCGGTGGCGGTGATCCTGGCCGCCTGCGGCCTGCTGTTCGAGTACTACAGCGGCACCCGGCGTACCGCCGAGCACTGAGTATCGTCATCGAGAAAGGCCCGCCCCATCGGGGCGGGCCTTTCTCGTCGTCGGCTTGTCGAGCAGCGGTCGGCCGGGTCAGGCCGCGCGGTGGTGGACCGCCGTACGACGGCGGGCCGACCGGCGGGGCGCGTTGACGAAGGACATGACGATCGCCGAGCCGCAGCCGGTGCAGGCCCGTTCGGGGCAGTCGGCGCCGTGGCCGTCGACACAGGGCGGTGCCTCGAACCGCTGGGTGCTGCCGCAGGTGTCGCAGTGAAGCTCGCGCTCCGACACGGAACTCTCCCTCCGCTCGGCGGCCGGTCGGTGGACATCACCGGAACTACTCGGTTGTAGTTTCCCACGCCCCTCCGACAGCCGCCTCGCGGCGGGTCAGGCGGTGCCGGCGACCTCGATCCAGCGGTCGAGGGTGCGGGCCGCCGCCCCGGAGTCGATCGACTCGGCGGCCCGGCCCAGGCCGGCGCGGAGCGCGTCGGTCAGGTCGCCGTCCAGGGATCCCTGGGTGGCCAGGGCTGCCGCCGCGTTGACCAGGACCGCGTCGCGCACCGGCCCCGGCTCACCGGCGAGCAGGCGCCGGGCCACGTCGGCGTTGTGGGCCGCGTCGCCGCCGCGCAGGTCGGCCAGGGTGGCCCGGGGTACGCCGAGGTCGACAGCGTCCACCACGGTCTCTCTGACGGTGCCGTTCTGGGCGACCCAGAACCGGGTCGCGGCGGCGGTGGTGAACTCGTCCAGCCCGTCCTCGCCGCGCATCACCAGCACCGAGTCACCCCGGGCCGCGAAGACGGCTGCCATCACCGGTGCCATCGTCGCGTCGAAGCATCCGACGGCACCCGCGCGGGGACGGGCCGGGTTGGTCAACGGGCCGAGGAAGTTGAACGCCGTCGGCACCCCCAGCTCCCGGCGGACCGGACCGGCGTGGCGCATGCCGGGGTGGAACCGGGCCGCGAAACAGAAGCCGATGCCGGCCTCGGCCACGCACCGGGCCACCTCATCGGGCCCGAGGTCCAGCGGAATGCCGAGGAACTCCAGCAGGTCGGCGGTGCCGCAGGAGGACGAGGCGGCCCGGTTTCCGTGCTTGACCACGCGTACGCCGGCCCCCGCCACCACAAGCGCCGTCATCGTGGAGATGTTCACCGTGTGGGCGAGGTCGCCACCGGTGCCGACCACGTCGAGCGCCTCGGCGCGTACCTCCTCGGGCAGCTCGACCGGGACGGCCCGGCCGAGCATCGCCTCGACCAGCCCGGTCACCTCGGCCGGGGTCTCGCCCTTGGCCCTCAGCGCCACGGCGAAGCCGGCGATCTGTGCGGGGCCGGCCGTCCCGGACATGATCTCGCCCATCGCCCAGGCGGTGTCGGCGGCGGATAGTTCCTCGCCGCGCAGCAGCGCGGTGAGCAGGTGCGGCCAGGTCCGATCGCCCATGGCGGGCCTCCCGAGCAGACGGTTACGGGTGGGACGGGACCGGCGCCGGCTAGCCCGGCGCCGTGGCGGTGCCGGAGTGGGACGTCAGGCGGGCGCGCCCGCGCGCAGCAGCTCGGTCACGGTGGCGGCGGTGGTGACCGGGTCGAGGGGGTGTACCAGGGTGGCGTCGACCTCGGCGAAGGACGCCAGCCAACGGTCGGCGGCGCGGGCGATCACCACACAGGTCGGGGGAGCGTCGTCGCGGTCGTCCTTGATCTGCCGGGCGATGCCGATGCCGCCGCCCGGGCTGGCCTCACCGTCGAGCAGCATCAGGTCGATCTCGTAGTCGTCGACCAGGCGGATGCACTCGGCGTAGGTGGACGCCTCGACGAACTCGACGCGCAGGTCGGCCGCGGGTCGGGTGCCGACGGCGAGCCGCATCCGGTCCCGTACCTGCGGGTCGTCGCTGTACAGCAGGACGGTGCACAGACGGTCGCTCATGCCGACACTCCGCTTCGCTTCGGGCCGTCCTGACACGCCATCGCACCGAGCTTGATCCGCTCGCTCATGGCTTTCAACGGCTCCCACTTCGTAGCTGCGTGGCTGATCGTACCGGTCGGTGTGGTGCGCGTGACACGCCGCCCCGGCCGGTCGCCGGCGTGGCTCAGGCGGTGGATTCGGCCGCCCGCTGGCGGGCCTCCTGGCGGTCCAGCTCGCGGTCGATCCGGCGGGCCTCCCGCTCGGCCTGGCGCATCCACTGCACCACCAGGACTGCGAGCATCGTCACGCTGACGAACTCGCCGCCGGCCCAGAGGATCCCGCCGGCGAGCACCTGGTCCTCCCACGGATCGGCCCAGCTCAGCCCGAGCGAGGGGTACCAGTCGCCGCCGAAGAGGGTGGTGCTCTGCATGATGGTCAGCCCGAGCACGGTGTGGAACGGCACCGACAGCAGCATCAGCAGCGCCCGCCCGGGGTACGGCCAGCGTCCGGGGAGCGGATCCAGGCCGAGCAGCGGCCAGAAGAACACGCAGCCGGTCATGATGAAGTGCGCGTGCACCACCTCGTGTGCCCAGGCGTGTTCCAGCGTGTAGCGGTACAGGTCGGTGAAGTAGAGCGCGAACGGGTTCACCACGAAGATGGCGAAGGCCACCAGCGGGAAGGTGTAGACCCGGGCGATCCGGCTGTGCACCACGGCGAGCAGCCGCTTGCGCGGACCGGTCGGCAGCGTACGCAGGGCCAGGGTCACCGGCGCGCCGAGCGCCAGGAAGAT
Organism: Verrucosispora sp. CNZ293; assembly: GCF_002754655.1. Classification (NCBI taxonomy): domain Bacteria; kingdom Bacillati; phylum Actinomycetota; class Actinomycetes; order Micromonosporales; family Micromonosporaceae; genus Micromonospora; species Verrucosispora sp. CNZ293. The sequence goes on from NZ_PEFR01000001.1 coordinate 6,489,600, forward strand.
CGGCGAGACCATGGACAGCACCATGTGCTGGACCATGTGCACCGACAGCAGCGTGGTGTCGTACGCGTGCAGCCCGCTGACCGTGACCGAGGCGATGCCGCCGAGCCCGGGGCCGAGGAAGAAGATCGTCCGGGCGACCGGCCAGCGGTCGCCGCGCAGCCGCAGCCGGTACACCCCGTAGAGGTAGAGGCCGGCGGCGAGGACCAGGCCGACGGCGAGCCAGCTGTCCAGTCGGGCCTCGGTGACCACGGCGGTGACGGAGAACGGCGGCGGCGCCGCCTCGGCCGCCAGCGCACCGGCGCTGGCCGTCACCTCGGTCGCGGCCGGGCCGGTCGCGACCGCGGTGAGCAGCGGCGCGGCCGGTGTGGCGACGGAGATCGGATCGACGTGCAGCACGCCAATCAGCCTAGGTCAGGCGAACCGGACGGTACCGATCGGGCCATCCCGGGCCCGGGTTTCACCCCCCGCTGATCGCCGGCCGTGGTGAACGGCAATAATGACCGCGTGACTGCGGCCCCAGCCATTGACAAGAGCCGGATCCACTCTCTGACGCGGCCCAACATGGTCAGCGTCGGGACGATCGTCTGGCTCTCCAGCGAGCTCATGTTCTTCGCGGCGCTGTTCGCCATGTACTTCTCCATCCGCGCGGCGGCTCCGGAGCAGTGGGCGGAGCACACCGAGGTGCTCAACATCCCGTACGCGACCACCTTCACGGTGATCCTGGTGTTGTCCTCGGTGACCTGCCAGCTCGGCGTGTTCGCCGCCGAGAAGGGTGACGTCCACGCGCTGCGGCGTTGGTTCACGATCACCTTCGTGATGGGCCTGATCTTCGTGCTCGGCCAGCTCAACGAGTACCGCGAGCTGGTGCACCACGGCGTCAAGATCAACGGCGACGGCTACGGGTCGGTGTTCTACCTCACCACCGGTTTCCACGGCCTGCACGTCACCGGCGGTCTGATCGCCTTCGTGATCTTCATGATCCGCACCACCATGGGCCGGTTCACCCCGGCTCAGGCCACCGCGGCGATCGTCGTGTCGTACTACTGGCACTTCGTCGACGTCGTGTGGATCGCGCTCTACGGCATGATCTACTGGCTCCAGTGATCTTGGCGCGGCGCCCGACGCCTTGCCGCTGCTCCACCCCCGCAAGACGAAGGTCCAACCCGGTTAAGGACACAGGTCATGACTTCTGACAACGACCGCCGACGCGGTCTGCTCGCGCGGCTGCGCGGGCGGCCCGGGGCGCCCAGCAGGGGCCGCCGCCGGCTGGGTGCCGCGGTCCGGCTGGTCGCCGCGCTGATGCTGGCCGGCGGTGCCTACACCGTCCTCGCCCCCGGTGCCGCCGCCCAGGAGAATCCGCCGCTGAGCAGCGCCGCCGCCGACGGCAAGGCGCTGTTCGACGTGAGCTGCGTGACCTGCCACGGTCGCAACGCGCAGGGGGTCGAGGGGCGCGGTCCGAGCCTCATCGGCGTCGGCGCCGCCTCCGTGGAGTTCCAGGTGAGCACCGGCCGGATGCCGATGGCCCGGCAGGAGGCCCAGGCGGCGCGCAAGCCCGAGGTGTTCACCCGCGACGAGATCGACCAGTTGGCCGCGTACGTCCAGGAACTCGGCGGTGGACCTGTCGTTCCCGCCGGTGACAACCTGCACGCCGACGGCAACGTCGCGATCGGCGGGGAGCTCTACCGGATCAACTGCTCGCAGTGCCACGCGTTCAGCGGTGGCGGCGGCGCCCTCTCCTCCGGTAAGTACGCGCCGAGCCTCGCGCCGGCCACCGACCGGCAGATCTACTCGGCGATGCTCAGCGGCCCGCAGAACATGCCGGTCTTCGGCGACAACCAGATCACGCCGGAGCAGAAGGCGGACATCATCGCCTACATCCAGACGACGCTGAAGGACGACGGCGACCCGGGCGGCCTGTTCAACCTGGGCCGGTACGGACCCTCCACCGAGGGTGTGGCGATCTTCCTCGTCGGTATCGTCGCGCTCGTCTTCGCCAGCCTGTGGATCGCGGGTAAGTCGTGAGCGGGGGGACCATGAGCAGCCAGACCGGGCAGCCGGCCCTGCCGGGCCGGGACCCGCTCGACGTGAACGACCCCCGGCTCAGCCGGTTCGACATCGTCCGGGAAGGCGCCCGGCGGGATGACATCGAGATCGTCCACTACGAGCCGCAGGTCCTCGCGGGCACCAAGGCCGAGCGTCGGATGGTCCGCACGGTGGCGGCCTTCTTCCTGCTGACCGGGCTGGCGGCGACCGCTTTCCTGGCGATCTACATCTGGTGGCCCTGGGAGTACGAGCCGGGTCGCGGCGGTGACAAGCTCTACACCCCGCTGCTCGGCGTGACCCTCGGCATCGCCCTGCTCGCCGTCGGCTTCGGCATCCTCACCTGGGGCAAGAAGCTGCTGCCCAAGGAGGTGTCGATCCAGGATCGGCACGAGGGCGCGGTGCCCTCCGAGGACCAGCGGATCACCGGCGAGACCATGGCGTACATGGCCGACGAGCTGGGGGTCAAGCGTCGGCCGCTGCTCGGTGTGTCGCTACTGGCCGGTCTGCTGCCGGTCGGCGCGGTCGCCGCGGCGCCGCTGGTCGGCGGGCTGATCTCCAACCCGCACAAGGACGACCAGATGATGACCACCGGGTTCGCCCCCCGGGACGGTCAGAAGATCCGCCTGGTCCGCGAGGACGGTCGGCCCATCCGGCCGGCCGACATCAGCGCCGGTGGTCAGATCACCGTCTTCCCGGGCGTGGAGCACGGGGTGAGCAACAGGTACGCCGACTCGCCCACCCTGCTGATCCACCTGCGGGACGCCGACGCCGAGGCGTCGCGCCGCAACAACGAGCGCGAGGGCCACGGCGGCTACATGTGGGGCAACTACGCGGCGTACTCGAAGATCTGCACGCACGCCGGCTGTCCGGCGAGCCTGTACGAACAGCAGACCAACCGGCTGCTCTGCCCGTGCCACCAGTCGCAGTTCCTGATCACCGACAACGCCAAGCCCATCTTCGGTCCGGCCAGCCGGCGGCTGCCGCAGCTGCCGATCGAGGTGGACGCCGAGGGTTACTTCGTGGCTACGTCCGACTACACTGAACCCGTCGGGCCCGACTTCTGGGAGCGGCCGTGAAGCGGCGAAAGTTTGACGTGGCAGCGGTGCCGGGCAACACCGCCCGGGCGGTCGACGACCGTTTCCAGGTGTCGACTCCACTGCGCCGACTGCTCAACAAGGTCTTCCCGGACCACTGGTCCTTCCTGCTCGGCGAGATCGCGCTCTTCTCGTTCATCGTCCTGCTGCTGACCGGCGTCTTCCTGACCTTCTTCTTCGAGCCGACGATGACCGAGGTCATCTACAACGGCAGTTACGCCCCGTTGCGGGGCACGCCGATGTCGGCCGCGTACGCCTCGACGTTGGACATCTCCTTCGACGTGCGCGGCGGCCTGATCATGCGGCAGATGCACCACTGGGCGGCGCTGCTGTTCATGGCCGCGATCGTGGTGCACATGCTGCGGGTCTTCTTCACCGGCGCGTTCCGTAAGCCGCGGGAGACCAACTGGATCATCGGCTCGCTGCTGTTCTGGGTGGGCTTCCTGGCCGGCTTCACCGGCTACTCGCTGCCGGACGACGGCCTCTCCGGCACCGGCCTGCGGATCGCCTCCGCGATCATGCTGTCCATCCCGGTGATCGGTTCCTGGGTGACCGCTGCGGTCTTCAACGGTGAGTTCCCCGGCACGATCATCATCAGCCGGTTCTTCATCGCCCACGTGCTGCTCATCCCCGGGCTGCTCGTCGCGCTGATCACCGTGCACCTGGGCTTGGTGTTCAAGCAGAAGCACACCCAGTGGCCGGGCCCGGGCCGGACGAACGGCAACGTGGTCGGCGAGCGGATGTTCCCCCGCTACGCGATCAAGCAGGGCGGCTTCTTCATGGTCGTCTTCGGCGTGATCGCGCTGATGGGCGGTCTGTTCCAGATCAACCCGGTGTGGTTGTTCGGCCCGTACGAGGCGTGGGTGGTCTCGGCCGCCAGCCAGCCCGACTGGTACGTCATGTTCCTCGACGGCTCGACGCGACTGATGCCGGACTGGGAGATCACCATACCCATCGGCGAGGGATACGTGATCCCGCCGTTGTTCTGGCCGACAGTGGTGCTACCCGGCATCCTGGTCGCGATCTCCCTGCTCTATCCCTTCATGGAGGCCCGCCACCTGAAGGACTACCGCAGCCACAACCTGCTCCAGCGTCCCCGCGACGTGCCCTTCCGTACCGGTCTGGGGGCGATGGCCGTCACGTTCTACGTGATCCTGACCCTCTCGGGCGCGAACGACGTCATCGCCGACAAGTTCCACATCAGCCTGAACGCGATGACCTGGGCCGGCCGGATCGGTCTGCTGCTCCTCCCGCCGCTGGCGTACTACGTCACCTACCGGATCTGCCTCGGCCTGCAGCAGCACGACCGGGAGGTCCTCGCCCACGGTGTGGAGACCGGCATCATCCGGCGACTGCCGGACGGCCGGTTCGTTGAGGTGCACCAGCCGCTCAGCGCGGGCGACGGGCACGGCGAGCTGGACTACGTCGGTTGGGTGGTACCGAAGAAGATGAACCGGCTCGGCGCCCTGGGCCCGGCCATCCGCGGCTTCTTCTACCCGATCGAGCGGCCGGCCGAGGCTCCGGTCTCGCCGGGGCACCCGCCGGTCGAGCCGCGCCCGGAGCGGGAAGAGATCACCAGCGGGGACACCCGCCCCTGAGATCCGCCCCAACGTGATGTGGCGCCCGCCGGACTCCTCCGGCGGGCGCCACGCTCGTTTCGCCTCTTCCGGACGTCGTCGGCGCTTCCCGCCGTCGCCGGATCGCAGGAATAACCCCGGCCAGCCGGGTATCCGTGCGGTCCAACGTCTCAACGGGGAGGAAGCATGTTGGGTATCAAACGCCTCGGCCTGCTGGCCGCGCTGGTGCTGGTGGGTGTCGCACCCGCCGCCGCAGCGCAGGCGGCGGCGCAGCCGTCGGAACAGGACACCCAGTACCTGCAGGCGGTCCACCAGGTCAACCTGTACGAGATCGCCGCCGGTGAGCTGGCCCAGGAAAAGGGTCAGAACCAGCAGGTCAAGGAGCTGGGGCAGCAGTTCGTCACGGATCACACCGAACTGGACCAGTCGGTGCAGGATCTGGCCGGACAGCTCAACGTCGAGCTGCCGAGCGAGCCCACCACTGATCAGCAGACGGCTCTCGACCAGCTGAACAACGCCAGTGGTGAGGAGTTCGACAGGCTCTGGGTGACCCAGGGTCTGGCCGGCCACGTCCAGGCCATCCAGGCGACCCAGACGGAGATCTCGCAGGGCACCGAGCCGCAGGTGGTCCAGCTGGCGCAGACCGCGCTGCCGGTCCTGCAGGCGCACTACGACGCCCTGGTGATGCTGGCCGAGGAACTCGGCATCCCGGTTCCGGAGACCAGCCCGAGCGGTACGCCCAGCCCGGGTGGCACCGTTCCGGCTCCGGGGGCGACCACGCCGACTCCGGGTGAGACCTTCACCGAGGAGGCCCCGGTTCCGGGTGGCACCGTCACCGAGACCCCGGTGCCGCAGCAGAGCTGACCGGCGGTACGCGGCGAGCCGGCCCACCCGTGCGGTGGGCCGGCTCGTGCCGCCTTGCCGGCGGGTGAGTTGGAGCGGTGCCCTCCGGGACACCGCACCTGGTCAGTCGGTGCTGCCCAGCCCGATGGCGAAGGCCTCCTCCAGGTCGTGCCGGGAGTACGCGCGGAAGGCGATGTGCGACTCGGTGTTGAGCACCCCCGGCACCTTCGAGATGCTGCCGGCGATGATCTGTGCGATCTCGTCGAACTCGCGGACCCGGACCATGGCGATCAGGTCCACGTGCCCGGCCACCGAGTAGACCTCGCTCACCCCCGGCAGGTTCGCCAGTGTCTCGGCCACCTCGGGAATCGAGTCGGTGGCGCAGTCGATAAGCACGATCGCGGTGATCACGGGGCTCTCCGTTCGTCGGCGTCGTCGCTCATGCTAAGGCCAGGCCCCGGCTCAGGCCGCCGGGACGGTCAGGCCGACGCCGACCCGGATCACGTCCCGCAGGTGCTCCTCGTCGCCGACGTTGGCGTTCGGCCAGACCACGCTGCGGCTGACCGTTCCCCGGACGGTGGCCTCCGCGCCGACGACCGAACGGTGACAGTGGCCGGTGACGGTGGCGGTCGGGTCGATCAGAGAGTCGCCACCAGCGGCGTGCAGGTTCGCGGCGAGGTAATCGGCCGGGGTGCCGGTGTCGATGAAGGTTCCCCGGTAGCCCACCACGTCCAGTCGACCGGCGGCCTCGGCCGGACGCCAGACCGCGCGTACCAGGTCGCCGAAGGTGGCGGGCAGGTCACGGACCAGCCGCCACGGCAGCAGCGAGAAACCGGTGAAGACGTGACCGTCGAAGGTGCCGGGTGCCGCCGGGTCGCCGGCCGGCTGACCGAGCAGGCGTACCGAGTCGCCGTCCCAGCCGTCCAGCAGCGCGACGATGTCCGGACCGGGCGGTGCCGCCGGATCGGACAGGTAGGCGTCGGCGTTGCCGACAAGCACGCCCCGGCCGTCGATCCAGTCCCGCAGCCGTCCCACACCGCCCGCGGTGCCGAGCGGGCTGCCCGGTTCCACCGAGAGATGGGCTCGGTCACCGACCCGCTCCACCACCTGGTCGCCCAGATAGCAGGCGTTGACCGCGACCGTCGCCGGGCCGGCCAGGCCGAGACCGGCGAGCCGGGCCAGGGCCCGGTCCAGCAGCGGCACGTTGCCCACCGGGCAGAGAGCCTTGGGTACCCGTTCGGTGAGCGGACGCAGCCGGGTGCCCTCACCGGCGGCGAGCACCACGGCGCAGATCCCGGCGGAGGGTGCGACCGGCCGACTGCCGGCCGGGGCACCCTCGGACCGGGTCACGGCGTCGTGTCGGGCAGCGGCGGCGGGAACTGCCCGGCCAGCGGACCGATGTCGTAGTAGGCAAGCAGGCGGGCGGTGGGCCAGGTCAGCTTCGGCAGGTCGTCCAGCGGATGCCAGGCGGCCTCGAAGACCTCCGCGCCGTCGACTGTCAGCTCGGTGCTCGACGCCGGCACCTCGGCGGTGAACACCACGTCCACCCAGCCCTTGGCGTGCACGACAGCGTTCGGCACCGCCGGGGTGAGCCGGGTGGGGGAGAGCCGGACGCCGCTCTCCTCGAACAGTTCCCGGGCGGCACCGACCGCCGGGTTCTCGCCGCGTTGCAGCAACCCGGCCGGCAGGGTCCACCCCCGGCCGGGCGGCTGCCGCAGCAGCAGCAGACGTCCCGCCCCTTCGGCTTCGCTGTCGCGCAGCAGGGTGACTGCGCCGACGATGTACTTGGGCACGGCCATTCGGACCAGCCGACGTCGTACCGGCAGCGGCAGCCGGTAGAAGACCTGGTACGCGACGGCGCGCCCGGTGCGGCGCGTACGGGGGATCATGGCTCCAGGCTAGTGGCCGTGAGGCGCGCTCGCGCCACGAGGCGCACGCCGAGTACGGCGCGGGCCGCCACCGTCACTGACGGTGGTCGACCAGGTCGATGAGTTGGCGTACCACGGCGTCCGGTTCGATGACCCGGTCGAAGACCGCGACCAGCAGGGTTTCCAGGTCCGGGTAGCCGAGTTCCTCGGACAGGCGCAGCAGCGGCAGGTCGCTGGCCAGCCCTCGGTTGTGCTGACGCAGAGCCAGCCCGATGGTGGCCCGGCCGAGGCGTACCTTGTCGCTTATCGAGATGCCCGGCTCGCTGTGCTCGGCGAACCACCTGTTGATCTGCATCTGCGCGTGCGGTGACTTGACGAAGCCGAGCCATTCCCGGCGCGGCCCACGGGGGGCCACCTCGGCGTCGAGGCTGCTCTCCTCGTCGGTCTCGGTGAAGATCTCCACCACGTCGCCCTCTTCGAGCTCGGAGGAGAGCGGGACCAGCCGACCGTTCACCCGTGCCGCCAGGCACCTGTCACCCCGGTCGGAACCCAGCTCGTACGCCAGGTCGACAGGTGTGGCACCGGCCGGCAGCACGATCTGCCGGCCGTCGGCGACCACCTGGATCTGTGCCTCGGACAGGTCGCAACGCAGCGAGTGGAGGAACTGTGCCGGGTCGGCCGCGTCCTGCTCCCAGTCCAGCACCCGGCGCAGCCAGTCGAGCTGGCCCGAGCGGGCCGTGCCGCCGCCCGAGCGGGGAAAGCGGAAGTCGGCGGCCACTCCGAACTCGGCCGCCCGGTGCATCTCCACGGTGCGGATCAGCACCTCGACCGTGCGGTTCCTCGGCCCGCAGACGCTCGTGTGCAGGGACCGGTAGAGGTTGTTCTTCGGCGAGGCGATGAAGTCCTTGAACCGGCCCGGCACCGGCCGCCAGAGACCGTGCACCGCGCCGAGGGCCGCGTAGCAGTCGGTCGCCGGGCCGTCCACGACGATCGTGATGCGGGGCAGGTCGAACGGGGCGGTGTGGCCGCCGGCCACGGTGTCCTTCCAGATCGAGTACAGGTGCCGGGGCGGGGGGCGACCTCCGCGTCGACCCGGCTGCGTCGCAGCGCCCCCTTGGCCTGTGCGACCACGTCGGCGAGGTAGCTGTCCCAGCCGGGCCGGTCGTGCACGTGCCGCGCGATGCGGGCGTGCTCGTCCGGTTCGAGGTGCAGCAGCACCACGTCGTCCAGTTCCCGTTTCAGGGTCTGGATGCCCAGCCGGTCGCAGAGCGGTACGAGCACCTCCTGGGTCTTGCGGGCGATGCGTTCGCGGGAGGCGGCCGAGCGCACGCCCAGGGTGCGCATGTTGTGCAACCGGTCGGCGAGCTTGATGATGAGCACCCGGACGTCCTTGCCGGCCGCGATGATCATCTTGCGGATGGTCTCCGCCTCGGCGGCCTGCCCGTAGAACGCCTTGTCGAACTTGGTCACCCCGTCGACCAGGTGGGCCACCTCGTGGTCGAAGTCCTCCGCGAGGGCCTGCAACGTGTAGCGGGTGTCCTCCACCGTGTCGTGCAGCAGCGCGGCGACCAGGGTGGTGGTGTCCATGCCGAGTTCCGCGCAGATCTGGGCGACCGCGAGCGGGTGGGTGATGAACGGCTCCCCGCTCTTGCGGAACTGGCCGCGATGCATGTTGTCGGCGATGGTGTAGGCGCGGCGCAGCACCGCCGGATCGGCGCCGGTGTGGATGGTGCGGTGGGTGCGGACCAGTTGGCCTACCGGTTCGGTCTCGGCGGGCGGCCAGGTGAGCAGCGATCGGAGGCGTCTGGTCAGGGGCAACTCGCCGGGCTGTGTCGGGAGCGCACCGCCCAGGGCGCCGCCGTGTCCGGCGTTGACGTCCACCTGGGACACCCCCTCACGCCTGCTGCACCACCACCGGAATCCGGCAAGCGGGAGCAGACCCTCGAAACGGGCAGGACTGCACTTCCTTAACAGAGTAAGTGAGTCGACGTAGTCCGATCGGACAGTTGCTCATGAGCGTTCGGACCAGAGTTGCCGGGACGCTGCGCTCTCGGCCTTGGTCAACAGGTCGCGGAACCGTGCCGCGCCGGCCACCGGGGAGGCCCAACCAGCGGACATCTCGACCAGCCGGGTCTCCGGTCGCTCCAACCAGGACAGGATCCGCTCGGACTCCTCGGGGCTCGCCGCCGGTACCGGACCGTGACCGGGTGACACCGTCTCGGCGGTCGCCCGGATGACGGCCAACGTCGGTCGAGGATGGACCCCGGGCGGGGACACGCCGGCACCGGCGAGCCGGCCGTGGCGTACCAGCGCCAGCTCCCAGCCGCCGCCGGCCGCCGGGTGTGCGGCGGCCACCTCCGCGAGCGCACTCAGCGCGGCGAGCCGCTGCATGCGTACGGCGGCGCGCAGCACCGCCGCGAGGCGGGAGCGCAGCGCCGCCGCCTCCTCGTAGCGCTGGCTGGCCGAGAGCGCCTCGATCCGGGCGAGCAGGGCGTCGACCACCGGCTGCGGGTCGCCGGTGGTGGCGGTGGCGAACGGGGTGACCGCGCGGGCGTCGTACTCCTCGGGGGAGATCCGGTGCTCGCAGGGCGCCGGGCAGCGGCCCAGCTCGGCCAACGCGCAGGCCGGCGTGACGGTGCGCAGCGACAACCTGTGGGTGCACTGGCGCAGCGGCACCGCGTCGTGGAAGCCGGCGGCGGCCAGCTCGGCGGTGCGCCGCGAGGTGAACGGGCCGAGGTAGGCGCGGTCGCCCGGGGAGATCTCCCGGACCACCGACAACCGGGGGTACGGCCCGTCGGTCAGCTTCAGCCAGACCACCCGCTCCGGGTATTTCGACCGCCTGTTGTACGGCGGCGCGTGCGCCGCGATCAGCCGCAGCTCACGGACCTCGGCCTCCAGCGAGTGCGCGCACTCCACCGCCTCCACCCGCTCGGCGGCGGCCAGCATCTCCGAGATCCGGGCGCGCTTCTCCGCGGCGGTGAAATAGCTGCGTACCCGGGTGGCGATGTCCCGGGAGGTGCCGACGTAGAGCGGTCTGTCGTCGGCGGCCCGGAAGATGTAGACCCCGGGGGAGCGGGGCAGGCCGTCGGCCAGGTGCCGCTTGCGACGTTGGGTCGGGGTGACCGCGCGGGCGAACTCGATGGCGTCGCCGACGGTGTCGACCCGGTGCCCGCCGAGCCGCCCGATGAGCCCGTGCAGCACGTCGACTGTCGCCCGGGCGTCGTCCAGCGCCCGGTGGGTCGGCTGCGTGGCGGCCCGGAAGTACGCGGCGAGGGTGCCGAGCTTGCGGTTTGGCACCTCGTCGCGCAGCAGCACCCGCCGGGCCAACGCCGCGGTGTCCAGCACCCGTGGGTTCGGCCAGCGGTAGCCGTGCTTCGCGCAGGCCGCCTTCAGGAACCCGACGTCGTAGGGCGCGTTGTGGGCGACGAGCACGGCGTCCGAGATGAACTCCAGGAAACTCGGCAGCACCTGCTCGATCGGCGGTGCCGGCAGCAGCATCGCCTGGGTGATGCCGGTCAGCACGGTGATGAAGGGTGGGATCGGTACCCCGGGGTTGACCAGGGTGGCCAGTACGCCCAGTTCCTCGCCGCCGCGCACCTTGACCGCGCCGATCTCGGTGATGCCGCCGCCGTCGGGGGCTCCGCCGGTCGTCTCCAGGTCGACAACCACGAACGTCGTCGCGTACAGCGGCAGCGCCGGGTCGACGCCGTCGACGGTCGGGTCGAGCCCGGCCAACGCCGGTTGCAGGAACTCCTGTGCTGCCATCCGCGGCACCGTAACGGTCCGGTCCGACACTCGCGCCCCACCAGCCCCGGGAGTAACCACCGGTCTAGGATGAGAGATCGGCTCACTCACCGGGCGGTGGGCCCGGTCGCGGTGGGAGACTTGCCACATGCCCCTCACCGAGCCGCACGACGACAACCTCCCGCAGGAGGAGCAGGTCGTCGCGGTGCCCGCGGCCGGTGACGGTCCCACCGACGACCCGGTGCCGGGCACCGGGCCGGCGGACCAGGCGCAGCCCGAGCCGGAGCCGAGTCTGCCCGAGCCGGTACGCCAGCGGATCGTCTCGCTCACCGCCGCCGTACTGCCCGGCCTGCCCGCTGACGAAGTGCCGGTGCCGCTGCGCCGGGTCGCCAAGTTCGCCCCGAATCGACGGGCCCGGCTCGGCGCGCCGGTGATCGCCGCGCAACTCGCGGCCGATCCGCTGTTCCGGCAGCGGGTCACCGCCCGGGTCCTGGCCGACGTCGGTGACCTGGGCGCCGCCGTGGTGGACGGCACCGCCCCCGCCGCCGCCGACCCGGTCGAGGTGGCCGCCCTGGCGTACCTGGCCCGCCCGCGCGGCTGGCGGGAGTTGATCGACGCCAGCGGGGCGGCGGTTCGCGCCGAGGCGGACACGGCGGTCGTGGCCGAACTGGTCCGGCAGGCCGAGCAGCGGGCCACCCGGGCCGAGCACGACCGGGCGGTGGCCCGGGTCGAGGCCGACAAGCTGCGCGACGAGCTGGCCCGGGTGCGTGAGGAGCTGGGCCAACTCCGCGAGGAGGCCCGGCAGCTGGCCCGTACGCTGCGGGAGAGCCAGTCCCGGGAGCGCCGGGCGAGCGAGCTGCTGGCCACCGAGCGAGGCCGGGCCGCCCGCGCCGCCGCCGACGCGGACGCCGAACTGCGGCGCGTCCGGGCCCGGTTGGCCGAGGCCGAGGCGGCGGCCGGGGTGGCCCGCAGCAGCGCCAAGGAGGCCCGCTCGGTCGACGACGCGCGACTGTGGTTGCTGTTGGAGACGATCGGCCAGGCCGCCCTCGGGCTGCGCCGGGAACTGGCGCTGGACCCGGTCGACAAACTGCCCGCGGACTTCGTGGCCGACTCCTTCTCCGATTCTCCCGCCGCCACCGTCACTGCGGCCGCCGCCCGCGCCCAGGACACCGACGACCCGGCCCGGCTGGACCAGCTGCTCGCGCTGCCCCGGGCGCACCTGGTGGTCGACGGCTACAACGTGACCAAACGGGGCTTCGGCGAGATGTCCCTGGAGCAGCAGCGCAAGCGCCTGGTCACCGGCCTCGGTGGGATCGCCGCGCAGACCGGTGACGAGGTGACTGTCGTCTTCGACGGGGCCGAACGGGTGCACGGCCTACCACCAACCCCGCGTGGTGTGCGGGTGCTGTTCTCCCGCAAGGGCGAGACCGCCGACGAGTTGATCCGCCGGCTGGTCCGCGCCGAACCGCCCGGGCGACCCGTGGTGGTGGTGTCCTCCGACCGTGAGGTCGCCGACGGGGTACGCCGGCACGGGGCGTACCCGCTGGGGGCCGACTCGCTGCTGCGCCGGCTGTCGCGGTCCTGACCCGCTGCCACGATCCCGGCCGGCCCGGGGGTGGGTGGGACGACGGGCGCGGGACGGGCACGCCCCGGGACATAGGATGGGCGCCCATGGCGACAGGAGCGGCGGTATGAGGCGCACGGCGGACGACCTGTCGGTTGGCGTTCGCAGCGGCGGCGGGTCGCCGGCGTCGAGCGGGGCGGCGCGGTGAGTCCGCGCGGGTGGGCGCTGCTGACCCTGGCCGGACTGGCTGTCGCCCTGGTCGTGGCGGCACTCGTGCTGATCCCGTGGCAGCGTCCGCCGGCCCCCCGGGCCGACCAGCTCGCCGCCCTGCGGGACCTGCCGACCGAGCAGGTGGAGCGGGCCCGGGAGTTCCGGTCCGCGCTGCGTCCCGGCGGATGGGCGGCGCTCGGCGTCGGGCTGCTGGTGGCGCTGGCGCTCGGGTTGACCCCGCTGGGCAGCCGGTTGATCGAGTTGGCCGGGCGGCCCTTCGGCGACCACTGGATCGCGCAGGCGACCCTCGGCGGGCTGGCCGTGGTGCTGGTCGCCGACCTGGTGACGCTGCCGTTCTCGGCCTGGCGGCACGGCGTGCTCACCCGCTACGGGCTGGCCACCAACGGCTGGGGTGGCTGGGCGGTGGACCTGCTCAAGTCGTACGCGGTGAGCGCCGTCATCGGCGCTGTGGCGTTGCTCGGCTTCTACACGGTTGTGCGACTCGCCCCCCGCTGGTGGTGGGCGTTCGGCGCGGCCGGTGCGGCCACCCTTGTGGCGCTGCTCTCCTTCGTGCTCCCGGTGCTTGTCGAGCCGGTCTTCAACCGGTTCAGCCCGATGGAGCCGTCGCCGCTGCGCAGCCAGCTGATGGAGCTGGCCGAACGCGACGGAGTGCCGGTGCGCGACGTGCTCGTCGCCGACGCGTCCCGGCGCACCCGGGCGGTGAACGCGTACGTCTCGGGCTTGGGCCCGACCCGCCGGGTGGTGGTCTACGACAACCTGCTGCGCGAGGCGACGCCGGCCGAGGTGACGGCGGTGGTGGCGCACGAGCTGGGCCACGCCCGGGACCGGGACGTACCGGTCGGCACACTCACCGGCGCGCTCGGCGCCGCCGCCGCCGTGGTGGCGCTCTACCTGATCGGCTCCTGGCCGCCGCTGCTGCGCCTGGCCGGTGTCGACTCGGTGGCGCAACCCCGCGCGTTTCCGTTGCTGCTCGCCCTGGTCACGGTGGCCGGCCTGGTGTTCGCCCCGGTGCAGGCGCTGATGTCGCGGCGGGTCGAGGCCCGCGCCGACGCGCACGCGCTGGCGTTGACGAACGACCCGGTCGCGTTCGAGTCGATGCAGCGTCGGCTCTCCGCGGTCAACCTCTCCGACCCCGATCCGCCCCGCTGGGAGTACCTCTACTCGGCGTCGCATCCGTCCACCGTGGAGCGGATCGCCGCCGCCCGCGCGTACGCCAGAGAGGTTGGCCGGTGAGCCGCACGTTGCTTGTCACGAATGATTTTCCGCCCCGGCCGGGCGGTATCCAGTCGTTCGTGCACAATCTCGCGGTGCGCCAGCCGGCCGGTTCGGTGGTGGTGTACGCGTCACGCTGGGCCGGGGCGGACAAGTTCGACGCCGACCAGCCGTTCGAGGTGGTTCGAGAGCGCACCAAGGTGCTGCTGCCCACCCCGCTGGTGGCGCGCCGGGCCGCCCGGCTGGCCCTCTCGTACGGGTGTGACACGGTCTGGTTCGGCGCGGCGGCGCCGCTCGGCCTGCTCGCCGCCGGGTTGCGTCGCCGGGCCGGGATCCGGCGCGCTGTCGCCCTGACCCACGGTCACGAGGTCGGCTGGGCGGCGCTGCCGGTGGCCCGGGCCGCGCTGCGGCGCATCGGCCGGGACACCGACGTGGTGACCTACCTGGGGGAGTACACCCGCACCCGGCTGGCCCGGGCACTGGACGGCCGGACCGAGCTGCGGCAGCTCGCGCCCGGCGTGGACACCGACGTCTACCACCCGTCCGTCGACGGCGGCGCGGTCCGGCACCGGCTCGGCCTGTCCGACCGGCCGGTGGTGGTCTGCGTGTCCCGGCTGGTGCCCCGCAAGGGCCAGGACATGCTGATCCGGGCGCTGCCGCTGATCCACCGTCGGGTGCCCGACGCCGCGCTGCTGGTGGTCGGCGGCGGACCGTACCGGGCCACGCTGGCCCGGCTGGCCCGCCAGTCCGGGGTGGAGCGGGACGTGGTCTTCACCGGCTCGGTGCCCTCGGCCGAGCTGCCCGCCCACTACGCGGCCGGCGACGTGTACGCCATGCCGTGTCGCACCCGCAACCGGGGGTTGGACGTCGAAGGGCTCGGCATCGTCTACCTGGAGGCGTCGGCGACCGGCCTGCCGGTGGTGGCCGGCAACTCCGGTGGCGCGCCGGACGCGGTGCGTCAGGACGAGACCGGCTACGTGGTGGACGGTCGGGACCTCGCGGAACTCGCCGACCGGGTGGCCACCCTGCTGGCCGACCGCGACCTCGCCCGGCAGTTCGGCGCCGCCGGCCGCGCCTGGGTGGAGCGGGAGTGGCGCTGGGAGCGGCAGGCGCAACGCCTGGCGACGCTGCTCGCCGGCTGAGCCACCGACGGGCCTCGGGTGGTGGTCTGGTTCGGGCACGCGGGTGCCTCGGGCCCGGGGCCGGTGATGGTGTCGGGCACGCTGTCGAGCTGAGAGCGCAGGCGGATCGCTAACCGCTCACGGTCCGGCGGCGCCGTGGCCCGACGGCGCCGTGACCCGACGGTGCCATGTGGTTCGGCGATAGCACGAACGGTTCAGCTCGACAGTGTCCGCACACCCTGGTTCGGGTGGCGACGGTGGCTGGTACAGGGTTGCGGTGGCGGCGGAGGCTGGCTCAACGGATGCGGGCGAGGATGTGGTCGGGGGGAGCGGGGCGGCCGAAGTGCCAGCCCTGGCCGGCATCGCAGCCGATCGCCCGCAGCCGTTCGGCCTGCCCGCCGGTCTCCACGCCCTCGGCGGTCACCGTCAGGTCCAGCGCGTGCGCCAGCGAGACCAGCGAGGCCAGGATCCGCTCGTCGGCGCGGGCCTCCGGGGCGCGCAGGCCACGGACGAACTCACCTGCCACCTTCAACTCGGTCACCGGCAGGTCCCGCAGGTAGGCCAGGTTGCTGTAGCCGGTGCCGAAATCGTCGATGGCGATCCGGATGCCCAGGTCGGCGAGGGCACGAAGGGCGCGTACCGGCTCCTCGGACGTGGTCATCATGGTGCTCTCGGTGATCTCCAGCTGGAGCCGGTTGGGCGGCAGGCCGGTACGCCGCAGCAGGGCCCGCACTTCCTGCACCAGCCCCGGACGGCGGACCTGACGGACCGCCAGGTTCACGCTGACGTACGGCGGCTGGCCCGAGGCGGACGTCCAGCCGACCGCCTCGCGACACGCCTCGGCGAGCACCCAGCCGCCGAGCTGCACGATCAACCCGGTCTCCTCGGCCAGGCCGATGAAGCTGTCCGGGCGCAGCACACCCAGCCGTGGGTGACGCCACCGGACCAGCGCCTCCACGCCCAGCAGCGAGCCGTCGTGCAACGAGGTCAACGGCTGGTAGTCGAGGAAGAACTCACCCCGTTCCAGTCCCGCCGGGATGGCCGCGCTCAGCTCCTGGCGGGCCTGCTCCCGGCCGTCGCGCTCCGCGTCGTACAGCGCCCAGCCCGCGCCCCCGGCGGACTTGGCCCAGTGCAGGGTGCTGCCGGCGGCGCGCATCAGGTCGTCGGGTGAGGTCCCGGCGACCCGCCGCTCCACGATGCCCACGCTCGCGGTGACCGTCACGTCGTGCCCGTCGACCACCACCGGCTCGGAGAGCGCCGCCAGCGCCGCCTCGGCGACGGCGACCACGTCCCCGGTGCCGGTCGAGCGCTCGACGAGTACCACGAAGGCGTCGCCACCGAGCCGCGCGACAAGGTGCGGCTCGACCGCGCGCCGCAGTCGCCGTGCCGCCGCGACAAGCGCCCGGTCGCCGATCTGGTGTCCGAACGAGTCGTTGACCCGCTTGAACCGGTCGAGATCGAGGAAGCACAGCCCGACCCGGCGGCCGCTGCCGGCCGACCCGTCGACGGCGGCGGCGAGGCGTTCGGCGAAGAGCGTGCGGTTCGGCAAATCGGTCAACGGGTCGTGGGTGGCCTGGTGCCGGAAGCGGGCCTCACTGGCCCGCAGGGCCTGCTCCGCCTCGGCCTGGGCGGTCATCGCGGCACGCCGGATGGACTCCTGCTCGTCGAGGGTCCGGTCCCGCAGCGCCCGGGCGTAGCCGGTGGCCACCGCGCCCAGCAGGCGGGCCATCCGGTCCTCGATGTCGTCGGCCACCAGGTCGAGGTCGCGGACCAGGCGAAGCTGGATCACCTCCACGGTCCGGCCGAGCGCCTCGGCGGAGGCGATGTGCGCGGCGACCAGCTCATCGGCGATCCGGTGACCCACCCGCAGGTCGAGCGGCTCCGCCCGCAGCGCCTCGGCCAGCAGATTGGTGAGCCGCTGGAGCAGCGTCTCCAACTGGGCGTGGGTCATCGGCAGGTAGCTGGTGCCGGCCACCGCCTTCGCCCAGGCGCGGGCGAACACGCCGACGCAGGGCCGGCCGTCCGGAGGCTCAGCCACCGAGTCGCCCGACCCCGCCGAGGAACACCGCCCGTTCGGCGTCCTCGGCGCTCTCCGGGGTCTCCGGACGCCACTGCGGCACCCACACCACTCCGGGGTCGACAAGCTCGAAGCCGTCGAAGAACCCGGTCAGCTCGGTCCGGCTGCGTACCCACAGTGGGTTGTCGGTGCGCCGGTATACCTCCTCGGCCTCGGCCCGCTCGGTCTCGTCCCGGCCGTCGTCGCTGGCCTGCGACAGGACCAGGTAGCTGCCGGGGGCCAGGGCCGTGCGCAGGGTCCGCAGCACCTCGGCCGGCCGGTCGTCGTCGGCGACGAAGTGCAGCACCGCCACCACCAGCACGGCCATCGGCTGGGAGAAGTCGAGCATCGCGCGGACGTCGGGGTGGCCCAGGATCCGGTCGGGGTGGCGCAGGTCCTCCTGGACCACAGCCGTACGGTCGTTGCCGGCCAGGATCTCCCGACTGTGCGCCACGGCGACCGGGTCGACGTCGACGTAGACCACCCGCGAGTCGGGGGCGTGCCGCTGCGCGATCTCGTGCACGTTGCCCACGGTGGGGATGCCGGAGCCGATGTCCAGGAACTGCCGGATGCCGGCGTCGGTGAGGAACTGCACGGCTCGGCGCAGGAACGCACGATTGGCCTGGGCCATCAGCGGCGCCTGCGGCACCGCCGCCACCATCGCCCGAGCCGCGGCCCGGTCCACCGCGAAGTTGTGCGAGCCGCCGAGATAGTAGTCGTACATGCGCGCGACGCTGGGACGTTCGACGTCGATCGTCTCGGGTGCCCAGTCCGGCCGCTGCAATGACCTCACCCCTTCGCACGCCCTCGGGGCGACGGCGCCCCGGCGGGTATTCTGCCCCGCTTTCGCGAGGGAGGCCATAGCCGGTCCGTGCGGAGGGCGATCGATGCGACGATCCGTGCCCGCCGGGGGGCGGGACACGGATCCCCGTCGGTGCCGCGCCGGGCGCCTCAGAACTTCGGCGCGTCCGGCGCTTCGAGCAGGCCGAGCCGCAGCGCGGTCATCAGCGCCTGCGCGCGGTTGGCCGCGCCGAGCTTCTCGTAGAGCTTCGAGATGTGCGTCTTGGCCGTCGACTCGCTGACGAACAGCTGCTTGGCGATGCCGGCGACGCTCATTCCGTCGGCGAGCAGCCGCAGCACCTGACCCTCGCGGGGGACAGCTGCGGGCCGGACGGGGCGAGTCGACGCTTCATCGCCTCGGCCAGGTCGGCGGCGGTGAAGGCGCTGGGGGAGGAGGCGGCGTGCCGGGCGGCGGCGACGACCTCGTCGGCCGGCGCGGTCTTCGGCACGAACGCGCTGGCACCGGCCTCCAGGGCACCGAAGAGCTGGTCGTCGCCGGCGTACATGGTGAGCACCACGATGCCCATGGACGAACTGGACTTGCGCAGCGCCCGGGTGGCCTCCAGGCCGCTGCCGTCGGGCAGCCGCAGATCCATGATCACCACGTCCGGCTGCAGGGCACCGGCCTGCCGGACGCCCTCCGCCGCCGTGGCCGCCTCGCCGACGACCTCGAACTGCCGGTCGCGCTCGAAGGCGTGCCGCAGGCCCTTGCGGATCAAGTCGTGATCGTCGACAAGGAGGACCTTGGTACGGGTTGCCGGTGTCGGGCTTGTGGTCATCCTCGGCTTACTCCCCTTCTGCTGCGGCGGCGCTACCGCGAACGTTATCGCGCCGGGGCGGTGAACCGACCACCACCGCGACGGTCGTCCCGCTCGGCTGCCGCGGCCTGATCTCCAACCGGCCCCGGATACGTTCCGCTCTCTCGGCCATGATCGCAAGACCATAGTGCCCGTCCGAGCGCTGGTCACCTATGCCGTGACCGTCATCCGACACTTCGATCTGCGCGTACGGCGGATCCACCTCGCAGGTGACCCAGAGATTGGCCGCGCCGGCGTGCTTGCGCGCGTTGGTGACCGCCTCCTGGGCGATGCGCAGCAACTCGGCCTCGGTCGCGGCGGGCAGCCGGGCTGTCGACTCGTCCAGCGACAGGTGCACCCGCAGGCCGCCGGAGGCGCCGACGGTGCGGGCGTACTCGGCGATCGCGGCGGCCAGGCCACCGTGCCGGTCCACCTCGCTGCGCAGCTCGAACAGGCTCAGCCGCAGCTCGGTGATCACCCGGGTCACCTCCTGGCGGAGCAGGCGCAGCGACTCGGCGGTCTCCTCGGCATCCTCGTGGACGGTGGCCAGGGCGTTGTCGATGCCGTAGCCGACCATCACCAGTTCCTGGGCCACCCCGTCGTGGATCTCCCGGGCCAGCCGCTGCCGCTCCTCGTTGGTGGCCAGCGAGCGCACCTCGTCGAAGAGCAGGGCGGCCTCCAGACGCAGCGCGGCCGGGCCGGTCAGCCCGGTCACCTGCGCCACCACCGGCGGCGGGTACGCGTTCGCCGTGTCGGTCTCCAACACCACCAGGCCCACCGTGCGCAACCCGGCCACCAGCGGCACGATCAGCGCCGAGACCTCACCACTCCGGTGCGAGCGGGACTGCGAGCGGGTTGCGGTCTGCGACTGCTGGCTGGCCCAGGCGTCGGCGATGGCGGAGTCCGCGTCGATCGTGGTCTCCCAGTCGACCCGGTCGGCACCGAGCTGGGCGAGCACCACCAGCCGGCCACCACCGCTGGCGGAGAGCACCGCGCCCCGGTCGGTACGGGCCACCGTGCGCAGTTCCTCCAACAGGTGCTCGGAGATCCCGCCCGGGTCCAGCGTGGCCCCGGGCAGCTGGCGGGCCACGGTACGCAACTGGGTCAGCAGCCGGGTCGCCTCGGCGTACGGCTGGGGTTTGCTGTCGTGCCGGGCCTGCATCACCCGATGCAGCGTGCCGGCGGCGTAGAGACCGAGGGCGGCCAGGATCAGCCACTGCGCGCAGACGGCGAGATATCCGGGCTGGCTCAGCTGGCGCACACCGCCGACCTCGGTGATCGCGCCGGCGACCAGCAGGCTGCCGGCGGTCACGGCGATCAGCGCCGCGCCCTCGCGGAAGCGGCGACGTAGCGCGGTGACGGTCACCGGCACCGCGAGGTAGGGCAGCACGGCGGAGGCACCCAGCCCGCCGATGTGACCGCCGACGGTGGCCACCGCGGCGACCTGGCTGGCCGCCAGACCGAGCACCAGCACCTCCGCCACCCGGCTGAGCGGGCCGACGAGCCGGTGCTGGGGTGCCAGCATCGCCGGCAGCCCGGCCAGCGCCAGCAGGACGATCCACCAGAGCTGGGTCACGTCGCGGGTGGCGAACAGGGTCAGGACGGCGACGAGCGTGAGGACGACGACGCGCGCCGCCGCGGCGAGCGGGTGCGAGCGGGCCAGGGCGGATGTCGAGGCGGGCACGTGACGGATGGTAGTCAGCCGCGGTAGATGTCGGCGATTTCCGCCGCGTAGGTCTTGTGGACGACCTGACGCTTGACCTTCAGCGACGGGGTCAACTCCCCGGTCGCCTCGGTGAAGTCGCGCGGCAGCACCCGGAAGACCTTTATCGCCTCGGCCTTGGAGACCGACTGGTTGGCCCGGTCCACCGCGGCCTGGATCTCGGCCCGCAGCCCCTCGTGCTGGCGTAGCACCTCGATCCCGGTGTCGGCCGGCAGCCCGGCCGACTCCAGCCAACCCGGCAGGGCCTCCTCGTCGAGGGTGATCAGCGCGGCGATGAACGGCTGCCGGTCACCGACCACGACGCACTGGCTGACCAGGCGGTGCGCCCGGACCTGGTCCTCCAGTACGGCGGGGGCGACGTTCTTGCCCCGGCGGTCACGATGATCTCCTTCTTCCGGCCGGTGATGGTCAGGTAGCCGTCGCCGTCGAGGGAGCCCAGGTCGCCGGTGCGGAACCAGCCGTCGGCGGTGATCGCCTCGGCGGTGGCCTCGTCGTTGTGCCAGTACCCCTGGAAGATGAGATCGCCGGCGATGAGCACCTCACCGTCGTCGTCGATGCGGATGGTCACGCCCGGCAGCGGCCGGCCGACAGTGCCGATCCGGGTGAACCCGGGCAGGTTGGCCGAGGCTGCGGGAGAGGTCTCGGTCAGGCCGTACCCCTCGCAGACGGTCACGCCGACGCCCCGGAAGAAGTGACCGAGCCGGGCACCGAGTGGCGCGCCGCCGGAGATCGCGTCGCGGCACCGCCCGCCGAGCGCGGCCCGCAGCTTGCCGTAGACCAGCCGGTCGAAGAGCGCGTGCTGGGCATGCAGCGCCAGGCCCGGCCCGCCGGAGGTCTCCAGCGCCTCGCTGTACGCGATGGCGACCGCCTCGGCCCGGGCGAAGATCTTGCCCTTGCCGCCGGCCTCGGCCTTCTGCTTGGCGCCGTTGTAGACCTTCTCGAAGACCCGGGGCACCGACAGCACGAAGGTCGGCTTGACCTCCTGGAGCTGGGCGACCAGATCCTTGGTGTCCGAGCAGTGCGCCATGGTGGCGCGGGCCTGCACCACGCCGATCTGGATGAGCCGGGCGAAGGCGTGCGCGAGCGGCAGGAACAGCAGGGTCGACGCGTTGGGGCCGAACAGGTTCGGCAGCACCGGCACGGCGTTGGCGATGTCGGCGTACATGTTGCGGTGGGTCAGCACGCAGCCCTTGGGCCGACCGGTGGTGCCGCTGGTGTAGATGATCGTCGCCATGTCCGAGGAGCGCAGCCCCGCGCGGCGGCGGTCGATCTCGGCCGGTTCCACCGCCGCACCGGCGGCCACCAGGTCGTCCACCCCGCCGAGGTCGATCTGCCAGACGTGGGACAGCGCGGGCAACCGGTCCCGGACACCAGCCACCAGCGTGGCGTGTGCGGTGGTCTCCACCACGACGGCCACCGCCCCGGAGTCGCCCAGGATCCAGGACGCCTGCTCGGCGCTGGAGGTCTCGTAGATCGGCACGGTGACCGCACCGGCCGCCCAGATGGCGTAGTCGGCGAGCGTCCACTCGTACCGGGTGCGGCTCATCAACGCCACCCGGTCGCCCGGCTGCACCCCGGCGGCGACCAGCCCACGGGCGACAGCCGTCACCTCGTCGCGGAACTGCCGGCAGGTCACGTCGACCCAGGCACCCGCCGCGTCGCGGCGGACGAACTGCACCGCGTCGGGCGCGGCCTCGGCGTTCTCCCAGACCGGATCGGTGAGGTTGGCCGAATCGCCGACAGTGACGATCGGCGGGACGGTGAACTCGCGCACCTGCACTCCCTCGTGCTCACAGGACCGGGTCGGGCCGCCACCTGCGCCGGTGGCTGTGTCGAAACCTACCCGCCCGGCCGGCCGGGAGCACACCGCAGGTGGGCGGCGTGGCACGTGGGCGGTCAACGGACGGTAGCCTCCCAGCATGGCGGACTCCTCCACCCAGTCGATCATCATCGGCGCGTCACCGGACCGGGTGGCCGCGGTCATCTGTGACTTCCCGAGCTACCCGGAGTGGACCGACGCGGTCCGCGAGGCGGAGGTGATCGAGGAGTACGAGGACGGTTACGCCAGTCAGGTCCGGTTCGTCCTCGACGCCACGGTGATGGCCGACGAGTACGTGCTGGCGTACGCCTACGCCGAGGACCTGTCCCGCATCGAGTGGCACCTGGTGGCACCGTCGAAGATGCAGCGGGCGCAGCGGGGCGCGTACGACCTGGTGGCCAACGCCGACGGGGGTACCACCGTGACCTACACCCTGGAGGTGGAGCTCGCGGTCGGGATGCTCGGGATGTTCCGGCGCAAGGCCGAGAAAATGATCATGGATGCCGCGTTGAAGCAGCTCAAGCGCCGGGTAGAAGCATCAGGTGCGGCGCAGTGACGCGTCCGGCGACCCGGCCGCCGCGGTAGAGGAGCCCAGCATGGGTGCGACAGATCCGGGTACGGCCCGGGAAGAAGCGGAGCGGCTGGTCGCCACTCTGCTGGCCACCGTACGGTTGGCCGCCGCCAACCCGGCGGCAGTGCCGCTGGGGCCGCTCGGCGGGATCGTGACCGGTGTCCTCGGTCACAATGAGACCCCGACCGGCACGTCCGGTGTCACCGGGGGTGGTTTCGCCACGGGTGCCGCCGAATGCTGCGTCTGCCCGGTATGTCGGGGCATCGCCGCGCTGCGCGATCCGAGCCCCGAATTCGCCGAACGACTGGCCACCGGTGCCGGGGATCTGGCCGCTGGCCTGGCCAGTTTCCTGCGCGCCTTCACCCCGACCGAACCGGGCCCCGGGCCGGCCGCCGAACCGGCGACCGGGTACGCCACCGATGCCAGCGGCACCGCCTCCGCCGACCCGTACGGCGATCACGTGTGGCGCGAGGCGACCCGTACCGGGCATGATTCTCAGCCGGCACCGGAGCGGGACGTCTGGTCCGCCGCGACCCGGGCGGAGGACGTCGCCGTCCCGGCCGCCGCGCCCGTCGACGCCGCCGGGCCGGTCGCGTCGGCTGAACGCCGGGCGTCGACCGAGCGTCGCGTGGTGCCCGCCTCCCGGGCACCCGACGGCGAACCCGTGCCGGGTGACGAGCCCGCACCGGACGGCGGTGCCGTGCCCGGCGGGCGGCAGGGCGCACCAGGCGACGGGGCCTGACCACGGACGACCCGCACCACCGGCGAGGGCAGGTGTGCGCGGGGTGGCACAGCAGAGGGGAGTGGCAGCGGTGACGCTGACCATCGGAGTCGACGTCGGTGGCACGAAGGTGGCCGGCGGTGTCGTCGACGACACCGGCACGGTCCTCGTGCAGACCCGACGGGACACCCCCGCCGACGATGTCGGCAAGACCCGCGACGTCATCATCGAGCTGGTCGCCGAGCTGGCCGCCGGCCATGACATCCAGGCGGTCGGCATCGGCGCGGCCGGGTGGATCGACGCCACCCGCTCCACAGTGCTCTTCGCCCCGAATCTGGCCTGGCGCGACGAGCCCCTGCGGGCGTACGTCAGCGCGGCGGTCGGACTGCCGGTCATCGTCGAGAACGACGGCAACGTGGCAGCCTGGGCGGAGTTCCGCTACGGCGCGGCCCGCCACGCCGACGACTCGATGGTCATGTTCACCATCGGCACCGGCGTCGGCGGCGGCATCGTGCTCGGCGGTGAGCTGGTCCGGGGCGCCCACGGCATCGCCGCCGAACTGGGCCACATGCTCACCGTTCCCGACGGTCACCAGTGCGGCTGCGGCCGACTCGGTTGCATCGAGCAGTACGCCAGCGGCAGCGCCCTGGTCCGGTTCGCCCGGGCCGCCGCGCGGCAGGAGCCGCACCGGGCCGCCACCCTGCTGGAGCTGGCCGACGGGGAGGCCGAGGCGATCACGGGGCCGATGGTCACCGCCGCGGCCAAGGGTGGCGACCCGGTCTCTGCCGAGGCATTCGCGCAGGTCGGGCGCTGGCTCGGCACCAGCCTGGCGGACATGGCGCAGATCCTCGACCCGCAGATCCTGGTCGTCGGCGGTGGCGTCATCGACGCCGGTGACCTGCTGATGGGCCCCACCCGTCGCTCGTTCACCGAGGCGCTGGCCCAACGCAGCCGGCTGCCGGTGGCCGAGATCCGTCCGGCCGAGCTGGGCAACTCCGCAGGGGTCATCGGCGCTGCCGACCTGGCCCGCCGGGCCTAGCCCGTGTCCTCGACACACCCGGTGACCGAGCTCGGCGTGCCGCTGCGTGTGCTGTCGTACAACGTCCACGGCCAGCGCGACGACACCGCCGCGCTGGCCGCCGTGGTGCGCGCGGCGGCGCCGGACGTGGTGATCGTCCAGGAGGGCCCGCGCCGGTTCCGCTGGCGGGAGAAGTCGGCCGCGTTGGCCGAGTCTTTCGGCCTGGTGGTCGCCGCCGGTGGGCTGCCGTCGCTGGGCAACCTGGTGCTGACCAGCCTGCGGGTACGGGTGACCGGGACCCACTGCCGGCGCTTCCCGCTCACCCCGGGCCGCCACCTGCGGGGCGCCGCGTACGCCGACTGTCGGGTGGGCACCTCCGCCCGGTTCACCGTGGCCGGGTCACACCTGTCCACCGATCCCGCCGAGCGTCCAGGGCAGGCCGAGCTGTTCAAGCGGGACGTGACCGCCGCGGCTCACCCGGTGATCGCCGCCGCCGACCTCAACGAGGAACCGGGCGGACCGGCGTGGCGTACGGTCGCCGACGGGCTCACCGACGCGGCGGTGGCCGCCGACCGGACCGACCGGCTCACCTACTCGTGCGCCGACCCCCGACGGCGCATCGACGCCCTGTTCGTCGATCCCCGGATCGTCGTGGTCGACTACGACGTGGTGGACACCCCGCTGACCCGGCGGGCCAGCGACCACTTCCCGGTCCTGGTCGACCTGCTGCTGCCCGCCACCGCCTGAGATCCGCGCTCCGCCGGGCTGGACATCCCGCTCCGTTGTGGAGAGGATTTCGCGCGACCCGGCACTCGTGCCGAGACGAAGGAGACCCCCGGTGCCCACCTCCACCGAGCCCGGCCAGCCAGATCCGGAGACGACCACGCTCACCCGCGGCCCCGACGGGCGCCCGGTCTCCGACCGGGGCGACACCGTCTGCGTGATCGGTGCCGGTGCCAGCGGACTGACCGCCGTGAAGAACCTCGCCGAGCACGGCTTCGGGGTCGACTGCTACGAACGCGAGACAGGCGTCGGCGGTGCCTGGAACTGGCGGCACGACCGCAGCCCGGTGTACGCCAGCACCCACCTGATCTCGTCGCGACCGTTCACCCAGTTCCCCGACTTCCCGATGCCCGACCACTGGCCGGACTACCCGCACCACAGCCAGTTGCTGTCCTACTTCGAGCGCTACGCCGACCACTTCGACCTGCGCCGGCACATCTGGTTCGGCACCGAGGTGGTGCGCGTCGAACCGGTCGGCGACGACAGGTGGGACGTCACCACCCGCAGCACCGGTGGTTACGGCCCCGAGCGCACCTCGCGGTACGCCGCCGTGGTGATCGCCAACGGGCACAACTGGTCGCCGAAGCTGCCCCGCTACGAGGGGCTTGAGCAGTTCCGTGGCGAGGTCATGCACGCCTCGTCGTACAAGGACTCGGCCCAGTTGCGCGGCAAGCGGGTGCTGGTGGTGGGTGCCGGCAACACCGGCTGCGACATCGCCGTGGAGGCCGCCCAGCAGGCGTCGCGGTGTTGGCACTCCACCCGCCGCGGCTACTGGTACGCCCCGAAGTACGTCTTCGGTCGCCCCGCCGACCAGGTCAACGACATGCTGCTGGCGTTGCGGGTGCCGCTGCGCGTCAGGCAGTGGCTCTACCATCGGACGCTGCGACTGACGGTCGGCGACCTGACCCGCTTCGGTCTGCCGAAGCCGGACCACCGGGTGTACGAGACGCACCCGATCGCCAACAGTCTGCTCGTCTACCACGTGGGTCACGGCGCGATCGCCCCGGTACCGGACGTCGAGCGCTTCCATCCGCACTCGGTGGAGCTGACCGACGGCCGGCAGATCGACCCGGAGCTTGTCGTCTTCGCCACCGGCTACCTGCCCCGCTTCGAGTTCCTCGACGGCAAGATCCTCGGCGACGACGAGGGGGTGGGTCGACCCCGGCTGTGGCTCAACGCCCTCGTACCTGACCATCCCACGCTCGCGGTGACCGGGCTGCTCCAACCGGACTCCGGCATCTTCACCCTGTCCCACTGGCAGGCCGTGCTCTTCGCCCGGTTGCTGCGGCTGCGCGCCAACCGTCCGGAGCGGGCCGCGGCCTTCGCCGCCCGGGTACGCGCCGGAGCCGGTGAGCGCTACTCGGGACAGGTGAAGGATTCGACCCGGCACTGGTTCGAGGTCGGGCACGCCGACTACCTGCGCGCCCTGGAGCGCGCCCTACGCGAGCTGGAGAGCAAGTGACCGAGCGGGTGATGCGCGGCTGGGAATGGGCGCGGCCGGTGCGCCCGGTCCGGCGTGAGGTGCTCAGCGCCGTCCCGGAGCTGGAGGAGGGACGGCCGCCACTGCTGTTCGTGCCGGGCTTCGGTCACGGCGCCTGGGCGTACGCCGAGAACTGGCTCGGACACGTCGCCGCCCGTGGCTTCAGCGCCCACGCGGTGAGCCTGCGCGGGCACGGCGGCAGCGATCCGGCGCCGGAGGCGACCCTGCGGGCGTACGCCCACGACGTGGTCCAGGTGGCGGCCGGCCTGCCGCGCCGGGCGGTGCTGGTGGGGCACGGTGCCGGGGCCCTGGTGGTGGCGCACGCCCTGGCCCGCTATCCGGCCCGGGCGGCGGTGCTCGTGGCGCCGGTGCTCGGCGGCTGGGCGACGTTCGGCACCGCGGTGCGTCGCAATCCACTAGGTACCCTGCCGGCGGTGTTCGGCGCCGGGCTGCGGCTGAACCGCAAGCAGTTGTTCAGCGGCGAGCTGCCCGACGCCGACGCCCGACGCCACGCGGCGCGGCTGGGGCGGGCGGCCCGGCGGGCCCAGTGGCAGCTGTTGACCGGCGCCGAGCCGGAGCCGGCCGTGGGCGAGCCGCCCGTGCTGGTGCTGGGCAGCCCGGACGACCGGGTGGTGCCGGCCTCGGCGTTGACCCAGGCTGCCCGGCGCTACGGTTCGGCTCCGTTGCTCTTTCCCGGGATGGGGCACGACATGATGCTCGACGCCCGGTGGCGGGAGCCGATCGACGCGATCCTCGACTGGCTGGTCAAGGACCCGTCCCGGGACAACCGGGGCTGACCGTCGCGGGCGTGGCCGGGCGGGCTGGGGCTCAGCCGCCGCCGAGGCGGCTGAGCATCGAGCCGCTCTGGTCCAGAGTGGACAGATACGAGCGGGCCCACGCCCGGATGTCGTGTTCGTGCAGGTGGGCACGCATCGCCCGCATCCGCTCCCGGACGTCGGCGGGGTCGGCCCGCAACGCCGCGAGCAGGCCCTGCTTGAGCCCCTCCAGATCGTGCGGGTTGACCAGGTACGCCTGCGGCAGCTCGGCGGCGGACCCGGCGAATTCACTGAGCAGCAGCGCGCCGGTGTCGTCGACCCGGGCGGCGACGTACTCCTTGGCGACCAGGTTCATGCCGTCGCGGAGCGGGGTCACCGCCATCACGTCCGCGACCCGGTAGAGCGCGGCCAGCTCGGCGCGGTCGAACGGCTGGGTGAGGTAGTGGATCGCGGGCTCACCCACCCGGCCGAACTCGCCGTTGATCCGCCCGACCTCCCGCTCGACCCGGTCCCGGAGGATCTGGTACTGGCTGACCCGCTCCCGGCTCGGTACCGCCACCTGCACCAGCACCGTGTCGCGGACCTTGACGTGCCCGCCGGCCAGCAACTCGCTGTACGCCTTGAGCCGCTGCTCGATGCCCTTTGTGTAATCCATCCGGTCGACGCTGAGGACCACCTGGTCAGGGCTGCCCAGGTCGTGGCGCAGGCGGCGCGCCCGGTCGGCCACGTCGGGGCGGTCGGCCAGCGCCGCCATCTCGACGGTGTCGATCGACACCGGGAACGCGCCGATGCGCACCACCCGGTCCTCGACGCCGATCCGCCGGTCGGTGGCCGGCAGCCCCAGCACCTTCGTGACCAGCTGGGCGAAGTTGTGCGCCGCCTGGGCGCGCTGGAAGCCGACCAGATCGGCGCCGAGCATGCCGCGCAGCAGTTCGGCCCGGCGGGGCAACTGCATGAACAGTTCCGGTGGCGGGAACGGCACGTGCAGGAAGAAACCGATGCGCAGGTCGGGTCGGAGGGCGCGGAGCAGCCCCGGCACCAGTTGCAGGTGGTAGTCCTGCACCCAGACCACCGCGCCGGGCTCGGCCACCTGCGCGGTCGCCTCGGCGAACCGTTTGTTGACCCGGAGGTACGCGTCCCACCAGCGCCGATGGTGCTGCGGCTGCTCGACCGCGTCGTGGTAGATCGGCCAGAGGGTCGCGTTGGCGAAACCCTCGTAGTGGTCGCGCAGGTCCTCGCCACTGAGCGGCACGGAGTGCATCCGTACGCCGTCGATGTCGGGCAGGGCGGGTGCGGGACCGGTCCCGCCGGCCCAGCCGACCCAGGTCGCCGGGGTGTGCCGCAGCAGCGGGTGCAACGCGCTGACCAGCCCCCCGGGGCTGCGGCGCCACTCACAGGCACCGTCGGGGGCCACGCTGTCGTCGATGGGTAGGCGGTTGGCCACCACCACGAGGGAACTCTGTCGCATCTCGGGCATTCCGATCAGCAGGGGAGCGACCGCCGCGAAGGAGGAACAACCGGGCAGTCGGCGGGTGACGTGACGTACTGCGGTATTCCTACTGACAGTAAGTTACACCACTGTTACGCGCGCCGGCACGGGCTGTCACCGTCCCGGTATCCGGGCGGCTACCCTGCGCGGTGAATCAGACGACGGCCCCGTCGTCCGGGTCACGGTCGTCGGCGTCGCCGGGCCGCAGCCGCCACACCAGTGTGACGAAGCCGGCGAGAATGCCGGTGAAGCCGAGCAACGTCACGATGCCCTGGTCAGCGGGGAGCAGATCGGGGAAGAGGAAGAGCACGAAGCCGAGCAGCACGGCGAGGATGCCGGCCATCGCGAACTTCGACACCCGGGGCAGCGGCGGAGGCGGCGGCGGAACGTAGCGCTCGTCGTCGTCCGGGTCGTCGGGCAGCTCCGTGCCGAAGGTGTCCAGGCCGTCCAGCAGCGACGGTCCCTCTCCGTCGCGAGGGCCCCGCCCCACCGAGACGCCGGAGATGTCGGCGGCGTACGGCAGCCGGCGTACGTCGGTGGCGGCCGGGCCGGTCTCCTCGGTGCCGGGTCGGGTGGCGGTGGCCGTGCCGCCGCCCCGCCCGGCCTGGTCGTCCACGTTCTCGGCGGCGGGCCACGGGTGGTCGCCGGAGTCCGGCGGGGTGTGGAAGCCGGCGACGATCCGCTCCCACTCGGCGTCGATGTCCGGTTCCTCGGCGGCGCGGGCACCACCGGTCTCGTCGGCGAGCTGGCTGAGGTAATCCCGGGCGGTGCTCAGGTGCGAGCGATCCACGTAGAGCCGGTCCACCGGCCGGGACGGCACGGTGGTGGTGCGGGTGACCGGGTTCAGGTCGGCCGACGGTTGCAGGTAGGCGGCGATCCCGCCGGCGGCCAGCACGTCGAGCAGGTGCTCGCCGACGCGCGGGTCGACATCGCCAGCGATGGCGTACTCGCTCGCGTCGAGCCCGTTGTCCCGCCGTCCCCGGCGGGCCCCACCCGCTGACACCGGACCATCCTCCTCATCGCGCCACCGGCGCGCCCCGCAGCCCCTCGACGCGCCCCCGCACGCCCCGTGCCCTGAATCGTGACACGTCGAGGGTGGGTTCGGGGAGTGCCTTGTGGCGCGGCGTACGACCGGCCGGAGTGAGGTCCGGGGCCGCGTCCGACGCTTTCACCTTTTTGTCCCCGTATGCGGAACCCCCGCCACCACCCGTCCGTTGTCGGCTTTCCGCTCCCCCGCAGGGCGGGCCCCGGCAGAGAGAAGCCGGCCCGTCCTGCGGAGCGACCCTCGGCTTGCGCCGCAACAATCGATTTTCGGATTTGTTTCTGACGTTATCCCGACTGGAGGAATCCGGTAGACGCTGCGCGTCGCGGTTTCGGGCCTGCCGTCACTTTGCTAAGTCGATCGCAGAATGGCGATCACCTGACGTGGTGGTTCAGTTGCGGCTAATTCTCCGTAGCTGTGTCGCGAGGCGTGATCCGTAACCGGGTATAACGCGACAGGATACGGTAAGTCGCATTGGTGTCGCGGTGCGACGTGCCGCCAGGTGGGGGGACGGCAGATGGCCGTCCGGGCGGCTGACGCCGGACATTGCGCCGAGGTCTCGCTCCCCCGACAGCATTGAAGTGACGTCCGTCGGACGGGCATCTTCGGTAGGTGTTCCGCTACCGTACCGGCTATGCATTCTTCATGGCCGGGTGGAGGCGTCGGGCCGGGCCTGGTAATTAGCAAAGTTCACGACCGCATCCGTTTAGTACGGTGCTGTCTGATCGCATTTTGCACGTGCTGGCGAGGGCGGGTTCATCATGGAGGCCGGCATCGAAATCGCTTATGCTGACGGCGGATCCCCGCGATAGGCGTGTCCACCCATAAGGCGTACCCGAGGTCAACTGGGGCAGAGACTGTGCGGGTACTTGTGGTGGAAGACGACGAGTCGCTCGCCGGGACGATGGTCGAGGCGCTGCGACGTTTCGGGCACGATGTCGAGCACGTGACGACCGGCCTTGAGGCGTTGACAGCGCTCGGGAAGGCCGAATTCGTCCTGCTGGAGTTGGGCCTGCCAGATCTGGACGGCCAGGAGGTGTGCCGGCGCATCCGGCAACAGTCGTGGATCCCGATCATCGTGGTGACTGGTCGTGGTGACGAGCTCAACCGGGTCCTGCTGTTGGAGACGGGCGCTGACGATTATGTCGTGAAGCCGTACAGCATGCGGGAGTTGCTGGCCCGGATGGACGCGGTGGTGCGGCGCGGTGCGGTGGGCGAGGTTGGTCGTGCGCTCCGGGTGCCGTCGGCGGGGCCCGTGGAGGAGCAGCGGCGCCATGGCCCGCTTCAGGTCGACCTCCGGGTACGCCGCGCCTCACTGCACGATCGTGAGGTCACGCTGACCCGGCGGGAGTTCGACCTGCTCGCGGTACTGCTCGACGACCCGGGTGCGGTGGTCGGCCGTCAGGAGTTGATCGAACGGGTGTGGGACGAGAACTGGCACGGCTCGACCCGCACCCTCGATGTCCACGTCGGATCATTGCGGACGAAACTCGGCGATCGACGGTGGATCGAGTCGGTGCGGGGAGTCGGATTCCGCGTCCGAATGCCGGACAACGACCGGAGCGTTAGCAGATCTTCCGGGTAGGACACCGTTCCGGGTCCTGACTCGGTCCAGCGTGACACCACGCCGGAACGGCTCTTGAGCCCTGCGCGTCCGGACCACCCTCGTGGCGGGAAGCGCTGACGCGGCCCCGTGGCGAAGCCGCCGCAGCTGCCCCGGCGACGTCTCTTTCCGGCCGCCGCCGAAGCCTGGTGTGCAGCGAACGGCTCTAGCGTCGCCCACCCGACCAACTGGTTCGACGGTGCGCCCAATGTCTGGCTTGCTCTCTTCTGCCTTTTGGTGGAATTTGTGGTCAGCGGGGATGCAAGCGACCTGCAGATGCCCTGTTCCGTTCGTGCAGAAGAATTGTCTGAGCCCTGCTGTCGGCTGTGACATCTGTTGCAGGTCCGATCCCTAGTCTGGATCGCGTACCACCAGGAGCGCGGCCATCCGTTGGATGAGGCGACTCCACGAGGGACGCACGATGACGGTTCGCTGAGTGAGGGGCTCCAAGTATGCGGCTGCTCGATGAAGCGCGCGTGGTACTTGACGAGGTACTTCCAGGGCTGGACAAGCGGCTGGCCGAGGCGCCGCTGGCGACTTGGGAGCAGCCGGACGCGCCGGGTTTGACGGTTTTCAAGGAGGCTGGGGGGCCGGCGCTGCTGGTGCCGCAGGAGCACGGCGGGCTCGGTGGGGATCTGCTGACCGCAACCCGGGTGCAGCGAGCAATCGGCTCTCGGTCGCCGTCGTTGGCTGTTGCTACGACGATGCATCACTTCTCGATGGCGTCGCTTGTCGAGTTGACTGCGCGTTCCTCCGGAATGGAGTGGATGTTGCTGACCGCGGTCGCCCGCGACAGCCTTCTGGTCGCCTCCGGATTCGCCGAGGGCCGTGCCGGTCAGGGAATCCTCACGCCGACGATGACAGCCACCGAGCGTGACGGTGTGGTCGTGCTCAATGGAACGAAGAAGCCGTGCAGTCTGGCCCGGTCGATGGACCTCCTGTCGGCGTCGGTCGTCCTTCCGGGAGACGATGGCGACCCGCAGCTCGCGATCGCGGTGGTGCCTGCCTCGGCACCCGGAGTGTCGGTGCGGCCGTTCTGGAACACCCCGTCACTCGCCGGTACGGAAAGCGACGAGGTGACCCTCACCGATGTCGAGGTTCCGCAGAACCTGGTGGTACGAACGGAGCTGGTCGAGGGAGACCGGTTGGACCACCTGCAGACAGTT
The DNA here is from genome assembly GCF_002754655.1 of Verrucosispora sp. CNZ293. Classification (NCBI taxonomy): domain Bacteria; kingdom Bacillati; phylum Actinomycetota; class Actinomycetes; order Micromonosporales; family Micromonosporaceae; genus Micromonospora; species Verrucosispora sp. CNZ293. Next base: position 6,522,781 of record NZ_PEFR01000001.1, read on the forward strand.
GGGTTCGTATGGTTCGAGCTGCTGATGTCGGCCAGCTATCTCGGTGCGGCGACCGCGCTGGCCGACCGCCTGCTGGGGTCGACAAGCGCTGATGTCGGTGTGCAGGCGCAGGTAGCCAGCACGATACGGGCGGCGACGTTGCTGGTGGAGGGCACCGCGAACATGCCGGGGCCGATCGGCGAGGATCGGCTGGCCGACGTGCTCGTCTGCCGCTACGCGGTGCAGGACGCGATAACCCGGGTGCTCGATCTGACCGTCGAGGCACTTGGGGGAATGGCGTTCATCTCCTCGGGGGAGGTCGCCTACCTCGCGGGTGCCTGTCGGGCGCTGGCGTTCCACCCTCCCGGGCGCCACCGGATGGCCTCGTCGCTGCGGGACTACTTCACGGGCGGGCCGCTGCGCGTGCCGTAGGTCGGCGGTGCTGATCCCGTTTCCTGACGCCTCGCCTCGCCTCACCTCGCCGACCTGCCTGTCGTCGGCGATGACATCACCTCTGCAAACCCAAGGTTGTGATCATGACGGCTGTTCGAACGGTGCTGCTGACCGGCGCGTCCGGGGTGATCGGCACCGCCCTCATTCCTGAACTGGCACCTGCTCACGTGGTGGCCCTGACGCATCGGACCCCCTGCCCCGGCGCGACCGAGTCGGTCCCCGGTGACATCACCGCGCCGAGACTCGGCCTGGCCCCGGCCGTTTACGCGTCGTTGGCCGCCAGGGTCGATGCTGTGGTCCACTGCGCCGCGCACACCGGCTTTTCCGGTGGTCGACAGATCACCGAAAACGTCAACGTCACCGGGACCCGTGAGGTGATCGCGTTCGCCGCGGACGCGGGCGCACCCTTGTACTACGTGTCCACGGCGTTCGTCGCCCGCACCGAGCTGACCCGCCAGTCGCTCGGCTGCGGCAGCGGCGACGCGAGCGCCCGTCCCGAGGACTATCTGGACTCCAAGCGCCTGGCGGAGCGGCTGGTGCGCGACAGTGGTGTTCCAGCGGTGCTGATCCGTCCCTCGGTGGTGATCGGCGATTCCCGCACCGGCGTGATCAGCCGCTTCCAGGGCCTGCACGAGATCTCCACGGTGCTGTTGCGGAACCTTCTTCCGCTGATGCCGATGCCGGCAACCTCGCGGCTCGACTTCGTGCCGTGCGACGTGGCCGCCCGTGCGATCGCCGCCCTCGTCCTCGACAGGCACCGCGACGGGGAGGTGTGGATCACCGCCGGGCGGGCTGCCCCCTCGATCGAGGCGCTTGTCGATACCGCGGTGACCGTCGGTGCCGAACTCGGTATCGAGGTGAACCGGCCCAGGATGGTCGAGCCGGAGATGGTGGACAGACTGATCCGTCCAGTGTTCATCGACCCGTTGCCACCGACCGCGCGGCGGCGATTCGACGACCTGCTCGCGATGACCGCGCTGTTCGTCAACGCGCCGGTGTTCCCCAGCACGCTTGGCCAACTGCCGCGGCAGAGCGCGGCGTTGACGGCCGAGCAGGTCACCGACGCCTACCGGGCGTCGCTGATCTACCTGGCCCACACCAAGAAGCTGGCGGCGCCGCTTTCGGCGCGGGTGGGGGCACCGGCATGACCAGCGCCGCGGGTATCCAGGCCGCACCGGCTTCCGGCATCGACCCGCCGAAGGTGCTGGAGACCTACCGCCGTCACATCGGCCGAGGCCGGGCCCGGATCGCCGCGATGACCGGCGCAGCGGTCGAGGTCGCATCCTCCGGCGCACACGTCTGGGATTCGACTGGCCGACGGTACCTCGACTGCGGCGGCTACGGTGTGTTCCTGCTCGGGCACGCGCATCCGGAAGTGACCGAGGCGGTGATAGGTCAGATCCGCCGCCATCCCATGGCCACCCGGCTGTTGCTGGAACCGACGGCGGCCACGGCGGCGGCGGCCCTCGCGGAGGTGACGCCGGAGGGACTGGACTACGTCCACTTCGTCACCTCCGGTGCCGAGGCCACGGAGACCGCGATCAAGTTGGCCCGGGCCCACGGCAAGCATGTTCTGGTCTCGACGGCGGGCGGTTACCACGGAAAGACCACAGGCGCGCTCGCGCTGACCGCGAAACCGGTGTTCCAGGACCCCTTCCGGCCACTGCTGGACAGCCTCCACGTGCCGTACGGCGACGCATCGGCCCTGGAAAAAGTGCTGGCCGAGCATCATGGGCAGGCGTGCGTCGTGGTCGAACCGGTCCAGGGCGAGGGCGGCGTGATCGTTCCCCCGCCCGGCTACCTGTCCCGAGTGCAGCAACTCTGTCGCGCTCACGAGGCGATGTTCGTGCTCGACGAGATCCAGACCGGACTTGGACGTCTCGGCTCCTGGTGGGGCGCCGACGACGAGCGGGTACGGCCGGACGTCCTGCTCGTGGGCAAGAACCTCTCCGGCGGTGTCGTCCCCGTCGCCGCCGCGGTGGCGACCGCGCACACCTATGCGCCGCTCGACAACGACCCGTTCCTGCACACCTCCACCTTCGCCGGCGCTCCGGTGGCGATGGCCGCTGCCGCCGCGGCGGTGCGGATCATCGCCCGCGACGGGCTGGTGGCCCGTGCCGCCGGACTCGGCGAGCGCATCCGGGGTCTGCTTGAGGAGACGCTCGGCGGACTGCGCGGCGATGTGGTCACCGACATCCGTGGCCGAGGGCTGCTGCTGGGTGTCGAACTCGCCGACGAAGCACTGGCCGGGCAGCTGATGCTGCACCTGCTGGAGGCCAACGTGGTCGTCAATCACTCCCTCAATGCGCATCGGGTCGTGCGACTGACCCCTCCGGCGGTCCTGACCGACAGTGACCTCGATGAGCTGCACAGCGCGCTGAGCACCGCGGCGCACCAGCTCATCCGCCACGCAACGACTCACCGAAAGGCCATCCGCCGTGCCTGATGTCACGATCGACGCCCTCGTCCCGGCAACCACCGCAGCCGACGTCTACCGCAAGCTCCGCGACTTCGGTGCCTACCCCCGCTACACCGATGCCGTCCGGGAGGTCAAGGTTCTCGCCGTCGATGACCACAACGTGGAGGCCCGCTGGTCGGTCAACTTCCGCAACGGCGTGCTCTGCTGGACCGAACGCGACACCTTCGACGACGCCAATCAGACCATCGCGTTCAGCCAGACCGACGGCGACTTCCACCGCTTCGACGGATCCTGGTCGGTGAGCCCGGACGACTTCGGTGTCAGGGTGCGCTTCGCGTGCACCTTCGACCTCGGTATGCCCAGCCTCGCGGCCATCGTCAACCCGATCGCCTCTGAGGCGCTGACGGAGAGTATCCAGCTCATCCTGCATGGTCTGCTGGGGGACGACGTCGCGTTCACCGACGCCGACACACCCGGGCTCGCCGTCGCGCAGAGGGCATGACATGTCGACCGCGGCCACTCGCGACGCGGCGGCCACCGGACGCGCCGAGGCAGCCGCGCCGGCGGCCGTCACCATCCAGGCACTGCGTGAGGCATTCGCTCACCTGCCGGCGGCGGTGACCGTGGTCACCACCCTCACGCCCGAAGGACCAGCGGGGATGACTGCCAGCGCGGTCTCGTCCCTGTCCCTGGATCCACCGCTGCTACTGGTCTGTGCCGCCAACACCTCCGGCACACTCGCCCGGCTACGCGCACACGGTCGGTTCGCCGTCAACACGCTTCCCGCCGGGCACCGCACGCTGGCCCACACGTTCGCCAACCCGGAGCCGCACCCGGGGCACCGGTTCACCTGCGCCCCGTACCGCATCGTCGATGCGGTACCCGTACTGAGCGATGCGCTCACCGTGTTCACCTGCGCCGTCGAGCAGACCCACCCCGGCGGCGACCACACAATCGTCGTCGGCCGGATCACGGCCGTCACCCATCACGCCGGGCAGCCCCTGCTGTGGCATGCCCGAAGCTACCGGCGGCTGGCCCCGGCCGCTGGCGATCACATGTCCGACCAGCACAGGAGGTCCTGACCATGGCCAAACACACCCTTTCCGGCAAGGTCGTCGCAATCACGGGCGGCAGCCTCGGCATCGGCCGCGCCACCGCCGAGGCGTTCATCGCGGCCGGAGCCCAGGTCGCCATCGGCGCCCGCGATCTCGATCGAGCCACCAGCACGGCCAGGTCGATCGGCGCGATCGCCTTCCCCCTCGACGTCACCGACTCCGGCAGTGTGGAGAAGTTCTGCCGGCAGGTCGAGGAAGCCCTCGGGCCGATCGACGTCCTGATCAACAACGCCGGCGTCATGCTCGTCGGGCGCCTCGAACACGAGAGCGATGACGCCACCGCGCAGCAGCTCAACGTCAACCTGCTCGGCACCATCAACGGCATGAAGGCCGTGATGCCGCGGATGCGCGCCAGAGGGCGTGGCCACATCATCAACATGGTCTCCGCCGTCGGAATGGTGGGCCTGCCCGGCTGTGCCACCTACTCCGCCGCCAAGCACGGCGTCGTCGGTCTCTCCGAAGCGGTACGGGGCGAACTTCGCGGAGCCGGCGTCGATCTGTCCATCATCCTGCCGATTCCCGCGCAGACTGAACTGACCTCCGGAGTCGGTAAGGGCCGTTTCGTGCCCTACCTGAAGGCCACCGACATCGCCGGGGCCGCCGTACGCACCGCCCGCCGGCCCCGCTACCACGTCTACGTGCCGGGCTGGACGAACCCGGTCACCCGCATCCTCGGTCTGCTGCCGCAAGGTCTGCGTGACGCCGCAGGGCGGCTGCTCAAGGCCGACCAGTTGCTGAAGACCACCGATGCTGCCGCTCGCGTCAGGTACGAGGAGCGGGCTCGGGCGACGAATCTGACCCGTGAGGTGTAGACCCATGGCCAATCGGGGAGCGATTCTGCGTGGCCGCGGTCCGGCCGTCTTCTCATCCACATTCATCGACCACATCGTCCATGTCCACCCGCTTGTCGCGGTCGCTCTCTACCTGCCGGTCATCGTCGTCGCGGCAGTGGCTTCGCTCGACCAGGCCGGTCCGCTGGCTCTTGTCGGATGGGCGGTCGGCGGCTACCTGACCTGGACCCTCGTCGAGTACTGGGGCCACCGCATCGTGCTGCACTTCGAACCGGAACAAGGCTGGGGTGCCTGGTTCCACCGCATCGTCCACGGCCTGCACCACGACTACCCGCAGGACTCCCGCCGGTCCATCATGACCCCGCTGCTGTCCGTCCCGATCGTCGGGACCGCCCTGGTGGTGTCGATCGTGGTTCTGGACCTGCCGAGCATGTACGCGGCCGGCTTCGTTCTCGGCTACCTCGCCTATGACCTCATCCATCTCTATCTGCACCACTCCCGACCCAAGGCTGGGCCGATGAAGTGGCTGCACGAGCTGCACATGCGTCACCACTTCCGTGACGACGGCCGCGGATTCGGGGTATCCGCCCCCTATTGGGACAAGGTGTTCGGTACCGCGATCAGCCGTAGCAGGCGGGCTGCACAGTGACAGACACCCATCTGCGCGCCGCCGGTACCGGCCAGCCGAGCCCGCACACCGTCCCGAGTTCGGCGTCCGGAGGTGAGGGAGTGCCCGGGTACCGGGACGTCCCCACTTCCCGATGGGATCCCGACGCCCCGACCGACATGGACGAGGCGGAAGCGTTCCTTCGGCTGTTCCATGACGAGAACGACGACGCGAGGAACCTGCGCCCTCGGATCGCCGCAGTCCGCGCAGAGATCGCCGCCACCGGTACCTACACGCACACCCATGCGGAACTGGCCTTCGGTGCCCGCGTCGCCTGGCGAAACTCGTCGCGTTGCATCGGTCGCCTCTACTGGCGCAGCCTGCGCCTGCTCGATCGTCGCGATGTGCACAGCGCCGACGACATCTACAGCAGCCTGGTCGAACATCTGTGCACGGCGACCAACAACGGCAACATTCGGCCCACCATCACGGTCTTTCCTCCAGCCCGACCCGGTAAGCGTTACGCCCGCATCTGGAACGAACAGCTCATCCGCTACGCGGGGCACCGTCGATCCGACGGCAGCGTTGTCGGCGATCCTCGGTACGTCGATTTCACCGCCACGGTCACCGCGATGGGCTGGATCGGCAAAGGGACCGCATTCGACATCCTTCCGCTGGTCATCGACACCCCCACGGACGGCCCTCGTCTGTTCGATCTGCCGGAACATGCCGTCAGCGAAGTTCACCTCACCCACCCCGAACACCCCTGGTTCGCCAACCTTGACCTGCGTTGGCACGTCGTGCCGGCGATCTCTCACATGCGTCTGACAATCGGCGGAATCCACTACCCGTGCGCCCCGTTCAACGGGTGGTACCTCGGTGCCGAGATCGGTGCCCGCAACCTCGCGGACCTCGACCGCTACAACATGCTTCTCGTCGTGGCCGAGAATCTTGGTCTCGACACCAGCACAGACGCGACGCTCTGGCGCGACCGGGCCCTGGTCGAACTCAACATAGCCGTGCTGCATTCGTTCACTGCCGCAGGCATGCGCATCAGCGATCACCATACCGAGGCCCACCTTTTCTGCACCCACCTTGAGCGGGAGGCGCGCCTCGGACGTCCCGTCCCGACCGACTGGACCTGGATAGTGCCGCCTCTGTCGGGCAGCACCACCCCCGTTTTCCACCGCTATTACCATGAAGCCGACCTTCGCCCCAACTTCTACCTGGACCCGGAGGCGCGCGCCCTTGCCCTCGGTTCCGCCGCCCCCGTGGCCGCTGGACGTTGTCCCGTCACGGGGGCGCACCCACAACCGAACAAATACATGTGATGATCGGTGTGCGGTGCCCAGTTGAGCGCCGCAGCCCGCACTTTCCAGCGTCCACCTGCTCGGCCACACGCGAACAAGAGTCATCGCTTCACACCGATTTCATTTCCACCTGCGATGATCGCCATGCTCGCCACTCGGAGAATCCCCAGAAGGACTAGAATGCTGAACTGGCTGGGCCACCTCACCGTGCGCGCCCGCGCTATCGTGCTCGTTCTCGCTGTCGCGGTGCTCGTGGCCGCCGGCCTGACCGCCGGTAGTGTCACTGAACGACTCGCTGGCGGAGGCTTCAACGACGCTGGCGACGAGGTTGCCGCGGCCGTGCACGCCCTTGAGGCCGAATTCAATGCTGGCGAACCCAATATCATTCTTCTGGCCGACACCGGAGCGGCCGATGTGGACAGCCCAGAGGCCGCCGAGGCGGGCCGGGCCCTGACGAGTCGGCTGGCCGCCGAGCCCGGTGTCGTCGACGTCGCGTCCTACTGGACCACCGGCCTGCCGTCGCTCAAGTCGCGGGACGGAACCAAAGCCATCGTCGCCGGACGCATCACCGGCGACGACAAGACCATCGAGGCCCGGGCGGGTGATCTCAGCACCGCCTACACGCAGTCCGACGGCACCCTCCAGGTGGCCGTGGGCGGCAGCGCCGAGGTGATCCGGCAGCTCAGCGTACAGAGCGAGAAGGACCTCATCCGCGCAGAGGTGATCGCGTTGCCGATCACCCTGATCCTGCTGATCGTGGTCTTCGGCGGGCTCATCGCCGGACTGCTTCCCGTCGCTGTCGGGATCTTCACCGTTCTCGGTGCCTTGCTCATCCTCTATGGACTCGCCGGCCTCACCGACGTTTCCGTCTTCGCGCTCAACCTCACCACGGCGCTCGGTCTGGGTCTCGCCATCGACTACAGCCTGTTCATCGTCTCTCGGTTCCGCGAAGAACTAGCCACCGGTCTCGACGTAAATCAGGCTGTGCTCCGGGCGGTCAACACCGCCGGCCGTACCGTCGCTGTCAGCGCGCTCGCCGTGGCCGGCTCCCTGGCGGTCCTCCTGGTGTTCCCTCAGATGTTCCTGCGTTCCATCGCCTACGCCGGCATGGCGGTCGTCGCCTGCGCCACCATCGCCGCAGTCGTCGTTCTTCCCGCGCTGCTCGCGGTGCTCGGCCATCGCGTCAACGCCCTGGCCGTACGCCGTGCCAGGCGCCGCGAGGGCACCGGTTGGCAGCGCATCGCCCATGCCGTCATGCGTCGCCCGGTGATCGTGGCCGCCGCCGCGGTGGCGATCCTGCTCCTGCTCGGTTCGCCTGTTGCCGGCATCCGCTTCGGCGACGTCGACGACCGTGCCCTACCCACGACCTCCACCGCACGGCAGGTCGCCGACCAGCTCCGCAACGACTTCGACACCCGCGACGCCGACGCCATCGCCGCCGTGGCCACCGAAATCGGAGATCCCGCCACCCAGACCACAGCCATCAGCGAGTACGCCACCACCCTTTCCCGCATCGAGGGTGTCGCCCGCGTTGACGCCCTGACCGGCAGCTACGCCGGCGGCCAGCAGGTCGCCCCAGCCGGACCCGCCGCCGCCCGATTCGCCACGGAGACGGCCACCTGGCTTCAGGTCGTGCCTGATCTCGAGCCCGTTTCGCCCGAGGGTGAAGCGTTGGTCAAGCGCATCCGCGCCACCGAGGCGCCGTTCTCCGTCAAGCTGGCTGGTCCTTCTGTTGAACTACTTGACGGAAAGGCCCTCATCGCTGACCGGCTCCCCCTCGCCGGAGCGCTCATCGCGGCGGTCAGCTTCCTCGTCCTGATGGTTGTCTTCGGCAGCGTTCTCCTGCCACTCATCAGTCTGGTACTCAACGTGCTCAGCCTCTCCGCAGCCTTCGGCGCGATGGTCTGGGGCTTCCAGGAAGGTCACCTGGCGGGACTGCTCAACTTCACCAGCACCGGCACCATCGAGATCTCCATCCCGGTGTTGCTGTTCTTCCTGGCCTTCGGCCTAGCCACGGACTATCAGGTCTTCATGCTCTCCCGCATCAAGGAGGAGTACGACAAGACCCACGACAACACCGACGCCGTCGCCACCGGCCTGCAGCGCACCGGCCCCATCATCACCGCCGCCGCCGCGCTCATCGCCATCGTCTTCATCGGCCTGGCCGCCGGCGACATCTCCATCATCAAGCTCCTCGGCGTCGGTCTCGCGCTCGCCATCATCGTTGATGCCACAATCGTCCGGGCGGCCCTCGTCCCGGCGTTCATGCGACTGGCCGGCCGAGCGAACTGGTGGGCGCCCCGACCCATCCAGTCGCTGCACCGAACCCTCGGTATTCACCATGCGCCACCCGAGCCCACCACCGTGTCGGCCGGACCACCAGACGCGCTGCGCAGCGCAGCGGGGTGACCTCGAGAGCGACGATGCAGACCTCGCCGGCGCCCTCGCTGCGTCCCACAATCACCTCGACCTGAGCTGACCCGTCGCGACCGCACCTGAGACGTTGTGGTGGGCGGGTGGGGGTTCGTAGGCTCGTGCCACCACCGCCCGGCCCACCCGGGTGGGCACTTCGGGGGAGGGATGCCGGTGCTCTACTGGCTGCTGAAGTACGTGCTGCTCGGCCCGCTGCTGCGGCTCATCTTCCGGCCGCAGGTGGAGGGTCTGCACCACGTACCGGCTGCCGGTCCGGTCATCCTGGCCAGCAACCACCTCTCCTTCTCCGACTCGATCTTCACGCCGCTGATCGTGCCCCGGAAAGTCACCTTCGTGGCCAAGGCGGAGTACTTCACCGGCAAGGGGATCAAGGGCTGGCTGACCAAGATGTTCTTCACGGGTACCGGCACCATCCCGGTGGACCGCTCCGGCGGCCGAGCCGCCCGCGCCGCGCTTGACACCCAGCTCTCGGTGCTGCGGGCCGGTGGCATCGCCGGCATCTATCCGGAGGGCACCCGGTCGCCCGACGGTCGGCTCTACCGGGGCAAGACCGGGGTGGCCCGCTTGGCGTTGGAGAGCGGCGCGCCGGTCGTACCCGTGGTGATGCTCAACCTGGACGAGATCCAGCCGCCCGGCCAGCTCATCCCGAAGCTGGCGCGGGTCCGGATCCGCTTCGGCCCGCCGCTCGACTTCTCCCGCTACGCCGGGCTGGCCGGTGACCGCTTCGTCGAGCGCGCGGTCACCGACGAGATCATGTACGAGTTGATGGAACTCTCCGGCCGCGAGTACGTCGACATCTACGCCCAGAAGCTCAAGACAACGCCCGCCACGCCTGTCGCGGCCTGAGCCGCCGACCCGGGTAGGCGGACCGGGCGGGAACGCGGCCGGGCCGGCGAGGACTCAGCAGGCGAGGGTCCGGGCGGCGTCGACGGGCGGGTGGGCCAGCGCGAGCAGGCCGGGCGCGCCGTTGCGGTGCGCGAAGGCGCGCAGCTCGGCCAGGGGCGCGTCGGCCGCCGCATGGTCACCGGCGGCGGTGAGTTCGCGTACCGCGAAGGTCAGCGCCAGCATCCGGTCCGTGACGTCGGGGATGCCGGCGTAGGTCTCGGCGGCGGCCAGGTGCAGCTCGGCCGCGTGCTGGTGGTTGTCGTCGGCGCCGGCCAGCGCGCCGGTCACCGTCCGCAGCGCCGCTTCCGACCAGGGCGTACGGTGACCGACCTGGTCGAGCATGGCGCGTATCCGGGCGGCGGGCTTCCGACCGGTGAGGCAGGCCGCCCAACTGGCCGCGGCGATCCACTCGCCGCTGGCCAGCGCCGGCACCGTCGTCCACGAATCGGCCAGCTCGTCGACGAGCGCGGCGGCCTCGTCGAGGCGACCCTGTACCGCCCGGCACAGCGCCCCCATCGCGAGCATCGTCCAGTGCAGCCGGTGGAAGCCGCTTCGCCGCGCGACGTCCAACGCGGCGGCCACGTCGTCGCGTGGCGGTGTCCCGACGGTCGACTGATCGGTGGGTGGCCCCGGTGGCACCGGCTGGCCACGCAGCACCAGCAGGCACGTCCGCAGGCCGCGCACCTGCATGTCCCAACTGCCGGTCGGGGTGTCCACGAACGCCTCGGCGGCGGCGAGCAGCCGGCCGAAGTCTCCCTCGAACCAGGCTCGCATCGCCTCGCTGGAGTAGCTGGTGGTCAAGGTCTGCCCGCTCGCCGTACGCGCCGGCACCGCCGAGAGCAGAGCGTTGGAGCGTACCCAGTCGCCCTCCTCGCAGACGGCGTAGGCGAGGTTCTGCGTGGCCCGGGGCAGCGCGAGCAACTGACCGGCCCGGCTGACCTCGACGATGCTGTACAACTCGTCCAGCCCGGCGCGGTCGCCGGCCTGGTACCGGGCGGTGGCCGCGGTGATCCGGGCGTTGGTGCGGGTCTCGGTCAGCCCGAGCCGTTCGCCGATCTCCGCCGCCGTGTCCGCCGCCGCCACGGCCGGATCACGCTCGTAGTTGAGCATGTGCAGCCGCCCCAGCTCGGCGAAGGCGTCGGCCTTCTGCGCGCTGTCCGGTAGCGGCTCGAACAGCCGTACCGCCCGGTCCAGGCAGGCCAGCGCCGCCGGCCGGTCGGCCCGCAGCCACGCCGCCTGGCCGAGCAGCGTCCAGGCCCGCGCCGCGCACGCCTCGTCGCCGTACGCGAGCAGTCGCTCGGCGAGCGCCTGCACCTGCTCCGGCCCGCCACTGGAGAGGAAGGCGTTGCCGTCGCGGTGGAACGAGATCTCGGTACTGAGCAGCTCCAACTGGAGCCGACCCACCGGATCGGAGTCGTCGGCCAGGCCGAGCGCCCGGGCGGCGTGGCTGGCGGCGGCGTCCAGCCCGTGCAGCGCGTACGCCCGGCGCGCCGCCCGGTGCAGTGCGGCCCGTGCCGGCGCGGCGTAGCGGCGGGTCTCCATGCCCAGCGAACGGGCGATCTCGTGCGCCGCCCAACGGTGGTGGGCCAGCACCTCGGCCAGGTCGGTGTCCCGACTCTGCGACAGCGTGTCCAGCCAGTCGGCGGTGCGTTCGTGTCGGGCCACCCGCTCGGTCCGGGGCAGCCGCTGGTAGCACACGTCGCGGACCAGGACGTGCCGGAAGCGGTACTCCGGCTGACCGGCCATCGTGGAGTCGGCCTGCTCGTGGACGAAGTCCCGCTGTTCGAGCCGCCGCAGGGCCCGCTCCACGGACTCGACCGGCTGTCCGACGGCGGCGGCCACCGCACCCGGCCAGAACTGGACGCCGACGACCGCGGCGGCCAGCAGCGCGGCCCGGTCCTTGGCGTCGAGCAGGTCGACCCGGTTGGCGATGACCGCGTGCACGCTTTCCGGCATCGGCAGGTCCAGGTGCTTCTCCAGCGACCAGCCGCGTCCGGACTGCCGCAGCGCCCCCTGCTCGATCAGCATCCGGACGTACTCGTGGGCGTAGAGCGGGTTGCCGCCGGCCACCTCGATCAGCGGTGTCAGCAGGTCGGCGGAGAACGCGGCCTGGCCGAACATGTGCGCGTACAACGCGGCGATGCCGGTGTCCCGCAACGGCGGCAGCGCGATGGTGACCGAGCCGGTGATGGTCCCCGCCCAACTCGGATCCCGGTCGACAAGCTCGGGACGGGCGGTGCACAGCAGCAGCAGCGGCACGTCCCGGGCCGCCGCACCCAGCAGCTCCACGAAACGCAGCATCGCGTCGTCGGCCCAGTGCAGGTCCTCGAAGACCAGCACGGTGGGACGGCGGGCGGCGAGGGCCAGCAGGAACCGCCGCCACGCCGACTCCGCCTCCTCGGCCGGCAGCGGGGTGCCGGCCAGCCCGACCAGCGGACGCAGCGCGTCGGTCACCCGGTCTCGCTCGGCGACACCGACGAGCTCCCCGACGGCGGCGGTGAGTCGTTGCGCGGCGCTGGCGGCCGGGTCGGTGTCGAGGATGCCCGCCTCGGCCTTGACGATGTCGGCGAGCGCGGCGAACGTGACGTTCTCGCCGAACGGTGGGCATCTGCCGATCCGCCAGGTCAGCGGCTCGTCCACCAGCCGGCCGGTGTGCCTGTGCAACTCGCGGACGAGTCGGCTCTTGCCGATGCCGGCCCGGCCGAAGACGGTCACCACCTGGGGTCGGCGGTCGCGCAGGCTGCGGTGCAGGGCGTTGACGAGCATGCCCAGCTCGTGTTCCCGGTCGATCAGGGGCGTGGTGTCCGGCTCCCGGTCGGTGTGCTGCTGGCGTACCGCGGACCGGGCGAGCCACACCTCGGTCGGCGCGGACCGGCCGCGCAGCGTGACCGGGGGCTGTTCGTCGTACCGGATGGTGTCCCGGGTCAACGCGTGCGTGGCACCGTCGACGAGCACCCCGCCGGGCGGTGCCGCCGACTGCAACCGGGAGGCGGTGTTGACCACGTCGCCGGCGACGATCGCCTGTCCGCCGTCGCGCGCCGCGGCCACGTCGACAAGCGCCTCCCCGGTCGCCACCCCGACCCGGAAGCGCAGCCCGTCGGTGCCGGTGGGGGTGAACCGGGTCAGCACCCGCTGCAACTCCAGCCCGGCCCGCACACACCGCAACGCGTCGGTCTCGGTGGCCACCGGCGCACCGAACAGCGCCATCACCGCGTCGCCGATGTACTTCTCCACCACGCCGCCGTACTGGCCGACCACCCGCCGGGCGGCGGAGAAGAAGCCGGTCTGCATGCCGCGCACCAGCTCCGGATCGGCCCGCTCGACGTACGGGGTGAAGTCGATCAGGTCGACGAAGAGCACGCTGACCCGGCGACGATCCTCCTGGTTCATGGTGGCCGGCCGGTCGGTGCCGGCGCGGGGTGCTCCGCAGGAGGTGCAGAAGGCCACGTCGGGGGCGAGTGGGCGCAGGCAGTGCGGGCAGACGGCACCGAGTTCCGCGCCGCAGCCACCGCAGAAGCGGTCGCCCTCGGCGGCGGTACGTCCACAGCGGTCACACTGCGCGGCGATGACACCCTCCACTGGCAGGCCCCGACGCCCCGGGGCGCAGCATCGAGTATCGCCGCCCGACGCACTGTCGGGTACCGGGCTGTTGGTTTGTGGACACTCAGCCGGGCAGCTCAACACGTTTCGGAACGGCTAGATTCAGGCAGCCGATTTGTCGACAGCTGATCAGGGGGACAGCTCCATGGTGTACGTGATGCTGAAGAGCGACTGGACCGACGGTAACGGGGTCACCCACTCCGCCGGAGACTCGGTGGACGTGGACGCCGCCACCCTCGCCCAGTTGCAGGCGCAGGGGATCGTCGGCGAGGTGCCCGGCGGTGGCAAGGACGGTACGGACTGGGTCGGACCTGGTGACACCGAATGGGTCGGGCCGGGCAGCACCAAGCCCTGACCACAACGAGTGCGGGCGGGGCCGGGACGATCGTCCCGGCCCCGCCCGCGTACCTGATGTCCTCGACGGCGGCGGGCCGCTCAGCGCTCGTTCATCCCGGCGCGTCGGCGCAGCGCGGGCACGTCGGTGACGACGATCCGCCGGCCCTCGGTACGCAGCCAACCCCGGTTGGCGAAGGACCCGATCGCCTGGTTGACGCTCTGCCGGGAACCACCGGCCATCTCGGCCAGCTGGCTCTGGTTGAGCTCTATGGTGATCATCGGGGCCTGACTCTCACCGGCGAGCCGGACCAACGTCTTGGCCACCCGGCCGGGTAGGTCGAGGAAGACGTGGTCGGCGTTCTGCTCGGTCAGCCGGCGGATCAACGCGCCGAGGGAGCGCATCACCGCGTCGAGGATGCGGGCGTTCGAATGCACCAGCTCCATGAACGCCGGCCGGGACAGCGCCAGCGCGGCGGTGTCCTCGATCGCCTCCGCCGAGGTCGACCGGGTCGAGGCGTCCAGCAGGGAGACCTCACCGAGCACGTCCGGCGGTCGCATCACGGTCAGGATCGCCCGCTCGCCGGTGGGCGCGGTCCGGAACACGGCCACCGCGCCGCGCCGCAGGATGATCAGTGACTCGCCCGGGTCGTTCTCAACGAACAGCAGCTGACCCTTGCGGTACGTCCGGGGCACCGCCGCGGCGACCACCCGTTGGCGTACCTCCGGCTCGAGTCCGGCGAACATGTCGACGCCGGTGAGCGCGTCGCCCGGCTCCGGCAAGCGCATCTCCACGGCCCCACCCCTCCCCGGTCAAGGACCCCAACTCGCTCACCGGGTGAGCCTGGCGGCCCTGACGAGGTGATCCGACACCCGTTCGGCGTCCGGCAGCGGTAACACATCAGATCATGACGGTCCGGTCGCGTGCTGTACACCCCTCAAATCACTTCCGTGACCGGTTCGAGCTGGGGCGTGACCTCCCGAGGGCCGATGGAAGCGCTCCCGGTGTCGGCGACCCGATCGTCGGGCCGCGGTGACCGTCGGCGAGGATGGTGCGGATGGCCTACCGCTACTTCTACGACTGTGAGTTCATCGAGGACGGCCGGACCGTCGAGCTGGTCTCGATCGGCGTCGTCGACGAGCACGGCCGCGAGTTCTACGCGGTCTCCACCGAGTTCGACGCGTCCCGGGCGGTGCCCTGGGTCCGCCGCAACGTGCTGGACAAGCTGCCCTCGCCGGCCGACAGGTCCTGGCGGTCCCGCGAACGTATCCGCGACGACCTGTACGACTTCCTGGTCGAGCCGATCCGCGACAACCCCGGCGAGGAGCTGGAGTTGTGGGCCTGGTACGCGGCGTACGACCACGTGGTGCTGGCCCAGTTGTGGGGTGCGATGCCGGCGCTGCCCCGGGAGATCCCCAGGTACACCAAGGAGCTGCGGCAGCTGTGGGACGAGCGAGGTCGGCCGCCGCTGCCGAACGCCGCTGCGGCCCGGCACGACGCGCTTGTCGACGCCCGGCACAACCTGGCCCGGTGGCGGGCGATGACCGGTTCGTGAGATCCGGTATTTCGATGGTTTGACCCGTGCTGTCCGGGGCACCGGGTTCGCCGACGGGTCGAGGCGAGGGAGTGCCGGCGTGAACAGGCGCAGTGGAGTACCGACGTGAGCGGCGGGGTGCTCGGCGGCCAGCAGGCCCGGACCCGGATCACCGAGCTGATCCGGGCCGCGCGGATCTGCACCCTGACCACGCTCTCCCTCGACGGTCGGCTGGTGGGCCGGCCGATGACCCTGCAACGGGCGGAGTTCGACGGGCAGCTGTGGTTCTTCGCGTACGCCGCTTCGTCGACGGTCCGGCAGGTGCGGGTCAACCCGGAGATCGAGCTGGGCCTGCACGACCCGCGGGCCCAGGTGTGGGCATCGATCACCGGCAGCGCCCGGGACGACCATGACCAGGCGCGCGCCGAGCGGCTGTGGCACCCGGGGCTGGCTGCGTGGTTCCCGGACGGCCCGGCGACGGCGGGTCTGACGCTTGTCGCCGTGCATCCGACGGCCGCTCGATGCTGGGACGCCCGGGGTGGCCAGGTCGAGTTGATCGGCCCGGTAGGCGCAGCGTCCGGCGGTGGGTCTCCGGCCGATCGCCGGGAGGCTGGCTACTGACCGGTAGCGGGGCGCGGTGCGGGCAGTGCCGAGCGGCGACTACAGTTCGTAGGGACGGCCCGCCCCGGGCCGGCAACGGTGCCGAGGGTCCGCGCTGACACATATCCTGGGGCTTGATCGGGCTTGACCAGATGCTCCCCAGGAGGATGAGCAGATCATGCGTATCGGCGTGCTCACCGGCGGCGGCGACTGCCCGGGTCTCAACGCGGTCATCCGGGCGGTGGTCCGTAAGGGCGTCGCCAGCTACGGCCACGAGTTCGTGGGTTTCCGCGACGGTTGGAAGGGTCCGCTGGAGGGGCTGTCCCGCCCGCTCGGCATCGCGGAGGTCCGCGGCATCCTGCCCCGTGGCGGCACGATCCTCGGCTCCTCCCGGACCAACCCCTTCAAGATCGAAAACGGCGTCGAGCGGATCAAGGACAACCTGGCCGCGCAGGGGGTCGACGCGCTCATCGCCATCGGCGGTGAGGACACCCTCGGCGTCGCCACCAAGCTCCACGAGTTGGGTGTCAACGTCATCGGCGTGCCGAAGACCATCGACAACGACCTCGGCGCGACCGACTACACGTTCGGCTTCGACACCGCTGTCAACATCGCCATGGAGGCGATCGACAGGCTGCACACCACCGCGGAGAGCCACCACCGCACCCTGGTGGTCGAGGTGATGGGCCGGCACGCCGGCTGGATCGCCCTGCACGCCGGCCTGGCCGGCGGCGCCAACGTGATCCTGCTGCCGGAGCGGAACTTCGACGTCGAGCAGGTCGCCGGCTACGTCGAGAAGCGTTTCCAGCACCAGTACGCCCCGATCGTCGTGGTCGCCGAGGGTGCCCAGCCGCTGGAGGGCCAGATGGTCCTGCAGAACCAGGAGCTGGACGCGTTCGGGCACGTGCGGCTCGGCGGCATCGGCCAGTGGCTGGCCGAGCAGCTGGAGGCCAAGACCGGCAAGGAGGCCCGCACGGTCGTGCTCGGCCACATCCAGCGTGGTGGCACCCCCACCGCGTTCGACCGGGTGCTCGCCACCCGGCTGGGCCTGCAGGCCATCGACGCCGCCCACGAGGGTGACTGGGGCAAGATGGTCGCGATGCAGAGCACCGACATCGTCCGTGTCCCGCTCGCCGACGCGACCGCCGAGCTGAAGACCGTTCCGCTGGAGCGGTACGCCGAGGCCGAGGTCTTCTTCGGTAGCTGATCGTCGTTCCGGCGTCGCGGACGGGCCGCCGGGCCCGCCGCGACGCCGGCCCACGAAGGGGGTACGCCAGGTGTCAGCCGGGGTGCACACGGTCGCGGTGATCGGAGCGGGGAAGATCGGCGAGCTGATGCTCTCCGGGCTGCTGCGGTCGGGCTGGCCGGTGGACCGGCTGCTGGCCACCGCCCGCCGTCCGGCCCGCGCCGAGGAACTGGCCGCCCGCTACGGCGTACGGGTGGTGGACAACCTCACCGCCGTGGACGAGGCCGAGGTGCTGGCCGTCTCGGTCAAGCCGCAGGACGCCGCCGCGCTGCTGGACGAGATCGGCCCCAAGGTGCCGCCCGGCAAGCTGCTGATCTCGCTCTGCGCCGGCCTGCCCAGCAGCTTCTTCAGCCGCCGGCTGCCCGAGGGCACCCCGGTGGTGCGGGTGATGACGAACACCCCCGCGCTCGTGGACCAGGCGATGACCGCCATCTCGGCGGGCGCCCACGCCACCGGCGAACACCTGGCGCTGGCCGAGGAGATGTTCAAGCCGCTCGGCGCGACCATCCGGGTGCCGGAGACCCAGCAGGACGCGGTGACAGCCCTTTCCGGCTCCGGCCCGGCCTACTTCTACCTGCTGGTCGAGGCGATGACCGACGCCGGCATCCTGCTCGGCCTGCCCCGCCAGGTGGCGCACGACCTGATCGTGCAGACCGCGATCGGCTCGGCGGTGATGCTGCGCGACTCCGGCGAGCACCCGGTGAAGCTGCGCGAGGCGGTCACCTCGCCCGCCGGCACCACCATCTCCGCCATCCGCGAACTGGAGAACCACGGCGTACGCGCGGCCCTGCTGGCCGCCCTCGAAGCCGCCCGCGACCGCGCCCGCGAACTGGCCACCCAGGCCGAATAACCCCCACCCCGCCCCCGGTTACCCGGGAGCGGGGCGCTTTCGGCGTACCGGAGTGTGGTGGGGGGTCGGTGGGGTGATCGGGGTGGCGCATACTGGCGCGGTGTTCACTCTCGCCCAGGCTCGGCACCTGGTAGCCACCCTGCATCCCCGGATCGACGAGTTGATCCGGGTCCGGGCCGACCTGGCCGAGTTGCAGGCCGACCTGGCCGGCCACGGGCTCAGCGCACTCGGCGGTCGGGCCGAGGTCAAGGGCCTGGAAGCCCGGCTGTACGCGGTCCTCGACGAGATCCAGCAGCACGGCATCGAGGTCAAGAACGTGGCACCGGTGCTGCTCGACTTCCCCGGTGAACGCGAGGGCCGACAGGTGCTCTGGTGCTGGCTGGAGGGGGACACCGACGTGCGCTGGTACCACCGCGCCGACTGCGGCTTCGCCGGGCGCCGCCCGGTCTGACCCGGGCCGGATCGGACGGCGACCGCCGGATGTGGGTACGGCGGCGGAGCCTGCGCCGGGTCAGGGGCAGTGGCGCAGACGTGCGGACGGTTAGTCTCTGCCGGTGGGTGACGTGCGGCGGGCGACTGTGGACGACGCTCGGGAGTTGGTCCGGTTGCGGGCGGTCATGTTGGGCGCGGTGGGTGGCGCGCGTCCGGAGGGTGAGCCGCTCTACCGGGAGCTCGGCTTCCGTCAAACATCGATGGCCGCGATGCGGCGGGTCGGAGGGCGCTGATGTTCGCCACACCACTGGGTGCCGACGCCGAGCTGCGGCCGTTGAACCCGTGGCACGCCGAAGAGTTCCTGGCCAACCTGGACCGGTCTCGGCAGCACATCGCGCCCTGGGTGTCGCCGTCCTTCGTGGCCACCGACCTCGACGGGGCGCGGCACGTGCTCCAGCGCTACGCCGACAGGTGGGCCCGGGACGACGGTGGCATCTGGGGGATCTGGTCCGACGGCCGGCTGGTCGGCGGGGTGTTGCTGGTGTCGCTCAGCGCGGCTTCGGGGGTGTCTGAGGCGGGGTGCTGGGTGGAACCGGCCGCCGAGGGGCGGGGCCTGGTGACCAGGGCTGTCGAACGGCTCATCGACTGGGTGCTCGTCGAACGGGGGCTGCACCGAGTCGAGTGGCGGACCAACGCCGGGAACGTGCGCAGCATCGCGGTCGCCCGCCGGCTCGGCATGCGGCGTGACGGCGTGCTGCGCGAGGTGCTTGCCGGCCCGGACGGCCGGATCGACCTGGAGGTCTGGTCGGTGCTGGCCCCCGAGTGGCGGGCCCGGCGCGCCGGCGTCCCGTCGGTGGGGGATCCCGGCGGTGTGGCCCCTGAGAAATGAAGGCGTGGCTCCTGGGAGATGGATCAGCCGCCGGTGGCGGGGCCAGCTTGGGCCCGGCCACCGACGGCTGATCGCTCAGGGCCGGATCAGGAGCTGGCTACGTCCACCGTCCCGGCGTAGTCCGGGTTGGCCTTCAGCCACTCCTCGACGGCCTTCTCCTCGTCGTCCTTGTGCACGTTGAACATCAGGTCCTCCAGCGAGCCGAGCTGCTGGTCGTCCATCTTGAACTTCTTCAGCATCTCGGTGACCTCGGGGAAGTCCGCGCCGAAGCCCTGACGGGCCAGCATGTTGATCTCCTCAGCGCCGCCGAGCGTGCCCTTCGGGTCCGCCAGGTCCTTCAGCGGGTAGTTCGCGTAGGCCCAGTGCGGGTGCCAGAGGGTCACCACGATCGGCTTCTGGTCCTTGATCGCGCCGTCCAGCGCGGCCAGCATCGCTGGCGTCGACGACGTCTTCAGGGTGAGCTTGCCGGCCAGGTCGTACTCGGGGATGACCTTGTCCTGGGTGGCGGCGGTCAGGCCGGCGCCGGGCTCGATGCCGATGATCTCGCCGCCGAAGGTGTCGGCCTTGGCGGCGAGGTCCTCCAGCGAGTTGACGTCGCTGACGTACTCCGGCACGGCGATGCTCAGGCTGGCGTTGTCGTACCAGACGCCGACCTTCTCGATCTTGTCGCCGTACTCCTTCATGTAGTCGGCGTGGGTCTGCGGCAGCCAGCTGTCGAGGAAGAGGTCGATGTCCCCCGTAGCCAGGCCCTGGTAGACGATCCCCGCCTCGACGTTCTTGAGCTCGACGTCGTAGCCCTTCTCCTCCAGCAGGTTCTTCCAGAGGTAGGAGCTGGCGATGGCTTCGTCCCAGGCCATGTAGCCGATGGTGATCTGCTTGTTGTCGCCGGCGGCGTCGCCGGAGTCGCCGTCGTCGCCGCAGGCGGCCACGCCGGTCAGCGCCAGGGTGGCGGTGGCCGCCAGCGCGACCCGGCGCACCAATTTACTGCTCCACATGTGGAGTTTCCTTCCCTTGTTGCGGTCAACCGGCGGAACTCGCGGTAGCGAGGCAGGGCGCCGGCAACGGTGACTTCCCCGCGTGGGTCAGGACGGAGGGTCAGGCCTGTTGCATGGCGCGTTGCGCCTTCGCCGAGGCGGTACGCGCGCCGATCGAGTCGGTGAGGCGGTCGAGCACCACCGCAAGGATCACCACGGCGATGCCGCCCTCGAAGCCCGCGCCGACCTGGACCCGGGCGAGCGCCGTCATGATCACTTCACCGAGACCACCGGCACCGACCATCCCGGCGATGACGACCATCGACAGGGCCAGCATGATGACCTGGTTGACGCCGGTCATGATGGTCGGCAGGGCCAGTGGCAGTTTGGTCCGCAGCAGGATCTTCCACGGCGAGGCGCCGAACGCCTCGCCGGCCTCGATGACCTCGCGGTCGACCTGGCGCAGGCCCAACTCGGTCAGGCGTACCCCAGGCGGCATGCTGAACACCACGGTGGCCAGCACGCCGGGCACGGCGCCGACGCCGAAGTAGAAGATGGCCGGGATCAGGTAGACGAACGCGGGCATCGTCTGCATCAGGTCCAGCACCGGCCGGACGATCGCCGAGACACGGCGGCTCTCCGCGACGAGGATGCCCAGCGGTACGGCGAGCAGCAGGGCGATTCCGCTGGCCACCAGGACCAGCGCCAGCGTACTCATGGTCTGTTCCCAGATCGGCAACCCGGCCACCAGGCCGAGTCCGAGCATGGTGCCGAGACCGAACCTCCAACTCCGCAGCCACCAGCCGAGGCCGGCGAAGATCATTACCATGACGATCGCCGGGGGCGCGGTCAGCAGGTCCACCAGCGGCTCCACCAGCGAGTCGACGGCGGAGGCGATGCCGTCGAAGACGGCGGACAGATGATCCCTCGACCAGTCGACGCCGACCTTGAACGCGTCGCCGATCCGTACGTACGGCAGCAGGTCATCGATACTGTCGGCGCTGTTCATGCGGGCTCTCCCGTCAGCCGGGCCGATGGTTCGGCAACCACCTGGGCCGGCACCTCCGCTGTCGGGTCGCCGTTCCCGGTCGGTGCCGTGCCGGCCGCTCCGACGGCCTGGGTCGGGTCGGTGGTCGGCGTCGTACCAACCTCGTCGGCAGGCCCGGGTGTGGCGGTGGCCTCGCCGGTGTCGGTGCTGAGGCTGCCCAGGGCGCTCAGCAGGGTGACGCGCGGAATCACGCCGGCGAGCCGCCCGTCACTGTCGATCACGGCGACCGGTGCCGGGCTCTGGGCGGCGGCGGCGAAGATGTCGGCCACCGGCGTCGTGTCCTCGACCGTGTGGACGTACTGGGTCGACACGATCTCCTGGAGGTTCTTCCGGCCGTCCCGGACCGCCTGGGTGGCGGCGTCGGCGGTCACGGTGCCCAGGTACCGCTTGTCCCGGCCGGTGACGTAGACGGCCGACGTCTGGGTCTCGCGCAGCACCCGGGCGGCCACCCGTGGGCCGGAGTTCACGTCCACGACGCCGAGCGGTCGCTCCATGACTGCCGACGCGGTGAGGATCCTGGTCCGGTCGACGTCGGCGACGAACTGGGCGACGTAGTCGTTGGACGGGTCGGTGAGGATCTCCTCGGCGGTGCCGATCTGGACGATCCGGCCGGCACGCATGACCGCGATGCGGTCGCCGAGGCGCATCGCCTCGTTGAGGTCATGCGTGATGAACACGATCGTCTTGCCGAGTTCGGCCTGTAGCCCGATCAGCTGGTCCTGCACCTCGCGGCGGATCAGCGGATCGAGCGCGGAGAAGGCCTCGTCCATGAGCATGATGTCGGTGCCGGCGGCGAGCGCGCGGGCCAGGCCGACGCGCTGGCGCATGCCGCCGGAGAGTTCCTGCGGCAGCTTGTCCGCCGAGCCATCGAGTCCGACCATCCGGAGCGCCTGTAGCGCCTTCTCCCGGCGCTCGACGCGAGGTAGGCCCGCGATCTCCAGCGCGTAGCCGGCGTTGTCCAACACCGACCGGTGTGGCTGGAGCGCGAAGTGCTGGAAGACCATGCTGATCTTCTCGCGGCGCAGCTTCCGTAGCGCGGCCGGCTTGAGCTTGGTGATGTCGACACCGTCGATCTCGACCGTGCCGTGCGTGGGGGACAGCAGCCCGTTGAGCATCCGGATCAGGGTGGACTTCCCCGAGCCGGACAGGCCCATGACCACGAAGATCTCGCCGCGTCTGACCTCGAAGTTCGCGTCGACGACCGCGGCCGTGACCGGTAGTCCTGCCAGCTTCTCGTCCCGGCCTGCGCTGTTCCGGAGAATCTCCGCCGCCTTGTCGGCGCGGCTCCCGTAGACCTTGTAGAGGGATTTCACTCTGAGTGCGGACACGGTCTCCATTCCAAGGGAATGCGGTACGCGGGCAGCTTTCTCGGGCGACGCACGAAGGTGCGTTTCTGTCGACACTATTTCCTTGCCGTGGACCTGCCGAAGTCACGACAGCCCAGGTGAGCGAGCTCGACCCTACCCGAGAGTTTTCTGTGAACGGCAACCCCGTAGCCCGGTCCGTTGGCGCATCGTTGCATGAGATGCAGCGATGTAGACCGATGTGTTTGCGTCTGGACATTGGCAACCGACGCGCAATTCTGGTATCGAGGATCGGGTGACTGACGAACCCCTCCGACGCCTGACACTCCGGACGTGATGGGCCATATCGGCACCGGAGTGATCACGGTTCGCCGCCGTGACCATCCGAATGAGTTCATTGCCCGTGTTGGCGCCAGGCGTCCGCCGAGACCGGTGGTGCCGTTTTCTTCGTTGGGCGGCGCGCCATTCCTCGGTGTGGTCCGCGTCTCGGCCTGGCGGCTCGTCTCGTGCCCGTCATATCTGGCCGGCGTGGACATTCACGGAATCTACATGGAATCTCCATGGGACCGAGACGGAATCTCCATGACATCTACACGACCCGACGACGCCTGATTCCGGCGACCGGCGGAAATCGACGAATCTCGACCGGCGCCGGAATGGTGGCTCCGGGGTGAGGATGTGATCCCGCCGTCGACCTCATGGCCGCGGTATGCGGATGCCCGACGCCATCTGGCCCCGCCTCCGCCTTTGCCGCCCTCGACCAGCCTTCACGGCCTGTTGCCAGAGGGGGCCCGGCAGGCACAGTCGGGGACGACGACGCCGGGTGTCGGACAGCGGCGGGACGTCGGGTGTCGGAGTGCGGACGGGTCAGCCGGCGTCAGCGAGGGCGGAGCGCAGGATGCCCGCGCCGGCCGGGGCTTCGCGTTCCGCGTCCGACGGATCGGCGGAATAGATGACGCCGTACGCCGGGGTGTCCGGCTGGAAGCGCC
Organism: Verrucosispora sp. CNZ293; assembly: GCF_002754655.1. Lineage (NCBI taxonomy): Bacteria > Bacillati > Actinomycetota > Actinomycetes > Micromonosporales > Micromonosporaceae > Micromonospora > Verrucosispora sp. CNZ293. Next base: position 6,546,573 of record NZ_PEFR01000001.1, read on the forward strand.
AGCTGTCGGCAAGCGTGCCCGCGTCCACCGCGTCGTAGCCGATCCGATCCAGGAAGGCGGTCACTGTGGCCTTGGCCTCGGCGTCGTCACCGGCTATCGGCAGCGCGCTGCGGTCGGCGGCGTCGCCGGGCCGGGCCAGGGTGAGCAGGTGCTTGAAGAAGATGTTGTTGAACGCCTTCACCACCCGGGACTGCGGCAGGTGACGTTGCAGCAACTGGCTGCTGGTGACGCTGCCCTCGTCCAATTCGGGGAACTGGCCGTCCCGCTGCGGGTAGTAGTTGTTGGTGTCGATGACGACCTTGCCGGCCAGCGGCTCGGCCGGCACGGCCCGGTACGACTTGAGCGGAATGGTGACCACCACCAGGTCACCGGCGCGGGCGGCGGCGTCGGCGGTGCCCGCGCTCGCCTGCGGCCCCAACTCCTCGACCAGGCCGGTCAGGGTCTCCGGCCCACGTGAGTTGCTCACCACCACGTCGTAGCCGGCGTTCACGGCCAGCCGCGCCAGCGTCCCTCCGATGTGTCCGCTGCCGATAAACCCCACAGTCGCCATACCCACCCCTCCCTCTCCGACCTCACCTCGCCCCGCCGCGCCACCGGCCAGTTCATCGATCATGCAGTTCCTGTCGGCTCGAACAGGTGCGAAATCCATAAATCGGCGACCAAAACTGCAAGATCGACGAGGCGGGGTGGGGCGGGCTGGGGTGGTCAGGTGGGGAGGTTCTTGTCGAGGGTGGCGCGGAGGGTGGGGTCGTCGGGGGTGACGGTGGGGGCGAAGCGGGCGGCGACGGTGCCGTCGGGGGCGACGAGGAACTTCTCGAAGTTCCAGCGGACGTCGCCGGTGTGGCCGTCGGCGTCGGCGGTGTCCACCAGGGCCGCGTACAGGGGGTGACGGTCGGGGCCGTTGACGTCGACCTTCTCCGTGATCGGGAAGGTCACCCCGTAGTTGACCTGGCAGAACTCGCTGATCTCCGCAGCGCTGCCCGGCTCCTGGCCGGCGAACTGGTTGCACGGCACGCCGAGCACCGTCAGCCCGCGATCGGCGTACTCGTCCTGAAGGGTCTGCAGGCCGGCGTACTGCGGGGTGAGGCCGCAGCGGGAGGCGACGTTGACGATCAGCAGGGCGCGTCCGCGGTACTGCGCGAGGTCGGCCGGGCCGCCGGCGAGCGCACCGATCGGAATGTCGAAGACGGTCATGCCCGGAGGCTACCGCCGCGCCGGTGATCGCGGGCGATGCGGGCGGTGTGACGTTACCGAGCGGTATCCAAGCGTTGGCCGGCGGTGATGGTGTCGCGCGTCGATCTGGCCGTACACGCGCAATCGATACATGCACATCTTGACGAAGTGGTGGCGTGTGAGTAGCGTCTCCTCATCCTTTTGGAAAGTTTCCTAACTGTTTGGAGACGCCACATGAGAAGATCGCTTCGCCGGACCCTCTGGGTCGGCGCCGTGGTCGCGGTGACCGTCGCCACGGTCCCGATGGCCTCGGCGTTCGGCGCCGGAAGCGTGACCACCTCGTTCACCCGGGTCTCGGACTGGGGGACCGGTCACGAAACGCGGGTCACCATCACCAACGGGTCGGACGCCAGCGTCAGCACCTGGCGCATCGAGTTCGAGCTGCCCTCGGGCACCAGCATCGGCAGCTCCTGGGACGCCGACGTCACCCGCAACGGCAACCGCTATGTGGCGGTCAAGAAGAGCTGGGCCGGTGCGCTGGCCCCGGGCGCCTCCTTCAGTTGGGGCTACAACGGCACCGGCGCGTACCGGGCGCCGCTGAACTGCACGATCAACGGCGCGCCGTGCGGCGGCGGCACCACGCCGCCGACCACCACCGCACCGCCCACCACGACGCCGCCGACGACCACGCCGCCCACCACCACCCCGCCGACCACCACGCCGCCGAACCCGGGCGCGCAGAAGGTGGTCGGCTACTTCGCCCAGTGGGGCGTCTACGCCCGCAACTACCACGTCAGGAACATCCACACCAGCGGTTCGGCGTCGAAGCTGACCCACATCCTGTACGCCTTCGGCAACACCACGGGCGGCCGGTGCACCATCGGGGACAGCTACGCCGACTACGAGAAGGCGTACACCGCGGCGGAGAGCGTCGACGGCGTCGCCGACACCTGGGACCAGCCGCTGCGCGGCAGCTTCAACCAGCTGCGCAAGCTCAAGAGGATGTACCCGCACCTCAAGGTGATCTGGTCGTTCGGCGGCTGGACCTGGTCCGGTGGCTTCACCCAGGCCGCCCAGAACCCGACCGCCTTCGCCGAGAGCTGCTACAACCTGGTCGAGGACCCGCGCTGGGCTGACGTCTTCGACGGCATCGACATCGACTGGGAGTACCCGAACGCCTGCGGCCTGACCTGTGACGCCAGCGGCCCGAACGCGTTCAGGAACGTGGCCAGCGCGCTGCGTACCCGGTTCGGTTCGAGCAACCTGGTCACCGCCGCGATCACCGCCGACGGCAGCAACGGCGGCAAGATCGATGCCACCGACTACGCCGGTGCCGCCACCCACCTCAACTGGATCATGCCGATGACGTACGACTACTTCGGCGCCTTCGCCCCGCAGGGCCCCACCGCCCCGCACTCGCCGCTGTACTCGTACTCCGGCATTCCGCAGCAGGGCTTCTGGTCCGACGCGGCGATCCAGAAGCTCAAGAGCAAGGGCATTCCGGCGAACAAGCTGCTGCTCGGCATCGGCTTCTACGGCCGTGGCTGGACCGGGGTCAGCCAGACCGCGCCGGGTGGTACCGCGACCGGACCGGCTCCGGGCACCTACGAGCAGGGCATCGAGGACTACAAGGTGCTCAAGAACACCTGTCCGGCCACCGGCACCATCGGTGGTACGGCGTACGCGAAGTGCGGCAGCAACTGGTGGAGCTACGACACGCCGTCGACCATCGGCGGGAAGATGACGTACGCCAAGAACCAGGGCCTCGGTGGCGCCTTCTTCTGGGAGCTCTCCGGTGACACCAGCAACGGTGAGCTGATCGGCGCCATCAAGGGCGGCCTCGGCTGAGCCGACGGCCGACGCGTCACCCACACGACGGGGAGGGGCCCGCACCGGCCCCTCCCCGTCCCGCGTGCCCGGGGCCGATCTCCCGGCCCGACCAGCGGTGTGACAGACTCGCCGCTCGACGGTGTCTCGATGTCCGCCATCGAGGGAGGTGACGATGCGGGTCACGTACCGGCGTCCGGCGAGCACCGCCGCACTGCTGGCCACGCTGCCTTTCGTCGTGGTCGGCTGTGGGCTCGTCGGCGGTGAGACCGAGGCGGAGCAGCCCGAGCGGGCGCCGGCCGAGGAGGCGATGCTCAAGTCTCGCGAGCGGGTCCAGGCGTACCTCGACGCGATGGCGGCCAAGGACGTGGCGGCTGGCCGCGGCCAGCTCTGCGCGGTGCTGCACGAGGCGTTCGACGCCGCCGCCACCGAGCCGAACGGCGACTTCGCCGACCACTTCGAGGTGTCGAAGTCCGAGATCACCGACATCCGACCCGGCCCGTCAGGCCAGGAGGTCAGCACTGCGGTCACGGTGACCGTCGGCAAGAAGAAGGCGACCCGGCCGCTGCTGTTCACCGTCACCCGCGACGGGCTCGACTGGTGCATCTCCGACGAGCGGCCCGGTGCGAACAGCCCGGCCCCGGCGCCGACACCCTGACCTGCGCCACCGTCGAGGGTCGTCCATCTGCCGGAACCCGGCCCCTCGCCGGTGGCTCACCCGGCTGGTCGCCGTACGCTGAATACCATGCGCCATGAGTGGCATCAGTTGAGTCATCCGGCGGTGGGCAGCCCGGTGCTGCAGACCAGCCGCCCGACCGTCGACTCCGCCGAGGACGAGGCTCTCGGCCTGGACCGCTGGCGGGAGCTGTCGCGCGCCCAGACCCCGCCCTGGCCCGACGAGGCCCAGGTCGCCGAGGTCTGCAAGGTGCTCGACACCGTGCCGTCGGTGGTCGCCCCGTACGAGGTCGATCAGTTGCGCCAGCGCCTGGCGCTTGTCTGTGAGGGCAAGGCGTTCCTGTTGCAGGGCGGTGACTGCGCGGAGACCTTCGCCGACAACACCGAGAGCCACCTGCTGGCCAACGCCCGCACGCTGCTCCAGATGGCCATCGTGCTGACCTACGGCGCGTCGTTGCCGGTGGTGAAGGTGGCCCGGGTGGCCGGGCAGTACACCAAGCCCCGGTCGCTGCCGACCGACGCCCGAGGGCTGCCGGCCTACCGCGGCGACATGATCAACTCGCTGGAGACCACGCCGGAGGCGCGGGTCGCCGACCCGCAGCGCATGATCAGGGCATACGCGAACTCGGCCGCCGCCATGAACATGTTGCGCGCCTACCTGGCCGGCGGGCTGGCCGACCTGCACGCGGTGCACGACTGGAACAAGGGCTTCGTGCGCAACTCCCCGGCCGGCGAGCGGTACGAGGCGATCGCCCGGGAGATCGACAGGGCTCTCGCGTTCATCCGCGCCTGCGGGATGACCGACGACGAGGCGTTGCGTACGGTCACCCTGTACTGCTCGCACGAGGCCCTCGCGCTGGAGTACGACCGGGCCCTGACCCGGGTCTCCGGCGGCCGTGCGTACGGGCTCTCCGGGCACTTCCTGTGGATCGGTGAGCGCACCCGGCAGATCGACGGCGCGCACATCGACTTCATCTCCCGCATCGCCAACCCGATCGGGGTCAAGCTCGGCCCGACCACCTCGCCTGACCAGGCCATCGAGCTGTGCGAGAAGCTGAACCCGGACAACATCCCCGGCCGGCTCACCCTGATCAGCCGGATGGGCAACCACAAGGTCCGGGACGCGCTGCCGCCGATCGTGGCCAAGGTGACCGCCGCCGGAGCCAAGGTGGTGTGGCAGTGCGACCCGATGCACGGCAACACCCACGAGTCGTCGAACGGCTACAAGACGCGTCACTTCGACCGGATCGTCGACGAGGTGCTCGGCTACTTCGAGGTGCACCGTGGCCTGGACACCCACCCCGGCGGTCTGCACGTCGAGCTGACCGGTGAGGACGTCACCGAGTGCCTCGGCGGCGCCCAGGGCATCGCCGACCTCGACCTGCCGGACCGCTACGAGACCGCCTGCGACCCCCGCCTGAACACCCAGCAGTCGCTGGAGCTGGCGTTCCTCGTAGCGGAGATGCTCCGTGGCTGACGCGAGGAGTGAGCTTGCGAGCCCCGCAGTCGGCGGCCGGAGGGATGACTGTGGCTGACGCGAGGAGTGAGCTTGCGAGCCCCGCAGTCGGCGGCCGGAGGGATGACTGTGGCTGACGCGAGGAGTGAGCTTGCGAGCCCCGCAGTCGGCGGCCGGAGGGATGACTGTGGCTGACGCGAGGAGTGAGCTTGCGAGCCCTGCGGTCGGCGGCTGTGCAGGTGTTCCGTGGCTGATCTGATCGATCTGCGGTCGGACACGGTGACCCGGCCCAGCGCCGCGATGCGGCAGGCCATGGCCGCCGCCGAGGTGGGTGACGACGTCTACGGCGAGGATCCGACGGTCAGGGCGTTGGAGGCCGAGGTCGCCGCGATGTTCGGGCACGAGGCGGCGCTGTTCTGTCCGAGCGGGTCGATGGCCAACCAGATAGCCCTGCAACTGCTGGTGCCGCCGGGCGCGGAACTGCTCTGCGACGCCGACGCGCACGTGGTCACGTACGAGATGGGGGCCGCCGCCACGTACGGTGGGGTCACCTCGCGGACCTGGCCACCGGTGGGGGCCCAGCTCGATCCCGACGTGGTAGCCGGCATGGTCCGTCCCGACGCCCCCTGGGTGGTGCCCACCCGGGCGATCGCGGTGGAGCAGACCCACAACCGTGGCGGCGGCGGGGTCATTCCCCTCGACACGTTGCGCGAGCTGCGCCGGGTCGCGGATGCCGGGCAGGTGGCGGTGCACTGCGACGGTGCTCGGATCTGGAATGCCCACGTCGCCGACGGGGTGCCACTTGCCACCTATGGCGCGTTGTTCGACACCCTGTCGGTGTGCCTGTCCAAGGGGCTCGGCGCGCCGGTGGGTTCACTTGTCGTCGGCTCCGCCGACCGGATCGAGCGGGGCCGGGTGATCCGCAAGCGGATGGGTGGCGGGATGCGTCAGGCCGGCATCCTGGCTGCTGCCGGCCGGTACGCCCTGGCCCACCACATCGACCGGCTTGCGGACGACCATGCGAAGGCGGCCCGGCTGGCGGAGGCGATAGCCCCGTTCGGAGTGCTGGCCACCACGGTACGCACCAACATCGTTCCGCTGGACCTGACCAAGGCCCCGCTGGACGCGTCCACGTTGGCCGCCGCCGCCCGCGCCGACGGCGTACTGATCTCGGTGCTCGGCCCCCGCACGGCCCGCCTGGTCACCCACCTCGACGTCACCGACGCCGAGATCGCCCAAGCCGCCACCACCCTCACCCACATCCTCCGCCGCTAACCCCACCCCCACCCCCTCCGCGATCTTGCAGTTTCGGTCGCCGTTACGCCCTTTTCGCGGCTTATGTGGTGACAGAAAGTGCAAGATCGCGGAGCGAAGGGGTGGGGGTGGGGTTTAGGGGAGGAGGCGGCGGAGGGTGGTGATGTCGGTGGCGTGGCCCTCGTGGCGTTCGGTGGGGGTCTCGACGAGGGTCGGCACGCCGGCGGTGGCGGGGTGACGCATCAGCTCGGCGAAGGCGGGCTCGCCGATCATGCCCTTGCCGATGTTCTCGTGCCGGTCCCGGGTGGAACCGCACAGGTCCTTCGAGTCGTTCGCGTGCACCAGCCGCAGCCGGTCCGCCCCGACCGTGGCCACCAGGGCGTCAAGCGTCGCGGTCATCCCGCCTTCGGCGGCCAGGTCGTGCCCGGCGGCCCAGGCGTGGCAGGTGTCGAAGCAGACCCCGAGCCACGGGTGCCGGTCGACCGCGTCGAGGTACGGCCCGAGGTGTTCGACCCGGCAGGCCAGCGAACGGCCGCCACCGGCGCTCGGCTCGACAAGCAGCATCGGACCGCCCGCGTCGGCGGCCGAGTCGAGCAACGGCAGCAGCGACTCGCGTACCTGCCGCATGGCCGTGTCGGCGTGTCCGGCGTCCACCGCGCTGCCGGCGTGGAAGACCACCCCACGTGCGCCGATCGCCGCACCTCGACGTAGCGCGTGAGCCAGCGCCTGGGTCGACCGCTCGACCGTCGCGGCGGTCGGGGAACCAAGGTTGACCAGCAGCGACGCGTGGATGTAGACGGCGACGCCACGTTCGGCGCAGCCGTCTCGGAACAGCTCGTCCTGCGCCGGATCGCCGGCCGGCATCGCCCAGCCCCGGGAGTTGCCGACGTAGACCTGCGCCACCTCCGAGCCGGTCGCGTCGACGTACGGCAGCGCCGCCTTCGCCAGCCCGCCAGAGGTGGGCGTGTGTGAACCGATCGGCCGGTGGCCGTGATCCGGAGCAGACATCAGAAGCATCCGATGGTGATCTGTGTCCCCGGGGCGACCTGGGCGTTCTCGTTCGGGTTCTGGAACCGGGTGACGGCGTTCGGGTTGAACTGCACCGCCACCGGGAAGCCCTGGCTCTCCAGCACCTGCTTGGCCTGCTGGCACGGCAGGTCGACGACGCGCGGCACGGTCACCAGCGGCGGACCCTCGCTGACCTCCAGCCGGATCTGGGCACCCTTTTCCACGCCGCCGCCAGCGGCCGGGCTCTGCCCGATCACCTCGTCACGCGGCTTGTCGGACTCCTTGCGCGTTGGCTCCACCAGCACCAGTCCGAGCTGGGCGATCTGGTTACGGGCGTCGTTGAGGTTCTTGCCGACCAGGTTGGGCACAGTGATCGGGGCCCGGCCCTTACTGAGGATGACGGTGATCTCGTCGCCCGGTTTGACCTCCTCGCCCGCCTTCGGGTCGGTGGCGACCACGATGCCCTCGGGCAGGCTGTCGTCGTACCGGGCGGTGCCCTTGACCACCTCGAGTTGGGCGCTGAGCAGGTCGGCCTCGGCCAGCGCGAAGTCCTTGCCGACCACGTCCGGCAGCTCGAAGCGCTCCGGCCCGAGCGACAGGGTGAGGGTGATGGTGCCGCCCTTGAGGATCCGGGCGGACGACGCGGGCTCCTGGCCCAGCACACCGTCACGGGGGATCTGGTCGTCGTACCGGGGGTCGGCGTAGACCACCTCGAACCCGGCCTGGGAGGCCTGTGCCTCCGCCTCGGCCTTGGTCATGCTCACCAACTGCGGCGCGGTGGTGTACCGACCGACCCCGAACCACCAGCCACCCAGCGCGGCCACCAACCCGAGCACCACGACAACGGCCGCGACGGCGAGACGGCCGCCGCCCTGGCCGGTCAGCCGGGCAACCAGTCCGGCCAGGCGGGTACGCACATCGTCGTCGCCGGTCGGCGTCGCCCGACGGCGACCGCGGGTGGATGGGGCGCCTTCCGGCAGGCGGGCCCAGGTCGGTCGTTCGGGCGGGCGTACCGGCGCGACCATCATCGTCGGTTGGGACATGGCCGCCGGGCCGTCGGTCACCGGGGCGATCCGGGCGGTGTGGCTGTTCGGGCTGCCCAGGCCGTCCCGGGCCACCTGCACCTCGGCCAGCAGCGTGCTGGCGTCGGCGGGGCGGGCCGTCGGGTCACGACGGGTGGCGCGGGCGACCAGGTCGTCGAGCACCCTCGGCAGGCCGGGCACCAGCGTCGACGGTGCGGGGACGTCCCGGTCGACGTGCTGCCAGGCGATGTCGATCGGGCGGTCACCGTCGTACGGCACCCGGCCGGTGAGCATCTCGAACAGCACGATGCCGGTCGAGTAGACGTCGGTGCGGGCGTCGGCCCGGCCGTCGGTCACCAACTCCGGAGCGACGTACGCCACGGTCGCCATCAACTGGTTGCCGCTGTCGTGGTCGGTGCTCGCCTCGACGGCCCGGGCCAGCCCGAAGTCGGTCACCTTGACCACACTGTCGACGAGGTTCGCCGGACCGCCGCTGGGCGCCTCGGCGACAAGCACGTTCTCCGGCTTCACGTCCCGGTGCACCAGACCGGCCCGGTGGGCGGCGCCGATGGCCGCGAGCATCTGCTCGGTGATGGCCAGCGCCTCGTCCGGGTTGAGCCGACGCCGTTCGGCGAGCACCTCGCGCAGGGTACGGCCGCGCACGTACTCCATGACCAGGTACGGCCGCCCGGCGTGGGTGCCCTGGTCGTAGACCGCCACCACGTTGGGGTGGGTGAGCCGGGCGATCGTCTTGGCCTCGTCGGTGAACCGGTCGACGAAGCTGGACCGGCCGGACTGACCGGGCGGCCCCTGGGTGGAGTGGATGATCTTGACGGCGACGGTGCGTTCGAGCCGCTCGTCAGTGGCGGTGTACACGGTCGCCATGCCGCCACGGGCCACGCGACCGCGAATGCGGTAGCGCCCGTCGATCAGCGAGCCCAGCAACGTGTCGGCGACCTGTGTGTCCATCAGCTGGCAGTCTATGTGTCGGGAGGACGAAGGTTGAACAGGATGCTACCGGCCAGCGTCCGCCGGCGGGTCCGGCGCGCGCGCAGAGTGACTGTCGACCCTGCTCAGGGTGGTCGCCGGGAGGTCGTTGACCGGGGATGGGGGTGGCGTGGCAGGGTGTTGCGCGTGACCGATTCCGTACCCGCCGAGGGCACCGCGCCCCTGGCCGGTCCCGCCGACGCGGCGGGCTGGCTGACCCTGCCGGACGTCGCCGAGCGACTCGACCTGCCGATCAGCAAGGTTCACCAGATGATCCGGGACCGGGAACTGATCGCGGTGCGCCGTGACGGTGTCCGCCGGATCCCGGCCGACCTGGTGGCCAACCGCACCGTGCTCAAGCACCTGCCGGGCGTGCTCACCCTGCTGGCCGACGCCGGTTACGACGACGAGGCCGCGCTGCGCTGGCTCTACGAGCCCGACGACACGTTGACCGGTGGTACCCCAGCGGCCACCCTCGGCGGCGACCATGCCCGTGAGGTCAAGCGCCGCGCCCAGGCACTGGGTTTCTGAGCGGGCCACGCGCTCGGGAGGGGGTCACCGGGGGGAGTCAGTCGGCGCGGCGGGTGGCGGCGATGGCCAGATCGACAAGCGCCTGCCGGGCCTCGGTGTCCAGGTCGACGGCGGTGAGCGCGGCGAGTGCCGCGTCGGTCAGCGTGACGATGCGCTGCTCGGTACGGGCCAGCGCGCCGGTGTCGACGATCAGCTCCCGCAACCGGGCCACTCCGGCTGCGTCCAGCTCGCCGTCACCGAGGCCACCGAGCAGCCGGGCGCGACCGGCGTCGTCGGCCGCCTCCAGGGCCGCTGCCACCAGGTAGGTCCGCTTGCCCTCGCGCAGGTCGTCGCCGGCCGGCTTACCGGTCTGCGCCGGGTCGCCGAAGACACCCAGCACGTCGTCGCGCAACTGGAAAGCCTCACCCAACGGCAGCCCGTACGCCGAGTAGGCGATCCGGACGTCGGCGGGGGCGTCGGCCAGCGCCGCGCCGATCAGCAGCGGCCGTTCCACCGTGTACTTCGCCGACTTGTACCGGGCGACCTTCCCGGCCCGTTCCAGCGAGGTGTCGCCGGTCGCCTGGGTCAGCACGTCGAGGTACTGCCCGATGGTGACCTCGGTACGCATCTCGTCAAAGTCCGGCCGGGCGCGGGCCACCGTCCGGGGGTCGAGCCCGGCGGAGTGCAGCAGCTCGTCGGACCAGACCAGGCACAGATCGCCGAGCAGGATCGCCGCGGCGTCACCGAAGCCGTCCGGATCCCCACCCCAGCCGGCTGAGCGGTGCCGGGCGGCGAAGCGCCGGTGCACCGCCGGCTCGCCCCGTCGGGTGTCCGAGCGGTCCATCAGGTCGTCGTGGATCAGGGCGCTGGCCTGCACGAACTCCAGCGCGGCGAGGGCGGTCACCACCGGGTCGGTGTCCACCCCGCCGGCGCCCCGGTACCCCCAGTAGGCGAAGGCCGGCCGGAGCCGCTTGCCGCCACCCAGCACGAACGCCTCGATCGCCTCGGCGACCGGTACCAGGGCGTCGTCGACGTCGGTCATCCAGGCGCGACGGCCGGCGAGAAAGTCCGACAGTGCCTTGTCAACCCGCTGGCGCAGGCTGGCACGGTCGACGGGCGAGACGGGAGCAGCGTGGGTCACGTCCCGACGCTAATGGGTCGGGACGCGGCGCGACGACCCACCCACCCTCCGGCGCGTCGTGTTCCTCGCTGGTCGCGGCCGGGTCGGTCCGGCCGGCGCGGTAACGGGCCGTGCCGAGCGTGGCGAACCGCCGGTGCCGGGCCTGCCCGCCGGGACCGGGCCGGTGGGCCCCGCGCCGGTGCCGGCGGGCCGCGCGCCCGGACGGTGGGGCCGGGCGGTGGACTCGGTGGGCGGTGCGGTGGGGCCGTTCGTCGGCGGGCTGCCCGGCACGGCGAGGATCCGGACCAGCCAGCCGCGCCAGAAGGGTCCCGGCACGCGAACCTCCCGCTCCCATCGGGAAATCTCGTGCCGGCTCAACGTGCACACTCCGGCGGCGGCACAGAGTTCGGCGGCGAGCCGGGACTGGCTCCACCCTCGGGCGAGCCGTAGCCGGGCCACCAGCGGGCCGAGAGCAGCCGGAGGGCACGGTGCGGGGGTGAGCGGGGGCGGGGACATCGATCCTCCGGCGGGTCGGCGGGGTGACGGCCCGACCCCACCCGATCAGGGTGGTGCCGGTACGCACCGTCTGCTGCTGACCCCCGCGCGGCCCCCCGGTGGGCTCTCCACCCCACCCGCGCAGGTCAGCAGGCTAGCCCGGTGGTGCGACAGTTTCTCGCGCCGCCGGCTGCGGTGGACCCGTCGCTCGTCCCCGTGCGACAAGCCCCGCCCGCCGTCGTCCCCACCGCTGGGAAGCCGGTGGGGACGTTCGGCCCGGCCCGCTAGAGTCGGTGCGTGGCGCTCGGTCTTCCCTCGGTCCTCCCGAATCCGCAGCCGGCGATCGGTGAGCTGGTCCGCGACTGTCAGCCGACCTTCTCCTTCGAGTTCATGCCCCCGAAGACGGAGCAGGGCGAGCGGCAGTTGTGGCAGGCCATCCGTGAGCTGGAGCCGTTGCGTCCCTCCTTCGTCTCGATCACCTACGGCGCCGGCGGCTCGACCCGGGACACCACTGTCGCGGTCACCGAGCGGATCGCCACCGAGACCACCCTGCTGCCGATGGCCCACCTGACGGCTGTCAACCACTCTGTCGCCGAGTTGCGGCACGTGATAGGTCGGCTGGCCGGCGCCGGGGTGCGCAACGTGCTCGTGGTACGCGGCGACCCGCCGGGTGACCCCACCGCCGAGTGGATCCCGCACCCCGACGGCGTGCACTACGCCGAGGATCTCGTTCGCCTGGTCCGTCACTCCGGCGACTTCAGCGTCGGTGTCGCGGCCTTCCCCTACCGGCACCCGCGCTCGCCGGACGTCGACACCGACACCGAGTACTTCATCCGCAAGTGCCGGGCCGGTGCTGATTTCGCCATCACCCAGATGTTCTTCGACGCCGACGAATATCTTCGGCTGCGCGACCGGGTGGCCGCCGCCGGCTGTGACACGCCGATCCTGGCCGGGGTGATGCCGGTCACCCGGATCGGCACCATCGAGCGCTCCGTGCAGCTGTCCGGGGCACCCTTCCCGCCGGCGCTGGCCGCACGGTTCGAGCGGGTCGCCGACGATCCGGAGGCGGTCCGCCGGCTCGGCATCGAGCAGACCAGCGAGATGTGCCGGCGGCTGCTCGACGAGGGGGTGCCGGGGATCCACTTCATCACCTTCAACCGGTCAACCGCGACCCGGGAGATATGGCAGAACCTGCGGGTGGGCGCCGCGACGTGACATCCGGCGCGCGACACCTCGGCGCTGTCGCGACGGTTGAACCGTGGTGGGCAGACAGCTGAACTGGAACGAGTACGCCACGGCGTGGGCCCGGCTGCACGGCGGCTTCGATCCCCGGGCCGCCACTCCGGTGGTGCGCGGCTGGCTGCGCTTCTCCTACCACCTCGGGTTCCTGCTGGGCCGGCTACGCGTCGGACCGACCGCGGTGACGGTGGCCGGGGTGCTGCTCTGCCTCTGCGTACCGTTGCTCGCGGTCCGGCCGGGCGACGGACCGTTCCTCGGTGCGCTGTTCGTGTTGCTCGCCTCGGTCGCCGACAGCGTCGACGGGGCGGTGGCGGTGGCCACCGGTCGCACCACCCGGCTCGGCTACGTCTACGACTCGCTTGCCGACCGGCTCGGCGAGGCCGCCTGGCTGGTGGCGTTCTGGCTGGTCGGCGCGCCGGGGGCGCTTGTCGCCGCGGGCGGTGCGCTCTCCTGGCTGCACGAGTACGTCCGGGCCCGGGCGGTCGCCGCCGGCATGCGGGAGATCGGCGCGGTCACCGTGGGGGAGCGGCCCACCCGGGTCTGCGTGGCCGTGGCCGGTCTGCTGCTGGCCGGCCTGAGCGGGCTGATCGAGGTGGACCTGGCCGCCGGCACCATCACCATGGCGAGCGCGGTCTGGGTGCTGCTCGCCGCCTTCGGGCTCGGCCAGTTGCTCTCCGCCGTCCGCCGGGCGCTCATCGACGCGGACTGAGCCGCGCGCCGGGCGCTCGTCGACGCCGACTGACCTACCAGGCGGGGCCTATCGCGTCGGCGACGATCTGCGCGGACAGGGTCACCATCGGCAGGCCGCCACCCGGATGGCTGGAGCCGCCGACCAGCCACAGGCCACGGGCCGGTCCCCGGTTGGCCGGCCGGAGCAGGCCACCGGCGGTGCCGTAGATGGTGCCGCCCGGTGCGCCGGTGGCGGTGGCCAGGTCGGCCGGGGTACGGACGTCGCGGAACACCAGCCGGTCGCGTACGTCCACGCCGCGTTCGGCCAGCACGTCGAGGATCCGGTCGGCGTACGCCTGCGCCAGGCCCGGCCGACGCCAGTCGACGGCCCCCGGCGCGGTGCCCTGCCGGGCGGCGTTGACAAGCACGAACCACGCCTCGTGCCCGGCCGGGCGGACCGCCGGGTCGTCCGCCACGGTGACGAAGACCGTCGGGTCGATGGCCGGGCGGGCCCGCACCCCCCGTCCCGGGTCACCGAAGACCGCGTCGAACTCGGCGTCGTAGTGGCGCGGGAAGAAGACGTTGTGGTGGGCCAGCCCGGAGTCGCCGCGTACGCCGAGCAACAACACGAAACCGGCCAGGCTGCGGTCGGTGAGACCAGCCAGCCGGCGCGGATCGGGCAGCAGGTCACGGTAGACGCTCAGCGCGTCGACGTTCGCCACCACCACGTCGGCCGGGATCGGGGTCGCCGAGTCGGTGACGCGTACCCCGTGCACCCGGCCACCCACCGCGTCGATCCGGCTGACGGTGGTGCCGGTCCGCACCACCACCCCCAGGTCCAGGCAGCGCGAGAGCAGCGCGTCGGCGAGGGTGCCCAGCCCGCCGCGCAGATACCAGCCGCCGAAGGCCAGCTCGGCGTAGGGGACCGCGACAAGCGCGGCCGGCGCCCGGCGCGGGTCGGCGCCGGTGTAGGTGGCGTACCGGTCCAGCAGCATCCGCAGTCGCGGATCGGACATCAGGGTGCGACCCAGCCCACGCAGGCTCTGGCCGGGCCGGATCGCGGCCAGGTCGCCCAGCCGCCAGGCCAACCGGGCCAGGTCGCGGGGGGAGTCGACGCGGCGGCGCAGGATGTCGCGTTCGGAGGCCCGCCACACCCGGCCGGCGCGCCGCCACAACCGCTGCCAGTCCGCGGCGGCCCGGTCGCCGAGGGCCACGCCGATCCGGTCGGTGAACTCGGTCGGGTCGGCGCAGGAGTCGAGCACCGGGCCGCCGCCGGGAAAGACGTGCCGCACGATCGGGTCCAGCGGCACCAGGTCGAGATACTCGTCGAGCTTCGCCCCGGTCGCCTCGAACAGCTCGTGGAAGACCTGGGGCAGGGTGAGCAGGCTGGGGCCGGTGTCGAAGTGGAACGAGCCCTCGGGGGTGTCCCGGGTGTGCCGGCCGAGTTTGCCGCCGACCTCGTCGGCACGTTCGAGGACTGTCACCTGATGTCCGGTGACGGCCAGCCGGGCCGCGGTGGCCAGCCCACCCACCCCGGCGCCGACGACCACGATCCGCGCCATGTCGCGTCCCCCCAGCCCTTGGTGCCTTGCCGGATCGCCGCCTGGATCCCGCGGCGACACCGTCAACGCCTGAACACCGCACTAGCCGACCGGGCGGCCCCGCCAGGACAGGCGCCGCCGCTTGCGCAGATGGTACGACCGAAGGGTCAGCCAACCGAGGACCGCGACCGACACGGGGTGGCCCAGCGCGTCGGGCCAGGCCCGGCCGCCGGTGGCCCGGGCGCTGACCACCCGCCCGGCCACCCCCACCAGGTACGCGACCCCGGCGACCCCGGCCACCGCCGGCGCACCAGCGAGCAGCGCCGCCACGGCCACCAGCGGGGGCGCGGTGTAGAGCGCCAGCAGCAGGGCCAGCACCACGGCCGCGCCGGCCGGATGACCGAACGAGGCCCACAACGACTTGGTGTAGCCGTCGCGCAGCTGCGACCAGTCCTCGTACATCCGGCAGCTGGCCAGTCGGGAGCCGTCGGCGAGGGCGATCCGGCCACCGGCCCGCTTCACCGCCCGGGCCAGCTCGATGTCCTCCAGGACCCGGTCGGCGACCGCCGCGTGCCCACCGGCCCGCAGGTAGCCGGCCCGGTCGACGACCAGGAACTGCCCGCCGGCCGCGGCCAGCGACGGTCGTGCCGAACGCTCCATCGCCCGCAGCGGCAGGAAGGTCAGCCACAACCACTGCAACAGCGGCTGCACCAGCCGGTCGGCTGCCGTCCGCACCACGATCCGTGGGTACGGCGACAGCAGCGTCGCCCCGGCGGCGCGCAGTTCGGTGACCGCCGCGGCCACGGCGTACGGGTCGAGCACCACGTCGGCGTCCACGAAGACCAACGCGGTGACCGGCTCCTCGACGCCGGTGGCCAACTGCCAGCAGGCGTGCGGCTTGCCCAGCCAGCCCGGCGGCGGGTTCACTCCGGTGCGCAGGGTGACCCGGGGGTCGTCGGCGACGACGGCGCGGACCACCTCGGCGGTGCCGTCGGTGGAACCGTCGTCGAGCACCACCACCCGCAGCCCGGGGACTCCCCGCTGGGCGAGCAGGGCGCGCAGGCACGGGGTGACCCGGTCGGCCTCGTCGCGCAGCGGCAGCAGCACCGCCACCGTCTCGGTGACCTGCGCCGGTCGGTCGGCCGGCCGGCGCAGCCAGCGGCCGGCGTTCACCACCGTGTGCGTGGTCAGCAGGGTGACGCCGAGCAGCAGGACCAGCGCGAGGGTCATGCCACCACGTCGACCGGGGAGCGTGGCGAACCGGTGTCCCGGTCGCGGGTGCGCCGGGCCCGCAGCAGGGTGACGGCCAGCGGTACGGCGACCACCGCCATGCCGACCGCGCCCCACACCGCCGAGGCGGGCAGGTCGAGGAAGACGGCGTGGGCCAGCACGCTGGAGCCGTACGTCCACAGGTAGAGCGCGTACATCGGATGGTCGTCGGCGCCGGTGGTGGCCACGGTGGGCCCGGCGAGCGGGCGCAGCGCGGTCATCATCAGCACCGCGAACAGCAGCCAACCCAGGTAGTTGCTGACCGGGATGCCGGGCAGCCCGGGCAGGGCCGGCGTGGCATCCCGCCACACCCAGTGCCCCTCGGCCACCATCTGCGGGTCGAGGAAGAGGTCCCAGGCGGCCAACCCGACGGTGGCCAGCGCGATCCGACCCGGCCAGCGCCACCGACCGGGTGTCCCGCCGGTGAGTCGGGTGGCCGCCAACCAGGCCGGCCAGGCCATCCAGGTCCAGGCCAGCGGGATGATCAGCGGAACGCCTGCCAGTTTCGGACCGAGCTGGCCGGAGTAGTCGTAGCTGCCGAACGGGAAGCCGGTGGCCACGCCGAGCGCCTCGATGGCGAACCCGCCGCCGGTGGCCACCGCGACAAGTGCCGTCGCCGCCCGTGGCCCCCGGGTGACCAGGGCGTGACCGACCGAGAGCAGGTAGCCGAGCACGACTGTGGCCACGGTCAGCCGGGCCCGGGTGACCCCGCCGGTCAGCGGGTAGCAGATCTGCGCCAGTACCAGCAGGGCCAGCAGCGCCCAGGCGTAGCCACGGGCCGGTGGTCGTGCGGTCATGACCGTGCGGGCGGCGGGGTCGGCACCGACGCCTGTGGTGTCGCTCCCGGCACGGGCAGCGGCAGATCCCGGCCGAGCACCCCGAACGGACGTTCGTCACCGGGGAACCGGAAGTCGCGCAGCACGTCGACGAAGCCGAACCGGCGGTACAGCCGCCAGGCGCGTGAGGTCTGCTCGTCAGCCTCCGGGGTGGACAGCAGGGTGGTGGCGCCCTCGGCCATGGTGAGCAGGGCGCGCAGTTGCCCGGCACCCAGTCCGTGCCCCTGGGCCGGTGGCCGCACGTGCAGCTCGACCACCTCGAAGCAGTCGGTCAGCCAGCGTCGCCGGGTGGGCTGGTCCAGTGCCCGCCAGACCTGGTCGTGCCACCACTGACCGGCGGCGCCGACGTAGCCGTACCCGAACCCGGCCAGGTGACCGGAGCTGGTGAGGCTGGCCACGGCGCGGAAGCCGGGCCGGCGTACGTGGGTGGCGATGTAGCCGCGACGGGCCTCCAGCAGGTCGGCGCGGTAACCCATCGCCTCGCCGTAGACGGCCACCACGTCGTCCAGCCGCCGGAGGAGATCGTCAGGTGTCCACCGCACCAACCTCATGCCCGCTCACCCTCCGCCGGGTCACCGTCGTCGGTGACCCACCCCAGTACCGTCCGGTCGCCGACCACGTCCCGCACCTCGAATCGGGCGAAGAGTTCCTCCGCGTACCACCGCTGGGTTTCGGTCCGGCTGATCGCGGCCCGGTGCTGCGGGTGACGGTACGCGAACGCCACGAGATCCGCCGGATCACGCCACACGCTCACCGTGCCCTGCCAGCCAAGCGGCGCCTCGCCGACGCCGAAGCGGGCCAGTAGCCCGGGTGCGGTGTGCAGGGCCGCAGCCACCGGCGGGACCGCCCGCCAGAAGGTGAGTGCCCGGGTCGGACGGAGCCGGGCCCGGGTCAGCGCCAGCACCGGGCCGGTGACCCGGCCACCGGCGGGCTCACCGAACGGCCGCCGTCCGGACCACTCACCCCGGCTGGTCAGCGGCCGCAGGTCGAGTCGGACGCCCGCGCGGGCGAGACCGGACCAGGCCCGCGCCACCGGTGAGTCGGCGAACCGGGCGGCTGCGGCGGGGGAGTCCCAGACCGTCAGCGCCGCCCAGCGGGTCAGGTCCGCGTCGCCGGCCCCGAAGCCGGTGCCGGTCCCGGTGCCGAGCAGCTTGCCGAACCGTACGCCGGGCAGGGCACGTAGCCGGCGCGGGTCGACAGCCATCCGGGTCAGCGCCCGGCCCACGGCGGCCGGTGCGATCCGCCACACGTGCAGGGTGACCAGATCGGGGACGCTCTCCGGGTGACTCACGCCGCCACCTCGCTGCGCTCGCCGCCGGCGCGAGGCGCCACTGTGCTGTGCCTGATGGTTCGCTCGCTTCGCTCGTTCACGCCACGTCGGTCGGGGTCCCGCCGGTGACCCGCAGCAGCTCGGCGTACGTGGTGGGGAAGACCGCCTGGGGTACGCCGCCGGCGGCCCAGATCTCGTCGTACTTGTCCAGGGCGGTGTCGACGAGCGTGCGCAGCGGCTGCGGGTGACCCACCGGGGCGACCCCGCCGATGACCTGCCCGGTGTGTTCCTTGACGAACTGCGGGGTGGCCCGGCGCAGCCGGGTGACGGTGAGCCGGGTGGCCAGCGCGGTGGTGTCCACCCGGTGCGCGCCCGAGGTGAGCACCAGCAGCGGGGTCCCGTCGGCGTCGAAGACGAGCGAGTTGGCGATGGCACCGACGTCGACGCCGAGCGCCTCGGCAGCCGCGGCGGCGGTGTGCACGGCGTCGGGCAGCAGGCGGACCGTGGCGGGCGTGTCGGAGCCGTTCCGGGCGTTCGCGGCGTCGAGGGCGTCCTGCACCGCCCGGACGTTCGGGTGTGACTGCATGCCGTCCATTCTTCCCGGTACGCGAACCGGCCGCGCCACCGGCCACGCCGCCCGGGCCACCCCCGGTCACGCCGATCATGCAGTTGTGGCACCTGGTAAGTGGGACTTTCCCGGAGCTTCTCGGCGCCACAACTGCATGATCGGCAAGTGTGGGCCAACGGGGCGCAGTTGGTGTGCGTCGTGCGTTGCGTTTTCGTCGGAGGGAGGGTGTACTGTCAGCAGCAGTTAGAACGAGTGTTCGATTGCCTCGAACGTTCGTTCCAACCCCTCTCGGAGGCTGGTGTTTCGCGGCACCGGCTTCCGACAGGTGCGGTGCCGCGGACCGCACCTGGGCTCCGGGCAGTCGCGAGTCCGGGCCCGTCAGGCAGGCCGTCGTCCGCCGCCCAACGACCCCCGGGCGGCGGACGACGGACCCGCCGGTACGCCGGCCGGGTGTGGTGTGGGGAAGCTCCGCACCCGGCCGGCCGCTCACCTGGTGCGTCTTCCTCCGCACCGACCGCCGCGGGTTTCCGCGTCGACGGATCGACTCCGTCGTGCGCCGACCCGCCCCGGCTCATCTGGAGGAGAGACCATGCCGACCAGTCCGGCTCAGGCGCCGACGGTGCCCGCGCATGTGCTGCCGCACCGCACTCCCGTCCAGTTGCTCGCGGTGGCCCGGCAGGGGCTCGCCGAGGCCGCCCGGACCGGCCCTGACGGCCTCCGGTACGCCGCCGCCCATCTCGCTGCCCTGCGCGCCGCCGCAGCGGTGCTCGCCGCCCGCGCCCGTCCCGCCCCCGTCCGCCGCCACCGGATCACAAGCGTCTGGGTGCTGCTCGCCAGCGTCGCCCCCGAGCTCGACGAGTGGGCCAGCTACTTCGCCCTCGGTGCCGGCAAACGGGCCGCCGCCGAGGCCGGCATACCCCGGGTGGTCACCGCCCGGGAGGCCGACGACCTGCTCCGCGCCGCCGAGGAGTTCGTGACGGTGGTGGAGGCGGCGCTCGGCCTGGCGCACCAACCGGCGATCGAGGGTCTCGTCGCCTGAGCCGCGGCGTCCGGCCACCACCGGCGGGACCCCAGGGTGGCCGGACGCCGCCCCGCCACGCACACGTTCCTGTGATCCACGACAGCACCATCCACGGGCCGGATGTCCGTGGCGACGACGGGGGAGGTCCGATGGCGGGCCGCATGGTGGTCGGTTCCGCCGCGCTGGCCGGGCTGGTCCGCCCGGCCAGCGCACCCGATCCGGCGGGTGGGCACCGGGTGCTGCCCGTACGGCCCGAGCTGACCGGGTTGCTGCCCAACCGGGGCCTGCGGCGCGGCAGCACCATCGCGGTCGGGGGCGGACAGCATCGCCCCAGCGGCACCACCTCGTTGTTGCTCGCGCTGCTCGCCGAGGCGTCCCGCGCCGGATCCTGGTGCGCCGTGGTCGGGATGCCGACCTTCGGGGCCGGGGCGGCGGCCGAGGCCGGCATCGTCCTGGACCGGCTCGCCCTGGTGCCGCAGCCCGGTCCGGAGTGGCCCACAGTCGTCGCCGCACTCATCGACGGGGTCGATGTGGTGGTCACCGCGGTTCCGTCCACCGTCTCCGCCTCCGTCGCCGACCGGTTGGCCGCGCGGGCCCGGCAACGTGGCAGCGTGCTGGTGCCGTACGGCCGGTGGGACGGCGCGGACGTGACGCTCCAGGTGGTCCGGGGGATCTGGCAGGGGCTCGGAGCGGGGCGGGGCCGGCTGCGCCGTCGGGAGGTGACCATCTCGGCTCGCGGGCGGGGTGCCGCCGCCCGTCCCCGGGAGGTCAAGGTCTGGCTGCCCGGTGACGACCTGACCCGGGTCGTCCCCGGTCCGGCCATGGCCGCCCGGTCGGGTGCCACTCGCCTGCGGGTGGTGGCGGGCCGTGGGTGAACCGGTCCGGACGCTGCTGCTGTGGTGCCCGGACTGGCCGGTACTCGCCGCCGAGATCGTCGACGGGGTGCCCGCCACCGGGGCGGTCGCGGTGCTGCACGCCAATCGGGTGATCGCTTGTTCGGAGCGGGCGCGCGCGGAGGGGGTACGCCGAGGGCTGCGTCGGCGGGAGGCGCAGGGACGCTGCTCCGGACTCACCGTCGTCGACCACGATCCGGGGCGGGACGCGCGGGCGTTCGAGCCGGTGGTGGCCGCTGTCGAGGAGGTGGCGGTCGGGGTGGAGGTGATCCGCCCCGGGGCCTGCGCGCTGGCCGCGCGGGGACCGAGCCGCTATCTGGGCGGTGAGGAAGCTGCCGCCGAACGGATCGTCGAGCAGGTAGCCCTCAGTTGCGCGGTGGAGAGCCAGGTCGGTGTCGCCGCCGGGGTCTTCGCCGCAGGGCTGGCCGCCCGCGAGGGGCGGATCGTGCCGCCCGGCGGGACGGCGGAGTTCCTGGCCGGGCAGCCCGTCGAGGCGCTCGGCCGCTCCGCCCTGGCCGACCTGCTGCGCCGGCTCGGGGTGCGTACGCTCGGCGACTTCGCCGCGTTGCCCGCCGGCGACGTGCTGGCCCGATTCGGGTTCGACGGGGCACTGGCCCATCGGCTGGCCGCTGGCCAGGACGACCGGCCGCTCGCGGTGCGTCGTCCGCCGGTCGACCTGACGGTCACCGCCGACCTGGACGAGCCGATCGACCGGATCGACGTGGCAGCGTTCGCCGCCCGGACGCTGGCCGAGCAACTGCACGAACGGCTCGCCGGGTACGGACTGGCCTGCACCCGCCTGGGCATCGAGGCGGTCACCGCGCACGGTCAGGAGCTGCACCGGGTCTGGCGGCACGACGGGCTGCTCACCGCGGCGGCGATCGCCGACCGGGTCCGCTGGCAACTGGACGGCTGGCTCTCCGGTGCCCGTCGCGGCGGTGACCGGCCGGCCCGCCCCACGGCCGGAATCATCCGGCTGCGGCTGCTGCCGGACGGGGTGCTGGCCCAGGCCGGCCTGCAACCCGGGCTGTGGGGGGAGACCGGCGCGGAACGTGAACGGGCGCACCGCGCGCTGAGCCGGGTGCAGGGTCTGCTCGGCCCCGAGGCGGTGGTCACCGCGGTGCTCGGCGGTGGGCGGTCCCCGGCCGACCAGACCCGGCTGGTGCCCTGGGGCGACGAACGGCTCCCGGCCCGTCCGGGCACCGCTTTTCCCGGCACCGCTTTTCCCGCCACCGCCGGCCCCGCCACCGCTTTTCCCGGCACCGCCGGCCCCGCCACCGCTTTTCCCGGCACCGCCGGCCCCGGTGCCGCCGCGTTCGGCGCCGCTGCTCCGGGCGCTGCTGACGCCGCCGCCCTCGATGCTGCTGCCCTCGGTGCCGCTGCCCTCGGTGCTGCTGCCCTCGGTGCTGATGCCCCCGATGCCGCTGCCCCCGGTGCCGCCGCGTTCGGTGTCGCTGCCCCCGGTGCTGCTGGTCCTGGCGTCGCTGGGGGATCGGCTGCCGTGAGGGCGGGTGGGAGCGGCTCCGCCCGGCCCGGGGTCGGGTTCGAGCGGAAGCCGGGTCGGGGTGGCGGCCAGGTGAGTTCCGGGCCGGCCGTACCGCCCTGGCCAGGGCGACTACCGCCGCCTTCGCCGGCAGTGGTGCTCCCCGCCCCGCTCGCCGCCAGCGTGCTGGACGCCACCGGCGCACCGGTCGTGGTGAGCGCGCGGTTGGCGGTGAGCGCCCCACTGGCCCGGCTGAGCATCGGCACGATGCCGCCGCAGCCCGCCGGCCCCACTCCCGCCCCGGGTTCCGCCCCTTCGGCCGCCGCCCCTTCGGCCGCCGCTGCTTCGGCCGCCGCCCCTTCGGCCGCCGCTGCTTCGGCCGCCGCTGCTTCGGCCGCCGCCCCTTCGGCCACCGCTGCTTCGGCCACCGCTGCTTCGGCCACCCCCTCTTCGGCCGCTGCCCTCCGTGGTGGCACGGTCGCGTGGGTCGAGATCGTCGGTTGGGCCGGTCCGTGGCCGGTCGACGAGCGGTGGTGGGCCCCGGCCGAGGCCCGCCGCCGAGCCCGCTTCCAGGTCCGCCTGGCCGACGGCACCGCCCTGCTGCTCGCCGTCGAGTCCGGCCGGTGGCTTGTGGAGGCGATCTATGACTGACGTGAATCTTGGTACGAAACAGCCCTTCAGAGGGTCGTTTCGTACCAAGATTCACCCCCTCTCTACGGGGCGCCGTGCAGACGGGGGCGAGTTGCGGCATGTCGGGGTATCCGGGCCGGCGGGCTTCACCAGGTGCGGTATGTCGGGGCATCCGGGCCGGTTGAGGGCACGAGATACGGCGTCCTGCGCGACAGCGGGGTGGCGGCGGTGAGTTTCCACAATCCCCGGTTGCCCTGGTCGGAGCTGGAGCGGGTGCTCTCCGGGCGGCCCGCCGGCGGGAAGGACAGTGCCGGCGGGAAGGGCGGCGGTGCGGGTCGGCACCTGCACGTGGTGGATCCCCTCGCGGTCGACGCCGACGGGGGCGACTCGCCGGCCTGGAGTCGGCGGCGGGAGCACTACCGACCGCCGGAACTGGTCCGGCCCGACGGTGTGCCGCCGTACGCCGAACTGCACGCGCACACCAACTTCAGCTTCCTCGACGGTGCCAGCCACCCCGAGGAACTGGCTGAGGAGGCCGTCCGGTTGGGGCTGACCGCGCTCGCCGTCACCGACCACGACGGTTTCTACGGTGTGGTGCGCTTCGCCGAGGCGGCCCGTGCGCTGGGCCTGCCGACGATCTTCGGAGCGGAGCTGTCCCTCGGGCTGCCCGGCCCACAGAACGGCGTACCCGACCCGCACGGCAACCACCTGCTGGTGCTGGCCCACGGTCACGAGGGGTACGCCCGGCTGGCCACGACGATCGCCCGCGCCCAGTTGCGGGGCGGTGAGAAGGGGCGCCCGGTCTACGGCGAGTTGGAGGAGATCGCCGCCGACCTGCGGGACCACGTGCTGGTGCTCACCGGTTGCCGCAAGGGGCACGTGCCGGCTGCCCTGCTCACCGAGGGGGTGGACGCGGCGGCCCGCGAGCTGGACCGGCTCACCGAGCTGTTCGGCGCGGAGACGGTGGCGGTGGAGCTGACCGACCACGGGCATCCGGTCGACGGTGACCGCAACGACGCCCTGGCCGAGTTGGCGACCGCCGCCGGGCTGCCCACGGTGGCCACGAACAACGTGCACTACGCGACCCCGGGGCGGCGTCGGCTGGCCACCACACTTGCCGCTGTCCGGGCCCGGCGCAGCCTGGACGAGATCGACGGCTGGCTGCCCGCGGCGGGCACCGCCCATCTGCGGGACGGCGCCGAGATGGCGGCCCGGTTCGCCGCCTACCCGGGCGCGGTGGCCCGGGCCGCCGAGTTCGGCGCGGAACTGGCCTTCGACCTCCAGCTCGTCGCGCCGCAGCTACCGGCGTACCCGGTGCCGCCGGGGCACAGCGAGATGAGCTGGCTGCGCCACCTCACCGAGCAGGGTGCGCGGGAACGCTACGGCCCGCGCGAGGCGCACCCGCAGGCGTACGCGCAGCTCGACCACGAGCTGAACATGATCGAGGAGCTGGGGTTCCCCGGCTACTTCCTGGTGGTCTACGACATCGTCGACTTCTGCCGGCGGGCGGACATCTACTGCCAGGGCCGGGGTTCGGCGGCGAACTCGGCGGTCTGCTACGCGCTGCGGATCACAAACGTGGACGCGGTCCGGCACCGGTTGCTGTTCGAACGGTTCCTGGCGCCCGAGCGGGACGGGCCGCCCGACATCGACGTGGACATCGAGTCCGACCGGCGGGAGGAGGTCATCCAGCACGTCTACACCCGGTACGGCCGGGAGCACACCGCCCAGGTCGCCAACGTGATCTCCTACCGGCCCCGCTCGGCGGTGCGGGACGTGGCCAAGGCGTTCGGCTTCCCACCCGGCCAGCAGGACGCCTGGAGCAAGCAGATCGACAGGTGGGGCGACGTGGCCACGGTGGACGTGCCGGAGATCCCCGAGCAGGTGGTCGCGTACGCCAACGAACTCCAGACGTTCCCCCGGCACCTGGGCATCCACTCCGGCGGCATGGTGATCTGCGACCGGCCGGTGATCGAGGTCTGCCCGGTGGAGTGGGGGCGGATGCCCGGCCGCAGCGTGCTCCAGTGGGACAAGGACGACTGCGCTGCCGTCGGCCTGGTCAAGTTCGACCTGCTCGGCCTCGGCATGCTGTCGGCCCTGCACTACGGCTACGACATGATCGGAATGAGCCTGGATCTGGGCGACATGGCGCTCGACGATCCCGAGGTCTACGACATGCTCTGCCGGGCCGACTCGGTCGGGGTGTTCCAGGTGGAGAGCCGCGCCCAGATGGCCACCCTGCCCCGGCTCAAGCCCCGGGCGTTCTACGACCTGGTGGTCGAGGTGGCGCTGATCCGGCCCGGGCCGATCCAGGGCGGCTCGGTGCACCCGTACATCCGGCGCAAGAACGGCCAGGAGCCGGTGACCTTCGCCCATCCGCTGATGCGTAACGCGTTGGAGAAGACCCTCGGCGTGCCGCTGTTCCAGGAGCAGTTGATGCAGCTCGCCATCGACCTGGCCGGCTTCGACGCGGCCGAGGCCGACCAACTGCGTCGGGCGATGGGCGCCAAACGGTCGGTGCAGCGGATGGAGCAGATCGCCGACCGGCTCTACCGGGGCATGGCCGAGCGCGGCATCACCGGCGAACTGGCCGACGACGTCTACCGCAAGCTCACCGCGTTCGCCAGCTACGGCTTCCCGGAGAGCCACGCGATGAGCTTCGCCTACCTGGTCTACGCCAGTTCCTGGCTGAAGCGTTACCACCCGGGCCCGTTCCTGGCCGCGCTGCTCAGCGCCCAGCCGATGGGCTTCTACTCGCCGCAGACCCTTGTCGACGATGCCCGCCGGCACGGTGTGGAGGTCCGCCGTCCGGACGTCAACGCCAGCGACGCGAAGCCGGTGCTGGAGTCCACCCCGGACACCCGCTGGGGCAGCCGGGCGGGGGAGCCGCCGCACGCCTGGGGGCTGGGCGGTCCGGCGGTCCGGCTCGGGCTGTCCAGCGTGCGTACCCTCGGCGACGGTGTGGCCGAGCGGATCGAGGCCGAGCGGGTGGCGAACGGCCCGTACCGCGACATGCCGGACCTGGCCCGGCGGGTGGGTCTGACCGCCGCGCAACTGGAGGCGCTGGCCACCGCGGACGCCTTCGCCTGTTTCGGCTTGAGCCGGCGGCAGGCGCTCTGGGCGGCCGGCGCGGCGGCCCAGGAGCGGCCCGGCCGGCTGCCCGGCACGGTGACCGGTACGGCGGCGCCCGTCCTGCCCGGCATGGAGGAGGTGGACCGGCTGGTCGCCGACGTGTGGGCCACCGGGTTGTCGCCGGAAAGCCATCCGGCCCGGTTCATCCGGCCGCAGCTGGACGCGGTGGGCGCGGTGCCTATCGACAGGCTGGGCCGGGTGGAGCCGGGTCGACGGATCCGGGTCGGCGGGATCGTCACCCACCGGCAGCGCCCGGCGACCGCCGGTGGGGTCACCTTCCTCAACCTGGAGGACGAGACCGGCATGCTCAACGTCACCTGCTCGCCGGGGCTGTGGCAGCGGCATCGGCGGGTGGCCCGCACCAGCGCGGCGTTGGTGGTGCGGGGACGGCTGCAGCGGCACGAGGGGGTGGTCAACCTGGTCGCCGACCGGTTGGACGCGATCGAACCACCGGTCCGCCCCACCTCCCGCGACTTCCGCTGACGGCAGGACGACGGCAGGCAGGTAGTGCCCCCTGGCGATCTGGTCCCGGCTGACTAGGCTCGACCGGGTGGAACAGACCCCAGGCCCGGCCGGGCCGCCGCTCACCCCCCGTACCGCCGTGGTCTGGTCGGTGCTGCGCGCCGAGTTGGACCGTCGGCCGGCCGCCGAGCTGACCGTGCTGGACGTGGGGGGTGGCACCGGCGGCTTCGCGGTGCCGCTGGCCCGGGCTGGGCACCGGGTGACGGTGGTCGACGCCAGTCCCGACGCGCTCGCCGCGCTCAGTCGCCGGGCCGCGGAGGCCGGGGTGGCCGGGCGGGTACGCGCGGTGCAGGGCGACGGCGACGCGTTGGCCGGGCTGATCGAGCCGGCAAGCGTCGACCTGGTGCTCTGCCACGCGGTGCTGGAGGTCGTCGACGACCCGGCGCCTGTGGTGTCCGCGCTGGCCGGTGTGCTGCGACCGGGTGGCGCGGCGAGCGTGCTGGTCGCCGGGCGGGCCGCCGCGGTGCTCGGCCGGGCGATGAACGGGCACCTCGACGTGGCCGCCGTGCTGGCCGCCGACCCGGCGGGTGCCGCCGGGGCCCGGGACACCCTGCGCCGCCGCTTCGACGTCGAGAGCGCCGCCGCGCTGCTGGCCGCCGCCGGGCTCACCGTCGAGGAGATCCACGGCGTACGCGTCCTCGCCGACCTGCTGCCCGCGGCGGTGGCGGACGGTCAGGCCGCTGCCCTCGTCGAGTTGGAGCGGACACTTGCCGCGCGGGCACCCTGGCGGGACATGGCGGCCCAGCTGCACCTGTTCGCCCGCCGCCCGGCATGACCGGCGTGGTCGGCCGGGCCCGGCCGCTGGAGGTCGTCGCGCCGGGATACGGCGGCGGGAGCCTCGCCGACGTGCTGCCCAGCGCGCTGGCCGTGCTCGGTGTCCCCGGTGCCACGGACCCGCTCGGTCTGGCCGCCGAACTGTCGGGGGTGCGCCGGATCGCGGTGCTGCTTGTCGACGGCCTCGGCTGGTACCAGATCCCGACCGCCGCGCCGTACGCGCCGACCCTGACCGGGCTGACCGCCGCCTCGGGCCGGCCACTCACCTCCGGTTTCCCCTCCACCACCCCGACCAGCCTGGTCACCCTGGGCACCGGCACGTCGCCCGGCGCGCACGGGGTGCTCGGTTTCACCGTGCGTGTTCCGGGCACCGAGCGGGTGCTCAACCACATCGAGTGGCTCGACGGCGACCCCGATCCGCTGCGCTGGCAGCCGGTGCCCACCCAGCTGGAACGGGCCCGGGCGGCGGGTGTGGCGGTCACCGTGGTGAGCCGGCCGGAGTTCGGCGGCACCGGCCTCACCCTGGCCGCGAACCGGGGCGGTGACTACCGGGGTGCGGCCGGGGTCGACGCGGTGGCCGCCACCACGCTTGCCGCGCTGACCGCCGGGGCGGGCCCGACCCTGGTCTCCGCCTATCACCCGGACGTCGACCGGCACGGTCATCTCAGCGGCGTCGACTCGCTGCCGTGGCGGGTGGCGGTGACCGAGTTGGACGGGTTGCTGGCCCGGCTGGTGGACGGACTGCCGTCCGACGCCGCGCTGCTGGTCACCGCCGACCACGGGCAGCTCGACATCCCGGACGGAGACCGGTTCGACCTGGACACCGACCCGCGGCTGACCGACGGGGTGCGGGTGGTCGCGGGTGAGCCCCGGGTGCGCTACCTGCATGTCGCGCCGGGGGCCACCGCCGACGTGGTGGCCGCCTGGTCGGCCGTGCTCGGCACCGCCGCCCGGGTGCTGACCCGGGAGGAGGCGGTGGCCAGCGGCCGGTTCGGGCCGGTGACCTCCGGGCACCTGGACCGGATCGGCGACGTCGTGGTGGTCTGCAACGACACGTACGCCGTGCTGGCCAGTCGTTCGGAACCGCCGATGGTGTCCCGGCTGGTGGCCTTCCACGGGGCGGACACGGCGACCGAGATGACGATTCCGCTGCTTGTGGTGCGGGGCTGACCGGCCGGAATGTCACAACTGCGGGCTAACCTGCGCGGGTGGGCCGCAGCCAGTCGCTACCCCGGGGCGGCGATCCCCGGTTCGGGCCCGGCGCCGACGACGCCGGGTGCCCGATCCTGCACGTCGACATGGACGCCTTCTTCGCCTCGGTGGAGGTCCGTCACCGACCCGAGCTGCGCGGCCGGGCCGTCGTGGTCGGCGGGGTCGGTCCGCGCGGTGTGGTCAGTTCGGCCAGCTACGAGGCCCGGCGGTACGGCGTACGCAGTGCCATGCCCACGATGCGCGCCCGTGCGCTCTGCCCGCACGCGGTCTTCCTCGCCCCCGACTTCGCCAGCTACTCGGCGGCCTCCCGGGCGGTCATGCAGATCTTCCGGGACGTCACGCCGCTTGTGGAGCCGCTCTCCCTGGACGAGGCGTTCCTCGACGTCGCCGGTGCCCGGCGACTCTTCGGCCGGCCGGCGGCGATCGCCGCCGGAATTCGGCAGCGGGTCGCCGAGGAGCAGGGGCTGACCTGCTCGGTGGGGGTCGCGCCGAGCAAGTTCGTGGCCAAGCTCGGCTCGACCCGGGCCAAACCCGACGGTCTGCTCGTGGTGCCCGCCGACCAGGTGCTCGAGTTCCTCCATCCGCTGCCGGTCGCCGCGTTGTGGGGGGTGGGGGAGCGCTCCGAGCAGGCGCTGCTGCGACTCGGTCTGCGCACCGTCGGTGACCTCGCGCAGGCTCCGCGGGGCATGCTGCGGACCGCGCTCGGCGAGGCGGCTGCCGCGCACCTGCACGAGCTGTCCTGGGGGCGCGACCCACGGCGGGTCAGCCCGGAGCACGCGGAGAAGTCGATAGGCGCGGAGGTCACCTTCGACGTGGACGTCGACGATCCGGTGAAGATCCGCCGGACGCTGCTGGCCCTGGCCGAGAAGGTCGGTGCCCGGCTGCGGGCCGGCGGGCAGGTGGGACGGACGGTCTCGCTCAAGGTGCGGACAGCCGATTTCCGCACCGTGAGCCGGGCCCGCACCCTGGACGTGCCCACCGACGTGGCCCGGGAGATGTTCGACACGTCGTGGGCGCTCTACACCGCGTTGAACCCTGGTGAGCGGATTCGTCTGCTCGGTGTCCGGGCGGAGGGACTGACGGCGGCGGCCGAGACGCCGCGGCAGCTCGCGCTGGGGCAGCCGGAGCGGGGCTGGCGGGAAGCGGAGGTCGCCGCCGACGCGGCAGCTGCCCGTTTCGGGCGGTCCGTCATAGGACCGGCCAGTCTTCTCGGTGGGCGCGATCCCCGACGAAATGAAAATCCGACCCGGCCGTAGGTCGTCCCGCTTTCCGACGCGCGAGGGCCCTCGTAGACTTGCGGGTAAGCAGCCGGTTGGCTGCCACGGTCTGTCGGTCCGACCGGACCGACCAACGTGACCGGGGAGGAGTGCCGTGCCGCTCTCGGAGCACGAGCAGCGGCTGTTCGAGCAGATCGAGCGGTCGCTTGCCGAGGACCCCAAGTTCGCCTCGGCCGTGCGCGCCAGCGATCCGCGCTTCCATGCGCGGCGTCGCCTGCTCGTCGCTGCCGGCGTGATCATCGCTGGCCTGGCGTTGCTGGTCTATGGCGCGGTGATCAAAACTCCGCCGCTGGCAGTGGCGGGATTCGTTGTCATGCTGGCCTCGGCGGCGTTCGCGGTGCAGTCGCACCGTCGGGCGCAGTCACCCGACCTGCACGTCGTCGGGGGCACGGCGAGTCGTCGCCGGTCCCGCGGCCGTGCCGGCCGGAGGTCGGGTTTCCTCGACCGGATGGAGGACCGGTGGCGGCAGCGCCCGGAGGGGCACCGCTGACCACGTTCCGTCGCTGACGCGAGGAAGCACGTCACCCCGGGCCGACCGCCCGGGGTGAGTGGCGCGCAAACGGCCAGGGTGCCGTTTCGGGCTCCGTGTTGCCCGCTGCCGCTTGCTGTCATATTCCCGTCGCTGGCAGGCCGCCAGCGATGCGCCCGTGGACGCATGTCGGGCTGAGATTCTCCGGCCACCCAGACGTGACATCGATGGGTGGGCCGTTGCCGGCGACACCGTTCGGGTCGCCGGCAACGACGTTCAGCGACCCGCGCGGCTGGCGATCAGCCGGCGCGGACTGAACCGCAGCAGCCTCCGACGCACCTGCCCGCCGGAGTTGACAAGCCGTGACGAGTTGTCCGCGATGGCGGTGCGCCACCGGGACAACACCGACGGTGGCAGTACCGTCGCCACCAGCCGGGTCCGTCGGTCCGCCTGCTCGGCGAGAGCGCCACGCACTGTCCGCAGGGCCGCCGGCAGCGGCTCGCCGGTCAACGGGTCGCGGGCGTAGCGGGCCCGCTCCTCGGCCCGCCCGAGCAGGCGTACCGCCGAACCGGCAGCGGTCTGCGCGGCCAGCCGCTCCCGGGCCAGCCGCTCCGCGGTGGCCCGTGGGGTCTCCGTCCGGTCCACTCCGACCCGGTAGTCGACGAGCGTGTCGATCAGCTCGTCCCAGGCGGCGTGCGCGTCGGCGCGGGCCCGGTCCGGATCGGTGGCGACCACCATTGCCGGTTGCCCGGTCGCGGACGGGGCCGCGTCCGGCGAGTCGACCGTCCGCACCGCCGGTGCCGGCCGGCCTCGACGCCGGCGCAGGGCGAGCCGGCGCAGCGCGGGGACGGCCAGCAGGACCAGCAGTGCCAGGATGCTTGCGGCGACCAGCCAGGGCCAGATGGGCCGCTGCTCCGCAGGACTGTCGGAGCCGAGCGCCGCCCCCGGGTCCTCGCCCTCCTCGAACTGGTTCGGTCCCTGCTCCGCCTCGGCCGACGGATCCGTCTCGTCGGGCGTGTCCGCGGCGCCGCCCTGCGGCGTGCTCTCCTCCGGGGCGTCCACGTCCGGTGCCCACGCCGAGCGGGTCGAGCCGGGCACGCCGTAGGCCGGCGTGGCGTCGAAGGGCACCCAGCCGATCTGGTCGAAGTAGACCTCCGTCCAGGCGTGCAGGTTGCGGTTGGTCAGGGTGAGGGTGTCGTCGCTGCGCCGGCTGCCGTTGGTGAACCCGAAGGCGACCCGGGCCGGGATCCCCGCGTCGCGGACCATCCAGGCAAGCGCCGCGGCGTACTGCTGGCAGTAGCCGACCTTGTTCTCCAGGAAGTCGAGGATGGCCTGGCCGCTGGTGCCCTGCTCGGTGCTGAGCCGGTAGCTGAAGCCGTTGTCCTCGGAGAAGTAGTCGTAGATGGCCCGCACCTTGTCGTACTCGGTGCGCGCCCCCCGGATCAGATCCTCCACCAGGGCCCGGACCTCCGGCACGTCCGGCGTCACGGTCTGCTGCCGGCGCAGGGGCAGGTCGGCCGGCAGTGGCTGGGCCCGCCGCAGCGCCTGCGGACTGAACGACGAGCGCACGTAGTCGAAGGAGTACTCCTTGCCCCGGGAGTTCTCCCGGTTGGAGAAGACGACCTGCAGGTTCGGGTCGTAGAACCAGTTGTTGCCCAGCTCGCCGAAGCCGACAGGTTCGGCGTAGACCGGCAGCAGCGGCATGTTCAGTTCCCGGCTGACCTGCACGGTGGCCCGTTGCCGGGTCCGTTCGACGCCCGGCAGGGACCGGCCCGACGGATCGGGCAGCTCGCCGGTGACCCGCCTACCGTTGGGGCCGCGCACCCGGAAGCCGTCGGTACGCAGGTCGTCGGCGACCCCGAAGCGCAGGTAGAACGGTTCCTCCTCGGTGGTGGTCACCGTCACCAGGTCGGTCACCTGGGACTGGTTGAGCTGCCCGCTGAGCGCGGCGAAGAGGTCGACCCGGCCGGGGGAGCCCCCGAACCCGGGACCGATGCCGGAGCCGGCACCGGAGTTGAGCGTGGTCATCAACCCGGCTGTCATCCCCGGCACGGCCAGCGGCACCAGCACGGCCAAGGCGAGACCCACCACCGCCAGTCGACGGCCGGCGGCGGCCAGTGGCGAGGACTCCCAGACGTCGACGTCACGACCGTCGCCGGTGAACCGCCGGCCGAACCGGCGGACCCGGTCCACGTTGTCGGTGACCAGCAGCCACAGGAAACCGGCGGCGCCGATCGCGAACGGCACCGGTGGGACGCTGTCCACGTAGACCGCCACCGGCACCGAGTAGATGGCGAGCATGGGGAGACCGGCCAGGGCGGGGCGACGCAGCCCGACGCAGAGCACGTCCACGAGCACCGCCACCCCGCCGATACCGAGCACCGTGACGAACAGCAGCGGGTCGGTGTCCGGGACCTTCACGCCGTGGGAGCGCATGTCCTCGACCGAGTTGCCGAGCAGTTCCGCGAAGTGCCCGAAGGTGGCCGGGGTGGGCAGCACCGCCAGCAGCTCACTGCCGCTGGGGAACAGCCAGGTCAGGGCGAGCGTGAGGCCGCCGACCATGGCCAGGATCTGCACCCACAGCGGGGTCCGGCCGAGCCGGGCCAGCGCCGCCGCGGCCGCCACCGCGGCCACCGCGATGACTGCCTGGACCAGCCACGTCCAGCGCTCGAAGATGGCCGACAGGGGCGCTGCCGCGAGCAGCGTCGCGCCGGCGGCCACCAGGCCCAGGTTCCGATGGGCGATCATGAGGGGACCTTCCGTTCATCGCACGCCACCGGCCACGGTCTCGGCCATCGCCGCACGGAGCGCGAACCCCTGCGAGCCCCGCCCGGCCTGCGGCCAGAGCGCGGGCAGCCGGCCGCCGTGGTCGACGCCGATCACCCGCCAGCCCGCATGCAGCAGCGCCAGCGCCGCGGTGTCGTGCGCCTGGTCGGCCTCGGCCCGCGCGGGTGTCGGCAGGTTCAGCCAGGCGGAGCTGTCCAGCAGGAAACAGATACAGGTGGCGCCGTTGGCCCGCAGCCCGGCCAACACTTCCGCCTCGGCGGTGCTCAGCGAGCCGAACAGGCCGATGATCAGCCCGCCGTCGGCGCGCTGCCGGACGTGCTGCACCAGGGTGGTGATCTCGACCCGCTGGTCCAGCCGGACCTCCGCGAGCTGGTCGAGCAGCAGACCGTCGCCGGCACCCTCGGCGGCGTCGACGTCCGCGCCCGAGCCGGTCACCAGGCGCAGCTTGTAGCCGGCCTGCCGCAGGTGCACGGCGATGCTGGCGGCGGCCGAGACCGCCCACTCGAAGCTGGCCGTCGGGCCGTCGCCCTGGTGGCCGTACGCGCGGGTGTCCAGCAGGACCGTCGCCCGGCTCTCCCAGGGCTGTTCCTCCCGGCGCACCATCAGCTCGCCGGTGCGCGCTGTCGACTTCCAGTGCACCCGGCGCAGGTCGTCGCCGCGCCGGTACTCCCGGGTGGCCGCGTCGTCCTCGCCGTGCACCGCCACCGAGCGGGCCCGGCTCTCGCCGCTGCCGGTGTACTCCCCGGGCAGCCGTACCGACGGCAGGCCGACCACCTGCGGAACGACCGTCAGCCGGTCGGTGCCGGGGAAGGCGCGGCTGAGTTCGCAGAGGCCGAAGGGGTCGGTCATCCGGACCACCAGCGGGCCCACCTCGTATCTGCCACGCACGTCGGCGCGCACCGTGTAGGCCACCGAACTGGCCTGGTGCGCGCCGAGACGCTCCAGCACCACCCGGGGTCGGCTGCCGAGGGCGTACGGCAGCCGGTCCTCCAGCAGCAGGGTGCCGGTGGGCAGCCGGGACATGTTCTGCAGCCGCAGCACCACCCGGGCGGTCGCGCCGACCGGCACCCGGTGCGGCTCCAGCGACCGGTGGCAGGCGAGCTTGTAGCGGCTGCGCCCGACGTAGAGCGCGGCCAGTAGCGGCAGGACGGCCAGCAGCACGGCCACCCGCAGCAGGTCCTTCTCGCCGAGGATGCCGGCGGAGATGGCCGCCGCCACCGCCGCGGCCAGGAAGGAGCGGCCGCGGGTGGTCAGCCCGCGCAGCCCGTCACGCACGTCACGGCCTCCGGGGCTCGAAGGGGGCCCGGCCGTTACCGCCAGCAGGTGGCCGGGTGTCGTAGGGCGAGCGCTTACGGTCGTGCGGCAGCGGCAGCCGGTGCACCAGGTCGGCGACGATCGCGTCGGTGGTACGCCGGGCGAGCTGGGCGTCGGCCGTGGGGATGATCCGGTGCGCCAGCACCGGAACGGCGAGGACCTGGAGGTCGTCGGGCAGGACGTAGTCCCGCCCGTCGAGGGCGGCCACCGCGCGGGCGGTGCGCAGCATCTGCAACGTGCACCGGGGTGAGGCGCCCAGCCGCAGGTCGGGTGACTCGCGGGTGGCGGTGACCAGGTCCACCGCGTACTGCTTGACCGCGTCGGCGACGTGCACCTGCCGTACGTGACCGATCAGCCGGCGTACGGTGTCGGCGTCGGAGACCGGCCGCAGCCCGGACAGCGGATCGACAGCACCGTGCCCGTCGAGCATGGCCAGCTCGGCGGTCGGGTCCGGATATCCCATGGCGATGCGGGCGGTGAACCGGTCGCGCTGCGCCTCCGGCAGCGGGTAGGTGCCCTCCATCTCGATCGGGTTCTGGGTGGCGATCACCATGAACGGCGTCTGCAACTGGTAGGTCACCCCGTCGACGGTGACCTGCCGTTCCTCCATGCACTCCAGCAGCGCCGACTGGGTCTTCGGCGAGGCCCGGTTGATCTCGTCGCCGACGACCAGGTTGGCGAAGACGGCGCCCGGACGGAACTCGAAGTCGTGGGTCTCCTGGTTGTAGACGCTGACGCCGGTGACGTCGCTGGGCAGCAGGTCGGGCGTGAACTGGATCCGGCGTACCGAACAGTCGATGGACCGCGCGAGGGCCTTGGCCAGCTTGGTCTTGCCGACGCCGGGCACGTCCTCGATGAGCAGGTGCCCCTCGGCGAGCAGGACGGCCAGCGCCAGCCGCACGGTCGCGGTCTTGCCCTCGATGACCTGTTCGATGTTGGTCACGATCGCGTCACTGGCGGCGCGGAACTCGTCGTACGGCAGCAGACCGCCAACTTCGTCCCAGGTCTGTTGTGTCACGGGCCTCCTCCTCGTCGCCGTCACGGCAGCTCTCTACAAGAGCACCTGGCCCCGCCGTTTCGTTCGCGACGTGTGAGCCTCATGTGCCGCGGCAATCTCACTGGCCTCTCAGGCTAACCATGTTTGTCGTCAACGCCGACCGCCGCAGGTGTTTGAGCGCTTACGCAGCGATTTGTCATTCACGCAGCGCATGTCATCGGTTCTGCCGGGTAAGGGAGCCCGAACCCGCCATCCGGGACAGGAGGGACATGCCGGAGACAACCCTGCCGATCAACCTCGGAACCTGGCTGCTGGCGATCAGTCCGATCCTCCTGCTCCTGCTGCTGCTGGCGGTGCTGCGCTGGAAGGCGCCGCAGGCCGGCCCGGTCGGCATGTTCCTCGCCGTCGCGATCGCCGTGCTGTTCTTCCGTGCGCCGTGGGAATCCGTCGCGGTTGGTGCCGGCAAGGGTGTCTGGGACGCGGTGTTCATTCTGCTGGTGATCTGGCCGGCGCTGCTGCTCTACCGGATCGGTACCGCCTCGGGTGCCTTCGACGCGCTGCGTCGAGGGTTGTCCCGCTACAGCCGCAACCACGTGTTCCTGGTGCTCGCCTTCGGCTGGGTCTTCGCCTCCTTCATGCAGGGCATCGCGGGCTTCGGCGCGCCCATCGCGATCGTGGCGCCGCTGCTGCTCGCAATCGGGGTACGGGCCGTCTACGCCGTGGTGATCCCGCTGATCGGGCATGCCTGGGCGAACATGTTCGGCACCCTGGCGGTTGGCTGGCTGGCCACCCTCCAGGTGGTCGATCTCGAGGACGAGCTGACCACCACGTTGATCACCGCGGCGCTGCTGGCTCCGGTGACGCTGATGGCGGGTGCCGCCATCGCCTGGATGGCCGGCAAGGGGCCGGCACTGCGGCTGGCCTGGCCGTTCATTCTGATCATCTCGGTCATCCACGGCGGCCTCCAGTTCGTGATCATGTACTGGGAGCCGGTGCTGTCGACATTCCTCGCCGCCACCGTGGCGCTTGTCGCGCTCTACCCGTTGTCCCGCTGGTCCCGCTACCGGGAGCCGGCCCGGAACGTGTCGGACCGTCCGGCGATGAAGCAGGAGGCCGACGAGTCGGCCGAGGACGAGGACGAGGACGCGCCGACGATGAGCCTGTCCTGGGCACTGTTGCCGTACGCGGTGCTCACCGCCGTCGCCGTGTTCACCCTCGCCGTCCCGCCGGTCGAGGCGGCGCTGGACCGCATCGAGTTCGGCCTGCCCTTCCCGGAGGTGAACACGGGCTACGACGTGGTCACCGAGGCCGAACAGCCCTACTCGGCGATCGCCCCGTTCACCCATCCGGGTTTCTCGCTGATCGTCGCGGTGCTGGTCACCTGGCTTCTGTTCCGGGCCAAGGGCTTTTTCGCCGCCCGTACCGAGCGGGAGGGACGGCAGCCGATCTGGTCGAGCCTGGCGGCCGACGCCACGCCGGCCTCGGTGGCCATCCTGTC
Source organism: Verrucosispora sp. CNZ293 (assembly GCF_002754655.1). Lineage (NCBI taxonomy): Bacteria > Bacillati > Actinomycetota > Actinomycetes > Micromonosporales > Micromonosporaceae > Micromonospora > Verrucosispora sp. CNZ293. The sequence continues at coordinate 6,583,501 of NZ_PEFR01000001.1, forward strand.
CTTCCTGATCCTGGCGGGCGTGATGGAGCACTCGGGGCAGACCGACGTGCTGGCCCAGGGCATCGAGCGGATCTCACCGCCCCTGCTGTACGCCTTCGCCGCGAACCTCATCGGCCTGATCGGTGCCTTCATGACCTCCAGCAACACCGCCTCGAACGTGCTGTTCGGCCAGTTGCAGCAGGGGGTGGCGTCCGGTACCGGCCTGTCCGAGAGTGCGGTTATCGGTGCGCAGAGCGCCGGTGGGGCGATCGGCAACGCCATCGCCCCGGCCAACATCGTGCTCGGCACCGGTACCGCCGGCATCGTCGGCCAGGAGGGCGCGGTGCTGCGCAAGACGCTGCCCTGGACTCTCGCCGCCGCCGTGGTGATCGGCCTGCTGACCCTGCTGTTCGTCTGACCGGAAGGAGTCAAGCGTGAGCGAGCTGCGTTGGCTGCTGCTGGCGTTGGTGCTGTTCCTGGCAGCCCTGCCCGCGTTGAGCCTGGGCACCGACGGCGACCTGCCGGCGCTGTGGTGGGCCGGGCTGGTCCTGGTGGCCGTCGCCGGTGCCATCCCGGTCGTGCTGAGGTTCGCGCCGTCGGACGGTGAGGACTGACATGGCCGACTACCGGGAGATCTACCGCGAGACCGGCGACGGCGGGGTGCAGCTGGGTGCCAGCGCCGACCGCTGGTACCTCTACGAGGACTACGTCCACCTGGCACCGCACCACACCGAGGGGCAGCTGGTCCGGTTCGACGCCGAGCTGCTGCCGTTCGTCGACAACCTGGACCGGGGTGCGCTGGCGGTGGTGGACATGCAGAACGACTTCTGTGCACCGGGCGGATGGACCGAACGTTCCGGGCTCGACCACGAGGCGTGCCGGGCGGCCATCCCGGGCGTGCAGCGGGCGATCGACGCCGCCCGGCGACACGGCATGTTCGTCATCTGGATCTACTGGCACAACCGACCGGACCTGCGCAACCTCGGAGCGCCGACGCTGCACTCGTTCAAGCATCGCCTGGACCAGGCCGGTATCGGGGAGGAACTGGACAACGGCGCGGTGCTCACCGCCGGGTCGTGGGGCGCGGAGATGGTCGACGAGCTGAAGGGCTACCAGGCCGACGACGACATCCACATCGAGAAGGTGCGGATGAGCGGCTTCTACGGCACCCATCTCGACCAGGTGCTACGGACCCAGGGCATCCAGACCCTCTACGTCTGCGGGGTCAACGCCGACCAGTGCGTCAGCACCACCCTGGAGGACGCCTACTTCCGCGACTACAACCCGGTGCTCATCGCCGACGCCACCGCCACGTCCAGCCCGCGTACTGCAAGGACGCGGTGCTGTTCAACACCAAGCAGTGCTGGGGCTTCGTCACCACCACCGAGGCCTTCGCCAACCCGCAACCGTACGAGCGGAAAGGGAGGACATGACCGCACCGCACGGACCCCGCACCGGCCGCCCACCCGCCCGCGCCGACCGTGGCATGGTCGCCTCGCCGCATCACCTGGCCAGCGGCGCCGGGTTGGCGGTGCTGCGCGCCGGCGGCAGCGCTGTGGACGCCACGATCGCGGTAAATGCGCTGCTCTGCGTCGCGTACCC